>NZ_QWDM01000009.1 GCF_003996965.1 Flavobacterium cupreum | reverse complement strand
GAAAAAATATAGTTTTTAATCAAAACGGAGGTGCTCACTTTGCACCGGAATTAGGTGGTCATTTTGAACTGGAATCAGGTGCTCACTTTAAAACGGAATGGGGTGATCAATATAACCGGAATTTGCAATTTCTATTAAAAAACACCTTCCTCGGATACTTTTTCGCATAAGTATCAATCAGCTGCATGATATACTGATTACTGGCGTACGGGGTGACGAAATCTTTTATCTGAGAAGGCTCTGTAATCGCAACATCAGAAGTGATGTATCCCATGCCGTAAAAATGGCCTTTTTCGACCCAGATACAACTGCGTTCCTCAGCTGATCTGCCTTTATCGACAATAGCGAACGTAGACCTGCTGTTCAGGAAAAAGTCGATCGCCCTTTCGATTTTGGAATTGTGGGAAGCGGCATCGGGTAAATCGGTAGGATCTTTTTGGGGCAGAAATTCTCCGAGTTCCGGCTTTGAATATTTGCAGAACCGATAGTCAATATCGAATTGTTCGGAGAGGGAGCGCAGCAGGTTGATGGCAGCAAATTCGCTGTTGAAAACTTCAATGCTGTCCTGAAATTTCCCCATTTTTCCAATTGCCAGATATCGATAACCATTGCGGGCTTCATACTGATAGAGTCCATATTTGGCTTCAAAACGTTTTAAGGCTCTGTTGTAGGCAGGCCAAAGCTTTTTGATTTCCGTGCATTCCAAAAGCAGCGCCATCAGTTCGGTGGCGCAGACCTCAAAAGAAATACTGTGAATATCCCGCAGGAAGTTTTGTCTTTGCGGATTGATATTGTGACCACTGAAGTGTGACGCCACACGTTTTTTGATGTTTATGGCCTTTCCGACGTAGATTACTTTTTTGAGTTGGTTGTAGAAGTAATAGACGCCCGGTTTTTCCGGTAACTGTTCAAAATCCTTCGGCGGCAGATTGGGTGGCAAACGCTGGTCCTGTGCCGTATTTTTGATCATTTTTGAAATCACGCCTTCGTCATCCCATGCTAATAATCGTTCGAATAAGATGACCGTTGCAGCTGCGTCTCCTCCAGCGCGGTGCCTGTCTTTTACGGGGATGTCCAGTGAATTGCAAAGATTGCCGAGACTATACGAACTCAGTCCCGGTTTAATTTTTCGGGCAGCGCGAACGGTACAAAGTTTTCGGGCGGTCCATTTAAAACCCGCCTTTTCAATCTCATGACGCACAAAAGAATAATCGAAGTTGACATTATGGGCAACGAATATCCTGTCGGTCAGGAGTTCCAGTACTTTTTCGGCAATATCATCGAAAATAGGGGCATGCTGTACCATTTCGTTGTTAATACCGGTTAGGGCAAAAATCGGAAGCGGTATCTCTTTTTGCGGATTTACGAGTGTTTCGTATTTGTCTAGTACAGTTGTGCCGTCGTGAATAATAATGGCAATTTCCGTAATCCGGCTGCCACTGGCATTACCGCCTGTGGTTTCGATATCTACTATGGCATATTGCATTTTTTTCATCCGGAACTAAATTAGGGGCAGCTTTATTAGTTGATTTTCATTGATTCTTAAGAAGTTGAAAATCGCACCTGCAAAAATAGCACAGATTAGAGTAGGATGTATGGACGGGATTGTTCTAAATTGTAACAAAAATAGTGGTCGGTTTCAGTATTCTGATGCGAAGTTATGCAGCTGCCGCAATACCGGAAAAAGATTCTCGCTGGAGTGCTGCTGAGAGGAATTACAGCCATTCCCCCGACGTATCATAATCTTCCGGGAAATAGGTAAGATACTGAACCATTCTCGGGCTTTTTCCCCTGTTTGGAGCGGCACAGTGCGGTAAGGTATTGTTCCAGATGATAAAATCGCCGGCGTTTCCTGTGATGGGTTTTGGGTGTAAAGTCTGAATTGCTTTTTCTCTTGGATTTTCATGTGGTTCCAGGTTTTTCAGCCAGTCTTTTACTTCGTTATGAAAGCCGGGAACGCAATGGAATGCACCATCGTGAATTCCGCAATCGGTGAGGTAGAGCAGGCCCTGAAGCCCAAACGGAATGGGCTGCCTTAAACTCGTATCCCAATGCAGCGGACTTCCTAAAAAAACAAATGAGTCATTTTCAGGAGGATTAAAACTCACTTTGTCAATCGTTTTGTAAATTTTGGTGGTGTTATAAAGCTGTTCGTATGCTTTTTTTATTCTTGGGGAAAACCGGTTGCGGTTTAACGTTTCATGATCTGAAAAATTAAGCATCAGTCCTTTTTGATTTTCATGCCGATTGTACCAGGTTTCTTTGTTGGCGGGATCCATTTTCAGGAAATCCCAGATCGCCTGCTGGGTAGCTTCGCAATCTGCTTTCGAAATAGCGTTTTTTACAATAACGTAGCCATTTTGATTCCAGAATTCAAGATCCTGTTCAGAAAGCACTTTATCCTCAGAATCCTCAGCCCCGCTGTTTTCGTTTTTCTTTTTAGCCGTAATCCAGGTTTTAAAGGTTTCAAAATCAGGTTTTTCAAAATATAAAAACTGTAACGTATCTTCCATGCCAATACCCAGCTGATAGAGCGTTTTCATTTCGGTATCCCAGTCCTGACTGTCAGTTGCACCAGCTAAGCCGGTGGGATGCAGCGTGCGTTTCCATAGTTTTTCAAGAATAATCCAGGGCATATTTTGGCAGGTTAGGAGTGAGATCGATTTTAGAATGAACCAAAATTAATCCATTTGTGGCTTTCCGCTTAAAGTATAAATACGTGTTTTTAGGTTCACGCTAAATTTGGAGTTACCGGATATTTTTAAATGGTATTCTTAATCATGTTTTCAATAAGTCTGTTATCGGGATCATTTAAGTTAAAAAATAAATACCCTACATTTGTTTAAACTTCATAATTCCTAAAGTAAACATCAGAATGTACGATATCATTTTTAAACATCTTGAAGAAAAAGTCCGGTTAACGCAGGAGGAAAAAGAAGTAATAAAGACTTTTTTTAAACCTAAGAAACTGAAGAAAAAACAGTTTGTCGTGGTAGAAGGCCATGTCTGTACCTACCTTACATTTGTTTCGAAAGGACTTTTAAAATCATACCATTCCGATGATAAAGGCAATGAACATATCAACCAGTTTTCACCGGAAGGCTGGTGGACATCAGATATGAGCAGTTTCTTTAGTGGCGGCATTTCCTTTTACAGTATTGATGCTATGGAAGATTCGGAAGTCCTGCTCATTACGAGGGAAGATTTCGAAAATTTAACGATTGAAGTTCCTGTAATGGACCGTTATTTCCGTTTGCTTTTTCAAAACAGCTTAATTACAAAAGAGCGGAGATTAATAAGTTCGCATACCCATACTGCGGAAGAAAAATACAGGCATCTGGTAGAAAACAACCCTGATCTGATGAAGCGGATTCCCCAAAATTTATTGGCTTCGTATCTTGGCCTTTCGCCGGAAACACTAAGCAGGTTAAAGAAAAACGTCATCATTGGACCCAAATAGTTGATCTGGATCAATTGAATTTCTTGTTTTAAGTCATCTTCCCGAAGCCTGTTTTGAAAGTACCTTTGTAAAAAATAAAGTACTTATGAATTCTCAAAAATTACCAATACAGGAAACAGCAGGCAATAGCGCGTTGGTGGTAGGAGCAACCGGTATCGCCGGAAGTAATCTTGCAAAAAAACTGCTGGAAATAGGATGGACTGTCTTTGGACTTTCCCGCAATCCGAAAAGTGATACCGAAGGTTTGATTCCGGTTGCCGCTGATTTGCTTAATACCGAATCATTAACGGCTGCCTTAAAAGATATTGCGCCTACACATGTTTTTTTTACGACCTGGATGCGAAAGGATACCGAAGACGAAAATATCAGGGTCAATAGCGCCATGGTTCGAAATGTACTGGACGTATTATCTCCTAAAAAATCCATACAACATGTTTCTTTAGTAACGGGCTTAAAACATTATTTAGGGCCCTTTGACGCTTATGCCAAAAGCGGAACGTTACCGGAAACTCCATTAAGGGAAGAACAGCCGCGATTAGACCTGCCCAATTTTTATTACGCTCAGGAAGATGAAGTGTATGAAGCTGCTGCGCGTGATGGCTTCAGCTGGAATGTACACCGCCCGCATACTTTGATTGGAAAAACGATCGGGAATGCGATGAATCTCGGAACTACATTAGCAGTTTACGCGACGATCTGCAAACAGGAAGGAACTCCGTTTGTATGGCCGGGTTCAGAAGCACAATGGAAAGGGGTCTCTGATGTTACGGATGCTAAAATCCTGGCCGACCAGATTATATGGGCTGCAAGTACTCCTGAAGCCCACAATCAGGCTTTTAATACCGCTAATGGAGATGTTTTTCGCTGGAAATGGCTTTGGCCAAAGATTGCGGAGTGGTTTCAGATTGAATTCGAGGGGTACAGCGGGACGATTCAGCCACTGGAAACAGTACTAAATACCAAACATGAAAGCTGGCGTGCCATCACAAAAGAAAACCATTTGATCGAAGGAAACCTGGATCAGCTAGCATCGGCATGGCATACGGATCTTGATTTAGGGCGTCCGCTGGAAGTGATGACTGATATGTCAGGAAGCAGAAAGTTAGGGTTTACGGGGTATAAGGATACTAAAGATTCGTTTTTTGAATTATTTGAAAGGTTAAGAAATGATAGAATAATTCCCTGATTTAATTAGATAATTAGATAATTGGATAATTGGAAAATGAGATAATTGGATAATTGGGAATGAGATAATTGGGTAATTAGATAATTGGAAAATGAGATAATTGGAAAAATGAGATAATTTGAAAATGAGATAATTGGATAATTGGGAAATGAGATAATTGAAAATGAGATAATTGGAAATGAGATAATTGGAAAGTGAGATAACTAGATAATTAGATCATGGAATGTAATCAAAAACAGTGTCAGGCTGAGCGTAGTCGAAGCCCCGTTCATGTGAAAAAAGCCTTCGACTCCGCTGAGGGTGACAATCAGGTAATTTAAAGCATTGTGTTATTTGATAATTGGACAACAATTGTTATTTTGTTATTTGATAATTTATGGCACTTTGTTATTGAGTATAAATCTCCTTGAATAAAAAACGGGACAAAGAAGTTTTTCTTTGTCCCGTTTTTGTATTTTTTGGATATATTTTAGTTATCGCAGAACGAACCGATTTGCTGTAAATGCCTTTCGGTTTGGTATTTATTGAAGTTGTCCCATTTTGGAGGGAAACTTGCTTTTTGTCCGTACATCGCATCCACGCAGAAATTGTTGTCCTTGTATTTGTCATGTAAAACAGCCAGAATTTTAAAGAAAAATTGATCGAGCATGGTGATGGCTTCAAATTCTGATTGTAGCGTGCTGTAATTAGAATCTGATGGATTTAACAGTTGCAGTAAATCCAGAAGCTCTTTCTTTTCCTCTTCATTGATTTCAGTAGCATAACCCATTTTTAAGGTTTTAAAAACCAGGTTATTCCACGCTTTGCTGTCGTGTCCCCACTGCACATCAGGCAGGTTTAGGGAATGTTCGCAAATCAGAATAATGGAGAAAAGAACATCGTTTAAGTACTCCGCCGGGAATTCGTCAAAACTTCTGAATTCGAAACCGCTCTGGTACATTTTTTCCTGATTAAAATCAAGTCCCACTTCCGAAAGCATTTCATATTCCATTTCGGCTTCAATCTGATCGCGCCACCAAATGTTTTCTTCTTTTTCAAATTTCAGCAGTTTTCTGAAATCGTCTACCTTGTAGGTTAGGATTTTGCCTTTTGGCATTGCCTTATTGTAAGTTCCCACGCCAATGTAACGGGACATGGCATTTCTCATGGAACCCAAAGTAAATTTTTTGTCTAAGCTGTATTTATCACTGATCACGCCCATAATATCAGGACTTCCAAGAGTGGCTATGAAAAAAGGCTCAAACCATTGTAATAAATAAATGGCGTTGGCATGTGTTTTTTCAAATTCATTGTAATCCACAATTCTGCTGTCTTCCGTTAATGACGGTAAGGTGATATGAAAATGGTACGTTCCGTTATTGAACAACACCAGGTTTTCCTGATTCGTCATAAACATATTCAGGCCGTTGTTGTAATCCGGAAAATTTAATTTTCCGTTGAGCACAGACGATTCGTTGATTTTGTCCAGAAACAGTTTTTTCGTCGCTTTCAGTTCTTTGCAGGAATCAGCGATGGTTCTGTTTTCAAAATATTTGGTTACAAATTCGATCGAATCACCATCAAAATGTACAGATCCCATCGTTTTGTTTCTCTGGGTAATCATACTCTGAATGTTGTACGGCTGATCTTCCAGGAAAAGTTCCATAATCGATTTGCCCAGATACTCCGGATTTTCAAGCGGTTGTGCAATCGTCTCACCACTTTCCGTATCGATTAATGGTTTTATGGGCGATAACGTTTTGTGCTGATAATTGATATCGAGCTTTTCCAGAGAATGACTGTTCATCATCCGGCTTACTTTATAGCTTTCCGTAAGGCTAAAAGCTTTTTTCAGCATAGGAGCCAGGCTTTCAGGTTTATAGCATTTTCTGTAATCAATACTATATTTCTCAAAGCCAATTTTTTCTTGTATAAATTCACCAGAAACTATCAGGGGTTCTTCAAACTGCATGTAGGTTTCGTTTTCCAATCCTATTCCCCAATAATATTTTTTTGTCTGATTGTCTTTCATTTATACTTACTTTCTTTTTTAAGGTTAATTATAATTTTTAAAGCATTATTTCATTTGAAGATACAAATCCGCGTTACCATTAGAGACAGGAAACCTATAATGGATGAAGCACATTACTGCCTCCATTATAAAAGTTTTCGTTTACTTTTAAAAATATAGGAATTTGTATTTTAGAAATTTCGCACTTTTTATCGACGGAAAGATCAAATAAGGAGTAAAATTTTATAATAAGGCTATAAAATTACCAGTGTTATTAATCGCTTTTGTATCAATAATTTAAGCAGGGGAACGGCTAAATCACAACTTTTGCTGTTCTTGTTTTTTCTAAGTTGCAAAAGTAGTTTTTTATTATCGTATTTCCAAGTAGTTAACTCACTGATAATCAATATTTTTTTTTGAATGTTGAAACCATCCGGCGAATTGTATTTTTATTCGTGGTAATAAAACACATAAGAGGAATACAGTTCATCATTCCACCAGTCTTTTCTGACCTCCGAAAAGTAATTGTAATTCAGTTTTCCTGCCTGTGACTGCAGCGGATACACCACAACACCATTTTCACGGTACGCCTGATGCAGATCAGTTTCAGGAACTACGGGCACAATATGTCCGGAGAGTCCTTTTTCCCTTCTTTTGGCGCAGATTATTCCAATTCCGCCATGGGCATTTACCTTCTGCTGGATTTCTTCAGCGGTAAACATTCTTTCCCACCCAAAATTCGGTCCCCATTGTAAAAACCAGTCGTGTATGGCACTGGAATAAATGCGGTCTACGGTTTGTTCAAAAACGGCTTCTACATCTTGTCCCTGCAGAATTTTTTCCAGGGATTCGGGTGTCCACCAGACTGTTGGGACATATACTTGGGCAAAATAGCAGTAATCGTAAGAGTAGACATTGCAGTAGGTGTCCTCTACAGTTCTTTGATATCTAAGACTGGTTTCCACGTCCAGTTTATCAATAATCCGGGCAATACTTTCTTTTTTGCTGGCGGTATCTGTCAGGTCCCGGTATGGAATGGTCGCATCCATTAGTGGTTTTTCTTTCATTTCCATAGAATCCAGCCGCGATTCCGGATCCGGCAACAAATGGGCTTTCTTAATTTGAATATTCGATAGTGTATGATCATCTAAGGGTAACGATGCTACTGATACAGTATGTTTTTCCATCTTGACTGCTTAAAATTAATTGGCCTGACGCTGCTGAATTGATTGTTTGTACAGCGTAATTTGGTTAGCCAGCGGGTAAATGTAAGGATTTTAAGTTTCTAAAGAGTTTTAGAAAAAGACAAATTACAGAAAATAATGTGATTTATGTACTTGTTTTGCCGCGTTTAAACACGAAAAAAGGCCTACTGTTACGTACGCCTTTTTGCTTTGAAACTATAATATGTTTACTAATCCTACTCTTTTATACTTCCTCTTCCTCGTCTTCATTGTTGATCACATCGTCATCATCATTGGTAATTGACTCGTCGTCCGGATCATTTTCTGATCTGACGTCTGAATGGTTTTGAGATTCAGTCGGTGTGATTTCCATCTCTTTGATGAATTCCTCCTGATATTGGTACGGATCTTCGTCCTTTGCATAATTATCAGGATCAACGGGCGTATTCTGATCTATATAATCAGGATCACTTTCTCCGAATTCGGGTAGTTGTTCTGTATTGGTTTTATGTCTGAACTGATCTTCGTTTTCAATTGTATTTCCATCAACCAGCGTATTCTGATCAATAAAATCCGGGTCTGTGTGACCGTATTCGTTGCTGTTTTGCTTTTCCATGACGCTGTTTTTTTTAATTAATTATATTTTTCTTCTGAAATAAGCCGATCGTATTTTTTCAAATTAATTACGATTCGGAATTACTCTTAAAGCTGTATTACAAATTTACCCAGAGATCTTTCGGATTTATTATAGAAAAATAAATTATAGTTGCATAATTTATAGGTGTTTATGCGAAAAATAATCGTAAATTCACTTCATTCTTCCGGTTTGGGAAAACACATTTCAATTCGAACCCCATACTGCTTATCATTTTAAACCTCAGACCTTTCCGACGAAATATTTCACCGTATCTGCAACGGCTGCTGTTGTTAAATTTTAGGGCTGCGTTCGAATTTTCTTATTTTGGAGAGAATAAAACAATAACAATCAACGTTCTTAAACAAAACTATATTATGGGCTTATTTGATTTTATGATAGTGGAAATAGCTATGGATTTGGGAACCGCAAATACTTTGATAATTTACGATGGAAAAATCGTAGTAGATAGTCCTTCCATAGTGGCCAGGGATATTCGAAACGGGAAAATTATTGCGGTAGGCCAGGAGGCCAGTTTGATGCAGGGTAAGACACACGAAAATATTAAAACCATTCGTCCGCTTAAAGACGGGGTAATTGCAGATTTTGATGCTTCTGAAAAAATGATCAGCTGGTTTATCAAAAATATTCCGCAGATCAAGAAAAACTTTTTTACGCCCGCACTGCGAATGGTCGTTTGTATTCCCAGTGGTATTACCGAGGTGGAAATGCGAGCGGTAAAAGAATCCTGCGAACGCGTAAACGGAAAGGAAGTGTTCTTAATTCACGAACCTATGGCCGCTGCTATCGGAATTGGTCTGGATGTGATGCAGCCGAAAGGAAATATCATCGTGGATATTGGCGGTGGAACTACAGAAATTGCGGTAATTGCACTTGGAGGAATCATTTGCGATAAATCGATAAAAATTGCCGGTGATGTTTTTACTAATGATATCCTGTATTATATGCGAACACACCATAACTTGTATATTGGGGAAGGTTCTGCCGAAAGAATAAAAATTGAGGTGGGTGCCGCAACGGAAGACCTGGAAGACGCTCCTGAAGATATAACCGTCCGAGGAAGGGATTTGCTTACCGGAAAACCGAAAGAGGTACGGGTGAGCTTCAGGGAAATTGCAAAAGCACTGGACAAATCCATACAGCGAATTGAAGATGCCATCATGGTAACGCTTTCCGTAACACCGCCCGAACTGGCTGCCGATATTTACAATACGGGTTTGTACCTGGCAGGAGGAGGCGCCATGCTGCGTGGTCTTGATAAAAGGCTTTCCCAAAAAACAGAATTACCCGTTTATATTGCAGAAGATCCTTTGAGAGCCGTTGTAAGAGGCACAGGTATTGTCTTAAAAGATATCGTGAAGTATAAAAGTGTACTGGTGAAATAGTTTTCAGTCTCAGTTTACAGTTTACAGTCTCAGTTTACAGTGCCAGTAAAACTGAAAACTGCGACTGCGACTGAAAACTGTAGACCGCGACTGTAAACTGAAAACTGAGATTGAAAATTAATTAATCTTCACCAAATGGGCTTCAATGGCAGCTCTGTCTGATTCATATTGTGCCGGAAGTTTTAAGTTCTGACCTAATTCTTCTAAAGCTTCGTCAACAGTGAATCCGGGGTTTTCTGTAGCGATTTCGAACAAAACACCGCCCGGTTCTCTAAAATAAAGCGAGTGGAAATACTGTCTGTCAATCTGTGGTGTAATAGACAATCCGTAGGCTTCAATTTTTTCACGGAAGTGCATTAGAATTTCGTCATTTTGCACGCGGAAAGCAACGTGGTGCACCGATCCGTTGGCCACATGACCGCGTTTTTCTTCTGCGAGCTCGACCAGGTCCACAATGGCAGCATTTTCTACCATATCTGTTGCATAACGGTAACGGTTTACATCCTGATCAATCAGTTTATAACCAAAGATATCAGTCAGGATCGCAGCAGTGGCTTTGATACTGTTTAACGTAAGCGTGATATTGTGAAAACCTCTTGTTGCCACATCCGCTTTTACTTCGTCAGTCTCCCAGGCTTTTCTGTTGTCTTCTGTTTTAGATTCGATTAACTCTAGTTTCAGTCCGTCCGGATCTAAGAAAGTCAGGTATTTTTCCCCGAATTTTTCAGCCGGTTTGTTGTAGATTACATTGTATTTTTCAAAACGTGCCTGCCAGAAATCAAGACTTCCTTTTGGTACGGAATAGCCAATTTCTGTTGCCATTCCGGAGCCTTTTCTTCCTTGCTGAATGCCTTCTCCCCAAGGGAAAAAAGTTAAGATCGTTCCGGCACTTCCTACTTCGTCACCAAAATAAAAATGGTAGGTTCCGGGATCGTCAAAATTCACTGTTTTTTTAATGAATCGCAATCCTAATATGTTGGAGTAAAAGTTGAAATTACGTTTGGCGTCCCCTGCAATTGCAGTAATATGGTGTAAGCCTAAAATTTTATTTTCCATGGTATTTTATGTATTAAGTTGTTATTGATTTTCTTTTACAAATTTACGGCTGTTATGAATCTGCATCGATTAACCTAGATTAAGAAATAAAAAGCCGATACATTTTTTTATCGGTAAACGAATAACCAAATAACGTTCCGTTTAGTATAATGTATTGTTGGTTACGTGTTTGTGTGTTTGTTATGGCTTTTGACGATACGATATATCGTAATTTTATGCGTCCAAAATGTTATATTTAAAAAATCAATAGTAATTTAATAGGCGCTATTTCTTAAATTTACGCATTAACCGCATTCAATAGCCCTGCCAATTCGTACTTATGGAAAAACCTGCCGATCAGACTGCAATTATGATGAACAGATTGCAGGAAAGGGAAAGAGAGCAAATGCTGATCCTGTCGATTTGCAGCGCACTTGCACAGGCTTTGACCAGGGAAGAATTTCATACTGTTGCAGGCAGCCTGCTGAAAGAACATTTTCAATTTGATGATTTCATTTTTGCCACGGCGGCTGAAAATGAAACCGTATATCAGGTGTTTTATCATTATTCACAGCAAAAAGCAGCGCCAAAGAGCTATTCCATCAATGATGATTTTTTTGGGTCCTGTATGGATTCGGCCGATACTGTAGTTTTTGATTTAAAAGCCTCAGCGGACAAAAAGAATCCTTTTCCGGATTACATCACTACAATAGCAGACAAAGGATTTAAAAACGGAGTAGGGATTTGTCTTCCTTACAGTAAAGGAAATCGCGAAGCCGTTTTTTTATTTTTTAAAAATGCGTCGGCTTTCAGCAGAGAAGCAAACCGGATTATTCGCGGTATCGGGCTGCAGCTTTCTATTACTGCCCGAAATATTAAGTTGGCAGAAGAATATCAAAGCCAAATTGCCGAATTGCAGCTTTTGAAAAAGAATTTTACCGAAAAGAAAATACAAACAACTCCTCTAAATGCCGAAAGTTTTCACGGAATTGTCGGCAGTAGTGATGCCATGCAAAAGGTGTATGCATTGATCAGTCAGGTCGCGGCATCTCCTTCTACTGTCCTGATTTCCGGTGAAACAGGGACCGGCAAGGAGCTAGTAGCAAGTGCGATTCATATCTTATCGGCGGTTACCAACGAAAAAATGATCAAAGTCAATTGCGCTTCCATTCCCGCCAATCTGATCGAAAGTGAATTATTCGGACATGAAAAAGGGGCTTTTACCGGAGCGACGGAGGTAAGAATCGGTAAATTTGAACAGGCAGCTAACGGCACTATTTTTCTGGATGAAATAGGAGAGCTGCCCCTGGAATTGCAGGGGAAACTGCTTCGTGTTTTGCAGGAAAAAGAAATAGAACGGATCGGCGGTAAAAACACCATCAAAATAAATGCACGTGTTATCGCTGCAACCAACCGTTCTTTGGAGAAAGAAGTGGCTGAAGAGCGCTTCATAAGTGATTTGTATTACCGTCTCAATGTCTATCCGATTCCTTTGCCTGCCTTGCGCGACCGTCCTGAAGATATTGAAATACTGGGAAATTTTTTCCTTGAAAAACATTCCGGTAAAATCGGAAAAAAGATAAAAGGTTTCTCTAAAAAAGTCCTCAGCAGCATGAAGGCCAATGCATGGCCGGGAAATGTCAGGGAACTGGAAAATATGGTCGAAAGAAGTATTTTGTTTGCCAAAGAGGAAGTGATCAAAGAAATGACTTTTCCGGCAGTTTTTATACCTGAAACAGAGACTGCCGGAAACAATTTTTATCCCAAAACATTACAGGAAGTAGAGAAAGAGCATATTTTAAATGTCGTCAAAAAATGCAACGGAAGAATTTCCGGTCCACAGGGAGCAGCTGTCTTATTGGGACTTCCTGGCACCACACTGATTTCAAAAATGCAGAAACTGGGCATTAAAAAGAAATATTTCTAAGCTGATTCCTATTCCTGTGCAAGCTTTATTTTTCCCGAAGAAATAGCCCAGAAAACCAATAAAAGCATACTGATGGCCAAAGCAATTACAGGAAACCGGAAGGAAATGCCAAACGCAATTACATACGTGGGCAGTCCGTACAAATAATTATTCCTGATTTTTCTGATGGCCGAATCTGTAATTCCGGGACGTAAAAGCTTTTTGTTACGGCTTGCAATGTACCACAACAGATTGTACGAAATATTGATCAGCACAAAGATTCCGGTGTAAAGCGCGACCGCAATCGAAGCCGCTTCCCCGTTGAAAAAACGTGCGAGTAAAGCGGTAGGATACGATACCGTTGTAACCAGAAACAGAATGAGGCCGTTGGCAAACATGATCGCTGTATTGCGGCTGTAAATCTGCTTGAAGATTTTGTGATGATTGACCCACATGATAAAAATACTGAAAAAAGAAAGTGTAAAAGCAAGGTATGTGGTCCATTCGCCCTTTAAAAAAGCAAGCAGTTCAGCACCGTTTTTTACCGCAGTGATGTCCGGAGCGTGAAGATCCAACACCAAAAGCGTAATGGCAATGGCGAAGACGGCATCACTGAAATTCTCTATTCGTACAGTTTCTTTTTCCATTTTATAATCATTTTTTTACCGCAAAATGCGCAAAGATTTTTTCTGATGGTAATCGTCAGAAACGCAACGTTCGCAAAGCCAGATGAGCACAATGCTTAGCGAACTTTGCTTTTTTTAAAACCAAATAATAAAAACTTTGCGAACTTTGCGGTTAAATTTTTTTTCCGGATCTAAAAAATCTATATTTTTATTCTTTTAGAAATCAGTGTCACCCTGAGCGGAGTCGAAGGCTTTTTACACCGAAATGGCTTCGACTCCGCTCAGCCTGACACTGGTTTTGAATTACATTCAAAAAGCTACTTAAAATTAGAGTTTTATAAATATCGATTTTCGCAGTTTCGGTTCCAGATTTTTTGTCCTGTGGCCTTTTCCGGTAGTATCTTCCACTAATAAAATGGATCCGGTTTCAAATTTTCTTTTTTCTCCCAGAGAAGTTTCGATTTCGACGCCTCCTTCGAGTAAAACAATATATTGGCGGTCCGGCGCATTATGAAAATCGTAATCATACGCCGGTTTTACTTCCCTGAAAACGATCGATTTCACGGGTTCATCATCCGATAAAAAACCGATATCGCCGTTGTTTTTCAATGAAACTTCGAAATCTTCAAAATGACTTTCACCATTTTCATCGCTGTAAACTCTTGTAATTTGTATCATTATTTCTTAGTGAAAACGAGTTCGTTGGCCAGATCGATTTCATCCTGACTGATGGTATGTCCCATATCAGGATAGATTTTTTTAGTCACCGATGCCCCTAATTTTTCAAAAAGTGCTTCAGATGCATTTACTCTCTCCACCGGAACATGAAAGTCGGGATCGCTGGTTCCGATAAAAACGGGTGTATTTTCGAAGTTTCCTTTGTAATGCTCCTCGTATACTTTATCACCAATCAGTCCGCCTGTAAAAGCTACAACGCCTCCATACTTCGCGGCATTTCTGGCTGTGAATTCCAAAGCAAGACAGGCACCCTGTGAAAATCCAAGAAAGTAAATGTTTTCCTTTTCAATTCCGTTTTGCTGAATGGCAACCACTACCTGATGGATAGTGTCCAGTGATTTTGAAAACGAAGGTTCATTCTCTTCCAGCGGTACTAAAAAAGAATAGGGGTACCAGCTCCTGTTTTCTGCCTGAGGGGCGACCAGGGCAAAACCTTCCACATTCAGGTATTTTGCAACGGAAAGGATATCATGAACACCCGCTCCACGACCATGAATCATGATCAGGGCTTTTTTGGCCTCCGCTAAGGGAACTCCGGCTGTTATAATTTCTGTATTCATGCGTTTTATTTTTTAATTAATAAGTAGTAATGATTTTTTTTCCCGCAGATTCAGCAGATCGAGCAGATTTACTCTTTATTCTATATTCTTTACTCTATATTCTATAATCTTTACTCTTTACTCTTTACTCTTTATTCTATACTCTATACTCTTTTTTTAACTCTTCACCCAGATATCCTCATATTCATCCGGATGCTTTTTGAATTGCGCGTGTACGTAAGGACAAAGCGGCAAAACTTTTAAATGATTGGCACGCACATACGCGACCATTTCTTCCAGAAGTTTTTTGGCGTAGCCTTTTCCTTCGGCTTCGGGCTCTACTCCGGTATGGTAAACCGTTAGTACGTCCTCTTTAAGGCTTACGGTCATTTCGCCGAGTTTTTTGTCCCCGACATAGAGATTGAAAGCACCGTGTTTTTTTTCGTTTAATTCCAGTTGTATTGTTTCCATAATTTTTTAATTATATCCTTGTTTTATACCTAATTTTTTCATTTTTGAATACAAAGTCTGCGGCTGCATTTTTAGTAATTCCGCAGCACCGCCCGGTCCGGATACTTTTCCGTCGCAGGTTTCCAGAGCCTTCATAATATGTTCTTTTTCCATTTCCTCCATCGATTTCATTTGTCCGGAAATCATTTGTACCGGATTCGAAGCAGGGGACGGAAGATCAAATTTTTCGATTTCAGTGGTTTTGGCCAGCAGTACATTTCTTTCGATCAGGTGTTCTAATTCGCGAATATTTCCGGGCCAGTCGTACTGCAGCAGTTGTTCTAAAGCTGAAGCACTGATAGCACTGACGTTTTTTCTGGCACTTGCCGCATATTTCTTTAGAAAATAAAGGGACAACGCTTCAATATCTTCCCGGCGTTCTTTTAAGGCCGGCAATTGAATTGGAAATACATTCAGCCTGTAATATAAATCCAGCCTGAAACGTCCTTCAGCGACTTCTTTTTCTAAGGATCGGTTGGTTGCGGCGACGATACGGACATTGATTTTAATGGTTTTATTTCCGCCAAGCCGCTGGATTTCCTTTTCCTGAAGTACGCGTAATAACTTTACCTGGGAATCTAAGGGCAATTCGCCAATTTCATCCAGAAAAATAGTTCCGTTATCGGCCTGTTCAAACTTTCCGATCCGTAATGCATTGGCTCCCGTAAAAGCTCCTTTTTCATGTCCGAAAAGCTCCGATTCGATAAGGGAATGCGGCAAAGCAGCACAATTGACCACTACAATCGGATTGGATTTATGAAGGGAAAGGTCGTGTATGGCATGCGCGACTCTTTCTTTTCCGGTACCGCTTTCGCCCAGAATCAATACGGAAGTTTCGGCAGGTGCTACTATTTTTATTTTTTCAATCACGTCCTGTAAAAGCGGACTTGTTCCGATAATGCCTTCAATTTCCTGATTTTCCGTTGCTGTTGGAAGTGCTGTAAATGCTCCTTTTTCCTGGTCAAACCGGTATCGCGCAATGTCCAGCATCACAATAAGATCCCTTTCGCGGAAAGGTTTTACCATAAATCCGTACGGATGTGTTGCTTTTACCGCTTCAAGAGTGGTCTGATTGGTATTTGCTGAAATGTACAGAAAAGGTAATTGCAATTCACGCAGTTCCCAGGCAAGGTCAATTCCGGTGAGATCTCCTTTTAGCATGATATCGAGTAATACCCAGTCCGGTCTTTTTTCGCCAATTAATTTTCGGGCCTGAACCACGGAAGAAGCGATACCGGTTACCTGATAACCCGCTTTGACCAGCATGATTTTTAAATCATTTGCGACAATAAATTCATCTTCAACAATTAAAATTTTCTCCTTCATTACCTAAATTTATATTATTTCCGGATTTTCAGACGATTCTTCAAATTCGGTGTTTCTTGTAAATGCAATTGTAATCGTAAGCCCGTTATTATTTTCCATATTGAAAGTCCCGTCAATCTGATCGCTCAACCCAATCATCAGATTCATGCCGAGGGAATTTCTTTCCAGGGTTTCAAAATGATCGGGAAGCCCGACTCCGTTATCCGTAATGATCAGCTGATAGTTGTTTTCTCCGATATTTTTGAGCGAGATCATCACTTCACCCATTCTGTCGGACGGAAAAGCATATTTAATCGCGTTGTTTATCGCTTCATTTATAATTAAACCAAGCGGAACTGCCTGAGCAACATCAAGATATACTTTTTCGGTATCTAAAATAAAAGTAATGTTTTTATCGGTATCAAAACATTCTTTCATATAACTGATCAGCTCATAAATGTACCACGACATATCGATATTGGCCAGATTATCAGACTGATATAATTTTTGATGGATCAGTGACATGGCGTGCATGCGGTGCTGGCTGTTTTGTATGGCCATCAAAGCATCTTCGTTATCCAGATAAGCAGATTGTGTGTTTAATAAACTGATCACAATCTGAAGGTTATTTTTAACGCGATGGTGAATTTCCTTTAAAAGCCATTCCTTCTCGATCAGCATTTTTTTATTCAGTTCATTCTGTTCGTTAATCTGTTGCCGCTGAATTTCCAGTTCTTCGTTCTTTTTCTTTTTGGACCTGAAACTATTGTACAAAAATGCCAGAAAAAGTACCAAAACCAGTACGCTTCCAATGAAAACATAGCGTACGACAGTGTCGTTCTGAATTTGTATTTTCTGCAATTTGGCTTCCTGGGTCAGCAAATCGATATTTTTATCCTTTTTTTCGCTTTCGAATTCCACCTGAAGGCTGTTAATCTGCTTGCTTTTCTCTCCTTTAAAAACCGAATCGGAAAGGCTTTTATACAGCTGGTAATGTTTGATCGCACCCAGATAATCACCCGTTGAAGAGTCTGCCTTGAACCATATCAGATGACTCTCGGATCTGATATTGTTATTACCGGAGGCTGCCGCAAGGGCATCTAAATGTTTAATGGTCCTGTAGAAATCATCGTATTTTTTTATTTGATACTGGTAAGAGGCAAAGCTTCTTAAAATTGCAACGCTGTTACCGTTTCTGTCGGCATTCTCTCCATAGTAGTCCTTCAATATTTTATAGTAAACTGTTGCTTTAGGAATGTTTTCCTGTATTCTGTAAATATTAAACAAAAGGTAATTTTCAACCATTTTTCGTTCTACATTCGATGTTGGAAACTTAACCTGCATTTCTTTAATCAGTTTCAGGGCATCATTTTCTTTTTTCTGGCGAATAAGCAATGAACACAGGTTCTCGGCAATTGTTCTGACATACTCGGTATCCTTATAATATTTGGCAATTTCTAATGCTTTATACCAATATTCTTCTGCTTTGTCATTTTGGCGTAAGTAGTAGTAAACTACGGCAGCATGGTTGTAAACAGAACTTAGCTGTAGCGAATTATCGTGCAGGGCTAAGGCCGTTTTTTCGGCTAAAAGGGCGTATTTCAGTGCTTCGGAGTAATTTCCTTTTTGGGTGTTCACTTCACAAAGTATATTGTAAACCCCTTGCAATTCCGTAAAATGGATGGTTTTATAAAGTGCCAGCGATTCCTGCAGGACTGCATCTGCTTTATCAGGATTTTCGTTACTGCTGTATAATTCACCAAGTTCTTTTAGTGTGGTGGCCTGTTTTTCTTTTGCTCCCGATTTTTTAAAGAGTTGTATTGCCTTTTCTTTGAGTATTGCTTTTTTGTCCGGATCATTTTCATAAACAGCAAGTTCATTATAACTTTCCCCTTGCTGTTCCGTTACATTGTTTTTTTGAAAATAGGCGAGTGCTTCCTTTGTTTTTTTCAATGCCTTTTCAGAATCACCTTTTTCCCTGCAAATCTGTGCCTCTAAAAGAATTGCTTTTCCTTTTCCGGATTTATAATTTAAGTCATTGCTTAGGTTTTTGGCCTGGATATTCAGGATATAGGCACTCTCAAGATCTGTTTTAAACTCCCCGGGCTTCGTAAGATAATAAGTGCTTAAAGCCAAAAGCAATTCGACTTTTTGGCTGTCATTTTCAGCGGAAGCTATTTTCTTTTTTAACTGTTCAGGATCTTCCTTCGACTGTGCAATTACGGAAATGCCCGTACCTAAAAATAATACAGCTGTACATAAGATTCTTATGTGTTTTATGGCAGAAATAAAAGGGATAAAATTCATTTTTTAAAGATACTATATTATCAGAAATCCGCAACTCCATGCCTGTTTTGTTTACTATTCACGGTGATAGCCGTAACATATAATCATGGCTGCTCCTGGTAAAACCAACGTTCCCAAACCGAAAAATTTTCCGGCAATTGCCCCCAGAAAACAACCCACAAGAAACCCTGTTATGGTAACCAGTTGTTTCTTAAAACTTAGCAGCACTTCAGCATCTTTTAAGCCATTTTTTAAGAGGTTCCCAAGATCAAGAGAGGCTTGTGTTACATTTCCCGTCATCATGGTGGTCGGCCCGTGTGTTTCCTTAGCATACAATTTTCCAAAAGCATTCTGAAGTCCCATGGCGAATACGGTTGTCATAGCGACGGCATAGATCGTCCATTCGGAGAAAATTTCCAGATAACCAAAAATATAAGTCGCCATACCGCTTAAAACTAACAGAATCCCTTCCCAGAATAAGATGGTGTAATGATTGACACTTTTTAAAGCAATTCTTCCTCCCGCAATAACGGCCAGAATAAAAACCGGAAAAGTGAGCAGTTTTACCCACGCATGCAGGTCGGAGCCTTTGATAATCTGATAGGCAAAGACAATAAAGTTACCCGTAACATGCGCCGAAAAGATCGAATCTGCGGCCACAAAGGTTACGGTATCGCAATACCCTGCTATCATGGTGAGCAACAGGGTAACGTACCAAATATTTTTTTGAATTTCCATAATTTGATTATTTCAGGTGGGCGCGAAGCATCCAGGCCATTTTTTCGTGATTTTCCAAAAGTCCGGTGATATAATCGCTGGTGCCGGCATCGTGTAATTCAGCAGCAAAATTGTTGATGTTCTCCCGTAAGTGGATTAAAATACTTTCGTGGTCCGCCAGTAATTCCTTGATGTAACCGGTGCTGTCGTTTTTCTCTCTGGTTTCTTCGGTAAGATGGGTTAAAGCCAGGTATTCTTTCAGTGTTCCCGGAGCATAATGGCCTAAAGTCCTGATGCGTTCTGCAACGGTATCAACAATGTCATCCAAGGTTTCGTATTGTTGCTCGAAGAAAAGGTGCTTGTTGTAAAAATCAGGCCCTTCAACATTCCAGTGTGCTTTTTTTGTTTTCGTATACAGTACAAATTCGTCCGCCAGAACTGTTGTCAGTACAGCTGCTACTTTTGTGATGCTTTCTTGTTTAATTCCGATGTTGGCTTTCATTTTAAAGGAGGTTTAATAAATAATAATCAAGTGAATATTTTCCGGCACCAAGTGCCAGGATTAATAAAAGGGAGAGGGTATACATGTACGGAACGTCACGCACTTCGAGCGAATCTTTTCTGTGCACGACAAAATACCCGACGGCTGTCACGCCAATTGTTGGTAGTATGGCAAGTCTGGTTCCGATTCCTAAAATAATGAGGAACGGGACAACGGTATCGGAGAAAGTGGCCACTAAACTATTTAGTTCTTCCGGTAAATGCAGCGGATTCGGAACATGTTCCCTTTGCCCGTTTTCCACACGGAATTTTTTCATTCCGTGAACCCTGAAAAGTTCAACGGCGAGTAAAACCCTAAAAACTAAAAGTGCCGCGTTATTGAATGACGTTCCTAAATCGGAATACAGGATTTGTTTTATAATTTCGATCATTTCTTTAAAATTTAAAAAGCAAAGCAGGAGCAGCCCAATGCGCCCCAAAATGCAGTATAGTTATTAACCGGAACATTGCTCATTCGGGCCACATCATGACTGTGAGCGTGAACATCGCAGCTTCCGCTGCAGCTGTGTATCTGAGAAGTCAGGCCTGGTTTGGCGTTTGCTTTTACATTCTTTTCAATCGCGCCCTGCAAATTGCTTCTGACCGGATATCCGTTGTAAATATTGGTAGGGGACCAGTCCGGCAGGATCGGGATGTGGGGTGGTGAAAACGAGGAGAAATCTCCGTTGGCATACACAATTTTTCCGTCGACAATGGTCAGGTCGGCTTCAATTTTTTTAATGTCTTCATCGTCGATCGCAAAGTAATCACGGTCTAAAACCACTAAATCGGCAAACATTCCGGTTCTGATATCACCTTTTTTGGCCTGTTCCTGTGAAAACCAGGCACTTCCTCTGGTGTACAGTTCCAGGGCGGTTCCCCTGCTTAATCGGGTTTCATTGTACAATTGCAAACCTCCAACGGTTTTTCCGACGGTCATCCAGTACATGGAAACCCACGGATTGTAACTGCTGACTCTTGTCGCATCAGAACCCGCACCAACAGGCACTTCCATCTCGATCATTTTCTTGATGGGTAGCGTATTTTCGGCTGCTTTTGCACCATAGCGGTGTGTGAAATATTCGCCCTGATACGCCATTCTGCTTTGTACGGCGATACCGCCGCCCAACACTTTTACACGTTCGATGTTTCTTTCATCAATGGTTTCGGCATGGTCAAATATCCACGGAAGCCCGTTAAACGGAATATCCTGATTTACTTTTTCAAAGACATTTAGAAATCTCGAAATGCTTTCGTTGTAGGTGGCGTGAAGGCGGAACGGCCAGCGGTTTTCTACCAGAAGACGCACTACTTTTTCCAGTTCTGCTTCCATCGTTTCAGGAAGATCAGGTCTTGGCTGAAGGAAATCCTCAAAATCGGCAGCAGAAAAAACCAGCATTTCGCCCGCACCATTATGGCGGTACATGTCGTCTCCCTGATATAATTTTACAGTATCAATCCAGTCTTCGAAATCTTCAAACTCGTGTTTTGGTTTTTGTGTGAACAAATTATAGGCAATTCTTACCGTAAGCTGTTTTTTTTCATTCAGTTCATTAACTACTTTGTAATCGTCCGGAAAGTTCTGAAATCCACCGCCTGCATCAATAACACTGGTGATTCCGAAACGGTTCAGTTCTTTCATGAAATGGCGCGTCGAATTGATTTGATGCTCGTAAGAAAGTGTCGGACCTTTGGCCAGAGTCGAATATAAAATCATCGCGTTTGGCGTCGCAATAATAAGTCCGGTGGGTTCTCCGTTTGAATCACGTTCGATTTGTCCCCCGGGAGGCGCCGGCGTATTTTTAGTATAGCCAACGGCTTTTAAGGCTGCCCTGTTCATAATCGCCCTGTCGTATAAATGCAGGATAAAAACCGGAGTTTCAGGAGCAATCGCATTGATTTCTTCCAAAGTCGGCATTCTGCGTTCTGCAAATTGAAATTCCGACCAGCCGCCTACCACACGAACCCATTGCGGATTCGGAGTGCGGTCTACCTGTTCCTTCAGCATTCTGAGGGCATCTGCCAGAGATGGAACACCATCCCAGCGCAGTTCGAGATTGTAGTTTAATCCGCCACGGATCAGGTGAATGTGCGAATCATTGATTCCCGGTACCACTCTTCTGTTCTGAAGGTCGATTATTTTGGTTTCCGCTGCTGCAAATTCCATTATAGTGCTGTCACTTCCTACTGCAATAAACTTTCCGTCTTTAATGGCTACCGCTGTAACATTTGGCGTTTCCGCATTGAAACTGTGAATTTTGCCGTTGAATAAAATCAGATCTGCTTTCATAATACGATTATTTAGCGTTAAGTTTTGTAATGGCTTCTTTGATTCCTTCCCCGGCAACAGTATAAAATGCAGGGCCCGCCAGCAGAATGATTTTGCTTAAAGGTTTATGGTCGGATAATTTTTTATCTTTCAGGAAGGTTTGGGTTCTATAGGCTTCAAAAGAGCCTAAGACTACATTGGTCGCAATTAAAGCTGTTGGAGAATCGATTCCCGCATCTTTGATATCGCTTGCAAAAGCATAATCGCTTACACCCAGACGCAATGCTTCTCTCATGGCCACACTTCCCACACTGATCATTAGGTCGGGCGTAAATTTGTTACGGTCACCCAGGCCAATAAGCAATAGTTTTTTGGCTGCCAGCGTTCCTTTTGGAGGCGTTATCAATAAGGTTTCCAGAGAATGTCCTGTAAATTTGCCGCTTTTACGCAATTCGGTAATAATACCTTTTAAGGCATCGTCTAAATGAACCATTCCGTTTAGGTTGGCAGGAAGGGCAGGAGGGTTGAAGATGTCTCCTTCTGTGTATTCAAAAACACAGGCCACCTGTAATTCCGCTTCAGCCGAAGAGGGACCCTGAACCAATCCGTTTATGGCAACGCCGTCTACTTTTCCCCAGGTAACGGTTGAGCCAAGTGCAGCCATTTTGGTTTCAGGAGCCGTTTGGGCAAAAGACAGGGGAGCAGTAAATAAAAATGTCAAAAGAAATACAGAAAAATAGCTAAGTCTGTAGTGGTTTAAAATTGCTATGTTTTTCATAGTTATAAATTTAGTTGTTAAAATTTAAATCCGAGTCTGGCGTTAAAGAACACACCATCTTTGGAATTTGGGATTATGTCGTCGATAAAAGCACCGGTTTTAAAATACTGAATCCCGCTGACGACCGAAATATATTTGTTGACGCTGTATGAAAAATTGGCCAGATAGGCGGTCCCGATATAACGTTCTGCCGAAGCACTTCCGGGAAGATTTAGGCTTCCGCTTGGCCTGTAAACCCCGTCTTGCAGTGAATACCTCCAGTTAAAAACCACATCGACCTGCATCTTTAACTGTGGCAGTAAATCCATAGTAGCATAAGGATGAATATCGATAAGGTTTACCGGACCCACCTGCGGACTGAAACCAAAATAACCTCCTTTTGGGTACAACGGATTGAACGTTTGCAAGGTGCCTTCGTTTTTGTTTTTGTCTCCGGAGATGTAGTCATTTCGAAGATTTATGGAGGGCTTGAATTTTATATTTTCGAAAGAATAGCCTACATCAACAGAACCTGTCCAGGCGTTGATATTTCCGGAACCAAAATGTCCAAACTGATAGGCAGCTTCCAGATTGTAAATAAAGCCACCGCCATATTTCCAAAATCTGGTACCTAAGGTATGTCGTTTTTCGGGCGCCATTCCATCTTCAAACACTGATTCGTTTCTTTTAATTCCCAGATAATAAAGGTCCAGATTTCCGGCTTTTGGGAATATTATTTTCGAATAAGCACCCCAAAGATTGAGCTGTTTCGACATTTTATTGTCAAAAACTCCGGTGTTTATGGTGTCTGCCATCATCGCAAATCCGTCAATCGAAAATCGGGCGGAAGAGTACATTATTTTTCCTCCTGTAAAATAAAGCCGCGCATTCGGACCTTCCCTTACCGAGATCAATCTTCCGGAACCATAATCCAGTTCCTGTCTTCCGGCACGAATGATTAGTTTTTGGTCTTCTTTCTTCCAGACATTCACATCCAGAAAAAGATTCTGCACATTCAGCTGATCTTCGTCAATACCACGCGGGCCGTTGCTTCTTCCGTCCTGCAAGGCACTTCTTAGTTGTGCAAATAGCCTGAACGTTTTTCCTAAATGAAGATCGGCATGAAGATCGTATCGCTGCAGCAGGAAATTGTTATGACCAATATTGAGCCTTCCCCAGTCTTCATTGTTGAAATCCACATATTCATATCGCGCTTCACCACCAAAAGAAATATAAATGTCTTTCTGTTTGTTTAAGGGAACGAACTTTAAGTCCTCATAAAAATTTCGGCTTGAATCTTTTAGGAATTCATAATTTTCATCATAGCGCAACAGCTTAAAATTCTGAGCGGACGCCATGCTTCCCATCAATAGAAAAGACAGTATAATTATCGTGATTTTTGGCGATATGGATTTTATTGAAGTCAAAATGGTTTGTGGTTTTTGGTTTATTGTTTATTGTTTATGGTTTATGGTTTGCAGTCACAGTCTCAGTTTGCGGTTCACTTAGTACTGCTTACTGTGACTGTAAACTGTAAACTTTTCAATTAGTGCTTAAGCATGTTGTGTGCATAATGAATTCCTAAACCGTAAGAACCGCCGTATTTTTTCATTAGGTTCGTTACCGGAACATAGGTTTCCTGACGTCCCCAGTCTCTTTGAAGTTCTAATAAGTACTGAATAGAAGTGATAGGCTGTGCACCCGCCTGAATCATTCTCTGAACGGCACGTTCGTGAGCTTCCTTGCTTACATCACCACAGGCATCTGTAATGACATAGACTTCGTAGCCTTCTTCGATAGCCGACAAGGCTGGCCCGACGATACAAACGCCTGTCCATAATCCCGCAAGGACTATTTTCTTTTTGTTTTTACCTGTAATGGCTTTGTAGGCATTTTCGTCTTCCCAGGTATTCATAGTGGTACGGTCAATGTACCCTGAAGTGGCGATCGGATAAAATTCTTCTACTTCCGGAAAAACAGGACCAGAAAAGCTTTCTTCGGCAACCGTGGTAACAACCGTGGGAACATTAAAGATTTTTGATGCGCCGGAAATGATGGCAACATTCGTACGTAATTCGCTTAACGCAATATTGGTTGTAGCGAAAGCCATTTGCCCTTCAAAGTCAATTAATACTAAGGCGTGATTGTCAGGTGACAATAAATTTACTGATGGTTTCATAATATTTTGATTTATAGTTATTTAGTATTGTTAGGCCAATAATATGCCAGATGTATAACTTGTTGTTATATAGGTGTTTATGCCTTTGGCAAGAAAAATTACTTGTGATATATCGTAAATTTAGTAACGATACAACAGAATTTAGGCTGCTAATGTGTCGAAAGTTTTCGAATCATTTCCGCAGAAACGGTATCCGCGTAGATTCCGAAGGCACTTGTCAGGACACCTTTTATATGGTAGATCTCCGACAGGATTCCGTAAACGATATCTTCATCCCCGGGATCAGTATCTCCTTCAAAACGAAACAGGTATTCAATTTTGAAATCTTCCGGAGACATGGTTTGTGTATTATTGTTGTAGCGGATGCAGTTCGTGTCAAGATTAAAGTTTTCTGTATAACCCTGCTGATTCAGCCACTGCAAAGCTTCAGTAACCGTATCAAAAGAGGGCTGTTGTAATGAAGTCATAATTTAAAAATTTTAAAACTGCCTGAAAAATTGAACCTTTGCAGGCAGTTTTGGTTGATTTTAGGTTTGCTTATCCTTTAATAAAAGCGAGGATATCGGCATTGATTGTTTCTGCTTCTGTAGTTGGCATACCATGAGGAAAACCGGGATATGAAATTAATTTTCCGTTTTTCAAAAGTTTTGCCGCTCTCGGTGCCTGACCGTAAGGCACGATCTGATCGTCTTCTCCGTGCAAAACCAGAACAGGAATATCTAAACTTTTAAGATCTTCCGTAAAGTCAGATTCAGAGAAAGCTTTAATTCCTTCATAATGTGCTAAAACAGAACCCATCATTCCCTGACGCCACCAGTTGTGTTTGATACCTTCCTGAACTGTTTGCCCTTCACGGTTCCATCCGTAAAACGGAATCGGGAAATCATAAAAATATTGTGCTCTGTTAAATCCGGTACCTTGTCTGATCTCATCAAAAATAGCTAAGGGTACACCTTCAGGATTGGATTCGTTTTGAATCATGATTGGTGTAACGGCACTAATAATTACAGCTTTTGCCACTCTTTCCTTACCGTATTTTGCAGCGTAACGAATCACTTCACCACCACCGGTGGAATGCCCTACGTGAATAGCATTTTTTAAATCAAGAGCCGCTGTTAATTCGGCTACATCTGAAGCATAGGTTTCCATATTGTTTCCTTCTGAACTCTGACCGGATCGTCCATGACCGCGTCTGTCATGTGCAATAACTCTGTATCCCTGTTTCAGGAAAAACATCATTTGTGCATCCCAGTCATCACTGGATAAAGGCCATCCGTGGTGAAAAACGATTGGTTGTCCTGTTCCCCAGTCTTTGTAAAAAATTTCTGTTCCGTCTTGTGTTTTAAATGTGCTCATTTTTTTAGTGGTTTTAGATTATTAAATTTTTCAGGGTTGATGTTCAAAAATCAGGATTGCGATGCATTCTGATTTTTTGAATTATTTTATGTTGTTAATTTCTTTTACAAACTTACTTCAGGTTCAAACAGCTGTCGATTAACCTAGATTAAGAAAGAAAATAATTGCATATTTGAAAGAAAGATAATTTGCAGGTTTCCTTTTAAGTGCTGTTTTCATGTGGTACATTTTTTAATTTGTAGTGATGCAGAACACTAGCCAAAAAATATGCCCTAACTGCAAAGGTCCATAAAATCAGGGATTTAGGATTTTTAGAAGTATTTTTTAATTACGATATTTCGTAAATTTATTGATGTGAAAGATGAATTTTATGTAAATTCTCTTGAAACCCATTTAATATTCTTTTATATTAATAGAAATTGGAAAGACTAAAAAGTATGGTTATTAAAAAAGAGGATTTTTGAACAGCAGAAAAACAATAATTTTCCATGCTGTACTAACGCAGGAGCATATTTATTAAAAAAAAGAAAATAAAAAACTCAAATTCAGCGAGTTCTCATTTTAAAGTATTACATTTGGACAATTAAATACATTAAAATGCAAGAAGGTACAGTAAAATTCTTCAATGAAGAAAAAGGTTTTGGATTTATAACTCCTAATGATGGAGGAAACGAAATTTTCGTTCACGTTTCAGGTCTATCAGAAAACATCCGTGAAAACGATCAAGTAAGATTTGACGTAGAAGAAGGTCGTAAAGGTCCAAACGCAGTAAACGTAGTCATAGCATAATTATACTATAACAGTGAACTTATAAAGGCACCCGCAGTAGCAGGTGCCTTTTTTATTTGTATTTTGTGCTTTGTTTCAATTTGCACCTTTGCTAATTAGTAAGTGTTACAAATTGCATTAGATAACGTGTGTTTTCGGCTTCATTCACTAAAAAATGAGCTACATCTGCGCGTGAAATTTTGCCTGTTTTCATTCCTTTTTTAAGTTCAGGCAATGATTTGTAGGATCTAATCAGCGGTCCGTTGGTAAGCATGACCGGCCGGACGATTTCCCAATTGACAGCGCTGTTTACAATAATTTCTTCCATCAACGTTTTGTCAATATACTGCTCTTTAAGGAAAAGTTTGATGACAGTCCGCATAAAAAAGTTCAGGTATTTTTTGCTTTCCCCGGCTCCAAAACCTGTAATGATGAGTACCGGAGACAAGAAATTTAATTCTGCTGTGGCCGTTACCAGTGTTTTGGCGATGTCTGAAAATAAAGTAGTTGCTTTTTTGTTTTTTGTTCCAACGGTTATCAAAACGGCATCTGAATCTTTTATGGCTTTTTTTAAATCTGTTATAGTAGTGGCGCTTCCGTTTATTTTGGTCAGCAATTCATGATCCGGAATTGCCGATATATTTGTTGAAAGTGCCGTAACTGTATGTCCTTTTTGTAATGCCTGAATGACGGTCTGCAAGCCAATACCTGCACCAGCTCCTATGACTGCTATTTTCATATTATGATTGTTTAGCGTTTAAGTGTATAAATTTCTGAGCCGTTTCTTTTTTTGCTACTAACAAACTTTCGCTTCCCCATTTCCAGGGCGTTCCGTCGGTGGTTAGAATTACAGCGCCCGCTTCTTTGGCAATAAGTATACCTGCCATCCAGTTATAGGTGTCCAGATCTTCCTGTACAAATAAATCAATTCTGCCGGCACCCACATAAGCCAATTGCAAACCGTGTGGTCCATAATTTCGAACGATGCCAAAATTCTGAATCAGACTGGTTATAGTTGAGCCTATTTTTTGATAAAAAGCAGTATCTGATTTGTCCTGATGACCGTATTCAAAAACAGAAAGCATCACTGCAGCGTCGGTTTTGCTGCTCAGCTGCAAGGGCACATCATTCATAAAAGCACCTTCGTTCTCTTTTGCCCAGAATAACTCATCTGAAAGCGGGTCAAAAATCACGGAAAAACAGGGTTTGCCCTTTCGAACCAGTACCAGATTTATAGTCCATCCCGGAATGTGCTGCAGGTATTGTATGGCTCCGTCCATGGCATCACAAAGCCAATAGTCAGCTTGCTGTGCAGGATTTCGCTGGGCTTCGGTATCAAATTCATCCCCGATATGCCACGGGATATTGGGAAATTCAGCAGATAAATCTTCTTTTAAGGACGTCAGGCAAAGGGTGTCTATGTTTTCTAATTCCGCTACAAGTTCATCCATTGTTTGTGGTATGGCTTTTTGTTTGTAGTCTTTTAAAAAGAGATGTCCGGCTTTTTTTACTGCTTCGAGTACGATTGGGATATTCAGTTCTTTTTGCATCATAATTGTTTTTAATTAACAATGCAAAGCTAGAAGACAGGGCAGACTTAAAGTAGAACGAATGGCTGGAAGGATAGTCCTAATCGCGGAATTGTTTCCGAAATTCAAGAGGAGTCATATGAGTTAGCTTTCTGAAAAGCTTTCCAAAGTAAACCGGTTCCTCATATCCGACTTCATGGGCAATTTCTTTTACGCTGTTATCCGTAAAGTATAAAAGTCTTTTGGCTTCGAGAATTGAAGCTTCCTGTATGTGAACAGATACCGGATTTCCTGTTAACGCTTTTACGGTATCGTTTAAATGAGCCACCGTAACAGCAAGTGCAGCGGCATATTGTGCAGGCTGTTTCCAGGTTTTATAATGCTGTTTGACCAATTGGCTGAAGGTATCTTTGATAATAACACCGCGGCTTGTTTTCTGGTTTTGACCGGATAAACTGCCAATAATTTCTCCGGCGATCAGGTTAAGGAGGCCATTTAATAAACTATGAATGGCTTTGTGGATGAATTTACTGGTATTTTCGGACTGTGATTTTTCGATCAATGCCAGTAAAGAAGTGGCCTGGTAAAACAAAATGGAGTCGGGCTCTAGGGACAGTGGCGTACTCATTTTGTTTTGCATTAACTGAAGCAATTCCTGATCTGCCAGTGAAGGGTCAAAATTAAGGATCCATCCTTTGGGAGCATCTACTTCAATGCTGTAATGAACCTGTTCCGGAAAGACACAAATTAAAGCAGGGGTACTGAATTCTACATTTTCAAAATCAATATTCAGCTGAAACCGGCCTTCGGTAGCCAGCATCAACTGACAATGGTTATCCCGGTGCGGTTTCGAAATATCGTGTTCTTCAACAGTTTTACCCTGCATATTGCGAATAAAAACCCCTGCTTTTGCATTAGGGGTCAGTGGAAATTGTTCGATATGCTGGTTTTTGTTCTTCAAAGTGTAAAAAGATAGTTTATTTTAAGTCCTGTGTTTTAAGAAACAGCCAAAATTTCGCAATGCTATAATGACCGGAATAATTCCTTTTCCGTTTTTGGCTGACTATTTTTTTTCTATTTTTTCGTTTATAATGGGCTAGTTTTGTGCAAATCTAACCAATATGTTATTACGTAACCTAATAAATAGAAACAGGTTTTAATAATGAAGCAAGCAATAGATAATACAGCGACTATTTTAAACATTTTAGCTGTTATTAAACAAAAATAACAGCCCGGATTTCAGTCTTTAATTAATACATTTGGCTTACCAAATCTGTAACAGAAAGTCAAACCAAGTGGCGCTGTTTAAAAAAAAAAGAAAATGAACAGAAAAAAAATAATTTTACTCTTTTGCATTTTGTCAAATTTTTGTTTTGCACAAACCAATTATTATGTAGCTCCGACAGGTAATAATGCGAATTCGGGTTCGGTTGCCTCACCTTGGAAAACAATACAATACGGCTTAAATCAGTTACCTGCCAATGGTATTCTAAATGTATTTCCGGGAACGTACAGCGAAAAAATCACAATTCCGAACACGCCATTACCCTTAAGAATTACTCGGCGACGCTGCCCGTTATTGATGCAACGGGAATAAAAACTCAAAATGCGGTTATTGCTGTCAATAATAAAAGCAATGTAACGATTGACGGGATGGAACTGCAAAATAACATTCAAAATGATGCGCAGGGTATTTTAATTGAAGGAAGCGGCACCAATATTACCATTAAAAACTGCAAAATACACGATATTCATTTCTCTCCTAATGCGAATGCAGCGGTAAATGAAACCGTCAATGCACAGGGCATTATCGTATTTGGCACCAACGCCACAGCAGCCATTACAAACCTGAAAATACAGGATAACGAATTGTATAATTGCAGGTTAGGGTACAGCGAAGGAATTGCGGTCAACGGAAATGTCAACGGATTTGAAGTCACCAGCAACAATGTCCATGATCTGACCAATATTGGTATCGATATCATCGGCCACGAAGGAACCTGCCCAAATCCTGCAAATGATCAGGCAAGAAACGGATTGGTTAAAAACAACACCGCGCATCATTGTATTGCTGCCTACTTCACATCGGGCGGAATTTATATCGACGGCGGGAAAAACATAACCGTTGAAAACAACACCTCCTATCACAATGGTTACGGAATTGAAGTTGGCTGCGAAAAAACGGGTCAGACTACCGATGGAATTATAATCCGGAATAATGTTTTTTACGACAATGAGATTTGCGCGCTGGCGATGGGCGGATTTGCTTATCCTTCGGGTTCGGGAAAGGTAATCAACTCGTCTTTTATAAATAATACCTGCCTGATGAATGATTACAGCAGTTCGGGAAATGGCGAATTGTATCTTTCGTATAGTGAAAACAGTACTATTGAAAACAATATTTTTTATACCGGAACACAAAACATACTGGCTTATGCTGAACTGACACAGCCCAGCTTAAAATTCAATTACAACACCTTTTTCTGCCAGGGTGGAGCGGCCAGTTTAACAACCGACTGGAACGGCAACGGATACGAAGGCTACAATGCTTTTTCAACAGGAACAGCCACAAACGCCAATTCGGTATTTGCCAATCCGCAATTGACTGCTGCCAATAGCACAAATCCTGATTTTCATCTTCTGACCGGCTCTCCGGCTAAAAATGCTGGAAATCCGGCTTATATAGCTGCAAATACCGAAACAGATTTTTACAACCAGCTAAGAATTGAAGGAGGCAGAATTGATTGTGGAGCAGATGAATTTGGGACTGTTACCCTTGGAATCGATAAAATGGAAATTTCGAAATTCAGTATTTATCCCAATCCGGCAACCAATTTCATCACTATTGATACTGAAATACCGGTAGAGAAATACCAAATCTTTACGATCAGCGGACAAAAACTTATGGAAGGAGCTGACAAGAATAAAATTAATATTGCAGAACTGAATCCGGGAATGTATTTTATAAAGTTTCAGATTGAAAATAAAAGTTACGTCTCTAAAATAATAAAAAGATAAATTTGCTATATGCGTTTATATATCTTCTGTCCTGCAGAGGATAAAAGTAAATTATGGAAAAACTAAGAAAACATATTGAAGAGATTATACCCATCAGTGACGAGGAGTTTGAGTCAATCAAACCATTTTTTACGATACGAAGGGTATTAAAAAATCAATATCTGATTCAGCAGGGTGATGATGCCAAATATGAATACATCATTATGAGTGGTATTTTCAGGGTTTTTTATCTTGATGAAGACGGAAAAGAACACATTGTGCAATTTGCAACAGAAAACTGGTGGATGTCTGATTATATCGCTTACTTCAATCAGAAGCAGGCGAATATGTATGTGGTCTGTATGGAAGCAGGAGAGGTTTTATGCCTGACCCTGGACGGAAGGGAGAAACTCTCGGTCACAATGCACAAAATGGAGCATTTTTTCAGGGTGAAACTTACCAAAGGATATATTGCACTTAAGCAAAGGGTAATCTCGCTGCTTTCCAACAATCCGCAACAGCGCTATAAAGAATTTGCCGATCTATATCCCAATCTGATGCAAAAAATTCCCAAAAAATACATTGCGGAATATCTCGGGGTGAGCCGCGAAACCCTTAGCAGGCTGTACTCTAACAATAAATAAGATACCAATTTAACTTTCAAGTGTGATTTTCATCACACTTTTTTTGTGACTTTTCTCCTCGTTCTGAGGTGGGTGACTGCCATAAATTTGCCTTATAAATAATTCATTAACAACTTTAAAAATTATAGCAATGAAAAAACTTATGATGGTAACAGCGGCACTTGCCTTTTTTTCTTCTTATGCACAAAATCAAAAAGAAAACACCTCAGTAAAACAAAAAACAACCCTTAAAAACGAAACAAAAATGAACAAGAAAATTTTAATTATCGTATCGAATGCCAATGCAATTGGACCAAACAACAGAAGAACCGGAATTTTTCTTCCGGAAGTAGCACACCCTTATGCCGAATTCGACAAAGCAAATTACCAAATTGATTTTGCGAGCTTAACCGGAGATACGCCTTATTTAGATGCACTTAATCTGGCCAATGATTCTGACAACCTTGCGTTTCTGACAGGAAAAGGATGGGAAGCGATGCAGAAAGCCGTTAAACTGTCTGATGTGAATGTGGGTCAATATGATGCTGTTTTTGTACCGGGAGGTCTGGCACCAATGGTCGATATGCCTGAAAATGTACTTCTTAAAAAAGTAATCAAAGAAACGTACGAACGAAATGCTGTTGTTGGAGCGGTCTGTCACGGTCCCGTATCTTTATTAAATGTAAAACTAAGCGATGGGTCTTATCTCGTTAACGGTAAAAACATCACTTCTTTTACCGATGAGGAAGAAAGAGGGTATGCCATAGCCGATGTACCTTTCTTACTGGAAAGTGCCCTGACCAAACAAGGAGCCAAATTTCATGCTGCGGCCGTATGGTCAGCGCACAGTATTGCCGATGGTAATCTGGTAACCGGACAAAATCCTGCTTCTGCTAAAGGAGTGGCTGAAAAAATGATTTCGATTCTGGAATCAGCAAAAAAATAATGATGTAATACTATTGGCCTCTTTCAAAACACGGGTAGAGGTCAATATGTTTTTAGTATCATGACATCAAAAATGGGTAATCATAAACGAAAATTTTAAAAATAAATAAAATGGAAAATCAAAATCCGGTTCATGTTTTTGCCACATGGAAAGTTAAAGAAGGAGAAATAGAAACTGTTTTGAATTTGCTGGAAACCGTACAAAAAGAAAGCGGGAAAGAAAAAGGCAATCTGTTCTATAAAATTCATCAGAGTAATTCAGATGTAAATACACTGGTTTTATTTGAAGGGTATACGAATGAAGCAGCCGTCGCAGCACATCGAAATTCAGCTCATTTTCAGGAATTTGTTCTCGGAAAAATTGTTCTTTTATTAGAAAACAGGGAGATTGTTTTAACAACACCTGTACATTATTTATAGACCTCAAATGTTAAATAGTACAAAATAAGACATTGCAGCCATTGATAATTTGATTAAATTTAGAAAACAAACCAGCAGACAAACTTCAATTCAAACGGAAGCCTGGTTTTAAATTCAAGTAAAAAAGCACTATGGAAAAGACAATAAAAATAATATTCCCCTACGATCAGAGTCTTGTAAAAGAACTGCCCCTGATAGATAAAAGCGATGTTGAAAAAGTACTGACTATTGCCCAAAACTTATTTGAGGACCAATCTAACTGGATTCCGGCTTACAAAAGAATTGAAATACTGGAAAAGACAGCTTTTTTAATGAAAGAAAGAAGCGAGGAATTAATCCATCTGGCAATCAGTGAAGGAGGAAAACCCTATAAAGACTCAAAAGCAGAAATCGTAAGAGCGATCAAAGGTGTAAAATTAGCCGCTGAGCATATTTCACAACTAAAAGGAGAACAAATTCCAATGGGACTTACTGAAGCCGCCTTAAACAGGATTGCCTTTACAACAAAAGAACCTATTGGTATCGTGGCTGCTGTTAGCGCCTTCAATCACCCCTTAAATCTTGCGGTTCATCAGATTGCGACTGCTATTGCTGCCGGTTGTCCGGTTGTATTTAAACCAGCGGGCACTACGCCATTATCCGGTCTGGCACTTGCTGAAATTTTAAAAGAAGCCGGTTTGCCTGAAGGCTGGCTGCAAGTGGTTTTATGTGACAATGAAACGGCAGAATTACTGGTGACAGATAAGAGAGTTCATTTTTTATCTTTTATTGGTTCAGCGAAAGTAGGGTGGTACCTGAAAAGTAAATTAGCGCCCGGTACCCGAAGTGCCTTAGAACATGGCGGAGCAGCGCCGGTTATTGTTGAAAGTGATGCCGATTTTACCGAAATGATTCCCGATTTGGTAAAAGGAGGTTTTTATCATGCAGGCCAGGTTTGCGTCTCCGTTCAGAAAGTGTATGTGAATGAGGAAATTTGTGACCGTTTTACAGCACAGTTTTCGGAGGCAACTAAAAAATTGATCGTTGGAAATCCGTTTGATGAAACTACCGATGTTGGGGCACTTATAACACCAAAAGAAGTCGATCGTGTAGAAGAATGGGTCAACGAAGCTGTTGCTAAAGGAGCCAAAGTAATCACAGGAGGTAAAAGAATTTCCGACACTTGTTTTGAGCCTACGGTTTTGTTTAACCCTTCAGAAGATTCGAAAGTGTCAACTCATGAAATCTTTGGGCCTGTGGTTTGTATCTATCCTTTTACAGACCGGGACGAGGCGATAAAAAAAGCAAATGCGCTTGATGTTCATTTTCAGGCGGCTGTTTTTACAAAAAATGTCGATATTGCCCTGGATACGGTCAAAAAATTAAATGCTACCGCTGTGATGGTAAATGACCATACGGCCTTTCGCGTGGACTGGATGCCTTTTGGCGGAAGAGATGCTTCCGGTATTGGAATGGGAGGGATCTCGTATTCGATCAATGAAATGACCAGAGAAAAAATGACTGTTTTTAAAAGTAAATTCCTTTAATTTTTTTTACCGCAAAGAGCGCAAAGTTTTTTTTACTCTTAGCTATTATTAAACGCAAAGTTCGCAAAGCTGGATCTAGAGAGCCTTTGCGAACTTTGCGTTTAATAAGGTAACTTAGATAAAAAAAATTGCGTTCCTTGTGGTAAACTTTTTTTGCTCTCCAATTTTTTAAGCTTGATCCGCTAAGAAAAACCGGATAGTGTATCTAATTTTCCCCTTCAAACTTTTTGATGGCTTCGGGTGTAACAGGGGTAAATAAATTTACTAAATTACCATCAGGGTCCCGAAATAAAAGCGACTTGTTGCCCCAGGGCATGGTAGTGGGTTTTTGAACGATGCTGTTTTGAAGAAAATCCGTTAATCTTTCATACTCTTTTTCTACATCAGCTACCCTGAATTCGATTATGACACTACTATTTTGCGCTGGTTTTGCCACGTCATCGCCTCCGAAAAAAACCAATGTTTTTGTGCTCCCAATAGCTAAAGTAGTGGTGGGTGTTTTTAATTCGGCAAAGTCCGGGGTGTATTGCACTGCAGACAAAGCCGTCACCTGCTCATAAAAATTCACTAATTGCGCTACATCAGCAGTAATAATTCGAATGGACACTAAATTCATTTGCTTATTTTTTAAGTTATGCCGCAAATGTACCCGGGCCCTATGACAACAGTTTGTCAGCAGTCCCGAATATTTTTTTGAAAGATGTAGGCAATAAATTAAAAACGAACCTGATTTTTTTCATATTCTAATTGCATTCTCTTTAAATAAGAAACTTCTGACCTGTATTTTTTCTTGATTTTTTATTTTTATTGAAAATTTATAATATTGATTATCAGCTGTTTGATTAAACGAAATCGTTGTATAAATCTTGATTTTCACTATATCTTTTCTTTATTTTTCTTTTTAAGTCTAGTTTCGTTATATCCTTTTTTTAGGAACAAACTTACTAATTAAAAAACCAAAATTATGAAGAATCGATTACTTGCTATTTTTTCTACAAGAGAAAAATATGGCCTTTTCACAGGGCTCTTTTTCCTTCTCTTAACCTCAAATTTGCAGGCACAGCGTGGCTACTACGATGCGCCTTATAAAAGGTATGAAGCCAATGTGGGCCAATTGTCCAACGGTGCTGCTGCTACTTCAAAATCCTATGTGCAGGCTGATCTGCAATCGGAAGCTACTGACCAGCAATGTGTAAATCTGTCTGCCACCAATGCCACCGTTCAGTGGACACTTACTGAAGCTGCAGACGGGCTTGTCATTCGGTACAGTGTTCCCGACGGACAAACAGGAACTTTGGGTGTCTACAACGGCAACACAAAAATTACGACCCTGACATTGACTTCCACCTGGTCCTGGGAATATCTGTGGAGTAACGGAAATCCAAATAATGGCGGCATTACCAATCAAAACCCAAGAATGCGATTTGACGAAGTCCGTTATAAACTTCCTGCCAAAATCGCGGTATCCGGAACTTTAAAACTAGTGAGGGAATCAGGTAATATCCATTTGGATTTTGCAGAGCTGGAACCCGTTCCGGCTGCTGTTACCGCTCCATCCGGTTCCGTGACTTATACCGGAAACGGAAGTGATCTTCAGACTTTTATTGATGCAAACGGCGGCAAAAAAATATTTGTCCCGACTGGTGTTTTCAACGTTAACAGGGAATTGTATTTCGGCTCTGCCAATACTTCATTAGTAGGTGCCGGAATGTGGTATACCCAAATTAATTTTACGAATACGAGCAGCGGTAATGGCGGATTGCGTGCCAATGCCAGCAATATTTCATTTTCGGATTTGTATTTAACGACAAATTCCGCGTCAAGAAGCAATTCTTATAAAGCTATAAATGGTGTTTTTACGGCAACTTCAACAGTGAAAAACATATGGGCAGAACATTTTGAATGCGGGGCCTGGATTGCACAGTACAATGTCGGAGGCCCTGCAATTGCCGATGGATTTACACTGTCGCATTGTCGTTTCAGAAATAATTATGCCGACGGAATTAATCTGTGCAAAGGAACTGCTAATTCCGTTGTAGAACACTGTAATTTTAGGAATAATGGCGATGACGATCAGGCGATCTGGTCGGCGGACGGACTGGAATGTATCAATAATACGTTTAGGTACAATACTTCGGAAAACTGCTGGCGTGCATGTGGTCTGGCTATTTACGGCGGAAAAAATAACAAAGCCTACAATTTAATTATAAAAGACAATCTGGAAGCGGGTATCAGAGTCAGTAATAACTTTCCCGGCGCGCCATTCAACAATGACGGAATGCACGAAATTCATGATATTACCGTAACCACCTGCGGAACTTTTAATGATACGTATAACAATCCGGTAGCGGCAGTAGATATTTTCAGCGCCACTAATGCCGGCTCTCAGGTTAAAAATGTTCAGCTTTATAATCTCGATATTATTGATTCGAGAAATGATGCTATTTCGATCAGTAAAAGATCAGGAGACGGAATTTATAATCTTAGTTTTAAAGATATAACAGTTAACGGTACGGGTAAAGAATTCCCCAACAATAACGCCCTTAACAGAAATTGGGGAAGAGGATTTTTTGTACTGATAGCAGGTTCTCCGGCGGGGAATGGAACCTATTGCAATATGAATTATTCCAACAGGGGCGGAAATGCTACAGCTAATGAAGAAATCAGCGCAATTGGCTCCTTTTCGTGGACGCAAAGCAGTACCTGTTCCAGCACATCAGTGGCAGTCACAGGCGTAACGGTGACGCCGGCAACAGCCACTTTAAGCGTTGGCGCCACACAACAATTAACACCAACTGTTGCTCCGGCCAATGCGACAAACAAAACGGTGACCTACAGTTCTAATAATACCGGCGTTGCAACCGTAAACGGGACGGGTTTAATTACTGCCATTGCTTCGGGCACAGCCACCATTACAGTCACTACGCAGGACGGTTCTAAAACAGCGACTGCCGTAATTACAGTAAATTCATCAGCAGTGGCCGTTAGCAGTGTGAGCCTTAGTCCGGCCTCGGCAACATTGGCCGTAGGCGGAACCCAACAATTGACAGCAACAGTGCTGCCATCCAATGCAACGAATAAATCGGTTAGTTATGCTTCAAACAATACTGGCGTAGCAACGGTTAACGCTTCAGGTTTAGTGACGGCAATTTCAAACGGTACAGCCACCATAACGGTCACAACAGCAAGTGGAAACAAAACAAGTACGGCCATAATTACCGTGAGCACGGCAACAGGAAGTTATTTTACCATTAAAAACAGGTGGACGAACAATTATTTATACGATGCCGGTGCCAATGTAGGGTACGGTGCAACAGTAGCCAACAACAATTACAAATGGGAAAAAGTTGCTGTAGATGCCACTTATTTTGTATTGAAAAATGTAGGTACGGGAGATATAATGCATATTGAAAACTTAACAGGAGCCGTACAATGTACTGCCGGGTCAACCGGCTGGTGGAGTGCCCAATGGTCAAACGAAAATGTAGATGGTACCTGGGTAAGAATCAAAAACAGATGGCAGACCGGAAGTATGATCCATATCGAAAACCTTACCGGTTCTGCTCAATATGCCGGAGGCCAGAACAATTGGGAAAGTGCACAATGGCAATTTCAAAGCACGACCACAGCTAAAATGAGCAGCGAAAAAGCAGCATTAAGTATCGAAAATAATGCTTTTATCGGAATTTATCCAAACCCGGCGACTAACAATGAATTTAATATTGTATTCCCGGAATTAAAACCCGGTGATGTGGCAACAGTAACCGTTACTGATTTAGTGGGAAGAAAAGTTTTGGTAAACAAGCTAAGCGCCTCTTCAAAAATCAATCACAATTTAGCTAAAGGGATGTATGTGGTTACCATCAGCACCAGTGATTTTACTATTTCTAAAAAACTGATCGTTAAATAATTGGGTTGAAATAACATTCCGGAAAGACTCATTCTAAAATACAGGGAACGATTTTATAATACCTTAAAGTAAAACCAGTGGTAAATCACTGGTTTTTTTATGGGCTAAAATACTTTTTGTGCCGTTTTTACCCTCAGCGAATCGACTAAAATACATTAAAATTTATCCTGACAAAAACAAGTTATGCTAAATATCAGACCAGTTATTACATGAATAATAGGGTTTGTTTATTCCTGATGGATGCTCTCCTTTATTAAGTATAGTTTTAAGTGATGTTTTTAATAGAGTAATTAACCTTAATTTCTGTAAATTATGGATGGTAAACTAAAAAAGGCAGCTTCTATCTTTATCTTAATAAGTGTAGGAGTTTTTCTGTCACGATGCCAGCAAGATGAAAATGAGGCACCCGGCATTCAAAAAAAGGAGCAAAACAAAGCCGTTACTGCTGCAAAAAAATGGTTTGAGAACAGTAGGCTGCAGCTCGAAGCATTAGCCTTCACCGAAACGATTGACTGGAACAATGCCATTGTAACGAATGGAGAAATGGGAAGGACGATAGAAGTTCCTCTTATGCTGAAACCAAATACCAATACCAATGTTGTGACTGATGAAGACTACAAAACGCATATGAGATTATTATTTGTTCCCGACATAGCAGGTCAATACAAAGTGTACGACATTGTTTACACAACAAAAGACTACGCTTTTGACAATACGAATAGGGAACAAAATTTCTACCATATCGATCCCAGATATTCGGGCTACATCACCATTCAGGACAGTCAAAATAAAATTATATACTCGGGGGAATTTGTAAACGGAATGGTGACAGCCCTGCACAATTTAAGTAGGGAATCAAACGAAACTTCGCGAACATACTGCAGATATTGGGTTTATGTAGGTTCTTCTGTAAACTGCAGCAGCTGGGTTTGGGAACCTGATTATGGAAGCGGATACAATTGGGGACCTCCCGGTATGTCAGGTGCTGTTCCCCGGACGTATTTCCCTTCTTTTAAATTAGATCCCTGCGGTGCCGCTAAAACAACAACAGGAATTTCAGCGAAAGCTGGTTATTTAAACGCTAAATCCGATATTATGCAGGCGAGTACTGACGGAAAGGAACACAGTATTACCTTGGGGAATGGTGCAGGAGGCGCTTTAACCCAGGCACCTATGAACAACGGAGGGACAAACGGAGTAAAGGTCAACCAGAACTGGCCGGGAGCTTTTGCCGTGATGCACAATCACCCGAATAATACACCCCTATCATCAGGAGATATCTATACTGCGGTAACGCTGAATACAAAAAACAGTAATTTTACAACTTCTTTTATCTTAACAGGAGGTGAAACCTATGCCATTGTAATTACGAATTTAACAGCGGCAAAAGCTTTTGTGGCGGCTTATCCGGCGGACATATCTCCTATATATCCGCCGGAATTTCCTCAAATAATATTTGACCAAATTCAAGATGTAAAAACTAAATTTGGTGAATCAAATGAAGCACGAACAATGGTCATAGCCTTAGTTTTAGATAACAATAATGCCGGAATCACATTAATGAAACAAGATAGCAGCGGAAAATTTAATCGCATTAAAATCCAGCAAACCACAAACTCAGATGGCTCTAAAACATTTTCAGCCGTACCGTGTAATTAACTATAAAATTTAATAAAAATGAATGATACTTTCAAAATTTTCGTAATCCTATTATTTGTAATAAATACTAGCTGCAAAGCACAACAAATTGTTCAGACACCTGAAGATGTTTATAAGTTAAAAACGAATGAGCAGCAATTCATAAACAAACCTTTGAAAAATTTATTAAATGAGATAAAACCGGAAATTAAACTTGTACTAGGTACAGTAGACTACCCACCTTTTTTTTCTTTTTATTTTATAAGTCGAGAAGAATTGAACAAAAAAACACTTGGAAGTACTTTAAGATTTTATGTATATGTAAAAGAGCCTTTAGACTGGAATTTTGATAAAAGACCAAAGAGTACAGCATACAATTGGACAAAAGAGGATTTGGAAAAGTACGGAAATCTTACTGTAGAACGAATTAAAGTTAGTGGTAAAGAATAATTTTGTTAATCTTCAAATCCTTAAAATAAGACTAAGTACCATGAAAATCATATTAAAAACATTTATAATTCTATTCGTATTTGCAAACATTAGCTGCAAAGCACAACAAATGGTACAAACTACCAAAGATGTGTATCTATTAAAAATAAATGAACAGCAATTTATCGATAAACCTTTAAAAAATCTTCTCAAAGAAATAAAACCGGAAATCAAAACTGCAGATGCTACTAACGAAAATAATCCTTATTATTTTAGCTTTAAATTTAGAACATTGGAACAACGAAGAAAAAATATGGGAAGCAAAGAAGATCGTGTATCGTTATATGTCTATGTAAGAACTCCTATTGACTGGAAATATGAGGAAAGACCTAAAGGTCAGGAATTAAGGTGGGCCAAAGAAGAAGTAGAGAAATATGGTGATCTAATTGTAGTTCGAATCAAAGTAATTCAACCCGTAGAGGAATAGATGCTATGAAAAACATATTAAAAATATCCGCGCTTATAGTTCTATTTATAAACATTAGCTGCAAAGCACAACAAATGGTTCAAACTCCTAATGATGTCTATAAATTAAAGAAAAATGAGCAGCAATTTCTTAACAAGCCATTAAGAAATCTTCTGAAAGAAATAAAACCAGAGATAAAATCAGCTTTTGGAACGTTGAGCTCAGTAGGTTATCCATCGTATTTTTCATTTTCGTTTATTAGTTCACACGAATTAAAACAAAAAAAGGAAGGAAGAAAACTTATAGGATTATACGTTTATGTAAAAGAGCCCGTTGATGAATGGGATTATGGTACCAGACCAAAAGAAATAGAATTCTCCTGGCGAAAAGAAGATGTGGAGAAGTATGGTAATTTTACTGTAGTGAGGATTAAAGTAATTGAACGAATAGAAGACTAAAGTATGGAAAGTACTATAAAAATATTAGCAATATTATTTGTTATAAATTCTAACTGCAAAGCACAACAAATGATACAAACACATGATGACATTTATAAATTAAAAGCAAATGAACAGCAATTTATCAACAAGCCATTAAAAAATGTTCTGAAAGAAATAAAACCAGAGATAAAGATGGCTTTCGCAATAGTAGATTATCCATCATTTTTTGCTTTCAAGTTTTTTACTGCCACTGAGATTAATCGAAGGGTCATTGGGAGAAAACATAATAGTATTTATATATATGTAGAGGAACCGATTGACTGGAATTTTGATACAAGAATTAAAGGAAAAGAATACCAATGGACAAAGGAAGATTTAGAAAAGTATGGTAATCTTACTATAACTAGAATCAAGGTAGTTCAACGAATAGAAGACTAAAAAAAATGAAAAATACCTTGAAACTCTTACTGTTGTTTTCTGTGATACACTGTAGCTGCAAAGCACAACAAATGGTGCAAACTACCAAAGATGTCTATCTATTAAAAATAAATGAACAGCAATTTATCAATAAACCTTTAAAAAATTTATTGAAAGAAATAAAACCGGAAATAAAATTTGTTTCAGGTACGGTAGAATATCCGTCTTTTTTTTCTTTTCGATTTATAAGCCGGGAAGAATTAATTAAGAGACCATTAGGTGGAAATATATTAGGTCTATATGTATATGTAAAAGAACCTTTAGACTGGAATTTTGATAAAAGACCAAAAGATACAGCTTATAAATGGACAGAAGAAGATGCGGAAAAGTACGGAAACCTTACTGTAGAACGAATTAAAGTTATTGGTAAAGAATAACCTAATAATGATAATCTTCAAATCATAACGATAAAACTAAGCATATGAAAATCATATTTAAAACATTCATAATTCTATTCCTGTTTGCAAACATTAGCTGCAAAGCACAACAAATGGTACAAACACAAGATGATATTTATAAATTAGTATCCAATGAAGAGCAATTTCTCAACAAGCCTTTAAAAAACCTTCTGAAAGAAATAAAACCAGAGATACAATCAGCTTTTGGAGTCAAGGTTCCAAAAGGTTATCCATGCTATTTTATGTTTTCATTTAGTAGTTCAAACGAATTAAAACAAAAAATGATAGAGGGAAAATTTACAGGATTATATGTGTATGTAAAAGAGCCTGTTGACGAATGGGATAATGGTAAGAGATCACAAGAAACAGAGTTTGAATGGACCAAAAAAGATGTTGAAAAATACGGAAGTTTCACTGTAGTTAAAATTCAGGTAATTGATCAGACAAAAGATTAATAACATGAGAAATATAGTAAAACTATTCTTATTGTTGTTTTCTCTGATTCAATATAACTGCAAAGCACAACAAATGGTTCAGGTACCAAATGATGCACATAAATTAAAACTAAACGAATAACATTTCATTAATAAACCGCTAAAAGATCTCCTAAAAGAAATAAAACCGGAAATAAAACTTGTATCAGGTACAGTAGATTATCCACCATTTTTTTCTTTTCGATTTATAAGCCGGGAAGAATTAATGAAGAAATCAATATACGACACTACGTTTGGTGTAGGTTTATATGTATATGTAAAGGAGCCTTTAGACTGGAATTTTGATAAAAGACCAAAAGATACAGCCTATAAATGGACAAAAGAAGACGTAGAAAAATACGGCAACCTTACTGTTGAACGAATTAAAGTTATTGGTAACGAGTAATCAGACGATAAATTTTGCTAATCCTCAATCGTTTAATCGGTTGGGGATTTTTTTTAAAAGAAACGGAAAGTCGGCATTAAAATGTTTTAAAATAACAGAGGCTAAACTGTTTTCCATCATAGGAAGGCATAAGAAGAGAAGTTGATTTATTTTCTTTGGCGCCGAATAATTTTCGGGAAAGGTAAGGATTGAGCCAGTACGCTGCTTTCGTGCTGAGTATTCCGATTCCGGCTCCGGCAGCTACATCAGTTAGCCAGTGCCTGTTGTTGTACATTCTGAATACTCCTGTTCCGGTAGCGATGGCATAACCTGCAACCCCGTACCAAACCGACTGATCTTTGTATTCCTGATATAGAAATTCGGCACCTGCAAAGGCAATAGCCGTATGCCCTGATGGAAAAGAATCATTCGAAGTCCCGTCAGGCCGCTCGACATTTGTGATTGATTTTAGGCCAAAAACAGTGCCCACACAAATAATGGTGGAAGTAGCCAGGATAACAGAACGGTCTCTCATGTTGTTTTTGCCTTTCACCCCAAAAGCATTCAGTGCGTATACCGAAACTGCCGGGACATATCTTGAAAAATCATCGATAGTTACTTTGGTGTCTATGCTTTCTTTAACTTCATTACGAATCTGGAAATTAAAACTTTTAATCTGCCCGCTTTCAGCGCCCCAAAGACCATAACCCACTAAGATTCCGGGAATGATAAGCTGTTTGTAACCAAACCGTGTATTGATGACAGTATCAGCAGCGATACTATCCCTTTTCTGGTAATCCTGCGCAATTGCGGTACAGGATATCGAAAGCAAAAACAGAAGCAGACTAATTTTTCTCATTTAAATCTCTGAATTATTAAACAATACTGTCGTTGACTTTCAAAATTGAAGCAGAATATTTCCCCTAATTTAAAGTCATAAGTCTAAAGATATTAATTTTATGGGAGTCTGCCATACGTTACGTTTTCAATTTCACTTAATTTCTCCTTAAGTTTTGAACACACTACCTTTAAAAAGGAACATACTGCCGGTAATTATTTATTCATCGTAATATACTCTGAAGGCGTCATCGAAAAATGCTTCTGAAAGTTTCTTCCAAAACTCGTCTGCGATTTATAGCCTACCATTTCGGCAATTTCATACATTTTGAAATTCTCATTCAAAAGCAGTTCCGCGGCTCTCTTCAGACGTACGATATTAATCAGCTCATTCGGACTCAGATTCGAAATATCCTTGATTTTTCGATATAAAGTAGAACGGCTCATGTTCATGATTTCTGCGAGGGATTCCACACTTAAATCCGGATCCGTAATGTTTTTCAGAATTTCATCGTCAAGTTTTTTAAGGAACTTTTCATCGGTTTTATTGTGTGCGATACTTTTGATGTGCGAAAGGGGCGAACTCGCATAGTAATTCATAATCTGTTTTCGGTTTTCGATTAAGTTATGCGCCTGCACCTTTAGGTAATCCATCGAAAAAGGTTTTGCAATATAAGCGTCAGCCCCGACTTCCAAACCGTCAATTTGTGATTTAAGGGAGTTTTTTGCCGTTAATAAAATCACCGGAATATGACTGGTTTCCAGGTTGGTTTTGATCTCTTTGCACATCGTAATTCCGTCCATAACCGGCATTGAAACATCACTGATCACGAGCTGGATATTTTCATCATGAATTATTTTCAGTGCTTCTTCGCCGTTTTCCGCTTTTGAAACGGTATAAGTAGAAGCCAGTCCGGCAGTAATGAAATCGAGTAAATCAGTATTGTCTTCGACCACTAAAATCTGGGGTTTCTCATGTTTGGTTTCCACTTCCTTTTTTTCTGTTTCCGTTGGGCTCAGGTCTTTTTCAGAATCGGTGTACAGCATAAATTCCTCTTCCTGATGCAGCGGTACCACTAGTTCGAAAATATTGAGTCTCGAATGCTGGATTAATTGTAAAGTCCCGTTGTGCAGCTGTGTCAGCGCATGTGCCAGCGAGAGCCCGATTCCTGTTCCGGAAGTGCTGTCCATATTATCCACCCTGAAAAACGGTTCGAAAATTTTTTCTTTGAGCTGAAACGGAATCAAATTCCCATCGTTTTTAACCGCCAGTGTCAATTTCTTGTCATCGCTGGAAAGTGTTATTGAAACCTTTTCTTTGGAGTATTTGATCGCATTACTGATGAGGTTACTCAGGATCTTTTTTAAAGCTTCCTTATCTACAAAAGCCAGAATATCCTTTTCGCCCAGCTGCATTTCAAATTCAATTTCCCTTTCTTCAATTAACGGACTGAATCTCAAATGCAGATTTCGGATTATAGACGAAATATTGGCCTCCACAAAAGTCAGTTTCAAACCGCCAATTTCTGATTTTCGGAAGTCCAGCAATTCATTTACCAGCTTCAGTAATCTCGAAGTGTTTTTTTTCATGATCGAAAGATTCTGCGGCACTTCAGGCAGTTGGTGTTCCATAATCAGAAGCTTCTCGAGCGGTCCTTTTATGAGTGTCAGCGGTGTTCTGATTTCATGCGCAACGTTGGTAAAAAAGTCAATCTTGGCCTGATAGATTTCTTTTTCTTTTTCGTCGTTGAGGTGTTTTATTTTGCGGTTGTTCTTAATCTGTGTCAGATTTTGCGAATAACGAATGATGTAATAAAACAATCCGCAGATCAGTAAAAAATAAAAGAAATAAGCATACGAACTCGCCCAGAATGGCGGCAAAATCCTGATTTTGAGTTTCACTTCCTTGCTCCATACCCCAAAACTGTTCAGCGATTTGACCTTGAAAACATACGTCCCTGGAGCCAGTTCGGTAAAGAAAACTTTATTGTTTCGTTCAAGATACACCCAGTCGGTATTGACATTCTCCAGCTGATACCAATATTCGGTCAGTTCGGGAGCGGTGTAGTTTAAGGATGCAAATTCAAGATTGAATGACGACTGATTGTTGTTCAGTTCCAGTTCGTCCAGATGCGAAATCGATTGTTTGATAGGCGAGTCGTTTTTATCGACATCCACATCTTTATTGTTGATCTGAAGGTTGGTGATAAAAGTAGAAGGCGTATATTTATTTTTGGTAAAATGCTTCGGATTAAAACTGATCATTCCGTTCAGGTTTCCAAAATACATATCACCATTAGTGTCTTTATAGGCCGAACTGTAATTAAACTGATCGCTTAGGAGGCCATTGGCTGTAGTGAAAATTTTGATGCTTTTATGATCCTGACTGAATTTGACCAGCCCTTTGGAAGTCGTCAACCATAAATTTTTGGCATCGTCTTCTAAAACAGAATACACCACACTGCTCGGAAGGCCATTTTTGCTCGTGAATTTGGTAAAAGTCCGCGTTTTTTTATCAAAAAGATTCAGTCCGTTTTCAGTGGCGAACCAAAGGTTTTTATGGCTGTCTTCAAAAATAGAATTAACCGAATTGTTGCTGATGCCATCCGGATTTTTATAGTCGTATGTGAAAACTTCCCTTTTATGGCTTTTCGGATTGTAAAAAAACAAGCCGTCCCTGTAGCTTCCCGCCCAGTAATTGCCGTCGCTGTCTTCTTTGAAATTGGTATAATGCGTACTTTCCGGAAATATTTTGAGGATCTCGAAATTGTCGTTTTTTTCGTTATAGCGATAAATTCCCATAGTCGTGACCACCATTAAATCTTTGTTTCTGGTTTCTGCGAAAGAAAATATAAAATTGCTTCGTAAACCCGTTGAAGGGTCATTGGCACTATAATGCCTGATAACGGCACCTGTTTTCTGATCCAAAACATCCAGACCATGTTCAAAAGTACCCACCCAGATTTTGTTTTTTCTCGGCAATAACGCGTGGATGTTATAGTACGAAACCCCGCTTTTACTTCCATTGGGGAGGTACGCAGTAAATTGCTGCGTTTTCGGATTAAAGCGGTTCAGTCCGGCATCCTCGGTTCCGATCCAAAGATCGCCGTAATCATCCTTATGGATTTCCCTTACTGCGCTTCCGCTAATGGAATTCTGGTTCTTCTGAGGGAAATATTTCTTAAACTGCGTGTATTGTTTCTGATGATAATTGATTCCGCCAAAATAAGTGCCAATCCAGATTCCGTTTTCCTTATCAATGGTGATCGAGTAGGCGGCATTGTCTGAAATCGCATAAGGATCGTTAAAATTCTTGCGGAGATTAATACTGGTTTTGGTTGTAAGGTCATACACATACACCCCGGATTCACTGGCTATCCAAAGTGCTTCGTTTCCTTTCTTTTTAAACTGTCGGACAAAAACGGGTTCCTTACCGGAGAACTTTAAATCGGTGGTGCTTTTTGTAGTTACATTATACACCAATACACCATGATCCTGCGTACCGATCAGAATATTGTTTTTGTCTAAGGCATAAATAACGGTGATCCTGAAATTAACCTTATTCGCAGGCGCATTTATACTGATATTTTCAAAGGAAAGACTCTCTTCAGAGTAATGGTATATTTTATTTAGTGAGGAAGCCCAGATTTCTCCCTTTTCATCTCTGGTGATTGAGGTGGTAATAAAGTATTTGTTCGGATTGAAAGTTTTGGTTTCTTTTTTTGTTGGGGAGTATTTGTATAAAATATTTCCGGATATAAACCAGATATTTCCCTTCTTATCATGGTTTATATCGTTGATCCTGTCATTAATAGCTTCATTCAGAATGGTGAACTGATCTGTCTTTTTATCATATTGATACAAACCTTTATCGGTTCCTACCCAAATCACACCTTTATATTGGTGCAGCGACTGTATATAGTTGCTTCCTAAGCTGTGAACGGGATCCGACTGGCTTCTGTATGTCTTAAAGCGATAACCGTCAAAGCGGTTCAGTCCATCTTTGGTCCCAAACCACATAAAGCCGTCTTCGTCCTGCATGGAAGTAATTACAGTATTGTTCGAAAGCCCTTCTTCAACCTGGAAATGCTTAAAGTAATATTCCTGTGACTGAATAAAATTTATCGAAAAAAAGAATAAAAACAAAAAAAGAAAGAATTTACGCATCGTTACATTTTTTTTAATAAAAACAGGTTTCCTCATATCGTGTCAATGTTCAACAAAATGTTGCAGCACACTTAAAAGATCTAATTTTTTATACCATTTGAATCATTTGAGATAGAAATTGACACAAATCAAAGGTTTTATTTTGAATAAAAATCATCTACTTTGAATTTTAAATAAATGATATTGATAATTTTTAGGCTAAAAAAATAAACTATCGGTAAAATAAAGTTTGAAAAAATACGTCAAATATAATTTTGAAATTAAATGAACAGATTTTTACCAAACCACAATATTAATTATTTTTTGCTTCGCATCAGGGATGATTAAAATTTTTAATAAATACTTGTAAAAACCAACCAAAAAAGAAAACTATCTAAAATGAAAAATCAATGAAAACAACGTTCACTCAAATTTTAAAGCAGAGATATTACCTCTTGTTTTTCTTTAGTTTATTAGTACAGCAAACGTATGCACAACAAATTACTATTAAAGGAAAAGTAACATCGGCGACAGGAGATGCCATTCCGTTTGCCAATGTGCTGATCAAGAATACTTCCAATGGTGCCGTGACGGATTTTGACGGAAGTTATTCAATCGCAGCCAAACCAACAGATATTTTGGTTTTTAGCTCACAAGGATACAAATTAAAAGAAGTAGCGATTAACAACCAGACTACCATAAATGTTTCCATGGCAGAAGATGCGCTTGCGCTGAATGAAGTGGTTCTGGTAGGATACGGTTCACAACAGAAGAAAGATTTAACCGGAGCCATATCAGTAGTAAAGGCAGATGAAATCCAGAAAAGACAAATTACGACAGTAGCCGACGGACTTCAGGGTCTGGTTACGGGTGTGAAAGTTCGTGGCGGAGGGCGCCCGGGTCAGGAAGCGAATATTGAAATTCGTGGTCTGAAAAATCTTCAGAATGCAAATCCGTTATACGTAATTGACGGTCTGGTTACTTCAGCCAACAGGGATTTTAACCCGAACGATATCGAAAGTATCCAGGTTCTGAAAGATGCATCGGCAGCAGCAATCTATGGTTCAAGAGCGGCCAATGGTGTCATCATCATTACCACCAAAAAAGGGAAGAAAGGACCGCTTAAAGTAGAAGTTTCAGCCAAAACAAGTTTTACGACAATGCCGACCTATAGTTTAACGGGAACAGAAGAGTTCGCAAAATTAAACAATCAGGCGTATGATAATGCCGGATTTCCAAGACAAAACTTAAATATGGCAGTTAATACAGACTGGCAGAAGGAAGTTTTTAGTACCGGAATGATTCAGGATTATAACGCCAGTGTTTCGGGAGGTGGTGACAATTCCACTTTCTTTATGTCGGCCAATTATTTTGGAAATGAAGGAACGGTAGTTTCAACAGATTTTGACAGGATTTCATTCCGTGTCAATTCAAGCGGATCAAAAGGAATTTTCAGTATTGGGGAAAATCTGGCCATCAGCAATTCAAAAACAGATGAAATGTCCGGAAACCCAATCATTGACGTGTACCGTCTAACCCCAACCATTCCGGTGTATGACGCTTCTAATCCGGGTGGTTATGGTTACGGAAAACAAGGTGTAGCTGATACTTTTGGGACCAACCCTCTGGCCATTGCTGATTTTGCGGATACCCAAAATGAAAATTTCAGGATCAGGGGAAATATCTGGGCCGAAATAAAATTTGCATCCTGGTTAAAATACCGTTTCAATTTTGGTTATGAATCCAGTTTTGATTCGTACAAATTTCTGAGAAAAGTGGGGAACTGGTCTTTAAACCAGCCGCCGGATCAATCGTATACCGACCAGAACAAAGGAAGATCAGAAACAAAACTGTTTGAAAATACCCTGACTTTCAAAAAAGAATTCGGTAAGCATGACCTGACTATTTTAGTGGGGCAGACTTTTCAAAAAGACGATTACAATCAAATTTACGGAACAAAGAGAAACCTTCCGATAAATTCAGCAACTGGACAATACTATGATGTTTTAAATCAGGGCGATTCGCCTGTCGTGGGAGGCTTTATCAATGAAGCGGCGCTGGCCTCATATTTAGGAAGGTTAGAGTACAATTATGATAACCGCTACTTATTCAACGCTGTAATCAGACGTGACGGATCTTCAAGATTCAGTAAAGGTAATCAATGGGGGAATTTCCCTTCGGTTTCTGCCGGATGGAGAATTAGCAATGAATCTTTCTTTAAATCAGAATTCATTAAAGATTTAAAATTAAGAGCAAGTTACGGAGAATTAGGTTCCGGAAATATCAGGGAATACGAATCTAAAAGCTTTATCAATAATTTCGGGCAGATTGTTTTGGGAGACGGACAAAGTTTATATCCTTCTGCCACTCAGGTTAAACTTTCAAATGCACAATTGCGTTGGGAAAAACTAAAACAGACCAATTTTGGTTTAGACGTTGCCGTTTTAAATAATGATTTACGTTTTACGGCTGATTATTTTATTGCCCGTACGGAAGATGTATTGTTTGGTTTCCCGATTTTATTAACTACCGGTAACGACGGAGGAAACCCAATTTCAAATGCAGCAACAGTAGAAAATAAAGGGATTGAACTGGAATTGGCCTACAGCAAAAAAATCAATGACTTCTCATTTAATGCTTCTTTAAATTTTACAAAAGTAAATAACAAACTCGTTGCCTTAGGAAACGGACAAAACGAAAATATTGTCGGAAACACCATGACACGTGCAGGAAATGCTGTGGGAATGTGGTATGTTTTGCAAACTGACGGATTGTTTCAGTCTCAGGAAGAAATTCAAAATTACAAAAATGCAGCCGGAAAAGTAATTATGCCAAATGCTGTACCGGGAGATATTCGTTTTAAAGATGTGAATGGCGACGGTGAAATTAACAATAAAGACAAAGACATTGTGGGAAGCCCGTGGCCTGAATTTGAAATGGGATTCAATGCCGGAGCAGAATACAAAGGTTTTGATTTTTCTATGAACTGGATTGCGTCGCACGGTGCAACTGTGTATGACGGATTTAGAAGCGTAGTAGATCGTTTTGATGACAATAGTAATTACAGAACAGGAATTCAGCCGTGGACACCTGAAAATCCAAATACCGATTTCCCGAGAATCACAAAAGGGTCAACATTAAATTCAAGAGGAGACAGTGACCGTTTTCTGGAAAGCGGAGATTTTATCCGACTTAAATACATTGGATTTGGTTATAATTTACCCGACAGCGTTTTAAAAAATTCCGGAATTACAAGAGCAAGATTAACATTATCAGCACAAAACGTTATTACCATTACAAAATACAAAGGCTTAGATCCGGAGTTTACCAACAGTAATATTTTCGAAAGAGGTGTAGATAATGGTGCGTTCCCGAATCTGCAGACGTATTCTTTTGGTGTTGAGTTTAGCTTTTAATTTTAAAAAAACAGCATAATGAAAAAAATAATAATAGCAATCGTAGTTTTTTCAGGCCTCTTTTTTGCATCATCCTGCGAAAATGAACTGGACCTGAACAGCCAAACTGATATTGAAACAGGACAATATTGGAAAAGTGAAAGTGATGCCCAGGCAGGTGTCAATTCTATTTATGCCATGTTCTACAAAGACGGATTATGGGCAAGATGGATGTATTTCCGCTTAGACTTAACTTCCGACGAAGGATTCAGCAACAGCCCGTGGACAGAACTGGCCGACTGGACCAGATTCAATTATATCAATTATAATTTCTGGGAAGGAAATGCTGTAACGTGGAGAGATACCTACAAAGCTGTTTTCAGATGTAATCAGGTTCTGGCTTACGTTCCCAACATTGCTTTTCAAAATGAAGATGATAAAAAGAAAGTTTTAGCACAAGCTAAATTTTTCAGAGCGATGCATTACTATTACGCAGCGATTCTTTGGGAAAATATTCCATTGGTTTTAGAGCCTTCAACTCCGGCCGATTTACCACAACAAAGAAATGTGACCGAAGTTTGGGCCCAGATCGAAAAAGATTTAAACGAGGCTTATACCGATTTACCGGCAGACTGGACAGGAGATAACACAGGAAGACCGGATAAAGGTGCCGCAAAAGCTTTTCTGGCAAAAGTATACATGCAGCAGCACAAATGGCCTGAAGCCAAATCAGCTTTAGAATATTTAATCACAGGTCCGGGAGCCAAATACAGTTTAGTAGCAAACTACAGGGATAATTTTACAGATGTAAATGAAAACAACAACGAGTCTGTATTTGAAATTCAGTTTGGCGATCAGAGAAAGGGCGGAACCGGTGAAGATCCAAATGCTGCAGTTTCCAGCAATCGTGGTCAGTTTTTCGCACCAAGAGGAATTGGATGGTCTGACGGACAAGCACGTTACTGGTTGGTAGATGCCTTTAAACAGGAAAAAAATAAAGACGGAAATTTAGATACAAGATTAAGATATACTTTATACTATCCGGCTTTAGAATCCGATTTTGGAGACAAAACCTATGGAAGAAACTGGGAGTGGGGTAATAATGAAGCCTGGTTTAGAAAAGGAAGCCGTGATTATTACCGAAACAACGAAGATTATTACAGTCAGGTCAATTACAGATTAATTCGTTATGCCGATATCTTGTTACGCTACGCCGAAGTTTTGAATGAAACAGGAAATACGGCAGGAGCTTATCAATATGTTGATTTGGTAAGAGCACGTGTAAACATGAATACTTTAGCCGTTTCACATCCTGAAATCGGAAATGATCATGATAAATTTCTGGAAAGGCTAAAAACAGAACGCGTTTTAGAATTAGCCGGGGAAAGTGTTCGCTGGGAAGACTTAAAACGCTGGGGAGATTTAGATACCCAGGCTTCTGTGGATAAAATTTCGCTTCGTGATCCTGATTTCAAAACCTTTACAGTAGGTAAAAACCATAGATTGCCTATTCCGCAGGTAGACGTGGACAATAATCCAAACTTAGACCAGCATCCTGAATATTAAACTATTTTTTAAGGGAATCAGACGCTTTCTGATTCCCTTACTCAACAAAGAACGTTCGTTCTAATTAAGAAATTGATAATGAGAGAAATTAAATTGTATCTGACACTTGTGTTAGCAGGCACACTATTGATAAGCTGCAACAACAAAAAAAATAATTCTGAAGAAAATAAAAAAGAAGAAACAGCCGTAGTTGAAAAAAGAGAAATCTGGACCAAGGATCAGGCTAATAAATGGTATGCCGAACAACCGTGGTTAGTAGGCGCAAATTACTACCCGAGTACCGCCATTAATCAGTTAGAGATGTGGCAGGCCGATACTTTTGATGCTAAAAGAATTGATCAGGAATTAGGCTGGGCAGAAGGAATCGGCATGAATGTCATGCGCGTTTACCTGCATGATTTATTGCACCAACAGGATGCCGAAGGCTTTTACAAACGAATGGATACTTTTTTAGGAATTGCCGATAAACACCACATCAAAATTCTGTTTGTTTTGTTTGATTCCTGCTGGGATCCGTTTCCGACCTTAGGAAAACAAAGAGCCCCGAAACCACATACACACAATTCAGGCTGGGTGCAGAGCCCGGGCCAGAAAGTGCTTCAGGATGCAACGCAATACCCGCGTTTGGAAAAATATGTAAAAGAAACTGTTTCGAAATTCGCGACTGACAAACGTATTTTAGGCTGGGATGTCTGGAACGAACCGGATAATATGACCGGTCCTTCTTATGAAAAAGTAGAAATTAAAAACAAAGCGGCGCTGATTCTGCCTCTTCTGAAAAATGTATTCGTCTGGGCAAGAGAAAGCAATCCTTCACAACCGTTAACTTCCGGTGTCTGGGTAGGCGACTGGAGTGATGAAGCGAAAATGCTGCCGATGCACAAAATGCAGATTGAACAATCTGATGTGATTACTTTCCACAATTACAACAAACCTCAGGATTTCGAAAAAGTGATCAAACAACTACAGCGTTACGGAAAACCATTAATCTGTACAGAATATATGGCCCGACCAAACGGAAGTACTTTTGAAGGTTTCCTTCCAGTCGCCAAAAAATACAACGTAGGAATGATCAACTGGGGATTAGTGGACGGAAAAACACAAACCAAATACGCCTGGGACAGCTGGACTAAAACGTACGATGCAGAACCAAAAGTCTGGTTCCACGAAGTATTCCGCAATGACGGAACGCCTTACATCAAAGCAGAAACGGATCTGATTAAGAAAATGACAGCAGAAGCGAAGGAGAAGAATTAGATAATTAGACTTCTTAGATTTTTAGATAGTTAGATTTTTTTTGCCACGGATTGTGCGGATTAGACGGATTTTTAGCGGATCATTTCACTAAGTAAGCACAAAAAAAATCTGCATAATCTGCGAAATCTGCGAGAAAAAATTAGTGAAAATTAGCGCAATTCGTGGCAAACATTTAGCAACAGGTAAACAAGAATTAGATAATGTGTCAATGAGATATGAGATTTCTTAGATTTTTAGATCGTTGGATTTTTTGCCACAGATTACACGGATTAGACTGATTTTAGCGGATCATTTCCACTAGGCACGCACAAAAAAAAATCTGCATAATCTGCGAAATCTGCGAGAAAAAATTAGTGAAAATTAGCGCAATTCGTGGCAAAACTTTTAATCCGTAAAACCCGCGAGAAACAAATCCTAATAATCCTTTAATCTGTGGCAAGAAAAAAAAATAGCGAAAATTAGCGCAATTCTTGGCAAAAATTAGCAACAGGTAAACAAGAATTAGATAATGTGTCAATTAGATAATGAGACTTCTTAGATTTTTAGATCGTTGGATTTTTTGCCACAGATTACACGGATTAGACTGATTTTAGCGGACATTTCCACTAGGCACGCACAAAAAAATCTGCGTAATCTGCATAATCTGCGAGAAAAAAATTAGTGAAAATTAGTGGAATTCGTGGCAAAACTTTTAACCCGTAAAACCCGCGAACAACAAATCATAATAATCCGTGCAATCTGTGGCAAGAAAAAAAATTAGCGAAAATTAGCGCAATTCGTGGCAAACATTTAGCAACAGGTAAAAAAGAATAAGATAATATGTCAATGAGATAATGAGACTTCTTAGATTTTTAGATAGTTGAATTTTTTTTCTTGCCACAGATTGCACGGATTAGACTGATTTTAGCGGATCATTTCACTAGGCACGCACAAAAAAATCTGCATAATCTGCGAAATCTGCGAGAAAAAATTAGCGAAAATTAGCGCAATTCGTAGCAAAACTTTTAACCCGTAAAACCCGCGAGCAAAACATCATAATAATCCCTTAATCTGTGGCAAAAAACATTTTAATCGTAAACAGAATGAAAAAACAAACAATAAAACAGCTCTGTGCACTGGCAATATTTCTTTTTGGTTTATCGTCCTATGCACAACAGCCAGATCCGCCGGGACAGGTCAAAGGAAATGCGAAACCCAAAAACGAAGCCTATCTTTTTGCGCACATGACGCATACCGATTACGGAAGATTGTATTATTCCGTAAGCCTTGACGGTTTGCACTGGGATAATCTAAACAACGGCAAAAGAGTTTTCGAAGACTATAAAGGGCATCCCGATATCTGCAAAGGACCGGACGGAAAATATTACATCGCCGGAAATACAGGCGATGATGCAAAAACAATCAACATCTGGGTTTCAGATGATTTAATCACCTGGAAAAAACACGCCGATTATACGCCCGATTTAAAAAGTACACCCGATTATTCGAATGCTTTGCAGCGTATTGGTGCTCCAAAATTGTATTACGACAAAGACTCGGAAAAGTTTATTATGACGTGGCACACCCCGCATTTAGACGGTACAAAAGAAGATCCGGAACGGTATTGGGCAAGCCAGCGAACTTTGTATGTCCTATCTAAAGATTTAAAAACATTCGAAGGAGCCCCTAAACGTTTGTTCGACTGGGATATGGGAACCATTGATGTCTTCATTCGTAAAGTTGGCGATTCCTACTACGCAGTGATAAAAGATGAAACCTACCCAACGTTGTACTGGACCACAGGAAAAACCATTCGGATTGCAAAGTCGAAATCACTCTTAGGACCGTATTCTTTGCCCCAGCAATCCATAAGCCCTAATTTCAGGGAAGCCCCAATGTTGATTCCTTCTCCCGATGATAAAATCTGGTACATTTATTACGAACAATATCCGGGAGTCTCTTACGGATTATCGATCGCGGATAACCTAAACGGACCGTGGTTTCAGGCCTCAGGCTACACCTTTTTTTCCGACTGGGACAAATACAGTTTTCCCGAAAAAGTACGCCACGGCTGTATGATTACCATTTCAGGAAAGGAATACGATAGTCTGGTGAAGAAATTTGGTCTTGTGAAGAAGTTGTGAGTTATGGGGTGTGAATTATGAGTTATGAGTTGTGAGTTATGGGTTGTGAGTTATGAGTTATGAGTATGGGTTATGAGTTAGGATGAAGGTATTGTTGTGTATTTTGAGTTAATACGAAAACAGAGATTATTGTACCGGAAATAAATAGTTAAGCATTTCATCCGACTCATAACCCATAACTCATAACTCAAATATAAAAATTTGGTTAGTTAAAGTTAGTGTTTGAAATTACCAGGCTGTGTGGATATAGTCTGGTAATTTATTTAGTAAAGAAGAAATAGCAATAGTCACGGAAATTATTGCATAAAACGATAGAGAATGAATACAAAAACTACAGTTTTGGTGGCGCTTTTTTTAAGCTGCCTGGTTCATGCGCAATGGAAACCACAAGGAGATAAAATCAAAACGAAATGGGCCTCACAGGTAGATCCTGCAAAAACATTACCGGAATATCCCCGTCCGATTATGGAGCGCAGCCAATGGAAAAACCTGAATGGTTTATGGAATTACACCATTCAGGATTTTGGAAAAACGGCACCTTCAAAATATGACGGGCAAATTCTGGTTCCGTTTGCGGTCGAGTCCAGTTTGTCGGGTGTGATGAAACAGGTGGGCGCAGAAAAGGAACTTTGGTACGAAACGAATTTCACAATCGACTCCAATTGGGACGGACAAAATATCCTGTTGCATTTTGGCGCTGTCGACTGGAAAACCGAAGTCTGGATCAACGATGTCAAAATCGGTTCGCATACCGGCGGATATACTCCGTTTTCATTCGATATTACCCCTTTTATTAAAAAAGGAAATGCACAAAAATTAATTGTAAAAGTCTGGGATCCTTCTAACGATGGCACACAACCAAGAGGAAAACAGGTAAAAAATCCCGAAGGAATCTGGTATACGCCCGTAACGGGTATCTGGCAAACCGTATGGATCGAACCTGTAAGTGCTAAAAATATTACGGATTTAAAAACCACTCCGGATATCGATCAGAACAGCATCAGCGTAAAAGCCGATGTTGCAGGAGCCGAAGCGGGAGATCTAATTGAAATTTCGGTTTTTGACGGCACAAAAGAAATTGCAAAACAAAAAGCAGTGGTGGGAGAAAGCCTGGATATCGTACTCGACAACCCGAAACTATGGTCGCCTGAAAGTCCGTTTTTATACCAGACAAAAATCAGCCTGATAGTTAAAGACAAAGTCGTTGACGAAGTAAAAAGCTATTTTGCCATGCGAAAAATTTCGTCTAAAAGAGATGAAAATGGCATCATGAGAATGCAGCTGAACAACAAAGATTATTTCCAGTTTGGCCCTTTGGACCAGGGCTGGTGGCCGGACGGCTTATACACGGCACCAACCGATGAAGCCTTAAAATACGATATCATTAAAACCAAAGAACTGGGTTTCAACATGATTCGAAAACACGTAAAAGTAGAACCGGAACGCTGGTACACCCATTGCGATCAGTTAGGAATTTTAGTTTGGCAGGATATGCCAAGCGGCGATGCACAGCCGATCTGGCAGGACAGGAAATATTTTGACGGAACCGAATTACAGCGCTCTGCAAAATCGGAAGCCATCTATAAAAAAGAATGGAAGGAGATCATGGATCATTTGTACTCCTATCCGAGTATTGTGGTCTGGGTGCCGTTCAACGAAGCCTGGGGACAATTCAAAACCGTTGAAATTACAGAATGGACCAAAAATCATGACCCAAGCCGCCTGACCAATTCATCGAGTGGCGGAAATCATTTCCAAACCGGAGATATTCTGGATTTACATCATTATCCCGGACCGGAATTGTATTTGTACGATGCCAGAAGAGTAACGGTTTTAGGGGAATATGGCGGAATCGGCTTGCCGCTGGAAGGACATTTATGGAAGGCAAAAGACAATTGGGGCTATGTTAAATTCAAAAACGAAAGTGAAGTTACCGCTGAATATATCAAATACGCGCAAACACTTAAAAACTTTGTAACAGCAGGATTTTCGGCAGCAGTTTATACGCAGACCACTGATGTGGAGGGAGAAGTAAACGGTTTTATGACGTACGACAGAAAAATAGATAAAATGGATTTCAAAAAAGTAAATAAAATCAATACGGAGGTTATTGATGTCTTAAATAAAAAGAATAAATAAAATAGCTTTTAGAATAAAGAATAAAGATTAAAGATTAAAGATTAAAGATTAAAGATTGTTGATTTTACAGTTCCCTAAATATGAAATCTAAAATCGTTAATTAACAATCTAAAATCTCAACACCCGGCGGGTAAAAAAAATATATAAATGAAAAAATACCTAATTCTCTTTCTTTTCGCGATTGTTTCTTTGGGATATGCGCAGGGACAAACCTTCTCAAATCCTATTTTACCTTCGGGGGCAGACCCTTACAGCACGTATTATAAAGGATATTACTATTACACCAATACACTTCAGGACCGTTTGGTTTTATGGAAGACAAAAAGCCTGACCGATCTTAAAAATGCGGAAAGCAAAGTAATCTGGAAAGCACCAGAGGGAACCGATTATTCGAAAGACATCTGGGCACCGGAATTTCATATCATCAACGGAAAATGGTATGCATATTTTGCCGCAGATAATGGTGACAACAATACGCACAGAATGTATGTTTTAGAAAATAAAGCGTCAGATCCGTTTAAGGGAAAATGGGAATTTAAAGGAAAAATTGCCGCAAAAACAGATAAATGGGCGATTGACGGAAATGTTTTCGAATACAAAAAACAGCTTTACATGATTTGGGCCGGCTGGGAAGGCGATACCAACGGACAACAGAATATTTACATCGCCAAAATGAAAAATCCGCTTGAAATTGAAGGCGACAGGGTTATGATCTCCTCTCCGACGCACGACTGGGAAACGCATGGTGCTTTACACGATGACATCAATCCGGCTCAGGTAAATGTGAATGAAGGGCCCCAGTTTTTAGCGAATGGGGATAAAATCTTCATCGTATTTTCTGCCAGCGGTTGCTGGACCGATTATTACGCTTTGGGATTGCTGACCTTTAAAGGAGGAGCTAATTTACTGGATGCGGCTGCCTGGGAAAAATCACAAGAGCCTATTTTTAAACAATCCGATAAAAATAAAGTGTATGCACCGGGTCACAATTCATTTTTTAAATCCCCGGACGGTAAAGAAGACTGGATTTTGTACCATGCCAATTCAAATCCCGGAGAAGGCTGCGGCAATAAAAGATCACCAAGAATGCAAAAAATCAGTTGGGATGCAAACGGTTCTCCGGTTTTGGGCGAGCCTGTAAGCGAAGCCACCCAATTGGCAATTCCTTCAAAATAATCTGATAACATTAAAATTATAAAAATGAAAAATATAAAAATAGCAGCTGTTGTAGTACTGGCACTTTTTCAGTTCAGTTGTAAAGACAGTAAAAAAGAAGTTCACACTAAGGAAACTGCTGAAATCGCAACAGATTCGGTACAACCGGTTTTGGAAACTAAAAATTTCGATACGATCATTGACGGTAAAAAAGTCAGTTTGTACTGGATTGAAAATAAAGGAATAAAAGCCGCATTCACCAATTACGGAGGAAGGCTAATCGGACTCTGGGTGGCCGGTAAAAACGGAAAACAAACAGATGTTGTCGTAGGAATGAACAGCGCAAAAGGCTTTAAAACCTCCACAGAACCCTATTTCGGCGCCACAATCGGAAGGGTTGGAAACCGAATAGCAAAAGGGCAGTTTACTCTGGAAGGAAAACACTATCAGGTGCCTGTAAATAACGGGAAAAATGCTTTGCACGGTGGTATCAAAGGCTTTCAGGATGTGGTTTGGGATGTGGATAAAACCAATGAAAATACTTTAGTTTTCAATTATACGTCACCGGACGGAGAACAGGGCTTTCCGGGAAACCTGAAGGTAAAAGTAACCTATACGCTGGAAGCAGATCAGACCGTTAAAATGGAATACGAAGCGACAACCGATAAAACTACGGTGGTCAATTTAACCAATCACGCTTTTTTCAATCTGAACGGAGAGGGAAGCGGAACGATCCTGAAACACGAACTGCAAATTTATGCCAACGAATTTACTCCGGTAGATGAAGGTCTGATTCCAACAGGACAACTGAAACCGGTTGCGAACACCGTTTTCGATTTCACTTCAAAACATACCATTGGAGAACGCATTGAAACGAAAGACGAACAGTTGAAATTTGGAAAAGGATACGATCACAATTATGTCCTAAACGGAACAAAACAAAGAGGAATGAACCATGCCGCGACAATTTCCGGCGACAAATCAGGAATTACACTGGATATCTATACCCAGGAACCGGGCCTGCAATTCTACAGTGGAAATTTTATGCAATCAAAAAATACGTTTAAATCAGGCGCAAAAGATGATTTCAGAACTGCTTTTGCTTTAGAAACACAACATTTCCCGGATGCTCCGAACCAGCCAAAATTTGCATCGATTGTTTTGAAACCTGGACAAAAATACCATACGGTTTCGTATTATCAGTTTTCGGTGAAGTAGAGGAGGTAGATAATTAGATAATTAGTCAATTAGATAACTTGAAACCTGAAACCTGAAACCTGAAACTAGAAACTTTGGAATTTGGAATTTAAAATTTTTGGAATTTAACTATGAAATAACAGCAAAAGCAATTAGATGAAAAAAATAATAACCTTAGTAAGCTTTATGAGTGTGTTCGGGGCTTGTTCGCAGGAAAACAATTCAGCGGCGAAACCTGTTGAAGCGGTGGCAAAAAACATTTTTGTGGCCGATCCGACTATTTTTTATAGTAAGGGAACTTATTATTTGTATGGAACCACAACCGGAAACGTAGCCAATGGCGAGGGATTTTTAGTATATACTTCTCCGGATTTAAAAAAGTGGAGTGAACCGAAAGGAGCGCAAAACGGACTGGCCCTGAAAAAGGGAGATGCTTTTGGAGACAAGGGATTCTGGGCGCCGCAAATTTTAGAATACAATAAAAAGTTCTACATGATTTACACTGCCAACGAAAATATTGCTGTAGCCAGTAGTGACAGTCCGTTAGGGCCTTTTAAAAATGAATCGAAAAAGCCAGTTATAGAGACCGGAAATCAAATTGATCCTTTTATTTTTATTGATGAAGACGGCAAAAAATATTTATATCACGTAAAACTGACCAATGGCAACCGAATTTTTGTGGCGGAGATCAACGATGATCTGCAAAGTATTAAACCGGAAACCTTAACCGAATGTATTTCAGGAACTTTACCCTGGGAAAATACCGAAAACACCAGCTGGCCCGTCACGGAAGGACCAACGGTTTTAAAACACAATGGTTTGTATTACCTGATTTATTCGGCAAATGATTTTAGAAATATTGACTATGCTGTGGGCTATGCCACCAGCAAAAGTCCTTTGGGACCGTGGGAGAAATCAAAAGACAGTCCGGTCATTAGCCGAAAAAATACCGGTCAAAACGGAATCGGTCACGGCGATATTTTTTGGGATCAGAATCAGAAAATGCATTATGTGTTACATACGCATTTCAGCACTGCAGAAGTTTCACCAAGGAAAGCTGCCGTTATCGATGTCGAATTTACGGGTAACGAATTAAAAGCAGTCCCGGGTAGTTTTAACTTTTTGAAGAATTAAAGCATACAATCCAGCTTAATGGAAAGAAGGCAGGACTGGTCAAGATAGAATGTTGACGAGTCCTGCCTTTTATCATTTTAAAAATTTAGGCAGCAGTATTCCTGTTTTCGCTTTATAAAGATCAAACGACGCATGACGCGACATCGATCGGTCTTTATTGCGCATATTGCGAAAGAAGTAGGCTGTCCAGCAAGCTAGTATCAAAAAAGGAAGCCAGTGCCAGGATAGAAGTGCATACGATCCGTAGATTAGAATTTCTCCTAAATAGTTGGGGTTGCGTGTACGGGCAAAAAACCCCTGATCGATGATTCCTTTTTTTAATTGCAACGTATAGTGCTTCTGGGCATCGCTTACATAGTGCATAAAAATTCCTAAAGTATAAATAGCAGGTGCGGCAGCGAATACCCAGGCAGGCAGCATTATATTTCGTGATATCAGCAGAAAAGGAGCAATGTAATAGGCAGCGAGGGGCAAAGATGGAGTAAGAAAGCCAATCCATACCGGGATTTTTTGTTCAAATCTTTTATCGGGATACAGGTCCTGTTTTAAGAGCCATAACAGGGAATACGTACCATGAAGCCCCAGATAAAGAAAAGAAGAAGCTCCCCAGTTATTGTAGAACCACATTAAAAAAAGAACAACAGGTACTACAAGTATTTTGTGTGCATTGATAATAAAATTAACAGTCAGTTTCATAAGTTCTATCTTTTATAATTATTTGATGCAAAATTGTAAAAGATAGTGATGCAGGACAATGAACCCAGGTTAAGAAATTCGTTTTCTTATCCGGCTTAAAGCCTGAGGCGTAATGCCTATATAAGAAGCGATATATTTTAACGGAATATATTTTATTAAATGAGGCTGATGGGTGAATAATTGTAAATACCGCTGTTCGGCAGAGTCTTTCAGAAAGGAAATTTCCCTTTTTGCTTTTTCAAGGAAAAGAGCTTCTCCGGCAAGTCTGCCAATATAATTGCCTTCCTTAGAGGAGTGATATATACTTTGGAGATCATCGAAGGATATTTGCCATACCACGGTATCCACTAAAGTTTCCAGAGCATAAGTGCAGGGCATCCGGGTGAGAAAAGAATCATAAGCACTGACGAATTGCCCCTCAAAAGCAAAGCCAAAAGTTATATCTTCCAGTTCTCCGGGAATAAAAAGCCGTACAATACCTTTATCTATAAATGAAAGCCAGTTTTCTGTGTCACCGCTGTTAATAAGCAGTGTTTTTTTTGGAATCTTTTTTTGTTCCAGTTTTGATGAAAATAAAATCCAGTGCTCTTCGGTCAGCTGTAATGTCTTTTCAAAATAAGCCTTTATTTGCTCCATCCTCCTTTTTTAATTTGCATTGTAATTTAGGATAAATTAAATGAAAAAAGCAATGGGTTGAGAAAGTAGTGTTGAAACTCATGAATTTTAAAAGTTTTAATTGATCGCATTATTTAGTATAACATCCTGTTTTAAAGGCAGCGTTACAATAAATTCTGCACCATTATCTTTTTCTCCGGTAGCGGTAATCGTTCCGTTATGTCGTTTCGTGATTTTTCGGCAAAGAGCAAGACCAAGACCATTTCCTTCATATTCGTCTTTTGAATGCAGTCTTTCAAAGGCAGTAAAAATCCTTTCGGCAAATACAGGGTCCATACCGATTCCGTTATCTTTGATGGTGATCGCCACTGCGTCAACTCCATTAATTGTTGTTGACGAACAGGTTATAATTACACGCGGAGGCAGATCCGCTTTTGAGAATTTAAGGGCATTTTGCATCAGGTTATAGAAAAGCTGACTGATAAGAATTGGGGCTCCTTCAATTTCCGGCAGGTCGCAACTAACGAAGATGGCACCTTTTTCTCTAATAACAAGCTCGAGATCTATCTTTATATTTTCAATAACTTCATTGAGATCAATGGGTTCAATCGGCTGTGTGTTTTTGCTCAAAGTCGAATACGATAGTATCCCCTCAATGATATTCTGCATTCTTTGTGTGGACTGATCAATTTTGTTGAGATACTTTTTACAATTTTCATTAAAGTCCGTTTCTTTTTCATTGCGTAAAAGTGCGTTGAAAATTTTTATTTTCCGGACAGGCTCCCGCAGGTCATGGCTCACAACATTGGCAAAATGCAAAAGATCATCATTGGATCTCCTTAATTCTTCGGTACTGTCGGCAACCTGTGTTTTTAGTTCTTCCTCAAATTGCCGCTGCTCATTAATATCCTGAATGATCCCGATAATCGTAGTTGGGACGCCGTTTTCATCCTTGATAATTTCACCGTTGATTTTGGCCCATTTTATAGACTTGTCCTCATTTACGATACGGGTTTCATAAGATATTTTCCCTGACAGGAGTGCCTGCTCATGCGCTTTTTCTCTGATACTTACGTCATCGGGGTGCAGCTTTGCAATGAGTTCTTCATTGGAAACATCCCTGTCTACAGACCAGATAGAATTAAATTTTCCGGATGTTTTTATTTTTTTTGTCGCCAGATCAATTTCGTAGGTCCCCATGCCAGACGTGTCAATCGCCATTCTGAGTCTTTCCTCTGAACTTTTGATCTGTTGTTGCGCCAAATGAAGGTCTGTTACATCTGTACCGGTATTCATTACTCCGTAAATACTGCCTTCAGCATCTTTGAGGGGTATAAAACTATAGTTGAAATAATAAGTTGTCATTGTCCCGTCAATAATCAGATCGACTCTTTTATTCTTGCCGTGAAAAGGTATACCGGTTCTGAGTACGCTGGTGGCTTCTTTAAAGAAATCCTCATTTTTAATTTCAGGCAGCACCTCCAGATAATTTTTTCCTATTACCTGATCACCTTTGCCCCAGGTTTTAATCATGGCACTGTTGGCGAGTTCTATTTTGAGCTCACTTCCTGAGTACACTGCAATAGGCAGGGGTGTATTATCCACTATATCATTTAAGAGTTCAATATTTCGGTACATGGCGGGGTCTTTATTTTTTTAGCGAATCTATACTTTTATTTGATTTATTTGTTACATCAGGTCAGGAAAGTGTTTCATAATTTCATGTATTGTATTAAATTAATGAACTGACCTGTTTTTTCGTTTAGATATTTTATTATTCGAAATGGAACGTTGTTGCTTTGATTTAAATCGGTCTATTCCGGTGATGCGTTTTGCTTCATGTTTGGTAGCGCAATGCTCCACGCGTTTACGCCATAGCTTATAACTGCTGAATTTCAGTTCTTTCTTCATAAGAGCCCTGACTTCGGCCTCAGACAAATTAAATTGATACTGAATGGCGTCAAAAGTCGTGCGGTCTTCCCAGGCCATTTCGATGATACGGTCAAGTTCTATGGGAGAAAAATCAGGATTTTTTGGTTTCATATATTTAATTTCATTTTTATAAATACCATTGGAGATTTCCAATGCAAAAACAATTTATGTGATATACTTATCAATAAGCATTATTCATGCTGCAGTATTAAAGGTAATCAATTGTAAATTATTTTGTTTAATGTTTTCTGAAAATAGTTAAACATTTTTGTATCTTTAACAATATTAAGATGAATGATATGAGTTTGTATACACTTTGATTGAATTCAAACGAAAAAATTAGTACTTAAAATCTCACTATGCTATGCGCCAAAAAATCATCTAGAGCAGATGCAAGATACAATTAATAAACTTAAAAAAAATGAACAAAATTGTAATTATTGGAGGAAGTAAAGGGATAGGCAGTGCTATTTTGCTGCAGCAGCTTGAAAATCAAATGGTGTATAATATCAGCAGGACCGCACCTCATATTTCCCATCCCAATTTGGTGCATTTTCAAGTAGATGTGCTTCATGAGGAGCTGCCTGATATTGAAAATATCGATTCCCTGATTTATTGTCCCGGATCTATTACCCTCAAACCCATTTCGAATTTGAGTATTACTGATTTCAGGGATGATTTTGAAATTAATGTCATTGGCGCAGTTCGGGTTATTCAGAAATACCTGCCTGTTTTAAAAATGGGAAACAATCCCTCAATTGTATTGTTCAGTACCGTGGCCGCAAAACTAGGCATGCCTTTTCATGCCAGTATCGCTGCTGCAAAATCAGGAGTTGAAGGACTGGTGAGATCACTTGGCGCAGAACTTGCTCCGACAGTCCGAATAAATGCGATAGCACCAACAATCACAGAGACATCGCTTTCAGCTTCAATTTTGCGAAACGAACGGATGAAAGAAAACATGAAAGAACGCCATCCGTTGAAAAATTACCTGAAAGCAGAGGAAGTTGCCCAGATGGCTGATTATCTTATTTCGGAAAAAGCAGCTTCGATTTCAGGACAGGTTTTCCAGATGGATTACGGCCTGGTGAGTTTTAAATTATAACTAAAAAAAATAAAAATGAAAATTCTTCTCACCGGTGCTACAGGTTATATTGGAAAACGTCTTTTGCCTTTGCTAATGGATCAGGGGCATGAGGTTATCTGTTGTGTACGCGATAGCAACAGGTTTTACTATCCTGAAGAATTTACCAAAAATATAAAGGTTATTGAGGTTGATTTTCTAAATCAGCAGAGCCTGAAAAACATTCCGGCTGATATTGACGCAGCGTATTATCTCATTCACTCCATGTCCGGAGCCGCTTCGAATTACGATGAACTTGAAAGTATCTCGGCACGTAATTTTACAGAACAGTTAAATCATACAAATGCCAGACAGGTCATTTACCTGAGCGGGATTGTAAACGATACCTCATTATCCAAACATTTGTCCTCGCGAAAAGCAGTAGAGGATATTTTAAAGAGCGGGCCAATTCCGGCCACTACCTTAAGGGCGGGAATTATAGTAGGCTCCGGCAGTGCCTCATTTGAAATTATAAGGGACCTGGTAAATAAACTGCCGGTCATGATCACACCCAAATGGCTCAATACCAAATGCCAGCCTATTGCCATTAGTGATGTTTTGGAATTCCTGATAAAATCACTCCTGAATCCTGCTACCTATCAGCAGAGTTTTGATATCGGAGGGCCTGATATTCTTACTTATAAAGAAATGCTGCTGCAATTTGCCAGGGCAAAAAAACTCAAACGATATATTTATACCGTACCCGTGATGACGCCAAAATTATCCTCTTACTGGCTCTATTTTGTAACGTCTACCTCCTTTAAATTAGCGGCTGCGCTTGTGAGCAGTATGAAAGTAGAAGTAATATGCCGGGATAACCGGATCAATACATTGCTGGGAGTAGTACCGATGACTTACGAAAAAGCGCTGGCAAGGGCTCTGGTTAAAATCGAGGAAGATGACATCCTGTCCAGTTGGAAAGATTCCATGATTAGCGGACGATTTAGCGGGAGTTTGGCACAATACCTCAAAGTACCTAAAAAAGATTGTTTTATCGATCGTAGAAAAAGAGCCATCATAGACAGGGAGTATACTATTGAAAAAGTATGGGCTATAGGTGGCGAAACAGGATGGTATTACGGAGACTGGCTTTGGAGCCTCCGGGGAGTCATTGACAAGATTTTCGGAGGGGTTGGATTAAGAAGGGGGAGAACCCATAAAAAGAATATTAACGCAGGAGACGTGATCGATTTTTGGCGTGTGGTGTACGCAAACAAAAAAGAAGGAAAATTGATTTTGTATGCCGAAATGAAATTACCGGGAGAGGCATGGCTGGAATTTAAAATAATTAACAGTACGTTATATCAGGCCGCTACTTTCAGGCCAAAAGGAATTTTAGGTAAACTATACTGGTATTCTGTTTTGCCCTTTCACGGTTTTATTTTTGACGGTATGATTCAGAAATTAATTGAAACAGCCCGAAATGATTGAATCAATATAAAGAGGAACGAGTAAGTATAGAAAAATAAATATCCTTTTTTATTTTCAACTTAAAATTTAAAATGCCATAATTAAAATAGGTCATCTTTTAACAGAATTCCTGGTCCGGACTATGATTGAAAACAAGAAGGGTAATTATTCCTGCTACTAGCAGATGCTATTGTAATTTATCAAATGATTTCATTCGTTATTCTGCTTTTATTTGTTAATTTATTTGTTTTTTTATAAGTAATTTAATTACTACATTTGAGAAGCAAAATACATTATTGGCCAATATGGTCAGTAATGGTGTGCGCTGACCAAAGCAAAATGACCTATAAAAATATTCTCCAGATTGATGATGACTCAGATGACTGCGAATTGTTCATGGAGGCGTTACAGGCTGTTTCTTCAGCTTTTTGTACGTCAGTTAATGATCCGTTGGAGGCCTTGAGAAGGCTGGTTGAAAAAGAAATTCAGCCGGATGTTATTTTTCTTGATCTGAATATGCCCATTATGTCGGGTATGGAATTGCTGGGGGAATTGAAAAAGCAGGAACTTTTAAAAGACATTCCCGTTATTATTTTTTCTACCTCTGAGCTTGATAGTATTAAAAGAGAAGCCAAAGATTATGGTGCTTTCGATTTTATTTCCAAACCCAACAACTTTAGCGAGCTTAAAGGAATTCTTAGAAAATATACAGTGGATTAGCAGCTGGTTTTATGAAGTAGGCTTATTCACTATAATTTATTAGTGATATATAAAATACTTTTTTTAGTGTTTATGGATGATTATTAACGGTTTTAAATATCTCGCTTTTAATTTTTGAGAATGAAGTTATCGACCCAGATTCTTTTAGCGTTTACCCTCATAATTTTGCTGTCCGTTGCGGACTCGTATACCAATTATATGCTGTCAAAGAAGGTGCAGCGCAATTCGTTATTTCTGGCCAGATCAGAAGAAATCATTCGTAATTCCAATAAAACCCATAAAACAATTATCGAGATGCAGAGTGCTTTTCGCGGTTACCTGCTGACAGATGACCGTACTTTTCTGCATTCTTATTTCAAGGGAATAAAGATGGTTCCTCTTCTAATAAAAGAACAGCAGCTGCGAATAGGGAACACGAGTAAACAGCGGATCATATTGGATTCCATCAATACACTTCATGCCGACTGGCTCAAATACTCGGAAGGACTGGTTCAGGCCAGAACCACTAATTCAGAATCCTATAAAAACCTTTTCGAGCATTCACTGAAAAAACATGTCGGAAAAAAAATAAACGACGCCATCGCCGGAAAGTTCTTGCGCTTTGATAAGATAGAATATAAGAAGCGGAAATATCACACCGACATGCTGATCGATTCTATGCGATATGCGCGTTCTTTTTCCCTTATTTTTCTAACGCTCACAGTTATAGTAGGCGTATTAAGTACGTTGTTTATCATGTATGTAACCCACAGGAGAATTAATTCTATGGTACGTCTTGCCGAAAACATCTCAAAAGGAAATTTTACTATAATGAAGGATACGCGAAACGACGAGCTCACCCAGCTTGCCACTTCCCTCAACAGTATGTCATCAAAACTCGATAAAAATATTCGGGAATTAAAAAACAGAAACACCGAGCTCAATAAGTTTGCCTATGTAGTGTCGCATGATCTAAAAGCACCTATTCGCGGAATCCATAATGTCGTCAGCTGGATCAATGAAGATCATGACCGGGAGCTTTCCCCCGAACTGAAAAAATATCTTCAGATCATTCCGCAGAAAACCCAACGTATGGAGGCTCTGATTAACGGTTTGTTAGATTACGCCAGACTTAACATAAAAGCAGCTCCCGAAAAAATCAACACCAATGCACTGGTTCAGGAAATTACCGATTCGATAATCACCAGAAATATAATTCTGGAAATCGACGACCTTCCCGATTTGTACACCGAAAGAATTAAACTGGAGCAGGTATTTTCGAATTTAATCAGCAATGCCGTAAAATATACCCCTCAGGAGGAAGGAAAAATTAAAATCAGCTGCAGGATATTTTCGGAATTTTACGAATTCTCGGTAAAGGACAATGGTATTGGAATTGCACGGGAATATCATCAGAAAATATTTGAAATATTTCAGACGCTCCGGGAACAAAATGAACAGGAAAGCACCGGGGTCGGGCTGGCAATTGTAAAAAAAATAATCGATGACCACCAGGAAGATATCATGGTTAAATCGGAATTGGGAAAAGGAACCGAATTTATCTTTACCTGGAGAAATAATTAAGTTATGAAAAAACCAACCATTTTATTAATCGAGGACGATGAGCTCGATATCATAAGCGTTGAGCGATCTTTAAAGAAATTAGAAAGTGACTATGTGCTTCATTCGGCGTACAATGGCATTGAAGCCTTAAAAATGCTTAGGGATGTCAATTTAGGATTAGTTCCCGATGTGATACTTTTAGATATCAACATGCCCCGAATGAACGGAATAGAATTTCTGAAAGTAATCAGGGAAGATAAAAACCTCACCGATTTAAAAGTGTTTATCATGACCACTTCCTCAGAAGGAGATGACCGCCTGGAAGCCGAAAAACTCGGAATATCAGGGTATATCATAAAACCGCTTAACTATACAGAGAATACAAAAAGATCAGATTCTATGGATGCCTTCGTACAATTTCACTTAAGGAAAATATTGCTTGACGAAAGTATTTAGGATTGGCTTATAATTTTTTAATCATTCTATAAAAGAATTGAGAACATGAAAAAAGTAAAAGAAAATAAGAAAGAGGCTGCAGAAATAGTACTGGCTCTTCCTATTGTTTCCGGTGAAAAACCAGTAAAAAATAAAACAAAAAAGGCAGCCGCAGAAGAATCTATCTTAACCGATGCAGAGTTTTTAAAGATCTTGCTGAAAGTCAAAAATGGTAATTTTACGCAACGTTTCCCAACCGATCAGAACGGAATTAAAAGATCGATCTGTGATACTTTAAATGAAATCATCGATCTTAATGAAAGAATGGTTTTTGAATTTCAGAAAGTAGGGAAAAGCATTGGTAAACAGGGAAAATTAACCAACAGGGTAGCCCTTGATGGTGCAAGGGGCTCCTGGAGTTCCTGTGTAGATTCGGTAAACACGCTTATTTCGGATCTGGTGCATCCTACCATCGAAATTGCACACGTAATTACCTCGGTGGCAAAAGGAAACTTATCGCAGGAGATGCCGCTGTCTATTGAAGGGAATCCGCTTCAGGGAGAATTCTTAAGGATTGCCAAAGAGGTAAACGGAATGGTAAAACAGCTGAACCTGTTTTCCATGGAGGTGACCCGTGTGGCACGTGAGGTAGGTACAGAAGGTAAATTGGGAGGTCAGGCAAAAGTGAGGGGAGTTGGAGGAGTTTGGAAAGATTTGACCGACTCCGTAAATAAGATGGCCTCTAACTTAACCGGTCAGGTACGTAATATTGCCGATGTAACCACGGCGGTAGCAAAAGGAGATTTATCCAAAAAGATTACCGTTGACGTAAAAGGAGAAATCTTAGAATTAAAAAATACCATCAATACCATGGTGGATCAGCTGAACTCGTTCTCCTCTGAGGTAACGCGTGTGGCACGTGAGGTAGGTACTGAGGGAAAACTGGGCGGACAGGCACAGGTAAAAGGAGTCGGGGGAACCTGGAAAGATTTAACGGATTCGGTAAATCAGATGGCTTCTAACTTAACCGGACAGGTACGTAATATTGCCGATGTAACCACGGCGGTAGCCAAAGGAGATTTATCGAAAAAAATTACCGTTGACGTAAAAGGGGAAATCCTCGAACTTAAAAATACTATCAACACCATGGTGGATCAGCTGAATTCCTTTTCTTCCGAGGTGACCCGTGTGGCCGTAGAGGTGGGATCGGAAGGAAAACTGGGAGGCCAGGCAAGAGTGCGTGGTGTCGGTGGGGTTTGGAAAGATTTAACGGATTCGGTAAATCAGATGGCATCCAACTTAACGGGACAGGTACGTAATATTGCCGAGGTAACCACAGCGGTAGCCAAAGGAGATTTATCCAAGAAAATTACCGTAAACGTTGCGGGAGAAATCCTGGAACTTAAAAATACCATTAATACGATGGTGGATCAGCTGAACTCTTTTGGAGCCGAGGTAACGCGTGTGGCGCGTGAGGTAGGTTCAGAAGGAAAGCTGGGAGGCCAGGCAAAAGTAAAAGGAGTTGGGGGAACCTGGAAAGATTTAACCGATTCGGTGAATCAGATGGCTTCTAACCTAACCGGTCAGGTACGAAACATTGCCGAGGTAACAACGGCGGTAGCGAATGGTGACCTTTCGAAAAAAATTACGGCTGTAGCCGAAGGAGAAATCCTGGAGCTGAAGAAAACCATTAATACGATGGTGGATCAGCTGAACTCCTTCTCTTCAGAGGTTACGCGTGTGGCACTTGAGGTAGGTACCGAAGGAAAACTGGGAGGCCAGGCAAAAGTAAAAGGAGTTGGGGGGACCTGGAAAGATTTAACGGACTCGGTGAATCAGATGGCGTCCAACTTAACCGGCCAGGTGCGTAATATTGCCGAGGTAACCACAGCGGTAGCCAAAGGCGATTTATCACGTCAGATTACCGTAGATACAAAAGGAGAGATCCTCGAGCTTAAAAATACCATTAATACGATGGTAGGCCAGCTGAACTCGTTCGCCTCGGAAGTAACCCGTGTGGCGCGTGAGGTAGGAACCGAAGGAAAACTGGGAGGTCAGGCGCAGGTGGAAGGTGTTGGAGGAACCTGGAAGGATTTAACAGATTCGGTAAACCAGATGGCATCGAATCTTACCGGACAAGTACGTAACATTGCCGAAGTAACCACAGCGGTAGCAAAAGGCGATTTATCGCTCCAGATTACCGTTGACGTAAAAGGAGAAATCTTAGAGCTAAAAAATACGATTAACACGATGGTAGATCAGCTGCGGGGCTTTGCTTCGGAAGTAACCCGTGTATCGAGAGAGGTAGGAACCGAAGGAAAACTGGGAGGTCAGGCGAATGTACCGGGAGTTGCCGGAACTTGGAAAGATTTAACCGATTCGGTGAATCAGATGGCGGGGAACTTAACCGCCCAGGTTCGTAATATTGCCGATGTGGCGATTGCGGTAGCCAATGGGGATATGTCCCGAAAAATTACCGTGGACGTTCGCGGGGAAATTCTTCAATTGAAAGAAACCCTAAATACGATGGTGGATCAGCTTCGTGAATTTGCCTCCGAGGTAACCCGTGTGGCGCGTGAGGTAGGAACCGAAGGAAAACTGGGAGGCCAGGCGAATGTGCCGGGTGTTGCGGGAACCTGGAAAGATTTAACCGATTCGGTGAATCAGATGGCAGGTAACTTAACCACTCAGGTGCGTAACATTGCCGAAGTAACGATTGCCGTGGCCAACGGGGATATGTCGAAAAAAATTACCGCAGACGTTCGTGGAGAAATCCTGCAATTGAAGGAAACCGTAAATACGATGGTGGATCAGCTGCGTGCCTTCGCCTCCGAGGTAACCCGTGTGGCGCGTGAGGTAGGAACGGACGGAAAACTGGGCGGACAGGCGTTCGTACCGGGAGTTGCCGGAACCTGGAAAGATTTAACGGATTCGGTGAATCAGATGGCATCGAACTTAACCGATCAGGTGCGTAATATTGCCGAGGTGACCAAAGCCGTAGCCAATGGCGACCTTTCGAAACCGATTACGGTTGACGTAAAAGGAGAGATCCTGGATTTGAAAAACACCTTCAATACGATGGTGGAACAGCTGAACTCTTTTGCCTCCGAGGTAACGCGTGTGGCGCGTGAGGTAGGAACCGAAGGAAAACTGGGAGGACAGTCGGAAGTGAAAGGGGTTGCCGGAACCTGGAAAGATTTAACAGATTCGGTTAACTTAATGGCCTCCAACTTAACCTCACAGGTTCGTGGAATCGCCAAAGTAGTAACTTCTGTAGCCAAAGGAAACTTAAAACAAAAATTATCAATTGATGCCAAAGGGGAGGTGGCCCAATTAACAGATACTATCAACGAAATGATTGATACGCTCGCAACCTTCTCCGATCAGGTAACTACCGTGGCGAGAGAGGTGGGAGCCGAAGGAAAACTGGGAGGCCAGGCCAACGTACCGGGAGCATCAGGAACCTGGAAAAACTTAACAGAAAACGTAAATCAGCTGGCGGCGAATCTTACCACTCAGGTACGTGCGATTTCTGAGGTGGCTTCTGCGGTAACACAGGGAGATTTAACGCGAACCATTGGTGTGGAAGCCAAAGGAGAGGTTGAGGCCCTGAAAGATACCATCAACCAGATGATTTCGAACCTGAAAGCCACCACTTTGAGAAATCAGGAACAGGACTGGTTAAAATCGAATCTGGCGAAATTTACCCAGATGCTTCAGGGGCAAAAAGAACTGAATTCGGTGACCAAAAAAATCCTGTCAGAGCTGGCAACGGTGGTGACCGCCCAGCACGGATTGTTTTATATCCTGCAGGAAGACGAACAATTCATGGATTCCAAATTAAACCTGATTGCTTCGTATGCCTATATTAAAAGAAAAAATTCCCCGACGCAGTACGCGATGGGAGAAGGACTGATTGGACAGGTTGCTGTAGAAAAAGAAAGAATTATTCTGAGCAATGTACCCAAAGATTATATCAGAATCAATTCGGGCCTTGGAGATGCCAAACCCAAAGACGTTATTATCCTGCCCGTATTATTTGAAGGCCAGTTAAAAGCGGTTATCGAACTGGCATCGCTGGATACGTTCAGTGAGACGCATCTCGATTTCCTGGAAGGATTAACAGAAAGTATCGGTATTGTACTGAATACGATCGAATCGAACTCCAGAACCGAAGAATTGCTGGTACAGTCACAATCATTGGCAGGAGAGCTGAAAAGCCAGCAGGAAGTATTGAAAAATACGAACGAGGAACTGGAAGAAAAAGCCTTTTTATTAGCGAACCAGAAAGAAGAGGTAGAGCTTAAAAACCAGGAAGTTGAGGTAGCCAGAAAAGCACTGGAAGAAAAAGCCGATCAGCTGACTTTAACCTCCAAATACAAATCGGAATTCCTTGCGAATATGTCGCACGAGTTAAGAACGCCGTTAAACAGTTTGCAGATTTTAGCGAATGAACTGATTGCGAATCGTGACGGAAATTTATCTGAAAAACAAATTCAGTTTGCAAAAACAATCAATTCGTGCGGGGATGACCTTATCCAGCTGATTAACGATATTCTTGACTTATCCAAAATTGAATCCGGATACATTTCCGTGGATTACAATCCGATTAGTTTTGAAGAAATCAGCCGATTTGTAGCTTCTACTTTCAATCCGATTTCAGAAGCCAAACACCTTCGTTTTAATATTATAATGGACGACAATCTTCCGGAATTGATGGAAACCGATTCACAACGTTTAAATCAAATCCTGAAAAACCTGCTTTCCAACTCCTTCAAGTTTACCGAAAAAGGAGAAGTTAAACTTAAAATATACAAAGCCAACAACAATTGGAAAACCAATAACATCAGCCTTGAAAATGCAGAAGCGGTGGTCGCTTTTGAAATTTCAGATACCGGAATTGGAATTTCGAAAGAAAAGCAAAACATCATTTTTGAAGCCTTCCAGCAGGCGGAAGGTTCGACCAGCCGTAAATATGGCGGTACAGGTCTGGGACTGTCCATTAGCCGTGGACTGTCGGATTTATTAGGCGGAAGTATTGAACTGGAAAGCGAAAATAATGTGGGAAGTAAGTTTACGTTATTTTTGCCTTTGAAATTTGTACATATTGCCGAAATTGAAAATATCGATGTCACTGAAGAAGCCGATCAGAAAGGCCGTATCAAATCGTTACCGTCAGAAAAATTCAACAGATCTGATATTGATTTGTTCTTTGTGGATGAGGTAGGCGATGACCGAACCGATATAAAGCCAAACGATAAAGTGTTACTGATTGCGGAAGACAACCTTACTTTTGCTAAAATCATGTTAGAACAGGCCCATAATAATGGCATTAAAGCGATTGTGACGACAAAAGGGAACGACGTTATTGACTTTATCAATCAGTTTCATCCGCACGCGATCACCATGGACCTTAACATGCCGGATACCAGCGGCTGGAAAATCCTGGACCGTTTGAAAACCGATTTCAATTTACGCCATATTCCCGTTTATATTATTTCCGGTGAAGATGAACGCAACAAAGGACTGAAACGCGGTGCGAGAAACTTTCTGCTGAAACCGGTAAAAAATGATTCGCTGACACAGTTATTTAATGATATTCATGACTTTAAAAACAAGAAGATCAAAAATCTGCTGGTCGTAGACGACAACGAGGCAGAGCTGAACAGAATACTGGAAGCCGTAAGCGGAGATGATATTGTGGTTTCGGCAGCAAAAACAGCCAAAGAAGCCGTTACTTTATTAGGAAAAAAATCATTTGATTGTATTATCTTAGATTTGGTATTGCCGGATGCAGACGGTTTAGATCTTATTAATGATCTCGAAAATAATATTGCAGGACAGGAAACAGCGATTATTGTGCATTCTGCCGGAGATGTCAACAAGCAGCAAAAAGCAAAACTGAACCGGTTTGCCCACAGCATTATTGTCAAAAGCGTAGATTCTATAGAAGAACTGGTAGATCAGACGGCCCTGTTTATGCACCGTGTCCATAAGGAACTTCCGGAACTGATGCGCGAAAGAATTGAATCTTTTTATTTAAAAGAAGATGTATTACAGGGTAAAAAAGTACTTTTGGTCGATGACGATGTTCGAAATTTATTTGCCCTGACAACCGCATTAGAGCGCTACGGTCTTGATGTTATCAGTGCCGAAAGTGGTCAGGAAGCCATTGATCTTCTCAATGAAGACGAGGCAATAGATATTGTTTTAATGGATATTATGATGCCGGAAATGGATGGATATGAAACCATGAAACACATTAGAAAAGACCCAAGACATAAAGATCTGACTATTATCGCCGTAACGGCAAAAGCCATGAAAGGGGACAGGCAGCGCTGTATTGAATCGGGGGCTTCAGATTATATGACAAAACCTGTAAATGTTGAACAATTATCCACGTTGATGCGTGTATGGCTTAAATAATTAATATCGAATGAAAAACAGCACTGCAGATGGCCCGATCAAAATTCTGATTGTGGATGATAAAAAAGAAAATCTGCTTTCCTTACAGGTAGTCCTGGCTGACAGAGGTTATAAATTCGTCGAGGCATCTTCCGGAAAAGATGCCCTGCGGATTTTGCTGAAAAATCAGGATTTTGCAATCATCTTAATGGATGTGCAAATGCCGTTAATGGACGGTTTTGAAACAGCAGAACTTATTCGTCAGAGTGAGAAGCTTAAACATGTCCCGATTATTTTCCTTACCGCCAATATGGATACTACCGAGTATATTTTTAAAGGATATCAGTCCGGTGCGGTAGATTATATGATTAAGCCCCTGTCGCCCGAAATACTGCAGGCCAAAGTGATGGTTTTTACCGAGCTGTTTAAGAAAAACCTGGAATTACGCGTTAAGGAAGAAGAAGCTACGCGATTAAACGAAATTATTTTAAAAGCGAATAAAACGCTTGCTGCCCAATATGCAGCAATCGAAAAACATGCAGCAGAACTGAAGAACAAAAACATGGAACTGGATGCTTTTACCTATATCTCCAGTCATGATTTGCAGGAACCCCTGCGCAAAATACAAACGTTTGCAAATGTGATCCTGACGAACGAATATCCGAATCTTTCCCCTGACGGAAAACTGAAATTTGACCGGATTTTGTATTCGACAACCCGAATGAGAGAACTGATTAACAGCTTGCTGACATTCTCCCGAACCAATATTATAGACCGGAAATTTGAAAGCACCGACCTCAATATCATCCTTGCGGATGTAAAGGAAGCACTGCGCGAAAATATTCAGGAAAAGAAAGTAGTAATCGAAACAGATTTTAACGGAAAAATAGATGTTATTCCGTTTCAGTTTGTGCAGCTGATGGAAAATTTATTAAGCAATGCCATCAAATTTGCCAAAAAAGATACGCCTTTGCAGATCACCATTAAAAGCACCATCACTGACGGTGCGGCATTGGAAAATGAAAAACTGTCTCCTCACGAAAAATACTGCCACATTACCTTTGAAGACAACGGAATAGGATTTGAATCGCAGCATAACGAAAAGATTTTTGGCGTTTTCCAAAGGTTACACGGCCGGGATATTTATGAAGGAACAGGGATTGGTCTGGCAATTGTAAAAAAAATCGTGGAGAACCATAATGGTTTTATAACGGCATCGGGCGTTCCGATGGAAGGGGTAAAGTTCAATATTTACCTTCCAATTTAACATATTGTGCACGTTTTAGTGGTTTATTGAACACGTTTTCAAATATTTACATAAAATTTAACAGTGCAGACATGGGAATTATGTAAATATTTTTTCTATTTTTGCAACATCAAGTAATGAAAGTATTACGTTTTAAAGCATTTTATCCCAAATCCTTCTTTATAACTTATCAGACTGCGTATGAAAATATTTTTTATTTCACTTTTTGTTAGCCTGTGCTCTTTTACTACCTACAACAGAGGAACCAGCGAAATGGAGACCATTACGGAACTCGAAATAATGAGACTTACTGATCACGTAAAAGAGATCAAAGCAACAGCGGTTATCGACCGTCGATACAGCAGTAAAATCGCTTTTTTGGTGGATATGAGAATCAAATCCGGTAAAAACCGTTTTTTTGTATATGACCTTGAAAATGATAAAATTTTAGATCAGGGACTTGTAGCTCATGGCTGCGGTTCTGAAACCGGAATAAAAGGAGAGCTGAAATTCAGCAATGAGCCTAATTCCAATTCTACTTCACTTGGTCGCTATTCGGTAGAGAAATCCTATAAAGGAATGTTTGGTAAAGCTTTCAGACTTAACGGACTGGACGAAAGCAACAGCAATGCCTTTAAAAGAGCTATTGTACTGCACCAATATTCAGCTGTTCCTTATGAAGAGCAGGAATATTACATCGCCAGAAGTCACGGTTGCCCGATGGTAAACGAAGTGTTTTTCAAAAGACTTGAAAAAGTAATTGAAAGTTCTGATGCGAAAATCATGATGTATGTTTATTATTGATAGCCGTATCGCGATAGAGAAATAATAATTCACATAAATAATACCATAAAAAAAGAGCTGTATCGTACAGCTCTTTTTTTATGGTATTTGTGTTTTTTTATTTAGTAATTAATTTTTCAAGCCTTGCCATCATTTCATCTTTCTCTTTTAGCATACGCTCGTATAACGCAATTTTTTCATCGTATAACTGAACAATTTTATCAACAGGATTGAAAGAGGGCTGGAAGCTAAATCCAGAAGCCACCGCGTTATCCTTAAAATCCTGAAATGAATAAGTATTCGCAATCACATTTACCGCCTGCTCTTCATCAAAATTCTGAAAAGCTTCCACAGGAATTTTTAAGGCATGTGAGATTTGGTCCAGTATATCCTCTTCAATTACATCTTTCTGCTCCAGCATGGAAATTTTCTTCTGATTCCAGTCATTTCCCAAATCAAAAGCCAATGCTTCCTGTTTGATGCCAAGCATTTCCCTGAAGCGTTTTACGTTTCTTCCCTGATGTATTTTCTGTTCCATAATGTTTACCAATTGAGAATCTTATTTATTAATTAATTTTTCAAGCCTTGCCATCATTTCATCTTTCTCTTTCAGCATACGCTCGTATAACGCAATTTTTTCATCGTATAACTGAACAATTTTATCAATTGGATTAAATGAACAACTATCATACTTTTGATAACCAACTGCACCGTTGTCGAATTGATTAGAAATAAAATTTACGGCCTGCTCTTCATCAAAATTCTGAAAAGCTTGCACAGGAATTTTTAAGGCATGTGAGATTTGATCCAGTATATCATCTTCAATTACATCTTTTTGCTCCAGCATCGAAATTTTCTTCTGATTCCAGTCATTTCCCAAATCAAAAGCCAATGCTTCCTGTTTGATGCCAAGCATTTCCCTGAAGCGTTTTACGTTTCTTCCCTGATGTATTTTCTGTTCCATAATGCGTATCAATTTTCTGAAGGCTCAAAGATAAAGCCATTTTGATTATAAACTGCGAGTTTCAAAGATAAAAAAATATCCGGTAAATGATTTATTTTGTAAGATATTATTTATTTTTAAGTTGTTTCCTCTAAGTCGTTTCGACCGAAGGGAAATTTGGAAATCCTGCTTTCTTTCTGGGAATGCTTATTTTAAAAGGGCACTTTCCTTACTGATTTTTCTAATTTGCTGTTCAAAATAATAGGCAATGTCAAAATTTTCGTTTGCCTGGTTTTCCAGAACAATAATACTGGTTTTGGAGTCCGGATAATATAAATTGACCGCTGTAAAACCTTCGCGGGGATGAAAGCCCGTATGGCCAATTTCCAGTAAGCCTTCTTTATCGTTGATCCGCAATCCGTAACCGTACCCAATAGCGTTTTTGCTGAAAAGCGGATGCGTATTGGTTATCGAATAACTCGTCATCATTTTATAGGCAGCGGGTTTAAGTATTTTGCCATTATGCAAACATTCATTCCATTTGGCCAGATCGGGTGCCGTCACGATTAAATGGCTTCCAAAATAATGAGTGGGTTCAAAATTGACTTTGTCGTTACCTTTAAAAGTTCCGTCTGTTTTTACCGTATGCCCTTTTACTAAAAATGTACTGTTGACTGTGTTAGGGTAATAGCTGTTATTCATTTGGCATTTTTTGAATAAGGCCGTGACCAATTGCTCAAAACTTTTGTGAGTTTGTTTTTCAAGAACAAGTCCGGCCACGTAATATCCCATATTCGAATAACTGAAAGCGGTTCCCGGAACAAATTTTAGCGGTTTGTCGAGATCTTCACTGCTCAATCCTGAGGTATTATTTAGTAATTGGTGTACGGTGACGGTGTCTGCCCAGGAATATTTGAAATCGGGCAAATACCTGCGAATAGGGATTTGCAGGTCAATTGTACCTTTCTCTGCCTCTTGTAAAATAAGGGCAGCCGTAAACTGTTTCGCTATGGACATCGTCGAAAACTTATCCGTTACCTTCAGGGCTGTTTTTTTGTTAAAATCAGTATAACCGTATGCTTTTGCGTATTTTATCTTTCCATTTTGCTGAATAAAAACAACGCCATTAAAACTCCTTGGATTTTTTAGTTCAATCAGGCTGTCAATTTTGGCTGCATAGTCGGCTTTTGTTTGCCCAAAAGACTGACAGGAAGTAAAAAAGAGAAGAAAGACAAAGCAGGTGAGAGTAAAGAAATGCTTCATTTAGATGGTAAAATAGTGAAGGTGAATGGTTGTGTGTTATGGTTCTGTTTGAAAATTACCTCGGTAACCTGTGCCGGAGCGTTACCATTTTTTACTTCATTTTGAGAAATAATTGAGATTTTGATTCACTAGCAAATATAGGAATTATCCTCACTATAATTCATTTAAAAATTTAGTTTTGCAAATTTCTTTTAATGATATAAAAACAACGCTCGTTAAAACGAAACACCTTGTATTTACACCACTCTTATACGCTTGTTTTGTGAATAGGCGAGTTGAAAAAAGCTCAATTTTTCTAATCGAAGGCCCTTGTTTTAGAAAAATTCTTACACGCTGCAAAAAATCCGCAAAACTTCTAACGTTCTTATTTTTAGTAATTTAAAATTTAAAAATTATTTTGATTAACATTTTTTTTGCAAAAAAAACAATTTAAGTTTTTGTCTTTAACTTTTTAATATACCTTTGTTCTATCAAATTAGTGTAATTTAAAAGTAAGGAAATACAGGGGATGAAGGCTTGTTAAATGCACGTCATTTTTGATCGGGAGGAAAATTCTGGTCATTTATACTTCAGAAGTTGTCATTACGAACTCTTCAATCTCAACTTTATACCAATTCAAAAATAATAATTCAAAAAAAAAAAAGAAATGAAAAAACGAATGTGTTGCAGATAAAAAAAAAACCATTTCTGTTGCAGCAGAAATGGTGAAGCTTAAAGAAATTGTACATCTCTGATAAGGAAAGCGAGAGTGGAGTAAATCCGTTTTCGGCTCCCCTTATTTATTAAACCAAAACAAAGTAATGAAAAAAAAATTAAACAGCTATATCTGGTTCTGTATTTTATTGATTTCCATCGGAATTAAAGCTCAGGAGACCAAACCGTTAATCCAGTCCAAACTCGAAGGAACAGTAGTAGATGCTGTTACAAAAGAGCCGGTTATTGGTGCTTCCATAAACATTAAAGGCACCACTCACGGTGTTGTAACAGATTTTGACGGAAAATTTTATTTCCAGACCGGACAAAAATTTCCTTACACCCTTATAGTAAGTTATATGGGGTATAAAAGAATGGAAGTTGTCGTAAATGCAAACTCAGTAGTGATTGATATTACCCAGGAAGAAAATGCATTGTCAGAAGTAGTTGTGACCGCACTGGGTATTACAAAAGAAAAAAAATCACTGGGTTATACGACACAATCGCTTAAGAACAGGGATCTGGCAGAAACCAAAGAAACCAACTTTCTGAATAGTATGACCGGTAAATTGGCCGGAGTACGTATCACCAATTCACAGGGAGATATGGGATCTTCCCGTATTGTTATCCGCGGAGAAACCTCTATAGGCGGCAATAACCAGCCCTTGTTTGTGGTAGACGGAGTTCCGGTAGACAACTCGCAATTGGGAAGTGTGGGCGGAGCCACCCGTGATTTCAAAAATGCCATTGCCGATCTGAATCCTAATGATATTGAATCTTTAACAGTATTAAAAGGCCCAAATGCTGCAGCCCTTTACGGATCCCGTGCAGCGCATGGTGTTGTTTTGATCACGACCAAATCAGGAAAAAGCCAAAAGGGACTAGGCATCAGCTTTAGTACCGGTATCACGCTGTCTCAGGTTGCTACATTGCCAAAATTTCAAAATTCATTTGGTCAGGGATCAAACGGAAGATTCAGCTATGTAGATGGTAAAGGCGGCGGTGTCAATGACGGAGTTGATGAAAGCTGGGGCCCTAAACTGGATGGAAGACTAATTCCTCAGTTTAATTCAAATGGGGCAGCCGTACCTTTTGTGGCTCATCCTGATAATGTGAGGGACTTCTTTAATACCGGAATTACGTACGATAACAGTATCTCTGTGGCGAAGTCAGATGAAAAATCAGATTTCCGTTTGGGGGTAAATAATCAAAAACAATTAGGGACAGTACCGAACAGTGAAGTAAACAAAACAAACTTTTCGATTAATTCCAATTATCAAATATCCAAAAGTATAAAAGTAGGGGTAACGGGGAATTATATTGTGACTAATGCACCGGCACTTCCCGGAGGTCCGTCGGGTAACCGTGCTGCCGGCGTAATGCTTCAGTTTCTGTGGTTCGGACGCCAGGTCGATATCAATGACCTTCGTAATAACAGAAATGTGAACTGGAACAACAGCTACTACAGCAATCCGTACTGGAATGCTTATTATAACACGACAAGTCAGCAGCGTAATCGTCTGATAGGAGATATTCACCTGGACGCAAAGCTTGCCGAGGGACTTAATTTTAAATTCCGTACCGGCGTTGATTATTATAACGATCGCAGAAAATACGAGATTAAATACGGTACCAACGGAACTCCTTTTGGATCCTATGCGGAAGACGCGTATACGGTAAACGAACAAAACACAGAAGGTATTTTTACGTATACCAAAAAACTAAACGATGATTTCACCGTTGATGCTCTTGCCGGATTCAATATTCGTAACCACAGCGATGCAAACAATTATCAAAAAGCACCACGTCTGGCTGTGCCTGATTTGTATACACTGACCAATTCACGTGATCCGCTAACATCATCAAACACCTTGTCAAGATTGAGAGTGTACAGTGCCTATGCCTCAGCGCAATTTGGTTATAAAAACTATGCCTACTTAAACGTTACGGCGCGTAATGACTGGTCATCGACATTGCCGAGCAATAACCGCTCTTATTTCTATCCTTCTTTTAATGGAAGTCTCGTGTTGTCTGAAGCCCTTAATCTGAAAAGCAGTACGCTTGATTTCTTAAAAGTACGCGGCGGATGGTCTGAAGTTGGTAATGACGCAGATCCGTATCAACTGGCTACCGTTTACAATTTTCAGACGGCATTCGACGGAAATCCGATTCAGACTTCTTCCCAGAAAAAACTCAATGAGAATCTGAAACCGGAAACAACCCGTTCTACAGAACTTGGTTTAGAAGCTTCTTTCTGGAAAAACAGACTGCATTTTGATTTTGCTTACTACAACACCAATAGTTTTGACCAGATCCTGGAAATCAAAACAACGGCCGGAAGCGGTTATAATTCGCAGTTAATCAATGCCGGAAAAATAAACAACCGTGGTATAGAAATTCAACTGGATGGAAACCCTGTTCAAAACGAAAATTTCAAATGGAATGTTGCTTTCAATTATTCAACCAATAAAAGCAAAGTAGAAATTCTGGACTATGATAAAAAGATTCAGAACTACACCATTGGTACTTCAGGAGGTGTTGATGTACTGGCGTCAGTAGGACAAGCCTATGGTGCACTTTACGGCACAGCCTATCAGCGCGACGCAAATGGAAACATTGTAGTAGGGGCCAACGGATTGCCAAAAGCAGATCCGACAAAAAGAGTATTGGGACATTATACCCCGGATTATTTAGCCGGTATTACCAACACCCTGACCTATAAAAATCTTGAACTTTCATTTCTTGTGGATGCCAGTGTAGGCGGAGAGATTTTTTCGGGAACGAACAGAACAGGTACGTACACAGGTGTTTTAGCTGAAACGCTTCCGGGCCGTGATGCTGCCAATGGCGGATTAAATTATTATATAGCGACTAATGGTACCACAAATACAAAAACGTTAGTTTCAGGCGGTAATGCTCCGGCCGGGGCTGTGATCTACGATGATGGAATGATCTTTAAAGGAGTATATGCTGACGGAACTCCGAATACTTCAGTACTTAGTGCCCAGGAATATTACAAAGCGTCCTACAATATTGGCGAAGCTTATGTTTACAGCTCCACTTTTGTAAAACTGAGAGAAATAAAACTGGCTTACAATTTCAATAAAAAATTTGCCAAAAAGCTCGGATTAGATGGTGCCAGTATCACTGCGGTAGGTCGTAATTTGCTGTTTATCTATAAAGATGCACCAAATATAGATCCTGAAACGGCTTTCAACACCGGAAATGGTCAGGGATTGGAGAGTCTGTCTTTGCCAACTACCAGAAATTTCAGTCTTAACGTTAATCTTAAATTTTAAAAACACAAAATCATGCTAAAAAAATTAGCCTACATAACGTTGTTTGCAGTGGCACTGACCTCTTGCAGCGATACCCTGGATGATATTAATAAAAATCCAAATGCAACTGAAACCCCATTGGCACCTTACCTGTTAACAGGAACCTTAAAACAGGGTGCTGATTTATACTGGGGATCCACCAATAATTTTGATTCGTCTTTATTATTTGCCCAGCACTGGGCTAAAATCCAATATACGGAACCGGACCGATATGATGTGTCGAATACCTCTTTTACGACCTTGTGGAATACCGGATACGCGACTTTAATTACAGATTTGAATACCATCCTGAATTTCCCGGAACAACAGGCCAATTCAAATTATAAGGGAATTGCACTAACGCTGCGCTCGTGGACGTTTTTATTGCTTACCGATGCTTATGGAAGCATTCCTTATAAAGAAGCAGGCCTAAAAGTGACTCCTGCCTATAATACCCAAAAAGAAGTGTATACCGGATTACTGGAGGATTTAAAACAAGCTCAATCTTTACTAAGTCCTTCCAAAGGTACTGTGACGGGTGATTTGGTTTATAAGGGAGATGTTCTGAAATGGAAAAAACTGGTGAATTCGCTTCGTTTGCGTATTGCCCTGAGAATTGCAGACAGGGAACCGGCTTTAGCAAAACAGGCTGCTATTGAGGCCACCACAGATGCCGGAGGATTAATTGGCAGTAACAGCGAAACCTTTCAGTTTATTTACACCAGTTCACCGCAGCAAAATCCGGCTTCGGCCTGGTTCGAAACGCGTGATGATTACCGTATTTCAAAAACAATGGTAGATAAGTTATATGAGCTGTCAGATCCGCGTTTACCGGTTTATGCGCAATTACCATCGGATGCAAGTGTCGGTAAATATGTTGGTGGTGGTAACGGATTGTCAAACAGTGATGCGAACAGTCAGGGTTTTGCCAAGACATCAAAACCGGGAACTTATTTCCTGACTTCGGCATCGCCTGCTGTCATCTTTTCGTATGCTGAAGTGCTTTTCAATCTTTCCGAAGCAGTGGCCCGAGGGTATATTGCGGGAGATGCAGAGCAGCTTTATAAAAATGCCATTACCGCATCACTGAACCAGTTTGGGATAACCAATGCGACGGTGATTTCAAGTTACCTGAATCAGCCAACGGTAAAATATGATGCTGCAAATTATGCCAAATCGATAGGCACGCAGAAATGGATTGCTTTCTTTGGACAGGGTCTTGACGCTTTTGCAGAGTGGAGAAGACTTGACTATCCGGTATTGACTGCCGGTCCGGCCACCGTTCTGGACGGAAAGATACCTTCGCGTTTCTTTTACCCGGGAACAGAACAGTCGCTGAACGGATCAAGTTATCAGGCTGCAATAGCGGTTCAGGGAAAAGACCTGCTGACTACAAAGTTATGGTTTGATGTAAAATAAGCCGATTCAGCAAGGATCCTGAACTAAAGCATAAGGTTCAGTATGCTGTTGCGAACACAACAATACTATTAGTTAAAAAAAACGATCTTAAGGATCGTTTTTTTTTTTTTTTCAATCCAAAATAGTACTTCGAATCAGGCGGCCGGTTTTCGGCTTAAAAATTTAAAAATGAAACATAGTGGCTCTTCTTTTTAAATATTGTGCTTACTAAACCTTACTATTCTTCTCCGGATTTTATAATAAATCAATATTTGTGTAGCTAAAAGACTATAATTAAAGAATAGTACGGCGCTTTCTTTTTTTAATAAAAGCCAGATTTACCAGTGAGGCAGTCCTTTTTTTTCAGAATCAAACCCTTTTGCAGGTAAAACGAATGTAAGTAAATACTTTGATTGGTCTCTAACCCTTTATTTAAACGTACATTTGAGTTAAACAGTAAACGGACTAATGAAAAATAAAGAGAATATAAGGATTTTGCTGACGGATGATGATCCGGACGACCGGGAATTTTTTGCTGATGCGCTTACAGACATTCTCTTAATTTTCCGGTTGAATTTTGTAAAAACGGGCAGGAGCTTTTAAATCGTCTTTATGATAAAAATCTTGATATCCCGGATATCATTTTTTTAGACCTGAATATGCCTGTCATGTCAGGGTTTGAAAGTCTGAAGCAAATTCGCGATGATAGTAAATTTAAGGATATTCCCATCATAGCGATTTATTCAACCTCGGCAACAGAAGAGGGAATCAGGAATACTTTCGGATTAGGTGCCAATGCCTATATCGTAAAACCAACTGATTTTAATGATTTAAAAAAATTACTAAAAAAAGTAATCGAAATGGATTGGGAGAAAAAATTAAAACATTTAGAAATCGAATCCTTCATTATTACAGTTTAGATGCTGCACTATTACCTTTACAATGTTAAGCTTAGAAATTAATACTCGAAATCATGGATGCTCATACAAATAATTTACCGGAAGCGACACGTCAGGACTTTCCTATCGTAGGTATTGGGGCTTCAGCCGGAGGGCTGGAGGCTTTTACTAAGTTTATCGAAGCTATTCCGGATAATTCTGAAATGGCATATGTTATTGTACAGCATTTGCATCCTACGCATGAAAGTATCCTTACGGAGCTTCTTTCACGTGTGGCAAAAATTCCGATTAATGAAATTACAGATGAGATTCATTTGGCTCCCAATCATATCTATGTCATTCCGGAGAACAAAATGCTTACTTCTTTTGATGGCGTCCTTAAGCTGAGTCCGCGTGAAAAAGAGACCAAAAATCAGGCAATAGACGTTTTTTTTACGTCATTGGCCGAAGTCCATCTTGATCTGGCCTATGGCGTATTGCTTTCGGGAACCGGTTCTGACGGAACAATCGGCTTAAGATCCATAAAAAAACACGGAGGTATTACCTTTGCACAGGACATAGATGCCCATTATAATGAAATGCCCCAAAACGCTATTAAAGCCGGAGTGGTGGATTATGTGCTGACTCCTTCAAAAATAGTAGAGAAACTGATAAAGTTGTCAAAACTGAAATATAGCATTAGTGAAGAAAATGATTACAATGATGAAGCAGTGTTTCAGGAAATCATTAAAATCCTGCACCAGCAAAGCGGTGTTGATTTTACGTATTACAAGCAAACCACTATTCGCAGGCGTATTGCCAGAAGGATGGCACTAAGCAAAATCGTGAATCTCAGGGATTATCTTAAATTTTTGCGGGGGGATAAAGTGGCATCGGAAGATTTGTTTAACGATATGCTGATACCTGTGACGGAATTTTTCAGGGATACCAAAATATTTCAGATCATAAGAGAAAAAGTTTTCCCCATAATAACCAGCAGGGTGCCTGACGGAAACACCATACGAATCTGGATTGCAGGCTGTTCTACCGGGGAAGAAGCGTACACATTAGCCATTGCGCTTCATGAATTTCTGGGCGAAAATCTCCAGGGAAAAGAAATCCAGATTTTTGCGTCAGATATTTCAGAAGTGGCGATTGCCAAAGCCCGAATTGGATTTTACCGAAAATCCCAGATGCGAAATGTTTCCGAGACGACACTTTCCAAATATTTTACGTCAAATACAGCGGGTTATACCATTAAAAGGCAAATCAGGGATTTATGCGTTTTTGCAGTTCATAATTTTCTCAATGATCCTCCTTTTGCCAAAATGGATTTAATTACCTGCAGGAATGTGTTTATTTATATGGATTCTTTTTTACAAAAGAAATCGCTTACCACCTTTCATTACGCCTTAAAAGAAAACGGGTTTTTACTTTTGGGGAAATCAGAAACGGCTGTTCCTGCGGCTGAACTTTTTCAGTCATTTGATAAAACAGGCAAAATATATATCCGTAAACAGGTTTCGGGTAGATTTGTACATTCCGGTTTAGGAGCCAATGGCAAATTGAAAAGTTTTAAATCTGATATTCAAAGAAAAGAAATTATCAAAGAAGATTTTAGAAAGAGCGCCGAGTCTGTATTGCTTGCCAAATATACTCCGGCCAGTGTTATTGTGAACGAACAAATGGATATCGTTCATATCAACGGATCAATTGCTGAATTTATTGAGCTTTCTACGGGTAAACCGACTTTCAATTTATTGAAAATGGCAAAGGAAGGACTGGCTTTCGAGCTTCGTAATGCCTGGCATAAAGTCAAAGAAAACGATTCAACTGTCAAAAAAGAACGGATTCAGATCAAAAGCAAAGGCAGTACAGAAGAAATTACCATAGAAATGCAGCGATTGGAAGACACTTCCGACCCTTATTTTTTAGTATTGTTTTATAAAAGCAGGACTGACCAGGAGCATGTGCCCTCCGGTAAATTCACTTCTGAAGAATTGCGCGACAATGCCTATCTGAAAAGGATTGCGCAGCTCGAAAAGGAACTGGCAAAAATACACGATGATGTAAACGCGATCAGTGAAGAGCATGAGGCCTCCAACGAAGAATTGCAGAGTGCCAATGAAGAACTACTGAGCGGCAGTGAAGAACTGCAAAGTTTAAACGAAGAACTCGAAACTTCAAAAGAAGAATTGCAGTCCAGCAATGAAGAGCTTTTGCAAATTAATCAGGAACTTTTAAATAAGCAGCAGGAGATTCATATTTCCAAAAATTATACAGAAGCGATAGTTGCGACCCTCAGGGAACCTATAGTAGTGCTCGATACCAATTTGAGAATAAAAAATATCAACAGGGCTTTCTCTAAAAAATACAATATTGCCAAGCAGGAAGCTACCGGGAAACTGATTTATGAAATTCAGAACCATCTGTTTGATAATGTTCCGATGCGCGCGATGCTTGAAAAAGTACTTCCCGAGAAAACACAGCTGGATGATTACCAGATAGCGGTAAATCTTTTGCCGTACGGCGAAAGTATCATGCTGCTGAATGCACGACAGGTGACCAATGAAACCAGTAAGGAACAATTAATCCTGCTGGCTATAGAAGATATAACAGAACGCAGGATTACAGAAAAGAGACTGCAGGTACTTTCAGACGGTTTTGAAGCCAAAGTTCAGGAACGCACCGCCGATTTGCTCAATGCCAATACAGAACTGGAGAGTTCGGTTAAAAATTTGCATGGCGCTAACGTGCAATTACAGGAATACGCTTATGTGGCCAGTCATGATTTGCAGGAACCGCTTCGTAAGATATTAATGTTTATCAGCAGGCTTTTGGGGATGGACGAAAAAATTTCAGATGAAGGTCTGGTGTTACTCGACAAAATCAGCAAGTCCTCTACAAGAATGAATACGCTTATTAAAGATTTACTAGCCTATTCCTATCTCAACAATCCGGAGAAACAATTTGTAAAAACAGATTTAAATGTGGTTGTCGCCAATATCCTTATTGATTTTGAACTGCTTATACAGGATAACAGGGTTCAGGTGAAGCTCGGAAAATTGCCGGTGATTACCGCTGTTGCCTTACAAATGAATCAGCTTTTTTATAACCTCATCAGTAATGCCCTCAAGTTTTGCAAAAATGACGACTCCATTTGTAAAATAGAAATCAGTTCCCGTAAACTTAATAAAGCACAAATTAAAAAGTATCCCACTTTAAATGCTGACCGCGAGTACTACAAAATAGTGATCAAAGACAACGGTATCGGTTTTAACAAACAATATGAAAATAAAATTTTCACTATTTTTCAAAGGCTCCACAACAATGAAGTCTACAGTGGTACCGGTATCGGGCTTTCTATTGGAAAAAAAATTGTCGAAAACCATAAAGGTATTATTTATTCCAGAGCAGAAGAAAATGTTGGTGCTGAATTTCACATTATACTAGCCGTTTAAGATTCATTCTATACTTCAAACAAAACTATTTTTACTGTCCATTACAGTTTATTTACTTCCAATGAAAAACCCGCGATAAGCGGGTTTTTTTATGCGATGCAGGGAATTAATTTCAATCTTCCCTTTCGTGTTTCTTCGATACAATTTCCGAACTGTTTCCAGCTCTTTGTTAACAAATTGGTACTGAATAGTTAAGCTGTGTTCAATTTAGGCATGGAAAGCGGGAGACCGTAATTTTTATATGAAAAGTCCGTAATTTTTGAGAGAATTAACTGCTATTTTCGTGCGAAATAGAGGTCATGAATGAAAAAAGACGCTACTATTTTAAGGAACGGCCGGACCTTATATAAGTGTTCCGGAAATAAAAAACCTTAGTTTTTTCATGCTTAAAAAGAGACAGTATAATAGCATACTGATTGTAAACAAGAAATACGAATTCTGAAATTATGGATAAGAGCGCAGTGTCAAATAATTTATACTTAGTTACAAAATATTGGAAGAAAAAAACAGCCGGCAGAGATCAGGTTCACAGGCTGCAAGATAAGGAAAATAGTCTTCCGTCTGTTACTATTAAGGCAGTGGACCTGAATTATTTCAGCAAGCTTACCAATGGCAACCCGATAGCTCAGGCTACAGTCCTAAATGCGGTTTATTCTTTTTTGCTGAAAAAACTTAATCCTGAATTTGACGGCTATGTTGTTTCGGATTATAAAGGACAATCTCATCCTTTGCTTTTTTCATTTCCGGAAGATTTAAATTCCTCCTTTAAAGAATATCTTCAAAAAGTAAAAACTGAAATTTTGGAGACTTTACAATACTCCGAATTTAATCCCGATGACTTCTCTGAGAAGACCGGTTTTAGCGATTTAAGTATCTTTTCCAATTACAGCATTGACATTAACAAAGTGAATCCTTTGGCATGTAACGGAATTTCGTTTAGTATCAAAATAAATGAAACGGAAGATATTGAAATTACCGTTTCGTACTTAACCGATTTTGTAAAGAAAACAATTGCTGTCCATCTGGTTCAGCAGTTTGAGCAGTTTTTACTTAACCTGGAAAACAATATAACAGTTCATTTATCCAATTACGACTTACTATCTGAAACCGAAAAGAGGCAGCTGTTGGTAGATTTTAATGCTACCGATGCCGCTTATCCGAAAGAAAAAACAATTGTGGATCTATTTGAAGAACAGGTTGCAAAAACACCGGACAATGTTGCTGTTGTATTCAAAGAATCGAACTTAACCTATTCCGAACTAAACAAAAAAGCCAATCAGTTAGCCCGTTACATTTCCTCGAATCATACCCTGAACAAAGGAGATATCGTGGGTGTGTTTTTGCCTAAGTCCGATAACGGAATCATTTCGCTATTGGCCATACTAAAGTTAGGTGCCGTTTATTTACCCATAGATACCCATTATCCTCAGGAAAGAATCGATTACCTCATAAAAGACAGTGGTTTGAAGCTTCTGATTACAGATAATGCCGGAGACTTCAGTACTTGTGAGACCATAGCTTTGCCATCCGTTGTTTTTGATCGTAACAGCGATGAGAATATCAATACTGCAATTTCACCAAGAGATTTGGCGTATGTGATTTATACCTCAGGATCTACAGGACATCCAAAAGGGGTAATGATCGAACATACGAGCAATATCAATATGGCTCTGGATCAGATTAAATTTTTCGATATCCGTAAAGAGGATACCATTGTCTGGTTTGCTTCAGTCGCTTTTGATGCTTCTATTTCAGAGATTATGATGAGTTTGTACAGCGGGGCAACCTTATGTATTCCGACCGAAGAAGTCATAAAAGACAAAGATCAGTTTATACTATTTTTAAAGGCAACAAACGCCACCGTAGTCACTTTTCCTCCGAGTTATCTTGGACTATTATCCGAAGAGGATATCTCGGGATTGCGCTGCGTCATTACGGCGGGTGAACCGGCCAATCCGACTAAGGCCATTGCTGTTGTAAAATCCGGAATAGCGTATTATAATGCTTACGGACCTACCGAATGTGCGGTTTGTGTGTCGATTTACAAGCTATCCGAAAATGATTTTGATAAAACGGTCATTCCAATTGGCAAACCCATATCGAATACCAAAATTTATATATTGGACGAAGCGTTGCAGCCTGTACCAATAGGCGTAGCCGGAAAAATATATGTTTCCGGAGCCGGAGTAGGAAGAGGCTATCTAAACAAGCCGGAACTTACACAGGAGAAATTCATCGCAAATCCTTTTGAGACAGGCGAGCGGATGTATGATACCGGAGATTTAGGCTGCTGGTTGCCCGACGGAAATATTGAATTTTTGGGTCGAAAAGACTTTCAGGTCAAAATAAGAGGCTACAGGATTGAATTGGGCGAAATAGAAAACACCATTCTACAATATTCCGATGCGGTAAAACAAGTCGTTGTGGAAGTAAAAGAAAACCGTCACGAGAAAGTACTCGCTGCCTATCTGGTAAGTACTACGCCCATCAATAAATCGGAACTGAGAAGTTTTCTTCAAAATGCACTGCCTGACTATTTGGTTCCTGGTTTTTACATCGCATTAGATCAACTGCCTTTAACCCCAAATGGAAAAATAGACAGAAAAGCACTGCCTGGTATCACCAGTGACGATGTGATCCGAAAAACATATGTCGCACCGCAAAATGAAACCGAAAAAAGTTTAGCAGCGATTTGGGAGGAAGTACTGGGAATTGAAAAAATAGGTATAACAGACAATTTCTTCGAATTAGGAGGACACAGTTTAATAATCGCTCAGGTCATTAACAGAACCCATAAACAATTAGGCAAAACGGTTTCTTTCAAAACATTTTTCACAAGCCCGAGCATAGCGGAATTAAGCAGACACTTGCAGGAGAATAGCTATCTGGCAATCCCTAAAGCTCCCGGGGCACAGTCGTATCCGTTAACGGCTTCGCAAAAAAGGTTGTGGATCTTGAGCCAGTTAGACGGAGGTACCTTAGCCTATAATATGCCCGCCACGGTAAAATTAACCGGAACTGTTGATGCAGAGAAATTTGAAGAATCGTTTAGGCTGTTACTTCATCGCCATGAGATTTTAAGAACCGCTTTTAAAGCGACCGAAGAGGGAGAAGTCCAACAATATATAGTGCCGGCAGAGCAGGTCAACTTTACGATAGCAGAGAAAGACTTCAGTTCGGAAGAAAATACGCATGAAGCTATTGCCGGGTATCTTTTACATACAAACAGCCAGCCTTTTAATTTGGAAACAGCGCCGCTGGTAAGAACTTCTTTAATCAAAGTAAAAGAAGAAGAATATGTGTTTTTCCTGTCCCTGCACCATATCATTGGCGATGGCTGGTCAATAGAACTCTTAATCGCCGAGGTGGTAAAAACATACAATGCCTTACTGCAAGGCAAAAAAATCAGCTTCCCCGAATTAAACATTCAGTATAAAGATTATGCGGTATGGCTGAAGGAAGAACTTCAAAATGAAAGACAGCAAGAATCAAAAGAATATTGGCTGGCACAATTTGCAGGAGAACTGCCTGTATTAGATTTGCCGGGGCTTAATGCCCGTCCGTTAGTACAAACGTATAACGGAGATACGATAACCCATCAGTTTTCGAATACTTTTCTGGAACGTTTAAAAGGGTTTTCAAAGGAGCATGATGTGACCTTGTTTATGACTTTAATGGCCGGTATTAATGTCCTGTTGAACAGGTACACCGGTCAGAACGACATTATAGTAGGAACCCCGATCGCGGGAAGAGAACATCCGGATCTGGAAAATCAAATGGGATTGTATCTGAACACGCTTGCGATTCGAACGCAATTAAAAGAAGAAAGCAACTTTCTGGATGTCCTAACATTGCAAAAAGAGACGCTGTTAAGTACCTATGACCATCAAAATTATCCTTTTGATGAGTTAGTCGGCAAACTGAACTTAAAAAGAGATACCAGCCGTTCCGTTTTATTCGATGTGCTGGTGGTACTGCAAAATCAGGAACAGCTAAACAACCTGAATACCGAAGTACTCATTGACCTGGAAATAAGCAAGTACGAGTTTAAAAGTAAAACCTCGCAATTTGATGTTAGTTTCATTTTCGTAGAGAAAGAAGGGCTGGATCTTAGAATTGAATACAATACCGATATCTACGACGGTTACCTGATCAAAAGAATGTTCGGTCATTTTGAAAATTTGATGCTGAAAACTTTAGCACAGCCCGAAATACAGATTCAGGAAGTCGATTATCTAACTCAGGAAGAAAAAAATCACCTCCTGTTTGACCTGAACAATACGGTTATCGAATACCCGTCAGGTAAAACCGTACTGGATTTATTTGAAGAACAGGTGGCGAAAACCCCGAATAACATTGCCATCGTATTTAAAGACACGCAACTGACCTACAAAGAACTGGACGACCAATCCAGTCAATTGGCAGGGTATCTAGCTCAAAATTATACTATTGAACCTGATGATCTGGTGGGAATCATACTCGAAAGAAGTGAGCGAATGATCGTTTCTATTTTCGGGATCTTAAAATCGGGCGGTGCTTATGTGCCGATGGATGTACATTATCCGCAGGAAAGGGTTGATTTTATCACACGCGATGCAAAACTGAAACTGAGCATCAATGAGACTGAATTTGCCAAATTTAAGTCCGTTCAGGATTCGTATAGCACAAAAACGCCTGAGCGTGGGGATTTAGTAAATCATTTGGCGTATTGTATCTATACTTCAGGATCAACAGGAAACCCAAAAGGCGTACTGAACCATCATGCAGGCTTGTACAATCGTTTGGTCTGGATGAAAGACTACCTGAAGGTGGAAGAGAAAGAAGTCTTCCTTCAGAAAACCCCTTACACCTTTGATGTTTCGGTTTGGGAATTGATTTTGCCTTTCCTTACCGGAAGTTCCCTTGTCATCGCCAAACCCGAAGGACATAAAGATGTAGCTTATTTACAGGATATCATCAGTAAAAAACAAGTTTCAATTGTGCATTTCGTGCCTTCCATGCTGGGTGTTTTCCTTTTGGATGCAGACAGCGAAAAAGGCAAAAGTTTGGCACATATCATATGCAGTGGCGAAGAGCTTCCGGCCCTTATGGCACAGGAATGCAAGGAAAAATTCGTAAAAGCAAAACTGCACAACCTCTACGGCCCTACAGAAGCCGCTATTGATGTAACCGCGATCAACCTAAGCGAAATTGATGTTTTAAAAGAAGGCGTAAGTATCGGTAAACCCATTGCCAACACCAGTATCTATATCGTCAACAATTCCCTTGGACTACAGCCTTTTGGGGTACCGGGAGAGTTATTGATCTCTGGGATACAGGTGGCCAGAGGCTATCTGAACCTTCCCGAACTTACGCAAGACCGCTTTATCGCCGATCCGTTCCGCGCAGGATATCAGGTGTACCGCACCGGAGATATCGCCCAATGGAAACCTGACGGTTCCATTCATTATATGGGCAGAATCGACAATCAGGTTAAAATCAGGGGGAACAGGATTGAACTGGGCGAGGTTGAAAACGCCATCATGGCCTATGGAGGTATCCAGCAGGCCGTAGCGACCCCTAAAGAAGTAAACGGAGAGAAAGTTTTGGTGGCCTATTATCTTTTGGACAGAGGCGAGGAAATAGACAAAGCTGCCATGCGTACGTATTTGCAGGGAAAACTTCCGGAATATATGGTACCGGGCTTTTATGTAGTACTCGAAACCTTACCGATGACTTCCAGCGGAAAAGTCGACCGCAAAGCCTTACCGGGCATAGGAGGGGATGACCTTATCCGTGGTGAATATGTTGCACCGCGCAATCCAACAGAAGAAAAACTGGCTGTGATCTGGCAGGATATTCTGGGCATAGATCAGATAGGGATTACCGATAATTTTTTCGAATTGGGAGGTGATTCCATACGCGCCATACGAATTTTAGCCAAAATCAATAAAGAGCTTCACATCAATTATAAACTGGCCGATATCTACGCCTTGCCGTCTATAGAAAAATTATTGGCTATAGCAACAGAACGAACAGCAAGCGAGATTCCGGAGGCCATCAAAGCTGAAGTGGAAGCAGAATTTGAAAAACTGGAACAAGAATTCAATCCGTATGAGTTTTTTGAAGAGCGACAATTTCTGCATGAAAACAAAGAAGATTCCCAGCATTTGAATGTTCCATTTTCGGAAGAAAAAATTGTTTCCATTTATCCGATGAGTGATATCGAACTGGGAATGCTGTTTGGTTCGCTTGCCACCAGAAATAAAGGAGTGTATCACGATCAGTTCGTCTTTCCATTGCCAACAGCACAATTTGATAAGGAAGCATTTGTAAAGGCCATTTCGATTTTAACTGAAAAGCATGAAATCCTCAGAACAGCGTATAATATTGAAAAATATAGCAGCCCCGTACATCTTGTTTATGAAAAAACAGCTGTCCGCTTAGCATATGAAAATCTTTCGGCAAATCCGCAGGAGGAAATTTATTCGATAATAAATGACTTTATGGTACAGGAAAGAACTCATAATTCTTTTGTGACTTCAGAACCGGGTTTATGGAGGATGAAAATTTATAAAACCGCCGAAAAGGAATACAGCCTGCTTTTTCAATTCCACCATGCCATACTGGACGGATGGAGCGTGGCTTCGTTAATGACAGAACTGAACAACATCTACCTGTCTGTTTTAGAAAATCAGGAAGCAGCCACAACGCAACTGGCGCTGACTTATAAAGATTATGTTTTTGAGCAGCATTGCATCAAAAAGAATGAGAAGTACAATGATTTCTGGAAAGAAAACCTAAGCGACTATAAAAAGCTGGATATTTTTACGGAAGAACATTTTTCAAAACGACATGATTTTACGATTGAAGGAGCATTGTATGATTCGGTACTCCAATTTAGCCAGGGCCATGGTTTAAGTTTAAAAACAATAGCTTTTGCCGCTTATTTGTACACTTTAAAAACCCTGACGTACGAGGACGATATCACTGTAGGTCTGGTAACCAGCGGCAGGCCTTTGCAGGAAGATGCAGATAAAATATTGGGCTGTTTCCTGAACACGATTCCTTTCAGAATTAAGGAAACAAACGGAACTGCAATATCTTTTGCAGAAAAGATTAATGAATTGCTAACCCTTCAAAGACAGTTTGAAAGAATCAGTCTGAATGAATTGCAAACCCGTTTTTCCGTAAACAAAAAAGGAGAAAACCCATTTTTTGATACCCATTTTAATTATATCGATTTTCATATTTATGATGATCTGAAGGTACAGGATAATGAAAAAGTAAGCGAATTTAGATTTGCAGATCTCAACTTTGAAGCGACAAATACGTTCCTGGATTTAAATATTCGTCCGGTCGCAAACGGTATCAAAGCATCGTGGAATCAGCAGAGAGCCTTAAAATACGGACTGACCATAGAGCAACTGCAGGAATACTACACTAATTTTTTATCCGCGTTAGTCAATTCCGGTGATGCGGTTTTAAAAAATGAATGTGTTTTGCCTGAATCAGAGCTGCAAAATTTGCTTTACGATCTGAACAATACCACAATCGAATACCCTTCAGGCAAAACCGTACTGGATTTATTTGAGGAACAGGTGGCGAAAACCCCGGATAATATTGCCATCATATTTGAAGATACGCAATTAACTTACAAGGAACTGGACGAGCAATCCAGTCAATTGTCAGGGTATCTAGCTCAAAATTATACTATTGAACCTGATGATCTGGTGGGAATCATACTCGAAAGAAGTGAGCGAATGATCGTTTCTATTTTCGGGATCTTAAAATCAGGAGGCGCTTATGTGCCGATGGATGTACATTATCCGCAGGAAAGAGTTGATTTTATCACACGCGATGCGAAGCTGAAACTGAGCATCAATGAGGCTGAATTTGCCAAATTTAAGTCCGTTCAGCAGGGGTATCCAACTACAACGCCTGAGCGTGGGGATTTAGTAAATCAGCTGGCGTATTGTATTTATACCTCGGGATCAACAGGAAACCCAAAAGGCGTCCTGAACCATCATGCAGGCTTGTACAATCGTTTGGTCTGGATGAAAGACTACCTGAAAGTCGAAGATAAAGAAGTCTTTCTTCAGAAAACGCCTTATACCTTTGATGTTTCCGTTTGGGAATTGATTTTGCCTTTCCTTACCGGAAGTTCCCTTGTCATCGCCAAACCCGAAGGACATAAAGATGTGGCTTATTTACAGGACATCATCAGTAAAAAACAAATTTCGATTGTACATTTCGTGCCTTCCATGCTGGGTGTTTTCCTTTTGGATGCAGACAGCGAAAAAGGCAAAAGTTTGGCACATATCATATGCAGTGGCGAAGAGCTTCCGGCCCTTATGGCACAGGAATGCAAGGAAAAATTCGTAAAAGCAAAACTGCACAACCTCTACGGCCCTACAGAAGCGGCTATTGATGTGACCGCAATAAACCTTAGTGAAATTGATGTTTTAAAAGAAGGCGTAAGCATAGGTAAACCCATCGCCAACACCAGTATCTATATCGTCAACAATTCCCTTGGCCTGCAGCCTTTTGGGGTACCGGGAGAGTTATTGATCTCGGGGATACAGGTGGCCCGCGGCTATCTGAACCTTCCGGAGCTTACGCAAGACCGCTTTATCGCCGATCCGTTCCGCGCAGGACATCAGGTATACCGTACCGGAGATATTGCCCAATGGAAACCCGACGGTTCCATTCATTATATGGGAAGAATCGACAATCAGGTTAAAATCAGGGGGAACAGGATTGAACTGGGCGAGGTTGAAAACGCCATCATGGCGTATGGAGGTATCCAGCAAGCCGTAGCAACTCCTAAAGAAGTAAACGGAGAGAAAGTTTTGGTGGCCTATTATCTTTTAGAAAGAGGAACCGAAATAGACAAAGCCGCCATGCGAGCGTATTTACAGGGAAAACTTCCGGAATATATGGTACCGGGCTTTTATGTAGTACTCGAAACCTTGCCGATGACTTCAAGCGGCAAAGTCGACCGCAAGGCCTTACCGGGCATAGGGGGCGATGACCTTATCCGTGGTGAGTATGTAGCACCGCGCAATCCAACGGAAGAAAAACTGGCTGTGATCTGGCAGGATATTCTTGGTATAAATCAGGTAGGAATTACAGATAATTTTTTCGAATTGGGAGGCACTTCTTTTCAGCTGATCAAATTGCAAAAAATGATTGAATTGTTGTGGCCAAACAAGATGGTTATTTCGGATTTATTTGAATTTAATTCGATAAAAGACATCGCAGTCTTTATCACTAGAGATTCAGGCGAAACCGACTTAGAAGAGAAAGACGAGATGAAATTTTTTGAAATTTAAAACAAAACGATTATGGATATTGCATTAATTGGAGTTAGTATAAAATATGCTGATATAACAAGCCTGCAAGAGTTTGCAGACGTTTTAAGAAATAATAGTATTTGTGTAAAACAACCCACAAAAGAAAGAATCTTACATTCTAAGATAGATCCAAAAGAAAAGTACCATCCGTATGGTTATCTGGACAGGGCTGATCTCTTTGACCATGAATTCTTTAATTTGTCAAAAGGAGAAGCCAATACAATCGATCCCGGACACAGAATGATCCTGGAAGGTGTCTGTACGGCCATTGAAAACAGCGGTTATGATCTGGATTATATCGCATCGCAAAACACAGGATTGTTTACCACCACGCAAACGGGGCTTTATAATTTACTGTACCAATCCGAAAATAAAGGATTGGATTTTATAGGCGGATTAGCATCAATAGGCGGTGGAAGAGTAGCGAATATCCTCAATATCAGAGGGCCTGTCATGAACATCGATACGGCCTGTTCGTCGTCTTTGGTTGCCATTCATGAAGCCGTGCAGAACATAAGACGAGGCGAAATTGACTTAGGAATCGTAGCAGGTTCACGCTTGTTATTTCTCTTTAATGAAGCCGATAGTTTCGAAAAAGACGCCATCATGTCTACTGACGGGATGTGCAGGGCTTTTGATGAAGAAGCCTCAGGAACAGCAGGAGGAGAGGGTATAGCGGTGGTTATTCTGAAAAGATTAGACCATGCCATAAGAGATAATGATTCTATTTTATCAGTGATAAAAGGATCGGCAATCAATAATGACGGAAGCAGTTCGAATAGTATAACAGCGCCTAGTCCGGTGGCACAAAAGAATGTTATTCTAAGCGCCTGCAAAAACGCCAATATTCCTGTGAACAGTGTAGGATATATAGAAACCCACGGAACCGGAACCAAATTAGGAGATCCTATAGAATACAAGGGCATAAAAGATGCTTTTTCGAGCACTAATGAAGCCTATTCCGTTCGTTTAGGGACTTTAAAACCCAATATCGGCCATCTCGATAATATGTCGGGATTGTTTGGATTCATAAAAGCAGCCCTCGTACTAAAGGAAAAAGAGTTTTTCCCGCTGGCTAATTTTAATACGGTAAACAAATTCATAGAAGAAGATCCGAATATTCTTTTGCAAAAAGAGGGAGCCAAATGGCAGACCAGTAAAACAAGAAGAGCAGGAGTGAGCTCGTTTGGCCTGAGCGGTACCAATGCACATATTATTCTGGAGGAATATAAAGCAAGTGCAGCAACAACTTCAAATACAGCTACTGATAACTGGTTTAAAATCGCTGCAAAAAGCAAAAATGCCTTAAAAGAGTACATCGACAGTATTCATAATTTTATTGCAGAAACGACTCCGATAGAAGATTTGGCGTATACTTTAAACACCGGCAGAAAAGACTATAAATACCGATTGGCCGTATCAGGTAATACGATTGCTGAAATAAAAAAATCGCTTTTAAGCCAAAAAGAGAATGATGAAATTACTACAGCAAAATATTCCAAAATCGCTTTATTGTATCTCTCTGATGCCGTTCCAAATGTTGAAAATTTCTTAAAATGCAGCCAATTTAAAGAGGTGTTCCTGAATCTGCAAAAAGAGATTGACAACGATCAGACAGATTTTGCGGTGTCACAAACGCTGGCCTTCCAGGTTTCTTTATTCAGATACCTGTCAGCAAAAGGATTTAACGTAAACCAGCTGATTTGTAATGGTAGTATTGCTAAAGCTTCCAAAGAAATAATTGAAGGTAAAAGCATCATTTCTGATGATCTGAATTTTAATGAAGTATTCAGTTTAGACTTGGAAAAATTAAAAGTACTGGCCAGAAACTGTGCGGATAACAACACATTGTTAGTGGTAGTTGGGAACAGCACCCATTCCATGCCGGGTATTCTGGCAGCATTAAAAGAAGAACAGGTTCCGGGCATAGATGTATTAAAAATCATGGACTGCAATAATTGGAATTTGTTTTGGAGTACCCTGTACAATAAAGGCTTGGAATTTAACTGGAAAGAATTTTACAGCAACGAAGTTTTCAAAAAAGTGACTGCGCCAACCTATCCGTTTGAAAAAATATCCTGTTGGAATGAACATAAAAATCCGTTGTTTTTTAATACCCTGACTCAAAAATCAGCGATCGAAGAACCAAAGCTTAGTATTGAAAATCTAAGCGAGGAAGAAATTGTCGTGAGTATTTTAAAAGAAATTTTAAAAAATGACAATTTAAGCCTTACCGACGATTTTTTTGAATTAGGCGGAAATTCAATTGTGGGCGTGCAGTTTATAAACAGGGTTAATGAACTGTTCGGTATTACCATACACTTTGATGCGCTGTTTGAGTGCTACGAAATCAATGAAATTGTAACGCTTATAAAAGAGGCAATCGGGGAAAAAAGCAAAAATAATTCTGAAGTACTGCCCCTAAAAGGAGAATTGATTTTTGAAACCCTAGAGGCTTCCAATTCACAACAAAGAATGTGGATTGAATCTCTAGTAGATCCGTCGATGCAATCAATCTACAATATCACTTTAAGCTACAACACCAAAGGAAATGTGGATATTGACGTTTTTAAAGAAACCGTACAGGAATTAATCCGCAGACATGCCTGCCTGCGGTCGACTTTTTTCACAGATGAAGACGGCACGATTCAGCAGCGCATCAAGGAAATTCACAACACAGCTATTGATAGTTATTTTGCTTTTTATTCCAATAATGATTCTTTTATTCCTGAAGAAAAAGCGAAAGAAATTCAAAACGTCACCTTTGATTTAGAACACGGGCCATTGTTTCAGGCTGCTGTGCTTCAGCATGATGAAAGCAATTACAAACTACTCTTTGTTTTTCACCACATTATTTTTGATGGCTGGTCTACGGGAGTTTTTATAAAAGATTTTGTGACGGTTTACCAGCAAATCTTAAACAGGACCTATATTCCAGTACCAGTTAAGAATGACTATTTTGAATATCTGATCTGGCTGAAAGGGAACCTGCAGACTGAAAAAATAGCGGCCTACACGGATTACTGGACAGCAAAACTGGGCAACAGGAATTCAAATTTAAGATTAGGAAATCCGGATACCGGAAGTTTAGAAGGGGCCCGTTTACATTTTACTATCGATAAAAGACTGAAAGATAAATTGGCTGATTACGCCAATACAAACAGGATCACCTTATTCAGCCTTTTGATCTCTTCCGTAAGAATCTCACTATACCGACTGGCTCAGGAAAACTTTGTCATTGGTACAGCAGTTTCCGGAAGGGTTAAAAAAGAGTTTGAATCGACAATCGGTATGTTTATCAATACGCTTCCTCTTTATACGGAAATCGACAGCGATAAAAGTTTTGCCGACGCCGTTGCCGATGAAATGAATACGATTATGACAGCATTAGAGTATCAGGTTTATCCGTACGATCTGATATTAAATGATTTGAAAGTAGCAAACAAGAAGTCCTTTTTTGACGTAATGGTAGTATTGCAAAATCAGAACAACAGGGCAGGAATGGTAAGCAAAAGCGATCTGCCGTTTGAAATCGAAGAAGAAATGAATCAGACTTCGGCCTTTTCAAGATTCAATTTGTCCTTTACATTTTTTGATGTTGCAGAGGCTATTGAACTGGAACTGGAATACAAAACAGGAGTGTTTAGCCGGGAATTTATTTACGCCATAATGGATACGTTTTTCCATCTTCTGGAACAATTTGTCGATACCCCTGAACAGAAGATTTCACAGTTTTCTGTTTTAAACGAAAAACAGTCTGAAGCAATCCTATACGGATTTAACGACACCAAATCTGATTTTCCGCAGGATAAAACGCTTATAGAAATATTTGAAGAACAGGCAGACAAAACGCCACATGCCCTTGCGGTAATTTTTGAAGATACCAAAGTAACGTATCAGCAACTTAATGCAGAAGCCAATCAGCTGGGCTGTTATCTAAGGGAACTTTTCCGGATTGTACCCGACGATCTCATCGGAATCAAACTGGAACGAAGCGAAAAAATGGTTCTGGCAATATTAGGCGTACTGAAATCCGGCGCAGCCTATGTGCCCATCGATCCTTCTTACCCTCAGGAAAGAATTGACTTTATAGAAAAAGACAGCAAGTGCAAAATTGTAATTGACGAAGATGTATTGTCCTTATTTTATAAAAATCAGGACGCCTACACCGGTGCCAATATCGAAAAAATAAACAGCCCAAAAGACCTGGCTTATATTATTTACACTTCGGGAACCACAGGTAATCCAAAAGGTGTCATGGTAGAACATACGAATGTAGTCAACCTGATCATTTCACAGACCAGAGAGTTTCAGATAGACGAAAACGAAAGAATCCTCCAGTTGTCCAATTACACTTTTGATGCGTCTGTGGAGCAGATTTTCCTGGCCCTTTGCAACGGGGCGAGCTTGTACCTCATTGCAAGAGCAGCCTTGCTGGAAGCCGAACTTTTTGAAGATTTTATTACGGCAAATGAAATTACGCACCTTCATGCCGTGCCATCCGTTCTGGAAAAAATAACACCGGACAGCCGTTTTTCACTGAAAAGAGTGATTGCCGGAGGAGACAGCTGTTCTGAAAAACTGGCGGAATCCTGGAGTACAGTCTGTGATTTTTATAACGAATACGGTCCAACCGAAACCACAGTGACTTCGATTGAGCTTCTATATGATAAAAATACGCCATTTTCTATCGGTAAGCCGATTTCCAATACGCAGGCCTATATCCTGGACAATAACCTGTTTCCAACCCAGGTGGGCGTTTCGGGAAAAATATACATTTCGGGTGCCGGGGTAACCCGCGGCTACCTGAATAAACCGGAGCTTACCGCCGAAAAATTCATCGAAAATCCATTCGTATCCCATACCAAAATGTACGATACCGGAGATTTGGGACGCTGGCTGCCGGATGGAAGCATCGAATTTTTGGGAAGAAACGACGAACAGGTAAAAATAAGAGGCTTCAGAATTGAGCTGGGCGAAATAGAAACGGTCCTTTTGCAATTTTCGGACGATTTGCGACAGGTAGTAGTGCAGCCGCAACAGGTAAACGGAGAGAAAACCTTAGTAGCGTATTACGTTTCGGATACCGAATTAGACAAAACCGAAATTCGCCGCTATCTCCAAAACAGGCTGCCGGAATATATGGTGCCTTCCTTTCTCGTGGTGCTGGAACACTTGCCGGTCAATACAAACGGAAAGATCGACCGTAAGGCCCTTAGGGGCATCAGTGAGGCAGATATTATCAGAAAAGAGTATGTAGCGCCCCGAAACGAAATCGAGCAAAAAATAGCCCTGATATGGCAGGAAATCCTTGGCGTTGAAAAAGTCGGCGTTACGGATAGCTTTTTTGAACTCGGAGGGCATAGCCTGAACGCTACAAAACTGATCAGTATCATCCATAAACAGTTTGATGTCAAATTATCCATCATCGACTTATTTGACAATATTATACTGGAGGAATTAGCACTGCTTCTGGAAAACACCCTATTGTATCGTACCAGTAATGAAGAAAATATTTCAATTGAAGAATCTGAAAATTTTACGATCTAATTTAAAAAATGGAAACCTTAAAAGGTCAAAATTGAAATATTAATAAAACAAAAATTACTAATGAACCGGTTATTATTTATTGCATTTATTTTAAGTAACGTATTAACAGCACAAGTCAAAATATCGGGAAAAGTAGTTACGGCAGATCATACTCCCGTAGCGTTTGCTGAAGTTCTTCTTTTTGCAAACGGGCCTCTTCCCGTAAAAAATCAGATTACAAATGAAAAAGGGGAGTTTGTATTGGAATATAAAGCAGGCTCCTATAAATTGAAAATCAGCCAGTTTGGGACCATTTTATACACAAAAGACATAGAACTGAGTTCCGATCTGGATTTAGGGGAGATTCTGACAAATAATGTCCAGGAATTACAGGCTGTTGTGATTACGCAGAAGAAAGAAATCGTAGAGCGTAAAGTAGACCGGCTTGTTTTTAACATAGAAAACACGATTAGCACGGCAGGTGGTGATGCGCTCGATGCCTTAAAAATCACACCGGGGGTCCAGATCCAGAATGAAAGTATCACCATTGCAGGTAAAAGTACCGTCAGGGTTTTGCTGGACGATAAAATGATTGAGCTTGGACAGGAAGAACTGACCAATTTATTAAAATCAATTCCGGCCGAGAACATCAAGAGCATTGAAGTCATTACGACACCACCGGCTAAATACGAGGCGTTAGGAAACAGTGGTCTGGTAAATATCCGGTTAAAGAAAGCTAAGAAAGATTCCTGGAATCTCTCGCTAGGGACGGGTTATCTGCAAAGGCATCACGATCCGGAAGGATCAACCACCAGCAATTTTATATACAATAAAAACAAACTAAGCATGTCTGCTTCCTTAAATTACAGAGATGGCGGAATCTATCTGGAACAGGAAAGTAAAATTCACTTTGCCGATGGATTATGGGTTTTAAATTACCCGCTTCAGAAAAAACATAAAATGCTGAATGGAATTGTAAGTATGCAATATATCGCGACGCCCAAATGGGTTTTAGGTTTTCAATACCTGACCAATTTGAATAAAACAGACACCGATGCCACCAGAAGTTTACTGATTTATGATAATGATACGAATGAAGTTACACAAAATATTACCTCTGTCGGGTATGCTTTTTTAAGGCCAACGCTGCATTCTGTAAACGTATTCAATGAATACAAGCTCAATCCGGCAGGAGGAAAAATGCTGGTGAACGTAGATTACTTTAAGTATAAAAGTAATGATTCCAGGCCTTATGAGGGAACTTCCGAGGAGTACAATCCGCCTAAGAAGGAATTTTTTAAGGGGATCAATAATAACAATCAGAACATCAGCAATTTTTCGGGTAAAGTTGATTTTGAACTGCCTGTCGAATGGGCTAATATTGGTTTTGGAGGAAAAGTTTCGTTTTCAGACACCAAAAATTTAATATCCACCTTCAACAGTGATTTTACAGACCAGCCTGTCACTGATTTACCATTAGAAGATTTTGATTTCGGATATAAAGAAAATGTACAGGCCGTATATATATCCGGAAACAAAAAGTTTGCTAATAATCTGGAATCGCAGGTCGGATTGCGATTTGAAAACACGCAGGCAAAATCGTATGAAGCAGATGTACAGCAATCCGTAAACAATAACTATAACAGGTTATTCCCGTCCTTTAATATCTCCTATACGCCGCAGCCGCATTCTGTTTACCGACTGAGTTACAGCAAAAGAATAGACCGGCCGACTTTTGCCCAGTTAAATCCGAATATAGCCTATATCAACCCGTTTCAGAGTATTCAGGGGAATCCACTGTTGCAGCCTGCGTTTATCGATAATTTCGAATTTATCTATTCGTATAAAAAGCTGGAAAGCAAACTGTATTACAGCCATGACAAAAATGTGTTCATGCAGATTTCCACACCCGATCCCGACACCAATATTGTCCGCATCGTAACCCGAAATATCTTTAATATGGAACGATACGGGATTTCGGAAATCTATGTCTTTAACGAGTTTAAATGGTGGACAAGCAACAATACGGCCGATTTTAATTATACCAAATCAAGATCCCTGATTGAATCGACAAAAGGGATTGAAGGTTATAATTTGAAATTGGCCACGAATAACGATTTCATCCTAAATGATAAAAAAACGCTGCTGCTGAACCTTAATTACTGGTATGTTTTTCCAAAAACGGAAGGATTTGTAAAATTAGACGCGTCAAGTTCCACTGCAGTGACACTTCAGTATTTGCTTAACGACAATCTGAGAATATCACTGAAAGCCAATGATATTTTCAGGACCGAAAAAATAAATTTTAACCCGACCGTAAATGGTGTATACCAGGAATACAGGCTCTACAACGACAGCCGCTACATACAGCTCTATTTAAATTACAGGCTGGGAAGTAAAAAAGCAAAAATTATAAACAGAAATACCGGTAACGAAGAAGAAAGAAAAAGGGTAGGCGGTTAAGCACCTGCTGTTCTGCTACCGAAATAAGAATCAGTTAAAAGAAAAAATAAATCATTAAAAATATAGTAAGATGGAAGGATTAGTTTATTTGAAACCGAACGTTGTTATGGAGCCTTTAATAGAAAGATGGTACGCCTGGGCGCATCTCATATCGCCCGGAACGGCAGCCATGAACGTAACCAAAAGGCATATTGAAATAATGAACTCTTACCTGGAATCGCCTGCGGTACATGAGGAAGCCGTTAAGGATCCTAAAATGCTGGGCGGCCCTTTTATGGACTACAACGGCGATCGTTCGGAAGACGTAAGGAAATTACTGGAGTCAACCTTTACCAATCAAAAAGAGCTGATCAGCCTTTCCATGGCCATCAGAAAACTGGTTTTAATGTTGAATAAAGAAGCCAAAGGCCAATCGCTGGAAGGATTGTATAAAAACGTACCGGATATTCTGAAAGGGTATGTGGAATTAATTTATGACCTGAACGGCAATCCATCTTTCCGGTTTTACGAGCAGCTTTTGTACAAAAGTAAATTTTACAATAAAAGCAATCAGAGCCTGGCGTTGTGGGTGACCAATAACGATTCGCGCCCTTTTTGCCTAAGTACCCCGAGACTCGATGAGAAAGACGTTCTGCATTTAGAGATGCCATTCGAACACAAATTTATAGACGAGTTGAGTAAAATGAAAAGAACACCGCGCCCTTATGCTGAAATAAGGGAAATGCTGGGGGATTTAAATGAAACCGAGAACGCCTTATTTGAATCGTTTTTTACAGATACACCATCCGTACCCTATGTAAAATATGAGGGGGATAAAATCAGAATGCGATACTTTGGCCATGCCTGCATCCTAATTGAAACCAAAGATGTAAGCATACTCGTCGATCCTTTAATTAGCTACTACGGATACGAGTCCACTGTAGAACATTTTTCCGATTACGAATTGCCCGAAAAGATCGACTATGTGCTGATTACCCACAATCATCAGGATCATATTTTACTGGAAACGCTTTTACCGCTTCGACATAAAATTAAAAACATTATTGTGCCGCGCTCAGGAGGCGGACACCTTCAGGACCCTTCCTTAAAGCTGATGTTCAATAATATAGGTTTTGATAATATTATTGAAATTGAAGAATTCTCTACGGTAAATTTTTCAGATTGCAAGATTACCGGTATCCCTTTTACAGGAGAGCACAGTGATCTGGACATCAAGGCCAAAATTTGCTACCATGTGGAAATCTCTGAATTTTCATTGCTTTTTGCAGCAGACTCCAGGATTTTAGAAAAAAAATTATACGAGAATACGCATAGCATAATCGGCGATGTAGATGTTATTTTCCTTGGAATGGAATGCGACGGGGCTCCATTAACGTGGTTGTACGGGCCACTGGTGGTAAACGAATTGTCTAAAGAGCACGATCAGTCCAGAAGACTGGCCGGATCTGACTTTGCCAGGGGAATGCACCTGGTTGATGTATTCAACCCCTTAGAAGTCTATGTGTACGCAATGGGGCAGGAGCCGTGGTGTGAGTTCATCAGCAGTATCAAATACACCGATGAATCCAATCCTATTATACAATCGAACCGCCTTATTGAAGAATGCAGTTCAAGGGAAATCATTACAGAAAGGTTATTCGGCGAAAAAGAAATCTTATACAGCAAGAAAAAAACACAAAACTATAGTTTGGTTTAAAAACGAAATGCATGCGGATTACAGCGGGTTTATTTAAAATCCGTTGTACTGCTTGATCAAAAACAAATCAGGGAATCATTACAGACAAGTATATAATAAGATAAAGCGATGCAAACATTACTCAAAAAATTAAGGGCCTCCAATGTAAAACTTAATTTATCGGGAGATAAACTGGATATAAATGCTCCGAAAGGAGTGCTGACCAATGAGTTATTAGATGAGATTAAATTACACAAGCAAAGAATAATTGATTTCATCAAACTGTCGCAAGACTCCCATGATAGCCATACTGATATCCCCAATGTAGCTGAGGCGGAAACGTATACCGTATCCTCATCGCAAAAAAGCTTGTGGCTGCTTTGTCAGTTAGAAGAACAAAACACCGTGTACAATATTCCAAGCATCTTTGAATTAAAAGGAAACTTAAATACCCACGCGCTTGAGAAAGCATTTCATGCGCTGCTGGAACGTCATGAATCTTTAAGAACCGTTTTTGTCGAAACAGCCAATGCTGAAGTAAGACAACAGATAGTTGATGTTAAAGACCTTGATTTTCAGTTTCAAACAGAAGATTTATCTGCTGATAACGGCCAGAATCTAAATGGTCTTTTGGAACAGGAATTGAAATATTCATTTGATTTGGCAAAGGACTGTTTAGTGCGTGCAAAGCTGATCAAAACGTCCGGTGAAACTTTTGTTTTTGTACTGGTCATTCATCATATTATCAGTGATGGCTGGTCGATACAGGTCATGATGAACGAGTTGTTTGCATTATATCACGCTTTTACAAACAATATTTCCAATCCGTTGCCTCCTTTACAAATCCAGTATAAAGATTACGCGGCCTGGCAGCAAAACCAGTTGAAAGATAACAGTCAGGCACACCAGGAATACTGGCTGAAACAATTTCAGGATACCATTCCGATACTGGATTTACCGGTATACAAAACAAGACCACTTGCCAAAACATTTAACGGGGGTATCGTAAAAAGAAGTTTTAGCAGTGAAATCTTAAAAGAATTCTCCAGTTTATGCCAGTCCCATGACGCTACCTTATTCATGGGATTAACGAGCTTATTAAACGTCTTATTTTACAGATATACCAATCAGAATGATATCATAATTGGTACTCCAATTGCCGGAAGGCCCCATTCGGATTTGCAAAATCAAACCGGACTTTACTTAAACACCTTAGCCCTGAGAACGCAATTTGACGGACAGGACAGCTTTGCTGATTTACTATTGAATGTTAAAAACAGAACACTGGAAGCCTATGAGCATCAGATCTATCCGTTTGATGAGTTAATTGAAAACTTAAACCTAAAAAGAGACGCAAGCCGCAGTCCGTTATTTGACGTGATGCTGATCCTGCAGAACATGGACAGTTTCGACAGCACCCAACAACTGGACGGCATTACCATTCAACAGTATCAGAACAAACAAAATCTGCTGATCAAATACGATCTGGAATTTACGTTTGATGAGTTTGGCAATGAGTTGAATTTCAACCTGACATTCAATACGGATATTTATACCGTAGACTTTGTTGAAAAAATAACAGCACATTTTGGCGCTTTACTGCAGGGCGTTATTGCAGAACCGAACCTTCCGGTCTCTCGTATTGCTTATTTAGCACCGGAGGAACTAAAGCAGCTGGTAGTCGATTTTAATGACACTTCGGTGCCGTATCCAAAAGAAAAAACGATTGTTCAATTGTTCGAAGAGCAGGCCGCCCAAACACCGGAGGCTATCGCCATTGTTTTTGAGGAATTGCAATTAACCTATAAAGAACTAAACGAAAAAGTAAATCAGTTTGCCTCTTATCTGAGAGAAAGCTACGATATCCAGCCAGATGATTTTGTGGGCATCAAATTAAGCCGAAGCGAACAGTTGCTAATTGCCATTTTGGGAGTGCTGAAGTCAGGAGCTGCCTATGTTCCTATTGACTCCGATTATCCGCAGGAAAGAATAGCATATATCGAAGAAGATACCAATTGCAAGGCTATTATTGACGAGGATGAACTGATGATGTTTAACTTCCAGAGATTCAGGTATAAAGCTGAAAATCCCGAGACTGTAAACAGCTCTTCCGATTTAGCGTATATCATTTACACTTCAGGTTCCACCGGAAATCCAAAAGGAGTGATGGTAGAGCATCGCAATGTGGCAAGACTGGTTAAGCCTTGTTCGTACTTCCCTTTAGATTCAGATAAAATCCTGTTAAGTACCGGTTCCATCTCTTTTGATGCTACAACCATAGAGTTTTTCGGAACTTTATTAAACGGGGCTACATTACTCTTAACCAGTCAGGACGACTTGATGGATTTAGCCACCTTAGAAAACATTGTTAAAACCAATGGGGTCAATAGCCTCTGGATGACGGCTTCCTGGTTTAACAGCGTGGTTGAAAATAATATCGGTTTTTTCGAAAACATCAGTCAGCTGATTGTGGGTGGAGATGTAGTTTCGCCGAAACATACCCAAAAAGTTTTTGAAAGCAATCCGTCAATCAAAATCGTAAACGGTTACGGCCCTACCGAAAACACTACTTTTTCGATGACTTTTGATATTCAGAATCAGAAATATAACACCATTCCGATAGGCAAGCCGATCCCAAACAGCCAGGCCTATGTACTGGATCAGAATTTACAGCCCGTTGCCGTTGGCGTAAGCGGTAAGCTGTATTTATCCGGTGATGGCGTTTCAAGAGGATACTTAAACCAGCCTGAACTTACCGCCGAAAAATTCATCGGAAACCCGTTTATTCCGGGAACTAAGATGTACGATACCGGTGATTTAGGCCGCTGGCTTCCCGATGGCACGATTGAATTTCTGGGCAGAAACGACCATCAGGTCAAAATACGCGGGTACCGAATCGAACTGGGAGAAATAGAAACCGCCCTTTTGCAATTTTCAGATGATCTGAAACAAGTTGTTGTTCAGGTCAAAGAGGTCAATACAGAAAAAGTTTTGGTGGCCTATTATGTTTCAGACCTCGAAATCGACAAGGGAGAAATTAGAAATTACCTGCAGACGAAGCTGCCGGATTATATGATTCCTGCGTTTTACGTGCTTTTGGAACAGATACCATTAACATCAAATGGCAAAACCGACCGCAATGCGTTACCGGGCATCAACGGAGAAGACAGTATCCGAAGAGAGTATGTACAGCCCCGAAACGAGACCGAAAAAAAGATGGTCGAAATCTGGCAGGAAGTGCTCGGCCTTGACCAGGTAGGGATTACCGATAATTTCTTTGAAATGGGAGGACACAGCCTTATTGTGGCACAAGTCATCAACAGGCTCAACAAGCAATTGAACAAAACCGTTTCGTTTAAGGATTTTTTCTCTAACCCGACCATTGATTCGTTAAGTCAAACCCTGAACCAGAATGAGTATGCCGCCATTCCACAGGCGGAGATAATGGAAAGCTACCCTCTTACCGCTTCTCAGAACCGGTTTTGGATTCTGAGCCAGCTCGAAGGAGGTTCACTGGCTTACAATATGCCGTCGGCAATTAAATTAACCGGAGATCTGGATACCGATACCTTTAAGGAAACCTTTACTTTGTTACTGGAGCGCTATGAAATATTGCGAACAAGCTTCAAAAACAATGCAGAAGGTCAGATTCAGCAATTTATAACGCCGGTAAATGAAATTGACTTTGAAGTAACAGAGCAGGATTTCAGCAATCATAAAGAGCAGGAAGATCTGGTGCTGCAGTATCTGGAAGAGCAGAATGCGATTGCTTTTAATCTGGAACAAGCCCCTTTGCTAAGAGCTTCATTAATTAAAACCCAGGAAAAGGAACATATTTTTTCACTGTGTATGCACCACATCATTGGTGATGGCTGGTCTATGCAGTTGATCATTTCCGAAATTGTGAAAACATACAATGCCTTAGTGCAGGGAATCCCGGTTGATTTGCCCGATCTAAACATTCACTACAAAGATTATGCAGTATGGATTAACGACGAAATACAGCAGGAAAAATACCAAAATTCCAAAAAGTTCTGGCTGAACGAACTTACCGGAGAATTACCCGTGCTGGAACTGCCGGGCTTTACCAAAAGACCTTTGGTACAAACGTATAATGGCGCTGTTCAGTTATATGAGTTCTCCGGTGCACTTTTAGAAAAGCTAAAAACATTTTCAGCAGCACATGATGTAACGCTGTTTATGACCTTAATGGCCGGAATCAAAACATTATTGCACCGCTACAGCAATCAGGACGATATCATTATCGGTACGCCTATTGCGGGCAGGGAACACCCCGATTTAGAAAATCAGCTGGGACTTTTCCTGAATACACTGGCCATTCGTACCCGATTTGAGCAGGAGGATCGTTTTCTTGATATTTTAAATAAAGAAAAAGAAACCCTTCTAAACGCTTATGAGCATCAGGACTATTCTTTTGATGAACTGGTAGGAAACCTGAATGTAAAGAGAGACCTGAGCCGATCCGCTTTATTCGACATATTGGTGGTGCTTCAGAATCAGGCGCAGTTAAAAAGTATAGCCAACGATACTGCCTTAAAAGGTTTAGAAGTGGAAGGTTTTGATTTTGAGAATAAAACATCAAAATTCGATATCAGTTTCCTCTTTGTCGAAACAGAAAAACTGCTTCTTTCGGTGAATTACAATACCGATATCTACGATACGTTTTTGATTGATGCACTCTTCCGTCATCTGGAAAATATATTTAACGAAGCAATTGATAATCCCGCACAAACCATAAACAGTCTGGATTACCTGACTGAGGCTGAAAAAACAAAATTACTATTTCATTTCAATGCGACTGCGGCAGATTATCCGGAACATAAAACACTTACAGATTTATTTGAAGAACAGCTTGCCAAAACACCAGCGAATACAGCTGTTGTTTTTGAAGAAAAAGCGCTCAACTATCAGGAACTTAACGAACAGGCCAACCAGCTGGCGCATTATTTAAGAAAAAACCATACGATTGAACCGGGTGACCGCGTAGGAATAAAACTGGAACGAAGCGAGAGCATAATCGTAGCGATTTTAGGAATATTAAAATCCGGAGCGGCCTACGTACCGATTGATTCTTCTTATCCTCCCGAAAGAATTGCCTATATAGAAAGTGACAGTGCTTGCAAAATAGTACTGGATGAGGCCGTTTTTGAGGCCTTTTACACCACCAGAGAAAACTATTCAGGCCAGAATACTCAAAAAATAAATAATGCCGGAGATTTAGCCTATATCATTTACACCTCAGGCACCACAGGGAACCCAAAAGGGGTAATGGTGGAACACAGAAACGTCATCAACTTAATCAGTTCGCAGACCAGGGAGTTTAAAATTGATGAGACCGAGCGAATCCTTCAGCTTTCCAATTTTTCTTTCGATGCCTCTGTCGAGCAGACCTTTTTGGCGCTCTTAAACGGGGCAGCTTTATACATACTGCCCAGAAAGGTGTTGTTAGATGAAGTGGAGCTGGAGCAATTTGTCTTTGAGAACAAAATTACCCACTTCCATTCCGTTCCGTCGGTAGTAAGTAAACTGAAACCTTCCCAAAGACTTAGTTTAAGAAGAGTGTTGTCCGGAGGTGATATTTGTTCCGAAAAACTGGCTGAATCGTGGAGTGGTATTTGTGATTTTTACAATAAGTACGGACCAACGGAAACAACTGTGACGTCGATAGAATTTTTATATACCAAAGATCAGCCGTTTTCTATTGGACGTCCGATTTCCAATACGCAGGTGTATATCCTGAACAATGCCTTGTTGCCGACGCCATTGGGAGTTTCAGGTAATCTCTACATATCGGGAGCAGGAGTGACGCGTGGTTACTGGAATAAACCGGAACTGACCGCAGAAAAGTTTATCGAAAATCCGTTTATTCCCGGTACCAGAATGTACGATACCGGAGATGTCGGGCGCTGGCTGCCGAATGGCACTATTGAATTTTCAGGCAGAAACGACCATCAGGTAAAAGTAAGGGGGTTCCGAATTGAATTGGGCGAAATAGAAACCAGTCTTTTACAGTATTCTACTCGTATAAAACAATCGATCGTTCAGGCCAAAGAAGTCAACGGTGAAAAAGTACTGGTAGCCTATTATGTGACTAACGAAGCCATAGACAAAGCAGCGATCAGAAATTATCTGTTAGAAAAACTGCCGGAATATATGGTACCTGCATTTTATCTGGACCTGGATCAGTTCCCGCTAACGCCAAACGGCAAAATAGATCGTAAAGCATTACCCGGTATTAGTGGGGAAGATGCGATTCGAAAAGAATATGTTGCGCCACGAAATGAGACCGAGCAAAAAATGGCCGAAATCTGGCAGGAAGTGCTCGCTGTTGAAAAAGTCGGGATGACCGATAATTTCTTTGAATTGGGCGGACACAGCCTTATTGTGGCACAAGTCATCAACAGGCTTAACAAACAATTGAATAAAACAGTTTCGTTCCGGGACTTTTTCGCTAACCCCACCATCGATGCGCTGGGTAAAACGCTGAACCAAAATGAGTATACAGCCATTCCTCAGGCAGAAATCAGGGAGAGTTACCCTTTAACGGCTTCCCAATACCGATTCTGGATCCTGAGTCAGTTAGAGGGAGGATCGCTGGCGTACAATATGCCGGCAGTCCTAAAATTAACAGGGGAACTGGATGCCGATAAATTTAAGGAAACCTTTCAGTTATTAATTCAAAGACACGAAATATTACGAACAGGCTTCAGGAATACTGCTGAGGGACAACTGCGCCAGTTTATAAAAAGCACAGCAGATATTGTTTTTGAAGTAACAGAAATAGATTTCAGCAATAAAGCAGGGCAGGAGACACTTGTTGCAAACTATCTGAAAGAACAAAATGCACTTGTTTTTAATCTGGAACAAGCTCCTTTACTAAGAGCTTCCTTAATTAAAACACGAGAAAAAGAACATCTCTTTTCACTTTGTATGCATCATATCATCGGTGACGGATGGTCAATGCAGCTAATCGTGTCCGAAGTGGTCAAAATATACAATAGCCTCGTGCAGGGAATTCCGGTTGATTTACCGCAACTGAACATCCATTACAAAGACTATGCGGTGTGGCTTAATGAAGCGGTTCAGCAGGAAAAATACCAGAAATCCAAAGAGTTCTGGTTAAACGAGTTCAAGGGACAATTACCGGTACTGGAACTTCCGAGTTTTAAGAAAAGACCGTTGGTTCAAACCTATAACGGGGATCATAAGTCGCATCAATTCTCTGCAGCACTTTTAGAAAAACTAAAAACGTTTTCCAAAGCGCAGGACGTGACCTTGTTTATGACCTTAATGGCCGGTATAAAAACGTTATTGCACCGTTATACCCGTCGGGAAGATATTATTGTCGGTACGCCAATAGCAGGCAGAGAGCATCCGGATCTGGAAAACCAATTAGGATTGTATCTCAACACACTGGCCATTCGGACAAAGTTTGAAGAGGAAGATGACTTTTTGGCTATTCTGAACAAAGAAAAAGAAACCCTTTTAAATGCCTACCAGCACCAGGAGTATTCATTTGATGAATTAGTAGAAAACCTGAACCTGAAGCGCGACCTGAGCCGCTCGGCTTTGTTTGACGTGCTGGTAGTGCTTCAAAACCAAAACCAGTTGAAAAACCTGGCAAGTCCCGCCGCATTAGAAGGCATAGAAGTTTCCGGTTTTGATTTTGAAAATAAGATCGCCAAGCTGGACATTACCTTCACTTTTGTCGAAACCGACCAGCTGATCCTGAACATTGATTATAATACGGACATCTATGACGCCCTGTTTATAAATTCCGTATTTGGTCATCTTGAAAACCTGTTAAACGAAGCAATTGACGACCCTAAACAAGCGATAGACGGACTTGATTATCTGACCATTGCAGAGGAAACCAAATTACTGCTGGAGTATAATACGACCTCGTCAGTGTATTCGCAGGATAAAACGATGATTAGTTTGTTTGAGGATCAGGTGGCAAAAACTCCTGAAAACAGTGCCGTTATTTTCGAAAATCAGTACTTCACCTACAAAGAGATCAATGCACAGGCCAATCAGTTAGCGCATTATTTAAGAGCGCATCACCAAATAAAAACCGACGATTTAATAGGCATTAAATTAGACCGCAGCGAGAAAATGATTATCACCCTTCTGGGAATCCTGAAATCAGGTGCGGCTTATGTGCCTATTGATAAATCGTATCCACAGGAAAGAATCGAGTACATCGAAAAAGACAGTAATTGCAAAATTGTAATTGACGAAAACGTACTGGAATCGTTCTATAAGAGTCAGGAACAATATTCTGTATTAAATCCTGAAAGCACTACTAGCGCTAAGGATCTGGCATATATCATTTACACTTCCGGAACTACAGGCCATCCGAAAGGGGTTATGATTGAACATAGAAATGCAACAGCGCTGATTCACTGGGCAGCAACGGAATTTAACAGCAGTAAATTCGAAACCGTATACGCGGTAACTTCGTATTGTTTTGATTTATCTGTTTTTGAGATATTCTATACCCTTTCGATCGGTAAGACTATAAAACTCTTAAAAAACGGTTTGGAAATCAAAAACCATATCGATAAAGACAAGAATGTTTTAATCAATACTGTGCCTTCTGTGGTGAAACAGCTTTTAGATGATGGTGTTTCTTTCGAGTCCGTTAGCATTTTAAATATGGCCGGAGAACCCATAGCGCACAACACCATACAAAGACTGCCTTTAGACCAGATCGAAGTATACAATTTATACGGCCCGTCTGAAGATACGACGTACAGTACCTATTTTAAAATCAGACAAAAAGAGTATCTGTCGATCCCAATCGGGAAGGCAATTTCGAATACACAGCTGTACATTTTAGACTCAAAACTGCATCCGGTACCAACGGGAGTATTTGGTAAAATATATGTTGCCGGAGCGGGTGTAGCCAGAGGATATCTGAACAAACCGGAACTGACAGCAGAGAAATTTACAGCAAATCCGTTTAAGTCCGGCAGCATCATGTATGACACCGGAGATTTAGGGCGATGGCTTCCGGATGGGAATATTGAATTTTTAGGAAGAAATGACCAGCAGGTAAAAATAAGAGGATTCCGGATTGAACTGGGTGAAATCGAAGCCCGCCTGGCAGAATATTCAGAAGAGATCAAACAAGTAGTGGTGGAGGTAAAACAAGTAAATGCGGAAAAGGTATTAGTAGCCTATTATACCGCCCAGTCCGAAATAGACAAAGCGGCGATAAGAAACTACCTTTTAAACAAATTACCGGAGTATATGGTGCCGTCCTTCTATGTAGTTCTGGATAACCTGCCCTTGACTCCTAACGGAAAAACTGACCGTAAAGCGCTGCCCGGCATTAGTGGGGAAGACGTAATAAGAACAGCCTATATCGCACCAAAAAGTGAAACAGAACAGAAAATAGCCGCCATATGGCAGGAAGTTCTGGGTCTTGAAAAAGTCGGGATTACCGATAATTTCTTTGAGTTGGGCGGAAACAGTATTTCGGCCATAAACACCATCTTTAAAATGAACCAGGAATTTTCGACCAGCTATCCGGCGGATTCCCTGTTTCGTTTCAATACGATCGCCGAAATCATACAATATCATCTGACGAACCTTTTTGATTCGGATAAGGATTTTTATGAATATGGAAACCGCCAGGCCCAAAATACCGTTTTTGCCTTTCCTCCAATAGCAGGTTACGGAAGTGCTTACAGGGATTTATTCCGGAATAATGAAGATTCCGGATGTATAGCCTTCAATTTTCCGGAAAACGAAGAGAATCCGGCAGGGTATTACGCGCAAAAAATCAATGAAATTCAGGAAGACGGCGACATCGTGTTATTTGGCTGGTCGGCAGGAGGTATCTTATCCTATGAGGTTGCCGCTTATCTGACAAAGGAGTTCAACCGAAAAGTATCCCGAATCATCATGTTTGATGCCGTAAAGCTGGATGAAGAAAAGCTACAGACAGAACTTGCAGCTGACGGATTTGACCTGGGAACGGAAATCGATGAAAACATGCAGGAACTACTCGCTCAGGCCAAAGAAAAGCGAATTGGGTATATCAATTACCTGATGCGTCTGAATTATGAACGCAAACTACCGTCCGAACTGGTTCTGGTAAAAACAGAAAACAATAATGATAAAAATTGGGAAGAAAATTTTGAAACCGTGCACTATATCACCGGAAAAGGGGAACATCAGAACATGCTGGAAGGAAGTAATCTGAATCACAATAAAAAAATATTAAATAAAATTATTGCAAAAGAAGACATTCTCACCGCCATTTTTCAGGAGTAACTTCCTGAAAATTGGTATTGAAGAATCCAATAAAAAATACAAATTGTACATGAAATATATATTATTTTGCTTGCTGTTCCTTCCGTTTTTCGGCTTTTCACAGACTGGCACTGCTCTGAAAGAACCCAATTCCACAGAAGATTTGGGGGAGTATTTTGGAGGTGCCGTAAAGTCCGTTTACAAACAGCATAAGTTTCCCAGTTTCAACAACAGCATCAATCTGGTCTACAATCGCGGAAGATGGAAAGTCAACTCGAGTATCAGTTACGGGCGGGAGAAATTTTTTCGGGAAAATGATGTCAGTACTTTTTTTTCCGATGCGTCATTTATTGGTTCCGGAACAACCGATTATGACTTTAACAGTTTTGTGACTTTTATAGATGTGCAGTACCAGATTTCAAAAAAGACAAAAATAAATGTCTCTTCCATGAATGATACCTACGAGAATATATTAGATACCAAAACCAATATCGATATCTATAACACTTCGGATGTTTTAGACCGTTATTATACAGGCACCAAGAAATTAATCTCGAATCTGAAAAGAAATTCGCTGAATGCGCTGTTACGACATGATTTTAATGAAAATGAATTTTTAACTATCGAAGCAGACTGGCTCCAAAGACCTTGGGACTACAACCAAAATACCTATGGTCAGGATTATGATGTAAATGGTGCCGCAGTGCCCAATCGCAACTATACCGTTTATCATGACGGCCGCACAGACTTGAATATCTATACCCTGAATGGCTTGTATCATGTCCCGACCAGGCTTTTTGATCTTACCGTTGGGGGCAAATGGATTTATATTGAATCCGATTATATCATCAGGAATTTCAGGAAGTACGATGCGGATTATGTGCAGAATTTAGCGTTGTCGCCCACTTGTACCTATATTGAAAACAGACAAATTGTATTTTCAGATTTCAAAAAGAAATTTGGAAAACTGGATCTTCAGCTGGGGTTTAAACTCGAAAACACCTTAATAAACGGTGATGTTAATGACGTTAATTCTAAAAAAGAGCTGGACGATAACTATATAAAGCTGTTTCCGTCAGCCAGTGCAAGCTACAATTTTGATGAGACAAACAAATTAAGTTTTGCCTTTTCGCAGTATTACAACAGGCCATTATACCGGTTTATAAACCCGTCCCTGGGCATTTATAATGCGTATGAGACGTATTTGGGAAATCCGTTTTTAAAGCCGTCGCTGACCAGCAATTTCAATCTGGTCTATGCGTACAAATCCCAATATGACTTAGGTTTTTCCTATTCGAAAACAAAAGACAATTTCTGGTCTTTACCCAATTATACCGCCGACCATGTCGTAGAACATCAGGTAGTCAGCTATATGGATTTAAATACGTTTCAGGTGGCTGCCAGCGGAGTCTTAAAATATACGAATGCTGTTGAAACGAATTTCCAGTTACAGGGATTCTACAAGCTGAATAAGTCATTGGTATCGGGCATAGAAGATCTGGATGTCTGGGGCTGGTACGGTACGGTCAGCAATCAGGTGTATTTCGATCCGGAGAAAAACATTTCCGCGAACCTGAGTTTTTGGTACCGTTCTAAAAACATCAATCAGGAAGCCCTGATCAGCAAACAAGGCGCACTGGATTTCGGAATGAAATTTTTATTGCTCGAAAAAGCGTTCATCATCGAAGTGAATGTGACCGATATGCTGAAATCAATGAATGAATACAAAGTATCAACAGTAGACAATGTCAGGCAGACCTTCAGGAATTACCAGGATCCAAGAGCCTTTAGGATTTCGGCCACCTATAAATTTGGAAACAGGAAATTAAATTACGCAGAACGAATAGCCGAAAATGCAACCGATCATTCCAGATAAAAACGAAAAAATATGCAGCTTTTTTTATTACACTTTGCCGGAGGAAATGTTTATTCATTTGAATTTCTCAGAAAAGAGATTAAAAATTCCGATTTCATTCCTCTCGAATTACCGGGAAGAGGTAAAAGACACAGAGAAAACCTGGTGACGAATAAAGATCAGGCTATTGAAGATTATTGCCGCCAGATTCAATCCTTAAGAAACGGAGAACCCTATATGATTTACGGCCACAGCATGGGAGCGACTTTGGGGCTTTCCGTAGCGGCAAAAATGGAAAGGAGCGGAGACCGTCCGAAAGCACTTATTGTTTCCGGAAATCCGGGGCCGGGAATCAAAAATAGCAAAGATTTCCTGTACCATGAACTAGATGATTTTAATTTCAAAAAAGAACTGCTGAGGCTGGGCGGAATCTCCACGGCTATAACCGAAAACAAAGACCTGTTCGATTATTTTCTGCCCATCATAAGAGCCGATTTTGAATGTCTGGAAAAAGACTTTTTTTCCGAAAAGGGATTAAAAGTAAACATCCCGATCTATGCGGTAATGGGTGCCGGGGAAGAAACCTGTGACCGGATCGAAAACTGGAAAAATTTCACCAGCCATACGTTCACATCTGAAATATGGAACGGCAATCATTTTTTTATTCACAACAACGCTGCTGCACTGGCCCATCTTTTACAACTCTCATGCAAAAACAAATAATCCATTCAAATACAAACTATTATGTTTAAATTAAAGTTTTCCTATGTTGTTTATCTTTTGCTTTATGCAATACCCAACACGATTCTGAGCTTTGGAATCGTTTATATCATTAATAATGTGATATCCGGAAAAACAGATTTCTTAACAGATTATATGGGTATTGTGTTTGTCTCCACAGTCGTATACACCTATCTGCTGAATATCATCTTTCAGAAAAAAATCAATAAATACTCTTTTGAAGTACTGTATGAAAACGAGAAAAAGATATTCGATAAAATATTAAAAGCCCCGTTAATCACCCTCGAAAAACTGGGTTCGCAGCGCTTTTATACAGCCATAGAAGATTTAAGGATCTTCGCAACTTTTCCCGAAGTGGTCACCCATACGATGAATTCATTGCTGATGTTACTGCTTTGCATGATTTACCTGTTTACATTATCTGTTTCGGCGGCTTTGGTGGTGGTGGGTTTAATCATCCTGATTGCCGTAACCTATTTTCTGGTAATCAGTACGATGTCGCAAAAAGTGGCAACTCTTAGAAAATACAACGAGCATTATTATAAATATGTAGACGATGTCATAAAGGGCTTTAAAGGCTTTAAGCTTAGTACCGGCAGACGGGAAAAACTAATGAAGGAACACTTGTCACCCAACAGGGAAAATGCCAAAGTACTGGACTTTAATATCAACTACGTTTTTTTATCCATCAATTTAATAAGTCAGTACGGGCTGTACCTGGTGATTGGAGCCATCCTGTTTTTATTGCCTGAGATTGGAATATTAAAAAGAGAAGATGTGATCTCGTATGTGGTGATTCTGCTATTTGTTTCAGGGCCTATCAACAACCTGATTAATATGCAGAATGTTTATACCAGACTTACCGTAGCCAACAACAGGATAAAAAATTTCCTAAAGGATTTTGACAGTACAGAAGCAGCCGTAACCCTTAAAACGGCAGACACGGAAGCTTTCACTTCGTTACGATTTGATCAGATTCATTTTGCCTATGAAAATAATGCTGCCGAAAAAACATTTGCCTTAGGGCCTGTAAACCTTTCCATAGCAAAAGGGGAAATGATCTTCATCATTGGCGGAAACGGCAGCGGTAAAAGTACTTTTATCAACATCCTGACCGGTTTGTATCAGCCTACGGAAGGAGAAATAATCGTAAACAACCAACAAAACAGTACCGGAAAAACAACCACACAAAACCTGATCTCAGCAGTTTTTACCGACAATCATATCTATTCCCATAATTACGATCCCTATGCCTTAGAGAATAACAGGGAATACAGGGAGCTGCTGCGAATAATGGAACTCGACAAAGTGATTGCCGATGACAAGGAAGAATCTGCAAGACGTCCATTTTCTAAAGGGCAGGGCAAAAGAATGTCCCTGATTTTTGCACTGCTGGAAGATAAGCCAATTCTCGTATTAGACGAATGGGCCGCCGATCAGGATCCGCATTTCAGGAAATATTTCTACGAAAACTTACTGCCGAAGTTAAAACAGGAAGGCAAAACCATTATCGCCGTAACGCATGACGATGCTTATTTCAAATATGCAGACCGAATCTTAAAATTTGATTACGGAGAAATTGTAAAAGACTTCAACGTAAAAGACGAAGCCCTGCACACAGAAAACTTATGGCATGATGAAGTGCAGCGCTAGAAGATAAATGGGGCAAATGCTGCCATTTCACAGATCGCATTTTTATACTACAGACTATTAAATACCACATTTTTCATGAAACTGACGCTTCCACAACAAGATGTTTATTTCGAACAATTATTGTTTCCCAATGATCCTATTTATAACATTGGGGCCAAAATCGAAATTAAAGGAGTACTAAATACAGACGCTTTCAGAAAAGCCTATACCGCGCTTATTGATCAGCACGATACGTACAGAAGCATACTGGTAAAAGACGGGGAAGAGATAGCAATCAGAGTGCTGGAAGAACATCAGTCACAATTGGGGTTTGCAGATTTCTCCGATCGCGTGAATGCCGAATCAGCAGCGGCCGATTATATGCAAAAAGAGTTTATGAAGCCTTTTGATTTATTCGATGAAAATCTCCTGCATGTTTTTACGCTGGTTAAGGTGAAAGAAGATTTCCATTACCTGTTTTCGGTGTACCACCACATCATTACCGATGGCTGGGGCACGTCCTTAATGTTTCAGAGACTGGTACAGAATTATAATGAAATCTATGAATCCGGAGATGTTATAACTACCTATCCTTTCAGCTATAAGGATTTTATGGAAGATGATTATGAGTATCAAAATGCCGAAGCTTTTTTGGAAGATAAAAAGTATTGGGTGGAGAAATTTAAAGTACTGCCGGAAGCGCTGCTGGAAAAAGAATTTTTAGCTGATGGACCAGAAAATAAAAGCAGCCGTAAAGAGCTGGTTATTAAAAGAAACATGTACAATCAGTTAAACGAACTGGCGGCAGAAAATAAATGCTCTTCCTTTCATGTCATTTTAGCCGTTTTGTATACCTATTTCGGAAGAAAACACCAAAATAATGACTTTGCCATAGGGCTGCCGGTTTTAAACAGAAGCAAAGCGAAATACAAGAAAACAGTAGGTCTTTTTATGGGCATCTCGCCTTTGCGAATGGCACTGGATTTCGAGACTACTTTCGAAGAATTAATCACGCAGATCAAAAATCAATTGAGGAACGATTACCGTCACCAGCGTTTTCCGTTAGGCAAACTCATACAGGAACTTCAGGTTTTTACGGAAAAAGAAAAAATATTCAATATTACGCTGTCTTACGAAAAGCAAAATTATGCTACGGATTTTACGAACACCCAGACCCGTGTGATTCCGCTTACGCACCAGTCAGAGCGCGTAGCACTGGCGATTTATATCCGCGAATTTGATGAACTGGAAGACGTGAAAATTGATTTCGATTACAATCTGAACTATTTTAATGAGTCCCGGATCACACAAGTGGTGCATCATTTTGAAAACCTGCTGCAGCACATTTTGGTCCAGCCCGGCAAAAAGTTAAAAGAACTGGACTATGTAACGAATGACGAAAGAAATCAGGTTTTACAAACATTCAATGCAACAAAAACAGCGTATCAGAAAGATATCACCTTTCTGGACTTATTTCAGCAACAGGTAGAAAATTTCCCCGGTAAAGAAGCTTTAAAAGACGAGTACAGATCGTACTCCTATGCCGAACTGCATAAATTATCGAACCAGATCGCGCAATATCTTATTACCACCTATGGGAAAAAAGACAAATCGCCAATTGCCGTTTTATTGGAACGATCGGCCAATATGGTGGTTGTTTTGCTGGGGATATTAAAATCAGGAAGGTCGTATATTCCGCTAGATCCCGCTTTTCCCGAAGACAGGCTCAATTATATCATTGGCAACAGTCAGAGCAAAATACTGATAAATGAAAAAGACTATAGGCTCAATACAGCTGCTGATGTACGTGTCATAGCCTTAGAAAACATTTTGGACGGAATCGAGATCTTCAACGGGACTCCCGGAAAAGCAGTTTCGCCTGAAGATACGGCCTACATCATCTACACCTCAGGTTCGACAGGAAATCCAAAAGGAGTAGACATTGGGCATAAAGCATTGCTTAATTTTTTAATCAGCATACAGCAAAAACCGGGTGTTGGATTACATGATACTTTCTTTTCGGTAACGACCTATTCCTTTGATATTTCAATATTAGAGTTTTTCGTGCCCCTGATATCGGGAGCTGCTTTATATGTGGCGAATCAGAATGTTTTGTCCGATCCGAATCTGATTATCGAAAAAATAAAGGAAATACAACCGACAATCATTCAGGCGACACCAAGTTTTTACCAGATGCTGTTCCATGCCGGATGGCAGGGCGGCGAGCGATTGAAAGTACTATGCGGAGGCGATTTATTAAGTGAAGCACTGGCAGAAAAACTAATCAGCAGCACTTCAGAGTTGTGGAATATGTACGGGCCGACAGAAACGACGATCTGGTCCAGCATCAAAAAAATCAGTCATTTTAAAGAGGCATCAAACATTGGAAAACCCATAAACAATACGCAGTTTTATATCCTGGATGAATTCTTAAGCCCTAAACCTGTCGGAACGCCCGGTGCCATTTACATAGCAGGCGACGGACTGGCGAAAGGATATTATAAAAATGAAGAATTGACCAGACAAAAATTCATTGCAAACCCGTTTGACAGCACCAGTTTGCTCTACGAAACCGGAGATGTCGGAAAATGGAATGACAACGGAGAGATCACATTTTTAGGCAGAAATGACAATCAGGTTAAAATCAGAGGGTACAGAATTGAACTCGGGGATATTGAGTCGCAATTGAATCAGATAGAAGGGGTTCGGAATTCGGTTGTAATCGCTAAAAAAGGAGAACAGCAGGAAGCTTTTTTAGTCGCTTACTTTTTAAAAACCGAAGAAACGGAGGTAGAAAAAATTCATACCACATTAAAAATAAACCTTCCGTATTATATGGTTCCTAACGTGATTATTCCTCTGGAAGAATTTCCGCTTACGCCCAACCAGAAAATAGACCGAAAATCTTTGTCACAAAGAGCCATTCTGCAGGAAACCAATTATGATGATTTTAAAGCTCCCGTTTCGGTCTTAGAAGAAAAACTAGCCGGATACTGGAAACAAGTATTAAACAGCGCAGCACCGATAAGTGTAAAGGATAACTTTTTTGCCTTAGGCGGACATTCCCTCAACGCAGTTAAACTGATTGGATTAGTAGCCGCGGAACTTTCCCTGACGATTTCCCTGAAAACTATTTTCGACTATCCAACAATCGAATTGCTGGCGCATCATTTACAAAAACTCGTTCCCAATTCAGTGGTCGCACTGCCAAAATCAGAATCTAAACCTTTTTATGCGGTAACCCCGCCTCAGTACAATATCTGGCTGGCCTCCCAGCAGGAAAACACGGCAGCAGCCTACAATATGTTTGCCGCTTACAGTGTCGAGGGAATTGTGAATTTGGACAAGATTTCAGCTGCCCTGCGCAAAATCATTCAAAAGCATGAAATCCTGAGAACCAATTTTATTGAAATAAACGGAGTGCCGCATCAAAAAATTAAGGCGTTCGAAGACGTAAAATTTACCCTTTCTACTGCTCAAACAACAACGGAAAAAGCAGCTGAAATCATAAATGAATTTAATGCCAAAACATTTGATTTAGAAAAAGACCTGCTGCTACGAGTACAGCTACTTCAGACAGGGGAAAATAAATCGGTATTGCTTTTTTGCACGCATCACCTTATAATGGATGGTTTATCGCTGGAAATTTTCATTACTGAATTTATTGAAAATTATAAGGAGGGCAGTTCTTCGAAAACAACAAAAGAAAACGATGTACAATTTCAGTTTAAAGATTATTCGGAATGGTTTATTAAAACAGCGGAAGATATTGCTGAAAAAAATGAAATATTCTGGAAAAAATACCTTCAGGATTATCAGCCTGTAGCTTCATTTGAAAGGGATTTTGACAATAAGCAGAACGGGCAGGGAGGAAGCAAATATGAGTTTGAACTGACCACAGACACTACTTCGGCTTTAAAGAAACTGGCCCTTGACGAGCAGGTTACTTTTTATACCGTTTTGGCAGCAGCATTGAATGTGCTGATCTGGAAATTTTCGGATCATACTGACATTTGTATCGCCACCGCCAACTCAGGCAGAACTCTTCCGGAACTCCACAACCAAATCGGAATGTTTGTGAAAACCCTTATTGTAAGGACACAACTGGAGCAGGACCAGACCTTTCTGGACGTATTGAAGCAAACGCAAAGTAATATATTGGCGATTAATGACTATCAGAACGTTCCCTTTGATAAAATACCCCAATCTGTTTTTGACACCATGCTGGTGTATCAGAATCCGGAGTTTTCCTTTGAAAATATCAATGCATTAGGCGATTTAAAACTGACTTCTTATCCTGTCGAAAGCACGTACAGCAGAATGCCGCTGGTGTTTAATTTATATGAGAGCGACAACAGGCTGAAAGGAATCATAGACTACAATTGTGATTTATATGACAGGGATACCATTCAGATGATTGCTGTTACGTACACAATTCTCTTCAATGAAATAGTTAAAAATCCGGCAGCCAGACTGGATTCAATCGATACTAAAATGGAACTGGAGAAAAGTACGGTACCTGATTTTGATTTTAATTTCTAATACCCGCTACAGCTTTGATTAATATCTATTATTCGTATTTGTCGGAAGGAAATCACGAAAGCCTGTTAAGAAACCATCTGCCGGATTTTCCGGAAAACTATCAGGCTAAGATCAGCCGGTTTCGGAGGTGGCAGGATGCCCAGGCATCAGTTCTGGGACGGATATTGCTGTTCACGGGCCTGAAAGAAGCCGGATTTTTAGGCCCCGCTGACAAAGAGCTGAAATACACCAGTTATCATAAGCCCTATTTTGAAGATCATCCCGTGCAGTTTAACATCTCACATTCCGGAGAAATTGTGGTTTGTGCCTTAAGTGATGAGGGTGAAATAGGAATTGACATAGAAATCATAAGCGATATCCTAATCGATGACTTTAAGTTCCAGATGACCGAAAATGAATGGGAAAGAATTAGCACTTCCACGAATACAAAAAATGCCTTTTTTGAGTACTGGACACAGAAAGAAGCTGTTATAAAAGCACATGGCCACGGATTAACAATTCCGCTGCAATCCTTTGAAATCACTGACTACAGCACAATAATCCAAGGCGAAAAATTTTATCTGAAAGAAATAAACATAGATAAAAAGTACCAATGTGCCCTTTCATTAAAAACAACGATTAAGGATGTTGTGTTGAAACACCTGTCGTAAGCAATAATTAACTAAAAAAACAAAAATGAAAAACCTATTACTATTATTTTCACTGCTTGGTCTGTTGCCCGTTTGTTTGTTTTCCCAAACAGATGTTTTTAAATACGAAAAAACAACCACTTTTTTCCCCGAAGCAGCAGCTATCAATAACGAGAATATTGAGTGGGGATACCTGACAGTTCCTGAAAATTGGGACCAGCCTCAGGGTAAAAAAATCAGGATAGCCGTGGCTATTCTAAAAAGCACCTCAGCAAAAAAAGACGATCATCCTGTTCTTTATATTGAAGGAGGGCCAGGTGCCGGAGGGATTAAAGGAATATGGGGCTGGCTTAAAAATCCGCTACGAAATAACAGTACCATCATTTTTGCAGATGTAAGGGGCACGGGTTTTTCGCTTCCTAAATTTTGCCCCGACCTCGGAAAGAAGTTCCTGGAAATACTGGCCAAAAACCAAAATGCCACTCAGGATGAACAGCAAAAAACGATTGCAGCAATGGCCTGCAGGCAGGACCTGTTAAACAGGGATATCGACATAAATGCCTACAACAGCAAAGCAATAGCCAAAGACCTGAATGCTTTAAAAAAGGCTTTGGGGTACTCCAAATGGAACACTTACGCTGTTTCGTACGGAACCTATACGGCCCAGGTCTATGAAAATGATTTCCCTGAGGACATTCAGTCCCTGATTCTGGATTCTTCAATTTCGGATATTTCCGGCTACTATAACCAGAATACGACAAATTACATCAATAGCCTTGAAAAAGTCTTTAGTGCGTGTAAAGATGACCCAAATTGCAATAAACAGTTTCCTGATCTGGAAAACGTTTATTATGAGACTATAGAAAAATTAGAAAAACAACCCATCACCGTTAAAGTAGATGAGAAGGTCATTCCCAGTGGTGAATTTACCTATAATGTGGAAGATTTTAAAATTGCCATCCAGCAATCCCTGTATCAAAGGAAATTAATCGAAGTACTGCCCTTGCTGATTACCGAATTTAACAGCGGCAATAAAAACACTTTAAGTGCACTGGTCGCGTCTTTTTCAGGTGCCCTTGGATTGGACTACGGACAGTACTATTGTGTGAGCTGTAAGGAAACTGTTCCGTTTAATTCGATGGCAGCGTTTAATGCAAATTCAGATAAGTATAAAAAATTAAAAGGCGGGCTCTCCTTTTATAAATCAGATTTTTTAGTCTGTGACAAATGGAATTTAGGGGCAGCAGGTGCGCCCGGTACCAAAAATGATTTGTCGAACCTGTCTGACCTGACAGCTCCTGTTTTGGTGCTTGCGGGAGCATTTGATCCCATTACTCCGGCTTCAAACGGAAAGGTAACGGTCGGGCGGTTTAAAAATGGATTTTTAGTAAATGCCCCTGTTTACGGGCATGCGCCGGGCTTTTCTAAAATCGGGGGTGAAATTATAGCCGGTTTTGTAAGCAATCCGAATAAAAAACCGGATGTAAACGGATTCCAGTCCCTTAACAAAGTAAATTTTATAACAGATGTAAAATTGAACGGAGGGGTTTCAAATTTTGCCAATAGCCTGAATGGCTTTAACCTTTTATTTTTTGCACCCTTGCTTATTGCCTTTCTCATTTTACTGGTGGCTGTTTTTGGATTGCTGTACCTCTTCATCAAAAAAGAAATCGCGACCAAAGCCAATAAATGGATCAGGGTTTTAATTGTAATTACTGCCTTATCGGGACTGTTTACTATGATAGGATTTGTACTGGCGGTCAATGATACCGCAAAAGACAATTTTTATATACTGGCCTTCGGAATCCGCAGCCAGTTTGATTACCTGTTTATTGTACAGTGGTCTTTTATTGTATTTACGATCATTTCCATACTTTATTTTGCTCTTAAAATTAAATCCATTTCAAATGCAGCCGTTCTGTCGACAATATTGTTTTCTTTGGTTATTCTGGGAGTTTACTTTCAATATTGGGGATTTTTGCTTTAACAAATAAGCGGCTTAGTAGACATAAAAATGACAATTTTTCAGACTCAAAATGAAAAATTGTCATAAAAATGCGATATAAAGCGTTTGGCATTTATTTTGTTTTTCTATGACTGCACAACAGGTGCAAGTTCTAAAATTTATGGTATAACAATTTTAAAAATTAAAGTTATGAATCTTATTAAAAGAAACGGAAGCCGCTTACCGGCTTTACCCAGAGTATTTTTTGATGATGTTTTTGGCCAAGATCTTTTCAATTGGGAAAACAGCAATTTTTCAACAACAAGAACCACGCTGCCATCAGTGAACATCAAGGAAACGCCGGAGCGCTATGAAGTGGAAGTTGCAGCACCGGGTATGAACAGGGAAGACTTTAAGGTTACCCTGGAAAACGGACAGCTGCTTATTTCTTCCGTGAAAGAAAACGAAGTGAATACGCAACAGGAAAATTTTACCCGCAGGGAATTTAGCTATCAATCCTTCCAGCGAAGTTTTGTACTGCCTAAAAATGTAGTGGACGAGGATAATATAAATGCTCGTTATGAAAACGGAATTTTAGTATTGTCGATTCCTAAGCTGGAGCAGGCAAAACAAAAAGAACCAAAGCTGATTGCCATCTCTTAACGTTTTAATTACTTATTTAAAAGCTGCTTTTTTAAGCAGCTTTTTTTATAAGATTTAAATATAACGCAATTTCTCTTCTTCAATATCCAGATAATGCATTTGCCTTCTGATGACCGATTCGTCTAAAGACTGATCTTCTTTGTTTTTAGTAATTAACCATTGTCTTTGGTGGTTTAATAAATCAAGGTAAATGACTTTAAGTTCCTGTCCGATAGATTCATCATCGACTCCGTTAGTATGCTGTTCCCATTTTTGAATTAACTGTTGCAGGGAAGCATTACTTTCGAGCTGATCGCTGTACGTAGTCCTTAAATAATCGGAAGCATGTTCGGCTAGTTCTTTTCGCAGGAGATGATACGCTTCATCGCGCGGTACTGCATCGTCGAAAGTGGTAAAGTTAATTTTTCGGATAAAATAGGGCAGTGTCAGTCCCTGAATTAAAAGCGTCAGCAGAATAACAATAAAAGTAATAAACAGAATCAGGTTGCGCTGCGGAAAACCATTACCATTATTCAGGTAAACCGGTATAGATAAGGCCGCTGCCAGCGAAACAACACCGCGCATTCCGGTCCAGCCCAGTATAAAGGGCGTTTTTAAACCGGGATTTCGGCTATCGGCAACAGTGATAAAATTGCGGGCAATCAGCGTCACAAGTACTGCACCGTAAGAAGATAATATCCGGCTGACGATCAGGACAAATGTAATCAGTACTCCATATCCAATAGCGGATAAAAGGCTCACTTCTTCAAGGCCGCTGGTAATTTGTGGTAAATCTAATCCGATGAGCATAAACACCAGACCGTTTAATATAAAACAAAGGCTTCCCCAGACATTTATGCCCTGCAGGCGGGATTTGCTGCTCAGGAAACGATGCCTGTTATTCGCTAAAAGCAAACCACCACTGACCACGGCTAAAACCCCGGAACTATGCACTTCTTCGGCGGCCAGATAGATGATATAAGGCGTAAGCAATGATAAAACAATATCTGTATTGGCATCGGTAGGCAGATATTTATGCGCTTTCATGAACAGCCATCCGATGAGTAAACCAATGGCCACACCACCAATAATCATCCAGCTGAAACTCATTGCGGCTTTGTAAAATATAAATTGTTCCGTTGCAACGGCAATCATGGCAAATCGGAAGATAATTAAGGAAGAGGCATCATTCAGCAAACTTTCTCCTTCTAAAATAGAGGAAATAGTTTTGGGCACCTTCACAAATTTCAAAATAGCACCGGCACTGACTGCATCCGGCGGCGAAACAATTCCTCCCAGTAAAAAACCTAATGCCAGCGAAAAGCCCGGAATAACATAATTAGCCACTAATGCTACCGAAAGTGCCGAGAGAAAAACGACTACAAAAGCAAAACTGGTTATGATGCGACGCCAGCGCCACAACTCTTTCCATGAAATTGTCCATGCCGCTTCATACAATAAAGGAGGAAGGAAAATAAAAAAGATAAGCTCAGGCTCAATATTGATAACGGGCACACCCGGAATAAAACTGATCGCCAGTCCTCCCAAAACTAATAAAACAGGATAAGCCACTTTTATTTTATTAGCCAGCATAATCAGCAATAAAATAACGATCAGTATACCGACATAAAAAGGAAAGTTTTCAAGCATTTTTTTTTGGTTTAGGAGAAAGGAAGATAAACTGTAAATTCTGTTCCGACGCCAACTTCACTATGAACAGTTATGGAACCGGAATGGTTTTCAATAATTTTCTTGCACAATGCCAGACCGATCCCGGTTCCGCTTTGTGTTGAATTTAATCGTTGAAAAAGCTTAAAGACCTGATCGCTGTATTTTGCATCAAAGCCAATTCCGTTATCGCGAAAAATTAGCTTTAGATACGTTGTACCCTCTTTCAGATGAAACTGTTTTTTTTCCTCTTCCGTATAACTGGTACTGCACAATATCGATATGGTACCGCCAATGTTCGAATATTTTAAGGCATTGGTCATAAAATTGGAGAAAAGCTGGTGCATCTGAATGGACACAGCGTTTATTACAGGAAGATCATCGTGGACTATAGAGATATTTTTTTCAAGGATCCAGAGCTCACAATCTTCCTGGACATTCTTCAGAATTTCATTCATATCCGTTGGAACAAACATTTGGTGGCCCTGGGCAATTTCAGAATAGGCGAGAACGTCCTTAATTAGCATGGTCATTCGCGTGGCAGATGATTCTATCTTTTTAATATCGCGCAGGGCATCCTCATCTTTAATTTTATGCGAAAGCATTTCAGCAAAAATTCGGATTTTACGTAACGGTTCCTGAAGGTCATGCGAAGCAATGTGCGCGTATTCCTCCAGTTGCTTATTTCGAAATTCGATATTGATCGCATTTTCCCTTAGCTGATCCTCAAGCTGTTTTCTTTCGGTCAGGTCCCTTGTTACTTTTGAAAAACCTATAATATTATTATCGTCGTCATGCAGGGCTGTCAGAACGACAAACCCCCAGAATTTTTCGCCATTCTTTTTGAGCCTCCATCCCTCATGCATGGCCTTGCCTTCACTGGCAGCCCGCTGTATAAGAGTTTGCGGCAGCTGTCGTTCCCGGTCTTCGATAAGGTAAAACAAACTAAAGTTTTTGCCGATAATTTCTTCTTCCGTATAGCCCTTAATTTTTTGGGCCCCGAGATTCCAATTTTGAACATTTCCGTCAGGATCGAGCAGTAGTATGGCATAATCCTCAACTTCCTCTACCATTTTATGATACCGGTCCTCGCTTTTTTGTAAAGTTAAGGTTCTTTCGATCACTTTTTCCTCCAGCAAATCCTTGTAGATTTCCTTGGTGTCCGTGAGTTGTTTTTCGTGTTTACTTTTGTCGGATATATCGACCAGCATCGTAATAGCTCCTGTTATTTCACCCGCACTGTTAAAAATCGGATTTGAGTGTGGCAATACATATACGCGGTCTCCATTGGGTTTTTCAATCACAATTTCTTCTCCCTTTACAGCCCGCCCCTCTTTTAGTGCAAGGGTCATCGGATATTCCTCAATAGTCAAAAGAGTTCCATTACGACGGTATACTTTCCATGAGCCGCACCACATAGCAATACCCCGCTCTGGCTGTTGTCCCCAGAGTAGAGTGGCAGCCTGGTTGAAAAATGTAATGATTCCCTTACTATCGCAGGCATATACTGCAGTAGGCAAGGACTCTAAGAGCTGGTTGTGATTGTAATATTCTGTTTCTGAACTGTTTAAAGTATTCATGATTGCCATATAAAAGTAAATATAAGGCAATTATTAAAATTAAACAACTGTTAAAATTACAAGCTCAGTCGGTAGCCGGAAAGTTTACCTTCAAAAAAGGAGGTAAGTATAGACACTAATTCATTAAGACTCGTTGGTTTTACAAGGTAGTGCGAGGCACCAAGATTCAGCGTATCTTCAATATCCTTTGAATAAGAAGAAGTCGTAAAAATGATAATCGGAACAGTATCTAAACGGGCTTGTTTCCTTAATTCAGACAGACAGGCACGCCCATCCATCAAAGGCATATTAAGGTCGAGGAAAATATAATCAGGAATAAAATCAGATTGTTTTCTTAAAAGATCTAAAGCATCTTCTCCATTAGTGGCTGTAATACAGTTACTTTCAGCATTTGCCTTTAGGAGGGCCAATGCGAAAATATCTCTGTCATCTTCGTCGTCATCAATTAAAAAGCACTTCATACGCAGTTTTGTAGTAATTAAGTTAAGATTTGCAGGGACAAAGATATAAAATCAGAACATACATATGCTAATCCTGAGACGAAATACTACGTTGTTTTTAAGAGGAGTAAAACCGCGCTTTTTCGCTGCATCCGACAGGTTTAATAAAATAACAGTGTCCATTTTTTATAGCCGGTAAGAGCCTTTTTGAATATATGCTGATTTATAGAGGTTTAATATTTGAATACTGTAAAAATATTGGGATATTCTGTAAAATAATCACTTCGGTGATTTTGTAGATTTGATTTAACTTAAAAAAATAAATTTATGAAAACTGCAACTAAAAATACAACAGCTACAAAAAGTAAAAGTACAACTGCAACAAAAAGCAAAAGTACCACTGCAACAGCAGCAAAAGCAACTCCTAAGGGAACAGTAAAAGCGAAACCTTCCGCAGCGGACGGACTAAGAGAATTATTTGTAGATTCCTTAAAAGATATCTACTGGGCTGAAAAAGCATTAACCAAAGCATTGCCGAAGATGGCTAAGAATGCGACTTCTGAAAACCTGATTAAAGCAATTAACGACCATCTTGCCGTAACACAGGAACAGGTATTAAGACTGGAAAAAGTATTTAAATCAGTTGGAGAAAAAGCAGCAGCCAAAAAATGCGATGCTATGGAAGGTCTGATTAAAGAAGGAGAAAGTATCATGGAAGAAACAGAATCAGGGGCTGTTCGTGATGCCGGTATTATCGCTGCATCACAGAAAATAGAGCACTACGAAATTGCTACTTATGGCACTCTTGCTGCATTTGCTGCCACATTAGGCGAAGATGACGCTGTATTGTTGCTGGAAAAAACGCTGGCCGAAGAAAAAGAAGCCGATACCTTATTGACCGAGGCAGCTTACAATACAATCAACTTCGATGCAAGTGAAGAAGATCAAAAATAAATTCAAATTGAAAATCCAAGAGTAAGTTTGATTTTGATGGAGACCTGTACCATTTTTTTGTAAATGGTGCAGGTTTTTCCTTGCCTTATTCCAAATAGACAACCACGAAACGTCATAAGTGCGTTTATTCGAATAACTGTATGGAGGTTCATCCGTACATTTTACAAAGATTTATGTTATATAAAAGTATATTGCTGATCGATGATGATCTGGACGATGCTGAGATATTGTTTGAAGCAGTTAAGTCCTTAGAAGAAAAAGTTATCTGCCGTATTGTTACCAGTCCCGTAATCGCAATGGAAGAACTGAAAAATGGGCAAAATCTGCCGGAACTAATATTTCTGGACCTGAATATGCCGGTTATCAGCGGACCTGAATTTTTACAGCAGCTCAAAAACGACGCCGCCCTGGAGCAAATTCCCGTTATTGTATATTCTTCGCATACTATAGAAATCATGCAAAAATTAACGCAGCAGTTTGATAAGGTGCGTTGCATCAGTAAACCTAATGACTATAAGGAACTCGTTTGTGTACTTCAGGATATTTTATAAAATACCGAAATGTGGGTTGGGTGATTGCTAAATAAATAGCGCCCCCGATTTTAAAATTTAAGTGGTACTGGTAGGTGTAAGGCTTGTAATCCAGTACCTCATTATATTCTCGATCGTCTCTTTATAATCATTGAAATCGGCTTCTTTCCTAAAAAAGCCCTGTACATGACAATCGTAGGCTTTACTAACATTTTCGGGACTTTTTGAGGTAGACATAAAAATATAAGGAACACATTTTTTGCTCGTTTCCGGACGGGACAAAATCTTGTTCCGAAGTTCAAAGCCATCCATTTTTGGCATATTGATATCCGACAATATCATAAACGGATAAACAGCGGGACTTGACAGGTAATCCAGTACAAGCGTCGGATCTTCAAAAAAGACCAGTTTGTTAGGGTATTTCAGGCTGTCAAAAATATCCTGAAGGAATATTCTGTCGTCTTCGTCGTCTTCGATTATAATAATATCTGCTTTTCTTCTCATAAAATAAAGGTAGTAATTATTTAATAGGTTTCTTCGCTGGCGGCAGTTTTATTTCATCAATTTCAATCCACACGGGTGCATGATCACTGCTTTTTTCCCATCCGCGAACATGCTTGTCCACCCCGGCGGATTTCAGTTTCTTTGCAACCTGCGGACTCAGCAGGAAATGGTCAATGCGAAGTCCGGCATTACGGGAGTAGGCATTTCTAAAATAGTCCCAAAAAGTATAAATTACTTCATCAGGATATAATTTGCGTATGGCATCGGTCCAGCCCTGATTGACGATATCGGCAAAGGCCTTGCGTACTTCAGGCAGAAAGAGTGCATCTTTCAGCCAGCGCTCGGGCTTATATACATCAAGTTCAGTGGGCATCACATTAAAATCGCCCAGCAGGATCACCGGTGTTTTTAAACTCAGCAGCGTAGAGGCGCGGTGGGCCAGACGTTCGAACCATAACAGTTTGTACTCCAGTTTCGGACCCGGAGCGGGATTTCCGTTGGGGAGGTACAGGCAGGCAATTACGAGACCATCAATAAGGGCTTCCATATAGCGGCTCTGCACATCGTCTTTGTCGCCGGGAAGGGTCCTGGTGATTTCTTTGATTTCCCTATTGCGCGCCAGGATCGCCACGCCGTTCCATTGTTTTTGGCCGTGCCAGATGGCATTGTATCCTGCGTTGTTAATGGCTTTTTCGGGAAATTTATCCTGCGGTGCTTTCAGTTCCTGAAGGCAGACAATGTCTGGTTTTGTTTCCTCAAGCCATCTGAGCAGTACCGGAAGACGTCCGTTGACCCCGTTGACATTATAAGTAGCTATTTTCATTACTTTGCTGTGATTTAAAGCTTTTAAAATTAATTCTTTAGTTGGAATTTTTCTTATACGAAAAAAGGGTTTTGTTATTAAATTTACACAGCATCTGTAACCATAAAAGCAAATAGTCGATTCATTCAGACAGAAAGAGATAAAGTTGACTATTTGGAAAAAATAGTAAAAGCCAAATACACTTTGTTTGAAAAATGTACGGAATGTAGATAATCCTGTAAACAACACAACCAATAATCAATTATCTTTGATAGCACATTAATGAATACAGTAAGGGCGAAAAAAGCCCGTATAATTTTTAAAAGTGAAATCATGGAAAACTTAAAAAAAGCGTATATAGCCGGTGGATGTTTTTGGGGTATGGAAGACCTTTTTCGGGTACGCCCGGGGGTAAAAGATACCGAAGTGGGATACTTAGGAGGACAAAATGATAATCCAACCTACCAAAATCATCCGGGACATGCTGAAGGCATAGAAATTACCTACGACAGTACCGTTACAAATTATAAAGAGCTGCTGGACTACTTTTTCAGGATGCATGATCCAACAACAGTAGACAGGCAGGGCAATGACAAAGGTTCAAGCTACAGATCTGCCATTTTTATTCAGAATGAAGATGAAAAACAGATCGCCGATGAAGTAATTAAAATCGTTGATGACTCAGGAAAATGGCCCGGGGAAGTTGTTACCACCCTTGAACCCTTTACAAAATTCTGGGTTGCTGAAGACTACCATCAGGACTACCTCGTTAAAAATCCGAATGGCTATACCTGTCACTTTGAAAGGTTCGGTACTTTTTTGTAATATGTTGACAAAGAATATACTGTTTCTTCTGGTAGAGCAGGGAAGTATACGTTATAAAAATTACAATTGAATTTTAAAATAGGCAAAGTGAAAAGGCCCGGATGGAATGTCCGGGCCTTTTTGGCTTTATACCGATAATTTCACGACTGGAACTATAGTTTTTCTGTGTGAAAGTAAAAATGAAAATCAGGTTTCACACACTTTCTGTGTGAAAATGAAAAATAAAATCAAGTTTCACACACTTTCTGTGTGAAAATGAAAAATAAAATCAAGTTTCACACAGCAATAGGAGCAACATAAAAGCCCTGTATTCATTATTTTTTTTAAAGTAACTAACTCCTGCTAAAGTGACGTTTTAAAATGCAGTATTCATAACCGAAGTCATAATGCTTTCGATCAGCCTTTCGATAATTAAAGGTTTATTTGTTGTATAAATTCTTCCGTACCATACAGAGCATGTCCGTAATTAGGAAAATTTGTTTCAACAGTAGCTTTTATCTCGTCCCAGTTAAATGCGGCTATCGCATCTTTTATAAGCGTAACATGATACCCTAATTCGACGCCATACCGCGCTGTTGAATCAATGCACGTATTGGCTTTCATCCCCGCAAGCACTATGTGTTCAATACCGTGCTGACGGAGCAGAAAATCTAAATCGGTATTAGCAAAACCACTGGCTGTCCAGTGATTTTGTGCCAGTAAATCACCTTCCTGCATCATAAGCTCAGGATGAAACCCGGCACCCCAAGATCCCTTTTCAAAAAGAGTAATGTTGCTGCTGCCCTGATGCGAAGGGGATAAAAACTTCCAGTTCAGATAATCCCCCTTTTGGGTATTATGATGCGGTGCGTAAACAATCCGGATCTTTTTTTCTCTTGCAGCAATTAGAAGTCTTTTGATATTTCTGACAAGTCCGGTTTCTTCCACAGTTTCTTTAGTCAAAGGAAATAGTTTCCCTCCTTCAGAAAGGAAATCATTAAAAGGATCTATCAGAATAATTGCCGTTTTTTGTAATGGATATAAACTCATGATTTTTAATTTTTAGATAGTAATGTTTCAATCAATAAATTGTATTTGACAGTACTTTGCCAACCGTATATTTTGGGTCAGGCAGGACAGCATCAATCCAGCAGAGAATATAGTCGGCATTCTCTTTCCAGGAATCTAAAAGCAGTACATTGTGATTAGTCCCTTTAAATTCCTTGTAATCAATAACAGAGCCATTTCGCCTGTATTTGTTGAAATTTCGTGTGATCAGATGCGGGGATAGAAACTGGTCTTTGCTTCCCGCCACAAACAATAGCGGAGCATGATTTTTCTTAAAGTCAACAGCTGCATCAGCAGTTAGTCCGCCTCTCGCTACTGTTTTCGATTCCGGAATCACATATTTTTCGTATGCTTCTTTTTGAACGCTTAATGGCAATCCGTTTACAAAAGCATATTGAAATTTAGGAAAAGACATCAGGTACGTTTTTTTTACCGAACTGAAGAATCCCAAAACTTTCCAGCCCGATTTTAAAAAAGTAAATTCATAAGGGATTACACCCAAAGGAGGCACCGAATGTACTGCAATTCCTGCAGCTGCCAAATCGCGATTTACCAGTATCTGTGCAATCATTCCGCCCAAAGAATGACCAATGATGATCGGTTTCTCCGGAAACGATTTTGCTATACCGGCATAGTAGTCAATAAGTTGTTGTAAGGTCAGCATGGCCAGACCAATATCATAGGGCTGACGATCCCGAAGTTCCTTTGCAGTGCCATCCTTAAACGGCCAGGGCGGCGCGAGAGCGTTATATCCTTTTTCACCGAAGTATTTGATCCATTCGTCCCAGCAAGTGTGGCTTACGAATGCACCGGTAATTAACAGTACATTTTTAGAGTTTGCTTTCATACTATTTAGTTTAGTCCCAGGCATATAGAAAGATTGATTTTTTCATAATGCAATTGGTTTTGGTTGTTAATAGTATAACAGAAACCAATAGGCATGCCAGTCGATAAAACGCAGTAATTCGGCTGTATTGCCCTTTTTTACGTATTATATTTCGCTAAAAAAAGAGGTTTGTTTGTGAGATTTCGCAATAAAAACGCCATACAGGATTTGGATTAATCCGTAATTGTAAGCGACAAGGTTTATTGCCTTATCGTGATTAGAAAATCTGATTCGGCGCTTGTGTAGTTAAGGCCATACGTAAAATAGTAGTGATATAGGAAGAGAAATGTTATTGCAATAGCTACTAATCTCTTTTAATATCCAGTTTCCTGATTCTTGAGTTTAATGTCGAAGGGTTGATATCAAGAATTTCTGCGGCACCGCCAGCGCCTGAAACTTTTCCATTGCATTTTTTTAGGATATACGAGATGTAATCCCTCTCGTTTTCGATAATAGTTTTGATTGAAAATGATTCAGCTGCGACTTCAGCATGCATTTTGGAGGAAGAGAAAAGCTCTATTTCCTTCACCATATCACTGTCATTTAGCAGTACGGTACGCTGTATCACATGTTCAAGTTCCCTAATATTGCCGGGCCAGTTATACTCTATAAGCTGCTGTAGTGCTGTAGCCGAAAGGACAGGTGCTTTTCTGCCTGCTTTCTGACTGTACATCTCAATAAAATGCTGGGCCAACTTAGGAATATCTTCTTTTCTTTTCTCCAGCGAAGGAACTAAAATCGGAAAGACCAGCAAGCGATAATATAAATCCATTCTGAATCTTCCCGCTGCCACTTCGTCTTCCAGATTTTTATTAGTGGCGGCAATAAGGCGCACATCAATTTTCATGGGGGAATGTGACCCGATACGTTCGATTTAATTTTCCTGCAAGACCCGCAGTAATTTTACCTGCAGTGCAGGGGACATTTCACCAATTTCATCCAGAAAAATAGTGCCCCCGTTGGCAAGTTCGAATTTACCTATACGTCTTTCAAGGGCTCCGGTAAAGGAACCTTTTTCATGGCCAAAGAATAACGATTCTGCCAGATTTTCAGGAATGGCCCCACAATTGATTATGACAAGAGGTTTGTCCTTGCGACTGGATAAAGCATGAATATTTTGTGCAATTTTCTCTTTGCCTGTACCGCTTTCTCCTAAAATTAGTACAGAAGTGTCGGAAGGCGCCACACGTTTTATATAATTAAAGACAGTAAGCATTTGCGAACTGTCGCCAATAATTCCCTCAAAGCCGGTTTCTGCAATTTTTGCCTCTTCTTTTTGTAAAGGCTTTATCTTCTTGACATACGATTTCTGTTCAATGGAATAAAAACGGGCTATTAATTGCGACAGCGAACTTTCTAAAGTAGCTAATAACTTCAGATTTTCATCAGAGTAGGCATTGAAATTTCTACTGTAAAAAGTAAAGGAAAAATGATTTGAATCTCCGATTGAAAGCGGGAAAACCAAATACGATTTTATTCCGAAATTGTGTGAGATTAAACCTTTTATCGGTGCAGCCTGAAAATTTTTAATTAAAGATTCTTCGCTGTACACCCCTGGTACAATAGCTATAGAAGATTTTCTGTAGGTTTCATTGAGTTCTTTAAGCGGTATTTCAGTAATTTGCGAAAGTTTCTGAACGGTAATAATCTGATATTGCCCGATATTTTTACGGATGATTCCTAAATTCGAATATTGGTCCGTATTTTCAAAACCAACTTCCAGGTAATCAAAGGTCACAAAGGTCTGTATGATTTTTGCAAACGCCGGCAAAGCGTCTTCAATATTTAAGTTGGAACGGATCAGGTCTGTTATATTGTTTTTTAGTTCTGACTGCTGCAGCAATTGCGATTCAAGACTGTAATCGAGGCGGAAAAAGGCAATTTCCAAAGTCGTCAGGATATCCTGTTCCCTAAAAGGTTTTACAATAAATCCGAAAGGATGGGTCGTTTTGGCTTTATCCAGGATCTGTTTGCTTGAATTGGCTGAAATAAAAATAAACCCGATACATTTTTTTCGCAGGATATGGGCCAGCTCAATTCCGTTTTTATCTCCTTTCAGCATGATGTCCAGCAATACAAGATCGGGTTTTTGAGTCTCCAGTATTTCCAGGGCCTGATCTACCGATCGCACAATTCCGATCACCTCATAATTGGCTTTTTCCAGAATTAACTGCAAATCATGTGCTTCAATAAATTGGTCTTCCACAATTAAAATTCTCTTATGAACTGTCGTTTTATAAGAGTCCGCAATTTCTTTAAAAGGCGTTTCCATCGGTTAGCAGCAATTATGTTTATGTTTTTAAAGAATGTAAAATTAATTAATTATTACTCTTAAAATGCTAAAAGTATCAGGTTAAATTTATTAAAATCAAATTTAGGGTAGATTTTATTCAGTATAGTTCTTAAAATCATGCGTTTTTGTTTTTATATTTGCTTCGTTTTAACCAAAAATTTAATACGATCCTGTCATGAAACAAGCGCTTCTCCTGTGTTTTAATCTCTTTATTGTAGTACAAGGCTTAGCGCAAAGTGCCGCTGTCAATAAGTATGATCTAAAGAAAAAGAGGCTTTTAATTCAGGCCTGCTCGATGTATTTGTACAATGCAAACCAAGGAGCAATAGATGTAGACAGTTCCGTAGTATTAGCTTGTCAAGCGTATAAAATTCCGGTTTCATTAGCTTACGATGAAGGTTTTAACAGCGGGTCAGGATTGATTGGAAACGATTTGATTGCAAAGGGCAATACCATTTCTGCCCAGAAGTTTTTGGCAAAAACCAAAAATGAAGACCGGATTAAATTGTTACTGCAACTGGGTAATTTGTATCTTTTTAAGCCCGGTACCCAACCGGAAGACCTTCAAAAAGCACTGAAATATATTAAAGAAGCCGTAGCGCTAAGTAAACAGCTGAAGATGAAGAAATTGGAACATCAGAGCGTCGTGCTGTTGGCCAAATATTATGCGCAGGCCAATAATCCGGCAGAAAGTAAAAAGTATTTTACAGCCGTAATCAGTGACTGCCGCAAACAAAATGACAAACCGGAACTTGCCGCTGCCCTGGATGCGCAGGGAATGCTTTTGTCTAATTTGGATCCTGAAAAAGAAAAGAATCTTGAAGAAGCACTTTCCATCTACACAGAATTGGGGATGGAAGAGAAAAGAATCGAAATCTATATGAAGATTACCACCATTTATTTCTGGACGGGAAAAATAAACGAAGCCAAAAAAAGACTGTATCAAAACTTAGCCGACCTTAGAAAGATTGGGTTTACCCACGAACAATTTGGAGAAACAACGATTTCCTATATTGAACTCAATATGCATAATGTCAAAAGTGCCTTATATTATGCCTTAAAAAGTGTAAAAAGAATGGAAGCTGAAAAAGATTACACGCTTGCAGACATTTTTTATACCCGCCTCGGTAACGTTTATAATACAATTGGCTACAATGAAGAAGCATTAGAACTCTATAATAAAAGCATAGAAGTGGGGCAAAACACCCTGAATAGCGGTACCTGGTATAAAAGTTTTTTCAGCGCAGTTGCAGCGTTGTCGATGAAAGGAAAAAACAAGGAAGCTCTTGCCTATCTAAATTCAGTTACCTTGAAATATCCGCCCACAAATGCATTTGATAAAATGTCGGTTGCCTTTAACAAAGCCAACTGTTATATTGCTTTAAACAACACTGTTCAGGCTGAAAAATGTTTTAAGGAAATGGAAATTTATGCCCGGCAGTTAAATACTCCGGAAACTTTCAGGGAAGTCGTCCATGGATATACTTTAATGGCTTTGTTTTATGCCGAAAGCAACCGTCCGAAGCTGGCTAAACTTTATACGGATAAAGTTTTGGGACTGCGCACCAAATTCAATAACAATTATGACTCGGATCTTCTTCAGTATTTATTGTTTAAGAATGATTCTTTAAGCGGCAACTATGATGGTGCTATGAGACATTTTCAGAACTACAAAAAGATAAACGATTCGATTCTTGGCACTTCAAAAAAGAAGGAAATTGAGGAACTGAAGATTGCCTATGAAACCCTGAATAAGGAACAAAAAATTAAACTTCTAAGCGAACAGACCAAACTACAGGAAAGTAAATTGCAAAAATCAAAATTGTTAAATACGGTATCAGTGTGGAGTTTAGTATTGCTTTTAGTAATCATTGGACTGCTTTACAACCGTTACCGCTTAAAGCAGCAAAATCATTCGAAACTGGAGCTTAAAGAAAGAGAAATTAATCTGAAAAATATCAATCTGAGGCATTTGTTAGATGAGAAGGAATGGCTTTTAAAGGAAGTCCATCACCGTGTAAAAAACAACCTGCAAACCGTGATAAGCCTTTTGAATTCGCAATCAGCCTATCTGGATAACGATATGGCCCTGTCGGCAATTAAAAACAGCCAGCACAGAATTTATTCCATGTCGCTGATTCACCAGAAATTATATAAATCAGATAATATTTCAACGATTAATATGCACAGTTATATTATCGAGCTGGTTGAATATTTTAAAGAATCCTTTAGTACAGGACAAAGAATCCGTTTTGAAGTAAAAGTGGCCCCGTTAGAACTCGATGTCGCGCAGGCGATACCCTTGGGACTTATTTTAAACGAAGCGATTACCAATGCTATAAAATATGCATTCCCGGAGGAGAGAACCGGTATGATTTACATTACACTGGAGGAAAGTATAAACGGCCATTATTTACTGACCGTTGCAGATAACGGAATCGGAATTGAAAACAAAGGAACAGAAACTAAAATTAATTCTTTTGGAATGAGGCTGATTCAGGGTCTGAGCGAAGACATTGACGGAGATTTTACGATGGAAAAAGATAACGGAACTATTTTGAAAATTAACTTTTTACCCGAATTTCCTATCAGCAAAAAGTTTGAAGGCCCGGAGCAAAGGAGGGAAGGTTAGTAAATTTTAAAACTCCAATTCCAAATTCCAATTTTAACCGCAAAGCACGCAAATTTTTTTGCTATTCTTTGTCTTAAAAAACGCAGGGATCGCAAAGTTTATATCGTAAACTTTGCGATCCCTGCGTTTTTGCTTGCGTCTCTCGCGGTAAAATCACTACACACGGTTCGCGTTTTTTTTCGTAAGCAGCTCCCGCTAAAACTGTTGGTTATCATATTTAGTAAATGTCAGGTGCAATTTAGTGAAATATAAAAACAAGAGCAGGTATTATGTTGTTTAAACTGTTGATTTTCTTATGGTTATTGAAATGGTATACAAATTGTTTTTCTGAATTTAGAAGTGATACTAAACACAAAAAGGAATCAGTTGCCAATTTAGTGGGGCTGGAATACAGCAATACGCTGAAGTTTAGGCAATCATTAGATACCAAATTCAGAAAAATAAATTAAAAATTGTAACCATGGAAAACAACAAACTAACCACCTCCACAGGAAGTCCTGTTTCGGATAACCAAAACATTCAAACAGCGGGAAAGCGAGGGCCTGCATTGCTTCAGGACGTTTGGTTTTTGGAAAAACTGGCCCATTTTGACCGGGAAGTTATACCCGAGCGACGTATGCATGCAAAGGGATCAGGAGCCTACGGGGAATTTACCGTTACGCACGACATTACACGTTTTACCAAAGCCGATATCTTTTCGGAGATTGGAAAAACCACGCCGCTTTTTGTGAGATTCTCCACGGTTGCCGGCGAGCGCGGGGCTGCAGATGCAGAACGCGACATTCGCGGGTTTGCCATCAAGTTTTACACCCAACAGGGAAACTGGGATCTGGTAGGCAATAATACGCCGGTATTTTTCCTGAGAGATCCGCTTAAGTTTCCGGACCTCAACCATGCCGTAAAGCGCGATCCTAAAACAAATCTCCGCAGTGCCGATAACAATTGGGATTACTGGACCTTATTGCCGGAGGCCCTTCATCAGATCACCATTAATATGACCGACAGGGGACTGCCTAAATCCTACAGGAACATGCATGGTTTTGGAAGTCATACGTATAGTTTTATAAATGCTCAAAACGAAAGGTTCTGGGTTAAATTCCATTTCAGGACAGAGCAGGGCATAGAAAACCTTTCTGATGAGGAAGCTGCTGATGTAGTCGGCAATGACAGGGAAAGCCATCAGCGCGATCTCTTTGAAAATATTGAAAAAGGCAATTTTCCGCAATGGAAGTTTTACATTCAGGTAATGACTGAAGAACAAGCCTGTAATTACCATATTAACCCTTTTGACCTGACTAAAGTTTGGCCGCATGGAGATTTTCCGCTGATCGAGACAGGGAAATTTGTCCTGAACAAAAATCCTGAAAATTATTTTGCAGAGGTGGAGCAGGCAGCCTTCAATCCGGCAAATATTGTTCCCGGAATCGGTTTTTCACCGGATAAAATGCTGCAGGGCCGTCTTTTTTCATATGGTGATGCCCAGCGGTATCGTTTGGGCGTCAATAATGCCCAGATTCCTGTGAATGCTCCAAAATGTCCTTATCACGCTTTTCACAGAGATGGCGCCATGCGCGTCGATGGAAACTACGGCGCTGCCAAAGGTTACGAGCCTAACAGCTTTGGCGAATGGCAGGAGCAACCCGGGTATAAGGAACCGGCACTGCCTGTATTTGGTGAGGCCTGGCAGTGGGACCATCGGGAAGATACGGATTATTATTCGCAGCCCGGTAATCTTTTCAGATTGCTCACTGTAGACAAAAAGGAACTGCTTTTTTCAAATACGGCCAGGGCTGTGGGCGGTGCGCAGAAGTTTATTCAGATCCGCCACATTCAAAATTGTTACAAAGCCGATCCTGATTACGGAGCAGGTGTTGCCCGGGCGCTGGGAATAGCAATGAGCGAAGTACTATCCTAAGTGAAGAAGCACAGTATCGATTTATAAACAAAACAAAATAAAATTTTATGACAACTACTAAAACCAATGTAGAAAATTCGGCACTAGGGAGCGTAACGCAATATGCCGAACTAGAAGGAAGAACACTCGCATACCGCTCTATAGGAAAGGGTGCGCCTCTAATTTTGAGTAACCGTTTCAGGGGAACACTGGATACCTGGGATCCTTTATTTTTGGATTCACTTGCAGAAAATAATCGTGTGATCACTTTTGATTACACGGGAATTGGCTATTCAACCGGTACACTTCCAACGGATTTGGCTGTTGTAGCCGAAGATGTTAAGGACCTGGCCTTATACCTGAAGCTGGAAAAAACAGCTGTGTTGGGCTGGTCATGGGGCGGGCTGATTGCACAGGTTGCTGCTCTAAGCTATCCCGGGCTGATAACCAATGCAGTCGTGATCGGTTCAGTACCTTTAGGTAAAAGGACAGTCGAGATTGCTCCTGCCTTCCTTCATGCCGCTGTAAAGCCGCTTAATGATTTTGATGATGAGATTGTTTTGTTCTATGAGCCAAAATCCCAGCGATCCATTGATGCAGCGAAGGAATCGTACGAAAGGATTTCCAAAAGGCTTGACGTAACCAAAATACCATCGACAATGGAAGTTTTCCAGCTTTATTTTCAGGGAGGGGGAGCTGCCGCGGAGGATAAAGATGAACTGAGAGAAAAACTAAAAACAACGGCTGTTCCAATTTTAGTGATTTCAGGGGATAATGACATCAGTGCGGCAGTAGAGAACTGGTTTCCGTTGCTTCGGGATCTTCCCACCACGCAGTTAATTATTCTCCCGCATGCCGGTCACGGTCCGCAGCATCAGGAACCCCTATTGACTGCCGGATATATAAAAACGTTTCTTGGCCAATAAGCCATTCACTTGGAAGTAAAAAGCGCTTCGTTTGTCATTTCGACCGAAGGGAGAAATCACATCCAGATGCAACATTCTGTCGATAGAGAGTATGATTAACTTCTTCTGTAAATCTCCTTCGTAGAAATTACATTGAGTTAGAATTAATCCAAAAAAGCCGGAATTATTAAAATTCCGGCTTTTTTATTGGAATTTGGAATTTAAAAAATTTGGAATTTAAAGAATCACAAATCTATAGTATCCCCAATTTTGGGCAGGAAAAGCTGAAGACCTGCATTTTTAAAACCCGCTTCTGCTTTTTGATGGTCCATGACAATGAAACCGAAAGTGTCGTAATGAACCCCCAATATTTTAGTGACCCCCACTAAATTAGAGGCTTCAACAGCTTCCTGCACACCCATGGTAAGTCCGTCGCCAATAGGAAAAACGGCAAAGTCGAGTGTGGTGAATTTTGGAATCAGCTGCATGTCCAGCGTCAGGGCAGTATCGCCACTGTAATAAAAATTTCCGTCGATAGTCGTCAAAACAAACCCGCAGGCAATGTCGCCGTAGCTGCCATCGATAAAGCTGCTGGAATGCTGGGCAATCACGCATTTGACGGATCCGAAATCAAAGTCGTACTGGCCGCCGGGATTGATAGGGTGTGCATTTTCGATTCCATTTTTCAGAAGCCAGTTGTAGATTTCAAAATTGCCAAGAACTTTAGCCCCTGTGTTTTTGGCAATTCGCTCCACATCTAAAATATGATCATAATGGGCGTGGGAGATAAAGATGTAATCGGCCTTTATGGAATCAACATCAACCTCTTTTGCTAATTCATTTGGTGTAATAAAGGGATCAAATAGAATGTGTTTTTCATTCGCATACACCGAAAAACACGAATGTCCGTAATAAGTTACTTTCATAGTACCAGGTTTAAAAAATTTATAATTCTACATAAAACAGAAAATTTACAGTCAAGTAATATGCCATTGATTTTTGCGGCACCTCCGGAAACAAATACAGTGGTCATGATTGGTTCATTTCCCAGTGTATAAAACGTTTTTGTGTCGTGGATGCTTCAGAGAATGAAAAGCTAAAAATACATTCTGTAACAGCTGACTTTTTATATTTCATCATAATGGCATTATTTAGTGAAATATAGCAAATGAATAAAGTTAATAATTTTGTAATCAATTGATAGTTAATTATTTAGTATTTTAGCATAGTTGTTGTCTTCAGAATTCTGCTCTATTAATAACTAAATATTTAATGTATGAAATCGAAAAGTATTATCCTTATACACGGGAACTTTGTGAACGAAACAAGTTGGGCAAAGTGGAAAGACTGGTATGAGCAAAAGGGATATACCGTTTACACTCCGGCAAACCCGGGCCACGACGGGAATCCTTCTGCTTTGAGAAAACAGGTTCATCCTGATTTGATTAAGACAGGCTTTATTGATGTGGTCAGCAACATCATAAAAATAATAGACAGTCTGCCTGAAAAACCGCTGATTATCGGGCATTCCATGGCGGGAATGGCAGCCATGAAATTACTGGAACTGGATAAGGCCGCAGCGGTAGTCAGTATCGACGGAGCTCCCCCAAAAAATGTATTTCCACCCTTTACGACATTAAAAGCAGTATTACCTGCCTTTGGTTTCTTTTCTTCCGAAAAATATTTTCTGGGCAGCCGGGAATGGTATGATAAATGTTTTTTCAACACCTTGCCGGAAAAAGACAGGGAGAAAGCTTTTGACAGTTTTGCTGTTCCGGAAAGTTATAAAGTAAGCCGTGAACTGGTCTTGAATTCATTTTCTAATATCGACTTCGCTAAACCGCACAAACCTATTTTATTTATTGGCGGGGGCAGTGACCATATTTTTCCATCTTCTCTCACGACTACGCTTGCAAAAAAATACAAAGACAAAAACAGCAGGACAGACCTGAAAATTTTTCAGGGCAAAAGCCACTTTATTTGCGGAGAAGAAGGCTGGGAAACGGTAGCGGACTACATCATAGACTGGTATGAAAATTTATAACGAGCTGAAAAAATATTTTAAAACGATGGTTTCTTTACTAACAGGCAGGCTTATGAGTAAACCTTTATTAAAGTGATCGGGAAGTATATAAAAATTCAATTTTAAAAAGAGTACTAACAAACAAAAAAAAGCAAAATGGATAAAATTACAGTAAAAGACGGAACAGAACTCTATTACAAAGACTGGGGAACAGGACAACCTGTTTTTTTTCATCACGGCTGGCCATTGTCGGCAGACGACTGGGATGCACAAATGATGTTTTTTTTAGAGAAAGGCTTTAGGGTGATTGCCTATGACAGAAGAGGACACGGACGATCTACCCAAACCTTTACCGGAAATGAAATGGATACCTACGCAGCAGATGTAGCAGAACTCACCGCATTTTTAGATTTGAAAGATGCCATACATATCGGGCATTCCACCGGAGGCGGTGAAGCGATCCGATATGCGGCAAAATATGGTAAAGACAGAGTGTCGAAAGTAATACTCATCAGTGCAGTTACGCCATACATGGTAAAAGACGAAAATAATCCGGATGGGGTACCGATTGAGGTGTTTAACGATATTCGTTTTAACACGGCAAACAGCAGACAGCAATTTTATCAGGACATCACTTTTCCTTTTTACGGATACAACAGGGAAGGAGCGGACATCAAAAAAGGCATTCAGGACAACTGGTGGCGTCAGGGAATGATGGGCGGCATCAAGGCACATTTTGATTGTATAAAAGCATTTTCAGAAACCGATTTTAGCGAAGACCTGAAGAGCGTTGATGTACCGGTACTTATACTGCATGGTGAAGATGATCAGATCGTTCCCTATAATGTTACGGCACTGCGCGCAATCAAACTGGTTAAAAACGGAAAGTTAATCACCTATCCCGGTCTTTGTCACGGAATGCCCACAACAGATGCCGAAACGATTAATTCCGACATACTTGATTTTATTAAGTAATGGAGTTATTGCGGTGTGCTAAAGGTTTACAATATATCTGATAAGACCAGGCTCTGCTGGAGCTGACAGGCTCTCTCAAAAATTACAAACCTCCAAAGTCATTTGATTTGGAGGTTTTTTTGTTTATGAATCTGCGGTTTACCACGGAATTTCGCCTGTTTGCGGATTGGTTTCTTCGCTGAAAAATTTGCCCGAAGGCCCGTCTTTGTCAAGTAAGGCGTATTTTATAATCCGTTTTGCGGCTTCTTCAACGTTTCCTCCGTTGTGGTTGGTGAAATCGGTTTTTGTATAACCCGGACAAACTGCATTTATTTTAAAAGCCGTATTACGCAATTCATAAGCCAAATGAACAGTGTACATATTCATAGCCGCTTTTGATGAACCATACACGGCATACTTTGCATAGTCATACGCCGGCCATTCCGGATTGCTTTGCAGCGAAAGAGAACCGACACTGGTACTCACGTTTACAATTCTGGGCGCTGCCGATTTTTGCAGTAAGTCCATAAAGGCCTGCGTAACCCGTGCTACCCCAAATACATTCGTATTAAATGCCGCCATAAACTGATCTGTCGATGCCTCAAGTGCCGTATAGGGCATACCGCCGTTGATGCCGGCATTATTGATAAGTATATCTAATTCACTTATTTTTTGACCAATCTCTTCGCGCGCAATTTTTACCGATTTTTGATCTGTAACATCCAATTGTACGGCTTCTGCATGAATAAGTCCTTCCGATTTTAATTTTGCAACCGCGTCCCGTCCGTTTTTTAAATCACGGCTTCCTACAAAAACATAAAAACCTTTTTGCAGCAGTTGTTTTGCTGTTTCAAAGCCTATACCTTTATTGGCTCCTGTAATTAATACCGATTTGCGAACTTCTTTTAATTGGCTTTTCTCGTGTTCCTGATTCTTTGTATTCATTTTTATTATTTTTACGTTAACAAGGCAAAATTGCAACGTAGAAAAAGGAAACCCTTTACCATTTGGTAAAAACGCAATCAGCGAATATTCTTCCTGATTCTGCTTAAGGATTGTTGTGTAACGCCGAGGTAGGAGGCAACATAAGCCAGCGGAACACGATTAAGGAGATTGGGATAATTTTTCATAAATTCTAAATAGCGGGTGGTGGCATCCTGGGAAATAACGGGCCCTTTTCTGGACTTTATATAAAGACAATTTTGAAACATCTTGTTTTTAATACTATCCCAACCCACTATGGTTTGCGAAAGCTCTTCCCAATCCTCTTTTGAAAAACAAGCAGCTTACAATTGGTAGCAGCCTGTAAATATTCGGAAGAGTGGGTGTTTGCTTCAAAATTGACATAGTCTACCACCACACTGTTTTCGTTTATAAAACAACGTGTGATTTCCTCTCCTTTATTGTTGTAATAACAGCCCCGAATAATACCTTCGAGAATAAAACCAACCTGACCCGGAATTTTTCCCGCTTCAGAAAAATAGTCCTCTTTTTGAAGTTGGATTTCCATTGATTTTTTCTCAATAAGCGCTAATTGCTGGCTGTTTAAATTTCCAAACTGCAAAATATATTCATTCAGTTCCTTCATACAGCCAAGTTCCTGAAAATTATTCTTTTTTCATTTATCATTTGGTAAAAAATAATGATAAAGAAAATTTTGCCATTTAATTTCATAATTAAAGACACCTTATTCCTAAAAAAAAATGAATCTTTCTTTTTTTAATTAAAAAAAATGTCAAATAAGAGGTTAAACCGGTTTCATGTTTCATTATCTGGAATAATTATAAATAATTTGGTTTATTTTAACACTTCGTATACATTTGCGCTATTAAAAACAATTCTAAATAACATGAAAGTAAAAATATTTCTTCCGCTACTGAGCTTCTTTATGGTGTTGCTTACAGCTGCCACTTCATTTGCACAAACGGGAACTATTAAAGGTACAGTGGTTTTATCTAATGATGAAATTGCCGATAATGTTTCGGTAACTATTAAAGGAACCCACATCGGAACTGTTACAGATGCTCAGGGAAACTACGAGATCAAAAACATTAAGCCGGGGACCTATACACTAAAGGCAGCTGCAGTAGGATTTTCATCGAAAGAAAAAAGTGTTACTGTTACTTCTGGAAGTGAAGTGACAGAAAGCTTTGCTTTGGTAACTACATCTGAAGCACTTACTGAAGTATTTGTTAAAGGAAACGCAAACAAATACACCAAGTCAGAAAGTGAATACGTGTCGAGAATGTCGGTTAAAAACCTTGAAAATTCGCAGGTATACAATGTAGTGACAAAAGAATTAATGAAAGATCAACTGGTAACCAACCAGGATGAAGCGTTGAAAAACGTTCCGGGTATCTACCAGTTATGGGGAGCTACGAACCGTGCCGGTGACGGAGGTTCCTGGTACTCACTACGTGGATTTATTACGCAAAGTTTAGTAAGAAATGGTGTTGCCGGAAAGGTAAACAGCAATTCTGATGCTGCAAATTTAGAGCGAATTGAAGTAATTAAAGGACCTTCTGCTACCTTATTCGGAAACGTACTTTCATCTTACGGCGGACTGATTAACCGTGTTACTAAAAAGCCATACGAGAATTTCGGAGGTGAAATTGCTTACCAAAGCGGAAGTTACGGGGCTAACCGTTTAACAGCTGATGTTAACACTCCTCTAAACGACGATCACACCGCATTATTCAGATTGAATGCTTCTTACAATACAGCCAATACTTTTCAGGATTTCGGCTACTCAAAAAGCTATTTCGCAGCACCCTCTTTCTCTTATAAAGTAAATGACAAGCTTACCCTTTCTGTCGATGCCGAAATTGGGAATCAGGATAACTCAGGTATGCCTTTAATTTACCTTGGCGGAACACCGGCTGCTATCGGAATCAGCAATGCAAAAGATATCAACATCAACTACAAAAGATCATTTTTAGGAGATGAGTTTGTGACCAATACCAAAACATTCAACGTTTTTGCACAGGCCAGTTATAAAATCTCTGACGAATGGACTTCACAGTCTATATTCAGCAGCAATTCTAATAAAGCGGCAGGTCCTCAAACCTGGTTCTATCTTTTGCCAAACGAGCAGTTATCAAGAAATGCCTGGAATACCAACGGAAAAGACAATGCACTGGAATTCCAGCAAAACTTTAATGGAGACTTCGTTCTTTTCGGAGCATTAAGAAACCGTTTATTGGTAGGTGGTGACTTGTTTTACGGTACGAATAAAATCGGATTTCAGAGTTTTCAAAATTATGCCCCTTACGACGTAGTAAATTATAACGGAGCCACTCCTAATTATTACGATTTCAACCCGATAAACGTAAATGCCAGGCTGGTTGGAAATGGCAGTAATGCCCTTTACCTGAGTTCTGCATCTATATCAACTTACAGTGCGTATGTTGCAGATGCCATTAGCGCAATAGATGACAGATTGATCCTTTCGGCAGCAGTTCGTTATGACTATTTTGAAAATAAAGGAACATTTGATGCGGCTTCAGACACGAAACCGGACAGCTTCTCACAGAATGCATTCTCACCAAAGTTTGGTGCAGTTTTCCAGATTATAAAAGATCAGTTGTCTGTATTTGGTAATTACCAGAATAGTTTTACCAACAAAGGATTCTTAAATGCCAATGTTGGCGGTACTCTTGTGATGAAACAATTTGATCCTGAAAAAGCAAATCAGTTTGAAGGGGGTATAAAAGTGAATGCTTTTCAAAATAAAGTAAGCGCTACCGTTAGTTACTATAACATTAAAGTTAAAGATATTGTAACATCAGACCCAACGTTACCAAATGCAAGCATCCAGAATGGTACGCAATTCAGCAAAGGTTTTGAGGTGGAGGTTACAGCCAACCCAATTCCGGGATTGAACCTTCTTGTAGGTTATTCTAAAAATGAATCTGAATTAAACGATTTACGACCTATAACAGCAGGACCGGAGAATTTGATCAACTACTGGTTCAGCTATAACCTTCAGGCGTCTAAGCTGAAAGGATTAGGTTTAGGATTTGGAGGTAATTACGGAGATGCTACATTTATCTACAACAATGGTCCGGGACAGACTTTTGAACTTCCATCGTATTCTGTTGTAAATGCTGCATTGTACTACGATCAGCCTAAATACAGAGTTTCGTTGAAAGTAAATAACCTTACAGACGAATTGTACTTCAACGGTTACAGCACAGTCAACGTTCAGGCTCCACGCACCATGATGGGAAGTGTAACGTATAAATTCTAATCGAATTTAAAAACAGCTAATGACAAAAAAAGCCTTTTCGTGATGAAAAGGCTTTTTTATTGTTTTCAGGTTTATTTTTTATATTAGATTTTAACCAGTTCTACTCTTCGGTTTTCGGCTTTATTTTCTTCTGTATTATTTTCTTTCAAAGGCTTTTCAGAACCAAATCCGGCGGCTTTTAAACGTTTGGTATCAATTCCTTTTGCTGCCAAAGCATACATGACGGTATTGGCCCTGTCACTGGAGAGTTTTTGGTTTTTAACAGCGGTGCCAGTGTTATCCGTATGGCCTTCTATTGATAATTTAAGGTTTGGATTAGCAGTAAGCAAGGCGAAAATTTCGGCTACAATTTTTTCTCCATCCGGCTGTAAAGTAGCTTTGTCCGTAGCAAAATTGATATGCAGAATGGCTTTACCTGTTTTGTCAATGTCACTTTTCATTTGTTCGGCTGAATATTTTTTGATGGTTTGTTCAAAATTTTTGAGTTCCATGATAAAAACATTTCCCTGTGCCGAATTGGACTGAACGTTTACCATATATTTTTTACCCCCGTTTTTGAAAGCGTAAACAGCAAACGGGGCATCACTTTCCCTTAAAAGGCCACTGGTACCGTGCTTTCCGGTCCACATATTTTTTTCCAGTTTTGCTCTTTGATTTTCATCCTCCGGAAAATCACCCTGGTATATTTTTTTCGCACCTATTTTGTCAAGGTAGTCGTAAACACTTTTATCAAAAAGTTTTTGATTGAAATCTTTACCTTCTGCATCTTCAAAAGCTAAAATTCCCAATTTACCCTCGGTAGTATAGATGTTATTTCCAATAAAATTTTCCATTGTTTCGTACTCAAAAAACTCAGAAAGGCCCTCTTTTGCGTGGGCTATCCGAAGTCCGGCAGGAGCAGTAATAAAAGGGAAATTGCCAATATTTTGTAAGTCGGGAATCTCATCCCAGTTTATTTCCGTTGACGCTGCTTCGTTACCGGTGGCTGGCGTAGAAGGAACCTGCGTTTTTGGTTCCGTGTTTTCAATTTTTTCTTCTTTTTTACAGGAAAATAAAGTGATTGCTAATAGGGCAACAAGGACTGTTTTTTTCATTTTTAAATTATAGTTTAGATGCGCAGAATAGAGTATACTAACTTCTTGTTTTAGGCCATAAAAAAAATTCAGTTATACTGTTTCATGCTGATTTTAAATAGTTTTCATTTTTAGTATAGCTAATATAAAACTATTTATCAGAAGCTTTATTGTTTTTTAAGGACAAACTATTCCTTCCGTAGCAATTTTTCAACGAAATCATTCTGGAAGCAGAACTGTTTTTTATTGAATTGTAATGTGTTTAATTACACTGTTTTACGATCCTAAAGAGGGTGATTTTATACAAAAACTAAAAATATTTTAAATTAACTCTACTAAGTTTATAGAATTTGTATATATTTGCAACAGCAGAAAAAAATTCTGTGTGACTTATCCAGAAAGACGGAGGGAATAGGCCCGATGATGTCTTAGCAACCTGTTGCCAAATAAGGTGCTAAATCCTTCCGCTGTAGCGGACAGATAAGAAAGATTGCTTCAATCTGAATAAGGTCATCATTGTAAAATTATTTATTATTTAAAATGAAAACCAACTCCTGTTTTTTAAATACCAGTTATGAGTTTTGAATTCACTTTTCGACGAAAACAGTCTTTCCGGTTTCCGAATGCGAAAGCACTAATTAATTCCCCAAATTTTTAAAAGCATTTGCTAAAGGCCTTTTGACATGGCTTGCAGGAATTCTTTTTCCCAACTTAAACTAGAATAAAATAAAAAAATCGTATTCAGCGTTTCACTTAACCATCAAAAAAAATGAAAAAAATACTAGCAGGTTTTGCCTTATTTCTTGGAGCAGTACAGATTCAGGCACAGGAAAGTAATTTACAATTAAAAGGAACTGTTGCCGATACAGTGGTGTCGTATGTTTATCTGCAAAAGTTTCACAATAAAATGTTTACCACAATAGATTCTGCAAAAGTCAAAGACGGAAATTTTAGTTTCAAAACTAAAGTCAAAACACCGGAATTATATGGTTTAAGTGTCAACACAGCAGAATCGCCCTTATATATTTTCCTTGAAAGAGATCCCATTACCGTACAATTAAGTCCGAAGAAATATTATTATACTTCTGTAGTGGAAGGCTCTGAAAGCCAGAATTTGTTTGATGCGTACCGAAAAGCGAAAGATCCCGAAATCAGTAAATTCATTACAGAGCACCCTAAATCAATAGTTTCAGCTTATGTTTTGTACAGAAACTGGTCGTACAGATTAACACCGGAACAAATTACCGGAAACATTGCTTTACTCGATAAAAGTCTACAAGGCACCACTTACGTGAAAGAGCTCAAAGAACTGGTTACGGTTTTAGACGGATTGGCGGTTGGAAAAAAAGCGCCCGATTTTACAGCTAATGATCCACAGGGAAAACCGGTTCGTCTTTCTGAAAACCTGAAAGGCTATACTTTAGTAGACTTCTGGGCTTCCTGGTGCGGACCCTGCCGAAGAGAAAATCCAAATGTAGTCGCAGCTTACCAGGAATTTCACGACAAAGGCTTTAATATCGTCGGCGTTTCGTTGGATAAAAAGAAAGAAAACTGGATTAAAGGAATTCAGGAGGATCATTTAAGCTGGCTGCACGTTTCCGATTTATTGTTCTGGAACAGTGCGGTGGCCAAATTATATGGTGTAAGAGCCATTCCCGGGAATTATTTAGTCGACTCAAAAGGAATTATCGTAGCAAAAAACCTTCACGGGGAAGAATTACAGACCACGCTTCAATCGCTTTTGAACAAATAAAATTTACTTAATTTAAATGATAAAGGAAATGAATGTTATTGAGCCAACAGAAAAACCAATTGAATTAGAGTGTTATTTCTCTCAGTTTAGAGCAAATACAATAGGAGTACACCATTGTTTTAAATCCGTTTATGGAAAACAAAACCTGCTGTATGCAGATTGGGTGGCCAGCGGAAGATTATACGCTCCGATTGAGGACATTATGCTTACTAAAATTGGTCCGATGATTGCCAATACGCATTCGTTTTCCAGCCAGACCGGAAAAGCTTCGACGTATGCCTACCAGTACGCGAGGGAAATTATTAAAAAGTCGGTTAATGCCAATGAAGCTGATGTTCTGGTGACCACAGGAACCGGAATGACAGCAGCCTTATCAAAACTGCAAAGAATAATGGGGTTGAGAACCAGCGATGAAGAAGACAAACCTGTTGTTTTCATCACACATATGGAGCATCATTCCAATCAGGTTCCCTGGTATGAAAGCAATGCTGAAGTTGTAATTTTACCTCCTGGTGAAAATAATCTGGTTGATCCCGAAATTCTTTCCGCAGCAATTAAAAAATACGCGGGCAGAAGCTTAAAGATAGGTTCGTTTACGGCTTGTTCGAATGTGACGGGAATTATTACGCCGTATCATGAATTGGCTAAAATCATGCACCAGCACGGCGGACTTTGTTTTGTTGATTTTGCTGCTTCGGCACCCTATGTAAAAATCGATATGCATCCCAAAGATCCCGAACAACAGCTGGACGCTATTTTCTTTTCGCCGCATAAATTTCTAGGCGGACCCGGAACTTGTGGTATTTTGGTTTTTAATGAGAACTTATACAAATCTGATTTTCCCGATAATCCCGGAGGAGGAAATGTCAAGTGGACGAACCCTTTGGGCAAATATTGTTACAGCGATGTCATAGAAGTACGGGAAGACGGTGGAACTCCGGGGTTTCTTCAGGTGATCCGGGCTGCCCTGGCATTGGAATTAAAGGAAAAAATGGGCGTGGAAAACATCAAAAAAAGGGAAAAAGAACTGCTGGATCATTGCTTTTCAAGACTTCAGAAAATAAAAGGGCTTTCTGTCTTGGGGGATCTGCAAACGGAACGAATTGGATGTGTTTCTTTTGTCATTGAAGATATTCACTATAACTTAATCGTACGGCTTTTAAATGACCGGTTCGGCATCCAGGTTCGTGGCGGCTGGTCCTGCGCCAGTACGTATGCGCATTATCTTTTTAATATCAACGAGAAAAAATCGGCAGAAATTACCAACGAGCTGCTGGAACGAAACCAAACCAATAAGCCGGGCTGGGTGCGTTTGTCACTGCATCCGATCATGAGGAATGAGGAACTGTCATTTGTCTGTGATGCAATTGAGCAGGTGGTTCTACATTATAAAGAATGGCAGAAAGAGTATCAATATAATCCGGCCACCAATGAATTTGAAAACCATAAAATCAAAGAAACCATAGCTGATGAAGTAAAGACATGGTTTACGTTAGCGTAAACCTAATTGGTATAAAAAAAATAAACCTGATAACTTTTTAAAAGCTGTCAGGTTTACTTCTGTTTTTATTTCAATTTTAGCTCATCATTATAAAAGTTCCGGGCTCCTCGTCACTTTCTTCTTTCCTCTCCTCATCGGATTCCTCTTCTTCCCAGTCATTTTCATCATACTCCGATTCGAAATCATCTTCAAGGTCCTCTTCCAGTTCTCCAAGCTCTAAGTTGTAATGATTACTGGCTGCTAATGAAGATGCAGCACCGCCTTCCAGGTAATCATCATAATGCAGGAGCAACTGTTCTTCGTAAGAGGTAAGATCACCTGCAGATTCATCAAATGTGTATAAGTAATTTTGGGATTTCATATATATCAGTATTAAATTAATTGCTTTTCCAGTTGCCTGACCTTTGTATTAGGCACTTTTAAAGGTACAGTTTATACAAGGGGTGCATTTATATAATTTTTGCAAATGATTGTTTAATTTTCATCACAATCGCGTATAAAAATGGATTGCCTAAGGTTTAATATCATCTAAAGAACTAATTCCGTTTCCTTCTGATTTCCGCACTACTGTGATTTGTCCGTTCAGTTCCATGACAACAGCTTTAACGTCTTCAATCTGATCGATGCCCGAATTTCTAATTGTTGAAAATACTTCCCCTTTTGTTATGGCTTCTTTGGCCATGGCTTTTTCTATGAAGTTTCCATCATAGAAAATCAGGCTCGGCATTGCATTAATAAGTTTTTCCATTTTCCGGGACGAACGTGCTGTTTTCGCAAAAATGTATTGTAATATAATAATCAGGAACAGCACAATAGCACCCTCTATGAGAGGTACAATGGCCAGCATCATATACGACAATGTCGATCCCAAAGCGACTGTTACTACAAAATCAAAGGCATTAAGTTTGGCCAGGGTACGTTTGCCTGAAATCCTGACGAAAAAAAATAACGTGATAAATGCAATGACGGTAGCAAGGACAACATGCCCGATGCTTTTCCAGTCTTTAAAAAATAGTTCTTCCATATCCTGCTCATTAATTGCTTCGCAAACAAATTTTCCAAGTCATAAAAATGAAAACCCCGGTAATAGTTACTACAGAGGTTTTCTTTATATAATTCAATTATACTAGTGCTTTGAAAGTGCTTAGTCTATTTTCAGACTGTCATCCGTAAAGGTTTCCGGTTCCGGTTCACGGTCGTTTTCATCATAGTCTTCTACAAGATCATCGTCCAGATCATCTTCTTCCAGATCATCTTCTTCTAAATCATCTTCTTCTAAATCGTCTTCTTCCAGTTCACTATCATCGAAATCCTCTTCGGTATCTTCCTGATCGTCTCTTTCTAGTGCATTGGAGAATTCATTATCGAGATAATCACCACTGGCTGCATCGCCATTGGAATCTAAAAATTGCTCTTGTTGTGTCTCTTCGTCGCCAAGCTGCTCTTGTTGGTACTGGTCTACATAGCTTGGGTTGTTCTCATTGAAATTAGGTTCGTTTGAATCATAATCTCTGTTGTTATCTGTAATCATAGTATTTATATTTAAGTAGTTAAAAATCCTAACTGTTAGTTGCTGCGCTTCCGGTACTTCCGGCGCCGCCCGAATTGTTGTTTCCTTCTTCTTCTTCATGACGATTCGGATCTGTTCCGTCTTCATGACGTTCGTCTTCCCAGTCGCCGGTGTTGGCCTGTTCACTAGGGTTGTTATCGTCTGCCTGACTTGCCAGTTGTGCATGATATGGGCATTTTTGAAGTTCTTCGCTGGTGTAATTGTTTACATTTTCCATGACTTTATATTTTTTAGTTTTTTTAATATGCTAAAATTAGAGCATGACTACAGATTTCGACTTACAGGAAAAGTAGGATTTGTTATCAAATTAACATGCAGTGTGTCATAACTTTAAGAGGGTATGGTTACTCATATTCGGTAATTTACCAATGATTTGAATTTATTATAAAAGCAGGAATCCCGGATATAGACCCGGGATTCTTTTTTATTTCTGCTTTAATTAAAAGTAAAAAAAAAAACGTTTATTATGGTGTTATAGCCGTTAGCGGCAATGTAAACGGAATTTGCAGTATCGGCACATAACTGTCTGTTACGGAATAAGCGGTTAACATAAAAGTGAATGTTCCGGCATTAGTTTGCGGATTATTGTTTTCGATCCAGCTGTTTATTCCGTTAGTAATGAGATCGGCAATGCTTTTTCCGTGGTCAGCTATGGTCAGTTCAGTAGGAGTGACCAGCAATACCGGCACGTCTATGGGGAAAGTTGTTTCCGGAATGACATAACTGTAATCACATTGCATTTTTATGGTAAACTCCGTAATAGCCTCATTTATGTTTTCTGTTAAGGAATCAAACAATGCCAGCAGCTGTACATTAAGCGTACGGGTTGGCGCTACCGGATAGGCAGTTGTTCCGATGGTGTTGATCGCTATAGCACTATTGGCATTTAATAACGGAATCAGTTTGTTGTAGAACATCACCTGAGGCGTCTGGTAGATAAACAACGGATTGGTGGTCTGCCATGTTCCATCTTCATTCTGTAACAATTCTTCGTTTCTGATCACGGCAACACTGCTCCAGGCGTTTTGTGCACTTAGAATATCAAGTCCGTTCAGCAGAACGGTTCTTGACGGATCGTTATTTCTGTCCTCGTATAAGAGGTAAATACGATTTCCATCGTTGTCCAGAGTGTAATACAGATATTCATTTTCTTCGCCTTCAACTCCTTCACTTGTGTACCCCGCAATGGCAACATTGATAGCAACATCAGCAGATTGTTCGTTATTAGAAACAATGCTTACCACTAAGTATTCTGTTGCTTCCTGTGCACTTTCTGTAATGGTGTACGCAAGCGTATAAGGCGGCGCGGGAGCAGTAGCGCCTGTTTTAGCCTGTAAAACCGGTTTTCGTGGGTTCACCTGATTGGTAATGGACCATTGCTCCGCGACCTGATCTATAATATCAATAAAGGCGAGCATAGCATAACGTGCGTTGACAGCCAATGCAGAATCAGCATTTAAAGTGGCAGGCGTAAGAAGGGCAAGGCAATTATCAAAATCAGCATTAATTAAAGGATACGAATCAATAAATTGTGCCAGTGCCTGATACAGGTTTACATTAGGAGTATTTGCACTTGCATAAAAACTTTGGTTTTCATCGGTAACGTTAAATTGAATTTCCGTTACAATAGTATCCTGTGCTGCCGAAGGATTTTGGTACGTGTAATAATACTCCCATAAACGGGCTTGCTGTACGGTGATCGGTTTTCCCTGGTTTGTTTCATTGACCGGATAATCAAAGTTCTGTGCCGATATTGACGGTGGCGTCGGGTAGGCGCGCAATGGCACCGGAATTGTTGTTTCGCCTACATCACTCATCCCGGCAAGCGGGCTTTCTTTCTGGTCAACATCGCCATCAAGCGGAATAATAAACGTCAGCCACGAAGAAGCAAGATAATCGGCCAGATCGGGGATTTGTGTAATATCAAATTCCAGATGGCTTACGCTATATTCCATATCCCCAAAAGAAAAACTGCGGCTTTCTGCGGCATCTTTGGCTTCAAACATATACGTTAGCCATGAGCTGCCATCGGCGGTCGGGACTTTTGCTGTTGACAAGGAATACTCGGTTGATTTCGGAATAGTATCCGATCCGGCCATCGAAGGATCAAGGCCCAGCATTTTTCCGTAAAGGGAAGGAACATAAGGATATTGCGGCGGTACATTGTTTGAATAGGCATAGGCAGTACCTTTATAAGATGAACTGATACTCGCAGTAGTCTGAACAGAGGCTACATAACGGTAGGCGTTGGCAAGTTGTATAAGGATCTGCTGTTTCCATTTTTCCTGTGCATTGCCAATATTTGACGGTTCTTTTCCACCGCCGGGTTCTATAATAAAATCAATAGTCCCTTCAATAGCTTCTGCCAGTTTTTGTTTAGCATCCAATATACGCTGCAGGTAATCAGGATCCCCCTCAAATACAGCATTGGCAGTCAGTAGAAAGGCAGGGACGGCATATGTAGGACTCAGGAATTTATCCACGGCCTGTAAAAACTGCAAGCCCCAGCTGTCCATATCAATACTGCTGTAATTTTTGGTAACACCATTGTCTGCCGGATAAGGCTGGCCTTGCTGGTAAGTGGCTATTTTAGCAGAGAAAGACTGTAAACTCGTCGCGAGTGGAATAGGGGCAAAGTAATACACCTGTTCCTTATTAAAATCAAATTTAAGGCCGTTAGCGCCCGTACTGTCAAAACGTACCATCCAGAGCGGTGCATTTGCTGTAGTGTCACTGTTTCCTTTTGTTAAATTGGCTCCGGTAGCGGCTTTTAGTACGATACCTGTATTCGGCTGGTTGATAAAAGCAGCTTCAAATTGCTGCGCAAAATAAGAAAGGGCCAGCATACCGTTTACGCCGTTATCTGATAAAGGCTGAATGACGGTATTGGACAGTGCTACTCCTGGAACATTGGCAAAATTAGGATCTAAATTCGCAATACGCTGCATCGTCAGACTGGTAGAAATCAGTGAAATTTCAGGTAAGGTGGTGATATTAGCCGTGGTTACATCGGTATTGATGGTATACGTTTGCACCGCAGCAGGCTGCTGACCGGCGATGATTGCTTTTAAATAAGCAATTATTGGATTGATAAAATGAGTCAGCAAATCACTGTTGGCGATGTTATGATCGGTTGCCGTAAGTACGCCTTGAGCATTTGCCTGATCTTCAACTGTTGTAGTATAATGAATTACCATATCAATGTTATCAAGCTGATAATAGATATTCATATACGTAATCATATCAATCTGTGCATTATTTTCTGCTCCGTTTCCTATATAACGGACTGTATTGAAATTAAAATTCAGACTAAGGTTTGGTTTGCCGTTAACCGGGCTAAACAAATAGGATACCGATACGGATGGCCATTGACTGATTGCAATAATGGCATCTGCATATAATAACTGCATGGCTGCATGTAACGGAGTCGTACCATTAGGCGGTACATTTCCAAACATATCCTGCCAGTTAAGTACCATTTGCACCGTCGTTCCGATACCCGCATACGGATTTGGATATTCAGGATCTGTTTCGGCTGACTGTACATATTTGTAGTAAGGTACAACAGCACTGTAATTCCAGTCTTCCGTATCGTCATTAGCTGAAGGGTTTCCGCTTTTGGTATTGGCAATAGCTTCATCATCCATCGAATCTACGGGTCCGGCAGGTGTCGGATTTATATAGTCAGGCAGGGAAGGGACAGTCAGTCCGATCAGGTTGAATTGCGTTTCCAAATAGATTTCATCTTCTTCGATGGTCGGTACCGGTTGTGTGGGCACATATTCCCCCGGATTTTTGCGCGAAACTTCATAACCGACTGTTCCCGGCAATAAAGTGGCAACACGGGTGGTATACTGTTGTGCGATTGGTGCCGTATCCGGTGACTGTACATAAACAGAAGTATTGGAGGTATCAATAGCATCTCCTATGACGACACTGTTTACAAACGGGCTTAAGATTAAATCATCATAGGTAATCACCAATGTCATATTGGCCATTCCGTTACCTGCGAAGAGCGTATCGGGCAATCCTTTATTTTCGCTGTTGTTATAGTAGAAGTAAAAACCACCACTACGGACAATACTGCATTCCCATAAGAGTTTAATAAAGTCTCCGGCATTATTAAGTGTATTGTAATTTCTTTCAGGAACTTCAAGAACAGGATTTCGCAACAACATTCCTTCTGCAGGATTAGTTTCTGTTGAAAGATTGGCCTGTACGATGGCCGTTTTAAGAGCACCATTCGCATCTGAAATGTAGCCTCCTTCGGAATTTTGTGTCGGATCTGGCTGGTACAATACCTGAATCTGCTGAATGGTTTTGCTTCCGTCACTATCATTATTGGTATTCAGGTACGTCAGCAGTTCCTGCAAATAAACAGTTCCCGCATCATCGGCACCGACCAGATTGTACATATTATTGGACAATGGTGTAACCTGTCCGTCTACGGCTGTTATCTTCTGCAAAGAGAAATTAACAACTGTTCCCCAGGTGTAATTTGTTACGTTGGCCTTGCTGGTTCCGGCACTGGTCGTGGTTAAAGTTTTGACATCAAAAAGCCAGTTTCCGCTTTCTGCAAAAATGGTTGTTAAGTTGGAAGGTAATTTCCACAACACAGGTTTATTTGTGATACCGTTGTAATAATCGCCGGGATACTGCCAAAGTGCGGGAGCTCCTAATGAAAATGTCTGTGGGGTATCATTATAGTTGATCAGCGCACTTGGCCCGTACGAAAGGGTTGGCGACAACGTAATCGCTGCCACATCATGTATGTGCTGAATCTCGCTATCATCAATAGTTATGGTGAGGGTGTTATCAGTACCTGAAATCATATTAATCCAGGACACATTTGGATTTTGCAGGAGTACCGAATATTTGTCACCTGCTTTTAAGGTGGAAGGAATAGCAATCTGCTGACCTGTCAGTACATATAACGGCTGCGTTATTCCTTTGGAAGCATCAGGCGGCTGAGGCAATCTCAGACCGTGAAGCATAAAACGGGATGCCATACCTCCAATTCCCTGCACACTGTCTGCTACGGCAGTGGTTACCACATCACTAACTTTTGCTGAAAATGTTTCCTGTTGGTTCAGGTAATCAGACGCTGCCTGCAAGGCCTGTTTGGCAAGCAAAGCGATAAAATCCGTAAACATAAAGGTCGGGAAGGACAGATTATGCTGTTCTTCATAAGTAGGATCCGATACATTGCTGCAATCGGAAGAATCATAATATTCTGCCGTAATACCAGACTGGTAATCCACACCCGAAGAAGCAAGGAGCACCGTTATATCGCTGATATAATTTTGGGTACCGGTCATGTTTTGCGTAGCAAAGTTCACCGCTGTACCGGCAGTGCCGTTCAGATCGGTATTCAGGATCAGCTCAGGTACGACGGGGAAAACGGCTGCATCCATCGTCCCGCTTTGGGTGGCATCAACAGCGCGGATGTTCAGCTCGAAATAGGTGCTGAAAAAAGTCTGTATATCATCGTGTGCCGCATTTATATAATTGAATGGCGCAACATGGTTGGGTCTTGTATTAAAATAACAAAGAAGGGTATCAATCTGATCTGCCGTTATAGTTTGTGCTTTCAGCCAGTCCAGACCTGTATTTTCATTTGTATTTCCAATAAGGGCATTAATAGCCCAGTAGAGTACGCCTTCGGTCAGGGCAGAAAGACTATTGTCGTCTGCGTCTGTGTTAATATACAGCATCGACGCATATTGCGGCCCGGCAGCTCCTGTTTCTCCGGATACCGTAAGTTGAGGGAAAAACAACAGGTCAAGAGGCACTTTTACAGCGGGCTGAATCGGCTGCCATTTCAGGTATATTGGCGCTGCTGCCAGTTTCAGCAGTCTGGCATTTCTGTCGGCCAGTTCGAATGGTGCCGCAGCTCCTAATCCTTTTACAGGACAATAATTCCATGGTGCCAGTGCCGATGTGTCACTGCCGATGATAAACGAGGCACTAACGGTGGCACTAAAGTGTAAGGATACTTTAATGGAGAATAATCCCAGATTAATTTTAACAGTCAGTTTGACGGAAACACCGGCTTCGAAGGTAATCGGGATCGGTTTGTAACTTTCAATAACCATGGTGATATAGGCATAAGCCATAATGTCGAGTCTCGCCGATATAATGGCAAAATTAATTTCACCATAAATATGCCCGGTCAGACCAAAAGTCCCTGTAATTTTATAATACGTTTCATCATGGGTATCTAAAGAGGTATTGGCACTGAAAAAGCCCAGTACACCCTGAAAAATACCCACTGCGGTTAAAGAAAGCCCTGCTTTTAAGATCCCTTCATCAACGGTTTTTCCAACCCCTAACGAAAGCCCTAAACCAAATTCAATAACGGGGTTAAAAACGCCGCAGGTTGTAGTCGGTACATTACTTGAAGTTGCGCCGCTGAGGTAGCCGAAATAGAATCCGCCAAACCCCAGAAAAGGGAATACCTGTACAGAGAACGAACGCGAGAAATCGGTAATGCTGGCAGGAAAGCCAAAGTCAAGGTAAAAATTACCATTGGTATATACTTTTACGCCAATAAGCGGAAGCGTAACAGAAACGGCTCCAAATTCAAGGTGTCGGAACTGGTCCGGCAATTGAAGGTCAATCTGATACATTCCGATAGCATCGTTTATTTTTTTATAAAGAATTTCAAATTGCAGGTTTTTAAAAGCACCTGCATCGGGGCTGACTCCAATCAGCAAACCGTACATGTTAGGGTCGTTGAATACGGCTGCGATGCGATAGAACTTGGCCACTGTAAAATCTGTCCCTATCAGCCAGTTGCTGTTCTGGTCAAATACCAGAGTACCCGGTTTGGTGCTTTCGGAAATTGCCGGTACCGGTATCGCAGTTGAACTGTCATCTGATGAACTGGTAAAGGCAGTCTCTAACGCCGTAATTGCGGCATCTACTGAATCCAGCGCCGGAACATCATACATGCTGACATGCTGTCCCATTGCCAGTAATTTCAGGTCAAAAAACTCGCTGCCCATTCCCGGTACAGCGGGCATTTTTGTAGCATCACTTCCTTTACCGTCTTTTTGTAAGGGAGAGTCATTTTCGATAGGAAGCCCTAAGAACGTACCGTCAATAAAGATATAAACACCGCTGCCTGCAATCGAATCGTCTTTGGTAATTTTGAGCGCTTTTATATTAATGAAGCCTAAATCTACATTTACAGGAATGCTGGCTACAATGCTGCTTTGTGCGGAATCTTTGTAGCGGGTGTAGGTAAATTCGAAACCGGACAGATCGATACTGTTTAATAAATTCCATGGAGCAGGGAGGCTAAAACCGGGACTGAAGGTTCCTACCAGTGTGCTGACGATTTCTCCGAGTGAAATTTTATCAAATTTAATATCGATGATATCATTTTTAGCACCGCTGGTGTAGGTAATGGTACTTGCAAATTCGGGTATTTTTAAATACACTTCGGTATCGGGTGTACCAAATTTATAGCCAACAATAAACGTCAGCCCAAGCATTTTAGAGGCATCGGCTGTACCGGTAATGGTTCCGGAAGTTTTGCCCTCCGTGTATACAATATCTACATTGGCACTCAGGTCTAAATTAAAAGAACTGTATTCCAAATGCCACGCCACATCGCCTTTCACTTTGTAGGTCGATGATTTTGCTTTGTCATCAGGTAAAATATCAGTAAAACTTATATTTTTTATGCTTGGTAAATTGTCTTTTACCCAGCCCGGTATAGTATCGTAACCCATACCAAAAGCCTGCAAAAACGTAACGGCAATATCGCCTAATGAAATCACCTGATCTTTGCCGGTAGTGGCACCAAAGGTCCAGGCTTCTGCATCATAGCCTGCATATATATTCAAATCAACTCCGGAATCGGGTGTAGAAGGTCCAATATGAAAAGTTCCTGCTATTTTTCCGGTAGTTGCCCCCTGCTGGCTGTTAATTTCTAATGTTAAGCCCGTCATAATGAGACTCAGGTCCGGATTTGTTATGCTAAAAAAGGTCCAGTTTGAGACAATATCACAGTTGACGGAATAATCTTTTGATGTTGGGGCAATCATAACATTCAATGTGGTGATTTCCGAATTTAAATCAGGCGAAGCTGCCGACCAGAACATACTTAACAAATCCCCCAATTGAATAGTGCCTGAATCCAGGCTCACCTGCGCTTTAAAATCAGGTACTGTTGCGTTTAAAGTTAATAAATTGGATCCTGGCTGTCCAATAGTAAAACTTCCTGTAATAATAAAAGAAGTAGAAATTGTTGCTGCATTACCCGGATTTTGAATCATAGCAGTTATACCAATATTGGTGACGCTCATTTTGGGTAGGATCTGCCAGACATATGCCGGATCTGTGCCAATAGCAACTGCGATATAATTGACTTCATGTCCTACACTGTCGTACATGATATCGATTTCCTGCAGTCCCAAATCGGTTAAAGTACTAAAGGGCTGTGGTAGTGCCGCGGTTAGATTTACACCGCCTACGAGCTGGAAAAAATTTGATATATTAGGCAGTGGGGCATTAAAACTTCCCTGAAAAAGCCATGTGTTGTCCACAACAGGGTAACTCATTTGTACCGTAAGGCTAACTCCTGTATTGATTGTGCCTCCAATAGAACCAACAACAGTGGTACTGCTGTCGTAAACCAGAACTCCTATAAATGGATTTGAAAATGAAAACCAGTTTATTCCGGGAATTTCCCATTTACCACTATTCTGAGTAGCCGTCAGATCAGAAGAGATTCCTACGTCTGAATCACTGAAAACAAAAGTGGTCTGCATAGTAATGCCGTCCATGGAGTCACTGTTTCCGGTAAGGGTAAACTCAATAAGGGTATCGTTCCACTCAGCTGGTACTACTACTGCCTGAGTTATGGTAAAGTTAGTCCCGTCTATAATACCAGTATAAAAACTGCCTATTTTATCTGTGCTTAATACGTCAGGCACAAGGTTAAAAGTACCGTTTCCATTCGTTATTTGTGTTTGAATGGATTGATAAAGGCTTTTTAATGTAAGTGTATCTTGTACCATGTTTATTTTTTATAATGATTTAAATACTGCAACAGAAAAAACACGCCCATAAGCATTTTGTCTTCTTGTTGATTGTGGAAGAATGTACGCAATGATCGGAAATATACCTGTGGAGTTGTGTTTTCAGGCTCAAACGCTATAAGTATAGCCAGGGACAATAGGTCTGCCGGCACATCATAACTACCATCATTAAGATCTCTTTGCCATTCGAGGAGAGTTGACCCGATAATAAGACTTACTTCTTTCATAGCATTAGGCTCACTGGCAGCTGCTTCGGCATTTAGCGGAAGTGTAGGGTATAAGGTAAAATTTTTATTAAGGTGACTGGTTAAGGCAAAATAATCTTTACCAAAATTTAATAGAAGACTATTTGTGGCTGCTCCTTCAAAAACAGGTGGCATATCAGCAATGAGATAAAGATAATTGAATGCATATAGCGGTAAGTCCCCCATATTGATGACTAAAGTATTGTTGGGCTGATCTTCTAAAGCTCTGATAGCATCCGGTAAACCGGCATCATTGTATTTGTATGTACTGATTCTGGATGATAAATTATTTTTAGCAATCCACTCTTTAAGAGGATTATTTTCCAGTTCAGGGTTTGTGCCCTGAATCAGGCCTTCAAAATCAGTATAAACTTCATCCTCCAATTTTGAAATAATGACCATAATAGTCCCTTTAACTTTTTCGCCTACTTCATTGGTTTTATTTTGGGCAATGGTTATCCCTGTTGCTAAATTAAAAAGTACTGTAGCCGCAAGAATTGACGTGTTATCAAATAAATTTAAACCATATACAGGCATCATATTTGTTTTTTGAGCTAGCAATGATGTTGTGATAAGGTCATAAACAGGATATTTATCTGCATAAACAGATGTTTTAAAATAGTTGATATTTGCAGCATCCATTACCGGATCGGCTATGTAATATCCTCTTTTGGCAAAAGATAATGCTTCCAAGGGTTTAAAAGTATCAATGGGTTTATTTAATGGGATTTCATTTGCCCTTTGTATTACACTTGGGGCCAGTTTCCACTGATAAGGCTGTAATACTAATAAATATTCAACATAGAAGTATTTTGCTATATTCTCTTGAAGACCATCTACTCCTCCTGTAAGGCCTATCTTAAAAATTGGCTGTTCTGATGCTATGAATGTCTCTTCATCAATAAATATAAATGTTGCGTCTCCTATGATGACCGGTTTAAATGGGTCTTTCGGGTCGAATTGAGGAAAAAGTATTGCAATTTTTGCGATGTCATTTGAAAAATAAATAATTTCAAATGTTCCTTTCAATCCGAGTGAAACCATTCTGTATATAATATTTGCTGCTGTAGATTGATGTCCCAGGCCTCCACTTGAAAAAATTATAAACCGCAGTTGATTCTCCGCATTGGGATCTTTTACGAATAACTGTAAAGCAGCCATATTTTGATCAAATGCTTCCCCGTTAACGTGATTTGCTTCGGTGAGTAGTTTTGGTATAAGTGAATTAAATGGCATAATTTTAGTTTTTTACATATGATCCATACCAGCCTAAACTCTCGGGTTTTGCATTGGTGGCTGGGTTACCAAATAGCATAAAACATATATTTCCTCCCGGTGGAAAGGATAAACTGAATACTTCTAAAGCAATATTGTTAATTTTCATCAAATAGGCGGTGCCGGTTGTATCCGTTGCTTTTTGAATCATGATTGAACCAATATTTAATTTCAAGACGCCCTGTAAACTAAAAGAGGGTGCCTGCGGATTTACACCGGGCAATTTTACGCCTGCCCAGGCGCCTTTTGCACCCACACACCAGGCCATCATAAAGGTTGAGGTGAACCCCGCCGAACTTGCCAGTGATCCGAGAGTTCCCATATTCAGATTAAATACCAGGGCATACCACTGGCCGCTTACACTTTGCTGTTGTTGTAAAGAAGGTATTGCCACATTTAAGTAGCCCTGAGAAGTCGGGGTATTCGTACTGTCCCCGGCAGCAATCCCAGACAGCTGCAAAGGAAAATGCGAATACAAACTGTCTTTTCTCGGTGTACTCTGTCCCACATCAAAGGACATCTGACTAATGTCAAACACAAACGTTTTTGTAGTGGGGGTTTCTAATTGAAAACTTAGATTTACGTACATAGTGGAATAGGACAAGCCACGGAAATTATTGGTGATACTTTCGGGCTCCGTTCCAAAGGAGAACAAATCAAAACCTTCAAGATCATTATAATTGATAAACCCCCAAAAAGAAAATTTGGCATTTACGGTATCGCTTGTCAGATCATTTTGAGGAACCACCGTTACAAATGATGACTTTATGATTTCAATATCTTTAATGATAGTATTATTTACCAAATTCAGCACATTGTCGGATGTATTGGTAAAGGTGTAGGAGGGCACACCGTTGCTGTTTTCATACGTTCCGGTAAGGATGATTAGGTTTGCGCGGTTAGTGGCATCTACTTGTTCTCCAAAAAGCTTATTGACCGTTAAGGCCAGATAACTGTTGTAGTTGTATATTTTACTGTTTGTGAATACAATTTTTAACTGAAGGACTACAAAATCATAATCCACGGTACCATTGATTGGGGCTTTGTCTTTATAGACCGCAGGATCTGAACCCATTCCTTCAAATGTCGGATCCTGATAATCGATGAGGGCAAACATCGAACTGCTGGGCTGCATCGATATCACACCTTTGTCATTGTTTACGATACTGATGTCAATACCGAAATGATGGGCATAGAAACTGTCCAGATCGATACCGGCCAGCAATCCCTGTAATTCTTTAGGAAAATCCTGTACACTGATGTCAACACCCAGCGAGATGACTCCCTGCCAGTTGGGATTGGTAGCAATATTGTAAAAATTAAGATAATCATTATCGTGCTGTACGGTATATTTATCCATCCCGTTTTGTATGTATTGCTGTAACCACATACTCAGGTTCGGCAGTCCGTTACTGCTCGTGTCGTTAAAAGTGTCCGGTGAATTCCATCCCTGAATGTTTTGTACTTTGTCTGTTAGTTTTCCGGTACAGAATTTAAAGATAACGACGTTTTTATACTTACCATTGGTAGGTTCTTTCGGAACATTCAATATAAAAGGCCATTCTGTAATCTCCATCTCATTGCTGAAATTATCCAGCACGTACGTACCGTCACTCAGTTTTTCGTTATAAGAAATGACCAGAAACAACTGATTGGACTGCAAGGCAGTCTGAAGCACAGCGCCCGGTGGGGTAAATTGTAAATTAAATACTTTTGAAAGCGTACCGTCTGCTGTCAGAAACTGGTTACTGGCCAGCTGTAAGGTATTCCATTTTCCGTCTGCAGGATTTACGTTAATATAAAATCCCTGCGGGCTTGTAGAAGATATGCCACTGTCGGTGGCTCTGCTGCTGAGTAATCGGCTTGTTGTTGCCGGAATACTTTGCGTCTGCATGACATTGGCAATTATGGCTTTTCTGGTCGGGTTTAGGATTTGTTTTTCAAATAGTGAAAAATCAACTTTGCCTGAAGGTGTCGCGGTTACTGAGCCATAAGGAACCAAAGGAAAATAAATGGTTTCCGTAGCAGCCGATAATACGCCCGATCCCGTTGTAAGGTGACTGAATAAAGGAGAGTCAGGATCTTTGTCCGGTGAGAATAATGGTGATCCCTGAGGCTGTGCATGATAGACTACCGGAGTGCCTTCGGTATTGGCCAGTACTACGCCGTTCCATGCCGTTATGTAACTGTTTGCCAGCCATTCCTGAGTAGTATTGCTGCCCACTATATTTTGCGTAGACTGAATAGGAAACTGCGGTGCGAACGCATTCTGGCTGCTTTCGTAACAAAGCCAGTCACCCGTACCGGTAATTACATTATTTTTATCAATAAACTGAGGGGTAAAGCTAATGGTTTCTGTTGAACCGAGTCCGCACATCAGTTGCACCTGATTGTTAGAGTCTGTATTTTTCTGATAGGAGATGTCAAGCGTCAGGGATGAAGCTCCTTGCGGAACCATATACCAAATAGCATTCGGATCGTCCGGAGTCTGCTCACTAAAGACCAGCAATGAACTGTTTGGTGTCGGATAGTTGAGGGAGCTTTCATAGTTTGTAAAATTGGTGTAAGGAACCAAAATTAAGGGATAACCGAAATTAGTCAGGTAATAGGTCTGCAGTGTTGAAATTCTGCTTTCCTGGCTAAAGGTATTGTACGTTTGTCCCAGGTAGGCAAAATAGGTGTTTGTACCGGCCTTGTTTAATAAATCACAAGGGTAGATACTACTTTGCATGGTTATTAAATCATTTAAATTTCCTGCTTCTATAAGTGAATAACTCACCCGCGTTAATGTGCCGTTATCGGCATTGTTGTTAAAACTGTATTGGTTGCTTACATTAAACCCGATAAAATCAGCCGCGGCATCAAAACCCAAAACAAATCTGATGTGTCCTTGTCCAATTCCGGTAAGTGGTATTTCAATACTGCTCATAATCTGGTTGGAAGATCCAAGATTATTCGGCCTGAAAGTATAGTTGACCGATCCCTGCTGACCGGATATGCTCATACTGTTGTTAGTGGTATCCAGAGTCAGGGTAACATTGTTGTTGCTTATAAACAGTGTAGCAAAGTTATTGCCGAAATTATAATTAAAGCCGCTTAGAACAGAATAGACGCCATCGGCTCCTCCTGTTAGAATTAGCTGGGGTGTATTGTCTGTGGTCAGCACAGTGTCAGGGTTTTCAAACCAGACTAGTGATGCCGACTGATAGGTCTGTAAAGGACCAAGAAAGGTATAGACATTGCTTACAAATGTATTGATGTCAATGGTGGGCGCCTTTAATGAAAATAAAATATAACCGTTGTAACCGGACAGTTCATCTAAACCTATTGAACCGCTTACTGGTCCCGTAACTCCACTTGCCAGCAGATAGGCACACCAGTTATTATCTTTTTCAGCCAGATACAACGAACTGTTGCCTGACGAAGTATTTGTGAATTGTAAGGTTGCCATAAATGCTCGGTAAGGTTAACAAAAAGAAAAGACAAAATCTATATTCTATAATCTATATTCTATAATCTATATTCTATAATCTATATTCTATAATCTATATTCTATAATCTATAATCTATATTCTATAATCTATAATCTATATTCTAAAATCTAAAAACCTAATAAATATACCACCCCACTAAATCGCCCTTATAAGGGAAGCTCGTGTTGTTTTCCTTAACAGTATAGGTTAGATCTGCTTTGAGTGTAGAGACGAGTGGTGAAAAATTCAGAAAAATACTCAGGCTTCCACTGGCTGTACTTTCACCGGATTTCAGATCAAACTGATACACCGGATTGGTAGCGGTTAAAGATTCCACACCCACCAAAACGGTAGATAAATAAAGGACACATACGACAATCTTACCAGTGGTATCGATGGTATACTGAATTAGTAAATCACCAAAATAACGTTCTCCGGTTGTTCCTCTTTCAACAAGGGGAGGGGTTATTTTCTCGAACGGTATGGCAATAGTATCCTGGGCTCTTCCTGTTATGGAAAATAGTAGTAACATACCAATAAATATCGCTTTTAAAAGGACATTGCTATTGTAAATGCGACTGGTATATGTTGTTGTTGGCTTCATAAATATAATATGCCCGTGAAATTATTCTGATATTTTGATTAAGACCAGGCAGCAATTTGTTTTGCAAAGACAGTTTCGTTTTTACCGTCCGGATCAGTTGCCTTTCCTTCACAAATAACCTGACCGGTATCAAGTCCGAACTGCGCCCGGAAGGTGATAAGCTCTATTTTTATTTTTTGTTTCCCTACCTTAAATTTTACATTCACGGCTTTTGACTGTACAGGTGAAAGGGTAACCGATCCTAAAGTCCCTGCTGATAGTGTTGCGGGTTCTGTCGGCGAAAGCGTTGTTGATGCCAGGATTCCCGGTGCTGAGGTAAAAGTAGTAACGGATACTTCCATTCCGTCTACAACAGAAACTACAGTAGTTGCCTTAATGCTATTGACTAACATTGCATCTTGTGAATAAGGATATGTGGCCATAATTTTAAAAGTATTGGAGAGGAATTTTCCTGGGCTAATGTTGTATCAGAAAGTAATGATATTGCACTTAACATCATTTTTGATCGAATAATAGTCTAATAAATCAGATCGATAGAGGCTATTTTTTGACTTTCTAAAATAGTTTACCCCAGGAAATTACCCTGATATTTTAATTACGACCAGGCAGCAATTTGTTTTGCAAAAGCAGTTTCGTTATTTCCGTCCTGATCTGTTGCACGTCCGCTGGCGGTAACCTGACCACTGTCAAGTCCGAATTGCGCTCTAAAACTGATAATGTCGATTTGTAGTTTTTGTGATCCTGCTTTAAATTCTACATTGGTAGCAGTTGGCTGTACAGGTGAAAGGGTGATTGATCCCAAATTTCCTGCTGGTGAAGTAAAAGTAGTAACGGATACTTGCATTCCTGATACAATAGAAACTACAGTTGTTGCTTTGATGCTGTTTACTAACAGTGCATCCTGAGAATAAGGATAAGTTGCCATAATTGATTCGTTTATTTTGTTTTTCCTACTCATAAGGCTTTTCGGAATCCGCCTCGTTTTTTAGAAGTGGGTTCTGGCTCCACTATTGAAAAGTTGTTATACAAGGGTATGAATATTCTTATTTTTGAAGGCAGGTATAAATACTTGTTTTTTAAAGATTTACACCGTATTCAAAAAAGCAGCTATTGTCTTTAGTTTATTGACTTATAGTGTTTTATGTGTTTAATATTTTGCGTCCCTTTACATAATAGTAAGAATAGACTTATGATTTAAAAATAAAATTTACAGCGTATTGAATGTAAATAGCATTTTAGACGTTATCCGCATCACCCTGAGATTGTATCATAAATCATTACGAACAGCAAGATCTGAAACATAAATTGAATGACTAAAAGGATTGATTTTTACATAAATACGTCCTATGGAGAATACGCATTACTAAAAATAAAAACGATTGCATTTGACAAATGGCAAATGCAATCGTTTTTTCTTCTGATACTTTTACATTATTAATTTTAAAGTATCAGAAAATGATAAAGACAGTTTTGGTAACAGGAGCTTCGGCAGGAATAGGCAGGGCGACAGCAATTTACTTAGCACAAAAAGGGTATAAAGTATATGGTGCAGCACGCAGGGTAGAAAAAATGCATGATTTAAAAGCGTACGGTGTGCAGCCAATTGCTTTGGATGTCAGCGAGGAGAATAGTATGGTGGCATGTGTCACTACAATTCTGAATCAGGAGGGCCGAATTGACATTTTAATCAATAGTGCCGGCCTGGGATCTTATGGTGCCTTAGAAGATGTATCAATGGCAGAAGCAAAAAATCAGCTGGAAATAAACCTGTTTGGCGCTTCCCGTCTGATACAATTGGTATTGCCTGAAATGCGAAAAAATAAATTTGGAAAAATTGTAAATATTTCTTCCATAGGAGGGAAAGTCGGACTGCCCATGGGCAGCTGGTACCATGCCAGTAAGTTTGCCATCGAGGGACTAAGTGACTGCCTGCGTAACGAAGTAAAACAGTTTGGCATTGATGTAATCGTTATTGAACCGGGAAGTACAAAATCTGAAATGATAGAAAGCGGAAGTGCTGATTTAATGCGCGTTTCCGGAAAAACTGCCTATAAAGATTTAGCGAATGCAGTCATAAAATCGTATGCCGCCCAAAAAGATAAAGCCATTGAGGCTGTAGAAATAGCAAAGTTAATTGCAAAGGGAATTGAATCAAAATCCCCAAAAACACGTTATATTGCAAGCAACGCAAAAGTTTTTTTATTTATTAGAAAACTCTTATCAGATCAATTATTTGATAAATTAGTGATGAGTCAAATGAAGTAATACTTATGGAAACCTTAATTAACTATTTATTGCACTATGGGAACCTGAACAAACAGCAAATCGAACTAATTAAAAGCAAAGTTGTTTTCAGGGAAACCAAAAAAGAAGCCTATTATCATGAAGCAGGTAAGATACCGAATGAAGTTATTTTCCTGACAGAGGGCATTATGCGAATCTGTTATTACAATCACAAGGGAGATGAAGTAACCAAATATTTTGTGGATGAAAATAATTTTCTGGCTGACATAAATAGTTACAATCAGGAAATCCCGTCAACCGAGTATGTTCAGGCAGTGACCGATTGTAAATATCTGGTATTCTCTAAAAGTGCCATGAAAGAATTGTCGGCGACCATAATTGAATGGGACAAAATTATCGCCAAGATTACATCGAAAGCATTAGCAGATAAAGTCAACAGAATCAGTCCGATGATGACAGAGGGTGCGAGGGAACGGTACCAGAAATTTTTAACTACTTATCCGTCTCAGGCCAACAGAATTCCGCTTTCCTATATTGCTTCCTATTTGGGAATTACACAGTCTTCGTTAAGCAGAATAAGAAAGAGTATGCTCTGAGAGGCAGTAAGAGCAGCAAAGGCTAAAGAGCTAATAAAATGACTAGATACAAATAATGATTCATTGTTTTAAAAAGAATGAATCATTACTGTTTTTGCGATACTTCTAAGAAACCGGCAATTTTATTTTTACAGATTATGATAAAATTATTCTTTAATGATTTTCTGTGTACCGGAACCAAATTCCGTGCTGATTTTTAAGAAATAAACCCCTGCAGGAAGTTCTTCGACTTTAAGAGTGACCTTCGTACCGTTTTCTGATTCTGTTTTAATTAATTTGCCATTAGCGTCAGATACTGTAATTTGTAAAATCGAATAAGCAGAGTCAATTGTTACCACATTAGAAGCAGGGTTTGGGTATAAGGTAATAGTGCTGTCGATTTTACCAGGGTACGTCGGAATTGATAGTGTAGGAGGGCAATCAACCGCTGTAGGAACATTTTTACTGACAGCCGTACCGTCACCCAGTTGTCCATTTGTATTAAGACCCCAGGCCCACAATGTTCCGTCTGCTTTTCTGGCGGTACTATAATAACTGCCGGCATTAATTTCTGTCCAGTCACTTGCGGTACCGATTTGCACCGGACTACTTTTGTCGCTGTTTGTTCCGTCGCCTAACTGACCATTGGCATTTCGCCCCCAGGCCCAGAGTGTACCGTCGGCTTTTATACCAAGGCTGTGTGACCAGCCCGCACTAAGTTTGCTCCAGTCCTTCGCAGTACCTATTTGCACAGGCCTGTTGGTCCCCTGGCTAGTGCTTCCGTTACCTAATTGTCCATTTGTATTAAAACCCCAGGCCCATAATGCTCCGTCTGTTTTTATGGCAAGGGTATGATAGTTGCCCGCTTCAACCACATTCCAGTCGGTATCAAGGCCTATTTTTGTTGGTATTTTTTTGAATGTATTGGTTTTATCCCCCAATTGCCCATACGAATTATTTCCCCAGGCCCAGAGTGTCCCATCTGTTTTTATGGCAAAAGAAGACTCATAACCGGCACTAATTTTAAGCCAGTCATTAGCAGAACCTACACGGGTAGGTACCTTTTCATCATCACGGGATCCATTTCCCAGCTGTCCTTCATAATTATGTCCCCAGGCCCAAAGCGTTCCGTCTGTTTTTAATGCGAGTGTAAATCTGTAATAGGTACTAACTTTAGACCAGTTAGCGGCGGTTGTAACCTGGGTTGGGGTATTTTTAGAAATATTTGTTCCGTCTCCTAACTGACCCAGGTAATTTTCACCCCAGGCCCAAAGTGTGCCGTCTGTTTTTATGGCAAGTGTATTGTACCACCCGGAAGTAATGCTGCTCCAGTCCGTGGCAGTGCCCACTTGTACAGGCAACCTTTTCTCGATTTTGGTCTGATCGCCTAAATTGCCCGAAGTATTGCTTCCCCAAGCCCAGATCGTGTGATCTGCCTTTAAAGCAATGCTGTGATTGTATCCGGCACTGATTCCCTGAAAGCATTGCGCTGCAGCAGAAGAAGACGTCAGCAATACTGTAATAAAAGTTATGATTTTAAAGTGTAATTTTTTTTGCATAATAAGATAGTTAACAGGGATAAAAGCTATAAGGCTACCAGTAGCGGACCCGGAGTCACAGCCGCCGCATTAAATAGTGGGATATAAATAAAAAAGTCCTTCAGAAAATCTGAAGGACTCAAGTAAAGTGGATTACTTTTTAGATTCTTCGATAGAAACTTTTCTAAACTCTTTTAAAAGTTTTTCAATTTCTAAAGATGATTTACGAGCTCTGGCTCCTGCAGCTTTAACTCCTTTTTCTGATAATGATTCAGATTCTGTTTTAAAAACTTCAATTTCAGCGTTAATTTTCGCTACTAAATCTTTCATATTTGTTTTTTTAAATTACCGCACAAAAGTAGAAGTTAAAATGATAAATACTAATACTCCAAATATAAATTCTTTTATTTTTTTCACTGTTATAAAAAAATAATATAAATCATACTGTAATAGTGACAAAATACGCAAAAATCGTTATGAATTTTCAGACAACATTTTCCTGATCATGTGCAGTCTGTCCTTATCCTCTGATTTTTAGCCATTCTTTTTTTGAAATGATGATAAATAATCAGCATTACGGCTGCTTTCAAAGTAAAAAAAATACTAACTTGTATCAAATTGCTTTATATTTTTAAAGTATAAGCAAATAACAACACGTATAAAATACCAGATGAAAGCTATAGTAAAACTTCAAATGCAAAGACCATCCTTCCGTATGGCAGGTATGTTCCTGCTGGCCACTATGCTCTTTAGTTCCGGCACTATTCTGGGGCAAAAAAAAGAGATCATGGTTCGCCTGTCAGAAATCGAAATTTATCCCGAGTATGTGTCGCAGTATAAAGCAATCCTAAAAGAAGAATCTTCGGCTTCCGTAAAGTTAGAACCGGGAGTGCTGGCGATATTTCCGATGTCTCAAAAAAACGATTCCACCCAAATAAGGATAATAGAGATGTATCAGGATAAGGATTCCTATCAATTACATTTAAAAACGCCTCATTTTCAAAAATATAAAACGACCACTCTTAAAATGGTGAAGTCATTGAAGCTGGTTGACATGAATGCCATTGATCCTGAATCAATGAAAATGTTGTTCAGGAAAATGGAGGAGTAAAAGTATTTGAATAGAATACAATAAGAATAGTGCATTTGTTAAATATAGAATAGATGTATTTAATTTTCAGTGTATTATGATTTTTTTTGTAAATTACATCTTAAAAGTAATTACGCCAGAAATAATTGTCAACTTTAAAATTTCACTTTACTATGATACAATTAACTGTAAACGGCAAAACGGAAAAACTGGATGTAAGCCCAGAAATGCCTTTGTTATGGGCCATAAGGGATACATTAGGACTTACCGGAACTAAATTTGGCTGTGGTGTTGCCCAGTGTGGTGCCTGCGTGGTACATCTTGACGGAGAGGCTGTTCGTTCATGCGTCACAAAAATGAGCCGTGCCGAAGGCAAAAATATAGTTACGATAGAAGGACTATCTCAAAATAATGACCATCCGGCCCAAAAAGCCTGGCAGGAAATTGATGTCCCACAGTGCGGATATTGTCATTCCGGACAAATCATGTCGGCAGCTGTGCTTCTTCGCGAAAACCCACACCCTACAGACCAGGACATAGACGATGCCATGGCAGGCAATATTTGCAGGTGCGGAACCTATCCGCGAATTCGCAAAGCCATACAACTCGCTTCACAACTGCAGGAGAAAAGTAAAATCTGATCCGGAAAAAGAAAACAAAGCTTATGTCGACAAGAACTAAAATTATAGTAACAGCCATACTACTAGTCTCCACTATTGGACTGGCATTTACCGTTTCGCTGCACCGGGCAGCTGAGAAAGAATATTTGACTTTCACCCCTGTAAAAAAAGACAGTGTAGCTTCTGTTGCCGCTTTTAAACAGGTCTACAAAGTACTCATGAGTCCGCGTTGCGTTAATTGCCACCCCAAAGGCGATATTCCGCTTCAGGGCGATACTAGTGTGCTTCACTCCATGCAGCCCAAACGCGGAAAAGACGGAAAAGGCATTTATGCCATGAAATGTGCGAATTGCCATCAGCCCGCCAACAGTCCGGGACTTCACACACCACCCGGAAATCCGGAATGGCATCTGCCGCCGGCCGATATGAAAATGGTATTTGAAGGAAAAACAGCTCATGAACTGGCCAGACAACTGATAAATCCCGAGCTTAACGGACATAAAGACCTGCAGAAACTCATTGCCCATGCCGATGACGGATTGGTAAAAGCAGGCTGGAATCCGGGAAAGGGCAGGACCGTTCCGCCTTTAACGCATGCCCAGTTTAAAAAAGCCTGGATTACCTGGCTGCAAACCGGTGCTTATGCTCCTGCAAAATAGTTTTTCTTATCTTTTAATACCCAGCTCATGACTAAAAATAACAACATAGATACTACAAGAAGAAATTTTCTAAAACTAACCGGTTTGGGAGGTGCTGCACTTTGTCTTGGTTTTTATTTCCCTGCAGACGGAGTGCCTACGCTTGTAAGGCCTTCAGAACTGAGCGAATCAGAAATCGAATTATGCCCGTGGATTATTATCAATCCCTCTGGGAAAGTAACCATCGTGAACCACAGGGCGGAAATGGGACAGGGCTCTTATCAGTCGGTACCTCAAATTGTGGCCGAAGAACTGGAAGTAGATATGAAGGACATCAATGTCATTTTTGCCATTGGAAACGAAAAAAAATATGGCGGACAGATAACCGGAGGAAGCTCTACAATCCGCTCTTCTTATAAAAATCTACTGAAATTAAGTGCCACCGCCAGAGAAATGCTGATAGCAGCTGCGGCCGCAAAGTGGAATGTTCCAATAACAGATTGTTATGCCGCATCGGGACATGTCATTCATAAACCCTCCGGAAAAACATTACATTATGGAGAACTTGCCGCCGCTGCCTCAAAACTTCCGGCTCCCAAAGAACCAAAACTAAAAAAAATATCCGAATATAAACTCATTCGAAAACCGCTGAAACGAATTGATACACCGCTTAAAACAAACGGCGCATTAATTTTCGGACTCGATAAAAGAATTCCCGGAATGTTGTTTGCTTCCGTAGAACGCGATCCCCGCTTTTTAGGAAAAGTAAAAAGCTTTGATGCCAGCGGTGCTTTAAAAGTGCCGGGGGTAAAGCGCGTTTTTAAAGTAAAAATGGGGTATTACGAATACATGCGTGAAGGTATTGCCGTCGTAGCCGATTCGACCTGGGCCGCACTTCAGGGACGAAAAGAACTAAAAATAGAATGGGATACCAGCGGTTTTAAACACTGGAGTACCCCGGAAATATTTGAAACCCAGCAGCATGTATTGCGCACCCAGGAAGGAATGCTTTTTAAAACACAAGGCAATCCGAATGAAATACTATCGGGAACAGCCAAAAAAGTAGATGTGGTGTATCAGACGCCTTATCAGTCGCATGTGGCTATGGAACCTGTTAACTGTATTGCCCATCATAAAGGCGATTCTGTCGAAATTTGGGGCCCGATACAAGCCCCGGGATGGATTCAGGATTACGTAAGCAAACAATTTGGCATCGCTAAAGATAAAGTAATCGTAAACATGACTTTTCTGGGCGGTGGTTTCGGACGAAAAGCGATGATGGATTATCCGCACGAGGCTGTTTTCATTTCAAAAGAAATTGGTGGTCCCGTTCAGGTCATCTGGACCAGGGAAGATGATGCTACTTTAGGCCCGTTTCGTCCCGGAATCTCATACCGCTGTGAAGGAACAATTGCAGACGGAAAAATTGAAGCCCTGAAATTCAGAATGGCCGGGCAAAATAACGACCACTGGCGCGGAGGATCAAAAACGAAAGCCAACGGAAGTACCAGTGAAGGATTTTTAAAACCGTATTATAACAGTATTAAAAACCTTAGTATTGCCGATGTACTTTTTGAAACCTCAATTCCCACAAGTTTCTGGCGATCGGTTTATGCTTCTACCAACGGATTTGCCTATGAAAGTTTTATTGATGAAATGGCACACGAAGCGGGTAAAGATCCGTTAGATTTCCGTCGCGATCATCTGCAGGAAGAACGCTGCCAAAAAGTAATCGATAAAATGGAAGAGGTGTCCGGCTGGAAAAACCGCGCAAAAAATGAAGGATATGGTGTTGCCATAACAGAATGTTTCAACTCCACGGTTGGCCAGGTGGTCAAAGTCTCCAAAAATCCGAACGGTGGTGTCAGAATTGATAAAGTCTGGGCTGTTATGGACTGTGGCTGGTATGTAAACCCCGATATTATTGAAGCTCAGGTCGAAGGATCCATAATAATGGGACTGGGCGCCGCAACAACACACCAGATCACCTTTAAAGACAATGTAGTGGAACAGCATAATTTTTATGATTATCCGTTACCGCGTATCAACGAAATTCCGCCCATCGAAGTATTTATAATAGACAACGAAGAAGATGCCGGCGGGGTAGGCGAACCAGCACTTCCGCCTTTTGCACCTGCTCTCACCAATGCTATTTTCGATTTGACAGGAAAGCGAATCAGGACTTTGCCTTTTAATCTCGGAGCCGTTTAGTTATAAATTAAAAATACAAAATTTCAATTCCGTTTATTGTGCGGAAGGAAAATTGATTTCAGACACTAGTTAAAGATATGATGCACGAATTATTAAAGCTAAAAGAAGCCTACCTGTTACATCAATCCAAAGGCATTAAAAGCGTCATGGCAACCGTGGTGGCTATTGAAGGCTCTTCGTACAGACGTCCCGGCGTGCGCATGCTGCTATTTGAAAATGATACTATGGCCGGAGCCGTAAGCGGTGGTTGTGTCGAAAAAGAAATCCTTAAAGAGTCCCAATCTGTATTATTAGAGGATCTGGCAAAGATCATGATTTACGACGGAAGGTACCGTCTGGGATGTGAAGGCGTCATTTATATACTTCTCGAACCTTTTTCACCTGATACTGCGCTTTGGGATGCTTTAGAAGCGGCTTTAGAGCACAGACAGTCTTTAGAAATAGAATCTTTTTATACCAAAACAGCAGGGCCACAGCCGGGTCTGGGTTCGGTTTTTCATTTTAAAACAATGGATTTTAGTTTTTCCAAAGCTTCGATAACTAAAACTTTTTCTTCTTTTACACAATTACTGAAGCCTCGTTTTCAGTTACTGATTATAGGTTCTGAGCATGATGCTGTTCAGCTGTGCAATTTGGCATCGTTGACCGGCTGGGAGGTGACGGTGGTTGCACCGGTTAACGATTTCAGGACAAAAGCCAATTTTCCGGGAGCAGCAAGAATCAGGCATTTACTGCCCGAAGAAATCGGCTCGCTGCCTGTTGATTCCCAAACAGCCGTTATTTTAATGACGCACAGCTATGTCACAGACCTAATGTTCCTTCTTGCCTTAAAAAACACGCAACCCGCTTATCTGGGACTTCTTGGGCCTGTTAAGAGAAGAAACCAATTGCTGAATGAGTTTCTGGAATATACCGATTCTTATAACGAGAGTTTGCTGGATGTCGTTTATGGTCCGGCAGGTATTAATATTGGTGCCGAAACTCCTCAGGAAATAGCCGTTAGTATAGTTGCCGAAATACTCTCAGTAACACGCAGTCAGGATCCTGTGTCCCTAAAGTACAAAAAAGGGACGATCCACTCTTAAATTAACAAATCCCGATGAATCAAATTGCTATAGTGCTGTTAGCCGCCGGAAGTTCCAAAAGAATGGGACAGCCCAAACAACTATTGCCCTGGAACGATTCGACTTTACTGGGCCATGCCATAAAAAGTATTCTTTCAACCGGTGCCTCTAAACTTTTTTTAGTACTTGGGGCACACAACGACCAAATTAGGGAAAAAGTTGATTTGTCAGGCATCACGGTGCTTATTAATGAAAACTGGCAACAGGGACTGGGCAGTTCTGTAGCATTTGCAACAAAAGAGCTAAACGAAAAATATACTGATATCGAAGCAGTACTGTTTCTTCTGGCAGATCAGCCTTTTATTGAAAGTATACATCTGGACAAAATTATGCAGCTTCATTTCAGGCAAAAGGAATCCATTATTCTGACCAGAAACGAGGAATATAGAGGAGTGCCGGTTTTATTTCCGCGAAAATTTTTTCCGGAGCTTCTGGTTTTAGCCAACGATGAAGGTGCTAAAAAAGTTATTGCCAGCCACAAAGAGCACGTCATGGAGGTGGTGACCGGGAATGATCCCACAGACATTGATACTTTCGACACTTATATAAAATTACTTCAGCTCACGAAAGAAAAATAGCCTGCGTGATTTTTTAGCTATTGAGTGATTAAAAGATAACCCGTTATGAGATTTGTAGTAAAAGGTTTGTAAAATATAACGGAAATTATATAAAATTTTAGCAGTTCATAATTTTAAATTTGAAGTAGCGAACAAAAAGATACTATTATGAAAACGATATTCAAATTAAAAATTGTCCTGTTGGTACTAATAACAGGCTTTTTACTTTCCTGCAAAAACAATAAAGACGGTTATAGTGATGAAATTGATACCAGACAAACTCCTGAAGACACAGTTTCAACAGATACCACCAACGTAAATAAGGGAGCCAATACCGCCGGTACCAATTCAACCGGTGCCACCGGAACTGAAGCTGAAGGCGTTACGGGTGCAGGAAGCACTTCGGCAGCGGGAACACCTGCCGCCCCGGGACCCAGTACTGCGGGTACAGGAACCGGCCCCGGACCAAGTGCGAAAGATGGTGCCGCTTATGATATTTCATCATAAAGCAAGGAAGATACGACTAAACTGGGTACTAAAGCTAAAGCTTCAAAAGAAAGAAAAGCTAAACAATAAGAGGTTTACTCTTTTGCGAACATAACCGGATTAGTGCAAAAAGGCATATAAAAATCCCCTTTCATTACGAAAGGGGATTTTTTGTTCTGGAATTTGAAAATCATTCTGTTATAAATTTTGCAATGGGAGTTCCGATGTTTGGCCGAATTTTATAATTGAATGTTTGTAAAATATAAAGTCTTAATTCGTTGTTTTTTTATTTAAATGAAAAATGCAGTTGTTGTTTTGATAAGTATTTGGTATTGGTAGTTTTGACTTCACAGGAAAAATAGTTGCTTTTCCTTTTCAATAAAATTGTAAGTTAGCCGTTGCGTTACCCAATTAAATACTACCGATTATTTATGAGTTCAGGAACTTCATTTCGTTTAAAAATACGTGTCTTAGTATTACTATTCTTAATCGTCACTTCCACGGCGAAGGCACAAAATAACCTTTCACTGCAATGGGGAAAAATCATCGAATCTCAGGGACAACCTTCAGACGGAGGATTTACTGCCAGCAGTATAAAGACTGACGGCGCCGGTAACGTTTATTTGACCGGTACTTTTTTTGGTACTGCTGATTTTGATCCCGGATCTGGTGTTGCCAATCTGGTCAGCGCCGGACAGGACGATATATTTATTGCGAAATACGACAGCAATGGAAATTATACCTATGCCCGAAAGATGGGCGGGCGGGGCGCAGATGCCGGTACGGCTATTGTAGTGGATAAACTGGGCAATTTGTACGTGACAGGCCGGTTTGCAGGGACTGTTGATTTTGATCCGGGCGAAGGGATATCTAATCTGACCACCTATAAAAATTTTGCAGAACAAGATATTTTCTTTGCGAAATATGATAAAAACGGGAATTATGTTTTCGCTAAGAATATTGGGGGAGTGGGGAACGACAGCGGGAATTCCCTTGCATTCGACAATAGTGGTAATATATATCTAACAGGGAACTTTGAATATACAGCCGATTTTGATCCGGGAAGCAGTGTATTTAATCTTTCCAGCGTAGGACCCGGTGACGGATTTTTGGCTAAATATGATACAAATGGGGCTTTTCTTTCTTCTGTAATCCTTTCTGAAGGCGCTTCCTGCAGTCCTTCGGGTATTGCTGTTGACAATAACGATAGTGTTTATCTTACGGGATCATTCAGGGATACTGGCGATTTTGATCCCGGAACAGGCGTAGCCAAACTCAAAAGCGTGGGATTTGCCGATATATTTCTGGCCAAATACGATAGTGCCGGAAACTATGTTTTTGCAAAAAATATGGGAAGCAATACCTTTGATCATAGTGCTGCCATTGCTGTTGATCCTGCAGGAAATTGTTACATTACCGGTGATTTTTTTAATACGGTTGCCTTTGATTCGATTGACCCGAAGTCCCAATTGACCAGTAACGGATCAGCAGATGTGTTTTTGGCAAAATACGATCCAAAAGGAAATTTTATTTTCGCAAAGAATATCGGAGGCAGTTTATTGGACAAAGGGGAAGACCTTGCTATTGATCCCAAAGGAAATATTTATATCTCAGGAACTTTTAACACTATGGCAGATTTTGATCCGGGTGCAGGAACAGCGAGCCTGTCCAGTAAAGGAGAAAAAGATCTTTTTATAGCCAAATACGATGACAAAGGAAATTACTTGTACGCCAAAAATCTCGGAGGATTGAAAAATGATATTCACGGAGCACTGACGATAGGCGGTACTGGAAAAATCTTTCTTACAGGTTATTTTCGTGAAGGTGCAGATACAGATTTTTCCGGCAGTACGGATGACCCGATTACGAAAAGGGTTAATGCCGCTTTTATTGCCTGTTATACCGAAGGCAACGGTTCCAAAGCGGCAAAAAATAATCCGGTTGTGAAAAAGGACAGTAAGGGAAAATCAGTTAGTCCGGTGAAAAACCAAAAAGGAACTCCTGAAAATTATACCGCAATGCTTGCCAAAAAGTACTTTGAAAGCGGAAAACTGAAAGACAGCCTGAAGGATTATAAAGGTGCATTTCTGGATTACACACTTGCTATTGTGGCAGACTCGTCCAACAGCATCGCCTATTACAAAAGAGGAGTGCTGAGAATCCGGTTGAAGAACTACAAAGATGCAATCGATGATTTCAGCAAAACAATCGAACTGAATCCGAAACACGACTATGCCTATTTTAACAGGGGTGATCTTAAATACCTCACAGAAGATTATAACGGTGCTGTTAACGATTTTGAAAAGGCTGGTGAAATACAGCCCAAAGAATACCGTATTCCGTATAAAAAAGGACTGGCAAAGTTTCTTCTGAAGGACTACAGCGGTTCTATTGAAGCCTATAACAGCGCTATTGCCCTGAATCCGGATGCTGAAGAAGCTTATTTTGCAAGAGGAATTTCCAGATCTTTTGTGAAGGATTACACTGGTGCCGTAAAAGACTTAGACAAAGCTATTGAATTGGATAATGATTCAGGCCAGGCGTATTTCAACAGGGCGACTGCCAAATACAACTTAAACGATAACGCAGGAGCTATAGCAGATTTTACCAAAGCAATAGCCCTTGAGCCCTCAAATAGTCAGGCTTTTTACGGCAGAGGATTGTCCAGGCTTGAATTGAAACAGGACAGTGAAGCCGTGGAAGATTTTAGCAAAGCCATTGAACTGAACCCTGCTTATGGGGAAGCTTTTCTGGAAAGAGGCGAGCTAAAACTAAAGTTAAAAGCATTTCAGGAAGCCACTGCTGATTTCAGCAAAGTTATAGAGTTGTATCCTGCACAGCCGAAAACTTATTTTAAGCGCGGATCTGCCCACTTTTTCCTGAAAAATTACAAGGAAGCCATTTTAGATTTAAGTAAAGTTATTGAAGCGAATGCCAAAGACACCGAAGCCTATCGCATCCGTGGAATGGCAAAACTGGATCTGCAGGATTGTAAAGGCGGAATCGAAGATTTGAACAAAGTTACAGAACTGCTCACAGAACAATATCAGTTGTATTACAGCAAAGGGCAGGGCAATAATTGTTTGGGCAGTGACGGAATAGCGATAGAAGACCTCAAAAATGCTCCGGAACCAAAGAATAATAAAGCAAAATTTTATGCAGACAGGGGATTTTCTAAAATTCTGGCGCGGGACTACAAAGGTGCTCTTGAAGATTTAAATAAAGCTGTTGCAGGAGATTCCAATTCTGCAGCAGCACTCCATAACAGGGGAATTGCCAGGTATTATACAGAAGACTACAAAGGAGCGCTTAAAGATTTTAACAAAGCTCTTGAAATGGATCCTAATAATGCGCAAACCGTTCACAACAGAGGAATAACAAAGCATTTTTTAAAAGAGGATAAAGAGGCAATCGAAGATTTTAGTAAGGTGCTTGAATTGGAACCAGGTACCGTTTCGGCTTACAGGGACCGGGCTGATATAAAATTTGAGTTGAATGACTACGAAGGGGCACTGGAAGATTATGACAGAATTTTAAAATTAGATCCGGACAACAGTGAAGTGTTCTACAGTATAGGATCTGCAAAGTATTACCTCAAGGACTTTAAGGGGGCTTTATGGAATCTTGATAAAGCCATTAAACTGAATCCCGCGAAAACAGAAGCTTACAGTGACAGGGGATCTTTAAAAGTTATTTTTAAAGATTACAGCGGTGCTCTGGAAGATTATAACAAAACGATTGAACTGGATCCTGTCAATAAAAAAGCATATCAAAACAGGGCCACGTTAAAATTTGGGTTAAAAGACTATACGGGAGCCCTGACGGATTATAACAAAAGTATCGAACTGGAACCCGACAATGCGCAACTGTATTATGAAAGAGGAATTATCGTAATGAACCTGAAAGACTATAAGGGAGCTATAAGTGATTTTAGCAAAAACCTCGAAATGGATCCTGATAATGTTTACGCGCTTAACATGCGGGGAGTCAACAGAATTTACGCTTTAGAATGGGCGGAGGCGGTAGAAGATTTTACCCGGATTATTAAAATAAAACCAGATTTTAAAAATGCGTATCACAACAGGGCTACAGCAAAATTCAGTCTGAAAGATTATAAGGGAGCTGTTGAAGATTTAAGCAAAGCGGTTCAATCCGATTCTAAAAATGGGGAATCGTATTATAACAGGGCAATGGCTGAATTTAAATTAAACGAGATCGAAAAAGGATGTTCTGATCTCAAAGAAGCTGAAAAACTGGGATTTGAAGATGTTTATGGCTATAAAAAAATGAAGGAGTACTGCAAATAGCATATGGTCACGGTTTTGTGTCATTTCGACCGAAGGGAGATATCACACTCGTAATTCGACAAAGATTGGCGACTTTAGGGAAGAATTGATATTCTTACTTCCGTCATTATCAATATCTGAAGCAGTGGTAGAACCTAATCGGCCTGCCGGCGTCGTTTTATTTTGGGAGCATTAAAAGTACCTTTCCCGTCTGTATTCTTAATGCACATAATTCTCTTGGAACTGTTGTCTTTTATATCGGTTTTCTTCTTCCGAAAAATATTATGATAAGGTCAGGAATTCCAGGCACCAGCAATCAATTTGATTAGTAGGCCAATACACTTTCTAAACAAATGTTGTAAACACACTCAATAATGATGCGTATATTTGGAATTGTAAATAATAACATTAGGATCTATGAAGAATATAGGATTTTTATCTTTTGGACACTGGGCCGATCATCCTTCGTATAAAGCCCGTACGGCAAGCGATACACTGCTTCAGTCTATCGATCTGGCCGTTGCTGCAGAGGAAATTGGTCTGGATGGGGCGTATTTCAGGGTACATCATTTTGCACGGCAGCTGGCATCGCCTTTTCCTTTACTTTCGGCCATCGGCGCTAAGACGAGTAAAATAGAAATTGGCACCGGAGTAATTGACATGCGGTACGAGAATCCGCTATATATGGTAGAAGATGCCGGTGCTGCGGACTTAATATCGGAAGGACGTTTACAATTAGGAATCAGCAGAGGATCGCCGGAACAGGTCGTGGACGGCTGGCGCTCTTTTGGTTATGAGCCTGCAGAGGGTGAAACCGATGCTGATATGGGACGAAAAAAAGCCCTGGAATTTTTGAAAAGGCTGGATGGCGAGGGATTTGCAGAGCCGAATCCGTTTCCTATGTTTCCTAATCCGCCGGGCTTATTGCGTCTGGAACCCTATTCCGAAGGATTAAGGGAAAGGATCTGGTGGGGCGCTGCTTCTAATGCTACGGCTGTCTGGGCGGCCGAAAACGGAATGAACCTGCAAAGTTCGACCCTGAAGTATGACGAAAATGGCAAACCTTTCCATATCCAGCAGGCCGAACAGATCCGGTTATACAAGGAAGCCTGGAAAAAAGCAGGACACCAGCGCGAACCACGGGTTTCCGTAAGCCGTTCTATTTTTGCACTGGTCAACGATCAGGACCGGTATTACTTTGGCGATCAGGGCAAAGGCTCCGATAGTTTTGGTAATATTGAAAGTGATAAACGCGCCATTTTCGGAAAGAGTTATGCTGCTGAGCCGGATAAACTCATTGCTGAGCTGGCTCAGGATGAAGCGATTCAGGAAGCCGATACACTCTTGCTGACCATACCCAATACATTAGGCGTTGAATACAATATACATGTACTATCGTCTATATTAAAACATGTTGCCCCGGAATTGGGCTGGCGTTAAAATAGTATAAAAACAAAAGCAGGCAAAGCCCCTTATTTTTTTAGTAAGGGGCTTTTTGTATTCCACATTAATATCTACTTATCTGTTTTATTTTACGATTTAAGAATAAACTTATAAACAATGTAGTAAGACCTATTGATAAAATGATACATTTGACTGGTTAAAAGCATATTGTGTATTTTCTTGTAAGATATGGTATCTAAAAGATAAGACTTGCACCCAGGCTTAAATTCCCTCCCCAATTATCATGAAAAATCTAATGCTTCTTTTGAATAAAGGAAAAGCAATTAGTACCTTTTTGAAAGATAAGCTACCTATTTCTACTTCTGTATTTTTATTTGTTTTTCTTTTTAGTTTTTTTTCAGTGAAAGCGATACCCGAAAAAATGGATTGTAAAGAAAGTAATCTTGCTTTATCATCCGTAACGGTTGGCACCGGTGGAAACTACGCGACTTTAAAAGCTGCGTTTGATGCCATAAATTCAGGCATTGTCACAGGTTTTATTACCATTGCAGTCATAAGCAGCACAAACGAGACTGCTACAGCCTCCTTAAATGGAAGCGGTACAGGTTTGGCCAGCTACAGTTCAGTCTTACTTTTTGCTACCGGCAGCGGTTATTCTGTTAGTGGGAATATAGACAATCCTTTAGTAACGCTTAATGGAGCCGACAATGTAACTATAGACGGGCGGGTAAATGCCACCGGTACTACAAGCGACCTTATTTTTATAAATACCAGTACAGGTATATCGGCTTCTACATTAAGATTCATCAACTCATCAGAAAATAATACCGTTAGATATACTACGCTTAAAGCATCCGGATTAAGTGCTGCAACTGGTATCGTTTACTTTGTATCTTCTGCATCTGGAAACGGAAATGACAATAATATAATTGAATATTGCAATTTGACCTGTGCAGGAATAAACCGTCCTATGAATGCCATTCTGAGCTATGGAACGGCAGGTCGTGAGAACAGTGGCAATATCATTCGCTTTAATGCGCTTTATAATTTTTTCAATGATAGCAACAGTGCTAACGGGATCAACATTTCGGGTAATAGTACCGATTGGAAGATTGTGAGTAACAGTTTCTACGATACGGCTTCTTTGGTCTGTACCGGAAATAATATTTACAGTGTAATCCGGATTTCTACAGCAAGTATTCATACCGTGACTGGCAATTTTATCGGAGGGAGCGGTCCGCTATGTACCGGAACTCCGTGGACTATGAATTCGGGTTTTGCAACTTTTTTCTGTGGTGTGTACTTTACAGGAAATACAGCAGCATCGAGTTTAATTGAAAACAACACAATCCAGAATTTTATAATCAGCAGTACCAATGCCAATCCCTGGGATGGAATTTATTTATCTGCCGGGAATGCCACGCTTCTTGGTAATACGATTGGTTCAGCAACTGGTACGAACTCTATTGTGGTTACTACTCCAAATGCTTCGGCGACAGCGACTATTTCAGGCGGTATCGTTACTGCTCTGACTCTTGTAGGCGGGGGGAGCGGCTTTACAGCAACACCTTTAATTACTTTTACCCCTTCGGGAAGCACGACGACAGCAACAGCAACAGCCACTATTTCCGGAGGTATTGTTACGGGGTTTACTATTACAAATGGAGGATCGGGTTATACCAGTATTCCAAGTGTTAATGTGAATGGCTCGGGTTATTCTACGACACATGGTATACGTTATCTTAATAGTGGTGAAGTTACCATGGAGAACAATACTATCGGATCTATTACTACCAATGGAAATGCGGGATATTCGCATTGCTTTGAAGGAATTGTGATTAGTGGTGTAGCATCTTCTGTTATCAATATCAACAATAATCTTATTGGGAGTCTTTCTACAGCCAACAGTATTAAGACAAGTTCTCCCGCCACGGTCTCCTTATTTAAGCAGGACCTAAGAGGAATCTATGTGAATTCCGCCGTAAATCTGGTTACTATTACGGGAAATACTATTGCAAATCTGACTAGTGCCTACAATGGTACTTCTGTTATCAAAGTCGATGGAATCTGTACGGGAGGAGCGTCAAATAGCATCCGTAATAATACGGTACGGGATTTAACAAGTTCTGCAAATTCCACCCTTAGGGGCATACAGCAAACTGTAGTGCTCTCGGGTACCAGCCAATCAGTGGCAGGTAATACCATATACAACCTTCGAAATACGCATCCCACTGCAGCAGTCATTGTTATTGGTATTGATTATTCAGGACCAAATTCAGGTACGAACTCCGTCACGGGGAATTTTATTCATGATCTTTTTGTTTCGTCTTCGAATATTCTTTCAGAGATAGATGGGATACTTTTGGGTAATGGCGTAACCACTACAGATAATAATATTATAAATATTGGTACCGGGGTTACGGGTGGCTATAAGATTTATGGAATCAATGACAATAGCAGTAATAATGCGACCTACAACAACAATATTTACTTTAATACGGTTTATGTGGCTGGTGCCGTAAGTTCAGGAACTACTTCTTCAACAGCCGCGTTATGGAATTTAAACAATACGGTTATACGTAATTACAGGAACAATATTCTGATGAATGTCCGAACAGGTGGAGCGACGGGAAAACATTATGCTGTCCGTATTGCCGGAATCAGCGGATTAACCATTGACTATAATGATTATGTGGTTAACGGAAATGCATTTTTAGGATTTTTATCTTCCGATAAAAGTACTTTGGCTTTATGGAAAGCAGCTGCCTAACAAGATGCTTTAAGTTTAAATATAAATCCTCTTTTTGCTGTAGCAGGAAGTAACATTCCTCTTAATTATTACACTTCAGCGGCTCTGCCTGCCATAACAGGAACGGGGATTACAGTAGATTATACAGGTCTGGCAAGGAGTACAATACCAAAAATGGGAGCTTTGGAAATTACGGCTTATGTCTGGTCGGGCGCTACCAGCACTGATTTTTCAGTTGGCAGCAACTGGCAGGGAGGACTTGTTCCTCCAAACGGATCGGACATCTCTTTTGCTGCTTCTCCCTTTAACGACTGCGTTTTGGATCAGAACAGATCGTTAAGGAATATTACCAACGCGCAGGGAACTTATAAACTGCTCCTGAATGGTCATGAGCTTACGCTGCAGGGCAGTCTTATTTTTTCTAATAATGCGAAAATAGACGCTACGGCTGCAGGTTCCATACTTACATTTGCAGGAACTGTGGCACAAAATATTCCTTCGGGTGCTTTGCTTTCTAATATTATGGACGGTTTTACGGTCAATAATCCTGAAGGTGTAACGCTTAATGATAATATTACAGTTCTTCATCCTTTAAATCTTGCTAGTGGTAACTTAATTATAGGTGCACATACACTGACACTTAACGGAACAATTTCGACAGGATCAGGTTCTCTGGCCGGAGGTCTTAGCAGCAACATTAGTATTGGCGGCAATGGAATCGGAAGCCTGCCTGCTGTAATGCTGAATAACCTTACTCTTAACCGTTCAACAGGTATTAATTTGTCAGGTTCAGTTTCAGTAGCAGGTACTTTGTCATTAGTATCGGGAACGCTTTTGGTTGGCTCTAATACGGTAACGCTGTCTGGCAATTCACCCCTGCGCACAAGCGGTACTATTGATGTTTCTGCTACAGATGCAGGCCTGATATTTACAAACAATGCTGCGATTACAGTGCCGGCAGGATTTTTTACGAATGCTGTTAACAATTTTACTATCAATGGTGCAGGAGGGATAACCTCTGCCGGCGATTTTTCGATCAATGGAATTCTAAATTTACAAAGTACGAATCCTTCAGCAACAAAAGGAACGCTTGATATGTGGAATGGTACAATCCCTTTGACACTAAATATGGGACCTAACGCCATAAATGATGGAATAGGGGATACCACTGGAATTATAAAACGCACTTCTATTGCTTTTGGGGTCAATTATTCATTTGGAAGCAAGTTTACCAAAGTCTATTTTGCCAATGTTGGGACACTACCCAGCGAGGTGAGTGTAAAGGTAAATATCGGAAGTACACCTGCATGGCGTGCAGGGGCCATCAACCGGGAAATTGAAGTGATTCAGACCGGTGCAGTGGGAACGAGTGCAACTGTGTCTTATCATTATCTGGAAAGTGAATTAAACGGTAATAACGAGGGACGACTTGTGTTGTGGGCCAAAATCGCCAATATCGAATATGGTGCCTCCGCTTTTGATACTAATGATAACTGGGTTTCTTTATCGAATGTAAATATTGCTTTTTTTTCAAGTTCTTTTGATGGCGTTAAGAACATTACACTCGATGAATACAGTACAAATAATACACTCATCTGGAACGGATCAGTTTCAACTTCATGGACAACAGTACAGAACTGGACGCCTAATGTTGGGCCCTCCATAACCAAAAATATCATTATTCCTGATGCTGCAACCACGACTTTTGATCCTGTTTTACCATTATTAACAGAAGTTAACACACTAACCATGGAAAGTGGCAGTATACTGAATGCTGTTGCTGCAGCACAGGCCACCATAGGAGGAACAGCTGCATGGATTAATCGCGGAGGAACGTTTAATCCCGATACCAGTACTATTATTTTTGCAAACAGTTCGGCTACTATTTCCGGAATAACTGATTTTTATAACCTCACTATAAATAGTGGTAAACTCTTGTCGATGACAGATGGCTGTACGATTAGGATCGCTGGCTCTATCACTAATAATGGAAGTTGGAGCGCCATTGTTTTAGGCACCACAACGGTGGAATACAATGGCGCATCGCAGAACGTATTAAATCCCAACGGGAGCACGGCAGGCTATTCAAATTTAATTCTTAGCGGAAGCGGGATCAAGACAATGCCTTCAGCATTACAAACTATTCTGGGAAATTTTAGCCTTTTTGGCAGTTCAGTTACAACTGCCGCAGCTGCTTTAACAATAGGTGAAAACCTGATTATCGGTGAAGGAACGACTTTGAATACTGGCAATTTCAACCACAGCCTTGGGGGTGATTTTGACAACAATGGTAGTTTTGTTGCTGCTTCCGGACATAGTATTATTTTTAATGGAGTTTCTCCACAATCTATTTTGGGTACTTCAACAACGGGATTTGAACAGCTTAACATTAATAATGGTATTGGCGTTTTGATGTATAGCCCTGTAAATATTGCCAATTTACTTACCCTGAACTCAGGTACTTTAAATGTGGGGGAAAGTACTCTTGGAATTTCCGGAACGATTACTAAAATCTCCGGAAATATCGAAGTAAGTCCACTTTCTTCGCTGAATTTTGGAGGAAGTGGTGTCCTTACGCTGGCTTCTGATTTATTCAGTTCAGATCCCTCTTTGAACAATTTAACGATTAACCGTTCAGGAGGGGTTGTTCTGGGACAGGAAACTACAGTGGGTGGTGTCTTAAACCTTTTAACAGGAACACTGAATATTGCAGCATTAAATCTTACTATCAATACACTTTCAGTCACGGCCCCCAATGTTACAAAAATGATAATAGCAGACGGCGGTGGAGAGATCAGAAAGATTTTGACCGAAAATGTTCCTTTTACCTATCCGGTGGGAGACGCAAGTGGGACCGCTGAATATTCTCCCGTAACAGTAACACTGAACGATGATAATAGTACCAGTACCTATTTTGGCATTAAGCTGGCCAATGCCAAACATCCTGATAATGCCAGTACTTCAAATTATTTGAACAGATACTGGACCTTAAGCCAATCAGGAGGAAGCTCGCATCTGGCCACCCTGAACTCCATTTATACAAATGCCGATGTTACAGGAACGGAGTCCGCTATTTCGGGAGCTACATTAAGTGGTGTTTTTAATCAGATGAATAATCCGTGGACTAAATACAATGTCATATCTGCAAATACCGCTATGGTAAACAATGCTCTGTTAATGCCCGGACAGTCGACAGTGCTAACAGGAATAACAGGCGTCAATCCTACTGTTAGCATAACAGGAACAGGAACTACTTGCAGCGGATCAAATGTTCCTTTAAATACAGTGGTTACTGGTGATTCCGGCTTTGTTTACAACTGGACACCTGCTCTTTTTTTAAGCAGTACAAGTATTGCGAATCCAATTGCAGTAAACATTACAACCCCTGTAACCTATACCGTTACAGTAAAAGATGGAAACGGTATTAGTGCCAATGCCGCAGGAACAGTAAATATAGGCAATGCGACAACCTGGAATGGGACCTGGAGCAACGGGGCACCTACCAGTACAACGGCTGTAATTATTTCGGGGAATTATACGCCGGCATCTTCGTTTGAGTGTTGTTCTTTAACGATTAACAATAATGCCGTAGTTGTGATTCCATCAGCGGTTAATGTAACTTTAAATGGAATCCTTACTGTAGTTTCAGGAAGCAGTTTTACGATGCAGAACAATGCTAATCTGATACAAAACAGCAATCAGGCTAATTCCGGAAACATAACTGTTATTCGCGATTCTGCACCAATTATACGTTTGGATCACACCTTATGGAGCAGCCCGGTAACGGGTACGCAGACCTTGCAGCAGTTTTCACCTGCCACGCTTTCCAACCGATTTTATGTCTATACTATTTTAAATAATACGTATACGGCAACTCCGGCTACGGGTAATTTTCCATTAGCAAAAACAATTGCTGTGCGGGCACCTAATAACTGGCCGACAACACAAACGGCATGGCCGGGAAGTTTTACGGGTATCCCGAACAACGGAGATATCACAACACAACTGGAAATGACCGGAGCAGCCTATAACGGACTTGGGAACCCTTATCCGTCTGCAATCAACGGAACGGCCCTGGTAAATGCCAACAGTACGATGATCACAGGCACGCTGTATTTTTATGCTCATACTTTGTCCATAAATGCAGCTACGGGACTTTTTCCTCCGGGAACGAACTATGCAGTCTGGAATCCCGGTATGGGAGGGACACCTGCTACGGCGGGCGGAGGTGGAACAGGGGGGAGTCCGATTACTCCAAATGGAATTATACAAACCGGTCAGGGATTTTTGGTAAAGGCTACTGCTCAGGGAAATATGGTTTTTACCAACAGCATGAGAACAGTAAACAATGCCAATCAATTTTTCAAGGGCAGTGCATTAAATTCCAATACGGCAGAACCTGATATTGAAAGACATCGTATCTGGCTGAGCCTTGGTGGGGCAAGCGGTGCTTTAAACACTATACTGGTAGGATACGCGGCAGGTGCTACAAGCGGCATTGACTACGGATATGACGGCTTAAAATTTGGAGGTACCGGCAGTGAATTATATTCTGTAATTGCAGATAATTCTTACAGCATACAAGGACGGGGACTTCCTTTTGCAGCAGAAGATAAGTTTTCATTAGGTTTTAAAGCAGAAGAATCAGGCACCTTTACTATTTCCACCTATAAAGCAGATGGCTTATTTACCGGAGATCAGGATATATTGATCAAAGATAATCTGACCGCCACCACGACCAGTATTAAAAGGGCACCCTATCATTTTACAAGTGATAGGGGAACGTTTGACACACGTTTTGAATTGGTCTATACAAAAAGCACTTTAGGTATTGATTCTCAGGCAGCATTTGAAAATAACATACTATTTTATACCAAAAACAGCCTTTTGTTTGTTCAAAGCAGTCACGTAATAAGTACCGTGCGCATATTTGATATTCTCGGAAGGCTCCTTTTTGAAAATAAAAATGTAAATAATACCCACTTCGAGCATGATAAATCGAGATTAACCGGTCAGGTTGTTCTTGTGCAGGCTATTGACAGCGAAAATAATAAAGTTGTCAAAAAAATAATCTTCTAAAACACCCCCTAAGGTCTTACAGAAAAGATCCGGATTAAATCTTGGTGCCAAAATGTTTTGGCACTAATAACCCCTGCTATATGAAAAAGATAATCCATGTCATTTTACTGTTTTTTGTCTGCGCCGTTGCATTTTCCCAGAGCGGTCCCCCACCTCCTGATTTTGAAGATCCTAACGACCCTAATCCGACCGATAAGCCATCGGTTCCTATTGATACGCATATCGTTTTACTTTGCGGAGCGGCATTATTTTTTGGTTTGTATGTGATATATAAAAAGAAGCACAAGAGCCTGAATTGATATCCTTTAGTGCTTTTAAAGCAATTACAGATGAGTCAGCTATAATAGTGGTGTTTAAGCGGTATTCTTCTAATCTAATTAATTTAAAACGTTGCATTTAATCTTATTTAAAATCATATTATGGATCAGAATGTCCTATTAGCGAAACTAAAAATTGCCGAACAACAGCTTATTTTTTATCAGGAAGAATTGGAGGGATGCGCCAGAAGGTTAAAAATTGCTACCATAAATCTGAAGATTCGGGAAACAGAAGAAAAGGTGAATAAGCAGGAATTTAATAGCAATTTAGATCAGATGATGTTTTCGGTTTCCCATAAGCTTAGAAAGTCGGTCGCCAATATTTTAGGCCTTTCAGAAATGTTAAATGAAGATTTAAATCTTGGAAATAATGAGGTGAGAGAAATTTTACTCCTGATTATTCAATCTGCTGAATCGCTAAATTTTTCGACAAAGGAGTTGTCGGATTTTATTTGTTTAAATAAAAGAAACTAATACATAAATTTCTACAACCCTAGCTATCAGGGCTTATTTCTCTTTTCATTACTTTCCGGTACCAAAGTCAGCAATCTCTATGCTGATTTGTGCTTATCTACATGTTGTATGTTTTTTTAGTTATTTTTTGACAATTCATTTTTATAATTAGAAAAATATACAAATACCATACATGTAATATTTTTTTGTACCTAAAAACGTACTTTTTTACTCCCCATGCCAATTCTTATTGATCAACTTTACAGTATCAATTATTTACTGCGTAACGTATTCTGTTTCAGTATTAAATAATGTGATAACTATCTATTATTTACTAACCGTCAAATTATTATTAACCTTAATTTATTACAAATGAAAAAAAACTTAAGAGTAACAAGTTTGCTATTTATGATAGCGCTAGTTTTTAATTCCTGTGAAAAGGAACAAGATTTAAATGTGCCGCAGGCCGTTAGCAAAGAAGTGTCACAAGGCACTAACAGCGACGTACAGGAAAGTGCCAAAAAAGAGGTCTCTGCCAGTGCTGCGTTGGCAGGTGGTGGCGCCGGAGCCAGAACGATTACCTTGCAGACCAATACATTAACGTGTCCCGGTGGCTTATGTACCTCGTATGGTGTCTGGTCACAGGGTGTTTATACCGTTTGGTTTCAGATGAAGTTTAACTCCGGATTTTATTGGAGCAGAGGCGGTAAATGCGGATACGGTATCCTAATCGGCGATCAGAATACCGGCGGCGACCCGGGATGGGATGGGAATGGAGGAAGTGCCAGATTTATGTGGTATTGTCCAAACGGATCAAACACTGCCAAAGGAAGCGGGGCTTATCTGCAGCCTTATGTCTATTATAAAGATCAGCCCGGACAATATGGTAACGATTTTGGTAAAAAGTACTACATACAGGAAGGAGTGACCTACAACTGTCAGATATCGGTTAAGCTGAATACGGGGTCAAGCACCAACGGATATGTCAAATATTACGTAAATGGTACAGAGATACTGAATCAAACCATTCGTTGGGTCACTAACGATGCTAAGCGAAATGTCAATGCGGTAAGTCTGCATACCTTCCGAGGCGGCAGCCAAAATTACTGGACCGCTCCGGTAACAAGTTCGATTTATTATGCCAGTGCTTCCTGGGATGCGCAATAGTTAGTTTAGAACAGCATACACAGCCTGTTAGCGTCAAAGCTAACAGGTTTTTTTTACCTGATAATTTTTCTCGAAAAGGCTAGTGATGAACGGGATCTTTATAGTATTTCTTTCTAAACCAGAAAGCGACATTAACGAGTGAGATAAGAGCCGGAACTTCTACCAAAGGCCCTATGACTCCCGCAAAAGCCTGACCACTGTTTATGCCAAACACCCCGATTGCTACTGCAATGGCCAGCTCAAAATTGTTTCCGGTGGCGGTGAACGCTATCGCAGTTGCTTTGGAATAGTCTGCTCCAAAGTATTTTCCAACGAAAAAACTGATGATAAACATTAAGATAAAGTAAATCACAAGCGGAACGGCAATACGCACAACATCCATAGGAATCCGGACAATCAGTGCTCCCTTCAGGCTGAACATTATGATAATTGTAAATAGTAATGATATAAGTGTAATCGGGGAGATAAAGGGCACATATTTAGCTTCAAACCAGTCAGCGCCTTTTAGTGCAATAAGGCTGTAACGGCTTATAATTCCGAGAGCAAAAGGAATACCCAAATAGATTCCCACACTCCCGGCAATCTGAGCAATACTGATGTTCACTTCAAAACCATCATATCCGAAATAGGGTGGAAGAATACTTATGAAAACATAGGCATATACGCTGTAAAGCAAAACCTGAAAAATACTATTAAGGGCAATAAGACCTGCTGCATATTCGCGGTTTCCATCTGCCAGGTCATTCCAGACCACTACCATAGCGATGCAGCGGGCCAAACCAATCAAAATCACGCCGATCATGTATTCAGGGTATCCGTTTAAAAATAGTAAGGCCAAAGAGAACATTAAAACGGGGCCGACTATCCAGTTTAAGAACAGCGAAGCACCTAAAATTTTAGTATTTCTAAACACCTGTCCCATTTGTTCGTATTTCACTTTTGCCAGGGGCGGATACATCATAAGAATAAGTCCTGCAGCCAACGGAATATTGGTAGTTCCACTCGAAAAGGAGTTGATAAAATCTCCGCTGGAAGGCATAAAATAACCTATTGCTACGCCCACAGCCATAGCCAGAAAAATCCAGAGTGTTAACAATCGGTCAAGGAAACTTAACTTTTTACGTCCAACGACGGGTGCGCAGTTATTTGCTGACATTTTTATTGTTTGATTTGTGAGAATATATAAAACATTTCGGTTCCAATCTGAAGACTGCGCTCCCTGTATATTTGTTTTTGCTGTGGCGTACCGTCAGAAATTTTTGGGTCTTCAAAGGTAACCGGGATTCTTTTTTCGGCACCTGCTATAAACGGACAGCCGCCGTCGGCCTGTGAACAGGTCATTATTGCGGCAAATTCGCTTTCGGGGTTAAAATCATCATCATAAGTTTTAGAAAAACCAATAACAGCAGGTTCATTCGATGAAAACTTAATGGAGTAAACCGGATTTCTGCCCTCTGAAAGAGTTTTAACCTTAAATCCTGAATCCTGTAAAGTTTCAGCGATTGTTGGGAACAAGGCAGTAGCTTCGGTTCCTCCTGAATAGCAGGATACGTTTTTTATACCATAGTACGCAGCAGCAGTCTGTGCCCAAACCTGCGACAAGTGGCTTCTCCTGGAATTGTGTGTGCAGATTAAATTAAGTCTGATATGTTTTTTATTGTCTGCTTTGTTTTGGATATAATCGATCAGGGGCTGCAGAACACCTTTTCGCTCTTCCGAAATGTGTTGGAAGTCAAACGAGCTAACGGTGTGATCAATTTCGGGATATAACATAGTGTGGTAGAGTGTAACGTTTATTAATTAACAGCATCCGCCGCCTGGTGTACAGGAATTGGCAGTATCGGTATTTAATTGTGATAATTTTACCTTCGGTTTATCTGATGGAATTCCGCATTGTTCCTGGGCTAAGCAGGCGGTCTTTTTATTGCGTAAAACAAAATTTTTACCGTTAAAATCCAGGTCATATTTGCCAATAGTAGTGTCCTGGTACTCTACTTCAATTTCGTGATCTTCAATACCCAATACTTTCTCTGAAAGTTCAATAATATGAATCAGCTTCTGGGGTTTAAGCCGGTGTTCGTAATCATTGGCATCCCAAAGCTGGAAGTTTACAACAGTTTCTTTTCGTACTGTTCCCCCGCAATCAATGAAGTTTTTCGTAATCAAACCCACTTCGGTTACGTGAAAATATTCCGGAACAAAATTGCCGTTTGGCAGTTCGAAATTTACAGCTTCTGCATTTTTTAGTATTTCTTTGATTTCTGAAAGTTTCATAATTTTTTATATTTAGTTCAACTATATTTTATTTTATACTGAAAATTACAGGATACGTGTGCTTCTTCTTTCCAGAAGTGCAGTGTCTCTCCAGATTCCGTTTTGTTTTCCAATCTTTTCCCTTATTCCGAGTATTCTGAATCCAGCTTTTTCATGGATCCGGATACTTGCTTTATTTTCCGGAAAGATTCCGGCCTGAAGTGTCCAGATGCCCTCTGTTTCACTTTGATTGATAAGTTCATTTAAAAGTGTAAGGCCGATTCCTTTTCCGGACTGTTCCGGATCAACATACACACTCACTTCTGCAACTCCGGCATAAACACAGCGTGAAGAAACAGGGGTAAGAGCTGCCCAGCCCATTACACTACCATCATTTTCCATCACAATTCTGCAGGATTGAAGATGTGAATTGTCCCAGTCGGTCCAGGACGGAGCGCTGGTTTGAAAAGTGGCATTGCCGGTCTCTATCCCTTTTTCGTAAATTGATTTTACCTGCGGCCAGTCTTCCGCTGAAAGTTTTCTGATTTCCATAATTCTTAGATTAACAGCATTCGTTTCGCTTTTTAGCAAGATGATTTGAGATGTGTTCAAAGAAACCTTTTATCTTTTCCAGTCCGGGTTCATTGATGCAGTAACAGATAGCATTTCCTTCGATGTTGCCTTTGATTAATCCGGCATTTTTTAATTCTTTCAGATGCTGTGAAACCGTTGGCTGCGAAAGAGGAAGTTCGTTTACAATATCGCCGCAGATGCACGCATCTACTTTCAGTAAATATTCCATAATAGCAATACGCGCCGGATGCCCTAACGCTTTGGCCAATACCGCCAGCTCATTCTGGCTGTCTGTAAAGTGATCTGTTTTTGTTGCTCCCATTGTTGTTATTTCTATATTGCAATATTACGATATAGTTTTGATTAAACGGGTGGAAATATTGTCTTTTTTTGATACTAAGTCAAATAGCAGGATGCGTGACCTAGATTCCATGGCAAAGAAACTACTGTCGAACTTTGGAAAATCGTAAAATACTTTACATTATCATCATAAGGTGGGATTCTGGCAGGAAAGAGCAGCCTCCAAAAGTTTATGGCATAAAAATGGCGCAACTGAGGACTATTACATAATTTTGCAATGCAGTAACCAGTTTTAATACTACACGATGAGCAATACATTTTCTGACAGCAGCCAAATTGGAATGGTAGCTACTTTTCCGGAACTGGTACATACCGATTTCGCAGGAGAAATGAATGCACTATGCTGGTACAGAAATCCTGAGGGCGATTTTAACGAGATTGTAACCCAATTATCTTTAAAAGAAAATATAACGGAAGTTGACCGGGAAGATATACTGGCACTTAATTTATCCGAAAAGGGAAATAAAGCGAGGGAATTCATTTTAAATGATTTACAAGTACTAGCAGATTTTGGCGCTTCGCCTTCTCTTAATTTGCTGAAGTGTTATGATCGTGATGATGAATTTGATTTCATATCGACCGATGTGTATTCGTTTCATGTGGATCGTTCACCCGTTGCCACAGATACTTTTTTATGTACCTACCACGGAGCCGCGAGTGATATTATTCCGAATTCGCAGGCAGAGCAGAAAATCCTGATTCCGGAAATCCGGACAAAGTTACAGGAACTGTATGATGGACCATCGGAAGGATTCGACGACTTTTTGAAGGAGAATTATTTTGATTTGCATTATCAGTTAAATGAAGATGCGGAGCCTGTTAATTTAGGGGTAGGAAATCTTTGGCGGCTGGCCGTAGATCATCCGAAACAACAAGTGCTGCCTTGTATTCACAGAGCACCAGTAGAAAATGAGGGGGAATATCGATTGTTGTTGATTTGTTGAGGAAATTGCCGGGGCAAAGCACTATCGGAAAGCCTTTTCAATCAGTATAAAATTTGTAATAAATTCAGAGCTCCAACACTATAAATACAGCATAATAAAAAAAACTCCAAAGTCAGATGACCCCGGAGTTTTTTGTTATTGCTTTCGTTTACTATTTAAAAGCCGATCTTTGTCTTTTTAATCCAAAAGGAAGAGGTATGACTTATATTTTTGAAGCCGGGATAATGTCAATGATCACCGTACGGTTGTAAAAACGTTCTTCCGGAAGTTTATTTTCAAAAGCAGACATACTTTCGTCTTCTCCAAAACCATGTACTTCGAATTTTACATCTTTTCTGCCGGAATTTGACAATGCCCTTTCGATAATGCTTTTCACTTCATTGGCTCGGTCTAAAGATAAATTCACATTATAAGACTCCTCACCAATGATATCCGTGTGGCCATGAATGATGGCAACAGCGTTTTTAGGGATTTTAGGCGTAACAACCTCGGTCAGGTATTTCTCACACATCGCAATTGCTTTCGATTTATTAAATTCAAAAAGAATGCTGTATCTGAGGCCTTCGTCTGTTTTAGAGGGTGTCCAAAGCACCATATGATTGGTTGTCACTTGTTCTTCAATACCTCCGTTTTTAGTTTTCCCGATCAATTTTACTTTATAATCACCTTCAGAACGGGTTCCCATAATGCTTTTACCCGGAATGCTTACTTTTTCTTTCGTGTAGGGACCAAACGCTTTTACTTTTCCGTCCGGATCTGTAGTTTCCAAAGACCATGACGAATACGCCTTATCTGCACCGGCCGCGTCAATAGTAATATAACTGTCAATAGGTGCTTCCTGAACAGTAACAAGCTCTAATGGCTTTAAGGGTGCATCTGGACCAACCTGAAATTCCATCAGTAATTCAGGTGAATTACTTTCGATAGAAACCCTGCGGTCGCCTTCGCGAAGCAGCACCAGTTCTTTTGTTGCTCCGGGCTGTTCAGATGGGATAGAAGGTTTTATTTGCCCTTTTGTCGTTATCCTGGATGCGTTTATTTCAAATACAGCAACCAGATACGTCTTGATAGATTCGGCCATTGCCGTACCATCTTCTGTACCTTTTTCCGAAGAACCCACAAGTTTTACATTTGCGCCAGGATTTTTTACCATTCGGTTACCAAGAATATTAATCACGTTATAATAAACCGCCATTTGTCTGGCAGAACGTCCTGAAGGATTTACACTGGCTGTAAGTCCAATCTGATCTTCATTGAAGTCTTTTACCTCCTCTTTTTTTAATAATTTGTAGCGATCCGGTATTTTATTCGATTCAAGATCGAAAAAAACATAATTTCGTAAAGGGAATACCTCTCTCACATTACGTTCTCCCGGAATATTTTTAGGGGCATTTACAGAAAACTGTACTTTGGATACTGCTGTTGCAGGAGTTTCCATTGCACTTCCCTGTCCGAACTTAAGCGCCATACCCACTCTTAAAGTGGTGACACTCCAGGTCTCTGTGGAGCGGGGGTGTTGTCCAAAATAAGGCTGAAAATTCACAAAGGGAGATAAAATAAATTGCGATTTATGATTTTGTGAAGACAACGGAATATCATAACCTGCACCAACCTGCATCGAAACAATCGTTTTTTGCACGGCATCAAAATCACCTCTTACATCAGCCGGGCGTTCCTGTTCGGGATAAGCAGGATTTGTTCCCTGCGAATATTTAAAGGACTGATCTAAATTGAAAGCCAGACGCGGCCCTCCATACAAATAGAAGTTAGATTTAAAAGGCGCAAAACGAATGCTTGGCTCGATCGTAATATAACTTAAACCCGTTGATAAATCTGCAGGGCAGTTGCAAGGCGTCACTTTTTGATCGAAAGACCCTTTTCTACTGTCATAACCGGCCTGAAACATGAATCCAAGCATGGTATCGGCTTTGTAAAATTCAACCAGGGGAGCCAGATAAAGTCCGGCACCTTCGCCATTATGAAAAGTAACCGGAGGGGTCAGATTCGAATTCAGCTGATGTGTTGAACCACGGTAAAAATTAAAGTTGGTCGCACCTGCAACACCAAAGTACCACGAAGGTTTTGTATAATACGTTTCCTGTGCCTGAAGCGTTGTGTGAGCACTTAAAGAGAACAATGTCAAAAGTAAAAACCGGTTTAAAAGTGTTTTACCTGACATTTTATTGCTGTATCTATTTGATTTAAAAATAATGTTAGTTTTCATTTGCGTTTATTTAGGCATTGTTTTTATTGAAAAAAAAATCCCGTCCGAAGACGGGATACTATTTAGTACATTTTATTTATGGGACGTTAACAGTCGTATTGACCATCGTAACAGAAGCGACCAGAGATATGGCTCTTCCGTTTAATACGGTTTGATTTGCATTTCCTGCAGTCGAAAAAGTAACACCTGAATTGGCGATAATAGTCCCTACCATCGTTCCGCCGCCGGCACTGTTGATCGTTGCTGCACTACCTACATACCAAAAAACGTTTTTAGGCAAAGCACCATTTTTCATTATGACACTTTTTGCACCTGTCGGTCCTGCAATTCCAACCGTAAGTCCGGAAGCAGTCTGGAAAATCCAGGTCGCATTAGGGTCGCCTTGTGCATCAAGCGTCAGATCTCCGTTGCTGATTTTAAAAGTACCACTTGCTGATTTATACACCCCCGGAGCTAAAGTCAATCCGCCTAATTCTCCCGCATTCGGATCTGAACCACCCGGTTTTGCAGCCGGCGAAATACTTAAGTAAGCCGCATTTGCATCTAATAATCCTTTTTGTGCAATTGCTAAGGAGGTAGCTGTTCCCGGAACCGGAGGTGCCGAAAAGATATCACCCGTAACATTCCCGACATTTAGAGGCGTTTCGGTATACACCACAAGCCCATCATGAAATCCTGTAATCAGGGTTGAAGCGGCGGTTGTACCCAGGCTTCCGTTGTTGATTACAGTATTTAATCCCTGATTTGTAATTCCGGCGTTACCACCAAAAGCGCCAAACATAGCAGCAGAACCAAGATCTATAACTAAAGGTGCAGGAGGCAGGAGCATGGTTGTAAAGTTCCACACATAGTCAGCAGCCAATGAAGTCCCGGCAGCACTTTTTGCCCCGGTTGTAATCGTGGCGGTGTAAATTTTTCCTAATACAAGTGAATTGGTTGGTTTAAACGAAGCCGTAGTGCCGGAGTACGAAACCGTACCCGCAATTGTTGCAGCACCCTGTTTAAGCGTAAAGGTAGTGGCATTGATAGAAGCAGCATCCATGAGAATACTAAAGTCAGCCGTTACCGTTTGATTTAAAGCAACATTCACAGCATTATTTAAAGGATCTGTGGCCGTTACGGCAGGTCTTAATAGTGTACCTGTCGAAAATACCCATACATATTCAGCCTGTAAAAAATTACCCATGACGTCTTTGGCCTTTGTTGTAATTCTGGCCGTATAACTGGTATTCTCTGCAAGTAAAACTGCCGGTTTGAAAGACGCTGTTCTTCCGGAGTAGGTGACCGTTCCTGCAAGAGGAGTCGTTCCGGTCACAGTAAACGAAGTTGAAGTAATAGAAGCCGGGTCCATTTCTTCGTTAAATGTTACGGTAATAACCTGTTCCAACGGAACGTTGATGGCATTACTCAGTGGAGTGGTAGATTCGACTACAGGACAGACTCCTTCGACTGCTTCGAAATCATCATTTTCGCATCCGGTAATAAATGCGAAACATACTATAGCAAATGCTACTATTAAAATTTTAATTTTCATTTGTATTTTGTTTAAGAATTAGATTATTTGATGCAGTAAAGGTGATGTCTAATGGTACTTAAACATTATACAATTCAGACTAAGAGTTGTATGATTAACACTATTTTTTTTAATAAAACTTATAAGAGAAGAGGTATGTTGGCAATAAACAAGAGCAGAAGCCGCCGTGCTAACGGGTTTTTTGCAAAAGCACAACGTTATATTGACATTTGCTTACATAATTTGGTCAACGTAATCATTAGAAATCGGTTAGAGCAGGAGAGAAGTACTTTTTGAGAATAGCACTAAAAAAAACAGCCAGAAGGCTGATTTCATAAACGCTACTAATGTGCTGCGTTATTGTAATATCGTAGGTCTGCCTTGTATGCACACTGCAGTAATAGAAAATGAAGGACAATATTGGTTGTGCTGTTTTGTTAAGTATATTTTATTGATACTTACTCAGATCCAGGTTAAGAATGGTACCGACTTTACTAAACTCCTCATTAATCTTTGCATTCAGGATGAGTTTTTGATTGTGTATGGGATGATTAAAAATTAACTGATGGGCATGAAGCATCATTCCTTTCAGCTCAAAATTTTCCAGCCATAATTTATTTTGTTTGTTACAACCGTGTGGGCGGCTTCCTAAAATGGGATGAAAAATATGTTTGAAATGTTTTCGTAACTGATGCATACGTCCGGTTTCGGGAATCGCTTCTACCAGACAATATCGTGACGTTGGTTTATTGTTAAATTCTAAATCCACTTCGGCATTTTGTAAACGATGAAAGTAGGTTATGGCATTTTGTGTAATGTCATCATCATTGGTTAAATCATAATCTATCGTCAGTTCTTTGGGTGACCAGCCACGCAAGATTGCTAAATACTTTTTTTCGACTTCGCGTGTGGCAAAACGATCATTCATAATTTTCAAAACAGCTGTATCCAGCGCAAATAACAAGACACCGGATGTTTTTCGGTCTAACCGATGAACAGGATAAACGTGTTGCCCTATTTGATTCCTCAATTCCTGAATAGCATACACTTTTGCGTCGCGCGCATAAAATGATTTGTGAACCAGCAGTCCGCTTGGTTTATTAATGGCAATAATATATTCGTCCTGGTAAAGAATTTCTAACATCGGGCAAAAGTAAAAGAGATTTTGATTGAAATCTCTTTTAGGGCTTATTTATTTTTAATTCGGGGGCAGAGTGAAAATTCTAAATTCCAGAAATCCAAACAAGCCCAAAGAGCTTTATATTGGCTCATAAGAAGAATTCGAAAATATTTAATGGCTCTGACTGTATAAATGAGACCAATAATTTCCTTCTTTCAAAATTTAGAATCTTGTTTTATAGCTAATTCCCACAGTATATTTCCGCGTGAGTCCATCAGGCCTGATATCACGAACAACAAAAGGGGTTGCCAACGACAATTCAATACTTGCTGCTTTGAGATTATACGTAGAAATAAGGTTGCCATTAACAGTTAAGCCTTGTGAACCGGCAATAGACAGCCTCCTGCCATAAATATTTTCGTAAGTATCTTCACCAAGATGATAGATAAATAAAAGATTTGGCTTAAAGGTAATTTTTTTGGTTGTGATGGTGTAGATCGTGCGAAATAACATATCGGGTTTCCTTTCAAATAAATTCGTAGTCGGAAAATCAGCTGTTCCTGAATATTCTGCAAAGTACGAATTTGCGTTGATGTTAAAAACGGGAATTTGCAGAGCCGCATTTAAGTCAAATTTTTTATAACTAAGATTAGCTGCAGTCAAAAAATCAAAAGTACCCAGGCTGCTTTGGTAATCCAGTGGCAAAGGATGGTTGTTGATCTTAAGGTTAGCACGATTAAATGGTATTTTGGCACCTGCGGTATAACTCCATTTAAAAATCTTTCCGTTGGCGGGTTTATAATTTACCAGTAAATAGGCATCCCCTATAGAACCGCGTTGGCCAAAACTCCCGCTTGCAAAAGAAGAAGTGATTTTTGCGGCTGCGTCCCACCTTTCATTGAAATTTCGTGTATACGTAACAGACGGAGAAAAATACTGTGTGTCCGATTCCCCCGCACCTAAAATGGTACTTACTTCTATTTGATTTTTAGCCGCTTTATCAGGGTTTTCCTGTAGTGTTCCTATACTGCATATTCCCGCATCGCTGCAACCCTGGGCTTGTAGGAATTGAAAAAAAAAGGTGGAAAATATAAGTGGGATAAAATACTTTTTCATAAGGATATTATTTTGCGGTAAGTTAGGCAATAGCGAAGAGGTGATTGTATTGTTGGCAGTTAATTAATACATATTTATAGGTATTAAAATCTACGCCTTTGGGTATAACATAGGTTTGCGACATGCCATTTCCCAATGCGCCCAGGTTAATGAATTCATTCGGGTTTGGGGAGGTGGAAAGGTAGACTTTCAGGTCAGGCCCCCTAGAAATGGAAAAACCTTCAAGCGAAACTTTGTATTGTTCCCCATCCAGATAGATCCCAGCCTTGCCCGTAACATCAATTCCCGATGTAGGCGTAAATACTCCGGAATATTGTAGCACTGATTCTGATAGAACAGGAGTTGAACCAACCTCCGTTTTTGTGAGTTCACCTTCTGATTCGCAGGAAATCATGAGGAAGGAAACTGCCAGAGAAAAAAGTATATATTTCATGTTACGTATTTAGTAAATCAAAAGTAGAAGACTAGAAGATAAGTATTTGTCAGCCACCTTACATTGAATTGAAAATTAAATGAATAGCTTTAAACTATAAGATCAGATAGCCTGACCAGTATAAAGAATGGCAACTATTTGTTGGCTAATGAGCCATTTTTTCGTGAAAAAAGCTTTTTTTTATTCCTTGCAGTAAATGGGAATTGTGTCTATATATTTCTGAATTGTTTCCGGATTTAGATAGCGCTCTTTTTTAGTCGTATTAGCTACATTATTAGCACCACGCCAAAAATCTAATTTAATATTTTCCCTGACTGATTTACTCCAGTCGAGCAATTGATAACCTAAACCGTGTTCGATACAATATAAATCGGTCTGACTTTCAAAAGCATCTACTTTATCTTTTGACAATAGTTCTATTCGTAAAAGGTTCATCATTTTACCAAAGCCCTTGGTGCTGTAATCTGAAACGTGGGAAAGTTCATGTCCTAATACACCAATCTGAGCATTAAAGCTTAGATTTTCCAGTAGTATTGGCTTTAGCTTCGGGATAGTCTCTTTGCTAATCGTAATATAATATTTTCGTTTTTTTGCAGACTTAAATAACCCAAAAAAATCAGGTCTTGCCGATAGTGGTGTTCTGGTTTTTTTGATACGAAATTCAATTCTTGTATTTTTGAGTTCCGGAAAATAAGACAGCGCAATTAGAATTTGAGCTTCATAAATGGGCGGTACAATTTTATTGGTTCCGTAAGCTGATTTCAGGTATTCCAGGTTGTAATCAGCCGCTTCTTCCCGAACAAAATTTTCAACTATCACTTGCGCTAATCCCTTGGTTGTGATTATAAACGTTATAAAAATGAGCAATATAATTTTTGTTTTCATCTCTCTTTCTATTAAAAAAACTATGATAATAAGTTTAAACTAAAATCTTTTTTTCTTTTTCATCCAGTTTAAAGCTGTTTTTAAGTTGATTAATGATATCAGTGGCAACCTCTTTTTTGCTTTTTAATTCAAAGGCATGAAAAGATAAATTTTTTGTAATAATTGAAATCTTATTGGTATCGTATCCAAAGCCTTCGTTTACATTTGGTGAATTGATTACAATTAAATCGAAATTTTTCTTCTTCAATTTAGCAATAGCGTTCTCGTTAATATTATTGGTTTCCAAAGCAAAACCAACCGATTTTTGATGCGGTTGTTTTACTTTACCAAATTCAAAAGCAATGTCTGCATTTTTGATAAGTTCCAAATTAGTTTCTTCCTCAATTTTTTTTATTTTTATTTCGGAAGTTATTTTTGGAGTATAATCCGCAACTGCTGCACAAAAAACAGCTCCGTCAATGGTTTCAAAATATTCCTGGCAAGCTTTAAACATTTGACTGCCGCTCAGCACCTGAATAATTTTATGAGCTGGAAAGGAAGATTTAATAGAAACCGGCCCACTTACTAAAATTACGTCCGCACCTAAATGATGTAAGGTTTCTGCAATGGAATAACCCATTTTTCCGCTGCTTTCATTAGAAATAAAACGAACTGGATCTATGTATTCTCTTGTTGGTCCGGCAGTGATGAGAATTTTTTTGTTCTTAAAAATGGTTTCCATGGCTGTAGTTTTTGATTGATACTTTAATTAATTTCTGTTTTTGCTGCTCCCGTAATTTCTCCGGTATTTTTGTTTTGAAGGTATACAATCACCATAAAGTCATCGGCAAGCCATCCTGATTTAAAATGGAAAGAAGCACTATTTTTAAATTGTGATTTAGGCGTATTACTTTTGAAATCATACACAATATTGTAATTGGTTTGCGTCAATCCGCTATTTTCACCTCTTTTTATATTAGTTATTTCTTTTTTCTTTACTAAAGCGATATTGATATTGGTTTGGGTTGAAAGCTCAGTTATGCTGTATTCAATATTTAATTGGTCTTTAGAAACGGTTGCATTTTTAATAGTAATCTGGTTTTTCTTTTCAATGGCTAGCTCCTTGTTAACTACTGTATTTATTTTACTTTCGTTACTGCCGGTCAATTGCGTTTTTCCATTAATAATTAGTTGTGGTGTATAAATGTTTTGTGACTTAAATAGTGCTGCATAATTGCGTTGCCTTTCTGAAAATTCTGCTTTGCTGTAAGGATCTTTCCAGCCGATATAATCCCAGTAATCTATATGAAATGCCAGCGGAATTATATTGGGGTTATTCTGTATGGCATATTTTTCGAGAATGGCATCAGCTGGGGGACAACTGCTGCAACCTTGCGAAGTAAACAATTCAAGTACAACAAATCCATTTTGTTCTTTAGGGGCAATTGCTTTCTTTAAAGCAAAGCTGCTAAGTCCGATAAAGATCAGCGCTATAAATAAAGTTTTGATGGTAGTATTAATTGAGTTTTCCATAATTGGTATTGTGTAAAAAATCTGATAGCCGTTCCGGGTTTTCACAGTGTAGCGACAGAAATGTCTTTGAGTATAAAAACAAGGGCTTCCCTAAAGAAGGGAAGTCCCTGTTTAAAAGTCAATTCTAATGAAATGATTTATTTAAGGTTTTAGCACTGTTCCGTATTCTTTTCCAATAGCAGAAGACTCTGGTTGCGAAATTGCCGGACAATTGATCAGTAAACCGGATGGTTTTAATCCTGCAATCAGTTTGCTGCTTGGGCCTGTAGCAGGATTTCCAATAAAATTGGTAACATCACCACTTGCAACCAAGCCTGCTAAATCATCTATTCCGGTTATAATTCTAACTTTATTGGAATTGACTGCACTTAAGGTCCATTGAGAAATGTGTGCGTCCCACATAGGTGAATAATCAAGGTTTTTTGGACCAAAAGGAAAACAGTTAACAGGATCTATTTGTTGATTGTTTTTTGCACCAACGTTTAATCCCTGCGACAGCATAATATTGGACTGATTGTTTACACCTGCAACATCTGGTCCATTCGCATTAGGAGAGAAACCTAAAAAACAACCTTCCGGAAATTGTCCAAAAACGGCTAATTTGCTCAATCGGGGTGCATAATACCCTAATTCAATTGATGCTGGTCCAGGATCGTTAGATTCCGTTACAATATGGTAGAAGTAACGTTTTCCGCCTCTCCATCCGTCCAGTAACTGAAGGGATACTCTTCTTTTTACTTTATCCAGGTATGGATTACTCTGATTGTCTTCACCAATGGCTCCGTAGTGCGGAATTCTGTCATGCACACCGGTTTTATTTGACATTACTTGTGCATTTATAACAACGCCACTCGGTAATCTGCAGAAACTGGACCACTCGGCATCAGCCTGAGCACCCGGAGTTACAGCAGCAGGAGGAAAGGACGTTAACGGCAATTCGTTAGAAGTACCGGCGGTAACAGAACGTTTACCGGAGAAATCTACTTTACCCTTAAATGTAATGATCCCATCCTTAATGGTTACCTCTTGTCTTCCTTCCGGTAATGCGTTTGCCATCCTTGGAGCGTAAGAAACACCAATCGCTTCTGCAAATTCTTTGTCTGAAGCTTCTGTAATAATATAATCTACAACCTGGCCGTCAGTATCAACACCTTTGTATAAAGGAAAAGTTGCAATAGGGCCGGCAGGATTTGTGCTGTAGTTGCGCAGTTTATAACTAACACCATAAACCGATTTTAAACTAACATCCGCCTCAGCCGGGTAAGCTGTTGGATTTTGGACATTATAAGGCGTACCTCCATAAGTAGCAAATGCGGATAAAAGCGCCTGGGCTTCTGTAATTTTTGCGGTTTCATCGCCGCTGTTGTTGTCGTTGTCGTTGCAGGAAACCACCATTGCACCAACAAATAACATCATAAATAGTTTTTTTAACTGAATCATAATTTTTTATATTATTTAAATTTATAATGGTTCAAAATTATGCCCGGAGAAAAAAGAGATATGTCAGGTATTTTACATTTCAGGAATTTTTCTGGTTTATTTAAGAAATATTTATCGAACAGCGATTGCTCACACAGGAAAAAATAATGTTTAATACATTGAAATTCAGTGTTGAATCTTGTGTCGTCTGATTTTTTGTCAGTGAAAAAAAATAAAGATGGAAAAGAAGCAAAACAGATCAACTACAAGCATGCATTACTAAAAATAGCTTTTGGGCAGGTTTGATGAAAAGGTAAATTGAAAATTGATCCGTAAAACAGTCTCCAAGGGAATCCTGATAATGATCTTCTACGCTATCACAGCAAATATCGTTTAGCTTTTACCAAATTCTAATTATTTGTGTCAAGTGTAAATTAGCCGACATTTTCTTTCTCTATAGTACAATACATTTACAGCCACAAAAGAGGTAAAAACATTAATTCCATGAAAAATTACTTTTATATTTTAAGCAAGTGCATTGCTGTAGCAAAGGCACAGAATGTGATTGTCAAATCGGCAATTGCTATAGATTCTGTGTTAACTCGAAAAATAATCGCGAATCTTGCTACAACAGGTGACAATTTAAGCGTAAGTCAGTTAACTAATATAAAAACCAATGTGTACAGTCAGTTTTGTAAATACTAACGGAGTTGTAATTATTACATCAAACCGGGATGAAAAAGTGGCCCGCCCCAGTGCAATTGAGCCAAGAAATTATGGTCACAACGGAAAAGTCATATTATATCCAAAAGATCCTGAAGCCGGTGGAACCTGGTTTGCAATTGATGAAAACGGATCTGTACTGATTTTATTAAATGGCGGATTTACAAAACACATTCCGGTATTGCCTTATCGAAAAAGCCGCGGATTAATTGCTTTGGATATTCTGTCCAATGATTCACCAAAGCGTTTCTGGAAACACATTGACCTGAATAATATCGAGCCGTTTACACTGGTTTTGTATCAGGAAAAAGAATTGTATCAGCTGATCTGGGACGGTTTCGAAAAGAGTGCCACCAGATTAGATGAATCTCAAAACTATATCTGGTCATCGGTTACTTTGTATCCTGATCAGATTAGAAGGAAGCGGTCCGACTGGTTTTTTAATTTTTTAAAAGAGATAAATAAAATCTCAGCCTTAGAAATACTTAATTTTCATAGAAACACACATAGTGATGATTCTCAAAACGGCCTAATTATAAACAGGGCAGACAGGATGAAAACGCTTAGCGTGACACAAACTGTTATAGAGCAAAACAGATGTATCATGAAATATTATGATTTAGTGAGAAAAGAAGATTTTTCGACTTCGTTTATTCGAATTTAAAAACAGGTATACAGGAAACTATTTTTTCACAAAGTAACTCAAAAAACAGCCCGGTTGGATTTTTGGCACGTTCTCCGGGATCAGTTCTGCAGTCCTGTTTCCCGGAAAGAGTATTTGAGCCTTGACCTTGTTGGTTTTATAATGATTACCAATGGGTTAAACCTGCAAATATTGCTAAATGGGGTTTATACAATGGTATGAACGTTACCGATAAAAACTTTATCATGACTTTTTTATATTTAGATAGTAAATAAATTTTAGTATGTACGACGAGATCAAATACTGGTACTTAAGAGACCATAAACTTTTTAGTGTTTTAAGCTTTTCGCAAATCAGGCAGTTATGCATCATAACATGCTTTAAAAAAGCAAAAAAAGGAGAAATAATTTATTTCTCGTCTACTGATGTACCGCGCATTTTTTTGCTCAAAACCGGAAACATAAAAATTGTCTCTTTAGATGAAGATGGTACAGAAACAATTAAAGATATAATACAAAAAGGAGATTTATTTGGCGAATTAGATCTGGTTAATGATCTGAATTCAAATGAACATGCCGTTGCACTCACAAATGAAGTGAGCATCTGCAGTTTTCTACTGTCAGATTTTGAAAATTTACTTTTGAAGAATCCAAATTTGGCCATTTCATATACCAAGTTCGTGGGATTAAAAATGAAAAAAGTAAAAAACAATTATTCTAATTTAATATCTAAAGATGCCAGAACACGATTAATTGATTTTATAAAAGACTGGGCTGAAAAAGAGGGACTAAAAAAAGATAATTATTACACTATTGAAAACTATCTGACCCAGGCTGATATTGCCCAGGTTATCTGTACGTCAAGACAGACAGCAACCCAATTACTCAATGATTTAGAGCAGGAAGGTTTAATTAATTATAATCGTAAAGAATTAGCGATTAGGGATATATCAAAATTCAGATAAAGAAGTTAAATCTTTTTGGCTTTGGGGCCTGTAAATGCTAACAGAAATGAAAATGCATAATACTAAAGCGGACAATCTTTTTTTTAAGATTGTCCGCTTTATTTTAGCTGTAAAAATTAGTGGCTTACTACGGCCGTCACTTCAATTTCAATGAAAATATCAGGTCTGAATAAACCTTTTACTTCCAGAAGCGTGCTTGCTGGCGGCGTTTCAGGATTAATATATTGATCTCTTACTTCTCTGTACACGGCAGTTTGCGAAATATCGGTTATGAAAACACCAAGTTTTACAATGTCATTTAAACTCGCACCGCAACTTTCTAAAATGGACTTGATATTTTCGAAAATTTGAACCGTTTGCGTTTTTACATCATGACCTGCCAATTCTCCTTTTTGGTTAAGCGGAATTTGTCCGGACAGCACCAGCATTTTTTGATTTCCCATTGGAATTTCTACAACCTGAGATAAGCCTTTTATCTCGAATACTTTTTCTGAATTTTTAAACTGTATCATATCTTACTTATTTTAATAATGTAAAGTTCAGTTTTTAATCCATCAACGATTTTGCTAAAACTTCCATATTTAATGACTATTCCTTTCAGTGTAATTTTACAGCAATCAGGCGTAAGTAGCGAACAGTTTTGTATTTTTGCAAAAATGAATATCGATGCATATTTTCAAAGAAGCAGAAAAGAATTTATATCCCGGAACACATATTGTTTTATCATCAGATAAAATTGGCACGACAGAAATTTGCCGGCAACAGCACAAAACCCCGTTCCATAAAACGAATATGCTAAAAGAGCATTATTTATTATTCGCCCTGGAAGGAACGAATGAATTACAAATCGGCAATCAGTTCATTTCTTTAAAAAAGGGAGAAATGTTACTGCTAAAAAAAGCGACATATGTAGAGATTGTAAAGAGAGGCGAAGCAGAGGACAATTTTATGTATGAAAGTGTCTCCTTCTCTCTAAAAAAAGAGATCCTCCTTGACTTTATTAAATTAATAGCAATGGATGATTATCCTAAAAATAAAACAGCAGGGAATGAAATTTTGGTGCATTCTTACGGAATACGGCTGCAAACCTTTTTAGACTCCATAAAACCCTATTTTGATGCTGCTGAAAAGATAAAAACAGGTTTATATAAACTTAAAATCCTGGAACTGCTTTATGACCTTTCAGACGAAAATCCAATATTTTTGCAACAGCTGGTGAATCTGAACCGTAGCGAAACCCGTGATTTAATGGCCGTTGTAGAGACAAATTATCTTAAGCCTTATACCCTCGAAGAACTGGCTTATAAATCGGGACGAAGCCTGTCGGGTTTTCGTCGTGAGTTTGAATCCTTATTTCAAACCACACCTGCCAAATGGATTCAGGAAAAACGATTACAAAAAGCTAAAGAATTGATTTTTTCGACGCAATTAACTATTGCAGACATTTGTAGTGAGGTAGGTTATGAAAATGTTTCTCATTTCTCGCGTTTGTATAAAAGTCATTTTGGCTTTAATCCAAGCGAAACAAAAATTCGTTTAAAGTAGCAGAATTAACATTTTTTCTTTTCCGGGATTAAACCTTACTGGCTTTTGCCCTTACAGCAAATGCATTAATTGCCATCTCTGAAGTTTTGGACACTACCATCGGTTACGGTTATAAAATCCAATTTTCCCTCGCATTTGTCCCCTAATGGAGCCTGTATTCCAAATCCAACTTTTACAGTAGAAGGCAGGTCTAATCCAAAACAACGAACAAATCTCCACTTGTCGCCATTTAGCGAATAATGAAGGCCCCATAAGTCGCCTTTACGCGTGATTCGTAACCAGCATTTGTCTGATGGGATTAATTCACCATTTGCATCGTCCGACCAAGTGTCAGTGATCACTGATACAACATTATAGGATGTGTCAACGCCCAGTTCAACGGCTAATTTTATCCATCGGGTTTCAGTGTCTCTGACCATTAAGAAAGCTGCATCGTAGGCAGAGTTCCCCTTGGTTTCCACTTCGGCCTTAATGGTAAAATCCCCGGTTTTTTCGATATAAAAAAATGAAGCGGTATCTTTGACATATTCTTTGTACTTACAAATGAAATCAGTTTTGGCATTTGCTGCAAGTTGAAACCCAGTGTCTGTGCTCGTTATTTTGCAGGCATTCAGACTGCTGTTAAAAGTAGTGGTCATATTTAATTTTTTAATTTGTGTTATCTGAAGTTTAAAAACAACGCTGACTGCTATAATTTGTTGTTGAAAAAGTTATCATTTCGTAAAAAAATGACGCCGACAGTTGGAACCGCCTTTTGTCATTCATTAGCAATAACCGATAATGCAGAAATTGCAAATCCGGAAGAAATCAGGAAATTCTAATTTCTTGTCTTAATGAGATAAAAAAGACCTGAAGTTGGCAAACTCCAGATCTTTTTCTACAAGCACTAATTCAAAACATTAAAATTGGTAATCGTTTGATTAAATCATTCCACTACCGCCTTTATTATTGTAATCTTCTCTTTGTTTACGTTCTAAATTTTTGATTTTTGCACCACCGAAATTATATGTTAAGCCTAAATACACGGTTTGGCTTTCCCAAAGAAACTGACCTGTTTGAGGGTAAGGATAAATACCTTTAAAAGCATATCTCATCGTATTAAAAACGTCATCGAAGCGAAGGCTTATGTTCATCTTGTTGTCTAACAAGGTATAACGTGAACCAATGTCCATTGTGTACGTTTCTTTTCTTTTTTGTTGAACCCGGTCAACCGGTCCTCTGTAAAAACCGAATAATAAAAAGCTTAAACGTTTTGCAGGTTTAAAGTTTGAGTTTATACGCGCATTAAATGCTGAAGTTGTAACGCTGCGTTGCAGTGGCGAATTTGTACCGGTTACCGGATCAAGCTCAAATACAATACCTTCTTGTTGTATACTCGAAAAATCAACAGAGGGCTGGATATCCCACCATTTTGTAATCTTGTAATTGGCAGAAAGATCAAAACCATAAGCAGTATTGTGATTGTAATTTGTATAATTTAAAATTTGCTTGTAACCTGAAGGATCAGTGGGGTCAGGACTTGACGTTTGACTTATCTGATCCTTTATGCTTCTTATAAAAACACCACCGGTAATACTGCCTTTTTCAAAAGTTTTAGTATAATTTACTTCAACAGAATTGGTAAACTGAGGTCTTAGTTCAGGATTTCCGTATAAACTAACAAGCGGGGTTGAATATTCACGGATCGGTTTTGTCTCCTCTAAACTGGGTCTGTCTACCCGACGGCTGTAACTAAATTGAAGCGTATTTTTTTCATCTAAATTATAAGTAAAATAGGCCGACGGATATAAGGTAATATAGTCATCATCAAACTTAGCCTGTCCATAATTTAGGTTGGCAGCTACTTTATAGCTTTCAAAACGAGCACCCAATTGGTAACTGAATTTTTTGTATTTCTGTCCAAAGGTTACATAGGCTGAGTAAATATCAGTATTATAAGTATAGTTTGTAATTTGATTTTCTCCGGGCTCACCAGGATTTACCCTGCTGTAATCATTAGCTGTTCGTGTGATTCTGGCTTCGGCTCCGGCTTCAAGTGTCGTTTTGTCGTTCAACGGATTGGTATAATCAATATTTAAAGTACTCAATTTTCTGTCATCGTTCTTGAAGTCACTGTAAAAAGTAGCGCTTGAGGTGTTTCCGGGCTTTGTCGTTTGCGTGTCAAAAGCAGCATTTTGAGTTTCTTCGGTATCACTATAATTTCCCTCAAAATCTAATGTATGTCCTTCTTTTTTAAAGATGTGTTTGTACGCTAAATTATAAGTTCCGGTTGTGTTTGGCCCTTCGTATTTTGATTTTTGATAAATATTTAAAACATTTGGATCGCCGTTGTTATACTCAATAGCAGTATTTACGTTTCGTTCTCCGGTAGATTTGTTCTGATTGGTATAAAAAGACAAGGTATTGCGATCATCGATCAAATAATCCATCCCGGCTTTATACAAATAATTGTCATCATCGTTCGAAATTTCTAATTTCTGGTTAACATCCTGATCGAGTCTCCTGATTCGGCCATTGGTAAAATTAGTTCCAAAATTATCACCCGCATTTCCAAAGAAATTTACTTTTCCGGTCTTGTAATTCAAATCTAAGGATTGATTGTATTTTGCAGTTTCTCCAAAAGTAATACCACCGCTGTAACTTCCGTTAAAACCAGTATTTGCATTTTTTTGCAGAACAATATTGATGATTCCCGACATTCCTTCCGGATTGTATTTGGCACTTGGATTGGTAATCAATTCAATTTTTTTGATTGAAGTCGACGGAATTTGTTTTAACAATTGAGCAGGATCAATGTTAGACGGTCTGCCGTCAATTAATACGCGAACATTATCGTTTCCGCGAAGCGAAAGTTTTCCGTCCTGATCTACGTTTACAGACGGAATATTTCGCATAATATCTGATGCCGAAGCTCCCGCTGTAGTGAGATCCCTTCCGACATTGATTACTTTGCGATCAATTTTTTGCTCAATTGTAGAACGTTCTCTAATAATATTTACACCCTGCAGCTGCGTTGCTTCTTCTTCGAGGCTCACTTTAAGAGTGGCTTCTTTTTTATTGTCGCTTAAAATTATCGAACCGATATATTTTCTAAATCCGATATATTGAATTTCTATTGTATAGCTTTTTAAAGCTAAGTTATTTATCGTAAAATCTCCATTGTCATCAGTGTTAATTCCCGAAACGACCTTTCCGTTATCTTTGATGGTAACTGAAGCGTACGAAATAGGGGCGTTGTTCGATTTTTCGGTAATCCTTCCGGAAACTTTTCCTGGATTTTGTGCCTGAACTGCGGTCATTACACTTAGTGATGCGAACAGGAGAAATTTTAATTTCATAATGTGATAAGGGATTATTGTGATTGTTTTTTTATTAAATTTTAAATATGAATTTTAAAGCTGCTGTCAGTACTCTTATTTAGGCAATAGTTTCCAATCTTGTTTTCCTGCGGCTTTTCCTCTTATTTTAAATTTTTCAATACGGGAATCAGTATTTCTGTCTTGAGGCGGCGTTTGTAATCGGGAGAAACATATTCAAAAAGTATAGTGCTTTCGCGATTCACCACAAAAACGGAAGGCACTGGTAAGAAATTAGTATTAAGCCCGTCAGATTTGATGTAAATGACACTTTTGCGGTTATCCGGAGCTTCAAAAGCAATTCCCATAGCTTTTATTAATGCTCCTTTTGAGTCAGAAACTAAGGTGTATTTTAGTTTGTCGTCCTCTTCTGTTACTTTTAAATTCTCAGGAGAATCGGGACTTACCGCAATAATTTGATATCCCAGATCCAGAATTTGTTTTTCGGCATCAGCCAATGCCTGCAAATGGATATTGCAATAGGGGCACCAGCCTCCACGATAAAAAACAAGAACTGTCTTTTTCTTTTTAAGCAGTTCCGAAATGTTTACATCTGTATTATCGGATAATTTTAAAGTAAGGTTTGGAATCTTTTTTCCTATTATCAGGGGAGTGATATCATCCGCAGATTTAGCAATGAGGTTTTGTGCACTAGTAACCGAAGTGAAGGTTACTAAAAAAATAAAAAGCAATTTTTTCATAGTATATGGTCTTACATCTTTTTTGATGATGCAAAACTATTGTAGTATGAAAAAGTGAAATGTCAGCTAATTTACACTTGTCGCGAAATAATTATAATTGGGTATTATAGGGAATGAGAATTTTCTTTCTGATGTCGCTCAAACGAGGATTGTTTTCCATTTTATTCAACAATCGTGTAGCGGTCTGTCTTAAAACTGGCCGCCATAAAAGTAATTATCTGACAGCTGTGACAACCAATAGAATTCAAACTACGATCTGTTTTGCGCTTTTCTCAGCACTTATTTATTTTATGAAATGAAAAATAAGAGGTCAATAAAAGGGCTAATCCCACTATGGCAGATAGAGCAGAAAGTAAGGAATCGCCTGAGGCCAGATGAGCTATAAATCCTGAAATCACGGTGATGGCAAACCCTGCGTAAGCCCATTCTTTTAAGTAGCCTTGTCGTACCGGAAGTACTAAAACGAGTACACCAATAATTTTAAAAACGGCTAATTCTATACGCAGATAATCAGGCAACCCAAAATGCATACAAAGTTGCTTTGCTTCTTCAGTTGTTAAATAAGCATACGCATTTTTACTATCCAAAGACAAAAAATTCCCGTTGCTATTACATAAATTATTTTTTGTGATTTCATTTTAAATGGTTTTGAAGTTACAACGCAAAACTAATAGGTCGAAAAGCTTTTGGGCGATAACATTTGTTATCAAATCTTACAGCTGTTGTTTTGCCAATTTGCTTTTATGTTCACTCGCATTTGGGTTTTAGATCAAGATCCAATCCTTCCTACAATCTTGTTTTGTTCCGGCTTTTTCTGTGGTGGGGAAAAAATCAAGCGTTAATATTTTGGAATTCAAGGCACTGTGTTGAAATCCTCCCTGTAAATAATCGGTGATTGTTGTACTGGGTTTTCGACTGTGCTCAAGAGTTCGCAGGCCAGCAGGGGCCAAATTGTCAATAATACTATTTCAACTGTCAATAAAATCACCGTTCCATAAGCATATAAAGTGATAGTAAAACCTTTTTTTATTGTTGGAATTTTTCACAATTAATTTCCTGTTTTCACATGTTTTTTACAATCATATTCAATCTGCTTAAGTAAGCCCCCATTTTCAGAATATAAAGATCCAATTACTGGGTAGTAATTCAAACTTAATATGCCACTGGCTGGTCTTGGATAATTGTCATCTACTTTAATATATCTTAATTTTTCATTATCAAATAAAACTGAATAAGGAGTTTTGGCTAAGGAAGAAAATCGAATTATTTTATTTCCATCACTTAAAATATAACATTCATAGTTCCAATAATCCACACCAATTCCAGTTGCTCCATGTGATTGTCCTATCAAAATCAAATATTGTATATTATGTTTTTCTAAAATATATGATTCTGAAAAAAAAGTGTCTTGATAAAATTTCTCAATACTTTTAAAATAATCTTTTTCTTTTATTATTGAATTTTGTAGCAACTCATCTTTCATAATTCTAAAATAATAAGAATCCGTTTCATTTTTATTTACTAAACCAGCTTTTAATATATTTTGAACAATTTTAAAGCAATATTTATCACTTTTATTATCTGCTGTATTCGTTAATTCTATTTTCTTAGAGCGGTCAAAAGTAAAAAAGATAGATTCTTTTTTACACGCTGATGTGGAGAAAACAATTATTAATGATATAATATATTTTTTTAATTTGAACTTGACCATTTTTTTCCTTGATTTTGAAATTTACTAAATGTTGTTTTATCAATAGCCCTTGTTGTTATAAGTTGATTAGTGCCTGATGTCTCTTTTAAATTCCAAAGATTATGCCCTGGATTTGAAAATTTAAGCCCCCAATTTAAGTAGTGAGAATTTGTTGTAATATCTGTACCGTCCCAAAAATATGCGCCTTTGGTAATATCAAGACTAGTCATTAAACCTGTCGCAATTGCTTTATGTATATTTAATTTTTTATTTTCTACCCCTGCACCGCTTTCATTTTGATATGCATACTTATATGTGCTGTTTTTTCCTCCACTTGTTTTCCATACACCATAAACTCCATATGGAGTATCTGCTGACAGTTGATCCATAAAACTATTCCCTTGATTATTAGCTCTGTTTTCAAGTACATTAACAATACCTAAAGTTTCTCCAAAACTGCCTGAACTTTCTGCATATAAGGTCTCCGCCAAAAATATAAATTGTGACCTAGATAGATTTAAATTTGAACTAGAACCCTCTTTTTTAGAAAGATCTTTATTATATTGATTCTTATTATTTGTAAAATTTTCTTTCGCTTTATTTATCTCGGAAGTCGTCGCAGCAATAACCTGATCTTTTCCATCATTTATCTGCGTTAGTTCTCCAGTTGAAACATCTAAATAATCTGTCTCTAGCATACCTGTGGGATCAATAAACCTCAAAGGGTTATTATAACCATAACGGTAAGTAGACCATTCCGGTTCATCCTCCGCTAATGGATCAATATTCACCCATCTTCCAAGTGCTGGATCATAATTTCTGGCGCCAAAGTCATACCAATTCAACTGAGAACCCCCAATATTATCATCCTGTAATTCCTTTCCGTTATACCTATATTTTTGACCCGGATTAGAGGAATTAACCAAAGAATTATACCCTTTATGCGCAAACCCAAACGGATAGTAATTGCTTTCCTCAATAATTTCGGTATTGTTTACAATGCCATTGTTATCCTTATCACTGTAACTCAATCTCACATTTCCTAAATGATCTTTTTATTGATAAACATACTCATAAGAACTTCCCGAAAGTTGTACATAGCCCTCTGCGGTGGGTGAAAAATTAAGAATAATGATTTTAAAACTCTTTATGATCTTTTTGTTTAATATCAAATTATTTATAAATATCAACATTGACACAATTACTTAATTTATTCAAGTCTATACGATTTTTAATAACTACTTTTTTTAATAAAAACGTTTTTTTCTCGTTAGAAAAACCTTCATAAATTGCATCTCCTTTCATTGAATATATACCAATGAATTCAGGACAATGAGAACCACTACAATAATCAGAACCATGAACTATATAAAAATGTTGATCTGAATTATTAAAAAGACACATTTTATAAATTGGTGTTTCAGTTGCGCTTAAAATCTTTCCACTAATTGTCCTTTTATTAATGTTCTTAAGAGGTAATTTATGCTCTTTCACTAATAAGTTTTTATTGTAAAATAACAATTTTTGAAATGTTATTATCGGACTACTATATCTGTCTTCTTTATAGTCGATAACATTTAGGGTATCAGTAGAGAATCGAGTTACAATCTGTAAAGAAAAATCCTTATTACTTAAACTGCTTACACTTTGATCTTTTGATTTCTGTATTTCTTGTTTTTTATACGAAACAGCTTTACTAATAATTTTGTCTTGCTTACAAGCAATAAGCATCAATAATAAAAGTACGCGTGTTTTTAAAATTTGGCTTAACATATCTTAACGTTTTGTTTTTACTAGTTGTCCCACTGGAGTTGCTATACCTGAACTTCCTTTCAATTCTTGTGCTCTATAGTTGTTTATTAATTTTTGAACTCCTTCACCCGTAAAATGTTGCAATGAAGTCCATCTAGCTTGGGTTGTTACCTTAAAGTCTTCTCCACTTCCAGATTTTGCCGCTGTAAAACTTGATGATGTCATATTATTAACTGCAGCAGCATCCTGACTTTTAGGACTAAAATCACTTCCTTGATAAAATCTAGCCAAAAATTGATACGCTCCTGCAGCTGAACCTCCTGAATCAGTATTAGTTCCAGGATGGTCGTTATATGCTTTTGGATTTTCAGCATACTGATCCTCTGTAAAATTCTTATTGTTATTCCAACTATTATAATCTAACGGTTCATTTTTGCTACCTGCTTCTGTTTGTTTCAAGGTTGAAAGTGACGCACGCAAATTAAGCTCATCATTTGAAATATCCTTTTGCTCAACTTTAAGCCCAACGGATAATCCTGCAGCCAGAGTTCCTGCGACCAAACGCTTTGACTCAGTTTGGGTTAATTGTTGACTACTATTTGTATGCACTAAATACACTGCATTATCTTTAATGCCATCATTTCCTACGTGCTCACCTTTTAAATTGTATAAGTCTCCTGGGTCTAATGCTAACATTCCATCGGGGTCAACAAACCTAATTGGATTATTATAACAATATGTATAGGACGACCATCGTCTCGAAATTTCAGCCAAAGGATCAATATTCACCCATCTTCCAATTGCAGCATCATAATTTCTGGCGCCAAAGTCATACCAATTTAACTGAGAACCCCCAATATTCTCATCCTGTAATTCCTTTCCGTTATACCTATATTTTTGACCCGGATTAGAGGAATTAACCAAAGAATTATACCCTTTATGCGCAAACCCAAACGGATAATAATTGCTTTCTTCAATAATTTCAATATTGTTTACAATGCCATTATTATCCTTATCACTGTAACTCAATCTCACATTTCCCAAGTGATCTTTGTATTGATACACATACTCATAAGAACTTCCCGAAGGTTGTGCATAGCCCTCGGCCGTGGGGAAAAAATCAAGCGTGAATGTTTTTGAATTTAAGGAACTGTACTGAAATCCTCCCTGTAAATAATCGGTGATCGTTGTACTGCGGGGCAGAACAGCTGTTCCTGCTTTAAAAACTGTTTTCCCTGTTTTCTGACCACTTGCATTGTAAATGTACGCAATATGCCCGGTCGTACCAAAGGTTATCTTAGTGGGTAAGTTAAGATGGTTGTAGGTGATCGCCGTGATGTTTTTGTTCTTGTCGGTCGTCATATTTCCATTGGCATCGTAGGTATAATCATTGCCTGTTTTGTTGAAATCATTAAAACCACTGGTGTTGTTGCTGTTGTCTGCTACGTTGCCCAATTGGTTGGAGCTGGCCGCATAAGTATATATTAGGTCGTCAATTCCTATGGGTTGGATTAGCGGGTCTGTGTCTCCATTTCGTTTCAGGGACAGAATATTTCCGTTTTTATCATAGGTTAAACTTTCATTATAGGCATTGGTCGTCAAACCGTTTTTTCCGTAAATCGCATTTTTCAACCGGTTCAGTTTATCGTATTGATAACCGTAACG
>NZ_QWDM01000099.1 GCF_003996965.1 Flavobacterium cupreum | reverse complement strand
GCCCTTCGGCGCCCTTGTTCTGGCCGTCGTCGCGGCCGTTGCGCACGGTGGAGTCGCCGATCAGGAACAACGACGGCAGCTTGGCGTTGGCCGGTTCGGGCAGCACGATCTTCAGGCCCTGGCGCGGGTCGGTGTTGACGGCCGGGGGAGCGAGCGGCGCCTGGGAGCAGGCGGTTAGCAAGCCAAGTAAGGCGAGGATGAGGAGTTTATTCATAGTCGTATTTTATGTGCCCCCTATTTGTGCGCAAGCCTTTGATCAGAAAGAATCAACAATGTGAGCAATGCGCGAGATGGCGCGATGCGGCCGCCGAAACGGCCGACAATGGCGGGATCAACCAACTCGGGCCACCATAATGAAAAGACTGTTCTCCATCGCGCTGATGTCAATCTGCTCCTA
>NZ_QWDM01000098.1 GCF_003996965.1 Flavobacterium cupreum | reverse complement strand
ACATTCAACCTCAAGTCGCGCGACGACATCCCAAAGATTTTGAGGGGACTGCAGTTTTTGTACATGGATGCGCCGCTGCGAAAAAATATTTTCGCGCTGCTCGAAAAACGGTTCGCGCCAAAGGTGAACAAGGGCAATGGTCGCCCCGGGATGCCGTTGTGGTCGGCCTTCGTGCTCGGCACGGTGAGGCTCGACCTGAACATCGATTACGACCGTCTTCTGGAATTAACCAACGAACACAAGACACTGCGCGCGGTGCTCGGACACGGCGAATACGACAGTTCGCTTTATCATTTCCAAACGCTCAAGGACAACGTCAGCCGGCTCACGCCGGAGCTGCTCGACGAGGTCAACCAGTTGGTCGTGGACGCCGGCCACGCCCTGGTAAAAAAAAAGGAC
>NZ_QWDM01000097.1 GCF_003996965.1 Flavobacterium cupreum | reverse complement strand
ACAAGGCCGCATCCCGGGATTAATCTATTAACAAATTCGTTAATTGCTTAATTCTAAACCATGCACCTTGACCGCGTCTTTGAAGCACTCGCGTCCGGCCCGCGTCGGCAAATCCTGGCCTATCTGTCGGAGGCGCGCTTGTCGACCACCGATCTGGCCGCGCGCTTCGCCATGAGCGCGCCGGCCATTTCGCGCCATCTTTCGGTGCTCGAAACCGCCGGCTTGGGCACGCGCGAGCGCGCGGGCCAGTTCGTCTACTACCAACTCAACCGCGACAGCCTGGTCAACACCCTGACCGGCTACGCGTTCGAGGTTTGCCCGGTCGCCGGGCCGCTCAAGCGCGAGTCGCGCGCACTCAAGAAGCGCGGCGCCGAATAGCGATGTAATCCGCTTTTCAATCC
>NZ_QWDM01000096.1 GCF_003996965.1 Flavobacterium cupreum | reverse complement strand
CCGGCCCTGGCCAACTTCGACGTACTCACCGCAGCGCAAAAGCGCGAATACGTCGCCTGGCTCGACGAGGCAAAGACCGATGCGACCCGCCAGCGCCGCCTTGCGCAGGCCGTGGAATGGATCGCGCAGGCCAAGACCCGCAACTGGAAATATGCGAAATGCTAGTTTCCTGAAATCAATAATGCCGACGTATTGAATTGGGATCGGCAACTCGGGTATAGTGCATCGCGGCCCGCCAAATTGCGCGGAATCAATGTGTTGCAGAATCCGACGATAAGAAATGCGAATTTTTGTACTGAGCCTGCCATCGAGCAGCGAGCGTCGCTCCAGGGCGAGCGCGAAACTGGCGCGTGAAGGCATTCCATTCGAATTCATCGACGCCGTCGATGGACGCACCGGCCAG
>NZ_QWDM01000095.1 GCF_003996965.1 Flavobacterium cupreum | reverse complement strand
GCGGCGGCGAACAGCTTGTCGGTCAGGTTGTGCTCGACGTCGAGGTAGAGGGCGACGTTGTGGCGCCCGTCGTCGACCGCCGTGCCCGGGGTGTAGCCGGGAAAGCCCTGCATGCCCGACGCCGCTGCGCCGCCGACCTGGTCGCGGATCACGATCGCCGGGTTGTTGGTGCGCCCGTACTGGCACGAGACCGGGGCGCCGGCGACGATCTGGTAGTTGTCGGCGCGGTACTCGAAGCCGGCGGCGACGGCGAAGCGCTTGCCGCCGAGGCTCATCGGACCATTGATGTCGGCGTTGAAGGTGGTTTGGTTGAACTTGAGCTTGCCGGTGTCGGCCTCGAGCGGCGATTCGGCGTGGATGCCACCGCCCGGCTTCGGCTCGTACCAGTAGCTCACGTTGATCG
>NZ_QWDM01000094.1 GCF_003996965.1 Flavobacterium cupreum | reverse complement strand
TAGTGTTTATAAAGAATATCTTACTTGTTTTTAAAACAAAAGATATGGCAAATAAACGACTGGATATGAGAAACATTTTGCAATTATTACGTTTATATACTCAAGGAGTAAGTAAGCTCCAAATAAGCAGACAATTAGGCTTATCGCGCAATACTGTAAAGAAATATATTGAATCATTTCATCAAAATTCTTTTACCTATCAAGAGTTATCAGGTCTTAGTAATGAAGATCTGGAAGAACTCTTTGATGGACAGATAAAAGCTGTTCCAGAAAAAAATATAGTTTTAGAATCCTTATTTCCCACGATAGAAAAAGAATTAAAGCGAGTTGGTGTTACCCGACAATTGCTCTGGGAAGAGTATAGGGAAAATCATCCTGATGGCTACAGTTATTCTCAGTTTTGCT
>NZ_QWDM01000093.1 GCF_003996965.1 Flavobacterium cupreum | reverse complement strand
CCCGTTTATGAGATTGAGCTAAGACAACGTACTTGATGTGGCGCCCCACTCCAACCCCGAAGATGGAGCACGTCAATGGCCCAGCGTAATCGCAATATCATTCCCAAGTCGGGCAAGACCCGGCAACCGCCCATGACCATCCAGCATCCCAATGCCGCTGGCATCGACATTGGCAGCACATCCCATTTCGTGGCGGTGCCACCGGACCGGGATGATGAACCTATCCGCGAGTTTCCCAGCTTCACCGCCGACCTGAATGCCTTGGCCGACTGGCTCAAGGCATGCGGTGTCGATACGGTCGCCATGGAGTCGACCGGCGTGTACTGGATTCCGCTTTTTGAACTACTGGAGTCGCACGGTTTCACGGTCTTGCTCGTCAACGCGCGCAGCGTCAAGAATGTCTCGG
>NZ_QWDM01000092.1 GCF_003996965.1 Flavobacterium cupreum | reverse complement strand
CCTCGCCCGTCCCCATCTCCGCGATCTTGCCCTGGTGCAGGACCATGCCGCCGATCAGCTGCACATCGAAGTGGCGCATCTTGAGCACGCGCTTGGCGGCCTCGCGGCAGACCGCGAACGCCGCAGGCAACAGGTCGTCGAGGCTCTCGCCCTTGGCGACGCGGTTCTTGAATTCCGGCGTCTTGGCCTTGAGCTCGTCATCCGTCAGCTTTTCGATCTGCGGCTCGAGCGCATTGATCTCGCGCACGGTCTTTTGATATTGCTTGAGCAGACGCTGGTTGCGGCTGCCGAAAATCTGGGTCAGTAATGACATGCTTGAATTCTTGAAAAAAACGCCGCAAAAAGAAGCCAGGATGATATCAAAAACATATCGCTCGCAGGCCGACTATGGCAAAAAGACTGTGATTTTATCA
>NZ_QWDM01000091.1 GCF_003996965.1 Flavobacterium cupreum | reverse complement strand
GGCGCCGCCAACGCGGGCGCCATCACGCTGAGCAACTCCGGCTCCATGCTGGTGCAGGGCAACGTCCAGACCAACGGCGGCGCCGTCAACCTCGCCTCCGACGCCGGGCTCGACGTGTCCGGCCAGATCGGCTCGAACGGCGGCGACATCAACCTGTCGGGCGGGACCGGCACGCTGTCGCTGACCGGCAGCTCGACGCTGCAGGCGGGCGCCGGCAATCTCACGCTGGCCGCGGCCACCGCGATCAGCCAGGTCCAGTCGTCTATGCTCGCCGGCAACAATCTGAGCCTCAACACCCAGGGCGCCGCCTTGCTGTCGGGCGCGGGCAACCTCGTCAATTCGTTGGCCGGCAGCGCCCAGACGCTTGGCTTCAACAACAACCAGGCGCTCACGCTGGGCTACTTCTCGAAGGGCC
>NZ_QWDM01000090.1 GCF_003996965.1 Flavobacterium cupreum | reverse complement strand
AGCGGCTTGCCGTCGGGCCAAGTGTAGCGGAAACGCTTGCCGAACGGCTTGCGCACGATGCCCGGGGTGCCGTCGTTCACATAGCGCAGGCCGGCCTGCCTGGCGACGGCGCAGGCGTCGACGTGGGGCAGGGCGAACGGCGCGGACGGGGCGGATTTCATCATCAATGGCGGACTTCGGACAAACCCGGCGCCGATTGTCTGCCGACGGCGCCGGGATTGCGTCGAGTTTGCGCCGAGTTTGCGTCGAGTTTGCGTCGGGATTTCTTTGGGATTGCGTAAATTATGCGGCGCTCGCGCAGATTCGCCCACGCGATACAATCTGGCCGGCGAATTCGCATTGAATTCGCATTGAATTCACATTGAATTGGCCTTGAATTCGCATCGAATTTGCGTCGCAAAGCGCGCCGGGCCTGAGAGGC
>NZ_QWDM01000008.1 GCF_003996965.1 Flavobacterium cupreum | reverse complement strand
AGATTACTATCCTTTTGGAATGCTGGTACCAAACCGTCATGCCGACACTGAAGAATACCGTTACGGGTTCCAGGGGCAGGAGAAAGACAAGGAACTTAAAGGGGAAGGGAACTCGCTTAACTATACCTTTAGGATGCATGATCCTAGGATTGGTAGGTTTTTTGCTATTGATCCATTAACACATGATTATCCATCGAATTCACCATATGCATTTAGTGAAAATGATGTTATTTCTCACGTTGAATTAGAGGGGCTTGAAAAACGTCCTGCAATACAGGGGCCAATAGATGGATTAATAAACGGTATTTTAAATTTTTCAGGATTAGATGGTCTAAAACTTAGTACTGATGAAGCAAAAAATGGAGAAGAGGCTAATAAAATAATGACTAAGAAGAAAGAAGCCATGCATAGAACCCAAAATGCAACTAAAGTAGTTCAAAAAGCAACCTATGTTACTATAGGGGTAGGTGCAAGTCCTTTTATTGCGGGTGGAATAGCAGAAGCGGGAGCAGCTGGACTGATTAGTGAAGCTGGCAGCTACATATGGACTTCTCAAACAGCAGGATTAACATGGGGTAAAGCATTTTGGGGTATGGGTACTAATGGTTTATCTCAATGGACTGCAAATAAGTTCGATTGGAGAAAAATTAATGGTATTGAAGTAGGTGCGTCTGCTTTCGGAACCTATCCTTCAACTATTGTTGGAGAAACTTTTAGCTTTACTTGGGAAGATAGAGCGAAGGGAGTTACAATACCCGATTCTTGGGATCACGCAGCTCTCCAAATAGGCGGTGGTCTATTTAGTACTTATTTTGGAGATAAGATGGGAGGAGGACCCTTTAAATTTGGATCAGGATTGACGGGAACTTTCGTAGGACAATTCTATAGAGAATCGGCCGTTTTTGGAGTCGAAACAATCTCCAATATGGTTCCAAAGTTTGCAGATCAATTTCATCCAGAATTATTACCAGAACCAGAACCTGTAAAAAAGAAAAAATGATATGAAAAATAAAATATATGCGACTATCGTAATTTCATTCTTTGTTTTTTTAGTATTTATGATTGTCAGATCTTATTATATTAATTATCAAATAGAAAACCATGGTCAAATAATTATATCAAAATACGTTTCTTATAAAAGTTTTTCAAAATCACAAGAAAATTATTTTATTTATTACATTAATGATAAAAGAGTTAAAAATTACGCAAGTGATAATGATTCTGATTTTAGGCAAAATATTGGTAAATTTTATAAAATTAAATATCTAAGCAAATATCCAGATATAATTCATCCAATATATGAAGAAGAGGTTACAGATACTACGGAGATATTAGAAGCTGGTTTTTCTAAAGAGGATTTGTAATCATTTCCCGTGCTCTTGTAATAGTTTCTTAAAAACAACAAATTTATCGTGTGTGCTGTGCGAACGTCTCCAGACTTCGCACCCGCAACGATGATTAGCAAAGGCATCGATTAAAACAGGAAAACAATAAAAACTACAACCCTAAAAAAGTTGTGGTTTTTTATTTATCCTATACATAGTTTCACTTTCACCTAAAATTGTATTTTTGGCAAAAACCCAGCTGTGCGAAGAGTGCTTTTAAAATAATAAATTTATTGTGTGTGCTGTGCGAATGTCTCCTGACTTCGCACCCACAACGATGATCCGCAAAAGCATCTATTAAAACAAGAAAGCAATAAAAACTACAACCTCAAAAAAGTTGTAGTTTTTTTATTTACGAGCATAAATAGTTTCACTATCAACTAAAATTGTATTTTTAGCAAAAACCACAAACATGAAAAAAACGAGTCCTATTATTCCACTTTTCAAACAGTTTATACGAGAAACGGAAACCGGTAAGCGACTCAAAAAAAATGGTGAAAAAATTAAATCCAGTTCGATAGATAATTATAAATATGTCTTACAAAATTTAATTCAGTTTTCGAGTGACACTAAATTCGAACTCCGTATTTGTGATGCTTCAAAACTGGATAAAAGAGAACTAACTTCCGAGAAAAGTTACTGGAAAAAATTCTATCAGAAGTTTACGGATTTCCTTTATAAAAAGGGCTGTCATGACAATTATGTAGGCGCCAATATTAAAGTGATCCGCGTATTTTTCAATTACCTTAAAAACGATAAGGATTTAAATACAGGTGATTTTCAGCGTCTGTTTTATGTAAGAAAAGAAGAAATAGAAATCTTTGTCTTATCACCGGAACAACTTAAGTTTTTAATACATGACAAAGAATTCGAACAGACACTTATTCCGAGTTACAAACGAATCAAAGATATTTTTGTGTTTGGTTGTACGACTGGTTTACGGTATTCGGATATTTTTTTACTGACCAATAAAAACTTCGAAAAAATGGAAGAAGATTGGTATTTGAAGCTCAAATCCAAGAAAACCAAAACCTTTAGTTTTATCAAACTTTCTGCTTATGCCGTGACTATTTTTCAACGTTATGCCACAACCAACAACAAAACACCACTTTTCGGTACTATCAGTTTGTTTAATTTTAATAAAAGCCTCAAACAAATTGGGGAGCTTGCCGGCTTTACAGCACCAATAGAAGTTTCCCGCGAAAAACAAGGCAAAACACAAAGCATTACAAAAAAAACAGATCTTATCAAAAATCGGTTTTGCGATAAAATGAGCTCACACATGATGCGGCGAACTGCGATTACCACTTTATTAATTTTGGGTATGCCGGAACATTTGGTGCGCAAAATTAGCGGTCATAGTCATGCCAGTACTTCTTTCAATCGATATGTGCATTATGCACAAGCCTATATGGATAAAGAGATTGAAAAAGTACATAGTAAACTGGAAAGTTATTAATTGGATTTATACTGCTACTAAAGAAAATGCCGATTTAGCCTGGGATAAAATCAACATTCAGGCTACTGAATTGCCTGACAATCTGACTGAAAAAGAGTAAATGCTCTAAAATTTTCAAACGAAGTTTCCGTATAGGGGTGACGGAGCGGTGACGGAGAAATGACGTAAAAAATGCAATGTCAAACTGGCAGCATTAACGTTGAAAATGCTGACCTGTCGTTCTTCTTCGATATCACTTTTAGGATGCGTTTTTCTTTTGATTAAGTTTAAGGATTATAAAAAGAAAAACCTGGCACCAGAATCATATCTGGTGTCAGGTTTTTTTGTTTTAATTGATGCTTTTTGCGGATCAGCGTTGCGGGTGCGAAGTCAGGAGACGTTCGCACAGTGCATGCGATAAATTTATTATTTGTAAGGAACTCTTCGCACAGCTGGCGAAATCAATAATGTTTAATATAGATATATCTTACTGATTCTTCTATGGGAACCTCTTTTATTTGTCGAAAACTAGTGTCTAAATCTTTCCTATCATACTTTCTAGGATATGCCACTGATATAATTAGCTTTTTTGAAGTACTACTTGTATCAAAAAATGTTTTACATAAAATGGTTTTTTTCTTATAAATACTTCTAACTTCAATCTTTTTGGCAATTTCAGGTAATTTATAATTAGATACAACGGTATAGTTTTCATTCTTAGGACCATATTTGTAAATAAATTTATCATTAACAGTTATTACTAGCTGTTCATTTTTATGCATTTCTGCATGCATAATAGAGAAATTCGAATGACTGAAATATTCAACTTTAAAAGTATTAATATCAGAATTATTAGAACATTGAATTAAGAAATAAATCGAAGCTACTAATAGATATTTGACGTTTTTCATCCTTTTTTCTTTTTATCTTTTGGTAAGTCTTTATTACTATTTAAATGCCCATAAAAAATATTATTTATAATTGTTTGCGCTTGCCCTTCTGTTGCTTTACCTACATTATCCATAAAATATTTCTGTAAAACATCCGCATCTTTAACGAACCATCCTGGCTTTCTCTCAACGGCAATGCTTGTATAATTCATAAAATTAGTTTCCAGTTCTAATTTATAGTCTTTATTTTGATACACTTGTTTGTCAAGTGAAAATTTATCTCCATTGACAAAACGATCTTTAGAGAAATCGTTTTCAAATTCAAAGGGATGTTCCAAGCCTCCAGTATGACCAATTTCATGAAGTACAGTTCTTTTATCATCCAGTGACCCGTCAGCTTTTACACCATCTGAACTAATTACAACATATTTACCCCCTTTTTGAGAATACCCTCCAACAAAGCCCTCCAACTTATTTTTTTTATTTTCTGCTATTAGACCTTTATGTGTTTTTGGATCTGCTATCTCAATTAAATGTTCATTAGGTGCTAACTCATCTTTAGATTTTATTTGTCTCACATGAAAACCAGTAACTACATTTCCTTGACCAAAGGCTTTCTGAAATTCTTTCTTTTGGTTAGCTAGAAATTTTTTCATATTAATATCCTTACCCGATGTGTTTAAAACAGCTCCTATAAAAATGATTCTAATATAAGTCTTACCATCTTTCTTAAAAGTAGAATAACCCCAGTCATTTCCATCGAAATCAACATTTAAAATTGGGTTGTTGGAAGCATAACTGTAACTTGATAAATATGGATATTTACTTTCTAAAGCATCTGTTGAAAACCACTTGCCTATTCTCGGGTCATAAATCCTTGCACCATAATCATAACTATTCCCTTCACCCTTTAGTTCATTATCTAGTTCCTTACCATTAAATCCGTAACGGTATTCTTCGGTGTCGGCATGACGGTTTGGTACCAGCATTCCAAAAGGATAGTAATCTAAAATACCATCAGACCAATAAAGACAAGAACTCAAGCTATAATATAAAATCTTCAAAACTGCATTAAAAGGCATTTTTCAGCCTTTCAAAGATAGAAAAACAACCAAAATAAAATCTGATTTCAAGAGAGTGTCGAACACAATTTAAATCAGGTTTCTGTAACATTTCTTTATCATTAAAAAACCTACATTATTTATTTGTAAAAGAATTTTAAAAGTTTATCTTGCCCCAGTTTTATTAAAAAAAATACCACATTGAAAACAAGAGTATTACCCGGCTTTTTATTGTTTTTTTTTAGTTTGTTTCTGATTTCTTTTTCGGATCCTTATGCTATCAAACGTATTTCTGATGCCAACTTCAGATATGAATTTTACACCACCGACAAAATTATAAAAATAAAAGACCACAAAGTATACTTTTGGTTCAAAGGCGGTGCAATTCACAGTGCCGAAGCCGGTATTGCGGGTACCCTGCTTCACGATAAATTCGTAAAAATGTACCACAGCAACCAACTGGCGGAACAAGGTCAGTTTAAGGAAGGCCTAAAAGTGGGCTTATGGAAAACCTGGCATACCAACGGAACGATTGAGGCTACCGAGAACTGGAAAAAAGGTTTAAGATCCGGAGATTATTTGCGATATGACGATAAGGGCATTCTTGCCGAAACCGGAAAATACAAAAAAGGCGTAAAAACCGGAGTGTGGATTAATTACGAGAAGAAAGATACCCTTGTATACAAAAAAGGAATTCTTGTCATCAAAAAACAAAAGATCTCAAAATCCCAGGAATACAAACTAAAAGAAGAACAAACCAAACTCGAAGCGTCCAAAAAACAGGCGCAGGAACTGGAAAGCACTTCGGACCTGAATACGCTTGCTTCTTATAAAGCTGCTGCAAAAGAAAAAGAGAAAGCAGAAAAAGAACAAAAGCAAAAAGAGCGAGAAAAAGAAAAAGCAGCTGAAAAACAAAAGAAAGCCGCTGATAAAGCTTCACAGAAAGACTCTAAAACCAAAACATTCTTTAAAAACATATTTACAAAAAAGCAATAAGCTAATGGTTAAGGCTCATAGTTTATTGTACGCCATTTACATTTGTCTAATCGTATCTATTATATGCGGTGCGCTTTTGTATTTTGCCAATTTGTACAATCAGCTTAATTTATATTACAACCTGCAGGAAGAATTATATATTCAGAATCAGTCGGTGGTTAATTTTGCGGTGGGGAATAAAATCCTTCCGCAGGAAATTGAAAAAGACGAAAACTCCGGTATCGAAGGGAATTACAAAACCAGATCGTACGGTTTGCTTACGCTGCTACTCGCAGAATCTTCTGTGGGGAATGACACGGTAACCTCAGCTCATTTTGTGGGCAGTTTCAGCACGGACAAAACCGCTATTTACCTGACCAATATTTCCAAACCGCTTTCGTATTCCGGTACTGTAAAATTAACCGGGGACAGCCAGCTCCCTTCTGCTTTTATTGAAACTTCCTATATTACCAGCGGCGCGAACAAAATCACCAATAACGGAAAAGTTACCGTTTCAGATCTTGCACTGCCGGAAATCAATCCGGAATTCAAAAAAATATTCGCGCAGACGCAAGGCCGGAGAACCGCTTTAAAAGATATCGAAAGACCCAAAGATTCGCTGTACTATAATTCTTTTACAAACGAAACCAAAGAAATTGAGGTAAGTTCGAGACTTTCCAACGTCATCTTCAAAGGCAATTTCATTCTGAGATCGAAAGACTCCATCCGCATACAAAAAAATGCCGTGTTGGAAGATGTAATCCTCATTGCTCCAAAAATCACCTTCGAAGCCGGTTTTAAAGGAACCGTTCAGGCCTTTGCGACAAAGGGAATTGAGCTCGAGGAAAAAGTTGTTCTGAATTACCCCTCCGTGATTTGTGTATACAATGCCAACGAAGCAGAAAGCAAAATAAAAATAAAGAAAGAAAGCATCATAAGCGGTGCAGTCGTATTATTTGGCAATTCTATCGAAGAATTAGACAAAAACAGCATGGAGATAGCCGAAGAAGGATTGATCTTCGGGGATATTTACTGTACCGGAAAATTATTTTTGAGGAGCACGGTTTACGGTTCTGTTTATACCAACCGCTTTTTTATACAAACCGGCGCTACCTCATACGACAACACGATTGCTGATCTTGAAATCAATTCGGACAAACGGCCGGATTATTTTATTTCGATCCCATTATTCACCACTCAAAAGACCCGCTATGGTATTCTTAAAAAAGTATTATAGCGTAAAAGCAAACTCCATACTGGAGTCGGTTATTGCTTTGACTATTATTTCGATCTGTCTGTATTTTGCTATTTTGATTTTTGCTTCCGTTTTTACGCCAAGAACATCGGCTAAATTTTACAGCACCCAAAATAAAGTCAATGAGTTATTCTTTCTATCGCAATTGAAAAATGATTCATTACAATACGAAAGTCAGGACGAAAACCTGCTGATCGAAGAAGAAGTGATCAACGACCGCCTGAAAAAAATTTCTGTCCAGTACAAAGACAGCTCGCAATTTAAGTTTGAAAAAAGTTTTTATGTCGAAAGCAATCCCTAATCGCAACAATTCGGTTCCGGCGTTTTCGATTATAGAAACGCTTGTCGGAATGGCCATTACAGCCATTATCATGGGCATTTTGTTCGCCATATTTTCTATTGTAACCGAAAGAATGATTGATTTCAGAAATCAGAACCAGCTCGTTAACGATTTAAACCGCCTGACGTACAGCCTGAACAAAGATATTTTCGAAAAAGAAAAAATGAACCGGACCGACAACGAGCTCTCTTTCAAAGGATATGCCGGAGAACAGGTGCACTATAATTTTCAGGAGGACTATGCGATCCGAACGAACGAAACCTTTATCGACACGTTTAAGATTCAGCTCAAACAAATTGTGATGGATACCGTAAAAAGCAAATCACAGCAATTGGTGTTTCTAAAATTGAAACTGAACGTAACCATTAATGAAAAAGAATCCTCCCTGAATTTTTACAAAAGAGTGTATGCGAATGAATTATTACAAAAAACACCGAAACCATGAGTCTTGATCTAAGTACATACAAAGCCCCAAAGGCTGAAAAAACAGATTTTAAGGTACCATCAGGTGCTGCATCCTTTCAATTCTCAAAAAAACTTTCGGACAAGAAAAAAGAAATTTTCTATCGTGAATTGGGTATGCTGCTCAAATCAGGTGTTGATTTTAAAAAAGCACTCGAAATCCTGAGCAATCAGTCCAGTAATAAATTTGAGAAGGAAATCATCCTTCAGATCAAAGACAAGGTTATCGAAGGAAGAAGTATTTACGAGTCGATGCGGGAAACGAATCAGTTTTCGGCTTACGAATATTACAGCATTCAGATTGGGGAGGAAACCCGAAAGCTCGAAGAAGTCCTGGCCGAATTGCAGAAATACTTCAACCGTAAAATCCAGATGAAAAGACAGATTGTTTCTGTTTTAACCTATCCGGCGATTGTGATGATCGTAACGGTACTGGTCCTTTATTTTATGCTGAACAAAGTAGTTCCGATGTTTAGTTCCGTGTTTAAACAATTTGGCAGCGAATTACCGAAAAGCACACAGGTGATTATCAAAATATCGAATCATTCGGGAACAATATTCAGCATTGTCTTGGCCATCATCATTGGACTAATTATCACGCATGCCTTTCTGAAAGAAAAAGATTTTTACAGGGCGCTGACCACAAAGATGATTTTGAAAATACCGTATTTCGGAAACCTCATCCGCAAAATTTATATTTCGCGTTTTTGCCAGGCGATGAATTTACTGATTACGTCTAAGACCACATTGATCAACTCACTGTCCCTTACGGCCAAGATGATAGGCTTCTACCCGATCGAAATGGCGATTCAAGAAATCAAGGACGATATTACGCGCGGTGCTTCCCTTAATGAAAGTTTAAAAAAGCACGACGTGTTTGAAAACAAAATGGTTTCGATGGTCGAAGTTGCCGAACAGGTGAATCAGCTTGAGACTATGTTTGAAAGGCTTACGGAACAATATAATGAGGAAATAAGCCATCAGACCAAGATGATCGGAGTGATTCTGGAACCCATGATTATCATAGTGATTGGGGTCATTGTGGGGGTCATAATGGTGTCTATGTATGCCCCAATGTTCGATTTAAGTAAAATCATAAATAAATAGTAATAGTTTCATTACAATTTGTATTTTTGCCGCCAAAGTATTAACATATTTTAATAAATAAATGCATACAAATGTTAAAAAGGATTAAAAAATTATTAAAAAATAGTAAAAAAGCTACAATTAAAGCATATTCGTTAACAGAAATTTTAATTGTATTGTGCATTATTGGAATCTTATTGTTAATGGTTTTACCCAATCAGACCTCTGTAATTGGTCAGGCCAAAGCCATAGAGGCACAAGCCATGCTCAACCAGGTTTACGGCCTGCAGAAAAGTCATTTTTACAGACATTCAAAATACTCCAATAGCTTAGAAGAATTAGGTTTTGAACAAGAGCAGACCGTTGACGAAGGCGGACAGGCAGTGTACAAAATCGAAATCCTCGAGGCCTCAAACGATTCTTTTGTGGCCAGAGCTACTGCAACCTCAGATTTAGATGGGGACGGAAGTTTTAATACCTGGGAAATAGACAGCAAGAAAATGTTAACCGAAGTAACAAAAGAATAAATTTGGAAACACCTTTACTTTTTTTGTTAGCGGTTTTATTATTTGTGTTTTTTCAGGACTGGAAATACAGGCGCATTCATGTCGTATTGCCATTGGCTATTTTCCTGTTGTCGCTGTACCTCATTTACCTAAAGTCGCTTTCGTTTCAAAACATGCTGTTAAACACGGCCTTTTTTCTCGTTACCTTAGGAATTCTTGTATTGTATATGAGCCTGAAAAACAAGCAGTTTTTAAATCCGTTTAAACATTATTTCGGGTTAGGTGATTTGCTTTTTTATGTGGCAGTCACTCCCCTTTTTATACTTCCGAATTTCATTGTGTTTTTTATACTTTCCATGGTTTTCGCCTTGGTTTTACAGTTTGCATTTAAAAAAGTTCTCACGGAGCAGACCGTTCCTTTAGCCGGTTTTTCGGCACTGTTTTTATGTATCGTGATGATTAGGGATTATTGTTCTTTTTATCCAAAACTAACACTGATCTAAGATGCAGGATATCATCGTTCACTCCGAAAATCAGCATATCGTCTCCGGCGATCTTGCGAACCAATACCGAATATTACCCAAATCCGTTTCAGAAAACACGCTGGAATTGTATGTGGATGAATCTTATAATAATGGCGATGCCAAAGAAGAACTCGAACTTTTTTTAGGCAAAAACATTACTTTCATTCCGATTGCCTCCTATGAGATTGAAAAAGCACTTTCTATTTATTACAGAAAAGAAAGAGTGACGAGTTCCAATAAATCCTTAAATTTTGACAAAGGCGATTTCCTCGAAAGTTTACTGGAAGAGGCCAAAGCACTGAAATGCAGTGATATTCATTTTGAGGTTTATGAAAGCTCTGCCCGAATCCGGTTCAGGATCGACGGACAGTTAATTGAACGTTATAAAGTAGAACGCGAAAATTACCTGGAACTGGTCAACAAAATCAAGATCAGGGCAAAACTGAACATTACCGAAAAAAGACTGCCGCAGGACGGAAGGATCACCAATGATTCTTTTGACATCAGGGTTTCGATTTTACCGACCCTTTTTGGCGAAAAAATCGTGATGCGTTTATTAGGCCAGGATGCCTCCAATATCGATTTAAGTACACTGGGCCTTCAGGAAGAAGAACTGGAACACTATTTGGAAGCCGTAAAGAAACCCAACGGGATTATCCTGATCAGCGGACCGACCGGTTCAGGAAAAACAACAACCCTGTACGCAACACTGAGATTGCTTAATGATAGCCGTAGAAATATAGTCACCGTAGAAGACCCGATCGAGTACACTTTAAAAGGAATCAATCAGGTACAGCTCAAAGAAGATATTGGTCTGACTTTCTCTTCTGCGCTGAAATCCTTTTTAAGACAGGATCCCGATGTCATCATGCTGGGGGAAATCAGGGATTCCGAAACGGCCTTAATGGCCATCAGGGCTTCGCTGACCGGGCATTTGGTATTGTCTACGATCCATACCAATTCGGCCGTAGGAACGATTTCCAGATTGATAGACATGGGCGTTCCCTCCTATCTGATCGCCGAAACCTTAAACCTGTCCGTCGCACAACGATTGGTTCGAAAGCTTTGCAGCCACTGCAAAAAGGAAGTCCCTTGTACCAAAAAGGATTTCCCGATGAACTACAAATTTCCGTATGAAATCGAAACGTATTACAAAGCCGTAGGCTGCAATCAGTGTTTTCATACCGGATACAAAGGAAGAACCGCTATTTATGAAGTGCTGACCATTGATTCCGTTATTACAGAAGCCATAAAAAACAATACCATTACGAAGTTATTCAGTAACGACGAAAATTATAAATCACTATCAGAAAAAGCTTTTGATATTTTGGCCGAAGGAGAAACGGCTTTAGAAGAAATATATTCTATTTTAATTAACTTATAAATAAATGTTTAAAAAATTAGGTTACATCATTATGGTACTATTTTTTACAAATAGTATTATTGCGCAACAGGACATCAACGAATTAAGCAAGAAATTTGACGACCTTTCCATCCAGAAAAAGGGACTTAATGAAGCTATTAAAATAGACGTTTCAGGATTAACATTACACGATTTTATTTCTTCTATAGCCGAAGAACACCAATTGAACATTGATGTGGACTCTGAATTAAATCAGCCCGTGTCCAATAACTTTTTTGATGTAACCGTAAAAGACGTGTTTATTCACCTGGTACAGAAATACGATCTGGAAGTTACGTTTACGAACAACATTATTATCTTCAAAAAGAGGAAAATGGTCACTATTGTGGAGAAAAAAGCACCCAAAGTTATTGATGTCAGCTACAACTCCCAAAACGATTTCTTATCGGTCAAATTAGAAAACGACACTTTAGCGGCAGTTGCAAAAGCGATCATCGATAAATCAGGCAAAAATTTAGTTTTAGCACCGGAAGTAAAAAACCTCCGCGTTTCTTCCTATATCCTCAACCGCCCGTTTGATCAGGTGATCGAAATGATGTCCAAATCAAATGACCTGATTGCGACCAAGGATGAAAATGGTTTTTACTTCATCGAAAAAAACAAAGACGGGGCAGTTAGTGTAAATGGTAGTTCCCAAAAAGCAAAACAGGCGAAATCGAGTGCCGGAGTTCCGGGGTATTATGAGGTAACCGTAAATAAAAATGGCTTCTTGTCCGTCAAAGCTTATATTGCTGACGCTTCCGACTTATTAACAGAAGCGGCAGAGAAATTACATGTCAATTATTTTCTGTACAACAAACCGGAGAATGAAAAAACAACGCTTTCTGCCGATAATATCACTTTTGACGAATTGTTATTCCATATTTTCAAAGGGAAAAAATATACCTTTAAAAAACAGGACAATTTATATTTAATCGGAGATGAAGGCGGAGAAGGATTGCGCGCTACCGAAATCATCCAACTGGAAAACAGGTCGATTGAACTGGTATTGGCTTCCCTTCCAAAAGTATTTTCCGAGAAACTGGAAATCAAGGAATTTGTCGAGCTGAACGGTCTGGTGGCTTCGGGATCGAAATCAATCTTGGAAGAATTAAAAATCTACATCAAACAGATTGACAAAGTGGTACCAATGGTACAGATTGAAGTCATCATTGTACAATACAACAAATCCCATGATGTGCAGACCGGAATGAAAGCCGGACTGGATAAGATCAACAAACAGGTCACCGGCGGAACTTTATTTCCTTCGACAGATGTGACGGTAAATTCCACTTCCGTAAACAGTCTGATCGAAGCCTTTAATGGTTTCGGAATCTTCAAACTCGGAAAAGTAACCGAAGCTTTTTACCTGAATCTGAAATTACTGGAAAACAACTCGATTGTAAAAGTAGAATCTACGCCGAAAATCGCGACCATCAGCGGACATGAAGCAAAATTATCTATTGGGGAAACCAGCTATTATTTCGAACAAAGCAACCGGTTAATCAACAGCAACATCGGAAATGATATCCTGAATTCAGGAACCTGGAAATCTACGGATGCGAATTTAAGCCTTTCGATAAAACCTTTTGTTTCCATAGACGAGAATGTAACGCTTACCATTGTGGTCGAAAAAAGTTCATTCCTTGGAAGAGCCGGAGAAACGGCACCTCCAGGAAAAGCAACACAAAAATTTGAATCTTTGGTTCGTGTCAAAAATGGTGAAATGATCTTATTGGGCGGTCTGGATGAACTGAAAAAGGAAGATGCCGGTTCCGGAACTCCTCTTTTGTCGAGAATTCCAATTATCAAATGGTTTTTCAGCAGCAGGAAAAAGGCCAAAACCAATTCGAAATTGCACATTTTTATTAAACCAACAGTGGTATATTAATGATTACGTTTTTATCTAAAATAATAAAGCTAAACAATTTGCATGTAATTGGAATCATCCGCAAAGAGGATGAGGAAAGTTACCATGTACTTACCGTGAAGAAAAAAGGAAACAAAATAGATATTGTAAGCAGTACCTCTTTTGATACTTTTGACAAAGTCGCCCGGAATATTGATCTTAAGATTCCGGTACTTCTTGCTATTGACGGAAAAGGTATTTTAAATAAAGAAATCAATTTCAATACCGAAAGCGACGTTAACTGGTACAAAAACATTGACTTTGAATCTATTTACCACACCAGCATCATTGGTTCGGGCAGTAATTTCATGAGCTTTTGCAGGAAAAACATCGTCAATGAAATTACCGATAAATTCCTGAAAAAAGGTTTTCAGGTAGCCGATATTTACATTGGTTCCTTTTTAGCGGCATTGTTATACGATGCTGTAAAAAAAGATACTATCACATCAAACGATTTACTGTTAGAATTTGACAACGGAAAACTTGTTCAGTTCACCAAGCAGGCAGAACCGGTACAAAAACAGGAATATACGATTGGAAAAGACGTTATTTCAAATAAGTTCCTCCCGCTCTACGGAATTATCGTTCACTTTTTTATTCAGCAGAAAGAAGTTTCCAAAACCACAGACGAAAGCTTAAGTACGGAAGAAATCATTTATAAAAAGGCATTCCATATTCTGGGGATTACCATGCTTGTCGGTTTTTTATCCAGTCTGCTGCTGAGTTATCTGCTAATCCAGTATTACGGTTCCAAAAATGCAGAACTCAACCTTCAGAATGTGTATTCCAGTCAATCGTATCAATTGATTCTTGATCTGGAAAAACAAAAAGAGAACAAACAACAGCTGTTAAACGAGTCCGGATTTTTATCCTCGAAGTTTCTTTCCTTTTACAGTTATGAAATTATAAAAGGAATTCCGGGTGACATTTCTTTAACGGGCCTGAATATTATTCCGGTCAGCAAAGAAGTAAAAGCCACACAGAAAATTAGTTTTGAAGCCAAATCAATCGTCATCAAAGGGGAAACTTTTAATGAAACGTCCTTCAACAACTGGATGGAAAAATTAAAAAAAATGAGCTGGCTTAAGAATTTTGAAATCATCAGTTTTAAGAAAGACAAGAAAAATAAATCGCAGTTTGAAATAAAAATCACGATAAAAGATGTTTGAGAAATATTCCTATAAAAAGAAATTTACGGCACTGGTCCTGATCTTTGTGATGCTTCTGATAACGGCATACAAAAGATCCTTCCATACCTTATTTCAGGTCATAAACGAATACAGGACCTTAGCTGAAAAAACGGATGAGATCAACAAAAAGGCCAATAACACGGAGGGTTTAACCAAAGAAATCAACTATCTGGATCGTGTCATCGGCAAAGAAGGCATCACAAAAGAGATGGTACAGCAGGGCATCATCAGTTTTGCTTCTACTGAAAATCCCAAAGTGTCTATCAATGATTTACAGCCCACCCATGTTTTTTCGGATGAAAATTACCGGATTATCAGCAACCAGCTTGACGTTACCGGAAATTGCAACCAGCTGCTGGCCTTAGGTTATGATTTTGAGAAAAAGTTTGATTTTTCAAGAATGGTCAGCATGAATTTTTACACCGTCAAAAAAAGCAACACCTCTGAAGTTTTACATTTAAAAATGATTTTTCAAAATTATGAAAACACTAAATAAAATTATACCGTTTCTTTTTGTTCTCCTGCTTGTATCCTGCGAAGATGTTTTTGAAGAAGACATCTCAGACGATATTATTGAAGTAGTATCTCCAAAAGACAATACTACAATCGAAAGCAATGTCGTTAATTTTCAATGGAACGAGATTGACGGAGCCAAAAAATACCGTTTGCAGGTCTTGGACATCAATGAAACTATTGTGGTCGATTCGCTGGTCGCCAAAACCAGTTTAAATATCCCGTTACTGACGGGGAGTTACCAATGGAAAGTAAGAGGCGAAAATTTTGCGTACGAATCCAACTATTCGCCTGTTTCCAACTTTTCGATGGTGACTACCGATGACTTAAGCAATCAGCAGGTGGTATTGACAAGTCCGGATAACAATGTATATAAAAACAGTGCTGACGTAACGATCAAATGGCAAAAACTGGCCGCTGCTACCAGTTATTCTGTTGAAGTAATTAATACGACTACCAGTGAATCGGTCTATAAAGCCGAAAGTACTACCGAAACATCAGTCACTTTGAACAGCACTAATTTAACAAAAGATGCCAATTACCAATGGAAGGTAAGAGGAATCAACAGCACGAGCCAGACCGCCCAGTTCTCTTCGAGGAATTTCTTTATTGATACCGTGGTACCCGGGGTGCCTGTGAATTCCCTTCCAGCTGTTAATGCGATTATTACTAACAATGTGTCGACTACATTTACCTGGATTTCTCCTACGGATACCGGAACAATCCGGTCTCCTCTTTTGTACACGATTGAATTTTCCAACACCAGTACTTTTACAACCATTCTTTTCCCTACTAATAATGCAAGTACGTCTTATCAGCGTATTTTTACCACATTAGGAGATTATTACTGGAGAATTAAAACGACAGATGCAGCCGGAAATGTAAGTGCCTATAGCGCACCCTTTAAGTTCACCGTAATTTAGTAGAGAGATGGTGAAGAAAAAGATAAATATAATTTTAATCGTCGTAGTCCTCGGGTTATGGGGTTCTGTTTTTTATAAAACGATCAACAGGTTTTTTACGTCTAAGGAATTAGCCGTAAACAACTCCTCCGGATCTACTACCGTAAAATTCAACCAGATTAACAAAGATACTTTTGCCCTGGAAAACGTATCCAGAGACCCTTTCTTAAACAAGCAGGTTCAGGAAGTTGTTTCACGTCCGCAGAGACAATATGTTGCGAATACCAGCCATTCTGCTGCAGTTAAAAAAGCTGCCCCTGCACCAACAATGAAACATCTGATTGTCTGGCCTTCCATCTCCTATCACGGTTACATAAAAGATTCGCGTGGAGAAATGGTGATCCTGAAAATTGATTCGAAAATGTTCCGTTTACGAAAAAACGATCTTGTGGACGGACTGATGATCAAAAAAATATCCAGCGATTCCCTGGAGGTAGATTTCAATAAGGAGAAGAAAATCATTAAACGCTTTAAAATTTAATTACCCTTTCCAGTTCTAAAGGAGGGTCTAATTCAGCAGGTACGAAAGACGGATCGAGCCATAGAAAGAACCTGTTATTTCGTGGCTGTCCAGTTCCCTGCCATGGTAAATAAAAGCATAGGAAAAGTTGAAGTTATCATGACGGTATTTCAGGCCAAACTCGGCATTGAAACGAAGCGGTTCCAAATCAAAAGTAACCGGGCTTTCGTTATTAAATAAGCTTCCCTGAATGGTCGCATCATAAAACTGATAATTAACACTCGGTATCGCATAGAAATAAAACTCTCTGACGGTATACGGCAATACAGCACTCACTGAGGCATCATGCAAATTGGAATCGTAAACCGGAAGCAGTTTCTTAAATCCAATACGGGTTAAAAAACCTGTGGAAACTCCTGTAAAAATAGTACCCAGATTTCCTTCCGACTGAAAGTGAAGATCTATAAAATCGTTATGGCGGCTTGGAAATAATTTCTTCGAATACAGCACATGGGCCTGAACACCTAAAGCATTATGAATCTGATTTTCCCATCCATAGACCTTTTTATATCCGATGACATGGTGGAATGCTTCCTGCATTTCTTTCCCCAACGAATTTTGTCCGACAAAACCCAATTGGAAATCTGTTTTTAAAACCGACTCACTGTTATAGAAAAAACTTCGGCCCGCTTCTGCAAAAAGATATCCCGCAAAAGGGCGATTGTTATTGTCCCGGGCTTCAATGTTAATATATCTCGGATTGTAAATATACTGACCCACGCGAAACTCGGTTATTTTCTTATTGATTTTCGGATTTTCATTCTTCGACAAAAAGCGATAAAACAGCTCTAAGCCATTCGTGTAATACATATCATTTTTAGAAGAGGTATATAAATCATTGTCGGTTATAAAACCGATTTCGCTGGTTTTTCCCTGTCCAAAAGTGAATGCTGATGTCAATAACAGAAGCACTAAAAAGGCTTTTTTATTTCCCATCATAATGTATTTTTCCAACGGCGCGCATTTCACGAACTATTCTTTCTTTACGTCTGTTGATATAACTCGACGATCCGGTGGCTTTAAACTTCCTTGGATTAGGCAAAATAGCCGCAATTCCTGCAGCCTGCATCGGGGTCAGACTCGAAGCATCGCGTCGGTACCAGTGTTGTGTAGCGGCATAAGCCCCATACACACCATCACCCATTTCGATACTGTTCAGGTAGACTTCCATAATACGCTCCTTGCCCCAGATCACTTCAATCAAAACAGTAAAATAAGCCTCCAAACCTTTACGGAAATAACTTTTTCCCTGCCATAAAAACACATTTTTGGCCGTTTGCTGTGAGATCGTACTTCCACCGCGAATCCTGCGGCCGCGCTCATTGCTTTTGTAGGCTTTTTGAAGTGCCTTAAAATCAAAACCATTGTGTGACAGGAAAGTTCCGTCCTCACTGGCAATGACAGCTTTCTGCAAATTCATTGAAATTTTCTCAATCGGTTCCCAGTCATGATCAAAGTACACTTCTTTATCCCCCATCTTATTTTCGATAGCCCGAATGAGCATCAGGGGTGTAAAAGGAACGGGGACATATTTAAAAAAGATGACCGACCCTATGGAGAGCCCGAAGAACCATAGAAATAATTTGATAAAAAACCATTTTACCTTTTCTCCAAAAGAACGATTCGATTTCTTTGAAGCTGTTTTAGGCTTTGGTTTGCTTGCGGTTGTTTTTTTTGGTGCTGGTTTTTTGACTGCCATTATATTAAATCTGCTAATTCTGTTCCTACTAAACTTCCTATCGCGACGCCCATCCCGCCTAAACGCACTCCACAAAACACGTTTTCAGACAGTTGCGTCACTACAGGTGTTTTACTGTTTCCTACTCCCATAATACCGCTCCAACGGTGGGCAATCTGAAATTCCTGATTTGGTAAAATTACATTTTTAAGTAAATCTTCCAATTTATTTTGCACAATTTTGGTCTGCCCGAATTCCGTCGTGTTTTCGGTCTCAAAATCAAGGTTACGTCCGCCACCTAGTAAAATTCGGTCGCCGATATTCCTGAAATAATAATACCCGCGGTCCAGATGAAAAGTCCCCCTGATATCCAAGTTCGGAATCGGTTCCGTAATTAAAACCTGAGCCCTTGCCGGCTGCACGGCTCCCTTTGTTAACGTATGGGCAAACCCATTTGTTGCAAAGAGTATTTTTTTCGAAATAAAACTAAAATCATTCAATACCACTTCCACCTCATTTTCCTTATCGAGATAAGACGTTACTGTCTGTTGGTTCAGAATCAGAATATTGGAAGCAACAGCGTGTTTCAGCAATTCCTGCATCATATTTCCGGTATCGATCTGGGCTTCAAACGGATTAAAAATCAAATAATCCTGAATGTTTTTAAAACCAAACCGGTCTGTTTCCTTACTAAAAACATCCGCTTTAAAAAGTGGTTTCAGGATATCGTTTACAAAAGGCAATTTACTCAGACAATCAGTAAAACCTCTTTCATCTTCTTTCAGAAAAATTTCATATCCGCCATGTGGTTTAAAGTCTATGGCAGCATCCCCAAGTCTTTTTCGAAGCAGCTGCAAACCCTGCCAGCGTTTTTCAACCAGCCGTACCACATCTTCTTCGGAGTGCGTTTTCAGATCATCCATAATTTCAGAAAGGCTTCCGAAACAGGCAAAACCCGCATTCTTTGTACTGGCACCCTGCGGCAGCATTCCTCTTTCCAGAACCAGGATTTTCGCTGCCGGAAATCTTTCACGCAGGCGCAGGCCTGCATGCAAACCAACAATCCCGCTGCCAACGATGGTATAATCCACATCCGTGAACCAATTTTTAAGCTCCCAGTAACTTAATTCCATGACCTCAATTTTTTATAAAAATACAGATTTTTTTGTTTTACCATATAAGTGATGTAAGTTCATTTAAGAGTTTTTTTTAAAACGGATGTCAGGCTGAGCGTAGTCGAAGCCCCTTTTATTTCCACAAGCCTTCGACTACGCTCAGGATGATAATCTCAAGAAATAGCAAAACAAACCACATGCTTAAATGTACTTACATCACTTATATGGTTTTAACAGATGCCAGGCCGAACCCAGCCGAAGCCCTTTTATTTCCACAAGCCTTCGACTACGCTCAGGGTGACAATCTCAAAAACTAAACAAAACAAAAAAACAAACCTCCTGCTTAAATGTACTTACATCACTTATATGGTTTTAACAGATGCCAGGCTGAACCCAGCCGAAGCCCTTTTATTTCCACAAGCCTTCGACTACGCTCAGGGTGACAATCTCAAAAACTAAACTAAAACAAACAAACAAACCTCCTGCTTAAATGTACTTACATCACTTATATGGTTTTAACAGATGTCAGGCTGAGCTCAGTCGAGCCCTTTTATTTACAGAAGCCTTCGACTACGCTCAGGGTGACAATCTCAAAAACTAAACAAAACAAAAAAACAAACCTCCTGCTTAAATGTACTTACATCACTTATATGGTTTTAACAGATGTCAGGCTGAACCCAGCCGAAGCCCCTTTTATTTCCACAAGCCTTCGACTACGCTCAGGGTGACAATCTCAAGAAATAAACAAAACAAACATGCTTAAATGAACTTACATCACTTCTATGGTTTAACAGATGTCAGGGTAACAGAACAATTAAAAGTTTTAACAATAAATTGGAATTTGCAATTTAAAAGATTGGAATTTAAAATTCGTACTTTTAGCTCCTCAAAAATCAGAATATCAATTATGAAAAAAGTATTATTCACAACCTTAATAATGATGAGTTTAAACGCTATCGGACAAAATGTAATGTCACCGGAATTGTTATGGAAACTAGGAAGAGTAACACCGCTTGGCCTTTCAAAAGACGAAAAAAATATTGTTTTTAAGGTTACGACCCCTTCCATAGAGGAAAACAAATCACATTCTAAATTGTACATTTTACCTGTAAATGGAGGAAATGCTATTGAAATCAAAGACACTAAAGAAGTACTGAAAGACAAAAATGTTTCGCCTGACGGAAAATTTCTGGTGTACAACGAAGAAGTGAAAATCGATAAAGTTTTAGGAAAAGATTTTTATCCCCACTTAGACAAATCCGATGCCCAGATTTACGATGGTCTGGATTACCGTCATTGGGATACGTGGAATGAAGGAAAGTTCAACCATGTTTTTTATAAGGAAAACAAAGAGGGAGCTGCCGGAATTGACATCTTAAAGGGAGAAACTTTCGACAGTCCGCAGAAACCGTTTGGCGGCGACGAAGATTACATCTGGTCTCCTGACGGAAAAAGCATCTTGTATGTGTGCAAGAAAAAAGCAGGAACTGCCTACGCTATTTCGACCAACACCAATATCTATGAGTACAATTTAGAGACCCAGAAAACAGTCAACAGAACCGAAGATAATTTAGGTTACGATATGGCTCCGCAATTTTCCCCAACGGGAAACCTGACGTGGCTGCAAATGAAACGCGACGGTTACGAGGCGGACAAAAATGACATTATTGTTGAATTCAAAGGAATCAAAACGAATCTGACGGCCAACTGGGACGGAACCGTAGACCATTTCATCTGGAGTAAAGACGGTAAAAATGTATTTTTTGTGGCACCGGTTGATGGTACCAAACAGCTTTTTACGGTTAATTTCCCTGGTTTGACAAGAATTGCCATTACAGTTCGTCAATTGACAACTGGTGATTTTGACGTCAATGATTTAGTTGGTTTTTCCGGCGATGACATTATTGTGACCAGAACGGATATGAATCATGCGGCTGAGATTTTTTCTTACAATTTAAAGAAAAACACCTGGAAACAATTATCGAACGTCAATACTGAAACTTACAAAACACTAACCTTAAGCAAAACAGAGAAACGTTATGTAACCACTACAGACGGCAAGAAAATGCTGGTTTGGGTAATTTTACCTCCAAATTTTGATGCTGCCAAAAAATACCCAACGCTATTATATTGCCAGGGCGGACCACAATCTGCATTGACACAATCGTATTCGTACCGTTGGAATTTTTCTTTAATGGCCGCCAAAGGTTATGTGGTCGTGGCTCCCAACCGTCGCGGAATGCCGGGGCACGGAGTAGAATGGAACGAACAAATCAGTAAAGACTGGGGCGGACAGGTGATGGATGATTATTTATCTGCTATTGATGACGTAGCCAAAGAAAGCTATGTTGACAAAAGCCGATTAGGTTGTGTTGGCGCGAGTTATGGAGGATATTCCGTATTTTACTTAGCCGGAATTCACAACAACCGTTTTAAAACATTTATTGCTCACGATGGTGTTTTCAACACACAAAGCATGTTCGGAACCACAGAAGAGGTTTTCTTTAGTAACTGGGATTTCGGGGGTGGGTACTGGGAAAAAGACAATGCCGTGGCACAAAAAACCTATACGACTTTCAACCCTGCCAGTTTAGTACAGAATTGGAACAAACCGATTTTAATCGTTCAGGGAGGAAAAGATTTCCGTGTACCCATCGGACAGGGACAGGAAGCTTTTCAGGCAGCTCAGTTACGAGGGATTAAAAGCCGTTTGCTTTACTTTCCCGAAGAAAATCACTGGGTTTTAAAACCACAGAATGCTCAGGTTTGGCAGGGCGAATTTTTTAAATGGTTAAAAGAGACCCTTTAGTTCTATCCCACTCAAAATCTGAAACCTGAAACTTTTCATACAAATAGCTGTAGATTTATATAATCTGCAGCTATTTTTTTTCAAATCTGGCAATTATATAAATATTAGTTTTAAATATATTTCTGAAAAGGGAAAAATTTAAATAAATTGCAGGCGTTTCGATTATAATAAACATTCAATACCTACTGTTGTCATCTATGGAGAGTAAAAGAAGTTACATGCCGTTTAAAGTACTCTTCAGTTATATTGCACTGTTGGGATTGGTAGTTACCGTTGGGTGGTTTTTATATTCTGAAAATGTAGTTTACAATAAGCTTGAAGATAAAATAGCCTTAGAAAAAACAAAAATCCTTAGGGTAAGCAAGCTTTTTTCGAATGTGTACAAAACGGAAAGTCTGGCCCGAAAAACGATTCAGACCAACTCGGAGAGTGATTTTAAAAGTTACCTGATCGAAACGGATTCCTTAAAATCCAGAATTGACACCTTAAAACAAATTGTCACCACCGAATATCAGAAAGTATTATTAGACAGTGTCACGTATTTGTTATCTGAAAAAACAGATAATATAAAACAGCTAAAAACCATAAAAAACAAAGCCGAGGACGAAGTCTCGGTGAATACTGCTATTAACGAAATCACTAAAATGGAGTTTAAACTCCGTAAATTAGAACTACGTGATTTTAACAAAAACCCGAATGATTTAGGCAGTTACCAACGGAATGTACTCCAGAAATATGTCGATTACCTGAATCAGAACATTCCGGACGACAGCACCAACACGCTGAGCAAACAGGCCTCTGATTCTATTCTGGCCAATTCGAAAAAACTGTTGAGCAACGTAAAACTCAAAGCAGAAAAGAAAAAGGAATCCCTGAATTTCGAAGAAAATAAACTGCTTAAAAACGAAATTGCCATCTCAGAGCAGCTCCGAAAAGTCCTTCGTATTATCGAAAGAGAAATCATTATCAACTCGATCAAGAACAATTCATTAAAAGAAAAATCACTTAAAAAAGTCAACGAAATTGTAACGGTCTCTGCTATTATCGGTTTGTTTTTGACGGTCTTTTTCTCTATTCTGATTGTCAGTGATTACTCGAAGTCGCAGCTTTATAAAAAACAGCTGGAAATTGCGAACTTCAAAACCAAAAACCTGCTTAAAAGCCGCGAACAGTTGATTTCGACCGTAAGCCATGATTTAAAAACGCCTTTAAGCACGATTGTGGGCTATACGGAACTTCTAGGCAATTCGGATGTAAATACCAAACAATCCTATTTCGTTAAAAACATTAAAAACTCCTCTGAGTATATTTCGCAGCTGGTTCAGGATTTACTGGATTTCTCACAGATCGAAGCCGGGAAAATCAGCATCGAAAAAGTGCCTTTCCTGTTACCGGAAGTAATTGAGGATGCCGCGAGAAACATTCAGACGGTTTATAAAAACAAAAACATTGAACTTATTATCAATATTGATGAAAAACTGAACACAACGATTGTCGGGGATCCTTTTCGCCTGAAACAAATCCTGACCAATCTTGTCGGAAACGCTTATAAATTTACCGAAGAAGGCTATATCAAAATCAGCTCTTATGCTACCGATAACAACTTTTTTGTCATTACCATTGAAGACACCGGAATCGGAATTGAAAAAGCAAATCAGCAATTGGTCTTTGAGGAATTTGCCCAGGCCAATGAAAATATCGAAAAAAAATATGGTGGAACCGGCCTTGGCCTCTCTATTTGCCAAAAAATAATAACAATTCTTGGAGGAAACTTAACTCTTGAAAGTACTTTTGGAGAAGGAAGTACTTTTGAAATCAGGCTTCCTTTATTATTTGACAACAGCACAACTGCTCCTTCAGAAATCAAAAAGCAACCTGTTTTCAGTCCTTCCAAAGAACAGACGTTTATTGTCATTGATGATGACATTAATTTACTGAATTTAACGAGTGGGGTTTTAAGACAGGAAAACCATCATGTCTTATCTTTTGACAGGGCTTCAAAAGCCTTAAAAGCGATTTCGAATACGAATTTCGATTTCATTATTACCGATATTCAGATGCCCGAAATGGACGGCTTTATGTTTATTGAAAAACTGAAAAGCTCCAATAATACAACATTTAAAAACCAGCCGGTAATTGCACTTACGGGCAGAACAGACCTTGATTTTTCGGTGTACAGCAAAGCCGGGTTTACCACTGTTGTTAAAAAACCCTATTCGCCAAAGGTCCTTCTGGAAACCATTCATAATATTTTAGAGCATAATCCTCTTCCGGCTGATGAAATCAAAGCTGTACAGGAGATTTCATCGACACAATTGTATTCATTGGAAACCTTAAAAGAGTTTTTAGGAAACGACAATGAATCCTTAAAAGATGTGATCAACTCCTTTATTGAGAGTACGGAAGAAAACCTGATTTTGTTAAGCAAAGCCATTGCCGAAACAAACACCGCCGAAATTGGCGCTATAGCGCACCGAATTGCGCCTATGTTCAAACAGATTCAGTCTAATGAAATTGCCATTATCCTAAAAGGTCTGGAAAAAGATGAGTTTAAGAATGATGCCCTGGAAGGTGTGTTTACAAAACTAAAAACCAAAACTGAGATACTTTTTGATTCTTTAAAACAGGAAATAGTTTAATCTATATTGTACTGCTTTAATTTATTATAAAGTGTTTTTCTGGTGATCTTAAGTAATTTCGCTGCTTCAGATTTGTTGTTCTGTGCTTTTGATAACGCATGAATAATGGTTTCCTTTTCATTATCGGACAACGAAAAATTCCCGGTCGCATTTTGCTGTTTCTGGATTTGGAAAAATTCAGCAGGCAAAACATCGCTTTCAATAAAATCTCCGCGTGACAATAAAGTAGCACGTTTTACGCAATTTTGCAGTTCGCGTAAATTTCCGGGCCAGCTGTAGTTTTGAAAAATCTTGACTACTTCCGGTGCAAATCCGATAATTTCCTTATTTAATTGCTGATTGGCTTTCTCCAGAAAATAATCGGCAAAAACCATCAGATCTTCTTCCCTGTCTGTCAATGAAGGTGACAGAATAGAAAACTCATTAATTCTATGGTATAAATCTTCACGGAAATCACCGTTTTTTACCGCTTCACGTAAATCTTCGTTGGTCGCCGTAATAATCCTGATATCGACGTTTATTTCTTTATTGCTTCCAACAGGTTTGATTTTTCTTTCCTGAAGCGCTCTCAGCAATTGTATCTGATTCTCATATGAAAGGTTGCCTATTTCATCCAGAAAAAGAGTTCCTCCGTTAGCGGCTTCAAAATAGCCCATTTTGTCGCTGATGGCTCCGGTGAACGATCCTTTCAGGTGCCCGAAAAATTCACTTGCAGCCAGTTCTTTCGGAATGGCACCACAATCGACAGCGATAAAATTATTGTTTTTTCGGTTACTTTGCTCGTGAATGCTTTTGGCGATAATTTCTTTACCTGTACCGCTTTCTCCGATAATCAGCACAGACATATCGGTTGGGCTGACCAATTGAATGTGGTCCAGTAATTTTTTTGAGGCAACAGAAATTCCTTTTACAAATTCGTTTTCATTTGCGGGAGTTTGTTTTCTGGCCGGTTTTTTTTCCTTTACGGGAGCATCGTCTGCCTGCGGTGTGGTTTGATGCAGGGCATTTGTAATGACGAGCAACACCTCATCGGGATTAAAGGGTTTGGAAATATAGTCCGCAGCGCCATTTTTGATCGCTTTTACGGCTGTATTTACATCAGAGTAACCTGTCATCAGGATTACAGGAGTTTCAGGGTTTGAGGCCTTAAATTCGGCCATAAGTCCAATTCCGTCAGAATCAGGCAATCGAAGATCCGTCAAAATCAAATCAAAGGATTGATTTTTAATTGCTAATCGGGCTTCTGCAGCTGAAAAAGCAATAATTACTTCATACTCTTTTTTTATCAGAAATTTCTCCAATAATTTACAGAATGAAATATCATCTTCTATTAGTAATATCTTTGGCATTTGTTTTTTGTGACTTTTTTGCTAAAATAATACTATTAAACTTGTCTTTTCACAAAATTTTGCAAAAAAAAAGAGATTGTTATTTAAACAATCTCTTTTTCACCAAAAACATAAATCTAATTCACCTAATTATATTTTTAACCAATTGCCATTGACATCTGAGTAAACAGTAGCCTTTTGGTCACCAACTGATATATCTAATTTGTATTCTTTTTTATCGTTTACGTAAGCCTTGACCAGTTTAGCACCCGGATAAGCAGTTTCCAAAGCTTTTTTCACTGCCGCCGGAACAGTATCTGCTCCGATTTCAGTATATTCACTCTGAACAGTTGCTTCCATTTTTACTTCCTCAGAATGTACCATGGAGGTAGCATAAATAGACAAGCTTCCTAAAACGATTGCTGCTGATAAAACTATCTTTTTCATCTTAATTATTTTTTAATGATGTTTCCTGCGGCATCTGTGAATACAGTGTATTTTTTATCTCCATTAGAGATTTCAAGTTTATATTCTTTCTTTTCGTTCACATATGCTTTTTCAAGTTTTGTGCCGGGAAAAGATTTTTCAACTGTTGACTTAACTGCTGCAGGAACAGCGTCTGCAGTAACCTCAGTAAACTCATCCTGAATAGTTACAGATTGATTCATTGAACTTTTTAGCATCGGAGCTGTAGCTGCGTTAACAGTTAAACTTCCTAAAACGATTGCTGCTGATAATAGTAACTTTTTCATAATGATTGTTTTATGGGTTATTGATAATTAGTTATTTTTTTAGAATATTTCCTTTGGCATCCGTGTAAACAGTAGATTTCTCTTCTCTTACAATAATTTCAATTTTGTATTCCTTTTTGTCATTGACATACGCTTTCTCCAGTTTTACTCCCGGATAAGCATTATCTAAAGCTGTTTTGATGGCTGCCGGAACAGCATCCACTTCTTTATATTCGTCTTGTGTGGTTTCGGACTGGATAGCAACACTTTTTACATAAGTGTTTCCAGCCTGCATTGACAATGTTCCAAGAACAATTGCCGCAGATAAAATTAATTTTTTCATAATCTATAGTTTTTTAGTTAAGCTGGTTATTTTTTAATCCAGGATCCGTCTGCATTTGCAAAAAGAGAACCTACTTTGTCACCAACTGTAACGTCTAGTTTGTATTGTGAAGCTGCATTTTTATATGCTTTTGTAAGTACAGCATCCGGATATGCTTTTTTCAAAGCTTCTGTAACTGCTGCCGGAACTTCTTCTAATTTGATTTCAGTATATTCCTCCTGAATCGAGATTGTTTTTACGATTGTATTTGTGATTGGCGAGGTGGAAGCAAATGATGTTAAACCTCCCAAAACGATTGCGGCTGATAAAAATAAATTTTTCATGGTAGTTATTTTTTAATATTGTTAATTTGATTTTAGTATTCTTAATTTGAATCTTCACGGGAATACTAATTATTTTTTAATCCAGGTTCCGTCTGCGTTAGCAAAAAGATTTCCTGTTTTGTCTCCTACTGTAACATCCAGTTTGTATTCTGATTTCGCATTTTTGTATGCTTTAGAAAGTACGGCATCCGGATATGCTTTTTTCAAAGCTTCTGTTACTGCAGCCGGCACTTCTTCTAATTTGATTTCAGTATATTCATCCTGAACTGAGATTGTTTTTACGATTGTAGTAGTTATTGGAGAAGTTGAAGCAAATGAAGTTAAACCTCCCAAAACGATTGCGGCTGATAAAAATAAATTTTTCATAATGTATATATTTAAGTTATGTAATAGTTTGTTTTACGCTTTAGGTAATGAAATTATTGTGCCGTAACTGCAAAAGCACCCGACAAACCCCTTAACCCCTTTAAAACAAGGCCTTAAGTAAAACGTGCCAAAATTCAGGACTGTAAAAAACTGTATACTATTATGAAATAGTGTGTAAAAAGTATACACTAAATGTGTTTACTTCGATACTTTAAAGCAAAAACCCGACAGGTTTTTGAACCTGTCGGGTTTAATAAATAGGCGGTAAACAAAAAAAGGCTGTCGAAATCGACAGCCTTTATAGTTATTCTATTGGATTCATTTTAAAAGTATCCATAAATGCAGTAGTATAATCTCCTGCAATATATCTCGGATCATCCATTAATTGTCTGTGGAAAGGTATTGTTGTTTTCACACCTTCGATAACGAATTCATCTAAAGCTCTTCGCATTTTGCTGATTGCTTCTTCACGGGATTGTGCTGTTGTAATTAACTTGGCAATCATCGAATCGTAATTTGGCGGAATCGTATAACCTGAATACACGTGAGTATCTAAACGTACTCCGTGACCTCCCGGCATGTGAAGCGTAGTAATCTTTCCTGGTGAAGGGCGAAAATCATTGTAAGGATCTTCAGCATTAATACGACATTCGATAGCATGTAATTCCGGCAAGTAGTTTTTTCCTGAAATTGGAATTCCTGCTGCTACCATAATCTGCTCACGGATCAGATCATAATCAATAACCTGTTCTGTAATCGGGTGCTCTACCTGAATACGGGTATTCATTTCCATGAAATAGAAATTTCTGTGTTTGTCTACCAAAAATTCTACAGTTCCGGCTCCTTCGTATTTAATGAACTCAGCTGCTTTTACGGCTGCTGCTCCCATTGCGGTACGCAATTCGTCGGTCATGAAAGGGGACGGTGTTTCTTCGGTAAGTTTTTGGTGACGGCGTTGTACCGAGCAATCTCTTTCAGAAAGGTGACATGCTTTTCCATAAGAATCCCCAACTACCTGAATTTCGATATGGCGTGGTTCTTCAATTAGTTTCTCCATGTACATTCCGTCATTTCCGAATGCTGCGGAAGCTTCCTGACGTGCGCTTTCCCATGCTTTTAACAGCTCTTCTTCTTTCCAGACAGCACGCATTCCTTTTCCACCACCACCGGCAGTAGCTTTAAGCATTACCGGATAACCAAATTCTTTGGCTAATTTTTGTGTTTGTTCGAAAGATTCCAACAATCCGTCTGAACCTGGTACACATGGAACTCCTGCCGCTTTCATTGTTGCTTTGGCAGAAGCTTTATCTCCCATTTTATCGATCATTTCAGGAGCGGCACCAATAAATTTGATTCCGTGTTCCTGACAAATTTTTGAGAATTTAGCGTTCTCAGAAAGAAATCCATATCCCGGGTGAATTGCGTCTGCATTTGTAATTTCTGCAGCAGCAATAATATTTGACATTTTCAAATACGATAAGTTACTTGGAGGAGGTCCAATACAAACCGCTTCGTCAGCAAACTTAACATGTAGACTTTCTGCATCGGCTGTAGAGTAAACTGCTACAGTTTTAATTCCCATCTCTTTACATGTACGAATTACACGAAGTGCAATTTCTCCTCTATTCGCAATTAATATTTTTTTAAACATCTTACTTTAATTAGATAATTAGACAATTTGATAATTAGATAATTTTAGATGCCCGACAAACTTAATTCTGCCAAATCAATCTAAAATCTAAAATCTAAAATCTAAATTTATTTATGATGGATCAACTAAGAATAAAGGTTGGTCAAATTCTACAGGAGACATATCGTCAACAAGAATTTTTACAATTTTACCTGAAACTTCTGATTCGATTTCGTTGAACAATTTCATCGCTTCAATTACACACAGCACATCACCTTTCGAAATAGTGCTTCCTACTTCAGTGAAAACTGGTTTGTCCGGAGACGGTTTTCTATAAAAAGTCCCGATAATCGGAGATTTTATAGTTATGTATTTAGAATCCTCTGCCGCAGCTGGTGTTTCAGTGTTAACGTTTACAACAACCGGAGCTGTTTGCTGAGGGGCAACCGCTTGCTGCAAGGCAGGCTGAGCAGGTAATTGTTGCACGTAAGTAGCTTCTGTTACATTTGTTTCCAATGTTGTTCTGATAGTGATTTTTACATCATCCATTTCCAACTTCACTTCTGCAACTCCCGAATTTGCAACAAATTTGATTAGGTTTTGAATTTCTTTTAAATCCATAATGATTCTTTTTTAGTTTAATTTATTTTTTATCGTAAGCCCATTTCAGGTAAATAGATCCCCAAGTGAATCCACCACCAAAAGCGGCGAAAATAATATTATCTCCTTTTTTGAATAAGTGTTCAAAGTCGCTTAACACTAACGGCAATGTCGCTGAAGTTGTATTACCATATCTTTCGATATTCATTAATACTTTAGAATCTTCCAGTTCCATTCTGCTTGCAGTGGCATCAATAATACGTTTGTTTGCCTGATGCGGCACTAACCAGTTCACATCTTCATTTGTCAGATTGTTTCTTTTCAGAATCAATTCGCTGGCATCTGCCATATTCGTTACTGCGTATTTAAAAACGGTTTTTCCGTCCTGAATGATATTGTGCTGTTTGTTCTGAACCGTTTCTAATGTCGTTGGGTTGAGAGAACCACCGGCAGCGATTTTCAGAAAATCACGCCCTACACCATCACTTCTCAAATATTCATCCTGTAAACCTAAACCTTCATAATTTGGTTCGAATAAAACGGCTCCCGCTCCGTCACCAAAAATAATACAGGTTGCCCTGTCTGTATAATCAACAATAGAAGACATCTTATCGGCACCAATTAAAAGTACTTTTTTATATCGTCCTGATTGTATGTAAGCTGCAGCGGTAGACATACCGTATAAAAAACTTGAACATGCAGCCTGTAAATCGTATGCAAATGCATTTGTAGCTCCAATCTCTGTTGCAACATAAACTCCTGTAGAGGCTACCGGCATATCTGCTGTAGCTGTTGCCATTATAACCATATCAATCTCTAAAGGATCAATGTTAGCTTTCGCTATTAAATCCTGTGCTGCTTTTATGGCCAGAAATGATGTTCCTTTATCAGCATCTTTAAGAATTCTTCTTTCTTTTATTCCGGTACGGGTGGTAATCCACTCGTCATTGGTATCAACCATTGTTTCCAATACTTTGTTTGAAAGCACAAAGTCAGGAACATAAGCTCCAACAGCGGTAATTGCGGCTGTGATTGTATTCATTATATTCTATTATTTCCTTTCAAATACTCCTATTTGAAAAATTTTTAAAAGACTTGAAAATTACAAAAAAAAACAAAGCGAAATTTGTATCTGTTTTCTTAAAAAACGAAAGTTATAACCAACAAAAAAAACTCTCACTATGTGAGAGTTCCAGTATTATTTACAAAAACGTATTAAGCAACCGCTACAGATTTATCGATAACAACTTGCCCTCTGTAATACATTTTACCTTCATGCCAGTAAGCTCTGTGGTATAAATGTGCTTCTCCAGTAATAGGACATGTAGCGATTTGAGCTACAGTAGCTTTATAATGTGTTCTTCTCTTATCTCTTCTTGTTTTCGAGATTTTTCTCTTAGGATGTGCCATTTTACTATATTATTTATCCGTTAATAGTTTTTTTAATTTGTCCCAACGCGGGTCAATATCTTCTTCTTGTTTACTCTCTTCTTTTTGTTCTTTTACTGTTAGTTCTTTCAGTTTTGTCAAGGCTTCGGTTTGCAAACTTCCGTCTTTTACTCCTGGATGAACCCGTTTTAGCGGTACCGAAAGTGCAATCATTTCATAAATGTATTGTGCTACATCTATTTCATGCTCTCCGTGCGGCAAAATCAGCAACTCTTCATTATCATTGTTGAATTCATCCCCGCAGCGAACGATTAGTTTCATTTTCCCTTTTATAGGAAGATCAAACTCTTCGCCTGTCAGATCACAAGGTACATTGACTGTTCCTTTGTGTTTGAAATCCAACTCCATCATGTTGCTTTTCTTATCTAAAACCAGACTCACTTTGATATCCGAACTTTGAAATTCGTCGTAATCAAAGTTCTCAAAGAACGCGTTACTTATTTGATACTCAAAATGGTGTTTTCCTAGTTTTAATCCTACGAAAGGAATTAAAAATTCTTTTGTTTTGCTCATTTCAACATCAATTTGTCCAATCGCTATCTAAAACTCAGATACCTGAATTGGGGTGCAAAGATATAAAATTATTATAAAACTAATAATCTTATTCACCTTTTTTTGTTTATAACTGTTTTTCTTTTATTTTAAGTGGTTTTTGACTAATCTCCTCATACTGATTACGAGAGCGAAAAATATCAATTGCCAGATAAACTGCCTCTTTAAATGAATTGTAATCTGCTACGTCTTTCCCAGCAATATCAAAGGCTGTACCGTGATCCGGTGAAGTTCTGACCCTGTTCAGACCTGCTGTATAATTCACTCCTTTTCCAAAGGATAATGTTTTAAAAGGAATAAGTCCCTGATCGTGATAAGTGGCCACAATAGCATCATATTTTTCGTATTGACCGCTTCCAAAAAAGCCATCGGCCGGAAATGGCCCGAAAACCATGGTTCCTTTTTCAAATATTTTTTTCAGGACAGGCTTTAAAACCAAATCATCCTCTTTACCGATTACGCCACCATCGCCTGCATGCGGATTTAATCCTAAAACAGCAATTTTTGGTTTTACAATACTAAAATCTTCTATTAAGGACTTTCTTACGGTTTCTATTTTTCTTGTAATTAACTCTTCTGTCAAATGTGCCGACACTTCATTGAGAGGCACGTGATCTGTTAACAAACCGACCCTTAGGTTATCCTGAACCATCATCATCAGCGCATTTCCTTCCAGTTCCTTGTCTAAATAATCCGTATGTCCCGGAAATTTGAATTCGTCCGACTGGATATTATACTTATTGATGGGAGCCGTCACCAAAACATCAATCTGCCCCTCTTTTAGCGCTTTGGTTGTAGCGACAAAAGATTTTATGGCATACTCTCCAATTTTCACATCATTAACTCCGAAATTAATATCAACACCTTCTTTCCAAAGATTAAGGACATTTACTTTTCCCGGTATAACCTGATCTAATTTATCAACTCCGTGAAACTGTATTGTAGAGGTAACGCTTTTTTTTACGAAAGAAAGTATTTTGGCGTTTGCAAAAATAACCGGAGTACACAGTTCTAACATGCGGGAATCTTCGAATGTTTTCAGTATAACTTCGCTTCCAATACCGTTTAAATCTCCTATTGAAATTCCAACAATAATATTTTCTGCTTTTTTATTCATGTGCTCAGTTTATTTATTACTAATTTTGATGTGCAAATTTAGTAAAATAAAACAACAATGTTCACAGGAATTATAGAAACCCTAGGAAGGATTCACGAAATACAAAAAGAGCAAAGCAACCTTCATGTTACCGTTGAGTCTTCCTTTACCAATGAATTAAAGATTGACCAAAGTGTATCACATAATGGGATCTGCCTGACGGTCGTGGCTATAAAAGACAACTTTTATACCGTAACTGCCATTGACGAAACGATCCTGAAAACCAATATAGGCGACTGGAAAGTAAATGATATCGTAAATCTGGAAAGAGGAATGAAACTCGGGGATCGTCTTGACGGACATATCGTACAGGGCCACGTAGATCAGACCGGAACCTGCGTCAATATTCAGGAAGCCAACGGAAGCTGGAATTACACTTTTGAATACGATAAAAATTTAAATAATATTACTATAGAAAAGGGATCCATTACCGTAAATGGTGTCAGCCTTACGGTCGTAAATTCAAAAACAAATGAATTTAGCGTGTCCATAATCCCTTACACTTTTGAAAATACCAATTTTAAAAATTTCACAATTGGAACTAAAATTAATTTAGAATTTGATGTCGTAGGAAAATACATTTCCAGACTCTATTCTATAAACAAATAGTTACAAATGCTTCCAAAAAAAGAAAAGCTTCAGTTTACACTGAAGCTTTTCTTTGTAAATTATATTGGTATAAAGTATACGTACCGAATAATAATGCTGCCATTACCAAAAGGATCAGCCCCTGGTCAATAGGAACACTAGGAGGTTTTACAGGTCCCGCCGCTGCTGCTGTTTTAGCCATTGGCTTAGGAGGATTATTCGCTGCAATAACACTTGAAACACTAATCAAGGTTACAAAAAACCCAAAAAAAATAGTTTTTGATATCTTCATAATTTTCAATCTACTGAAAAACAGTATAGTATATTATTAAAATTATTTTTCTTATTACAATTCTCACAAAAACAACGTTTTTCGCTCAAATTCTTGACAAATGTATAAGATTTTCAATCAAATGCAAGTTTTAAACCAAAAAAAATGAAATTTTGAAACAAATCACTTTTACGAAATCGTATTAGTTAGAGATACGGCAATTTTACTTATTTGGTTTCAAAAAAGGTAATGCTTTGCGCAAATTTAATGAAAATTTAATCTGGTTGAAAAGGTTCAACTGAAAGAAATGAAATCAGTATACTCTAACTTTTATTTTGATGCAAAGTATTGTAGTATGGCAGCTTAAAATTATCTCCAACACTTTATTTATCTTTCGATTCGCCAGAACAAGCTGCAGCTTTCTGGTCGGTTATCCCATGTACAATTTTATTTTCGAGTATTGCAAGTGAAATACTTCCCGAATTTACATCTGGCCGTGAAATTGAGCTGCACTGAATTTCCCTCCTAGTTGCGCTTCTGCCCTGGATTTTAATTCCTGGATTTTAAGCTGGCCAACTTTATAAGATAAAGCCTGACCGGGCCTTGCCATATACCTTTCAATTCCCAAAGCAGAACATCATATTCATTAGATCATTTTGTGAAAGCTGTTCGCTGTTAATGGAGAAAAGCCTGCTTTTATAGCTGTTAAAAAAGATTTCAGCGCGCCGTCTGTATTTTGAAGACAGACTATTTTGAATTTCAGGATAGAATCCGGATGATGTTGCCTGATATTTTTTTAGCAGTGTACTAAATTTGATTTTTGGATTTTTTTTATCGTTGCCGTTGAAGAGCCGCTTTTTTTTTCGATATAAAATAAAGAATTACAAGATTACTTAATTCTAATTATGTTTTCTGAAATTTTAGGAAATCTTGAAAACAATATATTATCATGTCCGGGTATAATAAATTTAATATCTGAAACTAATGTTTTCATTCTAATCATAGCATTAACATAACCTTCGGTGTTAAAAGTTGCGTGCGTGGGTGCAGACTTTAAATGTTCTAAATTATAGTATGTAAAGACGTTGTCTGATGCAATTATTATTTTATCAGCATTACTTTTTATTAAAACATACTGAGAATCAAAAGTATGCCGCGAACCTGTATAGGCCATAATTCCTGGAAAAATTTCTTGATTATCACCATTTATAAGTTTCAGTTTACCCGCCAGATTTCGTTCGATTATCTTACGAACATCTTCTTTGTTAAATCCTCCATTGTGTCCTGCTTCCTGCCATGCATTTCCAACAAAATAATTATAATCTTCCTATTGGATCCATACTTGTGCATCAGGAAACAGATCAATACCACCTATATGATCCCAATGAGGGTGGGTTAGAATTATATCCGTTATGTCTTCTCTTTTTAGATTAAGTCCGCTAAGCATTTTATCGGGCTGAACATATTTAGTAATTCCGAAATCTTTTACTTGCGGTATGTCATTCAAAAATCCCGCATCGATTAAAATATTTTTACCCTTATTGTCTTTTATTAACCAAAAAACAAAAGCAGGATCTACTGTTTCGCTCTCAGGAGCATCTATCAAATCAACGGCCAATGGAAGTAATTTTTCAATTGATGCAAATTTTAGAGCATAGACTTCGTAATTTGGTGTTTGAGAAAAAGTAGCACCGTAATTTACTATAAACATAAAAAAGAATAAAATAAAGTTCTGCATGTTTTAATGTATTAAGATTTTAAAATGAACGGATGGATTAGGATGAACTTAGATTTTGCAAATTACCTCAACTTACCAATGCAGATTCCGAAACCTGCGACAAACCTTTCACCATTATTGCATCAAATTATCCGGTTTTTCATCACTCTTGCTTGTCTATTATTCAACAACAAAGCTGAGTTCTGCGACAAATATATTTACAAAAAATCCTGTTTGTTGTTAATAGCCAAACAAGTCTTGTTAACGAAATGTCAATGGTATTTAGCAGCAAACTTTATGCGAGGTTAACAAAGCAATGGCTTTGAAATCAAAATTAAAAGGGCATTTTATGAAGAAATAAAAAACATAAGAAACCAGTTAAAAAAGAAGTTTGTAAAACATGATATTGCAAAAACTTACGATCTTATATTAAAGACCGTAAGTTTTACATTTGAATTTATAACGTATTCATTACAACTACCAGAATTTTTCAGCACCTAAGCTTGTATGCCAAAATCCGTCAAAGTATTTTAGTCCAGCGCCAATAGCTCTGTCCATACACGCGTGAGCAAGCAATATTATACCAATAAGTATAAGGTTCCGGTTTTCTTTATATAAACCATAAAGCCCAAGAACTACTGCAGTACCTTTAAAGTGAATTACGTTATAACTAACTGCTCCAACGGCAGGATTTAGCAGATATCCGACCATACTTAAATCCGGCACTAAAAGTAAAAGAGGAAACCACCACCATTTTAAATTTAACCGTGAGAATAAATAAATACATCCCAGAAACATTATTAGTTCCTCAATCTGAATTAGAATTTCCATGTTTTTTTTATTTTTTTATTTTGACTAAAAGTCAGGTTTATAATATTTATTAAACAAATGTAATCCGTGATTATTCGCTAAAATTGTAAGAAAACGAAAATTAGCTTGCTGGTTTATGAATATCTTTTGAAGTTTTACTAAGTATAGGAGGCTCAGGTTAATTTAATAACGTAAAATCATTACATGCTTACGTTAGTACAAGTTTAAAATACTACAAGCTATTTTACACAGGCAAAGTTTCTTTAGCCTCAGACTGACTGATACTAAAGCAACCCGGAGAGAGAAATTAAATGCTTTTAACGTTTTTAAATACTTGTTGATCACGATAGGAAACGAAAAAAGCCTTATAAACAAATGTTTATAAGGCTTTTTAACTGTGGTCCCACCTGGGCTCGAACCAGGGACCACCTGATTATGAGTCAGGTGCTCTAACCAGCTGAGCTATAGGACCGGTTTGAGGATGCAATATTACTACTATTTTTTATTCACTGCAAATATTTTATAGTATGATTTTTATTTAATTTCAAATGATACCGGGTATTTTCAAAAAGCTAATTGATTTTCAACACATTATTTAATGCGAAAAAAAGTATTTTTTTTTATTTAATTTCCTGACAAAGCTCTACCAAAACCCCATTTGTATGCTTTGGATGCAAAAAAACCACCAGTTTGTTATCGGCACCCCTTTTAGGAACTTCATTTATCAGTACAAAACCTTCGGTTTTAAGGCGCGCAATCTCGGCCTGAATGTCTTCAACATCGAAAGCGATGTGATGAATTCCTTCTCCTTTTTTCTCTAAAAATTTTGCAATGGGACTTTCGGTATGAGTGGCCATCAGAAGCTCGATTTTATTGGCTCCGGTTTGAAAGAAAGAAGTCAGAACGCCTTCACTTTCGACCGATTCCATTTTGTACGACGAAACGCCCAATAATTTTTCGAACAGCACATTGGCATCGTCCATATTTTTAACTGCAATTCCGATATGTTCTATTTTATTTACCATTTTTTTACATTCAATTAGAATTACTGACTCACATAAGTATTAAAATAACCGCATTCCGCAATTACGTCCTGATAATATTTAGTATCCGAATACTCCTTTTTGAGTGTTTTAAAACCGTTCCACGCAATAAAATTGATCTTATCGTCATCTGCTTCCCACCAATTTTTCAAACCGTTGTATTTTTTACTATAATATTCATTGCGTTCGCATTTCGCTATCATATAAATGCATTTCGCCTTTTGTTCTTTTGTCGTTGCAGCCTCCAGTGCTTTTTGGTAATACATTTTAGGAATGTCGCAGTTGGTGATCATCTTTTTCATCGAGTCCCTAAATGTATACGGACTTGAACCATACCCCACGATACTTATTTCATAAAACGTTCTGCCGTTCCCGAAATGAGTAATGTTATAAAAAGCATTTCCCAGCAGCAGACTGTTGGTATACACCTCTTCTTTCTGAGCAAGTTTATCCTGCATGGACTTTATGGTCGTTAAAAAATCCATTTGAGAATATTTCTTTTTCTGATATGCCACATGATCACAATCGTGACAATCTTTTATGCTTCCGTTAAACGGATTTCCTAAAAACTGATTGTACTGAACAGAATCGGTCTGTTGCATAAAAGCAATTGCTTCCGGGATTTTATTTTTAAAGGTTGCCTGAACAGCCTGAAAATTATTTATATCTTTTAATTTCAGGCTATATACTCCTGCTCCGATTTTTTCGATTTCGGTTTTATTGGTCTTAGCCAGAAATGCTTTCATATCCAACAGGACCTTTTCATTATCATAAAAAGCATTTCCATCATTCCAATAACTGTAGCGGGATTCCCCAAATATTTCAGCCATCACAGCATTTCCTTTTTCTTTATAAAGGGCCGACAAGAAGTTTCTGCTCCAGGAAACGGCGTTCTGGTAACGAAATTCCTGTTCCTTATAGGTTTTAGGAAGTTCGTAGTACAGCCAGTTCAAATCGGCTATGATTGTCTTTTCGTTTTTATCGGTGAGATTATCAATTTTACTGAGATTATTGATAAAACGAAGCAATCGCAGCTGATACCCTGCCAGTTCTGTTTTCGGAAGTGTTTTTTCGGCTTTATCGAAATTTTTATCAGCATTGGCAAAATCTCCTTTTAAGGTTTGCAGGTATCCCAGAACCAGATCCCACAGGTAGGGCCTTTCAGTCTTTCCGGCAGCTGCAATTTTCGAAATTAAATCGAAAGCACTTTTATCCAGTTTCGCCTGGTTTTCTAATTTATTCTCCGCAACGGTCTGCTGTTTCACCGGAACATTCTCTTCGGCCTTGAGCTGAAAAGAATTATTCAGGTTCTGCTCTTGTTTGTTGACCAGTCGCGTGACCAGGTAATTCAAGTGTTCGCTTTTTGGATCTAATTCGTAAATCTTCTCTATGGCTTGTTTCTCATCTTTATAATAACCGTGAATGGCCCAGAGTGCAGCTTTTTCTTTATTGTTTTTGGCCATTGCCAGCGATTTATTCCAGTCGGCATCGTTTTGCGGATGGAAACTGTACGCGGTCACCACTCTCATTTCCGGGCATTTATCAAAAACCTGTGCATATAAGTAGTTTGAAACTGCATATTTCTTTTGCTTGTAATTGATTCCGGCCACATAAGCAAGCGCCCTGTAATACAAGGTGTTCTTCGCAACAGAAGCTTCCGTTTTATTAAAAAACAAAACTGCCTTTTGCTTGTCGTTACTATAAAAACGTGCTTTTACGGTTAGAAACCAATACCTGTTTTTCAGAAAAGGATCTGAGGTGGTATTATAAACATTTTCAATAGACTGAATCATCTTCTGATCATCGAATGTTTTTGCCACCACAGGATCATAGCTCCAGTAATCACCGCCTAAAGAAACGGTTTCTATTTTTTGTGCCAGATAGAGAAATTCAATAAAACTTTTAATTTTATCGTCTTTCAGGCTGATTTTTTTCCCCCACTTCAGCGAAGCCTTATTTTCTTTTTTGGTTTTATAAAAAACATGAAGCTGTTCTATTTCGGGTTTATTTTCCAGAGGTTTGTCCCTGTCTTCATATGAGGCTGGTTTATCAGGGCCAATCAGGAAATAGCTTATCGTTGCCGGATTTGCTTTTCCCTTCAGGTAGGTTTCCCAGTCTGCTTGTATATCCTCATTAAAACGGGAATTATGCCGGGTATCAAAACCAATCCCGTAAAAGATATCGCCTGATAAAAAAAGCGGTGTATAGGATTTGTCTGCGAATGTTTCCGGTGTGAAATTCGAATTATAACCAAAGTAATCCCAATCGTCTCCGCCTCCACAGGCATAAATTATTCCGTATACAAAAAGCAAGGAGGCACTAGAAACAAGAAATAACCTGTTCAAAAATATTCTTTTCATAGTTTTTTAAATTGAATTCGTCTAAATCGTAAAATATAATTTCTTTCGGAGGCTGCGCAGTATGCTCTTTCAGCTCTTCCGCCATTTGTTTTAAATCTTCTGCCGCAATTGCTTCAATTTTCAGCAGGTCGTTTTCTTCATAAAATACCCCGTTTTTATAATTGGAATGTTTCACCTTAAAAAACACGGCACTGGTTTGTTCAAAATTTTTATCTTTCCTAAGCGCCTCAATATTCATTTTGGAACGCAGGCCAATCACCTTGTGATTTCTGATGTGCACTCCCCACGAATATACAGGCAAAGCAAAATCAAGCGGCAGCGGATATTTTTTTAAACTCTTCAGATATCGTGCTGCGATTTTGGGATCGTACACCGAGTTGAGCGAATCAGGGGCAATTGAGCCCATATTATAATACATCAAAACTCCGGAATCGACATTCGGAATTTTTGTCTTTTTAAAATATTTGACCTGATGCAACCGGATAGTAGCGGAAAGTTTTTTCTGTGAACGTTTCTTAAATTTTTCAATAAACTTCAGATAGTTGTCTTTACTCGAAAGCGTCCAGTCGCAATCGATCTGGATTTCCTGACAGCCAATGTTGTTTTCTTTATTGATTTCTGAAATCAGGCGAAATGTTTTTTCAGCCAGATCATCAATATCGAGATTCGGTTGTAACATGACTTTATTTTTGATAAAAACTACCGGAACTATAGTAAAACGCTGCACATTTTCCTGAAAATGAATGGGGGAAATCGGAATGGGCTCCTGAGTCTGCGGATGCAAACCAATATCGAAATAACGAATATACAGCTTACGAACATGGTTATCTTCTAAAACATCTTTTTCTGTTTGGGATAATTTAAAAATGGTCTTCCAATAATAAAAAGATACAACCGGCTCTTCTTTTCTACTGCAGGACAGCAGTAAAAAAAACACCAAACCCATTAAAATATTCTTTTTCAAAACCAGTTAAATTAAAAACAAAACCAAAAGTAAGAAATTATAACGCATTTCGGAATCTATATGTAAAGAAACAACACGAGATAAAAACCGCAAATACTAATAAAGGCATAAAAAATTTCTATTAAAGCAAATATAATTGTTATTTTGTGGAATAAAATTCAAAACCTGTTATGTTGAAAAACACACTGAAATATATTTCCTTTTTATTGGTACTATCAATGATAAGCTGTGCTAAGAGAGGCAGTATTACCGGCGGACTGAAAGATACCCTTGCTCCTGTTCTGATATCCAGCTCCCCAAAAAATCTTAGTACTGACTTTAAAGGAAATGAAATCACTTTGACTTTTGATGAATATATAAAGCTTAAAAATATAAACAAACAGCTGATTATTTCCCCTCCAATGAAATATGAGCCGCTGATCACACCCACCAATGTCAGCAGATTTATCACCATCAAGCTTAGAGACACTTTACAGCCCAACACTACCTACAGCCTGAATTTTGGACAGGGTATTACAGACAATAACGAAGGAAACGCCTACAACCAGTTCAAATATGTTTTCTCGACCGGTTCTTATATCGATTCGCTTACCCTTAACGGAAAAATCAAAGATGCTTACGAAAAAAACGTAGATAATTTTGTATCGGTAATGCTCTATGAAGTGAATGACAAATTCAAGGATTCGGTTATTTACAAAGAAAACCCGAGGTATATTACAAATACGTTAGACAGTATGCGAACTTTTAGATTTGAAAATTTGAAAGCCGGAAAATATCTTTTACTAGCCTTAAAGGACAAGGGAAGCAACAATAAATTTAATCCGAAGGATGATAAAATCGGATTTCTTAAAAGTTATATTACGGTACCCACCGACTCGGTATATGAGGTAGAATTATTTAAGGAAACACTTCCGTTAAAAACCTTCAAACCCATACAGGCTTCCGGAAACCGATTATTACTTCCGTATGAAGGAAAACAAAATTTTAAGAATTCGAAACCCAATATCGTCCTGAAGAACAATACCGAAATCCTCGAGACTATTGTCACACAATTTCCGAAGAAAGATTCCTTGCAGATCTGGTATAAACCCCTAAAAGCAGACTCCTTGTCTCTGGAAGTAGACAAAGACAGTTACAAGAAAAGGTTTAGTTTTAAAATTAAAGACCAGAAAAAAGACACCTTAAGCATAAAAGCAGTACAAAACGGAGTGATCAATTTCAGGGACCGGTTTACTTTAGAGACCGAAACGCCTTTGGTGAAATTTGACAAATCTAAAATCAAATTAGTGAATAAGGATTCTGCAGCAGTAGATTTTACAACGGAGTACGATGAATTTGACCAGAAACTATATATTGATTTCAAAAAAGAGCCTTTGGAAAAATACAATTTCACCTTTTTTCCGGGTGCTTTAACCGATTTTTACGAAAAGGCAAACGACACCTTATCATACAAGCTCACGACAAAAGAACTGGCCGATTACGGGAATTTAATATTGAATTTAAAAAATGTAAAACGCTTTCCTATCATCGTAGAACTGACGAATAAAAAGGGAGATGTCGTATTGGCGGAAGCGTATTCCGAAGGCGAAACCAAAATCGAATTCAATCTGGTAGAGCCTAATGCATTTACGATTCGCGTTATTTACGATGACAACAAAAACAAAATGTATGATGCCGGAAGTTATCCGGAAAAACGACTTGCCGAGGAAGTCTATTATTATCAGCAGGAATTTGATGTCCGCGCCAACTGGGATCGAAATGAAACGGTTGATTTAAGCATTCCGTTCAGTCCTGAAGTCGAGAAAAAACTGGATGAAAAAAAGAAAAAAGAGGAAGCGAAAAAGAGAAAAGCTTTTTAGATCCTAATTTCAAACTGATCCCTGTCACTTAAAAAATCCAGTTTCTTACGGGTTTCCAACATTGGATCCTTATCAATTTCAACAATAAAAACACCTTCGTTTTCCTGGGGATCCAAAACCGGATTCCCAAGAAAATCTATTACCTGCGAATGACCGATATGCTCATACTCATTAGCATCCAGTCCGACCCTGTTTACCGCAACTACATAACTCAGGTTTTCAATCGCACGCGCTTTCAGCAAAGCATCCCAGGCATTTGTGCGGACTTTTGGCCAGTTGGCAACGTATAAAAGCAGGTCATAATTCTCTGTATTTCTTGCAAAAACAGGAAATCTCAAATCATAACAAATTTGCAGACAGATTTTCCAGTCTGAATATTCAACGATCACTTTCTGAGTTCCGGCCTCGTAGTATTTATGTTCTCCGGCCAGTGAAAACAAATGACGCTTGTCATACTGTTGTATTTCTCCATTTGGAAAAACAAACAGCATCCGGTTGTAATACTTCCCTTCTTCTGCAATAATCAAACTTCCTACTATGGCTAACTGTTTCTGTTTTGCCACAGACTGCATCCAGAGCACGGTTTCTCCCTGCATAGTTTCGGCTACTTCGCTGGCATTCATGGTAAAACCGGTGGAAAACATTTCCGGAAGGACTACCAGATTCACCCCTGAATCGATTTTATTTATTTTCGATTCGAAGTTTTTTCTGTTCGCGGAAGCGTCTTCCCAATGCAGATCGGATTGAATAAGTGCAATTTTCATAGCTCAAAAATACGAATTTTCAGCCAAAATTTTTTTTTGCAATCATAAAACACTTTGTGCAAAAAATTCTCAAAATACCTTCAAAAACAGCACTTCTTTTGGAATTTAAAAATACTTCAGGAAAAAATATTGCAAAAAATATGCATTTTGTGCAAAAAAAATGCAAGTGTGAAAAATAAATATTTATATTTGATCGCCAATAAAAACCAAAAAAACATGAAAACCAAAGAATTATGAAAACAAAGCTAATTTCATTAGTGCTTATGGGAGGAATAATCCTCTCCGCAAGCGCAAAAGAGACTGCAATTAAAAAGCATCTTTTTGAACAAACAAGTAATCAGGTCGAAATTTCAGGTCAGGTATTAGGCCAGGATGACGGAATGCCCATTGCAGGAGCTACTATTTATGCCGAAAGCAACAATAAAATAGTAACAATCTCTGACGAAAACGGAAGATTTAAACTAAGTGTCCCTGAAAACGAAGTCCACGTTATTGTGACTTATATGGGATACGAAACTTTGTCATTCGCTTTAATTAAAACGACTGGTTTAACTATTCGATTAAAACCGGCAGAAAATGTTCTCGATCAGGTTGTCGTAACGGCCCTTGGTGTTAAAAAAAGCAGCAAGTCAATTGCATACGCTGTGACAGAACTTAAAGGAACAGAATTTACAAAAGCAAAGGAAACCAATATCGCTAACGCTCTGGTAGGTAAAATTGCCGGCGTAAACGTAAGCAGCACGGCAACCGGACCAAACGGATCCAGCAGAGTGATCATTCGTGGAAACGGCTCGCTAAACGGAAACAACCAGCCGATGTACGTGGTCAATGATTTGCCTATTGACAATACACAGTTAAATTTACCGGGAATTGGAAATGGAGCGGGATCCACAAGAATTAACGTAGACCGCGGTGACGGAACTTCGGTTATCAACCCTGATGATATTAAAACCATCACGGTTCTTAAAGGAGGAACAGCAGCTGCGCTTTATGGTGCCAGTGCTGCCAATGGAGTTATCCTGATCCAGACTAAAAGAGGTGCAGCCCAAAAAGGTATCGGGGTAGACTACAACTCCTCCTTTACTTTCGAGACTCCGTCTATCACACCAGACTGGCAGTACGAGTACGGTTCGGGATCACTAGGCAAAAAACCAACCACACAAGCCGAAGCTGTAGCTGCCGGACGCTGGTCCTGGGGAGCTAAAATGGACGGTACAGATGTGATTCAGTTTGACGGAGTGGCAAGACCTTACTCTCCTCAAAAAAATAATATTAAAAACTTTTACCAAACCGGAACAACTTACATCAACTCTATTGCTTTATCGGGCGGAACAGAAAAAGCAACAGGACGTCTTTCTTTCATGAACATGGACAATGAAGGCGTGGTCCCAAATTCAGATTTCAACCGCAAGAGTGTTAACATTGCAACAAACGTCAACTTAACCAACTGGCTGAAATTTGATGTTGTAGCGCAGTATAATATTGATAAATCAAACAACAGGGTAACCGTTTCAGATGCGGAAGCCAATCCAAACTGGGGAACGTATATGATTGGGAATACCGTCGATATCAGAAATCTGGCTCCGGGTTATGATGCGAATGGCATTGAACAGGCATGGAATCCTGTTGCAGTCGCTACAAACCCCTACTATGTGATCAATAAAATAAAGAACAGCGATACCAAAAACCGTTTCATTGGAATGCTGAACGTAAAAATGAACTTCACACCGGACTTATTCCTTCAGGGACGAATCGGACAGGATTACACGAATTATGACTTCTTTGGATACATTCCAAAAACAACGTTAAACAATCCGGTTGGATACGCACAAGGTTCAAAAGTAAAATTACAAAACCTGAATTCTGAAGCGATCCTTAACTATAACAAGAAAAACATTTTGGGCGATTTCTCTTTAAATGCTTTGGTTGGAGTGAATTCGCGTACGACTTTGAGAGATGAAACTAAAGTAGAAGGCTCCAATTTTGTGTTAGATGATTTTTATGCGTTAAGCAATTTATCTACGCTGGCTTACACCTATCCTTATGGAAAAACTAAGACAAATTCCGTTTACGGTGCAGTGGATTTAGATTATAAAAATATTGTTTTCTTAAACGTAACAGGACGCCAGGATTGGTTTTCTACTTTATCTAAAGAAAACAACACAGTATTTTATCCTTCGATCGGAACCAGTATCATCCTTTCAGAAATTATAAAAATGCCGGAATGGGTTTCATTCACCAAACTAAGAACTTCATGGGCTGAAGTAGGTGGAGCCACTCCGGATCCGTATGCTCTGAACCCTTCCTATTCGATGATTCAGGGCGGACATAACGGCCAACAATTACAAGGACCGACAAGTTCGAGAGTGCCTAATGCTACGCTAAGTCCGTTAACTTCCACTACATTCGAAATTGGTACCGATTTAGGCTTTTTTAACAATCGCCTGAATCTTGATGTGGCATGGTACAACCGTGCTACCACAAATGATATTGTTGAAACGACGATTTCCAATGCTTCTGGAGCAAGCACTGCCTTATTGAATCTTGGGAAAATGAGAAACAAAGGAATTGAGCTTTTGCTTACCGGAAAAATAATTAATCATGAAAATTTCTCCTGGGAAGCCAGCTTCAACGGATCCTATAATGAAAATACGGTTGAAGCTCTTACCGATCAGCTGAATTCGATTACAATGGCTACTTCTGTAAACGGTTATGTTACGATTACCAGTGATGTCGGCCGTCCGTACAGCATTATTAAAGGATACAAACCCCGTAAAGATGCCAATGGCAATACGGTTTATAACGTAAGCGGCGGATCGGCGACTATCGCACAAGGTCCTCTTGAGGAATTAGGACAGGGTGTTCATCCGTGGTCAGCGGGTATCAGCAATGAGTTTAAATACAAAGCTTTATCCTTTAGTTTTTTAATCGATGGTAAGTTTGGCGGAAGCTTATATTCCGGAACTGATTTATACGGAACGCGTATGGGATTAACCAAACTGACTTTAGAAGGCCGTGAAAACGGATTGCCAATTTCCGGTGTAGATACCAACGGAAATCCGGTGAACATGGTTATTGCCCCGGAAAACCTGAGAACCTACTATGACGGATTACGAAATATCTCTTCAACCTTTGTGTATGATGCGAGTTTTGTAAAATTAAGACAGGTGATTTTTGGTTACCAGTTGCCAATTGAAAAAATAAAAGGGCTGTCTAAACTTCAGGGCGCTTCTGTTTCCTTTGTGGCAAGAAACTTATTCATTCTTTATAAGAAAACACCAAACGTAGATCCGGAATCTGTATTTAGCGCCGGAAATGCTCAGGGTGTAGAACAATTCGGAGTGCCAAAAACAAGAAGTTTTGGTTTAAGTTTAAACGTTAAATTTTAAATTAAAAAGACATGAAAAAGAGAACCATACTATATATCACAGGAATACTTTTAGCAAGTATGACAGCCTGTACCAAGGATTTCGAAGAAATAAACACGAATCCGAATGTTGTGGAGAAACCCACTCCGAATTTCATTTTCAGCAAATCGCAATTAGACGGTTTAAACAATAATTATTTTGCTACGAATATTCTGGAATGCGGCGGAATGCTGCAGCATTATGCGACCTACAAAGAAGCTTCGGGTGCGGGTGATAAATACCTGAGCAATGAAGTGTATTATTCCGCTTATTTTAACCAGGCGTATCCAACCGGTGTGAATGAAGTCGAAATTGTAATTGATGCCCTCAAAAACAGTCCGAATGAAAGCAACAAACTTAATATTGCAAGAATCTGGAAAGCATACTTGTACCACCGAATTACTGACTTGTATGGCGACGTTCCTTATTTTGAAGCTGCAAAAGCAAACAGTACACAGATTTTTCTTCCGAAGTATGACTCCCAGGAAGCGATTTACAAAGACCTGTTAAAAGAACTCGATGAAGCGGCAACCGCTCTGGATCCTGCTAAACCAAGTTTTGGCAAAGCCGATTTTATTTATGACGGGGATGTGACCAAATGGAAAAAATTCTCCTATTCGTTAATGCTTCGTCTCGGATTAAGATTGACAAAAGCAGACGCTGCACTTTCCAAAACATGGGTCACCAAAGCAATTGCCGGAGGCGTAATCCTAAACGGAACCGATAATGCGATCATGAAATATACAGACGGCCCGAATGATTTTAACAGAAATCCGGTTGGACTTGATTCCAGACGACAAGACTTTACCCAGGGATCTTACGGTCAGAAAAATGTGGAAGGCGGAAAACTGGCCAAAACCTTCATCGATTTACTACAGGCGACTGCAGATCCAAGAATTAGTGTGTATGCAGGAGTCTGGCAGGGAACGGTCCAAAACACCACACTGGCCGTACAGAAAGGTTTTCCAAACGGACTTAAAACAGCGCCTACTCCAACAGAGCAGGCTACGTATTCCGAACCGAACCAAAGTAGTGTTTTTAAATACGATGCACCGCTGGTACTGATCAGCAATGCGGAAACCAATCTTTACCTGGCGGAAGCCGCGGCAAGAGGATGGTACACCACTGAAACGGACAAAGATTTATACGAAAAAGGCGTAAAAGCATCCTTCCTGAATATGGGAATTTACGGTGCCGGTTATACCATTGCTGATGCCACACCTTATTTAACGGCAAATCCGTTTAATGCGGCGGGATCTTTAGACCAAAAAATGAATCAGATACACACGCAGATTTGGGTTGCCTTATTTGTAGACGAGCAGGAAGTATATGCCAACTGGAGAAGAACAGGGTATCCGGTTTTGGTGCCGGTAAACTTTCCCGGAAACGTTACAAACGGCACTATTCCAAGACGTTTCAGATATCCGACGAGTGAATATTCAGTGAATTCCGCTAACTTAGCTGAAGCCATCAAACGCCAGGGCGAAGATACTTTCACAACAAAAATCTGGTGGGATAAATAATATACAAGAGATAAATGAGCATTTTAATTCTTACTGCCTGCATTGCTTTTTTAATCCTGCAAATAGCGTGGTTTAAAATCAATCCTTTTATTGCATTCATCATAACAGCTTTATTAGCAGGCCTTTTTTTAGGCCTGCCAATAAACACTTTGTCACAAACCGTACAAAAAGGTTTGGGCGAAATGCTGGGTTCTATTACTTTGATTATTGTTTTCGGAACCTGCATTGGTAAACTTACCGTTTCGTCCGGAGCTGCCAATGTTATTGCAAAAACGGTTATGGGATGGACGGGTAAAAAATACGTTCGCTTAGGCCTCATGATTACCGGGTTTATTGTTGGGATACCACTTTTTTATAGTGTTGGATTTGTTTTGTTAGTACCGCTGATCTTTTCAGTAGCCCACCAATTTAAATTATCGAAAGTATATCTGGGAATTCCTATGCTGGCGTCGCTTTCAGTGGCACACGGTTTTTTGCCCCCGCATCCGTCCCCAATGGCACTGAGCAGTATTTTAAATGCCGATATCGGACTTGTGCTGGTTTACGGAATTATCATCGCCATACCGACTATTTTTATTGCGGGTTTATTATTTTCGAATTTGCTTAAAAATATAAAAACTGAATCCAGTCATGAGATTTTAAATGTTGAAGAAATCGCTAATCCGGCCACACTTCCGAGTTTTTCGATTAGCTTATTCTCTGCCTTATTTCCTGTTTTTGGTTTGACCCTAACCTCGGTATTGCCCCTGATTTCAACAGATGAAACAGTACTAAACATTTGTAAAACAATTGGTGAACCCAGCATGATTATGCTTATTTCACTGCTTATTTGCACCTACACTTTAGGCCTGCGAATGAACAGAAGCCTGACTTCTGTTATGGATGATTATGCCATCGCGATCAAAGATGTAGCCCTGATTGTTCTGATTGTCGGAGGAGCGGGAAGCCTGAAAGAAGTCATGATCGTCAGCGGTGTCAACGAAACTATTGTGTCGACTTTAACACAGACCAGCATTCATCCGTATTTACTGGCCTGGATAATGGCCGCGATCATTCGGGTTTGTGTGGGTTCTGCAACCGCTGCCGGATTAATGACTGCCAGCGTTTTATTACCTTTACTACAAACCAACGGGCTCGACCCCAACCTGTTAGTTTTATCTGTAGGAGCCGGAAGCCTGATGTGCTCCCACGTAAACGATCCGAGTTTCTGGATGTTTAAAGAATATTTTAATATCAGCCTGAAAGATACTTTTAAATCATGGACCGTCATGGAGTCTTTAGTATCTGTTTTAGGAATCATTTTCGTTTTTATTTTAAACTCAATTATACATTAATATCATGAATTTATTACCACAGGAAAAATTTGATACATTAGGTTTATCTTTACCGCCGGCACCCCAGCCGCTTGGTATTTACAAACCTTATTTAGTAGATGGTAACTATTTATACCTGTCCGGACACGGTCCTGTTCGGGATGACAAATCCTTAATCATCGGAAGAATCGGCGATGACATGGATATTGAAGAAGGAAAATTAGCCGCAAGACAAGTCGGACTGACGATGCTTTCCACGATTGTAACCAATTTTGGAAGCCTGAATAAAGTAAAACGTGTTATAAAAGTTTTAGGAATGGTGAACTGCAATGGTGATTTCCTGAGACACCCTTACGTAATCAACGGCTGCAGTGAATTGTTTGCCGAAGTATGGGGACAGGAAAACGGAATCGGTGTCCGAAGTGCTGTTGGAATGGGATCTTTACCGGACAATATTCCTGTTGAAGTAGAAGCTGTTTTCGAATTATATTAAAAAGTTATGCCACAGATTACATGATTTAAAGGATTAAAAATTTTGTTTTGCCACGAATTGCACGAATTTTCACGAATCAGCTCGCTTAACCGTCTTTGAATTATTTTAAAAAAGTCATGCCACAGATTACAGGATTAAAAGATTTTTTAGCCGCGAATTTCACGAATTTTCACGAATTAATTTTACGCACTGATTTGTGTAAATTAGTGTAATTCGTGGCAAATCAAAAAAATCTTTTAATCCTGTAATCCGTGGCAAAAAAACACAACCAATGAATACAACAACCTCACAAACCAGAATTGCGACATTCGGCGAATTATTACTCCGAATGAGTGTGGCCAATGGAAACCGGTTTACGCAGGCCAACGAAATAAAAATACACGTTGGCGGAGCCGAAGCCAATGTTTGTGTTTTACTTTCCCAACTTGGGATTCAAACCGATTATATTACCCGATTACCGCAAAATGATCTGGCGCAACTGGCGTTAAACGAACTTCAGAAATACAAAGTAAACACCTCGAAATGTGTGTACGGCGGAGAACGTTTAGGATTGTATTTTGTCGAAGCCGGAAATCAGATCAGGCAGTCGCAGGTAATTTACGACCGAAGCAATTCTTCTTTTGCAACCATTCAAAAAGATCAGATTAACTGGGATCTGGCTTTGGCCGATGTCACGCATTTTCACTGGTCGGGAATTAGTCCGGGCGTTTCGAATGAAGCTGGTTTAGCGTGTAAAGAAGCCATCCTTTCGGCACACAAAAAAGGAATTCCGATTTCCTCTGATTTTAACTTTCGATCCAAATTATGGCAATATGGGAAACATCCGTCTGAAATCATGCCTGATCTGCTTCAGTACAGTACCATTACGGTTGCGGATTTAGATGCGATTGAAATTTACTTCGGAATAAAAACCGATAAAAATGAATCTGATGTGAGTCGTTTTCAGCAAACATTCGAATTGTTAAAAACAAAAATGCCTTTTCTGAAAACACTGGCCATGAGCTTTAGAAAATCAGACGGACCGGCACATCTATACAAGGGACTGCTTTTACATGAAGGCAATTTTTATGAAACAAAAGAACAAAAAATACATCTGGTAACGGACCAGATTGGTTCCGGAGATGCCTTTACAGCAGGTTTGCTTTACGGAATCACCCATAACTTTTCCGGTCAGGATTGTATTGAATGGGCCACAGCCTGCGGTGTAATCAAACAGAGTCTTCATGGAGATTTTGCCATCAGCAATCCAACAGAAATAAGTCATTTTATTAAAAATGGCTCAAGCAACAGAATTAACAGATAAATTCCCCAAATATGTACAGCATTTTAAAAACACAAGGTGTACTTCCGTTAGTAACTCAAATCAATATTGAAACAGCCCAAATTGTATTGCAATCGGCTGCTGATGCTGGCATAAAAATTATCGAGTTTGCTGCCCGTGCAGACAATGCGAAAGAAGTTTTTACTCAAATGATTGCATTCAGAAAAGCAAATAATTTAGAGGTAAAAATAGCCGTTGGATCGATTTTAAGTGTTGATGATGCCGAGACTTTTCATCAATTGGGAGCCGATTGTATTGTTTGTCCGCATACCGATTTAGAGATCGGTAATTATTGCTTCAAAAATAATATTTACTGGATTCCCGGCGCTGCGACTTTGAATGAAATACTGCACGCCAATAAATTAGGGGCCGAAATTGTAAAACTTTTTCCAGCCGATAAAATTGGCGGACCCGGATATGTAAAAGCGATAAGAGCCCCTTTTCCAAATTTGAAAATAATGCCCACCGGAGGTGTAACCCTTGAAGAAAGCAATTTGAAATCATGGTTTAAATCCGGAGTGGTTTGTGTCGGAATCGGATCTAATTTATTTTCTAAAGAAATGCTTTTGAACTTAAATTACGAAAAGTCTCTTGAGGCCTTTCAAAATTTAATTGAAGTTGTAGAAAAAACAAGAAACTAAAGTTATGCAAAAAGACTGGTGGAAAATTAATTCCGAAACCCTTGTTGACACTCCTTTTTTAGCTGTATATGAAAATCGTATCCAGTCGAATATAGAGCGTCTGATTGAATTCGTAAATGGTGATGTTCAAAAATTAAGGCCCCATATCAAGACACATAAAATTGGGGAGATTCTGGATTTATTTAAAACCTACCAGATCCATAAAATAAAATGCGCTACTATTGCCGAAGCCGAACTTGCAGCCCTGCACGAAATTCCGGATGTGCTTCTCGCCTATCAGCCTGCAGGGGCCAAAAAGGAAAGATGGATTGCATTGATAAAAAAATATCCGAATACCGCTTTTTCGACCATTGTTGACAATTCCGAATCGGCGAAAGCCTTAGATGAAATTGCCCGTAAAAACAGTTTACAACTTACGGTTTATCTGGATCTGAATACCGGAATGAACCGAACCGGAATTTCGGTTGCTAAAAACTGGAATGCCCTAGTTGACGAAATTGTTGCCTTAAAAAATATTCATTTTGCCGGAATTCATATTTACGACGGTCATTTAAAAGGCGATTTAGAACAGCGCGTTGCTGCCGCTTCCAACTTGTTTTTCAGTATTATTGAAGAAATTGATGTCCTTCAGAAAAAACTGGGCTATGAACTCAAAATTGTTGCAGGAGGATCCAATACATTTCCGTTTTACGCCACTCAGAAGAATGTAGAATGCAGTCCGGGAACTTTTGTGTTTTGGGATTCTAATTACCAGATTCAATTACCGGAACAGAATTTCGAACCCGCTTTGGTTATTGTGGGAACCATTATTTCAAAACCAACCAGTGCTACATTTTGTATCGATATCGGATATAAAGCCGTGGCTTCCGAAAATCCGATCGATAAGAGATTAGTCATTTTAAATGATGAAAATCTAATTCCAACGGCACATTCAGAAGAACATCTAATTTTAGAAAACAGAGGGAAAAACGAGTATGCTATAGGCGATATCATTTACGCGCAGCCGTATCATGTCTGCCCGACCTGCGCACTTTACGATTCGATTCAGGTGGTAAATGCTGCACATGAAATTTGCGATCAATGGCAGGTAGCGGCCCGCAGCAGAAAAATTAATATTTAGAAGCTGAAAAAGAGAATAGAGAATAGAAAATAGAGCCAAGAAGAAAGAGAATAGAGCCTTTGGACCTGTGCCTTAAAAAAAATACTATGTTTATAATAGACGCCCATCTGGACCTGAGCATGAATGCGATGGAATGGAACAGAGATTTAAGAAATGATGTAAAAACATTACGCCACTTAGAAAAAGGAATGACTGACAAACCCGATCGCGAGCGTGCCACGGTTTCGTTTCCGGATCTGCGAAGAGGTAATATTGGTATTGTGGTGGCGACACAGATTGCGCGTTTCGTAAAACCGGGCAGTATCATTCCGGGCTGGAATTCCCCCGAGCAGGCCTGGGCACAAACGCAGGGACAACTGACCTGGTACAAAACGATGGAAGAAGCCGGAGAAATGGTGGCGATTACCGATAAAAAATCGCTTCAGCAACAAATTGATTTATGGAGTGACGGAACTCCAAACGATAAAAAGCCAATTGGTTACATTTTAAGTTTAGAAGGTGCCGATTCTATTGTTGATATTTCCTATTTAGAAAAAGCCTATAATTACGGTTTACGAGCGATCGGACCTGCACATTACGGTCCGGGGCGTTACGCCAACGGAACAGACGCCACCGGAAAAATGAATCAGAATGGTCTTGACTTATTGAAAGAAATGGAACGCCTGAATATTATTCTGGATGCCACCCATTTATGCGACGATGCTTTCTGGCAGGCGTTGGACCACTACAACGGACCCGTTTGGGCAAGCCATAACAATTGCAGAAGTCTTGTGGATCATAACAGGCAGTACAGCGACGAAATGATTAAGGCGTTAATTTCGAGAGGAGCTGTAATTGGCGGAGCCTTAGATGCCTGGATGCTGGTTCCAAACTGGGAAAGGGGCGTTTCGACACCTTTGGGAACCCAATGTAATCTCGAAACGGTTTTTAAACATATGGATCACATTTGCCAGCTGGCCGGAAATGCCAGTCATATTGGTATAGGTTCCGATCTTGATGGTGCTTTTGGTACAGAACAAGGTCCGTATGATTTAGATACGATTGCCGACTTACAAAAGTTGGTGCTGATTTTTAAAAACAACGGCTATTCTGATGAAGATTTAAAAAATATCTTTCATCAGAACTGGATTAATTTTTTAATGAAAAACTGGAATTAAATAAAAACTAAACTTGGAACGGCTTTTTTATACGATTGCAATTTTTCGTGATCCGGACTAACTTCGGTAACCACATAATCAACCTCGGATAAACTGGCAATTTTCATTTTTAAAACGGTATCGAGTTTTTCGGAAATAGTCAGGATGGCGGTTTTTTCGGAAGCCTGAATCATTGCTTTTTTTACCTGAACGGTTTCCCAGTCAGAATCTGAGAATCCACCTTCGATATCTAAAGCATTGGTTCCTAAAATCAGCAGGTCCACTTTAATATTGGCCAATTGATTGTAGACATCACCGCTCACGCACATTTGGCTGTAAGATGAAATACTGCCGCCAATCATGATGATTTTGACATTCGGTTTGTCGAGAAGTTCCACGGCAGAAAGAACGGTAACCGTAAAAATAGTAAGATTTAAATCATTTGGAATCAGGCGTATGAACTCCCTAATGGTCGTTCCGCCGCCAATTAACAAAACCATACCATCATGAAGCAAGCCTAACGTTTTTTGCGCAATCACCTGTTTCGATTCGCCTGCATACGTTTGATTGGAAGAAGAATGGTGATAGGCTTTTGTCATCGCACCACCTTTAACCTTAATCAATAACGATTCTGATTCAAGTTCATTAATATCACGTCGTATCGTATCTTCTGAAACAAATAATTTAGCAGAGAGCGTTTCAAAACTCACACGGGTGTGCAGATTGATCTCTTTTAAAATATGATTTTTACGTTCTTCCTTAGTATAATTAACTACTTCATTATCATTATTCATGCAAATTCAATTTTGTTGGGACAAATGTAAACAATAAATGCAATATTATTGCGAAACAAAATATAACATGGAGAAGTAAAAAAGTTAATTACCCTATTTTAAAGACATTTAAACCCAGTTTCGTTTTGCATATTTTTTGCAGAAAATAATCGTAAACCTTACATTTGTTTGTAACCAACCAGAAAATAAACCATGAAAAACAGTCTTATCTTTTTTTTACTCTTTTGGTATTCCATCGGAAATGCACAATCTGTTCTGGACAATACTACTATAATTCCGGCTCCGAATTCCTATAAGGCTACGGGCGACAGTATTCGTTTAAACGGAAAGATAAAAGTTGTTTTTGAGAATAATAAATTTAGTGCAGCAGAACTCAGAACAGCCCAAATTTTTGAAGTTGCCGTTAATGGAAATCTACCCTCAAAAAAAGGTACTGTCGAAGTGTTGTTTATTGCTAAAAACCCCTTGGCCTCCTCAAAAAAAGAAGCTTATAAAATAAATATTACTTCCAAAAAAATCATTGTAACAGGTACTGAAGAAGGATTATTTTATGCTGTGCAAAGTTTACTGCAGCTGCTGCCAAATAAACCACAAAATCAGGAAATAAAATTGCCCTGTATAACCGTTGAAGACGCGCCACGATACGCTTACCGTGGATTACACCTGGACGTTTGCCGTCACTTTTTTACCGTCGATGTTATAAAAAATTTTATCGCACAAATGTCTAGCTATAAATTAAATAATTTCCATTGGCATTTAACAGACGATCAGGGCTGGAGAATTGAGATCAAAAAATACCCGAAATTAACCGAAGTCGGATCTAAAAGGGCACAGACTTTAGTTGGCAATAAATTCGAAAGATTCCCCTATTTTTTTGATGGAAATCCGTACGATGGTTACTATACTCAGGAAGAAATTAAGGAAGTTGTGAAATTTGCCGAGGCACATTACGTAAACATCATTCCCGAAATCGAAATGCCCGGTCATGCCACTGCAGCGGTTACCGCTTACCCAAATTTATCCTTTTTTCCGGATCGTCCGTATAAGGTTGTGGAATCCTGGGGTGTCTTTGAAGATATTTTTTGCGCCGGAAAGGAAGAGACTTTTACTTTTCTGGAAGATGTTTTAACGGAGGTTATTGCTTTGTTTCCGAGTAAATACATCCATATTGGCGGAGACGAATGCCCCAAAACAAGATGGAAAGCTTGTCCGAATTGCCAAAAAAGAATCAAAGAGTTAGGTTTAAAAGACGAACATCAATTACAAAGCTACTTAACAACCCGAATCGAAAAGTTCCTAAATGCCAACGGAAGACAGATTCTGGGCTGGGACGAAATGCTTGAGGGAGGACTGGCCCCAAACGCAGCAGTAATGTCATGGCGCGGGGAAGCCGGGGGAATCAGTGCAGCGAAACAGAAACATTTTGTAATCATGAATCCCGAACAGGTTTTATACCTGGATTACAATCAGGGCTATTCGCCAAATGAACCTTTAACCGTTGGAAGATTAATCACAGTGGATAAAATTTATAATTACAATCCAACTCCCGTTGACAGCCTTACGGTTGATGAGCAAAAATATATTATGGGCGTGCAGTCCAATCTTTGGTCGGAATATTTGACCAGTCCGGCTAAATTGAATTATCAGCTTTATCCAAGAGTATTTGCCCTGGCAGAAATTGCCTGGACGCAGCCTCAAAACAAAAATTACAACAATTTTGTCCTGAACCGAATACCATATCAACTGGAAAAACTGGAAGCCCAAAAAGTACTGTATAAAGTTCCAACCCCGTTTGGAGCGAATGAAACGGCTTTAATTGCTTCAAAATACGTGCTGGACCTGAAACCAACTCTCAAAAACGGACAGATTTTCTATACGATCGATGGTTACAATCCGGACGAAACCGCTGAACTTTATACCGGGCCAGTCACTATTAACATTCCGAAAGGAGAATACCGAATTATCAAAACCGTTCAGATTACCGAAGGCGGAAGAAGAAGTTCCATCAATAAAATACTGGTAAGGAATCCGGATATAAAGGCGGCTCTAGCTATAAAACCAACTAAGCAAGGTTTAAAATATGACTATTATACCGGAACTTTTTTTCAGCAGGTACTGGATTTAGAAGGAACAAAACCCGTTAATTCCGGAATTTTTGAAGGGGCCGTAAGCAGTGAAAAATGGAAATCGAAAACAGAGCGATATATCGGCTTAAAATTCGAAGGATACCTCTATGTTCCGGAAACGGCAAATTACACCATTTCGACACTTTCAGACGACGGATCGAAGCTCTTTATTGACCAGGAGTTAGTAGTGAACAACGACGGAATACACTGGCTCAATGAAGCGTATGGAGTCGTAAAACTCGAAAAAGGCTTTCATAAATTCAACATCAGTTATTTCGATCAGATTGGCGGTACGACTTTAAGTTGTTTTATACAACAGGAAGGAAAAGAAAAACAGGAAATAAAGGCTTCGCAATTGTATTACGAATAACAGACAAAAAAACGCATTCTTAACGGAATGCGTTTTTGTTATTAATTTAATTCTCCTTTTATTTCTATTTTTTACCTGCATTAATGGTGTCAAAAGCAATAGTGTACGCTACGTCTTTAAAAACTTCTTTCAATTCAAGCTTTACCTTACTGATCCCGGTTATTTCGAACTCAGCTTCTCCATCCTTATCCAGCATCCACTCCGGGCTTTTTATTTGAGTAATTACGATTTTTGTTTCCGTATTATCGAACCATTTCCATTTTCCGAATTCTATGTAGTGCCCTGCATTTTGAGAAGTAATACTAAAATTTGTAAAACAGGTTCCTGCTTTTGAAAAGTTTATCAAATTAACAGTGTCTTTAATAGGTGCTTTTTTGGTGAATTTCCAGGTATTATCACATAACAAATCCGTTTTAAGGGTACTTGTAAATTCAGCGGCCTTCGTTACTTTCAGCTCGTAAGTGTACGTATCAGAACCTTCGTATTTGATCGAAAATTTTACATTCGCCGGATCACTATCGTCGAATTTCATAGATCCAAAGTTTGAAAGCAATAAAATATCCGTATCTAAAATATCATAAGTACCTGTGACGAAAATCTCTTCTGCTTTTTTCGCATTTTTTGAAATTGTATTACTTGCATTTTTTACAATAATATAATTTCCGTTACTGTCAAACTCAATCGATTTGAATTCTGTTGAATTTTCTACAATCCATTTTTTATTAATGCTTTCCTTTACTGTTTCTTCCGTGGCATTTTCCTCTTTAGAACAATAAGAAAAACTGATGATTAGTACTATAAAAACGAGGGCTTGTGCTATTTTTTTCATTTTGAAATTATTTAATGGGTTAGTACTGTTGTTCCTGTTGTTTTGCCCTTACAGATAAATCCGAATCACTCAATTGATAATCTTTCACCAATCGGTTATCAATATACAAACTGGCATTACCCCCAGAATGAAGCACTATTTTTATGGGTAACGTAACTTTTAAACGAAGCCAAAAACAAAAACCCATTCGCTTTCCTTCGGATTCTTTACATAAACTATAATCAAAAGGAAAATCCTGGGAAAACATGCGGTCTGTTCTAGTAGAAAAACCATGAAAAATTATTTTATTGGCAGATCTAGGAATAAAAAGATCGGTCTGTTTTTCTGCATCAGGATCGACATTGACAGTGATTCCATTAGACGTGTTTTGAAAACTAATTTCACGAACTAAAGATTCCTGACCCGGTTCCTTTATCACTTCTATTACACTCTTAGTGAAAATCTTCTGGCAAAATGTAACATTTTCTACATATTGATAAACATAACGCCCTGCAGCAAAGACAGCAATAGCGGCCAACAAGAAAATGAATGTTTTCTGAGGAAGATAATTATGTGACAAACGGGCCACTATAAAAAGTCCGCACAGCAAAGAAATAAACATGGCCAACATGGGTACTACAAATTCCGATGCATCCGGACCATTGCTGCCTCCGTTTGGGACTGCATGTTTCAGCGAGACATATAAAAATGAAATAACAAATGCTATAAAGCATGTCGCCGCTATCGCAACCGACCAATGTGTAAACCGCAACAAAAACCATTGAAGTCCGGCAATAACAAGTACGCAAATAAGAAGCAAACTGACTAATTCTCTAATATCCTGAGCCATAAATAATAAATTATAATGGGGCAAATTTAGAGCGATTGCTTTTAGTGCGCATCACCATTTATAATGAAATAAACAATTCTGATAGTGTCTGAAATAAAAAAAGCATCAGCTAATGCCGATGCTTTTTTCTATTTAAAACTAAATGGTACTACTTATCCTTTTAAGCTTGCAGACAAATACTCACGGTTCATACGTGCGATATTTTCAAGAGAAATTCCTTTAGGGCATTCTACCTCACAAGCTCCGGTATTGGTACAGTTACCAAAACCTTCAGCATCCATTTGGTGCACCATGTTTAAAACACGGTCAACTGCTTCTATTTTACCTTGTGGTAACAAAGCATACTGCGATACTTTTGCAGCAACGAATAACATGGCTGATGAGTTTTTACAAGTTGCCACACAAGCACCACAACCAATACAGGCAGCAGCATCAAAAGATTTATCTGCATCGTGCTTGTTAATTGGAATTGTATTGGCATCAATTGTATTACCTGAAGTATTTACAGAGATAAATCCTCCTGCGTGCTGAACTCTGTCAAATGAACTTCTGTCAACCACTAAATCCTTAATTACCGGGAAAGCTTTTGCTCTGAATGGTTCGATAAAAATCGTATCACCATCTTTAAACATACGCATGTGTAACTGACAAGTTGTAACTCCTCTGTCTGGTCCGTGTGCTTCACCGTTGATGAATAAAGAACACATTCCGCAGATTCCTTCACGACAATCGTGATCAAATGCTACCGGCTCTTCTCCTTTGTTGATCAATTGTTCGTTAAGAACGTCAAGCATTTCAAGGAAAGACATGTCTGGTTCGATTCCGTCAATTGGGTAATCAACGATTCCTCCTTTATCCTGGGCGTTTTTCTGACGCCATATTTTTAATGTAAGTTTCATTTTGTATAAGTTTAAAGTATTAAAGCAAGTATCAAGACTTCTTTAAATACTATTTGTAGCTTCTTTGAACTAATTTAATATTTTCGTACACCAGAGGTTCTTTGTGTAATACTGCATCACTTGGTTTTCCTTTATATTCCCAGGCTGCAACATATGCAAAGTTTTCATCATCACGAAGTGCTTCTCCTTCTTCTGTCTGGTATTCTTCACGGAAGTGACCTCCACAAGACTCATTACGGTGTAATGCATCTTTCGCGAACAATTCTCCTAACTCTAAGAAATCGGCAACACGTGTTGCTTTCTCTAATTCCTGATTAAATTCGTTAGCGCTTCCAGGAACTTTTACATCTTTATAAAACTCTTCACGTAAAGCGGCAATTTCTTCGATAGCTTCAGTCAAACCTTTAGCATTACGGGCCATCCCTACTTTATCCCACATGATTTTTCCTAATTTCTTGTGGAAATAATCTACAGAATGAGTTCCTTTATTATTGATAAATCTGTCGATTTGATCTTTTACATTTTTCTCTGCTTCCAAGAATTCCGGTAAATCTGTAGAAATTTCTCCCATTTTAATATCCGGAGCCAAATAATCACCGATAGTATAAGGTAATACAAAATATCCATCAGCCAAACCTTGCATCAGGGCAGAAGCTCCAAGTCTGTTTGCTCCGTGATCAGAGAAATTAGATTCTCCAATGGAGAAACATCCCGGGATGGTAGTCATTAAGTTATAATCAACCCAGGTTCCACCCATAGTGTAGTGAACCGCAGGGTAAATCATCATTGGCGTTGTATAAGGATCTTCATCAACGATTTTGTAATACATCTGGAATAAGTTTCCGTATTTACTTTTGACGATTTCAGCTCCTAATTTCGTTACCAAAGCAGCGTCATTAGCATCTAAACCTTTTACGAAAGCTTCTTCAGTTCCGTAACGTTTAATTGCTGCAGCAAAATCTAAGTAAACAGCCTCACCCGTTTTATTAACTCCAAAACCGGCATCACATCTTTCTTTTGCAGCACGGGAGGCTACGTCACGAGGTACTAAGTTACCAAAAGCAGGATATCTTCTTTCTAAGAAATAATCTCTCTCGGCTTCCGATAAATCAGTTGCTTTTTTCTTTCCTTCACGAATTGCCTGAGCATCCTCTTGTTTGGCAGGAACCCAGATACGACCGTCATTACGTAATGATTCAGACATCAAAGTCAGTTTTGACTGGTGATCTCCTGAAACCGGAATACAGGTTGGGTGGATTTGTGTATAACAAGGATTTGCGAAAAACGCTCCTTTTTTGTGAATTTTCCAGGCTGCTGTTGCGTTACTTCCCATAGCATTTGTAGAAAGGAAAAATACGTTTCCGTATCCTCCTGAACCAATAACTACGGCATGAGCAGAGTGTCTTTCGATTTCTCCTGTAACTAAGTTACGGGCAATAATACCTCTCGCTTTTCCGTTCACGATAACAAGGTCTAACATTTCGTGACGGTTGTACATTTTTACTTTTCCACGACCAATCTGACGGTTCATTGCAGAATAAGCTCCTAACAATAATTGTTGTCCGGTTTGTCCTTGTGCATAAAATGTACGGGAAACCAAAGTTCCTCCAAAAGAACGGTTATCTAATAATCCGCCATATTCACGAGCCAATGGCACTCCCTGAGCCACACACTGGTCAATAATATTAGCAGAAACTTCAGCTAAACGGTGAACGTTTGCTTCACGTGCACGGTAGTCACCCCCTTTTACAGTATCGTAGAACAATCTGTAAACGGAGTCACCGTCACCTTTATAATTTTTTGCTGCATTGATTCCCCCTTGTGCTGCAATAGAGTGCGCACGTCTTGGTGAATCCTGAAAGCAGAAAGCTTTTACGTTATATCCCTGCTCAGCCAAAGTAGCCGCAGCTGAACCTCCAGCCAAACCTGTACCAACAATGATAATATCTAGATTACGTTTGTTTGCAGGGTTTACTAAATTAATATGATCTTTATAATCTGTCCATTTGTCCGATATTGGGCCGTGTGGAATTTTTGAATCTAATGCCATTATAATTTATATTAATTATTGAAATGATGAAATAATGCGATAATTACGAAAAGTGCCGGTACTACAACTGCAAAACCGTAACCCACTTTACTTAAAAACCTGGAATATTTGTTGTGCATCCCCATTGACTGAAGAGACGAACCGAATCCGTGCCAAAGGTGAAACCCTAATAACACAAAAGAAATACAATACAATCCTGTTCGGATCGGATCATGAAACTTATGCACTAACTCTCCATAATATCTTGTTGCATCAGGCGCAGTTCCGTTTACGTATTTATACGCCACTTCCGGAAACCAAAAGTCATAAAAATGCAATCCTAAGAAAGCTAAAATTACCAATCCGGAAATAATCATATTTCTGGAACTCCATGATGCATTTGCAGCACCGTTGTATTTTGCATACGAAATTGGTCTTGCCGCGCTGTTCTGAGCAGTAAGAACAAATCCCATAACGAAATGGAAAATTACCCCAATTGCCAAAACCGGTTGCATTACATATTGAATTAGCGGATTGTAACCCATAAAGTGAGAAGCTTCGTTAAAAACATCTTCACTAATAATAGAAATGAAATTTAAGGAAACATGCAGCGCTAAAAACGTGATTAAGAATATTCCCGAAAGAGCCATAGCCACTTTCTTTAAGATGGAAGCATTCAACTGTGCAGATTGTGCCATAAGTGTTTTAAGTAGTTTGTTTTTAAAAATTAGACAAAAATAAAGCAATTAGACATGAACTACAACCATTTCGTTGTTATTTATAATGATTTTAAAGAGCTTTCCGTGACTTTATTGCAAATTATTTAAAAACAATAAAATAGACATTTTTCTCAGGCCATTTTAACGTAATCCTGACTTTTATATAATTACCAAATTGCTATTTTTTATCACTTTTTAGATTGTTTTCCTCAAAAGTAACGCCATCCTGAATTTTATTGATGGAAAACAGGGGAATTTTAGCAGCATAATTTTACCTTTATCGGCTTCAAAAAAAATCAGAATGAAAACAGGAATTGACGCTATTTCTTTTGACGTAGCCAACATACATCTACCTATAAAAACTTTGGCAGCCGCCAGAAATATTGAACCTGAAAAATTAGAAAAAGGTCTCGGACTAATTAAGATGACTTTACCCGATGTACATCAGGACGCGGTTGTTTTTGGAGCCAATGCTTTAACCAGACTAATTACGGAGAATCAAATAAACCTAAACGAAATCAGCCGGATTTATGTGGGAACCGAAAGCGTCATCGACAGTTCTAAACCTATTAGCTCTTTCTTAATCAGCCTGATGGAACAAAAATTTGGCGAGGATACACTGGCAGAATGTGACGTTGTCGATTTTACGTTTGCCTGCATTGGCGGCGTTGACGCTTTGCAAAATTGTATTGATTTTGTAAAACTCAACCCGGCCAAAAAAGCAATTGTCGTGACGACCGATTTTGCAAAATACGACTTAAACTCCACCGGAGAATACACACAGGGCGCCGGAGCATTAGCCATGTTAGTAACTTCGAACCCACGAATTATTGTTTTTGATGAAAATTGGGCCACCAGCACCAAAGGGGTTTTCGATTTTTTCAAACCTTACAGGACTATCGCAAAAGAAGCCATTACACAAAACGAAAACAATGATCCGTGGTTTGATAACTTAGAAGCCGAAATCGAAATTCATAAGGACCAGCCGGTTTTCGACGGTCAGTACTCGAATCAGTGTTATATGGATCGTACGAGATCTGCTTACTTCTCTTTCAAAAAACTAAAAAACACAACCGAAACTTTATACAATTCCTGGAACAGCATTATCATGCACCTTCCCTACTCGTTTCAGGGACGCAGAATGTTGTCTGAAATTTATGCTTTGGACCATGAAGATAAAATCATTCCAGAAAATATCGAACCGGCAGATTACCAGGCTAAAATCAAGGAAGTTGGTAAATCTGATGAATATAAAAAGTTTGTAACCGAAAAATTGCAGCCTGCCGAACTGGCTTCGTCTTTAATTGGAAACCTTTACACCGGTTCCATTTTCATGGGATTGTTGTCGACTTTGGCCCATTATTACGATACAAAAACAGAAGTTGCAGGAACAAAATTCGGATTCCTTGCTTACGGAAGCGGATCGAAATCGAAAGTTTTTGAAGGAACCATTCAACCCGAATGGCAAGCGGCTTTAGCCAAAACCAAACTTTTTGAAAATCTGGAAGAAAGTGTTGAAATTGATTTTAAAACTTACGAAAGCCTTCACAAAAAAGAACAAAAACAAAGCATCCGAACGCCTAAAAACGAATGGGTTTTAGACCGAATCGAAAAAGAAATCCCTAATTTGATTGGGGCGAGATATTATAAATGGATTGATTAAGAAATTCCAATTTTTTGAAATTGCTTCGCCCGTTCGCTATCGCTCGGGTCCAAATTCCAAGAAAAAGAAAACCGAAGCAAATGCTTCGGTTTTCTTTTTAGCACAAAGTTTGTCCTCCTGAGCGAAGTCGAAGGACACGCAAGGAGCTCGACAAAAATTGTCGCCTTTGTTTGCGGAATTACTTTGTGTCCTTCGACTTCAGTCAGGAAGACAGGCTTCTACGTTTAAATTTAACCACAAAAGTCACCAATTTTTGTAATCTTAATGAACACAAAGCCTTGCGAACCTTGCGTTTTTAAACATTCTACAAATAAAAAACCTTTGCGTGCCTTGCGGTTAAACCACTAACTTATATCTGCTAACCTAACAATTTTATCATCCAAAAATTCAAAAACAGATTTCCCTTTCAAATTCAATTCTTGTCCTTTTTGCAATCCGTTAGGAAAGTCTATTGCCAGAACAGCGCGGTAATCAATAGCAATTTCGCTCTGGTTTTCTGAATGGCTGAATAATGTAATTGTTTGTTCTCTTTCCGAGAAGTACTTTTTCGCTTCCTCTGCCTGATTTCTAAATTCATTAAGTCCTGACAAAGTCATGTTTACTTCGCCATTCTGAATATTCTCAAAAACAATTTTATCATCAAAATCAGCCATCATTTTATCAATATCAAATTGATTGTAACCGGCAATATAGTTTTCTATTATTTTTTCTCTGTCTATCATAATGTCAAAAATAGATGTTTTTTATTCTTTATAAATCGTAAACTTATTATGGCTTAAAGTAAAACCAAGGTTTTCATAAATCAGTACATTTTCCACTCTTCTTCTGTTGGTGGTTACTTCTATGCTTTTCAAATTATTTTGTTCTGCAAAATTTTTTATTTCATTAATTAGCAAACGTCCAACGCCCTGACCCCGATATTTTTGATCAATAAAAAACTCCTGAATTTCACCAACCAAGCCACAGTGATGCAGAAGATGCTGCGTATGAAAACTAATAAAACCTGCCCCTTCTTTTTCGTTTTCAGCGATCAGATAAACATTCATTGGGTTAGCAATATTTTCATTGAAGATTTTCTTGAAAACTTCGAAGTCTAAAACTTCATTTTCAAGTTCACAAATTGACTTGTACACAAAATCTAGATCCTGCTTTTCGACTTTTCTGATTTTTATTTTTGATTGCATAATCTTGTAAATAGTGAAACTAGTTTGCTAACACATTTTGGAAAGACTTATGCTTCCATTAACAATCTTTTTTAATTCCTCAAAATCTGCCAACCATTCAATCGCTATAAATTTTGAACAATTATCTTTCATGTCATCTGCCCAATCAATTAAAATTGCGGCGCCATCGTTTTTAATCTCGTCTTTCACAAACTCGACTGTTTTATTTGCTCCCACAGGCCCTTCTCCTCTCAGGTCAAAAACTATATTTTTTGTTTTGGAAAAAACCAAACATAACGAAAGTCTCTTCTTTTGACTGGTATCGAGATCTTTCATCTTGTCTTTTTTGGAAAAAGTATCAATTTCAAAAATTTTTGAAATCACAATATCTTTTGGATTTGCATTCCTTTTTAAGTATACAAATACAGAAGTCGGATTAAATATCCTTCTAAACTTTGATTCTTTAAAAGATTCCGCAAAAGTTAAAGGCTTAAATATCTTTATATTTTCATGATGTGCCTTTCCTGTAAAAATAGCTGTTAATTGCGCTTTCATGTCATCAAAATGCGCTCCACCTTGCAAAAAAATGGTAACCAATTCGCCCTTTCTTAACTCAAATGGTGGTATAAAATAATGATTGGTTTTTATTCCTTTACTTTCGATTATAAGCTCTTTCATTTTTTATTCTCCTTATCAAGATTACTCAATTTTAAATTCAAAATCAAAAATAGTAAGAAAACTTGTATTTTTGTAAAATTAAGAAACCAATTTACAAAATCTCCCCAACAAACAAAGATCCCTTTTTAAGCAAAACCAAAAAATATAAAAGAATTTTAAATATCTTTGAACTATGAGCACAGTACCAAAACCAAGACACATCGGGCGAAACATAAGCCGAATCAGAGAGCTTCGCGACATGAAGCAGGAAGCACTTGCTATTGCGATTGGCGTAAGCCAGCAAACTGTTTCGAGCATTGAAGGAAGTGAAAATGTTGATGATGAAAAACTAAAAGCAATCGCCGAGGCTTTAGGAGTAACATCTGATGTAATAAAAAACTTTTCTGAAGATGCCGTTTTTAATATTATTGGGAACACTTTCGACATTGACAACAACAATGGTTCTTCTGTTATTAGTTATGGCTGCACTTTTAATCCGTTTGATAAAATGCTTGAAGCTTTTGATAAGAATGAAAAACTTTACGAACGATTAGTTGAAGCAGAAAAAGAGAAAGTTGCTCTTTTGGAGAAGTTATTGAGTGAGAAAAAATAATTTATACGAAAGATATATTTATTGAAAAAACCGAAGTTTGGTTGCTTCGGTTTTTTTATGGGTTTTATTATTGTTGCGGGAACGGATTGAAAATCCAAGTTATCAAGAATTAATGCATATACTAATTGATATTCTTGCGCATTAAATTTTCTTCACTTTCCTTTTTTATTTTAGTAGCAAACTCAGTTAATTTTGTATTTTGTGATATTTTGATAACTTCGTTTGAGTATTTTAATCCAGTTTTAAAATCTCCCAGATTATTATATGTTATAGATAAATTTAACAGCAAAACTGATTTAGTATCTAAGTCTTTATCAGTTGCAAATTTCCCGCCCTTTAATAAAATTTCTTTAGCTTTTTCATAATCTTTAGTTTGCATATAATTTTGCCCCAAATTAACATACGTTGGTAAATACGTACTATCAATTAAAAGAATACTTAATAAGATTTCAATTGATTTTTGCACATTTCCCAATCTTATTTCGGATTGCGAAATTGCATTTAAAATTATTGGATTTTTATTTTCAATTTCATCAGCTTGAGTAAATTTCTTTTTTGCAGATTCAAAATCTTCAATTTCTACATCTTCCAATCCTGCAACAAATATCTTTCTAGCTCGTTCATTTTTTATACCTCTATTCTCAAAAAACAACACATCTTTTGTCTCTGTCTTGTATTTAATTTTTTTTTTATTTTTCTCTAGACAAGAAATAAAAACCGAAACAAATAGAAACAAATAGAATGTATTTTTTATTTTAATCATAATCTTATTTTATTACCTTTTTTAAAACAGCAATATACAAATTAGCACAATTGGAAAATATATTTTCTATTTAAACAATGAACTTCTTCTGAATCCAAGTTCGCGTGAGGGATAGAGGCGATATCCTTTTGTGAAGTGAAACGGAATAAAAGATATAGCCGAATCCCGATAGCTATCGGGACGACCCAGAGGGACACGCCCCAAAACTTATCAATCTTTGTAGAGTTACTTGCGGAGATTCCTCATTCCTCAGAATGACAATAATTACTGTTGTAAGGTTTATCCATACAGATCTTATGCTTTCTGTTTTCAACTATAGCCCAAGGTTTCAACCTTGGGTTTCATATTGCGACAAATCTATTACCCTCTAATGGTTGAAACCATTGGCTACGGCTTTTAATTAATCTTTGCCTGCGATTTGTGGTTAAATCAGCAACCTAAAATTAGCCTCAAAACAAATAGGAAAACTTTAATAAATCAAGTAGACGCCACTTCTTCAAAAATCACTAATTTTGAAATTCGAAGTTCAAAAACGAAATTATTATGAAATATCATCAAATAAACAGCGCTCTTTTTGTAAAAAACCGCAGAAAATTCACGGCAGAAATGAAACCTAACAGTGTTGCCGTTTTCAATTCCAATGACATTTACCCCGTTAGTGCCGACAGTACTTTGCCGTTTGCACAACACAGGGATATTTTTTACCTGAGCGGTGTAGATCAGGAAGAAAGCATTTTGCTTTTGTTTCCGGACGCGCCTTATGAGAACCAAAAAGAGATTCTTTTCCTGAAAGAAACCAACGATCATATTGCCGTTTGGGAAGGTGAAAAGCTAAGTAAAGAACGTGCTTTTCAGGTTTCAGGAATCAGAACGGTGTATTGGTTGCAGGATTTTCATAAAATTTTGAACGAAATGATGACTTACGCCGATACGATGTACATCAACACCAACGAACATTACCGTGCGACTGTGGAAACAGAAACCCGTGAAGCCCGTTTCATAAAATGGTGGAAAGAACGTTATCCGGCACATAATGTAGCGAAAAGCAACCCGATTTTACAACGCATCCGTTCTGTAAAAGAAAGCGAAGAAATCGATTTGATCCAGAAGGCGTGCGATATTACCGAAAAAGGTTTCCGCAGATTATTGTCGTTTGTAAAACCAAACGTTACCGAATACGAAATCGAAGCCGAACTGATTCACGAATTCATCCGCAACCGTTCTAAAGGTTTTGCGTACACTCCAATTATTGCTTCGGGCAATAATGCCAACGTTTTGCATTATATCGAAAACAATCAGCAATGTAAAGCCGGAGATTTGATTTTACTGGATGTCGCTGCTGAATACGCGAATTATTCGAGCGATATGACGAGAACAATTCCGGTTTCAGGAAGATATTCAGAAAGACAAAAAGCCGTTTACAATGCGGTTTTGAAAGTAAAAAACGAAGCCACCAAAATGCTGACTCCTGGAACGCTTTGGAAACAATACCATATTGAAGTGGGTAAAATCATGACTTCAGAATTACTGGGTCTGGGCTTAATTGACAAAGCCGATGTTCAGAACGAAAATCCGGACTGGCCAGCCTACAAAAAATATTTCATGCACGGAACTTCCCACCACATGGGACTGGATACGCACGATTACGGATTGCTTCACGAACCCATGAAAGCTAATATGGTCTTCACGGTAGAACCTGGAATCTATATTCCGGCAGAAGGATTCGGAATCCGTTTGGAGGACAACGTTGTGGTGCAGGAAAAAGGGGAACCTTTCAACCTGATGCGCAACATTCCGATTGAAATAGATGAAATCGAGAGCCTGATGAATGAATAAATAAATAAAGCCCTTAATAATTGAATATTAAGGGCTTTTTAAATTTTATAAATTGGTTATTATCCAATTTTCGATATCTGCAAATCTAATTCAAATTTGCCTGTAGCTTCATTTTCGTTAATCAACTCAAAAAGCTCTAAAGCTCTTCTTGCATTTTTCTCCTCTTCTCTTTGCTCAGCAACATACCACATCATAAAATCTTCTGTAGCATAATCATTTTCTGCCCTGCATTTTGCGATTACCTTGTTAATGGCCTGAGTAACGGCGATTTCATTTTGCAAAGCGATTTCAAATACCTCTCTGAAAGAAGCAAATTCCTGCTGCACTTCGGGAACAGATGGCGTAACTGCAATCCCTCCCATATCTGTAATATATCTGAAAACTTTAAGGAAATGTTCTCTTTCTTCCTCGGCTTGCTTATACATGTAGGATGCTGTATTATCAAAACCATTTCGATCAAGCCATGCAGCCATCGCTAAATATTTATTGGAAGCATCACTTTCTATTTTTGCCTGTAAGTTCAATATATTTTCTATTCCTTCAATTAATGAAGTACTTGTTCTTAGTAAATCTTTCATAACCTTTAATTTTTATACGTGTAAAGTTACAAAAATTAAAGACAACAGGTGGAGACACCTGCAAATTTGGATTTAATCTAAGTAAAAGATTAAATTAACTCCACTTTAAGAATATTGCAAAGCATAGAATGCAGGTTGAGGGTAAATTTAGTTCCGTTTAGTAATTCGCGAAGCTGAACTATTTCGCAGATCGTAAGATTTCTTGAAAAATTTCTTTTAGTAGTTTCAATCAATTGTGCATCTGACTTATCAGACAAGTCATAAAGCATATTGAGAATGTCAACGTTATTTACCTTTCTTTGAAAAATCAAAAAATCATGAATTTTATAACTTGATACTGTATCAACAAAATTGATAATTATACTATTAGTCAAATCACATTGATAACTGTATCCTTTTTCGGTCTCAAATAATATTTTAGTGGTCAAATCGCTAACTAATGCCATTTTGATAAAATTAATAACGCTGCAAAAATATAGAATTTAAACCAATTAAACATGTAATTAAGACTAATTTAAAATAAGAAAAGCTTTTTGTATTTTAAAAACATAATTTCATCTTCAATTTTCTCATTTAAAAATAGTTTTTAAGAAAATAAAAAGAAAACCTGTAACGTTCTAAAACATCATTCGACTTATTTTAAAAACTAAATTTAGAAATCATGCAGGCACACGAAATAGAGTATCAGATTTTTGGAGAAGAAATGCAATATGTTGAAATAGAACTGGATCCACAGGAAATTGTAATTGCCGAAGCCGGCAGTTTTATGATGATGGAAAACAATATCCAGATGGAAACCATATTTGGTGATGGTTCACAGCAACAGGGATCAGGCTTGTTTGGCACACTTTTGAATGCAGGAAAAAGAGTTCTTACCGGCGAAAGCTTGTTTATGACAGCATTTTTAAACCAGGGCACTACAAAAAGCAAAGTGTCCTTTGCATCTCCCTATCCGGGGAAAATTCTCCCTATTGATTTAATGCAATTTCAGGGCAAGTTTATCTGTCAAAAAAGTTCCTTTTTATGCGCTGCCAAAGGTGTTTCGGTAGGGATAGAGTTCTCTCAGAAACTAGGCCGCGGCTTATTTGGCGGTGAAGGCTTTATCATGCAAAAAATTGAGGGAGACGGAATGGCTTTTGTACATTCCGGAGGAACAATGGCTAAAAAAGAATTAGCACACGGTGAAGTTCTAAAAGTAGATACGGGATGCATCATTGGTTTTACCAAAGATGTAGATTACGATATTGAATTTATTGGCGGAATCAAGAATTCCATTTTTGGCGGTGAAGGCTTATTTTATGCTACTTTAAAAGGTCCCGGAACGGTTTATATACAATCATTGCCTTTCTCAAGATTAGCCGACCGCATTATTGCTTCTGCACCAAGATCCGGAGGAAACAGCCGTGATGAAGGAAGCCTTCTTGGTGGATTGGGAAATCTTCTGGATGGTGATAATCGGTTTTAATGGTATAAAATGGTTTTCGGAAACGGAAGCCATTTTTAGTTCAGAACTTCCCTATTCTAAAAAAAATAATAGCATTATAGAATAAATATTAACTCAAAAGCACATATATTTCTTATAAAGTCCGTGCTTTCCTATCTTTGTGCTTATTCTTTAAACTATCATTTTGAAAACTATTTTATATAAAAACACCAAAATATCGTATTCCGATTCCGGACAGGGAAATGCAATTGTATTGCTACACGGCTTTCTCGAAAACAAAAAGATGTGGCAGGAATATGTTACTCTTTTCTCTGAAAACTATCGTGTGGTCACAATCGACTTACTGGGTCACGGGGAATCGGATTCTTTAGGCTATGTGCATTCCATGGAGGATAATGCCAATGCTGTACATGAAGTTTTAGAACATCTGAAAATCGAAAAAGCCATCGTTGCTGGACATTCCATGGGAGGTTATGTTGCTCTGGCCCTGGCCGAATTGCATCCGGACAGCATCAGGAAATTAGTTTTATTAAACTCGACTTCTAAAGAAGACAGTGCAGAGAAAAAACTAAACAGAACCCGCGCCATCAAAGCAGTAAAACAAAATTATGTAAGCTTTGTAAGCCTGGCTGTAGCCAATTTGTTTAGCGAAGACAACAGAACAAGATTGGCCGCAGAAATTGAAGAAACCAAAGTTCAGGCCTTACAAACACCTTTACAGGGAATCGTTGCTTCTCTGGAAGGAATGAAAATCAGAAAAGACAGGGAAGCGCTTTTACGCGAAAATCTTTTTCCGGTTTTATTGGTTTTAGGGAAAAAAGATCCGGTTTTAAACTACGAAGAAAACATTACACAAATAAAAGATACAACTGCAGAGCTTGTCTCTTTTGACGATGGACACATGAGTCATATTGAAAATAAAGAAGAGCTGAAAATTGTACTGGCTGACTTTTTTAAATAAATCGATCCTTCAAAAAGCAAAAAAGGCTGTTCAAAAAATTTTGAAACAGCCTTTTTCTCATTGTTGGGGGCAAAATATTATATTATAGTTTTGAGATAATATCTTTTTTGAATTTCGCCAAAGTTGCTCTTGTCATTCCAAGATTCGCTTTAGTTGAATCAACCGCCAGATAAATAAAATAACTTCCATCTTCAGAAACATCAATAATATGAATCTGATCTGTTAGTGTAATTAAGATATCATTGATTTTTTGATCAAGTCCTAAAGCTTTGATAGCGTTTAATTTTGCTTTTACAACTTCTAAATTATAAGCGGATGCTAATTCCGGGTCAAAAGCCGGATTTAAAGAAAGCGAGCAATAAGACATTCCTGTTTCAACCTGAGTTACTGAAACGGCAATAAACCCGTTAATATTCTCTTTTAAATCGTTTTGAAAATTCTGTAAAAAATCTGACATGTTTTAATTGTATTTAATTAATTGTTGAAAACGGTATCCATTCTGCGTAACAGAAGTCCCATTTTACTAATATCTTTAGAAAGCAGTGCCACACAATTATCATCCGAATTCTTATTTGCCACCACGATACCGTCGTTGTTTTTAATCATTACCTGTTTCAAATCCCCGTTATTCACATCTTCCGTCATTTCCAGACACATCTTTAATATCATCCCTATCATTGCCGCTACATTCCCGTCGTATTCAAGATTAACTGATTCTACCAAAATTCCATCTATATTAAAAACCAATCCGGATTCCGCTCCGGTTTCCTCAACCAGTGTATTTAAATCAATCATATCGCTATTGTAAAAAAAATTAAGAATCTTCAAAGATATTTTCAATAAACCCAATTGTCCGCTAAACAGTTGTTAAAAAAACAGCTCTCGTAAACACTTGAACCACTTTTATTTATCCACTAATTTTTGACTATTTTTAGAATAAATTCTGCAAAAAAAATTAACAGAAAAAAGAAATATAACTATAATTGCAACAATCTGTTCAATAAAATTCAAATGATATGATTAACCTTTCCCGTAAGAGGGTTTACGAGAAGTTTTTCATAAATTTGCAAAAAAATTATCCAAATGAAAACGGTAGACGAATTACGCTTTGATCTGAATGTAAAACTGATGAAGTTCAGAAGATTTCGTTTTGAGAACGGAAGCATAAACAATACGATAACAGAGGAACAGAAAAAGAAAGGTTTCTTTAAAAAAATATTCAGCTAAAAACTACTTACAAAAAAAGCGGAAATTGTTCTCTAACAATTTCCGCTTTTTTACTTACAGGATGTAACTTACCATCTTCCGGTAAAATCAACCGGGTTGAAATTTTGATTACATTTTTACAATTATGATTTGTACTGATTATGCCTGTAAAGTTTGAATTTTTCGACAATCAACTTACTTAAAGAATAAGGTACAGCAAATAAGAACGTACTTTAGTACCCATCCCGATCAAACAAATTTTGAAGTCTTAAAACATTTTTTTTAATTTGAAGTTAGCGCACTCTACTACCGAAAAGCTGCTTATTATTTTGTTTGGGACATAGTCATTCTGCCTTTTTTTCCAAAAACTGTTTATCCTTTCTTTTCAACTGAAAATAAAATCGTCTTTTAAAAGACAAATCATCTAATTTATTTTTTCCTCGAATGGAATCGCAGCATCAAAAATTTCCTTTAGCAACAAAGCTATTTCTTCCAGGTAACTGCGCAAAGTTTCGTTCGTTACCGTAATATCCAGTTCTCTGTCCTCCTTAAATCCAAACGGAAGAAATCCCGACTTTAAATTTTTGAAGGAGATAATACCAACTTCCACAGGAATAGTTCCGGCTTTCTCCTCAAACATAAACGCATAGGCCAGCACCTGAATAATTTTGTCGTTTTTAAGCTCCTGAGTCAACCCGTTCCAGGATTTCAGTACTACATTCGTTTTCTCTACTTTTCCGGTCTTATAATCGATAATTCTTACTTTTCCGTTTCGCAGTTCGATTCTGTCCACATTTCCCTTAATCAAAACAGGAAATGGCAGAGACGGATGCGTAAACTCCCGCGCAAAAGTTTTTTCCAAAGCAATGATTTTAACCGCATCTCCGTTTACAATCGAATCCAGTTCCATTTTCAGGAAGTTGGAAACATTTCGTTTGGCTACTTCAAAAGCCAAAAGATTGCGTCCTTTTTTTATTTCCCCTTCTTTATAAACTACTTTAAATTGCCTTAAAACTTCATCATCAAGCAGTTTAAAACAATTTTTTATATCAGCTTCTGAAATAAATTTGTCTACAAAAGGATCGTATAATGATTTTAAAGTTTCATGTATAATTGTTCCCAGTGTATTCAGGGCAATATTTTCTTCGACTTCCTCCACTTCACGGATCCGAAGGATTTTCTGAAAATAAAATTCAATGGGATTCCGGATATAACTGGTCAAAGCTGACGGAGAAAAACCGGTCTCCGCAATTTCTTTTAACCGTTCCATCACCGCTTCAGATTTCGGAATCACCATCGGCTTGTAGGCCGTTGTTGGCAAAACAGGATTGTAAATATCAAAAGTAAGATTATGCTTTACTTGTTTTTCGACTTCCAGCTGCGTGATAAAACGACTGCGTTCGCCGGCATCCAAACCATCATTTTCAGTATTGTAAATCAGATAAATATTTTTTGCCCTTTGCAGCAAATGGTAAAAGTGATACGTATAGATAGCATCCTTCTCTTTAAAAGTGGGCAGACCCAATTCTTTTTTTACGTCATAAGGAATAAATGAATTTTGGGATTTCCCGGCAGGAAATTTTCCTTCATTCATGGAAGTCACAATTACAGTATCAAAATCCAGAACACGACTTTCGAGAACCCCCATAATCTGCAATCCTTTTAAAGGCTCACCTTCAAAAGAAACCTCGGCAACATCAATTACCTGTTTGTAAATCGCATAAAGGGTATCAATATTGTCAATATATTTATGTTTGGAATAGTAATTAATCAGTTTATTGATTACTTTAAAAATAGCAAAGACAAACGCTTTTGCAATTTTTTCTTCTTCATTATCATGACTGAAATTGTCTTTAATTACCAGCAAAAGTGTCGAAATGTTTTCGAGAACCGCCACCGATCCGTTCTCCCATTTTTGAAAGAGTAATTTAAAAAGATCCGATACATTTGAATTCAGTTCAAACAATCTGTTGTGCGTTATAAAAGTATAATTATTCTCTTTTATAATCTTAACCAGATTTCCAGTATGAGCATAAGGTTCCACAAGAGGATGCGTTAAAATATCCAATATATCCTTATAATAAAAAACATAGCTTTCTCCTTTTCTGGAGAGCGCATTGGCATGCATTTTGAATAATTTCGCAATCAGTATTTGCGATGGATTATTTTTACCTGAATATCCCATAGTAATATTCAAAGACCCAACCGAAGAAGGTAAAGCATACAAAACGGGCATTAAAAGATTCTCTTCACCTAAAACAATCGCGACCTTATCAAGGGAGGTTAAGGGATTTTCAGCAACTATTTTTTCGATAATACTTCCGGCTAATTTAGCCTGACCAATCGTTTTTGGAGTTCCGATGACCTGAATATTTTTTGATTGTGAAAAATCATCCACAATCCACTCAAAAGGATTCGACTTATAGTGTTTCCAGTTTTCTTTAAAGCGACGGACAAAAAGTCCTGCGTCGTGATAAGGGTCATTAAGAAAAGTCTGATCGACATCCCAATAAATTTTAGCCTGATCTAAAGCTAAAAGATGCTGCACGATTTTTTCTTCAGCAGCATTTAATGCATTGAAACCTGCAAAAACAAAATGACGCTCTGAAATTGTATTTGAAAAATGATTTAGATTATTAACTGCTTCCCGATAAATCAATCCCTGATATCCTATTCCTTTATGCAGCAAATGATTATATAAAGACTCATAATACAATGGTAGAAGTTTCCAGAAATCAATATATTTTTCCAGAAGCTTAGTTTTATTTTCGACTTCTATTCCCCACTTTTTGATGTCTTCGATATCATTCAGATAAGACAAAACATGAGAAGGCTCTAATAAGTAACGATCAATTTCATTAAAATCCTGAAGAAGAGTTTTTGCCCAATTGGCAAATAACTCGAAGGACTGCTGGTTTTGTTTTTCTGTAACAGAAAGATATACTTCATAGAATTCAAACAAAAGTTCAATGGAATCAACAGACCGAATGGCTGCGACATCCTGCACGAAATCTTCTATGCTAATGATATCGGGAGAAAGAATTGTATGGGTAGTTTCTTTTTTTAAAGCTTCAATTAAAAAAACCTTTGCTCTTTTATTTGGCAGAATAATAGTTGTTTCAGCAAGTTTACCGGAATAATCCTGAATTATAACAGCGGCTATTTTTTCGAGAAAAGAAGTATTTATCATTGTATAAAAATAAAAAAAGCCATTCAATTAAGAATGGCTTTTAGAATTTATTTAGAAAGTAAATTACAATTTACCTTCGTATTTAGAACCGATATGTTTGATTTCAGTTCTTCTGTTTTGTGCTTTACCTGCAGCAGTTTTGTTACTTGCAACTGGTTGAGACTCACCGAAACCTTTAGACACTAAGTTATCAACATTTACTCCTCTTTCGATCAAAGCGTTCATAACTGCAGCAGCTCTGTCTTCAGAAAGTTTTTGGTTCAATTTATCAGAACCATCGCTATCTGTGTGACCTTCAATGCTGAATTTCGCGTTTGGATAGTTTTTAAGGATTTCTTTAATTGCATCTAATCTAGCTGGAGTTTCTTTGTCTCCTGTTTTGAAAGTAGCTTTACCTGAGTTGAAGTAGATTGCTCTAGCTTGAACTTTAAGGTCTTCTAAAGCCTCAGAAGTAACTTCTGGACATCCTCTGTTAGAAGCAGGACCTGCAACTGTAGGACAATCATCATCTTTATCTAGAACACCATCTTTATCAGCGTCTAAGAAAGGACAACCACCGTTTTCTTTTGGACCAGCAACTGTAGGACATTTGTCATCTTTATCAGCAACACCGTCACCGTCAGCATCTGGACAACCTTTTAAAGCAGCTAAACCAGCAACATCTGGACAAGCATCATCTTTATCAGCAATTCCGTCTCCGTCAGTATCAGGACATCCGTTTAATGCAGCTAAACCAAAAACATCTGGACAAGCATCAGAAGCATCAACGATTCCGTCTCCGTCTGTATCAGGACATCCGTTGAATTGTTTTAAACCAGCAACGTCTGGACAAGCATCATCTTTATCGTAGATACCATCACCGTCAGTATCTTTACCACCAAATTTGAAGATAAGACCTGCAGTGTGTTGGAAATGAGATGGAGCGTCTGGAACACCAGCAGCATCTTCTCTGTCTCCACTAACTGACCATTTGTATTTAGTAGCAAGCTCTAAACCAATAGCATCAGTAAACCAGAAAGTTAAACCAGCACCTGGGTTAACAGTTCCGTAGCTGCTGTCTCCGAAGAAAACATAACCACCACCAACAGATAACGAAGGATCGATTACTTTAGATTTGATTAATTCCTGGAAGCTGTACTTAATAGTAGCATCAATTCCGTAATACATCAAATCACCTGGATTTTCAACAATCATTCCTCTTGCATCATGCCCTGCAGCATTTGGAGCAAAACGAACATATTTGTCAATTTTATTCACAGACCCTTGTAAACCAACAGAAAATCCTGACCCTACGTATCTAGACACTCCAATGTAAGATAAAGATGGAAGGATATTCCAGTTATCTTTTACAGCGAATGGCTGAGAGAAATGCGCCGGAAAAAAGTCAACATGTTCTGGACTTGCACTAGTCCTAGTATCCACGGCATTCACTCCAAAAGAGATAGCCCATGGATTGTTACTGTCTTGCGCGTGTGAGGACAACCCCATCACCATCATTACAGCAACTAAAAGTTTGTTAAGATGTTTCATACTTAATTTTTTTTAATTACAATTTAGTTAATTACTAGCAAAAGTAACACCAAAATTTTTAAATACAAAATGAAATGTTAAAAAAAACCTACAAAAATTCAATAAAATGGGAATTATATAACTTTTAACATTTTACCAACTGATACAAAAGCACTTATAGCTTTGTCCAAATGCTCCTTTGTATGCGCTGCTGAGAGCTGAACACGTATTCTCGCCTTCTCTTTCGGGACAACAGGAAAAAAGAAACCGATAACATAAATGCCTTGTTTTAAAAGTTCATTCGCCATTGTTTGTGACAATTTTGCATCGTACAACATCACGGGAACAATTGCAGAATCGCCATCGATAATATCAAATCCGGCCTTTTTCATGCCTTCTTTAAAATAATTCGTATTCCATTCTAATTTATCTCTTAGTGAAGTATCTTTTTCCAGTAATTCAAAAACTTTAATGGAAGCCCCTACAATTGCAGGCGCAAGCGAGTTTGAAAACAAATAAGGTCTTGATCTTTGACGCAGTAATTCAATAATTTCTTTCTTTGCTGTTGTATAACCACCCATTGCTCCACCCAGTGCCTTACCCAGTGTACCTGTAATAATATCAACTCTTCCCATGACACCTTTTGCCTCAAGTGTTCCTTTACCGGTTGCACCGATAAATCCGGCCGCATGACATTCATCGACCATCACCAAAGCATCGTATTTATCTGCCAGGTCGCAGATTTTATCTAACGGAGCAACAACACCATCCATAGAAAAAACACCGTCGGTCACAATTATTTTAAAACGTGCACCTGCTTCATTAGCCTTAATTAACTGCTCTTCCAGATCTTCCATATTACTGTTCTCATAGCGATAACGGGCTGCTTTACACAAACGAACGCCATCGATAATAGAAGCATGATTTAAACTATCTGAAATAATAGCGTCATTTTCCCCAAATAATGGCTCGAAAACACCACCATTTGCATCAAAGGCCGCTGCATATAAAATAGTATCTTCTGTTCCATAAAAATCAGCAATCTTTTTTTCTAAGGTCTTATGAATATCCTGCGTACCACAAATAAACCGAACCGAAGACATCCCAAAACCATGTGTGTCCATAGCGTCCTTAGCGGCCTGAACCACCTCTGGATGAGACGATAGCCCTAAGTAATTATTAGCACAGAAGTTCAGAACTTTTTCCCCGGTTGAAATTGTAATTTCAGCGTCCTGCGCCGAAGTTATAATGCGTTCTTTTTTAAAAATTCCGTTCTCTTCAATTGTTTGCAACTCACTTTGCAAATGATCTTTAATTTTACCGTACATTTTTATTTATTTAATATGTTAAAAATTAACAACTTAACGAAATCAACTCTTTAACATCTGATTAATTTCATCACAAATTTACCACATCAACATCTGTTCCTATATATACCAAAGCTCTTTTTAACACTTTGTACCCCAAATCTTCAATAGCTTCCTCATATTCCTGAATTTGTTTCGTGTATTTCGCATTACTGACACCGGTTTTATAATCGAGAAGGTAAGCCTCCTTGTCTTTTGTGAGAACAATGCGATCCGGTTTTAAAATCTTGCCTTCTTTCTGAACAATCGTCTGCTCGTTCAGAATCTTGTCATTTCCATTAAAACAAACACTTAGTTCCGGATGATTCACAATTTCACGCAGTGTTATCAGTACCTTTTCTGTCTGATCTAAAGTAATAAGTCCATTTTCAAGCGCTTTTGTAACCGCCAGATCCACATCTGATTTATCTTTAACGAAAGCCAGAATTTCATGAATACTATTTCCATAAGAAATAGCATCCTGCTGATGAGTTCCCCACATTAAAGCTTCGCGCTGCGCAATTTTTATATTTTTCGGATTCAAAACTTCAGAGACCATTGGAATTACCTTGACCAGATCTGCCATTTTTGAAGGCGGAGAGAGCTTTGTTTTGTTTCCAAAATCATATGCTGTCTTTTCGGGATCGTAAATCCCTTTATGCATCAAATATTTAATAAAAAAAGAAGCCATATTATTCGGGAATTCTCCGTCTTTTCGCTCTTTTAAAGATTGTGAAATAACATACAACTGTTCTTCGGCACGTGTCAGGGCGACATATAAAACATTGATGTTATCCAGCAATTCTTCCTGTTTTTTTAAATTAAAAACTGCCGAGGCACTTTCACCGAAACCTTCCACAGCACTGCTATTATCAATCAGGGCTTTTGGCACGCCCAAATCAGCTTCTTCTGTATCCAGCCAGAGTTTATCTTTTGGTTTCCTGTTGTAATCTTCTTCTGCAAAAGGCATGATGACTACCGGAAACTCGAGACCTTTCGATTTATGGATGGTCATAATGCGGACAGCATTATTTCCTTCCGGAGAAGGAATACTGAATTTCTCCGCATTTTTATCCCAATAACCTAAAAAATCGGCAATACCTGCCTGATTTCTAATGTCGCGCTCCAAAACAATATCCAGAAAAAACTGCACATAGGCATTTCCTTCTGAAGGAAGAATAAATTTTGAAATGATAATTTCGACCGCTTCATACAAAGATTTCTTCCTGATATCTTCAAAAGAAAGCGAAACATCAAACGCCAAGAGCCAGTTTTCAAAATCACTTTCGAGTCTCTGAGCCATTCCGTTTGCGATAAAATCATGAATCGGAATTTCAGTTTCCAGAGTGGTTCCCAGAAAATGTAAAAAATTAGCTTTCGACTCCAGATCGGCACTATTATTTAGATATTTCAACAGATGAACAATCAATCGAACCTCTGTAGCATTCTGAATCATGAGGGTTTCTGACGAAAGAAGCGGAATATTCTGTTCTGTCAGATAATTGGCAATGGCGATTCCCTGATCCCTTTTGCGGGTCAGAACTACGATGTCCTTATATTCAAAACCTTCCTTAACCACTTTTAAAATTGTATTTAAAGTCGCCAGCACATATAAATCTGATTTTTCCACAACATCTTCTTCATCTGCAAAATCATTTTTTTCTATTATGGGAAGAAAAGAAATGTTGACATAGCCGCCTTTTTTAGAATTTGGATTCTGAAAGCTATGATTTTCATATAAATCCTTATAATCCTCATTCGTAAATTCGGTTGAAATCAGTTTAAAAAAAGCATTATTAAAATCAATTACTTCGCTGTAGCTTCTGTAATTGGTGTTTAAATGTTCCAGTTTTTTATCCGGATTCGCAAAAGGATTTGCTTCTTTACTTAATTCAATAAACTGCTCGGCCTTTCCTCCCCTCCAACGATAGATGGATTGTTTCGGATCCCCCACAATCATCAGTGTTCCTTTATTCCCGAAATCATCCTGGCCCGAAAGCGCATTGTCAATTAGCGGAATCAGATTCTGCCATTGCATTTCTGAGGTATCCTGAAATTCATCAATAAAAAAGTGGCGGTAACGTTCTCCCAAACGTTCGTAAATAAAGGGTGCCGGCTGATTCTGAATTTCACGATGAATAATCGCGTTGAATTCTGAAATAGACAAAATATTTTGTTCCGACTGAATTTTGGCCAGTTCATTGCTTACCGTATTCAGCAAAGAAAGCGGTGTTATGTTTTTCAGAAAGGCTTTGTAGAAATCCCTTTTTTCGAAGTTTTTATAGATCTTATCTAAAGTCAGCAGTAATTCCGGAATAAGATTTTCGATCAGAGCCCGGTCACTCGCCGTTTTATTAATGGCAATATCCTCAAATTCGTGAAATGCTTTATTTCTCGGATTGAATTTTCCATCACGAATACTTTCCAGATGATTTGGAAAAGTCCCTCTTGAAAACGACTTTAAATCAATTCCGTTTTTATCGATCAACTCGAGAGTCTGTGTTGCAAATCCGGTATTTTCTTTTTCTAAATCGGCACACAAAACCGACATTTTCTTTTTTATCGCAACAAATTCCTCAATGGATTTGTCCTGAAAATGAGAAATTTCATTTCTGTTGTTTTCATTCAGCACCAGTCTTCCGGTTTCAAGGATTTCACGCGAAACATCCCAACTTTTATCATCGTCGGTTTTTTCCATGGTGAAATCGATCAGCAATCTGGTGAGCGTTTCATCCTGTCCGGCCTGAGCAATAATTGCATCAACGGCTTCTACCAGTAAATTTTCGGTATCAAGTGTCACCTCAAAAGTCATGGGCAAATTCAGGTCATGTGCAAAAGCACGAATTACCTTGTGTGTAAATTTATCTATGGTAGAAATATCAAAAGCAGCATAATTATGAATAAGATGCTTGATAATATTCTGGGATTTTGTTTTGATTTTTAGGATCGAAAGGCCTGTTTCACGGGACAAATCCTCCATTAAATCCATAGCTTTTGATGAAGGTTCTTCTTTGGTAAATTCAGACAAACTCCCGACAATACGGCTTTTCATTTCATGAACCGCTTTATTGGTAAAAGTGATTGCCAGGATATTACGGTAGGCATCATTTTTAGGGGAAGAGAGAATTATTTTAAGATACTCTTTGACCAGCGTATAGGTCTTTCCCGAACCTGCAGATGCATCATAAATAGAAAAAGACGGACTTTGCATAGGTTTGATTTTGTATTGTAAAAATAGTACAATAAATAGTAATCCCAATACGGTGAAATTTTCAATAAAAAAATTCCAAATTCCAATAGCTGTAAATCACAGCATCCATTGGAATTTGGAATTTTTTTATTGGTATTTTCTACCTTTTATGAATGTTTCGGGAATGCTCTTTTATTAAAAACCAGCAGGATACCAACACCGGTAGAAATCGCCATATCGGCAACATTGAAAATAGCATTGAAAAACATAAAATGCTTCCCTCCAAAGAAAGGCAGCCAGGCTGGCAAATTACCTTCCCAAATTGGAAAATAAAACATATCCACTACCAAACCATGGAACCAGGTTCCGTATGGAGTTGGTGAAAAAAGCGTTGCAAGATTATGTGTACTGTCGTCAAAAATTACTCCGTAAAAAACAGAATCCAGGATATTTCCCGCAGCGCCGGCAAAGATTAGGGCAATAGCCACGATCAGATAAGCAGAATGACGTTTCTTAATTGCATCAGCCAGCCAGTACCCGATTCCGAATACAGCAAAAATTCTAAAAACAGTCAAAATTAATTTTCCATATTCCCCGGGAATTTTGGTTCCCCAGGCCATTCCTTCATTTTCTATAAAATGAATTCTAAACCAGTCCGTAATAACCACTTCTTCACCTAAGACAAAATTTGTTTTTACATAAATTTTAGAAAGCTGATCGATAAGTAAAACTAAAAATATAAGGAAGTACGAGTTTCGTAATGACATTTTATGAATTTTTGATGGCAAAAGTAATAATTTAATCAAAAAGAACGCCCCTTAAGGAGCGTTAATTGTTTTATAATAAAATAAGCCGGTCTAAAAATATCTTTGACCAGCTATATATCTCTATTTCTTAACACTTGAATTTCCTGCTGTTTTAGGGGCATCCGTAAAAAATTCAGTAAGGGATTTAAATAAACCTTTCCCTTCTTTTCCTGCAGCGACCTTTTTAGCGGCGTCTTTTGCGATCTGAGATTTTAATTTCGTACGCGTTTTCTCGAATTCTTTCATTCTATTTTCAACATCCGAGTTCACATCTTTGAATTTCAACACTTTAGCCATAATGTAAGGTTTTTATAGTAAAAAAATTAAATTATTATTCGTTCGGTAATACAATGATACATAAAATAATTTATATTTGTTAGGAAAATTAACAGTTGTTTAGTCAGAATACATCCCAAACTTTAAATACCTTAGCAATATCAATATATTTTTAACAACTCCTTAAATCCTTCCAAATGAATGAAATCACCACCATCCTGAACGATTTTCTGGTTAATACAAAATCTACGTCGGCACTAATTTTAAACGGAAAAGGAAAACTCATCACATCACTGCACATAGATTACGGAGACAGCGTAGCAGCCATGAGCGCAGCAATTTTATCCATGAGTGAAAAATTCTTATCGGATCTCGACAAGGGTTCTTTGAAGCAGTTGTTTTTAAAAACAACGGAAGGGGTTGTAATCGGAAATAAAATCAGTGGCTCACACTTTGTGGTGGCTTTTTCAAAAGACGGGAGCAATCTCGGATTATTGATGCGTACAACAGATGAACTTTCGACAGAATTAAGCAAAAATTCCCTATTGAAATAAATAAATCTATTAACCACAAAACCACAACATTATGAGTAACGACTTTTTAAACGTGTTTTTAAATGAAATGAAAACAAACGTAAACGGCTTTATTGCTATTGCCGTAACCGAAATTGAATCCGGATTAAGCTTTGGTAATTTAAGTTTAGACCCGTCTTTTGATCCTGAATTGGCAGCTGCCTACAACCTGGAAGTTGTTAAAGCAAAATTAAATGCCGTAAAGGCTTTGAATTTAAATCAGGAGATTGAAGATATCTTAATTACGCTTTCATCGCAAATTCACATTATTGATATCTCACCGAATAAAAAATTTATGATTTATCTGGCGGCAGACTCCACTAAGGCAAATTTAGGAATGACAAGAGCCATCCTGAAAAAACATAAATTGGAACTGGAAAAGAATTTAGCGTAATGCCTTATATTTTATTGCTTAATCAGAACTATCCTTAATCAAGACAGTTCTAATTAAGCAATATTTTTTTTAACCCTGCACGACTAACTGCCCTCACTGCCTATTTTCTTTTCAGGTGTAAGACATTTATGATAATCGCAAATATACCTGCATAAAAAACGCCCCAAAAGGAGCGTTTAATTTGTATAACTTATCGTTGCAGATTTTTTGCTTCAATACTCATAGTAGCATGAGGTACAATTTTCAGTCTTTCTTTACCGATTAATTTACCTGTTACTTTGCAGATACCATATGTTTTGTTTTCTACACGGAATAATGCGTTTTTCAAATCACGAATAAACTTTTCCTGTCTGATAGCCAACTGCGAGTTCGCCTCTTTTGACATTGTTTCACTTCCTTCTTCAAACGCTTTGAAAGTTGGGGAAGTATCATCTGTCCCATTGTTCAAATCATTCATGTAAGCACTTTTTATTAAATCCAGGTCGGCTTGTGCTTTTTGTATTTTATTTTGGATTATTTCTTTGAACTCCGCCAAATCGGCGTCAGAGTATCTTGTAATTTCATCTACCATTTTTATATTATTTTGAAATTAATATCATTGTTTTAATATCATCAAATTCAATTTCTATGCCGCTTTCCAAAGCATCAGTAAAAACCAAATTCTCTGTTAGTGTCTCAGACTTAATATAGTCTTCATTCTTTAAGATGGCTTCTTCTAAAAGGCCGGTTCTTTTAATTTGTACTTTAATCTTATCAGTAACCTCAAATCCTGAATCTTTACGGATATTCTGAATTCTGTTTACTAATTCCCTTGCAATACCTTCGTTTTTTAAATCTTCGGTGATTGTTATATCAAGCGCAACTGTAATTCCGTTTGAATTTGCTACCAGCCATCCTTCAATATCCTGAGATGTTATTTCGACGTCTTCCAGAGATAAAGTTACATTATTTCCAGCAATAACAATATCTAACGTCCCCTGCTTGTCCAACTGATTGATCTGATCGGAAGAAAAGCTTTGTATTTCCTTAGAAATCAAGCCCATATCTTTTCCAAAGCGTGGTCCTAAAGTCTTAAAATTAGGTTTAATCTGCTTTACTAAGATGCCCGAAGCATCATCTAAAAGCATGATTTCCTTAACGTTTACCTCTGCTTTTATAAGCTCGGAAATTGCTTCGATTTCAGCACGCTGATTCTCGTCAAGTACCGGAATCATTACCTTTTGCAAAGGCTGACGCACTTTGATCATTTCCTTTTTACGAAGAGATAAAACCAATGATGAGATGGTTTGCGCCTTCTGCATTTTACTCTCTAACGTTTTATTAACAAAGTTTTCGACAAATTTTGGGAACTCAGCCAAGTGAACACTGGCATATTTCTCAGATTCTGTAGAAATTGTTAAGTCGCGATACAATTTATCCATGAAAAAAGGAGCGATTGGAGCACTTAATTTACTGATCGTTAGCAGACAAGTATAAAGCGTCTGATACGCTGCAATTTTATCATGAGCGTATTCGCCTTTCCAGAAACGACGACGACACAAACGAACGTACCAGTTACTCAGATTCTCCTGTACGAAGTCAGAAATAGCCCTTGCTGCTTTTGTCGGCTCGTAATCTTCGTAACATTCATCAACAAATTTTATTAAGGAATGCAATTCAGATATGATCCACTGATCGATTTCAGGTCTTTCGTTTAACGGAATTTCAGCTTCTTCATATTTAAACCCGTCGATATTGGCATATAGCGAAAAGAACGAATAGGTGTTGTATAAAGTTCCGAAAAACTTACGACGCACCTCAGCAATTCCCTCCAGGTCAAATTTCAGGTTGTCCCACGGATTCGCATTCATAATCATGTACCAGCGGGTGGCATCGGGACCATATTCTTCAATGGTTTTAAAAGGGTCTATTGTATTCCCTTTACTTTTCGACATTTTTATTCCGTCTTTATCCAGAACCAAACCGTTGGAAACTACATTTTTATACGCTACTTTATCAAAAACCAGGGTTCCGATGGCATGTAGGGTATAAAACCATCCACGGGTCTGATCTACACCTTCTGCGATGAAATTCGCAGGAAAATCTTTATTCTCGTCGATTTTATCTTTATTTTCAAAAGGATAATGCCATTGTGCATAAGGCATTGCACCAGAATCGAACCAGACATCAATCAAATCGCTTTCGCGTTTCATTGGCTGGCCTGAAGCTGAAACTAAAGTAATTCCATCCACTACATTTTTGTGCAAATCAATTAAATCATAATTGGATTCAGACATGTTTCCGATTTCAAAACCTTTAAACGGATTTTCTTTCTGAAAACCGGCTTCGATAGATTTTTCAATCGCATTGTATAATTCTTCAACAGAACCAATAAGAACTTCTTCTTTTTTATCTTCAGTTCTCCAGATTGGCAACGGAATACCCCAATATCTAGAACGAGATAAGTTCCAGTCGTTGGCATTTTTCAGCCAGTTTCCAAAACGTCCCTCACCAGTAGACTTAGGCTTCCAATTGATAGTTTCGTTCAGGTCGAACATTCTATCTTTTACATCGGTTACTTTAATGAACCATGAATCTAGCGGATAATATAATAACGGCTCATCTGTTCTCCAGCTGTGTGGATAACTATGTACGTATTTTTCAACCTTAAAGGCTTTATTTTCTTCTTTTAAACGAATAGCGATTTCAACATCAACAGAACGTTCCGGAGCTTGTCCTTCATCGTAATATTCGTTTTTAACATATTTACCGGCAAGATCTCCTAAATGAGAGGTAAACTTTCCTTGTAAATCTACCAGCGGCACTGGTGTTCCGCTTTCGTCCAAAACCAGCATCGGCGGAACTTCCGGTTTTGCTTCTTTTGCTACTCTGGCATCATCTGCACCAAAAGTCGGAGATGTATGTACGATACCTGTTCCGTCTTCTGTTGTTACAAAATCCCCGGCAATTACCCTAAAGGCATTTTCAGCATTTTGGTACGGCAACACATACGGTAATAATTGTTCGTAACGGATTTCAACTAAATCAGTCCCTTTTGCTTCTGCCAGAATTTTGTACGGAAGTTGTTTGTCGCCATTTTTCACTTTGTCAAAATCAGCATCGTCTTCGCTGGCAAAAAACCCTTTCCCGAACTGTTTTCCCACTAAATTTTTAGCAAGAACCACATTTACAGGTTCGAATGTATACTGATTGAATGTTTTTACTAAAACGTAGTCAATTTTTGGCCCAACGGTCAAAGCGGTATTCGATGGCAATGTCCAAGGCGTTGTCGTCCACGCTAAAATGTGGATTTCTCCAAAACCCTGTAAAAATGAGGGCAATGTTTCCGGTAAAGTTTTGAATTGCGCTACAATCGTAGTGTCCGTAACATCACGGTAAGCTCCGGGCTGATTTACTTCGTGAGAAGATAATCCAGTTCCTGCTTTTGGGGAATACGGCTGAATTGTGTATCCTTTGTACAATAAACCTTTGTCGTAGATTTGTTTCAAAAGCCACCAAACCGATTCCATATATTTGGGTTTGTACGTCACATACGGATCTTCCATATCAACCCAATACCCCATTTTTTCGGTCAAATCATTCCATACGTCGGTATAACGCATAACGGTTTTTTTACACGCTTCGTTATATTCTTCGATAGAAATGGTTTTGCCAATATCTTCTTTTGTGATTCCAAGTTCTTTTTCGGTACCCAATTCTACAGGTAATCCGTGCGTATCCCAACCGGCTTTTCTTTTAACCTGAAAACCTTTCTGGGTTCTGTATCTGCAAAAAATATCTTTAATGGCACGTGCCATCACGTGGTGAATTCCCGGTAATCCGTTTGCTGAAGGCGGGCCTTCAAAAAATACGTAAGGCTCAGCACCTTCGCGAGTTGTTACACTCTTTTCAAATATATTTTCTTTCTTCCAAAAATCAAGTACTTCTGACGCTACTGTTGGCAAGTCAAGTCCTTTGTATTCAGTAAATTTTGTGCTCATTTTATCCTTTTCTTAATCGAGGTGCGAAAGTAAGGAATTTTGAGGTAAATAGATAAAAGATGACAGAAAAAAGAGCGATGCCCCGTAATTTCAGTCAGATTCCGCAAAAAATAGTTGCGTTTTCTAAATTTTAAGAGAAAACTTCTTTTAAAACCTCTAAAGATTTTGGCTTTTTGAATCCGTCTAAATGAAAGCTATAATAGTCAATCAATATTTTAAGTAGTATTTGCCTTTCAATTACATGAAAAACTTTCTGGTCATTATCAAATTTCAGATCGATGAGCTTTTTAAATAAAGTACTTTCGTGTTCCGTCAGCGAACCTACACCATGAAAAAGGGTAAAAATCCCGTCATACATTTCAAAAAACGGCAGTTCTATTTCCGAAACATCCGGATAAAAGCCCAGATACTTGGTGGTTTCGAGGAGCAGGATTAAATGGAAATTGGAAATATCATCATGATGATCCAGCCAGGTCAAAGCGGTCTCTAAAAACGTAAAAAGCGATTCGTTTTTTTCTTCTTCCTGAATGGAATAATGAAGCATTTCAGACAGAAACATGACCATCGTGCTTTTTACAATATCAGTATGAATACTCTGAAAAGGAACTGCCGTTTTTATTTCCTTGAAATTTTCCAAAGTCCCTTTGTTTTTATGCACGGCTTCAATTTCGAGAATGGACAAAGGCTGAAAATAAGCAATTTTCTGACTGGCTTTCCGGCTCGAAAAAGCATCGCGCACGAAATAAGATTTCAGGCCGTTGGAAAGCGTAAAACATTTTACGATCAGGCTTTTTTCCTGAAATTTTAAAGAGGAAATTACGATTGCTTTGGTTTTGACTAACATACTGTCGGAATGTGCTTTTGTTTATTCTTTTTAAAGCGGTCCAAAAATCTGCGTTCGATTAAAAACCAAGACAGGACAGCAAAGAACAAAGTAATCAAAATTACGGCAACGGCCATTAAATAAGGATTGTATTTTTCGAATAAATTGTATTGTCGAAACAATTGGATTATCGGAAAATGATAAATATACAGTCCGTACGTAAAATCACCATATTTCCCGAAATTATTCAAAAAGGGAAGATTGTAGGCCATAATGATCACAATACAGCCAAACGCGGCAGGATAAAACCAATCTGTAGGCAGACTTAAAAGGTAATAACCAATTAGGATGAAAGCTGAAAATGTCAAAATTGTTTTTTTGAATTTCATAAGGAGATCAAAATTCAAAAACAGAAAAATCCCTGTTACGAAATAAGACAAATACCCCGGCAGTTGTTTCGCTAATAAGGGCTTATTGAAATAAGAATCCATCATAAACCAATAGAATAATGACAAAATATAAAGGGCTGCCAGTACCAGAAAAGCGCTTCTGGTTTTTCTGATGGTATAAAAAATCAAAGGCAAAACAATATAAAATCCTTCTTCTACTTTTAAGGTCCACAAAGCCCCGTTTACCGCACAAAGAAGATTGCCTTCAAAAAGCCCCGGCAGGCACGGCTGCATGAAATTCAGAAAAACCAAATTCCATCCCAAATATTTATAGGTATTGCTATCTGAAAAATAATCCGAAAAATCAGCGCTGCTAAAGAAGGAAAAAATTAAAACTGAAAAAACGACCACAACCACATAAGCCGGTAAAATCCTTTTGGCCCGTCTGATGAAATACTCTTTTAATGAAGGGGTATTCACAAAACTTTTAGCCACCAGAAAACCACTTATTACAAAGAAGCCTTTTATCGCAATAATGGCATTAGAAAAATGAGACAAAAAGGCCAGATCACTATTTTGAGAAAGTTCCGAAATATGTGCCAACAGAATATTTGCAGCAAAGAAAAACCGTAAAAAGTCAAAACAATTTTTAGTATTCATAGCACCAAACTACCTGATAATCATTACTTTTTTAACTTTAGTTTCCGCTCCGTCCTGAGCCGATATAAAAATCATATACACTCCGGATGCTACTTTATATCTGCCAAAAGCGGTGGTATCCCACTCTATTGTTCCACCTTCGGAGGTTGTTTCGTAAACGAGATTTCCTTCGATATCTGTAATTTTTATATTCGCTTTATCCAGTAATCCAGCCACTTTTACCGTTCCCCCATAATTGGGACGCACGGGATTTGGATAGACATACACCTCGTTCAAATTATCATTTGCGGCAGTTGATACTCCTTTAAAAGAAATAAGTCCTTTGTCTGTTGCTATAAAAACTTCGCCTGTTGCACTGTTGATATCAATATCATTTATAGTGTTACTGGGCAAGGGAGAATTGTTTATGGTAAAATGATATTTGGTTTCCTGACCATTCGGAGAAACTAAGAAAACACCCGAATCGGCAGTCGCGATCCATTTGTTGTTGGATCCGTCGACCACAATATCTGTAATAAACTGCTCGTACAAAAGTTCCTGTGCCAACCCATCTTCCAGAATAATGATCGGTTTTGTTGTTAATTGGGGGTCTGTTAAAAAACTATTCACATTCGAAAGAATCCTTAGTCCTTTTGCGGTTCCTATCCAAAGCTGATTGTTATTATCCGGAGTGGCTACACGTGCATCAATAAAAGGAAGATTTCCTGCATCACTGCCCATTGTGATTTTTTTGAAAACATTTCCTTTTTCATTAAATCCGATAATCCCGTTATTATAGGTCGCCATCCATTTTGTTCCGTTTTTATCAATTGACATTCGGCCGAAAGGACAACTGGCAACATTTGTAATGATTGATTTTGTCGAATAAACCTGCCAGTCCCCGTTTGGTTTAAGCATTTTTATTCCGTTATCTACCAGGCTGTTATTCATCCATAAATTTCCGGATTTATCAAACACGGTTCCGTTTATCCAGACATCGGGCGTACCCGGAATAGCCTCCAATGAGCTGTTTCCTGTCCCGTAAAGATAAGTGGGCACCTCTTTTTCAATCTTTAATAAACCGGCATCATAAGAACCTGCATATACCTTATTTTCATTATTGGGATCTACCGCTATTCTTACCAATGATTTAGCGCCCAGAACTTCTTCATAAGGAATATCCAGCCATTGATCCTGACTGAATTTACTTATCCCGTAACTGTCTTTCGGATATGGATTATAGGCTCCTGAATAATCTCCGAAAACAGTCCACAACGAATTTGTTGTCGCCTGAAGTGCAAAAACACTATTCCGCAAAGGTCCTTTTGGTGTACTGTTCTCAAAAGCAGAAGCTCCCGAAAGTATTGACGAGAACAATCCATTTTCAGCGGTACCAATATAAATTAAATCTCCAACAGTGGTAGCACAGCTAAAATTCACTTTATCATTCAGCACCTGCGTATTGCTAATCTGACGGCTCAGCGTCATTTGATTATTATAAACATAAACCGTATTAGCTGTCGTAATAAATAGATTATGATTTTTAGCCCGCAGGTCTACAGCCGTTTGCGGAAGCTGAATAAATCCTGTAAAGGTGTTGGAATTGTACCTGTGAACGTAGCCTGCAGCATTAATTGCTATAAGTTGCGTATCGAATGTTTCAACGCTCGACCAATCTCCTGCATTAACTACACTCCACTGGTTGAAATCAATTAAATTTGCATTTGCAATATCCGCCCGTCTGATTCCGTTTGAAGTTGCCGCATAGAGAAAGCCATTAAAAAAGGAAGTTTGTTTTACCCTTATTTCAGCTCCGTTATCGCCAATAAAATAGGTGTCCCCAAATTGTAATGTTTTCAAATTAAACTGTACAATTCCAAAATCGCAGGAGACATACACAAGACCGTCATGCTCCATGAAGTGATTTATTTTTTTTAAATTAGGGGCTAACTGTTTATTGATAATATCGACTTTTTTTGAAATGCTTCCGTCCGTTTCATTCACGATGGTCAACAAACCGTTTTCATATCCAATTAAAGTTTTTTTAGAAGTTTCGCTGTAATAAATAGCAGAAATCGCCTGTCCCGAAAGTCCCTCGACTGTAGTGGTTGTTTTAACACTTTTGTTCGCCTGGTTACTGGCAAACATTGCATTTTCTGAAGCGGCAAAAACAGTTGTTGTACTTTCTGAAATATCTTTTATTTCATTAAACGAAAAATAACCCTGCCAGGATAATTTATTCTGTGCGACAGAGAATTGCATTAGCAATAAAAACAAAATATACAAAAACCTTCTCTTCATTATTAAATATGTTGGGATGGACAAATATACTACAAACGTAAGTATTTGAATTTTGTTCTCTTCATAAATAATTCACGTTATTACGGGTCATGAATTTTATTCTTTAAAAAATAAAAAAAATGCCTTCATTCCTCGTAAGACGAATGAAGGCATTTATAGAAATTGTACTTAAAATTATACTACACCCTGAGCAAGCATAGCATCAGCAACTTTAACGAATCCGGCAATGTTAGCTCCTTTTACGTAGTTTACGTAACCATCTTCGCCAACACCATATTTTTTACATTGGTTATGAATTCCAATCATGATATCTTTCAGTCTCAAATCTACTTCTTCACTGGTCCAGTTCAGACGAATTGAATTCTGGGTCATTTCTAATCCTGAGGCAGCAACTCCACCGGCATTTGCGGCTTTCCCCGGAGCGAATAGTACTTTATTGTCCAGGAATAATTTGATAGCATCTAATGTTGAAGGCATATTTGCAGCTTCCGTAACACATAGTACTCCATTATCAATTAGTTTTCTGGCATCTTCCCCGTTCAGTTCGTTTTGAGTAGCACAAGGAATAGCGATATCTACTTTTACTTCCCATGGGCTTTTCCCTTTGTGGAAAACAGCATTTGGATATTTTTTAGTATAAACTTCAGCTCTGTTATCACCCGTTGCTCTCATTTCTACCATGTGCTCGATTTTCTCTCCTGAAATTCCTTCTTCATCATAAATATAACCATCAGGTCCGGAAATCGTAACGACCTTCCCTCCTAATTCATTTATTTTTAGTGCCACACCCCAGGCAACATTTCCGAAACCTGAAATCGCAACTCTTTTTCCTTTAATTTCATGCCCTATAGTACGCAACATCTGATCTGTAAAATACACAACACCATATCCGGTAGCCTCAGGACGTATTAACGAACCTCCGTAAGCAATTCCTTTTCCGGTTAAAACACCTGTAAATTCATTTCTGATTCTTTTGTACTGACCAAATAAGTATCCTATTTCTCTGGCGCCCACACCGATATCTCCGGCAGGAACATCTAAGTCAGGACCAATATGACGGCATAATTCAGTCATAAAGGACTGGCAAAAACGCATGATTTCACCATCGGATTTTCCTTCGGGATCAAAATCAGAACCTCCTTTTCCACCTCCCATAGGAAGTGTTGTAAGACTATTTTTAAAAACCTGTTCAAAAGCAAGAAATTTTAATACAGACAAATTTACTGTATGGTGAAATCTTATTCCGCCTTTATAGGGTCCGATTGCTGAATTCATCTGAATTCTGAAACCTCTGTTTACAATGATTTCTCCATTATCATCTACCCATGGAACCCTGAAAATTATAGAACGTTCCGGCTCAGCAATTCTAAGAAGTAAGTTTTTTCCATCATACTTTTTTCTTTCTGCAATAAATGGAATTACCGTTTCTGCAAATTCTCTAACGGCTTGAAGAAATTCTGGCTCGTTTGGATTTTTTGACTCTACAAGAGCCATAAATTCATTTATTTTTTGTTCCATTTCTAAATAAATTATTCTAGTAAATTATTTTATTCTGACTCTTTTAAACTTAGAAAACACGTTTAAGAAAACGTTTTCGTTTTGACACACAAAGATATAGTAAATTGACAATTCAATGTTATTTTTTTTTGTTTCCGTTAGCGAATTGTATATTTTTCAAACAATCCTAAAAATAGTATTTTACAGTTCTGAAATTACAACAAAACAACCTAATTAAAGTTAGCAAATTAAGTATTTTGCTACTTATTTTCTAATAGCACAATATTATATTTTGAATCGTACATGTTTTTTATATATTTGCCAAGATTTGAAAGCCCAAACTCATGCTTAAACCTATAGTACTCACATTATTTGCCTTATTCGGAATCTCCACAACTACTGCAAATGCTCAATCTATTGCACAAGAAGTAGGAATTATATTCGGCCCCGTATCTTTTCAGTCTGATTATGGACAAAGACACAATTTTGAAACCAATGTCGGAAATACCGGATTTGGTGTCGGAATTGTTCACTTTATCAATTTTTCAGCCAACAGCAACAGAGATCGTTTCTTCTCAGAACATTTCAAGGTAAGATCGGAATTATCATTCAGTAAAACCGATTTAAAACATTTCGGAGAGGCAGTTGAAAGAACTCCTCCAAAAATAACAACAGAACAATTGAAAGCCATGACCGGCAGTTCTACTTTGTTCAATCTTGGTACACAACTGGAATTTTCGCCATTTATGAAAATACATGATTTCGAAAATACGGCTGGCAGCTTTAGTCCTTACGTAAGTTTAGGAGTTCAGGTTAGTTATTATTCAACAAAATCTGAATCATCATTAGGACCTTTAGGAAGTACACAAGCCACTTACCCGAAATACCTAACACCTTCTGATGGTCGTGCTTTTGGATTTTCTACCGAAAACGGTGTGGTTTTATCTGTTGTAACAGGTGTAGGTATTCACTACAAATTAACAGAGATGAGCGATTTAATGTTCGATATCCGTTATCAGGGATTTAGCTCTGACTGGGTTGACGGATTAAATCCTAACAAAGACATCTACAAAGAAAACAAATCTAATGATTCACAAGTATGGTTTAACGTAGGTTATATCTATTATCTGGAGTTCTAGAATTGACAAAATAAATTATAAAACAAAAACCCCAACTCTTTCGGATTGGGGTTTTGTTTTTTATGCCAGTGCCTGTTCTAAATCGGCTATTAAATCTTCTGCATCTTCAATTCCAACACTCAGTCGGACTAAATCATCAGTGATACCCACCTCAGCTCTTTTATCCGCAGGAATAGAAGCATGTGTCATTAAAGCAGGGTGATTTGCCAGTGATTCTACTCCACCCAATGATTCTGCCAGGGTAAAAACTTTAAGTTTTTCCAAAAATGCAATCGAATCTTCTTTTTTACCTGAAGTAAAAGTAAAAGAAACCATTCCTCCAAAAGCCTTCATTTGTTTTTTGGCAATTTCATGAAAAGGATGGCTTGGTAATCCGGGATAGTACACTGTTTTAATCTTTGGATGTTTCGTTAAGTACTCCACTACTTTTTCCCCATTTTCACAATGTCTTTGTACTCGTAATGAAAGCGTCTTAATTCCTCTTAAAACCAAAAAGCTGTCCATTGGCCCCAGTGTTGCTCCGGTTGCAAACTGCTGAAAGTGCAATTGTTCCCCTAAAGCTTCATCCTTTACGATCAGGGCCCCGGCAATAACGTCAGAGTGTCCCCCCAGATATTTTGTAGCAGAATGCATCACGATATCAGCACCCAGATCAAGAGGTTTTTGTAAATAAGGTGTCGCAAAAGTATTGTCTACAGCCAACCAGATTTTACGTTCTTTAGTGATTTTTGAAATTTCCTGAATATCGGCCAGTTTCATTAACGGATTTGTTGGTGTTTCAACCCAAATCAATTTTGTATTCTCATTGATCAATGACTTCAGTTTTTCAATATCGGTCATATCCACAAAGTGAAACTTAATGCCGGAATCTTTATAAATTCTGGAAAACATTCTATAAGTTCCGCCATACAAATCATCCATTGCGATTACTTCGTCTCCGGCTTTGAATCCTCTCAAAATACAATCTGTCGCTGCCAGACCAGAGGAGAAAGCCAATCCGCGGGTACCATTTTCAATACTCGCCAAAGCATTTTCCAAAGCCGTACGGGTAGGATTTGCAGCCCTGCTGTATTCGTAATCGCCCAAAGGCTGGCCCGGACTCGTCTGAATATAAGTTGAAGTTTGATAAACGGGAGGCATAACAGCTCCTGTACTTGGATCATGATGCTGGCCACCATGTATTACTTTTGTATTGAATTTCATATAGTTACATTTTTTAAACCAAATTTAACAGTACAAATTTACCGTTTAATTTATTTTAATCCAGCCACAACTCCTTACCTTTGTATATAATTAACACTTTTAGACATGAAACAGTATACTTTTTTAGTCTTTTTGTTTCTGATATGCATTAGTTGTAACAAAGAGCTTTCATTTGAAAATGAAACATTTGAAAAAAAAACCACCCTGCCCTGCGATAAAGACTGCCCTTCTGTTTACATCAATATTCCAATTGCAAAAAATAGTAAAATCATTGCAGACAGCATCAATAAAAAAATATATTCGACCGTAAAGGAAATTGTCTATTTTGAAGAAACACCACTAAAGTCTTCCGACTACAATACCTTAGCTTCGTCATTTATTGCTTCTTATGAAGAAATGCATAAAAAATTTCCAGGTGAAACGTTTGGCTGGGAAGCTAAAATTACCGGTAATGTCGAATTTCAGTCGGAACAGATTCTGAATATAAAAATCGATCACTATACTTTTACAGGAGGCGCTCACGGGTATCAGGGGTTCCGTTCTTTACTGTTCAGCCCTAAAACGGGGAAAGCAATTTTTAACGATCAGATTTTTAAGAATCCAAAACAATTTAAGGCTTTCGCGGAGAAAGAATTCCGGGCCAAATACAACATACCGGAGAAAGCCAATATCAATGCTACGGGACTAATGTTCGAAAACGACCAGTTTCAGCTGCCGCAGAATATTTTTTATACCGAAGAAGGATTGCTTTTATATTACAACTCTTATGAGGCCGCTTCTTATGCAGAAGGAGCGAAGGAAATCCTTTTTCCGTACGAGCAAGTCAGTCCTTTTTTACGCTATCACTAATAGTGCTGTGCTGAATTCTTTAATTCCGGGCCTTGCTACTGAACATCGTATTTCATTTTCCTTAAAATTCGTAAGGCTTCCTTAAAAGACAAATAGACTTGCCCAAAAGGTTTTAAAAGTACTTTTGAATCTATTAATCTTTGCCTTGCATCTTCAAAACCATTCAGATAGCAAATCATAAAAGTAGACGGAAGGTTTTCCAAATCGAACATTTCGCGTTCCGAAAGCGTGAATCCTTTTTGTAATTTCTGAAGCAATGCCACATTCGAATTGTAAATATGATACAACATCCGCCTGTTGAATTCAGGTGGCTGAAAAAGCATTTTGCGGTCAATCTTATAATAACCGTTATCAAAAAACCGGATGGTTTGTTCTTCCAGAGGATAATAACTCGTTTTATCATTCAGCCCTAGCGGAACATATTCTGTAATGGTAAAGCTATCCTCATCAAAAACAATCGTAACCACATCCAGGGCCGAATAAAAAAGCTTGATTTGTTCGTTGATCAGTTCAATATCGACACGCGACAAAAAGGTTTTATCCCTGGATTTTTTAGGAACGCCCGCCCAGCAGATCACAAACAATTCTTTAAAAACATTGTACTTAGGCGACATGTCTTTGTGCCTGAAATTCATAAAATCGATCACGCCGTCCAGCGTATACTGAATACTGTTTCGGGAACTGTTTTCGATTCCAATAACCGTTTCCGTGTTTTGGTAATTTTTTTCAATCTCCCCTTCAACAGGAACCGAATTGCTGCCACGCCTCACAAAAACGCTATTGGCAAGAATGGTATGTATTCCTTTCTTAAAATACGATATTTTATTTTTGGGTTTAATGGTTACCAGACCGATCACTTTATCCTTTGGAAGATTCGGAAAAGGCACATTCTCGTACTGGATTTTAGGCGGATTTTCTAAAAAAGCATTCACCAGATTCTGAATCCGGCTGTCATCAAAGAAATCATCCCCGACAATTTCATTATCCTGATCTTCAACACCCACAACGATATAGGAATTGTTGGTAGGATTTGAATTGGATAAGGCACAAATGTGTTTCAGAAACTTTCCCTTTCCTTCACGGGTATGCAGATTCAACTGTCTTTTTTTGTCATAAAAACTGCTCTCGTCGTTATGAGCGAGTAAATTTTTTATTAAAAGACGTTTGTTGATCATTTAATTAGACTTCTTATAGGTTAGATTTTTAGACTTCTTAGACGTTGGACTTCTTAAATTTTTAGATTTAACAATTTTAAATCTCGCTGTCTAAGCCAGTCTAAAATCTAAGAAGTCCAATGTCAGATAATCTAAATATTCTTCTTGACAATTGTTGCCGAGGCTTGCGCTGTCGGATATACAATTAAATCCGCTATGTTTACATGGTATTTTCTCGAAACCACAAAATGAATAATATCCGCAATATCTTCCGCTTGTAAAGCGTCCCAACCTTTATAAACATTCGACGCTCTATCTGCATCGCCTTTAAAACGAACTTCACTAAATTCGGTTTCAACCATTCCCGGATGAATTGCTCCTACTCTAATTCCGTATGGATTTAAGTCCATTCGCATTCCGTTGTTAATAGCATCAACAGCATGTTTTGAGGCGCAATAAACATTTCCATTCGGATAAACTTCTTTACCCGCAATAGAACCAATATTGATAATGTGTCCCGCTTTTCTTTCGATCATTTGTGGAATAATAGCCTTTGAAACATACAAAAGTCCTTTCACATTAATATCGATCATAGCATCCCAATCGTCAGTATTTCCATTTTGAATTGGATCCAGACCATGGGCATTTCCGGCATTATTAATTAAAACATCAATTTGCGAAAATTCTGTTGGCAATGAGTGTATAGTTGAAAAAACTGTCTCTTTATCACGAACATCAAAAGAAAGCGAATGGACTTCCGTAAAAACCGAAAGTTCTTTTTCAAGTTCTGCCAAACGTTCTTTACGTCTTCCGCAAAGGATAATTTTATAGTTATTTTTTGCCATTATTTGCGCGGTTGCTTTTCCAATCCCGCTGGTGGCCCCAGTAATTAAAACTGTTTTTTTCATGTTGATTTTTTATTTTTTTTCACACCAATAGAAGCTGAATACATACACTGAAAACTAGGCTACGTCGTCGCCCATACTTTCTGTCCAGATGGCAAACCAGTCTTCTTTATCCATTTCAAGTTCGACTGCTTTCATCAGGGATTGAATTCTGGCAACATTTACTGTTCCGGCGATCGGAATAACTTTTGCCGGATGTTTCAGAATCCAGGAAAGTAAAAGGGTATCCGAACCGAAATGGTATTTTTCTACTAAGGTCGAAAGCAATTTTTTCAGACGACGTGTTTTCTTTGTATCCTCTCTAAAGACAGTCCCAAGCGGATTCCATGACAATGGTCGTATTCCGTGAGTTTGCATATAATCCAGACTTCCGTCCGTCATGGGCTCAAAATGAGTTGCCGAAAACTGAACCTGATTGTAACTTACTTCTGTTTTCTGGCGAATTAATTCCGTTTGGGAATTCGTAAAATTAGATAGTCCAAAATCTATAATTTTCCCTTCTGCTTTTAATTTTTCAACCGCTTCAGCAATTTCATCAGCCTGCATCAGCGGACTTGGCCTGTGCAGTAAAAAAACATCCACGTAATCTGTTTTTAATTTTTTTAATGATTCTTCAACAGACCATACAATATATTCTTTGGAATAGTCATAATATTTAATTTTGTTCTCCGGACGATTTTCAGCAATCATCTGGATGCCGCATTTGGTGATAAGCTGTAATTTTTCGCGTGCAATTTTACTGTTGTGAAAAGCTTTTCCAAAGTCGGCTTCTGTGGTATAAGATCCGTAAATATCGGCGTGATCAAAAGTGGTGATTTTATTTTCGATACAGATTTGTATCATGTTTTCCATTTCTTTAGGTGTTAGGTTTTTATCCCATACTCCCCAATTCATAGTGCCCGAAATTATAGGCGATAATGTTGTTTTGCTCATGGTATTATTGCGTTATTTTTGGTATTAAATATGCTTTTCTAAAGCATAATCACCAAAGTTCTTAAAAATATAAAAATAGATTCACAATTCGTCCTTAAAATTAGGTCATTGGTCGAAGTTTTAACCATTCTTTAACATCTTACTTCTCAAAAAATATTCAATTTGCACTCTCAAAAGTTAGGCACATAAATCAACGTCTTAAAAAGGTTTTAAAAATATTTATATGGAAGAAAATACAACGACTTTAGACATTAGAGCGATAAATGAAAAAATTGAAAGAGAAAGTGCTTTTATAGACCTTCTTACAATGGAAATGAACAAAGTTATTGTGGGCCAGAAACACATGGTCGAGCGTTTATTAATTGGTCTTTTGGGACAGGGGCACATTTTACTGGAAGGTGTTCCGGGACTGGCCAAAACGTTAGCCATTAATACTTTGTCACAAGCTGTCCAGGGTTCTTTCAGCCGTATTCAGTTTACACCTGACTTATTACCTGCCGATGTAGTCGGAACAATGATTTACAACATTAAAGCAAACGAATTTTCTATTAAAAAAGGGCCAATCTTCGCCAACTTCGTCCTTGCCGATGAGATCAACCGTGCTCCGGCGAAAGTTCAGTCAGCACTTTTGGAGGCGATGCAGGAAAAACAAGTTACTATTGGCGACACTACTTTCAAACTGGACCGTCCGTTTTTGGTACTTGCTACTCAAAACCCTGTGGAGCAGGAAGGAACCTACCAGCTTCCTGAAGCTCAGGTCGATCGTTTTATGTTGAAAACAGTAATTGACTACCCAAAAATTGACGAAGAGCGTTTTGTAATTCGTCAAAACTTAAAAGGAAGTTACGAAAAAGTAAATCCGGTTGTTTCAGTGGAACAAATTCTGCGTGCGCAGGAAGCTGTCCGCGAAGTTTACATGGACGAAAAAATCGAAAAATATATCCTGGATATCATCTTTGCAACCCGTTATCCGGAAAAGTACAAACTGGCAGACTTAAAACCTCTTATTAGTTTTGGAGCATCACCACGTGGAAGTATCAATTTAGCCAATGCGGCAAAATGTTACGCTTTCATCAAACGTCGCGGTTATGTAATTCCCGAAGATGTTCGTGCTGTTGTGCATGATGTTTTACGTCACAGAGTCGGGATCACTTACGAGGCTGAAGCCGAAAACATTACTTCTGTAGACATTATCAACAAAATCGTAAACGAGATTGAAGTACCTTAAAAATTTGTTTAATGTTTCAGGTTTCAGGTTGTTGTAAAGCAAACCTGAAACCTGAAACTTTTAAACTTTAAACAAATCAAATGGATACAAAAGAGCTTTTAAAAAAAGTACGGAAAATAGAGATCAAAACCAAAAGGCTGAGTAATCATATCTTTTCGGGAGAATACCACTCTTCTTTTAAAGGACGTGGAATGACTTTTAGCGAAGTGCGTCAATACCAGTACGGCGACGATATCCGTAACATCGACTGGAATGTGACTGCCCGTTATAACGAAGCGCACGTAAAAGTTTTTGAAGAAGAACGAGAGCTAACCATGGTTTTAATGGTTGACATTTCGGGTTCTGAAGGTTTTGGATCAAAGAGTCAGTTTAAAAAAGACATCGTAACCGAAATAGCGGCAACGATGGCTTTTTCGGCTACACAAAATAACGACAAGATTGGTTTAATCCTTTTTTCAGATAACGTCGAATTGTATATTCCGCCCAAAAAAGGACGTTCGCATGTTTTGAGAATCATTCGCGAATTGATCGAATTTGAACCGAAAAGTCAGAAAACGGATGTTGGAGCTGCTTTAAAATTTTTATCAGGAACTCAGAAAAAGAAAGCGATTGTTTTTGTAATTTCTGATTTCATGTCTGAAAATTACGAGCAGACTTTAAAAATTGCTTCCAAAAAACACGACATTACCGGTGTTCGTGTTTACGACATCCGCGAAGAAAAAATCCCGAATTTAGGAATGGTCAGCATGCTTGACGCAGAAACCGGAAAGGTGCAATTGGTGGACACCGGATCAAAATCGGTGCGAATGAATTACGAAAAGCATTATCAGGAAAGAGTCAATTATTTCAAAGATATTTTCAGCAAATCCGGAGCTGGTGTCGTAAATACAAGAGTCGACGAAAATTACGTAACCAAATTGCTGGGGTATTTCAAGTCAAGATAATTTTAGATTATCCGGCTTCTTAGATTGTTAGAATATTAGATTTTAAAATATAAATATCCAAAATAAAATCCGCTTCAATCTGTGTCATCCGCGTACCATTTTTAAGCAATCATTTTAGAATAAAATCTGAAATTAAAAAAATCAAATGAAATTAAAGTTTTACATCTTTTTATTTTTACTTTCCTCTGCTATTTTTGCCCAGCAAAAACAAGTGGAGACGAGCATTGATACCACAAAAAACAAAATTGGGGCTGAGTTTAAACTGACACTGAAAATGGTGGTAAGTTCGAAATCTAAAGTTGTTTTTCCTCAACTAAAAACCATTGGTCCGCTTGAAGTAATTCAATCGTACCCAGTTGATACGGTTAAGAAAAATGACACTTACGAATTGATCAAAAAATACGGTTTAACACAATTTGATTCCGGAAAATATACCATTCCGGGTATTAAGATTCTGATTGACAAAAAACCTTTTTTATCTGATTCTATCCGTGTTGAAGTGGCCAATGTAAAAGTGGATACTTTACAGCAAAAAATGTACGACATCAAAGACATCACTGCCGGAGACAATGGCATTAGCGATTGGTGGCTTTACCTATTACTTGCTGTTGTTGTTATCGGATTTGGTGCTTTTGTATATTGGTTTGTAAAAAAACGCCAACAAAAGAAAATTGAAGAAGAAGTTTATAAAACACCTATCGAAAAAGCGACCAGCTTACTGAACAACCTGGAACAAAAAGAACTGGTTCAGAAAGGTGAAATTAAAGAATATTACAGTGAATTAACGGATATTGCCCGTAATTATATCGAAGAAGCGATTCACATTCCGGCAATGGAAAGCACCACTTCCGAATTGATACAGGCCATCAGAACGGCTTCTACCAAAAAGAAAATGGCGTTAACACCGGAAACCGTTGAAAACCTAGAGCGCGTTTTACGTCAGGCCGATTTAGTAAAATTTGCAAAATCAAAACCTTTGGATTTCGAAATTACGGATGACCGGAATAAAATCCAAAAAGTAATCTTAACGCTTGATAATGCGATTCCGACAGAAGTTCCGAACGAAGAAGACGAATTGCTGAATGAGGCGCAAAGACAAAAACAAATCAAGATTCAGTTACGAAAAAAACGCAACAAACGCATTGCAATTGCCATAGGATCTGTTTTTCTTTTACTGGCCCTTACAACCGCGGTTTTCATTGCAAATAAAGGCTTCACTTATGTGAAAGACACTATTTTAATGAACCCGACCAAGCGACTTTTAGAAGGAGAATGGGTAAAAAACGAGTACGGAAATCCTGGTGTTTTAATTGAAACTCCAAAAGTTTTAAAACGTATGGACGCCTTAAAAGTGCTGCCAAAAGAGACAATGGCCCTGATTAAGGAAATGCAGCTTTTTACATACGGAAGCATGACAGACAATTTCTTTATCACGGTTTCTACCAGTAAATTCAAAAAACCTGTGGAGCTGGATTTAGCCAAAACTTTAGAAGGTTCTTTAAAAGTAATTGAAGCTCAGGGCGGACAAAATATAATTGTAAAACAAGAAGATTTCCAGACCAACGAAGGGGTGCAGGGATTAAAAGGCTACGGGACAATGACCGTCTTAAACCCTGTCGATAAAACAAGTGCAAAAGCATATTATGAAATTTTGCTTTTCAAACAAGATCAGGGCTTACAGCAAATCATGATTTTACATGAAGAAGGTGATTCCTATGCAAATGATATCACAACCCGAATTTTAAATTCTGTTGAACTTAGAAAAGCAAGTAACTAATGAGTAAGATAACTTTTTTAAATCCGGAATTTTTTTGGTTGTTTCTTTTAATTCCAATTGCAATCATTTGGTTTTTACTGAAACGCAACCAGCAGTCGGCTACCTTAAAAATGAGTTCAACGCAGGGTTTTAAAAATAGTGAATCACTATTGACAAAACTAAAACCGTGTTTGTATGTTTTCAGGACTATTGCTTTATCTTCTCTAATTATTGCATTAGCAAGACCAAGAACAGTAGACATCAGCAATCAGACGAAAACAACCAAAGGAATTGATATTGTCATGGCAATCGACGTTTCGGGAAGTATGCTGGCCAAGGATTTAAAGCCGAACCGTATGGAGGCTTTAAAAAGAGTAGCGGCAGATTTTGTTGAAGAAAGACCAAATGACAGGATCGGATTGGTGCTTTATGCATCAGAAGCGTATACCAAAACACCGGTTACAAGTGACAAAGCTATTATCTTGGAAGCCATTAAAGGAATTAAATACGATACCGCTTTACAGGACGGAACCGGAATTGGAATGGGACTGGCAACTGCCGTAAACCGCCTTAAAGACAGTAAAGCAAAAAGCCGCGTTATTATCCTGATGACAGATGGTGTAAACAACGCCGGTTTTATTGAACCGGAAACGGCTGCAGATATCGCAAAACAATACGGAATAAAAGTATATACCATAGGTATTGGAAGCAACGGAATGGCAGAATCGCCCTATGCTTACGCGCCAAACGGAGGATTTTTATTTAAAATGCAAAAAGTAGAAATCGACGAGCAATTGATGAAAAACATCGCACGAAAAACCGACGGAACGTATTTCAGAGCAACAAGCAATGACCGTTTAGCGCAAATTTACAACGCAATCAATAAACTGGAAACAACAGAAATCCAGGAATTGAAGTTTTATGATTACGACGAAAAATACAGAGGTTTTGTTTTACTCGCAGCATTTTTATTACTGCTGGAAATTGGTTTAAGAAATACAGTTTACAGAAGCTTCATTTGATTTTGCAAATCAAAAAAATTCAATTTTAAAATTCCAAACTCCAATTTGAATTGGATTTAAAAATTGAAGAAAAAGGCAAAAAGTTGGAATTTGGAATTTATCCCTGCAACGATGAGGATTGGAATTTTAAAAATTATATGGAATTAGACGAAAAAAAATATTTATACCTTTTATTCTTACTGCCGGTTGTGGTGTGTATTTTTCTTTTCAATATGTATTGGAAAAGAAAAAAACAACGTGAATTCGGTGATCTGGAAATAGTAAAAAAACTGAGCCCGGAAAGTTCTGTTTTCAAACCTGTATTAAAAATATCGGTAATGCTTCTGGCGTTGGCGTGTTTAATTATCGGATTGGTGAATCCGAAGATTGGAACCAAAATGGAAACCGTAAAACGCGAAGGTATTGACATTGTTTTTGCCGTTGACGTTTCTAAAAGTATGCTGGCAGAAGATGTGGCACCAAGCCGATTGGATAAAAGTAAGCAATTGGTTTCGCAGATTATCAACAACCTTGGAAGCGACAGAATCGGAATTGTGGCCTATGCCGGCAGCGCTTTCCCTGTTTTGCCCATTACAACAGATTACAGTGTTGCCAAAATGTTCCTGCAAAGCATGACTCCTGATATGGTTTCTTCTCAGGGAACTTCACTTGACGAGGCGATCCGGTTATCTTCTACTTATTTTGATGAAAAAAGCAAAACCAGTAAATTACTGATTCTGATTTCTGACGGGGAAGATCACTCTGAAGGAGCTTCTGCTGCTGCCGAAGAAGCCAATAAACTGGGAATGAAAATCATCACCATTGGTGTTGGAACTGAAAAGGGAGCGACAATTCCGCTGAAGGAAAATGGCGTTGTCAGAAGTTACCAAAAAGATCAAAACGGAACAACGGTTATTACCAGACTAAACCAGGAAGGATTAAAAACCATCGCAAAAGCTACAAAAGGCGGTTATGTATATGGCGGAAATACCAAAGAAGTTTTAGAATATGTAAAAAATGCCCTGAACAACATTCAGAAAACCGAATTTGAAGCCACGCAAATGGCCGATTTTCAGTCGCAGTTTCAATGGTTCATCGGCTTTGCATTCCTGTTATTGTTTTTGGACATTTTCCTTTTAGAAAGAAAAACAAGCTGGATAAAACAGTTGAATTTATTTAACGAAAAGAAATAATACCGTTGTCGGTCAATTAAACGAATTCTTCTCCGGAATAAAGCGTTTTAATTATTTCCCTTTTTGAAAAATTCAAATAAAAAACAACCTGATTAGTGATAATTGGTGTCATTCGTGGCAAATAAAAAATAAAAAATTAGAATGAAAAATTTACTTCTTTATATTTTACTAACGTTTTCCTTAGCCGTTTCAGCTCAGGAGAAAGACAAGACATTGCCTGATGCCAATGAAGAATATAAGCAGAATAAATTTGTTGATGCTGAAGCAAATTACAGGATTTCTGAATCTAAATTTCCAAGACGCGGTGTTGCTTCTTATAATTTAGGAAATACCATTTACAGGCAAAACCAGGCTTCTGAAGCGAAACTGGCTTACGCTAAAGCAATAAAAAATGCTAAAACCAGACCTGACAAACATAAAGCCTATCATAATTTAGGAAATGTTTTCATGAAAGAGAAAGATTATACGCAAGCGGTAGAAGCTTACAAACAAGCGCTGCGTAATGACCCCACTGATGATGAAACGCGTTACAACTATGCATACGCCAAACAAAAACTAAAAGAAAATCCTCCGAAAAACGATAAAAACAAAGACAAGAATAAGGATAAAGACAAAGATAAAAATAAAGATAAGGACAAGGATAAAGATAAAAACAAGGATAAGGACAAAGACAAAGATAAAAAAGACGACAAAGGCGACAAAGACAAGGATAAGAAAGACGGTAAAAACGATCCGAAGAAAGATGACAAATCAGACAATAAAGGAGAGCCAAAACCAATGCCGGGAGGAATTTCAAAAGAACGTGTTCAGAATTTATTAGATGCCGTCAATAACGAAGAAAAGAAAATTCAGGATAAAGTTAACGCACAAAAAGTAAAGGGAAATCCTAAAAAAACAGAAAAAGACTGGTAGTTCTTTTTGGTTTAATCGTTTAAACCGTTCATTTGCCTAATCGATACCATCCATTAGACAAAAGGGCGAATAAACGATAAAACAGTTAAACAAACAACGATTAAACAACAAAATGAAGAGATATTTAATTCTATTACTATTCACTTTTCAGGGGCTTATGGCTCAGGTTCAATTTGAAGCCAAAGTAACTAAAACTACCCTTGGGGTAAATGAAAGACTTCGAATTGACTTTATCATGAATGTTGATGGAGATAATTTTGAACAGCCTGCATTTGAAGGATTCAGGGTTGTGGCAGGACCAAGTCAGCAGGTGAGTCAATCCTGGATAAACGGGCGCAGTTCTTTTCAGAAAGCATACTCTTATATTTTACAGCCTGTACAAAAAGGAACTGTTACGATCAGACAGGCCTCTATAGAATTTAACGGCCAGGTCTACAAAACAGCTCCTATACGAATTGTGGTTACCAATGCTGTTGCCCAGGAAAGAGATCCTAATGACAGACCACAGGGAGCCGGAAGTGAGACACTGGATCTTGTTGCAGAAATTTCGAAAACCAACCCGTACCTGAATGAACCTATTACAGCGGTTTATAAATTATATTTTAATAATATTGGCGTAACCGGTTTTAAAGAACTGGCAAAACCAAAATACAATGATTTCTGGAATCAAAATATCGATATCAGACAGTTGGTAACAGAAGAAGGAACTCATAATGGCCAAAGATGCTATTTTGTAATCCTGAAAAAAACTATTTTATATCCTCAGAAATCAGGAAAACTAACCATTGAGCCACTTTCATTAGATATTGGGGTACAATTACCGACCAACCGTCGCGACATGTTTGGTCAGATGATATTATCGGAGGACAACAAAATCGTTTCGGCCGGGGCTAAAACAATCAATGTAAAACCACTCCCTGAGACTGGCAAACCGGAAGGTTTCAGTGGTGCGGTAGGTAAATTCAATTTTACCGTTACGCCTTCTAAAACGACACTGAAAAACGGGGAAAGTCTGGACTTATTCATCAGTGCTACGGGATCCGGAAACATGAAATTATTTACGTTGCCAAAACCGGTGGTGCCAAACGCATTGGAAATGTACGATCCGGTACATGACGAAAAAGTAACGACTTCACTGGCGGGAATGTCCGGAAGAATTTCAGACAAGTATACTATTATTCCGCAGTACAAAGGAAAATATGCCATAAAGCCAATGCAGTTTTCTTATTTCGATCTGAGTACAGGTTCTTACAAAACCATTACTTCCAAAGAAATTATGGTTGATGTTTTAGATGGTCCAATGCCGGCTGAAGCAAATACGTCTGCAAACGCATCAAAAAATGTGATAGCAAAAACAGAACAATTCAAATATATCAGAACCAAAACGACATTGGTTTCGATAGCTAAAAATGATTTTTACGGCTCTAATCTGTATTACGGATTGTTGTTACTTCCTTTTATAATTCTGCCAATTATTATTCTGGCTAAGAAGAAAAAAGAAGCAATTGACAGCGATGTGACCGGAAACAGAATCAGAATGAACAATAAACTGGCCAAGAAATATTTATCTGAAGCGAAAAAACAGCTTAACAATAAAGAGCCTTTTTACATTGCACTGGAAAAAGCGATGCATAATTTCCTGAAAGCAAAATTGCATATTGAAACTTCAGAAATGAGCAAAGACAATATTCGTGAATTGTTATTATCCAGAAATGCCAATCCTGAAACCGTTCAGAGTTTTATCGATTTAACTGAAAACTGTGAGTTTGCCCGTTATGCTCCGGCATCTAGTGCGTCAATTCAGCAGGACTATGACAAAGCTGTTCTGATTATTTCGGAATTGGAAAAGCAGATTATCTAACCGCAAAGTTCGCTAAGAAACTGATCTGTCTTTTGCTGAATTAAAGTTCGCAAAGTTAAAAATTTTACAAACCAGGAAAATGAAAAATATACTATATCTCTTTTTATTAATCTCTCAGGTTTTCTTTGCTCAGAGCAGCTTTGAAAAAGGGAATGATTTCTACCAAAATGGAAAATACCAGCAGGCTATTGCCGAATATGAAAATATCATTAAAGAAGACCAACAGCAATCAGCAGAGCTCTATTACAATCTGGGAAATTGTTACTATAAACTCAATAAGGTTGCCCCTTCCATATACAATTACGAGAAAGCCCTGGTTTTAAAACCTGGTGATCCGCAAACTTTAAACAATTTAAAATTCGCCAAAAAACTGACGATTGATGAAATAAAAGAAGTACCAAAAGTTGGTTTTGCCAAACTGATCCAGAACTTCACGGGAATTTTTGACTATAATACCTGGGCAAAAATTTCTGTTGCCATTTCTTTTGTTTTTTTACTGAGCTTTATTGGCTATTATTTCTCGCAGCGTACAATTACTAAAAGAATTTACTTCATCGGAATGTTTGTTCTTTTGTTAGTGCTGCTTTTAAGTGTTGCTGCCGGAATGTCCGAAAAAGATCATTTTGATAACGATCGTCCGGCCATTGTTTTTGCTGAAATCAGCGAAATGCGAAGTGAACCGCAAAAAGCAGGTTCAGCGATTATTTTATTACATGAAGGTGCAAAAGTCTACGTTACAGAAACCTTAGGACAATGGAAAAAAATTGAATTGACAGACGGCACTGAAGGCTGGATTGACGGGTCGACTATTAAAGAAGTAAAATAAAAAGATTATCTTTTAAAATTACAAAACCCAAATTCCAAATTCCAATTCTGGATTTTGGAATTTGGATTTTGTTTTTTTTGGAATTTGAAACTTCGGATTTAAAATCAAAACGAATACGTTTTTTCAGGCGTCACACAATAATCCAGTTTTATATCTAATTCAAAAACATCTTCAATCTGGCTTTCCCCTTCAAAAAAAGAAAGACCTATTTTGATGGTTTCCGGTTTGCATTCTGCTAAGAATTTATCATAGAAACCTTTTCCGTAACCCACACGATTTCCCAACAGGTCAAAAGCTAAAAGCGGTACAAAAACAACTTCAATCATTTCTGAAGCAACCGGTAATCCGTTTACGGGTTCTGGAATATTATATTCGTTTTTCTTTATTTTAGTATTGTCTGTCAGTAAAAAATGGGACATACCGCGGGTTTCAAAGTCACTTTTAGAAACCACAATTTCCTTATCCTTTCCTGAAAGCAAATGCAGGATATATTCGGTATTGATTTCTTTTTGCTCTTCAATGGGAAGAAAAACATGATAATACGTTTTATTCCAAATTGGGAGTTGTAGTAAATTATTGGCTACAGCAAGGCTCTTTTCTTCGATCTCATCGGAAGAAAGTGCTTTCCTGAGATTTTTGTAGTGTACTCGTAGTTCTTTTTTATTCGTCGGCATTTTCAGGGGCATTTTTAGACATATGATAAATCGCATCTCCTTCATAAACGATAGGCGAATGATTGGCATTGATCACAAAACCATCGTGCGGGGCTTTTACTTTTTGTTCAAATTTACCAAACGGATCCGTAATTATGGCCAGAATAGTCCCTTTGGTCACAAATCGGCTGATCATATTAAAGTCATGCAATAAACCGGAACATTTTGCCCTTAGCCAAACCGAGTTTTTAATATAGATCGACGGATCTTCTGCTTGCTCGACAATCTGTTTCGGGTCAAGCATATCAAGATAATTCAACAAACGCTTTACTCCCAAAACGGCTTCATTTGCAATCTCGTTGTTAATATCCAATGATTTTCCTCCCTCAAAAAGCAGCATTTTTACGTTTGCTTTTTCAGATGTATTTCTAAAAGAGCCATTAATATTTTTAGAATATAATGTAAACGGGGCATTAAAAACATCCGCCAAAAGTTTCAGTTCCGGATTATTTTCGGTAATTCTGATCTGAGGGGCATTAAATCTGCTCGCACCGCCGGCATGAAAATCGACTGCATAATCTAAAATTGGCAGGATTTCGGCAACAATATGAAAAGCAAAACGGCTTGCGAGGGAACCTTTTTTGCTTCCGGGAAAGACACGGTTCAAATCTCTTCCGTCCGGAAACTCCCTGGATTTATTTACAAAACCATAAATATTAATAATCGGAATACAGATAATGGTTCCCCGGGTTGGCCTGTTGATTTTTTTGCTAATAAGCTGACGTACAATCTCAATTCCGTTTATTTCGTCTCCGTGAATTCCTGCTGAGAACAAAACTACCGGGCCTTCTGCTTTGGAGCGACGCACAATAACTGGAATATTAAGCTTCGTAGTGGTATGCAATCTGGCAATTTCAACGTTTATGGTTCTATTTTCTCCCGGCAAAATCGATTCGCCAAAAATAATCATGGGTTTGTTATTTTTCATATAGAATTATAAAATCTAAATATAGAAATTATTCTTTTGATTTCGTAAATTTGAAACTAAATCACTGTTAAGCTTATCAGCAAAACCAGAATCGTTTTCAAAAAAGCTTTTTCAGTCTCTTCAGAAACAAAACAGAATGTCAAAACCGTCTTTAGAACTCCAAATTCAAACCTTGCCGGACAATCCCGGTGTGTATCAATATTATGATAAAGACGACAAAATATTGTATGTCGGAAAGGCAAAAAACTTAAAAAAAAGAGTTTCTTCCTATTTTAATAAAGTTCATGACACGAGAAAAACAAATGTTCTCGTCAGGAAAATCGTCACCATAAAACACATTGTTGTTCCTACTGAAAGCGATGCACTTTTACTGGAAAACAACTTAATCAAAACATTGCAGCCGCGCTATAATGTATTATTGCGTGACGATAAAAGTTATCCGTGGATCTGTATTAAAAGAGAACCTTTTTCAAGAATATTTTCAACGCGCAGGATGGTTAAAGACGGGTCGGAATATTTCGGCCCCTATACCAGTTTCAAAACCGTGCATACCATTCTGGATTTAATCAAAGAATTGTATCCGCTTCGTACGTGTAATTACGATTTAAGCCAGTCCAATATCAATTCAGGAAAATTTAAAGTTTGCCTCGAATATCATATCGGGAATTGCAAAGGGCCTTGCGAAGGTTTGGAATCCCTGGAAGATTATCAGAAACAAGTCGATGCGATCCGCGAAATCCTGAAAGGAAATTTCAAGGAAAGCATGAAAGACTTCAAACGTTTAATGAATAAATATGCTCAGGATTTACATTTTGAAGAAGCCCAGAAAATAAAAGAAAAGATTGAAGTCCTCGAAAACTATCAGTCGCGATCCACTATTGTAAATCCAAAAATTACCAATATCGACGTATTTTCGATCGTGTCGGATGAAAGCGCGGCCTACGTCAACTTTCTGCAGATTTCACACGGATCAATTATACGTTCGCATACTTTAGAAATAAAGAAAAAACTGGACGAAAGCGATGAAGAATTACTCGAACTTGCGATCATCGAGCTTCGGGAACGTTTTCATTTATTGTCAAAAGAAATTATTGTTCCGTTTGAGATTGATCTCGGAGAAAACATCAAAACAACAGTTCCGCAGCTTGGGGACAAAAAACAGATACTGGATTTATCGATCCGAAACGCCAAATTTTACCGAATAGAGCAACTCAAACAATTGCAGATTGTAGATCCCGACCGCCATACCAATCGCATTATGGCGCAAATGCAAAAAGATTTGCGACTGCCGGTTGAGCCACGCCATATAGAATGTTTTGACAACTCGAACATTCAGGGGACAAATCCTGTTGCGGCCTGTGTTGTTTTTAAAGACGGAAAAGCCAGCAAAAAAGATTATCGCCATTTTAACGTAAAAACAGTCGAAGGCCCGGATGATTTTGCGTCGATGACTGAAATTGTTTATCGCCGTTACAAACGATTATTAGACGAAAAAGAACCTTTGCCGCAGCTTATCATTATTGACGGTGGAAAGGGACAATTATCTGCTGCCTTAAAAAGTATAGACGAACTGGGGCTGCGTGGTAAAATTGCCATCATCGGAATCGCAAAACGCCTTGAAGAGCTATTTTATCCCGGAGATTCGATTCCGTTATACCTCGATAAAAAATCAGAAACCTTAAAAGTAATCCAGCAATTGCGAAATGAAGCCCACCGATTTGGTATTACTTTTCATCGCGATAAACGCAGCAAGGCAGCACTAAATTCCTCTGTAGAAAGCATTCCCGGAATTGGAGAAAAGACGATGCTTATTTTAATACAACATTTCAAAAGTGTGAAAAGACTAAAACTGGCATCCGAAAAAGAAATAGCCGATGTCGTTGGCCCATCGAAAGCAAAAAAAATTGTCACTTTTTACCATAACAGTCAATCCTAATCAGATGAGAGTATTTTATTTAAGCCTTGTCACATTTTTTTCACTCCACTGTTACAGCCAAAAGAATATTGAATTCTCTCAAAAAGACAAAACACAGCTAAAAATTAAGGTACGCAATGATTTTGAAAAACTGGAGATCACCAATTCCAAAAATAAGCAAACCCAAATTATAGATCATCTCGGAACCTCCATTACAGGTAAGGAGACGCATTTTGTAACAGAAGATTACAATTTTGACGGTTACAAAGATTTTGCAGCCTACAGAACAGATGACGGAATGGGCGTTTACACGATCTATCAGATCTTTATTTACAACCCCGTAAACCGATTATTCAGCGAATTAAAAATACCTGCAAACTCTAGTCCCGAATGCGATGAATTTTGCGATGTTCAAATAAATAAAAAAACAAAAACACTTCAATCCAGTTGTCGCGGCGGTGCCAGATGGCATACTGATAGCTGGAAATTTGACAAAAACAAAAATCTGATCTTATTAAAGAAATAATGTTATTAAAAACAAAATTGACCCGTATAGTTCAATAATATTTCCGACTTTTACAAAACAAACCAGCTATTTTTATGAGCCTTATTCAGCTGTCCTTTAAAGATATACAATCAAAAGGATTTTTTCTCTCCAAGTTTTCTATTTCCACCTGGGGCTTAAACGCATATGTTGTACTATTTGCTGTACTATTCTCACTAAATTCTTTTTCACAAAATAAAAAACAAGACAGTGTCAGGAGGCCAAAAATCGGTTTGGTTTTAAGTGGCGGAGGCGCTAAAGGATTTGCCCATATTGGTGTCCTGAAAGTTTTGGAAGAAGCCGGAATAAAAATAGACTATATCGGCGGGACCAGCATGGGATCCGTTATTGGCGGACTTTACGCATCGGGCTACAATGCTTCGCAGATTGATTCAATTTTTAAAAAAACCAATTTTGACGAATTAATAAACGATTACATTCCGCGTTCCTCAAAAAACTTTTACGGCAAAAAAAATGATGAGCTGTATGCTATTGTTTTGCCTTTTAGTAATTTCAGAATTGGTATTCCGGAAGCCCTTTCCAAAGGAATGTACAATTATAATTTATTGAGCAGCCTGACCCGAAATGTACGTCATGTTCGGGATTTCAATAAATTACCAACTCCGTTTTTGTGTATTGGAACCAATATAGAAACAGGAGAAGAAGTTTTGCTTAATAAAGGCAATCTCGTTCAGGCCATGATGGCGAGTGCTGCTTTCCCGTCGTTGTTTACTCCCGTAGAAATTGACGGAAAATTGCTGGTTGATGGCGGTGTTGTAAACAATTATCCGATAAAAGAAGTTCGGAACCTTGGTGCCGATATCATCATTGGTGTCGATGTACAGGATGATTTATTAAATCGAAAAGGGCTTAAAAATGCTACCCGGATATTGGTGCAGATCACCAATCTGCAGTCGATTGACAAAATGAAAAGCAAGATAAAAGATACTGATGTTTACATAAAACCGGACATTCGTGACTACGGTGTCATTTCATTTGATAAAGGAGAAGAGATAATCCGAAAAGGTGAAGAAGCCGCCTTTGCTGTGTATGAGAAAATCAAATCACTGACAGATGAAGATCATTTTTACAAAAAACCGAAATTAAAAATAAGCACGGATACCATCGGGATTAAAAAAATAAACAGCGATCCGCTAGATAATTATACCCGTGAATATATTCGCGGTAAACTTCGTTTTAAACCCGGAAGTACTATAACCTACGAGGACCTGAAAACCGGAATAAACAATCTGAACGCTACACAAAACTTTAGCACCATATCTTATTGCCTGCAGCCTGATGGGCAACAGGATAATCTGGACCTTGTATTACGGGAGAATCCAACACAGACTTTTTTAAAACTCGGACTGCATTATGACGGGCTTTACAAAAGCGGAATTTTATTAAACCTGACGCATAAAAAAACTTTCTTAAAAAACGACATTACCTCGCTTGATATTATTTTAGGGGATAATTTCAGATACGATTTCAATTACTATGTAGAAAACGGTTTTAATATCAGCTTTGGATTTCAGTCCAAATTAAGTAAGTTTAACCGTAATGTTACCACGAACATCAGTAATTTAGAGCCTGAAAATTTAAACCTTATAAATGTTGACTTTTTAGATTTGACCAATCAGGCCTATTTCCAGACTATTTTTGTACAAAAATTTCTTATGGGCGGCGGTCTCGAATACAAATTCCTGAAAATAGATTCCCCAACACTATCCAACGAGGAGAACATTCTTGAGAGAAGCAGCTATTTCAGCGTTTTTGGTTATTTAAAATACGATTCGTTCGACAGCAAAAGTTTTCCGCGTTCGGGATTGTATTTTTCATCCGGTTTACAAACCTATCTGGCTTCGTCGGATTACACCAAGCAGTTCAGGCCTTTCTCCGTTGCGAAGGCTGAAATTGCATTTGCAAACAAACTTTTCAGAAGGGCAACATTCAAAATTGGAGCCGACGCAGGATTTAATATTGGCAGCGACAGCGTTCCGTTTTTTGATTTTCTGCTTGGAGGGTATGGTTACAGTAAAATAAATAACTTCAATTATTTTTACGGATACGACTTCCTGAGTATTGCCGGAAACAGCTATATTAAATCAGACATTACACTGGATTATGAAATTTTCAAAAAAAATCACGTTAACATATCTGCTAATTACGCCAATCTGGGGGATGACATTTTTACCACAGTAGACTGGATCTCAATGCCTAAATATTCAGGCTATGCCGTAGGTTACGGACTGGAAACCATTATTGGGCCAATTGAGGTAAAACATTCCTGGTCTCCGGAAATGTCAAAAAGTTTTACCTGGTTTAGTATCGGATTTTTATTTTAATTTGTAATTTAAATCAATAAAAATTACGACATTTGTTATAATGAAAACAAAATGGACAGGTTTATTGGAGTATCTTCAATTTCTCATTAAGAGAAACCCGGAGTAATGCTTTCGAATTGAATAATTAGCCAACTTAGAAAATGAGCTGATTATCTGTTCACAATTTACATTTTCTAATTATCTAATTTATAAATTATCTAATTGAAAAGCCATGCCATTATATCATAAACTTGGAGATTTTCCTCAAAAAAGACACACCCAGTTCGAGAAACCAAACGGAGGTTTTTATTACGAACAATTATTCGGAACCGAAGGTTTTCACGGACATTCCTCATTGTCCTATCATGTTCACAGACCTACGCAGGTTAAGGAAATTATAAACTCCTATTCGGTTGAGCCTAAAATCGCAATCGGAAAAAATATAAAATCATTATTATTCAAAGGTTTTGAACTAAAACCGGAGAATGACTTTTTAGACAGCCGCAAAGCAATGATGGTCAACAAAGACTGTATTATTGGTTTGGCCGCGCCTAAGGAATCGCTTAGAAATTATTTCTACAAAAATGCCGATGCCGACGAAATGCTTTTCATTCATAAAGGAAAAGGAAAATTACGTACCATGCTGGGCAACATTCCTTTTGAATATGGTGATTACCTGATTATTCCCAGAGGAATTATCTACCAGATCGAATTTGAAACAGCAGAAAACAGACTCTTTTACGTCGAATCGTATTCTCCTTTTTACACGCCAAAACGGTACAAAAACCAGTCAGGTCAGCATTTAGAGCATTCTCCGTTTTGCGAGCGCGACTTTATTCTGCCAAACGAACTGGAAACGCACGATGAAAAAGGTGATTTTTTAATTAAAATCAAAAAGGAAGGAATGATTCACGAAGTAGTTTACGCGACACATCCCTTTGATGTTGTTGGCTGGGACGGCTACAATTTCCCATACGGATTCTCGATTCACAATTTCGAGCCTATCACCGGACGCGTGCATCAGCCGCCACCGGTACACCAGACTTTCGAAACGGCAACTTTTGTCGTTTGTTCGTTCTGCCCGCGCCTTTACGATTATCATCCGAAAGCGATTCCGGCACCTTATAACCATAGCAACATTGATTCAGACGAAGTCCTTTATTATGTTGACGGGGATTTTATGAGCCGTAACAATATAGAGCAGGGACATATTACTTTACATCCAAAAGGAATTCCGCATGGTCCCGCACCCGGTGCCATGGAACGCAGTATTGGTCATAAAGAAACCCAGGAATTGGCCGTGATGGTAGATACTTTCAGACCACTGATGGTTACGGAAGAAGCTATGGGATTAGATGACGGTCAATACTATAAATCCTGGACGGAGTAAGGAATTAGTCAATGTGGCAATTTGATAATTAGATAATTTATCAATTAGAAAATGTGTTAATGAGATAATTAGACAATTTATAACGAGGTTAAAAAGTAGTCCTTATATTACAAATTATTATCTTTGATGGTATAATAAATTATCTCATTAACACATTTTCTAATTATCAAATTAAAACATGACTTTCAACGAACAATACAAAGACAACGCTCTTTTAATAAAAACTTTCAACTTTGCATTAAATATCATTGATTACACAAGCGATTTACAAGAACAAAAAAAGTTTGTAATTGCAAATCAATTATTAAAAAGCGGAACATCAATCGGAGCAAATTCAAAAGAATCGCAAAATGCAGAAAGTAAAGCAGATTTCATACATAAATTAAAAATTGCAATTAAAGAAGCAGACGAAACAGAATATTGGCTGTTTCTATGCGATGCTCATAAAAGCTATCCCGATTGTAAAGATTTATTAAATGAACTATCAGAAATTTTAAAAATTTTAAATAAAATAATATCAACATCTAAGGTGAGGAATTAGAAAATTAGAAAATGTGTCAATTACAAAATTGATCCAATTAAAACATTTCAAAATTATCTCATTTTCTCATTGTCAAATTATCTAATTATTATGAAAGAAGTAAAATCAGTAGAATACGGATTAGAAAAAATCTTCGAAGGAGCACAGGATTTCCTTCCATTATTAGGAACAGATTATGTAGAATTCTATGTGGGAAATGCAAAACAATCGGCACATTATTACAAGACCGCTTTCGGATATCAGTCATTAGCCTATGCAGGTTTAGAAACCGGGGTAAGAGACAAAGCTTCCTATGTATTGAAACAGGACAAAATCAGAATTGTGCTGACTACGCCATTAACGCAGGATTCACCAATTCACGAGCATCTTAAAAAACACGGAGACGGTGTAAAAGTAGCAGCTCTTTGGGTTGAAGATGCGAGAAGCGCTTACGAAGAAACCATCAAACGCGGTGCCCGTTCTTTTATGGAGCCAACTGTAGAATCAGATGAATTTGGAGAAGTTGTTCGTTCGGGAATTTACACCTACGGAGAAACAGTTCATATTTTTGTAGAAAGAAAAAACTACAACGGTGTATTCTTACCGGGTTACAAAGAATGGAAATCAGATTACAATCCGGAGCCAACAGGATTAAAATACATTGATCACATGGTAGGAAATGTAGGCTGGAATGAAATGAACACCTGGGTAAAATTTTACGAAGAAGTTATGGGGTTTGTCAATTTCCTTTCATTTGATGACAAACAAATCAACACCGAATATTCGGCTTTGATGAGTAAGGTAATGTCTAACGGTAACGGAAGAATCAAATTTCCAATCAATGAACCGGCCGAAGGCAAGAAAAAATCACAAATTGAAGAATATCTGGATTTTTACGGAGGGCCCGGAATTCAGCATATTGCCATTGCAACCGATGATATTATCAAAACCGTTTCAGATTTAAAATCGAGAGGTGTCGAATTTTTATCCGCTCCGCCTCACACCTATTACCAGGCAATTCCTGAAAGATTAGGTGTTCACATGGACGTGATGAAAGAAGATTTAAACGAAATTGAAAAATTAGCGATCATGGTCGATGCCGACGAAGATGGTTATTTATTACAAATATTTACAAAGCCGGTTCAGGACAGACCGACATTATTCTTCGAAATTATTCAAAGAATGGGGGCAAAAGGGTTCGGTGCAGGGAACTTTAAAGCGCTTTTTGAGTCCATTGAGCGAGAACAGGAATTGAGAGGAACGCTATAAAAACGCATTATTTTTACATTATGTAGAAAAATTCTCTGTAAAACTATGCTTTTTATGCAAATGATATGTTAAACTCACTTTTTGCTATTTATTTTCTGAACTTTGTATCTATCTTTGCACTCGCAAATCAGGAAGGGGTGGTTTCCTTCCGAATTGATATAAATTTCATAATTTATAGTTTTTTGGTTAGTTAATAGCATAAAAACTCAGTCATTTTTTGACTGAGTTTTTTTGTTTTAGTAACTTTTGGAATAAAATTTGTCATTATCTTTATATATATAACTGTCAAAATTGTCCTATGAAAAAAATTGTCCTACTCCTTATAATCCTCACGACCCTTGGTTTTGATTCATTTAAAGAAGATGCATTCGATGTAGGCGAGTATTTTAAATTTCGAATTCATTACGGAATTGTAAATGCCGGGTATGCCACACTGGAGGTAAAAGATGCTACAATAAACAATAAAAAAGTGTTTCACGCAGTCGGAAAAGGCTATACCACTGGTATGTCAAAATTTTTCTTTAAAGTTGAAGATCTGTACGAAAGCTACTTCGACAAAGAAAACGGAAGCCCCTATCGTTACATTAGAAAAATTAACGAAGGCGGTTATACCAAGAATCAGGAAGGTATTTTTAATCAGAATGAAAACAGGGTTTTAGTAAAAGACTACAAACGTAAATCTGAAAAAACAATTGTTACGTCTAATAATGTACAGGATATTATTTCTTCTTTTTATTATTTAAGAAACCATCCGAATATTGACAAACTTAAATCGGGCGAAGCGATTACGATAGACATGTTTTTTGATGATGAAATCACAAAATTTAAGTTAAAATATGTAGGTCGTCAGGATATTACAACTAAATTTGGAACCGTTTCTACCATGATGTTTAAGCCACTGGTACAGACCGGAAGAGTCTTTAAAGAAAAGGAAAGCGTAACACTCTGGATCTCAGATGACGACAACAAAGTTCCGGTTCGAATAAAAGCAGATCTTGCCGTAGGGTCCCTAAAAGCAGATCTTGACGAATACAAAGGATTAAAAAATCCATTTAAAGTAAAAAAATAATGAACACCACAGATAAATCTGAATCAATCTTAAAAGAAATTGACCTTAAATTTCAAGCCATAAATCAAAAAACTGATGTGCAGCTTGAAGGCTTACTTTGGTCGAAACCAATTACCTATTGGGATTATATTCAGACGGATGCTCTTTTAAATCTGCAAATTCAACGGACGACACTTCCTGACGAAATGGTATTTATCATGTACCATCAGGTGAATGAATTGATTTTTAAAATGATTCTTTGGGAAATTGATCAGATTGCCGATACCGAAAATATCCAGGTGGATTTCTTCAGTGAAAGATTATCCCGAATTACGCGTTATTTCGACATGCTTACCAATTCATTCAGTATTATGGAAAACGGAATGGAAGTCGACCAATACATGAAATTCAGAAATACCCTTACTCCGGCCAGTGGTTTTCAGAGCGCACAATACCGACTGATTGAATTTGCTTCTACAGATGTCATTAATCTGACAGACCTCAGATACAAAGCCGACTTTGACGAAAATACACCGTTAGAAACCAGTTTCGAACATTTGTACTGGCAGGCTGCAGGCAAAGATTATCACACCGGAAAAAAATCATACTTACTTCAGGAGTTCGAAAACAAATATAAAGAGCAGTTTTTACGTCAGATCAGTACATTCAAGACAAAAAATATTTGGCAGAAATTTACTCAGCTGCCTGAAAAAGACCAACTGAACGAAGAATTAACCAATGCAATGCGTCATTATGACCATACTGTAAATATTACCTGGGTGATGCAACACCTTAATACTGCAAGAAAATACATCCTAGAAAGCGGAAAAGGAAATGGTGAAGCCACCGGAGGAAGTGACTGGCAAAAATATATGCATCCAAAATACCAAAGACGCATCTTTTTTCCTAAATTGTGGACCGAAGAAGAATTGTCCAATTGGGGAAACGAAACCACCGTTTAATTTCTCAGTAAAAATTTAAGAGTTTGAAAAAAGCAGTTGTAATTATTATAATATTGTTTTCAATATTTTCATGTAAAAAAACAGAAGAAAAAGTCGAAACCAAAATTACCAAGCCAAAAACTAAAAAAGTAGAATTTGGTTTTAATTACGCAGATTTTAATGTTTTACAGGACACTATACAAAAAGGAGATTCTTTTGGATCCATCTTTCAAAGTCAGAATATTGGCGACAAAAAGGTGTATGACATTGTAGAACAGGTTAAAGATTCTTTTGATGTCAGATCTATTCGCTACAACAAACCGTATACTTTACTCCGGTCAAAAAATAAAACCAACAAACTTGAGGTTTTTATTTACCAGCCCGACGCCTTAACGTATTATGTAGTCGACTTTAGGGATAGTATTGCCAGCGCTTACAAAAAAGTAAAACCGGTTACCTTTAAACGCAAAATTATTGGCGGCGTTCTAAAAAGTTCATTATCTGAAACGTTAGGAAACGAAAGCGTGGAAACCGCACTTGCCAACAGAATCACCAAAGTATTTTCCTGGTCTATTGACTTTTTTAAACTTAAAAAAGGAGACCGTTACGGACTAATTTTCACGGAACGATTTATAAACAATAAAGTGTATGACGGAGTGGAAGATCTTGAAGCGGCATTTTTTGAATATAAAGGCAAAATCATCTATGCTTTCCCGTTTGAAAAAGACTCTCTTTCCGGAAAAATAGAATATTACGATGATCAGGGAAGAACGCTGAAAAACTTTTTCTTAAAAACACCGATCAAATTCAGCCGAATCACTTCCCGTTTTACGATGAACCGATTTCATCCTGTACAGCATACCTGGAAAGCACATAAAGGAACGGATTATGCTGCTCCTACCGGAACGCCAATTTCAACAACCGCATCAGGAGTTGTAGAAGCGACCGGATACACTGCAGGAAACGGAAATTTTGTAAAGGTAAAACACAACGGAACCTATTCTACTCAATATTTACACATGTCCAGGATTTTAGTGCGACGCGGCCAACGTGTTACACAAGGACAGAAAATAGGATTGGTGGGAAGTACCGGATTGGCATCAGGCCCGCATGTTTGTTACCGTTTCTGGAAAAACGGAGTTCAGGTAGACGCCCTCAGACTTAATCTGCCAATCGGGGAATCTTTAGGAGGAAATGACAGAACGCGTTTCTTAAATCAAATTGAACCTTTGAAAAGAGAACTTGACAGTATAGGGAATTTATAAAAATTTTATTCAACGAAAAATTCGACATCCTGCTATTTGCAAAACTTTTTCCTGAACTCGGAAGGATTCATGCCTTTATGTTTTCTGAAAACCTTATTCAAATGACTTTCATCTGAAAAATGGAGTTCGTCTGCAATTTCATTAATACGCATATCACTATTCAGAAGTCTGGCCTCGATTAATCTTAATTTGTAATTCGCGATATATTCCTGCAGCGTTTCACCTGTTTGTTTCTTAAAATATTTCCCCAAATAATGGAGTGATATATTAAAATGCACACTTATTCTATCTGACTTTAATTCTTTTGGATTAAAAATATTCTCCTGAATATAATGCAATATCTCCAGAACCATTTCGCCTGTACTTTCCTTAATATTCTTTGGTAATTTCAAAGCAATATTCCTGGCAACAACAGTAATAATTGTATTTACGATTTGCTCTGTTATCTTCTGATGGTAAATTTGCTGATTGAGCTGTTCGCTTATTATACTTTCAATAAGCAATGCGATTAATGGTTTGTCGATTTTATTTTTCAGGATACAACCCGGGCGATGACTTGCATTTTGCAGAATATATTCCATACGCAAAACAGTTTCTGCCTGTCCATTCTGAGAATTTGTTTTAATATAATATTCGTTAAAACGAAGAAAAAAGAATTTCGTCGGAGTCAGAATTTCAAACGAATGAACATCTTGCGGCGTAACGAGAAAAAGATTTCCTTTTTGGTATTGAAATTTATTATTGTTAATAATCTGGATTCCCGTTCCATCAACCACATAGATCAATTCAAAGAAATTGTTTTTCCGTTCTATTTTCGGAAACTGTTCGAATTCTTTAAAATCTACTTCAAAAGGAAGATATAAATTTTTATCGTTCATCCTGCTAAAATACAATTTTACTGCCGAAAAGTACAATTTTCAATGAAGGTTAACCGGCTAATTTTGTCTCATATAACAAATTAAAAATCATAAAATGAAAATACTTTTAATTGGGGCAAATGGCGAAATCGGCCAGATTCTAAAACCGGCATTTACAAAAAATCACGAAATTATTTCCGCCGGAAGAAATAGTGGTGATTTTAGAATCGATGTATCTGATAGCGATTCTATTGAAAAAATATTCAAAGAAATTAAAGACATCGATGCCTGCATTTGCGTCGCGGGTGATTGTTATACAGGAGATTTACTTTCACTTGACGAAGAAAAATTAAACATTGGCATTAAAAATAAACTTTTAGGACAAGTTAATCTGGTTTTAATCGGGCAAAAATATTTAAACGACAACGGATCATTCACATTGACATCAGGAAAAATGGCTGATAAACCGGTAAAAAACAATATCAGCAAAGCAATTGTAAATGGAGGAATAAACAGCTTTGTATTGGCAACTTCACTGGAACTGGAACGAGGCATTCGAATAAATGCAATAAGTCCGGGAAAAGTTTCAGATATCCCTGTCAGTGATTTAGTAGCTGCTTACTTAAAAAGTATCGAAACAACCATAAATGGAGAAATCATTAAAGTAAACTATTAAATCTTCAAAAATGAAAAAACTACAAACAGTACTACTTATATTGCTCGTTACAAATTCTGCCCTTTCGCAAAAAAATAAAAAAGAAATATACTCAGAAATTTTGGGCTCGTGGACATTGGTATCTGTTGAAAATATAAATCAGGATGGCAAAAAGACTTTTCCATACGGAACAGACCCCAGAGGAATATTATTTTTTGATGAAAAAGGAAATTACGCTATTCAGATTTATAAAAATGAAAGACCCAAAATAATATCAGGAGACAAAAACAAATGTACCCCCGAAGAAAACGCTTTGATTGTACAGGGAAGCAATTCACATTTTGGTAAATTTGAAATTGATGAGGCTAACAAAACGATTATTTTTAAAATAAAAACAGCCTCATTTCCGAATTGGGAAAATGAGGAACAAAAAAGGTCTTTTACAAACAACAGCAACGAATTAAAATATGTTGTTACGAATACCACACAAGGCGGAAAATCAGTTACTGCTGAAGTTGTCTGGAAAAAATTACAATAAAACTACAGCTTTCCAGCCTTATAAACCACAAAAACGTTTTCGCAACTATTTGTTATATAATCGTGAAGCAATACCCTATTAAAACTAATTTCAGTATTTTTGCGTTATAACCACTTTTATAATTAAACAACAAAATGGCTTTAAACACAACAAACCCAACCGGGACTGAAGCGTGGAAAAATCTGCAAAATCACTATAACGCAATTCACGAAACTACGATACAGGAATTATTTCAACAGGATAATGAGCGTGTTGAAAAATTCAATTTACAATGGAATGACTTTTTAGTAGACTATTCTAAAAACAATATTAGTCAGGAGACTATTTCCCTTTTATTGGAATTGGCCAATACAATTGGATTAAAAAATGCAATTTCGGACTATTTCAACGGAGAAATCATTAACAAAACCGAGAACAGAGCCGTTCTACATACCGCTTTGCGTGCGCCGGAATCAGCAAACATTAAAGTTGACGGAGAAAATGTGATTCCGGAAGTTTACGAAGTAAAAAACAAAATCAAAAAATTCACCCAGGAAGTAATTTCAGGACAAAGAAAAGGTTTCACCGGAAAATCATTTACCGATATCGTAAATATTGGTATTGGAGGATCTGACCTGGGTCCGGTTATGGCAGTTGAAGCCTTACAGTTCTACAAAAATCATTTAACTACACATTTCGTTTCTAATGTTGACGGAGATCACGTAAATGAAATCATCAAAAAATTAGATCCTGAAACAACCCTTTTTGTCATTGTTTCCAAAACCTTTACCACACAGGAAACTTTAACCAATTCTGAAACTATTAAAGAATGGTTTTTAAAATCGGCAACTCAGGAAGATATTGCAAAACACTTTGTTGCTGTTTCGACCAATATTCAGAAAGTAACCGAATTCGGAATTAATCCCGACAACGTTTTCCCAATGTGGGATTGGGTTGGAGGAAGATTTTCGTTATGGAGTGCCGTTGGTTTGAGCATTGCACTGGCTGTTGGTTTTGATAATTATAATGAATTATTAAAAGGAGCCAATGAAATGGACGAACATTTCAAATCGACAGAGTTTGACGAAAACATTCCGGTGATTTTAGCCTTACTAAGTGTTTGGTATAATAATTTCTTTGGAGCGGAAAGCGAAGCCTTGATTCCCTACACGCAATATTTACAAAAATTAGCGCCTTACCTGCAACAGGCCTTTATGGAAAGCAACGGAAAAAGTGTTGGCCGTGACGGAAAACCGGTAAACTACCAAACAGGAACCATTATCTGGGGAGAACCTGGAACCAATTCCCAACATGCTTTTTTCCAGCTGATCCACCAGGGAACAAAACTGATCCCGACAGATTTTATCGGATTTGTAAAACCTTTGTACGGAAATGAAGATCACCACGATAAATTGATGTCCAACTTTTTTGCGCAAACGGAAGCTTTACTGCATGGAAAAACTGCCGCACAGGTTCAGTCCGAATTTGACAAGCAGGGTCTTGCTGCAGAGCAGGCCGCATATTTACTTCCTTTTAAAGTTTTCAACGGAAACAAACCGACTAATACGATTCTGATTCAAAAACTGACTCCAAAAAGTTTAGGCTCCTTAATTGCCTTATACGAACACAAGATTTTTGTTCAGGGAATTATCTGGAATATTTTCAGTTTTGACCAATGGGGAGTCGAATTAGGAAAGCAACTGGCCAATTCTATTCTGGAAGAAATAAACACTAAAACAGTGAAAAATCACGATAGCTCAACTTCATTTTTACTGAATCATTTTTTGAAAAATAAATAATTTAATTTTTCCACAACATACTGAAACGTCTTAATTTAACACGAATTAAGGCGTTTTTTCATGTAAAACCTTAATAAACGGAGACTGAACGGACTCAATTGAGCGTTTAAGACTACACTGCTATTGATATTATTATGTTTTTAACAAAAAACAGCCCTCTAAATTCAAAAAATCATTATTTTATTTATGATAAAAATGAAAAACCATTTTAATGCGCAATGAATTAAGCAAAACTAGTTTTTCTTAACATTTTGATAACATTAACTGAATTAAATGTTATAATTTTGCCAAAAACAATAAACTAAATAAACAAATGAAGACAATGAAAAATTGGTTACTAACTGGACTATTGTTCATGGTAGTTTCAACCGTATTTTCTCAAGGAAAAGTTACCGGTACTATTACCGATGCCTCAGGTGCAACTTTACCTGGTGCAAACGTAGCTGTTAAAGGTTCGCCAACTGGAACTTCAACAGATTTCGATGGTAAATTTACAATCGATGCTAAAACTAGTACTGGAGAATTGGTTATTACCTATTTAGGATACGATTCCAAAACTTTAAAATTTTCAGTTTCAAACGGTGGAACAACAAACTTAGGCGAAATTGTTTTGTCTGCTAACTCAAACGAATTAAGCGAGATTGTTGTAAAAAGTACTTTAGTGGATATTGCAAAAGACAGAAAAACTCCTGTAGCAGTATCAACGATAAGAGCTGCAGAAATTCAGCAAAAATTAGGAACTCAGGAATTTCCTGAAATCTTAAGAAACACTCCTTCTGTATATGTTACTAAATCAGGTGGTGGATTTGGAGATTCCAGAATTAACATTCGTGGTTTTACCCAAAACAACATCGCAGTTATGATCAACGGTATGCCGGTTAACGATATGGAAAACGGTTCTGTTTACTGGAGTAACTGGGCTGGTTTATCTGATGTTACTTCTGCAATGCAGGTTCAGAGAGGTTTAGGAGCTTCCAAACTTTCTACTCCTTCTGTTGGAGGTACTATTAACATTGTTACTAAATCTTCTGATTTAAAAGAAGGCGGATCAGTTTCTTCTGGTTTTGGTAACGGAAGATATTTCAAAATACAAGGATCTTACAATACTGGGAAATTAGATAACGGTCTATCTGCATCTGTTTTATTATCTCAAACTATGGGTGACGGATATATTAACGGAACTGATTTTGAAGGAAGTAATTATTATATTGCTTTAGGATATGCTAGTAAAAATGACAAACATAACTTTCAGTTAACTGTAACTGGTGCGCCGCAATGGCACAATCAAAGATCTACAGTTTCTACGATTGCAACTTACCAAAAATATGGTAGTGTTCAAGACCCAAATACAAGATACAATCCAGATGCTGGATATTTGAATGGTGAGGCTTATAACATTAGAAAAAACTATTACCATAAACCTGTAGCCTCTTTCAACTGGGATTATAAAATCAACGAAACAACTAAATTATCTTCTGTACTTTATGCTTCTATGGGGCGTGGAGCCGGAGCAAGTGCTGCCGGAGGAATCAGAGGAAAGTCATATAGTGATTTAGTTGCTTTCAGAACAGCAGACGGATTAATTGACTACGATAAAATTGTCGCTTATAACTCAGGGCAACCTGTTTTAATTAACGGTTTTACTGGATTACAAACAAGAGCTAAAGTTGGTGGTGTTTATCAAAATACATTCTCAAGCGGATCAAATGCACCTGCGGGAGCAAGTACTGGTACTTCCGGTATTTCTCAAACTTCATCAATCAATTCACATGACTGGTTTGGTGCTGTAGTTAATTTAAACAAAAAACTGACTGAAACCCTAACGTTAGATTTCGGTCTGGATGCAAGAACTTACACAGGATACCACTTTACAGTAGTAAACGATTTATTAGGTGGAGGTGAATTCTACGACGTATCACAGGCTAGTTCTTTACCAGGAGGAAACCATATAACATCAGCATACCCTACAGATGTTCAGTGGAATGTTTTTGACAAAAAAAATTACGACAAAATTTCATTTAACAGTACTGGAAAAGTAAAATGGTATGGCGCGTTTACTCAATTAGAGTACTCTAAAGATAATTTAACGGCATTTGTACAAGGTGCGGTTTCTCAACAAGGTTTCAAAAGAGAAGATACTTTTGTTTACTTACCTACAAACCCATTAACTTCTACACCTTACAAAAACATTACAGGTGGTAACGTAAAAGGAGGAGCTAACTACAACATTAATGAAAAAAACAATGTGTATGTAAATGCAGGTTATTACAGTAAACAACCATTTTTCAACTCTGTTTATCCTAATAATAAATCTACAATAAATCCTAACTTAACTAACGAAAAAATTACAGGTTTTGAAGCAGGATACGGTTTCCGTTCCAGATTCTTCAATGCTACTGTAAACGTTTACAATACGAATTGGGATGACAGATACTTAAAAGGTAACGCACTTCCAACTTCTCCAACAATTCCTGCAAATACTACTTATACAGAATTCGTAGGTCTTAACGAGGTACACTCAGGATTTGAATTAGAAGCAAATTCTAACATCACAGAAAAATTAAGAGTTAACGCTATGTTCTCTTACGGAATCTGGGAATACAAAGGAAATGCAACTGTTAATGCTTACTACCAGGCAGATAACACTCCGGTTCCGGGATTCCAGGGAACTACTATCTACATGGACAAAGTAAAAGTTGGTGATGCTGCTCAAATGACAGCTTCTTTAGGAGCTTCTTACGAAGTTTTAACAAGAGTAACTGTTGATGCTAACTACAACTTTAATGATAAGTTATATGCTGGAATTAACCCAACTAACTTTACCTCTCAAAACAACAAGGGAGCATTAGAATTACCTTCTTATGGTTTGGTAGATGCAGGTTTCTCCTATAAAATGTTAGTAGGTCAGAATAAAGACAAATCTGTTAACTTCAGATTAAATGTGAACAACTTATTAAATGAGGTTTACATTGCAGAATCAAGAACTAACACATTTGCAGATGATTTCGTTTCTGGTACATCAGGACCAACTTACGCATCTTCTGGACAAGTTTACAGAGGTGTTGCTACAAACAACCAGGTATTCTTTGGTTTCGGAAGAACTTGGAACTTTAGTTTACGTTACGATTTCTAATATTTAGAATCTGAATAAATACCAAAAACGGCATTGACTTTTAGTCCAATGCCGTTTTTTTATGGCCTTTTTTGTTATATTTGTTTTAATAAAAAAACAACCTTATGTACTCTTTTTTACAAAAATTCCATTCCGGATGGGCATATTTAGCCTTACTACTTTTATTAATTGCAGTTGTAAATGCCATCATTGGATTTACTTCTAAAAAAGAATTTACAGCCAAAGACCGAAAAATAGCATTGTTTGCCTTAATTGGAACCCATACACAATTATTGATAGGTCTGATTCTTTACTTTGTATCTCCTCTTGGAAAAGCGGCATTTGGACAAATGTCTAACGCTGAATTAAGATTAACTTCATTAGAACACCCGTTAATTAATATTATAGCGATCATACTGATTACTATCGGATGGTCAAAACATAAAAAATTAATCAATAGCGAGGCTAAATTCAAAACTTTTGCTATTTATTACGGATTAGGATTATTACTTATTTTAAGTAGAATTCCATGGAATCTATGGTTCTAAAAACCAATTAAAGCCCTAGGAAAATAGGGCTTTTTTTATCTCGGCATATTATTTGTACAAACTCCCCAAGTCTGAAAAAAAATAAACCTATGAGAAGTAAAAAACACATTATACTTACCACACTTACCATCACATTTTTAAGTTGCTTTACTTATGTTATAAGCCAGACAAAGCCAACAACAGAACAACCTAAAATTACACAGGACACTGTAAAAACTGCAAGACCTGACTTACTAGCCATTCCAACCGATTCTATATTTACCGATAAAGGTTTAAAATTAAAATTATACAAAAAAACGGCGCATGCCTCCTACTATGCAGACCGTTTTAACGGAAAGAAAACAGCTGACGGAAGCAGGTTCAATAATAGCAAATACACTGCAGCACATAAAAAGCTCCCGTTTGGAACAAGGGTAAAAGTCACCAATGAAGCCAACGGCAAATTCGTAATCGTAAAAATTACCGATCGCGGACCATTTGTAAAAACCCGTGAAATAGACCTTTCCAAAAGGGCTTTTATGGAAATCACCAAAAGCAAGGGTGCCGGAGCCATGAAAGTTACCATTGAAGTCATAATGAATTAATAAAAAATCCCGCTGGTGCGGGATTTTTTATTTAGATAAACTTTCTGAGACCCATAATAATTCCGGTATGAATGCCTTCATGGTAATTAACAAAATCCAAAGCATCCTGAACATTCGTAAGATCAAAGCCCATGCTCGTCGTGTAAGGAGTGTAATTGGTAAAAACGTTATTCGTATAATCTTTTTCAGTCTGCTCGAAAGTTGCAAAAAGCAATGCTTTAATTTCATCAGCTTCAGCCTGTGAAACATCACCTTCCGGCTTTGTTCCTTTTTTATATTTATCGATAAATTCATCTGAAACCAGTGTTGGCAAACCTGACAGTTTATACACTAAAACCTGCTGCGACGATATGCAATGCGCCACGTTCCAAATCAGATTATTTTTAAATCCTTCCGGAATTTTATTCAATTGTTCTAACGAATGACCTTCCAAAACTTTCAAAAGAATTTCCCTAATCGTTTTTTGCACTTTAAAAACTGAACTCATAATTGTATTTTTTTTATAAAATTAAGCAATTTTGTATTCCAAATGGATTTTCTTTGTAGTCAAATCAATTCAGAAATCATGAACAAAATATACTACCTCGCTTCCTGCGATACCTGCCGAAAAATTATTAAAAGTTTACCGAAAGACAATAATCTGGTTTTTCACGACATTAAACAAAACCCGATAACCGAAGCAGAACTAGAAGAAATGTATAAGCTTTCGGGGAGCTATGAAGCTTTGTTCAGCAAAAAAGCGCAGCTGTACAAATCAATGGACCTGAAAAACAAGTCTTTGACGGAAGAAGATTATAAGAAGTACATTTTAGAACATTATACTTTTTTAAGCCGTCCGGTTTTTATTATTGATAATCAGATTTACATTGGCAACACACAGCCTGTGACATTGCAGGTCATGAAAGCTTTGAGCTAGGAATGTTCGCCACGAATTTCACGAATTACCACAAATTATTGGTTTAACTTAACAACGCCGCAGATTAAAAGATGCTACAGATTGTAAAAATCCATATAAGCATTTTAATCTATGGCAAAAAAGACCATTAATTCAGACAAATTAAATTCATGTTAATTCGTGTAATTCGTGGTGAAAAAATTTTAAGTCACTCAGTACACAACTGATTAGTGATTTAAAACCCAAGACTGCAAACTTTTATTTATCTTTGCGCCTTTATACTCAATTATATGATACAATCTATGACAGGGTTTGGCAAAGCTTCTTTGCAATTGCCTACAAAAAAAATTACCGTCGAAGTAAAATCCTTAAATAGTAAAGGTTTAGATTTAAACGTAAGAATGCCGTCGCTTTATCGTGAAATGGAATTAGGTTTACGAACTTTTATCTCCACAAAACTCGAAAGAGGAAAAATTGATTTTGCGATTTATATTGAAAGCACTGCTGAACAAACTTCGACTAAAGTAAATGTTCCTGTTGTAAAAAACTATATCGCCCAGCTACAGGAAGTGTATCCTGATGCAGACGAAACGGAATTAATGAAGATGGCCATTCGTATGCCGGACACCTTAAAAACGGAGCGTGACGAAATTGATGAAAATGACTGGGAACAAATTCAGGTTATTATCGAAGAGGCGCTTCAGAACATCTTAAACTTCAGAAGAGACGAAGGCGAATCACTGGAAAAAGAATTCAATCTGAGAATCGGAAATATCCGCCAATACATGACTGATGCCCTGGCACTTGATCCCGAACGCGTCCAGGCTATCAAAGATCGTCTACAAACTGCTATTTCTGAATTGAAAGTAAATGTGGATGAAAACCGTTTTGAGCAGGAATTGATCTATTATCTGGAAAAATTAGATATTACAGAAGAAAAAGTACGTCTGACGAATCATTTGGATTACTTTTTAGAAACAATTAAAGGCACGGAAGCCAATGGTCGTAAATTAGGTTTTATAACACAGGAAATGGGTCGAGAGATCAATACCATGGGTTCTAAATCGAATCACGCCCAAATGCAGAAACTGGTGGTAATGATGAAAGATGAATTGGAGAAAATTAAGGAACAGGTTTTGAATGTCCTGTAAAGGCATTAAGCTTTAAGCTGTAGGCTATAAGCAAAAAACATAAAGTAAGAGAGCTTAAAGCGTACTGCCTAAAGCCTAAAGCATAAATTAATGAACAAAGGAAAATTAATTGTCTTTTCGGCACCTTCGGGATCGGGAAAAACAACTATAGTAAGACATTTACTGGGGAAAGAAGATTTAAATTTAGAATTTTCGATCTCAGCAGCTTCCCGCGACCCGCGCGGAGAAGAAGAACACGGAAAAGATTATTATTTTATTTCGCTGGAAGAATTCAAAAAACACATTAAAGCCGAAGATTTCCTGGAATGGGAAGAAGTATACCGCGATAACTTTTACGGTACTTTAAAATCAGAAATCGAGCGTATCTGGGCTTTAGGTAAAAATGTAATTTTTGACATTGATGTGGCCGGCGGATTGCGTATCAAACACAAATTTCCGGAGCAGACTTTAGCAGTTTTTGTAAAACCTCCAAGTGTAGACGAACTGAAACGCCGATTAAAAGAACGTTCTACAGAAAGTGATGACAAAATCAACATGCGAATTGCAAAAGCTTCCGTTGAATTAGCAACCGCACCACAATTTGATACGATTATAAAAAACTACGATTTAGATACGGCAAAAGAAGAAGCTTATCAATTGGTGAAAGCTTTTGTGAATGCTTAAATTATAACACAAAGCCACACAAAGGAAAAAACACAAAATCACACAAAAAAAAATAAATTACTTTGTGAATCTCTGTGAAAAACTCCGTGCATCTCTGTGAAACCAAACAACTATGAAAATAGGTCTTTATTTCGGAACGTATAACCCCATTCACGTCGGTCATCTGATCATTGCCAATCATATGGCTGAGTTTGCCGACTTAGATCAGGTTTGGATGGTTGTCACGCCTCACAATCCGTTGAAGAAGAAGGCAACGCTATTAGACGATCACCAGCGCCTGCAAATGGTTTTTCTGGCAACAGAAGATTATTTAAAAATTAAACCTTCTGATATTGAGTTTAAGCTACCACAGCCCAATTATACGGTAAATACGCTGGTTCATTTACAGGAAAAATATCCAACCCATGACTTTTCACTGATTATGGGAGAAGACAACCTTAAAACGCTTCATAAGTGGAAAAATTACGAAGTGATTTTAGACCATTATGAAATCTATGTTTATCCCCGCATTTCAGAAGAAGCCGAAAATATTGAATTAAAATCACATCCAAAGGTTCATATTATTGATGCTCCAATTGTAGAGATTTCTTCAACCTTTATCCGAAACAGCATTAAGGAAGGTAAAAATATACAACCGTTATTGCCGCCAAAAGTCTGGGAATATATCGATCACAATAATTTTTATAAAAAGTAAATGCCTTTTTCTGCTTCGATTTATATTCCGCAAAAACAAAAAGGTCTTAATTTAACGCGATCAGAAAAACTTTGCTGGTACTCGCTTGGAGCATTAGTGCTATATTCATCACCTTTTTTATTCATTGAGAATTATTACGATTACAGATTTCCTCAATGGGCTTATTATCCATCATTTCTTATCTTTCTATTAAATTTTAGCAGTTATTTTATAAGAATAACGGAATTTGAAAATCTTAATGGACATTTTGACGGAACACTTTCATTTGAAGAAGATTTCTTAATGATAAATAAAACTGAATACAAATATTCAGTTTTAGAAAATTTGGTCATTTACGGAAATTCTTTCTGTGGAGAAAAAACAAAAAATTACAGATATGGGCCAACGTATGCAAATGGTGTTGAAAATTTAATATCATTTACTCATAATGGATTCAAAGTTGAAAAATACTTTCAATTAAATTCAGAACGCCATCTTGATAAATTACAGGAAACTTTAATTCACATTATTACCAGTGAAAAAATTCCTTATAAAAGAGAACACCTAAACTTTATTAATGAAGAGTACCGATCATTTATCCTTTTTGAATTATTCATCGGAAAATTGATAAAAGAAAAAAGAATCGACTATCGAGATGGGATTGATTTGATTGGGCTTAAATCAAAACAAGCTGAAGAATTTAAAACAAAATATTGCCTTAAATAAAAAAAGCCTGAATTTTTTAAATTCAGGCTTTTTTTATTTATAGTGTCACACTTACTGGACTCTTAACTCGTGATCTGATATCACTTAATGACTGATCAACCAAAAGTTTCCCATCCCTGAAAACCTCTTTAAGTTCTCCTTTTTGCTCCTCTTCCCACGAAACATTGTCTGTTAACTGATAAACTCCGTCAACTAAATCAATTTTCATTAATCCTTTCGCCGATTTTTTAGTTCCGTCATCTGTAATCGGATCTTTGAAGATAGCTCTGCCTTCTCCGTTTACTTCACCATACGTTGCTTTCATTGCAAAACCAAAAGTATCCCTTGTATTATACTGATACGTAAACGAACCTATTCCCAGCACAACATTCGTTGATGCAAAACCTTTTAACTTTAATCTTTCACAGATTTGAGTAGCTCTCGGAACCGTAATACTGTCGCCGTAAATGGCGCCAATTTGAGGCACAAGCTCTTTGTATCCTTTTGCATTAACTGTTCCTCCAAAAACATCCCAAAGCAGCTCAATTACACCTTTCTTCTCCTGCTCTGTTTTACCATTTGGGTTTCCGCAGATAATATCTACCGGATCACCACTGTCAGGGCGAATGACAACTTTGCCTTCTCTTGAAACTATTTCATCTTTGAGTCGGGGCAGATAATCCGTCAGGACTTTCCACAAATCCCAGGTATCCGAAACGATTGAAACAATTCCTTTTGGATAAACTTCAGAAATCAGTCTTTTGAAAGTTTCATATTCTCCTTCTGTTGTTCCCATACACATAACCGAATGCTCCGTAGCCGCTACGGAACCCGCGACTAATTCAACATCTGAATTGGCGTTGTAATATTCTTCCAGAAAATCAATTGCCGGAATGGTATCCGATCCTGTAAAACTCAATAAATGCCCGGCAGAAGATGTTACCGAAGCTTCGATTCCGCCCATACCTCTCATAGAGAAATCATGTGCCTGCCAGTCTACAAATTCCGGAACTGAAGAGGTTTCTTCGCCATATTTATCCAGTACTTTTCGGTACTCTTTTGCGATTGTAGCAGAATTACAAGGAAGCCAGACTACAGCAGAAAGTAAGGTTTCAAAATAATTGGTCAGCCAGAAAAACTCCGGAAGTGTATTGAACATGGTAAACATTGGAACGCGAATCGGCACACTGGTACCTTCCGGTAATGCTTTAAAAACCATAGGAATATAACCTAAGTCATGTAAATCTTCAATATGTTTTGTTCCTACGAGATTTTCGCCCAGGTAATTATTGATTCGTCGGGCGTATTTTTTCACCACTTCTTCTTTGGGCTGTTTGAAAAAATGCAATTCAAAATCCTGAATAATATACTTTTTGATAAAATATTGCAATCCGAAAAACACCACTTCGTCAACACCTTCAATTCTTGATTTTCTCGGTGTCCAGTTAGAATATACTAGTGTTGTTCCTGTTGGGTATTGTCTTCTGTGGTCTACTTTGTAACCGTCTGTTAATAATAGTGGGTTCATAGGTTTAAATTTATATTTTTTGATAATCTTTCTGCCAAATCTTTTATATCGTTGGTTCGAACCAAATTTTCAATCCATTTTTTTGGAATTCTTTCCATTCCGTAATAAATTCCTGCTAAGCCTCCTGCAATCGCGGCAGTAGTATCTGTATCCTCTCCCAAATTCACCGCTTTTAAAACTGTTTCTTTATAAGAATCTGAATTTAAAAAACACCACAAACTAGCTTGTAAACTATCAAGCACATATCCCGACGAATGAATATTTACTTCCGGGTATTTTGAGATATCATTCCTTAACACTCTATCAAACAGTTGAACTTCAATAGGATTATATTTTTTATCTTCCAGAAATTTTGAAAGCGTATTTTGCATTTCAGCATAAGCTTCGAATTTATCTTTATTTTTGAGAATCTCCAAGCAATAGACAACATAGATAAAACAAGAAAATACGGAACGAAAATGAGCATGGGTAATTGATGAAACTGCTTTAACCTTTTCATAAATTACTTCAATATCTGCTTCAGCTTTAAGATAAAATACTAATGGAAGGATTCGCATCAAAGATCCATTTCCATTGTCTTTTTCTTCAAAGCCTCCACAAAATTCAGGTTGATGCCCTTTTCCAATATTATGAATTGCATTTCTTGTCGCAATTCCAATATCAAAAACTTTTCCATGTGGTGTCCATAATCCTGTACTATACCATTTTACAAAATTTCTGGCTATATCAAACAAATCAAAACCATTACATAAACTCTCGGCTAAACAAAAAGCTAAAGAACTATCATCGCTCCAGGTTCCTAAAGGCTGATAATGGGTTCCATAACCAATCATGTCAGAAACAGGATTTTCTTTTAGGGAAAACCTCGAATAAAACTCTACAGGAACGCCTAAGGCATCACCAATAGCTAATCCGAATAGTCCTGATTCTATTTTATTACTCATCAATCCTTTCATTAAGATTTAAATTCAATATATTTCGCAGGAACTTCATCAGTTAACCAAACATCATTTTCAGATAAATAAAATTTAAATCCGTCCCGATGCATTGCACCGCTTCTTATGGTTAGAATCTGAGGAACTCCTCTTCTACTTCCAACCTTTATTGCCGTTTCTCTATCTTTTGAAAGATGAACATGCTGACGGCTCATTTTTTTCAAACCTTCTTTCTGAATGTTGTCCATAAATTTTCCAACCGTTCCGTGAAATAAAAATTCCGAAGGTTCTGCTTCTGCCAAATTTAATTCCACTGAAATCGAATGTCCCTGACTGGCTCTTATTTTGGTTTTATCTTCATTAAAAGCGAAACGTTTTTTATCATTGTTTTCTACAACATACTCTAAAAGTTCTGCGGTTAATGGATTTAATGAATTTCCGTTTTTAGAACATTTTTCAATCAATTCTTCTACATCTGCCCAGCCGTTTTTGTCTAGTTTTAAACTAATGGTTTCTGGTGAATGCCGAAGTACAAGACTCAGGAACTTGCTTACGCTTTTTGCTGTTTTTTCATTCATTATTTTAGTTTTTAAAGTAGCTCTCTTTCTAATAAACCAGTATAAATTTCGTAACTCTCTTCATCAAAACAGACAAATATTACTTTATCTATCTCTGAAATTTTATAGAAGTCTCTAACTGATTTTATGGCAATTTCAGCTGCCCTATCTTTTGGAAACCTATAAATTCCTGTGCTAATGCCCGGAAAAGCAATGGTTTTAATGTTGTTTTGTACCGCCAGTTCTAAACTATTTTGATAGCAAGCTTTAAGCAAATTATTTTTTTCTTCTTTATCGCCATTCCAAACCGGACCAACAGTATGAATAACATACTTTGCAGGCAGATTGCCTGCTGTTGTGATGACTGCTTGTCCAACTTTACAACCTCCCTGCTTATTTCTAATCGCTATACAATCATCTAATATGGCTTTACCGCCTTTTCTGTGAATAGCACCGTCAACCCCACCACCGCCTAACAAAGAAGTATTAGCCGCATTTACAATTGCATCTACACAAATTTCTGTTATATCGGCTTTTACAAGTTGTAAAATCATTTTTTAAATCTATTTAGCTTATCTCTTAGTTCGCTATTTTCAGATATAAAAGAACGATCTGTAAAATAAACATTAACGACTTGTATTCCATTCACTATATTGGCATTAAACTCGGCTAAATCTTCAGAAGGAATCCAGAGTTCATTATGATTTCTGTCTCCAACATTTTGAACTTCATATTTTTCTAAAAAGGCATTTTTAACTTCAAAAGCTGTAACAATTCCAATAAACCCGGAAAACTCATCAACGGTATTCCATTCTAAAGCAATTTGTTCAGCATATTCCTGATTTGTTACCGGATAAAAAATAGGTTGCCAATCTAATCTTGGAGGAAATAATTTGTAATCGGTCTCCGCAATTAGTTCCATTTCTTTCAATCCTACCGGACGATATAATTTTGTCGTTTCCATAATTAATTATTTCAATTCATCCCTAACTTCCATCAAAGCAAAGCCTAAAAGATTTAATCCCTTCCATTTTTCGGGATTAGGAGCATCTTTATGATCAGCCGCCATTCCGATTCCCCAAATGGGATCAACGGGGCTGGCTTCGACCAGAATTCTTTCGTTGGTTTGGATAAGAAACTCTTTTAAAGATGCATTCTGACTGAACTTGTAAAAATTCCCTTGTATGACAATCTCATATCTGTTTTCCAGCCAAACGGCATCTACATAGTTTTTAACTTCCCGTCCTAGTTTTTTAGCTTCGGCCGGAGAATTTGCCTGGATTATTTTCTCGAAGATTGCTTTATCATCAAACAATTCCGCTTTCTTTGCCATCATCCAGTGTTCGGCTGTTTTATACGTTATATTGTCAACTACAAAAGAACTTAACCACCATTGACTGAAACAGGTTTTAGAAATACTTCCATCTTTGTTGGGCTGGTGTCCCCAGAAAAATAAAAATTTACTTTCAGGAGCTATATTTTGTATACCATATTTCATTTTCTAATTTTTAAAAGCATCATCGAAATGCCTGAAATTTGATTTTTTCTCAGAAGTGTCCAATACTGCAAAAACTATTCTTTTAAAAGCACCTGTATATTTTTCTGAAATAATTTCTTTGAATAAATAGGCTACATCTTTTGGCTCATTTCTAAAAACACCGCATCCCCAGGCTCCCAAAATCAGCGACTCTATTTTTTGCTTTGAAGCGATTGCCAATACTTCATCCATTCTTTTTCTGAAAACCTCTTCTATTTCAGCGATTTCTTCTTTTCTGTCATGTTGTAACATAGCGCCTTTGTTTGGTGCCGGCGATGTGATTATGTCTGCAACTAACGCTTTTTCAAGATAATTTCCGCTGTCGTCGTTCCAAAACAAAACATTGGGACTATAAATCATGTGATCTGAATATAAAAATGAAGATTTATTTTTATTAAAATCATACATCTTTTTGTCTTTGATTTGTGTTGCATACAGATTTGAAGACCGGGCAAGACTTTCTTCCTGAGCGGAAGCGCCTCCCAAAAATCCACCTCCGGGATTTTTTGCCGAAGCAAAATTTAAGACGCCAATTTTGCCCTTTTTCTCCTGAAGTAGTGCTTCAATTGTAGAACAATTTTTCGTAACAATTTCTGTGTCAAAATTATTCTCAATTGGAGTTTTCAGGATTGCATCCCAATCATCTGGCACAATTGTAATGGTATTTTCTATGGATTCTCTGATCTCTTTTTCTATATCAATCTTTTTTCCATTATGTTCATAAAAACCATTTTTGATAATTTCTAAGGTTTTATTGGCTATTTCGACTCTATAATTTTTATTCATAATTTCAATTTTACAACCTCTACTTTTTCATCGTCAAAATCTTTAAAAGAATTGGTTGTGAATATTTTTTCGAAGCAATCTAAAACTTCGAAACCTTTGTTGAAAATTCCGTGACTTACTGCCAGATATAATTTTCCTGCATTTTTGTTTTTTAATTCTTGTGCTAAACCAACAAATGTTCCTCCTCCGTCACAAATATCGTCTACGATCAGGCAATCGATGCCTTGCAAATCGTCCTCGTAGACTTTAAAACCAGATAGTTTTCCGGTTTTTACATCGCGGCTTTTGCTGCATTCCACAACATCAACACCTCCTAAAAATTCAGAAACTTTGTAGATTTTTTTCAGGGCTCCTCCATCCGGAGAAATTAATTTTACCTCGTTGCCAATCGTTTTTATAACGGTCTGAATAAAAGTATGATTCGGAATCACTTCGCAATTGTTGACTAATGCCGGTGTAACTTCAGAGTGCGCGTCAAAAACAAAAACTTTTTCCAGCTGCATGGTATTTATGATATCAGCATAAACTTTTACAGATAAAGGCTCGCCTTTGATCATTACCCTGTCCTGACGTGCCGCCGGAAAATACGGAATGAAAAGGCTAATAATTTTCACATCCATTCGTCTTAAAGCATCAACAGTCAGGCACAACAATCCTAAATCATTGAATGAATTTAAACGGTGTGTGATTGTTACGGCCTCCTTAGTATCAAAATCAGGATTAATTTTGATGTGTGGCTCTCCTCCTGAAAAGGTGAAATTTTTAAATTCTATTTCTTTCTGACCAGTAAATGGTTTAAAATTGGGGTCCAGGTTAAGTATCATAATTCTTTGATTTGCGTTAATTATACGCAAATATACATTTAATATTTTATGAAACAATTATTTTGTGTAAAAATTACGCAAACTTTTATTTTTTTTATTCTTTAAAGTATTCTTTGGCTACCTTCTGAGCAATTAATTTTCGCTTTTCTTTCAAGGCTTGCTCTTCACTGTCAAAGGCTTTTACCATTTTTTGTCCTTTGGTTCCTACCCGTCCGTACTGAACAATTATATTTTTTCCGTCAGCAGTAATTTCCCAAAATTTATTACTTCCGTTTGAGGTGTTAAGGTATCTTTCGAAATTACGATTCCCGTCAGATTTCCCATCAGCAGTATTATCCGGACTAACATCTTCAATTTCGATATGATTTTCTTCGATTACAACATCATCAAAAAACGATTCATTTTTTAATGCTGCAGCAATCATTTTTAAAACTCTTGGTTTGTTTTCGATCCAGTCTTTCGAATAAATTTGACATACCGTCCAGCCATTTGCAATCAGAATCTGAGGCCTTAAAAGATATTGTTCTAAAATATCATCATTGGCATAATGTAAATCATCGTCGATCATAATTCCGAGCACAAATTCTTCGTCGTCGACAGCTTTCTTGAACCCTAAGTGGCATTTAAATTTACTTTGCCCAATATTTTTTGTGGCAAAATAGCCGATTTTCTCAATTTCTTCCTGAATTTGATCTGCTATTAAACTTGATGTTTCGACTTTATTTTTACTGTTAATCGCATTCAAAACGTTGTTTGCGGCTTCTAATTGTCCCAGACTGATCAACTCCGCATACTGAAGGTATTTCCTGAAATAATTTGCCCCTTCGTTGTATTCATTTTTAATATCTGTATATTTTATGGAACTCACCACACACATACTTCTCTTGGCCCTTGAGAAAATTACATTCAGTCGTTTCTCACCGCCACGTTTATTGATTGGCCCAAAATTCATCAGCATTTTTCCTTGCGGATTGTATCCGTAACACGTACTCATAATAATAATGTCACGCTCGTCTCCTTGCACATTTTCGAGGTTTTTCACAAAAAGACCAACAAATTGGTTGTTTTCAATTCGCTTGTATTCTTCTTCAATCAGGTTTTCAAAAACTTTATCTTCGATGCAAATATTTTCTATTGCGGTTTCGATTTCATTTTGCTGTTCCATTGAGAACGCTACGATTCCGACACTTTGCCCTTTGTTTTGTATTAAAAGTTCACGTACCATATTGGCTATGTATTGTGCCTCCATGCTATTAGAACGCGCATTATAAACACCTTTATGAATGTAATGATAGGATATTGGTTTAGAGAACAAATGATCAAGATTGTTTTTTGCCTCTTTTACATCGTCAACAATGATCGCTTCACCCACTTTGCTGTGATCTTTTAAATCCGGAATCGTCAGCAATTTACTGTCATAAAAGGAAGCATTCGAGAAACCAATTAAGGCTTCGTGTTTGCTTCGGTAATGCCAGCCCAGCATAATTGAGGGGAATTTACGGGCGCCCTGCGTCAGGAAACTATCGGCATCCAGAGAGAAATAATCATCTTCATCTGCCGCTGCGTCGTTCCATAAATCGTCCTGGTTTCCGGATGCGCTTCCAAAGAAATTACTCGGCGGCATTTGCATTTCGTCGCCCACAATTATGGTTTGTTTAGCTCTGTAAATCGGCATAAGTCCTTCTTCGAGGGTAATCTGACTCGCTTCATCAAAAATTACTACGTCAAAATAGTTTTCATCAACCGGTAAAGTGTCTGAAACGCTTAGCGGACTCATCAGCCAAACGGGTTTTATTTCACGAACAATCTGTCCGGAATCTGCAGAAGCCAATTCACGAATCGATTTAAACCGGATACTTTTGCTGAATTCATTTTCCAGAATTTTTCTGCCTTCGGTAATCGATCTTTTGCTTTCTTTTTCTGCTGCTGTCATTCCCGAAACGGACATTTCAGAAGTTAAAATCAACTCTTTCAGATTGCTGACTTGTTTTGCAATGATGTATTTTCCGTTTAATTCTAATAAATCGGCATACATTTTTTTTACTTTTTCAATGGAGGTATGCAGCAAATCCATGTTGAATTTTTTATGCGTATAATGAATCGCATAATATTTCTCCAAAGATCTTTCCGCCAAAGTAACCTGCAAATCTTCAAGCGGGATTTTCTTCGATTTTAACAATTGGATTACCGATGGATTTACATCCTGAATTTCTTCAAAGAAAGAAGCGTACAAATCAAAATACATTTTCTTTGTATTGATCGCTGCGATTGAATTTTCTATCGCGGATAAACTTAAATTTTCGTAATTTTCAATACTGTCACATAAAGAAGAACTTAGTTTTAAGAAGAGGTTTTTAATTTCAGTAACCTCTTTTCGTTCCGCCGAATTCAGGTTTTTAGCAAAATCTAAAATGGTCCCGTCTAATTCTTTTTTAATTGTTTCGGTATGATATTTTAATTCGAATAAATCACCGAGCCTGTATTTGCTTTCGAAATCACTTTTTAAAGTATTGAATTTTTCTTCCTGCTCAAATTGAGCCAGGTAATTTTCCAAAACAACAACTAAACCTGGTTTTATTGTGTGTTTATTGATGTCGTAAACGGCAAGAATTTCGCTTCGTGTTTTTTTATAATCGGAATTGATGAAATTAAAAAAGCTGTTTTCGTTTTTTCTGATGATTTCCAGAGCCGTTTTCGCATCCGTTTCTGATATCGCCCTGGTCCAGTACGGATACTGCTGGGCCGATTTTTCAATATCGGATCTCAGTTTCTCTAACGTCTGAACATCCTTTTCAAGCAATCTGAAAAGGGCGCTGTCCGGCTCTAATAATTCAGATACATTATTATCGAAATAGATGAAAGTCGCTATCGCCTTGCGCAGCAATTTATGAATCTCAAAAAACGTATCGACTTTTGGCGAAATGGAAACAAAATCCAGTCGTTCTGAAATGTTTTCCAGTATCTCCTGGCTGTTTTCAAGATCTTTCCTTAAATCAGAGATATGTTTGTATTTTCGAAAGGCATCCATCCTTAAAAAACGGAACGGATGCACAGAAAAGAACTCCGACTGGTTGGTTTCCTGATTTATGGCAAATAATTTTTCGAATAATTCGTGATGTTTGGTCCAGTCCTGAAGTCCGGCGTTATCATCCAGCATATTCAGATTATCCAGTAAAGCTTTATGCGGATTAGAAACCAAAACATCAAAAAGTGATTTGATCGTCAGGTCCGTTTCATCATCGATGCGGGCATTCATAAAATCATGAAAAATCGCGACCTTATGGATTTCAGCATCAATCTTCTGAACTAACTTATCTCTATTGTTTGCTACCGCCTGAAAATTATTTTTAGATGCCGTAAAATCGTTAAAAGTCTGTTTCAGGTCCAGAATAAATTCTTTTTTATCGGCCTGTGAATCGTGAATTAAACAGCATAAATCATCCAGTCCCTGATTTTTAAGGCGGTAAAAAACGACGTCTAAGGCAGCGCGCTTCTCACAGACAAACAAAACCTTTTTATCATTTGCCACATAATTGGCAATTAAATTGGCAATGGTTTGTGACTTTCCTGTTCCCGGTGGCCCTTGTATAATATAACTTTCGCCCGATTCGGAATATTTTACGGCGTTGTTTTGCGTAGGATCGCTCGCGACAACATTAAACGTTTTGGTAAAACTATTGCCGGATTTCAGTTCATTTTTAAACTCTTTTTGTGCCAGTGAATTGAACAAACTCCCGAAAACATTACTTTCGACATTATTTTCAACAACCTGATTGTAATCGCGAACCAAAGACATTTTTTTATAATTAAAATTGCCCAGGATTAAATTGCAGGTATCAAATTCCCAACGGAAAGGATTTACGTCACCTTCATCAAGCTGGTAAAATTCTCTTTCTATGGTTTTGGTTTCATTGAAAAAATGCGGGTTCTGTTTTATATCGCTGTTGATGAGGTATTCTAAAGAGGAAGCCTGCGTAAAAACATAATTTCGAAACAATTCCAGACCATACGGCTGAAAATTTTCGGGCTTGTAAGAGTAACTCAGATTTTTTTGATCCTGAATGGCTTCCTTCTTTTTGGAACGTTTATTAAACTGTGTCAGGATTTGCCTGGCCTGTGAATGAATCAGTTTTATTTTGGGTTTAGCGATATAATCCAAAACAATTCCTGAACTGTTTTTCTCCACTTGTATGCGCAATAATTCATAGACTTCTTCGATTTTGGTTTCCGAAAGCTGAATGCGTTCCGGTAATCGAATGTCATATAAATCTTTTAGCATATTGGACAAAACAGGATTTATTTCCACTTCAGAATCGAGAAATTCTAAGGAATAATCATCTTTCACCCCTTTTTTCTTCGTCAGCGTAACGGATGCCAGAAGCAAAGGCGAAACTATTTTTTCTGTACTTTCTTCTTTGGTATTAAACCAGTTCAGGTTGCACAAAACGAGTTTTAACTGGCTAAAGCCGTATTCGTTAATGTCCTTATTCGCTTCTAAACGAATTTTATCGAGCGTGGGCACGATATAGGTATTGTCCTGAAATTCTAAATATTTGTTGAGTGAAATCGTACTGGTATTGCTGATTTTCTTTGAAATCTCCGCATTCCAGTAAAAAATAGCATCCGGATTTATATTTTCATAATTCAATGCCTGCGGAACTGAAGAAACGGTCAGGTTCAGGAATTTTAAATTCGGCTGAAAGTATAAAAGACGGTTTCGCTTACTATTATCAAATAATCGGTTCCGGAGTTTTTCGTGAATGAATTGGTTTTTATTCTGAACTTTCGCATCAATTAAACTTGATAAATCATACTCAGTTTCCGGATTATAATCCCGGTAATTTTGCAGTTTTTCGACTATTTCATTTAAATCTTTCCAGCGATTCTCGCGATTCAGTTCTGTCATTCCCAAAATAATATTGGCAATCGCAGGATTTATTTTGCTGTTCAGGAAATACATTTTCCTGCGATATTCTACAAAACGCTTCACGTCTTCGATATCCGTAAAATCAAATTGCAATGCGATACTCGCCAGGATCATTCCCAGTACAAAAATATCGGTTACCGGATCGTGATGGCCGAATTCAAATTCAAAACAGCTGTAATCTATTATGTAAGCAGGTTTATTTAAATGCTCAGCATCCTCTTCAGAAACACTTTTATCTCCATACTCTCTTTTTACGCCTTCCCCGATTTCGGTGGTTGTAAAATGTTCGCCCGAAATTTCAAACGCTTTACTTTTACTTTTAAAAAACGCCGCAATTGCTTTCGAATTATCTTTTATGTCGAACGCATTGTCCGTAATATGAAAATGCTGATTTTCGATATAAATAGTCGAAATGTCCTGCAGTGATGCGACTTTTCCCTGATTATGAATAGTGGCGACCGTTTTCAGCAAAGGTAGTATTATCGCAATAATATCATCGTTGGCAAAAGTTCCCCGCTGGAAATTTTCGGTGATAAATTGATAAAAAGCGGATTCCTTAATGGGTGTAATCATCTTAATAAGTGTTTTCCTGGTCTGATTCTAAAATAGTATTTAAAGTCTTCGTGCAGTTTTCAGCGAATGATTTATAGTTTTTCTCCGTAAGGTTCAATTCCTTTTTCAGAATCGTTTTCATTTCTTCCTGCAGGCTTAATTGCTCCCCAATATCCAAAATATGCCCGATAAATGCTTCTTTCAAATCAGGATCACATAAGGCAAAATCAAGCATTACATAAGCGTAATATTCCTTTAAGTTTTTCCTGCTGTTTTCTATCTTCAGTTTGAAAACAGCATCAATAAAAGCGTCGGTTTTTATTGCTGAATTCGTAAAATATTGTTTGTAAAGTGCATGGCAATATTCAGATTGTGTCCATTTTGGTTTAAGAATAATGGAGATTAACTCTTTTGTAGTATCAAAAACCAGTTTTTTATTAAATAAGTTCAGTTGATGCAAATCGGTTTTTCCCGAAATAATTTTTTCTGTTTTCGAATAGTAACCGGAATTGTCTTTTTCGAAAATTTCCAAAGCTTTTGCCCGAATAAAATTCTCCGGGTGCGTTTCTCCATTCGATCCTTTTTCTATTCGTTCCAGAATTTCGTTAGCTTGTTTAAGATAACTTTCTGCCGAAACTTTTTCTAAACCGGTATTTAATTTTACCAAAGTCTGGATCGTGGTTTCCAGACTTCCGCTCACTTTCAAAGCGCCCAAATCACAAAACAATTCAGTATAAAGCTGGTACAATCTTGCGGTTTCATAATAAAACAATTCGCTGTTGCTGTCGCTGGCAATGGTATTGATAATTCTGTTGGTAATTTCAAAATCACCATTTTCCAGACTAAATAATACAATATGAGACAGTTCATGTCCGAACAAGACCAGCAATTCGTCTTCGGTAAGCAGTTTTAAAATCGTTCCTGATAAAATAATATGTGCTTCGTTTTCAAAAAAAACAACTCCTGCATTATTTTCATCCATGCTTTGTGATTGATAGATCGTGATCGGAACTATGATTCCCAATTTATCTTTTGCAACATTCAGGATTTCATACACTTTTGGTTCTGTATCGGGATCTATTCTATAGGAATTTTTTAATAAATCTGTTTTAAAGGCTTCTTGCTGCTCTGCTTTGATCTTTTCCTCAGAAAACCAGGACCAGGTTTTGTCCTGCTTTTTAAAGTAATCCCTTAAATCGGAATGGAATGGAAATGGTTTAATCATTATCATGTAGTTTAAGCAAATTTTATTTCAAAATGAAAGCCTTTCTCTAATAAGTCATTGTATTTCAATTTATTAAATTTAAAAAGTTTTGCCGGACGACCGATTTTTATCGGGGAAAAATGCTCCGTCTGATCTAAAAAGCCGTAACTGAGTATTTTTTTTCGGAAGTTTCTCCGGTCAATTTCTTTTTCCAGAATGGTGCAATACAGGTTTTCAAGATCCGAAAACAGGAATTCGTCCGGCAGCAAATCGAAACCAATAGGTTCGTAAGTCAGTTTTGCTTTTAGTCTTGCGATTGCACTTTTTACTATTAAATTATGATCAAAAGCCAAAGAAGGAATTTCATCTATTTTAAACCACTGCACTTTTTCGGCATCAGTATCCGCCTTAATTTCCAGATTTGAAGCATCCACCAGCGCATAATAGGCTACCGAAATAACACGATTTCTGGAATCTCTCTTAATATCATCGCCGAAAGTATAAAGCTGCTCCATGAAAGTCAGCTGCACATTGGTTTCTTCATGCAATTCTCTTATGACCGCGTCGCTTAAAGACTCTTCCGGTTTTACTAATCCTCCCGGTAAAGCCCAATATTTTTCGGCTGAGCCAAATTTCTGTTCGATCAAAAGCACATACAAATTGTTGTTTTTATATCCAAAAACAATGGCATCAACAGCAATACGAATATTTTGAAAATTCTCCATACTTAAAAAATCATATCTCACAAATATAACGAATGAGAGTCAATTTCATTATTTATTGCACAAGCATAAACGATAAAACTGACTCTCCTGAATATTTCTTTTCAATTAGCTTCCTACTCCACCGTCACGGTTCGCTTGGGGCTCGAAGTACATTCTGAACCATTTTTCTTAACTGTAACATCAGCTTTAGCCTCATAGGTTCCTGGAGAGGCATATATATGGGCGACAGTTGTACCGGTTCCGGTGCTGCCATCCCCAAAGTTCCACTTTACTGCGCTTAAAGTTCCTGTTCCCGTATATTCAACGGAATAATTCATGAGTTTAGGATTAACCGCATCGGTAGAATTATGTAACTTAATATAAATTGATTCGGCCAGGCAATCTATTATCACCTCGTCGTCATGTTTACTGCAGGAATTAGTCATAAAAAACACCAGCGTAAGCATTAAAATTGTTGTAAGCTTTTTCATGATTGTTAAGTTTAGTGTTGGTTTGTCAAAATTATCCATTTAACCGCTAAACTCAAAACAAAAAGAAGAATTTTCATACTTTTTTAAAAGATAACAACACTTCAATTAAAAACCATGATTCAAATTACAACCTGTTACCAAAAAATAATTTTAATTCTTTCGAAATACTATCAAAAAAGGAATCTACATTGTTGTTTTTAGTCGCTAGTACATATACAAATTCTTCCGGCACATGGAAACTATTCCATAACAGCTGCAGTTTATTTTCCTTAATGTATCGTCTCGCATTACAATTCCAGGTTATCGCAACTCCCGAATTTCTGGACAACATTTCGAGCATTTCAGATTCAGACGGAATAATATAATTAGGAACCATTGAGGGTCTTTTTTTATTAAAAGCATGTAACCAGAATAATTTTATATGTGAAATTCTCGCGTCATGGCAATACCACTTTTGTTCATTAAGCCATTGTTCCGTGGCTGTGTAATTATCGGTTTTTAAGATCTGACGAAATTTTTCTGCATCTAAATTTACCGGTGCCACCATGACCAGCTTTATTTTTCCAACAATTTCATAAATCGTATCAAAGGTTTCAAATTGCTTGGTTACGATTGCGAAATCCAGTTTTTTAGCATCAACCAGAGCGAAAAGCGCATCATTATCTCCAAAAGTGAAATCTATAAAGTCGAATTTTGAAATTAAGGTACTTCCCACACTATTGAACAAATCTTTTGAAACTCCAACCGAAATCAACCGAACGGAATCCTGGGCTTTTGCCCTAAAAGTGGTTTCGACATTTTCCAGACGATCCAGCGCATCAATAATTAAATTATTGAGTAACTTACCGTACTCGGTAGCTTCTACGCCTTTCGACTTTCGATTAAATAATTTATTTCCCACGTGAGCTTCCAGCATTGAAATCTGCTGACTTACAGCGGGCTGACTCATAAACAATTCTTTGGCGGCAATAGAAAAATTGCCGTTTTTATAAACCGACTTAAAGGTTCTGTACCATTCTAGATTTACCATGATATAAATAAATTTATAACAAACATAGTTTATTTTATTTTTACTGATATCACTATTGCCGTAAATTTGTATAAAAATCAAACAATATGAAAAAAATAGCATTACTCGTAACTATAGCATTCACAGCCGTTAGCTTTTCTGCTACCGCTCAAAAATCAAATAAAAAAGGTATGAAAAAAGTATTATTTGTTGTGACCAGTAACGATAAACTGGGCAACACAGGAGAAAAAACAGGATTCTGGTCAGAAGAATTTGCTGCACCTTATTATGAATTATTAGATCAGGGTATTGAAATTACAATCGCCTCTCCACTGGGAGGTCAGCCGCCAATTGATCCTAAAAGCGCGGATCCGGCTTCTGCGACAGAAGACACCAAACGTTTCGATGCTGATAAAACATTACAGGAAAAACTAAAAAACACTCATAAACTTTCGACGATCAACCAGAAAGATTACGACGCTGTATTCTATCCGGGAGGTCACGGACCACTTTGGGATTTAGTGGAAGATAAAAATTCAATTGCCTTAATCGAATCTTTTTACACGCACAATAAACCGGTTGCATTTGTTTGTCATGCTCCTGCCGTTTTGAAAAATGTAAAAGTAAAAGGCGAATATTTAGTGAAAGGTAAAAAAGTAACCGGATTTACAAATACAGAGGAAGAAGCGGTTGGCTTAACAAAAGTGGTTCCATTTTTACTGGAAGATGCTCTAACACAAAATGGCGGTAAATTCTCAAAAGGGGAAAACTGGCAGCCTTATGCAGTTGAAGACGGTCTTTTAATTACAGGACAAAATCCAGCTTCGTCTAAATTGGTAGCAGGGAAATTACTGGAGCAATTAAATAAATAAGGTTCTGAGTTACTAATTCTCTAAGGTTCTAAGGTAAATCTGTTTGAAAACCTTAGAACCTTAGAGACTTAGCAGCTTAGCACCTATAAAAAAAAGAAAAAAACATGCTAAACTTTGAATTATATAATCCGACGAATTTAATCTTCGGAAAAGGACAAATTGAAAAACTTTCGACTTTAGTTCCAAAAGATGCTAAAATATTATTGGCTTATGGCGGTGGAAGTATTTTTAAAAACGGAATTCACGAACAGGTAATCCAAAACTTAAAAGGTTTTGAAATCGTGGAATTTGGAGGAATTGAACCCAATCCACATTTTGAAACGCTGATGAAAGCTGTCGAAGTGATTAAAGCCGAAAAAATCGACTTTATCCTGGCTGTTGGCGGTGGCTCTGTTATTGATGGTGTGAAATTTATTTCGGCTGCCGTTAATTTTAACGGAAACCCAATTGATATTTTACAAAAACGTCTGTTGATTAAAGAAAATGCAGTACCATTTGGAACTATTTTGACATTGCCAGCAACGGGAAGCGAAATGAATTCCGGATATGTCGTAACAATTAAAGCAACTCAGGAAAAATTAGCTTCCGGCGGAAGTGCTTTATTTCCAAAATTCTCTATTTGTGATCCAACGGTTATTGAATCTTTGCCAAAAAGACAAATTCAAAACGGTGTTGTAGATGCCTACACCCACGTTATGGAACAATACCTAACCTATCCGCATGAAGGTTATTTGCAGGACAGGATTGCCGAAGGAATTTTACAGACTTTAATTGAAGTTGGTCCAAAAGTCGTAGAAAATCCAACAGATTATGCTTTGGCCTCGAACTTTATGTGGAGCTGTACGATGGCGTTAAACGGACTGATTCAAAAAGGAGTTCCTTCCGATTGGGCCACCCATATGATTGGTCATGAATTAACCGCTTTATACGGTATCGATCATGCCAGAACCCTGGCGATTGTAGGTCCAAGTTTGTACCACGTGATGTTTGACACCAAAAAAGAAAAACTAGCACAATACGGAAGACGTATTTTCAACTTAAACGGTTCTGATGACGAAGTGGCAAAAGAAGCGATCAATCAAACGGTAGCTTTCTTCCACACTATGGGAATGGATACCAAATTATCGCAATACACCAACGACTACGATAAAACCGCTGATTTCATTGTAAACCGTTTTGACGAAAGAGGCTGGAAAGGTCTGGGAGAAAAACAATTGGTTACTTTAGACAAAGTAAAAGCTATTGTGGAAATGAGTTATTAATAAAATTCCAATTTTTTTAAATTCTAAATTCCAAAGGCACATGTACTATTGGAATTTGGAATTTAAAAATTGGAATTTGTTTTGAATATTTAAATCAAAAAAGGCGTTCTTAATTTATTTAGGAACGCCTTTTAAAATACTAAAACAAAACTAACTAACTCAATTTGTGCTAAACTCATTAAAATTCTAATTTATAATTACTTACAACGCAGGGATCACAAAATTATTGTGTACTTGTTAAAATATTTTTTACATTCTTCTAAAGTCCCTGAAAACCATTGCAATTACAGCGTGTTTTTAAATTTCTTAAATCAGATTTTGTATTATTACTACATTATTAAGTACTTTTGTTTTAAATTATTAAAATAATGAGCGAAAATTTAAAATTTGCAGTAATTGGAGGAGGAAGTTGGGCTACGGCAATTGCAAAAATGCTTTGTGTAAATCTTTCCGAAATTGCGTGGTACATGCGCAACGATGCTGCCATAGAACACATTGAAAAATACAAACACAATCCAAATTATTTAAGTTCGGTAGAATTTGACACCAAAAAACTTAAACTGACCAATAATATCAATGAAGCTGTTGCATATGCAGATTATGTAATTTTTGCTATTCCTTCTGCTTTCCTGGACGCAGAACTCAAAAACCTGACAGTGTCTCTAGCCGATAAAATTATTTTCTCTGCTATTAAAGGTATTGTTCCGGAAACCAGTTTAATTGTTGGGGAACATTTCCATATTCAATACGACATTCCGTATTATAACATTGGTGTAATCACGGGTCCTTGCCACGCAGAAGAAGTGGCATTAGAAAGACTTTCCTACCTGACCATTGCCTGTGGCGATCCTGACAAAGCCAGCATTGTTGCGAAATCCCTTTCCGGAAATTACATTAAAGCCAAAATTTCAGATGACATTATCGGTACCGAATATGCTGCCATGCTTAAAAACATTTACGCTATTGCTGCCGGAATCGCGCATGGATTAGGTTATGGAGATAATTTTCAGTCGGTGATGATGAGTAACGGAATTCGCGAAATGAAGAAATTCATCCGAAAAGTACATAAAATGAAACGTAACATCAATGATTCCGCTTATTTAGGCGATTTATTGGTTACGGGATACTCTGTATTTTCAAGAAACAGGATGTTCGGAAACATGATCGGAAAAGGATACACCGTAAAAAGTGCGATGATGGAGATGAGCATGGTTGCCGAAGGGTACTACGCCACCAAAAGTGCCTACAAACTAAATCAGGGTTACGGTGCCAAAACGCCAATTATCGACGCCGTTTACAGCATTCTATATGAAGGTAAAGACGCTAAATCGGTTTTCAAGAAACTTACTGAGTCTTTGGACTAAATTTTTAAGAATATAGAATAAAGGGTATAGAGAAAATAGAGTATAGAAAATAGACTTTATAAAATAGATATAAGAAGAAAGAGTCAAGACGAAATTAATAAGTCCTGACTCTTTTTTTATGTTCAGAGATAAGAATCTTTATTCTATACTCTATTTTCTATACTCTTAATTTTATACTCTTAATTTTATACTCTTTATTCTATACTCTTTATTCTATACTCTTTATTCTATACTCTTTATTCTATACTCTATTTTCTCTATTTCACCATAACCCCATCCACAAACAAAATCGGCACTTCTTCCGTATTGTTCTCGCTGATTAAATTAGATTTGAAAATGAATTTCTTGTCGTATAACGTATTTCCGATAAAGAAAGTCACCATAAATTCGTTGTTTAACACCAGCAGGCTTTTTTCAATCATTTCGATTTTCACTACAGAAACAGCAGGAACTTCAACAAAAGCATGACGTAAAACAGACGTTTTTTTCATTTCCCCTTCTATTGTTCCAAATGCTTTGGAAACGACCATTACACCATCTAAATTAAAATCGCTGTCGTTTACAAGATAAGCATACCATACTTTCTCCATAAAATCGTCGCTCCATTCCTGAACGGCAGCCAGAAAAACGTTTTCTACTTCCGGGATTGTTATGTCTTTTTTCATTTTTGTTAAAAGCTTTAAAACCTTTGTCAAAGTCTAAACTTCAACAAAGGTTTATGTATTGTAATTAATAATGATTGACCATTTCAGGGCTTGCCAGCGTAATCTGAGATCTAAATTGTCAATCTACTATCTAAAATTATATATTCGATTTAAATTGCTCCAGAAAACGAACGTCATTTTCGTAAAACATACGGATATCACCAATTTGATACAGTAACATAGCAATACGCTCTACTCCCATTCCAAACGCAAAACCGTTGTATTCATCAGGATTGATGTCGCAGTTTTTAAGAACATTAGGGTCTACCATTCCGCATCCTCCAATTTCAAGCCAGCCTGTTCCTTTTGTGATACGATAATCGGTTTCGGTTTTCAGGCCCCAGTAAATATCAATTTCAGCACTAGGTTCCGTAAACGGGAAATAAGACGGACGCAAACGGATTTTTGATTTTCCGAACATTTCTTTCGTAAAATAAAGCAACGTCTGCTTCAAATCTGCAAACGAAACGTCTTTATCAATGTACAATCCTTCTACCTGATGGAAAATACAGTGTGAACGTGACGAAATCGCTTCGTTACGAAAAACACGTCCCGGAGAAATGGTACGGATTGGCGGTTTGTGATTTTCCATATAACGCACCTGAACAGACGATGTATGCGTACGCAACAACACATCAGGATTGGTCTGAATGAAAAACGTATCCTGCATATCACGTGCCGGATGATATTCCGGTAAGTTTAGTGCGGTAAAGTTATGCCAGTCGTCTTCGATTTCCGGTCCTTCGGAAACATTGAATCCGATGTTGGCGAAAATATCGATAATCTGATTTTTAACGATCGAAATAGGGTGGCGTGAACCGATAATTACAGGTTCTGCCGCACGTGTTAAATCACCAAAAACCCCTTTAGATTCTTCTTTACTTTCTAATGCTTCAACAATTACTTTTACTTTATCTTCAGCAGTTGTTTTCAGTGCATTTATAACTTGTCCGAATTCTTTCTTCTGATCATTTGGCACGTTTTTAAATTCGGCAAAAAAGTCATTCAAAACCCCTTTTTTTCCTAAGAATTTAATACGGAATGCTTCCAGCTCTGCGGCATTTTCTGTTGAAAAAGCTTCTGCCTCGCCAATATAGTCTTTTATCTTATCTATCATTTTCATTCAATAATTGAGAATACAAATTTACATAATTTGTTTCAAGTTTAAAGTCTAAAGTTCAAAGTTTCCTTTGCAAGCGATGATATTATTCATAACTATTTTATCAGACTTATGTTGCTTTCTGTTTCCTGCACTTTCTTGAGCCAAAAATCTATTCCATCATGATTCGTAAAATCAATATTTCAAGATTGTTTTCTTTTTAAGCAGGAAGTTCAGTATTCAGTATTCAGTCGCAGTATTCAGTAACTGTACGGTGTAAACTGCGACTGAATACTGCGACTAAATTTTACTCAATAACTTCTCTTTCTAAAAAATAATTTACAATGGCTTCTTTCATTAAAACCGATTGCTCACCCGCTTTTAGTGGCGGTAATTCTTCTTTTACCCTGTAATGTGGCCAGCCGTCTTCATCGAAATATTCGAATTCGTAAAATCCGTATGGCTCCAATAATCTGCAGATGGCAATGTGCATCAGGTTTAATTTTTCGTCTTTTTTGTATTCACGGTGTACCTTACCGTATTCCTGAACACCGATTAAGTAAATAATCGCATCCAAATCAAGGTCTTCGCCTTGTGAGAATTGATTTGAAAGTATATCGACGAGCTTTTCCCAGCGCTCTTTTAGTTGTGTATCTCTTGACATTTCTATTTGTGATTTTAGATTTTAGATTCTAGATTGCGCAATGATTTAATGATTATTTAAATCTAAAATCAACAATCTGAACCCTAAAATTATTAGTGCAAAGATAGCAACTTCAATCCAAAGACCTAGAATTAACTGCTTCTGGTATTGTATTGAATAAATTACCAATTATACAGCCGGTTTAACGGATTAACACCCGTTATTTTTTGTTTGTGTATTCTTTTAAAATAAAAAGGCATACAAAATCAAACCTCTGAACCTTTGTATCTCTGAACCTTTGCCCCTTAAAAACTGGATATTTCTTTTATATTTGCGCCTCAGTAAAACAACAGCAATATGAGTTTTTTAGATATTATTTTAGGAGCCCTTTTAGCTTTTAGCTTGTACAAAGGCATTAAAAACGGACTTTTTGTCGAAATCGCTTCTTTTGTTTCTTTGCTGCTGGGCATTTATTTGGCGATAAAATTCTCTTCTTTCATGAAGGACCTGATCGCAAAACATGTCAGTTGGAATCCGACTAACATTCAGATTACGGCTTTTATACTGACTTTTATACTGGTCGTGATTGCGGTCTATTTACTGGCCAAATTCCTAACCGGAATTGCTGATTTTGCAATGCTGGGCTGGCTGAACAAATTAGGCGGCGGTTTTTTCAGGGTACTGAGAACCATCCTGATCCTGAGTATTGTAATTGCCCTTTTTGAAAAAATAAACTTCGATAATACGTTCGCCAAAAAGGAAACACTTGATAAATCTGTTTTTTACAATCCGATTAAAAAAGTAGCGGCTTACGTTTATCCTTCGATTGAAAAATGGTACGAGGCTTTTAAGGAAAGTCAAAAGAAAAACGATAAAGAAAAAGAAACTGAAGCTTCTCCGAAAGAATAACATCCGTAACGATTAAACCCGACAGGTTTTTAAAAACCTGTCGGGTTTATTTTTTTTTGTCCGGCTGAGCGAAGTCGAAGCCCTTCCCGATAAGCAAGCCTTCGACTCCGCTCAGGGTGACATTCGTTTTCAAAAGTAGTAGCTTTCGGTTTATTTTTTTTGTCCGGCTGAGCGAAGTCGAAGCCCTTCCCAATAAGCAAGCCTTCGACTCCGCTCAGGGTGACATTCGTTTTCAAACGTAGTAGCTATCGGTTTATTTCTTAAACCCGACAGGTTTTTAAAACCTATCGGGTTTAATTTTTTTTGTCCGGCTGAGCGAAGTCGAAGCCCTTCCCGATAAGCAGGCCTTCGACTCCGCTCAGGGTGACATTCGTTTTCAAACGTAGTAGCTATCGGTTTAATTTTTGAACGGCGGCTTCGACTTCGCTCAGCCTGACATGCGTTTTCAAAAGAAACTTTTACCAGTTTATTTCTTTCCTATCTCCTTTTTTCAAGACGACATTTTCTTTTTTATCTCCGTTGATCAGGGTTGTTTTCCCTCCTGTTTTTGAAGAAACTGAAACTTTTTTCAGCATTTTATTCTCCCATTCCATTTCAATTTCGAATCCGCCACGGGCACAGATTCCTTTTACTTTTCCGCTTTCCCAGGGATCGGGTAAGGCCGGCAATAATCTGATTTCGTTTTCGTCCGATTGCACCAGCATTTCTGCTACGGCAGCGGCACCTCCAAAATTACCATCGATCTGAAAAGGCGGATGTGCATCGAATAAATTCGGATAGGTTCCTCCTCCTCTTCTGGGTGTTTTCGTTTTTTTACCGTCCGGATCTACGTATCGCAATAATTCCCTGAACATTTTGTACGCACGATTGCCATCCCAAAGTCTTGCCCAGAGGTTAATACGCCAGCCTTTTGACCAGCCTGTTGTTTCATCGCCTTTTATTTCCAGCGTTTCTTTGGCAGCATTTGCCAGATCAGGAGTTTTTAAAGGCGTAATATGATCGCCCGGAAAAAGTCCGAACAATTGGGACTGGTGACGGTGTTTCGGGTCTTCGTCATTCCAGTCGAAATACCATTCCTGCAGGTTTCCTTTTTTACCAATCTGGTACGGATACATTTTTGAAAGCGCTGCTTCCAGCTTTGTCCTGAAATCGGAATCGGTATTCAAAACCTTCGCTGCTTTAATGGTTTTATCAAAACATTCCCGGATCATGGCCAGATCGGCTGTCCCGCCGTACATCGTTGCCCCGATAAAACCATCAGGAGCGATATATTTATTCTCGGGAGACGTAGATGGCGATGTAATTAATTTGCCGTTTTTATCGGTAATCATCCATTCCAGAAAAAATTCCGAGGCGCCTTTCATAATCGGATAGCCTTCTTTTTTCAGGTATTCTTTGTCCTGCGTAAAAACATAATGCTCCCAGATATGTGTACTTAACCAGGCTCCTGATAATGGCCAGCACGCCCAGCTTGGATCTTCTTTTCCGAATTGCCCAACCGGATTTGACATTGCCCAGATATCCGAGTTATGAGCCGATGCCCAGCCTTTGTTTACGCCATAAAAAGTCTTTGCCGTCACTTTTCCGGTTACGGACAGGTTTTTTATAAAGCTCAAAAGCGGCAAATGCATTTCTGAAAGATTGGTGTTTTCGGCCAGCCAGTAATTTTCCTCCAGATTGATATTCATTGTATAGTTACTGCTCCAGGGCGGATTGAGATAGGGATTCCAGATGCCTTGCAAATTGGCCGGAACACCCATTGTCCTTGAACTGCTGATGAGCAGATAACGCCCGTACTGAAAATACAGGATTTCTAAGTTTTTATCTTCTTTTCCGTCAGCGTAGCGCAATAAACGCTCGTCTGTCGGAAGATCCGGTGCGGTTGTTTTTCCTAAATCGAGATTTACGCGGTTATAGAATTTCTGATAATCCGCAATGTGATTTTCTTTTACTTTATCGAATGGTTTTGCAAAGGTTTTATTCAGGTTTTGCAATGCAATGGTAATGTCATCTACCCCTTCGGTGGCCGGATTTTTGTCAAAACCATTAAAACTCGTGGCCACAGAAACGTAAATAATAGCCTCGGTTGCCTCTTTCAGGCTTAAAGTTTCTCTGGAATTTGTAATTTTTCCGTCTGTTTTTTTAATTTGGATTAAGGTGGTAAATCGTATCCCTCTTTCTTTTACGTCTTTGTACTTGGGCAGAAGCGTGTATCCTTCGTTTTCATGAATGGGTGCAAAACCAGTCATGACCAGTATATTATTTCTGACCTCAACCGTTGATTTCAGTAAACTCTTTAAATTAATGTCAAAATTTAAAGCTCCTTTCTGATCGCTTGTCAATTTGATCACCATAACCTGATCGGGAGCCGAGACAAAATATTCGCGTGTATATTTGATGCCGGCCATTTCGTAACTTACTTTTGATATGGCATTCGAAATATCCAGTTCCCGATGGTAATTGACTGCTTTTCCTTTCTCGGAATTGTTGATTTCCAACGTTCCCAAAGGCGCAAAGGACTCGGAGTTTTTACCCTGAATTTTTTTGTTCAGTTCATCGGCCAGTTTGTAGTTTTCATTTTTTAATGCTTCGCGAATCGCCGGAATATTTTTGTACGCTTCGGGATTCATATTTGCATTTACAGGTTCCCCGGACCAAAGTGTCGCATCGTTCAGATAGATTTTATCGGAATTGGCGCCTCCAAAAACGGTTGCTCCCAATTTTCCGTTTCCAAGAACCAGACTTTCTTCGAAGAATTCAGCCGGCTGATTGTACCACAAAACATGAGTGGACTGGGCTGTAGCTTTGATACAGAAAGAAGTGAGCAGTAAAATGAAAAATGTTTTTTTTATGATGGGTAGATTCATAAGCTGGTATTTTTTTTTTGCTTTTTGATATATTTTTCGTTGAAGGACAAAAAACGATTTTTCTCCATTTGTCCGCGTGAGGGATAGGAGCTAACTACCGAAGTAGTGCGGATAGCCCGACCGCACCCCGATAAGAGGGCGCATGTACACCCTGTATGTTTGCCCTCTTATCGGGAGGTGGTCACGCCCAAATATCTATTTACTGACTTTATATTTCTCGTTGGCTGTTATCATTTCCCAATTATCCGTTCTGAATGGTGATGCCGGAAATTTTTCTTTATTAAAAAGATTGATTTCGGTATCGTCGTCTGCCCAGCCGTAATGAACAGCAACGGGATTTGGAACGTCGCTAGCGGAAACGATTATTTTGTTGTTTTGTATAATGGCTTTCGCCGGATGAAATACTTTGTCGGCACCTGCGATTTCGAAACCTTTTAATTCAGTATTATCAGGAGTTGCTAATCCGCTGCCGATATGGTTAAAATTTAAAATAATTTGATTTCCTTTTATTTCGTGAGATTGATAAACCGGACCGCTGAAAACCTGTTTTTTACCATACACATTATTCATGGCGATTGCTGCCAGACGCAAACCAATATCCTGTTTGTTGGTTGGGTGAATGTCTTTTGCATTTCCGATATCGGTCGTTACGGCCATTCCGGTGTTGGGTAGTTTTAACGTTCCGGTTTGTGCTTCGCGAAGTTCGGCCCAACGGCTTCCTTTCTGACTGTTTCCTCCAAACTCGTCGAAAGTGGATAATTGTACAAAATAGAAAGGGAAATTCCCCTGATTCCATTTTGTTCTCCAGTCTGTAATCATGAGCGGGAATGCTTTTTTATATTCGTTTGCTCTCGAGACATTGGCTTCACCCTGATACCATAAAACGCCCTGAAATGCGTATGGAACCAACGGATTTACCATGGCGTTGTACAGTAATGACGGATAACTGTTTGGTGACACTTCAATTTTTACTTTTATCACATTAAATTTCCAAAGGCCTTCCAAAGGCAGGCTTGCATCTTTAAAATCGATTTTTAAATCGGCCGGATCACCGTAAATTCCGCCACCGCCGCTGTAATCGGTAACTCTGACTGAAATTACGTTTGTTCCTTCTTTCAGCACATTTGCAGGGATTTTGTAAACTCTCTGTTTGTCCCAAAGATTGTTTGTTCCTACTTCGACTCCGTTCACATACGTCTGATCTTCATCATCAACTTTTGACAAATACAAAACAGCCTCTTTTTTGGCTTGTTCTGCTGTTAAAACAATGGTTTTTCGCATCCAGACAATGCCGTCCATATTGCCCAGCTGCTGATTTTCCCAAAGTGACGGGACTTTTATTTCCGGCCAGTTTTTATCATTGAAGTTTGGGTCTTTAAACTGGCTTTCGTTTTCCATTGAAACTTCAAAACCCTGAACTTTTCTAACATTTTCCAGAACTGATTTTTTATAGCTTTCAAAAATCTCGTCCATATTAACAGACGGAACATCAGCAATCATGGCCTTAAAATCATCGCTGTTTTGAAATGCTTCGTGACTCGTCCAGGTTTCTACGTTGGTTCCGCCCCAGGAGGTATTGATGATTCCGATCGGGATTTTTAATTCGGCATATAGTTTTTTAGCGAAATAATATCCGACAGCGGTAAAATTACCTACTGTTTCCTTGCTGCTGACTTCCCATTTTCCTGCTTTTAAATCGCTTTTTGGCGAACCGCTTAAATCCTGCGCCACTCCAAAATGACGAATCATCGGATAATTGGAATCTTCGATTTCTTTTTGGGCATTCGTTGTTTTAAAAACCTGAAATTCCATGTTGGATTGTCCGCTGCAAATCCAGACTTCACCCACCAAAACATTTTTGATCGTGATTTTGTTTTTTCCTGAAAGGACTAATTCAAAAGGACCACCCGCTTTTTCCGGGCTTAGATTAACGGTCCATTTACCGTTTTTGTCGGCCTGAACGGTTTTGGTCTGTTTGTTAAAATGAATTTCTACTTTTTCACCGGGATCGGCCCAGCCCCAAACCGGGATTGGTTTATTGCGCTGCAGCACCATTCCGTCAGAAAACAACAGGGGCATCTTTACATTGGCATTGGTGATTATACTGAAAACCAGAAAGAGAAAGGTGATATTTTTCTTCATTTTTTTTTATTTAAAATTAAGCATAAAAAATTACCGCAAAGTCACAAAGCAATCACAAAGTTCGCTCTAATTTGCGTTCCCTGCGGTAATGCCTGTAACTTTGCGGTAAACTGATTTTATTGCAGTCCTTCGATCAATGCGCTTAGCGCTTTCGCGTCGAAAACCGTATTATTGGATCTGTTAAAGATTCCGAAGCTGTTGTCTCCTGCACTTCCTTCATCCCAGTAAAAAGGTAATAATCCGTTTGCTTTTGCTTGTTTTACTACTGTTTTCAGATAATAGGCCCTTGAATTCAAATGTAGGGTCAAAGCCTCTCCTGTTAAAGAAGTTCTGCGGATTGCTCCAAACTCGCCCAGTAAAACCGGAATTCCTTTGTCTACAAACTGTGTTTTCATCAATTTGAAATTATTCGCTAAATCCGTTTCTTCTCCCCAGGTAGCATTGCGCTCTGTGTCTGTTGCCGAATGAAATCCGGTTCCCCAGTAGTAGAACATTTTTCCCCAGCTTTCATCTTTGGTCAGGCCGGCAAAATTCCACGGAGAATAATAATGTACCTCCACCATCATTCGGTTGGCGATTTTATCTACAGGCAGGTTAAGCATCAGTTTGTTTGTTTTTTCGATATCGGTTGCAGGTCCCTGCACTACTAAGGTACGATACGCATTTTTCCCTCCGGTTGCACGAACGGCATCGATAAAAGTCTGGTGATAGGAGGTTAAAACGGCCATTTGTCCCGCATCTTCAACATTGGGTTCGTTGGCACTGGCAAAAAGCAAATGCTCATCGAATCCTCTGAAATGTGTTGCGATCTGTTCCCAAAATGCTTTTTGTCTGGCATTGTTTTCCACTTTTTTGGCTTCGGTGATATTATTCTCGAGCCATCCGCCGTCCCAGTGAATGTTAATGACCACATACATATCATTATCGACACAATATTGCACGACTTCTTTGACCCTGTTTAGCCAGTCCGTTTTTATTTGTGCAGTGGCGGTATTGGCTAAATACTGATTCCAGGAACACGGAATTCTGATGGCATTGAATCCATTGGCCTTAACCGCATCAATTAATGCTTTTGTCACTTTTGGATTCCCCCATGCTGTTTCTCCGTTGGTGGCTTCCAGCGTATTTCCGATATTCCAGCCCAGTTTTATTTTTGCTGCGAGTTGTACTGCGGTACTGTTCATACCTGAAGCATCTGCAGCAATCGGATTGGTATTGTAACTTGGGTATAGTCCCTGCTCGACTGCTACTGCACCGGCCTGAGAAACCGAAATCTGTAACGGTGCGGCTTCTGCTGAACTGATTTTGATTGTAGCTGTTCTGGTGTCTTTTGTTTTGTTTTCCAAAGCGGTAATGGTTACCAGACTGGTTCCCTTACTTCCGGAAGTCTTGCTCAGCTGAATCCAAGTGGCGTCTGATGCGCTTATGTTCCATGAGGTAACTTCTGCCGCAATGACAACATTGGCTGCACTTTCTTTCGCTTCGAAATCTATTTTGTTTGTATTTACCGTAAGCGTTTTTCCGACCGTGTTCTCCGGTACGTCTTTTTCTGAGCTACAGGCAAAGACGCCACTTACAGCGATACAAAGCAGGGCCGTAATACAGTAATTTTTTATACTCTTTTTCATTTTATAAAATCAAAATTCGTTAAGGGAGCAGCTGACCCTCAGCCAACTCATTCTATTTCATTTATTAAAACATTTCAGACTATTCGAATGAATTACCATATAAGTCATATAAGTATTTCATTTAAGCCAAACTTATATTTCCTCACATCACTTATATGGTCAAAACCGCTTTCCTGTTATTTTTTTACTTAATGCTAATGGTAATTTCTTTTTTGATGTCTCTCGAAGAATTTCCTACTTTCAAAATATATTTCCCTGGTTCAACGGTCCATTTTTTTGCCGTTACATCATAATACGCCAGTTCTTTCACCGGAATTTTGATGGTTACAGTATTGGAACTTCCTGCTTTCACGGCTGTTTTTTGGAAACCTTTTAATTCCTGTGCGGCACGTGTAATTTTTGAATCGGTTTTTGAAGTGTACAATTGCACAACTTCTTTACCATCTACTTTTCCGGTATTTTTTACCTCAACCGAAACGGTAATGGTTTCGTTCAACGCATATTCCGATTTATCTGCTTTTGCATTATCGAAAGCAAAAGTGGTGTAGGACAACCCGAATCCGAAAGGGTATAAAGGCGCAATATTTTTAGTATCAAACCAACGGTAGCCTACTAAAATTCCTTCTGCATAGTTAACTGTTTTTCCTCCCGGAAAACTGTTTGTGGCATGTGCAGGAGAATCCATGATTTTTTTAGGCATTGTCCATGGTAATTTTCCGGATGGGTTTACTTTTCCAAGCAATACATCTGCCAACGCATTTCCACCTTCAGAACCGTTAAACCAGCTCCACACTAACGCGGATGTTTTTTTGCTCACAGCATCAATATCGAAAGGCGCTCCGGCTACCATAACCACAATAGTCCTTGGATTTACGGCCAATACTTTCTGAATTAATTCTTCCTGTCCGAATGGCAGGTTTAAATTCCTGCGGTCAGAAGCTTCGGTTTCGTAATCACGATTGGAACCTGCAAAAATGATGGCAACATCCGATTTTTTAGCGGCTTCAATGGCTTCCTGTAATTTAGCCGGATCTAACTGGTCTATGGTAACCGGTCCGTTGGAAGTGATGTTTCCTAAATTTCCTTTGTTTTTTTCATCGTAACGCTCCAAATAACCTTCTGCATAATTGATTTTAATAGAGGAAGGCAATCTGTTTTTCAGACCTTCTAACGGAGTAACTTCTCTTTTGGTTTTTACACCGGCTCCGAATCCGCCCAGGGCATTTTTCTTCGTGGCGTTGTTTCCGATTACTGCGATCGATTTTACACCTTCGAGTTTTAACGGAAGTGCATTGTTTTCATTTTTAAGCAGTACGATATCTTCTGCTGCTATTTTGTAGGCATCCTGGTAATGTGCTTCTGTTGCAATACTTCCTTTAGCACGTTCTCCGCCGCCCATTGCTTTTACCTGAAACAACATTCTGAGAATACGTTTTACGTGCAGGTTGATTTCAGCTTCTGAAACTTCTCCGGACTTCACGGCGTCAATTAATTTGTCTGCCAGGAAAAATTCATTGAAAGGTTTTGGCGTTCCCATTTCAATGTCCAGACCATTTTTCAATGATTTTGCTGTTGAATGCACCGCAGCCCAGTCTGAAACTACAATTCCCTTGAATCCCCATTCGTCACGAAGGATTTTATTCAGCATATAATCATTTTCACATAAATATTCGCCTCTGAATTTGTTGTAAGCGCCCATAATACTATAGGATTTTGCTTCTTTCACTGCCGCTTCAAAAGCCGGTAAATAAATTTCACGAAGCGTACGCTCGTCAATTTGCACATCGACAAAATCACGGTTTGTTTCCTGATTGTTTGCTGCGAAATGTTTCACGCAGGCCATTACATCTTTTTCCTGTAAACCAACAATTAACGGCACTGCTATTTTTTTGTTCAAAAACGGATCTTCGGACATGTATTCGTAGGTTCTTCCTCCAAGTGGCGTTCTTACCATATTGATGGCTGGCGAAAGCAGCATGTCTTTATCCCTGGCGCGTAATTCTTCTCCTAAACTGCTTCCGAAAGTATGGGCCATTTCTGTATTCCAGGTAGCGGCCAAACCTCCTCCGGCAGGATAATAGGTTGCAAAATCATTCGTTAGACCAGCGGGTGCCCAATTGTCACGTGAAATTTCTTCACGAACGCCCAACGGTCCGTCGGCCATTTTTAATTCCGGAATACCCAAACGTTTTACGCCACCGGTACTAAACATACTGTTACCGTGCAGCATTCCGATTTTTTCTTCAATGGTCATTTGACCAATCAGTTTATCTATTTCGGCGTCATGTGTGGTGTCTATTTCTTTTCCCTGATATTCTTCTGTCTGAGCGGAATCAGAACCTGAACCCTGAACGTCGTTTTTACAGGATGCAAATGCGATAAAAGCCAAAGCTGCCGACAGAAATAGTATTTTATTTTTCATGCTTACTAAATTTATTATGGTTTTGTATGTTCGTTATTTCGGAGGTTATTGTTTTACGAGATTCAACAGGAAAACATCATTTTCATTTATTTTGAAATCTTTACTGTAAGTTCCTTTTGAATCTATTACTACTTTTTCTGATGCCACCAAAGCACCACTGTTTTTCTCTTTAATCTGATGTACCTGCTCTGCTGTGAGTTGTTTTGGTCTTCCCATCGCGAGATAGTCTGCGAAAGCATCATTTACTTTATAGCCTACTTTATAAATTTCCAGAATATATTTCCCTTTCTGCAGTCCGTCGATTTCAACTTTTACCTTTCCTTTTTCTCCGGATGGTAAATCCTGAATGTAATAGGTTTGATTCAGCACTTTGTCTCCGGGATGCGTATTGGTGAAATCCCAGAATAAAAGCTGAACATCTCCTTTTGAATTTTTACAAACCCATGATGAAGTATCTTTATTTTGGAGTTCTGTTTCGCCTAACTTATTCAGAAAAGAATAGGAGAAATAAGCCGGTTTTTTAATTCCCTGAAGATTCAGCAATCCGAAACCGCCATGAAAAGGCGTATACCTCGGGCCTGCTTCTTCGAAAATATCGGTAAAAACCCAATACGATATCGAGTTTGCGGCATTTCCCACCTGTTTTAATTTCTGCAGAATATACGCTGCCGAGTGATAACTATCGTGAATGGGGTCGGCCGGTGTATAGGAGGAACTCCATTCTGTATAATGCAATTCAAGATTTGGCTTAGCCGAATTCGCAATCTGCTGACGTGAATTCAGAACATCACCACTTATACTGCTCTCGTCTTTATTCAGGATGGTTCCCGAAGTTCCGAATTCATCTAAATACCCGCTTTTTACGCCGTAGGTATGCGTCGAAATAAAATCGATCGGCACCTTATTTTTAGCACAAAATTCAATTGTTTCCGGAACCCATGCCGCTCCTGCTGTTGCAGGGCCTCCGACTTTGTACGCTGTATTTACGCTTTTTATACCACGGGCTGCATATTCATATAATTTAAAATAGTCTTCCTGTGTTCCTGTCCAAAATCCGGGTGAAAGATTCGGTTCATTCCAGACTTCAAAATACCAGGTTTTTACTTCTTCAGCTCCGTAACGCCGGGTGAAATGCGCGGTTAAGTTTTGTATAAAGTCTTCCCATTTTTTATAATCTTTGGGAGGTGTAACATTTCCTTTCCACCAAAAAATGGTCTGATTTCCACTGGCAAGTGCTGAAGGCATGAATCCTAATTCTACAAAAGGTTTCATTTTGATACTCACAATAAAGTCGAAAAGAGCATCTATATACTGGTAATTGTATTGTGGGTTTCCTTTTTCATCTTCATAATAAACAGCCATATCATCTGATAATAAACCATGCATTCTGATGTATTTAAAATCACAGTCTTTTTTCAGCATTGCCAGTTGTTGCTGCCAGTCTGCGCGCAGGCCTTCATTGGCTCTTCCGGCTCCGACACATTGTTTAAACATGGTATTGAATGCTCCCGCCGATTTAGTATAATCGACTTTTATAATCCGGTCTTCAGCAGCTTTCTGAGCAGCGGAATTCTGTCCGGACAATTGACCATTGATCAGGGTTATTAAAATAAAGAGCAGTATTACATTTCTTTTCATAGTATTTATTCTGCAGTGATTACAGTTGTAGAAGGTTTCAATCCGTTTGCTTTGGCGGTTAGTTCGAGTCTTCCGGTTTCATTACCGGACTGAATTACGACCAGGCACTTTCCATTCAGTGCTGTATGTTTTGTTCCTTTATACGATTCATGACTGACCGGATCTCCGCTGCAGACACCCACAATTTTTCCGTTTCCTTTTAGGGAAAAATTGATTTCGTTGTTTGCATTTGGTGCCAAAACTCCTTTTTCGTCCAAAATATCGACGGTTACAAATGATAAATCATTTCCGTCGGCATTGATGGTACTTCGGTCTGCCGTTAATTTTAAGCCGGCCGGATTTCCTGCTGTTTTAACTTCCGTTTCTAAAACAATTTTTCCGTTTTTACGCGAAACTGCTTTTAGTGTTCCGGGCTGAAAAGGAATTCGCCACATCACGTGCAAATCATCTCCTTTTTTACTTCTGATTCCGACTGATTTTCCGTTTAGGAAAAGTTCAACCTCATCGGCTTTATTGTAGTATGCCCAGACATCCACATTTTGTCCCGCTTTCCAGTTCCAGTGTGGCAGGATATGCAGCACGGTTTTGTTTGTCCATTCGCTTTGGTACATGTAATACACATCTTTTGGGAAGCCGGCTAAATCAACTACTCCAAAATAAGAGCTGATCGATGGCCATTCGTACGGTGTTGGTTCTCCGATATAATCGAAACCTGTCCAGATGTACATGCCCGAAAGGAAATCGTATTTTTTGATGACTTTCCAGGTGGCTTCGTGGGTCGAGCCCCATGGTGCCTGTACCTGATCGTAAGCTGAAACGGTATTGCCCGGATTTCCTCCCCTAAATTTAAGATCCCATCGTACCGGCCATTTTTTTAGGGTGTCTGAAACTGCATCATAATATCCGCGGGTTTCCAGAGCGGAAGTTGTTTCGGTCGCTATAAATGGTGTGTTTGGGAAATTTTTCTGATGATATTCGTAGGTCTGATGCGCATAATTGTAGCCAATAAGGTCTAAAACACCCGAGGCGGCAATGGCATTGTATTGCACTTCTGCTTTTTCGAATTGTAGATTTACACCTTCAATATTCATGTTGACCGGTGGATTCATGGCTGCGGTAAGCGGTCTGGTTTTATCGTACTCACGGGTAATGGCGGCCAGTTCTTTGGCAATTGTCACCCCGTTTTCGTTCCATTGTTCGGGGATTTCATTTCCGATACTCCAGATAAATATACTTGGGTGGTTCCGGTCACGTAATAACTGATCGATTAAATCTTTTTTGTGCCATTTGTCCCAGTCATTCCCATAGTCGTATTTGGTTTTGGTTTGTTTCCACATATCGAAAGCTTCATCCATGACAATGAAACCCATTTTATCGCAAAGATCCAGCAGTTCCGGAGCAGGCGGATTGTGCGTCGTCCTGATTCCGTTTACGCCCATTTCTTTCATGATTTCCAATTGACGTTCGATAGCTCTTGTGTTAATGGCTGAACCTAAAGGCCCTAAATCATGGTGTAAACAAACGCCTTTTATTTTAACCTGTTTTCCATTCAGGATAAAGCCTTTATCTAAATCAAATTTAAAATCCCGGATTCCGAAACTGGTTTTATAGGCATCAATAACGGTATCGTCAAGCGAAATTTCCGTCACTGCCGTATACAGTTCCGGTTTTTCGACAGACCATAAAATTGGTGTTTCAACCTGTACTTCCTGTTTAATGGTTTGATTGGCATTTTTACCAATTGTTATATTTTGGGTAACCGATGTTACTTGGGTGTCTTCTTTAAAAATAGTAGTGGTTACGGTTGCTTTTTTCGATCCTGAATATTGATTCTGAATGGTCGTTTCAACTTGTACCGAAGCTTTTTCGGCCGTAACTTTTGGGGTGGTAATATAAGTTCCCCACTGCCCTACGTGAAGTTTGTCGGTAGTTTCGATCCAGACATTTCTGAAAATTCCGGAACCTGAATACCAACGTGAGTTGGGTTGTTTTGAATTGTCAACCTTTACAATTATTTCATTGTTTTGATCTCCATATTTTAGGTAAGGAGAAATTTCATATTGAAAACCAATATACCCGTTGGGGCGTTTTCCTAAATAATGTCCGTTGATCCAGACTTCGCTGTTTTTATAAACCCCGTCAAAAGTGACTGAGGTTACTTTGCTGCTGTCTTCAGCGGCAACTTTGAATATTTTTTTATACCAGCCTAAACCACCGTTTAGTGCTCCGCCTCCGTATCCGGCAGGACTTTTTTCATCAAATTTCCCTTCGATACTCCAATCGTGCGGGACATTTAAAGTCCGCCACTTTGTTGCAGTTCCGATGGTATCTTTATCTAGAATACTATCATTCAAATGAAAGCTCCAATCTGAATTGAAAGAAACTTTTCGGTCCTTAAACTTTTGATCCCCGGATGTATGGCATGCCGTCAATACAAGAAAACATCCAAAAAGTAATCCTAATTTTTTATATAAAGTGAGCTGAAGCATAGTATTGTAAATTTTAAAATAACCTGAAAGCGATGAAACTTTCAGGTTATTGTTAAACTAAAAACTGTAATATTTTAAGGGATAATATAATGGAAAACAAACCATTCATCCTTAGTCGCATCGTAAGATGTTCCTAACCAGATGCCTTTAGTCAGAAAACCGGTATTATAGGCTTTCACTACCTTAATAACATTTGTAGTTGGATTCATCCAGCTGGTTGTATTTTGAAGCAATGTATTTGTTCCAAGATTAATTTCGTTGGTTGCGGCATTTATGGTAAATAAACCTGTAGTAACTACTCCGTTTTGGCTGCGGGTATAGTTCAGTTTACCTTCCCACTGATCAAAACGTATCCATGAATTACCGGCAATTGCTGCCCAGTCATCATTCCATCCCCAGTTATAAGAATCATTAGGTCCTTTGGTCCATCCGATACCTTTTCCTACCCAGTCCACCGGATTACCTGCTGCATCTAACTTCCATACTCTTCCTGCACCGGCTCCTCCTGTTAACATGGTCAGCAATTCTCCAGGGGCAAAAGTTGGATTGTAACCTTCATCAAGAACAGGGTCCGTAACTACAGGAACATAGTTGTCTGCATATTCTTTAGAAACGAAATTCCAGATATACCACCATGGCCCTTCACTGTTGGTTCTTTTGATAGCAATTCGCAACTGATTATCCGTAAGTGTTAATACTTTAATATCAGTGTTCCAGTTACTCGCATTTGCAATGTAATTGTCAGGTCTTAAAATAGTAGCCCCTGTTGTAGTTAATGTATGAGCATTAATATCAAGGAAATAAGATCCGTTTTCGATACTTGTTCCGTTTGCTTCATGAACGGTCATAAAAGGTCCTCCGTCCAGGCTGAATGTCATGTATCTTCCCCAGTGCATATCAGCATCTGTACTTGAATTGGCATTTCCTGCAGGTTCCCAGTTTGGAGAAAATTTACCCCATTCTACTACCGTGCCTGGATCTGCAAAAGACATCGCACCCGGAGCTAAACCATACTTCCCATTATCAAGGATCCATGATTTCTTGTGACCAACTCCACCTGATAATGCGGTCCAAAGAGGATCATTAACATAATTTAAGTTATCTGTACTAACTGTAATGGTTACCGGATCTAACTCAACGATACCGCCATCAGTTACAGCTGAAATTTTAATGGTATAGTTCCCTTTAAAAGCATATTGCACTTTTTGTAGTGCTTTATTAGATTTTCCGGTAACATAATCCCAGTTTAATACCACTCCGGGAGTTGTATTTTTTAATAGTACTGTATTTCCTCCCGGATCTGTAACTAAATCCTGAGTAATTTCAAAATGTATATCCGATTTAGCCATCGGCTCTTCCAGAGAATAGGTGTCCGGAGAACAAGAGGATATCAGCAATGCTGCTAATATCACAAATGATGTCATTAATAATTTAATATTTTTCATTTCTTTTCCTTTTAAGTTAAAATTACCACCCCGCATTTTGCTTCAAAACTCCACCAGATAATGTAATCTGAGTATTTGGAATTTGTATCAGTCCTTTTGTTTCCTGAATTTTACCTGCAGAGATTGTTTTTGTGGCAGGTACTCCTCCATTTAGCAAAGTTGTTGTTTCTGCAATTGCAGAAGAAGCTTTTCCAACACCCTGACGTAATAAATCATAGTATCTTATCCCTTCCAGAGCAAATTCCAGGCGTCTTTCATTCAAAATATTTTCAGGATTTACCGGTAATGCTACAAAATTCTCTTTGTACGCTCTTTCTCTTACTTCATCAAAGTAAAGCTGAGCACTTCCGCTTCCCAATTCTGCAGCCATCAATAAAACGTCTGAATATCTTAGCACTACATAATCCTGAAATTGGCTGATGTCCCAAAACTGGCTTCCCATAGCAATCGGAAGATCTACTCCCTCTTTATTCACCATTGGAGAATATTTTTTGTTGTAGTAACCGGTGTATTCTCTCTGGCTGTTCTTTTTATCAAATTTGATTTTTTCTTCGTCAACTCCGATGATACTTGCTGTACGTCTTGTATCTGTTACGCTGTAAGCATTCCATAATTTTGAATTTACGGTAACACCCCAACCACGGCCATACGGATAAGAGGAGAATTCTCTCATTCCAAACATTACCATCCATTGGTTACTGTCTGTATTTCCGTTATAATCACTTGTATAGGTGTATTTAATAGAAAAAACAAATTCTTTATTGGCTTCGCCTGCATACTTTTCTACTGAAGCTGCCGGCCATAAAGTAGAAAAATCAGCTACTAAACCATGACCACTTGAAGCGATAACATCTTCTAAATGTGCTAAGGCCTGAGTTTTGGTTACTACCCCGGCTAAATCCGTTTTTCCGTAATATCCTGTATAATATAAATAAACACGTCCCAGTAAAGATTTTGCTGCCCATTTTGTAATGCGTCCGTTTGGTTTCGCATTATAGGCTTCTGTAGGTAAATTGTTTGAGGCAAATACTAAATCTTCTGCAATTACTTTATAAATTTCTTCAGGAGTTGCCTGTGGTACGTTCTCAGAAGAAGGTGCTGTCAACAAAGGCACACTACCCCACAAACGGGCCATTTCAAAATAAAGATACGCTCTGATAAATTTAGTTTCAGATTCGTAGGTATTTCTTAATGCCGTATCTCCGTCCCATTGAATCTGATCCATTTTGGACAGTAACATATTACAACGATAGATTCCTTTATAATAGGCAATCCAATTAGTGTTCAATAAATCAACATCTCCAGGAGATCGTGTAATATCAAACTCATCTATGGCTGCGTAATTGTAACCATCTGAATTTCCTGTCCCTCCAAAACAATCATCAGACATTACTTCACTTAATACCGGAACTCCCATTCCTGCACCACCTGTTGCCACCTGCATTCCGTCATAACAACCTACTAATGCTACATAAGCATCTTCTTTGGTTTTATAAAAACTTGTATCTATTGGTGTCATCGGCTCTGTTTCTAAACTACAAGAACCCAGAGATAATAAACTCAAACAGAAAATATATAAATATGTATTTTTCATCTTTTTTTATTATTAAAGTTTAACATTTAATCCCATCATGAATGTTCTTGGTCGTGGATAATAACCAACATCTACACCTGATGAAAATTTTTGGTCATCGTTGGAAGAACCAAATCCAATTTCAGGATCCATACCGTTATACTTTGTAAAAGTGTACAGATTTAATACTGAAAAGTAAAGTCTGAACTGGCTTGCAAAAAACGGTTTAGATTGTTTCATTTTTGCCAAATCAAATCCTACTGTCACCGTACTGATTCTTAAGAAATCCCCATCCTGAACATATAAATCTGAAAACTGTGTAAAGTTCCTGTTGTCTTCTGTTACTCTTGGTGTTGTGTTCGAAGAACCTTCTCCATGCCAACGATCTAATATGGCAGAAGTATAATTTCCGTAAGCACCGGATTGGTTTCTGTAGGATTGTACAATTTGGTTTCCTGCTACACCATTCGCCAAAACCGAAAAGTCAAATGCTTTGTAGCTACCTGATAAAGAGAACCCATAAGTAAAGTCCGGATTAGGGTTTCCGATACTGGTTTTATCAGTAGCGTCAATTTTATCATCTCCGTTTGTGTTGACATAAATAAGATCCCCTGGAGCTGCAGTAGGCTGTAATACTACACCGTTTGACGATTTATAATTGTCAATTTGTGCCTGGTTTTGAAAAACACCTCCGGTTTTATATCCCCAGAAATAGCCTAACGGGTATCCGTTTTGTGCTCTGTAGAATTCACTTGAATTGTCATAAAGTTCATTAGGCAATCCATGAATGATTCCGTCTGCTGTAGGTATTGCACCCACTGTATTTTTGTTATAAGCGCCATTTGCACTCACACTATATTTAAAATCTCCAATATTATTCTGGTAATTCAAACTTACCTCAACCCCTTTATTAACAACATTTCCTCCGTTAATAAATGGTGCATCAGCACCTGCAGTTGCTAAAATTGGCGCTAATATTAACCAGTCTTTGTTGGTTTTCTTATAAAAATCAACTGTGAAATTTAAGGCATTGTCTAAAAATCTGGCATCAAGACCAAGGTCAATCTGCTCGGAAGTTTCCCATTTTAAGTCCAGATTAGATAATCTGTTTGGGTAGGCTCCCGGAGTAAGAGCGCCTTCTTCTCCAAAATTGTAATTAGTATCGTCTACTTTTATGGGTGACAGGTATTGAAAAGCTCTTGCATTCTGATTTCCAACTTGCCCCCAGGACGCTCTCAATTTAAGAAAATTGATCACTTTTGAATCTTTTAAAAATGCTTCGTTGGAAGCAATCCATCCTCCGGAAACAGATGGGAAATAGCCCCATTCATTCTGCTTGGCAAAAATGGAAGATCCGTCAACTCTAAAAGTGGCATTTAACAAATAAGTTTCTTTAAAACTGTAATTTAATCTTCCGAAATAAGACATTCTTTTAGTCTGTTGCTTGATACCATTTAAGGCTATTTTAGCACCGTCTTTATTGGTTGTATTGTCTAACCAGGCATGTTCCAGATCACTAAAAAACGAATCTGCATTGGAAGCCTGTATTGTAGTTCCGTCAAAATTAATAGATGATGTTCCTACCATGGTCTCAAAACGGTGCGTTTCGGCAACATTAAACTTATACGTCAGTAAATTATCCCAGGTAAGTGTTTTGCCTTTATTCATGTTTTGAGTTACTTTATCAGCAACACTGTTGGCATAAATTGACAATTGATATTTAGGAAGGTAAGAATGTCCTTCACCTGCATAATAATCAAGACCTAAAGTAGTTCTGAATGTCAGGTTTTTGATTGGTTCTATTTGCAAGTACACATTTCCAAGCAATTTTTGGTTATTGCTTTCATTCTGATTGTTATACACCATTAATGCGTAAGGATTTGCCTGACCTGCCAGCCACGGCTCACTGTTTTTGGTACTATCGTAATAATTACCATTGGCATCGTACATCGGTAATAATGGTGATACCTGAAAAGCACTTCTTAAAGAATTGCTGTACTGATTTCCAACTCCGATTCCGTTTTTATTAATGTAAGCAAAACTTAAGTTCTGACCGAAAGTCACTACATCTTTGTATAATTTATGTTCTGAATTGAATCTGAAATTATAACGCTCATAGTTCGATAAATCTTTACCTCCTACAACTCCTTCCTGTCCTAAATAAGACAAAGAGGACGAATATACAGAAGTATCCGAGCCACCGGAGGCACCAAATGAGAAGTTTTTGGTAGCTGCATTATCAACCAGCATTTTATCCATCCACTTTGTTCCGGAACCCATTCCGGCAATTTGGGCATTGGTAAAATAAGGAGTATTACCAGAGTTTACTCTCGCCTCATTTAGTATCGTCGCATATTCTGTAGCATCTAACAAATCTACTTTTCTCGATACTGATTGTACACCATAATACTGATCAAAAGTCATTTGTCCTGCCGAACCTCTTTTTCCCTTTTTAGTGGTTACCAAAACCACTCCATTGGAAGCCTGAGAACCATAAATAGCAGCAGATGCCGCATCTTTTAATACAGAAATAGATTCTATATCTGAATTGCTTAAATAAGAAATATCAGTAGTAAGTATTCCGTCTACAACATATAGCGGACTGCTTCCTGCTGTTGAACCCACACCTCTGATCACCACATTTAATCCTTCTCCCGGTTGCCCTGAAGTAGAAGTAATCTGGATTCCTGCTGCCTGACCCTGAAGTGCCTGAAGTGCATTTGTTGTATTGGTTCTGGCAAGATTTTCTCCACTAACCTGAGTAACAGCATTGGTTACCAGTGTTTTTTTCTGTGAACCATACCCAATAACAACCACTTCCTTAAGATCTGCCGCTTCGGTCTGTAAGGTAACAGCAATTGTTTTCTGAGTTCCAACAGTTACGCGTTGCGTTTTAAATCCCATAAAACTGATCACAAGTACGTTGCCTGTTTTTACTTCCAGTTTGAAATTTCCGTCAAAATCTGTTGAGGTTGCTGTTTTCGTTCCTTCAATTCCAACGGTAGCACCGGGAACGCCCATACCGTCTTCTGCTGATTTTACATTTCCGGTTACGACCTGGGCCTGCTCCTGTGCAAAACCAGATTGTAGCGTAAAGACGCTAAGCAGCAGCGCCATACAAAACGGAAGCATTGTTGTTTTTATACAATATTTGCTTTTCATAATAATTAAGAATTGGTTAAATTTATAGTTAGTTACCTTATAATTTAATTTAGTATGCATTCGAAATAATTTGCTCGAATAATTCCTGTCTGCCGCTTAAGGGCTGAGGTTCCCCACTTGCACGTGCAATTTTACTTAGATCTTCCAGAGACAATTCCCCGTTTTCGAACTTCGCTCCGTTTCCGCCGTCAAATGAACTGTAACGCTGTGTGCGTAATTTTCTGTAATCTGTATTTTGTAAAATATGATCGGCACAGATTAATCCTCTTGCAAAAACATCCATTCCTGAAATGTGCGCAATAAATTTGTCTTCCAAATCGATTGAATTTCTTCTCACTTTGGCATCAAAGTTTACGCCACCGCCCTGAATTCCGCCACCTTCCAGGATAACCAGCATTGCCTGGGTAACTTCCTGAAGATTAATCGGGAACTGATCAGTGTCCCAGCCATTTTGGTAATCACCTCTGTTGGCATCAATGCTTCCTAACATTCCGGCATCAACGGCAACCTGCAATTCATGCTCGAAAGAGTGTCCGGCAAGCGTTGCATGGTTCACTTCAAGATTTAATTTGAAATCGTTTTGAAGTCCGTATTTATGAATGAACCCTAATGAAGTCGCCGCATCAAAATCATATTGATGTTTGGTTGGTTCCATTGGTTTTGGTTCGATTAAGAAGTTTCCTTTGAAACCTTCTTTACGGGCATAATCTTTACACGTGTTTAAAAACCTTCCTAAATGGTCCAGTTCTCTTTTCATGTCTGTATTTAAAAGGCTCATGTATCCTTCACGGCCTCCCCAGAAAACATAATTTTCACCGCCTAAAGCAATGGTGGCATCAATAGCAATTTTTGCCTGAGCTCCTGCATACGCCAAAACATCAAAGTTTGGATTCGTTGCAGCACCATTCATGTAGCGGGGATTGCTGAATAAGTTGGAAGTTCCCCACAGCAATTTAATTCCGGATTCCTGTTGTTTTTGTTTGGCATACTCGACCATAGTCTGAATACGGATTTCAAATTCTGCCAGAGTCGGTGCATCATCCACGACATCCACATCATGAAAACAATAATAAGGCAAACCTAACTTGGTCATGAATTCAAAAGCAGCATCCATTTTGTCTTTCGCTCTTAGAATTGCATTTTCGTTTTTATCCCATGAAAAAGTTTCCGTCGAAGCTCCAAACGGATCGCCTCCTGTATTACACAGCGTATGCCAGTAAGCCATTGAAAAACGCAAATGCTCTTTTAATGTTTTACCTGCAACGACACGATTTTCATCGTACCATTTAAACGCTAACGGGTTATCACTTTCTCTACCTTCGAATTTAATCGTGTCTATGTTTTTGAAATAGGTTTGTTTTGTTGTGCTCATTATTGTTGTTCGATTTTAATGTGATTTTTCCATTCCTGATATAAATCCTGATATTGATTTGTCAGGATTTTATTGGGTTCAATTCGATCCAGACATTGCAATCCCTGAAAAGCTTCTTCCAGCGAACTGTAATATCCGTAACCGTAAGCAGCGCCTCTTGCGGCACCTTCAGCTCCTGAAGTATTGTATAATTCTAAAGTAGTTTGTGTCGTATTGGTAAAGATTTCCCTGAAAACCGGACTTAAGAAAAGGTTTGAATTTCCCGCTCTTACCACAGTTCCCGAAACCCCGACTTCTTTCATAACATCAAAACCGTAGTTCATGGCAAACACGATTCCTTCACAGGCCGCACGGACCAAATGAGAGGGCTGATGAATATTAAAGTTTAGATTCTGAATTCCCGAAGTCGCATTTTTATTATTAAAAATACGTTCCACGCCATTTCCGAAAGGGTAAAAACGTAGTCCGTTGCTACCGGCTTCCACTTTCGCTGCTTCAGCATTTAGTTTTTCGTAAGCGATCAGTTCGGTTTTGTCTACCGACATGATTTTTCGCAGCCACTGGTATAAAATTCCCGAACCGTTAATACACAACATTACACCGTTGCGTTTTTCGGTTTCTGAATTATTAACATGTAAAAAAGTATTGATTCTGTTTTGTTTGTCATAGGCATCCTGATCACTTACTGCGTATACAACTGCCGAAGTTCCGGCTGTTGTGGCTATTTCGCCGGGTTTCAAAACGTTAAGTGATAACGCATTGTTGGGCTGGTCTCCTGCACGATAGGTTATTTTTACAGCTGAATTCAATCCCAATTCCTCAGCAATTTCTGCATGAACAGTGGCCTGAATTCCGAAATTTGAAACAATTTCCGGAACAATTTCTTCCGATAATCCCATCTGGGACAGAATTTCAGTCGCCAGTTTTCCTTCTGAGAAGTTCCACAAAGCGGCTTCTGACAATCCGGAAGTACTGATTTGGGCTGTTTTTGATAATTTGGCAGCAATAAAATCACCGGGTAACATCATGTATTTTGCTTTCGCGAAAATTTCCGGCTGATAGTCTTTTACCCATTTTAGTTTTGAAGCGGTAAAATTTCCCGGGCTTCCTAAAATTTGTTGCTGGCAATTTTCAGCTCCAATCTGATCATAAATGGTATCCCCAATAATCGCCGCACGGCTATCGCACCAGATGATTGAAGAACGAACCGGATTTAAATTCTCATCGGTCAAAACCAATCCGTGCATTTGATAGGCAATACCGATTCCGGCAATCTTTTTTAAATCAATATTTGATTTTGAACCTAATTGCCTGATTCCGTCTTTTACATACGTCCACCAGGATTCCGGATCTTGTTCGGCCCATCCAAATTCCGGGGCAATAATTGGCATTTCAAAATCAGGAACGCTAACCGCTCCAATAGTTGCTCCTTTTTCCGGATCAAATACAGAGAGTTTTACAGATGAGCTTCCTAAATCAATTCCTAAAAATAACATCAGCTATATTTTATTTAATTAAAGAATTATTGTTGTTTTGCAAACTAATAGTCAAATTGAACTTATCTTATGGTAAATTTGACTACAAGTGTAAAACATTTTTTCTATATTAACAAAATATTAGATATTTTTTTTGGCTATTACGATTAATGCATAGTGATTTTTATCAATACACTAAAAAGGAATGCTAAAGTGAAATAAAAATTATTAAAAAAATATCGAATCAGCGATTTGACAATCAGACATTTAAGAATACTTAAATTAGAAAGAAAAAATCAGCAATAAAACAACCACCTGATTATCAGAAAATTGCTACGTTCAAAAAAATATAAAAGATTTATGGCGTCAATTATTCATTTTATTTATTTAATTTGTCAAAATTTAAAGTAGGTTATGGTTAAAAATGAGGATGATGATTCACTTTTGAAAAGCGAACAGACCGCGATGAATGCAATCACGATTGACTGTGTCATTTTTGGTTTTGACAAAGGAAGCCTGGAAGTACTTTTGGTACAACACGGGGAGGGAATCAGTAAAGGAAAATGGGGACTTCCGGGAGGATGGATCTATAAAAAGGAAAGTACCGATTCTGCTGCCCACCGTTTACTGAACGAACTTACCGGCCTTGACAACATCTACTTAGAACAATTGAAAGCTTTTGGGGATCCGGATCGTTTCCCGCTTCGACGTGTTATCACCATTGGCTATTATGCCTTGGTAAAACGAGAAGACTATAATATTAAAGCAGGTTTTACAGCTGCTGATGCCAAATGGTATAAAATAAACAGCATTCCCGACTTAATTTACGATCACAACGAAATTTTAGGCTACAGCCTGAAACACCTTCGCAACAGGGTTCGGCAGGCACCATTAGGATTCAATCTTCTTCCTGAAAAATTTACGTTACTGCAATTGATGCATCTTTACGAAGAAATTCTGGGTGTGGAAATGGACAAATCAAATTTCAGGCGTAAAATCCTTCATATGAAATTACTGGTGGCACTTGATGAAAAACAACAGGATGTTTCGCACCGGGCGGCAAAATTGTATAAATTTGACCCGGACATTTACAAGAAACTTACCGAAAAAGGATTTAATTTTGAGTTTTAAACCCTAGTCCCTGCCCAAAAATGACATTTTTATCTTCTAAAAATACTCCCGAAACCCTGTCAGAAATAAGAGAAGAAGGCGACACGGCTGTCATTGACGGAATTACGATCGATTGCGTAATCTTCGGATTTAACAAACAAAACCTCGAAGTACTTTTGGTACAACATGCAGAAGGAGAAAGCATCGGAAAATGGGGACTTCTCGGAGGCTGGATCAAAACAGAAGAAAGTACCGATCATGCCGCACACCGAATTGTATACGAATTAACCAATCTGGACCATCTTTATCTCGAGCAGTTAAAGGCTTTTACGGATCCGGAACGTGTAAGCTCCAAAAGGGTGATTACAATTGGCTATTATACTTTGCTAAACCGGGAAGACTATAATATCAAAGCAAGTTTAAAAGTAATTGAAGCGAAATGGTATAAAATCGCTGATATTCCGCATTTAATCTTTGACCACAATGAAATTTTAAAATTCAGTCTGATGCAATTGCGCAACAGAGTCCGTCAGGCTCCGATTGGTTTTAATCTTTTGCCTGAAAAGTTTACCTTATTGCAACTAATGCATCTTTACGAAGAAATATTAGGAGTAGAACTCGACAAGTCCAATTTTCGCCGAAAAATCCTGCACATGAAGTTACTCCTTGAACTCGAAGAAAAACAAAAAGCGGTTTCCCACAGGGCGGCCAAATTATATAAATTTGATCCCGAAGTTTACAAAAAGCTGACCGAAAAAGGATTCAATTTTGAATTTTAAAAACGATTTTGAATTGCAGTATCTAACATTCACTCATCTTCATTCCAGAATCCAAAACTTTCCGCTATCTTTGCGCCTTAATAACACGCTCTGCAGCAATTGCCCAAGCGTAAATTTATACCCGAAAAAATACTTAAAACTCGTATAGAGAATTGAAATAGAAAATGAAGAAGATACGTAACTTTTGCATTATTGCACACATTGACCACGGTAAAAGTACATTGGCAGACCGATTATTAGGTGCCACACAAACCGTTACAGCCCGTGAGGAAAAAGCACAATTGCTTGACAACATGGACCTGGAGCGTGAGCGTGGAATCACCATAAAAAGTCACGCCATTCAGATGGAATACACTTATAAAGGAGAGGAATACATCTTAAATTTAATTGATACTCCCGGTCACGTTGACTTTTCATACGAAGTTTCACGATCTATTGCTGCCTGCGAAGGTGCCCTTTTGATTGTTGATGCGGCACAAAGTATTCAGGCACAAACGATTTCAAATTTATATTTAGCTTTAGAAAATGACCTGGAAATTATTCCGGTTTTGAATAAAGTAGATTTACCAAGTGCCAATCCTGAAGAAGTGAGTGATGATATTATTGATTTGCTTGGCTGTAAATTAGAAGATATTATTCATGCTTCGGGAAAAACAGGTTTCGGTGTCGAAAACATCCTGGCCGCCATTATTGAAAAAATTCCGCCGCCAAAAGGAAATGTTGACGAACCCTTACAGGCACTGATTTTTGATTCACATTACAATCCGTTTCGTGGAATTGAAGTAATCTTCAGAGTTGTAAACGGGGAAATCAGAAAAGGGCAGAAAATTAAATTCATGGCCACCGGCAATGAGTATTTTGCTGATGAGGTTGGAACTTTAAAACTGAACCAGGTTCCTAAAAATGTTATTTCTACAGGTGATGTTGGTTATTTGATTTCCGGAATTAAAGAAGCCAAAGATGTAAAAGTTGGAGATACTCTAACGGATGCTAAAACGCCTACTACCAATATGATTACAGGTTTTGAGGATGTAAAACCAATGGTATTTGCCGGAATTTACCCTGTTGATACAGAAGACTATGAAGATTTGCGTTCTTCTATGGAAAAACTGCAGCTGAATGATGCTTCGTTAGTATTTACACCTGAAAGTTCTGCAGCGTTAGGATTTGGTTTCCGTTGCGGATTCTTAGGAATGCTCCACATGGAAATTATCCAGGAACGTTTAGAGCGTGAGTTTGATATGACTGTAATTACTACGGTTCCTAACGTTTCGTATCTGGCGTATACCAAAAAAGATCCTGAAACACCATTTGTGGTAAACAATCCTTCTGACTTACCGGAACCTTCTCGTTTAGACAGGGTTGAAGAACCGTATATTAAAGCAACGATCATTACAAAAGCTGATTTTGTTGGAAATGTAATGAGTCTTTGTATCGAAAAACGCGGCGTAATTACCAATCAAACGTACTTAACGACAGAAAGAGTTGAATTGAATTTTGATATGCCTTTAGCCGAGATTGTATTCGATTTTTACGATCGTCTGAAAACGGTATCTAAAGGATATGCTTCTTTTGACTACTCTCCAATCGGAATGAGAACTTCAAAATTAGTAAAACTGGATGTACTATTGAATGCTCAAACGGTTGATGCACTTTCTGCCTTGATTCACGAAGACAACGCCTACAACATCGGTAAAAAAATGACCGAGAAATTACGCGAGCTAATTCCGAGACAACAATTTGACATTCCGATTCAGGCGGCAATTGGTGCTAAAATCATTGCCCGTGAAACGATTAAAGCACTTCGTAAAGACGTTACCGCAAAATGTTACGGTGGGGATATCTCCCGTAAACGTAAACTTCTGGAGAAACAGAAAAAAGGTAAAAAACGTATGAGACAGGTAGGAAATGTTGAAATTCCTCAGGAAGCTTTTATGGCTGTTTTGAAATTGAATGATTAAGTTTTTTTAGAAAATAGAATAAAGAGGAAAGAATATAGATTGAACCCGATGACGAAAGTTGTCGGGTTTTTTGTTTTTTTTTTTAAAATCTATATAACAAATATTATATTCTAAAGGTATATTGTAGAGGCGTACAGCAGTGCGTCTTCCCCAAAGAATTTCGATAATAACATAAATCGTAGTCTTTTAATCAGGCGGACATAGATTGCGTAGACGCACTGCTGTGCGCCCCTACGATTAACGTTTTGGATATTTATTATATTGAATAAAACGCTGAAACTTATTAGAGGCACTGTTGTGCACCTCTACGAAAATGCAAATTTCGAATAATGTTTTTAACCCAAAAATCTGTCCTAATTTGGAACAGATTTTTTACTTCTCTAAACACGAACCTTTGTATCTTTGAATCATTGTAATCAGAAAAAAACTCAGAACCTCAGCCACTCAGAACCTTACTAACTCAAAAAAAACTCAGAACCTCTGTCTCTTTGAACCTTTGCACCTCAAAAAGAAAAAACCTCAGTAACTCAGCACCTTCAAAAGAAAAAAAATGGACGAAACCCCAAAACGATTTGACCGGATTGTCGCTATCCTGATTCAATTACAATCCAAGAAAATTGTAAAGGCACAGGAATTGGCGGATCGTTTTGAAGTTAGCTTACGAACGATTTATCGTGACATCCGAACTTTGGAAGCTTCGGGAGTTCCGATTTACAGTGAGGCGGGAGTGGGTTATGCTTTGATGGAAGGCTATAGATTACCTCCGGTTATGTTTACGCGCGAAGAAGTAGGAAGTTTTATTGCTGCCGAGAAACTGATGCAGAAATTTACCGATCCGGCCCTTGGATCGCATTATGCATCGGCGATGTACAAATTGAAATCGGTTTTGAGAGGTACCGATAAGGACTGGCTTTCGAACATCGAATCAAGAGTCGTTATGCAAACTGCTGAACCACTGTTTCATGATAAATCACCCAATACGCTGTCGGTTTTGTTTGAAAGTATTGCAGAGAAAAAACAAATCATTTTATGTTACAAAACGGCAGAAGCCGAAGAACCCACTAACAGAAACATTGAACCAGTGGGCGTTTTTCACGATCATAACAACTGGTATTTCCTGGGGTATTGCCATTTGCGAAAGGACTATCGCCAATTTCGAACCGACAGAATTCAGGGCATTAAAAAAACCGAATGTGATTTTACAATTGAACATGATTCTCTCGAGACTTATTTAAATAAAAATGAAACCATTCCGACCACCAAAGTCAGAATCCTGATTGAGAAAAAAATTTCCCGATACCTGGAGTTTGAAAAAAAATACCACGGTTTTGTCTCCGAAAAAGAAATTGACGGACAAATCGAAATGACCTTTATGTGCCGCGATATCGAAAGTGGTTTCCCGCGCTGGTTTTTAATGTTTGGAGACTACGCTACAATTCTGGAGCCGGACAGCCTTAAAGTCAGGACTTTAGAATTACTTGACACCAACAGACAAAGACTTTTATAAAAAAACTCCTTAAAGGGAATGCTATATTCATCTTCAGGAGTTTTTTTAATTGGCCAATCTTCAGAAATGTTATCTTTCCCAGAAAAAAGGAGGTTCAATGCCTAATGCTCTTAAATACACATATCCTTGTCCGCGGTGGTGTATTTCGTTATCTATAAAATACAGGATATTCTGGATAACCGGAAATTCATATTGTCCGAAAAGATTAAACGATTCATTAAAATCTTCAATCGATAATTTTTCCCAATACTGATTAATTTCTGAAGTGGCTTCATCCCATTTTTCCAGGTATTGTGCTTTAAAAATCAGTTTATTTGATTCCTCTGCGAAGCCTTTCACTTCTTTATTGACAATTCCTTTTAAGCCCGGAACCGCAATCGCTAAAAGTTCATCGGTTAATTTGGCAAAGGTTCTCATACCTCCTATCGAAAATTCAAAGAAATCTTTTTCAGGAAAAAGTTCAATTACTCGACGGGTCAGTGCGCGGTGTCCCTGCCAGTGTTTCAACAAATCTTCGGGAGTAATTACTTGTGCTGCTAATGTTTTCATGGTTTTAAAGTTTTAATTATTTAATACTTCAAAATTATGGAGGGCCGGTGACAACAGTTTGTCAGCAGGAAAAAATAATTTATTTTTCATATTAAACCCGACAGGTTTTGGAAACCTGTCGGGTTTAATTGAAGACATGAAGATTGGTAAAACAAAGCATTTCCATTAAAATTAGACAAAACCTTTACATCTTTGTACCTTTGCACCTTAAAAACTTTTCACATTAAAGAAAATGATCGAAGATAAAAATCCACAACGTACCAGTATAGCGCAATTAGGCGAATTTGGCCTGATTGAACATTTAACCAAAAACTTTGATGTTACCCAGGAATCTACTTTGAAAAGTATTGGAGATGATGCAGCTGTTCTTGATTTTAAAGACAAAAAAGTAGTTGTTTCTACCGATTTGCTGATTGAAGGCGTACATTTTGACCTGGCCTATATGCCGCTTAAACATTTAGGATATAAATCTGTTGTTGTAAATATATCTGACATTTGCGCGATGAATGCGCGACCAACTCAAATAACGGTCTCTGTGGCTGTTTCTAATCGTTTTCCACTGGAAGCCTTAGAAGAATTATTTGAAGGGATTACGCACGCTGCAAAAGAATACAAAGTGGATGTTATTGGCGGAGACACTACCTCATCACAAAAAGGACTGATAATTAGCATTACGGCAATTGGAGAAGCTAATGAAGAAGAGCTTGTTTACCGAAACGGTGCCAAGCAAACCGATTTACTGGTGGTTACCGGAGATATCGGTGCCGCGTATATGGGATTACAGGTTTTGGAGCGTGAAAAACAGGTTTTTCAGGTTAACCCAAACAGCCAGCCGGATCTGGATATGTATAGCTATCTGATCGAGCGTCAGCTAAAACCTGAGGCGCGAAAAGATGTCCGTACTCTATTACATGCCCTTGAAATCAAGCCGACTTCTATGATTGACATTTCGGACGGATTATCCTCTGAAATTATTCATTTGTGCAAACAGTCCAAAGTGGGTTGTAATTTATACGAAGATAAACTTCCGTTAGATCCGCAATTTATTTCGACTTGTGAAGAATTCAATATTGACAGTACTACGGTTGCTATTAATGGCGGTGAAGATTACGAATTGTTATTTACAATCGACATTAATGATTTCGATAAAATAAAAGGAAATCCAAATTTCTCGGTTATTGGTCATATGGCAGATGAAAGTGAAGGCATTCATCTGGTGACTCGCGCGAATACGAAAATTGCCTTAAAAGCCCGTGGCTGGGATGCTTTAAGTGAATAAAAATTAAAAAATATCAAATAAAAAATTCCAAATTCCAATGCATCACGTTATTGGAATTTGGAATTTTTTTTATTGGAATTTCAGGCTAGAAAAGCGATTTACTTTTAGCTTCCTTCACCAGATCCTCGTCTGATCCGGATTTTATTTTGAGCAGTTCTTTTAAATTGGCTCTTCTTTTTTCTATGGCATTTAAAGAAATGGGAATGTACTGCGGCATATCGGCCACGGGAGTTCCTTTCGATAAATGAAACAGAATCTGTTTGTCAAATTCATCAATTTCTATCGAATTATGAGGCGCCTGGCTCAACATCTTCTGAACCGACTGGCTATAATATTTTTCATTTTTCATTACCCTGTCGAATGCAAACAGCAATTCATCAAAAGTCAGATCATTTTTGATAATTAAACCATTGGGGCTAATGGTCCTGATTATTGTTTTAATTTTGAGCAATTCGGTATACATCGTTAGTAAAACGATTTTACAGCCGGGCATTTTTTTTGAGATTAATTTGGCGAGATCTTCTCCCGAAAAAATATCTTTTTCTTCGTAGGAAGGCATACTGATATCTAAAAAAGCAACATCAAAATTTGGTGCTGCCTCATCCTGTATCAAATCGTATCCTGACCTGCAATCGTAGGCCTGTGAAATAACAAATTCGTATTGTTTGGTATTATAACGCGTGATCGCATTTTTGTATCCTTCAATAATAAAAGGATGATCATCGACAATTAATATGTTTTGCTTAATTAATTGTGAAACTAAAGTGTTGGGGTCAGCTGTCATTTCTTGTGTAGGTTAATTTTTTGATCTATGGGTATTTTTACCAAAAGAAGGGTTCCTTCTCCTTTGGCAGATTTTATGGTTACGGATCCCTTACATTCTGCAGCTCTGTATTCGATATTATGCAATCCAATCCCGTTTTTTGTCCTTTGCGGATTAAATCCAACTCCGTCATCAAAGACAGATAATATCAAATAATTTATTTCACTTTTAAATTCAACTGTAATTGTCTTTGCTTTTGCATACTTATTACAATTCTGCAACGCTTCCTGAACAATCCTGTATAAATTAATCTTCACTGCATTGCTGACCAGTTCCCATTTGATTTGGGAATCGAAAGCAGTAATGAGTCTGGAAGGATAGGTGTTTTGTTGATTATCAAACAATTTGTTCAGAATCAAAACAAAATTATTAATTAATTCTGATTTTTCCCTATTTAAGTCATGCGAAATTTCGCGTATATCCTCCTCGATGTTTTTAAGTTCTGTTAAATATTTTTTCCTTTTCAGGGCTGCTTCCGCTTCATCTATTTTATCTAAACTGTCCAGACTGATCCGTACCCCAAACATTCTTCCTAAAACACCGTCATGCAGTTCCTGCGCTACTTTTTTCTTTTCCCTGATACGGGTCATTTCGATATCGTTCTGCTGGGAGATCATCAAATTATAAATATCCTCATTTGCTATCTGCTGTTGTTGCTTAAAAATTAACTCCCTGTTTTTGGCCTGCTGGGTTTTGTAGACGTAAAAGAACAGCCCCACCAATGTACAAATACTAAAAACATAGACTAATGTTTTATTCTTTTCCTGCAGATTCGAGTTTTGGTCTTTTATTTCACTGGTTTCATATTCAATGCGTGAGAATTTTTCGCCCATATTCCGCTCTGCTTTCAGCATTTTATCGTTGAGCTGAATGTATTCCCGTGAATAAGCAGAAGCGTTTACAGGATCGACAACGGCAATTTGTTTGAGAGCTTCTAATATGTTTCTTATCTTGTTTGAATTTTTAGATAAAGCTAATGCCTGTTTTGAATACTGAATTGCCTTGAAAGTATCTTTCTTAAATGCATAATATTCCGATAAATGTATTTTATTCAATATCACACCTGATTTTAATCCCAGACTGTCTCTTATTTTCAAAGCCTCAAAGAATTGTTTCGGCAGCCCGTCAGACTGCTTTAATTTAAATTTAGAATACGCTAAATTATCCAGTACAATAGCATACAAAGTCGTATTTTCTTCGAATAAATTTTTTTGGTTTAAGCTTTGCTGAAAATATAATTTGGCTTTACTGTAATTTTGCATCCTTAAATAAACAAATCCTATATTGTTTAATGACGTAGCCTCTAACTGGAAATCGGCCGGGATGGATTTGTCTGCCAGCGTATTTAAAGCCATCTCGTGTAATTCCAGCGCCTTGCCATATTCCTCTTGTTCATTGTATAAGATGCCAAGTAAATTATAACAGTCGTAAAGTACATCATTGACATTATTTTCCTTTTTTAAAATACGAAGTGCTTTAAAAACACTGATTTCACTCTCGAAGTAATCCCCTCCGTTATATTGAAGATTTGCTTTATCGAGAAAGGTTTTTGCTAAATTAGTCCGGTCATTGATCTTCAGGTAAATTTTTTCAGCTTTAAAATAATTCAGAAACGAACTGTCTGATATCGATTGGGATCTGTAGTAGTCTCCTAAATAGCTATAGGATTTAGCCATATGGATGGAATCCCTGGAATTCGTCGCTCTTTCTAAAATTAATTTTGTGGTTTGGAGATACGATTTCCAATCGTTCATATTATAATACCGATTGGCGACTTTGAAAAGATTTACTTTATTTATAGAATCGTCTTTCTGTTCTAAAATAGTGTTCAGCGCTTTTTTATTGTATTGCTGCCTGTACTTAAAAGGCAGATTTATATCACTTGCTAATGACAAATACGTAGCGAGGCTATCTTTCGACAAGCTTACATTTTTATCTTTTTGATTTTTTTTGGTACAACCAGAAAAAACAATACATAAAAAGAATAATATTAAATAGTTATTTTTCAACAGCTTTCTTGAGTTTTACCAAAAATAGTAAAACTAAAGGCTAAAAAAAAGGCTGTCAAAAAAATGACAGCCTTTTCTTAAATTTTTAACTTTTATGTACTTAATCTAATTTCACGTTCATTCTTAGAGACTGACCATCAGTACTTAAGCTATTTGAGTGATTGTAATTCAAATCTGCGTGACTTGTACTTCCTGTATAATCGTGTTTTTGTCTTCCGTCTCTTGTACCAACCTGACCATCAATTGGCGTTATGATACTGGATTGGTTATTTGCAATATCCTTTGTAATATCAGGAGTCGTAAAAGAAGTTGCTACCATTACTAAAGAAAATAATCCGATTGTTAAAGCTGCTTTTTTCATGTTTTTGAGGTTTTTGTTTGTGATTTTTATTTGGGGGCATCTGACTGCTTTGCTGCAATCACGGGGACAAATCTACGTTGAGAACCTAAAAATATTGTACGAAAAAATCAGTTTGTGGTAGAACATACCCAATTGATAGTCAATGAGCCTCAATTGTATGTAATTACTTAGTTTTTAGACTTCTAAGTAATTACCTGCAGAAAAATTAGCAATGATTAAGTCTATATTTGATTTGTAGGTTTTTGAGAAAGGAATTTTTTTGGAAGAGTTTTTAATGTAACAAACTGAGTTTCCGTTATGAATACGTGCTACATAATTTCGGTTAATGATGTAACTGTTATGAATTCGGAAAAAAGGATACGAAAGCACATTCTCAAAATATTTGAGTGTTTTAAAAGCCGTAACCATTTCACCTGACTTAAGATAAATATCGGTTGAATTATTATCGGCCTGAAAATAACTGATATCAGCTGCATTTAGATAGCGGTAGTCGCCATACGATTTGATACAGATAATCAATGGTTTTTCGGTATCGGGAGTGCTTTTAACAAAGGGAACGGCAGCAGTGCTACAGTCGTCTCCCCGTTTGGCAAATGGTGTCTCCGGAACTATCTTATCTAATTTCAGAATAGTCTTAAGCAAATCTGTTTCCAGAACGGGTTTCAGTAAATAATCAAAAACACCATACTGAATCGCATCGTAAGCCAATTCTTTTTTTAAGGTCGTAACAATTATTTTCGGCATAATCGACAAATACCGATACAGTTCATTGATGAAAGAAAGCGATAAATCACCCGATGTTTTTTTGGGATCAATTTCTAAAAAAACAAGTGAAGGCTGGTACTTTAAAATCAAAGTTAATCCCTGTTGACAGTCCGCAGCTGCTGCCACAAAAGTTAATTCTGAAAAACCTTCTGCAACAGTTTTAGTGTTCAGGCTGCTTTCGGCATCATCATCAATAATAATATACGAATACTTTTTCAATATTGAAATGTCTTGATTTTATCTGTCCCTAAAATTACGAATAACAACTTATTTAAAAATTGAATTGTTGATACATTCCCCGCAAATGTTAACATAAAAAACAAAGCATGAAAATACCCGGCTGAACAATGGCCTAAATTAAAAAAATCCCAAACTCCTAAGCCGGAATTTGGGATTATTTGCATTTTTATTTGAAATTACATTTTCATTAACCAATTTTTCATCGAAACTTCATTTTCGATAATATCTTTCAGTTCCGCAATTTTTACACGATCCTGTTTCATGGTATCTCTATGACGAATGGTTACGGTTTCGTCTTCGATGGTCTGATGGTCTACTGTAATACAGAATGGAGTCCCTAAAGCATCCTGTCTTCTGTAACGACGGCCTACTGCATCTTTTTCATCGTAAGCCACATTGAAATCCCATTTTAAATCGTCTATGATTTTTTTAGCGATATCCGGCAATCCGTCCTTTTTAACCAATGGTAAAATAGCTGCTTTTGTTGGCGCTAAAACCGAAGGTAATTTCAGAACGGTTCGTGTTGATCCGTCTTCCAGGGTTTCTTCTTGTAATGAAGTAGCGAAAACAGCCAGGAACATACGGTCTAAACCAACTGAAGTTTCCACTACATATGGCACATAGTTTTCATTCAATTCCGGATCAAAATATTGTAATTTTCTACCCGAATATTGTTCGTGTGCTTTTAAGTCAAAATCGGTACGGGAGTGAATTCCTTCTAATTCCTTAAATCCGAATGGGAAGTTAAATTCAATATCGGCAGCTGCATTTGCGTAATGCGCTAATTTTTCGTGATCATGAAAACGGTAATTTTCTTTCCCTAATCCTAAAGATAAGTGCCAGTTTAAACGTGTTTCTTTCCAGTGGTGATACCATTTCATTTCTTCACCCGGGCGCACGAAAAACTGCATTTCCATTTGTTCGAATTCACGCATACGGAAAATAAATTGTCTGGCAACGATTTCGTTTCTGAAGGCTTTACCTGTTTGAGCAATTCCAAAAGGAATCTTCATACGTCCTGATTTCTGAACGTTCAGGAAATTCAAAAAAATACCCTGAGCTGTTTCCGGACGCAAATATAAATCCATTGCAGAATCTGCAGAAGCACCTAATTTCGTTCCGAACATTAAATTGAATTGCTTCACATCTGTCCAGTTTCTTGAACCAGTTTCAGGATCAGCAATTTCTAATTCTTCGATCAGAGCCTTTACATCCTGAAGATCATCCGTCATTCCTTTTGCAAGCCTTGATAAAATTTCTTTGTACTTTGAAAGATATTCTCCAACGCGGGCATTTGTGGCAACAAATTCTTCTTCATTAAATGCATCTCCAAAACGAGCTCTCGCTTTTTCGATTTCTTTTTGAGCTTTTTGATTGATCTTTTCAGCATGATCTTCTACTAAAACATCGGCTCTGTATCTTTTTTTCGAATCTTTATTATCAATTAACGGATCATTGAAGGCATCAACGTGGCCTGAAGCTTTCCAGGTAGTCGGATGCATTAATATTGCCGCATCAAGGCCGACAATATTTTCATTCATCTGAACCATTGATTTCCACCAATATTCACGGATATTCTTTTTTAACTCGACGCCATTTTGTGCGTAATCATACACTGCACTCAATCCATCGTATACTTCGCTTGACGGAAAAATAAATCCGTACTCTTTTGCGTGCGAAACCACATTCTTAAATATATCTTCTTGTTTTGCCATAGTGATGCAAAAATATAAAAAGTACGTTTAAAAAAAAGAAAAATAATAAAGATTGAAGCGTTGATTTCGTTATTTTTGTAACTAAATTCTTTCTATTTGTGTTTAATTATATTCTTGACCTGTTTTTTCCTAAAGTTTGTGCCGGATGCCATGCTGTTTTAATGACTTATGAAAGTGTATTGTGCAGTACATGTCGGCACGAAATGCCTTTGACCCAATATCATCTGGATCCTAAAAATGAAGCCGTCAAAAAGTTTTACGGGAAAATTGACATTGAGCATGCATCTGCCTTTTTATATTTTAATAAAAAAGGAATTGTCCAGGAACTCATTCATAACCTAAAATACAAAGGACGGGAAGAAATCGGAACTCTTTTGGGACATTGGTACGCAGAAGATTTGAAAAACCTGCAATTAGAATCCCCTTTTGATGTGATAATTCCGGTTCCGCTCCATAAAAGGAAATTCAGGGAAAGAGGTTATAACCAGGTCAGTACTTTTGGAAAAGCTTTAGCGGAAAATTTAAACATTCCTTATAATGACGCTGTTTTATATCGAAAAATATATTCAAAAACACAATCAAAAAAGAATCTGCTAGGAAGATCGGAAAATATAGAAAACATATTTGATGTCATTTCATCAGAAGAAAATCACAATAAACATTTTTTAATTGTTGATGATGTCCTGACTACGGGAGCCACACTGGAAGCCTGTTCCCGCGCCCTTTTAAAAATTCCGGGAGCTAAGATCAGTATTGTCTGTATGGCAATGGCGCACTAAATATAAATTTGAGTAAGATATTTTTTCGCTTTTACAAATCCATATCATCCTGAGCGGAGTCGAAGGGCATCCTGAGCGGAGTCGAAGGCTTTTTTGACATGAAAAGGGCTTCGACTCCGCTCAGCCTGACAATGATTTTGAATTACACCCAGGAAGTTAGTAATTAGTTTATTACTATTTTCTTCACCGTTTTTCGGTTACCGTCCATAACGCTTACCAGATATATTCCTGAAGAAACATTGGAAAGCTGAATATTTTCATTAAAATCAGCTGAAGGCTCAAAAGCTTTTGTGTACACGGTTCTTCCCAGAATATCAGAGACTACCACTTTAACCCCTGAAGCAGATTCCGGTGAAAACTGAATCGTAAAACTTCCTTTATTTGGATTTGGAAAAAGAGCAAAATCAATAGCCGTTGCTGCCTCATCGGTTCCTAATGTAAATCTTTGAGCCTGAATGGTAATCGATGCCGAGTTTATCGTTCCCTTTTGTCCGGCATCAATATCACGAACCATTAACGTCCAGTCACCATAAGGATTTTCATTATTAAACGCACTTAATTTACCAGCCGGAAAAACCGTTTGCAATTCTGTTACTCCACATGAGATGGCACTTCCGGCATCATCATATTTTAAAGAAAGCGTGTTTGAGGCACTACCGCAACTTCCGTCAAACAATTTAACAACAGTTCCTGACGGACTCATGATACTGATCTCAACATCTGACAAATAAGTATGCGTAAAATTAATATTCAGATCTACATCACTAACAGCTGTTCCATCCGGAGCTGCAGTATTTTTTGCTGTTTTCTGAGTATCACCCATAGTTGCCGTAATGCTGTTTTTAGCTGTCGAAAAAGGCGCAGTTACCGTAATTATTCTTGTCGTATAAGTCAAATTTCCATCCGGAATTACAATTGGCGTACTGAAGGTGTAGGTATTTGAATTTGATGTCACGGTATAACCGATTGCAAACGCATTGCTGTTTACAGCGTAATAAATATTAGCCGTTGGTTCGATCAGCAGTCGACAGCTCGTCGCTTTAATGTCGGCAGGAACCGTAATGATTTCCGACCCGTCATTGGGTGTATTGGTTACTAATGTGGTTGGAAACGTTACACCACCATCTGTAGACAGTTTAATATTTACATTAGTAGAACCCGCCAGACTAGTGGTATTATTAACACTCCAGGAAATAGTCTGCTGGCTTCCGTTTGCCCAGCCAATATTGTCTGTATTTTGAGAAGTAACAGCAAAGGGGCCTGCATTGGCACTGACCACCACAGCCATTGCATCTGTTCTGGTCTGCGCTGTTCCCTGACGTGCATTGTCACGCCCTGTTAAAGTAAAATTCAAAGTCCTGGCAATATTCGAAACAGATTCCCAGGTAGAGGATAACTTATTTTGCAGCACCGCATCTAACTGCGGCATATATCGAACAGGTGAGCTAACCGGCAGAAAAGAACGGAACAAGGCTCCGTCAGGCTTTGTTGCATATGCTTTGCTGGTTTCACCGGATGTACTTGTGGCATTATCATTTTCTTCCCAGCAATAGGTTACTGTATCTCCTTCTGCATCAGAACCTGTTCCTTTTAGAACAAAGGCAGTACCTTTGGGAATGGTGTAATCCGCACCGGCACTGATGGTTGGGGGATTATTGGTCAAAGGCGTACTTACAGGGCAGCTCACACTGGAAAGTGTGTTTTGAATTTGTAAAATACTTACATACGCAAAATAATCATCAGAGTTTGTTTGCACATCATAACCCTCCGAAATTCCGGCGTATCCCATAATTGTAGAACCGCTGCCGGGCTCCACATTTACATTTGTTCGCTCACCGGAATCAAACGAAAAAGTATGATTGGCTCCTAATTGATGTCCAAATTCGTGAATCACGAAATCAATATCAAAAGTATCTCCTTCAGGTTTCCCATTAGAGGGTGACGTGTAACCACTTCCTTTTCCTGCCGGCTCAGAGCTTGTCGGATTGACACAAATACAACCTACACATCCTGCATTTCCTCCTCCGCCTGAAGCGCCGAATAAATGTCCGATATCATAAGCACTATTTCCGATAACATTGGTCAAAGTAGTCTGAACTTCATCATTCCACGCACCGTCTGTTCCTTCGGAAGCATTGGAATACGGGTCAGTAACCGCATTGGTATAAATTAAGGCATCATTGTTCGCAATCAACTCTAATTTAATTGCAAGATCTCTGTTAAAAATTCCATTAACTCTTGTTAGTGTGGCATTCATTGCAGCCAGTGCCCCTGCTTTAGTTCCTCCAAAATAAGATGTATATTCTCCTGTACAGGACAGGGCCAGTCTCAAAGTTTTAAAAACTTTATTGTTGGCGGTTTCTTTTGAAGCCAGCGTATTTTTTGCTGTTTTCTGATTGCCTGAAAGTTCTTTTGTAGAACAATTTAATCTGGCTTTCCCAAGAGTGCTTTTAGAAGCAAAAACAACATACTGGGCTTTATCGTCAGGATTGCTTTCTATAAATTCGGGACTTTTATCTGTGCGCAGTACCATGGACTGTAATCCAGCCGGCGAAAGGCTAAAATGAATTTTTGCCGATTTATCGTCAATTCCTGCTCCTTCATACGCTCTGATGTCCGGGTATTTTGCCTGTAATTCAGGATCAAAATTAGAAGATTCCCAAACGGTAAAACGTTCTAAAACTCCGTCTTCATTTGGAAAAGTAATTTGCGAGGTAGTACTTTTTGATTGTTTGGCTGTTGCAGCCGAAAGTTTTTCTTTCAGTACATCTGCGTTTAATTTAAAATACACCTTTTCTGAATCCTCAGCCGTCACTTTTTTATTGAAAACAGACGTTGCGTTCACTTTTTGCCACAAAGCATCGTTTTGAGCATTCATATTGGCACAAGAGAAAATAATTGCTATAAAAAGTAATAGTTTTTTCATAAATTCAGTGGTATTTTAAACCACCAAAAATAAACGAATTAAATTAAATTCTTACATATGTCAGACAATTAATTGCTTTTCATCGACGAGTGGCGTGTTTTTAACAAAAAGAAACCAAATTTCATTAAAAAATCAATTCAGCTGAGCATCAATTTTAAAATAGATAGTATAAATTTGCACCATCTTAAATAATTTGCTTTGAAGCTTTTTCATTCTATAAACGATTTTCGGTCAACCAAGAAAACTATTTTAACTCTTGGCACCTTTGATGGTGTGCATATTGGCCATAAAAAAATTCTGGAACGAATTACGCAAAACACTGAAAACGGTAAATACGAAAGCTTAGTCCTGACTTTTTTTCCGCACCCCAGAATGGTCCTTCAGGAAAAATCGGAAATAAAACTTTTAAATACGATTTCCGAAAAAACAAAACTTCTGGAAGAAACGGGAATTGAAAACCTTGTAATTCATCCGTTTGACGAAAGCTTTTCAAGATTAACGGCCGAAGAGTTTGTGCATTCTATTTTGGTAGATCAGTTTCATATTCAGAAAATAATTATTGGTCACGATCATCGTTTTGGCAGAAACAGAACGGCTGACATTAATGATTTAATTGCTTTTGGAAAAGAATATGGTTTTGAAGTGGAGCAAATCTCAGCTCAGGAAATTCAGGATGTTTCTGTAAGTTCTACTAAAATCAGAAAAGCTCTAGACGAGGGAAACATTCCTCTTGCTACTGATTACTTAGGCTATTCTTATTTTCTAAGTGGTGAAGTTGTAAAAGGAAAACAACTCGGCAGAACTATAGGTTTTCCAACAGCCAACATTCAGATTGATGAAGACTATAAAAAAATTCCGAAAAACGGGGTTTATGTCGTTCGTACTTTTATCAATGAAAAAGAAGTTTTCGGAATGATGAATATCGGTTTTAATCCAACGGTCAACGGAGAAAAACAAACTATAGAAGTACATCTTTTTGATTTTGATGCTGATATTTACGGGCAGAAAATCGAAGTTTCTTTATTGGACTATCTTCGTGAAGAACAAAAATTCGCGTCTGTAGAATTGTTAAAAGAGCAACTAAACCACGACAAAAAAACAGCATTGGCTTTTATTGGCCAGCTTTAGAAAACTCCCTGTACTACTTTTTGCTGCTTTTAAATCATAATAGTTAATTTTTTAGTAAATTTGACATACAACACTGTTTGTCAATTGCTTACTATTAACTTCTTTAAAAATAACCATTATGAAACTACCTAAAGAAATCACCAACGGTTTTTTAATATTCCTTGGAATTGGCATTTATTTTTTATTGATGAATCTGTTAGGACTTGCCGATTTGTTTTACCTGCGTACCCTGAATGTATTTTTTATATTTTACGGCGTGAATAAAACCATGCGAATGAACCTTCAGGAAGGCGAGACCAATTTTGTGTCCAATGCCGTTTCTGCAATGGCAACTTCTGTAGTAGGTGTGGCATTAAGTGTTTTCGGACTGCTTGTTTACAGTTATGCAAGAGGTGGTGACGCATACGTAGAAAGCCTTTCCGAAACTTTTATGTTTGGAGGAAATCCTTCTGTACCTGCCTACTGTATTTGCTTATTGTTTGAAGGAGTTGCTTCATCGGTAATTGTAACTTTAATGATGATGTTGTACTGGAATAATAAATATGTAGCGGATTAGTTTTTCAAAATAAAACAAACAATTTAGCACTCTAAAATCATAAAAAAATATAATTCTATGGTTTTAGAGTGTTTCTTTTTTGAAAAAACCTGCTAAATATTCATTTACAGAATACATCATTGGTGGATTAGAACAATTTAACTACTTTTGAAGCATCAAAAAAATGTATCAATGAGCATTACAAAACACAACTGGACAAAAGACGAAATAATCGCCATATATAATAAACCTATGATGGACCTGCTTTATGAAGCAGCAACGATTCACAGAGAAAAACACGATCCGAACGTAGTACAGGTTTCTACGCTGTTATCAATCAAAACAGGAGGCTGTCCCGAAGATTGCGGTTATTGCCCGCAAGCTGCCCGATACAACACAGGTGTTGAAGGAAACGATTTAATGAGCGTAAGTCAGGTAAAAGCCCAGGCTTTGCGTGCAAAATCCAGCGGATCCTCACGTGTCTGCATGGGAGCTGCCTGGAGAAATGTAAAAGACGGAGAAGAATTTGATCAGGTTTTAGAGATGGTCCGTACCATTAATAAACTTGATATGGAAGTTTGCTGTACGCTGGGAATGATTACTGAAAACCAGGCACAGCGTCTTGCAGAAGCAGGTTTATATGCCTACAATCACAATTTAGATACTTCTGAAGATTATTATAAAGATGTAATTTCGACACGTGCTTTTGAAGACCGTTTAGAAACAATCGAAAACGTACGTAAAACCAATGTTACGGTTTGCAGCGGAGGAATTATCGGAATGGGAGAAAGCATCGAAGACAGAGCAGGAATGCTTGTGGCGCTTTCGACATTAAACCCACAACCGGAATCGGTGCCTATTAATGCATTGGTGGCTGTTGAAGGAACTCCTATGGAAGACGAAAAACCGGTTGAAATCTGGGAAATGATCCGTATGGTGGCTACCACAAGAATTGTGATGCCGGAAACACAGGTTCGTTTATCTGCCGGAAGAACCAATATGAGCCGTGAAGGACAGGCTATGTGCTTTTTTGCAGGAGCCAATTCTATTTTCGCCGGAGACAAATTACTTACTACTCCGAACCCGGATGTACACGAAGACATGAAAATGTTTGAGTTATTAGGATTGAATCCGCAGAAACCATTTACTAAGGTTTCACAGCCAAAAACGGTTGAAGCAGAAGATTCTCAATTCGCTCCGTTAGGAGAAAAACCGAGATGGTCGCGTCCCGGACACATCATTGAAAGAAATCTTGAAGCTTCGATTAAATCAAAAATTTAATTAAATGAGTTAATAACTCTCTCGAAATATTTTTAAATTGCTTATAACACAGAGTTATAAGCAATTTTTTTTTGAAGAGATGAAGTTAAAACAAATCGAAAGGGTAAAAAAAATCTCAAAAAATGATTTTATTTCCCAATATGTAAAAAACCAGATTCCCGTTGTTATTGAAGAGCTGACCGAAGACTGGCCGGCTTATCATAAATGGAAATTATCCTATATAAAAGAAATCGCCGGTACTACAATCGTTCCTTTATATGACAACAGACCCGTTAATCATGAAGATGGCTTTAATGAAGCCCATACTAAAATGAAAATGAACGATTACATTGATCTTTTAGAACAAAGACCTACCAACTACCGCATTTTTCTTTATAATTTAATGAAGCAGGTGCCCTCTTTGAACAATGACTTTTTATGGCCGGATATAGGCCTGAAATTAGTACGGCAGATGCCAATGTTGTTCTTTGGAGGACAGGATTCCAAAGTCTTTATGCATTATGATATTGATTATTCCAACATTTTACATTTTCATTTTCACGGAGAAAAACAATGTATGCTTTTTGCGCCGGAACAATCAAAATATATGTATAAAGTGCCACATGCCCTAATTTCAAGGGAAGACATCGATTTTGATAATCCTGATTACGAAAAATGGCCTGCACTTAAAAACGCGGAAGGCTATATTACTAATCTGAAACATGGTGAAATGTTGTATATGCCCGAAGGTTACTGGCATTACATGAAATACCTGACTCCCGGGTTTTCTATGAGCCTGCGTTCTTTCCCAAAAAACATCACCAATTTATCAAAGGCCTTTTATAATGTTTTTATTATGCGCCATTTTGATATTATGATGCGAAAATTCAAAGGTCAGAAATGGATTGATTACAAAAATGAAAAGGCAATCCGGAATACGCATCAAAATTTACAGCGGACTTTCTAAGCCACTATTAAAAAAGCAGTTTTACTTTTGGGTAAAACTGCTTTTTTAATAACTTTCTTTAAAATTTAAAATATAACTTTCTGAGTGTTTACAGTATTGTCTGTTAACGTAACCTTCACCAGAAGAACCTGATTTTGAGATCTCAAATTTACAATTTGAAAGGCCGGATCATTAAGATTTGTCTTTCTGTAAATAAGATTTCCTGTTATATCATAAATAAGAATTTCATTAATCATTTTTTCAGAAGCGTTAATGGTGATAACTTTATCTTTTGTACTTATTACAACTTCTTTTCCCGAATTTTCAAACTCATCGATTCCTAATGATGTACCGGTGTAGCGTAAGATGAAACGATCATCAAAAGTTCCTATTGCACTTGAAAACGTATAATTGCTATCTCGTAAGTTATGCACGATTCCCGTTACTTTGTCTTCTACGTAAACAGGCTGATTTACTAAATCACCGTCTGAATCATCTATGGCAATAGTAAAATCACTAACAATAGCAGAACGATATCCTAATGGGACCGTATCGGTATCTGAAAAAGGTAATGCACGGCCCTGGATCACATATTTGTAAGTGCCGTTGATACTATAAAAATCGAGATACGGATTAGCATCCAGCGTAATTCCGTCGAATCTGTTGTCGTTACCATTTGTGGCTTCTTCGATATAACCTACTAACAATTGTTTAAAAGCTCCTCCTTCGTTTGTCATATTAAGCCACAAGCGATGTCTCTCTAAATCTGCATTTTTAGATGTGTTTGCTGTTTTAAAGAACTGATTGTTACTTGCACCTCCTATTCTCATAGTATTATTAAAAGTAGCCATTCCGGAAGTAGTAGCCTGTGCAAAAAAAGATTGTCCCGCAGCAATATTGCCTGTCGGTTTTACTCCGGCATCTGTTGCCGGATTGTCTGTATGCCCCGGAGAACTTTTTGCAGATGTCCCGACACCTCCACTGGTATTATAACTGGCATAATCATCGTCGCTATATTGATATTGGGCCGCTGTTCCCACAGGAGTGTTATGATTCCAAAAATAGATAGTTCCGTCTAAAAATAAGTTTTCATCCAAAAACAGATCAGCATCCAAACCGGAAGGGTATGGATTACCGATTAAATAGAATTTGCCGGCAGCCATAGTCTCACCGGACAGTGTCCCATTGTTAGGAACACCTGTAAAAGAGCCCGGATAATCTTGTCTTACTGAATTTGAATAGGTTTGTGGTCCGCGAATAATGTATCCTTTCCCTACCATCATAAAATCGTTCGGATTGGTTATAACCCAGTTGTCGCCATTGAAACCAAAGTATTTATCCGATAACGTTAATGGAGACAAATCAATTAACTTTTGCGGACTTACCGGTGTGGACCAGTATACATAATCTCCCAAAAGGATTTGTTTGGCGGTACGCTTGTAGGTGATATTGCCGGAATTTATAACTGGATTATTATTCATTTGAATCAAACTCGAATTATTTTCAAATATCAATTCCGTTCCTAATGCCGGATCAACAATTAATGCACTATTTACTGTTAAAGTATTTAATGCGGTCACCGTTATTTTTACTCCGGGATTTACTTTACAGGTGTAGCTGTTTAAATCTCCGGTTACACTATAATTATCAGCAAAAACAACATTCTGATTTATTGTCGGTGTTCCGTTTGACCAGCCTCCAATAGTAGTGTACGTATTGGTTATAAGAGGATTTACCGTGATATTAGACAAAGATGGCGAAAGACAGCTGCCCGCATATTGAACCGTAAAACTATAGGTTCCTGCTGCAAGCCCTGTAACGACATAAGTTGTTGGATCAGGACCACTACCTCCTGTATAATTGTTTGCAGAAGATCCGCTTTGTACAATTGTATAACTGCTTATATTAGGCAATCCTGATAAAACTAAAGTACCGGTCTGAATTGCACAGGTTGGTTGTGTAAGTCCGCTGTTTATTGGAGTACCTGGTATCGGATTAATTGTAATTGTTGCAGAACCACCCGTAAAAGCAGAACTTCTGGCACAACTATTCGATCCTGTAACAGAAACCAAAGTATAGGTTGTTGAAGAAATGACTGGAGTCGTAAACGTTGCAAAAGCAGCACCACTGGTAATATTTGTTGCCGTTTGGTTCGCTCCGCCATTTTCTTTGTAGACGATGGTATAAGGCCCTGTGCCGGCTGTTGCCGTAAAAGTCAGCTGCCCCGCTCCTGTTCCACAAAATGGACCATTAGCCGTCAGACTTCCCTGCGGGAGCGAATTTACGGTTATCGTTGCAGAACTTCCTGTGAATGCACTACTTCTTACACAAGTATTTGCTCCGGTAACCGAAACCAAAGTATAAGTAGTGGAGGCAATAACCGGAGTGGTGAATGTTGCAAAAGGAACTCCGCTTGTAACATTTGTTGCCGTTTGGTTTGCTCCGCCATTTTCTTTGTAAACTATGGTATAAGGTCCCGTACCGGCTGTTGCCGTAAAGGTCAGTTGTCCTGCTCCTGTTTCACATAAAGGGCCATTGGCCGTCAAACTTCCCTGTGGCAGGGGGTTTACGGTTATCATTGCAGAACCAACGGTAAATGCACTACTTCTTACACAAGTATTTGCTCCGGTAACCGAAACCAAAGTATAAGTAGTTGAAGCAATAACCGGAGTGGTGAATGGTGCAAAAGGGGTTCCGCTCGTAACATTGGTTGCTGTACGATCAGCTCCGCCATTTTCTTTGTAGACTATGGTATAAGGTCCTGTGCCGGCTGTTGCCGTAAAGGTCAGTTGCCCTGCTCCTGTTTCGCAAAATGGTCCGTTGGCTGTCAAACTTCCCTGCGGCAGCGGGTTTACGGTTATAGTTGCAGTACCTAAGGTAAATGCACTATTTCTTACACAAGTATTTGCTCCGGTAACAGAAACCAAAGTATAGGTTGTTGAAGCAATAACCGGAGTGGTGAATGGTGCAAAAGTGGTTCCGCTCGAAACATTGGTTGCCGTACGATCAGCTCCGCCATTTTCTTTGTACACAATTGTATAAGGACCTGTTCCGGCGGTTGCGGTAAAAGTCAGTTGTCCTGCACCTATTGCACAAAATGGACCATTGGCCGTCAAACTTCCCTGCGGGAGCGGATTTACCGTTATCGTTACAGGAGTCGAAGCTACGGAAGCACATGGGCCATTTTGAACGATAGCCCTGAACTGAGTAGTAGCTGTTAGAGGACCCGAAGTATACGTTGCAGTAGTATGATTAATATTGGTCCATGAGGAAAATGGACTAACTGATGACTCCCAATTTAAGATTGTTCCGGTATGACCACTTAAGGTTAAAAGACCACTCGTTGCCCCGGAGCAAATTGGTGAAGTACCCGTTACAGCTCCTCCAGCCGTTGGTCCAAAAACAGTTACATTTCCGATATTGTTTGATCCTATTGTTGATGTACATGGTCCTGCTGCCAGATTTGTCACCGTAATAGCAGGTGTACCTGCAACAGTTAAACCAACTGCAGTAAAAGTCCCTGTTCCTGCCACAGCAACTGTCAAAGTTGCCGTGAGTGCAGTACCTGATGGATTACTGCGATTATAAGTTACGGTATAGGTACCTACTGGTAAAGAAGCAGCACTTCCTGTTAGTGTGACCACAGAAGTTCCTGCTGAAGTACAGGCATTCGCAGCTGAGATTCCGGTAATACTGTATGTTGGGCAAGTATAGTCAATTCTGATTTGTCCGTGGGCACCTGCACCTCCGGCCAATGGTCCTCCTGTACCTGCCGTCATTGCGCCGCCGTCGCCGCCGCCGGGGCCTGCACCTGGATTACCAACACTATTTACTCCTAAAACTACACTAGCAATACCAGCTCCGCCGGCTCCTCCTCCCGGTGCCGCACCGGCTCCTCCTTTACCGGAAGAAAATAAAAGACTTAGTAGCGAAGTTCCCCCAGGATCACCGTTTCCGCCTGAAGCCTTTGTAGCGGGGTTACCAATTGAGGCAGAAGCCTGACCTCCCGTACCGCCGGTCGGTGTACCACCTGCCGTATTTGCGGTACCACCTGATCCTCCAACTGCTAAAATTACAGATTCAAAACCTGTAATTGTTGAGCTGGCGCCATTAGCGCCATTACCGGTTGTACCTGTCGTTGTTGCTCCTACAACTGCATTTATATTGGTATTGTTTAGGGTTGAAACTGAAATTGTAGCGGTCGCATATGCTCCACCCCCACCACCTGCGCCACCTCTTCCGAAACCTCCTCCGGGAACACCAGAACCTCCCCCGGCTCCTCCGGCCCCCCAGGCATGAACAGTCATCGTACTTAATCCCGGAGGAACAAATACTGACGTATTAGTTATATACGTATTTGATATGTTCTGCGCCAGGGAAGATGCAAAAACAAATAAAAACAAAGCGGAAAGTTTTGCCTTAAAAAATGAAATTTCAGGATAATGCAGATTCCTTTGAGAAAAATAACACATGGAAAACAGAGACACGAAAGCTGGTAATTTTTTTTTCATCACACTAATTTTTAAGTTAAAAAGAAAAAATTAACACCAAACAATGGGGGAGGTCTGGTAACATTAAATTCTAAATACCATAAAAAATAAAGGATTAAAAAATGCATTTATAAAATAAGAATAATAAAAATGCTGCTTTTTTATTTAGTGGTATTTAAAAATTGTAATCTATATTTTGGCGAATAAAAACAGAATAAAATGTACTATCTGGCTTATAAGTACGTTAGTTGTACAAGCATTACAACAAGGTACGATTTTATTTACATGAAAATTAAATATTTCAATATAAAATGTAAGAATTTAACACTTATGCATTTTATACACTACTAAAAACAAGCTAATTAGCCTGTAAAATATAGGATTAGAAGCGAAAAGCGTTTTTTGACATGCCTGCCAGACTGCATACCTAAAACGGCATAATTTGTAATTTCATCAGGAAAAAGAGTGCTGTTTTAACATTCTGAATGAAGTTAAAAACACTTTTCTTTATTTAAAATCAACGTTGTGGCCCAATAAAATAATAACCCTTAATTATTGCAGTAAAAATTTTCGGACAATCCTGTTATTATTTTCGAAAGTAATTTTCAAAAGAAAAATCTGGTGGCTTAATTGTAAATTGGACAAATGAAACTCTGATTCATTAATGGCCTTTTTCGTGTAAACAAGCTTACCCGAGATATCAAAAATTTCAATCTCCTTCATTTTTTCTTTTGTTGATTTTATTAGTACAGATCCATTTTTTACGGATATAAAAACGGGATCTTCAGATTTTTCGAAATTTTTACTTTTTAAACTCTTGTCGTTATAATGTATTAAAAAGCGCTCCTTAAAAGTACCCCTGGAAGTACTGAATGAGTATGGACTATCCTTTAAATTATGGATTACCTTTAAAATTTTATCTTCGATGTAAACATTCCGGTTTTCAAATAGTCCATCAACATGATCTATTCGGATAGTAAAGTTTCCTTCAACGGCTGTATCATATCCGATTGCAGCAGAATCTGATACTTTAAAGGGCATAACTGAGCCGTGAATTGCAAGATTTTTATTTTCAAGAATACTATAAAAATCTACATATTCATTTCCTTTAAGAGATTCGGCATTATAATTATCGGGTGTCAAATCAGATGCTCCCTGAATATAACCAATCAGGATTTGTTTAAAAACACCTTTCGAATTCTCAAGGTCGAGCCAGATACGATGTTTTTCAATTGCTGGTTTTTCGGTTTTTTTATTCTTTATATCCGACTTAAAAAAAGTTGAGTTCCTGCCCATAATTCGGATACTGTTATTAAACTCCACAATTCCCGCATTTTTACTCATGGCAAAAAATGCCTGTCCGGACGCAATTGTTCCATCCGGTATGGTTTCATTTACTCCGGGTGATAAGGCCGCTCTTGTCCCTGTGCCTCCCAGTAAATTGTAAATTGCATAGTCATCTGAAGCATACTCGTAGTTATTAATTGGCGTATTATGTGTCCAGAAATACAGGGTTCCTTTAATGTTTTCACGATTTTCGTCTAAAAATAAATCTGCATTAATAGCCGACGGATAAGGATTTCCAATCAAATTAAAAGTATCCTTATCTCCCATATTCAAAGTAATTTTTCCATTATTGGGAATGCCTTTAAATAGGGCTTCAAACTTAGATGCAGCTACAACTGAAAAATCCTGAGGACCACGAATAATATATCCTTTGCCCAAAACCATGGGGTCTGCCGGATTTTCAATAGTCCAGTCTCCCAGTAGATAATTAAAGGAGAAAAACTTATCTGCTAAGGTCTTTGGGGAAACATCAATCAATCTTTGATTTGCTACAGGAGAAGACCAATAGGTATAATCAAATTTTAAAACAGGAGACGATTTTCTTATAACATGTACGGTTCCACTGTTGATAATCTCATCATCATCCTGATACAAACTGGCTGTATCATGTAAGATCAAAGTTCCCAGACCACTATAGTCAAATTGAATTTCTAAAGTATTTCCACTTAAAAGATTAACCGTTTTTCCTTCGTTAATGGTGCAACTGCAACTATTGGTTGTTGTCAGGTTTGCATAATCTTCTGTGAAAACAACTTCTTTTCCTCGTGATGGAAAGCCATTTGACCATGAAACACCATCCCAGACTGTTTTTTCAAGGCAGATCTTCAGGCGTGCAATTCTATGTTTGGATACTCCGGAAACAGAATTAAAATCTCCTCCAATCATCAGTTTACGATCAGCTGTAAAGGTCATGGTATGCAATTTATTGTTTAAAGCTGCCTGAAAACCACTATCCCTTTCACCTGTCTTTAATAACCTGATAATTCTTAAAGAAGGTTTCGTTTTATATGTGCCCGAGAAAGTTCCGCCTGCCAAAATGCGATCATCGGGCTGTACAAGAACAGTTAAAACATCTCCTTTACTAAAGCCGGTGCCTGAATCAAATGTAGTGTCTAAATCCCCGTTTGGATGTAATCTGAGAATCCGTTTTTGAGGAATACCGTTGTACAGCAGGAAAGACCCTCCAACAATTATTTTCTGGTCTGACTGTAAAGCCAGTGCATATACATTTTTATCAAAACCCATTCCTGTATTGAAACCCGCATCTATACTTCCATCGCTATTCAGCCGTACTAAACCCGGTATGATCTGATTATCAAAAGATGTAAATCGTCCTGCAACCAATAGTTTACCATCGGGTTGAATTAAGATCACGTCAATAATTGCATCAGCACCGAGGCCAACCTTAAAGCCGGCATCTGGCACACCATCTGGCAGTAACCTGATTATTCTGTTAGCGGGTGCATTATTATATGAACTGAAATTACCGCCTACGATAATCTTTTGATCCGGCTGAATTGCCATTGCATATACCTGATTATTGAAGCCCGAACCGATATTGAAGTTCGCATCAATAGTTCCGTCAGCTAAAATACGTGCGATTCTATTAGAAATCAGTCCGTTGTATTTGGTAAAATTTCCCGCAAAAACGATTTTACCATCAACTTGCAGAACCGCTGTTTTTATAACATTATTTGCCCCTTGCTGACCGAAATTAAAAGTATCGTCCAGGGTACCATTTTCCAGAAGCCTTGCAATTTTTGAAGAATCTGTTCCATTGAATTTATTGAAATTCCCAAACACCATTGTCTGTTTATTTTCTAATGCTAAAACTTTTAAAACAGAATTATTAAAACCGATTCCGGCAGACAAATAACCTGTGTCATACTCTCCATCTGCATTAATTCTGGCTATTCGCCCCTGATTCTGACCATCAAAAACGGAGAATGATCCTCCGATATACCAGGAGCCGTCCGTACTGTTTTCCAGCGCCAGGACTGATGCCGACTCAGGACCTGAACCGGTATAAAAATCAGTCTTCAGAGTTCCATCCTGATTTAAAAAGAACAGGCGGCTGACCTCAGTATTATTATAAAAACCATTGAATGATCCTCCAACGGTAATAGTCCCGGAAGCATCAATTCTGATGACCTGAACAGCGTCTTTACTCAAACCTGAACCTGAAAGAAAAGCAGTATCAGGAGTTCCGTCCGGATGTAGCCGAATAATTCTGTTGGCAGTAATTTCGTTATAAGCCGTAAATTTTCCACCTAAGATAATTTTACCATCTGACTGTACTGCTATTGCGTTTACATCATCATTAAAAGCCGTTCCAATATTAAAACTCTGATCCACACTTCCATCAGGATACAAGCGAACAATTCTATTGGCTGCAATTCCGTTAAAAGCAGTAAAATTTCCAGTCAGCAGAATTTTATCATCTTCTAAAATTTCAACATTAGTGATGGTTAAAGACGAACCTGTTCCTGTAGTAAATGAAGTATCTAAAGCTCCATCCGGTAAAATGCGGGCAATTCTGTTGACTGTAACATTATTGTATTTTGTGAAACTTCCGACAAGGATAATTTTTCCGTCGGTTTGCGGACAGACTTTATAAATAATTCCGTTTGTTGCCCCAATTGTTGTATTGAACGACGTATCCTGTGAGCCATCCGTATTTAAACGGATCAGTCTTCCTGAACTTCCGCCATTATAAGCGGTAAAACTTCCTCCAATAACAATCTTTCTATCCGGCAGTATACAACAGCTGTAGACTTTTCCGTTAAAACCCGTTCCTGTAGTAAAGCTCTCATCAATTGAACCGTCCACATTCAGACGGGTGAGATACGGTGATGATATTCCGTTTAAGTTGAGATAATCCCCGCCAACAATGAGTTTTTCATCAGATTGTAAAGATAAGGTTCGTACGGTATTATCAAATCCGTCACCGATTGTCCCGTTGTCTGTTGTATTGAAGGTTGGGTCTGTTTTTCCTTGCTGTGCATATAGTCCGGTATTGAAAAAGCTAATTGCCAGTAATGAAAAAAATATTTTTCTGATCAAAAAAGAATACATTGAATAAATTATAAGATTTTTACTGCAATTTATTAATCTTCTGCCTATGTCACAATACCCACTTCAGGGGATATTTTCTTTAATTAAATTTGGAAAAAGACCAAAAAAAAAATCCATTTGCTTAAGCAAATGGATTTTTTTTTATAGATAAACGAAATGTTTATATCTTATTGAAATATAACTTTCTTCGTAACGGCATGCTCATTGTCCAGAATAACTTTTACCAGTAAAACCTGATTGGCAGACTGTAAATTTGTTATTTGCAATTCAGTTGCACTTACTTTCTTTTTGCTGAAAAGCAGTTTTCCTGAAATATCGTAAACCGTAACTTCTTTGATGTTTTCTTTTGCAGATGTCACTTTGATGGCTTTGTTTTTGACACTTATCAGGATGTTGTTTTCCGTGTTTTCAAAATCACCTGTTCCCAATGTTTTATCCGTATAACGCAATACCAGACGATCGGTAAAAGTTCCTGCCTTTGTTGTAAAGGTGTATTTACCGTTTTTTAGATTATGGATCATACCGGTTGCTTTGTCTTCGATGTAAACGGGCTGATTTACTAAGTCCCCGTCGGTATGCTGAATCGAAATGGTGAAATCACCCTCAATGGTACTGCGGTAGCCTAAAGGAACGATATCGGTGTCCGTAAAAGGCAGGGCACGTCCCTGGATCACATAATTCAGGTTGTTGTTTACACTGTAAAAATCAAGATATGGATTGGCATCAAAAGATTCTCCGTCATACCTGTTATCAATTCCATTGGTTGCTCCGTCTATGTAACCTACGAGCATTTGTTTAAAAGCACCTTTATCATTGGTGATGTTAAGCCAGATACGGGATTTCTCTTCTTTTGCTGGTTTACCGGGTTTGAAAAACTGGCTGTTGTTGGCTCCTCCCTCTCTCATTTTGTTGGTAAAGACAACTGTTCCCACATCGTTGGTACTGGCAAAAAAGGATTGTCCGGCTGCGATGTGACCCTGAGGGATAAAAGGATTATTGCCCGGGGCATCGTCACCGGTTGGTGCCCCTTCGGTGGCTACTCCGCCTGTTAAATTAAAAACGGCATAGTCGTCTGCGTCATAGTCTTTTATTGAAATGGTTAAAGGCGTATTGTGCGTCCAGAAATAAAACGTTCCGTTTATAAAACTATTGGCTTTTAGGAATTCATTGGAACTCAAAGCCGATGGATAAGGATTACCGATCAGGTAAAATTTGTCCTTTTGCAGGGTTTCGCCAGATAAGTTACCATTGTTCGGAACCCCTTTAAAAGCAGCCGTAAAATCAGCCCTTACCGTATTGGAATAGGTTTGCGGACCACGAATAATGTATCCCTTACCTACGGTCATCACATCGTTTGGACTCGTTATTACCCAGTTGTCTCCGTTGAAACCAAAATATTTGTCTGATAACGTTAACGGGGAAACATCAACTAATTTCTGAGGTTTCACCGGTGAAGACCAGTATTCAAAATCAGAAAGACGCATTGAGCTCGTACGTTTGTATGTGATCTCTCCGGTATTCACCACATCACTGTCCTGCATTAAACTTGAATTGTTTTCGAAAGTTAAGGTAGCGCCAGTGGTAACGGTCACCGCATTGGTCACTGTTAAGGTATTTCCGTCACTAATGACAACATTCACACCCGAATTTACGGTACAGCTACAAGAATTTAAATCTCCTGCTGATGTATAATCTCCCGCAAAAACAACAGGCTGATTAATTGTTGGCGGCCCATTTGTCCATCCTGCATTCCAGGTGGCCAATAAAGGCAGTTGATTTACAACAATATTATTTGAAGATACAGAAGTACATGTACCATTTCCTATTGTATAGGTATAAGTTGTATTAGCTGCAAGACCTGAAATGGTAATCTCTGTTCCGGTTCCTGTAGTTACTACAGCACCCGGCGATCTTGTTAATGTCCATGTTCCTGTAGAAGGTAATCCGGTTAAAACTACACTTCCGGTAGGTACCACGCACGTAGGCTGTGTTATTGTTCCTACTATCGGAGCGGCTGGTTGTGGATTTACCGTAACAGGAATCGTTTGTGTACAGCCATTGCTGTTTCTAAAAGTTATAAAACTTGTTCCCTGCGAAACTCCAATTACTAATCCGGTGTTTGACACTACAGCCACTGATGGTGTAGATGAAGTCCACGGTGTCGTACTATGCGGAGTCGCAGAGCCTGTTAATTGTGTTATTGATCCTACGCAAACAAATGGAGTTCCAAATATTGTTGGGAATGGAATTACGGTTACAGTAACCGTTTGTGTACAACCATTAGCGTTTCTGTAAGTGATAACGCTAGTTCCAGGCGCAACTCCGGTTACTAATCCTGTATTGTCTACGGTTGCAACTGCTGGTGTTCCTGAACTCCATGGTGTTGTAGCATTTGGAGTGGCAGAACCTGTTAATTGTGTGGTTGATCCGATACAAACATTAGCATTTCCTGTAATTGTTGGTAAGGCGTTTACGGTAACAGTAACGGTTTGTGTACAGCCGTTGCTGTTTCTATACGTGATAACACTTGTTCCCGCTGCAACTCCTGTTACTAATCCCGAGTTGTCAACTGTAGCAACCGCCGGTGTTCCTGAAGTCCATGGTATTGTTACATTTGGAGTGGCAGAACCTGTTAATTGTGTGGTTGATCCAATACAAACATTTGCTGTTCCTGTGATTGTCGGCAAAGCATTAACAGTTACTGTAAAAGTATTTTGAAGACTTACACAAGTTCCTGCTGCATTTCTTACAGTAAGTCTACCGGTGTAAACCCCCGGATTAGTTCCTGCCGGAACACTAACGGAGATATTGCTTGCCGGTAATGGGGCATTTGCAACTGCAACGAAGCTGTTGGTTGGTGCAGCATTCCATGCAATACTATAAGTGGTTGGTGTACCTGTTGTAGCGCTATAAGCTAAAGGTGTTGTCTGAATAGCTGAAGCATTATAACAAACCGGTGTAGTTGCAGCAGCAGCTGTAATAGATACAGTGGCCTCTATTAATTTAGAGAAACAAGCTGTAGTTGTACAACCGTTTTGATATCTAACGTAATACGTTGTAGGGGCTGTAGGAGTTACTGTTATAGAATCACCTGACCCTACAAATGTACCTCCGCAAGAACCTGTATACCATTGTGCGTAACCTCCATTTCCTCCTGTACTTCCTCCGCTAACCGTTAAGGTAGTTGCGCTTCCTGCACAAAATGCTGTATTTGCAATTGCTGTAGGAGCCACCGGAGCATTATTAACCTGAACGATAACGATTGTTTCACTGGCATAAAGTCCTGAATAAACCGTTCTTCTGAACCATGAAGTAGTTGTTAAATTTCCAGGGGTATAATCTTTTGCATTATTTGTTCCCGGTGCTGCAGTATATCCTGAAACGGCACTTGTAGTACTCACTTCCCACAGATAAGTATAGGTACCATTTCCTCCGGTAGGAGGTGAACCGGTTATAATTCCCGGACTTGTGTTTATACAAATAGGTTCTGTATAAGTGGCTACAACGCTTAAACGTTTTACTATGCTTACACAAGGATCACCAAAAGTAGCATTTGTTGCAGGAATAGTGGCGGTGGTGTTTCCTAAAAAAACGTCTGTTGCCACAGTTCTACTGTTAAAAGCATTACAAGTTCCTAATGTGAAATTTGGAGCTGTTCCTGCCGGAGTACCATAACTTGCAAAATCGGCGTTGATAAAAACAGTACCGTTTGGTGCCGTTAGTACGGGTACTGGTGACGCATTTTCTACATAGGATGCATTTAATTTACCACTTACGCCTTTGGTGTAAGAAGCGTAATTGGAGTCTATTACCGGATCGAAAGTTCCGGAACCGCTCACAATTATTCTACCATAATTTGTATTCGTAAAATAGGTATCGGTTGTATTTGCCGCTCCTGATCCCTGCGCTCCCCATGTGCTGATAAGTGGGCCAATGCCCCCCAATATCAGTACCCTGGCTGTATGATTATTATTGGCCGATAAATCAAGCTGAACACCTTTTGCTACATTGATGAAATTAGAAGTCGCTACAGTTGTTCCACCAAAAACTTTGGTACCACTTCCTGTAAAAGTAAGATTGTAGTAGGATGTTGATTTAATGGTTTGTGCAGCACCGGTATAATTTACGGTATTTCCTGCTGCTGTCGCAGTAAGTGTAGTAATTCCTACTGTCGAGGCACCAATGTTTAAAGTTCCAGAATTGATTAAAGTACCAGTTCCTGCTAATGCAGTTGCAACATTTAAAGTATTAGTATTAGTAAGAGACACTCCTGTAACGGTAACTCTGTTAATAGAAAGAATACCGGTAAGTGACTGATTGTTAGTATTGAATGTCTGTACTCCCGATCCACTGGTAAATGTTCCGTTATTGGTAATTCCACCTCTGAAAATCACTCCGACATTACTGGAATTATTCCATAATCCACCTGAGTTTATAGTTACTAAACCCACATAGGTCTTTGTTCCTGTATTACTGCTGTGAACCAATGATCCGGTAATTGAAGTAGTACCTGAAATTGTAATATCAAATGCCGCAACACTTAAAGTTCCTCCGGTTTGAATTTGTAAATTTCCGGTTACAGCCCAGGCTGCAGTCGTTGCCATGCTATGACCCGTCTGAACAATAAAAATATCACCTCCGGTTGTGAAATTTGCAGGATGCGCTCCTGTTCCGTTAGTATTGGCCCACCAGTTAAGAACGTTGTTAGCATCAGTTGGTGTTCCGTTAATCCCGGAATAATAAGTAGCCGCATTCGCAAACGAAGCACAAAACAGCAAAGCAAAACAAAACATTTTTGCCCTAACACTTAATTTTCCTCTGGAACTATCTAAAGAAAAAATAGAAAATGTGGGCAAAAACAATAATCGAACGAATAAAAGTAGTTTTTTAATCATATAAGTTGTGGTATTTATATTATAATTTTGTTTTCGAATGCTAAAACGGAATAAAAAAATACCAACGGTTATATATTATACGTCATAATATACTTACGTCCTGTTTTTTTAAATTGTTTTAAAAACTTTAAAATCAGTGATTTAGTTAATTTTGTTCAATCATCGCTAAACAAACTAATTTTGCGTACAAAAATATCATAATTCTATTCATGTGCAACATTTTAACGAAAAGACTTTTTGAGAATTTACAAGATATTAAGACTAATTTTAACAGCAAAATGACTATTTTTAGCAATAATAGTTAAAAAGAAAGAAAAAACTCATGAATTCAACCTGTACTCCTAAAGAGGCTTTACTCAGATTAGAACGGTTTTGTGCCTACCAGGAACGCTGTCACAGCGAAGTTATTGCCAAATTATACAGTCTGAAAATGACTACTGACGAAATAGATTCTATTGTCGTTCAACTAATTGAAAGTAACTTTTTGAATGAGACCCGTTTTGCCTGCAGTTTTGCCAGAGGGAAACACCGAATTAAATTTTGGGGTAAAATAAGAATTACGAATGAGCTAAAAATGAGACAAATTTCTTCGACTATCATTACAATCGCACTCAAAGAAATTTCATCGGAAGAATATACAAACACTTTTGAACAACTTTCCGAAAGATCCTGGAATTCGATTTCTGAAAAAAATGCCCTTAAAAAGAGAAAAAAATTCTGCGATTACATGTTGCGGAGAGGATATGAAAGTAATTTAGTATATGAAAAAATGAAGGAATTAGAACAGGCATAAATTTGTCTTTTTTCCTGAAAATTACCCTGATTTTCTCAAATCGAAAAAATCTTATCATTTACATTTGAACTTGTATTAAAATCCTTATTTATTACAAAATAACGGTTAGTTATAAATTATTACTTTCTTGCGAATTATTCAGCTAAACTCGCGTTTTTTCAACTAAATTATAAAAAAATACTTTTATTTTTGTTATAATTTACGATTATTCTTATATTTTTATTTCGTGTTTTATAAGAAATACCATAATTCTTCATTTTTCAGGATGTAGTTTGTCGATTATTTTTAACATTTAATCGATTATACAGCCTTTCTTAAAACCCATTTTGTCATCAACTCGTAGTTGTATATATCTTTGTGCGAGCCAAATTTTATGCTAGCATAACAACCTGATAGAAAACAATTAACATGACAAAAACTTTACTTTTATTCTTAATTTTACCTTTTGCTGTTTTTGCACAGAGTGATCTCGTAAAATGGAATGCAGCATCTTCCGGAAACAGGAACACTCCTGCATACGATAATACTCTTTTGTATGCTGGTACATCTGTATCCCCGGATTTTACTGTTAATGGGGGCGTTAACTTAAATTACAATACCGATGATGTTAATAATCCTTATTTTAGCACCGGTAACTGGCCTAATACACTGGAATTTACAGGCAGTTATGATCCTGCAAGATATATTGAATTTAAAATTACTCCTAAGGCGGGAAATAAAATTGACTTAAGTTCTTTTAATATTACCTACAAAGTTCAGTCTGGTACCAGTCAAAAATTTCAGATACAGTACTCAAAAGATCCTGGTTTTACAACAGGAGTAAAAGTTTTGGCTCCGGAAACAGTAACATCTACTACCTGGACCACTATAAACCCACTTTTTTCAGCAGAGATAAACCCGGTTTTACCCGGACAGGTGGTTTACGTTCGTTTATACGCCTACAATAGCAACAATAATTTTCAATTCAGAACTGGAGTCAATACCGGCAATTTGCCTGCCATTTTAAAAGGAACTGTTTCTGCTTTTGACTCTTCGAAAATTTTAGCGATAAATGACTATTTGTCAACTAAAAAAGAAACTGCTATAAATATTGCCCCTTTAGCTAATGATGTTCAGGGATCAACGGTAGCTTCTATTGCGATTTCTACGCCTCCGGCAGCATCAGAAGGAACAGCAATCGTAAATCCGGATAAAACAATAACATTCAATCCGGCTAAAAATTTCACAGGGACGTCAACATTCAAATATACTATTACCAAAGGCAGTGATCCTTCATCAACAGCTGATATTCAGGTAACTGTTGCAGATATAACCGTAGATGGTTTAGTAATATGGGATGCAAAAACAAGTACTGACCGATTTAAACCTACCGTAAATACTTCATTTATAACGGGAAGCAATATTCCTAATACAGCTACTCCACCTGTTAGTTTCAATAATAGTGAAGATGCAACCAACCCTTTCTATCAAACAACCGGATGGCCGGCGCCGGGTCAAAATGGCGGAAGTTACGATCCTGCTAAATATGTAGAATTTAAAATTAAAGCAGATGCAAATCATAAAATTGATTTATCTACTTTTGGGCTGACCTACAGAAGTCAGGGAGGTTCAGGGCAAAAACTGCAAATTCTTTACTCTAAAAGCAGCACTTTTACCGGAACCGAAAGAGTTTTGTTCTCAGGAACTACTACGAGTGCATGGACACCAATTAATCCGTCATTTGCAAGTGATTTAAACACTTTACTGGCAGGAGAAACCTTGTACATCCGTGCCTATGTTTACAATACCAATAATGAATTTCATTTTAGAGCGACGGCAAATATCAAAGGAAGTGTAAAGGATACCAACACCTTAACCGCCAATAATGATTATGTCTCTACACCAACCAATCAGGCAGTTACAATTCCGATTTTAGATAATGACGTTGTTGGAAGCACTAGTGCTTTACAGACAATAACAGTAACACAGCCTTCAAACGGAACTGTAACGGTTAACGGATTGAACAACATAACTTTTACTCCTGCAAGTGGGTTTACAGGAACAGCGTCTTTTACGTATACACTTAAAAATGCTGCCTCCAATTACTCTTCAGCAACGGTAACAGTTACCGGAACTGCAGCGGTTTGTGCGGCTACACCAACTCCAGGGATTAACAACTGGAAAGGTTATGTATACACGTATACCGGAAATACTCCTGCTACTACAACTTACGTGGGTTCAATAGGAGAGAAAGCAAATTTTGACCGAAATGTTGGTACTGCTGTAATTACAGGAGATACAAGTGTTCAGGCAAATTCATTTTGCGGGACTGTACCAAGTGACAAGTTTATGGTTCGTTACTTAATGCAGGCTACTACAACAGCTGGTATCTATAATTTCACAATAGGAGGTGACGACGGTGTAAGATTATATATTGATGGTAATCCGGTTACCTTTAACCCTACAAATTCGTGGAGTGACCACAGCTATGTTACGTATTCTACGCAGTATACTTTTACAACAGCAGGTACTCATAATTTCGTTTTAGAATATTATGAAAACGCAGAAGCATCAAGAGTGTCATTTTCATACGGAGAAATAAAAGGGGATACTACTTTTCCTTTCGGAGATAATAAATGGAATGTATATGGTTTCAATTCACCGGATATTTCATTAATAGCCAATACTTATGCAGGAACTTATGTTGATAATAATGTGAAAATCGATACTCAGGCATTTTGGAATGCGACATTATCACCATCATCCTATTCCGGCTGGCAAGGTGCTCCAATGCCCGTAGATCAGTTTGCTGTAACTTACAAGCGTAAGGGATTTGCCTGTGGACGTTACCAGTTGCAGTTGGTAAATTGTGATGATGTTGCCGAAGTTTATATTGACGGGGCCAAAATTTTTACACAAAACGGATATACAAATACGACCTCATTGATTCCCGGAATATATCCTTTAAATAAAACTTCTAGAGTGGAAGTGCGTTTAAGAGAAGATGGCGGTAATGCTAATGTCGCAATTAACTTTATCGATACTCCTTTTGCGTATGACGGATCGACAGCACCTGCCACCGGCTCTTCTATTGCAGTCAATAACGATTTAACTTTATCCAGCGATTTAGAGGTTTGTTCCTGTACAATAGCAGCGGGTAAAACACTAACAATACCGGGAAACAAAACACTTACGGTAAACGAAAATATCGTTGTAAATGCGAATGGTAAACTGGTCATAAAAAACAATGGTTCTTTGGTACAAACCAATAATACTGCTACTTATACCGGAGCTGCAAATTCATTCGACATGGAAAGAATTTCATATCCAATGAAGAATTTTGATTATACTTACTGGTCATCAGCCGTAGCCGGAGAAAAATTAAATGTGTTATCTCCGAATACATTATCTGATAAATACATGTCTTTTAATGGCACGAATTGGGTAATAGAAAGCGGTAATACTGTTATGACTCCCGGAAAAGGATACATTATCCGTGTTCCAAGCTCAGGTTATACCTATCCAAACGGTAAAGACAAATGGACAACACCTACCTACGCCCAAACAGTAAATTTTATCGGAATTCCTAACAACGGAGTTATTACAGGTGAATCGCTTAAGGCCAATAATTTCTATTTGATTGGAAATCCATATCCATCTGCATTAGATGCTAATAAATTTTTAGCAGCAAATGCGTTTTTAAATGGTACCCTTTATTTCTGGACGCACAATACTGCCATTGGGACAACGGCAAAGTATGAGTATAATTCGAATGATTATGCGAGCTATAATTTAACCGGAGGTACAGCTACCGCCCCTTCTACAGCGCCGGGCAGTAATAAAAATATTCCTTCAGGTAAGATCGCAGCGGGAGAGTCTTTCTTTCTAAGTGCAAATACTGACGGAATCGTTACCTTCAACAATTCAATGCGACCTGTAGGAGATAACAATCAATTCTTTAAAACTACCAATACATCGAAAACGGCCACAACCGATAAAAGCCGTCTATGGTTAAACATGACCAATGAAGGCGGTGCTTTTAAACAAACCCTGATTGGATATGTGGAAGGAGCAACCAATAATTTCGAAAACAGATTTGACGGACTGACTTTTGATGGTAATGATTATATCGATTTTTACAGCATCGAAAGTGATAACAATTATGTGATTCAGGGTCGTGCATTACCTTTTTCTGACAGTGATATCGTTCCTTTAGGATATCGAACTGCTATTGAAGGTGAGTTTACCATTGCAATAGAACAGACAGATGGCGATCTGGCCGGTCAGGCAATTTACCTGGAAGATAAAACAACAGGGAAAATTCATGATTTACGAGCTGGCAAATACACCTTTAAAACAGCAAAAGGAATCTTTTCAGATCGTTTTGTACTTCGTTATACTAATAAAACATTAGGAACAGGAGATTTTGAAAACACTGAAAAGAACTTAATCGTCTCCGTAAAAAGCAAGGTGATAAAAGTAACTTCCACAACAGAAAACATTAAAGAAGTTACCATTTTTGATATTTCCGGAAAGGTACTTTATAACAAAAAGAAAGTAGATGCAACAGAATTGCAAATATCAAACTTGCAGTCGGGAAATCAGGTTTTGCTTGCAAAAGTGATTTTAGACAATGATCATGTTGAATCTAAAAAAATAATTTTTAATTGATTTTTATCATTAATCCCACATCAGAATCCGGCAGCGAAAGTTGTCGGATTTTTTAGCGTAGTGACTTTTTTATAAATCACAACCTGAATACTTGAAATACCTATTATGAACTTTAACAAAAAAACAAATCAAAACAAACCACACCTTATGTCCTCAAAGCTACAATTGTTAATTCGTTCTTTAATTTTAAAAAATATAAGACTGCTTTTTTTCCTGATTTCTTTTAGTGCATTAAGTCAAAATACAGTTACAAGAATTCATACCGACTGGAAGGGGTACTGGACATCAAATGCTACAACCGGTGTTGGAAATCGACCGGACAGAGAGAATAATTTGCTGGCATTCACATGGGCGCAGAATGGAAAAACGTACTCTACGGGAGTCAGCGACAATACGCTTACAGCAAACACGGTAAGCTTTATTCCTCAAAAATTCAGAGCACTGAAAATTCAGACTATAGGAACAGACCCTTCCATGTACATATTACAAGGTTCTATGATCGATGAATCCGCAAGTGGAGCCATTTTAACTCCAAAATTAATCGGAGCCACCGCAAGCGGTGCCGAACTTGCCTCACGACTTACCGACGGCCCTAATGGTTTATCGCTCGGAACGGGAATTGCAAATATAAAAGCAGGTACCGCTGAATTCAAAATTGGTACTAACAATCTTAATCTTACCGGATTGAATGATGATACTCCCGATCTGATTGTAACCCAGGTTGCCGAACCCGGCAGTGCCATCCAGGCAGATAAATTTAAATTTATTGATGCGTCTGGAAACACAGTAGGGAATGAACTATCGGTGTTTTTCGGATCCTCATCCGTTCCGGCTGTAGGAACCTATAGTCTTGATCTTTTCAAAATGGATGGAACATATGGTTTTACTCCGGCTGCGACAAGAGACATCCGAATGTTAGGTATCGAAACAAGTTCCTTTGGTATCACAGCTGCAAACGCTGCACAGGTAGACCGTTTTGTGGTTACATTTTCAGGTAGTTCAGATTGTGCCTTTATTGCTTTTAATACCAAATCTTTAAAAATTGCAGAATTAAAACTGGTTGCTACATCCTCAATACTGCCATGTGGTAAATTAGGGGATACTGTAAATTATACCTACGAAATTACAAACAACGGCGAAGTGCCCATAACTAATATTCAAGTTAGCGATCCAAATACCGGAGTGACAATTTCCGGAAATCCTATAGCCAGTTTAGCCGTTGGGGCAAAAGCAACACTAACAGGAACCTATGTGGTCACAAGTGCAGATGTAGCTGCAGGCAGGATTGTTAATTCCCCAAAAGTTACAGGTACCGATCCGTCTTTAAATACAGTTGAAGATACACCGCTGCCCATTGAAACTATTTTACTGGCCACTCCAACTATTGATAAAATAACAAATACTACATGCAGCGCATTAGGGAGTGTTGTTTTAACTAATTTACCTTCTGCAGGAACATGGAGCTTAACAAGATCACCGGGTGCTGTAGTAACTACAGGAACCGGAGCAACAGCAACAATTACAGGCCTGCCTGTAGGTAATTATACTTTTAGAGTAACTAACAGTACCGGATGTCTGTCACCGGCAACTGTTACTGTACCCATAACCAACCAATCGGCAACAACCTGGAATGGCACCGTATGGTCTGGTGGAACCCCTGATATTACAAAAAATGTCGTTTTTGCAGGAGCTTACACCATAGCATCAGATTTAGAGGCATGTTCCTGTACTATCAATTCAGGAGTTAATCTTTTAGTTCCTGCCGGTCGTACACTGACAGTCACAAATGCTTTGAATGTTAACAGTGGAGCCACGCTGACTTTTGAGAACAACTCCAGTTTGCTTCAGGACAGTAATGTGGTGAATACCGGAGAGATCACATACAAACGTACGAGCTCAATGCGTCTTTCTGATTTTGAATACTGGTCTTCACCGGTAAAACCTCAGAAACTAGTTGACGTTTCCCCGTTAACGTTATCAGACAAATATTTTGGTTTCAACGGAGACAACTGGGTAATAACGAGTCCAAACGATGTGATGACCGTAGGTAAGGGATACATTATTCGTGGTCCGCAAACCTATTCCAATACGGTAAGGGCTGATTTTACGGCTGCTTTTAAAGGGGTTCCGAACAATGGTAACTTATCTGGTGAGACCCTGCAAAAGGACAAATTTTACCTGATCGGTAATCCTTATCCATCAGCTTTGAGTGCCAATGAATTCCTAAAAGCCAATAGTTTTATAAACGGAACGTTTTATTTCTGGACGCACAATACGCCTTTAACCATTTCAATAAAAGACTATGACGCAGACGACTATGCCGTTTTTAATTTAACAGGCGGAGTAGCCACCGAAGGGGCACCAACCGGTGACGATGCCCCGGGCAATAATCCTTTTATCCCTCAGGGTCACATCGCAGCCGGACAATCCTTTTTTGCCAGTACCAACGATGTGGGAACAGTTGTCTTTACCAACAAAATGAGAGAGGGAGGAGCCAACAACAGCCAGTTTTTCAAACCTGGCAAACCAGCAAAAGAAGAGAAATCCCGTATCTGGCTTAACATCACCAATGATAAAGGTGCTTTTAAGCAAATGCTCGTAGGTTACATAGACGGAGCAACCAATGGAATTGATAACAGATATGACGGAGAATCTTTCGATGCCAACCCCTATCTTGATTTTTACAGTGTAAACAACAACCTGAATTATGTGATCCAGGGACGTGCCCTGCCTTTTACGGACACCGATATCGTTCCTTTAGGCTACCGCAGTACCATTGAGGGTGATTTCACCATTTCGATACAGCATACCGACGGGGACTTAGTAAATCAGCCCGTTTACATCGAAGACAAAGCAACCGGGATCATCCATAATCTAAAAAACGGTAAATACACCTTTACAACAAAGGCAGGAACTTTTGCCGATCGTCTGGTCTTGCGTTATACGGATAAAACATTAGGAACAGGTGATTTTGAAAACACGGAAAACAACATCCTGGTAAGTGTCAAAAACAAAGCCATCAAAGTGACTTCTGCAAAAGAAAACATCAAAGAAGTTACGGTTTACGATATTTCAGGAAAACTGCTTTTCAGCAAAAAGAAAGTAAGTGCAACTGAATTGCAAATAACAAATTTACAGTCTGCCAATCAGGTTTTACTGGTAAAAGTTATTCTGGACAATGAGCATGCCCTTACGAAGAAAGTTATATTTCAATAAGAACTAAAACACATCGTTTATCCATAATAAAAAAATCCATTTGCCTGTGCAAATGGATTTTTTTTATGTTCTTATGATTCAGCTTACAGGACGAAGCTACGCCTTTTCAATTAAGACACTGACTGCATTACCGCCAAAACCTACCGCATTAATCAATATTTTTCGTAATGGTTTTGTTTGCTCCTGCACTACGCCAAAAGGGACATTAATAAAAGTATCATGCTCTAACATTAAAAGGGCCAATTCCAGGCTTAATATTCCGGAAGCTCCAAAAGTGTGTCCGATTTTCCATTTATTGGTGGTCAGTAAAGGAATTTGAGTCCCAAAAACTTTTTCAACCGCACGCAATTCCGTCAAATCTCCTTTTATGGTTCCCGGGGCGTGCATTACAATTACATCTACTTCTTCCGGGCTAGTTTGCTGCAATGCCATTTTCATAGACTTCTGAAAACAATCTGCCTCTGCGGAAATTGAAATATTATGTTCTAAAATTTCGGTGGCATACCCAACCCCTGTCACATACGCTATTGCATTGTCTTTTTCTCCGGCTTCCAGACAACAAACCGCTGCTCCTTCGCCTAAAATCATGGTATTTTGCGTTTTCTCAAAATCGAAAGCAAGATTTGGCCAGGCTTCTTCGTTCTGATCTATTCGGGAATATATTTTTAAGGCCCTCATCTGAGCAATGGTAAAATCTGTCAAAGGGGCTTCACTTCCACCCACCAAAAACTTATCTGCCATTCCGGACCGCAACCAGGCAACTCCGTTTAGAAGTGCATGAAGCGCTGTAGAACACGTTATCGAATGTGAAATTTCAGGACCTGCACTTTGAAGATCATGTGCAATCCACGAAGATATGTTCCCTAATGTTGTGGTTGGAGAAGCTAACGTTTGTGCTTTACCGGTATCGATATATTCCTTGTAATGCTTTTCGAATAAATCGGTGGCACCGCGGGAAGAGCCAATATTTATTCCGAAAATATCCTCTTTATTCCAGCCGGCTTTTTCAACTGCCTTTCTTGAAGCGGTTAAAGCAAACAAAACAGAATCATCTAAAAACTTATACTTACTATCTGATTCGCGAACTGCTGTTACCAATTGTTCCGAGTCAGCACTTAAAGCGGCTACGGACGTATCCTGCTGATCTAAAAACTGCTTTGTAAAGCAATGTTGATTGTTAAGATAATTTTTCCAGACTTCTTCTGCGTTATTTCCCAAAGGAGAAATAGAAGAGAAAGCTGTTATTGCTATTTTTTGTAAATTCAAAATAAATAATTTTACCGCAAAGTTCGCAAAAGTTTAGGCAAAGTTCGCAGGATTTTCAAACTAAATTAAACCATTTCAATAGCTTCTTCAATGGTAGTATACACTTTCTGAAGCTGTTCATCGGTCATAATATATGGAGGCAAAATGTAAACAATATTTCCCACCGGCCTTAAAATAACTCCTTTATCTATAAAAAAATTATACAGTTTGGTACGCATCGACCCGTAATAACTTTCCGCAGCATCCGATTTTATTTCAACAGCAAAAATGACCCCAAGGGTTCTGGCTGTAACCACTTTTGGATGCTTTTCAATTTTTTGCTGGAAACTTAAATGTCTTTCATGTATTCTTTGAATGTTATTTTGCATTTCTTCGGTCTGCAATAAATCGATACTTGCCAGGGCAGCGGCACAACCTGTAGGATTTGCGGTAAAGGTATGACCGTGAAATAATGCTTTGTTGATATCATCATCATAAAAAGCATCAAAAACATCCTGGGTAAAAGTTGTAATGGCCATTGGAATTGTCCCTCCGGTAAGTGCCTTTGACAAACAGATCATATCCGGTTGTTCAGCAACATAATCCATCGCGAAAGTTTTTCCGGTTTTACCAAAACCGGTCATGACTTCATCAGCGATCGTTAAGACTTTATTTTCTTTACAAATCCCAATCAAAGTTGCTAGTGCTTCGGGCTCATACATCACCATCCCGGCTGCTCCCTGTACTAAAGGTTCAAAAATAAATCCTGCACAATTATGACTTTCGATCACTGCTTTCAGGGCTTTAAAACTCACTTCCTCCTGTCCTTTCACAGGAACCGGAATTCTGACTACGTCTATAAACATTCCCTGAAAAGCCTGCGTATAAAAGGAGATTCCGCTGGCTGCCATTGCCGCAAAAGTATCTCCGTGAAATGCATTTTCGAAAGCAATTATTGTGGTTCTTTTTTCGTTTTTATTGAAAAAATACTGTAGTGCTACTTTTATAGCTACTTCAACGGCCGTTGAACCATTATCGGAGAAGAAAATTTTCTGCTGGTTTTTGGGTAAAATTTCCATCAGCTTTTCGGCTACTTGTATGGCCGGTTCGTGCGTAAAACCTCCAAACAAAACGTGTTCTAAAGTCGTTAATTGTTTGTAAATCGCATCGGCAATAATGGTATTACTATGCCCAAACGGATTTACCCACCACGAGGCGATAGCGTCAATATATTCTTTATTATTCTCGTCCCAAAGCAAAGCACCTTTCCCTCTTGTTATGGCAATTGGCGTTTGTGACGTTTTATGCTGTGTATAAGGATGCCATAAATACTGGCTGTCTTTTTCTGTTAAAGTCATCTGATATAATATTGTAGATTTCTGATTTTAGATGGCAGATTTCTCTAACGACAACAAATTATGTCGAAATAAATCGGCGTACTCCCGAATTACATTTTGATCAAAATAGGGTTCTTCATCAATTCTGCCAATGCATTTTATTCCGGTTTTATGTAGAATTAAATCCTCTGTAGATTTATTTTCGTTTCCGCTAAAGATAATTCCGGCAATTTCAAAGCCCCTGTTTTTGATTGCTTCAACCGTTAGCAAAGTATGATTGATACTTCCTAAATAATGTCTTGAAACCACAATCACTTTATAATCTGGCTGAATTAAATCGATAATGGTATCTTTTTCATTCAATGGGACAAATATTCCTCCGGCACCTTCGATAACCAAATGATTTTCCGTTTTTGGTTCTTTTATTTCTTTTAAATCGATTGTAATCCCGTCAATCTCGGCCGCCAGATGCGGACTTGCAGGCGTATTTAATTGATAAGCATTGGAATAAAATTGAGATTTTGAATTTGAAACTTGAGATTTTACTTTGTGACTGTCCGAATTGTCTAAATCTCCCGCCTGAATCGGTTTCCAGTAATCAGCTTCCAGAGCTTCAACAATAATTGCAGAAGATATTGTCTTACCAACATCGGTTGAAATTCCTGTTATAAATATTTTCATAGATTGTAGTTTCCCGGAGATTCGCAAAGAAAAACACAAAGCAACACAAAGAATAAATTGTTTTGTGAATCTCTGCGCCTATTCTGTGAATCTCGGTGTAATATTCTCCGCAAAAATACCAATAAAAACAACAAACCCATCAATTACGATGGGTTGTATTTCTTATTCTTCTTTTAATTCGTCAATAACATCCTTGATTTCCCTGGCAAATTTGCCATAAAACCTGTGAACCCACAATTCCAGTGAAATTCCCATAAAAAGCATGGCAAAAACTACAATGGAAGAAATACCGGCTATTTGAAAATTAGTAAACTCTTTCGCAAAGAAACCCGGAATTTTAGAAAATTCAAAATACCCAAAGCCAATTAGGAAAAGAATCAGAAAAGGCGTTAAGGCAAATCCGAAGGTTTTATACAACTCCATATTAAGCCTGATATCAAAATAAGTCTCATACAAGTTGTCTTTTGTTTTGAGGGTCACCGTATTCAGTCTTTTATAAAACAAGTAAAGCTTTACTAAATAATAAATACACACTGCCACAAAAAGACTAAACAGCAGGTAATATAAAACAGTCATTTTTGCCGGAAAACTGTATATCAGAGGAATAAATCCCATAAAAAGAATTGATATAATCTGGTAAATAAATTCATTCTTCAGATTCTTTTTAATTTTGTCCAATGGCGTGTTTGCCGATTGTATTTTTTCTAAATTATCCGGAAGAACGACATTTTGTCCTTTTTCGTTATTCCATGCGTTTTGTATGTCGTTAAAATCCATATCCCTGATTTTTAATTATTTCTTTTAATTTTTCTTTTGCTCTGTTTAATTTCACTCTGGCATTTCCTTCGCTAATCCCTAAATTATCCCCTATCTCTTTATGAGAGAATCCTTCTAACTGATAGAAAATGATAGCCTTATCGATCTTTCCTAATTTCTGAACTGCTTTATAAAAATGATCAATCTGACTTTCCTTTATATGGGAATCCCCTTCATCCTCCCTGATATTCTCTGAAGCAATTTCGTACTTGTCTACTTTCCGCTTTTCCTTTTTTAAGAATACGATTGCAGTATTTACTGCCACACGATACATCCAGGTAGAAAACTGGCTCTCGTTTCTAAAAGATTCATACGACTTCCAAAGCTGACAGACGATTTCCTGAAACAGGTCCTGCTGATCATCATGGTTATTCATGTACATCTTAGAAACTTTGTACAAGATTCCTTTATGACTTTCTATCCGGTTTAAAAATTCTTTCTCTTTCAAAATAGTTTAGTTCATTACTGGTTTTAAAGTATATCCTTCTTTTCTTAACAAATGAATTATTCCCTCTTCACCGGCCAGATGAGCTGCTCCAACTGCCACAAACAGGTTTTCTTTTTTCATCATTTCAGGCAAAAGTGCTATCCAATTATGATTTCTTTCGTCAAGCATATATTTTTTGGCTTTAGCATTCATTAAATTTTCAGAAGTTATGTCCTTATACAACCCTCCCAAATTTTCCTTTTTATAATTGGTAACCAGCAATTTTGCCAGCTCGAAATCTGACTCTTCCAACATTGCTATCATTTCATCATCAGCATACGCGTTTGCAAAACTTTCGAATTGTGATTTAATCGTTTCCAGCCCGCTAACTTTCAGGTTTTTTTTCTTAGCGCTTTCGATAAACTCCATTTCGTAAAGTTTGAGATCATTACAGCCAAAAGATTTCATCGAAATTAAACTCATCACAGTCATTAAACTAAAAGCATCTACTTGCTGTACGGTCATTCCGGAAGTCTTTTTCAAAATTGCATCTAATTTAGACAATTGTTCCGGATTTAATCTTTTACTTAAAGGTTCTTTACCCATTGCCATTTGCTGCATGTCGTTTATTTCTTTAGGATCAGAAAAATTAATTTCTAAAACCAATTCACTTGAGGCGTCAAATGCTCTCTTTGTTTTTTCAGACAGAAAATAATCCTTCCCGCAAATCATATGAATGGTTCCATACAAATAAGAAGGTTTCGATAAGCCCTTCCCTGACACTTCCCACAAAAGGGAGTTTTCTACTTTTGGAGAAACCGTTTGGGCACTGATTGCACCATTAAAAACAAATAATACTACTGCTACTGCTGACTTGAATAAATTTTTCATTTTGTTGATTGATTTAAAGTTGATTGATTGAATGATTGAAAACTCCTTTTTTAATTACGTTTCTTATTTCGTTGCCAGGAAGCAATAGAAGCAATGCTTAAAAATGCCATTTGAACAAGAAATCCCAGATTCGGTTTGCCGAATATAAACTGATTTGCCAGGGCATATCCAAATCCAGCCGAAGCAAGAATGACAAAAATAAAATTGAAGCTATTTTGTTTTGATAAAGAGGATTGCGTTTTCATAATGGTTTTAGTTATTTTGATTACGACTCGTAAGTAATCAAAGAACCAAAACGTTACAAAAAAAATTAAACTTTTTTTGACAAGCGAGGAAAATCAGGGCTTAAAGAAGTGTTTTTTTAAAACGAGGTATTTAATGCTTCACGGATTTAACGGGTCAAACAGGCTGTCACGGATTTTTTATGTGTATACAAAAATAAATAAAACAGGATGATATAACGATTTGAATGTCACCCTGAGCGAAGTCGAAGGCTTTACTATTGGAGCGGGCTTTGACTTCGCTCAGCCTGACAACAATATAAAAAACCTTAAACACAAATAAAACAACATGGCTTGACAAGTTGAATGTCACCCTGAGCGAAGTCGAAGGCTTGTCTATTGGAGCGGGGCTTCGACTTCGCTCAGCCTGACAAGAATATAAAATGCCTTAAAACACAAAATCTCTAAGTAATTCAAGAATCTGATTAATCTCTTCTTCCGAATTATAACTATGAATACAAAAACGAAGTCGCTCCTGTCCTTCCGGAACTGTTGGCGAAAGGATCGGTTTGACATCAAAACCCTTATCCTGTAATTGCTGCGCTAATTGTTTGACTTTTTCATTTCCCGGAACAATGGCGGACTGAATCGCGGATTTACTTCTGACAAACATCGGTTTTAAACCCAGTAAATTTTTTTGCTGATTAAAAAATACAATGTTCTGACGTAATTTTTGGATCGTTTCTTTCTCCGTTTCCAGGTGGTGATAGGCCGTTAAAATGGTTGAAACGGAATGCGGGGATAGTCCTGTGGTATAAATAAAACTTCTGGCAAAGTTGACCAGGTATTCTTTGAGAGCTGCACTTCCCAAAACGGCAGCGCCATGACAGCCCAAACCTTTTCCGAAAGTCATGATACGCGCAAAAATGCGATCCTGCAGATTCTGGTATTGCATTAATCCCTCGCCTTTTTCACCAAAAACACCTAAAGTATGCGCCTCATCCACTACAAGGTAACAATTGTACTTTTCTGATAACGCCACCAGCTCTTCTAAATTCGGACTGTCACCATCCATCGAAAAAACAGTTTCGGTTACAATGTAAATTTTGGTGTCCGGAAATTTCAGAACAAGACGTTCTAAATCTTCAAAATCATTGTGACTGAACTTGTACGATTTAGCATTCGACATTACAATTCCGTCACGAATAGAAGCGTGACTCAGTTCATCATAAAGTATAACGTCATTTCTTTGCGGCACAGCGCTAAAAAAACCAACATTGGCATCGTAACCCGAATTAAAAATTAAAGCCGATTCTGAGCCGTGAAACTCTGCAATAAACAATTCGGCAATCTGATAAAGCGAATGGTTCCCCGAAATTAATCGCGAACCTGTTGCGCCATTCTGAATAATTTCGTTTTCTATCAAATAATGATGTGCCTGCTTAAAAACAGCTTCCGATTTCGAAAACCCAATATAATCATTAGAAGAAAAATCAACAAGATTATTAAAACTTGGCAATTGTCTTAACGAGTTATTTTGCTTTCTGTCTTCCAGTTTCTGAATAAGGTTTTCTGGTAATTTCATAAAAGCAAAGTTATGAAAATCATCCCAATATTAAATAAAACGGCGGATTTGATATCATCCGCCGTTACTTTCTAACTTTTAAATACTGCTGATAAAAGGTGATTTTCTGGAAAATTCAGAATCCATCATTTCCTTAACCATAAAATCTGCAATATTACGGGCACTAATTTTATCTCCCGTGCAATCTTCCAGGCTTATAACTAATTCAGAACTGACATCGCTAAATTCAATAAACGGAACCCTGACCAATGTCCAGTCCACAACACTATCATTCAAAAGATCATACGTCAATTGCCTGTCTTTTTGAATTTCGGGATAATTGGTTTTCATCCAGTTGGTCGCCAAAGTTGTTTTCTCGCTTTTGTTATCGAAGGGAGTATCAATATTAATCCCGGCCAGCAAAACATATCTTTTGATGTTATATTTCTGCATCGTTTTTAATATATGAATTGTTGCCCTGCTTGCCACCATTGGTTCGCCCGGACGCTGACCAATCGTACTGATTACAGCCCGACAGCCTTTGAGCAATAAGCGAATGGCGTTTGCATCAATCGCATCCCCTTTAATAATTTCGATTTGTGAATTTTGAATTGTAAAGTTTTCAGGAGTTCTTAGTAAAAGTTTTATACTAAATCCTTGTTTCAAAAGCTGGTTTACAAGGTATTTTCCAGTTTTTCCTCCACCGCCTAAAACGGCAATTTTTATATTTTTCATAGATACTCTTTATAAAATTTGACATAGATTTTTACGCTTTACCGGCTGACAAAACGTAATAATAAAAGCTTACTGAGCTTTTATACCAGAATCAATATTTTTATAAAGTGATTTTAATAGTTTAAAGGTATAAAAAAAGCCATTCGCTTTCGCGAATGGCTTTTAAAATTTATTTCAAATTATCTTAGTCTGCTAAAACAATTATTTTATTGTCTTTCATTTCGATAGTACCTGACACAATATCCAAAGTATAAGTCTGGTCATTTACTTTCGTGAATTTACCCGCTACTTCTTTAGAAAAACTGAAAGCCGGAGCCACAATTTTAATAGTTCCTTTTTCTAAAATAGAAACAATAGGCGCGTGATGATTCAATATTTGAAAGCTTCCATCAACTCCCGGCAATGTAACTGAAGTTACTTCTCCTGAAAATAATTTTGCTTCTGGTGATACTATTTCTAAAATCATAATTTTTGAGTTATGAGTTATGAGTTAAGAGTTATAAGTTAGGTAAAGCTTTGCTAAACTCATAACTCATAACTCAGAACTCAAAACTATATTAAGCTTCCGCCAACATTTTTTCTCCTGCTTCGATAGCATCCTGGATAGAACCTTTCAGGTTGAAAGCTGCTTCAGGAAGATGATCTAATTCACCGTCGATAATCATGTTGAATCCTTTGATAGTATCTTTAATGTCAACCAAAACTCCAGGAATACCTGTAAATTGCTCCGCTACGTGGAACGGCTGAGATAAGAAACGTTGTACACGACGTGCTCTTGATACAGATAATTTATCTTCTTCAGATAACTCTTCCATACCTAAGATCGCGATGATATCCTGCAATTGTTTGTATTTTTGAAGAATCTCTTTTACTCTTTGTGCACAGTCATAATGCTCAGCTCCTAAGATTTGAGGAGTCAAAATTCTTGAAGTAGAATCTAACGGGTCAACCGCAGGATAAATACCTAGCTCAGCAATTTTACGAGACAATACTGTTGTTGCATCTAAGTGGGCAAAAGTTGTAGCCGGCGCCGGATCCGTTAAATCATCCGCAGGAACGTAAACCGCCTGTACAGATGTAATAGATCCTTTGTTTGTAGAAGTAATACGCTCTTGCATAGCTCCCATCTCTGTTGCCAAAGTTGGTTGGTATCCTACTGCAGAAGGCATACGTCCTAAAAGTGCTGATACCTCAGAACCTGCTTGTGTAAAACGGAAGATGTTATCAACGAAAAACAATACGTCTTTACCCTGATCAGTTCCGGCTCCGTCACGGAAATATTCCGCGATAGATAATCCTGAAAGTGCCACACGTGCACGAGCTCCAGGAGGCTCATTCATTTGTCCGAAAACGAAAGTAGCTTTAGACTCTCTCATTCCTGGCATATCTACTTTAGATAAATCCCATCCTCCATTTTCCATAGAGTGCATGAAATCATCACCGTATTTAATAATTCCTGACTCTAACATCTCACGAAGCAAGTCATTTCCTTCACGTGTTCTTTCCCCTACTCCTGCGAATACTGAAAGTCCACCGTGACCTTTTGCGATATTGTTGATCAACTCCTGAATCAATACTGTTTTACCAACACCGGCACCACCAAACAATCCAATTTTCCCCCCTTTTGCATAAGGCTCAATCAAATCGATTACTTTAATACCTGTGAATAAAACTTCTGATGAAGTTGACAAATCTTCAAATTTAGGCGCTTGTCTGTGAATAGACAAACCAAATTCCCCTGTTTTTGGCAAGTTTCCTAAACCATCAATTGCATCTCCAATTACATTGAATAATCTTCCATATACATCCGGACCGATTGGCATTTGGATTGGGTTCCCCGTTCCAACTACTTCATATCCTCTTGACAAACCGTCTGTAGAGTCCATAGAGATAGTACGAACAGTGTTTTCACCAATGTGAGATTGCACTTCTAGAACTAACAATGTTCCGTCTTTTTTTGTGATTTCTAATGAATCATAAATTTTTGGAAGTTCAACATCCTTACCGTTGAAAACTACGTCAACTACTGGTCCAATGATTTGAGCAACTTTTCCTATTACTTTTGACATTACTTATGTATTTATTAAATAGCTATTTAGGTTTATCGAAAATACCTCTTTTTTCAGAGCGCAAAGATAATTTTTTAAAATATAAAATCAATATTTTTTCTAAAAAAAATACTATGTTTTTGTTTGATTCCTAAAACTCAGGTCCCAAATATCTAAAATGGTAATTTTTTAGTTAAATAAAAAAGCCACTGCATTTTATAAACGAGTGGCTTTCTCACTAAAAATTAAATTTTATTGCAATGTTGCAGGATATTGACTTGGATATGCAGACAAATCAACACGTCGCAATGTAGAACCGTATTTCGCATTGATGGCATCAATAAAAATATTGGCAATTAAACTGTATCCTCTTGCACTTGGGTGAATGCCATCCAGAGAAAAAGCACCACCTGTAACATACGCAGATGTTAAGCTAAAATTTCCAAATTTAATTCCGCCACTTGCCAGTTGCGTTAAAACTGCCCTGGTATCAACAAACGCCAGGCCTTTTTCGGCCGCAACTGCTGAAATTGTTGTATTGTAAGCATCTGTTGCTTTTTTTATTTCTGCAATTTCTGTCGGAATCAACACATGCTTATCCTGTAATGGATAAGTTACCCCAAATTTATTTAACGGAGCAGGCGGCACAATTCCAAGACCGGAATCCGTAGCACTAGGCGCGGCACCAATAGCTGTCCTGGTAGGCAAAACCACTAAATCAGTTGTTTTGGCCTGTCTGGCCTGACCAAATACTGCCCCATAAAAAGCTGCTGTCTGCGCCCCTAATGTTGGCGTAAAAGCTGCCGTTAGCTGCGGTGCCAAGTTAGTCAGGGTCTCATCTTTTAACATTACCGGGTTTGCAGCAGTTTCAGACAATAAACTAATCCTGTCACCTGCCCCAAAAGCAGTCAGAGCTTGTTTTAACGGACCATATAATTGCGCGTTTAATGCCTGAATTGTTGCTTTTCCAATCGCTTCATTATTCGAGCCAAGAGATTTAGCTGTAAGTGGATTATATGGAACAGTAGTAAAATAGGGCAAAGCTGTAATATATGGCAGATTTGCTACCACCCCTTTCGCTCCATTAGCGGTTAAAGCTGTTGCCATTGAAGAATATACACTTGCAAAAACAGTTGGGTCAGTAATATCGTTACTACCATAAGTTGCCGGATTAGGATTCCCTGTCTGGTCTTTTCCGATTCCTCCGGAAGTTGCATAACTCAGGACATCATTTCCTCCAATAAACAAGGAGAAAAATGTTGGCTTTTGAACTAATGCATCTGCCAGAACTGAAGTTGTAGGAGAGCTTGCGAAGCGAACAAAATACGGATTAGCCGCACCAATAGACAAACCTGCAGGATTGCCATATCCGTTAGCTACCAGATGAAAACTTTTAGCTCCGGGAACTCCTAAATTATTAAACGTACCGGAAAGATGTGCCATAACTTCGGTAGTTGGCACGCCAGAGACAGGAACCGGTGCTGTTCCGTTAAAGTATAAACGAGGTCCAAACGATGGATTTACCTGACCTCCGAATAGCAACCCTCCAATATTATCATTTGCATACGGTATTGTAAAAGTACCACCGCCTGCGGCAGCAAATTGCTGAGACAATATATTTGCGTAACCATTTTCCTGTCCTTTTTTAAATAATGAATTATCACTATATCCGGCAGCAAAAGAGTCTCCAAGTGCAATATACTTTGTAAAAACCGCTGAGCCGGGAACTACAGGAACCTCTTCCTGGGTAGTATCGTTATCGTCATTATTACAAGCCGCCATAAAGGTTAAAGAAACCAATAATAGCCATTTTATATTTTTTTTCATGTTATTAACTTTTAAATTATTTAGCCCTTTCCCGCTTAAGCCCTAAAAGAAAGGAAATCTTTTTGATCAGATAATTATTTTCATTAAGGATTAATTACCCATGAAGCAAACCACATCTGACCAATCATACCTGCACCAACCACCTGAAGATAATCTTTTCCAAAAAGATTTGTCGCTCCAACTTTAATAACGGATTTCAGTTTTGGAATACCATAATTAATCTGAGCATCAAGAACTGTATTTTCAGGAATCATACCGTCTCCAAAAGAAGACTGCCATAAATATTCTGTATTCCATCTTACATTCACATTAAAACCTAAATTTTTAGCCACTTTAGCATTCCCAAAAGAGCCTTTAATCCTGTGTTTAGGAGTATTAAATCCTGCAACAAAACTCGGATCTTCTGATTGATCAAAATCAAACTGGGCATAATTATAATTAACTCCTAATTCAAAGTCTTTATACACTTTTTTAGACAAACCAACCCCAAAACCCAACGAAGTAATCTGAGCAGTTGTATTGGTATAAACCTGATAAACTCTCCTGTCCCCAAAAGCCAAAGCTGAATAACTTAACAGAACACCCGCATCTGCAGGATTAGTCCCCACTGTTCCATAATAAGGCGTAATTACTCTCGAAGTATTCATAAAATCATTATAAATATTGTAATATCCATTGATATCTATTGACAAATCATTTTGAACCACTGTACGGTACCCTACTTCAAAAGCCTGTACTTGTTCTGGCTTTACCAATTTAGGATTTGCAACTTTAAGATCAAGAGGATTTGAAGACGCCGCGAATGCCTGAACAGAAGCCAGCGTATAAGAATTTTCATAAGCTTTGCGTCCGGACAAATTAACTGTTGGTCCTATATTTGCATTTGGTATAGCCTGGCCGGCAAGACTCACAGGCTGAGTTTCCTGAAAACGATCTAAATTATCTGCTGCAGAACCAATTAATGCAAAAGGCCCTAAATCTAAACCGATATATTGATCCTGAGTAGTTGGATTACGGAAACCCGTTTGATAGGATACTCTGAAATTATGTCTTTTTGATTCCCCTGCAGAATACACAAAAGAAATTCTTGGCGAAACATTTCCATCAAAATTCTGGCTTTTATCGTAGCGCATAGATCCTGTAAATTTCAATCTGTCATCCATCCATTTTTTTTGCAATTGTGCATAAGCACCATATTCCTTATATTCTATCGGACCATCATAATCTGTAAAGATTGTTCCTTCTGAATCCATGATATATTTTCTCCAGGATCCACCAATCTGAATTTCAGCAAATTTGATAAGATCTCTAAAATTATAATTTACATCTGAATGATATAATTTTGAATGATCAATAAATTTAGCCCCCTGAGTTAAGTCAGCATTAGAAGTAACCGTTGTAAGTGCATTATTAAATTGTGGAGAACCCGGCTCAAATCTCGCTGATCTTGGAGCACCCGGATTAAGCGGATCAGTATTTGGCACTAATCCTAAAATAGGAGCTACATTATAATCCGCAAAATTTCTTGCATAGTTAGCAGCCTGATTTGCGTTCAGGCCAAGTACAGCAGAAGACAATTGAAAGGCTGTTCCGTAATCCGTAAACCAGTTTTTATCCGATTTTGCCAATCTGTTAATATTCCATCCGGCAAATCTCATATCATAAGAATCTCCCGCATCTTCACTTGTAAAATAAACTCTTCCAAAAAAGTTTTTCCCTTTTATTTCAAATTTACCCTGCTGCATCAGGAAATCTTTTAAAGCATACCTGTTTGCTCCCTGATAAATTGTGCTTCCTGTACCGATTTTATATTGCAATATAATTTCTGTATCATTTGCCCAGGGTTTAAAATGAGCACTAAAATCAGCCTTCATGCTTTTAACCTTATTATCCGTTAAATCCTGCTCACGATATCCTGTTCTACTAACTTGTCCAACATTCGGAATAAAAGTAGTAACCTCATCTCCATATATATTTAACCCATCGTAATTTTGATTCATTTCATGTCCAACGGACCCACCGGTCATACTTCTTTTATCTGCCGCAATCCATTCAGAAGCTTCCATGTAGGTAAAATTTGCTTTTAATGCAAAATGCTTTGTAAATGCCTTTGCTGCCCTGATCCCAAAATCATTATAATCGTTGGTTCCTGCAACATCCTGACTTGTTTGTCCATATTTATAATAAATACTTATTCCTTCATCAGCAAAAGGGCTCTTGCTTGTCATAAACATGATACCATTAAAAGCATTAGCACCGTATAGCGCTGAAGATGCTCCAGGCAAAAGTTCTACACTTGCAACATCAATATCAGAAACACCAATTAAGTTCCCCAATACAAAGTTTAAGGCCGGTGATGAATTATCCATTCCGTCAACCAACTGCATAAAACGAGTATTGGCTACTGTGGCAAAACCACGCGTATTTATCGATTTAAAAGAGATACTGCTAGTATTAAAATTAACCTCTTTTAGATTCTCCAATCCATCATAAAAAGTAGCCGCAGTTGTATTCTTTATTTCCTGAATTCCCATTCTTTCAATTGTAACAGGAGATTCTATTACCCGCTCAGGAGTTCTGGAAGCCGAAACAACAATTTCATCTAATTTAGTTTCCTCATCTTTTAAAACGACATCAACTATTTGACTTAGTGATGTTACACTGATCGTTTTAGTTTCAAATCCTACAGCCGATACTTTAATAGCAAAAGGCGGCTTGGCCGAAGTGTTCAGTTTAAAGGTCCCGTCAAAATCAGTAGAAGCTCCTGTTGAACTTCCCACAACATTAACATTGGCACCCGGAATAGATTGTTTGTTACTGTCGGTAACAGAACCAGTAATTGTATTCTGCGCAAACGAAATTCCGCAGAAAAACAACATAATTAGCAAATAGACTCTCATTTGGTTGGTTTTTGTGTTAGTTTATCCTACCAAAATACAAATAATTTTAATATATATAAAAAAACGTTAAATAAAATTCATATTTACCATGTTTTAAAGCTATATTTTAACTATTCCTCAATTGGTTTTATTAAATTAAAATCAAATATCAAACCTTACTTACTTCAATTACTATGCACACATATTAATTTTGAAGGAAAAATTGCGGATTTACTAAAAATACAGGGCTAAGAAAAAAAATCTGACAATAAAAAAAAGCGAGACAAAAATCTCGCTTTTTTAACATAAGTTGTCGTTCCGCTCTTCTTACTGAAATGCAATCCTATTGATGACAAATTGTATATTTTCAGACAATTCATTAGTAATTAGCAAATTACTTAAAATTCAATTTTAAAACCAATTTGATTGCCACTTGCGACTAATGTTGTTTTTACAGCTGGCTTATAATTTTCTGCCAGGCCATCATTATATTTTGCAATAGCAGCTTTAATCTTCTTTGGATATCCAATTTTGATGGGAATCGAGGCAATGATCATGGCACCGCCAATAATTGCAGCGGTAAAACTGGTTCTCTCAGAAGTAATGGAGGGATTGTATCCGTTACCAGGATATGATACTGAAGTATCGTCTTTTGTTAGACCAACTACTAAATTGGCCACCATCAGGCTGGTTCCCCCATAAAAAAGGACATTACCCCATGTTTTTTTGTTTCGCCCGGCATTATAAAGAGATAATGCTTCGCTGTTATTAGCCAAAACCGATCGTACCTGATCAGATGATAATTTGTTATCTCCCTCATAAACATTTCCACCACTTCTATAGGTTAATTGCTGCGAAAAACCAGCTATAGTCATTACTAAAAATAATGCCGTAATCATTCCTTTCATCTTTTTACAATTTATTGTTTAGCAGCGAAAATACTCATTAACTTAATCTTTGCAAGAAAAATGCTAAAAAAATACGAGCATAAAAAAAAGCGAGACCTAGATCCCGCTTTTAAAGCATTACTTCTTTTCATTAAATCATTTAGAGCCTACCTCTAATTTTTCTAATCGACTCTTCAAATCAATAATTTGCTTATTCTGATTAATCAAATACAATGTCATCTCTTCAATTTTCTGCAACAACTTAGCATTCATTTCACCTAAATTAATTCCATCTTTTAAAACCTCTTCTTCATTTGGAATATTCTCTAAATGACCTTTTGCTTCAATATGCCTTTCAACTTCTTCTAAGGTTGGTAAAGGGTATTGTTTTTTAAAAACAAAATCAGACCATCCTTCCATATCAACTTTTACTTCTTTAGAATGAATTGTACCATTTACATCTAGTTTATTAAGTGGATTTGCTACACCAATACCAACATTCCCATTTCCCTGAATTCTTACTTTCTCAGTTTGACCTGTTAAATATGATTCCTGAGTAAACAATTGCATTGCATAAACATTATTTCCTGCACTTTGTGTTATTGTCCGTATTGAAGTTCCAAAGGTATCGCGATTAGAATAATTTATCGACTGTGCGATCATTACAGCAGATTCATTATCATTGTTAGCCAAATTCCTAATAAGTACATTCCCATTACTTACTTCTAGTTTTGCCAAAGGAGTCGTTGTTCCAATTCCAATATAACCATTAGGAGCAATTCTCATTCTAAATTGAGCAGGAGTAGCAGAGCCGTCCCAGGTTAAAAATGTAATTCCTTTGTTGAAAGCACTTCCGTGAGATGTTCCCTGAATCATCAATTCTCCGTATTCATTAAAAGGAAAAGCTCCAGTTCCATTATCCGGAAATCTTCTTGTTCTGTAAATAAGCGGTGAGGCCCAATATGCATTTGTACTTGTCCATGTTCCTGTACTTGAATCTGTTTTAGGAATTCCAACAGAAGAACTTAATACCGCATTTACACTATTATCCGTGGAAGTAATAATTCCTTGCGCAAAACCATACTGGAAACACAAAACACCCAACAGAACAAATATTTTATTCATTTTATATTATTTTAAAAAAATTAATTTACTTATTAATACTACTAATTTAATTCCAATCTCTTTTATAATTCGCCTGCTTCATTAACATTTTCAGAAACAGTCAAAAATCAATTAATATACTGTAAAACGTATTTCTGTTGATTACAAATTCTTAAACACAATTCTTAAGTTTTTATATTTTAGATAATTGATTTTGCAACTTAGAAAATTCACCTGAGAAGTCAAGAATTTCTTTTTAAATTCAGGTTTTTTCTTTGTTAATTCCTCTCAAAACAAATAGCTATCAATCATACTATTTTAAATATATTTCCTACAAATATACTGATACGATTTTAAATATGTAGATCTTTTGAAAAAAAATTAAAGCCATAAAAAAGCGAGACCTAAATCCCGCTTTTTTAAAACTATTATATTTTAAATACTTTATTCTACAGTAACCGATTTTGCCAAATTACGCGGCTGATCTACATTACAGCCTCTCATTACAGCTATGTGATAAGAAAGCAATTGTAACGGTATAGTTGTAATTAATGGGGACAATGCATCTGAGGTCTCAGGGATCTCAATTACATAATCCGCTAATTCTCTAACCTGAGTATCACCTTTCGTCACCACAGCGATAATTTTACCGCTTCTTGATTTTATCTCCTGAATATTACTTACAATTTTATCATAATGGCCTTGTTTAGGGGCAATTACAATAACCGGCATATGTTCATCAATAAGCGCAATCGGACCGTGTTTCATTTCAGCTGCAGGATAGCCTTCAGCATGAATATAAGAGATCTCTTTAAGTTTTAGTGCGCCTTCAAGAGCCACCGGGAAATTATAACCACGTCCCAGATACAAACAGTTTGGTGCATCTTTAAAAGCTGCAGCAATTTCTTTTGCCCTGTCGTTTGTTTCCAGTGCCTCAGCTACTTTCTCAGGGATTATTTCTAATTCCTGAAGGTAAGTGTGATAATCTGTATTTGATAGTGTTCCTTTAGCTTTTCCTAATCGCAAGGCGATCATCGTTAAAACTGTAATCTGTGTTGTAAATGCTTTTGTTGAAGCCACTCCAATTTCGGGACCTGCATGTGTATAAGCACCTGCATGGCTCTCTCTTGAAATAGAAGAACCCACGACATTACAAACTCCAAATACAAAAGCTCCGTTTTCCTTTGCCAGTTTAATAGCTGCCATAGTATCGGCTGTTTCCCCGGATTGAGAAATAGCAATAACTACATCATCTTTATTGATGATTGGATTACGGTATCTGAATTCAGAAGCATATTCTACTTCTACAGGAATACGTGTAAACTCTTCAAAAATGTACTCAGCTACCAAACCTGCATGCCATGATGTACCACAGGCAACAATCAGAATTCGTTTAGCGTTTAAGAATTTTTCAATATTATCCTCAACGCCAGCCATTTGAACAATTCCTTTATTGGCATTAAGTCTTCCTCTGTAAGTATCCTTAATTACACTTGGCTGTTCATATATTTCCTTAAGCATGAAATGGTCGTAACCCCCTTTTTCAATCTGCTCCAAATTCATTTGAAGTTCCTGAATATAAGGATCAACCAAAGAATCGTCTTTTATTTTTCTAACCTTAAGAGGCTTGTGTAATCTAATATTGGCCATTTCACCATCTTCCAGGTAAATCGCATTTGAAGTATATTCAATAAAAGGCGAAGCATCTGAAGCAATAAAAAATTCTCCTTCTCCAACACCAATAGCCAACGGGCTGCCTAATCTTGCAGCAACAATTTCATTTGGGTTTTTCTTATCGAATACCGCAATTGCGTATGCCCCTACAACCTGATTTAAAGCAATCTGAACTGCTTTACCAAGTTTTATTCCTTCTTTCTTCTGAACTTCTTCGATTAGATTTACCAATACTTCTGTATCTGTATCAGATTTAAAAGTATATCCTCTTTTAATCAGCTCTTCCTTAAGCGGTGCGTAATTTTCAATAATTCCATTATGAATAATTACCAGTTCACCCGAATTCGAAAGGTGAGGATGAGAATTCACATCATTTGGAACCCCGTGAGTTGCCCAACGTGTATGACCAATCCCTATAGATCCGTTTATAGTTAAATCACTCTCTGCCTTAGCTTCAAGATCTGAAACTTTTCCTTTTGTCTTACAAAGTTTTATACCTGTTTCCGTATCATATAACATGACACCCGCACTATCATATCCTCTGTATTCAAGACGCTTTAATCCCTTTATAATAATGGGATAGGCCTCTCTGTGACCGATATATCCAACAATTCCACACATATATATTTATTAATTTGGTTTCGTGTAGTAAACTTCAAGCTTCAGCCTTTTATTGTCCGGAACTGTAGCTTTTCCTCCAAACAATATAGTTCCTAACGGACTTAAAACTGATGCTCTTGGCGCATCTGTAATAACACTGTTTTTTAATTTTAATTTATTTGAAGCTACTGTGTTTATATCTCCTGAAACAACTAACCCCAATTTAACATTAACTGCTGTAGTGCTTTTTATAATATTTCGAATATGATCCGTTAGTCTGATTTTATAAGTTGTACCTCTTTTACTCGTAGGGTCAATATTGATTATTCCACTATAAACCACTTTCCCAAGCGGTGATCCACTACCCGTTCCGTCTGTCAAATAATCTAAGATAGGCGTGTTATTGGTTAAATCATATAGATAAACTCTTTTAGATTCGTAAACGCCTGCCATTTTATCGGTATCAATATGAAAAACTAAATTAGCCTCATTAACAAGCCATTTATTATTTCTGATTTCTGTAAGCTTCGAACCAAAAGCATTAAGCTCAATAACAGCAAGTGATCCCTGACCACCTTTTAGATAAAGGGATTCATCTCCTTCAGTTAAATTCTGATCTGCAATTGCAGCCTGATAAGCAGGAGTTTTAACATCATCAAGCAAACTGGCTGTAGCGCCCGCAAGGTTAATCACTATAGTCCTGTCTTCTCTTACTGTCTCTGCATCAGTTGTAATATCTGTTTTAGCAGTATATTTTATAGTAATCTTTCCTTTAGAAAAATCCAGTAAAGCTATATTACCTGCACTGGTACCTGACTTCTCAACCTTAAAATACAAGCCTTTAAAGTATTCCTGAAAAACATCACTTGAAGAAAGCACTGAAGCCGGGGCACTCAGGATCTTGTTCTTAAAAAATGTTTTATCCAGATTTAAACGCATTTCCGGAGCTACTTTAGTTGTAGTTTTAACACCTGTTTTCGGATCTGTTGTTTCATCATTAAACTCAGCAGGGTTAAAATAAAAGGCATCATTTTCTGCCACAACGCTACTATTATTCAAACGTTTAATAGCATCACCCGGCGCCGGGGTTTCTATTTTAAATTTATCGAAATCGGCATTTTGATTCGTATAGTACAACTGTGGAAACTGATTTCCATTATCAAAATAAGAAGATCGCATCTGAACTCCTGATTCAAAAACACTCAGTTTAATAAGCTTATCTTCCGGTTTCCCGTAAATAGAATCTAATACATAAGTATTAACTCCGGTTGTTGCATCTGTACTTACTCCATGACTAAAATATGGAATACTAAGCACAACACTTACCACCTGTGGGTCCGCACCGATAGAAGGCGCATAACTTGCAAGTGAAACCTGAGTTGCAAAACTTGCCGTTCTGGCTCCAAAAACCTTATCATCATAAATACCCAGGGCATTATTTACGAGTCCGTTTGACTGAACTGGCGAAATTTCCTGATCATAAGCCACAACATCATATTTTTCCGGTTCTAATCCGAAATGGTCATCACCAATCAAATTATCACCTATGGCGTTAAAATCTTTGTCACAAGAATATAAAAGAACAACTGTTGCTATTAATAGAATTTTCTTAAAAAAAGAAGTATTATACATGTTTTATAATAATGTTAAAATTTAAAGACCCATACTTTTGTAGAAATTTGTATACGCTTCTGCGAATGCATCTTTCGTGGCGAAAGGTAAAAAAGGTTTTCCTGAAGATTCTATAAATTTTGTTAAACTTGAAGATACATTTGGTGATGCGATAATTACAGCATCAGAATGCAATATGCTAGCCTTTAGGACGTTTTCGTAATTTGGCACTTCCAAATCTGCTACAGCTTCATGCGGAACACCATCAAACTTCACCTTATTAATCATTTCTAAATCCAGGTTTTCATCAAAAGACTGACCATAAACAGAGGTCACGATTTTTGTTTCAGAAAACAAAGCTTCATTTTTGTAATAATGTTTCATGTAAATCGGAAGCATCGCTGCTAACCAACCGTGAACGTGAATAATATCAGGAACCCAATTGAGTTTTTTTACTGTTTCTACAACTCCTTTAGCAAAAAAGATAGCTCTTTCGTCATTGTCCGGATATAAAACTCCTTCTTCGTCGGCAAAAGTTGCTTTACGTTTAAAATACTCATCATTATCAATAAAATACACCTGAATTCTTTCTTTCGGAATTGAAGCTACCTTAATAATCAATGGCATATCTAAATCATTCACTACCAAATTCATTCCTGAAAGTCTAATTACTTCGTGTAGCTGATGTCTTCTTTCGTTGATATTCCCGTATCTTGGCATGAAAATTCTTATCTGTCCTCCCTGATCATTAATCATTTTCGGAACGTCATAAGACATTAAGGAAACCTCATTTTCAGCCAAATAAGGCACGACTTCAGATGATACATATAATATCCTCTTATCTTTCATAATAGTATTTTACTTAATTTTTGGTAATAAAAACGTTGCAAAATTACAAAATTTTATGCAGTTATTAACTAATATATTATGTTTGCACTAAATTTTAATAATACCGCCATGCATATTTTCTACGGTAAAGTAGCTTTGATAGCCTATTTGAAAACTATCAAAACCACAAATTCGACCATCGGGTTTGTACCAACAATGGGCGCTTTACACCAGGGACATCTGGCTTTAATGCAACGATCCCTTAAAGAAAACGATGATACTGTAGTTAGTATTTTCGTAAATCCTACTCAGTTCAACAATCCTGAGGATCTGGCAAAATATCCCAGAACTATTGAAGAGGACATAAAGAAAATGCGTGTGCTGAGCGATAAAATGATTTTATATGCACCTTCTGTAGAAGATATTTACGAAGGAAATACTGTTTCCCAGGATTTTGATTTTGACGGACTGGAAAATCAAATGGAAGGAAAATTCAGACCCGGCCATTTTAATGGCGTCGGAACCATTGTTAAGCGATTATTCGAAATCGTAACCCCAACAAATGCCTACTTTGGAGAAAAAGATTTCCAGCAATTACAGATTGTTAAAAAGATGGTCGAAAAAAACCATATGCCTGTAAATGTTGTAGGTTGTCCTATTTTCAGAGAAGAAAACCAGCTGGCCATGAGCTCCAGAAATGAACGCCTGACTGCTGATGAGAGAAAAGAAGCTGCAATCATTTACAAGACTTTGACGGAAGCAAAAGAAATATTCCATACCCATACGCCGCAGGAAACCATAGAATTTGTAGAAAATTCTTTCAAAAACAACGAAAGATTCGAATTGGAGTATTTTGTCATTGCTGATGAATCCACATTATTACCTATAGATAATAAAAGTAAAGACAAAAAGTACCGTGCATTTATAGCAGTATTTGTTAATTCTATAAGACTGATTGATACCATTTCATTAAATTAATTTACCTTTGCATCATGCAAATTCAAGTTATAAAATCAAAAATTCATCGTGTAAAAGTAACGGGAGCCGATTTAAATTATATTGGCAGTATTACTATTGACGAAACCTTACTGGAAGCTTCGAACATTATTGAAGGTGAGAAAGTAGCTATTGTGAACATTAATAATGGCGAGCGTTTTGAAACTTATGCGATTAAGGGAGAAAAAAATTCAGGTGAAATCACACTGAATGGTCCTGCAGCAAGAAAAGTTCAGAAAGACGACATTATTATCATTATATCCTATGCAACCCTGGAATTTGAAGAAGCCAAAACCTTCAAGCCATGGATCATTTTCCCTAATGAAAACGATAATTCGCTAACCTAAGTTTTTCTTTTACACCTTATTTCTTCAGCAATTGACAAAATATTATTTTGCCAAAGAAGACTTTTTTTGCCCTCAGCCAAAGTAAACTTAAAGCAAAATACTGTATTGCTATTTTTAAAAACCCAAAATAATAAAAAAGCAAATAAAGTGTTATATTGCTACACTATTTCAATACTTTTTAATTCACTGAAATATCCCAAATCATGAAAAAAGTTTACTTACTACTTACTTTAATTTCAATTTCTGCTTTTTCACAGAAAAAATTTGACAACATTAAATCCGAGAAACTCGGAGAAGAAAGAAGAATAACTATCGGACTTCCTGCCTCTTACGAAGCCAGTCCCGAAAAAAAATACCCTGTTTTATATTTATTAGACGGCGATTATTTATTTGATCCTTTCTCCGGAGCTTTAAGTTACGGTTCGTATTGGGGAGATTTACCAGAAGTGATTATCATTGGTATTCATCAGAATAAAAATGACGAACGCGAAGACGACAGCACAATTGACCAGAACACGGGGCTTCCGTTTGAAAAAGGAGCGGATTTTTTTGAATTTGTCGGCGCCGAACTGGTTCCGTACATCGAAAAGAAATACCGTACTTCACCTTTCAGGATTATCGCCGGGCATGATGTCACCGCAAGTTTCATCAATTTCTATTTATACAAGGAACAGCCTCTTTTCAACGCTTACATTTCTTTTAGTCCGGAACTTGCCAATAAGATGGAAGTACGAATTCCTGAAAAATTTGCCAAAGTAACAGAGCCTTTATTTTACTACCTGTCTGTAGCGGACGGAGATAACAAAAAAATCAAAGAACCAATTGAAAAATTAGACAGCAATATCAAAATTGCCAATAATCCGTTAGTCAATTATAAATACGATGTATTTAAAGGCACAACCCATTATACGGAGGTTTTACACGCCATTCCAAGTGCTTTGTACCAAATATTTGAAGTCTACAGACCTATAGATTCTTCCGAATACAACAATAAAATTGCTGTTCTGGAAACAGGTTACGCAGATTACCTCGAGAACAAATACAATGTGATGTCTAAAATCCTTGGCGTACAGATTCCGGTAAGAATGAGCGATTTCAAAATCATAGAAACCCTTATCCTGAAAAAGAATGCTTATGATGAATTAGGGAAGATGGCCGAAATTGGAAATGTAAATTATCCGAAAGCCATGTTGGGGGAATATGAACTGGGATTGATGTATGAAAAAATGGGCGACCCGAAAAGAGCCTCAAAAAAATACCAGAATGCTTCCCAAATGGAGCCTATTGGAGATTTGAATAAGGATGTGATGTACGAGAAAATCGACGAGATGAATACGCTTGCCAAAACCACTAAATAATGTCGAAAGTTAAAACTTCTTTTTTTTGCCAGAATTGCGGAACCCAGTATGCCAAATGGCAGGGACAATGCAATGCCTGCAAGGAATGGAATACTATTGCTGAAGAAATTATTCAGAAGCAGGAAAAAGTGGCCTGGAAAAGCGAACCCACTTCAGGCGGCAAAGCGCCGCGTCCGTTAAAAATTAACGAAATTGATTCGACGCAGGAAATCCGCATGGATACTACTGATGGCGAATTGAATCGTGTTCTGGGCGGCGGAATTGTTCCCGGATCACTAATCCTTTTGGGTGGAGAACCCGGAATTGGAAAAAGTACCCTCTTACTGCAAATCTCATTAAAGTTACCCTATAAAACGCTTTACGTTTCCGGTGAAGAAAGTCAGAAACAAATAAAAATGCGCGCTGAAAGAATCACACCTAACGGCGACAATTGTTATATACTGACCGAAACAAAAACGCAAAACATATTCAAACAAATTGAAGCCATTCAGCCTGAAATTGTCATTATTGACTCTATTCAGACTTTGCATACCGATTATATCGAGTCTACCGCCGGAAGTATTTCCCAAATCAGGGAAACTACCGCTGAACTAATCAAGTTTGCCAAAGAAACTAATATTCCGGTTATTTTAATCGGGCACATTACAAAAGACGGAAACATAGCAGGACCTAAAATCCTGGAACATATGGTGGATACCGTTTTACAGTTTGAAGGCGACCGAAATCATGTGTACCGAATCTTACGTGCGTTAAAAAACCGTTTTGGATCAACTGCCGAACTTGGAATTTACGAAATGCTGGGAAGCGGTTTGCGGGAAGTCAGCAATCCTTCAGAAATTTTAATCTCGCACAAAGACGAAGAAATGTCGGGAACCGCTATTGCTACCACCATGGAAGGCATGCGCCCGCTGATGATCGAAATACAGTCGCTTGTCAGTACAGCCGTTTACGGAACGCCACAGCGAAGCACAACTGGTTACAACGCCAAAAGGCTTAACATGATTCTGGCCGTTTTAGAAAAAAGAGCCGGATTTCGTTTAGGCGCAAAAGACGTTTTCCTAAATGTCACCGGTGGAATTTCGGTTGACGATCCCGCCATAGACTTAGCGGTTGTCGCGGCCATTTTATCTTCCAACGAAGATATTCCGGTCACCAAAGGATTCTGTTTTGCCGGTGAAGTGGGTTTGTCGGGAGAAATTCGCCCTGTAAACCGGGTGGACCAAAGAATCCAGGAAGCCGAAAAACTAGGATTCAACACTATCTTCGTTTCCAAATACAATAAAATTGCTTTAAAAAACGCAGGAATCAAAATTGAACTCGTGGCTAAGATTGAAGATGTCGCCAGTATCCTTTTTGGTTAATTTTTTATAAAACCTACTTTATGAAATTCCCCAAACAAAAAATAGTAAAAGCACTCTTAATACTTGCCCTCGTATTAGCAGTGCTTTTTTCAGGATTTTACTTTTTCCGTGATTCACTGCTCAAACAGGCTATTGCCAAAGTAACCCACAAAATGAATGTCGATTACAACAGTACTTTTTCTGTAAAATCGGCTACGTTTGACGGACTGTCGGGTATCCGGCTGGCCAATGTAGTTTTGGTTCCAAGGAATGCCGATACGCTTTTTAATATCGAAAAGATTGAAACCCGTATCAGCCTGTCGAGTTTATTGATTGGCGATGTTCAGATCGGGACATTAAAAGTCAATAACGGGTATATTCAATTAGTTAAAAAAGGAAAAGTCCGTAATTTTGATGCTTTCCTGAAAAGAGATTCCTCCGAAAACGATACAAATGAAAAACGCAAGTACGCCACTTTTGCCTATCGTATTATCTCGAAACTGCTGAATCTGGTTCCGACGGATATGAATCTCGGAAATTTGGATTTCAGAATTGACGATAACGGCAAAAAAACGTCTATAGCCATAAATAAGCTTGTATTAAACAACAAACAACTCGAAACCAGCCTTCATGTGCAAAGCAAAAATTTTGACCAGCGCTGGAACATAAAAGGATTTGCCGATCCGAGAAACAAAAAGGCAGACATCCGTTTTTTCAATCTCGATACCGGTGCCATAAAAGTACCGTATCTGGATGAGCGTTATAATTTGAAAGCCAGCTTTGATTCGATACGTTTAAATGTAGCAAACATTGAGAAAGACGGCAGTGAACTTCATATTGACGGCTATACTTCTATTTCGAACCTAAAGATAAACCACCCGAAAATTGCCAGCAAAGATGTTGTGATTAAAAATGCGCGTTTTGATTACCGTTTTTTATTAGGCGATGATTTCATCTCTATTGACAGCACTTCCTCCATGCAGCTGAATAAAATAAAAGTAAAACCTTATGTTTCTTACAATACCGAGAAAGATACGGTGTACACTTTAAAAGTTGACATTCCGAAAATGAAAGCGCAGGATTTTATCGTTTCGCTGCCTGACGGATTGTTCACGCATTTTCAGGGAATGCAGGCTACCGGAAATTTTGATTATAAACTGGATTTCAAATTCAATAAAAACAGACCAAACACGCTTGTTTTTGACAGTAAACTAAATAAAGAAGATTTAAGAATCACCAAATACGGAGAGGCCGACCTGAACAAACTGAACGGGGAATTTGTGTACCGCGCGATCATAAAAAATGTATTGCAGCGTCCTGTTTTGGTCGGAAATGCCAATCCGAATTACACGCCTCTGGATCAGATTTCGCCTTATTTACGAAAATGTGTCCTTACGACCGAAGACCCTTCTTTCTTTTCGCATCGCGGATTTATCAATGAAGCTTTCAAACAATCGATCCTCAAGAATATCAGAACCAAAAAATTCTCCCGTGGTGCCAGTACCATCAGCATGCAGCTGATTAAAAATGTCTTCCTGACCCGCGAAAAAACAGTTTCCCGTAAACTGGAAGAAATTTTACTGGTTTACATTTTAGAAAACAACCGAATTGTAAGCAAAGAAAGAATGCTGGAAGTGTATTTCAACATTATTGAATGGGGACCTAATGTATACGGAATTGGCGAAGCAAGTCATTTCTATTTCCAGAAAAGCCCTTCTGCCTTAAATGTAGACGAATGTTTGTATTTGGCCACTATTATTCCGAAGCCCCGAAAATTCATGTATCAGTTTAATGATCAGGGAAATTTGAAGGATTATGCGGTGAAAAATCAAAAATTCCTGAAGAATTTAATGTTTCGAAGAGGGCTTTTAATTCCGGAAGATACGATTGGTCAGTTACCGGTTTATATCTCCGGAAATGCACGTTCGTTATTGCGAATTAAAGCTCCTGACTCGACAGCAGTTCCTGTGGATTCTTTGGCTGTGAGCGATGAATTTGACTTGTAATAGTGTAGTCACGCAAAGACGCAAAGGCGCAAAGTTTGTTTTTTGAGCTTATTACTTTAGGTTTGTTACTATCAGTGTGAAATTTCTGTGCAAAGACGCAAAAGCGTAAATTTTGTCATTTCTGACGTTAATCTATATAAAACTTTGCGACTTTGCGTCTTTGCGTGATTTTTAAAAACCTTTACTTTTAAGGCAAAAAAACTATTTAAAGTTCCTTAAAAATTCCTCTTTATAAGTAGGAGAAACTTCAATTTCAGCTCCGTCGTTTAAAGTTACGATTCCGCCTTTATTATAAGACTTCACACAATTCATATTGATGATATGTGATTTGTGGACCCGAATAAAAGGCAGAGGAAGAATTTCAGAAAAATGCTTTAAAAAACGGCAAACCATTTTTTTGTTTCCATTATTCAGATAGAGGTCTGTGAAATTTCCGTTTCCGCGCAAGCGAACAATTTCTTCCATTTTCACTACTTCAAAACCTTCTAAAGTGGGCAAAATTACCTGTTGCTTTTCGGGTTTTGCTTCGTGAAAATTGGCTACAATAATTTTATTTCTGTTAAAGATCTCGTGATTCATGATTTGATGCTGCACTTTGTTGACTGCAACAATCAACTCCTCGATGCTAATAGGTTTCAGCAAATAATAGGCTGCACTCTGATTCAGCGCTTTTAGCGAATATTCAGAAAAGGCAGTTACAAATATGGTTTCGAATTGTAAATCTTTACACGCTTCCAGCACATCAAAAGCATTTCCAAAAGGCATTTCGACATCCAGAAAAACCAATTGCGGTTTTAATTCATGCAGCAGCGGAACGGCTTCTTTAATATTCTGTGCTTCACCTATAACCTCAACCTGCGGGCAATATTTACTCAAATAATTTTTGAGTACTTCCCGCGCAGCCAATTCATCTTCGACAATTACACTTTTTATCTTCTGGATTGTCATCATATCTTGTCAATTAATGGGAAAACAATTTCGACTATTGTTCCTGATTCTGGCAATTCTTTCTCTTTAATAACAAATGAAATATTCTTTTTATACAACTCATTCAGCAAACCTATACGTTCTTTGGTATTATTGAGACCGCGGGATTCATGTACTTTCTGGTTGCTGGTTTTGAGTTCCCGGCTTTTGGTTAAACCAATTCCGTTGTCTTCAATAACGACCACCACTTTTGCATCAGCAAACTGAAATTTTAGCTGCAGCAACCCTTTTGTATCGAGATAACGCAACCCGTGCCAGATTGAATTCTCTAAATGGGGCTGAATAATCATATTGGGAACTAGAACACTTTCTGCATCAAGTTTTTCATCAACGGTGATTTCAAAATCGAATTTATCCTGGAAACGCAAATGTTCCAGATCCAGGTATTTCTTTAACTGCTCCACTTCTTTATCTAATGAAATAAAATCTTTATTGGAATTTTCCATCATATCACGCATCAGATTCGAATAGGAAGTCAGGTATTTATTGGCTTCCAGTTCTTTGTTTTCAGCTATAAACTGATTCACACTATTCAGACTATTGAATATAAAATGCGGATTCATTTCACGTCGAAGCGACTGCAGGGCGATTTCCTTGTTCTTGGTTTTTATGGCGTACAAAGCTTTTACGATAAAGGCAAATAAAAGCAAAAGCAATAAAATAGACCCCAAAAGAAAATAATTAAAGGTGTTTTTCTTTGTAATCAATTCATCTTTTAGTGTTTTTTCTTTTTCAAGCTGACGAATTTTCCCTTCGGTAACCTGAAAAGTTTTTGCGCTGATTAAGGTGGTATCCGATTGTATTAATTCATCAAAATTTTGCAGGAATTGTTCATAAAGCTTCATACTTTCTTTTTCGTTGCCCTCGGATTTATAATATTTCACTAAAGCGGATAAAGTATTTTTGGCTTCTGTTGAATTCTCTTTTTCAGAGGCCAGCCTATAGGCTTCTTTCAGTGAAACTATTGCTTTTTCAGGGTCTTCCTTTTTAAAATACAGAGACGCTATAGATTGCAATTGCTTGATCTGGGTACTAAAATCCCTGTTAGTTACGGCTTCTGCCAATAACTTTTCATTGATATTAATAGCCTTTTCAAACTGATTGTCGGACGCGTAAACATTTGCAATTTCATTTTTAATTTTAATAACAGCTTCGGGTTTGTCTTTTGCGTACACAAGTGCCTTTTTATAACTTTCAATGGCAACACTTTTATCTTTTAAGTCTAATGAATTTTGTGCTTTCTGAACATACGCTTCGGTAACTTCATCGCTTTTCTTTTCCTTTTTAAGCAATTCAATGTTAGAATTTACATAATCGGTCTGACTTGCGGGATTTGCCTGATTTTTAAGTCGATTGGCATCGTTCAGATTGATCTTTTCTTCAGATGGATCTTTTGCCAATGAACCCGCAACTTCATAATTTTCGATTGCCGAATTAAATTTTTTCCGGCTTTCCTGTACTTTGGCAAGGCTTCGTGCTACGCGAATTTTATCTTCGTTCTGTTTTAATTTAGTGTAACTGTTTAAGGCTCTTTTAAAATATTCCTCCGCTTTGGCATTATCTTCTTTGTTCAGGAATTCATTGGCTAATTTTTCATAATTCTCAGCAATCTTTCCTTCATCATTTTTATCTAATGAAACCGACAACTCTTCAGCGGCTTTACTGGCTTTGACCGCCCTGCTTTTTTCAGCTTTCTGGACAGGCATTTCCTGTGCTGCTATTTTCTGTGAAAACAGCAACACTAAACATAGCAGACTAAAAGTAATTGACAAATGACGCATCACGAATAAGGTATTAATGGAAATGTAAAGTAACTTAATTTCAAATTCCTATCCTATATTTTTCACCAAGTCAAACGCGCTGTTGACCCTTTCTTCAAAAAATACGCTTTTTCGATCAATACATTTGGTTCCTAATTTAAAAACTATAACTATGAAAAAACTATTCTTTAAATTTTTAACCTTACTCTTTTCTCCCCTTATCATAGCACAGGCTTCCGGAAATATTAATTATCAAAACCGGCAATACGCTGCCAACAATACCATCAACATCAGCTTTCCTGAAAATGAAGCTATTATGGTCAGCGTAAAAGGGCTTGCCAATGTAAAAGCTGATGCTTACACGGCAATTTTCAGTATCACGCAAACCGGTAAAACAACCCAGGAAGTAAATGAATTAATGGATAAGCGAATTATGCAGTCGCTCAATGAAATCAAACTTAAAAAAGGGGTCGAGACTTTTATAGACATGATTTCATTTGTTCCGGTTTATGAATATGAAGCCGAAAAAAAAGTATTCAATCGTAAAACCTATAATGAAGTGCCTGCGGGATTTGAATTAAAGAAAAACATTCACATAAAATACACTGACCCTAATCAGCTGAATGAATTTATTTCAATTTTATCCAATTACGAAATATACGATTTGGTAAGGGTGGATTATTTCTCGAATTCGCTGGAAACCATTAAGAAGGAAATGATGAACAAAGCAAAAATCCTGATTCAGGAAAAAGTAAAAAACTATGAAATGGTGCTTGGAGAAACATTTACCAATGCGGAAAAAAGAATCGCAGATGACTTCATCGTCAACGTACCTGTAGAAATGTACAGATCTTATGAAGCTTACAATAGCTCTTCTTTAAATTTAAAAAAGGCAGCAAATATTAATCAGCTAAATAAATCTGTTACGCTTTATTACCAGCCGGTAGTCAGTAAAGAATTTGATTTTGTGATGAATCCTGCTGTTTTAGAACCCGTTATTCAAATACAATATGAAATTAAAATAGCGATTACCAAAGAAAGGAAACTGCTTTCAAAAACAGATAAGGAATTTATTCTGGTTACTCCAAATGGCGATTTGAAAACACTGAATATAAGTGCCGCCAGACAGAATTAATCCAATGAAACTATTTCACCAAGTCAAAATACCGTTTCACCATTTGTCTGAAAAATGTGCTTTTTTAGTTTCTAAGTTTGGTATGTAATCAACAATTAAAACCAGAAATCATGAAATCAACTCTTTTTATCACGGCAGTTTTAGCCACTGCAATTTCTTTCGTAAGCTGTAATTATTCGAATGCAAATCCGAAAAAAAATCCTGAAATTGAAAATCCTGTTTTAGCAGAAAACACAAAAATACAAGTAGCGCTTTTATTAGATACGTCCGGCAGTATGGACGGTTTGATTGATCAGGCGAAATCAAGACTCTGGAATATTGTTAATACACTGACTACCTTAAAATACGACGGTAAAACGCCGGATATCGAAATCGCTTTGTATGAATATGGAAATGACGGCTTATCTGAAAAATCGAATTATATTCGACAAATTGCGCCGCTTTCAACAGATCTGGATTTGATTTCAGAGCAACTGTTTTCGTTACGTACGAATGGCGGAAACGAATATTGCGGTGCCGTAATTCAGGATGCTGCCAACCAGTTAAAATGGGCGAAAGAAAACAATAATATGAAGTTGATTTATATTGCCGGAAACGAAGAATTTAATCAGGGCAAAATTAATTATAAAGAAGCTATCAGTGACGCTTTGAAAAATGGTATTTACGTGAATACTATTTATTGCGGAGATAAAACACAAGGCATAAACGAATTCTGGAAAAATGGCGCCGATTACGGAAAAGGGAAATATTTTAATATCGATTCCAATGAATCTGTAAAATATATCGTAACGCCTTATGATGCTGAAATTACAAAGTGCAACGAAAAAATCAACAAAACATACATTGGTTATGGTGTCAAAGGTTCGGCCAAAAAAATGAACCAGGAAACACAGGATAAGAATGCGCAGAAAGTTTCTGCTTCCAATTATGCCGAACGTGCCGTGAGCAAATCAAAAGCGGTTTATAAAAATGAAAGCTGGGACTTGGTTGATAAGGTTAAAGAGGATAAAACTGCCCTTTCAAAAATCAAAAAAGAAGAATTGCCAACAGAACTTCAAAACAAATCTGCAGCCGAAATAAACACCATAGTCACTCAGAAAACAAAAGAAAGAGAAACCATCCAGAAAGAAATTGGCGAATTAGGCAGAAAACGTCAACAATATATCGATACCGAATCTAAAAAAACGAAGAAACAAGATGATCTAGGCAATGCCATAAACACTTCGATTGTTGGTTTTGCAAAAGTGAAAGGCTATACAGTTGAAAAATAAAATCAGTCAAAAACATGAAAAAGAGAATTTTCTTTTTGCTTTCGATCGGAATTTTTGGTCTGAGTTTTGCCTGCAGGAATAAAGAAGAGAAGCTGGAAATCATTAAAAATTCAAAACCGGTTTATTCCTATGAAGAGAAACTAAAAAGCGAGACCACTGAAATCAGGAGTTTTTTGGGGAAATCTCCGAAATACAATTCAAATATTGCCTTCTTTTTAGATATGAAAATTGAATCTGGAAAAAACCGGTTTTTTATTTATGATTTAAAGCAAAACAAAATACTAAACAAAGGTTTAGTCGGACACGGCACAGGATCTGAAACCGGTATTCCCGGGAAATTGCAATTCAGCAATCTCAAAGATTCGCATTGTACCTCATTAGGCAAATATGCCATAGGGACTTCGTATCAGGGTTCATTTGGGAAATCTTATAAATTGTACGGCCTAGACAAAACGAATAGTAATGCCTTTGATCGAAATGTTGTTTTACATGAATACAGTAAAATTCCATTTGAAGAACAGGAAAACCCGATTTGCAACAGTTACGGTTGCCCAATGGTAAATTCAGCCTTTTTTGATGCACTTGAAAAGATTATTGATACTTCTGCTAAAAAAATCATTCTGGTTATTTACTATTAGAAGTCGATTTAATTGCAGATATTCGTAATCCAAACCTTCCAAAAAAGAAAATCAAAATATAAATCACATGATCAAAAAAATAATAACAAGCTTTTTATTATTGCTTTGCGCCATTACATCAGCACAAAAACCAGTATTTACAACCGCAAAAATAAAAAACGCCACGGTGTATTTTAATGCCGCTGAAATTTCACAAACGGCCAGTGCCAGTTTACCAACAGGGACAAGCGAAATTGTCATTAAAAATGTGGCAGTAGATTTAAATGAAAGTTCGATTCAGATCGGATCTCCGTCAACAGTTACGGTTCTTTCGGTTCAGTTTACCAACAATTATATTTCAGAATATGATACGGATACAAAATCTCCCGAATTAAAAAGGGTGCGGGATAGTATTTTGATCGTACAAAAAGAAATACAGAAAGTAAATAATACGATCAATTCTGAAAACAAAACGATTCAGCTTTTAGATAAAAACCAGCAAATTTCAGGCGCTAATTCCGGTTTGAATGTAACTGAATTAATGAAAATGGTGGATTATTATAAAAACAAGCAAATCGAAATTGCCAATAACATCAATACGTTATCAGAGAAACAACAAAAACTAAACGAGCTACTGTATAAATTACAAAGTAAGCTGGAAATCAACGCTAACAAACAAGAGAAAACTTCCTCCGGTAAATTGATTGTTCAGGTTATGAATGAAGTTGCCGGGATTGTTCCTTTAGACATTTCATACCTAACCAATAATGCTTCCTGGACTCCGTTTTATGATTTACGTGCCGAAAGTGTTACCGCACCCATTAATATGATGTACAAAGCACAAGTGGTACAGAATACCGGAATTGACTGGAAAAAAGTAAAACTTACTTTGTCCAGCGGAATGCCCAATCAAAACAATCAGGCCCCAATGCTAAGCTCATGGTTTTTGAGAGACAATAGCGTTGTCCAGACTGGCTATGGAATGCAAAGAAATAAAATGAATCAGTTGCAGGGACGAGTGGCAGGAGTTGCTGTAGAGAGCGAAGAATTACAGAAGGTCGTTGTAACTGCTTCTCCCATAATGAAAAAATCATCGGTTTCAGATTACACCACTGTCGCAGAAAATCAACTGAATGTTTCGTTTGACATTGATATTCCATATGATATTTTATCCAACGGAAAAGTGCATAGCGTTTCTCTAAAAGAAATAAAATTACCCGCCTCTTATAAATATTATGCTGCGCCAAGAGTGGAGAATGAAGCTTTTCTTTTAGCCGAAATAGCAGATTACAGCAAATACAATTTATTAAGAGGGGAAGCCAATATTATCTTTGAAGGCATGTATGTGGGAAAAACTTTTATCGAGCCGAATCAGACTAGCGATACGCTGAATTTAAGCATGGGGCGCGATAAGAAAGTATCCATCAAACGTGAAAAAGTAGCCGACAAATCAGGCACAAAGTTTTTATCTTCGAAAAAAGAACAGACGTTTACGTATGATATCACAGTCAGAAATAACAAGAAGGAAAATATTGAACTTTTACTGAAAGATCAATACCCTTTGACCACCAGTAAAGAAATTGAGGTTGAATTATTACAAAGCGACAATGCAAAAGTGAATACCGAAACAGGAATTCTGACCTGGCAATTGCAAATGAAACCCAATGAAATCAGGAAATTCCGAATTAGCTATAAGGTAAGATATCCTAAAGATCAGGTTTTGAATCTTTAAACATAAAATCCCGATACAATAAATCTTGTATCGGGATTTTATTTTAGTTAAACAAAGCGAAACTAGCAGATTTCAAGAACCTGTAAAGTTTGACTTAGCAAGACATTGTATGTTATCAAGCCTTCGACTTCGCTCAGGGTGACGTTAGAAATATACAACGTTAACGTTTGTCAGGCTAATAAAGATTGTCAGGCTGAGCGAAGTCGAAGCCCGAAGCCCAAATCCCGAAATCATTTTTCAATTAAGGCGCAGGATCCGGAATTATAGCCTGAACGGCATTAATTTCAGCCAGAATTTCTTTCGAAAGCACCACATCAATGGTATCGATATTTTCTTTTAATTGTTCCAGTGTTGTGGCACCGATAATGGCACTCGTCAAAAATGGCTGCTGCAGGACAAATCCCATCGCAAGTTCTGTTAGTGTTAAACCGTGTTTCTGAGCAATTTCCTGATACAATCTTGTCGCTTGCGTACACTGATCACTACTGTAACGTGTATATTGCGGAAAAAGATTGATTCTCGCATTTGGATGTGCTTCTCCGGTTAAAAATTTACCCGTCAATACACCAAATGCTAAAGGAGAATACGCCAATAATCCCACGTTTTCATACTTGGAAACTTCGGCAGAACCTACTTCAAAAAGACGATTGAGTAAATTATACGGATTTTGAACAGTTTTGATTCGTGGAAGGTTCTGATACTTGCTTTCTTCCAGGAAGCGCATCATTCCCCAGGCATTTTCGTTAGAAACCCCAAGGTGTTTTATTTTTCCTTCTTTGATTAATGTATCAAAAGTTTCCAGCACTTCCCTGAAATTATCTTCCCAGACCGCATCGTGATCTTTGAAAGCGCGTTGTCCAAAATAATTGGTTGGCCGTTCCGGCCAGTGCATCTGATACAAATCGATATAATCGGTCTGAAGGCGTTTTAAGCTGTTTTCAAGCGCGTATTTAATACTTTCCGGCGAGAAATCTATTTTATCACGCATGTAAGTGAAATTCGGGTTTGGACCCGCTATTTTAGATGCTAAAACTACTTTCTCACGATTCCCGGATTTTTTAAACCAGGTTCCTATAATTTTCTCTGTACTTCCGTACGTTTCCTCACGTGCCGGAACCGAATACATCTCGGCAGTATCAAAAAAATTAACCCCTCTTTCGAGTGCATAATCCATTTGGGCATGTCCTTCGGCTTCTGAATTTTGCTGACCAAAAGTCATCGTGCCAAGGTTGATTTTACTGACTTTTATATCGGTATTGGGTAGTGTTGTGTATTTCATTTGTTTTTTAAGGTTCAAAGTTGCAGAGGCTCAAAGGTACAAAGGGAATAAGCAAATGAAAATATGACAAAAGTTAAAAAAGTTACAAAGTTCCAGAGTTTCAAAGGGACAAAGGAAATAATTAAATAAAAAAAGGCTCAAAGTTCAAATACACTTTAAGCCTCTTTATTATTTTAAACTTTTTATCTCATTCTGCAAAGAATTGAAAATTTTAATTATAAAAATTGAATCATCTTTAATTTGATAAAGAATTTTAAAATTCCTTACTATAATTCTTCTGCAATCCAATCTGTATTCATCTAATTGAAATTGTTCTGCAAAAACAATATGATTTGGACTATCAAATAATTCATCTCTAATTTTAAGTGCCGTTTCTTTAGAGATTTTATTTTTTATTGAAATGTAAATTTCTTTTAAATCTTGTTTTGCATTTGCTGTCCAAAAAATTTTGATTTTGATATTACTCATTATCCCAGTCCTGCATTTCTTTAGATAAATCTTGTTGTGAAGTTATTCGATTGTATTTAACGTCACTTAGACCTTCCTCAACTTTATTATGATATTCAGATAAGGTCAAAGGATTTCCTTTTGCATCGTATGACACAACTTCATTTAAATAATTATCAAATACTGAAGAGACAATACGTAATACTTTCTCGTCCGCTAAATCTAACTGATTTCGTATTTTATCTTTTAATTCGGGAAGTCCCATAATCCTGGATTTTTAAATTTCAAAGTTACAAAAATATAAATTCAATATAGATAATTTAAACTAAACCTAATATGAAACTTGTCAGAACAAAAAAAGGCCCAAAGTTTAAAACTCTGAGCCTTTGTTCCTTTGAACCTTTGTCCCTAAAAAACTTAATTAATGCTATTCAGCATCTCCGCAATCTCATCTAATCTAGGTGTTAAGATAATCTCGATTCTGCGGTTTTTGGCTTTTCCTTCCGGAGTGGCGTTGCTGGCCAGTGGTGAAAATTCACTGCGTCCTGCTGCCGTTAGTTTTTGTTTGTTGATTTTAGTGTTTTCGCTTAGGATATTTACAATGGCAGTGGCTCTTTTTGTCGACAGATCCCAGTTGTTTGCAATTGGTCCTGAACCTGCATACGGATCATCATCGGTATGGCCTTCGATCAGAACAGAAAGATCAGGATTATCGCCTAATACTTTTCCTAATTCCACGACTGCTTTTCTACCTTCTGTTCCAACGGCCCAGCTCCCTGAATTGAAAAGTAGTTTATTTTCCATAGAAACATATACTTTTCCGTTCTTTTGTTCCACTGTCAAACCTTTTCCTTCAAAACCGTTTAGGGCTTTCGATAACGTTTCTTTCAGTTTTTTCATTGCTGCTTCTTTGGCGGCAATCATTGCCTCCAGTTCGTTTAAGCGGCTTGCTGTTTTATCTAAACGCGCTTGTTCTTCGGCTAATTTTTTAGATTTTGCTTCTAATTGCGCCAATAATTCACGATTTTTGTTCATGTTGCTTTCCAGGGCATCGTTGCTGTTTTTTTCGAGAGCGTTGTACGAATCCTGAAGCACTTTGTACTTTTTCTGCTCAGCAGCCAGATCGGCTTTTTGTTTTTCAAGCTCTGATTTTGTACTGGCCAGATCTTTGGTCAGTATATCACGATCTAATTCCAGCTGATTTTTCGATTTCTTTAAATCGGAATTTTCATCGGCAATAGAGCGGTTTTCTTTTTTCAGATCCGAATATTTTGATTCAAGATCGTTGTAAATTTTCTTAGAAACACAAGAAGTAGCGGACAACGCTAAAACTAGCAATCCGATTGAGGCTTTTTTAATCATTTTATTTACTTTTTATTTGGGGCGTTTAATACTTTATAATTTCATGTCTGCCGAATATACTACTTCTCATAGTACTGATAGCTATCGAAAGGTATCCTTTTTGCTGTTCCTTAAAAAATAAGGTAAAAGCAGAAAACGGCTTCTTCTCTCCTAACGCTCAGAACGACAACTTAGACCGCTATTTTCTAACAAGAACAATACCAGAATTATTCGATTTCGACTAAAACCGGACAATGGTCAGAATGAATGGCATCCGGTAAAATAACGGCACGTTTCAGTCGGTGCTGCAAAGAATCGCTTACCAGATTGTAATCGATACGCCAGCCTTTGTTATTCCCTCGTGCACCTGCGCGATAGCTCCACCACGAATAATGATGTGCATCTTTATTAAAATGACGGAAACTGTCAATAAAACCGGATTTCATAAAACCATCTAACCAGGCGCGTTCTGCCGGTAAAAATCCGGAAACGGTTTTGTTACGAACCGGATCATGAATGTCTATGGCTTCATGGCAAATATTGTAATCCCCGCAGATTACAAGGTTTGGAATACTCAGCTTCAGCTCATTGATATACGTCTGGAAATCATCCATAAACATAAATTTATGATCCAGCCTTTCAATATTGGTTCCGGACGGAAGGTACAAACTCATTACAGAACAATCGTCAAAATCGGCACGAAGGTTACGTCCTTCAAAATCCATATGGTGAATTCCGGTTCCATAAACAATATTATTGGGTTGTGTTTTAGATAAGATTGCCACACCACTATATCCTTTTTTTGTTGCAGGATAGTAGTATTGGTACGGATAGCCGGCAGCGGTAATATCATCTACAGGAATTTGTTCCTGTGTCGCTTTTATTTCCTGAAGGCAGATAACATCCGGATTGGCATGTTGCAGCCAATCGATAAATCCTTTTGAAATTGCGGCTCTGATTCCGTTTACATTATAAGAAATAATTTTCATTACTGTTTTTTTTTTAGGATTTCAAATGTAATAAAAAAGTGGAAAGTTTGTGTTTGAAACAGCAAAAAGTAGAGTTTTTTGTTATCTTTGTTCGCTGCTCTAATAAATTAAAAATAGTACATGGGTTTAGTTACCGCGAAAGAAGTTGCAAAAGCAATAAATGTTGACAAGTACGGAGTATTAGGTACTTTTTCCGGCTGGATGCTTATGAAGGTTCTGAAGATCTCCACCCTCAATAAGATTTACGACCACAATAAACATTTAGAGGATGTTGCGTTTTTAAACGGAATTTTGGATGAAATGGAAATTAAATTCGAAATCCCTGAAGAAGATTTAAAACGTTTGCCAAAAGATGGTGCTTATATTACTATTTCAAATCATCCGCTTGGGGGGATTGATGGTATTTTATTATTGAAATTAATGCTTGAAAGAGAGCCTAATTTTAAGATTATTGCCAACTTTTTACTGCACCGCATCGTTCCGCTTAAAAAATACATCATGCCGGTGAATCCTTTTGAAAACCACAAAGACGCTAAGTCAAGTGTGGTCGGAATTAAGGAAACATTACGTCACTTAAGCGATGGCAAGCCTTTGGGGATTTTTCCTGCCGGCGAGGTTTCAACGTATAAGGATGGAAAATTAGTAGTAGACAAACCCTGGGAAGAAGGTGCCCTGAAGTTAATCAGAAAAGCCAAAGTTCCTGTTGTCCCGATTTATTTTCACGCTAAAAACAGCAGATTATTTTACTGGCTTTCTAAAATTGACGATACCTTACGTACCGCCAAATTACCGTCTGAACTGCTTACGCAAAAAGACCGCGTCATCAAAGTCCGCATTGGTAAACCGATTTCTGTAAACGAGCAAAACGAAATTGAATCGTTTGAAGAATACTCTGAATTTTTAAGAAAGAAAACCTATATGCTGGCCAATCCTTTTGAAAAGGACAGCAAACTGCTTGATACGGCAAGCCTAAAAATCCCGAAAGCACCCAAAAAAATCGTTACACCGGCAAGTGAATCAGCGATGATTGACGAAGTAAATGCACTGAGAAACAGCGATTGCCGTTTACTGCAAAGTAAAAACTACGAAGTCTTTTTTGCAAGGGCCAAAGCGGTTCCGAACATTCTGCATGAAATTGGCCGTTTACGTGAAATTACTTTCCGTGAAGTGGGCGAAGGAACGAATGAATCTATAGATTTAGACAAATTCGATCAATATTATCACCATATGTTTTTATGGGATGATGAAACCAAAAAAATTGCAGGTGCCTACCGTATGGGATTAGGCTCTGAGATTTATCCGAAATTTGGAATTGAAGGTTTCTATCTGAATGACCTGTTCCGATTTGAGCCTGAATTACACGATATGATGCACAAATCAATCGAAATGGGACGTGCTTTTATCATCAAGGATTACCAGCAAAAACCGATGCCTTTGTTCTTGTTGTGGAAAGGAATTATTCATACGACCCTGCGTTATCCGGAACACAAATATCTGCTAGGCGGTGTAAGTATCAGTAATCAGTTTTCTGATTTCTCAAAATCTTTGATGATTGAGTTTATGAAATCCAACTATTACGACCCTTATATTGCGCAGTACATACATCCTAAAAAAGCGTATAAAGTTAAACTGAAAGATGCAGACAAAGACTTTATTTTTGATGAAGCTGAATCTGACCTGAATAAATTTGATAAAATTATTGACGAATTAGAACCTGGTAATTTACGTTTGCCTGTTTTGATTAAAAAGTATATCAAGCAGAATGCACGCGTAGTTGCCTTTAACGTCGATCCTTTATTCAATAATGCCATAGACGGCTTAATGTACATCAGAATCGCCGATATTCCGGAAAGCACTATGAAACCTGTTATTGAAGAGTTTCAAATAGAATTAGAGCGTAAACTATCTGAAAAAGAAGAGTAGCACTTTAATCACCAAATAAAAACCCGTTTCGATATGAAACGGGTTTTTTATTTTTATACGATGTCTGTTAGGCCAATTCCTTTCCAATCTCATCCATTTCATCAAACTCATCTTTAGGATCTGAACCATATTCATTTGTGCCATCATCTCCTTCGGTGCAAAGCGTTATAAAAAACCAAATTATACCTACTAAGGGAATAAACAGAATAAATATAAACCAACCACTTTTGCCAACATCATGTAATCTTCTGATCATTACGGCGAGTCCGGGAATAAAAACCGCCAGACTATATAAACCCCTAAGGATACCGAGTTTTCCCATATCAAATGCCATTCCGATCGTATAATCCAGTATTTCTAAAATTATCGATATAATAATAGTTGCCAGCGCATAATACCAGTATTCACTTCTTCTGGCCCTTCCGTTAAAGTTTGCGTAATTTTCAAAAACTACTTTTTTGTACCATTCAATCATAATCGATCTCTTAATTTCCCTACTCTTCCGGATTTTCAGTTACTCCTTTTTACTTATTTTATTGGATGAAAAGTTCTTTTATAAACAAAAAAAATACAAGTCCCCTACTTTAAAAGAACTTGTATTTTATTAAAAAATCCCATTTAACATGGGACTTATATGTTTTTAGAACCAGCCTTTTTTACCAACCTGATACGTCTGGTAAAAATCTTCGTCTGATTTTGTAAGGTAAATGATTCCTTCTACGAAACCAATTATTCCTGCAATACCACAGGTTACAATACTTAAAACAAGTTGGATTATTCCTTCCTGAGTGTAACCCAAAACGAATTTGTGAATTCCTAGATATCCAAAAATTATCCCTAAAACTCCTGCAAGAACTTTTTTATTTTCCTGTCTTACAGTTGGAGGGGTATTCCATGATTCTGGTTTTGTCTCTTCCATGTTATATTTCTTTTAATGATTATTATAGTTCAGCTTTTCCTATTTCATCAATGGTGTCAATATTACTTTTAGGATCCGGACCGTATTCGTTTGTTCCTTTATCTCCCTCAGTAGCTAACAAGATAATATTATAAATAGGGATAAGAATGTACCAGCCACTTTTACCAATATCATGCATTCTTCTGATTGCAACTGCAATTGAAGGAACAAGAACTGCTAAGCTGTAAATATTTACTAAAGGAGCCAGACTAGGCGAGATTAAAGCAAAAACTAAACCTAGCACAAAACCTAATACAAAACTTATAATAATATTTGCCAAAAAGAACATCCAGTATTCTTTTCTTCTCGCTCTGCCTTCAAAATTTGCATAATTTTCAAAAACTACTTTTTTGTACCATTCAATCATAATAAATAATATTAATTAAGTTAATTCCTACTCTTAAGGATTTTCGGTTACTCCCTGATCTTCAAAGACAGCCTTATTTAGATTAATTCTTCAAAAACCAGAAACAATATTATTAAAAATTACCTAATAAAACTAATTATGACTGGAAAATTTAGAAGAAAACGCTCGTTATTTAAATCTAAAATTAAAGTTAATTAATGTCGTAAACAGCCTTTATTTTATCTACAATAACCTGTGCCAGCCGCTCATGGCTCTCAAAGGTCCATCCGGCAATATGAGGTGTTAACAAAACGTTTTTTGATTCGAGTAAATACTGAAAGGCTTCCGGAGTGTTATTATCCTGAAAAAGGGTTTCAAAAGACAACTTTTCATATTCCAGCACATCCAGGCCTGCTCCTAAAACCTTTTTATCTTTCATGGCTTCCACTAAATCTGCCGTGACAATATTTTTACCACGGGAAGTATTTATTATCCAGAACGGCTTTACAAAGGCATTTATAAAATCAGTATTCACCATTTTATCGGTTTCCGGAGTCCACGGAAGGTGTAAACTCAAAACATCTGCTTTTTGCTGTAATTCCTGCAGTGAAACCTGTGTGGCATTTTCGTCCCCGACATTTTCCAGGATATCATAACACAGTACAGCAACCTCAAATCCGCGGAGCTTTTTGGCAAATGCCTTGCCCATGTTTCCATAACCAATAATACCCACGGTTTTGCCGTCGAGTTCATGTCCGCGGTTGCTCTCCCTGTTCCAGTGTCCGGCTTTTATTTCTGCATCGGCCTGATTGAGGTTGTTGAATAATGACAGAATCACACCCAGCGTATGTTCTGCAACAGCGTTGCGATTACCTTCCGGAGCAGCAATCAGGTGTACTCCTTTGCTTTCGGCATAGTCGCAATCAATGCTTTCCAAACCCGCGCCAACTCTGGCAATAAACTGTAAGTTGGGTGCCTTATCGAGAAAGGTTTTATCGATTTTAAAACGGCTTCGAATTACGATTCCGTTATACTCGTGAATTTTAGTTTCGATTTCTTCTTTCGAAGATTTAAAATCGGCATGATTTTCAAAACCGGCTTCTTCCAGCTGGTTCCAAAGAATCGGATTATTACTGTCAATATGTAGAATTTTTGCGCTCATAAATTGAAACTTTATTAGGAAAACAAAGTAACAAAAAAATTGCCGTTTATTATTTTAACAAAATTAATTCCCCGAAAAATGCGTAAATTCGCATAAAAGTGAAAATGAAAACAATTGGCCTTATTGGAGGAATGTCCTGGGAAAGCTCCTCTTTATATTATCAGATCATAAACCGGACCATTCAGGAAAAACTGGGTGGCGTCCATTCAGGAAAATCGATTTTGTATTCTGTAGATTTTAATGAAATTGCAGTATTGCAAAAAGAAGAAAACTGGGAAAAATTAGCAGAATTGATGATTGAAGCAGCACAAAAACTCGAAAAAGGCGGTGCTGATTTTATTGTTTTATGTACAAACACGATGCATAAAGTAGCTGATGCCATAGAAAAAAGCGTGTCAATTCCTTTAGTTCATATTGTGGATGCCACTGCCGAAAAGATTCAGGAGAAAAATATAAAAAAAATAGGTCTGCTAGGCACATCGTTTACTATGGAACAGGATTTTTTTAAACTTCGTTTACTCGAAAATCATAACATCGAAACCATAATCCCAAACGAGAAACAAAGAGCCGATATACACCGCATTATATATGAAGAATTAGTGAAAGGAATTATAAACGCTGATTCAAGAAATATCTTTTTAGAAATAATTACTGATTTAATTCAAAAAGGCGCCGAAGGAATAATACTGGGCTGTACGGAGATCGAATTATTAATCACCAATGAATTCACTGACGCTGAATTGTTTAATACTGCTGCCATTCATGCCAGGAAAGCTGTCGAACTTTCATTAGAATAAAATATTAAAACGCAACAATGAAATTAACCAAAACTTTTAATGCTTTTTTTGAAAACGAAAAATCAGGAGGCCTTCTTTTGCTTTTCGTTACCATTGCCTCTCTTTTTTTAGCCAATTCTTCCTTTCAGACGGAATATATTTCATTTTGGGAAAAAGATCTGGGGCACCATTCCATAACGCATTGGATCAACGACGGCCTGATGACTATTTTCTTTTTACTGATCGGTTTAGAACTGGAACGTGAAATTTATCACGGTGAATTATCGAATATCAAAAATGCTTCATTACCCATTATGGCAGCATTTGGAGGAATGGTTATTCCCGCAGCAATCTTTCTGGCCTTGAATTTTGGCACTACAACCCAAAACGGAGCAGGAATTCCGATGGCTACCGATATTGCTTTTGCTATTGGAATTTTATCCCTTTTGGGAAATAAAGTTCCTGCATCACTAAAAATATTCTTAACAGCACTTGCGGTTATTGATGATTTGGGTGCTATCATTGTCATCGCGGTTTTTTATACAACATCAATTTCTTTTGTAAACCTTGCCATTGCCCTGGGGATCTGGGGAATACTCTTTTTTTTGAACCGCAAGAAAGTATACTCTATATTACCCTATTTAATCGGGGGTGTCGCTATGTGGTATTTTATGCTGAATTCCGGCGTTCATGCCACGATAACCGGAGTCATATTGGCTTTTGTTATTCCGTTTGGAGATGGCGGAGAAAACTCGATCTCGTATAAACTACAACACTATTTGCACAAACCGGTAGCGTTTTTTATACTGCCGCTGTTTGCTGTTGCCAATACCTGCATCGCCATAAAACCGGACTGGTACGAAGGCTTAAATCATTCCAATACCTTTGGAATTGTCTTAGGTTTGGTTGTTGGAAAACCATTGGGAATCCTGCTTTTCTCGTTTGTTGGAGTTAGTGCCGGAATTTGCTCTTTGCCAAAAGAACTAAAATGGTCCCATATTTTAGGTGCGGGAATGCTCGGCGGAATTGGTTTTACCATGTCCATTTTCATTACCCTTTTAGCTTTTAAAGATCCTGACACTATTGTTTTTTCAAAAATTGCCATTTTAATTGCCTCAATTCTTGCGGGCTTATTTGGTTTTTGTTATTTAAAATACGTTCTAAAACAAAAGAAAAAACGATCTAAGACATGAATTCAAGAAACAACCTAAGTGCGCTGGTAATTTCCTTTCTTCTTATTACAGCCTGCAGTGACAAACCCAAAACAGCCATCATCCCTCAAAAGCAGCCTAAAAACACAGCAGCTCTTACGGCTGAAAAAAGTACTGAATCATTCGAAGGAATTTATACTTCAGAGGATTGTGATCTTTCTGTACAAATCACAAAAACAAAAGAGGGATATGCTTATTTTCTTCAGACCAGTACAAGAAAAGTAAACGGAAAAGCCACTATAGCCCAAAATGAATCTGGTGAAAAATATGTGACCCTAGAAGGAATCCAATGGGACGATTACGAGGGAGACATAAGTAATGAAGAGGAAAAAGATTCTGTTTCAAATCCAGAAAAGACCGCTAAGGACATGGAAATTCCTGTCGGGATCGACGCAAGTTATGTAAAAGACACCCTGACGATTCAGAATTATGGCAACTCGATGAATTCGTATACGAAGATTTCGGAGTGTGGTGCAAAGTATATTCGACTGGTTAAACAGGAAAATTCCAAAAAATAAAATTCCAAATTCCAATTCGATAATCAGAATTGGAATTTGGAATTTAAAATTTACCCCTTAATCTGCTTCAGGGACGTTTTGATACCTTTGATTAAAGAAGAACTAAAACCATTATGCTCCATTTCATTTAATCCGACAATGGTGCAGCCCTGAGGTGTTGTCACACGATCGATCAGTTGTTCCGGATGTACTTTTTCTTCCAATAACATCTTAGCAGCTCCTTTTACCGTTTGTGCGGCGATTGCCAGAGCAGTATTCGAATCGAATCCAATCTCGATTCCTGCCTGCATAGAGGCACGAATATAACGCAAAGCATATGCAGTACCGCAAGCACCCAAAACAGTGGCTGCATCCATCAATTTTTCATCGATTACCGGAGCCGTTCCCAAATTCTGAAACAAATCAACTATTGGCAATGCTTTTTCCCGGTCTTTTTCAGGGAAAGAGATACACGTTGCCGATTCTCCAAACTGGGCCGCAATATTGGGCATGATCCGGATGACAGGATATTCATTGTTTGTTTTCGACTGAAGTACCTCAAGCGACAAACCGCTTACTGCAGAAGCAATCGTTTTTCCTTTAATTACAGGTAAAATCTCTGCGAGCACGGTATCAACCTGATAGGGCTTTATGGTTAGAATCACCACGTCGGCTTCCTCAATAGTATGTTTGTTATCTGATGAAACCGTAATTCCGTGTTCTGATAAATATAGTATGCTGGCTGTGTTTCGCCTTGTAACGGTTACCTGATTGTTTTTAGAGAATTTTGCAATTCCCAGGGCTATAGAAACCCCAAGATTCCCTCCTCCTATGATGTGTACTTTCATTGCTTGTTTTTTGGCTGGTTAATACGCTATTTTTCAGCCACAAATTACACAGATTTTATAGATTTATAATCACTGTAATCTATTAATTTGTTGCAAAAACTTAAAAACCAAGAATCATTTTGGCTACTCCAAAATAAAGCATAATTCCAAAAACATCATTGGTAGTCGTGATAAAAGGTCCCGTTGCAATTGCAGGGTCAATTTTATTTTTATGAAGAAAAAGCGGCACTAAGGTTCCTAATGTTGCCGCAAACAAGATCACTACAATCATCGAAATTGAAATCGCAATTCCCACTAAATACTGCTGATACATCACTGAATGATAGCCTAATAAAAGCAATGAAATAATAGTTCCCGAAATCATCGATACCGAAATCTCCTTACTGAAATAGCCGCGGCTGAATTCTTTCAGCGTTCCGTTGGCCAGACCCTGAACTACGATCGCCGAAGCCTGAACACCAATATTTCCCGCTGTTGCCGAAAGCAATGGCACGAAAATAATCAATGTTGAATATTTTTGAAAAGTAGCTTCATTTCCTTTCAGCACAAAAGACGCCACAATCTCGATCACCATTCCGATTAAAAGCCATGGGAGACGTGCTTTGGTTAATTCCAAAACACTATCGTTGGATTCTACGTCCTGCGTAATACCCGCCGCCAACTGGTAATCTTTGTCTGCTTCGTCCTTGATTACGTCAACGATATCATCAATAGTAATTCTTCCTACCAGACGCCCCAGTTCATCTACAACCGGAATTGCCTCCAAATCGTATTTCTGCATAATACGGGCTACCTCAACATCTTCGGTATCTACGTTTACGAAATTTAACTTTCGAATATAAATGTCCCCGATTTGTGTTTTGGTTGAAGTGGTCAGTAAATCTTTCAGCGATAATCTTCCTTTCAGGCGGTTTTCGTCATCGACCACATAAATCGAATGTACTCTTGATACGTTTTCAGCCTGAATACGCATTTCTTTTACACAGGTCAGCACATTCCAGTTCTCGTTGACTTTTACGAGCTCTTTTCCCATCAGACCACCGGCGGAATTTTCGTCGTAACGCAATAAGTCTACAATGTCCTTTGCGTGTTCAACGTCAATTAACTCCGAGATTACCTCTGCTTTAATTTCCTGTGACAGCTCCGCGATAATATCTGCGGCATCATTCGTTTCCAGCTCATCAAGTTCTTCCGCAATCTCTTTAGGCGAAAGTCGGCTTAAGATGTTTTCACGTAAATCATCTTCTAATTCCAGAAGAATTTCGGCTGTTTTATCACTGTCTAAAACCTTAAAAATATAAGTTGCTTCGTCAAAATCCAGTTCGTCAAGGATTTCGGCGATATCTGCGTGGTGCAGGTCGTTCAATAAAACTTCAAGTTCTTTGTCGTTTTTATTAACAATATGCTCCTCTAACTGCTGGATTAAATCTTTACTAACTTTGAACTCCATCGGCTTCTATTTTTTGAGTCAAAACAATAAATTCGTCTACGCTAAGCTGCTCCGGACGTTTATCAAAGATACTATCCAATCGAAGATTATCTGATAAATTTAATGTTTTCAAACTGTTACGTAATGTTTTTCGTCTTTGCTGAAAAGCCGTTTTTACCACTGTAAAAAATAGCTTTTCGCTACAAGGAAGACTGTAATCTTCCTTTCGGGTCATTTTCATCACACCCGATTTCACCTTGGGCGGAGGAATAAAAACATTTTCGTCAACAGTAAACAAGTACTCTGTATCATAGAAAGCCTGGGCTAAAACGGATAAGATTCCGTAAGCCTTTGAGCCTTTTTTCTCGCAGATTCGTTCTGCCACTTCTTTTTGAAACATTCCTGAAAACTCAGGAATCTGATGTTTAAGCTCTAAAGTCCTGAAAACAATCTGAGTCGAAATATTATACGGAAAGTTTCCAATAATAGCGAACTGTTTGTCTTCATAAACTTCTTTTATATTGTATTTCAGGAAATCCTGAGAGATAATCTTATCTTTTAGTTTCGGATAATTTTCACCCAAATACACCACAGATTCGGTATCAATCTCGATGACGTGTGTATTAATTGGTTTGTCAAGCAAATATTTAGTCAACACACCCATCCCCGGTCCTATTTCTAAAACCTCATCGTATCCTTTTAAACTTAGCGTATCTGCAATTGCTTTGGCGATACTTTCGTCTTTCAGGAAATGTTGTCCTAAATGTTTTTTGGCTTTTACTTTTTCCATTGTCTTTTTTTAGATTCTTAGATTGTCAGATCCTAAGATTGTTAGATTTTCGAAATATCGGGTAATTCGGAAATCTCATTTATTTTTTATTAATCTCTCTCAACTGTTGAATGTCTAACAAATCCTTTGCTCTGTTTGCTTTAATCTTACTTGTAATCAAATCTTCTAAAGACAAAACATTCCATTTTAAAAAGGTCTTATCATTTACAATCACCTCTTCACTATCAATAAAAGCTTCATCAAAAGTTTTATTTACCGAAAATCTGGTAATTAATTCCAAGTTCAAATCAACCGGGGAGAACTTAATTGAGATGTTTTGCTGCTGTTTTTTTACATTTTCGGGGAAATCATCGATTTCATATCCCATTTCATTAAAAACAAGCACCAATTTTTTAAAATTGTCATCTGTTGTGTCAATCCAAAAATCCACATCTGCTGAATGTCTCTGATAGCCATGAAAATTTACAGCTCCACCGCCAACCATAAGCATCCTTACCTCATGTTTGCTTGCCAAAGTAATAAACTCATCAATGTTTTGATCCCATAATTTTGACATACTAACTCGATTTTATAACAATCAGAAAATTGTCTTTGTTTCTATCCTCTTTATTTTTTACGGGAAATCGGCTTACTCTTTCACTTAATCGTAAAAAACTATAAAATCTTTCCGTTTTAGACAACTTCAGAAAATCTTCCTGTTGTTGCTTATTACTTTCTTCTTTAGTTTGAAATCGAATTTCCATAATTTTCTTTTTTAATGATACTGAAAACCGGGACTGAAAACTTAATCTTAATGTTCCGAAATAACTTCCAGCTCCGTTTTGAAAGAAAGCATTTTATCTGCAAATAATCCCAAAGCTTCCCTGTGAAATTCCGGTTCATCTTCGATGTAAAACTGCTCTAAAGTGGCTTTACTGTCGGTAACATATTGAACCGAATACGTAATACCGCCCATTTCTTCTTCAATCAAAACTTTTACAATTCGAGCTGAAGAGAATTTTTGCGTGGCTAAAATTTCCGGTATGTGTTTTTCCTGCATCCACTTTAACCATTGGTCGTGAACGCTTTCGTGTATGTTTGTAGTAACGTTGTAAATAATCATTTTCTTTTTAGATTGTCAGACTTCTTAGATTGTTAGATTATTAGATTATTTAGAAAAGTCTAAAGATCTAAGTAGCCTAAAATCTAAGAATCTAATTTTATAAATTCTTGTCTCCTCTTAACTCGCGGTATTTTTTTCTCGCATCAACAAAGTAAATACTGTCCTGATGGTTAAAAATCACTTTTTCATATAAAGGTTTTGCCTTTTCTGTATCTTTCAGTTCGTCGTTGTAGATTTCTGCCGAAAAGAACAGCGCTTCATCTACATAAATCCCGTCACTGTGATTGTCAATTATTTGCTGATATTGGCTTAAGGCCGCATTATAATCTGCCTGACTTTCATATATTTGCCCTAAACGCAACATTGTAACAGCTTCTATTTCCTGCCCTTTAAAATCCTTCAGAATACGCTGAAACTGAGCAATAGCCTCAGGTTTCTTATTTTGATACATCAGGAAATCCCCTTTCGCAAACTGCTTCAGTGCCGTTTGTGTCGAATCGGCAGCGGTATTGTCATTGATCAGTAAAAAATATTCAAGAGCGTCATTGGCAATCAATTGTGTATTGGCTGATTTTAATTCCTTGAATTGTTTCAAAGCCCACTCAAAATCAGTTTTATAATAACTTGTTTTGGCAGCTCTCAAACTCGCCTCATGCGACATCACATCATTCTTTAAATCCAGCTGAATTTGCGAATAATAGATCAGTGCCTGATTGAACTTTTCTTCCAGCAGCAAAATATCCCCCAATTCCATTTTAGCATCAGCCTGCTGATATTCATTCAGGTTCAGTTCTAATGCTCTTTTTATAATTGCTTTGCCTTCCTCCGGTTTTTTCAAATTAAAAGCCAGAAAGTGCGCCTGAATTATTTGCAAAGATACGGTAAAAGGAGTTATTTCATAGGTGGTCAGCAATTGTTGTAACTCTGTCTCAATGGCCGGATAGTCTTTTTCCTGAGCTTTTTCAATTTTAATTTCCATCAGGCTGGCATTGCTCTGAATCAATAAATCTAAATCTTTGGTATTAAGCAGAATAAAATTCAAAATCTCTGTAGCGGTCTCGGTATCATTTTCATTCAGTGCAAACTGACTGAGATTCACAATACTCATAAGGGATTCGGGTTCTCTTTTATAAATGGCTTTTTCCTGGATAAAAGCCTTTCCAAATTCTTTCTGCTGCACGTAAAACCAGCTTAAATAATGGTTCCAGAATACATCCTGATCTTTTTGCGTTCTTAGGATTAATGCTTTTCGCATCGCGTCTTTGAAAGCTGTATTGTCGGTTTCCCCATTCATAAAACGGGAAAGCTGCGTCTGGATTAAATTGGCATTCTGTGGATTTTTAAAAGATTCCGTCAGTAAAAGGTCGATCATGAGATCGGTCTTTCCCAACTGGCCATACAGCATTCCGATCTGAAAATTGAAATTGTAATTCGGCTGCACTTCCATTGCCGTCTGATACGCTTTTAAGGCATATTCGAGCAAAACCTTTTTCTCAAACGAATTTCCGATACCGTAAACATCATTCGAATTGGTTCTGATCTTTTCAATAGCCTGATCGTAGTAGTTTTTGGCTTTGGATTCATTTTTCTGCAATTGGAAGTTATAACCCAATTCCACCAGAAAAACACCCTGTTTGTATCGGTTGTATCTTTCCTGAATTGCTTTTTGGGCAATATCAAACTGCTGCAATTGCTGGTAACAGTCGATTGTTCTTAAAAAATACTGGGTATTGGACGGGGCTAGGCTTAAAAGCTGTTCATAACTGACTTTTGCCTTTTCGAAATCGCCTTTGTCGTAGTAATACTGAGCCAGTTGCTCGTTTTGTGCAAACGCAAAACCAGACCACAACACAAGAATATAGATAAAAATGTTTTTCATATTTCTGGTTTTTGTTGAAAATCTTTTTGAGTCGCAGTTATTAGTTTTCAGTCGCAGCTGACAGTCGCAGTTTGCTAACTGAATACTGCGACTGTAAACTGTAAACTGAATTAATCAATTATATCAAATCCGCAGTACGGACGTAAAACTTCCGGAATTACGATTCCTTCCGGCGTTTGGTAATTTTCCAAAATTCCAGCCAGAACCCTTGGCAAAGCCAATGAACTTCCGTTAAGCGTATGCGCCAGTTGGTTTTTTCCGTCTTTGTCCTTGAAACGCAATTTCAGACGGTTGGCCTGAAAAGTTTCAAAATTAGAAACGGAACTGATTTCCAGCCAACGATCCTGCGCGGTAGAAAACACTTCAAAATCATATGTCAAAGCAGAAGTGAAACCCATATCGCCACCACACAAACGTAAGATTCGGTAAGGCAATTTCAATTCCTGTAAAATGTTTTTTACGTGCTCGACCATCCCGTCAAGTGCTTTATATGAATTGTCCGGGTGTTCAATGCGTACAATTTCTACTTTGTCAAACTGGTGCAGACGATTTAGTCCACGAACGTGCGCTCCGTAAGAACCTGCTTCACGACGGAAACATGGTGTATACGCCGTATGTAAAACCGGCAATTCGCTTTCGCTCAGCAGAACATCACGAAACAAGTTCGTCACCGGAACCTCAGCCGTTGGAATCAGATACAAATCATCAATGGTAGAATGGTACATTTGTCCTTCTTTGTCCGGCAATTGTCCTGTTCCGTATCCTGAAGCTTCGTTTACCAAATGCGGCACCTGAACTTCATTGTATCCTGCAGCTGTATTTTTATCTAAAAAGTAATTGATCAGCGCGCGTTGCAAACGGGCTCCTTTTCCTTTGTAAACCGGAAATCCCGCTCCTGCAATTTTCACACCCAATTCAAAATCGATGATGTCATATTTTTTTACCAGCTCCCAGTGCGGCTGTGCGCCTTCGTGCAAAACCGGAATTTCGCCTTCTTCAAAAACGTTTAAATTGTCGTCCGGAGTTTTTCCTTCAGGAACAATATCCGCCGGAAGGTTAGGTAGTGTATATAATTTATTGGTTAATTCGACAGCCAGAGCTTCCGCTTTTTCGCCTAATTCTTTACTTTTTTCTTTTAAGGAAACTGTTTTTTCTTTTAAGATTGCCGCTTTGGATTTCTCTCCGGCTTTCATCAGTTCACCAATATCTTTGGATAATTTATTAGATTCAGATAAAACATTGTCTAATTCTACCTGCGCAGCACGACGGTTTTCATCTAATTGAACCACTTCTTCAACAACACTTTTGGCATCGATATTTCGTTTTGCCAAAGCCTTGATTACTTTCTCCTGATTTTCTCTAATAAATGCGATTTGTAACATAGCTTGATTTTTGTAACTATTTTATTTTTATATAAAGGAAGCAAATTTAAGGAAATGTTTGTTAAGAATAAGGACAAAGTTGCCCGTAAAAGCGAATTTCACAGGGGAATCTGAAACTAATACAAAATTTCTTTGCGATTTAGATTCAATTCTGTGCTGCTTTGTGGTTTTTCCTTGAAAAGGGTGCGAAATAAAACTATTCCCTTTTAATCTCATGTCCGACAAATTCCTCTAAAACCGCGAACATTTCGTCTACCGAAAGCACTTCGGTATCGGGATGGGATTTCAGGAAGCCGGCATTCAGTGTCACCAGGTTTTCTTCCAGTTCGAAGAAAGTATCGTTGTTTAATAAATCTCTTGTTGGATTTACGCCTTCGAGTTTTCCTTTCAGGAATTTATCAATTTTTACACTACTTAACAATCTTACTCTTTTGGCTTGTGTCTGAAACAACTCGAGATGTTTTTCGGCGCCAATCAGAGCGAGGCCTTCCTCTATCAGTTCGTTCAGTTCTTTGTTCCAGCGTGAATTGTAGACAAATTGCGAGAAATTGCCTTCTGTATATTGTGAAGTATAATAATCTAAGTAATAACTCATCAAGGCATCTTCGTGAATCAGGTCGTCGTCTATTTTTTCTTCGCGCATCAGGTTGATCACCGAAATGTTAGAGTTGATCACGTCCTGAGGATTTTCGCTGTTGGCTGCGGTTTCTGAAATAATGATTCTGCCGAATTCCATTTGAGTTTGTTTTATGAGTTTGGTGCAAATTTCGGGTAAAATAATTGATGAAAGAAATCCTAAATCGCTTTTATGCGCAATTTTGTCATTTCTATAAAACGAAACTTAAAATTATTCTCCGTAATTGCATAAAACTATTCGCTAAGTTATTAAAAATCAAAACAAAAAAAGTAATTTTCAAAGAGATAAAAACCTAGACAAATGAATACACCAATAAAAAACCCAACCCTGTTTTTTGTGCTGGGAATACTTTCCATCCTTGCCGGTACTGTTTATGCTATCATGTTGATTGCCGGTAATTCTGCGCAGGACGGATTACTGGGGATTTATATCTTATTCAGTTTGGTATTGGTTTTATTCGCCGTCATAATAGACCGTTTACTGGTTCGGAAGTTCGGAAACCAAAAGGTCAATAAAGTTCAATTTTCTTTCCTGCTCCTGATCGTGCTTCTCTGGATCATCAGAGCAATATTAAATTGGCTTTAATTATTTCTGTTCTGTCAACAATTGTTTTAGTTCCTTCGTTTTCACAAAAGCGGCAAAACGGCCGGAGAGCAATAACATTTCTTTTTCTTCCGGGGTTGTTTTTAGTTTTGTCTGAACGTGTGCTGCATATTCGTACAATAGCAAGAGTTCACTGGCCCCAAAATCCTTAAACTTTTCCTGATCTAAACTGGACAGCATTACTTCGCCCGTTTTGTCTTTTTTGAAACTTTCGGCACCAAAGTTTTTAACTAGTTTTGTTCTAAAATCAACATATAGTTGCAACCAGCTGCTGTCTTCATCGTCCATGTTTTTCAATTGCAGAACCAGTTCTTCATAATCCTGGTCTTTTTTTAGCTTTAACAGATAATCGCGTAAGGTTGTAAAACCAATTACCTGAAAATTTGAAATTGGAATTTTATACTTTTCGAGCACATCTTCCACATCCTTTTCAAAAGTGATGTATCGGGTTTGTACCGTATACAAAGAAGCGGTCTCTAATAAAGAAATCAGTCTGATTTTGGTATCAGTGATATATGGCTCCTTCTTCCCCTGCCCTAAACAGTCTATAAAAAGGGCTTTTTTGTTTTTATTATCGACTTTAGTATCATTGTTAAGCAGTTCAATTAAAGTCTGATAGCCCATATTGTCGGAGGCACCGCCATCAATCACACATAATATTTTGTCCTGGCCTTTGATTCCGAATTTGGTTTTGGGCAGCACACCCGGAAAAGCAGAACTTGCCGTAATCGCATAGGTGAGTGGAAAATCATAACCATTACTGATCTCATTTTTATCCAGGGGAAGATCTGACTTATTGGGAGCCAGTGAGGCATTTATTTTTAAAGACCGGATAATATGCGGCATAAAAGGAAACCGCTCTCCATTGTTATAGGCCGTTCCGTTGGCAACCAGCATGGGCAATTCCGGATTCTTCCTGCTCTCTTTTGGAATAAAGAAATCCGATAACAGCATTTGGTTTTTGAACTTATCCGGATTTTCGGGATTGGAACTGTCGTATTGCAGCACCTCTAAATCCAAACGCTGCGTCATTGATATTTTTTCGCCTTTTTCATTTCTGCTGTTATTCAGAAGGGAGAAAAGTGATGCTGATTTATTGACATCGGCTTTGTAAGCGTCGGCTTTAGAGAAATAAAACTCATTGAAGGAACAGTTATCGTACTGCAATTTATTTTTCAGTATGGTTAAATAATAGCCCGCCGAATAACAGCCGCCCGAAACGGTGGAAAAATAATCTATTTCGTTTAAAAAATTGCGATGAGAATCTGTTTCTTGAATTTCTTCTAACCCCAAAAGTACGCCCATACTAAAAAACTGTGCCCGGGATCCGCCTCCCGAGATTCCCACACCTAAGGCAATATTGGGATTCTGAATTCTTTTATCCCGTTCCTGAACCGATTTATATTCGTTCAGATTCACCGCAGGAATAGAATTGTAGTTGATCTCCGAGAAAAGATTGATCTTGTTCTGAGCTACCGCTTCAGTTGCAAAACAAAGAAAAAGAAAAACGATCTGAAGTCTTTTCTGTACCATAACCGAACCATTAGATGTTTTATTCCACATTAAATAATCTCAAAATATACGAAAGTTCATAAACAATAAACAATACTACCAGAACCACATGAAAAACCTTGTTGTGAATCTTTATTCCCAGCAGACACAAAAGAATATGACTGATGATGCGAATGTAATATTCCCCCCGATTATATAAAAAATAGTTGCCGCCTTTTATTGCCGTATCAATCATATCTGCACCAAAACTGATGGCAAGAATGGCAAAGAACCAGTTTTTACGCGAATAAAAATAATCTTCATAACCTTCGTAATCGATTAGGTCATCAGGATACAGGATCGCACAGAGCAGGTAAAAGACAAGAATATAAGAGATTATGAAAAAATAATCCGCAAAATACCACTCTGTAATGAGTTTCAGATTAAATTCCCACCACCAGAAGTGAATAATCAGCAGGAAAACATAAAAGACCCAGAGCGAGTGTACAAAATAGATTTTTTTCCGCCCCGGATGCTGTATAAAAATGACAGATCCTTTAATGAGATGCGTCAGGCTTAAGCCAAGAATAATGCCGATAATCGATTTGATATGAATAAATTCTTCCATGAAAATCGTTTTACTGTTTAGAACCTTTAAAATTAAATAATTAATTCAACAACAATTGCTTCTGCTACTTTTTTTAGCTTTTAGGAACACAAAAAAAGCTGCACCCTTTAGTGCAGCTTCTTCAGTTTTTATTGTTTGATACCCATTTCTATTTTGGGTACTTGTGGTGGTGGCGGAATTCGTTTTTTCAAAAATAAAATCTGTCCCAAATGACTGGACTGATGTTCCATCACGTGAAACCAGCAATACTGATTACTAATATCGTATTTCATCTGAACTTCGGCAAACCAGGCATCGTCCCTTTTCTTCAGTTCCGAAATCGTTTTGGCTCTCACTTCATTATAAATATCCAGATAATACTGAATGTCATGCCCTTTAAATTCATCGCGTCCGCCCTGATCTAAGTTTAAAGCGGCCTCCCAGATTTTCTTTTCTTCTTCATTAAATTCCCTGTTTTCGAAAGTAAAAACCTGATAGTATTTTTCGGCCGCAGCCAAATGCATAACCAGAGCACCAATTCGGTTCGCCTTCTCATCATGCAGGTAATCTATTTCATACTGATTCATGTTTTTAACGGTACTTTCGACACGATCCTTAAGGTCTTCCAGCATCGAGATCATGTCGGCAATTTTAGGTGAAGCACCCTCAACATTTCCTATTTTTCCCGTTTCTTTTATTTTTATACCTGTTCCTTCCAACACTAATGCATTTTTTCCATCGGCGGCTGATTTATCAGAATAAATCTTATATTCCTTCACCTTAACCAATTTTGCTTTGGAGGTTCCTAAATTCCATTTCGGAATATCGCCATTGTTTACAGGCGTTTCAAAACCAGAATTTAAAATAGTTACCGGTTCAAAAACACCTTTTGCATTTTCAATAAACAACTGGAATTTATCAAAATAAAACTTTCCATTAAACGAGCTTAATCCTCCAAAAGTCAAAGATTTACTATTCTCATCAATGATTCCTTCAACAGTATACGATTGCCAGTCTTTTGATTTGATTGGTCTTTCGCCCATATTATCAAAAAAACCGACTTCATCATTTTTATTATTCACTCTTGCCCAGATTCCCGCCCATGCTTTAGGCTCTGCGGTTTCTACTTTTGCAGAAGCAATCAGTTTAAATTTTTTCTTAACCGGAGTCTGAATGTCTATGGTCTGACTGAAACCCATCCAGTCACTCGAAATAACCCTTGCTGTCTGACCCTGAACCAAAACAAAACAAAAAAACAATAACACGACAGTAAATCTTCTCATTCTTTATATTTTAAAAATTTCCGTAAATATAATATACTTTTTTAAGGAATTAACCTATCATTATTGAATAATTACGTAAAAAAACAGAATAAAAAAAAGCCGCATAAAAATGCAGCTTTCTATTATCTGAGAAACGATTCTTAGTTCGTTTTCATAGGCGGTAAATCGAATGCAACTGAATCGTGCTCGAAATTATTACGATGTCCACCGTCACAAAAAGGTTTGTTGGCCGATAATCCGCAACGGCAAAGTCCTAGTGCGCTTCTTCCTTGTAATCCGTAAACCGTTCCTTCTGAATCCATTATTTCGAAATCACCTTCAATTTTGATGGATCCGTTTTTATTGATGATTAATTTTGTCTTGCTCATAACTTTGTTTTTTTCACTGCAAAGGTTGCAAAATATATTTCGAAGTTTTTATCGCAAGGGCTAGTTTAAACTCGTTCTATCTTATGGGTTTTGTCACAGAGATTCACAGATAAAAAGCACAGAGATACACAAAGTTTGTCTAGCTGAGCAAAGTCGAAGCACCCGCAAAGATTTGACAAAGCTTTTGTTTCTCGCAGATTCTGCAGAAATACGCAAACAATGTCCGGCTGAGCGAAGTCGAAGCTCGCAAAGTGATTCAGCAAACGTGGGCTTCGACTTCGCTCAGCCGGACAATTACGAATGTTTCTGGTGTTTCTAATGACAAATGTGTATCACTAGCCCCGATAGAAGTGAAAATCCTTTTGTGCCGTCCCGATAGCTATCGGGAGGCACAAAAGATTGTAACGAATAGCGGGATTAGCTCCTGAAAAAAATTCTCATAAAGTACTGAGAAACAAACAATCCTGTCATTTCGAGGAACGAGAAATCTTTGCAAGAAACTCCATTCCAAAATTCTCCAATCTTTGTCGAGCTGCTTGCGAAGATTTCTCGTTCCTCGAAATGACAGACAAAATGATTAATCGTTGAGTGTAAAATAAAACTTTGTGCCTCTGCTCCCGATAGCTATCGGGATTGCGTGATTAATTCCCCCTACTTAAAAAAAACTTCACGAATCTCCGTGCTTTTTCTTTGTGAATCTCCGTGAAATAACAAATTCTCGATTCTATTCCTTATTTTTGCAGGCAATAAAATTGAGTTATGAAATGCGCGTACGACAAAATTGTCTTTAAACACAAGATTTCATAGGCGAATTACATATGACCAATAAAAAAAATTAATATCAACATATGATACAGAATCCAAAGAGATATACTATTACGGCAGCCTTGCCTTACACCAACGGACCTATACATATTGGCCATTTGGCGGGGGTTTACGTGCCTGCAGATATTTATTCGAGATATTTACGTTTACAGGGTAAAGACGTTGCGTTTATTTGCGGAAGCGATGAACATGGCGTTGCTATTTCGATGAAAGCCAAAAAAGAAGGAATTACACCACAAGAAGTTATTGATAAATATGACGGAATTATTAGAAAATCATTCGCTGATTTCGGGATTTCGTTTGATAATTATTCCAGAACTTCGGCTAAAATTCATCATGATACGGCTCAGGAATTTTTTAGAAAACTGTATGATAATGGTGATTTTATTGAAGAAATAACAGAACAATTATACGATGCTAAAGCCAATCAGTTTCTGGCAGATCGTTTTGTGGTGGGAACCTGCCCAAGATGTGGTAACGACGGAGCTTATGGAGATCAGTGCGAAAATTGCGGATCGACTCTGAATGCTACGGATTTAATAAACCCGAAATCGACAATAACAGGAGAAACTCCGATTTTGAAATCTACCAAACACTGGTTTTTACCTTTGGACCGATATACAGATTTCTTAACAGAATGGATTTTAGTCGGACATAAGAACGACTGGAAACCGAATGTGTACGGACAGGTAAAATCATGGGTTGACGGCGGACTGGAGCCTCGTGCCGTAACGCGTGACCTGGATTGGGGAATTGATGTTCCCGTTGAAGGAGCCGAAGGAAAAAAATTATACGTTTGGTTTGATGCGCCAATTGGATATATTTCGTCTACTAAAGAATGGGCAGCCCGCGAAGGAAAAGACTGGGAACCGTATTGGAAAAACGAAGACACCAAACTGGTTCACTTTATCGGGAAAGACAATATTGTTTTTCACTGTATTATTTTCCCGGCGATGCTTAAAGCCGAAGGAAGCTATATTTTGCCGGACAACGTTCCGGCCAATGAGTTTTTGAATCTGGAAGGAAACAAACTTTCGACTTCTAAAAACTGGGCGGTCTGGTTACACGAATATTTAGAAGAATTTCCGGAGAAACAAGATGTTTTGCGTTATGCCTTGACATCTAACGCGCCGGAAACTAAGGATAACGATTTTACCTGGAAAGATTTTCAGGCGAGAAACAACAACGAACTGGTAGCGATTTTTGGGAACTTCATCAATCGTGTGGTGGTGCTGACGAACAAATATTACGAAGGATACATTCCGACACCAAATGAATTTACAGAAGTTGACGAAGCTGCTTTGGCAGAATTGAAAGCGTATCCGGCCGTGATTTCAAGTTCGGTAGAGCGTTACAGATTCCGTGAGGCTTTGGGCGAATTAATGAATGTGGCGCGCTTAGGTAATAAATACCTGGCAGACGAAGAGCCGTGGAAGGTGATGAAAGACAATCCGGAGCGTGTAAAAACCCAAATGTACGTAGCACTTCAAATTGCTGCTGCGTTGAGTATTCTTGCTGAACCGTTCCTACCTTTTACTGCCGCGAAATTGTCCCGAATATTGAAAAACGAAGGTAAACTGAAATGGAATGACGTTGCTGAAAATTCAGAATTGATTCCGGAAGGCCACCAGATTGGTGAAGCCGAATTGCTTTTTGCCAAAATCGAAGACGAAGAAATACAAAAACAAATAGACAAACTGGAAGCTACCAAAACGGCCAATCTTGCCGAAAACAAACAAGTGGAACCTCAGAAAGAATTAATTCAGTTTGAAGATTTCGCTAAAATGGACATTCGTGTCGGAACTATTCTGGAAGCAGAAAAAATGCCAAAAGCAAACAAACTGCTGGTTCTGAAAGTAGATACCGGAATTGACGTTCGTACAATTGTTTCGGGAATTGCCGAAAGCTTTACACCGGAAGAAATCATCGGAAAACGTGTTTCTGTTCTCGCCAACTTAGCGCCAAGAGCCTTACGTGGTGTCGAGAGCCAGGGAATGATCCTGATGACTACAAATGCAGAAGGGAAACTGGTTTTCATCAATCCGGATGCTGATGCACCGAATGGTGAGACGGTGAATTAAAACTAAATCTTAAAAAAACATTATAGAAAAACATGGATAACTTAAAAAAATCAAGAGTTGAAACGTTAGATTGGTTACGAGGATTAATGGCTTTATCTATAATGTTTTATCATTTAATATATTGGATTTTTAACCCTTTAGACGCTAGTAATCCGCTAGGGAGATTAGGAATATATGGAGTTTCTATTTTCTTTATTCTTTCGGGCTTAAGTATGGCAATTGTATACAACACCTATATTGATTCTATTTTAAAATCAATTATCTTTTACATACGAAGAATCTTTAGAATTTGGCCCTTATTATGGGTAATATGTTTTGTTTTGGTTATTCCAATATTGCTGAAAACCGGTACTTTTGACTGGAAATTATTGTTTCTAAATTTAACAACTTTATTTGGGTTTCTTAAACCTACGGCATATATACCAACAGGAGCATGGTCAATAGGAAATGAAATGGTTTATTATGCTCTGACTCCGCTTATTTTGTTTTTATATAATACAAAAAAATGGTTTGGAAACGTGTTTTTTGTCTTTACCTTAATTATTGGACTTTTCTTTTCTTTTTATTTATTAAAGTCCAATCTTGATTTACCAGCGCAATGGCCAACTTATGTAAATCCATTCAATAATTTATTTCTATATGTAATGGGTATTGCTTTGTTTTATAATTTCAAAGAAACAAATATTAGTACTAAATTAAACTTATCATTATTAATTATTGCAGTCATTTTATTCTGTATACTTCCTTTCTCAGGTAATCAAATTTCAATAGTCACCGGAATAGGCCGGATCGTATTCTCAATATTATCTTTCATCATTGTATTTTGTTTTTATAAATTAAACATTAATGTCCCTAAAACATTTGGCAATATTCTCGAAACGTTTGGCATAGCAACTTATGGAATTTATTTAATCCATCCGGTTGTTTACCTATATACCGGTTCTTTGCTAGAGAAAATAAATTCGAAAAATAATTTTTTACTTCTCGGCACTACAGTAGTTCTAACAATCCTAATATCTATATTTTCTTATAATTTTTTCGAATTACCCATGATAAAAATTGGAAAAAAATTCACAAACTCTTTCGAATCTTTTTTCCAAAAACAAAAGGTAAAGCCTCAAAAAATTTAAGCTATGAAATATTATAAAAAAATTGAATTACATATTGCGTAAGTAGCTAACAACTTAATTTACTTTTGAGTAATTTTTAATTTCTGTTTAATATTTTATCTCAAACACATAAAATGAAACTCACCAAACCAAGATTAGCTTTAATCTGCGGCATACTTTGTATTTCGATTTTTCCGATATTGATCAAATTGCGTTTAGCTTCGGGATTGATTTCTGCTTTTTACAGAATGTTTTTTGCCGTGACTTTGCTTTTGCCTTATGTGCTTTTGAGTAAAAACTTTAAACTTCCAACCTTAAAATTGACACTTTTAGCGGCACTATGCGGAATCCTGTTTGCCTCCGATGTTGCGGTTTGGAATATCGCGATTCAGGATTCGAGTGCGACGCAGGCTTCCTTGTTAACTAATCTTTCTCCGCTGTGGGTTGGGCTGGGTTCTTTTTTCTTTTTGAAAGTAAGGCCGGCTGTCAATTTCTGGATCGGAACTATCGTTTCGTTATTCGGAATGGTGACTTTAGTTGGTTTTAGTTTTTTTCTGGAACTCAATTTTGATCAGGCGTTCCTATTTGCTGTTTTGTCCGGAATCCTGTATTCGATTTATCTTCTGGTGAGTAAAAATGTGCTTTCCCATGTTGATGTTTTATCGTTTATGACGATTAGTTTACTGGCTTCCAGCGCTTATTTAGGAATTCTTTGTTATGCATTGGATGAATCTTTTACGGGATTCTCCAATACGGGTTGGTTTGTATTTGTACTCCAGGCGATAATTTGCCAGTTGTGCGCCTGGCTTTCCATCAGTTATGCCACGCAACACATGCGTGCGACACGTGTTTCGTTAAGTTTATTGAGTCAGGCTGTAATTACTTCGATATTAGCTTGGTTGTTTTTAGAAGAACAAATAACTTTACAAATGGTTTTCGGCGGAATGATTTTGCTTTTCGGAATCCGGATTACGTTTTACGATAAGACAATTTCTCTGGGCAGGTTCTTTTCTAAGAACTAAGATTGGGAATTGGTTCGCGGATTTTACGGATTTAAATGGGTTTACACCGATTAGTTTTAAAAATTTTTCTCGCAGATTTGGCAGATGGAGCAGATTTTTTTAAATCCTGAAATCTCGATAATCTCTGGCAAAAAAATTCGTGATCAATCGTGAAATTGCTTCGCCTGTTCGCTGTCGCTTGGGTCGTGGCAAAAAAGTTCTCACGCAGATCGAGCAGATTTGGCAGATTATTTCAAATCTTTGGAATCTCTATAATCTGTGGCAAAAAAAATTCGTGAAAATTCGTGTAATACGTGTAATTCGTGGCAAAAAAATCTCAGCATTAAAACCTGAAACAAAGAAAACTTCAAACCTGAAACAAAAAAACATATGTTACATAAAAGCAAAATTCCAAATTTAAAAGTAATCGCATTCGATGCCGATGATACTTTATTTGTAAACGAACCCTATTTTCAGGAAACGGAACATAAATTTTGTGCCTTAATGGAAGATTATCTTTCGCATCAGGGCATTTCGCAGGAATTGTTTAAAATCGAAATTCAGAATTTACCTTTGTACGGTTACGGAATCAAAGGTTATATTTTATCAATGATTGAAGCGGCGATGAACATTTCGAACAACACCATTCCGGTTGAAGTGATTCAGAAAATCATTCAATACGGAAAAGAATTGCTCGAAAAACCCATCGAACTCCTTGATGGAATCGAAGAAACCTTGCAGGCTTTGCACGGCAAGTACAAATTGGTCGTGGCCACAAAAGGCGATTTAAAAGACCAGCACAGCAAACTGCACCGTTCCGGACTCGGGCATTATTTTCACCATATCGAAGTCATGTCAGACAAACAGGAAATTGATTACGAGAAATTGCTGGGCCGTTTAGACATTCAGCCCCACGAATTTCTGATGATCGGGAATTCGTTAAAATCGGACGTTTTACCGGTTTTGGAAATTGGCGGTTATGCCGTACATATTCCGTTTCACACGACCTGGGAACACGAGAAAATAAGTCATAAAGTAGAACACGAACATTTTAGTTCATTTGAAAAAATCACGGAAGTGGTTACTAATTTAGCCTAATGAAAACACTTTTAGATTTAGAAAACTGGAATAGAAAAGAGCATTTTGCCCATTTCAGACAGATGGAAGAACCTTTTTTTGGGGCCACTGTTGAGATTGACTGCACAAAAGCGTATCAAACCGCAAAAGGCCTTAATGCTTCCTTTTTTATCTATTATTTGCATAAAACACTGGTTGCCGTAAATGCGATCGAAAATTTCAGGTACCGAATTGCAGAAGACCAGATTTATATTAACGATCGTATTGATGCATCGGCCACCATTGGCCGCGAAGATGGCACTTTTGGTTTTTCGCTAATCGAATATGATGCTGATTTTAAGGTTTTCGAACAAACTGCCTTAAAAGAAATTGAGCGTATTCAAACCACCACCGGGCTTTTTACCCGTGAGTTTAAAGACGATAATGTGATCCATTTTTCGGCAATACCGTGGTTAAATTTTACTTCGCTTACGCATGCCCGCAGTTTCACGTATCCGGACAGCTGCCCAAAAGTTTCTTTCGGAAAAATGATGACGTCCGAAACCGGAAAAAGAACTATTTCGATGGCCGTATATGTGCATCATGGTTTAATGGACGGTCTGCATCTGGGTCAGTTTGTAGACTATTTTCAGGAGCTGATGAATTCCTAAACAGAATTCAGGCGAAGATTTTGAATTGATTTTATTCTTAAAAAATATGAGAAAAGTATTTCTGTTTTTAGCTGTATTGTACAATTCTATTCTGTTAAGCCAGACGGTTTTGACATCTTATCCTTTGGACTTAAAAAGAGTAAGGGAAAACGATCAGATTTTAAATTTCGAAAATAACTCCACCCACGAAGTATTTGTTTTTGTACTGTCGCAAGGGAATTTTACGATTTTAAAATACAATAGCGCCTTATTCCTGAACGATCAGTTTACGGGTCCGGCTACGTATTTTAATGACAGGTCGCTGATGGGTTATAGTTTTAGCGAAGACGGAAATCCAACTTTGTACTGGTTTTCAGAAGAAGCAAAAAACATTATAATCGTCAAATATTATTTCGAAAGTAAAACTTCGAAAGCGCTAAAATTTGAATATCCGAATGCCACACATCCTATTGTAACGCAATATCAAAAGGATAATACTTTTAATTTCCTGACACAGCATAAGACAGAACCAAAACTAATTCTGTATGTTTTCAAAAACGGAATAGTGGAAGAAAAAATACTTGATTTCTCTCCTTTTACGTTTATGAATAAAAAAACACAGCCTCAAACATTCAACCAGATTCTGGCAGAAAATCCCATTGAAAAAATGGAACCGGGCGAATACAATCCGTTATCGATGACGATTAGTAAAACTAAAATGTATTTATTAAGCGATCGTATCCTCTTAACGCTGGATCAAAATCTTCAAAGAACACAGTTATTCGATATTAATTTAAATAATCTGGAGATCAAAGAAAAAAACTTCGTGCAGCCTGTTGCTAAAAAAGCCCCCAGAACCGCCAATTCTTATTATCACGAAAACAAATTGTACCAGATCAATGCCAATGAAGAAGAACTTTCGTTTGATATAAAGGATCTGGATTCCCAACAAGTCCTAAAAAGCATTGCTGTTGCAAAAAATGACACGATCCTTTTTAAAAATTCGCCATTGCTAATCCAGAGAGACAATTACAGTCCGAAAGAATTAAAAAACACGGCCAAATTCCTGCAGCATTTATCCGGTTTAGATATGGGTATCTCCGTATTTAAGAACAAAAAGAATCTGTTTATTACCATTGGTGGAATCAGTAAAACAACCAATCAGAGTTTCGAGGGTTTTTACTATCCTGATATTGAAACCAAAACAGTATTTTTTGAAAGTATCTGGGATAAAAAACTCGGATTTACCACTGAAAGACAACAGCCTCTTGCCATAGATAAAATTTACTTATTTATGGATAAACACAAAGAAATGGCGTTGGAAAGCATCATGAAATTTAAAGATTATTCCATTTTAGGCTATTTTGATACTACAACCAAACAATACATGATGCTGAAGTTTACAGACGGATATAATTAAGACAAAGCCAGGATTTTTAGACTCTTGCTAATTATATAAAAGTCCGAATACATTCAAATAAGTTGATTTTATTTGTATTTCGCTGAATTTGATTGCTTTGAGTACCATTGAATCAGGTCCTAAATTGCTTAAAATTATTTAACTTTACACAAAACTCAGGATTATGTTATCAAAAAATATAGAAACAGCACTAAACAAGCAAATCAGAATTGAAGCAGAGTCTTCACAAACTTACCTTTCAATGGCTTGTTGGGCAGAGGTACACGGATTAGAAGGAATTGCTCAGTTTATGTATACTCAGTCAGATGAAGAGCGCGCGCACATGCTTAAATTAGTGAAGTACATCAACGAACGTGGCGGGCATGCTACTATTACGGATCTAAAAGCGCCAAAAACATCATACACTACGTTTAAAGAAATGTTTGAAACACTTTACAATCATGAAATTTTCGTATCAGAATCGATCAATGAATTAGTACATATCACTTTTTCTGAAAAAGATTATGCTACGCATAATTTCCTGCAATGGTACGTAGCAGAACAAATCGAAGAAGAGGCTACGGCCAAATCAATTCTTGATAAAATCAATTTAATTGGGGATGATAAGGGCGGACTTTATTTGTTTGATCGTGATATTCAGCAATTAACAGTGACTAGCTCGATTGCCATCAATCCAAAATAAAAAAGTTAAAGTTTATTTAGAACGCATAAAAATAACATTTATTCTTTTATATTTGTCTCGTTTTATAATTGAAATGAACCGTGAGCAAGAAAGATAAAGTTAAAGACAAGGACAAAAAGAAGGATAAGAAGAAAAAAAAAGCTGCTATCCTTGATAAGATTAAGAAGATCGAAAACTGCAAATCAAGCTGTTGTGAGAAATTCAAAAAGAGCGAAAAGAAACGTTGCTCCCGTTGTCCTATGTTTGACTTAATAAAAAAGACTGCTTAAAAAAATATAGAAAAACCCATCAGAAATCTGGTGGGTTTTTAGTTTAAATGATATTCGTGTTTTACTTTTAGAAACGCTAATAGTATACTTATGAAACAACCGGTTACGATACCCAAATCCAGTCTTGATTTTTTGCAGCAGCTCAAAACAAACAACAATAAACCCTGGTTTGAGGCCAACAAAACAAAGTACCTCAACGAATTAAATCATATTGAAGCCTTTGCCGGTGCGTTGCTGCAGGAACTCTCTAAAACCGATGTATTAGAAACCGCTTCAGGCAAAAAAAGTGTCTATAGAATTTATCGTGATATTCGTTTTTCCAAAGATAAAACTCCTTTTAAAACTTTTTGGGGCGGCAGCTTTACGCGCGCAACAAAGGAAAGACGCGGTGGTTATTATTTTCATCTGGAAGAAGGAAACAGTTTTTTCGCCGGTGGATTTTGGGGACCCAGCGCTGCAGATTTAAAGCGGATCAGAAGCGAATTTGCACATGATGCGACACCCATGCAAAAAATAGTGCAGTCAAAATCTTTTGTTGAAACTTTCGGAACTTTGCAGGGCGAACAGCTTAAAACTTCCCCGAAAGGATTTGATATCAATCATGAGGCCATCGACTTACTGCGCTACAAACAGTTTCTAATTATTAAACGTTTTACGGATGCTGAAGTATTAAGTCCGTTTTTTCTGGAACAGGCGCTCGAAACCTGCCTGAACATGAGACCTTTTTTCGATTATATGAGCGAAATACTGACCACTGATAGCAATGGTGCCTCTGTTTTGTAGGGACGTATTAAAACTAAACCCGACAGGTTTAAAAAACCTGTCGGGTTTGAATTATTTATTTAAGAGTAAGATTTCATTGACCACTACTTCTGTAATAAATTTTTTCTCTCCGTTTTTGTCGTCATAGCTTCTGTGGGTTAACTTCCCTTCCACAGCTACTTCTTTTCCTTTTACGACAAATTTTTCGATAATTTCAGCCGTTTTGCCCCAAGCCGTCACACGGTGCCATTCTGTTTGTTCTACTTTCTCGCCCTTGTCATTCTTGTAGTACTCATTGGTAGCGATATTCATATGCGCTAATTTTTTTCCGTTTTCCAATGTTTTAATTTCCGGATCGTTACCTACGTTCCCGATTAGCTGTACTCTGTTTTTCATTGCATTCATGGCGTATAAAATTTTAAGGTTAAAAATGAATTCGTTAGTCAAATTCACATGGACAAAAATACAAATAAAGTAGGAATTATCCGATTAACTAATAATTATTTACGATTGTAATTATTTGTAAGCGTTTGTAAATGGGAATAATTTCGTACATTCGGGAAAAACCCTATGATATGCAGACACAAATCAACAAAGTTGAATTGCGAAATTTACAATTAGTCGATTACAAACAATTAAAAAACTCAATGATAGAGTCCTACCCGGAAATGGCCAATTCGTATTGGGAATCTAAGGACATTAAAAAATTACTCGCCATATTTCCTGAAGGCCAACTTGTTATTTTAGTCGATGGTGTAGTGGTAGGATCAGCACTGTCTTTAATACTGGATGAAAAACTGGTCGATAAAAGACATAACTACAGACAAATTATTGGTGATTATACGTTCTCTACCCATAACAAAAACGGAGAAATACTATACGGAATTGATGTTTTTATTCACCCCAATTATCGTGGCTTACGTTTAGGACGCCGTTTGTACGATGCCCGTAAAGAACTTTGCGAACAGTTGAACCTCAAAGCGATTGTTTTTGCCGGGAGAATTCCGAACTATGGCCAGTATGCGAGTAAAATGACTCCAAAGAATTATATTGAAAAAGTAAAACACAAAGAATTACATGATCCTGTACTTTCGTTTCAGCTGAGTAATGATTTTCACGTTTTAAGAATTATCAAAAATTACCTGGAAGGCGATGAGGAATCTAAAGAATTTGCCGTGCTGTTAGAATGGAACAATGTCTATTATGATGAAAGTCCGAGACTGATTAACCTGGAGAAAAGTGTGATTCGCTTGGGATTGATCCAATGGCAGATGCGACAGCTGAATAATGTGGAGGCTCTTTTTGAACAGGCGGAATTTTTTATTGATGTCGTTTCGGGCTACGGAAGTGATTTCGCTTTATTTCCTGAACTTTTTATTGCGCCCTTAATGGCCGATTTCAATCATTTATCTGAAGCCGAAGCCATCAGGGAACTGGCCCGACATTCTGAGCCGATTAGAAAAAGGTTTCAGGAATTTGCCATTTCGTACAATATCAACATCATCACCGGAAGTATGCCTCATCTGGAAAACGGTAATTTATACAATGTTGGTTTTTTATGCAAAAGAGACGGAACCTCCGAAATGTATACCAAAATTCACATTACTCCCAACGAAGTACAGCATTGGGGAATGAAAGGCGGATCTCACTTTAAAACTTTTGATACCGATTGCGGAAAAATCGGAATCCTGATCTGTTATGATGTCGAGTTCCCGGAACTTTCCAGAATCATGGCCAATGAAGGAATGAATATTTTGTTTGTACCCTTCTTAACCGATACCCAGAATGCCTATACCCGTGTCAAACATTGTTCACAGGCCAGGGCTATCGAAAACGAATGTTATGTGGCTATTGCAGGCTGCGTCGGCAATTTACCGAAAGTAAATAATATGGACATCCAATATGCACAGGCATCGGTATTTACTCCATCTGATTTTGCCTTTCCGAGTAATGGTATAAAAGCGGAAGCTACTCCGAATACAGAAATGACTCTGATTGTGGACGTAGATCTGAATTTGCTAAAACAGCTTCATGAGCATGGGAGTGTCCGTATTCTAAAGGACAGAAGAAATGACCTTTATGAAATCAGAAAAATAGAACAGCCATGAAAACCTGTCTCGAATGTTCAGAAAAACTTGTAGGCCGGGAAGATAAAAAATTCTGTTCCGACAGTTGTCGGAATGCCTACAATAATAAAATAAATAAGGATACGAATAATTTTATGCGAAATGTAAACAATAAATTACGCAAAAATTACCGTATCTTGTCTGAACTCAACGCAGAAGGAAAATCAAAAGCAACAAGAGATAAAATGTTGAATAAAGGCTTTGATTTTGATTTTTTTACTAATATTTTGCAGACGCAAACAGGCAATACCTATTATTTCCTGTATGACCAGGGATACTGCTCTCTGGACAATGATTATTTTATGCTCGTAAAAAAAGAAATTTAGTATATTTCAACATGAAAAAAAATCCTACTTCAATACTAGCTTTTCTATGCGTCATAGCCATTTTAGCTATTATCTACGCCACAATGATGCCCCAGTGGGTTTCCAAAAATGAAGAAGCCCTGGCAGAATTCTCAACAGAGCGGGCACTAAATCAGGTTAAAATCATAGCGCATAAACCCCATTATGTAGGCTCGACAAATCATGAATTAGTAGCCAATTACCTTAAACTTGAACTGAACAGAATCGGTTTAGAGACCACTACACAGGAAGGTTTTACCCTGAACAAAAAAGGGCTCTTAGTAAAATCTAAGAATATTCTTGCCCGCATTAAGGGAACAGACAATTCAAAAGCACTTTTATTACTTTCCCATTACGACAGTGCCCCACACTCGTTTTCCAAAGGTGCAAGTGATGATGCTTCGGGAGTTGCCACTATTCTGGAAGGTATTCGTGCCTTTTTATATGCGAAACAGCCCCACAAAAACGATATTATCATTCTCTTTTCCGATGCCGAAGAATTAGGACTAAACGGTGCGGCACTTTTTGTAGATCAGCATCCGTGGGCAAAAGACGTTGGACTGGTTTTAAATTTTGAAGCCAGAGGCTCTTCGGGGCCAAGTTATATGCTTATGGAAACCAACAAAGGAAATGAAGCGCTTGTAAAAGAGTTTTCGAATGCAAAAACAAAATTTCCGGTTTCAAATTCACTGATGTACAGCATTTATAAAATGCTTCCGAATGATACCGATCTGACGGTTTTCAGAGAGCAGGGAAACATTCAGGGATTTAACTTTGCTTTTATCGATGGTCATTTCAATTACCACACCCAGCAAGATGACCTTCAGCATCTCAATACAACTACACTGACGCATCAGGGCACTTATCTGATGCCTTTATTGAAATATTTTTCGAATTTCGATCTGAACAAAACCACTGCAACCGGGGATAATGTTTATTTTAATGTTCCTTTCGGTTTTTTTATAAGTTATCCTTTTGCCTGGGTAGCGCCAATGACCATCATTGCGTTAGGCCTTTTAATCCTTTTCATTTTTATAGGAAAAGTAAAACGTGTCATTAGCTTCAGAGAAATTTTCAGGGGTTTTGTGCCTTTGTTAGGTTCTGTAATTATATCCGGACTGGTTACTTTTTTGGGATGGAAGATTCTTCTGGAGGCGTATCCGCAGTACAATGACCTCCTAAACGGATTTACCTATAATGGTCATGCTTACATTGGTGCTTTTGTGACACTTAGCATTGCCATCTGTTTTGCTTTTTATCATCATTTTTCTGAAGGGAAAGTAACAATGAACCATTTTGTAGCGCCTCTCTTACTTTGGATCATCATTAATGCTTTTCTGGCCAACAGCCTGACAGGAGCCGGTTTCCTGATTATTCCGGTATATTTCGGAGTTCTTTTATTCGGAATTTTTGTCATTACGCAACATTACAGTTTAGGACTGAATTTGTTATTTGCTATTCCTGCTTTAGCCATTGTGGCGCCTTTCATAATAATGTTTCCGGTTGGTTTAGGATTAAAAATACTTTACGGAAGTGCTGTCCTGACGGTTTTATTATTTGGATTATTGCTTCCGATATTTGGTGCTTTTTCGAAAAAAGGAATCTGGACGATGCTCTTTTTTGGCCTGTCCATTGCCTTTTTCGTTTACGCAGGCATTCACTCGGATTATGAAAAAGGGAAAGCAAAATCAAACAGTTTATTGTATGTCTACAACGCCAATACCAATTCGGCTCTATGGACGACTTATGATGTCAACTTAGACGACTGGACCAAAAGCTATCTCGGTCAGACCAATCAAAAAGCAGTCGGTTTAAATTCCCTACCGATTACCAGCAAATACAATTCAGCATTTACCTACAGTGCAATTGCGCCAAATGTAGCAGTTCCAAAACCAACGGTGACTTTCATCAAAGACAGTGTGGTGGGAAACAACAGGTATTTAAAAATAAAAATAACACCTAACAGAAAAGTAAACCGTTACGACATTTATGCCAATACCAAAATGACGTTTTACAACTTTAAAGCCAATGGCGTTTCGACTTCAGGGCAAATAGGAAATCGTCTGGAACGTGATGACAGCAAAATTTTATGCTATTATGTGGTAGGCAACGAACCTCTTGTTCTGGAATTCTACATCAATAAATCTTCTGTTTTCGATATGGATCTTATTGAAAGTTCTTTTGATCTAATGACGAATCCGTTGTTCAATATCAAACCAAGGAGTGACTGGATGATGCCGACACCTTTTGTACTGAATGATGCCATTTTGATTCAGCAGAAAATAAAACGATATACCGCTGCTTTGAAACCGATTGAGACTGCTCCTGTAAAAGACAGTATTGTTGTTGCGAAAGACACTTTAAAACCAGTTGTTACCCCTGAATAAGAAAGCTTTTCAATTATAATTATAAAAAACACAAAAGGACAAACTTTAAAATTTAAAGTTTGTCCTTTTTTTTAACAGGCACATTCAATTTTCAATCCGGCTTTTTTACCGTTCGTACCTTCTGTGGCATAACCGTCAAACTTCCACCATTCGATTCCACCGAGCAGTTCTTTTACCTTAAAACCCAGTTTCGTCATATTCAGCGCTCCTTTTGTCGAGGCATTACACCCAATTCCGTCGCAATAGGTCACATACAAAATTTCTTTGTCCAGATGCTTTGTACTTTCTTCGTTCATTTCACGATGTGGAATATTAATCGCAGTCGGAATATGTTCTGCTTCGAAACCAAATGCTTTTCGGGCATCAATTACCATGACTTTTTCTCCATTATTTAAGGCGTCAAACAAATCGGAAGGATCCATTTCGAAGGCCAGTTTATTTTCATAATGTTTTAGTTGTGCTTCCATTTTATAGATTTAATGATTTTATTTTTCAAAAGTAGCAGAAGTCACAGCACCATAAAAACGAAAAGAATTCATCCATTCGATTACTTTTTTTCATGGAAAACCCATCGCAAAATTTTGTTCCTTTGTGTACAAATTCTCTAAAAATGGAAATACGTCATTTACGGCTGATCAAAGCAATTGTCGAAGAAGGAAGCATTACCAAAGCAATCGATAAACTTCATCTGACACAATCGGCCCTGAGCCATCAGCTCAAAGAAGCTGAATATCAGCTGGGCACTCCCATATTTTTGAGGATGAATAAAAAACTGGTTCTCACCAAAGCCGGTGAAAAGATTTATGAGATTGCCAATGAAATTCTCGACAAACTGGCACAGACCGAAACCCAGATCAAACAAATGGTTTTTGGCGAACAGGGTGAAATCAGGATTAGTACCGAATGTTTTTCAAGTTATCACTGGCTGCCGTCGGTTTTAAAGCAGTTTCATCTTTTATACCCGAATGTTGAATTGAAAATCGTGACCGAAGCCACACATATTCCGCTCCAGAATTTACTGGCCAATACCATTGACATTGCCATCATTAGCGATCCCATCAAAGACAATAACATTAAATACCTGGAGCTTTTTCAGGATGAAGTGGTGATGGCGGTTTCTGAAAACCATCCTTGGGCGCATAAAAAATATGTAGTTCCCGAAGATTTTGTCACCGAACATCTTTTGATTCACTCCCTTCCGATGGAAACGGTTACGATACATCAGTTTTTCCTAGCTCCCGCCAAAGTAACGCCGAAAAAAATTACGCCTTTACCTTTGACCGAGGCTTCGCTCGAAATGGTCAAGGCCGATATGGGTGTGATGTCGATGGCAAAATGGGCTTTATTGCCACATCTTAAGACCAGTCCGATAAAAGCCATTAAAATTGGCAAAAACGGTTTAAAAAGAAAACATTTTATTGCGATTCGCGAAAACGAAAAGTATCCCGGTTATTTTCATCATTTTATTACCTTTTTACAAACCGAAATCAACCTGCAATGGAATATTCAATAAGGAATTGCGAACCCAAAGATTTGCCACAATTAGTCGTTTTATGCCAGAAGCATGCGGAATTTGAAAAAGCCGACTTTACCGCGGAAGGAAAAGCAGAAGCTTTAGAAAAAGCAATCTTCGCAAAAAATCCTAAACTGTACTGCCTGGTTGTTGCCACTAAAGAAACAATCGTCGGTTATGTTTCGTATACTTTTGATTATTCCACTTGGGATGCTGCTGATTTTATGTATATGGATTGTCTGTTTCTGGAAGAACAAGCCCGAAGTTTCGGGATCGGAGAAGTTTTAATTGAAAAGCTGCAACAAATCGGAAAAGAGAAAAACTGTATCAATATCCAATGGCAAACACCACAATTTAACGAAAGAGCCATTAAATTTTATCACAGAATGGGTGGAAAAGGAAAAGACAAAGTTCGTTTTACCTTAAATTTGTAAAAATTTAATTTCGCAAAGAAAAGAGACAAGAAGAAAAGACTGCATTCAGTTTAGCTTTCCCTCTGCCCCTCTGAACCTTTGCCTCTTTGTACCTCAAAAAAAAATGACACAAATCAGTATATTAGGCTGTGGCTGGCTGGGTTTCCCCCTGGCAAAAAAATTAATCGAGAAAGGATATTCGGTTAACGGATCTACCACTTCAGAAAACAAACTTTCGATCCTGGCAGAAGCTGGCATACATCCTTTTTTGGTTACACTCGAAAGCGAAGGCATTTCTGAAAGCATAACTGATTTTTTAGCTAAAAGCGAAATCCTGATTATAGACATTCCGCCGAAATTGCGCGGAAACAACGCAGATACTGAAAAGAAAGTTTTTGTGGAGAAAATCAAAAACCTGATTCCGTTTATCGAACAATCGATTGTAAAAAAAGTGCTTTTTGTGAGTTCCACTTCGGTTTATGGCAATGAAAATACAATTATCACAGAACAAACGACTCCAAATCCCGATACCGAAAGTGGCAAACAATTACTTTCGGCGGAAGCCGTACTGCAAAACAATTCGCTATTCGAAACTACTATTATCCGTTTTGGCGGTTTAATCGGTGAGGATCGTCATCCGGTGAAAACTTTATCAGGAAGAGAAAATCTTGAAAATCCGGATGCTCCTGTCAATTTAATTCATCAAACGGACTGTATTGGATTGATTTACGAAATCATCCATCAGTCAAAATGGGGAGACGTTTTTAATGCTGTGGCTCCGTTCCATCCTACCCGGGAAGTTTATTATACCGGAAAAGCAATAGCTTTAAACCTGCCTTTACCGACATTCAGCCTTGTAGAATCAGGAATTAAGAAGACCATATCAGGCGAAAAAATTGAAACAAGTTTACAATATCAATTTGATCTGAAAAATTATTAGCCTCACTTATAGGGTTCAAGACAAAAACTTTGCGAACTTTGTGAAAGCCCTTATGCTTTTACTCTAAAATGGAACAGACAGCTTACATCGAATCTCCGCTCGGAATCACCACAATTATTGGTGATGAAGAGGGCGTATCGGTAATTTCGGTAACGCAGGAAGGTGAACTTTCTGCTGAAATTCCGGAAGTGCTGCAGGAAGCTGTTCGGCAGTTACAGGAATACTTTGAAGGAAAAAGAACTGATTTTACTTTCAAACTAAATCCAAAAGGAACGGAATTCCAGCAAAAAGTATGGAAATCACTACTCGAAATTCCGTATGGCAAAACGGTCAGTTATATGGACCAGACCAAAAAGCTCGGCGATATCAAAGCGATCCGCGCAGTCGCATCGGCAAATGGTAAAAATCCGCTTTGGATTGTAGTGCCGTGCCACCGGGTGATTGGCACCAATGGGTCGCTCACCGGTTATGCCGGAGGAATATGGCGTAAAAAATGGCTTTTGGAACATGAAAACCCAACGCAGCAACAAAGTCTGTTTTAAAAAAATATTTCATAAATTAGCCGAAAGTATTTAAATTGTAGTACATTTCTTTCTTTAAATCGATTTATGTATCTTCATAAAATAAAGCAGTGCAATTAGTGGTTAAAAATTATGATTGAAAAAATAAACCTCAACAATATTTTATTTCTGGATATCGAAACGGTTCCGGAAGAAGAACATTTCAATTCGCTTGATGCTGAAATGCAATCTCTTTGGGATCATAAAACCCAATATCAGCGAAAAGAGGAATTCACCCCTGAAGAATTTTACGACCGTGCCGGCATCTGGGCGGAGTTTGGAAAGATTGTCTGCATTTCCGTGGGCTATTTCACTATCAAAGGCGATATTCGTAATTTCAGGGTTACGTCCTTTTTCGGGGAAGAAAAAAAAATTCTTCATGATTTCAACAACCTGCTGAACAATCATTTTAACCAGCCTCAGCATTTGCTGTGCGGCCATAATGCCAAGGAGTTTGATCTTCCGTTTATCGCAAGGCGTATGATTATCAATCAGATTGCGATTCCGAACAAACTTAATTTATTTGGAAAAAAGCCATGGGAAGTCCCGCATCTCGATACCCTGGAATTATGGAAGTTTGGGGATTATAAGCATTTTACCTCGTTAAAACTATTAACCAAAATACTTGGGATTCCTTCGCCAAAAGGCGATATCGACGGCAGTCAGGTCGCTCATGTTTTTTATGTAGAAAAAGACATTGACCGTATTGTGACCTATTGCGAAAAAGATACTATTGCAGTTGCCCAAATCTTCCTGCGCTTACGCCGTGAAGATTTATTGATTGACGATGAAATTATTCATGTTTAGTTTTTTTTTGAAGGTGCTGAGGTGCTCAGGGACTAAGGCTCTAAGGTGCAAAGGAACAGAGGTGCAAAGGGACATAGCTTAGATGAACTTCAATAACTTACATGGTTTAAAAGGAAAAAGCTTAAATGAACTTCAATAACTTATATGGTTTAAAAAATGACACATCAGGAAATATCACAGTACAGGCTTGCTTCGCAAAAGCTTTTAGAAACCAGCTCAAATACTCCGCAACAAATTGTCCATCATCTCGGTGCTATGCAGGCGCAGGATTATGCGATGGCGAAATGGGCTATAGGTTCGCGATGTGATGCTACTGAAAAAGAAATCGAAGAAGCCATTAATTCCGGTAAAATCATCCGGACTCATATCCTGAGACCTACCTGGCATTTTGTTTCTGCCGATGATATCTACTGGATGCTCGATGTTTCGGGACCACAGGTCAAACGAATTATTCTTGCGGAAACCAGAAAGCATGGCTATGATGAAAAGGAGTTCGACAAGATTAATTCGGCTATCGAAAAACTGCTGGCCGGAAACAATCACTTAACGCGGGATGAAATCATGCAGGGACTTGATCTTAAAAAGGTTTCCGGCGACTATTTTTTAAGCCCCGTACTTATTATGATGTATGCAGAATTAGAAGGTTTGGTCTGCAACGGAAAAATGAAAGAAAAGCAAATGACTTATGCTTTACTGGGTGAAAAAGTCCCAAAACCCACAACAAAATTGACGAAAGAAGAGGGTCTGGCGAAATTGGCCAAACGTTATTTTGAAAGCCACGGTCCGGCAACGCTGCCAGATTTTTCATGGTGGTCGGGTTTTCCACAGACCACCTGTAAACTGGCACTTAATTCCATTGCATCAGAACTAAATTCGGTAGAAATTGATCACCAGACGTACTGGTTTGGAACTTCTCTTTCTCTTAAAAGCAACTTCAGCGAAAGTGTACATTTCCTGCCCGCTTTTGATGAAATCCTGATTTCCTATAAAACCCGTGAAGCTTCCATTCTACCGGAACATCAGTCAAAAGCTTTTACCAATAACGGAATTTTCAAACCGGTTATCCTGGAAAACAGCAAAGCTATCGGAACCTGGAAAAGAACCATCAAAAAAGACCATGCAAAAATAGAAACACAGTTTTTTAACGCAACCGAAAATCATAAAAAAGCCGTTATATGCGAAGGCCTTAAATCTTTCGAAAAATATCTGGAAACCAAAATTGTGATTGAATAAACCGGATTTTCATTGAAAGATTGGTGTTTTTGAGAAATACTTCCTGTTTCAGCATTAAAATCTTTGTGCATATTATGGCTAAATAATTACATTTACAAAAAAATATAATTATGGTATTAAGTAGATTTTGGTTAGCTATATTTATTTCGTCGATCGCGTTTATTGTAATCAGTTTGTTTACCGCCAATACATATACCATTGATTATGTTCTGAATGGTAAAAAAGACGATCCGATTCTGGTTTCAGAAAAATACGCTGAACAGCTTCCGGCTTTTATCAAAGACAGCATCAAAAAAGCGCCGGAACAGACAATCATTATCAACCGTGATACACTAAATGCCGACACGACTTACGTTTATAAAAACAAAACCGTAAAAATTTACAGCGGTCTTCAAAAATCAGATGGTTTATTGCCTACCTGTAAAAGTACTTTGGTCGACTTAATTCTGCCGCTTATTGCCTATCTGGCTTTTTTCTGCGGGTTAATGGAACTTTTAATCATTTCGGGCGCTTCCGGAAAACTGGCCAAAGCTTTGAGCCCGGTTTTCGTAAAAGTATTCCCGAGCATTCCTAAAAACCATCCGTCTATCTCGTATATGACCCTCAACTTTGCCGCAAATTTCTTAGGACTTGATTCTGCTGCCACTCCATTTGGTTTGAAAGCTATGGAAAGCTTACAGGAAATCAACCCCGACAAAGACAGGGCCAGTGATGCGCAGATTATGTTTATGTGTTTACACGCTTCCGGACTTACGTTAATCGCCACGTCAATTATCGGTTATCGTGCTGCCGCCAACGCAAGCAATCCGGCAGATGTCATGCTGCCGTGTATTATTACTTCGTTTATTGGTACCATTGCCGCCTTCTTAATTGTGGGGATCAGGCAGAAAATCAATTTCAAAAGCGCTTCCCTCGTTATTGCCTTAATGCTATTAATCGCTGCTATTGTTGGCTTGCTGATGTACGTGAATCATCTGGATTTAATTGGAAAAAACTATTTTACTTCTAATCTTTCCGGTTTGATCTTATTCGCGATCATTGCTTTTACCTTGGTTTTTTCGTGGCGTCACGAAAAGAAATTTACTGAGGCCAATACTACTGTTTTTGATGCTTTTGTGGTAGGTGCCAACAACGGAGTGAAAACCGGAGTTACTATTTTCCCTTATGTTTTGGGAATGCTGGTGGCTATTTCACTATTCAGAAACAGCGGTCTATTTGAAATTATCAGTGATGGAATTGCTTTTGTATTCTCGAATATGGGTGTCAACAAACAAATTACGGATGCCTTGCCGGTAGCTATGCTTCGTCCTTTTAGTTCTGCAGGATCCAGAGGTTTTCTGATTGATTCTATGAATACTTTTGGAGCCGATTCCCTAACAGGAAGATTGAGCAGTATTTTTCAATGTAGCGCCGAAAGTACTTTTTATGTGATCGCCGTTTACTTTGGTTCCGTAAATATCAAAAATACCCGTTATGCTTTGGGCACCATGCTTTTGGTAGATGTAATTTGCGTGATTACTGCTATTTTTGTGGCCAGCTGGTTTTTCTAAAACATCATATCCTGTCTAATACAATCCTTTAAAAACAATAAAATCCAAAATGAAATATTCCTTATTTGCTCTAATCCTTACCCTTTTTTTCTCTTGTGTCAGTCACGAAATTGAAAATGATAACCTTGTTCCGGTTGATTACACCGAAAAAAATGAAGCCGAAATTTTAAAGTATCTGGCCGACAATAAGCTGACTGCCCAAAAAACAGCTACCGGTTTGTATTATATCATTACAGAGCCCGGAACAGGCAAACAGCCAAAATATACTTCAAGCGTAACAGTAGCATACAAAGGGTATTACACAAGCAAGAAAGGTTTTGACGAGAGCCCTGAGGCCGGCACTACCTTTGGGCTGCAACAGGTAATATCAGGCTGGACAGAAGGAATTCCGTTATTTAAAGAAGGCGGAAGCGGTGTTCTTATTGTACCGGCCCGTTTAGGATACGGCAGTTTTGCCTACAGAGGTATTCCCGGTGGTTCTGTACTTGTTTTTGACATTAAGCTGATTTCTGTTAATTAGTCATGAAAGTTAAATATCTATTTGTTTTAGCTTTACTGGGAGGTTGCCAAAAAGAAAAAGCTATAACTGAAGCTGCAAGTATTGCTCCGGAAAAGAAAACTGAAGTTACGCTGGCTAAAGAAGAAAAATTCTTAAAAACCGATACCGTAGCAATTTCTGAAGGAGACGAAACTTCAAAAAACAATTACATCCTTGCACATCTTTTAGATCAAAAAGCAGATAAAGACAGCATTGTAACCCAGCATTATCAGCTGGATTTTTATCAGGACAGAACTAAAACAGTTTCTTCCAGAGTTACCATTGAGGGATACCAAAAAGGATCTGAATGGGGAGCGTCGTACGGACTGTCTTCAACTGCAGTCAAAAATTCTTCTTTTATTCAGGTTAGTTTCGGCTATCCGGCCTGCGGTTATATGCAAAATAATTACTTGTATTATCTAAAAAACAAAGGCCTTCAACTTGTATATGAATGGGATACGATGTCGGATAGTGGCTGGGGCAGCTGGGTGGAATTTACTGCTCCAAAGGGCAAAACGGACACAGAATCTTTCTATTGCAAAAGAGTTGCATTTGAGCCGGACGACGACAATGAGGACATGGGAACCGCTAAACACTCGGATTCTGTTGTTTTTCAATTTAAAAACCAGCGCTGGACAAAGCAATTGTTATCTCCGGCAGATCAGACTTACTTCGAGAAAAAAATGTCTTTTAATGCATTCCACGAAATAAAACAATAAACAGAGAGGTGTTATTCAAATCCTTTCTAAGATAAATAATTTTTAAATTTGCAGAAAAACAAAGCAATGATTGATTTTATATACCAGGATCCTTATCCAATTTTAAAGGATGATACCCAATACCGCAAAATCACTTCCGATTTTGTAAAAATAGAACAATTCGGAGAACGCGAAATCCTGACAGTGGACCCAAAAGGTCTGGAGTTATTAGCCGAAGAAGCTTTAACCGACGTTTCGTTTATGCTAAGAACAACGCATCTGCAAAAACTCCGCAATATTTTAGACGATCCCGAAGCGACCGATAATGATCGTTTTGTGGCTTACAACCTGTTGCAAAATGCTTCTGTTGCCGCCGAAGGTCAGTTGCCAAGCTGCCAGGATACCGGAACTGCCATTGTGATGGCTAAAAAAGGAGAAAGCATCTTTACCGGTGTCGACGATGCGGAATGGCTGAGCAAAGGAATTTTCAATACGTACCAAAAACGTAATTTACGCTATTCCCAAATTGTTCCGATTTCAATGTTCGAAGAAAAGAATTCCGGTTCGAATCTTCCGGCGCAAATCGATATTTATGCTAAAAAAGGAACTTCCTATGAGTTCCTGTTTATGGCAAAAGGCGGCGGATCTGCCAACAAAACCTTTTTGTACCAAAAGACAAAATCGCTTTTAAACGATAAGGCAATGGATGAGTTCATCCGTGAAAAAATAAAAGACCTAGGTACTTCGGCCTGTCCTCCGTACCATTTGGCTTTGGTAATCGGCGGAACTTCGGCAGAAGCCAATTTAGGAGCCGTTAAAAAGGCCTCTGCAGGGTACTACGATCATTTACCAACTTCAGGAAACATGGCCGGCCAGGCTTTCCGTGATTTAGAATGGGAAGAGCGTGTACAGAAAATCTGCCAGGAAAGTGCTATCGGGGCCCAGTTTGGAGGAAAATACTTTACGCATGACGTTCGTGTTATCCGTCTTCCGCGTCACGCTGCTTCCTGTCCGGTTGGATTAGGAGTTTCCTGTTCTGCCGACAGAAATATAAAAGGAAAAATCACAAAAGATGGTATCTTTGTGGAGCAGTTAGAGGTAAATCCAAAACAGTTCTTACCGGAAACAGCACCACATTTAGAAGCTCCTGTTGAAATTGATTTGAATATGCCAATGGCTGATATTTTAGCCAAACTAACACAATATCCAATCAAAACCCGTTTAAAACTAAACGGAACCGTAATTGTAGCCCGTGATATCGCACATGCCAAAATTATGGAATTGCTGGAATCCGGTCAGCCAATGCCCGAGTATTTCAAAAATCACCCGGTTTACTACGCGGGTCCTGCCAAAACTCCGGAAGGAATGGCGTCAGGAAGTTTTGGACCCACTACCGCGGGCCGTATGGATGTTTATGTGGATGAATTTCAAAAACATGGCGGAAGTATGATTATGCTGGCGAAAGGAAACCGATCCAAACAGGTTACAACAGCCTGCAATACCTACGGTGGATTCTACCTGGGTTCTATTGGAGGTCCGGCGGCTATTTTGGCACAGGATAACATCCTGAAAGTAGAAGTCGTTGATTTTGAGGAACTGGGAATGGAAGCCGTTCGTAAAATCACCGTAAAAGATTTTCCTGCTTTTATCATTACAGATGACAAAGGGAATGATTTCTTTGAGAATTTATAGGAGTTTTTAACCGCAAGGTTCGCAAGGCTTTACGCAAGGTTCGCAAAGTTTTTATACAATAAAACCGCCCAAAAAGGCGGTTTTATTGTTTTATTCTTTGAAAAGTATTGTTTTTCCATTCAAGTTTGACTCATAACTCATAACTTAAAACTCATAACTCATAACTTTTCTCCCCTCACGCGCTTAAATCTTCTTTTTCGAAAGCGATGAAATGGGATAGTTTTCCTTTTAAGTTGAAGACCGGGGAACCGTAAATCCTGCAGATATAGGGTTTTCCATTCTTTTTATAATTTTTGACTATTTTCTCAAATGGAATTTGCAGTTCAATTGCTTCTCTTATTTCTTTTAAATCCGTTTTAGAAGTCTCTTTACCCTGAAACATCTTTGGTGTTTTTCCCAGAACTTCACTTTCGGTATATCCGGTCATTGTTGTTATTCCGCTTGAAGCGAAAACAATCTTCAGGTCAACATCGGTAACCACAACCACTTCTTCCCTGATACGTTCACTTATATTCAGGTGTTCTTCATCCCATGCGAAATGTGCTGAAATTTCTTTTACTTTTTTTAAATCTGCAAAATCGACTTTCAATTCATTCAGGTATTCATAGTGAAAATCCCACGCTAAAATGGGAACTGAATTATGATTAGCGATCTCTTCTAACTTGGCCTTTTTCATCTTCATTTATTTAATAGCACACTGCACTTGTTCTTAAAGGTAGAAAGAAAATTCATCATAAAACAAAAAAATTAGATATTTAACGCTCCAAATTTGTCAAAATTCAAATTTCAACTGCACTACTACAGCCTTCTTCTCTTCAGTATTCAGGTTGCTCATTGAAATTCCGAGCAAACGTACGGAATCTTTCATTCTTTCCTGATATAAAAGTTCTTCAACTATTTCCATGATCAGACTTTTGTCTGCAATAAAATAAGGCAGGGTTTTGCTGCGGGTTTGTTGTGTAAAATCGCTGTATTTGATTTTAAGGGTGACCGTTTTTCCGGAAATCTTATGTTTTTTCAGGCGTTTCTCCAGGGAGACAGCGATCCGTTCGAGCTGCTCTAACATAAAAATCTCCGACGATAAATTGACATCAAAAGTATGTTCGGCTGCCACCGACTTGGTGACACGGTACGGTTTTACTTCGCTGTTGTGAATGCCGCGAACCACTTTGTAATAAAAGGTTCCCGATTTTCCGAAATGTTTTTCTAAAAATTCCTGCGATTTACTTTTGAGATCACTTCCGGTAAAAATACCCAATTGATACATTTTTTCGGTCGTTACTTTTCCGACCCCATAAAACTTCCGAATCGGTAATTCTTCCAGAAAGGCCGAAATCTCATCCGGGTTTACCGTTTTTTGTCCGTTTGGCTTGTTGATATCGCTGGCAATTTTCGCCACAAATTTATTGACAGAAATCCCCGCAGAGGCTGTAAGTCCCACTTCATTGAGAATTCTGAGTCTGATTTCCTCGGCCAGCAGGCTCGCACTGGGATTTCCTTTTTTGTTTTGGGTGACATCGAGATACGCTTCGTCCAGCGAAAGCGGCTCGACCAGATCGGTATATTCATGAAAGATCTGATGAATTTTACCCGAAATCTCTTTGTATCGGTCAAAACGTGGCCGCACAAAGATAATTTCGGGACAATATCTTTTGGCAAGGACACCACTTATGGCACTGCGAACACCAAACTTTCGGGCCTCATAACTTGCTGCCGCAACTACTCCTCTATTCTCTGATCCGCCAACTGCAATAGGCTTCCCGCGTAAAGCAGGATTATCCATTTGCTCTACCGAAGCATAAAAAGCATCCATATCAATATGAATAATTTTTCTATATACAGGCGTTTCAGACATGGTACAAATTTAAGCAGTTTTATAAACTTTAGGCACAAAAAAAGCCCCGCAATTGCGAGGCTTTTAGTATTTTAAAAACAGAACTTATTTTTTTATAAACTTCTTAGTCACTCTTTTTTGAGCACCATTGAATTCAATAAAATAGATTCCGGTATTTAATTTGCTTACGTCAATTGGGTTTTCAGATAAATGACCTGAACTCACGCGCTGCCCTAAAGCATTTATAATTGTAAAGTCAGATCCTGTTTTATCGGATACTGAAATATTCAATTCATTATCAACAGGATTTGGATACAAGGTAATATCCGAATTTAGTTTATCGGTTACTGCGATGTCATTCACTTCTACAATTCCTGAAGCAGTGATGTTTACAGAATAATCTTCTACCTGTCCATAAGAAAAACTTTCACAGGCCGTTGGAATACCGTTGTATTTCATAGAAACTCTCATCCTTGTTGTTCCAAGTGTTGCCGAGGCAGGAATTGTAATCGATCCTGAAACCGGAGTTGTTGTGGAAGCACTTTTTGTCCATACTGTTTCACCGCTGTCAGAGAAATCCCCATCCTGATTGTAATCGATAAATACGGCATACGCTTCGCTGTACACAGAAGAAGTCCATGATGGTGTGATGGTAATTGTATAAGCCGTTCCTCTACCGGCATTTGTAGAAATTGCGGTCAGATTCTCGTAACCAGTTGTTCCTGTAGAAGTATTGTTAATCGTACCAAAAACTACTTTACCAATTCGCTCATCAGAAGCACTGTTCCCTTTTGATGTACAATAGGTTACCGAACCAGCCAATGTTGTAACATTTACAGTATTACTCGCAGCAGAAACATTTCCTGCGGCATCTTTCGCTTTTACAGAGAAAGTATACGCTGTTGAAGCTGTAAGTCCTGTCACCGTGTAACTTGTTGTTGTAACAGTTCCTTTTAAAGTCGTTCCCTGATAAACGTCATATCCTGTAACGGCAACATTATCTGTAGCGGCAGTCCATGTTAGATTGGTCGTTGTTCCGGTAGTTCCCGAAGCTGCTAAAGAAGAAGGTGCTGACGGTGCAGTGGTATCTCCTGAACCTCCTGAATAAGCAGCACCAACACCAACTGCGTAAAATGCATTTGTTGTCGCGATAACCTCGGCTGAACCTGCTCCGTATAAATCGATAGCAGACTGAATTCCGTAAGTTCTCGCAGTCGCATAAGTGGAGTTAGCAGATAAATAGTTGCTTTCTAAACGATACGCAATTTTGGCTGCTTTATCAATTGTGATTCCTGTAACGTTATATGCATTTCCAATATCATTTGTTCCTGATTTACCTACTGAAAGAATATAAAACCAGTGATTTAATACTCCTGAATTGGTATGCACACCACATTGGTCATTATTGTTTGTTGGCGTACAATTTACGTTTACCCAATAAGTCCCTCCGTACGTGTCCGGCTGACCTTCAGAATTTGGATCACTCATGGAGCGCAATGCCAAGTGTCCTGATCTTCTTTCGATATCTTCACCCACCAGCCAGGTTGATTTTGTAGGTGCTGCGCGGTATTCAATACAAGCTCCCCAAATATCAGAGAAACCTTCGTTCATTGCACCTGATTCTTTTTGATAGGCCAGATTTGCGGTATACGTACAAACCGCATGACCAATTTCGTGACCTGCAACGTCCATTGCCGTTAAGATATCAAATCCTCCCGTTCCTGTTCCGTCACCGTAGGTCATAACGCTTCCGTTCCAGAAGGCATTATTGTTATTCGGGTAACCTGCAGCCACTAAGTTGTAATGCACATAACTTTTAATTTTAGCACCATTTCCATCATAACTGTTTCTTCCATGAACCGCGGACCAGTAATCGTAGGTCATTTCGGCACCCCAATGAGCATCAAGTGCACCATTGTCTTTATTGGTGTTATTGTATTCGATCCAGTTATTGTCGGCATCGGTAAAATTGGTGGTCGGATACGTTGCTGTTCTGGCAGAGTTATAAGTCTGGATTCCATTTCCACGCGTTCCGTCGAGTAATATATAAGACGATCCGCTTAATGTAGTCTGAATCGTTTGTGTTCCGCTGTAACGTGTTGCCGCATTGGCAGCCACAACCGCCATTTTTGAGTTTACACTATTTTCTTTTGAAGCAGCTTTTGATTTTCCATGACTGTTTTCACCAAGATGTTTGATCGTTGCATTATAAAACAAGGCTTGTCCTGTTACTGCATCGATATACAAATCACCACGGCTTAAGGGATTAGTAGCATAAATGTCAAATTTATATGCTAAACGGACTTTATCAGTAGTTCGTTCTTTCCCCTGGTTTTCCATATCCGGTAAAAAAACCAGTTCTCCTTTCGGTTTTACATAATCCATTGAGGCGGCATCCTGTGGCGAATCCCACAGGTAGGTTTTAGCACCAGTATGCGCTACTGCCCTGCTGAAAGCTTCCTGAGCAGAAAGTGCCGGTTTTACTTTTGCATTTACAATTTTGTAAAACTCGCCATTCATCGACTGTAGTTTTCCATTTTTTGAATGTAAAGTATAATTGGCAAATTCTACTTTAATTCCCTGTTCGTAAAGCTGGAATTTTTCGTGGGTAAAACCCTCGCGATCTGATTCGCTTTTAATTTTTGAGAAAGACTGGTTGTCTTTCAGGGCCAGTTGTTCTTTAAATACTTTATTGAAATCAGACCCTTTGTAGGTTGATTTGTCATTGAAAGTAATTAAACTCGGCTCTCCGTTTTCAGATAAACTTTTCTGACTTATTCTTTTATCTGTTTCCTGAGCGAATGCAGATAATGAAAATGCAAATGCAGCAACCGTTGTTGTTACAATTCCGGGTAATGTACTTTTCATAAGCAATTTTGAATTTTGGTTAGTTAAAAAGGGGTTAAAAATCACCAAATAAATTATGTAAGTAAATACTTTATTTGAGTGATAAAAATATATAAATTTTGTTAATTAAACGGATAAATTTACCTTTTATCGATAAAATACAACATTTAAACGGGTAAAGACATTTAAAAATAACAAGAAATCTCAGGTTTGACAATGCCTTACAGAACAAATAACTACAGCATTGGAAACTAATATTTTATAGCCAAAAATTGCTTTTTTTCCTCTTTTTAACTGTAGGAAAAGCAAAATGACGTGATTTGAGAACTAAATTCTGAATAAAAAAAGCGGGAATTATCCTTAGTGAATCATTTTTTGTAAAACAAAACCTAGCCTTAAATTCAGAAAAGGATTTTTTCTGACATTTATAAAGATTCTCAACATAATGAGTACAAACAAATCATTTTCTTTATTTTTGCCTACACGAAATAATACAAAATGCGAACATTTGTTATAGGTGACATACACGGAGGATTACTCGCACTTGAACAAGTGCTGGAGAAAGCGAATGTTACCGAAAAAGATACTCTTATATTTTTAGGCGATTATGTAGACGGCTGGAGTCATTCGACACAGGTAATCGATTTTTTAATTGACCTTAAAAGCAGGCAAAACTGCATTTGCATCAGAGGCAATCACGATCAGCTGGCCCTGGACTGGCTGGAAAACAGGCATGAGGACTTTGATGAGGAAATGTGGTACAAACATGGCGGGAAAGCTACTGTGGAAGGATACTCGATACTTTCTGAAGAAAAAAAGAAAGAGCATATTGCTTTTTTGGAATCGCTGCAGGATTTTTACCTGGACGATCAGAACCGTCTGTTTGTTCATGCCGGATTTACAAATCTAAGTGGTGTAACCTACGAATTCTTTTCGAAATTATTCTACTGGGACAGAACGCTTTGGGAGTCCGCACTGGCTCTGGATCCGAATTTAAAACCGGACGACCTGTTCTATCCGAAACGTTTTACCGTTTACAAAGAAGTTTATATCGGCCATACACCGGTAACCCGAATCGGGAAAACGGTTCCGGTACAAAAAGCCTGCGTCTGGAATGTTGATACGGGGGCTGCGTTCAAAGGACCTTTGACCATTATGAACGTTGATACCAAGGAATTCTGGCAAAGTGAACCTTTAAACGAACTGTATTCTAACGAAAGAGGTAGGAATTGATTTCTAAAAAGTTATTTTTGTACTTTAGAAATAATTAAATATTTAAAAAATTTATGAAAAAGGTAATTACACTTTTGTTTTTAGTAACATTTGGAATCACACAAGCACAAAAAGCTTTTACAGGAAAAGGTGATGTCAAAGTTAATGTTGGTGCTAATCTGCAAGATGGTGGTTCGGGAATTCAGGGTTCTGTGGATTTTGGATTAGGAGAAAATTTCTCCTTTGGTCTTGTTGCTAATTATTTATTGGGCGTAGACAACTTTTCCGGTTTTTACCGTGGCAATACAGCTGTATACAATGATTCTAAAGCAGACTTTAAAGATCGTTTTGATGCGAAAGCAAGAATTAATGCCAATTTATCAAGCGTAATCGGTGTGGAGCAATTAGATGTATATCCGGGATTAAGTTTAGGGTTACATAACTTCGGAGGTCATGTTGGAGGTCGTTACTTCTTTACGGACGGATTTGGAGTTTTTACAGAAATTGGATTTCCTATTGCAAAATACGGAAACAACGACGATCCTTTCTACCACTTAAACAATCAGGCTACTTTTAGTTTAGGAGCTTCGTTTAATTTGTAAAATTAACCCTCAGGGTTCTATAAGATTTGTTTCCTTCAAAAATGCAAAGTCACAAAGCTTTATAAATAACAAAAACCGCCTCAAATGGGCGGTTTTTTATTTTATTAAAATATTGATTTAAATGGCCATTTCCGGAATTGCCCCTTCGATTATTAAATCTGCCTCAGTGGAAGCAATAATATGTTCCACAGAAACGCCTGGCGCTCTTTCTAAGAGCTTAAAACCTTTTTCGGTCACTTCGAGAACCGCAAGCTCGGTTACCACCTTTTTAACGCATCCTACACCTGTTAATGGCAAAGTACATTTTTTCAGGATCTTAGATTCTCCGGCTTTGTTTACGTGCATCATGGCTACAATGATATTTTCAGCTGAAGCGACCAGATCCATAGCGCCACCCATTCCTTTTACCATTTTACCCGGAATTTTCCAGTTGGCTATATCTCCATTCTCCGAAACTTCCATGGCTCCCAAAATAGTAAGATCAACTTTCTGACTGCGAATCATTCCGAAACTAAAAGCAGAATCAAAGAAACTGGCACCCGGAAGCGTTGTTATGGTTTGTTTTCCCGCATTGATGACATCGGCATCTTCTTCTCCTTCAAAAGGAAAAGGCCCCATGCCGAGAACACCATTTTCACTTTGGAATTCCACTGCAATATCTTCTCTGACATAATTGGCCACCAAAGTCGGAATCCCGATACCAAGGTTAACGAAATATCTGTCCTTTACTTCTTTAGCAATTCGTTTTGCTATATCTTCTTTACTAAGTCCCATATTTTATAATGTGTCAATTTGATAATTAGACAATTAGATAAATTTTAAAGACATTATCCAATTATCAAATTATCTCAATTATCTAATTTCTTGCCCTAACCGTTCTTTGTTCAATTCTCTTTTCAAATTTTTCTCCCTGAAAGATACGCTGTACCATAATTCCCGGAATATGAATCTGATTCGGGTCTAATGTTCCCACCGGAACTAATTCTTCAACCTCAGCAATCGTAATTTTCCCGGCTCCGGCCATACAGGCATTAAAGTTTCTGGCGGTTCCTTTAAAAATCAGGTTTCCGGCTTCGTCCCCTTTCCATGCTTTTACAATGGCAAAATCTGCTTTGAAAGCTTCTTCCATAATGTGCATTTTACCGTTGAATTCGCGTGCTTCTTTTCCTTCGGCCACTTCAGTCCCGTAACCGGCAGGTGTAAAGAAAGCGGGAATTCCGGCCTGAGCTGCACGGCAGCGCTCTGCCAAAGTTCCTTGTGGTGTAAGTTCTACATCCAGTTCCCCTGAAAGCATCTGGCGTTCGAACTCGGCATTCTCTCCCACATAGGAAGAAATCATTTTTTTGATTTGTTTCTTTTGCAAAAGCAGTCCAAGCCCAAAATCATCCACTCCGGCGTTATTGGAGATACAGGTTAAATCTGAAATTGTTGTATTTACTAAGGCTGCTATTGTATTTTCGGGAATCCCGCAAAGTCCAAAACCACCAAACATTATAGTCATTCCGCTTTCGATTCCGGTTATAGCTTCCTGAACGTTATTTACTTTTTTTGTAATCATAACAAATGGTCTTTATTATCGTATATTTTTGATAAAAATAAGATTTTTAGATTAAAATATAACGATTTCGTAAAAAATAAAATAGGCTAAGATGTCTATTTGAAAGTACCTTTTGAAGGGGCTAATTTAAGCACAGGGAAAAAACTCTCGCAGATTTGGCAGATCTGGCAGATTTTTTTGTTTAATGCAAAGGCACAAAGTTGATTGCTTGGCGACTTTACTTGACTTATCTTTTAGATTTATATTTAACATCACTTCATTAAACCAATTATAGATTTTTTGGTTCACGCAAAGGCGCAAAGGCGCAAAGTTTGATTGCTTGGGGACTTTGTGTGACTATACATTTCGTGCAGATTTAACCTGAACCCATATCACAAAAAAAATCCTTTTGCTCTTCCGGATTCAGAAGTTACAAAAGGATTTTTATTGGAGAAACGAAATTAAACTAGAGTTCGAATTCGTCTGTATTTTGTTCTGTTTGTGTCGTGTCTTTTACAACTGCCGGTCTTGAATAGCAATCCACTTTGATGGAAAGATTAGCCGGACGCTCAAATTCAGCTTTTGAAACCTGAAGTCCCGGGTCGGCATAACACAGTTTCATAAAATAAGCCCAAACCGGTAATGCTGCTGTTGCTCCCTGTCCGTAAGTCAAACTTTTGAAACGTGCAGAACGGTCTTCACAACCTACCCAAACACCTGTTACAAGATTTGGAACCATTCCCATAAACCAACCATCTGACTGGTTTTGTGTTGTTCCCGTTTTACCCGCAATCGGGTTTTTGAACATATATGGATATCCTGTCCAGCGATTATCGCCGCTTCCACCACCCTGGGTACGTAAACGTGCACCTGAACCAGTTTCTGTTACACCCTGAAGTAATTTGATTACGGCAAAAGCAATGTCTTTATTCAGAACGTCGTGTGATTCCGGAATTGGTTCATAAATAACCTCTCCGCTTTTGTTTTCGATACGGCTTAAAAATTGCGGTTTTACATATACTCCCTGGTTTGCAAATGTACTGTAAGCAGCAACCATATCTTCAACCGTAATATCAACAGCTCCTAATGCAATTGAAGGCTGTACCGGGATTTCTGTTTTTACCCCTAATTTCTTAGTTAGTTCCACTACTGCCTCAGGACCGGTTCTGTCAATTAATTTTGCAGAAACCGTATTGATAGAATTCGCCAGACCTTGTTTTAAAGTAACCATTCCACGGTATCTGTTGTCTGAGTTTCTTGGTTCCCAGTCTTCCGTTACGTGGTGACGTCCTTTATGAATCATAAACGGCCCGTCAAGTATAGAATCACAAGGGGACATATTCAGTTGTTCGATTGCAGTGGCATACACAAACGGTTTAAAAGTAGAACCTACCTGTCTTGCTCCCTGCCCAACGTGATCGTACTGGAAATATTTATAATTGATTCCGCCCACCCACGCTTTTATATTTCCGGTTTGAGGCTCCATTGCCATTAAACCCGATTGTAAAAAGTGTTTGTAATAACGAATAGAATCCAGTGGTGTCATGGTAGTATCGCGTTCGCCTTTCCAGGTAAAAATGCGCATTTTCGTTTTTACCTTGAATGAGTTTATAATATCATCCTCGCTTTTATCCATATCTTTCATGATGGCCCAACGCGTAGAATTCTTCATGGCCTGCATCATAATGCGATCTGTTTCTGCTTTGGTAATATTGACGAAAGGAGCATTTTTATTGTTTTTCATATCAATAAAAAACTGCTGTTGCAGGTTTTTCATGTGTGCTGAAACGGCTTCCTCTGCATATTGCTGCATTCTTGAATCGATAGTCGTGTAGATTTTCAGACCATCTTTGTAGATATCGTAATCAGAACCATCGGGCTTTTTATTTTCAGCAACCCATTTTTTCATGTAATCACGAAGGTACTCCCTAAAATAGGTAGCTGTTCCTTCACGATGGCTCTCCAGTTTAAATTTTAAGGCAATTGGTAAAGCCTGCAATCTTAATTTTTCAGAAGAAGAAATCATTTTTGCTTTTTCCATTTGAGAAAGTACCACATTACGACGATTCTTTACACCTTCCGGATTTCTAACAGGATTGTATAAACCCGAATTTTTGAACATTCCGACCAAAATAGCCGATTCATCCATGGTCAGATCTTTAGGATCTTTCGAAAAGTAGGTTTGTGCGGCAGAACTTACTCCAACTGAATAATTTCCAAAATCATAGACGTTGCAGTACATCGCCAGAATTTCATTCTTTGTATATTGTCTTTCCAGACGAATGGCAATAATCCATTCTTTTATTTTTTGTACAATCCTGAAAGGAAGGAATTTAGACCCTTCGCCATGAAACAATTGTTTAGCTAATTGCTGAGTTAAGGTACTTGCTCCTCCATTTGTTCCTAAGGTAAAAACAGCTCTTAGCGTTCCGCGTCCGTCAATTCCTGAATGCTCGTAAAAACGGGCATCTTCGGTAGCAACCAAGGCTTCAACCAAACTTTTTGGCAGATCCGAATATTTAAGCTGGGATCTGTTGGTCTTGAAATATTTACCGATCACCACTCCGTCAGAAGAAATAATCTCGGTAGCTAAATTAGAATCCGGATTCTCTAAGTCTTCAAAAGAAGGCATGGAACCGAATAATCCCCATGAAGCAAATAAAAAGAAAGCTAAAATACCTAATAACGTATAAGCAAAAATTCTCCAGAATTTCTTTTTATAGTAGTTAATGTCTTTTGTACTAGTGGTTTGATTGTTTTTTTTAGTAGCCATAAATATATTCGTCTAATCTTTTTGTTCTATTCTAAAACCTACGTCTGTAATACCTTCCAAAGCCTGTACACCCGGAATTTTACCTGATTCCCTAACGGCTTGTTTGATGTGTACTTTATATTTTCCCCTAAACTTTACATCTTCTTTGTAATACAGTTTGCTTTCTTTGATGTCTGTAAAACCGTTTCCTAACAACGTCCCGTCCGGATTTGCCATCTGGTATTCTAAGGTGTCTACTTTCGTAAATCCGCTTGGTGTCTCAATAGCTACAATCAAAAACAAATTATTGAATGGATAATTGTTATTGTCTCTCAAATTTACAAACAAATTGTACTTTTTCGTAGAATCCAGAACTGGCAGGTCGAAAGTAACAACACTGTCTTTGTGCCAGGCACTGCCAACAGATTTGTATTCGTCAAATACTCTTTTTTTATCACACGAAAAAAGAAGTATCGCTGCCAAAATAAGAATCCCGCTATTTTTTATTCTCATTTTTAGTAATAATTATAGGTTTTCTAGGTTCTGCCGGCTTATTGTCATTCGAATTATTAGCTTTATTCGATTGATTTGGCTTATTATTATTCGGCTTGTTTCCTTTGTTTGGATTATTTCCTTTATTTGAATTTCCTCCGGCAGGCTTGTTTTGATTTGGAGCTATCTGAGCCTTGCCCGGAGTTGCCACAATCGCAGCTTCAGCATTTGGTTTGCGTTTGCGGTTTGGTTTTTTCTTTCTTTTTGGCTGATCAAATCGGGTTAGACTTTCCTGACCCATTGCGTTATTAAAGTCTTTTTCAGGTTCTGAAGTTACTTCAATAGCAAAATCTTCCAGGGAAGAAACTTTGTTTTTCTGCTTGTTTTCAGCCATAATTTCTTTGACCTGATCAATTTTCAAAACATGCCAGTTTGCAAAATTATTCGTGTAGGCAAACCACATCAAACCTTTGAAAATATCCTGTTTCTGACAGATGGCGTCCCCTTTTTCGGTTACTAATTTCGTATCGTAATCCGGAAAATCTTTCAGGGCATCCATGTACGTATCAAGCTCATAATTCAGGCAACACTTTAATTTTCCGCATTGTCCCGCTAATTTCTGAGGGTTCAGTGAAAGCTGCTGGTAACGTGCCGCTGAGGTATTAACACTTCTGAAATCAGTTAACCAGGTTGAACAGCAAAGTTCTCTTCCGCAAGAACCAATTCCGCCAAGACGTGCCGCTTCCTGACGGAAACCAACTTGTTTCATCTCGACTCTTGTACTGAATTCTTTTGCAAAATCCTTAATCAAAAGCCTGAAATCGACCCTGTCGTTTGCGGTGTAGTAAAAAGTTGCTTTTGATCCGTCTCCCTGAAATTCGATATCGGAAATTTTCATTTCCAGTTTGTGCTGAATGGCCAGTTCACGGGCACGGACCTTCATCGGTTCTTCACGTTCACGGGCCACAGACCAGATATCAATATCTTTTTGGGAAGCTTTTCTATAGATTTTCGGCACTTCATTACTTTCGTGATTCACGCCTTTTTTCTTCATTTGAATTTTGACCAATTCGCCTGTCAGAGTAACGATTCCAATATCATGTCCCGGTGATGCAACAGTTGCTACAATATCACCAATACTTAAGGTTAATTTCTCTGAATTTCTGAAAAATTCTTTTCTTCCGTTCTTGAAACGTACCTCAACACAATCAAAAATTGCCTCTCCATTAGACGGACTCATGTTCGCGAGCCAGTCAAAAACCGTCAGTTTATTGCAGCTATCGGTGCCGCAAGTCCCATTATTTTTACAACCTTTTGGTGCACCACCATCTGAGGTTGAACAACTTGTACATGCCATAATTCTATATGTAGTGTCGCAAAAAAGCGACTTAAGTTCATAAACGTTTGATCGGTAAAGATAGTATTTTTTTTAGTTTGCTTTTTATCGATTAAAACTAAAGGGGTGTTAAAAAGAAAAACCTATTCTGTTTCATGCAAAACAGGTTTTTTGAAAATGTTTTTAAAGCTGTTATTTTACTTTTTTCATTGAATTTTGCTTCAATACCTTCACCCCTTCTACAACAACAATTCCTCATGTCTGAAAGACAAGATCAGTTTACGACAACCGCATATAACAGCAATATTCTGTTTATTAATTGATTTCTACCAATTATTACAAACACAATAGAATAATCCTTTTATTTCTTAAAATTTGCCTCGAAAATCTTAAAAGATCTTCAATACTACTGCAATCGCGCAACGATTTTTTACAATCAACAGCTTTGATAGCGCCAACCTCGTATGACAAGAAGCACAAAGAACATAAAAATTATTATACAATTAAAATTCAGGAATCCGTGACAGCAAAAGATTTAATTAATAAAGCAGTAAGTATCCAAAAGATTGACTATAAAGATCCTAGTGTGATACCGATCTACGAAAAAGCCATTGAACTCTGCACAACAAAAGACGATGAATATGACAAACTTTATTCCTATTATTCGATTATGTTTGTCTGCAGCCATTTACTAAACGAATATCTTCCAAAAGGCATTGAGGCGGCAAATGCCTGTTTAGAGCTGTTAAAACCCTATATTGCTGCAGGCAACATTTGGCATTATACAGAATGGGGGAAATTTCAGAAAGAAGTAATACGTTATGCCAACAACTTCATAGCATGGCAAAGGTATGAAAACACTGATGATGAAAAACTACTCCATGAAGCATTAAAAATGACAGAAACAGCATGTCACTATATTGAAGATGGCAACAAAGATCAATTATATCTTTATGATACACGTGCGCGCCTGTTGCTAAAATTAAACCGTAAAGAAGAAGCGTATGAAATAATACGAACCACCTTAATAAAAGATAAAAATAACCCCTATTTTAAAGAGCTTCTAAATGATCCTGATTACAAAATATGGTTACAAAACAGAAATGAAGAAATATTACAAACGTTATCTGATGACGATTATAATTTTTTAGAAAGAGCAAACGCTATAACAAAAAAAATAAAGGCAAGAATTACCGAAGACGAAAAAAAACCTGCAGTACTTATCGAAAACAACCTTAAAATAGAGATTATTGACGGCTATGAAGCAGAGGAAAAATATGGTTTCATTGACATTCTTCCTGACGTTGACGAAATAGTAATGCTTACCGGCGATGTCTTTCTGAACCATCGATTAGATTCTAAGTGGCTGCTGGAACAAACAAAATCATTAGATTTTAATGAAATGTCCTTCCTGATCGTTGGCAATGTCACCATAGAAGGTGGTGATTTGTGGGATGATGATATAATGAGTTTACTTATAACGGGCGATGTAAAATGCGATATTCTTTATGCTGAAAACTCCTGGATTTTTATATCCGGAGATGTCGATGCTAAATATGGAATAATAGGCAAAGGCGACTATTATGATGGAGTCCTCCGAATTGACGGAATAACAAAAGCCCCTTATATTTTCGGTCGTAATGAACACGATATGCATCTAGAGCTGGACGGTCTGAACGGGGAATCTATGGAAATTATCGGGGGTGATTCAGACCATTTTCTTGTAGATGGTTATGGTGATCGCCATCGCCGTGAGCACCTAGTACGTCCTGAACTTTGGGATGAAGATGATGAATTTGATATTGATAACTTTTTTGAAATCGTAAAAAAAGGAGAAAGCCCATTCATAACCACTAAAAAAGAATAGCAACACCAGACGAATCGTTATGTTTTTAATTTCAAAAGTACTACGGGCAAGTTCTTCACCTGCCTAAGTTTATTTTAGATCTTTTGTTGCTTTATCAAAATCAGAAATTATTTTTGGGTTTTATTGAATACTTCATAAACTGCAACTGCTTTTTTATCAGCTTGCAGTTTTCCTGTTATGGCAAAATGCAGATCTTCGCACCTCCCAAACAATTCTGCTATTACTCTTGAGTTAACACAGCGATTCATTTAAAATCGAACAAACACCCTAAGACACTGCCAATCAAACTTATATTTTTTTTAGTATATGTATTTCGGTAAAATATTTAAATTTCAACCTATAAAAAACATCTAATGATTCAACTGCTAACGAATATAGAGGTAAAAAAGAATGCAGGTCTTATCTATAAATTCCTTCTTACTCTTGACAGGGAAAAATATTGCCAATGGCACCCGGCACATAAGGATTTTGAAGTAATTAAAAGAACGGAACAAGAACTTGGAAGTATTCTTTATTTCAAAGAAATTGTTGACGGAACAGCAGTAAAGTATAAATGGCGCATTATTGAGCTAACCGAAAATAAACTGGTTAAAATGAGAGCCCTATATTTCTATCCTGTTTATCTTACCATCGCTTTAGAAAGCCTTTCTGAAAATAAAACTATCGTTCACCATCATTTAGATATTGGTTATCGTGTTAAATTTTTAAGCTTAATTCCTGATTGGGTGGTTGGCCATACTTTATTTTCACCTAAAAAAAGAAAATCTCAACAACAACATGCTATTGAAGAATATACAAATCTGGAACACTTACTGGATTGATATCTTTCTATTTTAACCGGGAAACGCATTCAATACTAATGTAAAAAACCTGTTCTGTTGCTTTTACCACTTAAACTGTCATTTTTAATTTTTATCCTGAAATATATTTACGAATTTTATGTTTTGTCTTACAGCATCGTTTGTGAAGTCAATAATTACAAAGCAAACTAATATCATAATTTATCATCATTTTTAAATATCAAATTCAAATGCAAACACAAAACCAGATTGAAAATTTCCTTTTCCAGGGAAAATTTGACGAGGCCAGAGAATCCCTAAATAACGGCGAAAACTTTAACGGACAATATCTTCAAAATAATTTTTCTCAAATCACAGCGAAAATTATTGAAGCCACAGAAATGGATTTCATTGACAGACTGATAAAAGCTGGTTTTATCGAGACTGATATTTACGAACTGGACAGTTTTGACAAATCAATATTCAGCTCTCTTGCACGAAATATAAAAGATGATGCAGAATCTATTTCCTTTTTCAAAGAAATAATGTCGAAAGTTGACAATAGTAACGACGAAATCAGCGATCAGACTTTACTGGGATATTGTATCGAAAAAGAAGCCGTTCCGGAAGTAATCAAAAGCTTAATAGAAGATTTTGGCTGTAATGCCCAATATAAAAACAACGCACAGGAGAATTTCATTCATAAAATCGTAAACAACTATTCCCTAAATGCCGGGAAAGGACAGGAATATATTAAAATACTGCTGGAAAACGGTGTTGACATTAATGAAAAAAATGTAGTAGGCACTACACCATTGATGTATGCCGTTAAAAGAAACAAAAAGGAATATATTCCATTGCTGTTAGAAAATGGAGCTGACCCTAACGAAACAGATAATCAGCAAAATAGTTCCTTTTATTATGCGGTAGGCGAACAGTTTTCTATTCCGATGTATGAACTTTTGGCAGCATCTTCATCAGCCAATTTCAATACTATCAATAAAGACGGAAGAACCTTGCTGACCGAATTTATACGAATGATGTCTGATTCAGAGAATGATCTGAATTCACTTCAGAGATTATTGTCAGATGGTGCCGACTTAAATCACTGTGCGCAATATTACGGAAATCCAAAATCTGGCCTGGATTATATTGCGGAGAAAAAATCAGGTATTCTAAAATCGGTATTAGACAGCGGATCTATTGACGTTAACGAACAGGACAATCAGGGAAATACCATTTTGCATAAAGTCTGCGCTTACAATGTAAATTACGATGCCGAAGCCGCAAAAGAAATCTACAGAAAGGTAAAATTACTTCTGGAAAATGGGGCAGATAAAGATATTACCAATGATAAAGACGAAAATGCTCTTACACTCGCTTCTACAGATAATTTGAAAATTAAGACTGTCGAACTTTTAATGAAAGCCTAAACTTATATAAAATCAAGATTCTATGTCAATGTCATTTATAATTGCCTGCGAAAACGGCAACCGAAAAATAGCCGAACTACTTCTCCAAAATAAAGAAGTCGATGTAAAATATACGGATGAAAAAGGGAGAACTGCATTGCATTATGCCGCCCACAGAGGATATCTGGACATTGTAAAGATATTAACTGAAGATGGTGCCGATATTAACTACGAAGACCATGAGGGAGAAACCCCTTTGTACTTTGCCTGTCTGCAAAAACAGAAACAAACCGCATTGCACTTATTGGAAAATGGTGCAGAAATTACCAAAAATGATAAATACGGAAACAGTCTTTTACATTTAGTTGTTCAAACTGCCCAAATTGAAATTGCAACAAAGTTGCTTGAAGCAGGTGTCGATGTTAATCTTTTGAATAACAATGGAGAAACTCCGCTATTATTGGCTTCAGCGAAATTAAACCGGGAAATTATTCAATTGCTTTTAGATAAAGGAGCGGATATTAATGTAACCGATAAACAAGGAAACACACCTTTGCTTTACGCCTGCTACACAAAATCGATCCCAATGGTGACCCTGCTTTTGGATAATGGTGCCGACATCAATCATGCAAATCACTCTGGCGAAAATGCTCTTTTGATTGCCTGCTACGAAACCAATAGAATGCTGGCCAAACTTTTGGTTGAGAGAGGTGCAGCTGTGTTTACATCCAACAACAATGGCTATTCTCCAATTTGGTACGCCTGCACGAATAATCAAAAGGAAATTGTGGCTTTGTTTTTAGAAAACGGCGTGGATGTAAATTACAGTAAGCCAGTTGCCGGTGATACCTCATCTATGAATGATTATCTGGACTGGGTGGTAAGTGCCTCCAACATTTCTAACGAATCCAGTTTTACGCTGAATAGCAATTATACTTATGGTGGTGAAAGCCTTTTGCATGTGGCTACTAAAAAAGGCAATTTAAGCATGGTAAAACTGCTGATCGAATCTGGCGCCAATATCAACATACAGGACGAATCCGGGAATACGCCTTTGCATTACAGCGCTGCAAACGGAAAAAAAGATGTTGTAAAATATTTACTAGACAATAACGCTGATGCTTCCATTGTAAACGTAAAAGAGCAAAAAGCAATTGATTATTCGAATGTAAAAGGCTTTAATGAGATTACAGAGCTGATTCTGAAATTTGCGCCTTCAGGAACAGTTGTGAATCCAATACATACAAGCTCACAAACAGACGCACCAAAAGCCGATACTTCAAATTCAATGGAGGCAAAGAAAAAAGCCTTGCTGGATCTTAAAGATTTATTAGACGCCGGAATTTTAACCGCAGAAGAATTTGATGCTGAGAAAAGTAAAATCTTAAAAGGATAAATAACAAACAAACTTAAAAATGAAAAAAATCTTAAATACCATTACTCTGTTTTTAGTAGTAATCGCCACAAGTATAGTTTCTATTTCCTGTACAACCCATTCGCCAGAAAAGACTTTTGATATAGCGGCTTTAAATTCTAATTTATTATCGCGCTTTGGCAGTAAGGACATCAATTTTAAGCTGGATTCTGAACCTCAGATATATGATGAGAGCAAAAAAAATATGGTTGCTTCTTCTTATTATGATTACTTTAAATTTGATATCACTAATTTAGAAACTCAATTGAACAAAATTAAAGAAATAGAGGAAAATGATGACAATAAAGAGCTTCTTCAGGCATCGAAGGACCTATTCACTTATGCGATTGCTAAAGAAAAAGAAGGATATCTGCCCATTGCCAAAATGAAAGACGAAAAGGCCTCACCTGAACAATTACAAAAAGCAATAGCAGCTTTTGATGCATCCACTCAAAACGATATCGAAGCTAAGTTTACAAAATTGATGAATATTGCAAGAGCTTATGCCGAAAAGCATAACATTGATGCCAAATTTGGTATTTAATAATCAAACGAGTTTTAGGAAAAAAGAAAAACCCTGTTTTGTAATGATACAAAACAGGGTTTCTTTTTTTATTCGTAAGTCTCCTTCACCGTAATAATCTTCACCGGACATGCCTTTGCGGCCAATTCAAAACTATCTGGAAACGTGTCAATTGACATTTTTACTAATCCCGTTACCAAACCTATAATCCTAATGGAGATACTTGTCGTCATGCGGTTGAAACCGCAAGCAATGTTTTCTCTGACAATGTTTGAAATATACCCCGTGGTTTCAACCACGGGAAACGTATCGATTGGCATTTTGAATAATTCAATTACCAAATCTATAATACTAAGGAAAATACTTGTCGTCATGCGGTTGAAACCGCAAGCAATATTTTCTCTGGCAATGTTTGGAATATACCCCGTGGTTTCAACCACGGGAAACGTGTCAATTGACATTTTTAATAATTCACTTACCAAATCTATAATACTAAGGAAAATAATTGTCGTCATGCGGTTGAAACCGCAAGCAATATTTTTCTCTGGCAATGTTTGGAATATACCCCGTTGTTTCAACCACAGGAAACGTATCAATTGGCATTTTTAATAATCCACTGACCAAATCTATAATGCTAAGGGAGATACTTGTCGTCCTGCGGTTGAAACCGCAGGCAATGTTTTCTCTGGCAATGTTTGGAATATACCCCGTGGTTTCAACCACGGGAAACGTAACAATTGACATTTTTAATAATCCATTTACCAAACCCATAATCCTAATGGGAGATACTTGTCGTCATGCGGTTGAAACCGCAAGCAATGTTTTCTCTGGCAATGTTTGAAATATACCCCGTGGTTTCAACCACGGGAAACGTGTCAATTGACATTTTTAATAATTCACTTACCAAACCCATAATCCTAATGGAGATACTTGTCGTCATGCGGTTGAAACCACAGGCAATGTTTTTCTCTAGAAATGTTTGAAATATACCCCGTGGTTTCAACCACGGGAAACGTATCGATTGGCATTTTGAATAATTCAATTACCAAACCTATAATCCTAATGGAGATACTTCTCGTCATGCGGTTGAAACTGGCAATATTTTTCTCAAGCAATGTTTGAATATACCCCGTGGTTTCAACAACGGGAAACGTATCGACGAGCAATCATTTATCACCCAAACCATGCAATTTTACAAAATCATCAAATTCATCCTGACCGTTTTTCTTTAGATGATGTTGTTTTTGATTTTTAATATAATAGTGCAAATTCCGGTTATATTGATCACCCCATTCCGTTTTAAAGTGAGCACCTGATTCCAGTTCAAAATGACCACCTAATTCCGGTGCAAAGTGAGCACCTCCGTTTTGATTAAAAACTATATTTTTTC
>NZ_QWDM01000089.1 GCF_003996965.1 Flavobacterium cupreum | reverse complement strand
CGGTCGGGGCAGCAGATGAATCTTCTTTTGCCGTCCGCTGATGTAGCGGAAACCGGACTCGTCGAAATAGCCGTCCTCCTCGAGCATGATGCGGATGTTCTTTTTCCATTCGGGTACCGTCGACTCGGAATTGAGCTCGATCGAATAGGCCGTCTTGAAATGCAGCGGGAAGTCGCCGCTGCCTGGCACGCCGCCCTGCATGTCCCACATGCCGATGGTCGGGCCGGCCGCGTGTCCATGCGAACCCAGCGGATGGGTGTAAATGGTCGCGGCGATGCCCTCCGCTTTGGCCTGCGCGAGCGCGCCGGCCAGAATCTGGTTGCCGGTGCGGCCCTGCTGGAACTGGCCGGTCAAGATATCCTGGAGGCGGTTGCTCTTGGCAAAGGCCGCTTTGAGCGAGTCTGGAATATCCTTCTCGCCC
>NZ_QWDM01000088.1 GCF_003996965.1 Flavobacterium cupreum | reverse complement strand
AAGACTATAAAATAGTTGCAGAAATCTTAACGTGCTGTTTGGCTTGAATATTCGGTCGAATATTTAATAAAAGGAAAATATAAGAATGATTTTGCAAACACCCGGCAGGTTGCCAAGACTGGCAAGCATGATATTGAATGGTTTATTTTCGGCGACGTTTTTTGTTGTTGTTGCCGGACTAGTAATTTTTGCTTTGGAGTTCGACGATATTTCAGCAATCGCATTGTTGATTGATCTTGGGGGTTATATCAACGATCTGGTGTCGGATGATTTCAACGTCATGGCGATTGTTGGTTTTGTTGGCATTCTAGTGTTGCTTTGGTCGGTGACCGATTACCGTCTTACCGGAGCAACGCAGGGAGCGCTCGGCCATAACGCGCTGAAACTGAAAGTGCTTTCAAAGTCGGGCTCTGCGGCGACT
>NZ_QWDM01000087.1 GCF_003996965.1 Flavobacterium cupreum | reverse complement strand
GCTTCGTTGGCGGTCAGGGTGGTGACAGCTGTCGTGTTCTCGGCGATCGAGGAGCTTGCGGTGGCGCCGCCGGTGATGCCAGGGGCGATTTCGTCGGCGTTGGTGACCGACACGGTGATGGTCTGGACCGAGGTGTTGCCGGCCGCGTCGATGGCCTGGACGTCAACCACGTAGCTGTTGTTCGTGTCGCTGTCGTTTGGGGCTTCGAAGTCGGGTGCGCTGACGAAACTGAGGGCGCCGGTTGTCGCGTCGATCGCGAACAGGGCCGAGTCAACGCCGCCGGAAAGCGACCAGGTGACGGCTTCGTTCGCGGTCAGGGTGGTGACAGCTGTCGTGTTCTCGGCGATCGAGGAGCTTGCGGTTGCGCCGCCGGTGATGCCGGGTGCCACTTCGTCGGCGTTGGTGACGGAGACGGTGATGG
>NZ_QWDM01000086.1 GCF_003996965.1 Flavobacterium cupreum | reverse complement strand
CTGGACGCGGAATTCGTCGTACCAGGCACTTGACTCGCGCGTCTGCAGTCGGTATTCCAGCCCATTGGAGCCGGCCATGGACATGATGAGACGATCCTCGTTCTGCAACTTCTGCAACAGCTCGGGAAGTTGCTTGCGCAGCGCAGCGGAACCAGCAGCCAAGTCTGTCACCAACAAGTCGGCCAGCATGTCTTCAGTTGCCTTCAGGCCGATGTCGAGGGCGGCGTCGGCAGGTAGTTTGTTGATTAGAAAGATAAGCTTGAGCAGCTTGCCTTTGAGCTGCGAGCTCTCGTCCCCTGCAGAAAAGCGTTGGACGTTCTCGAACACTTCTTTAGGCAGCTGGGCCGTGGAGACCAGATTGGCGGAGATTTGGTCGTAGAGGAAGTCACCCGCAACCACATGGCCCAACGGCAGCTCGGCTGT
>NZ_QWDM01000085.1 GCF_003996965.1 Flavobacterium cupreum | reverse complement strand
GATGTAGGGGCCCAAGAGAAGCCGGACGTTGCAAAAGACCGTCTCAACGTTTATACAATCAAGGGCCCCAGCGGAGAAGCCGGCAGACGTCAGAGGCTGAGAGTTTTTCGGGCGTGCCCGAGCAGCCCGCCAGAAAGCGGCAGATCGAGGCGCAAAGCACAGCCATAGCGGGCTATGGCGAGCATTTGCAACGACGAACTGGCGCTTTCTGGCGTGCTGAGCGGGCATGATCGAAAGACTCTCAGCCTCTCACATGTCGACGAAGGTCTCGAAGCCGCCGTAGATCAGGCGCTTGCCGTCGAACGGGGTCTGCTCCGGTGTCATCATGTTGGCCATGCGCGGGTCGGCCATGACCTTGTCGTTGACCTCGTCACGCACCGCGCGCGACGGGTATTCGATCCACGAGAAGAACACCACCTCGTCCTC
>NZ_QWDM01000084.1 GCF_003996965.1 Flavobacterium cupreum | reverse complement strand
AGACAGATGGTTCTGCAAGTTTTATTGGTAAAATTGCCAATACTGCGACATCGCTTTCAAAAACAGCCGTTGGAAAAACAATTGTGAGTACTGTTAAAAATAACATTAACCCACAAGTTCAGGCCGTTAGTACGTTAAAACCTGCTCCAGTTGTTGCCAACCCGACAATTAATGCAGGTCAATACGAACAGCCTGTAGGGGATTTAACGCCTGTAAGTACTGTAAGTCCTACAACGTCTTTGCAACCCCTTAAAACGGACAATACTGTTTTATATATCTTGGGGGGTGTTGCGGTAGTAGGCGGAATTTATTTAGCCACAAAAAAGAGTTAGTAATTAAATTAATCAAAAATGAATAAAGAAGTAGTAATTATTGGAGGAGGGGTACTAGGTGGTATGGTATCAAATGGGGCAACTACGTTATTAC
>NZ_QWDM01000083.1 GCF_003996965.1 Flavobacterium cupreum | reverse complement strand
CGGGAGGTGGGCGCGCGAAGAGCGCGACAAAGAGGGCGGGCGCCACGGACAGAAGGATAGTCGCCGCTGGATCGAGGGCTACGAACGGATCGCCGAGATGGCGCCGGGGTTGCCAGGAACGCGCTTGGTGTATGTGGGCGACCGCGAGTCCGATATCGTTGCATTGATGTGGCGCGCATTCGAATTGGCGCATCCCGCCGATTGGCTGATACGTTCCCAGCATGACCGTCGCCTGCCTGACGAGGATACGGCGACGGATGACGACGAATCCGGCGACGATAACAACTCCCCCGACGGGAACAAACTATGGGCGCGCACGACCACGGGTGCCGCGTTGGGTGAAATCACCTTCACCATGCCGGCGCGAGGAAAAATCAAGCCGCGCGTCGTCTGCCAGCAGCTATGGGCAAGGCGCGTGGAGATATCCGC
>NZ_QWDM01000082.1 GCF_003996965.1 Flavobacterium cupreum | reverse complement strand
GCAATGAAACGGAATCTGCATCTACTCGTCATCGATCCGCAAAACGATTTTTGCGATCTGCCGGAAGGGTACCGCCCTGCCGATGCGCCCGCATCCGGACGGAACGCCCCTGCGCTGCCGGTGCCGGGCGCGCACGCCGATATGTTGAATGTGGCCGAATTGGTCAACCGCGGCCGGGCCGGGCTCTCCGGCATCAGCGTGACGATCGACTCGCACCACAGGCTCGATATCGCCCATCCCGGTTTTTGGACCGATGGCGCAAAACAGGAAGTGCATCCCTTCACGCAGATAACGGCCGCCGATGTGCGGGCCGGGCGCTATCTGCCGCGCGATCCGGCGGCCTTGCCGCGCGTGCTTAATTATCTCGAGACGCTCGAGGCGGCGGGCCGTTACAGCCTCATGGTCTGGCCCGTCCATTGCGAGATTGGCA
>NZ_QWDM01000081.1 GCF_003996965.1 Flavobacterium cupreum | reverse complement strand
CGCCTTGCGCACCGGCGCCGCGCCCACCGCATCGAGGAACGTGCGGCTGAGACTAAAATTGAAGAATGCGCGGCCAAGCAACTCGGCCACCAAGAGGCCGAGCGCAATCGGACTCGCTTGCGCGCGCGGCAACACGAGGACACTGCTCACTGCCAACGCGAGGCCGCCGACCGCCGGGCCGCCCCCCGCGCCTGGAAACGCCAGGCGCGGAGCGGCCAGCAGTGCGGTCGATTTCAAGACGAGACGTTTACTGGTATTCATGTCATTCTCCTTTTTAATTGCTGCAGCTTGGGGTGCTCAATTTCAGGGCGCTGGCGACGGCCAGCAAAATTGTCAGGCGAACAGCCGACAGCGAGGTGCTTTGGACGTCGGCCACGCTGATCCTTTCTTTTGCAAAACCTCCGCCGATGCCGAACGCAACACTGCCTGACCCTT
>NZ_QWDM01000080.1 GCF_003996965.1 Flavobacterium cupreum | reverse complement strand
CCTCGAGCAACGCGTTGGGAAACCAATCGTATTCGGATGCCATCACGAAAGCGTCGGCGCCGGCCATGACCTGCCACGGTTCGCTGGTGCGCCCCTTGATGAAAACGCGCTCCTGCAATTGGAGCGCGTCGATTTGCGCGCGCAAGGCCGGCTCCTGCGGCCCTTCGCCATACAGGTGCAGTTCCCATTGATCGAACTGGCCAGCGGCGGCGGCGAATGCATCGACGATCCGGTCCACCTGCTTCTCCGACGACAGCCGGCCAAGCGAAAGCAGGACCTTGCGGCCCGCGCCGTGCCTCTTGTGGTTAAGTCCGACTGCGGCGGGAACCGGATTGGCGACCACACCGACCCTCTTCAAGCCGGGAAAGAGCGCCGGCACCTTGGCTGCGCCGCCCTCGGTCTGGACCGCGAGCATGTCGGCCAGGCGGTAGGTCC
>NZ_QWDM01000007.1 GCF_003996965.1 Flavobacterium cupreum | reverse complement strand
GAAAAAATATAGTTTTTAATCAAAACGGAGGTGCTCACTTTGCACCGGAATTAGGTGGTCATTTTGAACTGGAATCAGGTGCTCACTTTAAAACGGAATGGGGTGATCAATATAACCGGAATTTGCAGTATAACAAAAAACAGTAAAAAAAATGAAAATCGTTTTAACAGGATCTTTAGGGAATATCGGGAAACCACTGGCCACAGAACTTGTCCAAAAAGGACATGCGGTAACAGTAATCAGCAGCAATGCTGAAAGAATACAGGCTATAGAGGCTTTAGGCGCGACCGCAGCCCTAGGCAGTATGTTTGATGCCGGGTTTTTGACCACAACATTTACAGGTGCGGACATTGTTTTTTTGATGGAAACCATGGAAGCCGCAGGTGATATGTTTGATCAGGAGGTCGATTTTATTGAAACCATCGGGAAAATCGGAAGCAGCTACAAGGAAGCCGTTGAAAAATCGGGCGTAAAGAAAGTCGTGCATTTAAGCAGTATTGGTGCCCACACCGACAAAGGCATCGGAATTTTGCTTTTCCACTACAATATCGAACAGTTGCTGCGCCAGCTTCCGGAAGATGTGGCGATCAAATTTATACGCCCTGTTGGTTTTTACATCAACATGTTTTCTTTTATTCCGACCATCAGGTTTAAGGGTTCCATTATTTCCAACTATGGCGGCGATACACCGGAACCGTGGGTGTCACCACTCGATATCGCGAGTGTTATTTCGGAAGAAATGGACCAGCCTTTTCAGGACAGGACGGTTCGCTACGTGGCGAGCGACGAAGTATCGCCAAACCAAATTGCCAAAGCACTCGGACAAGCTATCGGAAAACCCGATCTGGAATGGAAAGTGATTCCGGACGAGGAACTTTTAACGAACTGGCTGAACATTGGCTTTAATCCGCAGGTGGCGAAAGGCTTTACAGAACTGCAGGCCAGCCAGGGTACCGGAGCCTTGTATGAAGATTTTTACCGCAACAAACCGGTTCTCGGTAAGGTAAAACTGGAGGACTTCGCGAAGGAATTTGCTATTGCGTACCACCGCGAATAATGAATAAAGCCGTGAGTACCTTACTATGAAATAGGGTACTCATGGCTTTTAAAAAAAAATCAGAATATGGAAACAACTTACAGCAATGCACTATCTCCGGTAGAAAAGCTTTTCGTTAAATCGGGACAAATAATGGCGGTTCGCCAATGGCACGGCGGCCCGTTTTATGAGATAGATGTTTCGCTGCCCCAGGTAAATTTTGAAAAATGGGATACGGCACAAGCTATAAAATGCCGGATTTCTCCCCTGCATTATACAGACTACACGCCGGCAATCTGGGACGCAGCAGAAAAAATCTGCACTTTATATATTGACACCGGCCATGCCGGGCCGGGCAGCAGCTGGGCAAAAGATCAAGTGGAGGGAAACGCTTTTCATTATATGAAAATTGAAAGTGAAAAGCATTACCCACTGGGCAGTCACCTTGTTTTTCTGGGCGACCAGACGGCTATTGGGCACTTTTGCGCTTTACAACAGCTGGCACAGCAGGATACGGAAATCAGTGGCTTTATCAATTTTAATGACGCGATAACAGCAGCCGCTTTTAGCGAAAATTGTGCGTGGCTGCCTTTACAACCCACAACAGCATACACAGAAATACACACACAAACCGACAAATGGATTCTTGATAATCGTTATAAAATTGAAGACTGCATCTTTTACCTTGTGGGCAATGCAAAACTCATTGTATCGCTGCGAAAATTACTCCACACACACGGTATTGGCGGCAGCCGCATAAAATCTAAAGGTTTTTGGCAGTAAAGCAAAAATCAATCTTTAAATTTGTACATCATGGAACAAAGGCAGACACAAAGAATAAAAACGATTAGCGAATTCCATCGCCTGCGCGGTTTGCCCAAACCGGAGCATCCGTTGATTAGCGTAGTAAATTATAATGATATTGTAAGGCCTGCCGATATCGGCGACGTCAACTGGATATTGGATTTCTACCAGATTTCGCTTAAGAGAGGAATCAATGGAAAACTGAAATACGGCCAGCAACAATATGATTTTGATGAAGGCATTATGTTTTTCATTTCGCCCAACCAGGTTTTCAGGATCGAGGCCGATGCAGGAATAAGTACTGAAAAATCAGGATGGATGTTATTGATTCATCCCGATTTTTTATGGACTGGCGGACTCTCAAAAATCATCAGGCAATACGATTTCTTTGACTATTCGGTTAGTGAAGCCTTGTTTCTTTCGGATAAAGAGGAAACGACCATCACCGGAATTATCAATCATATCCGTCAGGAATACCACGCGAATATTGATAAGTTCAGCCAAAGCATTATTCTTTCGCATATCGAAACCATGCTGAGCTATTGCGAACGGTTTTATGAACGGCAGTTTATCACGAGAAAAATCGCAAACCACAAGATTCTCGACAAACTGGAAAAGTTATTACAGGATTATTATGATGATGAAAGCCTGCTGCTGTCCGGATTACCTACGGTACAGTACATCGCAGCCAAATTGAATGTTTCGCCCAATTACTTAAGCCGTTTGCTTAAAAACGTCACCGGACAAACGACACAACAGCTTATTCAGGATAAGGTTATCGATAAAGCGAAGGAAAAATTGGCCACCACAGATTTATCCATAAGCGAGATTGCTTATGCATTAGGATTTGAACATCCGCAGTCGCTGACCAAACTATTTAAGGTTAAGACCAAACAGTCGCCGCAGGAATTTCGGCAAAGCCTGAACTGATATTTTATAAAAAAAATCAATAGCTTCCGGCAAACTATTGGGTTTTCTTTTTTAAAGCCCCTGCACAGCCTGCATAAAATCATTTTTGCTCCAGTGGTCTGTTATCTTACCGTCCTTAAGGATATCAATTTCAATGACATTCATTTCCACTTTTTTTCCGGTGGCCGATTTTCCCATAAATTCACCGGTATGGGTCGCCGTTATTGTTTTGCGCAATGATACTTTATCTCCTTCGGCTATGACTTCGTTAATCTGCACGGAGACATTCGAAAAACCTTTGTGAAACCCGGTTATGAATTGAATCATTGGACCTGCATTTGTTGGCGCATTGGGTGGTGCGGTGTGATTGGTAAAGGAATCTGCCAAAAGTTCTTTTGTAATTGCGGTGTTTCCTGATTCAAAAAATTCTTTGTTGAATCGGATCACCAGTTGTTTGTTTTCTTCTGTAGTCATCGTATTTTCTTTTTTATGTTTTTGATTTTGTACCTGACAGCCCGTAAGGATTACTACTGCCAATAGCGTTATACTTATATTTTTCATGGTATTTTAATTTAGTGCAGCAATAGTTCTTCATTAGATTTTCCGGATTTTCAGCCGGAATCTTTTCGCAGATCATTGGTTTTGTAGTGTAGCGCGAGTGGAGCTGTTCCGTTCATTTTGTCCAAATATGTATCCATAATGATAACACAAAGGTTGGATTAACTTTAGGAATCAGCCCATAAGGAAGTTTAAGAAATGAGCTTAAGATAGTTTAAGGCTGAGGCTATTTACTGCCAATGGTTTTCCTGATCGTACTCAGAAATTCCGGCGTAATGCCAAGAAATGATGCGATTTGCGTATTAGGAAGCCTTTGGGAAAGATCCGGATACTGCATCAGAAAGGCAGAATAACGCTGTTCTGCTGTAGTACTGATATTTTGCAGTACCCTGTTTTGTAGTTCAATAAAATTATTTTCCGTTATTACCCTGAAAATCCTGTTGAATTTGGGATAGTGCTCAAACAGAAAAACCAAATCCGTGCGTTCGATCTGGATAATAACCGAGGGCTCTATTGCCTCAATAAATAATTTGCTGGGAATTCCGGCGTTGGGATTTTTAAAGTCAGCGGGTTTAACAGAATGAAAGCTGGCCATATCGGTTAGCCATTCATTTTCTGTTCCAAACTGTACATTGTGTTCTTTGCCGACAGCGTCAACGCTATACATTTTAAAACACCCGCTTACAATAAAAGTGTAATGCCTGCAACGATCGCCTTCCTGTAAAATAAATTGCCTGCGTTTAATTTTCCTTTCCATAGCAACACTGGCTACAGCATCACCTTCTTCGTCGCTTAAAGGAAGCAAGTTATTAAAGTACGTTATAAGTTTCTGAGTGGACATATGGTTTTAAAGATCAGTCATGTATCAAATTTTGCTTTATCACAGAAAATTTTAAAGTCGGGCTGCTACAGATTTTACCGGAAAAAAATCAAGTAGAGCCGGATTAATTATGCTCCACCGGTGAAAATATCTCAAATTTAGCCTGCCATTCTTTAATCGATTCTAAGATCGGAAGAAATGCCAGTCCTCTTTCAGACAACCTGTATTCTACTCTTGGCGGTAATTCCTTATAAGCCAGTCTTTCCAGTATTCCGTCTTGCTCCAGCTCTTTCAGCTGTTCGGTTAATACTTTTCTGGAAATGTGCGGCACGATGGCATCTAACTGACCAAAACGAATGGTACGGGTGCCCATTACATTTATAATAATCGGTTTCCATTTATTCCCAATTGTACCAATAGCTCTTGTAAACGGGCAATTTGAATTGCAAAATTTATCGTCTCTCATATTTTTAAAAATTTTGTAGTTACCTGTTAGTAACCAGAATAAACTATAACAGTTACAAATATATACTATTGATGGTATCTTTGCGTAACAAAAGTAAAAAAAGTTCAACAATTAAATTAAAAAAGATGAAAATAGGAATTATAGGTGCCGGATCTATCGGCACAACAATCGCAAAACATGTAACCGAAGCAGGTTATGAAGTCGTGATCAGCAACAGCCGTGGTGCCGATTCGCTTCAGGAAAAAGTCGAAAAGCTGGGTGGCAGCATAATCGCAGGTTCAGCACAGGAAGCAGCCAAAGCCGATGTGGTTTTTCTTGCCGTTCGGTGGGAACACGCACAAGAAGCACTAGCTGCCGTTTCACTGGAAGGCAAAATTCTGATTGACGTAACCAATGCCAGTCTGCCCGAATTTGTGCTAGCAGCAGAGGGTTCAAAAACATCCAGCGAAATAGTAGGCCAATGGGCAAAAGGTGCCAAAGTGGTTAAAGCATTCAACACTTTATATGCCAATGTATTAGCAGAAAATCCAAATGTGGGTGGCGGAAACCGAGTGATTTTCTATTCCGGAAATGACGGTGATGCAAAAGCTGTTGTTTCAGGCATTATTACTCGCATCGGATTTGCCGGTATTGATCTGGGCAGCCTTCATGAAGGCGGAAAACTACAACGATTCCCGGGTGGACCATTACCAACATTAAATCTTATCAAAGTAAAATAATAATATTAAAGAATTAAAAAAATGAGCAAGTTAAAAAATAAAGTAGCCGTAATTACAGGTGGTTCAAAAGGAATAGGGGCAGCTATCGCCAAACACTTTGCCGCAGAAGGCGCAAGCGTTGTCATAAATTATGCTTCCAGCAAAGAAGCGGCAGATAAATTAGTGAAGACAATCACAGACAAGGGAGGAATTGCTATTTCGGTACAGGGCGATATTTCAAAAGAAGCCGATGTCATCCGATTATTCGAAGAAACCAGGAAAGCTTTTGGCAAAGTGGATATTTTGGTGAACAATGCCGCCCATCAGCAATATTTACCGATTGAAGAGGTTTCGGTAGAAAATTTCCACAAGCATTTCGATACCAATGTTTTGGGGACTACACTGGCGATACAAAAATCCCTGCCGCTGTTTAGTGATCAGGGCGGCAGTATCATCAACATCAGTTCTGTTGCCGGTAAACTGCCGATGGCCGGAGTTTTGTTGTATTCTGCAACCAAAGCAGCAATAAATGCCATCACGATTTCATTGTCGAAAGAACTTGGTGCAAAAAACATTCGTGTCAATTCTATTTTGCCGGGTGCTACCGAAACAGAAGGTGCCACCAATGCAGGTGTGACTACCGGCAGTGATGCCGAGAAAATGTTTATTACCAATACGCCGCTGGGCCGCAGAGGGCAGCCCGAAGATGTTTCGAAAGCGGCCGTATTTCTGGCTTCCGATGATGCAGCCTGGATTACGGGAGAGAATATTTCCGTTTCGGGCGGTTTGTATGGTTTTTAAATTTTTATAAATAACAGATTTAATTCAATAAATAAGATGAGTAAATTAAAAAATAAAGTAGTCGTAATTACAGGTGGTAATAGCGGCATTGGTTTTGGTATTGCCAGTGAATTTAAAAATGAAGGCGCCAAAGGGGTAATCGTCGGGAGAAACCAGGAAACCCTGGACAGTTCTGTTGCTTTGCTTGGCGAAAATTTTACAGCCATCAATGCTGATGTCACAAACCTGGCTGACTTAGAAAGAGTGTTTGCTATAACAGCTGAAAAATTTGGCAAAATAGACGTAATTGTAGCCAACGCAGGAGGTGCCGTTACAGGAGCAGCATTTGGTACGGTGGCAGATATTGGCGAAGCCGATTTTGACAAGACGATAGATTTAAACCTGAAAAGTGTATACTTCACGGTGCATAAAGGCCTGCCTTATATGAATGATGGCGGTTCTATTATTCTGATCGGGTCGAATGCAGCACATCGGGCCTACGCTTCATTTTCATTGTATGGTGCTACCAAGGCAGCTGTGATTCACTTTGCAAAAGGATTTTCAAATGATCTTTTAGACAGGAGAATCAGAGTCAACGTGATCTCACCGGGCACAACAGATACACCTGTATTTGACAAGTTTGTTCCCGCCGAACAACTGGAGGCTGTAAAAAATTACTGGGCGGGTGTAATGCCCATTGGCAGGATTGGACAACCCTCTGACATTGGTAAAACAGCAGTTTTCCTGGCATCTGACGATTCTTCGTTTTTGCTTGGTACAGAGATTCTTGTTGATGGTGGCCTAAGCTATTTGGCGAAGTAAATTATTGATTATTATTCGTTCCTATCCTCTTCAGTAGGATTTTCCTAAAATAAAAAAGATCAAACATTTTTAAACGTTTGATCTTTTTTGCTTTACTGCTGCAAAATATTTCATTGCGCACTATAGTATTTAGTGATTGTCAAATTCCCTGCGGTTGTAAAACGTATCATCATCCGTATCAACGCCTGAATTATTTTCAGGGTAGTAGGATTTCATTACTCTTCTCTCGTAATTTCTGTCAAAATTGTGCTGAGTGTTGTAGCGGCTCGTGCTTCTAAAGGTATTGTATCCTATGCTGTTGGCCATGACAATTTTGGTGTCTTTATTAATGCTTACAGATCCGATTGGTATAATAATATGGCTGTCTCCGTCTTTATAGATAAACTCATTCCTGTCGCTTGCTATTGCATCATGCACTTCATTTCGGCTGTCGTCTATTAATCCTTTATCTACATTTACATCCAGGTATACCACACGCTGCATGTCTTTATTTACCCAAAGATTATCAATGGTACCTATTGTACGGTTGTCAGCATCAACGATTTTCCATCCCCTTACATCAGAATAGTTTGAGGCGATTTTATAATCAGAAAGTTCGTCCAGTCTGTATAAGTTTCTATCTTTATTTTCCATACCTTCTTTTTTTTAATATTATAATTTAGTTTTTTGTCTGCGTCTGACTGCAGGAATACCGGACTAGGTTTGCTCCCCCGGCTCTTGCAGTTTCGTCGTTAATTTACAGTATCTGTACTTGTAGTGTTTTCGATTTCTACGCCGTTTTCAACCTGAGTCGTGTTATCTCTGAAAAAGATGAAATATACAATTGCCGCAATTAACAGCAGTACAACAATCCATGGCCATACCGGCTTCTTTTTCTCAATTTTAATTTCTGCCATAACTTATTTTTTTTTAAATAATAAACGTTTTAACTTTAAATTAAAGGTACAAATGAGGAGAAATTATGAAGTATTAAATTTCGGTTAGAAGTTATACAATTCCCAGCAGGCTAAAATTCTAATTTGAAAGAACTTATGAAAAATTAATTTCCGTTAAATAAGTTTTACGATACAATCACGGTTACTTTTTCAATCCGTTTTTACCATGCTTTTTTCGCCCTGATTCAGAATAAAATAGGTCGCCAGATCGATGGAGGAAAGATTTGTAAATCCCGCCTGACGTAATAAGGTTACCAATTGCCCGCGATGATAGGTAGAGTGATTGACAATATGGGAAACTGTCTGCCAAAATTCCATTTTTCCGTTTCCCCCACGCGGGTAACTAAAAATGACGTCTCTGGTGTACTCCTCTTCCGGACATTCCTCAATGATTTTTTTCATGCCTGCGGATGCTTCTTCCCATATCGTTGTCAGCTCTTTTGTAGTGCCTGTAAAATGAGCTGCCAAAAAAACAGGCGTTGGCTCATTATTCCAGAAATCTATCCATACTTTCTCAGCACTGGCAATATGAAGGGCTGTTTGTTTAATACTGCTAAAGCTGCTGGTCCTGCTTTGATTCCACTGCTCTTCATTCAACTGGTTTAACCATCCTATGACTATGGTATCTGCCCAAATAGTATAATCCGCTAGTATTTTAAAATAGTTTGTATTCATTGGAAAATCAAATTAATTATTATTTTTTCCATAAAATAACAGTGAGGCTTTAGCAAGGGCTGCGAAATGCATATTGAAGCCAACAAAAGCCGGAGTTGCGTTTTTATCGAGTTCGAGTATTTTGTCTACTGCATAAACCGTAATAAGATAACGATGTGCAGGACCTTCGGGGGGAGCTGCGCCTGCATAACCCGGAAAACCCATGTCTGTATTACTTTGTACAGCACCATCAGGAAGTAAGTTTTTCTCCGGATTTCCTGCATCTGATGGAATTTCCTGTACAGTAGAGGGAATATTAAAAACTACCCAGTGCCAAAAGCCACTGCCTGTCGGGGCATCCAGATCATACATCGTTATGGCAAAGCTCTTTGTTTCGCGGGGAACATTTTCCCAATAAAGTTGAGGCGATTGATTTTTACCGGAAAATCCCATTCCACTGGCAAAATGATTAATCAGCAATTGCCCTCCCAGCTCTGTACTTTTTAAAGTAAATGTTTTTTGTACTGTTTCCATAATCGTATTTATAAGTATTTGAATTTTATTCAAAAGTACTTCCGAAGAATGGCATTAGTATAGAGCTTGACGTTCAAAAAGTATTGCTAAACGTTCAATGTGCTAATTGGTATTGCTTGGGTGTAAGTCCGTGTATTTGCTTAAAAGACTGAATGAAACTGGAAAGATTTTCATAGCCTAATTCTACATAAATCTCACTTACTTTGCAATCACGCTGTTGCAGTAAATAGGCAGCTTTTTCCATCCTCTTTTCGAGGAGCCACTTATTGGGTGTGGTATTAAAAATTTTAGCGAAGCGCCGTTTAAATGTTGACAGGCTCATATGGCACAGGAAAGCCAGTTCTTCAACAGTAATAAAATTATCAATATTCCCTGTGACTGCCTGACGGATCAGCACCTCATCGTCTGCCCTCTCGCTAAAGTTCCGAAGCTCCCCGATTTTCAGGGGATAGTGCTCGGATAGGTATAAAAGCAATTCTTCTAATTTGAGTTTTTGCATTTGAAGCGATAATGGCTGGCCTGATGCTAGCATTACGCTTAAAGAATCCGTAAAATTGGTCAGGAAGGCATCTTTTTCAAATACTAAAAAAGGATCTTTCTTTTTTATATCTGCCAAAATATGCTTTTTCTGAGGGTGGCGAATGAAAAAGTCAGCCAGCAACTGCTGGTCAAAAAACAACAAAATGCTTCTGTAGCGTCCGTTTGGTGCAGCAATTTTTTCGCTCATCAGGCAGTTCCCCGCTGAAAGCAGGAAAAACTGATCTGAATTTATTTCTGCTTTTGTTCCCGCATATTGCACACTTTTCCGGCCTTCCAGCAAAAAGCTAAATAAATTTTGATCTAACCTGATCTTAGAATTAATACTAATGATATCAGTGTTATACCTAATGATAGAAAGTGGATCTGTCATATTATCTTAATTCGCAGATTGCATATTGTAGCCATTGTTTGTGTATTTTCAAAAATGAACCGGCAACAGGATTCGGGCAACACAAATGTAACAATAATTCGGATGGAATGATTGTTCCTTTGAAACGTGGTTTGTGGTACCGTTTATAGCTAGAATTATATCTTTAAAAAGTTAAACGAAAATAGGGCATCAGCTGAAAATTAAGATTTTCATTTAGAACTACTTAAGATAAACGATCGTAAATCGTCACTAAATAATTTTCCTGTGCTGCCTAAATATAGCATATGACCTGATTCATACTCTTTAAAAATGACTCTGTCTGCAGAAAAATGCGCGTTTTCGGTCGTATTTCTTGCATAGCCTGCCGGGGTGGACAAATCATAACTTCCTGCCGCTATAAATACTTTTAGATTTGGAGTTCTGCGTAAGACCACATTTAAGTCGTCTGTAAAATCAGGGCCTTCTTTGGTCTCTTTTCGCGACCACTGCCATTGGAACGAAATATTTTTCCAGTCAATTGTTTTATACGGATCCTGAATATCAATCTTTAATTTTGAAGCGAGCATCTCTCTAAATGCCGCAGTAAATCCGGGAACATACCTCGCCATTGACGGATCGTCGGCAACCGGATCATTCCCGGAATGTTCAAGCGGAAGGGTGTATCTTGTATCATATAGTCCAATCTGCAGATTTTCCTTAGCCAGAAGGCGGTCTGCGAAAATTTTTGGCGCTATTTCAAGTGCCGACGAAAAAAAATCTGCAGGGAGTCCTGTGTATCTGCAAAGTTTGTCAACGATACCATTCCTTTCCATTACCGAAAGTTTTTGCTGCTGCTCCAATACAAGTGCATCGAAATAGTCTTTTGCTGAAAATGCTGCAATTTCTTTTTGAAATTCCTCGTAAGAATATAAGGTTTTGTCTACTTTATTATAGTACCAGGCTGTTTTTGCTAATGTTGGCAGTAATGAAGCTGCTCTTTCTAATTTGGCATCAACTGTAATCTTTTTTAAAGGCGATTCTAGAGTGGTTCCCAACATAATAATTCCATTTAGTGTGATGCCCCTCATTACACCAGCATACATTACCCCGCCCATAAGTGCTCTGGGAAGAACTGAAACGCGTTGGCTTCCGTAACTTTCCCCGATAAGAAATTTGGGCGAATTCCACCTATTGTTTTTAATTAACCACTTTTCTATAAATTGCGCCATCGATTCAGCATCCTGATCTACTCCGTAAAAATCCTGCGGAGTACCCGGAGAAATGACACGACTGAAACCTGTACCCACAGGATCAATAAATACCAGATCTGCTACATCGAGCAAACAGTTGGTATTATCTTCTAACCCAAACGGAGGTATGTTAGATGAATTAATTTCCGGAGTCAGTTTTACTTTCCACGGTGCAATACTGCTCAGATGCAGCCAGATGGATGATGATCCAGGACCACCATTAAATACAAAAACAACAGGTCTGACTTCGTTACTTTTACTTTTCCTGATATAGGAAAAACTAAATACACTGGCTATAATTTTATTGTCATCGTTTTTAAGGTATATTTCATCTGCAATTGCAGTGAAACGTATAGGTTTTCCATTAATAGCAATGGTGTGTTTTGTATTGAAGAAAAGCTGTTCGCTAGCCTTTACTGTATTTTCCTGACTAAAAAGGAATATGGAAAAGAAAGAAAAGACCGTAACTAAAAAGAATCTGGCGGCATTCGGCATTTGACAATTATTTATTTGAAGTGAGTACTAAAAATCAGGTTTATTTTTTTAAAAACTCCCGTCTAATCCGGCTTAATGAAGTGTCCGTAACATTTAGATAAGAAGCGATTTGTTTGAGCTGGGCAAACTGAAATACTTCTTTATTGGTCGTGATAAGATTCTCATACCGGGCTTCACCACTAAGATTAATCAGGTCTAATGTTCTTTTCTTATACAATACATATTCTCTCGCCAGCATTTTTACCCCATATGCCCTAAATTCAGGAATATCATGTAACAATAAATTTAATTGTTCGTAGCTGATGGCATACCCCCTGCAATCTGTAACCGCCTGAATATTCTCAGTTGATTTGGTTTTTAAATAAAATGATGAAACTTCGAATACCACACTGTCTTTTTGATAAAAATTGGTCGTTATTTCATTTCCGTTGTTGTCATAGGTAAACGCTCTCATAAAACCACTCTGCAAAAAGAAATAGTGCTCATTTATTTTTCCTTCCTTAAGAAAAAACTCGTCTTTTGAAATCGTAATCTCTTCAAAATATTCTACCACATGATCTAAAGTCTGATCTGGAAATGGCAAATTTTTTATAATGTAATTTTTTAGTCCCTGTTTGTCCATTTATTTTGTTATTAATAGTATAAGCAATAGTTTCTTTAAGACCGTTATATGTCAAAATTAATCAATTCGTAATAATTAGGTAAAACACAATTCTAAATCAGTTAAAAAAAAACGATTACCGGCCATTGGTGTATTATCATCTAAAACATTTGTAATTTTTTTGTTATTCAAATAGAAAAAAAATTACTTCTGCCAACAGTCGACAATCGGTTTTTCAATTGATAAATTCGTATAATTACAGCATTGCAATTTGATCTTAATTCAGTAAAAATGCGTTTGCTTCCTGAGCAAAATCTCCTGCATACTGAAAAATTCCCCCATGGCCTGAATCACTCCAAAGTACCAGTTTTGCGTCTGGAATGTGCTGAAGCATTATGTATGAATTGATCGAATCGACCATAGTATCGTCACTCCCATTCACAATAAGTACAGGCTGCTTAATAGACTTTAGCTGTTTGTTGCCTTCATCTGTCGCTAAACCGTAGCCTATTATGGCTCTGGCCTGACTTTCAATTGTATCCTGACTGGTTGGTAAATCCCTGTCTAGTTTTCTTTCTCCCAATCTTTCTAAAAAAGCTTCACCAGCTTTGATACTGCCTGGCGTTTTGCTGAAAAAAAGATTGATCAATACTCTGTCAGGTCCGTCAACAAAAGCTTTTTCCAAATGTGATTCTAATTGTGCGATCGCTTTTCCGCCTATAGATCCTGTACCGGCCAGTATAAGCTTATGTACAAGTTCCGGATAGTCTGCGGCTATTTGTTGTCCGATGAAACCGCCAAGTGAGAAACCTAAAAGGTTAACTTTATTGTATCCTAATGTGCGGATAAAATCGACAGCATCTTGTGCCATTGCCAGTACATTATCCGGAGTAGCCCCTTCAGAACTGCCCACTCCTTTATTGTTAAACAGTATTACAGGATATTTACTGGCAATTGCATTTGTAACTTCAGGATCCCAATTATCCATGTTGCCCGTAAAATGTTGTAAAAATATAACCGGTATACCTTCCTTTTTGCCGAAAGAGCGGTAGGTAAAATCGCTTCCGTTTACGTTTATCTTTTTTGTTGGTGCTGTCTTATGGGTAAATTCTTCTGATGCGAAAATATTTTCTTTCGTTTCCATTTCTTTTAATTTTTATTTAATGATTTAAAGTAAGAACCATTGTATTGCTGTGAAAATTCAATGCAGTATTAGTACTCATTACAATGATCCTTACCTCTGTTGTTTTTTTATTTAGTACTAAACTCTACTTATTTTGCTTCCAAAGCTATGATTTGAGCCAAAACATGCGGGAACATGATAAAAGGTGTATGGCTTGACGGAAGCGCATATAGTCTTTTTATACCGGCATCTTTCGCCATTTTTTGCTGAAGTGAATAGCCTATTGTATGGTCATTTAGGCTGTAAACAAACACTTTATTTATTTTTCCAAATTTGCCTTCAGTCAAAGTTACCGGAGCAGCTAAGGGAGCTAAGGGTTCCGGTTTTAAATTATTGCTTACATATTCGGCTACCCTGGCAGGAGCATCGGCCAGAAAAACATCGGCAATACCTTCTTTTTTTATAGTTGCAATCCCAGCTTTTTCTTCTACAATAAGGTTTTTACCAACATGGCTCTCTGCATCCGTTTTTGCAAGAGACAACAGGCTTTCTCCATTTTTCGGAACGTATGCCGCAATGTAAATAATCTTTTTTATCTGAGGCGCAATCTCTTCTGCAACCTGGCTTGCTACAATTCCGCCAAAGCTGTGCCCAACCAGTATAATATTTTGTTTGTCTCCAATGGCTTTTTTAACTTCGTCCACATACAGCTTTAAGCTAATCACTGGGATTGGGGTATTATCGCTTCCGTGCCCGGGAAGGTTAACGGAAATAACCGAATTGCCACCAGCAGTCAGGTCTTCTGAAACGTGCTGCCAATCGTTTGACGATGACCATGCTCCGTGGATGATTACAATTGTATTTGTATTTTGCGCTTTGTTTGTTTGGGATAAAGCTGTAAGCGTGGTAAGTAATAGTATTGCCAGTGTTAAAATTGAATTTTTCATGATGTATATTTGTTACTTGTTACTATTTAGTTGTTTGCTATTTTTGTCAATATCGATGACAACTCGTCGGGCTGTGAAAGGAATGGACTATGTCCTGTATTGATCTCGTATACAGATTTGACTTTACCGGTTTCAATCATTTTATTTTGCAGATAAGGCGATACAACATGATCCTGTAACGTTTTGATGTATGCTTTTTTAACTGATCCAAAATTTTGCTCCGTTAGTACTACAGGGTTAATAAACGGAGTTAATGGCTCTGTTCGATAATTCTTTACTACGAGGTTTTGAATTTCCGGACTGCCGTCCTGAATAAACAGATTAACGATCTGATCTGCTTTTACATCTATAGTACCATTATCATTAAAAATTAGATTACCCTTGATTCCAAGCTGAGAATCTGGATCCATATGTGATAACTGATCTAAATTCTGACCTGACTCTGGTAAATAAGCAGCCACGTAAACCAGTTTTTCAATTTTCGCAGGCACCGCTTCCGCCACCGATGAAATGATCATGCCGCCCAGGCTATGGCCTACTAAGATCACTTTTCCATCTATTGTGGAGAGTGCATCCATTACCTTCTGTTTATAAACATCGAGCGTTATTGCAGCTGGAGAAGTATTATCATTGCCATGACCCGGCAACTCCACAACAATTACTTTATTACCCTGTTTTTCAAGGTTACCTTTTACGGCCTGCCATGCATAAGGAGCCTGCCATGCTCCGTGAACAAGGACATAATTTTTTGGGTTTTCTGGCTGTTTATCGTCATTTGAACAGGATGCTGAGATGAAGATACAGGCCACAACGAGAAGTTGAATTAATTTTAATTTTTTCATGATTGTAATAATTAAGTGTTATTTATATTTTGAGATGTGTTTTATTTAGCTTCCAGCGTTATAATTGCGGATAGTATTTGAGGAAATACTATAAATGGTGTGTGGCTGGAAGGAAGCGAATAAGTTCTTAAAATTCCTGCCTCTTTTACCATTTTTTGCTGAAGTGAATAGCCTATTGTATGGTCATTAAGACTGTGAACATATACCTTATTAACGGTACCGAAATTAGTATCAGATAAGGTGACCGGAGTAGATAACGGGGCTGAAGGTTCTGGTCTCAGATTATTGGTTACATATTCTGCCACCGGTTTTGGGGCATCTGCTAAAAAAACGTCTGTAATTGCCTCTTTTGTTATACGGGCTACTCCCGCCAGCTCATCTACAATAAGATTTTTACCAATGTGACTCTCTGAGTCCGTTTGTGCAAGTGATAATAAGCTGTCTCCATTTTTAGGAACAAAGGCGGCAATGTAAATTAGTTTTTTTATCTGCGGGGCAATTAACTCTGCCACTTCACTTACTACTATCCCACCGAAACTGTGACCAACAAGGGTAACATCAGTTGCATCGCCAATCGCTTTTAAAACTTCATATACATAAAGCTGTAATGTAATATTCGATACAGGGGTCTGATCAGTACCATGACCCGGAAGATTTACAGTGATAAGGTTAATGTTTTCAGCTGTAAGATAGCCGGCAACATGATGCCAGTCATTTGCAGAGGACCATGCTCCATGGACAATGACAATAGTATTTTTACTCTTAGATAATGAGGAATTTAATTCCTCCTGCGTGTTGTTTTTTTCGTTTTGCATAATATGATTTGTTTAATACTATGCAAAGAAAGTGCGAATAAAACCTGCAAAACTTGTCTTGCGGCAAGTAATGAAAATCCGTTTCATTTTTTATTTATAATTCAATTTCAAAAATTAAGAAAAAATAAACCGGGCTGTTATACTCCGTTTATCTCAATAGCAGGAAGAGCTGTTTGATAAAACAACCAGAGAAATACTATTTTAAAAAGATTTTTTTGGATTGCAATGGTAGAGCTCCCCTATTGGAAACCCTAACTTTAGAATAGGCAGAAAGGCCTGAATTTACTAAAGTAAAACAGGCTTAGCAACTATAGGAGCTGCAGGAAAACGGAATTGCATCAAAAAATGCTTTTTTTTATGGGTGGATAAAATTCAGGCTGTACATTCCGGAACTTTATAAACGGTTTACTACCGCTGAATATCACTACTGCTGTTTTGGCAGATATATCCAAAAAATAGTGCCTTCGCCGGGTGTGCTGGTAAAATTAATAATCCCGTTATGGTTTTCGATAATACGCTGGCACAGGGCGAGACCTATTCCGTTGCCGCCATACTGGTCTCTTTCATGCAGGCGCTGGAACATATTAAAGATGCGGTTTGAATATTGGCTTTCAATACCAATACCATTATCGGCAATAGAGATGATATCGTAATCGCCTGACAAAACCAATGGATTGTTGTCTTCCGGCACAAGTGTAGCCGAAATGGTTACTGATGGTACAGTAGTATTAAATTTAAGCGAATTGTTTACCAGATTATAAAACAACTGGCGCAGCTGCGTATTTAGCCCCAAAACCTGCGGTAAAGGTTCAATAGTGATGAGCGCGCTTTTCTCTTCGATGATCATGCTTAAATCGCCTAAAATTTCGGCAATGATATCATTAAGGTCTACTTCGCCAAAAAAATGTTTGTTATTGTCGATTCTTGAATAATTAAGAACGTCAGTAATCAAATCTGATAACCGCGTTGCCGACAAGGCAATCCGGTCAAAATAATAATCCTTTTTCTGTTCTTCGGATAAATTCTCGCTGGCACGGGAAATCATAATCATAATTTTGCGCAGCGGTTCCTGAAGGTCATGACTGGCAATATAGGCAAACTGCTCTAACTCCTTATTTTTAAAAACCAATTTGGAGTTGGCGCTTTCTAATTCACGCTGGGTCATTTTTAGCTGCGTATTATCCTTGAGGGTCTCCACCACCAGTTTTTGCGCGTTAATATCTACAAAATAAACCAGCCAGCTGTTAAAGGAGCCATCTTCTGATTTATTCGGAATCATGGTCACCAGGTGCCAGATGTAAGTCCCGCTATTATTAATTCTGATTTCACCTGAAAAGGAAGATTGGTTTGCTTTTGCTTTTTCCCAGCCCTCTAAAATTACTTCCATGTCTTCAGGATGAATAAAAACCGTCAGGCTTTTTCTTTCAAATGTCTGCAGCGGTACTTTTAAATAATGCAGTAATGATTCGTTATACAGCAATACCTTATTGCGATCATTGACCTCACAAATCAAAATCGGAATTGTGTTGGCTAATTTTCGGTACCTGTTTTCGCTTTCAATTAATTTTTCTGAAAGCGCGATTAGTTCAATATTTTTCTTTCTAATCTCATCATACGGAGATAAAGGCGGCTCAAACTTAAAATAATCAATGAGGGATTTTATTTTCGTTTCCGACAGCAGTCCGGGCGACAGTACCTGCTGGCTTATTCGGGTAGTCGACTGATTTCCTTTGAAACTGTATTCAATATTGCCGGAAATTTTTGAAGCGTAGTTAAATGCTTCCGGATTACAACTTTTCAAGTCAATACTGTCTGTAATGATCGCCAGGATTTCCTTTTGGGTTGCTTTTGTAATATGAATGCCAATCACCAGCACTGAATCTTTCCCCTTAGCAATCGAACATCTGGCAATTTCGGATACCGCTGTAGAAAACCTTGTCTGAAAAGAAGAGGGCATCCCGCACATTTCGGCAATTTTCATACAGCGCTTGTGGGCAAGAATCAGGTCCATCTCGTTATCAAGATTTATTTTTATGATCTCTTTCATGGTGCTTAGATTATTTTACCTACAAGAATAGAGGCATCATCAGTTCCTCTGATATTTTCCTTAAAAATAGCGGATGCAATTACACCCGAATGTTGTTTTACTATTGACGTCATTTCGTTCATGTTCCATCTGGTACGCAATCCATCACTGTGCATCACAATAATCTGATGTTTTTTGTAAGGTACAATAGTGTTGTTGAGGGTACGGGGAATATTATGTCCGATAATTCCGTTGTAAGGTGTATAGGTTTTATTTTCCAGTCCGTCATAAATACGGGTACTGATATTGCCAATTCCGCATATACTCCATACATCTGATTTATAATCAACAGTGGCGATCGTTCCCACAAGCCCCCTGCTCTTTTTTACTGCTGTATGGATATCCCTTAGAATTTCAGAAGGTTCTGTTTCTATGGACTGCTTAAAGGCTTTAATGGCTAATTGTACGGCTTCATTTGCATTTTCACCATGCCCTAAACCGTCCCCTAAAAATATTTGGAAACCTTTTTTGGATGACTTAATATGATAGCCGTCGCCACAGAACTTTTCTCCCGGGTAGTTGACCGCAATTGCGGCATAATTTAAACCGTTTTGTAAAGGAGGCAAAGGCAAATCAGATCTTTCGGCAATTTTGATGTACTGCACACATCCCCAGTTTTTCATGGAATAAATCTGAAAATCAGTACTCAGTCTTTTGATAGAGCCCAATCCGTGTCCCAGTGTATTGGATGACGAATAGCCGTCATTCATTATTTTGGCAAGATTTTCGAACCCAACACCTTTATCCAGGCAGTATATTTCGATTACATTATGTTTTTCTTCCAGGTTCGCTCTGTACAGGAGTTCTCCTCCCTTCGCATATTTAATGAGATTGGAGGTTAATTCTGCAACTATGATGTCAGTTTCAGCAGCGCGGTGGGGTGTAAATCCTATGTGAAGTGCAAGGTTATGTATTTCTCTCTTTATAAAAGCAATCAGGCTGCGATCGTCAATTTTATAACTGGAAAACGTATTATCCATTTTTCCATTTTGTTATAGTAACGGTGGTACCGTTACCCAGTTCTGTTTTGATATCAAATTCATTGACGAGTCTTTTGGTACCGGGTAGTCCTAAACCTAAGCTTTTCCCGGTGCTGTACCCGTCTTTCATAGCCAATGACAAATCGGCTATTCCGGGACCATTATCGATAAAAGTGACCCGTACACCATTGTCACGGCCATTACTAACCGATTCAATGATGACTTTTCCGCCTCCGCCGTATTTAAGCAGATTACGAACAAGTTCGCTGGTAGCCGTAATTAATTTGGTCTGGTTCAGGATGCTCATGCCAATTTTTACACCATACTCTTTTACACGGTTGCGTAAAGGCACCACATCTTGTTCTCTTATAATTAAGGCTTCTTCTTTACTATTCGTTATCGTCGTCATAATCCTGCTCTTCATTATCGCTAGTATGCATTTTTGAGCGCAGTAGATCCATGCCTTTTTCAACATTCAGGGCACTTATAACTCCGTTTAGGGACAATCCAAGTTCAACAAGTGTAATCGCTACAGCCGGCTGCATTCCTACAACGACGGTTTGCGCATCCATTATTTTTGACATGACCGCAATATTTCCTAAAATCCGCCCCATGAAAGAATCGATTATAGAAACCGCCGATATATCAATTAAAACACCTTTGGAACTATGTTTACTTATGGTGTTAATTAAATCCGATTCAAGATTTTCTGCCAGTTGGTCGTACAAATCTACTTGTATGGTAACAAGCAGAAAATCGCCCATTTTTAGTATAGGAATTCTCTCCATATCATTATTTAAAATCTTAAACTAATTTTCTTTTAACAACAGTAAGCTGCAACATATCAAATGCAGTTTTAAGTGCACTTGCCAGGGATGCTTTCGTAATAATACCGGTAAGATCTATTCCTAAGTGCACTACTGTCTGTGCAATTTCCGGACGAATACCGCTAATGATACATTCAGCCCCCATTAAACGTGTTGCACTAACCGTTTTTATAAGATGCTGCGCCACAAGCGAGTCTACTGCAGGAACACCCGAAATATCGAGAATCGCAATTGAACTTCCCGTATCAACAATCTGCTGAAGCAGGTTCTCCATTACAATCTGTGTTCTGGAACTATCAAGTGTCCCGATAATTGGCAATGCAACGATACCCTCCCACACGGTGATCACCGGAGTCGAGATTTCGCTAATTTCATCTACCTGTCTTGATATAATATCTTCTCTTCCTCTCATGAAAGCTTCGAAAGTCATAATAGTCATATTATCTATTATGGCATTCAGCTCTAAATTAGCCTGATACAAATTTTCAGAATCTGTGATCAGTTCCGAAAGAATTTGCGACGATGCCTGTTTGAAAGTCGTAAGGTATTGTGCGTTTTCCCTTGGTGAAAAACCGCGTTTTCCTCTTGAAGTCGAAATTCCGACAATAAGATCTTCTACCTTTTCAAATTCCTGAGAATCCTGAAATCTGCCGTTTAATGTTGCCAGTGCACTTAAAAAGAGGGAAGCAAATTCCTTAGATTCTTCTTCTTCAACTGCACCATCATCAGATCCGCTTTCGATAAGAAGTTGTGACCATACTGTTAGTAATCTATTTTCGTGCTCTTTTAAGCCTCCTAAAAAGTTATTTTGCATTTGTTCTGATTTTGTAATTTTACTAACAAATATAGGGTTTTAAAAATAGTAAAATGAGAAAAGATTTACTAAAAAGACAAATTTGTGAATTATAAAAAAAATACTGATAATCAGGCATCTAATTGTTAGAAATAATTATTATTCCTGCTGGGGAGCATAAAAATTTCGGGCCGGCACTATTTTTTCCTGATTTTCCCTAGGGGATCCGGACTAATGCCTGAGTAAAAAGCGATCCGGGTATCCGGTTTTGAAAATTTATCTATTTACGTTCGGTGATAATTCTGAAATTATCACTAAATTTCCGATTACTATAACCTGTCTTTCTTTAATCCCTGAACTTTGTATTAAATAAAGACGCAGTCATTAACAAATCTTTAAACGTAAACAAATGAAAAAAACGAGTGTATTAACCTTGTTCGCTGTTACTTTATTTTTAACGGCATGTGGTAAAAAAACCGCTGACGAAACCACAACAGGCGAAGAACAAAAGGTTGCCGAAAAAAAAGGAGAAGTACTGGCCGTAAACCTGGAAACATCAAAAGTAGACTGGAAAGCCTTTCACAAAGGAGGTTTTGCACCTCGCTGGGGAACACTTGCCATTAAATCAGGTGAAGTTTCTGTGGAAGCCAATGAACTGACAGCAGGCGATTTTGTAATTGATATGACGTCTATTAAAGTGGATCCCGCATCGGTTACTGAAAAAGATAAAAAATATTCAGAACTGGAAGCACACTTAAAAAACGCTGACTTTTTTGACGTGACGAAAAATCCAACAGCTGACTTTAAAATTACAAGCGTTACAAACTTAGCTACTCCTGCAAAAGATGCTGTAGAAGGTGCTAATAAAACGGTAAGCGGTAACCTTACTCTTAAAGGTAAAGTAGTGAATGTTACTTTCCCTGCAAATGTTACTGTAGCAGACGGCACCGCCACGCTAAAGGCTAAATTTACGGTTAACCGTACCGACTGGGATATTAAGTTTGGTGCTTCTGAAGCTGATCCGGCAGAATGGATGATCAGTAAGGATATCGAGATTGGTATCGATGTAACCGCAGGAAAAAAATAAAAGACTCACGGTTCATTACATAATAATTTCCGTATATCGAATCAAAAATCCACTTTACTAAAAGTGGATTTTTTGTTTTGTATTGTTATTTATATCTTACTTTATCAGATGTTCAATTTTATTAAATTCTTCCTGACCGCCTCTCAATAAAATTTTCCCTTCTGAATCCACTAAAATAAATGTTGGATATCTCTGCAAGGCCAGGTCCGTATAAATTCTGTTGTTCTTTCTGCCATCCACAAAGCCATGTGTCCAGTTCATTTTACTTTTCTTAGCATATTGTTTCACCACATTTTTATCCTGATCGTTGGCGATACTAATGATACTCAATTTTTCAGGATATTTATTGTGCAGGGCCACTAAACGCGGAGTCATATCCAGACAAGGTCCACACCAGGTGCCCCAAAAATCAATTAGGGTATACTTCTTTTCTTTAATGACGACATCGGTACTAAAAGTTCCGTTATCCAAATCTTCAATGATCCTGTTTTCAAAATACTTCCCGACCCATTGACCGTATTTTTCTTCTTTGCTCTTTATTTTTCTAAGATATAATTTAGATATCTTTCTGTTGATGCTGTCTATTTTGTAATAACCGTCACCAAGCGCAATAGTATCTTCTGTGAAGTGCATGAATTGCGAATTAAAAATTTCATCTTTTCTGAAGGAAACGTTTTTTGGCTTAATGTAGATCGCGCCAAATGTATTATCAAGTGCCTGATAAGAAAAATCGTAAACGGTCTGGTTTAAAATTTGTTCGCCCTGCCAATAATCCTTAAATCTAAAACCGGAAAGATATTTTGCTTCCTTATCAGTTATTATTATTTTGCGGTCATAGCTGTTGGCACAAGGAAATAAGACAATTTTTCTTTTGTACGTCTGAATCCTTCCTTTGGAATGGGATTCATAATAGTAGTCACTTTTAGGTAATTTATTGATACTTTCTAAGTTCTCTGCAATCGATTTATTTCTGAAATTGATGTCAAATTCATATTTAATATCATCACTAAAATCCTGATTTCTATTGAAATCTGCCATTATAAATTGTCTGTTTTTGTAAAATCCAACAATCGAAATAAATCCTTGTTTTACAGGTTTATTCGAGAATCGCAATGTATCTAAATGAATTTTGTTTACTAATTCCAGAAAATCTTTTTTATCATATTCCTTTGCCTTATATAAATCGTAGAAAAATTGGAGTGTTTCCTGAAAATTACCATAATATTGTATGGAATCATGCGCGGGAACCCCAATATAATTTTTTATTACTTTTTCTTTAAAAATAGGCGTTCTGTCTAATGAAATCAGTTCGGTGCTTACATACGAAAAATTGAGATTTAAGGTATCGTTAGTGACCTGTTTCATATCAATTACAAAGTTGGTGTCCGGTTCATACTGATAACCAAACAATAAAAACAAACCAGATAACAGAACGATTTTCTTTAGCATTTCATACGAATTAAAAGGATTAAAATTAAATTCAGGCAACTCCAAAAAATCACAATGATATGTGCCGCTGCATATCATTCCAACTATAAATGCTGAACCTCAGCTCTAAAATGAAATATCAAAAATACACTATAATATCATACAAAAAGCTTCTGTTACCAACAGAAGCTTTAAATCTAACTACAAATAAAAACCAAATTATTCAATTACTACGTTTTCTTATTTTGAAAACTCAACCGTATTCAATTTTTGCCAGCCTCCACGAGTGAAGTCCGGAATTTCAACCGGGGCTGAATTATGGTCCAGCGAAATTTCGGTCAACGGGCTCAGACAAGACCATTCGGCCAGATCATACACATCCATATCTAAAGGAAGTCCCTGCTGCAGACAGTGAAACATACGGTAATCCATTATAAAATCCATTCCGCCGTGGCCTCCTACTTTTTTGGCCATTTCTTCGATATCTTTCACAATTGGATTTTTGTATTTTTCCATTAATATCTTTTTGACATCTTCCGATACAAATTCTTCTGCATTCAGATTTTGGTAATTTTTAGAAATCTCCCCTCCTGCTTCCTTTGCATCGATAGCATAGCCTTCAACCGGATATTTATTGGCAAATCCTTTCGTTCCTGATAACTGATACATTCTGCTGTACGGTCTCGGACTGGTCACATCATGCTGAATCTGGATTGTTTTTCCTTTTTCGGTACGAATCATGGTCATGGTGTGATCCCCGTTTCTGAAATCGGTTACCACTTCCCCTGTTTTTTCTTTGATGAACGCAGGATTTCCCACTGCTTTGGTATCCATCGAAACCAGAAAATTCATTTTATCCCCTCTGTGAATATTTAGCGCCAGACAGGCCGGTCCCATTCCGTGTGTCGGGTAAACATCGCCTCTGTGTTTGCGGTTGTAATCCATACGCCAGTTGTTCCAGTATTCATTCCAGTACGGCTGTAAACCGTGAATGTATGAACCTTCCGCATGAAGAATCTCTCCGAACAAACCTTGCTGTGCCATATTTAAGGTGGTCAGTTCAAAGAAATCATAGACACAATTTTCAAGCATCATACAATGCTTACGTGTTTTTTCTGAAGTATCGATGATGTCCCATATTTCTTTCATGGTTAAAGCGCCCGGTACTTCTACCGCTACATGTTTACCGTCTTTCATGGCCTGAACGGCAATGCCGGCATGATGTTTCCAATCGGTTACAATATAGACCAGATCCACGTTTTTAAGTGCGGTTACTTTTTTCCATGAATCTTCTCCGAAAAACACTTCTGCTTTTGGCTTTCCGTGTTTTACCAAAGTGTCGTTGGCTGCATTTGCCCTTGCTTCAACCATATCGCAAAGTGCCACAATTTCTACTCCCGGAATATGGGTAATACGCTCGACAGCTCCTGTGCCACGCATTCCTAAACCAACAACAGCTACGTGAACAACAGGAATTGCCGGCGTAGCCAAACGCAACACATCGGTCTGGCCTTTGTCTCTTTTGGGTGCTTTTGTTTTGATGAGTTGTGCAGATACATCGCCAATTTTCAATAGTAAAAAGGCTATCAATAAAATTTTTAAACTTGAACTTTTCATTTTTTTTGTTTTTTTGATACTATATTGAGGTGAGTTACTCGTTATTATTTGTTTGCTTATACTTTTATGTAGGTCTTATTTTTATGCATGTACCAAAGTATGAAATAAAGGATTCCAAAACCTGCCAAATCGCAAAATGCATCGTAATAAGCTCCTGTGAATTGTTCGAAGCCGTAAAAAACCTGTTTGGCTATCAGGGAAAAATTTAAAACATGCGAACCCACATAAGCGGCGATGGCATTAAGGCCAATAACCCGAAACGGATAGGCCCATTTTGTATAGCCTTTTACATCAACAAGCCAGTAGAATAAAGCCAGCAAAACAAAACTTATTCCGGAGGAAAATATAACAAAGGAACTCGTCCATATTTTTTTAATAATGGGATGCCATATCCCTATGATTAAGGACAGCGCGATTCCCGCGATACCGATCATAAAAAGATATCCGGCTATTTTTTGCCTTGACAACGAAGACAAAAGCAATTCGCCTGCAAACAATCCTGACATGGTGGTGGCCGTAAATCCCAAACCCGTTAATAACCATGAATATTGGGTCTGATCGTAAAAACGACCGAACACCTGCTGATCAATATAAATAGGAAGGTTTTTATTGGGCAGTAATTCAAAAGCGTGCCCGAAAAAGCTTGGAATTGACAATAATAGCGCATATAAAACCAGACAGCTGATAAAGAAGACATACCTTCCTTTTTTGGATAAATTCAGATACGCAATGCACGAAAGTAAATACCCGACCGCAATGGCCTGAAGTGTATTGCTGAATATTTGAAATTTGGAAAGATCCAGAAATAATAAATTACCCTGAACAATCCACCCTAAAATAAACAGAATCACAAATCGCCTTAAAATATGGCGGTACAATCTGCTGTCCGATCCGGATTCCGTGTTTCTTTTTCCCAATGAAAACGGAATAACAACACCGACCACAAACAGAAACAGCGGCATAATAACATCGTATAAATGAAAACCGATCCATTCCGGATGCTCAAACTGGTCTGCCAGGTTCTTTGTGAAATTAGTTTTGGCCGCTGTATTTAGGTTGTAAAAAAAACGGTCTGCCACGATGATCATCAAAAGATCAAATCCACGCAGCACATCTACAGACATCAGTCGGTTATGGGGTATGGTTTTATTCATGCTATATCTTAATTGCTGTATAACTGGCTTTTTATAAAGCAATCCCCAATAGCAAAACATCAGGGATTACTTTTAAAATTATTTTTACTCGATAGCATATGCCATTAGATTCAAAAATTAAATCTTCAAAAAACCCTTCTTCTAATGGCACATTTGACCGGCTATCGATGACAAACTAAAGTTCTAATGTTGAAAATTTAGGTCCTTCCGGGAAGTTGGCAACTGCTGCCCATCCTGAGGTCATTTCGGTAATTGCAATACCTATTGAACTTCCTAAAGTTCCTAATTGTGATTTTGGAATACTAAATTCAATTGCATTCGTAGTATCGGAAAGGCTTACCAGAGAAGATGCCGTTAAATTGGCACCGGAACCTGCAATGGCACTCCAGCCCCATCCTCCGTTCGGATCGGTGTGATTGTAGAATGCACCCCAGCCGTTGGTTACTACCGGACCTTCAAATAAAAATTCTGCTCCGGAACCTCCCGGCCATGAACCATGTAAAAATCCTGTTTGCGTATTGCCGTCGGTATTGATAAACATATCAACCAATTCCATCAGCATTTTTTTGTTTCCTTCTAAATACACATTCACATTTGGACCACCTGCCCAGATTTTAATTTTTTGGATAGAGCCGTTTCCGGAGGCATTCTGATCTGTTACGGCCACATCATCCCAGTCTTTAAATTTTCCGTCGATTTTAATGTCGATGATTATAATTCTCGGTGCAGTGATAACTTTTGTAATAAATGATTCTTCTCCGGCTTCGTTTGTAACGGTTAGCGAAACCCTTATTTCACCTCCAATTTTATAGGTGTACACCGGATCTTTTTCTCCTGATGTATAATAAAGATCTCCAAAATCCCATCTGTATTTGGTACCATTTGTAGAAAGGTTGGTAAAGGTAAAAGTGCTCCCGTCGTTCGTAAATGAAAAATCTGCTACGGGTTTTGATGCCGAATCGGACGATGCATTATCACTGGAACACGCTGCCAGTAGTAACAATGCAGCGAGCATTGTGATGTATTGGGTTAGTTTTATTTTTTTCATGGTTTTTTAATTTAAATGTTTTTAATAACTATTTAATGATAACCGTTTGTGATAATTTATTGAAACCTGTTGAAGCTTCCCATACTCCTGTATTCGCCAGGCGAACCGAATAATCCGGTCTGTCTGCCAGTTTTGAAGAGTTGTCCTCAATCTTTAAAAGCAGTTCGTAAGTTCCCGCCGGAATTCCGGATAAGGATACCGATTCTTTCAGGTCGAAAGTCACTCTTGGCGCCACTTTTCGAACATCAAAGTTTAGTTTTTTCTTATAGACCGTACCGCCGGAAGTGGCTCTCAGGATTAAGAATGTATTTTTTGAATTGTAAACCGGGGCAAAACCTGAATTGTTAAACAGTGCATTAAACTCTAAAGTTCCGTTTAAGGCTGCTTCTTTTTTGATGCTCGATGACGCCAGGGCAAGTCTGTAACCCAGCTTTCTTTCGAAATCGGTAAAACAGTTGTTGTTTCTCCATTCCTGCAAAACGGGACCGTAATAATCAAGATTTAAATACGTCCATTTTAACATGGTCATTTCTTTTTCAGCAATACTGCAGCTCGCTACCGGAACGTCGGTTGGCGGACAGGTTTCACCTCCTGTTGGGACAAAAAGGGCTTCATTACTGATGTAGGTTTTCTCTGCCGTAACATTAACATACGTACCATAATCGTCTACACTTGCCATAAAACAATCGTTATGAAAACCTAAACGGGCCGTATTGGTGGTTCCGTAACCAACTGTCGCATCCATAGCGGTTGTAGTGGCCACGAAGTCCTGTTTGATTTTTGGAGTCCGTACCTGGATTTTTACTTCTTTTGGAAAAGTCTCCAACAGTTTATCGAGGATTATCTTTTTATTCGCCGGCGTAGTCAGCTGGTTCGTGGTATAATACCATTCTCCCCAGGCTCCGACAAAACCAGCCTGAACAAAGGCAATCACATCTTTATTCTCTTCCAGAATTGGTTTTAACTGATCCAAATGTCCAGAAATAACGGCAACCGAAGCATCTGTACCATCCTGCGCATCAGTGTAGGCAAAACGCAGCACACATTTTAAACCCGATTCCCTCAAACGGGTAAAATCGGTTTTGATAAGATCTAATTGTGCCTGGCTTAGCGGAGTGGTTTTAAATTTCTCCAGATAATACAAACGCAGAATCAGGCTTACATTTTCTTTTTTAAGATTGTTTAAAGATGCCGCTGTTATGGCTGCTCCTTCGGCGTTTACCTGCCACGTGTGCATGAACCCGCGTTCCGGATTTGTAAACACTTCATTAGAAACTGTATAGGTAACCTTTTCAGTTCCGCTTACGGCTTGTTCTTCCGTATTGCCGCCTCCATCACTCTGACAGCCCGAGGCAATATTTAAGAAAAGAGCAATTACGATTAGTAAATGTTTCATTTTTATAGAATTAAATTATCTGATTACTTTATTTTATTCACAAAGCGTGATGACCGTCTTAGTTTATATATCCGGTGTTCTGTATAAATTTACCTTTACCTTCACTTATTCTGGCTAATGAAAAAGGGAACAATGCTTTGTAAGGTTCACTTTGGCTTGCTGCTCCGTTTAAGGCTTTGGCATGTTCTGTAAATTTCCCGTGTCTGATCAAATCGGAACGGTATTGCCCGTTTTCACACCAGTATTCATGAGATCTTTCCAACAGGATCATATCGTTAAACTTATCTATCGTAGCATAATTTACCAATTGCAATTCGCTGATCTTGGCTCTTTTTCGTACCACATTGACCAAATCTATGGCTTCCTGTGTAGGCGTTCCGGTTTTATTTACCAGTGCTTCTGCTTTAGATAACAGCACATCCGGATAACGGTATACGATAATGTCTACTGTTGTTAAAGCGGTTGTTCGCGCTGCATCCGGATCAATTTTTAACGGAATTGGTCCCAACTGCATATAATTGGCAGGATTTGCCCTGTTGTATGTAACACCATCTGTACCTGTATATTCGGCAATAAGTGCATTTTTTCGAATATCTGTTGCTTCAAAAGAATCGTAAAATTTCCAGGAACTCTGAATGGTACCGTAACCTCCTCTTCCGGGAAAATTAGCCGGCAAACACATCAACTGCCATTGGTTTTCGCTGGTTCCTGCATAATCTGCCGGAACTGCCCAGATTACTTCCCTGCTTTCTACCGGTGCTTTCACATCCCAAAGCCCCACATAATCGTCTTCTAATCCGTAGTAATTCATACCAATGATCGCATTGGTTTGAGCTTCTACCTCAGCCCATCTTTTTTCGTGTAAGTACAAACGTACCAGCACCATTCTTGCCATTCCGCTGCTTAATCTTCCGTAAGGTGTTTCGGCAGGAGATTTTAAATTTTCAGCGGCCGCTTTTAAATCATTTTCAATAAAATTTACCATTTCGGCATTTGACAATCTTGCCAAAGGCTCTTCTTTCAATGGATTTTTAAGTACTTCAAGCGGTGCCACCACAAGCGGTCCGTACAAATCAAAAAGTTCATAGGCCAACAATCCTCTGGCGCATCTGATTTCGGCTATGGCCTGTTTTTTAATCAGCTCGTTTACTTTTGAGTTCTCGATTCTGTCAATACTCAAAGTCATGCTGCTGATCTTGTTGTAGAACACATCATAAAATCGGGTAAAAGCGGTAGAACTGGCTTTGTAACTGTGCAAAGAGGCTTCCTGCTGTACACCGTAAGGTCCCTGTAGGATTTCGGTTGTGGCATCGAGTATAAACATAAGTCCGTTTTCTGAAGTCGAATGAATTCCGTTTCCGTAAGATCCTCTGAGCGGATAATATGCTGACGCTACTATAGCCTGAATATCTGCTTCTGAACTGGGGAAAATACTTGGGTTAATCTCATCGTAATTAACAGACTCTATATCTTCGCTACATCCTGAGAAAACCAGTAATAGTAAAACTATTGTATAATTTTTTAAATTTTTCATCTCTTTTTTATTAAAACTTAAGATCAATTCCTACTGTGTATGTTTTTACATTTGGATATGCTGCTGCATAACCATCTGTTTCAGGATCTATACCATCATATTTGGTAATGATGAAAAGGTTTTGCCCGTCTACTCTGACAGCTGCCCCCTGCATGTATTTTCCAAACCATCTTTTTGGAAGATTATAACTTAATGATACGCTTTGCAGACGAACAAAGGAAGCGTCCTGCAGGAAGAAATCTCCTGAACCGTATTGTGTGTATCCAAAATGTGACGCTGGGCGTGTATTGGTCGGATTATCAGGTGTCCATCTGTCATATACGCTGCGAAGCGCATTTCTTCCGTTTTGCGCTACTCCTACTGCGGTTACACCGTAGGCAAAATCGGTCTGGTCTACTATTTTTCTACCGAACATTCCATTGAAAACAAAATTCAGCTGAAAGTCTCTCCAGGTAATCGTGTTGCTTAAACCTGCTGAAAAATCAGGATCTGCCGAGCCCAGTAAAACCGTATCGGCTTCGTCAATTCTTCCATCCGCTTCACCGGTTCTTAAAAATACACCGTTGGCATCTGTTACCGGATTTCCGGCTCCGTCTCTTACAAAACCATTGATATCTTTGATTTTGATTTGTCCCGGAAATAAATCAGGCTGCGCCGGCACTACTTCGCCAATCTGCATGATTCCGTCAGATAACTGACTGTATTGTGCACGTAACGGATCGTTATAACTCATGTAAACCGATGGTTTCCAGTCCGGCGCTCTTTCTTTCCAGTTGGTTTTAAATTGGGAGTAGGTAAAAGTTGTATTCCATTTAAAATCAGGGGTACGGACATTTACGGTACTTATGGTAACCTCAACCCCTTTGGTTTGTGTACTTCCAATGTTAGCCCAAACCGTATTTATTTCATGGTAGCTATTGATTGGTTTTTCCATCAACAGATCTGAGATTACCCTGTCATATACCTCTACCGAACCTGAAATTCTTTGGTTTAATAATTCGAAATCAACACCAAAATTCTTTTCTGTCGTGGTTTCCCATTTCAAATCAGGATTTTCCAAACGGCTTGCAAATACTCCGGTCCAGATAGATTCATCGGCATTTAGATAAGCCGGCTGCGCATAAAAGGCACCTTTAGAAAGTCCGGCAGAATTTCCAACCGACCCGTAACCAAATCTAAATTTAAGCTGTGAAACATAATCTGAGATTCGAGTCATAAAAGACTCCTGCGCAGCATCCCATCCTACTGAAATAGAAGGAAACAAAGCGTATTTTTTATTGGCAGCAAAAAAACTTACCCCATCACGACGTATCGTAGACGTCAACAGGTATTTGTCTTTATACGAATAGTTGATTCTTGAAAAATACGAGCGATAACTATCTTCGTTTTTAGAGGATGTCGTTAATTTTGTTCCCGCTCCTGCATTCATATTGTTCCATAAAAAAGAATCGGTAATAAAATTACTGTTTCCTAATGTGCTTCTTTCATTTCTAAAGGTAGATTGAGAATAACCCGCCATAAAAGTAAAGGAATTGTTGTCCCCTATTTTTGTATTGTAGGTTAAGATGATATCCAGTAAATCATCATCTTTCTTTTGTGAATTGATAGATGCTTTACCGTTTTCCAATGCACCGTATAAGGTCGTTCTTGGTAAATAGGTATTTCTGCTGGTATTTCCCTGATCAAAACCGGCCTGAAATCTGGCTGTAAGACCTTTCAACGGTTTTATCTCCGCATAAAAATTGGTCATGGTTCTGTCAATCACACCTTCGTCAGAAATAGTTAATAAGGAATAAGGGTTTGGTTCTAAAGCATTATCCGGATTAATTGGATAATTGCCAAGCTCATCAATCGCCACAATGTTTGGTCCCTGCTGAATCGCTGACCTGATAATTCCGGAATTTTCGAACTGATCTCCTCCTAATTGTGAATTTTGGTTTTTAATACGGCTTTTGGTCATGTTCATACCAAAATTAATATAGTCCGTTAGTTTCTGATCGATACTAAAATGAACCGTGCTTCTTTTTAATCCGGAGTTTTTTACAATACCTTCCTGATCGAATAAATTTCCTGATAAAAAGTATTTGGTAGATTTGGTTCCGCCTCGTAAGGATAAATTATGCTGTTTCACCATTCCGTCTCTTGTAACCAGTGACAACCAGTCTGTACCCGCTCCAGCATTTCTGATCTGCTCGTCAGAATACACTCTTTTGTAAGGAATTCCGTTTACCGGAGCCGCATTTGCTTCCTCCAGAGTTTTGGATGAATACGGATATACCCTGTTGATAAACTCCCAGTTTTCTTTGGAAGCATCGTTTCGCAGCTGCATCCATTCCTGTAAGTTTAAAACGTCATAGCTATCGTTGTATTTCTGGAAGGAATAAGAACCGGAATAATCGACTCTTACATCGCCTTCTTTTCCTTTTTTAGTCGTAATCATAATGACTCCGTTTGCGGCTCTTGCACCGTATATGGCAGAAGCACTGGCATCTTTTAAAACCTCAATCGATTCAATATCATTTGGGTTAAATGAATTTAGAATACTCTGTGTACCCCCGTCGTAACGGTTTCCTGTTCCGGGCTGCTGTAAATTTGTTACCGGAAATCCGTCAATAACAACCAAAGGATCATTACTGGCATTAATAGAACCTGCACCACGAATCTGAATATTAAATCCACCTCCTGGCTGTGCACTGTTCTGCATGATCTGCAAACCGGCTACTTTTCCCTGAAGTGCCGTTAAAACAGAAGGTGCCGAAGATAAAATCAGTGATTCTCCTTTTACGGAAGACATTGCTCCTAATACATTTTTCTTTTTCTGGGTTCCGTATCCGACAATAACAACCTCATTTAAGGTTTTTGATGAAGGTGCCATAGAAACTTTGATATTCGTCTGGTTGGCGATCAAAACTTCTTTGTTCTCATAGCCTACATAAGAAAATACTAAAGCTTCTGTATTGGAAGGAACGATGATTGTAAATGTTCCGTCAAAATCAGTTGTTGTGCCTCTTGGTGATCCTTTCGGGACAATCGTTACTCCAATCATTGGCTGTCCCAACTCATCGAGAACAACACCTTTAATGGTAATATCGGCTTCTGATTTTTTATTTGTAATTTCTGATTTTTTACTGCTATCCGTGGACGATGCAGCATTTACTTTAACAACAGTGACTATCAGAACTAAAACTGTAATTATTGCTTTTAAATTAAATTTTAATTCCTGATAGTTACCGTACAGTAACTTGTTACTTTTTTTCATATTATTCTGGTTAGTTTAATGGTTAATGTGAAAAGCATACTTTGTGTGGGTAAAAAAATTTGGTTAGGAATTTTAGCAGACACAAAGCGAAGAGGTTCAGGTTATGTTTCTTTTGGTTTCATAATTTTTTCGGTTTTTGTTTTTTGTCTTGTTTTCGTTTGGTTATTTTTTTTTAATCTATTCTTTATTGTGCGTTTTCTTTCTTCTCAATTATCAGTTCTCTGACTCCTTCCGAGATGATATATTTCTAAAATTTTCTGTTCTTTTTTATTTAGTATTTAAAGTCAAATTCAACTTTCGAAAAGAGGAAAAAAAAGTTCTTTTTTAACTTATTATTGGCTAAACTAAATAATATTTTTTAATAAACAATGGTAAAATCGAGAAAATGTGTTCGTGCACATAAAAAAAGTGTTTTCGAACACATTTTTTAGAAAAAGTATTATTAAATTCCTACTTATTTTTAAATTTCACCATGAAGGAATTTAAATAATTACCAGAAAAAATTAATTTTACTTTAAAAAATATGTCTTTTAATTTGAAATTCATTTAATTAAAAAACGCAATAGAAATTAACATTTCTATATCTAAATCAGGCATTTAATTGAATTTTGAAATGATAATCCTAATTTTAAAAAAGGAAATTTAGTGCCATAACAATTATAGTAACTCTTCGATTTCAGCAATGAATTTTTGAGCTAATTCGTCTGCTTTTTTTTGTGAAATGCTCTCGGTGTAAATTCGGATAATGGGTTCCGTATTTGATTTTCTCAGATGCACCCATTCCGTCTCGAAATCAATTTTGATTCCGTCGATGCAATTTGGCTTTTCGGTACTGAATTTCTGCGCTATTTTTTCCAGGATTTCATCCACATTAATTTGCGGGGTCAGTTCAATTTTGCTTTTGCTCATATAATAATCCGGATAACTTTCACGAAGTGTTTTACACGAAATTTTAAGCTGCGCCAAATGTGATAAAAACAAAGCAACACCTACCAGCGAATCTCTGCCATAGTGGGATTCGGGATAAATAATTCCTCCGTTTCCTTCTCCTCCGATAATGGCATCAGAAGCTTTCATTAATTCCACGACATTAACTTCTCCCACGGCACTGGCCTGATACTTTCCGCCATGTTTTAAAGTGATGTCGCGTAACGCCCTTGAAGAAGATAAATTGGAAACCGTATTGCCTTTGGTTCTTCCTAAAACGTAATCAGCGCAGGCTACCAGCGTATATTCCTCGCCAAACATAGACCCGTCTTCGCAAATAATGGCCAACCGGTCCACATCAGGATCTACCACAATTCCAAAATCGGCTTTTTCTTTTACCACCAATTCCGAAATATCGGTAAGATGTTCTTTCAGAGGTTCGGGATTGTGCGGAAAATGACCGTTGGGCTCGCAGTACAATTTGACACAGGCTACACCTAGTTGCTCCAGCAAAGCCGGAATCGCAATTCCGCCTGTTGAATTTACCGCGTCTACCACTACTTTGAAATTTGCTTTTTTAATTGCGTCAACCTCTACTACCTCTAATTTTAAGACTTCTTCAATGTGTCGTTTTATATAACCTTCTTTCTTTTCGTATTTCCCGAGATCGTCTACTTCTGAAAAGACAAAAGTTTCTTCTTCCGCTATTTTCAGGATTTTTTCTCCTTCAGCAGCATTCAGAAATTCGCCTTTTTCGTTCAGTAATTTTAAGGCATTCCATTCTTTTGGATTGTGGCTTGCGGTGATGATGATTCCGCCATCTGCCTGATCTAAGGTCACGGCAACCTCAACCGTTGGTGTGGTCGACAGGCCAATATCTGTGACATTAATTCCTAAACCTGTCAGCGTATTGGCAACCAGATTGCTGATCATTTCTCCCGAAATCCGCGCATCCCGCCCTAAAACGATACTTAATTCTTTTTTTTGATTTTGCCCTTTTAGCCACATGCCGTAGGCAGCAGCGAATTTGACGGCGTTCACGGGCGTTAAGTTTTCATTTACAACTCCGCCGATTGTGCCACGTATTCCTGAAATTGATTTTATTAAAGCCATTTTTATGTTGATTATTATTTATGCTTAAAAATTTAACCGCAAAGTTCGCAAGGTTTTTTATGCTGAAGTTTGAGTGGCAAGGATCGCAAAGCTTTGTGCTTAATTCAACCGCAAAGTCCGCAAAGGTTTTGTGCTGAAGTTTGAGTAGCAAGGGTTGCAAAGCTTTGTGATTAAAGTTGTGATTTTTTTTGCCACAGATTAAAGGATTAGAATGATTTTTTGCCGCGAATTGCACGAATGATCACGAATAATTTGTGTGAATTCGTGTAATTCGTGGCAAACTCTCTATCGTAGAATAACTTCCCGTTTTGCACTTAACAGTCGCTTAAACCGAGACTGAGACTAAAAACTAAAACGCAAAGCTTCTTGATTAAAGTAAGTTGTGTGTATTTTGCCACAGATTAAGGGATTAGAGTGATTTTTTGCCGCGAATTACACGAATGATCACGAATTTAATTTGTGTAGATTTCGCTATGGCTTGTGTTGTGTGAATCAAGCAGTATATAAAAATCTATTTAATGTTTTAATCTGTGGCTAAAGAGCTTAGCGCCTTAGAAACTTAGCATCTTAGAAACTTCTAAAAAATCCATCTGACAAAAGCCTCCATAGCGGCGTAACTTGCCAGACCCATTTGTTGGTATACTTGTGCTGTTTCCCTGTTTCGGTCTTCGGCTCTTTGCCAGAATTCCCTGGCGTCGGTGCCCTGGAAAACAACCCCGTCTTTTTGTGACTGGTGTTTGAAGATTCCGTGGCGTTTGGCCAGCACCTGATCGGGGCTCATGGGTACTGCCATTTCGACTTCGTCAATGCCCCATTCCTGCCAGGCGCCGCGGTACAGCCATAACCAGCAGTCGTTCATAAAAGGTTTTGGTTTTAAGGCTTTGACAGCTTCAAAAATAGCATCCAGACAGACTTTATGGGTTCCGTGCGGATCGGCTAAATCGCCGGCCGCGTAGATTTGCTGAGGTTTGATTTTTTCAATTAAATCCATCGTCAATTGAATATCTTCCTTGCCTATCGGTTTTTTCTCGATTGTTCCGGTTTCGTAAAACGGCAGTTCCATAAAATGAATCTGATCGTCTGTCAAACCCACAAAATGACTCGTTGCCCTTGCTTCTCCTTTTCGGATTAATCCTTTAATGTAACGTACTTCCGGAATATCAATTTCACTGTTCTTTTTGTTGGTTAAAAAAGCAACTGCCTTTTGATAAATATCCTCTGCTTCGGCACTTTTGATTCCGAATTTCTCATTGTAGTCAATTACGAATCTAGCAAAACGCAAGGCTTCATCGTCAGCAACTGCTATATTTCCAGAGGTCTGGTAAGCCACATGTACTTCATGTCCCTGCTCCTGCAGACGCATAAAAGTTCCTCCCATACTAATAATGTCATCATCGGGATGTGGACTGAAAATCAGTACTTTTTTTCTGGTTGGTTCCGCTCTTTCCGGACGATTGGAATCATCGGCATTTGGTTTTCCGCCTGGCCAGCCTGTGATGGTATTTTGTAATTTATTGAATATTTTGATGTTGATGTCATATGCCGGACCTGAATCAGCCAGTAAATCACTCATTCCGTGTTCAATGTAATCGGCATCGGTAAGCATTAGAATTGGTTTTTTAAGGTCTAATGCCAATCCTAAAACGGCTTTACGAATTAGTTTGTCTGTCCAGATTACTTTTTCGACCAGCCATGGCCGGTTGATTCTGGTGAGTTTGGAAGAAGCTTCTTTATCCAGCACAAAAACGGCATTGTTATGTTCCTGTAAAAACGAAGCCGGAATCTGGTTCGTCACCTCATCCTCTACCGATTTTTTAATGATATTCGCTTTTCCTTCTCCCCAGGCCATTAAGATCACCTGTTTGGCTTCCATGATTTTTTTTACTCCGAGTGTAATCGCTGTTCGGGGGGTATTGCTCAAACCTGAAAAATCCTTGCTGGCGGCAACTCTTGTAATATGATCTAAGGCTACCAGACGTGTTTTAGAGTTTTGTAATGAACCGGATTCGTTAAAACCAATATGTCCGTTTCCTCCAATTCCCAGAATCTGCAAATCGATTCCGCCGAGTGCTTCAATTTTAGCTTCGTAATCATGGCAGTAATCCGCAATTTGTTCTTTGGTTAGAAGCCCGTCCGGAACATGGGCATTTTCAGGTAAAATATCGACATGGTCAAACAACAATTCTTTCATAAAACGAACATAACTGTTGATCGAATTTGGTTCCATCGGATAGTATTCGTCCAGATTGAAACTGATCACGTTTTTGAAACTCAATCCTTCTTCCTTATGCAGACGAACCAGTTCTGCATACAATCCTTTTGGGGAAGATCCTGTGGCAAGACCTAAAATACAAGGTTTATTTTCTTTTTGTTTTGCCTTAATTAAGACTGCAATTTCTGTGGCAACTGCTTTTGAAGCTTCATTTGAATTTTCGAAAACAACGGTATTAATATTTTCAAATCGTTTTTCGAAACCTGTTGCTTTGTCTATATTACTTTTTATCATTTTGAACTATATTTTATTGTGTTTTTCTTTATTTTAAAACTGCCCTTTGAACTAAAAAAAGGCATAAGCTGCCCCGGAGCACACAAATATTAATTTGAGTACTTAGTGGTGATCTGAAAATCAGATCGATGAATAAAATGTTGTGTTTATCTGAACTTTGTCATTTTTGAATAGCCTCCCGTTTTAGCCGGAGTTTTAAAAAAGGTTGTCAAATTAGCTTTAGCCGAATTACATGTTCGGCTAAAGCCAAGGTTGATCAAATGTAATCCGTTGGTTAAAACCAACGGCTATTCAAAAAAATTAATTGAATTCCTTTGTCGATTTTCTAGTATGATCCTTCGACTTCGCTCAGGAGGCAAGCTTTGGCAAACTTCTGGAAACCCAAAACCCAAAACTGAAAACTGAGACTAAAAACTTCCCTCTACCATTTCCTGTACTTATGCCCTTTGAAGGCAAAAAATACGATCATAAGATAGGCAGGTATTAATATTAAATAGGCCAGTTGATTTCCGCTTTTTGCTGTTGCTACAGTACCTGCCGCTATATTTGCCGTATTGATATTATCTGCCAGCAAACCATAGAATAAAGGAAAAACCGCACCGCCGATGATTCCCATAATCAGTATTGCACCTCCAATTTTAGTAAACCCGCCCAAATCCTGAAGTGCCATTGGCCAGATGGCCGGCCAGCAAAGCGCATTGGCCAATCCTAAAAGTGCCACCAAAATAATGATGAGGGGCAATTGCGGAAGTCCAGGTAACTGAATCATTATTTTTGGAGAAAGTATTACGATTAAGGCCACTAAAACAAGACCTAAAAACCCGGATGCTTTTAAGGCAAAAACCTGCGAAACATATTTGGGAATAAGTGTAATTCCTAAAATATAACCAACCACCATTGCTGTCATGGTAAATGACGTCAGTTTTAGGTAAAAAGAACCATTGTCCCCGTAAACGCCCAATTGTTTTCCGAAACCTCCAATGGAATCTCCGGCCAGAACTTCGGCAGCAATGTACACCATTAGCGTAATCACACCAAAAACCAGTTGCGGATGTCTGAAGGCTTCTTTTATTTGTTTGAAAATACTCAGATGTGCTACTTGTCCCTCATCGTCCAAATTGATTTCAGGAAGCGGGGAAAACTTTACCAAAACTGCCAGAACCAGCATAATTCCGGCCATGTACATATAAGGTGTCTGCAGTTGCAAAGCCAGTAAATCGAGCGCGCTTTCTTTTTGAACTGAAGTCATTACGGCAATTTTATCTGCCGAATAATCTCCAATATTAGACAAAACCAAAGACGTCAATAGTAAGGGAGCCAGAAAACCTGCCAGTTTATTGGCGATTCCCAATACGCTGATTCTTGCGGCAGCACTTTCGCGCGGGCCAATGACAACGACATACGGATTGGCTGCTGTCTGCAAAACGGCCAGACCGGTTCCCATTACAAATAAGGCGATTAAGAACAGCCCAAAAGTGCGGGCTTCGGCTGCCGGATAAAACAATAATGCTCCAACGGCAATCACCAGTAATCCTAATGAGATTCCGTTTTTGTAGCCTACTTTTTCGATTAAGAAAGAAGATGGAATTGCCATGACGAAATAAGCAATATAAAACGCAAAGGTCACGAAATACGATTGTGATTCGGTTAACTCACAAGCTAATTTAAAAAATGGAATCAGCGGTCCGTTGAGCCAGGTTACGAATCCGAAAATAAAAAATAAGGAGGTTAAAATAACCATGGGAATCAAAGTACTGCTTTGTTCTTTTTTTAAAGTAATATCGATTTCTGACATAGTATTGGTTTTTGGGTTAGTGATCTTCTGCTGCTTATTTACGGACCAATTCCTGATGGTAAAAAAGAATGGTTTCTTCTAAGGCTTTATCAATGGTATATTCCGGTTTGAAGCCCAATTGATTGAATTTTTCAGGATTGGCTTTCGAATGTTTGATGTCTCCGGGTCTTTCTTCAAGAAACTTTAGCTGCGACTTTGAATTGGTAATTTTTATGATTTTTTCGGCCAATTCTAAAACCGAAGTGCTGTGTCCTAGTGCTACATTGTAGGTTTCAGTTCCTTTTTGGGAAGCAAGGATATTCGCTTTTACGACGTCTTTCACATAAATAAAATCTCTGGTTTGCGAGCCGTCGCCATAAATAGTGATGGGTTCGTTCTGAAGTGCTTTATTAATAAAAATAGGCACTGCCGCCGCATAAGCCGATTCGGGGTTCTGGCGCGGACCAAAAACATTAAAATAGCGCAACGATGCTGTTGGCACCTGATACTGGTCGAGATACATTTTCAAATAATATTCCCCGTCTAGTTTTGTAACTGCATAAGGTGTCATGGGTTCGGGAAACATCGTTTCTACCTTTGGCAAAACCGGATTGTTGCCATAATTCGCTGCTGATGTCGATAACACCACTTTACAGCCTGCATTATTTCTCGCAGCCTCCAGAATATTGATGGTACCGACGGTATTGATTTCGATACATTCTTTAATTTTCAACAAAGACTCCGGAACGCTGACCAATGCAGCCAGATGAAAAATTCCGCTTGCTCCGCTTACCACTTCATTTACTAAATTTTCATCGCGGATGTTTCCTTGTACAAAATCGACATTAAGGCCGTTTAGGTTGTGTTCGAATCCCGTTCTTAAGCTATCAAGTATCGTAACCTGATGGCCTTCTTTGGATAAATGCTCGGCGATGTGGCTTCCTATAAAACCGGCACCTCCGGTAATGACATATTTTTTCATTTGTATTATTTTAATGATCCGATGAAATTCAGATTGTAATCTTCCATCTCCTTAAATTGTTCCGAAAGACTTTCAATCAGTTTAAATTGATTTTTGGAGCGATTCAGATTGTGTTCCGGATATTCCGTTTTATAATACACATCGTCATTTAAGAAGTCTGTCAGAAAGCGCAATGCCATGATAAATACCATTGTTTTGGCACCAAGCGGCAGGTATTTTATTTCTAACAGCGAAAGGGACGAATTTGTTTTTTCCAGAAAACCTTTCACATAGGCTTTATAATACTGTAAGTTGAAATTCACCCGTTCGAGGTCTTTTTCATCTTCGGCAGCCGTATTGCAAATGGTTCGTATGGCATCCCCAAAATCATAATGGATAATTCCGGGCATCACCGTATCGGTATCGATGACGCAAAGCCCTTTTTTGTCCGCATCAAAAAGTGCGTTTGATATTTTGGTATCATTGTGCGTCACTCTTAATTTAATTTTTTCGGTATCTTTTAATTTTTGCAAAACATGCATTTCTTCTTTAAGTTCGTGAACCAGGTTAATGCAGGTTTTGGCTTGTTCGATTCGTTGTACCGAAGCTTCTTTTAAGGCAATATCAAACTGGGCATAACGAAACGCCATATTATGAAAGTTCGGAATGACTTCTGTTAGTTTTCTGGCATCAAAATCACTTGTCAGATTCAGGAATTCGCCAAATAACTTTCCGCCTTCATAGGCAATTTCTTCATTATTAACGGTTTCAAAAGTCAGGCTTCCTTCTATATACACCATCATATTCCAGAAATTTCCTGCCGCATCGTGATAATAAAAAACACCTTTCCGCGTGCCGATGAAAGTTAAAACACGACGTTTTAGTTCGTTTTCCGATAAATGTTTCAGTTTCTTCAACAAATGTTTGCTTACGCTGACCTTATTGGCAATAAGGCCCGGAACGTCTTTAAAAACGCCATCGTTAATGCGCTGCAAAATAAACTGTTTACGACTATCAGTCGTTACCAAATAGGTATCATTGATATGACCGGAGGCCAGTTCTTCAAAATTTTTGAAAACCTCTGTGTGGTCAAACTGGTCGAATATAAATTTTAAATGTTCCGCTTCCATATTACCACAGATTAGTTGGATAAAATTTTTGGGCTCTCAGTTTTTCGATTTCTTTTTTTACAATTTCCTTATCTTCCTTGTAGGTCACTCCAAACCATTTTGCATTCGACTGAAGTACTTCAAGCGACGCATTCTCTGATTTTAAAATCTCGTTTACAACAGAGGTAATAAAAAATTCGGCTTTTAAATCGTGTTCGTTTTCTTTCAGGAATTCTTCAAAAAGAGCACCGCCAAATTCAAAACATTTTGGCGTAAAACCCCAGAAATTCATAGAAACGATTGTGTTTTCATCAATCGGAATAAAATCACCGTTATCATCTTTACGCATGAGTGTACCGTTTATTTTTTCGATATGGGTACGTTCGGTAACATCGGTCAGAAAATTATTTTCATCTACCTGACATTCGCCTCTTGACACAAAACCATGATCAGAAACCGTATTTTTCAGGAGATAAGCCATCATGTTGAAATGATAGGATTCCTTGTCCATTTCGGTTAAGGCTTTTGCCATGATCTCAAAAGCTTCTTTTCCGTAAAAATCATCGGCATTAATAATCGCAAAATTTTCGGTTACCTCATCCTTTGCCATTAGCAGGGCATGTCCGGTTCCCCATGGCTTTTTTCTTTCCGGATTTTGATATTGCTTCGGAACATTGTCAATTTCCTGAAAAACATATCCTACTTCGGCTTTCCCTTCCAGTTTTTTATTAAATATTTCTTTGCATTCTTCTTCTATATTCTTACTTATAATAAATACAAATTTCCCAAAGCCTGCCTGCAATGCGTCATATATCGAAAAATCCATAATGGTATCTCCTTCAGGAGTAAATGTATCTAACTGTTTTAATCCTCCATATCGACTTCCAATACCTGCCGCCAAGATTACGAGAGTAGGTTTACTTTTGCTCATTTAAATAGTATATTAATGGTTTATTATTTTTAATTGTTTCTGGTTGGATTTTATTTTCAAATTCATTTCAAAAAAGCATCCTGAAAAAATATTATCCGATATTGAAAACTTCTCTTATAAATCGAAAAATAAATATTAATCTGACAATATTTACGTTAATATCATAAACTATATGATTAATATTCGGCTAAAATATATATTAATATTCTATAAAAAAAAGAATTTGTGTTAAAATGTGCTCGAACACAATAAAAATGTTTTCGAACACATTAAATTTAATATTTTCTCATATTTGATTTTTATATATATTTGTTTCTATATGGAAAAAATTTATACGATTAAGGATATCGCAGAACTTGCGGGTGTTTCTAAAGGCACTGTTGACCGCGTTTTGCATAAAAGGGGAAAAGTCTCTCAGGACGCCCTTGACAGGGTAAATGAAGTGCTGGATAAGATTGATTATCAGCCCAACTTGATGGCACGAAGTTTAAAGAAGACACAAATCTATTCCATATGTGTTTTATTGCCGGATTCTAAAAACGATCCGTACTGGCAGTCTTGTATTGACGGTATTAATGAAGCCAAAAAAGAATTTAAGTCTTTTAATGTAAAAGTTGAAATTTTCCTGTTTGATGCGACAAGCACCGTATCTTTTGTAGAAACGAATAAAGCAGTTTTAGCGGCTTCTCCGGATGCTGTTTTGTTAGTTCCCCTCTTTCATAAAGAAGCGAATGAGGCTATTGAAACATATAATTCCAAAGGCATTATTACGAGTATTTTTAATAACCAGCTTAAATCCAGTTCTATAAAAAGTTTTGTGGGCCAGGATTTATTTCAAAGCGGAAGAATTGCTGCCCGATTACTGGAATTGCTGCTTCAGAAAGGCACTATCGCCATCGTCCATATCGATGAAGATTATGAGAATGCCATTCACATGCAGGAAAAGGAAAAAGGATTCCGGGATTATTTTGACCAGTCTGGTAAAGGAAAATTTGATATTAAAACTTTTAAGGTCAAACATCCTCAGTTTAAAACGACGCTTAAAGAGTATTTAGAAGCCAACCCCACTATTGAAGGTCTTTTTGTTACGACTTCCAAAGCGTATCAGGTGGCAAAAATTATCGCTAAAAATCCCGAAAAGAAAATTGCTCTTGTGGGTTATGATTTACTGGAAAACAACCTGGAATATTTAAACAACAAAACCATCGACTTTTTGATTCACCAAAACCCAAAAAGACAGGCATATTTAGGAACCACGAGTTTGATTGAACACTTTATCTTTGAAAAAGAAATTAGTGCCGAAAAGCTGCTGCCTATTGACATTATCAATACCGAAAACGCTAAAGATTATTTTTTATAAACCTAATGAACGTAGCTTAACCGCAAGGTTCGCTAAGGTTTACGCAAGGCACGCTAAATATTCTCATGAAGCGTGATAAGTTTTACGCAAAGAATGCTAAATTATTTCACGCAAAGACGCAAAGTCGCAAAGAAAAACTAAAAAAGAAAAACTTTGCGACTTTGCGTCTTTGCGTGATTAAAAAAAAGCTTGCGAACCCTGCGTAAACCTTAGCGCGCTTTGCGGTTAAATCAGCTAATTTTACCCTAAAGTCAAAGTACCAAAAGAGCTGGCAATATGAAAATTGGGAGTTTCCGTATCCGGATCTACCCATGAAATCCAGGTAGGTTCAAACAGGTTATTTTGCTGTTTTTTGTATTTAGCCCTGAAAAGTCCGGCTTCAATAGTATGGCCCTTAATTAAGTTAAAGTTCATTAAAGACTGAATACTGATCGCTATCTCAACAACAAAATACTCTTCTTTGATATAAGATTTAATTACAATATCATTTTTGGGCCAGTTCCAGTCAAAATCAAATTTTTTGGCGGGAGATGCCTTAAAATCCATGATTCTGGGCGTTGGATCAATTTCTAAACAATAATAGGGATTTAGGGTTTCATCTGTTCTGAAAAAAATCTCTACCCTGTCTGATTCCCCAATGCTGTCAACCGAATCATCTTTTCTGTCGATATGAATGTTGGTATCATGAACAGTATATGAAAAATAAATATTTTTAAGATCCCATAAGGCCCTGAATTCAATTTTTTCAGGTTCTGCATTATCCCACGGAGAACTAAAATCAGTCAGTAATTCTGCCTGCTGCCAAAGCGGGTTATCTGCTAATCCATTTATTTGCAGAATGTTTTCTTCGATACGATTTACAGTATAATTTTTCATTTTAAAAAGGTACGAAATTTTAAAAACAAAAAAAGGGGCAAAAAAGAAAAATCTCTTTTGCCCCTTAGAAATTACTATTATTTCAGGTATACTTTAGTATTACTTAACTTATTATCAGCATTAATCTGAAGAATAACCAGTTGCGATTTCTTTAAATCAGAAACAGTAATGGTTGCTGTATTAACTCCACTATAGGTTTCTTTTAGAAGTACCCTTCCGTTTAAATCCAGCACAGAAATTGTTGCTGTCTTGATTTCTTTTCCAAAATTAACGGTGATTACATCGGATGCCGGATTAGGGAAAACCGCAAAATCAGGGTTGATTTCTTTGGTTACTTCCACAGCTGCCGATTTTTTAGCGGTCGATCCTGTCTGCAATTCAGAACAGCCAATATCGATTCTTCCATTTCTCTTGCGAATATCATCATCAAAATCTAAGGTACCGGAATACGTGCTATTGTAAGTCGGGTCCCCTTTATCTGTAGCGAAAGCTCCGCTGGCTAAAGTAAAATTAAAAGCCGCCGCATTTACAAATCCTGGCAACCCTGTAACTGAATTAACATCCAGACCTGTGGCTGTCGCAAAAGTCGTTGGATTGTAAGAGCCTGTTGTTGAACTTCCGTTGAAACTTACTCCCGTTAAATCAATAGTGAAATCCGTATTGGTTTCTCTGTAAAATAAATTATAGTTCGATACAAAGCCAGATACGGTATACCCTGAAGAAGCCAGAAGCAGTTTTTTACCCGTTGTAGCATACAAAATATTATTTTTGAAGGTAATTCCCGAGCTGTTCTGAAGATGAACTTCGCCGCCGTAAATATCTGCAATAGTCCCCACGGCAACACCGGCAATAGTCGTAACGCCATTGATAACGGCTCCGGTTCTGTTTTTGTAAAAAGTATTGTTGAAAATTTTAGTATTCCCGACACTTGTTGTGTAACCGCTTCCGATAACACCGCCAAAAATAGCTCCGGTCACTACATTATTATAAACCGAATTATTGTTTACAATATGTCCGGTAGACTGGCCACCGTTTCCTGTGGCTGTATTCTGTTCAGCACCCACAGCAATTCCGACACCGCATCGGTACACTTCATTTCTTTGTACCGTACAATTTAACGCACCATCAATATAAATTCCGGCACTATTGGCAACGGCACTCATACAATTAAAAACTTCATTCGAAGCAATCACACCATTTCTTGCCTGGTTATTGCTTGTCGCCCCGGTCGATGTATAATTTCCGGCAGCAACAATTCCGATGTTGGCAATATCATAAACCGTATTTCCTGAAACCGAGAAACCATTTACGTTTCCGGTTACAGTCACGGCTTCTCCCCAACCAGTGGCACAATTCGCTACTTCGTTATTTTCAATTTTAACATTGGTAATTGCGTACGTGGCATTCCCTCCGTCTACTTTGATCGCGTTGGCTACAATTCCGCTATTGGCAGGAATTGACGAAAGATTGTTGCTGATCCATCCGATATTTTTGACAATACAGTTTTTGATCGTGATGTTGTTCAGATTAGCCGTTGCGCCGGAATTGGCTAAAATCCATATTCCCTTGCTTCCGTTGGCGATTTTGTTCGAAATCGTCAAACCATCAACAGTCACACTGCTTGTATTCACAATTCCCAATACATAAGTATCTGAGCTTGTCCAGCCGGAAGCATTAATAACCACAGCAGACGAACCGCTTTTTTGAATCGTCAATGGTTTCCCGACAAAAATAGGTCCTGTAACAGGATACGTTCCCGATAAAACCAATACGGTTCCGCCGGACGGAGCCACCTGAACTCCTTTGGCAATCGTCTTGAATGGTAAGGCAGCCGTTCCTGTTCCTGTAACATCATTTCCGGTTGTAGCGACATACGTCTGGGCAAAGCCCTGCACAAAACACAATAAAATAATAAATGTAATTTTTCTGATTTTCATAATTTGATATTTTGGATTAAACAATTAAAAAACTATAATTAAATATTGCAATATTTCTACAGTATAAATAAGCCTGTTTATTCAGTTAAACTTTAAAAATCAATACGTTAGAATCTAAAATTAAAACTAACTTTTGATTGAAAAGAAGATTTAGAAAAAACGTAAAGTAGCTTATTTCAGACGAATGTAAAAAATGTAATTTAATTGGCAACATGAAAATAAAAAAAAATGTGTTCGAACACAAAAAAAGGCAAAATTCTGAAAAAATGTACTATTTTACTTATAGCTAAATAAGTGTTTTTGGAAGTTTAACAGAATGTGTTTGAACACAATTAAGAAAAGTACTATGTTATTGAGAAGTGAAATGTGTAAAGTGAAAGGTAAAAAGTACTAACCAAGGCGTGAAGATTTAACCGCAACGCACGCAAGGAAAAAAGCGCAAGGTTTGCAAGGCTTATAATAAACTTTGCGAACTTCGCGTAAACCTCTTGCGCCCTTGCGGTTAAAAGAAAAAATCCCAAACTCCGGATTTGGAATTTGGGATTTATAAAATTGAATTTTCTAAAAAACTTTAGTCTAAAATAAAACTAACTGTTACGTTTGCTGTAACTTCAATTTCTCCAATTGCTAAAGTTTCATTTTCAGCACCGGCTGAATCCATAGCTGTTGACTTCATTGCTGCGTACATTGGCTGTGGGTGAAATACCTGCGAGTTGTCAGAAATTGTATAAGCCTTACCTACTTTTTGTCCAAGAACCGAAACATAATCCTCAGCTTTTGATTTAGCGTCTTTTATCGCTAATTTTCGGGCTTCTGTCTGAATCTGAACCAATTTAGATGTTTCAAAAGAAACTTTGTCCAAACGGTTAATTCCCTGCTGAACCAAACCTTCCATCAATTCATCGTATTTAGTTAAATCTTTCAATACAATTTCTATTGTCTGAGTAGCATTGTAGCTGGTTTTCTTTTTCTCATAATCGTATACCGGATTAAGAGCTACTTGTTTCGTTTTGAAATCTGCTGTTGGAATATTCATTTTTTTGATGAATTTCAATACCGCATCGATTTTTTCGTCATTTTGCTTTTTGACGTCTTTAGCATTATTCCCTTTTGTTTCAACCGTAGCTGAAATACAAACCTGATCAGGGGCTACTTTTACTTTTCCTTCTCCATTAACATTGATTTGTGGAATTTGTTTGATTTCCTGGCCGTAAGACATAGTCATAAACATGATTGTTAAAAATAATACTAGTTTTTTCATTTTTGTTATATTTAAATTGTTTGATAGTTGCATTTCAAAAGTTGTGCCAGCATTACAATTTGCCCAATTTCGCCATTCCGAAAAGTATCACGATTGGGATTGCCAGCAGAATTACCATTAAGGTATGGTCCATAAATAACGATGGCACTTTGATCAGCGTAATCAGATAACCGCCTATGGCGCCTCCAAAATGCGCTGTATGGCCAATGTTATCATTTTTGGCTTTCATTCCGTAAATAGAATACAGTAAATACAAAATTCCGAAAAGATAGGCCGGCATAGGAATCACAAAAAAGATACCCAGCATCATATCGGGCTGTAATAAAATGGCAGAGTACAAAACACCTGTTACTGCACCTGAAGCACCAACAGCCCTATAGCTGTAATCGTTTTTATGGAACAGCATGGTAAGTAAACTTCCAAAAATCAGGCTTCCGAAATAAACCAGGACAAAAGAAAAATTCCCCAGCCAGTTTAAAACTACGGGAGCAAAAAACCAAAGTGTCAGCATATTAAAAATCAAATGCATCATATCGGCATGCAAAAATCCTGATGATAACATTCTGATCTGCTCGCCGGAACGAATACTTCCGACATGAAATTCGTATTTTCTAAAAAAGGCAATATCATTAAAACCTTTGTAGCTTATAAGTGCATTGGCCACTATTATCCCAATCAAAATGGTATTCATAAAAAACATTTAATGTGAATTGTAAATATACTCATTCTCCCACATAAGTCAGTAACAAACCAAAATATCGGTCGTTATTCATTTTTACTTTATATTTGCAAAAAAAATTACATGCAATTTCTCGTTTATATTTTGGCCTACCCTATTCTCTGGCTTATCTCTATACTTCCCTTCCGAATATTTTATTGGTTTTCTGATTTTGTATTTTTTCTGGTGTATTATGTTTTAGGCTACCGCAGAAAAGTGGTGCGTGAAAATCTGGCTTTGGCTTTGCCGCATCTCAATTTGGCTGAACGAAAAGTGATCGAAAAGAAATTTTATCAGCACATGTGCGATATGTTTCTGGAAACGATCAAAACCATGGGCATATCACCGGAAGAAATGGATAAAAGATTTCAAATCACCAATCTTGATCTTATAAAAGAATATGCAAAGAAAGGGAAGAGCGTTATTCTGGTCGCTTCACATTATGCGAGTTATGAATGGCTTTTAACGATGAACACTAAAATTGATTTTAAAGGAATTGCTGTTTATAAAACACTTGCCAATCCTTATTTTGACAGATTGGTTCGAAGAATTCGCTCTAAATATGATACCGAATTAATTGAAACCCGAAAGGCAATTCCGATGATGGCCCAAAACCAGCGCGAAGGAATTTTAAGTATGTACGGTCTGGCTAGTGATCAGTCTCCAAAACTGGACAGGATTTTTCATTCGATGAAATTTATGGGTGTTGAAGTTCCGGTACATACCGGTGCCGAAATGCTGGCCAAAAAATACGATTTGAGTGTGATAATGGTAAAAGTAAAAAAAGTAGCAAGAGGTTATTATGAAGCTACCTTCCTTCCTATTGCCGAAAACCCAAACGATTATGCCAATTTTGATCTTACCGAGAAATATTTAAGAGAGGTCGAAAAACAAATCCTTGAAGCTCCGGAATATTATTTATGGACACACAAAAGATGGAAACACAGAGTTGATAAATAGTTTCATAACGAAATAAAAAATCCAAAAAGCAATTGCCGCTTTTTGGATTTTTTCGTTTTAAAGCCTTTCAGAAACCACAAAACAGATTTGATGTGTTTTTGTACTGTTTTTTTGATAAGATATTAATGACAAATTAAACCAACAATAATATCTTTGATGCTGATAAAAAATTTCCCAAAATCTAATTTATCTATTTATGACAAAAAACCTATCTTTTACAGCATTGCTGTTCTGTTTTTCAATGGCCCTATCGGCCCAAAGTCCAAAACGCGGAATCGCTTACGGCTATCATTCCCAGGAAGATTTACTCGCACTGAAACCCGGCGTTTCGTGGTGGTACAACTGGAGTTCCCTGCCAGATCAGGGTATTGAACCTAATTACCCGGCAATCGGTGTGGAATTCGTACCCATGGTGTGGGGTAAAATCTCAGATGCCGATGTACAGGGCTTCATTGCCAAAGTAAAACCCGGTGCTAAATATCTATTAGCCTTTAATGAGCCGAATTTTAATGACGGCGCCAGACTTACCCCTCAGGAAGCGGTGAATGCCTGGGCAAATGTTGAAAAAATAGCCGCCGCAAAAAATCTTGAAATCGTAAGTGCGTCACCTGCATTTAATGGCCCGGATAATTATGGCGGATACACCAGTCCGACTGCCTGGCACGATCAGTTTTTTCTTTTATGTCCCAATTGCAAAGTCGATTATATTTCTTTTCATACGTATGATGCCACAGCAGGATCTGTTATTGGCGTTACGGGACTTTTGAAAAAATACAATCGTCCGGTTTGGGTCACTGAATTTGCGAATAGAGTCGTTCAGTCTGCCGCTGAGAAAACGAAATTTATGAAAGAAATTGTAACCAGTTTTGAAAACGATCCCGACATTTACCGATATTCCTGGTTTACGGGCCGGGTTGATCCTAAATGGCTGGATATGGCCGAAGGTCCTTTACTGGCTCCGCAAAGTGGTGTTTTAAGACCTATTGGAACTGAATATATCAATACGCCTTACACTGCTAAAAAGATGACTGTTCCGGGCAGAATCACTGCCAATAAACATTATCGCAGAAAGGGCACCACTTTATCAAACACAACTGATTCCGGAACAGGTCAAAATGTTACTTCGATCAGCAACGGAGACTGGAATGAATTTATGCTGAATGTTGACAATGCCGGTACTTATAATTTTACTTTTAGAGTGGCATCGGCTACAATTCCCGGAAAATTTGACATTTTGGTCAATAATACGGTTGTTAAAACAGACGAAACCTTTCCTGCAACCGGAGGCGTACAGACCTATGCCAACAAAATTGTAAACGGAATTGCATTACCAAAGGGAGAAGTTTACCTGAAAATCAGGTTCAAATCAAATGATATGAATTTTAATTTTATTGATGTTGCCACTGCGACACTCGGCATAAATGATCCTGCAGTTGAAAAAGATTCTTTTACAGTTTATCCTAATCCGGTTAAGGAGCAGTCTACTCTTCACATTAAATCAGAAACAACAGAACCTTTACATTTGAAAATTATCGATATAAAAGGAAGTACCTGTTATTCTTCGGATGATTATTTTACCAATGAAGATATTAAAATTGGAGACAAACTCCAGAGCGGGATTTATATCGTAACCGCAACTTATGGTACAGTCAAAAGATCACTGAAAATTATCAAAAAATAAGTTTTGGTTTTAGAATAAAAAAAACACCTCTTTCAAATTCATGGAAGAGGTATTTATTATTTTATGAAACAACTGAAAATTAAATTCCAGCAATCGCTTTTATTTCATCAATAATGCGAAGTGCCAGAACATCGGCTTTTTCCTGAGAAGGCGCTTCTGTATAAATTCTGATGATTGGTTCTGTGTTTGATTTTCTTAGGTGCACCCATTCAGTAGCAAAATCAATTTTCACACCATCAATTGTCGTGATATCTTCGTTTTTATATTTTTCGGTCATGGCAACCAAAATAGCGTCCACATCAATTTGAGGTGTCAGTTCAATTTTATTTTTGCTCATGTAATACTCCGGATACGAAGTTCTCAAAGCCGAAACAGACATTTTCTTATTGGCCAGATGCGTTAAAAACAACGCTACTCCAACCAGACTATCACGCCCGTAATGCGATTCCGGGTAGATAATTCCACCGTTTCCTTCACCACCAATAATGGCATTATTTTTTTTCATCAGTTCCACTACATTCACCTCACCCACCGCACTGGCTTCGTAGCTGCCTTTGTGGCCAACCGTAACGTCACGCAAAGCACGTGAAGACGACATATTAGAAACGGTATTTCCAGGTGTTTTACTCAGTACATAATCGGCACAAGCCACCAAAGTATATTCTTCGCCAAACATCTCCCCGTCTTCGCTGATAAAAGCCAGACGATCAACATCCGGATCTACTACCACTCCAAGATGTGCTTTTTCTTTTACTACCAATTCAGAAATATCCGTCAGATGTTCTTTTAAAGGTTCCGGATTATGAGGAAAATGTCCGTTTGGTTCGCAGTACAATTTTACTACTTCAACGCCCATTAACTCCAATAACCTCGGAATGATAATTCCTCCTGATGAATTCACCCCATCCACAACAACTTTAAATTTTGCTGCTTTTACTGCTTCAACATCCACCAAAGCTAAGTTTAACACTTCGTCAATATGGATATCCATATACGCATCGTTTATGGTGATTTCTCCCAAATTGTCTACATCTGAAAAGTCGAAAGCTTCTGCCTCGGCAATTTCAAGAATTTTGGCACCTTCGGCACCGCTTAGAAATTCCCCTTTTTCATTTAGCAATTTCAGGGCATTCCATTGCTTTGGATTGTGAGAAGCCGTCAGTATAATTCCGCCATCTGCTTTTTCCAATGGTACTGCAATTTCTACCGTTGGTGTAGTTGAAAGTCCAAGATCAATTACATTAATTCCTAAACCAATTAAAGTATTTACTACAAGATTATGAATCATCGGGCCTGAAATTCGGGCATCACGACCAATCACAACCGTCAGTTTTTCTTTAGAAGTATTATTTTTAAGAAAAGTTCCGTAGGCCGATGCAAATTTCACAGCATCAACAGGAGTCAGGTTATCTCCTACTTTTCCACCAATAGTTCCACGTATACCTGAGATAGATTTTATTAAAGTCATTTTTTTGAGTTATGGTTACCAATTACAAATATAGAAAAGTTAGTAAGGTTCTAAGTTGCCAGGAGGCTAAGATTTTCTTAAAAAGTTGCTGAGGGGTTAAGTTACTTAGGTGCTGAGTTTTTAATGGGGCATTGGATCATTCTTTAAATGATATAAAAAAGTTTTCATACATTTACTAAAATAAACTTAGCGTCTTACCACCTAAGAGCCTTAGCACCTTAGTACCTAAGAAACTTAGCACCTCAAAAAAATGAATTTTCTAGCACACATTTATTTGTCAGGAGACAATGATCTGATCAAAATTGGCAATTTTATGGCCGATGGAATTCGCGGAAAACAATTTGAACATTTTCCGGAGGATGTCCAGAAAGGGATTATTTTACACCGCTCTATAGATACGTACACCGATTCGCATGATGTTTTCAGGCAAAGTACCAAGCGGTTACACGAAAAATACCACCACTATTCCGGAGTGATTGTAGACATTGTTTATGATCATTTTTTAGCTAAAAACTGGACTAAATACTCTGACGAAAAACTGGAAACTTTCATTAACAGGTTTTACAGATCCTTACATGAAAACTACGATATCCTGACCGAAAAAACGCAGGACCTAATGCCTTATATGATTCAGCGCAACTGGCTTTTGAGTTATCAGACCGTTGAAGGGATTCATCAGATCTTAACCCAAATGGACCGAAGATCCAAAAACGAATCCAAAATGCAGTTTGCCAGTACCGAATTAAAAGAATTTTACACCGAATTCGAACAGGAATTCACCCTCTTTTTTGAAGATATAAAAGAGCACGCAAAACAAAAACTACTCTTATTATGAGAAAGATTACGCTTCTATTTACCTTCATTTATATTAGTTGCGCAGCGCAGCAGACCCCGGCAAAACCAACAGGATTGGTAGTTACAAAAGCGATGGTCGTTTCCGCACGTGAGGAAGCCTCAAAAATAGGGGTTGAAATCATGAAAAAAGGCGGTAACGCTTACGATGCGATGGTGGGTACAGAACTGGCGCTTGCCGTTGCTTTTCCGTTTGCAGGAAACATTGGCGGTGGCGGATTTATGGTATACCGAAAAGCAAATGGCGAAGTTGGGGCGTTAGATTATCGTGAAAAAGCCCCTTTAGCCGCTACCAAAGACATGTTTTTAGATAAAGACGGAAATGTTATTAAAGGAAAAAGCACCGAAACAGCTTTGGCAATTGGAGTTCCCGGTACTATTGCCGGTGTTTTTGCTGTTCATAAAAAACTGGGATCACTGCCCATGTCCGAGATTTTAAAGCCGGTAATTGCCCTGGCTGAAAGAGGCGTAATTGTAACAAAAAAACAGGAAAAAAGCCTGGATGCTTACCGCGAAAGCATTGTCACAATAAACGGAGACAAAACCCTCCTGGCAGCTGATTTCAAAGAAAACGATACGATTAAATATACCGCTTTGGCTGAAACTTTAAAGAGAATTCAGAAAAACGGCAGAAATGAATTTTACAAAGGAACGACGGCCAAAATCCTGGTGGATTATCTTAAGAAAAAAGGAGGCATTATTACCCTTGAAGATTTAGCGAAATATGAAGCCAAATGGAGAACACCGCTTCAGTTTACGTACAAAGATTTAAAATTAACCTCCATGTCTCCTCCAAGCAGTGGCGGAATCTGTCTGGCGCAAATTTTAAAAATGGTCGAACCGTACGATTTATCTCAATTAGGACACAACACAGCCGAATCCATTCAGATCATAGTTGAGGCCGAAAGACGAGCCTACGCGGACAGAAGTCAGTATTTAGGTGATCCGGATTTTGTGAAAATTCCGATCAAAGCCTTACTGGAAGATGCTTATTTAAAAGACCGAATGGCTACTTTTAATCCCGAAAAAGCAAGCTTATCCTCAGAAATAAAAGAAGGGAAAGTGACGTATAGTGAAAGCACAGAAACTACCCATTATTCTATCGTGGATCAGTTTGGGAATGCTGTTGCGGCAACTACAACCCTAAATGACGGTTATGGCTCTAAATATTATTGTGAAGAATTAGGATTCTTTTTAAATAATGAAATGGACGATTTTAGCGCCAAGCCCGGATCTCCGAATATGTTTGGTTTAGTAGGAAATGAGGCCAACAGCATCGCACCGCAAAAACGGATGTTAAGTTCCATGACACCAACCATTGTAGAAAAAAACGGAAGCCTGTTTATGGTAGTCGGTACGCCGGGCGGTTCGACTATTATTACTTCTGTTTTGCAGACTATCCTAAATGTTTACGAATACAACCTAAGCATGCAGGAAGCGGTAAATGCCCCTCGTTTTCATCATCAGTGGCTGCCTGATCTTATCAATTTTGAGCCGGACACTTTTGATCCCGCAACGATCGAAAAACTAAAATCCAAAAGCTATCTGATCAACGAGAAACCGAGTCCGATTATTGGCAAGGTGGATGCCATTTTGGTTCTTCCGAATAAAAATCTGGAAGGCGGCGCAGACTTCCGCGGTGATGATAAAGCAGTAGGCTTTTAATTTAGTTCCCTTTTTTTAATAGTTTTTTAAAGATTATAATTTAAATTTGTAGTATCCGTAATTTTTAAAACAGAATGCTAAAAAAATATTTCCGAAGACTCGAAAGCATTATTGCTTTGGCGCAATCCTTAATGACCCCAAAGCAATTTATTTTTTTATCAAGTGTTTTGATCGGCATTTCATGTTCGCTTGCCGTAATTATACTAAAGACTTTTGCACACAGCGTTTTTTCATTTGCCACTTATATCAATGGTATTCTAAAATTAAGTTTCATTAATAGCTTACTTCCTATTATTGGAATTTTACTTACCGTTCTGGTAGTCAAAAAAGTATTAAGCGGAACCATTCAGAAAGGAACCTCCCAAATACTGTATGCGGTTGCCAAAAAAGCAAGTATCATTCCGAAGAAACAAATGTATGCGCAAATTGTGACCAGTTCGTTAACCGTTGGCTTGGGCGGTTCTGCCGGTTTAGAGAGCCCGATTGTGATCACAGGGGCTGCATTTGGATCTAATTTTGCCCAAAATTATAAGTTACCTTATAAAGACAGAACACTACTAATTGGTTGTGGTGTTGCCGCAGGAATATCAGCAGCATTTAATGCGCCCATTGCCGGCGTTCTTTTTGCCATTGAAGTTTTATTGGTTGATGTTAGCATTTCGGCTTTCACCCCTATTATGATTTCTGCTGCTACCGGTGCTATTGTATCTGCCATTTTATTAGATGAAAGTATTTTATTGTCTTTCAGACAGCAACAAACTTTCAATTATCACAATACCCCGTTTTATGCCATTTTAGGAGTACTAACCGGGCTTGTAGCGATTTATTATTCACGAAATTTCCAGAAAGTCGAACATTATTTTTCCAAACTGGAAATGGGACCTTATAAAAAAGCTTTGATAGGATCTTCCATACTGGCTATTTTGATTTTTATCTTCCCTACTCTTTTTGGTGAAGGTTACGAAAGTATCAAAACCTTATCTGAGAATGATCCCGGAAAATTATTAGACAATACTTTATTTAGTGATTACCGAAACAATAATTGGGTTTTACTGATTTTTGTAGGATGTACTTTGATGATAAAAGTACTGGCTACAGGTTTGACCATAGGAAGCGGTGGGAACGGAGGGAATTTTGCTCCGGCCTTGTTTATCGGTTCTTATTTGGGTTATTTTTTCTCTAAATTGATTAATATGACAGGCCTCACCAATCTGCCTGTCAGCAATTTCACAATGGTTGGAATGGCCGGTATCCTTAGTGGTTTGTTTCATGCACCGCTAACAGCTATCTTCCTGATCGCCGAAATAACGGGAGGTTACGGTTTAATGATTCCGCTGATGATTATATCGTCTATAAGTTTTGCGATTTCTAAAAAATTCGAAAAACATTCACTTGATGTAAAAGGACTGGCTAAGAAAGGTCATGCCTTTACAAGCAATAAAGATTCCAATATTCTTTCAACTCTGGACATTGACTCCATTATTCAGACGGACTATCTAACCGTTCATCCTGATGAAAATTTAGGCAAACTTGTTGATCTGATCTCCCATTCCAATCAGGTCGTTTTTGCAGTTGTCAATAACGACAGGGACTTGGTTGGTGTTGTCCACTTTAATGATATTCGTGAGATTATTTTCAATTCATATCGTGTGAAATATACGGTGATCAAAGACGTCATGAAAACTCCGCCTGCTACCATTTCTTCCTACGACAGCATGGAAATCGTAATGAGTAAATTCGAAAATACAAAAACAGCATTCATTCCCGTATTACGAAATGAAAAATACTACGGCTTCATTTCCAAATCGATAGCACTTGAAGCGTACAGAACCAAATTGCGATCCATGACCATTGAATAAGCTTAATATCGGATAGAGTAAAATTTGGAGTATCCGATAATAAGAAGTACCTTTGTGGGATTATGTGGAATATAGACCTGACATACAGAGAAGAATTTCAATCAACGTTTGAACGATTGTATCAAAAAAGGCAGGATTTGCAAACCAGCAGACCATTGCCCAATATCGCTTTGCATAAAATCCGTGAAAGCCTTTCGCTCGAATGGACCTACAATTCGAATAGCATAGAAGGAAACACCATGAGCCTGCGTGAAACACAAATGGTAATTCAGGAAGGCATCACCATAAAAGGAAAATCATTACGGGAACATTTTGAAACCCATAATCACGATAAGGCCATTGATTATTTGTATACCATTGTCAATGACGATTACAAACTCAGAAGTATAGACATACTTTCGATTCATGGTTTAGTATTGCGATCTATCGAAGATGACTTTGCAGGGCATCTAAGAAATGGCGGTGTTCGTATTTCAGGAGCCAATTTCATGCCTCCGAATGCGAATAAAGTATCGGACTATCTTGACGAATTAATCGATTTTATAAATACAAATCCACTAGGGCTTAATGATATAGAACTGGCTACCATTTATCATCACAAATTAGTCTGGATACATCCTTTTTTTGATGGAAATGGGCGTACGGTGCGTTTAAGCATGAATTTATTATTGATGCGCTGTGGGTTTCCGCCTGCCATTATTCTTAAAAATGACCGGAAAAAATATTATGAAGCGCTTAATCAGGCCAATAACGGCAATTATCAAAAGTTAATCCTTTTGATGTGTCAGGCCTTAGAACGTACGCTCAATATTTACCTGAATGCTATGCCGGATAGTGATACCAACTTTCAAAAAATATCAGATATTGTCAGTGAGCCGCAGGCACATTATGGTCAGGAATATATTAGTTTACTCGCCCGAACAGGCAAAATAGACGCTTACAAAGAAGGCCGAAACTGGTATACGACCAAAGAAGCCATCGAAGAATATATGCTTACCCGAAAAAGAAAACGCTAACTCAGGTTAGCGTTTTTTTGTTACTAATTGTAACATAAAGTTTTGTACTCTAGTACTAAAAGAACAAATCAAAGTGGTAACTTTGCGTTTTGCTCAAAATTATGTTAGAAAAAGACAATACTATTGAAGTTCTTGGTGCAAGAGTTCATAATCTAAAAAATATAGACATTTCTATTCCGCGTGAAAAATTGGTGGTTATTACCGGTTTATCGGGTTCGGGAAAATCTTCTTTGGCATTTGACACTATCTATGCCGAAGGACAACGCCGTTATGTTGAAACGTTTTCAGCCTATGCCAGACAGTTTCTTGGCGGCTTAGAGCGTCCGGATGTTGATAAAATTGACGGACTTTCACCCGTAATTGCAATCGAACAAAAAACAACCAGTAAAAGTCCGCGTTCAACCGTTGGAACGATTACAGAAATATACGATTTCCTAAGACTTCTTTACGCCCGTGGTGCTGATGCTTTCAGTTACAACACCGGCGAAAAAATGGTTTCGTATTCTGACGACCAGATTAAAGATTTGATTATTCAGGATTTTAGCGGAAAACGCATCAATATTCTTGCTCCGGTCATTAAAGCCAGAAAAGGGCATTATGCCGAACTATTCCAGCAAATTACCAAACAGGGTTTTTTGAAAGTACGCGTTAATGGCGAAGTGCAGGATTTGGTTTCAGGAATGAAATTAGACCGTTATAAAACCCATGATATCGAAATTGTAGTAGACCGAATGCTGATCGAAGATACTCCGGACAATCAGAAACGACTGGCTGAAAGCATTAATACTGCCATGCATCATGGTGAAAATGTACTGATGATTTTGGATCAGGATACTAATGAAGTGCGTTATTTCAGTAGAAATTTAATGTGCCCTTCCACTGGAATTTCCTACCAGAATCCGGAACCGAATTTATTTTCGTTCAATTCTCCAAAAGGAGCTTGTCCGCATTGTAACGGATTGGGAACCGTACACGAAATCAATGTCAAAAAGATTATACCGAATCCTAAATTATCCATCAAAAGTGGTGGTTTTGCGCCTCTTGGCGAATATAAATCATCGTGGATTTTCAAACAATTAGAAGTTATTGGAGAAAAATTCGGTTTCAAAATAACCGATGCGATCGAGAAAATTCCCGAAGAAGCCATGCAAATGATTCTTCATGGCGGGAAAGATAAATTCGTAGTAAATTCAAAAGATTTAGGTGTAACCCGTGATTACAAAATAGATTTTGAGGGAATATCACATTTCATCAAAAATCAATTTGACGAAACTTCCTCTACAACTATAAAACGCTGGGCAAAAGATTTTATGGACGAAGTAAACTGTCCGGTTTGTGAAGGATCCCGTCTGAAAAAAGAAGCACAATTTTTCAGGGTTAACGGGAAAAATATCACCGAATTATGTGATATGGATATTTCTGATTTAACCGCCTGGTTTCAGGATTTAAACAATCATTTGTCTGATAAACAGCTTCTCATTGCTTCTGAGGTAGTGAAGGAAATCAAAGACCGTCTAAACTTTCTAATGAATGTTGGTTTGGATTACCTGGCTTTAAGCCGAAGTTCAAAATCGCTTTCGGGCGGTGAAGCACAGCGTATTCGTCTGGCCACGCAAATTGGTTCACAATTGGTTGGTGTTTTATATATTCTCGATGAGCCAAGTATCGGTTTACACCAGAGAGACAACGAAAAACTAATACATTCGCTGGAACAACTGCGTGATATCGGGAACTCGGTTATTGTTGTAGAACACGACAAAGATATGATCGAACGTGCCGATTATGTAATTGATATTGGTCCGAAAGCCGGAAAATACGGCGGTGAAATCATCAGTATCGGAACACCAGCAGAAACTTTACAATCGAATACCATTACCGCACAATATCTGAATGGTACAATGAAACTGGAGATTCCTAAAGAAAGACGTAAAGGAAACGGCAAGTTTTTAAAACTTTCAGGAGCAACCGGAAACAACCTTAAAAATGTTTCAATCGAATTGCCATTGGGGCAATTGATTTGTGTTACAGGAGTTTCAGGAAGCGGTAAATCGACTTTGATCAACGAGACGCTCTACCCTATTCTGAACGCTTATTATTTTAACGGTGTCAAAAAACCGCAGCCCTATAAAAAAATAGAAGGATTAGAACATATTGACAAAGTAATTGATATTGACCAAAGTCCGATTGGAAGAACACCACGTTCGAATCCGGCGACTTATACGGAGGTTTTTACCGAAATCAGAAACCTGTTTACGATGACTTCCGAAAGTATGATTCGCGGTTACAAAGCAGGACGTTTTAGCTTTAATGTGAAAGGCGGACGCTGCGAAACCTGCGAAGGTTCGGGTGTGAGAACCATTGAAATGAACTTTTTACCGGATGTTTACGTCGAATGTGAAACTTGTCAGGGAAAACGTTTCAACAGGGAAACTTTAGAAATCCGTTATAAAGGAAAATCTATTTCGGATGTATTGAATATGACGGTGGATGAAGCGGTTCCGTTTTTTGAGAACATTCCAAAGATTTACCGAAAAGTAAAAACGATTCAGGACGTTGGTTTAGGTTATATTACGCTTGGCCAGCAAAGCACAACGCTTTCGGGTGGTGAGGCACAGCGTATCAAACTGGCAGGAGAATTGTCTAAAAAAGATACCGGAAATACGTTTTATATTCTGGACGAACCTACTACAGGTTTACATTTCGAAGACATTCGGGTTTTAATGGACGTAATCAACAAACTGGTCGATAAAGGAAATACAATCCTGGTGATCGAACATAATATGGATGTAATCAAACTTGCCGACTATATTATTGATATTGGCCCTGAAGGCGGAAAAGGCGGCGGACAATTAATTGCCAAAGGAACCCCTGAGGAAGTGGCAAAAAATAAAAAAAGTTATACGGCTAAGTTTTTGAAAAAGGAATTGGAATAAAGAGATCTTTAAAATCTAAATTTTTAATGAGATAAATATCCATGATAAACTAAATCATTTTTATCATGAATATTTATCTTATCGCCTTCCTTTATTAAAAATATTTTGTTTGCAATTTGCATAGCATCTTCATAATAATGATCCGTCAAAATTATTCCTTTAGTTTCTTTTATATTATTTAAAAAATCTTTAATTATTTCAATAAATAAAGGTTCAACCATAGAAAACGGCTCATCTAATAATAAAAAATTATGATTTAAATTACCTAGTAAAATAATTTCCAAATACCTTCTTTCTCCAAGAGATAATTCCCAAATTTTACGATTTTGTATATTAGTAATCCGAGGAGCATAAAATATTTTATCTTGTTTATCCTCATCATTAAAATACATGAAAATTATTTCTGAAACTTTTAATCTTTTAGGCAAGAAATCTTTTTGTGGCAAATAACCAATTCTATTGTCCAAAATGACTTTACTCTCTTTTATGAACTCTCCATTGATTCTAATTTCTATGCTATCTGATTTTAAAGTTCCGTAAATAAGTTTTAAAAGAGTCGATTTACCACTACCATTTCGTCCAAAAATTGCATTTATTTCACCAGTGTAAAATTGAAATGATAAATTTTTTAAAATTTGTTTTTCTTTAAAAGATTTATTTACATTTTTAATTTCTAAAACATTCATTTTATTAGCTGATAAGTTATGAAGACAATAGTCGAAATAAAAACATTCAAAAACAGGACAATCAAATTTAATCTCTTTTTAGTAAATCCTTTATTATGATAAAAATAATATTCATTACAATAAAAATACTGAAAGCTGAAAATACCGAAAATCGTTCCAATGCTGGCAAAAATAATTGGCATTAAATAAAAATTAAAAAACAACAGACTTAGTAGAAAAGAATAGATAAGGTTAAAAAAATTAACATCAAAATAGTACTTAAATATAATTTTTACCATCTATTTTAAACGATTAAATATATATAACTGGCTTTGAGAGTTTTTATTTAAAGAAAAATCCGTAGGCTGTTCTTCAAATTCACCATAAAAAAATTCTATTTTTATTTTATCCGGGTTAATAAAATGTAGCAATCCTAATATTTTAGCTTCAATCCCATTCTCTTCAACCTTCATATTTATCCAGACTGGTTCTTTTGTAAAATCTGTAATAAATACAAACGGAGGAGACTGCTTTTCGCCCTGAAATAATAGTACTATATTTTCATTTTTAAATTCTATATAATTTATATCTGAGTAATCTTCGTTATTTACCCATTTCCCCATAAGTCTGCTATCTTGTGGAAAAACATTATAATTACATGTAGTAATTAAAAGTAGTAAAAAAAATATTCCTTTTGTTTCAATTTTCATATCTATGATTTTTATTAACAAAAAACAGCTATAATGAATTATAGCTGTTTAAATAATTCTTTTTAAATAAATTAGATCGGCTGACAATGCATATTAAATAGCCAGCATACAAACCCGGCAAAATCACTTTTTTCTCTATAACACTTTTTATTAAATTTTAAATCTACATTTTCAATATTATCAGAATATTTTAATCTGATAATCTCAGTATTTTTATTTTCTTTTAAAGTTAGAATTTGAATATGATTTTTTTTAATGTTTCCCATAGAAACAGTTATAAATAACATCATAACAACAGTTGCATAAATCATTTTTTTCATTTTTTAAAAATTGTATAAATTAATATTTTAAATTATTACACAAATTCTCGCGAAAAATTTTGTAAGACAAATTTCACTTTTTAAATTCTAATTAAAAATGTGAACATACGAAAAAATATGTGAATCAAAGCATACAATATAAATATAATCCTACTTTTTTATTAATTTTGTTAAATTAAAAATTTTAGGGTAAAATGATAAAAAATAGATTAAAAGCCGAAAGAAGGGAGAAAAAATTATCTCAGGAACAGATTGCAGAACTACTATTTATGGATCAATCCCAATATAATAGAAGAGAAAAAGGTCTGATAAAAATTTCAACACAAGAATGGAAAAAAATGGCCAAAATATTAAATGTGAAAGTTGAGGATATTTTTGAAAGCGATGATACGTTATTTAGTATCAACACTAATCAAAGAGAAAAAGATAAATCCAAAAATGGTATAAAAATAAAGATTATAATACCACAGAGCGAAATAAATGAATTATACAAAAAACTTGACGACCTATTAATTATTTTAAAAAACAAGATTTTATAAAAGATCTATTTATACCAAAAAAAATCCTGGTTAATATTTAATTATTTAAACAAAACCGTAAACCGGCAGAAGATACTGCGACGTGTCAACAGATATCAATTCGTATTTCCTATAACAACTTAATCTACTGATATTGAAACCCCAACCAAAATCAAACCTTTGAAAATGTTACAATTCAATTAATAAACCCAGATTTTTGTAACAATTCTCGAAAAAAGGATTAATTTAGTACGCCCATTTTGTCAACGTTATTTTGATTTTGACAGGTACTTAAAGAAAATCTATGAATCTAAAAGAAAAATTAAATACCGTTGACCGCTATTTTTCACCTAAAATAATTGATGAAGTAAACGATCAGTATATTAAAGTGGCCAAAATAAAAGGTCAGGAAGTGCCGTGGCATAATCACGAAAATGAAGATGAATTATTTTACATCATCGACGGTGAACTTTTAATGGAAATTGAAAACGAGCCCTCTTTCACGATGAAAAAAGGCGATTTATTCGTTGTGAAAAAAGGCATCAATCACAGGGTTTCATCGGTTGAAGAATGTTCTATAATGCTGATTGAATCGAAAACCACAGAACATACCGGAAAGGTCAAAAGCAACATCACCAAGTCAATTGAAGAACAGACGTATTAGTAAAGAGTTCTTCTTTTTATAAAACGATGCTTTAATTGAAGCCGAATGCCCTAGCCCTGATGGTAGCGGCATCCTTTTGTGGCGGGGTTCGCCACAAAAGATACAGCGGACAGCAGGAAATAGCTCATCACTCTGTACACACTCAATGTGGCGACCTGATTCAAAAATAAAGACACAACTTAAGAATAAAAATATAAATAATTAAAATACCTAAAATGAGATTAGAAGATTTTGATAATGATGAGGATAAAGTAATTCAGGACCGTTTGAAACAAAAAACGTGGAATGAAATCAGAACCAATGACAGCTGGGCGATTTTTAAAATCATGGCTGAGTTTGTAAACGGTTACGAAAGCATGGGGCGTATTGGTCCGTGTGTATCAATTTTTGGATCAGCCAGAACAAAACCAGACGATAAATATTATTTACTGGCAGAAAAAATTGCCTATAAAATTAGTAAAGCAGGTTACGGTGTAATTACAGGCGGAGGGCCGGGAATTATGGAAGCCGGAAATAAAGGGGCGCATTTAGGAGGCGGAACTTCGGTTGGACTGAACATTGAATTGCCTTTTGAGCAACATTTTAACCCTTATATTGATCACGATAAAAACCTGAATTTCGATTATTTCTTTGTGAGAAAAGTAATGTTCGTTAAGTATTCACAAGGTTTTGTGGTTATGCCGGGTGGTTTTGGAACTTTAGACGAAATGTTTGAGGCCATTACTTTGATTCAGACGAAAAAGATTGGAAAATTCCCAATTATATTAGTAGGTGTTGAATTTTGGTCGGGACTGATCGAATGGGTAAAAACAGTTTTAGTAGAAAAAATGCATACGGTAAGCCCGGAAGACCTTAACCTATTTAAGATCGTAGATACTGAAGATGAAGTGGTTGAGGCTTTGGACAAATTCTATAAAAAATACGATTTAAGTCCGAATTTCTAAATATTTTTAGCTGTTTACATAATTTGAATTCATTCAACGCCGCATCGGTAAAAGTAAAATTTACATGAACTTAAACTACTTAAATAGTTAAATTACATCAACATATTGCAAAAAATTAAAGCTGTTTTTTTTAACAGCTTTTTTTATACTATTTTTACAAAAATCCAACATCGCCCAGAGAACGTAAATAAAGATATATCTTAAAAACAGAAGCATCTATTGAGATCATTTTATAAAATAATTTTCTTCGTTTTCGTTTTATTCAGTTCAATGAAACAATATGCGCAACATCAGTCTAAGATAGAAGCTGCGGTAAATTTTGAGTTGAAAACACTGAATGTAAAACAGGACCTTATATTTTACAACATCTCTAACGATTCTCTCGATTCGATTGTGCTGAATGACTGGAACAACGCTTTTTCAGGCAAAAATACCCCGTTAGCCAGACGTTTTTCGGACGAGTTTTACCGCGGTTTTCATTTGGCCGGCGCAGAGGAAAGAGGAAGTACCACTATTGTAAATCTGACAGATTCTGACGATCTCCCACTTGACTGGGAAAGAACAGAGAAAAATCCGGATTATATCGTTATAAAACTAAAACAGAAACTTCTTCCGAATCAAAAAATCGAGCTGCACCTGACTTATGTTGCCAAGATTCCGAGCAATAAATTTACCGAGTATGGTTTTGACCAGAATGGCGGAATGAATCTGAAAAACTGGTATCTAAGCCCGGCACGTTTCGAAAATCACAATTTTATAAAATACAATAATTTCAATCTTGACGATATTGCAAATGCAGTCACCAATTATGAAATCGCGATAAAAGTCCCAAGTGGTTATTCGATTACGACGGATTTAAATACGGTTGCAACGGATCTGACCAATCCACAATCGGCTGTTTATTCTTTTTCAGGAAATAACAGAACTGATTTTAACTTATTTATCGAAAAACAAAATAGTTTCAAAAGCTATCAAAATGGCTCCATTGAAGTACTTTCTAACCTAAAAAACAAAAAACTCAGCGAGATAGAAAAGGCCATTATCATCAATAAGGTCGTTAATTTTGCCAGTGCTTTTATTGGTAAATATCCGCATGAAAAAATTACAGTTTCACAGGTTGATTACGATCGAAATCCTTTTTACGGATTAAATCAACTGCCGTCTTTTATTAGTCCGTTTTCAGATGATTTTATATTTGAAATTACGTTTTTGAAAACCTATCTCAATAATTATTTAAAGAACAGCCTGCGCTTAGATCCCAGAAAAGATAACTGGGTTTACGACGGGATTCAGATTTATACCATGATGAAATTCATGGAAGAAAACCATCTGGACCAGAAGATGCTGGGAAGCCTCTCGAACATGAAACTCTTTAAAAGTTACAACATTACCAATCTGACTTTTAACGAACAATACAGCTACTATTATATGCTGATGGCCAGAAAAAACCTTGATCAGCCTCTCGGAGATCCCAAAAACACCCTCATAAAATTTAACGAACAGATTGCCAGTAAGTACCGTGCCGGTTTAAGCCTGAGCTATTTGGATGATTATTTAAACCATGATATTGTACCACAGAGTGTACAGGAATTTTATGATTTAAATAAAGCCCAACAAGCGGACCGATCTGATTTCGAAAAAATACTAACCAAAAACAGTCAAAAAGACATTCAATGGTTTTTTACCACCATTATTGATTCCCGTGATATTATCGATTATAAATTTTCGAATGTTTCCAGAACCAAAGACAGTATACAATTTTCGATACGAAACAAAACCAGTGTGTTTACGCCAATTCCTGTGTACGGAATCAGAAAAAACGAAGTTGTTTTCAAGAAATGGATTGAGCCCCGAAACAATGATTCAATTTACGTTTTTGACCGAAAAAAAGCAGATAAAATAGTTTTGAATTATGACAATGAAGTTCCGGAATACAATTTAAGAAACAACTGGAAATCATTGAAGAGCCTGGTCATCACAAATCGTCCGATAAAATTTAATTTCGCAAAAGATCTTGAAGATCCGTATTATAATCAGATCTTATACGTTCCGACTCTTACTTATAATTACTATGACGGACTGACTCCGGGAATACGTCTTCACAATAAAACGATACTAGACAAGCCCTTTACATTCGATATTAATCCGGCCTACTCTATTAATGCCGGCACGCTTTCCGGTTCTTCGGCCTTTTCTTTAAGTCATTTTTATCGCAACAGCACACTTTATAATGTCAGATATTCGATTAGTCAGAATTATTATCATTATGCGCCCGATGCGACTTATTTCAGATTGAATCCGATGGTTCAGTTCAGGATTCGGGAAGAAAATTTCAGGGACAACAGAAAACAGCTTTTCCTGTTGCGCCAGGTCATCGTAAATCGCGAAGCCAGCAAATATATCACAGACAACTCCAAACCCAATTATTCTGTTTTCAATGCGCGTTACCTGAATACGAAAACGGAATTGGTCGATCACTTTAATCTGATGACTGATGTTCAGTTTTCGGGTGATTTCGGAAAACTGGCCGGGGAAATAGAATACAGAAGGTTATTTGAAAACAACAGAAGGCTGAATTTGAGATTGTATGCGGGAAGTTTCATCTACAACAATACCAATTCAGATTATTTCAGTTTTGGTTTAGACCGGCCAACAGATTATTTATTTGATTATAATTTCCTGGGAAGATCGGAAAGCACCGGAATATTCAGTCAGCAATTTGTCATGGCGGAAGGTGGTTTTAAATCTAAAATAGCACCGCGATACGCAAACAGATGGATGGCGACCCTGAATGCCAGTTATTCGATCTGGAACTGGGTTGAGGCTTATGGAGATGTAGGTGTTATGAAAAGCAAACAGCAAACCGCTGATTTTGCGTATGATGCCGGAATCCGACTGAACCTTGTTCCGGATTACTTTGAACTCTATTTTCCGGTATACTCCAATAACGGCTGGGAAGTTTCCCAAAACAAATACAATGAAAAAATACGATTTGTGGTCACTTTTTCTCCTAAAACATTAGTCAATCTTTTTACCCGAAAGTGGCTGTAATTGAATAAAATTTAAACAAAAAGATGAATTATATTCACTTATATCACAAATAAGCTGAATATTCAATAAAAAATATACGTAGTTTTAGCAATTTACTTGTAAATAATTAAATTATATTTATTTTAATGAATTATGATTATTGATACTTTTTAAGTAATTTTGCCCCATAACATGACCATTCCAGATTATGATTAAAGAAAAAAACAATACTACATTGACTTTCGAAGATTTCAAAACTGAGGTACTTAACGACTACAAAATTGCTGTAACCAGCCGTGAATGTAGTCTATTGGGACGTAAAGAAGTGTTGACGGGAAAGGCCAAATTTGGAATATTTGGTGACGGGAAAGAAGTGCCGCAGCTTGCTATGGCAAAAGCTTTTCAAAATGGGGATTTCCGTTCGGGATATTACCGCGATCAGACTTTCATGATGGCTATAGGGGAACTTACTCCAAAACAGTTTTTCGCCGGTTTGTACGGTCATACTGATTTAGATTTTGATCCGATGTCTGCCGGAAGACAAATGGGCGGTCACTTCGTAACACACAGTTTAAACGAGGACGGTTCCTGGAAAGACTTAACAAAACAAAAAAATTCAAGTGCAGATATATCTCCTACAGCCGGGCAAATGCCAAGGTTGTTAGGATTAGCGCAGGCTTCTAAAATTTACAGAAATGTTGACGGGATTACAATCAAAGACAAATTTTCTGTAAACGGAAACGAAGTTGCGTGGGGAACTATCGGAAACGCCAGTACTTCTGAAGGTTTATTTTTTGAAACCATAAATGCTGCCGGAGTTTTACAGGTTCCGATGGTCATGAGTGTCTGGGATGATGAATACGGAATTTCGGTTCACGCCAAACACCAGACGACCAAAGAAAATATCTCTGAAATCCTTAAAGGATACCAGCGTGATGAAGATTCAAAAGGTTATGAAATTTTCAGGGTGAAAGGCTGGGATTATGCCGAGTTGGTTTCAACTTACGAAAAAGCTGCAGCAATCGCACGTGAAGAGCATGTACCGGTTTTAATCCACGTGAATGAATTGACTCAGCCGCAGGGACATTCGACTTCAGGATCACACGAGCGTTACAAAAATGCCGAAAGACTGGGTTGGGAAAGAGATTATGACTGTATTCGTCAGATGCGATTATGGATGATTGCCATCAATATTGCATCACCGGAGGAATTATCCGAAATTGATTTTGAAATCAAAAAAGAAGTTCTGGAAGCTAAAAAAGAGGCGTGGAATTCGTTTATCAATCCAATTATCGAAGACCAGAAAAACCTTTTGGTTTTATTGGAGCAGATTTCAGCTGCCAGCATCAATCATAAAGATAAAATCCAGAAATACATCTCGGAACTTAGCGCTATAAAATCGCCTTTGAAAAAGGAAATGCTTGTCATCTCCAGAAAAATATTGCGTTTTATTGAAGTTCCGAACAGCAAAGCTTTATTGTCGGAGTGGATTACCAGTTATATCGCAGATACTCAAGGAAAATTCAGCAGTAATTTGTATTCTGATTCCGCTCAAAATGTTTTTTCAGTAGAGAAAGTTCTTCCTGAATACGCAGAGAATGCCAAACCTGATTTAGACGGAAGAATGATTCTTCGTGATAACTTCGATGCACTTTTTACAAAATATCCGGAAACTTTGATTTTCGGTGAAGATGTCGGAAACATTGGCGATGTTAATCAGGGACTTGAAGGGATGCAGGAAAAGTACGGTGAACTCCGTGTTGCCGATGTAGGCATCAGGGAAGCTACTATTCTTGGACAGGGAATCGGAATGGCTTTAAGAGGCTTACGTCCGATAGCTGAAATTCAATATTTAGATTATTTACTGTACGCCATTCAGATCATGAGTGATGATTTGGCTACTTTACAATACAGAACTGTTGGGAAACAAAAAGCCCCATTAATTATCAGAACCCGTGGACACCGTTTAGAAGGGATCTGGCATTCGGGTTCACCAATGGGAATGATTATCAATGCTATTCGTGGAATCCACGTTTTGGTTCCGAGAAACATGACACAGGCTGCCGGTTTCTATAACACGCTTTTGGAGTGTGACGAACCTGCCCTGGTCATTGAATGTCTGAACGGATATCGTTTAAAAGAAAAAACGCCGCTTAATTTTGGAGAGTTCAAAACACCAATCGGAGTTGTGGAAACACTAAAAGAAGGAGCTGATATTACTTTGGTTTCTTACGGATCTACCTTAAGACTGGTAGAACAGGCGGCAACCGAATTACTGGATCTAGGAATTGATTGCGAAGTGATTGACATCCAGTCCTTACTTCCGTTTGATGTTAACCACGATATCGTAAAAAGTGTTGCCAAAACAAATCGTCTCTTGGTAATCGACGAAGATGTTCCGGGTGGAGCTTCAGCCTTTATTTTACAACAAATCCTCGAAGAACAGGACGCTTATAAATATCTGGACAGCAAACCGCAGACTCTGGCTGCCAAAGCACACAGACCTGCTTACGGAACAGATGGAGATTATTTCTCTAAACCTTCTGCCGAAGATATTTTCGAGAAAGTGTACAACATGATGAATGAAGTTAATCCTGCTAAATTTCCGAATTTATATCAATAAATTTAGTTTGATTTCGATATAGAAAAAGCTCCAATTATTTTTGGAGCTTTTTTTATGGTTTTAACTGAAGTTTGTCATGCAAAAATCGAAATACTTTGCGGGGGGCTTCGACTTCGCTCAGCCTGACATTTGACTTCGGTCAACCTGACAAGTTTGACTTCGCTCAGCCTCAATACTATAACTTCGCTCAGCCTGACAGCTGTGAAACACAAAAAACATGGTATAAAAATCCGTATAAATCCGTGTAATCCGCGTACTATCTCACGCTTATATATCTTTCAAAATAGCTCTTGCCTTCTCTAGATCCTCAGCGGTATCGATTCCAATTCCCACGTGGGTGGTTTCAACCATTTTGATTCGTTTTCCAAATTCCAGATAACGAAGCTGCTCTAACTTTTCGGAAGCTTCCAGCGATTTCATTGGAAGGCTGTGAAAATCCAGCAGCGCCTGCTTTCTGAAAGCATAAATTCCGATGTGCTGAAAGTAACGCACGCCAACATCTTTATCTCTCGGATACGGAATTACAGAACGCGAAAAATACAAGGCGAAGTTCGACTGATCGACCACCACTTTCACATTGTTCGGATTATTGATTTCTTCTTCATCTGTAATTTCACGCATCAGTGAAGCCAAATCTACTTTATGATCAGGATCGTTCCTAAAAACAGTCAAAACCTGCTCTAACGGACCAGCTTCCGTGAATGGTTCATCACCCTGCACGTTCACGACGATATCAACATCTAAATTCGCCACAGCTTCCGCGATACGGTCACTTCCGGATTCGTGTTCTTTAATACTCATGATCGCTTTGCCACCTTTAGCAACAATTTCATTAAAAATCAGGTCAGAGTCGGTTACTACAAAAACATCGTCAAATAATTTTGTGGCTACAGCAGCTTCATAAGTTCTTAAAATTACGGTCTTCCCTCCTAAATCCTGCATTAATTTCGCAGGAAAACGTGTGGAGGCGTATCGTGCCGGAATTACAGCTATTATTTTCATTCTTACTATTTTTTATTTTTCTATTTTTCTCTGTGAATCTCCATGAAATCTTTGTGCTGCTTTGTGTAATTATTCTTTCACAAAGATTTCACGGAGATTCACGAAGTTCTTTTTACATAATTTTTACGGAGGTCATGCTTAGGGAGCCCGCCAGCAATTTATCATTAAATAAGCTTAATTCTTCTGATTCCTGCTTTAATCCTAAAGTATACAGCAAAGGCAAATAATGATCCGGAGTCGGGATCGCTGTCTGAACGGCTTTGTTCATTTTTTCGAAGTTGATTAGAGGCTGAAAATTGCCATCCAATAAATAGTTATTAACGGTTTCCCGGGCTTCAATCGCCCAGTCAAAACCATAATTGTCCTTATCAAAATTCCTGAAATCTACCAGTCGTAAATTGTGCACTATATTACCGCTGCCGATAATCAGAGCGCCTTTATGACGCAAGGATTGTAACTGTTGAGCCAGTTCAAAATGATATTGGCCTGATTTGGTATAATCAATACTCAACTGAATCACGGGAACATTCGCTTCCGGGTATAAATGCTTGATGACACTCCACGCACCATGATCTAAACCCCAGTGTTCATCTAAATCTACTTGGACAGGTTCCAGTATTTTTTTTGTTTCCTGCGCTAATTCCGGACTGCCTTTCGCGGGATATTGCACATCAAAAAGTGCCTGTGGAAAACCTCCGAAATCATGAATTGTTCTTGGCATCTGCATGGCGGTCACTTTGGTTCCGTTGGTAAACCAGTGTGCCGAAATACACAAAATAGCATTGGGCTGCGGTAATGTTTTCGCCAGATTACGAAAACCGGCTACAAACTGATTTTCTTCAATCGCATTCATCGGACTGCCGTGTCCCAAAAACAAAACCGGCATTTTATCGGTATTCGAAAACGTGGATGAAATCGAATGTAAATCGTTTAGTGTTGTCATTGTAAAGTTGTTTTTCTTTCGCCACGAATTTCACCAATTTACACTAATTACCAAGGCTGAATATTTTTTTAATTAAATTAAATCTCAAAAAAAATTCATGCTAGTTCGTGAAATTAGTGGCAAAAATCTATTCGGCAAAACTCTCGTCTTTAAAACCTATCAAATATAACTTATTTTTAGCACGTGTCATCGCCGTGTACAGCCATCTGATGTAATCACGGTCAATTCCGTTTGGCAGATAGGGCTGTTCGACAAAAACCGTGTCCCATTGCCCTCCCTGCGATTTATGACAGGTAATGGCATACGAGAATTTCACCTGCAGGCCATTGAAATATTCGTTGTTTTTGACCTTTTGAAACTTTTTGTATTTGGTAGATTCATCTTCATAATCCTTCATGACTTCTTCGTACAAACGATTGGATTCTTCGTACGTCAAAGAAGGAGATTCACTTTTTATGGTATCTAAAATCAGAACTGTTTCGAAAGGTTTCTGATCCGGATAATCGACCATTCTGATCTTTACTTTTGCAAAATTGAATCCGTATAGTTCTTTGATTCCAAAAAGTTCCAGCACTTCAATAATATCCCCGTTGGCAATAAATCCGGCTTCGTCGGTTTCCTTTAGCCAAAAATAATTATTCTTGACCACCATCAGGAAATCGCCAACCGATAGTTCACTTTCTTTAAACAGAATCCTGGTCCTGATTTGCTCGTTATACTGATTGGCCCTTTTATTCGAACGAACTATAAAAGCCGTGTCTTCAATGCTATAATTGCTGTATGCCGTATTGATGGCGTCCTGAATATCATAGCCATCGGTAAGCCTGACAATATCTTTGAATTTCTTTACATTGAATTTAAATTCTGTTATAAAAGATTCCTTCAGCAGTTCGCGTAATTCCGTAGCATTAAACAAAATTCCGGAACTTTCTTCCTGACGCATTACTTCATCCAGCTCGATATGTTCGATTTCTTTGTTGTAATGAATACCCAGCGTTTGCGTATCAAGCGCCGGACTAATATCCAGATTGACAGGAGGTAACTGTGCTGTGTCTCCCAAAAGAATCATCTTGCAATTGGTCCCCGAATACACGTAGGAAATCAAATCGTCTAACAGCGATCCGTTATCGTACAATTTCGAATCTGAAGTCGTGTCTGAAATCATCGAAGCCTCATCGACGATAAAGATGGTATTTTTATGTTTGTTGATTTGTCTTGTAAAAGCAACTCCTCCTCCGGAAGATTTTTTAGGAAAATATATTTTTTTATGAATGGTAAATGCGGGCGTATTCGAATAGTTGGCGATTACTTTTGCAGCGCGTCCGGTTGGTGCAAGCAACACAAACTTCTTATTAACATCACCAAGATTATTTACTATTGTTGAGATCACGGTTGTTTTTCCGGTTCCGGCATATCCTTTTAATACAAAAATGGTATCATTGGCCGGTTCTGTCAGGAAAATAGCGATTTTCTGAAAAAATATATCCTGTTTATAAGTTGGGGTAAAAGGGAATTTTCTTTGTAAAACGCTGTAAAACAGTGATGAATTCATAGGATAAATTTGAATTGCAAAGTACGGTCTTTTTGGCGTCAAAGCCAATTTCGGAAATCGATTTTAATGATAATATTTTTAAAAAGAGGCTAATTAAAATTACAGAATTAATAAAAATATAATAAGCCGGTAACTTTAAGAAAATGTTGTTTTTGAAATTGCAATTATTATTGTTGCTTTTTAATTTGTAAGTTTGTCTTTTAACTAAATTCTTTCTTGATACTACAACAGGTAATGAATTGTAAATCAGATTATGGCATTTCAAAATACGAATATCACATCAAAAAAATACAAAAAACTTTCGATTCAGGTTTCGCTGAGCGGATTTTCATTTTGTTGTTTTGACACGCTTAATAATACCATCACTTCGTTTAATGAAGTAGAATTTACACCTACGCAAAAAGGGTCCAAAATAGAGGAATTGTATAGTGATGCTTTTAAAAAACATCCGGAATTAAAAGAGACTTATGATGACATTACCGTCATTCACAGTAACAATCTTTCGACTTTTGTGCCTGTTGCCTTATTTGATGAAAATTATCTGGGCAGTTACCTGCAGTACAATACCAAGGTTTTTGAAACTGATTTTTTTACGTACGATCAGATTTCAAATTACGAGATGAATACGGTTTACATTCCCTATGTGAATATCAATAATTTTCTGATTGATCAGGTGGGTTCCTTCGATTACAAGCATGCCAACAGTATTTTAATTGAGAAAATACTGGAAGCTTCTAAAAATAACGACGATAAAAAAATGGTCGTTAATTTTAATCCGGACCATTTTGAGCTTATTGTGGTACAGAACCAAAAACTGTTGCTGTTCAACTCATTCGAATATCAGACACCGGAAGACTTTTTATATTATCTGCTTTTCACAGCTGAACAACTGAGTTTAAACCCCGAAAGTTTTCACCTTGAATTATTGGGAACTATAACCAAAAATGATCCTTTTTATGCCATTGCGTATAAATACATTCGTAACGTTACATTTTTGGATGTAAGCAGGTTACAAGAAAAAAACAGCTACTCTACCGCTCAGAATCAAAAACATTATATCTTATTTCAATCATGAGAATCATTTCAGGAAAATTCAAAGGACGCCGCATTTTTCCACCCAAAAACCTTCCTGTACGACCAACAACTGACATGAGTAAAGAGGCATTGTTTAATGTGCTGAACAATCACTTTAGTTTTGAAGGCTTAAAGGTTCTGGATTTATTTTCAGGTACCGGAAATATCAGTTTCGAATTCGCTTCAAGGGGAAGTGCTCCTATTACCTCGGTTGATGGTGATTTTGGATGCGTAAAATTCATCAAACAGGTGGCCTCAGAGTATGATTTTGAAATTGCAGCCACAAAAAGCGATGTTTTTAAATTCCTTGAAAACTGCAAAACTTCTTACGATATTATTTTTGCCGATCCGCCTTACGGCTTAGACCAGGCTACTTTTGAAAAAATAGTCCTGACGGTTTTCGAAAGAGATTTGCTTCACGACGACGGGATGATGATTATCGAACATTCCAAATATACCAAAATGGAACATTTGAGTAATTTCTCCTTTCAGAAAAGTTATGGCGGTTCCTTTTTTACTTTCTTCGAATTGAATTCCACGGATGACGACGAAGAAATGGCAGATGAAACATCCAGCAAAGCTACAGAAGAAGACGAAGGATAAATTCTTCTTTTCAATTCATAAAAAAAGTCTCCTGAAATTCAGGAGACTTTTGTTTTTTAACGGATTCTGTTTTGGTTTTCGTCGATATTTCGCTCTTTAAATTCCGTTTCTTTTATCTTCCCGAAGGAATATTTTACGGCGATTGAAATTTCATGATTATCCACCACGTATCGTGCTGTAGAATGAATCGTATTGATGGTAAATTTTTCGGTTTCAATATTATTTTTAAAAATATTATTACAGCTCAGTGTACATTTCCACTTTTGAAAGAAGGTTTTTGAAACGGCCATGTCTACAATAAGCCTTGGATTTGTTTCAAAAACACCAGTTTTTTGCTTCGTTAGTCCCCAGAAATTCAAAGTGAAAACATATTCTTTCGGAAGCCTGAATTCGTTATTTGACACATAATATAAATAAGGCTCTGAAGCCAGAACTACTGCAGATTCATCTTCAATCTTTTCTAAGATGAAAACCAAAGAATTGGTGGTTGTCCAGAATTTATAAGTAAATGGCAACGTAAAATCAAGCGACACTGCAGTACTTTTATCAAAATTGATATCCTTAAACGTCATGATGTTTTTTTGATCATCAAAAGAAAAACTGTTATGAACGGGATTATTGCTTTTGGTAAAACTTAATCGAACCGATTTGTCATGGTACTGAAAATTCGCAGCAATCTCATCAGTAATGGTCGGCACTAAATTAATATTTCGCGCATATAAAAAGTACGGATTAATATAGGTAGATCCCTGACTTAAAGACGAATAATTAGGCCGTGAAATACTTTTGGCATAGTTTACCGAAATACTTTTAACACAGTCTATCGGAATTATAAACTGCATTTTCGGAAAAAGATTCGTGTACTTTTTATCCAGTAAGGGTAATTCGTCTGTTTTAAATTTTCCGGTTACTTTTGAGTGTTCCACCCTGAACCCGACTGAAAAATCGATTTTTTTAATTTTACCGGACAATTGTGTGTATCCGGATCCATTTGCCTCTTTGAAATCGTAAAAACTCAATTCGTTGTCATTGGTTACGGTATAAAAAACAGCAACATCCGACTTGGAATTTGCTGCCGAATACAAGCCGCCAAATTCAAGTTTCAGTTCATTTTTAAATTTTTTCTCGATATCCATTCTTCCTGAAAAATAATTAATTTCAAATTTCTGATCCCTGATTTGCGCTTGTTCGAATTGCGTATCATTATAATTGTCACTTACTTCGGTAAACAAACCCTGATCAAAATTAGAATATTGCAGGCCTGTAAAAAACTGTGCATCAATTGACTTTATCTTTTTCTGATAATTCAAAAAGGAGTTGACAAAATTCTTTTTGCTTTCATTTCCCGTCCATGTGATCACATTATTTATTTCGGTCTTGTTTTTATTATAGGTTGTCGTATTGATATCAAAAGAATCTTTTTGCAGTTTGCTGTTCACGCTAATTGAAAAATAATCATCGTCATTTATTTTGTAGAACAAGCCTCCGCCAAAAACAAACTGGTTTCTTTTGGTAAGCGCCGCTACATCATAATCGGATGCAATATTCGCTTCCGGAATCTGATATTTAATACTGTGACTTTCCCAGGGCTGCAGTTTATTGTAATTGAAATTTGCTTTCCATTCGAGCTTATTTTTTTTGAAATTTGAATTGAATCCGAGGTAATTGTTATACTGTTTTTTGAAAGAAGCAACTTCCGAAATTTCCGTTCTGAAACTGTCTTTTTTACTAAATTTCCTTGTAATTAAAATTACGCTGCGGCCTTCGGCTTCGTATTTGGAAGACGGATTCTGAATCATTTCGATCGTTTTGATATCGGCCACTGCCAAAGCATTCAGATCGTTTATTCCCACCTTTTGATTATCGATATAAATCAACGGACTTCCTTTTCCGATAACGGTAATAATTTCTTTATCCGAACTGATCTGAACGGTTGGTAATTTTGCCAGCAAATCAACGGCATTCGGAATTGAATTATAAATCGAATTTACAACGTCAATTTTTATATTTCCGTTGGTATTGGTGAACGTTTTTTTGTTCTGAGTGATGACAACTTCTTCTAATTTCTTTGGAATACTATCATTTGGTGTTTCATTTTGAGCATTTCCGACAATTGAAAAACAGAATACTAACAGCGCGAGAATAATTTTTAAAAACATATAAATTTTCATTTAACAATAATTTTCAGATTGAGATGCTGCAAAAATGCTTCTAAAAAATTGCCACGAAAGTTAATTGGAGGTTAATGCGGAGTTAATGCTCCAATTGTATCCTAAAAACATTATTTTTGGAATGAATTTTCGATCTGTATGAAACAAAGAATCAATTTATTAATAGCCTTTTCTGTCATCGCCCTGATTATTTTATCGGCGGTACAATGCTATCTGGTAAAAACCACTTATGATTATAAAGTGGCGCAGTTTCATACCGAAATCAAAAATGAAATAGCGCAAATCTCAAACAATTACAGTGATATCGATGCTGTTATTGTTGCTAAAAAAGAAGCGCTTTATAAACAATTAACCGAGAATTACGTTCAGGGAAAAAAATCTAAGGCTGCGATTACAGCGCGTATTCTTTCCAATGAATCCAGAGATGCCTTAACATTGAAAATACAGCGTAAGTTTGAAAGGGAAATGCCGAATCTCCGAATTGATTTTGCCATTGTCCTGAATAAATTCGTGCTGTATCAAAACAACAAAAAAGCAGATACTATTTTCTCTCAGAAACCTTTTATCCAAAATAAACTGTACGGGAATCTGGCTTCGTTAAATCATGCTTTTCTAGTTCGGAATTATGTCGGCACTACCAATGGAACATTTGAAAATCAGGAGTACAAATTACTGACGGAAGATTCGATGTACATTTCGGTGATCGACTGGGAAATGATTATTTTGAGGCGTATGGCCTTTGTTCTGACTTTGTCTTTGCTTTCTGTTTTCACTTTGATAACGCTTTTTATAATTGCGATCAAAGCCTTAATCAAACAAAAAAAAGTGAGCGACGTCAAGACTGATTTTATCAATAATATTACACACGAACTCAAGACGCCTTTGGCAACATTAGGTATTTCAACAAAAATATTAGAACAGAAGAATATTCGTGATAACGACGAAACATTCAATGCGATTCTGAATACCATCTCACGCCAGAATAATCGTTTGCAAAGCTTAATCGATCAGGTTCTGGCCAACTCACTGGCAGAAAACGAAATCGAATTACAAAAAGAAAAAATAAATACCGAAACTTTCCTGCTTTCGATTGTAGAAGATTTTAAAATTGGGTATCCGAAAATTACAATTGAAACCGATTTTCAAACGCAAAAAACCGTTTTGGTTCTGGATAAATTTCATTTGACAACGGCTATTTTAAATGTGCTCGAAAATGCCGTAAAATATGGTTCCAGCAGCATTTCTGTAAAAACAAGAAAGCATCAGGATCAGTTTGCACTCAGTATTGAAGATGACGGAATCGGGATTTCCAAAAACAAACAAGCCCTGCTTTTTGAGAAGTTCTACAGGGTTGAACAAGGCAATATACACAATGCAAAAGGTCTCGGATTAGGTTTGTACTACGTCAATCAGATTATAAAAGCGCATCAGGGTTCAATTGCGGTGATGAGCGATTTGGGAAAAGGAGCCGTGTTTACGATTATGTTTAAAGTTTAAATCATTTCCATTGAAAAGAATCCTTTTAGCCGAAGATGATTTTGATTTTGCCAACGTGCTCAGGCAATACCTCGAGCTTTATCATTTCGAAGTAATCTGGGCAGAAGATGGCGAAATGGCACTGGATCTTTTTAAAAACCAGCATTTTGACATTTGTGTTTTTGATGTGATGATGCCTAAACTGGACGGCTTTTCATTAGCGGAAAAAATCATCAGAATAAATCCGGAAATTCCTTTTATTTTTCTGACCGCCAAAAAACTAAGAGAAGACAAAATCATTGGACTCAAACTTGGTGCAGACGATTATATCGTAAAACCTTTTGAAGCTGAAGAACTGATTTTACGCTTGCAAAATATCTTAAAAAGAAGCCGTCAAAAAGATCTTTCGACGCAAACAGCAGAAATTCAGATTGGACTATATCTGTTTGACACCCAACGCCTGACTTTAAAACTAAACGATAACAATCAGCAGCTTACGGAAAAGGAAGCTGCTTTGATTCAGTATTTTTATTCGCATAAAAACAAATTAGTGAAAAGAGAAGAAATACTAAAAGCCATTTGGGGCAATGATGATTTTTTCTCCGGCAGAAGTATGGATGTTTACATCAGTAAAATCCGGAAATACTTTAGGGAAGATGCCACAATCAGTATCGAAAGTATCCGGAATATTGGTATTGAATTTAAAATTTAAGAATCTAATTCTTTTTCTTTTCAAATCCCAAATAATAGCTGATTCCCGCCCCGATTGTTTCCGTATTAACCCTTGAGCCGGAGTGGTTTACTTCTGTTAAAGCTTTGCCCATATTCACTCCGTTGTAATACACATTGACAGAAAACGAGTCATAACTTTTATCCGAAAGTACAATATCGATTCCTACTCCTATTCCGAACGATTGCTGCCATTCGGTGATTGTTTCTTTTGTAGTAACAGAGGCCGATGGTTTAGTCTGATTAATCACAGTGTAATTACGATCTGCGCTAATTTTTGAAACATTAAATCTCGGTAAGATCTGAATAAACACATCACCCGAATTTACTTCTTTACTGTATAACGAAATCTTGGGCGTCAGGTTAAAATTAAGGGCATACGCCTTACTGGTTCTCAGATCGAGCGTATTCCCCAGCGCATCCTTTTTACTGTAATCCTCCAGGCTTCCTATAAAATAACTGACTCCTATTTCGGGTTTCAGAAAGCGATGGACTTTTACCTCTAATCCGGCTCCCAATTCTGCAAAGGAATTATTTTCAAAGTCCGAATGTGCATATGCCGAAAAATTTGCAAATACTCTGGCATGCTGTGCATTTGATTTCGCACAGAGCAAAACCAACAAAAAGAAAAGTGTTTTTTTTATCATAGCTTATTTTCCAATTACCCAACCTAAAGTAAGATTACCGATGACAGTAAATTCAGTATCGAATTTATCTACATTGATTCCGGCTCCCAGATGTACTTCTAAATTAAATTTTCTTTTATAGGTACGCTGAAATCCCCAAAGTGGAGCTATAGTGAAAGACGGGGAATATTCTCCGTATTTTTTATTGGTCGCAATAGATTTAAAATTATAGTAAGCCCCTAAAGCGACAAAATTAGCGGAGTTATAGGCTGTTCTTTTTCCTTTGGCAGCTCTCTTTTCAAAATTATAGTAATGGCGAAACTGCTCATTGACAGAAGGGAAAAAATACACCGTTGATTCGTCATAAAAGCTATTATGACGGTATCCAAAACCAAAATTAACCTCCGAATAAAGTGTGTTTTTATCTGAAAAACCATGCTCATAAACAAAGCCCGGATATAACATATTAATTTTAAATTGATTTTTTACCACAGTAGTCGGAGCGTCTTCCTGCGCCAGGAGATGATTCATTGAAAGAAGCGATAAAAATAAAAACAGGTAGTTTTTTCTCATTTTTTTTTCAGGTTGATGGCGCAAATATAGCATTAAAACAAGGCCATAATATAGAAAATGAATTATTTTCTTACAGTTCATTCAATGTAAATCTTATAATCCATATCGATAATTGTATAACTAATTGATTATTAATTCAAATAAATTTGCTAGTAACAATTAAAAACAAAAATCATGAACCTAAAAAGATTATTTGGAGGATTACTTACACTCCTTGGTATTATCGGCCTAATTTACACAGCAGTTATTTTCGCAGGTACTTCCGGCGAAACAAGGGATATTAAATCCTTAATTATTTATGGAATACTTGGAATCGTTTTCTTTATGTCGGGAATCAGTCTGGTTCGTGCCACAAAAGACGAATCTTAGACTTACGCTTCTTTTGGGTTTGATAATTTATCAAAAACCAATTGATAGGTTGGGGTCTCAACTTCATATTTATGGCCTTCATTAATTACAAATTCGGTTAATGAAGCCAATTCTATATTTCTTCCGGCCAACAAATCACGATGCATCGATGATGTTGTATCCGGAGGAGTTTTTTCAAGTTTTAAAATCGTCTGCATAATAATATCCTCAGGAAGATTGAGTCCTTTTACGGCCGCAATCATTGTAATTTCATTCATGAGCGCAACGTATACATTTCTGCCCGTCCGGCTTTCCAGAATTTGTCCGATGTTAAAATCCAGGTAACAGGTTGCTGACGCTAATACCGAAATAAAAACAAATTTCTCCCAAACGGTATCTTCAATATTGTCCACCAGATGACTATCAATCGATGCGTTTTTGAAAATTGTCTGCAGGGCTTTCATTTTATAGACAGAAGCGCTTTCAGATCCAAAAAACAATCTTTGCAGAGCACCTACGTTATGAATAACGCCAGGTGATTCAATCATCGAAAAAATATAAACACAACCTTGAAGCACTTCATTATCCGGATAAAGGGTACTGATACGTTCGGTAGCATCAACGCCATTATATAAAGGAAGAATTACTGTGTTTTTGGTAATGCATTTACTTAAAGCGAGAAGACTTTCTTCGATATCATAGGTCTTCGTGGCACAAATTAAGTAATCGAGTTTACCAATAACTATTGGATCATTTGAAACTACTTTCGGAAAAACTACCATTTCTGAATCCTTCGTAACAATTTTCAATCCTGCTTCTGAAACTACTTTAAACGTTTCGCCACGTGCAATAAATACAATTTCGATGTCTTCCGATTCGTGATACGCTTTTGCTAAAAGTCCGCCAAAATAACCGCCTACTCCACCTAGACCTAAAATTCCTATCCTTGTTTTCATTATAAATGCTAAATGTTAAATGTTAGAAGTTAGAAGTTAGATGTTTGTCGATTTCAAATATAATTGCAAATAAAAATCGGTCTAAATCCGTATAATCTGTATAATCCGTGTGCTATCGTCCTTACTAAAAAATTATCCCTCCACAACAGGTTCCAGATTCAGCTCCGTAAAGTCATGTTCACTTTTAGAAATCACTATTGTAGCTACCGTATTTCCGATCAGGTTTGTGATGGCACGGGCTTCACTCATAAATTTATCTACGCCCAATAAAAAAGCCAGGCCTTCAACGGGAATTTTATGAATCGCTGTCAACGTAGACGCCAAAACAATAAAACCGCTTCCGGTCACACCGGCCGCTCCTTTTGAAGTAATCATCAGGATCCCGATAACGCTCAGGATTTCAAAGAAACTCAAATGAACGTCATACAACTGCGCCAGAAAAATTACCGACATCGATAAGTAAATCGAAGTCCCGTCGAGATTAAACGAATATCCGGTTGGGATTACCAGTCCAACCACCGATTTACTACAGCCCATTCGCTCCAGTTTCACCATTATACTGGGTAAAGCCGCTTCAGAGGATGAAGTTCCGAGCACCAGTAAGAGTTCTTCTTTGATATATTTTAAAATCGAAACGATACTTATTTTATAATATTTCAGGATACTTCCCAAAATCAAAAATACAAACAAAATCATGGTCAGGTACACGCAAAGCATCAGTTTCCCCAGCGGAATCAGGGTCTGCAGGCCAAACTTACCAATAGTATAAGCCATGCCTCCAAAAGCACCAATCGGAGCGAGATACATGACATATTTCAAACCTGTAAAAACTACTTTTGAGAAACGTTCCAAAACCAGAATAGTCTGTTCTCTTTTCCGGTAAAAATTTAAGGCGATACCACACACAATTGCAGCCAGTAAAACCTGAAGCGTAAAATTAGAAAGAAAAAATTGTAACCAGGAAAAGTTTTCTGCAGCATGATTGGTATACTGACTGGCATCTTGCAGCGCCAGGCCTGTTTTGTCGATTTTGCCGGGTTTGAAAACATAGGCAATCGTAACACCAATGGCAAGAGCAATCGTCGAAACAATTTCAAAATATCCCAATGCTTTTACGCCGATACGGCCTACCTTTTTAAGGTTTCCCATTCCGGAAATTCCCAGAACAATCGTAAGAAAGATAATCGGTCCAATAAAAAGCTTGATAATATCAACAAAGGTCTTGCCGACAATTTCCATTTTCATTCCATTTTCGGGCGAAAAATGACCGAGCAGAATACCTGCAATAATCGCAATCAGCACCCAGAAAGTAACATTGGTTATAATGACTTTAAAAGTACTTTTTTTAGGTTTATCTGAAGAATTGGGGGTAGGAATATTCATGAAAATTAGTTAGATGGATTCACAAATATATAAAAAATGCAGACCTGTAAGCCGGATTCTGTCTCTGATAAATCAGAGCCTTATCATTTATCTAGGCTTACAATTACTCATAAGCTCGAGCTACCTACCCTTCAGCAACGGACGAGAAGCCCTTAAATGCTGATATACTTGGTATTTCACCGCATAGAGTTTACCTGGTTTCACTACAGCATTACCTGTACATACTTTCTGTTGCACTTGTCCTTGTCTTATTGCTAAGACCGACGGGTGTTACCCGCTATGCTTCTCTGTGGTGTCCGGACTTTCCTCCCTCCCGATAAATCGGAACGACGATAAGGCGGTCTGCGCGGCAAAAGTAGCGATTTATCTACTAAGAATAATGATTTTAAATTTCAGATTTAGTCACGTTTTTCGTAATGATTTAATTTTAAAATAGTTATCTTTAAAATCCATAATTTTAAAATACGATTATTATGACTAGAATGTATCATTACGCAACTGTTTCAAAAGCTTTAGACCAATTACATGAAAAAGGATTTACCTGCGATTTTAATTTAAACTCTGACGCAATTAAAAAAAATCCCGAAAAATTTGAAATTGTACATGTGTATCGATACGAAGGGGAATCTGACCCGGGCGATGAGGCAGTTGTATACGGAATTAAATCAAACTCCGGCAAAAAAGGAGTGTATGTATCAGGGTTTTCGGCGGATTCCGATTCCGAAACCGCACAGATTTTGTTGGATTTGAGTATAAAGGGAAGGTGAAGTTAAACTTAAATTCCAATTTTTTTAAATTCCAAATTCCAATAATGGGACGGAGAAAATTGTCGTTTTGGGGAACGGGGGATTTCTTTCTTGATGTCGTGGAGATGCTTCGTTCCTCAGAATGATACAAATTCTACGCAAATTGGTTGTGAAACCTTGCTAAATCTTGGCGCCTTGCAGTTAAAGCAAAATAAAAAAAAGTCCATCAGACGACGGACTTTTCTAAACAGCAACATTAAATTACACTGTTGGTATTTTCAGTTTCCAGCCTGCCTGAATCAGGTCCGGATTTTTGATGATATCTTTATTGGCTTCGTATATGTCCTGCCAGGAAACACCGTATGCTTTTCCTATTTTAGATAGTGAATCCCCGTTCTCGACTGTATATTCTCTTGAAACTTTTTCAGTCACTTCAATGTTCATCACTACATCAGCCGATCTGTAATCCGGATCTATTTTGTTGTAAGTGTCCCAAAGTTTGTCTTTGTCTGAAGCAGAATTGGCCGTACCATCAATATAGAGTACATTATCCTGTTCTCTGACCTGCAAATTTGTTATTCCTAAGTCAGCAGCCAGATTGGTTACTTGTCTGTATTTTTCCTGTAAACTCATCACTTCTTTATTTTATGGTTAGTTTGTTTTCCACTTTCTTAGGCTTCAACTCCTGCACACTTTGCATTAAAGGCTGCAACTGGTTTCTTTTAATTTCTCCGGAAAGCGTTACGACACCGCCTACAACGGTAGCACTTACCCCATCGTAAGCTTTTACGACATCACTTACCGATTTATCTAATGTAGTGTCCGAATTAATGATAACAGCTGCTGCAGGTGGTTCTGTTTGCACGGCCGGAATTTCGCAGTTGTTCACTACCGATTTTACTCCTTTAACTCCTTTTACTATGTTTTCTGTATTTTGCTTAAAAGCCTCATCGTTACAGATACCAGTAATTGTGGCAACACCATCCTGTACCAAAACCTGTACTTCAGGTTTGTCTCCTAATTTTAAGGCAATTTCTTTTTGTATATCGGTGTCTTTTGGAGTACATGCGAATAGAGCACAAGCAAGTCCCATTCCCAATAAAATTGATTTCATTTTCATAATGCTATTTTTTAATAATTAACAAGCTAAAATTAAAGCTATTAAGAACTAAAAAATTATATGATACCTCCTCTTGTTTTATATTTTTTCCAGTAAGGGTTAGTTTTAAAATGAAATCTGTAAAAACGAACAATCAGAATCAAAAACAAAATTTCACTGGGATCTAATCCATTTTGTAGGATTGTAATAGCTTAATTCATATCGAAAATTCCACGATCAAAGGTTTATGATCGCTGTACATTTTCCAGTCTTCATAGTTTCCGACTTCAACGCTTTCTAAGGCCTGCATAAAATCGTTCGAGGCAAAACAATAATCAAGATGATAGGGTCTGTTTTCGTGACGGTACAAAAACAAAGTCGGATGCAGTTCTTTTCCCTGCTCCTGATTGAAAAATTTATGGTAAACACTATATATTCCCTTTTCTGCCAATTTGCTCACTACAGTCGAATGGTTTCCTGCTCTTCTGGGTTTGTCCCAAATGGTATTGCTGTTGAAATCGCCAATTAAAATCGTCTTTGTTTCAGAAAGCAGTTTTTCGTAGTAATGAATTGCTTTCCAGACCTGAGTTACATATTGTCCGTCCTTGTCCTGAGGGTTGTTGGCCCATACAGCGAATAAGATAAAATCTGTTTTTCCTTTGGTAACTGTAATGGGCAGGACGTTTTTAAAGTCCGGATTATGGCAATCCATAAGTTCGAGCCGGTAATCACTGTACGAAAAGACCCCAAGTCCTTTGTGCTGGTTTGTACCGTACCAAAGGGCAGCTGTTGGCAGCGGCACATCGGGCGGAAATTTCAGTTTTTCGATATTTTCACATTCCGGAATAATCAGAATATCCGGCTGATGCGCCAGAATAAACCGGGCTTTTTTCCTGAAAGCCATATTACAATTCCAGGTGATGATTTTCATTCTATTTTCTGATTCAGTTCAAACAAAATATAGGGTCCGTTTTCATTATCACCGTGCGCTTTCTCTGTAAATCCGGTCTTTTTATAAAATGCAACGGCTTGGGTATTCCGCTCCAGGCATTTCAGCATAACCGGAAACTTTGTTTGCTCTAAAGCTGCTTTTAAAAGTATTTTTCCAATTCCGCGTTTATGAAATGCTTCGTCAATATACAAATGGTGAATAAAATTATCCCGCATCCATACTGAAATAAATCCGATAACTTTTTTGTTGTACAGTGCCGTCAGGATATATTCTCCTTTTGTCTGAACATCAAAATCCAGCAAATCAAAGGCACTACGATCCGCCCATACAAAAGTATTTTGACGCACTTTTAGGAATAGTTCGCGCAACGCATCTAAATCGCTTTCTCTGAATTCGATAATTTCCAGTTTATCATTCATGTCCGCTCATTAAGAGAATAAATATTTTTGAAGATAGGTGTCTGAATAAAACATTTACAAAAATAGCACTTCTATTCATGTTCTGAAACATCATTGTATTGCCAGAGTACATTTATTATTTTCCATTCCCCGTTCGTTTTTACAATATGCATATAATCGATCCAGGTATCGGCGAGTAATTTTACAGATGCTGTCTTGGCAGAAACATCTAACAGCTTCACTTCTTTTCGTGGATTTTTGGGGAATTTATCTCCTTTTACATTGTAGGTATCAGCCAGAATAACCATGTTTTCTGCGAAATATTCAGACACATAATCTTTTTGGGTTTCCTTATTTCTAAAAACGGATCTTTTGACCAGTCTCGGATGCAAAGCACTTTCCATCAATTTCGGATTCGGATGGTGCTGTGCCTCAATATAAGCCAGGGCAACACGTTTGATCTCAATAGTATCCTGAGCCGTTTGCCCCTGAATCTGAAAAGAACAAAAAGCAATTGTAATGAGTAACAGGTATTTTTTCATAAAAATTTGGATTTAAAAAACGCGCCAATCAACACTTTTTAAACGATTTACGTAGTTTTTCAGGTATTGCTACTGCTAAAATACTACATTTTTTAGTACAAAACAGGAATGTTATTTTATCATTGTAATGAGATTGCTTCGTTCCCGGCAAGGACTTTGATTGTTGATTCGTTGTGTTCCTCCGAGTCCGCTCAGGAAGACAGATCTGATATAAATTTGTCTTTTTCGCTTAGTAAATCCGTTTTCTCAGGTCTTCATTTCGTAAAGCGTCTATTAAAATTAAATGTTACCTGTTGCTATTCAAATCACTCCAAATACACTCCAATATTTATCAATTTCAGATTTGTGATTTGGCAATTTTCAGCCTATATTTGCTATCGAATTAAAAGATTATGGAACAATTTGTAGTATCAGCCCGTAAGTATCGCCCACAGACCTTTAAGGATGTTGTAGGCCAGAAAGCTATTACCAACACTTTGTTGAACGCCATTGACAGCAATCACCTTGCTTCTGCCCTTTTATTCACCGGACCGCGTGGAGTTGGAAAAACCACCTGTGCCCGTATTCTGGCCCGAAAAATAAATCAGCCCGGATATGATGATCCCAACGAAGATTTTGCTTTTAACGTTTTTGAGTTAGATGCTGCATCTAACAACTCGGTTGATGATATTCGAAGCCTGATCGATCAGGTTCGGATCCCGCCACAAACCGGGCAATACAAGGTCTATATTATTGACGAGGTCCACATGTTGTCTTCGGCAGCTTTTAATGCTTTTCTGAAAACACTGGAAGAACCGCCGAAACATGCTATTTTCATCTTAGCAACAACGGAGAAACACAAAATTATTCCAACGATTTTATCCCGTTGCCAGATTTTTGATTTCAAAAGAATTACAGTAAAAGATGCTAAGGAACATTTAGCTGAAGTTGCTGCAAGTCAGGGAATTAATTTTGAAGACGATGCTTTGCACATTATTGCCCAAAAAGCAGATGGTGCCATGCGTGATGCTTTATCGATTTTTGACCGTGTCGTTTCTTTTTGCGGAACCAACTTAACCCGTCAGGCCGTTACCGAAAACCTAAACGTCTTAGATTACGAAACGTACATTAACATTACCGATTTACTTTTAGAAAATAAAATTCCGGACCTTTTACTGGCGTACAATGATATTCTTGCCAAAGGTTTTGACGGACATCATTTTATTGCCGGACTGGCTTCACATTTCAGGGATTTACTGGTAAGTAAAACTCCCGCTACTATCGCTTTGCTTGAAGTGGGTGAACAGGCCCAGCAAATGTATGGCGTACAAGCGCAAAAATGCTCACAGGACTTTTTATTAAAAGGAATTGACATTGCAAATGACTGTGATTTAAAATACAAACTAAGTCAGAACCAGCGTCTTTTAGTCGAATTATGCCTGATGCAATTAGCCTCTATCAATTTTGATGGAGAAAAAAAAAAGCTGAGCAATTCATAATTCCACCTGTTTACTTTAAAGATGGGGGATATTCTATTGTTGAAATTCCAAATACAAAAACCCAAATTCCAAATACTTCAGGAGAAGATCCAAATTTGAAATCACAAATTCCAAATGAGGGACAGAATAGCCATTCGACTGTTGAAGTGAAATCGGAAACAATCGTCGAAGCTACAAAAGAGGAAACCCCTGTAACAAAACCCGAATCAGGTGTTGAGCCTAAAATTTCTGCTTTTTCGTTATCGAGTATCCGCAAGAAAAAAGAACTGGAAGCCAGTACTAAATCGTATGTAAAGCCTTCCTCTGTACTGCCAACTGAAGAATTTACTGAGACAGAAATGTTGGTGCAATGGAATAAATACGCACAGCGTCTGGGGGATAAAGGTTTAAAAATCATGCAGTCGCTGTTATTGATTAACGACCCAACTTTAGAGGGAACGGTAATTACCCTTGAATTACCTAATGAAGGTTCCAAACTGGATTTTGAAAGCCAGATTCACGGGCTTTTGGGACATCTAAAGGGTCATCTGCACAATCATGACATTACAATTGAGGTTAACGTAAACGAAACTATCGAAAGCAAACGCAGCTTTAACGACCAGGACCGCTACAACCGCTTACTGGAAATCAATCCAAACATTGAACTTTTACGTTCTACTTTTGGATTGGATTTGCATACTTAATATTCTGCCGCAATTAACCGCAAGGGCGCGAGGGATTTTCGCAAAGTTCGCAAAGGTTTTTTGGCTACGAATTACACAAATTAGCGCGAATTATTTTACACACTTTGCATCAAAAATTCGTGCAGATTCGTGTAATTCGTGGCAAAAAAAACCTTACCCCCTTATTTATTCCGAAGCCCGAAATCATAGACTTTTTGGAGCCATTTTTCTCTTTGAAAATCACCAGAGCCTTTTATGATTCCTATATAACTGACTTTTACCGGTTTTACACCACAGAATTCCAAAGTGGATTTCTTAAGCTGATTGACGCTTGGTCTTCCATAAAACAAGCGGTAATACCACCCTGGCTGATCTAAGGTCGTGATAATATGGGCCGTTTTTCCTTTTAGCAATTTATCCCACCAAACTGAGTTTTCTTTGTATTGAAAAGCCATTCCGGGCAAAAACAACCGATCAATAAAGCCTTTTGTAATCGCAGGCAAGCCGCCCCACCAGACAGGGTGAATCCAAACCAAATGATCTGCCTTTTTAATTTTCTCCCAGGAATCCAGTAAGTCCGGCTCTAATTCTGTTCGTTTTTGATACCCAAATTGCAGATTCGGATTAAATTGTAGTTCGGCAATCGTGATGGTTTCGACCTGTGCTCCGGACGCGATTGCGCCTTTTGAATAAGAGTCCGCAATTCCAAAATTGAAACTTGCCGCATTCGGGTGTCCATTTATAATCAGTATTTTTTTCATCTTTAATTAGCCTACTTTAATATTAATACTATGGTGACCTGCTAATGCTTCATATAGTTCCTGAGAAGAATGTATTTGATGACTAAAATAGATTCCGCCCGATAAGACCTCTTTTAGCATCTTCTCGATATGCAAGACCGTTGAAAATGCAGTCAGCTCAGCCTGTCCATTAACACTTTGCAAGCTCAACTTCTTTATTTTAATCTTAGTTTTTACAATCACTTCAAAAACAGTTTGATCTCCTTTTCCGCTGGAGCCAAAGAGAAACTGTCTTTCTCTTAAAGACATGATGTTGAAAACTTTAAATCTTTGAAAATATCCCATTAAACTAGTAACAAACTTAGAATTGTAAGTCATTTTTACCAAAACGGTTGGTATCTTTTCTATCTGGTTTAAAATAAATAAATCCGGAACATCGAGATTATAAACCTGACGTTTTCCTATTCCGAATGAGAAATTAAATCTTTCCGAATTTAAAAAATGCCTGACTTTTTCCGGCTTATTATTGACATAGACAATAAATGATTTACATACATTTTCGGCTAAAAAATTAGCAGAGCTTTTCCCTGCCTGATCTTTAACAGAATAATAAATATACACACTAGCTTCCTGAATTTGATCTTTATCCGGCTCCATTAAATCAACCAAACTGCCTACGATACCGCCCATCCAGCCGGAACTAAAAACAATCCTACTCTCTACTTTTTGCTTATTTTCCTGTGCTAAATTGTACGCTAAAGTTAAATCCGGAGTTGGTTTTGTAATATCAATATAATCCAGTTTATTTTTTATCGCAAACTGTAAGATCTTATCATTACTATCCTTGGTACACATTACAATCAAATCGATTCTATGGTGTATAATACAATCGAAAGTTTTGGGATTAGTAACATCAATAACTAAATTACTGCTTGCTTTTCCCGGATGGCGACTTCCAATAAACAAAGTATAGTCAGGATTTCTGCCTTGAAGCAAACGTAAGATGACTTTCCCCACTAATCCTGTTCCTCCTATCACTAAAATATTTTTTCTCATTATTATATATTGTTTTTAGCAAAAATAATAATGGAATATCTCCCGATTACCGGACAAATGTCCTAAAAAATCGCTTTCCGGATACGGCTTAAATGTCTCGGTGTAACACCGAGATAAGAAGCTAAATATTGAAGCGGAATCAACTGAATGTATTTTTGGTGATTTTTATAAAGCTCTTCATATCGCTGGGTTCCGGATAATTTCTGAAAAGAAATCATCCTTTTTTGAAGTATTACGTATTCCATTTCAGTCAGTTTACGGCCTATTTCCTGCCAGTGAATGCCTGATTTATAAAGCTTCTCCAAACTTTCACGGCTGATGACCTGCAATTCTGTATCAACGAGTGCCTGAATGTTTTCTTCAGCAATATTTTGGGTTATGAAGCTTGAAAAGGAAGCCATAAATTCATTTTCAAAAGCAAAACAATTTGTTATTTCATCGCCCTGATGATTGAAAAAATAAGATCTCAAAATGCCTTTTTTAATAAATACAATTTCATTGCAAACCTGATTTTCCTTCAGTAAAAGTTCTCCTTTTTTGAGTTTTCGAAAAGTAATTAAAGTGTCTAATTGCTCTAATTCCTGCTGTGGAATTATTTGGAGGGATTGAAAAACAGATTTCATTTTTAACATTATAATTTAGTAGTAAAAAATCGATTTTATTCAAATGTTACTTCTTCAGTTGTCGCTTTTAAAATCTCATGATTTGATTTTTCAATTTCTATTGTAAACCTGTGTTTTTTAAAAATTTCAGGTTTTAAAGCTATTTTCATGGCATAAGTATTCAATGTAGCTGGATTTAAATCAGCCAGAAAACCTTCAATAAGCTTATCATTAACATCATAACCATGTGTGGTAACAATACTATTTAATTCAGAACCGGCTGGAAAATTGGTATTAAAAGCTGCATCGCTTTTAATTGAAATTCTAATCAAGGGATATTTTTCACCTTCATATCCTTTTTGACATTTAGTTGTCGCATATATTGCATTCAAAAAGTTGAAATTTATCTTTTTTTCAGCCAAATATTCACGATTATCCCAATCTATCTTATAGCCAAAGACTAATTTTTCACTTGCTAAAACTTTAGGATAACCTACACTAGCTATTATTGTATGATAATCATAATATTTTTCTTCAGGACAATCCGGAAAGCAGGCGCTCAACAATCCTAAAATATTAAAAGTTAAAAATATAGTAAGTATTCTTTTTTTCATCCTTTGTCAAAATGGTTTTACAGAAACGAACTTACAACTATATTTTTACAATTCATCTTCTATTAATTTTAAGGAAATGTAAACTGTCATATAGTTATTTTGAAAAAACTCTTTCGATTCTTTTATCCGGAATAAGCCAGGACATTGCCACTATAAAGTACGCAGCACCTGAAATCCATTCATTGTAAAACGAAAAGACGATTCCAATTATGTATAAAACAGAGGAAACATTTCCTTTGACATCTTTTCCTATTGCTTTTGCTATTACTGACTTTTTTCCCTCGCTGAGAATTATAGTCCTTTGCAAAATAAAATAGGCTACAGAAGACAGCAATAAAACTACGCCATACAAAGTCATAGCAGCTTTTGCGAAGTTATGTTCTCCCATCCAGCCTGTTGCTACAGGAATTAAGGATAGCCAGAAAAGCAGATGCAGATTGGCCCAAAGGATTTTTCCGTTGATTTTGGTGAGACTGTGAATTAAATAGTGGTGGTTGTTCCAGTAAATTCCAACATAAATAAAACTTAGCACATAACTTAAAAACTTCGGGATAAGCGGTTTTAAATCGGCAAACTCGACTCCATGTGGCACTTTGATTTCTAAAATCATGATCGTTATGATAATCGCCAACACACCATCACTAAAGGCTTCAAGTCTTGTTTTATTCATTTATTTACGAATTATGGTGTTCTGTGTTAAAAAAAGTTTGCCGCGAATTACACGAATTTTCGCGAATTTTTATGTTTAATGTAAAATACTAATTCGTGGAAATTCGTGTAATTCGTGGCAAAAAATATATTGCTTAAGGTTTAAATACTAAATTTTACCGTAATACATTGCTTTTACAATTCCATCGGAAAGTCCGATTTTTGGAACGTAAATCTGGCGTGCCCCACTCCATTTCATGGCATTCAGGTAAATACGTGTCGCATGAATGATTACGTCGGCACGATCGGAATTCAGCCCTAATTCTGTAATCCTTTGTTCGTACGTCAATGAATTTAAATAGGCATATTGTGAATTGATATAAATATAAGAAAGCGGTTTTTCCTGTTGCTTTCCGGACATTTTAAACAATTTATTGATGTTTCCTCCGGAACCAATCAGTGTCACTTCTTCATATCCCTGCGTATTGGTTTTGATCCATTTTTCGATTTCATCCCAGACAATATCATGTACCATATTATTTAGCAAGCGAACAGTTCCGGCCTTGAAAGATCTTGAATTGATCATTTTACCGTCAGAGAACAAAGTAAATTCAGTGCTTCCACCGCCGACATCTACAAATAAATAAGTCTCGTCTGTTTTTAGTAAATGATGTAAATCTGTAGAAGCGATGATAGCGGCTTCTTTTTTACCATCAATAATTTCGATTTTTATATCGGCTTTTTTCTTAATTAAAGCCACTACTTCTTTGGCATTATAGGCTTCACGCATGGCTGAAGTAGCAAATGCCATATAACGTTCTACTTTATGTACTTTCATCAAAAGGTTAAATGCTTTCATCGCATCTACCATTCGATCAATATTTTCTTCTGAAATTTCTCCCACTGTAAAGGCATCTTGTCCCAAACGAATTGGCACACGAACAAGCGAACTCTTATTAAATTGCGGTTCTTTGCCGTCTTGTTCTACAACATTCGATATCAGAAGCCTCATGGCATTTGAACCGATATCTATTGCTGCAAGTTTCTTTATATTAATCATGCTCCCTTATGATTTGAATTCGGTTTGTTATTGATTTATTTTTTGTGGCAAATTTTCCAGTGCCTCAATTTTATTCTGGTAATATTTATAGGTTTCGAGCTGGGCTCTAAACGGGGCATGATGATTTCGTGGCTTGTATTTGTTATCTAGTTTATAGGAATGGTATCTCACTTTAACATTCCCTTTCCAGGCAATATTAAAATTATCGATTAGTTCTTTCTTAATTTCAAGATCATAAATCGGGCAGGTAACTTCTACCCTTCCGTCCAGGTTTCTGGTCATAAAATCGGCAGACGAAATATAGACTTCTGTCAGACCTGCATTTCCGAAAATATAAACTCTGGTGTGTTCCAGGTAATTATCGACAATACTGATGGCTTCAATGTTCTCACTCATTCCCGGAATTCCCGGAATTAAGCAACAGATTCCTCTTACCTGAAGCTGAATTTTCACTCCGGCATTACTGGCTTCGTATAGTTTATCGATCATTTTAAAATCAGACAAACTGTTCATTTTTAATTTGATATGTGTTTTTCTGCCTGCTAAGGCGTGCAAAATTTCACGGTCTATCAATTTTACAAATTTCGTTCTTGTATAATGAGGCGATACAATTAAATGTTTGTACCTGTGCACCCTGTAATTAATATCAAAAAATTCAAATATTTTAGAGATGTCCTTCAGAATCTGCTGATGGCAGGTAAACAGAGTTACATCGGTATAAATTTTAGCGGTTGATTCATTGAAATTTCCGGTAGAAATAAACCCGTAACGACGCGTTTTATCATCTTCTACTCTTTCAATCACACAAATCTTACTGTGAACCTTTAGTCCTTTTATTCCAAAAATAAGTTCAATTCCTTCCGTTTGCATTTGCTCTGCGTAGGAGATATTTGTTGCTTCATCGAAACGCGCCTGAAGTTCGATCTGAACGACTACTTTTTTGCCATTTTTGGCCGCATTGATCAACGAACTGATAATTTGCGAGTTCTTGGCCAGACGGTATAAGGTAATTTTGATACTGGTTACTTTCGGATCTAAAGCGGCTTCACGCAAAAACTTCGTCAAATAGGAAAACGACTGATAGGGTGCGTGTAATAAATAATCTTTTTTACTGATTTTCTCCAGGATACTTCCTCCCATACTCAGGCCGGGAATTGGCAGTGGATCATTGGTTTTATAAAGTAAATCGTATCTTCCTAAATTGGGGAAACTCATATAATCACGGCGGTTGTGATATCTTCCTCCGGGAATAATACTGTCTGTCTCAACGATTTTCATTTTATCTAAAAAGAAACGCAGTGTATCCTCTTCTATCAAGCTATCGTAAATAAAACGAACCGGCTCCCCTATTCTTCTGTCTTTTACTGATGTCGCAATTTTCTCCAGCATACTTTTGCTCAGATCGCTGTCGATATCCAATTGTGCATCACGTGTAATTTTGATCATATGGGCTGAGACGCTTTTATAATCGAAAATATTAAAAATGTTTTTAAGGTTATGGCGAATCACGTCATCAATTAAGATCACATATTGCTTATCATCATCGGATGGCAGTACCACAAACCTGTTTATTGTTTTCGGGATTTCTATGACAGCGTAACGAATCTCATCATTCGTATTCATTTCCAGACGAACAGCCAAATAGCCTAAGGTATCTTTCAGCACCGGAAACTCTGCCAGATCATTCAAAATAATAGTCACTAATTCCGGACTTAATTTTTGAATAAAAAAGTCTTTCAGAAAACGCTCCTGCAGTTCTGTAATCTGATCTTCATTGATGATAAAGATATTTTCGGCTTCCAGTTCGGCTTCGATATTCCCTAAAATACGTAAACTCTCGGATTGCTGCTGAATTACGATTTCGGTAATATCCTTAATCAGCTGATGTGCAGAAACCCCTCCCAGGTATTTTTCTCCTGAAATTCCGGACAGACTTAATCTGCGGATTGCGGCATAGCGAACTCTGAAAAATTCATCTAAGTTGTTCGAAAAAATTCCAACAAAACGCAACCTGTCTAAAAGCGGAACCGTGTTATCTGCTGCTTCCTGAAGCACTCTTGCATTAAACGCTAACCAACTTTTTTCTCTATCGATATATTTCTGTTCGTACACTTTATTTATTTTAAATCTTTGGGGAAAATTGTTTTGTGTGTCTTGCCTTTATTGATGTTGTCCCAGCTTTCTGAATCAAATTTCAGAGACACAAATCCGGAGGTAGGTACATTTTCAATAAAAACATCCCCAAATTTATTAACAAAATTTGTAATAGCCTCGTTATGTCCGAAAAGAATAACGCTTTCGAAACTATTATCACATGATTTGATAACTTTTTCAAGCTGTTTGTCATCAAAAGTATAAAGATCGTCTTTGTATATGATGCTTTCTATGGGATACGAAATATTTTGCGCAAAAATAAGTGCGGTTTCAGAAGCACGTGCGGCAGTACTGCTCCACACTATATATGTTTTTGGCAGAAATTTTGAAATATTTGTGGATACTTCATGGGCATCCAGAATCCCTCTTTTCATCAAAGGCCGGTCAAAATCTTTTAAAGGAGCTTCCCAACTGGATTTCGCATGTCGTATTAAAATTAAATTTTTCATAAGCAAAAGGATTTAGAAACATCGTAGAAAGAAGTTCTTTTTTATTGAAGTTCTAATTTACAAAAGAAAATCTAATACTTCCCTTTTTTTTAATTGTGTTAACATTTAATGAAGTTTTTAACAGAAACTGACCTGACCGAAATTATTTTTTTACCGCAAAGAACGCTAAGTTTTGCTTCTTCGCTTTTATAACCGCAAAGTTCGCACAGCTTTGCGAACTTTGCGTTTTATAAAACATTCCCAGATAAAAATCATTGCGTTCTTTGCGGTAAAAAAAAAATTAGTACCGTAATTTTTTCTCTATTCACAGGTTATGGAATTGATCCCTTCCTTTCTTTTACATCAAAAAAAAACGTTGTAACTCATAGAATTACAACGACTCACTAAAAAACAGTATGCGTGTCTTTTATTTATATTCTCGCAAAAATATTGGTATAATATTTCTTTCCTGTCGCAGGATCTGTACTGACAGAGATTCCAAAATGCGTATATTTTCCTTCGATATTTTTTTTGTGTCCCGGAGACGACAGCCATGCTTTCAGGACAGCTTCTGAAGTTTTATAGTTATAAGCTACATTTTCGGCGACATTTTTGGCTGAAAGAACTTTTACAATATCCTCCGATCGCGAAGCAAAATCTTTATGGTTCAACACATTATTTGCAATCATATACTTATTATGCTCTTCGCATCTGTTCGAAATATGATTTACTTTTTCTAATGCATTCAGACCGATACTAACGCGGTAATTGTTAATAAGCTGCATCAATTCTAACTCCGCATCATTATAGCTATAATTTTCATCGGGCGTTCCAATTATAACCTTGTCGTGCGGTACTTTCTCTGTTTTTGCAAAACATGAGTTCATTGTGATAAGCATCACAACGAACATCATGGTGCGCAAAATCTTTTTCATAATCACTAGCATACTTAAGCGTTTAAAGTAAATGTTGGGGCAAATCCTTTAAATATTATTTTCAGTATATTTATTCTAATTTTCCGGGGCAAACTTATCTAATCTGTACTTAAACTGCAAACATAATCGACGAAATACATCACAAAGCTTTTATGCCAAATAAATTTCTTACAACTAAGAAGACAATCTTTCAATTTTCCATGAAAAATCAGATTGGCTGCTGTATCGGATTCTGTCGTGCAACCTGTTAGGCCTTCCCTGCCAAAATTCAACCTCTAAAGGCGTCACAAGAAATCCGCCCCAATTTTCAGGTCTCGGAATGGTTTTTCCTTCAAATTCTTCCTCCAGTTTTTTCAGGTTTTCTTCTAAAAATGTCCGTGACGGAATCACTTCGCTCTGATTGGAGACGATAGCACCTAACTTGCTTCCGTCCGGACGGGAATCAAAATAGCCGTCTGAGATATTTTCAGATGTTCTTTGTGCAATTCCTTTTATAATCACCTGACGTTCCATCTCCTGCCAGAAAAAAGACAAACAAACGTGTGGATTGGCCGCTATGGCTTTTCCTTTTTCCGAATTATAATTGGTGTAAAAGATAAATCCTTCTTCTGAAAATTTCTTTAGCAAAACGACTCTTGATTTCGGAAAACCGTCAAGGCCAATTGTAGACACCGTCATGGCATTTACTTCTCCGCTGGCTCCAAAATCTTCTACCTCGTGAAACCATCTGTTGAAAAGATTAATTGGATCTTCGGGAATCGTACTTTCAAGCAATTCGCTTTTTTCATACGATTTTCTATAGTTGCTCAGATCATTCATTTTTTAGATTTTTAGATTGTTGGACTTAGATTGTTGGACTTCTTAGATTGTTGGACTTCTTAGATTTTAGATTTTGGATTTACCGGAATATTAAATTTCAAACTTAGTACCTTAGAAACTTAGTAACTCAGAGCCTTAGCAACTTAGAATCTCAGCCACTTAGTCAAACTCAAAACTTCTTCCGTCGTCTCCTAAAAGTACATTCGGAAAAATTTCTGCTGCTTCTTCTCTAAAACGCTCAATGCCGTCATATCGTGTAGAATAATGTCCTAAAACCAATTGTTTTACATTTGCTTTTAGTGCAATTTTTGCCGCTTCTTTTGCCGTAGAATGTAATGTTTTTAAAGCCAGTGGAGCTTCTGATTCTAAAAAGGTGGATTCATGATATAAAACGTCAACGTTTTTTATAATTGAAATTATATTTTCATTGTAAACGGTGTCAGAGCAAAAAGCATAACTCACTGCAGGAATCGGATCGAAAGATAATTTTTCGTTTTCGATTACGGTTCCGTCATCAAGTGTCACGTTTCCTCCGCCTTTTATTTTTTGATAATAGGCCGTGTGGATATTGTAGTGCTGCACAGCCTCCACATTTAGTTTCCTGTCTCCTGGTTTTTCCTGAAATAAAAATCCGTTCGTATAAACGCGGTGCTTTAACGGAATGGTTTTTACAATAACGCGGTTATCTTCAAAAATCACTTCGCTTTCTGTCGATTCCAGTTCGTGAAAGAACAAATCATAAGTGGTCCAGGAATTGGATAACCTCAGCTGTAAAGTGATAATTTCCTTCACCCCTTTCGGCCCATAGATGTGCAAATCGGTAGTTCGGCCTAAGAGCGCAAAAGTGGAGATCGTACCGATCAGTCCAAAGAAGTGATCGCCATGCAAATGCGAAATAAAAATGTGATTAATTTTAGAGAATTTAATCTTGTTTTTACGCAGCTGCACCTGAGTTCCTTCTCCGCAATCAATCAAAAACATCCTGTTCTTAATTTCTAAAACCTGCGAAGTTGGATTGGTAATTGTTCTTGGAGTTGCTGCATAACAGCCGAGTATGGTAAGCTTCATTTCAGATTGTTGATTTTAGATTTTAGATTGCTGATTGAGTACTATTAAGAGATTCTTCCTGATTTCAAAAAATCTGAACGCTAAAATCTGAACGCTAAAATTAAAATCCGAGGTCTCTTTCAATTTCTTCCATTTCGATAATATCGTGGGCTTCCAAAAGAGAAGGAACAACAGTTAACTTATCAGAAACAGCATTAAAGTCAAGGTCGGCAACTACAATCACAAATGATTTTTTGGCTTTTTTCTGTTGCTTCGAAAGTGGCAAAAACAGCTTTATATCTTTTTCAGATAAGGCAGTATGCGATAATAAATCTATTATAATATTTTGTTTTTCAAAGGTTTTAAATTGCTGCGTTACTTTTTCCAGAAAAGAATTAAAATCTCCCTGTGTGTCTTTAATAGTAACGGTATGTCCTTTTTGATCTACTTTCATTTTATAATGTATAGCGCTTTAATATGAGTACTATGGTACGAAGTTTTTTTTAGTGTTAGTTTTTGAAGTTTCATGTTTCAAGTTTCAAGTTTCAAGTTTCAAGTTTCAGGTTTCAGGTTTGTCAGGCTGAGCGGAGTCGAAGCCTTTCTTTTTTACCTAAAAGCCCTTCGACTTCGCTCAGGGAGACAACTGAATGCCAATGAGACTGAAAACTGAGACTGAAAACCGCGACTAAAAAACTACTGAATCTTCGATGCTAAAAGATAAATAACAGCCATTCTGATGGCAACACCATTCTCAACCTGATTTAAAATCACCGACTGATTCGAATCGGCTACTTCGCTGGTGATCTCGACTCCTCTGTTGATTGGTCCCGGGTGCATGATTATAATTTCTTTACCAAGCGAATCCAATAAGGGTTTGTCTACTCCGTATTGTTGTGCGTATTCCCGTGTTGAAGGGAAAAAGTTCACATCCATACGTTCGTTCTGAACACGTAACATATTGGCAACGTCACACCATTCCAATGCTTTACGCAAATTCGGTTCTACCGTAACACCAAGCGATTCGATATATCTGGGGATTAGTGTCTTGGGTCCGCAGACTTTTACCTCGGCGCCTTGCATTTGCAACGCATAAATGTTAGATAATGCAACTCTTGAGTGTAAAACATCACCTACAATGACCACTTTTTTTCCGGCAACATCTCCTAATTTTTCTCTGATCGAATAACTGTCCAGTAAAGCCTGCGTTGGGTGTTCGTGCGCTCCGTCACCGGCATTTACGATACTGGCTTTGACATTTTTAGATAAAAAATAAGCCGCTCCTGGATTGGAGTGGCGCATTACTACCATGTCAACTTTCATGGAAAGGATATTGTTTACCGTATCAATCAGGGTTTCCCCTTTTTTAACCGACGACTGGGCTGCCGAAAAACTAATGACATCAGCCGATAATCTTTTTTGGGCCAACTCGAACGAAAGTTTTGTCCGGGTACTGTTTTCGAAGAAAATGTTGGCAATCGTAATATCTCGTAATGAAGGAACTTTTTTAATCGGTCGGTTAATGACTTCCTTAAAATGATCGGCAGTTTCAAAAATCAGGTTAATATCATTTTCGTTGATGTATTTAATTCCTAATAAATGATTTACGCTTAATTCTTTCATTGTGTTTGTTTAATATTATTTGTCTAATTCCTGAATTACTGAAATTATTCAGTCTTTCAACGGTTCTTTAAGGAGCAGCTGCCCTATTGCACCATTCTGTCTACAACCTCACTATAATCCTGCAAATCTCTCGCATCTTCATCAAAAATTTTCTGCCATCTGAAGCCCGGAATCTCTATTTTTGTTGTGGCCGAACCATTCCATTTTATTGCAAAATCGTTATTTATTAAAACTTCGGCAACTCGTTTCCCCACTTCAATTGTCGTTTGATCATCAGCATTATCTACTTTCTGGAAAGCGATAAACAAACCCGGGTTTTCAATTGCAACAGCCCTTTCTAAATCTTGTCCGTGGTAAAAACAATAACCATCAGATTCGACTTCGTTTTCCTGAAGTTCTCTTTCGACTTCCACTACTTCATATTCACCTTCACTGGTGGTATAACCTGCATTGTGAAGTGCGATTATATTTTCATCACATAAGGCATCAAACGCTTTTATTAGCTTTTCAGTATCTGTGGGGCTTTTCCATTGTTTACTTTCGGCAAGCAACTTTTGGTATTCTTCTCTTATTTTGTCAAAAGCCCACTCTTCTGAGATTTCATCTTCAAATTCGTTATCTTCAATTTCTTCTCTGATGTTTTCCTGAATCTCATCAAGGGAAAGAAATCCCATTCTAACCTGATTGAAAATTGATTCATAAATAAACGCTTCGTTCTCTGTCATTTGTTGTTTAATCGTTGATTTGTTTAACCGTTTATTTGTGTGATCCTTTAATCGTCTGTTTTTGTGATTAAACGATTAAACAAATAACCGATTAACCGATTCAACTAATTCGTTATAAGATACACGGCGTCTTCACCTTCATTTTCTTTCCAGCTTACTTTTACTTTTTCATCATTAATGGCATCTACCTGACGGCCGCGATAATCGGGCTGAATCGGTAAATTGCGGCTAAAACGTCTGTCGATTAGCACTAACAGTTCAATTTCCGAAGGTCTTCCGAAAGACTGAATGGCGGTTAAGGCAGAACGAATGCTGCGTCCGGTAAACAAAACGTCATCGATAAAAATGACTTTTTTGTTTTCGACTATAAAATTTATTTGTGTTTTATTGGCTTCAAGCGGTTTATCAGTTCGGCGAAAGTCATCCCTGAAGAAAGTGATATCTAAATAACCCAAAGAGATTTCCGGTGTCTGGTATTCGTTTTCTAATATTTGTTTCAGGCGTTCTGCCAGGAAAACACCCCTCGGCTGAATTCCAACTAAAATAGTATCCGAAAAATCCAAGTGTTTTTCAATCAACTGACAAGCCAAACGATGGAGTATGATAGTAACTTCTTTTGAATTAAGCAATACTTTTTGGCTCATAATGCAGTGACATATTTAGTTGGGCAAATATACGAAATCAGAATTTATTTGTTGGGGTGTTGGGTGGGGAAATATTTTTTTATTGATTTTCGGGGATGCAGTAGGTAAAATCGAATAATCAACCATATTACTATTTTTAAAAATAAAATCTTTTTTTTTTTTAAATAAAAAGATTACAAAAAAAAACATATTTTAGCTAGATAACAATTTGCTTAGTATGATTTTATTATAATATCTATGGACTATAATTAAAATCATTTGTATAAAATTTTTCCATCTTAACATTATTATTTACAATTTTATGACCGATATTAAAAGTTACATCAGCAAACTGAATGATCGGAACCTTCAACGCAAGCGTGAATCAGGAATTACTACATATGTATTTTATTCTATAACAATATTAATTCTTTATCAAATAATTAATATATATCCAAATATTAATTTCAAACCATACTTTTGGCACAATATAGTTTTTATAGCTTACACATTGAATTTGCTTTCTGGTGCGCGATTTATATTTTCTTCATATTATGAATATACAAGTTCTTATTCTTCACCACGAATCATCTCAAATCATCACAAGAAAATGCTGTTCGATCAAGCATTTGATTTTTGTGGAATGACACTAACATTACTTATCAACTCTTTAGCCTGGATATCAACTTGTAATGATTCTATATACGGAAATCATACTTACTTTATGATAATAACACTATTTTATGGATTATTAACGCTGTCAACGTTAATTTCGTCTTTTAGAAATAGAACTATAAACTATACATACAAGATACTCGAAGGATCTAATAAAAACCTAACAGATAAAAACCCAGTATCTATAATATTATATATTACTGGATTATTGCTTTTAGTCTCCTCTAGCTACTACATATTTACAACCGATTTTCCGAATAAGCAAAGAATACTGTTATTTAGTATCTATTTATATTGTTTTCATTTTGTACTTGAAAAATTAATTCAATTACACAAACAGGATAGCTTTACTGAAGCCCTAGAACAATTAGAATATGAAATAAACATTAAAGATCTTAAAGATGATGATATTCGTGAAAGACTACAAAATAATTATTTAGGTTACCATTTAGCCGATTGGATTATTTATAATACAAATCTTTTAGATTCAATGATTTTAGAAACAGATAAAAAAACTTCTGAACTTGAAACTGCACTTATAGAATTAAATTTGATGGATAAAAAAATTTTTGAATTTCAAGGGAAATCTGTAGAAAAAAGTAAATTATTAGAAGAAATAAATAAGGATCTAATTAATTATGTTGCACAAAAATTACGAGATATTGAAGGCTTTTGGAAAATTTCAAGAATTAATATCGTTGATAGAAATGATTTATCTGATTTTTATAGCAAACTAAAAAAATTACAATCAAACAATCAAAAGGTCTAATATTCTATTTTTTTAAAACCAAATCGCTAGGATATGCACAACTATAGCGCGGAAATTCTTCACGTCCCCGAAAAGCATATTACATAGTGTGAAGAAATTTTCTCAAAATTCCTTATTTTTATAATATAAACACCAAACATCATGAGAAAAATAATCGTCATAACTATGATTACAATCGATGGCGTAATGCAGGCTCCGGGCGGACCTGAAGAAGATCCATCGGGCGGATTTGAATACGGAGGCTGGGTAGCTCCATTTGGTGATGAAGAATATGGCAAGGTCATGCAAAAGCAAATGGAACCTGCAGATATTCTTTTAGGAAGAAAAACATTTGATATTTTTGAAGACTATTGGCCCAAACATGCGGAAGGCTGGCCGGGCATTAATGACGTGACCAAATACGTTTTGTCTTCCACCAGAAAAAACTCTGATTGGGAAAACTCTGAATTCCTTTCCACCATAGAAGACATCAAAAAACTCAAAAATTCAGAAGGCGGTGACATTAAAGTCTGGGGAAGTGCAACACTTGTTCAGCTATTGCTTCGACATGATTTAGTGGATGAACTTGGACTCTTAATTTATCCTGTAATTCTTGGTAAGGGCAAAAAAATGTTCGATGATAGCTCCACTCCTGCAGGATTTTCATTAATTGAAAATACCGTTACTCCGAGGGGTGTAATGGCGGTGAGTTATGAGCGGGCGGGAGACGTTAAGACTGGGACCATCGGAGAATAAGACTTTTACAAACGATGATTCATCAATTACTATTGGATATGATCAAATAGCAGAAGCTGCGCAATTAGAACGACTGAAATAAAACTATATTTTTTTAATCCCAAAATCATAGAACTTTTCAAACAAATTATATAAGACCTTTTTTCGTTGTTTGAAGTAATTTTATATTACGATAATCAGAATACTAAATTCTTTTTAAAACAATTAAAACAGCAAAATCATGCAAAAGAACATTACACGTTTGTTAATGGTATTCGTAATACTATTTTCATTTACAAGTTGCGAAGTTATTGGAGACATTTTTAAAGCCGGAATGGGATTCGGAATTTTTATCGTAATCTTTATTGTTGCGATCATCATTTTCATTTTCGCTAAGCTTTTCGGCAGAAAATAAAACATAACAAAATCCCGTTGCTCCTGTAACGGGATTTTTTTTACCTCAATAATTTTTCACAAAGAATACCCCTCCACTGAAAGGTACTTCTTCTTCCCTCTTCATTTTTATTTTTCATTGCCAAAACAGGCGTCAAAAGCCTTGTCGTATTAAAGCGCTTTTCCTCGTCCGTTTTACTTTTTACTACTCACTATTTAGCACTTAAAAACCTCAAATTTCTGTTTTTTTCTACAGTTATCAATTAAAACCAACCACTTATAAATCGGTTATGGTTTTTTTATTTATCGTTCTTAAATTCAAACCACAAATTTACTAACGAAACTAAAATAATTGTAGAAAGTATGAAAAAAATGACGTCAAAAAAAGTCCGTACGGCACTTTTATTTTCTTTGAAAACATCGTTAAAGAAAAAACTAGCCGCTCTTTTTCTTATTGCTTCAGTATTGGATGTACAATCCGGAAATGATAGTAAGAAGCTAAAAACAGCGAATAAGCAGGTTGTAACTATCACACATGAAATTTCAAATCAGCAGAAAATTCATGGCATAGTCAAAGACCACACAGGTCTTCCCTTAATTGGAGTCACCATTGTAGTAAACGATAAACAACAAGCGACAACTACTGATTTTGATGGTAAATTCGAAATAACGGTTACTAACGGCGATGTATTGAGTTTTAGTTTTTTAGGTTTTAAGACTAAAAAAATTAAAATTACCGATCAGGTTTTACTCCATGTTACCCTGGAACCCAGTACCAAAGAACTGGATGAACTTATTTTGGTGGGCTACGGAAAGACTTCCCGTAACAAAATAACCGGTGCTGTCACAAAAGTCGATACCAAAGTATTGCAAAACACACAAAATGTATCTTTTGCTGATGCTTTAATTGGTGTAGTGCCGGGTTTATTTGTCCAGGAAAACTTTGCCTCTCCTGATGCACCGCCCTCCATCTTATTAAGAGGTGTTGGTTCTATAAGTGCGAGTACAGAACCGATGATAGTGGTAGATGGTGTTCAAATGCCGAGGTCGGGACTCGGAGCCTTTTCGTTAAATGCGGCAGACATAAAAGAAATCAGTATTCTGAAAGATGCTGCTTCAACTTCCATCTATGGATCTAAGGGAACTAACGGCGTTATCATCGTCACTACAAAAAGAGGTAACAGAAATGCAGGGTTACAGGTTAGTTTTAATACCAGATTGGGGTTAAAAAAAGCAGATGAATCCTTTACAAATGATTTAATGAATGGTTCCCAAAAATTAGATTATGAGGAATCATTAGGTTTTTATAAATCTAATCCGGCATTACTTCAGAAAAGAAGAAACTCCAATACTGATGTAAATTGGGCAGATCTTCTTTTAAAGAATGAAATCAACAGAGAAAACGACATTTCTTTTTCCGGAGGTTCAGACAAAATCAATTATTATACCTCTGTTACATATAATAATGTGGAAAATATCTTTGGCAGCCACTACAAAAGATACACGGCAACGACGCGGGTTGATTTTGATTGGGGTACCCGGTTCAAAGTCGGATTTTCAGGAAATTTCGGAAATGTAAACGAAGAAGATAAACGAACGATTGGCTCTCCTTTTTCGAATGCCTTTTTATTAAATCCGTGGCTAACTGTTTTTGATGAGAATGGAGATCCCCTGAGACTTCTGGATGTTGGTAATTCTTCCGGAATTCCTTATAACCCATTGTATGTTCGCGATAATACCAATGTAAGTGCCAACCGAAAAAACATTGGAGGAAGTGTCAACCTTACCTATACACCTTTTAGATGGTTAAGTTTGAATGGCGTTTTAGGAGCGAATTACAATAGTACAAAAAGCAGCAGTTTCGAAAAAGTCATAGTCAACGGAGGCGTATTAAGCTACGCCAACGGTGATAATAACAACTATACCGGAACGCTGACAGCAACGATAGCCAAAAAGTTTAAAAAACACAATTTTGACATCGTAATGGGTAATGAATTTAACGAATACGAAACGAACAGCCTTTCTGTTTTTGCCAGAGATTTCAATTCTGATGCGATACAAACCATCAGTGCTGCAAAAACCGTATCTACCCTTAGTGAAAGAAAATCCCATGCCGGTTCCTTATCTTATTTTTCCAGATTAAATTATTCATTTGACAATACTTATAATCTATCCTTATCCTGCAGGAGAGACGGATCTTCCCGTTTTGGGGACAATCATAAATATGCAAACTTCTGGTCTGTCGGAACTTCCTGGAATATCCATGATGATTTCTTCAAAGAGAGTATGCATGTAAGCTCTTTAAAATTAAGAGCCAGTATTGGTACTTCGGGCAATGATTTCATTGGAGATTTTGCTTCTCAGTCTTTATATGGTTACAGAAGCCAGATAAATTATGCCGGCAGCGCTGTACCTTACTTAACAAGAGGAGAAAACGCAGACTTAACCTGGGAAAAGAATAACAACAAGAACATTGGTCTGGATTATGGCTTGTTTAGAAATCGTATTTCCGGAACAATTGATTATTATATCAGAGACACCAAAGATTTATTGAACAGTAAACCACTTCCTTTAACTTCCGGTTTTACCGAATTGATTTCGAATGTTGGAGATTTCAGAAATGAGGGTATTGAAATAAGCCTTCACCTTTTAAATTTTAGAAACAAACATTTTTCATGGACCAGCGATTTTAATATTGCCTTTAATAAGGGAACCGTTTTATCCTTGTCGAATGAAAAAGATCTGCTGATAAATTCAGGATCTACGGTATTTAAAGAAGGCAGTGCCATACGGTCTTTTTATATCACGGACTGGGCAGGCGTAAATCCGAAAACAGGTTTTAATCAATATCGGTCAAAAGACGGGAAGCTGACAGACTACAACACGAACAGAACAGGCTCTAATACCAACGAGATTAACGGTCTGAGGCAAGTTGTCAATAAAACCTCTATACCTAAATATCATGGTGGTCTGACCAATACGTTTCAATTTAGAAACCTTGATATGTCGTTCCTGATCTCTTATGCCGGAGGCCATTACGTTTTAAATAAAGGCATTTATAACTTATACAACAACCCTGCTTTTAACCAACATGTTACTGTAGCAGCTGCGTGGAAAAATCCGGGCGATCAGGCAGATTTAGCCGTACGGCAGGTCTATCTGGCCCGGCCAACATCGGCCATGGTATCCGACTACAAAGCTTCTTCTCAGTTTCTTCAGGATGCGTCCTACATTAAATGGAAGAATATTACCCTGGGCTATACGCTCAACAAAATTGTCTCCGATAAAATAGGGATTCAGCGTTTACGAATTTACGTTCAGGGACAAAACCTGCTCACAAAAACAGCCGTGTCTTACATAGATCCGGAATATGCGACTGCCAGTGGCGGTATCGGACTTTCCTCTTCACTTCTAAGAGGGTACTCGTTTGGTCTTAATGCTAATTTTTAATAAACAAGATTATGAAAACAAATATAAAATTACTTTTTGCAGCAGCACTACTGGCTTTATATTCCGGCTGTTCTGATGATATTATACACAAACAGCCTCTGGACGAATTAGCTCCCGCTACGCTGCTTCAGACGGAAAGTGGTTTCAGAAGTGCTTTAGATGGCGTTTATGGCCTTATGAAACAAGACTTTAATGGGTATTCGTTTAGCATTTATACAATTCCAGAGGCCATTAGTGATGACCTTTTAGCCTCTTCAGATCCCAATGATTATTCTTTCGACAATAGCGTTGAAAGCTTATATCCGCTAACCTACAACAGTGCTACAGGCGCGATCGAAGGATTCTGGAGGATTTCCTACCAGGCAATTTATAATGTCAATACCATTATAAAACAGGCGAGATCAAGTTCGTTAAAAAACAAAGATGTCTTTTTAGGAGAAGCATTGGGTTTGCGTGCTTTATTATACTATAATCTCTATCGGTTCTATGCTCCTGCTTACAACACAAACAAAACCGCACTGGCAGTTCCTTACCGATTTGAAACTGATGCCTTACTGACAATCAAGCCCAGAAGCACGACACAGGAAGTTATTGGTTATGTTTTAGCTGATTTAAAGGAAGCCGCCGCATTAGCAAACAATACCGTTAATTCCTACCGAATATCCAAAACCGCTATTTACGCCTTAATGGCCAGAGTCTATCATGAAACCGCAGATTATAAAAATGCTGTCCTGAATGCTAATCTGGCATTAGCAGACAGCAGATATAAATTAGACAATACGTTAAGTGCTTTAGAAAAAGAATGGGATAAGGATGAATCTAACGAAATTATTTTCAGGATCCGTTTTGAAAAAACCGAGACCGCACAGACAGCAGCACTTCTGGCCATACCGGTTTATTCGAGTTATCCGTATTCGGTATCCGATGATTTACTAAACCTTTACGATAAAAATAAAGATATCCGATTTACAGTCTATTTTAAAAATCATCCCTTTATAAAAGGCAGTTATTATCCTAAAAAACAAGCCGGGACCAGAACCACCAACGCAGCTGCATTTGACCCCGGAAACATCGATTTAAAACTAATCAGAGTCCCTGAATTATATCTGATACTGGCAGAATCGTATTTACATGAAAACAGCAACAGTGCCGCATTGACAAATCTGAATAAACTTAGAAATGCACGTGGATTAGGTGATTATTCAGGAAATAATCTAAGCACCGAAATTTTAAACGAAAGAAGAAGAGAGTTAGCCTTTGAAGGTTTTAGATTTACAGACCTTAAAAGACTTGGATTGGGCTTTACAAGAACAGATGGCACGGGTTTACCTGCTCATGCTGATCGGTTTGCTTTGCCCATTCCCCAAACAGAAATTGACCGTTCTGGCCTTAAACCAAATCCCGGATATTAAAACAACTCATTCATTCGAATTGCCAGTTATTTCGGGAGCCAGAGCTTATAACCATAACGCTGGTTCCCGGAATGCTGTAAGTTTTCCCAAAGAATAATTTCCAACACTATAAATCCTTTAAATGAAAAAAGAAATAGTTCTGTTTTTTTTAGTTTTTATCTGTACCGTACTAACAGTACACGCACAACGTAAGGAAATCGCTAAGGTCACCATACTAAAGAATGGTTTTATATTTGATGATAAATTTGAATTACACAAAGGCAGCATCGTAATTACTGACGCTACAATTACAGCAATTTTATATGATGATAATCTAACCGATTATATCGGAGCAATTATAATTGACATTACCGGAAAATATGTACTTCCCGGATTAACAGATACACATGTACATTTGGCCACAGCACCTGATCCCGACAGGGAAAAGAATGCTAAATATATGAACGACCAGCTTTCCAGGATGATTGATGCCGGTATCACAACTGTCCGGGATATGACTGGTAATGCTATTATCCTGGCCGATTACAAACGAGCGTCTAACCTGAACCAAATACCCGCTCCCTCTATTTTTTATGCCGCGCAATTTGCAGGACCAGCCTATTTTACTTTAATGAGAAAACATTCTAAAGAAGATAAAGATACGCCCTGGGAACGCACTATTACCGACACAACAGATATTAAAATGGCCGTGGCAGAAGCTAAAGGTGCAGGTGTAACCGGGATCAAAATATATAATGACCTGAGTCCCCGTATCGTTAAAAAAATTGTAAAAGAGGCCAACAGACAAAAATTACAATGCTGGAGCCATGCAGCAGTATTTCCTGCTACACCAACCGCTGTTGCCGGGGCAAAAGTAAATTCCATGTCGCATGCGTTTGACATTCCCTATGATTTTTCGGAAGGAAAAATGGATCATCACAAAAAACCACCTGCTATCGATACCCTAAAAATGAATAAACTTTTACGTCTAATGAAAGCCAACGCTGTTATACTTGATGCAACCAACTATATGGGTACAAACAACAATTTTTTTGATGGTATGAAAGTAACTAAAAGAGCTCATGAACTTGGAGTAAGAGTATCAACAGGAACAGACTGGCCTTACTTATTTGAAGAAGCCGGCACTACTCCGTTATTCAAAGAAATAAAAATACTGACTACTGATTGTAATTTCAGCAATAGGGATGCATTGATAAGTGCTACTAAAATCGGAGCCGAAAGCATTGGGCTGAAAGACAGAGGTGTTCTGGAAGCGGGTAAACGTGCAGATATTTATATCACCAATTCAGATCCCGTACAAAACATTGAAAACTTAAAAGATGGTTTTATGACTATTAAGTCAGGGATTATCTATACCAAAAAATAAATACTGAATAAGTGCTGAGAGTTGCGATACTAAAACGAACTGGTTTAACCTCGAAAACCTGTAAAAAGAAAAAACACTTGCAAAACGATTTTTGCAAGTGTTTACTAAATATTTCTAATCCTTAATTAGTATTGATTCTTTACGACAACACGAATTACAGGTTGTACATTTTCTTTCTTTGCTCCTGAATTTTTTCATCTTCCAGATACTCGTCAAAAGTCATGTAACGGTCTATAACTCCGTTTGGTGTTAACTCCACTACCCTGTTACCAACCGTTTGTGCAAACTCGTGGTCATGTGTGGTAAAAATTACAGATCCTTTAAAGTTTTTTAGGGAGTTGTTAAAAGCCGTGATCGATTCCAGATCCAGGTGATTCGTAGGTTCGTCAAGCATCAGGATATTAGCGCGCTCCATCATCATTCTGGATAACATACAACGTACTTTTTCTCCTCCTGATAATACACGGCTTGTTTTTAAGGCTTCTTCTCCGGAGAAAATCATTTTTCCTAAAAACCCTCTGATAAATACCTCATCACGTTCCTCTTCTGTTTTTGCATATTGACGTAACCAGTCTACTAAACTCAAATCATTTTCAAAAAACGAATGGTTCTCCGCCGGCAAGTAGGCCTGATTGGTGGTAATTCCCCAGTCAAAATTCCCGGAATCTGCTTTTTGCTCATTATTTAAAATCTGGTAGAAAGCTGTTGTAGCACGTGAATCTTTCGAAAAAAGAACGATTTTGTCGCCTTTTGCCATATTCAGATGCACATCTTTAAATAAAACTTCTCCATCTACAGAAGCGCTTAAATTTTCCACATTCAGGATTTGATCTCCTGCTTCACGGTCCTGATCAAAAATGATCGCCGGATAACGACGGCTGGATGGTTTGATGTCTGAAATATTCAATTTAGAGATCATTTTTTTACGGGAAGTTGCCTGTTTCGATTTGGCAACGTTCGCACTAAAACGACGAATAAATTCTTCTAATTCCTGTTTCTTTTCTTCTGCTTTTTTGTTTTGCTGCGCACGTTGTTTTGCTGCTAACTGGCTGGACTCGTACCAGAAAGTATAGTTTCCTGAATAGTGATTTATTTTTCCGAAATCAATATCAGAAATATGGGTACAAACTGAATCTAAAAAGTGACGGTCGTGAGATACTACAATTACAGTATTTTCGTAATTTGCCAGGAAATTTTCTAACCAGGCGATTGTCTCGAAATCCAGATCGTTGGTAGGCTCATCCATAATAAGCAAATCCGGGTTTCCAAAAAGGGCCTGTGCCAAAAGCACACGTACTTTAATTTTTCCCTCAAGATCGCCCATTAAAGTATAATGGTGCTCTTCGTTGATTCCAAGGTTAGACAACATTGCAGCCGCATCAGAATCGGCATTCCATCCGTTCATTTCTTCAAACTGTACCTGAAGTTCCCCTATTCTGTCTGCGTTTTTATCGTTGTAATCCAGATAAAGTTCATCCATTTCTTTTTTAACAGCGTACAAAACTTTATTCCCCATCAAAACGGTTTCCAGGACAGTATGCTCGTCGAACATGTTGTGATTCTGGTTTAAAACCGACATACGTTTTCCGGGCTCTAAATGAATGTGGCCAGATGTTGGATCAATATCACCTGAAATGATTTTTAGAAAAGTAGATTTTCCAGCACCATTGGCTCCAATAACGCCGTAAATATTTCCGTGTGTGAATGTAGTATTTACTTCGTCAAACAAAATTCGTTTGCCAAATTGAACTGATAAATTATTGACTGTTAACATGAATGTCTTTTTAATTAATTTGGTGCAAAAGTACGGAAAAAGGTTCTAAGTTGCAAAGGTGCCAGGGTGCTAAGTTTTTCTACAAAAAATATTTTTCAGGCAAAGACGCAGAGACGCAAAGAAAACAATCATTTGGAGGAAATTTTCCGCGATAAGTTCATTTAAAATGCTATTAATTTCAAGGACATTTGAAAGGAAAAATCTTTGCGTAAAATATTTACCATGTAAGTTATATCAGTTCATTTAAGACTGAACTTGGTAACTTGAAAAAAACTTGCTCCTTTGCGTCTTTGTGGGATTATTTCAAATAAAGATCACATTGGTCAAAACAACAGTGAAGCACAGAAAATTTTGTCTGTAAATTTTCTAACATATAGGTGATGTAAGTTCATTTAAACTTAAAAATGCCAATAGGGAAAAACTTTACCCTTTCCAGGATTAATGAGTCGCAACTTTATTTTGCAACATAAACTTATATTAACTTAAATAACTTATATGGTTAAAAAAAACTAAAGTTTACTCTCCTTCGCCAATGCCACTTCCAGACTTTCGAAATTGGGCAAAACCTTAGAAATGAAACCTTCCTTATTGAGAATAAAATGCGTTGGAAAAGCATTTAAATCAAGTGTTTCATTCATGTAAATTTTCATATCGGGAATTACAGCGTATAATAATGGTTTTCTCGCTAAAAATACTTTTAATTGCTCTGGCGAATCTTCAGCTAGACTGACAAAGAGAATATCTTTCCGGTCTTTGTATTCCTCCACCAGACGATTTACCTGCGGAAATTCTTTTATGCAGGGCGTGCAGTGAATGTACCAGCATTTTATTACAATAATTTTCCCTTTCATCGTTTCGTTTGAAACTTCAGTTCCGTTTAAGTCTTTAAATGAAAATTTGGGGAAAGCTGTGCCTTCCATTTTATAGTTTTTAAGCGCATCAAAACCTATTTGATTGATGGTGGCTTTTATACTGGTATCTGAATTGGTCTGGATTTTAAACAGTTTATAATAGTAAATAGAATCGTCTGATTTTAACCGGATGGGAATAAAATTACCATTCGCCAACTGATCTAAAAAAGATTCTTTTGAAATTTCATTTGAAAGAACATGAAGTGCCACAAAATCTCTGGAAAGCATGATATTTTTGTTCTGATAGGCTGACCATCCGCTGAAATTCTTTTGAATCTGAGCTGGATCAACTTCCGGATTTCCAAATTTTGTCTGGGCTGTTGAAAAGTTAAATAATAAAAATATTATTAGTATGCTGATTGATCTTTGCATGAAATCTGGATGGAATAATTGAAGTTCAAAAGTACTTAAATTTAATTTGAAATGTTCGTACATGCTGAATTTTAACCGCAAAGATCGATGGGGAATTTGCGCAAGGTTCGCAAATTTTGATATGCTCTTTGATTTTAATAGTACACAGATTTTACAGATTAAACTGGTTTACACCGTTTTTCTTTTTTTTGTGTAGTTAGGAAAATGGCAAAACGTATTTTTAGTTAATTATTCACTTTAGGTAGAAAGGAAATATCCATAAAATACTTCTTTGGATTTTTTGGATCAATCATCACTTTGATTTCTTCCGTTTTTATAAAATCTGTCGGATCGAACCATATATTATCACTTTTAAAGATATATAATTCATTCGTATGCGTATCCAGCCACTGACTGTAAATCTGGAAGGGACTTCTGCCATTTACTTTATAGCTGTTATTAAATTGTACGCTGTCAAATTTTGTTGCAATACGCTTGCCATTATCAAGCAGGTATTGTGATCTCCTTTGTTTTAAATTTTTAAATAAAATAATGAAGAAACCCACTAAAGAGAAAACGGTTCCCAAAAAACCTACAATTAACGGACCAAACCATATCGACATAAAACCATTAATAGTAGCCTCTTTAGGATCACCAGGATCATACAAAACCTCAACCGTTTCACCTTCGTCATAACTTGGCGGATTACTGCTCACTGAAGAGGTAAATTCAATCTGCCTGCCTTCTTTGGTTGTAAAGGAGACTACGGGTTTATAGGTTGTAGAATTATCCGATCTGGACTCCAGTAATTCGATAACTGTTCCCTGAGCGCTGACTGCTTTTACTAAAAAAGCTTTTTTATTCTGATAAAGAAAAAAAGCCCCGGTCAGCAATCCCAGACCAACGACAAGAAATACGTATTTAAGAATAGAAAAGGTTTTCATATTTAGTTGTTTGATTTTGGCATGAACTTTTTTTTTACTAGAATTTTTGCACCCCAAAAGTACTTAAAAACATATCCTCATAATGTTCTGAATTAATCTTTTTATTTTTTATCTAATCTATTTCTCAGATAAATTATTTCGCTTTTTAAATTATCTATTTGTTCCTGATATAATTGTCTTTCCTTATCAAAAAGATCCATTATCGTTTTCATCTCATCCGGAGTTGTACTAACATGATCAGAAACTAATTTATCAAGCTTCTTTGTTTCGTGAAAGTCAATTATACTGCTAATTTCAAGATCAAAAATGGAAGCTATTTTTTTTAATTTTTCAAAATTAATCTTCGTCTTACCTCTTTCTATATCCGAATACGCCGCCTGAGATATGTTTAATAGATCAGCTACGTAGTCCTGAGAAAATCCCTTGATAATTCTAATCTTTCGTAAATTTTCTAAAAGCATTTTTTTTCTTACAAAAATAAGAAATAATTTACTTATTAAAATTATAAATGTAAAGTAAAACTTATATAAAATAAGTGTTTGTTATTTTATTTTTGGCACTACATAAATACTAGTCTGTACGGAATTGCTAAAAAAATGGAACATGGCATGGATTTAAAATGGTTTTTTAAGATTTTACTATTAATCCCAATAATAGTTCATTCTCAAAATAGAGAATTTAAGGATCGGGGTCCTAGTATTGAGGCTTCAGCCCTACTCCTGTTCCCTTACGATTTTAAGATCCCTTCAGAACATAATGAGATCTCCGAAACTAGTACTAAATCTAAAATACTGGGAACTGGTATACATTTAGATTACTATATTTCTAAACATTTTGCTTTTAGGGCAGGAACTGGCTACGAATTTATAAATCAGCCAAAAATTGATTATATCCCGGTTACTGGTGGGATTAAATGGGTCTTAAACGATACAAAAGAAAGTTTATCAACCTCTTTTGATTTAGGGGGGCATTTGGGACATGTTGAAAAATTCGGTGTCCTGATGCGAATAGGAGTCGGGTACAGATTCGTAATTTTCAAAAAGGTTCTCGGCAGTTTTGAATTGTGTTATTCCCATCAGAATTTATATAAAACATTTATTAATCAATCCAATCAAAAGGTCGATTATCATAATATTGAAAGTGCCGGATTTAAAGTGGGAATAGAAATTTATTAATAATTAAGACTATGAAAGTATCAAAAATAATGACACTTATCCTTATGTTGCTATTTGGGGGAAGAGTTTTTTCACAACAAAAAGAGACCGTGGAAAAATCAATTTTCGGCATACAAACCGGCTTTTTAGGTTTTTGGGTTAACAATGAAAGCAGATTATTATCTAATCTTTCATTAAAAAGCGAATTAGGTTTAGACGCAGGACTATTTGGAGGGAATTCAAATGACAAAATTGGCAGTGTAGCAGTTCCTGTTCTTACTTTAGAACCCAGATACTATTATAACATTCAAAAAAGAGCTGTTACTAGTAAAGTTACAGCTAACAACAGTGCAAATTTTATTGCGCTAAATTTAAAATACCAATCCGATGTAGATGTATTTGTTATTTCCAACAACAATGTTGATGTCATAAGTACTATTTCTATTATTCCAAAATGGAGTATCCGTCGAAACTTGGGAAATAATTTTCATTATGAAACTGGTTTTGGTGTTGGTTACCGACATTTTCTAGAAAAGATAAATAGCGAAAAAGGTGAAGTAACAGTTGATTTACATGTAAGAATAGGATATAATTTTTAAAATTTAAACTATAAAAAAACCCGACAATAAAATTGTCGGGTTCATAATGCGCTCCTTAAGGTGAAAACCAAATAACAAATCACCCCAATTCACTGCATTTATTCGAAATATAAAAACCAGATTAAAAAATAAATAACCAAACTCAATTTTAAACGTCCCAATTTTTTTATTTCTAAATTTTCCATTCTTCGTCGTAAACCTTAGTTTAAAAAGTTCATGACTTTGAATGATTTTTTATTTCCTGCTTTGTCAGTCACTATCACTATAAATAATTGTTTAGTGGAGAAACTTTGGTTTTGAAGCAGTACTTCTTTATTGTTCTGAATGTTTTTATGACTTACAATTGATTGTCCGATCGTATTAAACACATCCACCTGAGCAATATCTTCTGTTTCATTTGTAACTGATAAGGCATCATTTTTAAAATAAGCTATCGTGTTACTCTTCACTTCAATTTTGTCAAGAGACAATGTTTTTGCTGCCGACTGCGAAGCAAAATAAGCAGCATACGCTTTAGACAATTCAGATGAATTACCACAAGAAGAGGCATCCCAGTTTACAGACCATGTCATTAAACCTCTTAAAGAAGGATAGGGTCCGCCTGGCTGCATCGTGTACGTTCTTCCTGAAAAAGTGGTTCCGGTTCTTAAATAATGCATAGCATTAATTCCCTCTGTCGGCGTTAAATAACCGCTTCCTGCTGCACTTGGACAAGCTGGTAATGCAATAAGAACTTTTGAGGGCGTTAAACCATCAAAATGCATTCCGGTTGTACCAATGTTATATCCTTTTATTATCATATCAGTCAGGGCTGTTACCATGTTTGCTTTCTTAGCTGAACCATAATATTGACCATCTAATCCGTTTTCTCCTCCTGTATTATACAATTGTACCGCTAACAAATCCAATTCATTACGCAAGTTTTGAATGATTGGCAGGAAGGATCCAAAAGTATCCGTATAGGTAGAATAACCTCCTTGTACGTATTGTGTTTCCGGAGCTGCGGTTAATAAAAATCCAGGGCCATAGTACGTTTTTAACTCTTTGAAAGCATCTACTACGTTTTTTAATCTTGGATAAGCAGAAATACCGGCATAGGAAATATCTCTTAAACCTCCTGCATTAAAATTCATCGATCCGCCTTCAAAATCAATATCAACTCCGTCAAATTGATACTCATCAATAATGGCTTTCAGACCATTAACAAAAATATTTTTTTGAGCTACATTGTCCAGGACAACATGACCATTTTGACCTCCGATAGAGACAATAACAGGAACGCCGCTATCTCTTAAGGATTTTATATCATTTTTCAACAATTGCTTATTGAAAACTCCATTAGTCAGGTATCTGGTGTCATTTGTAGTTAATACTGGTGTATAACCATCACGATTCACTGTTTCTACGAAAGAGTAATCCACTACGTTGAACTTACTTCCAACCATTTGAGAAAAATATAAAAATGGAGCACCTGCATTTTCCCACGAATGTGCATATCCTAAAATAATTTTAGATGGAAGCGGGATAAATCTATTAGTGCTCACCGGAGCAATTTTAATTGTATTGTTTAAGGTAGTTACAGCAGCTCTGTTATCGGTCGCTTTGATTACAACCGGATAATCCTGATAAGCAGCTGGTGTAAAATTGTACGTATAGGTATTATTTGCACCTGCCGTCATGTTAAATGTGCCACCATTTATTGTAATGGTAACACCTGAAACCGATCCGTCACTATCAACAGCTTTAACTGAAATTGGTACCACCTGGAAAGAACTTTGGTTTACAGTAGTATTCGATGGTGAATTCCAGGTAATAACAGGTACTGCATTCGGGCAGTTTGCACCTGAACAATTTAATGTAAAACTATATGTTTTTGAATCTGTTGTTCCGTTTGAAGCAGTAGCCGTAACGGTTAACGTATGAGCAAGCGAAAACTGATTTGCTGCCGGTGTCCAGATCGCTGTATAAGTTCCCGAAGAATTGGCAGCACTCAGGCTTTGTCCATCTAAACTAAATACAACAGAGGAGATTGTAGTGGCATCAGCAGCACTTAATCCAACACTTGCAACAAAATTAATTGCTGATCCTAAATTAATAGCAATCGCCGAAGCTGTTGGTGCTGTTATGGTAACCACTGGCTTAGTTGCAACTACCGCTTGTCTGTTAAAATTATAAACCGTTGGAGTTGTTGGAACTGCAAAGTTGGCTAAGTTATTTGGATAATACGTCACTTCACCATTTTCCCATGAATTCAATTTCAAACTTAAAACCTGTGTATACCCTGCTACAACTGAATTATCAAAAGTATAATTTCCTGATGCATCTGTTGTGGCCAAAACACTTTTCCAGTTATGTGTATTGTCTGTCCACGGTAAAACAATTTCTACTTTTGCACCAGCAACGGGAGTTGTTCCGTTTTTAACCGATCCGCTGATTAAATTTACAGCGGCAGCCAAAGCTGATTTTGCGGTAGAACTTGTATTAAAGTTGTAAACCGTTGGGTTTGCAGGAACAGCAAAGTTCGCCAGGTTATTAGGGAAATAGCTTACTTCACCATTTTCCCAGCTGTTTAATTTAAGACTTGTAACGGTATTATAACCCGCTACAACCGAATTGTCAAAGCTGTATTTTCCTTGTGCATCTGTTATGGCAATAACACTTTTCCAGTTGTGTGTATTGTCTGTCCACGGCAAAACGATTTCTACTTTTGCACCAGCAACCGGTGTTGATCCGTTTTTAACTGTTCCGCTAATTTTACTGGTAGGAACTACAATTACGTTTTGTGTAAAGTTTAATGTTTTGCTGGCTGTTAAATTTGTATAAACTGTGGAAGCCGGCGTGTAGGTTTGTCCTGCCAAAGCTGCTGTTACAGTATAATTTCCGCCTGACGGTAAATTCGCTATTGAATAAACGCCGCTTGAATTTGAAGTTGCCGTAAAAGTTCCGGCTGTTGAAGTTGCCGTAACTGTTACACCGGCAACTGGAGCTGATCCGTTCAAAACAGTTCCGCTTACGGTATAATAAACAACTGGTGCGCCTTGGGCAAAATTCAACGTTTTGTTCGCATCGATTGCAGTATAAACGGTTGAAGTTGGCGTGTAGGAGAATCCTGTTTTTGCAGCTGTAACCGTAAAGTTAAGTCCGGCTGTTAAACCCGCAACGCTATAAACTCCGCTTGCATTGGAAACCGCCGTTAAAACGGTCGCTCCTGACGCAGCTGTCACGGTAACACCTGATACAGGAGTTGCGCCGTTCAGTACAGTTCCGCTCACGGTATACAAAGGCTGGCTTCCGTTGATGACAACAGCAGTCTGATTAACGGTCACGTTTGTCAAAGTTACAGGCGTAAAAGTATAAGTCGCTTTTAAGGCTGTAAGGATATAATTTTGTCCTGAAGTTAAATTGCTGAATGTAAAATTACCTCCTGTAGCAACTACGGTTTGCAATACTACATTACTGGCGTTACGCAATTCAACTGTAACATTCGGAACTAAAGCTGCTCCGTTTTTTACAGCACCTGAAATGCTTACCGTTCCCGGAACAACGCTTCCAAATGAAGTATCTACCTGAGTTAATAAGGAGTTTGGAACCGAACCTCTGGTGTCCTGGGATAATTCCCAAACCATACCTCCGGCAAGATTTCTTGATTTGATATACTGCACTTTTAAATCCATTGATTGTTTATCTTCATAGCTGATAAACTGTTTTAAAGTGGCATTGTATAAATAAGGCACTTTGGTTGTATTGTCAAAATAACGTACCCATCCTGCAGCTGCAGCCGTTGGCGTAACCAACATGGTAGTCGGATCTAAGTAAGCGTGTGAATTGGTTACCGGATTTCCGACTAAATCGCAAATTTCGATACTTCCTGATTTTTCACAGGCTGCGGGACCGTCCCATGTTCCTGTCGGATTTTGTGGGTTGGTACATCCTGAGACTATATCTCTTGGTGCCGAAACGAATAATCCGTTGGTTGAATTGGTGGCTACATGATCAAATTTTTTACCGTAAAAAGGCAATCCCATGATCAGTTTATTCGCCGGAAATCCTACCACATTTAAGTATTGACTGGTCAGTTCATCCAGTGATTCGGATTGTGTCGCTCCGTAGAGTGGATCGTTTGTGTTTCCGCTGGCATATAATGGTGCATTGTAGCAGGTCTTATCATACCAGTTTCCACCAAAATCATAGCCAAAATAAGTAATGTAATCACAATATGTCGAAATGTCTTCTGTCATTCCGTATTGTGCTCTGTTCGATGGGCCTAAATATTGCTGCGCCACTTTTCTGACATTGTTTCCGGCTGCAATCGTAACCAATTTATTGGGCATTGCCTGACGCATTGCTTTCAACAAATAAACCAGATTTTTGTTGTCGTCCGGGCTGTACTTTTGTGGAGGAATTGGCGCTCCGTTAATCACTTCGGTACCGTCTGTTCCTCCGGAAAGAGGATATTCCCAGTCAATATCGAATCCGTCAATAAAGGGATAAGTAATAATGAAGTTCGCCATATCTGCAGCTAAAGCGGCTCTTGCTACCGGGCTGGCGGCAATTGGAGAAAGATCCTGACCTTTGGTCCATCCTCCGACAGAAATTAAAATTTTTAAATGCGGATACTTTTCTTTTAACTTTTTCAAGTCATAAAAGTTCCCTTTTACAGGGGCATCCCACGGAATTCCGCCTTCCATATGCTCAAAATCAGCATAGGTATCCAAACAATGAAGTTTTGTATTCTCCGGATGGGCAGGGTCAAAAGTTGTCCCATAAAAAGAATAATTCAAATGCGTCAATTTACTTCCATCAATTTTCGGAACGTTGAAATCCCGGGCATAAATAGACCATTGCGCATAATATCCCACTACTTTCTTACCGTGAGCTGGTTGGGCTGACGCTAGTAAGGGAAACAATAACAATAAAAGCAATCTGTAATAATGTTTCATAATTAATAAATATTGGTTAATAGAAAAAAATATTCCAATTACAATCACTTACATACTGAAATTCAGCACATAAAAACGATAATCGGGATTCAACTGACTGCAAATGGAAACTTTGCAATCATTGGAAATTAATTCGATTTACTTCTATAAATAAATATTACTATTACTGATTCTACCATAATCATTAGCAAATAGTATTGATTGATATTTATGTATACTTCTTTTTTAAAAAATTAGTAATAAATAAAAAAAAGATAAATTTGGGGGGCAATTCTACTTTCTAAAATTCTACTTTATTGTCATGTTTTTGGGTATTCTCTTATTTGGTTTTTAAAGGTTAATAAATATTTTAATGGTTATTTCTATTATTGATTCTGAATTTATTTCTGAAGTTTAAAAGAGCCGTTATAAATTCGTTACTATAATTATCTCTACCAGAAACGTTCTGATAGAGATAACTAAACAATCTGGTATCTTAAACTTACTAACTACTAATTCAAACCAAACTTTTATATTAATTTCTTTAAACTTTTGTAAACGGCCAGCTCCACATCTGCATGGTCTTTGGAGTCACATTCTTCTACGAGTTTTTTCAGGTCATCTGCTTTTAACGCTGACTTATTATCCAAAACAAGCAATAATTGTTCTGATACATCATTGAGCTTTTTAGCTAAAGGCAATATAGGCTGCACTAAAGGCGCATTGGCACTCAATTCCTTTAAACTTTTGTTGACGGCAATCCATTTGTTTAAATAGGCCGCTACTTTTGCTTTATTCTCTGTCGATTTATTGGTTAGATATTGATTCACTGCATCATCGAAGGCCAAAGCATCCTTAGCATCCGGTGTACAGGCATCTGCAAAAAGGGTAAACGGAGAGTACATCTGATACTCAGTTCCGCCTTTATTGCGTTTGTATCCTTTTAACGGCTCACAAACATTCGAAAATTCGCTTAGCGGTTTTATGCTCTGATTGTTAGCGATATTTCTTAAGATAACTGCTTTATTGCGAATGTGTGTCAATCCAAGTTCTTCAAGCCTGAAAGAAACTACATCCAGACGCTTGCGCATGTTTGCGACGTCGGTAACCGTTTCGGCAGACCAGAGTCTTTCGGCAATTGCTGCTGTTCTTGGCCAAACTCTTGAATCTATGGTTGTCGGCGTTGCAAGCTCGGTCCACATGGTGGCTTCTCCTCCTAAAATCCTTGCTTTTTCCTCGGCAGATAAATCGGCTCCTTTTGGCATCGGGTCATTCATATAATGACTTTCTACCGGATACATCAAATCGATATAATATCCGTTCGACAAAACTGTTTTGTATCCTTTTTTTACGGCGTCAACTAATGACTGTCCTGCAATAACTCCTTCATTTGGTCCTCTCCACGAATGTATGATCGCTTCTTTTGACATGTTTTTTGTCAAAATTTCTTCCCATCCCATCAGTTGTTTGCCATGTTTTTTAAGCATGGGTACCAACTGCATCGTGAAATACGTTTGCAATTCGTGATTGTTAGCTAACTTATTTTTCTTTTTAAACTCCTGAATTTTTGGATTTGCGTCCCAATCTTTCCCTTCGTTTTCATCTCCCCCGATATGAAAATAAGACCCGGGAAATAGAGGGCACACTTCGTCAAATAATTCACTAAGTAATTGATATGTTTTAGGATTTGAAGGATCTAATGTTGGCGAAAAAATACCGGCATTTCTTTCAATTCCATAGGTCGCAATAGCGGTTCCCTGAATATTTTTTTCTGAAGTTCCTCCAGTCAGCGTAATCACTTTACTGCCAATTTCCGGGTAAGCGGTTAATATGGCTGATCCGTGGCCGGGAACATCTATTTCCGGAACTATTAAAATACCGCGCTCATCAGCATATTTTACGATATTTTTAATTTCCTCTTGTGTATAATACAATCCATCCGAAGCCAGTTCTATTAGTTTTGGATGTTTTTTTGTTTCAATTCTCCATCCCTGATCGTCTACTAAGTGCCAGTGAAAAACGTTCATCTTCATAGCTGCGAGCGCGTCAATATTTCTTTTGATCACATCAACCGGCTGGAAATGCCTTGCCGCATCGATCATCAGGCCTCTCCAGGTAAATCTTGGAAAATCTGAAATTTGGGAATTTGGGAAATAAAATGAGGTACCATTATTCTGTACCAATTGCAACAACGTTTCAAGGCCGTGTAATGCTCCTAAATCGCTGGTTGCATTTATTGTAATTTTGTTCTGACTGATATCTAAATGGTAACTTTCATCTTCATATAAGGCAATCTTTCCGCTTTTGGTACAGTTGATCTGTAACTCCGCTGTGGGAACTTCATTTAATTTTGCAATAAAACCCTGTTCGAAAAAAATACCGGTTCTACCATCTAAGCGACGTAAAAAACGTGTTACACCGCCAAAGATTCTTGGATTTGGATTTCCGGTGATGTTTACCTTAAAATTTCTGGTTAAAGTAAAACTACCGTCATTTAATACAATACTCTGAGGCCAGGGCATAAGGTTGAGCTGCTCTTTCTGAATCTGAGCGCCGGAGGTGAAACCCGCTAATAGTAGGACTAATAAATATTTCATTTTAATGTTTTTGAAAGATGTTATCCGGAGATAACATTAATAAATAGATAAAAGAAACAAAACTCAGAAGGATCTCTGGTGAACCTCACTTTCCTTATGAGATCCATCTGATTTTTGTAATTTGATTCGCTCTCACCCGAATCGGTTTAAAAAACAACTTTAGTAATCAAAACGTTTAAAGGCTTCAATTGCTTCATATTCAGCCAAACCTAATTCATCGTATAAGATGGCTGTATTTTTATTACGGTCTTCTGCCCTCACCCAAAATTCCCTGGAGTCATTTCCCTGAAACATTACTCTGTCTTTTTGGGACTGGTGGTATAAAATAGCGTGACGTTTCAATAATACTTCTGATGGAGAAAGCGGAACGGCCATATCAATTTCGTGAATGTCCCATTCGTGCCATGCTCCTCTGTATAACCACAACCAGCAGTCATCCATGTATTTTTCCGGCTTCAGTGCTGCCATTGCTGCAAAGATTGCGTTCAGGCAGACTTCATGTGTTCCGTGCGGATCAGCAAGATCGCCTGCTGCAAATACCTGATGTGGTTTTATCCTGGCAATGATATCCTTTACAATGGCAATATCTTCAGAGCCTAACGGGTTCTTTTTAACTTGTCCTGTTTCGTAAAAAGGCAGATCCAGAAAGTGTGTATTTTCGTCTTTTAAGCCAATATATCGCGTAGCTGCATACGATTCTCTTCTTCTGATCAGTCCTTTTAATTTTCGAACCTCCAATGAATCAATCTCGTTCTCTGATTTACTGTTCAAAAATTCAATTACAGCTTTAAAGTTTATTGCACTGGTTGCGTCACCAACAAAATCTTTGGCAACTTCAGCAAATTTTAAGGCTTCGTCGTCTGTAACGGCTATATTTCCGGAGGTTTGATATACTACGTGTACATCATGCCCTTGTTTTATCAATTTTGAAAAAGTTCCTCCCATAGAAATGACATCATCATCAGGGTGTGGACTAAAAAGAATCACTCTTTTTTTGGCCGGATCGGCTCTTTCCGGACGATGTGAATCGTCGGTATTTGGTTTTCCGCCTGGCCATCCGGTAATGGTATGCTGCAAAACGTTGAACATATTGATGTTCAGATCATAAGCAGAACCTTCTTGTGCCAAAAGATCAGACATTCCGTTATTGTTGTAATCACGGTCTGTTAATTTTAAAATAGATTGTTTCGTTTTTTGGCATAACCAAACAATCGCTTTGCTTTTTAATTCTTGTGTCCAGATACATTCTCCTACTAACCAGGGTGTTTTAAAACGGGTTAATTCTACTGCTGCCGACTGATCCAGTACGAAAGTGGCATTGGGATGGTTTTGTAAAAAAGTGGCAGGAACTTCTGAACTGATATCACCCTGAACAGTTCTTTTGATGATATCGGCCTTATTTTGTCCCCAGGCCATTAATACAATTCTTTTTGATCTCATGATGGTAGAAACTCCCATGGTAATCGCCCTTTTCGGAACGTTGTCTATACCATTAAAATCAGACGAGGCATCTACTCTTGTAATGTGATCCAGTGTTATGATACGTGTTCCGGAGTTGATATGTGATCCCGGCTCATTGAACCCTACGTGACCCGTACGTCCAATACCTAATAATTGAAAATCAAGACCGCCTGCGTTTTTAATATTCATTTCGTAATCGATACAATACTGATTGAGTTCTTCGATTGCAACGGTACCATCCGGAATATTAACATTTTCTGGTTTAATATCAATATGATTAAAAAGATGCTGGTGCATGAAATAGTGATAGCTCTGATTGTTCTCTTTTGTCATCGGATAATATTCATCCAGGTTAAAAGTGATCACGTTGCTAAAACTCAGGCCTTCTTCTCTGTGCATTCGCACCAATTCTTCATATACTTTTATAGGAGAAGAACCTGTTGCTAAACCTAATACGCAAGATTTGCCTTTCTCTTGTTTAGATCTGATTAACTGAGCGATTTCATGTGCTACAATTAGGGAAGCTTCCGCAGAATTTTTGAAGATTTCATTATGGATTTTTTCAAATCTGGTTTCTTCAAATTTTCCCGCGCTTTTATAGCTGATATCAGGTTTAATTTCTAAAGCACTTTTCATTTTTTTCTTTTTATAGTAATTACCCTTTTGGTTTATGAAATGGTATAAGTAACTCTCATCACTTATACCATTTTCCAACCAAACTTATATTCTTTAACTTTTGATATTATTTTTTAGAAATTTGGAGCTGTAGTATCCCACCAAAGTCTTGTGCCTCCGGTATCAGGACCATTAAGTTTAGCAATACCTGAATCTACCCCTCCTTTATTAAGAGATATCTCAGATTGCACAAAATTGATTCTTCTTACACCAAATTCAGTAGTAATTTTGCCCCCGCTTGTGTTTTTAATTACCGGGAATAATTTAGGATACCCGGTTCTTCTGTAATCCGACCAGGCTTCCTGACCTTCTGGAAAACCGGCAATCCATTTTTGAGTAATAATTTTTTGCAATTTTACTTCATTAGTTGCTGCAGCATCCCAGGCAATAGTCACATTGTTTACCGGAGCGTAATTATTTACAGGGAAATTTGGATCAACATATGCTTTTGGCAATTTTACATTGTCTGTAATGTATACAGCTGCTCCTGAAGCTCCTCTTTGATCAAATGAAGTGGTAATTCCTAATTCATACAATGATTTAGCATCGCCATCCATATTCCATCCTCTCAATGCTCCTTCTGCTCTTAGAAAATAAGCTTCTGCGGTTGTCATCAAGACAATATTTTTAGATCTGACAACAGCTCCGATACCTGAAAAATCCTGATGATCTCCTTTAGCTGTAATTTCAATTCCTGTACGAACACCTTTATATTGCCCTGGAAATTGAGTTGATGTATCAAAATAAGTTCCAATTCTTGGATCGTTATAACCGCCTAAAATAGATTCCATATCAGCTCCCATACGAATATCTAACCAGGAACCACTAATGGTGGCAATTGGGTTTGTATTTACAGGAGATTTAATTTGAAATAGATCAGCATTTGTTTTCATTACTCCAAATTTTTGAGCAATCGCTTTTTCAGCCTGAATTTTAGCCAATGCCGGATCTACTTTTACAACGCGCATTGCCAATCTTAAACGTAATGTATTGGCAAACTTAATCCATTGTTCAAATTTTCCACCATAACCTGATAAATCTGTTTTACCAAAAGATGCTGTACCATCATCACCAGAATCAACTCTTTTTGTCAATTCAGCAACTGCAATATCTAATTCAGTAAACATCTTGTTATAAACATCTTGTTGGGAATCATATTCAATGGTAGCATCTGTGGTTCCGTACTTTGAATATATAATTGGTCCGAAAGTATCCGTTATTCTGTGCATCCCTTCAACTTTCAATATCAAAGCCAGCGCATAAAACTGATCATATTTGCCTTTTGATAACTGTTCAATATTGTATGCATTATACATAACATTTGAATAGGCTATACTCCAAATAAAACCATTCCAGTTATCATTTAAATTATAAGTTGTATTGTTTGACCCTCCAAAAGCAGTAGGTGTAGCCATGTATCCAGACCAAATATCACTATTTAAACCTTGCTGTAACTGATATTGCCACTCTAATTGACTTGTTATTGTTTGAATATTATTAAATATTGGAGCGAAACCACCTTTGATGTGATTAAAATCCTGTTGAAATAATTCAGGTGTAATACCATTATTATTAGTATTAATGTCTTCAAAATTATCTGTACAACCTACTGTTGCAAGTAATGACATGCAGACAGCTACTTTTGTTATATTATTTAGTTTCATGTTTTTAATTTTAGAAAGTTACATTTAAATTAAGACCAATACTTCTAGTAGATGGTAAACCATAAATATCTACCCCTTGTAGACCCTGACCTGTACTTAATGCAATATTCGGATCAAACGGAGCATCTTTATAAATAAAGAATAAATTTCTAGCGATTAACGAAATTGAAGCTGTTTGTATAAAAGGTAAATTTTTCGGACTAAAATTATAACCTACAGAAATCTCTCTTACACTTACATTTGTTGCGTCATACATGTATTCTCCCGTTGCACCTTCTCTACCCGCTACACCTTGAGTAAAATAATATGATTTAGCGTCTATTGTTGTTACAGCAGTACCGTCAGGCATAACCGCATTTACTTTAACGCCACCTGCATTTCTTGCATCTCCTGTTGCTTTAGAAACTCCGAAGAAATCATTTTGAGATTCTGTCATACTCATTACATCTCCGCCAAAACGCCCGTCAATTAATACATTTGCAAAGAAAGATCCTATTTTGAATGAGTTGGAGAAACCTAACATAAAATCAGGATTGGCATTTCCAATTTCCTGAAAACCTGTTTTTTGAATTTTACCAGCAGCATCTAATAAAATTCTGCCCTGGTCATCTCTTAATATATTTTTACCTTCAATTACTCCAAAAGGTCTTCCTTCAATAACAGCATACTGATAACTGTTTACACCAGGATCAGTAAGATTGATTCTTCCTCCTAATTCTTCCGGAATTTCTTTTACCTTGTTTTTATTTTGTGAAAAGTTAATTGCCGAATCCCAGGAAAATTTATCTCCTCTAACAATACCGGCATTTAAAACAAGTTCAAAACCTTTATTCTCAATACTTCCTGCATTAATACCATAGAAAGCATATCCATTTACATTTCCATCAAGCGCTTTTACCTGTATGTATTGGTTTTTAGTTTCAGAGCTGTAATAAGACACTTCAAAACCTAATCTGTTATTAAACATTCTCCACTCTGTACCGAATTCAATTTCACTTTTTAATTCTGGTTTTAGTGTTTCTCCCGGTTTTGGTCCAACAAATGGTTTTGGATCTTCAAATCCCGGTCTGTAGTAATATGTAGGAGAAGTTATAAAAGGATAAATATCATTACCCACCTGAGCATAAGTTGCTCTTACTTTACCGAAGTTAATCCACTCTGGCAATGTTGTCATTTCACTGATAAGAGCTGTTATACCCACAGATGGATAAAAATATCCTGATTTATCAGTATTAACCAATGTAGAAGACCAGTCATTTCTGGCAGCAAGATCTAAAAACAGCATATCTTTATATCCAAATGTAGTGGCGGCAAATACAGATTGTACTTCTTTTTGAGAATCTACAGTTTGATAATTACCTGAATTAGAATTGAAGTTATGCAATGTAAACCAGTTTGCATATTGCAGACCAGTACCAATTCCTGAATCCAGAATTGTTTTTTGATTACTTAATGTATTAGTGATACTTGTACCAATGTTAGCATTAAAAGTAAAATCATTACTGATATTGGTAGTGATTGTAGCTATTAAATCTCCATAACGCTGTGTACTTAAGGTATTTTCATTTATGTATCTACCATTTTCGTGAGACAGGGTACCTTGTGTTGTAGCATATATTTTTTTATCAAAATTGCTTTCAACTCTGTTGTAGCTATATCTTGAAGCAATACTTAACCAATTATTGGCTTTATAAGTTACTGCTAAAGCACCAGTAAAATAATCATTTTTATCTTCAGATTTATTTCTGTTAATTGCCCAGTACGGGTTTTGCATAATATCTCTGTTCGTCATCCAGTTTTGAGCCATTAAGTTCCTTGAAGAATCAAAAACCTCATAATTATCTTTGTAAAAATTAAAGTCATTTCCTCTTGGCATCAAATACACACCTGTTAAAGGGTTAAAATAAAGACCATTTACCGGTTTATTCACAATATTCTGACTTGTATAATTTGCAGTTGCAGCGACACTTAATTTATTATCAAAAAACTTAGCCGTCTGACGCATACCAAAGTTATTTTTCTTAATACCATTACCCGGCATAATTCCAGTGCCTGAAGTATTAGCATATGTAAGCGAAGTAGATGAATTTTCAGATCCGGCTGAATAACCAAGAGAAGTAATTTGCGTTGTACCTGTATTAAAGAAATCTTTAACATGGTCATTTGTTTTTTGTTTCGCTCCCCAACTTTCATCAGCTCCTGCAGCAGCAATATAATCTGTTTGAAATTTTGGCAGGTATGCTGCTGTTTCAAAAGTAGTTACAGATGATGCTGAAATATTAGATTTACCTGCTTTCGCTTTTTTAGAAGAAAGCAAAATAACACCATTAGCTCCCTGAGATCCATATAATACAGAAGCTGCAGCACCTTTAAGAACTGTCATTCCTTCGTAATCATCCGGGTTAATTAAGGAAACAACATCTCCCCCGTCACGGTTACCTCCGGATAAACTACCAAAAGTATCATTTGGCTGTCCTGAACCTGAGTTCAACATTGGAATACCATCAATAACGTATAATGGCTGGCTATTCGCCAAAGATGAATTACCACGAATTACTACTTTTGTAGATCCACCTGTACCACCAGAACTTTTTGTTACGGCAACACCAGCAATTTTACCAGCTATGGTATTAATTAAATTCGCATCTTTTACACGAGTCAACTCTTCTCCTTTTAGCTCCTGAGCGGCATAGGTCAAAGATTTTCTGGTTTTCTTGATACCTAAAGAAGTTACCACAACTTCGTTAAGAGCATTTGAAGCTGCCGGAACTAATTTAACATTAATTGTAGCGGCATCTCCTACCACTATCGATTGTGTTTCAAGACCTACATAAGTAAAAACCAATGTTTGCCCTTTTTGCGCTTCAATTGAGTACAATCCGTCAAAATCGGTTGTAGCACCTTTTTGACCTCCTTGTACAGCAACAGATGCTCCTGGTAACGGCATCCCGTCAGAATCTGTAATAATACCTTTGACATTTTTTACCTGGGCAAGAGAAACCTGCGCCGTAAAAACAATCATAAAGATTAAGAAAATGTTTTTCATGTTTATTTATTTTGTTAGTTATGATGTAAATTTATTCTTAACGTATTGTTAAAAAAAATAAATTATACAAACGGTTATTTTTTTTAAACCAACGACATAAAACAATCAATAATACGTTTTGCGAAAACGTTTTCTCCTTACCAAATTCTGCCATTTCTTTGTATTTTTCAATATTATATACATCAATTTAACTATTTCTTTCTTATGCTGCAATTTTAAATAAGTCTTTAAAAATGTGCGGTTTAGAGAAGAAATTAAGATTTTTTTAATAAAAATTATCGCATGTCCACAGAATAGCAATTATTTATTTTTATGCTATAATCTTATTCAATTTAATTACCGCACAATCCGGTAGTTTTAAATTTTAAACTGGTATATTTTTTATGAATTACCTCTAATAAGGAATAGTCGCCAAAAGAATCCTGTGCCAATTCCCAAATCATAATTCCTCCTGTATATTGCGAAGCATATTCTACTTTTTGTGAAATGGTAGGCCTTCCGTTATAATAAATTTTTCCTAATTCATCCTGATCTGCAAATTGAGGTCCGACTTCTACAATCTGGCCGTATGTTGAGCTGGTCACCGTTGCATAGGTAAAATTATAACCGTAAAAAGGTACTCCGAGGGTTATCTTTTCACCTGGCACATTTTGAAGTTTATGCCAAAAATCAATTCCGTCCCTGGCATTGCTCATCGAGCTGTGCTGACCGGGATTATTGGGCGTCCATGGCCCTGTACTGTCATAAGACATTATATTGATAAAGTCGAATGCATTTAAGGCTGCCGAATTTATATTTTCGAAACGGGAATTATTCGGCAATGCGGCTGTTAAAAGTTTTTTACGCTCTGTAAGGCTTTTTCTTAATTCTAAAACAAATCCGCTATAACCTGTAGTTACGGCTTCCCATTCAAGATCCACATCGACTCCGTCAAGATGATGAAGCTCCACAAAATTTAAGATACTTTGAATTAAAGCCGGCCTGTTTTCGGCCTTATCAATTAAAAAAGACCAATTGGCTGCCTGTTCTTCCGATAATACTCCGCCTGCCAGTGAAATGCTGATTACAATAGTAGGATTAACCGATTTGGCATATTGTATAAGCGCATCGATATCTCCGTTAAAATTCAGGCTCCCGTCTTTATTGGGATTAGCAAAAGCAACATTCAGATGGGTCAGTTTACAAAACTGTATCGAAGTCATTTTACTGATATTATCCGAAGATAAATACCCCACTACCCTTGCTGTTTTTGTTTTGGTTTCCTCGGGATCTGATTCTTTCTGAGTGGTACAGCTATAAACAGAAATAAGCGAACTTATAAAAAAAAGGATGCCTAATAAGGCTTTATTTTTTATCATAATTTTGAAATTTTAAACTTGTTGTTTTTAATTTTAATTAGACTGAAATAACACCTTATCAGGCATAACTTTATTCTTTGTATTTTTTTAGGATTTTTAGTTTACATCCCACCAGACTTTATTCAGCCAGTCATTTGTGCCTCCCATTCTGGAAAGGGCATCCAGATAATTTTTGGAGTTTTTCTGCATCTCATCGTTCGGATAGTACAAACGTGTAGGCGTTACACCCTGCGTTTCAGAATCCGGATTTGTTATCGGTAATAAATGCGGATATCCTGTTCTTCTCCAGTTAGAATAAGCTTCGATGCTATTAAATAAATAAGTCACCCAAAGCTGCGTGGCAATTTGTTCTTTTTCGGTTCCGGCCACTAAAGGCTTAGCTGACAAAAACGTATTGATAGCCGTCTGGCTTGCCGCAGGAGCACCATACACTTCTAATTGTTTGATACCTGCTTCAACCCCTTTTTTATAATAATCGGCTGCTGCACCGGTAACCCAGCCCCTGAACGCAGCTTCGGCCAACAGCAATTGTGATTCTGAATAACTTACATGCAGGAAAGGAGTAGTTTTAAGCTTTAAATAAGGCTGAATACCCGAAATGGCATTCGAACCACCCGGCATATCCCATTGAAAAACTCCGGGAACATTACCCACATATAATTCTTCTCCCGGTGCCGGAGGTCCCCAGTTTGCACTTCCGGTTTTAGCCGTAGCAAGCATCGTTAATCTTGGATCCCCGTTATTTCTTAAATAGTCAATCATCAGAGAACTAAAGTGATCTGCATGTTCGTTTCCGATAAAAGCATAAGACAGCCCGTTACCTCTGAAATCTAGTGCTCCCGGAGTATCATTGAAAGGAAAATCCAAATGACGCATCACGCAGTTATCAGCATTACTTTCGAAAACACCATTCTGAAAAGCAGCTTTTGCCTGTTTTTCAGCTTCAGCAGGGCTTACTTCAGAGATTCTCAGTGCCAGACGCAAACGCATGGTATTGGCTAATTTTTTCCATTTAGCAATATCGCCATCATAAAACAAATCTCCTTTTACAGCACCACCATTAGCATTCAGCTGTGTAAAAGCTTCTTCCAGTTCTTTAAAAAAGGCATTGTAAATATCTTGTTGTTTATCGTATTTAGGGGTTACGATTCCTTTAGAAAATCCTAAACCTGCTTCTGAATAGGGTACATCACCATAAATGTCCGTCAGACGTTGTGCAATCATTACCTTCATAATTTTGGCAACGGCGTTCATATTAACAGCTGCAGGATCACCACTGGTTTTTTCCAGTACATCTACAATACTCTTTAATTCATTAGAATAACCATTTCTCCACAAAGCGGTTGCATAATCATCATTTTTTTTGAATTTGCTTCCAAATTCCGTTACGTTCCAGGCACCGGCATAATGCTGTACAAAACCTCCGGAATAGATTAGGTTTGCTCTCCATTGGTAATACCCGTCACCGGACATACAAAGTTGGGTAAATCTCAGCTGGCCAGCAGGATTTGCAGATAACGCCACCGGATCTTTTTCCAGTTCGTCAAAGTTTTCAGTACAGCCAACCATCGTAAATATGGAGAGTACGGCTATTAGTATTTGTTTAAATTTCATAATTTCTTTTTTTAGAATGTAACTTTAAGATTAAAACCGTATGATCTTCTAAACGGTAACGAACCGTACTCAAAACCTTGTCCGTTTCCTGAAGTATACATAGACTCCGGATCAACGTTTGGCAAATCTTTATTAAAAGTCAATAAATTTCTTGCGAATACAGAAAAATAGATACTGTTGATTTTTGCTCCGTTGAAAACACTTTTAGGTATGGTATACCCTAAACTTACCTCTCTTAATTTTACATAAGAAGCATCATAAATAAATGGTGCAGGTGTATTGTTAAAAACGCTGTTCCAGTAATCCTGAGGATTTACAGGAGTAGTGTTTTTTACATAATTCGGATTATCGGCCGTTCCTGTATTTACAACACCCTCCACTACATATCCCGCAGTAGGAACCCAGGTAGACTGGCTAAAGTTAGGATCGTTTGCAACAGCTTGTGCTCTTGCTGCATTATAAGCATCCCTGCCTTCTGTAGTTACATCTAAAAGTCCTTTCTGAGCGGCAAGAGAGTTGGTCATAGAATATACATCCATGCCAAATTTCATGTCAATTAAAAACTGAAGTGTAATTCCTTTATAAGAGAAACGATTCGTTAAACCCGCTGCCCAGTCCGGAAGTCCTTTTCCTAAGGCAACTTTACTATCTGTGAACATAGGCATTCCGTTGGCTCCGACAATCTTTTCTCCGGATGGAGTTTTAAGAAAATCTTTTCCAATAATGGTTCCGTATTGTCCCCCCACCTGCGCTACGATTGCAGCACCGGCCCAACGGGCTTCAGAAATCGTATAGGTGTCAATATCCGGGTGCAAGGAAAGAATCGAGTTTTTATTCTTAGAAAAGTTTAAATCTATTCCCCATTCAAAATTCTTTGTTTTCACTGGCGTACCGGACAAAAACAACTCAATACCTTCGTTACGCAATTCACCCGCATTTACAGAGATATATTCATATCCTGAAGTAGCAGAGGATGGCAAATCAATAGTCTGATCTGAAGTGTCTTCACGATATACCGTAATATCCGCTTTCAGCCTGTTTTTAAAAAATGAAGTTTCAAGTCCGAATTCAACGCCGGTTTTAGACTGATACGTTAAATCAGGATTTGGTGCCGAAGTATTTTTAATATTCACCACGCTACCGCCGCTATAAGAAGAATAAGTAGTATAGTTTAGCGCATTTTTATACGCTCCCGGTGCGTTGGAAACCTGTGCCCATGAAGCTCTTAATTTACCATAAGAAAAGGTATCACTTTGAATACCAAAAGCATCAGAGAAGATAAAACCTAACGAAGCTGCAGGATAAAAAGCATCTTTATTGATTACACTGAACCAGTCATTTCTACCGGTAAACTCAGCATATAAATAGCCTTTATAATCCAATTTTGCAGCACCGTAAACTGAATTTGTTCTGGTTCTGGTTTCCAAAGGTGCATTTTCTGTCTGATTCGAGAAATTACTGATGTATTCTGTTCCCTTTTCGATGATATTGGTACCGAATCTTGAATTCTGCTGTCTTCTGAAATCTCTTCTGCTGGTTCCTAAAATTCCTGAAAAAGTAAGATCGGTTGCTAATTTAATATCGCTAAAAGTCGCGATGATGTCTGTATTCATTTCAGAAACCGTAATATTATCCAGTCCAAGATAACCATTGTCTCTTCCCGGCCAGGTACTTCCGGCAGCCATAAAATCCTTGGCACCAAAAACATAAGTATCCAAACCGGTTCTGAATGTTAATCCCATCCATTTTTTAAGCTGGTACGTTCCGGTAACATTCCCCATAAAACGGTTTTTAGTAGAGGAGTTATGGTTTTCATTTACAACGAAATAAGGATTTAGCGAATACACATTGTTATTCCATTGGTACATGGATCCGTTTGCCGGATTTTCATAATTTTTAAGCCATGCCTGATCGATATTCGGCGCCAGACCACTTAAAGAATAGCCCACATTGTTTGGTGAATCTCCTAAACCTGGTCTGTTATTGGTGTTTTCAACCATGTAATTAACATTGGCATCCAAAGTAAATTTATCTGATTTTATCGTTGCATTTAAGCTGGCATCATTTCTTTCCAGACCTGTATTTGGAATAACATCTGCATTTTTAAGATTATTGAATCCAAAACGAACAAATGCATTTTCACTTCCGCCGGATAACGCGACTCCGTTTGTAGTAGTAAATCCGGTTCTGAAGAAATCCTGAATATTATTCTCCACTTTAGCGTAAGGTCTCATAGAACCGTCAAATATTTTGACTTGCTGTCCTACTGATTGTGAGAACTTAGGCCCCCAGGCATTCGTTGTATAACCGTATATTTCGGAAGGTGCTTTTGTCGGGTCCGGCAAAATTCCGTTAGATCCTGTACCGTAATCGCTCTGGTAATCACTGTATTTTGCATTTACACGGTCAAAACTTACACCACTTGTTAATTCGACCTGTAATTTTCCTTTAGTTCCTTTTTTGGTCGTAATTAAAATAACTCCATTTAACGCTCTGGAACCGTACAATGCTGCAGCAGCTGCTCCTTTTAGTACTGTTAAACTCTCAATGTTATTTGGATTAATGCTTGAAATTCCATCTCCGCTGTCTCGTCCGTCAAACCATTTGCTGGTAGCGGCACTATCGTTAGACAAACCTGTATTGTCAATAGGAACTCCATCCACAATATAAAGCGGCTGGTTATTTTCACCTATACTCGAAATACCCCTTATAATCACCCTGGTACTTCCCCCTACACCTGTTGCAGGAATAGAAACATCTACACCGGCAATTTTTCCGGAAAGTGCAGTCGCTACGTTGGTCGTAATAACTTTACTCAACTGGTCTCCTTTTACATCCTGAACGGCATAACCCAGTTCTTTCTTCTGTCTTTTAATCCCTAATGCCGTAACTACAACTTCATTTAAATTTTGTGCATCTTCTGTGAGCACAACATTTACAGTAGTGGAACCCGCTACAGTTACTGTCTTAGTTTTAATTCCCAAATACGAAAAAACAAGAACATCACCTGTTGATGCCTGTATCGTATAGATTCCATCATAATCAGATTGACTTGCTGTGGCTGTTCCCTGGATAAGAACAGTTACTCCCGGTAATGGCAATCCGTTTTGATCACTTACTAAACCTTTGATTGTTTTTACTTGGGCAAGCATGACTTGCGTAGTAAAGAAAATCATAAAGATTAACACAATTTGTTTCATTTTTGTCATGGTTTTGTTGGTTAAGCGATAAAAATATTGTTAAAATTAACATAAATAAAATATTTTAAACAAACAACCCAAAACCTTAAACAAACGACACAAAACAATCAACATTATGTTTTACGAAAACGTTCTATCCGAAAAATATACCATCATTTCCATTTTTTTTCAAAATTTTATTCAAAAGAATTGCGTTTTAACCTGTAATTGTTTAAAGTTGCAAAATCTTTATTCAAAAAGACAAACACTTCTAATTCCGTAAAAAAAAAGTTGAACGAACTTCAGAAATTAAAATTTGACATAAAGCTGCAGAACCACATTTGGTTTTGGGGAAGTTATTTCACTCTTAATTTTTTAAGATGGGGGGCTTACTTCAATGATTACCCTTATTCATTCAAATCGAATCTTATTGAGTTTTCGCTGCACATTCCTTTAGTCTATTTTAATCTTTTTGTGTTAGTCCCGAAATTTGTTTTAAAGCAGAAATACATCCAGTACACCTTTGCCTTAATTGTAAGCCTGTTTGGAATCTATTTATTAAAAACTGCCCTTACCTATTATATTATATCCGAAAATATCTGGCCGGAAGCCAATCGCGAATACCATCCTTTTGAGATCAACCATATCGTGGCGGTTTGTATTGGGGAATTATATGTTCTGGCGATGGCATCATCGGTGTATCTTACCTTAACCTGGCTGAGGGAGAGAGAACGGAACAGGTCCCTTCGGGAAAATCAATTCAAGATCAAGCTCAAATATCTTGAAAACCAGATTCAGCCTCATTTTTTCTTTAATACCCTGAATAATTTGTATGCACTTTCTTTAGAATCTTCCAACAAGGTTCCGGACGTCATTATCAAATTGTCCAACCTGATGGAATATGTTTTATATGATGTTAAAGGAACCAAGTTTGTGCCGCTGATCAAAGAAATCGACTACATTCAGAATTATATCGAAATCGAAAAGTTGCGTTTTGAAAATGTGGAAGTTACCATAAACCTCGAATCGGATATTGAAGAGGTAGTAGTACCTCCGCTCATCTTCATTTCCCTGGTCGAAAATGCTTTTAAACATGGTGGCTTAAACAATAAAAACTTAAAAATTAAAATCAATTGTAAAGTTATCGATACTAAAATGTTAGATTTTGAAATCCTAAATAATTTTGTAATTTCACCAAATCTTAACTCAAAAGGCGGTATCGGACTAGCCAATACTAAAAAGAGATTAAAATTAATTTACAAAAATAATTTCAGCTTAAAGCATAAAACGAAACTCAATTACTATATAATCCGTTTGCAAATACCTATTCGTAATGAAAATTAAATGCGTGTTGATTGATGATGAGCCACTGGCAATCAAAGTCCTGCAAAATTATTTCAGCAATTTTACCGACTTTGAAGTTATAGGTACCTTTAATAATTCTTTGGAAGCACTCGATTTTATAAACAGTACGGCTGTTGATGCTGTTTTTTTAGACATTAACATGCCTATGATGACAGGTTTTGAACTAATCAGCCTGATTGAAACCAAAACCAAAGTAATCATCACAACAGCCTTCCGTGAATTTGCCGCCGAAAGTTATGATCTTGATGTTCTGGATTATCTGGTCAAACCCATTCCGCTGCCCCGATTTATAAAATGCATTAACAAAATCACAACCGAATTTAATGTTAAGAATAATATTAAAGTAGAAACCACCAAAGGCGACTCTCATATTTTCATCAAGGTAGATAAAAAGATGATGAAAATTAATATTGAGGAAATCCTGTTTGTCGAAGGGATGAAAGAATACATTAAAGTCGTGACCCCTGACAAAACTTATATTACCCATAAATCACTGACTTCTCTATCGGAAGAATTGCCTGCCGACCGGTTCCTGCGCATCCATAAATCGTATGTTATTGCCCTGAATAAGGTAAAATCCATTGAAGGAAACCGTATTCAGATCCAATCCTACACCATTCCTATTGGCCGTAACTACAGTAAAGAGGTCAAAAATAAGATTCTGGAATAAAACTCCTCTGTAATTTTGCTTTTCAATAGGTTTATAATTAACACTTTGTTGAAAAAATACTGTTGTTGGTTTAAATTTAACATTATTTGTGTCTTTTTATTTTTTTTTGATATACTTAACAAATATATTTACGGTCTTCAAAAAACATAAATAATAAAATTAACCTTTACTACTACTATGAGTTCAGAAAATGTACAAACCAAATGGGGGCAATTTATCTCTTTGATAATCGTCTTCTTCTTTTGGGGTTTTGTCGGATCGGCCAATGACATCCTTATCCCAGTATTCAAAAAAGTATTTACCTTATCTCAGGTGCAGTCACAATTGGTGGCCTGGGCTTTTTACGCTGCATATTTTGTAGGATCAATCATCTTCTTTTTAGTATCCCTAAAATCAGATGTTTTACAAAAATTCGGATACAAAAAAACCCTTTCTGCCGGATTAATTCTTTCTGCAGTGGGTTCTTTTTTATTCGTTCCGGCTGCCACTATGGAAAGTTTCCCTTTCTTCTTAACGGCTTTGTTTACGGTTGGTTTAGGATTTTCGATTCAGCAAATTGTAGCAAATCCGCTGGCTATTAAAATGGGAAGCCCGACTACCGGAGCACACCGTTTAACGTTGGCAGGAGGTGTAAACTCTTTCGGAACCACTATTGGTGCCATCCTGTTGGGAATTGCCCTTTTTGGAATGGGAGACAACAAAAAAACAAACCTTTCTTTAGAAGATATCAAATTGCCTTTTATCATTTTAGGACTTGCCTTTATCCTTGTAGCGATTTTCATGTATTTTTCTAAAATCGAAGATCCGGCTAAAATAGATGAAGAAGAAGCTAAACTAGAACAAAAACATGCTAAATTCAGCATTTTAGACTACCCGCAATTGTATTTGGGAATGTTGGGAATCTTTATTTATGTGGGAACTGAGGTAACGATCATCAGTAATTTACCGGCTTTATTAAAAACAAACGAATTCGGTAACATTTTAGAAGATGCTATCTCTCCTTTTATTGCACTGTATTGGGGAAGTTTAATGATTGGCCGCTGGAATGGCGGTGTGAATGTTTTCAATACCTCAAACTTAGTAAACACAGCGCTTAAATTTATCGTACCTGCTTTGGCTTTTGGTGTGATTATCGGAGCAAACGTTTTTGCTGCGCATGATGTTTCGTCTTTCTATATTTATCCAATCTGGATCTTACTATTTATTGCGGTAAGTTTCGTAGGCGGAAAAAATGCCGGAAAAACATTAATGCTTTTCGGAATCTCAGGTTTATTAATGATGGTTGCCGGATTAGTTTGCCCGGATACGGAAATTGCAAAATTCTTCTTTATTTCAGGAGGATTGTTCTTATCGATCATGTGGCCTTCTATCTTCGATTTAGCGATTGCAGGATTAGGAAGAAACACCGGAAAAGCTTCGTCTTTCCTAATCATGATGATTCTTGGTGGTGGTGTTATTCCATTAGTTCAGGGAAGTATCTGTGATTTAGACGCAACACATCCAAACGGAATATTAGGCATTACTTATACGCACTTCTCTTATATCGTACCGTTACTTGGTTTTGCTTATTTAGCGTTTTACGGTTTCTATTGCCCTAAAATATTAAAAAGCCAGGGCGTTAGTCACGTTCAGAGCGAAGGCGGAGGACACTAAAACTTCCTGAAAACAACAACATACAAAAAGACCCGTTTTACAATTGTAAAACGGGTCTTTTTTATATTTAAATCCTGAAAAAACTATTTGTTTCCTTTCTCAAAATCAGCTACAAACTGAGCCAGTCCGATATCAGTTAAAGGGTGTTTCAACAAACCGTAAATAGCAGAAAGAGGTCCCGTCATTACATCAGCACCAATTTTAGCGCAGTTTACGATATGCATCGTATGACGTACGGAAGCAGCCAGAATCTGAGTCTCATAACCGTAGTTATCATAGATTTCTCTAATTTCCTCAATCAGGTTCAGACCATCTGTAGAAACATCATCCAAGCGGCCAATAAAAGGAGAAACATAAGTGGCACCTGCTTTTGCAGCCAATAAAGCCTGACCTGCAGAAAACACCAACGTTACATTGGTTTTAATGCCTTTATCAGAGAAATATTTAGCAGCCATAACACCTTCTTTTGTCATTGGCAGTTTTACCACGATCTGCTCGTGTAATTCAGCCAGTTCTTCACCTTCTCTGATCATTCCGTCAAAATCAAGTGCATTCACTTCAGCACTCACATCACCTTCAACAAGATTACAAATATCAACGTAATGCTTCAGAATATTATTTTTTCCGGTGATGCCTTCTTTTGCCATCAATGACGGATTTGTCGTTACACCATCCAAAACACCCAAAGCCTGTGCTTCTTTAATCTGAGCTAAATTAGCTGTGTCAATAAAAAATTTCATATTTATTTATATTTAATTGTGTTCATAATCGGGGCGTGACCCCATTTTCAAAAGGCGCGCTCCACAAACCGGGTATTGGCGCCTTTCGTAAATGCGGTCGGGCTATCCGTACTACTTTGGTAGTTCACTCCTATCCCTCACGCAAATCGCCGTAAAATTACAACTAATAATTTCAAAAATTAAACTCTCCAAAAATAATTCTGAAATTAAAAGCCCTTTACCCCTAAAAGGGAAATATTTCGTATTTTTAAAAAAAATTTAAGTTAGAAAGTGCTAGAAGAAAATTTCAAACAAGACATTCTCAATATTCAGAGTATACCAATGGTCCCTAAATTACTCAGTGTAATTTGCCAGACAACAGGAATGGGCTTTGCAGCAGTGGCCAGAGTTACCGAAGACAGATGGATTACCTGCGCTGCTGAGGATCATCTGGAATTTGGCTTAAAACCCGGAGACGAACTCGAAGTAAAAACAACAATCTGCAACGACATCCGACAAAACATACAGCCTGTAATTATAGATAACGTAAGCGAAGATCCGGATTTTCATGACCATCATACGCCTGCCATGTATAAATTGCAAAGTTATATTTCGATTCCCATTATACGTCAGGACGGCACTTTTTTCGGAACATTATGCGCGATAGATCCTAAGCCAAACAGCCTGAAAACATTCAAAGTACGTGAAATGTTCCATCTGTTTGCGGAGCTGATTTCTTTTCATATAGCAGCCGTAGAACAGGAAGTTGCCAGTAAAACCAAACTAAAAGAAAAAAGCAGTCTGCTGGAAAAAACAGAAGGCCAGAAAAAACAAGCCGAAAAACTAAAATCAGATGTAGAGAAAAAGCTGATTGAAAAAAATATTTCCCTGGAAAAAATGAACAGCGAACTCGAAGCGTTCAACTATATCTCGAGCCATGATCTTCAGGAGCCTCTCAGGAAAATTCAGCTTTTTACGGATATTATCGAAAAAGGGGAAGTCGAAAACCTTTCCGAAAAAGGCAAACACGCCTTTAACAAAATCAGGATTTCCGCCTTCAGGATGCAAAACCTGATAAATGACCTGCTCCTCTATTCCAAAACCAAATTTGACGATCGAAAATTTGAATCAAAAGAGCTGAACAGCATCGCAAACGACGTTATTGAAGACCTTTCGGAAGAGGTACAAAACAAAAACATACACTTTGAAATAGGAAATTTAGGCCGACTGCCTGTAATCGAATTTCAATTCAGGCAGCTGTTATACAACCTGATCAGCAATTCGATAAAATTCTCCGATCCGGACAGGGCACTTACTATTAAAATAACCGCAAAAAACATTAGCAGCTTAGATTCGGATTACGAAAAACTGCTTCCGGATACCAAATACTGCAACATTACAATAGAAGATAATGGGATAGGCTTTGATCCGGCATATACCGAAAAAATATTCGGTCTCTTTCAGGCCTTGCATACCAAACCCACAAAAAGCACCGGAATCGGACTTACCATCGTAAAACGAATTGTAGAAAACCACAAAGGATTCATCAAAGCTGAAGGCGCCATAAACAAAGGGGCTGTTTTTAATATTTATATTCCTGTGGCGTAACCGCCCGCAATTCTCTTAAACTATGCCACAATTTGTTCTTGAAAACAATCAAGTAAAACTCAGTGTCCGAAAGTCACCTTTTATCATTCGACTGGTGTTATATTTTTTTGCCTTTGCTTTTTTTACTTTTCCAACCGCCGGAACAATCGCTTCCATCGCTTTAGGAGAAGGTTTACATTTTGGATTTATAATCGGAATCGGGATTTTTTCCCTTTTAGGATTCTATTTATTGCGAGTGGCATTATGGAATACGTATGGCGAAGAAATTATAGCATTTTCAAAAAATGAAATCGTGTACGAAGCAAACTATGGCTGGTCTCGCGATGCCAAAAAAATAATCAAAAACGAAAGCCTTACTTATTTCGCTTCACCAATTGGCTACGAAGAAGACAATGAAGGTATCCTGATTCTGGACAATGGAAAAGAAATCATTGAATGCGCCGTTAAAATGCCTCAGCAGCAAATTGAGGAAGTGATAATGTTGTGTAAAAACAATAAGTTTTAAAGCTGCGCAAATCTCTCTGACTTTGCACAATTTTTTTGTTCTTAGAAATTATAAACGTCTCAAAAGTCTGTGACTTTTTTAATAGACTTCTTGATAAGATTAAGTTAAGCATATTTGTTTTAAAGTCGGAGACTGAGATGTCCACGGTTTTTAAATATATTTGGAGTAGCACAATGTCAGAGACATTTAGACAGCGTGTGTATGTATTTTAAAGAACACTTAGAATAGCGGAGAAACTTAAATGAATATCTTAGACAATTTAATATAGACTAATTATGACATATTATCAGATAGACAGGACAGGGGATGCAAAAATTATTGGAATAAAAAATGGAACATCTCAAGTAAAACTTGAAGAAAAAGGTATTGAAAAAAATAAAAATTATATTGCTTTCGAAAATTGGTTTAGCGGATATAATAAAGACTTTTGGAATAACCAAAATGCAGTTTTTGACCTAACCCCTCCTTTAATCACAGGTGAATTACGAAAAGGAGCAAAAGTTACTGATATTATGAGATATGGTCCGGTTTATCAATACTTGTATAAAATTTACAGTAAAAAATTTATTGATATCATAAAAGCATTTAATATTGGAGATTATAAAACTTTCGAATTTAATATTCAGGATATTAATGAAATATACTATCTGTTTTTTTTAAAATCTGTTGTGCTTGATGAAATAAATTATGAAAAATCGACTGTGATTTCTGGTCATGCTATAACAGATAATATAAAATATCATGATATTAAAACGCCTAAAGAGTACATAGAATTTAATTCCCAATTTCCAACAGGAGGTTTTGAGAAACTCAGTATTCCAAAAAAGTATTTCGGCAAAGATATTATTCAAACTGAAGTAAGCTCATTACCATTTTATTCTGAAAGAGTAGTTGATTTTTTATTAGACTGTAAAATCACTGGATTAAAAATAGGCTATAAAAATTCAATTAAATTAGATTTTCATGAAATTGCGTAATATTTAGCAGGCCACGCTCCTTGAAGAGTTCTCATAAAAAATTGCACATCCCCGCTCCCCGAAGAATTCTCATGAAAAACTACGCAAATCTCTCTAGACTGTGCGCAATTTTTTGTTCTTAGAAATTATAAACGTCTCAAAAGTCTCCGACTTTTTGAATAGACTTCTTGATAAGATTAAGTTAATCTTATTGTTTTAAAGTCGGGGACTTTGAGATGTCTGTGGTTGTTAAATATATTTGGAGTAGCACAAAATCAGTGACATTTGCGGAGCGTATTTATGTAATTTAAGAACACTTAGCAGAGCAGGAAATAAAAAAGTGAAACCTCGCCATGCAGGCGAGGTTTCACTTTTTAGAATTGCTACATTAATGTATTCAGCTATATTAGTAAAAACAGCTTAAAATCTAAATTTAGCGCCGACGGCCAAATCAATTCTCCACAGATTTTCAAGTTCTTCATCCTCAAGTTTAATCGTTTCTGTGCTGCCATTTGGGTATTCATATTTTAGTTTTCGCAAAACACCTCCAACAAAATTAGCTTGTGCACCTAATAAAAAATGTGGCGTTATCCTAAAATGATATCCCATTCCGGCAATCATACCCAAATTAGAACCTGTTATTTTTAACGGACTGGCAATAATGGTAGAATTATTCCGATACGCCATGTATCCAATCGCAAGCTCTAAATTAGCCTCACCAACTCTTGCATTTTTACCTTCTGTAAGTATAAAAGAAGGTCCTATAAATGAAATTGTTATATCATCACTAAAATCCCCTTGATAATTTATGCCGTCTTCCAGGGTAATTTGCTGATTTCTGATTGTTCCGGATGATTTATAAACATTATACTTCAAACCGAAACCCGTCCTGTCATCTTTAAGATAATAAGCACTTATATCGTAACTAAGTCCCGATTTTAATTTTTTCATATATTTTTTTTGCTCCGAATTTAATCCGTCAGGCGACGAAGCAACTCTGAAACTTTGCGCCACATTTGCCAGCAACAGAAAACCTGATTTTGAGGTCTGATAGTATGTCGGCCCATACTTTATCGCTGCACTTTCAACTACTTTTAAACTATCTACCGATTGAATAGAATGTTTAACGATTTTAGGTGTACCGTAATCGGTAGTGTTTTCAATCCTCAATAAATCGGCACTAATTCTATGACACGAACTCCCAAATATACTTGGATACAAATGTTCAGTAATTAAGAACGCATTAGCACCATTTTTTCTTGCTTCTGTTTTTGCTGCCTCGAGAACAGTAGTAAAATCACAATTGGTAGTAAAACCGGTATCTCCGACTTTGACAGTTCCAATTGTACTAAAATTAGAAGGTAATTCAGCTTTAGTAGTAAAGACAACAACATTGGCCTTACTATCCAGTTTTTCATGTTTCTCTGAAACAGAAGTTCTTATTTTTGGAGAACAGGAACAAAAAGCAATAGTAATAAGGAATAAAAAATACTTCATTTGAGTTTTATAATTTATAATGATTCATCAACATCTTTTCATAAACAGTATCCGGAAGAATACGCTTTAATACAATTGAAAATTTCTGCATAAAAACACCGACTTTGTAATGTACATTTGGCTTTTTAGCTTCCATGATTTTATAGATTGCTGCAGCCATTTCGTTCGGGTCACTTCCGGCATCTACGTGTTCGTTCATGGTAGAAAGTACGTCTCCGTACACTTTTTCGTAGGCAGAACCTGAAATTACAGGGGCATGATAACGTCCCGCAGCAATATTAGTCGCAAAATCACCCGGTGCCACGTTGGTGATATCGATTCCGAAAGATTTAACTTCCATACGCAAGGCTTCGGTAATGAGTTCCAGTGCCCCTTTCGAAGCCGAATAAACGCTTCTGTAGGGCAATCCCATATAGCCCGCAATAGAGGTAATATTGATAATCAGACCTGATTTTTGTTCGCGCATTTGAGGCAAAACGGCTTTCATAACCTCAATCGGACCAAAGAAGTTCGTTTCGAAATTATTCTTGATTTCTTCCATCGGAATTTCTTCCAGGGGTCCGGTAATACCCACTCCGGCATTATTGATCACGACATCTAAACGTCCGGTCGTCGCAATAATTTTTGCGACAGCCGTTTGTATGGAATCTGCATTTCGAACATCTAAAGCTACAAGAGGAAAAACAGAATTTAATACTTTTTCGGGATTTCGGCTGGTTCCGTAAACGGTGAATCCTTTTTGATGTAAAAATTCTCCAATAGATTTTCCGATCCCTGATGATCCTCCGGTAATTAAAACGACTTTATTCATTTTGAAAAGTTATGAATTATGAGTTATGAGTTATGATTTGGTTCGTTGAGGCAAACTTATAAGGATAAATTCTAAATGTTGTGGAAAACATAAAAATATACGTACTATTTATTTTTACCGCAAAGAACGCAACGATTTTTATCTACTAATCTATTAGAAAGCAAAAAGTTCGCAAAGCTAAATCAATACAAAGCTTTGCGAACCTTGCATTTTACAAAAGCTAAAAGTAAAAAACTTAGCGTTCTTTGCGGTAATTTTTTTCTCTCTAAAGGTTTTGGGGATTGATCCCTGAAAACCCCTAAAAAATAACTTTTAACTTTAGAAAGTCCCAAAAATAAAAAAATCCTCCATAAGGAAGACCGCTTTTGTATTAATTCTAAAAAAGAAATTCGATAAAATAAAAAATGGCAAGCGACCTACATCGCACCGCTCAACCACGTACCCTTGCTATGTTCCCATCCTGGGGGAGTCTGCAGGAGCTGGTCGTGTAGGACTTGCCGGTGCAAATATACAATCTTTTTATATTTTTGCAAGAGCTTTGTTGCTATAAAAATATCGTCGTATATTGGCTTATTCAAATTTTTAACTATGAAAAAATATAACTTCCTAGCTGTCATTTTATTAGGAATCACATTAATCGGATGCAACGGTGCAAAAAAAGGTGAAAATTCTTTATTTACAATCGATGATTCGGCTTTTCCGGCACATTTTACCTCAAAAGAATCCGTTTCTATCGCTATTTTAAATCCAAATTCGAAAGAAATTGACAGTATTGTTTATTTGGTAAACGATAAAAAAGTGGGAAGCACAAAAGGTGCTGAGAAATTCAAATTTGAATTAAAAGATCAAAAATTAGGATACCAATACCTAAAAGCAACCGCATATTACGGTTCTGAATGGTCTGATGCAACCAAGAGAATCGAAGTGGTTTCCGATATCGAACCAAAATTAATGAAATATAAAATCTTAAATACGTATCCTCACGATACAAAAGCTTTCACCGAAGGTCTGGAATTTCATGACGGTGTTCTATTTGAAAGCACCGGGCAAAAAGGGGATTCTTATTTCAGGGAAGTGGATTATAAAACCGGTAAAGTGATTACGCAGGTTGATCTTCCTGGTGAATATTTCGGAGAAGGAATTACTTTTATCAACGGAAAAATATTTCAGTTGTCCTGGGAAGAAAAAACAGGTTTTATCTATGATGCCAAGACTTTCAAGCTTGAAAAAAAGTTCAAATACGACAAAGATCTTGAAGGCTGGGGAATGACGAATGACGGAAAATACATTTATCATTCTGACGGAACGGAGAAAATCTGGAAAATGGATCCGGCGAATCAGAAATTAATTGATTATATCAACGTTTATTCGGGAACTTCAAAGATTAAAGCGATTAATGAATTAGAATATATCAACGGGAAATTCTATGTGAATGTGTGGCAAAAAGATGCTATTGCAGTAGTGAACCCAAATTCCGGAGCGGTGGAAGGCATTTTGAACATGTCTGAATTGCGTAAATTCATCAAACATCCGCAAGCTGAAGTTCTAAACGGAATTGCTTACAATCCGCAAACCAAAACGATTTTTGTTACCGGAAAATACTGGGAGAAAATGTTTGAAATAAGCGTTTCAGAATAAAAGGGAAAAATTAATTTTCAATTTTTAAATTCCAAATAGTAAAACACAAATTTCACAGATTTCACGAATGATTAGTGATAGTTTGTGAAATTTGTGTTTTTATTTTTCTTCTGTATCACTTAAAAACAGCATTGTATATATATTAAATCAACATCATGATAACTTTACTAACCAATATAAAAGAATTGCTGCAGGTTCGGGAAACTTCAATTTCTAAAGTTTCAGGATCCGAAATGGCAGTGCTTCCATCCATCAAAAATGCTTTTTTAATTTTAAAAGGCAATCTAATAGCTGATTTCGGCGAGATGAAAAACCTTCCTGAAATTAAGGCCGATAAAGTTATTGATGCTACGGGGCGAATTGTTTTACCTGCCTGGTGCGACAGTCACACCCATATCGTATACGCCGGGAACCGCGAGCAGGAATTTGTAGACCGGATTAACGGACTTTCCTACGAAGAAATTGCCAACCGTGGCGGCGGAATCCTAAATTCAGCCCTTAAATTAAATACAGCTTCCGAAGAGGAAATTTACGAGCAGTCCAAACTTCGCTTAGAAGAAGTAATGCATTTAGGAACCGGAGCCGTTGAAATAAAATCGGGCTACGGCTTAACAACCGAAGGCGAATTAAAGATGCTTCGCGTGATAAAAAAACTCGCAGAAAATTATCCCATTGCCATAAAAGCGACTTTTTTGGGTGCTCACGCTTTTCCGTTGCACTACAAAGAAAACAAAGCAGGTTATATTGATGAGATTATTACCAAAATGCTTCCGGAAATTACAAAGCATAAACTCGCTGATTATATTGATGTTTTTTGTGAGACAGGTTATTTTTCTGTAGAAGAAACCGAAAAAATCATGGAAGCAGGAATACAATACGGACTGATTCCGAAGATTCATGTGAACCAGTTTAATTCTATTGGAGGAATACAGGCGGGAATTAAATTTAAAGCCCTTTCTGTCGATCATCTCGAAGTTATGAACCCGGAAGACATCGAAGCTTTAAAGGGCACGGAAACGATGCCCGTTGCTTTACCATCCTGTTCTTACTTTTTGAGTATTCCATACACGCCTGCGCGCGAAATCATAAAAGCGGGATTGCCTTTGGCTCTGGCAACCGACTTTAACCCCGGTTCTACTCCATCCGGAAATATGAATTTTGTGGTAGCCACGGCCTGTATCAAAATGAAAATGACCCCCGAAGAAGCCATAAATGCCGCCACGATAAACGGGGCTTATGCAATGGGACTTTCGGAAACGCATGGAAGTATTACAAAGGGAAAGAAAGCCAACTTAATCCTGACAAAACCTGTTTCATCGTACTATCAGATTCCATATGCTTTTGGAAGCAACCTGATTGAAAGTATTTTTCTCGAAGGAGAAATTTTAGCATAAAAAAAAGAGGAGCTTAAAAACTCCTCTTTTCTTATTTTTATAACTGTCTTTCTTATCTTAAAGAGAAACTAGTTTTAGAAACTAACTCATCATTATCAAAAACATTGATGAAATAAGTTCCTTTAACGAAATCTTTACCTGGTAAATCTTCCACCACATTTACGCTTTTGTTTTCGTACTGTACTGTAGTTTTAAAACTGTACGTTAAAGTGTTGTCACCAAAGCTTTCTGTTTTCTTATCTCCTAAAACATTGTTTTTAGCATCGATAACCTGTACATAGTACGTTTTATCTCCGGATTTAGCAATTTGGTTTTCGGCAATAGTAAAACTTATTTTCAGAACGTCTGCACGGCTTGCTTTATCAGTTTCAACTTGTTTTCCTGAACTTCTTAATTTGTAAGCAGCAGTTTTTGTATTCAAAACAGATAATTTAGAACCTTTTTCAACTGTTTTAGCCAATTCTTCGTTTTGACCTACTAAAACTTCGTTGAATTTTTTAGATTCTCCTAAAACCACAATAGTACTGTCTCTCTGAACTGTCAAAACACCATTTTGTTTTTTCAATTCATCATTTTCAGCAACTAAAGTTTTCATTTTAGCCTGCATTCCCTGTACCTGATTTCTGTATTTAGAAACATCACCTTTAGATTTATTTAAGTCATCCATTAAAGCAACTACTTTATCTCTTTCCTGAATTAATTCATCAGACATAGAAGTATTTTCTGCAATGGCAGCATCATAAGTTGCTTTTAATTCCTGTAAATCTTTCATAACAGATTCTTTCTCTGTCAGAGTTGTGGTAAGTTCTGTTTTAACACCATCTGTATCAGATGATAATTTAAAAATATACACTAAGCTACCAATAAGTAGGACTGCTAAAACTGCGATTACCGCTTTTAGACTTGAGTTGTTGTTCTTTGGGTTTTCCATATTTAATAATTTTCTTTAATAACAAATTTAAGAATTAATATAAGCTAATAACGTAAGTTAATACAATTATATTATTTTTGGACAATAATTTTTTTTTATGGATAAATTAATTCCTTTTACTATTAATGATTTAGCAAAAGTCACAAATCACCGAAGTGGTGAAATAAAGTTCGGAGAAAAGATGATTATCGTTCCTAAAGGAGTGGATAAAATCGAATTCCTGAAAGAAAGTGAAGCTAAATATGTTCTTTTGGGAATTCCGGAAGATATTGGTGTGCGTGCTAATTACGGAAGACCCGGTACAGCATCAGCCTGGGAAAGTGCCATAAAAAGCATTGCTAACATTCAGCACAACCGCTTTGCAAAAGGAAGTCAGATCATTGTTCTCGGACAGATCAATGTTTCTGAAGAAATGCGTGAAGTAGAAAATCTTGACTTTAATGATATTGATGACCGTTCGAAATTAAGTCAGCTGGTTGAAAAAATCGATAAAGAAGTTTCGCATATCATCTTTAATATTGTCAAAGCCGGAAAAACACCTATCATCATTGGAGGAGGCCATAACAATGCCTACGGAAATATAAAAGGTTCTGCGCTTGCCAAAGGAAAACCGGTCAACGCCATTAATTTTGATGCGCACTCTGACTTCAGAATCCTTGAAGGCCGTCATAGTGGTAACGGATTCTCGTACGCGTACGAACAAGGTTTCCTGAAAAAATATTTCATTTTTGGTTTACACGAAAATTATACTTCAAAAAGCGTACTGGACATCATAAAAAAAATCGAAGACCGCGTTCGCTATAATACCTACGACAGCGTAAACATTCGAAAAGAAAAAGAATTTTATAAAGAGATGATTTATGCATTAGATTTTATAAAATCAGATTCATTTGGAATTGAAATTGATCTGGATGCCATACCTAATATCGCCAGCAGCGCGATGACGATCAGCGGGTTTTCGATAGAAGAATTGCGCCAGTTTGTTTCCTTTTTCGGAGAGCATAAAAACGCTACTTATCTGCATATTTGTGAAGGAGCACCGGACTTGGACCAATCGCCAAACAATCATTTAATTGGGAAATTAATTGGCTATTTAATAACAGATTTCATTAAAGCCAACAACGAAAAAATTTAGTCCAGAGAAATTACAGCTGCTGAAAATTAGTCCATTTGCCAAATAAAACCGGATTCAAACAGACGATTGACTGAATAAAGCTATCTTTGCACAGAATTTTAGTACTTAAAACTAAAATATTAATACCTAAGATATGTTATTCGAAGATTTATCACTTTCAAAAAGTATACAAAAAGCCGTATTTGAAGAAGGCTACCTAAACCCTACTCCTATTCAGGAACAATCTATTCCGATTGTTTTGGCGGGCAGGGATTTAATTGGCTGTGCGCAGACAGGTACGGGAAAAACAGCTGCATTTGCTATTCCTATCATACATCAGTTGCACCGAATTGTTGGCTCTTCTAAAAAAGCCAAAGTAATTCGTGCCCTTATAGTTACTCCGACACGTGAACTGGCGGTTCAGATTGGGCAAAGTTTTGAGACGTATGCCAAATATACCAACCTGACACAATTAACCATTTTTGGAGGGGTTTCACAAAATCCACAGGTGGATACCTTAAAACAGGGAATCGATATTCTGGTGGCCACTCCGGGAAGATTACTTGATTTGCAAAAGCAGGGATTTCTCGACCTGGATCATCTTCATACTTTGGTTTTGGATGAGGCAGACCAGATGCTGGACATGGGGTTTATAAACGACGTAAAGAAGATCGTAAAGCTTACGCCAAAAAACCGTCAGACTTTATTGTTCTCCGCTACTATGCCTATTGCCATTCGCGAACTGGCAGAAATGTTTTTGCAGGATCCTGCAAAAGTAGAAGTTTCGCCTGTTTCGTCAACTGCTGAAAATGTAGAACAGCGTGTTTACTTCGTAGAGAAGACAGAAAAAAGAAATTTACTGTATCATTTAATAAAAAATGAAGACTTATCTAACGTGCTGGTTTTTTCAAGAACCAAACACGGTGCTGATAATGTGGTAAAAGCGTTACGCAAAAAAGAGATTCCCGCGGAAGCCATTCACGGCGATAAATCCCAAAATGCAAGACAGCGTGTGCTGGATGCGTTCAAAAATAAAGAAGTTGGTGTTCTTGTGGCAACAGATATTGCAGCGAGAGGAATTGACATCGACCAGCTGCCTTTTGTAATCAACTTTGATCTTCCTAATATCCCTGAGACCTATGTACACCGAATTGGAAGAACGGGACGTGCAGGAAATGGCGGAATAGCGATTTCATTTTGCAGTAAAGATGAGGAACCGTACTGGAAAGATATTCAGAAGCTAATAAAAGTAGATGTAAAAATCATCACCGATCATCCGTATCAGTGGCATTCCGGAGCTCCGGACGCAACGGAGGAAAAACCTAAAAATTCAAACCGAAGCGGTGGTGCCCATAAATCCAGAAAATCAAATGCTTCTAAGCAAAATAAAAAACGTTGGTATTAACAACCAACGTTTTTTGTTTCACATATTAAGTAATTGATTATTTTAAACAGTGTAACCGGTTCAAACGGCTTAATAATAATATCATTCATTCCTGATGAAATAGCTTCATCCGTAATTTCATCTTTATCAAAAGCCGTCAGGGCAACAATTGGCGTTTTTATACCCAGCTGACGTATTCTTTTCGTGGTTTCAAATCCGTTCATCAGCGGCATATTAATATCCATCAGAATAAGATCAAAAAACTCATTCTCGAGTAATTCTATAGCACTAAAACCATCATCAACCACTTTGCAGATGTAATTGTTTTTTTCAATTATTTTCTTGGTCACCAGCTGATTTATAACATTATCCTCCACAATCAAAATCTTAAACACTTCATTTGAGGTCAGGTCTACCTGAATCTCATCAATGATTCGTTTTGTTTTTTCCGGATCGTGCTCAAAAGGAATGGTAAACGTAAACAGCGTTCCCTGCCCGAGATCACTTTTCAGATTAATCGTGGTATTGAAAAGCCCTAATAACCTTTTTACAATACTCAAGCCTAGTCCCGTACCCTGATAATCTTCATCTTTCCTGCCGACCTGAACAAATTTTTCGAAAATTTTAGTCTGATCTACTGCTGCAATTCCAACTCCGTTATCCTGGATCTGAAATTCCAAAAAGTGTAGTTTTCCTTCTACTTTAACAAGATCGATAATAATTTCAACCTCGCCATCTTTGGTGAATTTCAGCGCATTGCTGACCAAGTTCATCAGGATTTGCGCGAGCCTGAGTTTGTCACCGATTAAATATTCGGGGATTTCAGGATCTATATCTATTGAAATTTTATTGTTGTTTTTCTGCGACAGGAAAGAAAGTGAATTTTTGATCATCGAAATTTCATCTGAAATATTGAAGGTCAGACTTTCCAATACGACTTTATTTTCTTCAATTTTATTAATTTGAAGAATATCATTTACCAGCGACAGTAAATATCTTGCAGAAAATTTTAGAGAACTCAGATGCTGGCTGCTGGACAATTCCTTATGTTCTTCAAGCAGCATATTCGTAATTCCGACCACACCGTACAAAGGAGTACGCAATTCATGGCTTATAGTCGAAATAAACTGGGTTTTGAGCAATGAGGCTTCTTCTGCTATTTCTTTGGCTTTTACCAGCTCTAAATTGTGTTTCTTTTTAAATCGGATGTTGGCGATCAAAGTGATTATTAATAACAAAAGTATAAATGAAATTACTACAAATAAAATAACAATGATCCGGGACTTTTTAAGACTTTGATACTGTGAATCCTTTTCATCCTCAATTTTATCGATTTGTCTTTTATATTCATCTAACTCAAGGTTAAAGCCTGCAATAGAGGCTTTCTTAAGTTTTTCGTCATTGTAAATTTGTTCCGTAATTTTATTATAATCCTTTAAATTGAGGTAAGCCTCATTATCCTTTTTAATTCTATTCAGAAATTTTGAATACTCAAGATGCGCATAGGCCAGATCCGATTTTTCAATATAGGTTTTCCCCAGCCTTACTGCTTTTTTAAAATAGTAATCCGCTTTAAGGTTATCCCCTTTATAACTGCAATACATACCATTGAGCATATTGGCAATTACAACCGTATTATCATCCTGGAATTTTGCCTGATGGGCGTTAATGAATTTCAGGTAAGGATATCCTTTAGTAAACTGCCCAATATCAAAATAAGACCATGCTATATTGACATTCGTAAAATAAATCTGGGTGGAGTCTTTTATCTTAGAACTGAGTTCGATTGATTTTTTATAAAAATCAATTCCTACCCTGTACTGTTTTTTTTCGAAACAATAAATATTACCTAAGTTATTGTACAGCATATTCTTAATACTGTCATTGTTTGCTTTGTTGGCATAAAACAAACTTCTTTTATAGAAGAAAACGGCTTTGTCAAATTCCACCAGTTCGCTGTAATTGGCAGCAATGATATTATAAGAACGGGCAATTAAATAATTATTTTTATTATGAGTGGCATGATTTAGGGCAACTCTGGAAATAATTAATGATTTTTCGAAGTTGGACTCGCGGAAGTTCGAAAGTGCTTCCAAAACAAGTTTATTGATTTTATGTTCTGACAAATGTTCAGATTGCGCGTATACTGAATTATCTAAACAATTCAGAAACAGGAAAAGAAATAAAAAAATCCGCATTGGGGGCATGAATCGGCTAATTTGATCAAATATACATCTAAAAATAAAGAAAAGCTGTATTTCACATAAAAATACAGCTTTTCTTTATTTCTGGCCTTTATAATTGTAAAGATTTTTCTTTCGGAAAAAAAAATCTTTTTATTCTTCTAAAACAATATCCGCTCCTTTATCATTTTCCCATTGTCCCACAACAGATGTTGCCAAAGCATTTCCTAAAACATTGGTCGCACTCCTGAACATATCACAAAAATGATCAATTGGCAATATCAGTGCAATTCCTTCAACAGGAATATCAAACATCCCACAGGTTGCCGCAACTACTACCAGACTGGCTCTGGGTACTCCGGCGATTCCTTTACTGGTAAGCATTAAAACCAGAAGCATTACCATTTGTGTCCCTAAATCCAGATGCACACCATATGCCTGTGCAATAAAAATACTGGCAAAAGTCATGTACATCATACTTCCGTCAAGATTAAACGAATAGCCCAGTGGCAGCATAAAGGATACAATTCTGTTTTGTACACCAAAATCTTCTAATTCCTCTGTCAGTTTAGGAAAAACCGCTTCACTGCTTGTTGTCCCGAAGGCAATCACCAATGGTCCAATAATACGTCTTAACAATTCTGTCATTCTTCCTTTCAGGAAAATAAAACCTACTACGATCAAAACAACCCATAAAGTGCTTATACCAATCAGGAATGATCCGAAAAATTTAAAATATGTAATCGCCAGTTCCTGGAAGTCCCGGATAGCAAATACACCTGCAATGGCACCAAAAACCCCGATCGGAGCAAATTTCATTACATAATTTACCATTTTTAAAACAATATGAGAAGTCTTATCCAGCGCATTGATAACCGGTTTTACCGTACTTCCCAGGGATGCAGCGGCCAGTCCGAAAAAGATGGAGAATATTACAATCTGCAAAATTTCGTTGGTTGCCATAGCCTCAATAATACTTTTAGGAACAATATGTTCCACAAAGTTTTCAAAAGAAATTGATTTTGTTTTAGCCGTTACTTCTGAGGCTGTAGCAATATCAACATGTGCTAATTTCAAACCCACTCCCGGCTCTAAAAGATTAACATAGAATAATCCGATCAACAATGAAATAAAAGAAGCTGTAAAAAACCAGCCTAAAGCTTTTCCTCCAATTCTTCCCACCGCTTTTATATCTCCCAGCTTAGCAATTCCTACGACAAGCGTAGTAAAAACTAAAGGAGAAATAATCATTTGTACCAGTCTGATAAAAATGGTGGCCAGCATTTTTATTTTATTGCTGAAAGATTGCGCAGCCTCAGGCGAAATCGAATTGTGCAATATAATTCCTAAAATTGCCCCAAGAACCATGGCAATTAAAATCTGCCCTGTTAATCCTGAAAGAAATGATTTTTTTTTGGTTTCTGTAATTTGCATTAATTTGTTTTTTGTTTATAATTAAAATATAAGACCCTCACTGCCTTACAATTTATTAATATGTTTTGTTGATTAAATAAAAATCAGCCAGAACAATCGCTGCCATTGCTTCAACAATTGGCACTGCGCGAGGTACTACACACGGATCATGACGTCCTTTTCCGGTCATTGGTGTAATATTTCCTTTATTATCTAATGAATCCTGGGTCTGCATGATCGTTGCAACAGGTTTAAAGGCTACCCTGAAATAGATATCCATACCATTGCTTATGCCACCCTGAATTCCTCCGGAGAGATTTGTTTTGGTCGTTCCGTCAGGATTGTACAAATCGTTATGCTGACTTCCTTTCATTTCAGACCCTGCAAAACCGCTGCCGTATTCAAAACCTTTTACGGCATTGATAGAAAGCATCGCTTTTCCTAACTCGGCATGCAATTTATCGAAGACAGGCTCTCCAAGACCTACCGGAACATTCTGAATCACACAGGAAACGATTCCTCCAACGGTATCTCCCTGTTTGCGGATATCACGAATATATTCTTCCATTATTGCTGCCGACTTTTCATCAGGACAGCGTACCGGATTACTTTCTGTTTTAGAAAAATCCAGTTCCTGATAGGGTGTATCTAAATGGATTGGCCCTACAGAAGAAACATAGGCATTAATCTTGATTTCAGGCAGCATTTGTTTCGCAATAGCACCTGCCACTACCCTGCTGGCAGTTTCACGCGCAGAACTTCTTCCGCCTCCGCGGTAATCGCGAAAACCGTATTTCTGATCGTATACATAATCAGCGTGGCTTGGTCTGTAGTTGTCTTTTATATGGGAGTAATCATCTGATTTCTGATTCGTATTCGGGATAATAAAACCAATTGGTGTTCCGGTGGTTTTACCTTCAAATATTCCCGATAAAAACTGAACGCTGTCCGGTTCTTTTCTTTGGGTTACAATTGCGGACTGTCCTGGTTTTCTGCGGGACATTTCCACTTCAATTGCTTCCAGATCAAGTTCTATTCCGGATGGGCAACCGTCAATAATTCCGCCCAAAGCTTCACCGTGGGATTCTCCAAATGTTGTAACTTTATATAAGGTGCCGTAGCTATTTCCTGCCATTGTAAATTGTTTTGAGCAAATGTAAGTTTTATGAATTAAATTAAAAAATTTAAAATTGGTAATATTAAGTAAAGATTAAATTGCCTAAAAATCACAATTTATTAAAATTGTGGCCGATTTGATAACCTTTTCATAAAATATAATACGATTAAGATTCTTTTATTTGCTAAACTTCAAATCAGGAAAAATTGAAAAAAAGAAATGTTGAACTGGTCATTATTTCAGATGTCCATTTAGGGACATATGGCAGTCACGCCAAAGAACTAAACAACTATTTATCAAGTATAAAACCAAAAACATTAGTCTTAAATGGTGACATTATAGACGCCTGGCAATTTAGAAAATCCTATTTCCCGAAAAATCACTTAAGGGTCATTCAGAAAATAATCGGAATGGCTTCCAAGGGAACAAAAGTGTATTATATCACCGGAAACCATGACGAAATTCTCAGAAAGTTCAGCGACATGAACATGGGGAATTTTGCTTTAGTCGATAAATTAATTCTGGAACTTGATGATAAAAAGGCCTGGATTTTTCACGGGGATGTTTTTGATGCTTCCGTACAACATTCAAAATGGATTGCCAAACTGGGAGGTTTAGGATATGATTATCTGATTCTCCTGAACCGTCTGATGAACTGGTTTTTATCCAAGTTGGGAAGAGAACCTTACTCTTTCTCCAAAAGAATAAAAGCAAGTGTAAAAAAGGCGGTAAAGTTTATTTCTGATTTCGAAACTACTGCAACTGATCTGGCGATAGAAAAAAAATACGATTATGTAATTTGTGGTCATATTCACGAGCCAAAAATCATTCAAAAAGAAAACAAGTACGGATCTACCCTATATCTTAACTCGGGGGACTGGGTGGAAAACTTAACAGCTTTAGAGTATCACAAAAAACGCTGGAAACTATTTTCTTATTCGCAGTCGAATTTTACGGAAGAAGAAAACCTCTTCGAAATGGAAGATATCTTAAGCAATCATCTTATAACTTCTATCCTGAAGAACAAATAGCAGATCCTCCGGTAGTGGCAGAAATTCACCAAATGTGAATTATGTAACAATTTAAAATAATTTTATACGTTTTGGTTTTTACAGTAATTGTAAGTTTGAAAAAAATTAATACCACATTATGAAAAAAATTATTTTATCTGCCATTATGCTATTAGGTTTAGCTTTTACGGCACAATCACAAGAAATTTCTAAAAATGCTTTAGGAATACGTTTTGGAGACAATAACGGATTTGGAGGTGAAGTATCATATCAACTAGGATTAAATCAAAAAAACAGGTTAGAGTTTGATTTAGGATGGAGAAACAGCCATGACGTAGACGCTATTAAAGGTGTTGCACTTTACCAATGGGTATGGAATATCGATGGTGGTTTCAACTGGTACGCTGGTGTCGGTGGAGGTATAGCTGCCTGGGATTACGATTACCGTTTCAACAATGAACGATACAATGATAGCGGAACTTATGTTTTTGCTGCAGGAGATATCGGTATTGAATATAGATTTAAAGAGGTGCCTATTACCCTGTCACTAGATGCAAGACCTGAAATTGGTTCCGGATACTATGATGATGACAATTTTGGATTTGACGTTGGTTTAGGAGTTAAATTCAGATTCTAAATAAAAACTAAAAAATAATTGTAAAAAGAAACCTGTCGTTTATAGCGACAGGTTTTTTTTATGATGAAAAGTAAGTGAAATCTATTTGATAATTATCTCCTTTTTGGAGCGGATTTTCACTACTGTGTAAGGATAAGTAATCACCTGCATAGTCATCGAATCCGGAGCAGGATTAACCTCTTTTACCGTAATGATGATGTTTTTATCGGTTTCTTCAACTTTTTCAATTCCTATCGAATAACCACCGGTATTCTTTTCACCCATATTCAGGATCACATAATTTGAATTGGTGATATCATCCTGTTTCATTTTATCTTTTAGAAGCGGATCATTTTCCAGCATTTTGATTTCATTTGGCTCGGTCAGAATTTCAAAGAACCTGATATTTCCACCTCCGTCAGACTGTTCCGTTAAAATCTCATAAAGAGCTTTTGAGTCCGATGTTTTCTGTACTCCACACGAAACCAGTGCAAAAACGGCTAAAACTGAAATTACTTTTTTCATTTACGCTTATTTTAAGATGAATGTTAATTTTTATAATCGTCTATCGCTCTTTGGTACAAAGCTTCATATTTCGGTAATATATTTTTGATATCGAATTTTCTGGCTACTTCCAGTGCATTAGCTTTAAACTGATTTAAAACGGCATCTTCTTTTAAGATTTTCAGCGCATTTGCAGCCATTTCCTCTACATTTCCCACATTACTCAAATAACCTGAAAAACCATCGAAATTCACCTCTGGCAAACCACCTGAATTACTTGATATTACCGGAACACCACAGGACATTGCTTCCAAAGCTGCCAGACCAAAACTCTCCGTTTCCGACGGAAGTAAAAACAAGTCGGTCATGCATAAGATTTTGTCAATCTCATTACTGTTTCCAAAGAAAATCACTTTATCAAGAATACCTAATTCCTGACATAGGATCTCTGCTTTTTCTTTTTCGGGACCGTCACCAACCATCATTAATTTTGCCGGTATTTCTTTCTGGATATTATAAAAAATCTTGATGATATCCGGAATACGCTTCACCTTTCTGAAGTTACTGATGTGAGTGATAATGCGCTCATTTTCCTTTGCCATCACATAACGGTGACAAGTTGCCAGCGGGTCTTTTACCATTTTATCAAGTTCAATAAAATTCGGAATTACCCTGATTTTATTCTTTATTTTGAATAATTTCAAAGTATCGTCTTTCAGGCTCTGCGAAACCGAAGTCACATAATCTGATTTATTGATACTGAAAGTTACAGCCGGTTTATAGAAAGGATGATTCCCTACTAAAGTAATATCTGTTCCGTGAAGCGTTGTAATCATGGGCAGATTAATGCCTTCATTTTTCAGCATTTGCTTTGCCATATAACCTGCATAAGCGTGTGGAATCGCATAATGAACGTGAAGCACTTCAATCTTGTATAATTTCACCATATCAACCAATTTGCTTGACAAAGCCAGCTCATAAGGCTGATAGTGAAAAAGAGGATATTCAGGAACGTTTACTTCGTGATAATGTACATTTGGATTCAGAAGTGCCAGCCTAACGGGCTGACTGTATGTAATAAAGTGTATTTCGTGTCCGCGTCTGGCTAATTCAAGACCTAACTCAGTGGCTACTACCCCACTACCGCCAAAAGTCGGATAACAAACTATTGCTATTTTCATGTATTAAATTTAATACTACGAAAGTACTTAAAAATAGCGTTTAATTGGAGTTTTCAATTGTTAGATTTTTGTGAATAATGGTTTTGTCAGATTATTAGATTTTTGGATTTTGGATTTTGGATTTTGGATTTTGGATTTTGGATTTTGGATTTTGGATTTTGGATTTTGGATTTTGGATTTTGGATTTTGGATTTTGTTAAAACCTGACGGGTTTTAAAAACCCGTCAGGTTTCAGTTTTCCAAAACATGAAACCTGAAACAAATTAAAACAAAAAAAAAGCACGAAATCTAGATTTCATGCCTTTTCTGTTTATTATAATTATTTCTTAGAAAAAACGACTGTGCCAGCTATCGGCAGCAGGAACTTCCCAGGATTCGTTGTACTCTTCGATGTTGTTTACAAGGTTATTGAAAACAATGGTATTTTCAGATACTGATTTATCTTTCACCATTTTCTTGAAATCGATTAAAGGCTTGTGTGCAATATGCTCACCAAGTTTAAAAGTAACGTTCATTTTATCTAACAGATCAACATTATATTTTTTCTCTAATGCCTGAATAAATTCAACAGAACTATCGATAGAACATCCCGTAGCAGCCTGTACTTCCTGATTAACAGCCAGAATTATAAATCGGTTGTATTTCAGTTCATAGGAAGCCTCAAGACTTGTTCCGTGTGCGGCCCAGCCTTCCACAAAAGTTTTCAGGTCGGACTCTATTTCAGAAAATTCCTCATCAGAAAATTTTCTGTTTGATTGATAAATCCAAATTCTGGATTCACCAGGTAAATTTTCAAAAGGGATATACATATTAATTTTAGATTTAGATTATTGGATTTTAGATTTCTGAAAGCTTAAGGTTTAATTTAAAACCTATTACTGTCTTTCTAATTTAGTCAGAACCTTGAAATATCTAAATTCTTTAGCTTTCGCATCAAATAATTCTATTTCAGTATAACTTACTTTAAGTTTATCTTTTTTCTTTATTTCATTATTAGTCAACAACGAAGCGGTATCAAAAGAATCCAGTAAAAGAAGATTATAATTTCTACCTGTTTGATCCTTTAGTTGTAAAGTTACAAACTGGTCCCATTTAATATCAGTTACTTCTCCGGAAAGAGAAGGATCTTCTTTCTTAACATCTTCATCTTTAGCAGCTCTTCCGAACTCCATAATTATGTCAGGACAAAATTGCAACATTTTTAAAGCTACACCTTCTCCCAATTTGCCCATTCCTTCTTCATCATCAAAATTTACTTTCTCTGAAGGTTTAAATTCTGACATATGATCGGAATAACTTTTGATCATACATACCCCGACTTCAGTTTTAAAATCTGCATCAGATAAATTGGGCTCTTTTGTTTTTTTTGCCTCTAAGCAGCTGCACGTTTCTTTTGCAATAGTCTCTAAAACATCCTGAGAATGTGCTGCAACACTACAAAACAAAACAACTAACAAAAATATTTTCTTCATATTATAAATCCTGCGCGTTTGCAATTAACTCTGCAATGTCCATTACTTTAACCTGCCCTTCTTTTTCCTTATGTTTAATTCCATCAGTCAGCATTGTATTACAAAACGGGCAACCCGCTGCAATAATATCAGGCTGAACTTCCAACGCGTCTTCGGTACGCAATACGTTTACTTCCTTGTTTCCCGGTTCAGCATCTTTAAACATTTGTGCACCACCGGCTCCACAACATAACCCATTTGATTTGGAACGCTTCATTTCAACTAATTCAACGTCTAATTTCTGAATTAAATCTCTTGGGGCTTCGTATACTTTATTGGCTCTTCCTAAATAACAAGGATCGTGAAAAGTAATTTTCTTTCCTTTAAATTGTCCGCCTTCAACAGTTAGTCTTCCATCATCGATTAGTGATTTCAGGAATTCTGTGTGATGAATGACCTCATAGTGCCCACCCAATTCAGGATATTCATTTTTTAAGGTGTTAAAACAATGCGGACAAGCCGTCACTATTTTCTTGGCTTCATAAGCATTCAGGACCTCAATATTCATCATGGCCTGCATTTGAAACAAAAACTCATTTCCGGCACGTTTTGCAGGATCTCCGGTACAACTCTCTTCTGTACCAAGTACTGCAAAAGAAACATTTGTACGGTTTAAAATACGCACAAACGCTTTTGTAATTTTCTTTGCTCTATCATCAAAACTTCCTGCACAACCTACCCAAAACAGAACTTCCGGCTGTTTTCCTTCGGCTAGCATTTCTGCCATTGTTGGAACTATTAAACTTTCTGACATCTTATTTTTTTGTTAAATCGGTTCATCGTCAATTTGGTTAATCGGTAAAAACTCTTTCTTTATGATTACCCACTAAAAACCTAAAATATTTTTTATCGGTTAAACGGTTAAACAAATAACCAGTTAAACAATTTTAATTCTCGTTTTTCCAGTTCAGCCTGTCCTGCTGATTGTATTGCCAAGGTGCTCCGTTATTCTCAATATTGGTCATCATGGCATTTAATGACATCGGGGCAGCACTTTGCTCCATTACCAAATAACGGCGCATGTCCATAATAATAGACAATGGACTGATATTCACCGGACACTCTTCTACACAGGCGTTACATGAGGTACAAGCCCATAATTCTTCCGGTGTAATATAATCGTTCAGCAATGTTTTGTTATCCGGAACAAAAACACCTTTGTTGGCATCTATATTTTTTCCTACTTCCTGCAGACGATCCCTTGTATCCATCATAATTTTACGCGGAGACAATTTTTTACCGGTCTGATTCGCAGGGCATGCGGACGTACAACGACCACATTCTGTACAGGTATACGCATTCAACAGCTGAACCCAGTTTAAATCCTGGACATCACTTGCTCCAAATTTAGCCGGAGCAGCATTTTCGTCAACAGGAGCCGCAGCAAAAGGATCTGCATTTGGATCCATCATTAACTTCACTTCTTTGGTAACGGATGCTAAATTGTCAAACTGCCCTTCCGGTTGCAGGTTCGCAAAGTAAGTATTTGGAAATGCTAAAAGAATATGTAAATGTTTTGAAAAATACAGATAGTTCATAAAAACCAAAATACCCGTAATATGAAGCCACCAGAATACTTCAGACAACAGCATCACCAATTCATTCGACATTCCGTTAAAAAGCGGCGCTATAAACTGACTTACCGGAAAACTTCCTGCTTTATGAAAATGTGAAAATCCTCCCGGAACATTTTGCAAATGCAGGTCAGAGGCATTCATCAATAAAAACAGCGTCATCAGAACCATCTCAAAATACAGGATGTAATTGGCATCACTTTTAGGGAAACCGTTTAGGTCGGGATTTATAAAACGTTTCAGTCTGATGATATTTCTTCTGATCCAGAACGTAACTACAGCCACTAAAACCAAAAGGGCTAAAATTTCAAATGAAGCAATTAAAACGTCATAAACCACTCCTAAGTAAGGAGCAAAAATTCTATGGGTACCAAACAAACCATCAATGATGATTTCGAGTAATTCTATATTAATAATTATAAAACCCACATATACAAAAATATGAAGTATTCCGGCAACAGGGCGTCTCACCATTTTAGACTGCCCAAGAGCAATCATAGCCATGTTTTTCCAGCGTGCTTTAGAATTATCTTTTCGATTTACATCTACTCCCAGGTTAATGTTTCGGATGATTTTTTTTACGCTCGTTGCAAAAAAACCGAAACCAACTACCAAAAGTATGGCGAATAAAATATTATCTAAATAACTCATATTTATTATTTTTTACTATTTGAATTAGCGTCTTCAGCTGGTGCCACGTACGGTTTGTTTTTCTTTCCAAAAAGAGAAACATTCACATAGCGTGTCGGATAAAGGCGGACATCCTGTAGTAATAGCTCTAATTCTTTCGAAGTTTTCGCCAGGTTATTATACAATGCATCATCGTTTAATAATTTACCGGCCGTACCTTTTCCTGAATTTAAGTTACTCATTATGCCATCTACTTTAGCTAAAGTCTGGTTTAAATTTCGAACTGTTTTTCCTAAATCAGCTTTGTTTAAAGAATCTGATATTTTATTGAAGTTACTGGACATTTTATTAAAGTTGGTTACAACTCCGTTAATCTGACCTTTGTTCGTATCCAGAATAGTGTTAAGCGTTCCGGAAGCCCTGTGGAATTGCTCCATAGTCTGGCTTAATTCCGCCAACGTTTTTTTGATATCTTCCTGTCCTTTTTTGTCCAGCACATTATTCAGTCCTGAAACCAGAACATCAATACTTACCAGCATTTTTTCCAGTTTAAGCTGAATTGGTTCAATCTTGCCTCCTAAAGACTCCGTTAAACCCAACTCGACAGCAGGAATAAGCGCCTGTCCATCCTCTGCTAATTCCTTATCAGCAAAATTAGGAACAATTTTAATTTGTTTTCCGCCAATTAAACTTGGTGAATATAAAGCTGCGTGACTGGTTTTAGAAATAGGAAAATCGGTTTTTAGCTGAAGTTCAACTAATAATTTACCTGTTGTTTCATTGATTGTAATTTTAGTTACCTTACCCACTATAAGTCCGTTTAAGGTAACAGGTGCTGATGCTGATAATTCCTCCACATTATCATATTCAACATATAATGTTTTGTAATTCGTAAAAAGGTCTTTGCCTTTTAAAAAACTATAGCCCCAAATAAATAGTAAAATTGACGCGATGACTAAAATAGCCGTTTTAATTTCTCTTGTTATTTTCAAAATTCTAAGTGTTTGTACAAAATTAATATAAATATTCGAACTTGTGGACTATTATTTAATTGCGTCCTGAATACTGATTTTTTCTCCGTCTTTATATGCAATTAAAAAAGCGGCCCCATACCCTTTACCTTTAGCTTCTTGCAGATATTTTTGTGCCATTTCGTAACTTGAAGTTTCCTGATAGAAATACTTATATATATTGTTTTCAAATAACATGGTCACATTTTTAAGTCCCTTGAAGTTTTTTGGTTCTAAAGGCGTTTTTTTGATACTGGCGATCAGCTGCACTTTAAAGAATGTTCCTTTAGGCGCATTTTTTACTGCAGCAGGAGCTTCAACTACTTTTTGTTTTGCCGGTGTTGAAGTATCTTTTGCCGGCCTTTGGTCTGCAATTTCAGGTATTCCGGAACCAAAGTATTCCCGCTTATAGCTTATGATAGCTTCAGCGATGGCTTTGGCAATGTCATTTTGTCCTTCTTCAGAATTTAAAATATTTCCTTCTGTTGGATTCGAAACAAATCCGGTTTCTACTAAAACTCTTGGCATATAGGCTTTATGAAGTACCATAAAAGGCGCCTGTTTTACACCACCCTGACGCAGTTTTTTACCTAATCTGTCAAAATTATCCTCAATTTTACTGGCCAGTGAAATACTATTATCCATATATTCTTCTTGCATAAGCGTCATTCCGATCATTGATTCGGGAGAATTTGGATCATAACCTTCGTATTTACGCTTATAATCTTTTTCTAAAGTAATAACGGAGTTCTCTTTCTTTGCCGCTTCCAGATTCGAGGCAACTTTACTCAAACCCATCACATACGTTTCGGTTCCGTCTGCCGCCGTATTTTTGTTTGCATTACAGTGAATGGAAACAAAAATATTAGAATTGGCCCTATTAGCGATATTGGCTCTTTCAACAAGATCAATAAAAACGTCTGTCTTACGAGTATAAATAACATCAACGTTGGGGCTTTGTTCTAAGATCTTTCCAATTTTTAACACAATCGCCAGTGCAATATTTTTTTCAATCCTCCCACTGTAAACTGCCCCAAAATCGTGATCACCATGTCCCGCATCTAGTGTCACTTTAAAGACATTCGATTGACTGTAAGAACAAAAAGTCGTTATCATTAGAAAAAAACTAAATATTAGTCTAGTTTTGTTAAGTATATTCATAAATCTAAAAGTTAATTTTAATAAAATCCAACTGCTATAATTTTTATAATTGATTATTTTTGACAAAAAATTATATGTAAGTTTGACACGTCAAAAAACAAGCCATACTTTTACAAAAATAGCATTTAAACCTTTGCATACAAACTTATTTAATATCGTTTTAATATCATTTTTCCTAACAATAGGATGTGGTAATCTATATTCGCAAGAGATAAAAACAAAAAAAACGGCACGACCGGCTGTAAAACAACCAGATAAGGTTGTAAAACCTGAAATAACAGCGACTGATACTATAAAATTAGATACTGTCAGGCCTAAGAAGACATTTCTGGACGGAAAGGTAAGATACGTAGCCAAAGACTATGCTAAAATTGATCAGAAGAAGAAAACGATCACTCTTTACAACGAAGCTGAACTCTACTATAAAGATGTCGAACTGAAATCAGGTATTATTGTACTGGATTACGAAAAAGACGAAGTGTATGCCGGGAGGATAAGGGATTCTGCGGGAGTTTTAACCCAATATCCCAATTTTAAGCAGGGCGCAAGTGAAGTGCAGCCCGATTCTATCCGATTTAATTTTAAGACCAAAAAAGCTTTAATCTACAATTCAAGGACAGAACAAGGTGAATTTAAGATAAAAGCCGCGATCACCAAGAAAGAAAATGACTCTGTTTACTTTTTGAAAGGTGCTCGTTTTACCACTTCTAAAGATATCGACAATCCTGAATATTATTTCCAGACCAATAAAGTAAAGTTCATTCCCGGAAAAAAAGTGATAACCGGTTTAACCAATATGGTTATTGCCGATGTTCCTACTCCAATCGCTTTGCCTTTTGCCTATTTCCCGATGAGTCAGGAAAAAAGTGTATCGGGGATTATCATACCAAGTTATAATGACTCTAATACCCGTGGATTTTCACTCCAGAATATGGGGTATTATTTTGCTTTAAGTGATAATTACGACTTAACCGTACTCGGAGATTACTATACCAATGGTAGTTACGCCATGCGTTTTGAATCGGCTTATGCCACAAGATACAAGTACAGGGGGAATATCAATGTCCGTTTTGAGAATTTAATAAATAGCGAAAGAGGCTATCCTGACTACTCAAAACAAAACATTTACAACATTCAGTGGTCACACTCCAAAGACACCAAATCAAACCCGAATTCAACATTTTCTGCTTCTGTAAACATGGGTAGCAGTAAATACTTTAAGCAATCCATCAATCAGGCTAACGTTGGTTCCAATCTTAATAACACTTTAAGCTCTTCGATATCGTACAACAAGACCTTTAATACGATTCCACAGGCCCGTATTTCCCTGACAGCAACACATTCGCAAAACACACAGACAGAGCAAATCAACATGACCTTACCAACCTTGCAGGCCAGTATTGATCGTGTCTATCCGTTTGTTGGAAAAGACGGTGTTAAAAAAGGTTTTATTAAAAACATCAACCTGCAATACAACCTGAGTGGTAAAAATAATATCGTGACAACGGATTCTTTATTTTTCAAACCACAAATGTTCAGAGATGCGCAAATCGGAATGCAGCACAGTATTCCCTTGAGCACTAACTTTAAGATATTCAAGTATTTCAGCGCCGGGGCGTCTACCAATTACCAGGAGACCTGGGTAACCAAAACAATAGACAGAACGTACGATCTGGACCAAAGCAGGGTGGTCGACAGGACCGTTAACGGTTTTGATGCTTTTAGGACGTACAATTTCAGCACAAATTTAGGAACTACCATTTACGGAACTTTTAACTTTGGTGACAACAAAAGAATACAGTCAATTCGTCACGTCATGAGGCCTTCCATTACGTATGCCTATACGCCAAGCTTTGAAAAATATTACAACAATTACGCTGTCGATGCTTCCGGAAGAATTACGAATTCATATACCCGTTTTGAAAATGGAGTTTATGGTGCTCCGAGTAAAGAGAACTCTAATATCGTAGGATTCTCTTTAAGCAATACTTTTGAAGCTAAAGTAAGAGACAGTGACAGTACGAAGACAGAACCTAAAAAAATCATGCTGCTGAACAACCTGAATTTCAATACCAGTTATAATTTTAATGCTGACGGAAAACAGATTTTAGCCTGGCAGCCTGTACTTGTAAGTGGCGGAACCCAATTTTTTGACAATAAAATGAATGTCAACTTCGGAGCTACACTTGATCCGTATGCGATTGATAACTCCGGAACGAGAATAAACACTTATAATATTGACAATGGCGGAAGCTTATTCCGACTAACAAGTGCCAATGTAACGATGAATTATTCGTTCTCGAATAAAGGCGGAAAAGAAGAAAACAAACAAAGCGAGCGGAATGGTGGCCGTAAAGATGATTTATTTGGTACCAATACAGACTTAAATGATCCGCGGAACAGCCAGTTTGCCAATGATAAAAATGATGATGACGAGAATGTAATCACTGAATTTTTTAATTCAAAAATCCCCTGGGATATGACTATGGCATACTCGTTGACCTATTCAAATATCAATCGTGAGAGTAAAATAACAGGAAATTCGATTATGATATCTGCCAATATGGATATTACGCCGAAATGGAAAGGCGGGGTTTCTACCGGTTATGACTTTGTACAAAAAGGGGTCACGTTTACCCAATTTCGTTTTGAAAGAGATTTATTAAGCTGGAGAATGGCTTTTAACTGGAGTCCGCTTGGAACAAACTCCAACTGGAATTTCTTTATCGGAATCAAATCAGGAGTCCTTAGTGACATTAAATGGAACAAACGAAGCGCTATTAATAGATAAAAATCGTAATTTTAGAGTATTCTTCTTACCCTGTAAATCACTAATAGATTCTACAAACCGCTATTCTGACTTTAAAATCAATTACTATGAAAAAAATAATTTTTACTGAAAAAGCACCGGCTCCTATCGGTCCGTACAGTCAGGCTGTGTTATCGGGAAATACGTTGTATGCTTCCGGCCAGATTGCCATCAATCCTGCTTCAGGAGAACTGATTACAGACAATATCAATGATGAAACCCATCAGGTAATGCAGAATATTGCTGCCATTTTAGAAGCAGCTGATATGACTTTTGAAAACGTAGTTAAAGCCACTATTTTCATTATGGACATGAATAATTTTGGTGCTATAAATACCATTTACGGATCTTATTTTGACGAAAAAACCGCTCCGGCACGCGAAACCGTTCAGGTGTCCTGCTTACCAAAAAATGTTAATGTCGAAATTTCTGTAATTGCCGTACAATAATAGTTTTAAAATAATAAATAAATGTGCCGCTGTCTGTTTGCTGACAGCGGCACATTATTTTAAACAAAGAAGCATAAAAAAACCGCTTCAAAATGAAACGGTTTCCACTGGCAAAATTGCCCTGTTTTTTCTAGTACAGCTTCTTATAATTGCATTGTAATCGCATTGAGCAACAATTGCGCAGAAGCTTCATTAGTCGCCAATGGTACATTGTGCACATCGCAAACACGAATTAACATATTAATATCAACTTCATGGGCATGACTTGCTAACGGGTCTTTAAAGAAGAAAACCATCTTGGTTTTGCCCTCAGCAACTCTTGCAGCAATCTGAGCATCACCGCCCAATGGACCGGAAAGCATTTTTCGTACCTTAAAGCCTGCATTTACCGCTTTGCTTCCCGTTGTACCGGTGGCAATCAGCTTGATATTTTCCTGCAGCAGGAGGGTTTTGTTTTTGTTTAAAAACTGAACCATATCTGCTTTTTTCCCGTCATGTGCAATAATCGCTATTTCCATAAACAATACTATTGATTCGCTACGTGGTAGGCAATTAATCCATCAATAGGTCTTCTTAGTACATTCCCTAACTGAAGTTCGTATTTATCAAATGTTTCCTGTAATTCGTCTTTTAGATAAAAAGCAATAGAACCCACGAAATGTACTGGAACTTCTTTGCAGTTATCATATTGTTTGATGTAGTTTTTAACGAAAGATTTCATCCCTTTGAAGATGATTTTTCTACAAAACTCAGTGTCTTTATGTTTGATTAAGAACTTAGCAAAAGTCGCCAGATACGCATTTGGATTCGGTTCTTTGTATAATTTGTTTTTGATAAAATCAGGCTCTAAATTATATTCTTTTTCAAATTCAACTGCCAGTTCTTTAGGCATTTTATTGAAATAATATTTTCTGATTAATTCTTTTCCGAAAACATTCCCGCTGCAATCATCCATAGCAATATAGCCTAACGATTGTACTTTCTGATGCAATACTTTTCCATCAAAATAACTGCAGTTAGATCCTGTTCCCAGGATACTTACAATCGCTTCTTCCCCTTTTGGAGTCGTAGCATAAACTGCCGCATAAGTGTCTTCGTGAACTTCTACAATTGCATTCACAAAAAATTCGCGAAATATACGCGCTAATTCGGTTTGCATTCTTTCTGTTCCGCAACCTGCTCCGTAGAAGAACAAATGTGTTGCATTATTTTTATTTTGTAAAATATCAAAACGATCGCTTATTCTTGTAATAACTTCCGGACCGTCAAGTATTTCAGGATTTAATCCTAAAGTTTGTGTGGTGAATAATACTTTTCCATTATCATCAATTGCAATCCAATCGGCTTTAGTAGATCCACTATCAACTATTAATTTCATTTTATTTAGTTTTTGGATTAGTTTTTCTTTAACTAAATAAAAAGTGTATTTTTTACATTAATTAAAGGAGTAACAAAAAGAGAAAATCCCGTTACTTTGAAATAACGGGATTTTGCAAAAATATATAATATTATTTTAAACCTGCGATGTGCACAGATAAATCAATCAATTTACTAGAGTATCCGTACTCATTATCGTACCATGATACAAATTTGAAGAAAGTTGAATTTAAACCAATTCCGGCAGTAGCATCAACGATTGACGTTCTTTTATCAGAAATAAAATCCTGAGAAACAACAGCATCTTCAGTATATCCTAAGATACCTTTCATTGAAGTTTCAGAAGCGTTTTTCAAAACAGCTAAGATTTCTTCGTAAGTAGTTTCTTTAGCTACTTTTACAGTTAAATCAACTACAGAAACGTCAGCAGTAGGTACACGGAAAGACATTCCTGTTAGTTTTCCATTCAAAGCAGGAATTACTTTTCCAACCGCTTTTGCAGCACCTGTTGAAGAAGGAATGATGTTTATTGCAGCAGCACGTCCACCTCTCCAGTCTTTTCTTGAAGGACCGTCTGATGTCATTTGCGTTGAAGTTGTTGCGTGAACAGTTGTCATTAAACCTTCTACGATTTCGAAATTATCGTGGATTACTTTAGCTAAAGGAGCTAAACAGTTTGTAGTACAGGAAGCGTTAGAAACGATTGTATCTGTAGCTTTTGCCGTTTCGTGGTTTACACCCATTACAAACATTGGAGCATCTGCAGACGGAGCAGAAATAATTACTTTTTTAGCACCACCTTTAATGTGCTCGTTTGCCGTTTCGATAGTTGTGAAAATACCAGTACATTCAGCCACTACATCAACATCAACTTCGTTCCATTTTAAGTCAGCAGGATTTCTTTCTGCAGTGATACGGATATTTCTTCCGTTTACATACAATTTTCCTTCTTTTACTTCTACAGTTCCGTTGAAACGACCGTGAACTGAATCATATTTTAATAAATAAGCTAAGTGATCTACATCTAACAAGTCATTGATTGCAACAACTTCTACATTATCTCTATTGAAAGATTCTCTGAAAACGATTCTTCCAATACGTCCAAATCCGTTTATTCCTAATTTTACTTTTGACATTTTACTTGATTTTTGCTTTTGTTTTTATTACACTATATTAAAGTCTAATTTCCTCACAATAAACTTCTTTTCTTTTTTAAACTTATATTTTAGGTTGACATTATATCTGACACCCTTAGTAATTCTCTATCAATTTCTGATTTTCCTTTAATGGCCTGCTCCAAAGGAGTCAAAGCTACTTTATCTGATTGTAAACCTACCATGTAGTTTGATTTTCCTTCAATTAAGGATTCTACTGCCTTTACCCCCAATCGGCTTGCCAGAACACGGTCAAAACAAGATGGTGAACCACCGCGCTGCATGTGTCCTAAAACAGATACTCTTACATCATACTCCGGTAAATTAGCTTCCACATAATCTTTTAATTCGAATACGTTTTTACCAATTTTATCACCCTCTGCAATTACCACTATACTTGATGATTTTCCTGAAGCTTTACTTTTCTGAAGAGAATCCAGTAATCGGTCTAAACCTAAATCTTCTTCAGGAATAAGAATTTCTTCGGCACCTGCGCCAATTCCGGCATTAAGAGCAATATGTCCGGCATCTCTACCCATAACCTCAACAAAAAACAATCGGTTATGCGAACTTGCAGTGTCCCTGATTTTATCAATACAGTCAACAACCGTATTTAAGGCTGTATCATATCCCAGTGTATGACTGGTTCCAAAAATATCATTATCAATTGTACCCGGAATTCCCATTACAGGAAAACCAAATTCTGAATTAAATATCAATCCTCCGGTAAAGCTTCCGTCACCACCAATGACAACTAAGGCATCTACCCCGGCTTTCAATAGATTTTCATGTGCTTTTTTTCTGCCTTCGGGAGTTCTAAACTCAACTGAACGAGCCGATTTTAAGATCGTTCCGCCTTTGTTTACAATATTATTTACGCTTCGGGGACCCATTTCTTTGAAATCTCCTTCGATCATTCCCTGATACCCTCTATAAATTCCTATGCATTCTATATTATGATAAGCACATGTTCGAACAACTGATCGTATTGCAGCATTCATTCCTGGTGAGTCACCTCCTGAGGTTAGAACACCTACTTTTTTTATTGTTTTTGGCATTATTTAAGTATTAAAGTGTAAAATTAGCAAACATTCACCACTTTTCGGGTTATGATTATAATAAATTAATAAAATATGTTAAATTCAAACGTTTTCGTTAATAAGTTTTTCGATATGAAAAAATTCATTAAAAATAATAAAAGGCTCTTTTTTTAATTAAATCTTTAAAATTAACAATACATTAATGAAGTGTTACAAAATTTTACGTTTTCCCGAAATCATGAAAAATAGATTGAACCTCTAAATTTAGGCATAAAAAAACCATTATGAAACATAATGGTTTTGAATAATGTGTTTTTAACAATTAAAAATCTTCATTATCAGGTATTACACCCTGATTGTTGATAGTAGTGGGCTGTGGTTTTTCTTCTTCTTTTTTATCCGTTTTCTTATTATTTTTATCAGCATCTTTCTTATTCGAAAAATTAATGTATTCCGGATTCAGATAGGAATCCTGCAATTCATCAGAAGAATTTTTCAGAGACCTTTCTAATTTGTGGCTTTTAAATATTTTATTGACCAGCTCACTGAAAGTATCAAAATCAACCTCATAGGAAATACCAACTCCCTGTGTATACCCAATTCCCTGACCTATATAATTGATATCATTTTCTTTGTTAAACAAACGCAGGTTCATTGACCCGTCTTCATTTACCCTGTAAAGTATTTCAATATCACCCACAATTGCCGATTCATTGACCCCGCCGACCGGTACACCAACCTTACCGTTTATAGTAATTCTCTCGTTTACCTGAGAGGTGATATTAGCCACAAACTGACCATCTGCCTCCTGTCCTATTCGTTTGTCTGCCGAGATAAAATTTAAATCAATATTGAATTTATCATTATCTGATTTTATAATTCCGCCCAGTAAACTGGCAGCTGTTTCGGCAAATGTTCCGGACAAATCGCTTTGGTTAAATCCATCCGGACTCATAAAGGATCCGGTCGACAGTAAATACAATGCCTGAGTCTGGCGTACATCTTTATCATCCAGCTTATACTGTATCTCTGATTTCAATACATTACTTACCGAAGGAAACTGAATATCAAAATTAGGCTCCGGACTTGTTAAATCTCCTCTTAGTCCTATGACTACTTCCACCGGTACTTTTTTATTGAAGGACGAATTATCCAGCAATACGGCAGGATTTGCAGACGTTCTGTAAACTGCTTCAAGATTCAGCTGGGCTTTCAGCGGGTTGCCTTCCCAAATAATGGATCCTCCTTTTTTAACGGCGAATTTTTTGTCAATTAAACCTCCGTATTTAAAGTTATAAGTTCCTTCATAAGCCTGGAAATCCCCCCACATATTAAATTTACCCAGTGTATTAATTTTAAACAATAGCGATCCGTATCCTTTACCTTTCATACCATGTCCGGAATTTCGGTCCAGAATCACTTCTACTTCTGCATCGGGTGTGATATCAAAATCAAATTCTAATTCAAGACCGCCATAATTTCTTGTCTTTTCGACAATACCGTTGGCCAGATTGTATTTCTCTTTTGGCGTTACAAAATGTATAAAACTGTTTTCTCCGACACTTTGCACATTATTAATAGGGATCTTGACCTCGGTGCCTTTTTCGGATTTGGCAGCAACTTTAATAAATAAATTTGACGTAGGTCCCGTAATACTGGCAGTACCATTAATAAAAGCTGTACCAAAATAAGCGGCATCATCGCTGTCTTTAGTATCAAGCGCCAGTAATCGTTTCGAGCTAATATTCAGGTCCAGTTTCCAGTCCCCAAAATTATGATGTTCGATACTACCATTCAGCAGACCTTTGGTGCCGTATTTAGTATCCGTGAGCTGGTTATTTCGAAACAGAAACTTCTCATCTGTTAAATCAATCACCGTTCGGTCGCTTAATTCGTAATCCGTATTCAGGTACGGAATCGTCATCCCTGCTTTTTCTACGTATAACCTTCCGTTGATTTCGGGTTTCTTAAGATTCCCTACAATCGCCGCATTACCCGAAACTGATCCTCTTATATTGGAAAGAACACCCGCTCCGACTGTTCCTAAAGTAGCCAGATTAAATCCTTCAAGTTTTAAATTCAGGTCTAAAAAGGTTTCTTTATTTTCTACTGCGAAAGTTCCTGAAGCTTTGAACGATTCCGTAAACCCATTATGTATAGACGAATTTATCGTAAACTTTTTAAAACTTTCATCTCCGGAGATATCAAAATCTAAAGTTCCGAGCTCCGTTTTATTCAAATTAAGATGATCGATGACCAGAGAGGCTGTCGGCTGATAAACATCTTTGTTCTGTTTGTAATTGACGGTTCCGTTCAGATTACCATTAAATACAAATTTCGAATTGAAGGGGGTAATCTTATTAATATCAACATCTTCAAAATTCAGGACAAGATCCTTGTAATCACTGCCTTTTAAAACACCATTCAGATCAATTTTCTGTTCTTCGTGCGAGAGTACAATATTATCAATGGTGAAATTTTTAAACTCTTTATCAAAAATAATCTGATTGTCTCTTTCGGCGTCTTCGTTCAGGTACCATAAATAGTCTTTAAATTTCATCTCCGACTTATGAATACCTACAATGTTATTTTTGTTTTTATCTATGGTGTGATATAAATTCAGGTTGTAATAATCCTCGCCTTTATTGCCACCCTTAAACTCAGAGCGCACAAACAGCGTATCATTCGAAGTAACATTAATCAGACTAAAATCACGAACCTTGTAATAAGGCGTCTTGATACTGTCCAATTCGATGAAGGCATTGTAAAGCGGGTTTTTATTGTCGATATTGATTCTGATATTATCAAAGGTATTTTGTGCCGCCGTAATTTTTTGGGATTTGAACCTGAACTTGAATTCTTTTAAATCCGAATCAATTTTACCAAGCAAAACCGTTGAGGAATCGATTTCTATATCGGGATATAACATTTCTACTACCTTATTATAGACATGAAGGTTGAAACGTAAAAACTGTCCTTTTTTAACTTTATAAGGTTTATAATTGGTATAAAGACTTCCAACGGAATTCATGACCAGTTTTTTTAATTCCTTAAACTGAAATTTACCGACGATTTTACCATTCACAACATCCGAAGAGTTTATGGTAATGGTACGTAATTTGTCGGCATCAAAATTAGAGTTGATCGTTACTTCTTCAAAAGCATAGGTAGATTTTGGATTTTGATATTCCGCATCCTTAATATAGATATTTCCCTGCAGGTTTTCAATAGAGTTTCCGGTTACTTCCACAATGGCATCCCCGGTAAAATGCGAAATAGAATCGTTGACGAATTTTAATTTTCGCAAATCTGCATTTTCAACATTAATATGGAAATCATATTTACTTTCGCGCTTGCTTAAATCAACCAGACCATCAAACGTAAGACTCAAATTGGGGTCGTTAACCGATAATTGTCCTTTATAATAAGGCAGTTTAAAATTACCATTTATAACAATATTATTGTACGTGTATTTATTGTAATCTAATTTGGAAATGTCACCTTTTACAATTGTATTCAGGTATTTTTCGGTAAAACCAACGCCATCCACATCCAGATCCAGGGTCGTTCTGCCAATATCCTTGCGCTGAAGTAATGCGCCGACATTAAAATTATCCAGGATTATATTTCCGGAATAGGACGCTTTATCGATAAAATCCATATTATTCATATGCAGATTAACCTGTCCATTTCCTAAATCGGTTATCATTTTAAAATCGGTTTCCAAAGCAGTTGTCGAAACTTTTGCTTTACCCACAATATTAAATCTGCCCAGCCTCTGAAGTTCTTTCGGAAGTTTTTTGCCCAGCACTACCGGCATCAGAGTAACCAGATTATGGTAGCTTGAAATCAGTTTATCAAACTTTCCGTTCATGGAGAATTTTTGATCTTTATTCCCTAAAAGATTTCTGAAATTAATAGTTCCGGCAATTTTTGATCCGTTAGTATCACTAAGCCTGAGTCGTCTCAAATTAAGATTGTTCAGGGTACCGTTTATTTTTGTTTTGATTTTAAAATGCTGATTCTTCCCCAATCCGTCATAAAAATAACGAATGTCGTTGGTAGCAATAGATGCAGAATCCAGCACTACGTTAAACTTAACCTTATCAGTAAAATTTAAAAAATCTTCTGGTTTATAATTCAGTATTGCCTGGCCGTAAATAGACGATCTTTTGGTTTTTATGGCCAGATTCTCAACCTTGATCTGCTTTTTGGTATAACTGAATTTCCCGGCAAAATTAGACACATACAAACCACGATGATCTAAAAAAGAAAACCTGTGAATAATTGTAGTAACATCAGGTCCGTATAGTTTAAAGTCACTGATATACGCATTCAGTTTTTTGAAATCGATAAAATTCGGTGTTTTTTTATTTTCATCAACTACGGTAAAAATCCCCTTGGAAATATAGGCATTTTTAGCAGTCAGTAAAAAGTGCTTATTTGTTTTGGAAGGCTTGTCGGAGTCAAATAACCGGATAAATTTATTGATATTGTTTTCGGTTTCGTTTTTATACGTTTTCAGGTTAAAGATTAAACCAGTCAGTCGAAGGTCCCCAAAAATCAGGTCGCCATCAAGCAGTCTTTTTACGCTTAAAATATCGGTGCTGATAATATCCGAATAAATTAGAACCTTATTGTGATGATCTAAAATCAAAACCTTCTTCAGTTTAACACCTCCAAAAATATTTACAGCCACTTTATCGATGCTGATCTTGGTTTTAAAATCAGAATTTAGCGATTCCGTTATATAAGTAGCAATTTTGGTCTGAACTACAGGCAAAGACAAAATGATAGCCAATGCCAACAAAAGTAAGATTAACCCAATTAGGGTCCTGGATATTATTTTCTTTACTTTTTTGATAGCTCTTTTATTTTAGTTTTCTTTTAAATTTATTTTGAACAGACAAAGGACGACTGTTTTGATAAAATTTCTTTAATTTTGGCGTTTACTTCAATCAAATAAATTTTAAAAATTTGATTTGTCAAATATAATTCAAAATTCGTGCCTTTATATGCAAAATTCAGAGGTTTTTATTCTTGCCATCGAAAGTTCATGCGATGATACTGCTGCTGCAGTTTTACATAACGATAAAGTACTCTCAAATGTTGTAGCCAATCAGTTAATTCACAATCAATACGGCGGTGTGGTTCCTGAATTAGCTTCAAGAGCCCATCAGCAAAATATTGTTCCTGTTATTGATGCTGCCCTTCGTAAAGCAAATGTACAAAAAGAACAATTAACTGCCATTGCCTTTACGCAGGGACCCGGCTTAATGGGGTCGCTTCTCGTTGGAAGTTCTTTTAGCAAATCATTATCCTTAGCCTTAAAAATTCCGTTAATTGCTGTAAATCACATGCATGCACACATTTTGACGCATTTTATAGAGGAAGAAGGTTTTGACAAGCCCGAATTTCCTTTTTTAGCCTTAACCATTAGCGGCGGACATACGCAGATTGTAAAAGTGAATGGCTTTTTTGACATGGAAATTATCGGGGAGACCACTGATGACGCTGTTGGGGAAGCTTTTGACAAAAGTGCCAAAATTCTTGGACTTCCTTATCCGGGTGGTCCGTTAATTGATAAATATGCACAGTTGGGAAATCCGAAAGCTTTTGCTTTTACAAAACCAAAAGTTCCGGGACTCGATTTCAGCTTCTCCGGATTAAAAACTGCGATTTTGTATTTCATCCAGAAGAAAAAATTAGAAAACCCGAATTTTATTGAAGAAAACCTAAATGATATTTGTGCTTCTATTCAGTATACGATTATCGAAATTTTGATGGACAAATTAAAATTAGCCGTCAAAGAAACCGGAATCAGACAAATTGCCATTGGCGGCGGCGTTTCTGCCAATTCAGGTATTCGAACCCGGCTGAAAGAAAGCGAAGGGAAATATGGCTGGAAAACTTTTGTCCCGAAATTCGAATACACCACCGATAATGCCGCAATGATCGGAATTGTGGGCTATCAAAAATATTTATCCAATCGTTTCGAAACTTCTGCTGTTGTTTCGAAAGCACGAATTCAATTTTAATTATGCAATTATTTTACAACCCTAATATAGACGAAACCACTGAAAGTTTTTCTTTCGATAAGGAAGAAAGCCGACACATCATAAAGGTTTTACGTAAAAAAGATTCGGACATCCTGCACGTCACCAATGGCCTGGGATTTTTATTTGAAACGGAAATAACGCTGGCTTCCGACAATAAATGTACCGTACAGGTACTTTCTGTAACAAAAGCCGTTCAGCCAAAATTTAAGCTGCATCTGGCTGTTGCCCCAACCAAGATGAATGATCGTTACGAATGGTTTTTGGAAAAAGCAACTGAAATCGGTGTTCAGGAAATTACACCTGTCTTTTGCGATCGTTCCGAGAGAAAAAACATCAATCCGGAACGTTTTGAGAAAATCATCCTTTCGGCCATGAAACAATCCAACGAGACATTTTTACCGAAATTGAATCCGGCGATTTCCTTCAAAGAATTTATAAAACAACAAAACGAAGGCTTACAATTGATTGCACATTGTGAGGAAACCGATAAAAAATCACTGAAAGAAGTTTTAAAGCCTAATGAAAATGTGACCATATTAATTGGACCTGAAGGTGATTTCTCGGAAAAAGAAATTGCACTGGCTTTAGAAAATAATTTCAAGCCTGTGGCTTTAGGAAATACGCGTTTACGCACTGAAACGGCTGCGCTAGTCGCCTGTCACAGTATTGTTTTTTTTAATGAGAACAATTAATTAAAGATAGTTTGCCGCCACAATTAGGCTGGCTTTGTCATTTCGACGAAGGAGAAATCATATAATGAATTAACAGTGCGTGCTCTCTGGATGTGATTTCTCCTTCGTCGAAATGACAGAAAATATTAAATTATTATGAAAAAAATATTTCTTTTGTTTTTACTCGTTTCCCTTTCCTCTTTTTCTCAGGAGATTGCTTTATTAAAATACAGCGGCGGCGGCGATTGGTACTCAAATCCTACTTCCCTGCCCAATTTAATCCAGTTTTGCAATTCGAACATTAATACGCGGATCAAAGCAAAACCTTCCACCGTTGAACCCGGAAGCCCTGATTTGCTTTCGTATCCTTTTGTACACATGACAGGACACGGAAATGTGGTTTTTAGCGACAGTGATATCAGCAATCTTCGGAATTATTTAACCGGCGGAGGATTTTTGCATATTGATGACAATTACGGAATGGACCATTACATTCGAAAAGAAATCAAAAAAATATTTCCCAATACTAATTTGGTTGAAATTCCGGCGAATCACGCTATTTTTCAGAAACCTTATCCTTTCCCGAATGGATTGCCAAAAATTCATGAGCACGATGGTACCCGCGCACAGGCTTTTGGGATTTTTATCGAAAACAAACTGGTGCTGCTTTACACTTACGAATGTGATTTGGGTGACGGCTGGGAAGATCCGGAGGTACATAATGATCCCGTTGCGGTAAGAGACAAAGCGCTTAAAATGGGCGCTAACATTATCAATTATATATTTACCAATTAAGAGTCAACAAGTGCAGCTTACCCACGAAGAAAATCAATTTGAAAGAAAAACGTTTCCCATAACGCTGGTTTGTGACCATATTTATTTCCAGCAGAATATCGGTTCGCTTTTTAGAATCGGTGAAGCATTTGGTGTGGAAAACATTATCTTTTAGGAAAAGATATCCCGCTGACACCCCGAAAAATAAACAAAACTTCCAGAAGTACACATCTTCATGTACCGCATTCCATTATTGAAGAAACAAGCGATCTCATCGCGTACCTAATCGAAAACAACTTCGAAATTATTGCCCTGGAAATTGCCAGCAATAGTAAACCCCTTAAAGAAGTTACAATTCCTGAACACAAAAAAATAGCACTTTTGATCGGAAGTGAGATTGACGGAATATCTGACGAACTGTTAAAAATTTCGAACCAGATTGTACACATAAACATGTTTGGTAACAACAGTAGTATGAACGTTGTACAAGCTGCAAGTATTGCTTTGTACGAAATTACTTCGTAAAAAAATAGTTGATTTTTTTGTAAGAACTAGACTATACAAGGGTTTGTAAAAATCTCACAAATAATTATTTGTAAATATTTTGTTACGTAAAGTTTTTGTTATAAAATTGTTACATTGTTTAACTAATCAACAATATTATAACAAAAACCCCTATTATTATGAAAAAAGTTCTTTTATCCGCAATTACAGCTTTGTTGCTGTTTTCTTGTCAAAATGACCAGACAGAATCAAAAGGTTCAGATGTAAGTGCAATTGCCCGCAGAGGATGCGCCTCTCAGGAAGTTTTAGAAGCCCAATTAAAAGCTGATCCGACATTAGCGATCAGAATGAATGAAATTGAAGCTTTTACCAACAAAGCTATGCTAACAGGTAAATTGGTAAATGGCAAGGTTCAAATTCCGGTTGTCGTAAATGTTCTTTACAGAACGACTGCTCAAAACATCTCTAATGCTCAGATTCAAAGTCAAATTGATGTTTTAAACAAAGATTTTAATGCCTTAAATTCTGATTACAATAGCGTTCCTGCTTTATTTGCCGGAGTTAAAGCTAACGTAGGAATTAGTTTTGTACTGGATCAGGTGATTAGAAAATCGACTACAAAAACATCATGGGGAACCAATGATGCTATGAAAAAAACAGCTCAGGGCGGTTTAGCACCTACTTCTCCAACAACAAAACTTAACTTATGGTCTTGTGCTATTGGTGGAGGAATTTTAGGTTATGCGCAATTTCCAGGCGGATCTTCGGCTACTGACGGTGTTGTAATTGATTCAAAATATTTCGGATTATCAGGTAGTGCAAATGCTCCTTTTAACTTAGGAAGAACCGGAACTCACGAAGTGGGACACTGGATGAATTTACGTCACATCTGGGGAGATGCAACTTGCGGAAGCGATTTAGTATCTGATACTCCAACCCACAATACTGCAAATTATGGTGTACCAGCTTACCCACATTACAGTACTTGTTCAGGAACTCCTGTTGAAATGACAATGAACTACATGGATTATACTGATGATAACGGAATGTACATGTTCTCTAATGGACAAAAAACAAGAATGGCTGCTGTTTTCCTTTCCGGAGGGCCAAGAGCTGCTTTTGGAATTTAATCCAAAAAAATAATGGTATGATTAAAAGCGGGATGTTATTTCATCCCGCTTTTTTTGTATTCCGGAATATATTCAAAAGCTTTTTGCCTATATTTACTCTAAAAATCAAACATGATCACATCTAAAATTATATCTAACGGAATTTTAAGAGCTTTGGCAACCATCCTGATTATTGGGATTGTTCTGTACTTCTTATATTCGATACAAACTGTAATTGTCTATTTATGCATTTCACTTTTATTGTGTCTTATTGCCAATCCGTTCGTACAATTTTTAAAAAATAAATTAAAATTCGGTAATTCGTTAGCGGCAACAACCACGCTCCTCCTGTTCCTGTTGTTACTGGTTGGTTTTATTTTCTTATTTGTTCCGCTGATTATCTCGCAGGCCAATAATTTATCTTTACTGGATACCCATAACTTACAGAAACAATTTATGGAAACGGAACGCAGTATTGAACTCTATTTCAATATTCCGCATGTTGATTTAAATAAAGTCCTTAAAAGTTCCAGGGTAACATCCATGCTTGATCTTAGTTATTTCACGTCCTTCCTTAATTCTATTTTAGGTTTTATGGCAGATATGGGAATGGGACTGGTATCTGTGTTTTTCATCACCTTTTTCTTTGTGAAAGATCAGGATGCTTTTAAAGCCACGGCCAGAAGAATTCTTCCGGACAGTAATGAAGAAAAAATCCTGAACTCGATTACCAAAATAAATCATTTTCTAACCCGTTATTTCATTGGTTTGCTACTGCAACTAACGGTGGTCTTTATTTTGTATTTAATCGTTCTGATCATTTTCGGAAATAAAAATGCTTTTGTCATTGCCTTTTTATGTGCCATCTTAAATATCATTCCGTACATTGGGCCAATTATCGGAACGATACTGGCAGGAATCTTAACGATGATTAGTATGATAGGAATGGATTTCCAAAGCGAAATCCTGCCCAAAACCATCTATGTAATTATTGGTTTTTTAGTGGTTCAGGCGATTGATAATAACATAAGTCAGCCTATAATTTCATCAAAAAGTGTAAATTCGCACCCGTTAGAAATATTCCTGATTACATTAATCAGCGGAATCACTTTTGGAATCGTCGGAATGATTATCGCTATTCCGGTTTTTACGATGATAAAAGTAATTTTAAAAGAATTTTTTCCTGACAACAAAATTGTCTCCGTATTAACCGAAAGAATTTAGCCTTGAACACTTCAATTTTAAGCAAACCTATTCAGGAATTTATAACCGAAAATAGTGGTGCTTCGATTTCAAAATTAGCCCTACAAAAAAATCCGTTTCCGGACGTGGACTGGATTTTAATTTTGAATCAGATTGAAGCCAAAACAAAAGCAAAAGACAAATTACCAACTTGGTTTTCAACAGAAAATATTATTTATCCCGGCAAAATTTCGGTTGAACAAACGTCTTCCGAACGTACTGCGGCTTACAAAGCTTCATTAATTTCCGGAGAAACCTTAATCGATCTTACGGGAGGTTTCGGTGTCGACGATTATTATTTTTCAAAAAACTTCAGGAACATCACGCATTGCGAGATCAGTGAAGATTTATCAGCAATCGTACAACATAATTTTGAACAGTTAAAAGTGGAGAACTGTACCTTTTATGCTGCTGATTCTACCACTGTTTTAAGTGACTCCAGCGAAAAATGGGACTGGATTTATATTGATCCCTCCCGAAGAAATGATGCAAAAGGCAAGGTTTTCATGCTTAGGGACTGCTTACCGAATGTACCGGAATTATTAGATTTTTACTTTGAAAAAACGGATGCTGTCTTAATAAAAACCGCCCCGTTACTGGATATTTCAGCCGGCCTTTCTGAATTGAAATACGTAAAAAACATTCATATCATCGCGCTTGAAAATGAGGTCAAAGAACTACTTTTCGAAATCCATAATAAATATTCAGGTCGAATAGCCATAAAGACGGCCAATATCCTGAAGGACAAAACCGAAACATTTGAATTCATCCTGGGTGACAATTCGAATTTTCCATCGTACCATTTACCTCAAAAATACCTGTACGAGCCCAATTCAGCTATTATGAAATCGGGTGGCTTTGATGAAGTCAGTACTATTTTCGAAATCAATAAGCTGCATAAACATTCCCATTTATATACTTCAGACGAACTAATCGATTTTCCCGGAAGAGTTTTTGAGATTGAAAAATCCATTTCGTACTCCAAAAATGAGATGAAAACGGAACTCCACAACCAACAGGCCAATGTGACCACCAGAAATTTTCCGGACACGGTAGAGAACATTAGAAAAAAATGGAAAATAAAAAATGGAGGAAATGTTTATTGTTTTTTCACAACTGATAAAAATGATCATAAAATAGTTTTAATTTGCAGAAAAATTACTTAAAAATGAAACAACTAATTACTTTAACTTTTTTTCTTTTAACCCTTACTGCCTTTGCCCAAAAACCTTGTGAATACAGCGTAAACGTAAACGACTCCATTGGTACTTATAAAGTAACAAATGAATACCTGATGAGCGAAAAATACTTTGGAGGCAGCTTCAGTTATGTTTTCTTTTCGCTCGCACAGACAGACGGCCTGCCTACTTTAAACTTACAGCTTATCCAGAAAAGCAAAGATTTTATAAAAGCAAATTGTTTCGACAAAAACTCAAAAATATTCCTTCAGCTGGAAAACGGCAAAATAGTAACGCTGATGCACATTAATCAGGAAAGCTGCGGTACGCTTATTCAGGATGAAAAAGATTTTAGCAATCGTGTCAATACCGGGATTTTTATGTTTATGAAAGACAATTACGAAGAGCTTAAAAAATCTCCGATCTCCATTATGCGAATTAAGTATTTAACCGATACGGAAGATTATATCGTAAAAAGAGAATTGACGTCTGAACTCAATGGCAAAGTATCGCATCCGAATACGTATTTCATGGAAAACATCAGATGCGTCGAATAATTAGTCACATTTCCATTTTTGGTTAGAAACAGGATCTTTCAGACCTGTTTTTAAATTATAATGCCACCATTCCGAATCAAAAGAATTGAAACCGCTTTGTACCATTACACTTTTAAGGTACTTTCTGTTTGCACGGACCGATGTCGGAAGCTTCTTAAAATTATGACCGGCCTCCGCTCCGAAAAAATCGAAATTGGTTCCCATTTCCAGTTCTGTACCTTCAGCATTCACCAACGAAATATCTACGGCTCCTCCTCTATTATGGATGGAGCCTTTTTTAGGGTCTGCCACATACTCCGGATTCGGCACAATCTCCCACATTTTCTCCTGAATAGACAAAGGCCTGTAGCAATCAAAAAGCTTTATTTTGCAGCCATTTTTCATAAATTCCTTATTGGCGGCTATCAGTGCTTTGACCGTCTTATACCGCAGCATGCATTCGGCACAATCATAGACTTTCGCTTTCAGGAAATTATCTGCTGTGGCGTATTTCATGTCATAAATAAAATCATCACTGTACTCTTTTAAGTTGACAAAGGTGGTATCGGCAACTTCAGGACTGCTGGTGTACGTTTCATTTTGGGCATTTACGGCAAAAGCCACTAAAAAAATGCCTGCAAAAAATATTTTTTTTATATCTGGATTCATGAAATTTCTGTTGTAAGGTAAATAATCAAAAAACGGATTTACGAATTTAAGGAAATTAATCTAAAGTGGATTCAAACGTAAAAAGTAAAAAGGCTGTTTCGGTATTATTTGTTTTTTGCAGCACAAAATTCCTTTTCAAAAGACATCTCGTCCCGCTATCCGCTGTATCTTTTGCTTTTTAAAGAAAAAAGCAAAAGGATGCCGCTGCTATCGGGGCTGGATCAGCGCTTTTTATTTTTAGTACAATCTTTGCAAAGCCATCCGATAATAAATTTGAACTGTAACAAAGGCATTAAATAATCGTCTTATCGTTACCAATTTATATAAATATGGAATCAGCGAAAAAAACAGCAAGAATAGCAGGTTTATTGTATCTCATCATTGCAATTACCGGTGCTTTTGGAATCATGTATGTTCCGACACAATTATTTGCGGGCGATGACATTAACCTGACTGCAAAAAACATTCTGGAAAACGAATTACTCTTCCGTTTTGGGATCTTTAGCAATTTAGTTTGTCAGACCGTTTTTGTATTTTTGGCTTTGACATTATACAATTTATTTAAAAATGTGAATGCCCATTTAGCCCGGACTCTGGTCGCGTTAGTCATTGTGGGTGTTCCGATTGCGTTTTTTATCATTTTTAATGAATATTATATCCTGCTTATCCTGAAAGAGAATTTTATGAACAACTTCCCTTCTGTTCAGCAAAATGCACTGGCGATGTTAAGCTTAAAAATGTATGGCAACGGAAACGTTATTATTGGAATTTTCTGGGGACTCTGGCTTATTCCGTTTGGGCAATTATCGTATCAGTCGGGGTTTATCCCAAAAATCCTTGGTGTGCTTTTGATTCTTGGCGGCTTATGTTATCTGATAGACACAACGGCCTTTATTTTATTTCCCGAATATCATTCCATAACCGGTATCTTAGTCGGAATTACATCTGCAACCGCAGAGTCTGCCATGGTTGGCTGGTTATTGATAAAAGGAGTAAAAACTAAAAAATGAATTTAAACTGGAGCGACGTTAATTGGATTTTTGAACCTGAAGGCTCATTAAGAGACATTTATATTAAAAATGTAAGGGCTGAAGACTGGATTGTATTAATAGATCATCTCAATCAAAACTATAATATAAGGTATGGTCCCAGTATTGAGAACAAAAGCATAAATAAAATAGATAAAGAGTACATTCTTAAATATTTTATTGATGAAACTGCAGAGATGGAAACAAAATCGGCATCTATTTTCATCGATAAGATAATGATAAACCTTCATTTTTTTTCTGATGAAGAAATAGAATTTGATATTGATCCCAAGGAAATAAACTCAAATAGTGATTTAGAGATTATTATTGAGTTTATGAATGATATGAGCCAAATTCTGAACAAAGAAGCAATTCTTACCGGTGAAGGAGAAAGTGATTATCCTCTTATTGCAGTAGACTATGGGAACAAAAAAATAGTATTAGTTACTAAAGAATGGATGTAAAATGCTTAATCGGCCATTAATTTTTTAATCTATCGAAAACTATAATTCCTTAAATTTGTTTTTACCCGTCGAAAAGAAATCCACTTTTTGATTCTGAAACGCAATTAAAAAAAAAGCCAACAACCTGCAAACAACATTTTAAATGATAATCATTAAACATTATATAGAAGATTTCTTCATTACTTTCAAAGGTTTTGAAGATTTCCAGCCCTGGGAAATTACCAATGACCTGAAACGTATTATTGAAAACATAATTCCAACCCTGAACGAAGATTACGTAATTACAGATCAGGTCGCTATTCATAAATCTGCCATTATTGAGGAAGACGTTACCCTAAAAAACCCGGCAATCATCTCCGCCAATTGTTATGTTGGGGCGCATGCCTATTTCAGGGAAGGTGTTTATTTAGAGGAGAATGTCCGAATTGGTCCGGGCTGTGAAATCAAAAACAGCATTATTTTTTCGAACACTGCAATTGCTCATTTTAATTATATCGGAAATAGTATTATTGGTAAAAATGTCAATTTCGAAGCCGGTTCGATTGCTGCCAATCATTATAATGAAAGAGAAAACAAAAAAATCTCTGTGCTTCATGATGCCCAAATAATCGAAACCCATTCCGAAAAATTTGGCTCACTGGTGGGCGACCATTCCAAAATTGGGGCCAATGCCGTCTTATCTCCCGGAACACTACTAATTAAAAAGTCTATTGTAAAAAGGCTTGAACTGGTGGAACAGGTGGTACCTACAGCCCAATAATATTTTCTTCTTTTAATTGACAGTTCATGAAAAAAGCATTAGACTATTTTGTATTAGATGTATTTACCGACAAGAGCTACAAGGGAAATCCGTTGTCTGTGGTCTTTACAGAAAATGAACTACCCTTATCTGATTATGAAAATATTGCCCGGGAATTTGGCTATTCTGAAACTTCTTTTGTAACCTATTCCGAACAAAAACAAACACTGTGTGTCAGGTCGTTTACACCAATTGGCTTTGAGGTAGACGGAGCCGGACATAATTTACTCGGGGCAGTGTGTGCAGCAATGTTAAAAGACAAAGATCTTTTTCCTGAAAATTCGCTGCAGCATGTAATCATGAAAACGGCATCGATTCCTATCTATATAAGCTTTAACGAACAAAATGAGTTACCTGTTGTAAAAATGCTGCAAAAACCGGCGGTTATCGGAGATTCAATTCCGGCTGAACAAATTGCACTAGCCCTCGGAATATCCTTAGAAGACCTCGATGTTAGAAATTTCGCTCCTGTTATTGTAAAAACAGAGGTTGCACATGCCATGATACCGATACAAAATATTGAAATATTAAATCTGATCAAACCCGACAACAAGCTGCTCATACAACTATCAAAACAATATGATTTTGAGGGATTCTACTGTTTTGCATTTACCGGCGAAAAGAATGGCACTATGGTCCAGACCCGTTTTTTTAATCCTTTGATAGGTATTGATGAGGATGCCGCAACAGGAACTGCCGCCGGTCCGCTGGCAGGTTTATTACTGCATAAAAAAATCATCGAGAAAAACAGCAGCTATCAGATATTGCAGGGTGTAAAGTTAAATCAGCCCTCCTTACTAGAAATAGCAGTACAAGATAATGGCGTATTGGTGGGGGGATCTTCTGTAATTACAATGGAAGGAAAAATTTATATCGAAGATTAAATCCTGAAAAATTGCATTACAAAATTTAGCGCATTTCTTTTAGTCTTTACTTTGCGACAATTTTTTCTTTATGATCTGAAGTCTGGCTTCAATTTCTCCTATATCACTCAAAACCGTAGTGTGATATTTTTCGTGTGGTTCATTAAGGGTATTTGGATCTCCATTATCAGCAGCAAAAAGATCATTCAGATCTACTTCCGGAAAATTCCTGCTTAAACTCATTAAAAATTCAGGGCTCATCTTAGCCGTTCTGTTCAAATATCTTCCAACCATAGCTTCACTAAAACCCATAATCAATCCTACCTCTTTTTGCTTAAGACCCTTCGCTTTAAAAAATCTTGCCAATTTTACATTATACATATTTATAAATTTTTATAATTTTAATTAAAATAAAACAATTCGTACATTTTTTCGGATAAAACGTATGTTTTGTATATTATTTTTCTTACATTTACATTCTAATGCAAGATTAAGTAATAAATATCAAATATATGTCAAAATTAGTAAAAAATAATAAGGATGATGAAACGTCTTCACACACTGTGCAAGCTTATAACTTTATAGATGAGTATTTGCCGTATACCTATGTTGAGCCAACGATTCAATATTTAAGCAGAAAAGGAATCAAAGCTCCGAGCAAAACTATTATCAGAAATGTAAGAAATAAAATAATTTTCAGGAACGACATTCTTCTTGCATTGGTTGAAGTTGCTAACGAAAACAAAGAAGCTGTTGAAAAAATAAAACTTTTAACGTCTCAGAAAAGTACTGACGAATGTTAATTTAATGAAGGCGAGTATGTCACACCAAAATCCAGAAACATCAAATGCTGTACTTATAGCCTTAGACTGCCAGGAGCTAACTTCAGCTAAAAACTGTCAGCAAGACCTGAGCGGTACAGAAATTTGCATCGATTTTAGTAAACCGCTATACGGAATGTCACCGGAGGAATATCTGGAAGGAGTCAGGAAACATAACGAATGCTTTTATAAGCTTAAACAGCTCTGATCCGGATTTAAGAAGTACTAAGAAAACCGCTAATTGAGTGGTTTTCTTAGTACTATTTTCGGGAAAAATCTACGTGTTCGAAAATTCAAAGATTAAAAAATCCCCATATTTTCAGGTTTAATGGTGAATCCCAGTCGTAACATGCTTTTATGTTCCTGATAATCAATTAAACTTTCTGTGTATCCTACAAACCATTGCAGTGTCAGATAATAATTTTCACTTTTATAAGGCCGCCAGTTTACCTGTGTCTGTAAGGATCCGTAATTGATAAGGCCACTACCCTTTCTGAAAAGGATATCGGCACTCCATCTTCCGGGTTGTATCTGGTAAGTGGCGCTCGCTTCACCGTAGCCCACATATTTGGTTAGTCCTGGGTTATCGTCTTTATCAACAAGCGGGATCCATCCTCTTAACCCTACAATCCATCGCGGGGAAACTTGTGATTTGAGCGAAAAAGCAAGCATGTTCCAGGTTCTGGAATAAATGGAATCCCTTCCGTTTGATTCGTGCTCAAAAGCAACCGATCCATAGGTCAGCCTTCCTCCTTTTAAATAAAAGGGACGTACCAGCGCCACACCGGGATTAAAATTAATTTCTGAGAAGGGTTTTGAGCTGGCATATATATCCCAAAAAGCTTTTTGACTGTACATCAGGTACGGGAAAAAACCACCCCATAATGGCTTTGAGTTTAATCGAAGCTTAAAACTTACCTGGTATTTTACATCTGCAGTATTGCGGGTAATGTCTGTATTGACTGGCACTCCTGTTAAAAAATAATTGTCTTTGTGAACCGAAAAACTAGGCTCTTTCAGCAGCGAATCGGCGGCGCGGAAATTTTTTTTAGGCTCTACTAGTTGTGAATTTGCAGTGATTGAAAACAAAACGAAGCAAATCAATAGGTATTTTAAATACATTCTTTAGGGTGTAAATTGGAGTTATCTTAAGTTTCGATACTAAGGTACGCTATTTCAATGACTGCAATTAACTCAATAAATACAAGAGTTAACCCAAAAACCATCTGCATTTTATTCGCCTATTACAACAATGTTTTTTTTCGGACATAGCTTCCTTAAAGACAATAGAAACTAATCGTGTAATCTGAGTATCTCATGAAATTTGATAACAGATTACGAATTTCATAACTGACTGCAAAACAGAACAGCACCTGAGTCCATTTTACCTGAAAAGGATTTGTACATTTTTATAAAACATACATCGCTTTTGAGTAGGATATACTTTGATCTGCACTTTCCATCTTGCTTTCAAACGCCTCATCTACCCTTTCCCAAAAAAACTAAAATTAACTTCTGACCAATAACCTTTTAGTAACAGTATCATAATATTTCCGGATAGTACGATTTCTCTTTTTAAGTACTTAAAAGTAAGTAAGAATTATAATTCAAAATATTTAGAAGTGCCATTTTCAAAAGCAAAGTTGCTACTACCGATAAGCATTTTTTAATTGTCTGCCGGTTATAGCTATCCCATAATTTATCAATTGAATTTTAAATAGGTTATAAACAATTAAACTAGAATTATGAAAAAACAGAATCCAAAAAAGATTTTAGGTAAGGTCTTCATTATGATGCTATCGGCTCTTACATTCTCCTGTCAGGACACAACATTGGAGGAAGCAGAAGTTACCGCTACGGTAAAAAAAGAACAAAATTTCAAAAAAATGAGTACAGCAGCAAGTTCTGACCTGGCCAGAAGATGGGCGCCTATCCACTACAAAGATGTAGATGCCACAGGAACTTATGCCGAAGGAGGGAAATCAGATTACCTTACGGCTATTAACTATGACAATGACTGGAACGGGGAAAACAACTGGAACAATCTTCCTGCTTATGCCAATTCTCTAGCCGCACATTGTTATTATTCGGTAGTAGAATCAAATACACATTACTTTATTACATATGCATTTTTCTCTCCGCGAGACTGGACAGATAATGCCCTTTTGTACCAATTAGACCAGCATGAGAATGATTTGGAAGGTGTTTTAATGATTGTCGAAAAAAATGGTTCTGCCTATGGTACCTTAAGAGGAGCTGTTACGGTAAGCCATTCCGACTTCTTTTCGTATGTACCCTCCGGAAGTTCTTTTGTAAACGGACTGGAAAGTATTGACGGAACATTACAAATGAGAGATTATAACGGGGAATTGCATCCTGTTACAGCCCAGGACGCTAAAGGACATAGTCTTAAAGCGTGGCCACAGCATGATATAGACGGAGATGGCATTATCTACTACCCTTCTGCAAGTGGAGTAGCACAAATACCATCTGATAATTACGACAACTATGTGGAGTATAAACTGGTCGATATTTTTGAAACCGGAGGATTATGGGACCAGCGATTCAACACCCAATTGTTTTCCAGCCCGGCCGGTGGATTTACAGGAAATGATTTTAAAACCGGTGGTGCCAACGCGCCATGGGCATGGAATGACGGAAATGATGCCATAGTACAAGGTGGCGAGTTTGCAACGGACCCAGCCAAATTAGCAGATAATTATTTTGATGGTGTGGGCAATTTTTCCCGTACTTACACTGATAATAAATATAATGCAGCAGCCGGGGGTATTGTAACCGTTTACCAAAATTGCAATTACACAGGTTATGCGATTGCTTTGCCTGTGGGAAATTATACATTGGCCCAGCTAAAATCGTATGGGGTTGTCAATGATGACCTGTCTTCTGTTCGTTTGGAAAATGGTTATAAAATTACCCTGTATCAAAATGACAATTTTGGAGGAGAAGCTGTTGTAGTAACAGCAAACAATGGTTGTTTAGGAGGTTTTAATGATAAAGCCAGTTCTGTAAAAATTAGTGCTCTTTAAATTTTCTTTTTATCTATCGTCTCTACATTAATTTTAAATTTATACAACAAAAAAGCCACTCAATAGAGTGGCTTTTGATTTTAACTGATGGAAACTTAATTATAATGAAATACTGAAATCGTTTTATTTATTGTAAATAAAATAATTCTATATTAGCTTCTTAAATTTCAATAAAAAATAAAGTACTGCCACAAACTCTTCTAATTCCTTCATGTCAAATATAAAGTTCATGTATACAAAAATTAATCTGGCTTTAGCGGTTTTGCTTTTTACAGTCGTGTGTTATTCACAGGGTAATAATCCAAAAAATAGTGCCCTTGATAAAGATTTGTACCGATACCATTTAAAAGACTCCGTAAAATCCGTAAAATATTCAAGAATTGTCTATAAGGAAGATCTTGACATGAAAGCAAGGAATGACTTATATAGCGATGCCTTTTCATACAGAGACACTTATCACGTTTTACATTTCAATAGATACGGAATGTCATTAGATGAATCATTAGCCGGTGATACTATTCAATATGATGAAAAAGACCTTCAGATAAAGGCAGGGCACACGGTAAAAACACAAATGCCTTCTCCCGCTTATAAAAATAACCTGCTAAAAGCCAATACGGTTACCTGGAATATTTCACATTGTTATGTCAATGACTCTTTCTCGGGCACAACACAATTATCCTATAAATATCTATTTGATAAAAACGGCAATATTACCGCTGAAAAACAATATTTCCCGCTGGGAGACCGGGATACCATAACTACGAAATACGACGAAAAAGATCTTTATGAGACTACAAAGTATATTTATGATGCAAAAGGCAATCTCATCCAGCAAAGACTATTTCCTAAAGAAGAGAATCCACCTTATTACACGTATAAAGATGGCGCCTACGAGGTCTGGAATTATGAATATGATGCCAAAAACAGGTTGAACCGAACTACAAAATCGCAGGGAGGAGAAACCATATTTGAAGAAAAATACAAATACCATCCAACCGAAAATTATATTACGGAAAAGTATGTCTTTGAAGAAAATGGCTTAGGTTTTTCTTTATATGAAAATTTCAAAACCCTGAATCTGTTTTACAATAAGTCGGGGGATGTTATGGAGTCTGATTATTTTAAAAAAAGTGATTACGATAATTCCGTCACTACAAAAAAAATATTTTATGAATATGAATTTGACTCCCATAACAATTGGGTTTCCTGCAAACTAAGATTCGACTCCAAAAACAATGAAGTGACTGCCAGCGTAAAAAGAAGTATATTATATTATGAAAAATAAATTCAGAAAGACGATTTTAGTTTGGATTCTATTGATTTTCACTCTATCGGCAAGTGCTCAGGGAGACTATACTTCGAAAATGCAAATTAAAAGCAAGGCAGAGTTAAACCTAAAAGGACCCGTTAAATCCGTAAATACGGTATACTCCTCTATCAAACAAGATCTTGATCATAAAAGAAAATTCAGGGTATTTTTTGAAAATGATGTGACAAAAGATATCGCGTATCAATTTAATACAGATGGCCTTGTCACCAAAAAAATCAACTACCATCGGGATGAAAAAAGTCTGGAGGTCATGATCCCTACCGTTGTTTTTATGTATGAGTATGAGCCAAATGATTCTGAAGAAAAAAAGAAATTCTTTCCTTTTCTTACCCCGTTAAATTCTTTTGAAGTGGACAATTTTGTAAAAACAAACCAACACATTTCAAGAGTCATACAAACAGGAGAAAACGGAAAAAACAGCGAATCTTCCGGTAAAAAAGAATATTATTATTTTACATACAAAATTGAAAATAATAAAATAACAGAAGAGAAAATGTATAAAGACAAACCCCGAAAAATGGATGAAAAAATGGCTGCTCTTTATGATGAAGATGAGAAACCTGTTCCGGATAATTTATGCTATCTGAAAAAATTCATATACGATACCAAAGGTAATTTGGTTACATGTACTTTTTTACGTGGTGATCCGGGTATCGAGTTTGAATCGTACCTGTTCGATAATCGTTTTAATATTTGCAGGGCTAATTTAAAATATTATTACAACGACAAAAACCAACTGATCAAAAAGAGCTTAGACGACACTAAAGAAATCTTCGTAGCGGAAACTTATACGTATGACCCTGAAAATTCAACTGTAAAAAAGCTAAACAGAACCAATCGGTTGTTATCCTATCTTCCGTCTGACAATGTGGAATATACCTATAACGAGAACAGGGACATACTAGAAACAAGGTTTGTTACTGAAGATGAAATTAATCAGCCTCTTGTTCGGTATTATGAATACGAATACGACAGTAACAAAAACTGGATCAAATGTAAAATGTACCTGGAGGGCAACAAGAATGAAGCAACTGCCATCGCAGAAAGAAAGATTGAATACTTTCAATAAAACCAGTTCCCTATTTTAAAAAGTTTCTATGAATCTAAAAATAATGCTGCTGCTGATTTTTCCGCTGGGCTCTTGCCTGGCACAGGAAATTAATGTCCGTTATCAGGATTCACTGGTGCTGCTGGAAAAGGATTTAGTAAAATGAATCAAAGAACATAGCGATCAAGAACTCGATTGTCGAAAGGAATATTATCATGCCCTGCAATATTACGAGAAAGAAGTTTATTATGCAGTTTCTAAAATCAGGGATAAAACCAATACCAAAGCGCAAACAGATGAATTCATCAAAGCAGAAGTTAAATGGAAAGATTCCTCTTATTGGTATTTAGCCAAAATGATGAAAGAGTTCCAGAAAACACATCCCGGTAAATTTGTGTGGACTAAAGGCCCCGGAATAACAGCAGATGCAAGGGTGTTTTACCAAAAAAACGCCCAATATTTTAAAGACAGAATAAATTATTTACTGAGTTTGGTGAAGTAAAATTAAAAAAAAGAGGGTGTAAGCTTGAATATTTATAATTCCATTAATTAGTCTTTTAAATCAAAAAAAAGAGACAACCTATTAAGATCATCTCTTCTTTTTCAGTTAATTATATCGCTATTTTGTAAAAAACCTCATCTGAAACGCTACAAAACCTATTTACTTTTTCACCTGCATCATATTAATCCTTAGCTTATTAGGATCAGAACCTTCTGAAAGGAAAACCAAATACTTCCCGTCACTGGTTCTTCTCATGGTCTGTGCCGGCTGAATCATTTTTATGCCTTCCTTTTTTGAAGTATTTAGTATGGTATCTTTTGTTTTTAGCAGATTCCCCTCATTGTCCAGCAGGGCAAAAGTGGTCTTTTGAATTTTATCACTTTGCTGAGTCTTAAAAACATTCCAGGCTAAAAACAGTTTGTCCTCAGAATAACGTCCAATCTGCATTCCCCAGCCTGCTGTTTCGTCTATAGCTGTACTCGCATAATTGGTCAGCCAATTCTCTTTGATTACTTTCTGTGCACTGGTTGCAATACCCGAAACAATAGCAACGCGAACATCCCTTACGATTTTATCTGTACTATGATCCCTTTGCGTAGCATACACAATAGCCAGATTACCATTCGGTAAATTAATGACCTCTCCGGTTGATGATTTGGTGACGTTTTCACCACTTTTGCCGGGAATATCAAAGTAGTTCAGCCAGCCCAATCTCCCTTTATTAACATCCCAGCCCTCAACAAACAAAGATCGTTTCGGAAGCGCATCACCATGGGCAAGTGCCACATAACGACCATCCGGAAGCGGCAGAAGTCTTTGATCGAAGTTGTGCGAAATATACCAGTCCCTCAAAAAAGTTCTTTCGCCTGTTTCAGCTTTATAGAAACCTAACCAGCCGGCCTGATGTCCTGACGCCCTGTGCCCCATGTAAACGCCGAAAGTATCTCCTGCTTTATTGTATGTCATTATCGCCTGTCCGGCCTGTCCTGTAGCAATATTGGCCGGATCGCAGTCTTTCCATAGATCGATAGTATATTTTACAGTTCCATTACTATCAAAACAATAAAGCTTTGGATTTTTTCGCAATGTATTATCGGAATTTACATCGGAGGTTCCCATTATATAGCGCCCGCCACTGATTTTATCATAACCCAAAAAGCGTGTGTTCCCAAGATTTAAAGCTGCCGGCAACGGATTCTCTGCGACTATCTGTTTACTCAGCAATGAAATCTTTGTAAAATGCCTGTGTCCATCCAGTGCCGTATTGCTTCCCTCCCAATATACATCAATCGTATTATCGTCATTTGCAGAAAAGAAGATGCTTGGCCATACAGCAAATGTCGCATTTGCGCCAGAAGTCAATGCTCTCAGGTTCTCGGGTAATGTTACCTCAAAAGAAGAATAATCCTTTAACAGATCACCATTCGTTTCTTCCACTACAACCGGCTTATCGTCCCCTTTAACAGCTATATCTTCGTCTTTAGAACAAGACATAAACGCTAGAACGAAACTTAAAAATAGTATCTTTTTCATTGTTTTATTTTTAAAATGTTTAAAAAAATTTAGTTTAAATTTTCATGCTTTTTTAAATCGAGCACAAAGTTATAACCTAATAAGCAGCAGGGTTTCCTAATTACAATAAATGGCTATTTACTGTAATAAGTGGTATTTAATTGATAATTATTGGGAAATATAGTTTTGCACTCATAAATGGAAAAGATGTTCTTCAACAAACAAGAACAATAAATGCCACGCCAACTATTTGCTATTGAATTGGTGCTCCAACAGATGTGAAAAATATAGTGCAATGCTGAAAAAAATAGTAGTAATTTTATCTTTGCAGAAAATACATTTAAAAAATACCAGATTTAAAATTGCCTTAAATGGATCAACTACTTAGCTTCTTTGTTGCGGGAACAGCTTTATTACTGGCATTTTTGCTGTTTGCCAATATCAATCATGCAAATGGTACCGTTAACCGATGGTTTGGTGCCTTTATTTTATGCATTTTCCTGATTCAGTTTAACGATTTACTGGAGAAAACTGAGTTTTTACAAACAAGAAAGCTTCTCAACGATTTTCTCGGCATAACCGATTTTATAGTAGCACCTGTTTTTTATTTTAGCATCCTTTATTTTATTCAGCCTGACCGGCAATGGCGGGTAAAAGATAATTTGCATTTTGCATTTGCTTTGATAATCCTGCTCTTACTCTCTCTGTCACTCCTGATCGAAGTACCACCGCCTACAGCAGCCGATAAAAAGAATGCCGCCGTAATTACTGCCGTTTTTAATTTTGTTTTTTGTTTTCAGGTTACTGCGTATTGTATTGCAGCTTACCGCAAAATTACTGCCTATCAGAAGCATTTGTTTCTTTACACTTCCAATACCAGGGCAATCAATTTAAAATGGTTACAGAAAGTGGTGATTTGCGTGTTGATAATCACCGGTCTCTGGTTATTTGATATTGTTTTTAAAGCAGCAAAAACCAATGCTTTTTTTGACCATTTTGCCAGTCTGATTTATCTGGGTGCGATTTTTTTTATTACCTATTTTTCTTTACAACAAAAGGAATTTTATCAGCCTGATAAACAGGAAAAAGAAGAAATTAAAGTCCTTATCACTGAAGCCTCAAATCCGGAGGTAAAACAGAAAAAACTAATTTCCGATACGGACTTAGAAGTCTTGAAATCGCTCTTACTTCAAGTGATGGAAGATAAAAAACCTTTTTTGGACCCTGAACTGAGTTTGTTCAGACTGGCATCCCAACTGGATATTTCATCTCATATTCTTTCTTACATTATTAACAAAGGATTTGATGAAAATTTTTATCAGTTCATTAACCGCTATAGAATCGAAGAGGCAAAGAAATTGATTCAGAATCCTGACATGAATCATTTAAGTTTATTGGGAATTGCTTTTGAAGTCGGTTTTAATTCCAAGACCGTCTTTAATACTACTTTCAAAAAAACGACCCATCAGACGCCGTCCGAATTTAAAAAAACAGCTGCCAAAACTGTATAAACATTTTAGGTTTTTAAGAATAGGTTCTGATTTATCAATCCGAACTGCAGGATGGCAAATAATACCAATATTTGTATCGAAATCTACTTAAAAAAAACCAAAATGGTATTGACAATTTTAAAAAAAACACAAGCAAAATTAAAGCTGCGAAAAGCCGGATTACCCTTTCTTTTTATAATAATTACAGGTACTTTCTCTTTTATCTCCTGCTCAGACGATAATAAAAAGGCTGCTTTAGAATATTCTGGAACTGCTGTAGACTTAGGAACCCATAAACTCATGACCTATACGGTTTTGGATAAATCTAAATATCTGGTTGTTTTTGAATCAGGTCACGGAAATGATCACACCTCGTGGTACAGCACCGGACAATCATCAGAGATATTGTCTATAGCCCATTTTTTAGATTCGGATGTTTTGCTATATGACAGGGCCGGCTATGGGAAATCAGGTGTTAGCACGGCACCCAGAAATATAAATACCTTACGATCTGAACTTGAAAAAGTCGTGGATCAGTTTGCACAAGGCAGAAAAATAATACTGGTTGGGCATTCGCTAGGAGGCGTGATCATTCGTGATTATGCTATAAAAAATCCGGCAAAAGTGGCTGGTTTGGTATTTGTTGATGCTTCTCACGAAAAGTACAATCATTTTTCACAAGACCAAATCGATGGGTTTTACAATACCTATAAAAATACTTACGGTGCAAATTCCGGTATCGCCCTGGAAACACTGCAGCTGATTGCGGATTTTAAATACGCCGCCACGCTTCCTAATCTGCCTGACGTCCCTGTTATTGCCCTAACCAGTATGAAAACTGATGCCGAACATGATGCCGCCGACAGAAAACTATGGTATGATTCTAAAGAAGCACTAAAAGCCGGTGTGACTGATTTTACTCATATTGCAACCGTAAATTCAGGGCATTTTATCCAGCTTGAAGAGCCTGAACTTGTTTTGGGGAACATTAAAGCATTGTTAGCAAAACTGCCGCTTTAAAATGTATCGATAATTAAGTGAATGGTACTGAAAGCCTAAAAAAATTTCTGCTGGAATGGGAATGAGTCATTCTAGTCTTTTCAAGAAGATAAGCTATTCCAAAATTAGATATAATATTCTGACAAAAAAAATATTTTATGGGATAATTTTTTATCTTTGAAACTCACAATTTTTAATCCAAATGGCTTTATCTTTGAGCCTTTAGAAAATAGATACCGATTATGGAACAGAAAATACATCAGGGAAGAAACGTAAAACGTTTCAGAGAAATGCTTGGCATCAAACAGGAAGCGCTGGCTTATGATTTGGGAGAGGAATGGAATCAGAAAAAAATTTCCCTACTGGAGCAGAAAGATGTAATTGAACATGGCCTGCTTAAACAGATCTCAAACTCATTACGAATTCCGGTTGAAGCTTTTCAAAATTTTGATGAGGAGCATGCTGTAAATATAATAACTAACACCTTCAATGATCAGTCTTACGGATACAATTATCATTCGACTTTTAATGTAAATCCAATAGAAAAATGGATAGAGGCTTTAGACGAAATTAAGAGATTAAATTTAGAACTTTTGAAAACCAAAGAGGAACATATTAAGACTTTGGAGAAATTACTAAAAGATAAATAAGCTTTATAAAAAAAATATTTAGTACAAAAAGAGACTTTCGAGTCTCTTTATTTGTTTATTCACAAAGTAATGCACGCGCGGGACGCTCGGGATAGCATGGGGGCAAAAATCCGTTACACTAGCTATCGTAGGACACTTTTTTATTTACTTAACGATTTACAATTATAATTTTCGAATGAATTTTTTAATTTTAATTCTTCTTGAAATTCTTTAGGCATTTTTAATTTCACATTGCAAAAGTCCTTCATTTCATAAAGCTTTTTATTTTCATTGAATAGTATTGCTTTTGACGACATATAATCTGAATTATAAAACCAAATATTTGAGTTTTCATCAACGTATAAACACCAGTAATGATAGTTACTAAAAGTTTCATTTAGGCTCTGTTGAAATAGAATTTTATTTTGTGAATCTCTAATAGCAAATATTATCGAATCATCTTTTAATTCTTTTACTAATACATTTCGGTGCTTGGAATTATGAATATAATAAATTCCAGGCTCGCTAATAAATCCAGATTTAATACTCTTACTTTCTGATCCTGACTTTCCACACGATATAAAACAAAATAATAAAAGTAGATGAAATATTTTTTTTGTCATTTTCAATTTCGTTTTTTTAAAGTACCCCATAACAACATTTTCTTCCTTTTTCATCACTCCTTCTTTTAGGTTTATATTTTAGTCTTGTTTCAAATTTACTTACTTTCTTATTTGAAACAAAAATGGTTTCGAATCTTTATTTTACTTTTTTTGAAACAGTTTCTGTTTTAAAATTATTGTAATTCTATTTTGAAACAACCTAACAGAAAAGCTAACCGGGAGCATCTTACGGAAAATTAATTATATTTTAACTCGTTGTACCAGTCCCTTTCGGATTATAAAGCATTGCGGTGCATAAACAGTTTTTTCTTTCTTTGCTGACGAGTATAGGGCAATTGACACAGGTTTTGCAATTTTCCCAAAAAAGATCGTCAGTAGTAAGTTCTGAGAAGGTAACCGGTGAAAAACCGAGCTCATGGTTCATTTTCATTACGGCAAGACCGGAGGTCAAACTAAAGATACGGGCATCCGGATACTTCTCGCGACTGAGTTCAAAAATCTTTCTTTTAATTCTTTTTGCAAGTCCGGTATGTCTGAATTCAGGCGCTACAATTAATCCTGAATTAGAAACATATTTTCCATTTTCCCAGGCAGAAATAAAAGAAAAACCTGCCCATCTGCCATCTGATGCAAAAGCGATGACAGCTTCTCCTTTTTTCATTTTTGTTTCCAGCATTTCCTGAGAACGCCCGGAAATACCGGTTCCACGGGCTATAGCAGATGCTAGTGTCACTTCACAAATTTGTCTGATCCAAAAAGTGTGAGCAGATCTGGCCTTTTCAATAGTAAATTCAACCGGATCCACTACAGCTTCGTCGGCTGAAAAACTTATTTTGCTGCGAAATGGGCTGGAAAACAAAGAACTTTTCTTCGTTAGATTAATTTTAGGGTCTATAACAGGGTCTATAATTTTCATAATAGTTTGTGTAATGCTGTTTTAATTATTGGTATACGGAAGGACTGGACATAAAAATTGTACCTACACTATTTGAGAGATTAGCAAAACAGTAATAAAGAAAATTAGGGTAAACACTATTAAGTTGATGATACTGTCTTTATTTCGCATCGATTTCTTTGTTACATATTGTTTCGTAATCTCCTTGTTTGTGGTCTTATTTGCTTTCATATTTCTTTTTATTATTAGTACATCTGAATTTATTTTTGCTCCATAAAACCCAAACGGTATGCCAAAGAACTTAACACACGTCAAAACACTGACCAACAATCAAATACAAAAAACGGTTCTGTTTTCACTTTCAAATCCTTATCAAAATGATACGATTGGACATTCAAAATGATAGGTATAACCGGACTTTTGCAGAAGGTGGTTTGTAAATGCCAATTTTCAATAAGATTAGTACTTAATCAAAATCTATCAGTGATTTTGTCGAATCCTTAAAACCCCAATACTTAATTTTAGCTAACTTTAAAAACTCTTACCTAATTTATTAATCAACTCAGCAATGCATATTCTTTACCAAAGCCCAGCAATAATTATTCGCGAATTTTTACCTCAGGAGCAACAAACATTTTTAGATCTCTTTAAAGACAATCAGGTTACACAGTACCTCCCTGTAACTTCACCGGAAAGATATGTGGAGATGTTTCAGGAACTCATTGAAAATTATAAAAACAAAAATCTTAGCCGATGGGGGATCTTCGATACTGTAAATAATAATTTCATAGGAATCTGTGTTGCCCGCATTTTTATACACAACACCAGCCAGATAGAAATCGGTTACGTACTTAGCAGACCCTACTGGGGAAAAGGCATTGCTACCGAAGTATGCAGGGCTATGACTGAATATAGTTTTACCAATACAGATACCAAAGAAGTGGTAGCTATAACAGACCTAAACAACACTGGCTCACAAAATGTTTTACAAAAATCCGGATTTGAGCGGTTGAATAATCTAATAAGAAATGAAGAAGAGCTGGCCTACTTCAGAATAGAAAGACCCTTGTTTTAAACGGATTTCGGACGAAGGAAATCACTCAGCACAATTAAGCGACACATACCACTAAAACAAAATCTAACACAAAACAAAAAAGCCACTCGATTGAGTGGCTTTTTGTGAACGCAGAAGGATTCGAACCTTCGACCGCCTGCTTAGAAGGCAGGTGCTCTATCCAGCTGAGCTATGCGTCCATTTGTTTTAAAACTTATGGAAAAGTTTAGTCGGGGTGGCAGGATTCGAACCTGCGGCCTCCTGCTCCCAAAGCAGGCGCGATAACCGGGCTACGCTACACCCCGAAAAGCAAATTATTATGCGGAGAGACAGGGACTCGAACCCTGGCGACGGTTACCCGTCGACAGATTAGCAATCTGCTCCATTACCGCTCTGGCACCTCTCCAAGCTCAAGGAACGTGTCCTGTTTTGCGGTTGCAAATGTAAGACAACATTCCATATCTCACAACTATTTCTGCGCTTTTTTTAATCTTTTTTCAATATTTTTTTTAAACCGCTTCACAATCAAACGAATAGAATTAACAAAAAATTGATATTAAATTTAAAATTCAGTCAATTAATACAAATTGACTCAAAATTTGAATATATTCAAATAAACCGTAAATTTGCTTGATTAACTAATATTAACAGAAAATGAACAAAAGAGTTGTTATCGTTTCTGCCGTTAGAACACCTATCGGAAGTTTCATGGGAGGTTTATCTACCGTACCCGCACCAAAATTAGGCGCTGCCGCTATAAAAGGAGCCCTTCAAAAAATTAACCTGGACCCAAAATTAGTTGATGAAGTTTTCATGGGGAACGTAGTTCAAGCCGGAGTTGGACAAGCACCTGCACGTCAGGCGGCACTTTTTGCCGGTTTGTCTGAAGAAGTTGCGGCTACAACCGTAAACAAAGTTTGTGCTTCCGGAATGAAAGCTGTAATGTTCGCCGCTCAGGCTATTGCCTGCGGAGATGCTGAAATTGTAGTGGCCGGAGGAATGGAAAACATGAGCCTCATTCCGCACTACGTACAAATGCGTAACGGAAACAAATTTGGTCCTGCTACCATGCTGGACGGAATGCAAAAAGATGGTTTGACAGATGCCTACGATAACAACGCAATGGGAGTTTGCGCTGACCTATGTGCATCAGAGTATAAAATTACTCGTGAAGAACAGGATAATTTTGCCATTCAGTCTTACGAAAGAAGCGCCAAAGCATGGGATGCCGGAAAATTTGACAATGAAATTGTACCGGTCGAAGTTCCGCAAAGACGCGGAGAACCTGTTATAGTTTCCAAAGACGAAGAATACACCAATGTAAAACTGGACAAAATACCTTCTCTGGCTGCCGTTTTTACAAAAGACGGAACAGTTACTGCTGCAAATGCCTCTACAATCAATGACGGAGCTGCTGCATTGGTTTTAATGTCTGAAGAAAAAGCAATCGCCCTTGGATTAAAACCTCTGGCTTATATAAAAGGCTACGCCGATGCCGCACAGGAACCAAAATGGTTTACCACAAGCCCGGCAAAAGCATTACCAAAAGCATTAGACAAAGCAGGAATTGCCATTGGCGATGTGGATTATTTCGAATTCAACGAAGCTTTTGCGGTAGTTGGATTGGCCAATTCAAAAATTCTTGGTCTTGATAACGACAAAGTAAACGTAAATGGCGGTGCCGTTTCTTTAGGCCATCCGCTGGGATGTTCGGGAGCGAGAATTATCGTAACTTTATTAAATGTCTTAGAACAAAACAATGCTAAAACCGGTGCTGCAGCCATTTGCAACGGTGGTGGCGGTGCTTCGGCAATTGTTATCGAAAGAGCTTAAAACTATATTATTTCAGGAGTTGTTTCAAATAGAAATAACTCCTGATTTCATCTTATAAATTACCCTAAATGTTCGGAATTTGCAACCTTGCCATAGTACCTGTTCGAGCTGAACCAAGTGACCGAAGTGAAATCGTTACGCAACTTTTGTTTGGCGAGCACATCGAAATAGTAGAACGTCAAAACCAATGGGCGCGAATAAAAATTCAGTTCGATGACTATGAAGGCTGGGTAGATTCCAAACAATATCAGATTATTTCGGAGGCCAATTATAAGCAACTAAGCAATGAAGCCATAATTCTTAATGCGGATTTAATTGACTATATCAGTGCGCCGGAAAATCTATTATTACCTATTCCGCTTGGTGCTTCTCTATCTTTTTTGAATAACAGCGAAATCAATACTTCTAATTTTGATTTTGAAGGAACCAAAACCAGCGGTATAAAACCTAAAAGTGCTTTAATCAATACTGCTTTTATGTATCTGAACGCACCTTATCTTTGGGGCGGAAAAACACCATTCGGAATCGATTGTTCCGGTTTTACGCAAATGGTGTATAAACTAAATGGCTACAAAATTCACCGCGATGCCTCACAACAGGCACTTGACGGAGAACCCCTGAGTTTTATTGAAGAAAGTGAAGCCGGTGATCTGGCCTTTTTTGATAACGAGGAAGGAAAAATCATTCATGTCGGTATTATTATGGACAACAACTACATCATTCACGCCAGTGGAAAAGTCCGCATTGACCGTTTAGACCACTTAGGAATTTACAATCCTGAATTGAATAAACACACACATAACCTCAGGGTAATCAAGAAAATTATTTAATTTTTTCCCGCAGATTTTGCAGATATCGTAGAATTTTTTTCCTTAAATGACTCTGCCCGATCTGCGAGAGAATTTTAAACCAGCGTCATCCGTGTTCTAATTTTACGCATTAATTTTTTAGCCACTGATTACTCAGATTAACACAGATTTAAATAATCATTTCCAATACCATTAATCTGAGACAAAAAATCCGTTAAACCCGCGTCATCCGCGTAGCTTTTCAGAAAGGTAAGACTTTAGACTACTCAGTAATTTACAATACCGAACTCAACAAACACAAACATACCTTAAGGATAATCAAGAAAATCATATAATTTTTTCTCGCAGATTTAGCAGATCACGCAGATCTATAAAGAGAAATCTGCCAAATCAGCTAAATCTGCGGGAGGATTTTAAACCAGCGTCATCCGTGTTATAATTTTACGCATTAGATATTTAGCCACTGATTACACAGATTAACACAGATTTAAAAAATCATTTCCAATCCATCAATCTGTGGCAAAAAAGTCCTTTTAAACCCTCGCCATACGCTTATCTTTTCAAAAAGGTAAGACTTTAGACTACTCAGTAATTTACAATACTGAACTCAACAAACACAAATATACCTTAAGGATAATCAAGAAAATCATATAATTTTTCTCGCAGATTTAGCAGATCACGCAGATCTATAAAGAGAAAATCTGCTAAATCAGCTAAATCTGCGGAAGGATTTTAAACCACCGTCATCCGTGTTATAATTTTACGCATTAGATATTTAGCCACGGATTACACAGATTAACACAGATTTAAAAAATCATTTCCAATACGATTAACCTGCGACAAAAAATCCGTTAAACCCGCGTCATCCGCGTAGCTTTTCAGAAAGGTAAGACTTTAGACTACTCAGTAATTTACAATACCGAACTCAAGAAACACAAACATACCTTAAGGATAATCAAGAAAATTATATAATTTTTTCTCGCAGATTTAGCAGATCTATAAAGAGAAAATCTGCCAAATCAGTTAAATCTTCGGGAGGATTTTAAACCCGTGTCATCCCCGTTTTAATTTTGCGCATTAGATATTTAGCCACTGATTACACAGATTAGCACAGATTTAAAAAATCATTTCCAATCCATCAATCTGTGGCAAAAAAATTCTTTTAAACCCGCGCCATACGCTTATCTTTTCAAAAAGGTAAGACTTTAGACTACTCAGTAATTTACAATCCTGAACTCAACAAACACACACATAACCTCAGGATAATCAAGAAAATCATATAATTTTTTCTCGCAGATCACGGAGATCTATAAAGAGAAAATCTGCCAAATCAGTTAAATCTGCGAGAGAATTTTAAACCCGTGTCATCCGCGTTTTAATTTTACGCATTAATTATTTAGCCACGGATTACACAGATTAACACAGATTTTTTTAAATCATTTCCAATCCATCAATCTGTGGCAAAAATCAAATTCGAGAAATTCGGGCAATTCGTGGCAAAACCTTAAGCACTAATCCGAATCGTTTTCCTAAACTCCGAAGGGCTATTCCCTCTTTGTTTCTTAAAGAATTTATTAAAATGGCTTTCATCCGTAAAACCAAATTCAAACGCAATTTCGTTGATGCGCTTTTCACTGAATTGCAAACGGTGTTCGATCAATTTCGTTTTATAATTACTGATATATTGCTGCATCGTTTCATTGGCGTGTTTCTTGAAGTATCGTCCTAAATACGTATTCGAAATTCCAAAATATTCACTAAGCGATTCCGCTTTTAGTCGTTCCGGATAATAAATATTGTTCTGAATGTATTGCAGAATATCCATTGCTTTAGCCTCACAGCCAATATTGACCTGTTCCGGCAGGTATTTAGCAATATTTCTGGCTACAATAATAATCAGCGTATTGACCAATTGCTGAATCAGTTCCTTATTATACACATCTTTATCCTGATGTTCGCGCATAATCGCTTCGATCATCACTTTTACCAGGCACTTATCAGAATCCAGTTTTAAGATACAGCCCGGCTGATGATTGGCATTTTGAAGAATGTATTCCAAGCGCTGAATATTTTCATTTTGCAAACTCGAATTCTTCAGATAAATATCATTAAACCGCAAAAAGAAAAAGGTCGTTTGGGTTTCAATAGTAAAATTATGACAATCCTCAGGCGTCAGTAAAAACATGTGCCCCGCATCGTAGGTGAAAATATTTTTGTTGATGCATTGTGATCCGGTACCTTCTAAAATATACACCAGTTCAAAAAAGTTATGACGATCTCCAACATCCGGATATTCCTCCAGTGTCTCAAATGAAACCGTAAACGGTTCGTATAAATTTTCCTTTTTCATTTAGATGGTATTTTGATTGCGGATGCAAATATACCTAAAAAACACAAATATATACAAATTAAAGGTTGTAAAAATGGTATAATTTTGCTCCATAATTTTTCAAACACAAAATACAACAATATGGAATATAGAAAATTAGGTACTACCGAACTCGAATTATCAGCCATTACATACGGTGCATTTGCAATTGGCGGAAACATGTGGGGCGGAAACGAAAAAAAGGATTCAATCAACTCCATTCACGCTTCAATAGCTAATGGCGTTACCACTTTAGACACCGCTCCGTTCTACGGATTTGGTTTAAGCGAAGAAATGATTGGGGAAGCTTTAAAAACACAAGACCGCTCAAAAGTGCAAATACTGACCAAATTTGGTCTAGTTTGGGACGGAAGCAATAACGGCAAAGGTGAATTTTTCTTTGACGCCGCTGACAACGGAAAAAAAATACCGGTATACAAATTCGCTTCCAGAGAAAACATCATCAAAGAAGTTGAAGAAAGCCTGAAAAGACTTAAAACCGATTATATCGATTTACTGCAAATCCACTGGCCTGACGCCACTACTCCAATTCACGAAACCATGGAAGCTATGGATTTACTGATCCGACAAGGAAAAATCAGGGCTGCGGGAGTTTGTAATTACAGCGTTTCGCAATTGGAAGAAGCGCAAAAAACCATTCAGCTGGCATCGAATCAGGTTTCCTACAGCATGCTGAATCGCAGTATCGAAGCTGATTTGATTCCGCTTACGGTTGCCCAAAATATCGGAATCATTGCGTACAGCCCAATGGAAAGAGGTTTACTGACCGGAAAATATTTCACCGACAGCAAACTAAAAGACAACGATCACCGAAATGGATATTTCAGTCAGTTCGATCTTCAAAAAGTAAAAACTTTAGTCGAAGAATTAACTTCCTTAGCACATGACAAAGAAGCAAGTTTAGCGCAGTTGGTTTTACGCTGGACCACTTTACAAAAAGGCATTACCATAGTGCTGGCCGGAGCAAGAAATGCAGAACAGGCAATTTCGAATGCCAAAGCAATGCATTTCGACCTATCCGTTTCCGAATTAGAATTCATTAATCAGGCCATTTCTAAACTAAAATAAAAATAATTTGGGTGTGTCCCTTCGGGTCGGGCTTTCGGCTATATCTTTTTTTTCGTTCCTCAAAAAAAGGATACCGCCTCTATCCCTCACACAACCTTACAAATACAGCAGAACATTTACATTATGAAGAACATATTTATCATCAACGGCGGGCAAAAATTTGCTCATTCAGGCGGAAAATTCAACCAGACAGTTCAGGACTGGACAACTGAATTTCTTTCCCAAAACAACAATTACGAAATAAAAACAACCAATATCAACAACGAAATCAATCTTCAGGAAGAAGTCGAAAAATTCGTCTGGGCAGATGTAATCATCTATCATACGCCTGTCTGGTGGTTTCAGTTGCCGAACCTTTTCAAAAAATATATTGACGATGTTTTTACGCAGGGCCACAACAACGGAATTTACAAAAGTGACGGAAGAAGCCGCGTAAATCCCGATATCAATTACGGAACAGGCGGACTTTTACACGGCCGAAAATACATGCTGACCACAAGCTGGAACGCTCCAAAAACAGCTTTTACCTTACCGGGGGAATTCTTCGAAGAAACTTCTGTGGATGACGGTGCCATGTTTGGTTTTCACAAAATGAACAAATTTACAGGAATGGAAAAACTGAACAGCTTTCATTTTCACGATGTCGAAAAGGGCGCGACCGCTGAAAATATTAGTATCTTTAAGGAAGATTATACGAGACATTTAGAAGCAACTTTTAAAAATTTATAATCATGATTTCAATTACAGCAATCTTTAACAGCAAAACGGAGCATACTGAAAAACTACAAAGTATGTTACATCATTTGGTGACCGAAACCAGAAAAGAAGCCGCCTGCGTGCGTTACGATCTTCACCAGTCTGAAAATATTTTTATTCTCTGGGAAGAATGGCAGGATCAGCCGGGACTTGATATACACAACAATCAATCCTATTTACTTAATTTTATTGCACAAAGCGAAGCACTGGTATCTACTCCGATTCAGGTGTATAAAACAACACAAATTTTGTAAAGAAATAAAGTTTTTTTAGCCACGAATTGCATGAATTTTCACGAATTAAGCTTTTAAAATTGCGAAAAAAATTAGTGCTAATTCGTGTAATTCGGGGCAAACAAAAAAATCCTTTTCATCTTATAATCTGTGGCAAACTTTTTTAAATATTACTTAATCCCGCCAAAAGCACCAAAACACATATTCTTGTGTAAAATTTCAACGCTCGTAAAACCAACTTTCTTCATCAGGTCCAACTGGTAATTCATCGATCTTGGCGTGTCTTCTTTTTCCACATAATCCAATACTTTCTGACGGTACGCTGCGCCGCCGATTCCTTCCAGATATTCGCCGTATCGTTGCCAGGTATAGTCGTTTAGCAACTCGGTATCCTGGATAATCAGGTCCGAAATCATAAAACAGCCTCCGGGTTTCAGTAATTTAAATATTTTAGTAAAAGTGGTTTCCCAATCGGCATCATCACGCAGGTGATGTAAAACAGCTCCGGCAAGAATAATATCAAAATGGTTTTCCGGTAAATCTACTTCGCGAATATCTCCCTGCCTTACTTCTACCGTTCCGCCTGTTTCTTTTGACACTCTTTCTAAAACTCTTTCCAGCATCGGCAAGCTCAAATCGACCAGAGTACAATTTAAGTCAGGAACTTTAGAAAGCATCTTTAAAGTATAATTTCCGGCTCCGCAGCCAATATCCAGGACATTTTTGGCATTCGGAACAATTCTTTTTGAAGCTTCCGTGATGAGCTCCAAAGAAATTGTAGCGTCAATCGTAGCCACCTGACCCGTTTCTAAGTTCGAAAACCGTTCGACATCATTGTCAAAACGTGTTCTGATTTCTTCAATAGTTGATTTTTTCATAATTTTTAGTTTTAGCTTTTTGCTTTTGCCACAGATTAAAAGATTTAAAAGATTTTTTTAATACTGTGTGGAAATATGTTTGCCACGAATTCCACGAATTTGCACTAATTTTTTATTTTTATCACTGATAACGAGGGCTTTAATGGGTTTACACATTTTTAATTCGCGGAAATTAGTGCAATTCGTGGCCAACAAAAATCCTTTTAATCTTTTAATCCGTGGCAAAAAAACCCACGCAAACCCATTAAAATCCGTGGGTATTACTTTTTTTGTAAAAGTATTTCTTTCTTATATACTTCAAAAATACTTATTTTGTAAATTATTAATACTTAAAAGGTATTTATGGAATTACGTCATCTCAAATACTTTCTGGCGGTAGCCGAAGAATTAAACTTTACAAAAGCCGCAGAGAAACTTTGTATCTCACAACCGCCTTTAAGTCGTCAGATCATTGAACTGGAAACGGAAATCGGTGCCCGTTTATTCCATCGGAATAATAAAAAAGTAATACTGACCGAAGCCGGAAAATATTTCGAAAAAGAAGTGACAGCACTTTTTCAGGACCTGGAACAAATTACAATCAAAACGAAGAAGATAGCACAAAATGTTTCGGGAGAATTCAGCATCGCTTACATCAGTTCGATTTATTCCGGTGTGATTTCAGAATTAATACAACATTTAAAAGCCGCATTTCCTTATGTCAGCTTTAAGCTGTTTGAAATTTCCACCACCAAACAAATCTCCGCTTTAGAATTGGGAAAAATAGATTTGGGAATCATTCGTTCTCCCGTAAAATCACCTAAAATAAAATCGCAATTATGGTTTCAGGATGGGTTTTCGGTAGTTTATAACAAAAAGCTGATTCAAATTACTACTGAGGAAGAGATTTCGGATCTGAAAGAGGAAACTTTTGTGTTTTTCAACAAAGATTATGCGCCGCATTATCACGAAGTTTTACTGGAACTCTGTGCTTTTTACGGTTTTACACCCAAAGTAGTTCATGAATCCAACAATATCAATTCGATTGTACAGCTGGTTAAAAATGGTTTGGGAATTTCGATTGTCCCATCTAATATTGCACGAAACAATTCTGACCCCGAAATCGGTTTTATCGAATTGAAAAAAGTCAATCTGTTTACCGATGTTTCCCTGATTACCTCAAAAGGAGACGAGTCGGAAATCACAAAATCAGCAATTAATTTTTTATTGAATTTTCCGAAGAAATGAAAAAGTTAGCCACGAATTTCACAAATTTTCACAAATTAATTTTAATATGGAAATCCGTAAAATTTACTATTACAAAACATTTAAATTGCACTTTTTAAAACTAAAATTTGAAAAATAAGCACAAAAACAATTCGTGAAAATTTGTGAAATTCGTGGCAAAAAAGTTACAATTTATCACATTGAAATCACTTAAAAAGAATGAACTTTTAAATACCTTAGCAGATTATTATAATACCTAAATAAATTCAACAAAAATGGCGGAGCAATCTTCAATTCAGTGTCCAAACTGCGGAACGACTATCGATGTAAATGACATACTGAAACATCAGTTAGAAGACAGTATCCGTAAGGAATTCCAGCAAAAGGCCAACGCCCAATCGAGAGAAATGGAGCTTAAAAATGAGCAATTCGAAAAAGCCAAATTGGAATTTGAAGCCAAAAAGAAACAGGAAAACGAACTTTTTGCAGAACGTCTGGACCGTGAGAAAAAAGTAGCCGAAAAAGAAATCACCGAAAAACTAAAAACCAAACTGGACGAAGAAAACAAAGATCGCTTACTCGCCATGGAAAAGGAACTTTCGGAGAAATCGGAAAAACTTCGCGAATTAAATAAAATGACAGGTGAAATTGCCAAATTGCAGCGCGAAAAACTGGAAATGAAAGAAGCCATCGAAGCCGAAGCACAAAAACAGCTTAATGCTACTTTGGTTTTAGAAAGAGATAAAATAAGAAAACAGGAAGAGGAGAAAAACGAACTCAAAATAAAAGAATACCAAAAGCAATCAGACGATCAAAAGAAACTGATTGAGGAAATGAAACGCAAGCAGGAACAAGGTTCCATGCAGTTGCAGGGTGAAGTAATGGAATTAGCGATTGAGGAATGGCTGGCCAATAATTTCCCTTTGGACAGTATAGACGAAGTTAAAAAAGGCGCCAACGGGGCCGACTGCCTTCAGATTGTCAATACCCGCGAGCTGCAAAATTGCGGTTCTATCTATTACGAAAGCAAGCGTACCAAAGCCTTCCAACCCGCATGGATTGAGAAATTCAAAAATGATATCCGGACCAAAAGGGCTAATATTGGTGTGCTGGTGACCGAAGTGATGCCGGCAGGAATGGACCGAATGGGAATGCGTGACGGCATCTGGATTTGTACGTACGAAGAATTTAAAGGTCTAAGTGCCGTTTTGCGTCAATCTTTGATACAAGTGAGTCAGGCGGTTCAGGCACAGGAAAACAAAGGCGATAAAATGTCGATGTTGTATGATTTTTTAACCAGCAACGAATTCCGTTTGCAGGTAGAGGGAATTGTGGAAGGTTTTACGCAAATGCAAAGTGACCTCGATTCCGAAAAAAGAGCCATGCAGCGGATCTGGAAACAACGCGAAAAACAAATCGAGAAGGTAGTCCATAATACGTTAGGAATGTACGGTTCGATTCGCGGTATCGCCGGAAACGCCGTTCAGACCGTAAGGGCTTTAGAACTGGATTTTATTGAAGACGATAAAGAAGAAGATTCTAAGGAATTGTTAGAATAATACCTGATTCTTTGTACACGGGTTTTACGGATTTAAATGGATGACACGGATTTTTCTTTTTTCTTTGCTTGTGAAAACAAAAAAAAGCTAATCAACCTTCCTGAAAACGAGAAGTTTTCCGGAAGGATTAGAAAGTGTCAATCTCAGATTTTCGATAGAATAGGTAGTGGTACTTTGCAGCGCCTTGGTAAATTCGCTTTCTTTATTTCCGGGCGCGCAGGCCATCATCGTCGAAATTACTTTTGAAAATCGCAACAGGTCTTTTTCATAAAAAATACTGCCACTGATCGCATTACACCCTCCGTAACCCATAAATTTATTTTCTGAGGAATTGATTTCGATTCTTGGCAATTCCTTTTGAAAATCAGTTACAAAAACTTTGAATCCGTTTAGTTCTTCCAGAACCCAGATATCATGAAGGCGATAGTCAGTATTGTAATTGCCGCAGCCCTCTAATTTTGTAAAAGTAAGTTCCGCATTATTTTTAATTTCAATGGAGAAATGACTCCCGACATCGAATTCTGGCATTCCAGCTGCTGAATCGAAATGGTTGCCGTTGCTGTTTCATTAGCCACTTTATACATTTTTATATTGGCATCCATCGCTTTTATGGCTTCCCCTGCAGGAAAAATCAATTTCTCTTTCCCTGTAATTAAAGATGTAAATTCGATATTTTCCCTTCCCATTTTTATTCCCCAGAAAGGTTCGTTTCCGGTTCCTGTAAAGTAATATTTCATTTGATCTTCCTGAGTTCCATATTCAGAAGTGGTTTCTTTTGTCTCTGAAATTTTACCGGCTGTTGGTTTACAACCTGTTATCAATGAAAGTAATAGCAATATTAAAAGTGATTTTTTCATAGCATTTATGTTAAGACTATTTTATTCTGCTAAAACAGCTGTAAAATTCTTATGAATTTACAACATTTTTTTGAAATTATTATTTAGAATCTTTTCAAATTTATAAAAATACTCCCAGTTAAATTTGCACAAAATCCGCACTACGTAAAAGATTACGTCAAAATACGTAATATATGATTTTTTTAAATACTTAAAAAATAAATATTTTACGTATTTTTATAAGTATAAATACTTATATTTGCTCAGTAATACTTAATTAAAGAAGTGATGATTAAAGTAATAGTAGTTGGAAACGGAATGGTGGGTTACAAGTTTTGCGAAAAATTCATTGCAAAATCAGGACAGGAAAAGTATCAGATTACCGTATTTGGTGAAGAACCAAGGCGTGCTTATGACAGAGTTCATTTAAGCGAATATTTCGGAGGAAAAACCGCAGATGACTTATCGCTATCCACCAGCGAATGGTACTTAGAAAACAATATTACTTTAAACACTTCCGAACTCATTACAGATATTAACCGGGAAGATAAAACCATACATACACACTTAGAAAAAACACATCAGTACGACTACTTAGTGCTGGCCACCGGATCTTCTGCTTTTGTTCCTCCTATTGACGGCGTAGAAAAAGAAGGTGTATTTGTATATCGCACCATCGAAGATCTGGATGCGATCATGGCGTATGCCAAAAAAATAAAACTAAAAGGGGCAACAGAAGCTGCGGTTTTGGGTGGCGGGTTATTAGGTCTTGAAGCAGCAAAAGCGGTGAGAGATTTAGGCCTGAACCCACATGTGGTTGAATTTGCACCGAGATTAATGCCAAGACAGCTGGATAAAGGTGCCAGTGACATGCTCCAGTCTAAAATCGAAGAACTTAACATCGGAATTCATCTTAATAAAAGTACCCAATACATTGACGGGAAAGAATGTATAACAGGAATGATGTTTGCCGATGATGAATTGTTGAAAGTGGACATGCTGGTTATTTCAGCCGGAATTAAACCGCGTGACGAATTGGCCAGGGTGTCAGGGCTTGAAGTTGGTTTGCGAGGCGGAATTGTGGTAAACAATCAGATGCAGACCTCAGATCCTTCTATTTATGCGATTGGCGAAGCGGCACTTTACAATCAAAACATTTACGGCCTTGTAGCTCCGGGTTACGAAATGGCCGATGTGGCTGCCGAACAGATCCTAAAAGGTTCTAAAACCATGAGAGAAATCATCGACATGTCTACACAATTGAAATTAATTGGTGTGGAAGTGGCAAGTTTCGGTGATCCTTTTATAGAAAATGAAAATGTTACCGCCATTATTTATGAAAACAAACTAAGCGGTGTGTACAAAAGAATAAATGTTACTAAAGATTCCAAAACCCTGCTGGGCGGAATTCTGGTAGGAGATTCCAGCGATTATAATTCTCTTTTTCAGATTTTCAGCAATGCAATGGCTTTACCCAAAAATCCGGAGGACCTGATTTTAGGTTCCCGTGATGGTGCGGAAGGCTCTTCTATTGGAAGCGTAATGGATTTGCCGGATACCGCCGTAATCTGTTCCTGCGAAAATGTGACCAAAGGAGCGATCTGCTGCAAAATTCTGGACGAAAGCTGTTCCGGTTTTTCAGATGTCGTCAAACAAACCAAAGCCACAACTGGCTGCGGGGGCTGTAAACCTATGGTTTCGGATCTGGTAAAAGCAACGCAAAAATCGTTAGGCAAAGAAGTCAAAGATGTTATTTGTGAACATTTCAATTATACGCGTCAGGAATTATTCGATCTGGTAAAAATCAATAAATATGAAAATTTTTATGACGTTATCGACCATCATGGTTCAGGTGACGGATGTGAAGTCTGCAAGCCTGTTATTGCTTCAATCTTTTCCAGCATTTACAATGATACAGCCAATAAACATGTCACAACCCAGGATACAAACGACAGGTTTCTGGCCAATATTCAGCGCAACGGAACCTATTCTGTGGTGCCAAGAGTGGCCGGTGGTGAAATTACTGCCGAGAAATTAATCGTAATCGGCGAAGTGGCCAGACAATTTGATTTATACACCAAAATAACGGGCGCCCAGCGTGTTGATTTATTCGGAGCACACCTGAGTGACTTGCCAAAAATCTGGAAAATTTTAATTGATAACGGTTTTGAAAGCGGCCATGCCTATGGAAAATCACTTCGTGCCGTAAAAAGCTGCGTCGGAAATGCCTGGTGCCGTTACGGAATGGATGACAGTGCCGGATTTGCCATTGAACTGGAAAACCGATACAAGGGAATCCGTTCTCCTCATAAACTCAAAGGCGGAGTTTCAGCCTGTATTCGCGAATGTGCCGAAGCGCGTGGAAAAGATTTCGGGTTAATCGCTGTTGAAGGGGGCTGGAATTTATACATCGCAGGAAATGGCGGTGCAAACCCAAAACATGCCGTTTTACTGGCAGAACAAATCAGTAAGGAAACTGTCATTAAATACCTGGACCGCTTTCTAATGTATTACATCCGCACCGCTGGTCCGCTGGTCCGAACTGCCACCTGGCTTGAAAAACTCGACGGAGGTTTGGATTATCTGAAAGAAGTAATAATCGAAGACAGCCTGGGAATCTGCGAAACTCTTGAAGCTGAAATGCAAACCCTGGTGAATACTTTTGAATGCGAATGGAAACAAGTTCTCGAAAAACCAAGATTATTAAAACGTTTCAACCATTTTGTGAACTCTGAAGAGAAAGACGACAATGTTGTTTTTGTTCCGTTAAGAGATCAGAAAATGCCAAAATCCTGGTCGTAAAAGCTCCAAAAAAAAAGAAAAAAATCAAAAACGTTTGCTGTCCTTCTTACCCTCTTTTTACTGCGCCATCAGCTTTATGATTGTAAAAAGAGGGCTAAGAAACAGGAACTTAAAAAATATTCCAATGGAAGAAATCTTAAATCAATACCAAACCGTACAGTTAAAGGATGCAACGACCTGGTTTAAAGTGGGTACAGTAGATGACTTTCCAACCAATCGCGGCGGCTGCATTAAATACAAAAACAAACAAATTGCCATTTTCAATTTCGCCCGACGTAACGAATGGTATGCCTGCCAGAATGCCTGCCCGCATAAAATGGAAATGGTTTTGGCCAGAGGCATGACAGGATCCGCAGATGATATCCCGAAAATTGCCTGTCCGATGCATAAAAAAACGTTTTCCCTCGTAGATGGTTCCAACTTAAACGGAGACGATTTTAAAATTGCCACCTATCCTGTTAAAGTAATTGAAAACGAAGTGTTTGTTGGTTTTACAGATTGATTATTTTCAACTCAATATTCTTTTGTTTCCCGCAGATTTTGCAGATTTTGCAGATTTTGCAGATTTTTTTAAGGAAGCTATAAGTAATCTGCCTGATCTGCAAAATCTGCGGGAAAAAACACAGCTCCTAATTTCAATAAAAGTACATTTTCAAAACATTTACGCGAACAAGTTAATTCTGTATCTTTGAAATCTATTATTTAACCAAAAAAATGAACACACCTTTTCAAAAAGCAAGCGAGTGGATTGATGCCGAAAATGCTCAGGATCCTAACATCGAATCCGATCAGGATACCGAATATCCGAAAGAATTACTGTATTCCAACAGGATGTACGAAAGGCTGATGCAGTTTGAACCTGAAGCCTCCGAAGAAATTCAGATTGCTTCAAAAGCGCAGCATATCTGCCGATGGAAAGTTGCACGCGAATCCTACCCAATGGATCGTGTGGGTTATTTGAGATGGAGAGAAGACCTGAAAAAATTTCATGCTAAAACTACAGCCGGAATTTTAGAAAAAGCGGGTTACGATCAGGATTTTATTGATCGTGTTTCTTTTTTGATTGAAAAAAAATTACTTAAAAAAGATGCCGAAACACAATTACTGGAAGATATCATCTGTCTGGTATTTTTAGAATATTACCTTGATCCGTTTGTACACAAACACGATGAAGAGAAACTCAAAAATATCATCAAAAAAACATGGGATAAAATGTCTGACAAAGGACATCAGGAAGCCCTGAAAATCAATTATTCTGAAGAAAACCTAAACTTAATAAAAGCGTCTTTAGGGTTGTAACTTATTTTTTATGAAAAAAAGCAATCAGGAAGCAGCGGATAAAATTACCTTCAAAAATTTACGCCGTCTGTATTTTTTTGCACTTTGGACTATTGCCATAACCATTATTTTAAGTCAGGTTTTAGTGCAGTACAACTTAAAACAGCAGCTCAGTGATTCTAAAATCATCAATATTTCCGGAAAGCAAAGAATGCTCAGCCAGAAAATTGTCAAAGAGATATTGATTTTACATTATGTTTCCGACACAGTACCTGCCAAACAAATTTCGCATTTAAAAAGTGTTTTGGAACTTTGGAAAACAACTCAAAATGCACTCGAAAACGGGAGCGACAGCCTGGCTTTTCCAAAAGAAAAAAGCGAAACCCTTAGTAACTTATACTCCGACATCAATCCGATTTTTAGCAGTATTGCTGAGGATACCGATTTGTTTCTTCTAAATTTAAAAAACAAACAGAATCCGGCCCATAATCAGAAACTCGTTCAGGATATCCTGAAGAACGAAGGTGCTTTTCTTTCGAAAATGAACCAAATCGTAAGCCAGTACGATCTTGAAGCGCACGAAAAAGTAACCGAACAACGCAAAATAGAATACTGGATTTTCGCCTTTACGCTATTTGTGCTGCTGATGGAATTTTTCTTCATCTTTAGACCGACCAATAAAAAAATCGAAAAACTCATTGCCAAGCTTTTAACTTCTGAAAAGAAAGCCTTAAAACTCGCATACGATACCGAAATCATTAGTGAGATCAAAGAAAACTCGGTCAAAGAATTAAAGTCACTGAATTATGCCATGGAAAATACCCTTTTGTATTGCCGTATAGCACCGGATGGCTCGATTATTCATATTGGGGAAAAATTTGCCAAGCTTTTAAACTACACCCGTTTCTCTTCGCACAAAACGTTTTCCCAGGTTTTAACCACAGATGAAAAGGAACAGCTTAACATGGACCGTCTTATTTTTGAGAAACAGCGCAGCGGCTGGCAGGGCGAAATTAATATCATCAATAAAGAAGGACAAAATATCTGGCTGGATTTATCTATGGTTCCCGTGACCATCAAAAAAGAGGAATCTGAACTTTTAATCATTTGTTTTAATATTACGGAACGCAAAAAAGCACAGCGTGAAGTGGAACGCCTGAATATTGAAAACAGCACCGAAAAAATCAACCAGCAAAAGATTATCTCCAGCAGAATTGTCGAAAACCAGGAGAACGAACAAAACCGGATTGCCAAAGAAATTCATGACGGGATTGGACAGATGCTTACTGGCCTGAAATTTAGTTTAGAAAGCATCAATCTGGACGATAAGGAAAAATCGGCCCAAAAAATTGAATATTTAAAAAAACTATCACTCGACATCATCAAAGGGGTACGCACGGCAACTTTCAATTTAATGCCTCCCGAATTAAGTGATCACGGTATTGTTTCATCCCTTTCTAAACTGACACAGGAACTTTCAAAACTAACCGGAAAAGAAATTCTTTTTTATAACAAAACGGATTTCAACCAGCGTTTGGATTCGTTAATAGAGATCAATATTTACCGTCTGACGCAGGAAGCCATCAACAACGCCATAAAATATGCCGAATCATCCCATATTATTGTGCAGCTTTCCCACAGCCAGACTTTACTCAGTGTTATTGTGGATGATAACGGAAAAGGTTTTGACATTACAGCGGTTGACAAGAAACGAAACAGCCAGTCCGGAATGGGGTTGTTATTTATGAAAGAAAGGGTCCAATATATTAACGGACGCGTTTTTATCAAATCTATTCCGGGCGAAGGGACCAGGATTACTTTTAATATACCGATTTAACAATTAGATAATTAGATAATTTGACAATTAGATGATGTGATGATTAGCTGTTTTAGGTGTCGGTCATTTTTTAGGTATGCAATTTTATAATGTCGAATTGATTGATTTTTTTTTTAGATTTTCATTTAATCATTTCCAATCCTCCAATGATCCCATTATCTAATTATCTAATTTTCTAATTAGCACATTATCTCATTATCAAATTATCAAATTTTCCAATTCAAAAATTACGTATCTTAGCATCTTCTTTAGATGAAAATACGTAAACATTCAGAATCAAAATTAAGTAAAAGATGAGCAATATAATTCGGGTAGTTCTTGCAGATGATCATGTATTTGTACGAGATGGAATAAAATCTTTACTGGAAAACGAAGCAAACATTGAGGTTGTGGGAGAAGCTATTGACGGAGCTGATGCTCTTGAAGTAGTGGCTGCTGCTAAACCCGACTTACTTATAGTAGATATTCGTATGCCTCAGCTGACGGGGATAGAAGTAGTAGAAAAACTTAGAAATGATAATAACAATCTCAAAATTATCATGCTTTCTATGCACGAATCCGAAGAATACGTATTAAAATCGATCAAAGCCGGAGCCGACGGTTATTTACTGAAAGGTTCAAGCAAGGAAGAATTCTTAAAAGCCTTACATACCGTAGCCTTAGGCGGAAAATATTTTAGCGGGGATATTTCTTCTATCCTGATCAATCAGTTGACAAACGCCTCGAATTCCTTAGAACCGAAGCAAACGATAGGCGAAGAAATGATGATTACTAAAAGGGAGAAAGAAATCCTGACACTATTATTATCCGGAAAAGGAAATAAAGAAATCGCTGAAGCCCTTGATATTAGCAAACGTACCGCCGAAGTGCATCGCTTTAATTTGATGAAAAAGCTGAAAGTGAAGAATTTAATGGAACTTTCGAATAAAGCAACGGAATATTCACTTCTGTAATTCTGTTTAAAAGTTAAAAATCTCCTTTTAAAAATAGTGTTTTAACAAAATACGGAATCAATTTTAGGATGTTGGCAAATCTATCGAATTAGATAAAAATACTTAATTAAAAATACGTATTAATACTTATACAGTACTTATATTTGATAAAACAAATCTGAGTACTATGAAAAACACAAACCCTTTATCACAATCACACAAGATTCTATTTCTGAATACTTTGGCCTTCACAGTATGTTTTGCATGCTGGACCTTAAATGGCGTATTGGTGACTTTTTTGGTCGATAACGGTATTTTCCACTGGAGCGTTGTACAGGTCGGATGGTTGCTTGGCATTCCGATCCTGACCGGTTCCATCATGCGTTTGCCCATTGGAATCCTGACCGATAAATATGGCGGGAAATATGTTTTCTCGCTATTGCTCCTCCTCTGCTCCATTCCGCTGTTTTTGCTTCCCCTGGCCGATAGTTTTTTTATGTTTGCCTTACTTAGTTTCTTTTTCGGAATGGTCGGTACCAGCTTTGCGGTCGGAATTGGATATACTTCTATCTGGTACCCGAAAGAATGGCAGGGACGCGCCTTAGGCATTTTCGGAATGGGAAATGCGGGTGCCGCCATAACGACTTTTTTAGCGCCTTCCTTATTGAATCACTTCTCGATAGAAGATCCACAAAATGGCTGGAAAATACTTCCTGTAATTTATGCTGTTTCACTTCTTGTCATTGGAGCAGCCTTTTTAATTTTCGCCAAAAACAAAAAAATAGAAAACCAAACCAAAACGGTTTCCCAAATGCTGCAGTCTTTAAAAAGTGCCCGTGTCTGGCGATTCGGAGCTTACTATTTCTTAGTCTTCGGCTGTTTTGTAGCGTACTCCCAGTGGCTGCTGCCCAATTTCATGAACGTATATCAGACCAGTTTAGTAATGGGCGGTTTATTTGCAACGCTTTTCAGTTTGCCTTCCGGTGTTATCAGAGCATTCGGAGGTTATTTATCGGATAAATTCGGCGCACGAAAAGTCATGTACTGGGTTTTAAGTTCTTCTGTTATTTTAAGCGCTTTACTGATGATTCCGAAAATGGAAATTACAACTACGGGACCCGGCGTTCTGGCAACTAAAAAAGGAACTGTTACCGCTGTTTCCAAAGAAAAAATTAAGATTGGCGAAACTGAATTTCCAGTTGCCCAGCAAAAAGAAAACGGTGCTGAAAATTCAATTTTCCCAACCAGCACCTCCTGGCAACAAGTTGTTGTAGCGCAAAATCAAACCGTTAAGAAAAAAGAACTGCTGGCCAAAGGAATCACCGTCATTAAGTTTGATGCCAATATGTGGGTTTTCCTCGTGCTGGTCATCCTAATCGGAATATCATGGGGAATCGGAAAGGCAGCCGTATACAAACATATCCCCGAATATTTCCCTACGGAAGTCGGTGTTGTGGGCGGTATGGTAGGCATGATTGGTGGATTGGGCGGTTTCTTCGGTCCCATAATTTTCGGATACTTACTGACTGCAACCGGAATCTGGTCCAGTTCATGGATTTTTATCTTAATTTTTTCAGCGATTTGCCTGATCTGGATGCATTATACCATCACTAAAATTATGAATGAAAAACAACCTGTTTTAGCAAAGGTGATTGACAGACAATAAGTACAACAAAAAGTAAAAACTTGTAATTTTTATCCGTAAAAAATCATTTAAACTTCTAAATTTGCCGCAGAATTAAACAAAATACTCATGAAAAAACTAAAATTAATTATTTTATTACTGGCAGTAACAGGCTTCGAAGTTCAGGCTCAGGAATTAGATGTAAATTTACAGATAAGGCCGCGTTTTGAATATAGAAACGGATATAAAACACTTTTGCCTGAAGGACAGGAAGGTACCTCACAAATTTCACAGCGTTCCCGATTAAATTTTAATTATAAACAAGATCAGTTTACGGTAAAACTGACTTTACAAAATACCAGAACCTGGGGAGATGTTGCCACTACTGCAACCGCTGATAAAAATGGTATTGCTGTCTTCGAAGCATGGGCGCAATATGATTTAACAGAAAAATGGAGTGCCAGAATGGGGCGTCAGGTCCTTTCCTACGACAATCAGCGTATTTTAGGTGAACAGGACTGGGGGCAGCAGGCACAAAGCCATGATGCCTTAACGTTTTCTTTTCATACTGAAAAACAACAACTGGATTTTGGGGGTGCTTATAATTCTGATGCAGAGAACACTTTTCAGACTCCGTATACTGTCGCAAATTATAAAGCCCTACAATACGCCTGGTACCATGCTAATTTAGATAAATTAGGATTTAGTTTTCTAGCATTGAATACAGGATATGAATATGCCAATATTGATAAAAAACTACTCGTTGATTACAAACAAACTTTCGGACCCTATTTAACTTATAAAACGGACAAAATAGATGCTAATCTTTGGGTGTACGGACAAACCGGAAAAAGTACAGACCGACAAGTAAGTGCGTGGAATGCCGCTGCAAATTTCGGTTACAATATAACCCAGTCGTTTAAAGCTGGTGTAGGATATGAATTCTTATCCGGAAAAAACACTACGGACGGAAGCACTGTGATTAAATCTTTTAATCCGATTTTTGGAACGAACCATGGTTTTAATGGCTACATGGATTATTTTTATGTAGGCGGAGGCCATTTAAACAGTGTGGGTTTACAGGATGCCTTTCTAAAACTAAATTACAATGTAAACAAATGGCAATTTGCTTTGATGCCACACATATTCTTAGCTGCTGCTGACGTAATTACGCCTGTAGAAAAACTTGATTCTTACTTAGGAACTGAAATTGACTTTAGTGTCGGCTTTAATTTCAAAAAAGAAATTACATTAACAGGAGGATATTCACAAATGTTCGGTTCTAAGACTTTAGAGTACTTAAAAACCGGGGACGCCAGTCATACCAACAATTGGGCCTGGTTGATGATTTCTGTAAATCCCAGAATTTTTACCTGGAAAAAATAGTTTTTCTTCAAAATTAACACATCTATTTTACCCTTTTCATATTTTTTGAAAAGGGTATTTTTTTTACTTGCCTAAAAAATTGTTATTTGATTTAATTAGTTATATTTGAAGCGATTATGAACCCCCAATTCTATCCTATGAAACAATTTTTAAAATTTTCCATGCTTACTTTTATTGTAACTCAACCTGGTATTCCTCAAAAATACAACGATGCCTTAATTTCAAAAGGCTCAGAAATAAATTTTGCAAAAACACAGAAAAGAGGAATTAAAAAAAACAACATTATTTACTATGTTGAAAATGACTTACAAACCATATCTGCTTACAAAAGCAACAAATTGAAATGGCAGACCAATGTAATTTCTGTTTGTGGAACACCAAAACGCGGAGAACCTCAAATAAGATATGTAGGATATAATGATTCCAACAAACTACTTATCGTGATGGGAAAACACAATTTTGCCGAAATTGATATCAATAGCGGAATAACAAAACTTGTAGGTTAAGATTTTCTGTAAATCCTGAATCTTTACTTTTACGAAATAAAATATAAAAATACATCCGGATTATTAAATCTCCTTTGTTAGGACAAAGGAGATTTTTTTGTCGTAAAATTTAAAAATTAAACTCACAAAATACGTATTTATACGTAAAAATACTTATTTTTGTCTACATCATTATACGTGAATCATCTTAGATAAAGAAATTCATTTACCAGTATTCAAAAACGAATTCTAATGCAAAATACCGAAATCAAAACTACCTGTTCGTATTGTGGCGTTGGCTGCGGTATTATCGTGACCAACGAGGCTAAAAATGGCGTAATGGTCACGGGCGATAAAGAGCATCCCGTCAACAAAGGAATGTTATGTTCGAAAGGAATGAATCTGCATTATGTAGTAAACGATACTTCAGACCGGATTTTATATCCGGAAATGCGCGGCAGCAAATCGTATCCGCTCGAACGCGTGAGCTGGGACACTGCGCTTGACCGCGCTGCAGCAGTTTTTTCGTCGCTTATAAAAAAACACGGACCGGACAGCGTTGGTTTTTATATCTCCGGCCAGTGTTTAACCGAAGAATATTACCTGGTCAATAAACTCGTAAAAGGTTTTCTGAAAACCAATAATATCGATACCAACTCCAGACTCTGCATGAGTTCTGCAGTGGTAGGTTATAAAAAAACCTTTGGAGAAGATTCCGTACCGATTGCTTATGATGATATTGAACTGGCCGATACTTTCCTGATTACAGGTGCCAATCCGGCCTGGTGCCATCCTATTTTGTTTCGAAGAATCGAAAAACACAAAGAGAAAAATCCGAAAATAAAAATCATTGTTATTGATCCGAGACGAACCGATACTGCCGCTTTCGCCGATTTGCATTTGCAGATTATTCCCGGATCTGACATCATTTTATACCATGCCATCGCCAAACGCATCATCGAAAAAGGGCATGTCGATCATGACTTTGTAAAAAACAATGCTGAAAATTTCAAAGCCTATAAAGAATTGGTTTTAAGTACTTCTCTGGAAAAAGCCTCCAAACTTTGCGGCATTTCGGTGAGCGACATCAAACTTGCCGCTGACATCATCGGAAAAGCAAAGGGCTTTATCTCGCTTTGGGCAATGGGACTTAATCAGAGCGCTGTCGGGGTAGATAAAAACACGGCACTGCTCAATTTATCGTTATTGACGGGACAAATAGGAAAACCCGGATCAGGGCCATTTTCGCTGACAGGCCAACCCAATGCGATGGGCGGACGCGAAGCAGGCGGCATGGCTACCCTACTGGCCGCACACAAAGACATTGCCAATCCGGAGCATCGCAAAGAAGTTGCTGATTTCTGGGGCGTGGATTCGATTTCAGACCGACCGGGCTTAACGGCAACAGAAATGTTTGAGGCGTTGGAATCAGGCAAAATGAAAGCCGTCTGGATCATCTGCACCAATCCCTTAGTCAGTTTACCGGATTCGCGTCGTATCGAAAAAGCGCTTCAGAAGGCCAAATTTGTGGTGGTTCAGGATATTTCACATAAGGCCGATACCGCCAAATTTGCCGATTTACTGCTTCCCGCTGCAGGCTGGCTGGAAAAAGAAGGAACGATGACCAATTCGGAGCGTCGTATCTCCTATTTGCCAAAAGGAATCAACGCACCGGGTGAAGCACTTCCGGATATTGAAATTTTAATTCGTTTTGCTAAAAAAATGAATTTCCACGGATTCAATTTCAACAGTGCCGAAGAAATTTATAAGGAACATTGTGCCCTTACCAAAAACACCAATATTGATATTTCATTCCTAAACTACCATCGCTTAAAAACCGAAGGCACTTTTCAATGGCCTGTTCCGGATTACGGACATCCCGGAACGCCACGTCTTTTTACCGATAAAAAGTTTTATACCCCCTCACAAAAAGCAATTTTCAATCTGCCAACCGCTATTGAAAATACTTCGGAACAGCCCAATGCGCAATTCCCTTTTATCCTGACCACGGGAAGAGTCCGCGATCAGTGGCATACGATGACCAAAACCGGAAAAGTATCGCGTTTACTGACGCATACACCGAGTCCGGTATTGGAAATTAATCCGATTGATGCTTTTAAGAATGATATTAAAAATGGTGATATCGTAATGGTATCCAGTAAAAACGGTGAAGTTCGTGTCAAAACAAAAGTCACCGATTCGATTCGGGAAAAGGTTGTTTTTCTGCCCATGCACTGGGGAAAACAGCTTGAAAATGATCTGAACAGAACCAATAATTTAACCAATACCGTGGTCGATCCGGTTTCTAAGGAACCTGATTTTAAATATACGACTGTTGCTATCAGCAAATATGTAAAACCCTTTCAGAAAATTGCGATTGTGGGTGCGGGAGCTGCGTCTTTTCGTTTCATTCAGAACTATCGCGAATTCAATACAACCGATGAAATTATTGTTTTTTCCAATGAAATAAATCCGTTTTACAATCGTGTCCTACTTCCGGAATACATGACCGGAGAATTTTCGTGGGAGCAGTTGCTAAAAGTAAAAGATGGCGTTGCACTGCAAAAACTCAACATCACCATGAAAGCCGGTGTTGCGATTGACAAAATAAATTCCGCCGAAAAAACAATTCTGGACAACTACGGAAACCTGCACCATTTCGACTCGCTTATTCTTGCGACGGGAAGCCGCCCTTTCGTTCCCGAAAATGCACAGTTACATCTTCCGGGCCGTTTTACCATAAGAAGGAAGGAAGACGCCGACCGATTAAAAACGTATCTGGACAACACCGGACTGCCAGCTGACGAACAGCATGTCGTTATTATTGGCGGTGGTTTACTCGGTTTGGAATTAGCGGCGGCCTTAAAGCATAAAAAAGTAAAAATTACTATTATACAGAGAGCTTCACGATTGATGGAACGCCAGTTAGACCGGATTTCAAGCAAATTACTGGCCGAAGAAGTACAGCTTCGTGACATTCAGATTTATTTTGATAATGAAGTAAGTACTGTTTTTGAAACCGACCGTGGCAACGAACTTGAAATTGCATTAAAAAGTGGCAAAATTATAACCGCCAACGCTATTGTTTACACCATCGGAACAATTCCCAATATTGAAATTGCACGCGAAACGGGACTTTCCTGCGGACGTGGCGTAAAAGTAAACCAGTATTTGCAATCTTCAAATCCGGATATTTTTGCGATAGGGGAAATTGCCGAATTTGAAAATAAACTATTCGGAATCACTTCTGCTGCAGAAGAACAGGCAGATGTTCTGGCAAACTTCCTGGCTGGCGATATCAGCAGCTACTACAAAGGTTCCGTTTTAATGAATATTTTAAAACTGGAAGACATCAATTTATGCAGTATTGGTGCTATTGAAATTCCGGAAAATGATGATTCGTACGAAGAAATTATTTTCACCGATTTAAAGAAACGCTATTACAAAAAATGCATCGTTAAAAACGATTTGCTGGTGGGTTCTATTTTAATGGGGGATAAAAATGAGTTTGCCGAATTCAAAACGATGATTGAAAGCAAAATCGAATTGTCCGACAAACGAAATTTACTGCTCAGGGGAAGCTCAACTGCCAGGCCGGTCTTAGGGAAATTAGTGTGTTCCTGCAGTCAGGTCGGCGTCGGAAATATAGAAGAAACCATAAAAAGCGGCGTCACCGATTTTACCGATTTATGTAAAAACACCGGCGCAGGATTAGGCTGCGGAAGCTGTAAAACAGAAGTGAAGGAGCTATTGGCGAAATGCCGTATTTAGTTTGCAGTCGCAGTTTGCAGTCACAGTATACTGCGAGACTGAAAACTAAGACCGAGATCGAGACTAAAACCTGAAACAAAAAAAACCTGAAACAAAATAAAAAATGGAACTAACAAGACTAATAGTAAAAGGAGGCGTAATATCCCCGGGAGAATTGAGAGAAGTAGTGCACATGGCTATGGATCAGGGTTTGGAATCCATTTCCTTTGGTTCCAGACAGGATATTATTTTCCCGAAAGGCATTAAACCTTTAGAAAAAGAAAAAACCGGCAAACATCATTTTGTATTTCCGGACCAGAAAAGCGGTAACAATATCGTTTCTTCGTATGTTTCAACGGATATTTTCAGAAATACCAGCTGGCTGACAGGAAATCGGTATTTGTATATTTTAGAGCAGTTCAAGGAACAACCCAAGCTAAAAGTCAACATTACAGACCCTAAACAGCAATTGGTACCGTTGTTTACGGGCCATCTTAATTTTATTGCCTCTGAACAAGAAGATTATTGGTATTTGTACATTCGCTTACCCAAATGGGAACGCATGGAAGTCTACCCGGTTTTGATTTACAGTTGGGATATTGCCCGGTTTTATTACGAAATTGAAAAAATCACAGCCGAAGAATCAATTGGTATTGACCTTATTTTTAGTCTGGTCAGCGAAGCTTTAGATACAAACAACAGAACGATTGACCAACCTCTGAATGTTCCGTTTTATCCTTTCCCGTATTACGAGGGAATGAACAGAATGGGAATTGATCAGTATTGGCTGGGCTTGTACTGGCGTAACAATTTATACGATTTGGATTTCCTGAAACAAATGTGCGATTTGTGTTTTGACTGCAAAATCGGGAAAATATGCATTACGCCCTGGAAATCCTTTATTGTTAAAGGAATTCCGAAGGATAGAAAATTAGAATGGGAAAAATTCTTAGGCAAAAAAGGAATCAATGTACGTCATTCGCTGTTAGAACTGAACTGGCATCTCCCTGTGGCAATGGAATGGGCACTAAATCTTAAAACATTTCTGGTTCGTACGCTCGATCAGTTTGATATCAGCACTTACGGACTGACTTTTGGCTTGTCAGAATACAATCGCGAAGGACATTACTTTACCTCGATCGTAGTCGAAAAAAATGAGTTGCCAAAAGACTTAGCTTCCATTAAAATCAGGGATACTTATAATATATTGTTTGCAAAGAATTTTGATCCCAATACACGCGAATATATAGTGCATTCGCAGGATATTGACAAGCTCGAACTGCCGACGATTTTAATCGAATTAAGCCGGAAATATTTCGAAGAACTCGGGACTTCCGTTACCGAAACAACAGAAAATCCACAGAAAAAAGAAAAACCACAATTGGACATTTACCAGTGCCAGGAATGTTTAACCCTTTACAAATCAGAATTCGGAGAGGAAAGCCAGGGAATTCCGAAAGGCGTACTATTTACCGATTTACCCGAAACATACTGCTGCTCCCTTTGCGAATCCCCTAAAAGCAACTTCAGAATTCTGGAAATTGTCAGGAATTAATAATACACCTGGTAAATTCCAATTTTTAAATTCCAAATTCCAAACTTTACTTTTCACAACCAACAACCTAAAACTAATAAGTCATAAGACTAACTCACTACCCATAACGCAAAACTCATAACCCACAACTCATAACTCATAACTCACAATTATACAGCAATTTCCTCCATTTTTTCATGTAGAATTGTTAAGAGATTTTACTTTTTATTTTTAGACAAAAAGTCAAATAGTTTAATTCCAAATACTTAAGTTAAAAATTTATCAAAAAACTTAACATTGAAAGACTTGTATAATGATTATCTTTACTTAACGATCACTTAACAATTTAGTTACATTAGAAATTATTATCATCTAAAAGGACTTTAATATGGAAAACAACAACGAAGAAATTACTCCTGAAAAAATCGATTCATCAACACCTGAAAATATTCAGCCCGTTACAGAAACTAAAAAACCCGTAGCTACACCGCCAGCAAAAACGCCCGTTCGCAAAGCTGTTCCGGCTAAACCAACAACTGCTGCAACAACAACTACAACGCCAAAAGCGACGACAAAAACGGCAGCAGCCACTACACCAAAGCCTACAGTTCGAAGAGCTCCGGCAAAAAAGGTTACCGCTCCGGTTTCAACCATAAAACCTGAAGTAATACAAGAAGTTATTGAATCAAAAGAAGAAAAAACTACTGAAAAAACTTCAAAAGAAGAAACTAAGAAAGATAAATCAACAGATAAAAAGAAGAAAAAAGTGAAAGACAAAGACAAGGACAAGGAAAAAAAGAAATTAGCTAAGAAAAAAGATCAGGCTAAAAAAGACAAAAAGAAAGAGAAAGCTAAAAAAGCAAAACAAAAAGCTGCTGCTAAGAAAAAAGAAAAGGCTAAAAAAGCAAAGGATAAAGCGAAGGCTAAAAAAATAGCCAAAAAGAAAGCGAAGTCTCAGAAAAAAGCAAAAGCTAAAAAGAAAAAATAATGAACAAAAAAGGTTTGACTTAGTAAGTTGAACCTTTTTTTTATGCCCTGTTTGTTAGCGCGCGGGAATCGAAGAACTAGCCGCCAATTGCAATCATGCTGCGGTTGTCGAAATGAAGTGAAGGATCATCCATTTCTTCAGTGGTTACCATTCCTGCTCTTACCTTCTTTTTATTCCTGATCGATTCCGAAATCAGGCTGGTGATCAATTCACCATTCCTTAAAGGTGTAAGTAAATCTGTTTCTGAGTTCGAAAAAAGACAATTCTTGATTTTTCCGTTTGCCGTCAGGCGAATCCTGTTACAGCCATCACAAAACGGATTGGTGATAGAACTTATGATTCCGAAATCGCCCTGAAAATCTTTTATTTTAAAGGTTCTGGCTGTAAAGTTTTTTTCATCTTCCAGCTTCTGGATTTCTTCGGAAGAAAAGACTTTCGCCAATTCTGACAGAATTTCACTTTGGGAAACCATTTTACTCCTGTCCCACTCGTTTCCGGCAAAAGGCATAAACTCAATAAAACGAACCGATAACGGTAAAAACCTGGTTAACTGAACAAAATCGGCAATTTCATTTTCATTAAAACCTTTCATCAAAACAACATTTACTTTTACTTTAAAATCATTATTCAACAGCAAATGCAGATTGTCAATTACCTTCTCAAACTGATTTCGAAGCGTTATAGTATGAAATTTAGAAGAAACCAGCGTGTCCAGGCTCAGATTGATGTTGCTGACTTTAAATTCCTTTAAAACAGCCATATGCCGATCGATTAAGATTCCGTTTGTGGTTATGGAAATTGCAGTTCCCAAGGTGGCTAATTTGGAAATAATTTCGGGGAAATCTTTTCGTAAAAGCGGCTCTCCTCCTGTTAACCTGATTTTGTCCACACCATTTTCGACGAAGATTCGGGCAATGGCAAGAATCTCATCTGCAGTCATTAAACTGGCTTTTGGAGATAAGGCAATTCCGTCGGCAGGCATGCAATACGTACAACGCAGATTGCATTTCTCCAACAGCGAAATACGCAGATAGTTGTGTTTTCGCCCAAAATCATCCGTTAAAATCGTGTTAGAGGGAATCATGATTTTTACCTTTTAAAATATGAAAAACATGCAGCAAATGCGGAAAAACAGCATCCATGGATTCTCTTGCTCCGTTGGTGGAACCAGGTACAGCCAAAACTACACTTTTACCTAACGTTCCTGCCACCGTTCGTGACAACATCGCATACGGCGTACGCTGCTGGCCGTAATTTCGAATGGCTTCTTCGATACCCGGAATCCTGCTCTCTAATAATGGTGATAACGCTTCCGGTGTTACATCCCTTGGAGATAAACCTGTTCCTCCTGTAAAAATAACGAGCTGGTGTTCTTTCGTGAAAGCTTTAACTTTTTCCTGAATCACATTAATTTCATCCGGAATGATTTCATAATGTCCGGTTTCTACTCCGTAGGAAGTTAGTTTTTCGACGATGATTTTTCCGGAACGATCTTCTTTATCACCGGTAAAAACCGAATCGGAACACACAAAAACGGCGGCTTTGATCACGCCTGGAAATTTATTTTTAAAAGACGATTTCCCGCCTTCCTTCTGAACTAATCTGATCGTCGAAATTTCGATTTCCTTGTCGATTGGTTTCAGCATATCGTACATCGTAAGCGCCACGATAGAGGCGCCGTGCATGGCTTCAACCTCGACTCCGGTTTTGTAAACGGTTTTGACATCGAAAATAATATGAATGCTTAATTCCTCGATTTTATAAGCAACAGACGTATATTCGATTGGAATCGGATGGCAATCCGGAATGGACAAATGCGTATTTTTTACCGCAAACAAACCCGCCGTTTTGGCCATTTCCAACACATTCCCTTTCGGAACCAGGTTATTTACAACAGCATCAATCGTTTCCTGTTTGCTTACTTTTACAATTGCAGTTGCGGTTGCAGCGCGTAATGTATTTATTTTATGTGTGATATCTACCATTTTTTAGGTATTTTGCTTCCAGGTGAAAGCACCGTTTTCAAAAATTTCCTTACCAAAAATCGGCACATCTGTTTTTATCCAGTTTACGATAGCTTCCGTAGCTTCATAAACCTGTTTGCGCCTGGTTGCCGAGACGAACACAAACAAACAGATTTCTCCGGCTTTTACAACTCCCAAGCTGTGATAAATGTGCATGCAGGTCAGATCGAATTTAGCGAAAGCTTTCTCCCGAATGACGTGTAAGGCTTCATTTGCCATATCGGTATAAGCAGAATAATCGATTGCTGCAACGGTATTCTCGTGAATCACATCTGCCCGGACTTGTCCCAGAAAAATATTGTGCGCCCCGATCGTGTGTTTCGATTGGTGTTTGGCGATAGATGCTGCAATAAATTCAGGAGAAATGGCCCCTTCTAGAAATACATTTTTACTCATTGTTTATTTTTTTTTGCCACGAATGGCACGAATTATCACGAATTATTTCTATTCAATAACGCAAAATCTAATTATTTTAATTGTGCCCTTTTATTTTTTTGCCACAGATTGGCTTGATTTAATTGATTTTTTTTTGCCACAAATTACACGAATTAGCACTAACTTTTTTTGTTTACCAGTGCATTTTAATTGTCAATTGTTTTTATGTTAAGGCTTTTTCTTTTTTTAATAATTGATTTAAAACTACAGCTCCTCCTTTGATACTTTTTACTTTTTTGAAGTTCTTTTTCAGGAGGATTTCCAATGCCAATTTGCTTCTCATTCCGGACTGGCAGAAAATATAAATGGTTTTATCCGGATCTAAATTTTCAAGCTCTTTTTCTAATTCGGTCAGGGGAATCAGAATACTGTTTTTCATTCTTATTTCCGGAAGTTCGTCCGGATTTCGAACGTCTAAAAAAAGTACATCTTCAAGATCAATCTGGTTTAAAATCCTTTCGGCTTCAATTTCATTATTGTCTTCTTCAATTTTATATTTTTCTTCAAAAGATAGGCTGTCGATCCTGATATCATTGTTTTTTTCGAAGTCATATTTTTGCTGTTCGTTATTCAAAATAGAGTAAACCAGCAATTTACCACTTAACACTTCTCCTGTTTCCAGAATCATTTTAAGGACTTCACCGGCTTGTAACAAACCGATAATCCCAACTGAAACCCCAACCACTCCGGCGTCATTGCAATTTTCCGCGAAGGTGTTTTCCTCGGGAAAGAGACATCTGTAAGTGGGTCCGTTTTTATAATTGAAAACCGAAACCTGCCCTTCAAATCTAAAAACAGAGCCATATACCATTGGTTTATTGGTCACCAGACAGGCATCATTGATGAGGTATTTTACAGCAAGGCTATCTGTTGCATCGACTATAATATCATAATTTTCAAATAACGAAATCGCATTGTGTGCTGCTAACCTTTCTGCAATCGAATTGACTTTCACTAGTGGGTTTAGTGCTTCTAACATCAACTTGGATTCATCCGCTTTATATTTTCCTACTGCAGCTGTGGTGTAGATGACCTGTCTTTGCAGGTTTGAAATTTCAATCACATCATGATCTGCAATACCAATTTCACCAACTCCTGCGGCAGCCAGATACGGGAGAACAGCAGCTCCCAAACCGCCGGCGCCAATGACTAAAACTTTGGCTTTGGCTAGTTTCTCCTGTCCTTTTTCTCCGATTTCCGGGAGAATCATTTGTCTGTTATAACGCGTTGATGCATTCATGCCATTTATTTTTAACCTCCGGCAAACGGTGGTAACAAAGCAACTACATCGCTTGTCTTCAATTTGTAATCAGTTGCTTTTGGAATTATCTTCTGATTGACTGCAACACTGAAAGCCAGGGAATCCAATTGATACTTCTCTTCTAAATCCTGCAATAAATCCTGCAGTGAAATATCCGAAGAAAGTACTTTTTCGAAAGTGCATCTGGTCTTTTCGGCAACAGCTCCAAAATATTTAATCTCGATCATTATTCTAAATTTAAATTCTGAAAAATAAATTCATCTTCAAAATGTTCCTGAAAACAGGAAGTCAGTTTGGAGTTGTTTTTCACCACTTCCCCGATCACAATGATGGCCGGAGAAGAAATATTCTTTTCGGATACTAATTTAGCAATTGAACTCATGGTTCCGACTACTTTTTGTTCGGAATTTTTTGTTCCGTTTTGAATAATGGCAATGGGTAAATCGTCTGTCCGGTTTTCTTTATAGATCGAAATAATCTGATCTAACTTATGCATGCCCATCAAAATTACGACTGTAGCGGCTGATTTTGAGGCTAAATGTATATCTTTCGACAATTCATGATTGGATGTCGTCCCTGTAATTACCCAAAAACTTTCGGCTATCAGACGTTGTGTCAGACTAATTCCAACCGAAGCCGGAACCCCTAAAGCAGACGAAATTCCCGGAACAACTGCTGTTTCCAGTCCAAACTTTTCTGCATATTCTATTTCTTCACTTCCCCTCCCGAAAACAAAGGGATCCCCACCCTTTAAACGCACTACATGTCCGTGACTCTTGGCCATCGAAACGATCAATTCATTAATCTGATCCTGCGAATAGGCATGACAACCTAAACGTTTCCCAACAAAAACAATTTCGGCCTGTTCGGCATATTGCAATAATTCTTCATTGACCAGGGCGTCGTACAAAACTATATCGGCAGACTTTAGCGCCTTGATTGCTTTAAGTGTAATTAATTCAACATCGCCGGGACCTGCGCCTACAACTGTTAATTTTGGTGTTTTCAGGTTTTTCATACTACTTAACTTAAATTGATATTCAGGTCATTTAATTCATCGATCGAATTAATATTGCTCAAATGAAAATTTTCACTTTCTTCTATATGGATAATCTGATGCGGAATTTTAGCAATCAGGTCCATCATTTTCAGCTCATCTGCTTCTACAGCTTCTTTTATAACAGGAAGCACTTTTTTAGAATAAATTCCGATTAACGGATGCACCTTACTTTCGGAAGCAAAAACGGTAACGCCTGCTTCGGTATTGTGTTTTGAAATTAATTCCGTCAATAATTCGGTTGAAATTAACGGAATGTCGCAGCTTAAAATCAGATTAAATTCGGTTTCAGAAGCTGTCAGTGCGGTGTAAATGCCGCCCAACGGCCCTTTATCCGAAATAATATCCGGTATTTTCTGATAGGCCAGGTACTCGTATTCCTTGGTCGCCGTAATCAGTTTTATTTCTTCTGTGATGGGTAAAATCGCCTGAATAATATGTTCAATGAAAGGTTTCTTTTGAAACAAAACCAATCCTTTCTCGGACTGCATTCTGGTGCTTTTACCTCCACAAAGAATAAATACTGTTAGCGTTTCCATGATTTTGTTGTTTCAGGGGTTTACCAATCTTGCTTGTTTTTCTATATTCAATTTTTTTTCTTACTTATTTTTTTGACTCTTATTTTGCTCTCGCAGATTTGGCAGATTTTTCTTTTTTAATTTGAATGATCTTTTTTCTGTGGATTTTATTTTTAAAATACTTTAGGGAAAAATCAACTTAACGCTTGCAATTAATATTACAGTTCCCAACACAAATTTTAATGTTTTATTGGAGAAATAGCCGCTTCCGTAAAATCCGCCTAAAACTCCCCCAATCACAGCAATTGGAACCAGGTAAAAACTTTCCGTTGGAATTGTTTTTCCTCCCAGAAAGAACCCGAGTAACCCTGCAAATGAATTCACAAATATGAATAAACCTGAAATCGCTGCCGACTCTTTGATGTTTGCCCATCCCAAAAACAATAAAATCGGACTCAGGATGATTCCGCCTCCAATCCCTAACATTCCGGATAATAATCCGATCGCAAATCCGATAACCAATGCAAAAGGAATATTAATCGCAACTGCTTCTTTTTCTTTAAAATTAAATATCCCGAACAGCCTCAGCGCTGCAAAAACCAATACAATTCCGAGAATAATTTTATAAGCCGCATTGTTCAGCGTCACAAAACCACCCAAAAATGCAGCCGGTATCGACGCAATTGCAAAAGGGTAAAACAGCTTAGGCCTGAAATAATTCATTCGATAATAAAAGAAAAATGAAATACTCGAAACAAACAAATTCAACAGCAACGCAGATGGTTTCATTATAGCCACCGGAAACGCAAAAATCGTCATCAAGGCCAAATATCCCGACGCTCCCCCATGCCCCACACTGGAATACAAAAACGCAATCACGATTAAAGCGAAGCTAAACAGGACCATATTTTCAGAACTAAGGAGATTCATAGGTATGTTTTTGTTTGTTGTTGTTTCTGGTTTAATTTTGTTTCAGGTTTCAGGTTTCAGGTTTCAGGTTATCTGCCCACTTTATAGACTACAATCTATCTTCTTTACTCTTTACTCTTTACTCATAGCTCCCAACTCTATACTCTATACTCTATACTCTATACTCTATACTCTATACTCTATACTCTATACTCTTTCCCACTAAAATCCCCCAATCGGCAACAAAGTCACCAATTCGTTTTTTTTAAGCATTTCCGCATCATTCGGAACAATCAGTAAGCTGTTGGCAATGGCAAAAGAATTAAGCATTGCCGAGCTTTGCCCTCCCAGGACCTCAACGTGCGTTTCGTCGTAGATTGCTTTCAGAAACAAGGTTTTTCCGGTTGTGTTGGGAATATCTGCATTTAATTTGCGAATTAATTTTGGAAGGTGAATTTCAGAGAAACCCATTTTATTTCGGATGGCAGGATACACATAAACGTAAAAATTAGTGAGTGAAGAAGCCGGATTTCCGGGCAATGCAAACACTAGAGTTTCATTTCGCTTTCCAAAAAACATTGGTTTTCCCGGCCTCTGATTGATTTTGTAAAACAGTTCTTCCACTTCATTGGCCAGTAAGGCCTCTTTTACAAAATCATAATCGCCGACTGAAATTCCGCCGGAAATTAATACAATGTCATATTGCGGCAAGATCTCTTTTAATGCTTTTTTAGTAGCTTTCAGCTTGTCTTTTACCGTATAAACTTTTGTTTTTTTAATTCCGACGGTCTGGAGCGCGGCCTGAAGCATTACCGAATTACTTTCGAATATTTTCCCTTTTGGTAATTTCTTTCCGGGTTTCACCAGTTCATTCCCGGTAACCAAAATGGCAACTTTCGGTTTTTTATAAACGCTTATTTCCGTAATTCCCAAACAAGTCAAAAATCCAATTGCAGCGGGTGTGATCAAAGTATTTGCTTCAAAAACAACATCATCCTTCTGAATCTGCTCCCCTTTACTGCGTACATTGGCAAATTGTTCCGGCATATTGGTAATCAAAATCGATTTTTCGTTGGCCATCACATGTTCCTGCATAACGACAGTATCTGCGTCGTCCGGCACAAAAGCGCCTGTAAAAATACGTACCGCTTCGTTGAATTCAAGTTTGGTATTTACATGATCTCCGGCCTGTGACGTGCTTATTACATCATACTGATGCCTTTTACTGTGCGTAAAAGCGTAGCCGTCCATAGCAGATTGGCGAAAAGGCGGCATTGCAATTGGCGAATGCACCGTTTTGGCCAAAATATATCCCAACGCCTTATTCACTTGAATTTTCTGCGTTGGCATCTCTGAACTGTTTTCAGCTACGATTGTTAAAGCCTGACTAACTTGTATCATGTTTTGAAATATAACTAAGTATAAATACTTATTACAAATATAAGTATTAAATAATAGGATGAATAAAAAATATAATTTATTTTAATATCTATAAAATTAGTCTAATTTCTTCAAAATCAACTTTAAAAACCAGGCTAGTTTTGCGTAAAAAATCATTATATGAATCAGAAATGCTTCTTAACTGACGTTTTTGCCCTCTTTTTTAATCTGACCACGCGATGAAAAAGAAAAAAATAAGTATAAAATACTACATTTAAATGTCTTTAAAAAAATAATCCGACCGAGAGTATTATTTCAACTTTAAAACACAAGTAATTGATTTACAATAATTTAATTAGCTGTTTTACAATCATCTAGATTTTATTTCTGTTCGGTAAAAAAATAATTTAATTTTTTTTTGGTTTTTATTATATTAAAATTAACTTTGTCTATAGGATTAGTAGAGTTTATAAATAATATTAGAAACCAAAAAACTATATTTTGAAAACAACCGAAAGCATATCGTACTACATTTTACCTAAAAAATATACATATAACACTTTTTGTTATATGTGCTTCTGTTGCTAATCCTTCCAGCCTTATTCGGTCTGTTGATTATTTCCTAATCACAAAATCAATCTGATTCAAAGACGGATATTCCAAAATAACCACAATACAATTTATTGAAATTACAAAAGTCTGTTCAATGCATTGATTTGTATTGAGCTGGCCTTGAAACGATACCTATAAATCCAAAAAGAATTAATAATTAAACAAAACTAAGATGAAAAAAATGCAAAGCTGTTGCTGTAAATAAAAAAAGCCATTTCTGCGGCAACAGAAATGGCGAGGCTTAAAGAAAATTTATCGTGAAATAAAGAAAACAAGGAAGAGAGTTGAAAAATCAACTTTCAAGGCTCCTTGTTAATTACTCAAAACCATTACAAAGAAATGAAAAAAATATTAAAGATATACTCATTGCTTTTTCTCCTGCTTTCTTATGCAGGAATTAATGCCCAGAATACCACACCCCTTATACAATCAAAACTTGACGGAACTCTTGTGGATGATATTACAAATCAGCCTGTTATCGGAGCTTCCATTACGATTAAAGGTACAACTCACGGAGTTGTAACGGATGCAGAAGGAAAATTTTATTTTCAAACCGGTCAAAAACTTCCTTATACTTTAATCGTAAGTTATATCGGGTACAAAAAACTGGAAATCATAGTGGATAAAAATCCGGTGACGATTAGTTTAAAAGAAGAAAGACAGGAACTGGATGAATTAGTCGTTGTCGGGTACGGAACTCAGAAAAGAAAAGACATTACAGGCTCTGTAGCCTCTGTTCCAAAAGCGAATTTATCTCAGGTAACCTCATCGGCAGATAACTTATTAAGAGGTGCTGTTGCCGGGGTTGTAGTTACACAAAGTTCAGGTCGTCCCGGCGCTTCATCCAGCGTTCGTATTCGTGGAGGAAACTCGATTACAGCAGGTAATGAACCTCTATATGTTGTAGACGGAATCTTAATTTATAATGACAATAATAATGGTTCAGCCGGAGTTTCTTTTGCCGGAGCGAGTATCAACGTACTTTCTACCATAAATCCTGCCGATATTGAATCTATCGAGGTTTTAAAAGATGCTTCCGCCACTGCCATTTACGGATCACGCGGCTCCAATGGCGTTGTAATCATTACAACTAAAAAGGGTACGAAAGGTCACGACAATATTTCCTACCAGGGCTATTTCGGGTTCCAGGATGTTTCAAAGAAACTGCACTTGATGAACGCCGCTCAATGGGCCAGTTTACGAAATGATGTTCAGGCCAGTATCGGACAGACTCCTTCCTTTACGGCTGCACAAATCGAAGATTTCAGAAATTCCGGAGGATACGACTGGCAGTCTGCTGCTTTTAGATCTTCGGCTCCCGTACAAAATCACCAGTTGTCTTTTTCGGGAGGTGACGAAAGATCCCGTTATGCCGTTTCTGCAGGATATTTTGATCAGGAAGGAACTGTCCTGGGATCTGATTTTAAGAGAATCTCACTTCGCATTAACTACGAAAAAAATTATTCCACGAATTTTAAATTTGGTGTGAATGCCAACTACAGCAACTCCATCGCAAACGGAGTTGGAAGTAACGGAAATGGCGGAAGAACACCAAACCCAATCGTAAGTGCCGTATTAACAGCACCTGTAGTGCCAATTAGAAATACTGACGGAACTTATAATGTGACGAATAATATTTACGCAACGTCAGTAAACGGTTTTGTTCCGAATCCTATTAATGATTTGGAAAATACAATTAACGAAACTAAAATCAGCCGAATTTTAACCAGTTTATTTGGAGAGTATAAAATCACCAAAAAACTGACTGCAAAAGTTGCCGTAAGCGGTGATGTTATTAATACGAAACAAAACTACTACGCGCCTGCCAATACTACAAACGGTGCCGGAACGAAAGGTCTGGCCTCAATAGGAGACAGACTGGTAAGTTCTGTACTGAACGAAAATACCCTGAACTATAATACTACATTCGGCGAAAACCATAAATTTTCCGTTTTGGGAGGCTATACGCTTCAATATACGCAGGGAGAAACCGTAAATGCCGGAGCAAATACTTTTGTCAATGATTCGAATACGTATAATGCGATTCAGGATGGTGTCGCTGTAAAACCGTATAGCGATGCCTTTGAAAGTGTCTTAAAATCATGGCTTGCGAGGGTAAATTACTCCTACAGGGGAAAATATAATTTTACGCTTTCCGGACGTGCGGACGGTTCTTCCAGATTTGGTTCTGAATCGCTTTGGGGTTATTTCCCATCTGCCGGTTTCTCCTGGAATATTACCGATGAAGAATTCGCTAATAATATCAAAGGCGTGACCGAAGCCAAACTTAGACTTACAGCGGGAACTACAGGAAACCAGGAAATTGGAAATTACCTTTCGCTAGCTTCCATGGGTTCTGTAAATTACTCTTTTGGCGGAACCTTATATACAGGATTAGCTCCTACCCGACTGGCAAATCCGGATCTGAAATGGGAGAAAACAACGCAGTATAATGCTGGTTTAGATTTATCGTTATTAGACCGAAAAGTAAATTTTGTTTTTGATGTGTATTACAAAAAAACAAACGATTTGTTAATTAGCGTTCCGGTACCCTTAACTTCCGGGTATGCAACTGTACTTCAAAACATTGGAGGTGTCGAAAATAAAGGTATCGAGGTAGGTTTAACAACTGAAAATTTAAAAACAGAACATTTCTCGTGGAATTCCAACATTGTATTTTCTGCTAACAGAAACAAAGTAGTATCAATAGGAAACGGAGTCGATCAGTTTTTCCCGGTAGTGCCGAATGGCTCTTTATTGCAACAACAGCCTGTAACCGTAAAAGTAGGTTTGCCTTTGGGAACTTTCTGGGGATACAAAACAAATGGTATTTTCCAGACTCAGGAAGAAGTGAATACACAGCCGAAAATCAACAGTTTAGCCAATACAAAAGTGGGAGACCGTAAGTATGTGGATACCAATGGCGACGGAGTTATCACTGCTCTGGACAAAGGTAATCTCGGTACTTCCCAGCCAAAATTTGTGGCAAGTTTCAGTAACACTATTTCGTATCGCGATTTCGACTTGAATTTCTCTTTCCAGGGATCTTACGGTGCAAAAATATTCAATGCTTTAAACCAGCAATTAGAAATTTCAACGCTGGGAACCAACGCCAATGTTACTTTAGAAGACCGTTGGACCCCAACAAACCCAAGCAATGAAATTCCGAGAGCGTCAAGTTCTCCGCTTGGAATCGTTTCTGAGCGTTATGTAGAAGATGCTTCTTTCGTCAGATTAAAATTAGTTACTCTGGGGTATACATTACCAAAGAGTGTTTCGAAAAGACTGGGAGCCACCAGTGTGAAATTTTATGTTTCCGCAGAGAATCTGGTAACGTGGACAAAATATACCGGATATGATCCGGAGGTAAGTTCCTACGAACAAAATAACTTATATCCGGGAATTGACTTTGGTTCGTATCCAAACTCCAGAACATTCATCTCGGGCCTGAACGTAACTTTCTAAGTAAAAAAAATATAAAATGAAAAAGATCATACTATTATTCCTTTTAAGTGCCGGACTGTTTGTTTCGTGCGCCGATTTAGAGGTAACACCAACCTCTTTTGTAACCGAAGATAAGTACTTCAAAACCCAGGATGATGCCGTTGCCAGTGTAGCCGCTGTTTATGCCTCGTTAAGTCTTGATCCGGGGGAGCAGAGTTTATTCGGGAGAAATCTTTATTTCTTAACCGATATGGGTTCTGACTATGCAGCAGCGGGAGTTTCTGCTACAAATCCACAGGTAAGGGCCATGAGTGCTTTAACACATGATGCCACTAACGACCGTGTTCAGGTAGCATGGAGACAAATTTATGCCGGAATTAACAGAGCAAATGTGTCTATTGATAACATTTCGAAAGTTTCAGGCTCAGAGACCGTAAAAACCAGATTAATCAATGAAGCAAAATTCATCAGAGGGTTATTGTACTTTCAGGCAGTCCGTCTTTGGGGCGGAGTTCCGATTGTTTTACACGAACCGACTTCTATTCAGTTAGAAAGTTTAAAATCAAAAAGAGCCACTGTAGACGAAGTTTATGCACAGATTATTAAAGATCTTACCGATGCTGAAGGCCTGCCTCCTACCTATTCAGCAGCCGATGCAGGCCGTGCCACTTCGGGGGCTGCAAAAGCAATTTTAACCAAAGTTTACCTGACCCGAAAAGACTATCCAAATGCTATCGCAAAAGCAAGAGAAGTAATCAACGGCGGATACGGATATGCATTGTTCGAAAATTTCCAGGACATCTTTACCAAAACAAAGAAAAACGGAAAAGAACATATCTTCTCTGTTCAGTTTGAGCCGAATCAGGCCGGAAACGGATCCAGCGGAAGTACTTTCCAGTCTACTTCTTTTACCGGATTTACAGCCACGGAACCTGCTGATATTATCTCAGACGTCGCTTTGTTTTATGATATTTATGCTGCCGGAGATACCAGAAGAGATGTGAGTTACGCCAAAAAATTGGTCAATCCGGTTACAGGAACGCTTTATACTTTTCCTAAGCCTATTTTTAAAAAATACCTGGATTTAACCAATCTGGCAACGCCGGGAAATACAGCCATTAATTTTCCGCTTATTCGTTATGCAGACATTTTATTGTCTTTGGCGGAAGCGATAAACGAACAGGGAGCGCCAACTGCCGAAGCTTATGAATTGCTTAATCAGGTGAGAAGACGAGCTTTTGGAAAACCAATTACAACTCCGGATGCCACTGTAGATCTGGCAGGACTGGATCAAGTCACTTTTAGGGCAGCCATTCAGGAAGAACGTAAAAAAGAATTTGTTCAGGAAGGACAAAGATGGTTTGACTTAGTACGCTGGGGAACTTTGGTTACGGAAGTGAAAAAAGTAACAGCCAAAAATTCGGTTTCCGAAAAAAATAACCTTTACCCAATTCCGCAAAGCGAAAGAAATTTTGATCCGGTTGGGTTACCACAAAACCCGGGTTACAATTAAACGGCTTCTATACAAGTAAATAAAATGATTAAAAAACTGTTCCTTATTGCGTTGTTGGTTGTTGGACCATTTCAGCTGTTTGCACAGAAAAAGCAACCTAATATCATCGTCATTTTGGCAGATGATTTAGGTTTCTCAGATATTGGTGCTTTTGGCTCAGAAATTAAAACACCAAACCTGAATAAGCTCGCTAAAGATGGGCTTATACTAAACCAGTTTTATAATGCCGGGCGTTGCTGTCCATCCCGGGCTGCATTGCTCACGGGTTTGTATCCGCATCAGGCAGGTATTGGGGACATGGTTCAGGACAAGGGGTTTCCGGCTTATCAGGGCTATTTAAACGAACATTGCATCACGATTGGGCAGGCACTTAAACTCGCAGGTTACAACACTATTGTTTCGGGAAAATGGCACGTTGGATTAGTACCATCGGCCTGGGCGGTTAATCGGGGATTTGATGATTCTTTTACGTTACAAAACAATGGAAGCAGTTATTTTAACTCGGAACCTTTGTATAACGACGGAAGAAAAGTGACTTTTTTGAAAGGAGATAAAGAAGTTATCCGCACAGATACCTCTGCCTATCTCACTCAGGAGATTACCAATTTTGCTGTTAATTCTTTAGAAAAGCAGCGAAACCAGCAACAGCCTTTTTTTCTTTATGTGGCGTATAATGCTCCGCATTGGCCCATTCAGGCATTGCCGGAAGATATTGCAAAATACAAAGGCAAATACCTGGAAGGCTGGGATAAATTGAGAGCGAGGCGTTTTAAAAAATTAAAAGAACAGGGAATCGTTGCTAAAAACTGGGACTTATCAGATCGTTTTGAAAAAGTGCCGGACTGGGAAAAACTAAGCCCCGAAGAAAAAGACAAATGGGATACGCGGATGGCCATTTACGCCGCCATGATCGACAGGATGGATGCCGGAATTGGAGAAATCCTGCAGAAAGTCAAGTCTTTGGGAGAAGAAGATAATACCCTTGTTCTTTTTCTTTCAGATAATGGAGGAAGCGCCGACGATGTAAAAAACTGGAATTATGTGACACAAAAAAACGGTACTCCCGGTTCGGCAGCGTCAATTGACAGTTACGAAAGTCCCTGGGGAAATGTGAGTAACACACCTTTCCGGTTATTCAAAAAGAACACCCACGAAGGCGGTATTGCTTCCCCATTTATTGCTTATTATCCACAGCATATTAAGGCGGGTTCACTAAGCAACAGGGTAAGCCATGTGATTGATATTTTGCCAACTTGTCTTGAATATGCAGGTTTTCAATATCCCGATTCTTTTCAGGGAAAGAACCTGATCCCCCTAGAAGGTATCCCCTTAAAAAAGGAATTCGAAGGACAACAATCTGATGCGCATGAAGCTTTGTTTTGGGAACATGAAGGCAGCAAAGCAGTAAGAAAAGGCGAGTGGAAAGCAGTAGCCGAAAACAATCAGCCCTGGGAATTGTACAATCTTGCAACCGACAGAACAGAGACAAAAAATTTGGCAGAATCAGAACCAAAACTGCTCCAAAGCCTGATTGAATTACATCAGGAATGGTCCGTAAAAGTAGGTGTCGAAGATTGGAATAAAATAAAATAATACAGCTAAAACACTGGTTACATGTCAGGTAAATAAAACTAACAAACGCCAGCTAATCTGCAGGAACTAGTAACCAAAGCAAACAAGTAAAATTATTACTTAATCAACTAAAAACTATTTAAAATGAAAAAAATTAATAACTACAGTACCATCAAAAGTCCTAAAAAGGGACTTCTGATTACCGCATTACTGGTTGCCCAATTCGGTTTTGCACAGGATCAACAAGACGCTAATTTCAAAGGCGTTATCGGCAAAACAATAGCGGATTCCAAAGAATATTGGCCGAAACCGGTAAAAGCACCGGCCGGAGCACCCAATATTGTCTGGATTTTATTAGACGATGTAGGATTTGGAGCTTCAAGTGCTTTTGGTGGTTTGATACAGACCCCAACTTTCGATAATCTGGCCAATAACGGTTTACGTTATACCAACTTCCATACGACTGCCATTTGTGCCCCTACACGCGCCGCTTTATTAACAGGAAGAAATTCAGGAAAAGTACATGTAAGCGGATTTTCGCACACTGTTTTATCAGCAGGTTTCCCGGGCTGGGATGGCCGAATTCCGTCTGACAAAGGAACAATTGCCGAGATTTTAAGAGACAAAGGGTACAACACTTTTGCCGTTGGTAAATACGGACTGACGCCGGATGAAGAAGCTTCTGACGCCGGACCATTCGACAGATGGCCCACCGGAAAAGGATTTGAACACTTTTTTGGTTTCTTGGGGTCACAAACCGATCAGTACAAACCCGATTTAGTAGAAGATAATACGCATATTGTTCCTGACGGAAGACATTTAACAGACCAGATTACAGATAAGGCCATTGGCTATATCACGAAACAACACAAAGCCGCGCCTGATAAACCGTTCTTTTTGTACTATGCACCGGGAGCGGTTCATGCACCTCATCAGGTGGCAGAATCGTGGAGTGATCCGTACAAAGGAAAATTTGATGAAGGCTGGGATGTCTACCGTGAAAAAGTATTAGCCAATCAGAAAAAATTAGGTGTCATTCCGGCGAATGCTATTTTACCGGAACGCAATCCGCTTATTGCCGACTGGAAAAAACTAACTCCGGACCAAAAGAAAGTATACGCCCGATTTATGGAAGTATACGCCGGATACCTGACGTATACGGATCATGAAATCGGACGAATCGTAGACCATCTAAAAGCAACAGGTCAACTGGAAAACACGCTTATTTTTGTAGCCATTGGAGATAACGGAGCCAGTAAAGAAGGTTCTCTCCAAGGAACCATCAATCAAAATCTTTTTGCCGGCGGCGTATCTGACGAAAAAAATCTTCAGGATAATTTAAACAACATTGGAGAAATCGGAACTGCAAAAGGCCTGAATACCAACTTCCCTTTAGGCTGGGCACAGGCAACCAATTCGCCTTTCAAAAACTGGAAACAGGATGCCCATTCAGAAGGCGGAACCCGTAACCCGCTGATTGTTTTTTATCCAAAAGAAATTAAGGAAAAAGGCGGAATCAGAAATCAATACAGCCATGTAACAGATTTACTTCCGACTACACTGGATATTGCGGGAATCAAAGCACCGGAAACTATCCGTGAAATCAGGCAGGACAAAATTCAGGGTTCTTCTTTCTACGCTTCCCTGAACGATGCCAAAGCCGAATCCTTACACAAAGTTCAGTACTATTATATTTTCGGAAACAGAGCGATTTACAAAGACGGCTGGAAAGCTGCCGCAGCACACCTTCCGGATTCATTTGCCTTAAAAAATTCATTAGGAAAGAACGAAGCGCCTGTCAAAAGTAATTTTGATGCTGATGTCTGGGAACTATACAATTTGAATGAAGATTTTAATGAACGTGTAAACCTGGCTAAAAAATATCCGGAAAAATTAGCAGAGCTTCAAAAATTGTTTGATGAACAAGCTAAGGAAAACAACTTGTATCCGCTAATTGACTGGCAGGATGTTTTCAGCAGAAGAATACACAACAACGGAACGGATAAGAGTAAAAACCTTCAGGAATTAATTCGTCAGGCCAATAAACCTGCAGGTACTAATGAATAAAAATAAATAAAGATGCAGAGCCATTTTCTTTTGCAGCTAATGGCTCTGTTATGCTAAAAGTTAAATAATAACAGAAATAGCTCAGTATTTAACAAATTAATTGAAAACCAAAAAATAAAACTCTACTAAGCACATAGAATTAAAAAGGTTTTTATTTTATTTTTGTGACGCTATCTAATTTATTGATTTTCAGGGCAGGTACAAAAACTAAACTGAAACGGACACTTTAAAAAAAATTAACAATAAAAAAAAGGTAATCATGAAACGAGTAGACTATGAAATTATCGGAAAAAAGATTGTCGTTGGGGCAATCGTATTTTTAGTTCCACTAGCCATTTTGGCCGGAGGTTTAGCATTAATCAACCAATTTTTAAAATAAAGAAATCATGGCAATAGTTCAAAAAGAAAAACTAACAAGAGATTTGAGTATCAGTCTTTTAATATACAGTTTGCCTGTAGTGGCAATTTTCCTTTACTTTAAATTAACGAACGGTCTTGTGAGTGAATCACATATCACATTACCGGCATTTTTAGAGTTTGCGCAACCCGCATTTCAACACATTCGAACCTGGGGATTAATTGTTTTCATGCTCGTTTTAGGGGCGATAGAATTTGCCGCAGGCTTATACGATGACGAATGGACGGGCGAAGAACGTAAAATAGATATTATTTGTTTCTTAGCTCCAAAATTGCTTTTACCGCCTGTAATTGCTTTTTTCAGCCTAACGGCTTTGCCCTATTTAATACCAAATTTAGCCAATTCACTTTCATGGGTTCCTTTTTGGGGAGGTTTTTTCCTGATCGCAATTGCCGATGATTTAACACAATACTGGTACCACCGTTTGCACCATCAGGTTCCGTTTTTATGGCGTTTTCACAGAACGCACCATTCGGCTCCATACATGGGAATGGCGATGGCTTCCAGACAAAACTTTATCTACACGGTTTTCTTTTCTCAAATTTATCTGACTGCGACGCTGACTTATTTAGGTTTAGGACTACCTGCTTTGTTTGTACTGGTGATCAAAAGTTTTATCACTTTAGGGGCTCATTCAAGCATTGCCTGGGACAAACCCTTTTACAAATACAAAGTATTACATCCAATTGCATGGGTTTTAGAGCGTCTGATCTCGACTCCGGCAACGCATCACGCACATCATGCCGATACAAGCGGAGATGGTGTCGGTCACTTTAAAGGCAACTTCGGCAATATGTTTTTTATCTGGGACATCATTTTCGGAACAGGTTTAATTACGCGTAAATTCCCGGAATCATACGGAATGAAATCCTATAAACAAGAAGAATGGTATGCCCAGTTTTTATGGCCAATATTCAAATCTAAAAAAGAAGGAAGTGCCTTGGCAGAAGGTGTTTTATCTGTTCCGCTAAAAACTAAAGCAGAAACTGTTGCTGCTCCAACTCCGGTCTACTACGACGAACCGGCTCAGGTATAAAACAGTCAGGAATACAACAACGAAATCCGAAAACGGCGATCGGAATTATATCATAAAAAATTGGCAGTGCTTTTCAGGTTCAACTTTGAAATACACTGCCAACTTTATAAAATTACAGGAAATCATGAAAAATAAAATACTCAAAAACAGTCTCTCAGCCCTGCTCTTCCTTTTTACCCTTGCAGGTTTTGCACAGGATAAAAGCTCGAGTGTGGTTTTGCTGGATGCTTTTTATTCAAAAATCAAAACCCAGAAAAACCCGCAGGTCATTGATGCCAGAGGCCCGGAAGAATTTGCGTTAAACCATATAGAAGGCGCCCTGAATTTCAATACCAAATCTGAAAATTTCGAAAAAGCGGTAGCCGCCTTAAATCCGTCACAACCCGTATTTATTTATTCCATTGCCGCTTACCGAAGTGGTCTTTTAGCAACAGAATTAGTAAAAAAAGGCTTTTCGGAAGTCTATATCTTAGAAGGCGGAATTGCCAGCTGGATTGGCGGCGGAAAACCTTTTTACAGCAATCTGAAAAGCAAATTGACTTTGCCGGAATACAAAAAAATTGTTGTCGATAACAACTATGTTTTAGTAGATATCGGATCTAAATATTGTGCTACCTGCAAAACGGTAAAACCAATTTTAGAAAACCTCAGAACGCAATACGGGGAAAAACTAAAAATCGTACAGATTGAGCTAGAAGAAAGCCCTCAGGTCATTGCCGATTTAAAAACCGTACGGGTCTTCCCTACTCTGATCTTGTATCAGAATGGTAAAATTGTCTTCAAAAAAGATGGTCTGGGTGATTTGAAAAATGATGTGGATGTGGCTTTGGCCCAAAGATAATAGTCTAAAAATATTTAAATGTCAGCTACAACCAAACAATTTGCCCTGCACGAAGACTGGACAGTAGTTCTTTTAGCATTTCTAATCATTGGGATTTCCCTGTTTCTTTTTCTTCCTGAAGTGCCCGCTTTCAAATGGTCCGGTATAGCCGATTTACGAGAGGATGTTTTTGAATTCGGAAATCTGCAGACCCTGCTGCTGCAATTTGTCTATTTCCTTTCGATCGGAACCATAGGGGCCTTTTTGATTGGAAAACCGGTAAAAAGCTTTTTAGTTGTTTTCCCGGTCGTTTATATACTGACGTTAATTTCATTAATTATTGCCGGAAATACTTTCGTAAAAGGCATCAATCTGGAAGCCGTTATTTTCAGTCTGATCATTGGTCTGGCAATCGGTAATTTTTTCAAACTGCCCGAATGGTTTCGTACGGCACTTTCTACAGAAGTTTTTGTAAAAATCGGACTGGTTTTGCTGGGCACCAGCGTTATCTTTTCCGACATTCTGAAAGCAGGTTCGCTGGGACTCTTTCAGGCTTTGGTCGTGGTATTGTCGGTGTGGTACTTTGCCTTCTGGCTCTGCCGTAAATTAAAAGTGGATGATGAACTGACTATGATGATTTCGAGTGCGGTTTCCATCTGTGGTGTTTCAGCTGCAATCGCGACTTCGGGAGCTATTAAGGGAGATTCGAAGAAACTGTCTTATGTCATTTCGATGGTATTGGTAACCGCAATTCCGATGATGATTTTCATGCCTGTTATTGCGCGTTATTTCAACTTTCCCGAAGAAGTTACCGGAGCCTGGCTGGGCGGAAGTATTGATACCTCCGGAGCTGTTGTGGCTTCCGGAACCCTTGTTGGGGAAACTGCTTTAAAAATCAGTACGATCGTAAAATTCTCCCAAAATGTATTGTTGGGACTGGCTGCCTTTGCCATCTCTCTTTATTGGATTTACACTCAAAACACCTCTGCGGAAACTGCGGATGCAAAACCAACGCTGGGAATTATCTGGGAACGTTTTCCAAAATTTGTTATTGGCTTTATTGGCGCTTCGCTTGTTTTTTCCTTTCTGCTTACTCCCGAAACCCGGGATAATGTGAAAGACAGTTTAAAAAATATTCAGGGACTTTGGTTCGCACTTGCTTTTACCAGTATTGGCCTGGAAACGAACTTCAAAGATTTATTTAGCAATACCAGTAAAAAACCGCTATACGCCTTTTTAATAGCACAGCTATTCAATATAATCCTTACACTCCTGATCGCATTTGTACTTTTCAGTACCTGATCCGGTTTAAAATTTACTCCAACGCATGAAAAAAATATCTATTACACTGTCGCTGCTTCTTTCGGCAGCCGTTTTGGTACAGGCACAACATAAAACTGAAGGTACAAAACCGAATATCATTTTGATTATGGTCGACGATATGGGCTATTCGGATTTAGGAAATTATGGTTCAGAAATAAAAACACCCAATCTTGACAAACTGGCAAAGGAAGGAACCCGACTGCGTGAATTCTACAACAACTCCATTTGTGCCCCAACAAGGGCATCTTTACTCACAGGCCAGTATCAGCATAAAGCCGGTGTTGGTTTTTTCGATGTCAATTTAGGATTACCGGCGTATCAGGGATATTTAAACAAAGAGTCCCTGACACTGGGAGAAGTTTTTCGCTCGGGCGGATACAGTACCCTTTTATCCGGAAAATGGCACGTAGGTTCCGAAGATCAGGCACAATGGCCGAACCAGAGAGGCTTTGATAAATTTTACGGCATTTTAAAAGGAGCTTCGAATTATTTTGATACCAAACCCCTGCCTTTTGGAAAGACGCCTTATCCTGTAAAACTGATCCGAAATAATGAAGAACTGCACCCTAAAGATGATTCGTATTATTTTACAGATGAAATCGGGAATAATGCAGTTGCTTTTCTGGACGAGCAGAACAAGGAAAATAAGCCTTTCTTTTTGTACCTCGCTTTTACCGCGCCACACTGGCCACTTCAGGCTAAACCGGTTGATATTGCCAAATACAGAGGGAAATTTGATGAAGGCTGGGATATTTTAAGAGAAAAGAGAATCCAGAAATTAAAAGAAAACGGCATTTTACCGGCAGATCAGACCGTAGCGCCAAAAGATCCTGAAGTTCCGGAATGGAATAAACTGACTTACGACGAAAAGCAGTTCTGGAAAGCAAAAATGGAAGTCTATGCGGCCATGGTCGACAATATGGATCAGAATGTAGGCAAGGTTCTGGAAAAAATAAAAGCCCTGAAAAAAGATCAGAACACCCTGATTATCTTCATTTCGGATAACGGCGCGCAGGGAGGTTTTAATACTTATAATCCGCTTGGAAGAGGATTAGTACGGAATGAAGGTCCTGTCGGAACTTCCGGATCCTTTGATTATCAGGAACAAAACTGGGCGTATTTGTCGAATACTCCTTTACAGCAATATAAAAATAATATGCACGAAGGTGGATTCAGTTCCCCTTTTATCTCCTGGTTTCCTTCTAAAATAAAAGCAGGAAGAATAGACAAAGGAACAGGACATATCATTGACCTTGCTCCTACTTTCTATCAACTCGCCGGAATTGAATATCCTAAGGAATATAATGGTGTGACCTCAAATCCTTTGGTTGGAAAGAGTTTACTGCCTGTTTTATTTGATAATGTTTCGCAGGTAGACAGAGGCGCACCATTATTTTGGGAAAGAGCCGGAAATCGAGCCGTAAGGGATGGCAAATGGAAACTGGTATCTATTTATCCGTCTTACGAATGGGAACTGTATGATATCGAAACAGACCGCGGCGAAACCAAAAATGTAGCGCAGCAAAATCCCGGAATCGTAAATAAACTTTCTGCCGAATATTTCGAATGGGCCGACAAAACGGGAGTGGTAGAATACAGTAAATTTAAGCTAAAACCGGAACAGATGCCCGGCGGTGCTGCTCTTAAGAAATAGAATCTAATTTCCTGCAGGAGGTCTGAAAGTAAAAAATTTAAGCCCGGCTTTTTTTAGAAAACCAATTACAAACAAAAGGCGATTGCATTTAGCAATCGCCTTTTTATATAGTAAAGTAAGCTGAATTAATTTTACCTGAAATCGTTTAGTGATTTTTCAATAATCTCCAGACATTCCTGAATTTGAGATTCGGTCATGACCAAAGGCGGCGCCAGTCTGATTTTATTTCCGTGAGTTGGTTTTGCCAATAATCCGTTGTCCCTGAATTTCAGGCAGATTTCCCAGGCCAGATCAGAATCTTCACCGCAATTAATGACGATGGCATTTAGCAATCCTTTACCGCGTACTAACGTAATCAGGTCATTTCTTTGTGCAATTTCGTTTAATCCTTTGCGCAAAATAATCCCCAAACGCTCAGCATTTTCAGCTAATTTTTCGTCTCTTACCACTTCAAGTGCGGCAATTGCAACTGCCGCAGCAACAGGATTTCCACCAAAAGTAGATCCATGCTGTCCCGGTCTGATAACATTCATAATCTCGTTATTGGCCAAAACCGCAGAAACCGGATAAACACCGCCTGAAATTGCTTTTCCTAAGATTAAAATATCAGGCTGTACATTTTCGTGATGAACGGCTAGTAATTTTCCCGTACGTGCAATTCCAGTCTGAACTTCGTCTGCAATAAACAGTACATTATGTTTTTCACAAAGCTCTTTTGCTTTCGCTAAATAACCTTCAGAAGGAACGTAAACCCCGGCTTCCCCCTGAATCGGTTCAACAAGGAATCCGGCAATATTTTTTGAAGATTCCAAAGCTTTTTCCAAAGCTTCCAGATTATCATATTCAATTTTTATAAATCCCTCTGTAAAAGGACCGAAGTTTTTACGGGCACTCTCATCATTCGAAAATGAAATAATAGTAGTAGTTCTTCCGTGAAAATTATTCTCGCACACAATAATCTGAGCCAGGTTTTCATGAATTCCTTTTACTTCGTACGCCCATTTTCTGCAAAGCTTAAGAGCAGTCTCAACCGCCTCAGCACCTGTATTCATGGGTAATACTTTATCAAAACCAAAATAATTGGTAATAAATTCTTCGTAATTCCCCAATTTATCGTTGTAAAACGCTCTTGAAGTTAAAGTCAGTTTCTGCGCCTGATCTGTCATTGCTTTTACAATAACCGGATGGCAATGCCCCTGATTTACGGCAGAGTAAGCAGATAAAAAGTCATAATATTTTTTTCCATCAACATCCCATACGTAAACACCTTCGCCTCGTTCTAAAACTACCGGAAGCGGATGATAATTGTGCGCTCCGTATTTATTCTCTTTTTCGATCAAAACTTCTGATTTTGACGAAAGTATTTCCTGTTGATGTCCCATAATATTTTCTTTTTACGGAAACAAAAATATAAAAATTATTTATTTACAACCATTAAATCACAACTTTTAACTTCATTACGACTCTTAAAAATCAAATTTATTATTTAAACCAGAATAAAAGTCAATTTTGCATTTGATTGCCGATTTCAAACCAGACTTATTTCTATCTTTACATTATTAAACCTGTAAAAAATAGCAGCATGGATATTTTAGATGAATTTGACATAAACATTATCAAAGAATTAGAAAAAGACGGCAGAATCGCTTTTTCGACGATTGCTACTAATCTGAAAATTTCAAATACGATGGTGCACCAGCGTATTAACCGTTTGTTTGAACAGGGCATTATTACCGGCATCAAACCGATTCTGAATGAAAAACAGATTGGTTATGACTGGGCTTCTTTCACCGGAATTACGCTGAATAAGGATTCTGATTCCGAAAGAATTATCGAGGCCCTAAAAGAAATTCCGGAGATTACGGAATGCTACTTTGTAACCGGATCGTTTACGCTGTACCTGAAAATCACGGCAAAAAACCACGAACACATGCGTAAAATATTATATGAAAAAATCGATAATATTCCCGGAATTGCCAAAACAGACTCCATGGTAGAACTCGGTTGCGCTTTTAAAAGAAACATAAGCTTATAAACAGCTAATTATTAAAGAATTAACTAAACAATTCAAAGTTTGGCAAACCTCACAAGAAATATCTTTTGAGATTTTTTTGTAACATAATATTTCTGATATTTGTTAAAAATTGTAAAACTATGAAAAACTCAACCCTGCTCCTCTTCGCTACAATATTATTTTCAAACACTATAAACGCACAATTGAAAACAGTAAAATACACTGACGGAAATCAGGCCTTAAATGGCTTATTTATAAAAGCGGCCAAAAAAAGCACAAACAATCCCGGTATCCTTCTTTTACCAGCCTGGCTGGGGATTGACAATGCCTCAAAAGGAATTGCAGAAAATTTATCAAAATTAGGTTATCATGTTTTCATCGCTGATATCTATGGTGAAGGAAACTATCCGAAAAATACTGCTGAAGCGGGAAAACAAGCCGGTTACTTTAAAACCAACTTTGCAGATTATCAAAAAAGAATCAATCTGGCTTTACAGGAATTAATCAAATCCGGTGCAAATGCCGATAACATTGTTGCGATCGGATATTGCTTCGGAGGAACGGGAGTTCTTGAAGCTGCACGCGGGCATCTGAATATAAAAGGAATCGCTTCTTTTCACGGAGGGCTGGGCAAAGATGCGACAAGAGCTGTTGAGCCAATTACCACTAAAGTTTTGATTTGCCACGGTGCTGATGATCCTTTTGTTTCAAAAGAAGAAATAACGGCTTTCCAACAGGAAATGCGTGACTCAAAAGCCGACTGGCAAATGATTTACTACGCCAATTCTGTGCATTCCTTTACCAATCCCGAAGCCGGAAGCGATAATTCAAAAGGAGCGGCTTATAATGAAAAAGCAGCGAAAAGATCTTTTGAACATTTGCAGCTTTTTCTGAATGAAGTCCTGAAAAAATAAGCTTCGAAACAGCCCGCAGATGTAGCAGATTGACAGAGTTACTAAAAAATTAATTAAACTCTTTTATCATGGTAGCAATCAGGAGTGAAAAAAAACCGGTGCAAACCCGTTTAAATCCGTTAAATCCGTGGGCAAAAAAAACAACAAACCAAAAACCAAATTAACCATAAATTACCAATGTCACATAGTCCGATTAGAAAAGATAAAACCTGTTTAAATTGCAGGCATGTTGTAGAGCAAAAATATTGTCCGAATTGCGGACAGGAGAATACAGACAGCCGAAAAACCTTTCACCATTTATTTATTCATTTTTTTGAAGACTTAACGCATTACGAAAATGCTTTCTGGAAAACGATCAAAAATCTGCTCTTTAAACCTTCAACACTGACCAAAGAATATCTTTCGGGAAAAAGGCTGTCGTATTTGGCACCCGTTCGTTTGTATATCTTTATCAGTTTTATCACTTTTCTTTTAATTGCTATATTCCCCGGCAAAGTGAGTGAAGATATCAATAAAAGCGAAAAAGAGCTGGATACCGCTGAAATAATAAATCAGGCGAATAAAGGAAGTGAAATGAAAATTTCCAGCAAGTTTTTCGATTTCAAATCCATGAAAGAAATAGATTCGATTCAGAAATACGGAAAGGAAGACGAGAAGCTTTCCGATTTTCAGTACTGGGCTTACGAAAAAGTAACGAATGTCACGGAACACAATACTAAAAAGGAAATCATTGAAAAATTTATTGAATCCTTTTTTCATAATATCCCAAAAATATTGTTTGTCATCATGCCGTTTTTTGCTTTCTTTTTGTGGATTTTTCACAGTAAAAAGAAATGGTATTACTTTGATCACGGGATTTTTACACTGCACTATTTTTCGTTTTTGCTTCTCATCTTTCTGATTCTGTTTATCGTTAACAGGATAGTTGGTTTGTTTGGGGAAGATAATCCGCTAACCTTCCTATCTAACATCATAACATTTGTAGGGACGCTATGGATGTGCTATTATTTTTATCCGGCCCACCATCGTTTTTACGGGGAAACGAGAATTGTTTCTTTTATAAAAAGCGTGTTTTTGTTCTTTATAAACTCCCTTTTTATTTTATTTTTACTATTATTTTATATTTTTTACACATTCATCAATTTACACTAAACCAAAAATGAAAAAACTTGTAATTTTATTATTAATTACTTCTGCATTTTCATGTAAAAATGCGCAGCTGGCTGCCTCTAAGGACAATTCAGATCCAACCAAATACATGAAAGTCATCACCGAAAAGGATTTAAAAACAATGTTATACGTTGTTGCTTCAGATGAAATGGAAGGCCGTGAAACGGGTTCAAAAGGACAGAAAAAAGCCGGACTTTATATGATCGAGCAATACAAAAAGAATGGAATTTCGTTTCCTAAAGGAGCAAAAGATTACTATCAGCCAATTCCCGCAGCATTCCTGAATGCAAGACGCAACGAAAACTTACCTGATTCTGAAAATATCTGGGCGTATATTGAAGGTTCTGAAAAACCGGATGAAGTACTGGTAATTTCAGCGCATTATGACCACGTTGGAATTAAAAACGGTGAAGTTTACAATGGTGCTGATGATGATGGTTCCGGGACTGTAGCAGTTATGGAAATTGCAAAAGCGTTCGCAAAAGCCAAAAAAGACGGACACGGACCAAAACGTTCAATACTGTTCCTTCACGTTACCGGAGAAGAGCACGGATTACACGGTTCCCGTTATTATTCTGAAAACCCGTTGTTCCCAATTGCCAATACCATCACTGATATCAATATTGACATGATCGGAAGACGCGATGTAGAACATGCAAAATCCAATAATTATGTTTATGTAATTGGCGCGGACCGTTTGTCTACGGAATTACACAATACAGTGGTGAGCCAAAACGAAAAATACACAAAAGTAGACTTAGATTTTAAATTTAATGACCCGAAAGATCCAAATCATTTTTATGAGCGTTCTGACCACTACAACTTCGCAAAACATGGTATTCCGGCGGTTTTCTTTTTCAACGGAGTTCACGAAGATTACCACGGAAAAGGTGACGAACCTCAAAAAATCGAATACGATGCTTTAACCAAAAGAGCACAATTGGCATTTGTTGTCGCGTGGGATTTAGCCAATAGAGAGAACAGACCGGTAGTTGATAAACCTATTAAATAGAGGTACAAAGGTTCAGAGGGGCAAAGGTTCAGAGTTTTTTTTTAGATACTGAGATACTAAGTTGCTAAGGTCCTAAGCAAAGAAAGCAAAAAGGGATGAGTTTAAAAACTCATCCCTTTTTTTATAGTATAGATTCCAAAAAGAAAACCTTAGTAACTCAGGATCTCAGCAGCTTAGCAGCTTTAAAAAAACTTTAACCCTTTGCAACTTAGTACCTCAGCACCTTTCCTTTCGCTCAGTCTGACAAATATTGTGAAGATCCCGGAATTCGAATGAAATTTTGAACACAAAAAAACAAAAAATAGTTTACCCGACACACAAGTTTACAAAAAACAAAAAGGGATGAGTTTTCAAAAACTCATCCCTTTTTTTATAGTATAGATTCCAAAAAGAAAACCTTAGCAACTCAGGACCGCGGCAGCTTAGCAGCTTTAAAAAAACTTTAACCCTTTGCAACTTAGTCCCTCAGAACCTTTCCTTTCGCTCAGTCTGACAAACATTGTGAAGATCCCCGAATTCGAATGAAATTTAGAACACAAAAAAATAAAAAAATAGTTTACCCGACACACAAGTTTACAAAAAACAAAAGGATGAGTTTTCAAAAACTCATCCTTTTGTTTATAGTATAGATTCCAAAAAGAAAACTTTAGTAACTCAGAACCTCAGCAGCTTAGCAGCTTAAAAAAAAACCTCTGTACCTTTGCCACTTAGTCCCTCAGCACCTTCTCCTTAATCATTCATAGAAATCAAAAACTCCTCATTATTTCTGGTTTTCTTGAAACGTTCGTTTACAAAATCCATAGATTCTACCGGGTTCATATCGGAAAGGTATTTACGCATAATCCACATTCTTTGCAGTGTTTTTTCGTCTAATAACAAGTCATCGCGACGTGTACTTGAAGACGTTAAATCAATAGCCGGGAAGATACGTTTGTTCGCGATTTTTCGATCCAGCTGTAGCTCCATGTTACCGGTTCCCTTAAATTCCTCAAAGATAACTTCATCCATTTTAGAACCTGTTTCGGTCAATGCAGTTGCGATGATACTTAGTGAACCTCCGTTTTCTACATTTCTCGCCGCTCCAAAGAAACGTTTTGGTTTTTGTAATGCATTAGCATCAACACCACCACTTAATACTTTTCCGGATGCCGGCTGAACTGTATTATAAGCTCTTGCCAAACGTGTAATGGAGTCCAGTAAAATCACAACATCATGTCCGCATTCAACCAGACGTTTTGCTTTTTCAAGAACGATATTGGCAATTTTCACGTGTTCCTGCGGCTCTCTGTCGAAAGTAGAAGCAATCACTTCTCCGCGAACACTGCGCTGCATATCGGTAACCTCCTCAGGACGCTCATCAATAAGAAGAACGATAAGATAAACTTCAGGGTGATTGGCTGCAATTGCATTGGCAATGTCTTTTAATAACATTGTTTTACCGGTTTTCGGTTGTGCTACTATCATACCACGCTGTCCTTTTCCAATTGGAGAAAATAAATCGATAATACGGGTTGAAACGGAACTGCCTTTTTCTGCCAGTTTGAATTTTTCAGAAGGAAAAACCGGGGTTAAGTGTTCGAAAGAAACTCTGTCGCGAACTACTTGCGGATCGTGGCCATTGATTTTAAGTACACGAACTAAAGGGAAAAATTTCTCGCCTTCTTTAGGAGGGCGTACCACTCCTTTTACGGTGTCTCCGGTTTTTAAACCAAATAACCTGATTTGTGAAGTGGATAAATAAATATCATCCGGAGAGGCTAAATAATTATAATCTGAGGAACGTAAGAATCCGTATCCGTCAGGCATCATTTCAAGCACGCCTTCACTTTCTATAATTCCGTCAAACTCAAAGTCTGAATCCCTGAAATTATTCTTTTTATTTTTATGATTTGGATTCTGATTGCCGTTATTCCCGTTTCCATTCCCGTTTTGATTTGGATTCTGATTCGGGTTTTGAGCTGCCGGTACCTGATTTGGATTTGAATTCTGGCTTTTATTCTGATTCGGGTTTATTTTTTTTACCGGAGCAGGTGTTTCTGCTTTTTCAGCTGTTGCTGCCGGAGTATCAATAGTTTCAGGAGTTTCGTCAGTGACAACTTCTTTTACTGTTTCTTTTTCTTTCTGCTGGGCGACCTTTTTTTCGTAAGCTGATTTATTAAATTTTACGATTTTTGGCGCCTTTTTTTCAACTGTCTTTTTCTCCGGGGCTTCTGTTGCTTTAGGGCCTTCTTCTTCAACCACCGGAATTTCAGCTTTCACGGGTGATTCATCCACTTTATCAAATTCCAAAACCGGGGCATTTTTACTTATGGCGGCTTTTTTTACAGGAACAATCCTTGCTCTTTTGGGCTTGTCATCCACTATTTCCGCATTGGCTGCAGCATTAACAGGCGGTGCCACAGTCGCTTCCTGGTGTGCTAATATCTGACTGATTAAAGTCTCTTTTTTAACGCCATTAAACTTTATAGTTTTAGCTAACTTAGCTATTTCTTGAAGCTCAGAAAGCTTCATTTCTTTTAATGCAGAAATATCAAACATGAATGTTCTATGAATTTAATTATTTTAACAGAAATACTGTAAAAGAATAGGTAGATAATTGTTTTGAATTGACCGCAGTATGAAGTGCTTACGGTATTATGATGCAATAATACGAATAAAATTTTATCATACAATAGTATTTATAAAAAAGAAAATATATTTTTGTAAAACAATTTCAGACCATGATACAACGAATTCAGACCATATATTTAATTCTTACCTTTATCGTTACCGGGGTATTGGTGTTTTTTATCCCGCTTTGGACATTAAGCAACGGAAAAGCATTTTATTTTATGCAGGATCAGGTTTACACCATTTTGTTGGGTTTGAGTACAATGCTTACCATTATCAGTATTATTTCCTATAAGAAAAGACAAAACCAGTTTGTAATGGGCAGACTGAATATAATATTAAACTTAATTTTATTAGGATTATTTGTATATCGATCACTAAATTTATCTGGAGAGACAGTTACTGTTTCAGAGAAAGGTATTGGGATGTTTCTTCCGATTGTTGCTATCGTGTTATTAGTTTTAGCTAATAAGGCCATCAAGAAGGACGAAGATCTTGTAAAATCTGTAGATCGTTTGAGGTAAACCTATAAACTTAATTTATTTGTGTGAAAAAACCCGGATTTTATAATTCGGGTTTTTTTGTGGCTGAAAATTAATCCCACCTAATATTTAGCGTTAAAAGTATTTTATTTGTAAGTTATTATTTATAATTTTGCCCCCACTATCAGAAATGGGTAATGAAGGAGAAAATCAGAATACATTTAGCAGACGACCATCAGGTACTTATTGAAGGGCTTGCTAATTTATTAGGCACTGTCACAGACTTTGAAGTGGTGGGTTTCTCCCTTAACGGAGAGACTGTTTATAAAGATGTAGTGTCCAGTGCAGCTGACATCTTATTACTGGACATCAGCATGCCTTTTAAAGATGGAATAAGTGTTCTGAAAGAATTCGGTCAAAATAAATTTCCCTGCAAAGTCATTATTCTTTCGAGTTATGATGATTTAAAAATAGTAAAAGAAGTCATGAAACTGGGCGCCAAAGGCTATCTTACCAAAAAAAGCGCAGGCGAAAATATCATTGAAGCCATTACAGCAGTTCACCGGGATGAAGAATATTTTGACAATTATATAAGAGAAACAATCTTTGCCAGCTTTACGCACAACAATCCAAAATTAAACAAAAAATCTTTTACCGGAAACCAACTGCTGAGTGAAAGAGAACTGGAGGTGATTACCCTGATATCACTTGAATACAGCGGAAAAGAAATAAGCGAAAAACTTTTTATAAGCCTGAACACCGTAGAAACACACCGAAAAAATATAATGAAAAAATTAAAACTTAAAAATGTGATCGGCATTGTAAAATATGCTTTAAAAAACAATTTGATAAATCCATAATTACACCTTTTTTACATGTCCGTTTTAAGAAATACACTGATTTTGATTCTCTTTTCAGTCACAGCTACAAGTCCTGCTTACATCAGGGACATCCTGCCTGAAAAAAAGACTGAAATCACTATCAATGCCATAAAAAAAGAACAGCTGCAGCTTATCAAAACCGACAATAAAAAGATCGTAAGCCTGATTATTATTCTTGTCATCCTGCTCGTAATGTTATCTTATTTTTATTACCGTAACGGTGAATTAAAACGAAAAAACAAACAAAAAGATATTAAACAAAAAATACAGCTCAATATCATTAATTCCGGCATTGACGGTCAGGAAAATGAGCGTAAAAAAATTGCTGCTTTCTTACATGACAATATCAATTCTTTACTTTCTTCCGTTGGCTTGCATCTCAATGCATTCGCCACACAACATAACATCCAGTCTGAGGAAATCACAAAAGCAAAGGCCATTTTAGAAGAAGCCCACGATCGGTTACGCGATATGTCGCACGAACTGACACCTGCCCTTCTGGTTCGTTTTGGACTATTGTTTGCTTTGGAAGATTTATGCGAGAAAAATACAAATCACAATATCCACTTCCAGTTTTTAAGTTCAGTTCCTGACGAAAAAAGATATACTGAAAAGTTCGAAATGAAGATTTATTTTATCGTATCTGAACTCCTTAACAACATCATAAAACACAGCGGGGCGTCAAAAGCGCAAATTTCATTACGCGAAAACGAAAACTGGTTCATCCTTATTATTCAGGATAATGGAAAGGGATTTAACACCGAAAAACAAAACGAAACGGAAGGTTTTGGCCTTAACCGGATCAGGGCACGAATTAAAAAATTAAAAGGAAGTATGACTATTATTTCCAAAGCAAATGAAAATACCGGAACTTCTGTAAAAATAAAAATTCCGATTTCGTAAAAGTTATTTTTTACCAATTTCGATGATTTCCAGATCTTTGATTTTATCATCATCAATTACAAATCGCAACATCGTCCTCATCTGATGGAATCCGCTTTTACCGGCTGCCCCGGGATTCATGTGCAATAAATTATTCTTTTTATCAAACATGACTTTCAGGATATGGGAGTGCCCGCAAATAAATAATTTAGGTGGATTTGCCGCTATTTCTTCCCTGATATTTGGATTGTATTTTCCCGGATAACCTCCAATATGAGTCATCCAGACGTCTACATTTTCACATAAAAAACGGTTGTGCAAAGGGAATTCCAGTCTGGCTTTTGCATCGTCGATATTCCCATAAACACAGCGCAAAGGTTTCAGTTTTTTTATAGTATCCGTAACAGTCAGATCACCAATGTCACCAGCATGCCAGACTTCATCGGCCTGTGCCACGTATTTTAAAATCATATCATCAATATGGCTGTGCGTATCGGAAAGAAGGAGGATTTTTTTCATTCTATTCTAAGGTTCTGAGGTGCTAATTTTCTAAGATGCTAAGGTTTTTTCTTTGAAGGTACTGAGGCCCTAAGTCGCTAAGATACTAAGAATCCTGTACTGATGTGATAGCTTTTTTAAAGTTTTTTACAATTAGAAATGGCATTACTAAAATTAAAAATTAATCAAAAAAAACCTTTTATACTTTACAACTCTTAACATTTATATTTCCCAAAAAAAACTCAGCACCTTAGCTCCTCAGAATCTTAGGACCTCCAAAGAAAAAAATCTTTGTACCTTTGCCGCTCAAAACCTATTAACCTTTACTTTGAGATATTTTATTCAATTCGCATACAACGGAACGCAGTATCACGGCTGGCAAATTCAGCCTAACGCCTCCTCTGTTCAGGAGACCTTAAACAAGGCACTTTCGGTTTTGTTAAATTCTTCCATAAATGTCATGGGAGCCGGGCGAACAGATACGGGTGTTCATGCAAGGCAAATGTACGCTCATTTTGATTTTGAAGCTCCGGTTGATACTGCGATGTTAGTACACAAACTCAACTCCTATTTGCCCAAAGACATTGCCGTTTTTGATCTTATCAAGGTTCATGATGATGCACATTGTCGGTTTGATGCGACGAAGAGAACGTACGAATATCACATCAACACTGTTAAAAATCCATTTCTGGAGGAATTGAGTTGGTATTTTAGTCAAAAATTAGACGTAGTTTTGATGAATGAAGCCGCGAAAATCTTACTGAATCATACCGATTTTCAGTGTTTCTCGAAAGTGAATACGGATGTCAATACATTTGACTGCACGATTTTTGAGGCGTACTGGACAATTGAAAATGACAAGCTTGTTTTTACGATTTCGGCAAATCGATTTCTCAGGAATATGGTCCGGTCTATTGTCGGTACGCTGATTAATATTGGCCTGCACAAAATTTCACTGTCGGGTTTTGAAACGATTATTGCGAGTAAAAGCAGAGAAAAAGCCGGGTTTTCAGTTCCGGCACACGGATTATATTTAACCGATATATCTTATGATTATATCACAAATTAGCCCTGATTGCAGTGAAAAGCTTTTTTGAAAAAAATATAGTTTTTGTAATTTTTATGGAGCGACCAGCGGAAGCTTTATAAAAATAATACAAAAACATATTTTTAAGAAAAACTTGTAACGAAAAGCAGGAATAGCTCCTTAAAAGTAAATGAAAGCAAAAGCATTTGATACCCGTTTATTCAAACGAATCCTAAAATATACCAAACCTTACAAAGGGCGTTATTACGGCGTTATTATCTTTGCCGTTTCACTGTCGGTTTTTGCAGCACTCCGCCCCTATTTATTAAAACAAACGGTCGACGGCTATATCAAAACACATGACCAGCATGGTTTGCTGATGTACATTATATTAATGGGCGTTGTCCTTCTGATGGAAGTTTTCTCCCAGTTTTATTTTGTGTACTGGGCAAACTGGCTCGGACAGGATATTGTAAAAGACATCCGTACCAAACTTTTCAAACATATATTAAGTTTCAGGATGAAATATTTTGATCTGGTTCCGGTGGGACAATTGGTCACCCGGTCGGTTTCGGATATTGAATCGATTGCGCGAATTTTCAGCCAGGGACTGTTTATGATTATCAGTGACCTGATGAAAATGCTGGTGGTACTGATTTTTATGTTTTACATGAACTGGAAACTAACCTGGATTGTGGTCGTTGCCATGCCAATCCTGGTTTTCATTACCAGAATTTTTCAGCGTAAAATGCAGGTTGCCTTTGAGGAAGTTCGTACGCAGATCGCCAACATGAATTCGTTTGTTCAGGAACGCGTTACCGGAATGAAGATCGTACAGCTTTTTAACCGCGAGCGAATTGAAGCCGAAAACTTCAAGGAAATAAACAACAAACACAAAGTCGCCTGGATAAAAACGATCCTGTACAACTCGATATTTTTCCCTATTGCCGATATTATTTCGTCGATTACCCTGGGACTTGTAGTGGTGTATGGCGGATTCCGGATTCTGAACGGGGATCATTTTACCACTTTTGGAGATTTGTTTTCCTATACGATGTTCATCGGAATGCTTTTTAATCCGCTGCGCCAGATTGCAGATAAATTTAACGAGATGCAGCTGGGCATGATTGCTGCCAATCGTGTCTTTGATATTATCGACACACAGGATCACATTCAGGACACCGGAACGCTGGAAGCACCTGTTTTTGATGGCAGCATCGAATTTAAAGAAGTCCGTTTTAGTTACATCCCGGAAGAAGAAGTGATAAAAGGAATTGATTTATCTGTTGCTTCGGGCCAGACGATAGCCATTGTTGGATCTACAGGTGCTGGAAAATCGACCATTATTAATTTACTGAATCGCTTTTACGAAATTAACAGCGGAACCATTTATATTGACGGTCACAATATTGAGAACTATACGCTGGCTTCCCTGCGAAAACAAATTGCTGTAGTTTTACAGGACGTATTTCTGTTTGCCGATACGATTTACAACAATATTACGCTGCACAATCCCGAGATTACAAAGGAACAGGTTTTGAATGCTGCGAAAAAAATCGGAGTGCATGATTTCATTATGAGCCTGCCGGACAATTATGATTTTGATGTTAAGGAACGCGGCGTTATGCTTTCTTCGGGTCAGCGTCAGCTGATTGCTTTTTTACGTTCTTATGTGAGTAATCCGAGTATTTTAATTTTGGATGAAGCCACTTCGTCTATTGACAGTTATTCGGAAGAACTGATTCAGCGTGCAACTGAAACGATTACAAAAGGAAGAACTTCGATTATTATTGCACACCGACTTGCAACCATTGTAAACGCAGACAAAATTGTAGTAATGGACAAAGGTTTAATTGTCGAGCAGGGAACCCATCAGGAATTGCTGAACAAAACCGACGGTTATTATAAAAACCTTTACGATTCGCAATTTTCGGTGGCGAATTAATTTTTCATTTTTAAACTAACTATTCTTTTTGAAATTCAGATTTAGCAATATCACCTCCAGAAGAGCGTTCCTGATTTACGGAACTATCTCTATTTTGCTTACCGTAATTTCGGTGTATTTCCTGAGCAGCTTAATTACAGATCTTACCGAAAAATCCAATGAAGAGGTTGCGCAGCGAAATTTTATCAAGAAGCAGGAATTTATGTCGCAGGAATTTTCAAAATTTCTGGAACAGGAAAATCAGATTAAAAATGTCGTAAAGATTAGTACTTCCAAAAATCTTTCTGCCAATCTGGAAGTACTGAGTTCAATTCAGATGACAAGTTCTTTACTGACTAATAACTGGTTTAAGATTGATGACCGTGAAATTCATTTTGGTAATGATACCATTTCTACTGCCGTAAAAAACAGCATTCGCGATTTTGCGGCTCAAAATACCACGGCACAGCACATCAGTACTGTTATTCCCCAGGGCAAAAAATGGATATGGAGAATTTATTTTAAATTAGTTGCCCCAGATCATACCACTGTACGATATGGGTATGACATCAATTTAAAAGCATTGCACGATTATTTTGCCACAATTGACGGTACTGCACCCAATTATGCTTTTGTATTTGATCAGAAAGGAACCTGCATCTTTCACCCTGAATCTGACTTTATAGGAAAAAATGTTTACGAGATTAGTTCACTAAAGGCTTCAGACACTATTTTCAGCAAGAACCAGGATTATGTAAAAAGGGTAACTTTATCGGAGTACCTTAAACTTGATGTTATCCGGTTTACTAAAAGAGTGAACTTAAAAGGTTCTCACTGGTACATTTGTGTCAGTTTTGTGAAAGATTTTGTAGTGGAGAACGTTACTACCATAAAAAAATATACCACCTTAATTTATTCGATTACGACTATAATGCTTCTTCTGATTTTCTATCTGTTTACATATGCCAACCGAAGAGCGTATCAGGAAAAAGAAGTAGTTATTCAGGAAAAAAATACACTGCTGGTAGAAAACGAAAAAATCATCAAGGAAAAGGCGCTGATGCAGTTAAAGCAACTGATAGAACAGATCAATCCGCATTTTTTATTCAATTCGTTAAACTCCCTTTATATGTTAATTGACAGCGATGTAAAAACAGCGCAGAAATTTACACTGAACCTGTCCCGTATTTATCGTTATCTGATAGATCCGCCAGAAAAAAATATTGTGCTGCTTAAAAATGAATTGTTATTTATAGAGAAATATATTTTCCTGCAACAAACCCGTTTCAGGGAAGAGCTGCTTTTTTCTATTGAAATTGAGGATGAATCGGCTCTGACCAGGAGTCTTCCGTACCTGGCCTTTCAGATCGTTATTGAAAATGCAATCAAACATAATATGGCTACAGCGGAAATTCCGTTGCGGACGACAATCGTTGTTAAGGCTGATCACGTTAGTATCTCTAACAACCTGCAGCCTAAACAAAATTCAGAACCGGGTACTAAATTTGGATTAAATTACCTGAGGAGCATTTATAACCATTATGGTAAAACTGATTTTCAGGCTACAGAAAAAGAAGGCAATTTCGTATGTATTTTGCCTTTAATTGACATTCACTCCTAAAAAAAAGCCATTCACTCCTTTTCCTTTTTTTTTTGACCGGATTACAAATATTTTCGAGCAAAAATTAACCTAAAATTAACACCACAATGAGGAAAAAGGCAATCCTGTGTAATGTAAAAGTAATCGTCGCATTAGTTTTATTTTTAGTAGGCCCTATTTCTGTTTTTTCACAAAAAAATAAGAAAAAAGAAAACGATACTGAAATTGCAAAAGACAGCACATTTTCCAAAAAAGGAAAGAAATACAATGACCTTGTAAAAAAAGGAACGGTAAAAAAAGGTCTTTTCAATATTATACAGGTTAAAACAGATGTTTATTTTGAAATTCAGGATAGTTTATTCGAAAGAGAATTTCTGATAGTAAACAAATTATCGCAGGTTCCTTTTCAGGTTAATGATTTCGGATTCAATAAAGGAATGAATTACGAAAACAAAGTAATCACTTTCTATAAAGATACAGTAGCAAAGAAAGTTTGGGTAAAGTCTTATCTGCCTAAAGTTTCTTCCCCAAAAGAAGATGCAATAACCGCTTCGGTAAAAGATAATTTTTCAGAATCCATTATTGAAGTATTTGATATCGAAACCAAAAATAATGATTCGACTTCGGTTGTTATTAAGGTTAACAAAATTTTTGACGGAAAACAAAAAAGCTTTAACGATGTCCTTAGCAATATCGAATTTGGAGGTTCGGTACTTTCGAATTTATCGTATATAGAAAGCCTGAAAGCATTCCCGAAAAATGTGGTAGTAAAATCGCAGTTAACGACTTCCGTTAGTGAAGGCGGTCCTGCTTTATCTGTAACCCTTGGGGTGACAAGCAATATTGTTTTACTGGATAAAGTTCCGATGAAACCCCGTTTTTCCGATAAACGCATTGGCTTTTTCACAGAAAAACACTGGTATTTTGCCGATGCCCAACAGGCAATGGTTGAAAAAGAACTAATTACCCGCTGGAGATTAGAACCAAAAAAGGAAGATGAAGAAAGATATCTGAAAGGTGAATTGGTGGAACCTAAAAAACCTATCGTTTATTATATCGATCCTTCGACTCCAAAACAGTGGAGAAAATATATTATTGACGGTGTTCACGACTGGCAGGTTACTTTTGAAAAAGCCGGTTTTAAAAATGCTATCATTGCCAAAGAGCCTACAGAAGCCGATTTGGATTTTGATATTGACGATGTACGTTATTCTGTTATTACTTATGCTGCTTCGCAAAAGTCAAATGCGATGGGACCATCGGTTGTTGACCCAAGAAGCGGTGAAATTATTGAAGCCGATATTATCTGGTGGCATAATGTAATGACGTCTTTACAGAGCTGGATGCGTATTCAGACCGGGCCAATTGACCCGAAAGCAAGAGGAAATACCTTTAGCGACGAACATATGGGCGAAGCGATCCGTTTTGTATCGTCTCACGAAGTTGGTCACACTTTTGGTCTGAAACATAATATGGGTGCCTCTTTTGCTTATGATGTTGAGTCTTTGCGTTCTAAAGAATTCACGGCAAAAATGGGTGGAACGGCTCCTTCGATTATGGATTATGCCCGTTATAATTATGTAGCACAACCGGAAGATAACGTTACGGCTATTACTCCAAAAATTGGTGAATATGACAAATACGCTATCGAATGGGGATACAGATGGTATTCGAATAATGATAATGAGAGATTAAAACTGAATGCTATCATCGCTTCTCATCAAAATGATCCGATTTATTTTTATGGCGAACAGCAGGGAGAAGTAGTTGATCCGCGTTCCCAATCGGAAGATTTAGGAAATGATGCTGTCAAAGCAAGTGAATACGGATTGAAAAACCTAAAACGTGTCGTAGATAATATTTTAGACTGGACCTACGATAAAGATCAGTCTTATTATGAAACGGCTAAATTATACATTGGAACCATTGGTCAGTGGCAATTGTACAACCGTCACGTACTAAACAATATTGGTGGAATCTATCTGAACGTAACCGTTCACGGAGATAACAAACAAAGCTACGTTCCGGTTCCCGCTGCCATGCAAAAAAGAGCGGCAGACTATTTAGTGAAGAATGCAATAACGATTCCGCAATGGTTGTTTTTTAATCCGATTCTGGACAAAACGAATCCGTTAAAAGATTCTCCATTAGGACCTTATGAATATACGCCTTATACTTTGGCAAGAGAATTACAATGCGGGATATTGAACGATTTACTAGGTGATGATCGTTTATTAAGAATGACGGAGAATGAATTATATCAGCGTAATGGAACCAAAGAAAAGGTTTTTACCGTAAATGAATTATTCAAAAAATTACATCAGCAGATTTTTGCCCCGACGATCCTAAACAAATCATTAACGATTCTGGAGCGTATGACCCAAAAGAATTATGTAGATATTTTAATTGTATCAACAAATAAAATATTTGAAAAAACAGACCCTAAGAAGACAGTTGATTTACACACCTTAAGCATGCCTCAGTTATGTACGTATATGCAGGACGGAGAAATGATAAGAAACATAAATCAGTACTCTTTAAAAAGAGTTACAGAAGTCACTTCTGATAAAAAAGGAGAACTTGGAAAAGTGCTTCAACTGTTAAAAAGCAAAAAGAATACCGGAGATGAGTCCACTCAGAACCATTATACCGATTTAATACAAAGAATAGAAAAAGCATTAAGTAACACAACCTTTTAATAAATAACCCCCAAAAACATGAGAAAAATTTTACATGCCCTACTGCTTCTCCTGGCCATCGCAGGATACTCGCAGGAAACCCGAACTATTACGGGTATAATACTAGACGAAGCGGATCAGTCGCCAATACCCGGTGCATCGATTTTTGTTGAAAACAATTCGATTTCAAACAAAACATCCTATGCCGGAATTATTCAAAGTGAAGGAATCGGAACAACAACCGATTTTGATGGTAAGTTTACCTTGAAAATAGCAAAGAATATTACTTCTTTGAGAGTTACTTTTATGGGATACAAATCGTATACTCTTGAATTAGATGCTCAGAAAAATTATACTGTCAGCTTAAAATCTGAGACTGCAAAGCTTCAGGAAGTAGTGGTAACAGGTTACCAGAAAATTGAGAAAAGAAAACTTACTTCTGCCGTTACAAAAATTGACATGTCTGCGATTCAGCAAACAGGGGTTTCGAGTATTGACCAGTTGTTAGTTGGACAAATTGCAGGGGTTGCTGTGAGTACTCCGTCAGGAGCACCGGGAGCACCGGCAAAAATCAGAATCAGGGGTACTGCTTCCCTAAATGGTACACAAGATCCGTTATGGGTATTGGATGGTTTACCATTAGAGAACAATGAAGTTCCAAAAAACTACGATAAAGATAATATAGATAATCTTACTAATTATTCTATCGCAGGTTTAAACCCTGATGATATTAAAGATATTACCATTCTAAAAGATGCCGCTGCAACAGCTATCTACGGAGCGCGTGCCGCAAATGGTGTAATCGTAGTGACTACTAAAAAAGGTAGAGCCGGTAAAATGGTTGTAAGTTTCAATACGAATACTTTTATTACGCAAAGACCTGAATTTTCTAAATTAAACTTAATGAACGCAAGTGAGAAAGTTGATTTAGAACTTAGCATGGCGGGCCGTGAAGATTTAACTTATAGAGACACCGGTGGTGATATTGCTCGTATCCTTAACGGATCGAATGAATTAGCAGCTTTCAGAGCCGGTGGATTCTCTTCTTTGAGCCCACAGACACAACAATCGATCAACAACCTGAGAGGAAACAACACTAACTGGGGTAACTTATTGTACCAGACTGCAATAAATACACAACACGGTTTAAGTTTATCCGGAGGTGGTGAAAAATCAGATTACTATTTCTCTTTAGGATACTATGATGAGAAAGGAACAACTATTGGAACTGGTTTCAAACGTTACAACTTAACGTTAAAAAACAACTACGAGATTACAGACAAATTTAAGGTTGGTGTTGGAATCTTCGGATCTGAAAACAAAACTATTTCTTATCTGACCGATACGGATGCTTTTACAAATCCTGCAAATTACTCCAGAAATGTAAACCCATATTTAACTCCTTATAACGCAGACGGAAGTTATAAATATGACCAGGACATTTCAGGTTATTCAGATCGTTACGTGCCTTTTAACTTCCTGGAAGAAAGAGCCAATACGTCTTATGATTTAAAAACCAGAGCCGTAAAAGCTTTATTGGATGCTGAATATAAAGTAACTAAAGATTTAAAAGTAACTAGCCAGTTAGGTTTACAATTAGACAACACGTCTAGTGAAAAATATGCTGGTAAAGAGACTTACTACACCAGAAAACAAAGAGAAAAATCAAGATATTTCTCAAACGGAGCGTTCAATTATTTCCTTCCTGATGGTGGTGTGATCCAAAACAGCAATACTGACTTTTTCCAGTACAACCTGAAAACAATGATCAACTACTCTAAAGTTATTGGAGAGAAACATGAAATTGAAGCAATGGTAGGTAATGAGTTAAGAAGAAATTACAATACTTTTGTTGCCACTAAAGGATTTGGTTTTGATAAAAATAATTTAACTACACAACAAATTATTTTCCCAACGACATCTTTTGCTAACGACGCAGATTACAAAACGTATATTAAGACGAAAAATGAGAATGCTTTTGCTTCCTTTTTTGCAACAGCTTCTTATACCTATGACAGAAAGTACAGCTTCTTTGGAAGTGTCAGATACGATGGTTCTGATTTATTTGGTGTAGATCCAAAATATAAATATTTACCACTTTGGTCTACTTCTGCTTCATGGGCCGTTTCTGAAGAAGATTTCTTAAAAGATAATTTAACACTTTCTAACTTGAGACTTCGTGCTTCTTACGGATTACAAGGAAACATTGACAAGGGAACTTCTCCATATGTAGTGGGTAGAGGAAGCAGTACTATTATTTTACCGGGACAAACAGAACCTACACTTGTAGTGGAAAGCCCGCCAAATGATAAATTACGTTGGGAAAAAACAACAAATACCAACTTAGGTATGGACCTTGGTTTATTCAATAACCGTATCAGCATTGTAACTGATTTATACGGAAGAAAAAGTACAGACCTTATTGGTTTAAGAGCACTTCCGTTAGAAAATGGTTTTGAATACACGAATTTAAACTGGGCACAAGTAAGTAATAAAGGGTACGAAATTACTTTGTCTACAAAGAATATCGATCGTCCAAACTTTAAATGGAATACAAGCATTAACTTTTCTCATAACAAAAGTAACATTGACCGTATCGAAGTACGTGACGCTGATTACCTGCCTAACAGAGAAGGACGCGGTGTAAATGCTATCTTTGGATTTAAAACAAACGGAATTGACGAAAACGGATATCCTTTATTTGTAAACAAAAAAGGAGAAACGGTAAACACTCAGACATTCTTTGGTTTATTTGATCCGTATGCTGACTTCTTCCCTGGAGAATTGACGCAGTCAAGATTATCAGCAAGCGAATTCAGAGATTTGTTTACCTACTTAGGAGACAGAGACCCTAAATTTACAGGAGGTATCACGAATACTTTCAAAGTAAGTAATTTTGATCTTACCATTGCTGCTTCTTTTAATTTAAAACAAACAGTAGTAAGAACTCCTCCTTACAACGGAACAACAGTTGACAGAGGACAAAATTACAGTAATGAAATTTTGAACGCATGGTCTCCAACAAATACATCCTCTAATTTACCTGCAATTAATGGTAAAGATTCAGGAACAGGAGATTCTTACATGGCATACCTATGGTATTCCGGACAAAACCAAATTCCAACTTACAATTATTTAGATACATGGGTTAGCGAAATGAGTTATATGAGATTAAGCAGTATTCGTCTGGGGTATACATTCCCTAAAGCGTTTACAGACCAAATCAACATTCAAAGCATCCGTTTTAATGTCGAGGCAAGAAACTTATTCGTAATCAGTTCTGATTACAAAGGATATTTTGACCCTGAAACATTCGGAAACATTTATGCACAACCAGTTCCTAAGTCATTCACTTTAGGATGTAATGTAACTTTCTAATAAAATTTAAAGATGAAAAAATTCTCAAAATATATAGCCCTTTTTGTTGCTGCACTTGCGGTAACAAGTTGCGACGATTACCTGGATATTACACCTATAGGCAGTGTAATTCCACAAACCCTTGAACAATATCGTGCTGTTTTAACAACAGGATATGCAACTTATCCGGAACACAAGTCATTGACGGCAGTTCGTACAGACGAATTGACAATGAATGAATTTAGCGATGAGTTGAATGTTTACAAAGACATTTATACCTGGAAAGATTCTAATCCGGACCGTATTACATTTACCTTCCAATATCAGGATTTGTATACTGTAATTTTCTACACGAATGTGGTCATCAACGAAGCAACGTCAAAATTAGCTCCGTCACCGGAAAAGAATCAGTTAATTGGAGAAGCCTATGCATTAAGAGCAATGGCATACTTTGATTTGGTAAACCTTTTTGGTAAACCATACAACGCTGCAACTGCAGGTGCAGACAAAGGAGTTCCTTTGGCACTTGAGATCGATTTAGAGCAGGCTTTTGTACCTGAAAGCGTTGGAGTAATTTACAATCAGATTATTGCTGATACGCAGGAAGCGGAGAAATTAATCAATTTAGATACACAGGCAACTGGTAAAAACTACCGTTTTTCTAAAGCTGCATTATTTAGTTTGGAAAGCCGTATCTTTTTGTACCAGCAACAATGGCAAAAATCTTTTGATGCTGCCAACAAAGCTCTGGCGATCAACAGTACTTTAGTGGACTTAAAAGCTACACCGGTTTTCGCAACTAAATTCAATTCAAAAGAATCAATTTTAGCGCTTGAAGACGGATACATTAACGGTCTTAAAGGAACATCTTATGCTTCACCTGACTTAATTGCGGCCTACAGCAAGACTACTGATTTACGTTTTCCTCTTTACTTTTTAGCAAACGGGAGCCGTTTCAGAATTCAAAAAGGAGGTAACGATGATCAGAAATGTTCTTTCAGAACTTCTGAGTTGTATTTGACAAAAGCAGAAACTGCATTAAAACTGAACAATATTGGTGATGCTAAAACAACCGTTTTAAGTTTTATCAAAAACAGATATACCGCTGCAGGATATACACAACTTGAAACCACTGTCAATGCAATGAATGCTGCTGATTTAACCAACTTCATTTTGGAAGAAAGACACCGTGAATTTGCTGTTGAAGGACACCGTTGGTTTGATTTAAGAAGAACAACCCAAAAAGAAATCATCCATACCTTAGATGGTGATACTTACAAACTGATACAAAACGATCCGCGTTATACCATTATTTACCCGGCAAATGCGAGATTAAACAATCCCAATCTATAATACCTATTGTTTTTTTTTAAAGAGGTCCAGTTGCAAAACTGGGCCTCTTTTTGTTTATTATAGCAGTGAAATAAAAACACATTACCTGATTTAAACGCTCGCATTAAACAAAATCACTTCAAAATTTCAATAAAAAACAATTCAGGATCATCAATTATAAAGCTTAACTAATATATTTGCAGAGTCAAATACCAGCTTTGTAGTAGTTTCAAAGCAATATACCATTCAAAAGAAGATGAAAATTGCCATTGTTGAAGATGAATATCTCGCTTCGAGTTATCTGAAATCTATTTTAGAACAGCAAAATATTGTACCGATAGCAGAAGTAACAATTTTAAAATCGGTAAAAGAAGCTGTCGCTTTTTTTGCTGAAAACAATGTTGACCTGGCTTTTATGGACATTCATCTCGGCGACGGAAAAAGTCTCGAAATTTTCGAAAAAACCATTATCGCCTGCCCTGTCATTTTTGTTACGGCTTATGATTCCTACGCCATACGGGTTTTCAAACATTTTACAATTGACTATCTCCTGAAACCATTTGAAGAACAGGAATTGTTTGAAGCACTGGAAAAATTCAAAAAGATAAAAAACACTTTCAACAGCGATGCTACCATCCAGTCACTGGTTGCACTCGAAAGTCCGGAAACCAGCAAAATCCAGCGTCACTTTCTGGTGAACCACGGATACAAACTTATTTCTGTAAACGAAAATGATATTACCTATTTTGTAGCGTCGGGCAAGCACCTTTTTATTTATGTGAATTCAGGAAACAGCCATTTATACAATAATACACTCACAGATATTATTCACAATCTGGATCCGGTGATTTTCTTTAAAGTCAACAGAAAATATATTGTCAACAGAAATATTATCAAAGAAGTCATCAAACACTCCAATCAGAAAATCGAACTGAAACTTACCGTTCGCCCTGTTGAAGACGACCCGATAATTATCAGCAAAAAGGAAATAAATAATTTCAAGAATTGGCTTGATCAGTAAATTAATGCTAATTTTTGGCTCAAAAAAGTATTCGTTTTTAAATTTTAGGCAGTAAAATCCGTTTTCAAATGCTAAAAAAGTTCTTAAAAAAGTTAAAATAGCGTTATAAGAATCATAAAACTAGCCCTCATTACCAATCCAATAGCTTTACTCCTTTTTGAATTTTTTATATTTGAGAATCAAATCAAATGTAAAAGACAATGCCAATAAACAGATTTTATCCAAACGAAGAATTCAAAGAAATAGAAATAAATGCCTCTTTGCAGCTTAGATATGCCATTTCAAACAGAGGAAGATTAATAAGCTTTACCGACGAAATACAAAACGGCCGGCTTTTAAAAGGAGGCCTGAGCGACGGATATCCAACCTTCCGTTTCAAAGTGAAGAAAGACGACAAGATTGTCAACAAATATCTTTTCTTATACAAATTAGTAGCGCAGTATTTCATTCCGAAAAAATCAGAAGAACAAAGTTATGTACTCCATCTGGATTACAACAGAAGCAATGATGATGTCAGTAATTTACGCTGGGCAACAAAAGCCGAAATGATGGAACACAGCCGCAAAAGCCCCCATGTAATCCAGGCCAAAAAGAATCTGATCGAGCACAACCTAAAAGCCGACGGAAGAAAACTTACAACGACCAAAGTGATGTTAATAAAGAAAATCCTGGCCAGACCGGAACAAAAAACACGTCTGAAAATGATTGCCAAGCAATTTGGGGTAAGCGAAATGCAAATCAGACGCATTGCGAGCGGTGAAAACTGGGGACATATTAAGGTTTAACCGGCTTAAATAAAATGCTAAAGGTAAAATGTGAGATGTAGGATATTTAAATCAACATTTCACATTTTACCTTTTTACTTTTTTACATCTTACTTTTTTTTAAAATAAATCCTTAAATTCGCAATCACAAATAACAAAGAAATTGAAAATGAGTTTCGGATTCATAAACTTCATTTTCGGTAGTAAATACTAAAAGCAAAAAAAATGAAATACGACGTTATTGTTTTAGGAAGTGGTCCCGGCGGATATGTTACAGCAATTAGAGCTTCACAATTAGGTTTTAAAGTAGCTGTAGTTGAAAAAGAAAACTTAGGTGGTGTATGTTTGAACTGGGGATGTATCCCGACAAAAGCATTGCTAAAATCAGCTCAGGTTTTTGATTATCTGAAACACGCTTCTGACTACGGATTAAAAGTTTCTGAATTTGATAAAGATTTTCCTGCTGTTGTACAACGCAGCCGTAATGTGGCAGAAGGAATGAGCAAAGGAGTTCAGTTCTTAATGAAGAAAAACAAAATTGACGTTATTGAAGGTTTTGGAAAACTAAAACCGGGAAAAAAACTTGACGTTACAGACAAAGACAATAAAGTTACCGAATATAGTGCAGATCACATTATCATTGCAACCGGAGCACGCTCCCGTGAGTTACCAAACTTACCTCAGGATGGTGTAAAAGTAATCGGATATCGTCAGGCAATGACATTACCAACACAGCCAAAATCTATGATTATTGTAGGTTCAGGTGCAATTGGAGTAGAGTTTGCACATTTCTACAACTCCATGGGAACAGATGTTACCATTGTAGAATTTATGCCAAACGTGGTACCGGTAGAAGACGAAGATATCTCAAAACAATTTGAAAAATCTTTGAAAAAAGCAGGTATTAAGGTAATGACCAGTTCTTCTGTAGAATCACTGGATACTTCAGGAGCGGGTGTAAAAGCAACGGTAAAAACAGCCAAAGGAGAAGAAATCCTTGAAGCTGACATCGTACTTTCGGCAGTTGGAATCAAAACAAACATTGAAAACATAGGTCTTGAAGAAGTTGGAATCGCTGTGGACAGAGATAAAATCTTAGTAAACGCTTACAACCAAACCAATATTCCGGGTTACTACGCCATTGGTGATGTTACTCCTGGGCAGGCTTTAGCTCACGTAGCTTCTGCTGAAGGAATCAACTGTGTTGAAAAAATCAAAGGATTACACGTAGACCCAATCGATTACGGAAACGTTCCGGGCTGTACTTACGCAACTCCTGAAATCGCTTCTGTTGGTTTAACAGAGAAACAAGCAAGAGAAAAAGGATACGACTTAAAAATTGGTAAATTCCCGTTCTCTGCTTCAGGAAAAGCAAAAGCATCCGGTAATTCAGACGGATTCGTAAAAGTAATCTTCGATGCTAAATACGGAGAATGGTTAGGATGCCACATGATTGGTGCCGGAGTTACAGATATGATTGCTGAGGCGGTTGTAGCCCGTAAACTGGAAACTACAGGTCATGAAATCCTAAAATCCATTCACCCTCACCCAACAATGAGCGAGGCTGTTATGGAAGCTGTAGCTGATGCGTACGGCGAAGTAATTCACTTGTAATACAGAACCGTTTTAAGGTTACATATAATTTTCAATTTAAAAATCCGGTTTGCTAAAGCAAACCGGATTTTTTTATTTAACCTTATTTTATTAGAAAAATGTCTTTTTCAAGCTTTTAAATTACCTTAAATTTTGTCTTTTTGCTGTTTTATAATAATTATTTATGAAACTATCCTTTATAGAAATAATTGAATCTACAACTAGCGATCCTAATTTGTTAATGTGGAAATTTTATGATGAAGATAAAGAAATTAAAAACGGAGCAAAACTAACTGTTCGCGAAAGCCAGCATGTAATGCTTTTAAATGAAGGACAGTTTGCAGATGTTTTTTCGCCCGGCCTATATACTTTATCTACAGCAAACATTCCTGTTTTAAGTAAACTCAAAGGTTGGAAATATGGCTTCGAAAGTCCGTTTAAAGTCGATGTTTACTTTTTCAATACACATCAATTCATCAATAATAAGTGGGGAACTCCCACTCCCATAATCCTTAACGATCCGCAATTCGGACAAATAAGAGTTCGCGCTTTCGGAAGTTTTGATATTAGAATTATCGATGTTGCCAAATTCTTCCGTCAATATGCCGGAACCTACAAACAACTTACAATTTTTGAATTACAAAATCAATTAAGGGATTTTATTGCTCCGAAATTTGGCGAAGTTTTAGCAAATGAAAATATCACTATCACAGACGTTGCCGGCAACATTACACAACTAGGCAAAAAAATAGAACCTTATTTAAACCCGTATTTTGAACAATTCGGAATCGAGTTAACACAACTTATAATATCAAGCGTAACATTACCTGAAGAAGTTACAGCACATTTCGATAAAATTACCAATATGAATATGGTAAACGACATGGATAAATTCACGAAATTTAATACCGCAACTGCTATTGGTGATAAAGGAACGGCACTGCACGATACGACTCAAAATGCACTAAGCCTGGGAATACTTTTCAATCAATTACAGCAAAATAAGGAAATATCAAAACAAGAAACCACAAAGGATTTAACTTCAAAACTTCAAAAACTAAAATCTTTATTTGATATCGGTTTGATCGACGAAGACGAGTTTAAAATCAAAAAAACCGAATTATTAAGCCAATTATAATGCAAGAGGAAAATGTAAATTCGTTTTTAGAAAACCTAAAACAAAAGGTCAAAAACCAGAATAACTATGGAGGCAAAACCGAAATCAATAAAGCGCAGATAAATGTTAGAAACTGCCCAAACTGTGGTGCCGGAAGAGCGAAACAAGACGGCGTCACACATTGTTCGTATTGTGGATTTGAGTTTATAAACACCAAACTTACAGATGGGGTTTACATCAAAAAAGAAGACAATTCAATTTAAATTTAATATAGTGTTCAGATTATTTAACAAACAAAAAGCCGATGAAGCAATTCCGGAATGGTATCCGGAACTTCAGGAATCGCAGGAAAAATGGTTTATCTTTTTAGAAAAATTAGAAGCCAAAATAGAAGAATTTGCAACTGCAGCAATTCCCGAGCTCAAAGAAATTATGCAAAGCGACGACGATTTGTATAAAAGAACTTTCCACAGAGTATATTCTGGCGTTAATGGTCAATTATCAAATATAAGACAAAAAGCCAGAGATACTTACGATGAAAAGATACTAAAAGTTTATCAAGATTACAATTCGTATATTTCTGTTTTAAGTAAACATCATAACCTGATTTCTGATTTTAGAAACGATTGTTGTGACCGTTATAATGATTTTGAAGAAATATGCGAATATTGGAGAAATCAAATCGAAAAAACTCAGAAACGTGATCTCGAAATCGAATATAAAAAGATCTTAGAAGAATACGAAGTAATTAAAAACAAATTCAACTGTACACAATGTGGGGGAAATATTCAAATCGAGAAAATCTTTTTACTTGAAACTTATATTTCATGTCCATATTGCCAAACGCAAAATACTTTTGCACCAAGCACACATGCAAAGAATCTACAGAATATTGCAAGAGATTTAGCAGATCAAAGGACTGCCCATCTATACGAAGCTTTTGAAACCGAAAATAACAAAGAGCGCGAACTCTATTATGAGATACATGAACTGAGTTTGAGTAAAATTCATGAATCAGACAAAAAAGTAATTGCCGAAATTCAGTCAAAAATGAATGATTTAGAAGAACAAAGACAATCTGTTATTAAGAATGCTCCAAAATTATATCAAGTTTATTTGCGTGCAATGTATGACGAATGGAATGCAATTGTACCTGATTTAAAAGAGCACAATGAAAAAATGTATCAAAATCAATTACACAAAAAATAATTTATTAATCCTTAAAAATAGACCAATGTTTAAAAAACTTTTTGGAGCCTTAGAAGGCGAAAGCAGACAAGAAAATCAAAATTACGAACAGCCTCAATCTTCAAATGATAATTATGAAGACGATTACGAAAATGAAAATCAGGAAGTAGAATACGATCCTGATACTTTGCACGGAATTCATTACGATATAGAAGATTTTGATAATGAAGTGACATCAAGAGCTGAGGCATGGATTCAGGATGAGCGCTCGCGCGGAGAGGAACTGAGGGAAAAAGATACTCAAAGCATCTATCTTAATTACAGAAGAGAAGTTTATAAGGAATGGAACAATTGCGATTCAGATCAAATGATAAGGTTTGAGAAGGCAAATTCATTAAAATATACCGGAGTTCAAACTTCAGGTTTTGTGAAAGTAGACGATGATAATCCATTTCTTGAGCCAGTTCATGGCCTATCTTTAAGAGATTATACTGCCATGTGTTTAAAAATTAGTGCCGGAATCGATTATCAGGAAGTTTGCAAAGCAATGGGCATTGAACCTATAATCTGGGAAGAATTGAATACAATCTGGCCACAGCGTATGGGCGAAGATACTTCTTTTACCGTTACAACATTGTTTGGACAATATTATGCTGAAAGTGTAACAATTCCTCAGCTGGAAAATCTTAAAACTGAAATTTCTGAAGAAGGATTAGCTAATCTTGAAAGAATCAAAACAGACCGTTATTTTTATGAAGAATTGGCCGGAGCAAGACAAGCTGCTTACGAATATGGAATTGATGGTGCCCAATGGATTTTAGATACGTTCGGAATTAATCTCGCTGACTTTCAATCTGTGGCAATGCAGTGGATGACAGAGCAAAACCAAAACTGGAATGCAGAAGATGTTACAGCGTTCTCAAATCATCAACAAGAAAAACAAAAAGAATACGCAGCAAAATTTGCTGCAGAACAAGGCGGAAATATTGCTGATGATGTAAGCTTTTAACTTCTATTTTTAATAATTTTTATATCCGGTTTGCCTTCGCAAATCGGATTCTTTTTTTGTAAGCAGATTTTGATGTAAAGTTTTGTGTATGACTTTGAGAATAGTTTTTTTTATTTTCACGCAAAGACGCAAAGTCGCAAAGTTTTAAATCCAATTGCTTAAACAATACTATTTTTCTCTAAAGCTTTTTACTAAGTCACCAATTCTTAAATCATAGAAAAAAACTTTGCGACTTTTTGTCTTTGCGTGAGATTTATTAGTCACAACATTTAAAAATCAGGTTTGCAGGAGCAAGTCGGATTTTTTTTCTATTTTCACCTGAGATAAAATACTCTAATGAAATATAAAAAATCTGCAGTAACAATACTTTTAATCATTTTTCTCTTTGTACTGTTTAGTTCTTCCTTTTTTGGAAATATATGGGGTGCTTTAATTGATCCTAATTATTACATACCTAAACAGTCCAGTGTTTTTATTTTTAACGCCACGGTGATGCAAAACGGATCCAGTGATGCCTGGATTTATGGAGAAGATTACAACAATTATTACTATAATACAGGATTAACAAAAGAAGAGATTATCTTATTCACTAAAGAAGAAGCCAAAAAATGTCCGAATTTTAATGCTTTAAACAGCAAAACCTGGTGCGGCGTACAACAGGCAGGTATTTCAGAATCCCCTAAATAAAAATAGTAACCTTTTAGTATCAAATTACAAGACGAATTCTAACAATAAAGTGGTAATTTTGCGGCTCCCCAAAACAAATCTACCCATGAAAAAAATATTTTTCATTATTTTGCTTACTGTTATTTTTTCGACTAGTTTTTTTGCCCAGACAAAAACCGGAACACCAAACATCTTCGAAAAAAAGTACGATTACGTCAATGACTTCGAAAAAATTCTGACTCCAAAACAGGTACAAACTTTAAGTGCAACTTTAAAATCCTGTGAAACAAAAACCGGACACAAAATTGTTTTAGTGACTACCTCGTCCATTAGTCCTTACACAGACCTTAGCGATTACTCTTTAGACCTTGACAAATATCTAAATACAACGCTAAAAATCGATGCTTCCATTATACTGGTGATAAGCAAACAATTAAGGCAGATACAAATTCGCGGACTCGAAAAATTACGTAACAAACTTAGCGACAAGGAAGTAGAAAACATCGTATCTACTTTTGTAATTCCCGAACTAAAAAAAGGAGATTACTATAAAGGTTTACAGGAAGGTACAGACCGAATTATAAAAAAGCTGGAATAGAAGAAACTTTGATTTGATCTGGAGTAAATAGATAAAAGTATAATTTTGAATAAAATATATTTCTTTTAGAAACCATTGTCATCCTGAGCGAAGTCGAAGGGCACCCTGAGCGAAGTCGAAGGCTATTCTACACTAAAAGGGCTTCGACTCCGCTCAGCCTGACAAAAGTTTTGAATTCCACCCAACGAGTTAAATTTAAATTAAAATCCGATTTGTGAAGCAGGCCGCATTTTTTTTGAGCATTTCCTTTTGATTTTCTAAAAATCACCCAAACCCTTTCCCTCCTGTTACATTCCCAAAACAAAACAATTACCTTTTTAAATTGTTAAAACCCAAAATACCAATCATAGTTGACAGCCAAAAAAATCGTGTCACAAATTGACAATTCCAACGATATAAAATTGAGCTAATTTTAACATTTCTGTTCAAAAATACCCAAATGTTAATTTTAAAAATATTTCATTTTAACAGTTAATATTTCTGTTACGTTTGTACCATAAACTCAAATAACTATGACTGAAATTACTTCCTATTGGTGGGTATTATTACTAGTATTCTCCATTTTATTTTACAAATTTGTACTTCGTGTTTTCTTCGGAATGGTAATCGTGCCCGAAGACAAAATTGGTCTTGTGACCAAAAAATTCGTTTTATTTGGTGCCGACAAATCTCTTCCCGATGGCAGAATCATTGCTACAAAAGGAGAAGCAGGTTATCAGGCACAAACTTTAGCTCCCGGATTGTACTGGGCCATGTGGATCTGGCAATATACGGTAGACATGACCGGATTTACCATCATTCCGGAAGGCAAAATCGGGCTTGTTTTAAGTAAAGACGGAAAGGAAATTCCAACCGGACGTATCCTGGCCCGAAAAGTAGACAGCGACAACTTTCAGGATGCCACCTCTTTCTTAAATAATGGTGGTCAGAAAGGACGTCAGACTGCTTTTATTACAACAGGTTCGTACCGTATTAATACCTTTCTGTTTGAAATTGTAATGGCAGATCAGATCAAGATTTACGAAAACATGATCGGAATCGTTACCGCTCTCGATGGCGAACCGATTCCGCAAGGGCAGATTGCCGGAAAATTTGTAGAAGGACACAACAACTTTCAGGATTTTGATCAGTTTCTGGACAAAGGCGGAAACCGTGGTTTACAGCCACAGGTGATGCTGGCAGGTTCCTATTACATCAATACCTGGGCAATTCTGATTGAACAGAATCCAATGACCGACGTGCCTATTGGTTATGTCGGAGTTGTAATCTCTTATATTGGTGAAGACGGACAGGATGTTACCGGTGATACTTTCAAACACGGAAATATTGTTTCAAAAGGACAGCGTGGGGTCTGGATGGAACCACTTGGACCCGGAAAATATGCCTTAAACAAATACACCACCAAACTTGAAGCTGTTCCGACCACCAACCTGGTTCTAAACTGGGCCAATGCAAGAAGCGAATCTCATAATTTAGATAAAAATCTGTCTACCATTACCGTTCGTTCCAAAGATGGTTTCCCGTTTAATCTGGATGTGGCACAGATCATTCACGTTCCCGCTGCCGAAGCACCAAAAGTTATTGCCCGTTTCGGAAGCATGAACAATTTAGTTTCACAGGTTTTAGAACCTACGATTGGTAACTATTTCAGAAACTCGGCTCAGGACAGCGATGTGATTTCGTTTTTATCTACCAGAAAAGAACGTCAGGAATCTGCCAAAAACCATATCAAACTGGTGCTGGACGAATACAATGTAAATGCCGTTGATACCTTAATTGGTGATATCGTTCCGCCGGATTCCTTAATGAAAACGCTAACCGACAGAAAACTGGCCGAAGAGGAACAAAAAACCTATCAAACCCAAAGAATGGCGCAGGAACAACGCCAGGGAATGGAGAAAGAAACGGCGATTGCCGACATGCAGAAAGAAATCGTTCGTGCTTCACAAAGTGTCGAAATTGCGCAACGCACCGCTGATGCCACCGTTAAAAAAGCAGAAGGAGATGCTACCAGTTTAAAACTAAACGTAAACGCCGAAGCCGAAGCGACAAAAATGCGCGCTAATGCTGAAGCGGAAGCTACAAAAGCCAGAGCCGGGGCACAAGCCGAAGCGACCAAACTTAATGCTAGCGCTGAGGCTGAAAGAATCTCAAAAACCGGTTTAGCCGAAGCGGAAAAAATCATGGCGATTGGTAAATCTACAGCCGAATCGTATCAGTTACAGGTTACGGCGATGGGCGGTGATAATTTCACAAAATACAAAGTTACCGAGGAAATTGGCAAAGGAAACATCAAAGTAATTCCTGACGTATTAATCACCGGAAATGGTGGTTCTGATGGTTCGATCAGCGGTTTATTAGGTTTGAAACTCATGGAAATGATGGATACCGACAAAAACATAAAGAATCCTAAAAAATAATTCGTTTCAATTTTTAATACTAATCCGATTTGTGAAAGCAGGTCGGATTTTTTTGTTCCTAGAATAATTTTAAACCAGTCAGTTCAATAATTGGTTGACTTATTTTTCTTTTTAATTATATAAATAATCAACGTGTCGTATTTTAATATGACAAATTTCTCGGCAATTTGCATGACATTTGATTTATGACACGAGAACACATTTTTTTATATAATTATACGACAATGATACATTCAAGAAAACTAAAAATTCACGCGATATACAAATCAAGAAATCGCAAAATCACAACAACTCCTGTAATAAGACTTGCTGGCAAATGGCTTAAAGAACTTGGATTCATTGAAGGTCAAATGGTAAACATAAAACAACAAAAAAATAAGCTCACCATCACGATTGAAAAAAAAATATAAAAAATCATTTTTCTTTCAACCAAAAAAACAGCGATATTCAATAACTTTATCACTAAATAAAAAAAGTAATGAAAGAGATTTATATTGTTGAATTTCCATCTAATTTGGGATTAAAAGAACCGCAACCCGGAAAAGAACCGGGCGTAAAAAACCTGCCTGATTGGTTCTGGAAACATAATTTACACAAGATCATTCAGCCCAAAAATACCATAAGACTTGACGCGCCAAAGTATTCCAATAGCAGAGATGCCGAAACGCAAATTCTAAATGCCAATTCGCTGGCAGGTTACGCCAGAGAACAGGCTTACTTAATCAACAACTTACTTTCCCAGAATAAATTTCCGTTCGTAATGGGAGGAGATTGCAGCATTCTCCTTGGAGTTGCTATTGCTTTAAAACAAAAAGGAAATTACGGCCTGTTTTATCTGGACGGACATACCGATTTCATGGACGTTTCCTTATCTGAAACCGGAGGCGTGGGCGGAATGGCAGCCTCAATCGCAACAGGAAACGGACCTGAAAAACTAACCAATATACTCGATTTAAAACCTTATATAAAAGAAGAAAACCTTTGGTGCGTGGGCAACCGCGAATATGATAATGACTATGAAAATGAAATTCGCAATTCTTCCGCGACTTACATAAGTCTTGAGAAATTAAGAGAACAAGGTATTTCAAACTGCATTCAATCCTTTCTTTCTGAAGTTGAAAATAAAAACCTCGACGGTTTCTGGCTTCATATCGATGCAGATGTTTTAAACGATTCCATAATGCCCTGCGTAGACAGCCGCACTCCGGACGGTCTTACTTATGAGGAATTTAATGAGCTTACCTCCTATTTGTTTCAAAGTGATCAGTTAACCGGGCTTGAAATCACCATTTTAGATCCCGATCTCGACAAATCGGGTCAGTACACCAAAGATTTTGTACAAAACTTCACGACTACATTCAAAAAACACAACACCATAAATCCTTCACCTGAAGATCAGGATATCTAAAATTTTATTTTAAATTAGTTCAGGAAAAGATGTTTTAAAAAACAGGACTATTTAAATTTTCGAAAAAATGACATTAGAAGAATACAAAAAAGAATTTACAGAAGACGATGCCGTTGGCTGGTTAGAAATCGACAAACAATTCGACCGCCTTTACCCAAATCAGGAACCCAAACATTTTGCTCCGGCGATATCGTATATGCTGGGTGGAGAACACCCACTGGACGGCGTGAGTATTTACGAAAGCAAAAAGCAAACGGATCATTTTCATTTTGTGACCTATGGTTTTTCGGAATTGTATTATGATGAAGAAAAATTGGACAGTGAATACAGTAAATGGGGATTTGAACTTACTTTCAGATTAAAACCCTTTGCCGGTGATACTGAAAACCCGGGCTGGGCAGTGGCGCTGCTGCAAAACATTGCCAAATATGTCTTTAGCAGCGGAAACTGGTTTGAAGAGTTTCATTATATGCCTGCCAACGGACCTATCCGACTCGATACCGAAACCGAAATCACCGGCTTGCTATTTGTAACCGATCCCGAAATCGAAAAAATAGAAACGCCGCACGGTGAAGTTACTTTTCTGCAAATCGTCGGAATTACTACCGCCGAATTTGACGCTATAAAAGAAGGAAGCAGAACGGTTGAAGAAGTAGTACAGGAATTAAAAGAAAACAATCCGTTATTAATTACGGATCTTACCCGAAAATAATAAAACAGCCTTCTTAAACCTTTATCCAAAACTAAAAATGATAAAAAAAATTGCTTTCCTATTCGTATTATTTCAATTACTTTCCTGTAGCAGCAGCAGTAATATGCTTGCTACCAGTGAAAACTCCTTAAACGGAAAGTGGAACTGGGTCAGTTCAACAGGAGGTTTTATAGGTTCAACCATTACACCCGCATCGGAGAAAAAGACAATGACTATTGAAATTTCAAACTCCACTATCAAAAGATATGAAAATGGAAAATTGCTGTCTGAAAATACTTTTGAAATAAAAAACCTGCATTCGATTTACGGAGATAATAAAAAAATGATTGTCATCGAAGACAGGCCCAATCAGTCTTTTGAAATTAAAGACAACAAATTATTTCTAAACGATGAATGTAATGATTGCTATCAATCGGAATACGTTCGAATAAAATAAAACGATAATCAATCCTTAAAATGAATAAAATAAAAATTGTACTGGCACTTCAGCTGATTTTCTTTTTCTCGTACGCAAACCCAAAAGTACATCAGCCCGTACTTGGCAGCCCTAAAGAAATGACTTTCGACAAAAGTGAACTGGCCAAAAAATGGCTCGTAAAAGCTATTGAAAATTTCTTTAAACAGGAATCTGCCGATATGAGTTCCATAACAACAAAAAGTTATAACGAATACAAATCCGACGCGATGAATATCGATATGGGCGAAGAAAGCCTGACATTAGAACAGTTCAATAAAAAATGGAAAAAAAAATATGATGTAAAATATGTTGGCTATGATGGTTTTCTAATTTCCGGTCAGGACTGGGGAAAAATTGTGGTTTCTAAATGTGAATTATCAAGCGCAAAAGGAAATGTATATATCTTTCAGGTCATCATAAAAGACACCCAATATAAAGCCACCTACAAAAGGGACATCAAAGTTATCGAATCCGGAAAATCATTTTTAATTGATGATGTGAAGGAATATTAGGGGTGAAAATTTTAAATTCCAAATTCCAACAATCTAAATTCTCAAATCTAAAAATCCAAACTTTAAAATTCCAAATTCCAACAATCTAAAATCTTACAATCTTACAATCTAAAAATCTAACAATCTAACAATCTAAAATCTAAAATCTAAAAACCTGTCCGAATCTACCTTAAAATTGTCTGTAAACGACCTAAGATATTGATAAACAGAACGTAAATTTATGGTACTAATTTCTAAAATCATAGACAATGAATACACAGGACTTTACCACGACTCTTGTCACCGACCATTCTGCGGAAGACGTTTTTAATGCCGTTACGAACGTTCGCGGCTGGTGGTCGGAGGAAATTGAAGGAGATGCAGCTCAATTGAATGATACGTTTAAGTACCGCTACGAAGATGTGCATCGCTGTAAAGTGAAATTGACTGAAGTAATTCCCAACCGGAAAATAGTCTGGCTGGTGGAGGAAAATTACTTTAATTTTACAGAAGACAAAAAAGAATGGACAGGTACAAAACCAACTTTTGAGATTTCGGAAAAAGACGGTAAAACAGAACTTCGTTTCACGCATTTTGGCTTAGTTCCCGATTACGAATGTTTTGAAATCTGCAAGGATTCATGGACTAACAGCCTTAAAAAACTTATCACAACCGGAAAAGGCCAGCCAAATGGCAAAGACAAACCTCAAACCGAGAATGAAAAGAAATTATCGGCAAAATAATTTCAAAAAAACATTATTCCTGTTTTAGACTACGACAATAGTAGATTTGGCTACAGCGCTTATTATGATGTTGCAGAACTTTGTAACATCATAAAAAACAGACAAATGAAAATTATTATTACAGGTTCCCTGGGGAACATCAGCAAGCCAATGGCTCAGGAGTTAGTGCAAAAAGGGCATGAAGTGACGGTAATCAGCAGCAGTACTGAAAAACAGGCAGAAATTGAAGATTTGGGGGCTTCGGCAGCGATTGGTTCGGTTGAAGATGTAGCATTTTTAACCAAAACTTTTACGGGAGCAGATGCCGTATATTGCATGATTCCGCGTTCAAATTATTTTGACCCAAATCTTGATCTGGATGCTTTTACCCGTAAAATCGGAGATAATTACGCTGAAGCTATTCAAAAATCAGGTGTAAAACGCGTTGTTTTCTTAAGCAGTATTGGCGCACATTTAGAACAAAATTCCGGAATTATTCAGCTATATAATGAGATAGAAACCGTTTTGAAAAAACTGGATGCCTCCATTACCTTTATGCGTCCGGCTTCATTCTTTTATAATTTAGAAGCTTATATTCCGCAGATTAAATTTCAGGGAGTTATTGCTACGAATTACGGAGCTGACAAAATGGTACCCTGGGTTTCTCCAAATGATATTGCCGCTGCCATAGCAGAAGAAATTACCACCCCGCTTAACGGAAAAAAAGTACGTTATGTTGCAAGCGAAGAGCTTACAGGTGACGAAACGGCCCGTATTTTAGGTGAAGCCATTGGAAAACCCGATTTAAAATGGGTTCTGATCAGTGATGAAGAAGCCTTAAACGGATTGATAAATGTCGGCATGCAGCCCAAAATTGCAGCAGGACTGATCGAAATGTACGCCGGACTTTACAATGGTCTACTGGCCGAAGATTACGCACAAAACAGGCCAGCAGTAATGGGAAAAACAAAACTGGCCGATTATGCCAAAGAATTCGCTTCCGTTTATAATCAGAAATAAGTACCTTAGACTATGGCAAATCAACAACCGCTTCGAATAAAAAGCATCAGCGAATTTCATCAGTTTCGTAATTTGACAAAACCCGAGCATCCTTTAGTGAGCGTTTATAATTTCGAAGATTTAAAACATCTGAACGAAGAGGAACCGCGAAGCCTTATGCTTGATTTTTATTCGATTGCATTAAAACGAGGTGCAAATGCCAAAATGAAATACGGGCAGCAGGAATATGATTTTAAGGAAGGCGTTTTGTTATTTCTTTCGCCTGGTCAGGTTTTTTCTATAGAAGGTAATGCAGAATTACAACATACAGGATGGTCTTTATTGATCCATCCTGATTTTTTATGGAATACACCGCTTGCCAAAAAAATCAAACAATACGAGTATTTCGGCTATTCGGTTCATGAAGCCCTGCACCTATCGGACAAAGAAGAAAAAATGATTATCAATATCATCAAAAACATTCAGCAGGAATACCAGTCGAATATTGATAAATTCAGCCAGGAGGTTATTATTGCTCAGATTGAATTGCTGCTCACGTATGCCGAACGTTTTTACAACCGCCAGTTCATAACACGAAAAATAAGCAATCATCAGATTCTGGCCCGCCTTGAAAACCTGCTGGAGGAATATTTCAGTACGAACACTCTGGCTAAAAACGGATTGCCCACAGTGCATTATATTGCAGAAACCTTACATGTCACTCCCAATTATTTAAGCGTATTGCTAAAAACACTCACAGGTCAGAGCACGCAGCAGCACATTCACGATAAACTGATCGAAAAAGCCAAGGAAAAACTTTCCACAACCAATTTATCCATTAGCGAAATTGCTTACGAACTCGGTTTTGAGCATCAGCAGTCTTTCAGTAAATTATTCAAAACCAAAACCACCGTCTCCCCTTTAGAATTCAGGCAGTCTTTTAACTGAATAAGAAATCTCCTGATCAGGAATACCATGCATAATTTTCATAAATTAGCTGCATTGTATTGCGCGAAAAGTTAATAAAGCAATAATTTTTAAATTCTTAGGCTGTTATTTCTTAACTTAGTTAGCTTTTAAATTTTTGGAATCATGACTAAGAAATATATTGCAAAGGACTTTTTGAAACTGGCTGCAAAAGGACATTCGCATGAGGCATTTCGGCTTTATGTGGGCGTGAATTTTAAGCATCATAATGTTTATTTTAAAGGGGATGCCAATACTTTGATGCTGGCCATGGAAGAATCGTCAAGACAAAATCCAAATAAGATTTTTGAAATTCATCATACTATTGGAGATAAAGATATGGTTGCCGTACATTCGCATGTAAAGCAAAATACCAACGATCGCGGTATTGCCGTAGTTCATATTTTCAGGTTTGAATCTGAAAAAATAGTCGAGCTCTGGGATTTAGGACAAGCCGTCCCTCCCGAAATGGTCAATAAAAACGGGATGTTTTAGTTTTCAGTCGCAGTTTTTAGTCGCAGTCTTCAGTAACAGTTTGCAACCGGGACTAGAAACCGGGACTGAAAACTAAAAATTTGTCCGGCTGAGCGAAGTCGAAGCCCCGCAACGGAAATCCCAACTTCGATCAGACTGAAAACTGAGACTGAAAACTGAGACTGAAAACTGAGACTGAAAACTGAGACTGAGACCAAAAACCGAGACTAATTTAAATAACAAAAAAAGTGGCACAAAATAAAACGACAGAAACCGAAAACAGTGTGACTCATTTTATCAACGCTGTCGAAGATGGAACAAAGAGAAACGACTCATTGGAACTGATCAAACTGATGCAGCAACAAACCGGGTATACACCAAAAATGTGGGGCGCAGCGATTATTGGTTTCGGAACCTACCATTATAAATATGCCAGCGGTCATGAAGGTGATGCACCGCTTGTGGCTTTTTCGCCAAGAAAAGCTGCCATCTCTTTTTATTGTTATCTGGAACCCGAAAACAGGGAAGAATTACTTTCCCAGCTTGGAAAACACAAATCAGGAAAAGGCTGTATTTACATCCATAAAATAGCGGATATCAATATTGAGGTCCTCAAAAAAATGATTTCCCTTTCCGTTGAAAACTTAAATAAATTATATCCACCCCAATAAACTATGAACCTCACTTTTATTCTACTTATTCCTTTAATCCTTGTTCTTATTTACGTTTTCAAACATCCGCGCTATGGTAAAAAGCCAGCCGGCGAAAGACTGGCGCTGATTCAAAAATCGCCGCAATTTAAAAACGGCAGATTCGAAAACGAAAATTTCACGCCCGAACTTGCAGAAGGTTATGGCTATTTTGATGTAATTTCTAATTTTTTGTTCAAAAAAGTACACCGAAAAATTCCGACCGATTTAATTCCTTCTATCAAAACCAATTTACTGGAACTTCCTGTTTATCAGGATGTCTTAGTCTGGTTTGGACATTCCTCTTACTTCATTCAGCTTGAAGGAAAACGTTTTTTAATCGATCCCGTTTTTAGCGGTAATGCCTCTCCAATTTACGGAACTACAAAAGCATTTAAAGGAACTGATATCTATACGGCCGATGATTTTCCTCCAATTGATTATCTGTTAATCACACACGATCATTATGACCATCTGGATTACACAACTATTTTGCAACTAAAGCCAAAAATAAAAACAATAATCTGTGCGCTTGGTGTGGGTTCACACTTTGAGTTTTGGGGATTTCCAAAAAATACTATTATCGAAAAAGACTGGCATGAAAAAATAGAACTGGATGCAAATCTCACACTTTACACCGCTCCGTCCCGACATTTTTCGGGCAGGGGGCTTAAACGCTGCAATACGCTCTGGACTTCATTTGTATTAGAAACCAGCAACTTTAAAATGTATCTTGGCGGCGACAGCGGTTACGATACGCACTTTGCAGACATTGGTGCTAAATTTGGCCCTTTCGATCTGGTACTTATCGATAACGGCCAGTACAATCCTGCGTGGAAATATATCCATAATTTGCCTGAAGATGTCATCAAAGCGATGAAAGACCTGAAAGCAAAAAGAGTTTTCCCGGTACATTCCTCAAAATTTGCACTGGCCCTGCATCCGTGGGACGAACCATTGAAAAAAGTAACGGAATTAAATGCTTTATCAGAAAATCCAATTCCGTTAGTCACACCAAGGATTGGCGAATTAGTGGAACTCAAAAATGAGAATCAGGAATTTCAACAATGGTGGAAAGGATTGAACTAAATGATTAAACAATCGAAACCGAAAACTTGAAACTAAAAACCAATCTCTTATTAATTGCTTTTCTGGCTACATTTGCTGCTTTTTCCCAAAATACGTATGTCTTTTTAGGTTCATACAACAGGGACAAAGCCGCGGAATCTATTGTGGTCTATGAGCTGGATACTTTAAACGGAAAACTAACCAAAATAACTTCGGCAAAAAACCTGATTAATCCGTCGTTTTTGACGGTATCCCCCAACGGAAAATACCTGTACGCCTGTACAGACAGCAAAACCCCAAATGCCGGAAGCGTCAGCAGCTTTGAATTCAATCCGGAAAATAAAACGCTTACCTTTCTAAACAAGCAATCCAGCGGAGGAGAAAATCCGGTTTATGCTTCCGTTCATAAAAGCGGCAAATGGCTCGTAAACGGCAATTATACCGAAGGAAGTGTTTCGGTACATCCTTTATTGGAAAATGGAAAAATAGATTCGATTGCGCAAAATTTCCAATATACAGACGGTAGTGTCCATAGAGAAAGGCAAACCTGTTCACACGTACATTCCACCGTATTTTCACCACAATATGATTATCTGTTCCTGCCGGACCTGGGTGCTGATAAAATACGCTGTTACCAATTTGATGCAACCTTGAAACAGCCTTTGATTGAAGCCACCGTTCCTTTTACCAAAACAGCTCCGGAAAGCGGGCCGCGTCATTTCACTTTTCATCCGAATCAAAAATTCGGGTACTGTATCGAGGAAATGTCAGGATCAATCAGTGCTTACGACTATGAAAACGGAACTTTAAAAAAAATCCAGCGCATCAGTACCCATCCGGATTCCGTTACCGAAGGTTTTGAAAGTTCTGACATTCATATTTCGCCCGACGGAAAATTTTTATATGCCACCAACAGGGGAAAAGAAAACAATATTGCCATTTTTTCCATTGACGACAGAGGGATTTTAACCAAAATCGGCTACCAATCGACTTTAGGGAAACATCCCCGGATCTTTGCAATAGATGAAACCGGCAAATTCCTGATCGCATCCAATGTCATTACCGGAAATGTGATTGTTTTTAAACGGAATCTAAAAACCGGATTGCTTAAAAAAGCAGGGAAAAAAGTAAAACTGGAAAATGTTTCCTGTGTCAAGATCAAAAAAACATAACTTTAAAACAGCTATAAATGAATACATCCCTTTTAAATCTGCAGCCAGAAATTTTAGAAGATAATGTGGTGAAATTAATTCCTTTACAGGAAAATCATTTTGAGGAACTTTATAAAGTCGCATCAGATCCTTTGATTTGGGAGCAGCATCCGAATAAAAATCGCTATGAAAGAGAGGTTTTCCAAAATTTCTTTGAAGGTGCCATGGAAAGCAAGGGCGCGTTTCTTATTGTCGATAAAAATACAGGCAAAATAGCCGGAAGTACCCGGTTTTACGACTATGAACCGGAAAACAAAAGTGTTTTTATCGGTTATACTTTTTACGGAAGAAATTTTTGGGGTACCGGATTTAATACACAGGTAAAGAAAATCATGCTGGATTATGCTTTTAAAATGGTGGATAAAGTTCAGTTTCATATCGGGGCAGAAAATTACCGTTCGCAAAAAGCAATAGGAAAACTCGGTGCCGTAAAAGTTGAAGAAATAGATGTAGCGTATTACAACGAACCCTCCCGTCATAATTTTGTCTACGAGATAAAAAAATAAGAATAAAAAAAGTAAGAATAAAAAACAAAAAACAGCATGAAAAGAATCACTGTTTTCTGCGGTTCCAGTTTTGGAACGGAAGAAATATATAAAGAACAAGCGACCCTTCTGGGAAAAACATTAGCCCAACACAATATAGAATTAGTGTATGGCGGAGCAAACGTGGGTTTAATGGGTGCCGTAGCAGACGGAATCCTAAATGAAGGCGGAAAAGCAATTGGTGTTTTACCCGATTTCCTGCGTTCCAAAGAAATTGCACATCAGGGCCTGACCGAATTAATCCTGGTCGAAAGCATGCACGAAAGAAAAACCAAAATGAGTGATTTATGCGATGGCGTAATTGCGCTCCCGGGTGGTTTCGGTACGCTCGAAGAACTGTTTGAAATGCTGACATGGGCACAATTAGGCTTGCACAAAAAACCGATTGCGATTTTAAACATCAATGGTTTTTATGATTCTTTACTAGAACTGACCCAGACCATGGTCGATAAAGGCTTTTTGAAAAGCGTTAATAAAGAGATGCTTCTGGTAAGTGACAATATTGATGATTTATTGGATAAGATGAAGCATTACGTTGCCCCAACGGTTGGAAAATGGATTGATAAAGAGAAAGTATAATAATGGTACTATTATAAAGTAATTGTATATATTCGCCGACGAAATCAAAATATACAAACTAAAAAAACATGAGGAAAATTACTTTTTTATTTTTTGCAATTGCTCTTATCACCTTTAAAGCAGCCGCTCAGGATTCGAAAATCAAATTTGGTCTACAGGGAGGACTAAACTACTCCAGCTTAAGGGGTAATGATTCATATTCCGATGACACTCCCGGATTTTCCTATTTATTTGGCGTATCGTTTCAGTACAAAATCAAAGACAATCTTTCGCTAAAAGCAGACCTTAATTACGAAAGAAAAACTCAGGTTTCAAAAGAGGTAATCGAAATATTAGACAATCCGAATATGTTTTATGGTGTTTATCATTTCAAAAACACAACTTACCAAAATTATATCATGCTACCTATTTTATTGAAATATAATTTCACCAGAAGTAAAAGTTTTTATATAAATGGAGGGCCTTTTTTAGGTTATTTACTTAAATCCGGAACAAGTACAGATTTAAGCCTTCCAGGTATGAATTCTGATGATACAGACGATACAAAATACAGAAAATCGCTGGACTACGGTATAGTAGCAGGAATTGGAAAAGAGTTTAAATTAAGTGATAATAATCAGATTTACATCGAAATAAGAGAAAATCTCGGATTGGCAAATATGGCTAAAACTGAAGTTACTTATCTAAACAATATTAAAACCAATGCTCTAAATTTGATTATTGGATACAACTTTAATTAGATTTCTTTATCCATGAAGGTATAATTTTCAAAATACAGGATTAAAAAATTAATTTCTTACAAAGGAGAATTCATAAGAACTGATCACTTGAAGACGATTCTCCTTTGTCAGAATTGAAAAACTAACTTTCACATTTCACCTCCCACAATTCACAATCCCATAAGTTTCAAAAAATTCCTCTCACACAAATCCTATTTCCTTTCAGACCAATAGCGACTAAATTATTATTCCTAATTTTACATTGTTAACCAAAACAATAAAACCATGGAAAGTTTAATCACTGACAATAAAACAATTACACTGTTGCTTGCCACTTTATTTACAGGACTTTTAGCTGGTGTCTTTTTTACCTGGAGTAATGCCATAACACCCGGAATTGGCCGACTCTATACACTCAGTTATCTCAGGGCATTTCAGGAGATGAATCGCACGATTTTAAATCCGTTATTTTTTCTGGTTATTTTTGGAGCAATGTTTTTCTCTTTTGCGACAGCCTATTTTCACAAATCAAACACTGTACTTTTCTGGCTCTTCCTAAGCGCTGCAGTAATTTATTTCATTGGTGTTTTTCTGTTGACCATCATGGGAAACGTTCCCCTAAATGAAATGCTCAATAAAACTGATTTACTTACTATTTCCCTTGAAGACGCAAACGTGTTAAGGGAAAAATTTGAAGCAAAGTGGAATACGCTGCACCTGATCAGAACAATTGTTGCTGTAATTTCATTTTTGCTTTTGATAATTGGATGTCTGTTGAAAAACAAAGTATAAATTTCATAAATTAGAGGTTTGGTAAAAAGTCGCAGTCTCAGTTCTCAGTCTCAGTCGCAGTCTCAGTTCTCAGAGTTGACTTTTACTTTTTACTTTTTCACAACAGACATTTTACAAATTACCAACTATGAAAACAGAGAACAACAAATTCGCAAAAGCCGAAATGCTGATCAGAAAACCTGTTTCAGAAGTTTTTCAGGCTTTTATAAATCCCGAAATCACCAGTAAATTTTGGTTTACCAAAGGTTCGGGAAAATTAGAAGAAGACCAGTCTACGGAATGGACCTGGGAAATGTATGGCTTTTCGCTGACGGTCCTGACGAAAGTCATAAAGGAAAACCAGAAGATTGTAATCGAATGGGGTAATCCGGATGAAATCACTTTAGTGGAATGGGTTTTTACTCCTTTAGATGAAAATGAAACTTTTGTAAGCATCACCAATTCCGGTTTAAAAGGAGATTCCGATAAAATAATTGATCAGGTCAGAAATTCAACTGAAGGTTTTACGTTGGTTTTAGCCGGCGCAAAAGCCTATTTAGAACATCATATTCAGCTTAATCTGGTATTAGACAGATTCCCGAAAGGGCTGGCGTAAGTGAAGAAGTCGCAGTGGCAGTGGCAGTCTCAGTCTCAGGTTCTGTAGACAACCTGAAACCTGAAACTTGAAACCTGAAACTTCAAACTTCAAACCTGAAACGAAAACAACCAAAAATGGATACCAAAAAACCCGAAAATATAGACGAATACATTGGCGGTTTTCCAACTGAAGTACAGGAAATTCTGGAAAAAATCCGCGTGACGATTCAGAAAGCTGCTCCGGATGCCAAAGAAAAAATCAGTTACGCGATGCCGGCTTTTGAGCAAAACGGAATTGTAGTCTATTTTGCGGCTTTCAAAAAACACATCGGCCTGTATGCTTTACCTACTGGTCATGAAAATTTTAAGGAAGAACTTTCAAAATACAAATCAGGAAAAGGTTCTGTACAATTTCCTTTAAATGAAGCAATGCCATTTGCCTTAATTACCAAAATTGTAAAATTCAGGGTAAAGGAAAATCTGGAAAAAGCAAAAAACAAATAGCCGAATGAATCTGACCGAACATTATAATCAGCTCTATAAAAAATCTTCCGAAGCTATTCGGTCCGGAAATTACATTTTAGATCCACAGCTCAATAGTGAAACAGATTCGCGATTTGGAATAACAGTGCTCATTCGTCCAAACGAAACCGTAAAGACCAATATTCAGTTGTTTTTAGCCGCTTTAAAAGAAGTAGAACCCGCACAATATTATTATCCCGATTCCGATATTCATATCACGGTCATGTCGATTATTTCGTGTTCGGAGGAATTCCGTTTAGATCAGATTTCACCTAACGACTACATCGGGGTTATTTGTAAAAGCCTGGTGGATCTGGATGGTATTACAATTAAATTCAAAGGCGTTACGGCTTCTCCTTCTGCCTTGATGATTCAGGGTTTCCCAACGGATGAATCACTCAATAACCTTCGTGAGAAACTGCGTGATGATTTTAAAAATTCGGACTTGCAGCAAACTATAGACAGCCGTTATACCATTTCAACTGCACATGCTACCGTCATGCGTTTTCAGGAAGAACTGCAGCATCCGGAGGAATTGATGCAGATTGTGGAAAAATTCCGTGATTTTGATTTTGGCGAATTTACGGGTGAAAACCTGGAATTAGTGTATAACGACTGGTATCAGAGAGAAAGAAATACCATTCATTTGGCAGATTTTAGGATCTGATTTACTTAATGTTTTCTTTGCCACAACCCGAGCGACAGCGAACAGGTGAAGCAATTTCATGAATCAGATATTTAAAATTGCTAAAAATTCGTGCCAATTCGTGAAATTCGTGGCAAAAAACTATTCACTAAACTTCCCAAAGTGCCATAAAACACCCGACGGATCGTGCAAAAAACATTCGCTTCCCCAATCCATATGACGTATTGGAGTTAATTTTACACCATATTTTTCCGTTACGTTGAGTGCCAGCAATTTCTGGTAATAACGATCCACATCATCGACTTCAAGAAAAACCATGGTATTTTCTATCCACTCTTTTGCGTAGTAATCCTGAAGATAAAAGGCAATTGCATCACTTTTAAAAACGGAAAAATTAGCTTCTAAAACCGTTTCTTCAAATCCAAGATCACGGTAAAAACGTCTTGATACTTCGAAATCCTTAGCACCAATAAAAGGCCGGATTGATTTGATTTGATGCTCCATTTTTATGCTTTTTAAAATTACGATCAAAGCCTGTTTTATTTATCAAAACCCATTTGTTTTCTTAAATCCAGGTTTAGGCTATACTGTTCTTGAACGGGAATAATTTTTCTTGCATTTTTTTCGATATCGCTTCCTTCCTTACTCCACAGAAAAGGATAAAAATTAAAAACTTCATCACCTTTTAATTTCGAAACTTCTGCTCTCCACCCCTTCCATCTGCTTCCTTCATAAAATTTGTCCAAATCGTTATTAAAACAAAACTGCAGGAATTCCGAATAATTGATTTCAAGTGGTTCAAATTCCAGACTGTCAGGTGAAAAATAATAAATCATCCCCACATCAATGCCCAACGCGCCGCCGTTCATAAGATAGAAACCTCCGATGGCATCATCTGCAATTAATAAGAATGCAGGCGTTTCACCAAATTCCTTAAATGATTTTCCTTTATTCCAGTCCGGCAGCGTTCTGTTAAATTTTATATTTCCGGAACCTAAAATTCTTATCCAGCCATCATCAATCAGAAGTCCGCCGGTCATAAAAACAATTGCTCCCATGGCGGAATGGGTGGTAACCTGAGTATGATACAAAGCTTCTTTTGCTTTCGATGGCTCTGTCGGCAGAATCTCAACTTTGTTTTTCGCCTTTTTAATCCAGCCTTCTACCACAGTCCATCCCGGATCCGTTTTATCTATAAGTTCGTCAGCCTGTTTCATTTTATTTTGTGCTGATGTCATTAGCGTTACAGACATCACTATTATGATAAAAAAATTCCTTGCCATACCAATTATTCTAGCTCTTTTTTAAAATACTTCCCAAACCTCTACCAATCTGTTCAATCGCTTCGATACTTTTCGTAAGCGGCGTTGCCGTAAAATCCTCGTACGCATCCATGGCACTTTCTTTTCTGTCATCCTGTGGATACACCAAAATCAGGTTATTATCATCAAATGATTTTTCGAATTTCTGAGGCAATTTATCAAAGATCGACTGATACGAAACAGAACCTTTACGGGATAAATTAAATACAATCAGATCCGTTGGCGTGATTTCGTCTGAAATCGCTTCAAAATCTTCCCAGTCCAGAATACTTTTAAAACCTAATTTCGCATTCAGTCTCAGATTCGTGGCAATCTGCGAAATCGCCTGATGCGTTTTATATTCCGCATAAATCACAATCGGAACACTTAATTCCTGGGACAAGCGACAAATTTTCTGAAGCAGAAGATGAAATCCTATTCCCCTTTCCGAAAAAGGCGGGCAAATAAAAACCAGTCTCTTTTCTTCTATAAATGTTTTTTGAAACCTGCAGATAAAGAGGCTTTTGTCGACATTGTTAATGATTGAATCTACGTTTTCTCCAAAAATCTTATCCAGGAAACCTGTTTTTCTTGGCCAGCCTATAATGACAATATCGGCCATAATTTCTTTTGAAGTACGTGCAATTCCGCTTGCAGGATTATGGTCAATTCGGGCAATGGTATTGATTTTTACTTCTGAGGCTGAACCCTGAATAACAAACTTATCAACTGCTTTTTTATATTTCAGAATATTAATTTCGGCCTGATCATTATTCGGTACGATCGTTAACAACGTCACCGGATTGGCAGATTTCTTATCTTTTATTAAAAGTGCAAAATCGAGCAGACTCGCCGTTGCCGAAGTTTTAGCCAGCGGAATCAGGATGTGTTCTTCTAAGATCTGATCTTTATTGGCATCTTCATGGGAAACTTCTTCTTCGCAGATTGCAATTTTTTTAGCCGCTTTTTCAGTAGCAAAAGAAGCTACAATACAGGTAATTAAAATTAGAATAATCGTCCCGTTCAGGATATTTTCATCGAGGATTTTAGCTTTAAATCCAACCAGGATAACCGCCAGGGTTGCTGCGGCATGTGCACTGCTCAGTCCGAAAATAAGCTGTCTTTCGGTTTTGGTATATTTAAAAACGACCTGTGTAAAAAAAGCGGCAATCCATTTTCCGAAAATAGCGACAACACTCAGTGTTCCGGCTACAATCAAGGCTGTCGGTCCACTTAAAATTACACTGATATCCACCAGCATTCCAACAGAGATCAGGAAGAACGGAATAAATAATGAATTTCCGATAAACTCAATCCGGTTCATCAGGGCAGACGAATGCGGAATTAAAGGATTCAAAGCCAGACCGGCAACGAAAGCTCCAATAATCGGCTCTACTCCTGCTACTTCCGCCAAAAAGGCTGCGAAGAAAACGACAGAGAGTACAAAGATATAATGGGCGTGTTTTTCACTTTCCAGTTTTTTGAAGAACCATTTGGCAATTCGTGGAATGACCAAAAACATAATCGCTGAGAAAATGGCCAGCGAAACGCCTAATTTTATCCAGAAAGCCTGGTTCAGGTTTCCCTGACTGCTTCCCATGATGACAGCCAGAATAATCAAAACCGCAGTATCGGTAAGGATGGTTCCCCCAACCGTTATGGCGACAGCCTGATTTTTGGCAATTCCGAGCTTACTCACAATCGGATAAGCAACGAGAGTATGCGTGGCAAACATGCTCGCGGTTAAAAAACTCGCATTAAAATCGTAATTCAGTAAATAAAAACAAACCGGGAAACCAATCGAAAGCGGAAAAATAAAGGTAAACAAACCAAACAGCAAACTTTTGTTCCTGTTGGCTTTAAATTCGTTCATATCGAGTTCCAGACCGGCAATAAACATGATATACAAAAGTCCGATAGTCGAAAATAAATCGACGGCCGAGTTTTTTGCCAGAATGTTAAGCCCGTGAGGCCCTATGATGACTCCGGAAATAATCAGCCCGATAATACCGGGAATGTTTATTTTCTTTAATAAAATCGGGGACAATAAAATAATAAAAAGTATCAATGAAAAAATTAATACCGGATTGCTTAATGGTAACTCGAATTCCTGAAAAAAATTCTTAAAAAATTCTATCATAATGTAATTTTATCTTCGGTGCCGCAGGTTAATTTCGCAAGACGCAGTAATTAAAATGAAACCACTGAAGTTTTAATGTACTGATTTTCTTAAAAGGGATAAAAAAATCAGATTCTTTAGTATTTGCTTCATTACAAAAATACCTAAAAAAAACACGAACTCTTTACGAAAGTTCTATATTAACCTTTTAAAATTATTTCGTTGTCAAATTATTAAAATTTAATACCTTTTTTAACAAAATCGCAAGATTAACAAATCATAACTAAACTTCTTTGCATTATTCAATTATCTTTGTCTTACTAAAAATTGAACAATGGAAGAATGTATCTCTGTTTTTGATATGCTTAAAATTGGTGTCGGGCCGTCCAGCTCGCATACACTTGGTCCCTGGCGTGCAGCCGAACGTTTTTTAGAAGAGTTAAAAAACGAATCAATTTTAGACCGTATCAAACGGGTAAAAGTCGATTTATACGGGTCACTTTCTTTAACCGGTAAAGGCCACGCGACCGATTTGGCCGTGATGTTAGGCCTGAGTGGTCAGGACCCCGAATATATTCCGGTTGATAATATTGCCGGAATCATTAAAACTATCGAAGATACAAACGAAATCATTCTGGGGAATGCCTATAAAATTCCGTTTTATTTTCTTCAGGACATTGTTTTCAATAAAGAATTTCTTCCTTTCCATGCGAACGGATTAAAATTTACCGCTTATCAGGAAGACGACTCTGAATACGAATCTACTTTTTATTCTATTGGAGGAGGTTTTGTCGTGAAAGAAGAACGTGAAAATGCAAAAATCAAAGAAGTCATAAAATGTGCCTTCCCCTTCCCGATTCAAAATGCAGTTGAGCTTTTAAACTATACCATTTCCGAAAACAAACTGATTTCTGAGATTGTTTACGAAAACGAAAAATCAATGCGTCCGGAAGCCGAAATTCACTCCGAATTAATGCGTATCTGGACTACGATGCTCGAATGCATGTACATCGGCTGCCATACCGGTGGAATTCTTCCGGGAGGTTTACATGTACGCAGAAGAGCTTTTGATATGCACCAGAATTTAATTGGTTTATCGAACTACAGTTCCCCGCAGACCTGGCTGGAAGAAATTCGAAAAACCGAAGTAAAATTTCGCCAGATCCTAAAATGGGTAAGTTGTTTTGCACTTGCCGTGAATGAAGTAAATGCCTCCCTGGGCCGTGTGGTAACAGCACCAACCAACGGAAGTGCCGGTGTAATTCCAGCCGTTCTGATGTATTATCTCGTTATAGAAAACCATAATGCCGGAGAAAAAGAAATCAAACAATTCCTGATGGTTGCCGGAGAAATTGGAAGTATCTTCAAAAAAGGGTCTACCATTTCGGCTGCAATGGGTGGCTGTCAGGCAGAAATTGGCGTTTCGTCTTCTATGGCTGCCGCAGCGCTTTGCGAATTAATGGGCGGATCTCCTGCCCAGGTGCTAATGGCTGCCGAAATTGCCATGGAGCATCATTTAGGTTTAACCTGCGATCCTATTGGCGGCCTGGTTCAGATTCCATGCATCGAAAGAAATACAATGGGCGCCATAAAAGCCATAAATGCCGCCGAATTAGCATTGGAAACGGATTCCAAAAATGCAAAAGTGCCATTAGACAAGGTAATCGATACCATGTGGCAAACCGCAAAAGACATGAATTCCAAATATAAAGAAACTTCCGAAGGAGGTCTGGCAATTGCTGTTAATATGGCTGATTGCTAAAAATTTAAGTTTGCCACAGATTAAAGGATTAGCGCAGATTAAAATAATCTTTTTGAATCTTTTAATCTGTGGCAAAAAACGTTTTCAAAAATTACATATAAAATAGTAGCGTAAATAGGGTTGATTGCTAAAAAAATAAAGGTTGCCGCGAATTGCACGAATTTACACGAATGAAATTTTAGCTGCTTTACGCATGAAAATTCGCGAAAATTAGTGAAATTCTTGGCAAAAAACGCTTTCAAAAATTAGTTTGCCACAGATTAAAGGATTAGCGCAGATTAAATAATCTTTTTGAATCTTTTAATCTGTGGCAAAAAACGCTTTCAAAAATTAGTTTGCCACAGATTAAAGGATTAGCCCAGATTAAATAATCTTTTTGAATCTTTTAATCTGTGGCAAAAAAAGCTTTTAAAAATTACAGATAAAAATAGTAGCGTAAATAGGGTTGATTGCTAAAAAAATAAAGGTTTCCCAGAATTGCACGAATTTACACGAATGAATATTTTGCTTCTTTGCACATAAAAAATTTGTGAAATTCGTGCAATTCGTGGCAAAAAACGCTTTCGAAAATTAGTTTGCCACAGATTAAACGATTAGCGCAGATTAAATAATCTTTTTGAATCTTTTAATCTGTGGCAAAAAATGCTTTCAAAAATTACATATAAAAATAGTACCGTCAATAGGGTTGATTGCTAAAAAAATAAAGGTTGCCACGAATTGCATGAATTTACACGAATGAAATTTTAGCTGCTTTGCGCATGAAAATTCGCGAAAATTAGTGAAATTCGTGGCAAAAAATACCTCGCCAAAAATTCATTCCATGAAAAAATACTACTTTTTAGTTGCCTTGTTTTGTTCCCTTTTAGTGCATTCACAGGAACGTTATTTCCTGAATTCAGATACGCGTTTGTATATTTCCCCGAGTACTTCTGCTGAGTTTTTAGGATATTTTAAATACGGAGCCGAAGTGCAGTTACTATCCGAAAGTAAAAATGGCTGGTATAAAGTAAAAGCCGACAACTTCTCTGAAGGTTTTGTTCCGGAGAAATACGTTGCCACGCGCTTAAATTCAGCCGATGTGAAAGTAAGGGACAACGAAAACCCTCTTATCGAAGGCAACGATAACTATTACGGCAGTTGTCATCTTTTTGTTATAGTCGCGGGTTTAAAGGCAAGGGCACAACCGCATAAAAACTCAAAAATTAAAGAAATTCTATATACCGGCGATCCAGTACCTATTGATTATCTTCCTAAAAACCCGGAGGAATGGGTGAATATTGGAGGTAATTTTAGCGACGAATATGCCCGGTTTACTTTACGAAAATTTGTTGGCAAAAGACCTGATTTCAACACCTTACTCAAAGACTTTGACCAACTGGATCCTACCAATAGTACAGAACGCAAAACGGTTGGCGAACGACTGGTAGAACTGGCGTGGAATAGTGATAAAACAACCTTAACTCCGGCTTATCAGAGATATTATGAGGTTGTCAGACAACTAAACGATCCAAAACTTCTTGCTGATACCGAGCTGAATATCATTATAGCCAAAGGATTAGCCAAACACAAGACACCGGAACAAATCCTTGCTTTCGTTAAAAAATCAGAATTTGTCCTGAAAGGAGTAAAAACCAAATCATTGTTTCTGACACAGAAAGATTTATTGAAGGTCTTCGGAAAACCGGTAAAAAAAGCAACCATAAGTGATGAATGCGGTCTTTACCTGAGTGACCTCTTTTATTACTATCCCGATTTGGAGGCTTCTGTAGATGAAAAACAAAACCAGGCAGAAATAACCAGGGTTTTTATAAATGAAAACAACAAACTCGTTTTAAATGCCAATGCGACCTTAGACCATTCGGTATCTGAAAAAGCATTTATCGAAAAATACGGCGCCTATATTGGTGCCTCAATAAAAGCACCGCATCTTTACTCCATACAACTGGAGGACAGCGAATTTAAAATAGAATTCAGGGATGGGAAGTTATTTAACATTGAAATATTCTTCTATTGCTGATTTCAATCTATAATTATTCAATACTTTTACATCTTCAAAAAAAAATAAAATGTCAGTAGCAAAAAAAGATTATAAAAGAATAACAACAAAGTCATTAATCGAAATGAAAAGCAACGGAGAAAAAATCTCTATGCTTACCGCTTACGATTTTACAATGGCTAAGATTGTGGACACCGCAGGAGTCGATGTGATTTTAGTGGGCGATTCAGCATCAAACGTGATGGCGGGTCACGAAACGACTTTGCCAATTACCTTAGATCAAATGATTTATCACGCTTCGTCTGTAGTTCGCGCTGTAGAACGAGCATTGGTGGTAGTCGACTTACCTTTTGGAAGTTACCAGTCCGATCCGAAAGAAGCGTTGCGTTCTGCCATTAGAATCATGAAAGAAAGCGGCGGTCATGCCGTGAAACTTGAAGGAGGAAAAGAAATTAAGGAATCTATCAAAAAAATATTAAACGCCGGAATCCCGGTGATGGGACATTTGGGTTTAACACCACAATCGATCTATAAATTCGGCACCTACAGTGTTCGTGCAAAAGAAGATCAGGAAGCTGAAAAACTAATCGAAGACGCCAAACTTTTAGAAAAAATTGGTTGTTTTGGAATTGTTTTGGAAAAAATCCCAGCCGATTTAGCTGAAAAAGTGGCTAAAAGCATTTCAATCCCGGTAATTGGTATTGGTGCAGGCGGAGGCGTTGACGGACAAGTTCTGGTTATTCACGATATGTTAGGAATGAACAACGAATTCAGTCCGCGTTTCTTACGCCGCTATTTAAATTTATACGAAGAAATGACCAGAGCTATTGGTCAGTATGCTGCTGACGTCAAGTCCAGCGATTTTCCGAATTCTACGGAACAGTATTAGGCTGCATTTATTAGATTTCTTAGACTTCTTAGATCTTATTCTTTGAAAATCTGAATAAGCTAAGAAGTCTAAAGTAGTCCGGAATCTAACTAATTTAAAAAAAAATGCATCAATTTAAAGAGCTTTTAATCTGGAAGAAAAGCAGACTGTTTTGTTCTAAAATTTATAACGCAACAGCTAATTTTCCAAATGAAGAAAAATTTGGAATAACAAATCAATTGCGAAGAGCTGCGATTTCAATTCCTTCAAATATTGCAGAAGGTTCTTCAAGAAATTCGAATAAAGACTTTGCGAGATTTTTAGAAATTGCAATTGGTTCAGCTTATGAAGTAGAAACACAACTTTTAATTTCGTCTGATTTAGGATTTATCACTGAAGAAAGCACAATTGAATTAACAAATATGTTGGAGGAAATTATTAAAATGACATCAAGATTTAGAGCTACTTTATTATAACTCTTCCAAGCCACTAATTAAACCAATTAAAGGCTAAGATCTAAGAAGTCTAAGTCAGTCTAAAAATCTAAGTAAGTCTAAAATGAAAATTATTTCAGATAAAAACAACCTCCAAATCCTACACGAAGACAACCATATCATTGTGGTCAATAAACGCGTAGGCGATATTGTACAAGGCGATAAAACGGGTGACAAACCTCTATCTGATGTTGTAAAGGAATACATTAAAGACAAGTATAACAAACCCGGCGACGTGTTTCTGGGCGTGATCCACCGTTTGGACAGGCCAACCACAGGAATCGTTGTTTTTGCCAGAACCAGCAAAGCTTTAACGCGAATGAACGAAATGTTCAGCAATCGCGAAACACAAAAAACCTATTGGGCAGTTGTTAAAAACAAACCTGTAGAAACAACTGCCAAATTGGTTCATTTTTTAAAAAGGAATGAAAAAAATAATACTTCAAAAGCCCATGTAAAAGAAGTTCCGAACAGTAAAGTCGCCAGTCTGGATTATACCGTCTTTAAAGAACTTCAGAACTATGTCGCTTTAGAGATCAATCTTCATACCGGGCGCCATCATCAGATCCGTGCGCAACTGGCTGCAATCGGCTCCCCGATTAAGGGCGATTTAAAATATGGCTTTGACCGGAGTAACCCTGACGGAGGCATTCATCTTCATGCCAGAAAATTAGTTTTTATACATCCCGTTTCCAAGGAAAACATGACAATCGTTGCCCCTGTGCCTGATGAAACCATCTGGAATGCGCTGTGATTTTATGATGAAATTGTTATTTTTTTAAATTTTATCAATTAACTTGCAAAGTCAAAAAATCAAGTTAAACGTAAAATGGACTACAAAAACGACATCGGATACAGAAAAGAAACGCTAAAAAAGTTATTATATAACATTCAGAAAAGCGAGGACCTGATTGTAAAAGCGTTATACGATGATTTTAAAAAACCCGAATTTGAAGCTGTTTTAACCGAAACCAATTATGTCATTTCGGAATTGAAAGACACCATTAAGAATATTCACAAGTGGGCAAAACCAAAACGTATTTGGCCTTCACTTCTTAATTTCCCCTCCACCGATTATATTTACAAAGAACCTTACGGAAAAGTATTGGTAATTGCACCGTGGAATTATCCTTTCCAGCTTGCTTTATGCCCCCTGATTTCTGCTGTTGCAGCGGGAAACAGAGTGGTTTTGAAGCCTTCAGAACTCACACCTCATACCTCTGCCATCATAACAAAAATCATTCAGAAGACGTTTCATGTCAATCATGTCGAAGTTTTTGAAGGCGGCGTAGAAGTTTCGAGTGCATTGCTGGCACAACGATGGGATTATATTTTCTTTACCGGAAGTGTAGCTGTTGGTAAGGTTGTTGCCAAAGCCGCCGCAGAAAACCTGACGCCTGTTACTCTTGAATTAGGCGGAAAAAACCCCTGTATTATTGATGAAACTGCCGATCTGAAATTAGCGGCAAAAAGAATTGTCTGGGGCAAGTTTATCAATGCCGGCCAGACCTGTATCGCTCCCGATTACATCCTGATCCAAAAGAATATGAAAATCAATTTTCTCTCTTTTATGATGGAAGAAATCACCAAATCCTACGGCAAAAAAATGGAGAAATCACCTGATTTTGCCCGAATTATCAATACTAAAAACTGGCTGCGCTTAGTCAATATGATTGATCCGGAACGCGTGCTTTTTGGCGGGGAATCAGATGCGAATGCCTTATATATTGCACCAACGCTGCTGGAAGAACCTGCTTTGGACAGTGCTGTAATGAAAGAAGAAATTTTTGGCCCGATTTTACCGATCCTTACTTATGAGACTGAAGATGACATTAAAAAGGTCATCAGCCGATATGAGAAACCACTTGCATTTTATGTTTTTAGTGATAACAAATCTTTTGCAAAAAAACTGATTACCACCTACTCTTTTGGAGGCGGTTGCATCAACGATACTGTGGTACATTTTTCTAATAAAAGACTGCCTTTTGGCGGTGTCGGCCATAGCGGTATAGGAGCTTATCACGGTCAGCTGAGCTTTGATATTTTCTCGCATCATAAAGGCGTGGTCAAAAAAGGAAACTGGCTCGACCTGCCTATGCGATATGCCCCTTATAAAGATAAATTGGCCGCAATTAAACGTATATTAGACTGGTTATAAGCACTAAAACATTTTAGTAATGTTTTGTAGATTTTTATATGGAATTGATTAAAAATATTATATTTACGTCTGAATAACATCAAATAAAACAGACTATAACACAATTTTACTCAAAAAAATGAAATCTACACTTGACCAAATCGAAGACATTAGGAAAAATGGCTATTCGTTAGATTTTTCGAATGTTTTCAACCACGCTTTCGAAAACTATAAAAAAATAGCACTTTATGCCGGATTAATATTACTGGTATTTTCAATTTTAGCTTTTTTCCTCGGAGGAGGAATTTTAGTGGCGCTATATGGCGTTGAGCATTTTAACGAAGAATTTTTCAAAAACCTTCAGAACGAACAAACCGATCATTCGGTCCTGTTAATTTACACTTTAGTGATAGCATTTGTCTCGGCATTTTTAAGTCCGTTTACAGCTGGATTTCTAAAAATGGCGGATTGTGCCGATAAAGACGAAGCTTTTAATGTATCCACTATTTTTTCGTATTATAATTCACGTCACTTTCCGAATCTTTTTATAGCTGCCTTATCCATCTCTTTGTTAGGAGGCTTAATCTCTGTTGGTTTCAGCTTACTGGGTATCATGTTTGTCGATACGATCATTACAATTGTGATCACCTTATTTACAACCTTAACCCTCCCGCTTATTATCTTTGGTGAACTGAACGCAATAGACGCGATCAAAACGAGCGTTATGATCGTGAGCAAACAACCCTTCGTTATTCTTCTTTTGGTAATTGTTGGAGGATTGGCTTCTATGGTAGGTTTTATTGGCTGTTGCATTGGTGTCGTATTCACAATTCCACTGACATACTCGGTAAATTATGCCATTTACAGGGCTATTATATTAACTGATGAAGATGAAAATTCTATTGACTCTATCGGTCAGTCCGATTCTTATAATTAAAGTTTTCTGAATAAAAAAGGAGCTTAACCTACTCCGTTTAAAAACTTAAAAAAGCTATTTACTAAACCAAATATACCCCAAATACTATGGTACAAAACTATAGTTGTATTCATTCACTGATTTCGGGAATCGCCATTTTTGGAGATGCCCTGAAATCAGGCGGAATGAACTGGTTTGTATTCAATTCTGATATTATTTTCTATAACAATCCCAAAATCATTATTTTAGGATTATCCTTGGTAGGGTTTCTTACTTTGCTGATTTATCAGTTTTTCAGAATTAAAGCTAAAATTGGATATTTCATCGAAAAAAGAAAAGATGATGACACCACGAGCAGGGAATATCAACTCTACATTTTATTCTTTGGGATCGCCATTATTGTCATCGAAATTATCAATGAAATATTTAAGATCAGGCCCAAAAGTTTATTGATTACAAATTCCTCCATCGGTGTTTTTGTATTGCTGGTTTATTTTGTAACCGATAAAATAAAAGTACTGAGAGATAAAATCCAGACCATTTTTATCTTTTCCTTCTTTATTTATATTTCCTATGTCGCATTCAATATCGTTTACCTTTCGAATGATGTGGTGCCGATTATTATTTTTTTGATTTCATTTTTCTTTGCTTATAACATTTTAAAACCAATCAAAATTTATTGGTTTTTTGTTGTATTGGCTTTTACGTTTCAGATTACAACAATTGTTTTTCATTTAATTCCGTTAAAGTCCTCCATATTATTAATTAATTTTTCAATTCTGATTTTTATTATCAATCAGGTCAAATATGCTGTTTTATTAAACAGCCGTGATAATTTCAGATTTACAAATGAAATTGTGCACAAAGGAAATTCGCTGACCATTGCAACAAATCAAAAAGGGGAAATTCTGTTTTGCAGCGAAACAATTACTTCCATTTTAGGATATCTGCCGGCTGAAGTGATGGCAATGAAATTCTGGAAACTAACCGAAGACCGGGAATTCATAAAGGAGAACCACAATAAGAAGCAAATTGATGATAAACTTTACATCCAGAAATTAAAAAATAAAAACGGCGAGTACAAATACATCCAATGGAAAGATAAAAAGTTTTCTGAAGACTTAATTATCAGTATCGGTCAGGACGTTACGGAGCAGATTATCGTTCAGGACCAATATAAAAACCTGATTCAGACTGCCACAGATATCATATTTGAAATAAATATTGATGGCTATTTTACTTTTGTAAATGAATTTGGGTTTTCTATTTTAGGGTATTCTGAGAATGAAATTATCATGCAGCATTATTCCAATTTCATTCATGAGGATTATATAAAAAATGCTGTTGACTTTTACGAAAACCTGGAGCAGAACGAAATCAATTATCCCACGATTGAAATCCCGATTTTAAAGAAAAACGGCGAAGAATTATGGATTTCCCAAAAGGTAATTATCCGTAAAAATGACCTGGGTCAGACGATCGGTTTTGCCGGTATCGCAAGGGACATTACCGAAATAAAAGACATCGAAAACGAGAAAAAAAGGCGTCTTGAAAAAATAGAATCGTACAACAACTCCACCAAAAAATTATCAACAACAGATTTTCGGAATTACAGTAATTTCCAGACCGTAATTGACTATATCATTCAGGAAGCTGCCACAGTATCGAGAACAAGCAGGGTTAGTTTCTGGAGGTATTCCAATGATATTATTACCTGCAAAAACTTATTTAGCTGGGACAATCAGAGCTTAAGTGATAAAAACATTCTGGATAAGGAATCATATCCTATTTATTTTGAAACCTTAAAAAATAAAGCCATTATAAACGCTCCGGACGTTTTTAACAAACTGGAAACCTCTGAATTTAAAGAAGTATATTTCATTCAGAATAAAATAAAATCAATGCTGGACGTGCCTATTTTCCTCAACGGGCAGCTGGCCGGTGTAGCTTGTTTTGAAAGTACCGAAGAAAAAAGAGACTGGGACAATGAAGACATCAATTATGCCAGAACGATATCAGATGTGATTTCCCTCGCAATTTCATCCCAAATGCGGCTTAAAGCAGAGAAAAAACTGGAACTTAAAAGTGAATTGCTTTCTGCACTGGCACTTTGTACGGAGAAATTTTTAATGAGCAAAAGCACGCAGAAAATGTTTGAGGAAACTTACGAAATTATTGGTGAAGCCTCGAATGTCGATCATATCTTTTATTACGAAAAAGATTTTGAAACCAAAACCATTACTCAGCAATACAAGTGGTCCAGAGATGGCGTAAAACATCAGATAACAGAGCTGCAAAATTTTACGGAAGAAAATTTAAAAGAAATAATTGAACATTCCCAAAGTAAAAAAGTTTTAAGCATCTTAACACAAAACCTCGAAGATACTTTTTTCAAAAATTTACTGGTCACCAACGAAATCAAGTCCATTCTGATTTTGCCTTTGTATGCCAATAATAACTTCTCCGGTTTTATCGGTTTTGATGATTGTACCAAAGAAAGGAAATGGACAGATGATGAAATCTACATTTTCCAGACACTCGCCAACAATATTTCATCGGCTCTCGAAAGAAACAGGAATCAGGCGAAGATCAAAGAAAGCGAAGATGCCATCAAAGCCAAAGAACTCGCGGAGGCGGCGAATAAGTCAAAATCTGATTTCTTAGCCAATATGTCTCATGAAATCCGTACGCCTTTAAATGGAATTATCGGATTCACCCATTTACTGATGAAAACCAATCTTGGGGAAATTCAGGAAAAGTACATGACCACAATCAATCAATCGGCGCATTCCCTGCTGGAAATCATTAATGATATCCTTGATTTTTCTAAAATTGAGGCGGGAAAACTCGAGCTTTTTATAGACCTCTACGACATCCAGAAAATACTGGGACAAATATTTGACCTGATTGTTTATGAATCCAACCAAAAAAGCCTCCAGCTGGAACTAAACGTTGATCCGAATGTCCCGAAATACATCTGGACTGATATTGTACGGTTAAAACAAATCCTGATCAACCTTTTATCCAATGCTATTAAGTTTACAAACGAAGGCAGCATCAAATTAAATGTTTCTGTTATCGAGCAAAAATCAGAGGAAAATTACATCATTCGATTTTCGGTCGTTGATACCGGAATTGGCATACTTGAAAAAAACCAGAAGAAAATATTCAAGGCTTTTTCTCAGGAAGACAGCTCCACAACACGAAAATTCGGAGGAACCGGTTTAGGATTAACCATCTCTAATCAGCTGCTGGCGCTAATGGAAAGTCGTTTACAGCTTAAAAGTAAAATAGACGAAGGAAGTAATTTTTATTTCGACCTGAATTTAAATATCAGCCATAAAAGCATCAACGAGAAATACAAAATTGTATCCAAAACCATTAGCAAGGAACTGGATCTGAATTATTATTCCAATCAAAAAAAATTAAGCATCCTAATTGTCGAAGACAACAAAGTAAACATGCTGTTGCTGAAGACAATCCTAAAAAACCTGAACATCAATACACTTATTTATGAATGCGAAAATGGGTATGAAGCAGTAAATCAAATTGACAACATAAGTCCGGACCTGGTTTTTATGGACATTCAGATGCCAATTATGAACGGTTATGAAGCTACAAGAGCCATAAGAAACACATTAACCGGCAAAAGCATTCCGATAATCGCTGTAACAGCCGGTGCCGAAAAAGACGAACGAAATAAATGTATCTCTGCCGGAATGAACGATTACATCTCAAAACCTATCATTCGCGGCACGGTGGAAGAGGCATTATCAAAATGGATAAAATAGAAAAAGATACTTGTATGGTGTAACCTTATTTTCAAAAAAATATATAAATTCGTACAACTAAAATTACAACGACCATTAAAACAATATACTATGAAGTGGCTAGGCAAAAGACTAAGTGATAACGTTGAAGACAGAAGAGGTTTCTCTGGGGGAAAAGTAGCTCTGGGAGGAGGAGTTATTGGTATAATTATTTTGTTGCTAAACGTTTTTGGAGGTGAAACCGGCCAAACTATCGGTACTGCACTAGAGCAAATGCAAGGAGGACAACAGCAAACCGAAGCTGCTGCGCCATTAAGCAATGAAGAGAAAGAAATGGGTGACTTTGTCCGGGCCATGCTGGCTTACAATGAAGACACCTGGAGTAAAATTTTTGCCGAAAATGGCATGACGTACGAAAATCCAAAATTAGTACTTTTCAAAGGTTCTGTAGAAACAGCCTGTGGCGGAGCGTCGTCTGCTTCCGGACCTTTTTACTGTCCCGGTGACAGGAAAGTATATATGGATTTAGACTTCTTTCAGGAGCTAAAAACAAAATTCGGGGCTAAGGGCGGTGACTTTGCAATTGCGTATGTTATATCGCATGAAATTGGCCACCACATTCAAACGTTACTCGGTACATCAGAAAAAATGCGTGAAGAACAGCAGGGAAAAAGCGAAGCGGAGGCCAATAAACTTTCTGTAGCTTTAGAATTACAGGCTGATTTTTACGCCGGAGTCTGGGCTCATGACAACAAGCAATATCTTGAAGCTGGCGACATTGATGAGGCCTTAAGTGCCGCAAGTGCAGTTGGAGATGATGCCATTCAGAGTAAAATGCAGGGTCATGTAGTTCCTGATTCATTTACACATGGTACATCAGAACAAAGAATGTACTGGTTTAAAAAAGGTTTTTCGACCGGAGATATCAAACAGGGAACCACTTTTGAGGAAATAAGATAATACAACAACCAAATATAATAAACCAACTAAAGCACAACTTTGTATGTTGTGCTTTTTTTGTGTCGAAAAAAGAAAAATTACAATATTTAAATTCCAAACCTGGTAGTTGTGCACTTGTCATTTCGACGAAATGACACAAAATCACTCAAAAACTTAAACGTACAAAAAAAGCCCTGAATTTCTTCAGGGCTTTAAATTTCTGGGTGGCTGACCGGGTTCGAACCGGCGACCCGCGGCACCACAAACCGCTACTCTAACCAGCTGAGCTACAACCACCATTTTGCTTAGCGGTTGCAAATATATAACAAAGGTTTACTTCTACAAAGAAAAATTTGAAAAAATTACATCAAATTTTCTAAGCTATTGACTGCCAAACACCTTTCGACAGTAAATCCTTCCGCAAAATCTTTCCCAACAAGCCTTCCTAAGTCCTGCGCACGGTAATTTAAGCTTTCCAGGAAGTTTTTGCTTGTAATCGGTGTGGCGGGTTCTTTCGAATTAGCATCATAAAATTGTGTTTTATAAGCCAGGATTGCTTCTATTTTTTTCTGTTCAAAGCCGGTGATGTCTACTACGAAATCCGGTTCAATGTTTTTCCACTGAATGTAATGGTACACTACTTTGGGTCTCCAGGCTTCATGGTTCACGCCGTCTATTGAAGTTTCAATTTTCATCAGTCCCGATAAGAAGCAGGCATCGGAAACCAATTTACTTCCCTTACCGTGGTCGATATGACGGTCGTCAATGGCATTACACAACACAATTTCAGGTTTGTACTTTCGGATCATCTTAATAACTTCCAGCTGATGTTTTTCATCATTGGCAAAAAAGCCGTCACGCATGGCCAGATTTTCACGAACTACGACCCCTAATATTTTTGCAGCGGCGGCGGCCTCTTCGTCCCTTGTTTCAGCCGTACCACGTGTACCCAGTTCACCGCGTGTTAAATCGATAATACCGACTTTTTTACCCAGTGATACTTCTTTTAAAATCGTTCCGGCACAACCTAATTCCACATCGTCCGGGTGTGCGCCAAAGGCTAGTATATCTAATTTCATTTTGTTTTTTTGTTTTTTTTGTTTCAGGTATCAGGTTTCAGGTTTTGGGTCGCAGTTTTCAGTCACAGTTTCCAGTCTCAGTTTCCAGTGCGACTGAAAACTGAGACTATTTCTTTCACTTCCTCAGCACTCTTTTCATCGTCATCGACTTATTAACGCTTTCCTCCCACTCTTTCTCCGGGATACTTTCTTTGGTGATGCCGCAGCCCATGTACAAAATAGCTTTATGATCCTGAAGCTGCATGCTTCGTAAATTTACAAATAAATCCGAGCTTACCGCGTTTGATGCCAGGCTGCTGTTTAATTCGCCCAAAAAACCGGTGTAAAAAGTCCGTTCATAATGCTCGTTTTCTATGATAAAGGCTTTTGCTTTTTTCTTAGGTAATCCGCAAACGGCGGGCGTTGGATGCAAAGTGTCAATGACTTCTTCCAGAGTTGAATTGTCATTTAAAACACCCGAAATATCCGTTTTAATATGCCAGATCGATCCCGCTTTGATGCTGTAAGGCTCCGTTACATGAACCGACAGCGCCACTTCGCGCAGTCTCTTTACAATAAAATCGGTTACATATTGCTGTTCGTCTTTTTCTTTTTGCTGCCAGGAAATCTCCGCTTCTACGTTGGCCTTCTGCGTTCCGGCCAAAGCAGTGGTTTCAAATACGTTTCCGTTGGCTTTTAGCAATTGTTCGGGCGTTGCCCCCATCCAAAAACCGATTTCGGGATGAAAAAAGCAATAACTAAAAGTCGTCGGATACAATTGAATCAATTGCCGGAAAGTCGTTATAAAATCGAAATCGCTTACAGCTACACTCTCGCTTCTTGACAATACTACTTTTTTGAATTCTTCGTTTTTAATCGCTTCAATTCCTTTAGCGACTAAATCTTCGTATTGTTTTTTAGCAGCAGGATCAAAACTCAGATCATGCGTTTCAACCGGACTGAATTCAATATTCTCCTGTTCAGCAGTAATGATTTCAGATTCGTTTTCCGGAATCAGGATCAATTGCTTTTCATCAAAAGAAGCAAATACAAATCCTTTTTCGGTAAAATCAGAAACGGTATACAGTATATTATTTTTTTGTAACAGCCCAATCATTTTAGTGGAATTGGGTTTGGAATAAAGAACAAAGGGCAAATTTTGTTCTTTATGCAGTTTTATTTTAGAGAAGAAATTATTCATGATTCCGTTAACTTTTCTTTCGGTCCAAAACCATATTCGTCAATTTGCAAAGTGAAATCAGATTACCTTCTTCGTCGGTAATTTTAATTTCCCAAAGGTGGATGCTTCTTCCTTTATGAATGATGCGTGCGGTTCCGAAAACATAACCTTCGCGAATACTTTTCAGGTGATTGGCAGAAATCTCGATGCCGCGGACTTCCTGCTCTTTTGGATCTATAAAGAAGAAGGATGCTGCACTTCCAACGCTTTCGGCCAAAGCGACTGAAGCGCCACCGTGTAACAGTCCCATAGGTTGGTGAACTGCTGGATTTACGGGCATTTTTGCAGTCAGAAAATCTTCGCCCGCATCTATATATTCTATTTTCAGCGTTTCCATCAGTGTATTTTTAGTGAACTGATTGCAACGCTCTAATATTTGTTCTTTTGTGTAATTCATTAAAATGGAATTTAAAGCCGTAAAATTAAAGAAAAGAAGAGATACAAATTATAAAATACAATTCTATTATTAAAATGATCTTCGAACCTGTCAGTTTTTTGTTATTTTTACACCAACAATCAAAATTTATCTTTGGCTGGAAATTATCTTTTTTGCCACAGATGGTACAGATTACCACAGATTAAAAAGTTTATTTACTTAAAGTAGAAAATCATTTAAATCTTTAAATCCGTGGCAAAAAACAACAAACATATTCAGATGCGTCATTACTATATCCTCTTCATTTTCGGAATACTTTTAACTGCCAGTTCCTGTCGGACTGATTTTGACACCGTTGCCAGTTCCGGAAATTTAAAATTTTCAAAAGATACCGTTTATCTGGATACGGTTTTTAAAAACATCGGTTCGGCTACTTACCAGCTTAAAGTGTACAACAAAAGCAAAGACGATATTTCGATTCCGGTTATTCAGCTTAAAAAAGGGTTAAGTTCCAAATACCGAATGACGGTAGACGGAACGAACGGAAACAATGGCAAAATCTTCAATAATGTTACCCTTTTGGCCAAAGACAGTTTGTACATTTTTATAGAAACAACGGCAGATATCACCGATGCTGACCCCACTGATTTTTTATATACCGACGAAATTCAATTTGACAGCGGAGCCAATCTTCAAAGAGTAGCTTTGGTTACCTTAATTCAGGATGCCGTTTTTTTATATCCCAAACAAAATCCGGACGGAAGCAACGAAAAAATTCAGATCGATGGTAAAGCTGTGGATGGTTTTTATCTCGATGAAAATGATGCTGCAAACGGAAATGAACTGCTTTTTACAAAACAAAAACCGTATGTTATTTATGGTTACGCAGGAGTTCCTGAAAATAAAACCGTCACATTCGAAGCCGGTTCCAAGGTGTTTTTTCATGCTAATTCGGGGCTTTTTGTGGATAAAAATGCTTCCCTGCACATTAACGGAGCGGTTTCAACAAGTGAAAAATCAGAAAATGAAGTTGTTTTTGAAGGCGATCGTTTAGAATCGCTTTACTCGGATATTCCTGGACAATGGGGTGCCGTTATTCTCGCGGACGGAAGTACCAATCATACCATCAATCACCTGACACTAAAAAATGCAACCATTGGTTTATCGATCAGAAACCAGGACGCGACAACGGTTCAGCTTAAAAACACACAAATTTACAACTGTTCCCAATATGGCATTTTAGCACAGCATGCCCGAATCAAAGGAGAGAATGTTGTCATTAATTATTCGGGTTTGGCAGGTTTATCCTGTATTTATGGCGGGGATTACAGTTTTACCCATAGTACTTTTTACAACAACTGGCCAAGTGGCGACCATTTTGCTGTTAACTTAAGCAACCGCCTGTCCGGAGCAACTCCGGAAACGAAAGACCTGACTCAGGCTACGTTTAACAATTGTATTATTTATGGTTCCAGTACCAATGAATTTAATCTGGACAAAAGCACAAACTCGCAATTCGTCTATCAACTGAACAATTGTTTATTGAAATTCAGCAGCACCAGCAAAAATCCGGATTATCAGTTTAAAGATGATGCGATTCATTACAATCAGATCATTCTAAATGAAAATCCAAAGTTTTATAACGTGTCTCAGAACAAGTTCAATATTGATAAAACTTCCGCCGCTTTCGCGAAAGGAAATCAGGCGTATGCAATTCCGCTGGACATTTTAGGGGCTACCAGAACTTCTCCGCCGGATTTGGGTGCTTACCAGAGTGCTGACTTTCCAAAATAAAGATTTGCTACAAGGCGTAAAGATGATGCTTTTTACCATATAAGTGATGTAAGTACATTTAAGTTTGCGTCAAAGTTTGATCTCAAAGACGCAAAGTCGCAAAGTTTTTTATTTGTAAGGATTAAGTTCAAACTTTGTCACTTTGCACCTTTGTCCCTCTGAACCTCTGAACCTCTGAACCTTTGAACCTCTGAACCTCTGAACCTTTGAACCTCTGAACCTTTGAACCTTTGAACCTCTGAACCTTTTAACACTTATATGGTAAAAGAAACAACCGTAAGAAAATATATCTAAAAATAATCATTCCTTAACCCAGCGTATTCATAAAAGTAGTAGATTTGGTACAACAATAAATTAAAACACTATTAATCAATTTATTACCAACCAAACATTAAACAAATTTTATGAAAAAAATCTACTCTTCGTTTCTGTTACTGGTCTTTACTATCGCGGGTTTTGCGCAAATCCCGTCCGGTTATTACAGCACTGCCACCGGAACCGGTTACACTTTAAAAACACAATTATACAACATCATTAAAGGCCATACCGATAACGGATATGCCGGATTGTACACGACCTATCAAACCTCGGATGTTGATAATTTCTACGAAAATGACGGAACTGTTTTAGACATGTATTCCGAAAATCCATCAGGGACAGATCCTTATAATTACAGTACTGGAACAACGCAAAGATGTGGCAGTTATTCCGTAGAAGGCGATTGCTACAACAGGGAACACATCATTCCGCAATCTGTCTTTAATGAACAATCGCCAATGGTTGCCGATGCTCATTTTATCACACCAACCGATGGAAAAGTAAACGGAATACGTTCTAATTACCCGCATGGAACAGTGAGTTCAGTAACTTATACTTCTCAAAACGGAAGCAAATTAGGTTCCAGTGCCGTATCCGGATATTCGGGAACTGTTTTCGAACCTGTAAATGCTTTCAAAGGCGATATTGCCCGAATGTATTTTTATTTTGCCACCCGTTATGAAAATACCGTTGCAGGTTATTCTTTTGCAATGTTCGACGGTTCCAGTAATAAAGTATTTACAACTGCCTTCTTAAACGTACTTCTAGCCTGGAATGCACAAGATCCGGTAAGTGCGAGAGAAATCGCCCGAAACAATGCTATTTATGCGCGTCAGAACAACAGGAATCCGTATATCGATCATCCGGAATATGTCAATCAAATCTGGGGAGGTACACCACCATCCGGAGATACTACGGCGCCAACCGCTCCGACAAGTTTGGCTTCAACAACAAAAACAGCGACTTCTATTACACTTTCGTGGAATGCTTCAACAGATAATGTTGCCGTAACAGGATATAACGTGTATGCAAACAGCGTTTTAAAAACAACAGTTTCAGGTTTAACAGCAACCATTACAGGTTTAACAGCTTCTACAAGTTATTCAATTTATGTAAAAGCCAAAGATGCGGCCGGAAATACTTCTGCTTCAAGCAATACAATAGCCGTTACGACCAATAGCAGCGGAACCGGCGGAACTGCAACCGATTTGCTTTTCTCTGAATATATTGAAGGTTCCGGAAATAATAAAGCGCTGGAAATTGCCAACAATACAGGAAGCTCCGTGAGTTTAGCAGCCTATACGGTTAAAAAACAAACGAATGGTGCAGGTGCCTGGAGTACCGGTTTAGCCCTGAGCGGAACTTTAACGACAGGAAGTAAATTTGTGATTGTAAACAGTTCCATTTCTTCGGCTTGTTTTTCTACAAGCGCAGCCAATATTTCGACAAGCGGAACGGAGTTAATGTTTAACGGAAATGACGCTGTAGGTTTATTCAAAAACGATGTTTTGATCGATATCATCGGAACTTTCAATGGCGGAACTGCAAACTTTGCCATAGATGTTACCTTAAGAAGAAAATCGACGGTAACTTCTCCTTCCACAACTTTCAATTTGAGTTCACAATGGGATTCGTACACGACAGATACCTGCAATAACTTAGCAAGCAAAACAGCCAATGCAGCAAAAGAAGAAACTGCCTCCGATGCTGATGAAATTATAATTTATCCGAATCCTTCCAATGGAAATTTCAACATAGGCTATAATAACGCAGAGGCTCCTTATTCAATTGAAATCGTTTCATTTTCGGGACAAAAAGTTTTCGAAAAACAAAACATTAACAATCCTGAAATAGGCGTAAGCCACCTCGCCAAAGGAATATACATTGTTGTCATCACGAAAGATGAAAAAACAGTGTATAAAAAGATTATCATCAACTAATTTAAAATTAGATTCTCATAAACTAAAAGCGGCAAATTGCCGCTTTTTTTGTTGTAGTAAATTTTAAAATTTAATTTTCTCGCAGATTTTGCAGATTGAGCAGATTTATTTCTATTATAAATCCGCTCAATCTTTTATTAATCTTTGTATCCGCTTAATCTGCTACCCGAGCGATAGCGAACTGGCGAAGCAAATCTGCGGGAGATTAAAAAACAAAACCCAGTCCAACTTCTTAAATGAACTTACATCACTTACATGGTCAAAAAAAGCGTATGGATTTTTGCACGCAAAGTCGCAAAGCCGCAAAGTTTTTTATTTGCCAAGCTTAAATTCAAACTTTATACCCTTACCCTTTGCACCTTTGACCCTTTGCACCTTTGAACCTTTGTCCCTTTGAACACTTATATGGTAAAAAAAAGCACCCTTCATTTTTTTTAAAAGACTTCGTTTTCAAATTTGCGCTTACTATTTATTTACACTAAATTTGCACCTCAATACAACAAACTACACAAAATGATCCATTTCTTTGAAAACCAAAGCAAAACTGTTTTTGCAGTACAAACGCAAAACGAAATTTCGGCTCAAGACATTTCAAAACTAAACTGGCTTTTTGCCAACTCCAATAAGATCAAAAAATCCGCGCTGTCGGATTTTTTTGTTGGTCCCCGCGCCACGATGATCACACCCTGGAGTACAAATGCTGTAGAGATTACTCAGAACATGGGTATCCCGGGCATCATCAGAATTGAAGAATTTCATCCGGCAACGGAAGATTTTACCGATTTTGATCCGATGCTTTCTCAAAAATTCAACCAGCTGGATCAGGAAATTTTTACGATCAACGTACAGCCGGAACCTATTCTGGAAATCGATGATATTGCGACTTACAATAAAGTAGAAGGTTTGGCCTTAAGCCAGGAAGAAGTAGATTATTTAGACAATCTTGCGGTAAAACTGGGAAGAAAACTAACCGATTCTGAGATTTTTGCTTTCTCCCAAGCCAATTCAGAACACTGTCGCCACAAGATTTTCAACGGAACTTTTGTTATTGACGGTGAAGAGAAAGAAACTTCTTTATTCAAATTAATCAAGAAAACATCACAGGAAAATCCTAATGATATTGTTTCTGCTTACAAAGACAACGTTGCTTTTGTAAAAGGACCAAAAGTGCAGCAGTTTGCACCAAAATCAGCTGACAAACCAGATTTTTACGAAGTAAAAGAATTTGATTCGGTTATTTCATTAAAAGCAGAAACACACAATTTCCCAACCACGGTAGAGCCTTTCAACGGAGCTGCAACAGGTTCTGGTGGAGAAATCCGTGACCGTTTAGCAGGTGGTCAGGGTTCTTTGCCACTGGCAGGAACTGCGGTTTACATGACTTCGTATTCCCGTTTGAAATCGGCTGATTCTGCTCAGGATGACAGAAAATGGGAGAATGCAGTTGAAGAAAGAAAATGGCTGTACCAGACACCAATGGACATTTTAATCAAAGCTTCCAACGGGGCTTCTGATTTTGGAAATAAATTCGGGCAACCGTTAATTACCGGTTCGGTTTTAACTTTCGAACACCAGGAAAACGACCGTAAAATTGGTTACGATAAAGTAATCATGCAGGCGGGCGGAATTGGTTACGGAAAACTGGATCAATCGATCAAAAAGAAACCACAGGAAGGCGACAAAATCGTTATTCTTGGAGGAGAAAATTACAGAATCGGAATGGGTGGTGCTGCAGTTTCGTCTGCAGATACAGGAGCTTTTGGTTCAGGAATTGAATTAAACGCAATCCAGCGTTCGAATCCGGAAATGCAAAAACGTGCTGCCAATGCCATTCGTGGTTTGGTGGAAAGCGATCATAACCCAATTGTATCGATTCATGATCACGGTGCGGGAGGACACTTAAACTGTCTTTCTGAGCTAGTGGAAGAAACCGGAGGATTAATCGATTTAGATAAATTGCCCGTTGGAGACCCGACACTTTCGGCAAAAGAAATTATCGGAAACGAGTCTCAGGAAAGAATGGGACTGGTAATCGGTCAGAAAGATATTGACATTTTACAACGAATTGCTGACAGAGAGCGTTCCCCAATGTACCAGGTTGGAGATGTAACGGGAGACCACCGTTTTACTTTCGAATCTAAATCAAATGGTTCAAAACCGATGGATTATGCGTTGGAAGATTTCTTCGGAAGTTCTCCTAAAACGATCATGACCGATAAAACAATCGACAGAAAATATGCTGATGTTTCGTATACGGCAAATGACTTCGAAAGTTATTTAAAAGACGTTTTACGTTTGGAAGCAGTGGGTTCAAAAGACTGGCTGACGAATAAAGTAGACCGTTGCGTAGGTGGAAAAGTAGCCAAACAACAAAATGCAGGACCGTTACAATTGCCTTTGAACAACGTGGGTGTAATGGCTTTGGATTATTTAGGAAAAGAAGGAATCGCGACTTCTATTGGTCACGCCCCTATCGCCGCTTTGATTGATCCGGTGGCAGGAAGCCGAAATGCTATTGCCGAATCGTTATCAAACATTGTATGGGCTCCGATTAAAGACGGAATGAAAGGCATTTCATTATCAGCCAACTGGATGTGGGCCTGTAAAAACGAAGGCGAAGACGCTCGTTTGTACGCTGCCGTTGAAGGCTGTTCTGAATTTGCAATCGAATTAGGGATCAACATTCCGACAGGAAAAGATTCACTTTCGATGAAACAAAAATATCCAAACGACGAAGTAATCGCACCGGGAACGGTTATTATTTCTGCGGGAGGAAACTGTATCGACATCAAAAAAGTAGTAGAACCTGTTTTACAGAAAAACGGAGATTCTATTTATTATATCAATTTGTCCCAGGATGCTTTCCAATTGGGAGGTTCATCTTTTGCACAAATCAGAAATACGATTGGAAAAGAAACGTCTACTATAAAAGATGCTTCTTTCTTTAAAACGGCCTTCAATACGATTCAGGAATTGATTTTAGACGATCAGATCCTGGCAGGACACGATATCGGAAGCGGTGGTTTGATTACCACTTTACTGGAAATGTGTTTTGCGGATGTAAATCTGGGTGCTAAAATTGATTTTTCTGCTTTCGCGGAAAAAGATTTGTTGAAAATCCTTTTCGCTGAAAACATCGGAATTGTGTTCCAGGCAAAATCAAACGAAGCTGTTGAAGCTAAATTAAAAGGAAACAATATCGAATTTTTCAAAATTGGTTCCGTGCAAAGTACGCCAAGTCTGGAATTTGGAATTTATAATCTGGATATTGAGAAATATAGAGACATTTGGTTCGAAACTTCTTATTTATTAGACCAGAAACAATCTAAAAACGGAAGAGCTCAGGCCCGTTTCGAAAATTATAAAAATCAGGTTTTAAATTATACGTTCCCAACTCACTTTACAGGAAAAAAACCAGTAATCGACGCTTCGAAACCAAAACCTAAAGCCGCTATTATCCGTGAAAAAGGAAGTAATTCCGAGCGTGAAATGGCTAACGCTATGTACTTAGCTGGATTTGATGTAAAAGACGTTCACATGACCGATTTGATTTCAGGTCGTGAAACTTTGGAAGACATTCAGTTTATCGGTGCTGTGGGAGGATTCTCCAATTCAGATGTCTTAGGTTCTGCCAAAGGATGGGCCGGAGCTTTCTTATACAACGAAAAAGCAAAAACAGCTTTGGATAATTTCTTCAAAAGAGAAGACACATTGTCTGTCGGAATCTGTAACGGCTGCCAGTTGTTTATGGAATTGGAAGTCATCAATCCGGAGCATGAAGTACACGGAAAATTACTGCATAACGAAAGCCAGAAACACGAAAGTATTTTTACTTCTGTAAAAGTTCAGGAGAATAATTCGGTGATGTTATCAACTTTGGCCGGAAGTACTTTAGGGGTATGGGTTTCTCACGGAGAAGGAAAATTCAATTTGCCTTTGGCCGAAGAAAATTATAACATTGTTTCTAAATATGCTTACGAAGGGTATCCTGCAAATCCAAATGGTTCTGATTATAACACCGCAATGATGTGTGACAAAACCGGAAGACATTTGGTGATGATGCCTCATATCGAGCGTTCAACGTTCCAATGGAACTGGGCGCATTACCCGAAAGACAGAAACGACGAGGTTTCCCCTTGGCATGAAGCTTTTGTCAATGCCAGAAAATGGATTGAGAAAATCTAAAAAAAATATAAAACGCTCGATAATTCGAGCGTTTTTTTTTGCCACAGATTAAATGATTTAAAAAGATTTTTTTTTGCCACGAATTGCACGAATTTTCACGAAGTAATTAATTTGTAATGCGAAAAACCTGCCACAGATTAGAGGATTAAAACGATTAAAAATAAATTATAAAAAATTGCCCTGACGCTATCCCTATTAGCCAGGGTATTTTTTTAACGTTTTAGTGAGGAAGCGATTCCGGTTGCCATATTCGATACGCCGAAAGCAAACAATCCCGCAGCAATCGCACGCTGACCAGCAAAAAACTGATTTTCTACAATGGCATTGCTAAAGAAATGCCCGCCTATTAATCCGGCCACCAGTCCTAAAACAATAATACTGATATGACGCCATGGTTCCGGATCCGGTGGCGGTGGCGGCCATTTTTTCAATAAATCCCTTAGCCATCCCGGATAACCTGTACCGCACCACCCCATTATCAAAAAGAAAGTTGTTTCCATCTTATATGTTTTTTAAAATAACGCCTACTCTTTTGCTTTTCGGCTTACGCTTTTAATTCATTTCAAAATTACCTGCTGCAGGCTTTATATCTCTTATGTCACTTCCTGTTTTTTACAGGGGAAAAAGACCCATTTTATTCTCCTTTAAAATCCTTGAGCAACAGAGGAAGATGATTGTAATATGATCTTATGTCCCTTTAACCGCACTATCCCCTTTTTTAAGGAAAAACTACCCGGAAATCAATTTTCAACCGGGTAATTTCCCTTTGGAAATGAATTGTTTAAAAAAAAATTCATTCTTGCAATTTGGATTGATTTTTTTATTGAAATTTGAACTATATTCGCCATAAAAATCCTGCCAAGGGATTTTTTTGAAAGCCCAAAAACAACTAAAACCTACAGAGAAATGAAAATTTTAAAAGCATTCCTTTTTGCATTATTTTTTATAGCTGCGCAATCCTATTCACAAGAAATTAATATCGATAAAATTGTTTTTAAGGGCCGCGAGCGTTATATCACGACTACCATTGCTTATCCGATACAGGGAACTTTTTTACCTATCGGGCAAAAAGAGCCGAGTACCGTATTAAACCCTGACGGAACAGGAGTGATTCAGGACGAAGATTTAAGCAAAAAAAAGATCAACTGGGGAATTGAATGTACAGAAGAAGGTGTTCCCGTTTTTAAGGAAGGCTTCAACAGTAAATCCTATACGTTCTGGTACCGAACCAATGATAGTGATGAGTGGAACTACACCCAGCTTTCTATACATTTCGCCAAAAAGAAAATGTTCCTGATGGGAGAAAGAGTAAAAAGCTACGAAGATTTTAATGTGCAATAAACTGCAGTACTCCAATTAAACATTTCTTGCTTTTTTCTAAAATTTGCTATAAAAAAGAAAACGTTTTCGTTGATTTTTAATAGTACCTGTAATTTTTGCCATAAAATTTCATAAAACTAAAAATTATACCCATTTTTTATTTAATTTGCGGTAAAATTCAATATATTAAACATGGTTTCAATCACACGCCTTTTTGATTTCCCTTATTATCAACAAGAAACATACGATCTTCCGGTTGCTCTGGCAACCAAAAAAAATGGAGCCTGGGAAAAAACATCCACTCAGGAATATATTGCTAAAGCTAATGCCGTTTCAAGAGCATTATTGCGCATGGGCGTTCAGAAAGAGGATAAAATTGCATTAATCACTTCTAATAACCGCACGGAATGGAATATCATGGATATTGGTATTTTACAAACCGGGGCACAAAACGTTCCGATTTATCCGACGATTGCTGAGGAAGATTACGAATATATTTTAAATCACAGCGGAAGTATTTACTGTTTCGTCTCCGATGACGAAGTGCTTCAGAAAGTAAATGCCATCAAAGCGAATGTTCCTACGTTGAAAGAGGTGTATTCGTTTAACGAAATTGCAGGCTGCAAACACTGGTCAGAATTACTGACCCTTGGGGCAGACGAAAGCAATCAGGCTGAAGTAGAAGCGAGAAAAGACAGCATTCATGAGAATGATTTAGCTACTATTATTTACACCTCAGGAACTACAGGAAGACCTAAGGGAGTCATGCTTTCACACAAAAACATTGTTTCGAACGTGTTGGACAGTGCCCCGAGAATTCCTTTTGATCCGGGGAAAAGCACCGCATTGAGCTTCCTTCCTATTTGTCATATTTTTGAAAGAATGATTTTATACATCTATCAGTATTATGGCGTTTCTGTTTATTTTGGAGAATCAATTGATAAAATCAGTGATAACCTGAAAGAAGTAAAACCAACCGTGATTACGGCTGTTCCAAGACTTCTGGAAAAGGTTTACGATAAAATTTACGCCAAAGGTGGCGAATTAACCGGAATCAAGAAAAAATTATTCTTCTGGGCTATTGACTTAGGTTTAAAATACGAACCTTACGGCGCCAATGGTTTCTGGTACGAATTCCAGTTAAAAATTGCCCGAAAACTTATTTTCAGTAAATGGAAAGAAGGTTTGGGAGGAAATTTAGATTTAATGGTTTCCGGAAGTGCCGCTTTACAGCCCCGTTTGACAAGAGTTTTTGCCGCTGCCCAAATTCCGGTTATGGAAGGGTACGGTTTATCTGAAACTTCACCGGTAATTGCCGTAAATGACGAAAGAAACAAAGGTTTCAAAATTGGAACCGTTGGAAAAGTAATCCGTAACGTTGAAGTAAAAATTGCGCAGGACGGAGAAATCCTCTGCAAAGGACCAAACGTAATGTTAGGCTATTTCAAAGACCCTGAAAAAACAGCAGAAGCTTTACAGGACGGTTATTTCCACACCGGGGATATCGGAGAAATTGACAGCGAAGGTTTCCTGAAAATTACAGACCGTAAAAAGGAAATGTTCAAGACTTCTGGCGGAAAATATATCGCTCCGCAATTGATCGAAAATGCCATGAAACAATCGCGTTTTATCGAGCAGATCATGGTAATTGGTGAAGGCGAAAAAATGCCGGCCGCTTTTATTCAGCCTAACTTTGAATTCGTAAAAGAATGGGCCAAAATCCATAAAATTACTTTAGGAAGTTCCAATGCCGAAATCGCTTCCAATCCGGATGTTATCAAACGTATCGACGAAGAAATCGAAGGAATCAACGAAAAATTCGGCCACTGGGAAAAAATCAAACGTTTTGAGTTAACTCCCGATGTCTGGTCTATTGATGGCGGTCAGCTTACTCCAACTTTAAAATTGAAACGTAAAATCATCAAAGAAATCTACAAAGATCTTTACGCTAAAATTTACGGGCAAAATTCATAATCAAAATAATATAACCAACGAAAAACGGCTGTCATCTGACAGCCGTTTTTTTTATATAATAACCACTTCTTTCATCTATACACCAGTAATTTCATCATTGTACCACTTATTTCATCCTTCAGTAATTTTCTGCGATAACAAATTAAATTCGCGTGAATTTTATAACTAAAAGCTTTCTTCAAAGAAAATTATAATTGTAAGTTTTCAATAAATCAAAGAACTACGATTATAAAATTATTTAAATAAATTAGTGATGAGTACACAAATATTACCCTTTACCATTAAAGTAAAAAAGAAAACAGTCTATGGCCTAATTGCTTTTTTTGGACTTTTTTTATTTCTAAGTATCTATTTTTTTTGGCATGGATCAGGGCATCTTTTCACAGAGGAGTACTACGACCCTGAAATTCTAATTATTGGGCTCACGGGCACTGTTTTTCTTACAATCCTATTGCATCGTTATATTAAAATCTTACAACTAAATAATGGCTTTGCACAATTATCTGATTCCGGTATTGAATTTTTCGAAAAGAAGTATTCCGGAATAGGCCTGGTTCCCTGGAATGACATAAAAGGCTATTGCGAAGATAAAATGATATTGCATATTCAGGCCAAAAAATCAGATGTTTTCATCAACAAAATTACTGATATAAGAACCCGTAAAAAAGCAATTAAAAAAAATATAGGCAATAATGTATTGTTTTCTTTAAATCTGACAATTATAGATTGTGATGAAGTAACACTAAAAAAAATACTGCACAAAAAAATTGAGGAAAATAATAGCGAAAAAAATCCCGTATTGATTCATGATTAGCCCATAAAATACATTGTTAAATCAAATACATAAAACATGATATATTATTACCAAATTAAGTACACGCCACTTACAGCAGTACTTTTACCTAATGAAGAATGTCCAGTTTGTGGCAAAACAAACACTATAGAAGTGGTACTTTACATGCGATACCTCAGGTCTCTGGTCCCTTTTTTTGGAATGGGAAGAACAACCGAGGTATACTGCACCTCATGCGATCATGTTATAAAAGATCCCGCTGCCCCATTTTATGCAAAAAAGAATTACTCGTCCGGAATTGCAGAGAACATCAAAAATATCAGGGCCAGTCACAAGCGAACATGGTGGCAATTGATATACCCGTGGACAATTTGCTGGTTAATGCTTGTGTTGGCAGGCTACGGACTAATAAATCAGGCTATTATACAAAAAAAGATCAGAGATAATCAAGAACTTCTTGAAAATCCTGTGATTGGCGATATTTACAAAGTATATATTTATTCCCAATTTCTGGATGTAAATACTACTGATCAGCAGGGTATGTTCACCTTGTTCAAATTAAACCATATAAGTGGAGATACCCTTTTCATGATTTGCAACAAAGAATATCCTTTAAATTATGGTTTTCAGGAAAGCGATTGGAAGAACTTATCCCGAAATGATGATGCATTTAAAAGTAAAACGTATAAAATTAGTTTTCAAAAGCTTCTGGACACCACTTCAGAAAGACCAATTTGGCAATATTATGATAAAACAGCTCTGGATTCTATTCGCAAAACTAGTCCGAAAAATAATGAAACAGGTCAATTTATTGGTCGATTATGTCATTATAATACTCAATTAAAGATTATCGAAAGACCTTAACTAAACAATTAAAAATAGGTACGAAAAAATGTCTTTGCCGAAGCAATCCTGAATGGCAACCTGAAAGAAGGTGATCTCTTTTAATCAGGAAAATAATAGAAAACTATCTGATCTTTTAACCAAAACCAATCAGAAACTATCGGCAACCGCCATAGTATTCTTTGAACAATGGAAAGATAATGCGTCGCTTAAATCATTGATTAAGCAAATTTTAAAATAAAGAAAAAATTAAATTAATATTTAACAGCTAGCTAGTACTGAAACACTTAATATCCAAAAAATAATTTTAACCAAAATTTTCACTGAAAAATCCAGCCAAACCTCAATAATTTTATATTTTTGAGAAGCTACGCACCTTTTATTTTTATCAATTCAGTCAACAAATAAGCATGAAAAAACACCTGAAATACATAGATGGAAATTCCGATAAGTTCTGTTGGAAAGAGTAATTGCGTACCAAAATAACAATGAAGAAATTGATTCTGTCGATTTGGCTATTGCGATCGCGCGTATGCCAAGGGAAAATGTTGAAGAAGCCATTCCGTTATTAAATCAGATAGAAGGCGAAATGAAATCGCTTTTGTCATTCTGTCTTGGTGTTGATGAAGAAATTAATTTAGATTCAACTTCTTTGTTTTCTAAACTTCTGGCAACTATGGGTAAAACAACCAAAGAAACCGGAAATTTATCTTTGTGGGCGGTTGCCGCCAGAACTTTTTATCCAAACGATACTTTCCCTCAATTTGAAAATACATATCTAAAAAGTGTTCCGTTTGTAGTGGCTCCGTTTGAAACTGAAATTAAATTTAAAGAAAAATGGAACGAATGGACGAATTATCAGACCAAGGAAAAAGAAAGAACGCCATCATGGTACGAACTGAAATTAGATTTTCCTAACTACACAAAAATCCCAAATTACTTACTTTACAGTCAGGATATCTACAGCCGTTCAAACAGCTGGGATTATGGTTTAAATTATTCCGGAAATACTTTTTACTGGCACAGTTTAACACCACAGAATTCAGACGCACTGGCTTTGATTTTGCTGCATAATTCTACAATTGCAGATGGTTCAAAACCGGAATTAAAAGGATTTTTGGATGTAGTAAACAGACCGGAATTTAGATTTTCAGAAACCACATTGCTTTTATTTGCCGTATGTTTCTTTCAGGAGAAAAAAGATTTACGATTACTAGCCTCTGAAGTTTTGATTCAGTTAATAGAAAAACAAGCTATTGATGTTGCGCTTTTTGCTCAGAAAATAGCCTTTCTCGCCACCGGAAAATACGGTGTGTTTTTAAGATTGGTCGACGGACTAATTGCTCTGAAGGATGTCTCATCCCTGCATAATAATGCTTTATTGAAGTTATTAACATCGTTCTTTGAAAATCTTGATTTAAAAGAAAAATTACCAACCAACTTCAGGAAAATAATAGAAAACTATCTGGATATTTTGACCAAAACCAATCAAAAACCATCGGCCAAAGCTCTAGTATTCTTTGAACAATGGAAAGATAATGCGTCGCTTAAATCATTGATTAAGCAAATTTTAAAATAAAGAAAAATGACAGATCTCGAATATAATTACAAAGGAATTTCAACGTACAGCAAAGCAAAAGGCATCAACAATCTGGTTCTGGCCCATCAGACCGAAATTGAAGAAGTCAATAACATTCCGTGTTTTTTCTGGGGAAGCCTGACCGATCCTTATGTCACGGCAAAATGCTGGACAACGATTGCCAAAGTAGTCCGTTCCAGTTTTGGGCCAATTCCGCCAAGTCTGCGCGATCCAATTGTATCGGCAGGATCAGAGCGATTGCGTTTCGAAGGGTTTTCGTCCTGCAATGGTGTGTACGTACGGCTGGACATGAAACCCGAAGCGATTGATGGTGAATTTATTGCCAACGGAACCACTAATGTCGATTTTAATGACCCGATGCTGAATGCCTTAAATGCGATTCAGAAAAACGAAAAAGTAACCCTTGCCGTGGGTCAGCAGGAGGTTCAGGTGATTACCAGCAAAGCAAAAGTGACCGAGAAAAAAGTAACCTTGCCCATGCGATGGATCAAAGGTTTAACAAGCGTTCAGTTGTATCTGGCAGATATGGATCTGAAGTTTGAACTGAATAAAATTCAGACGATCCAATTGTTTCAGAGTTTACCAAAAGGGTCTGTAAAGGGTGATTTTTTTATAACAAAAAGAGCCGGCAAATTTATGTTTTCGACCTTGGCTACAACCGACAGCGTTCGAATTGGCGGCGTACAAAGATTGCGTCTTTTAGAAGGAATCCTGGCTATTGTAGATAAAATTTATATTTATGAATCGTCAGACAAACAAACTTGTGCAATAGTGGCCGAATTTGGAAAAATGCAGCTTTTAATGGCTTTTTCTCCCGATTCGTACCGTGGCTTTTCAGGAGAAGGAAATGTACTGGAAACCATGACCGAAAACTTACCCATAGAATGGGTGTACGGATTAAACAGCTTATTAAAATCGAATGAAACTTTTGATCCTACCATGCTTTCTATTGAAAATGATATTGATTTCGGCACTATGGATAATCTGACTTCCAACTTATCCTCAATGGGATTATTGGGCTATGATTTAAGCGAAAAAGCACATTTCTACCGACGTCTTCCTTTTAAAACGGAGCGAATTTTATCGCTAAATCCTAGGCTTAAAAATGCCAAAAAACTTATAGATAACGAAGACATCGAAATCGTCGAGCGAAGAGCGGGTTATATCGAAGCTAAAGTAAAAGGTTCCGGTGTTATACACAAAGTAATTATCGATATTCATTCGCAAAGATGTACCTGCGACTGGTTTACCGCTTATCAGGGCAAAAGAGGCATTTGCAAGCATATTCTGGGAGTGAAGATGATCGTTTCTTAGTAATAACAATGCAGATATAGCAAAAAAAATCGCCCTACAATGGGGCGATTTTTTTTATCTATTTATTCTTATTATGAAGTCGCTATAATTTATAAAATGCTGCTGTAAGATAAAAAACCGTATCGATAAAAAACAGATTACTATCAAAAGTCAGAACATTTTCGTCGTGCAAATCTTCAAGGATAATGCCTGCTTCAGGATTAAAATAATCGTTATTTCTGGTATTTATAAAACCGTTTGAAATTAAAAATTCCCCTACGTATTCTAATTTTGTAGTACTATTAGATTCTACAAATTTCTGTTCGACAACAGCATAAAGTATATCCTTTTGTTCATAAAACCCGATTAACTGGTAAGCGGTATCCGGAAAGAAGTAATTATGTAGTAGTAAACTATTCAAATAATCTTCCCAGAATTCGTAGTAGATAGTATCGTTAAGCTTGATTACTTTATGTTTGTTTTGAAGATACACTTTTTGCTCAGCACCCGAAGAGATAAAAGCATTAATATTTATATAGGTAATCCAAAAACTATTCCTGTTACAAAATTCTCTTATTAACGCTCTTTCTTCACTTTTGATTTGCTTTCCTGACTCAAACGTTCCGCCTGGGCTCTTGCTTTTTCTAAGGTAACGGGAGATTGTTTGGATAGTATTTCCATGCCTAACCTGGCTCTTTCCTGAAATGATATTTTGTAGTTCATGATCCATGATTTTGTATACTGCAAATATAGAAATAAATAGTAATTAACGCGTTGGGGGTAATGTACTGAAATGCTGATTTGATCTAATAAACAAAAGGGCTTCGACTCCGCTCAGCCTGACACTAGTTTCGAATTACACCAAACGGGTTAATGCAAAACGGCCGTCAGATGACAGCCGTTTTTTTTTACTAGTTTAGTATTGTTTTATGCTTAGTTTGCTTTCGTTACACTAATTTTTTCCAGTGTTACTTTAGCATCTCCGGCTCCTGATTTTTTTATGATAATTTCGAAGTTCTTGTCTGTATTGACTAAGTCATCTGAAATATAGTAGGAGAAATTCAGTTTTATCCCGTCTTCGCTTATCGGATGATCGTCTTCCATGCCATGATCGTGGGCTACTCCAAAGAAAGTCATTGTGCCTACATACTGATCTGCTTTGCCCGGATATCTAAGGAAAACGGTATAATAATCTTTCGGTTCTTTGTACACCGCTACACTTAAATTTAGAACTAATTTAGAATTGGCACTTTTAAAAACTTTATTCGTGCTTTTGGCGAATGTACTCGTTACTTTATGACTAAAAGCACTAGTCCCAAGCACCTTCCCTATTTTTTGTTCCCATACCACCTGCTCTTTTGAATCCTGAAAGGCAATTTTCTTTTTTGATGCCGTTTTGTTGGAAGCTAAAACCGGAGTCGTAGAGCCGTAAAGCAGGTTATCATATTTATAATCCAGATTAAAAACAATCTTGTATACTTCTTCCATCGTATAGGTAATATGTTTGCCATCTGGAGTGATAAACTCATAAGGCCATGGATTCGCTTTTAGGTCTTCCAGACTCGGACGCTGGCCATAAGCCGAAACATCCCAGGATTCCCAAATACGGTCAATCATACTATGGTGCAGCCAAAAAACAGGGTCAAATCCGGCAGACGGAACATTTGCCATTAAACCTGAATATTCCTTCTGGTAGATTTCATTATAATATGTTTCACCCGGATTGGCATATTCTCCGCCTATAAGATCGTGCATGTACCCGTGAGGTGCAATTTCGAGGTTTTTGCTAAATCCGGCTTTTCCGCTAAAAGAAGGGTTGGTTTGCAATTCTCCCAGTGCCGACTGAATCTGATCGACCTGATCCGGAAGAATCGGCTGTCCGTTGTTCAGGATACTGTATCGGGCTGCCGTATACAAAGAACCCGATTTGTCTGTTAATTGTGCCGGCATAATGTTTTCGGTCACTTCCTTGCTGCCGTAATTCCAGTACGGAAGAGCAAAATCTTCTTTTCCGGATAATTCACGGACAATTTTTTCTAAGTACCAGATGTACATTCTGTGCCATAAAAGAAAATTCAGAGACGCACTGTCTGATCCGTTGTGAGTACAATCTGCCCATGCCCAAAGTTTATCTTTACTGGTCTGATACTGCGGACAAAGTACATTTTTGCCATTAATAACCGTCGGAATATTGTGTATCGCTCCCTGATAGTACCAGGCCAGGCCATTATCGCAGCCCATGGCACGCATTTTTTCAAAAGCCGTATTCATGGCTGTCAGATTGGCTTTTCCTTCAGATGAAGTGACATCCCAACGCGTATATTTCGCATTGGCATTACCCTGACCAAAGGATAATCCCGTGATCAGTATAATAAAGAGTAAGTTGGTAATTTTTTTCATGTTGTTTGTTTTTGGGTGAATATTGAATTAGTTCGTTTTCTTAAAGCACTTCGACTTCAAAGGTTAAAATCTTGGCATATGCAGGATTGGCTTTATCGTAAATCTTAAATTTTACGGTACCATTGCCTTTTTTATTCTCCGGAAGTACATGTATGGCAATAAATCCCTGCTGGTCTGCATTGAGTTTATTAAAAGCCGAACCTTTTGGAATTCCGATCTGGCAGGCGCCATGCTGACACATCGAACAATCCCATTCTTTAGGAAAAGTATTCGACACTGTTTCCCAAACCAGATAGATGGGTTTGCTCGAAATGTTTTCGACCTTAATTTTAGAAATATCCAGTCGTTTCGTTTTCAATACGCTCTCTTTATTGGTGGCATTGCCCACTACCGAAAAAGTAGGTTTGCTCTGTGCAAAGGAGAACGAAAACGAAAAAAGGAGTATGAAATAAAATAGTGTTGTTTTCATAATAGTTGGTTTAAATATTAATAAAATACCGGAATACCGGCGTTGTAGCTTATTTTTTTGGAAACCGGATCTGTAAAGTGATAGCCGATCTTTTCCTGATCTGAAACATTTTCTAAAAAAACCTCCAGCTCCATGCATTCGCCCGGAGGAAGCTGTACTTTACATGCTCCGGAAAATGTGGTCAGGTTCTTCTCATTTCCTGAAATTAACCTGACTTTTGCCTGAGGCGGAAACTGTATTTCGTTCCCGTACAGCCCCGCATTAACCAGACGCAGCAACACGGCCTCTTTTTTATTCGCCAATACTTGCAAGCCTTTATTTTTAGTAGCGATCTGGCCATTAATCAAAAAGTACTGCGGTTTAAAATCCGGCAGCACTACGGGCTTATTGCTCGTATCGTATGCCGTACCCATAATCGCATCGGTATGCCATATAGGATCAATTTCAGTACTGCACCATAGTACCTCAGCCAGAACTTTAGCGGGTAAAACATCGGTTTCTTTTGAACGTATGATAATGACCCCAAACATGCCTGCCTGAAGATTAAACGGATAATTTTCGGGACTATAATACAAATACGTTCCTGCTTTTTGAGCCACAAAAGAATAAAACCCATGTTCCATATGGTGCACCGGCTCTTTTTTGGTCATGACTTCATTTTCGGCAGTACGCTGCACAAATTCAATATCCCGGCAATACAACGACACCGGATTTCCCTGCGAAATATTCCAGAAATCGATATTGATGCTATCTCCCACTTTCATATCGATCTCCGATCCCGGCAAAGTAACCTGTCCCGAAAGCGAGTTTGTAAAACCAAAAGTCCGAATCGGGGCCTTTTTTTCAATGGACAGCTTTCCTGTGGTACGGCCAATAATTAATCGTTCGTTTTGAGAAAACAAAAAGGTGCTGACGAATAAAAAAGAAAATACCAGTGTAATTTGATTCCGTTTTTTCATTGATAAACTCCCATTAATATGACTGTACCGTATTGGCCAATTCAAATTTAGAGCTATTGCGAGTTACACAACTGCGTACAAATACCTGATTTTGTAGTAAAAATCCCAGTTTAAGATTGTCCTAATTTCCTGTATAGATGAGGATTCCCGGAATGAAGTTTTGTTTTTATAAGAAAAATATTTCTTTAATTACGGTGTTCAAGGCTTAGAAAGGATTTGATTCCCCTTTAGCCAAATCGATCACAGGTTCTGATGGAAAAATATTTTTTATTACTTTTGCTTAAAATGTAATCTTTTTATTACATTTGTTTCTGTCAAAAAATGGCACATGAAAAATTTTCCGTTGTGAAACAAAAATTAAAATGAAAAGCAAAATAATTGTGTTGTAAAAATTTCTGTTGAAATAATAATTACAACAAAAAACCTACAACAATTCTGTTGGAGAAACTCATGTTGAAATAATAATTACAACAAAAAATTTACAACAATTCTGTTGGAGAAACTTATGTTGAAATAATAATTACAACAAAAAAAACTACAACAACCGTGTTGTAAAAAAGAGAATAGAAATTAAATGGTAAACCATATTAAAATACAATAACCCCACCCTAAGTGATGAAAGAGGAGAAACAATTTGGAGAACTATTTGGATTCAGGCACAATGAGATAGCCAACATAGTGGGTGTATCGCAAGGGCTCTGGTCGATGTATGCAATAGGAAGACGCAGTCTGCCAACAAGAGCCTACCTAAGACTGGCCAAAATGATCCTTTTTGAAGAACAACAAAAAAATAACCCTCCAGCTGTACGGCTGGAAAAACCGGTCAATTTGACCACCTAATTCCGGAGTAAATTGACCACCCGTTCCGGAGCAAACTGACCACCTAATTCCGGAGCAAATTGACCACCAGGTTTTGTGGTGAATTAAGTATTAAAA
>NZ_QWDM01000079.1 GCF_003996965.1 Flavobacterium cupreum | reverse complement strand
AGCGATGCAGTTAAAAACCATCGACCGCATAGAGCGCGCGCTCGCGCTCTATATGATTGTCGCCTGGCGCGTGGCGCATTTGATGCGCCTAGGGCGCACCTGCCCAGACTTGGACGCCGACCTGTTCTTCCATCCGGACGAAATTCGCGGGGCATATTTGCTAACGAAAAAACGGCAGCCAGACAAACCGCCACGGCTGAACGAAGTGCTGCGGCTGGTCGCACAGCTCGGCGGATTCTTGGGACGTAAGTCCGATGGCGAACCAGGGGTCAAGACCATCTGGCTCGGGATGCAGCGAGTCGCTGATATGGCCACGGCGATGCAGGTGCTACGTGACGACAAATCCTGGCGTTGTGTGTAACGATATGGCCCGAACCAGGTGTGGAGCACCGACATCACGTACATCAGGCTGGCACATGGGTTCGCCTATCTGGTC
>NZ_QWDM01000078.1 GCF_003996965.1 Flavobacterium cupreum | reverse complement strand
AGCCCTTTGGCATGTATTGGCGCAGGAGTCCGTTGGTGTTCTCGTTTGAACCGCGCTGCCACGGGCTGTGTGGGTCGGCGAAATAGATCTGGACGCCGGTACGCTCGGTAAGAATCTTGTGACCGTGCATCTCTCTGCCTTGGTCGTACGTCATGGTTTTGCGCATCGCCGCAGGCTCGCGATTAAAGACGGCCGAGAAGCTGTCGACAACAGCCTTTGTGGTCGCGTTATCCATCTTCGCCAGCACCACAAATCCGGTCGTGCGTTCAACCAGTGTGCCGACTGATGAGCGGTTCCCAGCGCCCTTGATCAGGTCGCCCTCCCAGTGACCAGGGATAAGGCGATCCTCGACCTCTGGAGGGCGTATATGGATGCTCTGCATGTCAGGGATCTGTCCGCGCCGAGCGGTGCCACGGCGTCGTGGGTTGCGTAGCTG
>NZ_QWDM01000077.1 GCF_003996965.1 Flavobacterium cupreum | reverse complement strand
TCAACTCCGCAAAAAACGTCATGATCACCGCCACCGACGGGATCATCTCCCTGATGGCCAAGGAAATCCGACTGATTGCGGAGGATGGCTCGTTCACCAAAATCGGCGGCGGCATTACCAACGGTACCGATGGCGACATCAAGAATCAGGCGGCCAACTTTCCATTTAGCGGACCGGCCACCATGGCCACTGAACTGCCCACGTTTGGCAGCAGCGCTCCAGACCAGAAGTTCGTTCTCAAATATGCGCCGCAAATCGAGGAGGCTCCAATCGCTCCCAATCGAAAATTCGAAATCGATATGAGTGATGGCAGCACACTCAAAGGGATAAGTGACGCGATGGGCAAGACCAGTCTGCTGGAGCGCGAAGCTATGCATATCGTCGACATCCGAATTCTTACTGACGAATAGGGAGGACATCGAAATGACATACCCAAAA
>NZ_QWDM01000076.1 GCF_003996965.1 Flavobacterium cupreum | reverse complement strand
ATCATGAAGGTCGAGGAGGCCCGGCTGGCGCAGCTGAACTACCGCGAGGGGCTCGAGCGGGTGATCGCGGCCTCGGCCCACATCTTCCAGCAGCGCAACCTCAAGGACTTCGCCAGCGGCCTGCTCCAGCAGGTGGTGGCGCTGCTGCGCCTCGAGCAGAGCATGCTGCTGCGCCTGGCCGGGGCGAGCGTGATCACCGGCGAGACCGAGTACGAGATCCTGGCCCAGATCGGCGACATCGGCGAGGCCATGCTCGGGCCCGACCTGATGGCCCAGCTCGACGAGGCGCGCAGCAACCGCATCTCGCGCCTGCACGGCGACACCTATGTCGGCTATTTCCCCAACAGCAGCGGCAAGGCCTCGCTGCTGGTGCTCAAGGGGGTCGAGGAGATCTCCGACATCGACGCCAAGCTGCTCGAGGTGTTCTGCTCGGGGGTG
>NZ_QWDM01000075.1 GCF_003996965.1 Flavobacterium cupreum | reverse complement strand
ACTTGGTTTCGGGTCTACACCCAGCGACTGTCGCCCTATTCGGACTCGATTTCTCTACGGCTTCCCTATATGGTTAACCTTGCCACTGAATGTAAGTCGCTGACCCATTATACAAAAGGTACGCAGTCACGGAACAAGTCCGCTCCTACTGTTTGTATGCACACGGTTTCAGGATCTATTTCACTCCCCTTCCGGGGTTCTTTTCGCCTTTCCCTCACGGTACTGGTTCACTATCGGTCGATTACGAGTATTTAGCCTTGGAGGATGGTCCCCCCATATTCAGACAGGATTTCTCGTGTCCCGCCCTACTTGTCGCACGCTTAGTTCCACACATCGCATTTCGAATACCGGGCTATCACCGTCTATGGCTCCCATTTCCAGGGGATTCTTCTATGCGTCATGCTAAAACGTGCAGGCTCTTCCCATTTCGCTCGCCACTACTTTGGGAAT
>NZ_QWDM01000074.1 GCF_003996965.1 Flavobacterium cupreum | reverse complement strand
CACGCTATTTCCACATTATGTGTCGGCTCCGGGCGCCCGCCCTTCCCCAGGAATCTTTACCGTGCGATTCGGCAATATTACCCCATATCGAGGTCCGCGCAAGCGCCCGGCGCGTGCGCGATGTCTTGACGTCCATGGTGGAACGCTCAATGGGCTGATTGATTGGCATGGCAGGCGGCGCCGAGGTTGACACGGTCCAACCAAAACTGAATACTCAACTGGAAAACCGATCAACAGAACGCCGGCTACGACCGGCCGCCGCAGCCTGGTTTCTTCCTTGGTGACGGCATGACGCCGTCGCCGAAGGCATCCGTTCAACCTTGATAGCGCATTCCGACATGACACCACCATTCTCCCTTTCCGCGCTCGCCGCGGGCGCGTTCGCCGCCGCTTTCACCACCAGCGCGGGCGCCGCCGAGCGCCTCACCGTCACCGCCAGCCACACGCTCGAC
>NZ_QWDM01000073.1 GCF_003996965.1 Flavobacterium cupreum | reverse complement strand
ACTGACAAGTCGAGCAGGTACGAAAGTAGGACATAGTGATCCGGTGGTTCTGTATGGAAGGGCCATCGCTCAACGGATAAAAGGTACTCTGGGGATAACAGGCTGATTCCTCCCAAGAGTTCATATCGACGGGGGAGTTTGGCACCTCGATGTCGGCTCATCACATCCTGGGGCTGTAGCCGGTCCCAAGGGTATGGCTGTTCGCCATTTAAAGTGGTACGTGAGCTGGGTTTAAAACGTCGTGAGACAGTTTGGTCCCTATCTGCCGTGGGCGTTGGAAATTTGAAGGGGGCGGCTCCTAGTACGAGAGGACCGGAGTGGACAGACCTCTGGTGTACCGGTTGTCACGCCAGTGGCATTGCCGGGTAGCTAAGTCTGGAAGCGATAACCGCTGAAAGCATCTAAGCGGGAAACTTGCCTTGAGATCAGATTTCCCAGAGACTTGAGCTCTTTAAA
>NZ_QWDM01000072.1 GCF_003996965.1 Flavobacterium cupreum | reverse complement strand
CCTTTTACCAAAATTTGCCAAAAACTTTGGCAAAACCCTCGTTGTCCAAGGGGCGAGCCGATTTTAAGGCTGGTGAGATAAGCCGGTATCCGGAATAACCGACCCATACCGCTCTTGCCGCTTAACCATTTCAGCGAACTGCCGCGAACCACTGCTGGGCAGCGGCAAGACAGTAAAACTGGAGTGGCCGCTTATCGCGTACCGGAAGCTGCGGGAAGCTTAGATTTTCCTGCGGTTTTGTTTGCCTTTTCCACATCCTGACCAGTGAGCTTGCGGGCAGCGTCCGGATTTTTCGAAAGCTTGCGGTCATCGGTTGCGCAGACGGTGATCCACAATAGTTTTCCATCGGTCCCCGTTCCTACAGTGGCGTTGCGCATGAAATGTGACCCTGGCCCACAGCCTTGGTCTTTTCCTGCCACGTTAAAAATCCGTGCATGGCTGAGACTGGGTAGGAGCAAGGCGGCAGCCAGGC
>NZ_QWDM01000071.1 GCF_003996965.1 Flavobacterium cupreum | reverse complement strand
GGCTACACCGCGCAGGCGGCGGCCGACGGCGCCACACTGCTGGGCGGCGCCACGCACGGTACGCAGGCGCCCAACGACAAGGAGCAGATCGTACCGATGTTGGCGCGCATAAAGGCGCAGTCCGAGGTGCTGGGAATGCCGCACGACCTGCTCGCCGACACCGGATACTTCAGTGGAAAAAATGTACACGAGTGCGAAGACGCGCAGGTGACGCCGTCCATAGCCATGGCGCGCGACCAGCACCATCCAGACTGGCGCGATCGCCACACCGAACCGGCACCACTGGCCGCACCAGCTACCGCGGTGCAAGAAATGGCGCATCGCTTGAAAACGAAAGCGGGACGCGCGCTGTACGGGCTACGCAAGCAAACCATCGAGCCCGTCTTCGGCATCATCAAATCGGTGATGGGCTTCCGCCAGTTCTCGCTGCGCGGTCTGGACAAAGTGAACGGCGAATGGAGCTTGGTCTGTTTGG
>NZ_QWDM01000070.1 GCF_003996965.1 Flavobacterium cupreum | reverse complement strand
CCGCGCGCGCGTTCGAATTCGACCTGCGACACCTGAAAAAATATCCGGCACGCGAATTCACGATGCAGTACAACGAGTCGAACGCGGCATTTCTGCGCCGCCTGTGGAAGCGCTGCGGCATTGCCTGGTTCGTGCAACACGGCAGCGCGACGGAAAGAGGCAGCGACATGACCTGCGTCCACACCCTGGTCCTGTTCGACGACGCCATGTCGCTCAAAAGAAACGCGGCCGGCGCGGTGCGCTTCCACCGCGACGACGGCACCGAAAAGCGAGGCAGCATCACCAGTTGGCATGCCGTGCGGACCCTCATCGCGGGCAATGCCACACGTCACAGCTGGGACTATGCGCAGGCATGGTCGATGGGGAACAAGGATGTCAGCCACAACGACCAAGGCAAACTCGGAAACCAGTTCGCGGCCAGTCTCGACCATTACCTGGTCGACGTGCCGCACGCCAGCGGCGATGACAACGCTTCCAGTA
>NZ_QWDM01000006.1 GCF_003996965.1 Flavobacterium cupreum | reverse complement strand
TTTTTAATACTTAATTCACCACAAAACCTGGTGGTCAATTTGCTCCGGAATTAGGTGGTCAGTTTGCTCCGGAACGGGTGGTCAATTTACTCCGGAATTAGGTGGTCAAATTGACCGGTTTTTCCAGAGTGTCTTTATTTAGTAAAAAAACAGTTTTAAAAATTGGCTTTAATAAGCCATGTTACGACAAACACTTCCTTTTAGTACTATCAGCGAGAAAACAATAAATCTATTTTATAAATTCAGGAATGCTATTACAAATATTTAAAAACTATATTAAAGTAAGGAGGTGAAAAATGGATAATTTAGAAAAGCAAACAACTGAAAAAGAAGAAATTATATCAAAAATTTATGATGAGATAGAAAGAGAAAAAGAAGAAAAATTTGTAAATTTATTGGTTGAAATTATTGTATCAATTACATTAAAACAAGTTTATGAAGAGAGCGATTAGATATTTGAGATTTAGTCAATTGGGACAAAGTAATGGTTCAATTGAAAGGCAAGAATTATATACCGATCAATATATACAACATCACAATATACAATTGGTGGATACCTTTATAGACAGGGGGAAAAGTGCCAAAACTTTTGATCGTCCTGACTTTATAAAATTACAAATTTTTATAGCCAAGCATTACAAATCCGTAGATTATTTACTTGTGGATCAGCTCGACCGTTTTAGTAGAGATGCAGGTGAAGCCATGAATATGGTTAAACAATTTCAAAAGAAATATAGTATACAAATTGTTAGTGTAACAGAAGGAATCACTTTCGATTATGATACTCCAGGAAGTTTTTTCAGAGCAGGTTTACAATTATTACTTGCTGAAGAAGATAATATCAATAGAAGTATAAAAGTTAGAGGTGGACTCTATACTGCCCGAGCAAAAGAGGGACGATTCTTGACAAGAGAAAAACCTTTTGGTTATAGGAAAGTTGGAGAAGGAAAAGAACGTCATCTTGAAATTAACGAAGAAGAAGCAAAAGTGGTACGCATTGTATATGATATGTTTCTTCGGGATCTGCCTTTGTATAAAATCAAGGAGAAAGCTTATGAATTGGGCTTTGATAGAAAAGGCAATATGGCTGTTGATCGCGTACTTGCCAATCCTGTTTATGCAGGGCTTGTCAGAGTTGAAGCGTTCAAAGATCTTCCAGGAGGACTTTTTCCTGCAATACACGAAGCTATTATAGATAAAAGCTCTTGGCAGATGGTACAAGGCAAAATGAAGAAAGAAGATAAAGTAAAAGTTGTCGTTGATGATGATATTCCACTTAGAGGTGTTTTAAAATGTCATTGTGGAGTTCCACTTACTGGTGCGCCGTCACGTGGTAAATCAGGTAAATACTTTTACTACTACAAATGCAAACATTCCAAACACAATAATATCAGTGCTATTAAAGCGCATGAGCAGTTTTTAAATGCTTGTGATCTTATGAGTATTTCTGAAACCAATATTAAAGGAATCAGAAATAGTTGTTATTCTACGATTGAACTTGAAATGAAAGTTAATAAGAAAAAAGCAGTCGAGAAAAAGCACGAACTAGATGAAGTGCAACAAAAACTGAATACAGTTGAAGAAAAGTGGTTTAAAGATGAAATAAACAAAGACACTTATGATCGATGGTATCCAGTTTACAGTGGTCAAATTTTAAATCTCGAAGCGGCTATTGAAAGGCTTAGCGCTAATCAGGGGAAAATTTTCGAAGTTTTAGATACCAATCTAGATATGTTATCCGATATGCGATACGTTTATACAAAGTCTGATACTTTACAGAAAAGAGAATTTGTAAATATGGTGTTCAATAAGAACTTGTACTATGAAAACGGTATCTATCGAACACCTACAATGATGGATATGTTATCCCATAATGCCAATAAAATGGAGGAAAAGGGATATCTTATATACCAAAAAAAGAGGGATACTTTTTCAAGTATCCCTCAAAGTGGGCGATGAGGGGTTCGAACCCCCGACCCCCTCGGTGTAAACGAGGTGCTCTGAACCAGCTGAGCTAATCGCCCTATTTTACTAGGTTGCTATCGTTTGTGATTGCGAGTGCAAATATACGCTAGTTTTTGAGTTCTGCAAAGAAAACGCCGTAAAAATTTAAACTTTTTTCAGGAATGTTTCTATCTCGCTGGTGTTGAATTTATTATAAAGCATAAAATTTTCAACTTTCTGCAGGGATTTGGCCTTCGTTTAATTCAAAGGCAATTCGGCTACAACAAAAGTGCTTCCGCCCACATAAATAAAATCATTTGGGCCCGCATTTTTCTTTGCTTCTAGGAAAGCAGCGTCAACAGAATTGTATTGTTCTCCTTGTAAATCGTATTTTTTGGCCGCATTTTGCAAAATTTCGGTACTCAGACCTCTCGAAGAATCCGGTCGGCAAAAATAGTATGTTGCCTTTTTCGGAAAAAGGGGCAGGATAGCATCCAGTTCTTTGTCGTTGACAACACCCAAAACAATATGCAGGTTGTCAAAAGTTTCTTTCTTAATCTGATTCATCACGACGGTAAGTCCGTGTTGGTTGTGCGCCGTGTCGCAAATTATTTTCGGATTTTCGCCCAATTGTTGCCATCTTCCCTGTAAGCCGGTATTTTTCACCGTATGGAGTAAGCCGCTTTTTAAATGTTCAATCGAAACTTTAAAATCAGTTTGTGAGTTTAACACCACAACAACCTGCTGAACGGTTTTTTTATTTTGAAACTGATAATCGCCAAGCAAATCAGACGGAAAAACGCCTGAGATTAAATCGGCAGCAAAATAAATTGGGGCATTGTTTTCTTTGGCTTTCGCTAAAAATACCGCTTCTGTTTCTTCCGTATACTCTCCAATGACAACAGGAACATTCGGTTTGATAATTCCGGCTTTTTCCCCTGCAATTGCCGTAGTGGTGTTGCCTAAAAACTGGGTGTGGTCGAGATCGATATTCGTGATAACAGAAACTAAAGGCGTGATAATATTGGTAGCGTCCAGACGTCCGCCCAGACCTACTTCTATAATGGCGATATCTGTTTTTTCGGAAGAAAAATAATCGAAAGCCAGACCAACTGACATTTCGAAAAAGCTCATGTCATTCGACTCGAAAAAAGCTTTGTGTTTAGCAACGAATTCACAGACAAAATCTTCTGAGATTTCAATACCATTTATTTTAATTCGTTCCCTGAAATCTTTGAGATGCGGTGACGTGTATAATCCGACTTTGTATCCCGATTCCTGCAGAACCGAAGCCAGCATATGAGAGGTTGAACCTTTTCCGTTAGTTCCGGCCACATGTATGCATTTTAGATGCTGCTCCGGATGGCCGAGATGTTCCGCCAAAAGCCTGATGTTGGTTAAGTCTTCTTTGTACGCCGAAGCACCCTGAAGCTGATACATGGGCAATTGGTTAAACATCCAATCTGTGGTCTCTTGATAGTTCATTTTATTTGATAAAGTAGTGTTGAATTGAAATAATTTCCCTTTTTTTTAGTTTAATACTACAATGAAAATTATCTTTAGTGCAAAATTGAAATATTTTTTAGAATTAATTATTAAAAACACGAATTAAAATATGTTTACCTTCCTTCAATTACAAGCAGATACTCTCGCAAACGCCGCATCTAACGTAGTAGTCGAAAAAATTGCTCCAAATACCGAAATCTCTGTTTTAGGATTTATCTTAAAAGGAGGTTTTTTTCTAATCCCGATTGCCCTTTTATTATTTTATACTTTTTATGTGATCATAGAACGTTATTTATACATCAGCAAAGCGTCTAAAATTGATGGCAGACTGATGCAGGACGTAGGCGATAAGCTGAATTCAGGAAATATTGAACTGGCCAGAACCATCGTGGAAAGAAGCAATACCGCTGCCGGAAATATCCTCAAAGAAGGCGTTTTAGTCATAGGAAGGCCAATTGCTGAAATCGAATCCAACATGGACCGTGCTGCTGATATTGAAATTGGTGAAATGGAAAGACGTCTGGGGCATCTTGGTCTTATTGCCGGTATCGCACCAACGTTAGGATTTATCGGAACTATTTCGGGGGTTATTAAGATTTTCTACAGCATTTCGGTTACGGAGAATATCAGTATTGGTAATATCTCAGGAGGTTTATATGAGAAAATGATCAGTTCAGGATCCGGATTAATTGTGGGTATTATTGCATATAGTGCCTATCACTTACTGAACGGAAAAATTGATGATTTTGCCTTAAAAATTCAAAAGCAAATATTAGAATTTGTCAATATAATTCAAAGAGCATAAGGTATGTCTATTAAAAGAAAAAGAAGATTTCATGCCGAGGTAGCGACTTCGTCGTTAAGTGATATTATGTTTTTCCTGCTGTTGTTTTTCTTAATTATCTCAACGCTGGCAAATCCTAATGTGATCAAGATGACTTTGCCGAAAGCCAAAGCCAATGAAAAAACAAATAAACAGCTGATCAGTCTGTCTGTGACGGAAGATAAAAAGTTTTACATCGACAAGGAACCGGTAGATTTTGAAAACCTGGAGACTTCGTTAATGTCAAAAATCGGTGACAACAAAGAGCAAACGGTTGTAGTCAGAATTCCGTTTAATTTGCAGGTTCAGGATTTAGTAGATGTGCTGCAGATAGGAGTGAAGAACAATCTGAAATTTGTGATTGCTACAAGTCCGAAGTAAGATTGATCAGTAGGGCGTAACCACAATAAAAAAATGGGCGAATCAGCATGATGTTGATTCGCCCATTTTTTTATTGCGGTCGGGCTATCCGCGCTACTTCGGTAGCCAGCTCCTATCCCTCACGCAAAAAAATAACACAATCTGTCATCGGAGGAACGAAGCAATCTTAATTATGAAATTGTAGCACAATTTTGTCATTTCGAGCGAAGGGAGAAATCTTCGCCAGTAACTCCGTAAAGAAAATCCAATCTTTGTCGAGCTTCTTGCAAAGATTTACTTCGTCTGTTGAGTCTCCTTGCGTCGAGGTGACAGGACAAAATAGAAAAGGCTTTCTAAGATATCAGAAAGCCTTTTCTATTTATATTATGATCCCAACTATTCGTGTAAATTCGTGAAATCCGTGTTTTAATCCAGACTAAAATTATAAATAATCTTACCAACCTGTTTTGCCGTTCCATTATCATCGGGAGACCATTTGGTATTCAGGGCAGCAATTTTAGCCTGATCTAACAAGCATCTTGCTGTGTTGGTTGTTCCTTTTATTCCCGGAGTTGCGCTCATCGTTTTTCCGGTTTGGTCCACTGTAACTTCAACTACAACTTTTCCTTGTTCGTTACACGTATATTTTGGTGCAGGTTTAGACAATGCTTTTCGGTTTCCGAGGGAATAACCTGATCCGCCACCGGAACCTCCGCCGCTTCCGGCTCCGTAACCGCTTCCGGTACCAACGCCATTTCCGGTTCCGTTACCGCCGCCTGTTCCTCCTCCGGATCCGCCACTTCCGTAGTAGCCGTTGGAGCCTAAGCTTCCGTTTGCTTTTCCTTTATTTCCGGCCGCTTTATCATCACCGTCCCCTCCTTTGTTGGATCCTTTTAAAATGCTTGATAGGGCATCATTGGTAGAATTGGAAACTTTTGGTTTCTCCGGTACAGGTTTGGTTACGGGTTTTTCAACCGGGGTATTTTTTTTGGGTTTTTCTTTTACGGGAATAACGACACTTTCTTCTGTTGTCGTATTTTCCTGGGTGATAATGGCTTCCTCTGGTGTTGCTTTTGCTGGTGTCTGCTTCGCTTCGTTTTTTACATTCAGTACCTCGCTTTTATAATTGGCTCCTGATCCGACATCACTGTCCCCGAAATTTATGGTCACGCCGCCACCGCCGCCACCTGCTGCAAGTGCTGCATTGTTTTCCGGATTGTAAGGAGGCCAGAAACGAATAAAAAACAACAATAGTAAAATTACTGCATAGATTACAGTCGAGATTAATAATGATTTCTTTTTATCGGAAGAACTGGCTGAGCTCATTGTGATTCTGGATTTTGGAATTGTATTAATAAAAACGTTTAAAAGTAGTAAAAATTGTTTAGAATCAAATTGGTGTGGGGGATTTAACCGCAAAGGGCGCTAGGTACTACGCAAAAGTTCGCGAGGTTTTTTTTATCGTTTGAATTTTTTTTGTCTCGCAGATTTTGCAGATTGAGCAGATCTATTCTAAAATTATTTTTTTTTAAAAAATCTGCTTAATCTGCAAAATCTGCGGGAAAAATTATTCGTAAAGTTCGCTAAGCTTTTTTATTTAATCACGCAAAGACGCAGAGTCGCAAAGTTTTTTATTTTAAGTTTTTAAACTTGGCTTCTTAGCGCCTTTGCGAGAAATATTCAATCACTTTCATCTGGTGATTTTTTTTGTCTCGCAGATCTGGCAGATTAAGCGGATCTGTTCTAAAATTATTTAGGAAAAAAGAAAATCTGCTCAATCTGCAAAATCTGCGAGAGAAATTTATCCCAGCTTGAAAAAAAACTTATAAATCCTGAAAATCTGTGGCAAAAAAAAACGAGCCAGGAATAATCTGGCTCGTTTAGAATAAAGTATAAAGAAAATTATACTAACTGTTTAAGTGCAATTTCAAAAGCCGTTGCGCTGATATTTGTTTTTGACCCATTTAAGGCATGTGCTTTTACAATGGCATTTTTTATAATTTCTGAAGTATCATTAAAAATAGCCTCATCTGTCATTTGAACTTTTTTCTCCATGAAATAAGCAAATACCCTCGCCATTCCGCAGTTTGAAATGAAATCAGGAATCAAACTCACTTTACTGTCCACTTCTTCCATAATAGAACCGAAGAAAATTTCTTTATCAGCAAAAGGAACATTCGCTCCGCAGGAGATAACTTCCAGTCCGTTTTGAATTAAACTGTCAATCTGAGTTTGGGTTACCAGTCTTGAAGCAGCACAAGGCGTGAAGATTTCAGCACCGATTGTCCAGATTTTAGAATTGATTTCATCAAACGGGATCATAGCATCGGTAACCAGTTTGTTTCCGTCTTTATTCAAAAACAACGTTCTGATTTCTTCAAAAGAAAACCCTTCTTCTTTGATCAGTCCACCGTCACGGTCAATAATTCCGATTACTTTTGCACCCATTTCAGCTAGGTAAAATGCAGCGGCTGAACCTACATTTCCGAAACCCTGTACGATTGCTTTTTTGCCTTTTACATCACCACCATAAGTTGCATAAAAATGACGAACAGCTTCAGCAACGCCATAACCTGTAATCATATCGGCTACTGTATATTTGCGGGTAACATCAGGTGAGAATTTCGGGTCTTCGATTACTTTGATAACACCCTGACGTAATTGTCCAATTCGATTGATTTTATCGGCTTCAGTAGGCTTAAAGTGTCCGTTGAAAACACCTTCCTGCGGATGCCATACCCCACATTCTTCGGTCATTGGGATTACTTCGTGAATTTCATCAACATTCAAATCCCCGCCGGTTCCGTAGTAACTTTTTAATAAAGGCGAAACGGCTTTGTACCAGCGTTGTAAAACTCCCTTTTTACGCGGGTCATTCGGATCAAAATTAATTCCGGATTTAGCACCACCAATTGCAGGACCAGAAACGGAAAACTTAACTTCCATAGTTTTTGCCAGAGACAGAACTTCATTCATATCGAGGCCTTTTCTCATTCTTGTTCCTCCACCTGCGGCTCCTCCACGAAGTGAATTAATTACTGTCCAACCTTCTGCTTCTGTTTCAGAATCTTTCCAGTTAAAAACAATTTCAGGTTCCTTATTTTCAAATTGCTGTAATAAATCTTTCATTTTGTTGTGATATGTTTATTTTGCGTAAAAGTATAAAATAGAATAATGCGAATAATGTATTTGACATCAATTTTATTTAAACCCAAAAATAAAGCCGGAAAACGTTATCGTTTCCGGCTTCAGCTATATTGTAAGGAGAAAATTTTATTTCCCCAATAAGTTTTCCTTTAAGGTCTGATCAACCGGCTTATCTGAAAGCCAGATGCCGAACAATGCTTTTTTGAAATCAAATCCGGGGATTTTTCCTTTCAAAACTTCATTTTTGTAAACATTGATAGTCTGGTCAAAAGGATTATAGGCTAAAACAAATACATCTTTTTCGGTAATAGGATCGCTTAATAATTTTTTGAAATCCTCAATTCTTGGTCGTAATTCCGCAAGATTGCTTCCTGCTGATTTTTCAAAACCCGTATTCATAGCCTTGGTCAGTTTATTGGAAGAAACCATAGAAGACGTGATTTCTATACGAACGGCCATTTCAGTATCGCTGTCAATAATAAATTGCGGATCCTGGCTTAACTGCGATAAATACAAAGCCTGTACATAAACTTCCAGCCACATTTTAGATCTTCCGCCGGCACCGTTAAGCTGTAAGGTTTTGTTTTGGAATTCAATTTTTCTTGGAACTGTAACGCCATTCACTTCTAATGTATTCTGTGCAGAAACAGTAGAAAATTGAAAACTTAAAAGGAGTGTAAATGCTAGTAAAATCTTTTTCATACGCTATCGATAATTTATTTTTTTTGGGCAAAAATAATGTAATTTATAATTTTTGACTATTTAAAGTTACTATTTTTTTTTTACTAAAACGTTTTTTTATATCAGTTACGTTATTCATAATCAAAATAGTAAGAGTTATTTTACGTACATATACGTGGTTTTTGCCTTTTTGGTTTTTTTGAGATTATAATAATTTAACATATTTTCAAACGACGGTTTTGATCCATAATTTTATTCTTAAATTTTACAGAAAACGTTGCAAAATTAATCTTCATCAGATTAATCTTCAACAGAATTACGAAAACGTTATCGTGATTGCTGATAATTTCTTAAAATGATATGCGCGCATTGTTAATTCGCATTTAAAAATTATCTTTGGAAGCCTTTATTCATGAAAAAAGGACTTCAAAAAAAACAAAACAACAAAAACAAAGAATATGGATTTCAATCTTACTGAAGAGCATTTAATGATTCAACAGGCCGCAAGAGATTTTGCTCAAAACGAATTGTTGCCAGGTGTTATCGAGCGTGACGAAAAGCAAATTTTTCCGACAGAGCAAGTAAAAAAAATGGGGCAGCTGGGCTTCATGGGGATGATGGTTGATCCGAAATACGGAGGAAGTGGCCTGGATGCTATTTCGTATGTAATCGCTATGGAAGAAATTTCAAAAGTAGATGCATCTGCTTCAGTAGTAATGTCGGTAAACAATTCATTGGTTTGCTGGGGATTACAGGAATTTGGTACAGAAGAACAAAAACAAAAATATTTACCGGGCCTGGCCTCAGGTGAAATTCACGGCGCTTTTTGCTTAAGCGAGCCGGAAGCAGGAAGTGATGCCACTTCGCAAAAAACTACTGCTGTTGATATGGGAGACCATTATATTGTAAATGGTACCAAAAACTGGATTACCAACGGAAACACGGCTTCTGTTTATTTAGTAATTGCTCAGACACATCCGGAGTTAAAACACAAAGGAATCAATGCGCTGATCATGACCAAAGATATGCCGGGATTCTCTATCGGACCAAAAGAACAAAAAATGGGAATCCGTGGTTCAGATACCCACTCCTTAATGTTTAGTGATGTAAAAGTTCCGAAAGAAAACAGAATCGGTGAGGACGGTTTCGGATTTAAATTTGCTATGAAAACTTTAGCGGGAGGCCGTATTGGTATTGCTTCTCAGGCTTTGGGAATTGCTTCGGGAGCTTACGAACTGGCTTTGAAATATTCGAAAGAACGTAAGGCTTTCGGAACAGAAATCTGCAATCATCAGGCCATTGCTTTTAAACTGGCCGATATGGCAGTGAATATCGAAGCGGCGCGTCATTTGTGTATGAAAGCGGCGTGGGATAAAGACCAGCATAAAAATTACGATGTAAGTGGTGCCATGGCTAAGTTATTTGCTTCGCAGGTAGCAATGGACACGGCTGTTGAAGCTGTTCAGATTCACGGTGGAAACGGTTATGTGAAAGAATACCATGTAGAACGTTTTATGCGTGACGCCAAGATTACACAGATTTACGAAGGAACTTCTGAAATTCAGAAAATTGTAATTTCAAGATCTGTTATCGCAGGATAATTTCTTCTAAAATAATTTCATAAAAACCCTTTTGAAGTTTCGCTTCAGGAGGGTTTTGTTTTTAAGATGAAAATTTAATTACTTTTACAGCAACTGAATTCGATTTTTATGTACGAAGATTTAAAATACTGGTATTTGCGCGATCACAAATTGTTCCGGACCCTGAGCTTCAGCCAGATCAAACAATTGTGTATTATAACAGGTTTTAAAAAAGCGTCGAAAGGAGAAATCATTTATTTCTCGTCTTCTGATGTACCCCGTATTTTCCTGCTTAAAAAAGGGAATATCAAAATTGTTGCCGTTGATGAAGACGGAAACGAAACTATAAAAGATATTATCCAGAAAGGGGATTTGTTTGGCGAACTCACGCTGGAAACCGATGATAAAGCCAACGAATATGCCAAAGTACTTTCTGATGATGTTGCGATCTGCAGTTTCCTAATGTCCGATTTTGAAGATTTATTACTTCGAAATCCGACACTCGCACTTTCGTATACGAAGTTTGTGGGGCTGAAAATGAAACGCATTAAAAACAGTTATGCCAATTTAATTTCTAAAGATGCCAAAACCAGATTGTATCAGTTCCTGAAAGACTGGGCAGAACAGGAAGGTATCAGAAACGGTAATTCGGTTGTGATTGAAAATTACCTGACCCAAAATGATATTGCCCAGATTATCTGTACTTCAAGGCAGACAGCAACCCAATTGCTGAATGAGATGGAAACCAATCATCTTTTAAGTTATACCCGAAAAGAGATTATTATACAGGATATCACCCAATTATAAACTATTTTGCCTCAAGTGTAAATTAGCCGACAAATTGTTTTTTCATACCACAGTAGTTTTACATCATCATAAAAGATGAAAAATTATACACTATGAAAAAAGCACTTTTTACTCTGTTTGCTGCCGCAAGTACTGTTGCAAATGCCCAAAATGCAGTCGCAAAAACGGCAACGGATATTGCTCCCTTATTAATAGGGGAAAAGATTCCCAATTCGACTTTAAAATCATCAGATAATGCAACTGTCAGTCTTTCTGAGCTGATCAGTAAGAAGAAAACCGTATTGGTTTTTTACCGTGGCGGATGGTGCCCTTATTGTAACCTGCATTTGTCTGCCCTGGCAGAAGCCGAAAAACAAATTCTTGACTTAGGCTATCAGATTGTTGCGGTAAGTCCGGACTCTCCCGAAAATTTGAAGGTCACAGCAGAAAAAGATAAAGTAAAATACACATTACTTTCCGATGCAGACGGCACCTTAATCAAAGAATTCGGGATCGCCTTTGAAGCTCCGGAAAACTATAAATCAGTTATTAACGTACATTCTAATGGAATGAACACGAGTTTTTTACCTGTGCCTTCTGTTTTTGTAGTAAATACGAGCGGTGACATTTTGTTCGAATACGTTTCGCCTGATTTTAAACAACGTATAAACGCTGACCTATTAGTTTCAGTATTAAAGACCTTAAAATAAAATCAAGATGAAAAAGTTAATTGTAGTACTATTTGTTTTAGTATCAGCGGCTGCATTTTCGCAAAACGATGCAAAAAGAATCACCCAGTATAATGTAGAAAATAAAGTGGCCATTCAGGGATATGACCCTGTGGCTTATTTTAAAGAAAACAAGGCTATAAAAGGTAAAAATGAGGTTACGGCTACTTATATGGGCATAACTTATAAATTTTCATCCGTGGCCAATAAGGAAGTTTTTTTGAAAAATCCTGCCGGCTTTGAACCGCAATATGGCGGCTGGTGTGCGTATGCCATGGGGAGTAACGCTGAAAAAGTGGAAATCAATCCGGAAACTTTCAAAATCACAGACGGGAAACTGTATTTGTTCTACAACGCCTATTTTAATAATACGCTGAAAAGCTGGAATAAAGACCAAGCCAATCTGAAGACGAAAGCGGATGTAAACTGGAAAAAGATATATAAATAAAAAGTCATGAAAACACCATTATTAAACTGGGTGCTAAAACTAACGGCTTCGGCAATTTTACTGCAGACTTTGTATTTTAAATTTACAGGCGCACCTGAAAGTATTTATATTTTTTCTACCTTAGGTGTAGAGCCTTACGGAAGAATCGGATCCGGAATTGCCGAACTGATTGTGGTGGTTTTACTTTTAATTCCACAAACAACCTGGCTCGGCGCTTTAGGCGGATGTGGTGTTATGACCGGCGCGGTTCTTTCGCATTTATTTGTGTTAGGGATTGAAGTTCAGGGTGACTCCGGACTGCTTTTTTCTCTGGCTGTAGTCACCTTACTCTGTTGCCTGCTATTACTTTACCGGAATAAAAATATAATTATGAATCTTTTAAAAACGAAATAATTATGCTGCTGAAATCAATAAACCACAGTTTAGACGAGTTAACAAATTTGTTAAACCAATTGTCCGATCAGTCGTATGCAAAACCCTGTCCGGCTTTAAGCGACTCCAGTATCGGCGAACATACCCGTCATATCCTTGAAATGTTTCAATGTCTTGAAAACAGCTATGAGCCGGGAGTTTTAAATTATGACAACAGAGAACGCAATAAACGCATTCAGACCGAAACCCAGTTTGCAAAACAATGTATCCTTGAGGTAAAAAAGGGTTTACAAAAAGAAAATAAACCGCTCTATTTAGAACAAATGATCGACGGGCTTACCTTTAGGATTCAAAGTAATTATTACAGGGAATTGCTTTATAACTTAGAACATTGTATTCATCACCAGGCATTGATAAAAGTGGCTGTTTTACAATTGGAGGATATTTTAGTGAATGAAAATTTTGGTGTGGCACGTTCCACCATAGAATATAGAAACCAATGTGTACAGTAAGTTTTGTAGTTCATAAGGAAACCGTGATTATCACTTCGAACCGTGATGAGAAGGTGATCCGCCCCAGCGCCCTTCCGCCGCGCAGTTATCACTGTAATGGTAAAAACCTGGTGTATCCGAAAGATCCAAAAGCCGGAGGAACCTGGTTTGTAGCTGATGCAGACGGAACTGTGTTGGTACTGCTGAATGGCGGTATCACCAAACATGAAGTTCGGTTTTCGTACAGAAGAAGCCGTGGGTTAATTGCCCTGGATATTGTTTCCAGCAACTCTCCAAAGGATTTTTGGGGAGCCATTAATCTGGAAGATATTGAGCCTTTTACACTGGTGCTGTATCAGGATGAAAAATTGTACGAACTGATCTGGGATGGCTTAACCAAAAGAAATACGATTTTAGATGAAACGAAAAATCATATCTGGTCGTCTGTAACCTTGTATCCGGAAGATGTCAGAAAGAAACGATCCCGCTGGTTTTTTGATTTTCTGAAAGATAAAAACGAAATTTCAGCTTCAGATATGCTCGGTTTTCACCGGAATACGGAAGGGGATGATTCTGAAAACGGGCTGATTATCAATCGGGAAAATACCTTGAAAACAGTAAGTATCACACAAGTTGTAACCGGACAGAATAAAAGGGCAATCGCCTATCATGACTTAGTTCTGGAACAGGAATTTTCGACAGCATTTATTAGTATTTAATATCATATAAGATGAAGCTATTTTTTCATAAAATCGCAAATTGGGAATATTGGCCGTTTCAGGTCGTGTATATTCCGATCTATTTTCTTTGGGCGTATTACGCCATCAAAGCGAGATCTATTTTTTTCTTTAATGCTTCCAATCCAAGAATTAAAAACGGGGGATTTATTATGGAAAGCAAAAAGCAGATTTATGATTTGATTCCGCGAAAATATTATCCCAAAACGATTCTCATCCCTAAAAATACGGATCTCAAAAAAATCGTTCAGCAGGTTATAGAGAAAGAAATTCATTTTCCATTAATTGCAAAACCGGATATTGGTTTGCGGGGTTCGGGAGTGAAAAAAATTCACACTGTTTCGGAGTTACAGCGTTATATGGAGAAAGCCAATTTCGATTTCCTGCTGCAGGATTTGATTCCTTACAAAAATGAAGTGGGTATATTTTACGTACGCCATCCCAATGAAATAGAGGGCAGGATTACAGGAATTGTCGCAAAGGAATTTCTGACGGTTGTGGGTGACGGGGCCTCCACAATTGAAGAATTAATTCATAAAACGCCAAGATTTCAATTACAGTTTGATGCCTTACAGGAAGAATACGGCGATTTGCTGCATAAAATTTTAGCAGCGGGAGAAGCATTCAATTTGGTTCCGTTTGGGAATCATGCCCGTGGTGCCAAATTTTTAGACGGAAGTCATTGGATTACCCCAAAACTTACCCAAACCATCAATGAGATTTGTGCGCAGATCCCGGAGTTTTACTTTGGAAGATTTGATATTATGTATGATTCTTTTGAAGAACTGGAAAGAGGGGAGCATTTTCAGATTGTCGAATTAAACGGGGCAGCTAGCGAACCGACCCATATCTATGATCCCAAACATTCTATCTGGTTTGCCTGGAAAGAACTGGCCCGGCACATTACGTATATGTACGAAATCAGTGTGGCCAATCATAAAAGGGGATTTCCTTATTTGGATTATAAAGCCGGAATGCAGGAATACCGTCTGCATCAGGTTCAGAACAGTAAAATTTTAAATTTTTAGGAATGCAGCAAAGAGCGCAAAATATAGCAGTTGGATTTCTGGTCAGCTTTATCGGCTCTGTTCCGTTGGGCTATCTCAATTTGGCCGGACTGGAAATTTATTCCCGATCCGGACTGCATCATTTAATTTTCTTTTTATTGGGAGTTGTCTTCGTAGAAACGTTTGTGATTTATTTTACACTGCTTTTTGCCAGACAACTGGTAAAAAATAAAAAGCTGATGAAAATTATCGATGGCTTCGCTGTTATATTTATGTTCATTTTGGCCTATTTTTTTTATTCAAATTCACACGGTACTTCAGGTGCGAATGGAAATCTGAAAGCCTATTTGATGTATTCTCCGTTTGTAATAGGCGTAATCCTGAACTGTTTTAATTTTTTGCAATTGCCATTCTGGACGAGCTGGAATTTATATTTAATTAATGCAAAGTATATTACGATTGAAAAAAAGTTAAAATATTATTATATTGCAGGAACTTTGGCAGGTATTTTTTCAGGAATGCTAAGTCTGATTGTACTTTTACAGACTATTTTTCATGAAAGAAATCCATTTTCAAAGTATGTAATGCCTGTATTCATTCCGTTGTTTTTTATTGTTATGGGAAGTATTCAGGTGTTTAAGGTGTATAAAAAATATTTTAAATCAACTGCTTTGGAATCGTAGCTTCTGAAGCTAAAATTCTATTCATGAAAAAATTATACTTTCTGCTTCCTTTTGTTTTATTAGCCTGTAAATCGAATAACTCAGCTGTAAGCGATACCTCTCCCAAATTAAATTCCCAACCTGTTGAGATTGCTTATCAAGTAGAACAGTCAAACGTTTCGGATTTTCTGAAATACCTTTCTTCAGATGAATTGGAAGGCCGCGAGACGGGAACCAAAGGAATTGAGAAAGCAGCTGAATTCCTGGAAAAATTTCTTAAGAAAAACAACGTAAAGCCTTATTTTAAAAGCTACCGCGACACGCTGACCAATTTTAAGTCACCAGCCTTCAATATTGTCGGGGTTATTGAAGGAAATGATCCGGAACTTAAAAAAGAATTTGTGGTGCTGAGTGCTCATTACGATCATATTGGTGTAGATAAAAAGAAAAAAGAGGACGTGATCAATAATGGGGCAAATGATGATGCTTCCGGAGTAACAGCCGTAGCCGAAATGGCGAAATATTTCAGCGAAACAAAATCGAACAAAAGAAGTATTCTTATTGTGTTTTTTGCCGGAGAAGAAAAAGGCCTGCTGGGGTCTAAAAGTTTAGTGGAAAAACTGAAGGTTCAAAACTTCAATTTATACGTGCAGCTTAACATCGAAATGGTCGGTGTACCCATGAAAGGGGATTATCTGGCGTACATTACAGGTTTTGATAAATCGAATATGGCCGAAAAAATAAATGAATATACCGGTAAAAAAACAATCGGATTTCTGCCAAAGGAAGCCGAATATAAATTGTTTTACAGATCGGATAATTATTCGTTTTACGAAGCTTTTAAAAAGCCCTGCCAGTCGATAAGCACTTTTGACTTTGAGAATTTCGAATTTTACCACCATCCTTCAGACGAATTCAAAGTGATGGACGTTCCGCACATGACTTCTTTTATACAAGAGTTTTTACCTGCCGTAACGCAGATTGCAAATTCTAAGACACAGGAAATTACAATGAAGAATTAACGGTTCTTTTTGAGCGTTTTGCTTATTTTTGCTTCATGAAAAATATTATTATAACAGGAACGAGCAGAGGCATCGGTTATGAATTGGCCCTGCAGTTTGCAAATGCCGGAAATAAGGTCCTGGCTATTTCAAGAAAAATACCTCAGGCGCTTTTAGAACATGAAAATGTAACCTGTCTGTCTGTCGATTTATCAAACGAATCAGAATTATATAAGATAGAAGATTTCCTTTCTTCTGCCTGGAAAAATGTAGATGCGGTAGTGCATAATGCAGGGGCTTTGCTTTTGAAACCTTTTGCAGAAACCACCCAGGCTGATTTTGAAAGTATTTACAAAGTCAATGTTTTTGCCGTGGCCAATCTTACCAGAATTTGCCTGCCTTATCTTCAGAAAGGAAGTCACGTGGTAACGATCAGTTCCATTGGCGGCGTGCGCGGAAGCCTGAAATTTGCCGGTTTAGCCGCTTACAGTTCCAGTAAAGGGGCTGTGATTACCCTAAGCGAATTATTGGCTGAAGAATACAAAGAGAAAGGGATTTCATTTAATGTTTTAGCATTGGGTTCTGTTCAGACCGAAATGCTTCAGGAAGCTTTCCCCGGCTATCAGGCACCGATTTCCGCAGAGGGAATGGCCACTTATATTTATGATTTTACGCTTAATGGGAATAAGTATTTTAATGGGAAAGTTTTGGAAGTCTCTTCAACGAACCCTTAACTAAATACCAATTTTAAAAATTTCAAATTCCAAATTCCAATTTCAGACAAAAAACTTTAACCTTTAACTTTTTACAAACAACTTTTAACTTCAAAAATTGAACGAAACTTTAGCAAGATATATACCGGAACATGCTGTAAAGCCTGTTTTTGATTTGATTGTGGCCAACCAGGTTCATCTGAAAATCGTAAATGAGCGCCAGACGCGTCATGGCGATTACAGAAGGGGACCTAGTGGCAAACATGAAATCACGGTAAATGCCAGTTTAAACAAATATCGTTTTTTGATTACGCTGATTCATGAAATTTCACATCTGGTAGCGTTTGAAAAGTTTGGAAGAAACATCAAGCCGCACGGAAATGAATGGAAACATACGTTCCAGCGAATGATGGTGCCTTTTATACGTCCGGAGATCTTTCCGGGCGGTTTATTGCCATTGTTGGCGAGACATTTTAAAAATCCATCTGCCAGTAGCGATACGGACACTACTTTGTCTCTCGCGTTAAAACAGTACGATGCGCAAAACGATAAAAGCTATGTTTTTGAGATCCCGTACGGAAGCGTTTTCAGAATTAAGAACGGTAAAATATTCAAGAAACTGGCCGTTCGCACGAAACGTTTCGAATGCATCGAATTAAGTTCAGGCAGAACTTATCTTTTTAATCCGAATGCTGAAGTGGAACTGATTAAAAATTCCAATTAAAGGCATAAAATTCCAATAAAAAAAATTCCAAATTCCAACTGTCTAAATTGGGATTTGGAATTTTTTTATTAGGATTTAAAGCTTGGAATTTGGAATTTTCAGTATTGTAATTTCAAAATATTCTATCCCTTCAAATACGCTTCTCTTACTTTTTTGAACAAATTAGAAGAGTATACAAATTTCACAATGTCTTTGTTATCTGTTCTGAAGATTTCTTCTTTGGTTCCCTGCCAGGCCTTTAGTCCTTTTTTCAGGAAAACAATATTTTCACCAATTTCCATTACTGAGTTCATATCGTGCGTATTGATTACGGTGGTGATATTGTATTCTTCGGTAATTTCCTTAATAAGGTTATCAATCAAAGTAGAAGTGTTTGGATCCAGACCGGAGTTAGGCTCATCACAAAACAGGTATTTTGGATTGTTTACGATAGCTCGCGCAATGGCCACACGTTTCTGCATACCACCTGAAATCTCCGAAGGTAATTTTTGATGAGCGTCTACTAAATTTACTCTTTCGAGGACAAAATCAACACGCTCCTTAATTTTTGCTTTATTGTCGTGGGTAAACATTCTTAACGGGAAAGCTACGTTTTCTGCAACAGTCATTGAATCGAATAGCGCGCTTCCCTGAAAAACCATTCCGATTTCAGTTCTTAATTCTCTTTTTTCATCGGGCTCCAATTCAGAATAAACACGTCCGTCAAACTCAATAGTGCCGGAGTCCGGTGTATGAATTCCCAATAATGTTTTTAACAAAACTGTTTTTCCGGATCCACTTTGTCCAATAATCAGGTTGGTTTTTCCAGTTTCAAAAACTGTCGAAACACCTTTTAAAACCTTACTGTCCGCAAATGATTTTTCTACGTTTTTTACTTCAATCATTATCCTAATAATAGTTGCGTTAATATATAATTGAAAAGAATAATACAAACCGATGTCCACACAAACGATACTGTACTTGCCTTACCCACTTCAAGGGCTCCACCTTTCATATAATAGCCATGAAAAGAAGGGATTGTCGCTAATAACATGGCGAAAATTAAAGTTTTGATAAAAGCATAGGTGATATGAAAAGGGATAAACTCCATCTGAGCTCCCTGAATAAAGTCCTGACTGGTTGAAAATCCGCCGTATGCACAAGCTAGCCATCCACCGAAAACACCCAAAAACATACTGATTCCGATGACGAAAGGATACATTAATAAGGCAATTATTTTTGGAAAAACAAGATAGTTCAGGGAATTAACACCCATAACTTCCAAAGCATCAATCTGTTCGGTAACACGCATGGTTCCGATACTCGAAGTGATGTAAGACCCCATTTTTCCAGCCATAATAACGGAAATAAAAGTAGGGGCAAACTCCAGGATTACCGACTGACGTGTGGCAAAACCAATTAAGTATTTTGGAATTAACGGATTAGTTAAATTTAGCGCCGTCTGAATGGCTACAACTCCTCCGATAAAGAAAGAGATAAAACAAACAATTCCCAGGGAGTCAATAATTAAATCGTCTATTTCTTTCAGGATTAGATTTTTCATGACAGGCCATTTGGTCTGTTTGTTGAAAATTTCCTTCAGCATTAAAAAATATCTTCCTATTTGGGATAAATAACGAATGAGCATCATAGTTTTTACAAATATTGGCTAAGGTAAAAAGAAGTTATGAGTTTTGGGTTATGAGTTAAGTATTTTCGGCCGTTTCGAGGTCAAATTAACTTTTCTTTCATTTTCTGCAAACGATAATTTCTAATAAATTTTGCCTGTTCCGGTGTAACTAATAAAGGTGTTTTGGCATTTTTGGCTTTCCAAAATCCTTTGATATAATCAAAAAAGAGAAATGGTTTTTTCTTCATCATCGCCAGTTTTGCTGAGGCAATTGCTGTAATCCAAAAACCGTAACCAAGAGTATAAAAGGCCTCTCCTTGTTTGTAACGGGCTGTTTTGTTGTAATTTGCCCCTGTTGGTTTAAGGTGTTTGACGTGCAAAGAAGTATCTGTCACTACTTTCCAGCCGTAATATTTACAAAGTAATTCGTCTACCGTGTCCCAGCCCATGGCAGGTTTTAAGCCTCCAATTTGCTGAAAAGTAGCTGCACGGTACGCTTTTAATGCACCGCGAATATGATCTTTATCGGTCAGGTTTTCTAAAACCCATTCGCCATTCTTTTCGATATAACAAAAACCTCCCGCCATTCCAATTTTCGGATCGGATTCAAAATGTCTGATTATGTTCTCAAAATAATTGGAAGGAAAAATTAAATCGCCATCTATTTTTACAATAATATCGTAGTTAGAATCCAGTGTTTCAAAACCTTTCTGAAAAGCCTGAATTACTTTGCTTCCGGGCATGTGAATGGCATCTGACGTTTTGTTGACAACAGAAATAAACGGATTTTCTTTAGCAAACCCCAATACAATTTCTTCTGTTTTATCAGTCGAATTGTCATTTACAACAACAACTTTTGCGGGTAAAACTGTTTGGGAAACCAAAGATTGTAAGGTCAGGCCAATTAAATCCTGCTCGTTGTGCGCGGGAATGACGATGTAATATCTCATAAATTTTTAAATTAAATCCCAGTTTTCTAAAATTCCAAATTCCAATTTGAACCATTAATTGGTAAAAATTGGAATTTGGAATTTATTTTTTGGAATTTGAATTATATTTTTTCAGCGTAAACAATATAGTATCTGTTTGTAAAACTTCTCAAAAGCGGACGAAGACCAAATTTTTTTACCGGATTGGTCCATTTTTGCCTGTCGATAATTTTCCAGCCTGTTTTTTCCAGAAGCCAGTCTAACTGCCAGTCTTCAAATTCGTGGTAATGCCTGTCCCACATATCTGTTTTACTGCGGTATGCCGGAGAAAACCAAAGGCGCATCGGAATTGAAATTAAAAGCTTGTCGGATTTGATTTCGGTTAAAATCGTGAATGGATTTAATAAATGCTCGAAAATTTCAAAAGCTGTTACGACAGTTGTTTTTTCAGTTTTAAAAACATCCTGGTTTAAATCTAAATCTTCTCCGGTAGTATTTTTTACTGAAAATCCGGCCTCTTTCATGATTTTGGAAAAAGGATTTTCTACTCCTAAATCTAAAATAGATTCTGAGGTGTTGATATGTTTTTGTAAAAATTCTAAAGTAAGTTTGAATCTTTTATTCGGAAACGTTTTTTCGTACATCTTATATTTTTTAACAGCAAAGGCGCAAATATACTAAAAAGTCCGCATTTTAAAATGCGGACTTTTTTTTAGTTTTCAGTCACGGTATTCAGTCACAGTTTTCAGTCCCAATATTCAGCCTGCTCAAACTGCGACTGCAAACTATTAATAGCGGTATACAAAAGCATTCACATTCATTCCTGCTCCGACAGAAGCAAAAATAACAACGTCACCTTTGTTGATTTCATGATTTTCCAATTTGCCCTGTATCAGCAAATCAAATAGCGTAGGTACTGTCGCGACGCTGCTGTTCCCTAAATCATGGATACTCATTGGCATAATATTTTCAGGCGGCGTCTTGTCGTATAATTTATAAAAACGGGCCACAATTGCCTCGTCCATTTTTTCGTTGGCCTGGTGAATCAGGATTTTCTTGACTTCTTCAATTCCGATTCCGCTTTTGTCAAGACATTCTTTCATAGCACATGGTACCTGACTTAAAGCAAACTCGTAAATTTTACGGCCATACATTTTGATGTATTTGATATCCGGATCCAAATCAGGATTGTATGATTTTCCGAAGTATAGGAAATTAGCTTCCTCGTTAGCGAAAGTAGCGCTTTCGTACGATAATAATCCTGCTTCATCATCAGAGGCTTCTAAAACCGAAGCACCTGCACCATCCGAATAAATCATGGAATCACGATCGTGATCATCAACAACTCTCGAAAGGGTTTCAGCGCCGATTACCAGAACTCTCTTTGCCATTCCGGATTTGATAAAGGCATTGGCCTGAAGGACACCTTCAATCCAGCCCGGACATCCGAAAAGAATATCGTAAGCGACACATTTAGGGTTTTTAATGTCCAGTTTATTTTTAACACGGGTTGCTAAACTCGGAAGAATATCGGTTTGATGTGTTCCGGATTTTACATCGCCAAAATTATGGGCGAAAATAATGTAATCTAAAGTTTCACGATCGATTTTAGCATTTTCAATTGCTCTTTCAGCAGCAAAATAGGCTAAATCTGAGGAAGTATGGTGGTCTTCGGCATAACGGCGATTTTCGATTCCGGTAATACCTTTAAATTTTTTAATTACAACTTCGTTAGGGTAAGCGAAAGCAGTTCCATCCTCATTCAAAAAAACATGATCCCCAAAATCAGTATTGCTTACTTCTTTATTTGGAATATAACTTCCTATGCCTATTATTTTTATTTTCATTATTCCTCGATTATCCGGTAAATTTATTGCTAAATTATAAATAAAATCATGATAAACATCATAAAAAATACTATGCATGCATATAATTATGAAATAATAATTTTTTGTGGAATATATTGTTTATTTTTTAATGAATTTTAAGTTTTACCGAGATTTCAAACGTTTGAAATGAAAGTAGTGGAGAAAGTTTTTTTTGGTTAAGGTTTCAAGTTTCAGGTTTTGTGGAGATTAAAAAAGTTTCAGGTTTCAAGCTAACATGAAACATGAAACCTGAAACAAAAATAAACCCGACAGGTTTTAAAGCCTGTCGGGTCTGGATATGAATGAGAAAGTTATTTCTTAGTTTTCCATATAAGCTTCAATAGGAGCACAGCTGCAGATTAAGTTTCTGTCACCATAAGCATCATCTACACGACGCACTGATGGCCAGAATTTATTTTCAGCGATGTACTCTAACGGATAAGCTGCTTTTTCTCTGGTGTAAGGGAAAGCCCAGTTATCAGTAGTTAACATTGCTAATGTGTGAGGTGCATTTTTCAATACGTTGTTTTTATCATCGGCTGTTGCAGCTTCGATCTCTTTTCTAATTGAAATAAGAGCATCACAAAAACGATCTAATTCTGCCAAATCTTCAGATTCAGTTGGTTCGATCATTAGAGTCCCTGCAACAGGGAAAGAAACCGTTGGCGCATGGAAACCGTAATCCATTAAACGTTTCGCGATATCACCAACTTCAATTCCGTTTTCTTTAAATGCACGACAATCTAAAATCATTTCGTGAGCCGCTCTTCCGCATTCTCCTGTATACAGAATTGGGTAGTGCCCTTCGAAACGGGCTTTCATGTAGTTAGCATTCAAAATAGCATGCTCTGTAGCGCTTTTTAATCCTTCAGCTCCCATCATGGTGATGTAGCCGTAAGAAATTAAACATACTAAAGCTGATCCGTAAGGTGCAGATGAAATAGCTGTAATCGCTTGCTCACCACCAACTTTTAAGATTGGGTTTGTTGGTAAAAATGGCACCAGTTTTTCGTTTACACAGATTGGGCCAACTCCAGGTCCGCCTCCACCGTGAGGAATAGCGAATGTTTTGTGTAAGTTTAAGTGACAAACATCAGCACCAATTGTAGCAGGATTTGTTAATCCAACCTGCGCGTTCATATTGGCACCATCCATATAGACTAATCCGCCATTGTCGTGGATTAATTTAGTGATTTCAATTATTGAAGATTCGAAAACTCCGTGAGTAGAAGGATACGTTACCATTAAACAAGATAAGTCATCTTTATGCTCAATCGCTTTTTCTCTCAAATCTTCGACATCAATATTTCCTTCCGGAGTAGTTTTAGTAACAATGATTTTCATTCCGGCCATTGCTGCAGAAGCAGGATTTGTTCCGTGAGCAGATGAAGGAATCAAACATACATTACGGTGACTTTCGTTTCTTGATAAATGGTAAGCACGAATCGCCATTAAACCTGCATATTCTCCCTGAGCTCCGGAGTTAGGCTGTAATGTTGTACCGGCAAATCCTGTAATTACATTTAATTGCTCTTCTAATTTTTTAAGCATTGTGATGTAACCTTCGGCTTGCTCAACTGGTGCAAACGGGTGAATGCTGTTCCAGTTTGGCATTGATAAAGGCAGCATTTCTGAAGCTGCGTTTAATTTCATCGTACAAGAACCCAATGAAATCATCGAATGATTCAGCGATAAATCTTTACGCTCTAATTTTTTGATGTAACGCATGATCTGACTTTCAGAATGATGATTGTTGAATACATCATGCGTTAAGAAAGGTGATGTTCTTTCTAATGAAGCCGGTAACTGACTTGCAGTCGCTAATTCAGCAACAGTAACAGTTTCTTTTCCTAAAGCTTCAGCAAAAATGGCAATAATTTGGTTGATGTCGGCAATTGAAGTGGTTTCGTTTAACGAAATCGAAATTGTATCGGCATCAGCATAGAAGAAGTTTACTTCGTTTTTCTCTGCAATAGCTTTTACTTTTTGAGCATCTGCTTTTACCAAAATAGTATCAAAGTAAGCCGTATTGGTTTGGAAAACTCCTAATTTATTTAAAGCTTCAGCAGTCGTGACCGCTGATGCGTGCACTTTGTTTGCAATGTATTGCAATCCTTTTGGTCCGTGGTAAACTGCATACATTCCGGCCATAACCGCTAATAAAACCTGAGCGGTGCAAATGTTTGAAGTTGCTTTTTCACGTTTAATGTGCTGCTCGCGAGTTCCTAACGCCATACGTAAGGCACGATTTCCGTTTACATCGATAGAAACTCCGATGATACGACCCGGCATGGATCTTTTGTACTCATCTTTAGTTGCAAAAAAAGCAGCGTGAGGACCACCGTAACCCATTGGTACACCAAAACGTTGTGAAGTTCCAACAACTACTGCAGCTCCCATTTCTCCCGGAGAAGTCAAAGCCGCTAATGATAAAATATCAGCAGCAAAAGCTACTTTAATTTCGTTTTCTTTTGCTTTAGCAACAAAAGCATTATAATCATTTACCTGACCATATTTTCCGGGATATTGTAAAATAGCTCCGAAAAACTCATTTGAAAAATCAAAGGTTTCGTGGTTTTCAACCACTAATTCAATTCCAACCGGAGTTGAACGCGTTTGTAGTACAGATAAAGTCTGAGGTAAAATTTCTTCTGAAACGAAGAATTTATTTATGTTGTTTTTCTTTTGGTCGCGTGTACGAACATCAAATAACAAAGCCATAGCTTCAGCAGCAGCAGTTCCTTCATCAAGTAAAGAAGCGTTTGCAATTTCCATTCCGGTTAATTCAATAACAGTAGTCTGAAAATTTAAAATAGCTTCAAGACGACCCTGAGCAATTTCTGCCTGATAAGGTGTATAAGCAGTATACCATCCTGGATTTTCGAAGATATTTCTCTGAATTGGAGCCGGAACGATAGTTGGATGATAACCCAAACCAATATACGATTTGAATACTTTGTTTTTCTTTCCTAATTCCTGAATATGATTTGCGAATTCGTATTCCGTCATCGCCGGATCTAAGTTTAAAGGTGCTTTTAAACGAATGTCATCTGGAAGGGTTTCGTAAACAAGTTGTTCGATCGATTCAACTCCAATTGTTTGTAACATGTGTTGAAGATCTGTTTCTCTTGGACCAATGTGTCTTAAAGCAAAAGCATCTGTTTTCATATAGTTGTAAAAGTGTTGTTTTTTTGTCGCGCAAAATTAAGTATTATTAATAATTTAATAGGTATTTTTAACTTCAATTTTTATGAAATTTATAACTAAAGAGTTGATTTGTTACCAATTGATTAGATTTGAGCTATGAAACTTCTAAAACAGGTGCTAGATTTTTATTTAAACAGCAGTATCCACGTGGCTTTATCGTGTTATGCTTTGGTTCGGCTAACTTTCCATGTGTTTCATATTCAATATGATGAAGCCATGGCCTTGTTTGTTTTTTTCGGAACAATTGTGGCGTATAATTTTGTTAAATACGATGCTTTGGTCCGGGTCAAAAAAAAACCGATTGGAAATCAGCTGAAAATTATTGCCGTTTTAAGTTTTATTTCCCTGATTTTGGTCGCGTACTATTTTTTTCATCTAAAGCGAATTACGCAGATCGTTTCATTTGGAATATTTGCCATAACGGCACTTTATACACTTCCGTTTTTTCCCAATCGAAAAAATGCCCGAAACTGGGCCGGGGTAAAAATTTATATCGTAGCGCTTTGCTGGGTGGGGGCGACTCTGGTATTACCTTATGTAAATGCTGAAATTCCGTTTACAGGTAATTTTTTTATAAAATGTATCCAGCGTTTTGTGTTGGTTTTTGTGCTGATCCTGGTTTTTGAGATTTTAGATCTGGCCAATGACGATCCGCATTTAAAAACGGTTCCGCAGACCATTGGCGTGAAACGAACTAAAATCTTAGGATTTTCACTGTTGGTTCCGTTTTGGATTTTAGGAATATTGACTTTTACACTTCACGACCTGATTATCAATTTGATCATGGTGGTGACGTTAATGTTATTTATTCTGTTTGCCAATCCAAACCGATCTAAATACTACACTTCTTTCTGGGTAGAGAGCGTACCAATTTTCTGGTGGCTGATGATTGTGTTTCTTTAGAATAAAATTTAAGCTTTAGCCGAAAGATAAAGTTTGGCTAAAGCCATGAATTTTCTATTGTTTTTTTCCTCCGGCTAAAGCTGGAGGCAATTCAAATCAAGTTATTAAAATCCGCAAAATCTGCGTGCAAAACCCCTTTATTGGTCTTCCTAAAAAAAATAAAATAATCTATTCCTGTTTTTTCTCAGCGGTCTCTTTCAAGATTTTATTTCTTGCCAAAAGAAAATTGGTCAGGTGTTTTTCGAGGAATAAGACGTCAAATAATTTTCCGAAAATTCCATAAGGTGTTTCATATTGCAAATGGTCTTTCATAATTGTAATGCCGTTTTTTTCTTCAAAAAAATGCTGATGACGGAATGATTTGAACTTTCCTTCTTCCATTTCATCCAGAAAATAATCGTACAAATCCATTTGAGAGATTCTGCTTTTATGGGTGAGGTAAAAACCGAAATGTTTGCCGCGCCAGGTAACGGTTTCATTTTTGTTAATTAACCCTGAAGTGATGCCGGCAATTGCTTTTTCATTAGATGTAGCAGCCGATTTTTGATGTAAATCAATATCTCTTGCCGTATCAAAAGTAATTTGTTTTGAAGCATTTATTTGGGTAACCAAATGTATTGTAGTCATTAGATGAGATCTTTTAAGGTTTTTTCTAAAGTGTCAAATTCAAATTGAAAACCATTTTCGTGCAGTCGTTTCGGAATCACATTTCGGCTTTTCAGGACCAGCTCAGGTTCTGTCCTGATTATGGCAGATCCAAATTTCAATACAGTTTCACTGATGGGAATTCCAAATGATCTCCCAATCGCTTTTCGTAACAGTGACATGAAATTTTTGTTTTCAATTGGTTTCGGAGATACGATATTGACAACACCTGTTATTTCTTTTTCAATTAGGAAAGCAATAGCACGGGCAAAATCGGCTTCGTGAATCCAGCTTATCATCTGATTTCCTTTTCCCTGTTTTCCGCCAAAACCTATTTTTGCGAGCGTTTTTAACGGAAGTAAGGCACCGCCGTTTTTTCCTAAAACTATTGAAGTTCGCAATGCCGTTTTTAAAGTATTTGGAGTTTCGGTTTTAAAGAATGCTTTTTCCCAGGATTGTGCCACATTCATAGAGAAATCATTTCCAATTTCACCATCGACCTCATCCATTTCCTTATCTAAAGAAAAACGATAAATGGTAGAAGTGGAGGAGTTCAGCCAGTGTTTTGGAGGATTGGCACATTGCAAAACCGCTTTATTCAAAACTTTGGTACTTTCAATTCGGGATAACAGAATCTCTTTTTTATTTTCTTTGGTGTAACGGCAATCTACAGATTTTCCGGCAAGATTTATTAAAACGGTCGCATTTTCCAATTCCTTTTCCCAACCGGAAAAAGTTTTGGCGTTCCAGTTTACATATCTGATTCCGTCAATTTCTTTTGATTTTCCTCTGGTTAAAACAACGATTTCTTCAAATTTATCTTTGAAATGAGTGAGCAGGCTTTGGCCCAAAAAACCGGTTCCTGCTGCGATGATAAGTTTCTTCATGATCTAAAAATTCAAAATTAACAGTAAAACAATAATTCGGTATACCACCCATGTCAGACAAAGATAAGCAGGCAATTCCAGTATTTTAATTCTTCTGAAATGTTCCGTAAACATGATCAGAACCGTAAGGGCAAACCAGGCCAAGATTACATTTTCCGGAACATTTACAACAGCCTGAACCGCGAGCAGGGGAAGCAGCAATAAAGATCCCATTAGAGAAACCGTCATTAGGTTTCCTGCATAATTCAGGATCGTTTTTTTGTCCTTTTTTAGCATAAACAAACTCTGAAAAACGAGCTGCCCTAACGCAATCAGTACTTCTCTGGTGATGCCGGCTTGTGGCAAAACCGGAAGTAAGGCAGCATAATGATACAATACTACTGATGTGATGACAGTTGCAAAACCAATAAATAAAAAGCGGTATTTGTAGTTGAAATCCGGAACACATTGTAATTTTTGATCCTTATTGATTTTACCCGGAATGATAACTTTTCGATTGTAGGAAACAAATGAATACAGTTTTTTCAGAAAGAACTTAACAGGTTTCAGGTTCCCGATTTTTTCAATTAAGGGAAAAGAAAACCCGATTACTTTGAGGAGGCTGTCAATGCCATAAAGCACGGTTTTGTTTTGATTGTCAATTAGGGCAATTTCGTTTGAAGCACGTTTTACATCTACAAAAGCCTGTTCGGTTTCGCTCAGTTGGCCATAAGATTTACGGCCATTTTCGTCTAACATTTTTGCTTTTATAAAACCTGTTGTGTATACCTGGCACAGCGGACAGTCTTCGTCATAGAGTAAAGTTTGGTTTTGCAGCGTTTTCATAATGTGTGGTTTTTTATTTCAACTTTAATATTCCTTTATTCTTTTTTATAAATTAACAGAGAAAGGTAAATAGCCAAAATCAAGGGAATTGGAAAAAGGATGAAGTTTATAAAATCATTGTAACTTATTAAGACATTGATCAGCCAAAGTGCAAAGAAGGCTACAACCCCTGCAATATACAGCTGCAGGTTTTTGTTTCCTGGATTGTCAATCAGCATTTTTATTCCCAGTGAAAATTGAAGAAACCCCGTCGCCATAGTTGATATAATAGCAAATATTAGAGCACCTTCTTTATAGATCGGATAGGTTGCAACAATTAAAAAGGGGAGCGCGATAGCAAATGTGTTGATGTATTTTATAATTTTCATAATTATTGATTGTTTTAAACTTTCAGAAAAAAATGAAAGTTTTAATTAAATTTTTTTACTTCATAATTTTTAGAACCAAACGGCCTAACCAGTTTTCATTGAATTCTGTCATTTTATCTAACATATTATCGGCTTTTAAAACAAAGTCGTATAATTTAGAAGTCTGATCTACAAAATGTTTTTCTTCTTCGGAAGATTCTTTTGCTTCAATTGAGGAAACTTCTTTCAGGATTTTAAGAGCGGGCTTAATTTCTCTTTTGCTTCTTTCCCTTGCGATTTTTACAGCCAATTCGTCTAAATCTTTTTCGGCAGTAAAGAATTCTCTTCTTTCTCCGGCTTTGTACTCTTTATAAACAATTCCCCAATCCATTAAGGCTCTCAGGTTCATGCTGGCATTTCCGCGTGAAATCTGTAATTCTTCCATAATGTCTTCCATAGAAACAGGTTCGTTTGAAACCATCAGTAAAGCATGAATCTGCGCCATGGTTTTATTGATACCCCATTGGGAACCCAGTGCTCCCCAGGTCTGTACGAATTTATTTTTTGCTTCTTTGAATTCCATAGATCAAATGTAAGTAAAAGTTTTTAAACTTTCAAAAATAAATGAAACTTTATTTTTGAACCTAATTCTTTGTTTTTCCCGGAACAGGCCATGACATTTTTTACCTCTTTCATGAACGGAAATTCCCGTCTTATGACATTTTTTTACTTATGAAGGTAAGTCTGATCTAGTTTTGAGATAGGAATTAAAGAAGTAAAAAAAGAAAAATAATTTTCATGTGATTTTTAAAAACATGAAAGCAAAGAAAAATTTAAACCAAAGAGTCATGGAAAATTTATTAGGAGATGATTATTTAGTAAAAGGTACAATCGGAAATACTAGTATACCAGGTGCTCCGGTCGCTTCATTTGCTTTAGAAGTTTTGCTTTTGAAAAATGCTGTGAAAGGGACTGTTGTCATTACCCAGTGTATCAATATGCTGGAAAGTGATATCGTTGTTCAGGTAAAAGGAAAAATCCATGAGACCGGATTTGGAAAATTTACAAAAGTAGTCAGCTTACAAGGCCAATACCACCAGTCTGTCTCGCCTTTGGAAAAAGGTTCTTTTTTAGCTGATTTTGATGCTCACTTTGCTATAGATGATGTATGGAATGGAATTGGAGGCTTTTCTTGCTACAATTATCAGATCGAAAACGAAGCGGTTGGGCGATCAGAATGCTTTAAGGAGGAACTCGTATAGATTAAAACTTCATCTTAAGTCCCCAAGCAGGCGTTTTCAGAAAGGGATTGACCAAAAACAACCAAATCATAACTATAAAAAAATGAAAAAAACAACCACAAAAATTATTACTGTATCATTTATGGTAATCATAATCCTGTTTCTGGGATGTAAAAAAGAAAAGGGCTTTCTGGCTTCTAATGATTCCGAATATCTGCCTCAGGACGTAAAACAGACCTGTACGGTATCTGAGTCTGAATTTAAGTCGTGGTTTGCTTCAGGTTCCATCACTGAAAACGGATTGGTAGAACCGGCAAACAGCGTTGCATTTCCGCATAACAACAACTGTGATTTCTATAAATGGTCTGAACAAATGTTCTTGTGGATTACATCTCCTGCTTCGGCAGCCTATAATGGAAAAGGAACAGTTTTAGAATCTTCCGTTTTTTACAACGTTTCTCCGCCCGATTCCTTAAACAAACGTACACTGACCGAACATAAACCGAATCAGGTGCTGCGTGCCGTAAGCAATATCAATCAAAGCGGACCTCACAGACTTCCGGTTCTGATTGATAAGTCCGGGAAAATGTTTGAAATTGAAGCTGAAAAAAGTAATGAAAAAGTTAAGGATGAATCTAATAAACTGATTCAGGTAGATCATATCGTGGCGAATGCGTCAGGTTTACATTCCTTTTTTGACATCAAAGGAAAAGTGATTAAAAATCCAAAACCGGTTATCGACACTAAAATCAAGCCTTCAGAAGTGGTACAGCAATTTAAAGTAGGTAATAAATCTATTTTCCTTGATTCCACTGGAAAAGAAGTGCAATCAGAACAAGGACAGGCAGGTTCCCACGGAGCCTTAATGGGTGAAAATAAATCATTGGTATATTACATCACAATGGTTAATGACGTGTACGCTTATTTTTTAACCGGAGTGAATGAGGGGAAATTAAACGGAAATCAGTTTCCAACAACGGCCGCTGCAAGAGACAGTATCCTTGCGTATGCCAAAACAAAAGGCTGGGCTACACCTCCGGATCCGGATGCACTGGCCATGGAATTAAAAACATCATGGGTAGAAGTGAAAGACTTGCCAAATCCGGAAACGTATGTAACGATCAAAGCAGTAATCCCGACTTACGATAAATCCAATCCAAATGCATGGGTAGAAAATGGAGAAACCACCACTACACTGGCCTTAGTCGGAATGCATGTTGTAGGTAGTGTCGCCGGGCATCCTGAAATGATCTGGGCAACATTCGAGCATGAGAAAAATTCACCAAACGACGCTTACACGTACAGAGATGTAAATGATAAAATAAAACAGGTAAAAGCAGATACGGGTAAAGGATGGCTTTTTAATGCCAATGCCAATGATACAACCGGACCTCAGAATATTCAGAATATGACGGTTGGTCACGATTCAATTTTGATTAAAGATCCATCGGTTAACAGTCCGACTGCGAGAAGAATTATGGCCTGGGGAGTGGCCTCTAACACAGTTCCAAACGGAGAAGATAAAACACCGGCCGATTCTAACAGTGAGATCATCTCTATAAATAATGCCGTTCGCAGCATGCTGGTCGGAAATGATATCAGAAAGAATTATTTATTAATAGGAGCAACCTGGACTTTTGGCGGTGCCGGACCAAACGGAAATGTTTATCCGTACGGAGCAGTTAATGATTCCATTCCTGCCGGAGATGCAATTGGAACCGGACAGCTATCCAACAGTACGATGGAAACTTATGTTCAGCCTTCGTCGACAGTTTCAAACGACAGCACGGCTATCTCTTGTTTCTCTTGTCACAATCAGAATAATGGGGTACAGCCAGGAGATTTAAGCCATGTTTTTGATGAAATTATATCACTGCCTGCAAATACCGGTAATAAGAAAGTTAAAAGAAAAAGTTAATTACAATTCCTGTTGGTTTAAAAAAAAAAGCCAGTACATGAGTACTGGTTTTTTATTTTACAGGGAAATCCCATCTATCTTAAAATTAATGGTTTTATGCTGTAGTCTTATCTTTTATCATCTTTAGAATAGTTAGAGGGACCATTTATGTTGATCGGATGACCTAAAAAATGCGGTTCCCGATTTCGCAAAACATCAAAAAAGGATTTGAAAATAGAAATATATTCTCTGAAAGTAACATATGTATAACCTCTGTATTCACCCTTGTTAGCAGAAAAACCAACCGATTTTATTCCAAGACTCTTCCCGATATAAATCGCCCGGTTTAAATGATATTTCTGCGATATTAAAGTTGCCTTCCTGATTTTAAAAATATGCTTTGCCCTGTACATTGTTGAATACGTATCGAAACCCGCATAATCAATGAATATTTTAGTAGTATCAACACCATTTCTGTAGCAGTAATTTTTCATGACCGTCAATTCATCATATTCATTGCGGCCATTATCACCCGAAAGCAAAATTTTATTGATTCTTTTTGCCTTGTATAACAGAATTCCGGCATCAAGTCTGTCTTTTAAATATTTGCTTGGCTGATCTCCGTTAATTCCGGCACCAAAAATAATTCCGATATCGTTTTTCGGGAACTTTTTAATTGAATAATAAATTTGATTTTTGGTCGAAGATTTTACGTACCAATTCACAGCAATAATTGAAATCAATCCAATAATGGAAAGATAAAAAAGGATTTTAAAGTATTTTTTCAAAATGTGTTTAGTTTACTCTTTAATGTCTACTGCATTTATAGTCTGAATTTTTCCATCAGCATACACAACAATTCTTCCGTTGATTTTCTTTTTGTTTTCAATCATTTTTTTTGAAGAAACCTTAAGGCCTTCAACTATTTTATTTTGTAATTCTTTGATTTTATCTTTTGTCATGTTGTATTTTTTTTATTTCATTAAATAGATCTTCCTTAATAATAACTGATTCCTCGCTAATTTCTTTTTCTAAAATTAGAACAGGCGATTTATTAGAATTGTCAAAAAGCATTACATTATCACATGCATTTAAATAAATTTTGAAGAAGTTTTTAATTCCCCTCACATACCTTCGTTCAATAACATCTTCTGGAATGCTATGTCCGCCTTCGCTTACTCTGATTAATACCCTCTGTTTTGCAAGCTCGGTAGAATTTAACCAAAAGAAGACTAATGTTACAAAATGACCCTGGCTTTGGGCTTTTTTTACAATTGAAATGTAACTTTTAGCAGAAAGAGTTGTCTCAAATGCAAAGTCGGCTTCCTTTTGTAATAATTCATCAATACGATGAAGCATTATTCTGCCAGCTTCAAAACTAACTTTTTCAGGCTGAAAAGGAGATAATCCTTTTGCAATTTCATCAGCATTTACAAACTCTTTACAGTCCAGAATTTCAGGCAGGATCGTATATGAAGCAGTTGTTTTTCCAGCACCATTACAACCAGCAATTATATATAGATTTTTATCTTTCAATAGTTTTGATATTAACAAAGGTATCGAATAATTACAGCAATCCGGCACGTTTCAACAAAGCTTCCGGTTTTGGTTCCTGACCCCTGAAACGTTTGTACAATACCATCGGATGTTCTGTCCCTCCTTTTGAAAGTACATTTTCTTTGAATTTCGTTGCTACTTCGGCATTGAAGATTCCTTTTTCCTGAAAATATTCAAAAGCATCCGCATCTAAAACCTCAGCCCATTTGTAACTGTAATATCCGGAAGAATAACCTCCCTGAAAAATATGCGAAAAAGCAGTGCTCATAGCATTCTCTTTTACATCCGGATACAATTGTGTATTGGCAAATTGTTGTGTTTCGAAAGTTTTAAGATCAGTAATATGAGTCGGATCCTTTCCGTGCCACGCCATATCCAGTAATCCAAAACTCAGCTGACGTAAAGTAGCCAGTCCTTCCTGGAAACTGGCGCTTTCTTTGATTTTCTGAACATATTCAATCGGAATGATTTCTCCGGTTTCATAGTGATTGGCAAACAAAGCCAGAGCTTCCGGCTCGTAACACCAGTTTTCCATAATCTGACTTGGCAATTCCACAAAATCCCAGAAAACCGAAGTTCCCGATAAACTTGGATAAGTGGTGTTGGCCATCATTCCATGCAAACCGTGACCGAATTCGTGAAATAAGGTGGTCACCTCATTAAACGTTAGTAAGGATGGTTTGGTTTCTGTTGGTTTGGTAAAATTACAAACATTCGAAACATGAGGTCTCTCGTTTACGCCGTCTTTTATAGCTTGTGATTTGAATGAGGTCATCCAGGCACCGTTTCGTTTTCCTTTTCGTGGAAAGAAATCAGCGTAGAAAATCGAAACCAGATTGTTTTGAGCATCGGTTACTTCGTAAGTGGTCACTTCTTCGTGGTATTTATCAATGTCAAAAACCTCTGTGAAGTTTAATCCGTATAGTTTTTTGGCAACAGTAAAAGCACCGTTTAATACTTTTTCCAACTGAAAATAAGGTTTTAGTTTTTCATCATCCAGATTAAAAAGCTGTTGTTTTAGTTTCTCCGAATAATAGGCCCCATCCCATTTTTGCAATTCTTCAATTCCGTCCAGTTCTTTGGCGAAAGCCGTTAATTGGGCAAACTCCTTCTGAGCTGCAGGTTTTGCTTTTGCCAGCAAATCATTCAGGAAAGTGAAAACTTTCTCCGGACTTTCGGCCATTCTTTCTTCCAGAACAAAATGGGCATGCGTTTTATACCCTAACAAATTAGCTCTTTCGAAACGTAATTTGGCAATTTTCAGCACATTTTCCTGATTATCGAATTCGTTATGCTGAAATCCTCTGGCTCCAAAAGCAATCGCCATTTTTTTACGTAATTCGCGATTATCGGCGTAGTTCAGAAACGGAACATAACTCGGGTGGTCCAATGTGAAAATCCAGCCTTCTTTTTCCTGGTTTTTAGCCAGTAATCGTGCTGCCTCAATGGTTCCTTCAGGCAAACCGGCTAAATCTTTTTCGTCTGTTAAATGCAATTCGAAAGCATTGGTTTCCGCCAGGATATTCTCTTCAAATTGTAATTTTAATTTAGATAATTCCTTGTCGATTTCGCGTAATTTCTCTTTTTTATCTTCCGGTAAATTAGCCCCGTTTCTGGAAAAGCTTTTGTACTTTTTATCTAAAAGGGTAGTTTGTTCCGGATTTAAATTCAGCTGCTCTTTTTGATCGTAAACCGTTTTTATTTTAGCAAATAAAGCCGCGTTTAACGTAATGTCATTTCCAAATTCAGATAATAGAGGAGAAACTTCCTGTGCAATTTTCTGCATTTCGTCATTCGTTTCCGCCGAATTCAAATTGAAAAAAACACTGGAAAGACGATCGAGGATGTCTCCCGAAAAATCCATTGCGACAACCGTGTTTTCAAAAGTTGGTGCTTCCGGATTGTTAACGATAGCGTTAATTTCGGCTTTGGCCAAAGCTATTCCTTCCTGAAATGCAGGAAAATAATCTTCGATTTTAATTTGTGAAAAAGGTGCTGTATCGTGTTTTGTAGTAAATTTTGAAAGTAAAACGTTCATTATGATGTGATTATTTTATTAATTGAAGTCTTTATTTATGAACTCCAAAGGTAGTAATTTATAAAAACACAGCGAACTAAACAAGATGGATTCTCGGTATAAAAGCCGAAGTAAATTATGTTATAGATATGTTATTTATTCCTTTAACGGATTTAAAAAGCCTAAATTGTAAAAATGGGATTACGCCTTATAAAAGGCTAATCATAACAATCATAAAAATAAATAAAGGATGAACTATCAAATTATAATAAAGCGTATCGATACTGTTAATGAAGTGGAAGGATACTGGTCAGATGAAGATTTTGTCCGGTTATTGGAAAAATTCAATTATCCGGATGGTGCAACAGCCGAGAAAAGTAGTTTGCCGGAATTATTACAAATGGCTATTTCTGATTATGAGCCTAATGAAGCTGCCGAAATAGTATTGAAATATAAATTTGCTGATCGATTAGGTGATGGTCAAATAGAACAGATAGCACACAATATGTTAATTGATAAAGTGTGCGAGGAATATCCGGAAATTGACATGCAGGGTAGTTTGTTTCATGTCAATCAATTGCTTTTTAAAGCCTACAACGGAAAATTTCCTAATGCAAAAGCTTCTGTGGTTCATTTTTCAATGACACCCACGGATGGCGAAGGCCAAAAACTGACAGCCGAAAACGTATTAAAATTATTGAATAGTGGTTTGTCTGACAGAAATCTTATCAAAAGATTATTCGAAAATCAGATGTCCCAAAACATTCCGTTTCCTGAAGCTGAAGCTATTATTTGGGAATTGACAACCGAAGATGATATCAATTACAATTTGGTTACTTCAGAAAACTGGATAAATAAAGAGGATATAACGGAATATGAATTTGAGTCTGTTCTGGAAGAAATTGAAGATGAAGTTTAATTTCAAAAGAGATCATATTTTAAACAGCAAAGGCTTCACATTATGTGAAGCCTTTGCTGTTTGTTTTTCAATCATAGTCTACACTGAAAACTGTTATTGAAAACTGAAAACTATTTCAATCCTTCGGCAGCTTTATTTACCGCTGCTTTCAGTTCTTCCTTGTAGGAGATAATCGTATCTAAAACAGTCTTATCATGGCTTCCTATGATTTGTGCCGCTAATATTCCGGCATTCTTGGCTCCGTTTAGCGCTACAGTAGCAACAGGAACACCGCCCGGCATTTGAAGAATGGATAAAACGGAATCCCATCCATCAATAGAATTGCTTGATTTTACCGGAACTCCAATTACGGGAAGTGGTGACATTGAAGCAACCATTCCCGGTAAATGTGCAGCACCACCAGCTCCGGCAATAATGACCGAAATTCCACGGGTATGCGCATTTTTACTGAAATCGAATAGTTTTTCCGGCGTTCTGTGCGCCGAAACAATATCTACTTCTGTTTCAATATTAAATTGTTTTAATATGTCTATGGCATCCTGCATGACTGGCATGTCTGAGATACTTCCCATTATAATGGCTACTTTGCTCATGTTTGTTTTGTTGTTTTTGTTTCAGGTTTCAAGTTTCAGGTTTCAGGTTTGTGGACTGCGACTGAAAACTGTGACTGTTATTTTTTGTTTCAGGTTTCAGGTTTGTGTACTGCGAATGAAAACTGCGACTGTTATTTTTTGTTTCAGGTTTCAGGTTTCAAGTTTCAGGCTGTTTACTGCGACTGAAACTGTGACTGTTATTTTTTGTTTCAGGTTTCAAGTTTGTGGACTGCGACTGAAAACTGCGACTACAAACTAATCACCTTAATCGTATTCTTCACTTCCTCGGCAATACGTCTCGCTTCTACCATATTTTCATTTACTATCGTCACATGCCCCATTTTTCTAAAAGGACGGGTTTGCTTTTTACCGTAAATATGTGGCGTAACACCGTTCCATCCTAAAATGGTTTCAATGTTTTCGTAAACTACATCTCCCGAAAAACCTTCGGCACCTACTAAATTAACCATAACGCCAGCGACTTTGCTGTCTGTATTTCCTAACGGAAGATCTAAAATGGCACGCAAATGATTTTCGAATTGTGAAGTATAACTGGCCTCAATGGAATAATGACCTGAATTGTGCGGACGCGGTGCTACTTCGTTTACCAAAATTTCGTCGTCGCTGGTTTGAAACATTTCCACTGCCAAAAGGCCAACGTGGTTGAATTTTTCAGAAACATTCAAGGCGATTGCCCGGGCTTTTTCGGCTACTTTTTCGTCAATACGTGCAGGACAAATTACGTATTCTACCTGATTGGCTTCCGGGTGGAATTCCATTTCGACAACAGGATAGGTTTTTATTTCTCCGGATGGGTTTCTGCAGACGATTACAGCCAGTTCGTTTTTAAACGGGACCATAGTTTCTGCAATGCATTCTACATTAGGAAGATCATCCATATCAGAAATCTGGCGAATGACTTTTACGCCATTTCCGTCATAACCGAATTCGGTACATTTCCATACAAATGGAATGGTCATTTCATCGTTTCCAACAGACTTCTGCAATTGCTCCGGACTGTCAAATCTTAAATACGCGGCTGTAGGGATATTGCTTGAGGTGTAAAAATCTTTTTGTACGCCTTTGTTTTGGATTCCCTTCAGGGTTTTTGGAGAAGGATATACTTTCACGCCTTCGTTTTCCAATTGCGTTAAAGCTTCCAGATTAACCAATTCAATTTCGAAAGTTAAAACATCAACCTGTTTTCCAAAATTGTAAACTGTTTCATAATCCATCAAATCGCCCTTGAAGAATTTATTACAGGCAATTTTGCTCGGCGCTTCGTCACTCGGATCTAAAACATAAGTCTGGATGTCAAACTTTCTGGTATCAGACAATAGCATTTTGCCTAATTGCCCGCCACCTAAAATTCCTAATTTAAAATCAGAAGAAAAATAATTCATTGTTGTTGTGTTTTTGCAAAGATACTTTTTAATCTTTTTTTTGCCATTAATTTCACGATTTTCATGATTTTTTTCATCTTCTAATTTTCAGAACAGGATCATTAGTGCCATCTGTGTTGAATTTAAAGGAATGTAATAGCTATTTTATTTTCTTCAGGACTTCCTTTGCAACGGCTTTGTATGCTGCCGAATGATCTGCATAATCTTTATTCAGAATGATTTGCAGCTCCGGATGAATCCAGACGTAATGATTTCCCAATACGTATAAAGTTCTTATGGAATAGGCTTTCGTAGCCACTTTGGTATCATTTATAAGCCAGTCAAAAGAAGTTTCTATGCAATCCTGAAGATTTTCTTCAGAAAGTAAAACGCTGTTTTCGGTTTTCTTATAATGCGACTTTATTAAAAGCTGCACTACTTTGGCAATCGGACGTATCGCACTTTCGTCTTTTAATATTTTTAAATTAGCACAGAAAAAATCAAGATGAGGCTGCAGCCAATTCAGTTCTTCATAAGATACAAATTCTAAAATCCAGCAAGCCTTGTGATTGTTTTTGTCTGAAGGCGAAAAAGAAACAGCCACTAGCTCCTCAAAAAAAAGCTTGTTTTCCAAAATGTCCTGCGCCACTTTAAGACGGTTTTCCCGATAAGCCGTTACATAGTTGAGTTTTAATTGAAGTGCGGAAGACATTTTATCTGAATTTGATTTTGTGTGCAACATCTAAAATAAGTAATTTAATGAGATTGTTCCGTAATAATTTACGGGAAGTCCCGGATAATAATATCTAGGCATTGCATTTCCGACTGCGACAGCATTGGGTAAAATTAATGAAGCATATTTTTCGTTGGTAAGATTATTGATTCCGGCAGCAAAACTGGTCGTCAGGAAAGGCAAAATTTCAAATCCGTAACCCGCTTTAATATTGACCATGTGGTAGGCATCTGAATATGCGGTGTTGGCATCGTTTAACGGAATTTCATCCACAAACTGATAATCGGCAGAAAAATAAATGCCTGAACGGGAATTGAAAATCAATCCGGCATTTACTTTATTCGCAGCCACTCCGGTTAATTTGTTTCCTGAAAAATCATTTCCGTTATCCAGGTATTCTTTAAATTCATATTTGCCCAAAGAACTCGAAAAATAGGAACTCATTGTCCAGAATGAATTAATAGGCCAATTGTGTTTTAAGGTTATTTCGATCCCTTCGTGAAATGTTTTGCCGGCATTTACACCTACATACTGATCGTCTCCAACGCGTTTTGCTACCAGCAGATCTTTTATTTCCATTCGGTAAACAGCAAATTCGGTGTACAGTTTTTTATTGAAAAAATAGAATTTTCCACCTGCTTCAAAATTATAGCCGTTCTCCGGTTTGATATCAGGATTAATGGTTCCGTTGCTGGTCAGTGTTTCTTCCGTCGCCGGTAGTGAAAAGCCGCGGCTTGCTGAAAAATACAGGGTTCTCTCCTTACTGGTTTTAAATAACAAAGACAATTGGGGGGAAAGAATACCGTCATAACTGTATTGTTGATTCAAACTGAGGTTATAATTCTCCAATTCAAATGCTGTTTTATTGTAATTTAGTCCGGCCTGGATTTCAAACTGTTTGGAAAGTAACGTTCTGATTTGCGAAAAAATATTGTAAAAATGCCTTTTCTGACCATTTTCGGTAAGCTGGTTTCCCTGTAAACTTCCCTGTCCATTATTCTGCTGATATAGATTTTCGAACGTATTGCCTTTGTAAGTGTCTGAGAAATATTCGATTCCGGTTATAAACTGGTTTTCGGTTTCCTTAATTTTAAAACTTCCTGAAAACTGCGTTCTGGCACCGGCTGCAAAAGTATATTGACGCAGAATATCAAAAGGCCTGGGTTCATTACTGTCTTTGTAATTGATAAAAACCGAAGTTGAATTCTGTATGTTTTCATTGATTTTAAAATCATAAGCCAATCCGCCCAGAGTCGATTTGTATTCTTTGTATCCTTTTGAAGCGACCCAGGTTGGAGCACCGGATTTTGGATTGTTTTCAAACATCGTTTTATTGATCGAACTGGGAATGAAAGATTTGAGATAAGTATAATTGGAAAAGTAAGTCAGTTTGCTCTTTTCCTTTTTAAACAATTCGCCGGCCATTGTAATTCCTTCCCGGTTATAGGCACTGTTTTCCCTCCAGCCATCGGTTTGCAGTTTGTGATAACTCAGGTTTAAACTGCCTTGTTTTTCATTCAGGCTGTAATTAAGGGTGTTTTTTAATAAACCGTAAGAGCCAAAAACGGTGCTTATTCCGGCATTTTGCCCCTGTGTTTTTGAAAGTTGAGGTGAAAGTAAAATCGCGCCGCCTAATCCCGCACCGTAAACGCTGGAAAGAGGGCCTTTGATAATTTCGACCTGGCTGATGCTTTGTAGATCAATATCATCGATCACGGTTTCGCTGTTTCCGGAAGTGAGCGGAATACTACCGTAAAAAGCCCTGATTTTATTCGTGCCGTAAGGTGTTCTTGCGCCAATGCCACGAATTGAAATCCGGGTGGTTGTAAAATTTGCAGACTGCATAAAAACACCTGGAATTGTATTAATAACAGTGCTGATATCGGTTGTATTATTTTGCAATAAATCTTTTCTGGATAAAATGCCAATTGAAGCCGGAGCATTTTGCAAGTCGGTATTAATATAAAACGGACTAATCACGACTTCTTTGAGTTTCTGCGTCTGAAGCGAATCTATAGTGTTGCTTTCCCTATTTTGTGCATTGATCGTTTGTAAAAAAAGCAATGCAAAAAAATAAAGAAAGCAGTATTTTTTTAAAATCATAAAAAGGAGCTGTTATTTATTGGCAGTTACTTTCCAGATGGTATTTCCGCTGTCATCGTTTACCAGAAGTGATCCGTCATTCATAACCGTAACGGCAACGGGACGGCCATATACTTCCGCTTTGGCTTCATCTGCAATAAATCCGGTTAAAAAATCTTCGGGTTTTCCGGAAGGTTTTCCATTGGTAAAAGGAACGAAAAGAACTTTATATCCTGATATTTTAGCGCGATTCCAGGAACCATGCTGACCTATGAAAATTCCGTTTTTGTATTTCTTCGGAAAAGCATCTTTCGTATAAAATGCCAGTCCAAGAGAAGCCGTATGAGCACCAACAGGAACGTCGGGTACAATTGCTTTTGCGGCTAAATCTTTGCGTTCGCCTTTCATTCTTGGATCTAAAATATTCCCATAGTACGAATACGGCCAGCCGTAAAAACCGTCTTTTTTAACACTGGTAACATAATCTGGAACCAGATCATCGCCCAGTTCGTCACGCTCATTAACCGCTGTCCAAAGTTCGCCATTCGCCGGATTCCAGTCCATTCCGACGGGGTTTCTAATTCCGGACGCATAAATTTTCTCACCGGTTCCGTCGGGATTTACTTCGAGAATTGCAGCGCGGCGCACTTCTTTGTCCATTCCGTTTTCCCCCACATTACTTCCTGATCCTACGGAAATATAGATTTTTGTTCCGTCAGTATTTGCAAGTAAATTTCTCGTCCAGTGATTGTTGTAGCCTCCGGCAGGAAGTTCGAGAATTTTTGTGCCCTGGGTTTCCAGTTTGAGGGGATTATTTTTATAACGATAGCGATAAAGGCCGTCAGTGTTGGCGATATAGAAAAAATCTTTCAGCACCAGCATTCCAAAAGGCCTGTTCAGCCCTGAAATAAAAACATTGCGGGTCTCAAATTTTCCGTCTTTATCAGCATCACGAAAAACCGTAATCTGATTTTTACTGGCTCTGGTACCGCTCTCAACAATAAAAATATCATTGTTTGGGGCAATATAGGTCCAACGCGGATTTTCCAGACCATCTGCAAATTTAGATACGGTAAAACCTTCGGGTGCTTTTGGTGTTTTTCCATCAGGCCATTTCAGGACGCGGCTGTTATTTGTTTTGGATTCGGTAGCGTAGGGTGGTGGTAAAGTAATTTCCCCGATTGCCGTTTTGACAATATTACCGGGCTGTTTTGCAAGTGCTTCTTTTTCTTCTTTTTTGACCTGTCCGTTACAGGCTGTCAGGACGATTAATAATATAGCAGAAGATATTTGTCTTATTATTTTCATTGTGATTTGGAGTTAAATATGTTAAAGACAACAATTTAGTAAATGTAAAAAATAATAACAGAATTGAAATGTAAAAATTAACTGATATTTAACATTGATAAAAAAGTGTTGTTTCAAAATAATTTGATACTAACAGTTTGGTTGTAATTCTGTATCTTTGCGCATTATTTTAAACATAAAAATAATGATACAACTTCACGATAAACAATTTGTTCCGTTTATTTCGGCAAAAGAAATTGATTTTGCTTTAACGAAAATAGTTGCACAAGTAGAAGATGATTTCGGAGATGATACACCAATTTTTATTGGAGTTCTGAATGGCGCATTTATGGTGGTTGCCGATTTCCTGAAAAAATACAAAAAGCCCTGCGAAGTTTCATTTATCAAAATGGCGTCGTATGAAGGCACAGAATCTACTAATTCGGTTAAAGAATTAATAGGAATCAATCAGGATTTATCCGGCAGGACTGTTATTATCATTGAAGATATCGTCGATACAGGGAATACAATCGAGGAATTAAAACAGATGTTTAAAGCACAGAATGTAAAGCATTTTAAGATTGCAACTTTGTTCTTTAAACCGGAAGCATATAAAAAAGATATTAAAATCGATTATGTCGGGATTAGGATTCCGAATAAATTCATTGTCGGCTACGGTTTAGACTATGATGGTTTAGGACGAAATTTAACGGAAGTATATAAATTGGCGGAATAAATTGTAAACAAAACACACAACTATATATTCATTTTAAACTTCTTTGAAAATTAAGAAGTCAAGCAACACTCACACTTATTATGATTAACATTGTTTTATTTGGAAAGCCGGGAGCAGGAAAAGGAACTCAGGCAGAATTTTTAAAAGAAAAATACAAATTAACACATCTTTCAACCGGAGATATTTTTCGTTTTAATTTAAAAAATGATACAGATTTGGGTAAAAAAGCAAGAGTTTTTATGGATAATGGAGAGTTGGTACCTTGCGAAGTAACAACTGCAATGTTAATTGACGAAGTGAAAAAACACCCGGATACAGCAGGATTTTTATTCGACGGTTATCCAAGAACTTTAGACCAGGCCGAGGCTTTGGATAAATTTCTGCCAACAATTGGTTCAAGTGTTACCGCAACAATCGCTTTAGAAGCTGATGATGAAATTTTGGTAGCCCGTCTGTTGGAAAGAGGAAAAACAAGTGGAAGACCCGATGATCAGGACGAAGAGAAAATTCGTGTAAGATATCAGGAATACAATGAGAAAACAGCACCATTAATTGGTTATTATAAAGAACAAAATAAGTTTTATGCCGTAAACGGTATCGGAACTATCGAAGAAATTACAGAGCGATTAACGTCAGTTATAGATAATTTGTAGAAGCTTTTTCCAGCTGTCGTTTCATCCCGAAAGCCATCGGGATAAAAGAAAACTATTTTTCCATACCATAAAACAAGCGTCTTCGGATTGCTGTTTTCTGGGAGGAAAAATTAGTTTTTTTAGTTCAGGGCTTGTCAGGACATTAAGGCTATAATACATTTAGGTTACAAATTACATTTAACGAACTATTCAATAACGAATCAATTACAAATTGGAAATACTAATAATATTTTTTCTAATACTATTAAACGGAGTTTTCTCCATGTCTGAAATTGCACTGATTTCAGCCCGGAAAAACAGACTGGAAACAGCCGCTAAAAAAGGAAACAAGAGTGCCAGAATAGCGTTGGATTTAGCTAATTCGCCTAACAAGTTTTTATCAACTGTTCAGATCGGAATTACCTTAATCGGAATTTTGACCGGTATTTATTCAGGAGATAAAATCACAATTGATGTCGAGACATTTGTTAGCGGATTTCAGGTTTTAAAACCTTATGCCCATTCCGTTGCAGTTGGGATTGTCGTGGTGGTTCTAACCTTTTTCTCTTTGGTTTTAGGGGAATTACTGCCGAAACGCATCGGATTGAATTATCCTGAATCTATTGCGAAAATGGTAGCCATGCCAATGAAGATCGTTTCGATTATTACAGCTCCTTTCATCTGGCTGCTTACCTCATCGACCGATTTTTTATTGAATGTGATGAGAATAAAACCCACCGCAGACGGAAAAGTGACGGAAGAAGAAATTAAAGCCATTATAAAAGAAGGAACCGAAGGCGGAGAAGTTCAGGAAATTGAACAGGATATCGTGGAGCGTGTGTTTCATATTGGTGACCGAAAAGTAAATTCATTAATGACACACCGTAAATCGGTAGATATGCTGCCGTTAAATGCTGATAAAGCCAAAATTAAAGAACTGGTTTTACAGGATTTACACACCGTTTATCCGGTTTACAGCGATAATTACGACGATATTGTCGGAATCGTAACCCTTAAAAATATATTTGCCAATATCGAAAGCGATCATTTTGATTTATCGGCAATTATGATCGATGCTCCGTATTTAATGGAGCAGACCACGGCTTACAAAGCATTGGAAAATTTCAAAAAAACAGGTATTCACTATGCTTTGGTTTCAGATGAATATGGTGTTTTTCAGGGAATTATCACACTAAATGATATATTGGAAGCCTTAGTAGGCGATGCTTCTGATTTTTATAAAGATGAATTCCAGCTAATCGAAAGAGAAGATGGTTCATGGCTGGTAGACGGACATTATTCGTTACACGATTTCTTAACTTATTTTGAGTTGGATGAATTGACAAATGATTACGAAGTCAATACGGTAAGCGGAATGATTATGACCGAGCTTTCTCATATTCCGAAAGAAGGGGAGAAATTAATCTGGCAAAAATTTGTGCTTGAAGTCATTGATATGGATGGCGTAAAGATTGATAAGGTGCTGGTAAAAGCACTTAAAGAGTAGAGAGAATAAAATAGTTTTCAGTCACAGTATTCAGTCGCAGTTTGCCCTGAAAATGAGACTGAGACGGAATACTAAAAACAATAGAATTTAGTAATACGATTAGAGTAATCTAAAATCCAAAATCTAAAATCTGAAATTTAAAACAATGACAGAAGGAAATTTTGTAGATTATGTTAAGATATATGTTTCTTCCGGAAAGGGAGGAAAAGGATCTACACATTTACATAGAGAAAAATTTATTGAAAAAGGAGGCCCGGACGGTGGTGATGGTGGTCGTGGAGGACATGTATACTTAGTAGGTAATAAAGGACTTTGGACATTGTTCCACTTAAAGTTTGCGCGTCATATTAAAGCAGGTCACGGTGGAGATGGTGGAGGAGACCGTAGCACAGGAGCTGACGGAGATGATAAATTTATCGAAGTACCTTTGGGAACTGTTGTTAAAGATAAGGAAACCGGAGAAACCTTATTCGAAATTACCGAAGACGGCGAAAAAAGAATCCTGTCTAAAGGAGGTAAAGGAGGGTTAGGAAACTGGCACTTCAGAAGTTCTACCAATCAGACACCAAGATATGCACAGCCAGGTTTACCGGGAGTAGAGATGGATGTGATCCTGGAGCTTAAAGTTTTGGCAGATGTAGGTCTTGTAGGTTTTCCTAATGCAGGGAAGTCAACCTTATTGTCTGTGCTGACTTCTGCAAAACCAAAAATTGCCGATTACCCGTTTACAACCTTAAAACCAAACTTAGGAATTGTTGCCTACAGGGATTTTCAGTCTTTTGTAATTGCAGATATTCCCGGAATTATAGAAGGTGCAGCGGAAGGAAAAGGTCTTGGACATTATTTCTTACGCCATATTGAACGTAATTCGACTTTATTATTTTTAGTACCTGTTGATACTCCTGATATCAAAGGAGAGTATGATATTTTGGTGAACGAATTGACAAAATACAATCCGGAAATGCTGGATAAAGAACGTCTTTTGGTTATTTCAAAATGTGATATGCTGGATGATGAGCTTAAAGCAGAACTAAAAGTAGAATTAGATGTTGCTTTTAAGGATATTCCGTATATGTTTATTTCATCTGTGGCCCAACAAGGTTTAACAGATTTGAAAGACAAGCTTTGGAAAATGCTGAATGAATAAAATCTATATGATTTATAGAAAGGTGTCCTGGCAAACAGGGCACCTTTTTTGTTTTACAGAATATTATATTCGTAAAAAACCACCAATAATAACTGAAGATATATAATTTTAAGAACTTGTAAGATTACAGAATTGCGAAAATGACTTATATTCGCATTACTTAAACAAAATAACATGAAAAAAATAATTTTATTCTTAACCATGTGCCTGATGGCTTTTCCTGTAAGAGCTGATGAAGGAATGTGGTTTCTGATGTTTATCGAAAGACTGAACCATAGAGATATGGAAAAAATGGGACTGCAATTAACAGCCGAAGAGATTTACAGTATTAATCATCACAGTCTTAAAGATGCAGTGGTACAATTCAACGGAGGTTGTACAGCAGAGATCGTTTCCAAAGATGGTTTGGTTTTAACAAATCACCACTGTGGTTACAACGCTATTGCGGAGCTTTCGACAGCAGAACAAAACTACCTGAAAGATGGTTTCTGGGCAAAAGAAAGAAGCGCAGAGATGAAACCAAAATCTTTGTACGTTCGTTTCTTCGTACGTATGGACGATGTTTCGAAAAGAATTTTGTCTAAAGTAAATGATACAATGACAGAAACAGAGAGAAACAAAATCATTCAGCAGGAAATCGCTTTAATTGAAAAGGAAAACAACGAAGGCGGAAAATATACCGTTTCAGTTCGTCCTTTCTTTCAGGGAAATGAATACTATTATTTCGTTTATCAGGATTATACGGATGTACGTTTAGTAGGTACACCTCCGGAAAGTGTGGGTAAATTTGGTGGGGATACAGACAACTGGGAATGGCCGCGTCAGACAGGAGATTTCTCTATGTTCAGGGTGTATGCTGATAAAGCAGGGAATCCTGCTGCTTATTCTAAAGAAAATGTGCCATTACAGCCGAAACATTACTTGCCGATAAGCATTAAAGGAGTTAAAGAAAATGACTTTGCGATGATTTTAGGGTATCCGGGAAGAACAAACCGTTGGATGCCAGCCGGCGGAATTGAGCAAAATGTAAAATTTGCTTATCCTGCATGGGTGGAAGGTGCTAAAACCGGAATGGACCAAATGAAAAAGTATATGGATAAAGATGCCACTGTTCGTTTACAGTATGCGTCAAAATATGCTTCAACAGCGAATTACTGGAAAAACCGTCAGGGGATGATTGATGCTTTGACTAAAGCAGGAACAGCAGATACGAAAGCGGAACAAGAAGATAAATTCTATGAGTGGGCAACCAAACCGGCGAATAAGGAAAAGTATGAAAATGTAATTCCGACTATCAATGAGTATTACAGATCAACCAATGTAAAAGCGACTCACGATAATTACCTGATGCAGCTTTTACGTACTTCAGCGTATGCCAGCGGAACAGCAAATTTAGGAAATGCGCTGATTGCCTATTACAATGAAAACGATGCTAAAAAGGCTGAAATGCTGCCTAAGATTATGGCAATGATCGATAATATGTATGGTGAATTTTATGCACCACTTGAAAAAGATCTATTGACAGCACAATTGAATTTATATGCTGCTAAAGGAGCTGAATACGGCTTAGCGACACAAATAGCTAAAATGAAGTCAGTTAATAACGGTGATTTTACCGCAGATGTGGCAAAAGCAACAGAGACAAGTTATTTTACAACGAAAGAAAAAGTACTGGCATTTATGGCCGATCCGAAACCATTAGCGATTGTACACGATCCGTTGTATATTATTTCTAACGATCTTTTGACAAAATACCGTTTTAAATCAGAGGATCAAATGAAATCGGATGACGGTTTTGCAATTGCTTACCGTGAATTAGTAGAAGGTTTGAGAGAATCAAAATTAAATGCGATTCAGTATCCGGATGCCAATTCAACTTTGAGACTGACATACGGAAAAGTTCGTGCTTTGCCGGAAGACAAACGTAACGATGCAAAGATCAACAATTATACAACCATGGAAAGTATGGTAAAAAAGTATAAAGCAGGCGATCAGGAATTTGATTTACCGGCACGTTTATTAAAATTAAACAAGGCAAAAGATTACGGTCAGTATGCAGATAAAGCGGGGTACATGCCTGTAAACTTTCTTACTGATAATGATATTACAGGAGGAAACTCAGGTTCACCGGTTCTTAACGGAAAAGGAGAATTGATTGGTATCGCCTTTGACGGAAATATCGAAGCCATGGCCGGAGATGTTATTTTTGACCCTAAATTGCAAAGAACAATTAACGTAGACATTCGCTACGTACTTTGGATTATCGACAAATATGCGGGAGCCAAAAACATTATTGACGAAATGATGATTATTAAATAATCGGATTGATTTCTTAAAAATTAAATCCGACAGGCTTTTAAAACCTGTCGGATTTTTTTGTGTTTAAAATGGGCTTCGACTTTGCTCAGCCTGAACATAATAATCTACAATGCTTATTTTGGAATTTGGAATTATTTTTTGGAAATTTTAATCAGTGCTGTTAATTCACTTTTACCCGAATTCCTTTTGTATGACTTGCAAATTCAGGGGCATACATACTTTCAATAGTGGTAATTCCGTTTGAAAATTCGCCACTATTATTTACTCTGATTTCATATTCTAAAACATAAGTCCCTTTGTTAATCTGGTCAAAGAAGAAATGTGTAGCCGCATCTTTTGTACTGATATAATATCCAAGTCGGTCTTTGTATCGGTATTCCGACAGAACACTTACAGGTTCAAAGCAAGAAGCTCTCATGTCTTTTAGATGTACAAATTCCATATCTTCTTTTGACGTAATTACTAATCTTACAGTAACTAAATCTCCGGTTTTTAATGGATTTTTGCTTGTTATCTTTTCTAACTGATCGCCTTTAAGGGAGTTTTTCTTTAGATATAATTCTTTCGAAACTGATAATACAGCTCCAGAATTGCTTTTGATCTTATCTAAATCTTCAAAATACTGCCAGTACACACCGCCAAAGCCCGGAACTTTCGATTTGTTTTCGATGGTGATAGAAGCCATTTCTCTTTTGACTTCCTCTTTTTTCCAGTTGAGTTTGATATAACCCGTCTCCGCTTCTTTTTCGTTTTCGGCTAATTTTTTGGTCAGGATCTTTTCATCTCCAATTTTAATAACCGTATTGTCTTTTACAGAAAGCCAGTCGGTTCCCTGCATCAATAAAGCGTAGACGGCTTCAGTAGTGGCTTTTGTGGTGGGCCAGTTTTTGGTCTGTTTGTTTTTTAATAACCAGACTTTCATCGCATCAACCGATTTGGTATCGTTAGTTACTTCAGCGAAAGCTTCAATCAATAAGGCCTGAGTTTCTATTGGCGCCTGATACCAGTACCAGCCTGCTTTATTAGCAATCCAGTACATTCCCCAATCTTCATTGTTAGATGCTGTTTCTTTTAGGCTTTCAATTATTTTTTTAGCAGATTCACTCTCTCCAAAACGATTTAAAGTCAGAGCAGCCAGTCCTTTTTCGTAAAGATAATAACTTAACCAGTCTTTTTTAGCCGTTTCAAGATACAGTTGAGTTGCTTTTTTTAAAGTATCGGAAAGGAGATATTTATCCAGATAAAAACTTCTCGTATATAAGTAATGCAAATCAGAATAAGGATTAATCCAAATCAGTTTGCTTGTGCCTTTTATGTTTTTAGTCTGGGTTTTATAATAATATAAAAACTTATTGTCGAGAAACGGAATTCCTGTTTTGGCAATAGCATCAATTTTAGTATCATTTTCTTTCGTTTTATTCAATTTAGATAAATGACCTAAACCGGCTAAAATATGTCTCGTAATATATTCGCTTTCATCACCGCCGTCAAACCAGGAAAACCCTCCGGACGATTTTTGTTTTTGTTTTAATTTATCGAAAGTCGCCTCCTGTGAAGTTTTCATTTTTTCCAAATCGAATAAAAGTGCGAGATTCTTTTTCTTTTCATCTTCACTTTGTGCGTCATTCAGCCAGGGTGTTTCGGCGAGAATAATCGATTTTAGTTCTTCATTTTCTTCCAGTTTCGAATTCAGTTTTCCATTCTTTCTCCAATCTTCAAAGACAGTCGCAATCTTCGGATTCCCGGAAATAATTTCCGTAGCCAGCGCATTCGCATAAAAACGGGCAAAAGTCTGCTCGGCACATTCGTGTTCGTATTCCATTAAATAAGGTAAAGACTGAATCGCAATCCACGAAGGGTTTGAAGTATATTCTAACGTAAATTGATGATTTCGTAAGGTGTTTGAATTATTGTTTTTAAGATTCTCAAATGCGTATTCCTTTTTAGAATTCTCGCGAACCCAAATCGGAATACTTTCTGTCACCAGCATGTTGTTGGTCAAAACCGGTAGAATGTTCTCTTCTCCATCGGAAAAAGTACCGGATTTGGCCAAAATTTTATATTGAACGCCCTGCAAACCTTCCGGAATAGAAATTTTCCAGGTTGCAGTTGTATTTCCGAAAGCGGCAACATTGAAATTCCGAACATTTTTTACGTTCAGCATTTTGGTATCAATCGGCTGCATGGTTACGGCATCAAAAAACTGTAAAATGGCAATTCCTGTTTTCGCTTTATCTGTAATATTTGAGATTTTAGCAGAAATTACAATAGTGTCTTTCTCTCTGAAGAAACGTGGGAAATTTGGTAAAACCATCAGCTCTTTTTGAGTCACAACGCTTTTCTCTAAATAACCCGAAACCGCATCTTTATTGTGTGCCAGTAAACGAAGTTTCCAGGCGGTTAAAGCTTCCGGGGAAGTAAAGTTGAAACTGACTTTTCCTTTAGCATCTGTTTTTAAATTCGGTAAAAAGAAAGCGGTTTCAGACAGATTTTTTCGGGCTTTTACCTGAGTAAGTTCTTCCAGGGCCTTTTTGGTCGTGATAATTATGACTCCGTTGGCGCCTCTGCTTCCGTAGAGGGCTGTGGCTTTGTCCGGGCTTAAAATATCCATAGAAAGAATTTCATCTGGATTTAAGTTACTCGCGATATCCTCAGTTGAAATTTCTCCGTCAATTACATATAAGGTCGATTGATTTATAACCAGAGATGTCAAGCCTGTTATTATTTTTTTTCCGGGAATAAACTTGACTTTATTGGTTTGGAAATATACAGGTTTCATAAATTTTACCTGATCTACTTTAGGCAGAGGTGGTTGGGAGTCAGAAAGGATATTAGCAGCTGCAGCTCCAACAGGTTCATCGATAGTTAAAACGGCGTCAGCATCACCTTTAATAGTTTCACTGCCGACCTTTTTATCTTTAAGCTCCACTATAGTCAGGCCAAGTGAATCGCCATATCGACTACTATTAATGTCAAATCCAAACCATTTTAGTCGTGTTTCTTCATTACGAAAAGCTGTAAGAGGCAAAACTGTATTTAAATTTTGCAATGAAGCGTACGTAACATCAAAACCTAATCTTTCTTTGAAATTAGTTCCGTTGTAATTGTATCGGTTAAATTGTAAGGTTTCCCATTCCTTCTCAGAAAACTGATCTAAGGAACTGTCATACATGGAGGCTAAAACTTCAGCTTCGGCTTGTGTGTTGAATGCGCTTAATTTGAACGACCAGTTTTCACTGGTTCCGGGTTGTATTTTATTCCTGAAACTTTCAACTGTCCACTCTAATTTTGTTTCTTCATTTTTAAGTATTACATTGATTTCCTCCGTAAAAGTGTCATTTTCAAAAACACTTTCGAAACCTAATTTAATGCTTTTTTCAAATTCATTTTTCAACGGAATTTTGATTGTAGCTTCGTTGTTTTGTAAATGAAAAGTATCTTCAAAATATATTTTGCTATCGTAATTTCCATTCGCTGTAATATAAAGTTCAGGAATAACAGAAGATAATTTTACAAGTACATAACCATCTTTTTTAGGGTTTTCATTGATTTGTTGTACCGTAAATAATTTGCTCGGATCGAATTTGTCCTTGCTTTGAATGAGTTTAAAGTTTGAAACAGATTCAATGGGGTTATTAAAACTGTCTTTGGCAGAAAAAACAATTTTATAGGTACCGGATTTATAATTGGATATAAAATCCAATACTATTTTTTTGTCTTTTTGAGTGTCTGTTTTTTTAGAGTATAATAGTATTTCATTTGGAACATGTTTAGTTTCGTTTTCAGATATTTCATAAGGAAATAATTTTTCAAAATCTGCCGGCGCGATAGTTTGAATCTCCGGTTTTTCCCAAATACGGTTTTTAAATTTATTCGATAATGGTTTTACAAAATAGAGTGTGATTTCGCCCTTGGCTGCTAAAAATTCTCCGTTTAAATTTGTACTCGATAAGTTGATTTCGTTTTTGTCTTTGGTTTCAATTTCATTTGGTAAACTGGCATTAATAATCAAATCATGAAAACCTACTTTTATAGTAGTTTCTGCTGAATGTGTTTCGCCATTAAGGTCTGTAATCGTTGCAAATATTTTATAATTAAAGACTGGTAGTTGCTCTTTTTTACTGTTTTTTGACGGTAAAGCGATAAAGTCGATACTGAATTTTCCTGAGGCATCTGTTTTAGTTTCGCCAAAGGTTAAAACCTCGTTTTCTTCATTTCCGTAATAATTTCGAAAGTAGCTCGTATATCGGGTAACTGTGTAGGTTACTTTTGCATCAGAAATATTACTTCCCGCAAATGCTTGGGCATTTCCTTTTACTTTAATGGACTGATTAACTTGAAAACTTTTGTTTTTAGGATCAAATCTTACTTCAAATTTAGGACGTTTGTATTCTTCAACATTGAAAGAAATTCGGGAATTTTCAAAATTTGCATTTTCCCAAAATCGAGACTGGACTTGATTTTTAAAGTACGCCTCATTTTTCTTATAGTCTTCCGGTCTGGATGCAGTGAGGCCATATTGTCCCGTTAGACCACTTTTTGGTAAAATAAACTCGCCGGAAAATGAACCAAATTCATTCGTAGTTACTTCAATTTCTTTAATTAGTTGATAGTTCGCGTCGTTTACAATAAGCTTAAATGTAGTATTGGCAATGATGCTTGTTTTGTTTTTAGTTTTTTGAATTGCAATTCCTTTATAATAAACGTTTTGTCCCGGACGGTAAATAGCCCGATCTAAGTAAAATTCAACTTTAGCGTTTGTTTTGGTATTGTCAGATTCGTTATATTCATTACTATAACTAATGTAATCCTTATCAATTAAAATACTATCATTTTGTGTTGAAATTTCGATAGTTTCATAATTATAATTATTGTTAATTTTTTTATAAGTGGCTAGTCCTTTTGAATCTGTTTTAAGCGTAAAGGTTGCTGATTTGATACTTGCATTTTCTATAGGCTTTCCTGTTTTTCGATCTAAAACCTGATAATTTTCAGTATCGTTTTTTTGGTTAGCAAGGACAGTGAGGTTTGAAACAGTGATGATTTCAAAATCATATGCTTTTCCGTCTTTTGAATCGGAATCACTTTCAAAATAAACCAAATAATTTCCTGTTTCTAAATGCGGCAAAAGCACTTCTGTACTGTACTCAAAATAGTCTTGCCTATTTTGGAACTCATATCTTTGATAGGCAATTTTACTTTGATTTTTAATAATTACAGGAGCTAAACTATCTAATAATTGACGGTCTTTTTTGAATTCTTGTACTTTCTTTTGAGGAATTTTGAAGAACGAAATGGTTAGATAGTTTACGTTTTTGTATTCAATCAGAGCTCGTGTATTTTCATTATTGTACGTATATTTTTGAAGCTTAACGGATAATGTTTTTGAAAGAAGTTCTTGTTTTTGAGCTAAAGCCGATTTCGAGGCATTTGACTGGTTATTAATTTTTATAATTTCATCAAATAAGACAACTGCCTCAATATTGTTCTTTGGATATGTTTCTTTTGAAGCTTGTTTTAGAAGTATGCGGGCTATTTCGAATTTTATTTTCTGAGATAAAATCTCCCCTTTAGATTTGCTTTGAAGTTCATTTAAATACTTCATAAAGTCATCGTCTGACTGTAACAGGTAGGCATTGCAAAATTGTGCCCGCTCAAACTGATTTTCTAAAGTAGGATGATTCGCTTCCTGTTTTTGATATAAAGACAGCACTTTTTTTACGTTTTCATCTTTTATAAAATCTAAACTTAGTTTTATAAAAACATCAGAATCTGCTAATAGCTGCTCTTTATGAGTTAAGAAAATGCTTTTTTCAATTTGCCATTCTTTTATCTTTTCAGTGAAAAACGTGATGTTTTCTTTTAATAAATAATCATATAGACTTTCGCTTTTTAGTTTTTCTAAAGTTAGAAATTCAAATATGGACTGATAATTTGTTAAAGGAGTAGCTTTTAAAATGTTTTCGTTTTCTAATGTTTTTGCGAAAAGAGCGATTATCTCATTTTCAGTTGTAAATTCAAGCTTAACATCGTTTGTTTTGGAAATTCCATCTACTTGAGAAGTGTCTATAGTCGCAGCAGCCGAATCTATTAATGCAACATAATCATCAACTACTGCCGCCGCACTATCTACAACAGCATAAGGTTCGTAGTAGTCAGAATAATTTTGTAAACATTTCGCATATACCAATGTTAAAATAGCCTTTGAAGGAACCGAAACGCGATTAATATCCGTTTTTAAATTATTTAAAATTTTGGTTTGGGCATTCTCATCAACAACCTGCAAATATTTAGATTGATAAAAAAAACATTTTATCATTTGCACTTCTTCTTTATCTGAGATTGCTTTTTTGTATATTTTTTCAACAATCTTATTGGCTGATTTTATTTTTCCTTCGTTTTCAAAGGCTATGACTTTATCCCATTTTTTGTCAATCTGTTGCGCAAACAATGCTGTAGAAAACAAGAAGAATGCAAATAATATATTTTTCATAAGATAGTTTTAATCTAAAGAGGACAATTGTAAATAAAAAGTTGGGAGGATCTTCAAATAATTTCGTACAAATTACTAATTTATCTTTAAATGCAAATTACTGATGTTATATTTCGCTATTTTTGAAATATGAAACAGCTACTATTCGTCTTATTGTTTATGCCATTACTAATATGGTCGCAATCTAATTTTGAGAAAGGGGAAAAGTTTTTTCATGCAAAAAAATTTGAAGAAGCAAAAGTAGCTTTCGAAGAGGTGCTGAAAACCAAACCCTCAGATCTAAAAACAATTGAATATTTGGGCGACATTGCCTCGCATGATAAATTATGGGAAAAAGCTGTCGGGTATTATAAAAAACTAAAAGAGCTAAAACCCGCAGAAGCCAATTATTATTTTAAATACGGTGGCGCTTTAGGAATGAGAGCCTCAGAAGTAAATAAATTTAAGGCTTTAGCACTGGCAACCGAAGTTCGGGAATCATTCGAAAAAGCGATCGAATTAAATCCGAAACATATTCAGGCGCGTTGGGGATTAGTGGAATATTATCTTCATCTGCCGGGGATTTTTGGAGGAAGCGAGTCAAAGGCAATTTCATATTCAAACGAATTAATGCAGTTATCTCCGGTTGATGGTTACTTGTCAAGAGGAAAAATTGAAGAATATTTTAAGAGATTTAGTTCGGCTGAAAAATATTATATCAAAGCGAATGAAATTGGTAAATCAAAAACCACATTTCAAAAATTATATAATTTATATTTGAACAAATTAAAAGACCCTAAAAAAGCCAGGGAATTAAAGCAAAAGTTTGAGTCATAATAATTAAATCTCAACAACTAAATTTCAGCTATTTATTGGAATTTGGAACTTAAAAATTGGAATTTTAAATGAAAACACATTTCATCGCCATTGGCGGAAGTGCTATGCACAATCTGGCATTAGCATTGCATAACAAAGGATATCAGGTTACAGGAAGTGACGATGCTATTTTTGAACCCTCAAAATCAAGATTGGAAAAAAAAGGAATCCTTCCTGCTGAATTAGGCTGGTTTCCCGAAAAAATAACTTCTGATATCGATGCGATCATTTTAGGAATGCACGCAAAAGCAGATAACCCTGAATTACTCAAGGCACAAGATTTAGGATTGAAAATATATTCGTATCCGGAATTTTTATACGAACAATCCAAAAATAAAACCCGTGTCGTTATTGGCGGCTCTCACGGTAAAACGACCATTACTTCGATGATTTTGCATGTTATGCATTACCATAATATTGCAGTTGATTATATGGTTGGAGCGCAACTGGAAGGATTTGATACGATGGTACACCTGACAGAAGAGAACGATTTTATCGTTTTGGAAGGAGACGAATATTTATCGTCCCCGATTGACAGAAGACCAAAATTTCATTTATACCAACCCAATATTGCACTGATTTCCGGAATTGCCTGGGATCATATTAATGTTTTTCCAACCTATGAAAATTACGTTGAGCAATTCGAAATTTTCATTGGGAAAATTACTAACGGAGGCATTTTAGTATACAACGAAAATGACCCGGAGGTAAAACGAGTTTCAGAAGCGGCTACAAACCCAATTCGTAAACTAGCGTATCATACACCGGAATATACCGTTAGTGATGGAGTTACGTTACTAAAAACACCGGAAGGGGACATGCCGATCGAAGTTTTCGGAGCACATAACTTAAACAATTTAGCCGGAGCCAAATGGATCTGCCAGAATATGGGAGTTGATGAAGCTGACTTTTATGAAGCAATTGCCAGTTTTAAAGGAGCTTCCAAACGTCTGGAAAAAATTGCAGAAGGAAAAGGTAAGGTAGCCTATAAAGATTTTGCACATTCACCAAGTAAAGTAGCTGCTACGACTAAAGCCGTAAAAGAACAATATCCAAACAGAACTTTAGTAGCTTGTCTGGAATTGCACACGTACAGCAGCTTAAATGCTGAATTCTTAAAAGAATACGAAGGCGCTCTGGAGTATGCCGATGTCGCGGTAGTATTCTACTCACCGGATGCGGTAAAAATCAAACAACTTGAAGAAGTGACTTATGACCAAATTGCAACTTCTTTTAATAGAAAAGACCTGATCATTTATACAAATCCTATTGAATTCAAAGAATATCTTTTTAATTTAAATCTGGAAAATTCCGCTTTGCTTTTAATGAGTTCAGGGAATTACGGAGGATTAAATTTTGATGATGTAAAAGCTCTTATTAATTAGAGAATTAGATAATTTGAAAATGAGATAATGGCCAATTGCAGTTTTGTGATTGGCTTTTTTTATTTTCATTGGAATTTGGAATTTAAGCTTTGGAATTTTATTTCCAATAACGGTAGTGCCCTGTAATTTCGTATTCAAACAAACAATCTTCCAGAACCTGGCCTCCGCCAACATTGTGTACAATTAGATTTCGTTTTCCGTCTTTTGATTTTTTGTTGGTGACGATTCCGATGTGAGGAAGTTTTCCGTTGATCATCCACGTTACTATTTCTCCGGTTTTATAAGTGGCAGGATCTTGGTTTACAGTAAGTTTTTTACCTTTTCTTTCAAAGAAAACTTCTAAGTTTGGTACTCTTCTGTGGTCGATGTTGGTATCTGTTTTTGTCATTCCCCACTTTTCCAGATTGGGATATTCTGAAAAATTGGCTATCATATCTTCATGGACTTCTTTTTGTAAATCAATCCCTAACTTTCTGTAAGATCGGATGATTACATCTGTACAAACACCTTTGTTTGCAGGCACATCACCGTTAGGATAAGCTATCGAAAAATAAGCAGAATCATAATCTATTGTCGGGTCGATTACAGAGATGGCAGCATCAGATAATCTTTCTTCAAATGTTTTTGTGGTTGTGTTGGTTGTGAAAGGTGCAAGTGGTTCTTTTTCTTTCTGATGGCAGGAATATGATAAGACCACGAACAAGAGAATATAAATCTGTTTCATCTTTTTGATTTAAAATTAAGGATAATAAAAATAATAATTAATATTTTTAATGAATGAATTTTCTTATTTTTTTTATTAGTTTAGCGGGATAAGAAATAATTTAATTCAGTATTCATGGAGGCCCAATATTTTCCTATTACAAAATGGTCAGAGGAAGACAAACCGCGAGAAAAATTAATGTCAAAAGGTAAAAGTGTTTTAAGTAACGCTGAGTTAATTGCGATTTTGATTGGATCCGGGAGCAGAAACGAGTCCGCTGTTTGTTTGAGTAAAAGAATTTTGGCTAGTGCCGATAGTCTTAATACACTTGGTAAGATGTCGGTTTCAGAATTAATAAATTTCAAAGGAATTGGGCAGGCCAAAGCAATAATGATTATAGCAGCCTTAGAACTGGGGCGTCGCAGAAGAGCTGAAGATACTGTCGAATTAACTAAAATTACATCCAGTAAAATGGTTTTCGACATTATGCAGCCCCTAATTGGCGAATTGCCGCATGAAGAATTCTGGGTACTTTTTCTGAATAATTCGAATAAAGTAATTTCTAAATCTCAACTAAGTAAAGGAGGAATCTCAGGAACAATTGTCGATGTCCGTTTAGTTTTTAAATTGGCTCTAGAAATTAATGCTACAAGCTTGATTTTGTGTCACAATCATCCTTCAGGAGCATTAAAGCCTAGCGATGCCGATATAAAAATTACAAAGAAACTAAAATGGGCGGGGGATAGCCTAGATGTTAAAGTTTTAGACCATTTGATTATTACTGAAACAAAATATTATAGTTTTGTAGATGAAGGAATTTTTTAATATATGAGTACTACGATTACCGATATCTTTTTCGATTTAGATCATACACTTTGGGATTTTGATAAAAATTCAGAGATGGCTTTCGATCGCATTTTTAAAGCGAATTACCCGCACATAATAACAGCTGATTTTATAGAGAAGTACATGCCCATCAATCAGGCCTGCTGGAAATTATATCAACATGATAAAATTACCCATCAGGAGTTGCGTTATAACCGGCTGAAATTCTCCTTTGATGCATTGAACCATCAGATTTCGGATCCCGATATTGATGCGATTGCAAATGATTATATTGAACTTCTAACAGATAATAACCATCTTTTTGACGGGGCAATTGAGGTTTTGGAATATTTGAAACCAAAATACAAATTGCATATTATCACAAATGGTTTTGCCGGAGTTCAGGAAAAAAAAATTAATAATGCCCAACTTTCGGGCTATTTTGCTACTATAACAAATTCGGAGCTGGCAGGTGTAAAAAAGCCAAATAGTATTATCTTTGATTATGCGGTAAATTTAGCCAAAGCTTCAAAAGAAAACTGCGTTATGATTGGAGATTGCCTTGATGCAGATGTAAATGGTGCTTTAAACGCTGGTTTAGATGCGATCTTCTTTAATGACAAGAAAATTGAGGCACCGGAAAATATTAAACAAATAAATCACTTATTAGAACTTAAAAAATATTTATAATTATGAAAATTAAATTTTTGTTGATGGCACTTTTAGTTTCAGTTATTGGATTTTCGCAATCTGTAAACGATTATAAAGCGGTCATTATTCCGTTGAAATATGACTTTCTTAAAACCGATAATCAATACAGATTAGCCACAAGCACTAAATCGAATTTAGTGAAGGCCGGTTTTAAAGCCTTTTATGTAAATGAAGAAATCCCCGCTGAATATAACGATCGTTGTCAGCTTTTATACATTGACGTAAAAAGAGAAAGCGGATTTTTAGTAACTAAACTTTTTGCTGAATTTAAAGACTGCTACGGAAAAGTGGTTTACACTTCTGAAATTGGAAAAAGCAAAGAGAAAGATTACGAAATTGCTTACAGAGAAGCTCTTGAACAGGCATTTTTATCTGTAAATGCTTTGCATTATGCCTATAACGGGAAAGCTGTTGCAACATCAGCTCCGGCTAAGATTTCTAATGCCGCTGCTTCAGTTCCTGCTGTAGCGACTACTACTGTTGTTGCTGCTCCGGTTGCAGATACTTCAGATCCGAATTTACTTTATGCACAGCCGACAGAAAACGGATATCAATTAATTGATAAAACGCCAAAAGTAGTAATGAAATTGCTTAAAACTTCCCGTGCAGATTCATTCATAGCAATTAAAGATGGTATTCAGGGTACCTTAAATGCTAAAGATAATCAGTGGTTTTTTGAATATTACCAAAACGATAAAATGGTATCTGAAAAAGTATCCGTTAAATTCTAAAATATAAAATACGGTTTAATAACCATATTTGTCTTTCCAGCGGTTCTTTAGAAATTCGCGGTTGCTGTTCTCTCTGGAATTGCTTCCCGGATTATAAAGAACCGTTTCTTTTATCGCATCTGGCAAAAACTCCTGGTCTGCAAAATTGTTGGCATAATCATGGGAATATTTGTAATCTTCACCATAGCCGAGTTCTTTCATCAATTTAGTTGGTGCATTTCGCAGATGAATCGGAACCGGTAAATCCCCGGTTTGTTTCACCAGTTGCTGTGCATTTCCAATCGCCATATACGAGGCATTGCTTTTGGGGGAAGTGGCTAAATAAATAGCGCACTGACTCAATATAATCCGGCTTTCGGGATAACCAATAGTGGAGACCGCCTGAAAGGTGTTATTAGCCATGATAAAAGCCGTAGGATTCGCATTTCCGATGTCTTCACTCGATAAGATCAGCATTCTTCGCGCAATAAATTTTACATCTTCACCGCCTTCAATCATTCTGGCCAGCCAATACACAGCTCCATTCGGATCACTTCCCCTGATTGATTTTATAAAGGCAGAAACAATATCGTAATGCTGCTCTCCGGTTTTGTCATACAAAACGGTATTTTGCTGCACCAGCTCAAATACACGGTCATTGGTAATAACTATTTCTCCGTCCGGAGATGCATTCACCACCAGTTCGAAAATATTAAGAAGTTTTCTGCCATCTCCGCCAGAAAGTCTTAACAAAGCCTCGGTTTCTTTCAGGACTATGTTTTTTGAAGCCAATTCAGTGTCAGTTTTCATTGCCCGCTGCAAAAGGGCTTCAAGGTCATTTTTACTGAAAGCATTCAGTATATAAACCTGACAGCGGGATAGTAGGGCAGGTATAACTTCAAAGCTTGGATTTTCGGTTGTAGCACCAATTAAAGTGATCCAGCCTTTCTCCACGGCTGCCAAAAGGGAATCTTGTTGCGACTTGCTAAATCGGTGAATCTCATCGATAAACAAAATCGGGTTTCTGGCAGTAAACAGTCCTCCGCTTTGTTTTGCTTTTTCAATGACATCACGAATATCTTTTACTCCGGAATTTATGGCACTCAAGATGTAAAAAGGACGTTTTGATTCCTGCGCAATAATTTGGGCCAATGTGGTTTTTCCGGTTCCGGGAGGCCCCCAAAAAATTAATGAAGGTATAATTCCCTTGGATATCTGTTGCGTCAACGAACCGTTTGGGCCAACCAAATGGTGCTGACTAATATAATCTTCTAATTTTTGTGGGCGAATTCGCTCTGCTAACGGTGCTTCCATTTTGTAAAATTACGGTTTTCAATTTAATTTTGTTATTTTGAGGAGCTATTTCCTGCTGTTCGCTATATCTTTTCCTGGCTAAAGAAGCCAGAAAAAGGATGCCGCTTCCATCAGGGCTAAAAAAAGGATTTAAGAATATTTTCGGTTAGCTGACAAATTATCAGTAAATTATATTTGGATAGTTTTTTGATATTTAATCCGTGAACCTATTATTGGAATTATGAATGACGATCATTTTAAGTTTTCAAATGCTGTTATCGGACTTCCGGTATTTTTTGTGCTTTTTCTTTGGATAGTGTACTGGTTTCAGATTCGCTTCGATTTTGATTTTTACCAAAACGGAATTTATCCCCGGGATATTTCAGGTCTGCAGGGGGTTTTGTTTAGCCCTTTCATTCATGAAAATCTGGGTCATTTGTATAATAACTCTATTCCTTTGTTCGTATTGTTGGCTGCGATGCAGTTTTTTTATCCCAAACAGGTTTATGCGGTTCTGGGTTACGGGATTTTATTTTCCGGTTTGATTACCTGGATTATCGGCAGGGAAAATTATCATATTGGAGCCAGTGGATTAATTTATGTATTGGTAAGTTTTATCTTTTTTAAAGGAATACAAACCAGATATTACAGATTAGTAGCCCTCTCTTTTTCCGTGGTGCTGCTTTACGGTGGCATGATCTGGTATGTTTTTCCGGATATTGATAATACAATTTCCTGGGAAGGACATCTCGCTGGCTTTTTAACCGGTTTTGCGCTTACTCTTTTTTATAAAACTCCTGATTATGCCAAGCCGATTGTTTACGAGTGGCAAAAACCAGATTTTAATCCGGAAGCCGATCCTTTTATGAAACACTTTGATGCAGAAGGCAATTTTGTCAATACGGAGATTCCGGAAGAGGAAGCAGAAGATGTAATTACTTATTTTAATTCAAATGTTTTAGTAAATTACACGATTCGAAAAAGTGAAGAATCGGATCTAAATGAATAGCAGGGTAGGATAGGAGCTTTTATAACGTGCAGTAAAAAAAATATCCATAACAGTCATTTGCAAAACTATTATGGATAAGTATATATTTTATTAATCATTTTAAGGTTGAGTCAGGAAGCATTCAGTTAATTAAAATGATTCATTACCAATCTAAACTTTAGTATTAACTTCTTTGGCGGACAGCTTCGTATAGAAAAGCTCCGCAGGCAACTGATACATTTAAAGAACCTATCGTTCCAAACATTGGAAGTTTTGCCTTCTCATCTACGATTTTAAGTACCGAAGGGTTTATTCCGCGATCTTCAGATCCCATTATTATCGCTACTGGTTCATTCAGTGATAAATCGTAAATGTTGTGCTCTGTTTTTTCGGTAGCAGCAACAGTTTTAATTCCGGAGCCCTGAAGATAGAATATAGCATCTTTAATATGCTCCACTTTACAAATGGGAACATTAAAAACTGCACCCGCTGATGTTTTTACAGTGTCTCCGTTTACAGGAGCAGATCCGGCTTTTTGAACAATAATTCCGTTTACGCCAGTACATTCAGCAGTACGGATAATAGCACCAAAATTTCGGGCATCAGAGATTTGATCCAATATTAGAAACAAAGGTTTTGCACCGGATTCAATAGTAGATTCAACAAGATGCTCTAAGTCAATAAAACCAATAGGTGATATTGTGGCTACAGCGCCCTGGTGATTATTTGGTGTTAATCTGTTTAGTTTTTCTACAGGAACATAAGAGAAATTGATGTTGGCGCGTTTCATCACCTTCATCAGGTCTTTCATTAACTCACCCGAAATTTCTTTTTGTATGAATACTTTATCTACTTCTTTACCTGCCTGAATTGCTTCTATAATGGCTCTAATTCCAAATATTTGATGTTCTTTTTCCATGGGGCAAATATAGGCATAATGTTTATATAAAAAAAAACCACTCTGAATGAACAGAGTGGTTTTAATATGTTTATTTGAGAATAAATTAGAATTTATCCCAGAATAATTTTGTAGTCAATAAATCTCCACCGATAGCTGTAGATGCAGCTTTCCAGTTTGAGCTGTTAACTTGTTGCTCTAATACTGGGTATGCCATTCTTACAGGAACTTTACCACCAGCATTGATAATAGCAGTAGCAGGAGCTGTTAATACAGGGAAGTCTAATCTTCTCCAGAAATTCCAGGAAGTTAAGGCTTGGTTAAACATAGCTACCCAAGCTTGCTCTCCAATTGATTTTTTCCAGTTAACTGCATCATAAGGATGAGTTGCAAGGTAAGTTACAGCTTCAGCCGGAGTACCACCCCATTCTACGATAGAAGCAGTTACAGCTGTGTTGTAAGCAGTTGCAGCAGCAGCTGGATTCCAACGAGCATTAGCTTCTGCGATATAGAAAGCAACTTCTGTATAGTTTAAGATCACACCTGGAGTTGTAGGAGTGTAAGCAAATTCACCAATATGTGAAAATTCTGCAAATTCACCACCTTCACCAATTGTCTGACCAATATAACCACCAGCAGGTACTTCGTCATAATAATCGTCAAGTCTTGGATCAGCTGAAGTCTTCATGAACTCAATTAATGTTTTACCAGCAATATAATCTTCTCTACCACTAGCCGCTAAATTTTCGTATAACGGATTGTAATTCGGAGATGCTGCTAAGTATTGGAATTGACCGTTATCTGCAGGATTAGTCATCACTCCGGCCGCAATAGCAGAAAGTGCTGTTGTTTGTGCCAAAGTAGGATTAGAATCTGCGATTCCGATTCCAAGTTTTAATTTTAGAGAGTTAGCAAATACAGTCCATTTTGCGATATCTCCATGGTAGTATTGGTCACCATCACTGAAAGATTGAAATCCAGTTGCGCTTGCATCTAAATTAGCGATGTCTGCATTGATTCTGGCAATTAAATCCACATAAATTGTAGCTCCGTCGTCGTATGCTGGCAAAGGAAAAGCAGTAAGGTTTGCTGCCTGAGTATAAGGAACGTTACCAAAAGTATCCACTAAACGTTGGTAAGTGTATACCTGAATGATATCAATTATTGCTAATTGATTCTTTTTGTTTTTTGGCCATCCTGCTACTTCAGTTGCAGTCGGTGCATACGCATTAATTGCATCTTTAGCTTTACCAAGGTTGTTTAATACATTTACATAATTGTCAGTATAGATCTGATTAGAAACATTTCTGTTTGTAAAGTCATAATTACTTTCGTTTACGTACGTTGTTTCTTGCCAATACTGCATGGTAAGCCTAAAGTTATTTTCGTTTACGCTTGGTGTATTCAGGTAATCGCTTAATTCTTTTTGTGCGTAATTAATTAACGATCCAGGAACAACAGTGTACGCACTGTTTGGATCCGTATTTATATCTTCATTAACACAAGCTGTCAAAGACAATCCTATTGTTAATATTGCTATGATTTTTTTCATTTTTATTTTTTTTAAAAATTAACTTTGACATTAAAAGAAATATTTCTTGTTGTCGGCATAGGTCCTGATTGGTATCCTGATGTGTTACCTGAAGACAATCCAGCTTCTGGATCAGAGTATGGTAAACTTTTGTCAATGATCCAAAGATTATTACCTATTAAGCTAAATGAAGCTCCTTTAACAGATTTTCCTAAGATACTTTCAGGAAGATTGTATGTGAAAACAACTTCTCTTAATTTTACAAATCCTGCATCGTAAACAAATGCAGCAGCAGGTGGATCTGTACCGAAAACCTGGCTTGATTGAGATCTGTCTAATCTTGTAGTGTTAGTGATGTATTGTGGTTGAGTTCCTCCTGGAGTGTAAGCAGGATTTGCCATAACACCTTGTAGAATTTCACCACCACCATTAGCTAATGTATTTCTTATTGGGTTTCCTAAATCATTGTTTCCAACTGAATTAGCATAGATACCTGTTCCGTAACCGTAGTATTGATCAAGTGAGAAAACACTTCCTCCTTTTTTCACATCAATTAAGAAACTGAAAGAAAGGTTTTTGTAAGTGAATTTGTTGTTGATACCACCAGCCCAGTCAGCTTGGTATGTTCCAAGTTTGTTGTCAGTAGTAGTAGAAACTACGTAAGCACCATTGTCTCCGATAATTCTGTTTCCAGAAGCATCAAGTACATAAGTTGTTCCCCAAATTTGACCGTAATCCTGGTTAAGAGGAGCATTGATACTAACACCACCCTGAAGTGAGTTAATGTTGATGTTCTCGATACCCGGAGCCAATTCTGTAACTTTCGTATTAGGATTAGACCAGTTTACATTGATATCCCATGCAAAATTTGCTGTTTTAAAAGGTGTAGCATTAAGTGTAACCTCAAATCCTTTTGTTGTCAATGTACCAGCGTTAACAGTGTTGAATGCTGATCCGGTAGATGTAGATACAGGTAATGGTAAAATTTGATCGTAAGCTTTGTTTTGGAACCAGGCAACATCAAATCCAACTCTGTTTTTTGCAAATTGCATGTTCAAACCTAACTCGACGTTGTCTAATTGTTGTGGTTTTAAGTTTGCATTTTTTGCAGTAGTGTTATAAGAGTAAACTGCTGTTCCAAATGGAGTTCTTGCAGTGTAAAAATCTTGTAATTGGTTAGGATCTGTATCAGAACCTACCTGAGCGTAAGCTGCTCTGAATTTACCAAAATTGATGAATTCAACATCTTTTAACCAGTTTGAGAAGATAACACTTCCAGAAACTGCAGAATACCAATATGCATTGTTGTCTACAGGTAAAGCAGATGATTCATCTCTTCTTACAGAACCTTCTAAATAGTATGTTCCTTTGTAACCTAAAGTTGCTTGTGCGAATAAACCAAGTACTTCTTTTCTTGTATCTACGATTCTAGGTAAAGCCGGAGCTGATACAGAGTTAGAAATAGTATACAATCCAGGAACATATAATCCTCCTGATGTCATTTGTTGATTAGAGAATTTGCTTTGTACGTTGTAGTTTGAACCAAGAATAACGTTAAGGTTTAATTCTTCAGCTAAATCTCTCTTGTAAGTTGCAAGGAAATCATAATTTTGTTCGCTGTAATCATAGATGTCTAAAGCATAACCAGATGGTTGTGCAGGTAAATTTGCAAGATTTGCGTTAGATCCCAAAGTTGCCGGAACTGATCCTGCAGCGATTCTGTCTTCAGTTTTCATAGTGAAACCATCAGTACCCATTCTACCTGTGAAACTTAAACTTTTAGATACATCATAAGTTACACTTGCATTTGCAGCAAATCTTTTTCTGCTATCGTTGTTGTAGTTTTGGTATCTTCCGAAATAAGGGTTATCCCAGTATGCAGGAGAGATATTCGTAGCACTTGCCATGTTCCAAGTATAGTTTTGGTGGCTCATGTTGTAGAAATCTTTTTGATCGTTAAGATCAACGTTGTTTGCCCACCATTGTCTGAAACCAGCAATTTGATTTCCTCCGTAACCAGTTGTATTTCTGTTACGAGTGTTTTGAGCTACATAAGTTGCATTAAACGTAGAGCTTAATTTGTCGCTAAATTTATAAGTAGCTGAAGCATTAAAGTTATTCTTGCTTAATAAAGAATTTGGTAAAATGTCAGAACTGTTTGTGTTAGCATAAGTTAATCTGTAAGTTGCTTTATCGCTACCACCGCTTAAAGCGATGTTGTTTACAGTTGATGTTGCAGTGTCAAAAAATTCAATCGGACCATTTTTTGCAGCAACCCATGGAGTTCTTTGTCCAAAAGTAGATGAACCTGGTATGAATGAATTGTATTGGTATACTAATGAACCATCATATTTCGGTCCGTAAGATGCATCATCTCCAGTTCTTGCTCTTGGCTGTCCTAGATAAGTTGAAAATCTTTGTCCGAAATATCCTTGACCATATTCTGTTTGATATTCTGGGAAAGTTTTTTTATCTACTGTACCCATAGTGTAAGAAGATGAAAATTCTACAGCCATGTCATTTCTGGCTTTTCCTTTTTTAGTTGTAATAATGATCGCACCATTTTGTGCTCTTGATCCGTAAAGAGCTGTTGCAGCAGCACCTTTTAATACGTTGATCTCAGCAATGTTATTTGGGTTGATATCAGATGCAGCGTTACCATAATCGTAACCACCTCTACCACTTTTTTGATCCAAACTGTTTACGTTATTGTTCAAAATTGGCACACCATCAACTACGAATAATGCCTGGTTGTCTCCTAATAAAGATTTGAAACCTCTAAGAACAACGTTTGTAGATCCTCCAAAGTTAGTACCCTGAGTTACACTAAGACCAGCAACTTTTCCAGATAAGTTATTTACGAAGTTTCCTGTTGGAACTGTTCCTACTTGTTCTGCTGATACTGATTGAGCAGAGTAACCAAGAGATTTTTTCTCTCTTTTAATACCTAAAGCTGTTGTTACAACAACTGCTTCAAGTTCATTTGCATCAGCACCTAATTTTACATTGATTACTGATGAACTTGCAGCTACTTCCTGAGATTTCATCCCAATGTAGCTAAATACCAAAACTTGGCTTGTTGATGCTTTAATGGAGAATTTACCATCAAAATCAGTTTGCGTTCCAGTTTTTGTTCCTTTGATCAATACACTTACACCTGGCAAAGGCATACCTGTATTATCAGAAACCATCCCTGAAACAGATCTTTCTTGCGCGAAAGTTAGTTGCGCCACTAGTACTAATAAAAGCACTAAGAATCCATTGAACTTTAGTTTCATTTTTAAATATTTTGAATTAGTATCGCAAAACTCTTAATAATTTGTTAACTTTCCTAATAAATAAAAATCTTTTTTTGATAAAGCTTAAAATTTAACATTATAACATATGTTTATGATAGTGTTATATAATTCAAGGTCTTTAATGTTTTCTCCTCCGTTTGTTAGGATTATTTTTAATAAACCGTTTTTGGTCTGAATGGCTGTCCCGACTCCGATTCCTATTAATTTTTTAATTTTATTTTTATTCAAAGCACCTGTGAGGTCTTGGTATAAGCCGTAATCTGTGACAGAATGAACGAATAAGTTTTTAGAGACAATATATCTGTATTCTGTAAGAATTAAGGAATTGAAATTTGACTGTAAACTATTTTCTAAAAAGCCTCTTATTGAATTTATACCGCCGAAACGCTGCAATTCGTTGGAAATGTAATTTTTACTTTTTAAATAAAAATTTTGTGAATTTATGTTAATAAAGTTCTTTTCGTTCAGTTCAAAATTATATGAAATGTTTAAGCTGGTGTAAAATTGTTTGCTTGATTCTGCAGTTTGAGGATCGTTGTTGGTGTCTCTTTTCCCGTATCCCATTATAAAGTTTAAAAAAGCTTTCTTAGGGAGAAGATCGTTCGCAATGTCAATTTTTTTATACTCTAAAGTTGAAGTGAGGTAGGAGTTTTTGTAGTCGCTAATCGAAAGGTTATTTGTGTTTTGAATGTCGCTTGATTCTGTCGATTGGTAGCCCAGATATATTTTTGAATTATAATTAAGATAATAGCCCAGATCGATTGCGGTTTTAGTGTTTTGAAATGTACTGTCTTGTTTGAATATATTTAGCTGAGCTTTTATTCCAAGGGATGTTTTGAAGATGTATGGAATTTCTAATTTGGTGTCAAATGTTTTTTGTTGGTTCCCGTCGCTTTTCCAGTACAAGGAAAATTTTTCTCCGGAATGAAGAATGTTTTGTAGCGTAATATCAAGATATCCGTTCAGGTTTACTTTTTTGTTTTCGTCATTTGAAAATCCGATGTAACCGTCAAAATTGTTGGCTCTTCTTTTTTCAATATAAGTGTAGATTTTTGTGGAATCGGTAGTAAATAATATTTCAGGATATTTTGTCTGAGAGATGAATTCAAAACTATTAATGTTATCGTACAATTGTTTTGTTATCTGTTGATTGAATGTCTTGTTAAGGTATTTTTTCTTTAATTGTTTTAAATGTCCTTGTGGAAAAAAGTCCTTCCCGTTATTATCTGTGTAATTTAGAATAATTGAATTTACGATACGTTTTTTTTCGGATTTAAAATTTAAGTCCGCATAAATTACCGAATTCTTTCTTTGAATATTTTCAAGTTTTATTTTACTTAAGGCAAAACCTTGTTTTTCTGCTTCAATTATTTTTTGATTTAAATTATTTTCAACTTCTTCATACGGGATAATTAGGGTATCTTTTTGTGTTTCTGATGAATTAAAAAATGAATTATTTCTACCTATATATATATGAATGTTTTCTGTTTTGTTTTTAAGGCTAATTACAGACAGGTAGGTAGTGTCATTTAATTTGGTGGTTTCTAATATGGTGTTATCCAGATATCCTTTTTTTTCAAGTGTTTTTGATGTTTTGTTTGTTTCATCAAATAAGGATTTTATATTGCTGTGTTTTGTTAAATAAGGTAAGGAGTCTATGATTTTGCTTTCGTTCTGATTGCTTCCTTTAATTTCCAGATAAAAATTCTGGGCATGGGAGCTCATTCCTGTAATGAAAATCAATATGGTTAAAAGTTTTTTCAAGTGTTAACTGTGGTTTATTAAATGTATTGCAAATATCTATTGTTTGTTTCTAAAATCATAAGGATAAATAATGTTATTGAAAATTAATGAATTAACGTTTGTATACTGAAAATTATTTTATACATTTGCAACCCCGTAAAAAGCGGGAATTTAATATACATAATAAATTTTTAGTATTAATTATGCCAACAATTCAACAATTAGTAAGAACAGGAAGAACTCAGATCACTAAGAAGAGTAAATCGGTTGCTTTAGATTCTTGTCCTCAAAGAAGAGGGGTTTGTACGCGTGTTTACACTACTACACCAAAAAAACCAAACTCTGCAATGCGTAAAGTTGCGCGTGTACGTTTGACAAATGGTAATGAAGTGAATGCTTACATCCCTGGAGAAGGACACAATCTACAAGAGCACTCGATAGTATTAGTGCGAGGTGGAAGGGTAAAAGATTTACCAGGTGTTAGATATCATATCGTTCGTGGAGCGCTTGACACGTCAGGAGTTGCAGGAAGAACGCAAAGAAGATCTAAGTACGGTGCTAAACGCCCAAAAGAAGCAAAAAAGTAATTTAAAACGTTAAGAGTTGGAGGTTAGGAGTTAAGGGTTAGGGATTGAAACTTTGGTAGAAGTCTGTAACAACATAACATTTAACGGATGACCTATAACTTTTTATTAAAAAAAAGACATGAGAAAAAGAGCGGCAAAGAAAAGACCACTTTTACCAGATCCAAGATTTAACGATCAATTGGTAACGCGTTTTGTGAACAACTTAATGTGGGATGGTAAGAAATCTACAGCTTTCAAAGTATTTTATGATGCAATTGACATCATTGAGTCTAAAAAGCAGGATTCAGAAAAATCTTCATTAGAAATTTGGAAAGATGCTTTAACAAACGTTATGCCTCACGTAGAAGTACGTAGTCGTAGAGTGGGTGGAGCTACATTTCAAATTCCAATGCAAATTAGACCAGACAGAAAAATTTCTATGGCAATGAAGTGGTTAATACTTTATTCCAGAAGAAGAAATGAAAAATCTATGGCACAACGTTTAGCGTCAGAATGTTTAGCTGCTGCTAAAGAAGAAGGTGCTGCGGTTAAGAAAAGAATGGATACTCACAAGATGGCAGAAGCTAATAAAGCTTTCTCTCACTTTAGATTTTAATTCGTAAGAAATGGCTAGAGATTTAAAATATACAAGAAATATCGGAATTGCTGCTCACATTGATGCTGGTAAAACAACAACAACTGAGCGTATCCTTTTTTATACTGGAAAGTCACACAAAATTGGTGAAGTACACGATGGTGCTGCAACAATGGACTGGATGGCTCAAGAGCAAGAAAGAGGTATTACAATTACTTCGGCTGCAACAACTTGTGAGTGGAATTTTCCAACTGAACAAGGTAAAGTTTTGCCTGAATCATTGCCATACCACTTTAATATCATTGATACTCCGGGACACGTTGACTTTACTGTAGAGGTAAACCGTTCTTTACGTGTACTTGATGGATTGGTTTTCTTGTTTAGTGCTGTTGATGGTGTTGAGCCTCAATCAGAAACTAACTGGAGACTTGCTGATCAGTACAGAGTTCCACGTATGGGATTCGTTAACAAAATGGACCGTCAGGGATCTAACTTTTTGGCAGTTTGTCAACAAGTTCGTGATATGTTGAAATCTAATGCTGTTGCAATCACTTTGCCAATTGGTGAAGAAAATGATTTCAAAGGTGTTGTAGATTTAGTAAAAAACCAGGCTATCATCTGGCATGATGCTACTCAAGGGGCAACTTTTGATATTGTGCCAATTCCAGAAGATATGTTAGCTGAAGTTAAAGAATACAGATCTATTCTTATTGAAGCAGTTGCTGACTATGATGAAAATCTTTTAGAGAAATTCATGGAAGATGAAAACTCTATTACAGAGGAAGAAATCAACAACGCTTTAAGAGCTGCTACTATGGATATGGCTATCATCCCGATGATCGCTGGTTCTTCTTTCAAAAACAAAGGAGTTCAGTTCATGTTAGATGCAGTTTGTAAATATTTACCTTCTCCAATGGACAAGGAAGGTATCGAAGGAATTCACCCTGATGATGCTGAATTGTTAGAAGAAGATCAAACTAAAATCTTGCGTAAGCCAGATGTAAAAGAGCCGTTCGCTGCTTTGGCATTTAAAATTGCTACTGACCCATTCGTAGGTCGTCTAGCTTTCTTCCGTGCTTACTCTGGTCGTTTAGATGCTGGTTCTTATGTTTTGAACACTCGTTCAGGAAATAAAGAAAGAATTTCTCGTATCTACCAAATGCACGCTAACAAACAAAATCCAATCGAATATATTGAGGCTGGAGATATTGGAGCTGCTGTTGGATTTAAAGATATCAAAACTGGAGATACATTGTGTGATGAAAAACACCCAATCATTCTTGAGTCTATGAAATTCCCTGCACCGGTAATTGGTATTGCAATTGAACCTAAAACTAAAGCTGACGTTGATAAAATGGGTATGGCTTTGGCTAAATTAGCTGAAGAGGATCCAACATTTACTGTTAGAACAGATGAGGCTTCAGGGCAAACTATTATCTCAGGTATGGGTGAGCTTCACTTAGATATCCTTGTAGATCGTATGAAACGTGAATTTAAAGTTGAAGTAAACCAAGGTGAGCCTCAAGTTGAATATAAAGAAGCGTTTACAAGAACTGCAACACACAGAGAGACTTATAAGAAACAATCAGGAGGTCGTGGTAAATTCGGTGATATCGTATTTACACTTGAGCCAGCTGACGAAGTTGACGGTAAAGTTCCTGTTGGATTACAGTTTATCAATGCAGTAAAAGGTGGTAACGTTCCTAAAGAATATATCCCTTCTGTAGAAAAAGGTTTCCGTGAAGCTATGAAAACAGGTCCATTGGCAGGTTATCAGGTGGATAGTTTAAAAGTAACTTTGACGGACGGATCTTTCCACCCTGTCGATTCTGATGCTCTTTCTTTTGAATTAGCTGCTAGAATGGGTTATAGAGAAGTAGCTAAAGCTGCTGGTGCGATTATTTTGGAGCCAATCATGAAAATGGAAGTTATTACTCCTGAAGAAAACATGGGAGATATCGTAGGTGATATCAACCGTCGTAGAGGTCAGGTAAATGACATGGGTGACAGAAACGGTGCTAAAACTATTAAAGCTGATGTGCCTTTATCAGAAATGTTTGGATATGTAACAACATTAAGAACATTGTCTTCTGGTAGAGCTACTTCAACAATGGAGTTTTCTCACTATGCAGAAACACCTTCTAATATTTCAGAAGCTGTAATTAAAAAAGCAAAAGGTAACGCTTAATTCTTAAGAAAATGAGTCAAAAAATCAGAATAAAACTAAAATCTTACGATCACATGTTGGTAGACAAGTCTGCTGAAAAGATTGTAAAAACAGTAAAAACTACTGGAGCAGTTGTAACAGGTCCAATTCCGTTACCAACTCACAAAAAACTTTTCACTGTGTTACGTTCTCCGCACGTTAACAAAAAAGCGAGAGAGCAATTTGAAGTAATGTCATACAAGAGATTGATTGATATTTATTCATCTTCATCTAAAACTATCGATGCATTAATGAAACTTGAATTGCCAAGTGGAGTCGAAGTAGAGATCAAAGTATAATTAGATTATATTTTATATAGGAAAGCGAGACAGTAATGTCTCGCTTTTTTTATGCAATAAATCGAATGTTTTAACCTGGAATATATAATAGGTAGAAGATTTTAGTTTACTGTTGTTGCCTTATATTTTATATTTAACTTTAAAATAAATTATTTATAAGAAAAATATTATATTTAAATAATATTGAAAAAGCGTGGGATAGTCTCTCGTATTATACTACGCTAAATATTTTTTACCCAATACTTATTATTGAACTTAATTATTATCTTTGAATTATGAGTACAGCAACAAAACCAAATCACATAGGGCGTAAAATAAGCCGTATTCGTGAGCTAAAAGACATGAAGCAAGAAGCCTTAGCGCAGGCCTTAGGGACCAATCAGCAGGCTGTTTCTATTATGGAAAACAGCGAGACTATTGATGAAGAAAAATTAGTTGAAGTAGCAAAGGCTCTGGGCGTAACTGTAGAGGCTATTAAAAATTTCTCGGAAGAAGGGGTGTTTAATTATTTCAACACATTTAATGATACAACTAATAGCGGTGCGTTTAATTTTGGAACGAATCATTGTACATTTCATCCTCTTGATAAATTAGTTGAAGTTTATGATGAAAATAAAAAATTATACGAACGATTAGTTCAGGCTGAAAAAGATAAAAATGAATATTTAGAAAAATTATTAAAAGACAAATAGTCTTTTAGCTAAAATAAGTAACTTTTAAAAAGACCACTTCGGGTAACGAAGTGGTCTTTTTGTTTTGTTGTGAAATTTACCAGTAAATGTAGTTTGTTGAAGGTTGTAGTGGAGTTGTTTAGAGTGTTCTGAGAAGAGTGTAATTGTTTTCTTTACACGGTATGGATTGAGGCATTCATTTTGTTCTTTACGATGCTAAGAGCGTGTATAAATAATTACTGTCGAAGTTTTGGAACTTATAAATTTGAAGGATCGTTACGATAAAGGAAAGGTTAGTAATTTTAAATTGTTAAATAGGTTAAAAAAGAAAAAAGTTTTTTACAATCATATTTAAATGGAAAAGTGAGTTGGCAATGTTTCGTTTTTATTTTTTGGTTCAGATTGGAGTGTCTTTTTTAGTTTTAATTGTATTTGTTTTGTTTGTCACTTTTTGATGAAATGTCTTTTGTTTAGGCTGTTGCCAAAGATTTTCATGGGTTAAATTAAGTAATTGTTAAGAAAAAAGTTTTTGAGGCCTAATGGGGCAGTTCGTTATTTTTTTAATTAACAGAATGTTCTTGGTGGAAGCTTTGATGCTTGGATTTTGATAATGAGCGATTTAATTTTTGTAACCGTTTGGTATATTCAATTTTAATGTCTACTTTTGCACTCCCTGTTTGGAAATTTCTGTTATTTTCAAATTGAAGGGAATTTTAGTAATTAATAATTAATATTTATGTCTGGGTTAATTGGTAAAAAAATCGGCATGACTAGTATTTTCGACGAAAACGGGAAAAACATTCCTTGTACAGTAATCGAGGCTGGGCCGTGTGTTGTTACCCAAGTCAGAACCAAAGGTGTTGACGGGTACGAAGCGTTGCAACTTGGTTTCGATGACAAAAACGAGAAACATTCCACTAAAGCGGCTTTAGGTCACTTTAAAAAAGCTGGAACTGTTGCTAAGAAAAAAGTCGTTGAATTTCAAGATTTTGCAACTGAACAAAAATTAGGAGATCTTATTGATGTTTCTATTTTTGCTGAAGGAGAATTTGTAGATGTACAAGGTGTATCTAAAGGTAAAGGTTTTCAAGGGGTTGTTAAACGTCACGGATTTGGTGGTGTTGGACAAGCAACTCACGGTCAACACAACCGTTTAAGAGCGCCAGGTTCTGTGGGAGCTTCTTCTTATCCATCCAGAGTATTCAAAGGAATGCGTATGGCTGGAAGAATGGGAGGAGACAATGTAAAAGTTCAAAACCTTAGAGTTTTAAAAGTAGTAGCTGAAAAGAACCTACTTGTTATTAAAGGATGTGTTCCTGGACATAAAAACTCTTATGTAATCATTCAGAAGTAATGGAAGTAAAAGTATTAGATTTCAACGGAAAAGATACTGGAAGAAAAGTTCAACTTTCTGATTCAGTATTCGCAATTGAACCAAACAATCACGCTGTATACCTTGATGTTAAGCAATATCTTGCTAATCAAAGACAAGGAACTCACAAAGCTAAAGAAAGAGCTGAAGTGACAGGAAGTACACGTAAGATTAAAAAACAAAAAGGAACAGGTACAGCTCGTGCGGGAAGTATCAAAAATCCATTGTTTAAAGGTGGTGGAACAATTTTTGGACCAAGACCAAGAAGTTATTCATTCAAATTGAATAAAAGCTTGAAAAGATTGGCAAGAAAATCAGCGTTCTCAATCAAAGCAAAAGAGTCAAATATTATCGTTCTTGAGGACTTTAAATTTGAAACTCCAAACACTAAAAATTTCATTAACGTTTTGAAAGCTTTAGGGTTAGAAAATAAAAAATCTCTATTTGTGTTGGGAGAGTCAAATAAAAATGTATATTTGTCGTCACGCAATTTAAAGGCTTCTAATGTCGTAACTAGCTCAGAATTAAGCACTTACGCTATTTTAAACACTAATAATTTAGTGCTTTTAGAAGGTTCTTTGGAGTTAATCGAAGAAAATTTAAGCAAATAATAGGAATATGAGTATCATAATTAGACCTATAGTAACAGAAAAAGTAACCAAAGAAAGTGAAGTTTTAAACCGCTTCGGATTCGTTGTTGACAAAAAAGCAAACAAAGTTCAGATTAAGAAAGCTGTTGAAGCTGCTTATGGAGTAACTATCGTTTCAGTTAACACGATGAACGTAAGACCGGACAGAACTACAAAATACACTAAAAGTGGTTTGATCAGTGGAAAGACAAATGCAATTAAGAAAGCGATTGTTCAAGTACAAGAAGGAGAAACAATTGATTTTTACAACAATATCTAAGATAGAAAAATGTCAGTAAGAAAATTAAAACCTATTACCCCAGGTCAGCGATTTAGAGTTGTGAATGGTTATGACGCCATTACAACTGATAAGCCGGAACGCTCTTTGATAGCGCCGATAAAAAACTCTGGAGGTAGAAATAGTCAAGGAAAGATGACCATGCGTTATACGGGTGGTGGTCACAAGCAGAGATATCGTATTATTGATTTCAAACGTACAAAAGAAGGAATTCCGGCTACAGTGAAATCAATCGAATATGATCCAAATCGTACTGCATTTATCGCTTTATTAGCTTATGCTGATGGAGAGAAAACTTATGTAATTGCACAAAACGGATTGAAAGTTGGTCAGAAATTAGTTTCTGGTCCTGAATCTCAGCCTGAAATTGGTAATACATTACCTTTAAGCAGAATTCCTTTAGGAACTGTAATCTCTTGTATTGAGTTACGTCCAGGTCAGGGAGCGGTAATCGCTCGTTCAGCTGGTACATTTGCTCAGTTAATGGCAAGAGACGGAAAATATGCTACAATTAAAATGCCATCTGGTGAAACAAGATTGATCTTGTTAACTTGTTCGGCTACAATTGGAGCTGTTTCTAATTCAGACCACCAATTAGTTGTATCAGGAAAAGCTGGTAGAACAAGATGGTTAGGAAGAAGACCTAGAACAAGACCTGTTGCAATGAACCCTGTTGATCACCCAATGGGTGGTGGAGAAGGACGTTCTTCTGGTGGACATCCACGTTCAAGAAATGGAATACCAGCAAAAGGTTATAGAACTCGTTCTAAGAAAAACCCGAGTAACAAGTATATCGTAGAACGTAGAAAGAAATAATAAGATATGGCACGTTCATTAAAAAAAGGACCTTTCGTTCATTATAAGTTAGACAAGAAAGTTCAGGAAAACGTAGAAAGTGGTAAAAATAGTGTAGTAAAGACTTGGTCTAGAGCTTCTATGATTACTCCGGATTTCGTTGGACAGACTATCGCAGTTCATAACGGTCGTCAATTTGTACCAGTTTACGTAACAGAAAACATGGTAGGTCACAAATTAGGAGAATTTTCACCAACTAGATCTTTTAGAGGTCATGCTGGAGCAAAAAATAAAGGTAAAAAATAAGAAGCAATGGGAGTTCGTAAAAGAGAAACAGCAGATGCGAGAAAAGAGGCTAATAAGTCTATTGCTTTCGCAAAATTGAATAACTGCCCTACTTCACCTAGAAAAATGCGCTTAGTAGCGGACTTGGTAAGAGGTCAGAAGGTAGAAAGAGCACTTAACATCTTAAGATTCAGTTCTAAAGAGGCTTCAAGAAAATTAGAGAAACTATTATTATCTGCAATCAACAACTGGGAGCAAAAAAATAGTGAAGGTAATTTAGAAGAAGCTGGATTATTTGTTAAGGAGATCAGAGTAGATGGTGGAATGATGTTGAAAAGACTTCGTCCAGCTCCACAAGGTCGTGCACACAGAATAAGAAAACGTTCTAACCACGTAACAATCGTGCTTGGAGCTATCAATAACACACAAAGCAATTCTTAAGCAGCATGGGACAAAAGACAAATCCAATTGGAAATAGACTTGGTATCATCAGAGGGTGGGACTCAAACTGGTATGGTGGAAATGATTACGGTGATAAACTTGCCGAAGATCATAAAATCAGAAAGTATATCCACGCTCGTTTATCAAAAGCTAGTGTATCTAAAGTAATCATCGAGAGAACTTTGAAACTTGTAACCGTTACTATCACTACTGCAAGACCTGGTATCATTATCGGAAAAGGCGGACAAGAGGTAGACAAGTTGAAAGAAGAACTTAAGAAAGTTACTGACAAAGAGGTTCAAATCAACATCTTTGAAATTAAAAGACCTGAGTTAGATGCTTATCTTGTGGCGACAAGCATCGCTCGTCAAATCGAAAGCCGTATTTCTTACAGACGTGCAATCAAAATGGCTATTGCTGCTTCTATGCGTATGAACGCTGAAGGTATCAAAGTTTTGATTTCTGGTCGTTTGAATGGTGCAGAGATGGCGCGTTCAGAAGGTTTCAAAGAAGGTAGAATTCCTCTATCAACTTTCAGAGCTGATATTGATTATGCTTTGGCTGAAGCTCACACTACTTACGGTAGAATGGGTATCAAAGTATGGATCATGAAAGGTGAAGTTTATGGAAAGAGAGATCTTTCCCCACTTGCAGGAATGGATAAAAAACAATCCGGAACTGGTGGTGGTAAAGGTGGTGATTCTCCGAGAGGAGACAGAAAACCCTTTAATAAAGGTGGAAAACCAGACGCTCGTAAAAGAAAGTAAATTTTTAAACTAAAGAAAAATGTTACAGCCTAAAAGAACAAAATACCGTAAGGTACAGAAAGGTAAAATGAAAGGTAACTCTCAAAGAGGGCATGAACTTTCTAATGGAATGTTTGGTATTAAATCTGTACATGAAGATGGAATGTTCTTAACGTCTCGTCAAATCGAAGCTGCGCGTATTGCTGCAACTCGTTTCATGAAGAGAGAAGGACAATTATGGATCAAAATATTTCCAGACAAACCAATTACTAAGAAACCTCTTGAGGTACGTATGGGTAAAGGTAAAGGTGCCGTTGAATATTGGGCTGCCGTTGTTAAACCCGGAAGAATTATGTTTGAAGTTGGAGGAGTTCCTTTATCAGTTGCAAAAGAGGCGTTACGTCTTGCAGCTCAAAAGCTTCCAGTAAAAACTAAATTCGTCGTTGCTAGAGATTTCGAAGCATAATTAAATTTATATTATGAAACAATCAGAAATAAAAGATCTTTCTGCAGCGGAGTTGCAAGAAAAACTTAGTCAAACTAAGAAGATATATGCTGACCTAAAAATGGCCCACGCTATTTCTCCAATTGAGAACCCACTTCAAATCAGAAGTGTAAGAAGAACAGTTGCAAGATTGGCTACAGAGCTAACTAAAAGAGAGTTACAATAATTGTATTCTGCTGAAAGATGGAAGAAAAAAGAAATTTAAGAAAAGAAAGAATAGGTGTTGTTACTTCAAATAAAATGGATAAATCTATTGTTATTGCTGAAGTAAGAAAAGTAAAACACCCGTTATACGGTAAGTTCGTGTTGAAAACAAAGAAATACGTTGCACACGACGAAACAAACGACTGTAACATTGGAGATACTGTAAGAATTAGCGAAACGCGTCCTTTAAGTAAAACAAAATGTTGGAGATTAGTTGAAATCTTAGAAAGAGCTAAATAATTATGGTACAACAGGAATCAAGACTAAAAGTAGCAGATAACACGGGAGCAAAAGAAGTTTTAACTATCCGTGTTTTAGGAGGTACCAAAAGAAGGTATGCCTCTGTTGGTGACAAGATTGTAGTATCTATTAAAGATGCAACTCCTAACGGTAACGTTAAAAAAGGAGCTGTTTCAACTGCAGTTGTTGTACGTACCAAAAAAGAAGTGAGAAGAGCTGATGGTTCTTATATCCGTTTCGATGATAATGCATGTGTTCTTTTGAACGCTGCAGGGGAAATGAGAGGAACACGTGTTTTTGGTCCGGTAGCAAGAGAACTTCGTGAAAAACAATTCATGAAAATTGTATCATTAGCACCAGAAGTGCTTTAATTCGTTTTAAGATGATAAAGCTAAAAATTAAATCAGGAGATATCGTAAGAGTTATTGCTGGAGACCATAAAGGTGCTGAAGGTAAAGTTCTACGTGTTTACCGTGAGAAAAATAAAGCGATAGTTGAAGGTGTAAACATGGTTTCGAAACATACAAAACCAAGTGCTAAAAACCCTCAAGGTGGTATCGTTAAGAAAGAAGCTTCTATACAAATATCTAACATTTCACTAATTGATCCTAAAACAAAGGAAACAACTAGAGTTGGTATTAGAGTAGAAGGAGATAAGAAAGTAAGATTTTCAAAAAAATCTAATCAAGTACTATAGTAATGGCATATACACCTAGACTAAAAGAAGAATATAAGAGTAGAGTAATCTCTGCTCTTAAAGAGGAATTCGGATATACAAACGTAATGCAAGTTCCAAAACTTGAAAAAATCGTTTTGAGCCGTGGAGTTGGTGCAGCTGTATCTGATAAAAAACTTATTGACTATGCAGTTGATGAGTTAACAAAGATCACTGGACAAAAAGCAGTATCTACAATTTCAAAGAAAGACGTTGCGTCATTCAAATTGAGAAAAGGGATGCCTATTGGAGCAAAAGTTACTTTACGTGGTGAAAGAATGTATGAGTTTTTAGATAGACTTATTACTTCTGCTTTACCACGCGTTAGAGATTTTAGTGGTATCAAAGCTACTGGTTTCGACGGAAGAGGTAATTACAACCTTGGAGTTTTGGAGCAAATCATTTTCCCTGAAATTGATATTGACAAAGTAAACAAAATTTCAGGAATGGATATTACATTTGTTACTACTGCAAAAACAGACAAGGAAGCAAAGTCATTATTGGCTGAATTAGGATTACCTTTTAAAAAGAATTAAGACATGGCTAAAGAATCAATGAAAGCCCGTGAGGTGAAAAGAGAGAAAACGGTAGCTAAGTATGCTGAGAAAAGAAAAGCTTTGAAAGAAGCCGGAGATTTTGAAGGTTTACAAAAATTACCTAAAAATGCTTCACCAGTTCGTTTACACAATCGTTGTAAATTAACAGGCAGACCAAGAGGTTATATCCGTCAATTTGGTATTTCACGTGTAACTTTCCGTGAGATGGCTAATAACGGGTTAATTCCTGGAGTTAAAAAAGCATCTTGGTAATCTCGCAATAAGTTAGTACTTTTGCAAACCAAAAAATAATTTTAATTGATTAAAGGTTCGGGAGGCGAGTGCCTCCCGAAAACCATAATCGCAATCAAATACATATGTATACAGATCCTATTGCAGATTATTTGACTAGAGTTCGTAACGCTGTGGCTGCAAACCACAAAGTTGTTGAAATTCCAGCTTCTAATCTAAAAAAAGAAATAACCAAGATCTTATTTGATCAAGGTTATATCTTGAGTTACAAATTTGAGGACAACACCGTTCAGGGTTCAATCAAAATTGCTTTGAAGTATGATAAAGATACTAAAGAGCCTGTAATTAAAGATATCCAAAGAATTAGTAAACCTGGTTTACGTAAATACGCAGGTGCTGCCAAATTACCAAGAATCCTTAACGGATTAGGAATTGCAATTGTTTCAACTTCAAAAGGTCTTATGACTGGAAAACAAGCGAAACAATTAAATGTAGGTGGTGAAGTAATTTGTTACGTATACTAATTTTAAAGACTAGATAAGATGTCAAGAATAGGTAAAAGCCCAATTGTAATCGCTGCTGGAGTAACTGTAGAAGTTAAGGACGGTATCGTTACGGTAAAAGGAAAAAAAGGTCAACTAACTCAGGAGTTTTCGGACATTACTGTAAAAGTTGAAGGCGATCAGGTTCTGTTAGAAAGATCGTCTGATCATAAAGACCAAAGAGCAAAACACGGATTATACAGATCATTGATCAATAACATGATTATTGGTGTGTCTGAAGGTTTTACAAAGGAACTTGAATTAGTTGGAGTTGGTTACAGAGCTTCAAACCAAGGTCAAAAGTTAGATTTAGCTCTTGGATATTCTCACAATATTGTTTTAGAAATTGCTCCAGAAGTAGCTCTAGAAACAATATCTGAAAAAGGTAAAAACCCTATCGTAAAATTAACATCATTTGATAAACAACTTTTAGGTCAGGTTGCTGCGAAAATCAGAGGTTTCCGTAAGCCAGAGCCATATAAAGGAAAAGGTGTTAAATTTGTGGGTGAAGTATTAAGAAGAAAAGCAGGTAAATCAGCTTAAAAAATAAGATTATGTCATTAACAAAATCTGATAGAAGACAGAGAATTAGATTCAGAATTAGAAAAACGATTAGTGGTACTGCTACTAACCCAAGACTATCTGTATTTAGAAGTAACAAAGAAATTTATGCTCAACTTATTGATGACGTAAACGGAGTTACTATATTAGCTGCATCTTCAAGAGAAAAAGAAATAGGAAAAGGTACTAACGTTGAAGTAGCTGCTGCAGTTGGAAAACTAGTTGCTGAAAAAGCGTTAAAAGCCGGGATTGATACCATCACTTTTGACAGAGGTGGATATTTGTATCACGGTCGTATTAAATCATTAGCAGAAGGCGCAAGAGCGGCTGGACTTAAATTCTAATATATTATGTCTAAATACAAAAATGTAGAATTGGTAAAACCAAGTGGTCTTGAACTTAAAGATCGTCTGGTAAGTGTTAATCGTGTTACTAAAGTTACAAAAGGTGGTAGAGCTTTCGGTTTTTCTGCTATTGTAGTTGTAGGTGATGAAAACGGAGTAGTTGGTCACGGATTAGGAAAATCTAAAGACGTTTCTGAAGCAATTGCGAAAGCAGTAGAAGATGCTAAGAAAAATTTAGTAAAAATTCCTTTGAACGGACAATCTGTTCCTCACGAACAAAAAGGTAAATTTGGTGGTGCACGTGTATTCTTAATTCCTGCTTCCCATGGTACAGGAGTTATTGCTGGTGGAGCTGTTCGTTCAGTTCTTGAGTCAGTAGGTATTCACGATGTATTATCTAAATCTCAAGGATCATCAAATCCTCATAACGTGGTAAAAGCAACTTTTGATGCTTTATTACAAATGAGAAGCGCTCACACTGTTGCAAAACAAAGAGGTGTTTCTTTAGAAAAAGTTTTTAAAGGTTAATTCAAGGAAATTATGGCTAAATTATTAGTAAAACAAGTAAGAAGCAAAATCAACTGTCCTCTTTCTCAAAAGAGAGGTTTGGAAGCTTTAGGTCTACGTAAAATGGGACAAGTTGTAGAGCATGATTCAAACCCTGCTATCCTTGGTATGATAAACAAAGTTAAACACTTAGTTTCTGTCGAAGAAGCTAAATAACAAATACTGTTATGAATTTAAGTAACTTACAACCAGCTGAAGGGTCAACACACAATCAAAATAAAAGATTAGGTAGAGGAGAAGGTTCAGGAAAAGGTGGTACTTCTGCAAGAGGTCACAAAGGAGCAAAATCTCGTTCTGGTTATTCTAAAAAGATTGGTTTTGAGGGAGGGCAAATGCCACTTCAAAGACGTGTGCCTAAGTTTGGTTTCACAAACATCAATCGTAAAGAATACGAAGGTGTTAATTTAGATACGCTTCAATTATTAGTAGACAATGGTGTGATTACTGATTCTGTTTCTATGACAGATTACGTAGCAAATCGTCTGGCTACCAAAAATGAGATCGTTAAGATTTTAGGTAGAGGAGAATTGAAAGCAAAATTAAAAGTAACTGCCCACAAATTTACTGCTACTGCAAAAGCTGCTATTGAAGCTGCTGGTGGAGAAGCTGTAACTATATAACTTATCTATTAAGATGAAGAAATTTATTGAATCAATAAGTAATGTTTGGAAAATCGAAGAACTGAAAAATAGAATCTTAATTACATTAGGGTTGCTTTTGGTTTATCGTTTTGGTGCACATGTAACGCTGCCTGGTATTGACGCAACTCAATTAACAGGTTTAGCGGGACAAACTAAAAATGGTTTAGGATCTATCCTGGACATGTTTACAGGAGGTGCTTTCTCTAAAGCTTCAGTTTTTGCTTTAGGTATTATGCCTTATATTTCTGCATCTATTGTTGTTCAGTTGATGGGAATTGCGATTCCTTATTTACAAAAACTTCAAAACGATGGAGAGAGTGGCAGAAAAAAGATTAATCAAATCACTCGTTGGTTGACTATAGCTATTACACTGGTTCAAGGTCCAACTTATATCTACAATTTATACAGAACGTTACCTGGAAGTGCATTCTTACTAGGCTTTAATTCACCTGAATTTTTGTTCTCTTCTGTTATTATCTTAGTTACTGGTACAATTTTCGCTATGTGGCTTGGAGAAAAAATTACGGATAAAGGTATTGGAAATGGAATTTCATTGTTGATTATGGTTGGTATCTTAGCGCGTTTACCGCAAGCTTTTATACAAGAATTTACAACCAGAGTTACCAATAACAATGGAGGTCCAATGTTATTAGTTATTGAAATTATTGTGTGGTTATTAGTAATTATATCTTGTGTATTGCTTACAATGGCAGTACGTAGAATCCCTGTTCAATACGCTCGTCGTACTACAACTGGAGATTACGAGCAAGATTTAGCAGGTGGTAATAGACAATGGATTCCTCTTAAGCTTAATGCTTCAGGAGTTATGCCAATTATTTTTGCGCAGGCAATTATGTTTATTCCTGCAGCTGTAGCTGGATTGTCTAAATCAGACACATCACAATCTATCGTTGGAGCATTTAGTAATATATTTGGATTTTGGTATAATTTTGTTTTTGCAACTTTAATTATTGTATTTACATTTTTCTATACTGCTATCACGGTACCTACTAACAAAATGGCTGATGATTTAAAGAGAAGCGGTGGTTTCATTCCGGGAGTTCGTCCGGGAGCTGAGACTTCAGATTTTCTTGATAAAGTGATGTCTTTAATAACTTTCCCAGGATCTTTATTCCTTGCTTTGATTGCTGTGTTCCCAGCTATTGTTGTAAGTATTATGGATGTACAACAATCTTGGGCAATGTTTTTTGGAGGTACCTCATTAATAATTATGGTTGGTGTTGCGATAGATACTATTCAACAAATCAATTCATACTTGTTAAACAAACATTATGATGGTTTAATGAAGACTGGTAAAAATAGAAAAGCGGTAGCTTAATATATTTATGGCAAAACAATCAGCAATAGAACAAGACGGATCAATCATCGAAGCATTATCAAATGCGATGTTCCGTGTAGAGTTAGAAAATGGACATATCGTAATTGCTCATATTTCTGGTAAAATGCGTATGCATTACATCAAGTTATTACCTGGTGATAAAGTGAAACTGGAAATGAGTCCTTATGATTTGTCAAAAGCAAGAATTACTTATCGATATTAAAGGATATTCACTATGAAAGTTAGAGCATCAGTAAAAAAGAGAAGTCCCGAGTGCATTATTGTGCGTAGAAAAGGGAGATTGTACGTAATAAACAAAAAGAATCCTAGATTTAAACAAAGACAAGGATAATTATGGCAAGAATAGCAGGGGTAGATATCCCGAAAAATAAAAGAGGTGTTATAGCACTTACCTATATCTTTGGATTAGGAAGAAGTAGAGCAATTGAGATTTTAGAAAAAGCTCAAGTTAGCCAAGACAAAAAAGTTCAAGATTGGAATGATGACGAGATCGGAGCGATTCGTGATGCAGTTTCATTTTACAAAATTGAAGGAGAATTACGTTCAGAGGTTTCTTTAAACATCAAACGTTTAATGGATATTGGTTGTTACAGAGGTATCCGTCATAGATCTGGTCTTCCGTTAAGAGGACAAAGAACTAAAAACAACTCTAGAACAAGAAAAGGTAAAAGAAAAACTGTTGCGAACAAGAAAAAAGCAACTAAATAATAAGTAATATGGCTAAAGCAACTGCAAAAAAACGTAAAGTTATCGTTGAATCAACGGGTGAAGCTCATATTTCTGCCACTTTCAACAACATTATCATTTCTTTGACTAATAAGAAAGGTGAAGTTATTTCTTGGTCTTCAGCTGGTAAAATGGGTTTCAGAGGTTCTAAAAAGAACACTCCGTACGCGGCTCAGATGGCAGCAGAAGATTGTAGTAAAGTAGCTCTTGAGGCAGGACTTAAAAAAGTAAAAGTTTATGTAAAAGGACCAGGAAACGGACGTGAGTCTGCTATCCGTTCTATTCATAACGGTGGAATTGAAGTGACTGAGATTATCGATGTTACTCCAATGCCTCACAACGGATGTCGTCCTCCAAAAAGACGTAGAGTTTAATACTCAAAATTTAATATAGTATAACCTAGATAGAACATAGATTATCGAAGGATAAGACCTGAATTCATAATCTCTATCTTAAACAATTTAAAATGGCAAGATATACTGGTCCTAGTACAAGAATCGCTCGTAAATTTGGCGAAGCAATCTTCGGAGATGATAAATCTTTCGAAAAAAGAAATTACCCACCCGGACAACACGGGATGGCTAAAAAAAGAGGAAAAAAATCTGAGTATGCTGTTCAGTTAATGGAAAAGCAAAAAGCTAAATATTCTTACGGAATTTTAGAAAAACAATTCAGAAATTTATTCGAAAAAGCATCAGCGACTAAAGGAGTTACTGGTGAAGTTTTATTACAATTATGCGAAGCAAGATTGGATAACGTAGTTTTCAGAATGGGTATCGCTCCTTCTAGAAGAGGTGCACGTCAAATCGTATCTCACAGACACGTTACTGTAAATGGTGAAGTTGTTAATATTCCTTCTTACCACCTTAAGCCTGGTGATAAAGTTGCAGTTCGTGAAAAATCTAAATCTCTAGAAGCTATCGAACGTTCTTTATCAAATTCAAGTCATGTTTATGAATGGATTACCTGGAACAATGATCTTAAAGAAGGAACTTTTGTTTCTGTACCTGCAAGACTTCAAATTCCAGAAAACATTAAAGAACAATTAATCGTAGAGTTGTACAACAAATAATAATTGACTTAGTCGAAATTTATGGCAATATTTAATTTTCAAAAGCCCGATAAAGTTATCATGATCGATTCAACCGATTTTGAAGGTAAATTCGAATTTAGACCTTTAGAACCTGGTTATGGATTGACTGTTGGTAATGCACTTAGAAGAGTTTTGCTTTCAGCATTAGAAGGTTATGCAATTACATCTGTTCGTATCGAAGGTGTAGATCATGAGTTTTCTACTATTTCAGGTGTTGTTGAAGATGTTACCGAAATTATCCTTAATCTAAAACAAGTACGTTTCAAACGTCAAATTGAAGATATCGATAATGAAGCAGTTACTATTTCTGTTTCTGGTAAAGATCAATTAACAGCAGGTGATTTTCAAAAATTTATTTCAGGTTTTCAAGTGCTGAACCCAGACCTTGTTATCTGTAACTTAGATCCTAAAATCAAATTGAACTTCGATTTAACAATCGAAAAAGGTAGAGGATACGTTCCTGCTGAGGAGAACAAAAAACAGAACGCTGCAATTGGTACCATTTTTACAGATTCTATTTTTACCCCGGTAAAAAATGTAAAATATGCAATTGAAAACTTCCGTGTTGAGCAAAAAACAGATTACGAAAAATTAGTTTTTGAAATTAAAACTGATGGTTCTATTAATCCAAAAGATGCTCTTACTGAAGCTGCTAAAGTTTTAATTCACCACTTCATGTTATTTTCTGACGAAAGAATTACACTCGAGGCTGACGAAATTGCACAAACAGAATCGTATGATGAAGAGTCATTGCATATGAGACAATTGCTTAAAACTAAGCTTGTTGATATGGATTTATCTGTGAGAGCATTAAATTGCTTGAAAGCGGCTGAAGTTGATACACTTGGTGATTTAGTATCGTTCAATAAAAATGACCTAATGAAATTCCGTAATTTTGGTAAAAAATCTTTAACTGAACTTGATGAACTTGTTGCAGTTAAAAATTTAACTTTCGGAATGGATTTAGCTAAATACAAATTAGATAAAGAATAATTCAATCCGCTACGGCGGATTAAATTTAAAATAGCAATGAGACACGGAAAAAAATTCAATCACTTAAGCAGACAGACTGGACATAGAAAAGCTATGTTGGCTAATATGGCTTGTTCTCTTATCGAGCACAAACGTATTAACACTACTGTTGCTAAAGCTAAAGCGCTTAAACAATTCGTTGAGCCTTTAATTACAAAATCAAAAGAAGATACGACTCACAACCGTCGTATTGTTTTTGCTTACTTACGTAGTAAATATGCTGTAACTGACTTGTTCAGAGACGTAGCTGCTAAAGTTGGTGACCGTCCAGGTGGATACACTCGTATCATTAAAGTTGGAAATCGTTTGGGAGATAATGCTGATATGGCAATGATCGAACTTGTAGATTTCAATGAACTTTACAATGGAGGTAAAAAAGAAGTTAAAAAAGCAAAAAGCCGTCGTGGTGGTAAAGCAAAAAAAGCTGAGGAAACTTCTGAAGCTCCAGCTGCTGAGTCAGAATCGACTACTGAAGCTTCTGAATAGTTATGAAAGTAATGATTCTATAGAAATCAAGGATAAACTAATTTTTAGTTTATCCTTTTTTTTTGATTTTTTTTAAATTAAAATTTAACTTATTTCTATAGTTAGGTTTTATTTTTATGAATGAAATTTTTAATTTTTTTTGGAAGCACTCTTTTAAAGAAGTAAATTTGCAAAATATCTAATTATAAATGAAATGGGCCTGCCGGATTTCATTAAACAATTATAAAAAACAATACAACTAAGAATGAAATACACTACACGACAAAGCGCCATTCTATTACTAAGCGACGGAACTATTTTTCACGGTAAATCTATTGGTATTAGTGGTAAAACTTTTGGAGAGGTTTGTTTTAATACTGGAATGACCGGATATCAGGAGATTTTTACAGATCCTTCTTATTTTGGTCAGATAATGGTGGCTACCAATGCCCATATTGGAAACTATGGTGTTAATGATTTGGAAATTGAATCTGATAGCGTCAAAATTGCTGGTTTAGTTTGTAAAAACTTCAGTTTTAATTATTCAAGAGAAGATTCTTCCGGAAGTTTGGAAGATTACTTTATAAAAGAAAATTTAATCTGTATTTCTGATGTCGACACGAGAGCTCTGGTAAGTTACATTCGTGACAATGGCGCTATGAATGCTGTTATTTGTACAGACGGAACTTCTGTTGAAGATTTGAAAAAAGAGTTGGCAAATGTGCCAAATATGGAAGGTTTAGAGTTGGCATCAAAAGTTTCAACTACTGAACCTTATTTTTTTGGAGATGAGAATGCAACTTATAAGATTTCAGCTTTAGATCTTGGAATTAAAAAGAACATATTAAGAAATCTTGCTAAAAGAGATTGTTATATTAAAGTTTTCCCATACAATTCGACGTATAAGGATTTGGCGGAATTTAATCCGGACGGATACTTCCTGTCAAATGGCCCCGGGGATCCGGATCCTTTATTCGGAGCTATAGAAGTTGCAAAGGAAATTATAAAAAATGACAATCCATTGTTCGGAATTTGTTTAGGACACCAGATTATTGCCTTAGCAAACGGAGTTAAAACTTATAAAATGTTCGGTGGACATCGTGGAATTAATCATCCTGTAAAAAATCTTCTAACCGGTAAAGGGGAAATTACTTCTCAAAATCATGGATTTGCTGTAAAAAGAGAAGCTTTAGATGGTCATCCGGAATTGGAGATTACGCATGTACATCTAAATGATGATACTGTTGCCGGAATGCGTATGAAAAATAAGAATTGTTTTTCGGTACAATATCACCCTGAAGCAAGTCCCGGACCACATGATTCGTCTTATTTGTTTGATCAGTTTGTTGAGAATATAAAACTGGTTGCTGCTAAAACGATATAGTTAATAAGTAAAGGCGTTTAATATTAAGAATGCATTTTTTCTATTAAATATTTTTATAATTTCGAAAAAAAATATAATTTATTAATAAAAAACAAAAATAATGAGTATTATAATTAAAGTTCACGCAAGACAAATTTTTGATTCCAGAGGAAATCCTACTATTGAAGTTGATGTTGTAACAGAAAACGGAGTTTTAGGTAGAGCAGCTGTTCCATCGGGAGCTTCAACTGGAGAACATGAGGCTGTTGAATTACGTGACGGAGGAAAAGCATTCTTAGGAAAAGGAGTTTTAAATGCAGTGAATAATGTAAATACTGTTATTGCTGAAGAATTAGTTGGAACTTCTGTTTTCGAACAAAATACAATTGATCAGTTAATGATTGATTTAGACGGAACTCCAAATAAATCTAAATTAGGTGCTAATGCAATTTTAGGAGTTTCTCTTGCTGCTGCAAAAGCGGCTGCTAATGAACTTGGATTACCTTTATACAGATATGTTGGCGGGGTTTCTGCTAATACGTTACCTGTACCAATGATGAACATCATCAATGGAGGTTCTCACTCTGATGCTCCTATCGCATTTCAGGAGTTTATGATTTTCCCTGTAAAGGCAACTTCATTTACACATGCTATGCAAATGGGAACTGAAATCTTCCATAGCCTTAAAAAAGTATTGCACGACAGAGGTTTAAGTACTGCAGTAGGTGACGAAGGTGGTTTTGCTCCTAACTTAGCCGGTGGTACTGAAGATGCTTTAGATACTATTAAACTGGCAGTTGAAAAAGCTGGATATACTTTCGGTGACGAAATTATGATTGCTCTTGACTGTGCTGCTTCTGAATTTTATGTAAACGGAAAATACGATTATACTAAATTTGAAGGTGAAACCGGAAAAATCAGAACTTCTGAAGAGCAGGCTGATTATTTAGCTGATCTGGCTGCTAAATATCCAATTATTTCTATCGAAGATGGTATGTACGAAGATGACTGGGATGGATGGAAATATTTAACTGAAAAAATTGGACATAAAGTTCAGTTAGTAGGTGATGATTTATTCGTTACTAACGTGGAGCGTTTATCAACTGGAATTGAAAGAGGAATTGCTAATTCAATTTTAGTGAAAGTAAACCAAATTGGTACTTTGACAGAAACTATTGCAGCTGTAAATATGGCTAAAAATGCAGGATATACTTCAGTAATGTCTCACCGTTCAGGAGAAACAGAAGATAATACTATTGCTGATTTAGCTGTAGCGTTAAACTGTGGTCAGATTAAAACAGGTTCTGCTTCACGTTCTGATCGTATGGCAAAATACAATCAATTATTAAGAATCGAAGAAGAGTTAGGAAGTACTGCTTATTTCCCTGGGTTAAACGCCTTCAAGATCAAATAATCGTAAGACTTATATATTGAAATTAAACCATTCGTTTGTTCGGATGGTTTTTTTTTGGAGTTTTAACAAATTCATAGCAGGATTCTTTTTTTAATTAGTCTTAAATTCCTTAGATTTGATAAATTATTATTTTAAAGATTTATTTCCGATATATTATGTCAAAAATAGCTACATTAGAAGTAGATGGTCAAAAAATTGAACTTCCGGTAATCACTGGGAGCGAAAATGAATCAGCTATCGATATTAACAAATTACGTGATTTAACTGGTATTATTACAATTGATCCGGGATATAAAAATTCTGGTTCTTGTAAAAGTGAAATCACCTTCTTAGACGGAGAATTAGGAATTTTGCGTTATAGAGGATACTCAATTGAAGATTTAGCTGAAAAGGCTAATTTTCTGGAAGTATCATATCTTTTAATTTTTGGAGAACTGCCAACTGCAGAAGAATTGGAGCAGTTCGAAAATGGTATCAAAAAACATACTTTGGTAAACGAAGAAATGAAAAATATCATTGACGGTTTTCCAAAAACAGCACATCCAATGGGTGTTTTGTCTGCTTTGACAAGTGCTTTAACGGCATTTAATCCAAAAGCGGTAAATGTGGAGAATGAAAAAGAAATGTACGAAGCCATTTGTAAAACAATGGGTAAATTTCTTGTAATTGCTACCTGGACTTATAGAAAATCTATGGGGTATCCTTTGAATTATTACGATAACACAACAGGTTACGTTGATAATTTTATGCAATTAATGTTTAAATTACCTACAGGACCTTACTCAGCAAATCCTGTTATTGTTGACGCTTTAGATAAATTGTTTATCCTTCATGCAGATCACGAGCAAAACTGTTCTACTTCAACAGTAAGAATGGTTGGTTCTTCTCATGCCGGTTTATTTGCTTCTATCTCTGCAGGTGTTTCTGCTCTTTGGGGACCACTTCACGGAGGTGCAAATCAGGCAGTTCTTGAAATGCTTGAGGAAATTAATAAAGATGGTGGTGATACGGACAAATTTTTAGCGAAAGCAAAAGATAAAAACGATCCTTTCCGTTTAATGGGATTTGGTCACAGAGTTTATAAAAACTTTGATCCAAGAGCTAAAATCATCAAAAAAGCAGCTAAAGAAGTATTAGAAACTTTAGGTGTGGATGATCCTATTTTAGAAATTGCCAAAAAATTAGAATCAGCTGCTCTTGAAGACGATTATTTCAAATCAAGAAATTTATATCCAAACGTAGATTTCTATTCCGGGATTATTTACAGAGCATTAGGTATTCCAACCGATATGTTTACAGTAATGTTTGCTATAGGAAGATTGCCGGGATGGATCGCACAATGGAAAGAAATGCGTGAAAATAAAGAACCAATCGGAAGACCAAGACAAATTTATACGGGACACCCTTTGAGAGACTTTAAGTCTAACAGATAAAATAACTTTAAAAGCTTCACTTAACTGTGAAGCTTTTTTTATATTTGCCCAAAATATAATAAAGTTATGTTGCAATTAAATGTAAAGAACGAAACGTCAAGATTACGTGCCGTAGTTTTGGGTTCTGCTGTTCATAATGGGCCAACTCCATCTATTGATGAGGCCTATGATCCTAAATCATTGGAACATATTAAGGCAGGAACTTATCCTATTGAAAAAGATATGGTTGCTGAAATGGATGCTTTTAATGCTGTTTTTCAAAAGTACGATGTAACAGTCTATCGTCCTGAGATGATCGAAAATTACAACCAGATTTTTGCCAGGGATATTGGTTTTGTTATTGATGATACTTTTGTTAAATCTAATATTTTACCGGACCGAGAAAGAGAACTGGATGCTATTCAATATGTACTAGATCAGATGGATGCAACAAAAGTGGTTCGTCCTCCGGAAGAAGTTCATATCGAAGGCGGGGATGTCATGCTTTGGAACGATCATATTTTTATCGGAACTTATAAAGGAAGTGATTACAAAGATTATATCACTGCCCGAACCAATATGCAGGGTGTAAATTATATTAAAGCCTTATTCCCGAATAAAATAGTTAAAGAATTTGATCTGGTTAAATCTAAACTTGAAGCAAGAGACAATGCCTTACATTTAGATTGTTGTTTTCAGCCGGTAGGAAAAGATAAAGGAATTATCTATAAAAGAGGATTCCGAGAAGAGGCAGATTATCTGTACTTAGTAAACCTTTTTGGAAAAGAAAACTTATTTCACATCGAAAGAAATGAAATGTACCATATGTTTTCGAATGTGTTTTCAATAGATACGAATGTGGTGGTTTCAGAGAAAAACTTTACCAGACTTAACAATTGGTTACGTGCAAATGGTTTTACGGTGGAAGAAATTCCATACGCTGAAATTGCCAAGCAGGAAGGGTTGTTGAGATGTTCGACTTTACCTTTAATTAGAGACTAAAAAATGAGTTTCAAGTTTCAGGTTTCAAGTTTTACGTTCTTTACGAAACTTGAAACCTGAAACCTGAAACAAAAATATAAAGATTATGAAACAAACTACAAATGCCATCGTAATGATTCGTCCGGTAGCTTTCAGGATGAATGAGCAAACGGCTGTAAATAATTATTACCAAAAAGTATTAGACGGACTTTTGCCAAGTACGGTAAATGCGAAAGCACAACAGGAATTTGATGCTTTTGTAGAAAAACTGAGAGCGGTAGGAGTTGATGTTACAGTTATTGAAGATACGCTTGAAACAGATACGCCCGATAGTATTTTTCCAAACAACTGGGTTTCATTCCATGAAAATGGTGATGTGGCATTGTACCCTATGTTTGCCGAAAATCGTCGTCAGGAACGTCGTGAGGATATTTTAGACACTCTTGAAGACAAAGGTTTTGAAATTGCCAATATAATGGATTATACGTCGGCTGAAGAAGACGGGTTTTTTCTCGAAGGAACAGGAAGTTTACTTTTAGACAGAGCTAATGCAAAAGCATATTGTGCTTTGTCACCTCGCGCCGATGAGGAGTTATTTATTGAATTCTGCGAAGATTTTGATTATGCACCGGTAATTTTCGAAGCATTTCAAACTGTTGATGGCGAGCGTAAACTAATTTATCATACCAATGTAATGATGTGTTTGGGTGAAACTTTTGCTGTTATTTGTGCAGATTGTATCGATGATAAAAAAGAACGCAAAATGGTTCTGGATAACCTAAAAGCAGATAAAAAAGAGATTATTCTTATTACAGAAGCTCAGGTAAATAATTTTGCCGGAAATATGCTGGAAGTAAAAGGAACAAACGATAAAAAGTATCTTGTAATGAGTGCCTCGGCTCACCAGAGTTTAACTCCAAAACAAATCACGCAATTAGAAGCCCATGCTGAAATTTTGAGCTCAAGCCTGGATACCATCGAAGCTTGTGGCGGAGGAAGTGCAAGATGCATGATGGCGGAAGTATTTTTGCCAAGAAGTTAAAAGCGAAATAATAAAATTTGATATTAAAAAGGCTCAACTATTTAGTTGAGCCTTTGTTTTTTTTATAAATTATGATGTCTAATGCTACTTATTGATTAGTTTTTCAAGCCTTGCCATCATTTCATCTTTTTCTTTCAGCATACGCTCGTATAACTCAATTTTTTCTTCATGCAGCTTGATTAGTTTCTCAATTGGGTTATTATTGAAAGTTGGGTTGTAATTTATCAGGCCCTGAGTATCATGAAAAGTATTAGAAATAATATTTATAGCCTGCTCTTCATCAAAATTCTGAAAAGCTTCCACAGGAATTTTTAAGGCATGTGAAATTTGATCCAGGATAGCATCTTCAATTACATCTTTTTGCTCCAGCATAGAAATTTTCTTTTGATTCCAGTCATTTCCCAGATCAAAAGCCAATGATTCCTGTTTGATACCAAGCATTTCTCTGAAACGTTTTACGTTTCTTCCCTGATGTATTTTCTGTTCCATAATAAATATAAATTTCTAAAGGCTCAAAGATAAAGCCATTTCGATTAAAAATTCCGAGTTTTAAAGATAAAAAAATATCCTGTAAAATATTATTTTTGTAAGAATATTATAGTATAAAATAAATTACATCAGATTTCCTTTTACAATATTAATGATTGAACTAACGATATATTGAATTCCGATTGAGATAACAATAAATCCAACAATTCTGGAAATGGCCACAATTCCTGAGGCTCCTAATATTCGGGCTAAATAATGGGCACTTTTTAAAATAACATAGATTGCAACGGCGATAGCCAGAATAGCCAGACAGGAAAAAATTATTTCTTCCATTTGATGATGCTCCTGATAAAAGGCAATCAACAGGGAAATTGATCCCGGGCCTGCAAGCATTGGTATGGCCAAAGGCGTTAAGGCGATGTCATTTCGTTGCTGTGCATCGGTTTCTATTTTTTTATTTATTCCTCGTTTTTTATTGAATTTTCCGGAAAGTAAGGAGAATCCTGAGTTTACAATTACAATTCCGCCTGCAATTCGAAGTGCGTCAATGCTGATTCCAAAAAAAGTCAATACATATTGGCCAATAAAAAAAGAAACAATCAAAATGATGAAAACGTTTATAGCGGTCCATAATGAAATTCTCGAGCGCTCTTTTTGGGAGTCATGCTGTGTCAGTCCCACAAAAATGGGAACGGTGCCAATGGGGTTCAATACTGAGAAAAGAGCGGCAAATAAATAAATGAATAAATCCATGTTGTCTGGGTTAGTGAAGTAAAAATAGTCAATTTTTAACATTTCATGGCATATTCATGTTTCGATATTGTTTTTTTTATTGCTGGTATTTCTGTGAAAATAACCTAAAATAAGCTCATACTTTTTGATTACTTTTGTAGCATATTTTAAAATGATGAAAAACAAAAAAACTTTAGTTCTGGGTGCTACCACAAAACCAGACCGCTACGCTTATAAAGCCATAAATGCATTGGTTCAAAAAGGACACACTGTTTTGGCAATTGGTCAGAATACCGGTGAAGTTGCAGGTGTGAAAATTTACACAAAAGCAATCCCGGTCAAAAATATTGATACTGTAACTTTATATTTAAATCCTTCCCGTCAGCGTGATTACTATAATTATATTATAGAAGCACAGCCAAAAAGAGTCGTATTCAATCCCGGGACTGAGAATCCTGAATTATATCAATTACTGGAGCTGAATAACATCAAGGCAGAAGTGGCTTGTACTTTGGTTTTGCTGGCTACAAATCAATATTAATTTTTTTTAGCATTTTTTCGGGTATCTTTTTTTGCTGATTAACGATGATAGAAAGTTTGATTGTTAGTAAGCCGGAATAGAAAAACCATAAAATAGTACTTTTGCAGTTATGGAATTTTCATCAAAATTGATCGAAAAAGCAGTCAGTGAAATGTCGCAATTGCCCGGAATCGGTAAGAGGACGGCTTTGCGGTTGGTTTTGCATTTATTGAAACAGCCTAAAGAACAAACTGGCTTTTTATCCCAGGCATTATTAAACATGCGCGAGGATATTAAGTTTTGTAAAAGCTGCCATAATATTTCAGATACAGAAGTGTGTGAAATTTGTGCTAATTCAACAAGAAATCATCAGCTGATTTGCGTAGTCGAAGACATTCGGGATGTAATGGCTATTGAAAATACAGGGCAATACAAAGGTATTTATCATGTTCTGGGCGGAAAAATTTCTCCTATAGAAGGCGTTGGCCCAAGTCAGTTAAATATCTCCACTTTAGTGGAAAAAGTAAAATCGGGAATCGTTACAGAGATTATTTTTGCCCTGAGCTCTACAATGGAAGGCGATACGACAAATTTCTATATCTACAAACAAATTGGTGAATCGGATATCGTAATTTCAACAATTGCGAGAGGTATTTCAGTAGGGGACGAGTTGGAATATGCAGACGAAGTTACACTGGGAAGAAGTATTTTGCACCGTATTCCGTTCGAAAAAACTTTCAAAAACAATTAAATAAGATCAATTAAAAGGTAGATTTTCTGAAGATTAAAGGAAAACCTATATTTGCCGATAAAATATTTACAATGACAAAAAACAGCTTTTATATATTACTATTGACTGGTGTACTATTTACATCCTGCATTCCTGTAAAAGACCTGGTGTATTTACAGGATAAAAATACCTCAGGTGAGCAAAATACTGTCGCAGCTGTTGAGTCTAAGCCTTACAGATTGCAAACAAATGATGTAATAACCGTCGATATTAAGGCAATTGATCCTAAATTGGTTTCTATTTTCAGCAAGTCTAATTCAGGGGTAACAGACAAATCAGAGTCCGCTTTGTATTTTGACGGATTTACAGTGGATGATCATGGAAATATCAGAATGCCGATTTTAGGCGAAATAAATGTTATTGGCTATACACTTGAGGAAGTACGGTTAATGATTGAAAAAAAATTACTTGAAGAATATTTTAAAAGTGAGGCTAATATTTTTGTTACGGTAAAATTAGCCGGTTTCAGATACACGATCAATGGTGAGGTTGGAAGCATGGGCACAAAAACATTATTCCAGTCACACGTAAATATTATGGAGGCTATTGCAAATGCGGGCGATATTACAACGGTAGGAGATCGAAAAGCGGTAACCGTAATTCGTCAAACGCCGACGGGCGTTCAGATGCATGATATTGACCTGACAGATGCCAATGTAATGAAGTCTCCCTATTATTATTTGCAGCCCAACGATTACATTTACGTAAAACCATTAAAGCAGAAAACATGGGGAACAGGGCAGACCGGTATACAATCTATAAGTACTGTCATTACTTTGCTTTCATTGGCCACAACAGTTTATTTGCTTCTTAAAAATTAAAACCAGATTCAGAGATGTTAGATATAAAGGATTTTTCGATGTTTGAAAATCATTCGAATTTTGATTTTAAGGGGCTTTTGCTAAAGATTCTGAGTTATTGGAAATGGTTTCTTATTAGTTTAATAATTGCCTTTACAATTGCATATCAGGTAAATATTCGAAAAGAAAAAATTTACGGAATGCAAACCATGATTTCCATTGAGGAAGAAAGTAATCCGTTTTTTACTTCAAATACCAGCCTGGTTTTTAACTGGGGCGGGATTTCGGATCAGGTAAACGGGATTTCAACCATCCTAAAGTCAAGATCACATAATGAACTTGTGGTTGATAAATTACAGTTCTACACTGATTATCTTACGCAGGGAAAATATAACCTGGTGGATTCTTATGGCGAAGTACCTTTTTATGTAAACATTGATAAATCGAGAGGACAGCTTGCCAATACTTTAATCGGTATTAAGTTTTTAAGTGAAAATGTATACGAAATCAGAATTCCGTTTGAGACTAATTCTGTTTCCTTAATAACGTATTCCAAAAATACTTATTCGAATACTTCAGTTCAGCCTGTAGAATTCGTGAAAAAATATAAAGCCGGAGAGCAGGTTTCGCTGCCTTTCCTGAACTGGAAACTACAAATAAATGACAACCCTGGACTTTATAAAGGGAATGAGTATTTTGTTCGGTTTAATGATTTTGATAATACCGTTTCTAATTACAGAGCGATTGATGTAAGTGCTGATGATAAAGGAGGTTCGTTGCTGACTTTGTCTTTACAAGGCACAAACAAAGCAAGAATGGTCGATTATCTGAATTCAACCGTAAAAATGCTGATTAAAATTCAGCTCGACGGAAAAAACCAATTTGCAAACAATACAATACGATTTATTGACAGTACTCTTGTCGCAATGGAATCTCAACTGAAAGAAAATGGCAATGAGCTGAAATCTTTCCGAAAGGATAAGAATATTTATGAGATTGAAGACGGGGGAGCCAAGTTTTCGGATAAAATTATGGATTTTGATGTTCAGAAAGATTTGATTTCCAGGAAAATTGCCTATTACAATTCATTAAAAACATATCTGAATAATAGCGTCGATTATTCACGTTTGCCGGCGCCGTCGGTTGCAGGAATCGAGGATCCGAATATTGTTGTAAATGTTTCAAAACTTATTGCACTTTCCACACAAAGATCCGAAATGTCCTATGCGGTAAAAAGTGATAAGATTTTTAAGGATTTTGACAATCAGATGCATGCTGTTAAAGATGTACTGCTGGAAAATATCATCAGCGCCAAATCCTCATTATTGTATGACTTGTCGATGATAAATGCGAAAATTGGTCAGGCTGAAAGTACTGTTAAAAGACTTCCCGAAGAACAACAGGAATTATTGAAAATTAAAAGAAAATATGATTTAAATGACAATATTTATACGGAGTTTCTTCAAAAACGAAATGAAGCAGAAATTGTAAAAGCATCCAATTTGTCAGATATCCATTTTATTGATCCGGCAAAAGATATTGGCGGAAATCTCATTGGACCTAAAACTTCTGCAAACTATGTACTGGCCCTGTTTCTGGGTATGCTGATTCCTTTGCTGATTGTTTTTGTGATTTTCTTCGTTAATAATTCAATTCAAAATATAGAGGATATTAATAAATTAACGCAAATTCCTCTTATTGGGGTTATTGGTGTTAATAAAGACAATATCAACCTGGCAGTATTCGATAAGCCGAAATCGGCGCTTTCAGAATCATTTAGAACAATTCGTTCTTCCTTACAGTTCCTTTATAAAAAACAACGGGTTAGCGGAGCAAAAACTTTAATGATTACGTCCTCGATAAGCGGAGAAGGTAAAACTTTTTGTTCCATAAATATTGCTACTGTATTTGCTTTAAGTGAAAAGAAAACAGTGATAATAGGTTTGGATTTGAGAAAACCCCGATTAGCTGACGAGTTTAATCTGACAAACAATCTGGGAGTAGTTAATTACCTCATTAAACAGAAAAGCCTGGAGGAAATAACCAATCCGACAAGTATTGCAAATCTTGATGTTATTCTTTCCGGTCCGATTCCGCCAAATCCTTCCGAACTTATTTTAAGTGAAGCGATGAAGGAACTGATAGACGAATTAAAGCAAAAATACGATTATATCATCCTGGATACACCTCCTGTCGGATTAGTGTCGGATGCTTTAGAGCTGGCCCAGTATGCAGATGTTACCTTGTATATTGTGAGACAAAATTATACCAAAAAGGATATGATTACTTTGTTGAATAACAGGATAAAAAGAGGAGAACTAAACAATGCAAGTATCGTTTTAAACGGATATGAAAATAAAGCCAAATACGGTTCCGGATACGGATATGGTTATGGAGCTTATTCTAACGGATATCATGAAGAAGAAGAGCAAAAGAGTTTTGTAAAATCTATTTTCAGTAAATGGAATAAAAAATAATTTGACGTACATGGAAATATCAGCTCAATATACAATTTTAATTACAGGAGGTGCCGGTTTTATTGGTTCAAACTTATGCGAGCATTTTCTAAAATCGGGACATAAGGTTGTTTGTCTGGATAATTTTGCGACAGGGCACCGCCATAACCTGAAAGATTTTATTGAGAATCCAAATTTCAGATTAATTGAAGGTGATATTCGTAATATTGCCGATTGTGTTTTGGCTGTAGAGGGAGTTGATTATGTTTTGCATCAGGCTGCTTTAGGTTCTGTTCCGAGATCCATAAATGATCCGATAACAACGAATGATGTAAATGTATCCGGTTTTTTAAATATGCTAACAGCCTCCCGCGATGCTAAAATAAAAAGATTTATATATGCAGCAAGTTCGTCTACCTACGGAGATTCTGAAGGATTGCCGAAAGTAGAAGAGGTTATTGGTAAGCCACTTTCACCATATGCCATAACCAAATATGTAAATGAATTATATGCTGAAATTTTCAGTAAAACTTATGGATTAGAAACGATAGGATTACGTTACTTCAATGTTTTTGGAAGAAAACAAGATCCAAGCGGAGCCTATGCCGCGGTTATCCCTAAGTTTGTTATGCAGCTTATGAACTACGAAAGCCCTGTAATTAACGGTGATGGGAATTATTCCCGTGATTTCACCTATATTGATAATGTAATTCAGATGAATGAACTGGCTATGACAAGCCAGAATCAGGACGCCGTAAATACTATTTATAATACAGCATTTGGAGATCGGAATACCTTAAATGATCTGGTAGGCTATCTGAAAAAATACTTAGCGGAATTTGATGCAAAAATTGCTGATGTAGAAATTATTTATGGTGCAAACAGAGCAGGAGATATTCCGCATTCACTGGCAAGTATTGAGAAAGCTAAAAACAAGTTGGGGTACAATCCGAAATATTCTTTACAGGAAGGATTAAAAGAAGCAGTAAGCTGGTACTGGAATAATTTGAAATAAAAACCAAGATTAAGATAATACATAATTAAATGGAAATAACCAAAATTTGTTGCATTGGTGCAGGTTATGTCGGAGGACCGACAATGGCAGTAATTGCTCAAAAATGTCCCCATATTCAAGTGACTGTTGTTGATTTGAACGAACAAAGAATTAAAGACTGGAATGATCCGGATACAAATAATATTCCGATTTACGAGCCGGGGCTTTCAGAAATTGTTGCAGAAGCCAGAGGAAGAAATCTTTTTTTCTCCACTGAAGTTGAAAAAGCAATCAATGAAGCTCAGGTAATTTTTATATCAGTTAATACTCCAACCAAAACCTACGGAAAAGGAAAAGGAATGGCAGCTGATTTAAAATACATTGAATTGTGCGCCAGGCAAATTGCCAAAGTTGCCAAAGAAAATAAAATTGTAGTTGAAAAATCAACTTTACCGGTTCGTACGGCAGAAGCAATCAAAAGTATTCTGGACAATACCGGAAACGGAGTCCAGTTTCAAATATTATCGAATCCTGAGTTTTTAGCAGAAGGAACCGCTGTTACCGATTTGCTGAATCCTGACAGGATTTTGATTGGCGGCGATACAACTCCCGAAGGAGAAGCAGCGATTAATGCCTTAGTTGATGTATATGCCAATTGGGTCAGTAAAGATAAAATCCTGACTACAAATGTTTGGTCTTCAGAATTATCTAAACTTACCGCAAATGCATTTTTAGCACAACGTATTTCATCAATAAATGCCATGTCTGAGCTTTGTGAAAAAACAGGTGCTGATGTAAATGAAGTTGCCAAAGCCATTGGTATGGATAGCCGGATAGGACCGAAATTTTTAAAAGCTTCGGTAGGTTTTGGGGGGTCCTGCTTTCAAAAAGACATTTTAAATTTAGTTTATATTGCAAAATCATACGGATTAAATGAGGTAGCGGATTATTGGGAACAGGTTATTATTATGAATGATCATCAAAAGCGAAGATTTTCAAATAAAATCGTTCAAACCCTGTACAATACCGTTGCTGACAAAAAAATTACATTTTTAGGCTGGGCATTCAAAAAAGATACAAATGATACCCGGGAATCTGCAGCAATATATGTCGCCGATGATTTGATTAATGAACAGGCTAATATATCTGTTTATGATCCGAAAGTTTCAAGAACTAAAATGCTTGCTGATTTAAATTATTTGGAAAGCAGATCAGTTGAGGAAAATAATAATGCAGTTATGACGTTTAATAATCCTTATGATGCCTGTAAAGGCTCGCATGCGATTTCAATTCTTACCGAATGGGACGAATTTGTAACGTATGACTGGCAAAAAATTTACGATTCAATGCATAAGCCCGCCTTTCTTTTTGATGGCAGAAATATTTTAAATGCCAAAGAACTAGAGTCAATAGGGTTCGTTTATAGAGGCATAGGTTCTTAATTGGAATTTAAGATTGGTGTAAGATTTAATGCGAAGTGAGATAAAAAAGATTGAAAATTTTATTTCAATATAAAAATATATATGAATTGGTATGTTGTGTATACTAAGCCCAAATGGGAAAAAAAAGTTTCAGAAAAACTAAATCAAATTGGTATTGAATGCTATTGTCCTCTGATAATTCAGATTAAGCAGTGGTCAGACAGAAAAAAAAAGATTGAAGTGCCGCTTTTTAATTCATATGTTTTTGTTCAGTTGCAGGACGGTGACAGGAATTCTGTTTTTCAGGTGGCCGGTGCCGTTCGATATTTGTTCTGGCTGGGAAAGCCGGCAATTGTTAAAGATGAAGAAATTGAGATCATAAAAAAGAGTCTGCAGGATGTAAATGTTAGTGAAATAGCAGTAAATCCTTTTCAGGTGGGAGACAGAATAAAATTAGAATCCGGGGTTTTTAGTAATCAGGATGCAATTGTTCAGGAAGTGTCAAAAACACATTATATCCTGGTTTTAGAATCTCTTGGATGTGTTTTGAAAATAAAATATAAATAACTATTTTTAAAATAAAATAAATTAACGAGATGGAAGATGAAATGCTTTTTTTAGCTTTTTTATCTTCTGTTTTTTTTAAATACAATCTTTAGTGTCTGATTGATAAAGGTTTGATCAGGTTTGTAGCTTTTTGACTTTTTAGTAAGTTAAGTTCTGTTATAAACCGTATTGAATAAGTTGACTTAATGTGCTATATTTGCCAAAAATGGATTTTGAGTTGTCTGTGTCAGTTATAATGTGACTCAGAAGGGCGAAGCCGTGAATTGAAATGAAAAAAGTGAATAAAAACGACGATAAAATAGACAAAAACATAAAAATAGCCATTATTGGCTTAGGATATGTAGGTTTGCCATTGGCCAGATTATTTGCTACTAAATATTCGGTCATAGGTTTTGATATAAACGAATCAAGAATTGCATCTTTAAAATCAGGGACAGACACCACACTGGAAGTTGATGATGTCACTTTGCAAAAAGTACTGGTTGATAACGCAGATCAGAATGCAGGATTATATTGTACAAGTTCTTTAAATGATCTTGCAGCTTGTAATTACTTTATAATAACAGTTCCAACGCCAGTAGATAAAAACAATCGTCCCGATTTAACCCCATTGTATAAATCCAGTGAATCGGTTGGTAAAATATTGAAAAAAGGAGATATTGTGATTTATGAATCAACAGTATATCCGGGTGTTACAGAAGAGCAATGTGTTCCTGTCCTGGAAAAAGTTTCAGGATTAACGTTTAATGAAGATTTTTTTGCGGGATATTCCCCGGAAAGGATAAATCCGGGAGATAAGGAACATACAGTCGAGAAAATTCTAAAAGTTACATCAGGATCCACATTAGAAATTGGACTGAAAGTAGATGCGTTGTATAAATCTGTTATAACTGCAGGTACACACCTTGCACCTTCGATAAAAGTGGCGGAAGCCGCCAAAGTTATAGAAAACTCCCAACGAGATATCAATATCGCTTTTGTGAATGAACTAGCGAAAATATTTAATTTAATGGGTATTGATACCCAGGAAGTATTAACGGCAGCAGCCACAAAATGGAATTTTTTACCTTTTAAGCCCGGATTGGTTGGCGGACATTGTATTGGTGTAGATCCCTATTATCTTGCCCAGAGAGCACAGGAGTTTGGATATCATCCAGAAATAATTTTAGCAGGAAGACGTTTGAACGACAGTATGGGAGAATATGTTGCTTCGCAAATAGTAAAGCTCATGATCAAAAAAGGAATCTCTGTTAATGGTGCAAATCTTTTAATGCTTGGAATTACCTTTAAAGAAAACTGTCCGGATGTCCGAAATACTAAAATTGTAGATGTTGTAAAGGCATTAAAAGAGTACGGAATTAAAGTAACTATATTTGACCCACTTGCTAATGCGAATGATGTAAAAAAAGAATATAATTTAATAACAATTAACAGTATTCCCAATGATAAATTTGATGCGATTGTTCTGGGAGTAGCACATGCTGAATTTTTAAAATTAAATTTCTCAGAACTTCAAAAAGAAGATAGTTTAATATATGATGTAAAAGGAGTTTTAGGAGCTATAGCTGATAATAGATTATAGTAACTAAGGGTCTTTTTTTATTTTAAGAAATTTTATTTTAAGAAAAATGGAAGCAAAAAATTCAATTATACATGTCATTTTAACTGGTGGAGTTGGTAGTAGATTATGGCCACTGTCCAGAAAAAGTCAACCTAAACAATATTTAGAGATATTTGAAAATAAATCATTATTTGAAATGACAGTGCAACGCAACAGTCATTTAGCCGATAAAGTAATGGTGGTTGGAAATGTAGACAATCATCATTTAAGCGGAAAGGTGATGGACAAAACTAAAACAACTTATTTAAATATTGTAGAAGCTACACCAAGAAATACTGCAGCTGCTATCGCTTTTGCAGCGTTTGCTTCAGATCCGGACGATATTTTAATCATAACGCCATCAGATCATATTATTGATAAAATGGATGATTACAATAATGCCATTCAGGAAGCCGTTAAAAAAGCGAATGAAGGCTTTATAGTTACTTTCGGAATTATACCAACCAAACCTGAAACAGGTTATGGATATATTGAATCAAAAGGCGATAAAGTATTGTCATTTCGTGAAAAACCAAATGAAACTACCGCAAAAGAGTTTATTGCAAGAGGTAATTTTTTATGGAATAGCGGAATGTTCTGTTTTAAGGCAGGAGTTCTTTTGGACGAATTAAAACAATTTCAGCCTGAGGTTTATGAAAAATCTAAAGCAGTTTGGGAAGCAAATGAAAAAGGGCTTCTTAATTTAGATTTGTCGATGGAAATTCCGTCGATTAGTATTGATTATGCAGTAATGGAACGCAGTAAGAAAATTAAAGTTGTTCCCGCTTCGTTCTCCTGGTCAGATTTAGGTTCTTTTGAATCTGTTTATGATTATTTGGTTTCAAAAGGACATCCTATTGATAAAAATGGCAACATGGTCATAGGGTCAGGAAAACATACTACTTTTCTGGGATTAAAAAATACTATTTTTGTATATACCGATACAGCAAATCTAATTTTGCAAAAAGAAAACTCACAAGATGTAAAAGACATATACAGTGAGTTGGAAAAAATAAATTCAGATTTATTAAATTAATTAAAATTTAAAATGAAAAAAATACTTATAACAGGTGGTGCCGGATTTATTGGATCACATGTAGTTAGACGTTTTGTGAACAGATATCCTGATTATCAAATTTTTAATTTAGATGCTTTGACTTATGCAGGAAATCTGGAAAATATAAAAGATATTGAAGATCATCCCAATTATCATTTTGTAAAAGGAGATATCGTGGATGAAGCATTTATCAACGAGCTCTTCCTAAATTATAATTTTGATGGTATATTGCACTTAGCGGCAGAATCGCATGTCGATCGCTCAATAGAAGATCCCCTGGCTTTTGTAAAAACAAATGTTATTGGTACGATGAATTTGTTAAATGCAGCTAAGAATCAATGGAAGGATGACTTTACAAATAAAAGATTTTATCATATAAGTACAGATGAAGTTTATGGTTCTCTGGGAGCTGAAGGGCTTTTTACAGAAACAACACCATACGATCCGAATTCTCCATATTCTGCCTCAAAAGCAAGTTCAGACCACTTTGTCAGAGCTTATGGAGAGACTTACGGACTACCGTATGTTTTGACAAACTGTTCTAATAATTACGGATCTTATCACTTTCCTGAAAAATTGATTCCACTTTTTATAAATAATATTATCAATAATAAACCATTACCGGTTTATGGTGATGGAAATTATACGAGGGATTGGCTATTTGTAGAGGATCATGCAGCAGCAATAGATTTGGTTTTTCATGAAGGAAAAAACCATGAGACTTATAATATTGGCGGTTTTAATGAGTGGAAAAACATTGATTTGGTGAAATTATTATGCCAGATTATGGATGAAAAATTAGGTAGAACTTCCGGGACTTCCCAAGAGTTGATAACTTATGTAAAAGACAGGCCTGGTCATGATTTGAGGTATGCAATAGATGCTTCAAAAATTAATAAAGAACTAGGTTGGAAGCCTTCAGTAACTTTTGAAGAAGGTTTAGAAAAAACAATTAATTGGTATCTGGAAAATGAAGAGTGGCTGCAAAATGTAACTTCTGGTTCTTATAAAGATTATTACCAAAAACAATACTCATAGATTTATTTGTATCAAATATATTTAATATGAAAAAAACAATATACGTTCTTACTCTGTTTATTCTTTTGTTTACTTCTTTACAGGTTAATGCTCAGGATATTCTTAGGTCTAAAGATTTAAGTACAATAAATGTAGATTATTTGACAGATAGCGATATAGCTAAAATTGATGCACAATTAAAAAGCAATAATACTACTATAGAACAAGTTGAATCAATGGCACTTTCAAAGGGAATGAGCCAGACAGAATACGACAAACTGAAATCAAGGCTTAATGAATATGCAGGGAAATCTAATAATAATCGACCAAAAATTCAGGAGAACTCCAATGACTCTGAGAGAAAACAAGTCAAAATTATTAATGAAAAAGTAAAAGATTCAGCTAACTCATTAATTTTTGGTTCAGAGCTTTTCGATAATCCAACGCTTAATTTTGAACCGGATTTAAAATTAGCAACTCCAATGAATTATATGTTGGGGCCTGGAGATGAATTACAAGTAAGCGTATATGGTGTTCAGGAATATAATGCAAGTATTTCAGTAAGTGTTGAGGGAAAAATTACTATTCAAAATGTAGGACAAATATCTGTTTCCGGAATGTCAGTTGAAGCTGCAACGCAAAAAATAAAAGCTGCGATAGCACGAGTTTACAGTACTGTTCGCTCAGGGCAATCTCAGGTTAGCGTAAGTTTAAGTCAAATACGCACTATAAAAATTACTGTCGTAGGAGGTAAACAGCCAGGAAATTATTCTATTTCATCTTTAGCCACAGTTTATAACGCACTGCATTTAGCAGGAGGCCCCGGTAAAAACGGAAGTTATAGAAATATAGAATTGATAAGAAATAATAAAGTTTATAAAAATATTGACATTTATAGATTTCTGACAAAAGGTGATCAGTCTGATAACGTTAGTTTGAAAGAAAATGATGTGATTAGAATTCCTGCATATAGCCAAAGAGTAACGGTTGAAGGAGAAGTAAAACGACCGGGTATTTTTGAAATGAAAAAAGGAGAAACGTTTTCTGATCTATTAAATTTTGCTTCAGGATTTAATGAATTTGCGTACACTGCTTCCGTAAATGTAGTGCAAAAAACAGGTAAAGAGTTTAAAGTTCATGATATAAACGAAAGTGATTTTAGTACTTATAATCCACAATCGGGCGATGTTTTTAAAGTGACGAAAATTTTAAGCCGATTTGAAAATCGTATCAAAATAGAGGGGGCTGTTTTTAGACCTGATTATTACTCTTACAGTGAAGGAATGCGAATTTCTGATCTTATTACACGAGCAGAAGGACTTAAAGAAGATGCCTACAGTAAAAGAGCCAGAATCATACGCTTAAAGTCTGATTTGACAACCGAAATAGTGAATGTAGATTTAAGTGCTGCATTATCGGGTGATACGAATGCCGACATTCAATTGAAAAGAGAAGATATAGTAACAGTTTATTCTATTCTGGATTTCAGAGAAGAGTATAAAGTCACTATTGACGGGGAAGTAAAAAAACCTGGTACATATGACTATTTTGAGAATTTAACTTTAAATGATCTAATTGCGCAAGTTGGAGGTTTAACCGGTTCTGCTTCCAAGAGAGTCGAAATTGCAAGAATGGTAAAATCTGATGTTATAAACGATGCTGATCCAAATCGAATTGAATTAATGGAGCTTGAGATTGCAGCAGATAACAATGAACAAATTAAGAATTTTGCTTTAAAACCTTTCGATGTTATAAATATAAGAAGAATAGCGGTTTACGAAAAACCTGAAATGATTACCATTACTGGTGCTGTTACTTATCCTGGAAAATATGTTCTAGCAAACAAGAAAGAAAAAGTTTATAATATCGTAATGAGGGCCGGTGGATTAACTTCTATTGCAAATTTAGAAGGTATGAAAATCAAGAGACCTATTAAACAGGAAGAAATCGAAAAAATAGAAAATGTCGATTTAAATTTATCGAGAGAAGATACTTTAAAAGAAAAAATAAAAGATATAAAATTTTCAACAATTCCTATTAATTGGGAGAAAATTGAGAAAGATAAAAATCATTATTCCAACGTTACTTTATTTCCAGGTGACGAAATTGAAGTTGCTGTTTATAATGAAGGCGTAAAAGTGACTGGAAATGTTTTGTTAACATCTGAAATTCCATACAGAAGAGGAAAAGGATTTAAATATTACATAAGTGCCGTAGGAGGTGTAAACAATAAAGGCTGGAAAAGAAAAGCATATATAATATATCCTAACGGAAAAGCCGATGTAACGAAATCATTTTTATTCTTCAGGTCATATCCTACTGTAGAGCCGGACTCTCAAATAGTTGTTCCGGAAAAACCTGAAACAAGGAAAATGAGTACCGGGGAGTGGGTAAGTATTGGAAGTGTTCTGACCAGTTTAGCATTATTAATTGTTACTGCTTTTAGATAATTATGGATAGTAAACCAATCGGGAACGATGAAATATCGTTAAGAGAGTTAATAGAAAAAGCTAAGGAGTGGTACAGTTTTTTATGGTCGCAGTGGATAAAGATATTTTTTGCCGGACTAATCGGTGCTTGTATAGGGTTAACATATTCGTTCATTAAAAAACCTATTTATACTGCCAATTTGTCGTTCGCCCTTGAAGACGAAAAAGGAGTTGGCGGACTCGGAAGTGCATTAGGACTTGCCAGCACACTTGGATTAGATTTAGGGGGTAGTGGCGGAGGAATTTTTACCGGATCAAATTTGACAGAATTGTTTAAATCCAGGTCGATGGTTGAAAAAACACTATTGTCTCCGGTAACTGTAGATGGCAAAGTTATTTCTTTAGCAGAAATGTATATTCAGAACAATAAATGGAGAGACAACTGGAAAGAAAATTCTAAATTAAGTTCAATTCAATTTTTGCCAAACAGCGATAGAAAAAACTTCTCCAGAATACAGGATAGTATAATCGGTTCCATGTACAGTAGTCTTTCTAAGTCTAGTTTATCTGTTGGACAAAAAGACAAAAAAGTTTCTATAATTAATATTGAAGTTTCTTCAACTAATGAATTGTTTGCAAAGCATTTTTGTGAGGCATTGGCAAAAGAGGTTTCTGATTTTTATATTAAAACCAAAAGTAAAAAAGCACGTTTAAATATGGCAATTTTACAAAAACAAACAGATTCAATCCGTGGTGAACTAAATGGTGCTATTACAGGTGTAGCTGCTGCTAACGATAACACTTTTAATTTGAATCCTGCACTTAATGTACGGCGTGCTCCTTCCATGAAAAGGCAAGTTGATGTACAGGCCAACACAGCAATATTAACAGAGCTTGTTAAGCAAACTGAATTGGCAAAAGTAACTTTACGCAGAGACACACCTTTAATTCAAGTTATTGATCGTCCAATTTTGCCTTTATCAAAAGAACGATTTGGAAAAATGAAGGGAATAGTTCTAGGGGGATTCTTAGGAGGATTTTTGTTTTTAATTTATCTCATTATTAAACGAATATTTAAGCAGTTAGTTTAAATATATTTATAAATACTTATAACAATTACATATGTTGAATAATAAAACGATACTTATAACCGGAGGAACTGGTTCTTTGGGTAAGGCCTTGACAAAGCATATTTTTAAAACTTATCCATCAGTTAAAAAAGTGATTATCTTTTCAAGAGACGAGCAAAAGCAGTTTCAGATGGCACAGGAATATCCTCTGGATAAATATCCGCAAATACGTTTTTTCCTGGGTGATGTTAGAGATGAGCAAAGATTGATTAGGGCTTTTCAGGGAGTAGACTATGTTATCCATGCGGCGGCGATGAAACATGTTCATTTAGCAGAATACAATCCTGATGAATGTATTAAAACAAATATTGGTGGTGCTCAAAATGTAATTCATGCAGCAATGCAGACTAATGTACAAAATGTAGTTGCATTATCGACAGATAAAGCTTGCGCTCCCATTAATCTTTACGGAGCTACTAAGTTAACATCAGATAAGTTATTTGTTGCAGCTAATAATATAAAAGGTTTCAATCCTATAAAATTTTCAGTAGTAAGATATGGAAATGTTATGGGATCTAACGGGTCTGTCATTCCGTTTTTCATTAATAAAAAGAAAGAAGGTAAGTTACCAATCACAGATATAGCAATGACACGTTTTAATATCTCTCTACAGGGAGGAGTTGATATGGTTATGCACGCTATGGAACACGCATGGGGCGGAGAAATTTTTATTCCTAAAATACCTTCTTATAAAATTACAGATGTAGCAGAAGCAATTGCGCCACTGTGCCCAATTGATGTAATTGGTATCAGACCAGGTGAAAAAATACATGAGGAGATGATTACTGCTTCAGATTCTTTTTATACTTATGATTTAGGTAAATATTATACAATCCTGCCATCAGTACCTAATTTTAAATTAGATGACTATTTGAAGCATTTTAATGCAAAAAAAGTAATTGATGGATTTAATTATAATTCCGGATCTAATGAGGAATGGGAAACCGTTGATACTTTAAGAACTCTAATAAAAGAACATGTTGATGCTAATTTTGAAGTATAATGGAAAATAAAATTATTCCTTACGGAAGACAAGATATAACAGATGAAGATATTAGAGCTGTAATTGAAACATTACAATCTGATTTCTTAACACAGGGTCCTAAAATAAAGGAATTTGAAGATAAATTTGCTAAATCAGTAGATGCTAAATATGCTGTGGCAGTTAATAACGCAACTTCAGGTCTTCATATCGCTGTTATGGCTTTAGGATTAAAAGAGGGACAAAGAATTATTACAACTCCTATAACTTTCGCAGCCTCCGCAAACTGCGCCAGATTTGTTGGTGCTGAGGTTTGGTTTGCTGATATTGATCGTGAGACCTATTTGTTATCTGTTGAAAAAACCAGAGCGTTAATAGAAAGTAAACCTAGAGGTTTTTTTACAGGCATTATTCCTGTCGATTTTGCCGGTCTTCCAGTAAATTTAGAAGAATTTAGAAAATTAGCAGACGAACATGGACTTTGGATTTTAGAAGATGCCTGTCATGCACCTGGAGGCTATTTTAATGATTCTAATAAACAAAAACAGTTTTGTGGAAATGTTGAATATGCAGACGCAGCTGTTTTCTCATTTCATCCGGTGAAACATATTGCTTGTGGTGAGGGTGGAATGGTAACCACCAACTCTGAAGAAATTTATAAAAAATTATTACTCTTGCGTTCTCATGGTATAACCAAAGAGAATATGTCAGAGAATCAAGGAGGATGGTTTTATGAAATGCAAACTTTAGGATTTAATTATAGAATTACTGATTTTCAGGCGGCTTTGGGAATTTCCCAGCTTTCCAGAAATGAAGCGGGAGTACTAAAAAGAAATGAAATTGCACAGAAATATAAAGATGCTTTTAAAGGAAAACTGAAATTTCAGGCCTTACCGGAAAATTGTTTAAATGCACATCATCTTTTTGTAATTGAAGTAAAAGATCGTAAGGGATTATATGATTTTTTACATACTAATAAAATTTATGCGCAAATTCATTATATCCCAGTTCATCAATTACCTTATTATAAAAAGATTGGATACAACAGTGAAACAGATTTGAGTAATTCAGAAAATTATTATTCAAGATGTATTAGTCTGCCAATGTATCCTACGCTGACAATTGAAGAGCAGGAATTTGTTATTAAAAAAACTTTGGAATTCTTAAATGTCTAATCTTTGTATCATTCCTGCACGAGGGGGAAGTAAACGAATCCCCAGAAAGAATATTAAACCTTTTTTAGGAAAGCCTATAATCGCTTATTCCATAGAAGCTGCTATAAATTCGGGTTTATTTGATGAAGTAATGGTATCAACGGATGATTCTGAAATTGCAGAAATAGCAAATAAATACGGAGCAACTGTTCCTTTTCTTCGAACGGAGAAAGCTTCCTCTGATTTTGCGACAACTTTTGATGTAATAGAAGAGGTAGTAGCACAATATGAGGCTATTAATAGAAATTTTGATTTTATATGTTGCTTATATGCCTGTGCTCCTTTTGTTACTTCCGATAAACTTTCAGAGAGTTTGAAAATGTTAGAAACACAGGAATATGATAGCGTCTTTCCAGTTATTCCTTTCGGGTTTCCTATTCAAAGAGCTTTAAAATTGGAAGGAGAAAAAATTAATTTTTTTTATCCTGAATTTAGTTTATCTCGATCTCAGGATTTGGAAAAAAGTTATCACGATGCAGGACAATTTTATTGGATGAACATAAATAGATGTTTAAAAAAGAAAAAAATAGTGACTAATAATTCAGGATGTATAATTATTTCCGAAATAGAAGGTCAAGATATCGATAATCACATTGATTGGAAATTAGCCGAACTAAAATATGAATTACTACAAAGTACTGAATAAAAATTTTTTTTCAGAAGGAAATTTTTCCATTGTACCTATTCGTTATGAAGATCATTTAGATATAATGAAATGGCGGAATGAACAAATTTATCATTTACGTCAGAACAAACCACTTACAATTGAAAGTCAAGAAAATTATTTTAATGATATTATAGCGAGTTTATTCGATCAGGAAAAACCAAATCAAATTTTGTTTTCTTTTTTGGAAAATGATGAATGTATTGGATATGGGGGATTAGTTCATATTAATTGGATTGATATGAACGCTGAAATTTCATTTATTATGAAAACTGACTTAGAAAAACACCATTTTCATACTTATTGGCAAATATATTTGGAATTAATTGAACAATTGTCTTTTAATGAATTAAACTTGCATAAAATTTACACTTATGCTTTTGATTTGAGGCCTCACCTTTATGAGGCAGTTGAATCTGCTCAATACGTAAAAGAAGCCGTACTTAAAGAACACTGTAAGTTTCAGGACAAATTTATAGATGTAATTATTCACTCAAAAATTAATAAGAGGTGAAAATAGGGTTATTAGCTTCTGGTGGTTTGGGATATAGTATCTTACAACAAATCGATAGTTCATATAAGCTCTCATTTGTTATGACAGATAAAGGTTCTGATTTAATTCAGGATTTCTGTAGAATAAATGAAATACCTTGTTTTGCTGGAAATCCAAGAAACGGTAATTCAAAGGATTTTTTAGATGCAAAATCATGTGATATTTTAGTATCAATAAATTACCTTTTTTTAATTGAACAAAATATTATTGATATCCCTAAAATTTTAGCTTTTAACATTCACGGATCTTTACTTCCTAAATATAGAGGAAGAACACCTCATGTATGGTCAATAATTAATAATGAAATTGCGACTGGAATTACTGCACATATAATTGATTCAGGTTGCGATACAGGAGATGTTCTTGAACAAGTTCAAATAGATATTGATTCAAAAGATACAGGAGCTACAATTTTAAAAAAATTTGAAACGCATTATTTTCCGTTGGTCGTAAAAGTGTTAAATAAAATTGAGACTGACAAACTAATTAGGCATACTCAGGATAATTCGAAAGCCACATATTTCGGAAAAAGGACTCCTGAAGATGGATTGATTAATTGGTCATGGCAGCGTGAAAGAATATATAATTGGGTTAGAGCACAATCTTTTCCTTATCCCGGTGCTTTTACCTTTTATTTAAACAACAAAGTAATAATTGACTGGATTGAATTAGATGATTATGGCTTTGATTATAATGTACCTAATGGAACAATTGTTACAAATGACCCAGTTAGAATTAAAACACCTAATGGTTTAGTTAAAATAACAAAGTTTAGAAATTCCATAAATAATATTATAGTAAATAATAAATTTGAAGATATATGAAAATCGATTCATTTGAAATAAATAGCTCAAGCCCTGTTTTTATAATTGCCGAGCTTTCAGCAAATCATAACGGAAGTATTGAAGTAGCTATTGAGACTATTAAGGCAGCAAAAAGAGCAGGAGCAAATTGTATAAAATTACAGACATATACTGCAGATACCCTTACTATTGATAGTGATAAAGAAGATTTTTTAATTAAAGGAACTATTTGGGAAGGAAAAAATTATTATCAACTATATCAAGAAGCATATACTCCTTGGGAATGGCATCAAGAATTATTTAGAGTTGCTAAAGAAGAAGGTTTGATTTGTTTCTCATCACCATTCGATAAAACAGCAGTAGATTTTTTAGAAGATTTAAATGTTCCAGCATATAAAATTGCTTCTTTTGAAATAACAGACATTCCCCTAATAGAATATACAGCATCAAAAGGTAAACCAATTATAATATCTACTGGAATAGCTGAAGAAGCAGATGTAGAGTTGGCTTTGGAGGCTTGCAGAAGAATGGGTAACAATGATATTGCATTATTAAAATGTACATCAAGTTATCCTGCACCAATTGAGGAAGCCAATATGTGTATGGTAAAAGATTTGGCGAAACGTTATAATGTAATAAGTGGTTTGTCTGATCATACTATTGGGGCAACAGTACCAATTGTCGCTGCAGTTTTTGGTGCAAAGATTATAGAAAAACATTTCATTTTAGACCGTTCTATTGGGGGACCTGACGCTTCCTTTTCGATGAATGAAAAAGAATTCTCTGATATGGTTACAGCAGTTCGAGAGGCAGAGAGTGCTATTGGGGTTGTCGATTATAATCTAACTGAGAAACAGGTAAAAGGAAAAGATTTTTCCAGATCATTGTACGTTGTTCAGGATTTAAAGGCAGGGGATGTAATCACAGAGGAAAACGTGAGGTCTATTAGACCTGGTTTTGGGATGCATCCAAAATTTTTTAAGGATATTCTAGGTAAAAAAGTTAATTTTGATCTGGAAAAGGGTGACGCATTAAAGTGGGACTATATAAACTAACATTATGAAAAGAATTTTACTAAGTTTGATTTTTGGATTTCTTTTTTGTATTTCTTGTACCTCTCAAGATGAAGATGATAATGATGACCTTCTAATTAGAAGAGTTACTGATATAAGCGATAAACACCAAGCGTTTACAGACTTAGTTTATTTTAATAATCAATTTTTTTTAGCATTTCGGGAAGCAGATAAACATGCTTATGGTCAGGATGGTGTAATTAAATTATTAGTTAGTCAAGATGGCTTTAATTGGAATTTTATCAAAGAATTCAGTGTAAGCGGGACAGATTTACGAGATCCTAAATTTGCAATAAACAAGAATAATCTAATGCTTTATATTCATGGTTCTAAATATGAAAATAAAAAAGCAGCTTCTTATACAGATTATAATTCAAAATATTCTTCTTTGGGACAATGGGGTGATCTAAAAAACGTTGTTTTAGACAATTTAAAACTTACTACCGGAAAAATTTCTGGAAATGAGTCCTGGCCATGGCGAATTACCTGGTACAATGGCAAAGCATACAGCGTTGGTTATAATGGAAATGGAATATTCGATTTATATCAAAGTGACGAAGGTAACTTTTTTAAAAACATTAAATCGTTTAGCGATATTAGTAAATTGCCGACCGAATCAACTTTAAGAGTTTCTAACAAGGGAGAGTTTTTTATTTTAGCAAGAAGAAATAACGGCTCAGCTTTAATTGGAAGAACTTTTGATATTAATGGGAAATGGGATTGGTCTAGTGAAATTCCTATTCAAAATTTTGGAGGACCTAATTTCCTTTTTGCGAAAAATAATTTTATGATAATTTCCGGAAGAGAAAATGATCAGGTTGTGTTAGGACAATTCGATATAGTAACTAAAACATATAAAAGACTTTTGACAATTAAAAGTGGAGGCGATTGTTCTTATCCGGGAATGGTTATTAAAGATGATTACTTATGGGTAAGCTATTATTCTTCGCATGAAAGTGCTGCAGGAAGTTCAATTTATATTGCCAAAATAAATTTGCAAAAATTGAATGTCAATTAAAAGTTTTTGATAAAGAATTAAATACTGGATTAAATGATGATTTCCGACTTTGAAGATGACTATATTTTAGATTTACTATTTGATCAATTAAAATTGTTTAAATTAACTGATAGAGAGAAAAACATTATTATTAACTCCTTTGGTGAAACTAAATCGAGAACTGAGTTTTGTTTTGTAAATACTAACAATAAGTACTATAGTAAAAATGGTCTTGCTTTTTTTAACCCGTTTCATTCGGGTCAATGGTGTATTTTTTTATACTATTTAAGTAATACGATTTTTAAATCATCAGTCAATAATAGAACTATTTGTGATAAAATTTACTATCTCAATCGAATGTTAAATTCTTGTGATTTATTTTATGAGGTTAATCTTCCCGATATTTTCTTTTTGGATCACCCTCTGGGAACTGTAATTGGCAGAGGTGTCTTCAAAAATTATTTTTCTTTTAATCAGGGCTGTACTGTTGGAAATAATAAAGGTATTTTTCCTGTATTTGGTAAAAATGTAAAAATGTTGTCTAATACTAAGGTTTTAGGAAATTCGACAATAGGTGATAATGTCATCATTTCTGCAAATTCATATATTAAGGATACAGATATTCCTGGTGGTTCAATAGTTTTCGGAGCAAGTCCTAATTTAATTATAAAAAAAATTGACGCCAGCAACTATAAAAATTATTTTTCAAAATAACTTATATTCTTAAAATAAAGAGGTTGAATTTAGGTTATAATTGTAGCAGTTGATATGGAATTTTGAAAATAGTAAAAAATTACAAAATTAATATCAAATTTTAAACATACATGGACAAATATCTTATTAAATATTTAAAGGATAATTCAGAAAATAAATTGTCATCAAAATATATAGATTTTTTTAAAGCAGAATTAGATTGGCATATATATAATTCAGAAAAGCATATAACGAAATCTTATCATAGAAATCGAAAAATAACCTGGAGAGAAAGAGCAATAGAATTGCTTCAGTATTCGAACGCTATATTGAATAACCCAAAACAAGTATCTGAAAATATAAATATCTTATCTACGGTCAATTTTTCGGACAAGAAACTGTTAAAACAATTAGGATTTGACTCTTTTTTTCCTGTCTGGCAACCTATAGAAAGAAAAAACGTTTTTGGGGATTTCAAAACTATAAATTGGCACAAGAAAACTCAAAGGCTAATACATAAAGAAGATTTTAATACTTACCTGAAGCCAGAACTTCACGCTGAATTAGAAAAGTTTCAGTCGCATTTTATAGATCAATATGCTGAGAAAAATTTCAAAGCTTTATTGCTTAATACAGATCAATATTTTTATAGCAAATATTTTATAGATATTTTTAAAAAAATCCAAAAACCTTCTTTTGTTTTTTCACATGGCATGCCAGGAATTTATTCACTCGAAGTTGACAACAGATCTGATTATTTAATGGTGTGGAGTGAGAAAATTAAGAATAATTATATTGATGCAGGATTTAATTCTTCAAAAATTAAAGTTGTCGGAAATCCAAAATTTAAGACATTAGAAAAGGATAAAAATTTGCGGTCAGATCTGTCAAATATTTTGATTATTCCTCTTTCATCTGCCCTTTGGCATCAGCATGAGTACGACAATATAATAGTTAGCGATAAAAGTAAGATTGTTTTATACTTGTATAAGGTCCAGTCTGTTTTAAAAAAAATTGGAGTAAAAAAAGCCAGATACAGGCCACATCCATCGATTGATAAAAAGTGGGTTCATGCATTTTTAGACCAGGATTTTTACATTTTAGATAATGAAGACCTAACGACATCTCTTACCAAATCATCACTGGTTATTGGTGCTACATCTACAGTATTACTTGAGGCTTTAATGAATGGAGTTAATTATATTTTATTTGATCCCAAAAATGATGAGGGTATAAACATGGCCGGTTTTAAGGCAGTACCTCCATTTGACGGTTCTGAAAAAAAGATAATGCAGGCAAATGATGAAGGGGAATTGATAAAATTGCTAAAATTTAATGCTGTAACAGAGTACGGTCTGTTACATGATTACATACAAGAATTTGATTTATCAATTTTAAAGGAATTGATAAAATAATGACATGAAAGAGAATAAACAGTTAATTAAAAATACTACAATTTACGCTTTAGGAGACATCGTTCCCCGATTACTTGGATTTATAAGTTTCCCTATCCTTACCCGATATTTATCTCCTGCAGATTATGGTATTGTAAATTACGTAGGCACACTAACAACTTTTATGTTAGCCTTAGGTTTTTTATGTATAAATACTTATTATTTAGTTTTTTATTATAGATGTGAAGATGACATAACAAGGAAAAAGTTATTAGGAAACCTTACTTCTTTTGTCATTTTATTTAATGTGTTCATTGTAGTGCTGTTTGTGCTATTTGGACCCTATTTTTTTTCATTGCTTGGAAGTAATATTTCTTTTTATCCTTTTATATTAATAGGTGTTTTTACCAATTTTTTTAATATTTTTTCGATACTTCCTTCAGCACTGTATAGACTTTTGGAAAAGCCTTTAATGCTTACAATAATAAATATTTCAAGAGGAGTAATAACACTTGTACTAACACTAGTATTGGTAGTCTATTTTAAGTATTCTGCATTAGGAGTTTTATTGGCGGGACTGTTGGTTAATTTTATATATGCATTTGTTTTTCTCTATATTTCCAGAAAACATATCATATGGAATCTTTGCCTTAAACAAATAAAGGAAGTTCTGTTATTTTCTTTACCACTTGTCCCGGGTACTTTAGCTTATTATGTTACAACAATTTCTGACAGGATTTTGATAGACAAATATCTTAGTTTAAATGATTTGGGTATTTATAGTACAGCATCTACATTGGCATTGATCCTTAATATTTTCGCCTATGGAGCTTATAAGGCGTTTGAGCCTTTTATATTTAAAACCTGGGGGACTGACGGATTTATTAAAACATTTGAAAATATAAGGAATGGCTTTGTCTACGTTTTACTTATTGGCGTATTATGTTTAAGTGTGTTTTCAAAAGAGTTTTTTCAAATAATGTCAAATCCGCAATTTCATGGAGCATATTGGTATGTTCCAATGATAATAATTGGAGTGTACAGTTCTTCTTTGAGTATGTTATACGGCACTATTATTACAGCACAATCCAAAACCAAGATAAATTCCCTTATTAATATTATTGGTGCTGGTATCAGTATTGTTTTAAATATATTTTTATTGCCTTTGTATGGCCTTGTGGTTGCAGCTCTTGTCTCTAGTTTTTCTATGACTGTAATGTTATCCATCTCAATGTGGTATTCACGATTACAAATTAGTCATATCAGGCCATTCATTAGCATCCTGGTGATCTCAACTGCTATATTTATTTTGGTATATATTATCGATATTGATAATATACTACTTTCTATATTAATTAAATCTATTGCGATATTAATAGTAATCGCAATTTTATCATTAACTCTTGCCATTAATCCGATTAAGAGCATTATTGGATTCTATAAAAAATAATTAATTTATGATAACAAAAGCCCGTTTAATTGCATTTTATTTACCACAATTTCATCCAATACCCGAGAATGATGAGTGGTGGGGAAAAGGGTTTACAGAATGGACAAATGTAGGAAAAGCCAAGCGTTTGTTTCGAGGACACGAACAGCCTAAAATTCCTGCAGATTTAGGCTATTATGATTTACGTTTAAAGGAAACCAGAAAAGCTCAGGCAGATTTAGCAAGAGAACATGGTGTTGAAGGATTTTGTTACTGGCATTATTGGTTTGGTAACGGCAAAAGATTAATTGAGCAGCCCTTTAATGAAGTCGTAAATTCAGGAGAACCGGATTTTCCATTTTGTCTGGCTTGGGCAAATGACTCATGGATGGCTAAATTATGGAATAGTGAAGGCACATGTGTAAAAGAAACACTGCAGGAACAACTTTATTTAGGAGACGAAGATTATATTGAACATTTTAATGCGCTTTTGCCTGCATTTAAAGATAAAAGATACATACGTGTAGAGGATAAACCACTCTTTATGATTTATAAACCGTTAGAGTTTCCTGATGTTACCCGCTTTATTGAATTGTGGCAGGAGCTGGCCAAACAAAATGGACTTAAAGGAATTTATTTTGTCGGACAAACTCCAAACATAAAAAAACGGGAAAAGATCTTATCAAAAGGATTTGATGCTGTTAATGTTGTAAGATTATTTGAATATGTAAGGTATGGCAGAAGCCTGACAAGAAGAGCTTTTGATAAAATTAAAAGAAAGGTATTTAGGCTTCCATTTGTTTTTCAATACAAAGACGCAATGAAAAATTTCGTTGGAACAGAAGATTCTGATTTAAATGTAATGCCTTCGATCGTACCCAATTGGGATCACACACCGCGTAGTGGCCTAGGAGGACATGTTTATCTTAATTCTACACCTGAACTTTTTGGAAAACATGTTGAGCAGGTATTAGAAAAAATAAAAGATAAACCGGATGACAAGCGTATCGCTTTTATCAAATCATGGAATGAATGGGGAGAAGGTAATTATCTTGAGCCAGATTTGAAATATGGCTTGTCTCATCTTGAAGAATTGAAAAAAACCTTAAATGCCTTTGAAAAATAGACGTATGAAAAAAATACTCATCGTTTTTGGAACCAGACCAGAAGCTATAAAAATGGCACCATTGGTAAAAGAGTTTCAAAATCATAAGGATAAATTTGAGACAAAGGTTTGTGTTACTGCTCAGCATAGAGAAATGCTGGATCAGGTTTTAGATTTTTTTGAGATTGTTCCGGATTTTGATCTCAATCTCATGAGACCAGGTCAAAATTTATCTCAATTAACATCTGATGTAATTTTAGGATTAAAACCAATACTGGAAAGTTTTACGCCCGATTTTGTTTTTGTTCATGGAGATACTACAACATCTACTGCTGCTGCTTTGGCATCATTTTATGCAAATACAAAAGTTTGTCATATAGAAGCAGGTTTGAGAACTCATAATAAGTTGTCTCCGTTTCCGGAAGAAATGAACAGACAGTTAACCGGTCGTTTGGCTGATTTGCATTTTGCTCCGACGCAACAAGCGAAAAAGAACCTGCTGGATGAAGGAATTAGTGAAAAAGCAATCTTTGTAACAGGTAATACCGTAATTGACGCTCTTTTATTGGCAAAAGATAAGGTTGAAAATATTGAGGATAGTCAAATAAGTTTTTTAAAATCAATAATTGACCCTTCAAAGGAATTAATTGTTGTCACAGGGCATAGAAGAGAAAATTTTGGTGAAGGTTTTATAAATATTTGTCACGCTTTAAGACAACTTGCATTAGAACAGAATGTACAAATAGTGTATCCTGTTCACTTAAATCCAAATGTTAAGGAACCTGTATTTTCAATTCTGGGTAATATACCAACTATAAACCTAATAGACCCTTTAGCTTATCCGGGATTTGTTTGGTTAATGAAACAATCTAAAATAATAATTACTGATAGTGGAGGCGTTCAGGAAGAAGCGCCAAGCCTTGGAAAACCGGTACTTGTGATGAGGGATACCACAGAAAGACCAGAGGCAGTAGCTGCCGGAACTGTCATTCTTGTAGGTACTAATACCGAAGAAATTGTTAAACAGGCTACCGCTTTACTGACAGATGAGAATTTATACGAAAAGATGAGCAAAGCACATAATCCGTACGGCGATGGTTTAGCAAGCTATAATTGTGTTAAAATATTTTTGGATGGAAAGTAAACTGCTGATTTTAGCACCATATCCGACACCCGAGAATAGTAAGGACGGAATGATTAGCCGCGTAAAAGCTATTGATACTTTACTCGAAAACATACCACGGACATACTTATATGTTTCATTAAGGAATTTTAAACAAAGTAAAAATTATAAGGAAGGAATAGTAGATGTATATTCCCTGAACCTTTTGTCAGATTTCAGGACAATATTAAAATTAATAAAAGGTCATAAATATATCTATTCGCATTCTATTTACATGTTGAGTTTTTTATGGATTCTGATTTCTAAAAAAAATAATTCTTTGACTCTTGATTTACATGGAGTTGTTCCGGAAGAAGAAAAATATTTTAATAAAAGTAAAATTAGAGCTTCGTACTATAAATTTGTAGAATCTCAGGTTTTTAATCGGTTGGAGAATGCGATTTGTGTTACAGATACTATGAAAATTCATTACCAAAAAAAGTACAAATCGTTTAAAGGTGCTTTTTTGGTTTATAGTATTGTGCCAGATAATTTACAGGTAAACGATCCGTATATAACAAGTGGTATAAAAGAGAAAAATAAAGAGAAAATTCAGGTTGTATACAGCGGCGGTGCGCAAGCGTGGCAAAATGTTGATTTAATGATTGAATTTATTAAAAGAAATCAATCACCACGCATTCATTATACAATTCTTACTGGTGATAAAAAGACTTTTGAGGATAAATTAACGGTAAACAATATAAATTTAGATTCTATTACAATCACTAGCAGGAATCCTTCTGATTTATGGAAAGATTACATAGCTGCAGATTACGCTTTAATATTAAGAGATGAAAATATAGTGAATAAGGTAGCCTGTCCCACTAAATTAATAGAATACTTATATTATGGTTTAATACCAATTGTTTTATCCGAAGAAATAGGAGATTATAAAAAAATGGGATATGACTTTATTAAAATAAATGATTTTGATAAAAATACCATTGAAAAGCCATTAGAAGCGAGTTCAAATAATATTAATATAGCTAAAAAACTTATAGAAATAAACCAGTCTGTTGATTTGTGTAATTTTATATTGAAACAACTTTAAGTCGTCAGATGATTTTAATACTGCTTTTTACATTTTTTACATTTTTAATGATTTCTCTCTTTCCTCCGGAAGATAGAATGGTAAAAAATGCAATGTTCATATGTCTGGGCCTGATTTTAATTTTCATTGCAGGTTTTCGGGGAGAAGGCGTTGATAGGGATTATAATAATTATGTAGAAATGTTTCATCAGCGGGAGTTTATTGTGATGGAACCTTCTTTTGTAGCTATCTCAATGGTTATTGAGACTGTTTTTGGAGACAACCCTTTATTTTTGTTTTTAATTTTTGCCATACTGGGGGTCTCAATTAAATTAATTGCCATAAAGAAATTGACTAGTTTATGGTTTTTATCCGTATTGGTATACCTAAGCAATTTTTTCATATTGCATGAAATGACTCAGATTAGGGCAGGGATAGCCTCTTCTTTTTTACTGTTGTGTATTAAACCAATATATGACCGTAATCTGAAGCTTTTTTTGCTGTTTGCAATGCTTGGACTTTCCTTCCACTATTCTGCTTTAGTAATTTTGCCCTTATGGTTTTTAGGAAATGAACCTCGTAAAAAATGGATGTTTTTTTCAATGCCTTTTGTCTATTTAATCTATTTTTCCGGAATAAATTTGATAGGTATTATTCCGATACCGGGAGTACAGGAGAAAATTCAAATGTATCAGAAATTGCAGGAAATTGGTGATCAGGAATCAACAGCAATCAATGTTTTTAATCTTGTTTTTTTATCTAAAACTGCAATATTTTATTTCTTGTTATTTAAATACGATCTAATACTTTATTACAATAAGTATTTTACAATTTTAATGAAAATTTATTGCATAGCCTTAATGGTGTACCCTTTGCTTTCAAGTGTCCCGGCAATTGCAGTTCGTATAAATGAATTATATGCCATTGTGGATATTATATTGATTCCATTATTATACTATGCATTTAAGCCAATTTACTTTTCAAGGATGATAGTGATTTCTATAGGATTTACGCTTTTACTTGTTGTACTGTTTTACGTAAAATTGATTACAAATTAATATCTAGAAATCTTTTTAATCCATAATTTTAATAATATGCTTGCTGCAGTTGTAGTCTTATATAACCCTGACGATACCATTCTAGAAAATATTGATAGCTATTTTAATCGGGTAAACTTTATTTATATTATTGATAATTCAGATAAGCCAAATGGCCATAAATTTTCTGGTTTAGGTCCCAAAATTGAATATGTTTTTAATAACGGAAATCTTGGTATTGCCCAGGCTCTTAATATAGGCTGTAAGAAGGCCCTGGCAAGTGGTTTTGAATGGATTATTACAATGGATCAGGATAGTAAGTTCCTCAATTTCACGGATAATGTAAAGGATTTGATTTCAAATAATACAAATAGAAATATTGCGCTCTATTATCCGGATTACATAATTGATGGTAAATTATATGATAAATCTATAAAAGAAGACAATGAGCCTATCATTGTAATGACATCGGGAAACATTGTAAACCTAAAAATTCATGAAAAAATAGGTGGATTTGAAGAGAAATTATTTATAGATTATGTTGATATAGAGTATTGTTTGAAACTTAAAAAAGAAGGATATAGCATTGCCAATTTACCAAATGTATTGTTACAGCATGAACTTGGAGATTCAAAACGCACTTCTTTTCTTTTTGTAAAAGCAATTGTGACAAATCACTCGAGTATTAGGAGATATTATATAACAAGAAATAGATTATATGTTAGAAATAAGTATAAAGATGTCTCAAATACCTTTGCAAAGATAGAAACAAGAGTTTTTATAAATGATATTTTGAAAATTCTGATGTTTGAGAGCCATAAGATGTCAAAAATCAAAAGTATAATTAAAGGTTACCTTGATTATCGTAACAATTGTTTTGGGATTTACAATAAATAATTAAGGGTATTACTACTAACTATACTAAATTTAAGATGAAATGATATCAGTATGTATTGCAACATATAACGGAGAAAAATACATTAGAGAGCAGCTTTTATCTATACTATTTCAATTAGAATCAGATGATGAAATTATAATTTCAGATGATCATTCAACTGATGAGACGATTTCAATTATTAAATCGTTAAATGATAACAGGATTAAAATCTTTTTCAATGTAAAAAAAGGATATACAAATAATTTTCAAAATGCTATAATGCAAGCCTCGGGAGATCATATTTTTTTATCTGATCAGGACGATGTCTGGGAAAAAAATAAAGTTAAGATAGTATCAGGATTTTTAAAGAATCATGATTTTGTTGTGAGCAATGCAAAAATTGTTGATGAAAATTTAGTACCGACCGGCTTGACTTTTTTTGAAATGCGGGGTGGCGGTAAGAAGGGTTTCTGGAGTAATTTAATTAAGGCAAAATATTTGGGCTGTTGCATGGCTTTTAATAAAAACATACTTCCTAAATTGATACCATTTCCTGAAAAAGTCAAATTATGTCCGCATGATTTATGGCTGTCTTTGATTTCGGAATTTTACTATAAAACGTATGTAATTAGTGAACCTCTGGTTTTATATAGAAGACACAATCAAAATGTATCAACAGGAGCTGCAAAAAGTACAAGTTCTTTTTTGTTTAAGGTTAAGTTCAGAGTGTATTCCTTTTTTAAAGTAATTTGTAGAGCTAAAGCATAATTTTAATAACATGATTTTTAAAATATTTTGGATTATCAGAGCTTTGATTTATAAAGCTTTCATAGGAAAAATTGGTTTTCCGTCATACATAGGGAAACCTGTTTATCTGGGAAGAATTAATCGGGTTTTTATCGGTAAGAAGGTGCGTATTTTTCCAGGTGCAAGAATTGAAGTAATTGATAATTTATCTTCAATTGTTTTTGAAGATGATATTTCTGTTGGCCAAAATCTTCATATCATTTCTGGTGGGAACCTTATTATCAAAACCAGGACAACGATATCAGCGAATGTTTTTATAAGTAATCTTGACCATGATTATAAAGCAATAGAGGTGCATATCTTAGAGCAGCCCAATATAATCAGGGAGACCTTAATTGGCGAGAATTGTTTTATTGGTTATGGTGCAGTAATTCAGGCAGGCACTATATTGGGAAATCACTGCATTGTTGGATCAAACTCTGTTGTTCGGGGAAGTTTTCCAGATTATTCTGTAATAGTAGGAGCGCCGGCAAAAGTTGTTAAAAGATATAATGCAGATAAAAAACAATGGGAAAAAACAAATCCCGAAGGAACATTTATATAAATAAGTATTAAATATGAAAAATATTTTGATTACTGGAGGTGCTGGATTTATAGGCAGCAATCTTTCTTTAGAATTAATTAATAAAGGTTATTCAATAACAGTTTTAGATAATTTATCAACACAAATACATGGCGAAAACCCTAAAGTCACTTCTCCTCTTTACAAAAGCATAAAAGATAAAGTTACGTTTATTGAAGGAACAGTAACTTCTCGCGCAGATTGGGAAAAAGCCTTAAAAAATCAAGATGTTGTGGTACATTTTGCAGCCGAAACAGGAACCGGACAATCAATGTATTGTATTGAAAAATATACAGAAGTTAATATTCAGGGTACGGCCATTATGTTAGATATTCTGGCAAATACTCCCCATCAGGTAAAAAAAATTGTAATAGCTTCATCCAGATCAATCTATGGAGAAGGAAAGTATATCCATCCTGAATTGGGAGCGATTTATCCAGGCTACAGAAATGAAAAGGATATGCTGGAAGGAAAATTTGAATTGAATTATGAAGGCAGTTCAGATTTAGTATTAGTAGCAACAGATGAAGAATCAAAAATTCATCCATCATCTGTTTATGGTATTACAAAACAGAATCAGGAACAAATGATTATGACGGTTTGCCCCACTATAGGAATTGCTCCGGTGGCGTTTAGATATCAAAATGTATATGGTCCTGGACAATCACTTTCTAATCCTTATACTGGGATACTATCCATATTTTCGACCCAGATTAGAAATAATAATCCTATTCAAATATTTGAAGACGGAAAAGAATCAAGAGATTTTGTTTTTATCGACGATGTAATTCAGGCTACTGTATTAGGGATTGAAAAAGAAGAAGCAAATGGTCATGTATTTAACGTCGGGACAGGAATACCAACAGATGTTGTTGAAGTGGCTAATTCGTTGATAGAGGCGTATGCTATTAATGTTCCTGTAACTATTACAGGGAGATTCAGACTAGGTGACATTCGCCATAATTATGCTGATTTAACGAAAATTAAAACAAAACTGGGATTTGAACCCAAATTTACTTTTAAGGAAGGTATTAAGAAATTTTCGGCGTGGGTATTAGAGCAGGAAATTCAGGAAGATAAATTAAGTAAATCTCTGGACGAGATGGTAAAAAAAGGTTTGTTGAAATAATGGAGGATAAATATTTTGATAATAAAAAGATACTTTTTCTTTCTGTAAAATTATTCAATTATGAGAATATTATTGCTGAAAAACTAAGATTCCTTGGTGCGGAAGTAGATTATTATGATGAAAGACCAAATAATTCAATTTTTAGTAAGGGTATAATCCGATTAAAAAGAAGTCTTTATAACCGGATAATAACTAAGTACTACCATGAGATTTTAGAAAAAATTCGCAAAAAAAAATATGACTATTTCTTTTTGATAAAAGGAGAAGTAGTTCCTCAGTTTTTTATCGACAGGGTAATTGAATTAAATCCCAAAATTATATTACTTTATTATACGTTTGATTCATTTGAAAATAACCCTAACGGTATTGCCATTTTAAAAAACTTCGATAGGAAGTATACATTTGATCCCAAGGATTCTGCAGTTTATAATTTAAAATTTAGGCCATTATTCTTTTCGGATGATTATTACAAACTGGATAGTCAGCAGAATCCTGTATACGATTTGTTATTTATTGGTACAGCACATTCTGACAGGTATATTATTAGCGAAAAAGCCAGTGTATGGTGTCTGAAAAATAAACTTAAAAGTTTTGCATTTTATTACTCACCCAGTAGAATTGTGTTCTTGTTTTTTAAATTGTTTGATTCTTCTTTCAAAAAATTCAATTACAATAAAATTTCTTTTTCCAGTTTAAAACATGAGCAAATAATAGAATTATACAAACAATCAAAAGTTGTTTTAGATATAAATCATCCAAATCAGATAGGTTTGACAATGAGAGTATTTGAAGCACTGGGCAGTGGAAAAAAAATAATTACAACAAACGCTGATATAAAAAGATATCCATTTTATAATGAAAACAATATTTATATCATTGATAGAAATAATATTGAATTGAATTATGAATTTTTCAATTTAAAATTTGAAGAGATAGACGAACAAGTTTACGAAAAAATGTTTATTTCCGGATGGCTTAAAGAATTATTTTTTGATGATTTTTCTTTTAATTGGTTGCAAAAATAGATATACAATTTAATGAATATACTTTTAACGGGTGCAAATGGTTTTTTAGGTTCAGCTATAAAAAAAGAATTAGCGGAGAATTATAATATTATTACTTTATCCAGATCAAATTCTTTCTATAACGTTTCATTAGAAAAAGAAATTCCTGATTTTAATCAGGAATTTGATTTAATTATTCATGCAGCGGGTAAAGCACATAGTATTCCAAAAACAGAGCCCGAAAAAAAACAATTTGAAGATGTAAATTTTTCAGGAACATTAAATATTTTAAAAGGTTTAGAGAAATCCGGTATACCAAAGCAATTTATTTTTATTAGTTCCGTTGCTGTTTATGGCCAGGAGAAAGGTTATGATATTAATGAAGAACATGCTTTGCTCGCCTCTGATCCCTATGGATTAAGTAAGATTAAAGCAGAAAATCTGGTGATTGAATGGTGTGAGAAAAATAATGTTACTCATACAATTTTGAGATTGCCGCTTTTAGTAGGGGAAAACCCTCCCGGTAATTTAGGAGCTATGATAAAAGCGATTAAAAAAGGATACTATTTTAATATTGGAAAAGGACAGGCCAGAAAAAGTATGGTCTTGTGTAAAGATGTTGCAGTATTACTTCCTATTGTAGCACCAATAGGTGGGATTTATAATCTTACTGATGGTTTTCATCCTAATTTTAATGAACTAAGTCTGGCTATTTCAAAAGGTAAAAAACAAATTTCTTTACCAATGGCTCTAGCCAAAATTATTGGAAAAACTGGAGATATAATTGGAGATAAAGCTCCTGTTAATTCGTTAAAAATAAAAAAAATAATTTCAGATCTGGTTTTTGACGACTCGAAAGCCAGAAAATTACTGAATTGGAATCCGGAACCAGTTTTGGTTTTTTTTAAAAATGAAAAGTTATAAAGTGATAAAAAATAATATTTAATATGAACATAGAAAAAACATTTATAAAAGATTTAGTAGTAGTAGAACCAATTGTTTTTGGAGATGAGAGAGGTTACTTTTTTGAATCTTACAGCAAAACTAAATTTTCAGACTTAGGGATTGAAATTGAATTTGTTCAGGACAATCAGTCTTTTTCTAAGAAAGGTACTTTACGCGGACTTCATTATCAAAATCCACCCTTTGCCCAGACTAAATTAGTTCGTGTTTTAGAAGGAGAGATTATTGATGTTGCTGTAGATTTGAGAAAAGATTCACCAACTTATGGTAAAGCGTTTAGTGTTTTGTTATCGGCAGAAAATAAAAAGCAGTTATTAGTACCGCAAGGTTTTGCACATGGTTTCTCAGTAATAAGCGAAACGGCTTCTGTAATGTATAAATGTGATCAGTTTTATAATAAAGCCTCTGAGGGCGGAATTAAATTTGATGATCCGTCTCTAAGTATTGATTGGGGAATGGATTTGGAGAATGCCATTGTTTCTGAAAAAGATAAGATACTTCCTTTTATTGAGAACTGTAATAGCTTATTCTAATGGAAAAAATTTTAGTAACGGGCTCAAATGGTCAATTAGGTTCAGAATTAAGAATTTTATCAGAAAAGTATCCCCAGTTTGAATGGATTTTTGCTGACAGAACACAACTTTCTTTAGACAATTTGTCTATTCTTGAGGATCAGCTAGATGCAGACAGTCCGGATATAATTGTTAATTGTGCTGCTTACACAGCGGTAGATAAAGCTGAATCTGAAGAGGAACTAGCAGATACAATTAACCATTTAGCGGTTGGTATTCTGGCAGACTGGTCTTCAAAAAACAATTCTAAGTTAATACATGTATCTACTGATTATGTGTTTGATGGAACATCATCTACTGCTTTGACAGAGAATGCACCAACAAATCCAATAAATGTTTACGGAGCAACCAAACTGGCAGGGGAACAGTTATGTCTGCAAAAAAATCCGGAAGCAATAATCCTTCGAACATCGTGGGTGTATTCAGGTTTTGGAAACAATTTTGTAAAAACCATGTCACGATTAATGATCGAAAGAGATACGCTTAGTGTGGTAAATGATCAGATAGGAAGCCCTACTTATGCTGCTGATCTCGCACAAGCTATTATAACAATAATTACACATTCGAATTGGACGGGTGGAATTTATAATTTTTCTAATGAAGGAGAAATTAGCTGGTACGAATTTGCATTAGCTATAAAAGAAATTGGAGGTTATACTTGTGAAGTAAGCGGAATTCCTTCTTCTTCATATCCTACTCCTGCAAAAAGACCGGCGTATTCTTTATTGGATAAATCTAAAATTAAAAAAGAATTTCAAGTTGCTGTTCCAAATTACAAAGAGAGTTTAAAAGTAATGATGAGTTTATAAAATTTAAATATCATTTGATTTAATAAAAAAAATATGAAAGGAATTATATTAGCAGGAGGTTCAGGAACAAGATTACATCCTTTAACATTAGCTGTAAGTAAACAGTTAATGCCAGTTTATGATAAACCGATGATTTATTACCCGCTCTCCACTTTGATGATGGCAGGTATTAATGAAATATTAATTATATCTACACCGCATGATTTACCTCATTTTAAGAAACTATTAGGGGACGGAAGTGCTATTGGATGTAAATTCAGCTATGCGGAACAACCCAATCCAAATGGGTTAGCACAGGCTTTTGTAATTGGTGAAGAGTTTATTGGTAACGATAAAGTAGCATTAGTTTTAGGAGATAATATCTTTTTCGGAACCCATATGCAGCAATTATTAAAAGAAAATGCGAATCCGGAAGGAGGAGTAGTTTTTGCCTACCACGTTTCAGATCCTGAACGTTACGGAGTTGTAGAGTTTGATGATGATAGAAAAGCAATTTCAATTGAAGAAAAGCCAATAGCCCCTAAATCGAACTTTGCTGTTCCGGGATTGTATTTCTACGATAATTCAGTTGTTGAAATTGCTAAAAATATCAAGCCAAGCGCAAGAGGTGAATATGAGATTACCGATGTAAATAAAGTATATCTCGAACAGGGAAAATTAAAAGTTGGAATCCTGAGCAGAGGAACAGCGTGGCTGGATACCGGAACTTTTAACAGCTTAATGCAGGCCGGACAATTTGTTCAGGTGTTAGAAGAACGCCAGGGACTAAAAGTAGGCTGTATCGAGGAAATTGCCTGGAGACAAGGTTTTATTACTTCTGAACAGTTAAGAAATTTGGCAGAACCTTTAAAGAAATCCGGGTACGGTGAATACCTTTTGAATATTTTAAAATTTAAAATTTAACCTGCGAAATTCATTCTTTTTGAAGTTCTTATTTAGCTTATGATTTACACCATAATATTTCTTATCTTATTTATAATTGAGTTGTTATATTTTAAAGTGGCCGATCGCTTTAATATTATTGATAAACCAAACTTAAGAAGTTCTCATACCGAAATTACATTAAGAGGCGGTGGCATCATTTTTTGGTTCGCAGCATTGCTCTATTTCGCTCAAAATATACCGTACAATTATTTTTTCTTTACAGGAATTACACTCGTTACCTTGGTAAGCTTTTGGGATGATATTCAGAGTTTGTCCACTAAAATCAGAATATCGGTTCACTTTCTGGCTATTAGTTTAATTTTTTATGATTTAGGGGTGTTTGTTAATTTACATCCGATCGCCATTGTTTTGGCCTATATTTTTGCTATCGGAATTATCAATGCATATAATTTCATGGATGGTATCAATGGCATAACCGGTTTGTATACCTTAGTGGTTATGGGATCTTTATGGTATGTAAATAAAAATGTGCAGCTTTTTACCGATGCAAGTTTCATAATTTATGCCATGCTGGCTAGTATGGTTTTTCTGTTTTTTAATTATAGAAAAAAGGCAAAATGTTTTGCAGGTGATGTTGGGAGTATTGCCATCGCTTTTTGGGTTATTTTTCTCATTCTGAAATTGATTTTACTCACCAATTCGATTATCTGGCTTTTGTTTTTAGCAGTCTATGGAGTTGATGCAATTTGTACAATCTTGCATAGGTTGTACCTGAAACAAAATATTTTTGAGGCGCACAGGCTTCATTTCTACCAGATATTAAGCAACGAATATAAAATCCAGCATCGTATTGTATCCTTAATTTATGCCATAACGCAAAGTATTATTTCAGGCATAGTTGTATTCTTCTACGATAAACTGGAAACAGTTACACTTTTTGTTGTAATTATCTCGCCACTCATTTTGGTATATTCATTGAAATTTTACCTGATTCGTAAAGCAAGTTTAAAAATAAGCTAATGGAACCCACAATAACTCAGGGAGGAAATTTTTCAGACCATAGGGGAACTATTTCATATGTCAATGATTTTAGTTTTAAAGACATTGAAAGATTTTATATCATAAGTAATTCTGATGCAAATCCGATCAGGGCCTGGCAGGGACATAAACTGGACGCTAAAAATTTTTATTGTTTAAGCGGATCTTTTAAAATTCATTTTGTGAAAATTGATGACTGGGAACAGCCCTCAAAGGATTTGGTTATTGAAACGGTATTTGCAAGTGCTTCAGACAGTAAAATTATCCACATTCCTGCCGGATATGCCAATGCTATAGAGTCTTTGGAAAGCGACTCAAAATTAATTTCATTTTCGACTTTACCTTTATCAAATGTAAGTGAGGATGATGTTAGGTATGATTCAAATTATTGGAAAATTAATGACTGATAAAAGAATTTTTTTGTCATTGCCACAATTAAGCGGCGAAGAACAAAAGTATATTCAGAAAGCTTTAGATGATAATTGGATTACCTCCGGTGGCCCAAATGTGAATGATTTTGAAAATGATTTACAGGAATTTTTGCAGGATGATGTTTCGGTAGCGGCTTTAAATTCAGGTACGTCTGCAATTCACTTGGCATTAATCTTACTCGGTGTTAAAGCCGAAGATGAGGTAATCTGTCAAAGCATGACATTTTCTGCATCTGCGAATCCTATTTTATATCAGAAAGCAATTCCTGTTTTTGTGGACAGTGAAGGGGAAACGTGGAATATTTGTCCGCAAAACCTCGAAATTGCAATAAAAGACAGAATAGCCAAAGGCAAAAAACCAAAAGCAATTATAGCAGTACATTTATACGGAATGCCTTATAAAGTGGATGAGGTTCATGCCGTGGCAAATAAATATGAAATCCCTGTTATTGAAGACAGTGCCGAAGCACTGGGAAGTCATTACAAAGGTAAAAAATGCGGTACTTTCGGAACCTTTGGAATTTTCTCCTTTAATGGGAATAAAATCATTACAACCTCCAGCGGCGGAGCCCTTATTTCGCACGCTAAAAATCTCAAAGAAAAAGCGATTTTTTATGCAACCCAGTCCAGAGATGAGGCGATTCACTACCAGCATAGCGAAATAGGATACAACTACAGAATGAGTAATGTTTGTGCCGGAATTGGAAGAGGACAAATGAAAATTCTGGACGCTAATTTAAAAGTTAAAAAACAAATTCACGATTTTTACGTTAGCGTATTTAAAGATATAAAGGGAATAACTGTTTTCGAAAATTTAAATACCGACTATGATTCAAACTATTGGCTGACAACAATCTTAATAGAACCCGGTCAAAATAGGAACAGGACTATTTTGCTCCAGGCTTTTGAAGAAAAGAACATAGAATCCAGGCCATTGTGGAAACCCATGCATTTACAACCTTTGTTTTCTCAATATCCTTACTATGGCAGTACTGTTTCTGAAAATTTATTTGAAAAGGGTTTGTGTCTGCCATCCGGTACCAGCTTAAGTAGTTCGGAAAAAGCAAGAATTAAAGAGGTAGTAAATCAATTATTTCAGATTTAAGAATATAATGAAGGAATTTTACAGGATATATAATACTATTTACTTTTAATTATAAAAACACGCTTTAATGCAATTTTTTATAACATATAGTAAGAACTACACATGTTATTTTTAAATGAAAAGAAAATTTTAATATCTTTAATTTGTATTTTTGTAATAATTACAATTAAGATTATCAAAGCAAAACCAAATTGAATACAGATAAACAAACCAAAGTCACGGATTTCCTGCATACTTTTCTTTCGCCAAGAAATTTAAGAGCCAATATAAATAACCTTAGCTATTTGCCAAGGTGGATTATTGTTGGAATAGATGTAATGGTCCTGATTTTTTCTTTTACTTTTACCTATATGCTGTTTGAAGGTACTGCATTAGGCTATATTATAACTTCACATCATTTTTATTTCGTAGGCAGCCTCATTTTTGTAAATGTATTTTTCTTTTGGTTGTTCAGGACCTATTCCGGTATTATAAGGCATTCCTCTTATATTGATGCGATAAAGCTACTGTTTTCGCAGATGTCCGTTTTAGTGTTTTTCTTGTTTTTAAATTTAGTTTTTGAATTATATTTCGGGCACAAAGCCTTCTTAAATACAGCCCTTTTTATTAATCTGGTGCTGTCTTTTTGCGGATTGTTTCTATATCGCGTAATTGTAAAACAAACTTTCGAATTATATTTCTCAGAGAAAACAAATTCTAAGCTAATCAGGACTGTTATTTACGGAACGGACGCCAATGCTATATCAGTAGCCAATGCTTTAAAATTTGAAACACCGTCAAGATTTAAGATTGTTGGTTTTGTTGATAAAAACAATCAGAATGCCTCTAAGCGAATGCTTGATCTTCCAATTTTGATTCTAAGAAAAAAATTACCGGCCTTAATGCGGTCTGTAGCGGCAGAAGGTGTCATTATAGCCGATAAAAGTTTGTCTAAAGAGGAACAATTAATTATTGTTGACCAATGTCTTGAGTTTAACTACAGAGTTTATACAGTACCACTGATCTCCGACTGGGAAAACCAGAAAGAGATTTCCCAAAAAGTAAAAAACATACAAATTGAAGATTTACTGGAAAGAAAACCAATTGTACTGGACAGTAAATCGATTTCGAAACAATTAAAAGATAAAACCGTATTAATTACAGGCGCAGCAGGATCAATAGGAAGTGAAATAGTAAGACAGGTACTAGGGTTTAGCCCTAAAAGAATTATTATTTTAGATCATGCCGAAACACCACTCCATAATTTATGCTTAGAAATTTTAAGTGTTGATTCTGAAACTAAAATTGTAGCGGTAATTGCTGATGTGAGAAGTAAGAAATCACTTGAAAAAGTTTTCAAAACATACAACCCTCATGTTGTTTATCATGCAGCTGCTTACAAACATGTTCCATTAATGGAAGAAAACCCGGCACAGGCGATATTAACAAACATTAAAGGGACCAGAAACCTAGCCGATTTATCCTGCAAATACAATGTTCGAAAATTTGTGATGGTTTCTACTGACAAAGCAGTTAATCCCAGCAATGTAATGGGGGCCAGTAAAAGAATTGCAGAGAAATACGTTCAGTCTTTATTTTTAAAAAACCAGCAGGAGAATTTCGAAGTAGTAACCAAATTTATTACCACCCGTTTCGGTAATGTTTTAGGTTCGAACGGATCAGTGGTGCCTTTGTTTACCAAGCAAATTGCTGCAGGTGGACCTGTTACCATAACACATCAGGACATTATCCGTTATTTTATGACGATCCCGGAAGCATGCCAGTTGGTACTGGAAGCCGGAGCAATGGGTAACGGAGGGGAGATTTACATCTTCGATATGGGAAAACCGGTGAAAATTATTGACTTAGCCAAAAAGATGATCAAACTGGCAGGTTTTATTCCTGACAAGGAAATAAAAATAAAAATTGTCGGATTGAGACCCGGAGAAAAATTATATGAAGAATTATTAAATGATACTTCCAAAACATTGCCGACCTATCATAATAAAATCATGATCGCTCAGGAAATACAGGACGAATATGAAAACCTCCATATTGAGATTGATGAACTGATCGGGATTGCAGATTTCTATGACAATGATGATATTGTTGCTAAAATGAAAAAAATTGTTCCGGAATTCAAAAGTATGAATTCGGCTTTTGAAGTTTTGGATAATTAATTTAAAAATTAAATTTTGATTGAAATGAGATATAAAAAGGGTGTTTTTTTTAAAACGCCTTTTTGCTTTTTTAATAATTTTTAAAAGACTAAAAATCTTGTTAATTGCGTGTATAGTAAGGAAGCCCCCTGTCTATCTTAAATAATATTATTGCAATTTAATTGTAATACAACTGAAAATGAACAATACAAATACTACTAATGACTGGTTGTTTGAAATAACACCCAAAAACAAATTCTTCTCACTAAATCTTAAAGAAGTCTGGCAATATCGCGATTTACTGTTTCTTTTTGTAAAACGAGATGTTATTACTGTTTATAAACAAACTGTATTGGGTCCTTTATGGTATCTGATTCAGCCTCTTTTTACTGCAATAACTTTTACCATAATATTTAACAACGTTGCCGGAATCAACACCGGTAATGTACCTCCGTTTCTTTTCAATCTGGCAGGTATAACGGTTTGGAATTATTTCACAGCCTGTCTAAACGGCACTTCTGATACTTTTAAAGCCAATGCCGGAATATTTGGTAAAGTCTATTTTCCCAGAATTATAACGCCTCTTTCAGTCGTCATTTCGAATCTGATTAAATTCGGGATACAATTTTTTATTTTCATTGCCTTTTATTGTTACTATTACATTCAGGGGAAAGACCTGAGCTTAAATGGTTCTGTATTTCTTTTCCCGGTGCTAATTCTGGTCATGGGATTTTTGGGTTTGGGACTGGGAATGTTTATTTCTTCACTGGTTACAAAATACCGTGATTTTAGCTACCTTATTGGTTTCGGAATACAATTACTTATGTACTTATCAGCAGTAATGTATCCAATGGAATTAATTAAACAAAAACTGCCGGGTTATGGCTGGATTGTAGAATATAATCCTCTGGCCTATATTATAGAAACCTCCAGATATATGCTTTTAAATGTGGGCGAAATATCAATTTTGGGACTGTGTTACACTACGATTATTACCATAGCAGTATTTTTTCTTGGTCTTTTAGTTTTCAATAAAACGGAAAAAAGCTTTATTGACACTGTTTAAATTTTTAAAAATACAAAACTTATAATTTTTCAATTGGAAAAAGATATCATATTAAAGGCCGAAAATATTTCTAAACAATACCGGTTAGGTCAGGTCGGTACGGGAACATTAAGTCACGATTTAAACAGATGGTGGCATCAGGTGCGCGGAAAAGAAGATCCTTATCTTAAAATTGGGGATACAAATGACCGTTCTACTAAAGCAGTTTCCGAATATGTCTGGGCTTTGCAGGATATAAATTTTGAGGTGGAGCGCGGACAGGTATTAGGCATTATTGGTAAAAACGGAGCAGGAAAGTCCACACTTCTAAAGATATTATCAAAAGTAACCGCTCCAACCACGGGGAGTATAAAATCACGCGGTCGAATTGCTTCACTTCTCGAAGTGGGTACAGGTTTTCATGGCGAAATGACCGGTCGTGAAAATATTTTCCTAAACGGTGCCATTTTAGGTATGACCAAAAAGGAAATTGCTTCAAAACTGGATGAAATCATAGAATTCTCCGGTTGCGAACGTTATATAGACACGCCTGTAAAAAGATACAGTTCCGGAATGACGGTTCGGCTGGCCTTTGCAGTCGCGGCTTTTTTAGAACCTGAAATTTTAGTAATTGATGAGGTTTTAGCGGTAGGTGATGCAGAATTCCAAAAGAAAGCGATCGGAAAAATGCAGGACATTTCGAAAGGACAGGGACGCACCGTTTTGTTTGTGAGTCATAATATGGCAGCGGTGAAGAGCTTATGTAATAAAGGAATTATTTTAGAGCATGGAAAGGTGGTTTTTGAAGGGGATATAGAAAATGCCGTAAGTTATTATCTTGGAGGTGATCCTGAAGCAATGAATTTAAAAACGTTTGGAAAAGAGCATGATTTTCCCATCTTTAAGCTAGATGAAATTTCATTAAATAATCCAGGCAGAACTTCACATGAACTACTGCAGGAAAAAGAGGTCATTACCCTTACGACGAAATTAGACTTAAAAGTAAAAGATGCAGAACGCTATCATATCACCTACCATTTATACAATGAAATGGGTGAGGCGATGTTTTCCTTTTCGAATGCCGGATCATTTTCTCTGGAAACCGGAGTAAACAATATTAGCTGCGATTTTCCGGCCTCGTTTTTTCAATCGGGGCAATATTTTTTATCGCTCTTTATCATTGAAGATTCAAGACAATTGCTTTTTACCGAAAGTGATATCATTTCTTTTACAGTGGTCGATTCCGGAAGAGAGTTAGGAACCTACATGGGCAGGGAACCGGGTTATATTAAACCACAATTTCAGTGGAAAAATAATATCGAAAAATAAGCTTTGTCTTATTAGGGTCTAATTTCAGTATTATGATAAAATTTAACTCTTGCAGCAATGGAAAATAAGGAATTGACTGTTTCGGTCAATATGATAACGTTTAAGCATGAACTTTATATAAAGCAAGCTATAGAAGGAGTTTTAATGCAGCAGACGAATTTTGATTTTGAATTAATTATTGCTGATGACTGCTCACCTGACAGTACACCGGAAATAATTAACGACATCATCAAAAACCATTCTCAGGGTCATAGAATCAAATATTTCAGGCAGGATAAAAACATCGGAATGCAGGAAAATGGCATTTTTGCCTTTAGTCAATGTTTAGGAAAATACATTGCCCTTTGTGAAGGAGATGATTATTGGACAGACCCGTTAAAACTACAAAAACAGGTTGATTTTTTAGAAGCAAATCCGGACTATGTTTTATGCTTTCATCCCATAAAAATTTTAAGACCGGATGGAACAATTGATGATGATTTTATTACAAAGGTTCCGGAAAACCATGAAACCATTGAAACTTTAGCAAGACTTGGAAATTATATACATACCCCTTCTGTCGTTTTTAGAAATGTAACCAGAAGTCTTCCTTTTGAGTTTCGATTATCTCCTATAGGGGATTATTTTCTTTATATTATTCTTGCCGGCTACGGGAAACTGAAATATTTAGAGGATAAAATGGCAGTCTACAGATATAACGTTGGGGTAATTTCAAGAATGTCAGCTTTAGATATTGCCAATAATAACGTCAAAATGTATTCCTGCATGATCGGTTACCTTACGGATGAAAATATCAAGAGAATTATTTTAGATAAACAAATACGCGTGGTAACGGAGCATTACAATATGATGGAGTCCTATTATGAAGAAAAAATGGAAGCACATTACAAAGATGCTTTTGTTTCCCGTCATTTTATTTTTATTAAAATTAAAATGTTAGGTTTTTATTATAAAAATCCAAAGCTGTTTGTAAAAAAAATAAAGAAGATACTCTCAAAATAAATGCTGTCAATAATCATTTGTTCCCGGACAAAACAAATCGTTCAGGAGTTTCAGGAGAATATAAAAAATACAATTGATTCTGAATATGAATTACTTGTAATCGATAACTCGCAAAATGAATATTCGATTTTTGAAGCTTATAATTTAGGAATCCAAAAAAGTACCGGAACTTATCTGTGTTTTATTCATGACGATATTGTATTCCATACTCCGGGGTGGGGAAAGGTTATTGAGTCAATTTTTGCAGCTGACGAAAAAATTGGACTAATTGGTATTGCAGGAGCGACAGTAAAAACCAAAATGCCTTCCGCATGGTGGGATTGTCCTGAAGAAAACAGGATCATCAATATAAGGCAGCATCTTACTAGCGGGGAGATTGAAAACTGGCATGTGGGCTGGAAAGATAAAGCCGTAGAAGAAGTGGTAGCTATTGATGGTGTTTTTATGGCGATGCGCAAAGCCGATGCATTTTTGTTTCATGAAAAGCTGGGCGGTTTCCATAACTATGATTTAGATCTTTCCTTTAATGTGAAACGGAACAATAAAAAGATTGTCGTAACAAACCAATTTTTAGTAGAACATTTATCCGAAGGACAATTAAGCGGCGACTGGGTACAATCAACTTTGAAAATACATCGTTTATATAACAGTATATTGCCTCTTGGAGTAAATAAAATGCAAAAGGAAGAACTTAAGGTTCTGGAGATTGAAAATGCTAAGAAAATAATTTATCTGTCGTTTACTTATAAAAGGCCTTTTCTTGCCTTAAGAATCTGGCTTAAACTATTTTTAATAGCTCCCAAAAATAAATATCACACCGTTTTTTGGAAAGAATTCCTAAACTTAAAATAGTATGCTGGCCATAATCATTCCGTATTACAAACTTACTTTTTTTGAGGCTGCCTTAGAATCACTGGCCAATCAAACAGATAAGCGGTTTAGGGTTTATATCGGTGATGACGCCAGCACGGAAGATTGTTCGGTTTTATTAGCGCGATACAAAAAAAAAATTGATTTTGTTTATCATCGTTTTGAGGATAACCTGGGCAGTATTTCATTAACGCGACAATGGGAGCGCTGTATTGCGCTTTCTACAGCAGAAAAATGGCTGATGCTCTTAGGAGATGATGATGTTTTGGGGAGTAATGTAGTAGAGGAATTTTATGGATTCTTAGATTCAAAAAAAGAAAAAGTCGATTTAATCCGGTTTAATCTTAGCATTATAGACAAGGAAGGACAATTGCAGGGGTCAAATTTTGAGCATGAAGTTCACGAAAAAGCAGAACAACTACTAGATCAGATGCTCCTGATGAAAGAAACGATCACAGCAAGCGAATTTATCTTTAGCAGAGCTATTTATAGTGCTAATAAGGGCTTTGTAGACTTTCCGCTCGCCTGGTTCTCGGATTATGCGACCTGGCTCGTTTTTAGTAAAAATAACGGAATTCATTATATCAAATCGGCAAGTGTTTACTGGAGACTAAGCGGAATCAATATCTCTTCTGAACCTTCGAATCTAAAAAACATCCGGCTAAAAGTAAAGAGCCTCTTTTTATTCCTGTATTTCGTGCAGGTTAATTTTAAGGTTGAAAATAAAAGACTAAAACAATACGCCCATTCGCAGCTAATCAATATTTTTGGCAATATTTCGGACTTTACCAAAATAAAATTTTTGTGTAAGGAATGTTTTAAATTCAAATTTAGATTGACAGAAATAATTACAATTGAGTTTCTTTACCGAAGAATCAAAAGAAAAAAAATGAAGAATTTATGGAAGTATTTGTTCCCCATCTAAAGGATAGAAATATTTACCTGGATGAAATTATTTTTTTTTCGGATTGTAATTTTATTTTTGGTGATTTTAAGAAGTATAAAAGTTCCTATGAAATTGTAAATATCCAATTTCCGGAAGCGATCTTTAATTGGGTTATTCCAACAGCCGAAGAACTGAGAGATTTCGAAAAGAAGATTTTAGAATGGAAACAACATTCGAAAATTGTTTTCACTTTAAATGACATAGAATCACATTATGACGAAGAGAATCAATTTATCGATTTGTTCAGACTGATTCAAAAACATGCCGATGGCGTTATTCATTTAGGGAATTATTCATTAGAAAAATACGCACCTCTTTTTTCTGATAATTGCCAGCATACTGTAATATATCATCCCTTATACGAGAGTCTGACGGGAGATTACCAAAAGGCAGATTTCAAGGAAAGATTTCAGTTAAATTTAGAAGATAAATATATAGTTTCGGTTATTGGAGCCATCAGATCTGATGAAGAAGCCAAATTGATTTTAAAAATTTTCAGGAAAATCCCTTTAAAAAATAAATTCCTGATCGTTCCGAATATGTTTCAATTTATAAACAGGCCGTCTTATTTCCCCTATCGTTTCCGGAAAATATACAAAAAGATTGCAGAAAAAATATATTGTTTCCCGCTTCGTAAAAATCAGTACTTTTTTGGATACAAATTTTTAGATTACGATTATATGGTCGATCTGGTAAAAGACTCCTCGCTGATTGTAATACCCAGAATCAGAAATCTGAATTCGGGAAATTTATATCTTGGACTTACTTTTGATAAACCGATGATCATTCCAAAAGTGGGCAATCTAACCGAAGTGGCGCGTTTTTTCGATTTTCCACTATTAGATCTGGAGAAAAAAAATTACGATGAGGTGATTAAAAGTGTTTTAGATTCCAAAAAAACAGCCTTCTTTACAACCAAAGAATATACAGAAAAGAAGAATTTATACCAACCGGAAAAGATTGCCAATCAATACGATCTTTTCTTTAATCAATTGACAACTAATCAATGAATCCATTAGTTTCCATTATTGTACCATGCTATAACCAGGGGCAGTATCTGGGTGAAGCGCTAGAGTCCGTCAGTAATCAGACTTTCTCCAATTGGGAATGTTTAATCATTGACGACGGAAGTGTCGATAATACTGCAGCAGTCGCACAAAGCTTTGCGGCCAGGGATTCCCGTTTTGTTTATTTGTTTAAAGAAAACGGAGGGGTCAGCAGTACCAGAAATTTCGGTATTGAAGCGGCAAAAGGAGCCTTTATCCAATTTCTGGATTCAGATGATATTTTAGAGAAAACCAAACTGGAGTTGTCATTACTTCAATTAGAATTGCCGGAGAACAAAGAGGTAAAAATAGTTATTTCCAATTTCAGGATGATTGCTGACCATAAGGAAGCTTCATTGCCGCCATTTTGTGTTTTGGATGAATCCCTTTTTAATGTGGAAGGCTTTTTATTTCAGTGGAATGTTTCTTTTTCGCTTCAGATGCAGTGCGGCTTTTTTGATGCAGCCTTATTTAAAACCATTCGTTTTCCCGAAAATCTGTCAGCACAAGAGGATTGGGTAGTTTGGGTCAGTCTTTTTAAAATGACAAACAAGGCCGTTTTTATTGATAAACCTTTAGCCTTTTACAGAATTAACCCCTCCAGCAGAATGATGACGCTTGGTATTGACGATAACAAGATAAAGGTTCTGGAATCTTTTAAAGCCATACTAAGCTACGACGAATATTACAGGTTTTCTTTCGATTTAATTTCCAGATGTTATGATTCAAATGAAAATTTCAGGATTAAATTAAAGGAACTCAAAAAGTCAAACAGCTACCAAACCGGCCTGATGATAAAAAAAGGATTAAAGAAAACAGGTCTTTTAAGACCCGCCAGATCTTTTTTTAAACTACTAGTACGACTTAAGGCAAGATAAATGGCAAAGCTTTCCATCATACTACCGAGTTATAATCACAGTGCGTTTTTAACGGACCGGTTAGAAAGTATCTCTAATCAAACCTATAAAGACTGGGAAGCGATTATAATTGACGATAAATCGACCGATAACAGTGTCCAGATCATCACTGATTTCCTGAACAGCAATCCGGATTTTAACGTCAGGTACTTTATTGTAAATGAATCAAACTCGGGCAGCGGTTATTTTTCCTGGCAAAAAGGAATTGAACTGGCCGAAACAGAATTCATCTGGATTGCCGAAACAGACGATTATTCAGAACCCTCTTTTCTGGAAGAATTAGTGAACATTTTAGAGTTGAATGATACTGCTTCACTGGCCTTTTGCGGCAGTAAATATGTTGAGAATGGTACTGTTATTTACGATTCAGCAAACAGGACAAAAGATCTCAACACACCCGAGGGCGAATATAGAATTATACACAAGGAAGTTTTTTTAAACTCAATGCCTTTTGATACTTTTATTACCAACGGAAGTTCGGTTGTTTTCAGAAAGCCTGAAACTGAAATTCCGGCTGTACTTTTTCAGAACAAATTGTGTTCGGATATTTTTCTATGGTCCTATTTAGTGCAAAACAATTCTTTTGCGTTTTTAAATAAGAATTTAAATTTTTTCAGAAGGCATGAAGGTTCAACCTCGTCTTACCTGCAAAAAAATAAATTAGAAAACGTTTACCACGAAAAAGCCGGTTATTTAAATTATTTCGGGCAGACGGAAAAGTATGGCCAGTTTATCGACCATTATATAAAAAACTATGTCTGGACCAATAAGAAAGAATTTTTAAATACGTCAAGTATTCAGGAGATTCAGTCGGACAAAAAATTAACAGGGCTATATTTTTATAAATTGGTTCAGTTTATCATTTCAAAAATTTTAAACAAATGAGGCCTTTAGTAACTGTTATTATCCCCACCTACAATCGTAGTGAATATCTTAAAAATGCGATTCAGTCGGTAGTGGGGCAGTCTTATAAAAATATTGAAATACTGGTAATTGATGATGGATCTTCTATAAATTATGCTGAATCAATCTGCGCAGAATTCCCGAATTGCAGGTATCATTTCAAAGAAAACGGGGGATTGTCATCAGCAAGAAATTATGGGATCAAGCTATCCAAAGGCGAATATATAGCCTTTCTGGACGATGATGATTTTTGGGAAACTTCTAAAATCGAAAAGCAGGTCAGCGTATTATTAGAAAACACTTCCGTTGATTGTGTTCATTCTTCTGTTGCTGTCGTAGATAAAGAAGGAAAAGTAACCGGAAAATATTTTGGGGCTTCACAGAACAAAATCCATAAACGTTCCGGTGATGTTTTCTGGAATGCTCTGGGAGTCTGGGTGGTTAAATCGCCAACTCCTTTAATCAGAAAGGAAGTATTTCAGGCTGATTTATTATTTGACGAGAGCATAAAAATAGGAGAAGATGTTGATTTCTATCAGCGCATGTTTTACAGACATAAAGTGCATTACATCAACGAGCCATTAGCCTATTACAGAGAATATGATAATGCGGACAGGCTTTCCCTTCAACGAAAAAAATACATCGGTCTTCACAAAAAAATGTTTTTCAATTTTAAAAAAATGGGAATCACAAACCCGTTTTTGCTTCATAAAATTGCAAGGAGATTATTGCTAAGTGCCACCAATATGTGGAATGAGATTTATCCTCAAAATCAAGTCAAGATAAATAAGATCGATTTATATCTCAGACCGGTTTATTGTCTGTGTAACTTTTTTGCTGAAAAAGATGAATAATTTTATTAACAAATCTATTTTTTTGTCCAAACGTCTGGTTAAGGAAAATTTTAAAACCATTTATTTTAATTTTAAATATTTTCCCTTTAGTGAGGCCATTATGTTTCCGGTGCTCATTTCTAAAAATGTGCTTTTTAATGAATTGAAAGGAAGCATCAGGTTCGAATGCCCTTTACGGTACGGTTTGGTAAAAATAGGTTATGGAAAAGTCGGTATATTTGATAAAAAATTTTCACGATCGATCTTACAAATATCAGGAGAGCTTGTTTTTAGAGGAAGTGCCGGTTTTGGGCAAGGTACCAAAATCAGTGTAGCTAAAAATGCAAAAGTAATTTTCGGAAATAAATTTACCATCACCGCAGAAAGCGAGATTGTTTGTTCTAAAGGAATTGAATTTGGTACGAACTGTTTGTTATCATGGGATATCCTGATTATGGATTCCGATCATCATACCATTTGGAATGAAAAGGGCAGTGTTGTCAATCCTCCGGAAGAAATAGTTATAGAAGATAATGTATGGGTTGGATGTCGTGGATTAATATTAAAGGGCTCCCAAATACCGTCCAATTCAGTAATTGCTGCTAATAGCGTAGTCACTAAAAAACTGGAAGAGCCGAACGCTGTGTATGCCGGGAACCCGGCCAGAAAGATCAAGGAAAATGTAACATGGGGATAATTTGCGCTTAAAATACACCTAATACTATGCGAATCGGGTTCAATCCAAATAAAGATAAAATAAAACACACCAATGACTTCTTTCATCAGGTTGTCATTCCCGTGTACATACCGGATCAGGAAGGGTATTTTAAAGACAGTTTTAAGATTCTGGACTATTGTCTTGAATCCCTGTTTAAAACAATCCATCCCAAAACCTATATCACTATTGTCAATAACGGAAGTCATATTATAATAAGCGAATACCTCAACCGGCTTCAGAAGAAAGGGAAAATTCACGAAGTGATCCATAGTACCAATATCGGAAAACCTAATTCGATTATAAAAGGTATTGCCGGGCATAACTTTACTTTTATTACCATTGCAGATTCCGATGTGCTTTTCCTGAATGACTGGCAAAAAGAAAGTTATAACGTTTTTGAGCAATTTCCAAAAACAGGAGCAGTTTGTCCGACTCCTTCCTCCAGATCATTAAAAAATCATACTTTCAATATTTGGTTCGAATTACTGTTTTCGAAATCACTTTTTTTTACAAAAGTCAAAAATCCGGAAGCCTTAAAAGCCTTTGCGGCGAGCGTTGGAAATCCGAAAATCTATAATGAGATTCACCTTCAAAAATACCTGACCGTTTCTAATCAGGATTTTAAAGCAGTTGTGGGCGCCGGACACTTTATTACAACGTACAGAAAAGAAGTCTTTGAAAAAAGCGATATGAAACATTCCGGTTTTATGCTGGGTGGTGAAACCGAAGGAAAACTATTGGATTTTCCCGTAGTAAAAAAAGGAATGTGGCGACTTTCTACAGCAGATAATTATGCGTACCACTTAGGAAATGTCGAAGAAGACTGGATGCGTGAAACCTTCGAACAAATAAAACCAAATGATTTTTTTCCTCAGGAACCGATTGTTTTAAGGAAAATAAAATCGTCAAAGTTGGCCTTTTTATTAAAATATAAATTATTCGCCAGGATAATAACACAAAAAAAAATATGGTATTATTGCCTCAAATTAAAAGGGCTTTCTAAGACAGAGGCAATACAATACGATCAAAAACATGGATAATACCATAAAAGTAATCCTTATTTCGCAGGCACCGCTTCCTTTTTCAAAGATTGGAAGCTGGACTACGCTTTATAAAAATTATCTGGAAGGGAAACATAAAATTGATTGTATCGTTTGCCCGAAACCAGAAAACTCATACAAGACAATACAATATAGTTTTGTCAATTTTACTTTCTGGCACAAATTACAGCGTAAATTTTTAAAGAAAAAAAATCAGGAATATTTTCAGGCTCTTAACAAACTCATCCTTCCTAATGAGAAATACATCATTCAGATTGTAGACAATTACGGAATGGTAAAACCGCTTAAAAATTATCTTGTTTCCAAAGGAATTGAGGATCGGTGCTATATTCAGTTTTTCTATCACGGCTATTTGCCCTATACCAAAAAAGATTCGCAGGAGGATTTTTATGAAGCACTCGATGAGATGGTTCTGCTTACTCATGATAGTTATACAGCGCATAAAAATCAGCTTACTATTGTACTGGGTTCTTTTTCTGTTTTACACAATGCCATCGATACGCAAAAATTCAGTAAAGTTTCCGAATTAGAAAAAACAGCCCTAAAAACACAGTTGGGCTTCAACGATAAAAAAGTCTTTATCTGGTGTTCTCAGGACAGGCCCAAAAAAGGATTGAATTTAATTTTAAATGTCTGGAAGGAAATTTACGGGCTGCACAAAAATATTATTTTAGTAGTGATAGGCTGCGATCCGCGCGAAGCAACCGAAGGCGTCCTGTTTTTAGGGAGAATTCCCAATGATGAACTTCCTAAATATTACCAGGCCTCCGATTGTTATCTTTTCCCAACCTTATGTGAGGAAGGTTTTGGACTTAGTCTGACAGAAGCCCTGCATTGTGGTAATTACTGCATTGCATCTGCCCTGGGTGGCGTTCCTGAAGTTTTGCAATATGGCAAACTCGGAAAATTAATCAAAAATCCTCATTCCGTTTCTGAATGGAAAACCGCCATAAACGAATTTCTGGATGGAAACCTCGAGTCCCCTAAATTTCCGGCTGATTTGTATGCAATGGAAAACTGGAAGGAAGGGATGAATGAAATTATTGAAAAAGCTAAAAACAAATTAAGAAATAAAGAAAATTAAAGAATGAGATTAGAACAGTTAACTTTTACAAGATTCCTTGCCGCCATTTCGATTGTTGCCTACCATTATGGGACAAAAAGTTTTGTTTTTAATAATGACTATGTGAGTTTCATCTTCAATAATGCGGATGTATGTGTCAGTTACTTTTTTATCTTATCCGGTTTTGTAATGATGATTGCGTACGGAAACAAATCAGTTATTTCTGCCAGGGATTATTTCAGAAACAGGTTTGCCAGAATCTACCCGTTGTATTTTTTGGCGCTGCTAATGATGCTTTTCCTGCAAATCCGAATAAACAATCTCGATGTACCAGCTTTCTTTTTAAATCTTTTTATGATCCAGTCCTGGGTTCCGGGTAAAGTTTTGACGGGCAATCCTCCCGGATGGTCATTATCTGTCGAATTGATATTCTATCTGGTCTTTCCTTTTGTTTTGAACTGGCTTTTTAATAAATTCTCCTTTAAAAAGATTTCAATATACATCATCTCTTTTTGGATTTTAAGTCAGGTTGTTTTCAATATCTTTTTCGCCCTTTACGGACACGGTGAATCTGAAAGCATATCGAGGTTTTTAAGATTCAATCCCGTAATGCACCTGAATGAATTTTTAATCGGGAATCTTGCCGGTTTCTTCTTTGTCAAAAAAATGCAATACAAAGAAAAAAATTATGATTTCCACATTTTGGCTTTAGTGGCACTGATCATTCTGGCCCTGAAGTTTCCGTTAAATTTAAATTTTCATAACGGATTACTGGCCGTATTTTTTATTCCTCTTATATTTTGCATCGCGTTAAACAACGGATTTATAACGCAACTGTTCAAAAAAAGAGCCTGTGTTTTTTTAGGTGAGATCAGTTTTGGAATTTATATTTTCCAGCATCCGATCTATTGTTTAATAAGCGCCTATACCGTAAATAAATATTTGCATCTCACAGATCCGACAATCGTCTTTTTTATCAGATTTTTTATTTTAATTATTTTCTCTGCAGTAGTTTATATTTATATCGAGAAACCCATTCAGAATAAAATAAAAATTAAAAAGAAACCCGTACTGGCCTAAATCGAAGAAGGGCTATAAAAGAATGTAAACAGAATATGAGAATCGACCAATTAACCTTTACCAGATTTCTGGCCGCAGTTTCAATTGTTATCTTTCATTATGGTGGCGGAAGCATTTTTACAGAGAATCCGAAGCTGGCTTTTATTTTTCAGAATGCAAACATCAGTGTAAGCTATTTTTTTATACTATCGGGGTTTGTGATGATTATAGCGTACGGGAATAAACCTTTTGTTCCCATCATCACGTATTTTAAAAACAGGTGGGCAAGAATTTACCCGTTGTATTTTCTGGCCATACTCCTCGTCATTTTTGTACAGTTAAATATCAAATTTGATTTCTCCGGATTTTTTCTAAATATCTTCATGATACAGGCATGGGTTCCGGGGAAAGCGCTTTCGTTTAATTTTCCGGCCTGGTCCTTATCAGTCGAAGTGTTATTTTATGCCATTTTTCCTTTTGTGTTTAATGAAGTGTATAAAAAAATGTCCTTGAAACGCATTTCAATTGGTATTGTTTTATTTTGGATTTTTACTCAAATCATTACAAATGTGCTGTTTCATTCTTTTGGAGAAAGTGATTCCGTGTATGCAAAAGACTTTCTACTCTACAATCCGTTATTACATCTTCATCAGTTTTTAGTGGGGAATCTGGCCGGACTGCTTTTTATAAAGTACCTGAGTGAAAAGAAAAGAAATTATGATTTGTTAATCCTTGTGTTTGTCTGCTTGGTGATTTTTGCCTTAAAATTTCCATTTGGACTCAGTCTGCACAGTGCCTCGGCTTTGCTTTTTGTACCTTTGATCCTTTTAATTTCGCTTAATACAGGAGTAATTACTCAATTATTTCAAAAGAAACTATTTGTATTCTTAGGGGAGATTAGTTTTGGGGTCTACATCCTGCAATACCCGGTTTGTTTTTTTATAAGCAATTACAGGATTAAAAAATACCTTCATATTGAGGATCTGACCCTTTCCCTCTTAATAAGAGTGGCGATACTGATTTTGGTTTCTTCAATAACGTATATTTATATTGAAAAACCGATTTTGGAGAAAGTGAAAGGAACCAAAAAAAGGCTGACACTTTCGGGAAATCCAGTGGGATAAAAACAGAAAAAATGAAAACGATTGCAATTATACCGGCTCGCGGAGGCTCTAAAAGAATTCCCGATAAAAATATCCAGATGTTGGGAGGGCTGCCTTTGCTGGCACATTCTATTTTATATGCGCAGCAAAACAGCAACATAATTGATGAGGTCTATGTTTCGACAGATAATGAAGAAATAAAAAAAACAGCACTGCAATTCGGGGCAAAAGTAATTGACAGGCCAGCTGCTATTTCGGGTGATTTGGAGCCTACGGTTTCTGCCCTGAGACATGCTTTGGAAGCTATTGAAAGTAATACTGTCGAAAACGTAATCTTACTTCAGGCTACCAATCCGTTACGGCCAGAGAATCTGATTGTGGATACTTTTGAGGCCTATCAAAAAGGAAACTGTGACAGTTTATTTACCGTTACCCGAAATCATCAGAAATTCGGAAAAATCACAGACCGGAAATTTATTCCGTTTAATTATGCCATCGGCCAGCGAAGTCAGGATTTAGAGCCGCTTTTCTTTGAAAACGGATTAGTATACATTACCAAAGCGTCGTTAATCCGGAATGATATTATTATTTCGGAAAATGCTTTTCCGTTCGAAGTAAATCATATTTTTGCACAAGTTGATATAGATACCCCGGAAGATTTGGATTACGCGGCATATCTGTTTCAAAAACAATTATAATATAAAAATACCACTCCTTTATGAACCCATTTATAGAAATTGCCGGTAGAAAAATCGGACCCGATTTTCCACCCTTAGTTATTGCCGAAATAGGAATTAATCACGAAGGTTCTCTTGTCGTTGCCAAAGAAATGGTTGATGCAGCACACAGAGCGGGCGTTGAGGTGGTAAAACACCAGACGCACATTGTGGAAGACGAAATGAGTGGCGCCGCAAAAAAAGTAATTCCCGGTAATGCAGATGTTTCTATTTATGAAATCATGGAACGTTGTTCCCTTAATGAAGCGGACGAGTTAGAACTAAAAGAATATGTGGAAAGTAAAGGAATGATCTTTATTTCGACACCATTTTCACGCGCAGCAGCAGAACGATTAAAGAAATTTGATATACCGGCTTATAAAATTGGTTCCGGAGAATGTAACAATTACCCTTTATTAGAGCATATCGCTTCTTTTGGCAAACCTGTCATTTTAAGTACCGGTATGAATACCATAGAAAGTATTCAGAAAGCCGTAGCGATTTTCGATAAGCATCAAATTCCTGTTGCTTTACTGCACACCACAAACCTGTATCCAACGCCAATACATTTGGTTCGTTTTGGTGCCATGACCGAGCTGCATCAGGCCTTTCCGGATAAAGTATTCGGATTGAGCGATCATACCTTAAATAACAATGCCTGTTTGGGAGCTGTGGCGCTTGGCGCCAGTATTTTAGAGCGGCATTTTACAGATCATATGCAACGAACCGGTCCGGATATTGTTTGCAGCATGGATGAAAAAGCCTGCGGGGAATTAATTGTATCCAGTGCCGAAATGGCCCTAATGCGTGGCGGGACAAAAAAACCGGCATTAGAAGAACAAGTTACCATTGATTTTGCCTTTGCAACAGTTTGCGCCATAGCATCCATCAAAAAAGGAGAAATATTATCGAAAGAAAATATTTGGGTAAAACGTCCGGGAACCGGTAAAATCCTCGCAGAACACTTTAATGATCTAATTGGAAAAGTAGCCTCAAGGGATATCGAAAACGATGAGCAATTAGACTTTAGTGACTATGAGTAAAAAAATATCAGTTGTTATCAGGAATAAAAACCAGGCTGATGCTTTAGATTTTCTATTAAAAAACCTTACCAGCAGATATACAGACGATATTGAGGAGATTATTGTTATCGACAATTTGTCTACAGACAATAGTCATGGTATTATAAAAAAGTACAACGGTGTTAAGAAAGTTACTATTGAAAAATTCTCTTATGGAGAAAGTGCAAATTTAGCCGCCAAAAGTGCTGAGAGTGATATTGTCGTGATTTTCAGTGCGCATGCATTTCCCGTAAGTCACGATTTTTTCAAACTTATAAAAAGCAGTTTCGAAAAGAACGACAATCTGGCCGGTTTGCGATGTCTGCATAACAATAATGATTTCACGCTTTACATCAACGGAGTTTCTGCAAAAGAAGAACCTAATGGTGCAGCAGTAATTTTTTGCGGATCTGCATTCAATAAAAAAATCTGGGAAGAACTGAAATTTAAAGGAGATATTCAGACCATGGAAGATAAAGAATGGTCAAAAAGAGTTTTAGAAAAAGGATACGATATTGAATTTGTGCCATCGATTTTTTGCTATCATATAAAACGAACTCCGCAACAGCTTTTTTTCAGGTATAAAAATGAAGTTATAGGAGGGTATCAGTTATGGCACGAAGAATATAATTTCAAAACAGCACTAAGAATGCTTGCCGGATCTCTAAAAAAAGCGTTCTTACTTTTTGTGAGCAGTTTTTATTACGCTTTCAGAAAATTCTTTTTCCTTTTAAAATTTATAAACCATAAACCGGAAAAATTTTAGTGCACTCAGACCTTGCTTTATTTTAATGCGTAATTATTTTAAATGAAAAAAATTCTTTTCCTAACCGGAACACGTGCCGATTTTGGCAAAATAAAATCTTTGATTTCAATTCTGGAACAACAACCGGATTTTGAAGTCTTTGTATTTGTAACCGGAATGCATCTTCAGGAAATTTATGGTTATACATTGATAGAAATTGAGCGTTGCCATTTTAAAAACGTATTTACTTTCGAAAATCACACACACGAAACCACAATGGATCTGACTCTGGCAAAAACCATCGAAGGATTATCCCATTACTGTAAAACTATCAATCCCGATATGATTGTCGTGCATGGTGATCGTGTAGAAACACTCGCAGGAGCTATTGTGGGATCTTTGAACAATATTCTGGTAGCCCATATTGAAGGAGGAGAAGTTTCAGGCACCGTAGATGAATTAATCCGCCACAGCGTTAGCAAATTAAGCCACATTCATTTTGTATCGAATCAAGAGGCGGCGAAAAGGCTGATTCAGATGGGCGAAATAAAAGAATCTGTATTTACCATCGGTTCACCCGATATCGATATTATGTTTTCGGATAAACTTCCTGATTTAGAAACGGCCAAAAAGTATTATGAGGTCCCGTTTGACGCATTTGCGATCGTAATGTTTCATCCTGTGACCACCGAATTTCAGGCCATGCAGGAATACACAACAGCTTTTGTCGATTGTTTACTGCAGGACAGCCATAACTATCTGGTTATTTTTCCCAATAATGATTTGGGAAGCCAGTTTATTCTGGATTCTTATGAAAGATTAAAACAAAATACCAGATTCAGGGTTTTTCCATCGCTTCGTTTTGAATATTTTCTGACCTTACTAAAAAACAGTCAGTTCATTATTGGTAACAGCAGCGCCGGAATTCGGGAAGCGCCCTATTACGGCATTCCCATAATCAATATCGGAACCCGTCAGCAGAACAGAGCGGTTCATGCCGATATTATCAATACCGATTATTCGCACGAAAGCATAAAAGAAGCCCTTAAAGTTATAGACTCGCACAAAGTTCAGCTGGCAACCAATGATTTTGGACAGGGAAATAGCAGCGAATTATTTTTGGATTCACTAAAGAAAAACGATATTTGGCAGCTGAATCACCAAAAGCAGTTTAAAGATTTTTAATGAAGGCAACGATACTTTTAGGGTAGTGGCTTTCCCTTAAAAGAACAAAATAAACGAAAAGTAAAATGAGACATTTTTTGCGAAAAATAGCATGGATATTTTTGGGAAAAGGATATTTTGACTTTCTGAAAGGTCAGCATAAAACCTACCTGCATCAGGCAAAGAATGTAGCAATGGGATACAAATCGTATCATAATGGTGCATTTGTCTGGCAGTGGCATCAGAATTCACAATTAGAGATTGGAAAATACTGTTCTATAGCAAACGATGTTCATTTTATATTAGATTCAGGCCATCACACGCTAAGTGAGGTGACAAGCTTTCCTCATTTTAATCATCTGGTCGATAAAGATTTGCTCATTGGTAACCAAACACAGTCTGATTTTAGAAAAAATATAAAAACAGAGGAAAGTAAAACGATCATCGGCAATGCTGTTTGGATTGGAATGAATGCCATAATTTTGCCCAACGTAAAAATAGGGGATGGCGTTACCATTTTGGCAGGTTCAGTGATCACAAAAGATGTTCCTGATTATGCCGTTGTCGGAGGGATTCCGGCAGCAATTGTAAAAATGAAATACGATCTCGATACGATCGATAAAATGAAAAAAATACAGTGGTGGAACTGGCCCCCGGAAAAAGTGGAAGAAAATGTGGGGGATTTTTATATCCCGATTCATGATTTTATTGCCAAATGGCTTAGGTAATAATCTGATTGTGGCAATAAACAGATTGCCGTTGTACTTTACTAATTAATTTAATTTATGTTTTTTAACTCCTTAGCGTTTGCTGTTTTTTTACCAATCGTTTTTTTTCTCTATTGGTTTGTTTTCAATAAAACCAAAAGCACGCAAAATGCCTTACTGATTATTGCAAGTTATTATTTCTATTCCTGCTGGGACTGGAGATTTCTTTTCCTATTGGTTTTTTCTACTTTTCTGGATTATTATACCGGTATTCAGATTGAAAAAGGGAAGTCTGAAAAAAGCCGTAAATTTTGGTTCTGGCTTAGCATTATAGTCAATTTGGGATTTTTGGGAATTTTTAAATATTATAACTTTTTTGCCGCTTCTTTCTCAGAATTATTAGGATCGGCAGGAATTCAGGCAAGTCCGATTTTACTGAACGTGATTCTTCCGGTTGGAATTTCATTTTATACGTTCCACGGATTATCGTATGTGATTGATATTTATTACAAGCGAATAAAAGCCGAATACAATTTTGTAGATTATTCACTCTTTGTCAGCTATTTTCCTCTTCTGGTGGCAGGCCCGATCGAAAGAGCCACACATTTATTGCCACAGGTAAAAGTAAAACGGGAGTTTGACTTTCAGGTGGCTAAAGAAGGAATTTACCAAATCATCTGGGGATTGGTCAAGAAAGTGGTTATTGCAGATACCTGCGCGATTTATGCCAATGCTATTTTTGATCATTATACTTCCATGAATTCGTTCTCTCTTATTTTAGGAGCCATCTATTTTGCCTTTCAGATTTACGGAGATTTTTCAGGGTATTCAGATATTGCCTTAGGCGTTTCAAAACTGTTTGGTTTAGACCTGTTGCGAAATTTCAATTACCCCTATTTTTCAAGGGATATTGCCGAGTTCTGGCGTCGCTGGCATATTTCATTATCGTCCTGGTTTCGGGATTATCTCTACATTCCGCTAGGAGGAAGCAAAGGCGGCCTTTGGATGAAGATCAGAAATACGTTTATCATTTTTGTGGTCAGCGGATTCTGGCACGGCGCCAACTGGACGTATGTAGTCTGGGGATTTATAAACGCCGTTTATTTTCTTCCGTTGCTTTTATCCAACAGCAACCGAAATAATATGGATGCGATTCAGCTGAAATTTAATTTTGATTCGGTAAAAGTACTGCTGAGTATTCTCTATACCTTTTCCCTGACCTGTATAGCCTGGGTCTTTTTTAGGGCTAAATCGATAACAGATGCTGTGCAGTATTTAAAACGTATGATTACCAGCAAGGATTTTAGTTTCCAGTATTTGGACAATGAACGTTACAGTTATGAACTTCTGCTAATGATTGGTCTGTTTGTTCTGGTGGAATGGAACAACAGAAATAAAATCGAACCGCTTTCAGGAAAAAGCAGCCTGCTGAAACTGGCATTGGCAATAGCAGCAATACTGGCTCTCGGAACCTATTCAGATTATAAAGAATTTATATATTTTCAGTTTTAATGAATAAATTTTTAATTTATACGGTCAAAATTATAGTCATAACCGCTTTGGTAGCCGTTGTACTGGACGGTTTGTATACAGCCGTTTTTATGCAATCCCGAAACCGTGGTAAAGTGGAGACGGTTTTCAATTCAGAAGCTAAAAAATACGATGTGGTAATTCTGGGCTCGTCTCGTGCCAATAACCATTTTGTGGCACAAATGTTTGAAGATAAAGGGTTGAAAGCATTTAATTACGGAATGAGCGGCGGCCATTTATTTGAGGCGTCACTGATGCTGAAATTAATGATTGAAAGGAAATACGTTATTAAAAATGTCATTCTGGAAGCCGATTTAAATCTTTCGGGTGAAAAAAAAGCAGAAGGAATCGCAGCCCTGTTTTTGCCATACATCCACAATTCCGAAACGATAAAGAAACATTTTGAAAACGAAAAGGATTTCTACGAGTTGTATTATATCCCGTTTTACAGGTATATAAAGTATGATGGAAAAATTGGATTTAGAGAGACGTTCTTCACAGCCATTCATAAAAAGACCTCCATGCTGGATAATTTAGGATATTACCCGCTTTTAAAAACGAAAGGCGCAAATATGAAAAATGACATTGTAAACCTGAATCCGCTGCCGCATAACAAATACTATGAAGAAATTAAAAGTCTCTGTAAGGCCAATAATATTAATTTTATAGCGGTAATGACTCCAATGTGCGAGAATGTAAAAGGAATGGACTATTTTGACAAAGTAAAAAAAGCCTATCCTGAAATTCTTAACTATGAAAATGCAGTGGTTGAAGATAAATATTTCTCATCCTGCGGGCATATGAACGATACCGGAGCCAAGCTTTTTACGGCGAGAATTATAAATGACTTTTTTGTCAAAAAATAAACTGGCGCGCCCGTTTTAGGAATTATAAGTCAATGATCGAATTAATATTGTTTTTTAGTAAATTTTTGAATGGAGAAAGATAAAATTTTATTGCTCTTTCCAGATGGAGTCGGAATTAGAAATTACCTGTATGCTGATGTTTTTAAAGACATGAAGGAGGATTTGGTATTGTTTCATAATTTTGATCCCGAAACGGTAACTGCCATTAAAGACAATGTCCTCATTGATGACGAAATTACAATTCCGGCTTACAAAGAATCCGCCAAAGAGAAATTTTTAAGAGAATTGATTTGTCTTTGCAGGTTGTACCACAACACACAAAAAGTAAAAAACACCTCCCTGCTGACCAATTGGAACTGGAACCAAAATACATTTTCGAAGAAGGTTTTTTATAAATTGATTGAGGCAGCAGCCCCGTTTTTTAAGAAATATTCGAATATTCTCAAATTAGAAAAACACTATCAGAAAGCAATTCGTCAGAATGTTTTTTATGATGAGGTCAAAGAGATTTTAAAGAAAGTACAGCCCAGTGTTGTTTTCTGTTCCCATCAGCGGGCTTTAAAAGTAGCCGGTATATTTGCAGCTGCAACTGACCTGGGAATTAAAACGGCAACAGTAATTTATTCCTGGGACAATTTGCCTAAAGCCCGAATGGCGCTAAGGGCAGATCATTATCTGGTCTGGTCGGATTATATGAAAGCGGAATTACAATTGTATTATCCGGAAATTCCGGTAAAGAGCATTGCCGTTACGGGAACGCCTCAGTTTGAGTTTTATGCAGATGAAAAAAACAGAATCGATAAAGGAACGTTCTACAAAAGATACAACCTGGATCCAAATAAAAAAATCATTTGTTTCTCAGGAGATGATACTAAAACCTCTCCCGATGATCCGGCTTACCTGAATGATATTGCAGAAGAGCTCACAAAAGCCAGTCTGCAGGATGAATATCAGATTTTGTTTAGAAGATGTCCGGTAGATTTTTCGGGCAGATATGATGCTGTGGTAAAAAAATATAAAGATCTTATAAAAGAAGCCGCGCCGTTGTGGTATTTTAATATCGCAAACGAATGGAACACAGTGTACCCTTCAATTGAAGATGTAAAACTGCTGATTAGCAGTGCTTTTTACTCGGATATTGTTGTAAATGTCGGATCGACCATGGCCTTTGATTTTGCCATGTTTGATAAACCCTGCGTGTTTATCAATTATGATCAGCAGGAGAAAAAGGTAAAAGACTGGTCGGTAAACATGATTTATCAGTTTCAGCATTTTAAAAGTATGCCTGATAAAAGCGCTGTTATCTGGCTAAATAGTAAACAGGAAATTGTAGAAAAGGTAACGCTTCAAAAGAATTGTAGTCCGGCTATGATCGAATGGAAGAATATTGTGCTGGAAGAGTATCAAAATGCCTCGCTAAAAATAAAGCAAATCCTTAAAGCCCATTAAAATGCATATTTGCTTCTTGACAAACGAATATCCAAAAGAAGGATTTCCGCATGGCGGAATAGGGAGCTTTGTGAAAACTTTAGCGGTAGCCCTGGTTAAAAATGGAATCAGAGTTTCTGTAGTTGGCCTGAACTATACCTCAAATAATGAAGAGGAAACTACAGACGGAGTTCATATCTATCGTCTGAAAAGAAGCAGCGTAAAAATAATTTCCTGGTATTTTAATTTTAAGGCCATCAATAAAAAGATAAAGGAAATTCATAAAGAGAATCCCATCGATATTGTTGAAGCTTCCGAACTGGGCCTTGCGTTTATAAAAAAAATAAAAGGGATTAAATACATCATCCGGCTTCATGGAGGACATCATTTCTTCGCAGAAGGTGAAAACAGGAAAATCAATAGATGGAAAGGATTTCAGGAAAAAAGGTCTTTCGGTAAAAGTGATGCTTTTATTGCCGTTTCACAGTACGTAAAAAAGCATACCGAAAAATATCTAAGCTATCACAATAAGCCATTGGCCTATATCAATAATCCGATAAATACAGAATTATTTCAACCCATTAAAACAGAAGTGCCCGATAACAGAATTGTTTTTGTGGGTACAGTTTGCGAAAAGAAAGGTGTCCGCCAGTTAATACAAAGCTTTCCTTTCGTAAAAAAAGCTTTTCCTGAAGCGACATTACATATTTATGGGAGGGATTGGTTTTTTCCGGATGGAAGTTCTTATGTGGAAATGCTTAGAGAAAAAGAGCTGCCTCTTTTAGGTGATGCGATACTAAAAGCTATTTATTTTCATGGCGCTATACCTTTTGCCAATATTCCTCAGGTATATGCAAATGCTTCGGTATGTGTATTTCCATCGCACATAGAAACACAGGGTTTGGTGGCCCCGGAAGCTATGGCAATGGAAAAAGCAGTCGTTTTTACAAAATTAGGTCCTGGGCCGGAAACCATACAAGAATATCAGACAGGACTATTATGCGACCCGCATAGCCCTGAAGATATTGCCGACAAAATTAGCTGGATTTTTTCCAATAAAGAAAAAGCAAAAGCAATAGGTCAGGCAGCAAGGCAATCTGTTCTTGTAAAATACGGATTGGCGAATATAGTACATCAGAATATAGATTTTTTTAAGTCTTTGCTTCCTAAATCAAATGTTTAGGGCAGTGGAAAAAAGATTAGAAAGACGAATGCAGGCAGGACCAGTACAAAGGTTTACCTATAATATTAATTAGCTTCAAATGAAACTGGAATTACCATACTGGACTTCTCATCACAATATGATACTGTATTCATTACTACACTATTGTGAAGAAAATAATGAGGTTTTTGATGTTTCTTTTAATGCAAAAATTGCTACGGGCGGCGCTATACTGCACAGCAACAATCAGATGATTTTTTTAGATTATTCAGATAATAGTGTATTCCTTGATAATCCGGAAAAATATGATTTTTATTTTAAAAGATCATTGCTGTTGGAGAGTTATAAAGGAAATGTGCATCCGTTGAATCTTCAGGTAAACTTCTCGTATAAAGCGGTAAAACTTTTAATGAAGTTGAATTTTAAAGACCTGATAAGTAAAACAAACAGAACAGAAATTGTCCGTGCCATGGATTACTTTAATCTGGTTACCAATTTGTCGCATAATGCGATGGATGTTAGGAATTTTCCAAAAAAGGCTGCAGACCATAACGGCAAAATCATTTTTCATTCGAGACTATGGAACCCGGATAATAATGCTGACCCGGATGAAAAAATTAGAAGAGCGAGCCAGAACGAATTTCGTATTGAAGCCTGCAGGATTATAAAAAAGAATTTCAAAAATGTTTCAGTGGGTCTGTTTCCTGATGAATTGTCAAAGAAAATTGCCCCGGAACTGCTATTAGATATAAAACATACCTCTAAAAAAGAATATTTTAAATCCCTGAGAAATGCAGATATTGGGATTGCAGATGACGGCTTGAAAGATACTCCGGGTTGGAAAATAGGAGAGTACCTGCTGTTTGGAAAAGCAGTTGTGACCACTCCTCTTCGTACAGTGGTAGAAGATTTTAGAGAACATACTAACTTTGAAAAGCTTCAAAATCGCAGTGCCTATTTAGAATTACCGGAAAAAATCGAATACTTACTGGAAGGTAAAAGATATTTGGAAGTAGGAGAAAATAATTTAAAATGGAGTGAAAACTACTTACACCCAAAAAATTATATCACGAGAATATTAAATAGTACAAAAAATACGCTTTAGTGCCAAAACCAATGAAATTTGCTGTAATCACACATGTAAGCCATACCCAAAAGGACAACCAGTATTATGGTTATGCTCCCTACGTGAGAGAAATGAACGTTTGGCTGAAAAATATTGATGAATTGATTCTGGTCGCACCGCTAAGTCCTAAAAGTCCAACTTTAATAGATTTGCCTTATAAACATGGTAAAATCGACTTTAAAGAAGTTCCCGATTTTAGTCTTACGAGTTTTAAAGAGATCTTAAAAACCGTATTCAGATTGCCCATTATTTTCTGGAGGGTCTTTTGGGCGATGAAAAAAGCCGATCATATTCATTTGCGATGTCCCGGAAATATGGGGCTGATTGGCTGTATCGTTCAGGTTTTATTCCCACACAAAGAAAAAACAGCAAAATATGCCGGCAATTGGGATCCGCAAAGCAAACAGCCCTGGACTTACAAATTGCAAAAGTATATTGTAAGCAATGTTTTTTTGACCCGAAACATGAAGGTTTTGGTGTATGGCGACTGGAAAAATAAAACTAAAAACATAGTGCCGTTTTTTACAGCCACGTATTTAGAATCAGAGAAAACTGTGGTCCAGAAAGAACCTTTTAGTGCAGGAATAGAATTTGCTTTCGTCGGAAGTCTCGTGGAAGGTAAAAATCCTTTATATGCGATACAGCTGGTGGAGCAATTGGAGATAAAAGGATTTAATATAGTTCTAAATGTATACGGCGATGGTATTCAACGAAATAGTTTAGAAGCATACATTAAAAACAAGCAATTGGAAAATATTGTCTTTTTGCATGGAAATCAAAATCAGGATACGATAAAACAGGCCCTTCAGAAAAGCCATTTTGTGATGCTGCCCTCTAAAAGTGAAGGCTGGCCCAAAGCCATTGCCGAAGGAATGTTCTGGGGATGTTTTCCCGTTGCAACCAAAGTTTCCTGTGTTCCCTTTATGCTCGCTGATGAAGAACGCGGCCTGTTGTTGGAAATGAAAATAGAGCAGGATGTTATTAAACTCGAAAAAGCACTAAAAAACGAATCGGATTATACACTTAAAATTCAAAAAGCCCTCGTTTGGTCACGGGAATATACTTTAGAGGTTTTTGAAAAAGAAATAAATAAAATACTACATCATGAAGCATAGCTTAAAAACCAATATCTTTAAAGTTCTTTCCGTGTTGCCTGATCGTCTGGGCTATGCGGTATATCATTTTTTGCAAAATATTGGAGGTAAATTAACCCTGGAAGATAAAATCCGTTCTACAAACGATAGCTACCAAACCATAGTAAGAATTTTGCATGATAATAATGTTAGTATCGAAGGCACAAAAATCGCCGAATTAGGTTCGGGCTGGGTGCCTATTTTTCCGTATCAGTTAATTTTGGATGGAAAAGCCAGACAGGTAGATACGTACGATATAAACGAGCACTACAGCACAAAAGAAGTAGCGAAACTGAACAGCTATTATAGCTCAAAATATACGGTAGAAACGGATAGCAAAAGCAAATATCCCCTTCTTAAAAACATTTTTTATTATCCTAAAACCGATATTTGTAACGGGGATCTTAAAGATATAGATTTGATCGTGTCAAGATTTGTTCTGGAACATGTGCCTCCGGGTGAAATTGCCAGAATGCATCAGTTTATGCTGGCTAATTTAAAATCAGGCAGCCATATATTGCACCTGATTTCTCCCAGCGATCACAGGGCTTATCAGGATTCTTCGTTGTCATTGCAGGATTTCCTGAAATACAGTGAAGCAGAATGGAATCAGATACAAACTAAATTCGATTACCACAACAGATTAAGGCTCCCGCAGTATTTAGCGCTTTTTCAAAACGAGTTTGAAATAACCTTTTTTGAACACAGTACCATCAATATGGAATCTGAAAGCTTTAAGAAATTCAGCAAATTAAAAATCCATGACGATTTTAATAATTTTACGGATGAAGAATTAATGGCAGGAAATATCAATATTTTACTGAAAAAGAAATAAATGAGGATTGTTCAGATTATAGATTCACTCGAAGCTGGCGGTGCTGAACGCATGGCAGTCAACTATGCCAATATTCTGGCCGGTAAAATTGAATTCTCCGGGTTAGTGACGACCAGGAAAGAAGGGCAATTAGTAAATCTTATCAATGAAAAAGTGTCGTATCTCTTTTTAAAAAAAGAAAAGAAAATCGATTTTAAAGCTATTTTCAAATTGAGAAAATACCTGAAAAAAAACAAAATTGATATTATTCATGCCCACAGTTCTTCTTTTTTTACAGCCGTTTTGGTGAAATTTACGATGCCGGGAATCAAGATAATATGGCATGATCATTACGGAAGCCGTGCAAAGGAATCAAAAAAACAAAACCGGATTTTGATTTTTGCATCATTCTTTTTTCATTCTGTTTTTGTGGTGAACCTGCAATTGCAGGAATGGAGCAGAAAGAACATGAATTGTAAAAAGGTGATTTTTGTTCCTAATTTTCTTGTAGAGCAAAATGAAAACCCGGAAATTACACAACTGAAAGGCGAAAATGGAAAACGAATTGTTTTTTTGGCAAATTTAAAAAAGCCAAAAAATCATATTTCTATTCTTAGCGCTTTCAGTGATTTAAATTTAAAGGAATCCGGCTGGACCTTACATTTGATTGGAAAAGATTATGCTGATCCGTATTCGCAGGAATTAAAAGACTTTATAAAATCTAATGCATTAGAAAATCATATACATTTGTGCGGAGAAAAAAGTGACATCAAATATATTCTCTCGCAAGCGTCAGTGGGTGTTCTGGCTTCCACTCAGGAAGGATTTCCTGTGACATTACTGGAATATGCTGCCGCTAAACTGGCAGTAGTTTCTACCAATGTGGGATATTGCCCTGAGCTTATTCAGGATGAATTTAACGGATTGTTATTTCATCCATTAAGAGATGCTGAAATAAAGCAACAGTTGGAAAAAATAACCAAAACTGAAGCATTAAGAGAAGTTTTAGCCAGCAATCTGCATGAAATACTGGTTAAGGACTATTCACAAGAAACGATAGTTGAAAAGCTTATACAGGCTTATAAAAAATAATTCATGAAAAAAACCTCATTATCTTATGTTCATTTAATTGCATTTCATGCCTTTATAGGAGTGTTGGTTTTTATTTTGCCTTTTATTACAAAAATTTACACCCTCTCTATTTTTGTTTTTGGACTTTTCTACATTATTAAAAACAGGAACAGGAATAATGAAGTTCTCATCATGTCGGCTTATGTAGTAGGGGCAGAGGTACTTTTAAGGATGACAAACGGAGTGATTCTGAATGAATTTGGTAAATATGCCGTTATGATTTTTATGTTTACCGGCATTATTTATTCCGGTTTTTCCAGGAAAGCATTAGTATACTGGATCTTCTTTTTACTTCTTATTCCGGGAATTATAATATCGGTTTTCTCTTTAAACTTTGACACTGATATCAGGAAAGCAATTGCTTTTAATATTTCCGGACCGGTTTGTCTGGGAATTTCAGCCATTTATTGTTATCAGAGAAAAATAACTTTTGAGAGACTGAAGACAGTTATAGCTGCTTTGTGCTTTCCATTGATTTCTATTACAGTTTATCTTTTTTTGTATTCCCCAAGTGTGAGGGACGTTGTTACAAGTACAGAATCTAATTTCGCCACTTCAGGAGGGTTTGGCCCCAATCAGGTATCTACAATTTTGGGATTGGGAATTTTTGTCTTTTTTGTACAATTATTACTAAATTCAAAAAGCAAATTTCTAATCGCGTTGAATGCTGTCCTTGTGATGGTTTTTGCTTTTAGGGGAATTGTTACTTTTTCAAGAGGAGGAGTAATGACAGGTGTCGTAATGATTATCCTGCTTTTAATGATATTGTACTATCAGGGAAATGCGGTAGCTAAGTCAAAAATTGGACTGATTATGTTAATGACATTTTTGGCAGGAATCGGGGTTTGGGGTTATTCTTCATTTCAAACCAGCGGACTGATCAATAAAAGATACTCCAATCAGGATGCTTTGGGAAGGGTTAAAAAAAGTAAACTATCAGGCCGGGAAACCCTTATCGCTTCAGAACTTCAAATGTTTGTGGAAAACCCTGTTTTTGGTGTAGGTGTCGGCAGAAACAAAGAGATTAGAAAAGAAGAAACGGGAATTGAAGCGGCATCGCACAATGAAATTACAAGGATGGTAGCCGAACATGGCAGTCTGGGCTTAATTGATCTGATGATTTTATTATTTACGCCATTATTGTTATTTGTGAATAACCGTCAAAATATATTTGCCCTTTCTTTTCTGGCTTTCTGGCTGTTAACAATTAATCATGCCGCTATGAGGATGGCTGCTCCCGCATTTGTCTACGCTTTGGCACTTCTCTCTGTCCAGATTAAGATTCCTGAAAAACCTGAGAATTCAGACGATTAATTCCTTTTTTTTATAATACATTTGCTTCGAGTTAATTACCCCAAATTAAACCGTAGAATAGATGTTATTAAATAAAAAAATTCATTTCGAGATATCGGAACGCAAAGTACTGCTCCATATTTTAGATGCAGTATTTGTCTTAGGTACACTTTTTTTGCTGAGTGTAACTACTGATTTTAAATACTTTGTGTTTTCAAGTGCCAATTATTATTGGGAGATCGTATTGATCTTTTACATCTATATGTTTGGATCTATTTTCGAAATGTATAATTTACAGGTGGCCAGCAATCAGTTTCAAATCCTCAGAAGCACCATCTTTACAGTAAGCACAACAGTAATTGTTTATTTACTGACTCCTGTTTTATCCCCCGAATTGCCCAAACACAGAATCGCAATTGTGATCTTTTATTTTGCAGTTCTTTCTTCTCTGTTGATCTGGCGATACTTGTATGTATACTTTCTGGCTTCTCACCGGTTTATCCAAAATGTTGTTTTAATATGTGATCAGAATCAGGTGGAAGAATTGGTTTTGGGACTTGAAAATGTAGATCCTCATTATAAAATAGCCGGATTTGTAAATTCAGATTCCGTTTCTAATGAAAACTTAGATTTTCATTATGTCAAAGAAATCAAAAAGGAAGATTTAGAAGCCTTTGTTTCAGGTCACAGCATCTCTGAAATTGTAATTGCTTCTCAGAACACTGATGGAATCACCACAGATTTGTATCAGACCATACTGCATTTATTAGAGTCCGGAAACGTAATTAGAGAATATACGCAGGTTTACGAAAGTAAAACACAACGTATTCCGGTACACTATATCTCACGCGATTTTTATCGCTTTTTCCCTTTCAGCCGAAGTAATAATAATAAATTATACCTCTTCTTAGTTCGCTTTCTGGAACTGCTGTTTTCAGTTATCGGCTTATTGATTTGCTTTGTTTTTATTCCTTTTATTTTTCTTGGAAATAGTATTGGCAATAAGGGAAGCCTGTTTTACACCCAGGAGAGAGTAGGTAAAAACGGGATTGTTTTTAAAATTTATAAATTTAGAACAATGGTCGAAAACTCGGAATCCGGCGGAGTTGTTTTTGCCACTTCAAATGATAAACGTATTACGCCATTTGGAAAATTTATGCGTAAATCCAGAATAGACGAACTGCCCCAGTTTTTCAATGTTCTTATTGGAGATATGGCCGTGATCGGACCAAGACCTGAACGTCCTTTTTTCGTTGCCGAAATTGCCCAGAGAATGCCTTTTTATGAAACAAGACATGTTATAAAGCCGGGTCTTACAGGTTGGGCACAAGTCAATTATTCGTATGGTGAATCTATCGAAGAGAGTCTCATAAAATTGCAGTACGATTTGTATTACATCAAGCACAGAAGTATTTTTCTGGACGTCAGTATTACTTTTAAAACCATCACAACAATTGTTTTCTACCGCGGACAATAATTTTAGATGATAATCGGAATACGTTTTTTGTTTCGAATCGCAACCCTTACCAAAACAAAACCACTTGTAATTATGAGAGGCAGGACAATCAAAAAGTGTGCTTTATTGATCATGAAAATGGCATAAACAATCAGGAAAATTAAATGCAAAACAGAAAATCGGTACGTCCATCTTTTGTTTTTTGCAAGGGACAGGAAAAGTAAGATCAGCAAAAGCGGACTGAATAAAAGTGTGTTGTAATTCATCGCCAGTTCCAGGTGAAGAGAATAAAATCCGACAACAATAAAAAAGATTCCGGTTAAGGAAAGAATCAAAAGGTAAATCTTGTCGACTACTTTATTGTGTGCTATGACAACAAAAGCCAGAATAAAAAGATACGTATACACATTATTCCACCAAGAGGATGGCGTTTCTTTTTCGAAACTTAAAAGAGTTTTGCTTTTGCTTACCAGAGGCTGGTTCTGAAAAGTCGTTTTTTCTAAACTGTTTTTTAATTCAAAAGGCAGGAATATTTTGGTTCCTAACTGATCGACTTTTGTCCCGAAAATAATGCTGGTTCCCAATTTTTCATAAAAATGCCCGTCAAAATAAGGGTATAAAATAGATCTGTATGTAATGTCTGTATCTCCTTTTTTGACAAGAACATTTTGGCCCAAAGTAGCATTAATGATGTCCACTACCATCGATGTACAGTTCTTGTCGATAAATTTATAAGTATAATAACGATCTTCAGAAAACAGTGTGGCGTTTAATTTATCAAAAAGAGTTTGTTTCAATTCAGGAGAAAGAAGCAATTCCTGCTCGTAAACACTTCTTCTTTCAGAAGTATAATCACTTAGGAATTCAGGAAACGGGCGGGCACTAACAAAATATTGCAAGTCCCCTTTTGCGAATTTTGCCACGAAATTGGGAGTCCTGAAATCAAAATTGCCATAATTATAAACCACATCAATAGTATTTAGCGGATCAGTGACGCGAATAGCAGTATGTCCAAAAAAGGAATAGCTTTCGTTGCCCAGACCACAGGTAATGACGCTTATTTTTGCTTCCTTGGATAAAGGCAGGTTTTGGCTGAAACCACTGGTAAAACTTAATAATAAAGTAAAAAGTGTTATTTTGAAAATGACTTTTTTCATGATTTAAAATTTTAAGAAGTTCAATGGTTTGTAATTATTATCTAAAGATACCTAAATCTACTTTTAATGAAAAAATATTGGAGTACAAAGCAGTACTCTGATTGCCCAGATCGGTCAAAGCATAATCGACCTGAATGCCTTTGTATTTGAAACCCAAACCAATATTCGGTTGAAAATTTATTTTTTCAGTATTGTCCAATTGCGTCACATTCTGAAAATTTCCTGCTCCGGCCCTTAAAAATACCAAATCAGTATAACCAAATTCAAAACCCACTGCAGGATCTATACTCACCACTTTTGACGAAATAATATCGTTCGTCTGTTCAAAACGCATGTTCAGAGTCGTGGCAATCAAAAGGCTGTAATCATTATGAAATTCAATTTTTCTGGATACGCCCAGCTGTGCTTTTGGTAAAGTAATCTCCGTACTTTCAGGCAATTCATTATTTTCTCCCGGAATAGCATTGGATATTTTTTTATATTCCTCCTCATCAATATTCCACACATTATAAGTGGTGGTAATGTCGCGGAGCATCAAACCAAATTTCCAGTCGTTTTTTTCGAATTGTAACCCAAAATCAAAACCAAATCCCCAGGAATTGGCAAACTTTCCGATAATACGACGAATCACTTTCGCATTGACACCATATTGAAATCCTTCTACAGGTAATTTTCTGGCGTATGAAAAGGTAAAACCATAATCGGCAGTTGAAAAGAGACTAATTCGGTTGTAATCAATGTTTCCCTGACTGTCGATTAATTCGGTGGTGTCCATAATATCATCAACCCCAAAACGAATCATCGAAATCCCCCAGGCACTTCTGTCATCGATCGGACTGGCGTAGCCTATGTAGTCATACTGTGCGATGTTGGCAAAATAATTGGCATGCATCAATGAAATCTGATGATCTTCAAGGTGCGTCAGACCTGCCGGATTCCAGTAAACGGAGTTCACATCACTGGTCGAGGCTACGACAGCGCTCGACATTCCAAGGGCAGCAGCATCAACGCCAATATTCATAAACTCATTCGAATATTTTCGAACAGTCTGCGCATATTGTATGGTACAATTCCCTAATAATAAAAGCACGAAAAGTTTCTTCAACGGATATTTTTTTGTAAACCGGGGTCTGTTTTAATTTTTATCAAAAATATAATATTTTACGCATCTAAATTTATGGATTTTGATAAATATTGCGAAAGTCAGGATTTACGATAAAAAACTCCCTGAAAAAGCTGTTTTAGATTCAGTTATTGTGCTAAATTTGTTGCTCACCATTATCAAAATTTATAAAGATGAATATTAAAAAACACATTCCTAATTTAATTACATTAATCAATCTTTTTTGCGGTTGCATAGCAGTTGTTTATGTTTCTGAAGCCAATTATTTAATGGCTTTTTACATGGTTTGTTTAGGTATCTTTTTTGATTTTTTTGATGGATTTTTTGCCAGATTGTTTAAAGTTTCCAGTCCCCTTGGGCTGCAACTCGACTCTTTGGCTGATATGGTGACCAGCGGGGTAGTGCCGGGTTATGTGATGTTTAGCTTGTATGCGAACAGCGCACATGAATTGGGTACAAATCCTTTCATTCCCTTTTTAGGGTTCATCGTTACCCTGGGTTCCTGCTACAGACTGGCAAATTTTAATATCGATACGCGTCAGACTGATTCTTTTATTGGCTTGCCGACACCGGCAAATGCCCTGTTTATTTTAAGTCTGCCTTTGGTGATAGAATTTTCGGATTCTTTAATGATGCTTGAAATTTTAACCAACCAATGGGTTTTACTTCTTATTACGTTGGTTAGCGCTTATATACTAAACGCTGAAATTCCTCTGTTTTCATTAAAAATTAAGAAGTTTAATCTAAAAGACAATGTACTTCAGATCGTGTTTTTAGTAATTTGTTTGTTGTTAGTAGTATTGCTTCAATACATGGCAATTCCGTTAATTATCATTTTTTATGTAGTATTATCGGTAGTAAATAATATGTTTCTGAAAAAGTAGTTTTTTGCGGAATGAAAAGAAAACCTGTTACAAGAAAACAAAGCTATAATCGAAAAACGAGTTCACGCTCTTCGATTGGTAAATTTTTTCGATACCTGACTCTTATTGTTTTTATTGGCCTTTTTCTGGGTGGTGTTTATCATTATCGCAGAGGACTGGCGTATTATCTGGGCTTTAAAAAGGAAAAACTTTCCGAAAAGGAAATAGAAGACAAACGACTTTCGGATGTGCGAAATTTTCAGGTTCTCGCAAAACATGAAGGAAAATCAATTGGCCTGGATGTTTCCGAATATCAGGGAAAAATAAGTTGGTCTTATGTAGATACCCTCGAGCAAAAGTACCCGCTGGATTTTGTATTTATCAGGGCAACCGTGGGCAGGGACAGAAAAGATTTTCAGTTTAAGCGAAACTGGATAGGTGCCAAAGAAAATAAAATGATCCGTGGTGCTTATCACTATTATCGCCCAAACGAAAATTCTATCGAACAGGCGGATCTTTTTATCAAAACAGTAAAATTGGAAAAAGGCGATTTGCCACCGGTGCTGGATATTGAAAAATTACCCAAAAATCAATCGCTGGACAGTCTTAAGAAAGGATTGAAACGCTGGTTGCTAAAAGTAGAAAATCACTATAAAGTACGGCCAATAATCTACACAGGCGAAAGATATTATGCTGATTTCCTTAAGGATGAATTCGGAGAATATTTGTTCTGGATCGCCAATTATAATTTCTACAGAGAAAGAATCGAAGACGACTGGTTATTCTGGCAGTTTACAGAAAAAGCAACAGTGCCCGGAATTGAGCGCACAGTCGATGTGAATATTTATAACGGGGATTTACAGCAATTGCAGTTTATAACCGTTGATTGAGTTTTTAGTCGTAGTATCTAGTCGCAGTCTCAGTTCTCACACTGTGACTGAATACTGCGACTGAGACTAAATACTGTGACTTATTTTAAAATTCCAGTTTCTTCTTACGTAGTTCGAAGTTTTGCCCAAGATACACACGGCGAACCATTTCATCTTCAACCAGCTCTTCGGGAATTCCGGCTTTCAGGATACCTCCTTCAAACATTAGGTAGGTTTTATCAGTGATTGCTAAAGTTTCCTGTACGTTGTGATCGGTAATAAGAATCCCGATGTTTTTGTTTTTCAGCTGTGCTACAATTCGCTGGATATCTTCAACGGCAACCGGGTCAACTCCGGCAAAAGGCTCATCCAGTAAGATAAACTTCGGATCGGTAGCCAGTGCACGTGCGATTTCGGTACGACGGCGCTCTCCTCCTGAAAGTAAATCACCCCGGTTGGTTCGAATATGTTCCAAGCTGAATTCTTCAATTAAACTTTCCATTTTGGCAATCTGCTCTTCTTTAGAAAGTTTCGTTAATTGCAGCACACTTAGGATATTATCTTCAATGCTTAATTTTCTAAAAACAGAAGCTTCCTGTGCCAGATAACCAATGCCCTGTTGGGCACGCTTGTACATCGGATAATCAGTAATGTTTAAATCATCGAGGTAAATATTTCCCTGATTTGGTTTTACCAATCCTACAATCATGTAAAAAGAAGTTGTTTTTCCGGCACCGTTCGGACCCAGAAGACCAACGATTTCTCCCTGGTTTACTTCAACAGAAATTCCTTTTACAACACTCCGGCCTTTGTAGGTTTTGATTAAATTATCGGCTCTTAGCTTCATTTAGTTCAATTAGATAATTAGGTAATTAGAAAATGAGATAATTGAAAAACTAACTCACTATTCAATTTTATAATTTGATTTGAAAGGCAAAATAAATGTAAAATAATCAATCCGATAAATCAATTAACAAATTATTGCGTTTTCAAAATTTAGATTTTGTGATTAAGAATTAAATAATTAGAGCATTTCGGGAAACTATCTAATTATCTAATTGACACATTTTCTAATTATTTTCCAGCTTCTTCCAAAGCTTCCCAGAATTCATAGGCTCTGCGTAAATGCGGGATAACAATTGTTCCGCCAACCAAAGTTGCGATTCCCATTGCTTCCATCATTTCTTCTTTACTAACTCCTTCTTTATGGCTGGTTTCCAAATGGTATTTGACACAGTCATCACAGCGTAAAACAGCAGAGGCGACTAATCCTAAAAGTTCTTTTGTTTTTACATCAAGAGCTCCCGGCGCGTACGCATTAGTGTCAAGGTTAAAGATTCTCTTTACAATTTTATTGTTGTCAGCTAATAATTTTTCGTTCATTTTAGAACGATAGTCGTTAAATTCTTGAATGATATCAGACATTTTCTTTCATTTTATTTTTATAAACAATCCTTGAAATCAGGATACTAACCTCGTAAATAAGCAACATGGGTATCGCTACAATAGTCTGGCTCACCACATCCGGAGGGGTAACAATTGCGGCGATAATCAAAATGATGATTACGGCATATTTCCAGTATTTCCTTAAGAAAAGAGGTGTTACAAGGCCTAGTTTCGTTAAGAAATAAATAATAATCGGTAATTCAAAAAATAATCCGCTGGCCAGGACACTGGTTTTTACCATTCCCATATAAGATTCAATTGTAAATTGATTAATAACCACTTTGCTAATCGAGAACGTGGCCACAAAATTTACGGACATTGGGATTACAATGTAATAGCCAAATATGACTCCCAAAAAGAAAAGTAATGATGAAGTAAAAATAAATAGTTTGGCATTTTTTCTTTCTTTTTCATACAAAGCCGGACTAATAAATTTCCAAAGTTCCCATAAAATATAAGGGAAGCTTAAAATAAATCCCGCAAGGATACACATCCAGACAAAAATATTTACCTGTCCTTCCATTTCTGTGTTCTGAATAATAAAATTCAGTTCAGTAATGCAAATGCTGTCTGCAAATCCCAGTTGATGTGATAAGTCACAAAACCACTGATATGTAAAAAAACTGGGTTTTGTAGGAGCAAGTATTATTTCGTCAAATAAATAATCACTAAAAAAATAAGTCACAACTCCCATTAAGATTACTGCGATGGTGCTTCTGACCAAAAGCCATCTTAATTCTTCAAGATGGTCCAAAAATGACATCTCGCCAAGGTTTTTCTTTGCCATTATACGATTCCTTCTTTTAAAATGTCATGTAAATGTAATACTCCTTTGTACTCTCCGTTATCAGAAACGATTAACTGGGTAATCGAAAAATCTTCTAATATATTCAATGCATCAACAGCCATTGTTTCTGATGACACTAATTTAGGGTTTTTACTCATAATATCTTTAGCGGTTAAATCAGCGATGGTATCACGGTCGTTTAGCATTCTTCTGATATCTCCATCGGTAATAATTCCGATAATTTTATCATTATCAATAACAGCAGTAACTCCCAGTCTTTTTTCTGATATCTCAAAAATAACTTTTTTAACTGAAGTTTCAGGTGCAACCATCGGTTTTAACGAATGTTCAATCATGTCTTTTACGCGAAGCAATAGTTTTTTTCCTAAAGCTCCACCCGGATGATATACAGCAAAATCTTCGGGTTTAAAGTCACGCATCTCCATTAAACAAACGGCAAGAGCGTCGCCCATAACAAGTTGTGCGGTAGTACTGTTGGTTGGTGCAAGATTTATGGGACAGGCTTCCGTGTCAACAGTAGTGTTTAAAACATAATCCGAACCTTTGGCTAGGAAGGAAGTTATGTTACCGGTGATGGCAATTAAAGTATTTCCAAAACGTTTTAAGAGCGGAACCAAGACCTTTATTTCAGGACTGTTCCCGCTTTTGGAAATGCAAATAATAATATCTTCGTTTTGTATCATTCCCAAATCACCATGAATCGCTTCTGAAGCATGCAAAAACATAGAAGGTGTTCCGGTTGAGTTAAAAGTAGCGACCATTTTTTGCGCAATAATGGCGCTTTTTCCGATGCCGGTTACGATCAGTCGGCCTTTAGTTTCGTATATGCGTTGGGTGGCTTCGTAAAAATTTTCATCCAAAAAATCAATTAGCTTTGTAATTGCTTCACTTTCAGAGAGTATTGTTTTTTTTGCTATGGCTAATATATTTTCTTTTGTGATCAAAACAGAATATTTAAAATTTGTATGTATAAAAGAAAGTTGTATCTTTATGTGTTGCAAATTTATACAAATTACCATTAATATAAAGAATGAATTCAAACGAAATTGAAATACACAAGGAATTAAAGAAGTATTTCGGCTTTAGCCAATTTAAGGGCTTGCAGGAGCAAGTCATTACAAGTATCCTAGGTAAGACGAACACTTTTGTCATTATGCCTACAGGCGGTGGAAAGTCTCTTTGTTATCAATTACCCGCTTTAATTCAGGAAGGAACTGCTATCGTTGTTTCTCCTTTAATTGCTTTGATGAAAAATCAGGTTGATGCGATTCGAAGCCTTTCTTCAGAAAACGGAATTGCACACGTATTAAATTCATCCCTCACCAAAACAGAAATTGCACAGGTTAAAAAAGACATAACTTCCGGACTGACCAAACTTCTTTACGTGGCACCGGAATCTTTAACAAAAGAAGAATATGTCGCCTTTTTGCAAAGTGTGCCCATTTCATTTGTGGCAATTGATGAAGCACACTGTATCTCGGAATGGGGACATGATTTCAGGCCGGAATACCGAAATCTGAAAAATATAATCAAACAATTAGGGCAGGTGCCTATTATTGGTCTAACCGCCACTGCAACACCAAAAGTTCAGGAAGATATTCTTAAAAATCTGGACATGTCTGATGCAAATACCTTCAAAGCATCATTTAACAGACCCAATTTATACTACGAAGTTCGTACAAAAACTAAAAACATAGAATCGGATATTATTCGGTTCATCAAACAACACAAAGGCAAGTCAGGAATTATTTACTGCCTGAGCCGTAAAAAAGTAGAATCTATTGCCGAAGTTTTACAGGTTAACGGAATAAGTGCCGTTCCGTATCACGCAGGTTTAGATGCCAAGACCAGAGCCAAACACCAGGACATGTTCCTGATGGAAGATGTAGATGTAGTAGTGGCAACCATCGCTTTCGGAATGGGAATTGACAAGCCGGACGTTCGTTTTGTTATTCATCATGATATTCCAAAATCATTAGAAAGTTATTATCAGGAAACAGGCCGTGCAGGCCGTGACGGGGGTGAAGGGCATTGCCTGGCCTATTACTCCTATAAAGATGTAGAAAAGCTGGAGAAATTCATGTCCGGAAAACCGGTGGCAGAACAGGAAATTGGTTTTGCACTTTTACAGGAAGTGGTGGCTTACGCCGAAACCTCAATGTCTCGTAGAAAATTCCTGCTCCATTATTTTGGTGAAGAATTTGACAGCGAAACAGGCGAAGGTGCAGACATGGATGACAACGTCCGTAATCCGAAAAATAAAATCGAAGCCAAGGAACAAGTTGTTAAATTGTTGGAAATTGTTCGCGATACCAAACATATTTATAAATCAAAAGAAATTGTATTTACTTTAATCGGCCGTATAAACGCTGTCATTAAAGCACATAAAACAGATACACAATCTTTCTTCGGTAAAGGTTCTGACCATGACGAAAAATATTGGATGGCGCTATTAAGACAGGTGCTGGTAACCGGTTATTTGTCTAAAGATATTGAAACATACGGAATCATAAAAATTACAGAAGCCGGACTGGATTTTATTAAAAACCCGGTTTCCTTTATGATGTCTGAAGACCACGAATACAATGAGTCTGAAGACGAGGCAATCGTAACAGCTTCTAAATCATCCGGTACAGCCGATGAAGTCCTGATGGGAATGTTGCGTGAGCTGCGAAAAAAAGTAGCCAAAAAACTCGGGGTTCCTCCTTTTGTTGTATTTCAGGATCCTTCTCTTGAAGATATGGCCCTGAAATACCCGATTAGCCTGACTGAGTTATATAACATTCACGGTGTTGGTGAAGGAAAAGCAAAAAAATACGGTGCTGATTTTATTACCCTGATTAATCGTTATGTAGAAGATAATGATATCATTCGCCCGGATGACTTAGTCGTAAAATCTACCGGAGTAAACTCTGCCAATAAATTATACATCATTCAGAACATAGATCGAAAATTATCCCTGAAAGATATCGCTTCCGCCAAGGGACTTACAATGGATGCGCTGATTAAAGAAATGGAGCAAATTGTGTACGCCGGAACCAAACTGAATATCAAATATTGGGTTGACGATATGCTTGATGATGATCAGCAGGAAGAAATTCACGATTATTTCATGGAATCAGAATCCGATAAAATCGAAGACGCCCTGAAAGAATTCGATGGTGATTATGATATTGATGAATTACGTTTGATGCGTATTAAGTTTATCAGCGAGGTAGCGAATTAAAAATTAAATTCCAAAATTTATAAATTCCAAACTCCAAGTGCTAGCGATAGTTTGGAATTTGGATTTTTATTTTCAATGATTTCCAAACTTGGAATTTGGAGTTTAAAAAATTGGAATTTTATTCTGAGTAAACCTCTCCCCGATGCGGCTTCAAAGCATCTCTTACGGGAATCATATTTTCATCAGTCACCACCATAAAAGCAATGGCGTGCATTTCGCTGATCACTTTAAAACCCGTAATATTCAACGGAAGTTTTTCGATAGCGATATATTCTTTCAAATGAATTTCGTGATGTTCTGCTGTTTTTGCCGAAGCTGGACCCCGGAAATCCCAAATCAATTTTATTTTTCTAGACATTTTTTTAAAGGTGCAAAGGTTTTGAGGGTCAAAGGTACAAAGTCTATTTTACGGACAAGGGAAAAATCGCGGCATAATTAACCGCAAAGTGCGCTAAGATTTAATTTTACTATATGCGTAGAAAACACAAAGTTCGCAAAGCTAGATCAATACAAAGCTTTGCGAACTTTTTGTTTTTATAAAACAATACCTTTAAAAAATCTTAGCGCACTTTGCGGTTAATTATATAAAGTCAGTTCAAAATAGTATTTTTGCATGTTCTTTTCATAAATAGAAAAGCTAATAGCATAAAATAAAATACAATGCCAAGAGAACTTTTACTTCAGGTAACACCAGAAATTGCTGCAAACGAATTGCTGCTTCATGACCATTTGTCTAAACAGTTAAAAGTTTCCCCTAAAGAAATTCAACACGTTTCGATCCTGAAACGATCCATTGATGCGCGTCAAAAAGCGATAAAAATCAATCTGAAAGTACTGATATATTTAAAAGGTGAGCCTTTTCAGGAAACTAAAATAGAATTACCGACATATAAAGATGTCTCTAAAGCTCAGGAAGTAATTGTGGTTGGCGCTGGCCCCGCAGGACTTTTTGCGGCATTGCAACTCATAGAATTAGGTTTAAAACCGATTGTGCTGGAACGTGGAAAAGATGTCCGTGGACGCCGTCGTGACCTGAAAGCCATCAATGTAGATCATCTGGTTAACGAAGATTCCAATTATTGTTTTGGCGAAGGCGGAGCGGGAACTTATTCTGATGGCAAATTGTATACCCGTTCTAAAAAACGCGGCGATGTAACCCGAATTTTGGAACTTCTGGTTGCTTTTGGAGCCTCGGAGGATATTTTGGTGGAAGCACACCCGCATATCGGAACCAATAAACTGCCTAAAATCATCGAAGACATTCGAAACAAAATTATCGAATTTGGCGGTCAGGTTTTGTTTGATACCAAAGTTACCGATATTTTGGTAAAAAATAATGAAGTAGAAGGAGTGGTAACCCAAAACGGAGATACGATTCAGGCGAATAAATTAATCCTGGCAACGGGACATTCTGCGCGTGATATTTTTGAATTACTGGACAGTAAGAAAATTTTTATCGAGGCCAAACCCTTTGCATTGGGAGTTCGTGCAGAACATTCGCAGGAATTAATAGACAGTATTCAGTACAGCTGTGATTACCGCGGGGAGCATTTGCCTCCGGCGCCGTATTCTATTGTCAAGCAGGTTAACGGCCGGGGCATGTATTCGTTCTGTATGTGTCCGGGTGGTGTCATTGCGCCTTGTGCCACCAGTCCGGGTGAGGTAGTTACGAACGGCTGGTCACCATCAAAACGGGATCAGGCAACGGCAAATTCCGGAATCGTGATCGAACTGAAACTGGAAGATTTTAAACCTTTCGAAAAATTTGGCGCTTTGGCCGGAATGGAATTCCAAAAAAGCATCGAGCAAAAAGCGTGGCATTTGGCAGGACAAACCCAAAAAGTACCGGCACAAAGAATGATTGATTTTACTCAAAATAAAGTTTCGGCAGCTATTCCTAAAACTTCCTATGTTCCGGGAACAACTTCAGTGGAAATGGGTCAGGTTTTCCCCGGATTCTTATCGCAGATTTTACGCGAAGGATTTAAAGAATTCGGAAAATCAATGCGAGGTTATTTAACCAACGAAGCTATTTTGCACGCTCCGGAAAGCCGAACTTCGTCTCCGGTCAGAATTCCGAGGGATCCGTTAACTTATGAACATTTGCAAATAAAAGGCCTGTATCCGTGCGGAGAAGGAGCAGGTTACGCAGGCGGAATCATTTCAGCAGCTATTGATGGTGAAAAATGTGCTTTAATGATTGCTGAAACTTTGAAATAAAATTCATTGATTTATTTTGTAGTAAAAGTATTATTTTTTAAATTTGTAAGAAAATTAAAACTTAAAACAATGATACTGCAAGATATTGAGAAAAAATACCAGTTTGAGTATCCTATTTTGTATAAACAGTTATGTGAAGATGGAATGCTTGATTTAGGTGAATGTGGACCTAATTGGTATTCACATGTTTATCCGAAATTAAAAGAAAATCCACCACTACTTTTACATTCGTATGATTTTGAGCTGCTTAATTTGGAAAGTATTACTAGAGAAATAGAAAGGCTTACCGATCCTGATGATTACCGTCAGATTAATAAAGAATTTAAATTCGTTCCATTTGCTAAAAGTGGTGCTGGTGATCACTTTTGTTTTTTTCTAAATGAAGAAGAAAATGGAAATGTGCCCATAGTTTTGTTATGTCACGATATGAGTGAGGCAGAATATTTGGCAAAAAATCTGGGAGATTTTATTTTCAGAACATTATTGACCGATATGTCACAACAAGATATGGATGATGAGGAAGATGAAGAGGAGTTTAGGGATAATATTGAAAAGGTATTTAAATCTCATAAAAAGTATTTAACTGAGCAACAAAAGGAGGTTTTACAAGATTTATTGTAACGGGACATTATTGATTATCAAATTTTGATTAGTAAAAGTAAAGAAGATGCAAGAGGATTTCTAACCGATATTGAAATGAAAAAGCTACTTGCTGAAATTATTTTTTTCGATAAAATGGATACTACTTTTGAATATACAAATGAATAAAAATGCCTAATTTAGACTCAAAAACTTATTGTCTCTAAAATGAAGGACTTCTTTTCGAATTTATTTGGCAGAAACAACGATCCAAAATCAATTATTTCTTTTGATGTTATCGATTCAATCTATGCGTATTTGTATCATGAACAAAATAGTATAGAATTTAAAATGAAGGGAATTCACGATACTGTTTCTGTGAATTTGTATGCATTTCCAACTTCCTTAGATCATGATGAAGGCAAAGCGCAAATTGAAAAAGCAGGATTTAAAAATGCGTATGAAGTTTTAAATGAGCTTTATAAAAAGATTGACATAGGCATTCTCTCCGAAGAAATTATAGAACAGGATTTAGAATACGATTTTATTCATATTCAGTTCTATTCAGAGCCGGGTGCGGAAATGAAAAAGTATTTTAACCGTGTTTTAAATAATTTCATCATCATATTTTGCTGCACAAATAGCTTAGAGATAAACGATTTCAAAATTTTATATTCAGGCAGTCATTTTATAGATTATATAAAAGGATTGCTCGATACTGAATATCTGGATGTCAACAAGCCTAAAAACGAAACACAGGAAATTGGAATCAAAGATTTTAAAATAGTGTTGCAGGGCATCTGCCAATATATAAATATTGAAATTCCGGAAAGCATTGAGCTTCCTTCTTCAGAAAATTTAATAGAACTTGAACAGGTGACTAGTGAAACCTTTGCAGAGTTTATAAAGTTAGTTTCAAGAGGTAATATTGAAGAAAAAGAACTGAAAAAACAATCCAAAAAGCTTTTTGCAGCTTTTAAAAATGAGGCAAAAGACTATTACGAAAAAGTCGAAGGCCATTTTGATTTTTTCGAAAGTATAGATGCCTGGAACAGCGACTGGAAATTCGATCCCGAAGATGCCGAATATTTTATTTCAGAAATGATAGGAGAAGATCTTAATTTCGAATATCCTGAAGAAACCTTCAGTCATGAATTGTTTCCGTATATTCAGTCTGCTTTGGAAAAACGTAATCTGGAATTAATGACCTACGATACCCACGGAGACAATTACCTGTTTTTTGTTGCCAATAAAAGTGATGTATACAGAATTTTAGAATTAGCTGAATTGACAAAAATTGAAGTCAATCAATTGTAAATAATCATCACTGTTGTCACCCTGAGCGCAGTCGAAGGACACGCAGGAACTCCACAAAGATTATCGATTTACTTTGCGGAGTTTCTTACGCGATCCTTCGACTGCGCTCAGGAAGACATACGACGTTGAAAACTGAGACTGAGACTGAAAACGACCTAAATTTATTCAATGGGATTGAATCTCTGTAAATCCTCTAATCTGTGGCTGAAAAATTAAATTTTAGGAAATTTCATCTCATTAAAAGTACTTTTTTGCCTGGCTAAAGCTTCGATTTCGTCCCATTTTCTTGGGGAATCAACAGACAGGTTTTCGCACGAATCTTTTTTGATTAAGATATCATCTTCGATGCGAACACCAATATTCCACCATTTTTTGTCACATTTGCTGTTGGCTGAAATATAAATCCCGGGTTCAACAGTGATGATCATGTTTTCTTTTAAAAGACTTTGCGGACCTTTGAAGTTTCCTTTGTCATGAACGTCGAGGCCAAGAAAATGGGAGCATGAGTGAGGGTAATAAAGACTTACTTCTTTTAAGTCTTTGATAATTCCCAGTTTTAATAATCCGTTTGCCAGCACTTCTTTGGCTTTGTTGTTCAGTTCCAAAAGAGGAGTGCCTTCCTTACAAATAGCAAAAACGGCTTCCTGCGCATCGTAAACCAATTGGTAAATGGCTTTTTGTTCGGCTGTGAATTTTCCGTTTGCCGGAATGGTTCGGGTAACATCGGCGGAATAGCCATGATATTCGGATCCGACATCCATTAACAGCAACTGATTGTCAATTTTAGTACTGTTGTTTTCTCCGTAATGCAAAATGCAGCCGTTTGCTCCGGCACCCACGATTGGAGGATATCCTTCTCCTTCAGCACCATATTTTCTATGGATGTAGGCATGAATTCCGTCTGCTTCATTTTCGCTCATGTCAGGCCCAACCGCTTTCATTACTTCATTGTGGGCCATGCAGGAAAGCTTAACGGTTTTACGCATCAAAACTAGTTCCTCGGGCGTTTTTATTTCCCTAAGTGTACTGGTAATAGTTCGGAACAATTCTAAGGAACTTTCATCTTCTTTTGTAATTCCGGCTTTGGTTTTAAAATTCTGAAGTAAGCCGGACAAATCCGATTCACTTTTGTCACTGCCGATGTCGGTTGGAATTTTATCGTAAATTATTTTATCGAATTTTTTAAAATCAATATCGAAATCTTTAAAGGCATTTCCGTTGTAGGCTGTTGCGATTCCCAATTGGGATTTTGTACCGTCAACACCCAAACGTCTTCCTGTCCACATCTCGCGGGCTGCATTTTTTTCGCGGACGAAAAGCACTTCATTGTATGTTTCACCGCTTCCCTGTGCTTCTTTAAAAATCAATAAAACCGCATCGGGTTCTTTATAGCCCGTTAAATAATACAAATCCGGATTCTGATGAAAATTGTAATTGATATCTTTCGAAAAGACTCTTTCGGGATAAGAAAAAACAAGGGCGACCGAATTAGCCGGCATTAGTGCTCTGAAAGCTTCACGGCGTCCTTTGTGAAATTCTTTTGAAAGATAATCCGCTGGTAAATTTTCCTGGGCATGAATCTGGAAAACACTAAGTAAGAATAAGAAAGGCAGAAGGAGACGCTTCATTTTTTGATAGTTTTGATTGATGATTTTATTTTTTTAATGGATGCAAATTACAAAAAAAATGAATTAAAAAAGGGTTGCCACGAATTACACGAATTACACGAATTTTTATTTCAAAATATTGTAATTCGTGCAAATTTGTGTAATTCGTGGCAAAACATAAAAAAACCGTCCATATTGGACGGCTGATTTTTGATTCTTATTTCTTTTTCAGTTTGCTTTTAAAGACTTTTTCAAACTTTTCTATTTTGGGCTGGATCACCATTTTGCAATACGGCTGGCTTTTGTTGTTTGCATAATAATTCTGATGATAATCCTCGGCTTTATAAAACTTGCTGACCGGCTCCACTTTTGTTACAATTGGACTGTCATACACTTTAGCTTTGTTCAGTTCGGCGATAATGCTTTCAGCAGCTTTTTTCTGTTGCGGATTATGGTAGAAAATTACAGAGCGATACTGCGTTCCTACATCGGCTCCCTGCCTGTTTAAGGTTGTGGGGTCATGAACGGTAAAGAAGACTTTGAAAATTTCATTAATATCCGTTACGGTGTTGTCGTAGGTAATCTGAACCACTTCGGCATGGCCTGTCGTTCCGGTGCATACTTCCTCGTAAGTCGGGTTGGCTACTTTTCCTCCGGAGAAACCCGAAACAACGGATTTTACTCCGTTTAAATTTTCATAAACCGCTTCAACACACCAGTAACAGCCTCCGCCAAGCGTGATGGTTTCATATTTTGAAGTTTTTTTTGCTGTATTGTCCTGTGCAAAACCATTTAGCGATAGTGCAAGGATGCTTATTAAAAATATATTTTTCATTGTTTGTTATTATTTAGAGTCAGGGATAAAATCAAGTGCGATCGAGTTCATGCAATAGCGTTTTCCGGTCGGTTCCGGTCCGTCATCAAACAAATGGCCTAAATGTCCGTTGCATCTGCCGCATAAGGCTTCAATTCTTTCCATTCCCAGCGAGTTGTCTTTTTTATAAATCACGCTGTTTTTGTTTTCCTGTTCAAAAAAGCTGGGCCATCCGCAGCTGCTTGAAAATTTGGCTCCGGATCTAAAAAGAAGGTTCCCGCAGGATGCACAATAATAAGTTCCTTTTTCGTCGGTATTCCAGTACTTTCCTGTAAAAGGTCTTTCGGTATCTGCCTCGCGCATTACGGCATAAACATCTTCGGGTAATACTTTTTTCCATTCGGCATCACTTACGTTTATTTTAGTGGTGTCTGTATTAGAGTAATAAGGGTTTCCGGGTTTGCTGATTTTGTTTTCCATCATAACAGTTTTTGTGTTTTCTTTTTTCTTGTTTTGTCCGCAGGCCTGCAGAATAAAAAGCGGAAGTAAAAAGCAAAGGCTGAAAAGTTGTGTTTTTGTTTTTAAGATTTTCATGAGGCTTTATTTTTTAGTATTTCAAAGGTACGGCGAGAGTTTGTTTAGAAATGTCGTGCACTTTACAATTGAGATTTTTTTAAGTATGATTTAACGTTTTCTTATTTACGTAAAAGCACTGCATTTAGATTTTAAGGCTTGTTTTTAAAGGTTTTTATATAAAATAAACAAGGACAATGTTTTGTAAATTAGTGACTTGTGAAAATATGGGCTCGTTAAACTTTTCACAATCTTTTCTGAAATTTTCAAGCCATTTCTTTTTTCGTATTTTTGTTTGTACAAACCGCCCTGATGATAGAAGAAAACGTAATATTAGTCAATCAAAATGATGAGCAAATTGGCTTAATGCCGAAATTAGAAGCACATGAAAAAGCAGTACTGCACCGGGCTTTTTCCGTTTTTATCCTAAATGGTAAAAATGAGATAATGTTACAGCAACGTGCACATCAGAAATATCACTCACCTTTGCTCTGGACCAATACCTGTTGTAGCCACCAGCGTGAAGGAGAATCGAATATTGAAGCGGGCAGCCGAAGATTATTTGAGGAAATGGGTTTTAAAGCTGATTTGAAAGAATTGTTTCATTTTATATACAAGGCACCTTTTGACAACGGCTTAACGGAACACGAACTCGATCACGTCATGATCGGATATTACAACGATAATCCGGCTATTAATCCTGACGAAGTGGAGGATTGGAAATGGATGAAAATAGAAGATGTAAAAGAAGATATTGAAAGGCAGCCAGAAATTTATACCGTTTGGTTCAAAATAATATTTGATGAATTTTATCATTATTTGGAAGACCATAAGATTTAAACCATACTAACCAGAAACCTAAATGAGAGTAACCATATCAAGAAAAGCACATTTTAATGCTGCACATCGATTGCATAGGAAGGATTGGACATCAGAAAAGAACAGCGCTGTTTTTGGAAAATGTAATAATCCTAATTTTCATGGTCATAATTATGGTTTAACAGTAAGTGTTACAGGAAAAATTGACCCGGAAACCGGTTTTGTTTTAGATGTGAAAGTATTAGCGGACATTATACTGGAAGAAGTAGAAATTCCGTTTGATCACAAAAACCTGAATCTGGATGTTCCGGAATTTCAGGATTTGAATCCAACAGCAGAAAATATTGCCGTTGTGATATGGAATAAAATCAGAAAAAGAATTCAGCCTGATTTCGACTTGGAAATCGTTCTGAATGAAACGGACCGCAATTTTGTAACTTATAAAGGAGAATAAAAAAATGTCATTAAAAATAGGAGATATAGTTCCGAATTTTACTGCAAAGGATAGTCACGGAGAAGTTTTTGAAAGCCAGAGTATTCTGGGGCGGAAACCACTGGTGATTTATTTTTATCCAAAAGACAATACACCTGGCTGTACTACCGAAGCCTGCAGCTTTAGGGATCAATATGAAGATTTTAAAGATCTCGGGGCAGAAGTAATCGGAATAAGCAGCGATAGTGTAAAATCACATCATAAATTTGCCAATAAACACCAACTGCCTTTTATACTGTTATCGGATCAGGATAAAAGATTACGACACCTTTTTGGTGTCCGCGATAATTTATTCGGTCTTGTGCCGGGAAGAGTAACCTATATCATAGACCGAAATGGAGTTGTTATTCTGATTTTTGACAGTATGAATGCCTCAAAGCATATTCCTAAGGCATTGGAAACCATCAAGGAATTAGTATTATAGATTGAAAAAAAAGTACATCAACATTAAATTAATAAAGATATTAGCCAAAAAAAACTATGAAGCCACAAACATACCCTTTGCAATTTGACCCTATCTTGAAAGAGAGAATCTGGGGGGGAGAAAAACTAAAAACGATTCTTAATAAACCAATTGTTTCTAAAATTACTGGCGAAAGCTGGGAATTGTCTACTGTAGAAGGTGACGTAAGTGTAGTAACTAACGGATCTTTGAAAGGTAAATCCTTAATGGACCTGATCGAAGAAATGCCAAAAGAAATCCTGGGAACAAAAGTTTATGAGCGTTTCGGAAAACAATTTCCATTGCTTTTTAAATATTTAGATGCCCGTGAAGATCTTTCCATACAGGTACATCCGAATGATAAACTGGCAAAAGAGCGTCACAATTCTTTTGGTAAAACCGAAATGTGGTACGTAACACAGGCTGATCCTGATGCACGAATAATTGTAGGATTTAAAGAAGATTCCAGTAAAGAAGAGTATCTGAAACATTTAAATGATAAAACATTAGTTTCCATTTTAGATGATGTGAAAGCAAAACCGGGTGATGTTTTCTTTTTGGAAACCGGAACGGTTCATGCAATCGGTGCCGGTTTGGTGGTAGCTGAAATTCAGCAGACTTCTGATATTACGTATCGTTTGTATGATTTCGATCGTAAAGATGCACAGGGAAACACAAGGGAACTTCATGTAGACTTAGCGCTTGATGCTATAAACTATAATAAGGTCGAGACACAGAAAAAGTATGAGACCAAAACAAATGTATCCAATACAGTAGTAGATTGTCCGTATTTTACAACCAATTTTATTCCGCTGGAAGATAAATTGGCTGTTTCTAAAACAGGAGAAACTTTTACTGTTTACATGTGTATAGAAGGAAGTTTCGAAATCGAATACGACGGATTTAAACAATCGTATATCAAGGGAGATACAGTTTTGGTTCCTGCTGAGATAAATGCATTTATCCTGACCGGAAAAGCTTCAATTTTAGAAATTTACATTTCATAGCACGTAATAGAAAGATTATATGTACTTTTGCAGTCGCAAATTAAAATTAAAATAAAAATGGCAAACGTTAAAAATTTAAAGAAAGACATCAACTTCGTATTAGGAGATATTATTGAGGCAATTTACTTATTCGAAATGTCTACTACAGGAAATCCTACTCCGGAAACGAATGCTTTGATTGATCAGGCTATCGCTGCTTTTGACACTTTGATCACAAAAGTGAATGCTAAGAACGTTGAAAACAAAAAAGCACACTTCAAACAAATCAATGTTGAATTGGAAGAAACTGCTAATCAATTGATTGCTAAAATCAACGAATTGTAAGCAAAAAAAAGTATAAAAAAGTGCAAATTTATTTTGGTAAAACGAAAAACCGCTTTATATTTGCACCCGTAATGAGTCGCCAGCGTAGCTCAGTTGGCTAGAGCAGCTGATTTGTAATCAGCAGGTCGTGGGTTCGAGTCCCTCCGCCGGCTCAACGTAAAACCATCACTGAAAAGTGGTGGTTTTTTTATTTAAAGTAAAGGGTTAAATTATTTTGGAAAATAGAAAAAACCACTTTATATTTGCACCCGTAATGAGTCGCCAGCGTAGCTCAGTTGGCTAGAGCAGCTGATTTGTAATCAGCAGGTCGTGGGTTCGAGTCCCTCCGCCGGCTCAACATAAATTAACCATCACTTTTGTGATGGTTTTTTTTTGATCCAAACATTAAATTCCAAACATTAAATTCCAAATTTTTCAAATTCCAAATTCCAAATTGCGGACCAACGCTAAATGTTACTGAAAAATATAAAAAATGTAGGCACTCATTATTTTTTACCGCAGAGAACGCAAAGATTTTTATCTAAGAATATTTTAGAAAGCACAAAGTTCGCAAAGCTAAGTCAGTAAAGCTTTGCGAACTTTGCCATTATAAAAGCCCAGAGTAAAAACTTAGCGTTCTTTGCGGTATTTTTTTTCTCTCCACAGGTTTTGAAATTGATCTCCAATTCCAATTAAGTTGAGTATGGAATTTGGAATTTGAAAAATTTGGAATTTAATTTAATGTTGGATCAAAAAAAAAACGCCCTGAGTTTTCAGGACGTCTTGATGATTTTATAATGTTCAGAAAACTATTTCTGTTCTGCCTTTTTAATATCACTAACATATTTTGTTAGTTTTTTGCCGTAAAGCGATTGTGCTACTTTAGGAGTCATTGATTTTTGAATGGTATCCAGAAACTTCACATTGATGTCGTAGATCTCAGCCAAAGCAATATAAGGTGCTATTTCGTGATCTTTGTGGTTAATAGCAAAATTGGTAGCGAATAAATATTTTCTTTTGATATTAGACTGTTGTTTCGCGTCAATACTGTCAACGGCTTTTTGATCTTTTCTTTTTATCGCATTAAATTTGGATTCTACCATATTAAGGTTTTCATCATTAAAGCGGGAGTTTATTTTTTTATACTCTTCGTATAGCTCCTGATTTTTAGATCCGGTAATTTTAGCGCCGTATATAAAATTATCTAAGTTCGTTTCTATGTTTAGATTTCCCGGTTCAGCAAAAAATAAAATATTATTATCCAGTGAATTTGTTAGGCCACGATCCAGGAATAGATAAAGCATTTCCGGGGATTCTAATTTTATATCTCTTTCAAAAGCTGAGCTTCCGTCGATTTTAACCGAGTCAATAGCAACAAGGGAAGTGTCAACTACTCTTTGAATGTATAAAGTTCCTTTTTTTAATCCTTTTATGTTTCCAGTAAGATGTAAACCGTCAGTAGTTTCTTTTTTGCTGCAGGATGCCAGCAGGGCAATTGTAGCAAAGGCAATAATTGATTTTTTCATTGGTTTTTTAGATTTTGCTGCAAAATAAAGAAAATAGTTTGAATGTTGGGAAGTAACAGTTTAATTTTTACGAAACTAAACTAAATCTGTTTTTAAAGTAAAAAAAAGCCTGCAAGTGTAAACTTGCAGGCTTTAAACAGATTATCAATATAATCTTATTTGATCATTTCAAAACTTCTTTTTACAAAAGCAGTTAATGCTTCTCCTTTTAAGAGGTTTTGTGATAGTTTAGCCAAATCTAAAGCTTGTTTTACCAAGTGCTCCTGATGTGTTTTGTCTTCCGTATTTAAAATACTGGCAGCCAGATCAGAATTAGTATTTACAATCAGATTGTACATTTCCGGCATATTTCCCATTCCAAACATTCCACCGCCACCGGACTGGCTCATTTCTTTCATTCTGCGCATAAATTCCGGTTGCGTGATGATAAACGGAGCTGCCTGGCTGTCCATTGCTTCCAGTTGTACGGAGTACGCTTTTGGAATATAGGACTCCAATGAAGTTTTTAAAGTTTCTTTTTCTTCATCAGATAATTTAGAAATTGTGTTTTCGTCTTTTTTGATCAGATTATCAATATGATCAGAATCGACACGAACGAAACTTAATCCGCTGTTATCACCTTCAATTTTCTGAATTAAATGTGAAATAATCGGAGAATCTAAAAGTAAGACTTCGTATCCTTTTTCTTTTGCAGTTTCAATATAAGAGTGCTGAGCGTCTTTATTACCGGCGTATAAAACAATCAGTTTTCCGTCTTTATCGGTTTGGTTGTCTTTCAGTTTTTCTTTTAATTCCTCAAGCGTAAAGTAGGTATCATCCACTGTAGGATATAATACAAACGCACCTGCTTTTTCGTAGAATTTATCTTCAGAAAGCATTCCGTATTCTAAAACGATTTTAATATCGTTCCATTTTTCTTCGAAATCAGCGCGGTTTTCGGTGAATAAAGCTTTTAGTTTATCCGCTACTTTACGGGTAATGTAGTTAGAGATTTTCTTCACTGCACCATCAGCCTGTAATCCTGAACGGGAAACATTCAAAGGAATATCCGGAGAATCGATAACACCTTTTAACATAGTTAAAAATTCAGGTACAATTCCTTCTACGTTATCCGTAACGTAAACCTGGTTTTGGTACAATTGAATTTTATCTTTTTGAATCTGCATGTCCGTACCTAATTTTGGGAAATACAAAATTCCGGTTAAGTTAAACGGGTAATCAACATTTAAATGGATGTTGAACAAGGGCTCTTCGAATTGCATTGGATACAACTCTCTGTAGAAATTTTTATAATCCTCATCCGATAATTCAGCCGGTTGTTTGGTCCAGGCCGGGTTTGGATTATTGATGATATTGTCTGTTTCAACAGTTTCATTTATGTAATCTTCAGGAGCATCTTCCGGTTTTGGAAGTGTTTCTGTTCTTGTTCCGAACTTAATCGGAATAGGCATAAACTTATTGTATTTGTTCAACAGACCGCTGATTTTTGAATCTTCTAAGAATTCTAAAGAATCTTCGGCAACGTGTAAAATGATCTCGGTACCACGTGAAGTTTTGTCAGCCGGCTCTAAAGTAAATTCAGGGCTTCCGTCACAAGTCCAGTGCGCAGCAGGTTCATCTTTGTACGATTTAGTAATGATTTCTACTTTCTCTGCCACCATAAAAGCAGAATAGAAACCAAGACCAAAATGACCAATGATTCCGGAATCTTTAGCAGAATCTTTGTATTTGTCCAGGAATTCTTCAGCTCCTGAAAAGGCCACCTGATTGATGTACTTTTCAACTTCATCAGCTGTCATTCCTAAACCCTGATCGATAATGTGGATTTTTTTACCCTCTTTATCGACTTTAATTTCGATAACCGGATTTCCGTATTCTACTTTTGCTTCACCAATACTAATTAGGTGTTTTAATTTTAAAGTAGCATCGGTTCCGTTTGAAACCAGCTCACGTAAAAAGATTTCGTGATCGCTGTACAAGAATTTTTTGATTAAGGGAAAGATGTTTTCTACTGAAACATTAATTTTACCTGTTGTCATATTTTTTAATTTTTTAGTTTAATGTGATGATTTTCATTTAGTCAAATAGAATACCAATTGTTTTTTGAATGACAAAATGTCGGAAGTGTTAATTTTGAAAGAAAATAATAAGATTCTAAAACGAATGATGTTTTTATGAATTGTATATTTGTGCTAGAATAATTGTTAAATGTGTAAGTATTAACTTAAATAAAAGTACAAAATGAAGAAAGTTCTTTTCATTTGCATGATTGCCACGATGTTATTTGCGTGTAAATCAGCATCAACAGCCTCAACTGAAGCAACACCGCTATCGACTAAACTTGACAGACCTACTCAGGTAGCTATTAAAGGAAACTGGGTTCTTACCAATGTTTCTTATCCTGGTTCAGAGTATATAAAAGTAAACTCATTTGATCTTGCAGATTCAAAATGTTTTATTGGTAGTACCTGGAATTTTATTTCAAATAATAACAAAGGTACCATGACTCTAACAGCGCCAAGCTGTACTGCATTTACTTCTCCAATTGTGTGGAGTATCAATAATCAGGGGCTTTTTGTGCTTAAAATTGTAGAGCCGGGTACAAAATCAAAAAATGTAAAATCAGGATATTTGCTTAAAGTAGCAGGTTTAACGGAAACTTCGTTTCAGTTAATCGACAACATTAATGTTGGAGGTCAGACCAAAGTGGTTACGTACCAGTTTCAAAGAGCTAATTAATATTAAAAAAGAAAAAAATGAGAAAGATAATAGTTTTAGGGTTGAGCAGTTTACTTGTATTAACTAGTTTTTTTGTAAGTTGTGATTCAGTAAAAAATGCAAATAATACACAAAAAGGCGCCGGAATCGGAGTTGTTGCAGGTGGTATTATTGGTGGTATTTTGGGAAATAATTTAGGTAAAGGCGGAAACGCTGCCTTAGGAGCTGCCATTGGAGCTGCTGTAGGTGGTGGAACAGGAGCGCTTATCGGGAATAAAATGGACAAGCAAGCCCGCGAAATCGATCAGGCTTTACCGGGTGCTGATGTTGAAAGAGTAGGGGAAGGTATTCACTTGACTCTTAATGAGAACGCAGTTCGTTTTGATACTAATAAATCAACACTTACGACTCAGGCAAAAGCCAATTTAGATAAATTAGTTCCTGTATTTAATGAGTACGGAGATACTAATATTGAAATTTTTGGATATACAGATAATACCGGAAAACCGGAATACAATCTGACACTTTCAGGACAAAGAGCTGCGGCTGTACAATCTTATTTAGTAGCGAAAGGATTAAAATCAAGCCGTTTTAAAACTTCAGGTTTAGGAATTGCTGACCCAATTGCTACAAACGATACTCCGGAAGGAAGAACTCAAAATCGTCGTGTTGAATTTGCTATTACTGCAAATGACAAAATGGTGAATGATGCTAAGACAGAAGCTGGAAAATAATTTCCATACAATATAATTTGAAAAAAGCTGTTCGTATTGAACAGCTTTTTTTTTGACTTTCGGTTTTAAAGATTGTAAATTTGAACCCTCAATTAGAATTCAATGCTTGATATAAAAAATATCTCCTTTTCGTATACGGATGCACCGGTTATTAAAAATGTGACTTTTTCAATAGAAAAAGGGCAAAATATTGCTATTATAGGCGAAAGTGGCTGCGGGAAAAGTACACTCCTTAAGCTTATGTATGGATTGTATGATTTAGATGAAGGCCATATTTTTTATAATGAAAAACCTGTTTTAGGGCCTAAACACAATTTGATTCCGGGAATGCCTTTTATGAAATACCTGGCACAGGATTTTGACTTGTCTCCCTATGAAACGGTAGCAGAAAACGTTGGAAAGTTTCTTTCGAACGGTTTTGCCAATATGAAAAAACTACGCGTTCAGGAATTACTTGAAATGGTAGAAATGGACCAGTTTTCTAATGTTAAAGCTAAATTTTTGAGTGGAGGGCAGCAGCAAAGAGTGGCCTTGGTAAGAGTTTTGGCTCTGGAACCCGAAGTTATTTTACTGGACGAACCCTTCAGCCAGATTGATGCCTTTCGAAAAAATGCATTACGAAGAAATTTATTCCGCTATTTAAAACAAAAAGGAATTACCTGCATCATTGCGACTCATGACAGTACAGATGCTTTGTCATTTGCTGATGAAGCTATTGTAATGAGAAGCGGTGAAATTATCGTAAAAGACAACCCGACAAAAATTTATGAAGATCCCGAAACGAAATATGTAGCGTCACTTTTCGGAGAAGTAAATGAAGTGGCGACACATTTATTAGTTCCTTATGAAGACGAAACACATAAAACATTAGTCTATCCGCATCAGTTTAAAATGGTTCCGGAATCTAACTTGCCGGTTAAAATCAGAAGAACTTATTTTAGAGGAAGTCATTATCTGATAGAAGCGGTATATAAACGACAGCTGGTTTTCTTTGAAAGTGAAATTGATTTACCACTTGAAGAAAGTGTTTTCCTGGCGCTGAATTATCTATAAGGAAATATTTGACACTTAATACAAAACCCGACAGGTTCTAAAACCTGTCGGGTTTGTTGTTAAAAAAAACTTAGCACCTCAGTAACTCAGAACCTTTTTGCTTTTTAAAAAAAAACTAATTTTTCAAATACTTTTCTAAAAACTGATCCTGTTCCCAAAGCAAATGCAGGATGTTTTCTTTTGCAACATATCCATGAGATTCTTTAGGTAAAATTACCATTCTTGCAGGAGCTCCCAGTCCTTTTAAAGCCTGGAAATAACGCTCTGTCTGCAGGGTAAAAGTCCCGGGGTTATTATCTGCTTCACCATGTACTAATAGAAGTGGTGTTTTCATTTTATCGGCATTCATAAAAGGGGACATTGTATTGTAAACTCCAGGTGTCTCCCAGTAATTGCGCTGCTCGCTCTGAAATCCGAATGGTGTCAAAGTTCTGTTGTAAGCACCGCTTCTGGCAATTCCACAGGCAAAAAGATTAGAATGTGTCAACAAGTTAGCCGTCATAAAAGCACCATACGAATGTCCTCCCACAGCAACTTTTTTCCTGTTGATATAGCCTAGGGCATCAACGGCATTGATGGCGGCTTCTGCATTATCGACCAATTGTGAAATGAAATTGTCATTAGGTTCCGTTGTTCCTTCACCAATAATAGGGAAAGCCGCATCGTCCAGAACCACATATCCTTTAGTAACCCAATACACGAATGATCCATAGTAAGGGAACGTAAATTCATTAGGATTTTGTGTCGATTGACCTGCGCTGTTTTTGTCTTTGTATTCCGCCGGGTATGCCCATATTAACAAAGGCAGTTTTTCTTTTTTTACCTTGTCATAACCGGCAGGCAGGTATAATGTTCCGGAAAGTTCAACACCATCCTTACGTTTGTATTTGATGACTTCCTTGCTGACATTTTTTATGCTTTCGAAAGGGTTTTTGAAAGCTGTAATTGGCGTCAGGCTGTTTTGTTTTTTGATGTTTCTGAAGTAATAATTCGGATAGTCACTTTTGGACTGGATTTGTACCAGCACTTTTCCGGTTTTAAAATCTTCAATTTCAATTAAATCTTCTTTTTTGTCTTTATAAGAAGAAGTGTAAAGGCGTTTGTTTTTTAAGGTTGTAAAATTGAATTCATCTATAAACGGAAACTGGCCTTCTTTTGTGTATCCGTCACCAATACGATAGGCATTGTCTTTTTCGATTGCTAAGACATATTTGTTATATTCGTTTTTTCTGGTTTCGAAAGTACCCGGATCAGAATATACATCCTGAGAATTTCTGTCGGTAAGTACTTTTGGAGCCTGCCCCGGATTTGATGGATTTATCAAATATGTTTTTACATTACGGGTATCATACCATTCGTCAAAGACAAGGGCAACAGTATCGTTCCCCCATGTCATAACAGAAAAACGCTGAGGTACTTTTACTAAAGTAACGGCATCGTTTGTAAAAGGGGCATCCCAAAGAAAAACTTCGTCTCTGAAGTCTGCCTTATTTGCAGGATTTCCTTCGTCTAACGCAGTTACATAAACTAAAGTAGCAGGTTTGTCATTTCTCCAGGCCATTTCTCTTTTTCCTTTTCGTACCGCCATAAAACCTTTAGGAATAATTTCGTTTAAAGGAACTTCGTTAACGGTTTTGATTTCTTTTCCTCTGCTGTCATAAACAACGGTTTTGGAAGGGAATCTGTTTAAAGGAACCACATAAGAGAATGGTTTCTGAATCGTAGTCAGCATGATGTAATTGCCATCAGGGGAAATTCGTTCTCCGGCAAACATAGCCGCTTCTTTAAATAGCGTGGCAGTTCCGTTGATGTTTACTTTGTATAATTCTGAAGTCATGCTGTTTTCAAAATTAATTTCATCATTTTTGTTTTTCAACATATCCGGATAGGTCCTGTTTTGGGATTTTTCTCCTGAAGTAGTGGAGACAATTGGTCCTGTTGGCAGGTCTTTTTTAGAATCCAGTAAAGGCTGCCTGTTTTTAGGAAGCATTTTTACCAATATGGTTTCATTGTCTAAAAACCAGCTGAACGGATTTCCCAGATTAGCATTTACTGTGGCCTCTGTTAACTTTGTAGCTTTTGCAGTAACCACATCTAAAACCCAAAGTTCAACTCCTGATTTGGTAGTGTGTGAAAACAGGATTTTTTTGTCATTCGGTGACCAGATAATATTGCTTATTTTAGGATTATCAGGTAAACCTGCAACTTGTACTTCATCAGTACTGCTAATTTTTCGCACTTTCAGGTTGCTGACATAAGTCACCGTACTTGAAATATTAGTAACAGGGTTGATTCGTAAACCCGCGAGGCGGAGTTCTTCCTGGTTTAAATCATCTAATGTTTTATAGGTGTTTCTGTAAGACAGCAGCATATATTCTTTTTTGGTGTCCATAGATACAGAAGGAGCCCTTTCGTAATCTGCCAAATCTAAAATTGATTTAGAGGGTTTTTGATAAGTCAGGTTTTCTTGAGCAAAGCCAAAAAAGCCAAAATTTAGAAGTAGTAATAGCGTAACCTTTAATTTCATAATTTGAATTTTAGGGGTTTAAAAAATTGGTACTGATAAATGTTTGTCTAATGTACTTTAGTCTTGTTACATTTTAAGTTCGAAATTTAACTTTTTTTAGTTTTTATAGGAATTTATTGCTTTATTGAAATTTAAAATGAATCAATATAAACTATTATTAAAGTATATTAAATTGTCAATTACGAAAAAAATAGTAATTTGTACGCTTATGTTTTAAAGTATACTTAGATTTGCAATCCAATTTTTTAACAAATAATAAAAGAATATGTATCATTCAAAAATAGCGGGCTTAGGATATTATGTTCCTTCAAATGTTGTCACCAACGATGATTTGTCTAAGATTATTGATACCAACGACGAATGGATTCAGGAAAGAACAGGAATTCAGGAGCGCAGACATATCATTCGTGGAGAGGACACCACAACTTCTATGGGAGTAAAAGCAGCTAAAATTGCAATCGAACGTTCCGGCATTGCCAAAGAAGATATTGATTTTGTAGTTTTTGCTACATTAAGTCCGGATTACTATTTTCCAGGACCTGGAGTTTTAGTGCAGCGTGATTTAGGTTTAAGAACTGTTGGAGCGTTAGATGTCAGAAACCAATGTTCTGGTTTTATCTACGCAATCTCGGTGGCAGACCAATATATCAAAACCGGAATGTATAAAAACATTTTGGTAATTGGTTCCGAAGTACATTCAACAGGATTGGATATGACAACACGCGGACGCGGTGTTTCGGTAATTTTTGGAGATGGTGCAGGAGCAGCGGTTTTAAGCCGTGAAGAAGATTTGACCAAAGGAATTTTGTCCACACATTTACACTCAGAAGGACAACACGCCGAAGAGCTGGCTTTGCAGGCACCGGGTATGGGAGCACGTTGGGTAACAGATATTCTGGCCGATAATGATCCGAATGACGAAAGTTATTATCCATACATGAACGGGCAATTTGTGTTTAAAAACGCAGTAGTTCGTTTTGCTGAGGTGATCAATGAAGGGCTTGAAGCAAATGGTTTACAGGTTTCTGATATCAATATGCTGATTCCACATCAGGCGAATTTGAGAATTTCACAATTCATTCAGAACAAATTCAAACTGTCCGATGATCAGGTGTACAATAATATTCAGAAATACGGAAATACCACTGCGGCCTCTATTCCGATTGCTTTGACAGAAGCCTGGGAGCAGGGAAAAATAAAAACAGGAGATACCGTTGTTTTAGCTGCTTTCGGAAGTGGATTTACATGGGGAAGCGCTATTATTAAATGGTAAACTTTCTGTCTTAATATTATATTAAAACCTGTTCAGTTTCTGAACAGGTTTTTTATTTTTGACGTTTTCGTTTATTTCAGAAAACGAAGGAGCTTGGCAGGAAAATGTTATTATATCGTAAAAAATGAAAAAAAATCAACTCGAAATAGCCTGTTTTAATTTGGAATCTGCTTTCATCGCCGAGGAGAACGGAGCAGACCGAATCGAATTGTGTGAAAATATGCAACTCGGAGGTACAACACCTAATTATATTTTGGGAGTACGGGTGCGGGAGCAATTGTCTATAAAAATGCACGTCATTATCAGGCCGCGTGGCGGAGATTTTGTGTATTCGGATGAGGAACTTATCGAAATGAAACAAGACATTAAGCAATTTAAAAAACTAGGGATTGACGGATTTGTTTTTGGAGTTTTAAAGGAAGATGGCAGTGTCAATAAAACACGAAATAAAGAACTGGTGGATTTGGCAAGTCCGCTTCCGTGTACTTTTCACAGGGCTTTTGATGTGGTGGAAAACGTAGAGCAATCTTTGGAAGATGTAATTGACTGCGGTTTTAAAACCATTCTGACTTCGGGACAAGGTGTAAATGTTCTGGAAGGAATTTCGGTTTTAGAGAAAATTCAAAAATTAGCCGGCAACCGGATTATAGTCATGCCCGGGGGAGGTTTGAGATCTTCCAATATTCAGGTGTTACAGGAAAAATTAGAACCTACTTTTTACCATTCTTCTGCAATCACGGATAATTCGGAAACAGCAGATCCTGAGGAAATAAAAAAAATAAGAGCCAATTTTGAGTAATTTTACTCTTGAGGCTAAATAAAAAAGGCCTGAAGTTGGCAAACTCCAGGCCTTTTCTCTACAAGAAATTATTTAAAAATTGGCTAATAAAAGCGAGAGGTTAGAACATTCCGCCACCACTTTTACTAGTATTATCTTCTCTTTGTTTACGTTGCAGGTTTTTGATTTTAGCACCTCCAAAGTTATAAGTTAAACCTAAATAAACCGTTTGGCTTTCCCAGGTAAATTCGCCTGTATGGGCGTACGGATAATTAGAATCAAAAGCATATTTCATGGTATTGAATACGTCATTGAAACGTAAACTGATGTTCATCTTGTTGTCTAACAAGGTATAACGTGAACCCATGTCTATTTTGTACATTTCCTTACTATTATTTTGAAGACCGTCCACTCCGCCTCTGTAAAATCCGAATAATAAGAAGCTCAGGCGTTTATTTGCTTTGAAGTTGGAATTCATACGTGCGTTAAAAGCACCAACTGTAATTTTTCTTTCTAAAGGACTGCTGGTTTGCTTTACAGGATCGTATTCAAACACAACACCCTGCTGGTTAATGCTTGAGAAATCAATAGAGGGAGAGATATCCCACCATTTTGTAATTTTATAATTGAAAGAAACCTCAAAACCATAAGAAGTATTATTATCGTAGTTTGTATACGTCAGGATTTGTTTGTTACCGGTAGGGTCTGTATTATCCGGAGATAAAATTCTGCTAATCTGATCGTTAATGCTTCTCACAAAGACACCCGTTGTAAAACTTCCTTTTTCAAGGGTTTTAGTGTAATTTACTTCGACAGAATTGGTGAACTGAGGTCTCAATTCCTGATTTCCAAGTGACGTTACTAACGGAGTAGAAAACTCACGAATAGGTTTTGTCTGCTCTAAACTTGGACGGTCCACACGACGGCTGTAACTCAGCTGCAAGGTGTTTTTCTCGTTCAGGTTATACGTTAAATAAGCCGATGGGTATAGCGTAATATAATCATCATCAAATTTTTTAAGACCGTTATTTAAGTTAGCAACGACCTTATAGCTTTCGAAACGGGCTCCAAGCTGATAGCTGAATTTTTTGTATTTCTGACCAAATGTTACATAAGCAGAATAAATATCAGTATCATAAGTGTAATTAGAAACCGGAAGTGGCGCTAACGTATTTCCGGTAATGTAATCATTATCAGTTTTTGTGATTCTGGCTTCAGCACCTGCTTCAAGGGTCGTTTTGTCGTTTAACGGATTTACATAATCCACATTTACAGTGCTTAATTTACGGCCACCTTTGATATAGTCATCATAAATAACGTTTTGTGACGTATTGCCTGTTTTTATGGTCTCCTGTGTATCGAAAGAAGCATTTTGTGTCTCTTTATTATCGCTATAGTTGGCTTCAACATCCAAAGTATGGCCTTCTTTTTTAAAGATATGTTTGTATGCTAAGTTATAAGTCCCAACCTGATCCGGACCTGTATAGGTTGATTTTTGAAAAACAGTTGCAATTTCAGAAGCGGGTACTTTACTATAATCAACAGTAGTGTTGACAAAACCTTTACCGTTTGACTTGTTCTGATTGGTGTAAACCGAAAGTGTATTGCGATCGTCAATCAAATAATCCATTCCAATTTTATACAGATAGGAATCATTTTCATTGGTAACATCAATTTTCTGGGTAGTTTCCGGATTTTCTCTTCTGATAAAACCATCATTGTAGTACGTTCCGAAGTTTTGTCCCACATTCCCGAAAAAGTTCACTTTTCCGGTTTTATAATTCAAATCTAATGACTGATTGTATTTGGCCGTTTCCCCAAAAGTGATACCACCACTATAACTTCCGTTGAAGCCCGTGTTGGCATTTTTATGCAAAATGATATTGATGATTCCGGACATTCCTTCCGGATTGTATTTGGCACTTGGATTGGTAATCAATTCAATTTTCTTGATAGAAGTTGAAGGAATCTGCTTTAATAACTGCGCCGGATCAATAGTACTTGGTCTTCCGTCAATCAATACACGCACATTATCGTTTCCGCGAAGCGAAAGTTTTCCGTCCTGATCTACGTTTACAGCAGGAATATTATTCATGATGTCAGATGCCGAAGCTCCTGCCGTAGTCAGGTCTTTTCCGACAGTAATCACTTTTCGGTCAATTTTTTGTTCTATTGTAGAGCGTTCGCTTACAATGTTTACACCTTTTAGCTGTGTCGCTTCTTCTTCAAGGGACACTTTTACGATAGCTTCCTTTTTGGTATCGCTTAAAATAACAGAACCGATATATTTTCTAAAACCAATATATTGAATTTCGATGGTATAATTTTTTAAAGCTAAATTTTTAATGCTAAAATCACCATTATCATCTGTATTTACCCCGGAAACAACTTTTCCGTTGTCTTTGATCGAAACCGTAGCATATGAAATTGGGGCATTGTTCGATTTTTCGGTAATTTTTCCGGAGACTGTCCCCGAATTCTGAGCTTGTGCTGTTGCCATTACACCCAGTAATGCGAACAGAAAGAATTTTAATTTCATAATGTGGTACTTGATTGATTTGATTTGATTGATGATGAGGATTGTTTTTAGTTTTTCTTTTTTTTCTTTGGAAATAAATTCAAAGTCCCTATTAAGACTCTTTTGTGGTGGATATGTTACAGAAAAATTAAAATAAATTTTGTTTTTTTGTGAGATCTGCTGTTTTATAATGGATTAAGGTTTTGATTTTTTGATAATTTTAACAATTGAAAGATTGTGTTTTTTGTGAAATTCTGACTCTTTTCAGGAATTTTATATGTTTTTGATTTTCTCTAATTGATGAATAAGCAGTATATTTGCTCACTTTAAAATAAGTTTACATGTCATTATCACAAATTCTTACACCTTCTATACAAAAAGCAATACAAGCATTATTTGATGTTACTGTTGATAAAATCGAGTTTCAGACTACCAGAAAAGAGTTTGAAGGAGACATCACAATGGTACTATTTCCTTTATTAAAAGTGATTAAAAGCAATCCTGTCGAACTGGGAAATAAAATTGGAAATTATCTGGTGGAAAATGTTACTGAAGTAGCGCGTTTCAATGTAGTATCCGGTTTTTTAAATATTGTAATTGCCGATAGTTATTATTTGAATTTCTTTAATGAAATAAAAGACAATGCAAAATTTGGTTATGCAACTCCAAATCCGGAGGAGAAAGCCATTATGGTCGAATATTCGTCGCCAAATACCAACAAACCATTACACTTGGGTCACGTTCGTAACAATTTGTTAGGGTACTCCGTAGCGGAAATTATTAAGGCCTCAGGTAAAAAAGTATATAAAACACAAATTATCAACGATCGTGGAATTCATATCTGCAAATCGATGCTGGCCTGGGAGAAATTCGGAAACGGAGAAACTCCGGAAAGCTCGAATTTAAAAGGAGATAAATTAGTTGGTAAATATTACGTAGAGTTTGACAAAGCGTATAAAGCTGAAATCGCCCAATTGATGGCATCCGGTAAAACAGAAGAAGAAGCGAAAAAACAGGCTCCGGTGATCATCGAAGCTCAGGATATGCTTAAAAAATGGGAAGCCGGAGATGAAAAAGTGATCACACTGTGGAAAATGATGAACCAGTGGGTTTATGATGGCTTTGCGACTACGTATTCTAATCTGGGAGTTAATTTTGATAAATACTATTATGAAAGTAATACATATTTGTTAGGGAAAGATGTAGTTCAGGTGGGACTTGATAAAGGGGTCTTCGAAAAAGATCCTGATGGTTCAGTCTGGATTGACCTGACAGATGAAGGTCTGGATCGCAAAATTGTACTTCGTTCAGACGGCACGGCCGTTTATATGACCCAGGATATCGGAACAGCCATTCAGCGTGTAAAAGATATGCCCGATGTTGGCGGAATGGTTTATACGGTTGGTAACGAACAGGATTATCACTTTAAGGTTTTATTCTTAATCCTGAAAAAATTAGGTTTCGACTGGGCTTCAAGTCTGTATCATTTATCCTACGGAATGGTTGATTTACCTTCCGGAAAAATGAAAAGCCGTGAAGGAACTGTTGTCGATGCCGATGATCTGATGCAGGACATGACCGATACGGCAAAACAAATTTCTGAGGATTTAGGAAAACTCGATAGTTATTCTGCCGAAGAAAAGGAGAAATTGTACAAAACAATAGGTCTTGGCGCCCTCAAATATTATATTTTAAAAGTAGATCCTAAAAAACGTATTTTGTTCAATCCTGAAGAATCAGTAGATTTTGCCGGAAATACAGGGCCGTTTATTCAGTATACTTACGCAAGAATCCAGTCGATTATTCGTAAAGCCGATTTCGATTTTGCAAGTAAAACGGATACTACAGCGTTACACGAAAAAGAAAAAGAACTCGTAAAACAAATCGAGCTTTTCCCCGAAGTAATTCAAAATGCCGCTCACAATCACAGCCCGGCACTAATTGCCAATTATACATACGATCTGGTAAAAGAATACAACTCATTTTATCAGTCTGTACATATTTTAGGAGAAGTTGATCTGACTAAAAAAGTATTCAGAGTTCAGCTTTCCCAAAAAGTGGGTGAAGTAATAAAAGCTGCCTTTACACTATTAGGAATTGAAGTTCCGGAGAGAATGTAAATTTCAATAAATTTATAAAAGCCGATGGTAAATTTACTATCGGCTTTTTTTTTGCTTAGATACTTGAATTAGTGCTGTTTATGTTTGTAAAATAGGCATTCGTCTTACTTCTTAATTATTATTTTAAAAATAAAGTAAGATTTTATTTGCATATATAAATATATTATATTAATTTTCCTACTTCGTTTACAGGCAAATCCAAAAGGTCGGTTCAAACCAAATTTGCAGCTCAAATACCACAAAAGAGCACTAGTAACAAATCCACACAAATTCCCCGCAAATACTGATTTTAGAGATTATAGATATTCTCCTTATTATTCATTTTTAATTATTTTGAATTAGTACCCTTTTAGTTATTAATAGATATTAAGGATAAAACCGTCTGATGAATTTTGGACGGTTTTTTTATTTTGTAAGACTGGCGTTCAATAATTTTCAATGCCTTTCTTTTTTAAATTTTCTCCTATCAGTAATCACTAACTAAATATTTAAAATATAAGATTTTACTGTAATTTAATCTTTTTAAAAGTTAATAAAGTAGTATAATATTTACATTTTATAATGTTAAATATGTAATTATTCTTGTTAAAAATATTTTAATTTAATAAGTTCGGCCCATAATTTTAAAATTAAGAATCATGAAACAAAAATTAAAAGGAGTAATGTCGCTGTTTTTCGCGCTTGTTTTGCAATTAACTTTTGCACAGGAAAAAACAGTAACAGGAAAAGTTTCTGACAATGCAGGAATGCCTTTGCCCGGCGTTAGTGTTTTAGTTAAGGGAACGAAATCAGGTACGCAAACTGATTTTGACGGGAAATATACTATTCGTGCAGCATCGAATCAGGTATTGGTATTCAGTTATATCGGAATGAAAACGCAGGAAGTACCAGCGAATGCCGCTAATGCTAATATTACGATGATCGCTAATGCAACAGAACTGGAAGGAATTACCGTAACAACAGCATTAGGAATTAAAAGAGAGAAAAAATCATTAGGATACGCTTCTCAGCAGATTTCAGGTAAAGACCTGGTTGGCGGTGGTGCCGGGAATCAAAATGTTGCGAACCTTCTATCCGGTAAGGCAGCCGGAGTCGAAGTTTCAAGGAATACAAACTTTGGAGGTTCGACCAATGTTGTAATCCGTGGAAATAAGTCCCTCACCGGAAATAATCAGGCGCTTTGGGTCATCGATGGTGTACCCGTTGATAACACAAATAATAATACTTCCAGTCAGGCGCAAGGCAGCGGCGGATATGATTATGGTAACAATGTCGGGGATATTAATCAGGAAGATATTGAAAGTGTTAATATTCTTAAAGGGGCAGCCGCTACAGCCTTATACGGATCCAGAGCTGCTAACGGAGTAGTAATGGTAACTACCAAAAAAGGTAAAAAGGGGGATGACAATAAAGTTGGTTTTACATTTTCAAGTAGCTTAACAGTTGGCAGCGTTGACAAGTCTACTTTTCCCAAATACCAGACAAAGTATGGTTCAGGGTATGGTTTTGGCAGTTCTTTTTTAGACGCCGCCAGTCCCATTCCAACAGTTGATACTTCAAATGATGCTTCATACGGAGATGCTTTTACAGGAAAACCGGTCTATCAGTGGGATGCCTTTACACCGTATTCAAAAAATTATGGTAAAGCAACTCCATGGACAGCTGCCAAAAATGGACCAATTACATTTTTCAATACGGCAAAAACAAATACCAACAGTTTGTCTATTGAAAAAGCAACCGAAAGATCCAGTCTTTCCATGTCCTATGTGAACACACTTCAAACCGGGATTTTGCCGAATAGCGAATTGAAAAAGAATCAGATAAGTGCCAGATTTAGTCAAAAAATAACGGATAAATTAACTGCGAATGCTTATGCCGCGGTAACGTTGCAGAATACTGTTGGTCGAAATTCAACCGGTTATAGTGATAATCTGATTGGTTCTTTTAGACAATGGTGGCAGGTTAATACAGATATAAAAGAGTTGGAAAATGTGTACAATGCTTCCGGCGGCCAAAACGTAACCTGGAACTGGGCAGATCCTACTTCTTCCAAGGGATTGGTGCCTATTTATTGGGATAATCCTTATTTTACCCGTTATCAAAATTATTCTTCAGATAACAGAACACGATTGTTTAGTTATGCTTCGCTAAATTACGAAGTAACCAACTGGCTTAGCGTTTTGGGAAGGGTTTCATTAGATACATACAAACAACTGCAGGAAGAAAGAAGGGCAGTAGGTTCTATTGCTTCGGGATTTGGATTATCACCAGTAGATGAAACATCAGGTTATCAGCGACAAGACATCAATTTTAAAGAAATTAACTATGATTTGATGTTAAACTTCAATAAAAAAATTGGGGAGAATATAAGCTTAACGGGTGTGTTGGGATCAAATATTAGAAAAAACAACAGAGATAATATACTTTCGTCTACTATAGGAGGTTTGGTTACGCCGGGAATATATGCGTTATCAAATTCCAGATATGAATTGCCTTTTCCAGTTGAAAATAAAGCAGAATGGGGGGTTAGCGGTATTTATGCCCAGGGATCTTTAGGCTTTATGGATACTTACTTTATTGACGCTTCTATACGAAGAGATGTTTCTTCAACATTGCCAAAGGAGAATAATGCGTATGTGTATCCTGCTATTTCGGGTGCTTTTCTCTTCTCTAATGTTGTAAAAGCAAAGTGGCTGAATTTGGGTAAATTCAGACTGAATTATGCAGAAGTAGGTAATGATGCAGAGCCTTTAAGTTTAATCAATACATACAAAAGGAGCTCTAATTTTAATGGAGAACCAATCTATACATTACCCACTACCAACAAAAATCCCAACCTTATACCGGAAAGGACAAAATCATTTGAAATTGGTTTGGAAACAAGCACTTTTGACAGACGCTTAGGGCTGGATGTCACTTATTATAAAACCAATACCGTAGATCAGATTGTATCTACTCAGGTTTCTTCAGCAGCAGGATTCACCTATGCCTGGGTAAATGGCGGGAATGTAGAAAATAACGGACTGGAAATTCAACTTTCGGGAACTCCGGTAAAAACGGCAAACTTTAGTTGGGATGTTATTGTAAACTGGTCGAATAATAAAAGTAAAGTAATCTCTTTGCCGGCAGGAGTAGAAAACATGCAGATCGCTTCGTACAATGGAGGAGTAACTGTAAATGCTACTCTTAATGAGCCCTATGGTGCCATTCAGGGTACTGACTATGTGTATACAAACGGTCAGCGTACTATCGATCAGAAAACGGGAAAATATATGATTTCCAGTACATCAGACAAAAAAATTGGAAATGTTACCCCGGACTGGATTGGGGGTATCAGAAACAAATTTGCGTATAAAAATCTCGCGTTGAGTTTCTTAATTGACACCCAAAAAGGCGGAGATATTTTTTCACTTGATATGTACTACGGTCTTGCAACCGGATTGTATAAAGAAACAGCAGTGGGGGATATTAGAGAAAAAGGAGTTTTAAATGCAGGTGTAGCTCCGGACGGGACACCAAATAAAGTAATGTCCCAAAATCCCGGAACTTATTCTAATAACTATGGTTATTTGGCAGCGCCTAATAAAGCATTTATTTACGATGCCTCCTACGTGAAATTAAGAGAAGTTTCTATTTCTTATAATTTCCCTAAAAAAATGTTTGAGAACACATTTGTAAATTCGGCAACCCTTAGTCTGATCGGATCTAATTTATGGATTATTAGCAAAAACCTGCCTTACGCTGATCCGGAAAGCGGTTTGTCTTCCGGAAATAAATCCAGAGGTTATTCTATCGGATCACTGCCCACTACAAGAGATATAGGATTCAACTTAACATTTAAATTTTAATATAGAATATCATGAAAAAAATAATTTACTTTTTAAGTGTTGTAGCGCTATTGAGTTCTTGCAGTGATTTGACTGAGGATGAAAAAAATCCTTCCGTAGTACCGGCAGCATCTTTGTTTACAAGTGCCGAAAAAGGAATAGCCGAGCAGGTCGTAAATACCAGCGTTAATAAAAATATCTTTAGACTGGTCAATCAGCAATGGACCGAAACAACTTATACCGATGAGTCCGTTTATCAATGGACAACCAGAAAAATTTCAGACAACCACTGGGGAGCTTATTTGTCCGGTACTTCAACGAATGACGGTTCATTGAGTGATTTGGCTAAGGCGAAATCTTACCTCGAGAACGAAGTCATTTTAGCTTCTGATCCTGAATTTGCTGCCAAAATTTGTAGTAAGAAAAAATAAACTGGCAATGATTGATATCCTGACGGTGTATTCTTTTCAGATTCTTGTTGATACTTTTGGCGATATTCCCTATTCTGAAGCTTTAAAAGGATCAGGGAATTATTTGCCTAAATATGATAAAGCTGTAGAAATTTACAAGGATTTAATTGTGCGTCTTAATGCCGATATTGCAAATATTGATGTCTCACAGCCCGGTTTTGGAAAGGCAGATGTTATTTATGGAGATAATTTAGCAAAATGGATAAAATTTGCCAATAGTATTAAATTGAAACTTGGAATTAATCTAAAAGCTTCCGGATTGGAAGGAGCTATAGCAGACAATGCTATTATTTCAGCTTCAAACGGCACTTTTACCTCAAATGGAGACAATGCCAAAATATCTTATCAGGTTAGTGTTCCCAACACGAATCCTTTATATGTAGATTTAGTTTTTTCCGGAAGACATGATTTTGTACCTGCAAAGCCCTTTGTCGACGCATTAGTGGCAAAAAATGATCCGAGAACAAAAGTTTATTTTGCCCAAAACTTAAAAGATGCCGATGGAAAACCATTACCATATAAGGGCGGAATTGTAGGGATTAAAAATAGTTTTGGAAAATTTACTCACATTGGTGACGTACTTCAGCTTCCTGATTTTAAAGGTACATATCTGGATTATGCCGAAGTTGAATTCTTACTGGCCGAGGCTGCCGAGAGGGGTGTAGCTATAAGTGGTAGTGCGGCCTCACATTATACAAAAGCAATTAAGGCCTCTATGCAGGATTGGGGTGTTACAGCATCAGATGCTGATGCGTACCTTAGCCAGCCGGCAGTTTCTTATGCTACAGCTACAGGAACGTGGCAACAAAAAATCGGGGACCAGGCGTGGTATGCCTTGTTTAACAGAGGATTTGAAGGGTGGACGTCAGCGAGAAGATTAAATTTCCCGGCTCTTGTTCCTCCGTCTAATGCTGATGCAGCAGCTGAAGGAAAAGTTCCGTCAAGAATGACCTATCCGATAAGGGAACAAACCTTAAATGCTTCCAATTATAAGGCTGCAGCTACAGCAATTGGAGGGGATAAATTAGCAACCAAATTATTTTGGGATAAATAAAATTAGAATTCTTACCAAACAATAAACCCTTTATTCATTTTTAACTATTTTGAATTAGTAAGCTTTTAGTATAACTGATAAAGGGAAACCGTTTAAATTAATTTTTAAACGGTTTTTGTTTATAAAAAAAGCCGATAGTCCTGAAACTATCGGCTTTTTACAACTAACACAAACATTTTTATTTTACGAACTTGTCGATAATAGCATCACTTTCTGCTTTTGTAGCGTTTGGTTTTAAATCAAACAATAAAGAGTAAAGGGCTTTTCTATCTATTTTTGCTTCTAAGTTTAAGTCTTTATGTCTGTCAAAAAGAGTCTGCCATTTATCACGGACATTTTTCCACAGTGCATTATTTTCTTTCCACCATTTCTGACCGGCAATACATTTGCTATCCGGCACTTTAGTGTAAACATCAAATCCTTTTTCTTCTGCTAATACAACGTCTTTTCCACTGTCATCTCGGATTAATTTAGCATTATCCTGTTCATGATTCCATCCGGTAGCGGTAATTTCGTGAATGTTTCTTCTTTTTAAAACATTATAGTCATTACGTTTTGTCTGCTCTCTTCTTGGAAGAGGTGCATCAGCTACGTTTGACCAGTAGTTTTCTCCGTCTACATGAACCCACGTTGAAGATCCTTCATATCTTGGACTATCATCTACCTGAAACACTTTTTGAGTCCATTGTCCTTTTACGGCTTTTTTGTCCAGTTTCTTGTATTTCCAGGAATTGTTTTTGTCAAATGCATACAGGTCTGTATTTTCATACAGCCAGTCTTGTCTCCAGTGTTTGATAATCATGTCATCACTTACGATCAATAAATGCTGCATGACGATTTTATTAGGAGTATCTTCCAAAAGTTCCACCCATTCTAAGGCAGATTCATGTTTAGTTAGAGAAGGTTTGTAGTTTGCCGAATCTTTAGCGTATTGAAAAGTTTCTGCAAAATTAAACTTCACTTCATAACAGCCACACATTGATTTAATGGAGTTAATGTCTTGTTGTTTTTTGTCCTGACTGAAACCAAGGCTACAGGTCAAAGCCATAACGGCTGAAAAATAAAGGCTTTTTGTAATCATAACTATTATTTTGGTTTTATATTTTTTGCAAATATATGTTTTTTATTTAGAACAAATAAAAATAGTTTCTATATTTGCGTCATTATTAAGATTGAATAAAAATAATGAAAATAAAATTTACCCTCTTTGCAGTCGCTCTTTCCTGCCAAATTTCTTTTGCCCAGGAAAAGAATAGTACGGCTGTAAATAAACTTTCCGAGGTGGTGGTTACCGGGCAGTTTGAGCCCCAGTCCATAAAAAAATCAGTTTTTAATGTTCGCGTAATTTCAAGTCAGGACATACAAAATTTAGCCGCAAATAATTTAGCTGACGTTTTAAATCAGTATCTAAACATTACAGTACGACCAAGTAGTACAAGTGGAAGATCAACTGTTTCCTTATTTGGTTTAGATGCACAGTATTTTAAAATTTTGGTGGATAATGTTCCTTTGGTCAATGAAGCAGGTTTGGGAAATAACACCGATTTATCTCAGATTAATCTTAATGATGTAGATCATATTGAAATTGTCGAGGGCTCAATGGGAGTTACCTATGGCGGGAATGCAGTTAGTGGTGTTTTAAATATTATTACAAAAAAATCATCACCATATAAATGGGGGATCAATGCTGCAGTTCAGGAAGAAACAGTTAGCGACGAGTATTCGCTATTTAAGGAAGGGCGACATATTCAGTCTGTAAGGGTTACTCATAATTTTGATAAAAACTGGTTTGTTTCAGTAGGCGCAAATCGTAATGACTTTCAAGGTCACCTGAGTGATAAAAACGGAATTGATTATAATGAAAATGATGGTTCACGAGGGTATCGATGGTTGCCAAAAGATCAGCTAAATGGTACAGCATTAATAGCTTACAACAAAGATAATTTTCGTTTTTTCTATAAGTTTGAATACCTGGATGAAAACGTAGACTATTTTAATAGTACTGTGCAATCAGGTTTTAGTCCCGTTAAAGGATCTTACAGATACGCTGATGATAAAAGATATTTGACAAACAGGTATTTCCATAATTTAAATGCAACGGGTAAAATATTTTCTCAGCTCAATTATAATGTTTCTCTTTCGCATCAAAAACAACAGCGTGATGTTGAGGATTTTAGATATCTTTTTGCAACTAAGGATGAAGCAAATAATGTTAAGGTAAAAGACCAATCCATGGAGGTTCTCTATTCTACAGGAACAGTAAGTAATTTTTTTACAGACAAGAAAGTTGATTTACAGTTGGGATATGAATTCGTAAACAATCAGGGGTATTCACTGGTTCAGGAGGCCAGCAATATTTTTGTGCCAGTTCGAAAAACGATTGAGAATTATGATTTTTTTGCTTCTTCGGAGATTATGGCAACTCAAAGATTTTCGATTAGGCCCGGAATAAGATTTTCAGCCCAGTCAAAGTTTGAAAATCAATATGCCTCTTCAGTAGGCTTGAGATATTTATTTGATAAAGGAATTGAGGTTCGTGGTTCCTATGGAAACGGATTCCGTACCCCAACGTTTGAAGAGCTATATTCCAAACTAATCTTTGATGGACATTTCTTTATCGGGAACGAAAATCTTATCCCCGAAACCAGTACTTCTTATGAAACCAGTTTTAAAAAGACAACTGTATTTTCTTCAGGATTACAAATGTCAAATACGCTGTCCGGAAGCTATTTAGATGTAGATGACCGAATAGATATGGCATTGACAGGATTTAATACGGATACAGGTAATCCGGAATATCAATACATCAATATAAGTAAATATAAAGTCTGGAATTTTTCAACAACCAATCAATTTCGAAAAGATAATTTGGGTCTTAATTTTGGAGCTGCAATTATTGGTATCTCACAAAAAATAGAGAACAAGGTGTTTACATCAGATGATAAATTTCTTTATTCTTTTAATTTAAATGCAAGTTTTTCTTATTTCCTCCCAAAATGGAAAACTACATTTTCCGGATATTATAAATATAATGGAAAAACACAGCGCTTTATAGAGGGATCTTCTTCATTCATCTTATCAGATGTTGGCCAAAGTAACTGGCTTGATATGTCAGCCCGCAAAAACTTCCTTAAAGAAAAATTTGAAGTTACCATTGGAGCCCGAAATCTTTTTGATATCACCAATGTAAATCAGACAAATACAAATCAAACGGCTGGACATGCAGCGCCGGGCGAAGTAATGCTGGCGTACGGCCGGTCGTATTTTTTAAAATTAGCATATAACCTTAATCTTTAATATAAAACAGAAATACAATGAAAAAACTATTATTTTTATCAATAGCCTTAGTATCACTAGCGGCATGCTCAAGTGACGACGACAATACACCTGCTACGGAAGGACCTTCAGTCGGAGCAACTTTACAACCTTCCGTTGGAGGCCCAAATCAGCCCAATCAGATTTATGTTGACTTAAGTACGGCACAATCTAAGTCTGTAAACAGAACAACCTGGGATTTCGGTTTTGCTTCAGGGTCAGAGTTTAGAGTGATTTTAAACGGATCTCTTAAAATGGCTGCGAAAAAATTAGCAACTTCAGATATTACTTTACCTCAAACAAGCGATCCGGCTGTTTTGGCTATTGGCGGTGAAAATCTTGCATCAAACGGATATGTTGATAATCCAACAGGAGTTTTAGCAGGAGCAGGAGCCGGAATTGGAACTGCAATTGCTGAGGTTTCAGCGACTGATGCAGATAACAAAGTTTATCTGGTAAACCTGGGATTAGCTGTTGGAACTACAAAACCAGGTCTTGGTTCGGTGAGTGTTGATGGCGAAGCAAGAGGCTGGAAAAAAGTTAGGATTTTAAGAAGTGGAAATGGATATAAAATTCAATACGCAGATTTAGCTTCAGCAACTTTTACAGAGAAAATCATTACTAAAGATGCCGCATTTAACTTTTCATTCTTTAGCGTAGTTTCTGGAAACACTGTTTCTGTTGAGCCTGAAAAAGAAAAATGGGATCTGAATTTTACTACGTTTACAAATTACCTGAACATGGGGAATGGTGAGGTTACTTACGGTTATGCCGATTTCATTACCACAAATTTAAAAGGAGGAACGCAGGTTTATCAGGTTTTGGTTGCTGCAGGAGGATCTTATGCCGATTTTACAAAAGCAAAAGTTGTAGAAGATAATTTTAAAACTTCTTTTACGGATCAAAGAGTAATTGGAGCCAGCTGGAGAAATGGCGGAAGTGATACAACTTTGCCAAGTATCAGAACAGATCGTTTTTATGTGGTTAAAGATGGAGCCGGAAACTATTACAAAGTGAAATTTCTTTCTATGCTGAATGAAGCAGGAGAGAGAGGAAATGTAACGCTTGAGTATGCGATCCTAAAATAATTCACTGCGAAAATTAAAAACTATAAAGATTATTTTATTCTAAATAAATGCGAAAGCATAATTTCAATTAATCATTAGCTTTGTTTTTTTTATTTTTTTTTGAGAGAGGTTAGATTTATCTAGCCTCTTTTTTTGTTTTATTTTAATCGTTAAAAAAAATTATAAATTAACGTTTAATCCTATCTTTGCGGATGTTTTTTTATAGCAATTAACAGGAATTTAAAAACCGGGGTTTAGAAAACCTTTCTTCAAAATTTATAAGTACTAAGTGAATACAAAATCTTATTTTTTTCAGTCTTTTGCCATTGTAGCATTAGCATTCATAGCTTTCATTGGATTTAAACAAGTCTTACCGGATAAAATATTTTCGGAAGGCAAACTGGATTCCAAAAACATACTTATTGACAGCCTGCTCTTAGAGTCGGTGGCCAATGATTCGTTATCTCAAAAAGAAGACAGTATCTCTGAAGATGAGAAGAAGGAAGCAGGGGAAAAAATTATCTTTGATGCTTCTGAAGGAATAGAATTCCCGCCTGAAACTTTCGATAATTATAAAGGATATCAATACCTGATTTCTTTTTATGAGAAATTATATCAGTTGGAAAAAAACCCGCAATCTAAAGTCAGAATCGCTTACTATGGAGATTCTATGACCGATGGTGACTTAATTGTACAGGACGTCCGCATGAACTATCAGGAACGTTTTGGAGGAAACGGAGTAGGTTTTGTGTCGATAATCTCTGAATCTTCCGCTTCCAGAGGTTCTGTGAAAACACTTTTTTCCAAAAACTGGAAAACACAATCGTATTTAAATGTAAAAAAACCAACAAGTCCTTTCGGAGTAAACGGACATGTGTTTTTTGCAAATGACAAATCAAATTCTACCTGGGTACAATATGAAGCAGGACTGACTAAATTCTCTACGGCTTTAGATAACCCGACCTTGTTTTACGGAAAGGCCTCAAAAAAGGGGAATGTGAACTTTATTATCGGCAAGGATACTTTGCGAAAAACCCTTTCTCCAAATAATCTGGTGAATACCCTGAAAGTGACTTCGGGAAGTATAAAATCATTCAAAGCAAACTTCATACAGGCGGATTCTATTCCGATTTATGGATTTAATTTTGATAACGGAACTGGTGTTCATGTGGATAATTTTTCGCAAAGAGGAAATTCAGGATTGCCGATTTCAATGTTCAATGCAGGCGTAATGCAGGCCTTTAATCATAATTTGAAATACGATCTTATCATCTTACATTATGGAACAAATGTCTTAAATTACGGAACCAAAAATTATTCCTGGTACCAGAGAGGGATGAAAAAGACAGTAGCTAAAATAAAGGAATCTTTTCCTGGCGTTTCTATTCTGATTGTTTCAACGGCAGATAAATCGACGAAATATGATCTTGAAATGAAAACCGACTCCGCGGTAGTCCCTTTAATGAAAGCCCAAAAAAGATATGCCCTCGAGACCGAATCCGGATTCGTGAATCTGTACACCTTGATGGGTGGTGACGGATCAATGGTAAAATGGGTAGATGAAGCTCCTGCCAGAGCCAATAAAGATTATACGCACTTCAACCAGCGCGGAGCAAAGGCCATCGGAAATTTATTGTACAGTCAGCTAAACAAAGGTTACGAAGAATATAAAGTACTGCGTGAAAAACGGGAAGCAGGGGAGCGACCAAAACCTGTCAGAAAAACTAAAGCAGATTCCGTATCTGTGCTAAAAGATAGTGTAAATGAATAAACTTATTATTTTCTTTTGCTGTCTTTTATGGTCGGCAAACAGTAAAGCGCAAAAGTCAGTCTCACTTTCAACAATTAAAAACATGATTAGTAAAATCGATACCGCCACGATTGAAACTTATAGGGGAAATCACATTTATAATGCCCAGGTATTAAAAAGTGTTTTTGAGAAATTAAAAGAAAATGAGAATGGCAAAAACCAGAAAATAAATATTGTTCATATTGGTGATTCTCACATTCAGGGAGATTTAATGACCAATAAAATTAGAAAAATTTTACAGCAGCAGTTCGGAAATGCGGGTCGCGGTTTTGTTTTTCCATATCAACTGGCAAAGACAAATGGTTCTTATAACGAAAGGTTTTATTCGAACAGAACCTGGGAAAGTTATCGAAATATATATCCGTTCAAAAGCAAACCGGTCGGTTTAAGCGGCATCGGACTCTGGAGAGATAACGGCGGTTTTGCAGTACAATTAAATATAAAAGATCCGGCTTATAAATTCAACTCGATTCATATTATTACGCCGCAAAATCAAGATATGTTTGATTTGGCCATTTCCTCTCAAACGAATATCACGGAATCTACGGAACGAAAAGTGATCACGCATAAAATAAAAAAAGGAGAAGCTATTTCTGTAATTGCTGATAAATATAATATTTCAATTGCCGAAATTAAAAAGGCAAACGGTCTGAAATCAGCTAATATCAGAGCAGGAAGAACGCTGAAGATCCCGACGAATGAAACAAAACCCAAAAAGATTAAAAGCTCAGAATTTGTTCCGCTAAATCTTACAGCGGATTCTTTTTCACATTATTATAACTCCGAAAAAGCACTGGACAGAATTTACCTTATTCCAAATAAAAGTGCGTCAGAATTTGAACTTAACGGACTGGTGCTTGAGAAAGATACTCCGGGTATAACCTACAGCGGAATCGGCGTAAATGGGGCTAAATTTTCAGACTATAATAAATACCCTCTGTTTTTTGAGCAATTAAAAGCGCTAAAACCCGATTTGCTGATTTTCTCTCTCGGAACAAATGAAAGTTACGACAACATGGAAGCTTCTGCATATATCAGGCAATTGCAGGAATTCATAAGTAACCTTAAGGAACAAAAAATTGACGTTCCGATTATTGTAATGACGCCGCCGCCTTCGCTACACAGAAAAAGGAAACCAAATATTTACGTGAAAGAATATGCAGAACGTATTAACAGCGTTGCAGAAAAAGATGATTTTGCAGTTTGGGATCTATACGATGAATTTGGAGGCTTAAACGGAGTGAGAACATTAAGAGCAGAAGGATTAATTGGTCCGGATTTCGTTCATTATTCTAAAAAAGGATACGAAAAACAAGGAAAACTCTTTACAGAGGCATTTTTAAAAGCATACGATAATTTTAAATCAAAAAAGTAAGTTGATAACAGGTAATAGCATAAATGATTGGTTTGTTCAGAATTTTGGAGAAATTACGATTGAACAAGCCAAAAGTTGGTTCATATATAATCCCGACGAAAAATTATTATTCAATACAGGCTTGTTCCTTGGATTGTTTCTGGTTTTCTATTTTGTGTACGCATTTTTGCGTAAAACATTTTATTTACGATTAACATACGTTATTCTGTTTTCACTTTTCTTTTATTACAAGTCAAGCGGAATTTACTTTTTGTTATTACTGCTTTCTTCCGTAGTCGATTATGGCCTAAGCCAGATTATTTACAGGGAAAAGAAAGACACTGTAAAGAAAATATACCTGGTCATAAGTGTTATCCTAAACTTAGGATTACTGGGTTATTTCAAGTATATGAATTTTATGATCGTGACCTACAATGATATGTTCAATGGTCATTTCGAACTTCATAATGTTTTCCTTCCGGTGGGAATTTCATTTTACACGTTTCAGTCGATGAGTTATATTATCGAAATTTACCGTGAAGAAATCAAGCCAACCAAAAACTATATCGAATATCTCTTTTTCGTTTCTTTCTTCCCGCAATTAGTGGCAGGACCGATCGTACGTGCCAAAGATTTTCTTCCGCAGATTTATCAGAAGCTGAACCTTACGAAACAGGATGTAAATAACGCTTTGTTTCTGATCATCGGTGGATTAATAAAGAAGACGGTAATTTCAAATTACATCTCGATCAATTTCGTAGACCGTGTTTTTGATACGCCGATGAGTTATACTTCATTCGAAAATTTAATGGCCTCTTACGGATACGCCATCCAGATTTACTGTGATTTTTCCGGATATTCAGACATGGCAATCGGAATTGCTTTGTTGTTAGGATTTAAATTGCCGGCCAACTTTAGAACGCCATATAAATCAGTATCGATTACCGATTTCTGGAGAAGATGGCATATTTCGCTCTCAACATGGCTAAAAGACTTTTTATACATCTCCATCGGAGGAAACAGAGAGGGAACATTTGCCGGATATTTGTTTCCGAGTTTATTCTTCTTCGGATTATTGCTTTGGGGCATGTCAAATGTGAACGAAAGCTTTATTCCGCTGGCCATAGCAATCGGATCAATTGGCGTTTTTTGCCTGACATTTTTACTTTCGAAGAAAAAAAATCAAACGCTTGTAACCAATTTCAACTTATTCACTACCATGCTTTTGGGTGGATTATGGCACGGAGCCGGAGCGCAATTCATTATCTGGGGTGCCTTACACGGACTGGCATTAGCAGTGCATAAAATTTTCATGGAACTTTTCCCTTCTAAAAAAGAAGGTTCTAGTTTCATTTGGAAGTTTTTCTCCATCCTGATTACATTTCACTTCGTCGTTTTCTGCTGGATCTTTTTCCGAGCCAGAGATTTCGAAACAGCCTTGCAGGTCATCAATAATATTTGTCAGTTAACCTTCGAACCGGAACAATGGAAAGCCATAGTTTTAGGATACAAAAATGTATTCTTATTAATGCTGTTCGGTTATGTTTGGCATTTCCTGCCTGAAATATTCACGACAAAACTAAAATGGACTTTCGACCGGACTCCTTTATTGATTAAAGCGATCATTTTAGGTTTCGTGTATTGGATTGTTTACGCAACAGCAGTAGCAGGTTCTCAGCCGTTTATTTATTTTCAGTTCTAATTTAAAAAAGGTTCAAAGGAACAAAGTTGCAAAGGCGCAAAGGTTTTTATACTCTTTGCGTTTTTTGTTTCCCGCAGATTTAGCATTTTTTTTCATACATAACCTAAAAAACAATCTGCCAGATCTGCTAAATCTGCGAGAAAAATAAACTTTGCGATCAAATAAAAAAAAATAGCGAACTTTGCGCAAAAGCTTTGCGTGCCTTGCGGTTAAATGCAGCTAAATAAAAATTGCCTGAAATATCTAATTAGATTATCTTTGCACTTCAAATAAAGAAAATAATATGTTTGATAATTTAAGTGATAAGTTAGATAAAGCGTTCCATATACTAAAAGGACACGGGAAAATTACAGAAGTAAACGTTGCCGATACCTTAAAAGAAGTTCGTCGTGCCTTATTAGATGCCGATGTGAACTTTAAAATTGCTAAGGATTTTACGACCAAAGTAAAAGAAAAAGCAATAGGTCAGGATGTTTTAACCACACTTCAGCCAGGTCAGTTATTAGTAAAGTTAGTAAAAGACGAACTAACAGAACTAATGGGTGGCGATGTTGCCGGAATAAATCTTTCCGGGAATCCGAGCATTATTTTAATGTCAGGTTTGCAAGGTTCCGGTAAAACGACTTTCTCCGGAAAATTAGCCAACTTTCTAAAAACTAAGAAAAACAAAAAACCACTTCTTGTAGCTTGTGATATCTACCGTCCTGCGGCGATCAATCAGTTGCATGTTGTGGGAGACCAGATAGGTGTTGAGGTGTACTCAGAACCGGAAAATAAAAACCCTGTTGAAATTGCCCAAAATGCAATTAAACACGCTAAGGCAAACGGTTTTAACGTCGTTATCGTCGATACAGCCGGACGTTTGGCAGTTGACCAGGAAATGATGGATGAAATTGCGCGTGTTCATAAAGCAATTCAGCCACAGGAAACCTTGTTCGTTGTAGATGCTATGACAGGACAGGATGCCGTAAATACAGCAAAAGCCTTCAACGATATCTTAAATTTTGATGGAGTTATCCTGACAAAATTAGATGGTGATACCCGTGGTGGAGCTGCAATCTCTATTAAATCGGTTGTAAATAAACCAATCAAATTTGTCGGTACAGGAGAGAAAATGGAAGCAATTGATGTTTTCTATCCGGATCGTATGGCCGAGCGTATCTTAGGTATGGGGGACGTGGTGTCTCTTGTGGAAAGAGCGCAGGAACAATTTGACGAAGAAGAAGCCAGAAAACTTCAGAAGAAAATCGCTAAAAACGAATTTGGTTTTGATGATTTCTTAACGCAGATCCAGCAAGTGAAGAAAATGGGTAATATGAAAGACCTGGTTGGAATGATACCGGGTGCTTCAAAAGCCATGAAAGATGTTGAAATCGAAGACGATGCTTTCAAACACATTGAAGCGATCATTCATTCGATGACTCCGGTCGAAAGAAGTAAACCTTCCATAATCGATGTAAAAAGAAAAGCCAGGATCGCTAAAGGTTCCGGAACGAAAGTCGAGCAGGTAAACCAGTTAATGAAGCAGTTCGACCAAATGAGCAAGATGATGAAAATGATGCAGGGTCCGGGCGGAAAAAACCTGATGAAAATGATGGGAGGCATGAAAGGAATGCCAGGCGGAATGCCGAGATAATAAAATAAAAGTTTCAAGTTTCAGGTTTCAGGTTTTGAGACTGAAATTTGAAACTTTTTTAAATAATAGAAATAAGAACTTTCAATTTTACAACTTGAAACTTTAAACCTGAAACATTTTAACTACAATATAATGCAACTACTAGACGGTAAAAAAACAGCTGAAGACATCAAAAACGAAATTGCAGCCGAAGTTCAATCGATTAAAGATGCCGGAGGAAAAGTACCTCATTTGGCAGCAGTAATCGTAGGGAATAACGGAGCAAGTTTAACTTACGTGGGAAGTAAAGTAAAATCCTGCCAGCAAATTGGCTTCGATTCCACTTTAGTAGCGTTGCCTGAGGATATTACCGAAGCCGATTTATTAGCTAAAATTGCAGAACTAAACGAAGACGATAACCTTGACGGATATATCGTTCAGTTACCATTGCCGAAGCATATCGACGAACAAAAAATCTTATTAGCGATCGATCCGGATAAAGATGTAGACGGATTTCACCCGACCAACTTTGGAAGAATGGCGCTTGAAATGGAAAGTTTCATTCCGGCAACACCGTTTGGAATTATGGAGTTGTTAGAGCGTTATAAAGTAGAAACTGCCGGAAAGCATACCGTAGTGATTGGAAGAAGTCATATCGTAGGACGCCCAATGAGCATCTTAATGAGCCGTAAAGGGAATCCTGGTGATTCAACTGTTACGCTGACGCACAGCCGAACTAAAAACTTAGCGGAATTCACTAAAAATGCCGATATTATCATTACCGCTTTAGGAGTTCCTGAATTTTTAAAAGGCGATATGGTAAAAGACGGAGTGGTAATCATTGACGTTGGAATTACCCGCGTAGAGGATGCATCCAATTCAAAAGGGTATGTCATAAAAGGTGATGTTGATTTTGAGGGAGTAAGCCAAAAAGCATCCTTTATTACACCTGTTCCGGGTGGAGTAGGACCAATGACCATTGCAATGTTGTTGAAAAATACACTTTTAGCAAGAAAAATGAGAAGCGCAAAAAATAAGTAATTCTTTCAAAATATAATACAAAGCCCGTTCCCTGAGCGGGCTTTGTCGTTTTTAATATATAATTAATACATTAAAGTTTCGGGTGTGAAAAATAAAAGATACTTTTGCACCACTTAAAAAACACTTCTCCACATGGACGATTATGATTCGTTAGTATTAAATTAAAAGCAGCTTTTGAAAATTTCAAAATGCTGTGATAACACCTGTATTTTTGAAATGAAAGCCTTTTACACCAAAAACAACAACGGATTACTGGAAATCTCAAAATGGACTCCAAACTGCTGGATTAATATTGAAAATCCTTCAGAAACAGAAAAAAAATACTTACTGGAAGAGCTTCAGATTCCCGAAGCCTTTTACAACGATATTGAAGATATTGACGAAAGACCCCGTATCGAAATCGAAGACGGCTGGACCTTAATCATCATGCGCGTTCCCATTAAAAGTGACGACGTTAAACTGCCTTTTCAGACCATTCCGCTGGGTGTCATTTTTAAAGACGATATCTGTGTAACCATTACTTTTTATAAAACAGAAATTATTTCAGATTTCGTTTTGTATTCGCAGCGTAAAAACATTGAAGTCAAAGATAATCCCGATCTGGTTTTAAGATTATTGCTTTCGTCAAGCGTCTGGTATCTTAAATATCTGAAACAAGTCAATCAGAAAATAAAACTTGCGGAAGATAATTTAGAAAAATCCATTAAAAATGAAGAATTGCAGGCCTTGCTTCAAATCGAAAAATGTCTGGTCTTTTTCATCACTTCCTTAAAAGCAAACGACGTTTTATTCCAACGCATCAAAAACCTGAAAGCACATAAAGCAGACTATGATTTAGATTTACTCGAAGACGTCGAAATCGAATTAAGTCAGGCGCAGGACACCGCCAATATTTACAGTAACATTCTGACCGGAATGATGGATGCCTACGCTTCGGTGATTTCGAATAACATGAATAATATTATGAAGCAGATGACTTCTATTTCTATTATCCTGATGATTCCAACGCTGATAGCCAGTTTGTACGGCATGAATGTTCCGAATGGCCTTGAAGAAAGCAAATACGGCATCTGGATTCTTCTTTTTGTTTCAATTATTCTGTCTGTCTTTGGGGTATTTTTATTCAAACGCAGAAGATGGTTCTGATCAATATCTCGCTATTTTATAACAAAGCCCGTTCAACAGAATGGGCTTTTGTGTTTCTATTTGGGCGTGACCATATTGGCTAAAGGCGCTCCATTGGTGCCGGATATAAGCGCCTTTAGTCAATACGGTCGGGCTATCCGCTCCGCTGCGGCGGATTGCTCCTATCCCTCACGCAACTTCAGGTTCCGGATTACTCTCTCTTAAAAAAAGCGTACATTTTTCAGGGTTCAGTTTTCACGATGGTAAATAAAAACACATTTTTGTTTGTCAATTCAAAATAAAACATAACTTTGCAGTACAAAGTACTTTAACCATGAATCAGAAGCACCAAGAAGACTTATCACATATTCGTTCCATGATGGAACGTTCTTCCAGATTTATATCGCTAAGCGGGCTCTCAGGAGTATTTGCCGGATTGTCAGCTTTAATTGGCGGATTGTATGTTTATCAGTTATTCAAAATAAACGGAATAAATTATCTTGATGGGGAACATATTCTGCTGAATGGTAATTTAGTTTCAGAACTAATCACCAGCGGATTGATCATTCTACTGTTTGCTTTTATTTTCGGAATCTTTTTTACAATGCGAAAAAGTAAAAAGTACAATTTACCTATCTGGACAACCGCAACAAAAAAAATGCTTTTCAATCTGGCTATTCCTCTGGCAATGGGAGGGATATTCTGCCTGGCTTTGATTTACCATAAAATTTTTATTTTAGTGGCTCCAACCACGTTGATTTTTTATGGATTAGCCTTGATAAATGCAGAAAAATATACTTTTTCGGATATAAAATATTTAGGTTTCAGCCAGCTTATTTTAGGATGTATTTCGTTGTTTTTCATTGGATATGGTTTGATTTTCTGGATTATTGGTTTTGGAATTTTACATATCCTGTACGGACTAATCATGTTCAAAAAATACAAATAGACCAATGGGAATCATTGATAAATTAAATAAAGATTTCGAAAGCCGCGTCAGATTAGGTATTATGTCTATTCTGATTGTGAACGAGTGGATTGACTTCACCGAAATGAAAACGCTTTTGAACATCACCGATGGTAATTTAGCAAGTCATTCCTCAGCACTTGAGAAAGCACAGTACATTGAAGTTAAAAAAGAATTTGTGGGTAAAAAGCCCAAAACATCGTACAGGGTTACCGATCTTGGCCGTGCTGCCTTTAAGGAGCATTTGAATAGTCTTGAAAAATTAATGAAATTCTAATAATACCTTTTTTTTATCTAATTACTTTGAAAAACAAAGTACTTTTAAATTTTAAATTATGAAAAAAATCCATTTTATCTTAGTCTGCAGTATTCTTTTTATACCGCTTTTTTACAATGAGTCAGTAGGGGTTAATCTCGCTATTTTCGGTCTGGTGTTAACAGGTCTAATCTGTTATTACTTTCAGGATCGGTTTACAGACCGTTCCCATTTGATTTTGGTGGTAACATCTGTGCTTTCCTGCCTTGCTTTTGCCTGGTACGGAGATTTTGTTTCTTTTTTAGCCCTTGCGATGTCCGTGCTTTTTCTGCAGTTTAAAACGCAGGAAACAAAACTAAAAATCATTCAGGTTTTTCCACTGGTGTTTCTAAATGCATTTGCTTCAGTAGGGCGTGTTTTTATGTTCAGCCAATGGCTTCCACAAAGAAAAATCAATAATAATTTTGCGAAGAAACTTGTAGCGTATGTAATAATTCCGGCGGTATTCCTGATACTGTTTTTTGTAGTGTATTCTTTTGGAAGCGATCATTTCTCTTCCCTTTTTACCGATTATACTTTAGATGTTGACATTGTACAAATCATTGTGATTAGTATTTTGGGATTTTATATTTCATTTTCTTTCTGGAATTACTGGGTACCGGATGTTTGTTACGATAAAAACCCGATGCTGGACAATGAGTTTGAGAATGCAGATCAGGTTAAAAATCAAAATACCTTTTCTTTTCTTGATCTGGATTTCGAAAGAAAAAGCGGTGAAATCACATTATTGCTTTTAAATCTGATGCTTTTAGTTTTTGTTGTGACCTACAATTACGAGCAGTTTTTTGAAGTGATACAAAAGTCTCAGTTAAGTGCGGCAACGCATGAAAGAGTCAATGCGGTTATTTTTTCTATCCTGATGGCTGTTGGCGTGATCTTATTTTACTTTAAAGGAGGATTTAATTTCGATGAAAAAGCAGTAAACCTCAAAAGGCTTGCAAAACTCTGGATCACTTTAAACGGAGTTCTTATCGTAAGTACGATCGTTAAAAACTCAGAATACGTTTCTTTTTTCGGGCTGACTTATAAAAGACTGGGTGTTTATGCTTTTCTGATCCTGGCGATCATTGGATTAGTATATGCTTTTTTGAAAATCAAAAACCAAAAAACAAATGCCTATCTTTTCAATCAGATGGTCTGGTATTTTTACGGAACCATTCTTTTATGCAGTTTTGTCAATTGGGGAAATCTGATTACAACCTATAATATTTCAGTAAACAAAGGAGTGGAACCAAGGTTTTTGAGTGATTTAAACTTTAACGATGAAGCCCGAAGAGAATACTTTTCATTGCACAATCTGGATATTTTATTCGTTGATGATGCAAGAGAAGGAGAAATAGAGCGTTATCAGGAAAAACCTTTTTTATCGAAAGCCCTGTACTATGATTTTATAAGTGCAAAAAAATAATTTTATTAGTCCCATTCAAAGCAGAATGGGATTTTTTTTGCCATAAAAACCGGGTATGATTCTTCTGGCAGATTGCATTTCTTGCGTTTTTTATAAAAGTAACTAATAAGTAATTGTTAATTAATATACTTATTATTAGGGCATAAAAGTTATTAGGAAAATGTTTACTATATTTGATTTCTGAAAAAAAGACCTTTTTATGTTTATTAATTCAATTATTTCTTAAAAACATAAAAAAACAATAAAATTTAACCCAAAAACAAATACCATGGAAAAAATTACCCTAGTAGAACCTGGCCAGGAAATTTATCCGCCAGGAGTGCTTATCAAAAAGCCAGCGGAATATCTTAAAAGAGGAAAAGTTTCATTTCCTGATAAATTTACAAAAGATCTTTTTTCTCCAGTTGTGGAGGCCTACTATCTGGATAATAAACTGAGTGTTAGAGCCGTGATTTTTGTAACTCATGAAGAATCGAAGCATTTGGATCTTAGTGTTTATCAAAACTGTTACATAAGTCTTGACGGGAAAGCACAACTTCAATTTTTTGTTTCCTATGATTTAAAAGGGACAGAAGGACATGATTTTTATATCTATGAAGTTAGTTTTAATGCTGATGAAATTCCATATGAAGGAGGACTGGAAAGCATAAAAACAATTCAGACTTTTCTTTGGGATATCGATCCAATAACTTCAAGGGGAACAGAAACTACGGTGCAGCCTGGAACAGGAACCGGGGTTGGGCATCCTTAAATGTAATTTTTGAAACTGAAAAAATCCTATAAATATTTTTATTTATAGGATTTAACTCTTATTTATTTACCTCAAATTAAACTTTGAAAATATAATTTTTTAGAATATCTAATGATTAAAATCAAATTATACATTGTTTCAGTATTATTTCTAAATTCTTTTTTTCTTTTCGCTCAGGACAGACTACACAATGATAAATTATTTGCTGTTGAAATAAAAGCAACAGCTGCAAAATTTAAGGAAGAGCGTAACTTTAATAAGGCCCAGAAATTTTTCAGGGAAAAAAATTGGGACTCTACTTTGGTTTATTCCATGAAGCAGCTAAGCCTTAACAGAAATGAAGAACTTAAAAATTTTTGTTATTATTTCAGAGGAACTTCTTTTAAAGAAAAAAAGCTGTTTAAAGAAGCTAAAAAAGAATTTAATCAGGTGTCTGCCAATTTTCGGTACGCGTACAAGGTTAAAATTAATTTAGGCGAAATTGCGCTGGAGCAAAGTGATTTTAAAAAAGCATTGCAGTATTTTCAGGAAATTGAAAAACTTCCTGTCAGCACATCGTACAATATTTACAGAAGCAATATTTTGCATAATATAGGCTTGTGCTATTTACACCTTGAAAAATTCGATAAATCGGAAGAATATTTGTTTAAAGGTGCGACATTACAGGAAAAAGAAAAAGATACCTTGATGCTTATAAGCTCCTACATGGATATTGCTAATCTGTATTATACACAATATAAAGACAGTCAGGCAATTCCGTATTTTGAAAAAGCATATCACTTATCCAAAAAAACAAATTCTTTCAATCTAAAAAAGACTGCAGCCTTAAATATGGCCGTAGTGGAGGAAAACAGGAAAAATTTCCCGTTAGCCCTAATGTATAGAAAAGAATTAGAAACGTGGAAAGATTCCTTAAACGATCAGAATAAAGTCTGGGCCATTGCAGATCTGGAGAAGAAATTTGCTGTAAAGCAAAAACAAAAAGAAGTAGATGTCCTTGCAGCAGAAAACAAAGTAAAAAAGGCCGAAAGAAACGGGTTTCTTATTTCGTCTGTTTTATTGCTCATTTTGTTTGGAACGGGAGTTTATTTTTACCGGCAAAAAATTAAAAACAACAAGATAATCTTAGCGCAGAAAAATGAACTTGACGAGTTAAATGCCACAAAAGATAAATTATTTTCGATAGTAAGTCATGATTTACGTTCATCCGTAAACGCATTGAAAGTCAGTAACGGAAAACTGATCGAGAATCTGGAAAATAAAAATTTCGCAGAACTCGATGTTTTGCTTCACAATAATAGTACAATTGCCAATGGCGCGTACAATTTGTTAGACAACTTGCTTAACTGGGCTTTGTTACAAACCCAGCAGGCTTATTTTTATCAGGAATCATTACATCTGGCGACAATTGTACAGCATGTAGAGTATAATTATAAGCCGCTGATGTTAAATAAAAACATCGATTTTAAAAATGAAGTGACGGGTTCAGACTATGTATTTGCCGATCTGGATTCGCTCAAAATTATTATTCGTAATTTTCTGGATAACGCCATTAAATTCTCGAATGAAAACGGAAGCATCCTGATTTATTCCCGTCCGGCATCAGAAGACTTTTGCTATTTGGTGATTGAAGACACCGGATTAGGAATGAGCAAAGCAACCCGGGAAGAATTATTAAAAGAAACGATTCTGCTTTCTAAAAAGAAAAATGACGAGATAATCGGAACCGGTCTTGGAATGCAGTTGTGCAAAAGTATGATTCATAAAAACGGCGGAAAACTGGATATAGAAAGCGAAGAAAATAGTGGGACTAAAATAATTATTGCATTACAAAAGTTTAAAAATCATGGATAATATTAATGTACTTATTATCGAGGACACTGCTGCCGAAAGCGACGCACTTGTAAAAGTACTTACCGAAAATAATTACACTATTGTTGGCATTGCAACCAATTACAATGAAGCACTGAAATTGTTTTATAATAATGTAATTGATATTGTGGTGATTGATGTTTTTCTGGATGGAAAACCGGACGGAATTACTTTTGCGGAAACCATCACGATTGTTCCTAATGGCCTGAAACCTTTTGTTTTTTTAACCAGTTCCAAGGATCGTCAGATTTTTGAAAGGGCTAAATTAACCAAACCTTTTAGCTTTCTGTTAAAACCCTTTAATGAACTCGAGATTTTGTACGCACTGGAAATGGCCGTCGAGAAATTTTACGGACAAACCAATGTTTTTCACAGTGAAGACCAGAATGCCGTGATAAGTAATGATTCGCTTTTTATCAAAAAAAACAAAGCGTTAAAGAAAGTCCGAATCGAGGATATTGTTTACATTGAAGTGGAAGACCGCTACTGTAACATTATAACCGATGTTGAGAAATTTGTAATTCTGATCTCATTAACCAAAATTATTCAGCTTCTGGACTCCAATAAGTTTTTTCAGACGCATCGCAATTACATTGTAAATGCAACGAAAATCGAAGAGATCATTGTCAATGACAATCTGGTAATTTTAAAAGGAAATCATAAAGTAACCCTAAGCGATAAATACAAAGACTTTGTAAAAAACTTCAGGATACTGAGATAACGATAAAACAAAAAAGGAGATTAATAATCTCCTTTTTTCTTAAATCTCGGATCGTGTTCCGAAATAAATTCTGTTCTTCTTTTTGGCGCTTCGGCTTTAGGTAAGCTTGCCTCCTCTGTTTTACTGGAAGGTTCGATCAAACGATTTAATTCGGTAATCTCCCCATCAGTCAGATCGCGATAACGGCCAACAGGAACATCCAGCGAAATATTGATAATCCGGATCCGTTTTAATGCCGTTACATCATAACCCAAATATTCGGTCATCCTACGAATCTGACGGTTTAAACCTTGTGTCAGGATGATTTTGAACGTGTATTTGCTGATTTGTTCTACTTTACATTTTCGGGTAACCGTATCCAGAATCGGAACACCATTTCCCATTCGTTGTATAAACCGGTCCGTAATAGGTTTGTTTACGGTTACCGTATATTCCTTTTCGTGGTTGTTTCTGGCGCGTAAAATCTTATTCACGATATCACCATCATTGGTCATAAAAATTAATCCTTCACTGGCTTTATCCAATCGGCCGATCGGGAAAATACGTTTCGGGTAATTGATATAATCCACAATGTTGTTTCTTACTTCTAAATTAGTAGTACACTCGATTCCAACAGGTTTGTTGAAAGCCAGATACACCATTTTTTCATGTTTCTCAACTATTAATTTTCCGTCTATACGTACTTCATCATCCGGAGAAACTTTCGTTCCCATTTCAGGTACAACTCCATTTATTGTGACACGCCCTTCTTCGATAAGTTTATCGGCTTCACGACGGGAACAATAACCGGTTTCCCCAATAAATTTATTTAGACGTTTTAAATTCTCTTCCATACTGCAAAAGTAGTCAAAATTTAGATTTGTTAGATCTTAGACTTCTTAGATCTTTAGATTTTTGGACTTCTTAGAATCTTTGTCCCTTTGCACCTAAAAACTAATCATGAAAATTTAAACTGTCTTTTGGGGCTTCTTTGCGATCGAACATTCCGTAATCGCGAACGACAGTGGCAATCCTTAAATGATAATCCCTGAAGATTTCTTCACGGCCCTTAGCTTGTGCATAGCGGTGCATTTCAAGATTTCTCCATTGCAGGATGCTTTGCTCATCTTTCCAGAAAGATAAAGAGAGGACTTTATCAGGATCGTTGAAACTCTGAAATCTTTCAATCGAAATAAATCCGTCTATGTGATCTAATTCGGGTCGCAGATTTGCTGCAATGTCCAGATATACTGCTTTTTTCCCTTCGTTTGGGATGACTTCAAAAATTACGGCTATCATATTGTTTGGTTTAAATTATAAAGTGAAATCCATATTGCTTGCGGTAATCGGGCATTTATCAGTGGTTCGTATGCTATTTCATTCCCCGAAAGTATAATATTGAAATTGCTGAGCAAATAGTCCAAAGCTTCCGTTGTAATGGTAACAGAGAAATGTTTTGCCACGCACATATGACCGCCGTTTCCGAAGGTCAGATGCTCATGATTGTTATTTCTTTCGATATCAAAATTCATTGCATTTGCAAATTGCTTCGGATCACGATTTGCCGCTGCAAGCACAATCAAAATGGAATCGTTCTTTTTGATGATGATTTTGTTTAACGAAATGTCTTCCGTTGCAATGCGTCTGGTATTCTGAATGGGCGGATCAAATCGCAAGGTTTCCAAAACGATTTTTTGTATCCGGACTTTGTCCATTTTGTCTTCAGGACGGTTTTCTTTCGAAAGTATTTGCAATAATGAATTGCTTAAAAGCCCTCTGCCCGCATCATAACTTTGGATAAACAATCCGATTAGATTGCTGACAATCATTGAAATAGTTTCTTCCAAAGAAATAGGATAAGAGGCTGAAATTTTATCAATCAGCGTTTTATAAAAAGGAAGTGTCACAAGATGCCTTTCTGTAATGTCATAAATCGCTTCCGAAACTGTATTGATTGATTCGATAGCTTCAGCGGTTTTGTTGGGTTGCATTATTTTGACAAGCTGCTCTATTTTTTCACAGATCAAAAGAGTGTCTTTTTCATTAAAATCAAAACTTTTTAAAACCGTTAAAACCGGTAATTTTTTACAGACCAGATCCACCCAGTTTATTGGATTCCCGAGTAATTCTTTTCGAAGTAACTCTTCTAAAATATAATTTACTCCAACTGTCTTCATGTATGAAAAAAGAATGCCGGCAGTTTCTTTTGCGATTTCATGCTGAATCCCGTTTGACAATCGGGCGAGATTACTAATGATGAGCACGGCATATTTACTGAGATTATCATTGGACGGAAAGGCAGGAATATGCGCAGCAGTATGGTTTAAGATTTGCGTACAGGCTTCATAAGAATAAATGGCCCAGATTTTATGGGTTTGATCCCAGTAAACAGGCCTTTCTGCTGTCATTTTCTCATAAAGAGCATAGGGGTTTTTAACTTCGGACTGTAGAAATAAAGTGGACATGGTGTAATTGTTTTTGACAAAGTTATTTAACTTTACGATGTAATACTTCAATACAGATTTAACTATGATGGTATAAAAATGGAAGATCAGTTTATAAAAGCGGCGGGATTAATTGGTGATGCTACGCGTGCTGCAATCATGTGGACATTATTAGACGGAAGGGCTTTTACCGCTACTGAACTTTCAATTGCTGTAAATACATCTCCTCAAAATATTAGCATGCATTTGGGAAAACTTCTTGAAGCTAATTTACTTAGTGTAGAAAAACAGGGCCGGCATAAATATTACAGATTTTCAAATAAAGAAGTAGCATACGTTGTTGAAGCAATGGCCAATCTTATCCCCAAGCCTGAGATTTCTTCAAAAACGAAAAGCGAAAATTATGCTCCCGTAAAATATTGCCGAACCTGTTATGATCATTTAGCCGGGAAAATAGGCGTGGCTTTAGCCGATAGTTTACTGGAACAAAAAATAATTATTGAAAAGAATAATACTTTTGAAATTAGTCCTGAAGGACAAAAATGGTTCTCAGGTTTCGGAATAAATATCGAAGAAGCCCGAAAACAAAAACGAATATTCTTAAAACCGTGTCTGGATTGGAGCGAAAGACGATATCATATCGCAGGTTCAGTAGGAACTTTGTTGTTAAATAAAATGCTGGAGCAAGACTGGATTAGGAGAACGACAAATTCCAGGGCAATAATAATAACAGGAAAAGGAGAAAAAGAAATGTTGAAGTCTTTTAAAATAGTTGTGTAAATGCTTTTTGATAATCTTGTCATTTCGGCAAAGGAGAAATCTTTGTAAGTAACTCTGCAATGAAAAACCAATTTTTGTCGAGCTTCTCGCGGAGATTTCCCCTTTGTCGAAATGAAAATACAGTGGTTGTTATCGTAATCAAAAGTAACAAAGAACCTAGTGTCTTAGCGACTTAGCGACTCAGAACCTTCAGAAAACAGGAAATCCATCACTTTCTGATACAATTCGTCATCATGCATTCCGTGTCCTAAACCCTGGGTTTCGATAAACTGACTGTTTTTCCAGTGGCTGACGATTTTTTTTCCTTCTTCAAAAGCTACGATTTTGTCTGTGGTGTCGTGGGCTACTAATCCGGGAATATTAAATTCCGCAGCAAATTTCTTCCCTGAAAAATCCTCCAGTTTAAAGTTGAAACGATCCGAAAAGCGGCTTTCCAAAAGGGAAAACATTCTGGTGTTTAAACTCAGCATTGAAATATAATTATCAATAAGCGTCTTCAAATCTGAGGGGGCTCCTAAGATTACCATTTTGGTAATGCTGGTGTTGGGGAATAAATACTGATGGTAAACGCAGGCAGCACCACCAATAGAGTGGCCAATAATTATTGTGGGCTGGTATTTTTCTACGGCTTTATTAATAAATTCAGCATACAGTGGAACATTAAATTCTTTACCGCTGCTTTGCCCGTGAGCCGGAGCATCAATCGCGATAATAGTGCTTCCTGATTTCTGAAGGTGGGGCAGCGTTTTTTTCCAGCGCGAGGCATTGCTTTCCCAACCGTGAACGAGCAGGATTTTGGTTTCGTTCCCTTTCCAGATATAGGTTTGAAAATGATGTTCGTTATGATGAAATGTTTCTGTTTCGGTGTTCTGCAATATTTTGGGTAATTGCGCTTTGTTTAATCTTCCAATCCGTGGCTGGCTGAATAAGGCGTAAGAAAGTGCAAGAGCTTTTTGCGGACGAACATAACTCAGGAAGTTAATATATGACCCAACCGATTTTAATGTAATAAAACGAATTCCTTTTTTAAGTCCCAAAATAATAGTTTTAATTATAAAGTATAATTATTCGAAACGAGATTTAAAAAAAAGATCGCCACGAATTCCACAAATTTAGCACGAATTTTTATTCTTAGTATTTAAAAATTAGTGAAATTATTGAAATTCGTGGCGAAAAATTTTAACAAAAAAAAGTCCCGATCAGATCGGGACAGTTATTTAGAATTTAGAGAACAATTGTTCCATTTTTTCTTTTTCTTCTTCAGCCAGTGCGCTGTCAACTAAAATTCTTCCGGAGTGCTCATCAGTGATGATTTTCTTTCTTGAAGCAATTTCAACCTGAGTTTGTGGAGGAATAGTGAAGAATGATCCTGCAGATGCTCCTCTTTCGATAGAAACAACAGCTAAACCATTACGAACGCTAGTTCTGATTCTTGTATAAGCCGCTAATAATCTTTCTTCAATTAATGCTGAAAACTCTGCAGATTTCTCAGACAAGAAGATTTCTTCTTTTTGAGTTTCTGCCATAATTGCATCCAGTTCTGATTTTTTATGTTTCAAATGAGAACTTTTTGAATCAAGTTTTTCTTTCAAATTAGCAATAACTTCTTTTTTGTGCTCGATAGAAGCTTTCATTTCTTTGATTTGCTTTTCAGCCAATTGAATTTCTAATTCCTGAAATTCAACCTCTTTAGTCAAAGAATTAAATTCTCTGTTATTACGAACTGATTCTTGTTGTTTTGTGTATTTTTTGATCACTTCTTTGTGCTCATCAATAGCATTTTTCTTTGCTTTGATAAGATCCTCAACTACTTCAAGTTCACTTTTTAATTTCTCTGAACGCGTGCTTAAGCCTGCAACTTCATCTTCTAAATCTTCAACTTCTAATGGAAGTTCTCCTCTTACGTTTCTGATTTCGTCAATTCGGGTGTCAATAAGCTGTAAATCGTATATTGCTCTTAACTTGTCCTCAACACTTAATTCTTTCGTATTCGCCATATTCTATAAGTACTTAACTGGATTTGTATTTTCTTCTGCTAAAATGATGGCAAAATTAAGGATTTTTTTTTGAAGATAATCAACAATATAGTTTTTTGTATAGCGTTCGCTCTCAAAATGACCAATATCGGCCAAAAGTAATCGGTTTTCGGCTTCGTAAAATTGGTGGTATTTTAAATCTGCTGTCAAAAAAGCATCTGCTCCGGCCTGAATGGCATTTTTTATCGCAAAACTTCCGGAACCTCCCAAAACGGCTACTTTTTTAATTTTTTTTCCTAAAAAAGCAGAATGACGAATTCCATCGGCAATCATTTTATCTTTTACAAAATGTAAAAAGTCTTTCTCCTCCATTTCAGTTTCAAATTCACCAATCATTCCTAACCCGATATTCTGATGTGAATTTTGCAGGGTATAAATTTCATAAGCAACTTCCTCGTAGAGATGACTGGCAAAAAGAGCTTTCAGGATTTTAGACTGTAAATGTTTTTCGAACGTAACTTCTATTTTTATTTCTTCGGTTTCGGTAAGTTCATGGCGCTCGCCAATGACAGGGTTGCTTTCTTCGTTTCCCTGATACGTTCCGGTTCCGTTGGAGTTAAAACTGCAGTTTTCGTAATTGCCAATTGTTCCGGCTCCGGCTTCAAACATGGCCTGACGTACTTTTTGCGCATTTTCGGGAACAGTATACGTCACCAGCTTCTGAATGAAATCCTGCTTCGGAATCAGGACTTTCGTATTTACTAATCCTAAGGCATTACAGAAAATTTTATTAACGCCCGCTGAATGATTGTCCAGTGCAGTATGAACGGCATAAATAGCAATATCATTTTTGATCGCTTTCAGGATGGCACGCTCCACATAATTCCTGCCCGTAATCTTTTTAATTCCGGAGAATAAAATGGGGTGAAAACAAACAACCAGATTGCAATTCTTGCTAATGGCTTCGTCAATAATCGTTTCCAGCGCATCGTGACAAACCAAAACACCGGTGCTTTCCGCTTCGGCATCGCCCACCAGAAGTCCGACATTGTCAAAATCCTCAGCATAAGCCAACGGAGCCATTTCCTCAAGAACTAATAGTATATCTTTGATTTTCATGCGTATCTCAAAAAGTTAATTGTGAAGAGCAAAAGTACTCCAAATTTTATACTATCACAATGAAGCCACAGGATAGCCTTGTTTTAATTGGGTTTTCCCGTGAACTTTAGTTTATTGAAATAAAGTCTTGCCCAGTAATAACTTTTGAATTCATTGTAACGCTGCTCTTTGTCGTAAAGCCTGTTCATGCTCATGTGAATAAGGTCTCCGGCGTAATTAGATCGGATTAAACCGCTTTTGCCTAGCTGCTCTTTAAGCGCTGACTTCAGATCGGGAATTTCGAGAAAGTCTGCATAATTTAAATTTTCCAGATCATTTCGCATGGCTGTGAATTTTTGGTTTAACTCTTTTCTTAAATCGGAAGAAAGGGTAAATTCAGTAGAAAAACTGTCAATATTGGCGTCGCAGAGCAGTATCATTTCGTCTAATGAAAAGTCAAAGAAGTTATAATAGTATTGTATTTTTAATATCGAAAAACAAGCGGTTTCTTCGTCATTGGGCTCGTTTCTGATAATGTTGGTTATAGTGTCAAAACTATCTTCACTAAAAACAGATTCGGTTACTTTCATCAATTCCTTTCCGCCATATCTATAGACTTCTTGTTCGTAGGGTAGAATTTTATAATTTCGAATTAAATGGCTTGTCTTCAGTTTGTTGATTTGTTTTATAATCTGTTCCTTTATTTCTTGGGATGTTGTCCTGAATCTGACTCTTAGATGATTTTCAGGATGATCATATCTTACAAAGAAGAACTGATCTGCCATCTCTCTGGATAAAACAGTATCATAGAGGGTAGTAAGAATATCATTTTGCGCATAAGGATTACAACCCAGGTCAAAATAAAGCCAATCGGACAATAGCGGAACGTTTTCGGTTTGCGGAGCAGGATTTTCCGGGATGTCAAAAGTGTTTTTTATAGATGTGAATTCCGTGTTTTTAACGCTTGCTACAAATTCGTGTGCATAATGTTTCTCTTCGCTTGTTATGGCAGGCAGAAATGATTCATAGAGCGATTCTGAAACATAGATTGTGTTCGTTGTGGTGAATCTGGAGAACAAAATTTTCAGGTGGTCATCGTTTTCAATATCGATAATGATTTCTCCTTTTTTATCTGTCACGGTAACTCTTTTAGAAAAGTCATTTTTTTCAACGCTTTCCAATACCGCTTTTTTGAATTCATCCAGGGTATAGTTGTCGTTTACCACTAAAAGCTGAGCGGGATAGAGTAAAATGCCGTCTTCGAGATAAATTCTGGGAACGTAGGGCAGTACTATGTTTTTATAATAGTTTAAATTAAAATTGACATGGTGAACTTCATTGTTTTGCGATTGTAAATCTGCCAAAAAACGGTAGGCTTCGGAATCTGAAAGTCCGTAATTTATCGCTGAAGTGACTCTGGGAATTATCTCTTTCTGATGTTTTTTAGAAACCAGAGTAAAACCCGACCCGTTGAAACGTGCATACAGGTCTGATAAGAAAATTGGATTTGAATTTTCAGAATGAACTGTATTGACCGGAATAGTATAATCGTAATATTGATGGGAAGAAATAATATTGGAAGCCCTTGGCTTAGCGATCATATTTACTTCGGCAACGATTTTATCACCATAAATTTCTTTTTCAAAACCGGCAATATCCTGGCATACTGATTCGGAAACATGATTGAATCTGGATAATAAATTCAGGGAAGAAGTTCCGGTGACGCACTTACAATACACTATTTCTTTTCCGGTAGTTTTACAATTGAGCAATTCAAAAACGACATTGAATGTAGCTGGCAACTGATTCTTATTGTTTTCTAAAGTCTTTGTATTTGAAAGATATACTTCTTTTGAGCTTGCCGTTAAAAGTTTAGCCATTATATCGGAATGCAGGCTGCTCTCACTTTTTAACTGGATGGAACTATATTTTAATCCGGAATATGGATTGAAAACCTGACTTAACGGAATAAAACCATCGCTGAAACTATGGTAAAATTTGTTTCCAAATTCAAGTATCGAATTCGTAATCGGGGTATGATTGCTATTGTAGGCTACATTGAATTTTATATATTTTAATAATTTTTCCTGTATTGCAGTGTCCAGGAGATCTGATTCTTTTTCAAATAATGAAACGGAATGTGAATAGGTACTGTGAATTTCCTCCTCGGACAAGTAAACATCCTGTTCTTCAATATAATTTTTCGAAAAATGCTCAAAGTCCTTTTTTGTCTCCAGCTGATGAATGTTCTGATCTATCAGTCTAGACGGAATGGAATGCTGGTATGTCGTTTTACTGTAAGGGTTAAAGGCTACGTTATTAATTATAAGCCCGGCATTGACGATCTCCAATAGGAAGTCGTCTATTTCGGTTAACGAAAAATCATCTTTAAGTAAATCATTGGTGACGTCCTGAATCTTTGTGCCCTTTCCAAATCGGTCCAATAGCCATTGAATATCTTCGTCGTAGTCTATCTCAACATATTTTGTTTCGTAAGATCCGTTTGGCGATTTCTGGGATTTATAAAAACTTATTTTTTCCGGGCTTAAAAAGTGAATGGAAGGATTGGTAAAATAGATATAGTTTTTCCAGTCTTCGTTATGCAGAAGGACGATTTTTTCAGCAATATATAAGTTATCAAATTCAACTTTAAGCTCTGTTTTTTTTGATTTTGACAGTGAAGTTCTGTCACTCCAGGCTGAAGAACCTACACTGGTAAACAGACCAAAGGGAATCGGATTAAAATGGGCCCTGGAGAAATATTTGTTCAGGGCGAGATTTGTTTTATCGGATTTATTTTTTTTTACGTCATTATACAGACTTCTCGAAGCGAATAAAATGGATAACTGAAATAAATCGTTTTTAAAAAAAAAGTTCGAAATAGCATTGCTGTTTTCCGTGTAAGATTCAACAGGAAAGGACACAACCCTTTTGATGACGGTATTGAAAAACTTCATTTTAAAATAGTAGTTGAGCTATCAGAAATAGCGTTTACAGATTGCTTTTGAATTTGGATCGGCGGGAACCTTAATATAAATTTAAACACTCGGCCCAGTCAGGCTGAATCTTGTTTTCTATGGTCAGTAAAGTAAGTCCTAAACCTGCGGCACCGTTTAGGATATTGGTTTCGGCTACATACTGATCTATAAAAAAACTTTTAAATTCGGTAAAATTAAGGGTTTGCTTTTTCAGGTTTTCATACCAGATGGCTATAGTTTCCTGGTGCGGAGTATCGGTTTTTAAAGAGGCTAGATAATATTGTAAAATGATACCCGAAGTACCATGACAAAGGGCAAAATCGTTAACCAGAGATTCTTTTACGGTTATATTTTTTGTCGCATTTATCAGTGAATGCCCGTCTTCTTTCAGACTGGTGTTCTTTAAAAAGGATCCTGAATTAAGAATTGCATTTGCGATTCCTAAATCGCCCTGGCACCAACCCAGCCGCGCTTTTGTAACAGCATCATTATGGATTACAACCTGACCGGGATAAAATTGTTTGGATTCTTCGTCGAAAGCCCTGTAGGTATTCATAAAAGCAATTATTTTGGTTATTGCCTCCTGAATGCCAGGATGAACCTCCGGCAGGTTGGTTTGTAAGTACACCAGGAAATTCAAAGTGCCGGACAGGCCGTGCGCCAAACCGAAGTAATGCATTTTTTGATTTGGACGCTCTGAGTCACTTGAAAAGATAACTTCCGGATTGGTGTTTATTTTTTCTATTAAAGTAGTAGAGAATTCGGTTAAAATAGCTTCTATGCTTTTGTTTTTTTTACACTTGTACCTTTCGATAAAGTACAAGGCAATTCCAAATGCGCCATGTAGAAAATCATAATAGTTTTTGGCCGCCTCTTCCAGTAAACTTTCAGCCAATATTGCGTCTAACGCTTCAAAATATTTCTCTTCGATTTCCAGGTTTTTATTTTTTATTTTCGCTAAAACCCATCCGTAGCCTGCTATTCCTGAGCACAAAGACGAATTGTAGCTTTCTTCAGAAATCAAATCACCGATCTTGTCAATTATTGAAAATAATTTATCCTGATACTCGTCGTTTGGTTCAGTTTCTATCAGGTAATTATAAAATAAAGCAATCCCCGAAAGACCGTCAAGTACGCCAATTCTCTTTTCTGTACCAACCGACTTCCAGATTTGTTCTTCTATTTTTGAAATTATGGTATCCATTGTTTTGTTGTGTTGAAATCCGGTTAATAACATACGTCAAAAATGATTTTTTCATCAGGCAGGATAAAACTGTTAGTTTTCCAATAATATGAATTTTCCGGAACGGGATTGTTCAGGCTGATTTTTAAAAGCGGACGATTAAGTTTTTGACTGTTTACGGTTTTAACCTCAGTTGACATTAGGTTACTGACATTATACGTATTATATAAAAAAGAGTTATCAGCCGTTGAGGTAATAATTGATTTGTCTGTTACATTAAGATAATTTATAAAATATTTTCCCTCCGATAATTTGTAGGTAATGATGATTCTATGATTCATCTGGGCAGTTTTTCCCGCCTGACTCTTGATTTCGAAAGGCTCTCTCGCTACACAATGTTCGTATTTTAAGACAGCAAATGTCTGAGTGTCGATGTATAAAAATCCGGATGATTTTTTTGGTGCCGGGTAACCGTAGCCTGTAGAATAGGTGTCAGGAGCGTTATTCTGGAAACTTATTTTATAGACTTTCTGATCATTATAAGGTACAATACCTTCCTTTTTTAGTGTGTAAGCAGCAGGTTTATAAAGTACATTGGCTTTGCTTAGGACAAGGTCACGATCGAACAGAAAAGCAAAAGTACTTATGCCGCTATATTTGTTTTTTGAAGAATTCTGAACAATTTCACGGGTCTGCTGTATTTCGCCATACATTTTTTCATCTGGCGTATTTACGCCTTTCATTCCTGCTGCGTTATAAGTCGCTATAACGGATTCATCATGCGAAATAATGGCATTGTTTTTAATAACCTGATTGCGAAAAAAGAAGGTTTGATTGTAGGGGTTCTGGTAGTAATTAAGTTCTGCATTACTTTGCGCTTTTGCTACTATTTCTTCAGCAGTTAATGCTTTCAGATTTGATTTTACCACTACTTCCCCTAAAGCAATACCCTGAAACTGATATTGCTTTAGTTTGATTTTTACCTGATGTTTGTTTTTATCAGTCAGATTTTGGACGCTGATAGTGTCAGATATATATCCAAAAGCAGATATAACCATTTTATCATTAAAATTTTCTTTTTCAATAATAAAAGAAAACAAACCGTCCTTATTGGCCAGAATACTTCTGTTCGCTTTGAGTACTGAAATATCGGCATTGGGTATTACCCGGTTGTTTTTAGAATCATTTATTTTACCGTTGACCACAAACACATCTTTTTTAGCATCTGAAGGAATGTCTTCCTCAAAAATTCTGGTTTCGGGCTGGTATGATTTTTTAAGGAATAAAAAACCGTCAAAAATGGTATTCCATTTCGCTTTTATCGGAATATTTCCAAACGCCGAACAGTAATACAGATTGGTGTCTTTTTTATCAAATTCAAAAAAGACCTTATTATATCCGTTGTTGACATGTTGTTGTTCGATACTATTTTCCGGAGGAGTAAGGATAGGGAAGGTTTTATCGTCCACGCGTCCGTATTGTCCTTCGTAAGACGAAAATGCAATGCTGTACATCTGATCTTTAAAATAGTCTTTTAAGAAGCCGCCCATCGGTAATCCCCCTTCAAGAAGTTTTGCTCCTTCTCCCGGAATATAATCTGAAAAACCTGTCGTTTTCAATTCAATATTCGCTTGATTTTGTAAGTAGGTTTCTGTGAGGTCAGTGAATTCGGTTTCTCTTACATTTGCTGCAAAATGATAGGAAGCACCCCAGCAAATCATTTTTTCATTAGGATAAAGTTCAGACAGAAAGATCAGGTTTTTAGCCATTTGCTCATCTCTTGGATTTTGAACCGCAATTTTTTGTCTTTGCAATTGCAGGACTTCAAAACTTACATCAGAAATTTTACTGCCAAAGACCTGCTTTATGATTTTTTCGTGAAGTGTAGGATTTTTTATGTTTTGGAGTGCATTTACCACCAGATCAAAATCCTGGTATAAAGCAAGGGAATCTTTTTTGCTGGTTGCAATGTTCTCTAAATCCCTGAAAATAAATGCTTTTTCTATTCTGGTGAAACTGTTTTTGGTAATAGTTATTTTTCTGTTCTGAATCAGCTGCGTTAAGTCATTCATGAAATGATTGGTAAACAGCAATCCTTCCTGACTGTCAAAACCTGAAATTTTTATAGTATCTTTTTGTTTGGCCCGATCCTCAATATAAAATAATAGATTTTGAAATGCTTTGGTGTCCGACCATATATCTAAAATGCTTTTGTCAAACACGGCGACAGGCGCTTTTTTTTTAGAATATTCTTCAAATGCTTTATATTGGTCATATAATCCGCTTTCAAAAACAATGGTATTGTAATTCTGTTTTTCATGCAGGTATTTTATAAGGTTTACTTTTTCGTCAAAAGTGGCACCGTCACCGTGAGTTTGTTCTCCCAATAAAACAATTTTTTTATTTTTAAGTTTCGCAGCTAAGAAAGAATAGTCATCATTATGAATTGCTGAATATTCGCCGGGTATTGTTTTTTGTGAAAAAGTAAAATTTATAAATAAAATAAAAGATAGAGTAAAAAGAAATTTCATGACCGTTTTTGTTTTTCTAATCAGAATTCACCCGATTGTACTTGTTTAAAAGGATAAAAGCTAAAGGCTATCTTTAATGGATAGCCCTTAATTAAAATGGGAATAGTTTTAAATAAAACTATTCTTTGCCAGATATTTGATTAAGCAATTACTGGTCCGCAAACTCTTTCACAAGAATTTCTAAGGCTGCAAGTAGTTCCAATAGATAAGAATACTTCTTTTTGTTGACCACCATTAACTTTTGCCTGCTCCTCTTTTGTAAGTGCTTTAACTTTTAAATTTTCTAATTTTAATTTTTTCATCTTTAAAATTTTAGGTATTAATAAATGTTTTAGGTTTTTTGATTTCTTGCTATTTAAACTTTACCACGTGCACTTGGAGTTTTAATTAGTTAAAGAAAATTCGTTCTAAAAATAATATAATAAATTGTTGTTTTTGGTTTTTTTTCTGACAAATTTTTAAAATTTTATTGAAAGAACTCAAGGTTAATTCTTTAGCTTTGTTAAAATTGTTTTATTGGGTAAATGATAATTATAATGAGGTTTTACGTAATTAAACGATTTTTTATTCATTAATTAAGAAACTAATTGCGATATTGTTTTTTATCAGTTGCCGTTCTTATTGAGGTTAAATGGATTTGAAATTATTTCTAGCAGAGAAAGGAGTATGCGTTGAGGCGCAATTCTATATTGGTATAATTGCAGCCCTTTATCTGAAAATAGCATAAAAAATTATACTTTCGCAAAATGAATGTACTTCGAAAATTACTTTTTCCGTTTGCCATTTTATACGGATTCATTACGTCAATCCGGAATTATCTTTTTGATAAAGGAATCCTGAAAGCAACTGCATTTGATATCCCGGTTATTGCGGTTGGAAATTTAAGTGTTGGCGGAACCGGAAAAACACCTCAGATTGAATATCTCATTCGGTTATTGTCAGATAAATACAAAGTGGCAACGCTGAGTCGGGGCTATAAGCGAAAATCAGAAGGTTTCGTTTTGGCTGACGCAGGCTCCAATGCCGAAATTTTAGGAGATGAACCCTTTCAGTTTTATCAGAAATTCCCAAATATTCAGGTGGCTGTCGATGCAGACAGGACAAATGGAATTACGCAATTGCTTTCCCAAAATAAAAAACCACAGGTTGTTCTATTAGATGATGCTTACCAGCACCGAAAAGTAAAAGCAGGATTTTATATTCTTCTCACGTCTTTTGGCGATTTGTATGCCGATGACTTTATGCTCCCCACCGGAAATTTAAGAGAAAGCAGGAGCGGAGCCAATCGTGCTACTATTGTAATCATAACAAAATGCCCAAGTGATTTATCTGTTGAAGTACAAGAACAAATTCGTCTCAAACTGAAACTGAATTATTCCCAGCAAATCTATTTTACTTTTATCGATTATGATGATTTTATCTATAGCAAAGAAGAAAAAATAGCCGTAAATGAAATTAAAAACGAATCGAAACTGCTTTTGGCCGGGATCGCAAAACCTACGCCATTCTTCAGTTATTTAAAAAATGAAAATGACGAATGCCTTACTTTTCCGGATCATCATCATTTCTCTGATTCAGATTTAGAGCACATTCAGACGAAAGCCGGAACTAAAAAAATCATTACAACAGAAAAAGATTTTGTACGCTTAAAGGATTCGAAACTGGCCTCACAATTGTATTACCTGCCAATAAAAAGTACGTTCATTAGTAATGACCAAAATTTTGATGCCACAATTCTGGAATATGTTAAATCAAAGGTAGAATCTTAGCAACTTAGCTTCTCACAAGCCTGGTTTTTAGTCAAAAAATGTCGCAATAATACTGTAAAATTCGTCAGGAACGAATGGCTTTGTAATCACATCATTCATTCCGAAAGACAATAGCATATCTCTGTTTTCGTCCAGCGATATAGCTGTTAAGGCAATGATAGGAGTGATTTTGTCAAATTCCCTGATTTGTTTTGTAGCGGTCGTTCCGTTGATTCCGGGTAAATGAACGTCCATTAGAATCATATCGAATTTTCTTATTTTCAATAGCTCAACAGCATCTTCTCCATTATCGATTATTTCGCAGATGATTGATTTGTTTTCGAGCATTTTTCGGGTAATCATCTGATTGATTTTGTTGTCTTCAATCAATAAGATCGATTTGTTTTTTAATTGTTTATCGTCGTAGGATTTTGTTTCTTCCTTTATTTCAAGAGGTTCTTTATTGATTCTGAAGTCTAATCTGAAGGTGAAAGTAGAGCCTTTGTCCACTTCGCTTTTCAGTTTTATTTCCCCGCCCAGAAGTTCAATTAATTTCTTGACAATCGTAAGTCCGAGACCGGTTCCGCCGTATTTTCGATTCACCTCTATGGATCCCTGAGAAAAACTTTCAAAAACAGTTTGCAGTTTATCTTCGGGAATTCCAATTCCGGTGTCTACAATTTCGAAATAAACCGTTGCATTATCATTTTCGATAGCATACAATTTCGCAATTACGCTTACCTGCCCGTTTTGTGTGAATTTTAAAGCATTGTTAATTAAGTTGAGTATAATCTGCGAAAGTTTTGTTGGATCGCCAATTAAATTGTCCGGAATGGTTTTGTCTATTTCAAGATTAAAATAATTTTTATTGGCGGTAGCTAACTCTTTTAAGGAACTTTGAATGTTGAATAATAACTCTTTCAGATTAAAGGAAATGTTTTCAATTTCTACTTTTGTAGAATCAATTTTATTGATCTCGAGAATTTCGTTAATAAAAGTAGTCAGGTAATTTCCGGAGAATTTTAAAGATTCCAGGTATTTCAACTGTGTTTTTTTAGGATTGTCTTCCAGCAGTAAATGTGTAATTCCGTTTATGGCATTTAGCGGTGTGCGAAGTTCGTGACTTACGGTTGACAAAAATTCAGATCTGGCCTTTGACGCTTTTTCAGCTTTGTTTTTGGCCAGGATAAGCTCCTTGTTCTTCTCCCTCAAAAGTATATTATTCTGATTTCGAATAATATTGTTTTTGTACAAAGCCAGACTCAAAAGGGACAAAATTGAAATTAAGGCAATTGCTAAAATACTCACCAGCTTAGAGTAACGATAGGTTTTTAACTGAATTTTTTCTTCGCTCTCGCGTTTCAGCGTTTTGTTGATCGATTGATTTTTTTTAAATTTTTCAAACTCGTTTACGTCTAATTTAGCATTTTTTATTTTTAGGATATAGTTCTCAATCTGATAATGTTCGTTCAGATAAGAATAGGCGAGATCAAAGTTCTTTTGTTTTTTGTAATACTGGCTGATGGCCAGAATGATTTTTGATTTTTGGGCTAAATCATTGCTTTTAGCGTTAATTTCCAAAGCATTGTCAAAATAAATGATGGCAGAATCATTTTGTTTCAGCTGGTTTTTAAGCAGGCCCAGTTGGTAGTATGAATCTGCTTTTGCTTTTAAAATGGAGCCGTTGCCCTGTTTTTTAATGATTCTTTGAAAAGTTTTTACAGCTAAAGGATAGTTATGGTTTGCCTTGAATGCCATTGCTTTCTGATAGCTTAAAATTTCGGCACTATCAGCAATATTTAATTCCTTTAGAAGGTTCTCCGCTTTTTTGTAATACAGCTCGGCAGTTTGGTAATTTCCCTGTGTAGTATTTGTTATGCCGATGTAATGCAGGGCAAGGGCCTTGGTACAAGTAGGCTTAACCCTGTTGAATAAAGAAACACTTTTATGAAAGTTTTTAAGGGCATCTTCATAATTCCCGACGTTGTAATAAATTTTGCCAAGCTTAAAAGTCTGATTGGCTAAATTTTCCGATTTGTTATTTGAAGCACAAAAAGCAATGGATTTTTGTGTGAAAAAAATAGCCTGATCGTACTCCCTGTCCTGAAGATTATTATTGGCCAGCCTGTTATAATAGACAATGCTGTCTGTATTCTGTTTGCCCTGAGAATACAAAAACGTATTGAAAAAACTAATCAGAATTAAAAGGTAGTGTTTCATGTATCGCAGTGCTTCTTACAATGAATCTTATGCTTTTCTCATCAGCAGAATCAAATCAATCAATCTTGATGAATAGCCAATTTCATTATCATACCAGCCAACAACTTTCACCATTTTATCAATAACGGAAGTTAGTTGTGCGTCAAACAGGCACGAATTTGTATTGCCAATTACATCAACCGATACGATCGGATCTTCTGTGTAATCTAATATTCCTTTTAAACTTGTATTTGAGGCGTTTTCAAAAGCAGTATTGATTTCTTCGATGGTAACAGCACGTTTTACATTAAACGTAATATCGGTCAATGAACCATCCGGAACAGGAACACGAATTCCGCAACCCCCTATTTTTTCATGCAATTTAGGGAAAATTTTTGTTAAAGCCTTAGCAGCACCTGTAGTTGTCGGAACAATCGACTGACTGGCACCTCTGGCACGGCGTAAATCCTTATGTGGCTGGTCGTGAAGACTTTGGTCGGTAGTGTAGGAATGTATTGTTGTAATGTATGCCTGTTCAATTCCGCATAATTCGTCGATGATTTTGATCATCGGAGCGGCATTGTTTGTGGTACAGCTTGCATTCGAAACTATGGTTTCAGTTCCATCCAGAATGTTTTCATTAACTCCAAGAACGACTGTTTTTATGGTGTCAACTTCAGAAGGAGCCGAAAGGATCACTCTTTTTGCCCCTGCTTCAATGTGTGCATTTAGTTCCTCATGGGTTTTGTACTTTCCTGTACATTCTACCACAAAATCTATAGAATGGCTTTTCCAGTCTAAATTCGAAATGCTTTTTTCATGAAAAAATAAAAAATGCTTTCCATCGATAGTAATACTTTTTTCATCATGGCCTACTTTAAAAGGTAAAACACCATGAATACTGTCGTATTTTATCAAATGCGACATGGTTTTGTTATCTGCAATATCGTTAATAGCAACAACTTCAATTTCAGGATGGTTTAAAAGCAGACGGAATAAATTTCTTCCAATTCTTCCAAAACCGTTTATAGCAATTCTTGTTTTCAATCTTTATGTTTATTTGTTTAATCGTTAACCGGTTAATCGCTTAATTGCAATACGATTAAACAATTAACCGGTTAAACGAATAACCTTATTCTATAAAATATGTTTTTGTGCTTTATAGGAAGAACGAACCAATGGTCCGCTTTCTACATGGCGGAAACCCAGCTCAAGACCAAACTTTTCGTATTTGGCAAACTGATCAGGCGTAATAAATTCTTTTACCGGTAAATGTTTTTTACTTGGCTGCAGGTATTGTCCGATGGTCACCACATCTACATTTGCATTTCTTAAATCGGTCATGGTCTGGAAAACTTCTTCTTCCGTTTCGCCAAGTCCGAGCATAATTCCGGATTTGGTTCTGTTGATTCCTTTTTCTTTTAAATAACGTAAAACTTCAAGACTGCGATCATATTTCGCCTGAATACGTACTTCACGTGTTAAACGGCGAACCGTTTCGACATTGTGGGACACTACTTCAGGATTCGCTTCTACAATCCTGTCAATGTTTCTTTCAATTCCCTGAAAGTCCGGAATTAAAGTCTCAAGAGTGGTATTAGGATTCATTCTGCGAATTGCTTTTACAGTTTCAATCCAGATGATGGAACCACCGTCTTTTAAATCATCTCTGTCAACACTTGTAATTACAGCATGTTTTATGTTCATGATTTTGATCGAACGGGCTACTTTTTCCGGCTCGTCCCAATCTACCGTTTCCGGTCTTCCGGTTTTTACACCGCAAAATCCGCAGGAACGGGTACAAACGTTTCCAAGAATCATAAAAGTGGCCGTACCTTCTCCCCAGCATTCCCCCATATTTGGGCAGCTTCCTGAGGTACAAATTGTATTTAAGCTGTATTTATCGACCAAACCACGAAGTTCAGTATATTTTTGTCCAATAGGAAGTTTTACTTTTAACCATTTAGGTTTTCCGGTTGGTATATTTTCAATGACTGTTTCCATATATCAAAATTCAAAGCACAAAGATACGGAATGTAGTTTATTTGGAGATTTGTTTACAGGTTAATTTGCGAATAGCGTGTTTTGATTCTGAGAACGCACTCGTTGAAGATAATTTATCCCTATTGTTAAAATTTTAATTTAAAAAAGGAAGCTATGCTGATCTGTTTAGGTTTTTATTTATGTATTGATTTAAGATGCACAATATTGACAGGTGTTTGAATTTTACTTGTTTAAAATTTATATCTTTATTTGTTATAAAATTAGTCGGAAAGAGATAAAATAGTATTTTGTTAATAGTACATTTGTTGTTAAATTGTAATAAGATAAAAACATGAAAAAGAAATTTATTATATCAGGTGCTTTGTTTGCTGCCTTTAGTTTTACCAGTATACATGCACAAATTAATTTTGGTGAAAAAGCCCTTGGAGCAGTGCAGAAAGGAGTTGCAGGTTTTACCCTTAGCAATGCTGATGCTGCAGCTTTGTCTAAAGAAGCAGTTGTAAAATTAGATGCAGAACATCAGGTTGCACCGGCAACAGATGGATATGCAATCCGATTAAACAGGGTTTTTGGCAAACACAGTGCCGGTGAAGGATATACTTTAAACTACAAAGTATATAAAGTAAAAGAAGTAAATGCATTTGCAACAGCAGACGGAAGTGTTCGTGTATATTCTGGTTTGATGGATATTATGGATGATAATGAATTGCTGGCTGTAATCGGACATGAAATTGGTCACGTTGCCAATAATGATTCGAGGGATGCAATGCGTGCAGCTTACCAGAAAGAAGCCTTAATTGATGGTGTTTCTTCGCAATCGGCAAAGATTACGTCAGTAACGGATAGCCAGTTAGGAAAAATCGGGAGTGCTTTAATCGACAGTAAACACAGCAGAAAACAGGAAACTGAGGCGGATTTGTTTGCGTACAATTTTTTAAAGCAAAATGGGTATAACATCAATGCCGAAGAATCTGCTTTCAGGATTTTGGCCAAAATGAGCGAAGGAACTGAAGCTTCCTTTATTGATCAGATGATGAGTTCACACCCGGACTCTAAAAAGAGAGCTGACGACGCCAAGGCAAGAGCGGAAAAAGATGGTTTGTACAAACCTTATGTGCAGCAAAAAATTGTAAACACAGTTCCTGTACCGGCTAAAAAAGCGAAAGCAACAAAGAAAACTACTAAGAAGAAATAAGAATTCCGGATTGCTATAAAAAACAAACCCCGACAAGTTATTTGTCGGGGTTTTAGTTTTTATACTATCCTAAAACATGATACGCTAAAACTTTTTGTACATCGTACACATTCACTGATTTGTTAAATTGTTTTACGATGCTTGGCTGTAATTCACTGGATACCCAGATTTTCAATTCAGCGTCAAGTTCAAAAGTACCTGCAGTTTCTACGCTGAAGCGCGTGATACTTTTGTATGCAATTGATTTGTATTCTGTCTTGCTTCCCGTAATTCCTTGTACGTCAATCAGAATTAATCTTTTGTTGGTGAAGATAAAAGTATCGCGAATCAGTTTGAAACCCATTTCAATTTCTTCCTTATCCGTTAAAAGTTGTCCGTATTTTTTAATCAAATCTTCCTGACTTACTGAACCAGCATTGCCAAGAATAGCCGAAAATATTCCCATTTTTATTGTTTTTAATTTTTAATACAATTCTCTTTAAGTACTGTAAATGTAATTGATTTTACTGATTTTAGGAATTGGTTTTTGATTTTATAATGAAAGGAGTTAATATAAAAGAAAGTAAAAAAGATGATATTGTTGAATCGAAGTTAAACTTTAATGATCTTCATTTTTTAATTAGGGTATTAAAAAACCATAAAAAAAGCAGAACCTAAATTCTGCTTCTTTGTTTTGTTATTCCAGTTCCGTTTTTATTGTAATTGGAAGATTGTATGCGGTGCGAACCGGTTTTCCGTCTAAGATACCAGGGCTCCATTTTGTTTTTAATGATTTCAGCACACGAATAGCTTCTTTTCCCATTCCGTAACCCGGATCTTTTTTTACCAGGATATCTGTTAAGGAACCGTCTTTTTCAACTACAAAAGAAACATAAACCTGTAAAGTTCTTTCAGCATCCAGTTCCGGTCTTTGGAAATTATTTCCAACGAAAGTGTAAAATTTAGCCATTCCCCCCGGAAATTCAGGTTGTTTGTCTAATGTTGCAGCAAGCAAAGGTTCATTAGTGGACGGAGCTGCTGAAGCAACCTGTCCGCCAGTACCATTTGATGGTAAAATATTAGTAGTAGGAGCGCCTGTTCCGCTAGTGTTTTCCACTACGGGTGCATTTACTTTATTCGGAGCAATCTCTTGCACAGCCTCTTCAGCTGCCACTACAACAGGATTTATAAACTGAACTACTTCAGTTAATGGCGTCGAAGCGCTTTGCGGTGGTGCAGGAGGAGCGGGCGGTATGTCCCGAATCAGGTCTACTTTTGTAACAACAACAGGATCCATGGGAAGGTCTGTAGGTATTGTGTCAATGATCTCTGCTGGTTTCAATTTGTTAATTAAAACAGAGGCACTTCCTAAAGTTGCTATGACTAGCAATCCTGCAAATAAAGCTGTTATTGAATTTTTAGAACTTTCCTGGCGTAATTGGTACGCGCCGTATTCTTTGTTTTTGTTTTCGAAAACAAGATTGGTCCACTTGGTTTCATAGATGCTTAGTTTAGACATAATTAGATTGGATTTTAAGGTTAAGTAAACATTAAATCATAAGCAACAAAATTTTTAAATTTTGATTGGACAATAAAAACAAAAGAACATGTTAAGGGTTTGTGGAAATTTTAATTTTTTAAGAAAAAATACATGGCTATTTTAATCTTTAACTAAAGATAATAAATTATCTTTTACGTTCGATGATTTCGGCTAACAATTTTTTAGCGCGGAGTAATTTTACTTTTACGTTGCTTAAAGGCTCATCAATCTTGAGTGCAATTTCCTGATAAGTCATTTCCTGAAAATAACGCAGGTGAATTACTTCCTGATAATGTGGTTTCAATTCTTTGATGCATTGCAGTAAACGCGAAAGGTTTTGCTCTTTGATTAAGGCATCTTCAGCAGACGGAGTAGTGTCGGCGATATTATAGGCCTGTTGGTCCTCAGTATCAGTAATTTCTATAAAAAGATTGGTTTTCTTTTTGCGTAGTAAATCAATGTAAACATTTTTTGCAATTGCAATTAACCAGGTGTTGAACTGAAATTCAGGATTATATGAGGCAATTTTGTCGAAAGCTTTTGAGAAAGTCTCAATGGTAATATCTTCGGCAGTAGTTTCGTTTTCGGTACGTTTGAGCATAAAACCGTACACTTCATTCCAATAGAAATCCAACAAAAAAGTAAAGGCGATCTGATCGCCTTTTTTTGCTTTTTCTATTTTAGAATTTATTTCCAATGTACAGGTTTTGAAAAGATATTAGTTATAAAGATATTAATTTGCGTGAATATAAGCATGATTTCTACAACAGGAAACCATACTTTTAAATCTTTCTCCTTCAGTTTTCCTGCTGAAAATCCCATTACAATCCATGCAATGGTATAGCGTGTGGCCAATAAAGCCAATACAGCGATCCACTGAAATTGAAAAGACAGCAGAAGTATAACTAATAAAAAGAAGAATAATTGTGAGGTATAAAAAAGACCTAACTGAATTTTATCAAAAACTTTGTAATAATTTGCGGTAGAAACATGTCTTCTTTTTTGGGAAAACCATTCTCCGTAGGTCTCTTTTGGTTTGGAATACGTGAAACTTTCGGGAGTAAAAGAAATGGTAGTATTGCTTTTATTGGCAGCCTGATTGATGAAGAGGTCATCATCACCCGAACGAACCTGAATATGCTCAATAAAACCATTTACATTAAAAAATTCTTCCTTTTTGTACGCTAAATTTCGCCCAACGCCCATGTAAGGAAGGCCGACTTTTGCCCAGGAGAAATATTGTACTGCGGTCAGAACGGTTTCAAATCGAATTAATTTATTCAACAAAGAGCGCTCTCTTCTTTCATAACCTCCATACCCTAAAACAATGGTTTTGTTCATGGTAAACTGCGAAGTCATTGCCGTAATCCAGTCTTTTGATGTCGGATAACAATCGGCATCCGTAAACAAAAGGTACTCTTTTTTGGAAGCTTTAATCCCTAGTGTCAAAGCATATTTTTTGTTGCCCCAGAAGGCTTCATTATTTTCTACTTTTACCAAACGGATGTTATCGTATTGTTTTTCAAATTCTTCAAAAACTTCCAGCGTTTCATCACTTGAGGCGTCATCAATTAAAACAATTTCAAAATCAGGATAGTTTTGTTCCGCTAATAAGGGAATGTATTTTTTTACGTTTTCTTCTTCATTTTTGGCACAGACAATCACAGAAACAGGAATGTTTTTTGGTGTAATGCTTTGTGGTTTGCCGAAAGCAAATTTTCCGAAAATACCCAGATAGTAAGAAAGTTGTAGAACAACAATAGCAATAAAAAAGTAAAAAATGAATGTAAGCATCTGATTTTAATGTCTTTTAATTTCTGAATCTTGCGCGTGCAAATGTACTTATGAATTCCTAATTTTCAATGATTAATACCGATTTACTTTCGGCATTTTGACATTTCTTTCGCAACAGCAATAGCCTGAGGGTTTTCAGTCTTTTCCAACTCCGAAATTATATTTTTATAATTGTGATCGTCCCTGTTTTGCGATAGTTTTTTTGTGGCCTGAATTTCATCGATTTCAATCTCAAAACCAAAAACTCCCCGGGCCTCACGCATGGTTTTTGCTGAGAGATCCTCCACACGAACCGGGTTCTCTGAGCCAGTTTCGTATTTGTTAACCAATTTTCTAAGGGATTCGATGGTTGCGGTTTCATCCGTTATTTTGATACGGCCGTAAACATGTACGGCTATATAATTCCATGTCGGCACATTTTCATGATCGTACCACGAAGAAGAAATGTAACTGTGAGGACCCGAAAATACAGCAAGAACCTGATCGTTTTCTGCAAATCCTTCCGCCTGCGGATTTAATTTTGAAATATGTCCCTGCAACACTTCTTTGCCGTCAGCATTCGTTTCGAGTTCTATCGGAATATGGGTAGCGCATAATTTCCCGTGGGTCTGATTGATCAGAATGCCAAAACTGTTCTCTTTTAAAAAAGTTCTGATCGATTCCGGATCTTCGTTTTTGTATATCTCAGGTGTGTACATTTTTGGGTCTTGTTTTTTTGCCACGAATTACACGAATTTTTACTAATTATTTGTGTAATTCATGGCAGGATATCTAAATCACATTTACTTCAGCTTCGATATGAATGCCAAACGTTTTAAAAACGGTATCCTGAACTTCTTTTGAAACTGCTAAAATTTCCTGTCCTGTGGCATTTCCGTAATTCACCAAAACCAGGGCCTGGTTTTTATGAACTCCGGCATCTCCAAATCGTTTTCCTTTAAAACCGGCTTGTTCAATCAGCCAGCCCGCAGGGACTTTTACCTCGGTTTCTGAAACTTCGTAATATTTCATTTCCGGAAACTTCTGATGGATTTTTTCAAAATCGGATTTCAGTAAAATCGGATTTTTAAAGAAGCTTCCGCTGTTTCCCAATTCCTTCGGATCCGGTAATTTGCTTTGTCTGATAGTGATTACGGCATTGCTGACGTCTTTTAAAGTAGGCGCCGTAATATTGTTCTTAGACAATTCAGCCAGAATATCTCCGTACGAAGTGTTGATTTTATGATTGCGTTTCGTCAGTTTGTAAATCACCGACGTGATGATATATTGGTCTTTAATTTCATTTTTAAAAATGCTCTCTCTGTAACCGAAATTACATTCAGCATTCGTGAACGTTCTCATTTCCTGGGATTCAATATTCATCGCTTCACAGGAAACAAAAGTATCCTTGATCTCAGTTCCGTAAGCCCCGATATTCTGAACCGGAGTAGTGCCGACGTTTCCGGGAATTAAGGACATGTTTTCTAAACCGCCAAAATTGTTCTCAATGGTGTACAGAACGAAATCATGCCAGGTTTCTCCCGCCTGACTTTCAACCCAGACAAAATCTTCATCTTCCTTAATGATTTTTTTGCCTTTTAAATCAATATGAATGACCAGAGCATCAATGTCTTTTGTTAAAAGCATGTTGCTGCCGCCGCCCAAAATAAATTTTTTCTGGTTTTTGTTTTCCTCTAAAATGGTTTTCAATTCGGCTGTTGAATGAACAGCTACAAATTGTTTCGCTTTGGCTTCGATACCAAAAGTGTTGTGTTTTTTTAAAGAAAAATTGGATTGGATTTCCATAAATAAAAAGTCTTTTTGACGTCCCGAAAGTTCAGGATGATTCTGAGTTCAAAAGTAAGAATTATAATTTTTGGTTTTACCGCAAAGACACAAAGTTTGCGCAAAGTTCGCAAAGCTTTGTATTTTTATTTAAATGTCTTGTAGTAAAATATTTAAGATTATAGGAGAGATTAGAGAAAATATTACAATTAATGCGCCAATGATTCGATCTAAAACTTTTATTCCATTCTTTCCTTTTGGAGGTCTATCCCATCGAGTTGCTATTATAATGTTACGATTGTATAAATTTCGAAAAAGGGGGTTTGAAAGTTTGATTAATAAAATAAATACCAGGGGAGCAGTATAATATGCTTCAGCAGGATGTGACTTTAATCGAAACATTCCTAAAATAAAAAAGCAAATTGCAAAAACTAAATGTTTTATTAGCGTATCATTTTTGAAAAGCCTGTTATATCTGAAGGTTTTTGGGTTTGGTTCTTTTCCCCATAACATGTAAAAAAATATGTATCCGAATGTGATTGCTAGAGGTATGAAAATTAATATTTTTTCCATTTTTTTACTTCGCATTTAGAATTCAACAACTCATTATATTTATCCGCAATAATCTTCATGTTGATGTCATAATTCGCATTCTCTTCTACAAACTTCCTGTTTTGTAAAACAGCATTGTTCCGGGATTCCATATTTTCAAAAGACCAGATTAACTCTTCTGCCAGCATTTCGATATTATCAATTTCAATCAATTGTCCGTTCTCGCGATGTTTGATCCAGCTTTGATTTCCGGGAATATCAGAAACTACCGGATAGCAATTGCACGCCATCGCTTCAAATAAGGAAGCCGAAACGCCTTCGGTTATGGGCATGCTGATGTAGATATTCGATTGCTGCAATAATTTTGGAAGTTCGGTATTTGGAATTCTTCCTGTAAAAATGACTTTGTTTTCGATCTGTAAATCTTTGGCTAAATCCTTCAAAAAAGACAAACGGGTTCCGTCGCCCACAATAGTCAGTGAAAAATCAATTCCTTTTTGATTTAAAATCGAGAAAGCTTTTAAAATCGAATCATGACGGTATTCCGGCTGTAAAGAACGTGTTACAATAGCTTCAATTCTGGTCGCATTACAAAGGGATGGGGTGAAAATTGAAAAGTCAATTCCCTTTGGCAGCACCAGCACTTTACTCATGTCAACGCCTCTTTCCTTCATCGAAATGGTCATGACAGGTCCCCAGGCATGAATTAGATGTGCTTTTTTGAAAGCGTATTTCTGAATAAATTTCTTGAAAGGCAATAGAACAGAACCTTCCGGCCATAGATCCGTTCTTCCCTGCTGCGCAATGGCAATGGTTTTGGCACCGGATAATGCAGCGAGAAAACCATAACTGGTTGTTCTTTCGGCAATCACCATATCGGGTTTTTCCTTTCGAACTATTTTTCGAATAGCAAGAGGTGAGAAAAAATATTCTGCAATACGTCTGAATCGGTTTAATTTTGAATTGTTGGGTGTTTGAAGTTCCCATGTTACAATTTCAAAATCGCCGAATTCTTTCAGGCCTTTCATCCAGGTGATCGCATCAGCGCGATAGGATTCGCCAAGAAAAAGTATTTTTCTTTTCATTCCGTTATATGGTTTTTCCTGCCACGAATTTCACGAATTTCCACTAATTAATTTGTGCTAATTCGTGAAATTCGTGGCTAAAATTTATCTGAATTTAAAATTCATCTGTTTCCAGAGCACGAGTGATGAATTCGTTTAACGGTTTTAAGGCGATCAGTTTCTGACTCATCTTTGCCACAAAATCTTTTTGGGTAACTTCTTTGATGTCGTATTTCTGGGTAGCGGTAAAACTTTTCAATTTTAAAAATTCAATGGCAGGGTGATCCTTTTCATAACCACGCGGCGGGTTTTTAAGTGAATTGTTTTCGTCAAAATCCAGATTTCCAAATTCTTTTTTGAAGTTTTTGCCGGCTATAACAGCTTCTAAATCCTCATGGAAAAAGGCAATTTCTTTTCGGACCTTTTTTAATTGTTCCGGATCCGGCGAATAAAATCCTCCTGCGATAAAACTGGCGCCTTTTTCAATATGTACATAATATCCCGAACGATTCTGTCCTTTTGCGCCAGAAGACATCCAGACGCCTAAATGTGCTTTGTAAGGAGATTTGTCCTTAGAAAACCGAATGTCACGATTGATTCTGAAGGTACAATTTTTAATTTCCAGTAATTCCAGTGAAGGATCCAGTGGCTTCATCGCATCAAGAAAATCACCCACTAACTGATGGTAATCTTTTTTGAAAATCTCGTATCGTTTTTTATTATCCTGAAACCAGTCTCTGTTGTTATTGGCTTTTAAGTCGTCTAAAAATTGCAATGATTCTTTCGTTAGCATATTGGATATTTATGACAGTTATTTGTTTTGGCTAATTTAATACTTCTCCCTCATAGTGGTTGTAAAGTTCGCCGCGAATTTCAAGGATTAGCACGAATTTTAAAAGTTTTTTTAGTCGTCCGGCTTTTACAAAGTCTTCAAACCTGTGGCTAATAATTGTTGCAGATTAGGACGATTAGTGAAAATTTGTGGAATTCGTGGCAAAAAGCTTCTTACAGATTAAAGATTTTATAACTCTGATGGGTCGATTTTACAATCGCTTCGGTACGATCCGGATGGGTGTCTGAAATAAAAAGCTGCCCAAACGTATCACTATTTACCATTTCGATAATTTTCGCCACCCGGCTTTCGTCTAATTTGTCAAAAATATCATCAAAAAGCAGCAGCGGTTTTACGCCGCTTTGTTTTTTCAGAAATTCAAACTGAGCCAGTTTCAGGGCAATCAGAAATGACTTTTGCTGGCCTTGCGAGCCGAATTTCTTTATCGGATAACCGTCAATTTCAAAAGACAGATCATCCTTGTGAATTCCTGAACTGGTATAATGCAGCGCGCGATCCTTATTAATTGTTTCCTGTAAAAGCGTCAGTAAGTCTTTTTCGAATAAATGACTTTCATACACCAGCTGTACGGATTCTTCAGAGCCGGTTATCGCCTGATGGTGTTTCTTAAATATAGGTATAAACTGTTCGAGGAAATCTTTTCGCTTTTCAAAAATAGATTTTCCAAAAGCATCCAGTTGCTCATTATATATAGATAAGGTATCGTTATCAAAAACATGATTCAGGGCAAAATATTTCAGAAGGGCATTTCGCTGCACAATGATTTTCTGATAATGAATGAGCTGATGCAAATACGTATGGTCTAATTGCGAAATCACACTGTCCATAAATTTACGTCTTGTCTCGCTTCCTTCCACAATCAGGTCGCGGTCGGCAGGAGAAATAATCACTAATGGAATAAACCCAATATGATCGGAGAATTTATCGTAAGCTTTGCCGTTTCTTTTTAAGATTTTTTTCTGTCCTTTTTTTAAACTGCAGACAATTTGTTCGGTTCTGTCATTTTTTTCCAGTTCGGCATCAATTACAAAAAACTCTTCGCCATGTTTGATGTTCTGAACGGCCAGCGGATTGAAATAGCTTTTTCCATAAGCCAAATGATAAATGGCATCCAGCACGTTAGTTTTTCCTATTCCGTTTTTCCCGACAAAACAATTGATCTTGTTGTCGAAATCAAAACTGGCTTCGGAGAAATTTTTATAATTGAATAAAGAAATTTTGTTTAAATGCATTTTTAAGGATAAAATCTGCTGTTTTGAACAGGAGTTCTTCCGGAGATTCAATTTTTACGACACAGATCGAAGGATTTTCAAAGGATTTCTTTAAAAATAGTGCTCTAATCTGTGAGAATCTGTAAAATCTGTGGCTAAAATGATACCCGCAGCTCAGGAAAAGTCGTGTTTTGAACAACAAAAATTTGAGGGTGCAAATTATCGAAAATTATCGATATAAAAGGCTTTTGAAGCTTTTCAGGATGAATTATTTTGCCATTGAAGGGAAAGCAGTTACGATTGTTGAAATTATTTTTTTTAAAATAGTGATAAAATTGATTTTTTTTACCTCAGTTTCAATAAAAATTTTATTTTTGCCGTTCACTAAATTAATTTTAAATGGCTACTTACAATAAAAGAGGATATAAAGCACCAAAAGAAAAGGAAGTTAAAGAAGTAAATGAAGAACAACAGGTAATCATTGACGAAAAAGACAGCACAACAGCTGGTGTTTTTTCAAAATTAGATGAGACTGCTTCTAAAACGGAGGATTGGGTTGCTAAAAATCAAAAAATCATTATTGGTTTAGTTGCTGGTATTGCAGTTGCCACTATTGGATACTTGGCTTACCAAAAATTTATCGAAGCTCCGAAACAAGACGAAGCTGCAAACGAAATGTTTGTTGCACAACAAAATTTCCAAAAGGCGACTGATGGTGTAGCAAGCGATTCTTTATACAAATTGGCTTTGAATGGTTCTGAAGGTAAATTCGGATTCCTTAAAATTGCTGACGAATATTCCGGAACTGATGCCGGAAACCTGGCAAATTACTATGCGGGTATGGCGTATCTGAATACAGGTAAATTCGATGATGCTATTAAATACTTAGGTGAATTCAAATCTGAGGATTTAATCTTAAGTGCTTTGGCAAAAGGTGCAATCGGAGATGCTTACTCTCAGAAAAACCAACAAAAAGAAGCTTTAGACTATTATGTAAAAGCGGCTGAATCTAACAAAAACGATTTTACAACACCTCGTTTTCTGCTTAAAGCAGGTAAAACAGCTTTGGCTTTAGGTCAGAAAGAGGATGCTTTAAAATACTTTACAGATATTAAAGAAAACTTCGATGCAACTCCGGAAGCTGCTTCTGTTGATGTATTGATTGGATTAGCGCAATAATTTATTGCAGAATTTAGATTTAAGATTGTAGATTTGTATTTCAGAATCTGAAATCTTAAGTCTAAAATCTAAAATCTAAAATATAAAGATGGCTACCGAAAATAAAAATTTATCAGAATACGATAAAAACACGATCCCAAATGCGAAAGACTTTCGATTTGGGATTGTTGTTTCTGAGTGGAATGAAACTATAACTGAAGGACTTTACAATGGTGCATTTGAGGCATTGATTGATAATGAAGTTCCCGCTCAGCAAATTATCCGTTGGAATGTACCGGGAAGCTTTGAGCTTATTTATGGTGCAAAAAAAATGCTGCAGACTCAAAATGTAGATGCCGTTATTGTCATTGGATGTGTCATTCAGGGACAAACGAAACATTTTGACTTTGTATGCGAAGGTGTTACGCAGGGAATTAAGGATTTGAATGTACAAACGGATATTCCGGTTATTTTTTGTGTTTTAACAGACAATAACATGCAGCAGTCTATCGACAGAAGCGGTGGAATTCACGGAAATAAAGGAACTGAAGCGGCAATTGCAGCTATAAAAATGGCTTATATCCGTCAACAGGCTTCTATGTCACATCCTTTTCACCAGCCTTTATTGGCTTCAGGAGCGATTCAAATCGAAGAGACGCCGATAAAAATCGAGAAAGAATAAAACACAATCGTTTTAAAAATACTAAAACCTGTACTGTGTAAAAATAGTATAGGTTTTTTGTTTTTTTTATGATACCACTTATTTAAAAAGCCAACGGAAATTCATTAAATTTGTACACCTTGGTTTAGATTTTAAATCAAAATCTTAAATCGTTAATCCACAATCTAAAATTTTAAATGTCAAGTATTATTCAATTACTTCCTGATCACGTTGCTAATCAGATTGCCGCCGGAGAGGTAGTTCAAAGACCTGCTTCGGTTGTAAAAGAGTTGTTAGAAAACGCTGTTGACGCCAAAGCAACCGACATTAAATTGATTATCAAAGATGCCGGAAAATCGTTGGTTCAGGTGATTGATAATGGGGCAGGAATGAGTGTGACCGATGCGCGTTTGTGCTTTGCACGTCATGCTACCTCAAAAATACGTCAGGCAGAAGATTTGTTCTCGCTTCACACCAAAGGCTTTCGTGGTGAGGCACTGGCTTCTATCGCTGCAATTGCCCACATGGAAATGAAAACAAAACAGGACCAGGAAGAACTGGGGACGCATATCGTCATTGAAGGCAGTAAATTTATCTCTCAGGAAGTGGCCGTTTTACCCAAAGGGACTTCATTTGCGGTTAAAAATCTGTTTTTTAATATTCCGGCACGCCGTAACTTCTTAAAATCCGATACGGTGGAATTTCGCCACGTCATGGATGAATTTCAGCGTGTAGCGTTGGCGCATCCCAATATTCATTTTACTTTTTATCATAACGGAAGTGAAATGTACAATTTGCCTGCTGCGGGGTACCGTCAGAGAATTGTTGGGATTATGTCCGGAAAAACCAATGAGAAATTAGTTCCCGTAAACGAAGAAACCGAAATCATAAACGTGCAGGGATTTGTCTGCAAACCTGAATTCGCCAAGAAAAACAGGGGAGAGCAGTTTTTTTTTGTAAACGACCGGTTTATTAAAAGCGGTTATTTGCACCACGCCGTAATGGCAGCTTATGACGGACTTTTAAAAGATGGTTCACAACCGAGTTATTTCCTTTTCCTGCAAGTACCGCCAAATACAATTGATATCAATATTCATCCGACTAAGACGGAAATCAAGTTTGACGATGAACAGGCTTTATACGCTATTTTAAGAGCTTCGATCAAACACAGTTTGGGTCAGTTTAATGTGGCTCCTGTTCTTGATTTTGATCGTGATGCCAATTTAGACACACCGTATCATTATAAAGATTTAGAAGGCGAAACGCCAACGATTCAGGTAGATGGAACCTTTAATCCATTCACGGACGACAAAACCAACCAGCATTATTCTAAATCCGGTTCAGGATCAGGTTATGCAGGTAGTTCCGGCTCGGGCTCAGGTTCGTATTCCGGATATTCCAAAAGAGTGGAACCAACAGCCAGTTGGGAAAGTCTGTATGTGGGTTTGGAAACAGAAACAGAAAGTATCGAAAGTGCTCCTTTTACATTCGAAAATGAAGAAGTTACGTCGTCTTTATTTAACGATGAGGATGTAGAGCAGGCCATTCAGAAAACCTATCAGATCCATAAAAAATATATTGTTTCACCCATAAAATCCGGAATGGTGATTGTGGACCAGCAACGGGCACATCAGCGTATTTTATACGAGCAGTTTCTGTTGAATATGACTGTCAATCAGGCTTCAAGTCAGCAATTGCTGTTTCCTTTGAATTTGTTCTATTCTTCAGATGAAATGACATTAATTGAAGAATTGAAACCTTCATTAGAAACGACAGGTTTTGTTTTCGATGAAGCCCAAACCGATCATATTGTGATTTCAGGGATTCCTGTCAATATTACAGAAAGCGAAGTTTCAATGGTAATCGAACAATTATTAAGTGATCTGCAGGACGGAATTCCGGCAAGCAGTTACAGCCAAAACGATACCATAGCCAAATCGATGGCCAAAAGTTTAGCGGTTAAAACCGGATCTTATTTAACCGAAAAAGAACAGGATAATTTAGTAAACGGATTATTTGCCTGTAAAGATCCCAATATTTCACCTTTTCAAAAACCGACTTTCATCACGATGCGTGTGGAAGATATAGATAAAAAGTTTGCCTTATGATGAACATGACTCCTGTAGTAAAACAATTGCTGATAATCAATATTATCTTTTTTATTGGTTCGCAATTAGTGCCTGTTTCTTATGAATATTTCGCGATGTTTTTTCCGGAAAACCCAAGCTTTAAAGCCTGGCAGCCTATCACACATATGTTTATGCATGGCGGAATCCTGCACATCGCATTTAATATGTTTGCCATGGTATCTTTCGGATCTGCATTAGAGCATTTTTGGGGCGGTAAAAAATTCCTTTTCTTTTATATCTCTTGCGGACTGGGAGCTGCACTACTGCATACTGGTGTAAATTATTATTTTTTTCAGGACAGTATCAATACGCTGACAGCTAATGGTTTCAATAAAGCAGATATTTTGCAAATTCTCAATGAAGGTAAAATCGATACCAGATGGCAGGAATTGCTAACGGTTTCGCAATTTGAAAGTTTTACCGGAGCTTACATAGGAACTGTTGTAGGTGCCTCAGGAGCAATTTATGGTTTGTTAACAGCTTTTGCCTTTATGTTTCCTAATGCGGAGCTGGCATTAATGTTTATTCCGGTTCCAATCAAAGCAAAATATTTTGTTCCGGTAATTTTAGCAATTGATTTGTTTTTAGGTTTCAGAGGTAATTCTTTATTTGGCAGCGGCGGTACAGGTGTTGCCCATTTTGCCCACTTAGGCGGAGCATTAACGGGGTTTTTAATGATGCTGTACTGGAAAAAGAATCAGTTTAATAGCAATCGTTGGAATTAATTTTTAATTTTAAGATCAATACTAGAAACTTAAAAAAGCTTTTATGAATATTCTCGATGATTTAAAATTGCAGTATAGATTAGGAGGCATTGCCATGCGTGTTATTTACTGGAACATTGCCTGTTTTCTGATTTCATTAGTGTTCTTTTATCAATATTCAGTCGGACAGTTTGCTTTTCCGGGCTGGCTGGCTTTATCATCAGATCCTGAAGTATTTTTGTTTAAACCCTGGACATTTCTGACCTATGCCTTTTTTCACGATGGATTTTTGCATCTGTTGTTTAATATGATGGTTTTGAATTTTGCAAGTTCACTGTTTTTAACCTTCTTTACACAAAAACAATATTTGGGATTGTACATTCTAAGTGCTGTTTTTTCCGGAATCGTTTTTGTGCTGACCTATTATTTTTTAAATTATTCAGCTTCTATAGTTGGTGCTTCGGCTGCTATTATGGCTATTTTGGTGGCAACAACAACCTATCAGCCGCTGATGAATGTTCGTTTGTTACTGATTGGAAATGTAAAATTATGGCATATTACCGCCGTGATTTTAATTTTAGATTTAATGCAGTTGCGCCTGGGTAATATGGGCGGACACATTTCGCACCTGGCGGGTGCTGTTTTTGGATTTATTTTTATTAAATTGCTTCAAAATGGGACTGACCTGAGCATAGTGATCTCCAGAACATTGGACTTTTTTACCAATTTGTTCAGAAAATCACCTGCAACCCCCTTCAGGACTGTACATAAGAATTATAAAAAACCTACAGAAAAACCAATTTCAAGAATTGTTACGAAAGATAAAACGCAACAACAAATTGATGAAATTTTGGATAAAATCAGCCAGTCCGGCTATGATTGTCTGACCAAAGAAGAAAAAGAATTTTTATTCAAAGCAGGAAAATAATCCTTGTAATAAAGAAAGCATGCAAAACCTGTCGTGGTTTAATAAACTGATGTTCTTTTTGAATATAGTACTTACTGTAGTAACATTTAGTATCTATGTTTTGCCTTTTCTCGCACCCAAGAGCTTTCCGCTTTTGTCGGTGCTTACGCTGTTTATGCCGGCCTTTTTTGTGATGAATGGCTTGTTCTTCCTCTATTGGGGAATCCAGTTCAAAAAACGTCTTATTTTATCTGGTCTGGTACTGCTGACCGGAATTACTTTCATTAATAAATTTTATAAATTTTCTGCCAAAGAATATGTTGAAGACGAAAAGGACTTTTCTGTAATGAGTTATAATGTCCGTCTTTTTAATGTGTTTAAATGGCTGGACCGCGATGATATCCCCTCGAATATTAAAACATTTATAGACGAAAAAGATCCTGATATCTTATGTATTCAGGAATATTCCAATTCTGCCCATATTGACTTGAAAGTGTATCCGCATCGCTATATTTTCATAGACGGAAATCAGATCAAAACAGGGCAGGCTATTTTCTCCAAATTTCCAATCCTGTATCAGGGGAGTATTATTTTTCCCAAATCAGACAATAACGTAATCTATGCCGATATAAAACGTGGTAAGGATGTAATACGGGTATACAACATGCATCTGCAGTCGATTAAGATTTCTCCGGATGTTAACGATATTTCGGATAATATCGACAATGTAAACCAACGGAAATCACAGTTGATTTACGGCCGGATCAGCAAGGGCTTCAGACAGCAGCAGGAGCAGGCAGAAATTTTTAAGGAGAATATCAAACAATGTAAAACGCCTATTATTATTTGCGGCGATATGAATAATAGTCCTTTTTCTTATGTGTACAGAAATATCAAAGGAAAGCTGAAAGATACTTTTGAAGAAGCCGGGGAAGGTTTCGGCGCCACGTATAAATTTCGCTATTATCCGGCCCGAATCGATTATATTTTTACGGACAGTAAGATGAAGGTAAAACAATTTCAGAGTTTCTCTGATTTCGAGAACTCCGATCATTATCCGATCATGGCAAGGCTTTCAATGGAATAAATTTCCAATTTTTTAAATTCCAAATTCCAAAAAACTCCGTGGAATATTAGATTATTTTTTGGGTTTTTAAATAATCCATGGCAAATTTACCTTCATTAAAAAGTAAATCCAGTACGCTCAGATTGTTTATAAAGCCATGTTTGTCGTCAAATACCTGGGTATATTTTTCGAATGAATTAGCGTCTTTTTTTCCGTTTACCAAATACCTGTAATCGGTAATGTTTTCGACTTCATGAAAGTATTCCGTAGTTTTTCCAAACTCTAATTTCATTCTAAGACATTTCGTCAGGATTTCTAAAACTTCCAGGTTGAGATCCATTAAAAAGGTATGTTCTTTTTTGAAAACAGGGCGAATATCCTCTTCAAAAAACTCAAAAAATGGAGAGCTTCTATACGCGGCTTCTAAAGATTTGAAGTGTTGCTTTCGCCAGTCAAATTCATTTTCAATTCGTACCTCTTTTGTTTTCTGATGCAGTTCTTTCGAATGTTTGACAGGGATATTCAATAACTGAATTCCGTTTGGGCTATAGATATAAGTACGGTTTCTGTTCGTCTGTTTCTGAAAATTATCTTCCATTTCAAAAGTAATATTTTCAGATTGGGCCATCACTGCAAAGTGACTGATTGACGGAAAATAGGTAGGAAGTAACAAGGAGTTCATGTTTGATTGGTTTTGTGTTAAAAGTTTCAGGTTTCAAGTTTCACGTTCGCGCAGAACTTTAAACTTGAAACCTGAAACTAAAAAAACTTTATTTTATGCTTTGTTTTCTTTTCTTTTTCTCCAGAAGAATTCTCCAACGAAATAAAGGGCAAGAAAAATTAAGAAGTATTTAAAGTAAGACTGAGGTTGTCCCTCGCCGTCAACAGTGGTGAAGACCCTGCTCCAGCGAATTTTATTGATTCCTTTTCCGTTAGTGTCCCAGCTCAGCCAGATGAAAACAGGCTTTCCTACAATATGATTTTCAGGAACGTAACCCCAATAACGGCTGTCTTCAGAGTTGTGACGGTTGTCTCCCATCATCCAGTAATAGTTTTGCTTAAAGGTGTACGTTGTGGCAGGTTTTCCGTTGATTAAATAATGGGAACCGTCTATTTGCAAAGTATTTCCTTCGTAATTCGTGATGATTTCTTTGTAAAAAGGTAACGATACATTGTTTAAGGCAACCGTTTTCCCAGCTTCCGGAATGTATATTGGTCCGAAATTATCCTGATTCCATTTGTTGATGTGAGGGAAAATGGCATCGTCATTTCCTTTGGAGATTTCTCTTCTTACGTCGGTAACTCCAGGTGTGTTTTTTAGTCTTTCGACGCTGGCTTCTGTTAAAGCTGCAAAATAAATGGTATCTCTTTTTTCGCTTTTGAAACCGGCGCGATCCGTAATATCAAGCTCTCTTAATAATGTTTCAAAATCAATAGGTGTTTTTCCATCAAGCGCAACTGCATACGAATACTGCGGTTTAGCTCTTTCAGGCAAAACTAATTTTTTTCCGTTAATGAAAACAAAACCATCTTTTATAGACAGGCTGTCTCCGGGAATACCAACGCATCTTTTTACGTAATTCGATTTTTTATCGATTGGTTTTATAACACCGGGTCTTCCTTTTGGTTCGTAGAAATAATGTACGGTATCCACAGGCCAGTTAAAAACTACAATATCGGTTCTTTTGATTTTTTCAAAAGCAGGTAGTCTGAAATAAGGTAATTGTGGCCATTTTAAGTACGATTTTCGTTTTAAAAACGGGATAGAGTCGTGAACCATTGGCAACGCTACTGTCGTCATCGGAACTCGCGGTCCGTAATTAAGTTTACTCACAAACAAAAAGTCACCAATCAATAATGATTTCTCTAAGGAAGAAGTCGGAATTGTATAGGGCTGTACGACATAGGTGTGCACTAATGTGGCTACGATGATAGCAAAAAGTAAGGAGCTTACGGTATCAGCAGTTTTGTTTTCAGGCGTTAATTTTCGGTTCGCATTGTATTCTAATTTCTGGGTATAGTTTACATAGTAAATGTAAAATCCGAAAGTGAAAATTCCTAAAAAGGTATCCAAAGATGATTTCTTTCCGAAGGTTCTTAAAGTTTCTACCCAGACCACCGGAAACATAATCAGGTTAATAATCGGAATGAAAAGCAACAACGTCCACCACGTCGGCCTTCCAATGATTTTCATTAAAACGATTGAATTGTATACAGGAACTGCGGCTTCCCAACTTTTTCTTCCTGCTGCCTGATATAATTTCCATGTTCCTAAGAAATGAATAATTTGTACTGCCAGGAAAAAAACAAACCAAAGATATAGTGTCATAGTTTTTTAGTTTTATGTGTCAAGTTTCAGGTTGTTTAAATTTATGCCTTAAACTTTAAATTAGTCTTATTTAGATTCCAGATTCAAAACATCCTTCATCGTATATATTCCCTTTTTGCCTGCCAGCCATTCCGCTGCTATAACGGCTCCAAGAGCAAAACCTTCACGGTTGTGAGCGGTATGTTTTAATTCGATACTGTCAACAATCGAATCATAAGTCACCGTATGGGTTCCGGGAACATCTCCAATTCTTTTTGCTTCTATATGAATCTCATTCGTTTTTGCATCTTCTAAAGTCCAGTTGGCATACTTGCTGTTTTCAATAACCCCTTTGGCTAATGAAATGGCAGTTCCGCTTGGTGCGTCTAATTTCTGGGTATGATGAATTTCCTCCATCGTTACTTTGTAGGAGTCGAACTGAGACATGATTTTGGCTAAATATTCGTTCAGTTCAAAGAAAATATTCACGCCTAAACTAAAATTAGAACTGGAAATAAATCCTCCTTGCTTTTCGTTGCAAAGGGCTGCCATTTCCTCATAATGTTCCAGCCAGCCGGTTGTACCTGATACTACTGGAACATTTGCATGAAAGCAATTTGAAATATTAGCTACGGCAGCGGTTGGAACACTAAAATCGATAGCAACATCAGCAGTCGAGAGTCCGTCGTATGTGTTGGATTCGTCTTTTTTTAAAACAATTTCATGGCCTCTTTCTAAAGCAATTCTTTCGATTACTTTGCCCATTTTTCCGTATCCTAAAAGCGCAATTTTCATTTGTGTATTTTTTGAATTTAAATAGAAAGCAGCTCTATTTAAAAGTGGTAATTAAAAGTTAGCCCGACATTGGGTCTTAATGTCATATCATCAGGGTAAATTTCCGGACGAAGTGATAGTCTTTCGTTGACGTTGAATTGAATTAAAGCTGCGTCAACATTGGCATCAATGATGTTTAAAACATAAAACCCTACCACAAATAAAGCTGATAAATCCCTGTTTCTCTGGTAGAATTTCTGACCCGCAATAAGCCTGCTGTCATCTAAAAACTGATAATCGTCAGGAAGGCCTTCAAGTCTTTTTTTGTAGGCATCGCGATAATTATTGTATTTTTTATTATTGTCAAGGTAAAAGTATAAACTGGTTCCGATTGCTCCGTAGACTAATGGAATTTTCCAGTATTTTTTATTGTAAGCCTGACCAAGACCCGGTAAAATGGCAGAGTAAAATGCTGCTTTTGCCGGTGTAAGCGGATCTATTTCCTCTAACTTAGTAGTGTCTTTAGCGACTAAAACCGTCTCTTCTTTTGCCTGGGCAAAAAGAGAAACGGTTCCTATGAGAAAGAACAATAGACTTATGGGGACAATTTTATTCACTATCCGTTTATTAATTTTATAATTCTGTTAAAGTCGGCTTCAGAATTAAAAGGAATTGTAATTTTTCCTTTACCGTTGCCGGCGACTTTTATATCAACTTTCGCACCAAAATATTCGTTGAAGGTGCTTTTTTTGATTTCTTCAATTTCAAAAGAAGATTCTGATTTTGCTTTTCCTTCTGCTTTTGGTTTTTCGCCTTCATGATAGTTTTTTACCAAAGCTTCGGTCTCACGAACCGATAAGTTCTGGCTTACTATTTTCTGGTAGATGTCTGTCTGCACATCTAAGTCTTCAATATTAATGATTGCCCTTCCGTGGCCCATGCTGATAAAACCGTCACGAATACCCGTCTGGATAATCGGATCTAATTTTAAAAGACGCAGATAATTGGCAATTGTAGAACGTTTTTTACCCACACGCTCGCTCATTTGTTCCTGGGTCAGTTGAATTTCATCAATCAGACGCTGGTACGAAAGTGCGATTTCGATTGGATCCAGGTCGTGACGCTGGATGTTCTCCACCAGGGCCATAACCAGTGACTCGTTGTCATTGGCAATACGGATATAGGCAGGAACTGTGGTTAAACCTACCAGTGTTGAAGCACGTAAACGACGCTCTCCCGAAATTAACTGGTATTTATTGAAGTCTAATTTTCGAACAGTAATAGGTTGAATTACGCCCAATTCCTTAATAGACGTGGCTAATTCGCGTAACGATTCTTCATTAAAATTGCTTCTGGGCTGAAACGGATTTATTTCGATAGCACTTATTTCAAGCTCTATAATATTTCCAACAACTTTGTCAGCATTTTTGTCTTCTACTGAGGTAATGTCGTTTTCCGGATCTTTTAATAATGCTGATAATCCTCTTCCTAAGGCTTGTTTTTTAATTGCTTTTGTCATAAAAACTATTTACTGTTTTTCTTTATAATTTCCTGAGCTAAATTAATGTAATTAACGGCCCCTTTGCTGGTTGCGTCGTAATTAATGATGCTTTCGCCAAAACTTGGAGCCTCACTTAATTTTACATTTCGCTGAATAACGGTATCAAAAACCATATCGTTAAAGTGTTTTTGAACCTCTTCCACAACCTGATTGGATAAACGCAATCTCGAATCGTACATGGTTAATAACAATCCTTCGATGTCAAGATCCGGGTTGTGAATTTTCTGGATACTTTTTATGGTATTCAGTAGTTTTCCTAATCCTTCAAGTGCAAAATACTCACACTGAATCGGAATAACTACAGAATCAGCCGCTGTTAAAGCATTCAGCGTTAATAGTCCCAAAGAAGGAGCACAGTCTATAATGATATAATCATATTCGTCTTTCACACTTTCCAATGCTTTTTTAAGCATATATTCTCTGTTTTCTTTATCAACCAATTCGATTTCGATGGCAACAAGGTCAATGTGAGCAGGTATCACATCAACATTTACAGCTGAACATTTTATAATTGTTTCTTTAGGGGTGTGGCTGTGTTCCAGTATCTGATAGGTACCAATTTCTACAGATTCTACATCAATCCCAAGACCTGATGTAGCATTCGCCTGAGGATCAGCGTCTATCAGTAATACTTTTTTCTCTAAAACACCTAATGAGGCCGCAAGGTTTACTGATGTAGTAGTCTTTCCAACGCCTCCTTTTTGATTAGCAATCGCAATGATTTTGCCCATTTATTTTCTGAATTTTGAACCGTAAAAATACAATTATTTATGGTTTTTGAAAATCTATTTTGTTAACATTTAAGAAACTTAGGTTAACCGTTGTTTGGTGGGTGTTTGATGGAATGTGTTTTTGGTTTTTCACAGAATACAGCTATAAAAAAGTCATGCGGATAATAGTTAATCTGACCTTAAAAAGTGTCATAAGTGAAATTTGATTTTAATAAAAAAAGTATTGGCAGGCTTTTCAGGATTTTTCAAATTCAGCATTTGAAATTAAAATAGTTCTTATTTCTCAAATTGTTTTGGATAAGCAAAAAATAGTTATATATTTGCACCCGCTTACGGGGTGTAGCGTAGCCCGGTTATCGCGCCTGCTTTGGGAGCAGGAGGCCGCAGGTTCGAATCCTGCCACCCCGACACTAACGCCTTACAAAGGCAGTCAAAACCCCTTAAATCGTATGATTTAAGGGGTTTTTCTATTTTATTCAACTCCAAAATGTTCACGTTATATCAAAGAAAATGGGACCTATTCGGCTACCCCTTTTCTTTTTTTAACTTGTAGGTCCCAAAAATCATTTTAATACCATCGTTTTCAGTCTGTTGTGCTCAAATTTTAACATTTGATGCTTCTCTGAGTATGCCGGTTTTTCAGCAGAAATCCAGCTTTTCTGAGACCCATTTAATGTGCAAATGATCTGAACATTAAATTTTTGAGATATGAAAACAGCTACTACAACATTTGGGGTGCTCTTTTATTTAAAGGCACAAAAAACTTCCATGCAAGGCAAGGCGCCGATATGCGCCAGGGTTACTGTAAATGGAAAACGCACTGAGATTTCCGTAAAGCGTTCTGTGAACGCAAATGAATGGGATGAAAGAAAAGGCATGGCAAAGGGAAGCCGTAAAGAAACAGTTGAACTCAACATGTACCTTAATCAGTTCAAGGCAAAAATCATAAATACGTATCAGCAGATGGTACTGAGTGATGATGCGATAGACGGCCCGGCAATTCGCGATAAGGTATTGGGCACTGATCACTTATTACCTACATTGGTATCACTGATTGAATATCATAATGAGCAACAGGAAATTAAATTGGCTCCCGGAACCATGAAAAACTACTACACAACACAGCGGTATATCGAAAAATTCCTAAGAGAGAAATATTACAGGAATGACTTAATCCTTTCACAGCTTACGTATAAATTTATTCTGGACTTTGAACGCTACCTTTTTAATTATGTTCCCAAGGACCACCAAAAACCACTGAACAATAACGGAATCATGAAGCATATTGAAAGGCTGCGCAAAATGATAAATATGGCTGTTAAACTGGATTGGCTGGCTAAAGATCCTTTCGCAAGCTTCAAAAAACATTTTGACAAGGTGGAACGTGAATCCTTAAACAGCAAAGAGCTTACAGCATTAGAAAACAAAGAGTTTACTATCGAACGGCTGAGGCATGTTCGGGATATGTTCATGTTCAGCTGCTATACGGGTCTGTCCTATATTGAACTGGCAGAGCTAAGCCCAAATAAGATTATTACAGGTATAGATGACGGACTTTGGATATCTACAAGCAGGGCTAAGACAGATACAGGTGTACGTGTACCGTTATTGCCCCAGGCAATAGAATTGATGGAGAAATATAGAGATGATCCAAGGGCGCTGAATAACGGCACAGTCTTTCCTGTAATTTCAAATCAGCGAATGAATGGCTACCTGAAAGAAATCGCTGACATCTGTGGGATAACCAAGACGTTGACATTTCATATAGCACGTCATACTTTTGCAACTACTGTTACACTAAGCAATGGGGTACCAATAGAAAGCGTCTCAAAAATGCTCGGCCATACCAGTATCCGGACTACTCAGATATATGCAAAGGTTGTAGAGTCTAAGCTTAGTGAAGATATGCATAATCTTAAACAACGAATGTCTGCTGACGCATAAGACAATCAAAAAAAGATAGTAATTTAAAAGGTGGTCTATATAGACCACCTTTTGTTTATATGATAACAACGCATTTTTTTGGTAAAAGAGAGCCACAATCAGCCAAACAGCGACAGTTTATTATCTTATACCCCCTGATAAGTTTACTTTGTAATGGTTTGTAAAGACTACCAAACTCTAAGTTAGATATTGTTCAATGTAAAAGTAAGAATTATGAATGTAGATCTTATTACCAGGGATGACCTTGATAAATTTAAAAAAGAACTTTTAGAAGAAATTCGAAGATACCAGCAATATCCTCGCAAACCAGGTCAGGAAACGCGGGTATGGCTCAAAAGTTATGAAGTTCGTAAACTTCTAAATATTTCAGCGGGGACTTTGCAAAACCTACGAATAAATGGCACCCTTCCTTATAATAAAATTGGTGGACTTATGTACTATCGCTATGAGGATATTCAAAAACTTATGGATGGGGATAACAATGATAAGTGAGCAGTAGAATTATTTATCTACTGACGAAAGAAACAAACACAATGTCCTTCGCGTTATTTTTTTCTAATCCTTAAAAAAGTTGTATTTGAGCTCGTAAGTTCAAAAGTGTAATTTTTAGTTGAAGATAAAGGGTCGAATTTTTTCTTATTTTTTTTACTATTCAGGTCATAAATCCTAAGGATATTATAAAGATCCTGCAACCATGCTTTTTGATATTCAATTTCGAAATCATAATAAGTGGCCTTACCATCTACATAAACTGTGTCATGGTACTTTAAATAAATAGTCTTCGTCGCTGGCGAAATTAATTTTTCGTAATCAAGTTTACTCAAAGACAAAGTCCCTGGATAATATTGAGCTGGCAGATTTTCTGTTGATGTGTCTGTCGAGATTATAAAAGTTAGTTTTGATTTTGTGCTTATGATTTCATCATCTACAACTAAAATAAAGCTTAGATTTTTTATTTCCTGTGCTACAAGATTTTTTGAGCTCAGGAGCAAAAAACAGATTACGATTATCTTCTTCATTCTTATTAATTACGCTATCGAATATTGAAAATTTTAAAAAGAACATTTCTTTTATCATCTGTAACAATATAATTTTCCAGTGCATCTAAATTTTGTTTGTCATAATCTGATGCATATTGTTTTTTGTAAAATTTAAGCTGTTCCAACGCATAATTTTTATCTTTAAAATAATTCTCCAATGCTAGCTTATAAAAAATATTGCTGGAAGTTGGTTTCTTAATTTTTGCTATTTTAGTATAGACCTCACGTAAGTCTTTATCTGCATCATCATTATTAAGTTTTAATTTTAGTACACTACTAAAAAGCTTCAGTGACGGATCAATTGAATCAATTTTAATCTCGTTTAGCTGATTAAGTGCCTCTTGGTACTTTTGATTATCAACGAAAAATTGTGCTTTGCTAAATTTATAATTATTATTAGCTGGATCGCAGCTTATACTTTTATTTAGGAAGTATATTGCACTATCATTTTCCATCTTAGATGCTTTTTCAATATACTTGGTATAAATAATTTCGCACTCGGGTTTGTCTGCAATTGTTTCTTTTTCCAGATTTTTCTTTGGTTCACTCTTACTTTGACAACTTGAAAGCGGTGTTATAAGCAGAAGTATAATGATATGATGTACATTTTTCATAGCTTGTTTTTATTCTTATTCCTTATTGCTCCCCTGGATAATTTTCAATATTATCTTTTAAAATACTTTCATAGAACATTTCTGAATAGTTTTTATTTACAGCCTTCATACTATCAATTTCTTTTAAGGTATTTTCTTTTCCTACCAAAAACATTCTCATTGAAAAATAGTCCGCATATAGTAAAGAGTCCTTTGGAACTTTATTAACAGTATCTTTTATCATTTCGATACTTTGTTTGATATAAGACTCAGCTTTGGGTCTATCACTACTTTTAAATTTTAAAAACCTTACAGTATTTAAAGTGTTTAATCGATTGTATTTATTAATAGTTATATTATTAACTAATAGTTTTTCCAGTTCATCGTATTTTTTTAAGCTTAGCAATAGTGAAATTATGGGCAATGAATTCTTACCCACCAACCCGTTTTCTACAAAATCCTTATTATACTGCAATTTATTATAGGCTAATAGCAAATGCTTTTGATCTTTCGTAGCATAATATTTTGAAATGCTTTGAGATAGAAAAAGATTTAGGTCTTCATTATTAATGCTTTCCTTTGTTTTTACACATGAGAAAAGCATCATTATAATTGTAAGTATTAATAATCTCTGTTTCATATAATTTTTATTGCTTTATTATTTTGGTTTTTTATTATTAAAATTAATTGATGTACCTACACTTGTTGAGTTGGGTACTCCGATAAGACCAGCGGGACCAGGTGCAGACATTGGGAAATTCCCATTTGAATATTGCCCCTTAAAATTAAAATTAAGATTGAATGAATTACCATAGTTGCTTTGTATTGATTTTGCATTCCAAGAGCTTTGAAAAGTTAAAGATGGAACGTTACCTCCCTGTACAATATTCCCACTTGGACTAGCTGCGGCGGCACCCATTTTATTGCCTTGTAACGTCATAGATTCACTGCTTAGAGATATTTCAGCTCCGGGATATGGCGCATTGGCATTTCCAGAAACTACCGCTGACATAGTTACACCCTGAAATTCCTTTGATTTGATTCCGCCGGATTCATTATATTCAGTTTTAACATCCGCTGCAATAGAAACACTTAATTCTGTTTTAGCGGTCATATTATAAAATGCCGCGCCCTTGGCTGAATAAGCGTTGTCAAAATCATCTACACCAACTAATCCCATATCCCAGTCGGAACTTCTGGAATTAGAAGTACTAAATAAATTGCTTATAATAGAGCTATCTTCTTTACCAACGTAACTATATCCCTTTGGAGTATTACTGCTTGATGTCACTTCGTTTCTCCATTCAAAACCTCCAGTACTGATATTCTTTATCCAATCTAAAGGGCCTCGCCCATCAGGATCAACATATTTCATAGGATTATCAAAGCACATATTGTATGGTGACCAGCTTGAAAATTCCTCACTTAGTGGGTCAGGAGAAAGCCACCTGCTCGGCATATCGCCAATTGGCCTTGAATACATTCCATTAATCGTATCAGGTGTAGCATTGCCAACAATTTCTTTTCTATCTACATGGAAACGAATTGAACCAATTGTTACAATACTGTCAAGATCATGCACTTCGAGATATTTGCCCTTGCTTAATGTAGCCACTTTTGCTTTATAACCGAATTGCTTAAAAGGATTAGCAGCCTCAATATTCTTTTCCCTGCGGGCTTGTTCTTCTTTGGATAGCTTCTCTTGGGCAGACATGGTTCCGGCTGCTGATAGGAGAAAAATTAAAAAATAGAGTTTTCTCATAGTGTTAGTTTATTGCTTGTTAAAGGTATTCAATTTTTTGTTTTCGTACTTATCCCTTTCGGTTTTTAATGAAACGAGCCAGTTCAGATACATTTCTTCTGGCATGAAACGGTAGCCTATTTGGTGTATATGGGCATATTCTTTTTCCAATAGCTTGAAATCTGCATTTGCTTTTTTAGTGTCTGCCTCATTTTCAACTAGCTTCTTGTGAAGTTCTGCCTTTAGGATTAGGGCTGTGGCAAAATTTGGATATGTCTTTATTGCAACATCTGCACATTTTAGAAGAAAAGTTCCGTCGTTTTCAGGAAAGGATTTTTGATAGGCATTTGCTAAATCAATGATGACCAGCGCAATACTCTCATTGTTATTCAGGGCTTTCATATACACGCCGTTTTTTATGGCATCCAAATGAACAAATCCAGAGGCCATTAGCCATGAATCATTAGGAAATATACCGCTTGTCAGTTCAGTATTATACCATCCGTTCGCCTTGCTCTGGTGTTTAATATATATGTGGTTGGGTGCCAATGCCAGATGTGCTGTTGTTCCCAATTCTTCACATAAAATCTTATATAAATAGGGCAATGAATGGCAGTTCCCTTTGCGGGTATAAAGCAGTTTCGATACAAACATACTGGAGATGTCCTGATTTCCAAATACATCGTTGAAGTCGTAGACAAAAGGAACATATTTATACTGCTTGTCTTCTATAACAATCGGGATGCTATCGCACATAACCTGATACACAGAAGCCCACTTGTTTACATCCTTCTTGTCACTTTCAACATAGGCCAAGAATCTGTCTTTAATCAATGAGTTGCATAAATTCTTAAGCATCTTGATTTCCCTGTTTGCTGAAACTGTGTCAAGCTTTCCATCTAAATAGGCATTCTCGACTGAAAATACAGCCTCCTTAAAATTATACTTCGTTCCATCAGCAACCATGCTTGTAAGGATAGTAAAACTATCTTCATAAAGTTTTGCCTTGTCCTGTGCCGTTGCTGATATTGCCATTGCAAGGCTTGCAATTATGCATAAATATTTTTTCATCAATCTTTTAATGTTTTTATCGGCTTGCCTAATAGTCCTTTAAATTGTTTTTCAATAGCTTTGTTTTCTTCCTTTTGCTTTTCGCCTCTCATCAATTGCAGCCACTGTTGGTAAGCTTCCGGCGGCATGTGCTCATATCCTAAATTGTCAATCAAGGCGTACTGTGTGTTCACTTGATTTAGCAATACCACAGCATTTGGGAAATTACGGATATTTTGCAGTTGTTTATTGTCACGTGGATTAATTCCCAGACTGCTCATAACATTTTCAAAGCGGACAGTATTAATATTAGCCTGAATCAAATTAGCACTTATACTTTTAGGGTACAATTGAAGGGCTTTATCTATAATCTGCTGTGCAAACTCATCATACCCAAACTTGTAGATATAGCCTCCTGCCAAATCGCTTAAATGTTGTGAAAGGAGTTCTTTTTTTGAAAGGTTTTCCATGTAGATTTTATTCTGCAATGCCTCTGATTTTACATAACCCGATTGAGAGATATAAGATTCAGTCGAAAACATCCCGTTGGTCAGCTCAACATTGTACCACTTTCCATTATCGTCGGGAAAACGAATATAGGAATGGTTCGGAGAAAGCGCAAGATAGGCTTCCGCACTAATTTCTTCAGCCAGTATTAGGTACAACAATGGCATGGAATGGCATTGCCCTGAACCCGTCCTTAATAATTTCGTGACAAACATCTTGGAATAATCCTGCACTCCCATATAATCCTCAAAGTCATATTTGAATGGCAGGTGCTTGTCTTTTGAATTTTTAAGTTGCAATGTTCCGGAAAAGAACTGGAACAGCATAAAATTTTTAGCGGCATTACTGTTAGGGTCATATCCTAATTCATTTATTTTCGCCTTCAGGAACTCCCCACTGTTCCTTATGATCTTGTCAAATTCATCTTTGTCAAGCTTGTTTTCAAAAAAAGCATTTTCGATAAGGAAATTATTGTTTTTAACGGAGTAAGTACTATCTGTAATAATTTTATCGAAAGCCTCCCTGTAAAAGCTTGCTTCTTTCTTTCCAGAAAACGCAGGAAGACTGATCGCATTTCTGCGATATCGGCTCTTGCCTCTTTCATGGCATTCTCGCGAAGTTTCTCCTGCTGTTTTACCTCATTCATGATCTGCTCGTTCTGTCGTTGCTGATAATTATTACCAGTAGATGGTAGTTGAGTCGCAGAAGGTGCAAGAAAACTACCCGAAGGATATAGGGATGGTACTGGAGGTTTGATTTCTGGTAAACCAGGTGTCATTATCGTTTGACCATTTACATATACAGTAAACAGTACAACGCTAAAGGTTATAAGCTTACGGATTATTAAAAAATTATTATTTCTCACTTTATTTCTAACTTGGACGTACGTCCTACAGTATTTATTATTAGAACTCTGAATTTTGTCCTGTGAGGGATAAAGACAAAGAATATTTACAAAATTTTGGAGCCAACCTTAAGAAAATTCGCGAAGACAAAGGCTTTACTCAAGCCCAGCTTGCTATTGACAGCGATTTGGATATCTCCTATATCAGCCGTATTGAAAACGGCAGGATTAGTCCGTCCCTAATCTATATCACACATCTTGCTGACGCACTTGGCGTGGATATGAAGCAGCTAATTGGCTTCTAGTAGGTAAGACTTTTCCGAAGCGAACATACAAAATATTTTTTCTATATCCTTACGGAAAAACCTCAAAAAGTAAAAACAAGTATTTTTACGTGGTTTTTACTGATCATCTTCAGGCATTTCCCATTTTATGTCGCGGCAGACCTATTTCATGCTCCTGCGGGTATGGTGCTCTCTGGGTCATGCTTATATCTTCGCGGATATTTCTATGTGCATCATATTGTTTTTCATTACTTTCAGAATACCTCGGATCTGGTATAAAGGGCATTTTAGCCATCTTCGTTACTGTTATCGTAGGAAAGTGATAATCGACCTGCACATTTCCTAACAGCAGGTAACACCCTCCTCCTTGAAAGGGATATTCTTTAAGACTGCCAGTAAAATGAGCCGTATCAAACAATTCTCCTTCAACATCTATCCATGTTCCGAAAAACATTGCTCCCATCTTTGTAGGAACGTGCTTTCGAGAGATCAAATAAGCCAGCATTTTTACCGTTTTTTTGTGATGTTGCAATAAGTCTTTTGCCATTACATTGCCTCGGAATTTTGTTTGCAGCAGATCGAACGGCGTGCAGGAAACGGGAAAGCTTAATAATTCAATTTCATCGAAAGCATCTTCAAACCTTGAACGTTCTAAAACCGGGAGATTGTATTCCTTTACCGGTTCCTGAAGGAGCATCAAACTGCGATTTTCAGGTTTGAAATTAACCAGTATCAGCCTTGCAATGACTAATAACTGGTTCTTTGTTTTTCCCGTAAAACGGAATGCTCCAATAAATATTAATATTTGGATTCCTTCGATGCCAATCGGTACTCTATTTATAAAATCTTCCAGTGATTTATATTCTCCATTTAACTGACGCTCGGTAACTATGTGCCCCGCTATTTTTGTTTCCAATCCTTCAAGATGCATAAGCCCAAGGTAAACATCGACACCATAAAGTGTAGTTTCATATTCGCTTTTATTTACACATGGATTATGTATAGCTGCACCTGACATCCGGGCTTCATGCACATACACTTCAGTTCTGTAAAAACCTCCTTGGTTATTAATAACCGCAACCATAAATTCAATTGGATAATGTACTTTAAGGTATAAGCTCTGATAGCTTTCTACTGCATACGATGCTGAGTGCGCTTTGCAGAAAGAATATCCAGCAAACGATTCGATCTGGCGATAAATTTCCTGGCTAAGTTCAAAAGGATGACCTTGACGCTCACAGCATTCAAAAAAGTTATCTTTTACTTTCTGAAGGGCGGATTTTGACCTTCCTTTTCCGCTCATAGCCCTGCGCAATATATCCCCATCTGCAGCGGGAAGTCCTCCATAATGCAGGGCAATCTTTATTACGTCTTCCTGATATACCATTATGCCATACGTCTCACCGAGTTGCTCCTTAAATACTTCATGGAAGTATTCAAATTGTGTCGGGTTGTTGTGTCTGAAAATATATTCCTTCATCATTCCACTTTGGGCAACGCCAGGACGAATAATAGACGATGCGGCCACAAGGATCTTATAGTTATTACATTGTAGTCTTCGGAGAAGCCCGCGCATTGCGGGACTTTCAATATAAAAACAGCCGATAGTTTTACCACGACCTAAATATTGATTGCATAAAGCCTCATCTTTAGAAAGCGATGTATCCCTAATATCGACATTTATACCACGGTTCTTACGTATCAGTTTGACACTATCATCAATATGTCCTATACCGCGCTGGCTCAAAATATCGAATTTCTCAAAACCAATATCTTCTGCCACATGCATATCGAACAGTGCGATTGGAAATCCTTTTGGTGGCATTTCCAGCACTGTAAAATTTGTAATAGGTTCTTCAGAAATCAAAATCCCACATGAATGCATACTTCTCTGATTGGGATATTTTTCAAGCATCATTCCGTATTCCTGAACCATCCTCACCACCTTATTATTATCGTGAAGTTCTAACGGGTTTTTAGCCAAGGCATCAAGTTCCTCTTTTGGAAGTCCAAATACTTTTCCAATTTCCCTGAATATTGACCGATATTTAAACTCAACATTGGTGCCGCAGAAAGCAACATGCTCAACTCCGTAGCGGTCGAAGATATATTCTAATATTATATCACGTTCTTTCCATGACCAGTCAATATCGAAATCTGGCGGGCTTTTTCGGTTTACATTCAGAAAGCGCTCAAAATACAAATCCAGTTCAATAGGGCAGATATCGGTAATGCCCAGACAATATGCGATAATGCTGTTAGCTCCGCTGCCCCTTCCTATGTGCAAAAAGCCCATACTGATACTATATCTAATAATATCCCATGTTATGAGAAAATAACCGCTGAACTCCAATTCTTCAATGACTTTTAGCTCTTTGTCAACACGCTGTTTTGCAATAATATTATCAGGACCATATTTTTTGATCATTCCTTTCTGGGCGAGTTCTCTCAACCGTTGCATATCCTCATCGCGGCTGTTGGTGAAATATTTTTTATTGCGCGGTATACCGAATTCATATTCAAAATTGCACCTTCCAATTATGCTTTGGGTATTCTTAATAATAGTAGGATAGAGCATATATTTTTCCAATAATTCTGAAAGGGGCAACATTGTTTCTGAATCACTGCAATAATTCTCCATAGTTAATTTTGACCCTAGCACGTTTAGATCGACAGCACGTAATATTTTATGAAGGTTATATTCTTTTTTATTCCTAATTGTAATAGGATGCAGCATCACCATTTTATCTAACCTGTTTTTCCATTTTTCTTTATATAATATAAGAAGCTCATTAGGCTTGATACCGATGTATTCGTTTTCCCGTAGGTTAGCCGGGGCATTGCTGATAGGATAAATAACTATAACATTCTCAAAAGTCGGCGCAAAAACCGGAAGCGCTGAATCTTCAAAATTATGCTTTGTCAAAAATCGGTTCATTTCTCCTAAACCTTCACGGTTTAGGGCAAGACCAATATATCGCAATATATGCTGGCAGCGAAATTCAATTCCGATAAGGGGCTTTATAGATGCAGCCTGACATAATTTAATAAAATCGTAAATGCCTGTTACCGTATTGATATCAGTAAGTGCCATAGATTCTGCTTTGAATTGAATCCCCAGCTGTACCAATTCTTCAACCGGTATAGTGCCATAGCGAAGGCTGTGAAATGAATGGCAGTTGAGGTACATGGCTTATTTTTTTCTTTTTAATATTTCATCTTTGTTGTTGGGTTTGAATGTTGCGCCTCCTCCACGCATTACGGCATCAAAGCCGTACCGGGTTTTCATTCTATCCATAGCCTGGTACAAAGACATCATTTCTTCCGTGTCTTCAAACATGTTGATTTGATAAGTACCCCTTACCAGACCGCTGAACCGAATTCCTATCAGGCGCAAGCGCATCCTGCGCTGGTAGAGTTTACTGAAAAGGTCCGTTACATTCTTTATCAGGATATGATCTGCGGACGTGTATTGGACTCTGCATTGTTTGGTTTCGGTATCGAAATTTGCATAGCGTATTTTAATGACCACTGTTGAGGTAAGCCAGCCTTCAGAACGAAGCTGAAAAGCCAGTTTTTCCACCATTCCCTGAAGTACTCTTTTGAGCTTTTCAATATCAATCGTATCCTGTAAAAAAGTATGCTCTGTAGAAATAGATTTGCGCTCGGTGTAAGGTTCAACGGGATTGTGGTCTATACCGTTGGCTTTTTTCCACAATTCGATGCCATTCTTGCCAATCATCTGCTGCAGTACATCGGCCGGCATTTCGGAAAGTGTCTGGATATTCCTTATACCTATACGGGATAGCAATTGAAAAGTGGCATCGCCTACCATTGGTATTTTTTTTATAGACAGCGGATTAAGAAAAGGTTTTACCATGTTTTCCGGTATCTCAAGATTTCCTTTGGGTTTTCCTTCACCGGTAGCAATTTTTGATACCGTCTTATTGACCGACAAGGCAAAACTTATCGGCAGTCCTGTCTCCTTTGTAACGGACTGGGCAAGCTCATTGGTCCATGTGTAGGAGCCGTAAAATTTATCCATACCGGTGATATCAAGATAAAATTCGTCGATACTGGCTTTCTCCATAACCGGTGCTTTTTCTTCGATAACTTCGGTTACAGCATGGGATAATTTAGAATATAGTTCCATATCACCTTTCATCACTTTTGCTTGGGGGCAAAGGCGCAGTGCCATCTTAATTGGCATTGCCGATCGCACGCCAAAGGTTCGAGCTTCATAGGAACATGATGCCACAACACCTCTTTCACCACCGCCAATAATGAGCGGAATGCCATTCAATCCTGAATTGGTCAGTCTTTCACAGGATACAAAAAAAGTATCCAAGTCCATATGTACAATTGCCCTCGCCATAACTTTCATTTTTGCACTCAACAAAATTAGCACAGATTGGAACAAAATATCATATATTTGATGTTCTAAATCGTAACAAAATCATCATGTCTTTATTTTCCGACAACATTAGGAGCTTGAGAATGAAAAAGAAAATTTCACAGGAAAAGCTTGCTGAAAGCCTTCTAATAACGCGAGGGAGGTATGTGAAATACGAAGACGGGACTTCGGAAGCTCCCTATGAAATTTTAAAGAGAATATCCCAGTATTATGGGATTAGCATTGACATACTGCTTTGCGCTGATGTGCGTAAAATTAAAATGGATGACTTGGTTAAACTCGAAAATAACAGGCTTCTTCTTCCAGTTATTGTCAACAATGAAGGGGATAATCTTATTGAAATTGTCACTCAGAAAGCCAAAGCTGGCTATATGAACGGATATTCAGATCCGGAATATATTGAAAGCCTGCCGCGCATCTCACTTCCTTTTCTAGGACCTGGCCTTCACAGGGGATTTACGGTTGATGGAGATTCCATGCCCCCACATGAAGACGGTGATGTTATTGTTGCCAAATATATAGAAAAACTTGGTGAGGTAGTTGACGGCAGGACATACATTATCATGACTAAAAATGATGGGATTGTCTACAAACGATTAAATAAAAACAAGAAAAACTTGCTAGTGGTCGAATCTGACGAATCTTTTTATACTCCTTACGAGGTTAAAGCATCGGAGATCGAACAGATTTGGGAATTCAAATGTAACCTAGGCAAAAAGGACAAAAAACGTGTAAACATTGTTCCCGGCAGTATTGAAGAAATGTTTTTGGAATTGAAGAATGATATTCGGAGGCTAGAGCGAGAAAAATAACAAGTACTTTTTTCAGTATGAGGCTGGCATTTGCCAGCCTTTTTGCTTGAATATTGTAGAACAGTGTAAATTGGCTCGGTTTTTATAAATTTTGGCTCGGTTTTGTTAACAATTCTCTAAAGATATCTATCTAATTTAGCATCTGTAAACAATAACACGGTGGTGGTCAATTCAATATGAGCTGTTGGAATATTATATTTTAGTCTGCAAACACATTATTTTCGAATAAACCACTGTGAGATAAAAATGGATGTCATGAAAATATCTATCTCCTTTAAAAGTACTTTTGTATATCTAATCTGCTTACTATTTGTCTCCCTATTTATTTACGCAGCTGTAAGTAAAATACTGGATTATGAAAACTTTCGTGTACAGCTTGCACAGTCCCCATTATTAAGTGCCTTCGCCCGATATGTAGCATGGGGAGTACCGGCCTTTGAAATTTTAATAAGCATACTATTATTATCTGAAAAATGGCGAACAGTAGGGCTGTTTTCTGCTTTTGGTTTAATGGTGATGTTCACCACATACATCTACATCATTTTAAATTTCAGCTCATTCGTACCATGTTCCTGTGGTGGCGTTTTAGAGAAAATGACATGGAACCAGCATCTTGTTTTTAATTTAGCTTTCATAATACTGGGAGGCATTGCTGCCTTAGTTCAATCTAGCAACTTTCAATATAATCTGTCATGAAAACAGCTAGAGCAATAACAGTGATGGGATTTATAACAGCATTTGCTGTAGGTATTGTCGTAGTGCTGTTTCTTACTTCCGAAGATATCATGCACCACCGTAATAATTTCATTAGGCGATTTTCAGATCAAGTAGAGAAAAATTATGAAATCGACCTCCAATTAAAAGGATACTATTTTGCCGGGGAATCAGATGACAGCATCTATTTAGGGAATTATGATGCACCACTATATTTTGCATCAGTCGACAAAAAACTAAAGAAGCTTCAACCACATGTAATGCAAATTGACCAAATGGACCTGCCTTATCGCTCCGTGGAGGTTCGTGTAAGGGGTTCCCAGATATTCCTGGTCGATGGCACTGTACCTTGCGTATTTCGAGGGGAACTAAAATCACTAAAAATGAAATATGTAGTTAGGCCAGACAAAACATTTTCGCATGTAGTTGTAATTGATTCAGTGAATATTGCATATCGTACCCACAATAAAGACGGTGAAAGCATTTTGGGTTTATCTAAACTTGATGGAAGAAACAAAATAAATCAGAGGCTGCTACAAAAACAAATTGACGGGAACTTCGATGTAGATGGTTCATTGTATTACGATGCAGAATTAAAAAAACTTGTATATGTTTACCTGTACAGAAACCAATATATAATAGCAAATCCTGACTTGTCGCTGGATTCTCGCGGGAATACTATCGATACTGTTTCCAAGGCTAAGATAAAGGTATCGTACATCAAAAGTCATAATGCAAAAAAAATGTCTGCACCACCTTTGTCTATTAATAGGACTGCAGCTGTATACAATGGATTACTATTTGTCAATTCTGAGCTGATAGGGAAATATGAAGACGAAAAGATATGGAAACAAGCAAGCATTATAGATGTTTACAGTATTACAGACCGCAGTTATATAAGCAGCCTTTACATATACAACATTAAAAAAAAGAAATTGCGTGCAATGTACGCCAGCGGAAACAATTTATACGCAATCATCGGACACACATTGGTCAGCTATAAACTAACTGATCTCATCACAAAACATTATGCAGTCAAATGATTGCCAACGATATATCGGCCGATATCAGGGATAAGATCGAAAACCTGAAATAGAGTAGATCCCAATCTTTAATAATTTATTATTATGAAAACATTCAAACAAATCTTGCCGGCGTTTGCTATTATGCTTGCGCTAGGCGGTGCTTTCGGCACCTACGCTATGAACAATTCTGGCGGAAAGGGAGCACTGACAAATTTTAGAGGTCATATTAAAAACAATCCGCTAGGCACCAGCTGTACGGAATCAATCATGTGTACCGATGTTAATGGCCCACTTTGTACTGTCAACGGTCAGCCAACAGGAACACAGCTTTGGAAAAAAAATGATCAAAATCGCTGCGTTGATGAAATCTACAAGATTCAGTAAGCAACTGATTTGTAAAAGAAATGCAGCCTTGGTGGCTGCATTTCTAATAATTATTATTTAAAAAAAAGAACAATGAAAAATTATACTTTCAAAAAATTAGCCTCATTATGTTTCATAGTATTGTCAATTAGCACTGCATTCGTAAATGGTTATTCAAAAACTGCAAAGAGGACCATTATTCAAGGATATATTAGAAACAACGCACAAGGTACAATTTGTCAGCAAGCAGGATTATGCGCTGATGTTGGTAACCAACTCTGTACAGTTAACGGCCTTCCAGGCGGTACCCAATTGTGGGGCAAAAATGCTGCTGGCATGTGTACAATTGAACTCTACAAAATTCCTAATTAATGCGGTCTAAATTACATTAAATCTTATCTGGTTTCATCCATTCTAGGGCGGGTTTATCTTTTAAGAAATGATCAAACCATTCCATTATACGAATTGTCAGATCTTCCTGATCAGCTTTCCGCTTCATTGCATGCGTTTCCTCGGGATATACAAGCATAACGCTTGATTTTTCAAGCCTACGCAGTGCAAGATGAAATTCCATAGATTGGCTTGGTAATACTTGTCGATCGTTCCTTCCCGTCCATAAAAGCAACGGGGTATCTACATTTTTAACAAAATTCAATGGCGAATTGGCTGCATAATTTTCAGCTAATTCAAAAAGAGAGCCGTTCATCCTAAATTGTCCGGACTCAAAATGATAATTATTTTGTCGTGCGCGATTTTCATTAATACAAAGAAAATGAGTGGTTAAATCAGAAATTCCAGCTCCTACTACAGCGGTTGCAAAAAGATTAGTTCTAGTTATTATCATATTAGCTTGGTACCCACCGAATGAATGCCCAATCAACCCGATTCTCTTGCTGTCGATTCCAGAAATATGTAATATCGCATTAACTCCTGCCGTCACGCAATCGACTGCTGATAATCCTGGATTTCCCATTTCGTAATGAATGTCTGGCTCGAATACAAAATATCCTTGTGAAATGTAATTACTCTTGTTGTAACCGGTTTGGTTATGCAATGTAGGATTTACATACTCATAAAATCCTTTGGATAAATATTCATAAATATTCACAATAACAGGATAAAGTTTAGTGGAATTAAACCCGGCGGGATAGTATAAGGTGCCTTGCAATTGCTGCCCTTTAGAATTCGAGTAAGTTACATTTACAGCCTTTCCCCACTTGTAACCAAAATGCTGTGGGTTACTTTGATAGAGTGACCTCGCTATTACTCCGTTATTTTGATACATCAAGCGTGGCGGCAGGTTATAGTTTTGCTCTACAAATAGTTTTGCATCTCCTTTTGCATTGACCTTCAGCTCAGACTGCGAATAGCCATCATATATTAGAGGTTTGCATGTGCTATGCGCGTTCCATCTGTAGTACACTGTTCGGTTCCCGGTAGTTCCGGTTAGCCATTGTTCCTTTGATAAATAGAAAAAACCCTCCTTTTTATTTTGCGTCACAATCCGGAATATTGTATTGGTTTCCCTGCCATTAGTAAGCCTTTTGCTTTTACCGTTTAAGACAATTTTCCAGATATCAAATGCATCGTGAACTAATACACCTAATTCATCATAAGTCCATTCTGCAGTGCCGTATGGCGGCACATCACCGGCCCAGTCATATCTTTCATCTTCAAAAGAGACCTTCAGTTTTGCTGTTAAACTGATAGTTTCACCGGTACTAATATTATAATTCCACCATTGCTTTTCACGAAAATAAGTAACGAAATTACTATTGGGAGAAAAAGAAATTTGATTTGTATCGCCTGATTGCTTGGCCAGAAACAACTTCTTGTCACGGGTTTCAATATCCAACAGATAATAATCTGTATCACCAATTTGCTTTTGTTGCGGTTGATAAGCATTCGGGTTCCATACTAAAGCATGTCTACCATCAGCGCTAATTATACAATGGGGTAATTCGTTATTTGTGAGATACTGGTAACTGTCCCTATCTGGCTCCCAGCTTATGGTTTTATCTATCAATTCGTATCCTTTTGTCATGACCTTACTTGGATAAACTACTTTGTCTTCGGTATTCCAAATTTCTATGTCATTGTTGTTCTGGTCGAATGTATTATTCCCGATCTCGAAGAACACTTTTTGCCCATCGGGTGAAATCCGCAGCAGTGATGTAAATACTTTATTTGAATCTAATTCGTGAACATACTCTTTATTGATTTCCATGTAGTTAGCATTATTTAGCCGATATAATCCTATACTGGTATTTTCGTTCTCATTCTTAAGAAACGCAACCGATTCTCCATTGTCCTGCCAAGTAAAGTTAGTTGCTGCGGTTTCGCCTGTTTTCGCTATTTTGGTGATGAGAAAGTTTTTAGACAGTCGAAGTAACAACATGGCCTGACTTCCTGTATCATTTGTTTGATATATGATAGCATCTGATTTGACATTATACGACCATGCAGTGACATTTTTAATGTCGAAGTAAATATTACCTTCTTCATTATAAATGGTCAAATTTTTATTGACATTGCCAAATGGCGATTCAGCAATGATGTAATTTTCTTTTGTTATTTCATATCGAATTACCTCGCTTACAGTTTTTAAATTTCCCGTTTGAAGATTTGCAATGCATAATCCACTTTTCAGGCAGGCAAATTTGTCTTTCCCAAAGAAACGACCATCCTGTCCCTGAGCAAAATCAAAGCAAGATTTTCCGTCAGTTCGTTTCACAAATAAAGTGTCCGCACCGTTTTCATACGACACATTAAAACTAGCCCATTTTCCATTCTCGGAAAGTGTCCCGACAGAAAGCCGACTCCATAAATTGTAGTCAGCTGGTGTTAAATCCTTTTGCATTACCTGCCCCATAACTGGGCAGGTAATCATAACAGAATAAAAAAAGAATACATATCGAAATAAAGAAATATGCTTCATAAGTCAATATCCGGTATTTTGTGGTGCAAGATTGGGATTCAGCAATAGTTCTGTCTCTGGTACTGGCAACAAAGCATCAGTAGTATTCCAGCCTGTCTTAACTGTCGAAAGCGTTGTATCAAGTGCGTTGCTACGTTTCAAGTCGAAAAAGCGGTGTCCGTATTCAGTAAACAATTCCACACGCCTTTCGCGCAGTATCGCGTCTATGATTTCCTGTTGGCTCACAGCAGGCGTATCACCAAGCCCGGCAGCATGCCTTACAACATTAAGATCGTCCTTAGCTCCACTAAGTTCACCCTGCCTTGCGCGGGCTTCGGCCCTAATTAGGAATTGTTCAGACAACCGCAAAACGATTGAGTATTCTACTGAGCTTCCGGTATTGGTCTGTTCTTTATATTTGTTGGCAAAATACCAGGTTGTTGAGCCGTCACTCACTGTACCTATCCAAGATATGCGGCGGTGATCACCCGCCTCGAAAGCATTAACTAAATCCTCCCTGAGTGCGACAAACGGTGGAGGTCCAGAGGTAAATACAAAGTTTCCCCCTTCAGCGGTATTGACACCTTCTGCCATTGGCTTAAACTGCCAGATTGTTGATGTACTGCCTTTGAGAAAAACCATATTGGCATTGCTTTCGAGACCATATTGACTATCATTAAGTACTACACTGGCTGTATTTGAGGCTTCAGCCCAATCACCATGATATAAATAAACGCGTGCAAGCAAAGCGATGGCAGCGCCTTTATTGGGTCTGATGCGCTCAGCAACAACATAATCCTCTTCAATCAGGTTCTGTGCTTGCACAAGATCGGTAATGATTGATTGATATACCAATTCAGTGGCAAGTCTACCTGCATGACGGTTTATCTCATAATCGGTCGTGGTAATATACGGCACGGCACCGTAAAGATTCACAAGGTAAAAGTGAATAAGTGCCCTGACAAACAATGCTTCTCCAGTCAGTTGATCCTTGTCGGGCTGTCGTAATGATACAGAGGCAGCAACGCCCTGAATAATAGCATTTGCAGAATATATTTGATTATAGCTATCATTCCAAAATGACGCAACTGTACCATTGTTAGCTGTCAGTGTATTATTGTAAAACGGAGGTATACCTGTTGTTGCACTTCCATAGTAAATGAGCTCGTCTGTGTAATTACCCATCAGGTTAGACAGCCCAGTACCGTTTCCTGTAATCAATCCCGAATCGCGCAGTTTGGCATATAGGTCCGCCATAGCAGCGTTGGCCGTAGTGCGATCCTCAAATACACTTGGTGTATTTAACTGTCCCGGCGGTAGGTCGATTTCTACAAAGCTATCACAGTTACAAAAGAAGCACAGCAGCATAAGTGAAATCGAAAATTTGAATATAATATTTTTCATGGTCTAGTTATTTTATAAGGTAAATTGCAATCCAGCCGTAAATATTTTAAGCGGTGGCAGGAAACCCGGTGATCTGAATTCAGGATCGGCACCATTATAGTGTGTAATGGTAAGCAGGTTTTGCCCTTCGACAAATACCCGGCACTTCAATCCTGATAACCATTTTTCCGGTATGGTATACGATAATGAAACATTTTTCAGCCTGATATATGAAGCATCCGTTATCGTCGCATCACTGTCATAGTATTTTGAAAATGCCTCGACGGCTGCGCCGTTTACGCCTGAAGAATATAACTGATAACCGGATGTATCACCTGGATGCTGCCAATGGTTTAATACTGTTATTGGTTGGTTGCTCATAATTCCAGGCATCCCTCCTAAGTAGGTCGCATTATAATTGTCCTGTTTGACAAACTGGAACAGGAAATTAAGTTGCACCCCTTTATAGCTGATTTGATTCTGCAGCCCTCCGAAGTATTTAGGATTCAGATCGAGAACAGTTTGCTTATCTTCGGGAGCTGACAGGCTTCCGTCGCCGTTCACATCTTGGAATGTGTAAAGGCCGCTTGCAGGATCAAGTCCTGTATAATGATAAACTTTCCTGATATTTAATGCCCGACCAATTACATACTGGTTTTGGTATGTCGATCCCTCAAGATCTGGGAATGACAGCAACTTATTACGTGAAGCTGAAATATTAAAACTTGTTGTCCAGTCAAATTCTTCAGTGTGGAAATTCACAGTTCTCAACGTTAATTCAATTCCTTGGTTTTCAACAGTCGCATCTAAGTTCGCTTGTATTGAACTGAACCCAGTCGTACCCGGCAATGGAATTCCTACCAATTGATTAGATGAACGGTTAGAGTACCATCCGGTGGTTAAGAAAATTCGGTCTTTCAAAAAGCCTGTTTCTAATGCAACCTCCACCTTGGTATTACTCTCCCAGCCAAAATCAGGATTAAACAGTCGTGTGGGCTGAAGACCGCTTATACCATTATAGTTGTTGCCACTTGATGTGTACGTATCCATAAATTGATAATCACCAATTTGGTCGCTCCCACTTGTGCCGTAACTTGCACGTAGCTTTCCAAAGCTAAGAAAGGTCGAATGTTCTTTAAATAATTTTTCATTTGTAAAGAGCCAGGCCGCGCCAACTGCCCCGAAATAGGCAAACTGTTTTCCAGGTCCGAAGCGACTTGAACCATCGCGCCTTCCGGTAAGGTTTACTATATACCGATCATCGTAGTTATAATTAGCCCGGCCAAAGAATGCCTGATAACGATAATCCTGCTCGCTATCATTCCTGATATCTACAACATAGGCTGATGCTAAGTTATAAATCAGCGCATTGCTCGCAAAACCATCTCCTTCCTGAACCAGCTGCCTGCCGTTTAATTGTTGGAACGTTACTCCCGCAAGTACGCTTGTCCTGCTTTTATTCCATGATTTGGACCATTCTACCTGTGGCTCAACAATCCATGAACGTCGCGAAGTAGTATTTAAGTATAGTATTGAATATTCGCTCCCTGCTTCGTATGCGGGATCATACATACTAGAGGGCATCGTTCGAGATTCCTCATGTCGCAGGTCAGTAAATCCAAAACTACTCTTTACTGTGAGTTCAGGCAATATTTGGTAACTGAACAATACATTTGCTAAAAGATCGCCTGTCCTGCCTTTAGTCTTGCTTTCCAACAAGCTCAACGGATTTTCCCATGTACTGTTTTCCCAATTTAAATTTCCATCTGGAGTATACAAAGATGGAGCGTTCGGCGCAAGCCTTTTGGAAACAGCGGAAAGATCGGTTCCCGGTTGTAGATTATCTTGAACGGTATATCCACCAGAAAATTGGGCTCTGAATTTTTCATCATCCGATGTATGGTTTAAATTAACATGTACTCCTCCTTTTTTATATCGGAACTCACCAGGGAATACGCTTGTTTCCTTATGAAAGTCTCCACTGATCAAAAATTGCGTCTTTGCTGAGCCTCCTGATATTGAATATTTTACATCATTAATCTGTACAGTGCCACCAGTCAGCTCCTTTTGCCAATCTGTATATTTATTGGAATCCCATGTACCATTCACGTCATAGTCCGAGGGACCGGGTTGAATCCCGTCGTTAACAAATGCTTCATTTCGCATAGCTAAATATTGCTCTGTATTCATCAGATCCATAAATCTTGTAACGCGTCCAGTGCCATTCATTGTTGTAACGTTAAAAGTGGTTTTTCCTGCCTTACCTTTTTTTGTGGTGATAAGGACAACACCATTTGCTCCTCGCGAGCCATAGATTGCCGTTGCATCCGCATCCTTCAATACTTCAATACTTTCAATATCACTTGGATTTATGCTATTGAGCGGACTTGTTGTTGTAGGCTGTGCTCCAGCAGTTAAGTAAAACCCTGTGGTTTCACTGGCATAGGGTACACCATCAATAATGAACAACGGACGGTTTGCATCTGATCGTAGACTGTTCTGTCCCCTAATTTGGATGTCAAATCCACCACCGGGAACACCCGAATTCTGCGTGATACTTACTCCAGCCATGCGTCCTTGCATAGTTGCTAACATATTAGTTACAGGTTGCGTTTCTATATCTTTGGAAGTTATTCTTGAAATACTCCCAGTTCGTTCTTTTTCTTTTACTGAATAATACCCGGCATTAATAGTCACTTCTTGAAGCTGTGTACTATCTTCCGACAATATTACTTTTATTGAAGTCTGTCTTCCCACGATAATTTCCTGAGTGGTATAGCCAATGAATGTAAACACTAAAATGTCTGTAGAACTGGCCGTAATGGAAAAATTACCTTTTTCATCTGTTACGGCTGAAGTAGTAGTTCCTTTGACAATGACCGTTACGCTGGGAAGTGGTCCGGCGACATCAGTAACTGTTCCTGTAATTTGTTGTTGTGACTGCTTCACATAGCTTCCGAACGTTAGTTCAGAGGAATAAATTTGATTGGAAAGCAGCATTGCGAAAATAAATATGCAAAGACAGGAGGGCCTGCCTTTGTTAAATGAAAGATTTTTCATAAATTTAAAAAGGATTAAAATTGAACGAAAGTTTGGTTTTCTCTCGCCTTCTATAGCTTATGTTGACGCACTGTTATAGAAGGCTTTTCTTGTTAATTAATTTACCATAGGCATAATTTGGTTTTGGTTATTTGAATGAGTTAATAGCTGTTGTATGGATTGCAGTTCTGCGATATTGCAGAAAAAATATAATGGTTATTGATAATATAATAACCCAGCCCTTCCCCGACTAATTCAGCGGGAATACCAGTACGGGCCAGGCATTATAAAAAATAAAAATAAAGAAACTACAACATAGGCAAACCGGTTAAGGGTTAGACACAATGGCTGCGATTCTTAATTATCGTGAAGAAGCTTTGAGAAGTTGAGGTATAGCCAAAAAAAAGGCGCGGAACTCAGCTTATTGTTTCAAAGGTACTTGGCATACCCACCCACAAATAAGTGAGCCCACGCCCGTAAGCGTGAGCAATCTACTTATCATCCTGTGGGTTTAAACTGCCAAGTTTTTTGAAACAGGATTCAAAGCGAAAGCTTCAAATATTTTTATATGAAGAATCGCAAATTTATTTTAAAAATCAAATATATACAACTTTTTTTTAACTACAAAATTTCATTAAAAGATATTTTTTGTAGTCAAATGAATTTGTCAATTTGGATATGGCTAGATATAAAAATGAAACTGCATTAAAGACTTTAGGTTTAAGAATTAAAGCTTATAGAATCAAGGCAAAACTGGAGATTTTAGATCTAGTTGTGATGACTGGTTTTAGCTATAACACTATTTCTGATATAGAAAATGGATCTGAAACCACCATTTCTTATTTCATAGGAGTTTGTTTTGCTCTAGGGATTCATCCAAAAGAAATGATGGATATCGAATTTGATGTTAAATCTAAAAATCCTCTGACTCCTGATAGGCTAGAAAAATCCAGACTGACTCAAAGAATTAGAGATTTAATACAGAGCGGATATTTTAATGATCCAAGGTCAACTAATGAAGTTACTAAAAATTTGAAAGAAATTCATAAATTAGATTTTGAATCTAAAAATGTTTCTGTGATATTAACAAGGTTTGCCACAACCAATATTCTAAATGTTACTATGAAAGGAAATAGAAAAATTTACATTAATAAGTCTGTTAAGACTTATTAATAATGTGATAAAGAAAATGTTCTTATACTAACGTTAAATTATATTTTTTTAAATATTGAAGATATTTCATATCTTTCACGTATACAAATATTTCCTTAATGGGCTAAGGTAAACGTTGTTGCAATTTTATATAATCATAAAATTGCGAGCCCATTACTTCTAAAAAATCATGTATGGCACCAACAAACCTCATCACAAAAAAGCACTGGATTGTATATGTAAAGCCAGCAATTCTTATTCTACTTTCTTTATTTTTCATTTATGTAGCGCTTGGCCTTCAAACAAAATGGCTAGCTACTGTTATTTTGATATTCGGACCCATAATAGCCATCTCCAACGTAATAAAAGTGCTGAACTTTGCCAGTATTGCGTGGAGTTTTGATGGTGCAGAACTACTAGTAACAAGAGGTATCCTGCCATGGAACAAAACACGGATACAAATTCCAATTTTCGATTTGTATGATTCCGTTGTTTCCAGCGGGTTTTTAGGCCATTATTTGAACTTCGGTCATATCGGGATCAGAAGAACGGAAGGTGTAACTTCCCAAATGGGCGAGACACATCTTAGCAAGGCGGTACATTTTTCCGGGATAGTCAATCAATACATACAGGAATATAAGAGCAGCCGAAATCCTTTAAAAACAGTTCACGATGAGGTGAGCAATATTGGCATTGAGCTGCAACGGCTTGTTGATCTAAAGAATTCCGGCGCTCTTACTGAAGAGGAATATGAGAGATTGAAAAAAAAACTCATGGATTCTCCATTATAACATTTGCGACAGTGATCGCAGCGACATCCTTTTTCAAGGAAAAAGATACAGCGGAGAGCACGGGTGTCGTCCTGACAAAACATGGCCACAATAAATAACTCTCAATAATTACATCAACACTTAAGGACAAATCTGAAGCATCTGAAAAACTTAAGGAATACTCAAAAGATGTATCATCGATATCTTGAGTCTTAATTCCGCAATCTTCTGGGAAAAACCAATTACTTTCTATTAATTTGCTGGTTTAATTTTTGACGACTTATTACTATAATACAGCAAGACATAGAATGGACAACACAACTTATGAATTTTTTATCCGCAGGTGCTGGGACTGCGACCGGTTCAAACATGGTGCCAATACGGATACCTGGGAAGATTTACTGGTAAAGCACTACAATTTTAAACATGCCAATGTCGGCAATTTCATACTTACAAAAAAGGAATTTGAAAAGAAACTTGAACAGGTCAAAGCTTATCTGGACAAGGCTTACAATAAGCTAATCACAACGGCAACTAAAAAGAAAGTGAATCCGAAGACAATTGAGCAGTTAACAGAATCGCGGACCGCGGTGGCGGCATCGTCAGAGCCAAAGGAAATCTTTAATAGTCTCAAGGCCTCTTTTACACTGATGAATTCCAATGATCTTTAATAATTTTGTACTCACACTATAAAGTATCTGGTTTGTATAATTGTCTTACAATGCACTGTCATCCTTTTTCAATTCTTCAATAAAATATTTCGGCGTTATTTCGGTACAGCTAACAAAGGCCTTGACAAACCTTCGGGTACTGCTGAAGCCTGCTTCTTCGGCAAGGGCATCGTGGGTATAGTTCTGAAGCACTTTTTCATTTCTAATCCTCTGGGCAATATTATCTACCTTAAGACAATTGATGTATCCATTGAATTTTTTATTCTTGTGACGAAAAATAATCAGTGATAAGTACTTGGTGTTAGTATTGCAGTAAACTGCCAGTTTGGTTAGATTCAAATCCTTTTCAAGGTACTTTTTACTTTTTTCAAATTTCTTCAAGCTGTGTAAAACGGCCTCTTCGGCATCCTTGCTTATTGAAAAATCGGACTCATCTCCTTTGTAAACTTTAGCCTTATCAGCCACTTCAATTTTTTGCACTAATTCTTCATATTTTTTCCTTGCTTCCTTTTTATTCTTAAAATACTTTATTATCCCGTAGACAATAACGATGCACATGATACTGATTATGGACAAAAATATCTGATCATTATGTTTTCGAACATCAAGGGAACTCCTAAGATCCTTTTGCTCTTCCACAAGCTGTTGCGTATCATATTCTTTACGAATTTTTCCCTGAAGATAGGTATAGGTAAGGTGCAGCTTTTTATCTATCTCAAGTAATTTCTCAACATAGTAAAGCTGTGTTTTGATCATTTTTTTGTCTTTGTAATAGGTAATCAAAAACTCATACGCTACCCTGAGATCTGGACGCATGTAATCTCTTTTTAGATACATTGCGTCCACTTTTTTAAAGTATGCCACTGCCTTTTCCTTATCATTCAGACCCCAGTAAGCCTTTCCTAAATAGAAGTATCCAACCATTTCATTAGAGAAATCCTTATTGGCGCGAATAGCGGGCAGTGAAGATTGTATTTTTTCTACGCCTAGCGTGTAGTTATGGATCATGCATTGATTTACTCCTTCACAAAATATGAAGTTTGGTTCCATATCAATGTTTCCAGTCCTGATTCCTTCTTCTATTCCTGTCCGATTAATCGTTGTGCACAGGCCGTGATTGCCTACCATCTTATAGCAGGAGCCCAATGCGTGCAGCGAGTTTAAGTATGCCCTGACGTTGGTGTGCTTAAAGTAACCGATACACTCCTTAAAAAGTGCGGTTGCTTCCTTGTAATATCCCAGATAAAATTTTATCTGCCCAATTTGATATTTGGTTTTGTGGATGAGGTATGGATCATTTGTTTTTTTAACATAATGGTCAGCGACCAAATAAATATCCATTGCCTCTTTAAGGCGTTTCTGTCTATAATACGAGATGCCTTTGGACAGGTATGCTGATCCTATAACTTCATCGATGTTTGATTTTTTGGCTGCCCAAACCATACTATCGGCGTAGACCAGCTTAAGCTGGTCCGGGGCATAATGGACATAATTCTTATAAGCATTGGAAAGTTCTTCCCAATTTTCCTCCGTCCTGGCCTTTATCAGAAATGAGATCAGGTATACTGAACGAGAACCATCACTTATACGATCATCTTCGATACGGTCAAAGAGATAATCAAAATCCTTACCATTTAACGAATCAGGAATTTGAATCATATGCTTTTGTGCATGTATACAATGACTAAAGCATAAAGATATTGTAAGGAAATATCTTTTAATCATAGGTTAAGTTTAAGCTATTTCCATTGGTAGAAACTCCCATTTTATACCATAAGTATCATAGCGAGAGTTGGGGCAGATGAAATAGAGATGAATATATCAAATATAATATAAAAACAGGAAAAACCTACAAAGCGTACGCAAAAAAAGCTGTGTCGATTTTCAGAAAAATGCTAGTAAAAATGCTGTAAATGTCCAGACAACCATTTGTCAGTCGCGCATTTAGCACATAGTTTTGCTCTGAATTCAAAAGCAAAGCCTGGCTTAAACCAGCATCGTTCTGCTTTCCCTCGAGGTGAAAAATGAACTGACGAAAAAAAGTAATCAGTAACATTTAACACTAGTACACATGAAAAATTTAAAAATATTGCTGGCAATCCTGCCACTATTCACTATTGCCTGTTCAAATGATTATACAGGTGAAACTTCTGAAACTGCGCATCTAACTGAAAGCGCAAAAAAATCAGGCATCGGGCCTGTGAATCCAGCGAATCCAGCGAATCCATTCGACATCGCCGGAAGTATGCATAATGAAATCCTGGAGATTATCGACGAAACCGACTATAATTCACAGTCTATTGAAGAGATCGCTAGTTTAGTTGATTCGGTTTCAGCTGCCCACCCCGAGGTGATGCCTTTATCCAGCCATTATAATTTGTCCGGAAGACTGCCGGAGATCACATTGCTAGCAAACAACGAAAATGCTATTACTGATGTGTTGACAGCATGTACAATGGGGGCAAGTGCCAAGGCAAATTTCATAATATTTGTAAACAACCTTCCTTTAGTTGCCGCTGGTTCCTATGAAGATATCCAGTCGGCTATTGTTTCTTATGAGGCGAGTGTTCTCGCCAATACTGGATTCTCTGCTGAGGATAAACGTATAATCCTAACTGCTACTTCAGTTGCCCGATATGCAGCCTATGAGAAGAAAAGAAAGGATAAAGACTGGGAAACCAACGTTACCAGTATTGCAGCGACGGTTTGTGGTGCAGAGCAAAATCTGGTTCTGGGGTTAAAAATGGCAATAACCGTCGAACTATTTCAAGGCAACAACCCCACGCAGTGAACTGGATAAATATTCTGCTGGAACGTTATGAGAGAGCTTTTGCTATAACTGCAAGTTTTCTGCTCATAACAGTGAATGTAGGTAGCCTTTATTTCATCATAGATCTTCTGAACTATGATGAAATGGTGGGTTATCTCGCTGACGGGGGGCTTAAGAGCTCCGATCCACACGACTTTGTTTATGTTTTACTAATTCCTGTGCTATTCAATATCCTATTTGTCTTTACAGCCCTATGCTCCTGCTATACAAAAAATAGCTGACCAAGCACAGACGCTTTCAGTGCATTTTATTAATAAAAAATAATAACATTTTGGACACCTTAAAAAATGGACGCTGGCAAAAGGAATTAAAAGTCCTGCATCTTGCCGGTTTTAAATCTGTGAAGGCCTGCAGAACCCGGCTGAATCCAGACTGGTTTTCTTTGATTATAGTACTCTCCGGCACTATATACTTTATGGACGGAACTTCAACTGTTTCACTTTACCGAGGAGATATGTATGCAGTTCCCAGAACGGCTGAGGTCATTAAGCTGACATCTTCCGTGAGGGTCTGCTTTATGTCCTGTAAAAGGGATTTTGCCATCACCAACAGGTTTTCACGATCCGGTATCGGATATATAGAAGTTCTAGCCGGCTATCTGCCTTCTGTAATATCACTTACGCAGACTGAAATGAGCTACCTGATACAGGTCTTTGGATTTCTTAAGAAAAAGATTTCCAGTAGGGACAGCATTTTTCAGGAAGAAATGGTGCTGCTCTATGTCAACCTTATACTCTATGAATTTAGCGCGTTATGCTATAAGCACAGCGAAAATATAACTGCAGTCCACTACCGCAGGGAAAAAATCGTTATGGGCTTCATGACACTGGTCCGGCAGCACTGCAGAGTACACCATGAGGTAAGTTTTTATGCTAATTCTTTATATATCAGCAGGGGCTACCTGGGCAAGGCTGTCCGTCAAATAATCGGCATGCCTCTCAAACAATATATTGAGATGGCTATCGTATCAGAAGCATATGTATTGCTTGAAGACAAAACTCTAGCCATTAATAAGATCGGCGAGCATTTGAATTTTAGAAATCCTCAATCTTTCAGCAATTTTTTTAAAAAACACACCAAATTAACCCCAACCCAATATCGCCATAACCTAAAATTTTAATCCGTTCTTACAATACAACTGTAAATCTACTGAACCGTAATATCATTTCATAATTGATTTGCTTGTGAATAGCCCCATCTTAATCGTATAGCATGTATTTGTCAGTAAGCACAGTAATGTTTATATAGTCCATAAGTTTTTTTGAAAGGTATTACATTAAAACCATATGAGCTATGAAATCACTGAATGCAATTATTTCCGAAATCCGTATTAAAGAAGATCAAGTTTCGCGGGAAACTTCCCATCTCATCGATGAGGCTTACCAAATGACACTCTATCTCAAAGAACTGCTCAATACCACCCGGGACTACATTCTAAAGGAAGGATTTAAAACCCCAGCAGAGGAAATAGAATTTTTCCGCGATATCAAGCCTCAGATTTTAGGACAATTGATTTATTATAACAAAATATTTCGAATCGAGACAGTCTGCCCTGTAAAGGACGGCAAGATGTACCAGAAATTTTTCGCTAGCCAGCTTGGGCAGCTCAAGCAGGAATTTAAAGAACATATCTGCGGATCTCATTTTTATCGCTATTATAGGTCGGGAAGAAGCGACCGTGATGAGGAATATTTCACGAGGGGAAAGATTAATTACAGGGACGGGCTCAACAGTTATGTTTTTGAGATAGACAACCAGTTTTCTACCTATTATGATTCTAAAGTTGCCAGGATTATGGCCAATGAATTAATTTATACTTATCTGCTAACGAAAATAAACCCGGAAGAGCATTCAGGCTCTTTATTAAATAACCCTGAGTCCACAAAGGATATTTTCTGGACAGATTCTAAAAATGCGCTTATCGAACTCATATATGCGCTCTACGCTTCGGGAGTGATATCGAATGGAAAAATTGGTATCCGCAAAATTACGCTTGTCTTTCAAATACTTTTTCGCGTACCGCTCGGCGATGTGCATCATTCCTTTCACCGGATGAAAGACAGGGCTGGGACAAGAACATCATTTCTTGATCATCTTAAGTTGTCATTGGAACAATATATGGATAAAGAACTGTAGGTTTGACAATAGATCGCTTTACTTAAAGCAGTGCCAAAGGCACTGCTTTTTTATTGCCCATATCTGCCAATTGGCAGAAGCTAAAATCCCTTGTCTAGTGTCCAATTAATCTACTCTAAAATTTGTTTTCCAGCACAAATAGTGCTTTTGTTGGTTAAAAAATCGTCTCTGCCAATGGGCAGGACTTGGCAGAAAATACTTTTTTCATGTCTCAATTTTGTGGTGTTAAATCAAAAAAAGGGACTATGAATATAGATAGAATTGAATTCACGGCGTGGATGGACCGGATCATGGAGCGGTTCGACATCCTTATGGAAGCTGTAAGCAGAAGTAAGAATCAGCATACTGCTGTTGATGGAGAAGAGTTTCTGGACAATCAGGATGTTCTTCAAATGCTCAAGATAAGTTTACGATCACTGCAAAGATACCGCTCGAAAGGCCGGCTGCCCTATTATACAATCAGCGGGAAAATTTACTATAAGCTCTCAGATATTCACGAGTTCGTCAGGGAAAGTTTTACCGCTCCTGTGCCCAAAGCAAAAGCCAGCAAGTGACAAATAATGCCAGCGTAAGCCATTTAACACTAGAAAGATAATTCCTATTCTAATTTCGACAGTAAACTTTAAATTTTTAGATTATGAGCGAAGAAAAAACAAATAAACCGGAAATGCCCGAACAGCTATCGGACATATTATTAGTACTGGACAAGGAAAAAATGAAAATTATGGCTGTAAAGGGCATTGACGAAAATGGAAAACTGGAAACTGTTGAACCTACAAAAAAAAACCAGAACCAGTTCATGCGGGTGGATAAGCAAGGGGATTTATTTTCCAACTTCTTTTCCAATTTTTTCAGCCAGCTGAAGAACCCTACCAATTTTTCCTTCTTCAAAATTCCCGCACCATTGACTATTAATCTTGCAAAAGAAATGCAAAAACAGGTAGATCACCCAACGCCTGAGGGGGATAAGCTATTGAAGCAGCACGAAGTGAAGACAGAAGTAAAAGAGAATCATAAACAAGAAAATAAAAATACTATGGAAACAACGCAGACCACCCCGGACAAAAATGAATATAAATACAAACCGGAACAGATTGATTGGGAAACCATGAACAACTTGGGATTAAGTAAAGAAAAACTTGAAAAAATGAACCTGCTCGACCCGCTGCTTAAAGGTTACAAGACAAATGAGCTTGTACCTGTAAGCCTAAATTTGGGAACCGCGGTTACAAGAATGGATGCCCGATTATCCCTGCAGTCGAATGACGACGGACAGGTAGTCGTTGCCATTCACGGAATCCGCAAAGAGCCCAACCTGAACTTTGAGTTTTTCGGGCATAGCTTCAGCCAGGCAGACAAGAACAACCTGCTCGAAACAGGCAATATGGGGCGTGTGGTCAATCTGGCCAATTCCAAAAATCCAGGAGAGACCATTCCCTCTATTATCAGTGTGGACAGGCTCACCAATGAGCTGGTGGCATTACGAACTGAGTTCATCAAAATCCCTGACGAGCTCAAAGGTGTAAAACTTAATAATGAGCAGAAGCAAACCTTAATGGAGGGCAAGCCGCTTTATTTAGAAGGAATGATTTCCAAGAAAGGAACTCAGTTCGATGCAACCGTACAATTTAATGCAGACAAACGCTTTGTAGAGTTCCAGTTCGACAGGAACAACCCCAACAAACAGTCGCAGGACAACCAGCAAAACCAATCGCACGAAGTTCCGAAAATCTTCAGGGACAAAGAGCTGGACAAGGAGCAATACCAAAAGTTCAAAGATGGCCAGACGGTTTATGTAAGCGGATTGGTTGATAAGAACGGAAAGGAATACAATGGCTATATCACTTTCAACAAGCAAACCAATAAAACGGATTTTTCTTTCCAAAATCCGGACAAGATTAAGGAACAGGCCAAACCTACAGAAGCACATAAAACGCAGACTGCCGTCAATTCAGAAGGCAAAACCAATGAGGCAACCAAGAATATCAAAGAGCCCCTGGAATCTGGCCAAACAAATGCCAACAACAGAAAGCAACAGGAACAACAGGAGGCATCCGACGCACCTGCCAAATCCAGAGGACGTAAAATGTAAGATGTATGAAAACAATAATTGCAGAAAAACCAAGCGTAGCAAGGGAAATAGCCGGACTTTTGGGAGCATCCGATAAAAAGGACGGCTACCTTACAGGTAACGGCTATTTTGTTACCTGGGCATTCGGTCATCTTATAGGATTGGGAATGCCAGAAGATTACGGAATATCAGGATTTGACAAAGCATCACTGCCGATACTTCCAAACCCATTTATATTGACTGTTCGTAAGGTAAAAAAGGATAAAACTTATACAGCTGATAGCGGAGCATTGAAACAACTCAAAGTAATCAAAGAGCTATTTAATAAAAGTGACAGCATTATCGTAGCTACCGATGCAGGACGAGAAGGGGAACTCATTTTTAGGTACATTTATGAATACCTCAGATGCAGCAAACCCTTTGAACGGCTTTGGATAAGCTCCCTTACCGAAAAAGCCATTAAACAAGGTTTTGATAATCTCAAAGACGGGAAAGAATTTGACGGATTGTATCAGGCGGCACAAGGCAGAAGCCGTGCCGATTGGCTGGTGGGCATCAATGCTACACAGGCGCTCTCCATTGCCGCAGGCAACGGAGTTTACTCGCTTGGCAGGGTACAAACGCCAACACTCGCCCTAATATGCAAACGATATTTAGAAAACAAAAATTTCCCGGTAAAAAACTATTGGCAGATCCAATTATTGCATAGCAAAGCAGGAACAGCTTTTAAAAGCCTTTCCAAAACCAAATGGGACGACCAAAAACTTGCCGGTGATACGCTGAAAGCCATTCAGCGAGGCGATATGGCAACGGTTATATTTGTAGAAACAAAAAGCATTACAGAGCCGCCGCCTTTATTGTTCGACCTCACAGGACTGCAAAAAGAAGCCAACAAAAAGCTGAATTTGTCCGCCGAAGAAACGCTCAATCTTGCCCAAAGCCTCTATGAAAAGAAATTTATTACCTATCCACGTACAGGAAGCAAATATATTCCTGAAGATATGTGGGCCGAAATTCCCAGCCTCGTAAGGACTTTACAAAATAAGGAAAACATTAAACAAACCTTATCCCAAGTGAAATGGGGCCGTTTTAATAAACGTATCGTGAACGATTTACGTGTAACTGACCATCATGGATTATTGATTACAGATAAAATCCCGTCAATGCTGAATGCTAAGGAAAATGCGGTGTATGACATGATTGCCTTTCGATTGCTCGAAGCCCTTTCACAATCCTGTATTAAGGAGATAACTGATGTTGCTTTACAGGCATTGCATTACGATTTTACCATAAAAGGCTGTAAGATAATTGAACCTGGTTGGCGTTCTATCAAAGGGAGCTTCTCCGATGAAGAAGTCGAACTTATGGAAGAACTGCCCGAACTGAAAAAGGGCGACGAACTCAAAATAAGGGAAGCCTCTGTTTTGGAAAAGAAAACCAAACCGCCTGTGCTTTATACCGAAGCAGGATTATTGTCTGCTATGGAAAGTGCCGGAAAGGAAATCGAAAATAAAGAAGAACGCAAAGCCTTGCAAAATATCGGTATCGGAACTCCGGCTACAAGGGCGGCGATTATTGAAACCCTGTTTGCCCGCACTTATATCCAACGAGAAAAAAAATCGTTAATCCCGACCGAAAAAGGTTTGCTGGTATATGAGCTGGTCAAAAACAGGAAAATTGCAGATGTGGCAATGACCGCCGAATGGGAACTTGCCTTGCAGAAAATAGAAAACAATGAAGGTGATGCCGGTGCATTTCAAAAGGAAATGGAAAACTATGCTTCATCTATTACTAATGAACTGCTGCAGACTTCCATTGCCATCGACAACCTGCCTAAACTCACTTGCCCCAAATGTAAAAGCCACGGGCTAATTATCCGTGATAAAATAGTGAAGTGTCCCGATGAAGTTTGCAGCTGGGTCCAGTTCCGGAATGTATGTGGCGTACAAATCGGCATAGCCGATATTGAAAGCCTAGTAAATAGAAGGAAAACCTCACTTATCAAAGGAATGGAAAGCAGGGCAGGAAAGAAATTCGATGCTTATATCGTGTTGAATGACGATTACAAAACATCTTTTGAGTTTGCCAAAAATAAAATCAATAAAAAGTAATGGAAAATAAGCCTACCATTAGCACAATGGAAATCAAAAGTCTGATTTATTCCGTACGTGCCAAACAAGTGATGCTGGACAGCCATCTGGCTTCCTTATACCAGGTGGAAACAAAGAACCTCAACAAGGCTGTAAAAAGAAACTTTGAAAGGTTTCCTGCTTCTTTTTGTTTTCAACTGACCGAAGAGGAAGCCGATAACTTGAGGTTCCAAATTGGAACCTCAAGTTTAAGTTACGGCGGAAGACGTTATTTGCCCTATGTGTTTACAGAACAAGGAATTGCAATGGCTTCTGCCATACTCCGTTCGGATATTGCCGTTAAAATAAGTGTTGAGATTATGGAAGCCTTTGTAGAAATGCGCAGGATGCTTATCAGCAATGCCACTCTATTTCATCGTCTGGATAGGATTGAACTGAAACAATTGGAAACCGATCGAAAATTTGAGGAGGTTTTTAAGGCTTTGGAAAGCGATAAGCTCCACAACGAAAAAGGTGTTTTCTACAATGGGCAGGTTTTCGATGCCCACACTTTTGTATCGGATATTATCCGAAGTGCTGGAAGTTCCATTATCCTCCTGGATAATTATGTGGATGACACAGTATTGACCTTAATGAACAAACGGAATAATAATGTTACTGCAAAAATCTATACCAAAAATATCAGCAATCAATTACGATTAGATTTGCAGCGTTACAACAGCCAATATCCTCCTATTGAGATTGAGATTTTATCAGATTCGCACGACCGCTTTTTAATTATTGACGATACCGAACTTTATCATATCGGAGCATCACTGAAAGACCTGGGCAAAAAATGGTTTGCCTTTTCGAGAATGGATATTGAGGTCGGCAGGATGCTTCAAATCTTAAATCACCCATAAACAGACCCTCTGATAATTCATAGGGTTTTGTTTTTTCTTCGGGATTTATAGAGGCATCTTTAGCGCCAAATCCTGCCGCACAAAGCCAAATCATTCAACTTCGTCAAAGGCTCTTATCTACTTCTATAATTTTAAGTTTCAGGTAAAATTATAAACAAAATTATAGTATGGATACACAGCAAAAAGACCTATCGTATTTTAGATTACGACTGCAAGAATTACTTAACAACAGCTTTCCCGAAAAGGCAAACGACCAAAAGTTTATTGAGCAACGTTCCTCGTGGGCTGCCAATGCTTATCAGGGCGCATTTAGTTCGGGAAACATTATTGAGCAATGCACTGAAATAGCAAATTATATCCTTTTTGAAGGCTTGTACTTCTCCAAATTCGATACGGTTTTTGAGGTGGTCTGCAATGAATTTGATACGATAATGGCAGACGAAGAACTACTACCATTCGCCTTGAAAATGTTCCCTGTTTGTGAGCCTGTTTTCTCCAGATATAAGCTAACTGATGACTTCGCATACGGTTATGAGTTTGACTTACTCTATACCGAAGTGACCGGGACCATCGCAATATGGATACAGGAAAATGAGCTTCAATAAAAAGCAGCATCTCCAACAGAACATTGATGCTCTGCGAATTGCTTTTAAACTGGAAAAGGAGGCACGACAAGCCACCGCAGGCGAAAGACTGCTAATGATGCAATACAGCGGATTTGGCGGTCTTAAATTCGTTCTGAACCCCATAGCAAATGAAATTGATATCAATAATTGGAGAAAGACCGAACATGACCTTTTTCCTATTACCCGCGAACTACACCAGCTGCTCAAGGAAAATTCGCAAGACGATAAGCAATACCACAGGTATGTGGATAGTATGAAAAGTTCAGTACTGACGGCTTTTTATACACCACCACAGGTCATAGATGCGATTTCCAAAACCTTTCGTGAGAATGGTCTGGACATCGATAAATTCCTTGAACCGTCCGCAGGTATCGGCTCATTTATACAATCCTTTTCAGAAAATCAAAAATTCAATATTACTGCGTATGAAAAGGATCTGCTGACGGGCAGGATTTTAAGACAGCTGTATCCCCAAAACGATATCCGAATCAGTGGTTTTGAGGAGATCCTCGAAAAGGAACAAAACAGCTATGATATAATCGCCAGCAACATCCCTTTCGGCGATACTTCCGTATTCGATCTTTCCTATTCCCGAAGCAAAGACACAGCAAAAATGCAGGCTGCACGAAGCATACATAATTATTTCTTTTTAAAAGGAGCTGATATGCTCCGTGAGGGCGGCTTGCTGGCTTATATTACCTCGCAGGGTATTCTCAACAGCCCAAAAAACGAACTAATACGCAGGGCTTTGATGCAGGATAACAATCTGGTTTCAGCTGTTCGGCTCCCCAATAACCTGTTTACCGAATATGCGGGTACGGAAGTTGGCAGCGACCTGATCATCCTGCAAAAGAATACGGCAAAACAAAGCCTGAGCGAAACAGAAGAGCTGTTTTGCCAAAGCAGGCAAACGGAAAACAACACTCCGGGCAATGCCTTGTTTCAGGACAGTACAAGGATTGTGCATACCGACCGTAAATTAGCTACTGACCCATATGGACAGCCAGCTTTAATTTACATCCACAAAGACGGCGTTAACGGAATTGCTAAAGATCTTAAACAAATGCTTTCCGAAGATTTTGTCAAGCACCTGAATTTGAATTTATACAATGGCAAGCGCAACGATGAGCCTGTTATCCAAATTCCCATAACGCCTCGGGTAATCGAACCTGTCAGCATCCATCGGGAAAATCCGCAGGAATTAAAGCAGTTGAGCATTTTTGACCTGTTTGAAAATATAAACGAGCCCGCAGCGGTTCTTCCTGAACCCAAAAGGGCTGCAACAACTAAAAAACAGAGCACTAATAAAATCAAGCGTGCGACAGGCCGCCAGCCTGACCTGTTTAGTAGTGCGATGCATCAATCCTACACACCTCCAGTTACCAATACGGCTTTCATTAGTCAAAAACAAGAAGCCGTAGGCGATTTGTTTTCGTTTTCTGGCGGGAATGACCAAGCTGCTCAGCCAGCCATTTACGAACCTGCTCCTTATAGTGGCGGACTGCAACCGTTCCATCGAAACGACTGCCTTGTGGCGGACAATGGCTGGGTGGGTCATCTGCAAGATGTCGATACTTTAGGCGGTACGGCTGTATTCCATCCGCTACAATTACCAATCTCTCAGAAAGCAAGAGCCGAAGCGTACATTGCTGTACGAGATAATTATCAGGAGCTTTATACCAAAGAGGCGAAGTTTCAGAGAGAGCACAAAGAAGGAAGGGAAAATCTTAACCGCCTATATGATGCCTTCACCAAAAGGTACGGCAATCTCAACAGTGCCGATAATATTAAGCTTATAAAGACAGACAGTGCGGGTAAGGAAATCCCTTATTTGGAACGTGTTGTTGGCGGCGTGGTACACAAGGCCGATATATTCAACCGTCCTGTAAGTTTCTCTACCCCAGCCATAGCAGCCGACAATCCTGAAGAAGCCTTAGCGGCATCCCTGAACAAATACGGAATCGTGGATCTAGGCTTTATGTCCGAAATCAGCGGAATGACTGACGATGCTTTGAAAGAAGCCCTGCACGGACGCATTTTCTACAATCCATTGCGAAAGGAATATGAAATAGCCGAACGCTGGATTGCAGGCAACGTAGTGGAGAAAGCCCAGGACGCAAGGACCTACATCGAAAACAATCCCGATGATGCCCAGGCCAAAGCAAGTCTTGCGGTACTAGAAGAAGCCCGTCCAAGACGAATTGAGTTTGAAGAACTGGATTTTAATCTTGGTGAACGATGGATACCTACAGGTATTTATGCCCGGTTTGCTTCGCACCTGTTCGATACGGATGTGAACATTAATTATTCTGAAAGTTCCGATGATTTTTCGGTAACCTGCAATCAGCAGAATGTACATATATGGGACAAATACGCTGTCAAGGCAGAAAGCCGGACCTTTGACGGAGTTGCCCTGCTCAAACATGCCCTTGTCAATACCACGCCGGATATTACCAAGAAAATTATGGTTGACGGCAATGAGGTCAAGGTGCGGGATATGGAAGCCGTGCAGATGGCGAATACCAAGATTGACGAAATCCGCACTGCCTTTACCGACTGGCTTCACGCCCAAAACGATGCGTTTAAAAACAGGCTTACTGACCAATATAATGATACTTTTAACTGCTTTGTGCGCCCGAACTATGAGGGAACGCATCAGGACTTTCCGGGATTAGACCGTAAGGCATTGGGCATTAAAGACCTATATTCAAGCCAAAAGGACACGGTTTGGATGATAAAGCTGAACAACGGTGCTATCTGCGACCACGAGGTAGGTGCAGGAAAAACGTTGGTAATGTGTACCGCAGCACAGGAGATGAAGCGTTTGGGATTGGCACACAAACCGATGATTATCGGGCTAAAAAGCAATGTTCATGAAATTGCCGAAGCTTATCGTACCGCTTACCCACACGCCAAAATCCTGTTTCCGGGCAAAGAAGATTTTACACCGCAAAAACGCCTGCGGATTTTCGGGGATATTAAAAATAACGATTGGGATTGTGTAATTCTCACCCACGACCAATTCGGAATGATACCGCAATCGCCTGAAATGCAAAAGGAAATCCTCAAAATAGAACTGGACAGCGTGGAGCGAAACCTCGATGCCCTTCAATCGCAAGGGAAAGAAGTGACCAGAGGGATGCTTGCCGGAGTAATAAAGCGGAAAGAAAATCTCGAAGTCAAGCTCAAAACCCTGCAACACGATATTGAAAACCGTAAAGATGATGTGGTAGACTTCAAGATGATGGGCATTGACCATTTGTTTGTGGATGAAAGCCACCAATTCAAAAACCTGATGTTCAATACAAGGCACTCGCGGGTTGCAGGATTGGGCAATGTAGACGGAAGCCAGAAAGCAATGAACCTGCTCTTTGCGATCCGTACCATTCAGGAACGCACCAATGCAGATATGGGAGCAACTTTTCTTTCGGGAACAACCATCAGCAACTCGTTAACGGAACTTTACCTGCTCTTCAAATACCTGCGCCCCAAGGCAATGGAAAAACAGGGCATCCATTCTTTTGATGCGTGGGCAGCAATCTATGCAAGGAAAACGACCGATTATGAATTTTCGGTGGCTAACAATATCGTGGCAAAAGAACGTTTCCGATACTTTATCAAAGTACCGGAACTTGCCCAGTTCTACTCCGAAATCACGGATTATAGAACCGCAAAAGATATAGGCATTGACCGTCCGGAAAAGAACGAGGTGCTATACAATATTCCGCCTACCCCAGACCAGCAGATGTTTATCCAGAAATTGATGGACTTTGCCAAAACAGGCAATGCGACTTTACTCGGCAGAGCGCCTCTATCTCAAAGCGAAGAAAAAGCAAAGATGCTCATCGCTACGGATTACGCCCGTAAAATGTCGCTCGATATGCGTATGATAAGTGGTGGGTACGATGATCACCCCGACAGCAAGGCTTCGCATTGTGCAGCAAATATTGCCAAGTATCATAACCAATATAATGCACAGAAAGGAACGCAGTTCGTTTTCTCCGATTTGGGAACCTACAAGCCCAATGAATGGAATGTCTATTCTGAAATCAAACGCAAACTTGTGGAAGACCACGGCATAGCATCACATGAAGTCCGCTTTATACAGGAAGCCAAAACCGACAACCAACGTAAAGAGCTTATCAAGGGAATGAATGAAGGGAAAATCCGTGTGCTGTTCGGCTCTACAGGTATGCTGGGTACAGGCGTAAACGCACAGAAAAGAGCTGTTGCCGTCCATCATCTGGATACACCTTGGCGACCAAGTGATCTTGCCCAGCGGGATGGCCGGGCAGTCCGAAAAGGAAATGATATTGCCAAGCACTTTGCCGATAATAAGGTAGATGTGATTATCTATGCGGTAGAAAAATCACTGGATAGCTATAAATTCAACCTGCTGTACAATAAGCAGCTTTTCATTGACCAGTTAAAAAATAACAGTCTCGGCAAGCGTACCATTGATGAGGGAAGTATGGACGAAAAATCCGGAATGAATTTTTCTGAATACGTAGCTATCCTTTCTGGGAATACCGACCTTTTAGACAAAGCCAAACTGGAAAAGCAGATTGCTGGACTGGAAAGCGAAAAACAGGCTTTCAACCGTTCCAAGTTCAGTGCCAAATACAAGCTGGAGGACTTTACGGAATTGCTGGATAATGCGCAGTCCCGTTTAAATAGGATGAGCCTTGACTGGGAAAATTTACAAGAGCGCATACAAAAGCATTCTGACGGCACCATTGCAAACCCTGTCCTGTTAGATGGTTTATCAACCGATGCCGATATACAACAGATTGGCACAAAACTAGGACAGCTTGCAGACAGAACCCGCACTGGAGGCCAATATGAAGAAATCGGTACATTGTACGGATTTACGCTTTTGGTAAAAACAGAAATGTCTGAAAAAGACGGAGTGGATTTAAGAGTAAACAGATTTTTGATACAAGGTGAAGGCAATATTAAATATACATACAACAACGGTTTAATCGCTAAGGATGAAAAGCTGGCTGCTATGAACTTTCTTAATGCACTGGAAAAATTACCAGGTTATATGGAACAGGAAAAAAAGAAAATTACTGAAATACAAAAAGACCTACCTGTTCTTCAGGAAGTGATAAACGTTACGTGGTCTAAGGAAAACCGACTGAGTGAGCTTAAAACGGAACTTGCTGCTGTTGAGAGGAAGATACAATTATCTATTACTCCCGAAAATACAGAGCAGAAAGAAACAATTGAACTCAATGGTGTTCAGGTGATGGAAAAGCCTGCTGCACGCTTAAAAACTTGATAACTAACAATTATAATCACGTGAAATGCTTAAGGCAATCGCTGATAAGCAATCGCGTCTTTAAAAAAAGCTGATTTGCTTAATGTGGTAGAAATAATAAACCGAGTTTAATATTTAATGCCACATGCAATCACACTTCCCTTTTTCTTTTTAATAGTCTCTAGCTTGTTGCTATTTGCATTTACATAAAACATATCAAGAGCGTATTTTGAAATGCCAAGTTTTTCAATTTCCAATTTCTCCTGGATGAGCCAGCAAAATGAATTTTTTTCGTCTAAATAAGCCAGTTCTATGAAATCCACTTTTTTGTTTTTAAACCGCTTTTTGTTTTCTACCAACTGTAAAGCGCTACATGGCTTTATAAAATTTTCAAAATCTTTATTTTTAGAATAATCAGGAAATTTGTCTTCAGAAATCATATTTCCATCTTTATTGAATTCTAAACCAAAAGCATATCGAAATTTATCTTTTTCATAGGTATAAATAATCCAGTAGGTAACTTCAAAATTAGAAAGTTCATATAAAGATTGATCGTCATAATTCTTTATTTTGTTCGATTCAGGATAATTTACCTCCACTCCATAAAGTTTCAATTTATTATAAAAACTTCTATTGGCGCGCGTCACGATATAATTTTCTGCTTTGGAAAGTATAAAATCTGAATATTTTTTAATTTTATACATATCATTTGGATAGCTGACACTATCATGATAAATACTGTCTTTATGTTTTACTTCGAACGGAATATAATTACTTGTTTTGGACATATATGTTCCACCTAATTTTAGTTTGTCGATATTATGGCATTGAGAGAATCCGCAATTCGATATGAATATTACAATAAATGTCCAATAATGTCTCATAATCTAAACAAATTACGTCTAAAGTTTTACTTGCATATTTCAGTTGCGGAAAAGAAGCTGAATTCTCTGCTAAGATATAACTTTCTTGGTTTGAACAATTGTTCAAGGCACACAAGACCAGCCCTATAATTAGTATCGGTAAGTGGCTAATTTAATTAAAGTATTTAATTTCTCGTTTAGAAATTTCCACGAGTTTTAAATCCTTTTGATTTTTGCCTTCGTAAGTTTCCATATTTATCCAATTACCTTTCTTATCATAATCGTAAACTTTCTTTACTGTTTTGATATATGAACCGTCTGAAGCTATGAATACATCTAAAGTCATATTTTGAAAATTATCATATTGAGTAATTTGTGTTTTATATTTTTCAAATCTGATACTTCTATAATTTCCTGTAATTTCCTGCTCTTTTACTTTGTTACCAAACCTGTCATATTCAGATTTATAATTATAACCTACAAATGGTTCTTTATCGGGGTAAATGTAAATGCCCTTAACTTCAACTTCGTTTCCTTTATCGTCGTAAAAATAATATTCGTCAGTATTATTCGGAGAGAACTTTGCTAATTGATATTTTCTAGCGAGTAGATTCTTAGAATTATACTCATATGCAAACAATGGTTTGATTGTACAATTAGGATCTCCATAGCTTAAACAGTTAGCTTCTTCTATCAAATTGTCATGTTCATCATATTTATATTGAGTCATCTCAACTGTTTTGTTTTCCCAGAATTTATAAGAAAGTTTTAAAACTACTTTGTCACGATTGTTATATTCATATTTCTCAATTCCGCGCAGGTAGTTTGATTTTCCTTCTTGAGTTTTGGGATTATAATCACTGAATCCTCCAAAAAGATATTCTGTTTTTTCAGTCACTCTATTTTTATCATCATACTTGAAAGAAGTTTCTTTAACTAGAATATTTGTATAATATTCTTTTAATAAGGTCAGATTCCAGTTTTCATTATATTCATAAACGTCGCCGTCATTGCCAAAGCTAAGTTTATTCAGCTTTGAAAGTAATTTTCCTTCTTTAAAGGTGTAATGAACTTCTTCATTTACGAGTTTTTTTGCCAAAACTACATCTAAGCCCAAACCATAATAGATAATTTTGTCTGGGATTCCTTTTTCATTAAAAAAATAGGTCAATGAATCAGAGAACTTGCCGACTAAAGTTTCATTTTTTACTTTAGCACTTCTACATTACCATTTAAAGTTATTGTTAATCTATCATCATCGTCTAATTGAAACTTTGTATTTCTTGTTTGGCCCAAACAAGTAAAGTTTATTAAAAATAAAAACAGTATTAAGGTTGTTACGTCTTTCATTGATGGATTTTTATAAATAGCCACTAACGGTTTCGCTCCTGGCGAAGTTGCCAAATATCGCGTGGCTACTAATTTAATTATTGTAACTGTGCTAATCTTTGCTTGGCTTTTAAAAGTATTTCGTCAGTAAATAAAACTCTATATTTATCCTTTTGGATTATACTTTCAATTGTAAGATCGAGTCTGTTAATATGAAACATCTTTATTAATCCTGAATGTAATTTTTCGTTGCCTTCTTGTATTAGACGATTTGCGGCGCCGATGGCTCCATAATCGTAAATCTGATTTAGGATAATTGATCTATTAATTTTTGCACCGGCTTTTATTGATAAATCCACAGAAGCAATTAGTTCTTCATGCAATTCATTCTCTAAAATTAGAAATGAATCTTCTTTTGTTTCTGATAAAAGGGTGTCATGTGTACTTAAAATTAATTTATCGTAGTTAGTAACAATCTCTTTAAGATTTCGGAAACGAATAGAAAATTGATTTAAAAGTTGTAAATCATCGCTTTGAATAACAAATTCATGATTATAATGCTCCGCAGAATATGTCCAATTATAAGAGCCTGCAATTAATTTGGCCCCATCAAAAACAGCAAATTTATCATGTAAAAATTTTCCACTTCGTGTTTGTAAAATAAAAACTTTACCGCCTTTTTTAATAAAATTTTCAAATGACAATCTTGTATTTTCAAAATGATCACTGATTATTATTTCAACTGAGCAGCCACTTTCGAGCTTGTCGCTTAATTGCCCTAAAAGATCTTTGTTAGTAAACCATGCAACAGAAACCACAATTGATTCTTTCGCCGAATAAATATTCGATTCAATGTTTTTTTTGATATTTTTAAAAAGTGCTGTTGTCATAAAGTTGTAGTTAGCGTTTGGCTTAACCGAAGTCGGCGAAGCAAGTGGACTGAATTCTCCGACCAAGACGGAAGTTCTAAGTTTAAATGTAAGTTCCGATCACCAAAAATCAGCGATTTTGGTTAGCGATGTAGGATCGCCTATCGAAATTACATTCCTATTTTTTCAATTACTATAAGTAGCTGCTTAATTTTCTCTTTACAATCATCGAAGAAATAGTCGTCCTTAATAATGTCTTTTTCCCAAACGTCGAGAGTTAGATTTGTAAAGTAAGAATAAAAGGGCCACCAATTACTTTCTTTATAAGACCCAACATTTAAACTTTGTAACTCTTCATGAATTTTCTTTCTAGTTTCATCCGGAATCCTATAAACATTAGGGTTATTACATAGACCGTAGAAGCACCTGTTAGATTCAAAAGTAAATCCTATCCAAAATCTTCCTTGCCAACTCGACTTTGTTATATGAAATTTTATATATGATTCCTCGCTGTATTCAAAGTGGTATTCAAATCCTTTTTGCGATGCAAATTCTTCCATTTTAGGATTAAAATATTTTTCAGAAAGGTAATTGTAAGTTGCAGAGTAATTTTGTGAAATTACTTTAGCAGCACGTAAATTTTCTATTTTAGATAGAACTTCGGTAATCTCAGTTTGGTTTTTTATACTCATATCTTGGTGTGTTAGCTGCTTCAAATGATTTATATATTGAATTATTGTTTCTCTTACGATAGGATAACGCGAAGAAATTGCTACACATTCCTCTAGCCATTTAATTATATGATCTTTATATGAGATTGATAAATAAGATATTCCTTCTCCACTTTGCAAAGAAGCTTGATCCCCGAATAGTGTGAGATACAGTATTTGATAGCCATTTCGATATATCTTAGCATACTTGTCATATCTTTTTAATTGTTCAGGCTGATCTTTTGCATAAATTTTATTTTCTATGATTATCGCATTATACTGATTATCCTCTATTAGAATATCGATGCGTCCATGTCGTGTTGAGTGTTCGGTACGAATTCTTGCGCTTTCAACGTTAAAATTTTTGACTGCAAAAAAATCACCAAGTGATTCAATAAAGCACTTTAATAATTTCGATTTTAATCCATGTGTTCCAACTGGGTTTAAAAACTCAGAAATAATTGCAGAATGAGTATTTTCATAATGATTAACCCCACATATCCGAAACATATTAAATCGACCACCAGTTGCGTCTAAAATTTCTGTATTTTTTTTGTTTATAATCGTGACTTGATTAAGCAAGTTTACTATATCCATAGGATTATCTTTTTCATGTAAAATTTACTGTTGAATATAATACACTATCCAATTGGGCGTCGCCTAACTTGTAAATACTGTTCACAAAATGTCAGTAATTCATATCGGATTTGCTCAGTAAGTTTATATATTATTTTAGTGCTAAATATACCTTTTTATAAATAATTAAAAAAAAGAAATAGTATAAAAAAATTGATATGAAAGCTATCATGGTGTGGAGATATTTGCTTTATTTGTCTCCTTTAGGGCTATCCTTACGTGCCAGATGTTTTAAATTGGGATCATTCTTTATACGTTCCAGTTCGGTTTCTATAACCAGTACAATATCCGTTTTTATTTGCCTGTAATTGTCCTCGATTGCCTGCTTCATATTGTCTTTCCCTTTTTCGTCAATAAAAGATAAGATTTCCGGTATTTTTTGATACCTTTTAGTTTCGGAAGCAACCTTTTCATTATCCACGACAATTTCAGCATGAAAGATTTTCTGCTCGATACGTTCATCAAAATTGTCCGATACAGAACCAACAAAAAAACCTTGTGTCAGGGTGGATATTTTGGAAGCTGGTATAAGACTGTCCAATTGTGTGGATATTGAGGTAGATGTGTCATTGCGGTTGATGCTCATACTCTGCCTTTTCTGTAATACTTTCCCGAAGCGTTCTGAAAGGCTTTTGGCAGTTTCACCAACCACTTGGCCGCTAAAAAGATTACCCACAGTGTTCTGAATTACCTTGCTCTCTTTGTCGCCATAATCCCTTGTCAGCTGAGAATAATCCTGAAAGCCCAAACAAACAGCCACCTTATTGCTTCTAGCCGTTGCAATCAGGTTGTCCAAGCCCCTGAAATAAATTGTAGGCAGCTCATCTATGATAACAGAACTTTTCAATTGCCCTTTCTTATTAATTAGTTTTACAATGCGTGAATTATATAAACCTAATGCGGCAGAATAGATATTCTGACGATCAGGATTATTTCCTACACATAATATCTTAGGTTCGTTAGGATTGTTGATGTCCAATGAAAAATCATCACCTGTCATAACCCAATAGAGTTGTGGCGAAATCATTCTTGACAGTGGAATTTTTGCAGATGCAATCTGTCCCTGTAATTGGTCTTGTGCGCCTCCCTGCCAGGCATCCATAAAAGGCGACAAATAGTTTTCCAAATCGGGATAGGAGGTTAAGATGGTAAATACATCTGAATATTTTTTATTCAAGAGTTCAATAGCGTGTGGGAATGTACAATACTTGCCGTCATCATAAATTTTCAAATACCATATTATGGCTGCTAAAAGGATAATTGGGCTTTCGACAAAGAAATCGCCCTGCTTCTGTATCCAGCTGCGGTTCAGGTTCAGCATAATGGTATATGCAGCTTCGTAAGCATCCGAGATATCTGTCATGAAATCGGGATTAAGAGGGTTGCAACGGTGGCTCTTGCGCGGGTCGTCAAAGTTAATGACGTAGAATTTGGGCTGTACCTTATACTTATCATGGTGCTTCAATAAATGATTGTAAGCTATTGTAGAAAGATCGTCAAATTTGAAATCGTATATATACATTGAGAAACCTTTCTCGATCTGCTGCTTGATGTAATTGTTTACGATTGCATACGATTTACCGGAACCGGGAGTTCCCAAAACAATCGTTGCCCGAAAAGGATTGACGATGTTAATCCAGCCATTATTCCATTTTCCTTTGTAATAAAACTTCGTAGGAAGATTGACAGAATATTCGTTTTCCATCAATTTAGTTTCCTGCATAAAACTTTCATTCTCATTATTGAAAACATCGTCCATAAGATTGTTACGAAGTAAACGGCTCATCCAAACTCCGGCTACCATTAAAGCGATATAACCTAAACCCGTGGTAAGGATATAGAGGATGGTGGCGGTAGTTATTGACAGCTTTAATAATGGTGTGTTCAGAAAAAACAGAATGAACCCAATAGCTAAAGCAATATAAATTTTACTCCAGGTTATCTTCTGATGTTTAACTCCCTTTGAACCCAAACAGCTTAATGCCAATAATACCAAAGCAAATACTTTGGTAAATAAAGTATGTGAAAACAATCCCGCGGTACGCTGAAAATTACCTAATATTTTATTGATTATCTCTAATGTCCAGCCACGATCTATAAAGTAACCGTAGCAAAACCAATAAATGTGCATTAGTAACAAAATGATACTTACTGCCCGCATAAAAGCCATAATCTTGGCAAGCCCTCTTAAATCGTCTTCTCCCTGCATTTTTGTATATTTTTATGTTCGGGCGTGAATTTAATGGCAATAAAGCTCGACTGTATGAATGTGGAATTCAATGGCTGGCCGAGGCAGTGTTTTGCTGATTTCTACTTTTGGCCTCTTTGGCGGTTTCTTCTCCTTTTCATTCTATTTGCAAAATCCTGTTCTTCGTAATCTTCGCCCTTGGCTTCGGGCAATAAACCTCCCAACGCCTCGATCAAACCGTCTTCATGTTTTTCAGCAGTATTCAGGAAGTCGAACAAATGATGTGGCTCTTCCGCAGGAATATCTGTATCATTTGATATGGATACTTTCGGTTGTTTTACGATAGAGTCAATCTCCGGCTTGATGTTATTGTTCCAATAATCATTAAAGACATTGGCAGAAAGCTCCTTGCTTAACCGTGAACCATTCCAGACCGATTTAGAATTATGGTCTATAAAAGTCATTCCGTAAATACGTCCTTCATCATTTCTGCGTACCACTACGTTGATACCCTGCTCTCCCAACTGCTTTCTAAAAGCCTGCTCGTTACTTGTTGATTTCAGTGCACTGGTAAAAGCCGATTGCAATGTTTTTTGGATCGGATTGTCTTTCAGAGCAGTTTTGCATTTCGCAAAATGCAATTCCAACGCCGGAAGCCCCGCGTTTTTTCCGAACAAGGAAGCCTTGAAAGGATGGCCGGTTCTTTCGCCATTTTCATTTAAAGGAATGTATAATAGACCCCGCTGAATTTTTCCCTGCAATTCGACCTCCACTTTTTCGGTGGTAACATTGAACAGGGAAAGGAGGGCATTGTATTCTCCCACAGTTTGGTATTGATAATAGGTGGGCAGGTGGCGGACTACCGACGCGATCTGACTTTTTACATCCCCAGCCCGATAATCCACCGGACGGAAAATCTTGTCATTCTGCTTATGCTCTTTATTCGTTGCTGGTATCAGACCGTGTGTACTTTCGAGTTCACGGCATACATTCATAGACCGCATCTTCTCGAACTTGTCAGAAATCTTTTTGCCCTTTTCGTCCACGCAGACCGATACAATATGGATATGGCTGCGGTCAATATCGGTATGCTTGAATACAACAAAAGGCTGTTCGCCATAACCCATTTCCCGCATATATTCTTCCGCCATTTCCCTAAACTTGTCATCGCTTACCTTATCCTTTGGGTCGGGATTGAGCGAAATATGCAACGTATGCTTTTCCGTATTGCGGTTGGCGATCAGGTAAGGAGCAAAAGATTGGGCCAATTGTGCAATGGAATAATGACCGTTAGCGGTCTCAATTATCTTGTTTGCAAACAAAATCTGTCCGTTTTCATTCTCCACCTTGAGCTGATTGTAGGCCAATGCTCCGTATAAATTTCCGCTTCTGCCGATTTTCGCTATCATTCTAAGGCTGTTTTTTCATATGTTTTACTTTAAAATCTTCGGTGATCTGGATAATATTTTGGCATAGTACCGCCATCTCAGCTGTCTGTTTTTCCAGTTTGTAGAGAAAAGCTGCCGCCTTTTTCTCGGAAAAATGACGGTACAACAGCTTCACGATCTGATTATAATTCACGCCTACGGACCGAAACTGGCTGTGAAAAGAAGTCAGCCGCATATAAAAATCAACCGTTCCTTTGTCTATTTTAATTGATTTCATTTCCCTGTTGAACAGCAATGAAATGATAAACTTTGCTTTATTGGGCATTCCAGATGCTTCAAAAAGCGATAATAGCTTGGCGTTTTCTTCGTCTGTAAGACGAAAAACGTGGCGATGGATACTCGGGTCGTTTTTTGGTGTCCGTCCGCCCTTATTCTGTTTGTTGTTATTGTTCTGGTTCATCACTAATCCATTTTTAATCTACACAAAACCCTGACTTCGGAAGGTGTTTTTCAGCCCCCGGCATGGCAAGTTGTTTTGAGGCACGAACTCGGTTTCGAGTGCCTCAAAACACAACTTGCCATGTTCTTGAGAACATAAAAATCCGCCCTTCGGGACGGATTGAATGTAACAGAAAAAAACGGCTTGATGCCGTTGCTGTTAGGGTCCCTTTTGTCAATCTGATTTTGCATAAACTTGTTAATAAAATTCTATTTACAAAGTAAACCCATGTTTTACAGAGTGTTGCTATTCAATATCCGGACAAACACTGCCTTTGAGTGCCATACACTGCCACCCTTACACAACTGAAAGAATAAGATTGGTTCTTTGTATCAGAATGTTGGCAGGAAGTCTATCAGTCCGTCAATCAGGACCATCAGAATGATAACATCCAGTAGTGCAAACGCTCCTGCTTTCGTGATGTCCGGAATGCAAGAATGCAGGAACGTTTACAAGAGTGAGCACCTGTTGGCAGGCAATCGGAAAGGCTTTCACAACTGAATGTATGCAGGTTTGCAGAAACGCGTGAACGACGGCTATTCTGCCTGATGTCATACAAGAGCGAATGCAGTCCTGCCGTATCACAGAAAGGCAGGCAGACGCAAGTCCCGTCAAACAATACTGCTGGCTGTAATCCAAGAAAGCTTGGATAAAATCAGGAGTGCCTGATTGACCGTTCGCAGGATTGAATGCCTGCAAGAAAGTAGCAACTTTAAATTTTTTAGATATGGAAACAAAAAAGAAACCCCTGTTTATTGCCTTTTCTTCTCAAAAAGGCGGTGTCGGCAAAAGTACATTTACTGCACTTCTTGCAAGTCTGCTCCATTACCGGCTGGGCTACAATGTAGCCGTATTGGATTGTGATTATCCACAATACAGCTTGTTGAAAATGCGTGAAAGGGATTTGAAAGCCGTAATGGAAAACGAGAATTTTAAACGCATCGCCCAAAAGCAATTTATGACCATTAATAAAAAGGCCTATGCGATTGAGCAATGTAAAGTGGAAACAGCTCTAAGGGAAGCCGACGGTTTACTGCAATCCTCAACCATTGGGTTAGATGTGATTTTCTTTGACCTGCCGGGAACGGTCAATTCTGCTGGAATACTCAATACCCTTATGGGAATGGATTATATCTTTTCGCCTATAACGGCTGACAGGGTTGTCGTGGAAAGTACGCTGAGCTTTACGCAGGCACTTACGGATATAATTATGAAAAGCGGGGAAAGCACCATCAAGGGCATCCACCTGTTCTGGAACCAGGTAGACAGGCGTGAAAAATCAGACCTCTATGATTTGTACGGCAGATTCATATCAGATTTGGGTTTCTCCCTGCTGAAGACCTATGTAACGGATAGCAAGCGTTTCAGAAAAGAGAGCGAAGCGATGGAAAAAACGCCGTTCCGTTCTTCTTTGCTACCGCCCGACCAAAGGCTGATGACTGCCTGTCAGTTGGATTTATTTATGCAGGAATTTTTAAGAACCATTGAATTATAACGGTTATGGAAAAAGGAAATAAAAAGAGAAATGCTCCGGAAGTTGACGAAGAATATATAATGTCCTTAATGGCTGCCGGTGTCCGCAAAGAGGGAATGCAAAAGCCTCCTGCCGAAACTCCCAAATCTGCCAAAGAGGAAATTAAAGAAGAAACTATTAACGAAGAAACCAAGGAACAGGTTCAGGAGAAGCCTGTACAGAGGGAACGGACCAGGACAAGGAAAAATTCTGACAGTACCTACGGCGAACGCTTCCTGAACACGCACTCTATGGAAAAGCGTGGCGACAAGAGCATCTATATCCGGCAGGAATACCACGAACGGTTATCCCGTATAGTACAGGTTGTCGGGAAAGATAAGATACCACTGTATGCTTACCTCGACAATATTCTGGAACATCATTTTGAACTGTTCGAGAAAGCGATTACCGATGATTTTAATGAGATGTTTAAACCTATTTTTTAAAGTATTTGATTATGAAAAATTTAAAACAAAAAACAGACAAAGCCTTAAGGACGGCTCAATACAAATCCACATTTCTTACAACAACAGAATTTATGGCTCGGAAAGGAAAAACCGTATATATAAGCAAAGAGTTTCATCAGAAACTTAACCTGCTCGTATTTATGCTTGGTGGCGGTAAGGTAACCCTTGCCGATTATTTGCAGAATTTACTCCAGCATCATTTTGAGGATTTCGGAGCGGAAATGAAAGAGCTTTATGGCAAAACAGATAAACCAAATTTTTAAAAATTGTAATGATGAATAGAAATAGAAAAAATCAGAAATATAAAGAGAGAAAAAATCTTTGTCCCTCTTTATTCCTAATCAACCGCTTTCCGTCTGGCCGAAACGGAAAGGTCGTGTACATACGTCCTGAATATCACGAAAGGCTTTTGCGGATAGTTCAGCTGACCCGGGAAGAAAAGGCCACACTCTATTCTTACATCGACAATATTCTTGAATATCACTTTAGGGAGTTTGGCGATGATATTATTGATTATTTCAACGAACGTTTTAAACCCATTTTATAAGCTATGGAAATTATAATTGTAATATGTCTGCTGATTGTAATCGCCCTGCTTTTGCAGGACAGAATTGTCATTAAGAAAAGAGTGAAACAAGAACAGGCAAAGCAAAAGGTCAATCCGAACCTGCCCGATATTATGGGACAGCCCAAGCCTGTAAGAAGACTTTCAGTGCAAAACACCGCCACTGAACGCCAGATTGAGGAAAAAGAGATAAACCCTGATAATTTAGACGCAGAATACGACGAAAATGAAAACGCAGGTATTCAAATTCCGCAGGAAGAGCTGGACGAAGTTTTCAGCAATATGCCTGATCTGCAAGAAGAGGAAGAAGAATGGAACAGGTATGGAATATCCGGCGGCGGTAACGGTTTAGCCCAAGGAGTTACCTTTGAAGAACTACACTCCGTAGAGGCATTGCTCCAAAAAGAAAAGTTGGAGCCAGCCCAAAAGGAAGCAGCGATAGCTATAGTTCAAAAAATACAGGGAACCGAATTATTTGCCTTGCTGGAAAATTCTATAGAAGGTGCTTCCCGAAAAATTGCAGGGCTTTTAGACAGTACCCTTTCAACTGAAACGGAAGCCGGCCCTTCCACTTTGCGGAAAAATGATTTGGGGGATTTTGACATTGGGGAGTTTGTTTGAAAAGACAGCTTCCCATTGTCTTTTAATATCGAATAATTATGAAAAGAAAAAAGAACGTCGCCAACGAATAGATTTTCAACACTCAAGAATGTAATTCCGCGTTAACATCCACGCTATCGGGTTTCTACAGAAATTTATCAAATGTAAAGAATTTTTTATCTTAGGTGACCAACTAAAAAAATAGAAGTATGCTGATAATGTGTAATAAATTTACTTAATTTACCTTAAATAACTCTAAACAAATTAATTATGAGAAAATCTATTTTAATTTTAACAGTACTAATCACCACATTGTCTTGCAACGATACTAAAAATCCAACTAAGAAAGTTAATGATGAACAGATTTCCGATCAAGTCTTTACAAAATCATTTTCTAAGTTACCTGGTATTTCACTGCGTAAAGGTGAAGCAGTAAAATATAGCGCAATAACCGGACTTGAGTCTACCAATGCTGCAATAACACAACTTACGACTGAAAAGATTTCAAACTGTCCAGCGTTACTTACAGCAATCAGCCAAATGAACAGCGGATCTGGATATGAATATTACAAATTTACGAAAGATAATTCAGCGGAAGCTTCATTTATGGGATTTGGCGGTAGTATAGGAAAAAAAGAAATGCTACTTATACAAGACTATGTTCGTTATCAAGAAGTAATATGTAACGGGGTAACGAAAAGAGTAGGAATTGGTTTAAGGTGTTTTATACATGTAAAAGAGATTAAATCATCCTTTAAAGGGTCATATGCTGATATTGCTGCCAACGCACAACTAAATAATATGACTGCAAATTTTAGTTTAAAGTCTTTAGGATTTGCAATGGATGGAGACCTGATTGCAGATGGCCTTTCAGGTCAAAATGACTATAATGTAGATAATTTTGGCAGGTTAGCAGTAACTTTCACTAATGTACTTAAGACTCTGAAAAATAATAATACGGTATTGCAAATTAGTCCAGTAGAACTACCTATTGCAAAGCAAAATTAGAGTTATTAATTCAGTTAAATAATTATGTAAAAGATAAAACCGCAAAGCGAAGTTGCCGTTTTATTTTAGTCAAAATTTAACTTCGCTAAAATTCAGACATTCAGTTTTAATCACTTATTAGTCAAGAAAGTAAAATCTATATACATAATCAAATGAATCGCTAGTAGGGGGAGATAGAAGTTTTAATGCATCATATCTTGCCTTATTAGAAGCTATAGTTAAATCTTGTAATATCTCCTTTTTACCTTGATACTTAATACCTAAATTAAAGTTTAACAAGTCGTCAGAAAGTCCGCCCTTTCTTATTAGATAGGTTTCGGCTGTGTTAATTACCATTGCTTCTTCCACATCTACCTGAAATGATTGATCTTGTGAATCATTTCTTTTTCCAAATACAAATCCACCTTTCATATCAAAAAATTTAAAATTTGTAACATAGTGGTGAATGAATTCATGAGTAATTGATTCAATTAACCCTTCACGTAGGTAGAGCCAGTAATTTGATAATTCATCCTCTTTTTTATAGATTTCTTTTGGTCGTACGGTTTCATAATTAATCGATGTTAAACAGTTTAGTGTGTTTTCATAATTTTTAGTTCCCCGATAATCAAGCGTCGGTTTTGAAGCTAGTTTGAGATTCCATAAACTTCCTGCTATTTTAGTAGGAGATTTATCAAAGGAAATGATTGGATTCATTTTATTTAAAGGTGGTTTGCCCTGGCTAGAATCGAGTTTATCATATCCAAGTTTTACCTGGTCGGGCTTAAGAAGATATTCATATGCCTCAGGATATTTAAACTTCAAAATTTGGATTGCTCGGGCAGCAAAAAAAACATTGATAATATTTTTAAATTCCTGATTGTCGACAAAAATCCACACACCATCGAACGAGAAGATCTCTAAAGGCTTATTAACGAAAGACATGTCGTGGTCAAAACCAGCTTCAAAGAAAGTAATAATTTCTTTGGGATTTTTTTTACCGTGATACTTGAGTTTGGAATAATTAATCGGTATATCAAAATTACCAATTTTACTATCGGTCATGAACGATTTAATTTTGTCATCAATTTCCTTTTCGCTTAATTTTTTTTGATCAAAATCGTTTAAAGTTTTGATGCTTTTAATGTCGACGATATTTTTATCATTATAAAGATTTTTAAACGTATCAAAATTTTGACTATAGCTGTAGCTTAATACGAAGAATGCAATTAATAAGATAGTTTTTTTCATGATTTCGATGGTTTAAAAATTAACTAATAAAAAACAAACAAAAATGAGTTTACTAAGATAATATATTTATAGCGTATTGCTAATCAAATATTTAAATGTGACTTTATTTTATTTAAATTCCGTACTATCGGGAGTATACATATTATCGCCCAGGAGATAAAATTATCAAGTAAGCAAAGGGGATATTTGTTGACATAAATTGCAAATTTCAGCATTTAAGGATTTCAATATAATAGCAAGAATTACAAATCATAAGTGTTCGAAACCTATTCAGTATTTAAAATTTGATTTATTTTATCAGGATTACCTCCATATCTTTTGCTATATCTTTAATCATCAAAACCTTAACTCTTGATCAAACTTTAATTTCGGGATTTTGTATCCTTTGAGATCATTATGCTTTTTATTAAACAATCAATAAAACAGCTGTGATCAAGGTCATATACATTATAACTTTTACCCCGTTTAAATTACTACTTATTTTGGCTAAAATTCAGGTTCTGCTTGATGAATTTAAAGAATACTTTAATCTCCCATCGTTGCTTGCTTGTAAATATCTGCGATATCTTTTGTCGTAAAGGTTTTGTTATTGGTTAAAAAGTAAAAAGCCTCTCCGCTTTCTCAGTATAAATGATAACAGAGCGCAAAACATTTCCTTGTTTGACGCTTTTTTTTGTACATATCCTCTAGATGAAATGCCACTTTCAGCCAAAGAATTCCACAGAATGCCACTTTATTATACCGCTTCGATTTCCATAACATCTTTGTCATCAAGCCCGCAAAATTGGGGAATGAACAACAATCTAAAGTGTTTAATCATGGAAAAACAAAGAAAAAAAGTCCTGTTGGCAACAGTGGTAATGTTGACAGGTTTAAGTGTCATAGCACAGGGCAACGGCACAGCAGGTATCAACGAGGCTACCCAGATGGTAACCTCTTATTTCGATCCTGCAACACAGCTCATCTACGCCATCGGAGCCGTAGTTGGCCTAATCGGAGGAGTGAAAGTGTACAACAAATTCAGTTCGGGCGATCCTGATACAAGCAAGACTGCGGCAAGCTGGTTCGGTGCGTGTATCTTCTTAATCGTAGCAGCTACTGTCCTGCGTTCCTTCTTCCTCTAATCTTCTGCATTATGAATACTTACAACATCAACAAGGGCATTGGCAGGACCGTAGAGTTCAAGGGACTCAAAGCACAGTATCTTTTCATTTTTGCCGGCGGACTGCTGGGCACCCTTATCTTGGTCATGATACTTTACATGGCTGGAGTTAATTCTTTCATCTGCCTTTTCCTCGGGGCCGGCGGTGCTTCCCTTATCATATGGCAGACATTTTCCCTGAACAGAAAGTACGGCGAACACGGACTGATGAAGGTGGGTGCAAAAAAAAGGCATCCCCGCTACATTATCTGCCGCAAGTCTGTCCGCCGCTATTTGAAATTCACCACTAAACAGAATGCCGTATGAGAAATGCATCAAAGACCACCACGCTGGAAAACAAGTTTCCACTCCTGGCAGTAGAGAACAACTGCATTCTTTCCAAAGATGCGGATATTACCGCCTGCTTTGCGGTGCATCTGCCGGAACTCTTTACAGTAGCTTCTGCTGAATATGAAGCCATCCATTCCGCCTGGCATAAGGCGATAAAGACATTGCCGGATTTTACGGTCGTCCACAAGCAGGATTGGTACATCAAGGAAAATTATGCTCCCGATCTGGCAGAGGAAGACCAGAGTTTTTTGGCAAAATCCTACCAGCGCCACTTTAACGAACGCCCATTCCTGAACCATTACTGCTATCTGTTCCTTACCAAGACCAGTAAAGAGCGTATGAGGATGCAGAGCAATTTCTCATCACTATGCAAAGGCACACTGATACCAAAAGAAATCAGGGATAAGGAAACAATCCATCGTTTTATGGAAACCGTTGCGCAGTTTGAGCGTATCGTTAACGACAGCGGATTCATTAAACTGCAGCGCCTTACTGAAGAAGAAATCATCGGAACGGATTATAAACAGGGATTGCTGGAGCAGTACCTTACGCTTTTGAGAGAAGCCGGAACACCGATGCAGGACATCGCAATCGGAGGTGAAGAGGTGCGCATCGGCAACAAAAGGCTGTGCCTGCATACCTTGTCCGATACGGATGACCTGCCAGCAGCGGTATCGGCTGATACCCGTTTTGAAAAACTGTCCACCGACCGAAGCGACTGCCGTTTGTCTTTCGCCGCGCCTGTAGGCTTGCTCCTAAGCTGTAACCATATCTATAATCAATATTTGTTTTTGGATAACAGCGAAGAAAGCCTGCAAAAGTTTGAGAAGTCCGCAAGGAATATGCACTCCTTGGCTCGTTACAGCCGTGCCAACCAGATCAACAAGGAGTGGATAGAAAAGTACCTGAACGAAGCCCACAGCTTCGGACTGTCGGCTATCCGTGCGCACTTCAACATTATGGCCTGGTCGGAAGATCCGGCAGAACTCAAACAGTTGAAGAATGATTGCGGAAGTGCACTCGCACTGATGGAATGCAAGCCCCGCCACAACACTGCGGACGCAGCTACTTTGTATTGGGCAGGAATGCCGGGCAATGCAGGTGATTTCCCGAGCGAGGAAAGTTTTTACACATTCATTGAGCCTGCCCTGTGTTTCTTTACCGAAGAAACCAACTACCACAATTCGCCCTCGCCGTTCGGTATAAAAATGGCTGACAGGCTCACTGGAAAGCCAATCCACTTGGATATTTCCGATCTGCCAATGAAGCGCGGTATCATCACCAACCGGAACAAGTTCATCCTTGGACCGTCAGGTTCGGGTAAATCCTTCTTCACCAATCACATGGTACGGCAGTATTACGAGCAGGGCGCACACGTATTGCTCGTGGATACCGGTAACTCTTACCAGGGATTGTGCGAACTAATTAAAGGGAAGACCAAAGGCGAAGATGGTGTGTATTTTACCTATACCGAAGATAACCCGATTGCATTTAATCCATTCTATACCGATGATGGTGTTTTCGACATTGAAAAAAGGGAAAGTGTCAAGACTTTAATATTGACACTTTGGAAACGGGATGATGAACCGCCAACACGTTCTGAAGAAGTCGCATTATCCAATGCGGTAAGCGGTTATATCGAACACATCAGACAGGATGATGTTTTTCCATCTTTCAACGGCTTTTACGAGTATGTAAAAGGCGACTACCGTAAGGTACTGGAAGAAAAACAGGTCAGGGAAAAAGACTTTGACATTGCCAATTTCCTTAATGTACTGGAACCGTATTACAAAGGCGGTGAATACGATTACCTGCTCAATTCCGATAAGCAGTTAGACCTGTTGTCCAAACGTTTTATCGTGTTTGAAATTGATGCGATTAAAGACCACAAAATTTTATTTCCGATTGTGACCATTATCATTATGGAGGTCTTTATCAACAAGATGAGAAGGTTAAAAGGTATCCGAAAGCTGATCCTGATTGAAGAAGCGTGGAAGGCAATTGCCAAGGAAGGCATGGCGGAATATATAAAATATTTATTTAAAACTGTGAGAAAATTCTTCGGAGAAGCAATAGTGGTAACACAGGAAGTGGACGACATTATCCAGTCGCCCATTGTAAAGGAAAGCATCATCAACAATTCCGACTGCAAGATCCTATTGGACCAGCGCAAGTATATGAACAAATTCGATGATATACAGGCAATGCTGGGGCTTACCGATAAGGAAAAAGCCCAGGTGCTTTCTATCAATATGAACAACGAGCCCACACGTCTTTACAAGGAAGTTTGGATTGGACTTGGCGGAACACACTCTGCGGTATATGCTACAGAAGTTTCCGGAGAGGAATATCTCGCATACACCACCGAAGAAACCGAAAAAATGGAAGTGATGCAATTGGCTTCCGAACTGGACGGTAATGTAGAACTCGCTATCAAGCGTATCGCTATGCAGCGAAAAGAAAAAGCAGATCAATAGTCATTAACAATTTAAAAATCGAAGAACAATGAAAAAATTAATGTTCATGATGTGCGCAGTACTGATTCTGTCTGCCACACAATCCGCAAAAGCCCAATGGGTGGTTACAGACCCTACGAACCTGGCTTCGGGTATCCTCAACAGTGCCAATGAAATCATTCAGACCTCATCCACGGTATCCAATGTTATCAAGAATTTCAAGGAAGTGGAAAAGGTTTATAAACAGGGCAAGGAATATTACGACAAGCTTCAGGCTGTAAGCAATCTGGTAAAGGATGCCCGCAAGGTACAGCAGACTGTCTTATTGGTAGGTGATGTTTCCGAAATGTATGTTACCAATTTCGGCAAGATGATGAACGATCCCAATTTCTCTCCCCAGGAACTGACCGCCATCGGCAACGGCTATTCAGCACTGCTGAATGAAAGTACGGAACTGCTGAAAGAACTCAAGCAGATCGTAACGGCTACTAATCTTTCGCTGAATGACAAAGAGCGAATGGAAATCATCGACCGTGTCTACAAGGAGGTGAAAGAGTACCACAGCCTTGTACGCTATTATACCAACAAGAATATCTCGGTAAGCTACCTGAGGGCAAAAAAGAAAAGCGATGCCAAGCGTGTACTTGACCTCTACGGAACTCCCAACCAAAAATACTGGTAAGCTATGGAATGGAATAATCTTCACGAAGTCCTGCGTTCGCTGTACGATGACATGATGCCCCTTGCCGGTGATATGGCGGCTGTAGCAAAAGGCCTGGCTGGGCTGGGTGCCCTGTTCTATGTAGCCCTGAAGGTCTGGCAAGCTTTAAGCCGCGCCGAACCTATAGATATGTTTCCCCTCCTGCGTCCTTTTGCATTGGGACTGTGCATTATGTTTTTCCCCACAATCGTCCTGGGAACCGTAAATGCGGTGCTGAGCCCGATAGTGACCGGAACGCATGCCATACTGGAAGACCAGGTGCTCGACCTGAACAAATTACAGCAACAGAAAGACCAGTTGGAATACGAAGCAATGGTCAGGAATCCCGAGACTGCCTTTATGGTATCTGATGAGGAGTTCGACAAGAAACTCGATGAACTCGGCTGGTCGCCCTCCGACATCGGGACAATGGCGGGAATGTATATGGACAGGCAGGAATATAAGATTGAGAAAGCCCTCAAGGAATGGTTCCGTAATCTTTTGGAAGTACTGTTTCAGGCGGCGGCGTTGGTCATCGATACCATCCGTACATTCTTTCTGATCGTCCTTTCCATACTTGGGCCCATTGCCTTTGCAATTTCCGTCTGGGATGGCTTTCAGTCCACGCTCAATCAGTGGTTCACGCGGTATATAAGCGTCTACCTCTGGCTTCCCGTTTCTGATCTTTTCAGTTCCATGCTGGCAAGGATACAATCCCTGATACTGGAACGCGATATCGAAATGCTATCTGATCCGACTTTCATTCCCGATACTTCCAATACCGTGTACATCATATTTATGATTATAGGTATTGTAGGCTACTTCACTATTCCGACAGTTACAGGCTGGATTATTCAGGCCGGCGGAGCTGGGAACTTTACCCGCAATGTAAATCAGACAGCGATGAAAGCAGGAAATGTTACCGGAGCGGGAGCCGGTTCAGCAGCAGGAAATATTGGCGGCAGGCTGATGAGCAAATAAAACAACTAATTATTTAAGAAAATGGAATTTAAAACGCTAAGAAATATCGAAAACAGTTTCAGGCAGATAAGATTATATGCTATTGTGTTTGCCGTGCTCTGCACAGGCATTGCAGGATATGCCGTGTGGAAATCTTACAGTTTTGCTGAACAGCAGCGACAAAAAATATATGTGCTGGACAATGGCAAATCACTCATGCTGGCACTCGCGCAAGATGCGTCAATCAACCGTCCTGTGGAAGCAAGGGAACACGTAAGGCGCTTCCACGAACTGTTCTTTACGCTCGCTCCAGATAAAAATGCTATTGAGAGCAACATGAAAAGGGCATTTAATCTTGCCGATAAAAGTGCCTTTGATTATTACAAAGACCTTTCGGAAAAAGGATATTACAACCGTATCATATCGGGCAATGTACAGCAGCGTATCGAAATTGACAGCGTTGCCTGTAATTTTGAGAAGTATCCGTATGCAGCGCGCACCTATGCCAAACAGTTTATCATCCGTTCGAGCAATGTGACAAAACGTAACCTTGTTACGTCCTGTTTTCTGGTTAACTCCGTCCGCTCGGACAATAACCCGCAGGGCTTCAATATCGAAAAATTTTCCGTGGTGGAAAATAAGGACATAGAAGTCATTGAACGCTAAAAATTAAGGGATATGAAACTTTTACTTGATTTAGACGCACTGGTAAAAACCCTGACTGATAAGGGGTATGACGGTTATTTCCACACTGAGAGCTGTTGTCCAGGCAAACTAAAGGATAGCATTAGTGGATTTTTACAGACTTGGGAAAATGATACTAATGCTCCATTATCACCGAATTATCTGCATTTATCTACCTACCTCGAATGGAATGGCGAAGAAAGGCCAAAGGTTGAGTGCAATATGAGGGTAAGATACGAGAACGGGAAATTCGATTTAGGGGATACAGAAATGTATTTAAAAAGAACAGACCGCTACGGGCATTTAATGAAGGAATCTAAACTGACAAACCTTACAGCAAGTTCGGTTCCGACATTAAAGGAGGCTATTGCCCAAGTGTCAGAAAAACCTAAAGAAGAGATTGCTCCGCGAAAAAAAGGGTTTAGAATGTGATAACCCATAATCTTTAAAGTATGAAAACAATAAGAATAAATATAGACAAGTGGTTTGACAAGCAGGATAAAAGCTGGCGGGCCTTATCCTTAGACAGACAGCGAAGATATACGCTCTTCCTTTTTTTAGTGTACCTGCTACTTACCGCCGTGGTTATTTTAAAAGTGTGGTACGACATGGCAGGATCTGAGAACCGGATGGTCATCGGGCATATTGACAATCCTGTGCATAAAAAAGAAAGTCCTGCATCCCAAAGGGACACATTATCAACAATATTAAAAGAAAAGATTTATGAAAGAAAATGAAAAAAAGGTCAGCGTTCTGGTTGAAGAAGCTGGCCAATCAAAAACCTCCAATCTCCTCGATGATAAAAAGAGCAGCAAGGAAAGGCTTAAAAAGCCGGCAATATTCATACTGATGGGAATCGTGTTTCTCGGATGCATGTACCTGATATTTAAACCGTCCTCAGATAAGAAGGAGATCGAAAATATCGGACTGAATGATGCCGTCCCGCAGGCCAGCGAAGCCGGGATGCAGGCAGACAAGCAGAAAGCCTATGAGCAGGAAATGCTGGAGCAGAAAGATCAGGAAAAACGCAATGCCCTGACCACGCTGTCCGATTACTGGAATGAGGACAGCCCGCCTAAAAACAGGCAGGATTCGCTCGCTGGCCAGGAAGAGCAAAGCATGGGTTACGGCAATAGTCCGGCTGCTACAGCTAATCCAGCATTAAACAGTTATCGTAAAACCCAAACCACGCTTGGCTCGTTTTATAAGGATGACAGCAGTGAAACGCGCGAGCTGCGCAGACAGCTTGAGGAACTGAAGGAAGAGCTGGCTGATAAGGATGTTCCTAAAAGTGTGACAGTTGATGACCAGGTGGCCTTGATGGAGAAGTCCTACCAGATGGCGGCAAAATATCTCCCGACAGGCACAAATTCTCCCGACGCGTCCACGAGCGGCTCTGGCACTGCTTCTGCCAGCACGCAGAAGGAATATTTTGTGGCATTTACACCTGCAAGAAAAAAAGCGGTATCGGCATTGTACAGGGAGCCTTCGGACAGCACTTTCCTGGCAGATTGGAGCGCAAACAAAAACAGGAACTTTTATACTCCGGGATCTGTACAGCAGATTGCACAGCCTAAAAACAGTGTGAAAGCCTGCATACAGGAAACGCAGACCATTATTGGTGAAAGCGGGGTGCGCCTGCGTTTATTGGAACCTGCCCAAACCCCTAACCGCACCATCCCGAAGGGAACACTCTTAACGGCAATTGCTAAATTCCAGGGCGGCCGTTTACAGATGAAAATTACTTCCTTAGAACTCGATGGTAATATTATCCCGGTAGACATAACCATTTATGACCTTGACGGGCAGCAGGGTTTGTACGTCCCGTATTCTCCTGAAATGAATGCCCTTACTGAGATGGCCGGCAATATGAGCCAGACTTCAGGAACGAGCCTGATGCTCACCCAATCAGCAGGACAGCAGGTTGCGGCAGATTTGAGCAGAGGCGTTGTACAGGGCATTTCAGGGTATTTCTCCAAAAAAGTAAAAACGCCAAAAGTTACCCTGAAAGTTGGCTATCAGGTATTTCTTGTCTCTAAAAAATAATAGTAAACTAAAATAAATTAACAATGAAAAATTATTTAAAAACCTTTTGGGCAGCTGCCCTTATGATCGGCTTTGCCGCTGCCTCTTTTGCGCAGGAAACTACAAAAACTTCGCTTGCCTTGGGCAGTATAGAATCGTACGAAATGCAGGTTACTTACGACAAAACGTCTCATCTGATTTTCCCAAGCGCAATACGTTACGTGGATCTGGGAAGTGAGTACTTAATTGCAGGGAAAGCAGAAGACGCAGAAAATGTGCTGCGCGTAAAAGCGTCGGTAAAGGACTTTGAGCCTGAAACCAATTTTTCGGTGATTACCGACGACGGCCGTTTTTACAGCTTCGACGCCTATTATAGTGCCTGCCCATTTACATTGAGTTACAACCTTGTGGCAATGCAAAAGGCGGTGGATAGATCCGCCGGACAAGATGTGCTATTTGAAGAGCTGGGGAACAACTCGCCATCTCTGGCAGGTTTGATACTAAAAACAATCTATAAAAAGGATAAACGTTTTGTAAAACATATTGGGGCGAAAAGTTTCGGTATTCAGTTTATTCTCAAAGGAATTTACATCCACAACGGTAAATACTATTTCCATACGGAACTGGATAATCGCACGAATGTTCCTTTCCAGATTGAATTTATGAATTTCAAGGTGGTAGATAAGAAAATAGCCAAACGCACCGTGATACAAGAAAGACCGATGATACCGCTTCGCAGTTACAAGCCACTGGGTGTGATTGGCGGTAAAGAAGTCGAACAAAACGTATTCCTTTTGGACCAGTTTACCATTGCCGATGATAAGGTATTGCTGATTGAGATTTTTGAGAAGAACGGCGGAAGGCATCAGACGCTTCAGGTGGAAAATTCGGATTTGATAAAAGCCCGATTAATTAGCGACATGCATCTGAAGTTTTAGTAATCCATTAAGCAATAGAAAATGAAAAAGTATATCTATACAGTAATGCTCGTTTTGACGAGTATCACAATTGCACAGGCACAACGTATGCTGCCTAAACAAAAAGGACTGGAAGTAAATGCAGGTGTATTATCCAATGACAAAATCGGCTATGATTATTACATTAATGCGGCTATGACCTTAAATGGTAAAAACGGGAATTACCAGCTTTGGGCTTTAGAGTATGCACACCAATATTATCAATATAAAGACCTCCGCATTCCGCAGGAAACCTATACCGCAGAAGGCGGGTACAGTTTCTTCCTGCTGGGTGATGCCCGCAAGAACTTTACATTCAATGCAGCCATAACAGGTGTAGTCGGGTATGAAAGTATCAATAGAGGCGAAGAGCTTTTATTTGACGGGGCGAAAATAGTAAGTGAAGACAATTTCATTTACGGTGCTGGCGGACGGCTGTCTTTTGAAACATACCTGTCTGACCGATTTGTACTAGTTCTGCAAGGGCGTACAAAAGTTTTGTGGGGTACTGACCTGAAGCAGCTCCGCCCATCCGCAGGTGTGGGATTAAGATTTAATTTTTAAAACGAAAAAGGATGACAGCATTTTTTAATAAGTTGAGAATAGGTTTACTGCCGGTATTGCTGGCAGTCCTGCTAAGTTCTGCTACACTCTTATCCTGTGATAAGGAAGAACTGAAAATACAGCATGAGTTCCCGTTTGAGGTAAATGTCATGCCCGTACCCAAGGACATTGCTAATGGAGATACCGTAGAAATAAGGTTAACAATACAGCCTGCAGGTAATTATACGGGCACGCACTATTTTATTCGCTACTTTCAATTTGATGGACAGGGTACATTACGTTATTACAATGAACCGCCTTACCAGCCAAATGATTTATATTCGATACCAACAGAGCAGTTCAGACTGTATTACACTTCAAACTCCGCCGTTTCCCAATCTTTTGAAGTGTGGATTTCAGATAACTTTGGAAATGAAAAACAATTGAGTTTTGAGTTTAACAGTAGCGATTAACAGTATGATATTAGTTTAATATAAACAGTAAAATTTCGATTTTTTTAAGCACAACCCGGAGATCATCTTCGGGTTGTTTTATTGTCAGTTATGAACGGATACTGTTAAAGAAACATTGGATAACTTGATAAACGTTACTATCTTTGGACAAAATATAGAAAACTCATTTAGTGTTTTTGCTTAGGGCTCGGTAACTGAAAACTGGTAATTTTTAAAGACCGCGAGACAAATAAGTAAGGACGCTCATGCCATTGGCGTGGGCGCTCGCTTATTCGTGGTCGGGTATACCAGTGCCTCAGTTCCGATAAGTGTAGTGGTCTGCGCCATATTTTTTATAGAACCGCGATTACTGCTACAAAACTAAGCGGGAACATATTTGCGGTTATCGACAAGTAATTTATAAAGACCTTTTATTTTTACTCTGATGTATTAATAAAGTCTTTAACCAGTGCGTATAGGACGAAAGTCCTATGGCGACAAATTATCGGTAATTATTTTCTATAATTTGTTCAACATTAAATAAGGAATAATGGAAAAAGAGAATCAGATTACGATTGCCTTAATTGATGACCATGAAGGGCTTAGAATATCCCTTCAAAATTTTTTGGAATATAGTAATTTTAAAGTGGTACTTCAGGCTGCTAACGGTCAGGAAGCAATCGAGGGTTTGCAGATGCAGGAAGTACTGCCAGACATTTGTATTCTTGATATCAGCATGCCTGTTATGGATGGTTACCAGACAGCCAAACAGATGGCAGAAAGATACCCAGAGATCAAGATATTGGTTTTCAGCAGTCTTGACAATAAGAAAAGTATAATCGAAATGCTTAGCCTTGGCGTTCGGGGCTACGTACTGAAAGGTTCTGCTCCTGAAAAACTAAAAAAAGCTGTAATCACGCTGGATCGGGGAGAGTATTATTTCAGCGAGACAATAAGTAAAACTGCCTTAAGCTACTTAGCAGAAAACAACGATTTGACTTAATTTAGGAGCATGCTACAAATTTAATGTGCGGCACTATATATACTTTGTGACGACACTTAACTACAATCTTACGAATGATGTTAACTAATACACTGATAGACCGTACCAATAGATTTTATATCGAAATGTCCAGAAAGGTACTTTCTGAAAAGGAATATGATATACTCCAGAAACTTTTGATAGATAAAATGACCCTTAAGGAGGTGGGTGACAATTATGGGGTCACCGGCGAAAGTGTCCGTAGATTATATGAAAGGACATTTGAAAAAGTGAAGTGTGTTACTGAACTGCTTGACGATATAGACCACTATAAACAGAAATTAGAGCAGTTAAAAGAGGACTTTGAATACGAAACAGGGCGGATTAAAAAAAGAAGAAGCAAAGCTGAAACTGACCTGAATAAATTGCTGTATGATACTCATTTTCCTTTCAGCAAGAGAATGTTTACTATAATTGAGGCTTTAGGTATCACTACCATCGGAGAACTTGCAGCTATTCCCCTCAAGGATTTTCAGTGTTTCAGGGGGTTTAAAGGTAAGTGTAAAAATGAACTAATCGCTTTTATTGAGTTTGAAAACATTGAACATCTTTTCAAAGGCTTTTCTGTTTGGAAAACAGTTGCAGTTAAATAGCATAACAATTATAAAAAGCTGTCCGAAATTGCGGCGTTCTTTTGCTTCTCCTATGTTTGCATAATATAATTTAAGTGAAGAAGGTTAAGAGCAGATTTTGCTTTAAATAGCCTTATGGTATATTCAAGAAAAGAAACTGCCTCCTCTTCTTTAACCTTTTAGAATCTGAACAGAATATAAGGAATCCACCCCTATTTGAGGTCGTATAGCCACTATATCCATTCAGGAGAAAATATAAAAAAAGGTTATCACTTACCTAAACCAAATAAGATGAAGTACTATTAGACAGTACCTTTTTTTACCTATGAAAGCTTGATGTTCAACAATATAACTAAAGAGTTATACGATTAAAATTGACATAAGAGATAGCCTAGGAGTGCACCTCCAAAGACAATGAATGCACTGTTGATTGTTTTGAATTTAAAAACGACAACTGCACTAATCAGCGCTATGCTGATCGTCTTCCAATCGGTAATGGCTTCCTTGCCCATTGTAAAACAAACAGCAATAATAATGGCAACAGAGGCTATATTTACAGCATCCAGCGAAGCTGACAGCCCCTTAGAGTTTCGCATTTTTTTCATCAGGGGGTTAAGCAATGCTACCAATACAAACGATGGAAGAAAAATAGCTATTGTTGAAATAACAGCACCGGACAGCCCATTGATCTGATAACCAATAAATGTAACGGATGAAAAAACTGGCCCTGGCGTGAACTGCCCAACTGCAATAGCATCCATCAATTGCTGTCGGGTAAGTAAGCCGTTTGCTACCAATTCTGTATCTAAAAAAGCGAATAGCACATAACCGCTTCCGTAGAGAACTGCACCAATTTTTAAAAATATCCAAAACAATCTGGCATTCGTTTCTGAAAGTAATTGACTGTTTGCAATCTGAAAAAAAAGAACTGGAAAAAAACTTTGCAGAGCACTATTTTTTTGATTTTGAATATAAAATATACCCAATGCGAAGAAGCCTGCCCCAAACATTAAATAGATTTCGCTGATTCCCAGTAAAGACAAAACCAATACGGCGATGCCTATAAATGCTAAGAAAATTGACTTGATAGATTTTTTGGCTAGTGGAAAAATTGCGTCGATAATAATGGCTATAATGGCTGGCTTTATACCGTAAATAAACGGCTGTATTTCGGGTAACTCTCCGTATTGTTTGTACAGCCAGGCAAAAATACCAGTAATGAAAACCGCTGGTAAAATAAAACACATGCCAGCAACGAGCAACCCTTTCCAGCCCCCTTTGTCGTACCCAATGTGTATAGCCATTTCCGTACTATTGGGTCCTGGAATAAGATTGGTAGCTCCCAATAAATCTAAAAAATGCTGTTCGCTCATCCATTTTCTTTTGGCGACAACTTCCTGCTGCATCATTGCAATATGTGCTGCCGGGCCTCCAAAACCAATGAATCCCAGTTTGAGAAAGAGTTGGGCAATTTCTTTTATCGGTATTTTCGCCTCCATTACAACTATTTTATTTCAAGTTCATCTATAAGATTCAAGGTATCCGGATTATATACTTTCATCGTAATTCTCTTTCCGTTTACATAAAAAAGGCACAAAGCATTTTCCACACTGAAGGACTGGGTAAACTTGCTCCATGGCAATACCTCTTGTGCATAATAGGGTGCACCTGCTGCACCATTATTAATTTGATAGATTGATCGTGATACATTCAATTTTTTACTCGGATAACCTTCGGGATAAATAGGGACTTCATGTGTTAATGTCAACCAGTTGTAATTATGCTCATCACCGGTGAGTATCGCAACAGTTTTTTTACTTTCATTAATTAGAATATCTAAGTATTCGTCCCTTCTTTCAATAATTCCTTTTTCAACCGGTTTCCCTCCAATCCATGGACGTTTTGTATTATCACCGCTGTACCACATATCGTCTTTACTGTGCCCTCCATTAGGGAATGCAGGAGTATGCTGGGTAACAAAAATATGGTCTATGTCCTTGTCCTTTTCAAGTTTTTGAATGGTTTTCCTTAACCAATCAAGCTGATTGTCCATTATGTAACCATGCAGTCCCCCGCTAGTTGCAGTTTGTTTGCTTAGCGAAGGAGCATACCAATAATTACTATTGAGTACGACCATGGCTGTATTGCCATAAGTGTAGTAAAAAACACTTTCTGCATACGAAGGAAAATCTATCTGTTCTTTATTGGTGTCATATTTGTTATCATCTTCACTTATAAGCCCGCTAATAGGATTTACAAATGCTTCTGCAAAAACAGCCTCTGCTGACTCGGTTCCAAAAGGAAATCTATCTATGAAACCCTTGCTTTTTCCACTTTCATCTTCAAACACATATCCCAGTGCTTCGTGATTGCCCATGCCTACATTAAATGGCATATAATGCCAAAAAGGTTCAATAGATTTTTTCCAATTTGTGTATTGCAGATGCTGCTCCTCTTTACTGCTAAGATAGCCATTGATCATGTCGCCAGTAAACTGAACAAAAGCCGCATTTTCTTTATAAGCAAGGGCTGCTATTTTTTTCATAATATAAGCATTTGCCCCATAAACTTTTCGTTCACCACCACCAGTTGCATGACGGCTGTCGCTGGTATATCCGAAAATAAAACATTGCCTACTGCCTTTTTTCAAGGCTGTTGTAACGTGGTATGATTGGGAAAGCAGGCCGTAGGTTACTTTATACTCGTATTTTTGATTGGATTTCAAAGTATTTATTTGCCATTCATGATGAATTTTAGGAACATCATCCCGGTATATTTTACCGTCAATTTCTATTTGTGCCTGTACAGGCAATGTAGTTTTACACCAAACCACAACTCCTGTATCTGTAAGGTTACTTACAAATGGGCCTTCATAAATTGCCGGCAGCACTTGGAATGGGCCTGTTCCGCTTAAAGAAACAACCCCATCAAATAAAATCATCCCATTATTATCGGCAACCCTGTAGCCAAGGGTTAAAAATCCATTTTCTTTCCAACCTACAAAATCATAAGGATATTTGAATGCATCTACCATATTGATTTCAGCTTTTCCTTCTATGAGTGCTTGTGTAAAGCGGTATACCGGAAGTGGATGCGGTGCTTTTCCATAAGGTATTAACCCATAGGTGACAGATCCTTTCAAATTTCCGAAGTCCAAAACTACGCCGGAATTTGTACCACTTGGTTTGCCCAAGAGCTTTTGAATGCTATATTCTGTCTGTGCATTAGCGGCAAAATATTTTTTACCGTTGTCTTCGAAATACAGCTGATTGTCTTTATCATAATGAATATTGGAATAAGAAGCTGGTATTTCCGGCTGTTGTGCAAATATGGAAACTGACAAAAAAAGAAACGAAAGTATATACGTTGTTTTCATAAAAGTATATTTACAAATAAATTGGAACGGTTAAAATTATATTTATGACGATTTCTATAACTTAATATTTTTGTCAATAGACCAATTACCGCCACCTTTAATCAAAAGAAAAATACTTCCTAAAAGCATTGCCCAATCTGTTCTGCTGCCGTGAAGAAGCTCCCAGAAGCCCTCGTTGGCCAATACCTCAGCTTTGGTCGTAGCGAAAGCAACAAGCATTATTATGATTAACGGAATACTGGCTAAACGGGTCAGCAGACCGACTAAAAGTAAAATTCCACATAGGATTTCGAAAAAACCAACAAAACTTCCCAAAAACTCAGGTGACGGAAATCCGATTTTTTCAAAACGGCCGGCACCACGAATGGCTGGAAATAAAAATTTTTGAACTCCTTCGGAAAAGAAAACCGCACCAACAATCAAGCGGATTATAATTGTGGTTTTTGAGTTGTCAGTAGTAATGATTTTTTTGAACATAATTAAGCGAATTTTTTTATTATAATTGGATTATACAAATTGTAAATTCGGGCCACAAGCAAAGCAATAGGAATACTCAGGACGGCCGGAACAATAATATCTGTCGGATAATGCACTCCAAGATAAACCCTGCTTATACTGACAAATACCGCCCAGGGGATAAGGACAAAAGGCAGCCATTTCAGTTTGTCCCTGGCTACCAGCGTCAGGTAGAATGCCAACGAAAACACATTGGCTGCATGGGATGATATGAAACCAAACTTTCCTCCTCTGTAATTATTAACAATGTGAAGCTTGTCTATTAAATAAGGGTTGTGGCTTGGCCGCAATCTTTCAAATATTGGCTTGAATATTCCTGAAGCTAACTGGTCACTTATAGTAATCAGTAAAACTATCAGCAAGATCATAAAAATTGCATCTTTTCGATATTTCCATATCAACAGCAACAACAAAAATCCATAAAAAGGGAGCCATGTGTATTTTCCACTGGCAAACCACATTACATTATCCCAAAACTCACTATGGCTGCCATTTAGCCAAAGTAGGATATCTATATCTAATTGTTTTATAGCCTCTATCATTATCTTCTTATTGGTGATTGTCTTTCTGTTGGAGTTTTAACAGTAAAAAATGGAACTCTTTCCATTGCATGGCAGCTTATGCAGCTATTGGTAAGCACCTGAAAATTCTTGTTGAATACAGCGGTGTCTCTTTTTGCAAGAGCTTTTCCCATTTCTGGAAGGGTTACATCCAGAAAATGTTTTGCCGATTCCGAACGTTTAGGCCTTCGCTCCAATCCATTTTCGATAGCTTTTTGTATTTTCTCTAATTGATAATCCGCATATTCCCAATTTTCATCCTGTCCCGCCCAATACAATTCCTGGTAGCGATAGCCTATTTCGACCATTGTGTTATCAAAACCCCGAAACTGATTTTCTATGATTTGCAGTTTCTCCTGTTCCGTTCCTTTTATCCATTTGCCTTGTGCTGTTTCTGTTTTTTGGCTGCAGGCAGAAAAGAGCATTAACGATAGCAGAATTATAAAATATCTCATGACATCCCTATTTTTAGTTTGTCTTACAAACTTCATACAATGAATTGTATATTCACGGTATATTTGAAAATAATATGGTAGCCCTTAAAGACTGCGAAATACCTGCGGTGTGTAACCTGTATGGCGTTTGAAATATTTTATAAAGTGTGAAGTGTCATTAAAGTTTAAAGTATAAGCTACTTCTGAAACATTATTATCGGTATACAGCAATAATCTTTTTGCCTCACTGATCATGTATTCTGCTATAACATCTGCCGCTGGCTCATTGAGCTCTTTTCTACAGACAGCATTTAGATTTTGGGGTGTCGTGTTTAATTGCCTGGCATAGTGAGCAACATTATTTCTCAAATCATCTGTCTGATTGAGGAGCTCCCTAAATAGCAAGATAGTATCGCTGGCCTTATGCTTATTGACCGGAAAAGATGCAGGAATACTGATAATTTTTGCCAATAATGCCTTTAATATCCCTTCTGTCACACTGAAATCTTTCTCATCGATAAGCAGCTGAAATAATATTGATATGGCATTGTTCTGCTCCAGATGAAGGCAGCTCAATGCACTTACCTGAGACAAAATTCTTTTCAGCTCACTATCCAGCGATCTATCAATAAATCCTTTTTTCAGGAGCAATACATAACCTTCCGGTACTGAGTCAATATCCCAATGATGTACCTGTTCTTTTCGGACAAAAAATACAGTTGGCGGTATTATAGGAAATTGTGTATAATCAATAGTATGCGTACCGCTTCCCTGTGACAGATATATAATTTCAAAATAACTGTTATGTTTATGCGGTTCGGTTTTGCGGATGCCTTTTCTGAATGGTGAAACTTTTATCAGTTCCGTCATTTCAATTTTATTCTTTATTTGTATTGATTTTTTCAATCGTTCTTTCTTTTAAAACTGCAAAATACAAAATTCTGAACCGTGTCAAAAGGGGTTTTGTGATCGATAGTAAAACATTCTATTTTTTCGAAGTGTTCCTGAAAACGGCTTGCCAGTGTACTTTCGGAATATTGCCGGATCTCAATACCACTGCATTTTTTAGGACCTTGCTCTGAAAAAGTACCAATAACCATAATCCCATTTTTGGACACTGCATCGGCAGCAGTTTGTATATAATTGCCAATCTCTTTATCATCTGTCAGAAAATGGAATGCCGCCCTGTCGTGCCAAAAGTCGTATTGCTCCTTTGGTTGAAAATCCGAAGCATCTGCAACAATCCATTTTACATTTGGAGATTTATTTCCCAGCCTCTGTTTCGCTCTTTCAATAGCTGAAGCGGAGATGTCAAGAACGGTAATATTTCCGAAGCCTAAATCAAGCAGATGGTCAACAAGAAAACTGTCTCCTGCGCCAATATCTATAATTTTTGCAGTTTTAGGCAGATCAAATTCTTTGATAAGCGCTAGTGAAGTTTCGGGTGTGGGCTGATACCAGCTTACCTCTTCCAATGATTTGGTCTGGTATATATTCTCCCAGTGATTTTTTCTTTCTTGTAATGGCATCGCTTTTAATCTTTAATTCTTTATAGCATACAAATTTAACTTAACTTTTTTTCTCCATGTCTCTCTTTCATCCATAAACTTACCCTTGTAGTGCCGATGGGAAATAATTTAAAGCTTTGAGTTAATAGCCCTCCCTTAGCATGTGTGCATAACTGTCTGGCAGGTCGCTTTGCTCTATGGCTTGGGCGGCCTTTTCAATATCGTATTGGACTCTGATAAACTCGACCTTGATGCCTTCTTTTTTAGAGAAATCACTACTTTTGTTAATAGTAATTACTGCATAGCAGCATTTTGGATTTCCATCTTTAGGCTTTCCCACTGATCCTGCGTTAACAGCGTGGAAATAACATCCCTTTTTATTGGGATTTTCCAAAACACGATGATAGGGCTTGTGCGAATGTCCGCATATAAGTATATCAGTATCAGTGTCAAGAAAAATAGCAGTGAATTTTTTTTCGTCTTTATCTTCAAGCAAGTACTCCGTATTGCTATACGGGCTGCCGTGTACCATTAGTATCTTTATTGGTTTATCAGCTGTCTGATATTCCAATTTTATATGGGCTGGCAGAGCGGAAAGATAACTGATTTGTTCCTTGCCGACAATTTGATACGCATAACTCCCAGAATCTTTCGATCCATCATTATGTATATCGACAGCTTTTACGTCATGGTTTCCCGCCAGGGTAGGAATATGCCTTTTGCGGATTTCATTTATCACAGCATTGGGCCATACATTGTAACCTACCAGATCACCTAAACAATAAATAGCGTCAATTTTCTGCTCATCGATGCTTTTCAAGGTTTGTTCCAGTGCCGGAAAATTGGCGTGAATATCCGAAAGTATTGCAATTCTCATGTTTACTGTTATGAAAATTATAAGCTGTTAAATGCTTTTTGAATAATACTTTTTTCTGAACCAAAAGGCCACATTGACTAAGGCAATGAGTGCAGGGACTTCTACCAATGGACCAATAACGCCCGCAAATGCCTGACCGCTGTTGATTCCAAATACACCAATGGCTACCGCAATGGCAAGCTCAAAATTGTTGCCTGTAGCAGTAAAGGCTATTGCTGTTGCTTTTGAATAATCAGCTCCAAAATATTTGCCTACAAAAAAACTAATGATGAACATTAGAGTAAAGTAAATCACTAAAGGAATGGCAATACGCACTACATCCATAGGGATTTGAACAATCAGTTCTCCTTTAAGGCTGAACATAACAATGATTGTAAAAAGTAATGACAGGAGTGTAATGGGCGAAATAAAAGACACATATTTAGTTTCAAACCATTCAGTTCCTTTTAATGAAATAAGAGCATATCGGCTTATGATGCCAAGTGCGAAAGGAATTCCCAAATAGATACCAACACTTTCTGCAATCGGACCAATACTGATATTTACCTCAAATCCGTCATAACCAAAATACGGAGGAAGAACAGTTATAAAGATATAAGCGTATACGCTGTAAAGCAAAACCTGAAAGATACTATTTAGCGCAATAAGCCCGGCAGCATATTCCCTGTTTCCGTCTGCAAGGTCGTTCCAGACTACTACCATGGCTATACAGCGTGCCAGACCGATAAGGATGACACCTATCATATATTCAGGATAGCCATTTAAAAAAAGCAAAGCCAGGGAAAACATTAAAATTGGCCCGACAATCCAGTTTAAAAATAGCGATGCACCTAAAATCTTAGTGTTTTTGAAAACCTGTCCCATTTGCTCATATTTCACTTTTGCCGAAGGCGGATACATCATAAGAATAAGCCCTACAGCCAAAGGAATATTGGTTGTTCCGCTGGAAAAAGAATTGATGAAATTACCGCTTGAGGGGATAAAATAGCCTATTGCTACACCAAGTGCCATAGCCAGAAAAATCCACAGCGTTAAAAATCTGTCTAAAAAACTTAATTTCTTGCGCCCAGAAACGGGTGCACAGTTATTTGCTGACATTTTTATTGTTTGATTTTTGAGAATACATAAAACATTTCAGTTCCGATCTGCAGGCTGCGCTCCTGATATATTTGCTTTTGCTGTGGCGTACCATCAGATATTTTTGGGTCTTCAAAAGTAATAGGGATACGCTTTTCGGCACCTGCAATAAATGGACAGCCGCCATCGGCCTGAGAACAGGTCATTATAGCTGCGAACTCACTTTCAGGGTTAAAATCATCATCATAGGTTTTAGAAAACCCAATGACAGGAAGTTTATTCGCAGAAAACTTAATGGTGTAAACAGGGTTTTTGCCATCTGAAAGCGTTTTAACTTTAAAGCCTGAAAGCTCCAGTGTTTCTGCTGCCATCGGGAATAAGGCTGTAGCTTCAGTACCTCCTGAATAGCAGGAAACATTTTTTATAGTATAATATGCAGCTGCAGTCTGTGCCCAGACCTGAGACAAATGGCTTCTTCTCGAATTATGTGTGCAGATTAGGTTCAATCTGATTTCCTGCCTGCTATTTGCCTTATTTTGAATAAAGTCAACCAGAGGCTGAAGAACACCTTTACGTTCTTCAGAAATCTGTTTAAAGTCAAATGATTGAATGGTATTTTCTATTTCAGTATATAACATTATCTTAATTGGTATGATGGTTTATTTAATATTAAAAAATTAACAGCAGCCTCCGCCGGGTGTGCATGAATTGGTATTGTCAACATTTAGCTGTGATGCGTTTACCTTCGATGTATCGGACGGGATTCCACATTGGTCCTGAGCCAGACACGCAGTTTGCTTGTTTAACAAAATGAAATTTTTACCATTAAATCCCAAGTCATATTTACCTATAGTAATGTCCTGATATTCCACTTCAATATCATGATCTTCAATGCCTAGTTTTTCTTCAGACAATTTGATAATGTTCAATAACTTTCCCGGTTTTAGACGGTGCTGATAATCGTCAGCATTCCATAATTGAAAATTGACAACTTTCTCATTTCGGATTACGCCGCCACAGTCAATGAAGTTCTTAATAATCTGACCTACTTCTGTAACATGGAAGTGTTCGGGAACCAATGCTCCATTTTCTAGCTGAAATTCAACATTTTCTAATGTTGGTAAAATTTCTTTAATTTCTGATAGTTTCATAATAAGTAAATTTTAAATGTGAATATAATGGACAATTTAATAATTAATGTTATATAGCGATATTACGATATTAATGAATAAAAAAATGCTTTCAACAGCATTTTTTTACTTCTACGTTCTGGTTGAAGAATTCATTAAATTGTTCTTGAAACTGTTTCCAAACCTTTTCTTCGATACAATAACAGACAGATTTTCCATCTATAGAACCTTGAATGATTCCGATACTTTTTAATTCTTTTAGATGCTGTGAGATCGTAGCCTGTGCCAATCCCAGCTCATCGACCAAATCGTTGCAAATACAAGTTTTTTGGTTGATAATATGCTGAAGGATTGCTATCCTGGCAGGATGACCCAAAACTTTAAGAAGTGATGCCAACTTGTTTTGTTCATCAGTATACATGTCTGTTTTAGTAATTCCCATCTCTTTTATTTTTACATCGCAATATTACGATATTAATTTCAAAGACAAAAGGATTTAACTCTTATATTTTATATGAGGTTAAAAAATGCTTATTTATTTCAACAAAAAAGGGTTCAAAAAAATTTGGAGTATAACACAGAATCTTTTCTTTGGCCGCTTTTACGGAAAGAAAAGAAGTCCTCTAAAATAACAAAAGGGATACTGCATATCCCTTATAAAATTTTCGCAGTCTGTTTGATAAAATGGCGCATTGTGCATTTTTATTAAAATGACTGCACCGCTTAAACGCAAAAAGACTGTCCCGACCTTTTGGGAGGGAGTGTCTTTTTGCCGCCCGATTTTGGATCAGGCGACTTTTAGGGGTTGTGACTGAAAATTTCCAAGATTAAGGAAAAATCCCCTGTACTCGGTCATGCCATAACGGAACAAACTCCACAACAGCGAACATCCCATTTGTGCCAAGGCAGAATTGATAAATAATTCCTGTTTTTCCAAGGCTTCTGCTAAGGAACAGCTTGGTGTGTCGTCCTGTTCTTCGGACTGTAGTAGCAATTCTCCAAATTCTTCGGTAACAAATGGCAAGCTTGCCACCGTTTCATACTTTTCAGAATTGGGTTGCTTAATTTCTCCAATAGTGGATAATATGACCTGTCCTGTATGTTGGCTGTTGCCAAAGTCTAACCAATATTTAGGTGTATCTCTATGATTTCTGCGGTTGCATAATTCTTTAAGTATTTCAGCAACGCCAAACCTCGCCTGTACATTGTCCACACAAGTAATATAGATAGTTGCCTGTGCATTTTGGGGCAGTCTTCCCAAACTATCTTTCTCAAATTTCACCGTTTCCGCTTTCCAATAAGTTCCCATAAAACGATTTGCCCGATTAATAAGGGCAACGGATTTAAATAAGCCAACCTCGGACTCGGCAAAACGCTGTCTGCCCAAATTGGCAGTCGTGATAACATCATCATCCCAAAGGCGAACGGATAATCCTGCGTGTCCAAGTTCAATTAAGCTGTGGTTCATTTCCATTAAGGCGGTCAGTACTTTAGAACCCGTGCCTCCTGCACCGATTACGTTTACAGTGATAGGGTTAGTCGGATTTATAAGGTAGTTATCCGTAAAATGTATTTTTGTTTTCTCAGTATTCATCACAATAGATTTTTAAGGGTTTTGTTATTTTTTTTCAGTACCTCTTTAGGAAAGGACTTATCTGAATTGATTAGGTCTTTCCAAAGGTTTACACAATTGCCTTTTATTGGGCTGTTTCTTCCCAATAAATGGCTGAAATAGGAATTAAAAAAGTAGTCTTCCCAACCGTTGGTAAATTCCTCAACCGAAGCCGAGTTTTTAATATTGATATTGACTGAACCCATACATACTTTCCCATCTTCATAGATGTTGAAAAATGGTGCGCAATACAAAGGTGTTTTTTCTGTCGGTCGTCGCTCGCTTGCCAATGCAAATACCGTAAGACTATTTTTGTTGGCATACCAAATCATTGGCGGTGCATAAGCCATTCCGTTGGGTATTGCCAAACCGTCCACAAAATACATTTGTCGTCTTTGTGCTTTGGTGTACCACAATACCGAACCTTTATCTGTATTATGACTAATATGCAGTATGTTTGTCGGCAATATTCCATTGGATTTTAAAAATGCTTTATCCCTGTCCTTTTCTGTTACTAATGCCCTCGCCAATACTTTTGCTTCCCTTTCTGTGAGTGGGTGGGCATTAATAGGAGTTCCGTTATTGTCCATGTCAAAATACTCCACATACACATCGCTGTCTGTTCCTCTGGTTTCATAGAAAACGAGTGCGGTTTTAGGATGGTACAGCGTACCAAAGCTTTCTGTTATATCGGTTGTATTTTTCATTTTCTTGTGGTTTTATAATTATAAAGCAAACTGCACATATCGTCCAAGAGAGCAAATAATCTGTTCTCAAAATCAAGGCTGTTTTCCGTTATCCCTTTTTTGTCAAAACTTTTACAGATGGTCGGTTCCTGCATTTCTGCATACTCGTTAAACTCGTTGTTGATGCTCTCGGCAAGGTTCTCATACAGCCATCCTTTTGTATGCGATATAAAGGAAATATACTTTTCCATACCAATGGTTTCATTGTCGTCGTCATCGTTATCAGGGTCTTGTTCCCGCATTGGAGCATTTCGGTAAATACTTGCTTTTGGATATTCCGTATATAGTACAAAGGCATTGCACGCAATCTGCCAACATTCGTGGTCAAATGCATCACTTCTTTTAAAAGTGTCTAAACGCTGACCGAATACCTGTAAACTCATAGGGTTAAAAATCTTTTGCTCGATACAATCCCCAATGAATTTCGCTTTTTCAAACTCAAGTTTATACGCTTCATTTTCGTCTGTTTCGTCGTCCTGTTCCACCCATTCTTTATGCATTTCATACATCCAATACAGATAACTGTTTTCCTGTCTGAAATAAGGAATGTCCGCAATGTGATATAAGTAAGAGCAGACAGAAATAAGCAGTTGGGCGTTTCTTTTGCGCTTGGGGTCGTGTAGCATCTGATACAGCGGTTCAATCGGTATATAATACAGGGTTGTGCCTGTGCTGTATTTTTCCTCACTGATGAAATAGGTTTTCTTACTATCCTGTACCAAACGTATTTCCTGCCAATTCAGAACACTTTGCGTTAGCTTTTCTTCCATATCCCACATAGCCAAAGCTATATTGTACGGATATTGAAACTGACAGGTCTGCATTGGTTCTATCTTGTAATGCTCGGCAAGTTTGGAAAGGGACTGATAAAAATCACTTTCTGTTTTTACTCTTTCTGTGCAAGCTTGCACAGTTTGCGTTTCTCTCAGTCTGGGCAGAAACGCAGTCTTTAGAAAACCATTGGCAACATTTCCACAGGGACTGACCTGCGTTTGTCTTTTTGAACCTCGCCCGCATCTTTTGGTTTTTGCATCCATTGGGCGAACTCGCTGAGCTGTTGGTACAACTGCCTTTGTCTTTTTTGTTCGGGTGGCTTGATTGTTTCCGATATGATATGTGTGTGCATAGTTCATTGTTTTAAATTTAGATTTAACCTTTAGTGCCCATTACGCTCTCAAATCGGTATTCTACTGCATCATCCTTGATCGCGGGTGCGGATATTTTGGCGGTTGTCAAAATGGGATACCTGCTAGCATAAAAATTTAGTACTGCTTCCACGCTCCAGCGTGGTTCGGGATCGGTTAGTTTTATGTCGTGTCCTTTATCTCTAAGAATGAACACTCTTTCCAATTGCGTTGCTAATAACATGATGATGAATTTTAAGTTATTACATTTAGTTTTCCTCCGCAGTTTCTGCTGAGTACTCGGCAGTTACTTCTTCCGCTTTTGCGGGTTCGGCTTTTTCTTCCTCGACAGCTCCGAAAAGACTTGGCGCAGAAAACTTGTCGGACAGTTCTCTTTTACGTCTGCGTATCTCGTCAGCCTTTTCAGGGAACTCTGTTATTTCGGGTACTTTTAACCACGCCTCACGGAATTTGCCTTCTTTTTCCAGTTCATCCGCCTTTGCCATTGCGTCTTTGAACTTCTTATCTCTGGCTTCCTGTTCTTTCTTCTGCCTGTCGGCTTTGTCTTTCTCCATAGCCGACTGTTTTTTGGTTTCTTCCAACTGCTTCATAAAGCTATCCATATCGACCATCAAGCCCGAAGCGGTTTGTATGGGTGTGGTTATCTTCTCGAAAAAACCGTTGTCGAGTTCTTCGGCTGTTCCCCGAAGATTTAGGGGCGGTATGATATTCTTTGCGTTATCTCCGCATTGTTCGTTTTGGAGCATAACCGATACGATTAGGTTGTTTTCTGCTCCTTTTGCTATGGTAAGTTGCAAATCACCTGCAATCTGCAACTGTGCTATCTTATGGAAAAAATTTGCATTCATCGTTCTAAAATTTTAATTGTCGTCTAATTGTTTTTTAATGGCTCTGAGTTTCTCGTACATATGTGTCCAATAGGTTTTCTGCCTTTTATCGAACTCGGAGAAATTTTTATCCTCATGGCGGTATTTTTTGTACTGTCCTGCAATTTTAATGGCTTCTTTCAGGTTGGTTACCTCAATAGGGCAACCGTTCAAATCTGTTATCTGCATAATTTAATTATTCAGTTTTCATCGGTATAAACTCCGTTTTCGTAACAGCCTGTAAGCTGTTCCCAAGTCCTTAAAAGGCTATTGGTATCTATATAGAAATACTCGGTTCTATTGCAGTAAATGATATATATAGCTTCGTTTTTATATTTCTTTTCAAGGCTTAGTGATTTAGCCATACTTTTAGCTTCGTCTATTGATTTTGCTTTCATACCAGTTATTTTTATATCAAGGCTACCACCGATTAAGGCGGTAGCCTTTGGCTATCTAATTAAAGTTTAGGATTTCAGCGCCATCTAAGGCAAAGCCTGTACACAAGTCAAATGCTTTTTGTGATTTGAGTTGGGCAGTACCACCCAACACAATGCTCTGTAGCTTCGCTTCGCTATCCTTGTAATTGCGTACATTCTGATAGTAGCCTGTAACAGCGTTATATGCCCCGAACAATGTGCCTTTGGTTGTTTCCATCTGCTGAGTATCACTTACCATAGCGTAGGCAAACGCATCTTCCACAGTATTTTTGAAGAGAGTGGAAACTTCATTTTCCGTACCTTTTTTAAGCAAATCATACGTTTCCTTATTAGGACAAAGTGCCAATTGGATTAGTTTTCTTACTTCTTGGTCTGTTACCTTTACTTTTGCCCATTCATTGAATATGTTCTCTAACTGACTGCTCAAGGTGTTCGCCAATCCCATAATCTTGTGAGCGTTCTCAATACGCTGTTTTGCTCCCGATGTGTGTTTTATACGCACTACATTTGTCATATTTCGCAATGAAGCATTAAGGGTGTTTTGGCAAACGATACGGATAGGCGTAAAAGCGGCTGTGATACTTCCGCTACCATCGTGCGAAGTGGTCAGGAAAATGTATTTTTCGGTTACATCATCACCATTTCCAACTCGAATATAGTCGGGAAGTTTGGCTGTGATAAATATGCGTTCCCCTTTGTTATGTAAAGCTTTACATAACAATGGTTATGGAAAGTAAAAGATTATGTAAAATAGTCTGTGTCAATCTGTTCTTTTAGCTGTAGCTACACAATGTGTATTCTATTTTACTTTACATTATTTTGTTGTCGGCAATTATGCCTTAACAACTA
>NZ_QWDM01000069.1 GCF_003996965.1 Flavobacterium cupreum | reverse complement strand
TTTCAAGGTAGCGATCGCGCAACCCGAGGAAATCCAGCACATAGGGATCCTTCAGCACGAGGTTCGGGCCTAGTCCCCCTTGGTCGCGCAAGGTCGCCAGTTCGCTCGTCAGCAGCTCGTCCGGCTTGCGTGAGAGCGCCGTGCGCTCGATCAGCATGGAGTCGAGCCGACCCTGCAAGGTGCGGGTGCTCCAGCCCTCGCTGCGGCACATCTCCAGGTAGAACTCCCGCTTGAGGGGATCGTCGATATAAATCAGGCTGCGCAAATGGGTCCAGCTCAATTGTCTACTCAGCGCGTAGACAATCTCCTCGGCCTCGAACACCTCGTCAAAACGCAGCATGTGGCGCAGGTTCTTAGCGCCGAATCCGCGCCCGTGTTCGACTTCCAATTGCCGCGCCAGCGAAGCGACGAGCTGCTCGCCGTAGCCAGTGTCATTTTTAGAAGATGCCTGCACGTAACGTCAGGAGTCGGCTGCACCCGTTACTTATA
>NZ_QWDM01000068.1 GCF_003996965.1 Flavobacterium cupreum | reverse complement strand
TGGATATTCTGGATAAAGTGAGCACCTAATTCTGGATAAAAGTGAGCAGTATAAATGAACTCAAAAAGGTGTCTAAAAAGTAGTTTAAAAGTATAAAATTATTTTACTCTATTGGTTGTTTTTCTATTTTCTTTTTTCTCATTGATTCTCCCTTTAATTCTATCCGAAGAGCATTGTGAACGATTCTGTCTAAAATTGCATCTGCAATGGTTTGTTCAGCAATGACTTCATGCCAGGATTCAACTGGGAGCTGCGAAGCAATAATAGTTGATTTTTTCCCATGCCTGTCCTCAATTATCTCCATAAGATCCTGCCTTTTAAAGTTATCTAATGATTGAAGCCCAAAATCATCTAGTATAATGAGGTCCTGCTTTTCTATTTTATTAATTTCTTTTATGTAAGAGCCGTCAGCTTTAGCCATTTTAAGTTTAGAGAAAAGTTTATTGATATTAAAATACATTACTTTGTAGCCCATCATACAGGCTTTATAACCAATTGC
>NZ_QWDM01000067.1 GCF_003996965.1 Flavobacterium cupreum | reverse complement strand
GTTGTTCTTGCCCTGCGCCTGCTCCATTCTTATTTGCCAGTCGAGAAACGAAGGGCTTTGGGTGAAGAAGACGGAGAAGGCCGACAACGCCGCGTCGATCATCTCGAACTTGGTCGCATTGCTCGGACGCCGGCTATCGGGGAGCGCTTCAAACGCCTCGCGCAGCTCGCCAATCAGGATCGCATGGGTCGGCGTGGGCAATCCCGTCGCGCGGGCAATGCCGAGCGCGGTACGACTCGATGCAGTAAACGTTGGAACAGCCATGGCCGATGTGCGCTGCGCGGAGCGAAGAATCAATGTGCGAAAAAGTTAACATTGTTTCCAAAAGTTTACAAGCGCTATTTGCACTACCGCACAAAAATCTTTTACCCGCCCAACCGGCCAGGCTGCAAACAGCGCTCATACGGCATCAAAATCTGAATTGAGAATTGCTTCCGATTTGGCACCGGTTTCGCGCCCGCAACGGGCAAAAAAATGGCCAGCGCGGGGCTGGCCATGGGT
>NZ_QWDM01000066.1 GCF_003996965.1 Flavobacterium cupreum | reverse complement strand
ATTCCGCGCTGATATAGTCCGGCGCAAGCCACGCGAGCGCGGCCGAGGCGCCGAGGATGAAGGCTGCCGCCAGGATCGAACGGCCCAACGAGAATGTCGCACTCATGATTTTTCCTTATGTGATTTATCAGCGGGTTGGCCGCCTCCGGCTCGCGTGACCGCCAGGCCGAAGGTTTGGGCGAAACTGAGCAAAGCGTCCTCGAGCACCGACAACTTGATGCGGTAGGTGATCGTGCGCCCCTGCTTTTCGGGTTCGATCAGGCCGGCCGCGACGAGCACCGCGAAGTGCGCCGACATGGTTGGCTTGGACACGTCGAACATGTCGGCGAGTTCTCCCGCGCCGATCGGCCCCTGCTGTAGATGCTGGAGGACCATGCGACGGGTGGGATCTGACAGGGCTTTGAAAATTGTGCTCATGTGTCGATTATTAGCTAATCATCGAACTATTGCAAGCGTTTTCGTTTTTCCCATTCCGGCAGCCCAGGCCGACGCCGGCGTGCGGCTTTTTCC
>NZ_QWDM01000065.1 GCF_003996965.1 Flavobacterium cupreum | reverse complement strand
CAGGAGCGAGGGGGCGGCGGGCGCGCGGCCGGGGTTGGCCGGGGCGACCTCGTCGGCGTCCGTCACCGTCACGGTGATGGTCTGGACCGTGGCGTTGCCGCTGGCGTCGAGCGCCTGGACTTCGACCACATAAGAATTGTTGGCACCGTTGTCGCCTGGAGCCTCGAAGTTAGGCGCGCTTACGAAGCGCAGGGCGCCCGTGGCCGGATCGATCGCGAACAGGGCCGAATCGGCACCGCCCTTGACCGACCAGGTCACGGCTTCGTTTGCGGTCAGGTTTGCGACTGCGGTCGTGTTTTCCACGATCGAGGTGGCTGCGGTCGCGCCGCCGGTGATGGCCGGGGCGACCTCGTCGGCGTCGGTCACCGTCACGGTGATGGTCTGGACCGAGGCGTTGCCGTTGGCGTCGAGCGCCTGGATTTCGACCACATAAGTGTTGTTGGCACCGTTGTCGGCTGGGGCCTCGAAGTTAGGCGTACTCACGAAGCGCAGGGCGCCCGTGGCCGGATCTATAGCGAACAGGGCCGAATCGGCACCGCCTTTGACCGCCCAGGG
>NZ_QWDM01000064.1 GCF_003996965.1 Flavobacterium cupreum | reverse complement strand
CGTTCATGGGAGGCGTGCCCCAGCTCGTCGTGCCCGACAACGCCCGCGCCATGATCGCCGATCCGGATCGCTACGAGCCGCGCAGCAACGACAGCGTGCTCGATTTCGCACGCCACTATGGCACCTCGATCCTTCCGGCGCGGCCGTACTGCCCGCAGGACAAGGGCAAGGTCGAAGTGGCGGTCCAGATCGTCGAACGCTGGATCATGGCGTGCCTGCGTCATCGGCGCTTCGACACCGTGCATGAAGTCAACGACGCCATCGGTCCCCTGCTCAAGCGACTCAACGAGCGCCCGTTCCAGAAGCTGCCCGGCAACCGCGCCAGCATGTTCGCGGCCATCGACGCGCCGGCATTGCAGCCGCTGCCAACCCAGCGCTACGAGATCGCCCGCTTCAAGACCGTCAAGGTCCACATCGACTATCACGTCGAAGTCGATCTGCACCGTTACAGCGTGCCGCACGCCTTGGTCGGGCAGGAACTGCAAGCACGCGTCACCAGCACGACCGTCGAGCTGCTGCATCGTGGCCAGCGCGTGGCAAGCCATCCGCGCGATA
>NZ_QWDM01000063.1 GCF_003996965.1 Flavobacterium cupreum | reverse complement strand
CGTGTACTTGCCGTCGGCCACGCGCCATTTGGTGAGCGCCTGGCCGGAGATCGAAAAACCCTTGTGGCGCGCCTGGATCTTGTAATGCAGGTCGGCAGATGGTGGCAGTTTGAATGCGCGCTTGACCGCGCTGTCGTCGTGCGCGCAGGCGAACGTGAGCGTGCCCGCCAGCGCCACGCCGAGCATGGCCCGCATGAATAAATTGCCGTTTTTTCCCGCACCAGCCATATCGCTTTCCCGCATCCGTGATTTCAATTTTAGTGACAGTATGGTGCAAATACCGCGCGCGCCGGGTTCCCTTGGTCTCGGAGCCTGTCGGACTTAGGATCGTCGGCTGCAAAAAGTGCTGGACGGTCCATATTTCGCCGCTTTCTCGGCCAATAGCTCGCTATTGGCACTGCGAAATCGTCAAAATCTGTCCTCGTCCAGCGTTTTTTTGCCTCGACCGTTTCGCTTCGACTCCCTAAGTCCGACAGGCTCCTAGGAATGATGGCCCAGCGGGATGTGCGCTTTACGCAGCGCGCATCACGCATTTTTTTTCAGGGAGTTTTTGCATGAGAAT
>NZ_QWDM01000062.1 GCF_003996965.1 Flavobacterium cupreum | reverse complement strand
AATGTAAAATTATAAAAACAATTTCGTTATCTTAGTGTTGTCAAGATAATTAGAAAAATGAAAAGGATGATGAACGTTAAGCAAAGTAATATGGAAAATAAAGAAGTCAATGAAGAGGTAAATGAGACAAGAAAAATCACACCGGAGAAAGCCTTGGAAATGTTAAGGTCTGAGGGACTGGATATAACGCTTGAACAAGCCGGAAATATTTTGGATTTTTTGCGTAAATTAGCAAATATTACAGTAACTAAGTATTTAAAAACAAGAGGATGAAAATGATAGCAGACTTATATGTAAGAGTGAGTACAGATGAACAGGCAGACAGAGGATATTCTCAAAGAAATCAGGAAGAAGTACTGCGTAAATATTGTGAAATTAACTCCATTGAGATAAGAGACGTGATTTATGAAGATCACTCGGCAAAGACTTTTAACAGACCCAAATGGAATAAGCTTTTGCAAAATTTAAAAAAGCACAAAAACAAAATTGATCTTGTTTTATTCACTAAATGGGATAGGTTCAGCCGTAATGCCGGAGATGCTTATCAAATGATAAATATCCTCAGGA
>NZ_QWDM01000061.1 GCF_003996965.1 Flavobacterium cupreum | reverse complement strand
AATGTAAAATTATAAAAACAATTTCGTTATCTTAGTGTTGTCAAGATAATTAGAAAAATGAAAAGGATGATGAACGTTAAGCAAAGTAATATGGAAAATAAAGAAGTCAATGAAGAGGTAAATGAGAAGAGAAGAATTACTCCAGAGAGAGCCATGGAAATGTTAAGGTCTGAGGGACTGGATATAACGCTTGAGCAAGCTAAGGATATTTTGGATTTTTTGCGTAAATTAGCAAATATTACAGTAACTAAGTATTTAAAAACAAGAGGATGAAAATGATAGCAGACTTATATGTAAGAGTGAGTACCGACGAGCAGGCAGATAGGGGATATTCCCAAAGAAATCAGGAAGAAGTACTGCGTAAATATTGTGAAATTAACTCCATTGAGATAAGAGACGTGATTTATGAAGATCACTCGGCAAAGACTTTTAACAGACCTAAATGGAATAAGCTTTTGCAAAATTTAAAAAAGCACAAAAACAAAATTGATCTTGTTTTATTCACTAAATGGGATAGGTTCAGCCGTAATGCCGGAGATGCTTATCAAATGATAAATATCCTCAGGA
>NZ_QWDM01000060.1 GCF_003996965.1 Flavobacterium cupreum | reverse complement strand
TCCCGCAACGAGCTCAACCCTTGTCATTAGTTGCTACGAAAGAGCACTCTAATGAGACTGCCGGTGACAAACCGGAGGAAGGTGGGGATGACGTCAAGTCCTCATGGCCCTTATGGGTAGGGCTTCACACGTCATACAATGGTACATACAGAGGGCCGCCAACCCGCGAGGGGGAGCTAATCCCAGAAAGTGTATCGTAGTCCGGATTGTAGTCTGCAACTCGACTACATGAAGTTGGAATCGCTAGTAATCGCGGATCAGCATGTCGCGGTGAATACGTTCCCGGGTCTTGTACACACCGCCCGTCACACCATGGGAGCGGGTTTTACCAGAAGTAGGTAGCTTAACCGCAAGGAGGGCGCTTACCACGGTAGGATTCGTGACTGGGGTGAAGTCGTAACAAGGTAGCCGTATCGGAAGGTGCGGCTGGATCACCTCCTTTCTAGAGTTGCACCGGTTATAGAACCGATTCATTAAGCGTCCACTCTTATCGACTGTTAGATTTAGAAGAAACAGTAGCAGTGTCCATTTGGGGCTGTAGCTCAGCTGGTTAGAGCACCGTGTTGATAACGCGGGGGTCGTTGGTTCGAGTCCA
>NZ_QWDM01000005.1 GCF_003996965.1 Flavobacterium cupreum | reverse complement strand
CGGAGATTTACGCTAATGATTTGAATGAATTTTTAATTGAGTTAGCAGATAAATTCTTTTACGGTTCCGCGGGGTCTTCCAGTTCAATCCCTTCTCCGCTGGATGTAAATGTGATTAATTTTGAACCTTATTTGCATAAATATAAGAATCCTTATATGTGTGATGCCAGTTACTACACAAGTGATTACAATCCTTACATAGTTCGTTGTACAATGCAATTTGATTCGGCTATTAGTGCGACGAGTTATAAGGTAAGTGCAAATGATTCTTTTAGTAACATTACCAAATCAAGCTTTTCGAATTTAAGCAACCCGGAAACACGAACGTTTGATTTTGTCACCTATTTCAGATTCATGGACATGTATGTAATGTTTAAACCACGTCCTGAAAATTTAGCGATAGTAGGTTCTGGAAAAACGATCACAATTGAAATTTATTTAAATGTAAGAACCAATGAGTTTTTTATTTTAAATCAGCATACTAATTTACCCGCACTTCAACCCCCAAACTATTTAAAACCAATATTAAAACAAGGTGTTGCAAAGGATATAAAAGACGGTTTGGGAATTTATCTACCGGAATATTATTTAACGATAATGTTTGAAACGCCCGCTCAGGCTCAATAGTTTTTGTTTTGTTTTTAGTCAGAGAATCGTATTACAGAAATGTAATGCGATTTTTTTTGTTTAAAAAAGTAGATGTTTTTTGCTTGGCCAACGATCTGCAGAAACGCAGCGCATTAAAAAAAATCTACATTATGGCGCTCGGTAAATATTTAAATGTAGATTTTTTTGCGAACCCGGACAAAGTGCCGGCACGGATCTGATTGAAAAAAAGCTACATTTCGTTTGTCTGTAAATATTTTAAATGTAGATTTTTCTGCAATCCTGGAAAAAGATCCGGAGCTGATATCTTAATCAAATGTCTACATTTTTCTAGTTTTAAGAACTTTATTTTTATCCCCCATCCCCCAATGTTTATAAATTTTTTAGCCCTTGTTTATAAACAAAAACAGCCAAAAATGAGTTTGTAAACGTTTTGTAAACAATTTAAAATACTATTTATCAGTTGTTTACGACTAAAAATTCAATTGTTTACAATGTTTACATTTTTTTTGTATACCGTACCTTGGCGTGTTGCTAAATAATTTAAAATTTTACTTTTGCGTCTTTGATTGTTGCGTCACATCCGTTATTCCTTGGCGTATATAATTCAGTTATTTTTATATCATAGTGCCGGGCTTGGTCACGAACTTTTATTGCAGGAATCCCGCTGTTTAATAGATCAGTAATTCCTGTATCTTTTAAAGAATAAAATTGATACTTACTTTCAAGACTCAAATCCTGTCTTAATTTTTCCCAAGCCGTTGCAATTTTCCTTACTGGCATTTGCACGGCACCTGATTTAAAATTGTCGCTAGAAAATAAGTAATCGTTAGGTTTTGATTTTTGAAGATGTTTTATTAAAAGAGGCAAAAACTGAGAAGGTATTGTGATTGTTTCGTCTTTTTTATTTTTGGATATTTCTTCCGATAAAAAAATTGAACTATCGTTCAGGTTAACGGCACTTACTTTAATTTTTCTTAATTCTGTATTTCTTATTAGACAAAAATATGTTGTCATGCATAAAGTGTAAAAACTGTTGTCGTAAGCCTGTAGTTTTTCCTGAACAGCATTTTTTATTTGTACGGGTAAAATATGTCTCTTTTTAGGCGGTGATTTCATCGGCTGAATACCAGCCGTTGGATTTTCACTTAAAACCCCTCTACTGACCAAAAACTCACAAAATAGCTTTATAAAATTCAGATGGTTGTTTCTTGTGCGGGGAGAATTATTTCTATCAACATATACCCAGTCCAAATACTGTACGCATATTTTTTTATTTATCTCTATCGCAAAAGTAATTTTAATATGCTTTTCAATAAAAAACTGTTGAAATAAATTTAGATTAGAACTGTAGGTTCTCACAGTGTCTTCCCTTATCACATTATCTTTTAGCTGCTTTTTTAATTGTTTCAAAAACGCATTGATTACATCCTGAAAAGTTTTATAATTTTTTCCAGTTTCTTCAAGAAATGGCGACCACCCGGCCGACAACTTATTATTTATTTCAAGAGTTATTTTTTTACCGTGTTTAAGTCTCTCGGTCTTATTACTAATTACCGGAACTCGCAAGCGTTGCAATTCCAATTTTCCGTTAACTGGATTCTTTGCGTAATACACGATCACCCAATCCTTGTTAGTTCGAAGTTCTGCGGGTTTATAATCTATAAAAGCGATGCTTTTATTACGTGCGGGAAGGTTTTTTTTTGAATTTGGCATTTTTTTTTATGGCTTAAAAAACTCTCGATTTTTAAACTATAAGTATTTGACACAAATTTGACACGTAATTTTTAAAAAAAACTCGTTAACGCCATATTCTATTGACGTTAACGAAGTTTTGGCAGAGAGGAAGGGATTCGAACCCTCGATACAGTTACCCATATACTAGCTTTCCAGGCTAGCTCCTTCAACCACTCGGACACCTCTCTATTTCGGTTTGCAAATAACACAAAAAAAAATGACTTACAAAAGTAAAATCCAATATTCTTTAGATGCTTTTTCGAAACTCTTCCATAAACAGTTTTACGGCCTTTTTCTGGTAACCGCCAATTGTCAGCATAAAGGAATCTCTTTTGGTCGGAACTCCCGTAATCTGAATCGATTTGAGGTTATCCCAGCCTTTTAAGGCTTTTTCTGCCACTATCGTCGCCCAGTCACTGTTCTCTACCATTTGCAGCAAAGCGTGAATGGAATTTAACTCTATGGCGATTTTGGGTTTCATGTTGTGTTTTAGAAACAGCCCTTCGACAAATTCCCTTGAATTGGAGCCTTTTCCGGGTAAAATAAGCTGAATTTCTTCTATTTTCTTAAACGCAATTTTATCCAAAGCTGCCAAAGGATGCGATTTTGAAACCGCCATGACCATGTGCGACGTAAACAAAGGCACTTTCTGAATCGGAAGCTCTATTTCGTGTGACGAAATTACCAGCACCAAATCCAGTTCGTTGTTCATTAGTTTTTGTTCCAGGGCTTCTGTTGTGCCATATTCAACCACAATTTTGAGGTTTTGGTACCTTTTTGCAAAGGAATTGATCACCGGCAAAATCAAAAGTCCGAAAATATAGGTTACCCCTACCCGAAGTTCGCCGCCAATCATTTCGTTTAAATCGTCGATGGCCTGCTTTCCGTTCTGTACTTTTTCGATGACCTGTTTGGCATGAATCAGGAAAACGGAGCCGGCTTCGGTAAGCTGCACTTTTTTTCCAATCCGGATAAACAAGGGCATTCCGAGTTCTTCTTCTAGTTTTTTGATCTGTTGCGATAATCCGGATTGCGTGACAAAACACAGCTCGGCGGCTTTTGTAAAATGAAGTACCTCAGCCGTTTTAATAAAATACTGTAGTTGATAGATTTCCATATCGATAAGTTTGACTACTTATTATCAGTAAAATTATTAATTTTTCTAATGAAATCATACTCCCGAACTTTGTAAAAAAATAGCAAGGGTTATGTTTAAGGCGTTAAAATCAAGAAACTTCAAATTATTCTTTTACGGTCAGTCGGTTTCGGTTATTGGAACCTGGATGCAGAAAACTGCGGTCAGCTGGATGGTCTACAGCATCACCGGATCTGTTTTCTTACTGGGACTGGCTACTTTTCTGAGTATGATTCCCTCCTTATTTTTAGCACCTGTCGCCGGAAGTATTATCGGTCGTTACGACAGGCACCGCTCCATGATGATTTTACAATCGCTGGCCATGCTTCAGGCGGGTGCACTGGCTTTGCTTATTTACCTGAAAATATACAACATCAACTTTATTCTGGCTCTTAGCCTTATTCAGGGTATTATCAATGCTTTTGACATGACCTGCCGACAAACCATGATGATTGATATTGTCAATGACAAAGAAGATTTACCCAATGCCGTGGCACTTAATTCTACGCTGAACAACTTCGCCCGAATTGCAGGTCCTGCCCTGGCCGGAATTATTCTGCACCAGTATGGGGAAGATATTTGTTTTATTGGAAATTTCATTAGTTATATTCCGGTTCTGATTTCATTGCTACTGATGAAAATCACACCGCATATCAAGGCAGAGCACAAACTTAAAATGCTGGACGATCTAATAGAGGGCCTTGACTATGTTAAAAAAGAAACGGAAATGGCCCGAATGCTGCTGATGTTAATGTGCAGTAGTTTATTTGTCATTTCTTTCAACACGCTTATGCCTGTTTTTGCCAAAGATATCTTTAGCGGAAATGCCCAGACTTTTAGCTGGTTCGAAAGTGCCGCAGGGATTGGTTCTGTGCTCTCCGCGATTTATCTTGCCAATCTGAAATCGTCCAAAAACATGAATAAAATAATGATTGCTTCCAGTTTATTGCTCGGTTTCAGCATTATTATCCTGGCGGTTTCAAGCAGTCTGACCATTGCGCTGATCTGCATGACCCTGAGCGGTCTCGGAATGATGGGACAAACCTCATCGATCAATATTTATATTCAGACACAAAGTGCCGTCAATATGCGTTCGAGAAGCATTAGTTATTACCTGATGGCGTATCAGGGAATGATTCCTGTGGGAAGTTTGATTATTGGGTATCTTTCCCACTCTCTTGGTGTGCGAACTACCGTTGCAATTCAGGGGATCATCTGCCTTCTTTCGGTGATTGTGTATGTGTATTACAAAAACCACAAGGCTGTTGAAGAAGATTTAGAAACTTGTCCGGTACGTTATAAGGATTTATAAATTCCAATTCTTGCAGCTATCTGAATAAATTCCAAATTCCAATTGTCCACAATCTTGTCATTTCGACGTAAGGAGACCCGGGCGACAGCGAATAGACGAAGTAAATCACACTAGATGATCGACAAAGATTGGCGATTATAGTTACGGAGTTTCTGGTGTGATTTCTCCCTGCGGTCGAAATGACAAACCCGATCAATTAAATGAACTTACATCACTTATATGGTAAAAAAATTACAGTGAAATCTCCCCGCGTAAAGAACTTTCAAAAATAGTTTTGAAATTTTTTGCTTCTATTTCATGACCTAACAGGTACATTAGTTTTGTAATAGCCGCTTCGGTGGTAATGTCTTTACCGGAAATCACTCCTAATTCTTTAAGTGCTGTACTGGTCTCGTATTGTCCCATATTGACGCTTCCGCCCGAGCATTGCGTCACATTTACGATATGCAGGCCGGATTGGATTGCTTTTTGAATGAGGTTTAAAAACCATTCTTCGGTTGGGGCATTTCCGGAACCGTAGGTTTCCAGAACAATTCCTTTTAAGTTGGGTGTTGACAGGATCGATCCCAAAACAATTTCGCTCATTCCCGGAAACATTTTTACAATGGCCACATGATTGTCCAGATTTTTGTGCACCAATAATTTCGCATCGGTTTTTACGGGAAGGAATAAATGGGAATTTAATTTAAGGTGAACGCCTGATTCTACCAATTCAGGATAATTGGGTGCCGTAAAAGCCCTGAAGTGTTCTGCGTTTACTTTAGAAGTGCGGTTTCCGCGGTATAATTTATATTCGAAATACAAACAAACTTCGTGAATTACGGGTTTATCATTCTCTTGTAATGAGGCAATCTGAATGGCGGTGATCAGGTTTTCCTTAGCGTCGGTACGCAAGTCTCCTATTGGCAGCTGCGAACCTGTAAAAATCACAGGTTTGGCTAAATTTTCGAGCATAAAACTCAATGCCGAAGCTGAATAAGACATGGTATCTGAACCGTGCAAAACGACAAAACCGTCAAAAGCCAAATAATTTTCCTCGATAATCGTAGCCATTTTGGCCCACATCTCCGGATTCATATTCGATGAATCGATTGGGTTTTCAAATGAAACCGTTTCGATTTCACAATCCAGTTGTTTTAATTCGGGGATTTTTTGCAGCAGTTTGCTAAAATTAAAGGCCTTGAGTGCTCCTGTCTCAAAATCCTTGCTCATACCGATCGTTCCTCCGGTATAAATTAAAAGTATTTTAGCTTTAGAGGACATCCTGATATTTTAGTTTATTGACAACAGGATTCGCATACATGGATAAAAACCCTTGTCTGGTAACAGGATTATCACTTCCGATTCGCATTTCTAAACGACGTTCAAAAAGCAACTTTTCATTTTCCTTGTAATGGTGAGCAAACTTATTCGTTCCGTTTAAAATATCGTAAGCGATAAAATTAGTCGGCCATAACTGGTAATTTTTCAAAACAGAATCATCAATTACCTGTGCCAAAGCCTGAATTTGCTTGTTGGCATTATCATTCTCGGCTACAATCTGATCAATTTCTGTGTTTAAAACATCGCCAACGGAAATATGTATTCTCTTTTTAGTTCCCATGATACCACTTAAAATAGTCATGAAATCTTCGTTCTTCTCTTTGATATAAACTTCATTGTTTGCTTCTGCCATCAATTGCGGCATTTTCAGCACATCGGTCGGATCATATTCGTATGAAATAGAAACGGGAACAATTTTTATTTTCTTAAAATAGTCCATGAGATTGGCTTCATCAGAACCCATTCCGATCATTTTCAATACTCCGGGATTCGTTTCGTCGTTTCCGTCTTTGGTACGGCCTTCCCTTTGGGCAATCCAGACCGAACGGTTTTCGCGAAGCAGTAACTGCCCCATATATTCGGACAATAACTTAGAGCTCTGCAGCATTTCTCTTGGCGTTAAACCTCTCAGAACCAAAAAGTTTCTGTTCAGTTTTGCCAGTGTACTTAAAAATGCTTTTTTAACCAGATTATCTCCAATGGCAGACGCTGTCATCACCAGGCCATGTTCGAACAGGCAAACATTGAGCAGGGTCGTGTCTAACAGAATATCACGGTGATTGGATACAAATAAGTACGAAGTATTTTTTTGCAGTTTCTCAAAACCGGAAGTCGTAAGTCCTTCAGAACTCTTTTCGAGTACTTTTTGAATCGTATGATAAATAAAATTACATTGAAAATCACGAATCGAATGTGTTTTCTTAAGCTGATCTTTCCAAGCATCATCCTCTAATTCCGGAAAAGTAAAATTCATCATGGCTTTCATCATCGGATGATTGACAACATCATGAAGTGCTTCATTTATTTCTGAATCATAAAACGGTCGAATGGCATCAAATCTCTGCATTAATATCTATTTTAGGGGGCAAAAGAACAAAAAAAAAATTAAAGTATTGTAAGTTCAGGGTTAAATACCGAAAACGTCTTTTGAATTTTGGGTCGTAATTGCTGCTATTTCTTCTTCTGAAACATCGTAAATATCGGCTAGTTTTGCTACAACATTTACGATATAACTGCTTTCATTTCGCTTTCCGCGATACGGAATTGGCGCTAAATAAGGCGAATCGGTTTCGAGAACAATATGTTTTAAATCGATTTCCTTTAGAAACTGATCAATTTTTCCGTTTTTAAAAGTCGCCACACCGCCGATTCCGAGCTTCATATTATACGAGATGGCCTGTAAAGCCTGTTCGTGTGTGCCGGTAAAACAATGGAAAATTCCAAACAAGTCTTCTGATTTTTCTTCTTCCAAAATTTCAAAAATCTCATCGAAAGCTTCACGACAATGGATTACGATAGGCAGTTTATAATGTTTCGCTAACTGAATTTGTTTTCGGAAAGCAAATTGCTGCTCCGTAAGATGCGTTTTATCCCAATACAAATCGATTCCGATTTCACCAACGGCATAGAATTTTCGTTTGGCCAATTCAGTTTCCACATGCTGCAGCTCCTCCAGGTAATTGTCTTTCACGTAAGTAGGATGCAATCCCATCATCAAAAACACATTGTCGGGATAGTTTTTCTCCAGCTCATACATAGACTGTGTTGCGGCCGCATCAATTGCGGGAATGAAAAAGCGTGTTACTCCGGCAGTAATGGCTCTCCGGATCATTTCATCACGATCCTGATCAAATTCTTCTGAGTATAAATGGGTATGTGTATCGGTAATAATGGTTGTTGCGCTCAATGGGACTTATTTTTAAGAAGCCAAAATTACGACAATATTAAAAACTTTCCCAATTTGAATAATCCGGTGGTAAATGGGCACACGGATCAAACGGATTCACCTTGTGAAAACGCGAATTGTCACGGGTTTTTCAACACTGTTTCAGGCTCAGCGAAGTACTGTTTGTCAGACTGAGCGAAGTCGAAGTCCTATTTGAATCCTATACCACAAAAAAAACGAGGATCTCCCTAAAGAAATTCCTCGTTTCGAATGACATTGTATCCTGACGGGCTTACTCTAAATCTTTCAATAAGAGCTGTACCGCTACATAATCTTCATAATCCTCCGGAATTGTGAGCAGGATTTTTTTGCATCCGGCATAATCTTTTTGCTTCAGTTTGCATAAGGCGAGATTCCAGGTGGCTTTCTCTTTATATATTGATGTTCCTGATTGCAGCGCTTCAAAAACAGTTTCCGCTTTTTCATATTTGTTCTCTTCTAATAAAGAAATACCATAGAAAAACTGAATTTCCGGTGATTTGGATTCTTTTAGGAGTTTTTCGAAAAGCGGAATTGCAGCTTTATATTTTTCGGTATTAAACGCAGTTTCTGCTTGTTTTAAAGTAGTATTGGCATGGCCTCTTTCGGTGAAATAAGCCTGTGCGTGCTGACTGTAATCTTCATAGACAGGATTTTTGGTATAATTAAAAAAGAACAGGCCAACCAAAATCACGATAGAGGCTGCAACTGCATAATTCCACGGTCTTAAAGCAATTACTTTTGGTTTATTTTTATGGAAATGTTTATCTGAAACCTTCACCAGATTTTCTTTGAACGCTTCTCTTTCTGCTGCAATTCCGAATTTATTTTCCAATTGCTGCTGCGCTGTTTTGAAAGCCCCGAACTCCACGGCAAATTCGGGATCGTCCGAGATTTGTTTTTCAAAATTCGCTTTTTCATCAGGAGTCAGTTCATCCTGAAGGTATTGATCGAATAATAGGTAGCGTTCTTCGTTCATGACTAATTATTTTTTAGAGATTTAAAGTTTTTAGTTTCCTGAATCCACTGCGTCAACTGGCCAATGCATAGCGATTTCTTTTTACGGACATACCCATAAGTTACCTGAAGTTTTTCGGCTACTTCTTCCATCGATTTAATTTCAAAACTCAGTTTTAGTAATTCCTGGCATTTTTCGCCCAGCTTTTGGAACATGGCATCAAAAAGCTGTTGTTTTTCATCAAATTCTTCGGTTTGTTGTACCAGTTCGTGAGCAGATTCACTTATAGATCCCGCATCTTCATTAATTGTTACCCCTTTATTGGCTGTTTTTTTCAATTCATTTAGCCATTTTCTTTTGCATAACAGGAAAAAATAGGCATCAAAAGGACAGGTGAGTTGCAGTGTATTGGCTTTCGCCTGATTGAACAGCAGTATCAGTACTTCCTGAACAATATCCTGCGCCTGATCCTGATTGCCCGAATTGTTCCTGATATAGAACACGACTTTCGGAACAAACTTTTTATAAATCTCCTGGATTATAATCGAATTATTCGCAGCAAGTCCTTCGATATATTTTTGGTCGGAATGAATTTTGATTTTGGCCATAAAACAGCTTTTTAAAAAGCTAATGTAGAAAGAATCTGAAAATAATTTTAAAAACAGGGGTAACAATTCTAAAATCAGATGGATATAACGAGGCAGGAAACTTTTAAAACAATTCAAAAAATTAAGAGAAATGGAAAGTTATCACCTTATAAACGAAAAAAATCTGGATCGTTTTCACAAAATGCTTTTGGCAAAAAAACGAAACGGTTTTATAATAATCGAACATAACGAAAAATTACCCTATGCTGTTTTGTCTAAAGAGAAAACACAAATCAATCATCCTTTTCACTTATTTCTTACGGTGATCACATTGGGTCTCTGGTCGATTGTCTGGATTTATTTTATCCTCTCGCTTTTGCAAAAGAAAGACATTCTGGTTGCATTGGATGAAGACGGAAATGTTTTTCAGGAAAAGTGCCTTTCGAAATAAAATTCCAAAAAAAGTAAAAAAGAGGGGTAACAAAATTTCACCACAATTGATCTGCTTCTGTAAACCTGAAATAAATTAAAAACAGGGGTAACAATTTCACCACACGAAACATCTATTATTAAATAACTATTAAAACTAAATATCATGAAAACAAATTTTAAAACAATCGGACTATTATTATTCGCTATAACGACATTAGTAAGCTGCGATAACAGTGATGAAAGCGACAACAACAATTCAATCCTGCCTCCTACTGCTGCAGCGTTCAAAGGAATCACAGAAAAAGGAATCAAAAGAAATACACAAAACTTTACCGTAACAGCCGGAAACGGAGTGGTAAGCTTTACTTCTGCAAAAGGAGTTAAAGTAAACATCAACGGAGACTGTTTAACTAAAAACGGGGTTGCTGTAACCGGAGCCGTAAATATCGAATATATCGAACTTTTTGACAAAGGAAATATGCTGGTGACCAACAAACCTACCATGGGACTTACAGCAGACGGAAAGAAAAATTTATTGATTTCCGGTGGTGAATTTTTCATCAAAGCTACTCAGGGCGGTGTTGAACTTCAGACTTCCTGTTATATGAACATGCTGGTTCCTGCAACTTTAACAGATGGTGTAGACAATGCCATGACTTTGTGGACAGGCGCGATCAATGAAGCCGGAGAACTGGCCTGGAGAGAAGCAAAAGGCGGTGCAGATGGCGGCAACGGAAAAGGTGGCGTACAAGGCGAGGGAAACAATTATTACGTCACTTTTGGAAATTTCGGATGGACGAATGTGGACCGTTTTTACAGCGACCCAAGACCAAAAACTACAATTCTTGTAGACGTTCCGGAAGGTTTCGACAACAACAACAGCGCGGTTTATTTGTCTTATGATGGTGAAGGAACAAATGCATTAGCCAAATTGGATACGTATACAGCAGCAGGATTATTTAGCGAACACTACGGACAAATCCCGATTGGGCTGGCTTGTCACGTGATTTTTGCAACCGAGGATAATGGTCAATGGCGTTACGCAATCAAAGGGGTGACCGTGGCTGCCGGAGATATTTATACTTTCACACTTGCCGAAACAACAGTCGGCACAGAAGCTCAACTGATAGCTGCAGTGAATGCAATTCAGTAACTTACAAAATACTTTTAAGAAAAAGTGGTGATTTGCTCATCACTTTTTTTTACATTTAATCCAGTTTTAAAATTAATTCTGATGATTTTCAGAAGCTAATCCTGCTATCCGTTGCCCTCTTTTTTCCTCCCTGTAACTATCGGGCCCGGCAAAAAAAGGATTTCCACTACTATCAGGGCTAAAAAAGTATCTAGTTATGAAACCACTATCATCGATTGTCTTTCTGCTGTTTTCTATATTCTCTTTCTCGCAAACCAAAGTAAAAGACACCATCACCCGAAGAGCCAATATTGTTTTTATACAAAACGGAAATGCCGTTACCTACAAACCCGAGACGCCACCGTTAATTCCGATTGCGGGTGCGCCAAAACCAAGTTATTCCTATCTATGGGAACTCGGAGACGGGCATTACAGCAAAGAGGCTGAACCGAAACATGTCTATAAAAACAAAGGAAACTACATCACCAGGCTCGCCGTAACCAACAATTACGACAATGGAAAACCTCCTGCCACACGACCGAAAAAAGTCGCTGTAAATGACATTACCGATACGGATTATAAAGACATCGCCTCGATAGCCGACCAAAACGGATTTGCGATCCTAAAAAACTGTGACCCGATTCCGGAACAGGAAATGGTAGTTGTAGTAAGTTATCAGAATCTGGAAAATTATGTTTCCAGCGGTAAACTGTATTTGTTTTATAATGAGAAACAATTCAAAAGCAATAATTTCGAACTGATCGATTTCAGGACGTATGCGAATGAACGGGAAGTCAAAGAAAATCGGGTCGCAGCTGTTAACGATCTCGATGATACTAAATCGTACATCGCTTCTGCCGAAAACACTTTCAAAACCAAAAAATACAGGAATACGACGACCGAAGAAGATCTTGACGCTTCCTTAGCAGAGGCCAACAAAACCTATCATAATGTGTCTGTCTTAGAATTTGACGATGCTAATCCCGGCGAAACCCGAAATCTTTTTTACACGTTCAGAACAACACCCGAAATGATCAAGGATACCAGCGCAACGGTCACCATGCGCGGAATTTTTGTCCCAAACCGAAGTTATAAAAACCACAAAATAAAAAACCTCGAAATGGAAATCGTAACCTCCCATGACCCTAACAAAATGGGTTCTAACGGAAGTTTTATGAATTACAGATTCGTACGTTTCAAAAGGGTAAATTTCAAAACCCGTTTCCAGAACAATGGCGAAGGCCCGGCAAGAAAGATCAGACTTGAAACGGATGTTCCGGATATGTTTGACAAGAAAACATTTCAGATCGAAGATATGTATCCAAAATGTCCGATTTGCCCAAAAGACGAGGAACACACCGTTAGTTGTTTGGATACGATCATTAAAAAGAACCAGATCTTTTTTACGTTTAAAAACATTTATTTACCGGGAAGCGAGCAAAAAAATGTACACGAAAAAGACAGTACAAAAGGCTTTGTAAAATATTCCATGAAGTTTGCGGAGGACTTCCATAAGGTAAAAACCCGAAGCCGGACTGCCATCATTTTCGACAAAAATGAACCTATTATTACCAATTATGCGACTACCCGATTTTTACCGGGAATCTCTATCGGGGCAAAAGCAGGGTACAATTTATATCCGGATTTAGACAATTCGACCAGTTATTTTGTGGGCGCGACGATTTCGCCTTTTAAATCGTATCGTTTTTACTGGCAGGCAGAATGGGTGAACAGTATCAATAAATACGATAGTGCTGAAAATGTAATTGATGAAGTTGTTGTAAATCCGAATGGGGTAAAACAACGACAGCGCACCACCACAAGTACAGAAAATAAAAGTGTCAACTGGGAAGTCCCGCTGCTGATTCGGTACAATATCAATAATTATATTGGCGTTGGTGCGGGTGTGCAGGCTAATTTCAATGTTTCGCAGGAACAGACGCAAACCATTAAAATTGAATCTTTTGAAGGCGATTCGGATAAATTTGTAATCAACACCAGGACTGCTTCTAATGCCGTCAAAAATTCCTTTGCCGATCTTAAAACCGGATTGTTACTGGACCTGACTGTGGGTGCCGCGAGAATCGGGCCGAGCCTGGGAGCACGTTATGTGATTAATTTTGAACAGAATTTTAATTATTTTCAGTTTTACGGAATCTGGAAGTTTTAAGGGTTATAACACAGAGATCCACAAAGGGTTTCGCAGAGATACGCAGAGAAAAAAGGGCTTGCCACGAATTTTTAATTTAAAAAGTATAGTTTGCCAGGAATTACACAAAGTTGCACGAAGGTTCTCACTGAGATACGCAGAGAAAAAGGGGTTTGCCACGAATTACACAAATTTTCGCGAATTTTTTCCACTTATGCTGCTTAAATTAATTCGTGAAAATTCGTGTAATTCGTGGCAAAAAAAACTTAAAAAACCCGTAGTGAGCCTTTGCGAAAACTTCGTGCATCTCTGTGAAATAAATCAATAATATGACAAAGCTGTATTTTTATATTTTATTCTTCACATCGGTACTACTATCCGGGCAGCCATCTGTTTCGGAAGAAGATAAGCTATACCACGCCATTGATGTTTTTGTTGCGAATCCTTCGGCGAAAGCGCTGCAAAATTTAACGGATACAGAAACAGAATTCTGGAAAAACCCAAAGTCCAAAACCAAAGAGGCCTTACTGGCCATCGTGGTTTTAAACTGCAATAAAGCCTATTATGAAAATCAGTCTGGACAATTGGAGAAAGCGATTAAAAGCTACGAAAAAGCCTGGCGCTTGTATCAAAAGCATCATTTTAAAGGTTACGATATTATTGAATACTGCCTGAAACCGTTAGGGAATTTGTATACAATTCTGGGCGATTATGACAATGCCGAAAATACCATCAAACAGTATTATTTTATTGCCGATCAGGAGAAAAATGAACCTCAGAAAGTAGCGGCAATCCTTAATTTATCGAATGTATATCAAAACACCGGAAATCTTTATAAGGCAATTGATTTGCTCGAAAAAACCATCCAAACCGAGAAATTAACCCCAACTCAAAAAGGGGTTTTATTAAACAACTTAGGCGCTGATTATTTCCTGACGACAAAAAGTTCTTCAGCGAAAAGAACTGCTTTTGAGAAGGCCGAAAGTTCTTTTCTTAAAGCCATCTTACTATTAAAAAAGGATACCTCGCAAGCAGAAACTTTATCCAATTCGTATCGAAATCTGGCCAAATTAAAAATAGAACAAAACGAACTGGCCAAAGCTTCGGACTATTTTGAAAAAGCCAAAACAGAATTTGATAAAACCTCCGGCCAGGAACCACGCAAAAAAGCGCAATTGTATTATGAAGCCGCTTTTCTTTCTTTCAAACTAGGAAAAATAAAAGAGGCCAGCCTAAATATTAGTGCTGTTTTTAAAACACTGCTTCCGGATTATTCTAACTCGAAAAGTATCCTTCCCAAGCAGAATTCGCTTTATGCAGAAACGGTTTTATTAGATGCCCTGGATTTGCAGGCAGCCGTATATCTGGCGGAAAACCAGCCCAAAAATGCCCTGAAAAGTTTTGCCCTTTCGTTTCATATCGAAGAATTGTTCCAGTCGCTTCTGGTGTATGAAAATTCTAAAATCGTAACCCAGATCCGGAACCGAAACCGAACCGAAAAGTGTATTTCAATCTATCATTCCCTTTACGAAAGAGAGAATAAGATTCATTATATCGAAACTGCTTTTTTACTTTCGGAACAAACCAAATCGGTGGTTTTAAAAAACCGTCTTCATGAAAACACGAATTTATCCAGAGAAGAAAAGCTCATTCTGCAACAGCTTCAAAATTGGAATACCGTTATTCTAAAAGAACAGCAAAAACTGGAACTCGCCAATATTTCTAAAATTAATGAAGCCATCAAAAAGCAAAATGAACTCATGCTGCTTCTTAAAAAAAATAAAAGTGAAGACACCAATGAAACCAATACTACCTTTGACCTGCAAAAATTATATGCCAAATTAGCGCAGGACAATGCCGTACTAACGGAGTACTTTGCAGGTTCCGACGGTATTTATAATTTTACGGTTGAAAACAAAACCATAAAGCTTTATTATATTTCCCCGGAAGGCACCGGCTTTACCAGCCTGATGGAATTTATTCGCCTTTTTAATGACCCGAACGCGATTACCAATAATCCGCAGCATTACAACCGGCTTGGAAACCGTATTTATAAATATCTTAAGATTCCGTCCACCGGAAACGATAAAAACCTCATCCTTATTCCGGATGGTGTGTTGAGTTTTCTGCCTTTTGAAGCTTTAATCACAAAAGAATCGGTTACGACAAATTTTGCAAAAATGCATTATCTGGTCAATGATTTTAATGTGGCGTATAACAATTCTGCTTCCTTTTATGTGAATTCGGTTCCGTTTGCTAAACCTAAAAAGACGGTTCTGGGAATTTTTCCGATTTTCGAAAATACCGATTTTGCCCTAACTTTTTCTAAGAATGAATTGCAGTCTATCAGGAAGAATTTTGATGGTCAGTTTTTCGAAAACAGCAATGCGACTTTTTCTAATTTCAAAAAAAATGCCGTTCATTATTCTATTTTGCATTTGAGCACACACGCTTCTTCCGGTGATTTGGAAACTCCGGCAAGCATTAAATTCTACGATCAGGAAATCCTTTATTCTGAATTGTACAATCTGCATATAAATCCGGATCTGGTTGTTCTGAGCGCCTGTGAAACCGGAATAGGAAAATTATACAAAGCAGAAGGTGCCATGAGTGTTGCAAGAGGTTTTCAGTTTGCCGGCGCACAGAATTTATTATTTTCATTGTGGAAAGTAAACGATTTCACGACTTCTGTATTTATGGATGATTTTTATACCAATATCAAAAAGGATCAATCGTATTTTGAAGCTAATGCGAATGCGAAACGTGATTTTTTAAGCGACCCAAAGATTCCCAATGCCAAAAAATCACCTTATTACTGGAGTGCTTTTGTCTATTACGGCAGTATTGTCCCTGCCGAAAAATCTTCCAATTATATCGTATACATCATTAGTATTTTGATTCTAATTGGTTTATTTTTGATTTTCAATCCTTATCAGAAATGGAAGATCTTCATAAAGTCCTTAAAAAAGCAAAATACCGAAAAGTAAAATTCAGGGTTACCAAAACCCAGCATTTATTAATTAAGGCAAAGATAAATGGAGTTTCGGGAAATTTCATTTTAGATACCGGCGCTTCCAATACCTGCATTGGTTTTGAAAGTATTGACTATTTTGAGATCTCCGCCAAAAAATCTAAAACTAAAGCTTCGGGAGCTGGTGCCACCGGAATGGACACCCAAATTTCTTCGCACAATCATTTACAAATCGGCAGCTGGAAAAATACCAATTTCAATTTGGTCATTTTTGATCTTTCCCATGTAAATGAGGCCTTAACCTCCTACAAAGCAAAGGCGGTACACGGCATTATCGGTGCCGATGTTTTGCTTGAAGGGAAAGCAATTATTGATTATTACAATCATTATGTCTATCTGAAATAAAAAAATTACGTCTTACTTTCTTTAGGAACCGCATGCTTTTTTAATGAAAAATAAGCCACTACGGTACTCAGCAGCATTAAAACACCTCCCAAAATAAAGGGTGATCCGGCAAATTTAAAAGGAGCATCGTCATGGGTAAAAAAGTAAAAAGTGTTCGCCATCATGGGCGGTCCAATAATCGAAGAGGCACTCATTAAGCTCGTCAAAGTTCCCTGAATTTCTCCCTGTTCGCTGGGCGCTACTTTACTGGCAACCACAGATTGTAATGCCGGTCCGGCTATTCCGCCCAGACAATACGGAATTAAAAACACAAACATCATCCAGCTTTCTGTTGCAAAGGCAAACAACAACATTCCGATGGTATACAATGCCAGTCCGATATAAATACTTTTTTCGTTTCCTAACTTCGGATTGATCCAGCGCACCAAAACTCCCTGCACAACTCCCACCAGTAAACCAATTATTCCCAAAGAGATTCCGATCATTCGTTCGTCCCAGTTGAACTGATAAATGGTAAAGAAACTCCAGTTGCTTTGTACGGCATGTGATCCGACGTATAACAAAAATATCGCTGCAATTAAGCCAATCAGTGTGGGATGTTTTTTCAGACCCAGAATTGCGCCAACAGGATTTGCCCGTTTCCAGTTGAAAGGTCTGCGGTTTTCTTTTTTCAGGGATTCCGGTAAAATGAAGAATCCGTATAAGAAATTAACCATGCACAAAACGGCAGCTGCATAGAAAGGAACCCGTGAGCCATATTGCCCTAATAATCCTCCAATGACCGGCCCTATGATAAATCCTAATCCAAAAGCTGCCCCAACCAGACCAAAGTTTTTGGCCCTGTTTTCGGGCGTACTGACATCCGCAATATAAGCTGAAGCTGTGGTAATACTCGCTCCGGTCACTCCTGCAATAATCCTTCCTATAAACAACCATAAGATGGTTGGCGCAAAAGCCAGCAAAATATAGTCTAATGAAAATCCGAAAAGCGAAATTAAGATAATCGGCCTTCTTCCGTATTTATCACTCAGGTTACCGATTACAGGTGCAAATACAAACTGGGTTATCGCATAGGCAAAAGTCAGCCAGCCCCCTATTTTTGCTGCTTCGCTGATATCGCCATGAATTAATTCTTCTATTAATTTTGGAATGACAGGAATAATAATTCCCCATCCCGTAATATCAATTAACATGGTTATGAAAATAAAACCAATGGCCGCAGATTTATCTTTTTGTAGCATAAACTTTATAATATAAGGTGATACAAATAAACATCTTTTTTAATTAACAATAAAAAAAATCCCAAATTCCAGTTAAGGAATTTGGGATTTAGGATTTTGAAATTCCTAACCTGTGATTTGGAACTTCAATATTGAAATGAAACTATTTAGTGTGTATGTTTTGGATTAAAACCGTCTTCACTTAATTCTGTGTGCTCGTAATCGGCCACCATTTCAGCTTCGTAATCGATTTTTTCTCCTTTAGATAATCTGCGAATAATTCCTTCCATGATCTGGTAGATTACAGGAACAACAATCAGGGTAAGGAATAACGAGGAAATCAATCCTCCGATAATTACCCACGCCAATCCGTTTTTCCATTCTGCTCCTGCTCCTGAAGCTAATGCAATCGGGAACATACCGAATACCATCGCAATGGTCGTCATCAAAATCGGACGCAAACGAGCGTGATTCGCCTGAATCAGGGCTGTTCTGATTGATTCTCCGGCAGCTCTTCGCTGATTCGTATAATCGACAAGCATGATCGCATTCTTACACACCAGACCAATCAACATAATGATCCCCAAAATGGTAAAGATATTCAAGGAGTTATTCGTCAGGGCTAATGCTAATAAAGCACCAATAAACGAAAGCGGAATGGCAAACAATACCACAAACGGGTGAACGAAACTGTCGTACAAACTCACCATTACCAGGTAAACCAAAATAATAGCGGCTAATAAAGCGATTCCTAAAGTACCAAATCCTTCCGATTGGTTCTCCTGGTCACCTCCCCAGATATAGTTTACTCCGGCCGGTTTTTTCAGTTTGTCTAATTTTGCCTGCCATTGTGTTACAATTGTTCCCGATGGAACCCCAACGTTTTGTCCTTTTACCGTTACCGAAGCAGATTTGTCTCTTCGCTCTAACTGGCTAGGTCCTGAACCTTCTGTAATATCAGCAAACTGCGATAATTTAATTTGTTGCCCTGAAGCATTAATGAAAATCAGACTGCTCACATCCGTAATACTTTTTCTGTCGAAAGCATTGTATCTGATGTTGATATCATATTCGTACTCACCGGCTCTGTATTTACCATCTGTATTTCCGCTAAAAGCAGTCTGCATGGTTAAACCAACCGTTTGAAGCGTCAATCCTAAAGCAGCCATTTTATCACGGTCTACCTTAACGTTTACCTCCGGGTTTCCGTCTTCAACAGTTAACTTAATCTCTGTTGTTCCGGGAATCGTACGTAATTCGGCTTCCGCCAATTTAGCAAAAGCCATAGCACTTTCTGTTGAAGGTCCTGTTACGATTAATCCTAAAGTAGCATCTTCAGCAGTTCCTAAGATACCTACGGGAACTGTTTTTACTTTTGCTCCTACTAATACTTTTTCAAGCTTACGTTTGATTTTTGCCGCATAAACATTGGCATCATCGGTACGATCTTTTTGTTCGATCATTTTTACGTCAATCTCCGCTTTGTAAGCTGTAGCCTGCGATGCTCCAAAACCTTCACTGGTTTGTCCTACCGTTGTAATCTGGCTGTGCACATATTCCTGGGACTTCAAATAGGCTTCTGCCTTTTGCGTCATGAAGTTGGTTTGCTCTAACGAAGCATCTTTCGGCATTTCGATCTGAACTAAGAATTCCCCACTATCAGAAGAGGCGAAAAACTCTCCTCCAATAAAGCCTCCCAGTCCGAAGATTGATCCGAAGAACAAGATCAGTACCAGAATAATGGTCTTACCATAATTGTCCAGACACCAGGTTAACAATTCAGAAATCCAGTTCGTGAAACGTGTTAAATAGCTTTCGAAACCAAGAATAATTCTTCCGAATAAATTCTTTCCTTCGATATGTTCCAGTTTACCATAACGGGATGATAACCAAGGGATAATAGTAAATGAAGCTAAAAGTGATAATAAAGTTGAAATAATTACCGTCACACAAAATTGTGTAATAATATTAGAAACTAAACCGGAACTCATTGCAATAGGCAGGAACACTACCACAATTACCAATGTAATCGAAGTTACCGTTCCTCCAATTTCCGCCGTTCCGTCATACGATGCACGAATCCTGCTTTTACCCATCTCCATATGTCGGTAAATATTCTCGAGGACCACAATCGCATCATCGACCAGAATACCGACGACCAGAGACAATCCTAATAAACTCATTAAGTTCAGGGTGTATCCCATTAAATAAATACCAATAAAGGTAGCAATCAAAGATGCCGGAATAGAAACCATTACAATCAATGAGTTTCTGATACTGTGCAGGAAGAACAACATTACAAGAGCCACCAGCACTACCGCGATCAATAAATCGTGCACTACAGAATCTGCAGCCTCAAGCGTAAAGATGGTACTGTCTTTTGCAACTTCTAATTTCAGCTTGTTTTTTTCATAATCTTTTTCAAGAATTTCAATTGTTTTCAGCAACTGCTCACTTACCGCCACCGCATTTGCGTCAGATTGTTTTACGATTTGTAAAACAATAGCACTTTTTTGATCTACACGTGATATTTTCTCAGCAATTTTCTGAGTATCCTGAACATCGGCAATATCACTTAAACGAACCTGAATTCCGTTTTGAGACGAAACTACTAAGTTTCTTAATTCGGTAACATTTTTATATTTACCCGCTAAACGGATTAATATTTTCTGATCACGGGTCTGGATGTTTCCGGTTGGGAAATCCAGATTGGAAGTCAGAATAGTTTGTTGTACCTGCGGTACAGATAATCCGTAACCCTGCATTTTTACAGCGTCAAGATTTACCTGAATTTCACGTTCAGATCCACCAATAATATTTACCTGGGCAACACCTTGCACACGGGATAAAATAGGCGCAATTTTTTTGTCAATTAAGTCATAAAATGCTGCTTCGTCCATTTTTCCGTTGGCACCAAGGGTCATGATTGGTAAATCACTCAGCGAGAATTTGGTCAGTGCAGGCGTTTTTACATCCTCGGGCAAATCACTGATGATCGCATTTATCTTACGCTGTGCATCATTTAAAGAGAAATCGACTTTTGCATTTGATGTTAAGGTAATCGATACGATCGATAAACTTTCGTATGATTTCGAGTCAATTTTTTTAACATTCTCCAGGGACGCAATCGCATCTTCAATTTTCTTGGTTACCGTATTTTCTACCTCACTCGGGGAAGCTCCCGGATAAATAGTGGAAATCGTAATAACGTTTTGCTCAAATTTTGGGATCAGCTCATAACCTAACTGGCTGTAACTGAACAATCCACCAAGAATCAGAATCGTAAACAATACGATTACTAACGACGGACGTTTTATGGATATTTCGGCTAATTTCATATATTTTTCTTTATGCTTTGGACTATAAGCAATACGCTTTAGGCTTTTTAACTGCTTAAAGTTTATTGCTTACGGCTTACAGCCTGTAATTATTTAATAATTTCTACTTTATTACCGTCTTGTAAGTTAATCTGACCTGTAACAATTACAGTTTCTCCGTCAGATAATCCATTGATGATTTCTACCTGATCTCCTAAAATTCTTCCGGCCGTTACTTTTCTTAATTTTGCAGTACCTTTTTCCACTACAAAGATTTCGTTGCTGCTCACACTTCCTACGAAAGCATTACGCGGTACAACCATCAGGTTTTGTTTTTGTTGTTTAGAACCGAAGTTTGCCGTTCCGTACATACCTGCTTTCAAATCATTATCGGAATTGTTTGAGATTTCAATTTCAACAGGAAAGTTTAGGCTTTCGTCTGCTTTTGAAGCGATAAAAGTGATTTTTCCTGAAAAAGCTTTATCAGGATATACACTGGCTGTAATGCTTACCGTGTTCCCTACTTTTAAACTGGCCACCTGGCTTTCGTTTACGGTAACTTTCAATTTTAATTTAGAAACGTTTACAATATCAAACAATGCTGTTGCAGGCATTCCCGCTAAAATAGATCCCGGCTCAATATATTTTTTATTGATAAATCCGTTTATTGGTGCTTTTACCTTAGTATCACCCACATTAATATTGGCTTGTGTTAAGCTGGACTGTGCATTGGTCAGGGCTAATTTTGCCTGATCTACTTGTTGTTTGGTAACACCACCTGTTTTGAATGCATTTTCATATCGTGCGTAATCTGATTTTGCATTTTGATAAACGGCTTGTGCCTGTTGCGCGCTCACATTGATTACATCACCCCTTACTGTCAATAAAGTCTGGCCTACTCTTACGTAATCTCCTTCTTTAGCCAGAACGCTGATTACTTTTCCTGATTTTTCAGCAGAGAAAGTTAATTCCTGAATTGGTTCAAAGTTTCCGTTTGCCACGAAACTCAATGAAATTTCTTCTGTTTTTACGGGTGCTACTTTTACGGAAACTGCTGCATTTTTCTCTGCAACAATATCTGTTTTTGCTTTATTTTCCTTCTTATTAGTATTTAAGACATATCCAATTACACCTAGTGCTGCAATTATGATTACGATAGTTATAATAGTTTTCTTCATTTTGTTTCTAGTTATTTAATAAGAGTTTTTAGTTCGCCTTTTGATTTGATTAATGCTACCTCTGCAATTTTATAATTCAGGACAGCTCTGGTATAATTGTTTTGTGCTTCCAGTGATGCATTTTCAGAATCCAATAAATCTGTTAATGATGCTAATCCCTGAAGATAATTGTTTTTGGTATTGTCTAAAATTTCTTTAGCCAGTCGCATGTTTTCTTTTTGATTTTCAATCGTTACCAGATTATCGTCAATTTGAGCGATTGCATTTCTGTAATCCAGGTCAAGGGAAAGTTTCGTGTCTTTCATATCTTCCTGAAGCGATCTGATCTGAACATCTGCCTGTCTTATTTTGGCGCGGGTTCCGAAACCGGTGAAGATTGGTACATGTAAGTTTAGTCCAATTGAAGAGAAATCCGACCAGTACACCCCGTCTTTTGGTTTTGCAAACCAGGGAAATTCCGGCCCCTGACCAATATAATTATACCCTGCTGTTAATGAAAGTGTCGGGTAATATCCTGCTTCAACGGCTTTCTTATTATAAACTAAAAGCTCTTCCTGTTTTTTCAAAAGCAGGTATTCTGTTCTGTTTTCCACATTGGCCTGTTCTGTCAAAGCTGCCGGAATAACTTCAAATTCTTCGTCCGGCATATCAATTTGCGTTTCAATAGGCATTCCCATATAAAACTTCAACGCATTTTCCTGCAACGTAATCTGATTTTTAATTTGCTGACGCTCCGTATCTATATTAGACATCTTCACCACGATACGGTCTAAGTCAATTTTTTTGGCTAAACCATTATCAAACTGCCCTTTTACGATATCACGAACTTTTGTAGTGTTTACGTAATTGCTGTCTAATAAAACCAGTCTTTCTTTTTGTACAAATACAGAATAGTAGTTGTTTGCCACTCTTTCGATAACCTGTTCTTCTGTTAACTGATTGTTGATCTGATAAAACTCGCGTGTCGATTTAGCAGCTTTTAAACCTGTAAAAACCGACTGATCAAAGATGGCCTGAGTTAAGGAAACTCCTGCAGTTGAAGTCCATTTTTGACCAAATGCCGCCTGGATTGTGGTTCCCGGTGCATTAAAACCTGCTCCGTCAATTACTGTTGTCTGAATAACCGGATTGTACGTTAAGTTTCCGTTTGCAGAGATTTGAGGTAACGCTCTTGAGCGCACTTCCTGAATTTTATACTCGCTGTTTTCAACCTCTAATTTCGATTTCTTAGCATCGGCTTTGTTCTGAAGCGCGTAAGTAAGGGCATCTTTTAAGGTTAATGTTTTGACTTGTGCGCTGACACTTAAGCCAATTGAACACAAAAATATAAGAATTATTCTTTTCATAGATTGATGATTAAATAGTAATTTTTTTAAGTTGTTTTTCTAATTCTAGTATTCCTTCTGGCGTTGCCATAGCTCTGGTATGATATTCCAGTGCTTCTAATTCTATTTCCTGAGCTTCTCTCTCTGAAACTGTGTTTTCATTAATGTGGAATATCAGTGTGTAATAAAACTTCACATACACATCGATATTTAAATCCGGACGATATAGTTTTTCACGAATTCCCTTTTCAATGTTCTCTCTGAAATATCGCGTGCACTGGTCAATTTCATGTGACAATACATTTTGATAAATTTCAGGGTAATGTTTTTTTAACTGATAAATTGGGGATGTATCTGCATTGTTCTTAAACATGTCCCTGAACATTTCGCGAATTTCAAAATTTTCGTGGATCGCATTGTAATCCTTCTCCACTATGGTATCAATGATTTCATGTACCTGTTTATGAACCATCGAAGTACTTTCCTCAATTAGGACTTCTTTGTTGCAAAAATATTTGTAAATCGTTTTTTTTGAAATACACATTTCACCTGCAATGTCATCCATAGTAACACTTTTGAACCCCAGTTTTAAAAACAAGTCACTCGCTTTTGCTATGATTTTCTCTTTCATTTTAATTTTCAAATTGTATTACAAATATAAACAGGAAACTTTATTTGTCAGAAATAGTTTCCATTAAATCTGTACTAATTTTACATTAATTTGTTCATTGTAAGAATTATATGCAGAATTCTAAATTGGCGATAAGTTTCATATCTTTTCCTAAAGCCAGACCTCCATGGTGATTGAACGAATTATAATCTAAACCAAAATCCTGTCTTTTAATATTGCCTGTGATTTCAAAAGCAACCTTCCTTTTACCATCATAGGTATTAATCCCGATAAACTCGGCATCCAGTTCTACCACCTTTGTTACATCTTTTATCGTAAGATCTCCTTTAAAAAAGTTGATGTTATTGTTTACCTTCTGGAAAGAAGTCGATTTAAAACTGATGATTGGATGCTCGTTTACATTAAACAGGTCGTTCAGTTGCAAATGCGTATCGATTTGCTGAAAGCTGTCATTTTTATTGTTTATATCTAAAGAAAATTCAACAGAAGCATCTTCAATTTCATTGTCCTCAATATCCACATAACCGTCAAATTTATTTGAAGTTCCTCCCAAATAAGCAATTATCGAATGTCTCATTTTAATTAAAACATCTGACTGACTAGAATCTATGGTCCATGTTGTTTTCATAAATATTTGATTTTACTGAGTTTATAATTAATCAAACCCGATACGGAAACTTTTTTAGTGTTCTGAGTTTCCAATTAAAAATGCAAATATAAACAGGAAACTCTAAACACCAAGAAAGTTTCCATGTTTTTTTTAAAATTTTTTAACATATTATAAATGGGCGGGCAAAAAATCAATTTTTAGTGCACAATTCCTTTTAAAATTTAGGAACTAATTATTCATAATTGAATTGTATCTTTGAGCCTCGTAAATCAGAATTTCATTTTATGCACGATATTAGTCAGTACCAGGATTTCTTTAATAGTTATTTAAAAAACCAAAACATCAGCAAAGAGCCAAAAAATCTTTATGAACCAATGGAATACATTTTAGGTCTTGGCGGAAAACGGATGCGGCCTGTACTAACATTAATGTCGGCAGAAGTTTTTGATACCGATTACAAAAAAGCACTGCCGGCAGCAATGGCGGTGGAAGTTTTTCATAACTTCTCTTTAGTGCACGATGACATTATGGACGATGCGCCTTTGCGAAGAGGAAAAGTCACCGTACATGAAAAGTGGAACATCAATACCGGAATTTTATCTGGCGATGCCATGCTGATCCTTGCCTATCAGTATTTTGAACAATACGAACCACTCGTTTTCAGGAACCTGGCTAAATTGTTCAGCAAAACGGCCCTGGAAGTTTGCGAAGGCCAGCAATGGGATGTTGATTTTGAGGAAAGAACCGATGTGACCATTCCGGAATACCTGAAAATGATCGAATACAAAACTGCCGTCTTAGTTGCTGCCGCCATGAAAATGGGTGCTATTGTGGCGGAAACTTCTGAAAAAGATGCTGATTTAATTTACGATTTCGGCCTTAATTTAGGTTTGGCATTCCAGCTTCAGGACGATTATCTGGATGCATTCGGAGATCCGGAAACTTTTGGAAAACAGGTTGGCGGTGATATTATAGAAAATAAAAAAACGTATTTATACCTGAAGTCCTTAGAGTTTTCAACTGCTGACAAAGCCTTGCAATTGGAGAATTTATTCCACTTGCAACTGGAGGACAATTCAGCTAAAATTGAAACTGCAAAAGCTATTTTTAACGAATCCGGAGCTTCAAAAGCAACACAGGAAGCGATAGAAATGTTCACACTGAAAGCTTTTGAAACGCTGGAAAAAATGGCCATTTCTGAAGATAAAAAGAAAATCCTGAAAACCTTTGGAGAAAATCTGATGGGAAGAACGGTTTAATATTCCGTGCAATTTTCATACAGAATCTACAATCATAAATCAGCAACCTAAAATAAAAATCAATGTTTGTAGCCCCAAAAAATGCAGATTCCTTATTAGTTGAAGCTCAGTCCGAAGCTTTGTACCTAAAACTGATTGAGCAGATCAACAAAGACTTTAATCTGGCCAATGAAGGAATCGATTTCCCCCTGAGTATTTCGCCAGAGGAGATAAAAATCCAGCTGCACGAAAAAATCTACCGCATGATTCAGTATAAATTTGCCGAATACCTGAATCTCCTTTACATCATTGACGTCTCCGAAAGCGAAATCAAAAAACTCGACGGTTCTGATTTGGTAGTTCTTGCCGAACAGGTTTCTTTTCTGATCTTAAAAAGGGAATGGCAGAAAGTTTGGTTTAGAAATTATTATTCTAAATAGGGTACTGAGATTCTAAGATTCTGAGGCGCTAAGATTGCTCTCACATTCTAAAAAAAGTTCCCTCATAAAAGAACTAATTTTAAAACAATCATGATTATGTTCAGTATAAATACAGGACCAATTAGTACATTATAAAATTAAAAAAACTTAGAAATTCAGCATCTCAGAACCTGAGCACCTCTAAATCAAAAATACACCCTCACAAAAGGCATAAATGCCGATCCGTACAGACTTCTGTCATCATCAAACAAAACATCATAACGGGCACCAATAGTAACGCTTCCGGTTCGGTAACCTGCTCCCAAATAAAGGGCAGTATTCCAGTAATTATCAGAAAAAGAAGGCCTGAAACTATTCGATTCGTAATCGGTATTAACGCGCACCTGTTCTAATTCGGCAGACAGCTGAATCTCGGGAATCGGATTTACTAATCCAACGATGCTTCCGCCGTATACAAAAGAACTGTAATAATTTTTGGAAGACAAGTACCCAAATTGTAAACCGACACCAACAGCTACAATTTCATTAATATTATAAATAGCACTGGGCATGACAGAAATATCGGTATAGCCTGAACCAATCCCCAAACCAAGACCACCGCCAAACTGAACCTTGTCCCAAAAACGGCTGCTATTATCTATAACATAGTTTTGTTGTGTCTGACTAACAGCAAGATTTGAAAACAAGACCATCAAAATCACAAAAAGTGATTTGAAAACGTTTGAAAAATGATTATCCCTCATGGTTATCTCTATTTTTAACAAATTTTTACGTAAAAGTACGTAAAAAAAGGATTTAAATAAATGCGATTGTTGTACTTTTGCCATTCTATTTAACAAAAAGTATATTCACTAATATTATGGATAGGTTTTCATTTTTAAATGCAGCGCATACAGAGTTTTTCGCACAATTATACGATCAATATTTAGTAAATCCGGATAGCGTTGAGCCAAGCTGGAGAAGCTTTTTTCAGGGTTTTGACTTTGGAATGACAACTTATAATGACGAAAATCCTGTTCAGCAAATCGTTGAATTTGCCTCGAACAACACAGATTACAGTCAGGTTTCTGAAAAGTTACAAAAAGAATTTAATGTTTTAAAATTGATTGACGGATACCGTACCCGTGGCCATTTGTTTACCAAAACAAACCCGGTTCGCGACCGTAGAATTTCCTCTCCTAATCTGGATATTGAAAACTTTGGTCTGTCAAATGCTGATTTATCAACCGTTTTTGATGCTGCCAAAGTTATCGGAGTAGCACCATGTTCTTTACAAGACATTATCACCCGTCTTCAAACTATTTACTGCCAGCATATCGGTATTGAATACATGTACATTCGTAACCCTGGTGTTGTAAAATGGATTCAGGATAAATTAGCTGTAAATGTGAATCAGCCTAATTTTTCAGGTGACGAAAAGAAAATCATCTTAGAAAAATTAAACGAGGCCGTTTCTTTCGAAAACTTTTTGCATACCAAATATGTAGGTCAGAAAAGATTTTCATTAGAAGGGGGAGAAACTATCATCCCGGCTCTTGATGCTTTAATCGAAAAAGCTGCAGAAAAAGGTGTTGAACAATTTGTAATGGGAATGGCACACCGTGGCCGTCTGAACGTTTTAGCCAACATCTTCGGTAAATCTACACAGGATATCTTTGGTGAATTTGACGGTAAAGATTACGATCAGGAATATTTTGACGGTGACGTAAAATACCACTTAGGACTTACTGCTGACAAGAAAACCAGAACGGGAAAAAACATCAATATCAATTTAGCACCAAACCCTTCTCACTTAGAAACAGTTGGGGCCGTAATTGAAGGTATAACCCGTGCAAAACAAGATAAATATTACGCTGATGATTTCTCAAAAGTATTACCTATTGCCGTTCACGGTGATGCTGCAATCGCAGGTCAGGGTATATTATATGAGATCATTCAGATGGCACAGCTTGACGGATACAAAACCGGAGGAACAATCCATATCGTCATCAACAATCAGGTTGGATTTACTACCAATTATTTAGATGCCCGTTCGTCTACGTATTGTACCGATGTTGCCAAAGTGACACTTTCACCAGTATTACACGTAAACGCTGATGATGCTGAAGCGGTTGTACACGCAGTTTCATTTGCATTAGATTACAGAATGGAATTTGGCCGTGACGTATTTATTGACTTATTAGGATACAGAAAATACGGTCATAACGAAGGTGATGAACCTCGTTTCACACAACCGGTTTTATATAAAATCATCGCAAAACATAAGAACCCAAGAGACATTTATGCAGAGAAATTATTGTCTGATGGTGTAATTGACGCTACTTATGTAAACGCTCTTGAAAAAGAATACAAATCAAATATGGAGGAGAACTTAGAAGCTTCCCGTAAAAAAGATTTGACCATCATCACACCATTCATGAAAAACGAATGGGAAGGATTTGTTCAGGTAACTGATACGCAAATGCTTCAAAAAGTGGACACTACTTTTGATAAAGATGGCTTGGATTCTATCATCAATACAATCTCAACATTACCGTCAGACAAAAAGTTCATCAACAAAATAACTAAAATTGTTACCGACAGAAAAGCAGGATACGACAATAACACTATCGACTGGGGAACTGCTGAAGCATTGGCTTACGGTTCACTTTTGACGGAAGGATTCGATATCCGTATTTCTGGCCAGGACGTAGAGCGTGGTACCTTTTCTCACCGTCATGCTGTAGTTAAAGTAGAAGATTCTGAAGAAGAAGTAATTTTACTGGATGCTATCGAAAACAAAAAAGGAAAATTCGGCGTATTCAATTCCCTTTTATCTGAGTATGGTGTTCTTGGTTTTGATTATGGTTATGCCTTAGCTAATCCAAAAGCACTGACCATCTGGGAAGCACAATTTGGAGATTTCTCTAACGGAGCCCAAATTATGATTGACCAGTACATTTCATGTGGGGAAGACAAATGGAACAACCAAAACGGTATTGTTTTATTATTGCCTCACGGTTATGAAGGTCAGGGAGCAGAACACTCCTCTGCCAGAATGGAACGTTACTTACAGCTTTGTGCAAGACAAAATATGTATGTGGCAGACTGTACAACGCCAGCCAACTTCTTCCACTTGTTAAGAAGACAAATGAAAACGAATTTCCGTAAACCATTGGTCGTTTTCTCTCCAAAAAGTTTATTGCGTGATCCAAGATGTGTTTCTACAGTTGAAGAATTAGCAAAAGGAAGTTTCCAGGAAACTATTGATGATACCACAGTTGACAAAAACGCTGTAAAAACATTAGTTTTCGTAACGGGTAAATTCTACTATGACATTGTTGCCGAAAGAGAAAATAACGGAAGAACTGATGTTGCAGTGGTTCGTATTGAGCAATTATTCCCTTTACCAACAGAGCAATTAAAAGCAATTATTGCACAATATCCAAATGCTGACGATTATGTATGGGCACAGGAAGAGCCTAAAAACATGGGAGCTTACAGCTTTATGTTAATGAATTTTGATCTTGTAAAATGGAGATTAGCTTCATTAAAAGCTTATGCTGCCCCGGCATCAGGAAGTTATACAAGAGCAAAACGCCGTCATGCAGATGCGATCAGAATGGTATTTGATAAAAACTTATTTAGATAAAAAAAAATGTTTCAAGTTTAAAGTTTCAGGTTTAATCCTAACATGAAACTTTAAACAATTAAAACTTTAAACAAAAACAAGATGATTTTAGAAATGAAAGTCCCATCACCAGGGGAATCAATAAAAGAAGTTGAAATTGCAACTTGGTTAGTAAAAGACGGAGATTATGTAGAAAAAGATCAGGCTATTGCCGAAGTTGATTCCGACAAAGCAACTCTTGAATTACCGGCTGAAATGAGCGGAATTATTACGCTAAAAGCAGAAGAAGGTGATGCAGTTGCTGTAGGAGCTGTAGTTTGTTTAATTGATACTGATGGCGTAAAACCTGCAGGAGATGCTCCGGCAGCACCGGCAGCGGAAGCGCCAAAAGCAGAGGCTCCAAAAGCGGAAGTAAAAGCGGAAGCTCCAAAAGCGGAACCTGCACCCACAGCAGCACCAGCAGCAACGTATGCTACAGGAACTCCATCTCCGGCAGCAAGAAAAATATTAGACGAAAAAAACATAGCACCGGCAACTATTTCAGGAACTGGTAAAGGCGGTAGAATCACCAAAGATGATGCTGTAAATGCAGTACCTTCTATGGGAACTCCAACCGGAGGAAGCCGTGGAAGCGAGCGTACTAAATTATCAATGTTGCGTCGTAAAGTAGCCGAGCGTTTAGTGGCTGCTAAAAACGAAACAGCAATGTTAACAACTTTCAATGAAGTTAACATGACACCAATCAACCAGATTCGTAATGAGTACAAAGATGCTTTCAAAGCAAAACATGGCGGTCTTGGTTTAGGTTTTATGTCTTTCTTTACAAAAGCAGTGACAAGAGCGTTACAATTATATCCTGATGTGAACTCAATGATGGATGGTGATTATAAAATCGCTTACGATTTTGCAGATATCTCAATCGCAGTTTCAGGACCAAAAGGACTAATGGTGCCTGTGGTTCGTAATGCTGAATTGTTAACTTTCCGTGGAATTGAAGCTGAAATTAAAAGATTAGCCCTTAGAGCACGTGACGGTCAGATTACTGTTGACGATATGACCGGAGGTACTTTTACAATTACTAATGGCGGTGTTTTTGGAAGTATGTTGAGTACACCAATTATCAACCCTCCTCAGTCAGGAATTTTGGGAATGCACAATATTATTGAGCGTCCGATTGCTGTAAACGGTAAAGTAGAAATTCACCCAATGATGTACGTGGCACTTTCTTATGACCACAGAATTATCGACGGACGTGAGTCTGTTGGTTTCCTTGTTGCCGTAAAAGAAGCTTTAGAAAACCCTGTAGAATTATTAATGAATGGCGATGCTAAACGTGCTTTAGAATTGTAATCATTATAATTTCGATACTAATAAAAAACCTGTTCAAGTACATGAACAGGTTTTTTTATTCTTAATATTGCCTTAAATCTTGCTTAAGATGTTAATTTTTTAAATAAACGTAAATTTTACCCTTTAAAAAATATTTTATTTAGAATAAATAAGAATAGCTTGTTTGGTAAACATTCAACCACTAAATTTGCGCTATTAAAATCAATTCTAAATAAAAAATGAAATCTAAATTTACAATATTACTTTTGAGTTTCTGTCTTATTTTGTTAGCAGGCACTACAGCCTGGTCTCAGGAAAAAGCAACTATAAAAGGTCAGATCACCTTAAAAAATAATGAGTCACCGGAAAATATTTCTGTTGTTTTAAAAGGAACAAAATCGGGAACGACTACTGATGAAGAAGGTAACTATACCTTAAAAAACATCAAACCCGGAACCTATACTTTAAAAGTTTCTTCAGTGGGATACATTACACAGGAAAAATCGATTGTAATTAAAGAAGGTGATAATCTGATCCAAAATTTTACAGTAGCTACAAATTCAGAAGACTTAACAGAAGTAGTTGTAAATGGCGGTAAAAAAAATCATTTTGCCCGTAAAGACACCAAACATGTTTCAAGATTACCGCTTAAAAACCTTGAAAATCCACAATCATACACTACGATTACAGGAGAGTTATTAAAAGAACAGGTAGTGACCAATTTTGATGATGCTTTGAAAAATGCATCCGGTATTACACCACTTTGGGCCGCAACAGGACGTGCCGGAGACGGAGCCGCTTATTATTCCCTTAGAGGATTCCCTGTTCAGCCTACAATGGTAAATGGTTTACCGGGTTTAACAAACGGAAGTCTTGATCCCGCAAATATCGACAGAATCGAAATCATCAGAGGCCCATCAGGAACTTTGTTCGGAAGCAGCTTAATCTCTTACGGAGGTCTAATCAATACCACTACAAAAAGACCTTACAAAACCTTTGGAGGAGAAATCAATTATACTGGTGGAAGCTACGGTTTAAATCGTGTAACGGTTGATATCAACACTCCGTTAAATGATAAAAAAACACTTAATTTCAGAATAAATTCAGCATACCACAAACAAGAAAGTTTTCAGGATGCCGGATTCAGGGAATCCTTTTTTGTAGCACCTTCCTTATCTTATGAGGTAAACGACAGATTATCATTCTTAGTGAATACTGAGTTTATGAGCAATGAATCGACCAACCCAACGATGTTGTTTTTAGACAGAGGTGCCCCTCTAAGAGTTCATAATATTAATGAGTTAAAATATGATAACGAACGTTCTTACACCAGTAATGAACTGACAATGAAAACCCCTTCTTATAACATCCAGGCTCAGATGAATTATAAGCTTTCAGATCAATGGACTTCACAGACTATATTTTCTAACAGTTCAGCAAGATCAAAAGGAAACTATACTTATTTGTACGAAGGCACAAGCAGTTTCCCAATTACGAATGGTATTGTTTTGGCCCGATTTTTTACAGATCAGGACAATCAAAACATAACTACCGATATTCAGCAGAATTTTAACGGTGATTTTAAAATTGGAAGTTTAAGAAACAGAATCGTTGTTGGTTTTGATTACTTTAAAAGAACGGCAACTGATCGCAGTACAGGATATTTTGGAAATGGATATATCTATATCGGGGATGATTTAGCCTCTTTCAATGCTATTCCGGGTATCGGACCAAGTAATGGTGATACAGGAAATTTGACAAAAGCCGGATCTGATGCAATTATTGGAAACAGCCCCAGAAACGATAATAAAACGAAACAAGAAACGTATAGTGCTTACGTTTCTGATGTTATCAACTTTACTCCGGCATTATCCGCTATGTTAAGTTTACGTGCCGACCGCTTTATGAATGCTAAAAATGACGGATACAATCAAACAGGTTTTTCACCAAAATTTGGATTAGTATACCAGCCTATTTTGGATAAAGTTTCGGTTTTCGCCAATTACATGAACGGGTTTGTTAACGTTGCGCCGGGTCAAAATCGTCAGGCCACGATTGTAACACCTTTGACTTTTAATCCTGAACATGCAGATCAGTTTGAAGTTGGGACAAAACTGAATCTTTTTAAAGATAAGCTTTACGCTACTTTTAGCTACTATGATATTAAAGTTACTGATCAGGTTTATGTAGTAGAAACACCATACGTAGATCCCGCAGATCCAACAAAAGAACAGCCAAATAATCAGGCTACCTACCAGGATGGAGCGCAGAAAAACAAAGGTTTTGAAGCAGAATTTATTGCAAATCCAATTAACGGTTTAAACATTGTTTTGGGATATAGTTACAATGATGCCGTTTTAACAAAAGGTGACGCTGACTTTGTAAACCACAGGTCTGAAAATGCAGGACCACGAAACCTGGCTAACCTTTGGGCGAGCTACAAAATTACAAATGGTTTCTTAAGAGGTTTTGGTGTAGGTTTTGGAGGAAATTATGTTGGTGATAATATGATTATGAACAGAAAAGTTGCAGGAACTTTTACAATTCCTGAATACACTGTTCTTAACTCCTCTTTATTCTACAGTGCTGATAAATTCGGAGTGACACTAAAACTTAACAATATTGCCAACAAAGAAATTTATGACGGATGGTCAACTGTTCACCCTAAGGATCCAAGAAGTATTGCTGCCAGCTTTACTTACAAATTTTAACAACAAAACAAACATAAAACATCTTTCCCTTCAACCGGAAAGATGTTTTATAAATTTATAAGATCATGATAACAATAGCCAGTCTTTTCGTTTTTATCTCTTTTTATATGTTTTATTATACTTCCAGAAAAGCCGTACTCTCTTACGATTATGGTTTTGAAAAATGGCTGAATAACAACCCCGGACCAACCAAAATTTCTGGATTGTTTATACTTCTTTTCGCTTATTCATTATTACTGTTTACCAAGGCTTTAGGAACCGGAACTTTATTGTTTTTCATTCAGTTAATGACAATTGGAAGTTTAATTGTTATCTTATCCCCGCTTAAAGTCATAAACAGTAAAGCTGTTGCGGTACTTTTTATCCTTAGCGGACTAATAGAAATCTATTACTATTAAATATGCCAGCAAATCCTAAATACCTGACGCAATCAAAATGGCAGCGATTTGCCAAAATAACAGCTGCTATACTTGGCGGCTATTTCGTTTCTGTGAGTTTTCATCTGGCGCTCGCGTCCTGGTTTAATCGTGTAAATATAATTATGACAATGGCTTTTACAGGATTTATCCTTTGGGTTGCTTTAATGGTTATCGCTTTTTTAGCGAAAAGCGGATTAAAAATCTGGGGAATCTATTTGTTGCTTACCCTGATTTTTTGTGGCATAATCTATCTTGGCCAAACCTATAATCCTATTACCACATAATATATGAACAACAGAAACTATAATATCTATTTTCATACGCATACCGTAAGCGGAATTGTAATAAGCGTGGTCTTGTTTATTATTTTCTTTGCCGGGTCTTTTTCCTTTTTCAGAGACGAAATCATCAATTGGGAACGCGGTGAGTCTGTTACACTGACCAAAGATATTCAGCTGAACTACGATGCCACCTTAACGGCTTTAGATAAAAAATACAATTTAGCGGGAAGAACAATTTCTATTTCAAAAGCGAGTAACGAAAGACGTGTCAATGTTTACATGGAAGGTACCAAACATACTTTGGCGCCTGCCAAACAAAAAGAAAGCCAGTTCTTCTATTTAGATACCAAAAATTTAAAAACACAAACCTACGAAGAATCGTATTCCTTAGGTGAATTCCTCTACAGGCTTCATTTCCTGGCACAGGTTCCTTACCCGGTTGGGTATTATCTTTCCGGTTTTGTGGCTTTATTTTTTCTGTTTGCTATTGTAACCGGAGTCTTGCTGCACTGGAACAAAATTGTTTCTAATTTTTATACATTCAGGCCAAAAGAAAAACTGAAAACCTTATGGACCGATTCGCATACTGCTTTAGGTATGATTGGATTGCCTTTTCAGTTTGTGTATGCCGTAACGGGAGCTTTTTTTATGATCAAGCTTCTTATCGTGGCACCAAGTGTGATGGCTTTATACAAGGGAGATCAGAACAAATTATATGATGATTTAGAATATATTAACCCTGTATATAATTTTGAAAACAAAAAATTAGCCAATCCTTTTAGTATAAATGAATTTGTAGCTAAAGGGAAAAGCAATTGGAAAGATTTTGAAATCTACAGTGTCCAGATCCAGAATTACGGGGATGCCAATATGCATGTTATCGTTGAAGGAGAACTGCCTTACGACAAAAAATTTACAGCTGTTGGAAAAATAATCTATAAAGTGGCTGACGGAAAAGTGATCGCTAAAAAAGATCCCGTGACCGGCAACAAATACCTGGATGTAGTAAAAAATGTATTGTACCGCATTCACTTTGGAGATTATGGCGGATATGCTCTTAAGATTATCAGTTTTGTACTTGGCATCATAACCTGCTACGTAATTATATCCGGAGTTATGATCTGGCTGGTTGCGAGAGACAAGAAAAACCTGCCGGAGAAAAAACGTCGTTTTAACAACTCCGTAGTACGCATTTATTTAGCAGTTTGCCTGAGTATGTATCCGGTTACAGCACTGGCATTCATTGCCAATAAGGCTTTTTATCCGCTTAGCCAGGAGAATATATACAGTGTCTATTTTATCAGCTGGCTCGTATTAATTGTATTCTTCTTATTGAAAAGGGATATAAATTTCACCAATAAATGGTGTTTGATTTCAGGAAGTATCCTAGGGCTGCTAGTTCCGGTTGCCAATGGTATTTGTTCCGGAAATTGGTTCTGGAAAACTTTTGCAGCAGATCAGACACAGATTTTCTTTATTGATATTTTCTGGATTGTACTCGCTTCACTTACCCTGTTTGTTTCTTTTAAATTAAAAAAAGTAAAAGCAAATCAGTAAAAACATTTACATACAAATGGCCCGGATTAATTTCCGGGCCATTTCTTTTTATTGCAGTGGTAAGGCTGTATGTTTTGTTATCAGTATAAAAGTACGGACATAAAAAAACCGCTAATTAAAGCGGTTTTTTTATGTCTTTGAAATTATATTAATTTCTATTTGCTAAAGCATTTTTCTGTAAATTTTTAACTGAACTTACTTTACTGTTATCGTAAGCAACTTCACTAAGGCTATTTTCGTTAAAGAAAATCCACTTTCCGGTTTTCAGTCCGTTTGTGTATTCCCCTTCAGCAACTTTATTTCCTTTTTCATCATATGAAACCCAAACGCCATCTAATTTACCATCCTTAAAGAAGCCTTCTTGCTGTACTTTACCATTATCATGGTAATAAGTAGCTTTTACTGTATTTCCAACAGCTTCTAATTCCGGTTTTTTCTCTTGTGCAACTAAAATTCCAGAGAACAATATTGCAACTAAAATTACACACTTTTTCATATCTTGCAGGTTTTAATGTTATCAAATCTTTACCAAATATAAACAAATGTTTACATTAAAAAAACTTTTACTTAACAATTTGGTAACATTGGATAAAAACTTAACATTGGAAATCAGAACGATACAAAAAAACCAGTGCTCAGGCACTGGTTTTACTGGTATTTTATTAAAATAGAAAATTTACGATAACGTTATAAATTTGATCAATAAATTACTTTAATAACGAATCTAACTGCGTTTGAAGCTCTGGAGAAGAGGGTCTGGCAGCATCAGCACTCACAACATTCCCCTGTGGATCGATCAAAATAAACCTCGGAATTCCCGTTACCTCATAACTGGTGACAAAAGCAGATTTCCAGTCGCTGTCAGAAAATAACTGAGTTCCACCCAGTTGTTTATCGGTTACGAATTTTCTCCATTTTTCGTGGTCTTTTTGTACATCAACAGAAATACTCACAAACTCGATATTTTTTCCGTGATATTTTTCTTCCACTTTTTGCAGGAATGGAATCTCAGCTCTGCAAGGTCCGCACCACGTTGCCCAAAGATCAACATACACATACTTTCCTTTTAATTCTGAAAGCTTCGTTTTTCCGCCCTTGTGGTTTTCATAGTCGAATTCAGCTGAAGGTTTCCCGACAAATCCCTTCATCTTAGCGGCACTTTCGTACATCTGCACGGCGTACTGATTAAATTGCTCGAATGATTTTTTTAGATTTGTTTTAAATTCAGTATCAAAATCACCTTTCTCAATATTTTCCAGATCAGATTTTGTCTTTCCGTCTAATAAGGATTTAAATTCAGCTGCTTCTTTGGCGAACGCTTCATTCTGAAATTTTTCGTCTTTTAAAGCCTGCTGTGCTAAAAAATTACTTTCGTTTGTTCCTTTTCCTTTATATACAATCGTTTCATCAAATTCCTTAGCATTCATGGTCAGGTTTACTTCAGCACCCGGTTTCAGAAATAAAGTAGAAGATTCTACTCCGTCGGAAAATCGATAAAATCCTTTCGGAGCTTCAAAAGTAGCAGCAAAAACTTCTTTTTTATCAATCGGAATAACTTGTTTGAAATTATTAGCACCTCTAATGACTAAAGTATCACTGTTTCTGTTCGTAATTTTGGCCGTAAATTTGATTGGATTTTTGACTTGCCCAATACTATTCAGGGCACTGAAAATCAACAAACCAGCAACAAAAAGTTTTCTCATATCTTATATTGTTTTGTTTATAGTGACTCAAAACTAAATAAATTCTGTCTTCAAAATTTAAGAATTAACAAAATATTTCATTTTAACAACATCTAGTTGCCCACTTTTCTATATTAATTTGAATTTTGTGTTTACTTTTGCAGTCTAAAATTGAGATCATGTATAGAAGTCATAATTGCGGCGAGTTAAACGCTTCAAATATTAATACCGAAGTTACACTAGCGGGTTGGGTTCAGAAATCACGCGATAAAGGATTTATGAACTGGGTTGATTTACGCGACCGTTACGGAATCACACAACTTATTTTCGACGAGAGCCGTTCTGATAAAACTGTTTTCGAACTGGCAAAAACTCTTGGAAGAGAATTTGTAATTCAGGTAAAAGGAACTGTTATTGAGCGTGAAGCCAAAAACAAAAATATTCCGACCGGTGATATCGAAATTTTAGTTTCTGAATTAACCATTTTGAATGCTGCCTTAACACCTCCGTTTACAATTGAAGACGAAACAGATGGCGGGGAAGATATCAGAATGAAATACCGTTACCTGGATATTCGTCGTAATCCGGTAAAAAACAGTTTGCTTTTCCGTCACAAAGTGGCAATGGAAGTTCGTAAATACTTATCTGATCTGGATTTCTGTGAAGTAGAGACTCCATATTTAATCAAATCAACTCCGGAAGGCGCGAGGGATTTCGTTGTACCAAGTCGTATGAACGAAGGACAGTTTTATGCGTTGCCGCAATCACCACAAACTTTCAAACAGTTATTGATGGTGGGTGGAATGGATAAATATTTCCAGATCGTAAAATGTTTCCGTGACGAAGACTTACGTGCAGACCGTCAGCCTGAGTTTACACAAATTGACTGCGAAATGGCATTTGTGGAACAGGAAGACATCCTGAATGTTTTTGAAGGACTGACAAGACACTTACTAAAAGAAATTAAAGGTATTGAAGTAGACAAATTCCCAAGAATTACCTACGACTATGCCATGAAAACATATGGAAATGACAAACCGGACATCCGTTTCGGAATGGAATTCGGAGAACTGAACGAATTTGCTCAACACAAGGATTTTCCGGTATTTAATGCTGCGGAATTAGTAGTGGGTATTGCCGTTCCGGGCGCAGGAAATTACACCCGTAAAGAAATTGACGGACTGATTGACTGGGTAAAACGTCCGCAGGTAGGTGCATCCGGAATGGTATATTCCAAATGTAATGACGACGGAACTTACAAATCATCTGTAGATAAATTTTACGATCAGGAAGATTTAGCACAATGGGCAAAAATAACAGGTGCAAAACCCGGAGACATGATTTTTGTACTTTCCGGCCCTGCTGATAAAACCCGTGCACAGCTTTCTGCACTTCGTATGGAACTGGCAACCCGTTTGGGATTGCGTAAACCGGAAGAATTTGCTCCGCTATGGGTTGTAGATTTCCCGTTATTAGAGCTTGACGAAGAAAGCGGCCGTTATCACGCCATGCACCACCCGTTTACCTCTCCTAAACCGGAAGACATGCATTTACTGGAAACACAACCGGGAAAAGTACGCGCCAATGCTTACGACATGGTCTTAAACGGAAATGAAATTGGAGGAGGATCTATTCGTATTCACGACAAAGCAACACAACAGCTGATGTTCAAATATTTAGGATTTACCGAAGACGAAGCAAAAGCACAATTTGGATTTTTGATGGATGCTTTTCAATTTGGAGCGCCGCCTCACGGGGGATTAGCTTTTGGTTTAGACCGTCTGGTTGCTATTTTGGGAGGTCAGGAAACGATCAGGGATTTTATTGCGTTCCCGAAAAACAATTCAGGACGTGATGTCATGATTGATGCTCCTGCTAAAATTGATGATTCCCAATTAAAAGAATTACACATAAAAGTAGATTTGGTATAATTCAGTCAGAACTAAAAAAAATACGGAACTGAAAAAAAAAATTAAACGACAAAAATAAAGGTTGATTTACGACATTTAAAATCATAATTCAACCTTCAATAAAGTCAAAAAGTTCCTACTTTTTAACATATCTTTAATGATTGCCATTTTAAACTATGTCATATCAAAAGAGAAGCAAAATAAATAGTAAAAACACTGTAAATCAATAATTTTTACAAAAAATTAACACCTTATTGTCTTTTGTATGAATTTATATATTACATTTGCTTCATTATAAATTATTATTACAATTACAATGCGTACAGGTACAGTAAAATTTTTCAATGAATCTAAAGGTTATGGATTCATTACAGACGAAGAAACAGGAAAAGATATCTTCGTTCACGCTTCAGGAATTAACGCGGAAGAATTACGCGAAGGAGACCGTGTAAGCTATGAAGAAGAAGAAGGAAGAAAAGGGAAAGTTGCTGCTAAAGTAGCAGTAATCTAAGAAAAATATAGCAATTTATTTTTTTTGCCTCTGAATGGTTTTAAAACGTTTCGATTTATTTCGAAACGTTTTTTTTTTGCTCAAATCTTAAAAAAATTGTAAAAAAAGCCAAAGTTATTTATAATGAATAAAAATTAGACATAAACGATGTTTACGACCCTACTTAAATCCTTTTTTAGCTTGTGATTTACAGAGTTGGGCGCTATCTTTGTGGCTTATTTTTTAAGTAAAAAACCCCAAGTTTATGCAATCTGATCAATACAGCTATCTTCCTATTTTAATGCAGCTCATTCTTGCTGTTGGTTTTGTGGTAGGAACTATCATTATTTCCGGAAAATTAGGCCCAAAAAGAACCTCTGAGGTGAAAGATAAAAATTTCGAGTGCGGAATCGAATCTGTTGGTAATGCACGTATTCCTTTTTCCGTAAAATATTTCCTGGTTGCCATTCTTTTTGTATTGTTTGACGTAGAGGTAATTTTCCTTTATCCGTGGGCAGTAAACTTTAAAGAACTTGGTATAGAAGGAATGCTGAAAATGATTGTTTTCATGGCCTTGCTTTTAGTTGGATTTTTCTATATCATCAAAAAGAAAGCTTTAGACTGGGAATAAATGATTTTAGATTGGTGATTTTAGAATTACAATTTAAGATTTGGTTTCCCGAATTAATATACTGATTTAAAAATTGATTTTAACGTTTATGATTTCCCCAAATCTAAAATCTAAAATCAGAAATCTAAAATAAAATGAGCGATTCAAAAGTAAATATGGTTGCCCCTCCGGAAGGTGTTGTTGGTGAAGGTTTCTTCGCCACAAAACTTAATGATGTTGTAGGTATGGCACGCGCGAATTCTCTTTGGCCTTTACCGTTTGCAACTTCTTGTTGCGGAATCGAGTTTATGGCAACAATGGCTTCCCATTATGATTTGGCACGATTTGGTTCTGAACGTGTGAGTTTTTCTCCCCGTCAGGCTGATATGCTAATGGTTATGGGAACTATTTCGAAAAAAATGGCACCCATCTTAAGACAGGTTTACGAACAAATGGCAGAGCCGCGTTGGGTAATTGCCGTTGGAGCCTGTGCTTCATCTGGTGGTATTTTTGATACGTATTCTGTTTTACAGGGAATTGACAAAGTTATCCCTGTTGATGTTTACGTTCCCGGATGTCCTCCAAGACCGGAACAAATCGTTGACGGTGTAATGAAACTACAAGAATTAGTAAGAAGCGAATCTGTACGACGCAGAAGTTCTCCGGAATACCAGGAATTATTAGCTTCATATAATATTTCATAAAATGGCATTAGAAAATACCCTGATTCAGGATAAACTTACTGAAACATTTGATACAAGTGTTTTTAACTTTCAGGAGGAAAGAGATATTTTTTCCCTGGAAACAACAGCTGATAAAATCACCTCTTTGATTCTTTTCCTGAAAAATGATGCTGATTTACGTTTTCACTTTTTAACGGACTTATGCGGGATTCACTACCCTGATAACGAGGTTGATCGTCAGTTTGCAATCGTTTATCATTTACACAACTGGTACGAAAACAAGCGTATCAGAATCAAAGTTTATATCAACGGTGAAAAACCTGAAATAAAAACAATTTCAAATATTTTCTTAAGCGCCAATTGGATGGAAAGAGAAACATACGATTTCTTCGGGGTGAACTTTATTGGACATCCGCAATTGAAACGTATTCTGAATATGGATGAAATGATCTCTTTTCCAATGCGAAAAGAATTCCCTCTGGAAGACAGCGGAAGAACAGATAAAGATGACAGATTCTTTGGAAGAACAACAATCAATGCGTAATTAACAATTTATAATTGATAATTATTACATAATATAAAAACAAAAATTAATAGTTAATTGGAAAATATCAATTATCAATTATCAATTTTTAATTAAAGATGTCAGAACTATTATTACCACCAGAGCATCGCTATGCTAAAATAATTAAGGAGAAACTAAACGAAGACGGAAGCGAGCTTTCCGTATTGAATTTAGGTCCAACCCACCCTGCCACTCACGGTATTTTTCAAAATATCTTATTGATGGACGGTGAAAGAATTCTTGAAGCGGAACCAACCATTGGTTACATCCACAGAGCTTTCGAAAAAATCGCCGAAAATCGTCCTTTCTACCAGATTACACCTCTTACAGACCGTATGAACTATTGTTCCTCTCCGATCAACAATATGGGATGGTGGATGACTTTGGAAAAATTACTCAATATTGAAGTTCCTAAAAGAGCACAATACCTAAGAGTAATTGTTATGGAATTGGCGCGTATTACAGATCACTTAATTTGTAATTCGATTCTGGGTGTTGATACTGGTGCTTATACCGGTTTCTTATATGTTTTTCAATTTAGAGAAAAAGTTTACGAGATCTATGAAGAAATTTGTGGTGCCCGTCTGACAACAAATATGGGAAGAATCGGTGGTTTCGAAAGAGACTGGTCACCGGAAGCTTTCCGCAAACTGGATGTGTTTTTAAAAGATTTCCCTGTCGCCTGGCAGGAATTTGAAAACTTATTCGAAAGAAACAGAATTTTCCTTGACAGAACTGTAAACGTTGGTGCAATCTCCGCAGAGAAAGCAATGGCTTACGGATTTACAGGTCCAAATTTACGTGCTGCCGGAGTTGATTACGACGTACGTGTAGCTCATCCTTATTCGTCTTACGAAGATTTCGACTTTATCGTTCCTGTTGGAAAATCAGGTGATACGTACGATCGTTTTTGTGTTCGTAATGCAGAAGTTCGTGAAAGTTTAAGCATCATTCGTCAGGCTTTGGACAAAATGCCGGCCGGAAACGAATATCATGCAGAAGTTCCGGATTATTACCTTCCTCCAAAAGAAGATGTTTACACTTCTATGGAATCTCTTATTTATCACTTTAAGATCGTAATGGGAGAAGTTCCTGTACCGGTTGCAGAAATTTATCACCCTGTTGAAGGTGGAAATGGAGAATTAGGATTCTATTTAGTTACTGACGGAAGCAGAACTCCATACAGATTACATTTCAGAAGACCTTGCTTTATTTATTACCAGGCATATCCGGAAATGATCAAAGGCGCTTTATTATCAGATGCAATTGTTATTCTTTCGAGTTTAAATGTAATTGCAGGAGAATTAGACGCGTAAAGAATTGTAGATTTTAGAATTAAGATTGCAGATTGAAAAATCTAAAGTCAGAAATCTAAAATCTAAAATTAAAAAAGATTGCAGAATATGGATTCAAGGACAAAGATTGAAAAAATCTAAAATCTAAAATCCGAAATCTAAAATAAAAATGGAACGTAGACATTACAAACAAGAAATAAATATGACTGAAGCATTGATGAACCGCGTCAATGAATTGATCAGTCATTATCCGGAAGACAAAAGAAAATCAGCTCTGCTGCCTGTTTTGCATGAAGTGCAGGATGCGCATGACAACTGGCTGAGTACGGAGTTACAGGATAAAGTTGCCGAAATTTTGCACATCAAACCAATTGAGGTTTACGAAGTGGTTACTTTTTATACCATGTACAACCAAAAACCAATTGGAAAATACATGTTCGAATTTTGCCAGACTTCTTGTTGTTGTTTAAATGGTGCCGAAAATTTAATGGATTACACTTCTGAAAAATTAGGCATTAAAATGGGCGAAACAACTCCGGACGGAATGTTTACCATTGCCGGTGTAGAATGTTTAGGTGCCTGCGGATACGCTCCGATGATGCAGTTAGGCGATTTCTACAAAGAAAAACTGACAGAAGAAAAAATCGATCAGTTAATCGCTGATTGCAGAGACGATAAAATAATATTACACGATAAATAAGATGTCACAAAAAATATTATTAGATAAAATCAATGTTCCGGGTATTAAAACCTACGAAGTATATCGCCAAAACGGTGGTTATGCCTCTGTAGAAAAAGCTTTGAAAACACTTACACCGGACGAAGTGGTGGAAGAAGTAAAAAAATCAGGACTTCGTGGCCGTGGTGGAGCTGGTTTCCCTGCCGGAATGAAATGGAGTTTTATTGATAAAAAATCAGGAAAACCAAGACATTTAGTGTGTAATGCCGACGAGTCTGAACCGGGAACTTTCAAAGATCGCTATCTGATGGAATTTATTCCTCACCTTTTGATCGAAGGAATGATTACCTCGAGTTTTGCACTGGGAGCTAACCTTTCATATATCTACATTCGTGGAGAGTATATGTGGGTTTTCAAAATTTTAGAAAGAGCAATCGCCGAAGCTAAGGCTGCCGGTTGGTTGGGAAAAAATATATTAGGAACAGGTTACGATTTAGAGTTACACGTTCACTGTGGAGCCGGAGCTTATATTTGTGGAGAAGAAACTGCACTTATTGAGTCACTGGAAGGAAAAAGAGGAAACCCTCGTATTAAACCACCATTCCCGGCGGTTTCTGGACTATGGGCCAATCCAACCGTGGTAAACAATGTGGAGACTATTGCAACTGTGCCGTGGATCATCAACAATTCAGGAGATGATTATGCTAAAATCGGAATTGGACGTTCAACAGGAACTAAACTAATTTCTGCTTCAGGACATATTAAAAATCCTGGCGTTTACGAAATTGAACTAGGTTTAAGTGTTGACGAATTTATGAATTCCGACGAATATTTAGGCGGAATGTCTTCCAGCAGACCTTTGAAAGCGTTTGTGCCCGGAGGATCTTCAGTGCCGATTTTACCGGCTGAATTAATTTTCAAAACAGCCAATGGTGAAGACCGTTTAATGACTTACGAATCTTTAAGTGATGGTGGTTTTGCTACCGGATCTATGTTAGGTTCCGGAGGATTTATCGTTTATAACGACACTGCCTGTGTGGTAAGAAACACCTGGAATTTTGCGCGTTTCTACCACCATGAATCCTGCGGACAATGTACACCTTGCCGTGAAGGAACAGGCTGGCTGGAAAAAATATTGTGGAGAATCGAAAACGGTCAGGGCCGTGAAGAAGATATCGAATTATTGTGGAGCATTCAAAGCAAGATTGAAGGAAACACTATTTGTCCACTTGGTGACGCAGCTTCCTGGCCGGTAGCAGCAGCAATTCGTCACTTCAGAGATGAGTTTGAATATCACGTTCGTTTCCCTGAAAAAATTAAAAACAGAGATCACTTTGTTGCTGAACCTTTCTCGCAAGTGAAGCATTTAGTAGGCAAATTAACAGTATAAAAAGTTTCAAGTTTCAAGTTTTTTTAGTTGCAGGTCCAACAGCCTGAAACTTTAAACCTGAAACTAAAAAAACAACACAAAGATGAAAGTAACCATAGACGGTCAAAGTATAGACGTAGAACCAGGAACAACGATCCTGCAGGCTGCACGTATGATTGGAGGAGATTTAGTGCCGCCAGCCATGTGCTATTACTCAAAATTAAAAGGCAGCGGCGGTAAATGTCGTTGTTGTTTAGTTGAAGTTTCCAAAGGAAGTGAAGCTGACCCAAGACCAATGCCAAAATTAATGGCATCTTGCGTAACAGGATGTATGGACGGAATGGAAGTGAACAGTAAATCTTCAGACAGAGTAACGGAAGCCCGTAAATCTGTAACTGAATTTTTATTGATCAACCACCCATTAGACTGCCCGGTTTGTGATCAGGCTGGTGAATGTGATTTGCAAAACTTAAGTTTTGAGCACGGAAATCCAAAATCACGTTTTATTGAAGAAAAAAGAACATTCGAGCCGGAAGATATCGGTCCGAATATTCAACTGCATATGAACCGTTGTATCTTATGTCAAAGATGTGTACAAGTAGCAGATCAACTGACAGACAACAGAGTTCACGGTGTATTAGATCGTGGAGACCACGCTAATATTTCTACCGGAATTTCTAAAGCTATTGACAACGAATTCTCCGGAAATATGATTGACGTATGTCCTGTTGGAGCATTAACTGATAAAACGTTCCGTTTCAAATCGAGAGTCTGGTTCAACAAACCTTACAATGCACACAGAGAATGTACTACTCCGGGATGTTGTGGAAAAACTACGGTTTGGATGTTTGGAGGGGAAATTCAACGTGTAACAGGCCGTAAAGACGAATATCATGAGGTGGAAGAATTCATCTGTAATTCTTGCCGTTTTGACCATAAAAATGTAAACGACTGGACGATTGAAGGACCAAGAGAATTTGAAAAAGATTCTGTGATCAATCAAAACAACTATACTCAGAAATTAGAAAAAGTAGAAATCGATACCGAAAAAACGATTCTAATGGGTAGAGATATTGACCGTAAAAAAATTAGTATGGCTGAAATCCCATTAAACACTAATAACAAAAATTCTTAACGATGGTAGATGGTGCATTTATTATAGAAAAAAGTGTTGTGATTGTTGTGGTTTTTGCCGTAACAATGATTATGGCGATGTATTCTACCTGGGCTGAACGTAAAGTGGCCGCTTTTTTACAAGACCGTGTCGGACCTAACCGTGCAGGTTGGGGAGGTTTATTACAACCTCTTGCCGATGGTATGAAATTATTCTCCAAAGAAGAATTTTTCCCGAATACCCCTAACAAGTTTTTATTTATTGTAGGACCGGCAATTGCCATGAGTACTGCCTTAATGACAAGTGCTGTAATCCCGTGGGGAGATCGCTTACATATTTTTGGAAGAGATGTTCTTTTGCAGGCTACGGATATCAATATTGGTTTATTGTATTTCTTCGGAGTTGTATCTGTTGGAGTTTACGGCATCATGATCGGTGGATGGGCTTCTAACAATAAATTCTCTTTGATGGGAGCTGTTCGTGCTGCTTCTCAAATGGTTTCTTATGAAGTGGCCATGGGATTATCGATGATTGCTTTATTGATGATGACCGGAACTTTAAGCTTAAAAGAAATCTCTGAGCAACAGGCAGGAATGAACTGGAATGTATTTTACCAGCCTTTATCTTTCCTTATTTTCCTTATTTGTGCTTTCGCAGAAACCAACAGAACTCCTTTTGATTTGGCGGAATGTGAATCGGAATTAATCGGAGGTTATCATACAGAATATTCGTCTATGAAAATGGGATTCTACTTATTTGCTGAATATGCCAATATGTTTATCTCTGCCACTATTATATCTGTATTGTTTTTCGGAGGTTACAATTATCCGGGAATGCAATGGATGGTAGAAAATGTGGGTGTAAATACCGCTAACCTTCTGGGAATTGCAGTATTGTTTGTTAAAATATGCTTCTTCATATTTTTCTATATGTGGGTGCGTTGGACAATTCCAAGATTCAGATATGATCAATTGATGCATTTAGGATGGAAAATATTAATTCCGCTGTCGATCATCAATATTATGATTACAGGAGTTGTTATTTTAAGAAGTGAAATTGCAGCCTTTTTAGGTTTTTAAATTTTGAAAGGTGTCGCATTTTGCGACACCTTTCAAAAGAAACATATTATATGCCATAAGATGAGTCAAATTATTATTCTTAATGAAGTAATTACTAATAAAATATATTTTATTAGAAACCAAAAAGTAATGTTAGACAAAGATCTTGCAGAACTGTATGAGGTAGAATCAAGGAGACTAAGAGAGCAGGTAAAAAGAAATAGTACAAAATTTCCTGATCATTTTATGTTCAGATTAAATGAAACAGAAGTCGAATTGCTGGTGTCGCAAAATGCGATAGCTTCAAAACAAAATCTGGGAGGTTCGTTACCTTATGTTTTTACAGAGCATGGTGTTTTACAATTAGCCAGTGTTCTGAAAAGTGAAAGAGCAACTCAGATGAGCATTAAGATTATTGAGGTTTTTGTAAGTTTAAGAGATTTTTTAACGGACAACCTGAATTTAAAATTAGAAGTAGATATAATTAAGAAAAAATTAATTAATCACGATAAAAATATTGAGCTGGTCTTTACTTATTTAGATGAGTTAATGGACAAACAGGAAAATAAAATTGAAAGAACTAAAATTGGTTATAAAAAATAAATTTCATTAAAAACCAAAATGCCCTAGCCCTGACAGAAGCAGCATCCTTTTATTTTTTTCTTTAAAAAATGAAAGATACAGCGGATAGCAGGATTAAGCTTCAAAATAAAAATTAAAAAAATGTCAATAGAAACTATATCATTATCGGGTAGAAAAAAGATGGTCTCCAATAAGGAGATGACCTTTTTGGAACGCTTGTATCTTGTAGCGATTGTAAAAGGATTATTTATTACGGTAAAGCACTTATTCAGAAAAAAAGTGACGATCCATTACCCGGAACAAGTACGTGAAATGAGTCCTGTATACCGTGGTCAGCACCAATTGAAACGTGATGAGCAAGGTCGTGAGAATTGCACGGCTTGCGGATTATGCGCTTTGTCATGTCCTGCTGAAGCCATCACTATGAAAGCTGCCGAGCGTAAAGCAGATGAAAAACATTTGTACAGAGAGGAAAAATATGCATCGATTTATGAAATCAATATGCTTCGTTGTATTTTTTGCGGTTTATGTGAAGAAGCCTGTCCGAAAGATGCCATTTATCTGACGACTTCGAAAGTTTTGGTTCCGTCAAGCTATGAAAGAGAAGATTTTATCTTTGGTAAAGACAGATTAGTGATGCCTCTTGACGTGGCGATCAAAAATGCTCAACTTAATAATGCTAACTAAATGATACATATTCCTGATTTTGCACACGCAACTACTGTACAAATTATATTTTGTTTCTTAGCATTCATTACGGTGATCACCGCTTTCCTGACCATTTTTAGCAGAAATCCGATTCACAGTGCTATCTATTTAGTAATTTGTTTCTTTTCGATTGCTGGTCATTATTTATTACTGAACTCTCAATTTTTGGCTATCGTACATCTTATTGTATACTCCGGAGCCATTATGATTTTGTTCCTGTTTACAATTATGTTAATGAATCTAAACGAACGCCATCAGGTACACAGACCCAGAATTACACGTTTGGGCGCCATAGTTTCTTTTTGTCTGATTTGTATTGTATTAATCGCAATCTTCATCAACTCGAAACCTATTGTCGGAGCATATGATTCTACCGGTGAGGATTTCCAATCGATAAAAGTACTGGGTAAAATATTACTGAACGAGTATATGGTTCCGTTTGAATTTGCATCGATCCTGCTTTTGGTAGCGATGATTGGAACTGTATTATTGTCTAAAAAAGAAAAATTAAATAAATAATGGGTAATATATTAAATCAAATAGGTATTGAAAATTACATCTTTTTAAGTGTTGTACTTTTCTGTATTGGTATTTTTGGTGTATTGTACAGACGAAATGCTATTATCGTTTTTATGTCTATCGAAATCATGCTGAATGCGGTTAACCTTTTATTTGTAGCTTTTTCAACCTATCATCAGGATGCACAGGGACAAGTTTTTGTTTTCTTTTCGATGGCGGTTGCTGCGGCTGAAGTGGCAGTAGGATTGGCTATTTTAGTTTCGATCTTTAGAAATTTAGGTTCGATTAGTATCGATAATTTAAAAAATTTAAAAGGATAAATGGAAATGAATACCAATTTAGCTTTAGTTTTAGTATTAGCTCCTTTTTTAGGATTTTTAATCAATGTCTTCTTTGGAAAGAGTTTGGGCAAAACAGTTTCCGGTATCATCGGAACGGCTGCAGTAGTAGTTTCGTTTGCTGTTACACTTTTCTTTTTCTCTGAAATTACACGAACCAAACAAGCCATTCAGGTAACTTTATTTGACTGGATTCAGATTAGCAACCTTCATATTAATCTTGGATTTTTATTAGATCAGTTGTCATTACTATGGTTGCTTTTTGTAACCGGTATCGGATCATTGATCCATATATATTCGATCAGCTACATGCACGATGATGAGAATATGCATAAGTTTTTCTCTTATTTAAACTTGTTCGTGTTTTTCATGATTACACTTGTAATTGGAAGTAACCTATTAGTTTTATTTATAGGTTGGGAAGGTGTTGGACTTTGTTCGTATTTATTAATTGGATTCTGGTACAAAAACCAGGATTACAATGATGCTGCGAAAAAGGCTTTCATCATGAACAGAATCGGGGATTTAGGTCTTTTGATCGGAATGTTTATTCTTGGTTCCATGTTCTCGACTTTAGATTATGCCACTTTAAAAACTGCAATTGCCGGAGCAACTACCTTAAATATTCCATTGCTTTCATTAGCTGCCTTATGTTTATTTATTGGTGCTTGTGGTAAATCTGCACAAATTCCGTTATACACCTGGTTACCGGATGCGATGGCAGGACCAACACCGGTTTCTGCGTTGATTCACGCTGCAACGATGGTGACAGCGGGTATCTTTATGGTGACCCGTTTAAATTTCGTATTTGATTTAGCACCGGACGTTCAGACTATAATTGCTGTAATTGGAGCTGTGACTTCATTAGTTGCTGCAACCATTGGACTGGTTCAGACAGATATTAAAAAAGTATTGGCTTACTCTACGGTTTCCCAATTAGGTCTAATGTTTTTAGCTTTAGGTTTTGGTGCTTATGAAGTAGCCGTTTTCCACGTAATCACACATGCTTTCTTTAAGGCCTGTTTATTCTTAGGTTCCGGTTCTGTAATTCATGGTTTACATGGCGAGCAGGATATGCGTAAAATGGGGGGTCTGCGTAAAGCAATGCCGATCACATTCTGGACGATGTTAGTTTCATCATTGGCAATTTCAGGTGTTCCGTTTTTCTCCGGTTTCTTTTCGAAAGATGAAATTTTAATGACCGCTTTCCACCACAGTATTCCATTATATGTGGTTGGATCTATTGCTTCGATCATGACTGCTTTTTATATGTTCCGATTAATGTTCCTGACTTTCTTTAAAGATTTCAGAGGAACTGAAGAACAAAAACATCATTTACATGAAAGTGACGGTCTAATTACTTTTCCGTTAATGATTTTAGCGTTATTGGCAACTTTTGGCGGACTAATCAGCTTACCGGGTAACAGTTGGTTAAATGACTATTTAGCTCCTCTTTTCACAAAAGTAGCTGGCGAAGAACATCATTTAGGAACAACAGAATACACACTGATGGGAGTTGCCGTTGCAGGTGGGTTATTAGGTATTTTAATTGCTTACATTAAATATTTCAAACAGGATAATGTTCCTGAATCTGACGAAAATATCACAGGAGTAACGAAGGTTTTATACAACAAATATTATGTAGATGAAATCTACGACGCTGTATTTGTTCGCTCTGTAAATGTATTATCACAATTTTTCAGGGATTACATCGAAACCGGTTTATCTGCCCTTGTTTTCGGACTGGGTAAAGTAACAAATGAAATAGGTTTTCAGGGTAAAAAATTACAAAACGGAAGTATCGGATTGTATCTTTTCGCTTTTGTTTTGGGTCTTTGCGCCATTATTTCCTATATATTTTTAGCTCAATAATTTTATAACTATGAACGTTTCTCTTATATTAATTATTCTTTTAATTGGTGCATTTGCCACTTATTTTGTTGGTGACAAACTTGCTTCAAAAGTAGCCTTGTTCTTTAGTTTAGCAGCTTTGGGCTGTTCGCTGGTTTTGTTAAGCCATTTCAATGCGGGCGAAAACATTAGCTTAGTCAATGCCTGGATTACCCAGCCTAAAATCTCATTTGTTTTAAATGCAGACGGATTGGCAATGGCAATGTTGTTGTTAACGGTAGCCTTAACTCCAGTCATTATATTCTCTTCTTTCGGAAATGAATATAAAAATGCAAAAGGGTTTTATGCTTTAATTTTATTTATGGCCTTTGCTATGACAGGAACTTTCCTGGCAGCAGATGGTTTACTGTATTATATTTTCTGGGAATTAGCTCTTATTCCAATTTATTTTATTGCGCTCATCTGGGGTAACGGAGATGCTGAGGAACGCAGAAAAGCAGTGGTTAAATTCTTTATTTATACACTGGCAGGTTCCCTGTTTATGTTGGTTGCTTTCATTTACTTATATCAAAAAGCAGGAAGCTTCCTGATTGAGGATTTATATAAATTGAATTTATCCGCAACAGAACAGCTTTGGATCTTCCTGGCTTTCTTCTTAGCCTATGCAATTAAAATTCCGATTATTCCTTTCCATACGTGGCAGGCAAGCGTATACCAAAAAGCACCAACTGTTGGAACCATGCTTTTATCCGGTATTATGCTAAAAATGGGATTGTACAGTGTAATCCGTTGGCAATTGCCAATTGCTTCTCTTGCGGCAAAAGAATATATGAATATTTTTATTGCTTTAGGAATTGCCGGTGTAATCTATGGTTCTATCGTAGCCTTGAGACAAAAAGACCTTAAGAAATTATTAGCGTATTCTTCTTTGGCTCACGTTGGATTAATAGCTGCCGGAACTTATACCTTAACCATTGATGGCTTGCGTGGAGCGGTGCTGCAAATGATTGCTCACGGTTTTGTTGTAGTGGGATTATTCTATGCTGCTGAAATCATCTTCAGAAGATTTGAAACAAGGGAAATTTCTGAATTGGGCGGTATTCGTATTCAGTCTCCGAAATTTACTTCAATGTTTTTAATTTTAGTGCTGGCCTCTGTTGCCTTGCCAAGTACTTTTAATTTTGTTGGAGAATTCACCGTTTTATATAGTCTTTCACAAATTAATATATGGTTCGCAATTTTAGGCGGAACCACTATTATCCTTGGAGCGTATTATATGCTTAAGATGTTCCAGAATGTAATGTTGGGAGACGCCAATTCAAAAACATTTGCGGATGTTTCTGTTAATGAAGGAATTTCTCTGGTTGCGATTATTGCTGTTTTGATTTTCTTCGGATTCTATCCAAAGCCAATTACAGATTTGATCACGCCAAGTTTAGAGACTATTTTAAACGTTATCAATAAAAATTAATATTTTAAATAAAAATAAATTAGGGCATCATTAGTTTTAGATTTCCTAAATCAAAAAAACAAAAATGAATACATTAATAGCTATAACGGGATTGGGTATTTTCTGCCTATTGTTTGAAATTCTTAATTTAAGGAAAGCCATTGTTCCTTTTACCATTGTTGGACTTTTGGGAGTTTTGGCACTTAATTTTTATGAATTCGGTTCGACAGGAAGTTATTACAATAATATGATTGAGGTGAGTAAATTCTCTACTGCTTTTTCATCCTTATTTATTGTGCTGACTATTTTCCTGATAGCCTTAAGTCATAATTTTTATGAAAATCATCAGACCAAAATCTCCGATTTTATTGCTATAAAAATATTTTTATTAGCTGGTGGTGTAGCGATGGTCTCTTTTGGAAACCTGGCTATGTTTTTCTTAGGAATTGAAATATTATCAATCGCCTTATACATACTTGCGGCAAGTGATCGTCTGAACTTAAAAAGTAACGAAGCCGGTATGAAGTATTTCTTAATGGGGTCATTCGCGTCAGGAATTATTTTATTCGGAATCTGTCTGATTTACGGGGCAATGGGAAGTTTTGACGTTGTTGAAATACATGAAAGTTCCTTATCTGCAGAGCTGCCAATCTGGTTTCCAATCGGAATGGTTTTGGTAGTCATCGGAATGTTATTTAAAGTAGCGGCCGTACCGTTTCACTTTTGGGCTCCGGACGTTTATGAAGGTTCTCCTGCATTAACAACAGCTTTAATGAGTACGCTGGCAAAAGTTATTGCTATAGCTACTTTATACAAATTAGTAAGTGCATTAAATTTAATCCCGTCACTTGAAAATCAGGATCTGTTAGGAACTTTTGAAATAATCGTTGTAATTGTATCGATGGCTTCTATGACAGTGGGTAATATCATGGCTTTACGTCAGGTAAATGTAAAACGTATGCTGGCATTCTCCGGAATTTCACATGCAGGATTTATGTTAATGACTTTATTAAGCGTTGCCACCTCAGCAGGTGTTTTATTGTATTATACTGCTGCTTACGCTTTGGCCGGAATTGCTGCTTTCAGCGTTATCTTATATGTTTGCAAAAATCAGGATAACGAAGACGTTACCAACTTCCACGGATTAGGAAAAACAAATCCTTTGTTGGCGGCTATACTAACAGGTTCATTATTATCAATGGCCGGAATTCCAATCTTTTCAGGGTTTTTCGCTAAGTTATTCTTATTCAACCAAACCATTCAGGGCGGATATATTGCTTTGGTGATCGTAGCAGTGATCAACTCAATCATTAGTGTTGGCTATTATTTCAAATTAATTTTAGCTATGTATTCCAAAGAACCAAATGAAGCACGCACAGGGAAACCTTTCCTTATTTACGCTGTTGCAATCGTTTCTATCCTTTTGAATATTGCTTTAGGGTTATTCCCTTCTTTAGTTTTAGATTTACTGCAATAGAAATTTCAATCTCAACATATCAAAATCCATCAGCGTTCACTGATGGATTTTTGTTTTAACATCCCTTTATTCAGAAGAAAAAATCATGTTAAAAAAAATACAGAAACAATTCCACTTCAAAAAATCTCCATATATTTGACTACAATTAAAAGTATTAGAACTATGAACTTCAATTCAAAAAATCCTTTTCTAAGCAACAAGCGTTTTTCATCAAATGCCGTTTCAAAAGCTGAAGAAGTACACCACGCACAGATTATTGATTATAATCAGGAAATGACCATATCGGGTACTATTAATAAGACGGCTATTTTATTTTTAATCTTATGCGGATCATCCCTAATCACATGGTGGATGGCTTTTAACGGAATGAATGTAATGTTACCGACAATCGGCGGTGCTATTGTTGGACTTATTCTGGTTATTGTTTCTGCATTCAAACCGCAGACTTCTCCTTATTTAGCACCAGGTTATGCCTTGTTTGAAGGTCTGTTTATAGGTGGGATTTCTGCCATTTTTGAGGCCAGTTATCCCGGAATCGTTGTTAATGCGGTTGGAGCAACCCTGGTTACTTTTTTAATTTGCCTGGGATTATATAAATTTAAAATTGTAAAAGTAACGGAGCAGTTTAGATCAGTCGTTATCGCTGCAACCTTAGCGATTGCTACCTATTACTTAATTTCGTGGGTGGTATCCATGTTTACAAGCTTCACTCCTGTTCATCATGGAAATTCTATGACGAGTATTGGAATCAGCGTTTTTGTAATTATCATAGCGGCCTTAAATATATTCCTGGATTTCGACCAGATCGAAAAAGGAGTACAACAAAAAATGCCGAAATTCATGGAATGGTACGGTGCAATGGGATTAGTGATTACACTGGTTTGGCTCTATATCGAATTCCTGAGATTACTTTCAAAATTATCGAGCAAAGATTAATTCCTTAATTATACTCTCATAAAAAAAGCCCTTTTGAAATTCAAAAGGGCTTTTTTTATACTTAAAATCTAAGCTGCTCCCACTCCTTTACTTTTATTCAATTATAGGAATAAATTCATGCGCTTTTGAATGAAATCGATACCGGTTTTTTCTCTTTGCGTTCTGAAAATATGCCTCAGCATCCTTCAAGAATTAATTTTCAGAACGATCTTCAAATCAATTTTAACTCAAAATTAATTTCAAAATTAATTTCAAAATTGAATTTTGACACCTAAAAGTCTTTTCAATTATTTTATTTTAACAGTATTTTTCCTTTCATTTTAAAAAAATGATTATTTCCTCCAACTTTGATTTCTTACATTATTTTCCCGGCAATGTGGTAGTATCAAAATTTAAAAAGTGTAGTAAAAATAATACTTCCGAAAGATTTCCATTAATATGTAATAAATTACAATTAATGCAATTTATTACATAATACATATTCAAAGTCTATTTTTTTTATTATAAATTTTTTTTTATATCTAATTTATTTTGAATAACGAAATTTTACATACTTTTGTGTAATCGATTACAATTTAAAATTGCTTTCGATACTAAAAACCACAAAAAACCACTTTTGATTATTTACTAACTTTAAAAACTAACCACAATGAAAAAAAACTTACTTTTTCTGGCTGCTTTTCTCATAGCAATTCAGACATGGGCACAACAAGTTCAAATTACAGAATCTTCCGGATGGCTCGAATCAGCATTTGTAAAATGGCAGCCTGTCAGCAATGCTCAGAGTTACAATGTGTATTACACAGGGGAGGGAATCACCGACCGCAAAATAGACGATCAGCTGATCAGGAGTTATGGCAGCTATTTTCGTGCTGATATTCCGGGTCTTAAGGCAGGATCTTACACAGTAAAAGTAAAACCGGTGATTTCGGGAACAGAAGGAACCGGTAGCACAACAGGTAATTTAACCGTTGCAGCCCAAGATCGTAACGGATTTGCCTTTGACAGCGGAAGGGTTCCCGGAGGCTACAAAATTGATGGAACTGCGAAAGATAACGCTGTAATCGTATACATCACACAGAATACCAAAAATACGGTTTCTATGAATATTACAGGAGCCAGTACGAATCCTTGTGTTGGCCTGCAAAATATATTATATGCGATAAAAAAAGGTCAGGATACGCGCCCTTTTATCTTCCGTCTCATAGGAAACATTACGGATCTGACCGTAATGGAGGGAGGTGACATTGTGATAGAAAATGCCAATAACGCTTCGAGTTACATAACTTTTGAGGGTGTTGGTACTGATGCAGTTGCCAATGGCTGGGGCGTTCGTCTTAAATCAGCTTCCAACATTGAAGTCAGCAATCTGGGTTTTATGAACTGTAACAGTACTGCCGGAGATAATGTTGGAATGCAGCAAAATAATGATCACGTCTGGGTACACAACTGCGATTTATTTTACGGAGACGCCGGCAGCGATGCAGATCAGATAAAGGGTGACGGTGCTTTAGACAATAAAACATCAACCTATATCACTTTATCATACAATCACTTTTGGGATAGTGGAAAAGCAAGTTTACTAGGATTAAGCGAAGGAACAACAGCCGGCTTGTACATTACCTATCACCACAATTGGTTCGACCACTCGGATTCACGTCACCCGCGTGTTCGCTACTATTCGGCTCACATTTACAACAATTATTTTGATGGTGTTGCAAAGTATGGTTCGGGTTCTACTTTGGGCTCTTCCCTATTTATAGAAGGTAATTATTTCAGAAACAGCAAACATCCAATGTTGACTTCGCTTCAGGGAACTGATATCTGGGACGAAGCCAATCAGGTCAATAATGCCGGAACAATGGGAACATTCTCCGGTGAAGCCGGAGGTTCGATTAAAGCGTTCAACAATACTTTTGATGCTGATATTGCCACTAACAATATGCGTTTTGTAGCTTATGGAGATACTAATCCGCTTTATAACATTTCCGGTAAAATTAGTTCAACCACCGACTTTGATGCGTATGTAGCCTCATCAAGAGGTGAAGTGGTGAGCAGTACTGTGAAATCAAAATCAGGCGCCAATACCTATAATAATTTCGATACTAATGCAGCACTTTATGTTAAAAACCTAACTGTAGAACAACCTGTTACAGCCAAAACCAAAACAATTCAATATTCAGGGCGTGTTTCCGGTGGTGACTTAAAATGGACTTTTAATAATGCAACAGATGACAAATCGTCGCTTGTAATTTCAGCATTAAAATCAGCACTGACCAACTATACAAGTACCTTAGTTGCCGTACAAGGTGAATCAAATCCTCCGGCTGGTTCACAAACGCTAAGTTCAGGTACAAACAATAACCAGTCCGTGACAAGCGGCTCAGCTATTGGCACGATCGTATTTACCTGGGGAGGAACTGCGACAGACGCCACCGTAACAGGATTACCTGCATCAGGAATCAGTTTTGTCAAAAATACAACGGCCAAAACAATTACGATTACGGGAACACCCACCGCAACCGTATCCTATTCGATCGCCACAACCGGTACTGCAGGTTCACCAGCAAACGGTTCAGGAACAATAACGGTTACAGCAGCCGGCAATCAAACACTGACTTCAACAAGCAATAACAACCAGACGGTAGCAAGCGGTACAGCAATTGGTTCGATTGTTTTCACCTGGGGTGGAAATGCGACAGACGCCACTGTAACCGGTTTACCGGCAGCCGGTCTTAGTTTTGTAAAAAATACTACTGCTAAAACCATTACCATTACCGGTACACCAACGGCAACAGTATCGTATTCTATTGCCACTACCGGAACTGCCGGTACACCGGCAACAGGTTCCGGAACTATAACCGTAACTACTGGCGGAGGTTCTTCCGGAAATCAAATACACAATTTTACAACATCAGGAAAAACAAGCTCTTTTTATTTCATTACAGGAAATATGAACTCTACTGCAGGATCTGTAACTTATGCCGGATTATCGTTAACGGCACGTTTAAAAATTGAATCCAGTACTTCTATAACGTATACTACAACGGCCGCTTCTACTTTAACTTTGGTATTTGATTCTAATTTTACCGGAACAATAAAAGTAAACAATGTATCGTATACTGCTGCAGCCGGAATCGTTACAGCATCAATCCCTGCCGGAACAAATACGATCACCAAAGGATCGGTTGCTAATTTATTTTATATCAGTACAGCCTATAGCGGTGGAACTTTGCGTGTAGCACAAAATGAAGCAAAAAAACCTGAAACTGCAAAAGCACTAGTTTATCCTAATCCTGTTTCAGCAACTTTATATGTGTCAAATTCAGGTCAAAGCATACAAAAAGTCGAAATTTATAATATGTCCGCTTCCTTAGTTAAAACTTCAGGAAAAGGCAGTGAAACAATCGATGTAAGCAATTTAAGTCCGGGAACGTATTTTGCTAAAATACATACTTCAGAAGGTACTTTTAGTCAAACTATTATAAAGAAATAATAGCATAGATTCTCGTCAAAAAAAAGGCTTCCAACAATGGAAGCCTTTTTTAGTATTTAAATCAAAATATTACAAATCAAATTTGATTCCCTGTGCCAATGGCAGACTGGTGGTATAATTGATCGTATTGGTCTGACGTCTCATGTATATTTTCCAGGCATCCGAACCTGATTCGCGACCGCCTCCGGTTTCTTTTTCTCCTCCAAAAGCACCTCCGATTTCAGCTCCGGAAGTTCCAATATTTACATTAGCAATTCCACAGTCAGATCCTGTAACCGACAGGAATCTTTCTGCTTCGCGCAAATTATTCGTCATAATTGCAGACGATAATCCTTGTGCTACTCCATTTTGAACATCAATTGCATTTTCTACATCTCCGGAATATTTCACCAAGTATAAAACCGGTGCAAAAGTTTCGTGCTGCACAATTTCAAATGAATTCTGAGCTTCTGCAATGGCTGGTTTTACATAACAGCCGCTCTCGTAGCCTTCGCCTGAAAGCACTCCGCCTTCTACAAGAATACTTCCGCCTTCTGCTACTACTTTATTTAAGGCCTGTGCATACATCGCTACGGCATGGGTATCGATTAGCGGTCCGACATGATTATTTTCGTCAAGCGGATTTCCGATTCTTAATTGTTTGTAAGCGGCTACCAAAGCATCTCTTACTTTATCATAAATACTTTCGTGAATGATTAATCTTCGTGTTGAAGTACAACGTTGCCCTGCAGTTCCTACAGCTCCAAAAACGGCACCGATAACTGTCATTTTGATATCAGCATCCGGAGTAACGATAATGGCATTATTTCCTCCTAATTCCAATAATGATTTTCCTAAACGACCTGCAACAGTCTGTGCCACAATTTTTCCCATTCGGGTGGAACCTGTAGCGGAAATTAAAGGAATACGGATATCAGCCGTCATTAGCTCTCCTATTTTGTAATCCCCATTGATCAGACATGAAATTCCTTCCGGCAAATTATTTTCTTTAATTACCTGCGCCATAATATTTTGACAGGCAATTCCACAAAGCGGTGTTTTCTCTGAAGGTTTCCAAACACACACATCTCCTGAAATCCAGGCCAAAGCCGTATTCCACGCCCATACTGCCACCGGAAAGTTAAAGGCGGAAATAATTCCAACAACTCCCAAAGAATGATATTGCTCGTACATACGGTGTCCCGGTCTCTCCGAGTGCATCGTCAATCCGTGAAGCTGACGTGACAAACCAACCGCAAAGTCGCAGATGTCAATCATTTCCTGTACTTCCCCGTACCCTTCCTGAAGTGATTTTCCCATTTCGTAAGAAACCAATTTACCAAGAGCTTCTTTGTTCTGACGCAATTTTTCTCCAAACTGACGAACAATTTCACCACGCTGCGGAGCCGGAATTAGTCTAAAAGTCTTGAAAGCAGCTGTTGCCGACTGCATAACTTTTTCATAATCTTCAGCCGTTGATGTTTTTACGGAAGCAATTAATTTTCCATCCACCGGCGAATAACTTTCTAAGATTTCTCCTGATGAAAAGTTCTGCAAACCTGTAGATGTTCCTTCATTTATCGTTTTGATGCCCAATTTTTCCAGAGCCTCATTCATTCCAAATTGTGATGCTATTGTTGTCATTGTAACTTTTTTAGTTAAAATTGTTATATTTTTTTGTAAAGATATTGTTTCGAGTTGAATTTTAATTTAATTATGTTGTTAAAAACAAAGTAAATTTAGGGTTATTAAACAGGAATTATAAAAGTATCTGGTAATTTATTGCCATTATTTAATGAAATTTACGTCATCAAATTATTTAGACATGACATTTTTCAATAAAGTTCTGATCTGTTTTCTTTTATTATCTGGTTCGGCTTTTTCTCAAAAACTACAACAAGCAGCTTTTCAGGTTGTTCCTCTGGGAGTAAAAGGAGGTATTGACGAAAAAAATCTTTCCGCATATTTGCTGGCGCCGGCAAAAACCAACGATTATATCTGTCTTGATGCCGGCACTGTAAACGCCGGAATCGAAAAAGCCATTGAAAAGAAAACATTCAAAATCTCCACCAGCGAGGTCCTCCGAAAATACATCAAAGGGTATTTGATTTCCCACGCCCATTTGGACCATGTATCGGGTTTGATTATAAATTCCCCTGCTGACTCTTCAAAGACTGTTTATGCCACTGGTAAGTGCATGGAAATGATGGAAAATCATTATTTCAACGATCAGACCTGGGCTAATTTTGGGGATCAGGGACCCGGACTTCCTTTGAAAAAATACCATTTCCAGACTTTGACGCCTAACGAAGAAACTCCTGTTACCAATACGACAATGGCCGTAAAAGCTTTTCCGTTAAGCCATGTAAACCCGTTTGAAAGTACTGCTTTTCTGATCAGAAATGGTGATAATTACGCTTTGTATTTGGGAGATACAGGACCGGATGAAGTAGAAAAAAGCACCCATTTAAAAGAGTTATGGGCAGCGATTGCGCCACTGGTTAAAAACAAACAACTGAAAGGAATTTTTATTGAAGTTTCATTCCCCAACGAACAGCCGGATAAATTTTTATTTGGGCATTTGACTCCGAATTATTTAATGAAAGAACTTCATGTTCTGGAAGAACTAGCCGGAAAAGATACCTTGAAAGGTTTTAAAATTATTGTTACCCATTTAAAACCGCCAAACAAAAACATTAGTAAAATTAAAGAACAGCTCAAAAGTCAAAATGATTTGGGAGTGCAGCTCATTTATCCGGAGCAAGGAAAACGTTTTGATTTATAGGAATTATCTAAACCCGACAGGTTTTAAAAACCTGTCAGGTTTGAAATTCGATAAGGTCATTATTTTTTCGCTACAAATCGGGGATCAGATTCCATAACGGTTCCGCAGTTATCACAGGTTCTTAGCTCTTCTGAATTATAAAAATGTTCGAAATGCGGCAGGAAATCTTTTTCGATATTGTGCAATTCGAAATGCACTTCGTATAATTTATGATTGCAATTATCACAATGCCAAAGTAAACCGTCAGTATACCCTTTTCCGGCGCGTTTACGCTCGATCACCAGACCAATAGAACCTTCGGAACGAACCGGAGAATGTGGGATTTTTGCAGGATGAAGGTACATATCACCTGCATTTAAAATCATTTCTTTACGCTCTCCATCTTCCTGAATTACAACTTTTATACTTCCTTCCAACTGGTAAAAAAGTTCTTCAGTTTCGTTATAGTGATAATCTTTTCTGGCGTTTGGTCCTGCAACAATCATGACGATATAATCACCCGAATCTACGTAAAGATTTTTATTCCCAACCGGTGGTTTCAATAATTGACGATTTTCCTCAATCCATTTGGTGAGGTTGAAAGGTTTTGCTATTGCCATTTTATCCTTAATTTATATAATTGCTAAGTTAGGGAAAAGTTTTCAGTCGCAGTCTCGGTTTACAGTTTAAAAACCGGGATTCAGTTTTCAGTCTCAGTCACAGTTTACAGTCTAAAACCTGAACCTACACTGGAAACTGTGACTGAGACTGAATACTGAGACTTACTTAACTTCTTTTATCAGATACAGATAAACCGGAAAGTGATCACTGAAACCCACTTCCGTTAAAGTATGCCGTAACGGATATCCTTTGTATTTTCCGGAGGTTTGAATAAGATAGGGTTTATTGAAAATTCCCGCTTTCCAGAATTTGAAAGAATCAAAGTCCGGTTTTATTAAAGATTCGGAGAGTATGATCTGATCGAAAATATCCCAGGAATCCCTAAAAGCAAGCGTTCCCATTCCTCTTGCCAACATTTCTTCAAACGGATTAAAAATACCAAATTCTGGTACGTCAGATTTTTTTCCTTTGGCTCCTAAAGCAATTTTAAAGCTTCTATTATAGGGGCCATCATTGAAATCCCCCATGGAAATTACCTTAGCATCGGGATTTATGTGCTGTAAGGAGTCGATAATTTTTCGGTTTAAAACCCCGGCAGCTTCCCGGTATTTAGCTGTTGCCTTTTCTCCTCCTGACCGCGAAGGCCAGTGATTGACAATTATACTTATTTCTTCCCCTTCCAAAAATCCTGTAATTAAAAGCTGGTCTCTCGTAAAAACCCGATTGTTGGGAGCCACTATAACCTTTTCTTCCACTGAGTCTACTTCTGTTTTTTCTTCTTTTACAGTACTCCTGTTTTTATAGATGTTTAAAGGGATATTCGAAAGGGAAGTCGGTCTGAAAAATTTCTTCTGATACAATAAAGCAACATCGATTCCGCGTTTGTCAGGAGAATCAAAATGAATGATTCCATAATCATAGGGCTGTAATTGGGGCTGCCGGATCAAATCTTCCAGAACGCCCCGGTTTTCAATTTCAGAACCTCCTATCAAAACAGGTGCATTGGTGTTTTCAGGCATTCCGATTTCGGACAAGACCCTGACAAGGTTCTTTAATTTCTGCCGGTATTTTGCATCCGTCCAGTTTTGTAGTCCGGCCGGAGTCCATTCATCGTCATTGGTTGCGGGATCGTTGATGGTGTCAAAAAGATTTTCGAAATTGTAGAACGCAACGGTATGTATTTTAAACTTTTTAGGCTGGGCAAATCCCCATGATAGTACAAAAAACAAAAAGAGAGAAAACCTGATAATCTTACCCATATTACTTAACGAATTTAAAAAGGCACAATTTAGCAAATTAATTATTTGTAAGAAATTTATATTAATTTTATTTTGAATTTAATTTTTGTTTCTCTCAAAATGCTTGTAACTTGCCTGCAAAACCTGACACGCTACAAAATGAAAAAAATATTTGTATTTGCCCTTTATCTTATCTTTACAACAACTTTTTACGGGCAAAAAAACAGTTCATTTGCAGACAGCATCAGAATAAAACACAAAATTCCGGAACTGGCTTATGCTGTTGTCTCTTCAGATTCTGTATTGGAGATTCAGGCCTTAGGAAACCAGCGTTACAATACTTCTTATAAAGCAAAAATAGATGATCGCTTTCGTTTAGGATCCATAACCAAAACAGTTACAAGTTATATAGCAACGCTTTTGGTCAAAGAAGGAAAAATAAAATGGGACACCAAATTTTTTGATTTGTTCCCTGAATTAAAAGCAAAGAGCAATCCGGCCACTTATGATTTTACACTGCAGGACTTTTTAACTTTCAAGGCGAATCTTGACACCTGGTCTTACGGGAATGAAACTCCAACCCCAAAAGAAATCAAAGGAAACAGCCAGCAGCAACGCTATGAATTTATCGGGTGGTTTTTTCAGCAAAAGCCGATTACGGAGAAGCAAGAGATCTATTGGTCCAATCCAGCTTATGTGGCGGCAGGATTAATGCTTGAAAAAGCAACCGGAAAAACCTATGAGACGCTGGTACACGAGCTAGGAAAATCGTTAAACATTGCTTTTGATTTTGGGCAACCGAATCTAAAAGACAAAAATCAGCCCTGGGGACATTATGAAAATCTAAAACCCGAAAAACCGGCTTTGATTATAAACTCAACTGGCTTTCATCAGCAGGAAATATCAATGTCACTCTACCCGATTATTGTAAGTTTACGCAAATGCAGCTTCAGGGACTACTAGGAAAATCAAAATTACTGACAGCTGACGAGTTCAACTTCATGCATTATGGCTTTCCTGGATTTTCCTTTGGATGGCAATCAGAAATCAAAGAAAAAAGTCAGTTAAAATATTCCTTTCACAATGGAAATCCGGGAACATTTTTAACCAAAGTGTATCTTTGTCCCGCCATTAATAAAGCTTTCCTTATTTTTGCCAACATACAATCTGAAGAAGCCGATAAAGGATTAATGCTTCTTTTAGAGGAATTACAAAAACAATATGGCGGTTAATTCTAGCCGGAATCTTAAAAATAATTTATAATTTTAAGCAAAAGATATTATGAACACGAGCTGCTTTCAACATATAAAGAAACGTTTTACCCTTTGTAAAATCGTATTTCTTACTTTTGCCTTACATTCATTCACCTGTCAATCCCAACAAAAGATGATTACACCACCTTATTTACAAAAAGGAGATACAGTAGCTATTTTAGCAACAGCCAGAAAAAATATAGATGATAATCTTAAACCTACCATAGACTTATTGCACAGCTGGGGCTTAGAAGCCGTAATTGGAAGCACTATCGGTCTTGATGTAAATCAATTGGCCGGGACTGACGAACAACGTGCTGCAGATTTTCAGAAACAATTGGACAATCCAAACATCAAAGCCATTTGGTGTGTCCGTGGGGGATATGGAACGGTGAGAATGATTGATCTTTTGGATTTTACCAAATTCAGACAACATCCAAAATGGATTATTGGATTCAGCGACGTTACCGTTTTGCACAATCACCTGAATACGATGGGTTATAAATCTATACATGGAGTGATGCCGGTCACTATTCCGCGTGCTACTCCGGCCGCGATCAGTTCGATGAAAGCAGGTCTATTTGGTGAACCTCTGTCCTATACTGTCGGGCCGGATAAAATGAATCGTTATGGAAAAGCAACCGGAGAATTGGTAGGTGGAAATTTATCGATACTCTATAGTTTATTAGGCTCACCATCTGCCATAGATTGCAAGGATAAAATTTTATTTATTGAAGATCTGGACGAATACCTTTATCATATTGACCGTATGATGACGAACCTGAGACGTAACGGCTGTATCGAAAACCTCAAAGGAATAATTGTTGGTGGGATGACTAAAATGAAGGACAACGAAGTGCCGTGGGGTAAAAATGCTGTTGAAATCGTAGATGATGTCACCAAAAAATACAATATTCCGGTAATTTTCAATTTCCCGGCCGGTCATATTCAGGACAACAGGGCTTTAATCATGGGAAGTACTATTACCATAGAAGTTAATGAATCCGGAAGTACTGTTATTTTTCAAAAATAATACTTCACCACAATTTCCTTAATTAGGGAAGAATTTAAATACCACAATAAATCACGCAAAGACGCAAAGTCGCAAAGTTCGAAATGAATTACTTTGCGACTTTGCGTCTTTGCGTGCCATCATAATTTACAAAAAAAATTCCAAACTGAGACTGAAACTGAGACTAAAAAAACTAAAAAAATGGCCGAACACAACGAACTCGGAAAAAAAGGAGAAGAACTTGCCGTAGCCTTCCTTCAGGAAAACGGTTATGAAATTCTGGAGCGCAACTGGACCTTTCAGAAGGCTGAAATAGATATAATCGCCCAAAAAGAAAATATTCTGACCATCATTGAAGTCAAAACCAGATCAAGTATCGATTTTGGTTTACCACAGGATTTTGTCAAACCTAAAAAAATTCAGTTACTCGTAAAAGCAGTAAATGCCTACATAAACTATAGGGAAATAGATTTTGAAGTAAGATTTGACATCATTGCGATACAAAAAATCAACGAATCATTTGCAATTGAACATCTTACAGACGCTTTTTATCATTTTTAACATAATTTTTTATTGTTATAATTTTAACAAATTGTTTTTTTATTTATATTTGCAGAGTTTTATAACATCGTGCTGTTAACTAAAACCAACCAATCAAGTTACCAAAAAAAAAAAAACTATGAAAACCGTTTCTTCCATTGTAGAAAATTACATTAAAACAAAACCCTTTTTATTGAATGCGTTATCGCTTGGAATTATCAATCTCACTTCTTTGTCGCGGAACATTATGACCGAACTGGAAAGTGAATTTGGCAAAGAAGTAAAACAAGGCGCTGTTGTAATGTCTCTTAAACGGCTCACAGAAGAATTAGATTTTAAACTGAACCATAAAATCAACAAAGTCATCAAGAACATTGGGGAGATTACGGTTCGTTCAGAATTAACGGATTATACTTTTGCAGCTTCGGAAACTGTTTTAAACAAACAAGCAGATCTGATCTCTGATATTAATGTTTTATCTGATATTTTTTACACCTCATCGCGTGGTGTTAACGAAACTAATATTGTGGTCAGCAGCAGTGTTAATCATTTGGTTGAGAAACACTTTATGCGTGAAAAACTAATTCAGAAATTAGATAATCTTGCATCCATCACTGTGAAATTGCCTAAGGAAAATATTGTTGTTCCCGGTATTTATTACTTTATATTTCAGCGTCTGGCCTGGGAAGGAATTATTATCAATGAGGTCATTTCGACTTCAAATGAATTCACCATTCTGGTTGGGGAAGATCAGGTTGATGTTGCTTTTAAAGTGATTAAAGATTTGAAAAACTAAATCTAAAACAACACAAAATTTACCAAAACACAGAATCCTTTTCTCTTTTAAGGTTTAAAAGAGAAAAGGATTTTTTAGGTTTATAAACTTTTGATCGCCTTAATTTAATACACACAAATAAGAATATTCTCAAAAGTATCTTTTACGATTAAATTGCAAAACTCAAAAGCGTCAAAATGACACTTGCTTATAAAGAGTGACTTACAGGCGTTTATTCTTCATTTAATAAAAAAACTAACAAAAATTAAGAAATAAGTTTTTTTAGTTATAATTTGTTGAGAATAATATTTTTATATATTTGCTAACCAGGCAAACAATCACACCACCCATTTAGAGTCATAATATAATTAGAACTAAACAAGACTAATTAAATTAATGTTAGAAGCGAACAACCATAGCGAAAAATTATTGGTCAGTGAACTTAAAAACGGTAACGAAAAAGCATTTCGTACCCTTTTTGATTTATACTATCAGGACATCTATGGATACAGCATCAGTATTTTGAAATCGAAAGAAGCTGCAGAAGAAAATGTTCAGGACGTTTTTATGAAAGTCTGGATGAACCGCGAAAATCTAAATCCGGAACAATCTTTTAAGGCTTATATTTTTACCATTGCCCGAAATCAGGCTTTTAATTTCTTAAATAAGGCAGCAAACGATATATTGCTCAAAGAAGAGATTTTTTATGAAAGCCAGAAATCACATGAATACGGAGATTATTCAATCCGGGAAGCCGATTGCAAAAAACTCCACAAGCAGGCTATGAATCAATTGCCTCCCAAGCGAAAGCAAATTTTCAAAATGTCACGAAAGAAAGGCATGAGTTACGAAGAAATAAGTCAGGAACTCGGCATCTCTATAAATACAGTCAGGAACCAGATGAGCAAAGCGTTAGAATCGATGCGGGTCTTTTTTCAGGTTCATGACGAAATTGTCTAAACCAAAAAACCACAGTTAACCAATTAAATCACTCTTTCCGGGTGATTTTTTTTGTTATAGCCGCAGAGGGCGCGAGGATCTACGCAAGGTAAGCTACCTTTTAAATACAGAGCAACATACTTTGTGTATTCCGCAAATGCGATTTCTCCCTTCGGTCGAAGTGACAAAATGATCCGATTCTGTAAAAAAAACCAAAAATTTTATTTTGTTAAAAATCCCGGCAAAATAAGCCCTTTACAAGCTTTATTATATTTCAGAAATGTTAAATTTTAAAAATTTACAACGTTTGAGTAGTACTCAACTTCTTTTCAACTGTATTATATCAGAACCGGACCTAAAACCAATTCGAAATGAATTCAAATTCTGAAATAAAAAACCTTTTACAAAAATTTGTTTTAAACCAATGTACACCCGAAGAAATAAATGAGGTAATTGCCTATTATAAAAAAAATAAACTGACGGATGATTTTCCTACGGTAGGAGATATTCAAGATCTGCTTGCTGAAATGCCAAAAATGAATTCGCAAACGGCTGATGACATTTTCCTGAACATTCTTCAGGCTTCAAAAGAAAACGAAACTACAATAAGCATCTCTTCCGGGAAGTCAAATTTCAGAAAGTATATTTCAATAGCTGCTTCTGTACTGGTTTTATTCGGAATTGGTTTTGCTGTTTACAAACAGAACATTACTGATAAAACACCGCAACATAAATTTGATTTTAAAAGCACCGATATTGTTTTGCAGTTAGAAGACGGTAATGTTCAGATTATTTCTGAAGATCATACCATACAGGTAAGAGATTCAAAAGGAAATATTGTTGGAAATCAAAGTGGAGACAAACTGGTTTATGAAAATAACTCTGATTTGGAAAAACTATCGTATAACACCATCAAAATCCCGTATGGTAAAAAGTTTCAGCTGCAATTGTCTGACGGAACTCTTGTTCACTTAAATTCAGGAACTACTTTAAAATATCCGGTAAAATTTATCGCCGGAGAAAACAGACAGGTTTTTCTTGAAGGAGAAGCGTTTTTTGATGTCGCGAAAGATAAAAAACATCCCTTTATTGTCAATGCAGACAAGCTGAATGTCCGCGTTCTTGGAACACACTTCAACGTTTCCAATTATCCGGAAGACGAATCGACAGACGTTGTACTGGTGGAAGGTTCTGTTGGAATGTACCGCTCCAATGAAGCATTTAATGCCGATCTCAATACCATCCTGAAGCCTGGATATAAAGGTAGTTTTGACAGGGAAAAGGACAAAATCTTTACCAAGCCGGTGTTGACCGATATTTATACTTCATGGATAAGTGGAGGCCTGACTTTCAGAAGCATGACCTTCAAAAATATCATTACAAAATTAGAAAGACGCTATAATGTTACGATCATCAACAAAAATGAAAATCTTGCCAATGAAAAATTCAATGCTAGTTTTAAAGAGGAATCAATAGAAAAAGTGATGAGTTACTTTAATGACATTCACGGCATTAATTACACGATAAAAAACAATCAAATACTAATTAAATAACCACCAGGCCAATGAAAAAACAGAAAGAATTAAAAGAGAGAGAATAAAAAAATCGGAAAGAGCTGCGAACAATTTCCGATTAACTAAGTGATTGAATATAACGAATTAACTACAATCAATTAACAAAATTATGAAAAAAAAATCAAAGAATACCGGGTTTTTATCCCGTGTGTTCCAAAATGACCTAAAATTGAAACTAACTACACTACTTATTTTGGTCGCCATGTTTAATATCCGGGGGAATACCTATGCCCAAAAGACAAAAGTATCCTTAGAATTAAACAATTCAACAATCGAAAAGGTTATTGAGACCATCGAACAAAAAACAGATTTCAGATTTATTTATAAACTGAGCGATATCGATTTGGACAGGGTAATTACTATTTCGGTAAAAGATCAGCCGATTGATATTGTTTTAAATAAACTTTTTAGAGGAACTCCAACCGAATTTAAGGTTAGGGATACCCAGATTATTCTAAAAAAGCCGGAACTTAAAACAGAAACGGTCAAATATGAGAAACAAACCATTTCGGGAATCATTACCGATGAAAATGGCCTGCCTTTGCCCGGCGCAACCGTTGTTGAGGAAGGAACAAAAAATAGTTTTGTAACCGATTTTGACGGAAAATATCAGCTTACTGTTGAAAGCAGTGCTTCTGTAATCGTAGTTTCTTTTGTGGGTTATAAAAACAAAAAGATTACTGCCAATCAGAAAGTAATTAATATCCAGCTTTTTCCTGACGCTACAGATTTACAGGAAATAGTAGTGGTCGGGTACGGATCTACGGCGAAAAAAGATGTTACGGGAGCCGTTTCTTCGATTGCTTCAAAAGACATGAACCAGGGGGCAATTGTAAATCCGTTACAACTGATTGCCGGAAAAGCAGCGGGTGTAAATATCACGCAGATCGGAAGTGAACCGGGTTCAGGACCAAGCGTGCGTATTAGAGGAATCGGCTCTTTGAGTGGAGGAAATGATCCCTTGGTCGTAGTAGACGGAATTCAGGGAAATATGGATTTGTTAAATCAGGTTCCGCCTAGCGAAATAGAAAGTATCGATGTTTTAAAAGACGCTTCTGCTACTGCCGTTTACGGTTCAAGAGGAGCACCCGGTGTAATCATTGTAACGACAAAAAAGAATAAAGCAGGAAAGACAACGATAGAATATATTGGTTCAACATCACTGGATTTTATTCCTAAAAAACTCGATATGTTAGATTCTGAGCAATGGTGGCAAACGGCTCAGTCTACTGGTACACCGGCTTCATCCAATCATGGTTCCAATACGGACTGGTATGGTCTTTTAACACAAACCGGGATCACACAAACACACACGCTGGCATTTGGCGGAGGAACGGACAAATTCAACTACAGAGCTTCTGTAACAGCTATTTTACAGGACGGTGTGGTCATTAACTCGAATAATAAAAAATACATAGGCCGTATTCAGGCCACCCAGACGGGTCTTAATGATAAATTAAAACTGACTTTTAATTTAACAAACGGGATTATCAACGGGAATAACAGCATTGGGGATATCGGAACTGCTGCTTACTCTTCAAATTTGATTACCAATGCTTATTTAATGAGACCAACAGATCCTGTTCTTAATCCTGACGGAAGTTACTTTACTGATCCAAATGTGTTTCAATATTTAAATCCTTATGCAGCGGCACAAACTGTTACGAATGAAAGACAGGAAGATAACCTGTTCGGAAGCCTGAAAGCAGATCTGGACTTAGCGAAAGGTTTAACAGCCAGCTGGTTTGGAAGCTGGAGAAAAACAAATAACATGTATGGTTATTATCTTCCCGCTGCCTCCACAAATGCCTATGCAATTGATCAGAAAGGATATGCTAACATTAGAAATGAAAAGCAAAATGAAAGATTAACGAATGCCAGTCTTACCTATAAAAGAACCTTTGGCATTCACAGCATCAATGCATTAGCCTTATACGAATGGCAAAATCAGACCTATCAGGGAAATTATGCACAGGCAAAAGGTTTTATCAGTGACAAAACAACTTATAATTCATTGCAGCTTGGTGATCTTTCGAAAGTTTCACCTAATGATATAACCTCGTACAAAAATGACAGAACCTTAGTGTCGTTTTTAGGGCGCGTGAATTATTCTTTGCTGAATCGTTATTTATTTACGGGAAGTTTCAGACGAGATGGTTCATCCGTATTTGGGGTCAATAATAAATGGGGGGATTTTCCATCTGCATCCGTAGCCTGGCAAATTAACAAGGAGTCTTTTATGGCCAACCAGACTTTGTTTAATGAACTGAAATTGCGTGCAGGATATGGTGTTACGGGAAATCAGCAAGGCCTTAGACCTCAAAACTCAATTGCGTTAGTAGGTCCAACGGGATTAACGTATTTTGGAGGTTCACAAATCAACAACTACAGTCCAAAACAAAATGCTAATCCTGATTTGCGATGGGAAACCAAAAAACAAACGAATGTTGGTCTTGACTTTGGACTTTTAGACAACAGATTAAGAGGTACGGTAGATGTTTACGATTCCAGAACAGATGATTTATTATTTGATTATACGCTGTCTCAGGTTAAGAATGATTATAATTATATTAAAGCTAACGTGGGAAGTATTTCAAATAAAGGTTTAGAGGTTTCTTTGGCGTATGATGTGATCCGAACAGAAAACAGCACACTTACACTAGGAGGGAATGTTTCCTTTATGAAAAATGAAGTCCTTAATTTAAGTGGAAGTTATAATGGTGAGTCTTTAACAACAGCTTATGTGGGCTGGGGAGCTGCAAACTCTTACCTGGTAAAAGGAAAACCGGTGGGAGCCTTTTATATCCTTCATTCTACAGGCGTAGACGGTAACAAAGCCGAAACTGTTGAAGATCGTGACGGAAGCGGAGGCGAAATCAATCAGAATGCCGACAGCCCGGACCGTTACTATGCGGGTTCAGCTTTACCAACCTATACATTTGCTTTTAGTCCTTCTTACCGATATAAGAATTTTGATGCTTCTATGTTATGGAGAGGCTCAGGAGGAAATAAAATTTACAATGCCCTTGGCCAGAGGCTAAGCATGCTGGAGAACGTTGGGAAATCAAATGTTTTGGACAGTGCTGTTGACAAAGGAATTGTGACTTCTACCTATGGTTCTGACTTATGGTTAGAAGACGGTTCTTTCATCCGTCTGGATAATGTTACAGCAGGATACAGTTTCCGTTTTACGGACAAATATTTTGAGTCTATCCGACTTTCGCTTACCGGAAATAATTTAGTCCTGATTACGGATTATACCGGTATGGATCCGGAATTGGATGTAAGCGGAAGCGGACAAAATTTTGGTGGCGACAAAGGATTTTATCCCCGTACCAGAAGTATTGCATTTGGTTTAACTGTAAAATTTAAATAGTACAAGAAATGAAAATTAAAAATATATTGTTGGCAGGAAGTATCTCTTTCCTTGCCCTCTTTAGCTGTACTGATGTTAGTGAAACAGTATACGATCAATATCCTGCAGATGAATTTTACGGAACTCCCGCAGGAACCAATAGTCTCCTTGCCAGTATTTATGCCCAGATTCCGGGAGAATTTACAAGAGATGGTTATACCGGTGTTGGCTATGCAGGAGCCGATAATGGCTGGTACGATATGAACTGTATGTCTTCTGACGAACAGGTGATTCCGCATCGAAATGACGGTAACTGGCAACAGGATTTTGCCCGTTTGCACAAACACGGCTGGCTGCCAAGCGAAGGTATTATTACCAATACCTGGAACTGGCTGTACAGATGTATTTTCAAAGCCAATTTAGCAATCGCCTTATTGGAAAAATCAAATGCAGACCCTTCAAAAATTGCCGAAGCTAAAGTAGCGCGTGCTTTTTTCTATTACCTGCTGATTGATGATTTCGGAGATGTTCCTTTTTATACCGACAATAATGTTGCTTCCGATAAAATTCCACAGGCAAGCCGTAAGGAAATCTATACTTTTATTGTAAAAGAACTGACCGAAAATGCCGAATTACTTTCGAATAATAAAGGCGGGGAATATTACGGAAGGTTCAATAAATGGGCCGCGTATACCGTACTGGCAAAAGTATATCTTAATGCGGAAGTCTATACCGGTGAAGCAAAATGGGCGGAATGTTTAGCAGCCTGTAACAAAGTAAGCGAAGGCGGATTTACACTTCACTCCGGTGCTGCTGATGCAGGCAGCCCACTTGGAAACAAGTACTATGAATTATTCGGTGATGTTTCCCCTCAGGACGAAACGATTTTATCTATTTACGCCACTATTGATGTGTTATCGCGTAATGTTTATGCCGTTAGAAGCCTTTATGGTGCTCATGGTATCACTGCACTAAAATACAACGGCTGGAATGGTACTATCGTTCCGAAACAATTTTACATGAAATATGACAATGCTGATATTCGTAAAAAACAGTTTTTAGCGGGTGAACAGCCAGGAGGTGTCAATTATACTATGGACGTTCAGTCTATCGATCTTCCGGGAGCAGATCCGCAAGCCGGGGTGCGTAATATTAAATTTTATCCGGCCGGGGCAAATACCGGAGGCGGAGCTTCTAATGATTTCCCAATCTACAGATATGCTGATATCATTTTAATGATGGCGGAGTGTAATGTTCGTTTAGGCAATCCGGGAGCGGCAAAACCTTTTGTAGATGCGGTCAGACAACGTGCAGGTCTTAATGCGCTGGATGCAAATCCGACACTTGATAACATTTATGACGAAAGAGGTTTTGAATTAAACTGGGAAGGTCACAGAAGACAGGATATGATTCGTTTTAATAAATTTTTATTACCTAACGAATTCAGAACAGCTACATCACCTGCTTTTAGAAAATTGTTCCCAATTCCAACCGCTGCCATAAATGCGAACACAGCACTAAAACAAAATCCGGGTTATCCGCAATAAAAACAAACTCTCATGAAAAAATATATAAATAAATTATTCATATTAGGCAGCTTGCTTTTTTTGGGTGCCTCCTGTGAAAGTGAATCTGCCCAGGTTACAACCTTAAAAACCGTTACTTTTCCAAGTACGCTTGTAGCCTCTTCCACCACATTAGTATTGACAGAAGATACTGCAGATGATTCTGTCGTGTTATTCTCATGGCCTGCGGTCCAGTTTCCTGTTGGTACGGCGGTTACGTATGCTTTACAAATTGATGTCATTTCAGATATTACCGGACCAACGGCCTGGCAAAAATCCAAACGAGTTGAAGTGGGTGAAGATGTTTTAAGCAAAGCCATTCTTGGAAAAGATTTAAACCAGATAGCCACAGACTTGGGACTTCTGCCTGAGCTTGCCGGAAAATTAGTCGTGCGTGTTGAAGCAAGCCTGGATCATAAAGTGTATTCGGATCCTCTTACCTTAAACATTACTCCATACGAAAGAAGTGTTGTTTTTGGCGAAATATATATGCCCGGAAGTTATCAGGGCTGGAGCATAGAAACTGCTGCTGCTTTAACTGCCATTCAAAAAGGGGTGTATCAGGGTTATATGACACTTCCGGTTGGACAGGGACGTGAATTCAAATTAAACAAGGAAAGAAACTGGGCCCAGTTTTATGGTGCCGGAGAAACGAATTCCGATATGAAAAACATGAGTGATGCTGACTTTCTGCTGCCGGCTGCCGGATCGTATCAGATGAAAGTAAATCTAAACACCCTGAAATGGACGGCTACTCCATATGCCTGGGGAATTGTGGGCCCTGCATCAGCAACAGCTGAACAAACAGCAGGTGACGCCAACTACGGATGGAATCACTCTGTTCCGATGTCGTATGACCATCAAACCAAAACGTGGAAAATCACTACTGATTTATTAGCGGGAGCATTAAAATTCAGATTGAATGATCAATGGACTATTAATTACGGACCGGCAGATGCTGCAACAAATACCGTAAATCTTGATAACGGAGGATCTTATACTATTGCTGAAGCAGGAACTTACGAAGTAACGTTCAAAATAGTGGAGACAGATCCGGCAACTACCGGTTATCCGGCAACTGCGATCTGTACCATCACAAAAAAATAAGTAAAATTTAAATTAGTTTGGTTGAGCAATTACCCTGTCTTTCATTCGTGGAAGGCAGGTTAATTTAAAATGTTTTAAAACTTAAAAGCAATGCCGAATGTATTAAAACTAAAAATTAAAGTATGAAATCAAATATAAATATCATCTACACCCTGCTAATTACCCTGGCATTTATTTCGTGTAGTCCTTCTGATGACAATTCCACACCACCTTCACCATACATACAATATGGTACCGCTTTCGAAAAAATGCCGGACAAGCAGGATGCCATCATTTATCAGGTGAATATCCGTGCTTTTAGTCAGGCCGGAACTTTAAAAGGTGTTCAGGACAGACTTTCACAGATTCAGGAACTTGGCGCTAATGTGATTTATTTAATGCCCATTTACCCTGTTGGAAAAGTAAAAGCTTCAGGAGAACTGGGTTCCCCTTATGCGGTGCAGGATTATAAAGCTGTAAATCCGGATTTTGGAACGTTACAGGATCTTCAGGTTTTGGTGGAAGAAGCACATAAAAAAAACATGGCTGTTGTACTGGACTGGGTTGCGAATCACACTGCCTGGGACAATCCGTGGATTACACAACATCCCAATTGGTACCAAAAAGATGGCAGCGGAAACATCATTATCCCACCGGGAACCAATTATAACGATGTTGCCCAGTTGGATTTCAATAATGCTGAAATGAAAGCTGCCATGATCGACGCGATGTCGTACTGGATTTATAATGCAAACATTGATGGTTTCAGATGTGATTATGCCGATTTCGTAGCGCCGGGTTTCTGGACAGATGCCATCACAAAATTAAGAAGCATCAAAAAAAACCAAAAAATCCTGATGTTAGCGGAAGGTTCGAAAATAAGTCATTTCACTTCCGGTTTTGACTATACTTTTGGATTTAATTTTTTCAGTGCCTTAGAAAAAGTTTTCAAAGACAATCTGTCTGCGTCGACTTTACAAAATTCAAACGCTACTGAATATGCCAACATTTACAGCCCTGACAACAAAGTGGTACGATACACCAGCAATCATGATGTTAACCTTACTGACGGAACGCCTCTGGAGCTTTTTGGCGGGAAAAAAGGATCTATGGCCAGTTTTGTGGTAACAGCTTACCTAAAATCGGTTCCTATGATTTACAACGGACAGGAAATCGGATATGCACAAAGACTGAATTATTTCTCCCGTACGCCTATTGACTGGTCTGCTGCTGATACCGAAATGCTTGCAGAATATAAAAAGATTATCGCTTTCAGAAATAGCAGCAACGCTATAAAAAGAGGAACTTTTACAGGATACAGCAGCGATGCGGTAAGTGCCTTCACCATGATAAAAGATGCTGAAAAAGTTTTAGTCCTTTCTAACCTGACCAATTCTTCGGCAAAATATCTGGTAGCACCTGCATTAAAGGGAACATGGAAAGATGCTTTTTCAGGCGCAACCGTAACGCTTGACAGTGAAACAACGCTTTTGCCTTATCAATATCTAATATTGAAAAATTAATACATAAGCATTTTTAAAAAATACAGTTAGATTTGCAAAAAACTTAATAAAAATGAATTTTCAATCCAAAAAAACATTGCTTACCGTTTCTCTAAGCAAAACAGTTGTCTTATTTCTTTTTGTCTGTACCAATTTTCTGTTGGTTCAGGCACAAGAGATAACTTCTCCGAACAAAAACCTTTCTTTAAAATTTGAATTAAAAGACGGTGGAATCCCTTCCTACCAGTTATCATATAAACAAAAACCAGTTATTAAACCAAGTTCTTTGGGATTAGAACTGCAGAATATGCCTTCGTTTATGGATGGTTTTACCATTACAAATACAGCACAATCCTCAGTTGATGATACCTGGAATCCTGTTTTAGGAGAAGAAAAAACAATACGCAATAACTACAATGAACTGGTGGTGACTTTAGCCCAGGCGAAAAATAACAACCGGTATATCCGCATCCGTTTCCGATTATTCAATGACGGTTTAGGATTCCGATATGAATTTCCAAAACAAAATGATCTGAATTATTTTGTAATTAAAGAAGAGCGTTCTGAATTTAACCTGGCCGGCAATCATAAAATTTTCTGGATTCCGGGAGATTATGATACCAATGAATATGCCTATACCACTTCGAAAATCTCTGAAATCCCTTCGTTGATGAAAAAGGCTACTATTGAAATCAATTCACAATGGCCGATAAAAGAAGTATCCGTACAAACGCCGTCGATGATGAAATCTGATGATGGATTATACATCAATATTCACGAAGCCGGTTTAATTAATTATCCTGCCATGTATCTTGAAGTGGATGCTGCGACTAATAAAATGCGCAGTCATTTAGCACCTGATGCCGTGGGAAATAAAGGCTACATTCAGACTGATGCACAATCACCGTGGAGAACTATTGTAGTGAGCGATAAAGCAACTGAAATTTTGGCTTCAAAATTAATCCTGAACCTCAACGATCCGACAAGTTACAAAGATGTTTCCTGGATTAAACCGGTAAAATACATTGGAATCTGGTGGGAATATTTTGTGGCCGGAAAAAGTACCTGGGCTTTCGGAAAAGAAAACAATGTAAAACTGACAGATGACTTTTCGAAATTAACGCCAAACGGAAAACACGGAGCCACCACAGAAAGAGCAAAAGAGTATATTGATTTTGCTTCTAAAAACGGCTTTGATGCCATCCTGATCGAAGGCTGGAATATTGGCTGGGAAGACTGGATCAACAACTGGAAAGAGGAAGTTTTTGATTACGTAACCGCTTACCCGGATTTTGATGTAAAAGCGGTTCATGCTTATGCCGCTTCTAAAGGAGTGAAAATTATCATGCACCACGAAACTTCAGGATCGGCAACGAATTATGAGCGTCGCTTAGACCGTGCTTTTCAATTTATGAATGACAACGGTTACGATGCCGTAAAAACAGGTTATGTTGGTAAAATTATTCCGCGTGGCGAACACCATGACGGACAATGGATGGTGAATCATTATATCAATGTAGCCAAACGTGCCGCCGATTATAAAATTATGATCGACAGTCACGAAGCCGTTCGTCCAACAGGTTTAAACAGAACTTTCCCTAACTGGGTTGCACAGGAATCAGCCCGTGGAACTGAGTTTGAATCCATGGGAGGACTGAATCCGGATCATACCACGATTTTGCCTTTTACCCGTTTAATGGGAGGCCCAATGGATTTTACGCCTGGTATTTTCCAGACAGATCTTTCGTATTACGGAACCGGAAGTTCACAACGTGTCAACACCACTTTGGTAAAACAATTAGCCTATTATGTAACGATGTACAGTCCGTTGCAAATGGCTGCTGATATTCCGGGGAATTACGAGCGTTTTCCAGATGCTTTTCAGTTCATTAAAGATGTTGCCGTAGATTGGGACAACAGTTACATTCTGGAAGCTGAACCGGGGGATTACATTACCATTGCCCGTAAAGCAAAAGGAAAAGACGCCTGGTTTATTGGCGGAATTACCGATGAAAATGCCAGAACGGCCAACATTACTTTCGATTATCTTCCTGCCGGCAAAAAATTTATTGCTACCATTTATGCCGACACAAAAGATGCGAATTGGAAGGAGAAACCGCAAAGTTATACCGTCACTAAAGTTGTCGTAACCTCCAAGACAATTTTAAAACAATATCTGGCCCCGGGCGGAGGAGTTGCTGTCAGCATTAAGGAAGGGAATGCTGCAGAATTAAAAGGATTGAAAAAGTTATAGATTACTATTTTTTTGCCACGAATTTCACGAGTTCCACGAATTAAGGCTGCAGATTTAAATTTGTGCTGATTCGTGAAATTCGTGGCAGAATACCTATGTCCTTTTATGGGCAAAAAACAAGAATTTTACTACTTGAAAACTATTAACCACAAAATGTTTGTCAAATTTAAAAACCAATGCAAGTGAGAATGAATTTTAGTTAATGATGCTGACAAGCATGCAAAAAAATTAAAATTATGAAAATCAACATTACCACCCGATTATTTCATTTCACGAAAACACTAGTCTGTTTTCTGTTATTATTTGCAAGTTCAGTGTATGCACAGGATCCTGCTCAGTACGGAACTCCTTACACCGGAGTGCCGGACCCCAGAGATGCCAATATTTATCAGGTTCATATTCGTCCGCACAGTGCTTCGGGAACTTTAGCCGCAGTTACTTCCGATCTGGACCGCATTAAGTCACTTGGGATCAATGTACTGTATTTAATGCCGATTTACCCTTACGGAACCGATTCAAGAAGTACAAACTCTCCGTATTGTATCAAAGACTTTAAAGCGGTGGGCTCCGAATACGGAACGCTTACCGATATGCGTAATCTGGTCGCTGCGGCACATACCAAAGGTATGGCAGTAATGCTGGATATTGCCGTCAACGGAACTTCCTGGGATCATCCGTGGACCATTTCCCATCCGGAATATTACCAAAGAACCGGAACAACGATTAATCAGCTGGCCAATTTTGCTGACATAGCAGCGCTGGACCTTAACAATAGCGGCCTGAGGGCTGCCATAAAAGATGCCATGCGTTACTGGATCTTTGCCGCAAATATCGATGGATACCGTTGTGATTTTGCCAACAATCCTCCTCTCGATTTCTGGACAGAAATTATCAGTAATTTAAGAGGTATCTCTTCCCATAACTTATTAATGCTTGCCGAAGGAGATCGCCTTCAAAACTTCCAGGCCGGGTTTGATATGAATTTTGGCGACAAATGGTTTTATGATGCCTTGAAAAATGTAGCAGGCGGAGGTCCTGTTTCGACAAGATTCCAGACCACTAATGACATGGAATATACCTATGCAACAGGCAATCAGCAGGAAGTGAGATGGACCGCAAACCATGACTCAGAAAACAATAGTGATACCGCTCCTTTTACCGTATTTAAAAGTAATGCAGGAGTCGTGGCCAATTTCTTAGTTTCAGGGTATATGAAAGGAGTTCCTTTTTTAACCAGCGGACAAGAAGTTGCCTTCAATCAGGTAATTCCGTGGCCGTATACAAGTGTGAAAATCAACTGGAGCAATACAGCTGCCACACCCGAATTTGCCAGGATACTTAACTTCAGAAATAGCAGTGCTGCCATCAGACGTGGTACCATGACCCCATATGCCAGTGATGATATCTGTGCCTTTACAAAAACATTGGGCACAGAGAAAGTGATTGTAATGGCCAATCTTAGAAACGCCGGTAAAACATTTGTAATTCCGTCAGCAATGGCAGGAACCTATAAAGATGCTTATACCGGAGTTACTGTAACCTTGGTTTCGGGAGCTACACAATCTTTTAATGCTTTCCAGTATATTGTTTTAACCAATACAAATGTGGCGGCTGTAGCTGTAACAGGAGTTTCGGTTAGTCCGGCAACGGCTACAGTTGGTTTAGGCGCGACACAACAATTAAACGCTACTATTGCTCCGGCAAATGCAACCAACCAAAACGTAACCTGGACATCAGGCAACACAGCGGTTGCTACCGTAAATGCATCCGGATTGGTTTCTGCAGTTTCAGCAGGTACAACAACGATTACAGTCAAAACCGTTGACGGAAACAAAACGGCAACTTCAGCCATAACAGTTGCGGCAATTCCGGTGGCTTCCGTAAGTGTTTCGCCAACTACTGCGAGTTTATATGCCGGAAACACACAACAGCTGTCGGCGACGATTGCTCCGGCAAATGCAACGAACAAAACGGTAAACTGGTCATCGAGTAATAGTGCAGTGGCAACCGTAAATGCATCCGGATTGGTTACAGCTGTTGCGGCAGGAACAGCCAATATTACGGCAACCACTCAGGATGGTAATAAAACGGCAGTTGCAGCAATTACTGTAAATGCAAATACCAATTTCACGGTTTATTTCTACAAACCATCAACTTGGGGAACCGGCATTAAAATCTATTACTGGAGTGCTTTGCCTACAGGTGTTTTGGCTGACGCCTCATGGCCGGGTGTAAACATGACCAATGCCGGAAATGGCTGGTACAGTTATACGTTTACCAACGTCACTTCAACGAACTTAATTTTCAATGACGGAACCAGTCAATCTGCCGATTTAAGCCGAAACAAAACAGGCTGGTACATGAACACTATCTGGTATGATTCTAATCCGGGAACGGTTGTAGCGGTTACAGGAGTAACACTAGCGCCAACAACAGCTACTTTACTAATTGGTGCCACGCAACAAGTAACGCCAACGGTTTCGCCTGCAACAGCAACGAATAAAGCGGTTAGTTATAGTTCAGGCAATACAGCTGTAGCAACAGTTAACGCGTCCGGTTTAATAACTGCTGTAGCTGCAGGATCTGCAACTATCACGGTAACAACTCAGGATGGTGCTAAAACAGCCACCTGTGCGGTAACGGTCAATGCATCAAATGTAGCGGTGACAAGTGTAAGTCTTAGCCCGACAACAGTTTCATTAGCCGTTGGCGGAACACAACAGCTTACACCCACTGTGCTTCCGGCAAATGCAACAAATAAAAATGTTACGTACAATTCAAGCAATACGGCTGTGGCCACGGTAACAAACGGATTAGTAACGGCTGTGGCAAACGGGACGGCAACTATAACGGTAACCACTGTGAGCGGAAGCAAAACAAGTACAGCTGCTGTTACGGTTTCAACTCCAACAGGCACTTATTACACCATCAAAAACAGATGGACAGGCGCTTATTTATCAGATGCCGGAACAAATGTAGGGTATGGGGCAACGGCTTCGAACAACAGTTACAAATGGCAGAAAATTGCGATCGATGCGACTTATTTCGTATTGAAAAATGTAGCAACAGGAGAATTAATTAATATTGAAGGGCAGACCGGAAGTGTACAGTGCAACATTACGGATACTACTTTCTGGAGTGCGCAATGGTCTGCTGATTATATTGACGGAACCTGGACCAGAATCAGAAACAGATGGCAATCCGGAAACATTATTCATGTGGAAAACCAAACCGGATCGGCTCAATATGGTAATTCACAGGATGGCTGGTACAGTGCACAATGGCAGCTTGAAAGTACGTCTGCTTCAAAAATGGCTCTGAATACCAAAGAAGATGTTGAGGCAGAAAATGCAGTAATTACCATCTATCCAAATCCTTCGACGGACAATCAATTTCAGGTTGTATTACCGGAATTAGAGAGCGGAGATGTGGCTGCAATTACCGTTTCTGATATGAGTGGAAGAACGGTACTAACCGAAAAACTTGCTGCTTCAGGACAAATCAATCATCATTTGGCTTCGGGAATTTATATTGTAAGTATTAATTCGAAAAATTCAAATGTGACTAAAAAACTGATCGTTAAATAGTTCTGTTTTTGTCTTAAAAAATTAAAGGCGTATGAAAATTTCATACGCCTTTTTCATTATTTTAAAATTCAACAAACTTAAGTTGTAGTTTTTGCAGTAATAATTTTTAATTTTAAATCATAACTAAAATCTTCTTCATAAATTATTGAGCTTATTATTTCATTTAACAAATCTCTATCTATTAAATTGTCAGCTACATCGACTGCAACATTTTCCATTATTCTAATAAATTTTTCAACAATATATCCAAGACCATTAATTTCTAAGAAATAAGCACTAAGTGCTATTGAAGATCTTTTATTTCCATCGTTAAAAGCATGATTTTTATTAATCGAATAAAACAAATACGAAACCTTATCTTCTAAAGATGGGTAGTAAAGATCATCTTGGACAAAATCTAAAGTAGCATTTAAAGCTCCTAAATCTTTACCTCCTGCTAATCCTCCTGAATGAGCTATAATATAATCATGTTCTCGAATAGCATAATCAAAATCAAAGTATATAAATATCATTTACCTGTTTTTTAATCTTTTAAAAACATCTATATTCTCATCTATTCTTTTTTCCAAAGCTTTGCTTTTTTCTCCTAAAAATCTATCAAAATCGGACTTAGAAACTGAATCAATATAATTTTTTAGATTATCATGAAATATCTTTCTAAAACCATAATCACGGCTAGCCATTTTAGTTCTTGCATCTTCTATCAGAGGTACAAAAAGTGGATGTTTATAAAATTCTTGTAATAATGAATCCATTTCACTTTTAGTTAATTTTCTATTTAAGACTTCTGATTTTTTTTTCATTTCATATGCTAAACCACTCTCGAATGATGCAATTAATTTTAATACCTCTGCATACATTGTATCTCTAGCGTTTTCTTTTTCACTAATATTTAAGATTTTTTTATATTCTACAGCATTTTCTTTAAATATACATTCATAAATTTTGCTAGTATAAATGGAATACTTAACATTCCCTAGATCTAAGTAAAGATTCAAAGCTTGAGTAAATTCTTTTCTGTAATGAGGTTCTTTCAAAATTGTATTTAAGAAATCCTCATCTCTTTGATTTATATATTTTGTTGATCCCCCCGACTTCTCATTTAAAGTATCAATAACTATATCCAAAATTTTACTTCTTAAAGCCTTAGCCATCTCACTCTCAACCAAAAGCATTCCTAAATTTAAAAAAGATCTAAAGTTAAATACCCCTAATTGTGCAGTTTTACTAGATAAGTTAAGTATATGACCAAATTGAATTTTAAATTCTTTTAAATTTTTTCCCTTTAAAACTAAATATCCGTTATGTTTTAATTCTTTTTCATTACCGTCTAAATATCTTTCAATAGTTGCAACATCTATCTGATAAAACTCGGATATTTGTTGCTTTGTATATTTGTATTCTTCTAGAAAAAACATACCTGGAGCACCAACATAAATTCTTAAGTTGTCTAACACAACATTATTATTTAATATGTTTTGTCTATCTATATTAGAAACTGTCAAATCTTTCATTAATCAAAATTTTGTTAATAACTTTTTTATCCTACCCGCATAAATGCGGGTAGGATAAAAATACATTTTTGAAATTGTTAATAAACTAGAGCCTTAAAGAACAATTTAACTGAAATTAAAATACTCAATAATGATAAAGATAAAAACTATAGTATAATTTACCTCAAAAACAATGCTCTTTAAACAATGTTCTTAATTTTGAAATCGTTTTCTACAATTAAACTTTACACTTCCAACATTTCCATCAACTCCAAAGCTCTTTTGGTCGATTTCACATTCTCAAAAGTCAATAAAAGACGCAAGCCGTTTGGTGTGTGTTTTTCTTTCATTGTACAAAGATTACTGTGTGTCTGCACAAATTTTATCATCTTATGGAAACGTTTGGACTGATAATAATCAGACTGTTGATCGGAGACGAAATAACCAATCATTTTGCCTTTTTTCATCACTAGTTTTTCAATACCAACCGCAGTGGCAATCCATTTGATGCGAATACTGTTCATCAGCGCATTCGCACGCGACGGCATTGGTCCGAAACGGTCAATTAATTTGTTTTGGAAGATAACCAGTTCGGCTTCATTTTTCACACTGCCCAGCTCATTGTATAAACTCAGACGTTCGGTGACATTATTGATATATTCATCGGAAAACAACAGCTCAAAATCTGTATCGATTTGTAAATCTTTTACGTATTCCTTCGTTTCAATATCATTCTCTTCCGGATACAAATCCCTGAATTCGTTTTCTTTTAATTCTTCGATAGCTTCGTTCATGATCTTCTGGTAGGTATCAAAACCAATTTCGTTGATGAAACCGCTTTGTTCCCCGCCTAATAAATCTCCGGCACCACGAATTTCAAGATCTTTCATGGCAATATTGAATCCGCTTCCGAGTTCGCTAAATTGCTCCAGCGCCTGTATACGTTTTCTGGCATCTTCGGTCATGGAGGAATATGGAGGGCAGATAAAATAGCAGAAGGCTTTTTTATTGCTGCGCCCTACCCTGCCTCGCATCTGATGCAGGTCTGATAATCCGAAATTGTTGGCATTATTGATAAAGATCGTATTTGCATTGGGTACATCCAGACCGCTTTCGATGATTGTGGTTGCAACCAGGACATCAAAATCCCCGTTCATGAAACCCAACATCAATTCTTCAAGTTTAGCGCCTTCCATCTGTCCGTGACCAATTCCTACCCTGGCGTTTGGCACCAGTCGCTGAATCATTCCGGCTACTTCCTTAATATTTTCGATTCGGTTGTTGATAAAGAAAACCTGGCCGTTACGCTGAATTTCATACGAAATCGCATCACGAATTATTTCTTCATTAAAACCAACCACATTGGTTTCTATTGGATAACGATTGGGCGGAGGCGTCGTAATCACCGATAAATCCCTGGCTGCCATTAACGAAAACTGAAGTGTTCTCGGAATTGGCGTTGCCGTTAAGGTAAGCGTATCGACATTGGCTGCAATCGTTTTGAGCTTGTCTTTAACGTTTACGCCAAACTTTTGCTCTTCATCGACAATCAGTAAACCAAGGTCTTTAAAAACCACATTTTTGTTGACTAATTGGTGTGTTCCGATTACGATATCCAGTTTTCCTTCGGCTAAATCTTTTAAGGTTTGTGCTTTTTGTTTCGCGGTTCTAAATCGGTTTAGATATCCAATAGAAACCGGCATATCTTTTAATCTCTCGGTAAAAGTTCTGTAATGCTGGTACGCCAAAATAGTGGTCGGAACCAGGACTGCGACTTGTTTGCTGTTGTCTACGGCTTTAAAAGCGGCACGAATTGCCACCTCTGTTTTTCCGAAACCAACATCACCGCAGACCAGACGGTCCATTGGGCGATCGCTTTCCATATCGGCTTTGACCTCCTGCGTCGATTTGGTCTGATCCGGAGTGTCTTCGTAGATGAAGGAACTTTCTAATTCGTTTTGCAAATAACTGTCCGGCGCAAACTGGAACCCTTTTTCCAAACGGCGTTTCGCATACAGCTGAATCAAATTGAAGGCTATATGTTTGACACGCGCCTTGGTCTTCTGCTTTAAAATTTTCCAGGCGTTCGATCCCAGTTTATAAATTTTAGGCGGTGTTCCGTCTTTTCCGTTGTATTTTGAGATTTTATGAAGCGAATGGATGCTTACATACACAATATCATTGTCGGCATACACTAATTTTATGGCTTCCTGCGTTTTGCCTTCCACCTGAATTTTCTGCAGACCGCCAAACTTCCCGATTCCGTGATCGATATGCGTAACATAATCCCCAACCGAAAGTGCGGTTAATTCTTTTAGCGTAATATTCTGTTTTTTCGAATAGCCGTTTTTGATGTTGAATTTATGGTAACGTTCAAAAATCTGGTGATCGGTATAGGCTGTAATCTGATTCTCCTCATCAATAAAACCCTGATATAATGGCAATACGATGGTATGATATTGTTTTCGAATATTCTCCGAATTGGCTTCGTCTAAAGATTCAAAAATATCATGAAAACGTTTGGCCTGCGTTTCATTCGAACAAAACAGATAATTTTTGTAGCCGTTAAAATGATTCTCACTCAGATTATTCAGTAGTAAATCAAATTGTTTATTGAAGGAAGGCTGTGGCAGAATATGAAATTCGAACTTTTTACTGGTTTTGAAAATTGGTTTTGACGCCAGTTCAACAACCGAAAAGTCTAATGCTCTTTTTATAAATGAGGCCTGATTTAAGAACAGCTGTTCGGGACTGGCGTGTTTAATTTCTCCCGAAAGTTTCCCAAAAGCTTCTTCGGCCCTGGCGAATTGTTTGTCTAACTGCGAAAAAAGTCCGTCTGTATTCTGAATAAAAAGAACCGTTTTTTCTGAAATATAATCTAAGAAACTTTCCCGGTTTTCCTGAAATATCTTGTTCTCAACATTCGGGATAATCGTAATTTTTTTATGTGTTTCTACCGACAACTGTGTTTCTACATCGAAACTTCTGATACTGTCTACTTCATTCCCGAAAAATTCAATCCGGTACGGGTGATCGTTTGAAAAAGAGAACACGTCGACAATTCCTCCGCGAACCGAGAATTCACCGGGTTCTGTAATAAAATCGACTCTCTTGAATTCATATTCGAACAGCACTTCATTGATAAAATCAATTGAAATTTTATCGTTTAAAGCGACTTTCAAGGTGTTTTTGTCCAGCTGCTGACGCGTCACCACTTTCTCAAAAAGCGCCTCGGGATACGTCACAATGATCGCCGGTTTCTTGCGGGAATTAATCCGGTTTAGAACCTCAGCGCGAAGCAGTACATTGGCATTATCGGTTTCATCTACCTGATACGGACGGCGAAATGATGCGGGATAAAACAAAACATCCTGTTCGCCAATCATTTGTTCCAGGTCATTCAGGTAATACGCCGCTTCTTCTTTATTATCTAATACAATTAAAAAAGGCAGTTCGGTTTTCTTAAAAACAGAGCGTATTACAAAGGATACTGCAGATCCCAGCAAACCGCCAAGATGCATTTTTAGCTGGTTTTCTTCCAGTAAATTTGAGGCAATCTGCTGCGCTTTCGGCAGATTATCATATAGGGTATATAAGGCGTTTTTACTCAACTTTAGGTAAATTTTGATCTAGTGGCGGCGCCGAATTCGGAATCGCCCTTGTTGTATCTAACATTCGAAGGAAATCTGCTTCTCCTTCTTCTTTGGGGATTTTGGCTTTTTCGACAACTTTGTCCATTTGTCTTTCCAGGGAAACTAATTCTTTATTGATTTCACCGATTAAAAAAATCACTTTCTCATCGGGAATCTGGTTCAGATGAATAAAAAGGTCCATCATTTTAATTTTGGTGATCAAAATTGAAATTCTGCTTTTTATCTGAGGCTGATTGAATTGTCCCGGAATATTATTGTTTAAAAGCAGTGCTTTCCGGGCAATTGCAGCCGATTTTTTCTGAAATGCCCCAATTGTTTTCCTCGGTTTTTCACCGATTTCTTTTAAAAAATCACGCCATTCTGTCCAGACTGCTGCGTTCTGCTCCGAGACTTCATTGATCGGTTCATCAATAAAAACCCAGCCTTTATTGATGTTATTAAAGATGACTTCCTTTTTTTTAGCTTCTTTTTCGTACGCTGCACGGCGTTTTTCATCTTCACCCTGACAGGAATTGAGTACAAAAATCAACAGTAGAAAAAGAGATATTTTATATTTCATTTGGTAAAACATTAAGCTACAAAGTTACAAAGTAAATTTACAATTACGAATTCTGTTTTTTGCTAAAGATTCTATAAATCATGGTTGCTTTTTTTGCCACTCCCGATAGCTATCGGGATCACAGATTAAACAGATTATTCCTCTGTGTGCGGAAAATTTAACCGCAAAGCACGCAAAGATTTTTAAATTAAGCCGTCTTATAAAACGCAAAGTTCGCAAAGCTGGTTCAACATCTAGCTTTGCGAACTTTGCGTTTTTTAAACGTACTGCAAGATAAAAATCTTTGCGTGCTTTGCGGTTAAACAATTAAAAGCCTCAACGAAGAATAATCCAAAAAAGCATCTTTATCATTGTTAAATTTATAATTTGACCTCCGGAAAAGTAAAATTATTTGCGAAAACGTTATATTTGCAATACTAAATCGAAACAAATGAATCCAAAAATATTGATCATTGGGGCATGCGGTCAGATTGGGACTGAACTGACCCAAAAGCTTCGCAAATTATACGGAACGGAAAATGTTATCGCTTCTGATATCCGAAAATTAAACACAGACGTTGTTAATTCCGGACCTTTTGAAGTGGTCAATGCTTTAGATTTCAATCAAATTGAACATCTTGTTGAAGTACATAAGATTACGGATATTTATTTAATGGCGGCACTTTTGTCTGCTACGGCCGAAAAGAATCCGGCATTTGCCTGGGACCTGAATATGAACTCATTATTTCATGTTCTGAATCTGGCGAAAGCGAAGAAAATCCAAAAAATTTTCTGGCCATCCAGTATTGCCGTTTTTGGCCCGACAACTCCAAAAGAAAATACGCCGCAATATACCATAATGGAGCCTTCTACTGTTTACGGAATTAGTAAGCAGGCAGGAGAAAGATGGTGCGAATATTACCATAACATTTATGGTGTTGATGTTCGAAGCATCCGTTATCCGGGTTTAATCAGCTGGTCTACTCCTCCGGGCGGCGGAACTACGGATTATGCTGTTGATATTTTTTATAAAGCGATTGCCGACAAAAAATACGAATGCTTTTTATCATCTGAAACCAAAATGCCAATGATGTATATGGATGATGCTATTGAAGCGACTATCAATATCATGAAGGCTCCGGCGGAAGATATTAAAATACACTCCTCCTACAATCTGGCTGCCATGAGTTTTACTCCAACTCAAATTGCTGCGGAGATTAAAAAACATATTCCCGAATTTGAAATTACGTACAATCCGGATTTCCGTCAGAAAATTGCAGACAGCTGGCCTGCCAGTATCGATGATGCTGAAGCGAGAAAAGACTGGGGATGGCAACATACTTTTGATCTGGAATCGATGACTAAAGATATGCTGGAACATTTAGGGTAATTTAAAAAACCTGACTGTTTGAAGCGGATTATTTTAAGAGAAGTTCTTTTAAAATAATCCGCTTTTTTTGTTTGGTGAAATATATTTTCTGATAAAAACATATGACTATATAATTTTCTTACTTTTGGCTGCGTTTGAATAATTTAAAATTTATCTAAAATCATCAGTCAAATCGCAACAAAAAATGTTAATCAAATGACAAATTCTTATTATCCCGTCGAACAAAGTAAAAGAACTGCTATTGTCGATATTCTCAGAGGCTGGGCCCTCTTAGGCGTTGCCATCGGAAATTATTCTGACTTTCTCTTTATCGGCGTCCCTCGCAAATTCAATCACAGTATTTTATCTGAAGTACTGATGACGTTTAACCGCTATTTTTTTGCAGCAAAATCCTGGACTTTACTGACACTGTTATTTGGCTACGGTTTTGCCATTTTAATTGATAATGTTGCCAGTAAAGGCAAAAACCCGGTCACTTTTTTTGCGTGGAGAATGATTTTACTTTTTGTACTGGCTTTTATTAATTCGTCTTTCTGGCTTGGCGATATCTTAAAAGATTATGCCTTTCTGGGACTTGTCATGCTTTTGTTTTACAGATGTTCTGCAAAAACATTAGCCATAATTTCCGGTGTTCTGGTTCTTACCATTCCTTTTGTCATGGCTTATGTCAATGGCTATAAGGTCGAACACCCCGAAATTGCAACAAATCCTGAATATTTAAAACTGTTCCATTCCGGAAACTTGCTGGACTTTTTTAAATTTAATCTGCTTGCTTCATTTTACGAACAAATCATTATTCCGGGCTATGCTATTACAGCACATATTGTCATGTTTGCCTGTATGCTTTTTGGCTTTTTACTTCAGAAGATAAACTTTTTTAATCGTTTACACGAACTGAAAAAGCTGTTAATCCGTATACTCTGGATCAGTTTGGCCATCGCTGTAATTATTGGCGTATGCTTTAACCTGATTATTTTCTATAAGGAAGTTGCTGTTTTCAAAATCTTTCACCCGCTTTACTGGCTGGTTCTTAGTACTATGATTTTTATAGCTACAGGAATTTCCCTGTTGTATACCAATGGAAAGCTCAAAACCATTTTCAGTTATTTTAGTGCAGGCGGAAAAATGACATTGACCAATTATATCGTTCAAAATATTTTAGCAGCTTTTATCTTTTCGGGAATCGGTTTGGGAATTGGAGATTCAATGCCCTACTGGTTTTACTTTTCCTTAGCGATTTTTATTTTTATTGTCCAGCTGTTCATAAGCAAATGGTGGCTGTCCAGATACAATTACGGCCCAATCGAATGGTTATGGAGATCTGCCAGTTACCGAAAAGTATTTCCGTTTAAGAAGACAGAAACGGCTGTTACTCCGGAAGTAAAAACTATATAAGCAATCCGGATAAATTTGGAAAAAAGAAAAGCCCTTAAATCACTTTAAGGGCTTTTGCTTTATTAGGCAGGTGTGTATTATTTCACTTCATAAACATTATTGGCAGCTTTCACATCAGCCATTAATCCGCTTGGGTCAATAGTGATTTTTTTGATGGCTGTTTTATTTTTTTCTATTGAAAAACTATAGTTGGATTGCGCCCAGGCCCAGTCGTCCAAAACGGTTCTTTTTACGTTTGGATTTGGATTTAGCTTGATGAAATTCATCATTCTCAACGGAATATAAAAACTTTCTGAAGTCCCATCCGTATATTCAACTGTCAAGTCAATCGGCATTGGCATTCTTCCGATTCTTTCTAAAGTTACGGTTGTTTTACCTGCAGTATCAGCAACATCTTTAATTCCGTAATCAATCGTATTGCCTGTCTGCGTCCAGTCAATTAAATACCAGTCCAATTCTGCACCGGAAACTCTTTCAGCTGTTCTTTTAATGTCATTTGGAGAAGGATGTTTGAATTTAAAATCGCTGTAATATCTTTTTAAAGTCGCGTCCAGATTCTCCTGCCCAATTACATATACTAACTGCGAAAGGAAAATACTTCCCTTTACATAAGAAGAGATACTATAAGGTCTGTTTTCATCATAACGGTCACCATGCGTGGTTTGTGGCTGCTCTTTTCCTGATGAAACCAGGCTGTAATAGGCATTATAGTTTCCTTTAAACAGATTGGCTACTTTTTTATCTCCCGCCAGTTCATTCAAAGCGCTGTCTTCGATATACGTGGTAAAACCTTCATCCATCCACGGGTGTTTTGATTCGTTTGAGGCCAGGATATGCTGGAACCAGGAATGCCCAAGTTCGTGCGTAGCAGTTCCTAAAATTCCTTCAAGAGTTCCGTTTCCTAACATCAATGTACACATGGCATATTCCATTCCGCCATCTCCACCCTGAATAAAAGAATATTGTTTGTACGGATATGCTCCGACTTTATGATTGTAATAATCCATTACTTTCACCATCAATGGCTCCAGTTTTTTCCAGTTTTCGGCTACTTTCGGCGTGTTTTTATAAAAGAAATGCAAATCGACATCGTTTGGTCCTTTTACAATATCATGTGCATATTCTTTGTCTGCTGCCCAGGTAAAATCGTGAACGTTTGGTGCAATAAAATGCCATGTCAGAGTCTTTGTTTTTTTAGGATATGCTACCGTTACGCCTGCATCCTGATACCCGTGACCAATTTCGTTTTTATCCTGTAAATATCCGGAACCGCCAATTGTATAAGCTGCGTCGATTGTAATTTTCACATCGAAATTTCCCCAAACGCCATGAAATTCACGGGCAATATAGGGATCGGCGTGCCATCCCTCGAAATCAAATTCGGCTAATTTAGGATACCATTGTGACATGGATAATTCTATTCCTTCTGAATTATTTCTTCCGGAACGACGAATCTGAACCGGCACCTGTCCGTCAAAATCTAACGTAAAAGTCGTTTTTGAATTTGGCAAAATTGGTTTGGCCAAAGTGACCTCCAGAATGGTTCCTGAAGTTCTTGTCTGCGCGGTTGTACCATCTTGTTTGAAATTGCTGATTTTTAAGAACCCTGTCTCATTTGGTTTTAAAGTTTCAATTCGGCTTTGCTTTGTTTCTTTACCATCGGCCCCTTTTACTTTAGTCACCATTCTTCCGTCCGGATCTTTTATAGTGTGCAAACGTGCATCCATCTCACTTCCCGGCTGAAAAGCATTTGAATATAAATGATAAAATACTTTTTTTAATGTATCAGCAGAATTGTTGGTGTACACCAATTCCTGTTTTCCCTTATACTGATAGTTTTTCACATCCATCGAAACCTCCATTTTATAGTCGGCATGTTGCTGCCAGTATGGAGTGTTTTGGGCAAAAGCAGCGTTTAAACCAAAACTCAGAAAAGAAAGTAGAATAATTTTTTGCATCTTCATTTAAATAAAAAAATGGAAGAGCGTTCACTCTTCCATCGGATTAGTAATTTATTTTTCTATTTTTTTGACATTTTTTCAGCCATCAATAAAGCGTTATAAGCGTTTACCATTTTACCCGTCTTAGACGATTCCGAAGAAGAAACGGGTGCCGTTTTTTCATTTGGATTTGGATTTTCACCCAAAACGACCTTTGCAGGAAGCAAAACACCTGAGTCCATCAGGATGTGTTTTACCTGCGAAGCTTTCAGTTTCGGATAATAAGAACGGATAAGGGCTGCAACTCCGGCTGCATTAGGCGAAGCCATTGAAGTTCCCTGTAGATATTTGTATTTGTTATTTGGTACTGTGGCATAGATTTCTTCTCCCGGCGCAAAAACATCAACGTTTACCTTTCCAAAGTTTGAGAATCCGGCTACTACATTTTCGCCATAAGCTTTATTTATAGCCCCGATTGTAAGCACGTTATCCGCAAATTCTTTGATGTTATCTTCCGCATCATTAGGAAAATTGATATTCTTTGTCTCATCAATGTTAGAGCCGTCGTTACCTGCAGCATGCACAATTAAAACATCTTTTTTGGCCGCATATTTTATTGCCTCATACACCCATTGTTTGTGTGGGGAAAAGCTTTTTCCGAAACTTCCGTTGATTACTTTGGCACCGTTGTCCACTGCATAACGAATTGCCAACGCAATATCTTTATCGTATTCATCTCCATCAGGAACAGCTCTTACGGTAAGGATTTCAACATTGTTCGTGATACCGTCCCCACCTAAATCATTTTGGCGGATTTGTGCAATAATTCCGGCAACGTGAGTACCGTGAAGTGCTTTTTCTTTGTCCGGACCAAAAACAATATTATTCCCATAATGGTTGTTTTTGATATCATCGGGATTATCTCCTACGATTTTTCTTCCGTCGTATTCTTTGTTTAAGTTGTAGTTTAACTGATCGTAAACCTGTTCACTATAGTCCTTCAGTTCAGCTTCCGGATCAAAAGTTGGCCCTGCATTAGTAAAAATCTGCGTCATGATTTTTTTACTTTGCACGACTTTTGGATCTGTTGAAGTAACTGCAGCTAAATCCTCGAGTTTGTAACTCGTTTTATTTAACTCTTTTTTAATCGTATTATGCACATCCAGTAAAAAATCAACTTCCTGTTTGTCTTGTAAAGCCTTTTCGTATTTTTCGTTGTACTGTGCCAGGGCATTTTTGTATTCAGCAGATCCGTTGTCTCCTTTTTTAACGAGACGCGTCATTTCAAGGTTTTCATGAACGGCATCTCCAAGAAAATTCCACCCGTGAACATCATCGATAAACCCGTTTTTATCATCGTCGATTCCGTTACCCGCAATTTCTTTTGCGTTGGTCCAGATCATTCCTTTCAAATCTTCGTGTTCAATATCTACACCGGAATCTACAATACCCACAATTACTTTGTTACCCTTTTTTCCCTGAAGTAATTCGGCATAGGCTTTATCAACGCTCATTCCGGGAATTGTATCTTTTACAAGATCCAGATGACTCCATCTTTTTAAATCGTTTTCGGTGACCGGGGCTTTTTTTACAATCGCCAAAGGGACAGTAATTGCTTCTTTAGGAGCTGAAGTTTGTGCTTGCAAAGTTGCGCCTCCACCTGCTAAAACAAGCAATGCAAAAGCAGATAAAGTATTTAGTTTTATAGGACTCATGTAATCTGTTTTTAATGTATAAAGTTAAAAGTTGCGACTAAATTATGCTTTTTTGTTACAAAAAACTAACCATTAACACTGCGTTATGATTTTTTAGGTATCAGCAATTTAACAGAACGTTATTTTTTTGCCCTTTTGGTGTTATTTTTCAAAAAAATATATTATAAATTAATACGGGTTCCCGTAATAAAACTACAATTGTAATTTGTATACTTGCACTTCCAAAATCCTTTAATTCAATCTATGAAAACAAAACTACTCTTATTGCTTTTATTAGCTAATCTTTCTGTTTTTGCCCAAACCAATTTAGTCCCTAATGGTGGTTTTGATAACTGGACCGGTACTACTCCCCAAAGTTGGGCGACTACCAATGTTATAGCCCCAAGCAGTGATGCTGCAACAGGGCAATATAGTGCTAAATTATCATTAACGGCTGGTTTATCCCCTAAGATTATTGCTCAGGTTCCGCTAAAAAGCGGTGTAACTTATACGATAAAGTTTAAGTACAAATACCTTAATAGTAATTTTGGCGGCAGTCATCCTATAGCATTAAAACTGTACAATGATGAAACTGGCAGCAGCATCTCCAGCAGTGCTTTTGCTTCAAATAATGCATGGACTCAAAAGGAAACTGATTTCACGCCAACCAGTGATCTTACTTTTAATTTGTCGTTTTCTACTTTTAGTTTTGACGACGAGCCTTTTGATGTTTTAATTGACGATGTTCAAATATACAGCGACCAGGTTGAAGAATATACTTCAATCCCGGATATCAACTTTGAAAATAAATTGATTGCATTAGATATTGATTCCGGGGCTGCAGACGGAAAAGTTTTAACCTCAAGTATTTCCGGACTAACTTTTCTGGATGTATCCGACAGCTCGATCAGTGACTTAACAGGAATTGAAGCTTTTACTGCACTTACTGATCTGGATTGTTCTAAAAACAAGCTAAAAAATATAAATCTATCACAAAATTCAGATTTAATATATTTGAATATCGGCCGAAATGAACTGACCACCTTAGATGTTACAAAAAATGTTTTGTTGACAAGCTTAGATTTTCAAAGAAATAGTTTAACTGATATTGATTTATCTGAGAATACTTCCTTAAAAAGAGTAACGGCTATGCTTAATCAGCTAACGACATTGAATGTATCGAAAAATACGGAATTAGACGATTTGGATTGCCGGGGAAATAAATTAACCTCTTTAGATATTCAAAACAATACAAAGCTGACTTCCCTAAATTGCGGAAACAACCTTTTAACGAGTTTAAATGTTTCCAAAAACATTCTTTTACTGGATTTTTATTGCTACACCAATCAGCTTACTACTCTGGACGTCTCACAAAACACATTGCTTCAGGGCTTTATGTGTAATGACAATAAACTTACTGCTATTGATGTATCTAAAAATCCGGATATCTATATGTTCGATTGTTTAGACAACAAGCTTACCAGTGTTGATATTTCTAAAAATCCAAAAATAACGGAACTGGCCTGTGAAAACAATCAGTTAACCTATTTGAATCTGAAAAACGGAAATAATACAAAAATACAACTTGGCTTCACTAATTTTAGAAACAATCCAAATTTAACCTGTATTGAAGTGGATGATGTTGCTTATTCCAATTCAAAATGGACGGGTATAAAGGATGTTACTGCTACTTATGCTGTTAGCTGCCCTAAATTAGGTCTTGCGGATTCTGTTTTCGATAAAGCAATAGTTTACCCAAACCCAACGAAAGGTGAGGTTACGATTAGCAATATTGCTATAGAAAAAGCAACGGTTTACAACACATCAGGACAATTGGTAAAAACAATCCGGCTGGATGCTTCTAATACCGATAATACGGTTAGTTTAGCGGGTCTTCCAAAAGGAATTTACTACATCTACTTAATCAATCAGGATGCAGCTTCTGCTAAGAAAATAATTCTTGAGTAATTACAGCCTTACACTAAAAACCCATTTTCATTTACTTGAAAATGGGCTTTTTAGCTTGCATTAATCTTGTGCTTTCAACACATCGAAGCCCTATATTATTATTTATAACATTTATGCCATCAAAACAAAATGACACTCTATGAAAACAAAACTACTTTTGTTGCTATTATTAGCCAATTTTTCTATTTATGCGCAATACACGGCAATTCCCGATGCCAATTTTGAAAAAAAATTAATCGCTCTAGGTATTGATTCCGGTACTGTCGACGGACAGGTTTTAACCTCAAAAGTTTCTGACGTGACATCTCTTGACGTTTCCAGAAATTCAATTGCAGATTTAACCGGTATCCAGGATTTTACTTCGTTAACGAAGTTAGATTGCAGCGGAAATGCACTTACAAGCATTAATCTTACCAAAAATGTTAATTTAATTTTTCTGTATATCTATTCCAATCAATTAACCAGCCTGGATATTTCAAATAATACGGCTTTGAATGAAATAAGTGCCGGAAGTAATCAATTAACATCTATTGATTTTTCTAAAAACATGTCTTTAACACTGATTGGACTGAGTAAAAACAAATTAACCGGTTTAGATGTTTCTTTCCTTCCTTCTTTGATCACATTAAGTGTTGAACAGAATAACCTGCAAAATATAAATGTAACAAATAATAGTACTTTAGAAAACTTATACGTTACATCAACAGGATTAACAACCTTAGATATTTCTCAAAATACTGCTTTGAAAGGTTTAGATTGTGATAAAAATGCCCTTACAACATTAGATCTAAGCCATAATTCATTTTTGAGATATTTAAGATGCAGCAGTACTAAAGTAACTAGCCTGGATTTATCATCAAATCCATTATTAGAGTCCATAATTGTCATTGACAATTTATTAACCTCTTTAAATGTTTCGAACAACCCTTTAATTTGGGAATTCTGGTGTCAGAGAAATAAGTTAACAACTATTGATGTTTCTAGTGTTACTGCACTAAAGACTTTCGTCTGTTCTGACAATCTTATAGAAACTTTTGATGTTAGATCAAACGCAAAATTAAGCTCTTTAAGCTGCGGTCAGAAAACCTTAAAATCAGTTGATGTTACTCAAAATCCCTTACTGACTTTTTTGTCTATTGATCAAAGTTCGCAGTTAACTTCTATAGATATTTCTCAAAATCCACTTTTAAACCATATAGACAGTGACAACACAGGTCTTACTTCAATAGATTTATCGCATAATGTACTTCTTAATGATATAAGTATTAACAGCCCTGTCTTAACAGAATTGGATTTATCTAAAAACACGGCGCTTACAAGATTTAGAAGTAATAATGGTAATGCTTTAAGAAGCGTTAACTTACAAAACGGAAATAACTTAAAATTAGAATCTTTCAATTTAAGCGCCAATTCCAGTTTAGATTGTATTCAGGTAGATGATGTTGATTATGCCACTACAAACTGGTCAGCATACAAACCATCTCAGGCAAGCTTTAATTTAGATTGTAATGCAATTGCTTACACTTTAATTCCGGATCTTAATTTTGAGAAAGAATTAATCTCACTAAAAATTGATTTTGGTACTCCGGATGGTAAAATAAAAACATCACGTATTGAAAATGTAACTAGTTTAGATGTTTCATGGAGCTCTATTGCAGATTTAACCGGTATTCAGGATTTTAAATCCCTAACGTACCTTAATTGTAATTCGAACTCTATCGCCAGTCTTGACTTATCTCATAATACTAAATTAGAAGAGTTGTACGCACCCAGCAATTTATTAACGAGTCTGAATGTTAGTAAAAATACCGCTTTAACAACATTAACCTGTTCTTACGGAAAATTAACTACTATAGATGTCTCGGCTTTAACAGCACTAAAAAAGTTAGACATCAAAAATAATGCGTTAACAACTTTAGATGTTTCAGCTAATACACAATTAGTTAATTTGTATTGTGGGAAAAATCAACTGACAGCTTTAGATCTTTCTGCGAATACTTCTCTTAAGGAGATTATGGTCGATTCTAATAAATTAACGGTTCTGAATGTTTCAAAAAATCCGGAACTAACAACGATTGATGCTAAAAATAATCAACTCGCAACTTTCGACATTTCCACAAATGATAAGCTGGTAAAATTAAATCTTAGAAATAATCTTCTGACTTCTTTAAACCTGAAAAACAGTTTTAATACTAATCTGACTTTAACGGACACCGACTTTAGAATTAATACTGGTTTAAAATGCATTCAGGTTGACGATGTTACTTATTCTGATGCGAATTGGGCCAACATTAAAGATGTAACCGCAAAATACAACCTTGATTGTACAGCTTATACACTTATCCCAGACCCTAAATTTGAGCAAAAATTAATTGATTTAGGAATTGATAAGGATGGTAAAAACGGAAAAGTATTAACAGCATCGATCGCTGTTGTTAAGGATTTGAACGTTCAGTTTAGCGAAATTGCAGATTTAACGGGAATTGAGGATTTTACCTCACTGGAATTTTTAAACTGTCAGTACAACAATTTAACGTCACTAAATTTATCAAAGAATTTAAACTTAACTGAACTGTATTGTCATGAAAATCTTTTAACTGTTCTTGATGTTGCTGTAAACAGCAACCTAACCACTTTGCAGGTAAACAAAAACAAAATAAAAAGTTTAGACTTATCCAAAAACAAAAAGTTAGTGAGTTTAAATGCTTCGGAAAATGATTTGAACTATTTAAATCTTCAAAATGGAAATAATACTGCTTTTACAAGCGTGTTTATGCTTAAAAATCCAAAGTTAACCTGTATTTTGGTGGATGACACTTCTTATGCTATCGCAAAATGGAGTGCCGGAAAAGATGTAGCGGCTTCTTTCAATGTAGACTGTACAGCATATACCCTAATTCCGGATGCTAATTTCGAACAAAAACTAATAAACTTAGGGATTGACACCGATGGTAAAAACGGTAAAGTGAAAACAGCAAGTATTGCTTCTGTTGGAACATTAGATATTTCATCCAGCGCTATTGCAAATCTTACCGGAATCCAGGATTTCGCATCTTTAACGATTTTAAATTTCAGCACAAATAATGTAGCCTCTTACAATCCTGCAAACAATCCGTTGTTGACAGAATTAAGAGTTGATTATAATGCTTTAACAACTTTGGATATTTCAAAAAATCCAAATTTAGTATATATTAATTTTTCAAATAATAATTTAAGTTCTTTGAATTTGAAAAATGGTCAGAATACAAAACTGGACTGGTTTAGCGTGAACTTTACAAAAAACCCTTCTTTGAGCTGTATTCAGGTTGATGACGTAGCGTACTCTAACGACAACTGGAATGGAAAACTGGACAAAACTTCTTTCTTTGCTGTAGATTGCAGCAGTTTTACCTTAATTCCGGATGCTAATTTTGAACAGGCACTTATTGATTTGAAAATTGATATCGACGGTAAAAACGGAAAAGTGCTTACCTCATCGATCGCTGTTGTAAAAGATTTAAATGTAGAGTTGAACGAAATTGCAGATTTAACAGGAATTGAAGGTTTTGCCTCCCTTGAGTTCTTAAACTGTCAGTTTAATGACCTGACTTCATTAAACCTGTCAAAAAATTTAAACCTTATTGAGTTGTATTGTCATGGAAATCTTTTGACCGCTCTTGATGTAGCTGCGAATAAAAACCTTACTACTTTACAGGCCAACAAAAACAAAATTAAGAGTTTAGATATTTCTAAAAACACCAGTTTAGTGTACATCAATGCTTCGGAAAATGCATTAGGGACATTAAATCTTAAAAACGGCAATAATACTAATTTCACCACGGCATTCATGTTTAGCAATACTGCTTTGAAGTGTATTACAGTAGATAACCCTTCATTTGCAAGCACAAGCGGTGTATTCTTTAAAGATGCTGCTGCTTCCTATTCTGACAGCTGTTCATTAGGCCTTTCAGATTCTGTGTTCAATCATGCAGTAGTATATCCTAACCCAACAAAAGGTGAGGTAACTATTGACAATGTTTCCTTAGAAAAAGCAACCGTGTACAATTCATTGGGACAACTGGTAAAATCATTCACTTTGGACACCGCTAATAGTAGTAATACAATCAACTTATCGGGACTTCCAAAAGGAATTTATTATGTATACCTAATCAATCAGGATGCTTCTTCAGCGAAGAAGATTATTGTGGAATAAATAATATCACCTTAAACAAAAAGTCCCATTTTCAAAACGATGAAAATGGGACTTTTTTATGTTTTAAATTTCTTTACAAAATTTCTTCGCAAGTAAAAACCTCTTTTAAGCGAACTCCTTTTTCGGTATGTTCTACTGTTATAATCTGGTTGTGTGCATCATGTTCCAGAAACAAATAATAATTATGGTCTGCAGCTGCATTTAGGAATTTTGATTTCTCCGGCATTGTCAACAAAGGTCTCGTATCATATCCCATCACATAAGGCAGCGGAATGTGTCCGGCAGTAGCCAGTAAATCGGCACAAAATACAATGGTTTTGTCCTGATACTTAATATGCGGAATCATCTGTTTTTCGGTATGGCCGTCAACGTAGAAAATTTCAAAACCCAACTCTTCTGAAAAACCATAATCATTATTGGGCCTTTGAATAAAATTCAGCTGGCCGCTTTCCTGCATCGGTAGAATATTCTCGGTTAAAAAGGATGCTTTTTCCCGCGCGTTTGGTTTGGTTGCCCATTCCCAGTGATTTTCGTTAGTCCAGTATGTGGCGTTTTTGAAAGCGGGTTCATAACCTGTTTTGCCAGCATTCCATTGCACACTTCCTCCACAATGATCAAAATGAAGGTGTGTCATAAAAACATCGGTAATATCATTTCTCTGAAAGCCATATTTCGCCAGTGATTTGTCTATCGAGTGCGATCCCCAAAGCGAATAATACCCAAAAAACTTTTCTGATTGTTTGTCTCCCATTCCGGTATCAATCAAAATGAGGCGATTTCCATCTTCAATGAGCAGACAGCGTGCCGCAATATCAATCAGATTGTTGTTATCGGCGGGATTGGTTTTGTTCCAGATGGTTTTGGGAACCACACCAAACATCGCACCTCCGTCCAGTTTAAAATTTCCGGATTCTATAGGGTAAAGTTTCATGAGCTTAAGTTTCTATTACGGAAACAAAGCTAGGAAATTGGATTTCCTTATACTACAAACTAACCCTCAAAAACGCAATCTTTCTTAGTGCGGCCAAAAAAAGAAATAAAAAAAGTCCGCCAGGACACAAGTTATAGCGCACAGGCCAGCCAATTTTCCAGATTTTTACTATTCATTTAGACCTCCCTATAAAATAAAATTGAATTAATTTTTAAATAAAAAAATTTGCGAAAATTCGTGAAATTCGTGGCAAAAAACTACCCTATTGACAAGCGCTCCTCAGGATCTCCTGAAGAAATTGAAAAAATCGCTGTTTGTTATACAAAAATTCACCTTGTGCATTCAGAATCACTGCTCCTTCGCAGGTTTTTCCGTGAAAAATCAATCGCATTTAAAACTCTTAACAAAAGAACATAAAAAAACAGCTGGTATAATTATTATATAACTTCTCTCTATTTTAACATTTGTTATAATAATGTGAACCATTATGGAAAAAGGTTTTTAAGTCGTATCTTTGCAGATAATTTCATTTCAACATTGAAAGACAGCACTTTAAAATGTAATAATTTCATTACTATTTTAAATGCAGCTTAAAATAACAGAAAAGATAAATACCATAAACACAATGATAAAAGTTTCTGATACAGCCAAAAAGAAAATCATCGACCTGATGAAAGATGATGGTTTTGATGCCGCTCAGGACTACGTACGCGTAGGGGTGAAAAGCGGGGGATGCTCTGGTTTGTCATATGATTTAAAATTTGATAAAACGAAAGGCGACGACGATAAAATATTTGTAGACAACGACATAACAATTGCAGTTGAAAAAAAATCATTTCTATACTTAGCCGGGACAATTCTTGAATTCTCCGGAGGATTAAACGGAAAAGGTTTTGTGTTTAATAACCCAAATGCAAGCAGGACCTGTGGTTGTGGAGAATCTTTTTCTCTATAAATCAAAAGAATTTATAAAAGCAAAAATTTAAACGCTTAAGAAAACTAATTTCTTATAACGTTTTAAAAAAGAAAAAAATGTCAAAATACACTGAAGACGATTTAAAAATCGAACTCGAAACCAAAGAATACGAATACGGATTTTATACTAATATCGAATCGGAAACATTCCCTATTGGTTTAAACGAAGATATTGTTCGCGCTATTTCTCTGAAAAAAGAAGAACCTCAATGGATGACCGACTGGCGCATCGAGGCTTTTCGTGCCTGGAAAGAAATGATCGAACCGGAATGGGCAAACGTTCATTATACAAAACCGGATTTTCAGGCTATTTCTTATTATTCAGCTCCAAAACAGGTAGATCCGTCCAAAACTTTGGATGATGTAGATCCGGAACTTTTAGAGATGTACAAAAAATTAGGGATCTCTGTCGATGAACAAAAAATGATGAACAATGTCGCTATGGATATTGTGGTCGATTCTGTTTCTGTGGCTACTACTTTCAAAAAAACACTGGCAGAAAAAGGAATTATTTTCTGTCCGATTTCTGAAGCTATCAAAGAGCATCCTGAATTAGTCCGTAAATATTTGGGAAGCGTTGTACCTCAAAAAGACAATTTCTATGCCGCCCTAAACTCAGCGGTTTTCTCTGACGGAAGTTTCTGCTATATTCCAAAAGGCGTTCGTTGCCCGATGGAACTTTCGACTTATTTCAGAATCAATCAGGCAGGAACAGGGCAATTCGAAAGAACCCTTGTTATTGCTGATGCCGGAAGTTATGTTTCGTACCTGGAAGGTTGTACGGCTCCAAGCCGCGATGAAAATCAATTGCACGCTGCTGTAGTAGAATTAATCGCTATGGATGATGCTGAAATTAAATATTCTACCGTTCAGAACTGGTTCCCCGGAAACAAAGAAGGAAAAGGCGGGGTTTACAACTTCGTTACCAAAAGAGGTTTATGCGAAACAAACGCTAAAATTTCATGGACACAGGTTGAAACAGGTTCAGCTGTAACCTGGAAATATCCTTCCTGTGTATTAAAAGGAGATAATTCGGTTGGGGAATTTTATTCTATCGCCGTAACCAATAACCACCAACAAGCAGATACCGGAACTAAAATGATCCATTTAGGGAAAAACACTAAATCGACCATTATTTCAAAAGGTATCTCTGCCGGTAAATCACAAAACAGTTACCGTGGATTAGTGCAGATCAGTCCAAGAGCTGAAAACGCAAGGAACTTTTCGCAATGTGACTCGTTATTAATGGGGAACAATTGCGGGGCACATACCTTTCCTTATATCGAAAGCAAAAATCCTTCGGCTAAAATAGAACACGAAGCTACTACAAGTAAAATTGGAGAAGATCAGGTCTTTTATTGCAACCAGAGAGGTATTCCGACTGAAAAAGCTATTGCCTTGATTGTAAATGGTTTCAGTAAAGATGTATTGAACAAACTCCCAATGGAATTTGCGGTTGAAGCTCAAAAATTATTAGAGATTTCTCTTGAAGGATCTGTTGGATAATTAAAAACAATAATTATGGATATCATCTTAAAAAATGTAAAGAAAAAAGATTTTCCAGTTTTTCAATCCCTGGCTAAATCTCTTGGTTTTGAAATTGTTGAAGAGAAAGAAAAACCATATAATCCAGAATTTGTAAAAGAGATTTTACAGGGTCGAAAAGATATAAAGGAAGGGAAAGGCATTAAAATGACAATGGAGGAAATACAAGCTTTATGCAGGTAATATTTACTCCTAAAGCTAAGAAAGATTTAGATTTCTGGGTCAAATCTGGAAATAAAAATATTCTTAAAAAAATTAGTGCATTAATTGAAGACATTCAGTTACATCCTTTTGATGGAATTGGAAAACCTGAGGCCTTAAAATATAATCTTACCGGAGTTTGGTCAAGACGAATTGACAGAGAACATAGATTGGTCTATGAAATCATAGATGAAAATACAATTGAAATCCTAAATCTTCTTTCTTTGAAAGGACATTACGAATAAGTTTTAATGGAAAATAGAAAAGTAATCATTTTAGGTTCCTCCCGGAAAAATGGGAACACAACAAAAATTGTGGACGAAATTTCAAAAGAATATGGAATAGAGGTAATTAATTTAAGTGATTATACGATTTCCTATTATGATTATGAAAGCAAAAACATAGATGATGATTTTTTGCCTTTGATAAGAGGAATACTCGAAAAGTATGATACTTTGATTTTTGCTACTCCTATATACTGGTATAATATGAGTGGCATTATGAAAGTTTTCTTTGATCGTATTTCAGATTTAATCCGAATTGAAAAAGAAACCGGAAGAAAACTCAGAGGAAAGAAAATTGCTGTGATATCGAATTCACATGATAACGAAATTGAAGAGAGCTTTTACATACCGTTCAAAAAATCAGCCGATTATTTAGGCATGGAATATTTAGGACACGCGCATTTTAATGCCAACATCCTGAACCAGACAACAAAAATAGAATTGACATTTATATAAAATAAAAAAAAACAATGTTATCAATAAAAAACCTTCACGCCTCAATTGGTGATAAAGAAATCCTTAAAGGAATTAACATAGAAGTAAAAGCTGGCGAAGTACACGCTATCATGGGACCTAACGGTTCCGGAAAAAGTACACTTTCGGCTGTAATTGCCGGAAACGAAAACTACGAAGTTACTGACGGACAGGTTTTTCTTGACGGGGAAGATCTTTCTGATTTAGCTCCGGAAGAAAGAGCACACAAAGGAGTTTTCCTTTCTTTTCAATATCCGGTAGAAATCCCGGGGGTAAGTGTAACGAACTTCATGAAAACGGCTATCAACGAAACCCGCAAAGCAAACGGTCAGGAAGAAATGCCGGCTAATGAAATGCTAAAGGTAATTCGTGAGAAATCTGAATTATTGGAAATCGACCGTAAATTTTTATCCCGTTCTTTAAACGAAGGTTTTTCGGGTGGTGAGAAAAAAAGAAACGAAATTTTTCAGATGGCCATGTTAGAGCCAAAATTAGCCATCCTTGACGAAACCGATTCAGGCCTTGACATTGATGCCTTAAGAATTGTGGCTAACGGAGTGAACAAATTGAAAAGCGAGAAAAACGCGATTATCGTTATCACCCACTACCAACGTTTGTTAGATTATATCGTTCCGGATTTCGTTCACGTTTTATACAACGGAAGAATCGTAAAATCAGGCGGAAAAGAACTGGCTTACGAACTGGAAGAAAAAGGATACGACTGGATTAAAGCAGAAAACTAAATTTTTGTTTCATGTTTCATGTTTTTTTAGTTTTAAGTTAGATTACATTTTGTAAGTTTAAACTTAAAAACAAAGAAAAGAAATTATGGCAACAATAACTCGATTTGAGGATTTAGAAATTTGGAAAGAAGCCCGACGATTAGCAAAAGAAATTCATCTAATTTCAATCGACACAGATTTAAAATTAGATTTCAGATTTAAAAATCAGATAAAAGATTCTTCGGGATCCGTAATGGATAACATTACCGAAGGTTTTGAAAGAGATGGGAATTTAGAATTTCGACAATTTTTATCAATTGCAAAAGGTTCGGCCGGAGAAACAAGATCTCAGCTTTATAGAGTTTTTGATTTTGAATATATTTCAGAACAAAAATTCGAAGTTTTAAAAACAGATTATGAAAATTTAAGTGGTAAAATAAAAAACTTTATCACCTATCTCAATAAAAAAGATTTCAAAGGAAATAAGTTCCAGTAAAAAAATCTGAAACTTTAAACCTGAAACAAAAAAAACGGATCTTAAAGGTAACAAGTTCCAACAGTCAACCTGAAACTTGAAACCTGAAACACCGAAGGAAACAAAAGAACAATGGATTTAAAAGAAAAATTAGTATCGTCTTTTATGGCTTTTGAAGAGCGTGTCGATGTACATTCAGATTTACATGACATACGCACGAAGGCCCTAAAAAACTTCGAAAATAAAGGTTTCCCAACCAAAAAAGAAGAAGCCTGGAAATATACATCGCTAAACGCCATCCTAAAAAATGACTTTACGGTTTTTCCGAAGCAGGAAAATGCAATTGAATTTAATCAGGTAAAAAAATACTTTTTACACGAAATCGATACCTACAAATTAGTATTTATCGATGGTGTTTTCAGTTCACATTTGTCTTCTACGACACATGACGGAATCGACGTTTGCTTAATGTCATCGGCATTAACCAAACCAAAATATAAAATGGTTATTGATACCTACTTCAATCAGATTGCAAGCAAAGACGAAAGTCTGACTTCGCTGAATACCGCTTTTGCAAGTGAAGGGGCTTTTATCAATATTCCACAGAAAAAAGTAGCGGACAAACCTATTGAAGTGATGTATTTCTCCACAGGAAATGAAGCTGCCCTAATGGTTCAGCCCCGAAATCTGATTATTGTTGGAGAAAATTCACATGTTCAGATTATCGAACGCCACCAAAGCCTGAATGAAAATCCGGTTTTAACCAATTCGGTTACAGAGATTTTTGCCCAGAAACGTGCTATTGTTGACTATTACAAAATTCAAAACGATAACAGCGAAGCCAACCTGGTAGATAACACTTACGTTTCACAACAACAGGAAAGCCACGTTTATGTACATACGTTCTCTTTCGGAGGAAACATTACACGTAACAACCTGAACTTCTACCATTTTGGAGAAAGACTGACAAGTACCCTAAACGGAATCACAATTATCGGTGAAAAACAACACGTAGACCATTATACACTGGTAAACCACGCAACACCAAATTGCGAAAGTTTCCAGGATTATAAAGGAATCTTCTCGGATCGCTCTACAGGAGTTTTCAACGGAAAAGTTTACGTAGAGAAAGAAGCTCAGAAAACAAACGCTTTCCAAAAAAGCAACAACATTTTATTGAGTGATAAAGCGACAATCAATGCAAAACCTCAATTAGAAATTTTTGCTGATGACGTAAAATGTTCTCACGGATGTACTGTCGGACAATTGGATGAAACTGCCATGTTCTACATGCAGTCCCGCGGAATTCCAAAGAAAGAAGCAAAAGCTTTATTGATGTACGCGTTTTCAAATGCCGTTATCGAAAGCATTAAAATACCGGAATTAAAACAACGAATTACTAAAATTATCGCCATGAAATTAGGCGTTAATTTAGGGTTCGATTTGTAATAGCTTAACCGCAAGGTTCGCAAAGATTTACGCAAAGTCCGCAAAGTTTTTTATATAAACTTTGCGGACTTTGCGCTTTTTACCTAGCGTTCTTTGCGGTTAAATTTACTTTTTTACAGAAGAAATTATCCCCTTCAAAAATCCATTAAAATCAAATCCCTGATCCGCCTCTTTCAATCCCATTCTCACAATAACCATATCCAGAGACGGAATAATCGCTACCATCTGCCCCTGGTATCCGCTGCAATAATACATATCACGTGGCACATCGGGGAATTTTCCTCCGGCATTTAACCAGAAATGAGCTCCGTATTTCCCTTCAGAAGTATTGGTTGGTGTTGCGGTATATTTTACCCAGCTTTCATCCAGAATTTGTTCTCCGTTCCAGTTTCCTTTATTAAGGTATAAAAGTCCAAATTTAGACCAGTCGCGTGCTGTTGCCCATGCGTACGAAGAACCCACAAATGTTCCTGACATATCCTGTTCCACAATCATAGAGTTCATTCCGATCTTATCGATGACGGCGCTGTACCAGAAATCAAGATATTCCTGTTGCGTTTTAAATTGACTTTTTAGAATCCTGGACAATAAATTTGTAGTTCCGGAAGAATAATTCCAATGTGTATCGGGTTTAAATTGTGCCGGTTTATCCATTTGTACTTTTCCCATGTCTTCTGCCTGAAAAAGCATTTTTGTCGCATCACAAATAGTACTGTAATTCTCCTCCCATTCCAAACCGGAATTCATGTGCAATAAATCGTTTATCGTAATATTTTTACGATCGTCTTTTTGCCACTCCGCAATTGAAACCGGTTTATAAATATCAATTTTACCCTGTTTGGCCAAAACTCCAAAAGCCGAACTGGTAATACTTTTTGTCATGGACCAGCCTAGAATTTTGCTGTCTTTTGTAAAACCTGTATCGTATTTTTCGGCTATCAGTTTATTTTTATACAAAACGACAACTGCCCGGGTACGTTTTGTTTTTCCTGCGTTTTTATCAAACGAAGCATCAACCGCTTTTTTTAATTTTAAATAATCCACATTCGAAAAAAGGGTGTCCACCGGATCCATATTTCCATAAGGAAAAGGCAATGCTTTTGATTTTGTTCTTTTTGGCAGCAGGTAAGGCTTGGAAATATCAAAATCATCATTAATTAACGTGACACCCAAACCTTCCCGATAAATTGCTTTGCGCTCTTTTAATCCGTACACATTTGACATTGCAAACTTTCCTGCTTCATCAATCGAGTTGGAAGCCAAATCGATCATTTTGATATCATTGTCCGTTTTTTGAATTAAATCCAGCGGCCGATGATCCAGAAAATGTCCCGAAGCCACACTTTTGGCAGAAAACCCGGAAATCAGGTCAAGTTTTGGATAAGTAGTAAATCCAAAATATAAAAAGGCAATAACTACAACAAGTGCAAGCAGTTTGAGGATTTTTTTCATAATTTTTCAGCTTTTTCCTGCAATATAATTAATTTATACGCATGTTATTACAACTCACTTTAGAAATACAATCCCGAATATTCACAAATCCGGATTAAAAACTGAAAAATCAACATTTCAGCTTTCCCCTGATAGCGTCATAAAAGGAAATTATAGAATAGCCGCATAAAACAATTTAGTTTTAGTACTTTTGTAAATAGATTTTTTCTAAATAAGACATGCTAGATATTCAAAAAATAAGAGCTGAATTTCCGATACTTTCACAAACTGTAAACGGAAAACCCTTAGTATATTTCGACAACGGTGCCACTTCGCAAAAACCACAAATTGTGATTGATGCTATCGCGAAATATTATCAGGAAATAAACGCCAATATTCACCGTGGCGTTCATACTTTAAGTCAATTGGCTACCGATGCCTACGAGATTTCCCGTAGCAAGGTACAGCACCATATAAATGCTAAATTCGCACACGAAGTCCTTTTTACTTCCGGAACTACACACGGAATCAATTTAGTGACCAATGGTTTCGCTTCGATTTTAAAACCGGGTGACGAAGTAATTGTTTCGTCTTTAGAACATCACAGTAATATTGTGCCATGGCAGATGTTATGTGAAAAAACTGGAGCTGTACTGAGAGTCATTCCGATGAACGAAGACGGCGAATTGATTATGGAAGCCTACGAGGCACTTCTTTCCGAAAAGACAAAAGTGGTTACGGTCAACCATATTTCAAATGCTTTGGGAATCATCAATCCTGTTAAATACATGATCGAAAAAGCACATGCTGTCGGCGCGGCTGTTTTGATTGATGGTGCACAGGCTGTTCCGCATTTAAAACCGGACGTTCAGGACTTAGATTGTGATTTTTATGCTTTCTCCGGACATAAAATGTGCGGTCCGACAGGTACTGGAATTTTATACGGAAAAGAAGCGTGGCTAAACAAACTCCCCCCCTATCAGGGTGGTGGTGAAATGATTAAAGAGGTTACTTTCGAAAAAACAACCTATGCGGATCTACCGCATAAATTTGAGGCCGGAACCCCAAATATTGCCGGCGGAATTGTATTGGGGACTGCGATTGATTATTTGAATAGTGTTGGTTTTGAAAATATCCAAAAGCAGGAAGAAGAATTATTAGCCCATGCCACAAAAAGTTTATTAGAAATTGAAGGGCTGAAAATTTACGGAACTGGCAAGAATAAAGCGTCAGTAGTTTCGTTTAATATTGACGGAATACATCCTTACGATATTGGTTCCATCATTGATAAATTAGGAATTGCAGTGAGAACCGGACACCATTGCGCACAGCCTATTATGAATTTCTTTTGTATTCCCGGAACGATTCGTGCTTCTTTTTCTTTTTACAATACTAAAGAGGAAATTGATCTGATGGTAGAAGCCGTCAAAAAAGCAAAAACAATGTTAAGCTAAAAAAAAACAAACTTATGCGAATAGTATCTTTATTACTTTTAACTGTCTTTATTGTAACTGGTTGTTCAAGCCAAAAAAAAACAGACATGACAACAACAGAAATTGAATATTCAGCTGTTTCAAGAGGCCTTTATAAAAAGATACTTGTTCAAAACGAATCTGTCTCTGTTACAAATGGCAGAAACGATGAAGCTGTTAAAACTAAAATAGAGGCTTCCAAATGGAACAAAATTGTTGCTGAATTCGAAAAAGTGAATTTAGAAAGCATCCCAAACCTGAAAGCCCCGACAGAAAAACGTTTTTACGATGGTGCTGCCATCGGAAATTTAAAAATAACTTCAAACGGAAAAACCTACGAAACAAAAGGATTTGACAATGGTTTCCCTCCAAAGGAAATAGAAAAACTGGTCAACTTATTGGTAGATTTTGCTAAAGAATAATTATGACAATAAAAGAAATTCAAAACGAGATAATTGATGAGTTTTCAATGTTTGATGACTGGATGCAACGTTACGAATACATCATCGAGCTGGGAAAAAGTATGCCGTTAATAAAAGAAGAATACAAAACGGACAACAATTTAATTAAAGGATGTCAGTCCAAAGTCTGGCTGCAAGGCGAACAAACTGACGATAAAATTGTATTTACCGCAGACAGCGATGCCATTTTAACGAAAGGGATCATTGCTATTTTAATCCGTACTTTTTCGAATCAGAAGGCAAAAGATATTCTGGAAGCAGACACGGCTTTTATTGATGAAATCGGATTAAAAGAACATTTATCGGCAACCCGTGCAAACGGATTAGTGTCGATGATAAAAAATATTAAAATGTACGCTTTGGCTTTTAATGCCAAAAACAACTAGGGAACCATATAAGTTATGTAAGTTCATATAATTGGAACGTGAATAATTTACTGGGCAAAAAAAATATTTTAAAAAAGTAAGTTTTATCTTTCTTTTATTTCTTATTATTGCTAAAAAAGCAGATGATAAGAAAGAAATATTTAGCTGATTTAATATATCATGTTAATGGAGCAGCAATTGAAGTTCATAAAAATATTGGGCCGGGACTTTTAGAAAGTATTTATCATAAATGCATGATTAAGGAATTATCTCTAAGACATATTAGTTTTAAATCCGAGTTAATAATTCCTATTGAATATAAAGGTTTAGAATTAGAGTCGGATTTAAGATGTGATTTATTTATTGAAGACTGTTTAGTCCTCGAATTAAAATCGGTAAATCAAATTATACCAATTCACATCGCTAAGCTAATGTCATATATGAAACTTTTAAATTCACCAATAGGACTCATGATAAATTTTAACGTCACGAATATTTATCACGAAGGTCAAAAAACATACGTCAACGAATTGTATCGTTGGTTAGAAGATTAGATTAAACCATATAGGTGATATAAGTACATATAAGCTGGAACGCTTATGTTTTTATACGATGAAAAACAAAAATAATAAACACGTACTTAAATGAACTTATATCACTTATATGGTAAGGAAAAAAAATTACACATACCATACTTAAATGAACTTACATCACTTATATGGTAAAAAAACAAAAACAATAAAATGGAACAAGAAATAGACACAAACGAATTAGGAGAATCAATCGTAAAAGTTTTAAAAGGAATTTACGACCCTGAGATCCCTGTAGATATTTACGAATTAGGACTGATTTATGACGTAATGGTAAATACAGATTACGAAGTAAAAATCCTGATGACGTTAACCTCTCCAAACTGTCCGGTAGCAGAAAGTTTGCCAAGAGAAGTAGAAGAAAAAGTAAAAACAATCGAACACATCAAAGATGTTGATGTAGAAATTACTTTTGATCCGCCATGGAGTAAAGACTTAATGAGCGAAGAGGCAAAATTAGAATTAGGAATGCTTTAATAAAATTTGTTTCAGGTTTAAAGTTTCAGGTTACGCAACTTTAAACCTGAAACTTTAAACCTGAAACTAACTTTTTCATATGGAAGAAATAATCAACAAAGTGGCCAATAGTGCACTGGAAGTCTTTGATCTTGAAGATTACTACCCTAACGGAATGCGTGTGCAGCTTGACATTTCACAATGGCTTTTGGAAGGTTTTTTATTAAAAGAAAAAGACTTCAGGGAGCATTTAAAAAATCACGACTGGTCGCAGTATCAGGATCAGTATGTTGCCGTTAACTGCAGTACCGATGCTATTATTCCGGCCTGGGCTTTACTGTTGGTTGCCATTCAACTGGCGCCTTATGCCAAAAAAACTGTCAACGGAACAATTGATGATTTAAACGGAAGTTTATACGAGGACATCCTAAGTAAGATTGATTACTCAGCCTACAAGAACAAACCTGTTATTGTAAAAGGCTGCTCTAAAAAACCCGTTCCTGTGCGTGCTTATATTTTAGCGACAACCTATCTGCAGCCTTTTGCAAGAAGCATTATGTATGGAGAGGCTTGTTCTGCAGTACCTTTATACAAGGAACCTAAGAAATAACGCGCTTTAAGCACCAATAATCCTACAGAATCTGACGGTTTTTAGTATATTTGTTATTACACTTTAAACTAAATACTATGAGAAAGATATTCTTATTACTCTTCGTTTTAGCAAATCTTACTTTTGTTCAGGCACAAAATTCCGAAAAAGAATTAGTTCAAAATACTGAAAAAGCCGTAAAAAATATAAATGACACGATTGAAGATGAAGGCTGGAAAGCAAAAGGAATTGTCTCTCTTTTACTCAATCAATCCAGTTTTAATAACTGGCTCGCAGGAGGGGAAGACAGTTTCTCCGGAACTTTAGGAATCAACTACGACTTCAATTACAAAAAGGACGACATTACCTGGGATAATAAAATTCTGGCTTCTTATGGTATTTTGCAAACCAAAAATGCTGATTTCGGAAAAAAGACCGATGACCGTCTGGAGTTCAATTCAATCGTTGGTAAAAAAGCTTTTGGCGAATGGTATTATTCTTTCTTTCTAAATTTCAGAACACAATTCTCGACGGGTTACCTTTATAGCAAAGATGAAAATGGAAAAGAGATCCGTACAGAAAACACCCAATTTATGTCGCCCGGTTATCTTACAACAGGCCCCGGTCTTTACTGGTCTAAAGATGATAATCTGAAAATAAACTTTGCCCCTCTAACCTCAAAATTCACTTTTGTAGACGGTGCCTATACTTCAGGAATCGATCAGGGAACAGGGTTGCCTTATGTTGACGGCGCTTATTTTGGCGTAGATGCCAACAAAACCATACGTTATGAGCTTGGTTTTTATGCTTCTGTGTATTACAAACTTGCCATTATGACCAATGTAACGGCAGAAAACAGTCTGAATTTATATTCTAATTATTTAGAAGATCCAAAGAATGTAGACATTAATTACTCGCTGAATATTGTGATGAAAGTAAACAAATTCCTGTCCGCCAATTTAGCCTTCCAGGCTATTTATGACGATAATGCTTTTCAGGGATTTCAAACGAGAGAAGTTTTTGGTTTGGGAGTTAATTTCGGATTCTAATTTACAAAGGAAAACCGATTATTATTTTTTTACCGCAAAGAACGCATGGATCTTAATATCTGGTTCTATAAAAAGCGCAAAGTTCGCAAAGCTAAATCCTAGATAAAGCTTTGCGAACTTTGTGTTTATAAAGATAAGTTGATATAATCTTTGCGTTCTTTGCGGTACAACTTTTATTTATTCCTCATCTTGTTCTTCTTCTTTCTCAATTGCATCCTTATAGTCCGGATACAAAAATTTATTATACGGAAATCTTGTGATATGAATCTGGCGAACAGCTTCATAAACAGTTTCTCTAAATTCCTCGAAATTTTCTTTTTGGGTTGCCGAAATAAATAACGCTTTATCCTGACCTACATTACTCATCCAGGTTTGTTTCCATTCCTCAAGCGTATAATGTCTTCTGGTCTTTTCGGTAATCAGATCATCCTCATCGATCGTCAGGTGTTTGTAAGCATCAATTTTATTGAAAACCATAATAGTTGGTTTGTCATTACTTTTGATCTCTAATAACGTCTGATTTACAGATTCAATGTGATCTTCGAAATCAGCATGTGATATATCCACCACATGCAGCAATAAATCGGCTTCACGAACCTCATCCAGTGTACTTTTGAAAGAATCCACCAATTGTGTTGGTAATTTTCTAATAAAACCTACCGTGTCAGAAAGTAAGAATGGCAGGTTTTTAATCACTACTTTACGAACCGTTGTATCCAGCGTTGCAAATAATTTATTCTCTACGAAAACATCGCTTTTACCAACAGCATTCATCAAAGTCGATTTTCCAACGTTGGTATAACCTACCAGCGCCACACGTACCATTGCTCCGCGATTACTACGCTGAATTCCCATCTGCTTATCGATGGTTTTGATTTTGTCTTTCAACAACGCAATTCTGTCACGTACAATACGTCTGTCTGTCTCAATCTCCGTTTCACCGGGACCACGCATACCAATACCACCTTTCTGGCGTTCAAGGTGTGTCCACAAACCGGATAGTCTTGGCAACAAATAGATACACTGCGCCAATTCTACCTGAGTTCTTGCATAAGAAGTTTCAGCACGCTGCGCAAAAATATCCAGAATCAGATTGGTTCTGTCTAAGATCTTGCAGTCTATAATTTTCGAAATATTCTTTTGTTGAGATGGCGATAATTCATCATCAAAAATTAAAGTTGATATTTCGTGTTCTTTTACAAAAAGATTAATTTCTTCTATCTTACCTGTTCCGACAAAAGTCTTCGGGTTAGGGCGTTCCATTTTTTGCGAAAAACGTTTAATCACTTCCCCTCCTGCGGTAAAAGTCAAAAACTCTAATTCGTCCAGATATTCGTTTAGTTTTTCCTCACTTTGATTTTGAGTTACGATACCAACAATGGCCGTTCTCTCAAAATTTATAACTTCTTTTTCTAACATAGCTTTGAATAAGGTGCAAATTTAATGATTTGTGAGCTACTACCCTTATAGAATTTAATTTTTAAGTTCCATTTGGGAAATTATCTTCTTTATTTAAAAAGAATAAGTCCTTTAGAAATTAGGATTTTAATTTCTAAAGGACAAAAAAAATATAGTATAAGTCTTTATTCGTAAATAAAAGTCTTCTCTGTTTTTACAATACCGTTTTCTTCAAGCTGAGAACAGGATATTGGATAATTTAATTTATTGTATTTATATTTTCGGCTCACCGCTACCAAAGCTGTCGAAGAAGGGCTGAAATTCATTTCGTTATTATAAGAAATCGTCTCAAAAGTAAATTCATCCTCATGATACGAAATCATAGGTACGATTATTTTGTAGTTGTCTCCAAAAAGATTCTGAACGATTAAGGATTCAACCGATTTTTTATCATCGTACGTATAGGTTTTAGAGATTTTATCTCCAACTAAACCTTTATGTTTAGACACATTATCATTTACATAAACGTATTCTATTTTACCGATGATCTGTTTGTTTCTATCGCGTGAAGTACGTCTTACAATGATACCATTTTCAACAATGTATTCAATGTCATCCACAATATTCTGGTGGTTTGTACTTTTTTTCGTGATTGCTTTTATTCGCGCTCCTTCGTAAGTAAAAGTTACCGTTTTGGTAATGTAATCATTACCCTCATGATATTTGTTTACGAATTTTGTAATGTTGTTATCGGCATCATACGTATAATTAATCACTTCTTTCCAGTCGCTTCCAACTTTTTCTTTTACGGTCATATCCAGTAAACCGTTTTTGTTGTAAAAGAATTTCTGAATAACATCAGAAGTAGTAATCGTTTGTATTTTTCCTTCACTAAAAACGACTGTTTTATTTACAATTTCACCATCCTTGTAATTTTGGTAATTTGTCTTTACAATGTTGATCTGTTTTAATCGGACAGGGGGAGCGTCCTGGCTATGTACTAAACATGGAAACACCATCATTAGGATGGCAATTAAGTAGATTTTTTTCATGGTATTTGTATCGATTTGGGACGACCAAAATACAAAATCCAATTAAATTTTAACAGTTTAAGGCTTAAAAACTATTTATTTTTAAATAATACTCTAAAAACCAATACTTTAATTTAATTTTTAAAAAAAGTTGCCCCTATTTCTCTCCATAAATTTTTACATCATCAATCATAAAAGCGCCGTTTAAGGTTTTGTCTTTTCCGGAACCGATATATTTAAAGGCAATATTGATCTTTCCGGAATAAGGCGACAAATCTATCGCTCCCGAACTTATAAACTGACGGGAAGGCGTTGACTGTGTGGCAATCTTTGCAGTTAATTTTGTCCATTGGGCTTTCTTTATGTTTGAACCGTCAAAATTTTCTGAGACATAAATTTCCAATGCATTCAGCGGGGAATCAACTTTCAGGTCATGTTGGGCACTTCTAAAAGACAGCACAGCATTTTTATAGGATTCCATATCAATTTTAGGAGAAACAAGCCAGGCAATATTTTCGGCAGCGGTGGTGCTGGTGGTATTAAATTCGGCATAACCATTCCCTCCGTACACCATACTTTTCCATAATTTAGAAGCTTTTTCTACGATATTGCCCCAGCCCGGAAGATTAAAATTCACATTGTTTTTTACCGATTGAAAATCCTCCGAAAAGAAAGGCGCACTTCTTTTGCCTTCCATCCTAACATCGCTTTCAAATCGGGCGACTAGTTGATAATCGGATCCGAATTTTGTGATCACTCCACGTACTTTTCCACTCCCGTCAGGTACGATACCGGCTGCAAAATTGGCAAAACTACTGGTCCTGAAAATAATTTGATTTCCCGTCTTGTCTGTCAGGTTCCAATTGGTTGCACCGCCAATAGCGTTGGATTCTTCAAAGTAATGACGGCCAATTGCCGCCTCTGTAAATTGTACGTCTTTAAGGTCTACTAACGTGTTTAACTTGTTTTCGTTTAAAGCTTCTTCAATCGAAAGAGACTGAGCTAACTGGTTTTCATCCACCACCACGCAAGAAGCATTCAGTACATTTTTATAATCATTTTGTGAAACCCTGCCTATTGTTGGTTCACCCGAATTACTGGCATACAAACTGCCAATCCTTAACGCACCATAACTGAGATCTGTATATTGATTTTTTAGTTTTATGTAGACTCTGTTTCCGACACAAAAATCTACATAGCTATTCGCTGCATCAACAGCAACGCTAAATCCTTGTGCAGGATATTGCTCGTTCCCTAATGTCTGAAAAGAAATTGTCCTGAAGAAATTTCCTCCTTCATCTGACGATACCACATAGCCTTCAATGACATCATCATAATTGTACTGCTTCGGAACTAAACCGGAAACACTTTTTACTTTTTCTACGGTCTGATTTACAGACAGGTTCGCCTGCTCACAACCCAATTTAGGCATTTCAATTTCCGTGCTGCACGCACAAAACAGATATAATTGTATGGCTAGAAAAGCGCTTAAATATATATTTCTCATAATATAATCTGTTTTTAAGTTTTATAAAGTGATACTAAGGTTTACGAAATAAGTCCTTCCGTAGCCATAAAAATATTTGGGGCCAAATGATGGGGTTCCGCTGGAAACATCCTGATTAAGTGCCCTAAAATTGGCATTTCTTGCCTGTTCAAAACCACCTGTTTTGTAATAGGAATCAAAAACATTATTTATACTGGCAAAAAACCCAACATATTTTCCAAAAACCCGCCAGGATTTTCCTCCCGTGACATTTAATAAGGAAACGGGATTGAATTTTTCCTGCCTTAATAATTCATTAGCCCTTTCTTCGGTGGCTTCCGGAAAAGCTAAACCATTTTTTGAATTGATGTAAAACCGATTCGTTCTTGCGATGGGCGAAACATCTATATAATTATCTGTTAGATAATTAATATTAGCACCTAACCACCAGAATTTAGGATCCCTGTATTCCAGACCCAGTGAGTAAGCCTGTTGTGGCATTCCCGGCTGTTTGTAATTTTTAAGACGGGATTCTCCAAAATCAAAAGTGGCCTGTGCATTCGTTTTTGCAGCATTGGCATCATTGGTGATCGATACATTTGGGTTACTGCTGTAGCTATAATGGCCGTATGCTGCAGATAAACTCGTTTTCAATGTTGCCGAAATCTGATATTCAAAACTAAGTTCAGTTCCGATATTTTTCTTGTCCAGATTCGTTAAGGTCTGACTTACAAAAGCATCCGTATTATTATATCCGGCACCTTTATCAAAAATTCCTTCGGCATAAAAAAAAGAGGTTTTAGTAGTGTTTTTTATCAGACTGTAATAAAGTGTTGTCCTGATTTTAAGCGTAGGCGAACGATATACATAATTTCCTTCTGCGCTGCTTATGTTTTCATTTTCAATTCCGTTCACAATAGCGTTATTGAGCCTTGAATTCGAAAAAGTATTGCGAAGTGAAGGTGCCCTTGTCAGATACATTCCATTAAAAAACAGCCATCGCCTTCCTGAAATCTTATACGCAAATCCGCCTTTGAAGCCAAAGTTTTCAAAATTTACTTTTTGGCTTTTACCCAGTGAAGTAGTTTGATAAATTCCGTTTTGATACAATCCTTCCCTTTGATAATCCGATACGGAATACGATTGTGACAGGTAAAACTCCGTTTTTTTATAATTGAATTTAAATTGTGTAAAAGCATCAACAGTGGTTGCCAGAAGATTATAGTTGTAGCCATAGTAATCCCCCACTTTTACCTGCCGGTTTGGATTTCGCAAATCAGATTGTGCCTGATTACCACTGTAAAAAGCATCAATATCCATAAAATATTCCCCTCCCAGTAAATCTAAAAGATGCTGAAAATGATGTGCTTTTAAATTCCGAAAAGTAATTCCGCCGTCAAAAGCACTGTTTTCTGTGAGTTGGATATTTAGGTTTGAATTTGCCGCAAATGTCTTGTCGTCCGTTCGGTCTTCGTACAAAACATAATAACTTTGTACCGGCCCGTATCCCGTGATTATTCCTTCGGCATTTGTTATGGGTTTCTGATTGGCACGATAAATTTCTTCCCAATTAATCTGAGGATTCTTCAAAAACAATTCTTTACTTTTTTCGGCATTTTAATGGTCAGGCGTAAAGTCTCCGGAAAATCCTCCTTTGTCAGCCGCATACATAGAGCTGAAATAACTGGGCAACTTTCGATAATAAACAGGATCCGGACTTGGTGTATTCTGATAATCGATATTGCTGTTTCCTGTTTTCCCAAACTGGTACATCATGCCCGAATTCAGGTTTGCTTTTTCATTTATTTTAAAATAATGGTTCAGCATTAAAAGCGGTTCTTCGATATTTTTTACTCTCGCGTTTCGTTTTTTCCCGTTTTGCCAGCCCCAGTAGGAATTGTATTTTCCATTTGTCAATTGAGTAACTTCAGCTGTATTGGCGGAGTTTTTTCCACGGGAATTTGGCGTATAAAATCCTGTAAAATTAATCGAGTGCCGTTTGTTTACGTTCTTTTCGATACTTAGAAAAAAAGATTCCCCATCGAAATTTGTTCCTTCAAAATAACCTTCATTTCCGATGCGTTTCCCCCCTGAAACGACATACGCCCAGCCGGAAGAATTCATGCCTGAAGCATAGGTTCCTATAGCCCGCCAATTGTACGTTGTATTGCTTCCGGAGAAAGAAAGACGTTCACCTTTTCTATATAAGGAGGCCCGCGTGTAAATTTGCTGCGTGCCCAAAATCCCTCCAAAACTATAAAGCGAAGCTGCACCTCCAATAGAAAATTCCTGATTTCGAAGTACATCATTTAATCCTCCCCAGTTGCCCCATTGCGGCCTTCCGTCGAAAATTTTATTCATGGGCATTCCATTCAGCATCATGGTCCCGTTTTCGCTGTCCAGACCACGTACTTTAAACCGGGCCTGTCCCCAACTAAAAGCGGAGGCCTGAAAAAATGCGTCTTTTGCCGATTGTAAAAGACCTGAAGTCATTTCGCTGGAACTGTTATCATCAGATAAATCACTTTCCAGCAGGGTAATTAAGGTGCCCTGAACCTCATCTGTAAAAGTATCTTCTAATTGTAAAATCCCTAAAGTAAGGTTGGCGTAGATATTTATTTTCATCAGCAAATCTTTATATCCCTGACTGTGCACCAGAAGCAACTGCTCTCCTTTGAGGGAAGAGTACAATACAAATTTCCCGTTTGCTCCGGTAAGCTGCGTGACAGCAGAATTCTGAATGCTTACGACAACATTCTCTAAAGGGTTTTGTGTTTTTGCATCAATTACGATTCCTGAAATGGAAATTTCCTTTTGTGCAAAAGCAAGTCCAAAAGGCAGCAAAATAAAAAACAATACGTACTTTTTTCTCATGAATAACACCAATTAACTTTGATAAATAGTTTGGGATTAAAATGTTTAAAAAAGCAAACATTCAATCCTTACATCAAAGGATAAAATTGGTCTTTGGAAAAAAGGTATTATAAAATGGCCGAACAAGTATTCGCGCTTCAAAGATAACATTATTAATTAAAATAATACTTTTCTTACTATTTTATTTTAGAAGTGAATAAAGAATTCTAAATCCATACCAATTTACACTAATCTGATTTCGTTATGAGATCGTATCGTGTGCAATACAATCTTCGAAAAAGATGCTTAATTAAGTAGTTCTGATTTTAGAAACCATAAAGGCAATCAGAACGCCAAAGATTCCGATAAAAGCAAAAGAAAACTGAAGTCCGAAGTTTTGGGCAATGTGTCCGATTACCGGAGGTCCCATTAAAAAACCAAGAAAACTAACGCTGGAAACTATCGTCAAAGCTTCTCCGGGCGGCACTGTCGGATTTTTTCCGGCCATACTGTAAACGGTTGGAACAATCGTAGCCACTCCCAGCCCAACAAACATAAAAGCAATGGTACAAGGTATGAGGTAAGGAAGAAAAACGGCGGTAAAAAGTCCGGCAGAAATCATCACACCGCTGATTTGCATAACACGTTCACGGCCAAATTTATTGATCATTCGGTCTCCTAAAAATCGTCCGCCCGCCATCATAATCATGAAGGAGGTGTACCCTAAAACCACTAATGGTCCCGGTGCCTCGACAACATCTTTAAAGTAGACTCCGCTCCAGTCAAACATAACCCCTTCGCTGGCCATGCTGCAAAAACCAATCACGCCCAGCCAGATTAATGCGCTGTCTGGTTTCACAAACAGCTTTTTCTTTTCTCCGGTTTTTACTTTAATTTTCTCTTTGGCCCTCACCAGAAATTTAAAATTAAAGGCCACCATAATTAGTACAATCCCACCCACAATTAAAAAATGGTGCAGCGGACTTAACTTTAAGGCTAACATGCCTAAACCTACCAAAGCCCCTGTAAATCCGGCAAAGCTCCACATTCCGTGAAAAGACGACATGATTGTTTTTTTGAAAAGAACTTCGGTATAAACGCCTTGTGTATTGACGGCAATGTTGGCTAAGTTTCCAAACAACCCGAACAAAAACAAGCCTAACGATAATTGTAAAACGGTCGTTGCCAAACCAAGATTGGTAAGGCATAAAACATACATGATCAGCGAGAAAATCAGGATACGATGGCTTCCGAATTTGGTGACCATTTTTCCTGAAAAAGGCATAATCACCAACTGACCTACGGGCAATGCAAAAAGTATAGATCCTAAATCTCCTTCGGTGAGGTGAAGGTCGGTTTTAATATCCGGAATCCGGCTGGCCCAGGTGGCAAAACTTAAACCCATTCCAAAATAAAACATTCCGACAGCAAAACGAATTCGGTTTAAATAAGAAGCTTTTGCCTCTCTATAGACTTTCTTAATTTTTCCTTTGGCCTGAAAGAATGATAATGGATTGAAATTGATCAAAATAATGCGTTTAATGTTTGTGTGGCAAAAGTACTAAAAAGCTACTTTACAGACTACCAAACCCTTCCGGTTCCCTGATTTATAACGTTATTGTTTGTAAATTGTACGCTTAATGAAACAAAAAAGGTATTGGGGCACGGGTTTTAAGGGTTAGGCGGGTTTTCACTGGTTTTATTTTTTGCCTTTTCGATAGCTATCGAAATCACATAATTAATGAATTTAAAATCTGTGTCGATCCGCATAATCTGCAAAATCTGCGGGCAAACTTTTAATCGTAATATTCAAAGTTTTTTACCAATCCAAAGTGATCAGGATCACGCATAAAAAGGGTTCGAAAATCTGTGTTAATCCGCATAATCCGCCAAATCTGCGGGCAAAAAACAGCTAAAGAACGATAACCTCTTGCTGCGCAGCACTAGCAATAGCGGCTTCGATAATCTGCATTACTTTTACACCGTCTTGTGCCGTAACCGGTTCTATTTTATTATTTGCAATTGATTCGTAAACACCATCAAAAAATGAAAAATAATTTCCCTGAAGTGTTGGTACTTTTTCACGCACTTCTTTTCCGTTGATTTCGGTATGCAAAAGCCCCTGCAAACTTTCCGATTCTGTTCCCCAGGATGCTGAATCCGGTTTTTTTCCGAGTTTTAAATCGTCTTCCTGAACATCACCGCGGGGTTTGAGGAAAGAACCTTTTTTTCCGTGAAGGGTATAGGCAGGATTGGCTTCCCTGACAAAGAAACTTGCTTTTAAACGCACTCTGAAATCAGTGTAAATCAATACCAAATCGATCCAGTCGTCTACTAGAGAATTTTCCCGGGTCACTCTGATATCCCCAAAAACGGCTTTCGGCGAGCCAAACAAAGCAAGAGCCTGATCGATTAAATGAGGTCCCAAATCCTTCAGAATTCCGGCGCCGTCATTTACGGTTTCTTTATGTGCTTTCGGACTCAGTAACGGATTGTATCTGTCAAAGTGAAATTCGGCTTCGATCAAATCTCCTAAAACTCCATCGCTAATTATTTTTTGAACGGTCTTAAAATCACTGTCCCAACGTCGGTTCTGGAAAACGGCCAACTTCAGTCCTTTGTCTGTCGCAATTTTTGCCAGTTCCTCGGCTTCGGCCACAGTAGTGGTAAACGCTTTTTCTACAACGGCATGTTTTCCGGCCAGTAATACTTTTTTTGCATATTCGTAATGCGTACCAACCGGGGTATTTACGATGACCAAATCGACGTCATCGGCTAATAATTCGTCAATAGATGGGTAACTTTTTACGTTAGGATAATCTTCCTGAATGAGTTTTTTGCTTCTTTCCCAGGAACCTAATAATTCAAATCCCGAATGAAGGTTTAAAAACGGGGCGTGAAAAACTTTGCCCGACATTCCGTATGATAATAGTGCTGTTTTTATTTTTTGCATTTTCGTTTCGTTTTTTTTCACGGATTATATGATGGAAAAGATTTTTTTTGCCACAGATTATTGTGATTGGAAAGATTTTTTTTTTGCCACTAATTGCACGAATTTCCACGAATTAAATTGCTCTAAAACTGGATAAAAATTCGTGAAAATTCGTGAAATTCGTGGCAACTTGTTTTTAAATCATTTTAATCTGTGTAATCTGTGGCAAAAAAAAATTAAATCTTAGCGCGTTCGTATTGTTTTGGCCATTGAATATCGTCGTGTAGTTCTTTGGCGAAATCTAAAGCTAAGTTCGGGTTTCTTAGTGATTCCCTGGCGAATAAAATCAAATCGGCCTGACCGTTTTTCAAAATATCTTCGGCTTGTTGCGATTCTGTAATCAATCCCACCGCTCCGGTTAAGATGTCAGCTTCTTTTTTGATTTTCTCTGCAAAGGAAACCTGATAACCGGGACCAATCTGAATTTTTTGTTGCGAAACCAATCCGCCCGATGAAACATCAATTAAATCTACTCCTTTATCTTTTAGTATTTTCGAAAGCTTTGCAGATTCTTCGGGATTCCATCCGCCTTCTGCCCAGTCTGTTGCTGAAATTCGAACGAATAAAGGCAAATCTGACGGCCATTCCGACTGAACGGCTTCGACAATTTCCAAAGTAAAACGGATTCTGTTTTCAAAACTTCCTCCGTATTCGTCGTTTCTCACATTCGTTAAAGGCGATAAAAACTGGTGCAGTAAATAACCGTGTGCCCCATGAATTTCCACAACCTTATATCCCGCTTCAACAGCCCTTCTGGTTGCTGCTTTAAAATCTGAAACTACTTTTCGGATTCCGTTTCGGTCTAAAGCTTCCGGAAGAAACGGTTCATCATCGTGATACGGAATCGCACTCGCAGAAACCGTCTGCCATCCGCCTTGGGCAAAATCTAACTTTTTATTGCCTTCCCACGGAGCCGAAACACTGGCTTTTCGTCCGGCATGCGCCAGCTGAATTCCGGGAACGGCGTTTTGAGAAACGATAAATTCGTTGATCTGTTTTAATTTTTGAATGTGGTCATCTTTCCAGATTCCAAGATCTGAAGGAGATATTCTTGCCTCCGGAGAAACGGCTGTCGCTTCCTGAATGATCAAAGCTGCTCCGCCGCTGGCACGACTTCCTAAGTGAACCAAATGCCAGTCGTTTGCAAATCCGTCAACTGAGGAGTACTGACACATAGGCGAAATAACGATTCTGTTTTTTAAGGTAATTTCTTTTATTGTAAGTGGAGAAAATAATAATGAAGCCATATTTTGTAACTTTTAATAGTTGTGTGCTACCTATTGGGTACGATAGCGTTTAAAAAAGTAAAGTTAAGGCATATGCCCAAAAGGAGAAATCTAAATGTTTATTAATTAACAAACATTTAAAACCTTATGTATTATCTTGCACTATCAAATTAAAATAGAAACGTTACTTTTGTGCGTTAAATTACGAACTAAAAATACAAAATGGATATAGTTATCAAACTCTCTCAATTTCTATTGAGTTTATCTTTACTTATTATTCTTCACGAATTAGGACATTTTATTCCTGCTAAATTATTTAAAACAAGAGTCGAAAAATTTTACTTATTTTTTGATGTTAAATATTCTCTTCTTAAAAAGAAAATCGGCGAAACAGAATACGGAATCGGATGGTTGCCGCTTGGTGGTTATGTAAAAATCTCGGGTATGATCGACGAAAGCATGGACAAAGAACAAATGGCCCTGCCTCCGCAACCGTGGGAATTTCGTTCTAAACCGGCATGGCAGCGTTTGATTATTATGCTGGGTGGTGTTACGGTAAACTTTATCCTGGCGTTTATTATCTATATCGGAATGGCGTTTGCTTACGGTGATACGTATGTAGCCAACAGTGATTTGAAAGACGGTGTTCTGGTTGAAAATCCGGTGATGCTGAAAGCTGGTTTTAAAACCGGAGACAAACTGGTTTCGATTGACGGTAAAAAAGTGGTGAATTTTGATGGTGATTTAAATATGAACATCATCATGGCAAAACAGGTCCTGATTGAAAGAAACGGTCAAGAGCAAACCATTACGATGCCAACTGATTTTGTAGATCAGTTATCGAAATACGAAAAAGGCCTTTTAGTAACAATCCGTAAGCCTTTTGCGATAAAAGATGTTCCTGCTGAATCCGGAAATAAAGATTTAAAGGCAAAAGATCTAATTGTGAGCATCAACGGTCAACAGGCAAAATACTATGATCAGGCAGTGGCTATTTTAGCTAACAATAAAGGAAAAACAATTCCGGCTGTTGTGCTGCGTGATTTAAAACAAACTCCGGTTACTGTAAAAGTAGATAAAAACGGAAAGTTGGGTGTAATTGCGGGTGGTGTAGATTTATCTGATTTAGAAAAACTAGGCTACTATAAAATAAGTACCAAAGAATACAGTTTCTTCGAATCTATTCCGGTTGGACTTGAAAAAGGGAAAGACCAGTTGGTAGGTTACGGAAAACAGCTGAAAATGATTTTCAATCCGGAAACCAAAGCGTACAAACAAGTAGGTGGTTTTGCAGCGATTTTTAACATTTTTCCGAGTTCATGGAGCTGGGAAGTGTTCTGGTCGATCACAGCTTTATTGTCAATTATGCTTGGTGTTATGAATTTATTGCCAATTCCTGCCCTTGACGGAGGTCACGTGATGTTTTTATTATACGAAATAATCAGCGGCAGAAAACCGAGCGATAAATTCTTAGAGAACGCCCAAATGGTTGGTTTCGTTTTACTTATAGCACTGCTTTTGTTTGCTAACGGAAACGATATCTACAAGGCAATTGTAGGCAGATAAAAATAATTGAGAAAAAGTGCTAAAATATTTTTGCGAAATTAAAAAATCAACTATATTTGCACTCGCTAAAAAGAGCAACAACTTCCTCCTTAGCTCAGTTGGTTAGAGCATCTGACTGTTAATCAGAGGGTCCTTGGTTCGAGCCCAAGAGGGGGAGCAACTTTTTTTAGCAAACATATTTACCTTTAAGGTGATTCCTTCTTAGCTCAGTTGGTTAGAGCATCTGACTGTTAATCAGAGGGTCCTTGGTTCGAGCCCAAGAGAGGGAGCAGAAAAGACTATCAGAAATGATGGTCTTTTTTTTGTTATATATGTCAACCATATTATTAGTCCAGTTTGTCATTTCGACCAAAGGGAGACCCGAGCGATAGCGAACAGACGAAGTAAATCGCACAAGATGATCGACAAAGATTGGCGATTATAGCTACGGAGTTTCTTGTGTGATTTCTCCTTACGTCGAAATGACACCAAGCGATCGACAAAGATTGGCGATTATAGTTACGGAGTTCCGTGTGTCATTTCGACCAAAGGGAGAAATCGCACCAGATGATCGACAAAGATTGGCGATTATAGTTACGGAGTTTCTCGTGTGATTTCTCCTTACGTCGAAATGACACCAAGCGATCTACAAAGATTGGTAATTCTTAGATACGAAGTTTCTACTGCGATTTCTCCCTTCGCTCGAAATGACAGATAAAATAAATGAACTTATATCACTTATATGGTAAAGCATCAAACCAGATGATAGACACAGACTGGCGATTTTAGCGTGTTTGCCGCGCAACTGAACCGGAAGGTCACTTCCTTTTAATTTAAACCTTAAAGGACAAATTAAAGCCCTGCAACTGGCCAGCGAAAACAAAGTAGGCTTACAGTGTATCGTTGGCAATCTCGAAGCGCTCGAATTCGAAAAAAGAATCGTTTGATGCAATCGGATTGATATTTGAAAGGATCAATAATTGATACTTTGTGGAAATGATAAAATGAAGTTTGCAAAACTATTAGTTTTTGTTTTATGTAAGAAAATTTATACTTTTGTTTCACGTCCTACAAGGAAGCAGTAGCCCAAATTGAATAATTATAAGTTACTAATGTAAACTTGTATCGTACAGAACCGATTATTTCTCAACAATTTTAAATATCTTTGAACTATGAGCACAGCAACAAAACCAAATCATATAGGACGAAAAATCAGCCGTATTCGTGAACTTCGTGATATGAAGCAGGAAGCATTGGCACAGGCTTTAGGCACCAACCAACAAACTATTTCGATTATTGAAAACAGCGAAACAATTGATGAAGAAAAACTGATAGAAGTTGCTAAAGCACTTGGTGTAACAGCAGAAGCCATTAAAAATTTCTCTGAGGAAAATATGACTAATTATTTCAATACTTTTAATGATACTGATTTTAGCAGTAGCCAGGGAGCTTTCAGTCAAAATCATCAGTGCTCATTTAATCCTCTTGATAAAGTGGTGGAACTTTACGAACGTTTGGTTCTGGCTGAAAAAGAAAAAGTTGAATATTTAGAAAAATTGTTGAAGGAGAAGTAATTCTTTTTAAAACATAGCATTTATATAAAAGAGAGGTCTCGTTTGAGATCTCTCTTTTTTTGTTTTGGCGTGTTTGTTTAGATCTCAAAATTTTTCTGAACAAAAAATTAATTAAAATATTTTGTTTCACTTTTTGGAACAAAATCGAAATTTAAAAATAATTGTTACCGTTTTTGAAACAAATGTTGATAAAAAGAAAAATTGTTACGGTTTATTTCAAAAATAAAAATGGCAAAAGCTAAAAACTATTACCCTGCCATATTTTTAATTTCATCAAATTCGATGGAATTAAAAAGTTTAAAAACGAAAATAGCGCTGCAATTGCTTGCAGCGCTATTTTATATAAAATTTAAGAATAAACTTACACTCCTAACTTCTTAGCAATCTCAGCAGGAAGCCCGCCTTTGTTTACTAACAGAGCTGTAGTTTTATATTTTACGAAATTTTTGGTTACAAACAAGAAACCTTTGTAGTCGTTTGTTTCTCCCCAGGAGTTTTTTACGATGTAATATTCTCTTCCGGTCTGATCTTTGGCAAGACCGATAATGTGCATTCCGTGATCGTCTGTAGTGGTGTAATTGTCAAACGCAGCCTGACGCATTTCAGGTGTGATTTCCGGTTCCGGTTTTGGTCCGTTAAACATGTCTGCTTTTTCTTCGGCAGTCATATCATCGAATTTTTTGGTCGGAACATAGGCCACACCATTTTTCCAGCTAAAGCTTTTCTCACTTACGTCTGTTGCCCAGGCTACAGTGTATCCTTTTTTCAAAGCATTGTCGATAACGTCTGTCATATCGTTTACTTTTACATTGTACACCTGATCAAAAGACCAGTTGTCCGGCACAGCCATTAGTGTTTTTTGGTAATACGGCGCTGTTGTAAACGATGACATTTCGATATAATCATCAGGATTGATTCCTACTACTTCTTTGGCAAAAGATTGTGGCGTGTAATTTTTTCCTTTGTAGGTAAAATTATCCGGCACTTTTCCTAAATACGAATCAATAACGGCTGCATACGCTTTTTGCCAGTTGGGTGTTAATTCGCCGTTTGGATTTTTTACCACAGCCGCCAAAACACCTTCAATAAGGGCAGACATTTCTCCAAATTTATTTTTATCGGTTCCGTAGTTCAATCCTGTATAAACTTCTCTAGGAACGGTTCCGTACTTTCTGTACATATTAATTACATCGTGCAAGGCACCTCCGTCACCTAAAGTAACCGCTCCGTGCATACGAACATAATTGATTCCTTTTTCAACATAAACATTTCTTGCCGAATAAATCTGAGACAATTCAACCGGCTGTTTTCCCAAACGAATCATTTCTGACTCTAAAAAAGAGTTGGTAGAATAACTCCAGCAGGTTCCTGAAGAACCTTGTGTTTTTACAGAGGTTGTTCCTAAATTGATTTGTTCTGTGAATTTAAAGTTCTCTTTACTTTTATCACTCGCATTTAGTTTTAAGGAGTTTACCAAAACGTCCTGTGCAAAACAGCTGCTTGCTCCAACAAAAAATACCGAAGCGGCAAGTACCGATTTGAATGAAAATGGATTCATAAATTAATGTTTAAGGTTTGAATAAATTAGTCTGTGATGTTTCTAATTTGTTACAAAACAATTAAATTTTATGTAATTTATTGCCCTTCTGCGGTTAATATTTTCATAATCTTTTTATTAAGGCGTAAAATAGTACAAAATATGCAAAAGCAGGGTTGTTTTTTACAATCGGAAAAAAATAACAGTTCATAGTTTCTGAATTAGTAGTAATTTGGTTGCTGTAATTCCCATCAATAATGTACGAACTCGAAAAAGAGAAATACTTAGGCAATACCAAAAACATTTACAACAACAGTCAGGGAATTGCTGTTGTAGAAACAGAGTATCAGCAGAAAGTTTTTGAAGGCTGGCACTCGCACAACAACGCGCACATTACGCTTTTCCTGAGAGGCGGCACGTCTGAAAAACGAAAAAACTCCAGTCTTGATGTCGGTCCCGGTTCACTGTTGTTTTACCACAGCGACGAATTGCACCTGAACCACAATACGCTTTTTCCGTCTAAAAATATTAACCTCGAGATTGAAGAAAACGTACTTAAGGAACTTCAGATCAACGAAGCCATCATCGAAAAATCGGTACGGAATACCACGCTTACCAAGTTTTTAATTCTTAAGATTTTTAAGGAATCCCTGGTTGCCGATCCGTTTTCGGGCGATACAATCAACATGCTTTTTGCGCAACTGTCCAACCCGAATGCGCACTTGGACCAATTCGAAAAAAGTCCGTTTTGGGTGAAAAGCCTAAAAGAACTGCTCAACGATTGCTGGAACGAAAACCCGAACCTGCAGGATCTGGCGCAGGTTTTAAATTTAAATCCGATTACCATTTCAAAACATTTTCCTAAATATTTCGGCTGTACGCTTGGCGAATACATGCGCCGGATTAAAATAAACCGTTCGCTTTCGCTGATCGATTCGAAAGAGAACAATCTTACCGAAATTAGTTTTCAATGCGGCTTTGCCGATCAGAGCCACTTTATACGGACGTTTAAAAACCAGACCGGATTTCTTCCGAAACAATTTCAAAAATTATAGGGGAGGCAAATTTCATTCTATTTTTTGGTTTTGATGCAGACTAAATTTGTCTTATTATAATCATTAAATCAAACTCAAATGGAAACGCTTACTGCCAAACAAAAAATATTTAATTTTCCTGTTACCAAAATCATTCTGGCCTTAATTGTCTTTATGGCTTTCATAATTATCGGACAGCAAATTGCCGCAAAATTACTTGGAATGACTGCTCTGGATAAAGACTTCAGAAATCTTTTTAAAGGAATTTTTGTTTCGGCTTTAGCCGTTACGAGTTATATTCTTTTCTTTACCTATTATGAAAAAAGAGCCGTAACCGAATTATCGTCAAAAAGACTGGCTCAAAACCTGATCATAGGAACTTTAACCGGTTTTGTACTGCAGGCCTTGACGATTCTGGTGATTTATATTAGCGGAGGATTTAGTGTTGTTGCCGTAAATCCGGTTTCGTTTATTCTGATTCCGCTTACGGTGGCTTTTACAATTGCCATTATTGAAGAGATATTGGTTCGTGGGATTGTGTTCAGGATTATTGAGGAAAAACTGGGAACTTATATTGCCCTGAGTATTTCGGCTGTTTTATTTGGAGCCTTGCACATGGCCAATCCAAACAGTACTTTGCTTTCGGGATTGTGTATTACGTTTGCCGGTTTCCTGCTGGGTGCCGCTTTTGTTTACAGCCGAAATTTATGGTTTCCGATAGCGCTGCATTTTGCGTGGAATTTTACGCAGTCGGGCATTTTTGGTGCGATCACTTCCGGAAACGAAAAAACCAAAAGTTTACTGGAAAGCAAAATACAAGGATCAGTCCTTTTAACCGGAGGAGAATTTGGACCGGAAGGCAGTATTCAGGCTACCGTATTCTGTCTTATCGCAGCAATAGTCTTATTGGCACTAAGCCATAAAGAAAATAAAATCATTGCTCCTTACTGGAAAAGATAAACTACACCAATCACCAATAAAAAAGGGTTTATGAAAATTTCATAAACCCTTTTTTGATAGGTTTTTATCGTAAAACAAGAGAACTATTCTATTTCAGAAACTCTCATCGTATTTACCATTCCTTTATCTTTAATTGGCATTGCCGCAAGGTTGATTAAGTAATCTCCTTTTACAGCGTATCCTTTTTCAACTGCGATTCTGTTAACGTCAGTTACCGTATCATCTGTACTCTCGTCTTTATCATAGTAGTATGATTTTACTCCCCATAATAAATTCAATTGTGTTAAGATTCTTCTGTTTGAAGTAAACACCAGAATATGTGCTGAAGATGGTCTCCATGCAGAAATCTGGAAAGCGGTATACCCACTGTTTGTTAACGTACAAATTGCTTTTGCTTTAATTTCATTCGCCAATAAAGCCGCCTGGTGACAAACTGTTTTAGTAATAAAACGTTTTGTTTTGATTTGTGGCGTATTTTGAGGAACATTGATTAGCGGAGAGTTTTCAACTGCTTCACAAATCTGAGTCATTTTCTGAATTACCTGTACCGGATAATTTCCTGTAGCAGTTTCTCCTGACAACATTACAGCATCAGCACCATCCATTACCGAGTTGGCAACGTCATTTACTTCTGCTCTTGTTGGTGTTAAACTTGTAATCATGGTCTCCATCATCTGAGTCGCAACAATAACCGGGATTCTAGCCGTTTTTGCTCTTCTGATCAAGTCTTTTTGTACCAATGGCACTTCGTGTGCAGGAAGTTCAACTCCTAAATCTCCACGCGCTACCATTAAGGCATCACAATAGGCTACAATTTTGTCCATGTTCTCAAGAGCTTCCGGCATTTCAATTTTAGCAACAATTGGAATTTTAACATCTGAATGTTTTGCAATCAATTCCTGTAAATCCTGTAAGTCACGAGGTGTTTTTACGAATGAAAGTGCAATCCAGTCTACTTTTTGCTCGATAGCAAAAATAGCATCTGCAATATCTTTTTCAGTTAATGCCGGTAAAGAAATTTTAGTGTTTGGAAGATTAACCCCTTTTTTAGATTTTAATTCTCCACCCTGAATTACTTTGGCAACAACTTCTGTTTTTTTATCTGTTGAAATAATTTCAAAAATCAGTTTACCGTCATCAAGCAAAATACGCTCACCCGGGTTTACATCATTTGGGAAATTCTGATATTTCATGAATACTTTTGAAGCGGTTCCGATCACGTCTTCAGCAGTAGTAAAAGTAATGATGTCACCATCATGTACTACGGTTCCTTCTTCCATAACCCCAACTCTAAGTTTTGGTCCCTGCAAATCTCCAAGGATTGCCGTAGTGTAACCAAATTCTTCGTTCAGGCTTCTGATAATTCCAATTTTTTCTTTTACTCCTTCGTAATCAGCATGCGAAAAGTTAACTCTAAACACATTTACACCTGCGTCGATCATATCCTTGATAATCTCTCTAGTTCCACATGCAGGTCCAAGTGTGGCTACAATTTTGGTTTTTTTGTTTGTAAGCATTTTTTTTAAAAAATTAAATTGTTTTTTGACTTTATTTTGTTTGTATCAACAACATATATAGCTGCGATACTCTTTATTGCATTTAACTGTTGTTGGATTTCTGAATAATCAACAGCCTCGTCGCTGATATCGATTTTCAGGAAAAAATCTACTTTTTTGAATTCAGGAAGTAAATGAATTGTTGTAGAAACCTCACTCGTTTCATTGGAAAACAAATTCTGGAAATCATTTTTACTCACAGAAATGATTTCATTTTTATTCTGAATCAGATTCCACGAAACGGCCTTTTCAGAATCATAATAGTAAAATCTGGAAAAATTTGCTTCACCTTCCTTAGTCTGAGCGTGGATCTCGTTCTTGCTCTTACTTAAGTTTATCGGAAGTTTTTTATTGATAAAATAGGCCAGTCGGTAATCTTCCAAAGAAGTGTGGATTGCCATTAAATAATAATCAATTTCGTCAAATTCGTCCAAATCCAATCTATGAATTGCCATATCATGAAAAATCAAGTTGTAAATATACTATTTCTAACGGACCATCAATAGTTAAGATTAGCTTGTTTTTGTTAATTTATAAACGAAAACGTTGTAGCTTTAACAAAGCTCTGCTATTTATGTAGTTATTTCTTATCTATTTTTTCCTGAAATGCAAAATAAGCCCGTTGCGATGCTTTTTCTTCTGCCTTCTTTTTTGAAGTTGCTCTTGCTCTTGCAATTACTTTATCGTCTATACTTAATTTTACACCAAACAAACGTTGTCCGTCAATTCCGTTATCTTCAAAAATATCATAATGAAAGATTCTCTTTTCTTTCTGACACCATTCGATAACCAGACTTTTATAACTAATAACTTTCCCTTCAAGACGGGCGATATCAACATAAGGTATAATGACTCTTTTCTGAATAAACTTTTCACAAAAAGGATATCCTCTATCTAAATAAATAGCCCCAATAAGGGATTCAAAAATATTACCGTGAATATTTTCACCAAAATGATGAATGGGCACTTTACTTTCTACAAACCGAACTAAGTTCAGGTCTTTCCCTAATTCATTCAGGTGTTCGCGGCTTACGATTTTCGAGCGCATCTTCGTTAAATACCCTTCATCCCCATTCGGCGCCTTGTTAAACAAATGCGCTGCAATTACAGCACTTAACATAGCATCTCCTAAAAATTCCAAACGTTCGTAATTAATCGGATGTCCGGACTCATCCAGCTTATTGGAAGAGCGGTGTGTAAAAGCTTTCTTATAAAAATCTATCGAAGCGGGCTCAAAACCAAGTATTTTCTGAATAGTGTCAAAAAAAATCCCGTCTTCTGGAGAACGGGATTTTGAAAATATTTTTTTGATAAAATTCATAGACAAAACTAGTCAGCTAATTTTTTAAACAATACACAAGCATTGTGTCCACCAAAACCAAAAGTGTTACTCATCGCAACATTTACTTCTCTTTTTTGAGGTTTGTTTAAGGTAAGGTTTAATGCAGGATCAATGTTTTCATCCACAACCGTATGGTTAATCGTTGGAGGAACAAGACTGTGTTTCATAGCCAGGATAGAAGCAATCGCTTCAATAGCTCCGGCAGCACCCAGTAAATGTCCTGTCATCGATTTTGTGGAGTTGATATTGATGTTTTTTGCATGATCACCGAAAACAGCACTGATGGCTTTTAGTTCGGCTACATCTCCTAATGGAGTAGAAGTTCCGTGAGTGTTGATATGATCTACATCTTCAGGGTTCATTCCTGCATCTCTCAATGTATTTTTCATTACCGCAATAACGCCAATTCCTTCCGGATGTGGTGCTGTTAAGTGGTAAGCATCAGACGACATTCCGCCACCGCCAACTTCGCAGTAAATTTTTGCACCTCTGGCTTTAGCATGTTCGTATTCTTCAAGAACCAAAGCTCCTGCTCCCTCTCCTAAAACAAAACCGTCTCTGGTTCCGTCAAAAGGTCTTGAAGCTGTTTCGGGGCTTTCATTTCTGGTAGATAAAGCGTGCATAGAGTTAAAACCTCCCATACCTGCAATCGTAATGGCAGCTTCTGAACCACCTGACACAATAACATCACACATTCCTAAACGAATGTAGTTGAAAGCATCTATTAAGGCATTTGCAGAAGAGGCACATGCAGAAACAGTAGTGTAATTTGGACCCATATAACCATTACGCATTGAAATATGCGCAGGAGCGATATCGGCAATCATTTTTGGAATAAAGAACGGATTGAATTTTGGAGTTCCGTCCCCTTTAGCGTAATAAATTACTTCTTCCTGGAACGTTTCCAAACCTCCAATTCCTGCTCCCCAGATCACACCTACTCTTGTTTTGTCGATGTTCTCATCAGTAAGTCCGGCATCTTTAATGGCTTCATCACTGGCGGCAACAGCATATTGCGCAAATTTATCTAATCTTCGAGATTCCTTGCGATCCATGTAATCTTCAATATTGAAGTTTTTTACTTCACAGGCAAATTTCGTTTTATGCTTCTCTGTATCATAATACGTGATAGGAGCGGCTCCGCTAACCCCATTCACAAGTGCCTCCCAATAATCCTGGATATTATTCCCGATAGGAGTAAGAGCACCTAATCCTGTTACAACAACTCGCTTTAACGTCATAAATATGTATTTTGTACTTTAAACAAATAAAACCCACGCTTTCTTAACTGTAGTGTTACTTAAGAGCCATGGGCATTACAATATAAATATATCTTTTTGATTGAAAAACCAATCGAAATTTAAAATTTTAAAAAAATAATAACACCCGATTTTTAACAAATTTCAAATTTCAAAAGTCAAATTCCAAAATTGGAGTTTGGAATTTCAAAAATTGGGATTTTTTAGAAATCGGGTGCAGTATTATTATTTTTTAGCTTCTTCGATATAAGAAATAGCTTGACCAACAGTAGCAATGTTTTCTGCTTGATCGTCTGGAATTTGGATATCAAATTCTTTTTCGAATTCCATAATAAGCTCAACAGTGTCTAATGAGTCAGCTCCTAAATCATTAGTGAAGCTTGCTTCTGTTACAACTTCGTTTTCGTCAACACCTAATTTGTCTACGATAATCGCTTTTACTCTTGATGCAATGTCTGACATAATCTTTAATTTTAGAATTTAATTTGTTGGCAAAAATAAAAAACTTTATTTTAAAACAACTATTTAGTTTATAAATGTGATACTAATTTATAAAATTAATTTCAAGAAAGCCCTTTTAATACTATTTATTTTCGTTTTTTATTCCGTTTTTTGCATTCTCAAAATAAAGTCGATTATGAAGAAAATTATTGTTTTTGCCTCAGGATCAGGAAGTAATGCAGAAAACATTATAAAACATTTTGCAAAAACCAAAATCGCAAAAGTCGTTTCGGTTTTTACGAATAATGCTTCGGCAAAAGTTATCGAAAGAGCCAAAAATCATCATATTCCAGTCGAAATCTTCTCAAAAAATGAACTTTTGGAAAGAAATTTACTGCAAAAAATACAGGAAATCGACCCGGACATGATTGTCCTTGCCGGATTCCTTTTGAAATTTCCGGATCACATTATTGAGCAGTATCCGCATAAAATTATTAATATTCATCCTGCACTTTTACCAAACTATGGCGGAAAAGGAATGTATGGAATGCACATTCACAGGGCAATAGTAAATAATAAGGAAAAAGAAACCGGAATCTCCATTCATTATGTAAATGAACATTATGACGAAGGCGGTATTATTTTTCAGAAAAATGTACTACTAACAGAAGACGACACACCCGAAACAGTGGCCGAAAAGATTCATGAACTAGAACAAAAGTATTTTCCGGAAATTATTTCCAGATTGTTAGAAGATTAGACTTCTTAGAATGTTAGACTTCTTAGATTTTTGGATTGCTGGATTTTTAGATATTTAGAAGTATTTAAGCATTTCTAATAGAAATCCAGGAAGCCAAAAATCCTACATTCTAATCCGTATAAAGATCCAGCAATCCAAAAATCCAAATTCTAATGATCCAAAAATCTAACAATCTAAGAAGTCCAAAAATCTAAGAAGTCTAAAAAAAATGAATCACGAAGTACATATATATACTGATGGCGCCGCTAAAGGAAATCCGGGAAACGGAGGTTATGGCGTAGTCATGGAATTGGTTGGAACACCGCATAAAAAGGAATTTTACGAAGGCTTCCGCCTTACCACCAACAACAGAATGGAACTTTTGGCGGTAATCGTAGGTCTGGAGAAATTAAAAAACCCGAATATGAAAGTCCTGGTGATTTCTGATTCTAAGTATGTCGTAGATTCAGTTGAAAAAAAATGGGTTTTAGGCTGGGAAAAAAAGAAATTTGCCGGCAGAAAAAATCCGGATTTATGGAAACGTTTTTTAATCGTTTACCGCAAACATCAGGTCGACTTTAAATGGATCAAGGGCCACAACAATCATCCGCAAAACGAACGATGTGACCAACTCGCCGTGATGGCATCTATGCAGCCCAAACTTTCTGTAGATGTTTATTACGAAACCATCGGATCTAAAGAATAAAAAAAAACGCATCCGCTGCGGCAGATGCGTTTTCTGTACTAACTTAAATTCTTATTTATTCCTTATCCAGGTCTTTTGCAGTTTTAAATCCGGTCAAAAGTCCGATTCCTGCCATGATAAAGATAATGGAAGGATAAACCGCTCCATCTTCTAAAGAGGTGTAAGTGGTAATCAGCAAGGCAAGAAAAATTCCAACGCCACTGCCGATTAATAAAAAAGCCAGATTAACAACTAAGATTTTCCACGCAGAAACCCCTTTTTCCCTGCCCTGCAAAAAAATGCTCGCATCGACACCTTTTTCTATAAGTGCCAGCCGTTCGCGGTTTCTGGTTGAATAAATAAGATAAACAATCCCGAAGATCATTAGAAAAAAACTAAGTGGTATTAAAATTCCTGGTAGCATAATATTTTGTTTTTAATTGATTGATACTTCATAGGACGAGAGGAGTTTCATTTAGGTTACAGAATTTTAAAAAAAAAGTAAATCCGAAATTCTAAAATTGCAGAAATTCCAATTTTTTAAATTCCAAATTCCAACGAAATTACCCTTAACTTTGAGTTTATTATATAGCACTATAATACATGTCCTGATTTTCATCTGTACTAATTGGAATTTCAATATTGGGATTTGGAATTTTAAAAATATTGATTTTTTTCACTTTCCTTGTAACCTAAACAAACAAAAGGTCGTCCTATATAATATGAGTACAGTAGAAGATCAACATTATATCAATTTAATCCTGCAAGGCGACCACAATGCGTTTGCCGTGCTGGTGAATCGTTATAAGGATATGATCTTTAGCCTGGCGCTCAAAATGGTCAAAAACCGGGAAGAAGCCGAAGAAGTCGCACAAGATACTTTTATTAAGATTTACAATTCTTTGGGCAAGTTTAAAGGCGATTCGAAATTCTCAACCTGGAGTTATAAAATCGCTTACAATACCTGCTTAGATCGTCTGAAGAAAAGCAAAAAAGAAGAAAACAATATCTCGATAGATGAGTTTTCGGCACATTTAATAAAAACAATGGACAATGCGCTAAGTGCCTTAGAAGACAAAGAACGAAAGCAGACGATTCAGAATTGTTTAAATTTACTGCCCGGAGAAGACAATATTATACTGACCTTATTTTATTTTGACGATCAGAGTTTGGAAGAAATTGGAAAAATCATGAACATTTCCGCCAACAACGCCAAGGTAAAATTATTCAGAAGCAGACAAAAATTAGCTGTTATCCTTAAAAAGCAATTAGAACCCGAAATACTAGAGTATTATGAAAGAGAGCGATAAAAATATAGAACATCTTATTGATAAAATGATGACCGAAAGTACTTTGGAATCCCCATGCATTGACTTCACTTCAAAAGTAATGGATCAGGTTTTAGCGGCTGAAAAGAGCAAAACGAAAGTTTACAAACCTTTGATTTCTAAAACAACCTGGATACTTCTGGGTGCAGGCTTAACTGCCCTGATTGCATATTCTATTTATTCCAATAGTAATACCGCTAATCTGGAAACATCTCAATTGTACCTTAATTTAGATAAAGCTTCCAGCCTGTTTTCCGGAATTCATTTTTCCAAAAACATATTGTACGCGGTTTTAATAGTACCCATTATGATTTTAATTCAGATTGGGGTTTTGAAAAATTATTTTGATAAAAAGTATGGGTTGTAGAATTATTTGAAAGAATCTTCTCTTTTAATTATAGAATATTTTACACGTATATCATCAAAACTAATATCATATTTATTTAAATATAAAAGATATTTTATCGTATAATATTCGTCTGATTTTAGGAGTGATTTATTAAGTTCTATTTGATCTTTTCTATTTGATGGTTTAGTATACTTTTTGAAGAATTTATCAAATCCTAAATTAGTATATTCTTTTTCTATTTTTGAGTTCAGTTTAAAATATCTCGCCAGCATTATTTTTTGCTCTGGATTATCAAATGCAAAATCTTTATTCAAAACGGTTTCTAAGAAAATTTTAAAAGATTTATATTTTTTTGAATAGTCAAGCTTGTAAGATTCATATAGATAATTACTATTTGTAACCAAAACTTCATTCGCGGTTGTTCTAATATATAAATCTAAAAATGAATACCTATTTATTGTTACCAGATCATTTTCCCTATCCTCATCATCAGCCAACTTCACAATCATTTCTTGAGTGAAATTTGGTTCTTCCCTGTAACAGGAAATCAAAAAACAAAGTAATATCAATACGGTTAAAATTTTCTTCATGAATGAAATTTGATATTTAAACAAATCTAACTAAATCTTCAACACTTTTTTCGAAAATAATTATTGTATTTTAAATCGAAAAAACATATTTTAAGCACTCAGACGAATCAAATATAATTTACTCATTTACAATAGTTTCAGCCCCGAAAACGATATTGTTTTTTTATGAAAATTTTGAGAGTGTAAACCGTTGCAATATTGTAACTTATGAAGTATCTTTGCACCCTAATTCGAAATTCATAAAATGAATAAATTATTGATTGTTGGAACAGTTGCTTTCGACGCGATTGAAACTCCTTTCGGAAAAACAGATAAAATTTTAGGTGGTGCTGCAACGTACATTGGTTTATCAGCATCTTTTTTCAACCTGCAATCGGCCATTGTTTCTGTAGTTGGTGACGATTTTCCTCAAGAACATTTAGATCTTTTAACTTCAAGAAATATTGATATCTCGGGTATCGAAATTGTGAAAGGCGGAAAAACCTTTTTCTGGAGCGGTTTATACCACAACGATTTAAATTCAAGAGACACTCTGGTAACGGAACTAAACGTTTTAGCTGATTTTCAGCCAAAAGTTCCTCAAAACTACAAAGATGCTGATGTTGTGATGTTAGGAAATTTGCATCCGTTAGTACAAAGCAGTGTTTTGGACCAAATGGAGAAAAAACCAAAATTAGTAGTTTTAGACACTATGAATTTCTGGATGGACTGCGCTTTACCGGAATTGCTTGAGGTAATTAAACGTGTAGACGTCATCACAATCAACGATGAAGAAGCCAGACAGCTTTCAGGAGAATATTCATTGGTAAAAGCAGCGAACAAAATTCAGGAACTGGGACCAAAATATGTCGTGATCAAAAAAGGAGAACACGGCGCACTTTTATTCCACAATAGAGAAGTATTCTTTGCACCGGCATTGCCTTTAGAAGATGTTTTTGATCCGACAGGAGCCGGAGACACTTTCGCAGGAGGTTTTTCAGGGTTTATTGCGCAAAGCGAAAACATCTCGTTCGGGAACATGAAAAACGCCATTATTTATGGTTCAAATCTCGCTTCATTCTGTGTAGAGAAATTTGGAACCGAAAGGATGCAAACATTAAGCAAAGCTGAAGTAGCGATTCGATTACAGCAATTTAAATCGTTAACTCAGTTTGACATAGAAATATAATGCCTGAGAGCCTCGATAAAACGGGGCTTTTTTTATTACGTTAATACACACAACTTACAACAACAACACAAATACAAAAAAAATGAGCGACGCGTTAAAACACGAATGTGGTATAGCCTTAGTTAGACTTCTGAAACCGCTTGAATATTACAAAGAAAAATACGGAACGGCTTTTTACGGGATACAAAAAATGTACCTGATGATGGAAAAGCAACACAACCGTGGTCAGGATGGTGCCGGTTTTGCCAGCATCAAACTTGATGTCGAACCAGGACAGCGTTACATCAGCAGGGTTCGTTCAAATCATTCCCAGCCTATACAGGATGTTTTTGCACAAATCAATGACCGTATCAACGAGGAAATGACTGCGCATCCTGAATATGCCAATGATGTTGAAAAACAAAAAGCAAACATACCTTATATAGGAGAGTTATTTTTAGGTCACGTTCGTTACGGAACTTTCGGTAAAAACAGTATCGAAAGTGTACATCCTTTTTTACGTCAGAGTAACTGGATGCACCGTAATCTTATTTTGGCAGGTAACTTTAATATGACGAATGTCAAAGAACTTTTCGAAAACTTAGTAGAGCTTGGACAGCATCCGAAAGAAATGGCCGATACCGTTACTGTAATGGAAAAGATAGGTCATTTCCTTGACAAAGAGGTCATGCAATTGTATCAGGACTGCAAACAAGAAGGCTATTCTAAAAGAGAAGCTTCTCCTGTTATTGCAGAACGTCTGGATATCGCAAAGATATTAGCCCGTTCGGCTAAAAATTTAGATGGAGGTTATGCAATGGCCGGTTTACTCGGTCATGGTGATGCTTTCGTCTTCAGAGATCCTGCAGGAATTCGTCCGGCATACTTTTATCAGGATGATGAAGTTGTGGTCGTAGCTTCTGAACGTCCTGTTATTCAGACTGTATTTAATGTGCCTTTTGAAAGTGTTCAGGAAATCGATCCGGGAAATGCTTTAATCATCAAAAAAAGCGGAAAGGTTTCGATGGAACAAATCCTGGAACCAACCGTTAAAAAAGCCTGTTCTTTTGAAAGAATCTATTTCTCAAGAGGCAGCGATGCCGAAATTTATCAGGAACGTAAAAACTTAGGTAAATTAATTTTGCCTGCGGTTCTTGAATCCATTGACAGCGATACAGATAATACCGTTTTTTCATACATCCCTAACACCGCGGAAACTTCTTTTTACGGTTTAGTTGAAGCTGCCCAGGATTTCCTGAATCAGCGTAAGAACAATTATATCTTAGAAAACAGAAATACGCTTACTGCCGAAACTTTACAGGAATTACTAGCGGTAAAAATCCGTACAGAGAAAGTAGCGATTAAAGATGCGAAACTAAGAACTTTTATAACCGAAGACAGCAGCCGTGATGATTTAGTAGCACACGTTTATGATGTGACCTACGGGGTAATAAAGCCAACAGACAATCTGGTTATCATTGATGACAGTATTGTTCGTGGTACGACTCTTAAAATGAGCATCATTAAGATGATGGATCGTCTAAAACCGAAACGTATTGTAATCGTTTCTTCAGCTCCGCAAATCCGTTACCCGGACTGTTACGGAATTGACATGGCAAAATTAGAAGGTCTTGTTGCTTTTAGGGCTGCACTGGCTTTATTGAAAGAAAGAAACTTATACCATATTGTAGACGAAGTTTACACCAAATGTAAAGCACAGGAAAACTTTGCAGATACAGATGTTATCAATTATGTGACGGCCATTTATGATCAGTTTACGCCGGAAGAGATTTCAGATAAAATTGCTGAAATGTTAAGTTCTCCGGAAATCAATGCTGAAGTAAAAATTATTTTCCAAAAAGTAGAAGATTTGCACATTGCATGTCCTAAAAATCTTGGAGACTGGTATTTCACCGGAGATTATCCTACACCGGGTGGAAATCGTGTTGTAAACAGAGCTTTCATGAATTTTTATGAAGGAAAAGACGCAAGAGCGTATTAGACAATTATTAACAAAAGGTTAATTTGTGCATTTCATCGGTTTTTTTTGCCGTTAATCTTAAATGTTTGGCAAAACAGAAAAGCTACAATACTTTTGGGAAACCATAACATTAGTAGGTTAAGTTTATGGTAGATTTGGGGCAAAAAGGGTGGAAGCAATTCCACCTTTTTTATTGGAATAAAGTCAAGGTTTTATTTCAAAGTAAGAAATTACGTATTTCATCGAGTTTATTTGCACTTCATCTAAAATATTTGGCATTACAGTATAGCTATTCTACATTTACAATACCATAACATTAGTAGGTTAAGTATATGGTAGATTTGGGGCAAAAAAGGTGGAAGAAATTCCGCCTTTTTTATTGGAGTAAAGTCTGGGGTGGAATAGAGAATAGAGAATAGAGAATAGAGAATAGAGGATAGAGGATAGAGGATAGAGTTAAGAAGATCGGGAGCAAAAAATAAACATAAAAAAAATAGACGGACAACCTTCAGGTCATCCGTCTATTTTCTTTATTCTATACTCTATTTCTACTATTTGTCTAAAGCAAATCTTCTTGCTACTTCTGTCCAGTTAATTACACTGAAGAAAGCTTCAATATAATCCGGTCTTCTGTTTTGGTAGTTTAAGTAGTAAGCATGTTCCCAAACATCCATTCCTAGAATTGGAGTTCCTCCGTTACCAGCAACTTCCGGCATTAATGGATTATCCTGATTTGGAGTACCTACAACTTCTAGTTTACCCCCTTTTTGTACTGTTAACCAAGCCCATCCTGAACCAAATTGTGTTGCACCAGCTTTAGCAAATTTTGCTTTAAATTCTTCAAAAGTTCCGAAAGAAGACTCAATTGCAGCTAACAAATCACCTGTTGGTAATCCGCCACCATCCGGGCTCATTACAGTCCAGAATAAATTGTGGTTGTAAAAACCTCCACCATTGTTACGAACTGCAGCGTTTGATTTATCTAAGTTGATTAAGATGTTTTCGATTGTTTTTCCTTCTAAATCTGTTCCTGCAATTGCAGCGTTAAGATTTGTTGTGTATGCATTATGATGTTTTGAATGGTGAATTTCCATTGTACGGGCATCAATATGTGGTTCTAATGCATCATATGCATAAGGTAATTGTGGTAATTCAAAAGCCATGATATTATGATTTTATGGTTTATAATAATTTATCCCAAATTTAAACATTTAACTTTGGAATAGAAAATACTATTTCGTTATAATTTGATTTAATTAATTGATAATCTGACTTTTTAAGCCTTAAATAGCTGTAAATCTTTATTTTCCATTAAAAGTGGTCATTGTATTTTCTAATCCGGCGGTTCCGAATGACCTGATAATTTCTGAAGCAACTTCTAAACGTTCCGGGAGTTTTGCTTTTTCTTCTTCGTCCCAATCCCCCAAAACGTAATCTACCTGCTGTCCTTTTTTAAACTGATCGCTGATCCCAAATCTAAAACGGGTGTATTGCTGTGTGTTTAAAACGAGATTGATGTTCTTCAATCCGTTATGGCCTCCGTCACTTCCCTTTGGTTTGATTCTGATGGTTCCGAAAGACAGGTTTAAATCGTCTGTAATGACAAGAATATTCTCCAGAGGAATGTTTTCCTTATCCATCCAGTATTTAACCGCTTTACCGCTTAAATTCATGTAGGTGTTTGGTTTAAGCAGTAAAAAGGTTCTTCCTTTAAATTTATATTCGGCCAAAGCACCCAATTTTACGGTGTCAAAAGAAAGGCTTTCTTTTCTGGCTAAAAAATCCAGGACTTTAAATCCTATGTTATGTCTTGTATTTACGTATTCGGATCCTATGTTTCCTAGTCCTACGATTAAATATTTTTTCATATAATCTGTGTTCTCTTCTTTTTGTATTGATGAAAACAGTTTTGTTATCCATTTTATCATGTTTGCAAAAATAGGACTAATTAGATAATATGGCAATTAGATGATTGGATAATTATTTGCTGATCTTCATTTAACCGCAAAGTATGCCGGAGTTTTATGAAAGTTCGAAAAGGTTTCATGCAGATTTGGCTGATGGAGCAGATTTTTTTTTTACATTTTGTCAGGCTGAGCGAACTTAAAAGGCCTGTAATTAGAAAATATGGCAATTAGAAAATTTTTGTCATTAACCGCGAAGAGCGCAAAGGTTTACGCAAGGCTCTCAAAGAAAAAAGGTTTCTCGCAGATCTGGCTGATTGAGCAGATTTTTTTTTTGCTCCATTTTTGTATGACTGAGCTTAGTCGAAGTTCCGTAAGTGACCCGAAAATCTACAGTGGAAATACTGTGCTGAACTTCGACTACGCTCAGTCGGACATATTGTAGACTTGCCCTCCTTTGTCCCTTTGAACCTTTGCAACTTTGATCCTCTTTTACTTATAAAAACAAAATTTCTTGCTAGCCCTGACAGCAGCGGTATCCTTTTGCTGGCTTCTTTAGTCAGGAAAAGATATAGAGGATGGCAGGATCGTCAGGTCTTGAAAAACCTTGAAGTTTCTGCTTCTAAAATTTAATAATTAAAAATGTGCCCACTATATAATTTGTTTGAACCTGTAAGATTGATAAAAAATACTCTCGCAGATTTGGCTGATTGAGCAGATTTTTATTGCTCCATTTTGTCTCAGCCTGAAATACTGCAGACTTATCCTTCTTTGTCACTTTGAACCTTTGCAACTTTTAACCTCTTCTATTTAAAACAAAAAAAAAGCACCAATCTTTCGATTGATGCTTTTTGTATAGATTTGAAAAAAATTATTTTTTCTTTCCTTTTGCAGGCGCTTTTGCAGCTTTTGCAGCCTCCTGAGCAGCTTTCATAGCAGCACGAGAGATTCTTACCTGAGCTACAACAGTATTTTCCGGGTGCATTACTTTGTATTCCGGAGAACCAACTTTAGTAACGTATAATTTGTTACCCATTTCAAGTGGAGTAATATCAGCTTCAACAAAATCAGGAAGATCTTTAGGTAAAGCTTTTACTTTTAATTTACGAGTGTTCAAACGTAAAACACCACCTGCAAGAACACCTTTAGATGTACCCACAACTTTTACAGGAACTTCCATAGTGATTTCTTTGTCATCAAATAACTGAAAGAAGTCAATGTGTAAAATTTTGTCAGACACCGGGTGAACCTGAATATCCTGTAAAATTGCATTGAATGATTTTCCTTTTCCAAGCTCAATCACAACTGTGTGTGCATTTGGAGTGTAAACCAAGTTTTTGAATGCCGCAGCCTCCGCTGAGAAATGTACTGCCTGATTTCCTCCGTATAACACGCAAGGAACCGCTCCAGCATTACGTAAGGCTTTAGTTGACACTTTGCCCACGCTTTCTCTTTCTGATCCTTTAATTGTAATCGATTTCATTGTAAAAAAAATATAGTTATTAATAAATATTCTTGTTGCTTTAAGCTTTAGGCTTTCTTTCGTAATAAATTTATTGACATTTTTTAATGCTTAAAGCTTAAAGCCTATAGCATATTGCCATTTATTACATTATAAATTTTCCACTAATGGAATTGTTGTGGTGTACCATGTGCATAACTTCAGCAAAAAGAGGTGCACAACTCACTACTCTTATTTTCTTTGACTCTCTTTTTAACGGAATAGAATCGGTAACGATCAATTCGCTTAATTTTGAATTTTCAATTTTATCGTAGGCATCACCGGATAAAATAGCGTGTGTACAGATTGCTCTAACGCTTAATGCTCCTTTTTCGATCATCAAATCGGCTGCTTTTGCTAATGTTCCACCCGTATCGATCATGTCGTCTACTAATATTACGTTGCGGCCTTTTACTTCACCAATCAGCTCCATAGTATCGATAACGTTGGCTGCTTTTCTTTGTTTGTAACAGATTACTACATCTGATTCCAGGAACTTAGAGTAAGCATATGCTCTTTTTGAACCTCCCATATCCGGAGATGCAATTGTCAGATTTTCTAATCCTAAACTTTCTACGTAAGGCAAAAAGATGGTAGAGGCAAATAAATGATCTACCGGTTTTTCGAAAAACCCCTGAATTTGATCTGCGTGCAAATCCATTGTCATTACTCTTGTTGCTCCTGCAGCATCTAATAAATTAGCTACTAATTTTGCTCCAATCGGAACTCTAGGTTTGTCTTTTCTGTCCTGTCTTGCCCAACCGAAGTATGGCATAACAGCTGTAATATGTCTTGCTGATGCACGTTTTGCGGCATCAATCATTAATAACAATTCCATCAAATTATCGGCTGTTGGAAATGTGGAGCACACGATAAAAACACGTAATCCTCTGATTGACTCTTCGTAAGACGGTTGAAATTCACCATCACTGTACGTTGACATCGTTACTTTTCCTAACGGAATCCCGTATTGTTCTGCAATTTTTTCTGCAAGATAAACACTTTGTGAACAAGCAAAAATTTTAGCTTCTGGTTCTAGGTGCGACATTATAATTTGTTGTTTTATTCCGCTGCGCTCCATCCATTGGGCTAGATTGTTTAGCCTAACCAGATGATTTGTATTTGCCTCGGATGTAGTTAGTTGTGTGTGCGTCGTTTTAACGAGGTGCAAATTTATAAAATTTATTGGACACTGAAAGGAAAATTTTAAGTATTTTTAGTAGCACATTTAATTTTATTTTTTACATTTGCACCGTGTTAAAGGAATGACGCCATTTATGACTTCATTCTATTGCGTTAAAATAATCAATTTTGATTGTTTTTTCGTCTGCTAAGCCCGGATGGCGGAATTGGTAGACGCGCTGGTCTCAAACACCTGTGGGAAACCGTGCCGGTTCGACTCCGGCTCCGGGTACAAAAACCTCTTCTTAACGGAAGAGGTTTTTTTGGTTTTATACTATTCCGCTATAGCCCAATGTTTCAACCTTGGGGTTCAGATTGTGCAAATTTGAAATGTTAGATATTATTCCTGGCATTGCTTCCAACGGTTGAAACCGTTGGCTATGTCTATAAACCTCGCTTTTTAGCAAAAACATGCTTCAGACCTCACAACACGCCTCATGCAAAACAGGGAAATTGCACGAGTTAGAAATAAAACACAATTGATTTGCTTTTTCATGTAAACTTAAAGCCAGCTGAATCTGGTCAGAATTTGAAATTTTTACTTTAGGCTTAAGCCGAACTTCAACAAAACGTCCGCTTCGGTCAGGAGAAACTTCGAGCGTGGCTTCGGCGTTGTCTGCATATTCGAGAACTTCTATTCCGTTTTGGGAGCAGACATATAAATACGACATCATATGGCAGGAAGCCAAACTGCTCAAAAGCAAATCTTCGGGATTATATAAAGCGGGATCCCCTTTGAAGGCTTTTGCTGCCGAAACATTTAAAACAGGTTTTCCTTCTATTTTAATCTGATGGCTTTTACTGTACAATTTTAAAACTGATTCCTCTTGTTTTTTTGAAGTCCAAATGAGTTCTGCTTTGAATAAATGTTTGAATTTCATGTTTATTTCAATTTTCTGCCATAATTCGATTTATTAATAAAGAAATAAAGCTGTTTATTATGCGTAATCAGGTCTGTTGTATCTTATCGCTTTAATGCAAAATGTCCTGAAAATACAACCTTATTATTTAAGTTGGCTTTAAACCAATAATCATCAGACGGCATTTCTTTTCCGTTATAAAAACCATTCCATCCAAAATCATTTTCAGACAGCTCCGTCAGTAATTTACCATATCGGTCAAATATTGTTATTTTAGAATTTGGAAATTTATGGATGCTTTTTATTTGCCAAAGATCATTATGCCCATCGTTATTTGGCGTAAAGAATTTCGGGTAATCAATCACGGTAACCTCTTTTGAATCACTTCCACAGCCTTCTTTGTCTCTTACATAGGCAACGTAGGTACCGCCGGGAACATTAGAAAAATAATTGCTGTCCTGATAATTGGTCCCGTCTATAGAATATTCAAAATCACCATACCCTTCTGCTATAATTTCAATAAAATTGTCTTCTGACAATTCCTTATATTTTACTTCTTTAATAGTTGGAAGTACTGACCGTATTAATTCAAATTCAAAAGTATTATCACAATAAATGTTGTTTTTAATTGTACCCACCACCAGCTTATACTTTCCTGCGATTACTAAATCAGCTTCATTAGCATTTGAAATAACATTCCCGTCAGGAGATTTCCACACATAGCTATCTAAATCAGCAGCAACACTTATATGCAGCGAAGGTTCCAAATTACATAAAAAGTACGTTTTTTCGATTTTTACAGTTGGTAAATCATTTACAATTAGGTCGAAACTTGTTTCAGCACTACAAAGACTGTTTATTTCGTTGTCTACCCTGACTTTTATAGTTTGGGATTTTGCCTGGGTATTTTGAAATAATGCCGGAAAAGGAGTCGGCAACTGATTTCCGTTACTGTCAAAATACATTATTTTCAGACCGGATTGGTTCCCTGTAATTTCAGTTTCTAAACCGGACATATCAAAAGTGGAAAAACCATTACCTTCATCACAAGCATACTTAGCAGCTGGTTTAGTAATGAGGGTTTGTGAAGTTGTTTTCAAAACTAATGGTGTTTCTTTATAACAGTTAGTCAGACTATTCGTTACCCTAACCGTTATGGTCTCCGTATTAACAGTTGTATTTCTGTAGGGATTGGGCAAAGGAGCCGGTAATGGATTTCCAAGAGCATCAAAGTAAGAAACTTTCATTCCGGTTTGATTTCCTAAAACAGCAGCTTCAACATTTGAAGTATCAAAATATTCTGAAATACCATCCTTGTTGTCATCACAGCCTATTATGTCTTGCAAAAGGTTTGCTTTTGGCAAAGGATTGACAATTAATTTAAAGGTTGTTTCGCCAGAGCAATTTGTATCAGTATTAGTTAGTTTTACTGTAATTATTTCTTCGTTGGCAATTAAATTGGTAATTGCATTTAGCGGAGATTGTATTTGCTCCCCATTTGAACGATAAAATTCAACCTTTTTATTCGTTGCCGTTCCTATAATTGCAGCCACTGTTTGTTGTAAATTAAACACAGTAAAACCATCTGTATCATTATCACATTCTTTTACGTCAGCAACAGCTAACTGCGGTAATGGGTTTATGATTAAATCGAAAGTAGTTTCAGAATAACAGCAAGGATTATCATCATGAGCAACTCTTACCGTTATTGTTTCCCTGTCTTTAACTGTATTTGTAAACGGATTTGGCAATGTGCCATATTTGTTGCCTTTACCGTCGATAAAAGTAACTGTTTTTCCTGTTTGTCCTCCTAACACCTGCTTTGTAGTCGTTGAAGTATCAAAAGAGGTCGAAAATCCGGTGTTCAAATTATTTTCACAAGCATAAATATTATTAATTCCATATGCTTTTGGCGGCTCACTGGATTCAATTTTTTCCGTTAAAACTTCGCGTGTTCCGTCTTTTGCAATAACCGAAGCCGTCACCGCGTATTGGCCATCTGCCGAAAAATCATGAAAAGGCGATAAGTCTGTAGAAGTATTCTTTGCTCCTGAATCCGGATCTCCAAAATTCCATGAAATCGAGGCAACTTTCGACTGATCACTAACACTAAATTCTTTTAAAAATTCAGAACAAATATTGGAAATGTTCATTTCAAAAATATTATTTCTGACCTGATTTACATTTCCTGTTACATTGATATAAAAATTAGCTTGTGGTTTTCCAAAATCAGCAGTCGAAACATATCCGCTTCCAAGATCAGGATATCCTCCTATAGCAGTACAACCCCGTTGCCATGATACATCATCATTTTGTGTTGTACCCGCTATAAAAGCAACGCCGTCTCCGTAAACAATCCCTTTATGAACTTCTACCAAAATTTTTTTCACACCAGCCGGAATTTTGATTGGTTTATCAAAATCTAACTGTACAATCTGGGAATTCTCATCAATATTGGCTCTAAGCTCTTGCTCCTGACTGCTTCCTATTAATTTTTTCTCAGAAAAAGAACAAGGAAAATTATCATCTATCTCATAGATATTAAAACCAACTTTAGCCGAATAACCCGTTTTATTTATTCCAACCTGCCCCGAATTAATTACAAATTCTTCATTGCCTGATATGCCAAAGTCTTTTAAGTTAAAAGCTCTTGCCCAATAAATATCATTCCATTTGCATGAATGTATACCGGTATCAATTAATTCATCATTGAGGTTATGCGATAATCTGGTAACAGGTCCTAAACTTTTTGTATTGAATACTTCACCTGTAACATTGATGTAAAAATTTGCATTTGGAACAGGAATAGTTAAATCTGTGGTAAGCGACAGACCATGCTCTAAATCGCAACCTAAATACCAGGATTCTCCATTGTCTTGTGCAGTACCTGCTATATAAATTTCTCCTGACTTCGGATTATAAATATCCCTGATCTTATGTACTGTAACCATAATTCTTTTAGTTCCGGCCGGAACAATTATTGGTTCATCAAAATCAAACTGAAAAATTTGCGGAGTACCATTAATAACTGTTGTTGGGTTAAAACTGCGACTTCCAAGTACTGTTCTTGGAAATGAAGAATAAAAGAAAACAGGAAAGTTGTCATCGATACTATAAACCGAAAAATATAAATTTGAACCTTCGTCAGATTTGCTAATTCCGATCTGTCCTGATTTAATCAAAAATTGTTCATTTGGCGCTATGCCAAAATCTGATAATGTAAATATCCGTGACCAGGCTTCATCTCTGTCACAAGTATACATATCCGTCTTAACAAGTGTTGTTCCAACGTTATGAGTTAAAGTTATTTGGGCATTTATGTAGTGAAAAGAGAGAAAAATAAGAAGTAAAACTGCTTTTTTAAATCTGTTTTTTTGAGTTATGACCATTCTTATTTATGTGTTTTTCAGCTGCGTTTATTTTTAAATTTTCGGATATTATCAAAATCAAACTTTCCGGTAATCAGCGTCAAATATAAGAATGAAACAGTACAAATCCAGTTTAAAATAAAAAAACCTCGCAAGCATAACTTACGAGGTTTTTCAGAGAATTGAACTAGTAAACAAATCCTAAAACTATTTTTGTACAGAAAATTTAAAAGTAGTTTTAGTTTTATAATTTTCCCCGGGATTTAAAACCGTTGTCGGGAAGTTTTTCTGGTTTGGGGAATCCGGGTAATGTTCTGTTTCCAGACAAAGTCCGGTTCGGTGTGCGTATGTACCACCGTTACGTGTTGGTAACGTTCCGTCAAGAAAGTTCCCGGAGTAAAACTGAATTCCGGGTTCGTCGGTTGTCATTTCCAGCACTCTTCCGCTTGCGGCATGATATACTTTTGCAATAATGGTTTTTCCTTTTTCAGGATTATTCAGTACCCAGCAATGATCGTATCCTTTGCCTCTTTCTAATTGCTCGTTTTTAGCTGCGATGTCTTTTCCAATTAATTTTGGTGTTCTGAAATCGAAAGGCGTATTGGCAACATCTTCTAATTTTCCTGTCGGAATAAGTGTTGCATCCACCGGAACTAATTTATCTGCATTCAAAGTCAATTCGTGATCTAAGATTGTTTTCGAAAAATCTCCCGATAAATTGAAATACGAATGCTGCGTCAGATTCACCACTGTTTTCTTGTCTGTTGTTGCTTCATAAAGCACTTCTAACTGATTGTCACTGGTCAAAGTATACGTTACAAAAACCTGTAAGTTTCCGGGATACCCTTCTTCTTTATCTTTACTCAGGTAGGATAATTTTAAAGAAGCCGTTTCGCCGGATTTTACCTCATCGGCTTTCCAGACAACGTTGAAGAATCCCTGCGGTCCACCGTGCAAAGCATTTGATGCATTGTTTATTGCTAACTGATATTCTTTTTCATCTAAAGTGAATTTCCCTTTCGCAATTCGGTTTCCGTATCTTCCAATCAAAGCTCCAAAAAACGGATTTTCTTTTTCGTATTGTGCCAAAGAACTGAATCCTGTTACTACATTTTCAGAAACACCGTCTTTATCAGGCACTTTTAAATCTGTAATCCTGCCGCCAAAAGTGATGATATCAACTTCCATCCCATTTTGGTTTTTCAATTTATAGCTGTCAACTTTTTCTCCTTTTGCAGTTGTTCCGTAAGCCGATTTTTCTATAGTAACGGCATCCTTTTTATCAGAAGCAACCGTTTCAGTATCTGCTTTTTTATCGCTTTTGCACTGAACTGAAACTGCAGCCAAACTCAAAAGGCTTATACCCAAAATGCAACGTTTTAATACATTCATAAATGATATTTTTTAATTGGTGTAAAATGTTAGATGTTAAAAGTTAAAAGTACAAAAAACTCTGAACCTTTGTCACTTTGAACCTTTGCCGCTTAAAAATTACAATCCATGCTGAAACAAATGATAATAAGCCTCATTGGCATTAATCTTATCTTTAAAGTCTCTTACGGTAGTTCTTTCATCAATAACCAACAATTCGATTCCGGCAATATCCGCAAAATCTTCCATGTATTCTGTGGTGATCGCCTGGCTGTAAACGGTATGATGTGCTCCTCCGGCTAAAATCCAGGCTGTTGCCGCGATGTCAAGGTTTGGTTTACAATCCCATAAAACTCTGGCCACCGGTAATTTTGGCAATTCTGCCATTGGTTTAACCGCTACGACTTCGTTAACAATCAGACGGAAACGATTTCCCATATCTACTAGAGAAACATTGATGGCTTCCCCGGCAGGTGAATTAAATACCAGACGCGCCGGATCTTCTTTTCCGCCAATGCCTAATGGGTGCACCTCACAAGAAGGTTTTGCATCAGCAATTGACGGACAAATTTCCAGCATATGAGATCCTAAAACATAGGATTTTTGTGGTGTAAAATGATACGTATAATCTTCCATGAAAGAAGTTCCGCCTTCCAACCCCACATTCATGACTTTCAAAGCTCTGACCATTGCGGCGGTTTTCCAGTCGCCTTCGCCACCAAAACCGTATCCGTCTGCCATTAATCTTTGTGTGGCAATTCCGGGTAATTGTTTCCAGGCACCCAGATTTTCGAAGGTATCGGTAAAGGCTCCAAAACCTCCTTCTTTAAGGAAAGCTCTTAGCCCTAATTCTATTTTTGCGGCTTCAGCCAAAGAGCTTCTTTGTGCACCGCCTTGCTTTAAAGAATCCGTTAAAGCATAAGAGGATTCGTAAACGGCTAACAAATCGTTCAATTGCTGCTCCGTAACTTTGTCAATATATTTCGTAACATCTGAAGAATCATATCCGTTAACCGACATTCCAAAACGAATCTGGGCTTCGACTTTATCGCCTTCCGTAACGGCAACTTCACGCATATTGTCTCCAATACGGGCTACTTTTAGGTTCTGAAGTTCATCCCATCCTAAAGCTACTCTTGTCCAAACCCCTAATTTGTTTAAAACTCGGTCGTCTTCCCAGTGTCCCACAACCACTTTACGTTTTTTACGCATTCTGGACATGATGAATCCAAATTCACGATCTCCGTGTGCCGACTGGTTCAGGTTCATGAAATCCATGTCGATACTTCCCCACGGAATTTCTGCGTTGTATTGTGTGTGTAAATGGCATAATGGTTTTTTAAGGATATTCAACCCGCCAATCCACATTTTTGCCGGAGAAAAAGTGTGCATCCAGGCAATAATACCGATACAGTTTTTAGCCGAATTTGCCGCCAAACAAACATTTAAAATTTGCGCAGGGGATTTTACTACCTCTTTATAAACTATCTTTACCGGAATATGAGACGATCCGTCTAATCCTTTTGCGATTAGCTGCGAATGCTCCGCCACTTTTCTCAGTGTTTCTTCACCGTATAACTCCTGGCTTCCTACTACAAACCATACTTCTTTTTGAGAGATATCAATCATGTCTTTTATTTTGTTTCAAGTTTTCTTTGTTTCAAGTTTCAAGTTTTGAATCGTGGAAAATCTTTGTTATCTATTGTTTTGTTATTTTTCGTTTCAGGTTTCAGGTTTCAGGTTTCAGGTTTTCTTTGCGGTTCCAATAACCTGAAACAAAAAAAACCTGAAACCTGAAACAACTTTACTGTCCGTAATACGAATCTTTTCCGTGTTTACGGTTGTAATGTTTCTTTATGAGCGAATCCTTCAGTCTTGGTGCGTTTGGATTTATTTGTAAAGTAAGGTAGGCCATTTCGGCTACGACTTCCAGAACCTTACTGTTGTAGACTGCTTTTGCTGCACTTTTTCCCCAGGCGAATGGACCGTGATTGCCGATCAGAATCATTTCTACTTCTTCGTACGAAAGATTTTTTTCCTTGAAACAATCCAGAATCTGGATTCCGGTATTGTGTTCGTAGTTTCCTTCAATCAGGGAATCGGCCATTGGAGGAGCGCACGGAATATCAGCCGTTAAATAGTCAGCATGGGTCGTTCCGAAAATCGGAATATCCTGTTGTGCCTGCGCCCAGGCCACCGAATAGGTTGCATGCGTATGAGCCACGCCACCAATATTTGGCCAGTTTTTGTATAAATACGCATGGGTTTTAGTGTCAGAGGACGGACGCATTGTTCCTTCAATAATGTTATTGTCAAAATCGACAATCACAATATCTTCCGGTTTTAAATCTTCGTAAGGAACGCCGCTCGGTTTAATGGCAAAAACGCCATTTTCCCTATCCACAGCGCTTACATTTCCAAAGGTATACACCACCAGATTCAATGCATTTAACTGCATGTTGGCTTCGTAACATTCCTGTTTTAAATCTTTATATCGTGAACTCATGTTGGGATAATTTAATCGTTGGATCTTCAAAAGCACTTAATTGATCGTAACCAATCAGTAATTTGTGATACGCTGCGACCTGGTCTAACTGAGGGAAATATTCCCCGTCAAAATCGCTTCCTATTTTTTGACTGGCTTCAATTACGTTTGGATAAATTCCGGCTGCTACTGCTGCATAAATCGCTGCTCCTAAAGCCGGAGTCTGGTCTGAGGCTGCAATTTTGATTGGCTTGTTTAAAACATTGGCCAAAGTCTGCATGATAAAAGGAGATTTTCTGGCAACGCCTCCAATTCCGATAACGCTGTCGATTTTTACGCCTTCTTCTTCAAAACGATCTACAATTTTCTTCGCTCCAAAACAAATGGCGTTGACCAGTGCTTTGAAAATATGCGGTGCTTTTGTTCCTAATGATAAATTTGAAATGGCGCTTTTTAGTTCCTGATTGGCATCCGGGGTTCTTCTTCCATTGATCCAGTCTAAGGCGATTGGAAGAGTTTCGGAAACCGGGATTTTCTCTGCCTCTCTGGTCAGTTCAACAATTAATTTATCGCTGAATTCTTCTCTTAATTGTTCTTTTTGTTCGTCATTTAAAACTGTCGAAGCCGTCAGTAAATGATCGGTCGGCCAAAGCAACAATTCTTTGTACCAGGCCAGTAAATCGCCAAAAGCAGATTGCCCCGCCTCTAAACCGATAAAGCCCGGAATTACAGATCCGTCTACCTGTCCGCAGATGCCGCGAACGGTTTTGGTTCCTACTTCATCATAAGAACCCACCAGAATATCGCAGGTGGAAGTTCCCATAACGCGGACTAAAGTGTTTTCTCCAATTTTTGCGCCAACTGCTCCGGAATGTGCATCGAATGTTCCCACAGCTACCACTGTATCCGTCGAAAGTCCTAAACGATCTGCCCATTCTTTGCTCAATTTTCCGGCAACCAGATCAGAAGTATAGGTTTCATCATATAAATTGCCGCGAAGTGTGGCCAGATACGGATGTAATTTTTCTAAAAATTCTACCGGAGGCAAGCCATTCCAGTCGGCGTGCCACATGGCTTTATGACCTGCTGCACAACGGCTTCTTTTGAAGGATTTTAAATCTTTATCCTCAATTAATAAATAGGTCATTAGATCACAGTGTTCCATCCAGGTATGTGCCGCATTTTTTACCGCTTCATCTTCCCTTGCAATGTGCAGGATTTTTGCCCAGAACCATTCTGATGAATAAATTCCTCCCACATATTTCGTAACATCTTCTCCCCCCCAGCTTACGGCCAGTTCGTTGATTTCATTGGCTTCATTTATGGCTGTGTGATCTTTCCACAACACCATCATCGCATTCGGATTTTCTTCAAAACCTTTTGTCAGCGCCAACGGAATTCCTTCTTTGGTAACCGGTACAGGAGAAGAACCTGTCGTATCAATACAGATGCCGCGCACTAACGAAGGATCTACTTTACTTTCTTTCACAACCGTCTGAATTGTATTTTCCAAACCTTCAATATGATCCAGAGGATGCTGACGAAACTGATTGACAGCTGCGTCGCAATATTGTTTGTTTTTCCATCTTTTATAATGAGAAACACTGGATGCCAGCTCCTGTCCATTTTCAGTGTCAATCAGCACCGCCCGAACAGAATCTGTTCCGTAGTCCAATCCTATTACGTAATTTTTCATTCGAACTTTATTTTTAAGATTGACAAATATAAAAATAATTAATTTATAAGTGTATAAAAAACACTTAATAAAAACAAGCCGCTTGATTTTTACAAATAATGCATCAAAACAGGCATTTAAACTCCAAACAAAAAATAAACGTTGGTTTTAAATTTATTCCGTTGCGATTATTTCACGTTTATTTTCCTTCGACGACTATTACGGAGAATGGCGGAATCGTAATTTCGAGTTTACCTTTCTTGTTTTCAAAGTCTTTAAAGGCAACCGGGACAATTTTACCGGGATTTTCGAATGAATTATAGTCCTGTATTTTTTTAGATGTTATGATTTTTCCTGAAAAGTTTTTAACGCCCAGCTCTGTTGTGTCTATCTCCACTTTATTGCTGTTTTTTGAATCGATGTTGACCAGTGAAATATGAACCAGGCCGTTTTTATCTTTAGAAGCTGAAGCCGAAATCGCAGGAAGTGTTTCCCCGTTATAGGAATACAGCGGTGACTGGAAATTTATTGGCAATAATTTCGCATCCTGATGTACGCTGTACAATTGCATGACATGGTAGGTGGGTGTTAAAATCATTTTTGCTTTATCGGTCAGGATTACAGCCTGCAATACATTGACACATTGGGCTAAATTGGCCATACGGACCCTGTCGGCATGGTTGTTAAAAATATTCAGTGTGGCACCGGCCAGCACTGCATCTCTCAGGGTGTTTTGCTGATACAAAAAGCCCGGGTTTGTTCCTTTTTCAACATCATACCAGCCTCCCCATTCATCCACAATCATGGCCACTTTTTTCTTCGGATCGTATTTATCCATTATGGCGGAATGTTTGGTAACGAGTTCTTCCATCTTCAGCGCTTCTTTCATTGTTTTGAAATACTGTTCTTCGGTATAGTCGACAGCATCTCCTTTTTTATCCCAGTTGATTACGGAATAATGATGCACGCCAATTCCGCCCAGAAGATTCAGGGGAATATTTTTCATTAACGTTTCTGTCCAGTTATAATCGGAGCTATTCGATCCTGATGCAATACGGATCAGCCCTTCTTTATTGCCCCAATCTGACATAAAAGTGGCATATTTTCGATATTCTCCGGCATAATAATCCGCTGTCATATTTCCTCCGCAGCCCCAGGCTTCATTTCCAATTCCCCAATAGGTAACTTTCCACGGTTCTGTTCTTCCGTTTTTTTTACGCAAATCACTCATCGGACTTTTACCTGCAAAGTTGGTATACTGAATCCAGTCTGATAATTCCTGAACCGTTCCGCTTCCCACATTTCCGGATAGATAAGGTTCTGCTCCCAGTAATTCACACATGTTTAAAAAATCATGGGTCCCAAAACTGTTATCCTCGGTTACGCCACCCCACCACTGGTTGACAATTGTGGTTCTTTGCTCTTTTGGACCAATGCCGTCCTTCCAGTGATACGTATCGGCAAAACAGCCTCCGGGCCATCGCAGATTTGGGATTTTCAGGTCTTTTAAGGCTTTAATAATATCGTTTCTGACTCCTTTTGTGTTTGGGATTTTCGAAGTATCGCCTACAAAAAATCCACCATAAACAGAACGTCCCAGATGTTCTGCAAAGTGACCGTAAATGTTTCTATTGATCGTTGGCGCATCCGAAGCGCTTTTTACGGAAATTATTGTCGTTTCTTTTTGAGCAAAAGTAGCCTGACTGCAGAAAGTAAAAATACAGGAGATTAAAAAAGAGTTTTTCATAGTATTTATTTTAAGAATTGGTGGTTTTCTATTTTGATAATCTGCTTATGCTTTCAATCCGGAAAACGAATTTTACACAACATTAGATCGAATTTTTTCCCTTTAAAAAGCTGGAAAAAAGCACTTCAAAACAACAATTAAGTGTTGATTTGACATTTGTAAATATAGTTAAAATAATAACTAATGGTCAGTTTAACCATTAATAAAAACATATTTCGCAAAATATTTGGTTAAAATTTTAAAAATGGTTTTAACTTAAATTATCATCAAATAGATAACTTTGCACTAAATTTGACCGCGGGAAGAGAAAAGCAACATCTGATTTTCATCCTGAACAATTAAAAAAGCAAAGCATCTATTTTTGAGTATATTTATTAAGTGTAAAATCAACATTAATAAATTATGAAACATAGGTGGAAGTTTATATATTTACCAATAAATAACAGAATATGCTAAACAGTTATAGCTCTGCTGACAAAGCTTTATTAGCAGTAGATTGTATCATTTTTGGATTCGACCATGAGGGGTTGAAAATACTTTTAATCAAAAGGGACTTTGAGCCCGAGAAAGGAAAATGGTCTCTGATGGGCGGTTTTTTAAAACGCGATGAAATATTGGACCGTGCGGCTATCCGAATATTAAATACCTACACCGGTCTTCATGATATTTATATGGAACAGCTTTATGCGTATAGCGAAATAGACCGTGATCCTGTGGAGCGTACGATCTCTGTTTCGTATTATGCCCTGATTAATATTGAAAATCATAATGCAGAACTGATCCAGAATTATCATGCAAAATGGTTTAGTATCAATGAGATGCCAAAATTAATTTTTGACCACGACGAAATGGTTCAACATGCCATAAGAAGACTGCGATACAGAACTTCCATCAAACCAATTGGATTTGAATTGCTGCCTGAAAAGTTTACCATGCGTCAGCTACTGGAACTTTATGAAGCTATTCTGAGCAAGGAACTGGATAAAAGAAATTTTATCAGTAAAATTAACTCTCTTGAAATCTTAAATAAGTTAGAAGAAAAAGATATGGGTTCTTCCCGTAAAGGTTCGTATTTGTATACTTTCAATAAAGAAAAATACGAAGAAAAACTATTGAATGACTTTGTGCTGAATTTGTAAATTCTACCAAATAAAAGCCGAAAACAAACCCTGAAAGCCCGAAACTTTCAGGGTTTGTTTTTTAAATAATGAGGCTGCTGCAGCGTTACAAAGAATTCCGCATAATCAAGGATGATTTATTCTCGATTTGTTCTTTGTTTCCTTTCAGAACCATTTCGGCCAAAATTTTTCCCATGGCTTCAAAATGGGTTGAAATTGTAGTAATTCCGTTTGCGACAATTTTTTTCAGCGGTGTTTCATTATAGGAAATAATACCAAAATCGCTGCCCAATTTTAAGCTTTGTTTTCCCGCACTTTCGATTACTTTTACCAGATCCCGGTCATTCGGAATAATATAAAGGTCTCCGGTTGTGATTTCTCTTCCGGTAAATTCGGTGATGATTTCGTATTCAAAATGATAGGCGGTACAAAAATCCTCAAAGCCCAGTTTCATGCCCAGAGGTTCCCTGAATCCCGGGAAAATCAAAATCAGTTTTTTGTATTTATTCAATCTTGATTTCGCTTTATACAATCCTTCAAAGATATCTTTTTGGTGATTTTGATAAATGGCCGGGTACAATTTCAGGTTTTGATTGGTCTGATCCAGTATGATTACCTCATTTACTGGTAGGGTTTTTACAGAATCTACTATATCGTTTAAGTTCGTCGGCATAATAATGTATTTGGTGTAATTTCCGTTGCTGTCATTTATTAGTTTTTGAAATACTCTGACATTAAAATGATGAAAGAAAATATCGACCTGGACATTCTTTCCAATGTTTTTCAGGAACGAATTGTAAATGTCTTCCTTAAAAATATTCAATTCGTCAAAAAGCAAAAAAATCCTGTGTTTTAGGGTAGTCTCGACGCTTTTTACATAATAGCCTTTGCCCGGAATAGCATAAATAATCCCTCTTTTTTTGAGTTCATCATAAGCCTGTAAAACCGTATCGCGCGATAATGAAAAAGCCAGGCAAACTTTATTGACGGAGGGCAGCCTGTCTCCTTTTTTTAATTTTTCCTCTTCAATAGCTTTCTCAATTGAAAGAATTATCTGTTTATATTTTGGAAGCCCCAAATTGTTTTGTACAGAAATTACGTTCATAAAAATAGTTTTTGGGCACAAGATACAAAAAACTGGTAGGTACTGGTATGTGTTTTTTTGAAATGTTTCTATTTTTGGATTTCATTATTGGTAAAAATAATATGAAAATAAAACATATATCTCATTTTCAGAATCTATCCGATTACAAATTGTTTGGTTTAATGCCTGACAACGAAGAAATCTATTCTTTTGAATTGACCAACAAAAACGGAATGAAAGCGCGGCTTATCAATTATGGAGCAACGGTAACTTCTTTGCTGGTTCCGCTTTCAAATGGTACGCTGAAGGATGTTGTTTTAGGTTTTGACGATCTGAAGTCTTATCTGGAATCCTATAGTTTACCAAGCGCTCCTTATTTTGGTACCACTGTTGGCCGTTATGCCGGAAGGATCCACAATGCTTCTTTTGTGATCAATGGAAGTACATTTCAACTACCGGCCAATAATAATGGCAACGCGCTGCATGGCGGTAATTTTGGTTTTGGAAGAAAAGTATGGAATGTCGCTAATGTAACTTCCGGTGAGAATCCTTCGATTACTTTTGGTCTTCTAAGTGACGATTCCGACGAAAATTTCCCCGGAGAAATGCATGTCTACCTGACATATACCTTAACGGAAGAAAACGAATTAAAACTGGAATATAAAGCAACCACAACCGAAGACACCGTTATAAACCTGACGCATCATAGTTATTTCAACCTCAACGGTCATGATTCGAATGTTTTAGATCAGGAAATGTTTATCAAATCGGTCAAAATGCTGGAAACGGATGAGAATAATATTCCAACAGGCAATTTAACGGATCTCACAGGCCATGCCTTTGACTTCAGAACATCCAAAAAATGCCCTTTCCCGATTGATCATTCTTTTGTAGTGAATTCGAAAACTGAAGTTATTGCCAAATTAATCAGCTTAAAAAACAATTTACAAATGAGCGTTTACACCGATCAGCCGAGTGTTCATATCTATGTGGGCGGGAATTGTTTTGGCCAGCTGAAAGGAAAACAAAATGCAGCCTATCATACGTCAAGCGGAATCTGTTTTGAAACACAAAATTTTCCGGACGCACCGAATCATAAAAATTTCCCGAATTCAATCCTCAAGAAAGGACAAGAATACCGTCAGAAAACGGTTTACCGATTTGAAAATATAAACTAAGTTTTTAAAATATAACTACACAACAACACTTTACAATTACAAGATAATGAATGACATTTTAATACAGGATACAACGGCATTTTTTGAGAAATCATTTGGTTCTTCTCCTCAAAAAACTGTGCTTTCTCCCGGAAGAATAAACATTATTGGAGAACATATCGATTATAATGACGGCTATGTGTTACCGGCAGCCATTGACAAAGTAATCTGCTTTGCTTTTGAGAAAAACAACTCTAAAAAATCTAAAATAATCGCCATTGATTTAAATGAAGAATTCGAGGTCGACCTGACGCAGGAAGTTCAATTAAGTGATGTGGTCTGGACGAATTATATTCTTGGTGTAATAAAACAACTCCAAGATAATGGTTTTTCTTTTGAAGGCTTTAATTGTGTTTTCAGCAGTAATATTCCGGTTGGTTCGGGATTGTCTTCTTCTGCGGCTTTAGAATGCGGGATGCTTTTTGGTATTGCAGCACTTTTCGACCTTACGATCGCAAAAAAGGATATTGCCCTGATGGGGCAAAAAGCCGAGCACTGGGTAGGCATTAATTGCGGCATTATGGACCAGTTTTCAAGCGTTCACGGAATTGAAGACAAAGTGATTAAATTAGATTGTAATACGTTAGAATTTGAATATCATGATGCTAATTTCAAGGATTATTCGCTGATCTTAATGGACAGCAATGTAAAACATTCGCTTTTCACTTCTGAATACAATACCAGAAGATTGGAGTGTGAAGAAGGTTTGTTGATTATAAAAAATCATTTTCCGGAAATAAAAAGTTTTAGGGATTGTACGGAAGAACAGCTATTGAGCATCGAGGATAAAATGAATCCGACGGTCTTTAAAAGGGTTCATTATGTTGTAAAAGAAATTAATCGTGTCATAAAAGCTTGTGAGGCCTTAGACAACGGGAATATTGAACTTCTGGGAGCGTTACTTTTTGAGACGCATTACGGCTTATCACAGGAATATGCCGTAAGTTGTGCGGAACTGGATATGCTTGTTGATACGGCAAAAGAAGACGATTCTGTAATTGGTTCCCGGCTGATGGGAGGTGGTTTTGGTGGCTGTACCATAAATTTAATTAAAAAAGGTTGCGAAAATGAGGTTAAACGTAAGTTTTCAAATCTTTATTTAGATACATTTGGGATTGAATTAAAATTTTATGATGTAAAAATCTCAAACGGAACAACACTACTTTAATACCACTAGCAGTACAATGAAAAATTTTGACATTACCGAAGATCCGCACAGACGTTTCAATCCGCTAATCAACGAATGGGTTTTAGTATCACCTCATCGTGCAAAACGTCCATGGCAGGGACAAAACGAAACAATTTCAACCGAAGCTTTGCCTCAATATGACCCCACTTGCTACCTCTGTCCGGGGAATGTTCGTGCCAATGGAGTCAGCAATCCCAAATACGATGGCAGTTTTGTATTTGAGAATGATTTTGCCGCAATGAAGCAGGATGAAATCATGTTTGAAGAAGATATCAAACATACTTTTTTTAAAGCACAACCCGAACGCGGAATCTCGCGGGTGGTTTGTTTTTCACCTAACCATGATCTTACCTTACCGGAAATGACTATTGACGGAATTGAAAATATCATTAAGACCTGGCAAAAAGAATATACTGATTTAGGAAATATCAAATACATCAATCACGTTCAGATTTTCGAAAATAAAGGAAGTGTAATGGGCTGCAGCAACCCGCATCCACACGGGCAAATCTGGGCACAGTCCTCCTTACCGACGCAGGTAGAAAAAACGCAAAAAAACCTAAAGGCTTATTTTGACAAAAATGGCAGGACGATGCTGGCCGATTACTTGCAGGCAGAGCTAAGATCAGGGGAACGCGTTGTAATCGAAAATGATCATTTTGTAGCACTGGTTCCTTTTTGGGCAACCTGGCCTTATGAGACAATGATTATCAGCAAACGAACTTTTGGAAAAATCAACGATTTTACTGCTGATGAAACTACTTCTTTTGCTACAATCCTAAAACAGCTGACTTCTAAGTACGATAACTTGTTCAATACTTCTTTCCCCTATTCATCAGGAATTCACCAGGCTCCGACAGATGGCCTGGAACATGCGGAATGGCATTTTCACATGCATTTTTATCCCCCTTTATTGCGATCTGCAACGGTTAAGAAATTTATGGTTGGATATGAAATGCTGGGAGAATCACAAAGGGATATTACTCCCGAAAAAAGTGCAGAAGCTTTAAGGCAATTGTCAGAGGTGCATTATAAAAGCAAAGCTTAAGTGAACTAAAAATTACATTTAATGAAATAATGCAGTTATAAATGTTAAAAACACATTTGTGTTTGGTGTGGAACTGGATTTTTATCCTATTTTTGACTTTGGCTTCATTTTTCATAAAAAAAAACAGAATAAAAACATATATTTTATTTTAAGACGGATTAAACAATAAACAAACAATCACCTTTACTAATTTTAAACTATTACTAACAATGAACCAGAACCTCGCTTTCGCAGATTATGCGGTTTTTATTATTTATTTCATCGTAGTTTCGGTCTACGGTTATACTGTTTACCGTAAACGTAAACAAGACGAACAGGATGCCAAAGCTTACTTTTTGGCTGAAGGGAATTTAACCTGGTGGGCTATTGGAGCTTCTTTAATTGCTTCCAATATTTCTGCTGAGCAATTCATCGGAATGAGTGGGGAAGGTTTCTTTTTAGGAATTGCAGTTGCTGCCTACGAATGGCTGGCTGCTGTTGCTTTAATTATTGTAGCGGTTTGGTTTATTCCGGTCTATCTTAAGAATAAGATTTACACAATGCCTCAGTTCTTAAAAACGCGTTACAACGAATCGACCGCCTTAATTATGGCCGTTTTCTGGTTGTTTTTATACGTTTTTGTAAACTTAACTTCTATTTTATATTTAGGGGCGGTTGCGATTAACGGACTTGCGGGCGGAGAGTATCTGCATGTAATTATGATTGGATTGGCTGTGTTTGCGCTGTTCATCTCTTTAGGAGGGATGAAGGTTGTAGCGTACACAGACGTTATTCAGGTAGCTGTTTTAATTATTGGTGGTTTGGTAACCTCTTATATTGCATTAACAACGGTTGGACAATATTTTGGTGTTGGCGAAAATGCTATTGCCGGTTTCAAAGTTTTAATGAGAGAAGCTCCGGAGCATTTCAAAATGATTATTCCAAAACCAACAGCAACTTCTTCCCAGCTTGATATTGATAAATATTTGACGTTCCCGGGGCTGATGTCTTACCTTGCCGGTATCTGGATCATCAACTTAAACTATTGGGGATGTAACCAATACATTACACAAAGAGCTTTGGGTGCCGATTTACAAACAGCGCGTACCGGTATTTTATTCGCAGGGATGCTAAAATTATTAATGCCTTTAATCGTAATGTTGCCTGGTATTGCTGCTTATGTTTTATATCAAAACGGACATTTACCACAATTAGTGGGAGGAAAAGACGGTGCTTATTCTGCCGTATTAACATTCTTACCAACAGGTTTAAAAGGACTTTCTGTAGCGGCGCTGACTGCTGCAATTGTAGCTTCTTTGGCCGGAAAAGTAAACAGTATCTCGACAATCTATACTTTAGATATTCATAAAAAATACATCCAGAAACAAGCCGGCGAAAAACAACAGGTAAACATTGGTAGAATTGCCGTTTTTGCTGCCATGCTTTTAGCTGTTTTATTTACGTGGAATGATATTTTAGGAATTGGCGGAGTGGGTGGATTCACCTACATTCAAAAATATACCGGATTTATCAGCCCGGGAGTTTTTGCCATGTTCTTCCTTGGGATGTTCTGGAAAAGAACTACCGGAACTGCAGCGATTGTGGGTGTAATTTTAGGATTTGTATTATCGGTATTATTCAACGAATATGCTCCTATGCTGTTCGGAAACGAAACGTTATTATACACGGCTTATCCTAACGGAAAAGGTGCTTTCGAAATTCCTTTCCACATCTGTATGGGATTATCATTCTTCTTTACGATGCTGGCCATGATCGGAATCAGTTTTGCAGGACCAAAAGTAAATCCTAAAGCGTTTGAAATAGACTCTGAAATGTTTAAAGTGAAACCACAAACTACGGTTTTAATCGTAATTACATTATTGATTATTGTGGCTTTATATGTTAAATTCTGGTAGTATAATTTATTACTATATTTTTTGAAGAATTAAAAGACTGTCTGCAAACGACAGTCTTTTTTTTATAAATTAATCCTTTGACAAAAAAGTAACAATCTAACTTTCTTTCTATACCATATGACTACACAAAAATTCTGTCTCGCCTTAGACCTGAAAGAGGATGCAAATCTGATTGAGGAATACAAAGAACTTCATAAAAACGTCTGGCCGGAAATTATCGATAGTATTAAAGGTTCCGGGATTTCCGTGCTGGATATTTATTGTACGGGAAACCGGTTGTTTATGATTATTGAAGCCAGTGAAGATTTTACGTTTGAAAAGAAAGCTGCATTGGATGCCGAAAACCCAAAAGTACAGGAATGGGAAGCGTTGATGTGGAAATTCCAGCAAGCCCTGCCCTGGGCAAAACCGGGAGAAAAATGGATTCTGACGGAAAAAATATTTGAACTAAAATAATCACTTTTTTCCTGATAAATTAATGGCAGATAAAATAGCTTTTCATAAAAAAAAATCTAAATTTGAACCCTAATATTTTAACCAATTTTATGAAAAAACTAGTAATTGCATTGTTATTTATCTCTGGCGCAGCATTTGCACAGGACATGGAAGTTGTAAAAGGCGATTTTGCTTTTTTGAAAGATCAGAAAGAAATTAATGTGGTGTTTGATTATAGTAATTTTACTATGATGAAAGAAAAAAAATCTGAAGCTCAGTATGTTGAAGAAAGAACGGCAGATTTAAATACAAAGATCAAAGGAAATGGTGATGCCTGGAAAAAAAGATGGAAGTCTTCCCCGGAATTAATCTGGAGTCCTAAATTTCTTGAATTAGCTAATGTCGTTATGACAAAAGAAAAGAAAGATGTAAATTTTCAGGAAAATCTAACGAGTGCCCGTTATAATTTAATTGTACAGACCGTGTGGATTTATCCGGGCTGGGATGCTGGTATTATGAAACAACCGGCAAAAGTAAGCACAAACCTAAAGTTTGTGGAAACTGCCAATAAATCAAATGTTCTGTTGGAAATTACAAGTGAGGAAGCTCCCGGAGATCAATGGGGAAATAATTACAGTAATGAATCCAGAATTGGGGAAGGATATGCTAAAACCGCAAAATCACTTTCGAAAATGATTCTGAAGAAAGCGTACAAATAAAACCATAAAAAAACCCTAGTTTACACTAGGGTTTTCTTTTTCTTCTTTTTGCATATTTAGTAAATAGGCCATATTTGCGATCACGTGATCATGTTTTTTTACAAACGGATTTTCTTCATTCCATACATACCCTGCCAGAACCGAGCAGATTTTTTCTTTCACATCCGGGTTTTCCGGCTGGTGGAAAAATAACGTCTGAAGGTTTCCGGTGTACCATTCTTTCACGTAAGTGGTAAAAACAGCAATGCCGCGTTTCATGTATCCTGTAAATTCAGTTTCCCAGTCTACTTCAATTCCTTGTGCTTCTTTCAGGTATAATTTTGCTGCGAGCATTCCGGATTCGGTCGCAAAAGCAACTCCTGATGAAAAAACAGGATCTAAGAATTCAGAACTGTTTCCCGTTAAGGCAAAACCATCGCCGTACATTCTTTTTACGGCTCTCGAATAATTCTCCAGCTTCACCGGCTCGAATAAAAACTCGGTTCCTTTGAATCTCTTAATATAATAATCCGATTTCTGAATGGCATTTCGCAAAGCCTCGGCATTGTCTTTATTTTCTGAAAGCGAATTGATAAAATCCGTCGGCCCGACAACACCCAAACTTGTATTTCCATTCGAAAACGGAATCACCCATAACCAGACTTCGGTTTCCAGAATATCAAATGAAATCTGGGTCCCTTCCTCTCCTTCCGGTCTGTTAATGTCTTTTACGTGCGTAAATATCGAAGAATGCGGATCAAGCTTTGACGGCGTATCCAGATCTAAAAGCCTTGGCAAAACACGTCCGTACCCGCTGGAATCGATAATAAAATCGGCGTGAATTTCTTTTAAATTTCCATCCTTATCTTTTACAAGGGTCTTCGATTTTTTTCCTTCAAAAGAAACTTCGAGCACTTCCGATTCAAATTCCAGGTCAATTCCTTTTCTTATGACTTCCTGCGCCATTGTATTGTCAAAATCGGCTCTTGGCACCTGCCAGGTCCAATCCCAGCCTTCACCAAATTTTTTACTGAAATCAAAAACACAAATCTCTTCTCCCCGGATAAAACGGGCACCTAATTTCTTTTCAAAATTCATGGCGTCAAGACTCTCAAAAAGCTCGGCCTCCGCAAAATGGTCCATAACTCTTGGGATGAGGCTTTCGCCGACCACAAGTCTTGGGAATTTTGTTTTTTCCACCACTTTTATCTTAACGTTATTTTTATGAAGATACGATGCCGAAACGCATCCAGAAGGTCCTGCGCCTATGATTAAAACATCTACAAACTCCTTTGTCATATTAGAAATGTTATGATTTATTTAACTTACATTTGCCATCATCAAAATAACTACATTTATTTTGATAAATAAAATTAAATTAGCACAACCAAAAACGATTTAATGAATACAATTAATGAATATTTAAGTTTAGCAGAATTCGAGTCTATTATCTTTGGAAATAACAAAGTTGTTGTTAGCGATATTGTTTTAAACAGAGTAAATGAAAGCTTTAATTTTTTAAAGGAATTTTCAGGAAATAAAGTAATATACGGCGTAAATACGGGCTTTGGACCAATGGCGCAATACCGGATTAAAGAATCTGACCAGATTCAGCTGCAATATAATTTAATCAGAAGCCACTCCTCAGGAACAGGAAAACCTTTGAGCCCTGTCTGTGCCAAAGCAGCCATCCTCGCGCGACTAAATACGCTTTCTTTAGGAAATTCAGGCGTTCACCCGTCAGTAATTCATTTAATGGCCGAGCTGATCAACAGAGATATTACCCCTTTAATTTTCGAACACGGTGGTGTGGGGGCCAGCGGAGACTTAGTACAATTGTCACATCTTGCTTTAGTTTTAATCGGCGAAGGTGAAGTTTTTTATAAAGGAGACCGAAGACCAACTCCGGAAGTTTTTGAAATTGAAGGCTTAAAACCTATTCAGGTAGAAATCAGGGAAGGACTTGCATTAATCAACGGAACTTCGGTTATGACTGGAATTGGAGTGGTAAATGTACATCATGCCAATAAATTATTAGACTGGTCGTTAAAGTGTTCCTGTGCCATAAACGAATTGGTTCAGGCGTATGACGATCACTTTTCTGAAGAACTAAACCAAACCAAACGTCATAAAGGACAACAGGAAGTTGCTGCCAGAATGAGACAAAATCTTTCGGACAGTACTTTGATCCGTAAAAGAGAAGATCACTTATATTCAGGAGAAAATACCGAAGAAATTTTTAAGGAAAAAGTTCAGGAATATTATTCACTGCGTTGCGTACCTCAGATTTTAGGTCCGGTTTTAGAAACCATCAATAATGTGGCTTCGATTCTGGAGGATGAATTTAACTCCGCAAACGACAATCCGATTATCGACGTCAAAAACAGACATGTCTATCACGGAGGTAACTTTCATGGCGATTATATTTCGCTTGAAATGGATAAATTAAAAATCGTTATCACCAAATTAACGATGCTGGCAGAACGTCAGTTGAATTATTTATTAAATTCAAAAATCAACGAAATCCTTCCTCCATTCGTAAATTTGGGAACATTAGGATTTAATTTCGGAATGCAGGGTGTTCAGTTTACTGCTACCTCAACTACTGCCGAAAGCCAGATGTTGTCTAACCCAATGTATGTGCACAGTATTCCAAACAACAATGACAATCAGGATATTGTAAGTATGGGAACAAATGCTGCCGTGATTACCTCAAAAGTAATCGAAAATGCATTTGAAGTACTGGCAATCGAAATGATTACAATCGTTCAGGCCATTGATTATTTAGATCAGAAAGATAAAATTTCATCTGTCACCAAAAAATGGTACGATGATGTTCGAAATATAATTCCAATATTTAAGCAGGATCAGGTGATGTATCCTTTTGTTCAAAACGTAAAAGACTACCTCATAAACAGTTAAACCACATATTTCTATTATTAATCTTGAATCTTAAACCCATGAAAAAAACTTTTCTTTTTTTATTGTTATTATTTATTCAGTTTGTTAATAGCCAGGAATTGGCTTTGGTGAAAAAAAATGGTAAAATTGGATATCTCTCCAAGGATGGAAGCTTTAAAATCGAGCCTCAGTACAAAGCTGCCAAAAGTTTTTCCGAAGGTCTGGCGGCTGTAGAAGACAATGGAAAATGGGGGTTTATTGACACCAAGGGAAGCTGGGTAATTCCTGCAGCTTTTGATGATACCAAAGATTTTAACAGCGGAATTGCAATTGTAAAAAAAGGTAAGGATTGGGTCTATATCAACAAAAAAGGTGAAATTCAAAAAGCACCTGCAACAGAAAAACTATTTGATTTTAATAATGGGCTTGCTTTTATCAGACAAGCAGATAAAGTGGGATTAATCAATTCCGGAATGACCGTTGTTTTAGAACCCAAATACGACCAGATCAAACCTTTTGAAAATGGTTTTGCAAGAGTGGAACTGAATAAAAAATGGGGAATTATAAGTGCTAATGGCAAAGAAGCTGTTGAACCTGCTTATGACGAAATAGGCAATTATTTTAAAAATACAACCTGGGCCCGAAAAGATAAAACGTTTGGAATCGTAAGTGGCGGAAAGTTTATTGCGGTAGAAGGTGCTGAAAAAATCTGGGATTTTGAAACACAGGATTTAACCTATGCGAAAAAGAACGGGAAAATCGGATTCATTGACTTAAAAGGAAACTGGGTAATTCTGCCTATTTATGATAAAGCAAAAGCGTTCTCAAAAAATTTAGCTCCTGTTTGTGTGGGGTCAAAATGGGGATACATCAACCCAAAAGCAGAATTCATTATTCCGCCAACCTATAGTGATGCGGAAGTTTTCAGTTCAAACGGACTGGCTCCTGTAAAAGAAAAAAACTGGGGATTCATCAATGAAAGCGGAAAACTCGTAATTCCTACCCAATATGCTATTACTTCAAACGGATTCGTAATTGCTTTGTTTGTACAACAGGACAAAGGATTTATCGATGGTTTGGCAAGAGTAAAAAACGAAGGAAAATGGGGATTTCTTAAACCCGACGGAACCGTATTAGGCAATCAATGGTTTGAAAACGCTGAGCTATTTTCAAGAGGAACAGAAAAAAACAACACTACTGAAGTGGCTGCCGAGAAGCCAAAAGCGGAAACAAAAGCCGCGACAAAACCGGCAACCAAAAAGAAAAAATAAATTTACCTAAATGACATCGCCACTATAAAATTGTGTAAGCAAAACCAATAAAAAGCGATACCATTTATGACCTATAAAAAATAAATTCTACATAAATGAAATCGCCACTAAAAAATTGCGTAAGCAAAACCAATAAAAAGCGATACCATTTATGACCTATAAAAAATAAATTCTACATAAATGAAATGTGTATTAGTAACAGGTGGTTCCAGAGGAATTGGAAGTGCTGTTTGTAAAAAATTAGCCGTTGAAGCCAATTACCATATTTTGATTAATTATCATTCTAACAAAACTGCTGCAGAAGAAACACTTCAGGAAATACAAAAATTGGGGGCAACCGGAGAAATTTTAGGCTTCGATGTTTCTAATTTTGAAGAAGTACAAAAAGTTTTAACCAAATGGCAGGAGGCAAATCCGGAGGCCATTGTTGAAGCTATCGTAAACAACGCCGGAATTACAAAAGACGGTCTTTTTATGTGGATGACTCCCGACGACTGGAACGGGGTTGTCAATACAAGTTTAAACGGATTTTTTAATGTCACGCAGTTTTTCATCCAGAAAATGCTGCGCAACAAATATGGCCGAATCGTCAATATGGTTTCTGTTTCCGGAGTAAAAGGAACAGCAGGACAAACCAATTATTCGGCTGCAAAAGGAGCAATTGTTGCAGCTACCAAAGCTTTGGCCCAGGAAGTTGCCAAAAGGAACATTACAGTAAATGCAGTAGCACCCGGTTTTATCAGAACAGATATGACCAGTGCCTTAGATGAAAAAGAATTATTAAAACTAATTCCGGTCAATCGTTTTGGAGAAGCCGAAGAAGTTGCCGATTTGGTAAGCTTTTTGATTTCAAAGAAAGCAAGTTACATTACAGGAGAAATTATCAATATAAACGGAGGAATATATTCATAACAATACCTATGTTTGCGAGGTTGTTTTTAAGTTTTTTTCTCTAACGCTGAAAATTGCAAAAACAGGACTAGATTTAAAAAACAGAGACTTCGTTTATATGTGTTCAATAAAATTACAGTAACGGATAAAAAATTACTTTGAAAGACGATGAATAAGAGAGTAGTAATTACTGGGATGGGAATTTATTCCTGTATCGGAACTTCTTTAGATGAAGTAAAGGAGTCCTTATACAACGGAAAATCCGGCATTCAGTTTGACGCTGAAAGAAAGGAATTTGGTTTTCAGTCTGCCTTAACGGGCATGGTTCCTAAAACGGACCTGAAAAATTTACTGTCACGCAGACAACGCATGAGCATCGGTGAAGAAACCGAATATGCCTATATGGCAACTATCGAGGCCCTGAAAAATGCTAATATCGACGATGCCTTTTTTGACACCCGAGAAGTAGGTATCATGTACGGAAATGACAGCGTTTCTAAAGCTATTATTGATGCTACAGACATTGTTCGAGAGAAAAAAGACACGGCCCTCATTGGTTCCGGAGCTATTTTTAAATCGATGAATTCTACGGTAACCATGAATTTGTCCACGATCTTCAAGCTTAGGGGAATCAATCTTACGATAAGTGCCGCCTGTGCAAGTGGTTCACACTCCATTGGACTGGCCTATTTTTTAATCAAAAGCGGTTTTCAGGATATTATTATTTGCGGTGGCGCACAGGAAATCAACAAATATGCCATGAGTAGTTTTGATGGTTTAGGCGTTTTTTCAAACAGGGAAAATGAGCCGGAAAAAGCCTCAAGACCTTTTGATGCAGACCGCGACGGGTTAATTCCGAGTGGTGGCGGTGCCACGTTAATCCTCGAGAGTTACGAATCAGCAATCGCACGAGGCGCTACTATTATTGCAGAAGTGGCGGGTTATGGATTTTCTTCCAACGGAGGTCATATTTCGACTCCAAATGTAGAAGGGCCGGCGACTGCTATGCAAAGAGCCCTTGACGACGCAAAATTAAAAGCATCAGATATTGACTACATAAATGCGCATGCCACTTCAACTCCGGTTGGTGATGGTAACGAAGCCAAAGCCATCTTTGAAGTTTTTGGTGAGAAAAATCCTTACGTAAGTTCTACCAAATCAATGACAGGTCACGAATGCTGGATGGCCGGGGCGAGTGAGGTAATCTACTCTATTATAATGATGCAGCACGATTTTATTGCGCCAAACATCAATTTGGAAAATCCCGATGAAGATGCTTCAAAATTAAATTTAGTTAAAACTACGTTAAACAAAAAATTTGACATATTTTTGTCCAATTCCTTCGGGTTTGGAGGAACCAACTCGGCGTTGGTAGTTAAAAAGTTTAATTGAGTGATGAATAAAGAAGAAATAATAGAAAGAATTAATAGTTTTTTGGTTGAGGAATTTGAGGTTGACGGAGACGAAATTGAACCAAACGCTAATTTAAAAGACACATTAGGTTTAGATAGTTTAGATTATGTAGACTTAGTTGTTTCTATTGAATCTAACTTTGGAGTAAAACTGGTAGAAGTGGATTTTGTTGGAATTGCTTCTTTTCAGAATTTTTATGACCTGATTGAAACGAAACTAAAAGCCAAAGCTGTTTAATGAGCAAATGGGATGGTAAATCAAAAGGTACCGTTTTAGGCTATAGGATATTTGTTTTTTTAATACAGAAAATGGGTATTCGGTCTGCTTACGGCCTTTTATACTTTGTCGCATCTTATTATTTCCTTTTCCTGAAAAAAAGCAACAGTGCTATTTTCTACTATTTTAATCAAAGATTAGAATTTTCCCGTTTTAAATCCCGAAAAATGGTTTTCAGAAGTTATTATACTTTTGGACAAACCATCATTGATAAAATCTCCATTTCGGCAGGAATGCGAAATAAATTCACCTATGAATTTGACGGAATCGAGGTTTTAAAAAATCTTTTGGCAGCAAAAAAAGGCGGCGTACTGATCAGTGCACACGTTGGGAATTTTGAAATCGCCGAGCATTTTTTAGGCGACATTAATCTTGATTTCAGTATTAATCTTGTCACTACGGATTTAGAGCATTCTGCCATTAAAAATTATCTGGAAAGTCTTGCCCAGAAACCTTCCGTAAAATTTATCATCATCAAAGACGATCTGTCTCATATTTTTGAGATCAATGCCGCTCTTGCAAACAACGAGCTGGTTTGTTTTACAGGCGATCGCTATTTTGAAGGAACGAAATCCCTTTCCGAAGAAATGCTGGGCCAGGAAGCCCATTTTCCTGCCGGTCCCTTTTTGATCGCTTCCCGTTTAAAAGTCCCTGTTGTTTTCGTTTATGTTATGAAAGAGCACAATTTGCATTACCATTTATATGCAAGGGAAGCTACTGTAAAACATCGCGACGAAAAGGGTTTATTGAAAGAATATGTCCAAAGTGTTGAAACCATTCTGCAGAAATACCCTTTGCAATGGTTCAATTATTTTGATTTTTGGAATCAGCTGAAAAAATAAAGATAAAATAAACCATCCCACTGCTTTTGATAGGCATTCTTTTATACTTTTAGGAAATCTTAAAACAAGGCATGAAAGAATACGACACGATTATCATTGGTTCAGGAGTTGGAGGTTTAGCAACAGGTATTTGTCTCGCAAGAGCCGGACAAAAAATTTTAATTCTGGAGCAGCATTATGTTCCCGGAGGCTGGAGCCACAGTTTTACCCTAAACGGACAGCGTTTTAGTCCTGGCGTACATTATGTCGGACTTCTTGAAGAAGGTTCTTCTACCAATGAACTGTATCGCGGTTTGGGAATTGCCAATGATCTGGTTTTTTTCCGAATGAATAAAAAGGCCTACGAACATTGCCTAATTGGCGATCAGTCTTTCGACCTTCCGGCCGGAATCGATAACCTTAAAAAAACACTTTCTGACCATTTTCCTGCTGAAGAAAAAAACATCCATGAATATCTTTCGTTAGTCAAAAAAGTAAGTTACGAGCTTCAGTTAATTCCAAAATTAAAAGGCTGGTGGCAAAAAATAACGGTGCCTTTCCGAACCAAACATTTTGGAAAATTTGCTTTGTTCCCCTTAAAAAAAGTAGTGGCATGGCATGTTAAGGATCCGATGCTGAAAGCCGTTCTTAACGTTCAGTGTGGCGATCACGGGCTTCCGCCTAACAAAGCCTGCTTCCCGGTACATTGTTCGGTAATGAGCCATTATTTTGATGGTGGTTATTATCCAATGGGTGGCGGCGGCGGTATCGTAAAAGCGATGACCAACGGCATAAAAAGACATGGAGGCGAAGTTCGCGTACAGCAAAACGTGCATAAAATTATTATCGAAAATAAAAAAGCCATTGGCATCGAATTTGAAAATGGCGAAAAAATATTAGCCAAAAATATTGTTTCGAATGCCGATCCATCGATTACGTATTTAAACCTGATCGGAAAAGAACACCTGAGCAGCTCCCTGATTAAGAAACTTCAAAAAACAAAATACTCGGTTACTTCATTGATTCTATTTCTGACATTAGACATCGATGTTACCCAGTTTAAAATTGATTCCGGAAACATCTGGATGATGAAAGATGAAAATGACGATGACAATTTTGAAGATTTAATGAACAATGATATTGCAGAAGGCGATTTGTTTCCTGCCGTTTTTATAAGCTGTACCACACTTAAGGATCCGGCAAGCTTTAATGGAAGATACCATAATTTCGAAATTGTTACTTATGTCAATTATGAACATTTGGATGATTTTAACGGCCTGGAAGATTACCATAATGACGCGTATAAAATCTTCAAGGAAAAAGTGACCAATAAACTGATGAACAATGTCGAGAAAATAATCCCAAATGCCAAACAGCATATTATTCAGGCTGAATTGGGAACGCCAAAGACCAATGAATTTTATATTAATTCGACGAAAGGGAATGTATACGGAACCGAAAAAACACTTAATCAGGTGGGACCTTTTGCTTATAAAAACAAAACCGAGATCGACAATTTATTTCTTTGCGGAGCCTGTACGCTTTCACACGGTGTAACCGGAGCCACCTATTCCGGTATTGCCGCAGCAGCATTAATTTTAGACTGTACTTCTGATGATTTGTTAATTGAAGATCCTGATCAGAAAATACGAATTTATGATGCTGAAGATGCTTCCACATGGCCGGAATGGGTGCATACCAAACGGTCGGACAAAATCAGGAAATTCATTCCGAAAAATTAACTACTTTTGCGATAACCAAAGCCAAAAACAGAAATGAAAAATGTTCTTGTCATTTATTATTCCCAATCGGGACAGCTGGAATCGATTGCGCAAAATATTGCAAAACCATTCCTGAACTCAGAAGAGATCAAAGTAACTTTTCATGAAATACAATTAGAGAAACCATTTCCTTTTCCATGGGATAAAACTTCTTTTTTTGATGCTTTCCCCGAAACTTTTCTTCAGATACCAACGGAATTAAAACCCGTTCCGGAAGAAATTTTAAATACAAAATATGATTTAATACTGTTTCATTATCAGGTGTGGTACCTGTCACCTTCTATTCCCATCAATTCATTTCTGAAAAGTGAGTCAGGCAAAAAAATACTGAATAATACTCCTGTCATCACCATCAGCGGTTCCAGGAATATGTGGATTATGGCGCAGGAAAAAGTTAAGATTTTGCTACGCGAAGCTAACGCAAAATTAGTTGGAAACGTAGCCCTGGTAGACCGTGTTGGAAATCTGATAAGCGTGATTACCATTGTAGAATGGATGTTCTCCGGAGTCAAGAAAAAATATTTGGGCATTTTTCCGTTACCGGGAGTTTCAGATAAAGATATTCAGGAATCCGATAAGTTTGGGGAAGTGATACTTTCTCATTTTAATCAGCATACACCAGAAGAATTACAGCCGGAATTAGTTGCCATTGGAGGAGTAAAAATTAGCCCGTATCTTGTAACCGTAGATAAAACGGCGAACAAAATTTTCAATAAATGGTCAAACCTGATTTATAAAAATCAAAAAAACAGAAAAAAGCTGCTTAAACTATTTTATGTTTATTTATTCCTCGCGATATGGTTAATCTCACCAATAGTATATATATTGCACCTTATTACCTATCCCCTTAAGTTAAAAAAAATAAAAAAAGAAACTCAATATTATCAGGGAGTTTAGTAGACGATTAGATTATGTTTGAAGTATATATTACCAAAGCTGCAAAATATTTGCCAAATGAAGCTGTTTCTAATGAAGAAATGGAAGATTATTTAGGACTGATCAATGATGCCGCTTCTAAAGCAAGACGCATTATTTTACGCAATAATAAAATTACAAGTCGTTATTACGCCATAGATAAAACGGGAAAAAGCACACACAACAATGCCGAATTAACCCGAAATGCTGTTGTGCAGTTGTTTGATGAAAACTTTACGGCACAAGACCTTGAAGTACTTTCCTGCGGAACCTCAACACCTGATGTTTTCCTGCCTTCGCATGCTGCGATGGTTCATGGATTACTAAAAAATAAATCAGTAGAATTAAATTCATCCACCGGTGTTTGCTGTGCCGGAATGAATTCCTTAAAATTTGGTTTCCTTTCCGTAAGATCAGGAAATTCCAAAAATGCAATCTGCACAGGGTCTGAAAGAGTTTCGACCTGGCTGAATGCCCAAATGTACAATCACGAAGCCGCTAATCTGAAAAGCCTGGAAGAGCAGCCTATCATTGCGTTCAAAAAAGATTTTTTACGCTGGATGTTATCTGACGGAGCCGGAGCTTTTTTACTGGAAAACGAACCAAAAGGGCCAATTTCCCTAAAAATCGAATGGATGGAAGCTTTTTCGTATGCGTACGAACTGGAAACCTGCATGTATGCCGGAGGGGATAAATTAGAGAATGGCGAAATCAAAGCATGGAGCGATTATGCCCCGGAGGAATGGCTGAAGGAATCTGTTTTTGCCATCAAACAGGATGTGAAATTACTGGACGAATTTATTCTTTCCAAAGGTGCCGAAAGCATGCGAGATGCTATGGGTAAAAACAATATTACAGCCGATCAGGTAGATTATTTTATTCCTCACGTTTCGTCTAACTTTTTTGTGGAAGGATTAAAAAAAGGACTGACGGAGAAAGGAATCGGAATGACCGATGATAAATGGTTCATGAATCTTTCGAGAGTTGGAAATGTAGGTTCTGCCTCTATTTATTTAGCTTTGGAAGAATTAATGAATTCCGGCAATTTGAAAAAAGGAGATCGTATCCTTTTATCAGTTCCCGAAAGCGGAAGATTTTCTTTCGCCTATGCGTATTTAACCGTTTGCTAATGGAAACCACTTTAGTGTTAGAAAAAGAAGCTGTCGAGAATTTACTGCCACAAAAGTTTCCTTTTGTAATGGTAGATAAAATGTATTCGTTTACCGAAAACTCGCTGGTTTCCGGACTGAAGATTAAAGACGATAATATATTTTATGACGATAATTTTTTCCTGGAAGCAGGCTTAATTGAGCACATGGCCCAGTCGGTAGCTTTACATACCGGGTATGAGTTTTTTTTAAAAAATGAAAAAGCCCCAACAGGTTATATCGGTTCCATAAAAGAAATTGAAATTAAGAAGCTGCCTAAAATAAACGATACGATACAGTCTACGGTAACCATTATACAGGAATTTGCCGGAATCACTTTGGTCGATATCGTAACGACTTTGAACAATGAAGAAATCGCTAACGGACAAATGAAAACCGTTTTAGCTAAATAATAATACTTGTATGAGAACCGCTGTTGACATCCAGAATTATTTACCGCACCGGCCACCTTTGCTCATGGTCGACTTAATTCTGAATGTAGATGCCAGTTTTGTAGAAACCGTGTTTTTGATACGAGAAGACAATATTTTTGTCAGCAACGGTGTTTTTATCGAAGCCGGTCTCATAGAAAATACCGCACAAACCTGTTCTGCCATTGTCGGAAAAAAATATTTTTTTGACGAGAATGGTTCAGAAAATGAAAACATAAACGTAATTGGTTTTATCAGTGCCATAAAAAACCTGAAAATACACCAACTGCCAAAAGCTTACGATACCATTATTACGCGGGCAAACCTGGTTTCAAAATTTGAAGGCGACGATTATACCTTATGCACCATGAGCTGCGAAAGCTTACTGGGAGATAAAAAACTTTTAGAATGCGAAATTAATTTGTTCATTCAAAAAACAATTTCGACTGTAGTATCCTAATTTCAATCGAAAACTAAACGGTCATGGAAAAAGAAAAAGTACCACAAGACACAAGCAACTTAACCAAAAACAATGTCAAAGAGCTTTTGTATGCCACCGATGAAAACGGTGATTACACCACAACTTTAAGTACCGGTTGGGAACCCAAAACAATCGCACTTTCAAATTCCATAGATGATATTAATGAAAGGATTGCCGAAGCAAAAAGACAGGTGGAAACCGGCGAAGCAAGTCCGATTTGTTATTATATGGAACGCAACAAAATGGATTTGACCATTTTGGCAAGTTATGTTGGAATGTGGAAATGGCGCGTAAAAAGACATTTTAAGCCAGCCGTTTTTGCCAAATTAAACGATACCATTTTACAGAAATATGCCGACGCTTTTGAAATTTCAGTAGCTGAACTAAAAAATATTAAAAAAGACTAATGCAGACTAATTTCACACATCATCAATCTGCCCATTGCGAGAATGGAGTAGCTTCGAATTTGTTAAAAAACAGCGGACTGAACATCAGTGAACCGATGGTTTTTGGGATTGGTTCCGGGCTTTTTTTCGTGTACCTGCCTTTTATAAAAGTAAATCACGCCCCGGCAATTAGTTACAGAACGCTGCCCGGTCAGATTTTTAATAAAGTGGCAAGCCGTTTAAACCTTAAAATAAAAAGACAAAAATTCTCTTCTGCAGCAAAAGCAAATGCAGCATTAGATGCGAATTTAAAAAACAATATCCCAACAGGATTACAAGTTGGCGTGTATCACCTGAGTTATTTTCCGGATGAGTACCGCTTTCATTTTAACGCTCACAATCTGGTCGTTTACGGCAAAACCGATACCGATTATTTAGTAAGCGATCCTGTAATGGAAACGGTGACTACTTTAACACATGACGAATTAGACAAGGTACGTTTTGCCAAAGGTGCTTTTGCGCCACGCGGACAAATGTACTATCCGATTCAGGTTCCAAAAGATGTCGATTTAAAAAGTGCTATCATCAAAGGAATCAAAAATACCTGTCGCGATATGCTGGCTCCAATGCCAATTGTGGGGGTACGCGGAATTAAATTTGTTTCCAGACAAATCAGGAAATGGCCTGTAAAACACGGCACCAAAAAAGCCAATCATTACCTGGCGCAAATGGTTCGCATGCAGGAAGAAATAGGTACCGGAGGCGGTGGTTTCCGTTTTATTTATGCTGCTTTTTTACAGGAAGCTTCAGTAATTCTGAACAATGAAGAATTGAAAGTGCTTTCAAAGGAAATGACCCAAATTGGCGATTCATGGCGTGATTTTGCCGTGGAAGCTTCCCGTATTTATAAAAATAGAAGTGCCAAGGAAGATGCCTACAATACTATTGCCGATGAACTTCTGGACATTGCCAACAGAGAAGAAATCTTTTTCAAAAAACTAAAAAAAGCCATTAGCTAAACATATTTTGCAGCCCATTATAAAAATAGAATCCCTCTCGAAAAAGTACAAAGATGCAGATCTGTATTCTTTGAACGACTTTTCGTTGAACATATACGAAGGCCAGATTTTCGGATTATTAGGTCCGAACGGTGCCGGAAAAACAACTTTGATTTCCATGCTTTGCGGATTGGTAAAACCTACCTCAGGGTATTTTTCCATAAATGATCTGAACTACACAGACCATTCTTCAAAAATTAAAAAAATTATTGGTGTTGTACCACAGGAATATGCTTTATATCCAACCTTAACCGCCAGGGAAAACCTGCACTATTTTGGAAGCATGTACGGCCTGAAAGGTTCGTATCTGAAAGATAAAGTAGTCGAAACGTTAGATCTTCTGGGGCTTTTGAAATTCGCAGACAAACGCATCGAAACTTTTTCGGGCGGAATGAAACGAAGAGTCAACCTGATTGCCGGAATCCTGCACAATCCGAAAGTTTTGTTTCTCGATGAACCAACGGTAGGTGTTGACGTTCACTCCAAAAATGCGATTATAGATTATTTGAAATTATTAAACGAACAAGGAACTACTATTATATATACTTCACACCATCTGGCCGAAGCCGAAGATTTCTGTACCAACATCGCCATTCTCGACCAGGGCAGCATTTATGCGCAAGGCACTCCTTCGGGTTTGATTGCTTCTACTGCTGAAGCCGGAAATCTCGAAGACGTTTTTATTTCACTAACCGGTAAAAACTTAAGAGATGGTATATAAAATCTGGATGTCGGTTGTAAAAGAATTTTTACTGCTTAAACGCGATTTAGGCGGTTTGATTATTTTGTTTATCATGCCGCTGGTGCTTGTCATCACGGTAACTCTAATACAGGACAGTACATTCAAAACCATTAGCGATACCAAAATTCCGATTTTACTCGTTGACAATGATAAAGGTTCGGTCTCTAAAACTGTTTTTGATAATCTCGAAAAAAGCAATTTGTTTAGCGTGGTCACTCAGATTGACAATAAAGCCATTACGGAAGAAGTTGCCAAAGAAGCCGTTTACAAAGGAAAATTTCAATTGGCGATTGTAATTCCGAAAAATCTGAGTGTTGATTTACAGGCCAAAATTGATCAGAACGTAGCCAAAATTGTCAGCAGTATGGGGTTAACCGACAGCACGGCAACGGCAGCACCTTCTGAAATAATCAAAGAAAAAGAAGTGAAATTGTATTTTGATCCGGCGGTTCAGATGAGTTTCAAAAATGCGGTCATGAATGCTATTGATAAAATGATTTCGCAAATCGAAACCAAATCCATTTATACCACTTTTCAGAATCAGTTAGGAGAAGGTACCGCTTCATTCGAACAAAAGAGCTTTATTACGTTCAAAGAAATCATCCCGAGAATAAACAACAAAGAAATTCGTCCGAATTCCGTGCAGCATAACGTTCCGGCCTGGACGCTTTTTGCTATATTTTTTATTGTAATTCCGTTGTCTATCAATATCGTAAAAGAAAAATCACAAGGTACCTTCGTACGATTGTTAACCAATCCGGTTTCTAACCTGATTGTCATCATCGGAAAAACCATTACGTATTCTGCAATCTGTATGATTCAGTTTTATATGATGGTTGCGGTTGCAATTTTTCTGTTTCCGCATATTGGCCTGCCTCCTTTAAATATCGAAGGACATTTGTTTTTAATGAGTGTCGTGGCGTTGTTTTCCGGATTTGCCGCAATCGGATTCGGAATTTTATTGGGAACTGTTGCCAGCACGCAAGAACAATCTGCGCCGTTTGGTGCCACGAGTGTGCTCATTTTGGCGGCCGTTGGCGGTGTCTGGGTGCCTGTTTTTGCTATGCCAAAAATTATGCAGATCATAGCCAAATCGTCTCCAATGAACTGGGGACTGGAAGCATTTTACGATGTGCTGTTGCGCAACGTTAGTTTATTAGAAATTATTCCGAAAATAAGTTTATTGTTTTTATTTTTTATCATCACCACCTCCATCGCATTATTTTATGACAAAAAGAAAAGAACAGTTTAACGAAGCCACTGACCTGACGGTAACACACGAAATCAGAATTCGTTTTAACGAAACTGATCCGCTTGGCATTGTCTGGCATGGAAATTACATTACCTATTTTGAGGATGGACGGGAAGCGTTTGGCCGACAACACGGACTTACCTACCTGGATATTGGCAATACGGGTTACACGACCCCGATTGTAAAATCAAAATGTGAACATAAATTATCACTCCGTTACGGCGATGTGGTCACGATAGAAACCACAGTAGTAGATACGCCTGCGGCCAAAATGATTTACCGTTTTAAAATAATAGATGCAAAAGGCGAAGTAGCCTGTACCGGCGAAACCGTGCAGGTCTTTTTAGACGGTGAAGGAAATTTAATGCTGACCAATCCTCCTTTCTACGAAGAGTGGAAAAGAAAAGTAGGCTTATTAAAGTAAAACACGAATTTCACGAATTAGCACAAATTAAAAAAATAAAATAATCGGTGTAAATCCGCTTAATCTGCAAAATCCGTGTGCAGTTTTGCATTACAAAAATTAGAAATGAAAGAAGTATTTATCACCGAAACCAATTGTATAACGCCTTTAGGATTTGATGTCAAATCGAATACCGAAGCGATTCTTCGTGGTGATTCCGGTATTCAGCTGCATGAAGATCTTTCTTTGATGCCGATGCCGTTTTATGCTTCCGTTATCAATACTGAAAAACTAAACCGTGCTTTCGAGAAAATCAGTACTGACAAAAAATATTCCCGTCTGGAGAAAATGATGATTCTGGCTTTAGAACCGATCATCAAAAATTCAGGAATTGAATTAAATTCGAAAACAGCCTTTATACTTTCGACTACAAAAGGAAATGTTACGGCATTAAAAGAGGATTCAGAAGAAAGTTTCAATAATGCCCATTTAGATGTACTGGCAAAAAATGTTTCGGATTTCTTCGGATTTCAGACGCAGCCCATTGTGGTTTCGAATGCCTGTGTTTCCGGAATTTTAGCCGTCTCCGTAGCCAAAAGATTAATTCAGTCGGAGTTGTATGACAACGCTTTTGTCATTGCCGGCGATGAAGTTTCGGAGTTTGTTTTATCCGGATTTAATGCGTTCCAGGCCATGAGTGATTTGCCTTGCAAACCGTATTCTAAAAACAGAACCGGTGTAAGTTTAGGCGAAGCAACGGCTGCAGTTTTAGTTTCAGCAGCTGCCACAAATGCAAAAGTAAAAGTGATTGGAGACAGTTCGATAAATGATGCCAATCATATTTCAGGACCGTCAAGAACGGGTGAAGGTTTGTACCGAAGTATTCAGAATGCGTTGAAAGAAGCGCAGATTGAAGTGGATAAAATCGATTATATCTCAGCACACGGAACCGCCACTCCATTCAACGACGAAATGGAAGCCATTGCCCTAAATCGTTTGGGTTTGCAAAACGTTCCTATAAACAGTCTGAAAGGATTTTATGGTCATACCTTAGGTGCTTCGGGATTGTTGGAAACCGTAATTTCAATTGAATCTGCCAATCAGAATCTGCTTTTTGAATCGAAAGGATTTGATGAAATTGGGGTTAGTGAAACTATAAATGTTATTGACAAGAATGAAGAAAGAAATATTGATTATTTCCTGAAAACAGCTTCGGGATTTGGGGGTTGTAATACGGCTGTGGTTTTTGAAAAAGTGAAACACGAATTGCACTAATTTTCACAGATTATAGTAGTGTAATTTAAAACCATAATCAATCCCTTTAAATTTGTGGAATTAGTGTTAAATTAAAACAATGACTCAAAAAACCAACATACAATCCTATATCACCATCCAAAACAACGAAATTGTTTTGAACGGAACTTCGGTATTCAAAATCGAACCCACCGATTTTGCGGATTTCTCGAAACAAGCCTATCGTAATTTTGACGTGCAATACCCGAAGTTTTTCAAAATGGATGCTTTGAGCAAACTGGCTTTTCTTGGAGCTGAATTGCTTTTGAGTCCCATAACTTCGGGGGAACAGGAAAATAATATTGCTTTGGTTCTGGCCAATAAATCCTCGAGTTTAGATACCGATGTAAAATATCAGGAATCTATTTCCGACCAGGAAAACTACTTTCCGAGTCCGGCAGTTTTCGTTTATACGCTGCCAAATATTTGTCTGGGCGAAATAAGTATCCGCCATCAGCTGAAAAGTGAAAATTCTTTCTTTATATTTGATGCCTTTAACACTGAATTTATGTCTAATTATTCTAATATTCTTCTGAATTCGAATAAGGCAGACGTGGTTCTTTGCGGTTGGGTAGAATTTTTTAATGACGATTACAAAGCGTTTCTTTGCACCATCAGTAAAGAAGAAAGCACTAAATATACAAACGAAACTATCAATACATTATACAATCAATAATCATGGAAGCATTAAAACTGGAATTAAAAAATAAAATCATTACAACGTTAAACCTTGAAGATATCGCTGTGGAAGATATTGCAGATACTGACGCTTTATTTGGAGATGGTTTAGGTTTGGACTCGATTGATGCCCTTGAATTAATCGTGATTTTAGATAAAGACTACGGAATTAAACTGGTAGACCCGAAAGAAGGCAAAACCATTTTCCAATCGATCGAATCTATGGCGGCTTACATCAGCGCTAACAGAACAAAATAAGACTCAATTAGACTTGCTTAGATTTTTAGACTTCTTAGAAAAGAAAGTCTAAAAATCTATGTAATCCAACAATCTAAGAAGTCTAAAAATCTAACAATCAAAGAAGTCTAATAATGAAAGGTGTTGCAATAACAGGAATGGGAATTATCTCTTCGATTGGAAATTCAGTTGAGGAAAATTTAGATTCATTATTACATGAAAATCGTGCCATTACCCGTGTCCAGAATATTACAACGATTCATGCCGACATCAATAAGGTAGGGGAAATCAAAAAAACCAATCCGGAACTGATTGCCGAATTGGATCTTCCGGCCGATAATAATTTCTCAAGAACGGCTATGATTGGCACTTTTGCAGCAAAACAGGCTGTCGAAAATGCCGGGATTACAGCTATAAATGAATTCAGGACCGGACTCATTTCGGCTACAAGTGTGGGCGGAATGGATATGACGGAGAAATATTATTATGATTATTTCGAAAAACCGGAACTTGTAAAATATATTAGCTGCCATGACGGTGGTGATGTTGCCGATAAAATCGCTTCAGAGTTAGGTTTAAAAGGAATGGTAACGACAATCAGTACCGCTTGTTCATCGGCTGCGAACTCCATTATGCTGGGTGCGCGATTGATAAAAAGCGGAAAACTGGACCGTGTTATTGTGGGCGGTGCCGATGCTTTGGCAAAATTCACCATCAACGGATTTAAGACTTTAATGATTTTATCAGACGATTATAACCAGCCTTTTGATAACAACCGTAAAGGTTTGAACCTGGGAGAAGCTGCAGCCTATCTGGTTTTGGAATCCGATGAAATTGTAAAAAAACAAAACAAAAAAGTCCTCGCCAGAGTTTCGGGTTACGGAAACGCAAACGATGCTTTTCATCAGACTGCTTCCTCAGAAAATGGGGACGGTGCTTATCTGGCGATGAAAAAAGCTTTTGAAGTTTCGGGTTTGAAACCTTCTGAAATAGATTACATCAACGTACATGGAACGGCAACTCCAAACAATGACTTGTCTGAAGGAAGAGCGATACTCCGCATTTACGGAGAGGAAAAAGTCCCTGATTTTAGTTCAACAAAACCTTTTACGGGACATACACTGGCAGCAGCAGCGGCCATTGAAGCGGTTTACAGTGTTCTGGCCATTCAGAACAATGTGGTGTATCCAAATATGAATTTCAAAACTCCCATGGAAGAATTTGATTTGCAGCCACAAACTTCCTTAAAAAATAAAAACATCGATCACGTTTTATCTAATTCTTTCGGATTTGGAGGAAACTGTTCTACCCTTATATTTTCAAAAAGCGAATGAAAAAAACATATATAAATGGAGTAGGCTGTATTTCGACTCAAAAAACATTTGATACTGTTTTTTTGGAAGATGCCGTATACAATCAGAATGACAACATTCTTAGTGTGGTCTCCCCTGTTTACAAAGATTTTATTGCTCCGGCAGCGGCCCGAAGAATGGCCAAAGGAGTAAAAAACGGAATCGTAGCTTCGGCATTGGCGATGAAAGACGCGCAGGCCGAAAATGTAGACGCCATCATTACCGGAACAGGATTAGGCTGTATTGAGGATTCTGAAAAATTCCTGAAAAACATTCTGGATAATAATGAAGAATTTTTAACCCCAACCGCATTTATTCAATCCACGCACAATACCGTTGGAGCTCAGATTGCGCTAACCATGCAGTGTAAAGGGTATAATTTTACCTACGTAAATGGTGTGGTTTCTTTTGAGTCTGCACTTCTGGATGCTAAAATGCAACTTGAGGAAAACGAAGCCAGTTCGATTTTAGTAGGCGGCGTAGATGAGAATGGTGATTATACCATGGAACTTTTTAAATTGGCACAACGTGTTAAACAGGAAAGTGAGCAGCCGTTTCATCTTTTAACTCCAAAAACAATTGGAGCCGTTCACGGTGAAGGAGCCAGTTTTTTTGTTTTGGAAAATGAAAAAAAAGACACTACTTACGCCGAAATTCTGGATGTTGAAATCATAAACACTTTACAAGAAAACGAAATTGAAACGCACATAACTGCTTTCTTAAAATCTAACGGTCTTCAAGTTTCAGACGTTGATGCTATCGTTTTGGGTTTTAACGGCGATGTAAAATTCGATTCGTATTACAGAACACTATCCGAAAATACTTTTTCAGATACCCCTCAGTTGTATTACAAGCACTTGTGTGGTGAATACGATACGGCTTCAGCTTTTGGATTATGGATGGCCTCAAAAGTTATAAAACTGCAGGAAATTCCGGAAATTGTAAAGGTAAATTCAGTTAAAAGAACCGCTTACAACACGGTCGTATTATATAATCAGCTGAGCGGAAAAAATCATAGTTTTACGTTACTGTCAAAATGATAACGCATAAAAACATTTCAATATTTTTTGTCTTTTTATTGCTGGCACTGGTTCTTTTGAACTTTTATGCTTCAATTAGCTGGATATGGTTTATCGTGATTGTTTTACTTTGGCTCGGAATCAATGCTGTTGGTTCTGCCCGAATTTCTTCTGATTATCATGTAAAAGCTTTCTGCAGTAATCCATCCGAAAAGGAAAAAAAAATAGCCCTTACTTTTGACGACGGACCGGGTCCTTTTACGGTGGAAGTTTTAGAATTGCTGAAAAAATACAATGCAAATGCTACTTTTTTCTGCATTGGAAAAAACATTGAAAACCATCCTGAAATCGTAAAACAAATTATTGAAGAAGGTCATTTAGTTGGAAATCATTCTTACAGTCATTCGAAATTTTTTGATTTCTATAATGCTGCAGCAATCACGAAAGAACTTCAAAAAACAGATTCTCTCTTAGAAAAATTTACTCCGGGAAAAGTAAAGTTTTTTCGTCCTCCCTATGGCGTAACCACACCTTCCATCCGAAGGGCTTTAAAAATTACCGGACATCAGGTGATTGGCTGGAATATCAGATCGCTTGATGGCGGAACAAAAGATCAGGATTTAATTTTCAATCGTATTATAAAACGTATTTCTCCCGGCGGAATCGTACTTTTGCATGATACGGCTTTACACTCTGTTTTGGTACTGGAACGGTTTTTGCAATTTTTACAGCAAAACAATTACAAAGTAATTTCGACCGGAGAACTTTTGAACCTTAAAGCGTATGAAAGCGTCGTGAATGCTCGTTAATCAAAAGTAAAGCAGAATGGCGATTCCATGTTTCTTTAACACAAATACTAAATACACATGAAAACTAAAATATACCTCTTCCTTTTATTGTTGACCGTTGGCAATGCCGCATTCGCCCAGGAACAAAAAATGTCTGATGCAGAAATTGCTGCTTTTAAGCAAGACGTCAATGTGGTATCGAAAAAAATCAAAACCCTGAGTACCGATTTTGTACAGTACAAACACCTGGATTTTTTATCGAAGGATATTGAAACTTCCGGAAAAATGATTTTTAAGGAACCGAATATGCTGCAGTGGCAATACAAAAAACCATACAATTACAGTATTGTTTTCAAAAATGGTAAAATCCTGATCAACGACGAAGGAAAGAAAAGTGCCGTTGATATTGGAAACAGCAAAATTTTTGGCCGCATCAATAAATTGATTGTGGGCAGCGTAAGCGGAAATATGTTTGATGATAAAGAGTTTACGATTTCTTATTTCAAAGTGAAAGGACAAAATCTTGCCAAATTCATTCCGAAAGATGCCACCCTTAAAAAATACATCAAGCAAATTGAACTGACTTTCGATAAAGAAGAAGCCACCGTGGTTCAGGTAAAATTACTGGAATCCTCTGAAGATTATACCCGAATTGTACTTAAAAATAAAGTGATCAATGCAAAAATCGACGATTCAGTATTTACTAATTAATTGCGTACTCGCAATTGTTTTAATTTCCTGTGGCCCGGTCACAAAAAATTATTCGCCTAAAAAATTAGACAAGACGTCTTACGAAGCTCCGTATTTTTCAAATCCCAAAACCGATTATGTTTATAAAACGAATATTACGGTTTACGGAAATGAAATGTCCGGAATTTTTATTGCCAAAAAAATAAACGACAGTATACACCGCGTTGTTTTCACTACTGAATTTGGGAACAAATTACTGGATTTTGAAATTTCCGATAAGAGTTTTAAAGTCAATTCGATTGTTTCAGAGTTAGATCGAAAAATCCTCATTAATACTTTAAGAGACGATTTCCGATTGTTGCTGAAAAAGGAATATTTAATTCAGGAACAGTTTGAAAATGAATCTGATAACATCTACAAATCGGCTGACGGTAATCGGGATAATTATTTGTTCCTGTCCAAAAAAGACCAGAAATTAGAGAAAGTAATTCATGCCTCTAAAACAAAAGAAAAAATAACACTCACATTTAGTTCAGAAAACAATATTTTTGCCGAGAAAATTGAGATTATTCATCAGAATATTAAATTGAAGATTGAATTCAATTATTTTAAATCAGAATAAAAATTTAAACAAATCATAAACTTTAAATCAAACCAAAATGAAAAAATTAACCGTAATTGCTTTTGTTTTATTTACAGGTCTTATCACATCAAATGCGCAGGTAACTGTGAGCCCGGGACTTCGAGGAGGTTTAAACCTTTCGAGTTTATCCAATATTGATGATAATGGTTTAAAATCCGATTTTTATGTTGGTGGTTTAGTCGATATAAAATTCAACAGGTTTTTTACGCTTCAGCCTGAACTGACGTACTCGAGACAAGGTTCTGAAGGAAGATATTATGATTATCAGACCCCGGATTATGGGATTCCTGTAAAATACGAATTAAATTATCTTACGGCTGGTGCTGTTGCTAAATTTCATTTCGGTGGAAAAGGGTTTCACATTTTGGCGGGACCATCGGCTGATTTTAAAATAAGTGATAATTTTGACCAATATGGTTTCAATCCAATCGATTTCGACTTTTCGGTAGTTGCCGGATTAGGATACACCTTACCAAACGGATTAACTTTTGAAGCAAGATTTAAACAGGGATTGATTGATATTTATGGTTACGACGGTCTTGATTACGATGATAACGGAGATTATTATTATGATGATGTCATCTTAAATCAGGTCTTCCAGATTGGTATCAGCTATACATTTAAAACGAAATAAAACATTTTGAGTCCGAAAAAATTATTCATTGCGCTCTTCATTTTTGCTTTGCAGCAAACGCATGCCCAATTTTCTTTTAAACCCGGTTTGAGAGGGGGTTTTACCTTTTCGACTATTTCAGAAACGCATTCTCATTACAAACCCAGTTTTTATGTTGGTGGGTTTGGAGAACTAAATATTAAAAAACATTATGCGCTGCAGCCTGAAATTACCTATTCCAGACAAGGCTCTGAGAATGTCACCCGAAATTATTTTGACGATAATACCGGAATAGAAAGAACAGAACGCCGCGATTTACAACTCGACTATTTATCCTTTGCCGTTATTAATAAATTTACATTTGGACCAGGTCTTCAAATACAATTCGGACCCGCTTTGGATATCCTGGTAGATGATAATTTAGCCCGCAGGAAAACGTACAATGATTTAGCCTTTATTACAGGTATTGCTTATAAGTTATCTTCAAATCTAACCATTGAAGCCCGGATTAAAAAAGGCTTGCTTGACGTATTAGATAGTGATTATTACCACAATGACCGTAATGATGATTATTTTTTTGGAGATTATAACACCAATGTCAATTTTCAAGCAGGAATTTCTTATTCTTTTGAAGCAAAAAAATAAAAATAAGCGCCGCATATACATTCGGAAAAAAATAAAATTATGGTTTTAAAAGACTTTTACAAAGTACTTTCAGAAGAAAAAACAGGAGATGCTAAATATAATATTCGTATATTAGTTAATGCCAATCATGAGGTTTTTAAAGGTCATTTTCCGGGAAATCCTATTATGCCGGGTGTTTGCATGATTCAGATTATTAAAGAACTGACAGAATCTGTTACTAAAAGTACCCTGATGATTCAGACACTTACAAATGTAAAATTCATGGCGCTCATTAATCCTGAAACGTCACCCGAATTACGCCTGGAACTTGAAATTGTAATTACTGAAGATGATTTGGTTAAGGTGAAAAACACAACTTACTTTAACGACACCGTTGCTTTAAAATTAAGCAATGTGTATAAAAAACTATAATTATGAAATTACTATTGTCATTAGTTCTATGGATAAATTTTGCCGGAACACCGGATTTGGCTTCGATTCGAAAAATGTATTCCGATGTTGCAAAATCAGAAGCAAACGCTAAGGAATTTACAGCCAAACTTTCAGGCGTTTCAAACAACGATGAAAAAATATTAGTCGCTTACAAAGCGGCTTCCATTGTGCTGGAATCTAAATTTGAAAGCATAATCGGAAGCAAAATCTCACGCTTTAAAGAAGGTGCAAAACTTCTGGAAGCTACTTTAAAAAGTGATCCGGATAATATCGAAATCAGAATGATCCGTCTGAGTATCCAGGAAGATGTTCCCGGAATTACAGGTTATAAAAAAAATATTAAAGAAGATAAAAAATTTATCACAGCACATTATGCCGAGCAAAATGGCGCTTTGAAAGATTATCTAAAAGACTTTGTCCTTCAATCGAAAAGTTTCTCCGAAAAAGAGAAGCAGTTCGTGAAGTAGGCGAAGAAACCAAACGCAATGAAACCTTCATTACTACAACAAGAAGTCCTTCAGAATGTTAATTTTTGTGTGATTGTGCCAACGTACAATAATCACAAAACTTTAAAAAAAGTGCTGGATTCTATTTTAGATTTCACTCCAAATGTCATTGTAGTCAATGATGGATCGACCGATGAAACAAGCGAGATTTTAAAACAGTATTCGCAGTTCACCCAAATTCATCACACCAGAAATTCCGGGAAAGGAATGGCGTTGCGAAATGGTTTCAAAAAAGCAATTCAAATGAATTTTGAATATGCCATTACGATCGATTCAGACGGACAGCATTTTGCCTCCGATATTCCGAATTTTATCGCTGAGATTCAAAATCAACCGAATTCTTTATTGATCGGAAGCCGAAACATGACACAGGAAAATGTGCCTAAAAAAAGTAGTTTTGGTAATAAATTTTCCAATTTCTGGTTTTGGTTTGAAACCGGAATTAGACTTGACGACACCCAATCGGGTTTCCGGTTGTACCCGCTGCAGCTGATCCCACAAAAATATTACACCAATAAATTCGAATTTGAAATTGAGATAATCGTACGTTCTGCCTGGAAAGGGATTGTGGTAAAAAATATTCCGATCCGGATTTTATACGACCCTGCCGAAAGGGTTTCGCATTTTCGTCCGTTTAAAGATTTTACCCGAATCAGTATCCTGAATACCGTTTTGGTCATCAATACGCTGCTGTACATTAAACCCAGGGATTTTTTCAGAAGAGCAAAAAAAAAAGGCTTTAAAAAATTTTTCCTCGAAGACATTTTAGAAAGCAGTGATTCTGATTTCAAAAAATCTGCCTCCATTGCGTTAGGAATTTTCATCGGAATATCTCCGTTTTGGGGATTTCAAACCGTTCTGCTTTTTACTTTCGCCGCTTTATTCAGGCTCAATAAAGTTATAGCTTATCTGGCTTCAAATGTCAGCTTTCCCCCGTTTATCCCTTTTGTTATCTATGGTTCTTTAAAAATGGGAAGCTATTTTGTATCAAACGAAGTTCCATTAATTTTAGATAGTTCCATCACGTTCGACGATATTCAGAGAAATGCAACGCAATATATCGTGGGAAGTCTTATTTTAGCATCCGTTTTAGCGCTATCAGCCGGTGTGTTAAGTTATTTACTTTTAACGGCTTTTAGTTCTAAGAAAAAATTACAATAATTACTTTTTTGCCACAGATTAAGGGGTTAAAAATGATTTTATAATCGGTGTCGGATTGCCGTGAATTTCACAAATCAGCACAAATTAATTCGTGAAAATTCATGAAATTCGTGGCGAAAAACAATAATAAAAAATTATGCATCATTATTTCTACGCTATTCATTTATTTGTAAATCGAAGAAAATCGCTGGCGGTTTTATTGGCAGTTGCGATGCTTTTTTTATTTGGATTTTTTGCTTCCCGGATAAAATTCGAAGAAGATATTACCAAACTTATCCCAACAAACGACAAATCAGATGTGACGGCAAAAGTGCTGAAACAACTTAATTTTGCGGATAAAATTACCGTTATTTTCAAACTGGATAAAAACGGAACGGAAGAAGATCTAAAAGAAATGGCCACTGCATTTTCAGACAGTGTTGCTGTATCCTGCAAACCTTATATAACCGGAATCCAGGGAAAAATAGAAGAAGAAAACATTCAGGAAACGATTGATTTTGTTTATGGCAACCTGCCTTTGTTTCTCGAAAATAAAGATTATGCCGCTATTCAGGATAAACTGCAAAAAGACAGTATTGCGGCAACGGTTCAGGGAAATTATAAATCGATTATTTCGCCATCCGGATTTGTAACCAAAGATTTTATCCTTCAGGATCCTTTAGGAATTTCTTTTATTGCCTTAAAAAAATTACAGCAGCTGAATGTCGGTGATGATTTTACGCTCGACAATGGTTTTGTAATGACCAGGGACAAAAAGAAATTATTGCTTTTTATTACATCCAGTCTCCCGTCAAGCGAAACTGAAAAAAATACTCTTTTTGCGGCTAAGCTTCAGTCGATTCAGGAGAATCTGAATCAGAAATTCAAAACCAAAACCTCCATAAGTTATTTTGGTTCCGCCCTGATTGCGGTTGCCAATGCGAATCAGATTAAAAGTGATATTATCCTGACAACATCCATCGCGATGTTTACGCTGATGCTGATTTTGATTTTATTTTACAGAAAAATATTAATCCCGTTAATCATTTTTCTTCCCACCGTTTTTGGCGCTTTGTTTGCCGTTGCCTTTTTATATTTTGTAAAAGAACAAATCTCAGCAATTTCACTGGGAATCGGTTCTATTTTATTGGGAATTACAATTGATTATTCCATTCATATCCTGACGCATTACAAACACAACAGCGATGTAAAAACTTTGTATAAAGACATTACCATGCCGGTGATCATGAGCAGTTCTACTACTGCGGTTGCCTTTTTATGCCTGCTTTTTGTAAAATCCGATGCATTAAATGACTTAGGAATTTTTGCTGCCGTAATCGTTATGGCTTCCGCTTTTTTCTCTCTTTTGATTGTGCCTCATTTATACAAACCAAAAGAAAATAATTTCGACCATAAGAAAAATGTGATCGACAGACTGGCGCATTTTTCGTTCCATAATAATAAAGTCCTGATCGGGCTTTGCATCCTCATCACAATTGTTTGCTTTTTTACGTATAATAATGTCGGCTTCAACAATGATTTATCACAATTGAATTTTGTTCCGAAAGAAATAAAAGCTGCCGAAAAAGATCTTGAAGAAAGCACCAGTTTAACATCCAAAACTATTTATGTTGCTTCGTACGGAAAAACGATGGAAGAAGTGCTGCAAAATAACAGCCGCCTTTTTGCTGATTTATCGAAAGAAAAGCAACAACAGAAAATATTAAATTTCAGCTCCGTTGGCGGAATCATGCTTTCGCAAAAAGAACAACAGCAGAAAATTGACCGGTGGAATTCCTTTTGGGATTCGAATAAAAAGCAGCTTCTAAAATCACAGCTGATTTCTGACGGCCTGAAATTAGGTTTTAAACCCACGACTTATTCCCGCTTTTTTGATCATTTGAATACCGATTTCAAACCCATTTCAGCAGCTGAATATCTAAAAATTCAGGCTCTGCAATTGCATGAATTTGTCACCGAAAAAAATGGTTTTTTTACCATTTCAACTCTGGTAAAAGTAGCACCCGCACAACGTGATGCATTTGTAAAATCGGCTGAAACCAAAAAGAATCTGATTGCCATTGACCGTCAGCAGATGAATGAAACTTTTTTCAGCACTTTAAAAACGGACTTTAATTCGCTTGTCAATTATTCTTTTGTGGCTGTAATCCTGATTTTGTTTTTCTTTTTCAGGAGAATCGAACTGGTCATTGTAAGCTGTATCCCGATTGCTTTAACCGGAATTGTAACGGCAGGAATTATGGGCATTTTTGGTATTCAGATGAATATTTTCAGTATGATTGTCTGCACGCTTATTTTTGGCCACGGTGTGGATTTCAGTATTTTTATGACAAGCGCCCTTCAGAAAGAATACACCAACGGAAAAAACGAAATTGCAATTTACAGAACGTCCATTATTCTGGCCGTAATTACTACTATTTTAGGAATTGGTGCCATGATTTTTGCACAGCATCCTGCCCTTAGATCGATCTCTTCGGTTTCATTGATCGGGGTTTTTGCCGCGCTTATTATTACTTTTATTTTCTATCCGATCCTGTTCAAAGTATTTATCTCCAACCGGTCAAAAAAAGGAAATGCCCCTTTTGAATTGCGAAGCCTGATTCACGGAATAATATCATTTGCGTATTACGGACTTGGCGGTATTGTAATGTCGGTTTTCAGTATGACGCTCATGCCAATTCTTCCAATTAGGGAAAAACCAAAAATGAAAGCATTCCGATATGCGATTTCAAAATTCATGAAATCGGTCCTGTATTCAAGTCCGCTTTTACACAAGAAAATCATTAATAAGTATAACGAAAATTTCGAAAAACCGGCCATTATCATTGCCAACCATTCGTCCTTTATCGACATTCTGGCGATGGGAATGTTAAGCCCGAAGATTATATTTTTAGTCAATGACTGGGTGTACAACTCTCCTATTTTTGGCGGAACCGTTAGAAAAGCGGGTTTTTATCCGGTTTCAGAAGGTCTCGAAGGCGGTGTGGAACATTTGCGCCAAAAAGTAAATGAAGGATATTCATTAATGATTTTTCCGGAGGGAACACGCTCCGAAAGCAATCAGATCAAGCGTTTTCATAAAGGTGCCTTTTATCTTGCCGAAGAATTTAATTTAGACATTCTTCCCGTCCTGATCCATGGTGCTTCAGAGGCCATTCCGAAAGGCGATTTTGTCATTCATCACAGTTATCTTACACTTTCAATTTTAGAAAGAATTACACCCGAAAATCTTTCTTTCGGGAAAAATTATGCCGAAAGAACGAAACAGATAGGTGCTTTTTTCAGGGATCAGTTTAGCCTTCTCCGTCAGGAACTGGAAGGTCCTGAATATTGGAAAAAAATGCTTCTTCACAGTTATGATTACAAAGAAACCGAAATCATTAAAAGCGTTAAAAATAATCTGAAAACTCATTTAGAAACCTATCATCAGCTTAACAGGCATCTTTCGGCGAAAGCCAGAATATTACATTTGTCTGATGATTACGGGCAACTGGATGTTTTACTCGCTTTGCAGGAACCACAGCGAAAAATAGATGCTTTTCATTATGACGAAGAAAAATCAGCCGTGGCCAAAACCAATTATATCGTTACAAAAAGAAAAATTTCTTATCTGGAAAATATTGAAACCGCATTCGAAAATCAATATGAGGCTGTTTTAATTTCGAATGAAAATTATAAAAATGAGGCTGACAAAATTATTTGCCTTACTTCAACGGTAATTTTAATGGATAGTTCCCGTTTAAAAGACACTTTCACTAACTTTGGTTTTCATTCGGTTTTGGATGAAGGCGGGCTAATTATATTAAAGAAAAACTAGAATGAAAGAACATTACGATGTAGTGATTGTAGGTAGCGGTTTAGGCGGTTTAGTGTCGTCTATTATTCTGGCTAAAGAAGGCTATAGCGTTTGTGTACTTGAAAAAAACAATCAGTATGGCGGGAATCTGCAGACTTTTGTTCGCGACAAAACCATTTTTGATACCGGAATTCATTATATCGGAGGATTAAACGAAGGACAAAACCTGTATAAATATTTCAAATACCTTGGAATAATAGATCATTTGAATCTGAAAAAATTAGATGAAAATGGTTTCGATATGATCTCTTTTGAAGATGATACAACCGAATATCCCCATGCACAGGGCTATGATAATTTTGTAAAACAATTAGAAAATTATTTCCCGGAAGAAAAAACAAATCTTGAAGCGTATTGCCAGAAAATAAGAACGATCTGCGATTCATTTCCGCTTTATAATTTAGAATGGGAAGGTAAATATGACAATGCTATTTTAGAATTAAATGCGAAAACAACTATTGACGAATTTACAAAAAACGAAAAACTAAGGGCGGTTCTTGGAGGTTCCAATTTTTTATATGCCGGAATTGCCGACAAATCCCCTTTTTATGTTCATGCCCTTTCTGTAAATTCTTACATTCAAAGTTCATGGCGTTGCATCAATGGCGGAAGTCAGATTACAAAACAACTCCTGAAGCAGCTCAAAAAACACGGAGGCGAATTCTACAAACATAAAGAAGTAACTCATTTTCCTGTGGAAAACAACAAAGTCACTTCTGTAAAAATGAAAGACGGAACGCAGGTTTCCGGCACTTATTTTATTTCGAATATCGAACCGAAAACCACTTTGAAAATGGTTGGCGAAGAAAATTTCAGGAAATCTTTCTACAGCCGCATTCAGAGTCTGGAAGGCGTAATTTCTGCTTTTAGTCTTTATATTGTTTTTAAACCTCAATCCTTCAGATACATCAACCATAATTATTATCATTTTAAAAAGAGTACCGAGGTCTGGACTTCCCATGAATACAATGAAGATACCTGGCCAAAAGCCTATATGGCGTCGATGAATGCTTCTAAAAAAGAAGAAGAATGGGCAGAAGGAATGACTTTCATTACCTACATGAAGTTTGACGATGTACTGACGTGGAGCGACACATACAATACCGCGGCTGAAAAAAATGAGAGAGGAGAAAGTTATGAGGAATTTAAGTCCCGGAAAGCTGCTAAATTTTTGGATGAAATTGAAATAAAATTTCCGGGAATCAAAGCGTGTATCCGTTCCGTGCATACTTCAACACCGCTTTCTTACAGAGATTATATTGGTGGTGACAGCGGTAATATGTACGGTTATGTAAAGGATTCCAACAATCCGATGAAAACACTGATTGCCTCCAAAACCAAATTAGATAACCTTTACCTTACCGGGCAAAGCATCAATATGCATGGCGTTTTGGGCGTAACAATCGGAGCTGTCGTAACCTGCTCGGAAATTATCGGAAAAGAATATCTTGTAAACAAAATCAATCAGGCATCTGAATAATTAGCACTATGAACACCCGGATCCATCTACTTTTCTTTATTGGTTTATTAGGAGTACTGGTTTCCTGTGGTATCTCCAAATCAAAAAAGCATTTGCCCGATATTGCGCATTACGAAGCCGCAAAACCAATTGTTACAAAAGTATCCGACAGTATTTTTCTCTCGGGTAAAAATTCACTTTTAAAAAACAAACAAGGTCTCTGGGAATTATATGTTGAAGGCAATCCGCTGGAAATTGGCCTTACAACCGGAGCGCTTTCCGATTCTCTTTTAAAAAAACAGGAGCAGATTTTTTTCTCCCGGATTGAAGATTTTGTTCCTTCAAAATTCCGGCAAAGGCTGCTTCGTAATTTTCTGCAATGGTACAACAGAAAATTATACCAGAATGTACCCACCGAATATCAAACGGAGATTTACGGTGTTTCCCAGTATGCTTCCCATAATTTTGACAACTTAGCGCCACAATACCAACGTAATTTGTATTTGCATGCCGCGCATGATATTGGCCATGCTTTGCAGGACCTGGCTTTGGTGGGCTGTTCTTCTTTTGCTACCTGGGGTGAAAAATCGGAAGATGGCAATTTAATTCTTGGCCGCAATTTTGATTTTTATGTGAATGATGCTTTCGCCGAAAATAAAATAGTAGCATTTATAAATCCGAAGGAAGGGCATCCTTTTATGATGGTAACCTGGCCGGGCATGATCGGCGCTGTTTCCGGAATGAATAAAGAAGGCCTGACCGTGACCATAAATGCCGGGAAATCCAAAATTCCAATAACGGCCAAAACACCTATTTCTATCCTGACGAGAGAGATTTTGCAGCATGCCGCAAATATTGATGAAGCCATTGCTATTGCCAAAAAAAGAAAAGTGTTTGTCTCAGAGTCTATCATGGTAGGGAGTGCTCAGGACAACAAAGCTGTTTTGATCGAGGTCTCTCCGGAAAAAATGGATGTTTTTGATGTGCCAAACACTAATCAGTTAATTTGTTCAAACCATTTTCAGAGTGATACTTTTAAAAATGATGAAAGAAACCAAATGCAGATTGCCAATAGCCATTCGAAATATCGTTTTGACAGAATGCAGGAACTTATTGCAGAAAGCCCGAAAATAAATCCCGAAATTGCATCACAAATTCTAAGAAACAGAGACGGTTTACACAATATAGCCCTGGGTTATGGCAACGAAAAGGCTTTAAATCAACTGATGGCGCATCACGGAATTATATTTAAACCCCAAGAAAAAATGGTCTGGGTTTCTGCAAATCCGTATCAGATGGGGGAATTTGTCTGTTATAATCTGGACTCCGTTTTTAACGAAAGAAAAAACGGGGCTGTTCTTTCTTTTGAAGAAGAAAAACAAAACATTGCCAAAGATCCTTTTTTGGAAACCGCTGCTTTTAAAAACTATCAGAAATTCAGAATTGAAGATCATAAAATAGATTCGTACCTGAGAAATAAAAAAGAAATCCCTTTTGATTTTATCCGGAATTACCAATCTTTAAACCCTGATTATTGGGTTGTATATTATAAAGCAGGATTGTATTTTTACCAAAAGAAATACTTCCGGCTGGCTCAGGAAAATTTTGAAAAAGCATTAACCAAAGAAATTACAACTGTTCCTGATAAAGAAGCAATTGAAAAATATTTAAAAAAAATCAGAAGAAAATGAAAATGATTCCATCAATTGAAAAGGATTCTTTAGAACAGATTAAAAATTTTCAGGAGCAGAAATTAGCGGAACTTTTAACGTATATCAGTCACAATTCCCCTTTTTACAAAAGACTTTTCGCAGGGCAGAATATTGATATTTCAAAAATAAAAACTTTAGAAGATTTACAACATTTGCCTGTCACAACAAAAGAAGATTTACAGCAGTACAACGATGATTTTTTATGCGTACCCCAACATAAAATTATAGATTATGCCTCTACTTCAGGAACTTTGGGAGATCCTGTTACTTTTGGTCTGACCGATTCTGACCTGGACCGACTGGCATATAATGAAGCCATTTCGTTTGCCTGTGCCGGAATTGAAGAGGGTGACGTGGTGCAATTAATGACGACAATCGACCGAAAATTTATGGCCGGCCTGGCGTATTTTTTAGGCTTGCGAAAATTAAAAGTAGGCGTGATTCGCGTTGGGGCCGGAATTCCCGAATTACAGTGGGATTCGATTTTAAAATACAAACCCTCCTATTTAATTACGGTTCCTTCTTTTTTGCTGAAGTTAATTGAATATGCCGAAGCGCACGGAATTGATTATAATAATTCAAGCATAAAAGGCGCCATCTGTATTGGGGAATCACTCAGAAATCAGGATTTTTCGATGAATATTTTATCCAGTAAAATCACTGAAAAGTGGAATATCAAGTTGTTTTCGACTTATGCTTCTACCGAAATGAGTACGGCTTTTACAGAATGCGAACATGGCGTTGGCGGTCATCACCATCCGGAACTAATCATTGTTGAAGTACTCGACGAAAATAATATTCCTGTGAAAGAAGGTGAAATTGGCGAATTGACTTTTACCACTTTAGGTATTGAAGCCATGCCATTATTGCGTTTTAAAACAGGCGATATTGTGCAGTTGCATAACGATCCTTGTGCCTGCGGAAGAAATACGCTGCGCGTTGGTCCCGTTGTCGGTCGTAAAAAGCAAATGATAAAATACAAAGGAACAACACTTTATCCGCCTGCCATGAACGACGTTTTAAGCGGTTTTGACAATATCGAAAATCATATTATTGAAATTTCCACCAACGATTTAGGAACCGATGAAATTCTGATCAAAATTGCCGTAAAAAATCAAACTCCTGAATTTTTACAGGAAATCAAAGATCACTTCAGGGCCAAATTAAGAGTAACGCCAAAGATAGAATTCGCTGCAAAAGAAACTTTAAATCCTATGGTTTTTAATCCGATGAGCCGAAAACCAATTCGCTTTTTTGATTACAGAGTTTAGGAGAAGGGACCAAGTTGCAGAGGTTCAGAGGAATAAAGATTCTTAAAAGCCTGGCATAAAACCTTTGAACCTTTGTCGCTCTGAACCTTTGAACCTCAATTTGGTACAAATTGAACTAAATGTTGTAATTTTGCACAAAATATTGAAGATGGTCAAGATTGGCAACATAGAATTACCCGAATTTCCTTTACTACTCGCTCCGATGGAAGATGTGAGCGATCCGCCGTTTCGCAGATTATGCAAAACCCATGGCGCTGACTTAATGTATTCTGAATTTATTTCGTCGGAAGGATTGATTCGTGATGCGATCAAAAGTCGAATGAAGCTGGATATTTTTGATTACGAACGTCCGGTTGGAATCCAGATTTTTGGCGGTGATGAAGAAGCGATGGCACTTTCGTCTAAAATCGTTACAACTGTAAAACCTGATTTAGTGGATATCAATTTTGGATGCCCGGTAAAAAAAGTCGTTTGCAAAGGTGCCGGTGCAGGAGTTTTGAAAGATGTGGATTTGATGGTTCGTTTAACAAAAGCGGTTATCAGAAGCACTGATTTGCCGGTTACGGTAAAAACACGTCTGGGCTGGGACGATAACTCTATTAATATTGATGAAGTTGCCGAAAGGTTACAGGATATTGGTGTTCAGGCCTTAACAATTCACGCCAGAACCCGCGCGCAAATGTACAAAGGCCACGCCGATTGGTCGCATATTGCAAGAGTAAAAAACAACCCAAGAATTACAATGCCTATTTTTGGAAATGGCGATATCGACAGCCCTGAAAAAGCATTAAAATATAAAAATGAATACGGTATTGACGGAATCATGATTGGCCGTGCCGCTATTGGGTATCCGTGGATTTTTAACGAAATTAAACACTATTTTAAGACCGGTGAGCATTTAGCTGCCCCAACAGTTGGTGATCGTGTAGAAGCCGCCAGAAATCATTTGCAATGGTCTATGGACTGGAAAGGCGAACGCTTAGGTATTGTAGAAATGCGCCGTCATTATACCAACTATTTCAAAGGAATTCATTCGTTTAAAGAATACAAACAAAAACTGGTTACCACTGACGAACCTGAAATTTTATTCGCGATTATGGATGAAATAAAAGAGGTTTATGCCGGATACGAGTTTGTGTAAAAAATAAGTTTAACCGCAAGGAACGCTAAGATTTATATCCTGGCAGTAGGATAAAAATGCAAAGTTCGCAAAACTATAATTGATATAGCCTTGCGAACTTTTCGCTTATACAGATTTCTGTAAATAAAAAAACCTGGCGTTCCTTGCGGTTAAATATAGTATAGGATTTACTTTATGGATTCCAAAATATGGGCTGCAATTTCATTTTGGCCGCTTTCACTGGTCAGATACACCCTGTCCTTATTGTTGGACAAAAAGCCCATTTCCAAAGTTATGGCGGGACAATTAGAATTTTTAAGCATATAAAAAGGAGCTTCCGTTACTTTTAGTTTCAAAAGATTTTCTCCTGAAATTCCATTAATGATCTTCTCTGCATTTTCTTTCGACTTTTCGTAAAATTCTTTTTTGGAAGAGATATAGGCTTCAGCTCCATTACTTTCCTCGTTTTTTGAAGAGTTAACATGTAAAGAGATTAACAGATCCGGCTTCAGGTTATTGATAATTGAAACCCTTTCGCTTAGTTCCATAAAATGATCTCCTTCGCGAAGCAGCACAATTTCAATATTGCTGTCTTTATTGAGTGCTTTGACTTTCTTCGCAATAGTTTCGGAAATAGTCTTTTCCTGGAATCCATACATTGTTGCTCCGAAATCATGGCCACCATGACCTGCGTCGATTACAATCACTTTTTTTTCTTCTAATGGTCTAAAGGCAAAAAGCCCCAATAATAAAACAGTACTAAGAATTCCCAGAACTTTGATATTGGTTTTCATATTTATTTATGTTTTGGTTCGTTAATTTCAACGAAAATACTACAGAAATATTGTACAAAAATTATTTTAGACCTGAGTCCGTTTCCACTTTCCTCTTTTGTAAAAGAAAATCCCCGCCAATGTTATTGCGGTTTCAGCAACGGGGATCGCAATAAAAACACCTGTTGGTCCCATCTGAAAATGTTTGGCCAACATAAAAGCCAACGGAATCTGAAACAACCAAAAGCCGAAGAAGTTAATTCCGGTTGGCGTCCAGGTATCTCCTGCCCCGTTGAAGGTATTGATCAAAACCATTCCGATTCCGTAGAAAACAAAACCAATACTCATAATCTGTAAGGCTTCAACAGCAATGGTTTTCACCATTTCATCATTGGTAAAAAAGGAAATGATATATTTTCCGAAACATAAAGTTATGACCATAATCGTTGCCATAAAAATTACATTGTATCTGGCGGTGGTATAAACCGATTTTTCTGCACGATCAATTCTTTTCGCACCTAAATTTTGTCCCACCAAAGTTGCAGCGGCATTGCTTAGTCCCCAGGCCGGAAGTATAAAAAACATCATGATTCTGAGTGCTGTCTGGTATCCCGCTGATCCATGATCGCCTCCTGTTGTTGCCACCAATTGCGCCAGGAAAATCCAGCTGCAGGATGCGATTACGAATTGTAAAACTCCCGGAGCGGCAATTTTTATCAGTGCTTTTATTTGTTTAAAATCGGGAATGAAATATGATGCAATAATTTTTAAAGCGCCTTTCCCAAAAAACAAATGATACAATTGATATAAAACTCCAATGCTTCGTCCTAAGGTAGTGGCAATGGCGGCGCCTGTTAATCCGAAAGCCGGTACAGGACCAAGACCGTTAATCAATACCGGACATAGAATAATATTACAAATATTCGCTAACCACAGACTTTTCATGGCAATAGCAGCATTTCCGGCTCCACGAAAAATCCCGTTGATCAGAAATAGAAGCATGATACACAAACTTCCGCCAATCATAATCTGTGTAAATCGGTAACCGTGTTCTGCAGCATCCGCAGATGCACCCATCAACAGCAGAATATCTTTGGCATAAATAAACCCCAGTATACTCATTACACTATTGATTACAAAAGCTATAATGATGGCCTGCATACCAGCCTTTGCGGCAGCAATCGGGTTTTTCTCCCCAATTCGTCTTGCTACAACGGCTGTTGCTGCCATACTGATACCAATAGCAACTGAGTACACAATTGTAATAACGGATTCTGTTAAACCAACTGTTTGTATCGCAAAACTGCTGTGCTCCAAATGTCCGACAAAATATAAATCGACCAGTGCAAACACCGATTCCATCATCATTTCCAAAACCATGGGAATGGCCAGGAGAATGACTGCTTTCTTAATGCTGCCGGTGGTATAATCAAAAGATTCGTCTCCTTTGATAGCTAGTTTTAAAGTGGTGAAAATTTTAGAAAATAAACTCTTTTGTATTGTTGTTTCTGTCATGATATAATTAGGATAAATGATAAAATTAGCCCAGATATAATAGATCTGAACTGAAGAAAAAAAAACGTAAGTATCCTAATTATTCGAAAAATAAAATAGGATTAGGCAGAAACAATCATAGACATGAATTTTTGAGAGGATAAATATAGGTAATTATTTTATATGGACGATTACTAATCCAATAGCTTTTTACTCACACGGCTACTGGCAATTAAAGAAGCCACAAAGCCAAGAGAAACAATAGTTCCCATCACAATAAGAACATTTTCTAACGTAAAAACGACAGGATATGCCAAAGTCGGCGTAATCATAATCAACTCGTATTTCTGTTGCAGCAGTACTAAAATAATCCCCAGAACAAGACCGATAATACCCCCGAAAACACTTAGTAAAGTTCCCTGAAGCAAAAATATCTTTCTCAGATTATTGATTTCTGTTCCCAAATTAAAAAGGGTTTTCAGATTTCCTTTTTTATCCAGAATCATCATGATCAAAGCACCGATCAGATTAAAAAGCGCGACGATAATTACCAGGGTAAAAATCAGGTAAACGGCTATGTTTTCGGTGTTGAGCATTTTATACAAAGACTCGTTGAGTTGTGCCCTGTTTTTTAAAGTGATCTTATTTTGAAAAATATTTTCTAATTTGGATTTGATGGCAGTTTCATCTGCATTCTCTTTCAGATTAAATTCAATTCCCGAAATCTGGTTGGGTTTGTAAAGCAATAATTCCTGTGCCAGTCCCAAATCAGTGAACACGTACTTTGAATCGAGATCTTCACTGATCGAATAAATTCCGACCGGTAAAACATCTGTTTTATTAAATGCTTCTTCGGGATTTTCAAAGGCTCCTTTTCCGGGTTTAGGGGCAAGGATCTGCAATGGATTTTCAAAATCAAGCAATCCCATAGAAAAATCCCTGGCGATTCCATAACCAACAACAACCTGATAACTGTCCGGTTTCAGCCATTGTCCGTTGAACAATTTCCTTTTGATGTCATTTACGACTACATAATTACTGTCAACTCCTTTGATGTACGTTACTTGTTGTTTGTCTTTAAAAATAAACAAAACACGTTCCTCGATAATTTTAGTATACGAAGCAACACCATCAACTTTCTTAATCTGGCTTTCCTGACCGGGTGTCAGCAAAAATGATTTTCCATAGGTACTGGTCATTTTTAAATCCGGGTCGATTTCATTTGTAAACGAAAGGCTAAACACTTTTAGTCCGCTAAAAACAGACAATACTACAAACAAAGCCATTGTACCAACGATAATTCCCATGCTGGCAATACGGTTGATAATATTTATAGCATTGTTTTTACTTCTGCTAAAAATGTAACGTTTGGCTATGTAAAGCGGAAAATTCAATTTATGACTTTCTTCTTTTGTCTAAAAGATCACGATTTTCGATAGGGTTTTCTCTGTTAGATAATGCGTTATCAATTTTCTCGATATAATCTAAAGAGTCGTCAATAAAGAATACCAGGTTTGGTACACGACGCAATTGCAAACGCACACGTTGAGATAAATCGTGTTTGATTAAAGTAGTATTCGATTTAATTCCTTCTAAAGTTTCCTTGGCTTTCTCCTGAGGAAAGATGCTTAAATATACTGTTGCCACTGATAAATCTGAAGTCACACTAACTTTGGATACCGAAATTACTAAATTATTAATTCCATTCTTTCGCACTTCACCTTGCAAAATATCAACCAAATCTTTTTGGATGACACCGCCTATTTTTTTCTGTCTATTTGTTTCCATACTGCAAAAATACTATTTTAAATTTCAATCAATACAATTTCAAATAAACAATAGAATGATTTTTGCATTCTTCTTTATTACAATTTCGATTTTAATTCGTTTTTCGATAAAATACCAAAGCAGCTTCTTTATGACCAGCGAAAAGCCTACCGTTTTGCAGGTGACAAAAATCATGTTTTATATAGGAAATATTTTACATATTTGACGCCAACAAAACAACTTTTAATTATGAAAAAAAGAGAACCGATCAGTCATATAATGACTACAAGTGTCGTTACCGTAAATCAAAATGATGAGCTCAAAGAAGTAGTCGAAAAACTAAAATCAAACTCGATTCGACACATTCCTGTTGTGAATGGTAACGAAGTTGTTGGTATTATAAGTCGTTCTGACATAAACAGATTAACCTTTGGCGCCTTGTTTGAGGGGCAGCAAGGGGCCGATGAAGCAATTCTTGAAATGCTTTCCATCGCACAAATAATGACTCACAAACCTAAAACAGTTTCGCCTGAAACCTGTATCAGGAATTTAGTTGAAATTTTTGCAAAAGAAGAGTTTCACGCCTTACCTGTGGTGGATAAAGGAATACTAAAAGGTATTGTGACCACAACTGATGTCATGCGGTATTTTTTAGAGCAATATGATTAAAAAATTTGACAAAAAAAAGGAGCTTCATTGAGCTCCTTTTTTTTATCTGTTTTGTAACCATCCTTCCGGATTGTTATTGGATGTATTCTGAAGAATCAAAAACTTAATAATTGTTTTCCCTGTGTCTCCACTGGTTCTGACTTTTCCGATACTTTGTTTGACATTTACCTTATCTCCTTTATTTACAAATACCTGACTCAGATTTTGATACACTGTAAAATAGTCTCCGTGTTGTATCATAACGGCTCTGTTTATTGGAGATAAAACCATAATACTGGAAACTTCTCCTTCAAATACCGCACGGGCATTTGCGCCTTGTTCGGTCGTGATCTCTACTCCTGAATTATGAACCGTTAATGATGGATACAGCGGGTGAGGCTGGTCTCCATAACCCAGTGAAATAAATCCTTTTTCTACCGGCCATGGTAATTTCCCACGATTTGCTTTAAAGTCTGCCGCCAAAATTTTTCCTTCCGGCGTTAATGCAATTTTAGAAGAGGAAACAGGTGCATTGGATGGTGCCGATCCCGGATTGTCTTTTGCTTTTTCAAGAGCTGCCTTTCTATTGGCCTCAGCAATAGCTTCACGAATCAAACGATCAATTTGTCGGTCAATTCTTTTGGCCTCCTGCTGTTTGCTTCTTGTGTCTGCAATAATTTTATTTTTATCTTTTTTAATGGAGTTTACCAGTTTTTGCTGTTCTTTTTTCTCAACTTCCAGGGCCAGTCGCTCTTTCTGATTTTCAGCAATAATTTTCTTTTTGTCCTGTCTCTGACCATTCAGCTTTGCATTGAAGTCTACTAATTGCGCCGTTTTAGACTGAATTTCCAATCCCTGGTTTTTTCTGAAATTCGTATATTGTTTTAAATATTGTGCTCTCTTATAGGCTTGTAAAAAACTCTCCGAAGATAAAATAAACATCGCCCTGCTTTGCTCAGAACGGCTTTTATAAGATTTGAGGATCATTTTAGCATAATCTTCCTTTAGTACTGTCAGTTCTCTTTTTAATTTATTAACCTTCATCTGATTAATATACATATCATTGCTCAGCAATTTTTCCTGCTTTGCTGTCGTATTGATCAGTTTTTCTTTCAGTTTAATTTTATTTGCCTGAATTAAAAATACATTTACCGCTGATTTTTCTTTTTTCTTTACGGATTGCAGCATTTTTTCGTTGTCTCTAATTTCCTGCTGAATCTGAGCTTTTCGCTGTTCAAGTTTTTCTTGTTGCGAATCTTGTGCCCACATTAGTGTAGTGGCGCATATAAAAATTAGGCTTAGGAGAAATTTTGGCATGTTTCTGTTTTCTTTTTGCAAATTTACTTAATTATAACCTTTTTATAGTCACTTGGTACGCTATAAGGAAAAGAAAGTTCTTCGTTGAATGTAATGTTGTTGTAATTTAAGTTTATATCTGTTTTTCCTTTTGGCTGAACCGCATTAATTTCGATTGCTGTTGGAATTATTCCCTGGTCAAACGTTTTTGCATCAGAATATCTGATCTCTAACATTCGGTTTTCCGAAGGTTGTGAAATTTGTTCTTTTTGAAGCAAATATTTTTCCGGTTCCAAAAAGAACGTTTTTTTAATATTTTTTTCCTTCTCATCCTCCAGACGGAAAAGATTTTCTACAATAGCCTGTGTATATTTTCCTTTTCTCAGGTCGTCTAAAGCTTCTCCGATCAATAAATTCTGCACTTTGCTGTAATCCAACTCTGTTCCCAGCCATTTGCTCAGGCTTGTAAAATCACCTTCATAGTACGTACTGTTTATTTTTTCATAATAACTTACAGCTGATGGTGTAATCAAGGCTTTGGCCATTGTAATTCCAAGAAAACGAACACTGATTAAAATCTGCTTGTCTTTTTCGATTTTAATTTCAGCAGAAACATTTTGGCTTTGCTTCTCATCAACATACCTGGCACTTGCTTTTATGTATAATGTCTTGAAATCTAACTTATTGTCATAATGTTTTTCAATTGCTTTTTTGTCTGTTTTTGCCTCGACAACTTCGGTCGTATTGTTTTGTACGGCAACCGCTTTGGATTTACAGGAAACCACAAAAACGGACACCAATAGTATGGCTATATATTTTTTCATCTACTTAGTTTTTTATTTTTTTTTCTTTAATACTTCATTTGCCTTCAAAAAGTATTCCTCTTTTTTCTTAGCATCTCCCAGCCCATTATAAGCCTCTCCTAACTGAATATTAAAATTTGCTTCCAGTTTTACATCATCAACGACATAATCAAGTCCCATTTCCAAAACGGTTTTTGCATTCTTAAATTGTTTCATTTGATTATTTCCTAAACCGGCATAGTAATAAAACTGTGGCTGACTCGGATAAACTTCAATCATGTACATGGCTCTTTTTGTCAAAGGCTCAAATTGTTTTGCCTGCGTGTAAGCTTCAAGCAAAAGCAAATTGGTTTCCCGATCTGTATCTGAATTCGATTTCAGCTCTTTTTCATAATACTTAATCGCGTTTTCAAATTGGTTTTTACTGTGATAAAATTTTCCGATTTCTTTTGCAACGTCAATTTCTTTATCATTGTCAAAATAAGAAATTGCTTTTTCCAGATCCGGAGCATACTGTGGATTTTTATTCACATAGATCAAAAACTCATTTAAGGTACGATGTTTTATTTTGGAATCAATTTTGGAACTTGACAAAATTACATTCATCGCCTTAATCGCTTTATCGGCCTGATTGGCATCTATATATCCTTTGAACAGACTCACTTGTGCCCATTCAGAAGTTGGAATTTCTTTGGCTAACTGCTTTGCAACATCTAAGGCTTTCTCCGTTTCCTCTCCTTTCGAATATAGAAAAATCAGGTTTATATAATTTGATTCTTCTTTCGGATTCTTTTTGATCTCACTGATCAGGTTACCAATCTCGGCATTCTGATATTTCCCCTGAGATAAAATCTGGTTTTTATAGATTTCACGATCCGATGATTTTCCAAACTTATCGTTCATTTCATTAATAGCAACCAGTGCTTTATCAAATTGATTGGTGATCATATACAACGTAATCAGATCATCTTTGTACTCTTCATCAAAAACAATAATTTTCTGAATGGTTTCAATGGCCAAAGGATAGTTTTTGGTCTCAAAACTTACATCATAAATTCCCGACCAGAACCATTTGTTTTTCGGATCGAGCTGAGTGGCTTTTTCGAAGGAATCCTGTGCGTTTCTATATTGTTTTAAAGCCAGATAATTTTTGCCTAATTCGAAATAAGCAACCGCATCATTCGGTTTTAGTTTAATACATTTCTCTAATGAAACAATAGCTTTGTCGTAATTTTCAATTCCTTTTTGCTTTAATGATTCGTAAAAAGAATCCTGGTACTGATCGGTAGCCATAGCAATATCTTCCGGTTCGATCTGAGCCATAACTGAAGCTGTATTGCCTAATAAAGCAAAAAATAAAATTACTAAAAACCCTTTTTTCATCCTTTTTTATAATTCTATTTCTAATTAAAAAATCCCGGAACTATTCCAAAACAGAATAATCACCAATGCTGATACTGGTAAACTTACCATCGTAACTAACGTGATTTCCTATCATAGCATTGTCTAAGTTAGCATTTTTAATTTGGGAATAGGTCTGCACTAAGCTATTTTTAACAGTACTGTCACTAACATGGCATCCCTTTCCTAAAGAAACATTTGGGCCTACGGTTGCATTTTTCAACACTACGTTTTCGCCGATATAACAAGGCGGAATGATTGTTGAATTTTCTAATACTACATTATAATCTACTAAATGCTCGCCGTCATTATGTAAAAATCCCAGCATTCTTGTATTCGTTTCAACGGTTACATCTTTGTTTCCGCAGTCCATCCATTCATCAACACTTCCGGTTTTAAAAACTTTTCCGTTGGCCATCATTGCCTTAATTCCGTCATTAATTTGATATTCTCCTCCATTTTGGATGTTATTATCCAAAACATTCTGCAACTCTTTTTTCAAATCACCAACTTCCTTAAAGTAATAAATACCAATAACTGCTAAATCACTTACAAACTCTTTTGGTTTTTCAACCAGTTCTATGATTTCATTATTCGTATTCAATTTTACAACTCCAAAAGCTTCCGGTTGTTCTACTTGTTTTACCCAAATTACAGCATCTGCCTGTGGATCTAATTCAAAATCTGCTCTGATTAAAGTATCGGCATACGCAATTACAGCTGGTCCTGAAAGGGATTCTTTGGCACACATGATAGCGTGTCCGGTTCCTAAAGGTAAATCCTGACGGTAAATAGATGCTTTTGCCCCTAAGCTTCCGGCTAGTTCTTCTAAACTGGCCACAAGATCATCTCCAAAAAAAGCCGGATCGCCCAATATAAATGCAACCTCTTCAATAGGTTCTTTTAATATTTCAGCAATATCTTCAACCAAACGATGTACAATTGATTTTCCTGCAACAGGAATTAATGGTTTGGGAACAGTTAAAGTATGTGGTCTAAGCCGCGATCCGCGACCTGCCATTGGAACGATTATTTTCATTTGTCTTTATTTTTTATGGGAAGATTTAAAAATCTTCAATTGGTTTGGTCTGTTGTAAAGTTTGTGACTGAAAGCTGGGACTGCAGACTATTTTACGCCCGTGCTTCCAAAACCACCTTCGCCTCTGGAAGTTACTGAAAGCTCTTCAACTTCAATCCACTCCGCTCTTTCATGTCTGGCAATAATCAATTGTGCAATTCTTTCTCCGTTTTCAATTACAAAAACTTCATTTGATAAATTTACTAAAATTACGCCTATTTCGCCTCTGTAATCAGCATCTACAGTTCCGGGTGAATTTAAAACCGTAACCCCTTTTTTGGCTGCAAGGCCGCTTCTTGGTCTCACCTGTGCTTCGTATCCGATTGGTAATTCAATAAAAAGTCCCGTTTTTACAATAGTTCTTTCCAATGGTTTTAATGTTATTGATTCATTCAGATTAGCACGTAAATCCATTCCCGCCGAAGCAATTGTTTCATAGTTCGGAAGGTCGTGCTGTGATTTATTGATTATTTGTATTTTCATTTTTTATTTAAAATCTTAAAAACAAAATTGGTTTTGCACCAATCTTATTTCCTATTTATAATTCCTTTGATGGTGTCTTTTTCGTTGTGGTACACAAAGTAAATAAAGACTAAAAGTAACGGGATTCCAACATAATATTTTTCCCTGAATCCGTAAAAAGAGATAGCAGAAAACAGAATTGAAATGCCCAGATAAGCGCCAATTTTTTTCATATCATATGGTATCGGATAATATTTGTTTCCTAAAACATAGGATATCAGCATCATGGATCCATAAGCAGAAATTGTAGCGATTGCCGATCCGTAATAACTGTATTTTGGAATCAGCAAGTAATTCAAAACCAATGTTACAATAGCTCCGACAATAGATATGTACGCTCCGATTTTAGTCTGATCTGTAAGTTTATACCAAACCGATAAGTTATTGTAAATTCCCAAAAAGAAATTGGCCAGTATAATGAGAGGAACTACTTTCATGGCTTCCCAGTAGGATTTATTATCCAGTAAAAGAAACTTTAAAAAGTCTGCAAATACGATAACTCCCAATAAAATCAGGGAACCAAAAATGACAAAATATTTCGTGATAACGGCATATGTCTGAGGGGCATTTGCATTTTTGGAATGACTAAAAAAGAAAGGTTCAATGCCCAGTCTGAAAGCCGTTGCAAACAAAACCATAAATAAACCTAATTTATAACAGGCCGAATAAGCCCCAACCTCAGATTTCGCTAAGTTTTCGGGCAACAGATAACCAAGTAAAATTTTATCAAAATGTTCGTTAACGGCGAAAGCAAGTCCTGCGACCAGAATTGGCAAACCGTATTTCATCATTTTTTTCCAAAGAACCGGATCAAATTTTCGTCCAAGCGAAAGATAATTTGGCGATAAAACCACGAAGGTGGCTAAACTGGCCAGTAAATTAGCAATGAAAATATAAGCAATCTGAAAGTTCTCTACATATAAGTTATCCCACACAGAATTAGGATGAGAGGCTGCCAGTTTTGGTAAGTATATTAAAAAGAAAAAATTCAGTACCATATTAATTACCACATTTCCAATTTTAATGGCGGCATACACCATTGGCCTCTGATTGGCCCTTAACTTAGAAAATGGCACTAAAACCAATGCATCCAAAACTAAAATCCATACAGAATAGGTAATATATTGGGTGTCAACTTCGGCCCAGTTGGCCAGCGTATTTCTGAAAATTAAGGCTGCGAACAAAAATCCTATTGAGGACCAGAAAATAGATATGGTAGAAGTTGCGATGACATTTTTCTTATCTTCTTCAGCGCTGTAAAACCTAAAAAAAGCAGTTTCCATTCCGTACGAAAGTACCACATTAAAGAACACCATCCAGGACAAAACGATGGAAACTTCTCCATACTCTGCTGTTGGTAAAATACCCGTGTACAATCTCACTAACAAAAAACTTAGCATTCGCGGCAAAACCGTCGCTAGTCCGTAAATAGCAGTTTGTTTAAATAGATTTTTATATAATCCCAAAATATGTTTGTAATAAAGTTTGTGAAACAAAAATAACCATTTCTTTGGTTAATTATTGTATTTGTTGATTCAATAAAAACGTAAAGATAATTTATACTGTTAATTTTTTTTCATCTAAGATTTTAACAAAATGAAATCCCTTTGGGCCATATCCCTGGTTATAATAAAATCGATGTGCCGGAAAATTTCCCGTGAAGGCGTCCAATACGATGCTGCTGCAATTTAAACCTATTGCTTTTTGTTCGATATAATCGGTCAGTAACTTTCCTATTCCCTTTGATCGCTGATTTGGGTTTACAACAAAATTGTCAATTTCCAGATATTTACCGGTCCATAATTTAGTAGCTGACCAGCAGCCTGTTATTCCTACACAGGTTTCACCTTCAAAAACCCCAATCTGAATATAATTACGCGGCACCATCTCGGAAAGGTAGGCTTCGTATTTTTCAAGAGAGAGATTTGGATAAAGAAATCTCATGGTTTCGATCTGGAGAAGCATTTCCGGAATAGTAGTTAGTTCTAGTATTTGTAAGTTCATGATTTTAAAAATTAATCACCAAAAATACTCAATTTTTTTCATGCTGATTATAAAACTAAAAGCTCCATATGTGAAATATATAAATATTTGCTAAAAATTATGTAAGTTATTTTGACTCTTTCCTTCTTAAATTTGCTTCACAGGGATTGAGAAAGCTAAATACAACCCTTATAAAAAAGGAAGCACTGGGACTGATAAAGCTTGTTTGTTCCCATAAAAGACAAAGCACAAGGGATTGATTCTGCTGAAATGTAACCCTAAAAAAACAGAGCATTGGGACTGATAAAGCTAGTTTGTTCCCATAAAAGACAAAGCACAAGGGATTGATTCTGCTGAAATGTAACCCTTAAAAAAACAGAGCATTGGGACTGATAAAGCTAGTTTGTTCCCATGAAAGACAAAGCGTTGCAGGATGTTCTATATTCTGCCAATAAATTTTAAAATGGTATTGATTCTCGGTTTTTGAATGAATCGGGAATTACCATTTTAAAAATCTAAAAAATCTAAGAAACTATTATAAGTAAAAAAGGGTCAACAATTGTTGACCCTTTTTTGTTTCTTAAATTTATTAAACTAATATTTTATTTCTATCTCTTTTAATTCTGGAATATCCTCTTCTATAAGTGTTTTAAAAGTCTTGTTACTGATTTTTTTTAATTTAACAATTCGATTTGCCTGATTTTGAATGCATTTTTCAAATATGTTTCGGACTGTTCTTGCATTACCAAAACTATCATCTTTCTTTTCCAATAGTAAATTAAAAATATCTATAAGTTTTTCTTTCGCTTCCTCAGAAACAGTGAAATCTGATTTAACGCAAAATGATTCAAAAATTTGAAATAATTCAGTTGAATTAAAATGATCAAAATAAAAATATCTATTAAAACGAGAACGTAATCCTGGATTTGATTCTATAAAATTTTTCATTGGTTCAGTGTATCCGGCAACCACTACAGCCAAATCTTCCCGATTATCCTCCATCCTTTTTAGTAACGTATTTACTGCTTCAGTACCATAATCATTACCAAATGCATTTTGAGTTAACGCATAAGCTTCATCAACAAATAAAACTCCACCAAGACTTGACTGTACTGCACTATCAACTTTTGCAGCAGTCTGGCCTACATACCCTGCTACCAAACCTTCTCTATCTGTCTCATACATCTGGCCTTTAGATAAAAACCCTAAATGTTTAAAAATTCTGCTTAAAAGTCTGGCTACAGATGTTTTTCCTGTACCTGGCGGACCCAGAAAAACTGTATGCAAAGTTATTTCGACATTTTTTAGTCCCTGCTGAGAACGCTTTTTTTGTACTTCAAGCAAATTAATAAGTTCCGAAACATCTCTTTTTACTTCGGCTAAACCAACTAATTCGTTTAGTTCTTTAAGTACTATTTCCAGTGTATCTTCTTCAGCAATAGTGTTTGATTTTTTTTTATCGGTATTTGATTTTTTTAAATTTAAACCTAAATAATTGCTGAAAACTAGTGTGTTTTCAAACTTTTTATCAAATGCAAAATGAATGAAATTTTGATATTTCAATAAGATTTCTTCTAGTTTAATATGTTTTTTTTCAGACAATACTTCCGGTAATAAACACTGGTTTTGCTGTGCATTTGAGGACTTTATTCTATTTTCTTCTTTTATTTTTAAAAGAAGGTTTTTAAAATCGACTGTAGAAACGAGTTGATTCAGTTCGTTTATGGAATTTTCATTCGCAAAATGTTTGTTTCGTAAAGCATCGTAATAATAGGCCAGAACAAACTGTGATTTTGCACTTTTTTCCTCCGGTTGTTTGTCATAAAGATCAATAATATCCGAAAGAAAAAAATGTTCTGCTTTAAACAATAAACCTTTAGAAAAAACAGGATTTACGCCTTCATTCAATTTATGAATAAAATTCATATCTTGATTTAAGGTGCTGCAAATTTGAAGAATACTTGCCGTTTCCTTTTGTAGATCACTAATAAATGAAGCCGTAAAAACGGCCTCATTAGAATTTATATTTGTTTCTAGATATCTTTTTAGAGATAAAAATGAATCTTCCAGAATTGATATTGGATTGTTTTTTTTTGACATATACTAATTTAAGAAATCATCATTTGATGAATAATCTCTTTTGATAATTTTTGATGATCATCACAATAATCTTTCCAGGACAATCCCATGTCTCTTAGATCATATTTTGCCACAATTGTTCCGTAGTTTTCTTTTTTTCCGTTAACGGTTGGATGCCCAATAACATAAATGATTTGAGCCAGCTCAATTGCTAATTCTATATCATGTGTAGAAAAAATAACCGTATTATAGTCTGAAGTGTTACTCAATAATTCAAAAGATTTTTTTACTTCTGCAATATTTCCGACATCTAATCCTGAAAAAGGCTCATCTAAAACAATAAACTGATCCGATGAAAACAATTGTTCTATAATTGCTGTTCTTTGTCTTTGTCCACCGGAAAGTTCATTAGGATATTTGTCTGCACAATTTTCTAATCCCCATTCTTTTAAGTATTCATTTATTTTAGCATCCTTTTCAGTATTAGAAAGTGTGGTTTTTCTTAACGAAAATTTCAATGCCTGTGTTACCGTTTTGTGTCTGAACAAAGTATATTTCTGATCTACAAAACCAATATCACCCTCGTTCACCGATTTAGCAGCATTAGGTTCTTTATTTTCAAAATTCCTAATTAATATTTTACCCGAATGCAACGGAATTAATCCTGTCAATGCTTTAAAAAAAGTTGATTTTCCTCTACCCGATCTTCCCACAAAAGCAATCACTTGCCCTGTATAATCTACTCCATCCCGAACTACATCTTTTTCTATAAGGCTAATATCTTTTATAATAACGTTACCATCATAGGCAACACTAAGATTTTCTACATACAAAAGCGTCTCTTTATATTCGTGTTTCATGATTATATTTTTGAATATCTAAATAGTGCTTTTCTTAAATAATTTATTCCTGCATCTAAGCCTAGCCCTATTAATAAAATGATGATTTGAAGTGCAATAATTCGTCCTGTATTCATAAATTTATCAGAGTTTTTTATCAAAAACCCTAATCCTCCAGAAGCAACAACAATTGATTCTACTGTAACAAGCATCATCCAGGTAATTGCAAGATTTTGTCTGATCACATCAATTACATAATCTATTCTTCCTAAAATAATAACCTGCCACAGCACTTCCCATCGCGTACATTTAAGCATTTTGGCATGATCAAATTCTTCTTCCGGAATATCTTTAATAACGGCAATCAAGGATGTCGTTAAAAATGTAGTTAAGAAAATTACTAAAATCCAAACCTGCATTGTTCGGGCTTCATGAATTACCATTGTGATGTAAAATGAAAGTCCGGTAAAAGGTAAAAATCTAAATTTTGTTATAAATTCAGAAATTGATTTTAACAATGGGATTGGCCATGCATAAGCAAAGAACAAAGAAATTATCGTGGCTAAAAAAATAGAGATAAAACATAATTTCAATGAATTGAAAATATGTACCACCAAACCTTCTTTATACAAATCTGTAAAACCAGTTAAAACCTGAGCAGGAGATGGAAAAAGATGCTTTTCACCAGCTGTTGTGGCAAACCAAATAACAATCAAAAGGACCAGCCACCCTATTAAAATAAGTGTTTTGTTGAGTTTTGATATTTTTTCAAAGGGAGTTAAAATTTTTATCATATCCAGAATAAAGGCTACCTGTAAAGATAGCCTTTTGTATTTGTTTTTATTTTAAGAAAGTGATAACCACACGTCTGTTTGATGCTTTCCCTGAAGCAGAGTTATTGTCTGCTATAGGATCATTTTGACCTTTTCCGTCAATTAATTGAAAACGATTTGCAGGAATACCTTTTTGTTTTAGATAATCTACAACTGCTTGTGCTCTACTTTTTGACAAAGCTAAATTAGCATTTGGATTTCCAACATTATCAGTATGTCCAACAACAGTTAATTTTGTATTCTCAGCCTGAACTAAAAGGTTGTAAATTTTTTCTACTTCTTTACTTGATGAATTTGAAATTTCAGCACTTCCGGTATTAAAATTAATTTTCCACTCTCCGGAAGCTACAACCTCTTTTGCCTCATTACTATAATCTGCTTTATCTGCAGAAGTTGATTCGATGTCATTGATGTTTTTCAGAAAAAACAAATTCACTGCCTGATCGTAAGGAACAACCGCTCCAACATTTTCATTAAATCCAAACGGATTCAATTCCGTTAAATATCCTGAAACCTGATTGTAAACAGATTTGTATCTGTTTACACCATCAGATAGACCAAAATATTGCATCGCATCAGCATAATTAAATACTTTTGAACCACCCATATTATAAGTCAATCCAGCTTTTGTTCCTTGTTGTCCTTTAAACATTTTGTACCAATAGTCAGCTGTTTCAATTTTATACGTATCAGCAACTGCCTGAGAAGCTCTTACTTTCCAATCTTCATAATTTTTCATTTGATTTGAAGCCGTCAGTGCCGATTTCAAAATATTAGAAACTATATCAGGATTTTTCACTGCCCATTCTTTCACACCTATAAGAGCTGTTGGCATTTGGTTATTGAATTCTTTTGTAGAAACAATATCAACAAAACCATTCAGTTTATCAAATACGGTTTTATCTCCAGGTGTCCAGGTCGCGCATCCATCGATTTTTCTATTAACTGATTTTCCTGTTAACTTACCGTTTACTACTTCTTTTAAAGTAACTGTCCAGCCTGTTGTTTGAGATTTGATCAATTCTTCAGCCGATTTAATGTAATCGTCATTTTCTGATGGATAAATATTTACCGCTTCCGCATCGTAAGTTGTTGGATCCGGATTTACTTTTAATCCGTTTGCAAAACAATAATTTACAGTTGTAACCCAGTCACCATCTCCAAGAACGGCAGATATAACAGCCCCTTTCATAGATTTTGGATCTGACTTCCAACTTGGAGGCCCGATTAATTTATCTTCACCGTAACTCATACCCACAACGCCCATAACTTGTAAGTGGTACTTATCTTTTCCGTATTTTTCGTCTAATGACTTTTGCACAGAACTAATATAAAATGGTGCGCCATCACCCATAATCATAACTGCAAAAATACTTTTATCTGAAGAAGGAAAATCTTCACCCTTATCAAATTCTTCAATAAATTTCATTTGCATGTTACGCAATTCCGAAAGCCAGTCCTGACGAATAATTTCAAGATTTACTCCGTTTTTTTCCATTAATGACCCCTTTGTTGTTTTTGGGCCACCATTAGAAACAATAATTCCAGACTGAGCATTCCAGGCATAACCTCCAATTCTTACTAAAGGTTTATTTGAAACTTCTGATGATATTTCTGTTGACGGAAGTTCAATTTTTGCAGCATTGGTAACGTTATTAACATCTGTTTGATTCAGCTCTATTCCGTTTAGCTGCTTTGAAACTGCCGTTTTAATTCCAGGAGATAAATAGTAAACTCCCCCTAAAATTGCACCAATTCCTGCAATAACAATTATTAATTCAGAAAACGTAGTTAACTTTTCTGTTCTTAAAATTTTTCCCATTTTTATATAAAAATTAAATTTATTGTGTTAAAAAATATCCCCAAAACCACCACCGGATAATTTATCTTCCTTGGTCATTTTATAATTTGGATTTGTATATTTTGTTGAATCCGGAATGGTATTATCCCCTGTTTTAATTTCATCTGCTAATGAATCTAATCTTGAATACAGTTCATCATTATCAACAGAATATTTAGATGTTAAGGCATCAATATCAATTAAATTTTCAGAAGTTTTAGCAATATCCTGAGCAATAGTAGAAGTTACCACTTCTAAAGCGTATTCTAATTCCCAATCTTTAGTAAACAACATTGCGCTTTTAGCGCTTTCTGTAGCTTCTTTAGCGTTTTTGGCAAATTCATATTCTTTTTGAAGCATCTTTACCGTAACATCAAAATCTGCAATTTTAATATCAATAGCCGTTCCTGCTAAAGTAAGTTTACGATCCATTTTTCCTAAAACGTTGGCACGAATACCATACTTTTGAATAAAACTTTTGCTTTGCTCATATTGTGTCGAAACTCTTTGGGAGTCACTCAGTTTTCTTGCTAATTCACTTTGCAGCGCTACATATTCATCAGTATCTTTTGCAGCAGCTCCATTTTGCCTAACCATTTCATCCATAGCTGATTTCAATTTTTCAGACTGACGCTGTAGACTCAAAACCTCTTCCTGAAATGATTTCGCCTCTTTTTCAGACTTGTTGGCTTCAATTTCCATTTCATTCTTAAGACCTTTTAGCTTTGCTTTTGTGTTCTTAAAAACTTCACGGTTTTTAATCATTTTTTGTTTTTGCTCCTCTAATTCATTAAAAGGATTACTCTGAATTAATGCTTTATGAAGGTTCTTTGTCGTAAAACGAAGTGCTTTCATTATTACAGGGGCCATCATAACTAAAAATACTAAAAATACTCCTGTAGCTGATAAGGCAATCGCCTGTCCCAGCATTGTAAATAATGGCGGAATAATGTAAGTCCAGATTAAATACCCGCCAACTCCTAATAAACCAATTGCCAAAGCCAGAAACAATGATTTTTCTCCTTTTTTAAGTGCTCCGGATTTTAAAGCAATTTCTCCTTTAGACTCATCAAAATGCTTAAGTATCGGCAGTGTTAAAAGTGTACTTCTTTCTTGTTCGTATTTATCCATTATTACAAATATTGATTAATTCCTGTTATTACAGTATTGATTGAGTTTAAGATTTTTTGTTTAGCTAGATCGTTAGCATCCATTTTTAACTGAATTTCCGAAAGCTGTTCCATATTTACCGGATCAATCTTTTGAATTTCGATTTTTTTAGCTTCCAACTCCTTTTGAAGTTCAATAATTTTGGTTTCCAGGTCAGAAATACTTTTAGCTAAATTATATTTTTCTTTGGTTATAGTATTATCTAAATCTGCTTTTTTAGTTTTACCAATCGTATCATATTTTGCATATACTTTCTCGATCTCTGTAATATAGTAGCTGCCTTTTTGTAAAAGAAATTCTTTTGTTAAATCAGGCTTAATAGTTTTACCCATAGTAAAAGCCATCTGATAACTCTGCGGATTTGTTACTCCCACAGCAAGAACAGACTTATAAAGTTCGAAAAAATCAAAACCAGGCTCATTTAACGATTCAAAGCCTTTGTCATAAACTTCAAAAATTTCATTTAAAAAGGGATTTGTCAACGAATTTGTCGGAAATGATTCTGTACTTTGATTTGGAAATTTGTTACCAGAGCTTGGTGAAACGGGAGTCGATGGTTGAGTTGCAACTTTTCCTTCTGAGGTATCAGTTTCTTCATTAATAAAGAGACTCTTCCAATTAAAACTTTCTTTTGCCATTGTTTTTAGTTAATCTATTTTTAATAACTTTTCGGTTGTTAAATGTTATACGTAGAAAGCGTTAAAAAGTTACTAATTTTAAAAGTATAAATATATACTTTTTTACAATTAAAACGTAACTGATTTATAATGAGCTCCGTTTCTTGCCATTTAACTTTTACAAAATGGAACTAAATTAATTGTTGAAACAACTCAGCTACTAAATGACAAAAAAAAATTAAAATAATTTTCCTTATAATTCAATGTCCATATCTTAATTCTTTCCTGATTTCTAACTTTTAATTTGACCTATATATTTTAAAAAAAACAGATCTCAAATGTACTCAAAAAATGTCTTTTTTTTAAGCAATATTCGAAAGTATTTGTAAGTTATTTCTTTTATTTTAAGATTAACTGTAATGTTTAACTAAACGTTGTTTGATATAACAAAAAAAGAGCCGACAATTAATTGTCGGCTCTTTTTTATATGTTTTAAAAATTATCCGTTCAAAGCTTCTGCTCCACCAACAATCTCTAAGATTTCGTTTGTAATAGCTGCCTGACGTGCTTTATTGTAAGTCAATTTCAATTGGTTTCTCAATTCAGTTGCGTTGTCAGTTGCTTTATGCATTGCTGTCATACGCGCTCCGTGTTCTGAAGCAAATGAATCGCGAATTCCTTTATATAATTGTGTTTTTAATGATTTAGGAATCAAAGTCAATACAATTTCTTCTTTTGAAGGCTCAAAAATATAATCGGCTGCAGCAACCGGAACTTCCGTTTTAATTGGAGCCAATGGTAAAAACTGTTCTACCTGAACGATTTGAGTAGCAGCATTTTTAAACTGATTGTAAATCAATTCAATTCTATCGTACTCTCCGGAAAGGAATTTTTCAGTTAATTTTTCTGCAATTGAAGCTACATTATCAAAAGTCAAATGATCAAAAATTGCATTATGATGACCGTGAATTGTATGTGTTTTAGCCAGAACGTCGTTTCCTTTTTTACCTATTGGAAAAATATCAACTTGTTTTCCTTCATAAAACAAACTACGATTTTTAGCTTCTTTAATAATATTAGTATTAAATGCTCCACACAAACCTCTGTTTGAAGTTATAGCAACAAGCAATACTTTTTTTACTTCACGTTGTGTTGTGTAATCACCTCCAACTTCACCATCAAGAGAAGCAGAAAGGTTTTGCAACAGCTCTGTTAATTTCTCGGCATAAGGGCGCATTGCAGTGATTGCATCTTGTGCTTTCTTAAGCTTTGCAGCAGAAACCATTTTCATAGCCGATGTAATCTGCATCGTCGATGAAACGGAAGTAATTCTATTACGGATTTCCTTTAAATTTGCCATTTGTTAATTAAAAAATGTGACAATTTGAAAATTAGATAATTAGAAAGTCTCCTAAGATATTTTCTAATTATCTAATTAACGAATTATCTAATTAGATATATTTTGCTGAAATTTCTTTTGCTGCTTTTTCAATAACATCAGTAATGTTATCATCTAACTTACCAGCTTTCAACGCGTTAAGCGTATCTTTATGTTTGCTGTTTAAGTAAGCCAAGAAATCAGCTTCGAATTCTTTTACTTTATTTACAGGAACGTTTCTCAATAAGTTTTTAGAACCTGCGTAAATAATAGCTACCTGATTTTCTACTGTATAAGGATCGTTCAATCCTTGTTTAAGAATTTCAACGTTTCTTTTACCTTTTTCAATTACATTTAAAGTAACAGAATCTAAGTCAGAACCAAATTTAGCGAAAGCTTCCAATTCACGGAACTGAGCCTGGTCTAATTTTAAAGTCCCGGAAACTTTTTTCATTGATTTAATCTGAGCATTACCTCCAACACGAGATACAGAGATACCTACGTTGATGGCAGGACGAACTCCGGAGTTGAACAAATCTCCATCTAGGAAAATCTGACCATCTGTAATCGAAATTACGTTTGTTGGAATATAGGCAGAAACGTCACCAGCCTGAGTTTCGATAATTGGCAATGCAGTTAATGAACCACCACCTTTTACGATAGACTTGATAGAATCTGGTAAATCGTTCATGTTTTTAGCAATTCCGTCATCAGCAATTACTTTACAGGCACGCTCCAATAAACGGGAGTGTAGGTAGAAAACGTCTCCAGGATATGCCTCACGTCCCGGTGGTCTTCTTAATAAAAGAGAAACCTCACGGTAAGCAACAGCTTGTTTAGATAAATCATCATACACAATAAGTGCAGGACGACCTGAATCTCTAAAGTATTCTCCAATTGCAGCACCTGCGAAAGGAGCATAAACTTGCATTGGAGCAGGGTCAGAAGCATTAGCTGCCACAATAACAGTATAAGCCATTGCACCTTTTTCTTCTAACATTTTAGCGATTCCTGCTACAGTTGAAGCTTTTTGCCCAATTGCAACATATATACAGAATACAGGTTTTCCTGCATCGTAAAATTCTTTTTGATTTAAGATGGTATCCAGACAAACAGTTGATTTACCTGTCTGACGGTCACCAATTACAAGCTCACGTTGTCCACGACCAACCGGGATCATAGCATCAACTGCTTTTACTCCTGTTTGTAATGGTTCAGTAACTGGCTGACGGAAGATAACACCAGGTGCTTTTCTTTCTAAAGGCATTTCGTATAAGTCTCCGCCGATTGGTCCTTTTCCATCAATTGGAAAACCAAGAGTGTTTACTACACGTCCTACCATTTGCTCACCTACTTTAAGAGAAGCAATACGTTGTGTTCTTTTTGCTGTTGATCCTTCTTTGATTCCTGTTGATGGCCCTAAAAGTACCACACCAACATTGTCTTCTTCAAGGTTCAATACAATAGCTTCAAGTCCGTTATCAAATTCAACTAACTCACCATATTGTACATTCGATAGCCCGTAAATACGAGCAATACCATCTCCAACTTGAAGTACTGTTCCTACTTCCTCCAGCGTAGCACCAGATTCAAAACCTTCTACTTGCTTTCTTAATATTGCTGAAATTTCAGCAGGTTTGATTTCCGCCATCTTAATTTATAATTTAGACACTTTTATGTGTGATAAAACTAATTACTTAACTCTCTTTTTAATACTTGTAATCTGTTTGCAACAGAAGCATTGTATTGTTGATCCCCTATTCTTAAAATAAATCCTCCAATAATTGCCGGATCAACTATATTTTCTATTGTTATTTTCTTATCTGATAATGTTGCTACTTTTGCTAAAACTTTAGCTTCTAAAGCTGCATCCATAGGAATAGCTGTTGTAACTTTTGCTACTTCAACACCATTACTTTCGTCAAATACTCTGCTGTATTCTACTGCAATTGCATCCAGAATTTCGAATCTTTTGTTTTCAAATAATAAATGAAACAACCCTTTAGTTACTCCATTTACCTCTGCAAAAACTTCTAAAAGAGCACTTTCCTTAACTTCAACCTTTGTAGTTGGGTTTTGGATAAATGCACTTAATTCTAAATTGCTTTCAATTGTTGAGGCAATTGACTTCATATCGTTGTTTACAGCTTCGGCAACCCCCTTAGAGTTTGCTAAGTCCAGAATTGCTTTTGCATAACGAATTGCTGCTCTTGTACTTGCCATAATCTTAGTTTAACTTTACATCACCTAACATTTTCTCTACTAATTTAGTCTGAGATTCTTTGTTAGATAATTCTTCTTTCAACAATTTTTCAGCAATGCTTAATGATAAAGTTGAAACTTGTGATTTCAATTCAGCCATTGCAGCATTTTTTTCGCTTTCGATAGCAGCTTTAGCCTGCTCAATCATTTTTTGACCTTGAGCTTGTGCTTCGTTTTTAGAATCAGCGATCATTTTCTCTTTCATTTCGCGAGCTTCTTTCAACATCGCGTCACGTTCTGCACGGGCCTCATTCAAAATTCTTAAATTGTCAGCCTGCAGGTTTTGCATTTCCTGTCTTGCACTTTCAGCAGAAAGCAATGCATCCTTAATACCTTGTTCTCTGTCATTAACTGCATCAAGAATTGGTTTCCAGGCGAATTTTTTTAACAAAAATATCAATCCAACAAATATTAATACTTGCCAAAAGAACAAACCGAACTCGAACTGATTTATTAACTTATCCATTATATATAATTATAAATTTTAAATTATGTCTTTTTAAATTACTCTTTGAAAAGCAATTTTAATGTTTTAATTTTTAAAACAATAGTTACAACCAACCGTTGCAACTATTGTTTTTTTTGTGTTTTAATTAAGCAGCAAATAATGCAGCGAAACCAATACCTTCAATAAGTGCAGCTGCGATAAGCATAGCTGTTTGGATTTTTCCTGAAGCTTCTGGCTGACGTGCAATAGCGTCCATTGCTGAACCACCAATTCTACCAATACCTAATGCAGCTCCGATTACGATTAATCCTGCTCCTATGAAATTTAAACCGTTCATATGTATATATATTAAAAATTAAACATTCAAATTGATTTTAGATTTTGACTATAGATTTCAGATTATTCGAATCTTCAATCTAAATTCTTAAATCTAAATTTTAATGGTGAGCTTCCTCATGATGATGCTCTTCTACTGCTGAACCAAAGTAAAGCGCAGACAGCATCGTAAAAATATAAGCTTGTAAAAATGCTACTAAAATTTCAAGAATAGAAAGCACAAATGATAATCCAAAAGATAAACTGCTTCCAATCCAGCTTTTAAAGATAAACATTAATCCGATGATACTCATTAAAACTATGTGACCTGCAAAGATATTTGCATACAAACGAATCATTAATGAAAATGGCTTGATAAAAACTCCCAGCAATTCAATTGGAGCTAAAATGATTCTCATTGGTTTTGGCACACCTGGCATCCAGAAAATGTGACCCCAATAATTTTTGTTTGCTGAAAGATTTGTGATTAGGAAAGTAATCAATGCTAAAGCAAATGTAATTGTTAAGTTACCTGTAGCATTAATTCCCAGTGGAGTTAAACCTAAAATATTTAAAAACAAAACAAAGAAGAAAATAGTCAATAAATAACTCATGTATTTCTTATAATGTTTTTCACCAATATTTGGAATCGCAACCTCATCACGAATATAAACTACCAATGGTTCGAAGATTCTTCCAACACCAGAAGCAATTCCTCCGTTCTTAGCATATGATTTTGCTAAAGCTGAAAACAGTAAGAACATTAATAATGCAGCTGCAAAAATTGAAACTACTGTTTTAGTAATAGAAAAATCTATAGGACGAACATTTGTAGGGTGTCCGGTTTTTTCATTTTCAGTAATTTCTCCGGAAGCGTCTGTTCTGTAAATTTTTCCGTCATGATGATTAATTGCATAATAACTTCCATTTGATTCAGCAACAGCATGACCATGGTTAAATTTTGCAGAAGAGAAAATGTGCAATCCATTATCCCATAAAATTACAGGCAATGGAAATCCATAATATTTACCTGTCTCATCATCCTGAGTCAATGTAAAATCATGAGAATCTAAAACGTGGTGCCCAATAAAACCTTTAATTTTAGATTTTATATCTGTTGGCTCTGCATGATGGCCTTCCGGAGCAGCTTCATGAGCTACTTCAGTTTGAGTATGTACAGCGTCTTTTTCGGAATTAGCAAAGCTTATTACCGGAAGACAAGCTACTAAAGCTACAAGAATAAATCTGAGTGGTTTGTTTGGAATCACCATATCTGTTAAAAATCTTATTTTTTACGTTTCTAAAATTTGGTGCAAAGGTACATTTTTTATTAATATTCAAAAGGATATGAAAAATTATTTTTTAACGTTGTTTTACAGAATCGTTATTTTAATGCTTTTCATTTAGTAATCGGATAGTTAAAAGCGTTTCAAATATCAAAAATAAAATAAATGTTATAAAAAAATTCATTTTTTCAATTGCCATGTTTTGCAGCTTATCTATTAGTATAGGTCTCAAAACAAAATACAAAAAAAACATTTGAATAAAAGTTCCTCCCATAAAAAGCATTCCGATATTATCAAAATGGGTTGTTTTAAACTTTAACAGGATCATGAACAAAACAGTTGTAAATGCAAAAAAAATCAAATACAAAAATTCTATTGTATAGTGAAAGTTTTGATCCTGAATTCCAAAAATTAAAAACACGGCTTTATGCACGATATAAGCCCCTACAGTAAGAAATAATAAATGTAGAATGGTTTTGTGATTCTTTAAAAGCATTTCAAATAATTTTATGCAAAGATGCAACATTTATTTAAAGCTGTTTTTAAAAGAAATTACTTTGTTTTATTGATTTCGTTAACCTGGCGGAATACATTATATAAAGCTAACGCGACACCTACCATGATAAGAATCTTGTTGTAATATATTTTAGGGTTTGGATGATTCTCATCTAACCAGTTTCCCAAATAGGAAAACAAGAAAATGATAACTCCCATTTGTATGGGAATATTGATAAGTGCGATCCATTTATTCCTCTGCTTTTTGTTCGGCTCTTTTTCCATCTTTTGCGGCAACTTCTTTAGTATTTGTTAACATGGTACAAGTAGCTGTAAAATCGGCTCCTGGTTCAATAGATAATTTTCCGACAGCAACCTCTCCATGAATATGTGCTGTCGCTTTTATATTAAGTACTTCCAAAACTTTTATTTTCCCCTGAAAAACGCCTTCAATGTCAGCATTATTACAAACAATTTCGCCTTTTATAACACCCGATATTCCAATAACCAATTTTCCCTGAGACGTAAAATTTCCTATTAGTTCGCCGTCTAATCTAAAATCTGCTTTTGAAACTATATCGCCAATAATTGACGTGCCTTCTACAATTCTATTGGTTTTTCCTAAAAGTTCGGTTCCGTTTTTTTTGGCTTTATCAAACATTGTATTATGGATTTTTCGGAGCTAAATAAGCTTCAAGATTCTTTTTAATTTGAATAATTTTATAGTTGTCACTTGAAATAATAATAGCCGGATTTGCGATTTTATACTTTTTATCATCCCTGAAAACACCTGCAAGATCATTAGCATACGCTTCGGACTTCATACCATGAATAACTACAAATTTTTGGGTTTTATTGTATTTGTCCACAGAAGTTGTAAGTCTCTCATAATTTTCAACTAACAGAAACACCTTTAATGCTTCTTCAATTTTTTGAAGCGATTTAGCATCGTCCTTCGAAATTAAATATAAAATTTTCCAGTTTTTACCATCAACTGCTGTAAAATCAAGTTTTTCCAGACCCGGAATTTGTTTCTCTAAAGTTTCTCTCGCATTTTGACCTTCCACGCTGTTCGGATAATTATCTGCCACGGTTTCCAATCCTTTTTTGTAAGCGGCCAAACCGTTTACTTTTCCAAGGGTATTCGCTTTCAGTAATTCATATTTGGAAACGATCTCGTCTCCGGAATATTGATTGATTAAGTTATCGATATTATCAAGCACCACATCAAATTGTTCTTCCTGAAAAAGTTTATACCATTTTTTATATTCTTTTTCGGGTGAAGCTAAATCTTCATTATTGGTATTGTTTAAAATCTGGGCATACCTCGAATTTGGATAGTTTGCCGTAATATTTGTTTTTATGGCCTGCGCTTTTGCCGGATCTGTAATTTCGTAAATCTTATACAAATTATACATTGCCGGTAAAATTAATTTTTCCTCCGGATTGTTTTTTAATAATTGCTCCAGCTTGTCGCTTGCCAATTTGTTTTCTTTGAATTTTTCTTTATAAATGAGCCCTAACTGATAGTAGGCAAAATTGCGTTCCTTGCCAATACTGTCCATTGCAGGTTGTGTTGTCGGAAGCTGTTTTTCATAAAATGCTGTGGTGTATTTTTCTATGACTATAGAATCTTTCACTGTGTTTACAGAATCGTTATCCATCTCTGCGGCTTCTTTTAACAGTGCATCATCATTTGCCGCTTTTGCGGAAGCCATTCTCCAGTAACCTCCTAAAATTCTGTTCCCCCACGCCTTTTTAAATTGCAGTTTACCGTAGGCTACTGTTGTTGGATTATAGAAATAAAAGGTACTACTTGCCGTCTCGTTTCCGGATGGCGGATTAAAAGCTCCAATTCCGGGTGGGCTGACTCCGGGTTGCGATTGCGGATTTACAGCTGTTGGTCCGCTATCTTCTTTGGTATTGCGTTCAATATTGGCCAGTTTTTCTTTTTCCTTTTCTTCGAGAATACGTCTGGCTTCATCTTTTTTCTTAAGCTCGGCAATATAATTTTCGAAATAAATTTTTCTGTCGGGGGCAGGCAAACCATACACCATTATGATACTGTCATTTCGTTTTGCAATTCCTTCGTATTTAATAACGTCGTCCAGGTTTTTTCTGTTTTTTTCTATAAAAGTAAACTCCCTGCTTTTCGGATCTAATTTTACCAGTGTGCTGTCGTAGTATTTGGCAGCCATTGTATAGTCTGTATTCTTAAAATACATATTCCCAATATTCCGATAAGCGGAAGCTACCAAATAGTTGTCTTTAGATTTTCTGCCTAAGGATTTATTGTAGAATTTTAACGCATTTTCCTGTTCTTTCTTTTTATCATAAAAAACACCCATTTCATAAAACAGGACATCATAATAGGGTCTGTTCTCACGATCTGCGGTCAGTTTATTATAGGTTTTCAGGAATATGGTATCATTGCCGTTTTCATAGTCATACAACTGGGCTTTTTTTGCGTAAGCATGCATCATGTATTTACGATCTGCTTTCCGATTCATATCGATAACTCCGTCGTAGTAATAAATGGCACTGTCTTTTTTTCCTTCTTCCTGATACATTTGTCCCAAAATGAAACGGTAACGGGCTTTGTCTTCGTTTATCCTGCTAAATTCTTCGGCGATTTTAAGTTTGGTAACGGCACTGTCTTTTTCTTCTAAATTTAAGAACGCTTCTGCCAGTAAAGCATTCGCATCTGAGAAAGTCTGTTTGTCTAAATCTGTATTTTTTAATAAGAGCTTGATGTTTTTAATTACAATTCCATCATTTCCCAAACGCATATTGGTTTTTTCGCGCCAGATCTTTGCGGTATAAATATTACTGCTGTTTGGATATTTGTACAAAATATAATTGAAAGCTTCCAAAGCCGGAATAAAACGCTGGTCATAATACCGGGCTTTCCCCAGCATCAGATAGGCTTCGTCCATTTGTGAATTTTTTTCCCTGCCGCCAATGTTCATGGAATGCTTCTGAATGGCTTTTGTGGCTTTTGTTTCCGCTTTTTCAAAATCAGGATTTTTAGCCTTGTTTTCATCGGCAAAACCTTCTTCAACCTGCATTTTTTCGATCGGCAGCATTTTCCAGAAATTATCCTGATTATTGCCCTGAATAGATTTTAAACCCTTGTCAAGACCAATGCCTCCATTGTACAAAATGTTATATTTTGTACTTAAAGCATGTGAATTCCGCGACAAAAAAGTGTTTTTTTTGGTAGAACACGCTATCAAAAAGAAGAAAAACACCAGGAAAAAACTATATGTAAGAGTATTCTTTTTCAATAGAAAAGAGTTTAAATCATTTAACTTCTAAAAACGATTTTTAGTATAATGACTTGTAAAAATACGCTTCTTTTTGTAATATGGAAACTTATACTGCAAAAAACAATTCCAGCTCCTGTAAGGTTTCTTTTGATGTTTGAATATCTTTTACAATTTCTCCTTTATTCAGGGCTACAATTCGGTCACAAACCTCTACCGTATGCTGTAAATCATGACTTGAAACCAGAACGGTTACGTTTGGATCTTCTGCCAGTTCCCTGATGATTTTTTTTAACCTGCTTACGGTTGTCGGGTCTAAATTAGCAAAAGGTTCATCCAGAATAATTAGCTCAGGATTACCAATAAGGGTCGCAATTATACCGACTTTCTTCTGATTTCCTTTTGACAAATCACGCAGGTATTTTTTGTTTTTCAGGATTTCTCCATTAAAAAATTCCTCATGTCTGGCCAGTAAAGCATCAACGTCCGCTTTGTTCTGATGGCGTAAATCACCAATAAAATAGAAATATTCTTCGGGAGTTAAATAGCCGATCAGGAAACTTTCATCTAAAAAAGAACCGGTAAAGGATTTCCAGTTTTCATTTGTATTCACCTGAATGTCATTGCTTTTTATATGTCCTGTTGAAGGCTGGATCAGGTCTAACAATAAACTGAAAAAAGTTGTTTTTCCGGCTCCGTTATTCCCCACTAATCCGAAACTTTGTCCTTTTGGGATTTCAAGATTATCAATATTTAAGACTGTAGTTCCGTTATATTTTTTTGAAAGTTGACTTACTTGTATCATTGTAATTTTAGATTTTAGATTGTTGATTTTAGATTAAAAATCTGTTTTTGTTGTGTTTTTGGTAAAAATTATCCCATTATCAAATTGGTAAATTCCCTAATTTTAGCTCTTCTGTTTGTAGGCACTTATCGTACTGTATTTTTCAATTTTGTATCTTTTTTCAATTAATGAAAAGACCTTATTCCTTAAAATGAAACCTAAAAATCCGGCTCCTGCAACTAACGATAATCCCAGCGTTTTATCGCCTAGATAAAGTCCGATACCATACAATGCCAGGGGCAGTAATAATTTTGGTAAAGTCAATAACATTGCATTGACGTTGAAAGCTTTTTTATCACCGAAAGCCCCTCCTGCATTACTTAAATCAATCGGAGTTTTGGTAAATGCTCCGCCTAAAAGTACCAGATGTGAGTTAACTCCAATGTTATAAATCGCCCCGACCACAATAGTCAAGTACACTTCCCAGCCATAAAAAAGATAAAAGGATGCCAAAATCGTAGAAATAAAAGTCGCAATAACAACCAGCCACCACTTTGAAGTAATGTACCCGCGATACGGTATGTTCTGGGTCATCATCAATTGATAATAGGAACTGTCCCAGCTAGGTACAAATTGTCCGAAAACAAACAGGAATCCACCCGAAACGAATATTCCGGCAAAAATATGCATCACCGCAGGCTGATGTGAATTTCCAAAAAAGATAAGACCGTAAAACAAAAAGAGCACACTCATGAGAATGGTAGTTTTTGATCTTTTGTTTCTTTTAATCAGTTTAATGTCATTTTTAAGAAAGGTGCCCAGGGTTCCGAACTGGTTGAGCCAGGAAAGGTTTTCAGTTGTCGCGATATCTTCTTTTTTAGAAAGTCCGGCATCTAAATATAAATTGTTTTTAAAATATTTAAATGTAAAGGCATACAATCCAATTAAGACTACAACAGGGATAAAAACAAGACATTTGATGTTGTAAAGGCTTTGAAAGAAGGGTGTCGTAAAAGTGGTTACATCAAATACCTTATAATATTGTGCCGCACCCAAAGCCAGAATGATTGCGATAAAAACAATAAATAACTTATCGATGTTACTCAAAATAATGTTTAAAAAATTGTTGATATAGACCATTGATAAAATAGCTAAATGCCAACAAATAATTCCCACAATATCGTATCCCTCTATAGCCAATACAATCGAGAAAGGGAGAAAGAAAAAAGCATGCACCCAATTGAAAAAAGATAAAGCTGTCTTACCGAGCGAAAAATGAACGATTGTTGGTTTTTTGAAAGGCAGAACCAATAGCGGTTTTATGTTCAGTACGGGAATAGCCTGCATCAATAAGCGAATAACGAGATCGAACAGAAAATAATAAATCAGAAATTGATTGACCGTTTGTAAAGGTTCTAAGTTCATCTTTTTCAGGATATAAAATGCTCCTACACCCATTCCGATAAAAATAATAGAAAAATAAATCATCAAAAACCCTATCAGAATTTTCATTGCCAGATTTGTGCCAAACGAGGCAGATCTGGTAAAGGCTTTCCATTCGAGGTACATAAATTTTTTAATCATGGTTCTTTGGTTTTCAGTTTTATAGTAAGAGATCAAATGTAAGTAAACGTTACAAAAAAAGTTAAAAAAAATAATTAAGTGAACGTCAATTAGCTCTTCTTTGCTACTTTTGCAGAAAATATAACATCATGCCTTCATTCTTAAAACTCATAATTAAAGAGGTTAGACGTGAAACTGCCGATGCGGTTTCTGTGCTTTTTAATGTTCCCGAAGAACTAAAACCGGACTATAAATTTATTGCCGGACAATATATAAATCTAAAACTAACTCTTGACAATCAGGAAATTAGACGTGCTTACTCTATTTGTTCCGCTCCGGAAAGCGGTGAATTGAGAATTGCTGTAAAAGCCGTTAAAAATGGTTTATTCTCGCAATTTGCAAATACAAAACTAAAAGCCGGAGACGTTCTTGAAGTAGGTCATCCGGAAGGGAAATTTACCTTTGAACCGGATGCTGAAAGACAAAAAAATTATGCTGCTTTTGTAGCAGGAAGCGGAATCACCCCTGTTCTTTCCATAATCAAATCGGTTTTGAAAAGTGAACCAAAAAGTTCATTTGTACTGGTTTACGGAAACAGAACTCCGGAAGAAACGATTTTTCACCAGGAATTACACGATCTGCAGTTACAATATGTAGGACGTTTATTTGTGCATTATGTATTCAGTCAGGCCAAAGCCGAAAATGCTTTGTTTGGCAGAATCGAAAAATCGGCTGTGAATTTTGTACTGAATAACAAACACAAAGAATTACAGTTTGACAAGTTCTTCTTATGTGGTCCCGAAGAAATGATCGATACTGTGTCCGGAATTCTGAAAGAGAAAAACATAAAAGAATCGGCTATTAAATTTGAACTTTTTACCTCTTCCTCACAGGAAAATCAAATCAGTACTTCATTAGAAGGCCATACAAAAATTACGGTTTTAGTGGATGATGATGAAGTTACTTTTGAAATGTCTCAAAAGCAAACGATTCTTGACGCAGCCTTAAAACAAGGTATTGATGCTCCCTATTCCTGCCAGGGCGGAATTTGCAGCAGCTGTCTGGCCCGCGTCACAACCGGAACTGCCGAAATGACTAAAAACTCCATCTTAACCGACAGAGAAATTGCTTCCGGATTAGTTTTAACCTGCCAGGCGCATCCAACCTCAGATACTATTTATGTAGATTTTGATGACGTTTAGTTGTTGAAATTCCAAAATAAAAAAAATCCAAATTCCAACTTAGATTGGGATTTGGATTTTTTTTATTGGAATTTAAAGTAAATTTTGAATCTTCTTCACTATTTTCTTGGGAGAAATTGTTCTCATTGCTTCTTCATACCCTTCTGTTACTTTATTTCCATAAACAGAGGTGGGTAGTTTTGGATACACATTTCTATCTGAAACCAAAGCATTTTCAGGATTTTGATTAAAGGGTAAAAATCCGGCGTAAGGATGCGTGGCACCCCAAAGTGTAATTACTTTAACACCCAGCATTGCAGCAATGTGAGCATTTCCGGAATCCATGGAAAGCATTACCTGGAGATTGCTGATCAGTTTTAATTCCTGTTGGAATTTAATTTTCCCCGCAACATTTATTACATTTTTAAACGGCTCCGAAAACGAATCCAGGATTTCAATTTCTTTTTTTCCTCCTCCGAAAAGCAAAATGGTGTGATCTTTGTTTTCGGCCAGTTTTGCAATTACTTCCTGCATTAAATCTAAAGGATATACTTTAGAATCATATTGCGCAAAGGGCGCAATTCCGATTAGTTTTTGATAGTTTTCTCCAACTACATCCGTTATTTCTGCGCTTAAAACTGCTTTTTTTGGAAATTCAGGATGCGATAAATTTACAGGAAAACCAATTTCTTCAAATACTTTTGCATGCCTTTCGAACATGGTTGGCAATTGTTTGAAAATTTTATTTTCTGCACGGGTTAGTTCTTTTTTTCCTTCACGGCCTTTATCCACTGTGGCTCTTTTTTTTCCGCTTAAGGCGAAAAGCAAACTCACTACTTTAGATCTCAGGACATTGTGTAAATCCGCAAAAGCATCGACTTTGAGTTTTTTTATGTCCCTGAATAATCTCAAAAGTCCGAAAAAACCTTTGTGACGCTTTTTTTCATCAAAAGCAAAAAACTCAAGATTTGGTATTCCTTCAAAAAAAGGTTTAAAAAAAGGACGTGAAATTACGGTAAGTTTCACCGTTGGATACTGTTTTACAAAAGCGCGTAAAACAGGAACCGTCATGGCGACATCTCCCATTGCGGAAAGTCTCATGACGGCTATATGTTGAATCGTCTTAGGCAATTTTGCTGTCAAACTATTTTTTGTTTTGGTATAAAACAGGGTTCAATTCATCATCATTGTACATTTTCATTTGTTTGTACACTTTCATGAATTTATCTCCATTTTCAATATCAGCAAGCAAGTCATCAATTGCGGTAGACAAATCACTTCTTTGCTCTAAAAGGATATTTAATTTTTCCTGACATTTATCTCTATGTTCTTGTGAGGCCTCTGCACGGGTGGCTTCTTCATGCATGTGATAAATTTTTAAAGCCAGAATAGACAATCTGTCAAAAGCCCAGGCCGGACTTTCAGAATTGATTTTTGCACCATCTTTTACTTTTACATCACTGTATTTTTGCAGGAAGTAACTGTCGATATATTCTACCATATCTGTACGTTCCTGATTGGAGGCATCAATTCTTCTTTTAAGCGTTAAAGCGGCTACCGGATCAATCTGCGGGTCACGGATAATATCTTCAAAATGCCATTGAACAGTGTCAATCCAGTTTTTTAAATACAATAAATGTTCAAATTTATCTTTTGGAAAAGGGTTGCTTATAGGTTGATCAACATTATCAAACTGATGATAATCTTTGATGCTTTGTTCGAAAACCGAATATGCTAATTTTGAAAACATGTCTTTATTTTTTAGAGATACAAAGATACTTTTTATACTTTTATAGTGCGAAAAAAACGTTTAATTTTTCGTTATTAATAAAGATTACTCCCAAACAATTCTAAAAATTCAATATGAAAATTCATTATATCTCTGAAGACAACAGTGTGCTCAACCATTTTTTAGGTCAGATTCGAAATATAAATGTTCAGAACGACAGTATGCGTTTCCGAAGAAATATAGAACGGATTGGCGAAATAATGGCTTATGAACTGAGCAAAAACTTATCGTATAAAAATGTTGAAATTCAGACGCCGCTGGGCATCAAGAAAACAACCGAAATAAGTGAAGATTTGGTTTTATGTTCTATTCTGCGAGCCGGATTACCACTGCATAATGGGTTTTTAAATTATTTTGATCATGCAGAAAACAGCTTTGTTTCGGCTTGCAGGCATCATCCGAATAATGATGATTCGTTTGAAATTCTGGTTGAATATCAGGCGCTTTCGAACCTGAACAATAAAACGGTTTTGCTTCTTGATCCCATGCTGGCAACGGGTCAGTCTATTGTTGCTGTTCACGAAAAACTGATTGAAAATGCAACGCCAAACGAAATTCATATTGTGGTCGTTATTGCCGCACCGGAGGGAATTGCTCATCTCGAAAAGCACCTTCCCGAAAATTGTCATTTATGGGTTGCTTCTTTAGACGAAAAACTTAATGAGAAGAATTACATTGTTCCGGGCCTTGGAGATGCAGGTGATCTTGCTTACGGAAGTAAATTATAGCTGTGAGAAAAAGGTAAATAAACTACATGCAATCAGTACATAAAATACAATTTCGTTGTTTAATTTTTGCTGCATATATTCTATATGGCTTGATGCCATAATGGTTAATGGTGCGATACTAAACAGTAATAAATCATTGCTTTTATTCGGTGAAACAATAAAAACAATAACGGCAATAAAAAAACAGGCAACCACTTTTTTGTAGGAGGAATGAACAATTTGCGGCCTGTTTGAAAAAGTACTTAAGATTGAAAATACAAAAAACAAAGCAATCGCTGTATATATGGAAAGGGCTCCATTCTCGTAATTGTTCTTAAAATAATCCAGCCTAAAATCGACTACTGCACGTTTCTCAAAAAATTCAATGGCATCAATATGGAAAATTAAGGATATTAATAAAAAGATCACAGCAACGGCCAGAAGGGCGATAAACGGCAGGACCCAGTTCCTGTAATCGCGGGAAACGTGAAAAATAATGGATATAAAAACCAATATCAGGAAAAGGATGCACCAAAATTGAAATAAAGAAGCTACTAAAATCCAAAAAGAAGCGTCGAATATTTTTTCCTTTGAGGCTTTGAGAGACTGTAAGGAAATCAGTCGTCGAAGTGCCAGTAAAAGAAAAAAGTTAGCATATATTACATTCGGATCATTGAATATCGTGGGAAAAAACAATAAAAACAATAAGTAGAAAAAGATCGTATAACCATTGTCTTTGCTGAGTCCGTTCTTTTTTACGATGAAATTAATCAGGAAAAAAGAAGCGAAAACAAAACACAAAAGACTAATTTTCTGAAACGCCAAAAATGAAGAACTCATCCATGATGGTTCCTGAATTTGAAAGAGAAAAAAGAAAACCAGTATTAAAATTACAACCAATGAATAATTTAATGGTGTAGATTTTTTAAAAACACTTGTTATCATAAGGATATTTTATACTTTTGTGATTGTAAATATAATACTTGTTTAAAAGGAAAACCAACAAGTTGAAAAAAGATTCTATCAATTGAATTTTATCTTCAATGCGTTACAAAACAATAAATAACATATAATTTTATAAATTATGACAGCTTTTTTTGAAGGAATACAATACTTATTTGTTAACATTTTATTTGCTCCACTTGACTTTTTACGTCATTTAGAACTAGTTACCTGGTTTGGTGCAAACACAATTAACTGGATATTCATGATTATTTGTTCTGCAGCAATCGTATATTGGATTAAACAATTACGCATTTTTGATGCTGCAGGAACAGAAAACCAAGATACTACGGCGCACTCTTTTTTAAAGTAAGTCGAAGCCAATATCTTTTCTAAAATACATCTTATCAAAATTTAGTTTATCTATGTTTTGGTAAGATTTTTTTATGGCTTGTTGAAAGTCGTCTCCGTAGGATGTTATGGTTAATACACGGCCTCCGTTGCTTAAAACATTTCCGTCTTCTAATTTTGTACCCGCGTGGAAAACAATAGAATCTGTAATGTTTTCTAAACCTGAAATTACTTTTCCTTTTTCGAAATCTTCCGGATATCCGCCTGAAACCACCATAATTGTTGTGGCGCTTCTCGGATCAACTTCTAATTCGAAAGTATCTAATTTCTGATCTGCAACAGCCTGAAACAATTCTACTAAATCAGATTTTAACCTTGGTACAACAACTTCGGTTTCCGGATCACCCATTCTTACATTGTATTCAATAACGATTGGCTCATTTTTTACATTGATCAGACCAATAAATACAAATCCTTTATATTCGATGCCGTCTTTCTGAAAACCTTCGATTGTTGGTTTTACGATGCGTGTTTCGATTTTTTCCATTAAAACAGCATCCACGTAAGGAACCGGGGAAACAGCTCCCATTCCGCCTGTATTTAGTCCTGTGTCGCCTTCACCAATTCTTTTGTAATCTTTGGCGGTTGGTAGAATCTTATAGCTTTTCCCGTCCGTCAATACAAAACAGCTTAATTCGATTCCGTCCAGAAACTCTTCGATTACTACTTTTGAACTCGCTGCGCCAAACTTTTGGTGTACCAGCATATTTCGTAATTCTGTTTTAGCTTCTTCAAGGTCCTGAATAATCAGCACTCCTTTTCCGGCTGCCAGACCATCTGCTTTTAAAACATACGGCGGCTGCAGCGTTTCTAAAAAGTCACATCCTTTTTCAACTGTTTCAGCAGTAAAGCTGTCATAAGCAGCAGTTGGAATGTTATGTTTCATCAGGAATTCTTTTGCGAATTCTTTGCTTCCTTCTAATTGTGCTCCTAATTTAGACGGCCCAATAACCGGAATATCTTTTAAACTTTCGTCGTTTTTAAAATAATCGTAAATACCTTTTACCAATGGATCTTCCGGTCCAACGACAACCATTTTTACATTTTCTTTTAATACAAATGCTTTTATCGCATCAAAATCGGTTGGAGACATTGCAACATTGGTGGCAATACCGGCAGTCCCTGCATTTCCTGGTGCAACAAAAAGTTTTTCGCAAAGCGGACTCTGAATCATTTTCCATGCAAATGCATGCTCTCTTCCGCCTGATCCCAATAATAAAATTGTCATGTGTTGTTGTATTTAGTTGTGGTGCAAAAATAATTGCTTTTGTACGTAAAAAATAATTAAATCTTAAAAAGTTCTCGATTCTGCACCGATACTAATTGTAGAATATTATTTTTGATGAAAATTATCCCTCAAATGATTTCTCTTTTCGACATTTCGCTTCAATTGAATGGTTTTCCAATACAGAAAGCAAAAGCTGATCTGGCAGCCATTACGCGTCTTTCGGAAGAAGAGTTTTTAAAATTTCTTGAAAGACAAAAACACGAAATTGTTCATTTTCATTTGCACAACAATCCCTTTTATAACGAATTAACGGGAAGTAAAATTGTTCAGCAATGGGAAGACCTGCCTGTTTTAAACAAACAAAACCTCCAAAAGCCATTGCAGGAGCGGCTTTCAAAAGGATACACCTCAAAAAATGTCTACGTCAACAAAACTTCCGGATCAAGCGGAACGCCTTTTGTTTTTGCGAAAGATAAATATTCACACGCCTTAACCTGGGCTTCGAATATTATGCGTTTTGGCTGGTTTGGAATTGATTTCAATCATTCCTATCAGGCACGCTTTTACGGTATTCCAATGGATTTTTTCGGGTATCACAAAGAACGTTTTAAAGATTTTTTAGGTGGCCGTTTTCGATTCCCGGTTTTCGATTTATCAGACGAAGTTCTGGAAAAGTTTCTGCAGAAATTCAAAACAAAAAGATTCGATTACCTCAACGGATACACGAGTTCGATTGTTTTATTTGCTAAGTTTTTAGAGCAAAAAAATATTGTTTTAAAAGAAATATGTCCCACCCTGAAAGCTTGTTTTGTGACTTCGGAAATGCTTTTTGAATCAGATAAAAAACTCCTGGAAAAACAATTCGGGATTCCCATTATCAATGAATACGGGGCTTCGGAACTGGATTTAATCGCTTTCGAAAATCCTAAAGGCGAATGGCAGGTGAATTCGGAAACCCTTTTTGTTGAAATTTTAGATGAAAACGATCTGGTGCTGCCGTACGGAAAAGAAGGCCGGATTGTGATTACTTCTTTATTCAACAAGGCAAATCCATTTATCCGGTATGACATTGGCGACATTGGGATTTTAGATGAAAAAAGCACGCTTCAGAAACCAATCCTGAAAAAACTTACCGGAAGAACCAATGATGTTGCCCTTTTACCAAGCGGAAAAAAATCGCCCGGACTGACTTTCTATTACGTTACCAAAAGTATTATTGAAGATGATGGGAATGTAAAAGAATTTATCATTAAACAAACTCAATTGGATACATTTGAAATTGAATATGTGAGTGCTAAAGAGCTGGATTCTAATCAAATTCAAAAAATAAACGAAGCGATTGCCTTGTATCTTGAACCTGATTTAAACTTTATTTTTACCCGAAAAATGGTTTTGGAAAGAAGCAATCGAGGAAAATTAAAGCAATTTAAATCTTATTTATAATATAAATAAAATCTTACATTTGTTTTTTATTTAAAACTTATGGACGATCAAATTTTACTTACCGAAGAAACAATTTCTGATAAAATATACTTTATACGCAATCAAAAAGTAATGCTTGACAGTGATCTGGCAATGCTTTATGGGGTTGAAACTAAAAGATTAAACGAGCAGGTTAAAAGAAATTTGTCCCGATTTCCTGAAGATTTTATGTTTCAACTCACTGAAAATGAATATGATTCTTTAAGGTCGCAAATTGCGACCTTAAAGAAAGGACGTGGTACACATCAAAAATACTTACCGTTTGTTTTTACGGAACATGGAATTTTAATGTTGTCAAGTGTATTGAAAAGCGACAAAGCCATTCAGACGAATATTCAGATTATGCGGATTTTCACGAAAGTGAGACAAATGCTTCTGGACACCACAGAAATCAAAGTAGACATTCTCCAGATTCAAAAGAAACTGGAAAATCACGATAAAAATATCGAATTGGTTTTTTCTTATTTAGATGAGCTGACCGATAAAAAGGAAAACGAAAGTGAAAGAGTCAAAATCGGATATAAGAAATAATTTAAATCTTTTTTATATATCCCGGTTTTATAAACAGCTGTGTGATTAAAAAACGAATCATCAGCAAACCAGCAGACACAAAATTATAACCGTGGAAATCCCGATAAACGCCAAAGTTGTGTTTAATCAATTTGAATTTTGATGACGAAATGGAATCTTTTCTGATTCTGTAAAAGGCTAAAGGCTCGGGAACGGGTTTCGTTGTTTTAATCTGTTTTAAAATCGTAAGCCACAATCGCCAGTCCTGTCTCTTTTGAGATGCCGGTAAAATAATTTTACCGAAATAGCCGGCATCGTAAATTGCGGTTAGATTCCCTACGTAATTGCAAAAAAACAGTTGTTTGTACGTCAGGTCTAATGGTGCTTCTACCCTTCTGTTTAAATCTTTCCCTTCTTCATCAATACACTCATAAAAACTAAAGGTAAACGGTAAATTATTTGCTTTTAGAAACTGTATTTGCTTTTCCAGTTTTTCAGGAAACCACAGATCATCGGCATCGAGATAGGCAATGTATTTTCCTGTTGCTTTTTCTAAAGCTACGTTTCTGGCAAAACCATTTCCGGAATTTTTCGACAATTTAAACAGTTTTATTCTATCGTCTTCTTTGGCATATCTCTCAATTATGGCAACAGTCTGATCTGTTGAAGCATCATCTATCAGAATCATTTCCCAGTTTTTATACGTTTGTTCCTGAACCGATTGTAAAGTCGATTCGATAAACTTCTCCGTATTATAAGTTGGGATGATAATTGAAACTAATTCGTTCATTGATGATAATTGCTTTGAAAAATTTCTGCTTTCACTAAAAATAATCAGCCCGGATTTGATTGCGAAATCCGAGCTGTGAAAGGTTATTATTTTATATAACTTGAAAAGTCTTTGTGTTCTTCTTTTGAAAGTTCTTCTTTAGAAAGTGACCTGAAATAATCGTACGTGATTTTCATTCCTTCGGCACGATTTACTTTTGCCTCCCAGCCTAATAATTCTTTTGCTTTTGTAGTATCGGGCTGACGCTGTAAAGGATCGTTTACCGGTAAGGGATGATAGACTACCTTTTGATTGGTTCCGGTCAGTTTTATGATTTCCTCTGCAAAATCCTTAATGGTGATTTCGTCCGGGTTTCCAATATTTACAGGATACACATAATCGGAGTGCAACAATCTGAAAATACCTTCTACCTGATCATCAACATAACAAAAGGAACGTGTCTGCATTCCGTCACCAAAAATGGTCAAATCTTCACCACGCAATGCCTGGCCAATAAATGCAGGAATAACACGCCCGTCGTTTAATCGCATTCTTGGTCCGTAGGTATTAAAAATACGGACAATTCTGGTTTCTACTCCGTGAAAAGTATGGTAGGCCATCGTGATCGATTCCTGAAAGCGTTTTGCTTCGTCATAAACACCACGCGGACCAATTGTGTTTACATTTCCGTAATATTCCTCTGTTTGCGGATGCACCAACGGATCTCCGTACACTTCAGAGGTAGAAGCAATGAGGATTCTGGCATTTTTAACACGTGCCAGACCTAATAAATTATGTGTTCCCAGTGATCCCACTTTTAAAGTCTGAATTGGTATCTTCAGATAATCAATAGGGCTTGCCGGTGAAGCAAAATGCAAGATATAATCTAAATCACCAGGGACATGCACAAACTTTGTAATATCATGGTGGTAAAATTCGAAGTTTTCCAATTTGAATAAATGCTCAATATTTTTAAGATCTCCGGTGATCAGATTATCCATCCCAATAACATAATAGCCTTCCCTGATGAATCGGTCACACAAATGCGATCCCAAAAATCCTGCTGCTCCGGTAATAAGTATTCTTTTCATAGTAATTATTTATACTTCGCAAATGTAACTGATTTGAAAATTATAAAAACTATTCTGAAAAAAAACTGTGTGAAATTAATTAATGTTACTACATCCAGATTTGAAAAGTAAAATCATATTCTACTTTATTCACGGAATAATGAGTTATAAAAAAAAATTAAAATCTTTTCATATTCAATTTCTTTTTAAGCGAAAAATGTATGATTCATGGGGTAAAACTCTTTTAGACATAAACAAAGTATCCCCAGTTATTTTTATTGAAAAGAAATTTAAATCCCCTTCAATAGTAAATTTTGAACAGTCTTCATCTAAAGTATATCTACTCATTTTTTCATCAACTGTAAGCGTTCCATTTTCATTGAAAACCCAAGTTTCAGATTTATCTTTTGAGTCAATTCCGAAAGGAAGTTGCATATAATATGTCTTCCATTTTCCGTAAATTTCTTTGCAGTCATTCGTCTTTTCCTGGCAGTAGAAATGAACGCTGCTTAATAAAAAGAATACGGATATTATTCTGGGTATAAAATTTTTCATTCTGCTTTATTATTTATTTTAACTTCTAATAAATCTATTTTTTATGCTGTTCAAAAATAGTATCTCTTTATTTGGTCTCTATAAATAAATTCTAAATCATTAATTTTTTCTAAAATATTATGATTCATCTCAAATGTCTTTTTGGCATTTTTTGAAAACTCATGGTATGCATTTTCATCATTTAGCAACGTTATGATTTTTTCACAAAAGTTCATGGTGTTATTATCTTTCACGGTATACCCGTTAAAATCATCTTTAATCAAGTCTTTGTTTCCATCACAGTCCGAAACTACACCCGGTATCGATAAAGCTAAACTTTCAATTATGGCATAAGGCAATCCTTCATATCTGGCTGCAGACAAATATAATTTTGATTTACTAATTATATTTAAAACATCTTCACGTGAAGTCCAGTTTAAAAGCGTTACGTTCTCTGTTAAATCTAACTTAGCAATTAATTCCTGTACTTCTTCTAACTGGTCTGCATGGTGTCCGACTCCCAATAATACCAGATGCATTTTTTGCGTTTTATTGATTTCATATAAAACACGAATTAACTCCTCTATGTTTTTTTGATAACAGGGTCTGCCAACGGTACAAAGATACTCGTCCGGCCATGTTTTTGGTATCGAAAGTTCTGATATATTTTTAATTGGCTCAATTGCATTATTAAAAAGCAGCGTTTTTGCTACCGGAAAACCAACATCTTTTGTGGCTCTGTTTAATTCTGACTCCGAAGAGGCGAGTAAAACTGAATTTCCTTTTGAAAGTATTTTTTCGACAGTCAGAAAAACAAATCTTTTTACTTTGCTGTCTGCACTCAGGTACGAAAATGCCTGGGGCGTATGAAGTACTTTTATGCCGGTTAAAAATCCAACAACTCTTCCGATTACTCCTCCTTTTGTACTATGAGAATGAATAAGATCCGGTTTTTCTTTTCTAATGATTCTTAAAGCTCTTACAATGGCGAGATAATCATTTTTCAATGATATTGATCTGTATATCGGAAGGGTATAATCGACAATACTTGTAGCGTTTTTATCTCTGAATTGTTCTTTTATGTCCGTATCCCCATGAATCACAAAACATTCAAAATGTGAAGGGTCAAGATTTTGAAGTATCTGTCGTAATGAAACATCAACACCGCCTACGGAATGAAGAATATGGGCAACTTTAATTTTATGCATTACTAACTTTCTTTTGGGGAACCAAATTTAGAATAAATATCGCGAACAAATAACATCCAAACTGTCTATAAAATATGTTTTCTACAAAAAAGAATAATAAAAATGATATTGCAATTGCAATTGCAAAAAAGTTTGATTTTGCTTCATAAAACAATTTTATGAAAAAGCTTACAAACAGTACGAGGCCCAAAAGACCACCAATTAGATAAAAATCTATAAACTGATTGTGTGAGTTGAATTTCTCCGAAAGAAAATATTCTTTTTTCGATTGGTTTTCTATTGTGGTGGCATAACAATCCAGGAAATTATTTGTGATGGTCTCGTATCCGCTGAATCCCGATAATAGAAGAAAGTCCTTTTTTGCTGTCATCTTATTGGCGCAATTCCAAATCACAATTCTTGGTTCATAATCTGATGCTACTTTTAGAGATTCTTCTATATTGTTTTTGATAAAAAATCTTTCGGATATGTTTTTGTTCGTCATCACAATAATTCCAAATAAAACGATGATCGATGCTGTAAACAGTATTTTTTTATACCATTGAACTTTGTAGTAAAAAAGAAAATAAACAACAGCAATGCAAAATATTGTAATAATGGAAATTCTGGCAGAAATCAATATAATAAACAGCAGTAGTACTATGGCGTTTAGTATGTAAATCCATTTTTGTTTTATGCTCACAACTGCTTTTTCTACTGACAATAGAAATCCTAAAACGGCAACAAAACCAATATAGGGGCGCTCCAGAAGTAATAAATTATTAACCTCAGCGGTATTTGCAAATGGTAATGTATGGTTCTTATAAAAAAACATTCCGATCAAAAAGAGAGAGCTAACAATACAGGCATTTATTCCCAAAAGGATGAAAAACTTAAACCTTTCAATATCTGTAATTTTACGTAAGATAAGTGAAAACCAAAAAAGCAACAGCATACCCTTGTAAACTTTCAGATCATATACGATACTGCCATAAATAAGGGATTTAAAAAAGAGATATAACAGTAATACAAATAAAATAGTTCCGGCAGAAAATGTCTTTTTATAGTCTTTTAGGTTGAGATCCTTCAGATATAAAAGGGATAAAAGCACCAATAGAATATTGGGCAGTGCTTTTGAAAAAAACAGCGTCAGAATCAAGATATAAATGAGATAGTCAAAAGCATTCTGTTTAATTACATTCTTCATTTTCTAATTTTTTTTACAGCCAAAATCAAATTGTAAGGAAGGAACAAGAGTACATAATTTCTAAGCAATCCGTAAATTGGATAGAAACCAAAATAGAAGTGTTTTTTTATAATTGTAATTCTGCTTCTCACCTGCTGTTTTCTTCTTTTTAATGAAATCCCGTTGGCATTGATTTCAATTTGTGTTAGATACTCTTTAATATTTGCCATTTTGTATTTCCGGGAAATCGTAAAGAAAAAAGCATAATCTTCTGCGAATTTATGGTTTAAAGGATATAAACCAACATTATCCAAAATTTCAGAACAAAACATCACGGCAGGATGAATCAGCATCGAATTCAAATACATTTTGTTTTTTATATTCCTGTCATTTAAGGGCAAATTAATCGAATATAAAAAATGATTATCTGTGTCGACTGCCAACACATTTGATCCCACAATTTTTATTTCCGGGTTTTCTTCCAGAAATGCTTTTTGAACAGCGAACCTCTTTCCAAGACAGCTGTCTCCACAATCTAATCTTGCGATGTATTTGTATTTTTTTTCAATACTAGTTTTTAATCCTGAATTTAAAGCCGTTTCAATTCCTTTATTATTTTCTAAATATTCGAATAGTACCGTTCCTTTCGCTTTAAAATTTGACCGCACGATATCTTCGTCAAATTTATCCGAAATACTTCCGTCATCAACAATTATGACATCAATTTCTTCGTCCGGATCGATAGAACGCAATGATTGGAGTAATCCTTCAGAATTATTATAATATGGGATTAGAAGGACAGCATTATTGTTCATTTTTCAATGCTTTTAGTTTATACCTTAATTGAATTAAAATAGCAAGACATAACCAGACAACGTACATTCGGAACGTATCAATCTGAAGCCAGTTTATGTATAATCCTATTAGTGTAATGAGAATAATTATAGTCAGGATTTTTTCTTCATTCTGGGTATTTTTCATAATAATTATTGTTTCTCTCAGAGAAAAATAAAGCAACAGAAGAAATAGCATAAAACCAACAAATCCTGTTTCTGCCAGTAATCTTGTATATAAATTATACCCGGGAGGAAAAGTTTTTTCTTTCTTGTTTTTGTAATACAATTTAAACTCATAATTGTTTTTTGTTGCCCAACCCGGATAATGGGTCCTGTTGTGATAGGCTTGTTGCCCAAATCCAACTCCTGCGACTGGGTTTTCCTTAAAAACCTGTATCGACGCATACTGTATTCCAAATCTGGACTGATTGGAAACACTTTTAGTCAGATTGTTTTTAAAGTCTAATGATTCCATTTTAGCCGCAACGGACTTTATTACTTTTTCCCCGTTAAAAGCTAAAAGCACAGCAAAAATTACAGCAAAACCAATTAATGCTTTTTTTATATATGTCTTAAATCGAATGTCTTTGTATAAAAAAATTGCAAAAATCAGCAACTGAAAAAATATTACAATTAATCCTGTCCTTGATCCCGAAAAGTAGGTCAGGAGTAATACTGCAATGGCAGGTAAAAATTTGGTTGGTTTTTTGTTTGTCAAAATATAGCTAAACATCCAGCCGGCAATACTTATTAAGTAAATGGCAAGAAAAGGAGGCTCGTAGGAAACAGAAGAAATCCTTCCTTCAGGATGAAGATGTACTTCTGAAAAAGGAAAATAATCAAACAGATTTAAGACCGGATAAAAGATTCTAAACCCAAAAACAATTACCAAAGTTTCGAGAAAACCATATACGGAAGCAATAATTAAAGAGTATAAAAAAACTTTTCTGATCTTGAAAAGCATTTCCTTTACTTCCATTTTTGCTAAAACATTTATATATAAAATCAGGAATATGAAACTTGAAATAATTAATGCAAAATACTGTCTTATAAAGCGGTTTATTCCGGTGGTGTGTTTAAAATAATTAGTACTTATTGTATCCAGGTTTACTATAAATGTTATGATACACCACGCCAAAAACAACATCACACACTGAAAAATTATGTTTTTATAAGGGATCATAATTTTTTTAGAATAAAAGGTATCTGCTGCTAAAAATAAAAATCCACCAAATAAAAAGAGCGCTCCCGATTCGCTTTTAAATTCACCAAGGGCAGAAATACCCTCGTATTCATTAAAAGGAAAGAAGAACAAACCTAAAAAAAATAAAATTGTATAAATTTTTTGAAGCACTTAGTTGTTTTTGGTTAATTTATTTAATTTTCTAATCGTTTCAGAAATCATTGGATGATACCCCACCCGAATACTCAGCATTAAAAAAAACAGCAGCATCGGAGATTTTTTAATTATTACTTTTAAAACTATTTTCTCATATATTCCTTTGTCAGCGATTACTTCGTGCTGGTATTTTTTGGCTATTTCATAAACTTTAGCATGAAATACCATTTGTTTTACATATTTAAATTTCGCTTTGAAAGAAATTTTAGTTACCCCACATTTATAGACCAGGTAAAACACCCTCTGAATGAATCGTACGGCTTTTAATTCCTCTATTTTGCTATCCGTAAGGGTAAGATTATATTCTTTTTTATAATCAAAATAATATTTTTCAAGCGCTTTAGAGAAATAATCATTTTCTATCGTTAATCTGGATTTGCTGGTCGCAACTTCCCGGTAATAATATCCTGCGTAATCTATAAATAAAACGTTCTCCGCTTTATTGAAGGCCTGTATATTAAACATATTATCTTCTTCAATAACTCTGTTTTTAGGAAAATGTATGTTATTCAGCTCCACAAAACTTCTTTTATAAATTTTATTCCAAACGGCAAATAAATCCTCGGTTCTTAATAGATTCGGAATTATTTCAGCCTGAATAAATGGCTGCCCGTAAAGAACACCTGCATCAAAAACCGGATCTTTAATAATGTATTTTCCGTCTCTTCCTAAGATGGTTTTGGAAACGACAATATCCAAATTATTTTTTTGAGCTGTTTCATACAAACGCTCAAACATATCCTCTTTTACAAAATCATCATTGTCTAAAAACCCGATATATTCTCCTTTTGCCACTGCAATTCCGGCATTTCTTGCCTCGCTGATCCCTTTATTAATCTGGTTAATTATTATAATTCTACCGTCTTTTTTTTGGTATTCCTCAATAATGCCCAGACCATTGTCTGTAGATCCATCGTTGACAAAAATAAATTCGCATGCGATTAACGTCTGATTTAGGAGCGATTTTAGGCAATCTTGCAAAAACGCTTCCCCATTATAAACGGGAATGATTACACTGACTTTAATTGAATTCATTTTTTGTATCTCTTTTCGGCTATCCTGTCAATCTCTCTTTTTGCAAAATACCACATTCCTATAACTATTACAATCTGAGTGATAATGAGTGTAATGGCTGTTCCTAACTCTTTATAATAATAAGTAAGCAATACATTAATCCCCAAATTTAGAATTGTAGCGTACAATATCACGCGGAAATATAAATTATCTTTTCCTAAATTTAAAAGGATTTGTTTTCCGTACATGGAGTCTAAAAAGGAAAGCAATGGTATGAGTATTAAAATTTTAAAGAGAAGTACAGCCGGAACCATTTCAGCTCCGTAGATTATTTTTATAATTTGTGCTGCAAAAAAGAAACATATGACAATAAGTACAGAAAATAAAAAAGCACCATACCTCGTGATTTTTTGAATTTTTTGAATCGTACTGTATTTATCCACGCTCATCTCTTTGGAGAGGTAGGGGAAAAGCGTATTTGAAATTGGTGTCTGCAAATTTCCTATAGCTCGTGCCAATTTTTCAGCTGCTGAAAAAAATCCTACCGCCTGATTTCCTGCAATAATTCCTAAAATTAAGGTATTGGTATTGGTAAATAAAGAGATTTTTAATTCTGATAAAAAAACATATTTGCCCTTATTTAATTGTTCTCTTATTTTTTTGAAAGATTGAACCTGGAACCTGATATTGAAATCTTTCCGGAGATAAAACAATGAAAAAATTCCCGCAGAAATAAAGCCCAATGCATTAAAAACCGGAACAAGATAATAATCGGACTTGTGTTTTATAAATATAAAAAGCGCAATTGTAAAAGTGATTTTCGTTATTAAATTCAGATACGTAATATATTTCATTTTTTGAATTCCCTGAAAGTACCAAACCGGAAAAATCGCCTGACCAAGAATAGAGCCAAATGAAAATAAATACACGATCCAGTAGGTCCTGAAAATTTCAAAAGCAAAAACAATTCCCATCATCAGGATAAAACTCAATACTATCAAAAGCAATTTGGCTGACATAATCTGGTTGAAAATTTCATTTTGCTTTTCCACATTATCCATTACCATTGAAACATCTCTTGTGCCGGTGGCATTAAAGCCGTAGTCGGTAATAATTTGAAAATAAGTGATAAAGGCAAATGAAAAAGATAATAAACCAAAATATTCAACTCCGAGGACTCTTATTAGATAAGGAAGTGTAATTAATGGTAAAATTAAATTAAGACCTTGCAGTACGGAAAGATAAACAAAATTTGAAGCTAAAATTTTGTGTTTTTTATATTGTTGAAATATATCAAAAAGTTTTAGCTTCAAAATTTTAATTTAGGTTATAAAAAAAGGCTATGATCAGATGAAATAGCCTTAATAATTGATTAGGAAGAATTTACATTTTAGCGCCTCTGACTTTTTCCAGTTCAGGATAAATTGCCGGCTTAGTTAAGAAATACGGATCATAGCTTTCACCTTCCTTAACAAATGTTGCTGTTCCTGTTGCGTCATCAAACTTTATAAATTCGTTTGGTGTGAAATATTTTGATAAATCTTTTTGCTCTATTTTAAACGTTCTTCCTTCAAAACTTAATGTTACAGAATTGATTTTAACAGGCTCCTGATCTTTTTTGGAACTGATATCAAAACGAATATCATTTGGTAAAATTCCCTCAGGAACACTAAAGATTATCGTTTGTGGTTCATCTTTTCCCTTTACTCCGTAATAAACGGTATTTTTATCATCAAAAAAAGAAATGGAAGGATCTTTATAAAAAAGTATTAATTCATCATCTTTTTTGATGTCTAAATCTACAATTACATCAAATGTATTTGCTTTAACTTCTTCTACAGTTTTCTCTTCCTCTTTGTTTTTACAGGATATTAAAGAAACTATAACTAATAAATTTAAAAGAATTAATTTTGTTTTCATTTGTAATTTTTTTGGCAAAAATATATTTTTTTTAATATTAAATTATAAAAATGTTTATATAATTCATTGTTAGTAAATTTGAAAAAAAACAATTGTTCCTTTTATTAAATAATTTACTGTTTTTCAATTAGTTATACTTTGTTACTAATTTAAAGTACCTGAAACTTTTTTACGCTGCTGTCCTTTATAAAAAGAATTAAAAGCATTCAAAAATACAAATAGCAAAACAAATACAAGCGGCAGTAAAAGTTTTAAATTTCCATTGACAAATTTAGGGGCTTCAATATTCATCGTGACACTGCTTTCCTTAATAATTTTATCAAATCCAATTAACTCAATTCTATGGGTTCCCTGCTCACTCAACAACACGTCTTTGGTTTTTATGATGTCATTGAGCTGAGAATTTTCATTGTTGTACAATAATTTATCACTTCTGTTCGAATATTTAGTCGCACTTGAAAAATTACTCAAAACACCGTCAATCTGATTAATTATGGAATCGTTCTGTCTAATTTTTGAAATTGTATTGGTATAAACCTGCTTTTGAATTTTTTTGAAATAATCCGAATTATTCAAATAGGCAAACAATGGTGCTATAAGTTTTTCTTCAGAGGCTTTTTTCTTCGTATAAATAATTATTTTCTGAAAAGGGTAATTTTTACTTGTTGTACTCTCTTCAATAACTTTGTTGACATCCCCGTCTTCGGCTAATAACTTGAGGAGCTCGAAATTTTCCGGTTTATTCTTAACAAAATTATAGACGTCCGTAATGGGTTTTATTTTTATTTCATTCAGGTTTTTAGGCTCTTTAATCCCTACAATTTCTTTCAGAAAAACAGTATCCCCGGATATAATTTTTGATTCCAGTAAATCAATTTTCGAATATAAATAATCAACACTTCCGAAATTGGGCGTTACGATGATTTCATTACTGTATGCTTTTTTAGTATCGAAATACAACCCAACAGCAAACCCGGCCACTATTAAAATTAAAACAATAATCCAGTTTCGGACAAAAAACTGAATCCCGTTGAAAACAAAAGTTTTAACCGATTCAAAAAAGCCGCCGATTCTTTTTGAAATCTGTGCTAAATCAATTTCCTGATTATCATTGCTTTGTGGTACATTTGTACTCATTTATAAGGTTCTATTTTAGGTTGAATATTTGTTCTAAAATTTTGATGGTAATCAAATACGTTGGTTTTACACCTGTTGTACCCAATCCGCCTGAAGCGAGTGTACTTCCTGTTTCCAATGGATTATCTGAGGCATAATAGGCGTATCGTACCTTCACATCATGCGGTACGCTTTTTCTGATTTTCGAGGCCGACTGTATCGCTTTCTGGTAATACGAACCTTCCATCTCAAGTCCAATTACGCCCCAGGTCGATTCGTGAAAGAACTTCAGTAAATCCCTGTTTTGCAATGATGTTCCTAAAACAGTAACCATGGCGCCTTCAAAAACGGCAATGTCATTTCCTTCAAACATGGCTCCTGTCAATTCATTTTCGAAGAAATAATTATCGGCGGTTCCTTCATTTATATGGGCAGTCGGGATCATGATGTCTCCTTTTCCTCCCTCTAAAATTCCGGCTTTACCCATGATCGATACCGATTTTACTTCTAATAACGTATCTTTTTTATACGGTTTCAGAAGCTCATCAATGGTTTCATATGCCTGTTCTCCAAAAGCATAGTCCATTACAATAATAACCGGTTTTTCGTCTGTTTTTGTTTTAGGAAAAGCTGTTTTGGCCCAGTCAATTTTAGCCGTATCAAAAATCTGAACGTCAATATTTGTTCCTGATGTATCCGGTAACGAAATCATTCCGTTTTTCAGGGCAAGTTCTTCTACGAGATTCCTTGTTTCTTTTGCACCTGACTTACTTAATTCCTCATAGATGAAAAAATCGGATTTGTCCTTAAATTTTGTCTTCAGCAACGGAGTCGCAAAAATTGAATTCATTACACTGTGCATATTGGCACTGATCACGTGAATCGGTCTTTTTAAAAGGCTGTTTGCCTTCAAAACTTCCTTGATATTGGTAGCCCAGATTTCTCCGTGAATATGGTGTCCTAAGCGTTCTCTTAAAACCGGACTAAAAGTAATGGTTCGTTTATTATTCTCAATCACTTCTTCAATTGCTAATTTTCCCAGCCAGTAGATGACATGCAGGAAACGGTCCGGAGCTTCATCAGAACCGAAAGTGTCATAAATGTCCAAAACTTCCTCAAAAGTTCTTGCCAGAATATTTGCTACGTGTGAAATTGCTTTTTCTTTTTCGATCAAAGACAATTTTTTGGTTTGCATAACCGCCTGCTCCAGCTTCATCCAGTCGCGGGAAACTTCACCGCCGTCATCTAATAATACCCTGTTTTTTATTTTATGGGATTCTATGAAGATAAAAGTCAAGTGCGTTAAAATATCATAAATATCTGATCGGCCTCTGGTGATTTCAACATTCATCTGCTCCTCATCAATCCGGTAACAATTTCGTCGTCTTTTTGGAGGAACGATGGCCTCAAAATGCGATTTGGAATATCCTTCGTCTGAAGTCAGGTTAATAAAGCGGCATTGCTCAATTCCTATCGGTAAACGCTCTATAACGTATAAAAGTCCGTTTAGCTCTACTTTTTCTTCTCCAATGTTTCCATAGATTTCAGGGCGTAATGCCAATAAAGATTCACGTAAACTATCGCCTGAAACTCCCATTGGTTTGTAAAAACCACGGTTGAATAAGTGGCGCATTGTAATGTACATTTTTTCAATCGCCGCAGAGGATTCCTGCGCTCTTGATCTTGATATATGTTTGGTTTCTTTCATGCTTTGTTATTTTCGAACTTACAAATGTAAGTTGTTTTCTATTTTAAATTATCTGCAATATCCCTATTATTTGACAATCTCGGAATTTTATTCTGGCCGCCCAATTTTCCCTGTGATTTCATGTATTCCTGAAATCCGTTTTTGGAAACTTTGGTAACGACCACTTTTCGCAAAACGTTTCCTGTGATTAAATCGTCATAATAAATATTTTGTTTGCGCATGGCGCTGTCAATTGCTTCAGCAAAAACGTCCATATCTTCAGGTTCGTTTTCAAATTCTACCAACCATTCGTGATAAGGCAATCCGGTCGATGGCGTAATTTGGGGTGCAACGGTAAATTCGTTAATTACAATTTCGGTCCCCTGTGTTGCTTCTTTCATCGCATTTTCTACTTCACTTGCGATAACATGCTCGCCAAAAGCGGAAATATAATGTTTGATTCGCCCCGAAACGATTACACGATGCGGAAATAACGAAGTAAACTGAACGGTATCGCCAATATTATAACGCCAGAGTCCGGCATTTGTGGAAATGATCAACGCATAATTAACACCCGTTTCTACTTCTCCAATCGTATAGCTTTTTGGGTTTTCCGTAAAAAATTCGTCTGCTTTTATAAACTCATAAAAAATTCCGGAATTCAATAACAACAGCATTCCTTTTGATTTTTGAGAATCCTGATACGCAAAAAATCCTTCTGAAGCCGGAAACAACTCAATGCTGTCTACTTTTCTGCCAATCATGCTTTCGAACTTCGCGCGGTAAGGTTCATAATTAACGCCTCCGTAAATAAACAGGTTAAAATTTTTGAATAACTCCCCTATTTTTTTGCCACCGCTTTTTTCCTGCAAACGCTCAAAATACATTTGCACCCAGGAAGGAATCCCCGAAATAATGGTCATGTTTTGGTCAATCGTTTCCCCGACAATGGCATTAACTTTAGTATCCCAGTCTTCAATACAATTGGTTTCTAAAGACGGCATTCGGTTTTTTTGCAAATACTTCGGAACAAAATGCGCTGCTATCCCGGATAATCTTCCAAATTTAATTCCGTACTTTTCAGTTAAAATGGGACTTCCCTGCAGGAAAATCATTTTCCCGTCCACAAAATCAGCCTTTCCGGTTTCATGTATATAATGTAAAATGGCATTTCTGGAAGCTTCAATATGATACGGCATTGACTCTTTCGTCAAAGGAATATATTTGGCTCCCGAAGTGGTTCCCGAAGTTTTGGCAAAATAAAGCGGTTTGCCTTTCCAGAGAATATCTTTTTCTCCCGTTCTCACCTTATCTATATAAGGTTTCAGGTCTTCATAATCCCTTACAGGAACATTTTTTATAAAATCGTGAACCGTTTTTATGGTATCAAAATGATGATCCGCACCAAAAGCAGTGTCTCTTGCATCCTTTATTAAACTTTTAAATACGGCTTGCTGGGTTTCAACCGGTTTATTGGCCCAGGCCTGGGTTTTATAATATATTTTGCTTGCAAATAATTTTGCCGCTATTGCTTTAATTGACATTTTTATCGATCTTATTTTTTGTCACTTTTGTTTTTATTCTGGTCTTTTTCTCCCGATTCTTTTTCTGTTTTCGCTACTTCTTCCCGCAATTTAATTTCTTCCTCAGAAGCTTTCATGTCAAGATCAGGCGTTTCTTCTGTTTCAGACAGAATAGAATCTTTATTAAATTTCGCATACTCCAGTTCACCTCTTAAAACTTTCTGGATTCCTTTTATATAAAGTTCATTTTTCTTTAAGGCCCTTTCCAGTGAATCCGATTTTATAGCTAATTCGGTTGCATTTTTCTTCAGTTGAGAAGAAGAATATCCGGGAATAAATTCCCGCAAAGAGGTAAAAGCAATAATAAAGGTGGTGATTAAAATTAAAAATATTCCGCCAAGCGAAAAAATGACAAAGACGTTCATCAGGGTCAGTTTGAACGAAAAAATCTCTTCAAAGGTATCTACATTCAAAATTACCAATCGGTTTTTGACGAATAATTTTTTCCTGAAATTAAATTTCTTCTTAGCCATCTTTGGTTGTTTACACGAGCAAATATAAGAATTAATCACTGTGTTGATGCGTATCAAAATTAAGCGAATGTTCTTAAATTATAATTTTAAAGAATATTTAACGCTATTAAAACCAAATATTTTAAACCAAACACTCTTGTTCTTCGTATATTCTATATACATTTGCGGTACAATTAGAAAACAATTTGCTTAGGCATTAAATATACAAACCATGGGAAGATTAGGTCTTACAGAAATCCTCGTAATAGTAGGTATCGTGATATTACTTTTTGGAGGTAAAAAAATTCCGGAATTAATGAAAGGTTTAGGAAGCGGAATTAAGGAATTTAAAAATGCTGCTAAAGATGATCAATCAGCTCCTGCAGTTAAAAAAGAAGAAGAAACTAAATAAGAAATCATTTCTTATGACAGATCCCAAATTACATTTGTAGTTTGGGATTTTTTTTATATCTAAAAATTCTTACTTTTAGAGTCCCAAATTTAATCAATAATAATTATGAAAAATCTACTTCTGATTAGTATTGCTTTGTTGTGTCTCGAAAGTTATGCACAAAAGCAATCTTTTCCTGCCAATTTTGTATTCAACAATGGCAGTATGGCTTCGACCAGAAATAGCCAGGATGCGTTAAACAATTACAATCTCTGGAAAGAGAATTTTGCTGAAGCCTGTTCTAATGAACGGTACAGAATAAAATTTGACAATACTTCTGAAACTGTCTCTGAAGGAATCGGATACGGAATGCTGCTTTCTGCCTATGCAGCCGACAAAACATTATTTGACGGTCTTTGGCTTTACTATAAAGACAATGTTAATGCGAATGGCGTGATGAACTGGAAAATCAACGGCTGTTCCGGAATTAACGGTGCCAATGGCGCAACCGATGCCGAACTGGATGCTGCCTTTGCCCTGATTGTCGCAGACTACCAATGGGGAAGCACAGGAAATATTAATTATAAAAATGATGCCAAAACATTAATTGCCGCCATCAAAACCCATGAAGTTGAAGCGAATACTTTTGTACTAAAACCCGGAGATCAGTTCGGCGGAAGCCAGATTACAAACCCTTCTTATTTCTCACCTGCCTATTACAGAGCTTTTGGAAATTTTACGAATGACAGCACTTTTTGGAATGCCGTTGCAGCAAAATCATACACGGTGATCAACAATAATTTAACCCAAAACAATGCCGCCGGTGCTCTCGTTTCCGACTGGTGCCAGGCGTCCGGAGCCTATTCTTCTGAAGCATCCGGATATAAAAACGGAGGGAAAACCTATAATTACGATGCTGCCAGAACGCCCTGGCGTATTGCGGTTGATTATGTCTGGTACGGCACTGCTGATGCAAAAACCTACGCCAAAAAATCATCCGATTTTGTACGGGTAAATCTTGGAGGTTCCGGCAATATAAAAGATGGTTATAACCAGGATGGCAGTGTAACCGGGCAATGGCATAATGCTACTTTCGTTGGTGCTTTTGCCTGTGCTGCAATGGCAGGGGAAAATCAGGCCCATTTAGACGCTTCTTATAACGATTTAAATGCATTAAACGAACCTAAGAATTATTTTAACCAAACACTAAAAACGCTCTACATGTTCCTATTGACGGGTAATTTCTATTTGCCTCAAAATGCTACTTTATCTAACAATGATTTCGAATTAGAAAAAGCAACAGTAACTTTATATCCGAATCCAAGTAGTGACAAGTTTACGGTTTTTGCGCCCGCAAAATCAATAATAGCCGTAATCTCCCCACAGGGAAAAGTTATTTCAGAGCTGAAGACCACTTCTGAAAACACGGAGATAAATTTAGCCAGCCATTCCTCCGGCTTATATTTAATCAAAATTACAAATGATACTAAAAGTGTCACGAAAAAAGTGATTCTAAAGTAATTTCATAAAAATTAAAACTCCCAAATTACAATCGTAATTTGGGAGTTTTTTATACCTATTCCAGTTGGAATTTGGAATTTTTTTTCTTGGAATTTGATTTTACAATACCATCGTCAGCTGAATTCTCTTTCTGTCCTCATCCACTTCCGTGACCTTTACATCAACGTGCTGGTGTAATTTTACCACTTCGTTTACATCGCTTACAAAACCGGCTTTGAGCTGTGAAATATGAACCAGTCCGCTTTCTTTGATTCCGATATCAACAAAGCATCCAAAATTGGTAATGTTATTCACAATCCCCGGTAAAATCATTCCGGTTCTTAAATCTTTGATCGATTTTACATTCGCATCAAATTCAAAAACCTTGGCCGACTTTCTTGGGTCCAGTCCGGGTTTTTCAAGCTCTTTGATGATGTCTTTCAGGGTTAGTAAACCAATTTCAGGTGTTATATAATTTTCGGCTTTAATCAGCGCTGTTTTCTCTTTGTTCGCAATTAAGTCGTTTACCGAAATTTTCAAATCTTTTGCCATTTTTTCAACAACTGGATAGGCTTCAGGATGCACCGCAGAATTGTCTAACGGATTTTTCGCATTTGAAATCCTGATAAATGCCGCCCCTTGCTGATAAGCCTTATCGCCCAGGCGTGGTACTTTTTTCAACTGTTTCCTGTCCTCGAAAGGGCCATTTTCGGAACGGTACTGCACAATGTTTTCGGCCAGTTTCTCTCCAATTCCACTCACATAACTTAGTAAATGTTTACTTGCCGTATTGATATTAATACCCACCGAGTTTACGCAACGAATAACCGTGTTATCCAATTCTTCTTTTAGTTTGGTCTGATCGACATCATGCTGGTACTGCCCTACTCCAATTGCTTTTGGGTCAATTTTTACCAATTCGGCCAGAGGATCGGAAAGTCTTCTCCCGATAGAAACTGAACCACGAACCGTTACATCATAATTAGGAAATTCTTCACGCGCAATTTTTGATGCCGAATATACCGACGCTCCTGCCTCGGAAACGATGAAAACCTGTATCGGTTTGTCGAACGCGATTTTTTTGATAAAAAATTCAGTTTCGCGCGAAGCCGTTCCGTTTCCGATAGAAATAGCGTCAATCTGATACGCATTTACCATCGAACGGATTTTCTTGATCGCCATGGCTTCCTCATTCTGAGGGGCGTGCGGGTAAATAGTTTCGTTATATAATAAATCTCCTTTTTCGTCCAGGCAAACTACTTTACAACCGCTTCTGAAACCAGGGTCTATTGCCAGAATACGTTTCTCCCCCAAAGGCGGTGTCAATAATAACTGCCCTAAATTGTTGGCAAAAACCTGAATTGAATTGGCATCTGCCTTTGCTTTGGCTTCCTGCAAAGTTTCATTTCCAATCGCCGGATTCAGCAGTCGTTTGTAACTGTCTTCAATCGCTAACTGCAAATGTGCCGTGGTGCTGTTTTGTTTTTTAATGACTATTTCGTCAATAACATCATAGGCTTCATCGATATCAACCTCCACTTTCATTTTAACAAAACCTTCATTTTCTGCACGAAGCATCGCTAATAACCGGTGTGAAGGCGCTTTTGTCAACGGTTCTTCCCAATCAAAATACTGACTGAATTTTTGTGCTCCCTCTTCTTCGCTTTTCTTTTTTACAACTTTGGTTCCGATAGTTGCTTTGCGCTGAAACAATCTTCGCAATTGTTTACGAACATAAATATTCTCATTGATCCATTCCGCAACAATATCACGGGCGCCTTGCATCGCTGCTTCTTCATTAATCACATTTTCATTGATGTATTGTGTTGAAATAAAGTCAACATCAACATCGTTTTCAGACATGATAATTTTGGCCAATGGTTCCAAACCAAATTCGCGCGCAACATCGGCTTTGGTTTTTTTCTTCTTTTTATAAGGAAGATAAAAATCTTCTATTTCCTGTAAATCAAAACTTTGTTCTATCTTTTGTTTTAATTCCGGCGTAAGTGCTTTCTGTTCTTCGATTGATTTCAGAACGGCTTCTTTACGTTTTACAATCGCTTCATAGTCTTTCTGAAGCTTGGCAATCTGTTCGATCTGAACTTCATCAAGATTTCCGGTAGTATCTTTTCGGTAACGGGAAATAAACGGAATCGTACAGTCTTCCTCTAATAATTTTACCGTATTTTGAATGTTAACTGCCGCTGTCTGAACAGTTCTGGCAATGAATTGAATATTAGTCATACTTTAATGAAATAATTTCTTGATTAGAAAATGATATAATCTGTTTCTTAAAACAATCAACAGATTAAGTAATCACCCGGCTAAAATAATATCTTTGTTTCTAATTTTAAGCCAATGGAAGTTTTATTACTGTTTTTTTTTATTGTAAATAGTATTGCATTTATCTTAGGAGGTTACGATAAATATTTGGCTGTCAGACATAAATCCCGAATTTCTGAAAATACACTATTGGCAGCTGCTTTATTTGGCGGCTCCATCGGACTATTACTGGCAATGTTGCTTTTTAGGCATAAAACGGGTAAATACTCTTTTATTATAAAATTTACGATCATTTTTTTAGCTCAGCTTGTCCTGGTTTACCTCAAATTATATCCTAAAATCTAGTTGTTAACAATGTTAATAACTCAAAAAAAGGATATAACAAACTCGTTTTAAGGATTTTACATAAAAAAACCGGAAGAATTAAAAAATCCGCCCGGTGTGTTATCTTATTTGGTGCGCAGCACCCGTTTTTTTTTTGACTTTTTACTGACAGGCGATTTTATTCACTCTGTTTTGGTGTCTTCCACCTTCAAATGCGGTATTTAAAAATGTTTCCACTATTTCTACGGCCTGTGGGATCGATGTAAAACGTGCCGGAATACTGACAATGTTAGCGTCATTATGCAAACGGGTTAAATACGCAATTTCCTTGGTCCAGCATAAACCCGCTCTTACTTTTGGGTGTTTGTTAACCGTCATCGCAATTCCGTTTCCGCTTCCGCAGATCACAATTCCGAAATCAGCTTTACCTTCAGAAATATCATTCGCAACCGGATGTCCAAAATCAGGATAATCGACAGAATCTTCAGAATCTGTACCATAATTAGTTACTTCGTAGCCTTTTGCTTTCAGCATCGCAACAATTGCTTTTTTATAATCTGGTCCTGCGTGGTCGTTTCCTATTGAAATTTTCATTGTAAGTACTATTAAGTTGTGTCTTGCAAATTTAACTAAACAATTTTGAAGTAAATCTATTTGAAAAGAAAAGTTCGCCACGAATTGCACGAATACGAATTATTTTTTCTTTTTAATCTCCAATTCAAATTCGTGGAAATTAGTGCAATTCGTGGCAAAAACTGTATGCGTTTTTAATCTATTTTTGTCACCGCAATTCAATAGGTTTAAACCTTTTTAGCTTTCTTGACTTTACGTAAAATATTGTAGTATTTATGGTTAAAATAAATCTATATATAACTCATTTCAAATCAAAACATTACCACTTATCAACAATCTTAACATCTCTGTAAGAACCTGATAATCAATAAGAAATAAATAATATTTTTGTTAAAATTTTAGAATGTTAATACCAAAAGCTAATTCGTTGATATTCAGTTAACTTTAAATTAACATTATTTGTTAATAAGTTCGGATAGAAAATTAGAAGTTTTTTTTGGTCGTGTCGAAAAAAAACCTAATCCAAAACTGCAATGAAAAAACCTAATAAAGTTTGATGAATTTTTAGAAAAGTTATCAATATCGAAAATGCCATTTTCAACAAAACTCAGGTTATGAAGTTATCTACAAAATGAATCCATTTTTGGTTGTTAACCAATGTTAATTAAAAATGAAAAAGGCTTAAAAATTAGTCGTTTAACTAAATATAACTATGTTGATAACTCTATATAAGTAAGCAAAACTTGATTTCAATACATTTAAAAATAAATTTATATGAGATATTAACACACTATAATAACCATCAAAAATTAATTAAATTTAAAATTTTCTTTTTGTTGTATTTAATATATGTTGACAACTTTGAAAGTTTAAAAGAGAAAAAAAATTTTGAGAATGAAAAAAAGGAAACAGTTTAAACGATTTTGAGAGGATTGTTTTGTTTTTCTAATTTCTTACTAATTTGTATATATTTACACTTCATCTTTTAAAAAAATTCTTATGAAGAAAACTTTACTTTTAATTTTATTGCCTTTATTAAATTTTGGACAGACTCAAATCGGCACAGACATAGATGGAATTGATGCCAATCATCAGTTTGGTTCAAGTGTGGCCCTTTCAGATGATGGGACAGTGATGGCCAGTGGTGGAATCGGTCATAATGTAGTACAGGCATATCGTAATATAGAGGGTACTTGGACTAAGATTGGCGCGAATCTGACTAGTGGGGAAAGCAGTAGATTAAGTGGAAATAGTGTTGCTCTATCCAGTGATGGTAGCATTTTGGCTTTTGGAGATCCACAAAATTCAAAAATAGCAGACAATGCAGGAAGTGTCAGTATATTTAAAAATGTAGAGGGTGTTTGGATCTCAATTGGAAATATATATGGGGAATCAAAAGGTGATTTTTCGGGAAAAAGTGTTGCTCTTTCTGATGATGGCTCTATAGTAGCAGTTGGAGCCTATAATAAAAATGGTGCTGTACTTAAATCTGGTCAGGTAAGGGTATATCAAAATGTTGGAGGTAATTGGACACAAATTGGAAGTGAAATTAACGGTGCAGCTTCAAATGATGAATTTGGTAAAATGGTGGTTCTTTCTGCAGATGGTACTACACTAGCGATCGGAGCTCCTAAAAATGATGCAAGTGGAGAAGATGCAGGTCATGTAAAGGTATATCATTACAACTCAGGGAGCTGGATACAAATTGGAGCGGATCTAAATGGAGAAGCTGCAGGTGACTTAAGTGGTAATAATTTAGCCCTATCGTCAGATGGAACTATTTTAGCCATTGGAGCTCCAAGAAATAATGGAAATGGATCAGATTCTGGTCATGTTCGTGTTTATTATAATAACGGAGGAGTTTGGAAACAAAGAGGCAGTGATATAAATGGGGAAGAATACGGGGATTATAGTGGAGCGGATGTGGCTCTATCTTCTGATGGTCAAACCTTAGCTATTGGTGCTATTTATGCTTATGGAAAAAACGGAAGAAGTTCCGGACATGTCAGGATATATCAAAATGTAGGTGGCATCTGGAAAAAGATGGGATCTGATATTGATGGAGAAACTGCAGGTGATAATAGTGGTGGAGCTGTTGCTTTATCTTCAAATGGTAAAACTTTAGCGATAGGAGCTATATCCAGTACTGTGCATGGTTCCTATACAGGTCAGGTCAGGGTTTATTCTTTAGCAACTATCTTAAATACAGATAAATTTGTAATGGAAAATTTTAGTCTCTATCCTAATCCTACATCAGAATTGGTAAATATTACTTTAAATGAAAATTTAGAATTACAAAAAGTTAATATTTACAATACACTGGGTCAGTTAATTAAAACAGAAAAAAGCAATACTATTTCTGTAAATGCTTTATCGAAAGGAGTTTATTATTTTGAAATTATCACCGATAAGGGAAAAGCAACAAAGACTGTTTTAGTCAATTAGAACAAGACAATATGTTATTAAAAAAGCTACCCTTTCCGGTAGCTTTTTTAATTATAATAATTTTATACGATTTTGAGAGGATTGTTAAGATTGTCCAGAATTTCCTGGACTTGTTCGAAATCGTTGGGATGAATTTTAAGTTTGATTCCGCCCAGTGCTGCCGAATACATTGGAACGACCGATAATGTCATTTCATTTTCAAAAAAATAAGGTATTCCTTCCTGCTCTAATAAATGTTTCAGAATAACCGTTTCGTGGTCATAATTGAATATGGCAATCGTTTTAAAGCTTTCCATAAAAGGTCTTTTTGTAGAGATAAGAAATGAGCAGTACTGTAAATTTGTTGTTGAGACTATCTAAATATACAAATTAGAAATGACCTTTGAAAGTTATAATTTTAATAATTCTATTTGTTAAAATCTGTTATCTGATATCTTATTTGTAATTTTAAACTTTATAAGAAAAGATATATGAGTAAGAAAATTAGAAAGCCGATAAAAAATGAGAATGATTTCTCTAGTAAAATATTTAAAATTTTATCGCAAAGCCCTAATAAAGCATTTAATTACAAACAGATAGGAGCAAAACTTGAACTTGATGATACCAAAAGCAGAAACCAGATTATTAAAGATTTAAAAATTCTGGCTGCTTCAAAAAAAATTATAGAGTCTGAACCCGGTAAATATCTGGTAAAAGCCGAAAGCCAGGATTATTACGAAGGGACAATCGACATGACAAGTCGTAAAACAGCTTATTTTGTTTGTCCTGAATTTACGGAAGATGTTTTTATCCCGACCAATAATCTGAACCGTGCACTGGACAAAGACAAAGTAAAAGTGTATGTGTATAACAGAAGAAAAGGAAAAAGACCTGAAGGTGAAGTTATTGAGGTTGTAGAAAGAAATAAAACCGACTTTGTTGGAGTAATAGATATTCAGGCCAATTTTGCTTTTGTATCGACGGCAAATCCTAAAATGTATACCGATATTTTTATTCCAAAAGATAAAATCGGAGAAGCAGAAAATGGGGATGTTGTTTTAGTTACAATCGAAGACTGGCCAAAAAGAGCAGACAGTCCGTTTGGATCTGTTGTTAAAGTTTTAGGAAAACCGGGAGAACACAATACAGAAATCCACGCTATTTTGGCTGAATATGGATTACCATCCGATTTTCCGGTAGAAGTAGAGGTGTTTGCTCAGAAAATAGATACATCGATTCAGGAAGCTGAAATTGCAAAACGTCGTGACATGCGTGATACACTTACGTTTACGATAGATCCGAAAGATGCAAAAGATTTTGATGATGCCTTGTCTTTCAAAAAGTTAGAGAATGGAAATTACGAAATCGGAATTCACATTGCCGATGTTTCGTACTATCTGGAAGAAGGAACCATCCTGGATGATGAAGCCTATCAACGTGCCACTTCAGTTTATTTAGTAGACAGGGTAGTGCCAATGCTTCCGGAAGTTTTATCTAATTTTGCATGTTCGTTACGTCCGAATGAAGAAAAATATACGTTCTCAGCTATTTTTGAAGTGGCAGAAAATGCACAGGTAATTAACCAGTGGTTCGGAAGAACTGTAATTTATTCCGATCAGCGATTTGCCTACGAAGAAGCACAATATATCATTGAAACAAAAGACAATACCATTCCGGTTGATATTTCAATCACAGGAGAATCGTATGTGGTTTCAGATGAAATAAGGGATGCGACTTTAAAATTAGACGAATTAGCCAAGATTCTGAGAAAGAAAAGAATGGCAAACGGTGCTATTTCTTTTGATAAGGTCGAAGTAAAATTCAACTTAGATGAACAAGGCGAACCGGAAGGCGTTTATTTTAAAGTTTCCAAAGATGCCAATCATCTTATCGAGGAATTTATGCTTTTAGCCAACAGAAAAGTGGCTGAATACATTGGTAAACAAAAGAAAACATTTATTTACAGGATTCACGATGAACCCAACGAAGATAAGTTAATTGCGATGCAAACCGTAATTGCTAAATTCGGATATAAAATAGATTTCCGTAACAAAGGCGATATTTCGAAGTCATTGAATGCATTGATGGAAGAAGTAAACGGTAAAAAAGAGCAGAATTTAATTGATACGCTTGCAATCAGAAGTATGAGTAAAGCCAAATATTCGACAGAAAACATTGGTCATTACGGTTTAGCTTTTGATTATTACAGTCATTTCACTTCTCCGATTCGTCGTTATCCGGACGTTATGGTGCACAGATTGTTGCAATATTATTTAGATAAAGGAGCCTCTGTAAACGAAGAAGTGTATGAAACGAAATGTTTGCATTGTTCGAATATGGAAAGTCTGGCGACTAACGCAGAACGCGACAGTATCAAATACATGCAGGTTAAATATATGCAGGACCATCAGGACGAAGAATTCCTGGGCGTTATTTCGGGTGTTACCGAGTGGGGAATTTATGTTGAAATCGTTTCTAACAAATGTGAGGGAATGGTAAGAATCAGAGAAATAAAAGATGATTACTATACTTTCGATGAAAAACAATATGCCCTGGTTGGCGCAACTTCAGATAGTATTTTACAACTGGGTGATGAAATATATGTAAAAGTTAAAAATGCTGATCTAGTAAAAAAACAACTGGATTTTCATTTTTTAAGAAGAGCAGAATAGGAGTTTAATTTAAAAATAAAAGTATGAAAAAGTTAATTATAGGAGCTGCAATTTTATTTGTTCAGATGTCTTTTGGTCAGGTTACCAAAGATTTAGGTGATTTTGATTCGGTAAAAGTATTTGATAAGCTAAGTGTAAAATTAGTACAGTCTTCAGAAAATAAGATTGTAATCAAGGGAGCACGTGAGTCAGAAGTTGAAGTTGTTAACAAGAAAGGTTTATTAAAACTAAGAATGCCTTTTCCTAAATTATTATCCGGAGATGATCTGGATATTACCGTATATTACAAACATTTAGAGCTTATAGATGTAAATGAAGGAGCGTATGTTTCCAGCACAGAAGCAATTAAAGCAACTGCTTTTAAAGTGAGTGCACAGGAAGGCGGTAAAATTAATGTGGATTTAGATGTTAACAAGCTAAAAGTAAGTTCTGTATCCGGCGGAGAAATTACCTTAAGCGGTAAAGCCGATAATCAGGATGCAAGTTTGGGAGCCGGCGGATATCTTCTGGCAAGTAAATTAAGTACTGCACAAACAACAGTAAGCGTTTCTGCGGGAGGAAAAGCAGATGTGAATGCTTCTACATTAGTTGATGCAAAAGTGAGCGCAGGAGGCTCTATTTACATTTATGGAAAACCGAAACAGATTAATCAGAAAACGGTTTTAGGAGGTAAAATAGAAGAAGTAAAATAAGAAATTATATTTGAATGATAAATGATATTTTAGCTGGACTGCCATGGGGACTTTTCCTTAGCTTCATGGTAGGGCCGGTATTTTTTATACTACTGGAAACCAGTATTACAAAAGGATTCAGGGCTGCGATAGTTTTTGATCTTGGTGTAGTATTAGGTGATATTTTTTTTATAGGAATTGCATACCTGGGAAGTTACAGATTAATTCAAAGCTTAAAAGATAAACCTGCACTTTTTATTTTTGGGGGTATTATTATGCTGGCATACGGTATAATTTCTTTTATAAAATTAAAAAATGACGAAAAAATAAATGACGAGGAAATAGATCGTGATATCATAAAAAGAAACTACGGCAGTTTGTTTATAAAGGGATTTTTACTCAACGTTATTAACATTGGTGTACTGGGTTTCTGGCTGGCAGTTATCATTTCTGTAGGACCAAAATTAGACATGCAAAATTCAAGAATGTTTACTTTTTTTACTTCTGTAATCATTACTTATTTAGTAGTTGATTGTCTTAAAATATTATTAGCCAAACAATTAAAATCTAAGATGACACCCACTAATATCGTAAAAATAAAAAAAGCAATTAGCATTGTTTTAATGGTTTTCGGGGTAGTGCTCATCACTCAGGGATGGTTTCCAAAAGAAAAAGAAATGGTTAGAAATGCCTTTGAAAAGATTGAGAAGAAGTAGTTGTTTAATATTATGAAAATACAAATTTTAGTTTGTCTTTTTTGTTTTTCTTTATCTATTGCAGCGCAAGAAGATTCCGTAAGAAGTAGCGAATCTAATATAGCTGTAGTTTCTGCTGATAATTTAAAAGTCGTTTATAGAGGAGTTTTAAACCCAATATCTATTTCAGTTCCAAATTGTAAAACATTTACTGCTAGTGGTATTGGATTAAGTCGAAAATCTGAAGGAAAATATTCACTTAGTCCTGGTCAAGGACTTTTTTCAATAATTAAACTTAATATTGAATTAAATAATGGCTCCAAAATAATAGAAGAGTATAAGTTTAGAATAAAAGGAATTAAAAGCTTTTTAGGAAAAATTAATGATAGAATTAATTGCGAAGGATGTATTTTAGAGATGACAAAAGAAGAACTTTATAACTCTACTATTAAATATGGTGTATCTGAAGATTGTCTTTTTGATTTGGACCTTTCTCAATATAAAATAAATAGTTTTACTATAAAATTTTCTAATAAAAAGATCGTCATTAAAGGAAATAAATTTAATGATGATATAAATAATACAATTAAAAAATCAAAAAAAGGTTCTATTTTCTTAATTTACGATATTGGTTACTCTTTTCCCGGCTCTGAGAATTATCTTTTAGGTAGACTTGTTCCAATTAAAATTATGATTGTAGAAAAAGAAGTAGAGCAAAACTATTATGAAAATAAAGAGTTTATTAGAGATAGTATTCGAAGAATGAAAATTGAAAAAAAACTTTTAAAAAGATAATTAAACCCTCTGAATTTCAGAGGGTTTTTCTTTTACTGAATTATTAAACCCGACAGGTTTTTAAAACCTGTCGGGTTTGTTAGTAACTATCATCCGGATTCGAACGTAATTCTTTACCTAATTTTTTCTAAAAATTAACCACAAAAAAACCTTCAAATTGCTTTGAAGGTTTTAGAGGCATCGTCCGGATTCGAACCGGAGTAGGAGCTTTTGCAGAGCCCAGCCTAGCCGCTCGGCCACGACGCCGTAGTTGAACGGATGGCAAAAGTAACTAAAATCTTTAAAATTCAAAACTTTAAAAGTAACTATTTTAAAAAATTAGTTTTTTACAACCAGGAATTACAGCCTTTTTTCGGTCATTTTTATAGTAACTGATTCAACATCACCACCAATAGGAGGATTTATTTTAGAAACCCAAACCGTAGTTTTTTCTATTGAGCTGATCTCTGCCAATACACGAATATTGATTCTTTTGGCCACATGCTCCAATAAATGCGAACGAATAGCCATTTCTTCGGTAACAATTTTATTCAAATGCACGTAATCAACAGTGTCGGCCAGATGATCTGTTTGTGCGGATTGCTGCAAATTGGTTTTAATTTTTAGATCAACAGTATAGTCTGATCCAATTTTTCCTTCTTCAATCAAACATCCGTGGTAAGAGAAAGTTCGAATGTTTTTTAGTTTTATAACTCCCATATTCTTGTCGTTTCAGGTTTAAAGTTTCAGGTTTAACGCCAGTTAAATAACTTTAAACCTGAAACCTGAAACCTTTTTTTTATCTTTGCTAAAATTACTATAAAATAATGGCATCAGAAGAGAAATCACTCAATTTTATTGAACAAATCATAGAAGAAGATCTAAAATCAGGTCTGTCAAATAACAAGCTTCATTTTCGTTTTCCACCGGAACCAAACGGTTATTTACACATTGGACATGCAAGTTCTATTGCGTTAAATTTTGGTTTAGGTATTGATTATCAGTCTCCTGTGAATTTACGTTTTGATGACACCAATCCTGAAAAAGAAGAACAGGAATTTGTGGACGCCATTAAAAAAGATGTAGAGTGGTTGGGGTATACCTGGTCAGAAGAACGATATGCTTCCGATTATTTTCAGCAGTTATATGACTGGGCCGTTTTATTAATTAAAAAAGATAAAGCTTATGTGGACAGTCAGTCTTCGGAAGATATGGCGATTCAAAAAGGAACTCCGTCTACGGAAGGTGTTGATAGTCCGTACAGAAACCGTTCTGTTGAAGAAAATTTAGATTTATTTGAAAGAATGAAAAATGGTGAATTTGAGGCTGGAACTCATATTCTCCGTGCAAAAATAGACATGAAATCTACCAATATGCTGATGCGTGATCCGATCATGTACAGGATTTTACACAAGCATCACCATAGGACAGGGGATAGCTGGAAAATCTATCCAATGTACGACTGGGCACACGGGCAAAGTGATTATTTGGAGCAAATTTCACACTCCTTTTGTACACTTGAATTCCTGCCGCACCGTGAATTATATGATTGGTTTTTAGATCAGATTTTAGAAGATAATAAACTGCGTCCAAAGCAAAGAGAATTTGCAAGACGTAACCTTTCACACACCGTTGTGAGTAAAAGAAAATTACAGCAACTGGTTAAGGAAAAGCATGTTAACGGATGGGATGATCCAAGAATGTCCACCATTTCAGGATTAAGAAGACGTGGTTATACCGCTGCTTCCCTACGTAATTTTGCCAATACCATTGGAATTGCAAAGCGTGATAATTTAATAAATGTATCGGTTTTGGAATTCTGTATTCGCGAAGATCTGAACAAAATTGCCCCTCGTGTCATGGCTGTTTTAGATCCGGTTAAATTGATTATTACCAATTATCCGGAAGGAAAAGAGGAGTGGCTGGAAGCTGAAAACAATCAGGAAGATGAAACTGCCGGTTTCAGAAAAGTACCTTTTTCAAGAGAATTATATATCGAAAGAGAAGACTTTTTAGAAGAAGCTCCTGCAAAATATTTCCGTCTGACTTTAGGAAAAGAAGTGCGTCTTAAAAATGCGTATATCATTAAAGGTGAAAGTGTTATAAAAGATGGTGAAGGAAATATTACAGAGATTCACGTGACTTATGATACCGATTCTTTAAGCGGAAGCGGGACAGAAGCAAGTCAGAGAAAAGTATCCGGAACCTTACACTGGGTTTCTATTTCACATGCTGTTCAGGCTGAAGTTCGCATGTATGATCGTTTGTTTACAGATGAAGCACCGGACAGTTATAAAGAGAAAAACTTCCTGGATTTTGTGAATCCAAATTCATTGGAAGTGATTACCGGATTTGTAGAACCGAGTCTGGCAACCGCTCAGAATGAAGATAAATTCCAGTTTCAGCGTTTGGGTTATTTTACGGTGGATAAGGATTCAACTCCTTCTAAATTAGTATTTAACAAAACTGTAGGATTAAAAGATGCCTGGGAAGAAAAAGGTAAAAAAGAAGAAAACAGTATCAATAATTCTTTAAAAGAAATCAACAAATATTTTAAAGTAGAAACAAAACCGGAGCGCATTACAATTGAAAGTGCAATAGGGGAGAGCATCAAAAATGTTTCCAGTTTTTCTTTACTGCAAAATTCATTGAAGAAGAATATTAACAATAATAAAGGCTCTTTGTTATTTGCTCAGTTTATTTTAAAATACTCCATTTTGAAATCAGCCGATTTTGAAGAAGACGATATTAAAAAATTATATATGATGTCTTTGAGAAGTGAGTCAACTTATGTTCGTTCGAAAGCACTATTAAATTTAAGAGATATTGAAAATAGTAGTCTGAAAAATCAATTTGATGATGAAATTTTGAAATTGTATTCTAATCCTCCAAAAAGTGCTTCTGAAAGAGAAATTGAAATTTTGGCAGAGATGGTAAAAAAATAATATCAATATAATCTATTAAAAAGCGCTTCTTGTAAGCGCTTTTTTTATTATTTGAAATTTCTATTATAAATGTAATATTTATAGATTTTTTAGATTAAAAGTGACTTCCATAAATGAATTTTAAGTTCATTTTTTACTTCTTCCACCTCATTAATCCTCTTTTGAAAAATCATTAAACAGAACGCTTTATTTTAATTTTAGGCTCCATTTTACCGTGTTTTTCGGGTTGTTAACATAAGATTGTTTATAACCCTGAATAGAAATCTATTTGTTATAAAATTCTAGATTTTCATTTTTTCAGCTCTAATTTTTAAAGAAGTAACTTTTTACTAAATCAATTTTAACTATTATATTTTTATATTTTTAGTTTTTTAATTATCATTTATTAAATCTATTGTTTTTTAAAATTCGATAGTATAATTTGATTAAAAACAACCTTCATAAATTGATTTTAAGGCTCTATTTTCTTTCTTGCATCACATTAATCATCTTTTGAATTATTGTCGATTTTTAAGCTTTATTTAAGTTTTAGACTTCATTTTTCTTAGTTTAACGGGTTATTAACATACAATTGTTTATAAAGTTGCTATTTTTATCCAAAGTCAAATGGAAGTGTTCAATTTAAAAAATACACTTCAGAATCTAATCTGAGTTTTTTCTAAGATTTAAAAATAAATAATTTTTGATTTTTGGGGAAATTCTAATCTGAATTCAAAAATTGATTTTATGGTCAATTGTAATTGTGATTGTATTTTGATAATACTTCTAGCGTAAAAGTATTTTTTAAGACATGTTCATAATTTAAAAATTTCATGAAATTAATTTCACGGGTTGTTTGAAATTTTGTCCTTCGCTTTGACATAAACAATTTAATCCTTAAATTTTAATATTATGAAAATTCTATTTTTTACGCTGACTATTTTATTTACCAACATTGCTATTTCTCAAACACACCAAATTATCAAACACAACGGTGAACAGCTTGATGTTAATTTTATAAAACTGGAAAATGATTTGGTTTATTATACTTTCGACGGAAGTGCCGAAGAACATAAAATTAGCAAATACGCTGTTTCAAAAGTTACCAGCAAACAATCGAATCAAACGCAAAAAATATCTGATAAAGTTATAGTAGATTCAAAATCCGATTATAAATTCGTTACCGTTTTATCTCAGGACAAGACAATAGGTTTAAAACAAGCAGCTAATTTTTCAGGAGTCTCGACAAAGACAAAAGGGGAGCCGCCAATGGCAAACCAGAATCATACCGCTATGAGAATCAAAACAGAGTCTGCTTCCAAAGGATATCCGTTTGTAAGTATTGTTCAGAAAGCAGATGGAAAGTATGAGGCTGTTGCTTATGTGTATTAAATTTAGTACTAAAAGCTATTAAATTACAATTAATCAATAATTTATAACTCAAAAAAAGACTACCTTTAGTAATCATTTAAATTTTAATATTATGTCAAAAAACGTAAATACAGTTGCAGCAATTTTAGCTGGAGCTGCGGTAGGAGCAGCGATTGGAATTTTGTTTGCTCCCGATAAAGGATCAAAAACCCGTGCGAAACTAAAAGAAGGTTTGGATGATGCAACGCATAATCTGCAGGATTCGATTGCAGCCGGTTCTGAAGTTTTGCGTGAAAAATTTGCAACTGCAAAAGAAAATCTTGACGGGACTTACGGCGAGTTACTCTCAAATATGAGTCATAAAACAGAAGAAGTGATCAGCTTTTTAGAATCTAAACTGGCTGACCTAAAAGCACAAAACGCTAAACTTCAGAAATAATAATCCGGAAGCACAAGGCTTACTGTGATTTGATGGTTGTTCTGGTTATTTTATTTTTAAAATAATCCGGTTTCAATTTTCAAGCCAGGAGTTTTGTGCTTCTTTTTTAATTTAAATTATAATTATGGCTTTTGAAGAATTAAAAGAAAACACTGAAAATATTCAGGACCAGGCTAAAGTTTACCTCGACAGCCACTTAGCGTATTACAAACTTTGGGGTTTTAAAGTGGCCATGAAATCAACCACTTTAATTTTTAAGTTTACTTTGATTTTATTGTGTTTCAGTATGGTCATGATTTTTGGATCTTTTGCCGCAGCGTATGCTTTTGGATCCTTATTCGAAAGTACGGCTCTTGGTTTTTTGACAGTAGGAGGGATCTATTTAGTCTTTACCATTTTACTTTTCTTCCTGAAGGACAAATTTGTGGAAGGTCCGATATTGGAGAAATTCTCAGAAATCTTTTTTAATGACTAACTATGGAAACTAAAAAATACGCATCATACGCAGAAATCGAAAGAGATCTGGAAATTCTGAAACTCGAAAAAGAGATTAATTATCAGAAATTGGTTTTAAATTTTCAGAGAACAAAAGAATCTGTTACACCACAATATATCGTAAATGGATTTTTCTCTTCCTATAAAGATTATTTCTCAAGCTCATATCCACAGATTTTGCAATCCATTTTACCTTCTGTAATCAGTTGGTTTATCAATAAAAAAAGAGGCAATTAAGCCTCTTTTTCGTTTTTGATATTTATTTAATTTCTGGAGTAGTAGTGTCATCTTCGTAACCGGATTGTGGTTCAATTGGTTTTGGTTTCGGCTTTTCGATTTTCTTATTGTTTTTCTTCATCATTTCACCAACCTGATTGGATGCAGAGAATGAGGCCACCATATTATTTAGCATATCACTTCCGGCTTGTGGTGAATTGGGAAGCAATATTAGATTGGAATTGGCATCAGCTCCAATCGCCTGTAAGGTATCGTAATGTTGTGTAACTACAATAAGGGCAGAAGCTTCCTGCGAATTAATACCAACATTGTTCAGCACTTCAACACTTTCTACTAAACCTCTTGCGATTTCACGACGCTGATCTGCAATACCCTGACCTTGTAAACGTTTACTTTCAGCTTCAGCTTTTGCTTTTGCTACAATTCTGATTCTTGAACTTTCCGCTTCAAATTCTGCTGCTGTTTTTTCTCTGTCCGCAGCATTGATTCTGTTCATGGCATTTTTTACCTGAATGTCCGGGTCAATATCGGTAACCAAGGTATTGATAATATCATACCCGTAGGTAGTCATGGCTTCATTCAATTCTCTTTTTACAGCAATTGCAATATCATCTTTTCGTTCGAAAACATCATCCAGTTTTAATTTTGGAACTTCAGCACGAACCACGTCAAAAACATAAGCCGTAATCTGATCGTGTGGATATTCCAGTTTATAAAAAGCATCGTATACTTTTTCCTGAATTACTTTAAACTGAACCGAAACTTTCATTTTGATAAAAACGTTGTCTTTGGTTTTGGTTTCGATGATAACATCTAACTGTTGAATTTTAAGATTTACGCGTCCGGCAATTCTGTCAACGATCGGAATTTTAAGCTGCAAACCCGAATTTCTTACACTTAAGAATTTACCAAATCTTTCGATTACAACAGAAGATTGTTGTTTTACGGTAAAGAAAGAGGAGAGGAAAATAAAGAAACCGAAGACAATAATGACAATAAATGGAATACTCATAATGATATTGATTTAAGTTTTATGGATGCGTAAATTACGAAATTTCTTCGGTTTAGAATATAAAAAAAACGCTAAGAACATTTTATTAATGTTACTTAGCGTTTATATTTAAAAGTATATCTTCTATAAAAAACTTATTGCTTTCTGAATTCTCGAAATAGTTTCTTCTTTTCCGATAATTTCTACAATGTCAAACAGGTGAGGGCCTTTCAAAGCTCCAACCAAACTCAAACGGAAAGGCTGCATTACTTTACCCATACCAATTTCGTTTTTCGTTAACCAGTCTTTTACGATTGCTTCAATATTTGCGGAATCAAATCCGTCAATATATTCAAGAGTTGAAATTAATTCCTGCATTAAAGCCGGAGTTTCTTCCTTCCAGTTTTTGCTTGCTTTTTCATCATAAGAGGTTGGAGCCTTGAAAAAGAAATCAGTCAAATCCCAAAATTCAGAAACAAAATGAGCTCTTTCTTTAATCAAAGAAACGATTCTTGTAATATCAAATTTAGAAATATCAACACCTTTTTCTAACAAGATAGGAGTGAAGTCTTTCGCTAAATCGGCATCATTTTGTTTGATCAGGTATTGGTGATTGAACCATTTATTTTTCTCAGGATCAAATTTAGCTCCCGATTTATGAACTCTGTTTAAGTCAAAAGCATCCACTAACTCTTCAAGAGAAAATAATTCTTTATCCGTTCCGTCATTCCAGCCTAACAAAGCAAGGAAGTTTATAACAGCTTCCGGGAAAAATCCTTTCTCTCTGTAACCGGATGAAACACCGTCTTCGGTTTTCCATTCTAATGGAAAGACAGGAAATCCTAATTTGTCTCCATCTCTTTTTGATAATTTTCCATTTCCAACTGGTTTTAATATCAATGGCAAATGAGCAAATTCCGGAGCATCCCAACCAAAAGCTCTGTACAACAGAACGTGAAGCGGCATTGATGGCAACCATTCTTCACCACGAATTACATGTGACGTTTCCATCAAATGATCATCCACAATATTGGCAAGGTGATAGGTTGGCATTCCATCACTTTTGAATAATACTTTATCATCAAGAAGATTTGTTTCGAACTTAACATCACCGCGAATGATATCTTTCAGATGTAGCGTTTCGTCAACCGGAGTTTTAAAACGGATCACATAATGTTCTCCATTTGCAATTCTTTTAGCAACTTCTTCAGCAGAAGTAACCAGGGAAGTATCTAACTTTTCACGATTGTGATGATTGTAAATAAACGTTTTTCCTTCGGCTTCGTGTTGTTTTCTGTGTGCATCTAAAGCTTCGGGAGTATCAAAAGCATAATACGCCCAACCCGAACTGATCAGCTGATCGGCATATTTCTGATATATTTCTTTACGGTCACTTTGTCTGTACGGACCAAATTTTTCGTTTTTCCCAACCGTTTCTTCAGGAGCAATCCCTAACCATTCCAGTGCTTCCATAATATAGGCTTCAGCTCCCGGAACAAAACGGGTCTGATCCGTATCTTCAATTCTAAGATAGAAAACACCATTATTTTTTTTGGCAAATAAATAATTAAATAGGGCAGTACGAACACCACCAATATGTAATGGCCCTGTTGGACTAGGTGCAAAACGCACACGAACTTGCTTTGACATTTGTTTAAATTTTGATGCAAAGATACGATTCTAATTAGAAAATTAGGAAATCAGTTTAAGGAGATAGTGTGTTGCTTATGCCTGAATTGACTAATTTTCTCATTGGGAATTATCTAATTAAAATTACTACTTTTATAGGTTATAAATCAAACAGATTCATTTTGAAAACAACGTCTGCCATATATCTGAAGCTTGAAGCTTTTATCAAAAAATATTACACCAATGAACTCATAAAAGGGATAATGCTTTTTACCGGTTTTGGACTTTTGTATTTTTTGTTTACGCTTTTTATTGAGTATTTCCTTTGGTTAAAACCAACGGGAAGAACACTTTTATTCTGGCTTTTTATAGGAGTCGAAGTTTTCCTTTTGTTTCGTTTTATTTTGTTTCCAATTTTTAAGTTGTTCAAACTTCAAAAAGGAATCGATTATAATCAGGCTTCCACTATTATTGGAAATCATTTTACGGAGGTAAGTGACAAACTAACGAACTTTTTACAGTTGTCTGCTTCGGAACATTCAACTGAAAGTTCAGAATTGATGCTGGCATCTATAGAACAAAAAGCAAATTCGCTGCAGCCAATTCCATTCGGAAATGCTATTAATTTTAATTCAAACAGAAAGTATCTGCCATTAGCACTCATTCCAATTTTGCTTTTTGCTGTGTTTTATATTTCAGGAAACAGTAATATAATTTCTCAGAGTTTAAACAGGGTAGTACATTTCAATGCTACATTTTTACCTCCGGCACCTTTCAGATTTGTAGTGGTGAATCAGCATTTGCAAACAGAACAGAACAAGGATTTTATTGTAAAAATGGAATCCGTTGGTAAAATTGTTCCGGAGAATGTCATGATCCATATTGGTGATGAAAGTTATTTTATGGAAAGTTCTCAGCCAGGAAAGTTTGAATTCAAGATTGAAAAACCAACAGAAAATGTCTCTTTTACTTTTGAAGGAAATTCGGTTTCATCTGAAGAATATGAATTAAAAGTAATTACAGTTCCGTCAATTGCGAACTTCGAAATGGTGTTGAATTTCCCATCCTACTTAAAAAAGAAATCCGAAACCATTCAGGGAACCGGTAATGCAATCGTGCCGGAAGGAACTTTAGTGACCTGGAAAATGAATACGCAGGCGACTCAGGAGATTGTCTGGAAGGATGAGAATGCAACTTTTAAGTTCAATAAGGCCGAAAATGAGTTTAAATTGAGTAAAAACATTGGTCAAAATACAGAATATCAAATCCTTACTTCCAATAATAAGGTCAAAAACTACGAGAAACTGGACTATCAGCTGTCGGTTATCAAAGATCAGCATCCAACCATAACGGTTGCTCCTGCGCCGGATAGTTTAAAGCTGGATAAAAGTTATGTGCTGGGAAGATTAGGAGATGATTACGGATTATCGAAATTACAGATTGTTTACTACGAACGTAACAAACCACAAACGGCAAAGCATGGAACCATTCCGGTAAAGCAGGCAGTATTTGATCAGTTTGTTTTTTCTTTTCCAAGTAATCTGGCAGTAGAAGAAGGAGTGTCTTATGAATATTATTTTGAAGTTTTCGATAACGATGCGCCACATCATTTTAAGAGCACAAAGTCTTCTGTTTTTTCAGACAGAGTTTCTACAACAGATGAAGTTCATGATCTGGAATTGCAGCAGCAAAATCAGAATATAAATAGTTTAGAAAAGTCCTTGAAGAATCAGACAAAACAATTATCCGAGATGGATAAGATTCAGAATGCAGGAAAAGAAAAAGATAATCTGGAATTTAAAGATCAGCAAAAAATCAATGATTTTATCAAACGTCAGAAACAACAGGACGAATTGATGAAACAGTTTGCAGAGAAAATGAACAAGAATCTGGATAAATTCAAAGAGGATAAAAAGGATAAAACAGCCGAAGATTTGCAAAAACGTTTGGAGAATGCCGATAAAGATCTGGAGAAAAATCAGAAACTATTAGACGAATTAAAAAACCTAAATGACAAATTAAACAGTGAAGACCTGTTTGATAAAATGGAAAAGTTCAAACAGATCAGTAAAAACCAATCCAAAAATTTAGAACAATTGGTTGAACTTACGAAACGTTTTTATGTTTCTAAGAAAGCAGAACAGGTTGCAGAGAAATTAGAAAAACTTGCAGAGAAGCAGGAACAGCTTTCTAATAAAGAAAAGGAAAATACATCAGAGAAACAGGATGAGATTAATAAGTCTTTTGATAAAATCCAGGAAGATTTAAAAGAACTGAAAGAGGAAAATAAAACATTGAAAGCTCCTTTAGACATTCCTTCAGACGCTGCAAAAGAAAAAGAAGTAGAAGATGATTTGAAAAAAGCTTCTGATGAACTGGATAAAAAGAATACTTCTTCAGCTAAACCAAAACAAAAAAGTGCAGCTAAAAAAATGAAAAGCATGGCGCAACAAATGGACGCAGGTATGGAAGGAGGAGAACAGGAACAACTGGAAGAAGATGTTGCAATGCTTCGCCAGGTGCTGGATAATCTTCTGGCTTATTCGTTGTCACAGGAAGATGTAATGAAACAATTTAAAAGTATGAGATTAGGTTCTTCTGCCTACACGAAGAATATAAAAGTACAGCAAAATTTAAAACAACAATTCAAACATATTGATGATAGTCTGTTTGCATTGTCTTTGCGTAACCCGAAAGTTGGTGAAGATGTAACAAAAGAAATAGGGAATGTACAATACAATGTTGACAAAGCTATCGAGTCACTAACCGATGTTCAGGTTCCAAAAGGAGTTTCACACCAGCAATACGCAGTTTCAGCAGCAAATAAACTAGCTGACTTTTTAAGTGATTTATTAAACAACATGCAAATGTCTATGTCGAAACCGGGGACAGGAAAACCAAAACCAGGTGACGGGCAAGGAATGCAGTTGCCGGATATCATCCAAAAGCAAAAAGGTTTAGCTGATAAAATGAAAGACGGAATGAAGCAGGGAGATAAACCCGGGGACAAGAGCGGAGACAAACCAGGGCAGGGGCAGGGTGAAAAGCCAGGACAGGGAAAGAGCGGAAACGGAAAAGATGGTCAGGGAAAAGATGGTCAGGGAAGTAAAGGTGGCGAGAAAAGTTCTTCAGGAAAAGATGGCAAAAATGGTAAAGGAGAGAAAAACGGAAAAGAAGGAGATGATGGAGAAGGAGACGCTGAAGCCATAATGGAGATTTATAAGGAGCAGGTAAAACTGCGTGAAGCATTACAAAAAGAATTAGCCAAGCAAGGATTGGATTCTCAGGGAAAATCTGTTATCGATCAGATGAAACAATCAGAGAAGCAACTTTTAAATAAAGGATTTAAAAACGAGAACCTGCAAAGAATCTTAAATATTCAGCAGGAATTATTAAAATTAAATAATGCAGTTCAGCAACAGGGTCAGGATACAAAGCGTCAATCTGAATCAAACAAGACTGAATTTACAAATCGTTCAAATGCTTTACCAAGCTCATTATTGGATTATTTAAACAGTGTAGAGATTTTAAACAGACAATCACTACCTTTGCGCTCAAATTTTAACCAAAAGGTTCAAGAATATTTTAATACAAAATGATCAATTTTAATTACGAAACAGATTTTAATTTAGACAACGAAGAAGCCTTTTCTAACTGGTTGAGTGCTGTGATTGTTTCTGAAAATAAAAACGAAGGAGAGATAAATTATATATTTTGTGATGATGAATATCTTCATAAAATCAATGTCGAATATCTAAATCATGATACGCTTACCGATATTATTAGTTTTGATTATACTGTGGGTAACGAATTAAATGGAGACATTTTTGTTTCTGTCGAAAGAGTGGAAGACAATGCTAAAGATTTTAATGTTTCTTTTGAAGAAGAATTAAAACGTGTTTTAGCTCATGGTATATTACATTACTGTGGTTACAAAGATAAAACGGATGCAGATGCAGATTTAATGCGTTCCAAAGAAGATGAAAAAATAGGCATGTTCCACGTGGAACTATAACTTAAATTACTAATTGTTTTTCTGAGTTTATGTTCCACGTGAAACACTTTGAATCTAATTCGATTTAAAATGGCACGTGTAACATTTTAAATTTATGTTTAACCTTTCAGATGTTTCACGTGGAACATAATTTAAAAGGTTTTTATTTTTGAGATTCGGTAATAATTTGATATTTATGATCTGTTCCACGTGGAACAGATTATATAGAGTTTGGAATTTTTAATTAAATTTTTCGGATTTGTGTTGCGCTTTAGCGCCGTTCCACGTGGAACAAAAGTTTATAAATTTAATTCTGAGAACTGACTTAACCGGTTTCCAGAGAATAATAAAACAAAATGTTTTTAGAAGAATACGATGTTATTGTGGTGGGTGCTGGTCATGCCGGTTCTGAAGCCGCGGCAGCGGCCGCAAATTTAGGATCAAAAACTTTGTTGGTTACAATGAGTTTGCAGAATATTGCACAGATGTCCTGCAATCCGGCTATGGGCGGAATTGCAAAAGGACAGATCGTTCGGGAGATTGATGCACTTGGTGGATACTCCGGAATTGTCTCAGATAAAACTGCCATCCAGTTCAAGATGCTGAATAAATCAAAAGGACCTGCCATGTGGTCGCCAAGAGTTCAAAGCGATCGAATGCGTTTCGCTGAAGAATGGAGAATGATGCTGGAGGGAACTCCAAATCTTGATTTCTATCAGGAAATGGTTAAAGGGTTGATTATTGAAAATGGAAAAATAAAAGGAATCAAAACTTCGCTTGGAATTGAAATTCGATCGAAATCTGTTGTCCTCACAAATGGAACTTTTTTGAATGGTTTGATTCATATCGGGGACAAACAATTCGGTGGAGGTAGGGCAGGTGAAAGTGCAGCGTATGGAATCACCGAAGATTTGGTTGCGGCAGGTTTTGAATCGGGAAGAATGAAAACAGGAACGCCTCCGAGAGTGGATGGGCGTTCTTTGGATTATTCTAAAATGAATGAAGAAAAGGGAGATGCTAAACCGGATAAGTTTTCATACTCGGATATGACATCGCCGTTGGTTCACCAAAGATCTTGTCACATGACGTACACGTCATTGGATGTTCATGATATTTTGAGATCAGGTTTTGATCGTTCGCCAATGTTCAACGGTCGTATTAAAAGTATAGGGCCAAGATATTGCCCTTCGATAGAAGATAAGATTAATCGTTTTGCAGATAAAGAGCGTCACCAACTATTTGTGGAGCCGGAAGGATGGAATACGTGTGAAGTTTATGTAAACGGATTTTCAACTTCGTTACCGGAGGATATTCAATTTAAAGCTTTGCGTTCTGTAGCCGGTTTTGAAAAGGTGAAATTTTTCCGTCCGGGTTATGCGATCGAATATGATTATTTTCCACCAACACAATTGAAACACACTTTGGAAACAAAGCTGGTGGAAGGTCTGTATTTTGCCGGACAAATAAACGGAACAACAGGATATGAAGAAGCAGCCTCACAAGGATTGATGGCAGGAATTAATGCGCATTTAAAAGTGCATGAAAAAGCCCCATTAATTTTAAAACGTGACGAAGCGTATATCGGAGTGCTTATTGATGACCTGATTACAAAAGGAACGGAAGAACCATATCGTATGTTTACCTCTCGTGCAGAATACCGAACATTGTTGCGTCAGGATAATGCCGATTTCAGATTAACACCAATGTCGCATGAAATTGGTCTGGCTTCTGAAAAACGTTTACGCAGAATGGAACATAAACTGAACGAGTCTGAAAAGATGGTTGCCTTTTTCAAAGAAACAAGTGTTTCGATTGGAGAGGCAAATCCGATTTTGGAATCTAAAGGTACAGCCCTGATTACGCAAGGAGATAAAATGTTTAAAGTTTTCTCCCGTCCTCAGATTGATTTGGAAGACATCATGAAGTTTGAGAAAGTGGCAGATTACATTGCAGAAAATAATCTGGATCAGGAAATTTTAGAACAGGCCGAAATCCAGGTAAAATATTCTGGCTACATTGAGAAGGAAAGAAACAATGCAGATAAATTGACAAGACTGGAAGAAGTAAAAATTCCGGAGAACTTTGATTATAATAAGATCAAATCAATGTCTATTGAAGCGAAACAGAAGCTTAGTAAAATTCGTCCTGTAACAATTTCGCAAGCGTCAAGAATCAGTGGTGTTTCTCCAAGTGATATTTCGGTGTTGCTAATTTACATGGGAAGGTAGTTTTTAGTCTGGAGTTGCAGTCGCAGTCTCAGTTTACAGTTTATAACAGACGACTGGAAAACGAAAATGAAGATCGAGACTGAACACTGAGACTGTGACTAAAAATTGTTCCACGTGAAACTATCGGTGAGCATTCCGGTATGAAGTAATTATTTTTATCAGCTACTCATGAAGATAATTGAGAAAGAGGTTTTATCATTGCACGATAAAAAAGTGTTATTGCAACTTTGGAATAATGAATATCCAGCGCAATTGAATTATCAGACAATGGACGAATTTGATTCGTATCTGGACGCTCTGTCGGATAAGAATCATTATTTGTTAATCGATGGTGGGGATGAAATAAAAGGTTGGGCTTTTACTTTTTTAAGAAACGATGAAGACTGGTTTGCCATAATTCTAAGTAAAGATATTCAGGGAACAGGAAAAGGTTCGATTCTGATTAATGAATTAAAAAAAAATAAAGACAGTTTGAATGGTTGGGTTATTGACCACGAAAATGATGTGAAGCAAAACCAAGAACAATACAAATCTCCTTTGTTATTTTATATTAAAAACGGATTTGTAATTTGTACGAAAACAAGAATTGAAAACGAGAAAATGTCTGCTGTCAAAATAAATTGGAAACAATAAAAGAAATATAAATAAGAAGCCCCTAAAGGTGAAAATTTTACTTTTAGGGTTTGCTGTGCAATCAAACCAAAATACCTATAATTAAAAAATGGACGTTTTAAATAAAAAACATTTTCTTACTGTAAAAGATCACTCGGTATCTAAAGAAGTTTTCGAATTGTTTCATGATGAAAATCTGGACATGCTCATAACATCCCCGCAACCGGATTTAGAAAATTTAGGAAGATATTACGAAAGCGAAGATTATATTTCGCACACAGACAACAAACGTTCTGTTTTTGAAAAAGCGTACCATTTTGTAAAAAATATTGCGTTGAAAAATAAACTGTATTTAATTAATTCGGAACAATTTCAAAAAGGTAAAATTTTAGACATTGGAGCCGGAACGGGAGATTTTTTGTTAACGGCAAAAAATGACGGCTGGGAAACAGTTGGAGTAGAGCCGAGCGAAAGAGCAAAAGAAATTGCCATTAAAAAAGGAATTTCATTTGTAGAAGAAATAAGTGTCCTTGAAAATAATTCTTTCGACGTCATTACCATGTGGCACGTTTTGGAACACGTTCCAAATTTAGAATTACAAATTCAGGAACTGAAGCGTTTATTAAAACCAACTGGAACATTAATTGTTGCGGTTCCAAATTTCAAATCGTACGACGCAAAATATTATAAAGAATTTTGGGCAGCGTATGATGTACCGATTCACTTTTGGCATTTTTCAAAAAAAGCGATTCAGTCACTTTTTTCAAAAGTAGATATGAAACTGGAAAAAGTGCTTCCGATGAAATTTGATTCTTTTTATGTGAGCTTATTATCGGAAAAATACAAAACAGGAAAAATGAATTACATTCGCGCTTTTTTTGTGGGTTTAAAGTCAAATCTGAAAGCAAAGCAAACATTGGAATATTCTTCGCACATTTACGTGCTAAAAAACAGCTAAAACTTATTTTTAGCCCATTTAAGCGAAGTTTTACCATAAAAAGGACTCTGAATATGTCTTTTTTTAGAAAATCGCTTAAAATTGAGCTAATAAATCCATTATTAATAAGAGTAAATTATAAATATTTTAAGTCCGATAACAAAAATTGATACAAGAAAAAAAGAGCATTTTTTAAACTTTATGTTGATGCTATTTATTTTTTTATATTTTTGTCTTCAACATTAAAAAAATAGAAATTAAAAAAAATGAAAAAAGCATTAGTAATTATCGCAGTTTCAATTTTCGTTGTTTCATGTGGTAAAACAGCAGAAGTTAAAGAAGTAAAAACGGCTTACGTTGATACTTCGGTTTTAATGAAAGAGTACACTGAGGCAAAAGATCTGGAAGCAAAATACAAAGGTCAGGCAGAAGAAAAAGGAAGACAACTACAAGCTGAAATTACTCGTTTTAAACAAGACGCTGCTAATTTTCAAAGTCAGGCACAAGCAAACGGTCAGGCATGGGCACAACAAAGAGGTGCTGAGTTGCAAAAAAGAGAACAGCAATTGGGTTACGCTCAACAGGCTTTGTCGCAACAATTGCAACAGGAAAGCGGAGTTGAAATGGACTCTCTTGTAAGCGGAGTGAAGAAATTCATCAAAGAATACGGTAAGAAAAACGGTTACTCTTATATCTACGGAACTGGTGATGCTGCTACGGTATTATATGCTGAAGAGAAATATGATATTACAAAAGATATCATTAAAGCTTTGAACGATAAGTACAAAGCAGCTCCTAAAACAGAAGAAAAAGCTCCGGCTAAAGAAGGTGAAGAGGCTAAAAAATAAACTACCACACGAACTAAATTAAAAACCTAAATCTATCTCAGATTTAGGTTTTTTCTTTTATAAAAATACGATACTTTTAGTTTTTCAATACAAGCCAAAATGCAAAACGTTACAGAAGCTGCTGCTTATACCTTACAATTCATCAATCAGACGCAAAAGTCTATATTCCTTACCGGTAAAGCGGGTACAGGAAAAACGACACTTTTGCGTGAAATTATTGCGACTACGCATAAAAACACCGTTGTCGTGGCTCCTACGGGAATTGCCGCGCTAAACGCCGGGGGAGTAACCATTCACTCCATGTTTCAGTTGCCTTTCTCCGCTTTTATTCCCTCTTATGAAGCGAATTCGCAGTTTACAGAAACCGTAAAATTCGAAAATAAAGAAACACTTCGCAGGCATTTTAAAATGAATAATGTCAAGCGAAATGTAATCAAAAACATGGAATTGCTGATTATTGATGAAGTAAGTATGCTTCGTGCGGATCTGCTTGATGCTATTGACTTTATGATGCAGACTGTCCGTAGAAATTCACAGGCTTTTGGTGGTGTTCAGGTCCTTTTTATTGGTGATTTGCTGCAATTGCCGCCTGTAATCCGGGATGAAGAGTGGAGAACGCTGCGCAATTATTACAAAGGGAAATTCTTTTTTCATTCGCACGTGATACAGCAAAATCCGCCCTTGTATATTGAATTATCGAAGATTTATCGTCAGACCGATGATGATTTTATTGCTGTTTTGAATAATCTGAGGAATAATCAGATTTCACCACAGGATATCCAGTTTCTAAACCAGTATGTGAAACCGGATTTCGATTTAAAGAATCATGAAGGTTATATTACTTTGACCACACACAATGCCAAAGCAGATTCTATTAACGAGCAGTCAATTAATGATTTGGCCGGAAGGGAATATTCGTACCAGCCCTTTATCGTAAGTGATTTCCCGGAAAAAATTTTCCCTGTGGAAGAAAACCTGAAGCTGAAAGTTGGTGCGCAGGTGATGTTTGTTAAAAACGATTTGTCTTTCGAAAAGCGCTATTTCAATGGAAAAATGGGCATTATCAAGTCCCTTTCGCCCGAAGAAATTTTTGTTCACTTTCCGGAAGAAAATAAAACCATCGAAGTAGAGAAATACGAATGGAAAAACATCCGCTACAAGGTAAATGAGCTTACAAAAGAGATAGAAGAGGAAATTTTAGGCACTTTTGCCCATTATCCGCTTAAACTGGCCTGGGCCATTACGGTTCACAAAAGCCAGGGATTAACTTTCGACAAAGCTGCGCTTGACGTATCGCAGGTTTTTCTTCCCGGACAAGCCTATGTTGCCTTATCGCGTTTAAGGTCCTTAAACGGGCTTATTTTGCTTTCTCCGATGCAGATGAACGGTATTTCTAACGATCAGGATGTGATGGATTACGCTTTGAATAAAGCTACCGAAGATATTTTGGAAAAATCCCTGCATTTTGAAACAAAGAATTTTATTCATAACTATTTGATTAACAGTTTCAACTGGACAGATTTAACACAGGAATGGCGAAATCACCGTTTTAGTTATAATGAAAATGCTGCTGCTTCAGAAAAAGCCAAACATGCGATCTGGGCACACAAACGCCTGGAGATTATAGATCAGCTTACAGATCCGGCGCAAAAATTCATCAATCAGCTCAATAAAATATTCAATACCGAGACAGTCGATCTGTACTTTGTTCAGGAAAGGGTAGAGGCGGCCTATGCCTATTTCTTCAAGCCAATGGACAAACTGGTTACCGATCTTTTGCATAAAATGGCTGAAATTCAGAAATTTAAAAAAGTAAAGGAATTTTATGAAGAACTGGCCTTTCTGGATGATCTGCAAACGAAGGCTGTTTTGCGTTTAATGAAAGCCAAGTTATTAATTGAAATTGTCGTTGCCGGAGAAACAATCTGCAAAGAGAAATTAACATCGTCTGAAATTAAAAATTTCAAATTGAATAAGCTCGAAAAGATCCGTGAGGAATTTCAAATGAGCAACACCGATATTTTTAAACTGGACGAGCCGGTTATTCGATATACAGCCAAAAAACTGGATAAAAACGAACCAAAGGCAGTTAAAAAAACAACCGTCGAAGAAACATACGACTTATGGATGGAGAAAAATTCGGTTGAGGATATTGCCAGGATGAGAAAGTTGACGGTACAAACCGTTGAAACACATTTGATTAAACTGATTCAGGCCAAAAAAATCGAGATTTCAGATGTGCTGCCGTATGATAAAATACTGGCTTTACGGGAAGCTTTTGAGTTTTATCAGGAAGAATCACTAAATGGGCTGAAAGAAAAACACGGGGAAGAATTTACCTGGGACGAACTTAAAATGTTCAAGGCAAGTATAAATTAATTACTTTTATAGTACGTTAACTATCAGATTTAGAATGATTCAAATTATTTAGCTATGAAAAAAAGATGCATTTATATAGTTTTTTTGATTTTTTGCACTCACACGATTTTCAGTCAGGATTTAAAACCGGAATATCAAAAGTTTGTCAAAAGTTTTATTGCCAATGTGAAAAGCAATAACAAGGCTGGCGTTGCCGGTTTTATTTCTTTCCCGCTTGGAAGGGATTATCCCATTCCGGCTGTTAAGAACAAGGCCGATTTTATAAAAAGATACGATCAGATTTTCGATAAGACATTGAAAAATAAAATTATCAAATCGAATCCCGCAAAAGACTGGAGTGAAATGGGCTGGCGTGGTATTATGCTTTTACAGGGCGATATCTGGATGGATACTGACGGTAAAGTAATCACGATAAATTATCAGTCGCAATATGAAAAAAAGCAGAAGACCAAACTGATTTCCAGTGAAAAAGGAAAGTTAAATCCGGCCATTGCAACTTTTAAAACGCCTGTTTGTATTTTGGAAACGAGCAAATTCAGAATTAGAATTGATAATTTGGGAAATGATAATTTCAGGTATGCATCGTGGTCGATCAAAAAGTCAATGAGTAACACCCCTGATTTAGTGATTACAAACGGAAAAGATATTTCTGACGGCAGCGGTGGAAATCATCATTATGAATTCAAAAAAGGAAATTTCACTTATGAGTGTGCCATTATTGTGATCGGAACATCCGATTCACCTCCGGCTAGTCTGACTATTTATCAGAATGGAAAAGAGATCCTGACCCAAAATGCAAAATTGATTTTAAAATAAGGAATCTGATTTAAGGCAGTTTTTATTCGTTTACAGCTCTTTTTGTAAAAGAAACGACTTTCTGTGTGTTTCCAATGAAAATAAGGGCTGAGAATTGTTTTTATGAAGCCGTTATAATCAGTTTTTATCTTTAAAGAAATTAAAATACGATTTTAACAGCGTTTTTACTATATATTTATTTCCACGTGAAATACTTAAAGTCTTTTTCACGGGGTAAAGCTGTTTTTACCCAGATAAAAAAAATCCTCTTTTCGTTTTTTTGAAAAGAGGATTTAATTAAGTAAGTAGTAAAGGAATTTTATAATGCTTCGACTAAAATCCAGGCATCCGGATTTTCTCCTTTTTGAATTTCTTTCTGAGCTTTTTCAGCTTCAGCCATTGTTGGATAACTTCCGTATAAAACCGGGAATAAACCGTGTTTGTTTTCACCCAGCATTCTTGCGTTATAACCATCCTTTATAAGTTGATTATAAGCTTTTCTGGCATTTTGTTCGCTTCTGAATGCACCTGCCATAATGTGGTAAGGCATTGTTTTTACTTCTACAGTTTCTGTTTTAACTGAATCTACAGAAAGAGTTACAGCAGGCAACGGATTTTGAATAAAAAAAGTGGCTTCCTGAATTTTGTTCTGTACTTTTTTCTGAACAGCGCCTTCAACAACAAGTGTCTGGCTGGCTATTTGGTTTTCATACAAAGGATATCCGATACTTCCGGTGATGCCTAAACCTAAAACAAAAATAGCAGCATATCTTAAATACGGTCTTGAAGAGCGTACTTGTTCTTCAGCTTCGTGTAAGGTTACCGTTTCTCTTTCCTGAATTTCTTCCAGTTTTTTCTCGAATATTTCTCTTTTAACCAAAGGAGAAACAAACGGACCTAATCCGAAAGAGGTAGAAAGATAATTGGTCTGATCGTTTGGAGTAAAGACCATATTTTTATCTGCATTTAGACGAATATCACCGATGTTTTTAAAACTTAAAACACCGTATTCTTCTAATACTTTTTTCCAATTCATGACCTCGTGCGCAATGGCACTTACAGCAAAACCATAAGAGGTATTTTCTGACTGAGCAATATGATTGGCCAGCAAACCGTCGTTGTTTTTTAACAGGCTGTTGAACGCGATAGTTTTCTTTGGGGGAAAAAACGAATTGGTGCTTTCATTAAGTTTGGCCGAGTGAATTTCGGTTAAAAATGCTCCAAACCCGGGAACCGTTACGCATTGGTAACGATATAATAATTGCGAGATGTAAGTTTCGATTTTCATGGTAACAAAGTTATGTAATGGATATAGTTATCAAAATTTTATTCACAATTTTTATTAACAATCTTCTTTATTTTATAGACAATTAATTTTCAAAGAGTTAAATGCACATAGTCATTGGGGAATCGATTATTTAGGTGCTTACAATCTTTTTTTATTAAGAAATTACTTTATTTTAGTGATATTTGCACTTTCGAATCGGATTTTTATTCCGCTCTATTTTACATAATATTTTTAAACAATGTCGGATCAGGAATTATTTTACCTTTTAGCCTTACTTAAAGTCGAGGGAGTTGGAGATGTAATGGCTAAAAAATTATTGGCACATTTTGGAAATGCGGAAACGATTTTCAAAACCAAAATAAATCAGATTGCTGCTGTGGATGGAGTAGGCTCGGCATTATTGAAGAACATGAAAGATAAATCAGTCTTTGAAAAAGCGGAGAGAGAACTTGAATTCATCAAGACCAGTGCTGTACATGTTTCTTTTTTTCAGGATGCCGATTATCCCGAGCGGCTAAAACATTGTTTTGATGCACCCGTTTTGATTTTTTCTGCCGGAAATATTAATTTTAAGAACAGAAAAATAATCAGTATTGTCGGCACCCGACAGATTACTTCCTATGGAACAGAATTTTGCAGGTCTTTTATAGAGGATCTGGCGCCATTAGATCCCGTAATTGTGAGTGGTTTTGCGTATGGTGTTGATATTGTCGCACATCAGCTGGCTATGGAAAATAACCTGCAGACGATTGGAGTATTAGCGCACGGTTTAAATCAGATTTATCCTAAAACGCACAAAAAATATATCGCCAAAATGGAAGAAAATGGCGGTTTTATTACCGAGTTTTGGAGCTCCTCTAATCCGGACAGGGAGAATTTTGTCCGCAGAAATCGCATTGTTGCGGGAATTTCAGAGGCTACAATCGTTATTGAATCTGCTGACAGAGGGGGCTCGCTAATCACGGCAAACATAGCGAACGATTACAATCGGGACGTTTTTGCCGTTCCGGGACGAAGTACAGATGTCTACAGCATGGGGTGTAATAACCTGATTAAAACCCAAAAAGCAAATATGCTGACCAGTGCTGCCGATTTGGTTTATATGCTCAACTGGGATATTCAAAGCACAGGAAAGGCCGTTCAGAAACAGTTATTTGTGGAACTGGAAACTGAGGAACAAAAAATTTACGATTTTCTCCTAAAAAACGGAAGGGAATTACTCGATACTATAGCCCTAACTTGTGATTTTCCAATTTATAAAATTTCGGGAATTTTAATAAACATGGAACTCAAAGGGGTAGTGCGGCCGTTGCCCGGGAAGCTGTTTGAGGCCATCTGATTTAAATTTTAAACCCGTCAGGTTTCAAATCTAACGGGTTTAAAAGATCTATTTCCCAAATCCCAATTTTTCACGAACTTTCTGTAAAGCCGGATTGGCTACGCTGGCTGCTTTTTCAGCTCCTTTTTTCAATAAAGCATCTATTTCGTCAAGGTTGTTGATGTAGTAATTGTATTTTTCTCTTTCGGTTTTGAATTTTTCGGTAATCAGTTCAAACAAAGCTTGTTTGGCGTGACCGTAACCGTAGTTTCCGCCTAAATAATTGGCTCTCATTTCGGCAATCTGATCTGCTGTTGCCAATAATGAATAAATCGCAAAGGCATTGCAGGTATCCGGATTTTTAGGTTCTTCAAGAGGAGTGCTGTCTGTTTCAATACTCATCACCTGCTTGCGGAGCGTTTTGTCATCCAGGAAAATATTGATAATATTATTGGCAGATTTACTCATTTTTCCACCGTTTGTTCCTGGAATCAGCATACTGTCTTCCTGAATTTTGGCTTCAGGAATCACAAATGTTTCTCCCATCTGGTGGTTGAAGCGGGAAGCGACGTCACGTGTAATTTCTAAATGCTGCAACTGGTCTTTTCCAACCGGTACAAATTCAGCATCATACAACAGAATGTCAGCAGCCATTAACATCGGATAGGTAAAAAGTCCGGCGTTTACATCGTCCAGACGATCTGCTTTATCCTTGAAAGAATGCGCTAAAGTCAAACGCTGAAATGGAAAAAAACAGCTTAGATACCAGGTTAATTCTGCGGTTTGGGTAACGTCAGACTGTCTGTAGAATGTTACTTTCTCCGGATTTAGGCCACAGGCCAGCCAGGCAGCAGCAGTACTATTGGTGTTTTCCCGTAATGTTTTTCCATCTTTTATTTGGGTAATGGAATGCAAATCAGCGATAAACAAAAAGGATTCATTTGCCGGATTGTTTGATAATTCGATTGCAGGAATAATTGCTCCTAATAAGTTGCCTAAGTGTGGCGTTCCAGTACTCTGAACACCGGTAAGTATTTTTGCCATTCTAGTTTTTTTCGTATTCTTTAACCGCAAAGTTCGCAAAGTTTTTCGCAAAGTGCACCAGGTTTGATTTTTTCTTTGTAAATATTATAAAGTTTTTAAAAATTGCTTAGAAATTACGGGCTTGTTTATAAGAAAATCGAATATTCTGAAAATCTACTGATCTAAAATTCTAAATTCATTTCTGTTTTCTTACTTTTGAAACCATGAAAGGAATAAAAATTGTTTTTTGGATCATCTGGCGCATTTGGTTTTATATTTTAATGGCCATTCCGATATTGATTATGTTACCATTTTTGCTGGTATCAATTATAACCGAAAGTGGTTATCCGTACTTTTTTAAAATGGCCCGGATCTGGGCAAAATTCATTCTTTTCGGAATGGGATTTTATTATAAAATTAAGCGGGAACAAAAGCTGGAAAAGCATAAAAGTTATATGATTGTGGCGAACCATACTTCAATGACGGACATTATGCTGATGCTTGCCGTAATCAAAAATCCATTTGTTTTTGTGGGTAAAAAAGAGCTTTCAAAGATTCCGTTGTTTGGTTTTTTCTATAAAAGAACCTGTATTCTTGTAGACAGAAATTCCTCTAAAAGCAAAAATGAGGTTTTCAAAAGAGCACAAAATCGTCTGAATCAGGGGTTAAGTATTTGTATTTTTCCGGAGGGCGGTGTTCCGGATGACGAAACAATTTTGCTGGATGAATTTAAGGACGGTGCTTTCAGACTGGCTATTGACCATCAGATTCCCATTGTTCCCATTGTTTTTGCCGATAATAAAGAACGCTTTTCGTATACTTTTTTAAGCGGAAGCCCCGGAAAAATGAGAGGAAAAATACTTCCGTTTGTAGAGACAAAAGGACTTACGAGCGAAAACAGAAAGGACCTGAGGGATCAGGTCAGACAATTGATTTATAAAGGATTACTTGAATTTAAAAAGAAAGAAAAGATTTAAGAAATCCCATAAATATTAAACCCGGCACGGAGTATGAATCGTGCCGGGTTTTCTTTTGAATTTAAAACCCCTTTTATATTCAAAATCTAACGGTGAATTATTTTAACTGCTATAAAGCGTAGTACTTTTTTCAACTTTTTTTTGGTTCTTTTGCGATTTTTACGCCACAACAATTCTATTTTTTCTTTCATAATAATACTATTTACGATTGATATTTTAGATTTTTGATCGTTGTAATGTCGGCATCACATTTATATAGAGAGCGTAAACCGGAAAAGGTTGCGTCAATACTAAAAGTTTTTTTATAATTTATGGAATAAAAAAACCCGACAGGTTTTAAAACCTGTCGGGTTGGTAAACTATAGATCTGCAATATTCAGATCTTCAATATTTTAAGCGTTAGCCAATTCTTTGATGTGCGCTTTAATTTTAATTTCTAATTCATCAGCTAATTCCGGATTATCTTTAATTAAAGCTTTTACGGCATCACGGCCCTGCCCTAATTTAGTATCTCCGTAGCTGAACCATGATCCTGCTTTCTTAACGATTTCAAATTCAACAGCTAAATCTAAAATTTCTCCTGTTTTAGAAACCCCTTCTCCGTACATGATGTCGAATTCGGCAGTTTTAAAAGGCGGAGCTACTTTATTTTTAACCACTTTTACTTTAGTTCTGTTTCCGATTACGTTTTCTCCGTCTTTAATCTGAGAAGAACGACGAATATCCAAACGTACAGAAGCGTAGAATTTTAAAGCATTACCACCGGTTGTTGTTTCAGGATTTCCGAACATCACCCCGATTTTCTCTCTCAGCTGGTTGATGAAGAAAACAGTACAATTGGTTTTACTGATCGTTCCCGTTAGTTTTCTTAAAGCCTGAGACATTAAACGTGCGTGAAGACCCATTTTGGAATCTCCCATTTCACCTTCAATCTCACTTTTTGGCGTTAAGGCTGCTACCGAGTCAATTACAACAATGTCAATAGCTCCTGAACGAATCAGGTTTTCTGCAATTTCCAAAGCCTGTTCACCATTGTCCGGTTGAGAAATGATCAGGTTTTCGATGTCTACGCCTAATTTTTCAGCATAATTTCTGTCAAAGGCATGCTCAGCATCTATAAAAGCAGCAATTCCGCCTGCTTTTTGAGCTTCGGCAATTGCATGTAATGTCAGGGTAGTTTTACCAGAGGATTCCGGTCCGTATATTTCAATGATTCTCCCTCTTGGGTAACCATTTACTCCAAGCGCTAAATCAACACCAAGAGAACCTGAAGAAATTGTTTCAACTTCTACGATGGCTTTATCCCCCATTTTCATTACGGTTCCTTTTCCGTACGTCTTATCTAGTTTGTCAAGCGTAAGTTGTAACGCTTTTAATTTGGCCTCTTTCTCTGAACTCATCTCTTTTTTTTCTTTTTCTTTCATCTAAAATTTTTTCTTTTTCTCTTCAAATATAAATCGGAAAACAAATAACTTCCTGATTTAGATTTGTATGGGCATGTAATGCTGTAAAATTACTTCTTTTTTTTGAAGTTTGATTCTCTCCAATTGTTCCAAATTGTCACAATTTTGCTATAGAAACAAAGCCTTTAATTCTGTGGCTTCAGAAGGTTTTATTTTTCCGGCAAGTAATAAACTCAGTTGTTTACGTCGCAAAGCGGCATCAAAACGTTGTTTTTCCAGTTCCGTTTCCGGCTCGATGGCGGGAACTTCAACAGGTCTTCCGGTATCGTCAACTGCAACAAAGGTATAAATAGCTTCATTGGCTTTCGTTCTGTTTCCGGATTCGCGGTCTTCTACCCACACATCTATAAAAACCTCCATCGAACTTTTGAAAGATCGTGACACTTTTGCTTCAACGGTAACCACACTTCCTAACGAAATGGCTCTGTTGAAAGCCACGTGATTCACGGAAGCCGTCACTACGATTCGGCGCGAATGTCTTCTGGCCGCAATACTTGCTGCACGATCCATTCTCGCTAATAATTCACCACCAAAAAGATTATTCAGTGGATTTGTTTCGCTCGGTAAAACTAAATCTGTTAAAATAGTAAGGGACTCTGCAGGATGTTTTGGATTCATCATTCTTAATATAAAATTTATTTTTTGCTATTCGCTAAGCGAACATTTTTTCTTGCCACAGATTTTAATCATTTTAATCTGTGAAATCTGTGGCCTATTATTTTAATTCAACCAGTAAACTGCCATTACGGCCGGGATAAAATAGATCACGATGGTTCTTGCTCCGTCATAATCTTTGGCCAGTCGCTGACCGAAAAGCATCATTAACAAACAAATACAGGAAAAGATGGCACCGTAAAAACCAAATTCGCGACCGCTGTCAGTAAGCAGTTGTATAGCACCTACCACACATAAAATCCCGGAAATTAATTCTAAAATTAAAAGGTGGAGAAGCGCAAGCGGAACCTGATTTTTTAAAGCTGTTTTGGCAAAATGTTCTTTGAGCCAGGAAACATTGTCTTTCCAGTAAAATATTTTCTCATAGCCTGACTGCAAAAACGTCAGGGCCAGAAAAAGCAACAGTAAAATTGAAGCAACATTATTCATTACTAATTATTTTTTATGAATTAAACGTGTGAGTTTTATGGATAAATCTGTCAGAATTATTTTTGCATTTCCGTTTCTTTCAATATGATACATCGCATCTGAAAGTTCCTTAAAAATATCGTGTATGTTATTTCCGTTTACGAAAGGCGCAAAATTTTCGAGTTTGAATTTATCTACTTTCGGCTCAATGTAAACGAGAGCGGGTGCCTGATAATTTAGCAAAAGCGCCTGTCGGAACATTTCGATACAAAACTGAATAAATTTTTTCTGGCTTTCGCGGCCCAGTGAGGCAATTTCTTCACTCCAGGAAATTAAATCCTGAATGGCAGCGGCATTACCTTTTGCGCGAAATGCGGCACGGACCCAATTGACAAACCATTGTTCAAAAGGATATTCGGAATCGTCTTCATGTACTAATGAAAGTGCTTTATTGAAATTTCCCTGTGCCTGATGTGCAATTTTTAAAGCGACATTCTGATCGATATTCTCCTGAGCGACCAAAGCTCCGGCAATTACTTTTTCCGGCAGGCCATTAAAATGAATTACCTGGCAGCGTGATCGTATGGTTTGAATGATATCTTCTTCATTTTCAGAAATCAGTAAAAAAATGGTTTTGTCTGACGGTTCTTCTAAAAGTTTTAATAATTTGTTGGATGCGGCGATGTTCATTTTATCGGCCATCCAGATAATCATAATTTTATAACCGCCTTCGTATGATTTTAGCGAAAGTGACTTTAAAACTTCCTGCGCATCTTCGACCCTGATTTCTCCTTGTTTATTTTGAACGCCGAGCACTTTATACCAGTCAAATAAACCTCCGTAAGGCATTTCCTGAATAAATTTTCTCCAGTCCTGAATGAAATCTAAACTTTTGGGTTTTGTTTTTACATCTTCGGTGGTTACCGTCGGATAGATAAAGTGAAGATCGGGATGTGAAATGTTTTGGAATTTGAGATTACAGGAATCATTTCCGTTTGAGTTTTCATCGCCAGTATTGTTACACAAAATATATTGCGCGTATGCAATAGCGGTTGATAATGTACCGCTTCCTTCGGGCCCGACAAATAATTGTGCGTGCGGAATCCTTCCGGAAGACGCACTTTTTATCAAGTGACTTTTGATGTAATCCTGACCTAAAATTTGAGAAAATTGCATGAAGCAAAGATAGCAGAAAATGATGTAGTCAAAAATTTTCGGAATAAAGATTAATTACGAGCTTATTTTTATTTCAAAAAAAGGAATTTTTGGGTAAAATGTTTATTTTTTTTCTGTCATGTTTCGTTAATACTGAGTCCCCTTTGATGAGATATTAAGACTTTTTTGTTAATAGTTTTTACGAAATTACTGAAAACATGTCTTTTTTTTGTCTACAATAATGCGTAAAGGCGTTGGTAAATTAGTCCGTTTCTTACAAGAAAAAATTTTAACAAAATTAACAAAAAACTCGGCAAAAGGCATATTTTCTCGATCTACGACGTTTTTTTACGGCGATATGAAACTCAATTTTTCAAAAAAAAAAACATTAAAGTTGCGATTTAACATAATTTATATATTTTTGTTTTCATCAACAACCAATTATTAAATAGAATTTATGAAAGGGAAAATTATTTTTTTTAGTTTATTTTTTATCTTGACAACTGCAGCAGCTTCTGCACAGGCTAAAAACGCTCCAAGAAGTATTATTAGTACAACAGCACTTATTCGTAAATACCACGATCAAAAAGAATTGAGCGGTATGCAGAAAGGTGAACTTTTGGAATTGTACATTGAGCGTATTAAAGTATTAGTTAAAACTCTCCCTTACATCGCTTTGGTGACTAAACCAGGCGTTACTATGGCAGACTTAGGTATTCCGGACGACAGTGAGCACAAAAAAGTTTTAGATGCTCAGGCAGTTGGAACCTCTACATTTTTGGATACTACAGTAGAATTCCAAAGAAAAATGATGCCATATTCTGATAAAGGAAACTTGATCGCAGCTATTTTATTCTACGAAAGCACATTGAAATCATTACACGAGTTCAACGAATTGAACGAAATGTAATTTTAAAAAAAAATATTTTAAAACCTTTTCCGGAATCTTTACGTAAGTGTATCTGATTTTAGAAAAGATTAAAAAATAACAACTCGTTCTCGAAGGTTCTGAAATACTATCAGAAAATTCGGGATGAGTTTTTATCATATTACGCATACGCATCCCAAATTTATTATTAACCTAATAACACCTTATCATGAAAAAAATTACTCAAATTATCTGCATCCTTTTGACAGTAACCAGTATGAGTGCTCAACAAGAGAAAGGAATTATGGGCTACAACAATTGGTTAAATAACTGGACCGAATTTAAGCCTAATAAAGTAGACTATGGAGAAGCCAATCAAATATTAGCAGGGAATATTTCTGTTAATACTAAATTGATGAAAAGGAATATCTATGTTTTGCAAGGAAACGTTTATGTTACAAACAATGCTGTTTTAACAATTGAGCCTGGAACACTAATCATTGGTGATTTCGAAACTAAAGGAACATTGGTAGTTACAAAAGGTGCGCAAATTGTTGCAGACGGTTTAGAGACTGACCCAATTGTATTCACTTCAAACCGCAGCCAGAAAAAAGCTGGAGACTGGGGAGGATTAGTAATTCTTGGTGATGCCCCTATCAATAAATTTGGAAATGTTGGTTCTTATAACCTTGATCTTGATCCTACATTAACTACTTATGGTGGTGATAATGTTGCAGGTAATTCAGGAATACTAAGATTCGTAAGAATCGAATTTGCAGGTAAAAAAGTTAAAGGAATGGATTCATTCAACGGATTAACTGTTGCAGGTGTTGGAAACAAAACAATATTTGAAAACGTGATGGTTAGCTATTCCGGAGGTGACTCATTTGCTTTCTTTGGCGGAGATTTAAATGCTACAAAATTAGTATCTTATAAATCTATCAATGATGATTTCAAATTTACTCAGGGAGTTCAGTGTCGTTTGTACAATTCATTGGCTGTAAGATCTTCTTACCTGTCAAGTAACAAAGACGGATCTCGTTGTCTTGAAGTAAAAACATACGAAAAGAAAAACGAAACAGACTTTACTAAAAAAACAACTTTAGTAGTTGCTTCAAATATTACAATGCTTAACGATAGCGAAAACATTAAAGCTGATATTCAGGCAGGTTTAGTAAAAGAAGCTATCTACATTGCAGAAACTGCTTCACTTGAAATGAAAAGAAGCGTTATCTCTGGTTTCAACCCAGCTGTATTATTAGACAGTAAAACAGAAATCAACGATGCGAGCCTTAAAAAAATCAAATTTGAGGAAATGTATTTCAACCTATGTAACGGAAATATCTTTACAGAATACAATTCTAACAATGAAGATTTAGAGAGCTGGTATGGAAATAGCGTGTTCTTTAACGTTTATTCTCAAAGTGATAACAAAGAAACATTCATTGATATTTTCAATCCTAAGAAACCTGACTTCAGATTACAATTAGGAAAAATTACAGCATCTAGCGGAAACAGATAGATAGATTTAGATTTTTATTTCAGAGCGTAAATTTTATTAATAAAGTCCCCAGACACAATTTATGTATTCGTCTTAAACCGGACAAATAAAGATCAAAACAGAATGGCCCCAACGATAGAAAAATATTTCACTTGTATAATATTTTTGGTTTCGCCGGTAACATTAAGTCTATATGCACAAAGTACAATAGAAAAGCCTGTTTTTTCTGTTACAGCACCTTGTAAAGTGACTTCTTGTACCCTTAACCAAAAGAATGATATAGCTGATGACCGTATCAGCAAATTAGATAATTCTAATCAGTTTATAGAAGGGCTATCCATCCCCAAGGATAGCCTTGCTATGGCAACTGATGTGACTTGTCAGACGACTTCTAAATGCGAAGAATCAGCCGTTACAGCTTCTTATTCAGTGCTTGCAAAAGACATTATTGAGAACTATAAATATGATTTTTCAGAAACATTTATTGATATTTTGTTTTTTGAAAATATAGACTTAGCCCGAAAACGTACTATATGATTCAAAAAACTACTTTAACTTTTACCAAATTCTTTCTTTTATTTGGCATTTTTTTACTTGTCGGATCTAGTTTGTATGCCCAAAAAGTAACACCTGAAATTCTTGCTTTCGACAGGGTTTGTGCAGGTATTACCAGTCAGACATACAAAGCTTCATTTACCTATAGCGGCTTCCCGGCCGGTACTACATTTGCGGTTGAGCTTTCAGATAAAACAGGAAGTTTTACTACACCTACACCTGTGACAGGAGTACCAGTAGATGACGCAGCAGACAGGCAGACTATAACCTTTTCGATTCCGCCAAACATTGTGGGATCGGATACTTATGCCCTAAGAATTAAAAGTTCAGGAGGATATGTAAGCCCTACATTTTTCTCTTCAACGGCAAAAAAGTTATTTCCTATTTATTACAAAATACACGATAAGCAATACACCATTAATAATTTTAATGGTTCTGCTACCTTTTGCGCAGGAGGTAGTTATGTATTGTCTATAGATCCTGATTCTACGAATCCGGAAAATGATTCGCCTTTAAAATATCCTTCCTTATCTTATAACTGGTATAAGGATAATGGTGCTACAGTACCACCAACCCTTATGGCTGGTAATTCGGGTCCAAACTATACGGCTACTGCAGCAGGTACTTATTACGTAGAAACGAATTATGGCAGCTGTACTTCTCTTTCCTATTCAAACCGGGTTGTATTAACGTCTTCCGGTGCGGGTTCTTCTGTAACGATAACTTCAAGTTTAGGAAATCCTTTTTGTGCAGACGAAGCTGGTACGGTATTGACCGCCACTGCCGGAAACAGTTATGTTTGGAAAAAAGATAATGTTCTTATTCCCGGTGCAACCACCCGCAGTATCAATGCAAACGAATCCGGAGTTTACAGTGTTGCTGTAGATTTTGGCGGCTGTATAGCTACAGGAAGTATAGATTTGAAAAGCACGAGTTTTACGGCAAGTATTGACGTTGCAGATCAATATGAACTTAAAGAAGGGGAAACGTTAAGCGTTTCCATTATAACAGATGCTGCTAACCCGACTTACGAATGGTATTTAAATAATAATATTATTCAGGGGGCAACTTCAGCAACGTACCTGGTAGCAGTAAGAGGAAGCTACAGAGCAAAAGTTTCTGTGACTTCGGATTGTACCTCTAGCAAGGAGTTTTCCTTTAGAATTACTTCGGCACTGGATGCTGTGACCACGGTAATTCCAAATATAGTAAGTCTTAGAAATCCTTATTGGAACATCCCTGATATTTACAAAACGGCAAGCACAAAAGTGATCATATTAAGTTCAAACGGAGAAGTGATGTTTGACGATGTTGGAAGTAACTACGATCCTGAACTTAATACTTTTATAAAAGATTTTAAAAATGTTAATCCGGTATATTACTATGTCATTCAATCCGACACTGGTGAAAAAAAAGGATCAATAACTGTGATAAAATAATATGAAGAAAATTTTACTATTCATAACTTTATTTTACGGTTTTTCAAATGTACTCTATTCGCAGGACGCCCCTGAGGATGGAGTTGTTTCGTTTTCGTTACCCATCAGAAATTCTTTAAAGTTTAATAGATATCTAATCAATCCAACATTTAGTTTCGTACGCGAACAAAATGCTTACATCAGTTTCTACAATAAAAGACAATGGACTCAGTTTGAAAATGCTCCGAACAGCTATTTATTTGGCTACTCCGGGCGTTTCAGGGAGAATGAAGCTTTTGCTTTTGGTTTGTTCCAGCAGAATTATGGTTTAATGACCGTTTTCGGCGGAGTTGCCAACTTTGCGCATAATATCGTTTTGCAGGAAGACAGTAATTTGACTTTTGGTCTTAATGTCGGTGCATATAAAAGCAGTCTGGATAAAGGTAAAATCATCTCTGATGATACAAGCTTAATTGTCGATTATCCGGGAAGTACTTTACTAACAGTAAATCCTGGTATTAACTACGGCACCGCTTTCCTTGATTTCGGATTGTCTGTAAATAATTTAATCCTTTACAATTTCGGTTCAGGGGTTGTAAAAGAAGATCCTGAAAGAGCGATCGAATTGCATGCTATGTACACCGGATACATAGATTCATACGGTTTTTTTGACAGAAGTAAATTCTCCGGAATCGTTAAAACAGAAATCAAACAAGACAAAACCGTTATTTCGGGATTGGCCATGGTTGCTATTCCAAAAGGAGTTTGGGCACAGGCCGGATACAATACCTTATACGGAGTTTCGGCTGGTCTTGGTGTTAATATATCACCAAGTATTGCTATAGAATACAATTACGAAAGAGGAATGGGTAATTTCTCTAATTTAGGAGGTTCCCACGAATTTGCAATTGCTTATAAATTCAAAAATAAAAATTACTATTACGGAGATGACGAAGAAGGTTCTCTTATGGATCCTGCGAAAGCAAAACCGGTAATAGCGAAAAAAACGACCGCTGCTGCTCCGGTTACAAGAGTCAGTGGAGCTGAAAAAGCCAAACTTGCTGCTGATGCCAAAGCGAAAGCCGATGCAGAAGCACAACAGGCAAGACTTGCAGCTGCAGAAAAAGTTAAGGCAGATGCCGAAGCTGCGGCCAGAGCAAGATTAGCAGCAGATACAAAAGCGAAAGCAGATGCTGAAGCATTAAAAATAAGACTGGCTGCAGATGCCAAAGCAAAAGCCGATGCTCAGGCTGCAGCGAGAGCAAAATTGGCGGAAAGCAAAACGACAGCCAGACCTGCTACAACCCAAAAAACAGCGGCACAATTAGCTGCCGATAAAGCGAGAGCTGATGCAGAAGCTGTTGCGAAAGCAAGACTGGCAGCTGCGAAAGCAAAAGCAGATGCAGAAGGTACAGCGAAACCAAAAACAGCGACGCCGGCTGAGCCACAAAAAACACCGGCACAATTAGCTGCAGATAAAGCGAAAGCCGATGCTGAAGCTGCTGCAAAAGCAAGACTGGCGGCAGATACAAAAGCGAAAGCCGATGCTGAAGCCTTGAGAATAAAACTGGCTGCTGACGCGAAAACCAAAGCTGACGCCGCAGAAGCAAAACGAAAAGCCGATGCCAAAGCGAAAGCTGAGGCTGCAGATTTACAATCAATCTTAGCTGCAGATGCTAAAGCGAAAGCCGATTCAGATGCACTTCAGGCGAGAATTGCTGCAGAAACGAAAGCAAAAGCGGCAGCTACTACAAAAACAAAAACAAGCATTGATGCAGCGAATAAAGCAAAACTGGCAGCTGATGCGAAAGCGAAAGCAGCAGAAGATGCAGCCCTAAAAGAAAAACTGGCAGCAGATGCAAAAATTAAAGCCGACGCAGAAGCAAGACAGGCAAGACTTGCAGCCGATGCGAAAGCAAAAGCCGATGCAGAAGCACTGAAAATAAAATTAGCTGCAGATGCAAAAGCGAAAGCTGATGCAGAAGCACTACAAGCAAGATTAGCAGCAGAAGCAAAAACAAAAGCTGATGCAGAAGCCATACAAGCGAAATTAGCAGCAGATGCTAAAGCGAAAGCAGATGCAGAAGCCTTACAAGCGAAACTAGCAGCAGACGCCAAAGCAAAAGCTGATGCAGAAGCGCTACAAGCAAGATTAGCAGCAGAAGCAAAAACAAAAACAGATGCAGAAGCTATACAAGCAAAATTAGCAGCAGATGCTAAAGCAAAAGCCGATGCAGAAGCCTTAAAGGCAAAACTAGCAGCCGATGCTAAGGCAAAAGCTGATGCAGAAGCCTTACAAGCAAAACTAGCAGCTGATGCCAAAGCGAAAGCCGATGCAGAAGCGTTACAAGCGAAGTTAGCAGCCGATGCCAAAGCGAAAGCTGACGCAGAAGCGTTACAAGCAAAATTAGCAGCTGATGCCAAAGCAAAAGCAGATGCAGAAGCCTTACAAGCGAAATTAGCAGCTGATGCCAAAGCAAAAGCCGATGCAGAAGCCTTACAAGCAAAATTAGCAGCAGATGCCAAAGCGAAAGCTGATGCAGAAGCCTTACAGGCAAAACTAGCAGCCGATGCTAAAGCGAAAGCCGATGCAGAAGCCTTACAGGCGAAACTAGCTGCCGATGCTAAAGCAAAAGCCGATGCAGAAGCCTTACAGGCAAAATTAGCAGCAGATGCCAAAGCGAAAGCGGATATGGAAGCTTTACAAGCAAAATTACTTGCTGATGCAAAAGTAAAAGCGGATGCAGAAGCAACTGCAAGAAGACAAGCTGAACAAGAAGCTCAGAAATTACAAGCAGCAGAGGAAGAGCGTCAGGCCAAACTAGCAGCGGATGCGAAAGCAAAAGCCGATGCAGAAGCCTTACAAGCGAAACTAGCTGCAGATGCAAAAGCGAAAGCCGATGCAGAAGCGTTACAAGCTAAGTTAGCAGCGGATGCCAAAGCAAAAGCTGACGCAGAAGCTTTACAGGCAAAACTAGCAGCTGATGCCAAAGCGAAAGCCGATGCAGAAGCGTTACAAGCTAAGTTAGCAGCGGATGCCAAAGCAAAAGCCGACGCAGAAGCTTTACAAGCAAAACTTGCAGCCGATGCCAAAGCGAAAGCCGACGCAGAAGCTTTACAAGCGAAACTAGCAGCTGATACTAAAGCGAAAGCGGATGCAGCAGCTTTACAGGCAAAACTAGCAGCGGATGCCAAAGCGAAAGCTGACGCAGAAGCATTACAAGCAAAATTAGCAGCTGATGCCAAAGCGAAAGCCGACGCAGAAGCACAACAGGCTAAGCTGGCAGCTGATACTAAAGCGAAAGCGGATGCAGCAGCTTTACAAGCAAAATTAGCAGCTGATGCCAAAGCAAAAGCTGACGCAGAAGCACAACAAGCTAAGTTAGCAGCGGATGCTAAAGCGAAAGCGGATATGGAAGCAGAACAAGCTAAATTATTAGCAGACGCAAGAGCGAAAGCGGATGCAGAAGCCAATGAAAAATTAAAAGCGGAACAGGAAACAGAACAATTAAGATTAGCAGAGGAAGCACGTGAAGCAAAATTATTAGCAGATGCCAAAGCGAAAGCTGATGCCGATGCTCTTGCAAGAACAGCTTCGTTAGCTAAAGATGATACAGCAAAAGCAATTGATAATCTAGCACAATCATTAGATGCATCAGGTAAAGCACAAAATGATTTGTTGGCACAGTTTAAAGCAACAGTGGCAAACAAACAAAAAGACCTTGATGATTTAAAAGAAGAGAACGACTTAAGTGATAAAGGTATTTACAAAGAACCAAAACCGTTCAAAAGTGTAGCTGCTGAAAACAGTCAGATCGAAGCTTTAAAATTACAGATTGCCGAAGCCAATAAAATTCAGAAAGATGAGATTGCGAAGCTGACAAATTTATATAACGAAAGACTTAAAAAAGTACCAAATAAAAACGATGCTTTAAACAAGGCTTATCTGGAGAAAATAAATCAGCTGAAAGCGGCTCAGCTTAAAATGGAAGAAGATGGTGCAGCATTACTTGCCAATTTAGAGCGTATTAAAGCAGAAACTGAAATAGAGAAAAGACGTAGAATCAAGCAGGCTGCATATGAAAATGATCAGGGAAGATATGCACAGGATATAGCTGCTCTTAAACGTATTAAAGAAACTACGAAACCAAGCAGTACGCCTTTAACAGCCAGTGATTTTGATTTTGGTGAAGACCAGTCAAACATGCAGATCATCAAGAATATTAAAAATTCTGAAAGTGGGTACTATATGATCGTTGCGGTACACAGCAGTGTTGAAAAGAGAGATGAGTTCTTAACCAAAGCAGTTGCTGCTGGTGTAACGAATATTAATTTCTTCTATAATGTAACAACAAGTAAGTATTACATCTATTACGATAAGTTCGATGGATTATCTGAGGCTCAGGAAGCATTAGGAGCTAAAGGGAAAAAGCCATACAACGGGAAAATGGCCATCGTAAAAGTGGAGAATTAATATAATTAAGATTAAAGAGTTTCGTCCTTCTTAATTTTTTAAGAAGGACATAATAATAAATATTTTAGAATACTAATAATTTTATTTTCTAATGCCCCTTAGGGAATGAAGTGTAAGTAAACAAAAAGATGACTATGGAAAAACCTACTACTTTTAAATCAGTAAAAACTGTTTTTACTTTTATCAAAAACATCGTTTCTGATATTCAAAATCAGTTTGAAAAGCGTAATGCTTCACTTTTTGATGCACAATTGCAGCCTTTATTTGTAAAAGCAACAACGGCCAAGACAATTCTTGGTATGCTGTTGTTTTTGTGTTTTACCACTACAATTTATGCACAGATTCCTAAACCTTTTAAACCAAGGTTAGACGGAGGAAGTATGCAGGTAAAAGGAGACATCCTTTTAATTGGAAATAGTATTGTTACCGGACAAGGCCTGGCAGTACCGTATAATGGAGGTGCCGACAATAATGCTCAAACAGCAGTCTATATAGATATTGATGGTGATCCAGGAACCTTTAGTTCAAGTAGTGCAAATTTATTAATTGACAATAGTTGTAAATCTATCGCTTATGCAGGTTTATACTGGGCCTCTTGTTACCCTAATGAAGTAGGAACTGATGCTAGTCAATTTTTCGTAGGGACACCCAGATTGAGCGACTGGAACCAGATTAAGTTTAAAGTTCCCGGTAGTAACACTTACGAGGTTTTAACTGCAGATAATGCAGCAGATCCGGCAGGAGACGAAGATGATATCATTTTTGATGGTTACCACTATTATGGTCCGGCAGATACGCAGTCCTTTAAAGATTCACCAATTATCTGTTACAAAAATGTTACAAAACAGTTACAGGCTGTTAAGAATGGTGCTGGTGTACTGGATGCTAATGGTACTTATACCGTGGCTGACATTAGAGCTACAAGAGGAAAAAGACAAGGAGGAAGCGGAGGAGGATGGACTTTGGTTGTTATTTACGAAAGCCCTTCACTACCGAGTAAATTCATTTCGGTTTTTGATGGTTATGCAGGGGTGCAGGGTTCAGATGTATTGAATATTCCTGTTTCGGGTTTTAAAACCTTACCGGGAACTTTGCCTGTTTATGCCAAAATTGGTGTTTCTGCCTTAGAAGGAGACAGAGGTTTAAAAGGGGATTCTTTTCAGTTTAGAGGGGGTGCACCACCACCGGCAAGTCCGACAAAACTGTTTACGAAAATTTGGGATGCGGTCAATCCGAAAGACATGACGCTTACTCCGATAAAAAGTGATGAGGATAATTTTTTCAACTCTTCCATATCAAAAGGGGGAGCGTATGTCAAGAACAGAAACCCTAATAGTGAAAACACTTTAGGTTTTGATATTGACAATGTTGATATTGATAATACCGGAAATAAAATATTAGGAAATAGTGAAACGCAGGGAGCACTTAAATTAACGACGAATGGTGATGGTTACGGAGCCTTCCTGACCACTTTTGCTGTTGATATTATTGAGCCAAAGATTGTATTAACAAAAGTAGTAAGAGGCGTTCGTGCCGACGGAGTAACGGAATATGACCTAAATGGTGCTGATGTGACTTTAGGCCAGGAAATGCGTTATGAGGTCGGATTCCAGAATGTGGGGAATGACAATGCAAAAACGTTAACGATTACAGATATATTACCACAAAATGTAATTTTTAATCGTCCCAGCGACATTATTTTTATGGATAATGGTATTTCAGTTGCTTCTTATAACGCAGCCACAAGAACAATAGTATTTAATGTCGATGATAAACTAGTTGTAAAATCAGGTTCTAAATATAAAATCATATTCAGGGTTAAGGTTGTTGCGGATTGTAACGAATTGGTTGATGCCTGTTCTAATAAAATCCAGAACACTGCAACTTCGCGTTATTTTGGTACCGAAAACCCAACCAACAACGGACAGCCTTATGGAGACGGAAGTTATTCCTTTAATACAGGATGTCTTGTAGGTGATCCGACTTCAACTAACTTTTTGGTTGGAATCAGTGATTGTTTGTTCCAAAGAAAAGTATCATTATGTGGTAGCGCCATTCTAAAAGCAGCCAATGGATATACTACTTATGTGTGGAAAGATGAGACTGGAAAAGTAGTTGGAACTACACAACAAATTACAGTTATAAAAGCAGGAGTCTACACGGTACAAACAGGAGGTAATCCGGATTGTAAAGGTATTCTTCAAACCTATACTGTTGAAGATTATGCAAAAGGTGCCAATGATAATCCGGTTAGTCCATATGCCAGTAATATAGACCCGGCTACAAAAAGACCTTACCTTTGTGCCAACGATAATAAGGAATTCCCAAAGATTTTCTTGTGTGGTCTGACAGACACCAGAGAAATCAAAACCAATATTGCCGGAGCCACCAGTATTAAATGGCAGGTTTCTACAGATGTACCACCTACAGGATTTCCTGCAAGTTGTGCGTACGAAGATGCTGTAAACTGGACACAGGCAGCACCGGATGGACCGAATTTCACGGCAAATAAATCCGGGGCATTCAGGGTTATCGTAAGTTACGGTAATAACTGTGTGAACACGTTTTATTTTAGTGTTTTCCAGAATCCTTTAGATGTAAAAGCTAAAAAGGACGATGTAACTTGTTCAACGCCCGGAAAAATAACGGTTACAAATCCGTTGCCAAATACAGGTTATACCTATAGTATTAACGGAACTGATTTCCAAACTTCAAATGTGTTTGATAATCTTCCGGAAGGCAATTATGAGGTAACCGTAAAACAAACAGCACCGGACCCACAAACGTCTTCATGTCCTTTTACGGTTAAGTTAACAATCGTAAAAACTATTTTCTCTGCAACTGTAGTGCCTACGGATGCTCTTTGTAAGGGATCTGATGGTACTATTAGAGCTACTGCAAATCAGGCACCCGGAGATTACCAATTTATAGTAAAAGTTGCAGGAACGAATACAGTAGTAGAAAATTCAGGAAAAATTTCATTCCCGAATTATAAGCTTTTTACAGGTTTAGCTCCCGGAAAATATGATGTAGAGGTTTACGCCAACAATTCACTGGCACTTCCTGCTAATAACGGTTGTTTTGAAATGCAGACTGTCGAAATATTCGATAAATCATTGACAGCAACTTACAAGATTAATAAAACGCTTGCCTGCGGAGATGGTGAATTTGAAATTTTACCAACAGGCGGAACTTTAATTCCAGGCGTTCCTCCATCCTACAATTATAATGTAAACGGAGTGGATTACGGAAAAAATCCTAAAATCCCGGTTATAAGACCATTGCCGACCGGCGGAATATATAATGTAATTGTTACAGATTATAATAACTGTACTTTTGCCTTAAAAGTTACTATCCCTGACACACCGAAACCAACCGTAGACATTAAAGGAACGGATGGTAAATGTTATGGTGACAAAGGTGGTCAGATTGATATGGTGGTTACACCAACAAATTCAGGTTATGCAGTTTCTTATAATGTAAATAACGGAGCATATACCACATTACCAACAACTAATTTAGCTCCGGGTACTTATGATGTAATCGTAAAATATACTTACGGTGCGGAAGACTGTTTTGATGCCGTTCGAAAAGTAGTTATTGGGGGAGCTGCAGATCCGTTGACAGCTTCTGCAGGAGTAGCCGAATTATCCGGTTGCGGACCTCCGGGTAATGTAGATCAGGGAATGGTAAGAATTACCAATCCTCAGGGAGGAATACCTTTTCCTGCACCAAATTTATACAGATACAGTTTTGATGGCGGAATTACATATATTACAGATAATTTTGCGTGGGTAAATCCAAAGGCGACTCCTTATACTTTATATATTAAGGATGCTGCCGGTTGTGTTTTCCCTATGGAGGGCATTATCCTTGAGCCAAAACCATCTGATCCTGTTTTTATCCAAACCACAAACTATACTTGTGACGGTAAAGGAACAACAACAGTAACTGTAAAAACGGATCCTAGTACTACCTATGAATATGAATATTATTTAGGTACAGCCTTAAATACAAATGTACCACCGAATGTCTTTAAAGATCTTCCGGTTGGTACCTACGATGTGATTGTAAAATACAAACTGGTATCTTCTCCAACGTTCAGTAATTTGTTAAAAGAAGATTTTGGTAGCGGACCGCCAACCAAATCACCTGGTATTGCAGCAGCATATTGTTTTAATGACCAGCGAGTTAACCCTCCTTATCAGTGTAAATTTCCTAATGGAACACCAAGTAGATCTGTAGAAGATAATGCCTATTCAGTAGCAAGTTTCTTCTGGAGAGGTGATGATCCATCAAGCAATAATTCAGGTGCATGGTTCCACTTTAAAGACCATACAACAAATCCAAATAACCTGGACAATACAGGAGATCCTGATGGAAGATTTTTATTGGTAAATATTGGTAATGCCGCAGGTAAATACGGTATTTTATATAGTAAACCTATTGTGGATGTTATTGAAAATCAGGATATAATTGTTGATTTTTATGTTGGAAACTTATTAAATCCGGGTTACAGTTCTGCTGCGCCTATTATCAGAGTGGAATTAATTGACGCTTTAGGTAATGTTGTGGCCAGAGATGATACGGGAGAAATTGCAGCTCCTTCAAATGATCCGAACAGAAGAAAATGGGTACCGATTAGTATCAAGATGAATCCGGGAAATAATAAGAACCTAACTTTCGTGGTTCGTTCCGGTAGTGAAGTATTTAGTGGTAACGATTTAGTTCTTGATGATATCTGGGTACGTCAGTTACCAAAATCATGTTTGTCTGAGCAAAAACTTAAAGTGGTAGTAGAAGACAGTAAAGGTTTTACTGCCGAAGTTCTGGGACTTACTCATATAAAATGTAACGGATCTAAAGACGGTGCATTTAGTATTATAGCTAAAAATTTCGATCCGCTTAAAGGTTTCTATTATACGATAGACGGTGGCGCTAACTGGGTTAAGTCTACAGTTGCCCAAATTGATTTTACTGGTAAAGATGCCGGATTGTATGATGTGCGTGTAAGATACGATGATCCAAAAGCACCATCACCAAATCCTTGTATTGTTAGTTTACCAACCACAATTAAGACAGAGTCCGCCTTTTCTATAAGTGCTTCTCCAAGTGTAGCGCTTTGTAAAGATGGTGCTACAGTTACAGCTAGTGCCACAGGTGGAGTGAAACCATACACCTTAACACTTACCAACACGGTTACAAAAGTAACGACGGCTTTCCCGGTTAATGGCGGAACGATAACAGGTGTTGCACCGGGTTCTTATACCGTTTCCGGAACAGATGCTAATTTATGTCCAAACACCAAAAATGTAGATTTTATTATTGCTGACCCTGTTAGACCGGAAGCAGAGATTGTTTCCAATACAGGTTTATGTTTTGACGGTACCAGCGCGCTGATTACAGTAAATATTACTAAAGGTGTTGGTCCATTCTATTATCAGGTAAATATAAATGGAGCGGGATATGGTAATCCAACTGCTACTTTTCCAGGCAAAACATTTACGTATACGGCAACTGCAACAGGAACCTATGACTTTTTGATTACAGATACCAGCAACAAATGTGATGCTACAGCAGTAAGTCAAAAAATTGAAGGTAAATTAACAGCAAATGCGTTAACAACTACTCCATTAAGCTGTGATACCACTGCACCAAATGCAGTTATAGAAGTTTCTATTTCAGGAGGTTATGCACCTTATAAATATGTAGTTAAAAAAGGTGCCACCACATTATTTACAAGTGGTAGTATTGCAGGTCCTAAATTTACCTATTCAACGAGTACTTCAGGAACCTATACTTTTGAAATTACAGATGTAAAAAATTGTCCATTTAAGGTTGACGCAATTGTTAATTCTAAAATTGCCGTAACTGCAAAAGAACAAGTTACCAATGTATCGTGTAATGGTGCCGCTGACGGAAGCGTTACGATTACTCCATTAACTGGAGTAGCTCCGTTTAAATATCAGTTTAATGGTACAGGTGCTTTTACCTCTACCACTACATACGGATCATTAGCCGGTTCTATTGCAGGAACGACTTATACTTATATTGTACAGGATGCACAGAAGTGTGAGCAATCCTATTCGTTTAAAGTTTTCCAACCAGATGTAATTAAAGGTACAGCTACGATGGCTCCTTTATACAATTGTGATAATCCTGCAACAATTACGGTTTCAGGTGTTAGTGGAGGAAATGGTTCCTACCAGTATACTTTATTGAAAGACGGTGTAAAATATGCCGGACCACAAGGAACGCTTGTATTTAATAATTTAAGTACAGAAGGTGTTTACACGGTTACAATTACAGATTCGAAAAGCTGTTCGGTTACAATACCAGCGGGAACAATTACTAAATTGAATCCACCGGCAGCGATGACGCTTACGCCTTCGAAAGTAACTTGTCCGAGTAATACGGCCAGCGTAACCATTTCAGATGTGAAAAATGCGGCTGGTGTACTTTTACCAACTGCTGGCTTACAATACAGAATGCTTTTACCGACGGTTGGTACTTACCAGACATCAAATGTATTTACAGGTTTAGCGGCTGGTGTTTCTTATAAATTTGAAGTAAAAGACGCGAACAATTGTAAATTCGAAGAAACTATATTTATATCTGCATTACCAACTATTGCAGTAACATTCAAATCTCAAGTTGATATCGTATGTTTTGGCGATACCAATGGTAGTGCGATATTTACAGTTACAGGATTGGGTAATGGTACAAATTATTCTTATGTAGTTGATACAAGACCGGCTGTAACAGGAACATCTCCTGCAACAGGAACTTCTTTTGATATTCCGGTAGCAACATTGAGTCCTGGTTTACATACGATTACAGTAACAAATACTTCTACTACATGTTCTGCACAACAGACCGTAACTATTTTGGCTCCGACTGCAGCTTTAGCATTAAATGCTCCTACTTTAACTCATGTTACTTGTAATGGTTTAGGTCAGGCTGTCATAAATGCAGTAGGCGGCTGGACACCATATAAGAATTATGAATTGACTCCGGTAACTCCTGCAGGAGCTGTTGTGAATCAAACGACTAATACTTTTACAGGATTAGCAGCGGGAGACTATAAAGTAGTAGTAACAGACTTAAACGGATGTACTAAAACGCAAAACTTCACGATTAACCCTAAAGTTAATCCAACGGCCAGTATAGATACTGTTACATCAGATTTTTGTTCTAGTGCTTTAGGAGCTACTATAAAAGTAACGCCTAATGCAGCACCAAATTATACCTATACACTTGGAAGTGTAACCCAGAATAACGGAACATTCACAGGATTAATCCCGGGAAGTTATATTATTAAAGTTACAGATACTTCTACAGGTTGTTTTATTAATTTACCGGCTACAACTATTGCTTCGCCAATAGCAGCAAGCATTACTTTAGACAAAGATTTAGATTGTTCACTTGCTACGCCAGGTGCCACTATCAGAGTTTATAATATTACAGCGGGTTACCCGGACTATAAATACAGAGTAAATACTACAGGTGCTCCATTTACAGGTGCTTATACGACACTTGCAGCGGGACAAACTTCGTTTACATATCCGGCTGGTGCTGCTGCTACTTATTATTTTGAAATTACAGATAGTAAAAATTGTACGACCGTTGTAAGTCAGAAGATAAATGCAATTGTAAAACCAGTAGTTACTGCTGCCACTCCGGCTCATGTAAAATGTAAAGGAGATGCTACAGGAACTGTTACGGTAACAACAAACCCGGCAGCAGGAACGTATACCTATGTATTAACACCTACTGCGCCAACGACGGGAGCTGTAATTACACAAACGAATAATGTATTTACAGGTATCAAAGCCGGAACTTATTCTGTTACAGTTACAGATGCTAAAAGTTGTATTTCTGCACCGCTCCCGGTTACCATTACAGAGCCTGCTATTGCATTGACAGCTTCAGCTTTAGCAACAAAAGTAAAATGCGGAACTGCAAATGCTCCACAAGCGGCTACTATTACAGTAACAGCAATTAATGGAACTCCGTTTACAGGAGGAAAATATAAATACGATTACGGAGACGGAAACGGTTATGTAGATTCAAATACATTTACAACAAGCACTCCTGGTCTTGTAAGTATTACAGTAATAGATAAAAATGGCTGTACGGCACCAGCATCTGCTACAATAAATACATTAAACCCGCCAACAGCTTTAGCTTTTGCACAGGCAAATGTTATTAGCTGTGACGCTGCTCAATTAGATACCGATTTAAAAGTTACCGTTACTAACGGTGTAGCACCATTTAAATTTGAAATAACCAGTACAACGGCTGCAATTGCTCCGGCAACTCCGGTCGTAACGGGTATTACTACTCAGGATTATACCTTTGCAAATTTATCCCCAGGGAAATATTTCTTTAGAATTACCGATGATAACGGTTGTATAAAAGATGGAGATTTCACGATTGATAATGTAGTTCCAATTACCGTAAGCGGTAGTTTGGTTAGTGCAGTATCTTGTAATAATGCTTCAGACGGATCTATTAAATTCAATGTTGGAGGAAATTCAACCGGATTTACATACGTTCTGAAAAACACGGCTAATGCCACTATTACAGGTGGTTCTCAGGCAGGTAATGTGGTTACATTCACTAATTTACCTGGAGGGACAACTTATACGATTACCGTTACCAACCCAACGACAAAATGTACTAACACAGCTTTTGTAAACCTTGCCAACCCAACTGCAATCACAATTACAGCGGCATCAGGTACAAAAGTGTACTGTGACAAACCGAATACAGCGATTACAGTAACCGCTACGGGAGGTACAGGTACTTTATATTATGCTGTTGTTTCTGCAAAAGCAGGAACTCCTGCACCGGTTTACCCTGCAGATTATAACACAACAGGTGTTTTCTCAAGAAACACACTTGTAGACGGGGAAACTTTCAATGTATTTGTAAGAGACGCAAAAGGCTGTCCTGCAACGACATCATTTACAGTAGTGAGAGATGCAGTACCAACCGTTGACCCAATACCGGTAACGTGTTACAAAGGAGGTTCGCTTACTATTGTGATGTCCGGAACTGTTTTCACAGGTTCAACAATAGCTTATGGTGTGAATGGAGTTTACTCTTCAAACCCAAGTAAAACTATTTCCGGTCCTGGTACTTATAACTTAACGGTTAAAGATGCAAACGGATGTATATCTGCCGTTTTTCCTTTAATTATTAATAATCAATTAAAACTTACAGTTAAATCTGAAAAAGATGTTACCTGTACAGCCGTTCCGCCATTTACCACTACAGATGCACAAGTTACCTTATCAGCTTCAGGCGGAGGTGCTGCATATACGTACTGGTATAAATTAGGTTTAGGAGGAACATATGTTGCTTTACCGGGTAATGTATTCAATACTTCAGCGCCGGGAGATTATTATTTCCAGGTTACCTCTGACGGATGTTCTGCAGAAAGTACAGTTCCGGTAAAAGTTACTGTACCAGTACTACCAGTTGTAAGTGCTGTAGCAACAGGAACATTATGTACCTTATCTAAAGAAGGAACCATAAAAGTGACGGTAACTTCAGGTGGAGTTGGTCCGTTTAAGTATACTATTGACAATTGGGTAACCAGTAATGATTCGGGTTATTTTACAGATCTACCTGGAGCACCGGGAGCAGGTTTAGGATATACCTATCAGGTTCGTGATGCTAAAGGCTGTATTGGAACAGGAGCTGCTCAGGCATTTGTTATCGCTCCGGACCCTATTACTTTTGATACGGCTATTGAAAACATAGAATGTGATCCGTCGTCGACACCTCCGGGTTCAACTTTAGGTTCAATCACAGTGATAAATGCTGCTGGTGGAACGGGACAATATACCTATCATATTAGTAATAATTTCGGATATACAGCTTCTCATACTACAACTACCAAAGAAAATTGGAAGTTTGACATTATTGACTTTGGTATCTATACGGTAGAAGTTAGGGATGCTAATAGCTGCTCTGTAGAAAAGAAAGAGGTAATGGCTTCTCCACCAAACGACTTGGTGATTGATGTTACGACTACACCATCGACTTGTACAACAGGAGGAACTGCAACTGTTACGGCTGTTGCGTCGGTAGGTAGTGGAAACTATGAATTTGGTATCTTAGAATTTAATACACCGCCATATTCAAACAATTATTCAGGACCGGATGTAGTAGGTGGAAATGTTAAAACATTTAACCCGCTGATCCCTGGTGTTACGTATACGTTTGTGGTACACGATTTAACTACAAACTGTTACTTCTTAAAATCTGCGGCCGGACCAATTCCATCAGCTTCTACGTTAGTGGGTACTCCAACTCCTCAGAATGTTACTTGTAAGGGACTTGGTGATGGTAGAGTGACCTTTACTATTACAGGACAACACGCTACTACAACATCTGTAGATTATCAGATTTTCAGAGATCAGGATAATGCTGTGATCAGTCCTTTATTAAATGCACCGGTAGCTGCACCATTTACAGTTACATATCCTTCAGCAGGTCCTGGAACATTAGTACCGGGAAGATATTATATTGTATTCACAGAAAGAGGCGGAACTATTGACGGTTGTCAGTCTGCTTCGACAATGTTCGAAATAAAAGAATCCACAACACCATTAACCTTATTGGCATCATCACTTGGAAATGCCAATTGTAATCCAAACGCCGGTATTGTTACCGCGCAGGGTAAAGGTGGAGCAGGTTCTTATTTATACCAAATCATTACAGATACAGGAGCAATTGGTGACGCTGACGATCCAAAACCAACAGCAGCATCATTCCTGCCGATCCACAGTACCAATACATTCTTTGTTAATTCAGGAGATTATTTGGTATGGGTTAAAGATGCAAACAACTGTATTACAAGTGCAACTGTTAAAGTTATTCAGGATCCTCTTCCGGTATTTAACGTTGACTTTACTACTTTTTGTGCAGGAGAAGGCGCATTTGAAGTTACGGTGAATATAACAGATCCGGTACCTACAATGGGTCCATATAAAGTAAGTGTTGATAACGGTACTCCGGTTCCGGTTACAGGACTAAGCTACACTGCTTTAGGTCTTAATTCAGGACCACATACTTTTGTAGTAATAGACAAAAACAATTGTTCTCAGGCACTGCCAACTAATCTAAACATAAATGCAACGCCATCTGCAATAGCATCTATTGGAAAAGTATTAGCTTGTTCGGTTACAGGAACTGTAGTGGAAGACGCTGTTATTCATGTTGAAATTAAAGACGGTACACCGGCTTATACATATGAAGTTAAGAAAGGAATTGCTGGTTTCGTTACAATAACGCCTGCGACAACTGTTGTTGCCGGAGTAACAGCATTCGATTACGCAGTGCCTTCAGGAGCTGCAGATACTTATATCTTCAGAATTACAGATGTAAATGGTTGCCCTGTAAGTACAAATGCAGTAACAATTGAAGCTATTGTACCAATTGTACCGGCAGCTAATCCGATACAGCCATTATGTTTTGGTGGTACAGGTACTATTGTATTGTCGGCAACTGGAGGACAAGGACCTTACAGGTATAATTTCAATAATTTAGGATTCTCTACAAACGATACGTATACGGCTACTGCAAGTGCAACAGCTTACCCGTTTATTGTAAAAGATAATTTAGGTTGTGAAGTTTCCAGTTCTGTAATTTTAGGGGAACCAACAGAGGTTAATTTCATTGCCCCGGTTATTACACCTTTAACGTGTGGTCCTGGTAATGTGGGAGTAGACGCTCAGGTTGTTTTATCTGCAAGTGGAGGTACAGGAACTATTGAATATAGTTTTAACGGAAGTGATTTCAGTACTCAGACGACGTACAATGTTATTGATACGGGAAGCGATCAGCTGAATATTCCATTCAGTGTGAGAGATGCAAATAGCTGTTCTAAATCAGGTACTGTGGATATCCTTAAATTAGATCCGCCTGTATTTAATGAACCGGCATTTACACAAACTACTATTACATGTCTGGCAACGACAAGTGATGTTCAGGTGGTAAGTACCAATGGAATTGGAACTTCTACTTATAAAATCATTTCGCCGGTTGCACAGGCAGGAAATATATCAGGTTTAAACTCTGGTCTTTTCACAGGTTTACCTGCTGGTGACTATATCTTTGAAGTGACGGATTCCAGAAACTGTAAAGATCAGGCTCCGTATACTGTAAAAGATGTAATCAAAATCAACGTAGTGGAGCAATCCACAACTGGAATAACCTGTGCTACGGCTACAGACGGGAAAGCTACTTTCTTCGTATCGGGCTTTGGTTCAGCTGCTCCGGGAACATACCACTATATATTAGATACAGATCCAGCTGTAAATAACTTAACAGCTTCAACAATTAATTTAACAGGATTGTCAAGCGGTAATCATACCCTTACGGTATATGATGATGTAACGGGCTGTTCTATGGCATTGCCATTAGGATTTGACATTGCTGCACCACCTGCTCCGCTATCAGCAACTAAAGTGGTTACACCATTAGGTTGTACTACTTTTGGAGCCGTAACAATTACAGCTGTTGACGGTTGGGGTGATTATACGTACACTTTAACTCAGGGTGCAACTGTTAAAACAAATACAGATGGAATTTTTGCCGGTCTTACTGTAGTAGGTACCTACAACATTTCTGTAAAAGACAGTAATGGTTGTGAAGTAACAGATTCGTTTAGTTTAACAACTCCTGTTAAACCAACAATTGCAATAGATGCTTCTAATTACTGCTATGTAAATGATAATACAACAACAATCAATGTAAGTGCTACTTCTGTAGGTACGCCACATCCTGTAACACCATACGAATTTAGTATTGATGGTACAAACTGGCAAACTTCAGGATCATTTACAGATCTGAAACCTGGTGATTACACCATTACGGTTAGAGATAAATTTGGTTGTACAGATGCTATAACAACTAAGATTAACGGTCAGCTTTTCGCTTCTGCGGAAAACAGAAAAGACCTTTATTGTGCAGGTCTTGCTGCTGACGGAACAATCAGAGTGAGTGCTGTTGGCGGATATCCGGCTTACACTTACACGGTAAATATTAATGGTGCCGGAGCTTCTGCACCAGTGGTATTTACAAACCCGGCTTTCTCTGATTACACTGTAACAGCTGCTGGTAGTTATGTATTTACAGTATACGATTCAAGAGGGTGTGCGTATCCGATTCCTGCTGTAGTAATGTTAGATCCGACTCCGGTTGTATTTACTGCTGCACCAACTTCACCAAGTTGTTCAGGAACTCAGGGAACTGTAGGCGATGGTTCGATTTTATTTAATTTGCCTCCGTCTAACAACAATCCGGATTACAGGTACACGATTCAACGTACAGTGCCGGCTGGTGGTCTGGTGGTTACGCAGGTGAACAATCCTTTATTCAAAGATTTAATTGCAGGTACTTATACAGTTACTGTAACATCAGGAAGAGATTGTCCGGCGACAGACACCGTTATTATCAATCCTCCAACTCCGGTTGTGGCTTCATACTTAGTGACACCGTTTAAATGTTCAGGAACAAACACCCTAAATGCAACTGTAGTTACGGTTACAGGTACAGGTGGAAAAGGAACTAATCTGATTACAGATTATACTTACAGTGATAACGGATCGAACTGGAAAACAACAAATACTTTTAATGTGATAGATAACGGATCAGTTCAAAATCCAGTCTATTATGTGAAAGATGGTAACGGATGTATCGCTTCTATTTCAGTTCCGGTAAACCCATTCCCTAAATTGATTTCTGCTACAGCTACTTTAGATACTAAAGCAGATTGTAAGAATGCAGGAGAAATTATTAACGTCGTTATCGCAGGCGGATCTGTTCCGGCTAATTTTGAATATGACGTTTATAAAGATGGTATTCTGTTTGCTTCTGCTATTCCTGTAACAGGTAATACATTTGACTATACAGCACCGGATGCAGGTCATTTCTATCAGTTTAAAGTAATTGATAAAACGACAGATTGTTTCATTCTTTCTAATGTATATAACGTTCCGTTATTCAATACTATGAAAGTGATTGCGACAGCGTCTCAAATGGTAAGCTGTAATGGTTTCAGCGATGCAGAAATTACCGTGAGCATAACCAATTATACAGGTGCATTTACCTACCAGGTTTACGATGCAGCTAATACTGCCGTGCCGGGTGCTTCTGGAACAGGAAATGCTGCAACAGGTAATCCGTTTACAATTACGGGACTTCCTTTTGGAGATAATTATACTGTTAGAATTACACAAACAGCTTACCCTGAATGTACAGTTGATTCAAACCCTGTCGATATTACACAGCCTCCGGTATTAAGCCTGGCAGGTTTAAAAGTGGACAATGTAAACCAAAACTGTAACAATGACGGAGCAGTACTGACGGTAGATCCTTCAACAATTGTTGGTGGTACTCCTGGATTTATGTATGCATTTGCTCCTGCGGGAACAAGTACAGCGCTTTTAGTGTATACGCCGTCTCCGACAAAAACAATTGTAACAACGAAAGTGTTCCCATTATTTGATGCGTGGGATGTGTATGTAAAAGATGCGAAAGGTTGTTTTGATCATGTAACAGTAAATGTTTCATTAGATCCTAAACCGACCATTAAAGATGTAAAAGTAGCGAGCCAGTGTGACAGCGCTTCAGGATACAGAATTGATGTTACGGCCACCGGAGTTGGAACTTTACAATACAGTTTAGACAACGGACCATTTACAACAGATAATTTCTTTATCGTTTATTCTCCGGGACAATATACCGTTACCGTACAAGATGCAAATCAATGTACTACAACAGCTCTTACACCGGTTACTGTTTTGGAACCTCTTACACTAAGTGGAGAAATAACGGTGATGTCAGATTGTAACACGGCAACAGGAGAAATTACTTTACATGCTGAAGGCGGTACGGTTTTACCAGCTAACAGTTATGTATATACGAAAGACAACTGGGTTACAAGCCAGGTGAGTCCTGTCTTTACAGACCTTGCTCCTGCTGTATACAAATTTAAAGTAAGAGATATTGTTACTTTATGTGAAAAAGAGTTTGATATCGAAATAGAAAAACCAACAGATGTAACCGGAATTATTTTAACTCCAACAGCTGTTTCTTGTAAAGATGGTTTAGATGGTACAATCACTGTAGCCATTGCAACTTCAAATAATAACCCTGTTTATACCTATAGTTTAACAGGTCCGGCAGGATTTACGCCTAGACCAGCGCAGGAATCTCCTGTTTTCAAAGACTTACCGTACGGACTTTATACCGTAACCGTATTGTCAGGAAGAGGATGTTCAGGTACAGCAACAATTACTGTTGCCGAGCCAGCTGTAATGGCGATAGGTTTACCGGCGGTTACGCAATATGTTTGTAACACGGGCAGTAATGCAGTTAAATTTGCGACGATCACCGTAACTCCGGGTTCTGTTGTTGGTGGTTCAGGTAACTACCTGATCTATGAATTCTTCAGAGATGGTAAATCAGTTCAGAAAGACGATAGAAATACGTTTACGGAATTTGATTACTTAGGCGGAACGTACACCGTAACGGTTTACGACAGCAACAATTGTCAGGCACAGTCTAACAGTGTGATTATTGCTCCATATGCAGATATTGATGATTTAAAAATCGATGTAACTAAAATAACTTGTAAAGACCCAGAGTCAATTCAGGTTACTGCAATTAATACAAAAGGAACGTTGCCAGCTTTAGATTATACAATCGAAGGTGTTGCTCCAAATACTTACCCGCTTACCTCTAGTCCAACAGGATTATTTGCAGGATTAAATGTGGGTCAGTACAAAATCACGGTGACAAATCCGGTAACAGGATGTAGTATCGTAAGATACCATACCGTGAATGAGCCAAACACATTCAAAATTGTGGCTACAGAGGTGAAAAACCTTATTTGTTTCAGTGATACTAACGGAAGCGTTACACTAACATTAGTAGACAATATTGTACCATCAGATGAAGCAGGTGTGTTTAGTTATGTTATCACACATGAATCAGGTACACAGCAAAGTGGCGTTACGACATCAACGGAACTGAAACTTGCTAATCTGATCAGAGGGAAATATACTGTAGCAGCTACTTTAGTTAATACACCATTCTGTCCGGTTACTACTGAATTTAGTATTGAAGGTCCGGCAGAAGAATTGTTACTTACACCAAGTGTAAAACAAATTACTTGTGCAGACGGTAACAGCGATGGTATTATTTCTGTATCAGCAACTGGCGGATGGCCGGGTGAATACCAATATAAATTAGAAGGTGCCAAAGCAGTACCATATTCTACTGTAAATGTTTTCGAAAATTTAGCAGTTGGATCATATGTAGTATTTGTGAAGGACATTAACGGTTGTGAGGTGTCAGCACCAATTCAGTTAGATGCTCCGAAACCAATTGATGTAACGGTTGGTTTAGATAAAACAAAACTTCTTTGTTATGATGATACAGATGCTACGTTAACGGTTAACACGATTACAGGCGGATCAGGAAACTACACGTATACCTTACACGGAACTTTGGCAAACGGTACAGTAATTACCAGAGATGCCCAGCCGGATAAAGTATTCGCAGGATTAGGTGCAGGAACTTATTTTGTTACTGTTTCTGATGACTGGACTTGTGTAGGAACATCTAACACAGTTACAGTTGACCAGCCAAACGTAGTGGAAGCAACTATAGCTATAGACAGAACAGAAACTTGTGCCATTACGCCAAGAATTATTCTTAAAGCTACAGGCGGAACAGGTCCTTATTTCTATAGTACGGATGGAACTACCTATAACCCAACATCATTTGTATCACAAGTGACGATTGATTTACCAAAAACCACGGCAAATGTAACGTACAAGTATTTTGTAAAAGATTCAAATGATTGTAATGCTGCAACCGAAGTGAATGTTGAATTCTCACCAGTTCCTGCAATTACATTGGAAGTATATGAGCACCAGGATATTCAGTGTAGAGGATCTGTATCCGGATCTATTACGGCTATTGCAAATGGAGGTTTAGGGAATTATGTTTACATTTTAACAGATGTAAATGGTAATGCAATTACTCCGGCTCCGACACAATTGACACCGGGTGAATTTACAGAACTTGCTGTAGGCAAATACCGTGTGACAGTACAAAGTCTGGATTGTGAGCAGCCTTTCGAGATCATCGAAATTACACAGCCGGATACTGAATTGTCTGCAACATTAGCTGTAGAAGATGTGAAGTGTAACGGATTCAGTAATGGTAAAATTACGGTTAACGCTGTAGGAGGAACGGGTGCATATGTATATGCATTACATCCAAACCTTAAACAGTTCTTTGATTCAAATGTTTTCGATAACTTAAAACCTGGTATTTATACCATAAGAGTTCAGGATGCAAACGGATGTTACCGTGATTACCAGGATGAAGTTAAACAACCAGACCCATTAGATGTTACTGAAATTGTAAGTTCACAAATTCCGGAATATTGTTTCGGTGATAAAGACGGAGTTGCATTTGTTGAAGTGACAGGTGGTGTGGGACCATATATGGCCAGTATAACAGGAGATGGTGTTACAATTGATTTCAGAGCACCGGATGTTGATGCCAATACATTTAGTTTCCAGGGTCTTTCTGGCGGAATTGAATATCACGTAATAGTTAAAGATCTTAACGAATGTACCAATGAGGTATTCCTTAAATTACCGGATCCGGTTAAATTAAACCCGATCGCGAAGGAAAACTACAGTTGTGAGAATGACCTTCCGGTGAATAATATCACGGTTGAGGTAGATGCAAGTATCGATGATACCAGAAAAGCGACTATCGTTTATACTTTATTCGAAGATGGAGTTTCTAAAGGAATTACCCAAACCGGTAACCCGATATTCAGAAATCTTCCTACTGGTAATTACAGTGTTCAGGTTGTCCTTGAAGGATGCGAGAGAATGACAAATACCGTTCGTATTGATGCTGTTCAGCCATTGAATTTAATAGATGTTACGGCAACTGTTAACAAAGACCTGAATATTATCGAAGTGAAAGCTTCTGGTGGTGTACCGGCTTACGAATACAATTTCAATGATGAAGGATTTACGTCATCAAATACCTATAGAATCTATAAAACAGGTGAGTATAGCGTAGTGGTGAGAGACCAGAATGGTTGTGAGTTCAGAACTACAGTGAAGGGTACATTCTACGACTTCTGTCTGCCGAATTACTTTACACCGGACGGTGACGGACGTACTGATCTGATCGGTCCTGATTGTGGCGCATTAGCATACAAAAACCTGACTTTCGATATTTTCGACAGATATGGCCGAGTAGTAGCGAAGTATCATGTAGGTGAGAAATGGGATGGTAGATACAACGGCGCAGAATTGCCAACAGGTGATTACTGGTATGTTCTTAAACTAAATGACGAGAAAGATCCAAGAGAGTTTGTTGGACACTTCACTTTATACAGATAACAAAATTATAGCCCCGATGATGTTATCTAAAAAATTTATTACAATGAAAAAATTTATTCTATCCTTAGTACTCCTGGCTGTAACAACATGTTACAGCCAGGAGCTAAACCTACCGGTGTTTACACAGTATTTAGCTGATAATCCTTTTATACTTTCGCCTGCTTATGCCGGTATCGGTGATAACCTGCGAATCAGGGCCAATGGTCTGACGCAGTGGGTCGGAATAAAAGATGCTCCTGATAACCAGTCTGTATACGCCGATTTTCGTGTGCTGGATCGTTCCGGAGTTGGTATATCATTGTACAATGACAGCAATGGTAATACGAGACAAACGGGTGCTAAAGTTTCTTTTGCGCATCACCTTATTTTAGATTATACGTCAAAACAATACCTTTCCTTTGGTATTTCGTATAACTTTAATACGTTTCGAATCTTAAAAGAAAACTTCACTGATAATAGTAATAATCCAAATGATCCTCCGGTTACGCTGAACCCGGCGTTGCTTGGAGATCGTAACAACACGAACAATAACTTTGATATTAGTGCGCTGTATCGTAATAAAAGCTTTTACATCAGTTTTAATGCCAATAACGTTTTGAAGAAAAACGTGGATAAATTCAAAGGAGTAGAGCCGGAATTGCTTTCTAACTATCAGGTGTACACCGGATATGTTTTTAAAGATGGTGAAAACAGCCGTATCGAATACGAGCCATCTGTTTTCTATCAGTATTTTGCAAGTGACCAGCGTTCTACAACCGATTTCAACTTCAAATACAGACGTTTTAACCGTTATGAAGATTACTACTGGATTGGTGTTTCCTATCGTTTCCTGAATGACCAGTTTCCAAAACCATTATCTGTGGGGCCTATGGCCGGTTTTATGAAGTCTAAATTTTACTTCGCCTATTCGTATCAGGTAATGTTCAACGATCTTGGAAGCTACAATACAGGTACGCACTCTATCACAATCGGATTTGATTTCTTAGGGTCCATCAGTAACTGTCCTTGTACACAAAGTCCTGTTCACGACTAATAAAGTATACTGTTGAAAATCTGTTTCAAACGAAGTTTTCATGCTGTAAAGAGTATGAAACACTTCTGTTTGAAGCCGGTTTTTGACCGTTAACTTATAAATAAGCATTTTTATCTTTTTTAAATATAAATTTGTTTTTTTTCATAATTTACAACGTTTTCGTTGTTATTGATCCGTTATTTTTGCTTTTTTCAAATTTAATACTACTCTAAAAGTTCTATATTTGTTATTCTTTCAAAAAAATTAAAAATTTATCAAATGAAAACTTTAAACGATTTCGATTTTAAAAATAAAAAAGCAATTATCCGTGTTGACTTTAATGTGCCACTGGATGAAAATTTTAAGGTGACGGATGCAACTCGTATCGAAGCTGCCAAACCAACCATTGATACTATCCTGGAACAAGGTGGAAGTGTGATTTTAATGTCGCATTTAGGAAGACCAAAAGGTGTTGAAGAAAAATATTCGTTAAAACATATTTTGAAAACGGCTTCAGAAATTTTAGGAGTGGAAGTTAAATTTGCTACAGATTCTGTTGGAGAACCGGCTCAGACTGCAGCAAAAGAGCTTAAACCTGGAGAAGTTTTATTATTGGAGAATTTACGTTTTCATGCTGAAGAAGAAGCAGGAGATGTTGCTTTTGCAAAAGAACTGGCTTCACTTGGAGACATCTATGTAAACGACGCTTTCGGAACGGCGCACAGAGCACATGCCTCTACTACTATTATTGCACAATTTTTTCCAACTGAAAAATGTTTCGGAACCTTATTGGCAAAAGAAATAGAAAGTTTAAATAAAGTACTTAAAAGTAGCGAAAAACCGGTAACGGCAGTTTTAGGAGGATCTAAAGTATCTTCTAAAATTACGGTTATCGAAAATATTCTTGACAAAGTAGATCACATGATCATCGGTGGTGGTATGACTTTTACATTCATTAAAGCGCAGGGTGGTAAAATTGGTGAATCAATCTGTGAAGATGATAAACAGGAACTGGCACTTGAAATTTTAAGATTGGCCAAAGAAAAAGGCGTACAGGTTCACATTCCTGTTGATGTAGTGGCTGCAGATGATTTTTCTAATACTGCCAATACAAAAATTGTAGATGTGAAAGAAATTCCTGACGGATGGCAAGGTCTTGACGCAGGTCCTAAATCTTTGGAAAATTTCAAAAAAGTTATCCTGGAATCTAAAACGATTTTATGGAATGGCCCATTAGGAGTTTTCGAAATGGAGTCCTTTGCAAAAGGAACAATCGCACTTGGTGATTATATTGCTGAGGCTACGGAAAACGGGGCTTTCTCCTTAGTTGGGGGAGGTGATTCTGTTGCTGCCGTGAAGCAATTTGGCTTCGAAGATAAAATGAGTTACGTGTCCACTGGTGGAGGCGCTATGCTTGAAATGCTGGAAGGAAAAGTACTGCCTGGAATCGCAGCAATTTTAGACTAAATATCACAATTAACATTTTTTTTGATATTTTTCTTCCACAAAGGCCTTAAGTTTGCAAAAATACAATCCTTCTAATTATTTGAATTATAGGATTTTAATAAAATGTTATATGATTGTAAGAAAAATTTCCTTAGCGGTTTCTGCTTTTTTCTCTATCGCTGCTTTTGCACAGGATGTGGCAAGTTCAGACGTTCAGATTAAGCCCGAAGTTAAAATCTCGTACTTAGATTCAGTAAAGAGTTGTTTCAAAAAAGACAATATGGCTACCCGCGTAGACAGTCTCTGGATGAACGAATTAGTAAGTCTTGACATCTACGATGATTTAACGAAAGACATTCAAACCATCAATTCAGACGTTTCTGTAGATGAAGAACTGCCAACCGAGTTGCTGAAACAGCGTCTCCAGGCCATGAATGAGAAATCACCTTTTGAAATAGAATACAATCAGGGCCTTGAAAACATCATAAAGTCGTTTCTGAAGAACCGAAAAAAATCGTTCTCACGTTTAATGTCTTTATCAGAATATTACTTTCCAATTTTTGAGGACGCTTTTGCAAAACAGAACGTTCCTCTTGAAATTAAATATCTAGCCGTTGTAGAATCTGCTTTAAATCCTAAAGCAGTTTCTAAAATGGGCGCCACCGGTCTCTGGCAATTTATGTACGGAACCGGAAAACAATATGCTCTTAAAATCGATTCATACATTGACGAACGCAGTGATCCGCTGAAAGCTACTGCGGCCTGTTCGCAATACATGACCAAAATGTTTACTATTTTTGGAGACTGGGAACTTGTTCTGGCCTCTTATAACTCAGGCCCGGGAAATGTAACAAAAGCCATTCGCCGTTCAGGAGGAAAAACAAAATACTGGGACATTCGAAACCATCTTCCAAAAGAAACCCAGGGGTACGTTCCGGCTTTCCTTGCTACGATGTATCTTTTTGAATACCATAAAGAACACGGAATCAATCCGGAAAGAGCAGTGGTTAAGAATTTTGAAACCGATACGGTTCAGGTTAAATCTCAAATGTCATTCAAACAAATTGCTGATTTGTTAGACATGCCACAATCACAAATTCAACTTTTAAATCCTTCATACAAATTAAACGTAGTTCCTTTTTATCAAAGCGAAGCACACTACTTACGTTTACCGAAAGATAAGATCGCCGCTTTTGTTTCCAATGAAGATAAAATTTACGCTTACGTAAAACATCAGTCTGAATTTAAGGGACTTCCAAAGCAGCTTGCTTTAAAAGTTTCCCCTAAATCGAAAGCCAGACTTGAAAAAAGTGCCGAGGATATTCAGTTTTATAAAGTTCGTAAAGGAGATAATTTAGGTACGATTGCAGATAAATACGATGTGTCCATACTGGACTTAAAGAAATGGAACAATCTGAAAACCAATTCACTTTCTCTGGGTAAAACACTGAAAATTAAATCTAACGATTCGATTGTTAAATCTCCGAAAGAGTTAAAAGCACCGTTAATCGATAAAAAAGCAGCTGAAGAAGCAATTGCAGCTTCAGACAATACTAAAGAAAAAACTACTGTCCCTTCTCAGGAATATAGCGTTGCAGCCGGAGATAATCTGGGAAGTATTGCTAAAAAGTTCGGTATGACTATTGCTGACTTAAAAGAGCTAAACAACCTGACATCAAATAATATTGGTTTAGGAAAAACTCTAATGGTGGCCAAAACTGCTGTTGTTGAAGAAACAACAACTGCAACTACGGCTATCGCCTCAACGTCTTCTATAGATTCATTTAAAAAGAAAGCACTATCTGCTAAAAATTTAGGTGAAGATTATTACGTTAAAAAAGGAGATTCATTATACAGTATTTCAAAAAAATATCCGGGAGTTACGATTTCAGATATTAAAAAGTGGAATGGTATAAAAGATGATGATTTAAAACCGGGAATGAAACTTAAAATAAACGGATAATAAAAAATCTTAACTAAATTTGGGTTTTATTTCATAAATTATAAAAATGAATAAAACCCATTTTTTATGCCTTATACTTTCGTGCCTTTTTGTTTCTTGTTTTAAAAACGAAAAGCAGCCACAGCCTGTATCCGGCAAAACAAACACCATTTCAATTATCATAGACGATCAGTTGTGGTATGGCGAAGTTGGTGACAGCATTCGGAATAAATTTGCCTCTCCTGTTCTCGGACTTACACAGGAAGAACCGTTGTTTACCATAAATCAGTATCCCGCCAAACTTCTGGAGGGATTTGTAACCGACAGCCGCAGTATCATTGTGGTCAAGAAGGCAACAATGGACAAATTTGAGATCAAACACAATTCCAAATCACTGCCTCACAACACTTTTCGAATTTATGCCAAATCGGTAGATGATATTATCTGCAGTATCGAATTTAATTCCGCGCAGATTATTAAGGTCATTCGTGATGCCGAAATTCAGAAGATCCGGCAGGACAACAGTAAATCACTCCTGAATCCGGCCGTTATCAAAAACAAATTCCATATCAATTTGCAGATTCCGTCGGGATATGAATACATGCTTCATAAGAAGAACTTTATCTGGCTCAAAAAGGAAATTATAAGCGGCAACACCAGTTTGCTTATTTATCAGATACCGCTGCCAAAACTTAAGCAGGGTTCGAATGTGGTTGAAAGCATCGTCCGCATGAGGGATTCTGTAGGTCGTTATATAAAAGGCCGTGAACCCAACACGCAAATGATTACCGGAGAAGCCTATGCGCCTTATTTTTCGATCACGGAATTAGACGGTAAGAAAACCTTTGAAACCAAAGGCACCTGGGAATTAAGAAATGATTTTATGACAGGCCCTTTTATTAATTATGCCATAATTGATAAAGCCTACAATCGAATTCTGGTGATTGAAGGATTTTGTTATTCACCGTCCTATCAGGAAAGAGATCTGATGTTAGAACTGGAAGCCATAATCAAATCGGTTAAGGTAGATAAGAGATAGGTTTATTATTTTTTCGTTACTTTTGTTTTAATAAACTTTAAATCAGGTAATTATGAAAAATCTATGGATAACATTTTCACTGTTGGTATTTTGTTTTTCTTCTTGTAAAAAGGATATAAACACAGAAACACAAAACATTAAAGTTACGGACAGTGTTACAACCGAAGAACCTGTAACAGAACCACCTTTAGATTCTGCGGCACAAATGAAAGCATGGGTAGCCTATGCGACACCCGGAAGCCCCCATAAAATGATGGCAGACGAGACAGGGATCTGGAACTGCGAGATGACTTTTTGGATGGAACCCAATGGCAAGCCGGAAAAAGCAACTTCTACAGCAACAATCAAAATGATATTGGGCGGCCGTTATCAGGAAGCGAATTATTCGGGAACCATGATGGGGCAGCCGTTTGAAGGTAAAAGCACCCTGGCGTACAACAATGCCAGTAAAGAGTATACCACAACTTTTATTGACAATATGGGAACTGGTATACTGACGGCCACAGGTAAATACGATGAGAAAACTAAAAGTATAGCGTTTAAAGGAGATATGGTGAATCCGCTAAACGGTAAAAAAACACCTTACAGGGAAATTTATACCATTGTAGATGCTACAACCCGCAAGATGGAAATGTTTGATGTTAAGAATGGAAAGGAATACAAGAGTATGGAAATTGTCATGAAGAAAAAATAAAATAATTTGTAAGTTCTGATTGAAATCCCGGTTGCAACTCGCAATCGGGATTTCTATTTGATAATATTTAATGTAATTTTGCTTTCAGTAAGTTAACAACAACAACAAACCCAAAACAACAAACCCAAGTTACATGGAATTAAAATGGAAAATAAAGCCTTTTGAGGCATTAACGGTACATGAGTTATATGATTTGCTCAAACTGAGGAGTGAAATCTTTGTAGTGGAGCAAAATTGCGTTTATTTGGATCTTGACGATAAAGACAAACTTGCTTTGCACCTGATCGGAGAGTATGATGGAAGAACGGTCGCTTATGTACGTTTATTCGACGCAGGAATCAGTTTTGATAATGCTTCAATCGGACGAGTAGTGGTAGATGCCAATTATCGCGACCGAAAATGGGGGCATGACTTGATGCGGGAAGCAATTGCTGCAATAAAAACCAACTTCAGTAAAGATGCGATTACTATCGGTGCTCAGTTGTACTTAAAGAAATTCTACGAAAGTCACGGTTTTGTTCAGACCAGCGAAATGTATCTGGAAGATGATATTCCGCATATCGAGATGGTTCGTTCTTAATAATATAGAGAGTAGCTTTCCGGAATAGTTTCTTTCCGGAAAATATTTTAATTTACTGAAATAGACCCAAGATTAGTTTTGTATTAAAGATTATAACAATATGAAAGGTACAGGTTAGAAGCTTGCAGGAACAAGAAAGTCAATGTAAACGTATAAAATAGCCGGAAAAACGGAAGGACTTTCCTGCTTTTTTATGCTCTTATATTTTATCAATCATCCCAATCATCCCAATCATCCCAGTCACCCCAGGGATCATATTTATAATTATCATCAATCTTTTCAAACTTAATGCCACGCAATTTAAGTGACTCGAACTCACTCTTAAATAATAGTGAGCACACGGGCTTTGATATTTCCTTACAGAAAAACAAATGTTCTTTTATGTCACTCCTAATTTTAAATTTATCTATCTTCTCATAGTGAGTTTTATCTAAACCTCTTTCATCTGGAGTGTTTAATTTCCCTGTTTTTATATTCTTTGATATCTTGAATACTGAGTTCTCCTCATCCATTATAGATAAATAACTAGAAAGGTAGAATAAAAAATATTTATTTGACGGGGTCTTGTCTCTATATAAACTTACTTTAACGGGGACGCTTATAAATTTTACATCCAGCTTAGAGACCAGCATTAACATTTCAGATGAAATTAAGTCATCATCCGGGAAATAGTCCCCATCTAAATTGTACGCCTTTACTTTGGCTAAATAATGATCTGCAAAGTCACCAGAAGATGGCGGGGCCTTAAAAAAATCATAATCAGGTAATTCAGGTTTCCATTCCTTATCCATAAAGTGTGGCATGCCTGAATCATTAGGTTGATATTCGATAACAAAAAAATCATTTTCATCATTAATCATGGTAATCTGCAATTTGTATGAACTAACTTATTAAAATTTAAGAAATCATTATCATCTAAAAGAAAAATTTTCCTTAACAGTTTCAGATACCAATTGATTAAATGGACTTTCCCAGTTAGAAATTGAAAAACAATCTATTAATAAAAGCAAATATAAAAATATAATTTAAATCTTACAAAATGGATTTAAAAAATATAAAACCTTGAAATACTGCATTTACTTAGACCTCGAAAGGAAAGATAAAAGGCGTTACATCTAATCGGTGAGCATAATGGAAAAACGGTAGCTTATACGTTTATTCAGCGCGGTTAATCTAAATTTGGGTGATAAAAAACTCAACACGCCTGTCTAACTTATCGCCCCGGCCCAACGGATATTTATTGCCGCAACCCTGGAAGGTCATTCTGCTTTTGGATATTTTTCTATCCATTAAATACATAAAAACGGTCCTGGCGCGATTCCACGAAAGTCTTCTTTCTTTGGTCGCTTTATCGATTCCGTCGGTGTAAATTTCAGGAGTGCAGCAGACATGGCCGCGGATTTCAAACTCAAGGGTGTTTTTCTCCTGAAGGAGGGTGGCAATTTTGTCTAATTCTTTTTTGGAATTATGAGTGAGTCTGGAGCTTCCGATATCAAACAAGATATTGTCCAGATAAATTTTATCGCCAACCTTTAGTTTGTTTTTGAAAGAGTTGTGAATTCCTTTTCCAAAACTGTTCCGCTTAACTACGATTAAGTCCACACGCCGGTTTTGCGAGCGGGTTTCGTGCAGATTTTCTATGGTATCCGGTTTGATGATCACACGGCCTTTTCCTTCCAGAATCACTATTTTGCTCTGTTTAAAACCATGCAACAGCAATAATTCCTGAATGGTATTCACCCGGTTTTTTGACAGCCTGAAATTGTATTCGTCAGTGCCGCGATCATCACAATAGCCGTAGATTTGTATAGATTCTACTTTGGAGGTATCAATAGTTTTTATAAAATAGGTAACGATATCTGCTTGCTGATCCGTAAGATTGAACTTGTCGAAATCAAAATATACCGTTTCAACGGGTTTCTGTTGTGCTGACAAGTTGAAAATAAAGAAAAGAAACAGAACTTTACAAATTTTCATTTTTTACATTTTTAAAATCGTTTTATACTCAGTCTGATTATTCAAAACGGTCACCGCTTTTTTAATTTCTGAATTGTTTTTAATGTAGAATTGATACAAACCTTCCTGGTACTGGTACCTTTTTATAAGTTCTTCCTGAATCAGGTTTTTAATTTCCTTTTGGTTTTTATCCAGTAAGGTGGTTTCGCTTTTTTCAAGGGCGTTTAGTAATTGCTGGTATTCCGGTGCGATCGTTTCATCTATTTTTTCACCTTTGGCAGCAGCCAGTGTATTTTTCAGCGCTATCTCGGTTTCGGTATCAAAACTGATTTTGTTGGTTTTTAGATATTGTTTAAAGGCGGTATAATCTGCCTCGGTAAGTACAGGGATTTTATCTCCTAAATTCGGATTTTTGTAGTAGTAAGACGTTGCATAATCAAAGATTCCGTCGTTTTTTAACAACGCATTCGTGATCGGACTCATTTTGGTTTCCTCCAGTTCAATGTCCGGTAAAACACCGCCGCCATCATAAACAGTTCTTCCTTTTCGGGTTTTAAAAGCGTTGAAGTTTTTGGCATCTGTTTTTTGGGCTACGCCATTTTTGTCTTTGTGAGCATAATCCAAAGCCTGAATACAACGGCCTGATGGCGTATAATAACGGGATATGGTCACTTTCAACTGCGTTCCGTACGTAAGATCAACAGAACGCTGTACAAGTCCTTTTCCGAAACTGCGGCTCCCGAGAATTACGGCACGATCTAAATCCTGTAAAGCTCCCGAAACAATTTCGGAGGCAGAGGCACTTCGCCCGTTGACCAATATCGCTAAAGGAATCTCCGTGTCAATAGGCTCGTTTTGAGTTTTATAGGTATTATTGTGTTTTTCAATTCGGGATTTGGTAGTCACGATCACTTCATTTTTAGGAACAAACAAATTGCAAATATCAATGGCTTCGTTCAGTAAACCTCCCGGATTCCCTCTTAAATCAAGTACAATCTGTCTGGCTCCGTCTGCCTTTAGTTTCTCCAAAGCACTTTTAACCTCAGCAGAAGCTTTTCTGCTAAAATGTGCCAAAACGATGTAACCGGTTTTATCATCTATTTTCCCGTAGAAAGGAACCGATTTAATATCCACTTCATCCAATACAAGTTCGGTGGTATACGGTTTTCCCTGACGCAGGTATTTGATCGTGATCTTAGTATTTTTGGTTCCCTTTAATAATTGCGAGGCATCATCTTTAAAATCAGCAATCAATACATCTCCAATCTGGATGATTTCGTCACCCGCTTTCAGTCCGGCTTTATCAGCAGGATAATTTTTATACGGTTCACGAACAATCAGACGGTCTTTTTTTCGGGCAATCATAGCACCAATTCCGGTGTATTCTCCCGTATTGTTGATTTTGAAGTTGACCACATCCTGTTCGTTAAAGTAAACGGTGTAAGGGTCTAAACTTCCCAGCATGCTTTTTATGGCTTTATCCATCAAATCACCCGGATTCGTTTCGTCTACATAATTGGTATTGACAGCTTTGAATAAAGTGGTGAAAATCTCGATTTGTTTGGCGATTTCAAAAAAGTCTTCTTTGAAACTGGTTCCGATAAATAAAAACCCGGCCGCAACAGCAGGAATAATGAATTTCTTTTTGAAATAAGGATACATGAGTTATATTTTTTTTCTTTTAAATCTTCTTCTAATATAAAAGGCAATTACGCCAAACAGGATAAGAAACGGCCAGACACTGATGATCCAGATGAGTAATCCTGATAATTCAAAAAATCCGGATTGTATGGCAGTCAGTATTTTGGAACCATACGAAATTTTGATGCTTTGCTTTTCAGCAATAGGTTTGTAAAATTCAATTGAAATCCTGCTTTCGGCAACGCGGCTTTCGAGGTATTTTAACTGACCTTGTTTCGATTCGATTTCTTCACGAATCGTTGAGATCTGTTTTTCAATTTCTAATATTTCACTGATCTTGGTGGCTTTCTTTAAAATTTCTATGTAGCGTTCTTCCAGCTTTTGCTTCGTTTTTAATCTCGAATCCAGATCAATGTACTGCTCCGTTACGTCTTCCGTTGAAATGTCTTTCTGGTCAAAATAGGAAACACCTTTTGAGATTGATTGCAGAAAAATATCAAAATTCTGGCTGGGAACACGAACGGTTATATTTCTAAAAAGCGAATTGTCATTTTTGCCTTCAGAGTCCGATTGTATCGTGGCATGAGTTTCCTTCACAGCGGTTTGTATTTTCCGGAAGGTCTCCTCTATATCATTCGTTTCAAATCTCAGGCTGGCATATTTAATTATTTTTTGCGGAATTGCTTTTTCTTTATCAGGAGAAGAAGGAGAGGGTGCGGACATTGTTATGGCAGCAACTTCACTTTTATAAAGAGCTTTGTCATTTTCTGCCTGTTTACTGCAGCCTGAAAATAGCGATGCAAAAAGCAATAAATATAAAATATGTCGCATAAAATTTCAATTTAGAGCTAAAACTACAATTTTTTTATAATTTTTTATCTAATCTGATAAATAAAGTTGTATTTTATAGCTTATAACTCAGTTTTATGCTCAGAATCGGCCGTTTTGTTTACCTGTAGGAGAAATTTCTCAAACAACTGAATAGTTTTGGTGTTGATTTCATCGTAAGACAAACGATCCTTGCTTTGATAAAAAAGCATAAAGGAATAATGTTCTTCGACGTTATCCCAAAGCAAATTTTTATTGAGGCGATACGTTTCTCTTAAGACACGTTTGAAGTAATTGCGATCAACAGCTTTTTTGAAGTATTTTTTAGAAACCGAAACGCCCACCCTGAATTTTTCCTCCGATCCTGCTTCTCCCGCACAGTAAACCAAACGCAGCGGATACTTGGAAACTGATTTTCCCTCAGAAAAAAGTAAACCAATGGTTGTTTTGCTCTTTAAGCGTTCGTTTTTTGGATAGGTAAAGTTCATTTAATTCAGAAAAAAGTTGCAATTTTATAGGGCAAAGGTACAATTAAACCATAAAAACGGTTATTGTTTTTAATTTTAATACCGCTAAAAATATATTTATTACTTTTGGCCTTTAATTTTTTTAAGCATGCAAAAGATAATTTCGTATCCCATATCCGTAATTTACTATTTATGTTTTAGTTTATGTTTATTGGTTTTTCATCCAATACAATGGATTTGCCTGAATCTTTTTGGTTATCAGGCACATAAAAAGAGCGTTGATTATTTGAATTTTTTCCTTTTAAGATGTACGAATCTTGTGGGAACGACCTATAAAATTGAAAACAGAGAGACAATTCCTACTGGAGTTCCGTTAATTTTTGTCTCAAACCACCAAAGCATGTACGATATCGTAGCAATGATTTGGTACTTTAGACGTTTTCATTGTAAATTTGTAAGTAAGAAAGAGTTAGGTAGCGGAATCCCGAGTGTGTCATTCAATTTACGTCATGGAGGTTCGGTGCTAATTGACCGTAAAGATCCAAAACAAGCCATTCCCGTGATCAAAGGCTTGTCTGAATATATCGAAAAACACACAAGATCTGCCGTTATTTTCCCGGAAGGTACCCGAAGCAAAACCGGAAAACCAAAAGAATTTGCCCAAAGCGGTTTAAAAATCTTATGCAAATATGCACCATCTGCATATGTAGTTCCGGTCAGCATCAACAATTCATGGAAAATGGTACGATACGGAATGTTCCCTGTTGGTTTAGGAAATCGCCTTACCTTTACCGTTCATAAAGCTTTGGCCGTAAAAGATTATGATTTCGCCGAGTTAATGGCTATTACAGAAAAGGCAGTTGTAGAAGGAGTAAATGAATATAAATAGATTTTCGTTTTGTAAAAGCAAAACCTTAAATCCCAAATCTAAAATAAGTAATGTCTATAAAAAACATTAGATTAGAAGTAATGCAGTTTTTGGAAAAAAATGTAGATAGCTTCGTTGAACAGTATTTAATTCCAGTGGAAAAAATTTGGCAGCCGTCTGATTTTCTGCCTAATTCTGAAGGAGATAATTTCTTTGAAGAGGTTAGAGAATTACGTGAAATTGCTAAAGAATTGCCGTATGATTTCTGGGTAACGCTTGTGGGTGACACCATCACCGAAGAAGCTTTGCCAACCTACGAATCCTGGTTGATGGATGTAGAAGGAATCGATCAGATCGAAAATGGCGGAAATGGCTGGTCCAAATGGATTCGTCAATGGACCGGAGAAGAAAACCGTCACGGTGATTTACTGAATAAATACTTGTATTTGTCCGGACGTGTAAATATGCGTGAGATCGAAATGACCACACAGCATTTAATCAACGACGGTTTTGATATCGGAACCGGATCTGATCCGTACAAAAACTTTGTATATACCAGTTTCCAGGAATTAGCAACGTATGTATCACACAACAGAGTAGCCCAGATGGCTAAGAAATTCGGTGATAATAAATTGTCTAAAATGTGTAAAATGATTGCAGGTGACGAAATGCGCCATCATCATGCGTACAGTGAATTCGTTACGCGAATTTTTGCGGTTGATCCGAGTGAAATGATGTTAGCTTTTCAATACATGATGAAACAGAAAATCGTTATGCCCGCACATTTCCTTAGAGAATCAGGTCAGAAAATAAGTTCTGCTTTTGAGCAGTTTTCAGATTCAGCACAACGTATTGGTGTGTATACCGCAAACGATTATGTGGATATCATGCAGAAGTTAATCGATAAATGGGAGGTTGATAAAATCACCAATCTGACAGACGAAGCCGAAAAAGCGCGTGATTATCTAATGAAATTACCGGCTCGTATGGCCAGAATTTCAGAACGACTGGTAATTCCACAGGAGTCACATATTTTCAAATGGGTAGAACCGGCGAAACTGTAATCTCACCGTTTTGACTAAAAAATTCATTTAAAGCAACTTTATTGCATTAAATAAACAAAAAAATTTATGTTGATTATTGAAGTTTATAAAACTTTGATAATCAACATTTTTTAATAAAACGGGTTGACAATTATTTGTTAATGCAACAATGTTCTGCCAAAAACCTGCAAATTCACATCCTTTTTCAAGCACAAATATTTTATGAATACGACAGACCTGATACACCAAACAATTCAATTTGTAAAAGAAAAATTAAACGATGCCGAAGGTGGGCATGATTGGTTTCACATTGAACGTGTGTATAAAAATGCGTTGTTGATTGCAAAAAATACAGTCTGTGATTTGACAGTGGTGGAGTTAGGCGCTTTGCTTCATGATATCGCTGACAGCAAATTCCATAACGGAGATGAAACAATCGGTCCGAAAACAGCACGTTTATTTCTGGAAGCTCAAAATGTTTCGGAAGAGATCATACAGCACGTGGTAAACATCATTGAAAACATCTCTTACAAAGGAGGTAATTTCGAAAAGAAATTTTCTTCAATGGAACTGGATATTGTTCAGGATGCCGACCGTTTAGATGCCATAGGTGCGATCGGAGTAGCGAGAGCTTTTAATTATGGAGGTTTTAAAAACAGGGCACTTTACAATCCTGAAATTGAGCCGGTCACCAACATGACGAAAGAAGAATACAAAAAGAATAATGCGCCGACCATAAATCATTTTTACGAAAAACTCTTACTCCTAAAAGACAAAATGAATACCGAAACCGGAAAACAAATCGCTGCCGAAAGACATCGTTTTATGGAGTTGTTCCTTTCGCAGTTCTACGCGGAATGGGAGGGCGAGAAGTAGTTTTTTAGTCTCAGTATTCAGTCGCAGTGTTCAGTTGCAGTATTTAGTGACAGTTTTCCAGAAGCGAAAGTATTTAAATTCTCAGAACCTTAGCATCTCAGCATCTTAGCGCCTCAAAAAAAAACCTTTGCCCCTCTGAACCTCAGTACCTCTGAACCTTAAAATCAGCTACATCCGCAATTCCCGTCACCACAGTCCTTTTTCTTTTTAGATTTCCAAAAGAATTTCTTAATCAAAAAGACAACAGCGAAAGCTAGTATGGCGAAGGCAATGATTTCCTGTATCATGGTTTTATTTTAGGATTTGGTACGCGATTAAAGCGACAAGGTAAGCAAGGCCGCTCATGAAAACCAGCTGCATGGCAGGCCATTTCCAGGAGTTCGTTTCTTTTTTGGTAATGGCAAGCGTGCTGGCACATTGCATGGCGAAAGCATAAAACAGCAGCAGTGAAATTCCCGTCGCAAAATTAAAAATCCTGGAACCCGTTTCCGGATCCACTTCCTGTTTCATTTTGCTTTTTATAGTAGCTTCATTATCGCTGTCACCGACACTGTAAATAGTTGCCAGCGTTCCCACAAAAACCTCACGGGCAGCAAAGGAACTAATCAGTGCAATTCCGATTTTCCAGTCGTAACCCAGAGGTGCAATGGCAGGCTCAATCGCACGGCCCATAATTCCGATATAGGAATTCTCTAATTTCTGGGATGCCACTTCATTTTCAAACTGAACCTGATTTAGCTGTTTTTCTGCCGTTCTTTCTTTTACGATGGCTTCAGCCTCATTAAAATCCTTTCCGGGGCCGTAAGAAGCCAAAAACCACAAAATAACAGAGATGGCCAGGATGATCTTACCCGCTCCAACAATAAACGCTTTTGTTTTCTCCACCACATTGATTCCAACATTCTTGAGAAGAGGTAATTTATAACCGGGCATTTCAACTACGAAATACGTTTTGGTTTCTAATTTTAAAACTTTGTTTAAAATATAAGCCGATAAAATGGCCGTTCCGAATCCTAAAACATACAGGAACATTAGCGTAAGCCCCTGAAGATTTAAAATTCCAAGAACTCGTCTGCTCGGAATCACCAGCGAAATAATAATCGCATACACAGGCAATCGCGCAGAACAGGTTGTAAACGGAGTTACTAAAATGGTGATCAGACGTTCTTTCCAGTTTTCGATATTCCGAGTGGCCATAATCGCCGGAATGGCACAGGCTGTTCCTGAAATCAAAGGCACGACACTTTTTCCGGAAAGCCCGAATTTGCGCATGATTTTATCCATAAGGAAAACCACACGGCTCATATAACCACTTTCTTCGAGAATAGAAATAAACAGAAACAAAAAGGCAATTTGCGGAATGAAAATAATAACCCCGCCAATTCCCGGAATAATTCCCTGAGAAAGCAAATCAGTTAAAATACCACTTGGTAATTCCTGGGCGACCCAACTGCTTAAAGACGCAAAAGTGCTGTCAATAAAATCCATCGGAATCGTGGACCAGCTAAAAATTGACTGGAAAATAAGAAACAGTATGCCTGTGAAAATCACATATCCCCAGACCTTGTGTGTTAAAACGCGGTCCAGCTTCGCCCTGATGTCCTTTGCCATTGTGGCATCGATTTTCAATGTGTCTTTTAAAACATTGTTAATGAACTGATACCTTTTTATGGTTTCTTTTTGCTGTAGACGTTTCAATTCCGAATGCGATTTGGTATAGGCATTTCGAATTTCATTTCGGTCCAGATTAGAGAAATTGACATCCTGCGTGATCACCAGCCATAATTTGTACAGCAATTGATTTGGAAATAATTTTTGTAATCCGGTAAAATATTCAGGATCAATTTCCAAAGCATTCAGGCAGGATTCATGCTGAAGCGTTTTATAGGAAACAATCAGGTTTTTCAAATCTTCAATTCCGGTCCCTTTTCTTGAACTGATCAGGGCAATTTTGGTTTTTAGTTTTTCTTCCAAAAGCGGAATATCCAGCGTGATTCCTTTTGTTTCCATTCGATCCGCCATATTAATGACTAAAATCGTCGGAATTTCAAGGTCTTTTATTTGGGTATAAATCAGCAGGTTTCTTTTCAGATTTTCAACATCGGTTACAACGACGGCAACATCGGGATATAATTTGTCATTTTTGTTCAGCAGCAGTTCAATCACCACACTTTCATCCATAGAACTGGCGTTCAGGCTGTACGTTCCCGGTAAATCTAAAATATTGGCTTTTATGCCATGCGGCAGTTTACAGAAACCTATTTTTTTTTCAACCGTTATTCCGGGATAATTCCCTACTTGCTGATTAAGTCCGGTAAGCTGATTGAAGACTGAAGTTTTTCCTGTATTTGGATTCCCGATAAGGGCAACATTAATATTTTCGACACTCATTACAAATTGGTTTTGATAAGTTCAACTTCAATTTCACGAGCGGTTTCAATGCGAATAGCCACATGAGAGCCATTAATGTCTAAATACAAAGGATCTCCAAAAGGAGCAATCTGAAGTAATTCAACCATACTGCCCGGCAGGCAACCCATTTCTAATAATTTAAGAGGAATAACATCGATATCAAAATCTTTGATAATGGCTTTCTCGCCTTTTTTTAGGGAATGGATCGTATATTGCAAAGCTTATTTAGATTGAATTTAGATTGCAAAAATAGGCAATTATTCTATATGTCACCGTATTTAATGCCTATACAAATGCTAAAACTTTCTAAAATAAAGTGTTTTATTCGTTACACAGAAAATCAATGTCTGCTAAAAGACGTTTGATATCTTCTTTATTGGTTCCGTCATAGAAACCGCGAACACGACGCTTTGTGTCTACCAGAACAAAATTTTCAGTATGAACCATATCGTACAGCTGATCCGGTCTTCCAAGTTTTACCGCCAGGTATGATTTTCGGGCCATTGTGTAGATTTCTTTTTTATCGCCCGTAACCAGATTCCATTTACTGTCAACAACACCATGTTTTATGGCATACGCCTTTAGCACCGGAATACTGTCCACTTCCGGGAAAACCGTGTGAGACAGCAGCAGTACTTTAGGATTGTTTAAAACCGCTTTTTGAACATCAGCTAAATTGGTAGTCATTTTAGGGCAAATGGAACCACAGGTGGTAAAGAAAAAATCGACCACATAAATTTTGCCTTCGTAGTTTTTCTGCGTAATGGTATCCCCGTTCTGATTGACAAAAGAAAAATCGGCAATCGTATGGTACTTGCTTTTGTATTGAATCGTACTGTCTACCAACTCAGGATTTACGTCGGCAGGATTGTAAATGGGTAATGTTTTTTGTGGCTTTAAAGCCGAATAAAATAAGGATATAGTGACAACCGAAAATAAAATTAAAACAATAAAAAATTTGCGGTATTTGTATAGCAGCGATTTCATAAACATAATTTGGCGCAAAAATACAAAAAGCACTTTTTAAATTGCCGGTTCGTCCCTTTTTTAACTTCGAAAAGTGGGGTAATTTTTAAAGAACGGAATTCAGTATTTATTTTTTCAATCCTTTGCCGGATTTTATCCAAAATTAAAGGAATCACTTTTTAGGGAATACTATTTAATCTTAGCTTTTCGAATGGATTTATTGACCAGGTACAATCCGATTAAGGTGACCATAACGCCAATTGAAATCGCCTGGGTGAGCGGTTCCCCAAAAAGAAAAAAGCTCAGGATAATAGCCACGACCGGATTGATGTACGCATAAATACTGCTGACTTCTGTCGAAAGGTGCTGTAAGGAATATATAAAAGCTATAAAAGTCAGGATAGAACCAATTACGACCAAATACCCAATCGCCCACCAGGAATTTAGGGGGATTTCACTATAAGGAATATTGATTCCGGCAATTTCTGTTACAGAGAAAAGTATAAAACTCGAAATCACCATTTGTAACCCTAAACTAAAATACGGATTAAAACTTGCTGCTTTTTTCTTAGTGTGTAAAATTCCAAAAGCCCAGGTAATCGTGGATGCCACAGACAAGAAGATTCCAAATTGAAAATCCGGTCGCAGGAAATCGCCCAGATGATCCATGAAAATAATACAGATTCCGCCAAAACAGATCAAAAGTCCTGTTACGGCCAATTTTGCAATTCGTATTCCTTTGAAAAAACAAATGACAACAATCCAGATCGGGAAGATCGCACCAATGATAGCGCCCAGTCCGCTGCTGATGTATTTCACGCCCCAGGTGCTCAGTCCGTTACTGCAGACAAAGTTCAGAATAGCCAGAATCAGGATGGTTTTCCATTGTTTGCCTTTGGGCCAGGGTTCTTTTTTCAGTAAAAAGTAACCCACATACAGGATACCGCCCATAAACTGACGGATCGTAGCCAATTGTAAAGCCGGCATGTGTTTTACCCCTTCTTTAGAAGCCAGCCAGGTTGTTCCCCAAAAGAAACTTACCCAGCATAAGGCGAGAATTGGTAATCCTATGGCTTCCACTTTACCGGAAAATGCGGCTTGTATTTTTGCTCTCACTTTTGTTTGGATTGGTTTGACAAATATTCCAAAAACTATTTCAAATAGAAGATAAAAACAGCATATATATTCATGAAAATTTTAGGGGATTAGAATGAAATATTTGCATTGAAAATTCACGATTCACAATTATATAATTTTAACATAAAGTTTACAATAATAGCAATATGTTTGTATTAAACCCTTAATTCATAAATTATAATGATTAAACACCTTAACAAACCAGTGTTTTGTGTTGTTTCTGTAATGTTTTCACTAACAGCAGTCACAGCTCAAAATGCAAAACCTAAAGAACCGGGAATCAATATTTCCTACATGAATACTAAAATCAGTCCTACAGAGGATTTTTTCCGTTATGTAAACGGAACCTGGCTGGATAAAACAGAGATTCCAAGTGACCGAAATTCATGGGGAAGTTTTAACGAACTAAGGCAAAAAACCGACGATAATTCGCTGGCTATTTTGAAAGAAGCTTCGAAAGATCCTAAATACAAATCCAATACAGATCAGGGAAAAGCAATTGCATTGTTTAACACCATTTTGGATACCGTTGGAAGAAATAAGCTGGGCGTAAAACCTCTTGAGCCTGTTTTAAAGAAAATCGATGCCATAAAAAATGTAACAGACCTGCAAAATTTCCTTATCGAAATGGAACCTCAGGGCGGTATTGGCTTCTTTGGAGTAGGAATTGGTGCTGATGCAAAAAACAGTAACGTCAATTCAGTGAGTATCGGACCGGGACGTTTAGGCCTTTCGGATAAAGATTACTACAATGCCGATGATAAGGATTCTAAAGAAAAACGTGCTAAATACGAGCTTCATGTTGCCAGAATGATGCAGTTTATCGGAGAAAATCCGGCAAAAGCAAAACAAAGCGCGGCTCAGATTCTGGCATTGGAAACGGCTATGTCTGCTCCGAGATTAGATCGTGTGGAACGCAGAGACCGCAGAAAACAATACAATCCAACCGCGGTTGCCGATTTAAAAAAGACGATTCCTTCTATTCAGTGGGATAAGTTTTTTGCAGGAATCGGAATGGCAAAAGTTGATACGGTAATTGTAACTCAGCCTCGTTATATGGCTGAACTGGAAAAGATTTTTACTGAAAAGAAAGTAGCAGACTGGAAAGAATACCTGAAATGGTCCGCTTTAAACAAATCAGCTTCTTTATTAAGTACAGAGATTGAAAATGCCAATTTTGATTTCTACGGAAAAACATTAACAGGTGCATTAAAACAACGTCCGCGCGAAGAAATGGCTTTGCAGGTAATCAATAATGCAACCGGAGAAGCGTTAGGAAAATTATATGTTGAAAAATTATTTCCTGCTGAAGCAAAAGGCAAAGCACAGAAAATGATTCAGAATGTTATTCTGGCTTATGAAAACAGAATCAATGCATTGCCTTGGATGTCTGCAGCGACTAAAGTAAAAGCAATTGAGAAATTAAAGAAAATTACCATCAAAATTGGTTATCCGGACAAATGGAAAGATTATTCAGCTTTGGAAATTAAAAATGTTTCAGAAGGCGGAACGTACTTTACCAATGTATCCAATTTATCAAAATGGGATTATAAGGAAGATTTAGGTAAACTGGGTAAACCGGTTGACAAAACGGAATGGGGAATGTCTCCACAAACGGTAAATGCCTATTACAATCCGTCTTATAACGAAATTGTTTTCCCTGCGGCCATTTTACAACCTCCATTTTACAACTACGAGGCAGACGAAGCTGTAAATTATGGTGGAATCGGAGCGGTTATCGGTCACGAAATCTCACATGGTTTTGATGATTCGGGAGCACGTTACAATGCAGACGGAAACCTTGTTGACTGGTGGACGGCTGATGACTTAAAACAATTTACGGAACTTGGAACTGCATTAGCAGCCCAATACAGTGCTTTGGAGCCTTTACCGGGAATACATGTAGACGGTAAATTTACTTTAGGTGAAAATATTGGTGATTTAGGCGGAATAAACGCTGCTTACGATGGATTGCAATTGTATCTGAAAGCCAATGGGAATCCGGGTTTAATTGACGGTTTCACGCCGGAACAACGTTTCTTTATTTCATGGGCTACCGTTTGGAGAACAAAATCAAGAGATGAGGCAATCAAAAGCCAGGTAAAAACAGATCCGCACTCTCCGGGAATGTACAGAGCGTATGTGCCAATTCAGAATGTAGATGCTTTTTATGATGCTTTTGGAATCAAAAAAGGAGATAAGATGTATGTAGAACCAGAGAAAAGAGTTAAAATCTGGTAATACCAAATCATAAAAAAACGGCGCCGATTTCAGCGCCGTTTTTGTTTTATCTTTTACGGAATGGCAATAAACAGGTCTGCTGCTGCATTTTCAGGGTCTTGTGTTTTCTCATCATACACTTCAAAATCAGTGGTAAAACTTCGGTTTAAACCGGAATTCCACATTTCCAGCCATTTATTGAAAACAATGCCTTCGTTTAAATTTCCTTTGACAGTAAACTGCTCGTACCCGGCTGTCTCAATTGATTTTCCTACCATATTCTCAGGGATGAAATCCAAACTTTCAACCTCACAGCCCAGAATAGTGGTGTAGGGTTTGGTATGATCTTTTTCGTAATCAGTATACAGACAAAAAAGAGTCTCTGAAACCTTACCCGGAATTTTATGCTGAATTCCTTCAGACATAAATTGGTTCCAAAGGGCAGGAATATCTTCTCCTGATTTACCATTTTCGTTTGTAGTTCGTACTGAAATACCGATTACATTGAATTTTTCAATGATCATTTTTACTTGATTTTTAATTAAGCGATAAATTTAAAATCATGCAATGACAACAGTATGTCAGCAGGAACGAAAGACTATTTCAAATTACTGTAGATATACGTTTCTATGGCTTTCAGTTCTTCATCAGACATGGCCTGCGTTACAGGAAAATTGGTTTTCATTACCGAAAACTGACTCGGATCAACGATAGGATCGGCATTTCCTTTTAGAAAAGTAACGATGTCTCCCTTTTTATCTTTATAAATTTTGGCAATTTCCTGAATGCTCGGACCAATTACTTTTTGATCCACCTGATGGCAGGAGGTACAATTTCCTCTTCCTTCAAAAATTTCTTTTCCCAAAGCTTCGGGAGTTGCAGCTTTTGCTGTTTCTCCTTCTGAGTACGCTTCTGTTGAGGTTGTAACAGGATTTTCAGTGGTTTCTTTTTTACAGGAAGCCAACGCTAAAACGGCAGATAAGAATAGTATTTTTTTCATTTTTTATTTATTTAAAAGGATGGCTGCTTCTTTGGCAAAATAAGTCGAAATCAGGCTGGCACCGGCGCGTTTAATACACATTAGTTGTTCCATCATGATTTTGTCATTATCCAGCCAGCCTCTTTCTGCAGCTGCTTTTATCATTGCATATTCTCCGGAAACATGATAAACGGTAACCGGAACATGAACGGCATTTTTTACTTCACGGACAATATCCAGATAGGCAATTCCCGGTTTTACCATCACCATATCTGCACCTTCTTCAACATCAGATAAAGCTTCTTTTATGGCTTCGATACGGTTGGCATAATCCATTTGATAGGTTTTTTTATCTTTCGGAATATCAGTTGTATCGACCGGAGCCGAGTCTAAAGCATCGCGGAAAGGGCCATAAAAAGCAGAGGCATATTTAGCCGAATAGCTCATGATGCCAACATTGTGGAAACCAGCCGCATCCAGGCCATCTCTTAAACGCAAAACACGTCCGTCCATCATATCGCTTGGTGCCACAAAATCAGCTCCTGCCTGAGCATGGGAAACGGCCATTTTTACCAGTGCGGCAACAGTGCTGTCGTTTTCAACATCTCCGTTTGCTATAATTCCGTCATGGCCGTAAACAGAATAGGGGTCTAAAGCCACATCCGGCATTACGATCATTTCCGGACAGGCGGCTTTGATAGCGCGAATCGCCTGTTGCATTAATCCGTCCTTATTCCAGGCTTCTTTGCCGGTATTGTCTTTTAGGTTTTCGCTTACTTTTACGTAAATGTTAACCGCACGAATACCCAAAGCATAAATTTCTTTTACTTCTTCTACTGTTAAATCAATCGATCTGCGGAAAATTCCGGGCATCGAAGGAATTTTAACTTTTACATTTTCGCCTTCAGTAACAAACATCGGAAACATAAAGTCTGACGGACTTAAAGTGGTCTCACGAACTAAAGAACGAATGGATTCATTTACTCTTAATCTTCTGCCTCTGTGTAATGGGAACATAGTATTTTAGATTTTAGATTTTAGATTTTAGATTTTAGATTTTAGATTTTGATCTGATTTCTTTGAGAGCAGATTGATTAATCTTTGTCCTAAATGTGATATTGTTTTTGTTTTTTTTGAAGATTATTCAAGCTTTTAATAAGTGCTGCAAAGTTAAAGAAAAAGGAACAGAATAAGGATATTAGCTGAGGTTAGAATGAGTTAATATTATCTAAAAAAATGGCTGGATATTGTTATTTAAAGTAGATTTGTAAAATTAGGAAAAATCTTATTTTTAATAATAAAGCGATATGTCTGATTCATTTTTCGAAAAAGTAAATACTATAGATTGGTTTTTTAATTGTGGAAAAGAGTTTTCTATTTCAAATTTTCCAATCAAAATTAAGTTTTTGACTTCTCTTGATGAAATGCAAGAGAATATTTCTTCTCAAAATTGGGAAGATTTCACATTGGAAGCGAAAAATAGATTGACTGTTTTTCTCCATAGAAATAATCAAAATGATTATCAGGATTGGAATAAGATTGCAGAAATTGTGAAAAAAAATCTGAAACCTACAGAAGAAATTGCTGAAAAATTCATAGAAAAAAATAAGCTTAATAAAAGCATTGTTGATGACGTCTTATGGAATATTCATGGGGCGGCAATGGAAAATCATTATTTTTCAATGAATAAAAAAATTCCAGTATTTTTCAAATATCTTTTAGAAATCTATTCTGCAGGAAATATTCCATGTGGTTTAATAGGCGAGTTCAAGGAAGATTTTGATGGAAAACAAATTGATTTTTCTGATTATACATTGTTAGTGTATTAAAAAAGTATTAACAGAGTAATCTATTCTTTTCTCCACTAGATCGAGTCTCACTCTTAGAAGAACATTTGTCTCGTCCTGAAATTTTTTTAATATTTACAGTTAAACCTAAAATAGCTTTACAGGATTATTTTAGATTTTCATTTTATCTCGGGGATTTTTTATAAAACTGATTTTAATTTTGATATTAAGTAACTGAAGCCGTATAAATCTCTCCAATAGTCTTTTTTAGTTTAGTATTGAATTCAGCATCAGATTGACCAGAGCTAAGTCCTTCAGAAAGTGCTCTTGAGAAACTGGCAATCAGCCCATGGTTTTGAGAAAGTTTGAGATTTGCTTCGTCCTGACCGTATCCGCCGGATAACGCTACAACACGCAACACATGCGGGTCTGACATTAGTTCTTTGTAAAAATCATTTACCGTCGGAATCGATAGTTTTAGCATCACTTTTACATCTTTATCCAATACGTTGAGCTGTTTTTTGATTTCTTCTTTTAGAATTTCTTCTGACTTTTCTTTATCGGCGCTATAAATATCAACCTCAGGTTCGATAATTGGGATAAGTCCTTTTTTGAAGATTTGCAAACCTACAGCAAATTGCTGTGCTACTACTTCGCGAATTCCTTCAGCATTGGCTTCTTTAATCACAGAGCGCATCTTGGTTCCAAAAACGTTTTTTTCTACGGCACGATTTAGTAATTCATCTAAATTAGCAATAGGTTTCATCAATTGTACACCATTTTCAAGGTCAGCAAGTCCTTTGTCTACCTTTAAAAACGGAACTATGTTTTTCTTTTCCCATAAATAGTCGGCCGTCCATTGTCCGTCTATTTTGCGATCCATAGTGTTTTCAAACAAAATAGCGCCCAGAATATATTCGCGATCAAAGGCAGGGCTTTTTATAATTCGGGTTCTCATTTCATGTACAAGCGTATACATTTCTTCATCGTTCGTAAAACTGCTTTCCTGCACACCATATTGTGCTAAGGCTTTTGGAGTGCTTCCGCCGCTCTGATCCAGTGCTGCAATAAATCCTTTCCCGGAATGCATACGATGTAATTGTGCTATGTACCTTTCTCTCTTTTCCATAATATTTTAAATTTTAGACTGAAGATTTTGGATTAAATTACAATTTAAATTTATGATTACAAATGAGTTAAATGAATTTTGGCTTTAATTTCTCAGATCCATTCCTGCGGATGCTCTAACACATTTAGTAATTTTTCTTCTTCACTTCCTGTTTCCGGATGATGATCGTAAACCCACTGCACATGCGGAGGTAAACTCATCAGGATACTTTCGATTCTTCCGTTGGTTTTTAAACCAAATAAAGTACCTTTATCATGAACCAGATTGAATTCGACATAACGGCCACGACGGATTTCCTGCCAGTTTCTTTGTTCGGGTGTATAAGGCAGATTTTTTCTTCTCTCCACAATCGGAACATAGGCTTCCAGAAAACTATTTCCCACTTCGCTTACAAAACTGAACCAGTCTTCCATAGACATTTGCTCGTTTGCTTTGCAATAATCAAAGAACAAGCCACCAAGACCACGGGCTTCGTTTCGGTGTGCGTTCCAGAAATAGGCGTCGCACTGTTTTTTATATTTTGGATAAAACTCCGGATTGTGTTTGTCGCAGGCCGTTTTACAGGTTTGATGAAAGTGTTTGGCATCTTCTTCAAACAAATAATAAGGCGTTAAATCCTGCCCGCCGCCAAACCATTGTTCGATTACTTTTCGTGGCCCTGTGCTGAGCGAAGTCGAAGTATCATACATTTCAAAATAACGCCAGTTCGCATGAACCGTCGGAACCATCGGGTTTTTAGGATGGATCACCAGGCTTAGTCCGCAGGCAAAGAAATCAGCTTCCCCAACGCCAAACATCTTTTGCATGGCTTCCGGTAATTTTCCGTGCACGGCTGAAATATTTACTCCGCCTTTTTCGATAACCGTTCCGTTTTCGATAACGCGTGTCCTTCCGCCACCGCCTTCAGGGCGTTCCCAGAGATCCTCACGGAATTTTGCAGTTCCGTCAACGGCTTCCAGTCCGGCGCAAATCTGGTCTTGTAACTTTTGTATGTATGCGTAAAATCTATCTTTCATGGGTCTTGTATTCTGATTTAAGTAATCCGAAATAAACGGTGTTTTGCAATTCGCCGTCGCCGTTTCTAAATTCATCGCGTAAAATTCCTTCTTGTTTGAAGTTATGTTTTAATGCAATTCGCTGGCTTGCCACATTAACTTCCGAAGTACAGATGAAAACTTTATTCAGCTTTAATTCATTGAAACAAAAAGCAAGTGCCTCCGAAACCATTTTTGATGTAATTCCTTTTCCCTGAAAATCTTCGTCAATAAAATAACCCAATTCACATTTGGAAATACGATAATCGATCGTTTTTACACATAAATAACCAATTAAGGTATTGTTTGTCAAATCTCTGGCGTAAAAATAAAATCCTTCTTTGTTTTTTTCTTTGTCAAGACTAACCTTCAGGAAATTTTCTGCTTTCTTCAGAGCATCAGTATTGGCAAGTGTTACCGGGAAAGTTTTTGCAATATGATTTTTATTCTTATCAATTAAACTGTAGAATTCTTCGGGAAGAATATGCTCAATACGGTCTGTTTTCCAATCTGTAAAACTCATTTTTATTTGTTTTTAGCAGAAGCGATTTTAGTATTTACTGCAAAAGAAAAAATGTTGCTTTCTCGCTGTATATATTGGTAAATAGCTAAAGCTTTATCTTCAAAATTATAATTTTCCACTTTTGAAAATTCCATTAAAAAATCAGCAAATTGCTCTAATTGATTAAAATCTAAATGACATCGAACTAATAGTGTAATCAATTCTTCATTTTGATATTCTACTAAACTTTCAATGTCTAAACCAAATTCTTTTAACTGATTTTCAACCTCAAATTTTTTATCATCGGTTAAAGGCTGAGGTACAAAATCAAGAGCACGCAATGTTTTCAGGACATTGTCAATTCTGACGCTTTCGTCGTCTCTTAGGCCTTTGTTTAACATTTTTCGTTTGTTACGTTTCCTGCAAGGTTTCCAAAGCCTTGTAGGTATTCTTTACCGCTACTAGTAACTTATTTATATCTACAAGGTTTTGGAAACCTTGCAGGAAAGCCAATCGTTGACTTAAAACTAAATACTATTGCCCGTATTCCTTCACCGCGTCAATAAATGCTTTGGCATGGTCTACAGGGATGTTTGGTAAAATTCCGTGGCCTAAATTTACGATATATTTGTCTTTTCCGAATTCGTCGATCATTTCATGAACCATTTTTTTGATAGTTGGAATAGGGGAAAGCAATCTTGAAGGATCAAAATTTCCCTGAAGCGTAATGTTTCCACCCGATAAATAACGGGCATTTCTGGCCGAACAAGTCCAGTCAACACCCAAAGCCGAAGCTTTACTTTTACCCATTTCATTCAAAGCAAACCAGCATCCTTTTCCGAAAACAATAACCGGAGCGTGATCGGCCAACGCTTCAACGATCTGGTTGATGTATTTCCAGGAGAATTCCTGATAATCTACCGGAGAAAGCATTCCTCCCCAGGAATCAAAAATCTGAACAGCATCAACGCCTGCTTTTACTTTTTCTTTTAGGTATAAAATGGTGGTGTCTGTAATTTTTTGCAATAAAGTGTGGGCTGCTATCGGATTGGAAAAACAGAATCCTTTGGCAGTATCAAAACTTTTAGATCCTTTTCCTTCAACGGCATAACAGAAAATCGTCCATGGCGAACCGGCAAAACCAATTAACGGTACTTCGTCGTTCAGCATTTCTTTAGTCAGTTTAATGGCATCCATTACATATCCTAAGGTTTCCTGAATGTCCGGTACATAAACGCCTTCAACATCAGCCGTGGTACGAATAGGATTTGGAAGAAACGGACCGAAATTCTCTTTCATTAAAACTTCAATTCCCATTGCCTGAGGGACAACCAGAATATCCGAGAAAAGGATTGCGGCATCCGGAGCAATTCTGCGAATAGGCTGTACGGTAATTTCAGCAGCTAATTCCGGAGTCTGGCAACGGGTAAAAAAATCATACTTATCACGCAAAGCGATGAATTCAGGTAAATATCTTCCTGCCTGACGCATCATCCATACTGGCGGTCGCTGAACAGTTTCTCCTTTTAGTGCTTTTAAAAATAGGTCGTTTTTTAACATTGTTTTTTTTGCTTTAGGCTTTAAGCTTTAGGCTTTAAGCTTTGTTTGTCTTTATTTTTTCGCTTATGGCTTACTGCCTAAGGCTTATGGCTTTACTTATTTGTATTCCTCAATTACATCTTCAATTACATCTTCAACCGTTGGCTGATCTGCAATGATAATGTTTTTGGTGATTTTTTCTAAAGCGTCTGCGGTGGTTTCTCCAATGCAGAAGCATTTTTCTTTCTTTATGATATTCTCTTTTAAATAACTTTCAACGCCGGAAGGGCTGAAAAACAGAATGGCATCCGGTGCTGTTTTTATTTTCTGAGGCGTTAATGAAGTATCATAAACCTGAATTTCATTAAATTTCACATCAGCCTCTTTCAGTGCTTGCGGCAAAGTTTCCCTGCGAAGGTTACCGCTGAAAAAAGTAAAGCTTTCATTGCGGTAAATCAAGGTGATAATTTCGGCTAAATCAGAAGCATAACCAGTATAAGCTACAACATTAAAGCCGCTCTCCGATAAAAGAATCTTTGTTTTTAAGCCTACGCAAAAAACATTTTTACTTTTCAGTTTTTCTGATTCCGGATTAGATAAAACGCTGTGAACGGCATTCTGACTCGTAAAAATCAGGTTTTCGTTGAGGTCTTTTAATTCGAAAGGTTTGTTTTGGGTCTGAATAAAATCAGCTTCAACAACTTCAATATTGACTTTTGCCAATGCTTGTTTTTGTTCGCCCGACAGCTTTTTTGTAGCTACTATTTGAATTGGTTTGGCCATTATTTTTTCAGGGATTCTTTAATAGATTGCATCAATTCGGCTCCGCCATTGTTCAGGATTTCCTGAGCAGCGAAGAATCCCAGTTTTTTCCATTCTTCAATGGCAACTGTTTTGTCAATTTCAAGCTTTTGTTTTCCGTCAACAGAAAGCAAAACGCCTTGAAAGTGAAGGGTATCCTCGTCTTCATTATAATTTACCAATGCTCCGATTGGTGCTGTACAGCCGCCTTCTAAAGTTCGTAGAAACTGACGTTCAATGTACGTACAGATTTCCGTTTCAATATGATTGAGCTGTGATAAGGCATCCAGCGTATAATTGTCGTTTTCCATAGCCACAACAAGCATCGCTCCCTGTGCCGGTGCCGGAATCATCCAGTCTAAGTTGATATAATTTTCCGGTTTCAGGTTTATGCGTTCCAGGCCTGCAGCAGCAAAAACAGCTCCATCCCAGTTGTTGTCCTGTAATTTTTGCATGCGGGTGTTTACATTTCCGCGTAAATCAACGACAGTATGATTCGGATATTTATTAAACCATTGTGCCTGACGGCGCAGGCTTCCTGTTGCAATTGTACTTGGCTGGTTAGTAAAGTCAGGATTTCCTTTGTGAACCAAAATATCGAGAACATTTGCTCTTTCCAGAACTGCTGCCTGAACAATACCTTTTGGTAAAGCTGTCGGAACGTCTTTCATCGAGTGAACGGCAATGTCTACCTCACCATTAATCATGGCAATGTCGAGTGTTTTGGTGAAAATTCCTGTAATGCCAAGTTCGTAAAGAGGCTTGTCCAGAATTATATCACCTGTTGATTTTACAGCTATAATTTCGGTTTTATAACCCAAATCGTTTAGTTGTTTTTCAACATTATGTGCTTGCCAAAGTGCCAGTTCGCTGTCGCGGGTTCCAATTCTAATTATTTTTTCAGCCATTTTTATTTTTTTTCTCACCATAGAAGTTATTTAAGTTCATTTAAGCATTGCGCTTATAATAATTTAAATAATTTACATGGTAAAAAATTGTATGATTTAAGATGCTTTTATTTTGAATACTTTCTCAATCCATTCGATGCTTTCATCGACCATGGTATCGTCGTCTTTTAAGTGATTGGCGAAATGTGTAGTTATTTTTTGAATGATTCGCGCGCTGATAATTTCAGCCTGTTCCTCATTAAAGCCAGCAATTTTTTTGCTTTGGAAATTTAATTCTGAATTCTTTATATCGTTCAGTTTTTCCTTTAAAGCATTGATGGTAGGAGCAAATTTTCTTCCTTTGGTCCAGGTTACAAATTCTTCCTTTACTTCTTCAATGATTGCTTCAGCGGCCGGAATATGTTTTTTGCGGTTTTCAAGGGTTTCATCTGTCAATTGAGACAAATAATCCATGTGGATCAAAGTCACGCCTTCTAATTCTTCTACATTTTCATTTACATTTTTCGGAATCGATAAATCTAAAATCAGTAAAGGTTTTTTAAGATTTAAAATAGCTTTGTCAACCGTCGGGTTTTGGGCGCCCGTTGCTACAACCACAACATCTGCTTTTTGTAATTCAAGGTGTAATTCCGAGTAGTCTTTAACAATCAGATTCAGTTTTCCGGCTAATTTCTCTGCTTTGTCCTTGGTTCTGTTTATTAAGGTAATGTGTTCGTTTTTGGTATGTTTTACCAGATTTTCGCAGGTATTTCTTCCGATTTTTCCGGTGCCGAACAGTAAGATGTTTTTATTGCTGATATCCTCAACGTTCTTAAGGATGTATTGTACAGAAGCAAAAGAAACCGAAGTGGCTCCTGAACTGATTTCCGTTTCGTTTTTGATTTTTTTACTCGCCTGAATTACCGCATTCACCAGTCTTTCTAAAAAAGTATTGGTCAGATTCATTGATTTTGAATGTGCAAAACAGGTTTTGATTTGGGAAATAATTTCGAAGTCACCAAGAATCTGACTGTCTAATCCTGTTCCAACGCGAAACATATGATTGATCGCTTCCTGATTTTTATAAACAAAACCAACTTTCTGGAAGGCATCAACAGAACCGTTGCTGTTGTCGCATATTAATTTAATTAGTTGAAATGGGTGTTCTGCAAAACCATAAATTTCAGTTCTGTTGCAGGTCGAAGTTACAATCAAGCTTTCTATCCCTTCCGTTTTAGCCTGTTCCAGCAAACGCGTTTTTGCAATTGCATCCAGACTAAATTTACCTCTTACCTCAGCATCGGCTTTTTTGTAACTCAGACCAACTGAGTAAAAATAAAGATGTTTCGGTATGTTATTGTTTTCCATAAATCCACTTTCATAAAAGTGCAACAAAATTATCATTATAGCTTTTATAAAAGTAACGCTCAAAGTACTTTTTGTGTCGCTACATGATTTTTTATTTCTAAACGTCTGTTTTTAGGCAAAAAGCATTATTTTTGTAGCAAAATCAAGTTGTTAGAAATGTTTTGTTTAGAGTCATTCTAAATAACATTTTGCTTTTCACTTCATTTATCTTTCAAAAAAATATCGCTATGAGTTCTCAGGAAATTATAAAAATTGAAGACGACTTTACACTCATCCGCTTTCAAAACGACAGTTCAGAACCTTTTTTTGGACAGCATGAAGTGGGTAGTGGCCTGATACAGTTTCACTTCGGGATAAAAGGGAATGCCAAATTCTTGTTCAATCAGGGCACTTATGCACTGGATCTGAAAGAAGAAAAATCATTGCTTTTGTACAATCCACAGAAAGAATTACCGCTGAATCTGGAACTCGCTCCGAATTCCTGGGTGATTTCTGTCATTGTTTCGATTAAGAAATTTCACGCGTTGTTTTCTGCTGAAGCCGATTATATTACTTTTTTAAGTCCTGATAATAAAGACAAAAAGTATTATAACGAAGGAAATATCAGTCCGTCCATGGCAATTGTTTTGAGTCAGCTGTTTCATTATAATCTGCATCCGTCTATAAAAAACCTTTATTATAAAGGAAAAGGATACGAATTGCTGAGTTTGTATTTTAACAGAACCGAAGATCCCAATGCAGAACAATGTCCGTTTTTGATTGATGAGGATAATGTTTTAAAGATTCGAAAAGCCAAAGAAATCGTTATCGCCAATATGGCCGAGCCACCGGGTTTGCAGGAACTGGCTGATGAAATTGGCCTGACTCTGAAGAAACTGAAAATGGGTTTTAAACAAATTTACGGCGATACCGTTTATGGTTTTCTGTTTGATTATAAAATGGATTTCGCCAGAAAACTGCTCGACAGCGGCTCCTACAATGTAAATGAAGTAGGATTGAAAATAGGCTACAGCACCGGAAGTCACTTCATTGCGGCATTCAAGAAAAAATTTGCCACAACTCCAAAAAAATACCTGATGTCGATTAATACGAATGTTTAAGTTTTGTTTGCCACGAATTTCACGAATGGGCACGAATTAGCAATCTGCTTAATCTGCAAAATCTGCGAGCAACTACTTAGTAAATCGATTTTAGATATTTCACAATAAATAAAAAGTAATAATTATCATATTTCTAAAAAGTGCTATACGATACTTTTGACGAAATTTTTATAAACAAATTAAATGCTTAAAGCCCAAAGCTTAAAGCCTAAAGCAAAATAACATAATGAAAGGCGTATTATTAGTAAATCTGGGATCTCCCGAAAGTCCAACCGCAAAAGACGTAAAACCGTATTTAGACGAATTTTTAATGGATAAATACGTGATTGACGTTCCGTATTTATTGAGGGCTTTATTAGTCAGAGGTATCATTCTGAGAAAAAGACCCGAAGAATCAGCACACGCTTATGCAAAAATCTGGTGGGATGAAGGCTCTCCATTAGTTGTTCTTTCCGAAAGAATGCAGAAGAAAGTGCAGCCGTTGGTAAATGTACCCGTTGCATTGGCCATGCGTTACGGAAGCATGACAATTGAAAAAGGACTTCAGGAATTACATGATAAAGGAGTTACCGAAGTAATGCTTTTTCCTTTATATCCGCAATATGCGATGGCTTCGACCTTGACTATTCTGGTTAAGGCTGAAGAAATCAGAAAGAAGAAATTTCCGCAAATGACTTTTACGGATGTTCCTGCTTTTTACAATAAACCCGATTATATTAAAAACCTGGCCGATTCCATTCAGAAACATTTAGCAGGATTTGATTACGATCATTTATTGTTTTCGTATCACGGAATCCCGGAGCGCCATATCCGTAAAACAGATGTCACCAAATCGCATTGTAAAATTGACGGTTCTTGTTGTAATACTCCATCTGCGGCACATGATTTTTGTTACCGCCACCAATGTTATGAAACAACAAAACAGGTGGTGAAATTACTAGGCCTTCCTAAAGACAAATACAGTCTGACTTTTCAATCCAGATTAGCAGGAGATAAATGGCTGGAGCCTTATACCGACATTGAAATTGATAAAATGCCGGCAAAAGGAATCAAAAATCTGGCTGTCGTAACACCGGCTTTCGTTTCGGATTGTCTGGAAACACTGGAAGAAATCGCCATGCGAGCCAAAGAAGATTTTGAGGCCAAAGGAGGCGAACAATTCCTGGCTGTTCCTTGTCTGAATGACGGCGACGAATGGTGTCAGACCGTTAGTAACTGGATTAACGACTGGGCTGAATAGAAGATAGAAAATAGAAAATAGAATAAAGAGTAAAGAATAAAGAGTAAAGAGTAAAGACTTTATGATGGACATAAGTTGTGTTCGAAATAATAGTTGTTTAAGGTTTCAAGTTATAATCAACTTTGGAAAAAAACCTGAAACCTGAAACTTGAAACAAATAACAATGGAATATTATAACTACTTAAAATCACTGCATCTTATTTTTGTAATCACCTGGTTTGCCGGGTTATTTTATATTGTACGTTTGTTTGTGTACCAAATTGAAGCCAGCGAAAAACCATCTCCGGAAAAAGAAATTCTGCAGGTGCAATACAAAATAATGACGTATCGTTTGTGGTACATCATCACCTGGCCCTCTGCGGTTTTGGCCAGTATTTTTGCTTTTTGGATGCTGCTTTTTACTGATCTGGGAAACGCCTGGCTTAAAATGCCGTGGATGCATGTAAAATTGTGTTTCGTTTTTTTACTGTATTTGTACCATGCCAAGTGCCATCAGATTTTCAAACAATTGCAAAATGATGAGGTGAAATATTCCAACAATTTTATGCGTTTATGGAATGAAGGCGCCACGATAATATTATTCGCAGTTGTTTTTTTAGTGGTTTTAAAAAGCGCCATCAACTGGATTTATGGTGTAATCGGAATCTTTTTGTTCTCCATTATCATTATGCTGGGCTTTAGGTTTTATAAGAGAATTAGAGAGAAAAAATAGTTATGAGTTTTGAGTTATGAGTTGTAAGTTTATGACGCATAACTCATAACTTATAATTCATAACTTAAAACTATGTTGAACAACTTCAAAATGTCGATGCTTTCCTTGCGTACCAGGATTTTCCTGTCGATGATTGTATTGATTGTTGTGGCATCTTTTTTACTGGCTTCCATTTCGATTATTCAATTTAAAAACGAAGCCAAGGAATACCATCAGGAACGACTCGAACGCAAGGAAAACGCGGTAAAGGAACACATTAACTATGTGCTGTCTACCACGACCTATCCGCTGAAGACCGGAAATCTGGATTTGATTTTTAAAGATAAAATCCACGAGCTGGCCCAGATCCATAAAATAGAAATTAATATTTACAGCCTTGACGGGAAACTGCTCAAATCTTCCAAGGAATCTTTTGCCGTCGACAAAGCACCGCCGCCCATTCCGGAGTACATTCTGAAACTGGTGCGGTCTTCCATTGAAAAGCGTTTTGTAGATATTAAGACGATCGACGGGGTAAAAAACAGATCCTCTTACAGTCTGATTAAAGATGAAAAGTTCAAACCGCTTGGGATTTTAAATCTCCCGTATTTGGAAGATGACGGATATTATGACAACGAATTGAATACGTTTTTGATCCGTTTAAGTCAGGTATATTCCTTCATGCTTTTGGTTGCTTTTGCCCTGGCTTATTTCCTTTCGACTTATATCACCAAGTCCTTAAAAACAATTTCAGACCGACTCGAAGAAACCAATCTGGATCAGAAAAACGAGAAAATTGTTCTGGAAGCGAATAGTAAAGAAGTCAATTTCCTGATTAAAGCCTACAACGGAATGGTGGATAAACTCGAAACCAGTGCGGTCAAACTGGCCCAGAGCGAACGTGAGGAAGCCTGGCGTGAAATGGCGAAACAAGTAGCCCACGAAATTAAAAATCCGCTTACGCCAATGCGTCTGACAGTGCAGAGTTTTCAGCGAAAATTTGATCCGACTGCCCCCGATGTAAAACAGAAATTAAACGATTATTCCGAAACGTTAATTCAGCAGATTGATACCATGACAGCGGTGGCTTCGGCGTTTTCGAATTTTGCCTCGATGCCGGCCCAACAGAACGAAACCTTAAATGTGGTTGAAGTGGTCGAACTTTCCCTGGATATTTTCAATGAAGACTATATTGTTTTTGAAAGCGAAGAAGAAAATATCATCTCCAAAATGGATCGTACGCAATTGATCCGTATTATTACCAACCTGGTTAAAAATGCCACCCAGGCCATTCCGGAAAGCCAGTTTCATAAATCGATTGTCGTAACGGTGAAACGCAGGAATAATAACGTTGAAATTGCCGTAAAAGACAACGGAATCGGAATTCAGAAACTGGATACAAGCCGCATTTTTGAGCCAAAGTTTACCACCAAAACAAGTGGAATGGGTCTTGGACTCGGAATTATAAAAAACATCATCGAAAATTACAAAGGAACAATTACCTTTGAATCAACTTACGGAAAAGGAACCACATTCACAGTTTCATTACCGATCACCAACTCATAAAAACAGCGTTATGAACTACGAAAATCTTTTGATCTCAATTGAAGAAAAAATTGCAACCGTAACAATAAACAGACCTGCCAAACTAAACGCTCTGAACAAAGCGACAATCAGCGACCTGAGTAAGGCCATAAAAATGTTAGGGAAAAATGATGACGTTCGCGTGATTATCATTACCGGAAGTGGCGAAAAAGCATTTGTAGCCGGAGCCGATATTTCGGAATTTGCCAATTATACCGTTGTTGAAGGTGCAATGTTAGCAGCTGAAGGACAAGAATCACTATTCGACTTCATTGAAAATTTAAAGAAACCCGTAATTGCTGCCGTTAATGGTTTTGCACTGGGCGGTGGATTAGAACTGGCAATGGCCTGTCATTTCAGAGTGGCTTCAGACAATGCTAAAATGGGATTGCCGGAAGTAACTTTGGGACTTATTCCGGGTTACGGAGGAACACAGCGTTTGCCTCAGTTAGTAGGTAAAGGCCGTGCGATGGAAATGATTATGACGGCAGCCATGATTTCGGCAGAAGAAGCTAAACAATACGGTCTGGTCAATCATGTGACAGCTCCCGCTGAACTTTTGGATTTTACAAAAGGAATTGCACAAAAGATTATTAAAAATGCCCCCTTTGCCATCAGCAGAGCAATAAAATCCATTAATGCCAACTACAAAGATGGAAAAGATGGTTTTGAAACTGAAATAAAATCTTTCGGAAAATGCTTCGGAACTCAGGATTTTAAAGAGGGAACAACAGCATTCCTTGAAAAACGCAAAGCTGAATTTACAGGAAAATAATTTTTTTTAACCGCAAAGTTCGCAAGGTATTACGCAAAGGGCACAAGGAAATTAAAAACTTAGCGAACCTTGCGATTGGATTAACACAAAATTGCTCAAAGATTAAAAAACTTAGAACCTTAGCATCTCAGAACCTTAGAACCTAAAAAAATGTACGAACCTATATTTGCTCTTTTTTGCGAACGCGTCAAAGAAAGCATCCAAGCCGGCACTTTTGCCAAACTCACTCTGGCCAAAACGATTGGAGATACCGAAATCAAAAACATCTATTTTCGTTTGGTATTAAATGAAGATAACACCTATTCAATTTCACTGACGACCCGTTATAAAACCGAAGAAACAGAAAGCATTCACACTTTAGACGAAGCACTATTGGTGTTGGGAACTTACATTAAAAATCCGTTTTTGACCGCTTTGTTGTTTACAACAGACAATGATGTGACTTTTAAAGTAAACAAAAAGAATGCAGGAAGTATTATCGAACAAGAGCCGACCTTTAAAAATGCTTCACCCGTAATGCTTGAAATGATCGAGAAGGGCATTGTTTAATACCAGGATTGGTTGTAGGAGCTAATCCCGCTATCCGTTTCAATCTTTTGTGGCGAACCACGCCACAAAAGGATTTCCACTGCTATCGGGGCTAGAGAGCACCTGGTTTGTCAGACTTAGCGAAGTCGGATTCCGGCGAAGTAACTCCACAAAGCTGCATTCGACTTCGCTAAGTCTGACAAAAAGATAAAATCTTTGTGATTCTCTGTATAATCCTTCGCGAATCTCCGTGAAACAACTCTCTAAACCAGCTTCACAAACAAATTCGAAGCGATTTTATTAGAAATACACAGTTCTCTGCTATCCACTTTTATTCGTAACGATAAATCGAATGACTCTTTTGAAATAAATTCGATTTTTGATCCCAAAGCAATTTCCTGTTTGTCCAGATACTTCAAAAACTCTGAAGAAGTATCTTTTACACCGACACAAACTCCGGTTTGCCCTTCATTTAATTCAGAAAGCAGGTATTTCTCGATCTTAACGATTCTTCCATTCGCATCCGGAATCGGATCCCCATGCGGATCTTCGGTTGGATTTCCCAAGAAATCATCCAGTCGGTTAATCAATTGCTCTGATTTAATGTGTTCGAGCTGTTCGGCGATATCGTGAACCTCATCCCAGGAGAAATTTAATTTTTCAACCAAAAAGACTTCCCATAAACGATGTTTTCGAACAATCATTTTTGCGGCAAGTTTGCCATTTTCTGTCAGGGAGACTCCCTGATACTTTTTATAATGAACCAAATCTTTCTCCGCCAGCTTTTTAAGCATATCCGTAACCGAGGAAGCTTTCGTTTCCATCATTTCTGCAATAGCGTTCGTACTTACTTCCGAATCGTTGGAAGTCGTAAGGTGATATATCGATTTTAGATAATTTTCTTCTGAAAAAGTCATTTTTTATTTTTTGAGGTTCAAAGTTGCAAAGGTACAAAGGCTCATAGTTTCTAAACCTTTGTACCTTTGTCACTCTGGCACTTTGCATCTATCTTTTAACAATCAACAAAGGTATTGAAATTTTATGTCTCAATTTGTCTACGGTTGTTCCAAATAAAATATCTTTTAGTCCGGTGTGGCCGTGGGTTCCCATGACCAAAACATCAAAATTACCGGCGTTGATAATCTTCGGAATCACGGTATTGGGTTTTCCGAAACCCAGTTCGGTTTCGATTCTGAAGCCCTTCTGCGAAAGCATTTCTTTGTATTCTAATAATAATTTTTCATCGATCGTGGTTTCGTGATCGTCCACATGTCCACCGTACATTAACGCACCAACAGTTTCTACAATATGAATTAAGGTGTATTGCGCGTCAATTCCGCCCAGTTCAAAGGCATTGTTTAGCGCCGCTTCATCGGCTTTGGAAAAATCTACAGAAATGGCTATGTTTTTCTTGCTGTACGTTTCTCTTGGGGAATATTGTAGTTTTAAATGATGAGGGGAATGATTCTCAATATCTGATTTGGCCCTTGCGATAAAAGGTTTTGCAATTATATAAAGGAGCAAAGCTAAAAATCCAAAAGCAAGCGGAACCACGGTAAACCAAAGAATCAGCGGGTGACTGGCACTTTCCAGCCAGGAAGTAATTTCGTCATAAACCAATTTCGCATTTAGCGAAACAATAATCAAAGCAATAATCCAGGCCACGACCTGGGTGATTCGAGAAATATGGAAACCTTTCATTTTGGTTTTATCGCTCACAAAATGAATCAGCGGAATAATCGCAAAACCCAACTGTAAACTTAAAATAACCTGACTCAGAATCAATAATTTCCCGGTAACGCTTTCGCCATAGATCAAAATCACGATAACGGCGGGTACAATGGCAATTAAACGGGTTATGATTCTTCGTACCCAGGGCTGTATGCGTAAATTCAGGTACCCTTCCATTACAATTTGTCCGGCTAACGTTCCTGTTACCGTAGAACTTTGTCCTGCAGCAATTAAGGCCACCGCAAATAAAATCGGTGCCCATTTTGTTCCCAGTAAGGGTTGTAAAAATTGATGGGCATCCTGTATTTCGGCAACTTCAAACATTCCGTTTTTATAAAATGTGGCTGCGGCCAGAATCAAAATGGCGGCATTGACGAAAAACGCAAGGTTTAAAGCTATAGTAGAATCTATAAAATTGTATTTCAAAGCTTGTTTGATTCCCGCAGGAGTACGATCGAATTTACGGGTCTGTACTAATGAGGAGTGTAAGTATAAATTGTGAGGCATTACCGTTGCACCAATAATCCCGATAGCAATATACAAAGCAGCAGAATTCGGCATGGAAGGAATAAGTCCGTACAGCACTTTATCAAGCTCCGGTTCTGCAAAAATCATTTCGAAAATAAATGAAAATCCAATAATCGCTACGAGAACAATTATAAAAGCCTCCATTTTACGTATGCCTTTGTTAATGAGGAAGAGTAATAAGAAAGTATCCAAAACCGTAATCAAAACGCCTTCGATCAGCGGAATATCAAAAAGAAGATTGATTCCGATGGCCATTCCTAACACTTCGGCCAGATCACAGGCTGCAATCGCAATTTCAGCCAGGAAGTACAGGATGTAATTGATAAACTTCGAGTACGTTTCGCGGGAAGCTTGTGCTAAATCTCTTTGTGTTACGATTCCCAGACGGGCACTTAAGCTTTGAAGCAATAAAGCCATTAAATTACTCATTAACAAAACCCAAAGCAAAGAATAACCGAACTGGCTGCCTCCGGCAATGTCTGTCGCCCAGTTTCCGGGATCCATATATCCTACACTTACTAAATAGGCCGGACCTAAAAAGGCTAATATTTTTCTGAATCCTGTTTTTTTATGCTCTGTTGCAACCGATTGGTGAACTTCTTCTAGAGATTTGGTCATTGTAGAAATGTTGTTTCAACAAATATAAGTATAAATTATATTCGTGCAACAATATTTTTAGGCAAGTCTAAAACTTAAATGTTAGAATTTAAACAATTCGGACACAATCCTGATAACGTAAAATTGATGTCGGTAACTTTATAGTTGTGCGGAATAATGTAACTGGGCTTCACACTTTCCAGACATGTAATCTCGTGACAATTTTCGCAGCTGAAATGGGCATGATTGTGTATCGTTACCGGATGCGAATGATGGCATTTTGCATATTTGACCGTACCATCAAGGTCAACGATTTTATGTACAATATCATCATTCACCAGTCGATCCAATATCCTGTAAATTGTAACACGATTGCATAAATCAGCTGTTAATTTATATATTTCGGAATGTGAAAGAGCAGTTTTAGATTTGCTAAGAATCTCTGTAACGGCCGTCTTTGCTGTAGTGTTCCTTGTGGTTTTCATACTAAATGAATTAAATTATATTATTGCAACATAGTTGCGATACTTATTTTCATGTATATTTGCAACTTAATTGCATTAATCAAATATACAAGAAATGAAGGAAAAGACAACACCGGTTTACGATATTTTAGGAATTTCCAGTGCAACCATTTGTCTGGTGCATTGTTTGGTCTTTCCGTTGCTTACCATTCTGCCTTTAGGATTAAGTCACAGTCCTTTTATTGACTTGACTTTTGCCAGCATTGGCTTATTTTCAATTCTCAAAATTATTAAAAAATCAAATCTGTTAACCGCAAGTATTCTCCTTATTTCAATGTCATTGATTTGGATTAGTGTTTTGAGTGAACTTTTTTTCGAAATTCATCTCGACCTCATTTTTATTGGCGGTATCGGAATGATCATTGGCCATTTTCTAAATTATCAATCACATAAAAAAATAAAAAATCATGACACAACAAACAAATTTTGAAGTTATTATCATTGGAGGAAGTTACAGCGGACTTTCGGCAGCAATGAGTCTGGGGCGTTCTTTACGAAACGTGCTGGTTATTGACAGTGGCCTGCCTTGTAACCGACAAACGCCACATTCGCATAATTTTATTACACAAGATGGCGAAAAACCAGCTGTTATTTCGGCTAAAGCGAAAGTGCAGGTGGATTTTTACAATACGGTTCAGTTTTATAATGGATTGGCAGTAAGCGCTATCAGGACTGAAAACGGATTTGAAATTAAAACCGAATCCGGAAAACAATTCACTTCTAAAAAAGTCCTGTTCGCCACCGGTGTAAAAGATTTGCTTCCGGAAATTCCGGGTTTTGCAGAATGTTGGGGTATATCAGTTATACATTGTCCCTACTGTCATGGCTATGAAGTAAAAACTGAGAAAACGGCCATTATTGCCAATGGTGATATGGGTTTTGAATATGCAAAAATGATTTCGAACTGGACCAAAGACCTGCGACTGATCACAAATGGAAGATCAACTTTAAGTTTAGAACAAACTCAAATCCTGAAGAAACATAAAGTTGAAATTATTGAAGAAGAAATCGCTGCCATCGACCATGAAAATGGGAATGTTAGACAAATCATCTTTCAAAATCAGTCCAAAATAGCAGTAAAAGCTATTTATTTTAAGGCACCTTTTCAGCAACATTGCCCTTTACCGGAATCTTTAGGCTGTGAATTAACGGAACAGGGTTTACTGAAAGTCGATGCTTTTCAGAAAACTACGGCTCCGGGAGTGTATGCCAGCGGTGATTGCCATATTCAGGCAAGATCAGTTGCGATGGCAGTTTCATCAGGATCTTTAGCCGGAGCGATGATCAATAAAGAACTTATTGACGAATCATTTGTATAGCTATCTTTTTTTTGCTACAGATTTCACGAATTGAAATGATTAATCTTTTTAATCCTTGAAATCTGTGGCAATAACAACCACAATCCATTGAATTAGAAAACGTTTAAATATTTTTAGCGTTCTAAACCATATTTGTCAAATTTAATTTTTAGTTTTGTCTAAATTTAATTTTAAAATAATGAAAAAACTATTTTTGATCTTGCTTTTGTTTGGTATACAATATTCGTTTGCACAGGAAACTGCAGTTCTATCCGGATTTATCTCCGGAGATGGCCATAAATTGCAGTTGGCAAACGTTCATTTAACAGGAACAAAATATAAAACGGTGACGGATAGTTTAGGATATTACAGATTAGAAAATGTTGCTGTTGGAAATTATACCATCCAGGTTTCTCAAATGGGTTTTCAGACTTTGAAAAAGAAGATAGAAGTGGTGAAAGATTCTCTTCAATCCTATAATTTTGAATTGACGGATAACGAAAATCAACTCAATGAAGTGGTCGTTTCCGGAACTTTGAAAGCCGTAAAACGACTGGAAAGTGCTGTTCCGGTTGAGGTTTATTCGCCGGTCTTCTTTAAGAAAAACCCAACGCCGAGTATTTATGAAGCGCTTCAAAACATAAATGGTGTCCGGCCGCAGCTCAATTGCGGTGTCTGTAATACGGGTGATATTCACATTAACGGACTTGAAGGGCCTTATACGCTGGTTTTGATTGACGGAATGCCCATTGTGAGCAGCCTTTCAACGGTATATGGATTGTCAGGAATTCCGAATTCTCTGGTGGAACGCATCGAAATTGTAAAAGGTCCTGCTTCTTCTTTGTACGGAAGTGAGGCGGTTGGCGGGCTCATTAATATTATTACCAAAAATCCAACAAATGCGCCGCTATTTTCTGCTGATGTTTTTTCAACCACTTATCTGGAAACAAATGTAGATTTGGGAATGAAATTCAATCCATCGAAAAAAGCAACAACACTTTTGGGAATCAATTACTTTAATTACAATGAGGTTGTAGATAAAGATAAAGATGGTTTTACGGATGTAACACTGTCGGAAAGGATTTCGGTTTTTAATAAATGGAGCTTTTTACGAGGGAATAACCGTTTGTTTACGATCGCAGCACGCGGAATGTATGAAGACCGCTGGGGTGGGGACGTCCGTTGGGAGAAGAAGTACCGGGGCGGGGATCAAATTTACGGCGAAAGTATTTATACTAAAAGAGGGGAACTGATTGGAAGTTACCAATTGCCTTTTCAGGAAAAACTGATGCTTTCGTTTTCCGGAAACGTGCATTATCAGGACAGTCGCTACGGAACTACTTCGTATATCGCCAATCAGAAAATTGGTTTTCTGCAACTGACCTGGGATAAGAAAATTGGCCGAAATGATTTCCTTGCCGGAATGGCAACCCGATATTCGTATTACGACGATAATACCGCTGCCACAAAAGCAGCCGAAAATACCTGGCTGCCGGGAATTTTTGTTCAGGATGAAATTACGCTGTCGCCCAAAAGTCAGGTGCTGCTGGGAATGCGTTATGATTACAATTCGATTCACGGTTCTATTTATACACCACGAGTGGCATACCGTTGGAAAAAGAATGATAATACCATTTTCCGCCTGAACGCGGGAACGGGATTTCGCGTCGTAAATTTATTCACCGAAGATCACGCAGCACTTACCGGTTCGAGAGATGTGGTCATTAAAAGTGATCTAAAACCGGAACAATCGGTGAATGTGAATCTGAATTATATCCAGAAAATAAACTTTACCAACGGAACGTTTATCGGAATTGAAACTACGGCTTTTTATACGCGATTCAGTAACAAAATTATATCCGATTATATCACGGATCCGAATAAAATTATTTACGACAATATCAATGGTTATGCGTTAAGTCAGGGAATCAGCACGAATGTAGACCTGAATTTTCCGTCAGGATTGAAGTTTATAGTCGGGGCGACTGTTCTGGACAACAAAAATGTGGAAAACGGAGTTTCCCAAACGCCTTTTTTAACCGAGAAATTCACATCGACCTGGAGTGTATCCTATAAGATAGATTCGATGAACTTATTGCTGGATTATACCGGTAATGTCTATAGCCCAATGAAACTGCCTTTGCTGAGCGATTTAGATCCAAGAAGTCCGAAATCGCCCTGGTACAGTATTCAGAATATTCAGTTTACCTATTTTGGATGGAAGAATTTTGAGCTTTACGGCGGAATCAAGAACTTGCTGAATTTTACACCCAAACAAAATAATCCGTTTCTGATTTCAAGAACCAATGACCCTTTTGACAAAAACGTGCAGACTTCCGATGGGACCGCTATTGGTATGAGGGGTAACGTGATTCCAAAAGGCCAAATAGTCGATACTCCGGATAATCCGTATGGGTTAACTTTTGACACGACTTACGTGTACGGGCAAAATCAGACCATACGCGGGTTTTTTGGGTTAAGATATACTTTGAGATAAATATTTTTGCCACTCCCGATAGCTATCGGGAGTAGCAAAAAAAACAAACCAAATGAAAAAACTAACTTTAATACTTTTCTTTTTAGGAATTACTGCAACAGGATTCTGCCAGCTCAAAGCGCGGTCTTTTGAGGAAGTCGATAGCTTACACCACATTCAAAAGAGAAAAATAATTGTTTTTATTCATACCGACTGGTGTCAGTTTTGCCAGAGAATGAAAAATACCACTTTTAAAAATCAGAAAATTATTGAGAAACTGAATCTCGATTTTTATTTTGTGGATTTGAATGCTGAGGAAAAACGAGCTATTACTTTTAATAATCAGACTTTTAAATATCAGCCATCGGGCAATAACGTTGGTGTTCATGAATTGGCGTTACAATTAGGAACGGTAAACAATCAAATCGTGTATCCGGTTTTATGTGTTTTGAATGAGAAAAATGAGATCATTTTGCAGTACAGTAATTATCTCGGACCTCAAGATTTTAACCTTCTTTTAGAAAAATTGAAAGAATAAAATTTGCTATTTTTGGGAATGCAATCTTCAGAAATCAAACACTTCAGCTATATTTTTACCGGAACAGGTCTATCCGCATTGATGACGGTTTATAAAATGGCAGTGTCCGGTAAATTTTCTGGCAAAACTATTTTATTATTAGACGAAGACGCGAAAAAGACAAACGACAGAACCTGGTGTTTTTGGGGTCAGGAAGAATCACTTTGGGATTCAATAATCTCTAAAAAATGGGATTCGGCTTTATTTGTCAACGAAAATTTTAAACGTGATTTAGTGCTGAAACCCTATCAGTACAATCAGATTCGCGGATTGGACTTCTATAATTTTGTCCTCGAAACAATTTCAAAACAATCCAATATTACTTTTTTACATGAAAAAGTAACCGATATCAATGAACTCGAAACCCATGTTTTTGTGGGAACGGAAGCGAACTGTTATACCTGTGATTCTTTATTCAACAGTATTTATAGCAAAGGTTTTGCATTAAATCAAACCCAATATCCTGTTTTACAGCAGCATTTTGTCGGCTGGTTTGTAAAAAGTGAATCCGAAATCTTTCATCCGGATCAGGCCACTTTTATGGATTTTTCGGTAGAGCAAAGAGGGAACACACGTTTTATGTACGTATTGCCTATTTCTGAAACCGAAGCCTTAGTAGAATATACGCTGTTTTCTGAAAATCTTCTTCCCGTAGCAGAATACGAAAATGAGATTCAGATTTACCTGAGAAACCTTGGAGCTGACCAATACGAAATTACCGAAAAGGAGCAGGGCAGTATCCCCATGACCTGTTATCCTTTCTGGAAGAAAAATACCAAACGGGTTTTAAATATCGGCACAGCCGGTGGCTGGACTAAAGCAAGTACAGGTTATACGTTTAAAAATTCCGATAAAAAATCAGCAGCATTAGTTCAGTTTCTACAACATGATCCTTCTTCTAAAATGGCATCTTTTCATCAAAAGAGCAGATTTTGGTTTTATGATTTGTTGCTTTTGGATATTCTGCACCGTCATAATGAATTGGGAAGCCGTATTTTTTCATCCTTATTCAAAAAAGGAAATCCCCAATTGATTTTTAAGTTTTTGGATGAAGAAACCACTTTTGTCCAGGATGTTAAAGTTATTTTAAAGTGCCCTAAAATACCATTTATAAAAGCGTTATTTAGCGTTATTTTTCGCTCAGATAAATGTAACCAAAAACAATAACCTTTGAAAAATATTACTTTAGGATTCAGTTTCTTTTTTACTCTTCTGTCTTTTGGACAAGTATCGACAAACAAAGCACATGATGCATTAGTGGAGGAGTTTTTGACGAATTGTGCAGAGAAGCACAATTATGTTTATGAAATGACCGAATGGCAGGATTGCCTGGATCAGGGCTTGAAAAAAGACAGTACGGTCGCTTATTTATGGCAACAGAAAGCAATGCCGTATTTTAAATGTAAAAAGTATGAAGTCGGAATGGCATTTCTGGACAAAGCTGTTTTCTATAACAAGCAGGAGTGGTTACCGTATAGAGGTTTTATGAAGTGTATTTTCTCAAGAAATTATAAAGACGCGATTAAAGATCTGGAAGAATGCATTAAACTATATGGCAACGGTTATAGAATGGATCATACGTATGGTTTTTATATGGGACTTTGTTACCTGCAGCTCAATGAATATAAAAAAGCGGAGCAGCTTTTTGACGATTATGTCAATGACATCTATAAAAACAGACAACAATTAGAACATCCCACGGCTTATTTTTATCAGGCAATTGCTAAATATGAACTTAAAAAATGGGACGAAGCAATTGCTATTTTTGATAAGGCCCTTAAAATATATCCGGAATTCTCAGATGCCAAATACTACAAAGCCATCTGCTGGCTGAAACAGGGAAAAACAAAAGAAGAAGTAGTAGCATTGGTGGGTGTTGCCAGAGAAGATGCTGCAAAGGGATTTTCGATCAATGAAGACAATACTGTTTACGAAACCTATCCGTACCAAAAGAAGTTTAGTAAATAACAATCGAACTATAACAAAACTTTATACTTCAAATTAAGTAGTTGCGACTAAACTTTGTAACTTTGCAGTTCAAAAGTAAAATTTAAAAATAAAGAAATATGTATCCAGAAGAAATGGTAAAACCAATGCAAGCTGAATTGACTGCTGCAGGTTTTCAAGATTTACATAGTGCTGACGCGGTAGATAACGCTATCAAAGCTGAAGGTACCACTTTGGTTGTTGTAAACTCTGTTTGTGGTTGTGCTGCAAGAAATGCACGTCCGGGAGCAAAAATGAGTTTAGAAGGAGCTAAAAAACCAGATCACTTAATTACAGTTTTTGCTGGAGTTGACAAAGAAGCAGTTGATGCTGCAAGACAACATATGTTTCCCTTTCCTCCATCATCGCCATCTATGGCTTTATTCAAAAACGGAGAATTAGTTCACATGTTAGAGCGTCACCACATCGAAGGCCGCCCTGCTGAATTGATTGCTGAGAACTTACAGGATGCTTTTAATGAGTATTGCTAATTAAAGGTTCAAAGATGCAAAGGTACAGAGGTACAAAGATTTTAAAAAAAGCACTATTAATTTAGTGCTTTTTTGTTTTTAATACTATCAGACTTAAAACCTTTGAACCTTTGTTACTCTGTACCTTTGTACCTAACAAACCTTTGCAACTTTGAACCTTTTTCATACCTTTGCACCTCAAAAAATATTTTCTTAACTTAAATAGTTTATAGCATGCAACTGTATAACACTTTAAGCGCAGAAGAAAGAGCCATCATGATCGATGATGCCGGTAAACAACGACTAACGTTGTCTTTCTATGCGTATGCCAAAATTCAAGATCCCAAAAAATTTCGCGATGATTTATTTGTAGCCTGGAACGCACTCGATGCTTTGGGCCGCATATATGTTGCCAAAGAAGGAATAAACGCTCAGATGAGTATTCCTGAAGAAAATCTGGAAGCCTTTAGACAAACTCTTGAAATGTATGATTTCATGAAAGGCATACGACTGAATGAAGCGGTTGAACATGATGATCATTCCTTTTTAAAACTCACCATTAAAGTTCGTGACAAAATCGTTGCCGATGGTCTTAATGACGAAACTTTTGATGTTACCGATATAGGCGTTCACCTGAAAGCCGCAGCATTCAATGAGATATTAGAGGACCCGAATACAATTGTTGTTGATTTTAGAAATCATTACGAAAGCGAAGTGGGACACTTTAAAAATGCTATCACTCCCGATGTAGAAACGTTCAGGGAGAGTTTACCGATTATCAACGAACAGCTTCAAAATCATAAAGAAGATAAAAACCTCGTCATGTATTGCACGGGCGGAATTCGTTGTGAAAAAGCCAGCGCTTACTTCAAACATCAGGGCTTTAAGAATGTTTATCAGTTAGAGGGCGGAATCATCAATTACGCCAAACAGCTAAAAGAAGAAGGCCTTGAAAGCAAATTCATCGGGAAAAACTTTGTATTCGATAATCGTCTTGGCGAAAGAATTACCGAAGATATCATTTCACAATGTCATCAATGCGGAAAACCTTGTGATAACCACACTAATTGTGAAAACGACGGATGTCATTTGTTGTTTATTCAATGTGATGAATGTAAAGCAGCAATGGAAAACTGCTGCTCTACAGAATGTCTGGATATTATTCACCTGCCTTTGGTGGATCAGGTTCGTCTGAGAACCGGAAAACAGGTGGGTAACAAGGTTTTTCGAAAAGGAAAATCTGAAAATCTGAAATTCAAGCATTCAGGAGAATTAGCTGATACTGCTTTGGCTACAGCCGAAACCCGAGGTGGAGCCGAACATAGCGGAGCTAAACAAGCGGATATCCATCAGAAAATAAAAGTAAAGAAAGCCTTGCTTGGAAAAGCGGAGCATTATTATGTAAAAGCTAAAGTAGGTCAGTTTACAGTTGAAAACCAGACCTTGCAAATCGGCGATAAAATCTTAATTTCCGGTCCAACAACAGGTGAGCAGGAATTGATTTTAGATAAAATGATAGTGAATGGTTCTGAAACTAACATAGCAAATATTGGTGATAAGGTTACTTTTGAAGTTCCTTTTCGTATTCGTTTGTCAGATAAATTGTATAAAATTGTAAATTAGCAGAAATTTTGCTAATTTATTTATGTCACAATCCTATACCAAATTATGGATTCATGCAATTTGGGCAACGAAACATCGTCAAGAATTAATTGATTTTTCAATTGAGAAGAGAATGTATGATTTTATCTGGCAAGAGTTAACCGAACTCGGATGCCCAGTTAGAATCATAAATGGAATGCCAGATCATGTGCATGTTTTGTTTTTACAAAATCCACAAAGAACTATCTCAGACATTGTGAAGCAAATAAAAGGAAGTTCTTCTCATTTTATAAATAGAGAAGACCTTATCCTTGAAAAATTTGCTTGGCAAACCGGCTATGCGGCTTTTTCTGTTAGCGAGTCTCAGTTAGATGCTGTTTACTATTATGGAAAAACCGGTCAATTTGACCACCTAATTCCGGAGTAAATTGACCACCCGTTCCGGAGCAAACTGACCACCTAATTCCGGAGCAAATTGACCACCAGGTTTTGTGGTGAATTAAGTATTAAAAAC
>NZ_QWDM01000059.1 GCF_003996965.1 Flavobacterium cupreum | reverse complement strand
AAATACTCAAGATTAGATTTGTTTAATGAGATAGAAAAAGAAGCACTATCATTTTTACCTGTTAATCCCTATCAGCTCAAAGGTTTTGCTAAAGCAACCGTTCATAAATCCAGCCATGTTTATCTCAATAAAGACAAACACTATTATAGTGTGCCTTTTATTTATATGGGCAAGAAAGTATTGATTATTTACAGCAAAACTACCATTGAGATTTATCATGGGCAGCGCATAATAGCCAGTCATCAGAGAGACTACTCCAAATATCTTTATACAACAAATAAAGAACACATGCCCACATCACATCAGTTTGTGGCAGAGTGGAATCCCGAGAGATTTATCCAATGGGGAGCTTCTGTTGGAGAATTTTGCAAATCATTTATTATACAAATATTAGATAAAAAACAGCACCCTGAGCAATCTTATAAGTCCTGTACCGGCGTGTTAAGTTTAGCCAAAAAAGTAGGCAATGACAGATTAAATAATGCCTGTAAAAGAGCGATGGATTATGAAAAAATAAATTACCCAATCATCAAATCTATCCTGGAGAAAGGATTAGACTTCATTGATGAAGATCCTGCTATTGAAGATAAAGAAATACCAATACATAATAATATTAGAGG
>NZ_QWDM01000058.1 GCF_003996965.1 Flavobacterium cupreum | reverse complement strand
GATGAGTTTAAAGAACGCGTCATTAGCAAATTTACGTCAATGGAGAATTTGGTGACCGAGGTCATTGCGCCCTATACCGATGCCTACCTTGTCGCCAAACAATGCCAATATGTCTCCACCGCCAGCGCGGCTGAAATCAATGCCTTGCTCAAGTGGATGAATCGCATCGATAACTCGGATTGGCTGCCCTCGGCAATGAAATTCCTGGCTACGAAATCGACGGACACGGCTTATGTACTGTGGTTCATGCGCAAGCTGGAGCGGCTGGCTGCGTTCATGCACGTTTGTGCCTATGACGTAAACACACGCATCGAGCGTTATGCAAAGCTACTCCATGCACTCGAGAAGGATCATTCACTTGCGAATCCTGTTGATGTCGTCGAGCTGTCCGACATTGAAAAGGCGCTTTGGCTTGGTTTCCTGGGTGGTGACGTTTACCTGATGACTGCGCGCCGGCGCAATTATTTGATTCTGCGCCTGGACTCCTTCTTAGTCGATGGCGCGGCGACGTACGATCCTAGTTTATTGACTATCGAGCATGTACTGCCGCAGTCTGTGCCAGACGGGTCGCAGTGGGCGGAGCAATGGCCTCAGCTCGATACGCGCACTTCGTGGGTTCATCGATTGGCCA
>NZ_QWDM01000057.1 GCF_003996965.1 Flavobacterium cupreum | reverse complement strand
GAGCGATGGATTATGAAAAAATAAATTACCCAATCATCAAATCTATCCTGGAGAAAGGATTAGACTTCATTGATGAAGATCCTGCTATTGAAGATAAAGAAATACCAATACATAATAATATTAGAGGCAAGGAATATTACAAATAACAACCATTAATAAAATAACTATATGAATGATCAAACATTAGAAAAAATGAAACAGTTAAGGCTCTACGGAATGTCCAGAGCCTTTAATACTACTTTAGAGGCAAGTAGTATCGATTACACAAATGATGAACTTATTGCTTATTTAATTAACTCTGAATATGATGACAGAGAAAATCGAAAAGTAGAAAGATTGATCAATACTGCCAAGTTTAGGTATAAAGCTTTTATGGAAGAAATCGATTTTGACAGTTCCAGAGGAGTAGATAAAAACTTGGTAAACAGACTTGAGTTTTGTGATTTTATAAAAAACAAACAAAACATCCTGGTCTGTGGAAGTACGGGTGTTGGCAAAAGCTTTATAGCTACAGCAATTGGTTATAAAGCCTGTATGATGGGCTACAAAGTAATGTATTTTAATATCAATAAACTTTTCTCTAAACTTAAAATGGCTAAAGCTGACGGCTCTTACATAAAAGAAATTAATAAAATAGAAA
>NZ_QWDM01000056.1 GCF_003996965.1 Flavobacterium cupreum | reverse complement strand
ATAGAAAAACAACCAATAGAGTAAAATAATTTTATACTTTTAAACTACTTTTTAGACACCTTTTTGAGTTCATTTATACTGCTCACTTTTATCCAGAATTAGGTGCTCACTTTATCCAGAATATCCAATCATGGCACATAATATCAATTTCAACGAGAAAACAGGACGTTATTCATTTTTTAGCGTTCAACAGAAAGCATGGCACGGCTTGGGACAGATCGTTTCAGAGTACCCAACAAGTGAGGAAGCTATAAAACACGCAGGATTGGATTACCAAGTCGTAAAATCCCCAATATTTACCAAAGGTTCGGGCATTATTGAAACGGCTGACGGTATTGAAATAGGCTGTAACGAATTGGAAGTGCCTAATTATTTTGCCAACATCCGCACCGATAACAATGCAGTATTAGGAGTGGTCGGCAAAGACTACCAAATTGTACAGAACCGTGAAGCCTTCAATTTTTTTGATGCCATTGTAGGGGGTGGCGAGGGCATTTTGTACGAAACCGCAGAGGCATTGGGCAATGGTTATGGAAAGTAAAAGATTATGTAAAATAGTCTGTGTCAATCTGTTCTTTTAGCTGTAGCTACACAATGTGTATTCTATTTTACTTTACATTATTTTGTTGTCGGCAATTATGCCTTAACA
>NZ_QWDM01000055.1 GCF_003996965.1 Flavobacterium cupreum | reverse complement strand
GTACGCCAGTCGTGCAGGTCGGAACTTACCCGACAAGGAATTTCGCTACCTTAGGACCGTTATAGTTACGGCCGCCGTTTACTGGGACTTCAATCAAGAGCTTGCACCCCATCATTTAATCTTCCAGCACCGGGCAGGCGTCACACCCTATACGTCCACTTTCGTGTTTGCAGAGTGCTGTGTTTTTATTAAACAGTCGCAGCCACCAGTTTATTGCAACCCTTTCGCCCTATCACAGTAAAGTGACCAAGCTACCGGGGCGTACCTTTTCCCGAAGTTACGGTACCAATTTGCCGAGTTCCTTCTCCCGAGTTCTCTCAAGCGCCTTAGAATACTCATCTCACCCACCTGTGTCGGTTTGCGGTACGGTCTCGTATGACTGAAGCTTAGAGGCTTTTCTTGGAACCACTTCCGATTGCTTCGTGAACAAGTTCACTCGTCTCAACCCCTTGAATTACGCGCCCGGATTTGCCTAAGCGCCTTCTATGAGCCAAAAACCAACTATTCCAACAGTTGGACAACCTTCCGCGATCCGTCCCCCCATCGCATCATACGACGGTGCAGGAATATTAACCTGCTTCCCATCAGCTACGCATCTCTGCCTCGCCTTAGGGGCCGACTCACCCTGCTCCGATGAACGTTGAACAGGAAACCTTGGGCTTACGGCGTGGAG
>NZ_QWDM01000054.1 GCF_003996965.1 Flavobacterium cupreum | reverse complement strand
TCCAAGATCGATTTAAGCATTCGTTTTGGCAATACGGAATCAGGGGATTTTCAAAATTCAAGTTGGAATAAAAAGGAATTAGATATTATTTATAAAAAGACATTGAGATGCAAGAATTAGACAACCTGATAGAGAAATTAAATACCGATAAATACTCGGCTGTTTCGGTTTTTGATTTAAAAGCAAACCGATGGGTTTTTAGAAATAAATCCCATGACGAAATCAAACAGGAATTTGAAAGTGCCGAAGATTTCTTCGAAGACCTTTTCGCTAAGGGAAATCGGAATTTAAACCTGACTTTAAAGCGCAAAAACGGATCAACTTATAAAATTGATGGTGCGCCTTTCGATGTTAATTTTTCAGCCCAAAACCAACCCCAAGAGGTAGCAGTACAGCAGGCAAAACCCGCTGCGGTACAGGATGTTTTCTCGAATTCCTTCGGCCTTGGTACTCTCGACGTTATGAACCTTATGGTTGCCAAGAATGACGCTTCAAGGCTTTATACAGAAAATGAGGTTTTAAAGTCCGAGAACAAGGAAATAAAAAAGAAGTACGAAGAGATCAGGGAAGAGCAATTGGCCTCTAAATACGACACCAACAAAAGCAAAGGGAATCAGGAAATGTTATTGGCAGCAGTACAGCAATTACCAACCCTGATAAGCTTTGTAAAAGGGGTTCCCCCCGTGGGACTTTCTGCTCCGGCTGAGACCTTCCAGAGCGAAGCCAAACAACACTTTGCAACGGCTTTGCAACATATCGATGATA
>NZ_QWDM01000053.1 GCF_003996965.1 Flavobacterium cupreum | reverse complement strand
TCCAAGATCGATTTAAGCATTCGTTTTGGCAATACGGAATCAGGGGATTTTCAAAATTCAAGTTGGAATAAAAAGGAATTAGATATTATTTATAAAAAGACATTGAGATGCAAGAATTAGACAACCTTATCGATAAATTAAATACTGATAAATATTCGGCTGTTTCGGTTTTTGATTTAAAAGCAAACCGATGGCTTTTTAGAAATAAATCGCACGACGAAATTAAACAGGAATTTGAAAGCGCAGAAGAGTTCTTTGAAGACCTTTTCGCCAAAGGAAATCGAAATTTAAATCTGACTTTAAAGCGCAAAAATGGAAGCACTTATAAAATTGATGGTGCACCTTTCGATGTTAATTTTTCAGCCCAGAACCAACCGCAAGAGGTTGCAGTACAACAGGTAAAACCCGTTCAGACACAGGATGTTTTCTCTAATTCCTTCGGTCTTGGTACTCTTGACGTTATGAACCTTATGGTTGCAAAGAATGACGCTTCAAGACTTCATACGGAAAATGAGCTTTTAAAGTCCGAGAATAAGGAAATGAAAAAGAAGTACGAAGAGATCAGGGAAGAGCAATTGGCTTCTAAGTACGACACCAACAAAAGTAAAGGGAATCAGGAAATGTTAATGGCAGCAGTGCAGCAATTACCAACCCTGATAAGCTTTGTAAAAGGGGTTCCCCCCGTGGGACTTTCTGCTCCGGCTGAGACCTTCCAGAGCGAAGCCAAACAACACTTTGCAACGGCTTTGCAACATATCGATGATA
>NZ_QWDM01000052.1 GCF_003996965.1 Flavobacterium cupreum | reverse complement strand
CGACAGACTTACAAAACCGCCTGCGCACGCTTTACGCCCAGTAATTCCGATTAACGCTTGCACCCTACGTATTACCGCGGCTGCTGGCACGTAGTTAGCCGGTGCTTATTCTTCAGGTACCGTCATTAGCAACCTGTATTAGAGGCCACCGTTTCTTCCCTGACAAAAGAGCTTTACAACCCGAAGGCCTTCTTCACTCACGCGGCATTGCTGGATCAGGCTTTCGCCCATTGTCCAAAATTCCCCACTGCTGCCTCCCGTAGGAGTCTGGACCGTGTCTCAGTTCCAGTGTGGCTGGGCGGCCTCTCAGACCAGCTACTGATCGATGCCTTGGTAGGCCTTTACCCCACCAACTAGCTAATCAGATATCGGCCGCTCCAGGAGCATGAGGTTCTTGCGAATCCCCCACTTTCATCCTTAGATCGTATGCGGTATTAGCGCAACTTTCGCTGCGTTATCCCCCACTCCAGGGCACGTTCCGATATATTACTCACCCGTTCGCCACTCGCCGCCAGGCCGGGTTGCCCCATTCCGCGCTGCCGTTCGACTTGCATGTGTAAGGCATGCCGCCAGCGTTCAATCTGAGCCAGGATCAAACTCTTCAGTTCAATCTCTGTTTAATGTCCTTGCGGACAGATCGCTCACTCAAAATACTGACAGGCCACTCCTTGCGAAGCGCCTATATTTCTTCTTTGTGAACATTTGATAATTTAAGTATTCAACATCGCTTGCGCTCTGTTGGCACCTTCATCAAACGCCCACACTTATCGACTGTTAATTTTTAAAGAACTTGTTCGGTA
>NZ_QWDM01000051.1:431-821 GCF_003996965.1 Flavobacterium cupreum | reverse complement strand
GTTTTAAATCAAACTTTTCGAATGTTGGCATTGCATATGGGTAAGTCGGGCCGCCGCCAGGGCGATTGCATGAAGCCAAACCCATCTTTATGATCGATTCGTGAAATATTGCTTGTAAACTCTCAAAAAAGGGCGTTTACTCTCGATATTTAAGCGAAAAGATGACAAAAGCGCCGATTTCCTTGCTCGCAGCATTCGATGAATTACGTGATCCTCGTGCACGCGAGTGTGCCTATCAGTTGGACGAACTGCTGTTGGCCGCGATCTGCGCTGTGATCAGCGGCGCGGAGAGCTGGACGTCGGTTGTCCAGTGGAGCGAGATGAAGCTCGAGTGGCTGCGCCGGCACCTGCCCTACGCCAACGGCATCGCCTCGCATGACACATTCGGGC
>NZ_QWDM01000051.1:0-421 GCF_003996965.1 Flavobacterium cupreum | reverse complement strand
CTCGACGCGAAGCAATTCGAGTCGTGCTTCGTTCGGTGGATGAGCTCAATGTGCCCTTCGCTAGTTGGCCAGCACGTCGCCATTGATGGCAAATGCGTGCGGGGCTCGCACGATGGCAAGCAGAGCGCGATTCATCTTGTGTCGGCATGGAGCAGCGCCAATGGTTTGACGCTCGGGCAAGTCCGGACTGCGGACAAGAGTAACGAGATCACAGCGATACCGGAATTATTGGAAACGCTCGATATCAAAGGCGCCATCATCACGATTGACGCGATGGGTTGCCAGCGCGGCATCGCGGCCAAGATCGTGGCAAGCGGCGCCGACTATGTGCTGGGCGTGAAGGACAATCACCCCGGGCTGGCCGAGGCCGTCAAGCTGTGGTTCGATGCCGCCGATAGCGGCAAGATGGATCGTCCGTTCT
>NZ_QWDM01000050.1 GCF_003996965.1 Flavobacterium cupreum | reverse complement strand
TCTCATTTACCTCTTCATTGACTTCTTTATTTTCCATATTACTTTGCTTAACGTTCATCATCCTTTTCATTTTTCTAATTATCTTGACAACACTAAGATAACGAAATTGTTTTTATAATTTTACATTTTATAAAAACTTTATGTGTATATTTATACCGATTTTAAGTATTATAATAATCTATAATCAGCTGCAGTATAATTTTAAAAGATTAAACTCCAAAATCTCGTAAAAAAAGCATGAACAAACTATCAAAAATAAGCTATAAAACCTACTTCAACGAAAAGCTGAAGCAAGTTCCTTTGGGCAAAATCATGACACATCCCTTGTATGTACAGATAACTTTTGAAAGAAAGACGCTATTTTTTAAGAGTAATTTTTTTGAATTGTTTTCAAAACCAAAGTACATTATAGCTGCTGCGGGACTCGTAGGAAGTCCGTCTCTTGAAAAAATTATTGCCTTAGAAATGGAAATAATTGAATTTATCGAAAACAAGCATTCCGATAATTTTTCTCTAGAAATATTCAAACAAGAATATGCCTTTTACAGTCAGGATCTCTGTGATGTAATGGAAGAGGAATTTCGCAATTATCTTTATACTTTTTTTCAGGACAAAAGTATGTCTGCCTTTGCAGTAGCAATCCGTGAAGGCAGCAAACTGCGTATAAATTATAACATTATCAGAGATATGAGAAAAGCGTTTACCAAAACTTTCTATGATGAACTTATTGAAAATTCATTGTATTATGGACCTCCTTATTATGCATTATATGATTTTATGCAACAGACCAAAAAATGGCCAATGCTTTATCTAAGTGTTATGGAATGGGAAACAGGTAATACTAAAACAGAATTCTTTGAATATGTAAAAAA
>NZ_QWDM01000004.1:75526-444959 GCF_003996965.1 Flavobacterium cupreum | reverse complement strand
AAAAAATATAGTTTTTAATCAAAACGGAGGTGCTCACTTTGCACCGGAATTAGGTGGTCATTTTGAACTGGAATCAGGTGCTCACTTTAAAACGGAATGGGGTGATCAATATAACCGGAATTTGCATCAAAGCTTCTTTGGGAAACCACAATCCGCAATAAATGTCGAGGGGGGTGTGTCAACTGCAAAGGCTCACATTAGGGAACTGGCTCAATTTTCAAATATAATTTCCCAATTTTCTGAATACAAAAACGGAGATAAGCAATTAGATGGAATGCTTAAAGGTATTTGGGATAGAAACGGATATAAAAGAGGTACTTTAGAAAGCAATTCAAGTACTGAAACAATTCCTATCCTATCATCTTTGATTTTAACAGGAAACCATTCGCCCGATGACAAGGCATTGATTAGTCGTTTGCTTTGGATAGATATGAGTAAAAACGTTTTTACAGACGAGGAAAGAAAAAAATACAACGAACTTCACGATATGACTGAAAAGGGAATTAGTTCTTTTACTAACGAGTTATTGCAGTATCGTAGTTTATTTAAAGATGGTTTTAAAACTAAATTTAGGTTATACAAAACAAGTATAGAGGCTAAAATGCCCCCAAGTTCTCCCAGTCGAATATCCACAAATTTTGGGGTTTTGGGCGCGACTTACGAAATTTTTAAAGATTTTATAATATTCCCTTTTACCTATTCTGATTTGATACTTCATTTTGTAAAAATAAGTGAGGTTCAAATGAATAAATTTAATTCTGCAAGTGTCACAAACAAATGGTGGGATTCCTTTTTAGCGTGTATAAAAAGTAATGGTGATAATAAACTGGAATTTGATAGAGATATAAAAGTGGAGGGCGATAATTTGTATTTTAATTTTTCAAATACTTACACAAAAATACAAAGACAATGGCACAATCAATACAAAGAATCAATACCAAGTAAAATGACAATTCAAGAATCTTTAAAAAAGGAAAGTTTCTTTGTTGAAGTAAAAAGTAGTTACCGATTTAGAACTGGAAAGGACGGTTCTAATACTTCTGCCTATGTTGTGAATTTTAAAAAATTAAGCATTTATGACGAGGTAAACGAGCAAATTGTTTTTACAAATACACTACCATAGAGCAGTAAAAATAAAAAAGCGCTGTTTTTATTCCTTTTTACCTTATTTTTTTTGAAAAATGCTTTTTTGGTTTCCAACAGTTCCAACAGGATTTTTATGTATACATAACTTATTAATATATAATCTTTTATATTAAAAAAAACAATTAAATAAAGTGTTGGAAAAGGTGTTGGAAACTGTTGGAAGGCGTTGGAGTATATTTTGACTTTCCAACACGTTCTAACGTATTTAAAACATAATCGACTGATTTACAGTGGTTGTGGAAGTGTTGGAACGTTGGAAAGCGAAAATCACGATTTAAGTTTTTTTTGATTTTATTTTTACTGTTAAAAATGTAGATTTTTTTCAATCAGATCCGCAGCTGCAGTTTGTCCAGGAATCAAAATAAATCTACATTTAAAAATTATTGTAAAAAAATACTTAGATTATTGGTCAGAACGATCAAAAAGTATACTTTTGATTTTCGAAAGAAAAAACTGTAATAAGTGACGATTTATTACGTAACCAAAATCATTAAGATCAAATGATAGTACCATTATTAGTTTAACTAATTAACCCTAAAAATGAAAAAAAAATTAAAACAGATTACAAAAGTAGTTTTATGCAGTTTCATTCTCGTTGCCTTTGGTTGTGCCAGTGAAAACGAATTTACCCAGCAGGAAGCAAAAATGAATCAGGCCAAGAACTGGTTTGATAAGTATGACGCCAACGGGGCGAATTATGCTTTATTTCAGAAGATGCAATATAACTGGAACGAAGCAAGCGTTACAAGATCAGAGGACGGTACAGAGACCATTATTGTACCGTTAACGGAACTTAAAAAAGATGAGCGCGAATTTTGGGAACAGAAATTGTATATCTATAAATCAGATGAAGGCAGATATTCAGCCCTATTGTTTGAAGCCTATTCCAATAAGTATATTAAACCGGAAAGCCAGTCTGTAGACGGTGGAGATTTTACGGGGTACATGACGGTTTGGGATTTGAAAAAAGGTTTTGTAAGAGGTGCGAAGTTTTTAAATAATCAGGTAGTTGAAGAGGGTGTCGCCGAATTTTCGATTGATAGAAACAAAACAAACAAAGCTCCGGAAACTGGTGATTGTATTTACGCTGATTTTGGTGAGGGATGCCATAATGATGGCGGAACCGGTGATGGTACTAGTGGTAATCCAATTCCATTAAGACCAGTTATTGTAACGGGACCAAGTACAGGCACTCCGGTAGTATATACCCCACGTGGCCCTGTAGTTGGAGGGACAACCCCGGGCGGTTATACTTCACCCGGTGGCGGTGGCGGTGGCAGTACATCTTCGGCGCCTGTTAAGCCTGCTGTAAATCCATGTGATAAAATGAAAGCCCTTACTGATGTTACAAAGGCGGGTAATATGAAACCTAGTATTGATTGGTTAAAAGGTAAGGTTATGGCTCCTAAAAATGTAGTTGAGCATGGAGTAGAAGTAAAAAAAGTGATGAATTATGATGGGACATACAGATACGAATACACTCAAGTATCTTCAATGAACGAATTTTCAGTTCCATTATCAACAGATGGATCAAACATAGGTGGGGCACATTCACATCCGGCACGAGGAGTAGCAATGTTTTCTTTTGCAGATGTAAGATTTTTAAGAAATGCTTATAATGGCGCATTCGAGAGCAAACGAGAGGATGTTTTTGCAATGGTAATTGTCAAAGATAATGCAGGACGTATAAATACTTACGCTATAAGAGTGGATGATATTACCGTATTAGATACTAAAGTAAATGAAATCTGGAATGATCCAAAGTATAATAGAAATAATCCAACCGATGATAAAAAATTTAAATCAATTCACGATGACGAAGCAATTGTCTATGATGCAAGCAACGGAGCATTGGAGGAGACTTTCTTAGCACAATATGCCTCTTTTGGGATAACGCTTTACAAAGCAGATGACACCCTTACCAAATGGGATAAATTAGTGATCGATAAAACAACAAAAAAAGCAATAGCAGTACCATGTACTTAAACAACAAATAACGATGAAAAACTATATTAACTTCGCACTATTTTTTATTCTTTTAAACAGCTGTATGGCGCAAAGTCCGGTGCTTGATATTAAGGATATATCAGTGTCTAATACGATTAAAGGTGCTTATTACAAAGACACAAAAAACGTGTTAACCGGATATGATGGTACCTATTTATTCACCAATGCTACTATTTCATTTAAATTAAAACTACAAAAAAACATTATGACTTCCAGAAATGGGGTCTTTTATGAAGATTTGATTGCGGGCGAATATCAATGGATCGAAAATGGAGTTGAAAAGGTGAATACATTAAACCAATTAACTCCAACAAGTAATGATAATACTATAGTGGGAAAAAGAATTCTAACCGGAACAGTATCAGGTTGTGATGATTGCAGACCTGATGAAAAACGATTAAGGCTTGGTTTTTCTGATCCATTATCTCCAAATTACGGAGAAATCGAAATTAGAAAAACAACTGTGAATGGTAAAGACGCAATTATAGCATACATTTGGTATACAGGTCCCATTGCTGTTAAGGAAGGTGATCCAAAGCCAAAGCCGGGAACTATTAAAGGTGGTGATTATGTTATGATAAAACAATAAATTATTCCAATTTAAAGTGAAAGCAGCATTCTAAGTTTTAGATGCTGCTTTTTCATTTTAAAGGTTATTTTGATTGAAAATCGATTTTAAGACTATTTCTTATCAGGAAAGTACATTTAGGTAGCTTTTATTAGAATTTGTCATAAACAGCAATCCTAATAAGTTTTGATCTACAACACTAGATAATGAAATAAAAGGCTAAATATTTAGGCAAAATTTCGGCAAAATCCAAAACAAAAAACCCTTAAAATGTTGATTTTAAGGGTTTTATAATTTTATAAAGTGCGGATAATAGGACTCGAACCTACACGCCTTGCGGCACCAGATCCTAAGTCTGGCATGTCTACCAATTTCACCATATCCGCTCAATTGTGGGTGCAAAGATAAACATAACTTCTAAATTTCAAAGCATTTTTGCAAAAAAATATTAATTCTATTTTTTGTATTTTTGAATTTCTGTAAAAATTAAATAAATGGAAAATATAAAATCTTACGTTCAACAACATAAAGATCGCTTTATCAATGAGTTGATCGAATTATTAAAAATTCCGTCGGTAAGTGCCGACACCGCATATTCGCAAGATGTTATTGACACGGCCGAAGCTGTAAAGGAAAGTTTATCGAAAGCAGGCTGCGATTTTGTCGAAATTTGCGATACTCCGGGTTATCCAATCATCTACGGAGAGAAAATAATCGACCCTAATCTACCTACCGTTCTCGTATACGGACATTATGATGTACAACCACCAGATCCAATCGAATTATGGACATCGCCACCCTTTGCACCCGTGATCAAAAACACGGAAATTCATCCGGAAGGCGCTATTTTTGCGCGTGGAGCCTGCGACGACAAAGGTCAGATGTACATGCACGTAAAAGCCTTAGAGCTAATGGTGCAAACGAATACGCTGCCTTGTAACGTAAAATTCATGATCGAAGGCGAAGAAGAAGTAGGTTCGGCAAGTTTGGCCTGGTTCGTAGAACGCAATCAGGAAAAACTGAAAAACGACGTAATCCTAATTTCAGATACCGGAATGATTTCAAACCAACAACCGTCGATCACGACAGGTTTACGTGGTTTGAGTTATGTTGAGGTAGAAGTTACAGGCCCGAATCGTGATTTGCATTCCGGTTTATACGGTGGGGCAGTAGCAAACCCGATTAACGTTCTGGCAAAAATGATCGCTTCGCTTCATGACGAAGACAATCATATTACGATTCCGGGTTTCTACGATAACGTTCAGGAATTATCTACTGAAGAAAGAGCTGAAATGGCAAAAGCGCCTTTCAGTTTAGAAAAATATAAAAATGCCTTGGCGCTAAATGATGTTTATGGTGAAAAAGGATATGTAACCAACGAACGCAACTCGATTCGTCCAACTTTAGACGTAAACGGAATCTGGGGCGGATATCAGGGTGAAGGTGCCAAAACGGTTATTGCGAGCAAAGCTTTCGCTAAAATCTCGATGCGTTTGGTTCCAAATCAGGACTGGCATGAAATCACAGAACTTTTCACGAAACATTTTACAAGCATTGCACCGTCGGGAGTTACTGTAAAAGTAACGCCGCACCACGGAGGACAGGGTTATGTAACGCCAATTGACAGTATTGGATATCAGGCGGCAAACAAAGCGTATACCGAAACTTTTGGAGTTCCGGCAATTCCGGTTCGTTCCGGTGGAAGTATTCCGATTGTAGCTTTGTTCGAAAAAGAACTGAAAAGCAAAACGATCCTCATGGGCTTCGGATTGGACAGTGACGCGATTCACTCCCCAAACGAGCATTTCGGAATCTTTAATTACTTGAAAGGAATTGAAACGATTCCGTTGTTTTACAAGTATTTTGTAGAGCTTTCGAAGTAGGTTTTTGGAAAAAGGTTCAAAGGAACATAGGTGCAAAGGCGCAAAGGTTTTAACACCGTATGTGTTTTAGATTATATAGACTCCGGCTTTTAGCCGGAGTTTTTTTTTTGCTTTAATCGAAATTTTTAATCTTCGGGGTTAATTATTTGACTAAAGCCATTTTCTTCTGCACTATTGTAAACCCCCAGCTAAAGCTGGGGGCTATTGAAAAAGCCTTTGTACCTCGCATCTATGCACCTTTGCCTGTCAAAAAAGCCTTTGTTCCTTTGAGCCTCTGCCTCTTTGCACCTGCCTATTGAACCTCAAAAGAAAACCTCAGAGCCTTAGCGACTTAGGTCCTTAGTAACTTTTTTAAAATTTCTCTTGCACATTAAAAATTAATCTCTACATTTGTAGAGCAACAACTATAAGTGTAGAGTAAAAAAATAAAATATACATTAAATCATTGAAATCAATTAATCTGTGGCAAAATAAAAATTCGCGAAAATTCGTGTAATTAGTGCCAAAAAAAACTCAAAAACTTAGTAACTCAGAACCTTAGAACCTCAAAAAATGCAATTATCAAACTCAGAAGAACAATTAATGGAGCATCTGTGGAAGCTTGAAAAGGCTTTTATGAAAGATTTGCTTGAAGCGTATCCCGATCCAAAACCGGCAACAACGACAGTCGCGACTTTGCTGAAACGAATGATCGACAAGAAATTTGTTGCGTATAATGAATTCGGGAATTCGAGGGAATATTATCCTTTGGTCGAAAAGACGGTTTATTTTTCCAAACACGTCAACGGACTGATTAGTAATTTCTTTAATAATTCGGCCTCGCAGTTTGCTTCGTTTTTTACGACTGAAACCAATCTTAGCACTTCTGAATTGGAAGAACTTAGAAAAATAATCGATTCTCAAATTCAAAAAAAGAAAAAATGACAGACTTTCTTATCAAATCGACGATTGCATTGTGTGTGCTTCTGGGTACTTACTATTTGCTTTTAGAAAAGGAAAAATTTCATCAATTCAATAGGTTTTTCCTGCTTGGAAGTCTTGTAATTTCGTTTGTACTTCCCTTTGTTACGATCGAAATTATAAAAGAAGTGGCGGATGTCGCAAATACAAATGTTGTGCTTCCGGGAAAAATTACCGCCAATATAGTAGCGGAGAAAACTTCAATTTATGTTATTCTTGGCTGGTTTTTATACGGAATAGTAACGACAGTTTTATTTTTCAGATTTGTAAACAATTTATATAAACTGATTAAAAAAACAAAATCCGGTGTTACACTAAAGCACCAAAAGGCAACCTTGGTTTTACTGAAGGAACAAACGCTGCCGTATACATTTCTCAATACTATTTTCATAAATGAAGAAGAGTTTCAAAACAATAAAATTGAAACCGAATTATTTACGCATGAGCTCATTCACGTTAATCAGAAGCATTCTCTTGATGTCTTATTAATAGAAATAATTAAAACTGTTTTTTGGTTCCATCCAATTTTTATTTTTTATAAAAAAGCAATACAACTCAATCACGAATTCCTTGCAGATGAAAAAGTTGTAAAATCACATAACAATGTTTCGTTTTACCAGAATTTATTATTGGCAAAAGCGAATCATAATCCGATCTATTACCTGGCCAGTAATTTGAACTATTCTGTAACTAAAAAAAGATTAATTATGATGACAACCACAACCTCTGCGTCAAGGGGATTTTTTAAAAAGACAATTCTTTTACCATTATTAACCGGACTGGTTTATTTCTTATGTACTAAAACGGTAGCGCAGGAAACAAAAATAAAATCAAATGCTACTACTAAAGAAACTGCTAAAAAGGCAAGTATTATGGATGCGTACTACGATAGAACCACTTTTAAAATAAAAGATGACAAAGGAATTGTAGTGACCGAGAAAAAATATAAAGACCTTAGCCCGGCTGAAAAGAAAGTAGTGCCAAATTTATTGGAGGGAGTAAAATTTCCGGCAACGAAAGAAGAAATTGATACCAAACTTGAAAAAGGAGGTCCCGAATCTGTAGAAATTGATTTGTATGACCCGAAAAATCAAAAAGTAAAAAAAGAGGAAGGTAGTATTTATAAAACAACTGATTTAACTGAAAATCCTAGTTATCCGGGGGGAATTGAACTGTTTTATAAGTTCATTGGTCAGAATTATAAAATGCCTGTGACACCGGCAGATGTCAAGTTAAAGGGAAGAGTGTATGTCACTTTTATTGTAGAAAAAGACGGAGCGTTGTCTGATTTCAAATTATTAAGAGATATTGGCTACGGAACAGGTGACGAAGCTATCAGAGTGCTTAAGTTATGTCCGAACTGGCTGCCGGGGAAAGTTAACGGAGAGCCGGTGGCTACGATGTACAGTTTGCCTATCACAATTCAGGCTCAGTAGGAATAATAAAAAAATCCGCTTCTAAAATTTTAGAAGCGGATAAAATTAAAAACTAAAAAAAATTCTCAAAAAAAATAAATAAATCAGGACTAAAACAAGTCCGGATTATAGCCAAAGTAAGGCATGGTCTGTTCGTTGAAAACAACACCATACTCTTCTAATTCTTTTAAAATAGGCAGATACACTTCTTTGTTTATCGGAAGCTGAACGCCAGGGGTTGTGATTTTTCCATTCAAAATCAATAAAGTAGCCATGGCAACCGGTAATCCGACTGTTTTTGCCATCGCGGTATAGGTCTGATCGTCTCCGATGCAAACCATTTTAGAATCGATTTGCTTTTTCTCGTCGTTTATTTCGTATCCGAATTTGTGGTACATGACAATCATATCTTTATCGTCTGGCTCTAATGTCCAGCTGTCGGAAAGTATTTTTTCTAAGATTTGGGCCGGAGTGGCATTTGATAAATTCACTTTTTTATGCGGATTGAACAAATCCAGTTCCAGAAGTTTGTCCCACATAATATCGTCCTGATCAATTTTTAAGATTAATCGGGTCTTGATTTCAACAGAATCAGTTGGATGATACGGTAAAAAAGAATTCACAAACTGGCGATAGCTCATGTTTTCGGAATCTTCCATAATATAACTGTCATCCGTCATTCCAAGCTGCACAAACATATTCCAGGCTTTCGAATAACCCACTCTTCTGATGGTTCCCCTGTACAACGTCAGGATATCGTCTAATCCGTAAATAGAGCGGTATTTTAACGAATCCCGATTAGAGTACGCTTCAAATTTTCCGTAACCTTCCACCTCAAGGAATTCAGTTCTTCGGAATAAATTGCAATACGGAATGTATTTATAAGTACCTTCCTGAACAAACTTTGCGGCACCGCCTTGTCCTGCTAAAACTACGTTTCGGGGTGCCCAGGTAAATTTATAATTCCATAAATTATTGTCGCATTCAGGAGCGACTAGTCCGCCGCAAAAAGATTCAAAAAGCAGCATTTTTCCGCCTTTTGCCCTGATTTCATCAATGACTTTCATGGCGCTCATATGGTCTATTCCGGGGTCAAGACCAATTTCGTTCATGAAGATCAGGTTGTTTTCTTTTGCTTCCTCATTTAATGCCTGCATCGCATCACTTATATAAGAAGCGGTGACAAGGTGTTTCCCGAATTGAATACAGTCTTTGGCAATCTCAATATGCAAATGTGCGGGAAGCATCGATATTACAATAGACGCTTTTTCTATGGCTTCTTTTCTTTCGGTAATATTAAATATGTCTAAAGCTATTGGAGTGGCATTCGGATGTTGCTGCGTTTTTTTTTCTGCGAGGGCTAACGATAAGTCGGCTACAACAAGATGTAGATTTTCACTCTCTGACTTGGAAAGTAAATAACGGATCAGCGAAGAGGCAGAACGACCGGCTCCAATAATTAAAATGCTTCTCATGTTTTATATTTATAACACAAATATATTAAAATGTTATAAATATAACAATCGGATTGTTCAAAAAAAATCATTTATTTTTAATTTTAAGAATAAAACGAACAAATTCCCTTTACTGCAAAAGATTTTCGAAAAGAGAAAAGTTTTTTAAATGGTTTGAAGTATTTTTGTTTGAAATATTGAAAAACATAGAAAACATGAAAAGAAAAATTGTTTTGACAGGTGCATTTATCGGGATGTTGGCGATTATTTTGGGAGCTTTCGGAGCCCATCTTCTTAAAAAATGGCTATCGGTGGAACAATTAAATACTTTTGAAGTTGGCGTTCGTTATCAGATGTACCACGCTTTTTTTCTGTTTTTTCTATCGACCCGAAAAGATATTGCTGAAAAAACCTTAAAGACCATCTATAATCTGGCAGTGGCGGGTGTGGTGCTGTTTAGCGGATCTATCTATTTATTAGTGACAAAAGAGTATACCGTTTTCGACTCAAAAATTATCGTATTCGCAACACCTTTAGGAGGATTTTTATTAATTCTTGCATGGTTGGTGTTATTTGCTACTATTTTGAGGAAAAAATCATAAAATCCCGAATAAAAAATTCTATCTAAAAATTAATCTTTAATTTTGTCTCATAAATAACATATAAGATTGCTTATGTGAGTTTTTATTGGTTTTTATCGGTATTGATAAAAAATATAACAATTCATGTTTTGAGTATAAAAGCTTAGAATCAAAGTAATTATGTTTGTTCACTAAAAAAAGAAACACACACAACAACAAAATTTATGGACACTAACACACTTTTCACGCAATCGATTTCGTTAAAAGAACTGGGAATTGAAAATGCAACAGTTCGCTATCAATTATCAGCAGATGAATTGCATGCGATTACTTTGCAGGCAGGCCAGGGTGTGGAGAACTCTACGGGGGCATTGGCAATTAATACGGGCGAATTTACAGGACGTTCTCCACAGGATCGTTTTATTGTAAAGGACAGCATTACAGAAGATAAAGTTTGGTGGGGAAATGTAAACATCCCGTTTTCACCGGAAGCTTTTGAAAAGTTATACAATAAAGTAACTCAGTTTTTATCTCATAAAGAAGTATTTGTCAGAGACTCTTACGTTTGTTCTGATGCCAATTACAGATTAAATGTTCGTGTAGTAACTGAAACGGCATGGTCTAATTTGTTTTGTTACAATATGTTTTTAAGACCTGAAGACTCAGAATTAGCTAACTTTACTCCGGAATGGACGGTAATTTGTGCACCAAGTTTTATGGCAGATCCTGCTGTAGACGGAACACGTCAGTCTAATTTTGCGATTCTGGATTTTACCAAAAAAATTGCCCTTATCGGTGGAACAGGATATACAGGAGAAATGAAAAAAGGAATTTTTTCTGCCTTGAATTTTATTTTACCGGTTTTCAAAAATACATTACCAATGCACTGCAGCGCCAATGTGGGTGAAGCAGGAGATACTGCCATTTTCTTCGGATTATCAGGTACAGGAAAAACAACTTTATCAGCAGATCCTGCCCGTAAATTAATTGGTGATGATGAACACGGATGGACTGCTGAAAATACCGTTTTCAATTTTGAAGGTGGCTGTTATGCTAAAGTGATTAATTTAACGGAAGAAAACGAGCCGGACATTTTCAGAGCGATCAAAAAAGGAGCACTTTTAGAAAATGTGGTTTTCAAAGCAGGAACAAACGAAGTGGATTACGATGATGTTTCGATCACTCAAAATACACGTGTTAGTTACCCAATCACACATATCGACAATATTCAGCCGGGGTCTATAGGACATAACCCTAAAAATATATTTTTCCTAACGGCAGATTCTTTCGGAATTTTGCCTCCAATCTCAAAACTGACTCCTGGTCAGGCCGCTTACCATTTTATTTCAGGATATACGGCTAAAGTTGCAGGGACTGAAGCAGGAGTTACAGAACCACAACCTAATTTCTCCGCTTGTTTTGGAGCACCATTCATGCCTTTGCACCCAACGCGTTATGCAGAAATGCTGACTAAAAAGATGAAAGATGCAGATGTAAAAGTATGGTTGATTAATACGGGCTGGACTGGTGGTGCTTACGGAACCGGAACACGTATGAAGCTGAAATATACCCGTGCGATGATTACTGCAGCCCTAAACGGTGAACTGGACAATGTAGAATTTAAAAACCACAAGGTTTTTGGAATCGCAAAACCACAAAGTTGCCCGAATGTTCCAAGCGAGATTTTAAACCCTAGAAACACCTGGGAAGACAAAGATTTATACGACAAAAAAGCAATTGAACTGGCTCAGAAATTCAAAGCTAATTTTGCCAAATTTGAAGAGTTTGCCAATGCCGAAATTTTGGCCGGCGCACCGATTACAGAATAAGGAAATTACTAATTCAAACTTGAAAAAGCTGTTCGTTATGAACAGCTTTTTTTTTGTCTCGGTCTCAGTCTAAGTCTTCAGTCGCAGTCGCAGTCTCAGTTTTCGGTTTTCGGTGTCAACGTGAGCGAAGTCGAAGGGCTTTCGTTGCGGGGCTTCGACTTCGCTCAGCCTGACAGATTTTGGGTTTTCAGTCTCAGTTTTCAGTCCCCGGTAAGAAACTGAAAACTGAATACCGCGACTGCGACTGAACTCTGCGACTAAAAACTACTCCTTATCGATACGTGCCTGAATTAAATCCCAGGCGTAATACTGAAAAACCATTCCGTTGCTCATGGCTACGAAAAGGCCGTTTTTATATTTCCCGCCTAAATTAAGGCTGGTAACATCCGCTCCGTCACATTCGATTGTGGATGTTGGGATTTCTGCCAGTAACGGATAATTGTCCGGATTCCCTTTTGCCCCTTCTCTCGGATACACCATAAAAGTATTGGCTTGTTGGTTCGATACTAAAATATAACCTGTAGAATCGGTCTTTTTGTAAATCGCGATTCCTTCATTATCGGCTTTGAAACCTGTTTTTCCAAAAAGTGCCAGTTCTTTATTATCGTTTAAAGCCGGATCAGCTTTGTATTTTCTGATTCCGAATTGTTCGTCACAATATAAAACGGTTCCCAATTCGTTATCAACCGCAATGGCTTCGATTTCTTTTTTTCCGCTATAGGCTCCAAATTTCCGAACCACTTTTGCAGTTGCTGCTTTTCCGGTACCGGAAAGTTCGTATTGCCATAAATAACTTCCTGAAGGCCCTGATTTTCTGCCTACAATAGCAAAAATCTTTTTATCATTTGGTCGTGTATATAGTGCAATTCCCATTGGGTCGCGTAATGCTTCACCTTCAAAAACAGGAATTCCGCCATTGTCAATGGGTTCTAAATCCGGCAGGCTGAAAATTCTGATTTTGTTGCTTTCACGTTCTGTAGTAACGGCAATATCTGTTTTTTTTCCGTCAATTACTAAGCCGTAAGCAATATCAACATTGTTAGGTCTTTTTAACGCAATTGATTTTTTTAGAATTTTCCCGTTCAGGTCAAAAGCGTACAAACCACCATCAGTGTCTTTGTCAGTCCCTATAATTATACTTTTTGAAGGATCTGTCGGGTGAATCCAGATAGAGGGATCATCTGTGTCGTGAGGTAAAACTGCTGTAACGGCTGTTGGTTTTACGGCATTTTTAGCAATTGGAGCTAATTTGTCTTCTTTACAGGAAACGAATAAAACACCTAAAAGTAAAAATGACAGTATTGATTTATTTTTCATTTGGTTCATTATTTTAATGCAATTAGACAGAGCGGTTAAGCCCTGTCTAATGTAAGAATTATATAAATTGATTATTACAAGTCGAATTTCAATCCAAAATTATATCTGGCCTGATAGTATTCTGCTTGTTTGGTATGCGCCTCTACACCCTGATAGTAGCGCAACGGTTGGTTGGTTAAATTATTGGCTTCTGCAAAAAGACGCAATTTCGGTGTGATTTTGAAAGAAGCATTGGCATCAACAAAAAGCTGTTTGTCATAATAGCTGTCTTTGTAAGATTCGGAGCCTAATTCATCTAAATAATCAGAAGTAAAATTGGTTGAAACTCTGGCAGAAAATCTTTTGTTTTCCCATGATAACGATCCGTTGAACATGTGAGGAGTGGTACCCGGAAGGCTGATGTTGTTTCTTTCGTTTCCGTCTTCATCGGCGATTCCTTTCGCTTTAGATTTGGTATAAGTATAGTTCAGGTAGATTCCAAAACCTTTCAGGAATTTTCCCGGAAGGAAATCTAACTGACGCTGAAATGCGACTTCAAAACCATACACGTCAACAGTATCCCCGTTTCTGGATTGTACAAATGACCAGTTTTCTCCCACCGGAATTGGATTGGCCTGATTTGGAAAATCATTGGCAAATTTTGCATCCGTATATTGGTTGTCGCTGTAGTTGTAGATGAAATCGTTTAATTTTTTGTAGAAAACACCTCCTGAAATTAATCCGACAGATTTGAAATAATTTTCTGCCATGAAATCATAGTTATAGGAATAGGTTACATCAAGGTCCGGATTTCCGGCTGTAATTTCTTTATCGGCAGCAATATTGTTAACATAAGGAGCCAAAGCGTAATAGTTTGGTCTTGCCAAAGCGGTTGTAGCAGCCGCTCTTAAAACTAAATCTTTCGTAGCATTATATTGGAACGAGATGCTTGGTAATACATTGGTATACGAATTGGTCGTATTGATTTTACTTTCTAATTCTTCTTCGTCTAAGACACGATTTCCGGTGTAGTCGATATGCGTGTTTTCCACACGGAAACCCAGTACCATTGATAGTTTGTCATTAAAATCCTGATCCCATCTTACATACGCCGCATAAATGTTTTCTTTGGCAGTATAGTTTACCGCCAAATATTCGGCAGCATCAGCTTCTTTATCAAATAAAGTTGCGTTATTCAAATCAAGACTTCCTAAGAAACTGGCAGAAGCAAAGGTTCCCGGAACATATTTGCTGCCCGGATTAAAGTTTTTACCATCAAAATAACTTGTTGGAATTTCTGACAACAATTCCATTCCATCACCTGTTGGTTCATATGAAAAGAAAATATTATCTCTTTTTTTTTCTTTTAAACGAAGTCTAAGCCCTGTTCTAAGCCTTCCTTTCTGAGCCGGAATAATAGTAAACGGAAAACGGATGTTTACTTTGGCTCCAAATTCACTTTCGCTCGTATCATCTGTATTTTCTGTTACGGAATCGAATTCGAAATCCTCGACAGATTCTCCGGTTGTAGTTAATAACGGAAATCTTAAATCAGATAAGTTTTCGTTGATTTCCAAACCTTTCTGACGGTATTCGATATAACGTTCACCCGGACGGTATTCTCTCGCTTTGGCATAATTTGCCGACCAGTCCAGATCTAATTTCGAGTTGATTAAATGCTCTCCGCGAATAGAGTAATTCTGTACACGCTGATCTTCTAATCTTCTGTTTTTGTTTCTGCTGTTGTCAACTCCGCCTTTTGTCTGGCGTTTTACACGACCTTCAAAGCCGGTAATGGTTTCGCCATTGTAAATCGGTTCGATATCATCGTAAGTTGTTCTGAAACGATTTTCCCGGTCATCTCTCCAGTTATAAATAGCATTGGCAAAAATGGTGTTATTTTCGTCAAATTTATAATCTAAAGCAACAGATCCGCTGCGGCGAATACGCTGTACATCGTATTTTCTAACTTCTGAAGCTTGTAAATATTCATTTCCAAATTCATCTTTTACCCATTCGTTTTCGATATTGTCTGAACCGTAATCAACATTATTATAAGATCCGCTGAAAACAGCCCCTAATTTGTTGTCAAAAAAACGGTTTCCATAGACCAAACCTGCGGTGTAGCTTGCATTTTCGCGTATTGGTAAATAACCTCCGGCAAGAGTTGCAGAAATTCTTTCGCCGTTCGGAGTGGCTCTGGTAATTAAATTTACAGAACCCCCGATAGCATCTGCATCCATATCTGAAGTCAGTGTTTTGTTCACCTCAATAGTTGAAATCATATCAGACGGAATTAAATCCATTTGTACATTTCTGTTGTCTCCTTCAGCAGATGGAATTCTGTCGCCATTTAAGGTAACGGAGTTCAGAGAAGGCGCTAAACCTCTTATGATGATATTACGCGCTTCACCCTGATCATTTTGCATCGTGATTCCCGGAACACGTTTTAAGGCGTCTCCCACATTGACATCAGGAAAACGGCCTACCTGATCAGAAGAAATTACGTTTCCGATATTTTTATTGTTTTTTTGCTGGTTTAAGGCTTTAGCCTGACCTTTTAAGATGTCTCCGACAATCACTTCATTCAATTCAGTTCCTGACGCTTTAAGGACAAAGTCAAGTACATTATTTTTTCCTTGTTCAACTGTTATTTCATGTGTTATTGAAGTATAACCAATATATTTTACTAAAACCTTATACGTACCGACATTTATATTAAGCAATTCAAAACGACCATTGTAATCGGAAACCGTGTATTTGTTTTCGCCTACAATCTGAATCATTGCTCCGGGCAAAGGAAGTTTGTCATCAGCATCTAATACCTTTCCTGATATTATCGCTTTTTGAGCATAACCTGCAAAGGCCAAAAGCATGAAGGTTGCTACTAAATAAATTTTTTTCATTGTGTGTTTCGTTTGTTTTTTGCGAAACTAGAACCTTAATGTTACTAAAGTCATTAAAAAAAATTAACATAGTGTTATGATTCCTGGCCAACATTAGAAATAGATTAATGTTATAATAACATTTAATAAAAAATGAATTTTGCGCTCCCAAGTGAAAACAAATCAAGTATTTACCTCAGAATTAAATTTTTGGCGCTAAATTTGCCCTGTCACACAAGTCCGAAGGGCGAACTGACGAAATAATCATCAATCAAAAATCATCAATCATGTTAAAACAATTTTTTATCCTTTGTTCAGGAGTCGACCGAGACCTGCTGGACGGCTGTTCAGAAGGGGAACAAACCAAATATGTAGGTATTGGCGCCACTGTTTTTTTTACTGCGGTTATGGCTTTCTTAGCCAGTGCTTATGCGCTTTTTACTGTTTTTGACTCTATTTATCCGGCATTGATTTTCGGCTTTGTATGGAGTTTATTGATCTTCAATTTAGATCGTTTTATCGTTTCGACGATTAAAAAAAGAGATCGTTTTTTTGATGAATTTCTTCAGGCTACGCCGCGAATTATGCTGGCGGTTATCATTGCCATCGTTATTTCGAAGCCATTAGAGATTAAAATTTTCGAAAAAGAAATCAATACCGTTTTACTAAAAGAAAAAAATGAAATGGAACTGGCCAACAAAAAGCAGGTTGGGAATTATTTCAAATCAGACTTAGACAAGAATAAAGCGGAGATCGCAGCTTTGAAAAGTGATATCCTGAAAAAAGAGAAGGAAGTAAATGCTTTATACTCCACTTACATCACGGAAGCCGAAGGGACTGCAGGAACTAAAAAATTAGGCAAAGGTCCCGTCTATAAAGAAAAACGCGAAAAACACGACGCTTCCCTAAAAGAATTTGCAACGCTAAAGGCGGCTAACGAAGCAAAAATAGCCGAGAAGGAAAAAACAGGAAAACAGCTTCAGGCCGACTTAGATAAAAAAGTATCGCAGACACAGCCCATCATAGAAGGTTTCGATGGTTTAATGGCAAGAATTAATGCGTTGGACAAATTGCCATGGCTGCCATCCTTCTTTATTATGTTATTGTTTCTGGCGATTGAGACTTCTCCGATTATTGCAAAGCTATTAGCTCCAAAAGGCGAATTTGATTTCAAACAGGAAGAAGCCGAAACAGCAGTAAAAGCTACTTTAGCGCAGAATAAATACCAACGTGATTTATTGGTTAAAACCAGCGCCGAAATGCACGACAGGGTTTACGCAGATATCGCAGAAGATAAGAACCTGTATGATTTGCAGCGTAAAAACGCAACAGATTTATTAGAACTACAGTCCAATAGTTTTGTAGAAAAACAGAAGGCTACTTTGTAATTTAACCGCAAGGAGCGCAAAGTTTTACGCAAAGCACACAAAGAAAAAAACATAAAAAAACCATCCTATTATTTAGGATGGTTTTTTTTATAATCTTTTGCGAACACTGCGTAAAACTTTGCGCTCCTTGCGGTTAAAAACTACATATAGCTTAAAATTTCTTTTTTGAATGTATCGTATTCGCCCTGCATAATCAAACCGTTATCCAGTAACTTTTTGTAATTCTGTAATTTATCAAAAAGTTCTTCCTTGGATAATTCACTTAATTTACGGTCTCCGGTTGAAGCCTGAGGCTGAATTGGCTCAAAAGTTTCCGTATAAGACGGAGTAGTAGCCGGCATAATTTCTGCAAAACTGGTTACTTCTTCTGTTTCCACTTCTTCGATTTCGTATTCTGTTTCTACTTCTTCTGTCTGGGCAGCTTCCACAACGGGAGTTGCAACAGTTGGGTTTTTTAAGATATCCAGTTGTTCTTTAGCGTACGTAAAAATTTTACGGGCCTGAATCTTAGGGATATAATCTATAGAAGCCTGAATATCTGTTTTCGTAGAAAAAGAGAACTCTGAACCTAAAATGTTTTCTTTTACAAAAGTACCTACGATTTCATCCCAGGTATAATCGGTAAAATCCATTGAAAGACCTAAATTTTTAGGTTTACAAATAATAATTCTTTTGTTTGTTAATACAATACTATCAGGAAAAACAGTTATTGCCGGTTTTTTCTGAACCGCGATGTATCCAACTTCTTCACCTTTCATCAATAAATCATTGAGTTTTGAAGTGATTTTTTCAATCGCTTTTGGATCTTGTTCTTCGTTTAAAAACTTTTTAAATTGTTCTTTCATGGGGTATAATTTGCTAAGTTACAATCGCGACAGCTATCGGGACTGAGTGGCTAAGTTTTTTTTCTAACGATGCAAATGTAATGCCTAATTTTCTAATTCAATAATTTCATTTTGAATTTTCTTCGTCAAACTTTTGAAAACCAGTTCGTAGGAATGGTCTATTAATTCTTTTACAAATTTCGCCGGCAGATTTCCGTTTAGCGCTATTGTATTCCAGTGCACCTTACTCATATGAAAGCCTGGTTTTATCTCTTCGTATTCGGCTCTTAGTTCCTGTGCGCGTTCCGGATCGCATTTTAAATTTACAGAAGGTTCATTCTTTTCCCATTGCGATAAGGAGGATAAAGCAAACATTTTTCCGCCCACTTTAAAAACCAGCGTGTCTTCATCAAACGGGAAATGTTCGGTCGTTCCTTTTTTCGAAAGACAATATTCGTAAAACGTTTCTAAATTCATACCGTATTGTTTTTACCAATTTTGCCTAAATGTGTATCCTGAAATCCGGTTACTAATTTTAATCCATAACCAAACATACGATCCATGGCAGAGTGTGAAAATAAAATAATTCCGGCCAATTTCAAAATTTCAATTTGAAAATAAATTCCGGACAAATAAACTAAAACAGCAATTCCCCTATGGTGAAAAAAGTTATAGAAAAACGCACCGCTTTTATTTCCAAAGAGATAGCCCAGCATTAACAAATCGGGCGCTAAGATGAGGGTCAAAAACCACCACCATTCGTAATTCAGGAGACTGAATAAATAAATTCCGAGAATAAATAAACCTAATTCTTCCAGTTTGATTATTGTTTTCATAGTGATTTTTTTTCCATCATTTTTTCAGGGTTTTCCAATGCAGTAAAGCCAAATTTCTCGTATAAAAAATGCGCATCTGTGGTGGCTAATCTCCAGATTTTAATGTTTTTTAGAATGGGTTCATTCATCATGTTTTCGATTAAGACAGATGAATATCCTTTACCACGATGTTCCTCAGTGATAAAAACATCCATCACATATCCGAACACCACATAATCGGTAATCACACGCGCAAAGCCAATCTGTTTATCGTTCAGGTAAATTCCAAAACAAACCGAAGCATTAATTGCAGTCTGAACTTCTTCGATCGTTCTTGGCGCTGCCCAGTAAATATCTTTTAAAAATTTTTGTATAAACGGAACATCAAGTTTGTTTTTATCGGTCGAAACGGTAATCTGATTCATGATTTTTTGCATTACAATAGCTAAACAAACTTTAAGGCTTTTTAGTATTTATTACATTTTAATTTTCCCGTCAATTTTTTCAATTGGTTTTCTGACAAAATCGGGCGCATCAAAACGATAGCCAAAATACAATAATCCGTAGACTTTGTCATTAGAAATACGGGTAGATTTATCTTCGTTATACGAACTGCTGCTAAAGTTTAAACTTGCTCCGCAAAGTATACGGTTACTATTATAGCCTATTTTGATGCCACCATCAAGATTTCTGGTGAAGTACGTATTTTTCTCAATAGTTGTAACACCGGCAGTTGTACTCTTGTCCCTGGAGAATTTCACACCAAGCGATGGGGATAAATTGGGTGCAATATAAAATCGATCCCAGATGATGAAGTTATAATAATAGCCCGCAGCCAGTCGAAGGTCAAATTCCTTTTGTTTACCGTCAAGATCATCTGTTTTTGATTTGATGGTATTGTAATTGTAAATTAAGGACGGAACGAAACTTCCCGCACTCTTCTTTTGCCATTCGGTAAGCGAGGTAATACTTTTAAGCGAAAATTTAGGATTAAAAATATAAGATGTTGACATTCCGAACTGTATCGTTTTAAAATCCGGAAACTTTAGATAGGGATCTCTTCCTTCGACCCAGTCAGGAGAAAAATCAGACATATTGGAGATATAATAGCCCCTTGTTTTACTGTACTGAACCGTCTGGAGCCATCTTCCTAAAAAGAAACGGAAGTTGTAATCTGAAAATGAAGATTTCCCTTTTAAATTTTCATCTTTGTTCCCTCCAAAAAACTTCGGGTAAAATCCGTAGCTGAATCCTATAAATTTATAATCAATATTTAAAAATAGTTTGTAACTATTGTTGGTTTCCAAATTAAGATTTGGTCCATTTTTATCGTTTAGCAAATAACTGTCACTTTGTGTGCTTAAGTTGGCACGCACCATTATTTTGTCAGGATAATAAATAAAATTTACAGTATCTTTTTGGAGTTCATTCTGGCTGTAGGATTTTGTGAAATTAAGACAAAAAAATAGCAGGAGAACACTGGTCTTAATGGTCTTTTGGTAAATCTGTTCAAAGTTTTGCCTCTTTTTCATTTTCAAAATATTTTATTGGTAAGTGTAAATAATACAAATTAAATAAAATAATTTATAATGTCAAAAAAATACTACAGAATATAAAATCGGCTTGCTCGGACTTGCATCATTTTCAAACGAAGCAATTTGTAAATTTAAGATATAATTCCCATCCTGAATTTCATCGGGAACATAAATCATTTCGGTAATCGTTGCATTAAAACTTGCATCAGCATTTAGATGTAAGGTGTCTTTTACGTTCCAGAATGCTTTATGGGCTAACAGTTTTCCTTCATCATGCTCTTTGTCAACACTTGGCAGATCGATTAATAAATGCTGAATTCCATTTTCGCGAATGAAAATCGCAGCCTCTTCCGATAAATAAGGCGGATTGGTATTCGAATATTTTCTGGATTTTTTCTCTTTTTGATTCGGAAGTGTGCGGATTATTAAAGCTTCGGTTTTTTCATTAAGCGGAGCTGAGTTTTTTGTCGCATTAAGCGAAGTCGAAATCTGTTCCTTGGTAATCACGAAATCGTCCCCGATTTTTTCAGGTGCAATCGTGATCAGCTGTGCAAAAAAGAAAAACTGTTTCAGGGATTTATTAATGCTGTAAAAATCATTGGTAATATGTCCCAGGCATTCCGTGTGCGTTCCGTGTCCGTGCGGATTGAAAAAGATATTATTAAAGTTCGTCGAAGATTTTCCTTCCGATACTTTTCCGATCCATTCGCCAAAAACGACAGGTTCAATAGCCGGTTTTTCAATATACCAGGCAATCGGATTCTCGTCTGTATTCGTCAGCGGAATTGAGATATCAATTGGTTTTGACAAGTCTATTTCGAAGTTGTTTATTTTTGCTATCATATGGGCACACGGATTTTACGGATATTCTAACACAGATTTTTACGGATTTTTTCAATCAATGCTGTCTGAATGCATTTTATCAGTGTTCTGAAATTTTATTCTTCCAAATTTAGATAAAATAAATCTGAAGCAATTCCATCCGTTAAGAATTTTCCTTTTGCGGTTGGTTTAAGGATGCTATTTTCAATAAAAAGTAAATCATCATCAAGAAATTTCCGGGTTTGTTTATTGAGATACTCCAGATAGTCAGGTCCGAATTCAGTTTCAATTCTTTCGAGAGAAACGCCCCAGATGGTTCGTAGTCCTGTCATGATATATTCGTTATAGCGATCTGATTTTGATAGCGTTTCGGTTTCAATTGGCAATATGTTTTCGTGAATCGATTTTAGATAAAGTGAATTATTGGCGATATTCCAGCCTCTTTTCACGCCATCATAACTATGTGCGGAAGGTCCGATTCCGATATATTTTTTTCCCAGCCAATAAGCGGAATTGTTTTTGGAGAAGTAATTTTCTTTTCCGAAATTCGATAATTCGTAATGAATAAAACCATTTTTCTCAAGCGTTTCCACCAAAATCATAAAATGATTAGAAGCCACTTCATCTTGTGGTTCGGCAATCTTTCCGATATCAATAAGTTTTCTTAAAGCCGTTTTTGGTTCCACCGTTAAGGCATAACTCGAAATATGCGGAATGCCGAAACTCAATGCCGTTTCGATATTCTGTTTCCACATTTCATCGCTCATTCCCGGAATTCCATAAATTAAGTCCAGTGAAATATTGTCGAAATATTTTGTCGCTTCTGTCAGGCAGTTTATCGCTTCTGTGGCATCATGAGCACGATTCATCATCTTTAAATCTTCTTCATAAAAAGACTGAATTCCAATACTTAGACGATTTATGGGACTTTTCGATAATTCAAAAATTCGTTCTGCCGACAAATCATCGGGATTGGCTTCAAGCGTAATCTCCGGATTTTCGGAGACGTTATAATTTTTATAAACTTCTGAAATTAAAAAGTTGATTTCTTCATTGGTCAGTACAGAAGGTGTTCCACCGCCGAAATAAATGGTTTCAATGGTGTTGTCACTTTGGGCGGAGTCGGGAAGCTTAAACTCGCTTTTACGCATCCCGATTTCTTTGGCGAGAGCCAAAACCATTTCCTCTTTCTTCTTCATGGAAGTCGAAAAATGAAAATCGCAATAATGGCAAGCCTGTTTGCAAAAGGGTATGTGGATGTAGATTCCGGACATTTTTTAAATTAGATAATTTATCAATTAGAAAATTAGATAATGATATAGAGGGGCAGTATAAAGAATGCAAAAAAAATAATAATAATCAGATCGTTAGCTAAATAAGAATTAAAAAATTAGAAAATCAAAATATGGGCATTACAGTAATTATCTAATTTTCTAATTGACACATTTCCTAATTTACAGATTTTCTCATTTACGGATTTTGTCTTCATTCTGTTTCACAAAAGCATCCCAGCCCGTGTAACTTTTTCCCGCAACGATTTTTCCGGAGTTAAAGAAATGACAGACTGCTGCTGCCAGACCGTCGGTTGAATCGAGATTCTTCGGTAGCTCCTTTAATCCTAAAAGCTGTTGCAGCATTTTGGCAACCTGTTCTTTGCTGGCATTCCCATTTCCGGTAATGGCCATTTTGATTTTTTTTGGTTCGTATTCGGTAATCGGAATGTCTCTCGAAAGACCGGCCGCCATGGCGACACCTTGCGCACGGCCTAACTTTAGCATTGATTGCACGTTTTTACCAAAGAAAGGGGCTTCGATGGCAATCTCGTCGGGATGATGCGTTTCGATTAATTCTATGGTACGTTCAAAAATAATTTTAAGCTTCTGGTAATGATTGTCATATTTAGAAAGCTGCAATTCGTTCAGCTGCAGGAATTCCATTTTTTTATTGATGACTTTAATCAGTCCGAAACCCATAATTGTTGTTCCGGGGTCAATGCCTAATATGATGCGTTCTTTTGTCATTTTTTATGAGAGGGTTACACAAAGTTTCACCAAATAGTCACAGAGATTCACTAAGTTTGTTTTAATCTTTCTGTGTAACTTTGAGGTTACTTTGTGAATCTTTGTGAAATAGCTTTTTCGCAATAGTTTCCTTTACTTTGCAGCATGATTTCAATTCCCCACAAAGCTAAACAATTCCTTGTTCTTCTGGTCAAACTTTTGATTGTTGGTGGTGCATTTTATTTTATTTACAATCAGCTGGCGCACAACGATAAACTCGACTGGCAGAAATTTATCACTTTATTTCGTAAAAACCAGTCTGTTTCAGGAATTGCCTTTATCCTGCTTTTGAGTGTTTTAAACCGGTATTTTGAAATTTTGAAATGGCAGAATCTGGCCAGGGTAATTCAAGAAATTTCAATAGGAGAAGCTACCAGACAGGTTCTGGCAGCCTTAACCGCCGGAATTTTTACACCAAACGGAGTAGGAGAGTATGCCGGAAAAGCATTGTTTTATCCCAAAGCTGAAGCAAAGAAAGTCGTTTTTCTGAATTTAATCTGTAACGGAATCCAGATGATCCTGACGGTTATTTTTGGTGTTTTCGGATTGTTGTATTTTAATGCAAATTATAATGTAATTACACCCCGGACTGTTGCCATTTTATTTGCGTTTTTCTTTTTATTCTTCGGCATTTTGTTCTCTTTGAAAAAGATTAAAATCAAGGGATATTCGATAGAAAAACTGCTTCATAAAATTAATGAAATCCCAAAGTCCGTTCATCAGAGAAATATAGTTTTGGGCGTTTGCCGTTATGTAGTTTTTTCACATCAATATTACTTTTTGTTTTTGGCTTTTGATGTTGAACTACCATATTTTACGCTGATCGCAACGATTGCAGTAGTATATTTTTTGGCTTCATCACTGCCCACTTTTCAGTTTCTGGATTTTGCAGTTAAAGGAAGTGTTGCGGTTTATTTCTTCGGAATTTTAGGCGTTAATGAATGGATTGTTGTTTTTATTTCGACTTTGATGTGGTTTTTGAATGTCGTTTTACCAGTGGTTTTAGGCAGTTATTATGTGCTGAATTTTAAAGCGAATACTGTAAAATGAATCTGGCCTTATTTCTCATATTAACCGTTTACATCATTACGATTGGCGTACTGATTTATGGTTTTTTCAAAGTAAAAAAATATTCAAATACGAATCTGGAGCCTCAAACAAGTTTTACCATTATTGTTCCTTTTAGAAATGAAGCGGAGAATTTGCCTCACCTTTTAAAAAGCTTTTCAAAACTGAATTATCCGGCTGATTTATTTGAGGTCATTTTGGTGGATGATGAATCTGATGAAAAATTCCAAATTCCAAATTCTAAATTCCAAGTTAGGATTATTGATACTATCAGGGTTTCGAAATCTCCGAAAAAAGATGCCATCTCCACGGCAATGAAACACGTAAAAACAGATTGGGTGATTACCACCGACGCAGATTGTACCGTTCATTCAAATTGGTTGTTAACTTTTGATAATTACATTCAGGAAAACGAAGTTTCTATGCTTGCCGGTGCTGTTACTTATGAGGCCAACAATTCGTTTTTGCATCATTTTCAGCAATTAGATTTAACGAGTCTTCAGGGCGCAACCATTGGGAGCTTTGGAATAAAAAAAGCTTTTATGTGCAATGGGGCAAATTTTGCTTATACCAAATCATTATTTGAAAAAATGAATGGTTTTGAAGGAAACAATGCTATTGCAAGCGGAGATGACGTTTTTTTACTCCAAAAAGTTGCAAATTTAAACCAAAACCTGATGCATTATTTAAAATCAGAAGAAACGATTGTAAAAACAAAACCAACCCAGGACTGGGAATCACTATTTTACCAAAGGGTACGGTGGGCGGCGAAAACAAGTTCCTATCAAAGCATCTTTGGAAAAGTGTTGGGACTGATAGTTTTCTTCGCAAATTTGAGTTTTATAACCGCAACTTTATTTTTGGTTTTTGGAATCTGGTCGTGGCAACTTTTAACTTTGTTTGTTGTTTTAAAGTTTATAACTGACTTTGTACTGTTGTATAGCACCAATCAGTTTTTAACCGGTCAACGAATTGAGAGCTTGGTTTTAAGTAGTTTGTTTTACCCTTTTTTTAGTTCGGCTGTCGCTTTGTACAGTTTGTTTGGTTCTTATAAATGGAAGGGGCGAAATTTTAGAGTATAGTTTTTTAACTAAGAAAAAATGCTTCAAAGGTTGCGTAAAGAAAACCGAATACTCTTAAAAACTTCAAACTTAAAAGGTTTCAGAAATTTACTTCGTACTTTTTTCTTTAATAATTACCGGAAGAATAAACTGGGTTTTTACCGGAACCCCGCGTTTGATAGCAGGATTTACTTTTGGAAAATCAACCAGTCGTGCATGCAGGATGCTGTCTATTTTAATAGTGTCGTAAGCTACAGAATCCTTTGGGAATTGTGGTTCGAATTTCATCGTAGCATTAGGAAAGACGGTTACTTTTACCTCAATAGTATCCAGTTCAGGATAAAGAATGGACAGGGAATCTACATCCAGTTTTTCCTGAATAAGCTGCGCCATTTTTTCAAAAAAGCAGTGCTGACGCAGTTTTTTGTCTGCAATTTTTTCGCAATCTGCAACAGAGGGAAATTCATCTACTTCTTTCCAGTTAATTGATTTCAGTTCTTTTTGTAGTAGTTCTTTTTCAGACGGAACCTGCTTCTCAAAATATTGACAAGAATTTAAAAGTAATACGACTAAAAAAAGAGGGAACTGCTTCAAGATTATGATGTTGGATTGAACGAAATTAATTATGGTATAAAAATACAATTATTTTTTTTGAGAAGCTTTGTATTACAGATATTCTTCGTAGCTTTCTGAAAGACATTACTGTTTTAAACAGCAATTTAGTTTTGTCTTATAAAAAAATATTTTTTTCGTATGGATTCAGTATTGCTGTTACTTGGTTTTGTTTGCATGATTGTTGGTGTATTTGGCAGTTTTATGCCGGTTTTACCGGGATTATCCAGTTGTTGGGTAGGTTTATTACTATTGTATTTAACAAAAGCAGTTGAAAATAATTACTGGATTTTAGGGATAACACTTTTAATAACAGTTATTATTACTGTTCTCGATTACGTGATTCCGGCCAAAGGAACTAAGAAGTTTGGCGGGAGTTCTTACGGAGTCTGGGGCACCAATATTGGTTTGATCGTCGGAATTCTTTCTCCGATTCCTTTTGGTGTAATTATCGGTCCATTTGTCGGGGCTTTTATAGGAGAACTTATCTATGATTCTAAGAATCATCGTCGGGCACTGAAAGCTGCAACAGGATCCTTGCTCGGATTTTTGGCGTCCAGTTTTATTAATTTCCTTTTTTGTATCATTTTTGTCGGTATTTTTATCAGTATTGTGTGGCAAAACCGCAGTGTATTGTTTTAAACTTTTACTTAGGGTTTAAGCTTTTTCTTATTTTTTCGTTTTTTTTGAAAAAAAAATAATTTTCTTTTGATTTTTTTTATTTGTTTTTTGATTACGAAAGGGTTATGTTCATTGAGACTTTTAGAATTTGGTGTTAAATATGTTGTAAAAGACTACGGAAATTTTTAACTTATCTTTTGGAAATGTTAAAATATTTTATATTTTTATCCTGATAAACGATTAAAAGCCCCACTTTGTCGATTATTTTGAATGGATTTAAATAAATTTCTAAAAATTAAATATTATGACTCCAAACCTACAAATTGAACTAAGACGTTTTATATCTTCAAATGTTGTTTCAAAGCTGAATAAATTTTATTTTGAAAATGATGCCCTGTTAATAAAGGGAATTGATGTTTCAATAGGAACAGTTCTTATGGGATTGTATAATAAATCAGAGGAGTCGGGTTTTTATAAAGAGATTATTTCACTTATTGATGATAATTCAAGATTCTATGGCGAAGTCGATTTTGCTTCCGGCAGGATTCTTTCAGTAGATGATTGTTATCGTGTAGAGGGAAATGATTTGCTAAAAGAAATTTTCACCAGCAAAAAAGGAAGAATTTCCGAAATGATTTCAAATGAAGTCGGAATCAAAAGCGAAACAGCAAGGGAAATTTTAAATTTTTCAGCACTATTAGTCGTTTCGTATCTTAAAAATAATATCCAGCTTTTAGACAGTTTAAAACTGCTACTGGAAGAACAAAAGAGAGATATCTTAAATAGTATTCATCCCGGAATTAAAATTATTCTTGGTTTTTCGTGTTACGAATCAGTAGATGATAAAAACCAGGCGAACTTAGGAAGATCAATCTTTACACTTTTCGGACACAACTTCTTTTAGTATTTTTAAAATATTCCTAAAATAAAAAATCCCGTTTTACAGTAGTAAAACAGGATTTGTATGATTGATTTGAGTTGTTTATTAAACGTTTTTCAAATTAATAACTTCTTGGTCCGTCAGAAAACGCCAGTTACCACGTGGTAAATTCTTTTTGGTAAGACCGGCAAAAGAAACACGATCTATACGTAAAACATCATAGTCAAAGTTTTCGAAAATTGCACGAACTACTTTTACATTCGATGAACGTAATTTAAGGCCCACTTCACTTTTCGCTTCTTTCTCAATATAACTGATTTCTTCAACAAAAACGCGGTGTCCGTCAAGAACAAGACCTTTGCTGATTTTTTCCAAATCTTCAAATTTTAGATTTTTATCTAAAGAAACCTGATAGATTTTAGATGATTTCTGATTCGGTAATGTAAATTTACGAATCATATCCGTATCATTGGTAAACAACAGCAAACCAGTTGTATTTTTATCCATTCTGCCAATAGGAGCAATTTTAGCGGTCGTAGAACCACGAACTAATTCCAGCACATTACGGTATTCCTGACCTTCATCGAGGGCAGTTGTAAAGTTTTTAGGTTTGTTCAATAAGATGTATTCTTTCTTTTCAGGAGTCAGAACAACACCGTCAAAGTTTACAACATCATTTAATTTTACTAAATATCCCATTTCAGTAACCGGAACACCATTTACTTTGACGTTACCCGACTGAATGTATATATCGGCATCACGACGCGAGCATACACCAGAATTTGAGATGTATTTGTTCAGACGAATTTCGTCTGCAGCTTTTTGTCTTTTTGGCGCCTGATTTTGTTTCTTAATTTTTTGTGCCGCTTCTTCTTCAGCTGCTTTCACAGCAGGTTTCATTTTTTTCGGCCCTTGAGCACGCTTTTGCATGGCAGGTTTTGGCTTGTTAGAGTTTGATCTGGAGCTATTTGGTCTCGATCCGCCTCTGTTATTATTGCCTTCCTTATTGTTCATATAATTCTGTAATTTGTGCAAAGATAGTTTATTCTTGCTAAATAATCCTAAGTTCATTGTTCTTAGATTAATAGCTATTGTTTTTTGGGTATAGTTACACAGAGATTCATGAAGATATGTAGCGAACCTTTATGCAGTTTTGTGTGAATTTGAAAATCTCTGTCGATACTAATTAAGATCTCAACAGCAGACTCTTCCCGTGCCACAAAACACTCGGATTGATTAAAACAATGCAGAAAACCCCGGAAACGATCAGGAATTTCAATACATTGTGAAGTAGTAAATACTGTTCTTTTGAGTTTGATTTCCAGAGATATAAGAGAAAAAAAAGCATTACGACAAAACAGATATAAAAATAGATATCCATAAAACCGACATCGTAAATATTAATCAGGATATAAACCGGAAAAATCGTCAAAAAGGTTAAAATTGTAATGATTTGTTTTGAAGTTGTTTCATTGTATAATATCGGAATCGTTTTGTAATTGTTTGCAAGGTCGCCTTTCAGGTTTTCAAGATCTTTTATCATTTCGCGAATCAAAAGCAATAAAAACAAGAACATCGCATGTGCCGAAATTACTGCAAAATGGCTCATGTGATCTTCAATTTCTTCAAAGGATATTTTGTTGTAAAAATAGAGTAAGATGGCAAAAAACGGAATTACAGCCAGTAAAGCGGCAGTTAAATTACCAATAATCGGGTATTTTTTTATTTTATGTGAGTAAAACCAAATTAAGAAAATGTAAACGGAAAAGAATAAAAAAGCACGCCAGGAAACAATCAGTGCCATTAATACAGCCATAAAATTCAAAGTGAAGTACACCGATAATTTAGTTTTCTGACTCACCAGCCTGTCCAGCATAGATTTGTTTGGCCTGTTGATCAGGTCTTTCTGACTGTCATAAAAATTGTTGATAATGTAACCTGAAGCAATTGTAATCGCCGAGGCAAAGACAATTAGAAATAAGTTAAAGTCGAGTAAAATATCTAAAGCTCTTTTGTCCGGGGCAAGAATAAAAATAGCCGATAAATACTGCGCTAAAACGATAATAGGAATGTTATAACCTCTCACCACAGAGAATAAACTAATAACTTTCATCGCTAAAATTTTATTCTTTCTGCTTAACATTTTGGGTTAACGGGTTATTTTTTAATAAAAAAAATTAGACAAAGCGACAAATTAAAAGGGAAAATCAGTATTGATACTATGTTACAGTAACGGCTAACTGGAAGAAAAATTACAATTTAAAACTGATAAACGACTTCAAGTTTGTAATCTTTAAGGGAAACTTTAGCGCGTTCCAGGTCTTCTGTAAACCCAAGAATATAACCGCCGCCTCCTGAACCGCAAAGTTTTAAGTAATAGTCATTAGTGTCAATACCATGCTGCCAGATTCCGTGAAATTGTTCCGGAATCATTGGTTTAAAATTGTTTAAAACAACTTTGGAAAGTTTTTTGGTATTGGTAAACAACGACTTCATGTCACCATGTAGAAAGTTTTCTACGCAGGCATCTGTATATTTTACAAATTGATTTTTAAGCATGGTACGGAAACCTTTGTCTTTCAGGTTTTCCATAAAAATGTTTACCATCGGAGCCGTTTCACCAACAATTCCTGAATCTAATAAAAACACAGCACCTTTTCCGTCAAAACTCTGAGTTGGAATTCCTGTTGCTTCAATATTATCTTTAGAGTTGATTAAAATCGGAATACTCAAATAACTGTTTAAAGGATCTAAACCAGAACTTTTTCCGTGGAAAAAACTCTCCATCTGAGAAAATATATTTTTTAACTGCAATAGTTTTTCGCGGGTTAAATTCTCTAAAACCGTAATTTTATTAGCCGCATATTTATCATAAATTGCAGCAACAAGTGCACCGCTGCTTCCAACTCCATATCCTTGTGGGATACTTGAATCGAAATACATGCCTGTTTCAACATCATTTTTCAGTGTAGCCAAATCAAAAGTAACCAGTTCGGGCTGTTCTGTTTGTAACGTTTCAAGATAAATTACAAAACGTTGTAAACTTGCGTTTGATGCGATTGCTTCAGCCGAAGGATTTTCGGTTTTCTTCAATGCACCATTGTAAAAATTATAAGGGATAGAAAGTCCTTTAGAGTCGCGGATAATTCCGTATTCTCCAAAGAGTAATATTTTTGAGTAAAATAAGGGTCCTTTCATGTTTATTGTATGTCTTTCTTTATTTTATTTGGGTGTTGTCGTGTGTCAAAAATGGTATGAATTCTAATTTCATTTGAACCAAAACTATACAAGAGGCTTGATTGTTTTGTTATAACACATTTTCGATATTTTTTATTTACTGATGATTTTGGGAAAATTTCAGGATTCATACTTATTATTGAAATTGCTTTATGAAATTTCACTAAATATATTTCTTTCGATTTTTTCGACCAGTTGGCTTCAATAAAATTTAAAACAGCATCTAAATTCTTTTCAGCTGTTTTTGAAAAATTTACTTTAAGATTCACTATCTGTATTTTTTCATCACATCTTCATAACTGGTAAATTCTCCTCTTTCAAATTCTAATTCACTTTGAGCTATATCTGCTTTTTGTTCATCAGTCAAATCATCCCACCAATCTTTTTTCATCTCAGCCAACATTTTTTTGACTGCTTTAATGATTAAAGGATCATTTGTTTCTTCCAGTATTTTTATCACTTTAAGCTTTTCTAATTGAATGTCCATAACCAAATTTTAACTAAAGATACGTAAAATTATAATGCAATTGCACCGTGTCCAATTTCATCGCAAATGTACTGACCATTCTGGCAAAATACAACTAATTCGTCCTGAATAAATTGAAGTACTTTTTCGCTAACGTTTTCGGGATATAAAACGTGAACATTGGCACCGGCATCCAGCGTAAAGCAAACCGGAATCTGCGTTTCGCTTCTGAATTTCCAAATGGCATTTATAATCTGCAACGTGTTTGGTTTCATTAAAATATAATACGGCATCGAAGTCATCATCATAGCGTGTAAAGTCAAAGATTCGCTTTCGACCACTTTTATGAATTCGTCAATATTGCCACTTTCAAAAATCGAAATTAAACGGTCCAGGTTTTCGTGCGCCTGGGCAAAACGTCTTTCGGCATACGGATGGTTGTGCATCAAATCGTGTCCAACGGTACTGGAAACCTGTTTTTCGCCTTTATCTACCAATAAAATAGTATCCTGGTAATTCCTGAAATTGTCATGAATGGTATACGGAAATTCAACACCAAATAAATCTGAACTTCCTTCAATATTAGCCTGATTTCCCCAAACCACTACATTTCCTTTTACGCTTCTGCAGGCACTTCCCGAGCCCAAACGAGCCAAAAATGACGCTTTTTGGTAAAAATATTCCGCTGTCATTTCAGGGTTCAGGGCTCTTTCCAGACTCATAAAATTCATGGCTAAAGCAGCCATTCCTGATGCCGAAGAAGCAATTCCGGAACTGTGAGGAAACGTATTTTGGGTGTCAATCGTAAAATGATAGTCTTTCAAAAACGGCAAATAAATTTCAATTCGTTCTAAAAACTTCTGAATTTTAGGTTTGAAATCTTCTTTTGGTTTTCCTTCAAAAAGTAAATCAAACGAAAAAACGGCTGTTGTCCCACTCAGCGGAGCCGAAGTGTATCGCTTTGTAAAACCTAATTTCGTAATGGTCTTGCAATTGCTTAAAGTAAAACTCACCGATGGGTTGGCCGGAATCTGGTTGTCTTTTTTCCCCCAGTATTTCACTAAGGCAATATTGCTGGGAGCACTCCATTCAAAGTTTCCGTTTTCGATAGTTGAAGTATATTTTTTTGGAATAAAATCAGTTGCTGTTAACATGAAGTATAAAATTTTGGCAAAGATAGTTTTTAAAATATTTCACCATAGAAGTTATATAAGAAAATGTAAGTCAGACTAAATCTAAATTTGGCTAACTTTTGTCTACCAGTAATTTTTAATAAATAGCGTTTTTGAATTAAAAATAAAAATGCGCGTCAAACTAACACTCAGCGTTAAAATGAACTTACACAACTTATATGGTTTACCCTTTCTTTTGATTATTTTTGACTAAAAATTAAATAAAATGAACAAGATAGCCAAAATCGCAATAGCGCTGGTAATTTGTCTAATGGTGGGATATTCAGCAAGCATAGTGACAAGACCAAGCGTTGAAAGCTGGTACCCAACCATTTTAAAACCATCGTTTAATCCTCCGAACTGGATTTTCATGCCGGTCTGGACGTTGCTGTATGTACTAATGGCAGTTGCTGCAGGATTGGTCTGGGACAAAATAAAAGAACAGAATCAGGAAGTTAAAAAAGCATTAGGCTTCTTTTTGGTTCAGTTGATATTGAATGCCATCTGGTCGTATCTTTTCTTTGGATTAAAAAATCCGATGTTGGCTTTAATCGAAATTGCACTGCTATGGCTTATGATTTACGAAACCTATTTAAAGTTCGTTAAAATCAATAAAACTGCCGGGTATTTACTGATTCCGTATATGGCGTGGGTAAGTTTCGCCGGAATTTTGAATGCCAGTATCTGGTGGCTGAACAGGTAAATTTGTTTGAGGTTTCAGGTTTTTTTATTTTCACATTAATCGATACATTTTTTTTATGAATAAATTCAAGGTTTTTGTTGTTTTGGTTTTAGTTTCATTTAAAACTTTTGCTTGTTTAAATGGTGAAACAAAAGTTCTTGCGAATGGAGTCGAGGCTTATATTGATCATGACGGACTGGTTCCTCAAGGGCATAATTTTTTCAGAGGTGAATATCCTAAATTGATAATACAGCTAGATAGTTTGTATAAAGAGACAAATGATCTGGATTATATATCTGATAAAGGTTATCTGTTAATTGTCTTGGGGAAATATCATGAAGCACTAAAATTATATTTGAATATTGAAAAAATTGAATCTAATCGATATTCTACCGCATCAAATCTTGGAACTCTTTATGAGTTAATGGGCGAAAATCAAAAAGCATATGACTGGATTAAAAAGTCTGTTGCAATAAACCCGGAATCTCATAATAGTTCAGAATGGTTGCATTTGAAAATATTAGAAGCAAAAATCAGGAATTTATCTAATATTTCGGGTCAGTTTTTAACTAATGCCAGTTTCGGAACTACAGGAATTCCAGAAACAAAATTATCCAAAAAAGAGATTGATAAGTTGGCAAAAGCAGTTTATTTTCAGGTAAATGAGCGAATATCATTTATAGAGCCAAAAGATAATATTATTTCGATTTTACTTTTCGAACTGGGAAATCTTGTTGAACTAAAGGGAGAACATGAAAATGCGCTTCAAATTTATAGAAAAGCAAGAGAATATGGTTACGATAATGACTTAATTGTTGCGAGAATGATTAATAGTGCTCAGGGAGAAAGTGAATTTTATCGTGAAAGAGCCTGGAGGTTTGGTATTCAGCTTCAGAATTTGAGAGAAAGCAGAAAAGTCGATTCCGGTTATTTATTCCAAATTGAAATGAGCTTAATTATTTTATCTGTGATTACAATACTTCTATTAATTGTGGGGATTTTTTTCTTCTTAAAATGGAAGAAGTTAAATAAAGCTATTCCAGCTTCTTAAATGTTTCATGTTTAGCATATAAGAAATCCATTGTGGTTAGTATATTATTGTTTTCTAAAAGTTTTGCAGATCTTGGGTCGGCATCACAGAATTCAATAAATAAATCTACTTCTTCGGGTTTCAATTTTAAATCTTTTGTAAAAAAATCATGAGGTATTGACGCGGCTATGAGTTTTTTGAAATTAGTCTGCGAAGTTTTCTTTTTGGGCTCTTCCTTATCTTTTTTTAATAAATTTAAAAGTCCTGTTCCGATTCTGATAAAGTCCATACCATTTGTAATTGTTCCGTCGTAAACTCCGGTATATTTTTGCAAAGATCCGGTAGCTTTGGCGAGTTGTATTTTATCGATGTCTTGTTGGGAACTTTTAACTGGATCAAATTTGATAGTATTGACGACCACCTCTTTTAATTCCTCAGGTTTTATAATCATATTGACAAGAATATTATTGTAATCAATATTTTGCTGAGTTATTTTTAGCCTTGTAAAAAAATAATCTTTGGAGAAAAATAAGATACTGTCCTTTACTTTTACCGGAATTGAAAATTGTCCCAGTTCATTTGTTCTGGTACTTGTTTTGGCCGTTTTATTTATAACCTCTACTTTGTTAAGCGGATTATTATTGGAAAGTACTTTTCCGTGAAGTACTTTTTCGGTTTGGGAAACAGAGAGCTGATAAGAGAATAGGGAAATTGTGGTAAGTAATTTTACTTTCATGTAGTGGTATTTAGCTGAAAGTAAAATTATTAGAATAGTCTTAATGAAAACTTATTGAATCTGTAAAGTCTTGTTAATTTAGTCTCAGTTCCAGTATTCAGTCACAATCTGGACAACTGTAAACTGAGACTGTAACCTAAATACCGTTCGCCAGAATAAACCCGCTTGTCCACGCATTCTGGAAATTAAATCCTCCCGTAATGGCGTCGATATTGACGATTTCGCCTGCGAAATAAAGGTTTTGATGCAGTTTGCTTTCCATGGTTTTAAAGTTGATTTCCTTTAAGTCGATACCGCCGGCAGTGACAAATTCTTCCTTGAAGGTACTTTTTCCGTTGACCTGAAATGTTGCTTTTGTCAATTGTGAAGCTAAATGCTGCAATTGAATTTTAGATAAATCGGCCCATTTTGTTTCTGCTTCAATTTCAGAAGCCAGAACTAAACTTTCCCACAAACGATTCGGAAAGTCAAAAGGGGATTTTTTGGAAACGGCCTTTTTGGCGTGTTCCTGTTTTAGTTCTTTCAGGATTTTTTCCGCATCTTCGGTATCAACATCATTCAGCCAGTTGACAAAGATGATAAATTGGTAATTTTTGTCGTGTAAAATACGTGCTCCCCAAGCTGAAAGTTTTAAAATTGCGGGACCACTCATTCCCCAGTGCGTAATTAACAAAGGTCCGGTTGACTCGAGTTTGGTATCTTTTACGTTTACGGTCACCTGTGCCGCAACGCCCGGTAATTCCTTAATGCGGGAATCTTTGATGTTGAATGTAAACAAGGAAGGAACAGGGCTGACAATCGCATGGCCCTGTGTCTGTAACATTTCCCATATTTTGGGGTTGCTTCCTGTGGCCAGCACTAATTTTTCAGTGGCATAATTTTCATCCTGGGTGTCAATTTTCCAGTGATTTTCGGCTTTAAAAATCGATTGCACGCTTTGTCCGGTCAGGACTTTAATGCCTAGTTTTCCGGTTGCTTCCAGAAAACAGTCAATGATGGTTTGCGAAGAATTAGAAACCGGAAACATTCGTCCATCGTCTTCGATTTTTAATTCCACACCGTGTTTTTCGAACCATTCAATTGTATCTCCCGAACAAAACTGATGAAAAGGCCCGCGAAGTTCTTTTTCGCCACGCGGATAAAATTTAACCAGTTCATTGGGTTCAAAACAAGCATGTGTTACGTTGCACCTTCCGCCGCCGGAAACACGAACTTTAGAAAGTACTTCTTTTCCTCTTTCCAGAATGGCAATTTTGAGTTTCGGATTTTTCTCTGCAATATTAATGGCTGAAAAAAAGCCTGCAGCGCCTCCGCCAACGATGATTATGTCGAAATTTTTGATCATATTTTTTTGGTTGCCACTGATTACACGAATTGGCACTAATTTTTTATTTGCCACAGATTAAAATGATTTCCACAGATTTTAAAATCCCTTTAATCTGTGAAATCGGTGGCTGTTTTTTCTATACTTTATCCGGATAATCAGTTATGATTCCGTCGACGTTGAAATTTTTTATTTTTTGAATGTCTTCCCCGATATTTACTGTCCAGGGCAAAACTAAAAAGCCTTGTTCCTGCATTTTCGTTGTGTTTTCCTGATTCAATAAATGATAATAAGGATGAATCGCTTTTGCTTTTATAAATTCGGCGAAAGCCAGCGCCAGATCAAGATCGGTTTCTGTTAAAACGCCAATCGGAATTTTTGAATCTAAATTATGGACTTCCTGTAAAGCATTCCAGTCAAAACTTGAAACAATAAAGTGTTCATATTTCCATTTTTTCCCGGAAACATATTCATCAATTAAAGCGACAACTTTTGTTAAAGTATCCGCATTTTTCAATTCGATATTGATCAGGCATTTTTTGTTTACCAGATCAAAAACTTCTTTTAAAGTCGGAATTTCATACTGACCCTCAATTAAAAACGATTTCAATTCGGGCAAAGATAGCGTATTTACAAACCCTTTTCCGTTGGTCATTTTGTCGATGGTTTCGTCGTGAATCACGATGACATGTCCGTCGGAGCTTAGGTGAACGTCGAGTTCTATTCCATCAGCATTTAGATCTAACGCTTTTTGAAAGGCTTTTAAGGTGTTCTCGGGTTCGTAGGCTTTGGCACCTCTATGAGCAATCTTGAGCATCTGTTGTGAATTTAACGCAAAGGTCGCAAAGTTTTACGCAAGGTTCGCAAGGATTTTGTAAAAAAGTTTGCCACGAATTTCACGAATTTTCACGAATTAGATTTGTGAAAATTCGTGAAATTCGTGGCAAGACTTTTCGGTTAAGCAAGTTCCAACAATACAAGTCCAAATTCAGAATCGATGATTGCTTTTCCGTTTTGAACTGTTGTTTCTTTTCCTGAAAAAGCATCTTTTAGTGGGGTTCCGTCTTTGAAAATGGAGTCAACATCAAGTTCCTTAGCACCAGTTCCTAAATCTAAACCAATTATAACCTGATCTGTATAGGTTGCATTCGTATAAGTTCTGGAGAAAATATAGGGTTTTGCCGAAATCAGTTGGTGTATTCCTGCGCCCACTGCCGGATGATTTTTGCGGAATTGCCCCAGTTTCTGCCAGTGCCAGAGTATTCTTTGTGTTTCGGAATTATTTTGAATATCATCCCAGTTCATAAAAGACCGCAGGGTTGCATCGCCTTCCGTGCCATCAATTACAAGGGATCGTCCTGATTCATCACCATAGTAGACCTGAGACATTCCGGGAGAAAGCAGTAATTTGGTTCCGGATTCGAAGGTTCTGTTACGATCCGCGTCAAAAGGATCAGGGTCATCGTGCGAGGAAACATAATTAAGGACACTATATCCTTTTAAGTCCTTCTGAAGCTTCTCTGAATATTTTGAAAATATAAATTCATAATCGTTTTGGGCATCCAGTTTAAACTCAAAATTAATCAGGCTGTTAAAACCATGCTCAAAATAATTTACTTTCCGGTCTCCAAAATCATAATCCTGCCCACCACTGATTTCATAACCGTAGACTTCGGCAATGGTATAAAATGGATTTTGGTCTAAAACCTCTAAAGGATGGTGTTTTTTCCAGGTTTCAAAAGCGTATTCGCATTCTTTTTTAAAATCGACCCAGACAATTTCTTCGGTATGTTTTACAGTGTCGGCCCTGTAACCGTCAATTCCGAATTCCAGGATATAATCCGTCAGCCATTTTATGATGTAATATTTTGGTGTTCTCGGATAGCCGGTTCTTTTGAAAAAGGCATTCAATGAATCCATTTCTTTCTCGTAACGGCCTTCGTTTTTCCATTTTTCGATTAAAAAAGAGGGGAGTGCAACTTCCTGATTGCTTTCGGTTCTGACGTCCGGAAGATTATCGACCAACGTACACATGGTGGTATTTTCGAATGATTTGTAGTCGCAGACAATTCCCGTTCTGACCCAGTCTTCCGGCCAGATCGGATCTTCTGGAGTTACGGGGCCGGTATGATTGATCACACCGTCAAGGACAATTCGGATGCCTTTTGCGTGGGCTTTCTTAACCAGATTAGCCAAATCTTCTTTGGTTCCGAAATTCGGATCTAAAGCCGTCCAGTCTCTCGCCCAGTAACCGTGAAATCCGTAACTCAGGCCGGTGCCTTCGTCAACGCCATCGTGAATTTGCTCTACAATCGGCGTAAGCCAGATGGCATTTATTCCTAACAGATCAAAATAACCTTCGTCGATCTTTTTAATGATCCCGACAATATCCCCGCCTTCAAAACCCCGCAATTTTCCGGGAGTTTTGGTTCGGTTGAAATTTAAATCGTTAGCAGGATTTCCGTTACAAAAACGATCGGTAAGTAAAAAGTAAACATTTGCCCCTTCCCATACGAAAGGTATTTTTGAAGTATTTTCTTTATTCATTTAAACTGATTTTGAGGCAGAATATTAAAGATACAGAAAGGAAAGTATAAAATTTAAAAAAATGCCACAGATTACAGGATTAAAATGATTTTTTCAAATCTGTGTTAATCCTGTAATCTGTGGCAGAAAATATTGCGAACCTTGCCATTGCCCTTGCGGACTTTGCGGTTAAGTTTTTTATTCTAATTCTAAAACAACAGCCGATTTGGGTTCTAAAGTGATTTCAGGAGCTAAATCGAATGTTTTTCCGGTAAGGATATCTTTTCCGGATTTAAAGTTTTTGATGTTTTCCTTAAAGCGATTTGTTTTAACGGTTTGCTCTTTTGCATTGTTATTGAAGACGACCATTACGGTTTTAGTATCCGTGTATCTGAAGTAAACATACATATTGTTTTCCGGAATATAATGTGTCATTTTCCCGAAATGAACGGCCTCATTCGTTTTTCTCCAAGTGAATAATTTGGACGTAAAATCGAAAAATTTAGCCTGTTCAGCGGTTCTTCCTGCTGCGGTTAAAGCATTGTTTTTATCGCCTGCCCATCCGCCCGGAAAATCCTGACGTATGTCTGCGTCGCCACTTTTGCCTTTATCGCCGCCCATTCCAATTTCTGAACCGTAATACAATTGCGGAATTCCACGAACAGTAGCCAGTAAAGTCATGACCAGTTTGTATTTTGTAAAATCATATTTATACGTATGATTGATGCGGTCTGTGTCGTGATTTTCGGCAAAAACCAAAATGTTATTGGTATTTGGATACAAATAATCTAAAGCGAAATTATTGTAGAATTTAATCATACCGTTATCCCAGTTTGCATTGTCGTCACTAAAAGCCGAACCAATCTGATCCTGCAGGGTAAAGTCCATTACACTTGGCAAATTCGAATTGTAGTTTTCAATGGCTCCAATTTTACTGTCTTTTTGCCAATACGCTAAATTCGCCTGATTGTGCATCCAGATTTCACCTACGATGTTAAAGTTTGGGTATTCAGTTGTAATTGCTTTAGCCCAATTGGCCATTGCAGTGGCATCCGAATAGTTATAAGTATCTACTCTGAATCCGTCAAGATTGGCAAATTCGATCCACCAAATGGCATTTTGCGTCAGGTATTTTGCCACCAGCGGATTTCTTAGGTTTAAATCCGGCATTGAAGGCACAAACCATCCGTCAACACAAACTTCCTGATCTGATTTTGAGGCGTGAATATCGGTAAGCACTTCACGTCTGTGGTGCGTTTGCGTGTAATTTTCGAATTGATTGATCCAGGATTTTGTTGGCAGATCCTTGATCATCCAATGCGTAATTCCCCAGTGATTGGTAACATAATCCATTACCAGTTTCATGTCTTTTTTATGCATTTCTGCTGACAGGCGGGCATAATCGTCATTGGTTCCGTAACGCGGATCAATTTTGTAAACATCAGATTGTCCGTACGTATGATACGAATGCTGTTTGTCATTATCTTCACACAAAGGGGTGCTCCAGATTGTTGTCGCTCCTAAAGACGAAATATAATCTAAGTTTTTGATAATTCCTTCGATATCGCCTCCGTGACGTCCGCCCGGCTCTGCGCGGTTTGCTTTTTCGGTCAATACAGCATCGCTGTCATTTTTAGGATTTCCATTGGCGAAACGATCCGGCATGATCAGGTAAATCATATCTGAAGCGTCATAGCTTTTTCGGTCTGCAGAATTGGCTCTTCTTTCCTTAAGGGAATATTTTTGTGTGAAAGCGACTTTGTTTTTCAATTTAAAGGAAAAAACCAATTCAGAAGCTTTTAGGTTTTGTGTATCGATGGTAACGAAAAGGTAATTCGGGTTTTCTGTTTTCTCTACGTTTTTTATGGTCACATTGTTCGAAACCGAGGTTTCATATTGTGCGATATTTTTTCCGTAGAACATAATTTGTACTGCCGGATTTTTCATTCCGGCGTACCAAAAGGGTGGGTCGACTTTTTGGATTTGTGCTTTCGTGGAAAAAGAAAGCAATAAAACAAAAAAGATAATTTTGTACAAGAAACGGTTTCGTTGCGTTGTTTTTTGGATATTCATAGTTTTAATGTAATTATTCTAATGGTCAGTTCGAGCGAAGTCGAGAACCTTTGCGGCATTTCGACTCCGCTCGACTGACAAAAAGATAGAGTTAAAAAAAAGACAAGTAATCTTGGGGAGGATTACTTGCCTTTGAAAAAATTACTTAGTTTCGATTACACTGATTGCGTAACCGCCGCCCGGGGCAGATAACTGAGATAATTTTGATTTACTGTTTACAGCAATTTTTTTGATGGTGTAAGCCTGCGGATTCGTTTTGTAATGCGCATCTTTTGCATCAGCGTAAATTGTTGCGGTGTATTTTTTACCTTTTTCAAGGAAGCTGAAATCGATGTTTGAAGTACGTGGAGTTTCTCCGTTTACGTTTCCAACGAACCAGTTGTTGGTTCCTTTAGCTTTACGCGCAACCGTGATAAAATCGCCTGGTTCAGCTTCAATATATTTACTTTCAGACCAGTCTACCGCGACATCTTTAATGAACTGGAAAGCATCGGGAAAACGGTTGTAATTGTCCGGTGTATCAGCTGCCATTTGCAACGGGCTGTACATGGTAACATATAAGGCCAATTGGTTTGCAATGGTACTGTTTACGTGCGATTTGTTGTCAGGATTCATTTTGCTGATATCCATTTCGAAGATTCCCGGCGTATAATCCATTGGACCTCCAATCAAACGGGTAAAAGGTAAAACCGTTACGTGATTTGGTTTAGAACCTCCAAAAGCCTGGTATTCTGTTCCTCTTGCAGCTTCATTTCCAATTAAATTCGGGTATGTTCTGCAGATTCCGGTTGGACGAACTGCTTCGTGAGCGTTCACCATAATTTTATAATCAGCTGCTTTTTCGATGGCATATTGGTAATGATTTACAATCCACTGGTCGTAATGGTTTTCGCCACGAGGTAAAATGTCACCCACGTAACCGCTTTTTACAGCATCATATCCGTTGTCTTTCATGAATTGGTACGCTTTGTCCATATGGCGCTCGTAGTTACGAACAGAACCTGAAGTTTCGTGGTGCATGATAATCTTGATTCCTTTCGATTTTGCGTATTCGTGCAAACCTTTCACATCAAAATCCGGGTAAGGCGTTACGAAATCAAAAACATAATCTTTGGAGTGACCAAACCAGTCTTCCCAGCCTTCGTTCCAGCCTTCTACCAAAACGGCATCGAAACCATTTGCAGCAGCAAAATCAATATATTTTTTTACGTTGGTATTGTTTGCTCCGTGTGTTCCGCTTGGTTTTGCTTTTGAGAAATCAGAAACGCCCAATTGTACGGTTGGAAAATCGTTAGTATACGACCACGAGCTTTTTCCTGTAATCATTTCCCACCATACACCCACATATTTTACGGGTTTAATCCAGGAAGTATCGTCAATTTTAGACGGATCGTTCAGGTTTAAAGTCATTTTTGAAGAAAGGATTTCTGTAGCATTATCGCTTACCATAATCGTTCTCCAGGGGGAGTGGCTTGGTGCTTGCATATAGCCTTTGTCACCTTTTGCATCCGGCGTTAACCAGGATTCGAAAATCATGTTTTTATCATCTAAATTCAGGTGCATACAAGAATAGTTGATCAAAGCGGCTTCGTGCAGGTTGATGTAGATTCCGTCATTGGTTTTGAGCATCAAAGAAGTCTGAACTCCGGTTGGCGAAAAGTTTTTTTGCGAAACATTTGCCGTGTATGCTTTTTCAGATAATCCTCTGATTTCAGATAATTTAGATTTGGTGTAATCGTATTCCTGAGTGTCATAATCTCCCGGAATCCAAAAAGCCGTGTGGTCGCCAGCCATGGCAAATTGAGTTCTTTCTTCTTTGATGACGAAATAAGTCAGGTTCTTTTGTGCCGGAAATTCATATCGAAATCCTAAACCGTCATCAAACAAACGGAAACGGATTACGATTTGTCTGTCGGTTCCTTTTTGGTTTAAAGTAACGGCCAATTCGTTGTAATGATTTCTGATATTGTCCACTTCTCCCCAAACCGGTTTCCAGGTTTCATCAAAAGTCGAAGTTTTAGTATCAACAATTGTAAAATCATTCAGTAAAGATTTTTTGTCGTCTTTAAGCTCAAGACCCAATTTACTTGTTTTTACAACTTCTTTATTTTTGTATTTTAAATTATAAGTGGGAGTTCCGTCATTCTGAAGCGAAAATTCCATTACGAACTTGCCTTCGGGTGATTTTAATTGCTGTGCATTTGCAATCGAGCTAAATGCAAACAAGATTAAACTTGCGAAAAATAAGTTTTTCATGTTTTTTAGTTTTTTAAAGTATTGTAATTTAATTAATCTGAACAAGTTGTTTATGGGCCACTATTGATTTTCCATTTACTACAATTGTTAAATCCTGATCTCCGTCTACTGTAAAAGTCGTTTCATTATGATTGACAGCCACTTTCAGAATTTGATTTCTGAAGTTAATTTTAAAGGAATATCCTTTCCATTCTTTTGGGATTTTCGGAGAAAAATGAAGCTGATCGTTTGCCACACGCATTCCTCCAAAACCTTCCACAATACTCATCCAGGTTCCGGCCATTGACGTGATGTGACAGCCTTCTTCTACTTCTTTGTTATAATCGTCCAAATCCAGACGTGAAGTTCTTAAATAAAACGTATACGCCATATCCATTTTGTCTAAAGCGGCAGCCTGGATCGAGTGCACGCAAGGCGAAAGTGAACTTTCATGAACGGTAAACGATTCGTAAAACTCAAAGTTACGTTTTAATTCTTCTCTAGAGAAATGGCTTTCGAAGAAATAAAAACACTGTAAAACGTCTGCCTGTTTGATATATGGTGAACGTAAAACGCGGTCCCAGGACCATTTCTGATTGATTGGACGTTGTTCTTTATCCAGATCTTTTACAGGAACCAAATCTTTGTCTAAGAAACCGTCCTGCTGCAAATAAATCCCTAATTCCTCAGAAGTTGGGAAATACATATCGTCGGCTACTTTTTTCCACTCCTGGATTTCGGCAGCGGAAAGATTTACTTTTTCTATAATGCGTTTGTGGTCGGACGGATATTCTGAAGCCACTTTTTTAATTTGTTCAGCAGCATAATCAATACACCATTTTGCGATATAATTGGTGTAGAAATTATTGTTGATGTTATTCTCGTATTCGTTTGGCCCTGTCACTCCAAGAATTACATATTGGTTTTTGTCTTTCGAAAAAGAAGCTCTCTGGTGCCAGAAACGGGCAATTCCGATTAAGACTTCTAATCCTTTTTCAGGAATATAGGAGTAATCTCCGGTGTAACGGTAATAATTGAAAATCGCAAAAGCAATCGCACCGTTTCTGTGGATTTCTTCGTGTGTGATTTCCCATTCGTTATGGCATTCTTCCCCATTCATGGTTACCATCGGGTAAAGTGCAGCGCCGTTTTTGAAACCTAAATTATCTTTGGCATTTTCAATAGCCTTATCTAATTGGTTGAAACGGTACGTCAATAAATTACGGGCTACCTGCTGATCTTTGGTTGCCATGTAAAACGGAATGCAATACGCTTCCGTGTCCCAGTAAGTAGATCCTCCGTATTTTTCTCCGGTGAACCCTTTTGGTCCAATGTTCAATCGGCTGTCTTTTCCCAGATAGGTCTGGTTTAACTGGAAGATATTAAAACGGATTCCCTGTTGCGCTTTTACATCGCCCTCGATCGTAATGTCTGACATTTCCCAAATTTTACCCCAGGCTTCAATTTGGTTCTGAAGTAACGTATCGTATCCTAAATGCAAGGCTGCTTTAATGGTTTTTTCGGCAGCGTTTAAAGTGTTTTCATGATTTAAAGAAACCGTATACCCACCAATTTTCTGAATGGATGAGGTTTGTCCTTTGGCAATAATGGTCCCGTAGGTGTACTGAACCCTGTCTGCTATTGAATCGATTGTTGAAGGGGAAATATTTACATTTTCTCCGTTTGCAAAAATCGTATTGTGCATGAAAGTGGTTACTTTGAAATGCGTTTTAAAAGTCTGTGCGGTTACAAAAGCTTCATTGGTTCCTTTTTTTACTTCTAAAGGTTCCCAGAATTTTTCTTCCCAGTTGGCATCTTCATTGGTAACGCCGGCATCCACATACGGTTTGTAAACAATTTTGGCATCTTTATTTAAAGGCGTAATATCATATTTAATAACACCTGCTTCATCTAAATCCAATGAAAGAAAACGACGCACGTTTACGGCGATTTCAGTTCCGTTTTTCAGGACAGCTTCGAAAGAACGATTGTACCATCCTTCTTTCATATTCAGTTCCCTGCGGAAATTTCTAACTTCTTTACACGTATTTAAATCCAGGTTTTCTTCGTTGATTTCAACGTCAATCCCAATCCAGTTCGGAGCGTTTAATACTTTGGCAAAATATTTCGGATAACCGTTTTTCCACCAGCCCACTTTGGTTTTGTCCGGATAATAAATTCCGGCGATGTAACTTCCCTGAAAAGTTTCACCGGAATATGTTTCTTCAAAATTGGCGCGTTGTCCCATAGCACCGTTTCCGATACTAAAAAGACTCTCCGACGATTTTACTCTTTCATGGTCAAATCCTTCTTCGATGATGGACCAGTTGTCTGGTTTTATATAATCCTGATTCATTTTTTCTTTAATTAGATAATTGGGCAATTAGGTAATTAGATAATTTAATTAGAAAATGTGTCAATTAGATAATTTGATAATTACCTCTTTGGCTTTTTTTGATTTATCTGATTAATTGCTCGTTGTTGTAATTTTACTTTTTTATTTTGATGATTTATATTTTCAAACTTCAGTTGATGTTTCAATTAGATATTTCCCGGTTGAAAAATTATCTAATTGACACATTATCTAATTGATAAGTTTCTCGATAAACGCTGTGTTTATTTCGGTAAAATCTTTAAAAATATAATCAGCTTCATGTAAAATTGTTTCCTCACCAATTCCTACACTCACCATTTCTCCTATGTTTGCTGCCTGAATTCCGGCAACTGAATCTTCGAATACTATTGCATTTTTGGGTTCAATGTTTAATAATTGAGCCGCTTTTAAGAAAACTTCCGGATCCGGTTTGGCATTGGTGACGTCATTTCCGTCTACAATAACATCGAAATACGAAAGAATTCCGGTTTTTTCAAGAATTGGCCGGGCATTTTTACTCGCAGAGCCTAACGCAATTCCCTGATTTTTTTCTTTCAATAGTTGCAGAATTTTAAAAACTCCGGGAAGAATCTCGCTTTCGTCCATGTCAACTAAATAAGATAAGTAATCTTCATTTTTCTGAATCAGCCATTTGTCTTTGTCTTCCTGTGAAGCCTGAACATTTCCTAACTCGAGAATTATATCTAACGAACGAACGCGGCTAACGCCTTTTAGCAATTCGTTATTTTCGTGTGTAAAATTTATGTTTAAGGCCTGAGCGATTTTCTGCCAGGCTAAAAAATGATATTTGGCAGTATCAACGATTACGCCGTCAAGATCGAATATGAATGCTTTTTTATTCATTATAAGGGGGATTCTTATTTATGATTTTTGTACAGTATCGTCTACATCTTTTACTTTATAGACTAAAAGAGCGGCAATTAGAAAACTTACGCCACTTGTGATTAAGGCATAGATTGCATCGCCATTATAAAGGTATTTTACAATTGGACCTCCGATAAGTGCATTTACAATTTGTGGAATTACAACGAAGAAGTTGAAGATTCCCATGTAAACGCCCATCTTTTTTGGAGCAATTGATCCTGCAAGAATAGCGTAAGGCATAGCCAGAATACTGGCCCAGGCCACACCAATTAAAATCATTGGAAGTACAACCCAGTCTTCATTCGGCATAAAATAAATGGAAATTAACCCGATTCCTCCAATAATAAGTGATACCGCGTGAGTTGATTTTCGTCCGATTTTTTTAGCGATATACGGTAAGAAAAATAAAGCGATAATAGCTGAAACTAAATTGTAAACTCCAAATAAAATTCCGACCCAGTCACCGGCATCCTGATATTGCTGACTTGAAGTGTCATCTAAAGGTAAGCCGTAAATGTGATGTGCAATAGCGGGAGTCGTAAAAACCCACATTCCGAATAATCCAAACCAGGAGAAAAACTGAACCCAGCTCAACTGACGCATAGTCGTTGGCATTTTTGCAAAATCAGAAAAAATGTCTGTTAATTTTGATTTTTCTTCAGAAGGAATATCAATCTCGCTTTGCGGATCTACAAAATTGGCCAATTCTTCCGGAGTGTATTCTTTGGTTGTAAAGAGTGTTACCAGAATGGAACCAATTAAAACTGCGGCACCAATGATAAATGATAATTTCAGATTTAAAGGAATACTTCCGGGAACGGCATTGTTTGAAATGTCAAACCATTTTGTTAAAACATAAGGCAATGCAGAACCAATTACAGCTCCGAAACCAATTAATGAAGTCTGGATACTAAAACCTGCAGTGCGCTGGTCTGTTCTTAAGCTATCACCAACAAGTGCTCGAAACGGCTCCATAGCAATATTGAAAGAAGCATCCATAATCATTAACATTCCGGCTCCAACCCATAAAGCAGGCAGGACAGAAATGAAGATGTTAGCCTGAGGCATTAAAATTAATCCAACCGAAGCTAAAATTGCACCGACAAGAAAAAAGGGCTTTCGTCTTCCGAAACGTCCCCAGGTTTTATCGCTGTAATGACCGATAACGGGCTGCACTATTAATCCCATAAGAGGAGCAATAATCCAGAACCACGAAAGTTCATGTACGTCGGCACCAAAAATTTGAAGAATTCTGCTGGCATTTGCATTCTGAAGTGCAAATCCCATTTGTATTCCCAGGAATCCGAAACTCATGTTCCAAATTTCCCAGAAACTTAATTTACGCTTTTCCATTATCGTAATTAAGAAATTAATTAGACGATAAGCGCTTTGCTTATCAAAACTTACTTATTTTTTCGAAGTAAAAGTAAAAGCTTTGATCAGGCGTAAAAGTATTAATTATTTTTTAAAACAGCCTAACAAAAAAGCCACAAATATTATTTATGGCTTTAGAAAAGGTTGATTTTAAGATTTTTAGTCAGTAGATTCTCTTTTTATCAAATGGGTTTCGATCACTTCGGTGGTGTAATTTTCGTTTTCTTCTTCGTCGTCATCATGTTCGGCTTCGAGTCTTTCGATCAGCATTTTAGCGGCTTTGTTTCCCATTTTTTCACCGCTCTGGCTTACAGTGGTAATGCTTGGTGTAGAGTATTTAGAGATAATTCCGTCCGTAAAAGCAATTACGGCCAGGTCTTCGGGAACTTTAAGGCCCATTTTACTGGCTGTTTTAATAATAGTAACGGCAAAAAGCTCATTTACAGCAAAAACGGCATCAAATGCTCTGTCGTGTAAAAGCTGGCTGATGGTGATTTCGCAGGTATCGACATCTTCAATTTTTATGATTAAATCTTCGTTAAAAGGCAATCCGTTGTCTAATAAAGCTTTTTCGTAACCGTCAGTACGTAATTTCCCGACACTTACATAATCAACAGTGGTGACAAGAGCGATTTTTTTTCGGCCATTGTCAATGAGACTCTGAACAGCTTCATAGGCCGCAGCTTTATCGTCGATGATCACCTTGTCGCATAAAATATCGTTGGTCACACGATCGAACATGACCACCGGCATTCCCTGATTGATGACTTCGGTAATGTGGTGAAAATCACCTTTATACTGCGTTTCTTTAGAAAGGGACATGATAAAACCATCGATACTTCCGTTGGCCAGCATTTCCATATTTAAGACTTCTTTGTCGAAAGAATCATCCGATAAACAAATCACAACACTATATCCGTTTTCGTTGGCCACCTGCTCGATTCCGTTGATTACAGTCGAGAAAAAATAATGTACAATTTCCGGAATGATAATACCAATACTTTTGGTTTTTCGATTTTTTAAACTAAGGGCGATGTTGTTCGGCTTGTAGTTGTAAAACTTTGCAAAAGCCTGCACTTTTTCGCGCGTTTCTTCGCCGATTTCAAGACTGTTTCTCAATGATTTTGAGACAGTTGAAATCGATACGTCAAGTTCCTTTGCAATCTGTTTTAAAGTTATTTTACGTTTCATATACTAATTTGAAAAAAATCTAATTGTTAATAAAGGTATCCAATATTTTTATAATTGATAATTTTTGACTTAAAAGATTACAAAAAATAGAAAGTTTTCAACACTATCACGTTTTCGTAACCCTATTAAAATTGTAAGTCGTTGAGCATGTTAATAAATTCCTAATTTTGAAATTCGAAGTAAAATTAAAAACTAAACTAACAATCAAAAACTCAAACTAATTTAAACAAAAAGTATGAAAACAATTTACAAAAAGTTGTTATTTTTATTCTTACTGTTACCGTTTACAGTACTGGCTCAAAGTACTTTAAAAGGAACAGTTGCCGATCTGGCAACGGGACAACCAATTCCGGGAGTAAATGTAAATGTACAAGGTGCTCCGGGCGGAACATCAACAGATTTTGACGGTAAATTTCAGTTATCTAATGTAAAAAACGGAGACAAAATTATTGTTTCGTTTATTGGGTATAAAACGTCAACTGTAACATATAATGGCCAGCAAACCTTAAGTGTTTCCTTAGAAGAAGATACCAATCAGCTTAAAGAAGTTGTGGTACAAGTAGGTTATGGTACTGTTAAGAAAAAAGACGCGACAGGATCGGTATCACAAATTTCTGCTAAAGAATTTAATAAAGGAATTAACGTAACTCCGGAAAGTTTGATTAGCGGGCGTATTTCAGGTGTAAACGTTGTTGGAGGAGGTGCTCCGGGAGCCAAAGCGGATATTAGAATTCGTGGAGGATCTTCCTTAAATGCTTCCAATGAGCCTTTAATCGTTTTAGACGGACTTCCTTTAAGCAACGCGGTTCCAAGTGGAGCTACAAGTATTTTGTCTACAATTGATCCGAATGATATTGAATCCTTTACGGTTCTTAAAGATGCTTCTGCTGCTGCCATCTACGGATCAAGAGCTGCAAATGGTGTAATTGTTATTACCACTAAAAAAGGATCAAAAGGTGCTGTAAAAGTAAATTTCAGTTCTCAGATTGGGGTAAATACAGTAGCCAATACAGTTGATGTAATGAGTGCTGACCAATACCGTGAACTGGTAAAGACAAAAGGTACTCCGGCTCAGCAAGCTTTACTGGGTACTGCCAATACAAACTGGCAGGACGAAATTTTCCATACTGCCTTAACAACAAACAACAATATCTCTGTAAGTGGTTCTTTATTCAATAAATTACCGGTACGTTTATCTGTTGGAAATGTTGATAATCCAGGAATCCTGAGAAACACTTCTTTTGAAAGAACTACGACATCGTTATCGTTAAATCCGGTTTTATTTGACAATCACTTAAAAATCGACATTAGCGGAAATTTATCTTTTGGTAAAAATCAATTTCAGGACGAAGGTGCTGTTATCGGAAGTGCTATCGGATTTGATCCAACGCAGTCCGTTTACCAGGCAGGTTCCCGTTACGGAGGTTATTTCGAATGGTTAGAGCCTACAGGAAATTTACCATTATTGCCGGCAAGAAATCCTGTGGCAAGATTAAACCAGGATAACAGAAGAGCAACTTCAACAAGAAAATGGGGTAATGTAAGATTAGATTACAAACTACATTTCTTTGAAGATTTAAGAGCTGTTGTTGAAGCAGGTATTGACAGATTTGACAGTAGCGGATTTACTGAAGTAAGTACTCAAAGTGCTTTAGGATATCAGCCAAAAGCGTTTAGTGATCCTGCTTACGTAAATTTAGGAAACTATTCAAGCTATACGGATGCACTTCAAAACAAAAACTTAAATGCTTATTTTAATTATACTAAAGATTTAGGAAAAATTAAAATTGATGCGACTGCAGGTTATAACTACCAGTTGTTCCAAAAAGAAAAGTATTCTTCTGGTGAGACAAGACAGCCAAATCCAAATGAGGATGTTGCTACGGATCCGGATGTTAACTTACAATCTTTCTTCGGACGTTTGAATTTAGGGTATGACAGCAGATATTTGCTTACTTTAAATTACAGAAGAGACGGAACTTCCCGTTTTTCGGAAGATAACAGATGGGGTAACTTCGCAGGGGGTGCTTTTGCATGGAACCTGTCTGAGGAAGCTTTCTTAAAAGATAATGCTACTTTTTCAACTGTAAAATTAAGAGTTGGTTACGGTACAACAGGTCAGCAGGATATTTCTGCTCAGTACGATTATTTACGAAGAGTAACTTTAGGAACCATAAATTCCCAGTATGTTTTTGGTAATACCGTTTATTCTACGGCAAGACCTGAAGGATATAACGAAAATATCAAATGGGAAGAATTGGCTGAGATGAACGTAGGTATTGATTACGGGCTTTTCAACGACAGAATTACAGGATCTATTAACTATTTCGATAAAAAATCAACCGATTTATTAGCAGATATTGCTGTTCCTGATGGTGCCAACCTAAGAAATCAAGGTTTCTTTAATATTGGTAGCGTAAGAACAAAAGGGGTTGAGTTTAGTATTGCTTCTGATATTGTTAAAACCGATGATCTGACCTGGAATGTCGCATTCAATACAACTTACATTGACCAGAATATTTCTGAATTAGGAATTACAGTTCCGGGTTTTCAGGGGTATTTAACCGGAGATAATATTGCTGGTGGAAATGGAAATAAAATCCTGATTAACTCAGTAGGATATGCGCCAAATTCATTCTTTGTATACGAGCAGTTATATGATGCCAATAAGAGACCAATTGCAGGAGCTTATGTGGATAGAAACGCGGATGGCAAAATTGATGCGGGTGACCGTTACAGAGCTGGTAAAACAGCACCTGATTATACTTTTGGTTTGTTCTCTACTTTAAACTACAAAAAGTTTGATTTTACAATGAACTGGAGAGCAAGTGTAGGAAACAAAATTTTTGATAACGTAAGTTCTAACTTAGGATATTCCGATGCAGGATTAAGAAGACAAACCGATTTATCTAACGTAAGCTCCGATTACTACAATACCGGATTTACTTTTGAAGATAACGGAACATCACGTTACTTGTCTGACTATTTTGTAAAAGACGCTTCTTTTATCAAATTAGATAACGTTACACTTGGCTATACTTTTGATAAAACAATCATCAAAAGTGCTTCATTAAGATTTACAGCAGGTGTTCAGAATGTTTTCATTCTAACGAAATATGACGGTTTAGATCCTGAAAAATTCAACGGAATTGATAATAATGTTTACCCAAGAGCGAGAACTTTCCTTTTTGGAGTAAATGCCAATTTCTAATAGTAGCGTGAAAATCAAAAATTTAAAAACAAACAAAATGAAAATATCATTTAAATATATATCTTATTTTTTCCTATTCGTTTTAGGATTAAGTATGACGCTTACTTCGTGTACGGACGATTTAAACGTGACGCCAAAGGATGATGACGAATTTTTATCTGAGACCTTTTTTCAGGATCCGGCATCTTACAAACAAGTACTGGCAAAATTGTACGCAGGTTTGTATGTAGGGGGTAATGATGGTGATGGTGATGCTTCTCAGCCAGGAAAAAACCCTGATATTGCAGGACTTGGAGGTGATTTTAGCAGTTACTTAAGATTACTTTTCGTAACACAGGAATTTTCTACAGATGAAGCAATTATTGCCTGGGCTGATGGTACTTTGCCAACGCTGAATTCTCAGACATGGGCTCCGGCAAATGAATTTCTGGAAGGAACTTTCTCCAGAGCATTTTATCACATTAGTGTTGCCAATGAGTTTTTAAGACAAACCACTGATGATAAATTAGCAGCAAGAGGCGTTGATGCCAACCTGAAAACGGATATTGCAAAATTTAGAGCTGAAGCACGTTTTTTAAGAGCTTTCTCTTATTATAATTTAATGGATTTGTTCGGAAACGTGCCAATTACTACAGAAAATGATCCTGTTGGATTCTTTTATCCGGTGCAAAAATCAAGAGCGGAAGTTTTTGCTTTTATTGAATCTGAATTGAAAGACCTGGACAATAGTTTAGTAGCTTCAAAACAAAATGAATATGGTAGAGTAGATAAAACGGCAGCTAAATTTTTATTGGCACAGATTTATTTAAATTCTAAAGTGTATACAGGGGTAGAAAGAAATAATGAGGCTGCAACATTATGCAGTGAAGTTATTAATTCAGGATACACTTTTGCAGATGTTCCTTACCGTTTCTTATTCTCTGCGGATAATAACAGAAATGGTGCTCAAAACGAATTTATATTTCCAATTGTTGGAGATGGTAACGCCATCAGAGCAACTGGTGGAGGAATGAGTTTTATCATGCACGCTTCTATCGGAGGTAGCATGGATGCTGCTTCAAGAGGTATGGATGGTGGATGGCAGGGGATCAGAACTCGCAGAGAGTTTGTAAATCTTTTCCCTGACGAAACCGGAACCGGAGATAAGAGAGGTACATTTTATACAGCTGGACAATCAAAAGACATTAATAATGTTGGAACTTTTACAGACGGTTATGCTGTAACAAAGTACATAAACAAAAATTCTGATGGTACTGCTGCCCAAAGAAATGATATCCCGGATATTGATTTCCCAATGTTCAGACTAACAGATGCGTATTTAATGTATGCTGAGGCGACTGTAAGAGGAGCATCAACAGGAAACATTAATACTGCTTTAGGGTATGTAAACCAAATTAGAACAAGAGCTGGTGCACAAACTATTACAATTCCTCAGTTAACCCTTGATTTCCTTTTGGATGAAAGAGGAAGAGAGTTGTTTTGGGAATGTCACAGAAGAACGGATTTGATTCGTTTTGGAAAATTCACAGGCGGATCTAAAATCTGGCAATGGAAAGGTGGTTCTGTAAATGGTAATGCTACTGAGTCTTACAGAGATTTAATGCCAATTCCTGCAAGAAACATTCAGGCAAATCCAACGTTGAAGCAAAATCCGCAATACTAACATCTTATTAAAATATTAAAATGAAAAATAGTTATAAAATTTTAATCGCATTTATTGGTGTATTGCTGGTTTCATGTAATGCTGATGATGTAGAAAACAGACCTGTTGTTGATGCAGGAACAGCTCCTGTATTATTAACACCGTTAACTGGTTTTAGTATCGTGCTCTCAAAAGAAACCGCGAAAGATATTGCTACAACAGTAACCTGGAACAAAGCAACCTACACGGGACAGCAAACCGTTGTAAATTATACTATTCAAATTGCAAAAGCGGGAACTAATTTTGCAAATCCAAGTACCGTAAGTAATACTACAGCGAATTCAAAAGAATTGACTGTTGAAGAATTAAATTCTGCAGTACTTAATGGAGGTTTTACACCATATCAGTCGAATGATGTTGATGTTCGTATTAAATCTGTTGTAGGAGCCACAGGTCTTCCTCAGTATTCTAATGCATTTACAATTAAAGTAACACCTTATGCTGCCTGGGCTAACTGGGGTCTAATTGGTTCTGCAACTCCTAACGGATGGAATGATCCGGACACGGATTTAAATTATGATTTGGCTACTAAAAAATATTCTTATGTGGGACCATTAACAGTAGGAGAAATTAAGTTTAGATTAGATGATGGCTGGGCTGTTAATTACGGAGATGATGGTAATGACAAGAAATTAGATGCCGGAGGTGCTAATATTCCAATCACATCAGCTGGTAATTATACCGTTATCGTTGATATCGCTAATAAAGAATACACTATTCAGAAAAACTAATAATTTTTGAAATAGTAAAAGGGCTGTCTCAGGATAGCCCTTTTTTAATATAACTAACCAATCAACCACATTATGAAAAAAACTATACTCTTATTTTTTCTTTTGCTGTCGACGGCTATTTTTGCACAACAGCAAACAGTGACGTACGCCATAAATCCGTCACCTTTTGAGGATACCACTTCTATTACCATAACAATTAACGGTTCCAGTATTAATGAAAGTACCTGGGGTGTTAGCGGCAATGCCTTATACCTTTGGTCATGGTCCTATAATGTAAGCGATGCCGCTCAAATGGACTCTCCTTCGAACGGTTCCTGGACCGCTTCTAATGAAGCCAGTAAATTCACGTATAATGCCGGAACAGATACATACACAAAAACGTTTGTCCCGTCGGTATATTTTAATCGAAGCGGAATCGGCAGGATGGGATTTCTGGTGAAAGCAAAAGACGGATCGGGAGGAAAACAATCTCAGGATATTCTGGTTGAAGTAGGTTCTTTTCAGGCCACTTTAACTGCTCCGGCCGAAAATAGCGCCAGTATTATTGCTTCAGGTTCCAATTTTACTGTTTCAGCAACCAATACAAATGGTGCTGCAAGTTATACCCTGAAAGCAAACGGAACGACAATCAATACCAATGCAGCTGCTTCCGCTTATTCTTTTTCTCATACGAATATCACGAGCAATCAAAGCTATGAGTTAAGTATCGTTCAGGGAGCAACAACTATTCTTAAAAAGTTCTCTGTAATTGTAAATCCCAATACGGTTTCAGCAGCAATGCCAGCCGGTTTAGTGGATGGAATTAACTATAATGCTGCCGATGCTACCAAAGCGACTTTGGTTCTGGATGCGCCATTAAAAGACTTTGTTTACGTTGCAGGAAGTTTTAACAACTGGCAGCCTTCATCGGCATACGCCATGAAAAAAGATCCCGCTTCAGGAAAATTCTGGCTGGAAATTACAGGTTTGGTTTCCGGAGTAAACAATACCTATCAATACTGGGTGGTTGATGCAACACCGCTTGCTAATTCACCTTCCCTGGTAAAAACGGCTGATCCTTATTCTACTTTGGTGTTGTCACCCTATGATGATGCCGGAATTCCATCGGCTTCTTATCCGAATATGCCGCTTTATCCGACAGGACAAAATTTTGAAGTTACGGTACTTAAAACGGGTCAGACGCCTTACAATTGGCAGGTGACTAATTTTACAAAACCGGAGAAAGATAAATTGGTCGTGTATGAAGTTTTGGTTCGCGATTTCGATGCTGCCAGAAGTTATCAGAGCTTGATTGACAAAATAGATTATTTTAAAAATCTTAAAATAAATGCGATTGAATTAATGCCGGTAATGGAATTTGAAGGCAATGAAAGCTGGGGGTACAATACTTCTTTTCACATGGCGCCGGATAAATTTTACGGAACCTCAGAGAAACTAAAAGAGCTCATCGATTTGTGTCACCAAAACGGAATTGCTGTTATTCTGGATGTTGCCTTAAATCATGCCTTCGGAAGAAACCCGATGGTGAGAATGTGGATGAATGATCCTGACGGGGATGGTTTTGGTTCGCCAACAGCCGAAAATCCATATTTTAATATGGTTGCCAAACACAGTTATAGTGTTGGGGAAGATTTTAACCACCAATCGCTAAAAACACAAAATTATGTAGACCGCGTAATCAAACAATGGATTCAGGAATATAAAATTGACGGATTCCGTTGGGATTTGACCAAAGGATTTACACAAGCCTGTACAGCGGGTGATGAGTCCTGTACCAATAAATATCAGCAGGACAGAATTGATGTTTTAAGAAAGTATGCCGATTATTCCTGGAGTCTGGATCCTACGCATTATACGATTTTCGAACATTTAGGTTCAGATTCGGAAGAGCAGCAGTGGGCCAATTACAGAATTGCCGAAACGCCAAGTAAAGGAATCATGATGTGGGGAAAAATGACAGATCCTTATAATGAATTATCAATGGGATATGTAAGTAATATTTCAAGAATGACCAGCGGCAGTCGTGGTTTTACAGCTAATCGATTAATGGGTTATGCAGAAAGCCATGATGAAGAACGCCTGATGTATAAAAATATACAATACGGAGCTTCAAACGGAACGTATAATGTGAAGACATTAAATACAGCCCTATCCAGAATGTCTGCAATTGGAGCAGTCTCTTTACTGATTCCGGGTCCGAAAATGATCTGGCATTTTGGAGAATTAGGATGGGATGATTCTATTTTTACCTGTAATGACGGTTCGGTAAATGATTCCTCAGGAACAATCTCCGGAGATTGTAAATTAGATACAAAACCACAGCCGCAATGGGTGGAGAACTGGTTAGGAAATTCAGACAGAAATAAAATCTACAACGACTGGGCTAAAATGATTACGCTAAAAAGGACTGAGCCGGTATTTTTAGGAACACCGACAATAGCGAATGCAAGTTCATTAAGTGTCAACATAAAAATCACCAATGCAAATTTAGCTTCAACGCAACTGAAAGATGTACTGATTCTGGCCAACTTTGGACTGACGGCTCAAAATGTCGCAACAGGTTTTCAGTACACCGGAACCTGGTATAATCTAATGGATAATACCACTATTAATGTTACAGATGCCGCAGCTCCAATAAATATTCCGGCGGGAGAATACCGAATTTATGGTAACAAGCAGGCAAGTCTGGCGATAGCTGATTTTGAAAAAGGAAATACGGTAAATCTGTATCCAAATCCGGTTTCAGAGTATTTTACCTTAAATGTAAGTACGGCAAAAGTTCAGATTTACTCCGTTTCGGGTCAGTTGGTAAAAAGTTTTGTAACGTATGGAAACGCAGATTTTCAGTTTTCGGTAACTGACCTCACAACAGGATTGTATCTCGTTAAAGCTGTTGATGAAAACAATAAAACACAAGTGATGAAATTCATCAAGAAATAATGGTTTGTTAGTTAGGTAAAAGGGCTGTCTTTAAAGAGACAGCCTTTTTATTTTGATGTTTTTTCTAATTTATTTCTTTTCGTTATATTCACCAATAACGGCAAAATAACCAAAAGTTCCGAGCCCCAGAACAATCAGGGGAGTGAGAATAAAAAGTATGATAATCCCAAAGACAAGATCGTCCTGTTTGTCTGACAGCAGTTTTGGTAAGCCAAATTCAAAAACGCAAAAATAGGCAGCCGCAATTGCCAGTATCACCCATAAAACACCTAAAGCCTGTTTGATTGTATTCATTTTTATAAATTTAAAGGTGATTAATTTTGTTTTTATTATCGATATAAATCATTCCAATTACAAAACATACCGAAGCAATAATAATAGGGTACCATAATCCGTCCAGATAAAAATCAGCCTTTCCTGCTTCTTTGGCATGGGTTACGAAATAGGTGGATATCGCGGGAAGCAATCCTCCGAAAATTCCGTTTCCAACATGATAAGGCAAAGACATCGACGTATATCTGATTTTGGCTGGAAACATTTCCACCAAAAAAGCAGCAATCGGACCGTATACCATCGTGACAAATAAAACCTGGATGAACACCAGTAATATAAGCGTCCATTCATCATTAGAATTAATAAGGATGGAGACGCTGGTCTGGGGTTCTTTCTTCGTATTAAATGCCGTTCGTTTTTCTACATACGAAGTTCCGTCGGTATAGGTTTTTGAAATTGTGGTGATTACATCATTATTTTTTGTTGTTTCCGTATTTTGACTTCTTCTTTCTACAATTTCAGTTTTGGTGCTTATATCTGTCGTGTTGTACATCATTTTGTAAATAGGCCTGTACAACAAAATGGCGAGCAGCATTCCGCCCATCATAATGTATTTTCGTCCTATTTTGTCGCTTAACCATCCGAAAACAATAAAAAACGGAGTTCCTAATAATAATGCAATTCCCAGTAATCCGTCAACTTGCGAGGAGTCAATATTCATTACCGTTTTCATAAAGCTCATGGCGTAGAATTGTCCGGTGTACCAAACTACGCCCTGTCCCATTGTTGCGCCAAATAAGGCCAGTAAAACAAATTTTAAGTTATATCGGTTGCCGAAGCTTTCCTTTAAGGGATTTGTACTGGTAGTGCCTTCTTTTTTAGCTTTAGCAAAAACAGGAGATTCGTCCATGTTTTTTCGAATTAAATAGGAAACCCCAACCATAACAACAGACACCCAAAACGGTACGCGCCATCCCCAGGAATCAAAGTCTTCTGCTGACAGCACATTTTTTGTAGCTAATATGACCATTAAGGAAATAAACAACCCTACCGTAGCAGTAGTCTGAATCCAGGAAGTCCAATATCCTTTTTGTCCCTGGGGAGCATGTTCAGCAACATAAGTGGCTGCTCCGCCATATTCTCCACCTAAAGCAAGTCCTTGCAGTAAACGCAGGATTAATACCAGTAAAGGCGCTAAAAAACCGATTGTCTCATAGCTGGGAATACAGCCAATTAAGAAGGTTGAACCCCCCATTAATAATAAAGTAGCCATAAAAGTATATTTACGGCCAATGATATCCCCCAGTCTTCCAAAAAATAAAGCACCAAAAGGACGCACTACAAATCCGGCGGCAAAAGTGGCTAAAGTGGATAAAAAAGCTGCAGTTGGATTATCAGTCGGAAAGAATTTGGTTGAGATTACGACAGCCAGACTTCCGAAAATATAGAAGTCATACCATTCGATCATCGTTCCCATTGAGGAGGCTGAAATTACTTTCCAAATGCCTTTTGTAGAATTTTTACTCATAAACTGTCTTGTGGTTTTAATAACAAATGAAATCATAAGGTATCATTTCACGAATATATGAGATATTTTTTTATTTAGTTGATACTTTTTTAACAAAAATACATTAATTTAAAACAAGTGTGTTTTTAACAGTAATAAACCTTGTTAAAATGTATAGACAGGAAGTGAAATATGATTTTAAACGCAAAGACACAAAGAAAAAAACGCAGGGCACGCAAAGTTTATTTAAGTTTTTTTTTTTGCGACTCTGCGCCTTTGCGTGAAAAAATGATGTTCGAAAGAAGGAAGTGAAATTAATTTGAACGCAAAGACACAAGGAAAAAAACGCAGGGCACGCAAAGTTTATTCAAGTTTTTTTTTGCGACTCTGCGCCTTTGCGTGAAAAAATGATGTTCGAAAGAAGGAAGTGAATTTATTTAAACGCAAATACACAAAGAAAAAACGCAAAGGTTCGCAAAGCTTAAACTAAACTTTGCGAATGCGTAAACCTTAGCGCACCTTGCGGTTAAATTCTTAAGGAAAGTATTAAAAACAAAAAACCCGAATATTTCTATTCGGGTTTTAACGGTGGTGCCTCCAGGGATCGAACCAGGGACACATGGATTTTCAGTCCATTGCTCTACCATCTGAGCTAAGGCACCGTGCTGATTGCGGGTGCAAAGATAGAATCATTTTTCGTTTATCCAAAACATTTTTTAAAAAAAATCAATTCGTATCTTTGCATTTATAAAAAAGCAAACATGATTTTAACTGTTGATGTTGGGAATACCAGAATTAAAGCTGCTGTCTTTGAGGGAAGTACTGCTGTTGAAAATTTTGTTTTTGAGAAAAATGAGCTTGAAAAAAAAATTAAAAAAATTTTAAAAAAATTTCAAAATTGCTCCGATTTGGTCGTTGCTTCGGTCGGAAATATCGAAAAACACTCTTTTTTGGCTTTCGAAAAGGAAATCAATATTCATTTTCTAACACATGAGGATGTTTTTCCTTTTACCAATCAATATGCCACCCCAAAAACTTTAGGAATTGACAGAATGGTTTTGGCAGCGGGAGCCACTTTGAAGTTTCCCAAACAAAACAGATTAGTAATCGATGCAGGAACTTGTATTACCTACGATTTTATCGACGAAAACGACAATTATTTGGGCGGCGCCATTTCTCCTGGCTTAAGATTGCGTTATGAGGCTTTACATAACTTCACGGCCAGACTGCCTTTACTAACTCTGGAAGTTCCGGAACACTATATAGGAAATTCTACAAAAGAGGCGATTCACTCTGGTGTTGTGAATGGGTTCGTCTATGAGATTGATGGTTTTATCGATGAATATCGGGCAAACTTTTCAAATTTTATAATAATTTTAACGGGTGGCGATGCAGATTTTTTGGCTAAACGATTAAAAAATACCATATTTGCCAATTCAAATTTCCTTTTGGAAAGTTTGAACCAAACATTTCAATATAAAATCGACAATGATTAAAAAAATTATAATAAGTACCTGTTTACTTATATCGTTCGTTTCATTCGCGCAACAAGGTACTGCTTCCCCATATTCTTTCTACGGAATTGGAGATGTAAAGTTCAAAGGAACTCTTGAATTCAGGTCTATGGCAGGTGTTGCAGTAGAACAGGATAGTATACATTTGAATATTGAAAATCCGGCAAGTTATGCCAGTTTGGGACAAACCACTTTTTCTGTGGGAGGAACTTTTGGTACTTCTAAAATCAAAACAGAAGGAGAAACTTCAAAAGCACAAAGAACAACTTTTGATTATCTGGCAGTAGGGATTCCTATGGGGAAATTTGGTGCAGCATTTGGTCTGGTTCCTTTGTCGGCGGTAGGATACAGAATTGCAAATGATAATACTGATGTTCCCGGAGGTGTAAGCAGTCAGCTGGAAGGAAAAGGCGGCGTTAATAAAGTGTTCTTTGGTTTAGGATATAAAATTACGCCTAAATGGAACATCGGAGCTGATGTACAATATAATTTTGGTAAAATTACGACCAGTAGTATAGAACTTGTAACAGATGTTCAAAACGCAACGAGAGAAGAGAATATTTCTAAAATATCGGGTGCTACTTTTAACATTGGTACCATGTATCAAACCCAGATTTATAAGAAAACGAATTTATATACCAGTTTAAGTTATAACTTTTCAGGTAATTTAAATTCTGATAATACCAGAACCGCTCAGGTGGACGGTGATCCGGATTCCTATGCGTACCCTGTTGTTGCAACCGAGCTGAAATTGCCGGGTAAATTTACAATTGGCGCTGGTATCGGAGAAGCAAGAAAATGGCTGATTGGTACTACGCTGGCTTTTCAGGGAGATGGAAAACTTAACAATCACTACAATACCGTAAGTAACGTGCGTTACGAAAATTATGCAAAATATGCTGTTGGAGGTTATTATATTCCGAACTATACTTCTTTCTCAAGTTACTTTAGCAGAATCACATACAGGGCAGGTCTTAAATATGAGAAAATTGGTTTAGTAATAAATAACGAATCCGTTAATGATGTAGGGATGAGTTTAGGTGCCGGCTTCCCAATTACCGGGTCTTTTTCAAATGTAAATTTTGGAATTGAGTTTGGTAAAAGAGGAACCACTAATTCAGGTTTAGTTCAGGAAAATTATCTGAACTTTAGTGTAGGTTTTTCTTTCAACGACAAATGGTTCGTGAAAAGTAAATACAACTAAGCAGACTTAATGTTTTTTTAAGCTCATTACAATTTACTACATTTGGCAAATGAATTTACCAAAGAAATATATAATAAACATTGTCACAGTGCTAGCTGTGACAATGTTTTTTGGATGCGAAAGTAATTTTAAAGAAGTTCAGAAAATCAACTTTTCAGAGTTTGTTCCCGGAAGTGACGCCGATACTGTTAATATAAAATATACAGATTCAGGACGTATAACCGGAGTGCTGGTCAGTTCAAAAATGCTGGATTATTCCAATCTTGAATTTCCGTTTACAGAATTTCCGAAAGGCATTGATGTTACTTTATACGATAAAAAACAAAAGCGTACTTTTATACGGTCCAATTATGCGGTTTCATACAAACAAACCGGAATTATTGATTTGCAGGGAAAAGTAAAAATTACTTCTGAAACAGGTCAGATGCTTGAAACAGAGCAATTATATTTTGATCAGAAAAACGAATGGTTTTATACCGAAAGAAAATTCAAGCTTACCGATGCAAAGGGAGTTTCTTACGGGCAGGGAATAGATTTTAGTAAAGACTTTAAAGTCATCAATTCACAACGAATAACAGGCGAATTAGAAGCCGAAGAATAAATACAGATTTATGGGCATATTAAAATATACACAATACGTTTACATATTGTTTGCGGTTTTCTTTATTTACGATGGAATTATAAAAGTGAATGAAGGAAATGACACTTCTACATTAAGCTTTATAATCGCCGGCTTAGCGGTTTTTATGTTTTTCTTCAGAAGGAAATATGCTAGGAAATTTGACGATCGTAACAAAAAACAATAAAAAATGGAGATTAGTATTATAATACTATGTTTAATACTATCAGCCTTTTTTTCAGGAATGGAAATAGCTTTTATTTCCTCAAACAAAATTTATCTTGAAATAGAAAAAAAACAAGACAATTTTGTTTCCCAGATCCTGACCAGACTAACCGAAAATCCCTCCAAGTTTATTGCCGCAATGCTTATTGGTAACAACGTGGCACTTGTGGTTTATGGTTTTTATATGGGAGATCTTATTCTGGCTCAAATTGATGTATTTGGGTTTCATTTTTCGAGTCTTACCAGTTTGCTGGTTCAGACCGCCCTTTCTACTTTTATCGTTTTAATAACGGCAGAGTTTTTTCCAAAAGTCTTTTTTCAGATTTATGCCAATTCACTCATTCGGATTTTTGCCATTCCGGCCTATCTGTTTTACCGTTTGTTTTACTATATCTCCACTTTCTTCATCTGGATTTCAGACTTTATTCTGAGAAAATTTTTCAAAACAGAAGGAGATCAGGTGCAGTTGTATTTCAGTAAAATAGAACTGGGTAATTACATCACCGAGCAAATGAGTTCTGTTGAGGATAATGAAGAAGTAGATTCCGAAATCCAGATTTTTCAGAATGCGTTAGAATTTTCGGGTGTAAAAGCGCGTGATATTATGACACCCCGTACGGAAATTGTCGATATAGATTTATTTGACAGCGTTGGGGAACTTAAGGATTTGTTTGTAGAAACCGGCTATTCTAAAATCGTGGTGAGCCAAAACTCAGTCGACGACATTGTGGGTTATGTGCATTCCTTTGACTTGTTTAAAAAACCCAAAACCATTAAATCTGTTTTGATGACCGTTGAGTTTGTCCCGGAAACCATTTCGATAAAAGACGCCCTGAACCTGCTGATCAAAAAAAGAAGAAATGTAGCCGTTGTACTGGATGAACACGGAGGAACTTCAGGTATCATAACCATCGAGGATATCGTAGAAGAGCTTTTTGGAGAAATAGAAGACGAGCACGATTTAGACGAAGAATTGATAGAGCAGGAGTTAGCAGAGGGTAAATATTTATTTTCAACACGACTGGATGTGGAGTACCTGAACGAAGTTTATAAACTGGCTATTCCTGAAGAAGATTCTTACGGGACTTTAGGAGGTTTTATTGTGAATTCGACTAAGGAGATTCCGCAAAAAGGAGAAGAAATCGTTATTGGGCGCTATTATTTTGTGATAGAGGAAGCGTCAAACAAGAAAATTGAATTAGTAAAAATGACTATAAAGGAGTAATTTTTTTAGTAATTAAAAAAAAATGTGCAAAATAAAACACTAGTTGTATTGTTATTAACTAGATAATTGTATTTTCGCAAACTGAATATAAAAATTAACGATAATAAAAATGGCAGTTTTAGCAAAAATTAGACAGCGTTCCGCTTTATTGATAGGAGTTATTGCACTTGCATTATTTGCATTTATAATACAAGATCTGTTCACAAGAGGGACTTTCGGTCAAAGTTCAAAAGATGTGGGAAGCATCGATGGAAAAGATATTTCATTTGAAGACTTTAGAGTTAAAGTTAGTAATGTTGAAAAAAGTGGGCAAGGGATTTCTTCCACTGAAGCTGCAAACAGAGTTTGGGATCAAGAGGTTTCAATCGCTTTATTGTCATCTCAGTTTGATAAATTAGGATTAAGAGTAGGTGAAAAACACCTTTTGGAAGTTTTAAAAGCAGATCCGAATATTGGTAAAAACCCAATGTTCTTAAATGCAGCCGGTATGTTTGATATTGCTAAATTCAAAGAATACTTTAAGGCAAACCCTGAAGCGGCACAATATATTTCTGAGAAAGAAAAAGATGCTACCTTAAATGCAAAATTTCAAATCTACAATACATTAGTAAAATCAGGACTTTACACAACTGCCAGCGAAGGAAAACTGAAATATGAAATGGAAGCCAACAAAGTAAACTTTGCTTATGCTGCCGGATTATATTCTTCTATTAAAGACAGCGAAGTGAAAATTTCAGATTCGGATATTGTTGATTATATGAAGAAAAACGAGAAAAAATTCAAAGCAGATGAAACTCGTGAGATTCAATACGTTCTAATTGAAGATAAAGCTTCAAAAGAAGATGAAGCTGAAATCAAATCTAAAATAACAGCATTATTATCAGGAAGCGTTGTTTACAATGCAAAAACAGCTAAGAATGATACTTTGCCAGGTTTCAGAAACGCAACGAATATTTCTGAATTTGTAAATGCAAACTCTGATATTCCTTACGATTCTACTTATGTGGCTAAAAACAATTTGCCTGCAGTTGATGCTGATAAATTATTCAGTCTTGCTCCGGGTGAAATCTACGGACCTTATGTTTACGGTAAATACTACTGTATTTCTAAATCTCTTGGATTTAAAGCAGGGGTTAATGCAAAAGCAAGTCATATCTTAATAGGTTATACAGGATCTCAGACTCCAAACACAAAAGAGAAAAGAACAAAAGAAGAAGCTAAAGCCAAAGCAGAAGAAATTCTGGCTCAGGTTCAGGCAAATCCGGATAGTTTCATGATGCTGGCTTTTACAAGCTCTGATGACTCGTCTGCACAACAAGGTGGTGATTTAGGATATTTTGGTCCAAACCAAATGGTAAAACCATTTAATGAATTTGTGTTCAGTAACGGAATTGGTAAAGTTGGTTTAGTTGAAACTCCTTTCGGATTTCACATTATCAAAATTACAGACAAACAAGACGGAATTCGTTTAGCTACAATTGCTCAGAAAATTGAACCTTCTGAAGCTACTTCTGATAAAGTATTTACTTTAGCTACCAAATTTGAAATGGAAGCTGCCGATAAAGATTTTAATGCTACAGCAAAGGAATTAGGTTTAAAAGTTGCTCCTCCTGTAACTGCAAAAGCAATGGATGAAGCATTTGGAGCTTTAGGAAACCAACGTAACATTGTAAGATGGGCATTTGACAAAGAAACCAATACAGGTGATGTAAAAAGATTTGAATTAGCTAATATCGGGCACGTAATTGCACAATACAAAAGCGAAAACAAATCAGGTTTAGTATCTGTAAGTTTAGCAAGACCTTATGTTGAGCCAATCTTAAAAAACAAGAAAAAAGCAGAAATGCTTAAAGCTAAAATGACAGGTTCAAGCCTTGAAGCAATTGCTAAAAGTGCTGGTGTTGCTGTTCAGCAGGCTACGAATGTAACTATGGACAACCCGGTTCTTCCCGGAGGAGTTGGACAAGAGCCAAAAGTGGTAGGGAATGCATTCGCTTTAACAGCTAATAAAATTTCTGCTCCAATTGAAGGAAATACGGGTGTTTATGTTGTTAAAAACATTAGTGTAGTAAAAGCTCCGGCTATTACTAACCACGCTGAATATGTAGCAAAAGTAAAAGCACAAAGTGCATCTGATGCAAGCAGAATTTTACCAGCGTTAAAAAATAATGCAAAAATTGAAGATAACAGATTGCAATTTAACTACTAGTTTTTAGTGTAGTATTTAAATAAAAAACAAATAGCCCGAAATGTTCTTTTGAATGTTTCGGGCTTTTTTATTTCAATTTAGAAGACAGGTTTCGTTTGTAATAATTATCCCTCAAAATTTACTTAATTATATAGAAATAGTATAAATACGATCTAAAAAATTTGGGTTATTGAAAATATTAATGTTAATTTGTCTGAGTTTTTGTTTTAGCAAATGAGCTAATCATTAAACAGGTTCACTAAAATAAAAGAGACTATGACAAACAAATGCTTTAAAAATCAAGGGTTTAATGATTTTTATGTTTAAGTTTTTTAGAAAGAAACCCAGAGTGTATTCCAAAATTGAAAATCATATTTTCGGAATAATCACGGAACTTTTAAAAGTGGGTAGTACAGACATTAATTGTGATGAGTTGGGAGGTAAGTATTATTTAAGCAATGAAGAACAACACTTTAAAGTGACTATCTTAGGAAACGATAATGTGATCAGACTGACTAATACTCGTGATTCTGTTGCTGAAAAATACGACAAGATTTTTGTTGAGGATGTTTTAAGAGCTGTTAAAGAAGAAAAACACCGCAGGATGGAAGTCGTCTACGATTCTATTACCAACAGTATAGAAAAGATGGCAGAGCGGTTACATAACACCCTTATCGAGTCCAATTCAACTGTTAATCAACAGGAACAGGAAGACCAGATTGTCCGGCTACTCGAGACGAAACATGTGAAAAATAAAAAAGTAAATTATTAAAAAGGCTTTTTGTTTAAAATACAAATGATTTACCTACAAGATCATTTCATTATACGAAAGAATGGTTTCATAGCCCCTTGAAACGAAATAGTCCCTCGGATTTTCTTTCGAAATTGCCATTACAAAATCGCCTCCCCAGGCTCCAAGACTCTTAACGGCACCATTAAAATCACGAAAAGCAATCTCTTTTATAGTTTGTGTTTCTAAGATGTTACTTAAATGAATTTCATGTTTTTCGAGAGCGGAAGCAAATTCTTTTAAAGTTTTAGCATTGATAACAGCGTTCGTAATTTTATTATTGTAAGCAATATTTTGTGCTAAGTTTTCATTCTTGTTCCTGTAATACGCGCTGATGGCCGTTTTACTGCTTTGTTTTTTATTAAGGTAAACAAAGTAAATGTTTTCCCTAAATTCAGGATTAAAATTAACCACATCTACGACAGGGGAGTTCTGCTCTAAACGGTAGATAATCGGAGTATTGTTTTGCGCGCAGGCAATATCGTAGCCACTGCCGCCAAAACTGTTTTTAAGCAATGTAAAAGCATCAATTTTAGCCCACTGTGCAATGTTATTCAATAAAGTAGAAGAAGTACCGAGACCCCAGTTTTTCGGAAATGTAAGCTGCGTACTTACTTTATAACCTTCCGCAGAATCAATAAAATCAGGGTTAAGAAGATAGGCCTCGTGTAAAATATTGATTAATGTCGTTTTTACATTTTCCATTTTAGATCCGGTGTTGTTTCTGATTTCAGAAAAAGGAATCGTTTCTTCAAACCAGATGCGCTCATCAAAATCAAAGCTTTTCCATTTGATTTCGGGATAAGCATCATTTTCAACGATTAAATTCTGACCAAATTTGGTTGGTAACGCAAGTGCTTCTGCACCATCTAAAACTAAATATTCGCCTGTAATCAGGAGTTTTCCGTTACTATAATAAGTTGTTTTCATGCTTCAATTTTAAGATAAATTGCAATTCCGAAGCCTTAAGATAAATTCCAAATTTCCAACAATTGGGATTTGGAATTTATGCAGAAGCTATGATACTTGGAATTTTTATGTATTTTATTTTCTTAGACTTTCAATAAATTCCACTACGGCACTGTGCGAAATCGTATTTTTCTTAAAATGAGTTTTAATTAAATGACGCTCCTCTTCGCTGGCTTCAAATTGGTTGATGATATTGTTCAGGTGCATTTTCATATGTCCTTCCTGAATTCCGGTGGTGGTGAGTGAACGCAAAGCGGCAAAGTTCTGAGCCAGTCCGGCAACCGCAACAATTTGCATTAATTCTTCCGCTGAAGGTTTTTCAAGGATCTCTAAACATAATTTTACCAAAGGATGTAAGGAAGTTAATCCGCCGACAGTACCTAAAGCCAGTGGAATTTCAAGCCAGAAGGTAAAAATTCCGTTTTCGATTTTAGCATGCGACAAACTTGCATACTGACCATTTTTTGCTGCGTAAGCATGTACGCCGGCCTCTACCGCCCTGAAGTCATTTCCGGTTGCCAGAACGACTGCATCAACGCCATTCATGATACCCTTGTTGTGCGTAACTGCCCTGAAAGGTTCCACTTCGGCAATCTGAACGGCTTGTACAAATCGTTCTGCAAAATCCTGCGGATTTGCAATATGTTTTTCGGTTAGATCTTCAACAGGACAGGAAACTTCAGCCCTAACGATGCAGTTGGGTACATAATTAGACAGAATACTCATAATGACGTTAATGTTTTCATTTTCATCAAACGCATCAGAATTCTGAAATTCCTCTTTTAAGGTTGAAGCAAATTGCTCCAGGCAGGAGTTGATAAAGTTAGCCCCCATGCTATCCTTGGTTTCAAAAGTAGCATGAAGCTGAAAATAATGTTCCAGCAGGTTTCGTTTGTCTTTGAGCTGAATATCGAGAATTCCTCCGCCACGTTGCTGCATGTTTTTAGTGATGCTTTGGGTATTCGAAAAAAACAGCGGTTTTATCTGATCGAAGAAGGATTGTAATTTTTGTACATCACCATTAAAAGTAAAATGAACCTGCCCAATTTTTTGCGTGTCAATAACAGTCGCCTTAAATCCGTCGCGGGTTGCCCAGTATTTTGCCGATTTTGAAGCCGCTGCAACCACGGAACTTTCTTCAATTGCCATTGGAATTGTTTTGTACTTTCCGTTAATTAAAAAATTAGGGGCAACTCCAAGTGGTATATATAAATTGGTAATGGTATTTTCGATGAATTCATCGTGCAGTTGCTGGAGCTTGTCGTCTGAATTCCAGTAATTTCCTATTATTTTAAGCGCCTCATCAGGAGTTGAAAAATAGGTTTCTGCAATCCAGTTTACTTTTTCTTTTTTGGATAATTTCGAAAATCCGGCAACGGCGTTGTTCATTCTCAGTATATTAAATAGTAATGTTGCCGCAAATATACCAATTCTGGGGTTTTGTTTGCAATCTATTTGAAAATTGGAAAGTACGCAATCGTTATTTTTTTTAACATTTAACACTTGAAATGTGTATTATGTTTATTTTTTTTACTAAAATTGGGCTCTTTTTTATATTTAAAATAATTCTAATGAATGCAAGTAAAATTACTGTAATATTTTTGTTATTAGTTGGTACCGTTTTCGGGCAACAAAAAATCACTGTTGAGAATATTTATAGCGGGACTTTCCGGGCCAAGGGAATGGATGAGCTGCAGTCCCTGAAAAATACAGATCAGTATACGGTATTAAATGTTGATCAGGCCAGCCGGAGTATGCAAATTGACTTATACGATTTTGCTACGCTGAAAAAAGTATCCAATTTAATTGATACCAAAAATCATAAAGAACTTGCAGATGGCATTGACAGTTATACCTTCGATGCTTCAGAAAAAAAGATTTTAATTGCCTGTAACTCCAATAAAATTTTCCGCCACTCTTTTACCGCAGATTATTTTTTATACGATATCACTTCGAAGTCACTAACCAGACTGTTTGACTTTCAAATCCAGGAGCCGACTTTTTCTCCTGATGGAACCAAAATTGCTTACGCCAGAGAAAATAACTTATACATTTATGACGTCGCTGCAAAAAAAGCAACCGCTGTTACAACCGATGGTAAGAAAAATGCAGTCATCAATGGTATTACGGACTGGGTTTACGAAGAAGAGTTTGCTTTTGTAAGAGCATTTGACTGGAGTAAAGACAGTAAAAAATTAGCTTATATTCGTTTTGACGAAAGCGCCGTTCCGGAATTCTCCATGTCAAAGTTTCATAAAGATTTATACCCGACCATTGAGACTTTTAAATATCCGAAAGCAGGAGAAAAAAATTCAGTAGTTTCATTGCATATTTATGATGCTGCAGCAAATACGGCTAAAAAAGTGGATTTAGGAAACTACAGTGATTTTTATATTGCCAGATTACAGTGGACAAACGATGCGAATGTTTTATCGGCTCAGGTTCTGAACCGCCACCAGGATAATTTAGATTTGTTGTTTGTCGATGGGACAACGGCTGCTGCAAAAGTAGTTTTGAATGAAAAAGACAAAGCGTATGTAGACGTAACGGATAATTTGACTTTCCTGAAAGATAACAGTTTTATCTGGACAAGCGAAAAAGACGGTTTTAATCATATCTATGTGTATGATAAAACAGGAAAATTAAAAAATCAGGTTACAAAAGGAAACTGGGAAGTGACTTCGTACTATGGTTTCGACGAAAAAACAAAAACTATTTTCTATCAGTCTACTGAAAATGCTTCAATAAACAGAGACATTTATCGTATCGCCTTAGACGGAAAAAACAAAGTTCGTTTAACTTCAAAAGTAGGAACAAGTGCTGCTACTTTTAGTCCAAATTTCCAATATTTCATTACTACCTTTTCCAGTAATTTAGTGCCAACGACTTATACTTTAAATGAGTCAAAAACAGGAAAAGAAATTCAGGTTATCGAAAACAATCAGGCACTTGCTGATAAATTGAAAGGGTATAATCTTCCTGCTAAAGAATTCTTTGTTCTGAAAACGGCTAAAGGAAACGAACTTAATGCATGGATTTTAAAACCAAAAGATTTTGACGCTTCAAAAAAATATCCTGTTTTCATGTACCAGTACTCTGGTCCGGGATCTCAACAGGTAAATAACGACTGGAACAATACAGACGATTACTGGTTTTTATCGCTTACACAACAAGGGTATATCGTAGTTTGTGTGGATGGAAGAGGAACTGGTTTTAAAGGTGCTGATTTCAAAAAAGTGACACAATTACAATTAGGAAAGTACGAAGTGGAAGATCAGATCGATGCTGCCAAAGTACTTGGTACTTATCCGTATGTTGATGCTTCAAGAATTGGAATCTTCGGATGGAGTTACGGTGGTTTTATGGCTTCAAACTGTATTTTTCAGGGGAATGATGTTTTCAAAATGGCGATCGCGGTTGCTCCGGTAACCAACTGGCGTTTTTACGACAGTGTTTACACAGAAAGATACATGCAGACGCCTCAGGAAAATGCAAGCGGTTATGACCAAAATTCTCCAATAAATCATGTTGATAAGTTAAAAGGTAAGTTTTTATTGATTCACGGATCCGGTGATGACAACGTTCATGTGCAAAACTCGATGCAGATGATGGAAGCTTTAATTCAGGCTAATAAACAGTTTGATTCTCAGATATATCCGGATAAAGACCACGGAATTTATGGTGGAAAAACCAGAATTCAGCTTTATAATAAAATGACTAACTTTATCAAAGAAAATTTATAATCTAAATCTTATTAACCTTTAAAAATAATGAATAATATGGGAGAAACTCAAGTAAAAACTGGGCATCCAAAAGGACTTTGGGTATTGTTTGGAACGGAGATGTGGGAGCGATTCAACTTTTATGGAATGCGAGCTTTATTAACTTTATTTCTTGTGAATTCATTATTGATGAAGGAAGAAGAAGCGTCTTTAATTTATGGAGGTTTCCTTGGACTTTGTTACCTGACGCCAATGTTGGGTGGTTTTGTGGCCGATCGTTTTTTAGGGAACAGAAATTGTATCCTTTTAGGCGGACTATTGATGGCAACAGGACAAATGTTATTGTTTACCAGCGGTAGTGTATTCGAAAATAATTTGCCTTTGGCTAAAATTATCATGTACTGTGGTCTGGGGGTTATCGTTTTTGGTAACGGATTCTTTAAGCCGAACATTTCAAGTATGGTGGGAAGTTTGTATCCTAAACAGGAAAAAACAAAACTGGATACTGCCTTTACTATTTTCTACATGGGAATCAATATCGGAGCTTTCTTAGGGCAGTCTATTTGTCCATTATTGGGAGATGTCAAAGATTCAGGCGGAATTAGAGATATTCACGCTTTCAGATGGGGATTTATGGCGGCTTCCGGAGCTATGCTTGTCGGAACAGTTCTTTTCTATTTCCTTAAAAATAAATATGTGGTTTCTCCTGAAGGAAGACCATTAGGAGGTTTGCCTTCTAAAAATGTGGCGGAAGATTTTGAAGAAGGAGAAGCTCAAAAAGCTAATTTCTCTGGTAAAGCACTCACTATTGCCGGAATTGCATTTATAGCATTAGGATTCTTTTTTCATTATGTGGTAGGTCAGAATTTGATTTATACATTGATTTACTCCAGTGGATTGTCATTGGCAGGATTAATTATATCGGATACTTCGTTGACAAAAATCGAAAGAGACAGGATTATTGTAATTTATATTGTTTCGTTCTTTATTATTTTCTTTTGGGCTGCTTTTGAGCAGGCTGGTTCTTCATTGACTTTTATTGCAGATAATCAGACAGACAGACACTTCTTTGGCTGGCAAATGCCTCCGTCCATGGTTCAGATTTTCAATGGATTGTTCGTGGTGGTAATGGCTGTGCCGTTTAGTATTTTATGGGATTCCCTTAGAGCCAATAACAGAGAGCCAATTTCACCGGTTAAGCTGGCGGTTGGTCTGGTTATAATTTCTGTGAGTTTCTTTATGATTGCGACACAGGTATCCTACATCGGAACTTCCGGTTTGTTATTGGTAAAATGGCTTATCTTATTATATTTTCTAAATACATGTGCTGAGTTATGCTTGTCTCCGATTGGTTTATCGTTGGTAGGTAAATTATCTCCAAAGCGTTTCGCGTCATTATTATACGGGGTTTTCTTCCTGTCTAATGCGTCAGGGTATGCCTTAGGAGGAACCTTAGGATCTATTTTGCCTGCAACAGGTGATAAATTTGAAAAAGCAAAAGAATTAGGAATTGACCTTCAGGCAGTTTTAGACAATAAAATAACGCCAACCGCAGAGCAACTCGCGCTGTTGGACCAACATCAGATTAGTGCACACAACCACTTTTTTGCAGGATTTGAAATTCATAACCTATATGAGTTCTTTATGGTATTTGTGGTTCTTACAGGTATTGCTGCAATTGTATTGTTTGCTTTGACTCCGTTTTTGAAAAAAATGATGCATGGAGTCAGATAAAATGGAGAAAACAATTACGTTAGAAGAAATTCAGAATTTTAAGGGCAATTACCCAAAGCAATTATGGTATTTGTTTTTTGTTGAAATGTGGGAACGTTTCTGTTTTTACGGAATGCGCGGAGTGCTTACATTTTTTATGGTAGATCAGCTTTTACTGAAAGATGAACATGCTAATTTACAATATGGCGCTATTCAGGCATTTGTGTATGCTTTTACTTTTATCGGAGGTATTTTTGCCGATAAAGTATTAGGGTTCAAAAAATCATTATTCTTCGGTGGAATCGTCATGATTCTTGGAAATCTTTTGATTGCCTTTTCGCCACAGGTGCTGTTTTACTACGGTATTGCATTTTCTATTATTGGAACTGGTTTTTTTAAGCCGAATGTTTCTTCAATGGTGGGGGAATTATATCACGAAGATGATAACAGACGAGACGCAGGTTACGGAATGTTTTATGCCGGGATCAATGTAGGAGGTCTTTTAGGAGGTGCCTTATGTATTTATTTAGGAAAATATTACTCCTGGCAATTATGTTTTTTGTCTGCAGCAATAGTCATGTTTTTAGGTTTGGTTACGTTTTTGTTTACCAAAAAATATTTAGGTCCGATTGGAGATTCTCCATTATTAAATCTAGAGCCCGGTAAGAGAAGGATTCGAGAAATAGCGGTTTATGCAATATCAATTTTAAGTTTGCCGTTTATTTTTATAATGGTGAAAAATACAGATTATACAGATTATTTCATGTATACAATCGGTATCGTTGCTGTTCTTTATTTTACATATGAACTAATTAAGTTAGGGGATGTAAAACTGCAGAAAAAATTATTTGCAGCCTTTTTATTTGTATTCTTCTATTTGCTGTTTAACGCAATCTATGAGCAGAGTGGTGGTTCATTATCTCTTTTTGCTAAAGATAACTTAAGCAATAAGCTGTTGTTTTTTACCATTGATCCGAATGTTGTAAATAATAGTTCGAACACTTTCTTTGTAGTCGTGTTAAGTCCGCTTATCGGTCTGTTGTGGATCTGGCTTGGAAAGAAAAAAATTGAACCTAATACTTTGATTAAATTCGGAATAGGATTCTTGTTTTTGGGAGCTTCTTTTTACATTTTTTATCTCACGAAGTTCTTCGCAAATTCTGAAGGCATTGCCTCCTTAAATGTATTTACTTTTGCTTATTTGGTAACAACTATTGGGGAACTTTGTTTAGGACCAATCGGAATGTCGATTATTACTAAATTGTCTCCAAAAAGATTATTTGGTATGATGATGGGATTGTGGTTTCTGGCCAGTGCGTTTGGACAACTATTCGCAGGAAAACTAGGGGCAGAAATATCCAGGTCAAACACAGGTGTTACTTTGCTTTCAAAACTCCAGTCTTATACAGAAGGATATTATCAGCTGGCTATTTATTCGGTTGTTGCCGGAGTTATTCTAATTGCAATTTCGCCTATTATTAGAAAATTAATGCAAGAAGTAAAATAGACGACATTTTGCAATTCAAATTTTGTTTAGATTTGTAAAAAATTAAAATGATCATGAAAAAAATATTTTTGGTTGCCTTGTTTATAGTGGGTGCTTTTACTTCACAGGCGCAGGAATTAAAATGGTATACTGACGTTAAAGAAGCCATCACAGTCAGCAATAAAGAAAACAAGCCAATGTTGCTGTTTTTTACAGGAAGCGACTGGTGTGGGTGGTGTATCCGATTGCAAAATGAAGTTTTAAAAACACCTGAATTTACAAAATGGGCCAGTCAGAATGTTGTTTTGGTTGAATTGGATTATCCAAGAAGAACGCCTCAGACTCCGGAGTTGAAAAGTCAGAATAATGAATTGCAGCAAGCTTTTGGAATACAAGGTTTTCCAACAATTTATTTTACCAGTGCTGAAGCCAAAGACGGTAAAGTTAATTTTAAAGGTCTTGGTCAGACAGGATATGTTGCCGGAGGGCCATCTGCATGGTTGGCAGTTGCTGAAGGAATTGTCCATCCAAATAAATCTTAAAGATTAAACACTTATAAATTTTTAAAAAACTCCTTACAGCAATGTAAGGAGTTTTTTTGTTTAGTAAGAAAAAGTATCCACTTGCGTTTTGTGTAATTATTAGTTTAATATTTAATTATAGTAAAAAAAACAAATAGTGTATTTTTTGTATTAATAAAAGTTGGAAAATTAAAATATTATGTTAATTTCGTTACGCTAATCTAACCAAAAACCTAACGATATGACCAAAAAATTACTTACCCTGTTGTTTTTTTTAGGTTCATTTTTAATGCAGTCCCAAAATTTAGTCTGGCGAACTAATATGACCGATGCTATTGCAATAAGTAATGAACAAAGAAAACCAATGCTAATTTTATTCACCGCCGCAGGCGTGCCGGATAATCTTCAAAATGAAATATTTAAAACTCCGGATTTTGCTGTCTGGTCCAGAGATAATGTTGTTCTGGTAAAATTGGATTTGTCAGACATTAATGCTTCTGATAGTGATAAGGAGCAAAACCTAAGATTAAAAAATGCCTTTGGTGTTGTAGATTTGCCGGAGGTATGTTTTGCAAGTGCTTCCATCAGGAAAAATAAAACGACTTTCAGTGCATTAGGAAAAATTGCTTACAAGCCTGGAGGTGCACGATCCTGGATTTCAGAATCAGATGCTATTTTGCATCCAAGCGAATGAATAAAATTTAAATTAAGTTTCTTAGTTTAATTTGTAGAATCCCTTTTTGCTGTACGGTAAAAAGGGATATTTTTTTTACATTTTAAAAATAGTGTCTGAATTATTGCTATTTAAAACCCTTATTTTTTTAATTATATAAAATATTTAACGTTTTAATAATAAATATCATTTTACTTCATGTTTACTTGGTTTTTAGTGATAATATTTATTGTTTTTTAGGCTCATTATGTTAATTTAGTTTTTATTTGTTAACTTAATTGACTGAATTCTATGAATAGAAAATTACTTATCCTACTATTTTTTTTAGTTACTTTTTTGACAAAGGCGCAGAATGTAGTCTGGACCACAAACGTGACTGATGCCATTGCATTGAGCAAAGAACAAAGAAAACCATTGTTGATTTTGTTTACCGGAACAGGTGCATCTGAAAATCTCCAGAGAGAGGTTTTTAATACGATTGAATTTCAGAACTGGTCCCGTAAGAAAGTAATATTAGTGAAGCTGGATTTATCTGCTGAGACTTCAAGCGAGATAAGGGAGCAAAGTATTAAATTAAAAAATGCTTTTAATATTGTCGAATTACCGGAAGTTTGTTTCGCCTTTGCTAACACCAGGAATGGAAAAACAATGTTTCAGGCACTTGGAAAATTATCCTATAAAAATGAGGGCGCAAAAAGCTGGATCTCAGAATCTGAAACGATTTTAAATCCGTCTGAATAGACCGCTATATTAATTTTCTATTTTAATTTGTAGAATCCCATTTCGCCGGTTGAGTGATACGGGATTCTTTTTTTTAGACATGTCAGCTTCCAGTATTTTTGAATAGAATAAGAGTTTGATGCATCAGCAACTATTATTTTTGGTTTTAACTCAAGTAACATGCGATCTAAATTAATCTTTGGCGACTGCGTAAGAATCAAAATGTCAGGACAGCTGTTTTTTTTGTAAATACCGCTACTGTCGATCAACAGGATTTTTTGGTTGTTAAAAAAGAAGGTGTTTTTAATTTTGCTTACTGACTTTATGGAACCGGAATTTCCAATTACAGGATCTATGGAATACTTTTCAGCACCTTTCTTTTCAAAATTTTCAGTGGTGAAAAAAAGGATGTTCGTTCCGGTTCTCTCTGTGATAACAGTTTTTTTATTCGTGTGATACACAATGAATTCGTGTTTTTCTTCAACATCTTTTCGGGTCATAATAAACGAGAGCTGGACAAAAATCACAGAAATAAAGATGGCAATCAATTTAGGGTAACCGGGCTTTTTTAACCAAATGACGGTTGTAATTATAAGTCCATAAAAAGTAAGGAAATAATAAAAATTGAAGCCAATATCCCGAATTACGAAGGATTCCAGTGAAGCTACACCATGTGTAATACGATTTAAAATATAAATACTTTTTTCGAAAATTTTAATTAATAAAACGGGACAACTGAAAAACACGGAAATGAGCATTACTACAATTCCTGTAATCATAATAAAAGATAAAATGGGAAGAATGAGAATGTTAGTCACAAAAAACAGACAGGGAAACTGATGAAAATAATACAAGCAAATGGGGAAAGTTCCAATCTGGGCAGCAAATGAAACAACTAAAGCTTCCCAGATGTAATTGCAAATTTTGTTTTTGGGCTTCCAGATCTCTTTCAGTAAGGGCTGTATCCAGACAATAGAAAATAAGGCAATATAACTCAACTGAAAACCAACATCAAACAAAAAGTAAGGCTCGAATAATAAGATCAACAAAACGGAAACCAGCAAAGTATGGTAAATATTGCTGCCTCTTCTCAGATGATTTCCTATTGCAAGAAAGGAGAACATAATAACCGAACGTAAAACCGGCGGAGAAAGTCCGGAAATAATGCCGAAAAGACTTAAGGAAATCAAAATGGCGACTAATTTGAGAAACGAACCTTTTCTTGTATTGGGTATTGGCTTTAAAATAAATAAAACAAAAAGCATTATAAAACCAACATGAAGCCCCGAAACAGACAAAATATGCGTTGCTCCGGAATATTGATAGTCTTTGATAATGTCGGATGATATTTCCTGGCGCTGCCCTAAAATCAATGCCAGTGCTACATTCATTTCAATTTTGCTGAAATGTGCTTTTTCGAGATTACGGACTATTCGTGAGTTTAGCCTGGCAGCATAAAACCAAATATCTTTTCTGATCTTTTTGCTGACCTTTATTTCGGATCTGGAAACGTAGAGCTGAGCATAAATGTTCTTATTAGAAAGATATTTAGCATAATCAAATTGATTGGGATTCTTAGGTCCGGTGGTATGCTGCAAAATGGCTTTCGTCTGAATGGTATTTCCAATGAGGAGTGTATTGCGGGTGTTTTCTTTTTTAATATTTACAATGATCTTTCCCGTATAAGTACTGCCATTGATATGGTTTAAAGAAGCAACATATCTGTCATTATACCTATTGCTTTTTAATTGTTCCGTTAAAGTAAAAGAAATAGGTTGTTCATCTTCGAAAGCTTTTTTATAGTGGATATAATTGGATGGCTTTAAAGAATCTGTATGCAGTAATAAGGTAATAATGCCAAACCAAAATGAAATAAGGCAGCTGCTTATCCCGAAAAAAAGGTGTAGTGTTTTGTTTTTCCCTGATAAGAAATAGAGAATAGAAAAAAAAAGTCCTGTAATTATCAGAATACAGCCGGTAATATAAATTGTGGGTTGCCAATAATAACAAACCAATATGCCTAATATAAAACTGATGGTAATTTTAGCCAAAGGGAAATCTAATACTTTCATGGCCTAAAAGTATTAAAATTTTGTAAGAAAAATAATATTATATTGAAAAATAATTACTCGATAACCCTGTTGATCTGAACAAAGGAATTTTGATAATACGGTTCTTTGGTTGATGAAATTATTACGCCTTTCGAGGTTGAAGAATGTATAAATTTTATTTCGGCACCTGTCCTTTCCGTAATGAGTCCAACGTGATTGATTTGTTTGCTTTTGTTGGTCCTGAAGAAAATTAAATCTCCTTTTTCAGCATCATCAAAAGATATTATTTTTCCAATTTTTGATTGCTCGTAGGAACTTCTGGGCATTGTAATTTTTTTCGCCTGAAAAGTAGTAAAAACTAAGCCCGAGCAATCATAACCACTTTTAGTGGTACCACCGGCTTTGTATTTTACACCAAGATTAGCTGTAGCAGTATCAATTAAATGTTTCACCGTATTTTTGTTTGCCCGCTTCGGTTCATTTCTGTCTACGGCCGCCGAACCTGATTTGCAGGAAGCGAATATGATAGACAATAAGGCTAAAACGAGTAATTTTTTCAAAACAAAAAAATTTAAAGTTGTTTTAAATCAGCAACAATAAGTTTTGCAGTCTTTTTACTGGCACCGATTCCACCTAATTTCTGCTCTAGAATGTCATAATTTTTGAGCAGTTTTTCGCGATAAGCAGGTTTCAGTAATTTTTGTAATTCTTCTTTAAGACGTTTGGTATTGCACTCACTCTGAATTAATTCCGTTACCACTTCCTGATCCATGATTAAGTTGACAAGAGAAATGTATTTTAAGGTAATAATACGTTTTGCAATCTGATAGGAAATGTTGCTTCCTTTGTAACAAACCACTTCCGGAACTTTAAACAAAGCTGTTTCCAACGTTGCCGTACCTGATGTCACTAGGGCCGCTGTTGAAGAACGGAGTAAATCGTAGGTCTTATTGGAAATAAATTTAATGTTTTTATTCGTGATAAATTGCTGGTAAAATTCAAAATCCTGACTTGGGGCACCTGCAATTACAAATTCATACTCGTGAAAATCATCCACAACACTCAGCATAACACTCAGCATTTTAGTGATTTCCTGCTGGCGGCTTCCGGGTAAAACGGCTATAATTGGTTTTTTGCTGAGATCATTTTCTTTTCTAAAAACAGCTTCATCAAAAGGAGGCTGGTTCTGAATAGCATCAATTAAAGGATGTCCCACAAAGTCAACGGGAAAATGATGTTTATCTTCATAGAAACTTTTCTCAAAAGGTAAGATGACAAACATTTTGTCGACATCTTGTTTAATAGCCTTGATCCTGTTTTCTTTCCAGGCCCATATTTGCGGGGAAATATAATAATGTGTTTTGTAATTAAGCGCTTTGGCCCATTTTGCGATACGCATATTAAAACCCGGATAATCAATAAAAATAAGCACATCGGGCTTAAACGCCGTAATGTCTTTTTTGCAAAAAGTAATGTTCGATAAAATGGTCTTTAAATTGAAAACAACTTCAATAAAACCCATAAAAGCCAATTCCCGATAGTGTTTCACTAAAGTTCCGCCCGCTTTCTGCATTAAATCGCCGCCCCAGAATCTAATTTCAGCCTGAGGATCTTCCTCATAAAGTGCTTTCATTAAATTAGAACCATGTAAGTCTCCGGAGGCTTCGCCGGCTATTATATAGTATTTCATATTCGTATTTTTGAGAATGTCTTCCTTTTTTTAACACATCTACTTTTGCAGGGCAAAGATAAGATTTAAATAAACATTGTAGAAATTGCCAGAACAATGACCGCTAAGATAACGCCGCGAGCCATAAATTCCTTATCTTTTTTTAAAAGAATGGCAAAAACGGCAAGGTCCAAAATAGTTCCCAAAGTGATGATTTTTCCTAAATAACCATGATCTCTAATGGTCTGAATTCCGGTTGAAATGTCAAATTGAGTGAAAAATGTAATAAATAAATAGCTTCCTAAAAGAGAAGTGAAAATTCCAACAATAAAACCGATGAGCATTTCTTTTTTATTCATTTAAATTCCAGGTGTTAAGTTGTTGTATAGCATGGTGAGCGGTTAAGTCAAATTGAACAGGAACTACCGAAATGTATCCGTTTTCCAGAGCCCATTCATCAGTATCTTCGCCTTTGTCTTCGTTTACAAATTTTCCTGTCAGCCAGTAATAGTCTTTGCCGAAAGGTGTTTGTCTTTTATCGAATTTTTGGGCGTAATAGGCTTTTGCCTGACGGCATATTTTTATTCCTTTGATTTCGTTTTCCTTTAATTTCGGAAAATTGACATTTAAAACAATTCCTTTTGGAAGTTTATTCTCAAGAGTTTCCAGGGTGATTCTTTTTATAAAAGATTTTATAGGTTCAAAATCAGCATTCCAGTCATAATCCAGTAAAGAAAATCCAATGGCCGGGATTCCTTCGATTCCCGCTTCAACCGCGGCACTCATTGTTCCGGAATAAATTACATTGATAGAGGAGTTGGAACCGTGATTGACTCCGGAGACACAAAGGTCCGGTTTTCTTTTCAGGATTTCATTAACGGCCAGTTTTACGCAGTCGACTGGCGTTCCGGAACAGCTATATTCTGCAATAGGGTCATTTTCTCCGGAGATTTTATCGAGATAGAGCGTACTGTTAATGGTAATGGCATGCCCCATGGCGCTTTGCGGTTTGTCCGGTGCAACAACAAGTACTTCTCCAATGGTTTCCATAACACTTATCAAAGCTCTGATTCCCGGGGCGAGAATACCATCATCGTTGGTAACTAATATAAGTGGTTTTTCTTGTTTCATATTGCAGGTATTTTGGCAGTTAAAAGGATAAGAAAAGCAAATGTAGTGACAGATTTTCTTAGAATAATAACAAATAAAATAAAATTTGTCAACTAAATAAAAGTTAACTTTGGGAAGCGAAACGTTTTTATATCTTTAACAAAAAATTATAGTGAACTTGGCTTAACTGGCATAGTTTTTACCGTAACTTAGATTAAAAAATTGATGAATGCTATTATTAAATTTATGAAAAGAAATTATAAAATACTTATAGCCGTATTATGCTTGTCGTTAACCTTATTTGCTTTTAAAATAAATGCCGATAAGACAGTTGATCCGGATCCAAACAGAGACAAAACACTGTTAGAATTACTAGCATTTGTTATTGAAAAAGGACATTATAGTCCTGCGGAAATTAACGATGACTTTTCTAAGGGAATTTTTAAAGACTATATAGATGCGCTGGATCCTTCAAAAAGATTCTTCCTGCAGTCTGATATTGATGAATTCAAGCAATATGAGTTAATGCTGGATGATCAGTTTTTGAATAAAGACTTAACTTTTTTCAATCTTACCTACACTAGGTTGATGAAGCGTATGGAAGAAAGCAAAAAACGTTATAAGACTATTTTAGCCCAGCCCTTCAACTACAATGTTGATGAGACTTTTAATGCCGATTACGAGCATTTGCCTTATGCTAAAAATGCTGTTGAAATCAACGAAAGATGGAGAAAGCAAATTAAACTTTCAACGCTTTCTTCTCTTGTGACAAAGCAAAAATTAGAAGAGGATAAAAAGAAAACAGATCCTGCTTATAAAGCAAAATCTTTTGAAACTTTAGAAAAAGAAACGCGTGAAAGTTCTTTAAAATCCCTCGACGATAATTTCAGCCTGATCAAGGATTTGAATAAGGAAGACTGGTTTTCTGTGTACGTAAATTCTATTATGACACGTTTTGATCCGCATACAAGTTATTTTGCACCGGAAGAAAAAGATCGTTTTGATGTGAATATCAGTGGAAAACTGGAAGGTATCGGAGCGAGACTGACAAAGAAAAATGACTTTACACAAATCGATGAATTGATTTCAGGCGGACCTGCCTGGAAAGGAAAACAACTGGAAGCCGGTGATCTAATTTTGAAAGTAGCGCAAGGAAACGAAGAGCCTGTAGATGTTGTAGGCATGCGTCTGGATGATGTTGTGAAGAAAATTAAAGGACATAAAGGTACTGAGGTTAAACTTACCGTTAAAAAAGTAGACGGAAGTATCAAAGTTATTTCAATTATAAGAGACGTAGTCGAAATAGAAGAGACCTACGCTAAATCCAGTATTGTTGAGAGAAACGGATTAAAATACGGCGTGATTTATTTGCCTAAATTCTATATCGATTTTGAAAATAAAGACGGCCGTGATGCCGGAAAAGACATTGCTCTTGAAGTAGAAAGACTTAAAAAAGAAGATATCAACGGAATCGTACTTGACGTTCGTGACGATGGAGGAGGATCTTTATCAACAGTAGTTGACATTGCCGGTTTATTTATCGAAGAAGGACCAATTGTTCAGGTAAAATCTGCCGGTAAAAAGAAAGAAGTCCTTTACGATAAAGATAAAAAAATCGAATGGGACGGACCGTTAGTAATTATGGTAAACAGTTTCTCTGCTTCTGCATCGGAAATTTTAGCTGCCGCAATTCAGGATTACAAACGTGGTGTTATTATCGGAAGTAAACAAACATACGGAAAAGGAACGGTTCAAAATGTACTTGACCTGAACCAGTTTGTTCGTAATGCAAGTTATGGCGATTTAGGAGCTTTGAAAATTACAGGACAAAAGTTTTACAGGATTAATGGAGGTTCAACTCAATTAGAAGGTGTTCATAGTGACGTGGTTATGCCGGATCGTTATGCTTACCTGAAAATGGGAGAACGCGATATAGATAATGCAATGCCGTGGGATAAAATTGATCCGGCTGATTACAGCACCTGGACTTCAAATGAAAAATTCAATCAGGCCATAGCTAAAAGTACCAGCAGAATTGCACAAAATTCTCAATTTAAATTAATCGAAGATAATGCAAAATGGATTGATATTAAAAGCAAAGAGAATACCTATAGCTTAAATATTACAAGTTTTAAGGCAACTCAGGAACAGGTTGAAAATGAAGGTAAAAAATACAAACCAATTTCAGAGTATAAAAATAATTTAGTATTTAAATCTTTGCCTTACGAAGAGCTTGAAATTAAAAACGATGCTACTTTAAAAGAGAAAAGAGAAGCATGGCACCAGGCATTGTCAAAAGATGTTTACGTAGAAGAAGCCCTAAACGTTTTAGATGATTTACAGACTAAATCTTCAGTGGTTAAAAATAATTCTTCAAAATTAAAAAAAGATAAATTGGTAAAATCTTAATTTTACAGAAGATTAATTTGTTATTAAAACGCTCCGAAAGTTTATATTTACGGAGCGTTTTTTTATGGATTTAAGTATAAGAATATGAGAAAATTTCTTGTTTTGGTTTTGATGCATTTTGTGTTTTTTTCCTGTAAAAATGAAGTAGAAATCAAGGAGGGAGTGGTAGAAAATCACCCTCATTTTACTTCAAATCAAAGCAGTTCTGATTCCTTGTACACAGTGGATTATCTGCCAACATCTACAACGAAACAGATTGTGAATCATAAGTATTACACACTTTCTTATAACGAAAAGTTCGAGCAGGCCGAATGGGTGGCTTATGAGTTGAAAAAAGAATACTTGAAAAACAACGATTTTAAAAGACCATATTTTATTGCAGATCCAAAAGTAACAACAGGATCTGCCGATTGGAGAAATTATAAAAAGTCAGGATATGACAAAGGCCATCTTTGTCCGGCAGGCGATATGGAGTTTGATATAAATGCGTATAACGACACTTTTTACACCTCAAACATTTCTCCCCAAAAGCATGATTTTAATAGCGGAATATGGAATAGAATAGAGCAGAAAACGCGTTATTGGGCTGAAAAGTACCATGATGTTTATGTGGTCACAGGAGGTGTTTTGAAAGATTCAGATAAAAAAATAGGAACAGAAAAAGTTTCTGTTCCCAAATATTTTTATAAAATCATTCTGGCTAAATCAGGAAATGAACATAAAGCCATTGCATTTTTAGTCCCAAATGAAGATAGCGATAAGTCACTTTACGATTATGTAGTTCCCATTGAAACTATCGAAAACACAACAGGAATTGATTTTTTCCCGAATTTAAAAAACTTAAAAAGCAGTCATGACTTTTAAGTCTGCAATAGTTGCTGTGGGATTTTCGGCTTTAAAAACAAAGCTTCCGGCAACCAAAACATCAGCTCCGGCTTCTACCAGTTGTTTTGCGTTTTTATTGGTTACACCGCCATCAATTTCAATAATTGTTGAGGCATTTTTGCGTGTGATCAAAGCTTTTAGTTTTTTTACTTTACCGTAGGTATTTTCAATAAAAGACTGCCCGCCAAATCCCGGATTCACGCTCATAATACAAACAACGTCAATATCGTTTATAACGTCTTCTAACAGATCAATATTTGTATGCGGGTTCATTGCTACTCCGGCTTTCATTCCTTCGGCTTTGATAGCCTGTAATGTTCTGTGCAGGTGTGGGCAGGCTTCGTAATGAACTGTTAGTCCATTTGCTCCTAAATCAGCAAAAGTTTTGATGTAACGATCCGGATCGATAATCATTAAATGTACATCAATATATTTTTTGGCATGTTTTGAAATGGCTTCTAAAACAGGCATTCCGAAAGAGATGTTCGGAACAAAAACCCCATCCATAATATCAATATGAAACCAATCAGCCTGGCTGTTGTTGATCATTTCGATATCGCGCTGTAAATTAGCAAAATCTGCTGCAAGAACGGAAGGAGCAATAAATGTATTTTTCATTGTGTAGTGTGTGTTGTTTTTTACAAAGATAAATTTTTTATGATTTGCAGTAAAATTTAACCGCAAAGTCCGCAAAGTATTTATTTAAAAAATATTAAGGATACAAATTCAGCAAAGCTTTGCGAACTTTGCGGTTACAACATTTCACTGAGATAAAATCCTTGCGATCCTGGGGGTTAAAAAACAAAAAATAAAAAACTCCGGTAATCAGCCGGAGTTTCAATCATCAATCAAAAAACGAACAGTCAATCAAACTGTTGTTTGCGTTAAAATTGTTTCAAGTTTAAGGTTTCAAGTTGTTTTGATCAACTTGAAACTTTAAACCTGAAACAAATATATGTTATCCTAAATAAGTTTTAAGGATTTTACTTCTTGAAGTATGTTTTAATCTGCGGATTGCTTTTTCCTTAATCTGACGTACACGTTCACGGGTTAAGTCGAAAGTTTCTCCGATTTCTTCTAATGTCATTGGATGCTGATCGCCAAGACCAAAATACAAACGAACAACATCTGCCTCTCTTGGAGTTAATGTTTCTAAGGAACGCTCGATTTCAGTACGAAGTGATTCGTGAATTAATTCTCTGTCAGGATTTGGAGATTCTCCGGAACGTAAAACGTCATAAAGGTTAGAATCCTCACCTTCAACAAGAGGTGCATCCATAGATAAGTGACGGCCAGAGTTTTTCATGGACTCTTTTACATCATTTACGGTCATGTCAAGTTCTTTTGCAATTTCCTCAGCAGAAGGCGGACGCTCGTTAGATTGCTCTAATAAAGCGTACATTTTGTTGATTTTATTGATAGAACCAATTTTGTTTAATGGTAAACGAACGATACGTGATTGTTCTGCCAAAGCCTGAAGGATCGATTGACGAATCCACCAAACTGCGTAAGAGATAAACTTGAAACCACGTGTTTCATCAAAACGCTGAGCGGCTTTAATTAAACCTAAGTTTCCTTCGTTAATTAAATCAGGAAGCGTTAATCCTTGATTTTGATATTGTTTTGCCACAGACACTACGAAACGTAGGTTGGCTTTTGTTAATTTTTCTAAAGCTCTTTGATCACCGGCCTTTATTCTTTGTGCTAATTCTACCTCTTCATCAGCGGTAATCAGGTCAACTTTTCCGATTTCTTGTAGATATTTATCTAACGATGCAGTTTCACGATTGGTTACCTGCTTGGTGATTTTAAGTTGTCTCATGTTGTTGTCTCCCTATTTTTTTAAAGTGTACAAATAGTTATACGTAGGAAGTGTTGAAAAAGTTACAACAGATTGAAAAATATTTTTAAAATTTATAGGTAAGTCCGGATTGAAGTGAGAAACTATACGGTTTAGCGTCGCCGCTTTCTTTGAAAGTACTTAAGTAATATTTGAAGAGAGGATTGATATCCAGGTTAAATCCGGAATTTAGTTTATAGCTGATTCCTATTCCTAAATTGTATGAAAAATTGATACCTGAAATATTTTTTGCTTCCCCGATATTTTGCATAGCAACTTTTTCAGATTTTAAGGACAGCCGGTTTTGATCTGAAATTAAGAAGCTGCATCCCGTAAAAACTTCCATTCCGATTTTACTTTCATCTTTTTTGAAAGCATATACAAATTCTATTGGAAGTTCATAATAGGATAGCTTTTGTACTAAGTCCACTTCATTTGAACCGGCAAAGGTTTGTTTTATATTGATTTCAGACTTTAATGCGATATTATTATAATTTAAGATTAATTCGTCTTTATCTAATCGGGTGGAATTCTTTAAGCTTATTTTAGAAAATCCGGCCCTAAAACCGATTCTGTCGTACATTGTTTTTACATAGACGCCATAATGCGAAGTGATTGGGTGTTTTTTAGCCAAGTTGTCCATAGACGGATCGATCATCGAGGCACTGTTTAAGGATCCTGAAATGGCCGGACCGTAAAAAATGGATACGCTCACTTCCGTATCTGATTCTTTGCTTTCAGTAGTATAAACGGTTTTTTTATAGGCTCTTTTCGGAGGCGTGTCTTTTTTTACCTTGAGACTGTCAATTTTTGCAATGGTATCGGTTTTTGCTTCAATTATTCGTGGAGTGCTTTCCGTTTCTGTTTGTGTTGCAGCGTCTTTTTCGTTGGCTGTCTTTTCAGGAATTTCGTTGGCTATTGGCTTATAAACAGTTTTGTTGGCTTTTGTATTATGACGTTTGGTCTTTTTTTTAGACTTTGGTTCTGTAGTTTTGTTTTTTTTTACCGGTAGTTTTTTTTCCTGAGCTTTTGGCCGGATCGCTTTTTTTACGGTTCCCGACTTTAATAGTTTTGTGGTTACCTGTTCTTTTTTAAGAATGACTTTGTATTTTTTTACGACTTCGTATTCTTCTTACTCATTTGTAGAAGTTACGAGTTTGCTCGATTCCTTAACTAGTTTTACACTTTTAGTTTTTTTAATTCTGGTAACGACATCCGATCCTGATTTTTGCAGTTTTGGATTTGATCCCTGATTTTGTTTTTGATCCGATACAGCATTTGATTTTGCTGTGGAAGGTTTAGTTTCTTGTTTTGCCTGATTCTCTGTTTTTTGAGTTTTGTCCTGAAAGTCTGAATAAAAATAGAGTAGTGTCGCAATAAGTGCAATAGCAATTGCGCCCGGAAATATCCAGGATAATATTCTTTTGTTCCTTTTTTTGTTAAGATCGGTTTCAATCTTTGACCAGACCAGTTCACTTGGAGTTTTATCCAAATCAGCTAACTTGTCTTTGATTTTCTTTCCTATTTCAGTTCTATTTTCCATTTTTCCGCTTAGAATAATAAAATGTGCTTTTTGATTTGATTTTTTCTTTCAGAATATGTTTTGCTCTGTGTAAGTTTGATTTTGAAGTACTTTCAGATATTGACAACATCGTTGCGATCTCCTGATGGGAGTAATCGTCCAGTTCGTAAAGATTGAAAACCAGACGATATTGGTGGGGCAGTTCCTGAACAAAAGATAAGATAGTTTCCAGAGGCAAATCAATTTCAGTTTCATTGATAGTATGGTCCTCAGGATAATCGTCTTTGATAGCAGTGAGAGTATACGATTGCTTGTACCGGGTGATTGCCTTGTTGATGGTGATTCTTTTAATCCAGCCCTCAAAACTTCCATCTCCCTTATATTTTTTTATATTGGTAAAAATTTCAATAAAAGAGTCGTGAAGATTGTCTTCTGCCTCTGCAGCATTGGGGCAATACTTTAGGCTTAACACAAAAAGAGTCTTCTTATACATGTCGTATAACGCTTCTTGTGCTTTTCGGTTTTGGCGGCTGCAGTCTTTTATGAGTTGGTCTAAATTCAAATTTTATTTTTATTCTAACTTATGTTTTATAATCAATAGTATTAAAATAACAAAAAGGTTGCGTGGTGAAATCGAAATAAATAAAAACCCTTGTTTCCAAATTTAGAAACAAGGGTTTTTATTGGGAGAAAAACATTGCTTTATTTTTTAATTTACTGTTGAATCTTTTACTTCAAAAGTTTCTTTTAAGGAAACAGGAGTTCCTTCATTTGTAAATCCTTCGAGGTTTACTTCGTATTTACCTGAAACATCAGAGGTAAAAAAGGAGATTGTATTTTCTTTGTTTTCTAAAGTTAATTCCGGCTGCCAAAGCAATTGGTATCTGAAATCCGGAATTCTTTCGTATTTGCTTTTATCGGTGTAATCTTCTTTGAAAGCGATGATTTTATTCTGAGGTCTTTGAATTTCAGTTTTTAAGATATAACTGCCATTTGCCGACGTTACGTAATCAGTGTTTTTAGTAGTGAAATTGATTACGCCATTAAAAGCTTTTGGCCCGTAAAAATAGACGCCCGGAACAATGCTGACTTTATAGATGTTTTCTGTTTTGTAAGTAAATAATTCATTTACGTTTTGAATTAAAAGCCCGTCTACCAATACCAGAGCCGGTTCCGAAAAATATTCCAGGTCGTAATTGATATCTCTCAGATTTAAGGAATAATTATTGTCTTTTTCACGATAATACATCTCTTTTACAACTTCTGTAATGGTTTCCTTTAGGGTAGGGAATTTTGTATAGTCAGCCAGTACATATTCTTTTTCCAGCGGATGATAAAACGGAAAAGTACTCTGATTAGCCGCTATACTGTCTTTTTTTAGCGGGTAATACGAATTCTCTATCTGGTTGGCAACGGATCTTTGTTCGATAGCTTCTTTATAATCAGCAGTCAGGGATAGCTCGTCGGTGGTTTTTAAGTCAGACAAATTGTATCCTGTGTTTTTATCGATTTCTATTTTATAGTCGTTCTTATCATTTTCCACTACCTGAACAACAACACTGGAATAGTTTGGATCTTTATCCAGAATAAAGTTAAATCTTCCCACTGAATTGGTCTGAACAATTTTAAAGGCAAATTCTTTACCGGGAATAGACAAGGCTACGTTTTTATGGCTTACTTGCTTAGGGTCTTTGCTATTTGTAATGACGCCTGAAATAATCTCACCTCTAAGCTCAGGAATAAATTGGATTGAATCATTTACTCTGTTTGTTACTTCATTAGTAGAGTTGAATTTTACAAACTCTGAAGCGTTCAATTGTTTTTTAGCAGGCAAATTATCAATTTTCTTTACAGAAAGAGAAAAACTACCTTTTCTGATTGCAGGAGTTAACGATTTTATTTTTAACTGAACCAGTTCTCTTTCCTGAAATATATTTTTATCTAATGCTATTGCGAAATTTTTATCCTTAATGTCATTCTCTGCAGCAGATCCACCCGCTAATACATTTGTTTCTTTGTTCTGGGAACTAGAATTCGTACCGGAGTTAGATTTTTTACCGGCTAAATAGGGATTTATTACTAAAAGATCCGTTTTGGAAGTTTTAAAATCATTTTTATTTAACATCCATTTGGTGTAGGCAATAAGTTTGTAGCTGCCTGTTTCAATTGTGGTCGGTATGAAAAAGTCACCCTGCCCTTTTCCGTTATCCAGATAAATTTTGTTGGTAAAAACAATCTGATTGTCACTATTGATAAGATCAACATATGCAATTTTACTGATTTTACTCAAAGCATTATTGACCGGATTGGTACAATACAATTTGCAATGCAGCGTCTCTCCGGTAATTAATGTTGTGTTGCTTAAGTGAACAAATATATTTTCAGTCGTAGCTGTACTAATAGCTTCATTTTTGTTTAATGAACTATTTTGGGCAATAGCAAAAGTATTTATTGCTATTACCATTATTGTGCTGGTTATTCGTTTTAATCTATCCAAAATAAAGGTTTAATGTTAGATGAAATTTTAGTACAGTCACCACAAGGTGCAGGAGTAAAAACATAGGTGTTGTTATTATTAAGAGCGGCAAAAAACACATACTCTCTTCCGGCCCCTGTAACTATCGAATATATTTGCGGCCCTCTGCAGAACTTGTCCGTAAAGCAGTTGGCTAAGGATAGTGTCTGACTGCAATCTGCAATAAATGGCGGGTAGGGATCGTCTTTAAAGATATCCCTGAAATTAAAAAATATTCTTTTTGATGAAACGGATGAGACTTCAAAATAGCCAATAATTTTCTCGTCTGAATTATCATTTGATTTTAAATTACCATAATTAAATCCGGGCTGAACTTGTGATAAAAGACTGGAGGAAGTAGAAAGGTTTTTTAAGGTTTTGTAATAGGTATAAGAGGCTAAATTCTGCACATATTCCCGCACCATAATACTGTATCGTTCGTAAAGTATCGGACTTTTTATATCTATAAAACGTATGGGCAGATTGATTCGGTCTTCACTAAGGCCCACATTGCTGATTAACAGTAAGTCATCTGATTTTTTAGTGGTAAAACAAACTCTTGATTCGCCGTTGTCTCTGGGCACAGTCAGATATGTAAAATCAGGGCCAGGATTGCTGGGATCTAAGATCAGTTTATTAGGTTTCCAGTCCGGAGATACTATTTTATAAGTTTCGTCGTATTCGAATCTGTAAAATTGTGATTTTGAAGTCGGGTCATAGCTGGTTACTACTATTTGTACCCCTTTTTGCCCCTCGATTGTTTCGATTTTTGGTTCGACCTGAATTTCGGTAACAGGAGTTAACGTTTCTGGTACAGACGAGTATGATTTTCCGTCCGGGGTTGTTATATTCAGCTGATAAGATTTTCCGGGAACCGCCTGAAAAGGAGTGTTTGACACATAGAGACCGGAGAATTCTTCAAATTCAAATTCATAGGTATTATTATCGCTATCGGTGATGAAGACAGTTGCTCCTTTTTCAGGAGTTGGGCCATTTTCCTCCAGACGATAGGATCGCGTAATTTTTACTTCCTGCTTTTTTAATTCATTTGTAAGGATTGCCTGAACAACCGGTATACTTTCAAAGGTGTTGGTTTGAAAAGCATATTGCTCCGTACAACTGCCCATAAAAAGGCAAAAAAGTACTAAAGCAATAGTCTTCCCTAAAAAGTTGATATGTTGAATTATAAATTTCATAATTAGGTAATTTGTATTCTCTTTTTTTCTTAACGACCTGTTTGGTATAATAACTAAAGGTCAGGTGTTACTATTATTGTGTTTGTATTTTTAATCTATCCAGAATAAAGGTCTGATGTTAGATGAAATTTGCGTACAATCACCACAAGGTGCCGGAACAAATATGATTCTTTCCATATAGTTCTGAGATCCGTAAAATATAAACTCTCGTCCTAATCCCGTAACTATGGAATATATTTTTGGGCCGCCGCAACCCACATCCCAGCAATTCAATAATTCAAGTGGTGCACAACTGAAAAAAAATGAAGGATGTTGTTCCGTTATAAAAATATCCCTGAAATTGAAAAATATTCTTTTTGATGAAATTGATGATACCTCAAACAGACCAATTATTTTCTCATTCGGATCATCATTTGATTTTAAATTACCATAATTAAACCCTGGCTGTACCTGTGAAAGCAGACTCGCAGAAGTAGAAAGGTTTTTTAATGTTTTGTAATACGTATAAGAGGCTAAATTCTGAACATATTGGCGGACTATAATGCTGTAACGCTGCATTATAACCGGATCTTTGATATTTATGAAACGGATCGGCAGATTGATACGGTCTTCACTAAGGCCTACATTGCTTATTAACATTAAATCATCTGATTTTTTTGTGGTGTAGCATATTCTTGATTCGCCATTGTTTCTGGGAACAGTCAGGAAAGTGTACTCCGGACCCGGGTTGCTGGGGTCTACAATAAGTTTATTAGGTTTCCAGTCGGGCGCTACTACTTTGTATGTTTCGTCATATTCGAATCTGTAAAATTGTGATTTTGAACTGGGATCAAAACTGGTTACCCTTATTTGTACCCCTTTTTCTCCGTCAACGGTTTCGATTTTTGGCTCTACCTGAATTTCACTAACAGGAGTCAGCGTTTCCATTTCAGACGAATATGATTTTCCATCTTTGGTGGAGAAATTCAATTGATAGGATCTCCCGGGCACTGCCTGAAAAGGATTACTGGAAACGTAAAGACCGGAGAAGTCTTCAAATTCAAATTCGTAGCTGTTTTTTTCACTGTCGGTTACGTAAACGATAGCTCCTTTTTCGGGAGTTGGTAAGTTTTCCTCCAGACGATAGGATCTCGTAATCTTAATTTCCTGTTTTTTTAACTCATTTGTAATGTTAGCCTGTACCACAAGTATGTTTTCAAATGTATTGGTCTGAAAAGCATATTGCTCCGTACAACTGCCCATAGAAAGGCAAAAAATGACTAAAGCAATTGCTTTACACAGAAAACGAATATGTCGCATGATGAACTTCATTTAATGAATATTAAAATTTGACATTATAAGTTATGGTTGGAATAGGCACCGAAAATATAGACGTTTTGTATGCTTTTATCTCACCATTTGTCGTTACAAAAAAGATAGAATACGGATTGTTTCTGCCTAAAACATTATAAATCGATATGTTCCAGAAACTATGCGACAGCTTTTTGATTTTATGATTTCCTTCGATATTAAAACCAACATCTAATCTATAGTAATCAGGGATTCTAAATTTATTCCTATCGCTATATAAGGTATATTCCAAACCATTATAGACATAGCTGCCTATCGGATAGGTAATTGGTCTTCCGGATTGGTATACGAAATTACTGGAAAGACTATATCTTTTTGTGAATTTATAATTTAATACCGCACTTACTTCGTGTGGCTTGTCGAAATTTGTCGGGAAATAATGGCCATTGTTTACCTTTTCTTCCAGAAACTGACTGTCTGACTTGATAAAAGTACGTGCATAAGTGTAGCCTAGCCAGCCATTAAGTTTGCCTGTATTCTTTTTGATCAGGAACTCAATTCCGTAAGCCTTTCCTTCTCCCTGAAGCAATTGTGTTTCAGGATTTTTATTCAATAGCAATTCAGCACCTACCTTATAGTCTAATAAATTGTCTGATTTTTTATAATAGCCTTCTAAACTAAGTTCTAAATTGTCATCGTCCAGGTTTTTATACAGACCCAATGAAAATTGCTGTGCTTTTTGAGGCGCTATGTTTAGATCAGATAACTTCCAGGCATCAGTAGGGGATTGTGTCGTATTGCTGGTCAATAAGTGAATGTACTGATACGTCTTGTCATAACTGGCTTTTACAGAGAAGTCATCCGTAAATAGATAACGGGCTGCAATTCGGGGTTCAAATCCGCCATACGTTTTAATAGCTTCGTTTTTCTTGTAATATTGGGAACCTATTACCGTATCGTCATTAATGGGAGCATTGCTTTGGTAAATTCTTTCCGTGGCTTCCCCCAGTGCTGAATAACTCGAATAGCGTAAACCCAGAGTAATCAGTAATTTTTCGGTAATATTATAATTGTCCGAAAAATAAACCGCTGATTCTAATGCTTTCTCGCCGTCTATATTTACAGGAATTAAAGTAGCATCTTCCGGTTTTTTAGGATGCAGATATCCCGGATCAACATTGTAAAGTTTGCTTGAAACGCCGTAATTAAAAGCATGCTTTTTATTTAAGGTATAATTTCCATTTAGAATACCCTGTGTTTCATTTAGTTTATATCCGTAATCAAACGAATTGATGCCTCCGTTGTCATAGTCAATATTAAATTTGTATTCACTATTCGTAAATATCAGATCAGCTTTACTTTTGGCATTGAAAGAGTGATTCCATTTTAAGGAAACCAATGCGTTACTGTATTTATAAACAGAATCCGAAGAAATACTAAAACGATCTTTACTGTAATATAAAGTGGTCTCAATATTGTTATTGGTGCTTATTTTGTGATTGTATTTTAGGATTCCGTCAAAAAAGGAAGCTTCACTGTTTTTTAACGATTCATCTTTTAATCGTTTTAGGATCCATTCAGAATAGGTTCCTCTGATACCGACTAATAAGCTTGATTTATTTTTGATTATTGGCGTACTTATCGAAAGGTTACTGGTTACAGATCCGATTCCTCCTTCACCTGAGAATTTTTCAGGATTGCCATTTTTTGTGGTAATATCAAAAACAGAAGATAATCTTCCGCCAAACCTTGCCGGTATACTTCCTTTGTAAATGTCTACTTTGCTGGTTGTGTATGGATTAACAGCAGAGAAAAAACCAAGGAAATGCGACGTATTGTATAAAACAGCATTGTCTAAAAGTATCAGGTTCTGATCGTCTTTTCCTCCACGGACGTTAAATCCTGCAGAGCCTTCACCGGTAGTTTTAATTCCGGGTAAGGTGGTGGCAACCCTGAAAATATCACGTTCCCCCAGGACCAGTGGAATGTTTTTTATTCCTTCCACATCTATACTCGAAACCCCGGCTACGGCAGTTTTTACATTTCTATTGGCGTTCTTATTGATCACTACTTCGTCCAGCTCATTGATGCTTTCGTAAAGCGTTACATCGAGTTTGCCATTATCATAGACCATAATAGGCTGAGTGTCTTTTCTATGATTGATAGACTCTATCTCTATATAATTGAGGCCAGAAGGAACATCAATTTTATAATTACCCTGCTCGTCAGTTGTGGTGCTGATGTTTTTATCACGCACTTTAATGGTTACATTAGAAAGAGGTTTTTTAGTTTTTTCATTCTTTATGGTGCCGGATAAGGTGTATGATTTTAATTCTTCTCCTTTTTTTTCTTTCCCAATATAGGTTATGCCGTTAGTGGTAGTATTTTGTTTTTTCGTATCGAGTTGCTGATGAAACAAAGGTTTTGTTTTGTCCTTATTTTCGGCAATTGTCTGCGAAGCGGTTGCTGGTTCAAAATAATTATCAGGCAGTGAACTGTGGATGATAGTATTTTTTGTCAGTATTATTTTTTTATTGGTAATGAAGTAATTGAGGTTTGTTTTTTCGAAAACAGCACTAAGGATTTCGTCAAGGGAAGTATCTGTATAAATTCCGTTTATTAAAACAGTTTCAGATTTGAGCCAGTTTTCATCAAAATAAAATTTGTAGCCAGCCGCTTTTTCGAGACTTTCTATAGCTGTTTTTAAGTCGGCATTTTTAAATTCAATTGATATGTTGTTCTTTTTTTCCTGACTAAACGATAACGTATGAAAAGCTAATAAAAACAGGACTAATATAATTTTTCTCATTTCTTTAATTGACTTCATTAGGGATAAGACTGTTGATTTCTTTTATTAAATTTTCAATAAAAACCTTCTTATCGAATTCTTCTAATTGAGTGTTAGAGTTATAGTATCTTTTTATTTCGCTTTTTTGCTCCGGAAAAATTTCAATAACGTCACTTTTTGAACTTATCTTATAGTACGCATCTTTGTATTTTAAGACATACTCATTTTTTTCTTTGAATTCATCAGAGCTGTTCTGATTGGTTCCATCAGAAATGACCTTGGTGTCAATAACTTTTGTTCTGTTTTTATGATGTTTGATGTAAAGTGTAATGTTTTTTGAAAAAAGGATTTCCTGATAATAACCGGTCATGTAAGCCGGGCTTGCAGGGTTATTGAAATTGATATTGATGAATTTTTTGTTATTAAGCGTAAACCAGGCCGTTTTCTCTTTAATCAGGCTCATGCCCAAATAATCGTATTCTCCATTAACCCTCAATACAATGATGTCATTATTGATATCATATTTTAGATCCAGATTATAGTAATTCTGCCCCTGATAATTAAGATCTCCAATGCTGTAGTTGTTGGAAAAATAATAACTATGACTTTTATCCAGCGTCCTGTAAAGATTAACATGACGCGGGCCATTGTAGAGCTCTAAGTTTTGTTTACCAACACTCTTGTCAAACCATTTGTATAAAGAAGCACTATTGCTTGTCTGGCTATGTATGGCATAAATGTTTAAGAATAATCCAAATAAGATAAGGAAAATAGATTTATTTTGATAATTTTTCAAAATATTGTGTGGTTTTGATGATTTGTTTTGATGATTTCAAAAGTATTAAAAAATGTGATAAAAATCACACAATCATTGTTAAAACATACTATTTATTTATATTTTTTAACGGAATGGTTCATTTTCTTCAAGAAAATGTTTCTAAAAGGCCGATTTACGAATTAGAACAGTTCATTATGCGAATTATTCCAAAGATTAATTAGAATTGGATTTTTTTACTTCGATAATTTCCCTGATATAAACAGGCTTTCCACTTGCTGAAAATCCTTCTAAGAGGACCTCAAATTTCCCCGATATATCGGATGTGTAAAATTTAATACTGGCACCACTTAAATCGGTATTGGGTACCCATAAAAGCTGATGCCTGTAATCTGGGATTCTGGTATTTTTATTGTCTGAATAATCCGGTTGAAAGTATTCTTTTTTACCCTGAGGCCTCAAAAGGTCCGGTCTTATTATAAAATTACCTTTTAGTTTAGTTTTATAATCTCCATTTTTTGTAGTAAACGCTACCACTCCGTTAAATGATTTTGAACCATAATAATAAAGTCCTTTTACAACATTGACTTTATAAATATTCTTAGGGTTGTAGGTGAAAAATTCGTTTAAATCGTCAAGAATAAGCCCGTCAACAACAACTAATGGTTGCGACGAGGACTCGTAATTTTCATCATAATCATATACATGCAAAGAATAGTTTTGATTGTTTTTTCTGAAAACTACTCCGCTTACCACTTCTGTAATGGTTTCTTCCATGGTTGGAAATCTTGTAAAATCATCAAGTTTATATTCTTTAGACAGAGAACCATAAAACGGAGCAAAATTAGCAGGAGAAAGCAAACTGTCTTTTTTGATGTTGTAATAGGCGTTTTCTACCTGACTTGAAACCAGTCTTTCGGTTATATTTTTGTCCGAGTCCGGATTGAATTTCAAATCAGAAAATTTTAGGTTAGAAAGATCCGCTTCCTTCTGTTTGTCCATTTCGATGGTATAACTTTCTTTGTTATATTCCAGTACCTGAATGATAATATTAGGGTTTGGATTTGCTTTTTCTATATTAAAAGTAAATCTCCCCTGCTCGTCTGTTTTGCCAATTTTCGCATCATAATTTTTACCTGCAACCGAAAGGCCAATTTGTTTATTTTTAATTTCTTCCGTTGCAGATGTTATTCTTCCGGAGATTATCTCTCCTCTTACTTCAGGCCATGCAAAATTTGAGTTATTAAGGATATTGCTGTAAGAAGAACTCTGATGTGTTGCCTGATAATCGCTAAAAATTATTTTATTTTGCGCTAAAAAACCATCTGTTTTCCTAACCGAAATCATATAATTTCCTTTTAAAAAATCATCAGAAACGGCATTGACTTTTAGCTCTACCTGCTCGCGATTATTAAATATTTTGTTCTTTAAATCAAACGAAATATTATCAGTAGTTGTACTTGAAAACACGATCTCTTTGGGATCGGTAACAGGATCAGGAGTATCAACTGCTTTTTCCCTATAAGGGTTTACAATATAAATATCAGTATTGAAAAATTCTTCAGCGCCATTATTTGACAACATCCAGTTTGTATATCCAATAATTTTATAAGTTCCGGTTTCTAATGTAGTTGGAATAAAAAAATCGCCATTCCCGCTTCCGTTTTCCAGAAATAGTTTATGGGTGACAACGGGCCTTTTATTATTGTCAATGAGTTCAAAATAAGCGACTTTGGTGTATTTTGTGGGTGCATTTGTGGTTTTGTCAACACAAAATATTTTATAGTACAACGTCTCACCTGTTAAGAAAGAGTTCGTATTAGTGCTGATGAAAACCGACTCGTTTAAATTTTTGTCGATAGTTTTAAGTTCCGCTAAAGCATTATTTTTCTGAGCAAATACAATTTGCTGATAACTTAGTAGTAAAGTTAGGCCCAATAAATATCTTAGTCTATCCAAAATGATGGTTTTATGTTTGAGGAAAAGGAGGTACAATCTCCGCATTGTATAGTATATAATATAATTTTTTGAGAGTCGTCGGTTGGGAAAAACACTCTTGCCCGTGTTTTGATTAATTCTACTATAGTTGGGCCCTGACAAGTTGAATTTGGACTTGTATTGTAGCAATTATTAAAATAAAAATTGGCAGCTTCGCCTTCAGGAATTACTATTGGGCAGTAATATTGGTATTCCGGAGATGGTGTTTTGGGAAAAAGATCATTAAAATTAAAAAATATTCTTTTTTCGGAATAAGACGACACTTCAAAAAAACCAATTACTTTTTCACGCGAATCATCAACAGATTTGATATTTCCACGAAAGAAACCGGGTTGGGTCTGCGACAAAATGCTTCCGTTATCTGATATTTCTTTTAGCGTTTCATAATAGGTATGGGCAGCAAGAGTTTGCACATATTGTTTTACCAGAATACTATATCTGTTTCTAATGATGTGGTCTTTGCTGCTGATGAACTTGACAGGGAAATTACTCACCCGGTCTTCAGATAAGTCGTTGGTGCTTGTTAGTATTATTTCATTCGATTTTTGATCTGAATAGCAAGTTCGTGCTTCTGTGGTTCTTGGACTAGGGGTGACCACATTGCCAGCAGGAACAGCTTCCTGGGAAAACCAAATAGGCGCTACAACTTTATAGGTTTCATCATATTTATACCTGTAATATCTGGATGTACTCGTGGGGTCCGAGCTGTTTACTTCAATTTGTACACCGCGTATTCCATTTTTGGTTGTTACATTTGGCACTACACTTCCAATCTGCGTCTGAGTGGTCAGTTTTTCTGTACCCGAAACATATGTTCTTCCGTTTTTGGTTACAATATGTAATTGGTATTGCCGCTCCGGAACTGCCTGAAATTTATCGACAGATATGTAGGAAGAGCCGGTCTCGGCAAAATCGTATTTATTTCCTAAATCATCGGTTACATTGACAATAGCCTGAGATTCAAATTGCGGAAAGCTTTCTTCCAGAGAATACGTTCTGGAAATTTTTACTTCGTGGTTTTTATATTCGTTTGTTAAGGTAGCTTCTACTATTATAACATCTTCAAAGTCATTGTTTTGATAATTATAGGGCGTAGTGCAGCCGAAAATTGATGCTAAGAGTGCAATTCCGGGAAAGCTATACAGAAAGATCTTTTTCATCATCTTTAAAATTTAAAATTATAAGTAATAGTAGGTATCGGCATTCCAAAAATAGAAGTTTGGTACGCCTTTACCTGGCCTTCTTTCGTTACAAAAAAGATAGAGTAGGGATTGTTTCTTCCCAATACATTGTATACTGAAATGTTCCAAAAACTATGTGCCAGTTTCTTTATCTTATGATTTCCCTCAATATTTAACCCAATATCGAGTCTGTAATAATCAGGAATTCTAAATTTATTTCGGTCACTGTAAAGGGTATATTCTGCTCCTTCATAGGTGTATTTTCCAATAGGATAGGTAACTGGCCTGCCGGTTTGATAAACAAAATTAGAAGAAAAGCTGTAACGATGTGTAAATTTGTAATTCATCACAATACTTACATCATGAGGTTTGTCAAAATTGGCACGGAAATAATTTCCGCCATTCACCTTTTCATCATTAAACTGACTGTCTAGTTTTATAAAAGCTCTAGAGTAGGTATAGCCAATCCATCCGTTAAGTCTTCCGTACGGCTTTTTTAATAAAAATTCTACCCCGTAGGCTTTTCCTTCCCCCTGCAGTAATTCGGTTTCCAGATTTTGATTTAAAAGTATGTTGGCTCCAACTTTGTAGTCTAAAATATTCTTGGAAGTCTTATAATATCCTTCCAGGCTTAGTTCTAAATGTTCGTAATCTAATGTTTTAAAAAGACCTAATGAATATTGTAATCCGCTTTGCGGTTTAACATTCAGATCCGATAATTTCCAGGTATCTGTTGGCGATTGTGTGGTGTTGTTTGATAGTAAATGAATGTATTGAAAATTTTTGTCGAAGCCGGCTTTTATAAAGAAACTGTCGTCAACAATATAGCGTAATCCAATTCTGGGTTCAAAACCTCCGGAGGAATTAATAACCTCATTGGTGCCATATTTTTTTTCCTCTATAACTGTTGATGGTGTTTTTGGGACTCCATCCTGATAAATCTTTTGGGTTGCTGCTCCCAACGCGGCATAAAACGAATATCTTGCGCCAATATCGAGCAATAATTGATCTGTAATTTCAAACTTATCCGAAAAAAATAATGCCGATTCCCAGCCTTTTTCGTCATCAATCCGTATTGGAGCTATCAATGAAGATTCGTCATTTGGGTTTAATTGTCCGGGATTAATTTTATAAATTTTGCTCGAAAGTCCGTAAGTAAATTTATGTTTATCAGTATACAGCGTATTAAATTTTACGTTGAATTGGGTCTCGTCAATTTTATATTTAAATAAAAATGATTCAGGAGTAGGGGATTCGTAATCAATACTGAATTTATATTCGCTGTTGGTTACGTTAAATTCGCTGCTTGTTTTTTCATTAAAAGTATGTTTCCATTTTAGAGAAACCAGCCTGTTACTGTACTTGTATAAAGAGTCAGGCGTTATCGTGTAAGCGTCTTTACTGTAATATACAGTTCCTTCAACAGCGTTGTTTTTGTTTATTTTATGATTGTATTTCGCAATTAAATCATAAAAAGAGGCATGGCTGTTTTTTAGGTTTTCATCGTCAAGCGTTTTTAAAATCCAGTCAGAATAGGTGGCTCTTCCTCCAACCAATAAGCTTGCTTTTCCTTTTACAACAGGAATTGAAGCAGTAAGATTGCTTGTTACGGGACCTATACCTCCTTCACCGGAAAATTTTTCTGTGTTTCCATTTTTAGAAACAATATCAAAAACAGAGGATAATCTGCCGCCATATTCGGAAGGAATTCCTCCTTTATAAATGTCTACTTTGTTAATGGTATAAGGGTTGAGAGAAGAGAAGAACCCGAATAGGTGAGTGGGGTTGTATAGCGTTGCATTGTCTAATAATACAAGATTCTGATCTTCTTTTCCTCCACGAACATTAAAACCGGACGAACCTTCACCTGCCGTTTTTACTCCGGGAATAGTCAGCGCAACTTTAAGAATGTCCCTTTCTCCAAGAACCAAAGGAATCGTTTTTACTCCTTCTGCTTCAATAGTGGTAACGCCTGTTATAGCAGTCCTGACATTCTGATTGCCTTTTCCTTTTACGACCACTTCATCCAGTTGGTTTATCTTTTCAGTGGTCGAAAAGTCAAGATTACCATTGCTGTAAATCATTATTTTTCGGGAGGCAGATCTGTAAAAAACAGATTCAATTTCGATAGTACTTATTCCGGTTGGAAGCTTTAAGCTGTAAAATCCCTCTGCATTCGTAATGGTACTGATAGAGGTGTTTTTGGCTTTAACCGTAATATCTGCCAGAGGTTTGTTGTCTTTTAGGTCCGTAATATGTCCTGAAAGCGTATAGAAATCAATTTCAGAAGCTGCGGCTTCTTTTCCAATTAAGGCAATTGGAGCGGTGGTATCTGTCTTGTTTTTTTTAACCGAATCATATTGTTGGAAAAAGATTGGAGTTTTGGATTTTTCAGTGCCTTTTGCGGTTTTTCCTTTGTATTTGTCGTAAATAATACTGTTTTTCGTTAGTATGATTTTAGTATCATCAATAAAAAAATTAAGCTCTGTATCTTCAAAAACTTTTGCTAATATTTCCTGAATGGTTTCATTGGAATAATTTCCTGATATCAGAACGGTTTTATCAAACCAGTCTTCCTGAAAATAAAATGTAAAATGGGTTGAAGCTTCTATTTTTTTTAAAACCTCGACCCTGTTAACATTACTGTAACTGATGCTGATTTTTGTTTGTTGACCCTGCGCATACATGAATTGATTTAAACCAAAAAATAATAAAATAATAGTAAATATTCTCATTGGGATAATTTCTACAGATTTAAATTGTTAATGTATCTCATTAGATTTTTGATAAATAATGAGGGGTCTTCCTTTTTTAAGTTTCGGTTCTTAAAATAGAAATCATTTATTTTTCTTTTGTCTTCAGGATATAATTTTATGATTTCTTTCTTATCATTTATTAAATGGAAATCGTTGTCCTTAAAAAGAATATAATCATATTTAAGAAGATACCCGATGTAAAAAGCGTTCTCTCCCACGACATTGTTTCTCTCCTTGTAATATTTGATGTAAAGAATGGTGTTGTTAGCAAGAATCACTTCTTCGTAATAGCCTTTTTTGAGATTCGGCGCACTTAGTTCTTTTAGGTTGGTAAATTTTTGATTGCCAATCTTAAAAGAACTGACATAATCCTTAATGATATTTATTTTTGTAGTGTTGGATTCGGCATACGGCCTTAATACTAATTCATCGGCATAGATATCATACTTTAAGTACAAATCGAAATAGTGCTGGCCATTGTACATAATACTGCCGTTTTTAAAATCATCAATATAATAGCGATTCTGATTATTGGCTGTTTTATCAAAGTTTAAATGGGCGGGTCCGTTTTTGAAGTCTAAAGATTCTATTCCAAGATTTTTATCAAACCAGTTATAAGTAGAAACTTCATTGTTGGTTTGGCTGTGAATATTATAAATGTTTAGGAATAATCCAAATAAAATTAAAAAATACAGATTTTTTTGAAGCTTTTTCAAAGGATTTTTGGTTTTTTGTGTTTTTGGTTTGGTATTTCCAAAAGTATCAAAAAAATATTATAAAACCATTTTTATTTGGTCTTTCAAACGAAAAACCCCAATTCAAATAAATGAATTGGGGTTTTCTATGAATAAACCTTTAGTAAACTAAGATCTGATTACTCTTTTTTGTCCTCGCGTGGAGGTCTTTGTAAAAGCGCTTTTCTGGACACTTTTTCTTTTCTTGTTTTAGGATCAAGACCTAAGTATTTCACTTCAAAAACATCTCCCATGTTTACAACATCGGTAACATTTTCAGTACGTTCCCAGGCTAGCTCAGATACGTGAAGCAATACTTCGTTTCCTGGTGCAGCAGTATATTCTACTACAGCTCCAAAGTCAAGCATTTTAATTACTTTTACTTCGTAAGCTTCTCCCATTTGTGGTTTGAAAGTGATTGACTTAATTTTAGCCAATACTGCTTCAATTCCTGCAGGATCTGTCCCTAAGATTTCGATCACACCTTCTTCGTTTACTTCGTTGATCACGATAGTCGTTCCGGTAGCTTTTTGTAATTCCTGAATTACTTTTCCACCAGGTCCGATCAACGCTCCGATAAAACTTCCAGGAATAGTTCTGGTGATGATTTTAGGAGAGTGTGCTTTAACATCTGCATTTGGTTTTGCAAGAGTTTCAAGTAATTTTCCTAAAATATGCAAACGTCCTTCACGGGCCTGAGCCAAAGCCTGCTCCATGATTTCGTATTTCAATCCGTCAATTTTGATGTCCATCTGACAAGCTGTAATACCTTCAGAAGTTCCGGTTACTTTGAAATCCATATCTCCTAAGTGATCTTCATCACCTAAAATATCAGATAAAACTGCAAAACGTTCTCCGTCTGTAATCAATCCCATTGCAATTCCTGAAACCGGACGAATCATTTGAATACCGGCATCCATTAAAGCTAATGTTCCCGCACAAACGGTAGCCATAGAAGAGGAACCATTTGATTCCAGTACTTCAGAAACAACTCTGATCGTATATGGATTTTCAGCAGGAATCATGTTTTTCAACGCTCTTTGTGCCAGGTTTCCGTGTCCGACTTCTCTTCTTGAAGTTCCTCTTAACGGACGGGCTTCTCCAGTAGAAAATGGTGGGAAGTTATAATGTAAATAGAATTTTTCTTCTCCTTGTTCAGATGGGGAATCAATTTGGTTTGCTTCTCTGGATGTTCCTAAAGTTGCTGTTGCCAAAGCCTGGGTTTCTCCACGTGTAAACAATGCAGAACCGTGAACAGATGGTAAGTAATCTACTTCACACCAGATTGGTCTGATTTCTGTAGTTTTTCTTCCGTCAAGACGCGTTCCTAAATCTAAAGTTACATTACGAACCGCTTCTTTATTGGTTTTGTAGAAATATTTAGCAACTAAATCTCCATTTTCCGCCAATTCTTCTTCAGTAAATAAGGCTTTCACTTCTTCTTTTACAGCATCAAATGCAGCAGAACGTTCGTGTTTCGCTGAACCTTTGCTTGCAATAGCGTAAATTTTATCGTAAGCCGCTGCTTTTACTTTTGCGTAAATAGCATCGTCTGTTTTTTCAGTTTCATAAGTACGAACTTCTTTTTTTCCAAAAGCAGCTGCCAGTCTTTCCTGAGCTGCAATTTGTACTTTAATATGCTCGTGCGCAAATTTAATCGCTTCTAACATTTCAGCTTCTGAGATTTCTTTCATTTCTCCTTCTACCATTGCGATAGAATCAGTCGAAGCTCCAATCATCATATCAATATCAGATAATTCTAATTGTGCACGGGATGGATTGATGATAAATTTACCGTCAATTCTTCCCACTCTGGCTTCAGAAATTAAAGTTTCAAAAGGAATATCAGACAAAGCAAGTGCTGCCGAAGCGGCTAATCCTGCTAATGCATCCGGCATAACTTCATCGTCATGAGACATAAGCTGAATCATAACCTGAACTTCTGCGTGATAATCACTTGGGAAAAGCGGACGTAAAACACGGTCAACTAATCTCATTGTTAATACTTCGCTATCACTAGGACGGGCTTCTCTTTTGAAGAAACCTCCAGGAAAACGACCTGCTGCTGCAAATTTTTCACGGTAATCTACCGTTAATGGTAAAAAGTCAATACCGGGACTTGCTTTTCTTGATGATACAACTGTTCCTAAAATAACAGTTTTACCAATTCTTACTACTACAGAACCATCCGCTTGTTTTGCTAAACGGCCTGTCTCGATTGTGATGCTTCTGCCATCACCTAAATCGATACTTTCTACAAATAATTGTGGAATCATAAATTTTTTCCTTATTGGTTATACAATGGGTTTTAGTTGTGTTGTAGTTGTTGTGTGTGTAGTTGTTGTTTATTCTAAAACCCAATGAAAAACCAAACTTTTTTTCTTATAAAATGCTTGTAATAAATATATTCCGTAAAAAACAAAAAGAGGCACTTTCGCACCTCTTTTCTATATTGATTATTTTCTGATATTCAATACTTTGATAATCTCACGATATCTGTTGATCTCTTTCTTTTTCAAGTAATCCAACAAAGATCTTCTTTTACCTACTAACAGTACAAGAGAACGCTCAGTGTTGTAATCGTGACGATTTTTTTTCAAGTGCTCAGTTAAGTGTGAAATTCTGTAAGTGAACAATGCAATTTGAGCTTCTGCTTTTCCAGTGTTTGTTGCTTCACCGTGTTGTGCAAAAATCTCTTCTTTTTTTTCTTTAGTTAAATACATTCCAATATTATTTAATGATTTTTATGTAGTCGTACATCTTTTGTAAGACGGTGCAAAATTACATTTTTTTTTCGAAAAAATAAATTTAAAGACTGAAAAATTTAAAGTTCCAATAATTTAGGCGAAAAAACAGCATTATGATAATACGTTAGGTGCTTCATTTTTAAAATAATTTGGCAACTTGCTGATTTACAAATTCTAAAAACCTTTCGTCTGCTTCTGTAAACGGATCGATAACGTGACTGTCAATATCAATCTGACCGATATTTTGTCCGTTAACAAATAAAGGAACAACGATTTCAGACTTTACCGTAAAACTGCAGGCAATGTAATTGTCCTGTGCAGCGACATCCGGCACCACAAAGTTAGCATTGCTTTCCGCCACCTGGCCACAGATTCCTTTTCCAAAAGGAATTACGGTATGATCGGTTTCAGCCCCTACATAAGGACCTAAATGAAGGGTTTTGTTTTCATGATTCGCAAAATAAAATCCAACCCAATTGTAATATTCAACGTTTTCGTTTAATAATTGGCAGACAGATAATAATTTTTCGTCTCTAACCGTATTTGTATCAGCTATAATAGCGCTTATTTTTGGTTGTAATTCCTGAAATGTCATAATGCAAAATTTTATGCAAAAGTATTTAATACTGAAATTAAAAAATACATAAATTTGTTAAAAATTTCACTTGAAAAAATATTTACAGCAATTTAAACCCTTTCTGATTTTTATAGGCACTTTTTTCGCTGCTTATATCGGATTGACGGTGATTTATAAATTTTACTTAAACAGCTTTGAAGCAAATGATATTGATGGGATAACCACAATGATTGGCCATAATGTAGAGCAGCTGATGCATTTGTTTAATGAAAATACTAAAATTGCCAAAAGTCTTTCAGGTCCTTACTTAGAAGTTCGGTACCATAATAAGTTTACCGTTATTATTGTAGAAGGATGTAATGCCGTCAGCGTTATGATTCTGTTTGTTTCTTTTGTACTGGCATTTTCCGGAAAGTTTAAGACGACTTTACTATTTATTCTGTTTGGTATTGCGCTGATTTATATTTTTAATGTGATCCGGATTGGACTATTGACAGTGTTATTGTTTCATTTTCGACAACAGGAACATCTTCTCCACGGAGTCCTTTTCCCATTAATAATCTACGGATTGGTTTTTGGTTTATGGGTTTTCTGGGTCAACAAATTTTCAAAATATGCTAAGTAAAATAAAGGAGCACAAGGGAAAAATCATCATTGCGGTCCTTATAGTACTATGCTTTGGACTGATAAGAACTTTTGAAGAGGCATTGTTCTATGATCCTTTTTTGGTTTACTTTGATTCCGATTTCAAGGGACTGCCTTTTCCTGAAGTTGATGTTTTTAAGCTTTTTTGCGGGCTTTTACTTCGCTATTTTCTAAACTCCGGTTTATCGCTTCTGCTTATTTATGTGCTGTTTCAGGACGTGGAAATTGTTAAGTTCAGTGCCATTTTGTACGGCTGTTTCCTGGCGATCCTTTTCGCGGCATTTTTTGTAATTCTCCACTATTTTCCTGACGGGAGCTGGTTGCTTTTTTACGTCAGAAGGTTTATTATTCAGCCCATTTTTGTTTTGCTTTTTATTCCTGCCTTTTATTATCAGATGCAGGGTTTGAAAAAATAACATTTTATTAGTTTTTTTCTAAGGTCTTTTGAATATTTTTGCACTTATGAATGTAAAGAAGTGCACAGGATTATTTTTAGCGTTCCTATTGTTGGTATCCAACATGGGGTTTGCTTTTGATGTGCATTATTGCGGAGGTAAAATCGCTTCCGTTTCTTTAAATACTACAGTTTCTGCTGCTCCTGAAAAGAAATGTTGTGGATCTTCTGAGAAAAAATCGTCCTGTTGTAAAGATAAAGTAGTTCATTTCGAGAAAAAATCGGATAACGCAACTTTTAAAATATTCTTTTTTCAGGTTGCTTTTCCTGCTGTAATTCAGGATTTCGTGCCGATTTCTTTTTTAGCTGTACCAAATTTCAAAAACCATCAGATCACTTCTTATTATTCTGATGCGAATGCACCTCCTTTATATCAGTTATACAGACAATATATTTTTTACGCCTGATTTTAATATTTAGAATCAAGTCTTTCACGGCTTGTATTGAACTGTTTTTGTGTTTCCCAAAACTTAAGAAACAGCATTTTCTAAATAATTAAAATCATTTTTATGCAAAAAAATATCATGCTTTTTGTGATGTTTTTGCTTTCCGTTTCTGTGTTTTCGCAAGAAGATCTGGAAGAAGTAAAAATTACAAAAAAGCAAAAAGGGATTAAAAAATCCTATACTGTTACCGCAAACACAACGCTTGTCACAAGCAAAGAATTGCTAAAAGCCGCTTGTTGTAACCTTGCCGAAAGTTTCGAGACAAATCCGTCGATTGATGTCAATTTTTCGGATGCTCTGACTGGAACCAAACAAATTAAAATGCTGGGTTTAACAAGCCCGTATTTAATGATTACGGAAGAAAATATTCCCTCTGTCCGTGGCGCTTCCCAGGCCTATGGCTTATCCCTTACTCCCGGAACCTGGATCGAAAGTGTGCAGATTACGAAAGGAGCCGGAAGTGTTATAAATGGATACGAGAGTATTTCGGGACAAATTAATACCGAGCTTTTAAAACCGTTAAGTGACATTCCGTTTTTTCTCAATGCTTACGGATCCACTGATTCACGTTTTGAACTGAATACGCATTTCAATAAAAAATTATCCGATAAATGGGCAACCAGCCTGTTTCTTCACGGCAATACGCGTGTGGCAAAAAACGACATGAATAATGATGGTTTTCTAGATAATCCGCTGGGAAAACAAATCAATATTCTGAACCGGTATCAGTATTACGATGCCGAAAGCGGTTTGGTGAGTTTTATCAATTTCAGGTATATGAATGATAAAAAACAGACGGGTGAAGTTGATTTCAATAAAGACCGTGATAGGGGAACAACGAACTATTGGGGCTCTGAAATCAACACAGAACGTTTTGAGGTTTCTACAAAAATCGGCTATGTTTTTAAGGATATGCCGTATCAGAGTATTGGTTTTCAGAATGCTTTCAACAGCCACAACCAGGAATCTTATTTTGGTCTAAACCAGTATAACATCAAACAAAACAGTTATTATTCGAATTTGATTTTCAATTCGATTATCAATAATACGATGCACAAATTTGCAACGGGCCTGAATTTTTCGTACGATCAGTATCAGGAGTTTGTAAATGTAAATGATTACAGCAGAATCGATAATTCGGTTGGGGCATTTTTTGAATATACCTATGATAATACCGATAACTTCAGTGTGATTTTAGGCGGAAGAGTCGACAATCATAACCGCTTAGGTGTTTTTGTAACGCCGCGTTTGCACCTGAGATACAATCCGTGGAAAGATGCCGTGCTTCGTTTTTCAGCAGGGAGGGGCAAGCGTTCGGCTAATATCTTTGCCGAAAACCAGCAGCTTTTTGCAAGTTCCAGAACGTTCTCAATTTTAGATAATAATGGAAAAATTTATGGACTGAATCCTGAAATAGCCTGGAATTACGGTGTGAGTTTTTCCCAGAAGTTCAAATTGTTTGGTAAAAATGCAGATGCCGGATTTGATTTGTATCGTACGGATTTTCAGAATCAGGCCGTTATCGATTTAATGCAGAGCCCTCAGGAAGTTTTGTTTTATAATCTTAAGGGGAATTCATTTGCAAACAGCCTGCAGGTGGAATTCAATTATGAGTTGATTCATAATCTTAATCTGAGAACAGCTTATAAATATTACGATATCCAGACCGATTATCTAAGAGGAACTTTTCAAAGACCGTTGCAGGCAAAACACCGTTTTCTGGGAAATCTTGAATATGAAACCAGCCTGAATGACGACAGGCAATGGAAGTTTGACTATACCTTCAACTGGTCGGGAAAACAGCAATTGCCGTATACGGCATCAAATCCTGCTGCCGATCAGTTTCCTGATTTTTCACCTTCTTATGCAGTTATGAATATGCAGGTTACCAGAGTTTTTTCTTCGGTATTTGAAGTTTATATCGGTGGCGAAAACATAGGGAATTACAAACAGGAAAAAGCAATTTTAGGCGCCAGTGATCCTTTTGGACCCAATTTTGATGCTTCGGTAGCGTACGCACCAATTTTTGGGCAAATGTATTACGCAGGATTACGATTTAAAATAAAATAAAAAACAAAAACAAAAATCAATATCAAAAATCAATATTAATAATAATAAATACTACTAAAATGAAACATATAATTTTAATTGCCCTGATTGCTGTTTTTGGATTTTCAGCCCAGGCACAGACTAAAAAGAATAAGAATTTAAAATATGCTACAGAAGTAAACGGTAATTGCGAGCAATGCAAGAAACGTATCGAAAAAGCTGCATTTGGCGTGCCGGGTGTAAAGACAGCCAACTGGGATATTAGTTCGCACCAGCTTACCGTCATTCTGAATGAAGAAAAGTCTTCTCCGGCTGACCTAAATAAAGCAATTGCAAAGGTGGGACATGATACCAGGGAGGTAAAAGCAGAGCAGGCCGATTATGATAATCTGCACAGCTGCTGCAAGTATGAAAGACAATAATTTAAAGAGCCCGGGTTCAAATCCGGGCTTTTTTGAATCGTTAATTAATCTTTAAAATACCGCATTTTATTGTGGTTGAATTAAATTATTGTTACTTTCACGAACTTATAAATATAACCAAACGCATTTATGAATAATTTCGACTGGACCCAATTAATTAACCCTGAATTTTATATTACGTTAAGTGTCGGAGGATTTCAGATTGGATTATATATTGTTTTGTTTATAGTATTTGCTGAGACAGGACTTTTTGCAGGTTTTTTTCTGCCGGGAGACAGCTTACTTTTTCTAGCGGGTATTTACAGTCGCGATTTGATTCAGAATGTGGTATCTATTCCAAGCGATTTTATTAACGTGTTTTTGCTTTCAACGCTGGTAGCGGTGATGGGAGTTTTGGGTAATATGACGGGATATTGGTTTGGAGCCAAAAGCGGATATTACCTCTTTAAAAAAGAAGACTCCTTCTGGTTTAAAAAGAAATACCTGTTGCAGTCAAAAGATTTCTTTGAGAAATATGGAGGTAAGGCTATTATTTATGCCCGTTTTCTTCCCATCTTCAGGACTTTCGCTCCAATCATTGCAGGGATAGTTTCTATGGATAAAAAGAAATTCATGTTTTATAATATTCTGAGTTCATTTCTCTGGTCATTCTTATTGATCTTTTCAGGACATTATTTATATGGCGTTTTTCTAAAAGAAGGAATAGATTTAAAGGAACATATCGAATACATTATTATTATCATTGTAATCATTTCTACATTCCCGGTTTTACTTAAATTATTAAAGAAAAGACCAAGCGAAAAAATATAAACAAAAAAAAATATACATAAAAAAAGTCCGAAGTTTTAAGCTTCGGACTTTTTTATGTGATACAGTCGGTGATAAAAATAAGAATCAGCTATTATATTATTTTGATACTATTTAAGTGCTAATTGGGATTTGGAATTTCAGTATCGGAATTTAACTTTTACATCCAAGTTTCAGTATTGGAATCTGGAATTAATCCCCATGCTGCGGAATTGGAATTTAACTTTTTAAAGGTTTACCATTCATTAACCTTATTGGCATCCATCTTTAAGAAAATAAACAACAAAATAGTGAATCCCCAGAGTCCGGAACCTCCATAGGAGAAGAAAGGAAGCGGCACTCCAATAGTTGGAAAAATCCCTGCAACCATGGCAATATTTACAAAAAAGTGAGTGAATAAAATTCCGGCCACACAATACCCATATACCCGGCTGAATTTTGTCTTTTGTCTTTCAGCCAAATAAATAACTCTCAGTAATAATCCGGCAAAAAGGGAAATAACCACTAGGGATCCCAGAAAGCCCCATTCTTCACCAACAGTTGTAAAGATATAATCGGTATGCTGTTCGGGCACAAAACCACCTTTGGTCTGCGTTCCTTCCAGAAAACCTTTTCCCATCCAGCCACCGGATCCAATGGCGATTTCAGATTGATTGGTGTTGTATCCGATACCTTTCATATCGACACTTTTTCCTAAAAGAATATTAAAACGGTCTCTATGGTGTTGTTTGAAAACATTGTCAAAAACATAATCAACCGAAAGGACGAAACCTGAAATGATAGCCAGTAAAATAGCACTAAAAAGAAGGTTTCGATCGACGACTCTTCCTTTAAAATAGATGATGGTCAATACCGCCAGAGAGATTAAAATTACAACGTAGGGTTCCAGAACAAGTGTTAATACAAATAGTAATATGGCTAAAAAACCAGTCCATACGTACCATGATGGTAATCCTTCCCTAAACAAAACCACGATAAAAATACTATAGATCAGGGCACTTCCCGGGTCGGGCTGTGGTAATATCAGAAGAACGGGTAAAAACACAATGGCTAAAGCCTGAATCTGTCTGTTCGTCTCTTTTAAGTTAATCTGACTGTCACTGAGGTATTTTGCCAATGCCAGTGAAGTTGCAGCTTTTGCAAACTCCGAAGGCTGTATCGTAAAACTTCCGATAGCATACCAACATCTCTGACCGGCAATTGTTTTTCCAAAAAGGAACAGACCGGCCAACGATAATAAGGACACGCCAAAAATAATACTGGCATACTTTTCATAAAATTTACCATCCACAAAAAGAACAATAAAAATTAAGGGAATGGTACAGGCAATAAAAATCAACTGCTTTTCATAAGTACCATCAGTAGATAATAATGAAGAAGAATAGATGTTTAACCACCCCAATATTACAAGTGCAATGTAGATAATAACACTTATCCAGTCAATATTATTTTTTACACTTTGATTTTTCATTTGAAATAATCTTTATTAGTTTTCTTTTGTTGTGTCTACGGTGGTTCTTTTAATTTCTGTTTTCGGGGTTACCGTTTTTGGAGTTCCTGCAGTTTTCGGAACAATAATCTTAGCTTTTAAAACGGAATCTTTCGGTGTAGATTCAATTAAGCTTGCCGGATTTATTCCTCCAACTTTGGCGTATTCGCTAAGTAAACTCTTATTTAAAACCCGGATTTCCAGATCGGTTCTTGAGATTTTTTTTCTCAGATATTTTTCAACCATCAAACTGGCGATTGGCCCTGCAACCGTTGCTCCAAAACCTCCGTTTTCAATCATAATGGCGATTGCAATTTTAGGATTGTCTTTTGGGGCAAAAGCGACGAAAATGGAGTGATCCTTTAGTTTTGTTCTGACACCATCGATTTTTGCGTAGTTTTCGGCGGTTCCTGTTTTTCCGCAAATATCAATGCCTTCGACTCTTAAGGCGTAAGCTGTTCCTTTATTGTAAACATCAAACAGACCACTGATAACCGGAGGAAAATACTTTTTGTCAATTGTAGTTTCGTGTCTGGTTGTAAATTTCGGGTCTATTTTTTTACCCTCAATTTTTTTAATGATATGAGGCGTGTAATAATAGCCCTGATTGGCAACAGTAGCCATCATGTTGGCTAATTGAATAGGTGTCATTAAAACTTCTCCCTGTCCAATTGCGTTTGATACAATAGTAGTACTTCTCCAGCCGCCGTTAGGATATATTTTTTTATATGTTTTTGAAGTTGGAATATTTCCTTTTTTACCCGTTGGTAAATCGTATCCCATAAATTGGCCTAAACCAAAACTTTTTACGTGATTGCTCCAAATGTCTACCGCTTTCGCAGGGTCACCATATTTGTTAATCGTTAACATATAAGACTGTGCAAAATAAGTATTACACGAATTGTAAATACCATTATGCAACTGGTGCGGGCCAAAACCGTGACATTTCATAAAACGACCCCTGCCATAACTGAAACCGTGATGGCACATGAACGTAGTTTGTTCGTTGATTACGCCTTCCTGCAAAGCGACTAAACCAGTTAGTATTTTAAATGGAGAACCCGGAGGATATTCCGCCAGAAGCCCCCTGTCGTACAATGGTTTTGCAATAGAATCATGATACAAAAGCGTGTAGTTTTTAGATCGTTGTCTTCCAACCAAAATGCCGGGATCATAAGATGGGGCAGTAACTAATGCCAGAATTTCGCCCGTTTTAGGTTCAATGGCAACAATTCCGCCTCGTTTATTGATCATTAATTCTTCACCGTATTTTTGAAGTTCAGCATCAATAGTTAAATTAATATCTTCTCCGGCAACGGCAATAGTATCGTATTTTCCTTCTTTATAGGAACCAATTTCCCGGTTATATTTATCTTTCTGAATGTATTTAACCCCTTTTATACCGCGTAAAACTTCTTCATAGCTTTGTTCAACTCCTTGCATTCCTATTAAATCTCCACTGTTATAATAGGGATTTTTTGCAATTAATCGTTCGTTTACCTGAGTGATAAAACCAAAAATATTGGCGCCATAATCTACTTCGTAATCCCGAAGTGATCTTTTTTGGAAATAAAAACCCTCATATTTTCTGATTTTCTCCTGAAAAGCGGCAAATTCAGCCTTGTTTAATTGCGATAGAAAAACCGAAGGCAGCCTCGGGCTGTAGACCCTGGCCTTAGCAATTCTTTTCTGGTATTCTTCTTTTGTGATATTCAGTAAGGTGCAGAATTCATCGACGTTAAGATTTTCTTTGATTTCGCGTGGGATAACCATGATATCATAAGAAGCCTGGTTGGCTAACAATAATTTACCGTTTCGATCATAGATGTATCCTCTTTCCGGATAATCATATGCTTTCTTAATTGCGTTATTTTCTGATTTTAATTTGAAAGAATCATCAATAATCTGCAAATAAAATATCCTGATCACTAGCAAAGATGCTGCAATAATAATTAAAGAGGGCAGCAGAACTTTTCTCATCTTTTATTGGGCTTAATAAGATATATTATTATGATTGAAACGATTATGGTAAAAATGGAACTGAATAAAGTTCGAAGTAAAATGTCCCCGATAAATTTAAACTGGAAAGCTTCAAGCGTGAAAAGTATAATGTGATGCAGGATCACGGATACTAAAATAAAGGAGAATCTTTCGGGTGTCAGTGATTCGTTCAGTTTTATCGTTTGATATTCATAACTCAATCCAAAGGAAAATTTGAAAATATAAGGCCTGTAATACGCTAAAATAACACAGGCTGTCGCATGAATTCCGCCTGAATTACAAAACATGTCCATCGTTAATCCAAGTAAAAAACTGGAGATAATTAAACCGGATCTATTACTGTTTACAGGATAAAGAATAATATACAACAGGTACGGAAAAGGACTTATGTATCCAAGGAAATTCATATTATTGAAAATAACAACCTGAATTGCCAATAACACAATAAATCGAAAAATATTGACTAACAAGGCGCTATTCATCTTTCTCCTTTTTTTCTAAATTAATAAGTTCTTCTCTGTCTTTACTTTTAATAATATAAACATGCCCAAGGTTGGTCATGTCATTAAACAGTTTTACGTTGATCACATAAAAACTCGTTTTGTCCTTAATGTATATTTTGTCAACTGTTCCGATGTTAATTCCTTCAGGGAAAATTACAGACTGGCCACCGGTCACAATCGTATCTCCTTTTCGGATTGAAGCTAATCTTGGAACATCTTCCAGCTGTACAAATCCAGTGCTCTTACCATTCCAGGTTAAAGAACCAAAGTGATTTGATTTCTTGATTTTGGCATTGATCTGCGATTTCATATTCAGGATACTGACTACAGTAGAATAGTTTTTTGATGTATTGTCTACAACTCCAATAATTCCTAAACTATTGATAACTCCCATATCCTGTTTCACTCCTTCTTTTGCACCGGAGTTTAAAGTGATATAGTTTTCGTGTGTATTGTAGGAGTTGTGAATCACCTTTGAAACAATAATATCCGCAGGTTTAACACCTTTAATGCTATCTGCCAAAGGTACTTTTGTGGTGTCTTCCTTATTGAATAAAAGGCTTTTTAATCTTGCGTTTTCAAGTACCAGTTCGTCGTTTTGTGTTCTTAGATTCAAATATTCGTTTACGCGATTAATTCTTTCATAAACACCTCCGCTTAAAAAATTGGCTGAACTGATTACTCTGCTTCTATGGAACGAATGAGATTGAATTGTGAGAGCCAACGAAATTCCTAAAAGCAGCAAAAACAGCAATCGATTACTGTTTCTTATAATGAAATTAAAAATTTGCTGCATTTCTTGTTCGGTTATTTTGTTTCAGGATATGCTATTGGGTTCAAATTTTATCAGCGTCAGATGATTCAATCTGACTCTGATAAAATACATGGATTTTTTATTTTTGAATCTTATTTTATTAAGATGCTTTTGAATTTTGCAATGTTTTTAAGTGCCATTCCGGTTCCGCGAACAACAGCTCTTAACGGGTCTTCGGCAATGTAAACAGGTAAATCTGTTTTTTGTGAAATACGTTTATCAAGGCCTCTTAACATCGATCCGCCACCGGCTAAATAAATACCAGTGTTGTAAATATCGGCGGCTAATTCCGGAGGAGTTTGTGATAAAGTCTCCATTACGGCATCTTCTATACGCTGAATCGATTTGTCTAATGCTTTGGCGATTTCACGGTAAGAAACGTCAACTTGTTTAGGTTTACCGGTAAGTAAATCTCTACCCTGAACTGACATATCTTCCGGTGGGCCGTCTAAATCTTCGATAGCAGCTCCAATCTGGATTTTTATTTTCTCGGCAGTACTTTCCCCAACAAAAAGGTTGTGTTGCGTACGCATGTAATAAACAATATCGTTTGTAAAAACGTCACCTGCAATTTTTACAGATTTGTCACATACAATTCCGCCTAATGCAATAACCGCAATTTCAGTTGTTCCGCCACCAATGTCAACAATCATGTTTCCTTTTGGCTGCATGATATCGATACCGATACCAATTGCTGCTGCCATTGGCTCATGAATCAGATACACTTCTTTTCCGTTTACCCGTTCACAAGATTCTTTTACGGCACGCATTTCAACCTCAGTAATTCCGGAAGGAATACATACTACCATTCTTAAAGCGGGAGTAAACATTCTCTTTTTCAATGCCGGAATACTTTTAATGAACATATTGATCATTTTTTCCGAAGCATCAAAATCGGCAATTACACCGTCCTTCAAAGGCCTTATGGTCTTGATGTTTTCATGCGTTTTACCCTGCATCATGTTGGCTTCCTTACCAACTGCAATGATTTTGCCTGATATTCTGTCACGTGCAACGATTGACGGACTATCAATAACAACTTTATCATTATGTATGATTAAAGTGTTTGCGGTACCAAGGTCTATCGCAATATCCTCGGTCATGAAATCAAAAAATCCCATAAGTTTTTTAGGGGTTTAAAATGTTATAAATTATTTTGAACAAAGTTAAACAAATTAATGTTTAAAATGACGTGTTCCTGTAAATACCATTGCAAGATTATTTTCGTTGCAATAATTTATGCTTAATTCGTCTTTTATTGATCCTCCCGGCTGAATAACAGCGGTTATTCCTGCTTTTTTGGCTAATTCCACACAATCCGGAAAAGGGAAAAATGCATCGCTTGCCATTGAAGCTCCTGTCAGGTCAAAACCGAAAGCTTTAGCCTTATCGATAGCCTGCATTAAAGCATCAACTCTTGAGGTCTGACCCGTTCCTGACGAGATTAATGTTCCGTTTTTGGCAAAAACAATCGTATTCGATTTGGTGTTCTTGCAGATTTTCGAAGCAAATATTAAATCTTCAACTTCCTGAGCGGTCGGCGCTGTAGTAGTAACGGTTTTTAAATGCTCTTTAGTATCCGTAATATTGTTTCTGTCCTGAATTAACAAACCGTTAAGACATGTTCTCACTTGTCTTGAAGGTAATTCCACTTCATTCTGAACTAATATAATTCTGTTTTTCTTTTCCTGTAAAACTGCAATGGCTTCGTCATCATAACTTGGAGCGATTACCACTTCACAAAATAATTTATTGATTTCCTGAGCAGTAGCCAGATCAATTTTAGTGTTTGCAATCAAAACTCCGCCAAAAGCAGAAGTAGGGTCGCAAGCCAAAGCGGCTAAATAAGCCTCGCTGATCGTTTTTCGCGAAGCTAAACCACAAGCATTGTTATGTTTTAAAATAGCGAAAGTAGGCCCGTCAGTTTTAAACTCATTAATTAAGTTTACCGCAGCATCTACATCCAGCAGGTTGTTGTATGATAATTCTTTTCCGTGCACTTTTTTGAACATCGCGTCAAAATCGCCAAAGAAAAATCCTTTTTGGTGCGGGTTTTCTCCGTAACGTAAAATCTGGCCGTTGTCAATGCTTTCTTTATAGATGGTTTCATCTGTATTGAAATAATTAAAAATAGCACCGTCATAATGAGAGGAAACGTGGAACGCTTTTGTAGCAAACAATCTTCTGTTTTCAAGCGTTGTTGCTCCGTTTTGTTCTGTAATCAAATCCAAAAGCAGACTGTATTCATTTACCGAAGCTACAATTACAGTGTCTTTGAAATTTTTGGCACCGGCACGGATTAATGAAATTCCGCCAATATCAATTTTTTCAATAATATCCTGTTCGCTGGCACCTGAAGCAACTGTTTTTTCAAACGGATACAAATCAACAATCACTAAGTCAATCTGAGGAATATCAAATTCCTTCATTTGCTCAACGTCACTTTCGTTATCCTGACGGTTTAAAATCCCGCCAAAAATTTTCGGATGTAACGTTTTTACTCTTCCGCCAAGAATTTCAGGAAAGGAAGTGATGTCCTCAACCGGAACTACAGGAATACCTAAATTTTTGATAAAATCTTCAGTTCCTCCGGTTGAATAAAGTGTTACGTTTTGTTCGTGTAATTTTCTAACGATTGGCTCCAGTCCATCTTTCGAAAAAACAGAAATTAACGCCGATTGTATTGTTTTAGTTGTGCTCATTGTGTAGTTATGATTTTCAGACTGCAAAAGTAGTTTTTTTAAATATTATTTTAAAGAAAATTAATGTAACATTATGGTAAAAAAATCTACTGATGAGTAACTTAACTTTTGTTAGGTTTTTGTTTTTAAATTATTGAATTTTACTTTATTGAAAAATACGAAAATATGATTGTTTATCTAAGGTTATTAAAAGAAAGTTTAAGCTTTGCCATAAATGCTTTACGGAATAATAAATTGCGTACTTTATTGTCATTACTTGGAGTAACAATCGGGATTTTTTCAATTATTGCCGTGCTCGCTGCAGTAGATTCTTTAGATCGTAAAATTTCTAAAGACCTGAGCAGTTTAGATAAAAATACGATTTATTTGATGAAATATTGTTTTGGGCCTTCCGAAATTCCGCAATGGAAAAGAGAACAGTTCCCAAACGTAAAATATGACGAGTACATTGCCTTAAAAAATTCGCTTAACAATACACAACAGGTCGGTTATCAGCTTTTTGTAAATCATGAAAGTTTAAAATACGATTCCAAAACCGTTGCTGATGTCAATATTGTGCCTTCTTCCTTTGAAATGGTTGATATTGACGGACTAAGTTTTGATAAAGGAAGGTTTTACAACGAATCAGAATCAAATTCAGGAACCGCGGTTATTGTTTTGGGATATGAAATTGCACAGGGTCTTTTTGGGACAATGGATCCCATCGGGAAAAACATCAGGCTTTACGGGCAGCGTTTTACCGTAATCGGGGTGATAACCAAACAAGGGGCAGGTTTTTTTGGCGACAGTAATGATACTTCCGTTTATTTACCGGCCAATTTTTTACGCCGAATGTACGGCGACAGCGATTCAATGACACCGGTAATTGTTCTGAAACCCGTAAAAGGGGTTGATATGGATGCCTACAAAGCCGAAGTAGCCCAAAAAATAAGAGGAATCCGTGGGATGAAAGCGGGTGAAATGGATAACTTTTTCGTTAATGTACTTTCAGGTTTTACCGATTTTATTGACGGAATCTTAGGCCAGATGAATGTGGTGGGCTGGATTATCAGTGGCTTTTCGCTCTTGGTTGGCGGTTTCGGTATTGCCAATATCATGTTTGTTTCGGTAAAAGAACGTACCAATCTTATCGGAATCCAGAAGTCGTTAGGGGCTAAAAACAGGTTTATTTTATTCCAGTTTTTGTTCGAAGCCATTATCTTATCGGTCATCGGAGGAATCATCGGATTGCTGATGGTTTGGGGGATTTCGGTGATATTGACCAAAGTATTGGATTTTGAATTTGTCTTAAGTTTCGGAAATATAATTTTAGGAACCAGCCTGGCCGCACTTATCGGATTGATTTCGGGAATTCTGCCGGCCATTTCGGCTGCAAATTTAGATCCGGTGGAGGCCATCAGGACTGGAATGTAAATTCAGACCCTAAAAAAAATCATCTTTTTTTACCACTTCAAATTTTATTTTGATGGAGAATTTATTGTAATTTTAATAGTTTAATTAAAATACGATAACATGATACCAGTAAAAGCTTATGCAGCATACGATGCAGAAAATCCGTTAAAACCTTATACGTTTGAAAGAAAGGAAGTTGGTACGCATCAGGTTCAGATCGAAATCCTGTACAGCGGTGTTTGCCATTCTGATATTCACACCGCAAAAGGAGAATGGGGACCGGTGAATTATCCGTTAGTTCCCGGACACGAAATTGTAGGCCGCATTGTTGCTGTTGGAAGTGAGGTTTCAAAATTTAAAGTGGGAGAACTAGCCGGAATAGGCTGTTTTGTGGATTCGTGCAGAACTTGTCCGAGCTGCCAGGCAGGTGAGGAGCAGTTTTGTGATGAAGGAATGACGCAAACTTATAATAGTGTAGAAAGAGGAACCGATATTCCGACAAGAGGCGGTTATTCGACCAGTATTATCGTTGATGAAAACTACACCCTTCACGTTTCTGAAAAATTAGATTTAAAAGGCGTGGCACCTTTATTATGTGCCGGAATCACTACGTATTCTCCATTGCGCTACTTAAAAGTAGGAAAGGGGCACAAAGTAGGCGTTTTAGGTTTAGGCGGTTTAGGTCATATGGCCGTAAAATTTGCGGTTTCTTTTGGTGCCGAAGTGACCATGTTAAGCCATTCCCCGTCGAAAGAAGCAGATGCCAAAAAATTAGGGGCACATCATTTCGCCCTGACCTCAAATCCGCAAACAATGGAATCATTAGCGAACAGCTTCGATTTTATTTTAAATACCGTTTCGGCCAAACACGATCACAATGCGTATCTGAATTTACTAAAAACAAACGGAACAATGATCGTCGTTGGAGCACCTCCTGCACCGGCAGAAATTCCTGTTTTTACGTTAATCATGAAGCGAAGAAGTATTATCGGAAGTTTGATTGGCGGAATCAAAGAGACGCAGGAAATGCTTGATTACTGCGCCGAACACAATATTACGTCAGATGTAGAAATCATCGATATGTCGTACATTAATGAAGCTTACGAGCGTATGAACAAAAGCGATGTAAAATATCGTTTTGTGATTGATATGGCTTCGCTTAAATAAAAGGTTCTAAGGTGCTGAGTGGCTAAGGTTCTAAGGTTTTTTGCCTCTTTGTGCGATTTAATTTCAGGACTATATCGCAAGAACCGGAGAATATTTCTTCGGTTTTTTTGATTTAAATGGTCTGGTTCTGAAATATAAGGACTGGAAAACTTTATGCTTTTTAAAGTAAGAGTTGACCCTCTTGAAGCTATTTGGCAGGAAGAGCGTCTGTTTTTCTTTTGTGCTATTTTAATGTGAATGTTATGGATAGGAAATAATTAGATAATTTTGAGAAACGGACAATTTAAATTGGGAAAAAAAATGAGCTTTATACTAAAACCTGTCGATGTTGTTGAGTCTATTTCCAGACAAGATTTTAAGAAGAACTATTTAGATAAAAAAAAGCCTTTAATCCTAAAAGGGTTAACAAAAGACTGGCCGGCAAGAGAGAAATGGACAACCGATTATTTTAAGGAAATTGCAGGCGATATTGAGGTAAAACTCGTTGACAACTCCAAAGCAGATCCCAAAAAAGTAATTAATGCTTCCATTGCCACGATGAAATTTGGGGATTATCTTGATTTGATAAAGAGGGAGCCCACACAGCTGCGTATTTTTTTCTTCAATCTTTTCAAACACAAACCCGAATTGGTTCAGGATGTGAAAGTACCAAAAGAATTAATGGGAGGGTTTATAGAAAGTATGCCTGCCATGTTTTTCGGAGGCTCTCAGGCCATCACATTTCTACATTATGATATCGATTTGCCACATCTTTTCCACACCCATTTTGGAGGGAGAAAACAGGTTATATTGTTTGACTATAAATGGAAAAAAAGGCTCTATTGTGTTCCCAATACGACGTATGCTTTAGAGGAATATGATGTTTCCAATCCTGATTTTGAAAAATTCCCAGCCCTGAAAGGCGTCGAAGGTTATGAAGTTTTCCTGGAACACGGAGACACCTTATTCATGCCGACCGGTATGTGGCACTGGATGCGTTATATTGACGGCTCTTTTTCACTGAGTCTTCGGGCATGGGACAGTTCCATAACCCGGAAAATGGCCAGCGTCTGGAGTTTATTCCTGCATGGCGCGCTGGATAGCGCTGTAAAAATAGTTTTCAGGGAACGTTATGCGATATGGCGTGAGAAATTAGCTTTCAAAATAGCCGAAAAAGAATTAAAAAGGGGTAGGCCTAAAAAATAAGTACAGCTTTGCGATATCATTTTTGGACAGGCCAAAGTAAAAAATACCGGGGAAAAATTTCCTCGGGATTTTTTATTAAAATGCATGGGTTTCGAAAAATCTTATTTTCCTTTTAGCAGTTTTTCCAGATATTCGTTCTTTTCTTTTTCTGACTGTATCAAACGTTCGTACAATTTTCTGTTTTCATCTGCCATTTCCATTATTTTATCTAATGCGTTAAATGTGCAGTGACTTGGGTTAGCGATAAAGCTATTGACAGCACTACTGTTGTCATAAAAATTATTGAAATAACTGATCATATTTTCTTCTGTAAAGTTTTTTACCGCCTCAACACTTACACCAAGCGCTTTTGCTACTTCTTTAAGTTTTTCCTCGTCTATAGTTTCGCTGTTCTCGATAATCGAAATGGCCTTTTGGTCGGTTCCTAAAGCTTTTGCAAGGGCTTCCTGTTTAATTTCTTTCCGTTCACGAATACGGCTGATTTTTCGCCCGATATGATTTGGTTTTGTTGCTCTGTTCATAATAATCCAAAGATATTTATATTGCTTTTAAAAAAAAGGCCTTTGGTAAAAAACAGCTTTGCTTTTGTAAGTTACTTTTTTTGGTTCTTTTCGGGTGAAATGACTGCTTACGGTGTATAAAGCAAAAATGTAATTTTTCGCACAATTACTGATTAACGAAAGAAATTTTAAGATATTCCAGAATCTTAAGAATTTAATTTGAAAAACTCACTTTTGGTTTTATGAATGGAAAGGCAATTCTATTCTTGTCCCATTTAATATCCTCCGAATGATAATATTCGTTATTACGCTTATATTTCAAAACAGTATCTTCTTCTTGTGTTGTTCTTCGTATAAATAAACGATCCCGAAATTTCGTGAAAGAATTCAAAGATTTGCGTAAGTCAAAAAAAACTTTAGAATTTACTGTGTCGGAGCTTGAGGCAATAAAAGTTATATTGCGGAAATTATCATTATAATTCAATTTGATAAAATCGTAAATATTTTTATTTGAAAGTAAAATTAAGCCTCTGGGTTGTAGATTAATAAAGTAAGGAATTGTATCCGCTGTTGGAGTTCCGCAGATCATGCCTATTTCATTCCTTTGAAAATAGTATATTTTGGTGTCTGAATCTATAATAAAAGTATCTGTTCCATAAACAAGCCAGCCGGGAATGGGAGGCATAGGTGGAATAGTGTCTTTACCAATGATTTTTTCGCGATTCTCCTGAGAAATTATATAGGGAATATTTTTTTCAACAATCTTTTCTTCTTTTTTAGCACAGTTCAAAAGAGCTAAACAAAATAATAAAGCAACAAATACTCTTTTCATAAACACTAAGATTTAAAAATAAAGATATAAAAAAAGGTCAATTATTCAATTGTGTGCCTACGTTATCAGGAGTTAACCATCTCTACGGCATATCGTAAGTATTTGAGCATTTTAGTTACTACATTGTTGTTGAAAGTTTAATTGTCATTTTAATTTTTCAACAACACTGTTGTAAACTACTTGTTGTATTTTTTTCACAACAGAAATTTTACAACATAAAGTGTTTCAAACTTAATTTTCTTTTTATTTTGACACAATTATATTTTTTGATGTTTTTTATAAAAATAAACCCGACAGTTTTAAGGCTGTCGGGTTTGGTATTTTAGAAGTTTATAGAAACTATCTGATGTTATTATTCTGAATTAAATCAATATATAAGTTGATCTTATCCTTTAAATCTTTTCTTGGCGTAATAAAGTCAAGGAAACCGTGTTCTAAAAGAAATTCGGCGGTTTGAAAACCTTCCGGTAAATCTTTTCCTGTTGTATCACGAACCACACGCGGACCTGCGAAACCAATTAACGCACCCGGCTCAGAAATATTAATATCTCCCAACATGGCGTAAGAGGCAGTAGTTCCTCCGGTGGTAGGATCTGTACATAAAGAAATGTACGGTAAACCTGCTTCTGCAAGCTGTGCCAGTTTTACAGAGGTTTTAGCCAACTGCATTAATGAATAAGCCGCTTCCATCATACGAGCTCCTCCTGATTTTGAAATCATTACAAAAGGCATGTTGTTTTTGATCGCATGATCAATTCCTCTTGCAATTTTTTCCCCTACAACAGCCCCCATAGAGCCGCCAATAAAGGCAAAATCCATACAGCAGATCACAAGTTCTTTTCCTTTTGATTTTCCCACTCCGGTACGCACAGCGTCTTTAAGGTGGGTTTTCTCCATAACATCTTTCAGTCTTTCCGCATATTTTTTTGTATCCACAAAATGCAGGGGATCTTTAGAAGTCATGTTTTTATCTAATTCAACAAATTCATTATTGTCAAATAAAATCTCAAAATAGGTTGCGCTTCCAATTCTAACGTGAAAATCATCTTCAGGGCTCACAAATAGGTTTCTGGCCAATTCGTCAGCATCAATAATTTTTCCCGTTGGAGATTTGTACCACAATCCTTTCGGAACGTCCATCTTATCTTCTGTAGCGGTCGTAATCCCTTTTTCCTGTCTTTTAAACCAAGCCATATTTATTGTTTTTGTTGTTTCAGGTTTAAAGTTTAAAGTTGCGAAACTTGAAACCTGAAACTTTAAACTTTTACTTATAGTGTATTCACATTGTTTAAGTCTGCAAAAGCCTGCTCCAGTCTTGTATTGAATGTTACTTCGCTTTCACGTACCCATCTTCTTGGGTCATAATATTTTTTGTTAGGAGCTTCAGCACCTTCCGGGTTACCGATTTGTGTTTTTAAATAGTCAATGTTTTTAACCATATAATCACGAATTCCTTCAGTATAGGCAAATTGTAAATCGGTATCGATATTCATTTTGATTACTCCGTAGCTAATTCCTTCTCTGATTTCTTCAAGTGTAGAACCTGAACCTCCGTGGAAAACGAAATCTACCGGATTATGACCCGTGTTGAATTTGTTCTGAACGAAATCCTGAGAATTTTTTAAGATTTTCGGAGTTAATTTTACGTTTCCTGGTTTGTAAACACCGTGAACGTTTCCAAAAGCGGCTGCAATAGTAAATTTAGGACTTACTTTAGATAATTCTTCGTAAGCATAAGCTACTTCTTCCGGTTGTGTATATAATTTTGAGCTGTCTACATCAGAGTTGTCAACACCATCTTCTTCACCACCTGTAATTCCAAGCTCGATTTCCAGTGTCATTCCCATTTTGCTCATTCTTGCCAAATATTCTTTACAGATCTCAATGTTTTCTTCGATTGGCTCCTCAGACAAATCGATCATATGAGAACTGAATAATGGTTTTCCTGTTTCTGCAAAATGTTTTTCAGAAGCATCCAATAAACCATCAATCCATGGTAATAATTTTTTTGCACAGTGGTCAGTGTGTAAAATTACAGTTGCACCGTAAGCTTCTGCTAAAGTATGAATGTGTTTTGCTCCTGCGATTCCACCAGCGATAGCTGCTTTTTCTCCTGCATTAGATAACCCTTTACCAGCGTTAAACTGAGCTCCACCGTTTGAAAACTGAATGATAACCGGAGCGTTTAGTTTAGCTGCAGTTTCAAGAACTCCATTGATTGTACTTGAACCCGTAACATTTACTGCCGGAAGTGCAAATCCTTTTTCTTTCGCATAATTAAAAATCTCCTGAACCTGATCTCCTGTAGCTACTCCTGGTTTGATATTGTGTGCCATTGTAATTTTTTTTATAGTTGTTTTTAGTTTTTAGGTTGCAAAAATAAGAATTAATTAGCATTAGAACGGATAATTTATTCCAAAATTTAAAACCGAGTGACCAAAATTGTATTCTTTGAACCAGCGATTTCCTTCGTCATGCGCCGGATTATAGGTCTTGAAGCCTAAATCTAAACGAATAACAAAGAAGCTTAAATCGTAACGTAATCCAAATCCGGAACCTAAAGCAATTTCAGCTAAATCGTTTACGCCAGAGAATTTTGCTTTCTCATCGATGACATTATCGAGCACATTCCAGATATTTCCGGCGTCTGCAAAGATAGCTCCTTTCACGTCTCCAAAAACCTTAAAGCGGAATTCGGCACTAAGGGCAATTTTCATATTTGCCTCATTAAAGTCATTGGAAGCATTTGTAGTTCCCGGTCCTAATGAGTACGGCTGCCAGGCACGATTGTCATTTGATCCTCCGGAATAATAACTTCGGGAGAACGGAATGTAATTTGAATTTCCAAACGGAATCGCGATTCCAAAGAAACTTCTTACGGCCAATACTTTTTCTTTCCCAAAATCCCAGTGCTTGATATAATCAAATTCAGTCTTTACATATTCTGAATATTCCAGGTTGAATATGTCGTAATTGCCACTGGTGTTTTTCGGTAAATTGGCAATGTTTGAAATGGCGGTCAGTAAAGTACCGGCAGATTCCAGTTTTGTTTTAAACTGATAAAAAGTATTGTCTGCCAGATCTTTTTTGGTTGTTTTGGTGAACGTATAGCTGGTGGCCAGAATAAAATCATTCTCCGTCAGACGAACTCTTCGTTCTTCAATGCTTTCGACCTGTTTGTAGTCTGAATTCCCCGGTGTTAAAGCGGTTCTTCCGTTTATGACATCATCGGTAAAACCGGCGGTTCCTTTTGTTATGATCAGATTATTATCGTCATTCAGATTGTCAGGGTTTGTGTTATAGGTGCTGGCAATATTATTCAGTTCATTATACGAGGAAGTATAAACGTTAAAATAATTGCCCGGATTTAAGTTGCGGACAAACTGAACGTTCAGCAATTCCAGTTTTGCAGTATTGTTTCGCTTTGGGGACCAGTTATAAGCAAGTCCTCCCGTGAAATTTTCTTTGTCGAGACCAATGTTCCTTTGTTTGGAAAAACCACTCGAGATACTTGTGGAAGGAATCATTCTCTTCGGAATAATTTTTTCGGTTCCGAAAGGCAATAGAATCCTCGGAAAATTTAATTTCATATCAAGACCATATTCCGAAACATTAAAGAAATTATTATTCGGATTGGCCATGTCTTTTGAAGATCCCACATTTACACGCGCCGAAATTTCTAAGGTTTCCGCCCTGTTAAAAACGTTTCGGATGGTTTCTGAAATACTGGCACCGATTCCAAAATCCTGAATATTGGAATGCGTTAAATCTAAACTGGCCCCGAAACTGTATTTTTTTCTCGGGGTTAAAAACACATTCGCAATCAGCGATTCTCCCAGTGGGTCCCGTTTGTCTACTTCATATTGTATCGAAGGATAATTGAAAATCTTCAGATTGTTTAAATAGCGCGAAGAAAGCGTTGTTCTGGTGTCGGAGAAAGTACTTCCTTTCGAAATAAAAACGGCATCTGTAATAGCACGCGGCTTGTATTTTAATTTTTTATAACTGTACAGATTAAAGTTGTTGTAAGTCGTACTGTCTTTGATCGGAGTTTTTGAATTGGCCGGAGAATAGTCAGTGTAGATATTTACATCGCTTATTTTGTAAAGTTTAAAGGGTTCTGTTCTGCTGGAATCCCTTTCCTGAATAGTGTTGTTGTTGATGATTAAATTGACATCGGCTTTGTTTTTTTTGCCAATGGTGTCAATGTCGTAAGTCACATAAGTAGGCTGGAAGAAATACGCACCGTGATTTCTGAAATACGTGGTGATACGGTTTTTCTCGTCTTCAAAATCGGTGGTTTTGTATTGGTTTCCGGATTTTAATAAGGAAGGTTCTTTATTGGTTTTGTATAAGGAATCCAAGGCCGGAGTCATAATACTCGTTCTTATGGAATCCAGAAGAAAAGCCGGTCCTGTAGTAATATTGTAATTGATTTTGGCTTTTTTATGTCCTGTGCTGTCGATATCATAATCGGTTTTTACATTAAAATAACCATTGTTGAAATAGTAAAATTTCAAACGCAATAAAGATTTCTTTGTTTTTGTGGTATCAATGATAACAGGCGGCTCTCCGGTGTTTTTTAAAAATTCGTGAATTCCTTTGTATAAAAAAGACTGTCCAAGACGATCTACCTGCTTGGCAGATAATATTTTTGCCTGACGCTCATATAAACCCGGATTATTTTTGAATTTTGCCTGATACGTAGAATCCGGATTTAAGTTGGCTAAGTTGTATAAATTCAGACGTAATTTATATCCCAGCAAAGTACCATTTGGTTTTTGGTACATTTGATTGGATGCCGTTTCATCATTTGTAGACTTTCCATTTACAAGAATAGTGTTTTTCGTAAGAAGGCTTTTTCCGTCCGGAACTCTTTTTACAGCATTACATGCGCAAATAAGTATTGCTATTAGAATAAATGCTAGTATTTTTGTGGAATTCTTTTTCAAGTGATATTAAATATTTAATTCAAAAGTACATTATTTTATGGTTAGTAAAAACCAAATAAAGCTTATATCAGGTTTACATCAAAAAAAGCAACGCTTTGCAAATCAATTATTTTTTGCAGAAGGCGTAAAAGTAATTCAGGAACTTTTACAATCCAACTTTGAATTAGAACATTTATACACGACCCAAAATGATTTTGAGGCTGTTCCGTCTTCAAAACGTACGCTTATTAATGAGCAGGAACTTAAAAAAATAAGTGCGTTATCAACTCCGAATTCGTGTTTAGCGGTTTTCAAAATGCCTTCCGAAAATAAAATTACCGATACCGGTTTAATCCTGGCGCTGGACGATATTCGCGATCCCGGAAATTTAGGAACCATCTTACGTCTTTGCGACTGGTTTGGTATTAAGCAGATTATCTGCTCTAAAGAAACCGTTGATATTTACAATCCAAAAGTAGTACAGGCCACGATGGGCTCTATTACCAGGGTAAATGTAAATTATGTCGATCTGAAAACGTTTATGGCACAAACAAAGTTGCCTGTTTTTGGAACGTTTATGGACGGAGAAAACATTTATCAATCTAATCTGCCACAAGACGGAATCATTATAATGGGTAATGAAGCCAATGGTATTTCTGAAGAGATTGAAAAAACGGTGACAAGCCGGCTTACAATTCCAAGGTTCGGCGAACTACAAAAAACCGAAAGTTTAAACGTAGCGACCGCAACAGCAATTATTCTTAGTGAATTTAAACGAAATAGTTAGGCTTTTGTTTTAATGAAAAGTAAAATTTATTAAAATTGCCCTTGATTTCATGGAATCGATGTTATCCGTCCATGGGCTTGGGCCATTAGCCGGATTATCCCTGATTAATTCGTCCGTGATACCAAACATTCCTCTGATAGAAGGGGAGAAAATAAAGTATTCCGAGAAAATATCAATTCCAAAACCAAGTTCATAAGCCGCAGTCCATGGTTTTACCCTGAACTTCTGATCATGATTATCATCTACAGATTTTGAATTACTCGAAAGATTCAGTGTAGTAGACATCCCTCCAACTATGTAAGGCCGGATATTTCCGGTACGCAAAGAAGAAAATTTCAGCAGTAAAGGAAAGTGGATGTAGGTACTGTTTACCTCTCTTAAATAATCAGCCTGCTTTTCAAGAGGATAATATAAGTCACGTTTTGTATAATACAAACCAGGTTCAAAACGCAGGTTGATGTATTCCTGCAATCTTAAATCGGCCACGACCCCTACATTAAAACCGGTAGTTTTTTTTACCTGAATGTCGTTTTCTACCTTGTTTTTGTAATCAAATTTAAAGTCGAAACTATTAAGACCTAAATAATAACCGAAGTACAGGCGTTGTTTTTGCCAGTTTTCGAGATTAATAATAGGGTCTTTGCTAAACATGTTTTTAGCAAATTGCGAATATCCTTTTGTCGTTAAGACTAATAAAATTAAGATTACTGTTTTTTTCATACTATTTTTTAGAAGCAGAATAAATGGTTGCAACTCCAAAAGTTTGAGGCATAGCCACAACATCTATAAACCCAATTTTTCGTAAAATATTGTTCAGGGCTTCTCCATAAGGAAAAGCTGCAGCAGATTCGGACAAATATCCATAAGCCGAATTGTCTTTTGAAAACAGTTTTCCTATTAACGGAAGTATGTTTTTGGTGTAAAAATTATAACCTTGTTTGTAAGGAGTTTTGTCCGGAACAGAAGTTTCAAGAATTACAAATACGCCATCCGGTTTCAAAACTCTTAAAATTTCGGCAAAGCCTTTTTCAAGGGTTTCAAAATTACGAACGCCAAAGCTCACTGTTATGGCATCAAAATAATTGTCCCCGAAAGGCATGTTTTCCGAATCCCCTAAAACTAATTCAATAACATTCGATAATTTTTTTTCTTCAACTTTCTTTTTCCCAACTTCAAGCATCCCTGCCGAAATATCAAGACCTATAATTTTTTCGGCATTCGTCTGTGCCAGCAAAATAGCTAAGTCACCGGTTCCTGTGGCAATATCAAGTATGATTTTCGGTTTTTTGTCAGAAACTATTTTCAATACCTTTTTTCGCCACTTAATATCAATACCAAATGAAATTACGCGGTTTAAATTATCATAGTTTCCGGAGATCGTATCAAACATTTGGGCAACTTGTTCTTTTTTGCCTAATGAAGAGTTTTTATACGGGGTTATTTTTTCAGACATTTTTTTTATTTACGCAAATATAATACAAATCTTCTTTAACTGTAATTCAGTTTTTTAATTTGTAAATCAAATGTTTTGGAAAAAGATATTTTTAACGGAAGTTTTATTTTTTTAGCTATACCGGAAATCCGGTATTTTAAAAAAATCACGGTAAGTGGGTATTGCGGATGTAAGATTTTATGGTCAATTTTGTAATGTAATAATAGTTTAATGATTATAAGATTGCCGGTTATTGAAGGACTTAAACCAAATGAATGCTGCTGCACTGGTTGTAAATTTGTTCTTGAGTAGTTTTTAAATATTGTTGTGGTTAATAATATTTTGTTTTAAAGTGCAAACACGTTCTTAGGATTAAATTTGTTTTTGGAAATTTTAATTTTCTTGTCTTTACGCCTTCGTGGTATTTGGTAGTAAAGGCCTTTTTTGAGATCTGATCTCAAAAGAATTAGTATATTATGTTGTAACAATCACGTCAGTTGATTTTTATTTTTTATCCAATTCTGCTCTTGAAAAGTCCAAACCGGAAATCACTTTAACTAAAAACATCCTCAGCTGAGGATGTTTTTTTATTTATTTCTTAATGTAAGTTTCGTAAGTATAATCATATTGATGTTTTTCATCTTTGAGATTCGTTTCGGCTTCAACCAGTTGCCATTCGTTTTTATTGATTTTTGGAAAAAAAGTATCAGCCTCAAAAGTGTGATGCACTTTCGTTATTTCAATAATATCTGCATACGGCAGGGCCAGGTTATAGATCTCACCTCCGCCAATTATATACGAATCCTCGTTTTCAGGGCATACTGCAAGGGCTCTTTCAATACTATCCACAACGATGCAGCCTTCGGGATTATAGTCTTTTTGGCGTGTTATAATCACATGGGTCCTGTTCGGTAATGGCTTTGGAAAACTTTCAAAAGTCTTTCTTCCCATTACAATATAATGGTTGGTGGTTAATGCTTTGAATCTTTTAAAGTCATTGGGCAGGTGCCAGACCAACTCATTATTTTTCCCAAGGGCATTGTTTTCGGCAACAGCCGCTATCATTATAATCATGGTATGCTGAACTAAATTTTGTTTTCGGTATTCTCTTCTATTCTTGATTCTAATTGGCTTATCCTTTTTTGCTGCAAGGCAACAAGTCGGTCAATTTGCTCTCTTTCCCAGTTTTTATTCATAAATCTGTCTGTAATATAAACTTTTATGAAATGCAGGATAAAAATGAAAAACCATATAGTTATCGCCCAGATACACCAATTTTGAGTAGTACCGGCAGTAGTGGTAGCAGTAGCAGCCGTGTTGGTGCCAAATCCAAAAAACCGATTCGCAATAAATAAAAACAGGCTGCCTAAAAGAAATAAAACAAAATGGAAATAGAGTATTTTCTTTTGCCTCATTCTTCTTCTGGCATATTCATATTGCTCGTGCACTTCTTTTTCCATAAGATTTAAAATAATAAGATTATAAAGTTAGAATTTATTTTTAAAACACAATATTTTGACCGCAGAATATTTGCTTTAAATCGAGCTAAGAATCTGAAATCCAAAATTTAAGCAGGGATAAATTATGAATGCGACTAAAAATACATATCCTTTTTAATATTATCATAAATCTGTTCCATGCGTATCGAATCTTCCTGTTAATTTATGTAATTTAGTTGTATCAATCTAAAAATTAAATAGTTATGGCTTTAAGAAAACAATTTGTAAAAACGAAACCAGTTTGTAAAGTTACATTTTCAATCGACGCTAAAGATGCCAGTGCGGCAGCTGTAGTCGGAGATTTTAACAACTGGAATGCCCAGGAGGGAACTTTAAGTAAATTGAAAAACGGAACTTTTAAAGCAACCTATGATCTGGTTAAAGATGCCATTTACGAGTTCAAATACGTAATCGACGGGACTTACGTTAATGAACCGGAAGCTGATTCTTATAAATGGAATGATTTTGCAGGAAGTGAAAACAGTGTGTTAGTCGTATAAAAAAATCCGCTTAGAAAGCGGATTTTATATTTTATACAGCAACACTTCCTTTTATGCCGGCGTGTGGCTCGTAATCTAAAAGAGTAAAATCATTATAGTCAAAATCAAAAATGTTTTTAATCTCCGGATTTAAAATCATTTTTGGTAATGGTTTCGGTTCACGGGTCAATTGCAATTCTAATTGTTCAAAATGATTGTTATAGATATGGGCGTCTCCAAAAGTGTGAATGAATTCACCATACTCTAAGTCGCAAACTTGTGCAATCATCATGGTTAAAAGTGCATAAGAAGCAATATTGAACGGAACTCCCAAAAATATATCAGCGCTTCGCTGGTACAGCTGGCACGATAATTTTCCTTTTGTTTCTCCTTTTTCAATATCGGGACTCGTCACATAGAACTGAAAAAAAGCATGGCATGGAGGCAATGCGGCTTTGTTGTTGGCTACATTTTCTTCAAATGATTTTTTTGTATCCGGCAGAACCGATGGATTCCATGCAGAAACAAGCATTCTCCTGCTGTTCGGATTTGTTTTTAATTCCGTAATCAATTCCGAAATCTGATCAATTTCTTCACTGTTCCAGTTACGCCACTGATGTCCGTAAACAGGTCCAAGATCTCCGTTTGAATTGGCCCAGGCATCCCAGATTTTTACTCCGTTTTCCTGAAGATATTTAATATTGGTATCGCCTTTTAAAAACCAGAGCAATTCGTAAATGATCGATTTTAAGTGTAATTTTTTGGTCGTAACCATTGGGAAACCTTCACTTAAATCAAAACGCATCTGGTATCCAAAAACACTTTTTGTTCCGGTTCCTGTACGGTCCCCTTTTTGGTTACCGTTTTCTAAAACATGTTTTACTAAATCTAAGTATTGTTTCATAGTTGTATTCGGTTATTCGTTTAATTGTTTAATCGATTTAACGAATAAACGGTTTAACGATTAAGCATTGAATTTATCTTTTCGAGATTTCATCTCTGATTTTAGCTGCTTTTTCATAATCTTCCTGAGAAACAGCCTGATCTAAAAGATCGTTTAGTTCCTGCAGGCTGTGCTTTGCATACACATCACCGGACTGGTTGCTTTCTTCCTCACGTCCAAAGGTCTCCGGGTTTGATAAGACATCATCTATTTCCTGAGCGCCCTGATCTGTCTCTGCAGAATTTGATTTCAGATAAATTCCTGCTTTATCCAGAATGTTTTTATACGTAAAAATAGGAGCATTAAAACGCAATGCCAAAGCTATGGCATCAGATGTTCTGGCATCGATTATTTCTTCGATTTTATCCCTTTCACAGATTAAACTGGAGTAAAACACACCGTCGACAAGTTTATGGATAATGACCTGTTTCACTACAATATCAAATCTTTCAGCGAAGTTTTTGAATAAATCGTGTGTCAGCGGGCGTGGAGGTTTTATTTCTTTTTCTAAGGCAATAGCGATCGACTGTGCTTCAAAAGCGCCAATAACGATCGGAAGTTTTCTTTCGCCATCAACTTCATTCAAAATAAGGGCATAAGCGCCATTTTGAGTTTGACTGTACGAGATTCCTTTTATGGATAGTTTTACTAGACTCATATATGTGGGTAAAAAAGGGCAGTTAATGCCTCATTTTAATACTTTTTTTGATTGAAAAATAAAGGTGCAATTTTAATCAAAAAATATGGAACAAAAAAGCTACCTAAAACAAAGATACGATTATCTTGTTTTTAGGCAGCTATATTTTTATAGAGAATTTTATTTCTAAGAATGTTGTGCTTTAAAGGCTTTTAATTTCTCAATTAATTTTGGCACAATTTCAAAAGCATCCCCCACAACACCATAATCCGCTACTTTAAAGAAAGGAGCCTCCGCATCATTATTGATTACTACTTTTACTTTTGAGGAGTTAATACCGGCAATATGCTGGATTGCTCCGGAGATTCCGATGGCAATGTAAAGATTGGTTGCAACAGGTTTTCCTGTTTGTCCAACGTGTTCGCTGTGAGGTCTCCATCCTAAATCAGAAACGGGTTTAGAACAGGCAGTTGCAGCGCCTAAAACAGCCGCTAAATCTTCTACTAATCCCCAGTTCTCAGGACCTTTTAATCCACGGCCTCCTGAAACTACAACATCAGCATCAGCGATAGAAACTTTTCCGGTTACTTTTTCTACAGATTCTACTTTTACGCCAAAGTCGTTATCGCCGATTGAAGGGCTAAAATCTTCTTCCGTTGCAGCTCCTGCACTTTCGAAAATTCCGTAAGAGTTTTTAGCCAGACCAAGAACTTTTACATCCGTGTCGATTTGTGTAATATTGAAAGCTTTGTTCGAGAACGCATTTCTTTTCACCTGAAATGGTGAAGTGCTTACTGGTAAACCAACTACATTGGAAGCAAAACCAGCTTCTAAAGACACAGCCACAAGTGAAGAAAGATAGATACTGTCTGTTGTAGAAGATAGTAAAACTACTTTTGTTCCTTCTTTCTGAGCCGCTTGTTTGATTACATCAGCGTAAGCTTTAGCCGTAAAACCAGCTAATTTGTCGTTGTTTACTTTTAAAACTTTATCTACTCCGTATTTTGATAATTCGCTTACATCACTAGTGTTTATAGTTAAAGCGGTTACGGTTGTTCCTAAAGATTCAGCTACCTTTTTAGCATAAGAAGCTAATTCAAAAGCAACTTTTTTAAATTTTCCTTCTGCAGATTCTGCATATATTAATATTGACATAATAATTTTAGATTTTAGATTTTAGATTTCAGATTTTAAAAATTGAAATCTAAAATGATTATTGATTTTAGATTTGAAGTGAATCAAATGTTGAGTTTTAGATTTTGCATTGCTATCAGCAATCTAAAATCTATATTCTACAATCTTAAATCACCTTAGCCTCGTTGTGTAATAAATTAACTAACTCATCCAGATTATCAGGAGAAATTAATTTCACTGCTGATTTAGGAGCTGGTTTTTCAAATTTCACTGCTTTTGTATTTACGGGAGCATCAACCGGCTCAAGAATTGTAAGTGCTTTTGTTCTTGCTGTCATAATTCCTCTCATGTTCGGAATACGTAAATCTTTTTCTTCAACAAGACCTTTCTGACCTCCGATAATCAAAGGCAAAGTAGTGCTTACGGTTTCTTTTCCACCATCAATTTCACGAACCGCTTTCACGTTGTTTCCGTCAACAGTTACACTTGTACAGGAGTTTAGGAAGTTAGAGCCTAAAATTCCTGCAATCATTCCCGGAACCATTCCGCCATTATAATCTAAAGATTCTTTTCCTGCGATTACTAAATCGTAACCACCGGTTTTAATTACTTCAGCCAATTGTTTTGCAACAAAAAAACCATCAGTTGGGTTTGCATTTACGCGAATAGCTTCATTTGCACCAATAGCAAGCGCTTTACGTAAAGTTGGCTCAGTATCAGGACCTCCAACATTTACTACAGTTACAGTAGCACCTTGTTGCTCCTGAAACCAGATCGCACGTGTTAAACCAAACTCGTCATTAGGATTAATCACATATTGTACACCATTGGTATCGAATTCTGAGTCACCATTTGAGAAGTTAATTTTTGAAGTAGTATCAGGCACATGGCTGATGCAAACTAATATTTTCATAAGTATATAATTTATATTTATAATATTCTTTTACAAATTTAGAAATTAAAATCGGAATAATATACTATGCATGCATAATATTTTTTAAAAACTATTACGTTTTCGAAGATTCCGGATTTTTGACAGCCTTTCATCGGAAAATGAAAATGAAAATAGATTCATTTGAACTGATTCTTAGGAATTTTGCAAAGCAGAGCAGGTTTGCAGTAGCTGAATTACCGCAATTATTCCTGTTTAATTTAGAAGAATCAATGCGGGTACCATTTAAAAAGAAACAAATACACCAAAGTTTGTGTAAAAAGGACAGCGGAATAAAAAAAGGGGAATTACATCGATTTCGTAAACAGCATAATATATTTTTAAAAGTTAAAAGCTAAAGGGATAGGGAAGTTAGTGTGATTTTAAATTCAATTTATGCTTTTAAGTTATTTAAAATATTTATTTTTGCTCTTCAGAAAATTCAACATACAATATAAATATGAGAACAATACAATTTAGAGAGGCCATTTGTGAAGCGATGAGCGAAGAAATGCGTCACGATGAATCCATATATTTAATGGGCGAAGAAGTTGCAGAATACAACGGAGCTTACAAAGCTTCAAAAGGAATGCTTGCTGAGTTTGGCGAAAAAAGAGTAATCGATACTCCGATTGCAGAGCTTGGTTTTACAGGAATCGCAGTAGGATCAGCAATGAATGGCTGTCGTCCGATCGTAGAATATATGACTTTCAACTTCTGTTTAGTTGGTATTGATCAGATTATAAATAACGCTGCTAAAATGCGTCAGATGACTGGAGGGCAATTTAATGTGCCTATCGTTTTCAGGGGACCAACTGCTTCTGCAGGACAGTTAGGGGCGACTCACTCTCAGGCTTTAGAAAACTGGTTTGCCAATACTCCGGGTCTTAAAGTGGTTGTGCCTTCTACTCCTTATGATGCAAAAGGGCTTTTAAAATCAGCTATTCGCGATAATGATCCTGTGATTTTTATGGAATCTGAGCAAATGTATGGTGACAAAGGTGAAGTGCCGGACGGAGAATACACAATTCCATTGGGAGTTGCTGATGTGAAACGTGAAGGAAAAGATGTTACTATTGTTTCTTTCGGAAAAATCATCAAAGAAGCTTTTATTGCTGCAGATGAATTGGCAAAAGAAGGAATTTCATGTGAGATCATCGATTTAAGAACAGTTCGTCCAATGGATAAAGATGCTATTCTTACTTCTGTTAAAAAGACAAACCGATTGGTAATATTAGAAGAAGCATGGCCTTTTGCCAGTATTTCTTCTGAAATAACTTATATCGTTCAGGAACAGGCTTTCGACTTCCTTGATGCGCCAATTCAGCGTATTACGACAGCGGATACTCCTGCACCTTACTCTCCTGTTTTACTAAAAGACTGGTTGCCAAACGCAGCTGATGTAGTAAAAGCAGTAAAAAAAGTAATGTACAAATAGTTCAATCAACAATACTTATAAAACTTCATCAGTCATATTAATTGATGAAGTTTTTTTTTGCCGGATTATGAAAAGATTAATTTTACTTAGCCTCTTTTTGGTATTTGCATTTGCAAATATGGCTACTGCACAAACTAAAGTGAGTGGAATTGTTTTGGATAAATCCAATCAGCCGATTCCATTTGCTAATGTGATTTTTAAAGGCTCCAATACAGGAATTGTTTCAAATGAGGACGGTCGTTTTTATCTGGAATCGCCTATTACTTATACGGCCTTACTGGTTACCTCTGCAGGATTTTCAGACAAGGAAGTTCCTTTGGAAAAAGCGGTGAATTATGATTTTAAAATTGTTTTGGGTGAAGCCGAGGCACTTAATGAAGTTGTAATTTTTACCGGAAAAACATCAAAGAAAAACAATCCGGCCTTAGATATCCTGAGAAAAATCTGGGAACGAAAGCGTAAAAACGGATTGTACCAGTTCAATCAGTATCAAATGCAGAAGTACGAAAAAGTCGAATTCGATATGAATACGATTGACAGTGCTTTCATGAAAAATAAACTCTTCAAAGGAATGGAGTTTGTGTTTGATCATGTGGATACTTCTGATGTTACCGGAAAAACGTACCTCCCGATTTTCATCAACGAATCGGTATATGATGTTTACGGCGACAATAAACTTAAAAAAACAAAAGAGAATATTACGGGGAGTAAAACATCAGGATTTAATGGAAATCAGCAAATTCTGGCTTTCGTAAAAGACCTTTATTCGGATTATAATATTTACGACAATCACCTTACATTTTTTGATAAGAGTTTTACGAGCCCGCTCTCAAGAACAGGAATTGATGTTTACAATTATGTGTTGAAAGACAGTGCGTTTATTGATAAAAAATGGTGTTACAACATTGTTTTTTATCCGAGACGTAAAAACGAACTGACGTTTAAAGGAGATTTCTGGGTCAACGATACGACTTTTGCCATCAAGAAAATAAATATGGGCGTTACTAAAAGCGCCAATATCAACTGGGTAAAGGATATTTATATCGAGCAGGAATTTGAGGTACAGAATGATTCTGTTTTTCTATTGACACGTGATTATATGATGTCTGATTTTGCCCTGAATAAAAAGGAAAAATCAAAAGGAGTTTACGGTAAGCGAACCACCCTGTTCCGAAATCATAAATTTAATATCCCGAAACCGGAGAAGTTTTATAAAGAAGAGGTCAATTTTATTGATAATGCGGTCTATGACCGGCCTCCTGAATTTTGGGAGGAGAATCGTTTCGAAAAACTGAACAAGGACGAAGCAGGCATTTATAAAATGCTGGATACCCTTCAAACCGTTAAAAGGTTCAAGCAGTTGTATAGTTTGGTTTCTATTTTAGGAAGCGGTTATGTTGAATTTAAAAACTTTGATTACGGACCAATTTTTTCCACATTTGGTTACAATGAAGTTGAAGGTCTGCGTTTACGCGTAGGCGGACGAACCTATTTCGGACCAAATGATCCGTGGCGTGTACAGGCGTATACCGCTTATGGCTTTGATGATCATAAATTTAAATACGGAGCATCCGGAAAATGGATGGTCGATAAGCAAAAACGCGTTATTATTTCCGGAGGAAACAGGCGTGACATCGAACAGATCGGTGCCAGTTTAACGACAACAAATGATATTTTAGGACGAAGTTTTGCTTCTTCTGCCTTGTTTACAACGGGAAGTAACGGAAAACTGACCAATATTAATCTGAGCAATGTTTCTGTGGAAATGGAGCCGATTAAAAACTTTGTAGTTCAGGCCGGTATTTCATACAGGACCTTAGCATCAGCATCGCCAACGTTTAGTTTAGATTATTATACCACACTGCCCACTGCCGCAAATCCTGCAGGAGTTGTTGCAAGCGAAGTAAAACAGTTTGAGGCCAATGTTCAGTTTGAACTTATGCCGAAACGAAAAACAATTGGTTTTGGAGTAGAACGTGATTTGGTAGACAGTCCTTTCAGCCACTTCTTTATTAATTTCAGCTATGGACTTAAAGGGGTGATGCAGAGCGATTTCGCTTACGAAAAAATACAGTTGTTTTATAAACAGCCTATCATTATCGGGCCGTTAGGAAGATCGAATATTATTCTGGAAACAGGAAAAACTTTCGGGACTATTCCGTTGGGGTTAATGAGCGTAATTCCGGGAAATCAGACTTATTTTACGATAGAAAATACCTTTAGTAATTTAAATTTCTACGAATTCATTACAGATCAGTATACAACACTACAATGGAATCATGATTTCGGCGGAAGATTATTCGCCCGAATTCCGTTTATGAGAAAACTAAACTGGAGAGAGTTTGTAGGAGTAAAAGGAGTTTATGGAACCATTTCTAATGCCAACAGAGCCATAAATGCTTCCGACCAGCCTTACGTGGCACCGGAAAATGTATACTGGGAATATAATGCAGGAATCGGAAATATCTTCAAAGTATTCCGTATTGATTTCTCCTGGAGAGGCAGTTATTTAAATAATCCTGATGCGAATAAATTTGCAGTAAAGGGATCTTTCGGGTTCTATTTTTAATATTTAGAGTAAAAAAATCTCATAAAAAAACGCCAGGTTGCCAGGTTTTATTTCTTGCATCCTGGCGTTTTTTGTTTATATCTGATTAACGATAGGAGTTTAGATTATTTTACATGGATTTGGCGGATTACACGGATTAACGCAGGTTATGTATTTTAAGATAGAATCCTTTAAATCTGCATAAAAAAACTTGGCGACTCTGCCTCCTTACGCGATTAATTTATAAAAGCTTAATTTCTCGCAGATTCGGCAGATTGGGCAGATTTTTTTTTATTGATGTTTCTATATTTTTCTTATATCTGTATTTTAAGCATTAAACATTAAAAATCTGCGTCATCTGCCAAATCTGCGTGCAAAAAAAACTTTGCGCCTTTGCGTCTTTGCGTGATTAATTTAAACACAGATTAATTTCTCGCAGATTTTCCTGATTAAGCAGATTTTTTATTACTTTTTTTTATTTGTATTTTAAGCATTAAACAATTAAAAATCTGCGTCATCTGCCAAATCTGCGAGCAAAAAAAAACTTTGCGTCTTTGCGTGATTAATTTAAACACAGATTAATTTCTCGCAGATTTTCCTGATTAAACAGATTTTTTATTACTGTTTTTACTTTTTTTTATTTGTATTTTAAGCATTAAACAATTAAAAATCTGCGTCATCTGCCAAATCTGCGAGCAAAAAAAAACTCTGCGCCCTTGCGTGATTAATTTAAAGTAGCTTAATTTTCCCGCAGATTCGGAAGATTAAGCAGATTTTTTATATTGCTGTTTCTAATTTTCTTATATCTGCATTTTAAGCATTTAAAATCCGCTTAATCTGCCAAATTTGCGAGCAAAAAAACTTTTCCCCTTTTGCAGGATTTTTTATTTAATTTTGGTAGACACCTGAATCTAAGTTATGCAAGAAGCAATCGATCATTTAGCTGCTAAAAGCCCAATTTTTCTTCAAATAATAGAAAAATACGGATTACCACAAATCCCAAAACGTCCACAGGGTTTTGAAACTTTGGTACTGCTAATACTCGAGCAGCAGGTTTCGATTGATTCTGCGAAAGCCACATTCTTAAAAATAAAAGCATACACAACTTGTAATCCCGAAACAATGTCGGTTTTGCCGGACGAAGAATTTAGAAGTCTTGGCGTAAGCCGTCAGAAGACAAAATATATTAAAATTTTAGCAGATGCTGTTTTAAGTAACGAGCTCGATATTGAAAGCTTGGCCACAAAGTCAGCAAAACAGGTCAGGGAAGAACTCATTAAACTAAAAGGAATAGGCAATTGGACGATTGATATCTACCTGATGTTTTGTCTGCAGGAACCCGATTTGATTCCCCTTGGGGATATTGCAGTCATCAATACTATCAAAGAATTGCTGGATATTCATGACAAACAGGAAATGGAAATTCATGCACAGCAATGGAGTCCGTATCGCTCTTATGCAACCTATTTGCTATGGCATTATTACTTAAATAAGCGAAATCGGAAAATTACCTATTAAATGATTGTTTTTTAAAACGTAAAGCAGACATTTAACCGGTTTTTTTATTGTAAAAAAGGATTCTTTAGTTACTTTTGCAACCGAAATTAAAGATATAATAAAAAAGAAAAATGACCGCAGACAAACTAACAACTTTCGATGTATTAATCGAAATACCAAGAGGAAGCAGAAATAAATACGAGTACGATTTTGAAATTAAAAGAATGCGTTTTGACAGAATGTTATTCTCTTCAATGATGTACCCGGCTGATTACGGATTTATTCCTGAAACTTTAGCTCTTGACGGTGATCCTCTTGATGTATTGGTTTTAATAAACGAACCAACTTTTCCAGGATGTGTTATAGAAGTAAAACCAATTGGTGTTTTCCATATGGCAGATGACAAAGGACCAGACGAAAAAATTATCTGTGTACCGGTTTCAGATCCAATCTGGAATTCATTAAATGATCTTTCAGATATAAACGCCCACTTATTGAAAGAAATCGAGCATTTCTTCCAGGTTTACAAAGATCTTGAAAACAAACAAGTAGATGTTGAAGGCTGGGGAGATGTAAACGAAGCATTTGCAATTATTGCCGAGTGTACGAAGCGTTTTAACGATATCGAAAACAAACCAGAGGGATTATTTAGTATTAAATAATTTTAAGCCTCTTATTTTATAAAAAAAGCAATACTCCGTCAGGAGTATTGCTTTTTTGTTTAAATTCGTTTTGTTAGTTTGTTGACTATTAACCAAAAACCATTAATATATTATGAATGCATTTATGATTTATTTGCCAATCGTTATGGCAATTTTAGGATTACTCTTCATGGGAATAAAAAGGAGTTGGGTTTTAAAACAAGATGCCGGCGATGGCAAAATGAAAGAGATTTCAGATCACATTTACGAAGGTGCACTTGCCTTTTTAAAAGCAGAATACCGATTGCTGACTTTTTTCGTAATCGTGGCCAGTTTAGTTTTGGCAGGAATTTCATTTATTGTTCCCACCACACATATATTAATAGTAGTAGCGTTTATTTTTGGCGCTTTTTTTTCGGCTTTAGCAGGAAATATGGGAATGAAAATTGCCACAAAAACAAACGTCAGAACAACACAGGCAGCCCGTACCAGTTTACCGCAGGCCCTAAAAGTTTCTTTTGGAGGCGGTACCGTAATGGGACTTGGCGTTGCTGGTTTAGCAGTTTTAGGACTGACAGGTTTCTTTATTGTTTTCTTTCAGATATTCATGAATGGCGTCTGGACTTCCTCTGAAGATATGACAAAAGTGTTAGAGACATTGGCAGGATTTTCACTTGGCGCTGAATCTATAGCGCTGTTTGCCAGAGTTGGTGGTGGAATTTATACAAAGGCTGCCGATGTAGGTGCCGATTTAGTAGGTAAGGTCGAAGCCGGAATTCCCGAAGACGATCCCCGTAACCCGGCAACAATCGCAGATAACGTAGGAGATAATGTAGGAGATGTCGCAGGTATGGGAGCCGATTTGTTTGGTTCGTATGTCGCAACAGTTTTAGCGGCTATGGTTTTAGGAAACTATGTCATCAAAGATATGGGCGGAAATATCCAGGATGCTTTTGGAGGAATTGGTCCAATTTTATTGCCAATGGCGATTGCCGGTTTCGGAATTTTATTTTCAATTATCGGAACTACATTGGTAAAAATATCAGATGACAATGCCAAAGAAGCACAAGTACAAAAAGCGTTAAATATAGGAAACTGGGTTTCGATTGTCTTAACGGCAATTGCCTGTTTCTTTTTGGTCAGCTATATGTTACCTGAAGTAATGACAATGGAATTCTTCGGAGAAGGAGCACAGCAGATTTCTTCCATGCGTGTTTTCTATGCCACTTTAGTTGGTCTGGTAGTGGGTGGAGCCATTTCATCCGTTACGGAATATTATACAGGTTTGGGTACAAAACCGGTAATGGCTATTGTTCAGAAATCATCAACAGGAGCAGGTACGAATGTTATTGCAGGTTTAGCGACGGGAATGATTTCAACTTTTCCAACCGTATTGTTATTCGCAGCAGCCATCTGGATTTCTTACGCTTTAGCAGGTTTCTATGGCGTGGCTTTGGCAGCTTCGGCCATGATGGCAACTACGGCCATGCAATTGGCAATTGATGCTTTCGGGCCAATTTCAGATAATGCCGGAGGAATCGCAGAAATGAGCGAATTGCCAAAAGAAGTTCGTACCAGAACCGATATTCTGGATTCTGTAGGAAATACAACAGCAGCGACCGGAAAAGGTTTTGCGATTGCTTCTGCAGCCTTAACTTCGCTGGCTTTATTTGCCGCGTATGTAACCTTTACGGGAATTGACGGGATCAATATCTTTAAAGCACCTGTTTTAGCGATGTTATTTGTCGGTGGAATGATTCCTGTAGTGTTCTCTGCTTTGGCTATGAATTCTGTTGGAAAAGCAGCTATGGACATGGTGTACGAAGTTCGTCGTCAGTTTAAGGAAATCCCCGGAATTATGGAAGGAACCGGAAAACCGGAATATGGAAAATGTGTTGAAATTTCGACAAAAGCAGCTTTACGCGAAATGATGCTGCCGGGAATTTTGACTATTGGTTTCCCAATTGCCATTGTGCTGTTAGGAAAATTGGTTTACGCAGACAATAATCAGCTAATCGCTGAAATGTTAGGTGGATATATGGCTGGTGTTACCGTTTCGGGTGTACTTTGGGCTGTTTTCCAAAACAATGCCGGAGGAGCCTGGGACAATGCTAAAAAATCTTTTGAAGCAGGAGTTCTGATCAATGGCGAAATGACCTACAAAGGTTCCGATGCGCATAAAGCAGCTGTAACGGGTGATACGGTTGGAGATCCGTTTAAAGATACTTCGGGTCCGTCTATGAATATCCTGATTAAATTAACTTGTTTGATTGGTTTGGTAATCGCACCTATTTTAGGGGAAGGTCATTCTGCTCTGGCTATGACTGACAAAGCTTCTTGTTGTGCCAAAACTGAAATGCATGCCGGTGGTGTTTCCAAATGTGGAGATTTGTCCGGAATGACCAAAGAAGAATGCATTAAAATGTGCAAAGAAAAAGGCTGTACCGCTGAAGAAACAGCAAAATGCCTGGCGCATTACGATGCAAACGGTAAATATGTACACCAAAAAACAGATTGTTTTGATACAACAAAATATGAAAAAAACCGTCTGGAAGTAAATCTCTCTACCGTTAACGGCGTTACTGTGGGAACTGTGACCAAAACGGAGAACGGTAAAACAACAACGGAGGTTTATGAAGGTACTGAAGCTGAAGTAAAAGCAAAAATTGAAGCAGCGAAATAAAATTGCTGCTAATTATCCATAAAAAAATGCCTCTAAGTTTTTAGAGGCATTTTTTATTGATTTTGATTGGGTTCCGGAATCGGATAATTAATTTCCTCATATTTTTCGATTAGAGTTATTAATTCTTCTAATTCCCTGAATTCATTAGTCTCAGGTTTAGCCTCGAAAAGAGCATTCACTCTTTCTAATGCCAGATCATAATCTTTTTCTGTTTTAATGGCGTTGATCTTCATTTTATCAATTTTTAAAATTAGGAAACTATTTTGCCTGTGTAAAAATAGGAAATTAATTACATTTTAAAAACATTTGTCAAATTAAAACAGGTTAGCAAATGTTCTTAAAATAAAAATGCCTCTAATTATCTTTAGAGGCATTCTTTATATCGTATAAAAATCCGTGTTTCTAAAACAATCCGTTTAGTTCAGCATCAATTCTGTTGATGATGTTCCCTAAGTCTTCCGGATTGTCCACAAAATTGATATTGTCTACGTCAATTATCAATAATTTTCCTTTGGTATACGTCTGAATCCAGGCTTCGTATCTTTCGTTCAGGCGGCTCAGGTACTCGATTGAAATAGAGTTTTCATACTCACGACCGCGTTTGTGAATCTGACCTACAAGATTTGGAATAGAACTTCTTAAGTAAATTAATAAGTCCGGAGCTTTTACCAAAGATTCCATTAATTCGAACAAAGAAGTGTAATTTTCGAAATCACGGCTTGTCATTAATCCCATCGAATATAAGTTGGGCGCAAAAATATGGGCGTCCTCGTAAATGGTTCTGTCCTGAACAATTTTTTTTCCGCTTTCACGAATCTGCAGTACCTGACGGAAACGGCTGTTCAGGAAATAAATCTGTAAATTAAAGGACCAGCGTTCCATCTGATGATAGAAATCATCAAGATAGGGGTTGTCAACCACATCTTCATAATGAGGCTCCCACCTAAAATGCTTGGCTAATAATTTAGTTAAAGTTGTTTTTCCTGCCCCTATATTTCCTGCTATTGCTATGTGCATTACGGTGTTACGATTTTATAATTTGTGATTTCTTTAGCTGTAAAAATAGATAAAATTTGGTCTTTGTAACAGAATTTATCAAAGGTTTTTTCTAAAATTTCTATTTCAGAAATTGTGTTCGAATTTGTATCAGAAATGTCTTTAAAAAACAAAAAACCACCCTTGCTGAAAATGTACTGGTGCGTATTCATAATTTCTATTTTATCAAAATCCGGTACTTTTCCTAACGCAGTTGTTTTTCCAAAAATGTCGCACGAGAACCAGTTGTTTTTCTTGTCGATCCAGTAAAAAGTATTAAAATCGGTTTGGTAATACTTAATGGTTTCCGTTAGGGGAGTGGATACTGTTTTATATTCATTTTTGAGATAATCGAAAAGCCCAATCTGCTGGTTTAGGGAATTGTAAACCCAAAGCTGATTTTGTGTCGACATACCAATAAACGTAACTACGATTGGGATATTGTTTTGGGAAAAATTAATCTCCGTAATTTTATTCAATTGATTGTCGAGTAGGACAACGCTGTTGAAATCCTCATAAAACAATACAATTTTAAGCGGGTTTTGCAAATCGACTTTCGTGATGTTTCCAAGTGAAACACTTTTATATTCAAAAGTTTCATTTCCTTTTACTTTTCGAAAAACATTATTTTTGATGAGGTAGCAATATCCAAAGGAGTCATACCCTGAAAATTCATCTGCATCTGTGTTAAAACGGGAAATAGCATCAGGTTTTGATTTTTGATTTTGTGCCAAAATAACCGGGGAGCAACAGCCAATAAAAAGAATAAATAAAAAATGGCGCAACGTTCTGCTCATGATGGTTGGGTTTGTGAACAGCCAAATTACAAAAACTATCACAGAAACCGGTAAAGCAGACCGTATTTTGACTTTAAACCTTTATGATTTCCAATAGTCTGATTAATAGTTCATTCTGTCGATAGCCTTAAGGTGTTTATATATTTAATTTTCACCTTTTTAAAATTAATGATACATTTGAATGTAACTTTATAAGATTGCCTAACTTTATAAAAAAACCAATGAAAAATATATACTACTGTTTGTTTTTGATGTTCGCTTTTACCCAATTGCACGCACAGAAGGATTTTCAGGGAATGGCTGTTTACGAGTCAAAAACCCAGGCTCCTAAAATTGAAGGAATGAGAGGAGGCAACCGGGATATTACACCTGAGATGCAGAAAAGCATCGAAGAGCGAATGAAAAAAATGCTCGAGAAAACCTTTATCCTGAACTTTGACAAATCGGCTTCTGTTTATAAAGAAGAAGAAAAACTGGAAACTCCGGGACAACAGGGTGGCGGAATGCGTGTCATGTTCAACTCTTTCATGGGTGGCGGCGGAACTTTCTATAAAGATGTAAAAACAAAATCCTATACAGTTGATAAAGAATTTATGGGAAAGGAATTTCTCGTAACAGATTCTTTGCCAAAACTAAACTGGAAACTGGAACCTGAAACCAAACAAATTGGCGGGTATACCTGTTATAGAGCAACGGCTGTAAAAGAAGCCAGCAAAACGGATTTTAGAAATTTCAGGCCTAAAAATAAAGACGACAAAAAACCTGAAGAAAAAAAGGATGATCCGAAAAAGACTTCCGGAGAAACGAAAACCAATTTTGAAGATAATTTCGAAATGCCAAAAGAAATTATAGTGACAGCCTGGTATTCGCCGGAAATCCCGGTAAATCAGGGCCCTGAAAATTATTGGGGATTGCCTGGTTTAATTCTGGAAGTAAACGATGGAAGAACCACCATTTTATGTTCTAAAATTGTTTTGAACGCTAAAGAGAAAGCAACCATAAAAGCATCTACAAAAGGGAAAGTGGTTTCACAAAAGGAATACGATGAAACGGTAATGAAAAAAATGGAGGAATTCAGAGAGATGAACCGCGGAGGCTCGTCCGGACCTGCAATCATGAGAGGAAGATAAAAAATATCTTTCCCGTAAATTACTTATTCTAATTTTATCTTCATGAACAAAATACTTTGTTTCTGCGCCTTTTTATTTAGCTGTATTTCATTTTCTCAAAGCGTCCGTTTTGAAGGTTTTATTCAGGACGAACAGAAAAATCCGTTGGAAATGGCCAATATTATGGCTGTAAATTCCGCCACAAAAGCAATGGATTCCTATGGGATTACCAATGATAAAGGTAAGTTTCAGTTAACCCTGAAACCTAATAGTTCTTATGTCATTAAGGTGAGTTACCTCGGAATGAAATCAAAGGAAATTACAATTGCTACACAAACCGCAAACATAGCGCAGAATATCGTAATGGATGGCTCCGGAATTGAACTGGATGATGTTGAAATTGTACGCGAAATGCCTGTTTCGATAAAAGGCGATACCATTGTGTATAATGCCGATTCGTTTAAATCCGGAACCGAAAAGAAACTCGAAGATATTCTTAAAAAACTGCCCGGTGTTGAGGTAAATGCCGACGGAGAAATAGAAGTAGAGGGCAAAAAAGTCTCGAAATTAATGGTGGAAGGCAAAGATTTTTTTGACGGAGACACCAAATTGGGCGTCAAAAATATTCCGGCAGATGCCATCGACAAAGTTCAGGTTTTGCGAAATTATAACGAAGTCGGCGCTTTGAAAGGGCTCGAAAACGATCAGGATAATGTCGCTATGAACATTAAACTGAAAGAAGGGAAAAAGAACTTCTGGTTTGGAGACATGACAGCCGGAACCGGAGTCGGCGAACTGGACAGCCGGTATATTATAAATCCCAAGTTATTTTATTACAGTCCGAAATACAGCATTAACCTAATCACCAATTTTAATAATATCGGGGAACTGCCACTTACAGCCCAGGATTATTTTAAGTTCAGCGGAGGGTTTAAGAACATGATGAAAAAAGGCGGCAGTAATTTTAATGTATCATCAAACGATTTGGGGATTTCGATTTTACGAAACAATCGCGCGAAGGAAATTGAAACAAAATTTGGTGCAACTAATTTCTCCTATTCGCCAACGAAAGAATGGAATTTAAGCGGTTTCGGAATTCTTTCTACTTCAAAAACAGATTTGGAAACCAAATCACAGACTACGATTTTAGATTCCGGAGATCAGCAGAGACGTGACGAAATTACAAGTCAAAAGAATAATTTAGGTCTTTTTAAATTAAGCTCGACTTATAAACCAAGCGATAAATTTCAGTTTGATTATGATATTTTAACCAAATTGACAAAACAGGAAGAATACTCAGATTTGTTTAGAGAGCAGATTGTGCAGGATGTTGCGACTTCAGAAAATATTTTTACAACAAAAAAACAAAATCCGACCTCTGTCAATCAGAACTTGAGTTTGTATTATACACAAAGCGATAAAAATATTTTTGCTTTTGAAATGCAGCATTTGTATCAGGACGAAAATCCGTTTTATAATGCCAATTTGCAAACCCTTCCTTTTGCTTTGTCAGGGTATGTTACAGATCCAGCACAATCCAGAAATGATTATAACCAAAATCGCTTTGTAAAAACCAATAAACTCGATGCAAAATTGGATTACTATTATATGGTAACACCCAAAAGCAACTTCAATATTACTTTAGGAAATACATATTCGTATCAAAATTTCAATTCTCATATCTTTCAAATGCTGGATGATGGCACCAGAAATGATTTGAATAATCCTGAAAATAATAATGGTGTAGATTACAGTTTTAAAGATGCTTTTATGGGATTCCACTATAAAATTTTGACTGGGAAATTTACTTTAACACCAGGATTTAGTGTACATTCTTATTCGATGAAAAATGTGCAGTCAGGAACAGATTATTCGCAGAATTTCACCAAAATATTACCGGATTTCTTTGCTCTGTATCAAATCAAAAAATCAGAAACACTGACTTATAATTTCTCTTTGAATAATGATTTTACAGATATTAATCAGTTAGCTGCTGGTTACGTTTTGTCAGATTACAGCAGTTTGTTTCGAGGAAATCGTTATTTAGAAAATGCAACCTCACAAGTACATTCGCTTCGCTATTTTAAATACAATATGTTCAATTTTGAGAACATTTTTGCCAACGCAACTTATACAAGAAAGGTAGATGCTATTAAGACAGAGGCTAAGTTTGATGGGATTAACCAGTCTTCAGTTCCATACAATTCTAACTTAGCAGATGAAACTTTTTCAGGTATGGGGGCGTACGGTCGATCATTTTTAAAAAATTATAAGGCATCAGCAAGTGCAAGTCTTAACTGGTCAAAATTTAATAACATTCAAAATGATGAATTAAGAACAACAGAAAGTTTTGTACAAAGTTATACGGTTCAGGCATCAACAAACTATAAAAAACTGCCGAATATTGAATTGGGTTACAATCTTTTGATTAACAAATACAGCGGTGCGACTTTTTATACCGATAAGCCTTTTGCGCGATTGGATTATTACTTTTTAGAAAGTTTTGCATTTGTTTCCGAGTACGAATTTTATCATTACTACAATTCAGGCAAAACAGTGGACAATGAATACGATTTTTTAAGTGCCAGTTTAATTTACCAGAAAAAAGACAGCAAGTGGGAATATAAAATTGCGGCGACAAATCTGCTAAATACAAGGTATCTTAACGATGACAACTTTTCCCAGTTTTCTACAAGAGTGTCACAATACACCGTTCAGCCACGCTACATCATCTTTTCGATGAAATACAACTTATAGTATTTTGATTACTAAAAATTAAATATTTGTTGGTCTATTTGTAATAAGAATAAAATATCTTTGTGTTTAGTATTAACAACCAAAAAAGCTAAGCATGCGCAATTTTATATGGAGTTTCTCCGCGTTTTTTTGTTTACTATCGGTTTCTTTTTCTCAGACAAAAAGTATTGAAAAAGGAACTTATATCTCAACAAACAAAGGGCAAAAAATCAAATTAAATTTACTGGATGACGGGAAATACGAATTGGTATTTTATTCCGGCGATTACAATATTAAAGGAGATTCATTATTGTTTTCTCAAAATAGAAAAACAGATGACACTTTCAGTTTAACTTTCGCAAGTGATAAAAAAGCGAAAAAAATTAAAATTAAATTCTTAGATCCTTCTTATAATCCATTTTACATCGGAACCCAAAAAGGATCTGAAGCAGTTCAGTATCAAAAACTGTCAGATATAAAAACCAAGGAAGATCCCGATTGGAAAAATATAGATGTAGCATTCGAAATTGACAAAGCTGATTACCTGTATTTGGTTTTGGAAGGATATGAAACGGAAAAAACAAAACTGTATAAATACGCTTTGCCAAAAGATGTTTCGGAAATAACTATTAAATACGAGCTGGATGTTTTAGGGGATTTAAAGATTTCAGGCCTATACGATCAGAAAACAAAAAACCTCAAAATTTTTGGTCCCGGAGGAAAAGATCCGATTCTTTTTTTGAACGATAAAGAAACCCAGCCCGAAACGACTCCCGGCGTTATTGCGATTGAAAAGCAAAACATTACAAACTGGACTTATCCGGGGAAAGATGTTGCGGGTACTGACGATTACGACGTAGCGGTGGATAGCACGGTAGTTACTGTTGACAGTGCTTATGCTTCTCCTAAAATTAATTTTAAATTTAAAATTGAAAACAGCTTAAAAGAAGCCATTGCTGCAACTAAAAAGACAAACACAAAATTTCTGGTAGTGTATACAGACAGTAAAAATCCAGCTGCAAAAGCTGATTTTGATGCTTTTGTAAAAGAGCAGGAAGAACAGGTGGGCTACAATATGTATGACGTTTATGATCCGCAGTACGATATCTTTAATTATTATCTGGCGACTGCAGACGATAAAAAATGGCTGAAGGCCAACAAAATTAATGACAACCCGGGTGTCATTATTTTAAATGGGGACGGAGATGTTCTGACGAGTGCGAAATCGACTTTAAATGATCAAAAATCCAAATTCAATTACTATGATGATTTTTGTAAAAAAGTACAGCGTGTCAATGCTTTCAGTGCTTTTAATAAAATAGTAAAAAATAAAAAAACTACAGATACAGAGCTAATTGCCACTTTTAACAGGGCGGCGGTACTCGAATTGCCGTACGATTATGAAGCGGATTATGATGTAGCTGTTGTTGCAGAAAACAATGCAGCCGATTTTAAACTTCCAAAAGTGGCCTTAGATAAAAAAGAGGTGATGCAGACCTGGAAAAAATTAATAGAAGCCCATCAAAAAGATACCAAACCCAATATGCTTTTGGTAGAAACCATTTTGAGAGAAATTAAAAATCAGGGTTTTTCTAAACAGTTTTTCAAAGAAGACCGGGTTTTGAATGATACGGACTTTCTTTCTATAGATTATTTAATCAAACATTACGATGCTATCGAAAAAGCGAAAACAGAAGCTGTTGATCCGGCTGTACCGGCTATGACCGTTACGAACTTAAGCGCTGATATTTCATCTGCTTTACAAATAAACAGTTATGTTTCGCAGGAAGGTGTTGAAGGAACTGCCAATCAGAATAAGATAATTTCGACCTACAAAAAATTAATTGCAATCGGAAAAGGCGGGTTTGAATGTTATAAAAATTATTTTGCCTACCTGAGCCAGGACACTGAGGAAAGTGCCGATAATACGACTTTCTTAAAAGAATTCAGTACATACTTTAATACTTATTTAGCTCCTGAGAAAGGAAATGTAATCGAGACCTTAGATCAGTTGTTTGCGACAATCGATGCCAATTCCGAGTATTCCTATAACGGATGGAGTTCATTTAAAGACTATCATTCTAATCTGGCAAATACGGCAGCCTGGTCTGTGGTAGAGAAACCTGCAAATGCAGCTTTTATTAAATCAGCAATTGTATGGTCGGAATACAGCCTGGCTGTGACGAAAAACAATCCGTATTATTTAGATACGCTGGCGCAGCTGTATTACAAAGACGGACAAAAAGAGAAAGCAATCGAATTACAGAAAAAAGCATTGCAATATTCCGCTACCGTTTATGAACCGGATACATTAAACGACATGAAAGAAGTACTGGAAAAAATGCAAAACGGAACGTACTAAAAACAAAACCGATTAAAAATTAGAAAGCCTTTGAACTATTCAAAGGCTTTTTTTAGGTCCTATATTTTGCGGTTTGTGTATACGGAGTTATTTTTTGGCTTTAAATTAGTAAGTTTGAAAGAGTAAATGAAAACGTATGAAAAACAAAATGATCTTAGGTTTGATGATCTGTGGAGGAATTGCTTTCTCCCAAACCATCAAAAAACCTTTAATTACGGCAATTACTGAAAAAGACCTTAGGACCGATATGTACCAGATGGCTGGTGACCACTTCAATGGCCGTGAAGCCGGAACACTCGATGAATTAAAAGTATCGATGTGGCTGGCCAATAAAGCCAAAGAGGCCGGAATGGCTCCGGCAGGTGATGACGGGACCTATTTTCAGTTTTTTGACATGTACAGGCATCAGGTCACGCCAAACACGAAATTTAAAATTGGGCAAAAAGAATTTAAATTGTGGAAAGAAGTCCTGGTAGCAGAAACCACAAATACCAAAGTTGAGGCACCATTAGTATATTTAGGAGCAGCAACAAAAGAAGATATTGAAAAAGCAGACCTTAAAGGAAAAGCCGTTATTCTGTTAGCTTCGAAAGAAGGAATTGCAGATGATATTTCGCTTTTTGACAGGCGTTATCCGGGCCTTGTACGAACTAAATATTATGATGTATTGGTTAAAAAAGGAGCCGCAGCCGTCGTTTTTGTAGCCGATGAATTAGCAGAACAAAGTTGGTCACAGGTAGAACCGCAAATGACAAGAGGCGTTTACGGAATTGAAGGTTTCCGTGATAAAATTGGCGCTGCCATGCCTGTTTTCTGGGTACATGGCGATCAGCTGGAATACCTGAAAAGTACCAAAGACCTTTTATCAGCAGAAGTAATTTCGGAAACGTATAAATATCCTTCGGTAAATGTTGTAGGGAAAATAGAAGGGACAGATCCTAAACTGAAAAACGAATACGTTCTTTTTAGTGGACATCAGGATCACGACGGGATACGACAAAAATACGGTCAGGATTCCATTTACAACGGAGCCGACGATAATGCCAGTACTTGTGTGGCGATGCTTGCGATTGCAAGAGCGTATAAAAAACAACCGGGAAAAAGAACCGCCTTATTTGTATTTCACGGTTCTGAAGAGCGTGGTTTGTTAGGATCCAGATGGTACGCCGCACATGCAACCGTTCCCGAGAAAGACATTGTTGCGGTATTAAACGGAGATATGATTGGAAGAAACAACGTCAATCAGGCCGCTTTATTAGGATCCAGTTCGCCACATGAAAATTCCTCAGACTTAGTGGCGATTGCCAAAAAAGCCAACGACGAAGGCCCAAAATTTGATCTCGATAAACTTTGGGACAGACCGGAGCATCCGGAATATTTTTACTTCCGTTCCGACCATTTGCCCTATGCGCGCAGGGGAATTCCGTCTGTGTTTTTTACAAGTGTGCTGCACAGCCAGTACCACACCCCAATGGATGAATCGGAGAATATCGATTACGTAAAACTGCATAAAATGACCGAGTGGATGTACCGCACAGGCTGGATTTTATCGAACGATGCTGCTCGTCCTAAAACATTGCCGAATGTGAAACTGGAAAGATAAAGTCGCTTTCAATTCATAAAATAAAAGCCCGATTTCTAAATTTTAGAAATCGGGCTTTTTTATATTTAAGAGTAAAGATTGTAAAAAAATCCAACAATCTAAAAATCTAAGACATTCTAAAAATCTAAGACAGTCTAAGAATCTATGACAGCCTTATTTATTCTGACTTATTAGCCCTTTTACTCCTTTAGAGTTGTTATTTTTAATTTCGCTTTATTCATTTAAATCAGAGTAACTTCGAATAACTTCCTGGACACTTTTAGAAAAGAAATCAATAGTTGGAAAGTTTGCTGAAGGATTGCGTTTCCTTAAGACTTGTGCTGCCATTTCTGCCGAAATAAATTTTCTGGGAATGTATTTCAAATCATAAGGATTATTTTTAAAAACAGCATCTGCAATGGCCTGAGTGTATTTTTTTTCAGGAATATCGTCACCAGAAATTTCGCTAAATTTTTTCGAAAGTTCGTTTAGTATTAATTTTTCATCCCAGAATATTTCCCAACAATCCTCTTTTAATGTTGGGCGATCGAAATGTTCCCTAAAATTCACACCATGTTTATGGGCTAATGGAGCAAATATATCAGGATCAATCTTTTGTTTAGCATGATTAAATACAAGTTCATCAATGTAGTTACCAGGAAGAGTATCGATAGCCATAGGATTAATATCGATAGCTTTGCATATCATTTCGGGACGGTAATATTTAGATGGAATATCATAGTTTCTATCATGAGAGTAGGCCACTGCTGTAAGGTACATTTGTTCGTTACGATAGCAGTCCGGAACATAACGTATAGCATATTGATGAAATTGAACCGCTTTAAGACATAAATCATAATTTAATAAACGTTGTGGTAATTCGTTCAAATTGCCGGTAGCAGAGACCGCCCAATTACACAATTCATGATCCCATAATTTTTCCGGAATGTTTTGAGGGTTGCAAAACGTGCCTTTTGATTTTAATAAAAGTTCTTTGGTGATGCAATTTTTGGGGATATAACGAAGGTTATGAATACCCTGTTCCAACAAAGCTTCGATAAGCTCGGTAGTTGTAAGTAGATCTTTTGGGAAATATTTGGCATTTGCAACATAGTTTTGAGAGGGAGTGCCTTTTATTATCTTAAGACAAATATCCAGAGTTCTAAACTCTTCAGGCACTTCTTTAAGTTGGCCATAACCTCCTTCTTCTAAAAAATGTGCCCAATAGTCGGCATCTTTAATAATCTCTCCTATTTCAATCTCCTCATCCAGCCAGTCTACCTTAATAGCTGTCTGGTAAAAAAAATCGGTGTTACGGTGTGTTTGATAATTTGCTTCTAAAGTTTTGTCTGCTTTTTTAGCCAATTCATGGTATTTGTGTTCATTTTGTGCATCTCCAAAATGATGGTATACCAGGCCCATGAGCCAATTAGAAGAGCCTTCTTGGTCATATTCTAATTTCAATGCAATATCCAGATCAGCTTTTGCTTTATCCCAATCTTCGTTCAGGATATAAGCTTCTGCACGTACACGATAAGATAAGTCCAGCGTAGCATATTCATTTTTGTCTATAGAAAAATCAGCCCATTTTAGGGCTTCGTCTAATTGGCCGAGACGTACTCTTGCAAAAGCACTAAAAACGGGAGCATTATTATCGAAAATTTTAAATTCTTCCGGAAAGAGATTGGCTGCTTTGTCAAAATAAGGGATGGCTTGCTCATAAGCTCCAAGATTATAAAGTAGCATTCCTGCGTTATACCACGCAGTATAGTAGGCTGGCGATAATTTTAATTGTTGTTTGCGTATCGCAAAAGCTTCTTTGTAGCGATCTAAGCGTTCATATTCTTCGGCTTGTTTTTCAAGAAGTAAGGAATTAGGATCAAGGCCCTCTATGAATATGCTTTCGCCTTTTTGCAGGGTTTTATATAGGATCTTAAAATCCCATATAATAGCATCATGGCCTGGGTTATCAATTGTATATAATAATTCAGGTTTTAGGGCAAAAATTTCATCATGCCAGTAAAAGCAAAAGTTTTTTAAAGCCATCTCTTCATAATCGTCTTCGTCACACAAGATAAAAACAATGGCGTCACGATTTAATGTAATATTAGATAAATCATAAAACCACGAAAAGATATAGGGGGTTTCAATTTTTAATTTAGAAGTGCTCCTTAATGCTTCATCATCATCGGATAAAAAAAAAACATAATAACGGGCGATGATTTTTCCTTTCACTCTTAAAGATTCAGCATTAGTCAGGGAGTCGCAATAAAAGTTACCACTCACCCATAAATTATTGCAACCGGTATAAAAATGTCCTTCAAGGGTAAAATTGCCTTTTACTGCAATGTTAAAATGATAGTTCTCTTTTTCTAAGGCTTTAAGCTGACTTTCAGAAAGAGTGATATCCCCTTCAAAATACAGCATATCAGGATATTCTGTATCATCTTCATCTTCTTCATCTTCATCGCCATAAAGATAATATCGGGATTCTGGCGGAAGTTTGCCTATTTTTTTTTCTATCTCACTTGCAGAGAGAATTTGGTGCGGAGGTAACTCTATTTCGCTCATTTTACATCAGTTACTTTGATTATTTCTTCTGCGAATATAATTCTATAGTACAGGAGAATTTGTAACGTTGAAATAAGCGGCACAACGCTGAAATAATTGGTGTAGTGGTGAGATAATTGGTCGTTGGCAGTGAGGCTAAAAGGATATTGTTTATAAGATTCTAACCTTCTTTCTAGGCAAAATAAAAGCCCGATTTCTAAATTTTAGAAATCGGGCTTTTTTATATTTAAGAGTAAAGATTGTCAAAAAATCTAAGTCAGTCTAAGAATCTAAGACAGTCTAAAAATCTAAATTTACAATCCAAATTCAGCTTTTACTTTATCTACGAAATCAAGTTTTTCCCAGGTAAACAACTCAACAGTAACTGTTTTTACATGTCCTCCCGGAGCAGAAAAAGTTTTCGTTACCACTTCCGGCGTACGTCCCATGTGTCCGTAAGCAGCCGTTTCGCTGTAAATAGGGTTTCTTAATTTCAAACGCTGTTCGATGAAGTAAGGACGCATATCAAAGATAGCTTCTACTTTTTTAGCGATTTCACCGTTGGTTAAGTTTACTTTAGAAGTTCCGTAAGTATCAATAAAGATACCCATTGGCTCAGCAACACCAATAGCGTAAGAAACCTGTACTAAGATTTCGTCAGCAACACCGGCAGCTACTAAGTTTTTAGCGATATGACGTGTAGCATAAGCCGCACTTCTGTCTACTTTACTCGGATCTTTTCCGGAGAAAGCACCACCACCGTGAGCACCTTTTCCACCGTAAGTATCCACGATAATTTTTCTTCCTGTCAAACCAGTATCTCCGTGAGGTCCTCCGATTACGAATTTTCCTGTTGGGTTAATGTGATATTGAATTTTATCATTGAATAAATGAGCGTGAGCCGGGTTTTTAGCAATGATTCTTGGAATCAAAATCTCGATAATGTCTTTTTTGATTTTAGCCAGCATAGTAGCTTCTTCCTCGAAATCGTCGTGTTGAGTCGAAATTACGATCGCATCAATACGGGTTGGCTTATTGTCATCACTATATTCTAAAGTAACCTGCGATTTTGCATCAGGACGCAAATACGTGATTTCTTTGTTTTCGCGTCTTAAGATCGCTAATTCCTGTAATAGTTTATGAGATAAATCAAGTGCCAGTGGCATGTAGTTTTCGGTTTCGTTAGTGGCGTAACCAAACATCATTCCCTGATCTCCTGCACCCTGCTCTTCTGGTTTGGCTCTGTCAACACCCTGATTAATATCGGCAGACTGTTCGTGAATAGCCGAAAGAATTCCACAAGAATTCGCTTCAAACATGTATTCACTTTTAGTGTAACCGATTTTACGGATTACCTCACGAGCAATTTGCTGAACATCCAGATAGGTATTTGATTTTACTTCACCGGCCAAAATTACCTGACCCGTTGTAACTAAAGTTTCGCATGCTACTTTTGAGTTAGCATCAAATGCCAGAAAGTTGTCGATTAATGCATCCGAAATTTGATCTGCAACTTTGTCTGGATGCCCTTCACTAACAGATTCTGACGTAAATAAATAAGCCATAATAATTTATTAAATTAAAATTAAGCGAGGTAAAAAAATTGCTAAAAAAGGCTAAAGGAGAATGTCTGCTTTAGCATTTTTTACTACCGAAACAAAAACGTTTCAGTATTCATAACGAACCATTTCATTATGAAGAGGTTGCAATCAGTTCAAATTTTTCCTCTGTATTCGCGTGCAAAGGTATAAAACCATTTTGATTTGCAAATTAAACTGATGTTTTTTTTATTTTAATACAGATAAATTTAACATAACATACTACTTTGATAGGGTAATAGAAATATTTTTAGAATTTTCTTTGGCAGTTCCAAAAAAAGTTCTCAAATTTGCCGGAAGAAAATGTAAGAAAAAATGAAATCAATCTCTAAGAATATGTCTTGTATGATGCCGGAAACTTCCGCAGAGAGACTATTGTAGATTATTTTTAAACTATATATAAAGAACCTCTGCCAAGCTGCAGAGGTTTTTTTTTTGCCCGAAATTGTAAGAAAGAAATAAGTAAAACTAATTATAAACCAGAATAATAACATCCAGTTAAATAAAATGAAAAATAAATTAATAGTGCTTTTTGGCTTAGCGACATTATCCGGATTGTATGCGCAGGACAATAAAACAGAAAAGGATACTTTACAAAACAACGAATTGTCTGAAGTGACCATCGTAGGTTCCAGAAGTAAAAACAGGGTAAAAACAGATGTGCCTGTTCCTGTTGATGTCTTTAATATTTCAGAAATAACCAAAGGCGCTCCGCAAACCAGTGTCACACAAATCTTAAATTATGTAGCACCGTCTTTTACCAGTAATCCGACGTCTACTGCAGACGGGACAGACCACGTAGATCCGGCACAACTAAGAGGTTTGGGACCCGATCAGGTTTTAATTCTGGTCAACGGAAAAAGAAGACACACCAGTGCTCTCGTAAACATAAACGGATCTCCGGGAAGAGGTTCTGTAGGTACCGATTTAAACGCGATCCCGTCTTATGCGATTGAGCGAATTGAAGTTTTAAGAGACGGAGCTGCCGCGCAATATGGTTCTGATGCTATTGCCGGAGTCATTAACATTGTACTGAAAAAGAATGCCAAATATGTTTCAGGCGATATCCAGTACGGAGCGAATTTATCCTCCGGTTCGAATAATTTTGAAGGCGGAAGTGACGGGCAATCGCTGCAGTTAGATTTAAACTACGGCACCTCTTTGGGCAAAGCAGGAAGTTACCTGAATTTTACGGGAAGCGCTGTTACCAGACAGTCCACAAGCCGCGCCGGAATCAGGAATAATGCTATTTTTAATGCCTACAATGCGGTAGAAAACAGGGCGGCTCAAAATGGAGTGCAGGTCAATTCTTTGTTCACCAATATTAACACAACACCCAATTCAGCTCAGATTATAAGCACTTTACAGCAATACGCGCCACAGGTGAGTTACTTTACACCTGCACAGCAGACCGCTATTGCTTCCGCATCTACAATTGCCCAGATTCAGACTGCCTTGAACTTTGATGTTACGAATAACGAACTCAATTACAGAGGTCAGCAGAGAAGCGATTATAATATGAGCGTTGGTCAGTCAGAACTGGCTACGGGACAATTGTATTATAATGCGAAATATCCTTTAACAGCGCTGACATCACTGTATTCTTTTGGGGGCGTTTCATACAGAAACGGAAAATCGTATGCTTTCAACAGGCTTCCAAATGGTTCGGGAACTTTCACGCAAGTGTATTCCAATGGATTTTTACCGGAAATAGAATCAGACATTTTAGATGCTTCCGCCGCAGTAGGAGTGACCACGCAGTTGTTCGGATTTGATACCGATATTAGTTCAAATCTTGGAACCAACTCTTTTAAATATGGTGTCAACAACACGATCAATGCCACTTTGGGAACCGCATCACCCACTAGTTTTGATGCCGGTAAGGTTTCGTTTTTACAGAGTACCACCAACCTGGATTTCACAAAGAAATTAGATGTTTTAGAAGGTCTGAACGTTGCCTTTGGCGGGGAATTCAGATATGAAAATTACCAGATCAAAACCGGAGAACAAGCTTCTTACGGATTGTATGATGTAAACGGGAATTTTGTTCCCGGTACATTACCAACAACTTCACCGTTAATTGTGACCGATTTTTTCGGAAACAAACGTGGAGCGGGAGCGCAGGGATTTTCAGGTTTTCAGCCTGCAGATGCTAAAGAAAAAGACAGAAAAAGCGTCGCAGCTTATGTCGATTTAGAACTCAACCCCACAGAAAACTGGCTTTTAAACGGAGCAGCTCGCTTTGAGAACTATTCGGATTTTGGAAATACGGTGATTTTTAAACTGGCTTCCCTTTTAAAATTAAATGACTTTATCAATTGGAGAGTTTCCGGACAGACCGGATTCAGGGCACCGTCGTTGCAGCAAAAATATTTCGAAGCCAGTTCTACTCAGTTTATTAACGGATCGCCTTATCAGGTCGGGTATTTTACAAATGACTCCGATGCGGCAAAAAGTATTGGCGTAGAAAATTTGAAACCCGAAAAATCTAAAAGTATAAGTACAGGATTTACATTCAAAATTCCGGATGCCAATATTACGATTGCTACAGATGCCTATTTTACAAGAATCGATGACAGGATTGTTTTAACGGGACAATATTCAAGACCGACAGATGCGCAAATTGGCGGGGCAACATCACCGGAACAGGCAGAAGCTTTAACCTTATTCCAGGAAGCATTTGATTTGAAAGGAGTAGAAAGAGCCTCTTTCTGGACCAACGGAATCAACTCGGAGACAAAAGGAGTAGATGTGGTGATTTCCCAGAAATACGATGTGATTCAGGATTTCACCATCAGAAATGATTTTGCCATCAGTTATAATGAAACGAAAAGAGTAGGGAATTTAAATGTGCCGCAATCTATTCTTGAGGCTGGCGGAGAACCGTTTAAATATTCCTTTTTTCCGGAATCGAGCAGGGTTTATTTAGAAGAAGCCATTCCGAAACTGAAAGCTAATTTGACAACGACTTTCAATATCAAAAAACTGGATATTTATTTACGAAACAGTTATTTTGGAAAAGTAACCGATCCCGGAGCAACAGATGTAAACCTAGACGGGTTTTCGTCCGTGTATGAACATCCGAAATACAGTGCCAAAATTGTAACCGATTTATCTTTCGGATATCAGATCAGTGAAAAATTCAGGGTAACGCTTGGGGTTAATAATATAGGTGATGTTTATCCGGACCGAAATAATCCGTCTACTCCGGCCTTTACAAACACCACTCCGACATTGTCACCCGCTCCAAGCACAGATTTAACAAATGCCAATCAGTTTGCGTACTCCAGAGCGGTTTCCCAATTCGGATTAAACGGAAGATTTGGTTTTGCACGTCTGAGTTTTAAATTTTAAGCAAAAAAAAACTCTTTCCCGTCAAAATGGTACAAAGCCTGATCTGAAAGGGGTTTACAAAGGATTTCAGAAGAATTTTCAATGCTGAATTCTTTTTTAAATGTTAAATTATACATTTCTGTTTGGTGGTTAGGAAATAGTTATTATATTTACTCTATCAAATTAATAGAATTAAAAATAACTGTTTTTAAATTAATACCATTTATAAAATGAAAACAATTGCAGACAAAAGAATGATATGTTGTATGATGCGTAAATGCGCCCCGATCTGCTGTTGCCAAAAGTGAAAGATAAATCTTTGTTATAGTTAAAACTATAAACCCTTTTGGTCAGCCAGCCAAAAGGGTTTTTTTATTTCAACATTTAAAAAAAATATATACTCATGAAAACAACCAATAGAAATTCAGCAACAATACAGTGATTATCGGATACCGATTCACAAAATATCAATTCAGTAAAAGATACACAAACAGTAAAAACGCCACGCCGTGAAGAGTCTTTAAGAAACCAGAAGGCAGTACTGTTTCAAATTTATGAACTGGGAGGAAAATCTTCGAATTAAAATAAACCAATCACAAGTCAACATACGATTTAACAATATAAAAAAATACGAAATCATGAGCACACAAAAATTTGCAACAAACGCACTGCACGCAGGACATGATGTTACTAAAAATGGCGGAACCAGAGCAGTTCCTATCTATCAGACATCCTCTTATGTATTTAATAATTCGGACCATGCAGCCAATTTATTTGGTCTAGCCGAAGCCGGATTTATCTACACCCGGTTAAACAATCCGACAAATGATATTTTAGAACAACGACTGGCAGCGCTTGAAGGCGGAATTGCAGCGGTTGTGACTGCTTCCGGAGCCTCAGCAATTGCAACCACTTTCCTGACTTTGCTAAAAGCAGGCGATCATATTGTAGCGTCAAATAGCTTGTATGGCGGAACCTATAACTTATTAAAAGTGACTTTGCCGAGATTGGGAATCACAACAACATTTGTTGATCCGTCCGATGCCAAAAACTTCACCAAAGCGGCAAAAGAAAATACCAGGGCTTTCTTTGTAGAATCCTTAGGGAATCCAAAATTGGATGTATTGGATCTGAAAGCGATTTCGGCAGAAGCCAAAGCCTTCAAAGTGCCCTTTATTGTAGACAATACCGTGGCGACTCCTTATTTGCTGAAACCAATCGAATACGGGGCAAATATCGTCATTCACTCGCTGACCAAATATATTTCAGGAAACGGAACCTCATTAGGCGGTGTTATTATTGATGCCGGAACTTTTGACTGGTCTAACGGAAAATTCCCTGAATTCACAGAGCCTTCTGCGGGATATCACGGGCTGGTGTACCATGAAGCGTTAGGAAATGCGGCTTTCATTGCAAAAGCAAGAATAGAAGGTTTACGTGATTTTGGTTCGGCTTTGAGCCCGTTTAATGCCTTTCAGATCATTCAGGGATTAGAAACATTGCCCATCCGCATTAAGAAACACAGCGAAAACGCCCTGGCTCTGGCCGAATGGCTGGAGCAACAGGACGAAGTGGTCTGGGTAAACTATCCGGGTCTGAAATCCGGTAAATATTTTGATCTGGCCCAGGAATATCTTCCCGAAGGACAAAGCGGAATTATTACATTCGGATTAAAAGGAGGTTTCGATGCTGCTAAAAAAGTAGTGGACGAAACAAAATTATTCTCTCTTTTGGCGAACATCGGTGATACCAAATCACTGATTATTCATCCGGCAAGCACTACACATCAGCAATTGACAGATGCGGAACAATTAGAGACGGGAGTTTCTAAAGATTTGGTTCGTCTTTCTGTCGGAATCGAAGATATCGAGGATTTAATTGCCGATCTGCAAACTGTTTTTGCAAGCGTTACGCAATCGCAATACAGTGTTAAAAATTAGGTTTTTTTGTTTTTTGTTTGAAAAATTGCCTTTAGCAATGTGAGTTTTGCTAGAGGTGATTTTTTATAAAAAACGTTCATCATAAAGGTTTGGAAAATAAAATTTGAACCATAAAAAGTATGATAAGTTCATTTAAAATGGGGCTTGCTTTACTTCACGGAACGTATCATTTGTATGTGGTTACTTAACCTGAAAATGGTTTTTAAAAATTAAAATTATGTCAAAGCTTAGAATAAATATCATCCTCTTCGGAATCGGTAATATCGGAAGCACTTTAATTAATCAGATTATCGAAAGTCAGGAGTTTTTTCTTGAGAACAAAAACATTGATTTTCATTTTCCGATCATCACGAATTCAACCGTTGCTTTTTTCGAGAAAGAAGGCGTGGGATATGCCTGGGAAACCAATTTTGTTCAACTGGCAGTGCCGTTCAGGGTAGAAGATATTGTTGAATTTGCCAAAGAAAATGAATTCGAAAATTTAATTGCAGTTGATGCTACGGCGAGTGATGAACTGATCAGTCATTACAATACCTTAATTCAGAACGGGTTTAATATCGTTGCGGTAAATAAAAAAGCCAATACCTTACCCATTGGACTTTATAAGGAAATAAGGGAGAATCTTAAAAAGTACGATAAGGAGTTTTTATATGAAACTTCGGTCGATACCGGATTTCCGGTTTTACAGACTTTGAGGGATTTGTATAATTCAGGGGAAAAAATCACTAAAATAAGAGGCGTTTTCTCAGATAATCTCAGTTATGTTTTCAATCGCTTTTCATCGGATGAAACTGCGTTTTCTGCGGTCTTGAAAGACGCGAGTCTTTTAGGTTTCATGCGTTCTACTTTCAGGGAAGATCTATCAGGAAATGATACGGCGCGAAAATTACTGATCCTGACAAGGGAAATTGGGAAAGATTTTGAGCTTTCGGACATAAAAATCACTTCATTACTAAAAGAAGAGCACCTGGAGAAAAACGGCACACTCAATAGGGATGCCATTGACAGGTCGTTCAAGATTGCCAAAATCACCCAGGCCGATAATCATGTGCTCCGATATGTAGGTGAATTTGATGTTCAGAAAAACACACTGGAAGTAAAGTTAGTTTCAGAACCTGCAACATCGGCAATTGGACAATTGAAAGGATCGGATACGATTTTTGAAATTTTTACGCAGTCGTACGCAGATGTCCCGATTGTAATCAAAAGTGCGTCAGCTTGTAAGCAGGCAATCTCCCGCGGAATTATCACGGATATTTTGAAAGTAGCCGAGAAAATTAAAAATAAAGAAGCTGTCTGGCTGTAAGATGCTACTGATCAGTAAATAAAGTTGAAAAATGTTCTTTGATAAACTGATTTGAGAAGAAAAATTAGAAAGAGAAAAAGGATTTAATTGTAAGTTTTAACTTGTTTATAGTGAAAATTGTTTTTGTAAGATGATTTTTAACGTTAAAAGAATGTTTTTTAACGATTTTTGTAATTAAATTCTTCATTATTATTTGTGTATTTAAAATAATATTTGCATATTTGTTAAACCCAAAAGCTACTAAATCAAATGAATTTAAATGTCTACAAAATGTTTTGTGCCATTTCGGTTAAAACCGTTGGGATGCTTATTGCTTAAGATTGTAAAAACAATAAAAATATAGCAAAGCCTCCCAAAATTTTTGAGAGGCTTTTTAAATTTATACAAATGCAGAAATTTTTTAAAATAAATAATTCACAGATGAATAAGTCCCTACAGATGAACAAGATGTTTAACGTCGCACGTATTTGTGCATGCGTCTGTTGATACTAAAAGAATATATGAGTTGTAAAAAACTTTTAACCCTTTTGGTATTTTGATCCAAAAGGGTTTTTTTATTCCTTTTGGTCCGGGTAACAATTAAATAAACAAATAATAAAAATAAAATACGATAACTTACTTAAACTTAAATATTATGAGCACATTCAACTTCCTTACAAAGAAATTTTCTGCATTGAAAAGCCTTAGAGCAAAAAGAAACAATCCGCCACCGCCGGTAAATGAATTGGCTCATCCAAGCTTTGGAATTACGGAAACAGATAAAAACGCAGAAAAAAAAGCACCAAATTCATTATTGTTTTTGATGTATTCTAAAGAAAATGAAACACTCTTCATTTAAATCGAAAAGTAGCAGCAGATAGGGGAAATCCCGCTTAATTTTACTGGGCGCAATGTTCGGTGATTTTTCGCGTACAGTAGTTTTGAATTGAATTATATTCAGGAAATTGAAGAATCAATTCAGATAAATTTGCTTGTTTAAGAAAATAGTAGTTAATTTGCACCTTTAAGTTCAGAAACGTATTGAAATGTTATAAAGAAAGGACGAGGGATTAGACCCGATGAATCCTTAGCAACCCTTCGTTAATTCGAAGAAGGTGCTGCATTCTACCACGCCCAACCGTGGAAAGATAACAACAAGAATTTGTCTGGTTCCGTCCGGACTTTCTTTCTAATATTTCCTCATACAAATCAATAATACAACAGATTTGAAATTGGAAAATATACCAAACCCTATAAACATTCAGAATTTCACCACAGAAAATGGTGCGGTTTACCCGTCGTTACCCTTAAGTTTTACGATTGCCGGTCTGCCATTACACACTGCACCTGTCGTTCTGGTCAATCATGCCCTGACAGGAAATGCTGAGGTTACCGGTGAAAACGGATGGTGGAATGACTTAATCGGACCCGATAAAACCATAGATACCACTATTTATACCGTAGTGGCCTTTAACGTTCCGGGTAACGGAACGGATTCTTTCATCATTGAAAACTATCAGGATTTTACCACCAGGGATATTGCCCGAATTTTTATAAAAGGACTTGAACTACTAAAAACAGAACAGGTTCATACGATTATCGGTGGTTCTGTAGGAGGCGGAATTGCCTGGGAGATGCTGGCACTGCAGCCAAATATTACACAAAATTTAATACCGATTGCAACAGACTGGAAATCGACAGACTGGATGATCGCGAACTGCTATTTACAGGAACAAATCCTGAACAATTCATCACGCCCCATAGAAGATGCCCGAATCCATGCGATGTTGTGTTACAGGTCTCCGGAATCATTCAAAGAAAAATTTCAGCGTACAATCAACACTAACCTTTCAATATTTAACATAGAAAGCTGGCTGGCACATCACGGGGAAAAATTACAAAAGAGATATCAGTTAGCATCGTACAAACTGATGAATCAATTGCTTAAAACCATAGATATTACCAGAAATACTGCCGATTTTGAAACATTGCTCTCGGGAACAACTGCTGCGATTCATATTATCGGAATCAATTCAGACTTGTTTTTTACGGCAAAAGAGAATAGGGAAACCTATCAGGAATTAAAAAAAATTAAAGACAATGTGTATTACAGCGAAATAGATTCCGTACACGGACATGACGCTTTTTTAATCGAGTACAAACAATTAGACCATTTACTTGCCGATATTTTTAAGGCAGAAACAATAAAAAGATAAAATGAAAGTATTAAAATTTGGAGGCAGATCGTTATCAAACGGAGAAGGACTTAACAAAGTTGTTTCGATTATCACAGAAAAAATAAATCAGGGCGAGAAAATTGCCGTTGTCGTTTCTGCCCGCGGAAATGCTACTGATGAATTGGAAGATATTTTAAAAATTGCCTCTAAAAACGGAAATTACAAACCCTTATTGGAAAGTTTTAAAACCTATCAGATTTCAGATTATCCACAGGTTGATTTATCGGAAGAGTTTAATATTCTGGACAAGCTTTTTGAAGGTGTCAGCTTAATAGGGGATTACAGCAACAAAATCAAAGATCAGATTTTATCCAAAGGCGAATTGCTATCAGCTAAATTACTGACTGCAATTTTGCTTGAAAAAGGGATTCCTGCCAATTTCGTAGACACCAGGGAATTGCTGAAAACCGATTCCAAATTTGGTGATGCACAGCCTTTAGAACAGCTTTCGAAGAAAAATGTGGTCAATTATTTTAAGGAGCATAACGGGGAAACTGTAAATATTGTTACTGGTTTCATCGGTTCCAACAACAATAACGATACGACCACTTTAGGAAGAAACGGAAGTAATTATACCGCTTCGCTAATTGCCAATTATTTAAATGCAGAAGAACTTCAGAATTTCACGCACGTTGACGGAATTTACACGGCAAATCCGGATTTGGTGGCCGACGCAAAAAAAATCGAATATTTGTCTTTTAACGAAGCGAATGAACTGGCGAATTTCGGAGCGACAATTCTGCATGCAAAAACGATAATTCCGTTACTGGAAAAAAATATCCCGTTGCGTATTCTAAATACGTTTAATCACGAAAACAGAGGGACATTAATTACTTCAGATGCAACAAAAGAAGGAATTAAAACACTTTCTGTACTTGAAAATGTTTCGCTGGTAAATCTGGAAGGCCGCGGATTATTAGGAAAAGCAGGTGTTGATGCCCGAATTTTTAAAGTAATGGGGGATCATAATATCAGTGTAAGTATCATTTCGCAGGGTTCTTCAGAAAGAGGAATCGGGCTGGTGGTGGCCACTGACAAAGCGACCACTGCTATGGTGGAATTAGAAAAAGAGTTCGAAAACGACTTTTATTCCAAAGATGTAAATCAGATTACGGTAACAGACAATGTTTCGGTGATTTCGATTATCGGACAGGATCTAAGTACGTTTCATAAACCTTACACCGCATTAATCAAAAATAAAATTGTTCCGATACTCTTCAATAACACCGTTACCGGTAAAAACGTGAGTTTGGTAGTTAAGAAATCAGAACTTAACAGAGCACTAAGTGTAATTCACGGAGAAATCTTCGGAGTTTCCAAAAAAATAAACATTGCAATTTTTGGTCATGGATTAGTTGGGGGAACTTTAATCAATCAGATATTAGAATCCACTACAGCCATTGAAAAACGTAAAGGAATTAAACTGAATGTTTTTGCTATTGCGAATTCCAAAAAAGTAATTTTAAACAAAAAAGGCGTAACTTCAGATTGGAAAAATGAGATTCAGAATAACGGAATTGCCTATACTATAGACGATGTGATTGCCTACGCGAACGAGCACCACCTTGAAAACTTAATTGCAATTGATAATACGGCAAGTGCCACTTTTGTAGAAAATTATATTTCACTGATTGAAAGTAGTTTTGACCTGATTTCATCCAATAAAGTAGCCAATACCTTAAGCTATGGTTTTTATAAGGAACTGAGAAAATCATTGGCGGAAAACCAGAAGAATTACCTGTACGAAACCAATGTTGGTGCGGGATTGCCTTTAATTGATACCATAAAACTATTACACCTTTCCGGTGAAAATATCACCAAAATAAAAGGCGTTTTCTCCGGTACCCTGAGTTATTTGTTCAATAATTTCTCTGCCAAAGACGTTCCGTTTAGCCAGATTTTACAGGAAGCAATTGATAATGGCTATACAGAACCGGACCCGCGCGAAGATTTATGCGGAAATGACGTAGGAAGAAAATTATTGATTCTGGCAAGGGAGCTGGATTTACAAAATGAGTTTGAAGAAATCTCCATCCAGAACCTGATTCCGGAACATTTAAGAGACGGAAATGTTTCTGATTTCCTGACTAAATTAAAAGAATTTGATCCGATTTACGAGAAAATAAAAGCCGAACAAAAGCCAAATCACGTATTGCGATATATAGGCGAATTGTCCGGAGATCTTCAAAACGACAAAGGGATTCTGGAAGTTAAATTAGTTTCCGTTCCTTCAGACACTGCTTTAGGCGGCTTGAAAGGTTCTGATTCTTTCTTTGAAATTTACACAGAATCGTACGGAGACCGACCAATCGTAATTCAGGGAGCCGGTGCCGGTTCTGCGGTTACGGCAAGAGGCGTTTTCGGGGATATTTTGAGATTGTCAGATAAAGAATAGTAATTTTAGAGGGCAGATTTTAGATTTTAGAATTCAAAAAGCAAACAACACAACAAAAAAAACAAAAAAATGAAAGTAACCTTAAACAGAGTAAATGACGCATTTCATTTTAAATTAAAAAATGAACGGGGTCATGTAGTCGATGTGGACAGCAGGGCTGAATTTGGAGGAAGCGATTTAGGCGCAAGTCCAATGGAGCTTGTTTTAATGGGCGTTGCAGGATGCAGTGCTATCGATATGATTTCGATTTTAAAAAAACAACGCCAGGAAATAACCTCTTTTAATGCTGAGGTGGAGGGACTTCGTGTTCAGATTGACGAAGCAAAACCTTTTAAGGAAATCAATGTGGTTTTCTATTTAGAAGGAGATATCAATCCGGAAAAGGCACATCGTGCTGCACAGCTTTCTTTCGAGAAATATTGTTCAGTAGCCAAAACGGTTGAACCGACAGCTACAATAAAATACAAGGTTGTGCTGAATAATATCGAATTAGAAAATTAGTCAATTAGAGAATTAGTTAATTAGATAATTCTTAGAGTGATTCTTAAATAATGAAAATTTGCATCAAATTCCTTAGTGAATCTTTTGCGAAATTTAAAAAAGTGATGATTTGTGCTACTTGGCGCAATTCGTGTTAAAGAAAAAAAAAATGAACGAACAAGAATTTGGTTTTGAAACACAGGCCATAAGAACACAATTAGAAAGATCTCAGTATTTAGAGCATTCGGTGCCGTTATACTTATCGTCAAGCTTTGTATTTGAAGATGCAGAAGACATGAGAGCTTCTTTTACAGAAGAGAAAGAAAGAAATATTTACAGCCGTTTCAGCAACCCGAATACGACTGAATTCGTAGATAAAATATGCAAAATGGAAGGTGCTGAAGCCGGATATGCATTTGCTACCGGAATGGCAGCCGTTTATTCTACTTTTGCAGCCTTGTTAAATGCAGGTGATCATATCGTATCAGCGAGCAGCGTTTTCGGTTCGACTCATGCGTTGTTTATGACGTATTTTCCAAAATGGAATATTGAAACTTCGTATTTTGAGATTAACAAACCGGAAACCATTGAGAGTTTTATTAAGCCTAATACTAAAATATTATACGCAGAGTCGCCTACAAATCCCGGTGTTGACATAATTGACCTGCAATTGTTGGGAGATCTTGCCAAAAAACACAATCTGATTTTAATTATCGATAACTGTTTTGCAACCCCTTATTTGCAGCAGCCAATTAAGTTTGGGGCGCATCTGGTAGTGCATTCAGCAACCAAATTAATTGACGGTCAGGGGCGCGTTTTAGGCGGAGTGACTGTGGGAAGTGAAGATTTGATCCGACAGATCTATTTATTTTCAAGAAATACAGGCCCGGCTTTATCTCCGTTTAATGCCTGGATTTTATCAAAAAGTTTGGAAACGCTTGCCATTCGCGTAGAAAAACACTGCGAAAATGCATTAAAAGTAGCTGAATTTTTAGAAGCACATCCGAATGTGAACAGCGTAAAATATCCGTTTTTGAAATCGCATCCCCAATACGAAATCGCCAAAAAACAAATGCTTTTAGGTGGAAATATTATTGCGTTTGAAATCAAAGGCGGCATAGAAGCCGGAAGGAAATTTTTAGATAAAATAAAACTCTGCTCGCTTTCTGCTAATATTGGAGATACCCGATCTATTGTTACACATCCTGCTTCAACAACACACAGTAAACTGTCTGAAGAAGATCAGCTGGCAGTGGGTATTACACAAGGTTTGGTTCGTGTATCCGTAGGTTTAGAAACCGTCAAAGATGTAATTGCCGATTTAGAGCAGGCGCTTTCTTAAATTTAGACTTTAAATTTCTGATTTTAGATTGTTAGAAATCTATAGTGCAAATTATAAATAACGATTTTTGACTGTAATTTTATTATGGTTAAAAATCGTTATTCTTTTTTATTGTGCCTTGGCTAAAAAGCATATTTTTGTTTGGACTAAAATTTAAGTGCGGCTAATAAGGAAAAACTTAAACCAAACTAAACATGAGCAGCTCTAATTACATTCTTGATGACAAATTATTAGTTTCAGGGGACAGAATCATAAAGAAAAATGAAAACGATTAGATTAAAAAATAAAGATCAAAACGGTAGTCCTTTTATAGATATTCCTGAAAAGAAACTACTAACTTCTGATCGTGATCGCTTCTTTAACTGTATTATTGATTTTGCCTTTATTCTTATTACTATATTCATTGTTTCGATATTTGTTGTGCTTACGGGAAATATTTTACAATTGGATATCTATAGAATGTGGGAAGAAATTTTGATTGATCTTGGATTTATAGGAACGTATCTTTCTTTTGCGATAATTTACTATTTTATTTTTGAGAGCCTTTCCGGCAGAACTTTAGGGAAGATCATGACAGGTAGCATTATAATTAATGAATATGGATTAAAACCTGGTGTTGGTGTTATTTTCAAAAGAACATTATGTCGTTTTATTCCTTTTGAGGCTTTATCTTTTTTAGGAGAATCAGGAATGATGTGGCATGATTCTCTTTCTAATACCTATGTAGTTGAAAAAAATGTTTTAGAGGATGAAATGAAACTGCAAGAATTGAATTTAATTGGATCTAAAGAAGTAATTTGATAGGTGAAGTAGAATTTAAATTTCATCTTGTTAGTATTCTCATATAAAAAGCATATTTTTGTTATTTAAAAATATATCGGGTGATTGATTTAGATAAAATCTAATATCAAAACTCTAAAATCTAAAATATTCAAAAGTGCTTTCAAAGAAAACAAAATACGGAATCAAAGCTTTAACTTATTTAGCAAGACGCGAGAATAACGAACCTGTGCAAATTGCTGAAATTGCAAAGAGCGAACATATTTCAATTAAATTCCTGGAAAGTATTTTGTTGCTGCTAAGAAACTCCGGTTTCCTTGGTGCTAAAAAAGGAAAAGGTGGCGGGTATTACTTAATTAAAGATCCGAAGGACATCAGTATGGCCAAAGTCTACCGTATTCTGGAAGGCCCGATTGCATTGCTGCCTTGTGCAAGTCATAATTTTTATGAGCGATGCGATGATTGTGATGACGAGTCAACCTGCGCCGCAAGACGTTTAATGACGGAAGTACGGGACAATACACTTAAAATACTGGAAAGTAATTCGTTGGCAGATATTGCATTTTAAACATACAACGATGCTACTTTTGGGCTGATTCTAAATTAAAAAATCAATTTATAGCCTACCATAAACAACATTACGGCAATAGCATTTCTAAGGAATAAATCAGGAACCTTTCCGCTTAGCATGCTTCCAATGTAAATTCCGGGCAGCGATCCCAATAGCAATTGTCCGAGTAAAACTAAATCCAGATTTCCCATTGAAGCATGTCCAATTCCTGCTACAAGAGTTAAGGGTACAGCATGTGCAATTTCAGTCCCGACTAATTTCGGAGTGGGCAGTAACGGATACAGGAAAAATAAAGTCACCGTTCCCAATGCACCCGCACCAATGGAAGTCAGCGTTACCGTAGCGCCCAATAATACACCAATGGCAACAGTCAGTATATTTTGAGTAGTACTCTCTTTGTGAAAGCGGTCGCCGGCATGTTTTTTAGAAAACTTCATAATTTTATTCTTAAACAAAATTGCCACAGAAGTAAAAAGCAATGCCCAGCCCAAACTGTATTTAATTAGCGCATTCAGGGTCGTAATATCGGTTTTGATGCTTTCTAATATCCATAAAGTGATTAAGGCAGCCGGTACACTTCCGAGCGAAAGCCAGCCCGTAACCTTCCAGTTGATATTACTTTTTTTATTATGCACATAGACACCGCCCATTTTGGTAAATGCGGCGTACAGTAAATCGGTGCCGACAGCCGTAGTAGGAGGAATGTTGAACCACAATAAAATCGGAGTCATCAGAGAACCGCCGCCAACTCCGGTCATTCCTACTATAAAACCAACGAATAAACCCGCAATTACTATTCCTATATGAAAATCCATAAATAAAAAATTTCGCCAAAAATAATAACTAATTTACTACAATCCTATCGATTTTATAGACATTATGTTTAGTGCATTGTAATTATTGCTAAGTTATTGTTTTTTAGTTTGTTATTATTGTGAGTAATTCGCTCAGGGATATCGATTTACAAAGAAAACGTAAGTTTTATTTTAAATGTTTGGCGTTCAGTTGTTTTTTCAATTAAAAAATCCGGATATTGTTTTGTTATTTACAAATAAATACTAATTTTGCATAGTAATCTACTAAGCCGATAGGATAATGGATTTAAATAAAGATGGTTTAAAAAATATGGAGAAAGGATTGGAAATAAACGAAGTTGAAGTTAAGACTGAAGTTTCTTTAAAAGAGAGATTATGGATTATCATACCAGTTGTATTGTTAATTGGTTTATTAACAACATTAATTTATAACCATCATTCTGAATTTTCCTGGGATGGATTGATAGGCGGTTTAAATTACGAGCTTTTGATTTTCTTCTTAATTGGAGTTTTCGCCCAGTTGGTAGACGGAACTTTAGGAATGGGTTACGGAGCAACGTCCACTTCATTTTTACTGGCTTACGGAGTTCCGCCGGTAGTGAGCAGCACTGCCGTTCACGTGTCTGAGATGTTTACCACGGGAGCATCGGCACTTTCACATCACCGCTTTGGAAATATCAATAAAAAGCTGGTAAAGCATTTGTTGATTCCGGGAGTTTTAGGTTCCATAACAGGCGCTTATTTATTGTCGGATGTTATTAATGGAGATGTTATTAAGCCCTTTATTGCCGTTTACATGATTGTTTTGGCGGCTATAATTATCAAAAAAGCCCTGAAAAAGAATATTGTAAAAAAGAAAACTAAAAAATTAAGTGTTTTAGCTGTTTTTGGAGGTTTTATGGATTCTGTTGGAGGTGGCGGCTGGGGTCCGATTGTGACTTCAACATTATTAGGAAGAGGTAGAAATCCGAGATATACAATCGGTTCCGTAAATGCAGCTGAGTTTGCGATTTCATTTGCAAGTGGTATCACCTTCATGCTTTTTGGAGGAATACACGGATGGCAGGTGATTATCGGTTTGATTTTAGGAGGCGTAATTTCGGCACCCTTAGCAGCATTTTTAGTAAATAAAATTAAAAGAAAACCAATGATGATTGCGGTTGGAATACTAATCATCTTATTGAGTTTAAAAACATTATCTAAATTATTATAAGATAAATTTAGAAGGAGAAAGAGAATATGAGCGCGACAGTTACAGAATTATTATTAGATAAAACAAAAGACTTTACACTGGTAGAAACCCTGGCTTTTTTGGCTGAGGAATATCCGGGGAAAGTAATTTTTTCAACTTCATTTGGACAGGAAGATCAGGTAATTACTGATTTTATCTTTAAAAATGATTTAGCCATCACAGTGTTTACGTTAGATACCGGAAGATTATTTCAGGAAACGTATGATGTTTTTCACCGAACATTAAAAAAGTATAAAAAACAAATTGAGGTGTATTTTCCGGAAGCAGCAGCGGTAGAAAACTTGCTTCAGACCAAAGGCCCGAACAGCTTTTATGATTCGGTTGAAAACAGAAAAGAATGCTGTTTTATCCGAAAAGTAGTTCCGCTACGAAAAGCTTTATCCGGAAATGCAGTCTGGATTACAGGCTTAAGAGCTGAGCAATCCGAAAACAGGCATGATTTAAACCTGTTTGAATATGACGGGGGCTTTGAAATCATAAAATTCAATCCGCTGTTAAAATGGAGTTTAGAAGAAGTAGAAAATCACCTGAAAGAATTTAATGTTCCGCAGAATGCCCTGCACAAAGAAGGTTTCGTAAGTATTGGCTGTGCGCCTTGTACCAGAGCCATTTTTCCCGGAGAAGATATCAGAGCCGGAAGATGGTGGTGGGAATCGAGTCATAAGGAATGTGGTTTGCATGGGGCTAAGAAGGACTAGGTGGAAGCTAGAAGATAGAGGAAAGAAAATAGAGGAAAGAATATAGAGAATAGAATAAAGATTACAGAATCAGGAATTAAGATTGGAGCAACGGATTTTTAACCTGTTGAACAAAAGAAACAAAAAAACAGAATAACGATAGTTTAAGATTTTAGAGAAGGTAAAACAACCTAAAACTGAAACCAAAAACTTGAAACAAAAAAACACAATGAGTTCAGTATTAAAAACAAACGCTTTAGAGAGTGAAGCCATATACATTTTCAGAGAAGTAATTTCACAGTTTGACAAACCGGTTTTACTTTTTTCGGGAGGAAAAGATTCTATAACATTAGTGCGTCTGGCCCAGAAAGCCTTTTTTCCTGCAAAGATTCCGTTTCCTCTTTTACACGTTGATACGGGACATAATTTTCCTGAAACGATTGCTTTCAGGGATAAACTGGTGGAGGAATTAGGTTTAGAGCTGATCGTTCGTAATGTTCAGGATGCCATTGATGAAGGAAAAGTAGTGGAAGAAACCGGAAAATATTCCAGTAGAAACAGCTTACAGACCATCACGCTTTTAGATGCCATCGAAGAATTTAAGTTTGATGCCTGTATTGGTGGTGCACGTCGTGATGAGGAAAAAGCAAGAGCAAAAGAGCGTATTTTTTCAGTTCGTGATGATTTCGGTCAGTGGGACGAAAAAAATCAACGCCCGGAGTTATTTGATATTTTGAATGGAAAAATAGAAAATGGTCAGAACGTTCGTGTTTTCCCAATTTCAAACTGGACAGAGCTAGATGTCTGGAGTTATATTGAGAAAGAACATATCGAAATTCCGTCGATCTATTTTTCACATAAAAGAAAGGTTTTTTTGAGAGACGGTTTAATCTGGTCACATTCTCCTTTTGTGTATCAGGAAGAAGACGAACAAATCGAAGAACGAATTGTTCGCTTCAGAACCGTTGGCGATATGACTTGTACAGCCGCAGTTGATTCTTATGCTGCAACTATTCAGGAAGTAGTAGGGGAAATCAGGACTTCAACTATTTCTGAAAGAGGTGCCAGAATTGATGACAAACGTTCTGAAGCCGCAATGGAAAAGAGAAAACAACAGGGATACTTTTAATAATTATGAGTTATGAATTGTGAATTATTAATGCAATTCGGAACGTAATTAAAAACGAAATCAGAAAAACAAAAACATACAGTTTTAAATTTTAGTTCAAAGGGAATCAACTTTAAACGTGAAACTAAAATTTTAAACCTGAAACAAAATACAAGAATGGAAGTTTTAAAAATAGCAACAGCAGGAAGTGTAGATGACGGAAAAAGTACTTTGATCGGAAGATTATTGTACGATACAAAATCATTGACGACAGATAAAATCGAAGCAATCGAAAAAAGCAGCAAACAAAAAGGATACGATTATCTTGATTTTTCACTGGCAACTGATGGTTTGGTAGCCGAAAGAGAGCAGGGAATCACGATTGATGTGGCGCATATTTATTTTTCGACTGCAAAGAAAAGTTACATTATTGCTGATACTCCGGGTCACGTAGAATATACCAGAAATATGGTTACAGGAGCTTCGACTTCTCAGGTTTCTATCATTTTGATTGATGCCAGAAAAGGAGTTATTGAGCAAACCTACCGTCACTTTTTTATCAATAATTTATTGCGTGTAAAAGAGGTGATTGTAGCGATCAACAAAATGGATCTGGTCGATTATTCCGAAGAAGTTTATAATAAAATCAAAGCCGATTTTCAGGCATTGAATGCTAAAAGTACTTTCAAAGAACAAAACGTAAGCTACATTCCGTTAAGCGCCATCAACGGCGGAAATGTGGTGGATCAGTCTAAAGATATGCCGTGGTATACAGGTCAGACTGTTCTTGAACATTTAGAAGGATTGCATTCTTCGGATGTTTTTGAAGCCGGAAAAGCGCGTTTTCCTGTTCAGACCGTAATTCGTCCAAAAACAGAAGAATACCACGATTTTAGAGGTTACGCCGGAAAATTATACGGAAACTCAATTAAAGTTGGAGATGCCGTAACGGTTCTTCCTTCATTAACAGAATCAAAAGTATCTAAAATTCACTTTTTCGATAAACAATTTGATGAAGCAGTTGCCGGATCTTCGATTACAATCGAATTAGAAAATGACATCAATGTAACAAGAGGCGATATGATCGTAAAATCATCAGAGCTTCCAAAAATTGAAAAAGAAATCAGTACAACGGTCTGTTGGATGGACAGTAAAAAACTGGTTGCCGGTACCAAATATATTGTACAGCACAATACCAACTCCGTTTTGGCCAAAGTAGAAAGTATCAAAAATACGATCTCAACGGACTATTCCGGAACCAAAGAAGCCACACAATTAGCAATCAACGAAATTGGAGAAGTAACGATCAAATTAAGCAAGCCTTTATATTTTGATGCCTACAACGACAATAAATCAAACGGAGCATTTATCCTGATTGATACAGCGACAAACACAACAGCAGGAGTAGGATTCATTAGATAGTTTCACTGCTGTAAGCAATAAGCTTTAGGCGGTAAGCTTTTAGCAAAAAATGTATAACACGGTACGCAAGAAAGCCTACAGCTTATTGCTTAAAGCCTAAAGCATTAAAAAGAAATGGAAAGTTTTAGAACAGAAATAGAAAATCCGATAGTTCAGAAAGAGATTATCGATCTTGAAAAAAAGATTCACTTATTCCGTGGCGGAAAAATTGATGATGAGCGTTTTCGTAGTCTTCGTTTAGCACGTGGAATCTACGGACAACGTCAGGAAGGCGTACAAATGATTCGTATTAAATTGCCTTACGGTAAAGTAACGAGCGAACAATTAGTGCGAATTACCAAAGTTTCTGATGAATATTCTACAGGGCGTTTGCATATTACAACGCGTCAGGATATTCAGATTCACTACGTAAGTTTAGACAGGACTCCGGAACTTTGGGCGAACCTTGCGAAAGACGATATCACCTTACGTGAAGCCTGTGGTAATACGGTAAGAAATATTACAGGAAGCGAACTCGCCGGTGTAGACGTAAACGAACCATTTGATGTTTCGCCTTACGCACATGGTTTATTTCAATATTTATTAAGAAATCCAATTTGTCAGGAAATGGGACGTAAATTTAAAATTTCGTTCTCATCCTCTGAAGAAGATACCGCTTTGAGTTATTTACACGATTTAGGATTTATCCCTAAAATTGTAAATGGGGAAAAAGGATTTAAAATCATGTTCGGAGGAGGTTTGGGTTCCCAGCCTGCACATGCCGAATTGCTGTCAGAGTTTGTTCCCGTAAACCAGATTATTCCAACAGCAGAAGGAATCATCCGTATTTTCGACCGATACGGCGAGCGTGCCAAAAGAATGAAAGCACGTATGAAGTTCCTGATCAAAGAAATGGGAAGAGATGTTTTCCTTGATCTGGTAGAAAAAGAAAAAAAAGCAATCGCTTTTGAAACTTACGAAATTGATACCACAGCATTTGATGGTCCGATTCCGGAACCATTATTAGAAGTGCCACAAGTTATAATCGAAGATACAGCCGCTTATGAAGCGTGGAAAGAATCGAATGTAATCGCTCAGAAACAAACAGGCTATTACGCTATCGGAATCAAAGTTTTATTAGGCGATTTTTATACCGATAAAGCGAGATTGTTAGCCGATTTAATTAAAAATTACGCTGCCAATGAATTGCGTTTTTCATTGCGTCAAAATATTGTAATCCGTCACGTAAAAGAAGAGAATCTTCCTTTCTTTTATCAGGAATTGGCCAGGCTGGACTTTGTTCATTTAGGCTATAATTCAACGGCGGATATTACAGCTTGTCCGGGTACTGATACTTGTAATTTGGGGATTGCAAGTAGTACCGGTATAGCTGAAGAATTAGAAAAGGTCATCAATGCCGAATACCCGCAGTACCGAAACAACCGTGAAATTGAAATCAAAATCAGTGGCTGTATGAATGCCTGCGGACAGCACAACATGTCGGCAATTGGTTTTCAGGGAATGTCTATCAACTCCGGAAAATTGGTAGCGCCGGCCTTACAGGTTTTACTGGGCGGAGGTAGATTAGGAAACGGAGCAGGACGTTTTGCAGACAAAGTGATTAAAATTCCAAGCAGAAGAGGACCAGATGCATTGCGTACTATCCTGAATGATTTTGATGCTAATGCCAACGGAGAAAAATTCCTGAATTATTACGATCTGAAAGGAGAGAAATATTTCTATGAAATTTTAAAACCATTTGCAGATGTAACCAATCTGACGGAAGCTGATTTCATCGATTGGGGGAATGCAGACAACTACGTAAAAGCAGTTGGAGTAGGAGAATGTGCCGGAGTTGTTATAGATTTGGTTGCGACTTTATTATTAGAAGCCAAAGATAAACTGACTTTCGCCCAGGAATCATTCGACGAAGGAAAATGGTCTGATGCTATTTACCACGCTTACGCAGGATTTGTAAATGGTGCTAAAGCGTTGTTGCTTTCAGAAAACGAAAAAACAAACAATCACGCAGGAATTGTAGATTTGTTTGATACCGTTTTTATAGCAACAGGAAAAATAGGATTGCCAGCAACTTTCAGGGAATTGGGATATCAAATCAATCAAAATGAACCTTCAGAAGCATTTGCAAAACAATATATTCAGGAAGGAATTGCATTTTTTGCAATTATAGAAAAATACAGAGCTCAAGAATTAGCAAATGCTTAAGACCATAAAACCCAAAGTAACTTTAGTCGGTGCAGGTCCCGGCGATCCGGATTTACTTACGCTAAAAGCTGTAAAAGCGTTGGCTGAAGCGAATGTGGTTTTGTACGATGCATTGGCCAATGATGAAATATTAGCACATGCTCCCAAAAATGCGATCCGGATTTTTGTGGGAAAAAAAATAGGAAATCATGCTTATACACAGGATGAGATCAATCAATTGACTGTTGATAATGCTTTAACGTACGGAAATGTAGTGCGTTTAAAAGGCGGAGACCCTTTTATTTTCGGGCGTGGAAGCGAAGAAATAGAATTTGTTGAAAGCTTCGGGATCCCGACGTTTGTAGTGCCCGGAATTTCTTCAGTAGTTGCCGTTCCGGCGAGTCAGGGAATTTCGATTACAAAAAGAGGGGTTTCAGAAAGTTTCTGGGCTATTACAGGCACCACTTCCGACAGAAAATTATCTTCAGATGTAGCCTTGGCAGCACAATCCTCTGCGACAGTAGTAATTCTGATGGGAATGCACAAATTGCCTCAGATTATCAATCTATTTCAAAAAGAAAACAAAGGAAATTTACCTGTAGCCATTATTCAAAACGGAACAACAGCCGAAGAAAAAGTTGGAGTTGGAACTGTAGATTCGATTTTAGATATAGTAAAAGAACAACGATTAAGTTCACCGGCCATTATTGTTTTGGGAGAAGTAGTTCGCGAAAGCAATAAACTGAAAGGGTTTTACGAAGAATTTCTATCAAAAGAAATTGTTCGGTAAAATATAAATCATCTAATTTTGGTAAGATGAAAATAAATTAAAATGGAACAGAACGAATTATATCCCATATTCTTAAAACTTCATAATCTGAATGTGTTAATTGTGGGCGGGGGAAACGTTGGATTAGAAAAACTTTCTTTTTTGCTGAAGTCGAGTCCAAATGCCAATGTTGAGGTTGTAGCGCCTGACTTTCATTTAGAGATTAAAGTCTTAGCCGAAAAGCATCCTTCCATTAAATTGACGGAAGCAAAGTTCAAAAAGAGAATGCTCAAAAAGCGTCACATGGTAATCGCCTGTACAGATGACCTGAAAGTCAATAAAAGAGTATATGATTTGTCCCGAAAGCGTTATTTAATTTGCAATATCGCCGATACGCCTGATTTATGTGATTATTATCTAGGCGGAATAGTCACCAAAGGAAATGTAAAAATTGCTATTTCGACCAACGGAAAATCGCCAACAACTGCCAAAAGACTGCGGGAGTTTTTCGAAGAGGTAATTCCGGAAGATATCAATCAGATGGTTGAAAACCTCAATGAATACAGGAAAACACTCAAAGGCAATTTCGAAGACAAGGTAAAAAAGATGAACGAAATCACCGCTTCATTAAAAAATAAAGAGTAAAAAATTCCGCAAAGAAATCAATGACAAAAATCATTGGCAGAAGAATAAATTATTCGTTTCTTTGCATTATTAAGAATGATTATAAACAACAAGCATAATGATTAAAACAGATATACTTATAATTGGAGCAGGACCAACAGGATTATTTGCCGTTTTTGAGGCAGGATTATTAAAATTAAAATGTCATATTTTGGATGCTTTGCCACAAGCAGGCGGACAACTTTCAGAATTGTATCCAAAAAAGCCTATTTATGATATTCCAGGATTTCCGGAAGTTTTGGCAGGAGATTTAATTGATAACCTGCAAGAGCAAATCAAACAGTTTGAGCCGGGTTATACTTTAGGAGAGCGGGCTGAAACGATCGAAAAACAAGAAGACGGAAGTTTTATCGTAACCTCAAATAAAGGAACTAAATTTCATGCACCGGTTATTGCTATCGCCGGAGGTTTAGGAAGTTTCGAGCCCCGCAAGCCACTTATAGAAGATATCGAGTTTTATGAAGACAAAGGGGTAAAATACTTCATCAAAAATCCGGAGAAATTCAGGGACAAAAGAGTAGTGATTGCCGGAGGAGGAGATTCAGCTTTAGACTGGAGTATTTTCCTTTCTAACGTAGCTTCAGAGGTCACTTTAATTCACAGAAGAAACGAATTTAGAGGGGCTTTAGATTCTGTTGAAAAAGTACAGGAACTAAAAACAGCCGGAAAAATTAAACTAATCACCCCTGCAGAAGTAATCGGAATCAATGGTGCTGAACATGTGGAGTCACTGGATATCGAAGAAAACGGAGCACACCGTAAAATCGAAACGGATTTCTTTATTCCGCTTTTCGGATTAACGCCAAAATTAGGACCAATCGGAGACTGGGGACTGGACATCGAGAAAAACGCGATTAAAGTAAACAATGCCTTAGATTACCAAACCAATATTCCTGGAATCTTCGCGATTGGAGACGTTAACACCTATCCAGGAAAATTAAAACTAATCCTTTGTGGTTTCCACGAAGCCACTTTAATGTGTCAGGCTGCGTACCAGATCATCAATCCGGGTAAAAAATATGTTTTAAAATATACCACAGTTTCCGGTGTAGACGGTTTCGACGGAACTCGTAAAGAAGCGCCGAAAGCGGTTGTGAAAGCGATTGTTTAAGTTGCTAAGACGCTAAGATATTAAGGTTCCAAGATTTTTATATAGAAAGCTCAAACTTATGGTTTGGGCTTTTTCGTTTTTTGGGAAGAGCATAAACACATCGAGTGGTTTCAACCACTGGAGCTTATGGTTTGGGCTTTTCAATTTTTTAAAAAATCGATGCTTTTAGGAAAACGATAAACAGCCAGTGGTTTCAACCACTGGAGCTTATGGTTTGAGCTTTTCGTTTTTTAAAAATCGATGCTTTTAGGAAAAAGCATAAACACAGCCAGTGGTTTTAACCACTTGAGCTTATGGTTTGAGCTTTTGATTTTTTAAAAAATCGATGCTTTTAGAAAAAAGCATAAACATAGCCAGTGTTTTAACCACCGGAGCTTATGGTTTGGGCTTTTTGTTTTTTTAAACATCGATGCATATCAAATGCATTGTCACATTGCATAATCACGATCCGTCTTCCACGGTTGAAACCGTGCGCTCTATTTAAAAAAACATACCCAAATTTAAACCTTAGACGCTTAGTACCCCAGCCCCTGAGAGGCTGAAAAAAAAAACTTGCAAGTAGCAATGCTATTTCATACCTTTGCACTGTTCTTAAAATTATTGAAAGTTATCACGAAAGGCGGAGGGAAAGACCCAATGAAACCTTAGCAACCCTTTATCATAAAGAAGGTGCTACATTCTACTTTATACTAATTCTTAGTATTAAAGATAGATAACACAAATACATAAACGTATTTCCAAAACTCTTCCTGACAACCATACAATATTATTTTACTGAATTCAGTATCATGATCGAATCATTGACACATTTTTGTTGTCAATTATTCCCGCTTTTTTAAACCCGACAGGTTTTAAAAACCTCGGGTTTAAATTCGAAATTATAATTTTTAAAAAAAAACTTGGCTTCTTAGAACCTTAGAGTCTTAGCAGCTAAAAGACAAAAGAAATGGCAATAACAATTCAGGAAGCAATTAAGAAAAATATCCTAATCCTAGACGGGGCAATGGGAACGATGCTGCAGCGCTACAATTTCTCAGAAGAAGATTTTCGTGGAGAACGTTTCAAAGATTTCCCGCATCCGTTAAAAGGAAACAACGATTTACTATCCATAACACAACCACAGGCGATTCGCGATGTTCACGCTGCGTATTTTGACGCCGGCGCAGATATTGTAGAAACCAATACTTTTTCAGGAACCACAATCGGTATGGCCGACTATTTCCTGGAAGATTTGGTTTACGAGTTAAACTACGAATCGGCTAAAATTGCGCGTCAGGTAGCAGATGAATTCACGGCTAAAAATCCGGACAAACCTCGTTTCGTTGCCGGATCCATCGGACCGACCAACAGAACGGCAAGTATGTCGCCAGACGTAAACGATCCGGGTTACAGAGCCGTAACGTTTGATGATTTGCGAATTGCCTACAAACAACAAGTAGAAGCCTTAATGGATGGCGGCTGTGATTTACTTTTGGTAGAAACCATTTTCGATACGTTAAATGCTAAAGCAGCACTTTTCGCAATCGAAGAAGTAAAAGATGAACGTAATCTTGATATTCCAATCATGGTTTCAGGAACGATTACCGATGCTTCAGGAAGAACACTTTCCGGACAAACGGTTGAAGCTTTCCTTATTTCAGTATCACATATTCCGTTATTAAGCGTAGGTTTTAATTGCGCTCTTGGAGCCGATTTATTGAAACCGTATTTAAAAACATTATCACAGCATACACAATTCAACGTTTCAGCACACCCAAATGCAGGTTTACCAAATGCGTTCGGACAATATGATGAAACTCCAGAACAAACTCAGGCTTTAATTAAAGAATATTTAGACGATAATTTAATCAACATTATTGGTGGTTGTTGCGGAACAACTCCGGATCATATTAGATTAATTGCTGAGGTGGCGAAGGATTATAAGCCGAGAGTGGCACCGGTATTAGTTTAGGAAAATGTTTGAAGAAAATAATAAAGAACCTAAGTGGTTAGGAACAGTTGTCATTTGTGTAATAGTGATTTTATTTATCCTTATTGTCCGTTATAATAATAATGAACAAGATGAATATGAAAAAACGTTTAAAGGAGAAACAATAGGATATACAACCAGAATCAAGCACAGTAATAAAACGAGTTCTTTGAGATATTATTTTTATACAGATAAAAAAGTTTTATCTCACGTTTCTAGCAGAGATTACAATCTTGTAGATAAATTTTACAAAGTAAAATACGATTTAAATAACCCAGAGAATAACTATATAGTTTTAGAAGAAGAATTAAAGCCTGATTCCATTTCATTAGTTAAAGCGGGATTTAATAAAATAAAATATTACATATATGATGCAGGTGTAACTTGTAAATATATAGAGAAGTCAAAATGGAAGTAAAAGTTCCGGAGGAACGAAATGTTTGTGCTTATTTAAGTTTTTAGAATGAAAATATTAAAAATAATATCAGTTATATTTTTCTCTTTCTGCTTATTTGGTTTCAATAATAAAAAGAAAACAGTTGGAATTAAGCAAGAGATACCTGTTGATTTTTATTTTGCAATTCGTGATGGAGCAAATGATGTTTATAATTCTCAATATAATAGTTTTTACAGGAATTATATTGAAGAAGAAAAGACGATTAAAGTTGAATTGACAAAAGAGGAAAAAGAAAAAATATACTTATATATTAAAAAAGTCAATTTTTTTGAGATGCCAATGGAGTTTAAGCCTACAGGTATAATTAATATTAATAATGCATGGTTTAAGCAAAAAGTAATAGTTGTTTACGCTAATAATAAGAAAAGTTTTGTTAGTTATAATTATGGTTACACAAATGATGCAAATGATAAAAAAGCAAAGCCGTTTTTGGATTTATACAATATGATTTGGGATATTTTGTATAAGAAGAAAGAAATAAGCGAGTTGCCAAAATCAGATTACAAATATCATTAATCGCGGTAATAAAAAGATGAAACATATTATGAAAATGATATCGCGTGAGGGATAGAAGTGAAAAGCCCGCAGACCAATGCAGTGATAACGAAATTGGTCGAGGACTTGTAACGGATAGCCCGACCCTTGGGGCACGCCCAAAATAATATTATTAAAAAACGAAATATACCTACAAGGTTTCAAAAACCTTGCAGGAAAACAAAGAATAAAAAAACTCAGAACCTAAGAACCTTAGGCCCTTAGTAACTTAAAAAGAAATGGCAGAAAAAAGAAGAGACCTTGTATTAGCAGGATTAGAACCATTGATTATTATGCCCGAAAGTGTTTTTGTAAACATTGGCGAGCGTACGAATGTAACGGGTTCTCGAAAATTCCTTCGCTTAATCAAGGAAGAGAAATATGACGAGGCGCTTGATATTGCAAGACAACAAGTAGAAGGTGGAGCACAGATCATCGATATTAATATGGATGAAGGAATGCTTGATGGTGTTCAGGCAATGACAAAATTCCTGAATTTAATTGCATCAGAACCGGATATTTCGAGAGTACCGATTATGATCGACAGTTCGAAATGGGAAATCATCGAAGCAGGTCTAAAAGTAGTACAGGGAAAAAGCGTTGTCAACTCGATTTCATTGAAAGAAGGTGAAGAAGCCTTTATACACCACGCCAAATTAATCAAACGTTATGGAGCGGCGGCGATCATCATGGCTTTTGATGAAGTGGGCCAGGCCGATAATTTCGAACGAAGAGTTGAGATTTGTCAGCGTTCGTATGATATTCTGGTTAATAAAGTTGGTTTTCCTCCACAGGATATTATTTTCGATTTAAATATTTTCCCCGTTGCAACCGGAATGGAAGAACATCGCTTAAACGCTTTGGACTTTTTCAGAGGTACAAAATGGGTTCGCGAAAACCTGCCACATGCGCATATTAGTGGTGGAGTAAGTAACGTTTCGTTTTCTTTCAGAGGAAATGATACCGTTCGTGAAGCCATGCACTCGGTGTTTCTATACCACGCCATTCAGAACGGAATGACAATGGGAATCGTAAATCCGGAAATGCTTTCGATTTACGATGATATTCCAAAAGACTTACTGGAGCATGTTGAAGACGTAATTCTGAACAGACGCGACGATGCGACGGAAAGACTTCTGGATTTTGCTGAAAACGTAAAAGGTGAAGTAAAATCAGATGAAAAAGCTATTCAGGAATGGCGTTTAGGAACGGTTCAGGAACGTATCACGCATTCCCTGGTAAAAGGAGTTGATGCTTTTATAGAAATTGATGTGGAAGAAGCGCGTTTGGCCGCGACAAAACCAATTGAAGTGATCGAAATCAATTTGATGACGGGAATGAATGTGGTTGGAGATTTATTCGGAAGCGGAAAAATGTTCCTGCCTCAGGTAGTAAAATCGGCGCGTGTAATGAAAAAAGCCGTGGCGTATTTATTGCCGTATATTGAAGCCAGCAAACAAGCCGGCGACAAACAAGGAAACGGAAAAATCCTAATGGCTACCGTAAAAGGAGACGTTCACGATATTGGTAAAAACATCGTTTCGGTGGTTTTGGCCTGTAACAATTACGAGATTGTAGATCTTGGTGTTATGGTGCCTCCGGAAAAAATTATTGCTGCGGCGATTGAACACAATGTAGATATTATTGGCTTAAGCGGACTGATTACGCCTTCGCTTGACGAAATGGTGTATCTGGCCAAAGAACTAGACAAACAAGGAATTAAAATCCCGATTATGATTGGCGGGGCAACCACTTCGCGCGCGCATACTGCCGTGAAAATCGCTCCGCAATACAGAGAAACTGTAATCCACGTCAACGATGCTTCACGTGCCGTTACTGTTGCAGGAAATCTGTTAGATCATAACCGTAAAATATATGCAAGCGATATTCGCGCTGAATACGATGCTTTCAGGGAAACATTTTTAAATCGTTCGAGAGATAAAAATTTCCTGACAATCGAACAGGCACGTAAAAACAAACTCCAACTGGATTGGGATGAGTATACTCCAGTCAAACCAAAAGTAATTGGCAAACAAATTATTGAAGTCGAACTGGATGTTTTGGTTCCGTATATCGACTGGACCCCATTTTTCAGAACCTGGGAATTGTTCGGAAAATATCCGGCGATTTTAACCGATGAGGTGGTAGGAACAGAAGCGACTTCTCTTTTTGCAGATGCTCAGGCCATGTTAAAAGTGATTCTGGCAGAGAAAAAACTATCCGCAAAAGGAATTTACGGTATTTTCCCCGCAAACCAGATTGATGACGATGATATCGAATTGCGTGATGAAAACGGAAAAGTACTGGAGAAATTCCTGACCCTTCGCCAGCAATCACAAAAAACGAAAGGAGCACCAAACATTGCTTTGTCTGATTTTATTCTGCCAAAAGATTCGGGAATTACAGATTATATCGGGGCATTTTGTGTTACGACCGGTTTTGGTGTAGACGAATGGGCAGCCGAATTTGAAAAAGATCTGGACGATTACAATTCGATCATGGTAAAAGCATTAGCCGATCGTTTTGCTGAAGCTTTCGCTGAATATTTACACGAAAAGGTACGTCAGGATTTCTGGGGTTATGATGCTGAAGAATCACTTTCGACAGAAGATCTAATCGAGGAAAATTATAAGGGAATCCGTCCCGCACCAGGATATCCCGCATGTCCCGATCACCTGGAGAAACCAACGATCTGGAAACTTCTGAACGTAGCCGAAGAAATTGGAGTAACCTTAACGGAAAGCATGGCCATGTGGCCGGCCTCATCCGTATCGGGTTATTATTTCGGAAATCCAAAAAGCAAGTACTTCGGACTCGGAAAAATAAAAGAAGATCAGGTAGTCGATTACGCAAAGCGACGCAATGTTCCCACAGATTACGCTATGAAGTGGTTGAACCCTAATATAGCAGATTAAAAATAGTTTCAGGTTTATTTTGTTTCAGGTTTCAGGTTATCCAAAGTAACCTGAAACCTGAAACCTGAAACAAAAAAGATATTTGATTTACGTTTTTTGATTCAGATTTTTTACACAATTCAAACTCAAAACTCATAATTCATAACTCATAACTCTAATAATGAAAGTAACAGAACATATAGAAAACGCCAAAGGAAATACATTATTTTCATTTGAAATTATTCCGCCTCAGAAGGGGAAAAGCATTCAGGAATTATACGATAATATCGATCCGTTAATGGAGTTTAAACCACCGTTTATTGATGTAACCACTTCACGCGAAGAATACATCTACATCGACAAAGGCAATGGACTATTAGATAAAAAACTGACCCGTATGCGACCTGGAACGCTTGGAATCTGCGCTTCTATAAAACATAAATACAACGTAGATACCGTACCTCACGTACTTTGCGGAGGTTTTACCAAAGAAGAAACAGAATATCTTCTGGTGGATTGTAATTACTTAGGAATTGATAACATCATGGCTTTGCGCGGCGATGCTATGAAAGACGAACAATATTTTATACCAAAAGCAGGAGGGAATGATTACGCGATCGATCTGGTAAAACAAATCAGTTTGCTGAATCAGGGAAAATACCTGCATGAAGTAATGGATATCGATAACAAAGCTGACTTTTGTATTGGGGTTGCGGGTTATCCGGAGAAACATTTAGAATCGCCTTCACTTCAGTCAGATTTAAAAAGGCTGAAAGAAAAAGTAGATGCCGGAGCTGATTATGTAGTAACGCAAATGTTTTTCGACAACACTAAATATTTCGAATTTGTAGCAAAAGCCAGAGAAATGGGAATTACGGTACCGATCATTCCGGGAATCAAACCGATCGCTGTGAAAAGACATTTACAAATTTTACCACAGATTTTCCGAATAGATTTACCGGAAGATTTGATTCATGAAGTTGATAAATGCAAAGATAATGCAGAGATAAAACAAGTCGGAATTGAGTGGGCGATTCAGCAGTCGCTAGAATTAAAAGCGGCCGGGGTTCCGGTACTGCATTATTATTCAATGGGGAAATCAGAGAATATCCGCCAGATTGCGAGCCGTATTTTTTAATATCCTTGCCAGAAACGAAGCAATCTCATAAAGCAACTCTATAGTGCCTATTTTAGTGCGGTTGCTTCGTTCTTCGGAATGACTTCAAGATTGGAATTTGAACACGAGCGATAGCGAATTGGCGAAGCAATTTTTTATTTGGAATTTAAAATTAAGTTTATGAAAAAAGAAGAATTACAAGCAATCGCGGCACAACTAAAACATCCAACAGGAGAAAAAGGCATTGAGATGGCGAAAATGATGCATGAAACCAACATCAACATGACGCGCCATTCTATTCAAAATTTAAATATAAAAGCTGGCGATTCTGTTTTAGAATTAGGCCATGGAAATGCCGGACATTTAGAGCTTATATTCGAACAAGCAGAAAAACTGAAATATTACGGACTCGAAATGTCTGAATTAATGTTTCAGGAGGCGAGACAGATCAATAGAAATTTTGTCTCTCAAAAACAGGCTTTCTTTTCGCTTTATGATGGAAATGCAATTCCGTTTCAAGATTCGTTTTTTGATAAAATTTTCACTGTAAACACCATTTATTTCTGGCAGGAACCTGAAAATTTTCTTATGGAAATCTACAGGATTTTAAAGGCAGACGGAAATTTCTGCTTAACATTTGCCGATGAAAGTTTCATGAAGCAGCTACCGTTTACAGCATACGAATTTACACTTTACACCACGGAAAAACTGAAGCAGTTAATCGAAAAAACAGCGTTTAAAATTGTTTACACCGAAACCCTGACCGAAAAAGTAAAAAGCAAAACCGGAGAGTTGGCAGACAGGGCTTTTACAACTATCGTTCTCGAAAAATAACAAAAAATAAGCAGCAAAAATTTTAGTACTCTTTTTTTTGACTAATTTAATTGATTTTTTTATTCAAGTTCATTTGTAAATCCTATCTAATCTATTTAATTATGGAAGTTAAAAAAATCAATTTTCTCAAAAATTACAGTAGTATTCTTTTACTACTTGGAGGAATCATTGTCGGAAGTATTCTCGGATTGATTTTTGGAAAAGATGTTGAGGTGATAAAACCAATTGGAGATATATTTCTGAACTTACTTTTTACGGCTATTATTCCGCTTATTTTTTTCACTATTACATCTTCTGTTGCCAATTTGGAGCAAACTGAAAAGCTGGGAAAACTTTTTATCATCATGCTGGCTGTTTTTTTAGGAACCGTGCTGATATCAGCTTTAGTAATGATTGCTGCTGTATATATTTTTCCAATTCACCAAAGTATTGTTATTTCTAAAATTCCGCTTGAAAGCATTGAATCCGGAAGTATTGGAGATCAGATCGCAAAATTGGTTACGGCAAATGATTTCTTCGAATTATTGTCCAGAAAAAGTATGCTGGCACTTATTATTTTCTCTTTTTTAGTAGGTTTTGCAAGTTTGCAATCCGGGGAAAAAGGAAGTGCTTTTAGGAGTTTCTTAGATTCAGGAAATGAAGTTATGAAACAACTTTTGGGCATTATTATGAAATTAGCGCCAGTAGGATTAGGAGCTTATTTCGCTTATCAGGTTGGGGTTTTCGGTCCACAATTATTTGGAGCTTATGCCAAACCATTAGGCGTTTATTACGGAGCTTGTGTTTTTTACTTCTTTGTGTTTTTTAGTATATATGCTTTTATAGCAGGGGGAAAGCGAGCTTTTGTAAAATTCTGGAGCAACAACATTACGCCTTCGTTAACGGCGGTAGGAACTTGCAGTAGCATCGCCACTATTCCGGCAAATCTGGATGCGGCTGAAAAAATGGGGATTCCAAAACACGTAAGAAACCTGGTTATTCCGCTTGGAGGGCCATTGCATAAAGACGGTTCGAGCATGTCATCGATATTAAAAATAACAGTGCTTTTTGCCATGTTCGGAAAAGACTTTACAGATCCATTAACGATACTGTTAGCATTAGGAATTACCGTAATCGTATCGATTGTAGAAGGTGGAATACCAAATGGAGGCTATATAGGGGAAATTCTAGCCATAACGGTGTACGGTTTGCCAATGGAACAAGCTTTGCCGGTTGCCATGATTTTAGGGACTTTAGTAGATCCGATTGCGACTTTATTAAATGCCAATGGCGATGTAATTTCTTCTATGATGGTGGCGCGGTTTTCTGAAAAAACGAAATGGTAGCAAAAAAATATTCTTATCCAGTTAAATAAAAAATCCGCTTTGTCGGCAAATCTGCATAAAACAAAATAAAAATCCAGCTAACAAAATAAAAATGAATGCCATACTTCAACAGGATCTAAACGACTTCGAAAATATATTAGAAAAAACAAAAGAGCAGGGAATTGGTTTTTTGAATAATTTGGAAAACATTCCGACATCAAATAAAAATACAGTTGATCCAACACGCGATTTAAACGAGTTGGGCCTTGGTTCAATAGAAGCCTTAAGAGAATTTAATGAGCGAATGGCACCCTTAATGGTTGCTTCTTCAGGGCCAAGATACCTGGGATTTGTAACCGGCGGATCAACACCGGCATCAATTGTAGGGGATTGGCTCGCTGCTGTTTATGACCAGAATACGCAGGCGATAAAAGCACAAGGCGGAGTTTCAGCACTGATTGAATTTGAAACGATTCATCTATTGTTGCAATTGTTTGATCTGCCCAAAACATTTTTAGGCGGATTTGTAACAGGAGCCACGATGTCTAATTTCACCTGTCTGGGAATCGCAAGACAATGGTTCGGAGCTCAGTCTGGAAAAGATTTTGCTAAGAACGGAATTTCCGAAACCCTGAATATTTTTACGGCAACGCCGCACTCTTCCTCGATAAAATCATTAGCGATGTTAGGAATCGGAAGCCAGAATTACAGCATCATTAAGACCATCGAAGGAAATCGGGAGGCTATTGACATGGTTGATTTAGAAGAAAAAATAAAAGCCTTAAATGGAAAGCCGTTTATTTTAATTTCAAGTGCAGGAACAGTAAATACAGCCGATTTCGATGATTTTAAAGCGATTTCAACGCTAAAGGAAAAGTATAATTTCTGGTGGCATATTGATGCTGCTTTTGGAGGATTTGCGGCTGTTTCTGATAAATTTAAACATTTGACAGAAGGCTGGGAAAATGCAGACAGTATCACAATTGATTGTCATAAATGGCTGAACGTACCATATGAAAGTGCTTTTTATCTGGTAAAAAAGGATCATGTGAATTTGCAAATCGAAACGTTCCAGAACTCAAATGCACCTTATTTAGGGAATCCGCTGGAGAATTTCAATTATTTAAACGTATTGCCGGAAAATTCAAGACGCCTTAGAGCTTTGCCGGTCTGGTTTTCTTTACTGGCTTATGGGAAAGAAGGTTTTTGTGATATTGTAGAAAACAGTGTTCACATGGCATTGCATTTTGGAAATGCGCTTATTGAAGCAGATCACTTTGAGCTTCTGGCACCAATTCGCCTTAACAACGTTTGCTTTACTCTGAAAGGTGATCACAATCAGGAGAAAGTTGCTACGTTTCTAACGCTGCTAAATGATACCGGAAAAGTATTTATGACGCCAACAGTTTATCAGAACAGAAAAGGGATAAGAGCTTCTTTTGTCAATTGGAGAACTTCAGAGAAAGATATTAAAATTATAATTGAAGAAATGAAACAAGTTATTTTGACTATTAATTAACGCATAAAGGTGAGGTACCTGAGTAGTTTTTTGCAATAATACAATATGATGATTTTTATATGATGAATTTTCCAATTATAATGGGTATCACTTCAGGAGCTGCATTTTTGCTGGGCTTTTTGCTAATTGCTCATTCCGGAAAAGTAAATGTAACCGCAAACAGATATCTTGGCTTATTTGTCATAACCCTTGGATTGGCGATGATTGAAGTGCCATTATTTTATCAAAAAATTCATTTAAAATATCCCGCGCTTTTTGAAATGATAGGCCTGGTACGATTCCTTACTGCTCCGTTTCTGTACATCAGTATTCTGTGTTTTACATCATTCGAAAAAAAAATAAAAAAGAAATATGTATGGCATTTTTTACCGTTTCTGATCTTTTGCGTTTTTAGATTTCCTTTTTTTATAACGGGTAAAAATTTTGAATTTAGTGATGAGACAGCAAAAGTGGTATTTTTTATTCTGAAAATTGCATTGCCGCTTCAGACCATAATTTATTGGTGTTTGTCGTTCACAAGACTGCAGCATCATTTAAAAAATATACATAGATTCACATCTTCAACAGAAGGGATTAATCTATCTTGGCTAAAGTCTTTTTTATTGGTTTTATTGTTTATCCTGATAGCCTGGTTTAATCTTGTGTTTTTCAATTTAGATGACCTAATTCAGTTTACACCTTTCATTGATCTTTTTAGCGTTTTTTTCCTGGCTTATTTTTCATTGCAGCAAAAGGAAGTCTTCGATTTTAGTAAAAGTGAATTAAATGACTTGTCTGGTATCAAAACAGATAAAAAAGAGCCTTCCAAAAGAGTTTCCGAAGAGAGATTGAATGAACTGAACCAAAAGCTGCAACTACTTATAGAGGAAGAAAAATTATATTTAGACAATGATTTAAGTCTGCCAAAACTTGCAGGAAATTTGAATGCCAGTTGTAATGAAACCTCTTTTGTTATTAACGAATTGTATGGCGACAATTTTTATAATTTTATAAATAAATACCGGATTGAGAAAGCTAAAAGTCTGCTGCTTTCTGAAAAATACAATCAGTTAAATATTTTAGGCATTGCTTACGAATCGGGGTTTAACTCGAAAACTACCTTTAATACCACATTTAAAAAAAACACCGGATTTTCTCCAACTGAATTTGTGAAGCTCCATTCCGGAGCAGCAGGAAAAGAACTTTAATACGTTCGTCTGCATACACCGGAACGCTTGCTGTTTAATTAATATTCAAATTTGCTCCATATTAACTTAAACAGAAACACAATGTCAGAACAATCACTTTTAGAGATTTCAAATTCATTTGGAAAAAAAATCATTACGTCTTTAATTTTAGCCCTGGAGTTTTCCGCTTTGTTATTATTACTTGGTAACGGAGGAAATATTCCATGGCTGCCACCGGTCTTAGTTTTTTCAATGATTGGTATTTCCTTAGTAAGCGCTTTGCTTCTTCCGCTTTTATGGCATTTTTCAGAGCGAAAGAAAACATACAGCTCCATAAAAATTTACGGATTTATGTACGCTGCAATTCGGTATTGCATTGCTTTTAGTATTATCGCCTTTGGCTGGAAAAAGTTTTACGGACTTCAGTTTATCGTCCCTGCAGAAATTTCGAATAGGCCAATGAATCAGCAAAGTGGAGAATGGCTGACCTGGTTTTATTTTGGATATTCACACGCGTATGGAATCCTAATAGCCAGTATTCAGATCCTTGGCGGTTGTTTGCTGCTATTCAAAAGAACAGTGTTACCAGGAGCTGTCATTTTATTTTCAGTGCTTTTTAATTTGACTTTAATTAATGTTTTTTATCAAATGAATGCCGGAGCGTTGTTAGAATCGCTATTATTAACAATTGGTGTTTTGTATTTAATTCTGCTGGACTATAAAAAAATAATTATTTTTTTTCTTAAAACAAATTCTGAATTACCTTCAGTAAATCTCAAGAGTGTTGTTGTTAAAAATATAATCAGATTTTCAGTAATGGTCTTGTCGTTATTGTACACGATATATCTTAAAAGTTTGATTAAATAAAAGAAGCCCGTTTAAAAATTTTAAACGGGCTTCTTTTTTATTTGTAAAACGGGACTGAGACTTGTAAACTTATTTAGTAATCTCCCTGAACACCGCTTCCAGGTTTTTATTTTTCTGATTCAGTTGTAGTGTCTTTAATCCGTTGGCGTTCGCAAAATCAAAAATCATCGGTCGCATGTCTTTTTCAGTAACAAAAGTAAGTTCCCAGGTCATGTCATGAATATTTTTATAAGAACTGATGTTTTCCAGTCGGGCAAGCAATTGTTCTTCGATCTGGTAATCGAATTCTACTTCAATAACTTGTTCTTTGTTTTCAGAAATTAACTTATCTAATTTTTTATCGGCCACAATTTGTCCTTTGTCAATAATTATGACACGGTCGCAGATGGCTTCTACTTCCTGCATGATGTGAGTTGACAGGAAAACGGTCTTATCTTTCCCCACATTTTTAATTACATTTCGAATTTCCATTAACTGATTCGGATCCAGACCGGTAGTCGGTTCGTCCAGAATCAAAACGTCTGGATTGTGCAGCAGGGCATTGGCCAGTCCAACACGCTGACGGTATCCTTTAGACAGTTGTCCGATCTTTTTATGACTTTCAGCTGACAGTCCTGTCAGTTGAATTACTTCTTCAATTCTTGATTTTTCAACATGGTAAACATCGGCATTAAATGCCAAATATTCACGAACATACAAATCCAGATATAGCGGATTATGCTCTGGTAAATACCCTATAGAAAGTTGTACCGCTTTAGTGTCTGTCATGACATCATGACCATTTACAAGGGCTGAGCCGCTATCAGCAAGCAAATAAGTAGTCAAAATTTTCATCAAAGTTGATTTTCCGGCACCATTCGGACCCAGAAATCCGACGATTTCACCTTTCTCAATTTTAAATGAAATTTCATTAAGGGCTTTTTGTGCTCCGTAACTTTTTGATATACTGTTTACTTCTATCGACATAACTTTTTATTTACTGCAAAAGTAAACAGAAATAGCTTTGTTTGCTAGAAATTGTCTTTCAAAGAACTCTTAAATAAAATATAAATTCTCCCGTAGCACGGCATTGTTATTGTTAAAGCATTGCTAAAATTAAAATAAAACAAAATGAAAAAAATTTTAGTGATGGCTGCATTGGCTATCTGCAGTTTTGCAAATGCTCAGAAAGGAACAATCTTAGTAGGTGGTAATATCGGATACACTTCTGAGAAAGCAGAGTACCAATTTAACGAAGATAAAACAAGTACTTTTAGTTTTTCTCCAAAAGTAGGTTACCAATTCCATGATAACTGGACTGTTGGGGGTGAATTCACAGTTTCTTCTTCTAATGATGACAACGGTGCAAGAGAAATTAAAGATAATGGTTTCAAAGCAGGTGCATTTGTTCGTTACTCAGTGCCATTAAGCCAGACCTTCTCTATTTTTGCAGATATGGGTGCGGGTTTCCAAAACATTAAAACTAAAGTTTACGGACCTGGAAATGATTTCGCAAAATCGAAAGCAGATGGTATGTATGTTGGTGTAACTCCGGCTCTTTTCATTAACATGAAAAAAGGTTTTGGTTTAAACTTCAGTATTGGTGGTTTAGGATACGAAACATTAAGCTACGATAATAACGGTCCTGATGTTAGCAGTTTTTACTTCAACTTTGGACAAACATTTAACATTGGGGTTTCTAAAAACTTCTAATCTTAAATCAATTGTTATTCAGAATAAAAGCACTCCATTGGGGTGCTTTTTTTGTTTTCGGTTAAGGTGTTTTGAAAATAAGTTGCTGTTTGATTATTTTATGCTCTTTCCTCCTTTGCTGTTTATTAATCATCATAATGAAATCTGCATTGAATAATGATGCATTTTTGATCGGCTCCTTTTGTACCGGACACTTTATAGACCAGTCTGTCTTCACCAGTAATCCTTCTTGACCAATAGCCCTTTAAATCATATCGTAATGGTTCAGGTTTCCCAATTCCTTTAAATGGATCTTGCCTGATCGATTTAAGCAATGCCCGAATTCTAACTGCTATATCCGGATCAGTATCCATCCAGTATTCAAAATCTTCCCAGCCTTCTGTTGTAAAACTAAAATCCATTGTATGAAGGTTACAGTTCGTCCAAATTGAAAGATTTCAACTCTCCTTTTTCCACTTGTCTAATTGATTTGGCCAGCCTGTTCCTGTTTTCTTTAGTAGATAATAAATGTTGCGTTTCAATCATTGAATTGTATTCTTTAATCGAAATTATGACCACTGCATCATCCTCATCATTTCTGGGTACAATAATAGTCTCTGATGAATCTGAAACTTCATCGAAATAATTTTTTATATTTTTTCTTAATGTTGAAATGGTCACTGCCTTCATAATACGTATTAATAAGAGTACGTTTATTTGTACATTCAAAGGTACTTAAAATTTATATGAAAAGACATTTTCGATGAACTTTAACACTTATTATGAAGATTAATTTCCGGCGTGCAAAGTAAAAACACAAAACGTTTAAAAGTGTAACGCTTTTGTGCGGAGAAATTTAAAAAAATAATGCCAACCTCGTGAAGTCGTAACAAATCATAACTACAAGATTTTCGACTCCACTGTTGACACTAAAAAAACAAAAATTATATAAATAATAAGGTATTGATTAAACAGCGCTTTCTACGGCAGCTCTCATTTCCTGAGCAGCAGCTACCATTTCGATAAGCGCTTTTTTCGTTTCATCCCAGTGACGTGTTTTTAAACCACAGTCAGGGTTTACCCAAAGCTGGTCTGCGGGAATAACATCGGCCGCTTTTTCAAGCAATTTTACCATTTCTTCACTTGACGGAACACGCGGAGAGTGAATGTCATAAACTCCCGGTCCGATCTCATTTGGATATTTAAAATCGGCAAAGGCGTCTAAAAGTTCCATTTGCGAACGCGAACATTCGATAGTAATCACGTCGGCATCCATGTCGGCAATATTCTGAATGATATCGTTGAATTCGCTGTAGCACATATGAGTGTGAATCTGCGTGTCATCCTTTACGCCGCTGGCAGAGATTCGGAAAGCTTTTACCGCCCAGTCCAGATAAGCAGCCCATTCTTCTTTTCGTAAAGGCAGGCCTTCGCGAATGGCAGGTTCGTCAATCTGAATAATTTTGATTCCGGCTTTTTCTAAATCTACCACCTCATCACGAATCGCCAGAGCAATCTGCGTACAGGTTTCAGAACGCGGCTGATCGTTACGGACAAAGGACCATTGTAAGATGGTTACAGGTCCGGTAAGCATTCCTTTCACCCATTTTGGCGTCAGGGATTGTGCATATTTAGACCATTTTACCGTCATTGGGTTGGGTCTCGATACATCACCATAAATAACCGGAGGTTTTACGCAACGGCTGCCGTAACTTTGTACCCATCCGTTTTTTGTAAAAGTAAAACCGGCCAGTTGTTCTCCGAAGTATTCCACCATGTCATTGCGTTCAAACTCACCATGAACGAGGACATCAATTCCGGTTTCTTCCTGGAAACGAATGGTTGCTTCGGTTTCTTTTTCGATTAAATCGTTGTATTGTTCCGCTGTTAATTCTCCTTTTTTAAATTTCGCCCTCCAGCTTCGTACTTCTGCAGTCTGTGGAAAAGAACCAATTGTTGTCGTTGGGAACAAAGGAAGGTTTAAAGCCTCAATTTGGCTTTTTCTTCTCGTCTCAAAAGTGCTTTTACGTTTGTCGTCTGAAGCTGAAATACCGGCAACGCGATTTTTTACGTTGTCATTATGAATTAATTTTGAAGTCTTGCGATTTTCATTGGCAATTGTATTTTCTTCAAATGCAGCCGAAGTCTTGGTGTCAGTTTCATTAGAAGCAAATTGTTTCAACAGTACAATTTCCTGAATTTTTTGTTTGGCGAAAGCCAGCCATTGTTTGATTTCGGGAGTCAGGGTTGCATCGTTCGTTTCCAGATCCAAATCACACGGACTGTGGATTAAAGAACAAGACGGCCCGATCAATACTCTTTTTTCACCCAATGCATCCGTTGCTTTTTGGATAAGGCTTAAAGAATTTTTGAAATCATTTTTCCAGATATTTCTTCCGTCCACAACTCCCAGGGAAAGATTTACCTTCGGATCCAGCTGGCCTGATTCTAAAATATCATCTAATTGCGATGGACAGCGTACTAAATCCAAATGGAAAGTATCAACCGGCAGCGCTAAAGCCGTTGCCAGATTTTCTCCGAAACAATCAAAGTAATTTGCCAGGATGATTTTAATTTTTGGAAAACGGATATTAATTTCATGATACACTTCCATGAACGTTTTACGCTCTTTATCCGTTAAATTCAAAGCCAGAAAAGGTTCGTCTAACTGAATGTATTCGACATTTTCGGCTTGTAACTTTTCGAAAATTTCAAAATAAACAGGAAGCAAGGCATCGATCAGATCAATCCGGTGAAAACCTTCCTCTTTTTCTTTTCCTAAAAGCAAATAAGAAACAGGTCCGATTAAAACCGGTTTTGTGGCAATTCCCAAAGCATTGGCTTCTTTGAATTCGGTAATTATTTTTTCTGAAAACAGCGTAAACTTTTGGTTCTTTGTAAATTCAGGAACAATATAATGATAGTTGGTGTCAAACCATTTGGTCATTTCCATCGCTACCACATCCTGTCCGTTTTTTTGTGCACCTCGCGCCATGGCGAAATACAAATCTATAGCCGAATTTGATTTGGCGAAATCAGTATAACGTTCCGGAATTGCTCCCAGGGTCAACGTTAAATCAAGCACCTGATCATAAAAGGAGAAGTCGTTAGACGGAATTAAATCTACGCCCGCTTCAGCTTGTAATTGCCAGTTGGTGCGGCGAATGTCTTTTCCGGTCCGGATCAGTTCGTCAACCGAAATTTTTCCTCCCCAGTACAATTCACTGGCTTTTTTTAATTCTCTGTTACTGCCAATTCTTGGATAACCTAAGTTGTTTGTTTTCATTTTGATTCAGTATTTTTTACTGAACAAATGTACTGTGTTAGATTATAATACTTAAATTTGGGCTTTATTTCAGTAAATTGTATTTTTAAGAAGTAATTTTAAAGATTATATTACTGATAAAATGTTTAAAAGGAACCTTTAGCCGTAAAAATTACTATGGAAAACCTGGACAAAACCGATTTGCAAATCCTGAAGCACCTTCAGGAGAACTCCAATATCAACACAAAAGACCTTGCTGCCAAATTATTCCTGACTGTTACGCCGGTTTATGAACGTATCAAAAGACTGGAACGTGACGGCTATATTACCAAATACGTGGCGCTTTTAGACAAGAAAAAAATGAATCGCGGCATGACCGTTTTTTGTAATGTCCGTTTAAAAGAACATGCGAAAAATGTCGGAAGCAATTTTGTAAAAGATATTGTGGCCCTTCCCGAAATTATTGAATGTTACAATATTGCCGGGGATTATGATTTTATGCTGAAGATTTTAGTGCAGGATATGTCTAGTTATCAGGATTTTGTAATGAATAAATTATCGACCATCGAAAATATTGGAAACACCAACAGTATTTTTGTAATGGGCGAAATCAAACATAGTACGGCATTAGAGTTTTAATATTTTTTGCCACAGATTACGCAGATTATAATGATTTTTTTAATTGGTGTTTCGGTTTTTTCGCTACGAATTTCGCTAATTGCCGCAAGTTATTGTGTTTAAATTAATTCGTGAAATTCGCGGCGAAAAAAGCGTTTAATTTTTTAAATCAAATTAATCGGTGGCCTATTTTTATTCAGCATTGTCCTAAAATAAAACGTATTTTTGGTGTTTAGATCAAAAAATCTAAAATCAATAATCTGAAATCTAAAATTGAAAATGAACTGGGAACAACTTTTATCTCTTAAAAAGCAAGGCGACACCGGCAAAAGATTACGTATAGAACAAGACGATACCCGATTGGGTTTTGAGGTAGATTATGACCGTATTATCTTTTCGTCCGCCTTTAGATCATTACAGGATAAAACGCAGGTCATTCCGCTTTCCAAAACAGATTTTGTACATACAAGACTTACCCACAGTTTAGAAGTTTCGGTGGTCGGGCGTTCCCTGGGACGTCTGGTTGGAAAAAAAATCATCGAAAAATATCCGTACCTCAAAGAAGTTCATGGGTACCACATGAATGATTTTGGAGCCATCGTAGCCGCTGCATCCCTGGCGCATGATATCGGAAACCCGCCTTTCGGACATTCAGGCGAGAAAGCGATCGGAGAATATTTTTCGATAGGAAACGGAAAGCAGTATAAAAAAGAACTGACCGACAAACAGTGGCAGGATTTAATCGATTTTGAAGGAAACGCAAACGGATTCTCAGTCCTTACAGCGAGCCGTCCCGGAATTGAAGGCGGTTTAAGAATTTCCTATGCAACTCTGGGCGCTTTTATGAAATATCCGAAAGAAAGTTTACCTAAAAAGCCCACTCAGAATATTGCCGATAAAAAATATGGTTTCTTCCAGACGGATAAAGCCTTTTTTGAAGAAGTAGCCAAAGATATGGGAATGATCGCCAATAAATCAGGAGATGATATCGGTTTTGAAAGACATCCTTTGGCCTATTTAGTAGAAGCGGCAGACGATATCTGCTACACCATCATAGATTTTGAAGACGGAATCAATCTGGGTCTGGTATCTGAAGATTACGCTTTGGAATATTTAATAAAACTCGTAAAAGACAATATTGGCGTAGCGAAATATAAATTACTGGAAACAAAGGAAGACCGAATCAGCTATTTGCGTGCCTTGGCAATTGGTGCCTTAATCAGTGACGCAGTGGATGTTTTTATCGAAAACGAAGAAGCAATCCTGGCTGGAAAATTTCCTTTCGCTTTGACAGATAAAAGCAAATACAAAGCCCAAATGGATGATATTATCAAATTAAGTGTTGAAAAAATCTACCAGAGCCGTGAAGTGATCGAGAAAGAAATTGTCGGTTATCAGATCATCCAGACTTTACTGGATAAATTCATTGTTGCTTTCAATAACAAATATGAAGGAAAAGCATCCAATTATGATAAATTGCTCCTGAAAATGCTGCCGGAAAAGCACCATTTGGAGAAAACAAATTTATACGAGCGTTTGCTTCATATCTGTCATTATGTTTCCCTTCTGACAGATGGAAATGCGTTGGAATTATTCGAAATGATTAACGGCAGAAAACCGAATTAATTTATTGAAAAGCATACACAAGACCCACACCTAAAACCTGTCTCAGCTGCGCTCTTGGCCCGTCATTTACCTGGCTTGTTGTTCCGGTTGTCGGGTCAACGACATCTTTTTTGGTTTTGATGTCATCGTCGTACACCAAATGAATTCCAATATTTGCTTTGACATACGCATTGACAACAAGATCCAGACGTGTGTCGTAATCCACATCAACGTTTCCAAATCTGTTCAGGTAATCGGTATATAAACTCAGTCTGTTTTCGTAGAAAATGTTTTTGAAAATTTCATTTTTCATATAAGCCGTAAGTAAGATACCAAACTCAGCTTTTACTTTTTGTCCCTGCTCGATTAAAATATTGTTGGCAGGATCAAGAGGATCCGGAGCGTAAACGGCTTTTTTAACACCAAATGCTCCCTGGTCTGCTAAATACTGGTCTAAAACCAAAGTAGTCTTTAAAGTGATTGGAGAGAAATAGAAAGTCCTGTTTTTGGCTTTATTTGAATTCTCAGCTCCGGCTCCTAAAAAGATATATGCCGGTGCAAATGGTCTCGATATGGCAATATCCCTGTTCGGATAATTGTAACCGTCCGTAAACTGCGTGCTGAAATTATATTTGGCAGAATAATACCAGTTGGATGTCGTGTCTTTTCTGAAACCGTAAGTGGAGTTGAAAATAAGGGCGTCGTCTGTTTTTCGAAGCTCGGTTCCGTCTTGCTTATTCAAGCCGTACTTCACAATTAATTCGTTAAACCATTTGTGATTTCCTTTTACATACGTCCTTGCGAATTCTCCTTTAAATAAACCTGAAATAGAACTTGTTCCCCCCGCACTCCAGTTGACAAAAGCAATTTCGGAGATGTCAAAACCAAGCTGATTTTTTTTGGTCCAGTTCGAAGGCGCCTCAGGCTCCTGATTGGGTTCTAAAGTAGTTTTAATAATACCTTGAGCAGAAATAGTGGTGGCAAAAGTAAAAAGGAATAGTAAAAGGGTAAATCGAAATAATTTCATTAGGCTTGAATTTTTATTTTTTTTTGGCTTTGCAAAATAATTCTTTTCAATGGTTTGAAAAAAGTTTTGATAAATTTTTAACGTCAATTTTGCACAATTGTTGTAACTGCAGGACAGTTCCATGCTCAATAAACGTGTCAGGAATACCTAAAATTTTCACCGGATTGCTGAAGTTATTTGAAGCTGCAAATTCTAAAATGGAGCTTCCAAAACCGCCGTTTATCGTTCCGTCTTCGATAGTAAAAATGGTGTCGAACGTGGTAAATATTTCTTTTAATAAATTGATATCCAATGGTTTGATAAACGGAAAATCGTAATGGGCAATGGCATCGGCATTCGAGCATTCATTTAAGGCATCGATCACATTATTTCCAATAGTTCCGGTAGATAAAACAGCTGTTTTTGTTCCTTTTTTCAGGCAATTTGCCTGTCCAATTTTAACATTTTCATAATGTCCGAAATTTTCTACTTCCCACCTTGGAAGCACCCCTCTTCCTCTCGGATATCGGATCGCAATCGGATGATCTAAGCCTGATTGTGCGGTGTAAAGTATATTTTGCAATGCAATTTCATTGATCGGAGCGTAAATAATGAGGTTCGGGATGCATCGCAAATACGCAATGTCATAAACACCGTGATGGGTTGCCCCGTCTTCGCCCACCAGACCAGCGCGGTCGAGGCAGAAAATTACGGGTAAGTTCTGCAATGCCACATCATGAATCACCTGGTCATAGGCACGCTGTAAAAATGTCGAATAAATGTTGCAATAAACGATCATGCCCTGAGTCGCCATTCCGGCCGCAAGCGTAACCGCATGCTGTTCCGCAATTCCAACGTCGAAAGCGCGTTCCGGAATTTCGTCCATCATAAACTTCAGGGAACTTCCTGATGGCATGGCGGGCGTAATTCCGATGATTTTTTTATTTTTTCGGGCCAAATCTAAAATCGTTAAACCAAAAACATCCTGATATTTAGGCGGTAAATTTTCTTCAGATTTCAAATGGATTTCTCCTGTCGAAGCATCAAATTTTCCGGGTGCATGATATTTTACCTGATTTTCTTCAGCCTGTTGCAGTCCCTTTCCTTTTGTGGTGACGATATGGAGAAATTTGGGGCCTTTTATATTTTTTAAACGATTCAGTTCTTTAATTAAAGTTGGAAGATCATGACCGTCAATAGGACCTGAATAATCAAAATTCAAAGATTTGATCATGTTGTTCTTCTTCGGATTCTTTCCTTCTTTTACAGCGGTAAGGTATTTTTTAAGAGCACCTACGCTCGGATCAATACCAATGGCATTGTCGTTAAGGATGACCAGCAAATTGGCATCCGTAACTCCGGCATGATTCAGGCCTTCAAAAGCCATTCCTGATGCGATGGAAGCATCACCGATCACGGCAATATGTTGTTTGTTGGTTTCACCTTTTAGCTGAGAGGCAATCGCCATTCCCAAAGCGGCAGAAATAGAAGTAGAGGAGTGCCCGACACCAAAAGTGTCATAAATGCTTTCGCTTCTTTTAGGGAAACCCGAAATACCGCCCAGTTGCCGGTTTGTATCGAAGTTCTCTCGCCTTTCAGTCAGGATTTTGTGGCCGTAAGCCTGATGGCCAACATCCCAAACCAGTAAATCATCGGGTGTATTAAAAACATAATGCAAAGCAATTGTGAGTTCTACAACGCCTAAACTCGCGCCCAAATGTCCTTCTTTTACCGAAACAATATCAATGATAAAATCACGTAATTCTTTTGCCAATTGTGGTAATTGCGTTTCGTCAAGTAAACGTAAATCGGCCGGATTGCTTATGTTGGAGAGTAAATTGCTTTTCATTTTTTTATAAAAAACAAATTTACGGTTTTAAATTTAATTTTAGTGTTCAGCTATTTATCAGAATGTTTATTGCAGCGTTATTGGCAAAGAATATTGCATTTTTATTTTTTTTCCATTTGATTCTCCCGGCTGCCATTTTGGACATAATTTTAAAACCCGGATCACTTCCTTTTCTATAGTTTGGTCAATAGCGGGTGTGGATTCAAGATAACTTAAAGAACCGTCTTTTTCAACGGCAAAAGAAATCCTGAATTTGTTGTTGGCAGCATTTACGTTTTCGGGATTTTTAAATTCTTTTCCGAAAAAGTTATAAAATTGTTCGATACCTCCAGGGAATTCCGCGTTGGTTTGCATTACCGCACCAGTAACAAATAGAGAATCATCTTCAGTACCTTCATTCGAGGGTTTTACTTTATTTTTAGTCGGTTTTGTACAATTTTTAGTGACCGGTTTTACAAATTTTACCAGATCTGCTTTTGGCGGGGGAGGCGGTGGAACATGGGAATGAACAGTATCGGTTGGATCAATTGGAACTTTTCCAACAAGAGTTACTAATTCAGTTGCTGTATCTTTCACCACTTCCACATTGTCAATTTTTTGTTTCTTTCCGTCTTTATTTTGACAACTAAATAAAGTTGTTCCCATAGTTATAAATAAAGCCAGTATGAACATTTTATTATACTGTGTCTGCATATATAAGGCACGATTCGGAATTTGAATTGTAATTGAATCTAATTGCGATTTTTTAAATCTCCCGCAAATATTTTTATTCTGAATGAAAAAATGCTGAATTTCATCCGGAAGCATTGTAGTGAAATCCACAACGGTTTTTGCGCAGCTTAAACAAAATCTCCCATTGTCTTTTGGAGTCATTTTATCCCAGTTTTCGTTGCAGGGTTCCGGAATAGTTATTTTTGGTTTTCTTTCCATTATTTAATTATATTGGTAAAATGTAAGATGATCGGACAATACGATTGTTTAATTTTCCGGGAATCCATTTTGGAGACGTTTGTAAAACCCTTATGGCTTCTTCTCCGTTTTTTTGCGATGTATTTTTAATGATATTAAAATTGCTTAAGCTGCCATCTTTTTCTATAATAAACAATATTTTCCCTTGCGGTTTTTCAGTTTTGTCTGAAGGAGTATAGTTTTTAGAAAAGAAGGCAAGAAATTTTTTCATTCCAGTTTCCGGAACGGGCAAAACATCCAAATCCTTTGAACTATATATAACATTATACTTAAAAGTTCCTTCCTGAATAGTATTACGAGGAACTACAATACCGAGTGTAAATGCTTCGGGAGTTTTTGTTTTTTTTACTTTTTTAGATTCGATTTCATGTCCATAACAGGAGGAAAACGTTTCTTCATCCTGATTTTGTTCTGTATTGTCAACAATCTCGATTTTATCAATTTTATTTTTGTTCCCCTCTTTATCGGCACAGCTAAACAAAGTCGTTCCCATCGAAATAAATAAAGCAAGCAAAAACATTTTATGATATTGTGTCTGAGTATATAAAAGGCGGCTTGGAATCTGAATCGAGATTGGATCTAATTGTGATTCCTTAAATCTGCCGCAAACGCTGTTGTTTTGATTCTGGATAAAAAAATGCTGAATTTCATTAGGAAGCATTGAAGTAAAATCAACAACGGTTTTTGTGCAGCTTAAACAAAATTTTCCAGTGTCTTTTGGAGTCATTTTGTCCCAGTTTTCATGACAAGGTTCCGGAATGGTGATTGTACGTTTTGTATTCATTATTTGAAATATCAGTGTTTAAATGTAATAAAAAAATATAAAGTAAAAATGAACTTTTCAACTATGATAGATCCTTTCGTAGGTTCATAAATAGCAGTTTGCGTAAAATGAGGCGATTATTTCGGTTAATCGCCTCAAAAAAGCTCAATATTTGAGGCGATTAAATTTAAAAAATGCCTCACGAAGTACAATTGGCAGCTGTGAGTTTAGAAACAATTCGTGTGTTCTCGTATGTATAGCTAATGAAAATTATTTCAAAAACCTTATTTTTGCAACTATGATAAATCCTTTCACCGACGAATACTTTATGAAAAAAGCTTTGCAGGAAGCTGAAATGGCTTTTGATAAAGGTGAAATTCCTGTTGGAGCCATAATCGTTGTTGCCGATAAAGTAATTGCCAGAAGTCACAATCTCACCGAGTTATTAAATGATGTTACGGCTCATGCCGAAATGCAGGCAATTACTGCCGCAGCAAATTTCTTAGGCGGAAAATACCTTAAGGATTGTAAGTTGTATGTCACACTCGAACCTTGCCAGATGTGTGCAGGTGCTTTGTACTGGAGCCAGATTTCGAAAATTGTATTTGGTGCCCGCGATGAACAACGTGGTTTCATGACTATGGGAACCAAATTACATCCTAAAACGACTGTAGTGTCCGGAATTATGGCCAACGAAGCGGCTGATTTGATGAAACGTTTTTTTGTGGAGCGACGTAAATAAATCACATTGAATAGTATGGCAGATTTTTCAATAATAAAAAAACTATTTCATATTACAGAAACTAATGGTTTTAGTAATGATGAAATTCAAACGGTTAAAAACATCTTTGGGAAACTTCCCGGGATATTAGTTGATTACTATGCTGAATTAGGAAAAGTTCAAAATTTAAATCATACGCAAGATTTATTAATTATACCGGAACGTCTTCAATATTATAAGCATACGGATTACTTAATATTCTATTCTGAAAATCAAAAAGCTTGTGTTTGGGGAATCCACAAAGATGATTTGCTAAAAGACAATCCGCCAGTTTACATGAGCTATGATGAAAAACAATGGTATCTGGAAACAGAATCTTTAACTGATTTTTTTACTGCAATGGCTTTTCTTCAGGCAGGTTTCGGATTGGAATTTCCAAAAAATACATTTTATGAATTAGAAAAGCATGAATTAAAATTTATTAGTGAAAACTTCAAAAATAAAGGATATTCCTTTAAGAAGTGGCTTGAAGGAATATGCTTTTATGGTAATTATGACGATGATGTGATTGTATTGCAGGCTACTAATCAATTATTTTATGCAGCAAATACAAAAGAACATTTTGTCGAATTGGATAGCGTATTATCAAGCCTTGGGACAGAATTATAAAAAAATTGTATTTTCTAAAAGCCCCTTTAAGACTAAATTTATTTTTTAGATTAAGAAAATATTCATGAAAATTAAATAATTCTATCCACTGAATTTTCCTCTTAAAATATTTCAAAAAATATTCTACATTTACTACAATATATTAAACATTACGATAGTTATGCTCTGTAACTGCCAAATGTTAAAACGTTCTGTCATTTTCTATAATTTGTAACCTTATAACTCTAAATAAAAGTGAAAGCAAAAGGATTAGTTCTCGTGTTTTGTGTGTTTTTTATTTTTCAATCTTGTGGCAGAAAATCAGCTGCCGATTTCAATTCCGATTTTTCATTATTCAAAGAGTACATAAGTAGTTTTACAGGCGGAATCGTTCCTTCACAGTCAGACATACGCGTAGTTTTGGCTTTCGAAAAAAAAGAATGGAAAATCAATGAGGTTTTAGATGACGATCTGTTTGATATTTCGCCAAGTGTCAATGGAAAAGTAGTGGCACTATCGGGTAATACCCTTGCTTTTATTCCGGAGAAAAAATTAAAAGCGGGAACGGAATATCAGGTGACGCTGCACTTAGACAAACTGATTACGCTTCCGAAAGAAAAAGAAAAGGAACTTTCTGAATTTAATTTTACCGTTAAAACCATAAAACAGGATTTTACTATCAATACGCTCGATATTCAGTCCCACAGCAAAGAATATCAGTACCTGAACTGCGTATTGAAAACAGCAGACGATATTGATTCCGAAACGGCTCAAAAGTTAATTTTAGCCAGCCAAAAAGGAAATAAGCTTAAAATTAAATTTGATAAAAACGTAAAATCAGGAAAAGAATTCAAATTTACCATTGACAGTATCCAGCGTTTTTCCGAGCCAAGTGAACTTGAAATCGCTTATGACGGAACTGATTTTGATATTGACCAAAAAGGAAAAATTGACTTTCCGATTACTTCCATAAATGAATTTAAAGTTATAAGAGTCGATGTTCCCGACGAAAACAATCAGTCGGTTTCAATCAATTTCTCGGAACCTTTAGAGAAAGGCCAGGATTTTAAAGGTCTCGTAGCCATTCAAAATACCAATAATTTAAAATTTTCAACTCAGGGAAATGTACTGAAAGTCTATTTCAGTAATGAAAAACCGGCACCCGAAGTAGTTCACGAAGTTGTAGTCGAAGAACCGGTTGCCACCGTGACGGTAGATTCGGCAAGCGTTGCTGTTGATAGTGCAGCGACGGCGACAACGGAAGAAACCGTAGAAGCGGAACCGGAAGTTGTAGAGGAGGAGGAAGCCGCACCGGAACAAAATATAACCGGCGAATTGCTGCTTGAAGTTTTTCAGGGGATCGAAAGCCAGTATGGCAAGAAAATGATAGCGAGTTATTCTCAGAAAATTTCTTTTGACCAGATAAAACCAAATGTACGATTTGTAAAAAATGGGACGATTCTGCCAAGTTCCAATAACCTGAAACTGAATTTTGAAGCTGCAAATCTGAGTGCCGTAGACGTAAAAGTGTACAAGATATATAAAAATAACATCCTGCAGTTTCTTCAGAATAATGAATTAAAAGGGTCGCAAAACCTAAAACGTGTTTCTCAGCCCGTGGCCAAAACAACCATTAACCTTAAAGAAAATACTTTGGTTAATTTAAGCAAATGGAACACTTTTGCCCTGGATTTATCCAAAATTATTAAGCCGGAACCGGGCGCGATCTACAGGGTAGAGTTCTCGTATAAAAAGAAGTATTCTTTATACAAATGCGAAACATCAGAAGACGATTCCGATCAGAATGAAGAGGAAGAAGAGGTTGATGAAAACGATGTGAATTACAGTGAGAATCCGTATGACGATTACTATTACGACGATTATCAGTGGAGAGAAAGCCAGGATCCGTGTACAGGTTCTTACTATTACAATGCACGAATTGCGACGAATATTTTAGCGTCGGACTTAGGGGTAATTGCGAAAAGAGGAGAAAATAAATCGTATTTGTTTGCTGTCAATAATATCCTTACTACCGAGCCGGTTTCGAATGCGCGTGTTGATTTATACACCTATCAGCAGCAAAAAATTGCTACTGCATCGACCAGCAGCGAAGGTATTGCTACCTTCCAGATCAATAAATTCGCGTATTTTGCCATCGTTACCTTAGGAGATCAGTCAACGTATGTAAAGCTGGATGACGGAAATTCATTATCTGTCAGTAATTTTGATGTAGCCGGAGAAACACTTCAGAAAGGGCTCAAAGGATTTATCTATGGAGAACGTGGCGTCTGGCGTCCGGGAGATAATTTGTATTTGTCTTTTATTCTGAATGACGTTTCGAATAAATTACCAAAAGCACACCCGATAAAATTCAGGCTAACTGATCCAAACGGAAAAGTATCGTATCAGACCGTTCAGAAATCGAATGAATTAAATCATTACGCTTTTACAGTACCGACAGATCCCGATGCACCTACAGGAAGCTGGGAAGCCATGGTGAGCGTTGGAGGAGCCAAATTTTATAAAAACATAAAAATTGAAACGATAAAACCCAATCGTCTGAAAATCAAGAATAGTTTTCAGAGAGCGATTTTGTCTTCTTCCTATCCGAACACCAGCAACCTTGAAGTGACCTGGCTACATGGTGCGATTGCTAAAAACCTGAATGTAGAAATGCAGGCTAAATTCTCCGAACAGAAAACCACTTTCAAAGGATATGACAAATATACTTTTGATGACTTAGTTCGCAGGTTCAGTACCGAGGAAGTAAATGTTTTCTCCGGAAAATTAGACGCAAACGGAAGGGCAGCGGCTAATATTAATCCAAAGTTACAAGGACAGGCGCCCGGAATGCTGAGAGCATCTTTCATTACAAAAGTATACGAAGAAGGCGGGGATTTCAGTATGGATGCCATGGCCACGACCTATTCGCCATACAAAACCTATGTAGGTGTAAAAGCACCGGAAGTCAATAAATACGGCATGCTAGAAACCAGAACCAACAATCGTTTTGATATTGTGACCGTTGATGAAAACGGAAGACCAAAATCGGTAAGGGATCTGGAAGTGAAAGTATATAAAGTAGAATGGCGCTGGTGGTGGGATGCTTCCAGTGATAATTTATCCAATTACAATTCATCTGAAGCCACAACTTCTTATAAAACCTTTAAAGTTAACACCGATTCAAGCGGAAAAGGAAGTATTCAGTTTGCCTTAACCGATGAAGAATGGGGACGTTATATGATTCGCGTTTCAGATGAAACCGGCGGACATGCAACTGCCTTAACCGTAAATATCGACTGGCCGATCTGGTCCGGAAAAACCAGAAATACAGATGCCTCAACCGCGAATATGCTTGTTTTTTCTACGGATAAAAAAGATTATGCAGTAGGCGAGAAAGCACAGATTTCTTTCCCTTCAAGTGAAGGCGGACGCGCTTTGGTTTCTATCGAAAACGGATCAAAAGTAGTGCAGACGCTGTGGGTAGAAACGAAAAAAGGAGAAACAAAAGTCGAAATTCCGATTACGGCTGCAATGGCACCGAATGTCTATTTTAATATCACGCTTTTACAACCGCACGCTTCGACTAAAAATGATTCCCCGATTCGTATGTACGGAATTGTTCCGATTGGAGTCGTAGATAAAAATACAAAACTGGAACCAATGATTACGATGTCGGATGTTTTAAGGCCTGAAAAATCTTTCCCTGTAAAAGTGAGCGAGAAATCAGGTAAAGAAATGACGTACACGATTGCTATAGTTGACGAAGGATTGTTGGATTTAACCCGATTTAAAACACCAAATGCCTGGGATAGTTTCTACGTTCGGGAAGCCCTGGGGGTAAAAACCTGGGATGTATACGACGACGTAATTGGCGCTTACGGCGGAAAAGTAAACCAGATTTTCAGTATTGGTGGAGATCAGGATTTAGGCGGAGGAAAGGCCAAGAAAGCCAATCGTTTTAAACCGGTGGTCATTTATCTGGGACCCTTCAAACTCGAAAAAGGACAAACCAAAACACATCAGGTTACTTTGCCAAAATATATCGGGTCAGTACGAACTATGGTAGTGGCGGGTGATGCGGCGACGAGTGCTTACGGAAGCGTGGAGAAAGCAACTCCGGTACGCAGTCCGTTAATGGTACTGGCTTCCTTGCCAAGAAAAATTTCACCATCCGAAAAAGTGACTATTCCGGTTACTGTTTTCGCAACGGAGAAAAATATTAAAAATGTAAAACTTCAGATAAAAACCAGCAAAGGGCTACAGGTAATCGGAAGTACAACTCAGAATGTAAACTTTACACAGCCGGATGAGAAAATGGCCTATTTTAATCTTGCAGTTGGAAACCAGACCGGAATTGCAAAAGTGCAGATTATTGCCACCTCCGGAAAGGAAAAATCATCCTATGATGTCGAAATTGATATGACCAATCCGAATCCGGTTACGAATACGTATACAGATGTGATTTTATCTCCCGGCAGCACTAAAACCATTTCCTGGAAAACCTTCGGCGTTTCGGGAAGTAATAAAGCGAAGCTGGAGGTTTCTTCCATGCCGACCATTAATCTGAATGGAAGACTGCAATACCTGATTCAGTATCCACATGGTTGTGTAGAGCAGAGCACTTCATCTGTTTTTCCGCAATTGTTTTTAAGTGATTTGGCCGATATTGATGCTACACGCCAACAGCTTATCCAAAAGAATGTGACGGCAGGAATCGCCAGATTAGGAGGCTTCCAGTTGCCCAACGGAGGACTTTCGTACTGGCAGGGGAATACGATTGCAGACGATTGGGGAACTTCTTATGCCGGGCATTTTATAATTGAAGCAGAGAAAAAAGGCTATGTGTTGCCGATTAACTTCAAGTCAAAATGGATTTCCTATCAGCAAAAAGAAGCGAAAAAATGGCGTTTCGAACCACGTTATGGAAATGACATGGCGCAGGCCTACCGTTTGTATACACTGGCTTTGGCAGGTTCTCCCGATTTGTCATCCATGAACAGATTACGCGAAACAACCGGAATTTCAAACGAAACTAAATTACGACTCGCAGCGGCTTATGTGCTGGCAGGACAAAAAAGCGCCGGATTAACGTTGCTATTGCACAGTAAAATCGATGATATTTCAAGTGATTATAATTATTATTACTATGGTTCAGGTGACAGGAACAGAGCCATGGCTTTGGAAACCTTATTATTGTTAAACCAAAAAGAGAATTCATTCCTGATGGCTAAAAAACTCGCCAAAAACATGGCAAGTGATCAATGGATGAGCACGCAGACCACTGCTTATTGTTTGCACGCCATGTCGAAATTCTCACTAAATAACGGTCCGAAAGGAATTGATCTTCAGTTCAGCAAAGACGGAAAAGCACAGACTATAAAAACCGCTAAAACCGTTGCAGACCGAAACCTGGTGGTGAAATCGGGAGCCAATAGTATCACTTTAAAAAACAATAAAAAGAATACGATTTATGTTCGTGTGTTAAATACCGGAATCCTTCCTATTGGTCAGGAAAATGCGGTAGAAAATAATCTTTCGGCCGGAATTGTTTTCCGAAACAGAAAAGGCAGTGTAATTGAGGTGTCGAAAATTGCTCAGGGAACGGAGTTTGTTGCTGAGGTAACCATTAAAAACCTGAAGAACGAATATGTACAAAATGTAGCTTTGTCGCAGATTTTACCATCCGGTTTCGAAATTGTAAACACCCGTTTTACCGATTACGGTGAAGCGACGAATAATACAGCCGATTACATTGATATCCGCGATGACAGGACGAATTTCTATTTTGGACTAAAAGCTGGGGAAACCAAAACATTCAAAATTTTACTGAATGCCTCCTATCTGGGAACTTATTATTTACCGGGACTGCAATGTGAAGCGATGTACGATCATACTTTCCTGGCCAGAACCAAAGGATTTTGGGTTCAGGTGGTGAAATAAAGTTTCACGCAGATTTTGGAGATCTGGCAGATAAAAAAAATCTGCAAAATCTGCGTGAAAAAAACTTTATAAACTTTGCAAATAACCTCGCGTTCCTTGCAGTTAAATTACGATCAAACTTTGAAAAATAAATTAATAGCGTTCTCACAACGCCTTATAAACTGGATAAAAAAGAATAAAATAAAATCAGCAATTGCATTTCTGCTCTTGCTGATTTATTATTTCTCGCTATCCCGAACCTTATTTCAGGAACCCTATTCCACAGTAATTGAAAGTAAAGAAGGGGAATTATTAGGAGCAAAAATTGCCGGGGACGGGCAATGGCGTTTTCCCGCGCAGGACAGCGTTCCGGATAAGTTCAAAAAATGTATTGTTTATTTTGAAGACGAATATTTCTATAAACATCCGGGTTTTAATCCGGTTGCAATGGTCAATGCGATCCGACAAAACAGAAAAGCCGGAAAAGTAGTTCGCGGAGGAAGTACATTGACACAACAAGTTATTCGTTTATCCAGAAAAGGGAAGGGAAGAACTTATTTTGAAAAGATCATAGAACTTATTCTCGCAACAAGATTGGAATTAGGCTATTCTAAAAACGAAATTTTGGAATTATATGCCGCTCACGCTCCTTTCGGAGGAAATGTTGTCGGACTCGAAATGGCTGCCTGGCGGTATTTTGGCGTGCAATCCAATCAGCTGTCATGGGCGGAGAGTGCGACTTTGGCCGTTTTGCCCAATGCACCGAGTTTAATTTATCCGGGAAAAAATCAAATAAGGTTATTACAAAAAAGGAATCGTCTTTTATTAAAACTAAATCACGAAGGGATTATTGACAAACAGACCTATGAACTTTCTATAGACGAGCCATTGCCCCAAAAGCCTTATAATTTACCCCAGATTGCGCCCCATTTATTAGAACGTGTGGCAAAAAATGAAGAAGGAACCCGGGTAAAAACAACATTGGATTTTACACTGCAAAACAGGGTCAATCAGATTGCAAAATATTATTACAATCAATACCGGCAAAATGAAGTCAGCAATCTGGCGATTCTGGTCATAGATGTTCAGAATAGAAATGTCATCAGTTATGTTGGAAATGCTCCGACAGATGGTGATCACCAGAAAGATGTTGACATTATTGACGCGCCAAGAAGTACAGGAAGTATTCTTAAACCGCTGTTGTATGCAGCGATGCTGGATGACGGCGAATTGCTGCCCAACACCTTAGTCGCCGATGTCCCTACGCAGATTGCGGGTTATACCCCCCAGAATTTTAATCTGACTTTTGATGGCGCTGTTCCGGCACATCGGGCCCTGTCACGTTCCTTAAATATTCCGGCCGTTTTGATGCTGCAGGATTTTGGAGTGAATAAGTTTTATGAAGAACTGCAGAAATTTCAGTTGAGTGACATTGACAAATCACCGGACCACTACGGATTATCGCTTATTTTGGGAGGTGCCGAAAGTAATTTATGGGATTTGTGCAGAACGTATTCCAATTTATCTTCTACGGTCAATTATTTTAATAAAAGCCACGGAAAGTACCGGACAAAAGAATTTACAGAACTTAATTATAAGAATGACTTTCAGCCTGATTTTGGATCAGAAAGCGAACAGAAGAACATTTTAGGTGCCGGATCAATCTGGCTTACGTATAACGCAATGGAAGAAGTAAACCGTCCGGAAGGAGATGAAGCCTGGAAATTTTACGACAGTTCGCTTAAAATTGCCTGGAAAACAGGAACCAGTTTCGGGAATCGTGATGCCTGGGCCATTGGAACCAATTCGAGATATGTAGTCGGAATCTGGGTGGGAAATGCAACCGGTGAGGGAAGGCCGACACTGACAGGAGTCACAAGCGCAGCACCGATTTTATTTGACGTGTTTAATTTGTTGCCAAGACAAAGATGGTTCGGGATTCCGTATGAAGATTTAAATGAAGTTGAGGTTTGCAGCCAAAGCGGACATCTGGCAAAAGAAGGCTGCCCCAAAATTAAACAATGGGTGACCAAAAAAGGAAAAACAACAACAGTCTGCCCGTATCATAAAACCGTTCATCTGGATCAGACCGGACAATTTCAGGTAAACAGCAGTTGTGAAAGTGTCGAAAATATAGTAACCAAAAACTGGTTTATATTGCCTCCGGTCATGGCCTGGTACTACAAAAGCAAGCATATCGAATATCTGCCTTTACCTCCTTTTAAAGAAGACTGTATCGGAACGCAGACCGTTGCAATGGACTTTATTTATCCGAAAACGAACAGTAAAATTTATCTAACGAAGGATTTTAATAGTGAAGTGCAGCCGGTAATTTTTAAAATTGCTTATGCACAAAGAGAAAAACAATTGTTCTGGTATGTAGATCATGTGTACAAAGGTGTGACCAAAGTGTTTCATGAAAAGTCAATCATCATGAGTGCAGGCTTTCATTATGTAACTGTTGTGGATGAATCAGGTAATGAAATCAGCAGGAAAGTAGAAATTGTAAGGGAATAATATACTCGTGTCAGGCTGAGCGGAGTCGAAGCCCTTCTTAGGTAGTAAGCCTTCGACTCCGCTCAGGGTGACAATAATGAATAATTACATAAATTAATTCGTGTTCATTCGTGAATTGCTTCGCCTGTTCGCTATCGCTCGGGTTGTGGCAAAAAAACAAAAAAAAATAAAAAAAAGGCAAAAAAAAACCGCTACTCGAAAGAGAAGCGGTTTTTTATTTATTCTGAAATAACATTTCCTTTTTTATCATAGAAATGGTATTCTAAGTACGTGTAAGCGTCACGAGGTATGATTTTCACCCATTTCTTATGTTCAAAAAACCATTTTGAACGTAATGATGGAAAACCTTTACTGAGGTATGCAGCCACAAACGGATGTACATTAAGCACAACACTTTTGTGGATTTTTAAAATTCTTTCCAGATCGGAGTTGATTCTGTCAATGATTAAAATTGGCGCTTCAATTTCGCCATGTTCATTGTTGGGATCTTCTTCTCTGGTTTTTATATTAACTTCTGGTCTCACGCGTTGTCTTGTAATCTGGACTAAACCAAATTTACTCGGCGGTAAGATTTTATGCTTTGCTTTATCGTCGCTCATTTCTTCTCGCAAGAAGTCGAACAGGACTTTCCTGTTTTCAGGATTAGACATATCGATAAAATCAACTACGATTATCCCGCCCATATCACGCAGACGAAGTTGTCTGGCAATTTCAGCGGCAGCAATCATATTCACTTCCATGGCAGTATCTTCCTGATTCGTGGCCTTATTCGAACGGTTTCCGCTGTTTACGTCTATAACGTGTAAAGCTTCGGTATGTTCGATTATAAGATAAGCGCCTTTGCTCATCGAAACTGTTCTTCCAAATGAAGTTTTGATTTGTCTCTCTATATTGTATTTCTCGAAAATCGGAGTATCATTTGATTGATAAAACTTCACAATCGATTGTTTTGAAGGTGCAATTTCCTGCAGGTATTCCTTCGTTTGATGGAACAACTCTTCATCATCTATCTGAATACCGCTAAAGGTATCATTAAATACATCTCTTAGTATTGAAGAAGCTCTGTTAAGCTCTCCTAATACTTTTGACGGATGATGAGCAGTTGGTAATTTTTTACACATTGCAGTCCATCTGCTAAGCAGGTTCTGCAAATCTTTTTCTAATTCGGCTACGTTTTTGCCTTCGGCTACTGTGCGAACAATAACACCAAATCCTTTAGGTTTGATCGATAGAACAAGTTTTTTTAGACGATCCTTTTCCTTTTTGTCTTCTATTTTTTGAGAAATAGAAACGCGGTCAGAAAACGGAACGAGAACAATAAATCTTCCTGCCAGTGAAAGCTCAGCGCTTATCCTTGGACCTTTGGTCGATATAGGTTCTTTTACAACTTGAACTAAAACAGATTGATTGGCACTTAAAATATCAGTAATGATGCCATCTTTGTCAATCTCTTTTTCAAACTGAAAGGTTTTTAGGGAGAAATCTTTTATTTTACCTGCGCTTACAAGTTTTATGAATTTCAGTTGGGAAGCTAAGTTAGGTCCTAAATCGTGATAATGTAAAAAGGCATCTTTTTCGAAGCCTACATTTACAAAAGCAGCATTAAGTCCGGCAACTGGTTTTCTTATTTTGGCGATAAAAATATCACCAACCTGAAAGTTGCTTTTCTCTTCTTCCTTGTGTAATTCAATTAGTTTTCCATCTTTTAATAAGGCAAAATCTACGGCTTCAGAACTAGATCTAATGATTAATTCTTTATTCACACTGTAAATTTTTATCTGTTTTTTCAGAAAATAGAATATAGAAAAAAGAAGATAGATTATAAAAATCTAAAATCTAAAATCCAAAATCTAAAATCTTATCTACAGATGGATTAAACAATATTTTTAACAGGTATTGAACCCGGGGAAAAGAAGACTAATAGAGAATGGAACAAAGAGGATAGAGTTTTACGTCTATATTCTATTTTCTTTACTCTTTCATCCTTTTTCAATTTCAATGAACGTTTAAAAAGAAAAAAGTAGTTTAAAACTACTTTTTCTTTTTGTGACGGTTAGCTCTCGCTCTTTTCTTTCTTTTGTGAGTAGCTACCTTATGTCTCTTTCTTTTTTTACCACTTGGCATATCGTGTCGATTTTATGATTAATTAATAGTATTATTTTGCTTCGTTGTTTGTTTTAACTCCCTCTACAAATACTTTTGCAGGTTTAAAAGCAGGAATGTTGTGTGCTGGAATTTTGATAGTGGTGTTTTTAGAAATGTTTCTACCTGTTTTTTCAGCTCTTGTTTTTACGATGAAACTTCCAAAACCTCTTAGGTAAACATTGTCTCCAGTTTCTAATGAAGTTTTAACTTCTTCCATAAAAGTTTCTACTGTTGCTTGAACATCTCCTTTTTCAAGACCTAGTTTCTCTGAAATTTTCGCTACGATATCTGCTTTCGTCATTTTCTTTCCTATTTAATTTTATAAATGGTGTACTATTTTTTTGAGTTTGCAAATATAGGAATTAAAAAAATAATTAATCAAGCTAATTCGTTAAATTTTAATTACATAAACATTTACTTTTGTATTCTAAGTATTTTGCGATGAATTTTCATAACATATTGATAAATTGGTATTTACAAAACGAACGTGATTTGCCATGGCGAAAAACGACTAATCCTTACCTAATTTGGCTCTCAGAAATTATGCTGCAGCAGACAAGAGTTGCGCAGGGAATGCCTTATTTTTTTTCATTTACCAAGGAATTTCCTACCGTCTTCGATTTGGCAAATGCTGACGAAGAGCAGGTTTTGAAACTTTGGCAGGGATTAGGGTACTATTCGAGGGCCAGAAATTTGCATAAAACGGCTCAATATGTAGCAAATGAGCTGAATGGTGTTTTTCCACCTTCTTATAAGGAGTTATTAAAATTAAAAGGTGTTGGTGAATACACTGCAGCTGCAATTGCTTCTTTCTCCTATAATGAAGCCGTTCCTGTTGTGGATGGAAATGTATTTCGGTTGCTTTCCCGTTATTTTGATATAGAATCGGATATCACATCTCCTGCCGCTAAAAAAGAGTTTACGGAACTTGCCAGGGAGTTAATGCCGAAAGATAACCCGGCAATTTTTAATCAGGCTATAATGGAGTTTGGTGCATTGCAATGTGTGCCTAAAAGTCCCAACTGTACTATTTGTGTTTTTAATGACAGCTGCCTGGCGCTGCAAAAGAAGAAAGTAGATGTACTGCCGGTAAAATCCAAAAAGACAAAAGTCACCAATCGTTTTTTCAATTATTTGATCCTTGAAGATATTTTAGGGAATACCTTAATTCAAAAAAGAACAGCAAAAGGAATCTGGCATAATTTATATGAATTCCCTCTTCTGGAGACTCAGGAGATTGCGGACTTTGATTTTGTTTCTAAAGCGGTTCAAAATGAGGTATTTTCCGCCTATACCATTATAGGTATCGAAGAATGCAGCCATGCGACGATTATTCATAAACTTTCACATCAGCATTTGCATATTCAGTTCTGGAAAATTAAAATTGAAGAAATAATTGAAAAGGGTGTAGATGCTAACAATTTGAAAACGTTTCCTTTTCCAATTGTGATATATAATTTTATTGAAAAGCAGGAAATAAATTGCTAAAAAAATGTATCTTTGGGATAAATACCACAAAAAAACCATGAACGGAACATTAAATAAAGTGATGCTCATTGGCCATTTGGGCGATGATGTTAAGATGCATTATTTTGATGGAGGAAACTGCATCGGACGTTTTCAGCTGGCTACAAATGAGGTTTATATCAATAAAACTACAAACGAAAAGATAACTTCAACAGAATGGCATAACCTTGTTGTACGTAATAAAGCAGCTGAAATTTGCGAAAAATACCTTTCTAAAGGGGATAAGATTTTTATTGAAGGACGTATAAAATCCCGTCAGTGGCAAGCCGAAGACGGAACGACAAAATATACTACAGAAATTCAGGTTACAGAATTTACTTTCCTGACAACCAAAAAAGAAACTACATTACATAAACCAAATACCGATTCAGAATCCGTAAAAAACACTAACTTTGACACGACTAACGAGGACTTGCCTATAAATGACCTGCCTTTTTGATTGTTTAACTAATTTTTTTCAGTTTGGACCCGGAGCCCAGTTTACTTTTTAGTACAAATTTAGACGCCAATTTAATAATTGGTTTTGTCGGAATATTTATTTTGCTGTTTTTATCGGCAATTGTCTCAGGTGCCGAAGTGGCACTTTTCTCTTTATCCCAAAAAGATATTGACGACACTCTTCAGGAAGACCTTTCAAAAGGTAAAATCATTTCCAGTCTTTTAGATAAACCCAAAAAACTTTTAGCAACACTTTTAGTAGCCAATAACTTTCTGAATATCGGAGTCGTTATTTTGTTCTCCTTTATAGGACAGAATATTTTCTCGGGTATAGCTTCGCCTGCTTTTAAATTTATGTTAGAAGTAATTCTGGTGACTTTTTTAATTTTACTGTTCGGAGAAGTTTTGCCGAAAGTATATGCCAGCCGAAACAATATAAAATTTGCGAAGTGGTCGGCCTATCCGGTTGCGGTTCTTGATAAATTACTTTCACCAGTCAGCTTGCCTATGCGAAGCCTTACCTTATATTTGCAAAATAAATTAGGGAAGCAAAAAAACAATTTTTCGATCAATCAGTTATCGCAGGCGCTGGAGCTTACGGATTCTGAAGGCACGTCAAGTGAAGAACAAAAAATACTGGAAGGAATCGTTTCTTTTGGAAATACAGATACCAAGCAGGTGATGAGTCCGAGGATTGATATTTTTGCTTTGGAAATTTCAGAAGTATTTGAAGCGATTTGCCCGAAGATCATTGAAAAAGGATTTTCGAGGATTCCGGTTTACAAAGACAATATCGATCAGATTGAAGGTGTGCTGTTTGTGAAGGATTTATTGCCTCATATCGATAAAAAAGAATTTGACTGGACCTCCTTAATACGAGATGCTTTTTTTGTTCCGGAGAATAAAAAACTAGATAATCTGCTAAAAGATTTTCAGAGCCTCAAAAGCCATTTGGCAATTGTAGTAGATGAGTACGGAGGTACATCCGGACTGGTTTCTTTAGAGGATGTTATTGAAGAAATTGTCGGGGATATCAGTGATGAGTTTGACGATGAAAATTTAAATTTTTCGCAAATTGATGAAAAGAACTTTCTGTTTGAAGGAAAGATTAATATGAAAGATTTTTACAGGATTGTGGAAGTCGATGAAGATGTTTTTGAATCCCAAAAAGGCGAAGCGGAAACCTTAGCAGGCTTTATTTTGGAAATCCTGGGCAACTTCCCTAAAAAAGATCAGAAAGTAACGTTTGAAAACTGTGTCTTTACAATTGAAGCAGTTGACAAAAAACGCGTAAAACAAATAAAAGTAACATTAGATTAAAATGCTTAAAAAAATAATTTCAACACTGGCAATTTTGCTGATTTTTACAATTTTAAGTTGTAAAAATGACGTTTTACCTAAACCATCAGGCTATTTACGTCTGGATTATCCGGAAGCCAGGTATGTAAATTTTGAAAATAATTGCCCGTTTACTTTCGAAATGAATGAAGGTGCTGTAATCAAAGGAGAAAAAAATTGCGGTTTTGCCATTACGTATCCCAAAATGAAAGCGACCATTTACCTGACATATAAACCGGTAAATAACAATATTGAAAAATTATTGAAAGATGCACAGAAGTTAACTTACGAACACGTTATAAAAGCAGATGATATTTTAGAGCAGCCGTATTTAAACCCTGCAAAAAAAGTATACGGCATGTTTTACCAGGTAGATGGAAACGCGGCAACAAACTCACAATTTTATGTGACAGACAGTACAAAGCACTTCATAACCGGATCGGTTTATTTTTATGCCAAACCCAACTTTGATTCCATTATGCCGGCCGCCAGTTATATCAAAAATGACATGCGACAGCTTATGGAAACGCTGAAGTGGAAATAAGATATATAAAAAAAGCGTCCTGATCGGGACGCTTTTTTTATATAAAATATTTTGCTTATGATTTCATATTCGAAACTTTGTAGGTCTTTCCGTCTCCGGTCTCCTGAACAATTTTTGTAAGGTTTTCAGGGTTTTGAATCGTCTTGTCAAAAGTGACAGTGGCTGTTTTTTTGTCGAAATCAACAGCAGCTTTTTCAACTCCTTCCAGGCTGGATAATTCTTCCTCTATAGTTTTTGCACATCCCACTGCACAGGTCATTCCGTCGATAGTGAAACTTGCTGTCTGCACATTTTCAGGCGCGATTACTACGGGTTCTTTCGTTTTTTTTACTTCAGCTGTATGTGGAATTATTTTTTCGCTTTCTGTTTTTTTGCATCCCACTAACACTAAACCTGCAATTGCCGCAGCAGCTATGATTCTTGTAAATTTCATTATATATGATTTTTAAATTACTACTAACCTTTCGTGCAAAATTAATAAAAAACAGAAGGTCAGTTCATAAAAATAGTACAAATTTGCAGTAAAATACAATTTATGGATGCAAAACAGTTAAAGTGGATTTACTTATTTGTGCTTTCGCTAATTTGGGGAAGTTCTTTTATTTTAATCAAAAGAGGATTGGTAGGCTTAACCGCAATTCAGGTGGGTTCCTTCCGGATTATTTTTGCCGCGCTGTTTTTGCTTATTGTTGGATTTAACAGTCTAAAGAAGATTTCGCGCCATCAGTGGAAGTTTATCGCTTTAACTTCTCTTTTCGGAACCTTTATGCCTGCCTATCTTTTTTCTATTGCAGAAACGGAAGTAGATAGTTCCATCGTGGCGATTTTAAATTCGCTTACACCTTTAAATACATTAGTATTGGGAACAATTGCTTTTGGAATCCAATTTCAGAAGAGGCAGATTTGGGGAGTTTTTATTGGATTGATTGGTTGTTTGCTTTTGGTGTTGAGCGGAGCTTCAACACATCCCGGTCAAAACTATTATTATGTAATTTTAGTCGTAATCGCAACGATTTGTTATGCCCTGAATGTCAATTTAATTAAAAGATACTTGTCCGATCTAAATTCATTAAGCATTACAACAGGAAATTTTGCTGTTTTACTTGTACCGGCTTTACTTATTTTAAGCACAACAGATATTACGCACAGCATAAATCTGGAAGTCACGCAAAATTCTATTTTGTTTGTGATGATCCTCGGGGTTTTAGGAACCGGAATCGCAAATGTTATTTTCTTCAGATTAATACAAATGTCATCACCTGTATTTGCAACATCAGTAACCTATCTGATTCCGATAGTAGCTTTCTTCTGGGGATTGTTGGACAATGAAATGCTGACACCCATACAGTTTTTCGGAGCCTTTATTATCTTAATCGGAGTCTATTTGTCAGCAAAAAAATAACGATTTTGTGACAAAAAAAGTATATAAAAAAGCCCTGTAAAAGTTTTAAACTTTTACAGGGCTTTTTTAAAAATCTCAGCACCTTAGAAACTCAGTACCTCAGAACCTTTTCTGAAGAAACTCAGTACCTTTTTCTAAAGAAAATCCGCTTCCGAAACGCCTTCGTTGATTTTGATATCAGACATTTTGATGTCTAATTCAAATCCTGCATTCTGAATGATATTGAAAGGGACTTTTACTCCTTTTACCTCTTTATAATCATTAAAATAAGTCGTTTGCGTGGTCGATTGTCCGCTTTGCTCTTTTACTTTAAGTTTGGCAACTTTCAGACCTGATTTTACATCATAGTAGTAAACGGTTTTGCCGTCTTTTATGGAATAAGCATCATGGCCGTTTATTGGTTCTACGGCGTCAACTTTCAGGTCTGTTCTTTTGCTTAAGCGTAATTCTTCAAAAGGAGTAGCACTTGCTTTCATTTCGGCTAAATCATCACCTTCTAAGTTTTTACGTTGTCCCTGTTGTTCTACATAAGCGCCTTTTTCGTTTACAACCTGTTTCATTAAAGGCATACTTCCCATATTAAGCGAAACCATCATTTTTCCACTAGAATTTAATTTTGAAGTAAAACTCAACGGAGAAGGAGCTTGCGGGATTGTTGTTGTACCAGTCATAGCCAGTGTTTTAACTGCAGAAACTGCTTTTTCGCCACCAATTGCCTTGATATAATTGTCGAAAACAGTTTTTGCTGTAATTCCTGCAGGAGCTTCTTTTTTGGTAACTGGTTTTTCCACCGGATTTCCGTATTTATCAAAATAGAAAATCGGAATCTGAAGTTTTTCTAAACCTGAAATTACTTCAGAACCTTTACCAACAATTACAATACGCATGTTGTCTGCCAGAAAATATTTGTTGGCTACACGGTAGATATCGTCGGCAGTAACACTATTTATCGTCTGGATGTATTTTTCATAAAAATCAGCCGGAAGTTTTTCTGTTTCAATGTTCAAAGCATATCGGGCAACGGTTTGAGGCTTTTCAACCTGCATTACAAATCTTCCGATATAACCTGCTTTTACATTTTTTAAAACATCTTCAGAAACTTTTTCGGTTCTTATTCTTTTTATTTCTTTTACAAACTCAGCTACGGCACTGTCTGTAACGGCATTTCTTACCGCAGACGAAGCTTTAAATTTAGTGGTGTATTTTCCGCTTCCAATGCTTGAGCTTGCTCCGTAGGTCCAGGCGTGTTGCTCACGTAAATTCATGTTCAGGTAACTGTTAAAATCACCTCCAAGAATTTGATTGGCAATTACGGCAGCAAAAAAATCAGGATCGCTCATTTTTAAGTTCACGGTATTCACCAATGAAATCTCTGACTGAACGGCATTCGGAACATCAACAAAATCAATCTGAAGTTTCGAAACGTCTGTCGGATTGGGATACGTAGTTTTTGGGGCAGCTTGTTTTTTCCATCCGCCAAAAAGTTTTTCGACAGCTGCTTTTGTTTCTTTGAATTTAACATCGCCAATTATAACCAGATAAGCATTCTCAGGAACAAAATAAGTAGCGTAATTTGCCTGAACATCGGCAAGGGTTACATTTTTTAAAGTCTCCTCCGAAATATATTCTCCGGCAGGATGATTTTTTCCAAACACTAAAACATCTACCACACGATTTGCGATGGCAGGAACACTTTTTTCATCTGCTTTAAGTCCTTCCGATAATTTTGCTTTCTCCTTCTCAAATTCTGTTTGTGTAAAATTAGGCTGTAAGGCACCCTCGGCCAAAAGTTCTAAAACACGTCCTGAATATTTTGAAAGGGAGCTGGCATAAGCACCACTGGAAGTAAAGTTGATGTTAGCGCCATAAAAATCAATCTCTTCATTGAAGGCTTGTTTGGTGGTTTTTTTAGTGCCATTTCCAATTAAGCTGCTGGTCAGTTCATCAACACCTTTTTTGTTCCCTTCGGTGAAAGGAGCATTGTCCAGGCTAAGGTTGAAACTGACTCTTGGTAACTTATGGTTTTCAACGACCAAAACTTTCATACCGTTGGCCAGAACAAAAGTTTGCGGCTTTTTGATATTGACTACTGGTGAGGTTCCGGGTTTTGGCTGTGGACGATCTTGTGCTTGCATAATTCCAGTCAGGAATAAAAGGATTAAAACGGTATGTATTTTTTTCATGATTCGATTTTCTTAGTTTTGAACTTTTTTTGAAGGAACATAATCTAAAATTAAACGCTGATTCGGGTTTAAATACTTTTTGGCAACTTCTCTGATTTCTTCTCTGGTAATAGAGTGGTAGAGGTCGATTTCGGTATTAATAAGATTTACGTCTCCATAAAGTAAATAAAAGGAAGCTAAATTTTCAGCAATTCCTTCAACGCTGGCATTCGCATTGACAAAATTATTATCGAATTTGTTTTGCAGTTTTTCATAATCTTTTTCAGAAATCAGGTCAGTCTGTATTTTTACGATCTCTTCATCCATTTCTTTTAAGATGTCAGCAGTTGTATGAGTTCCCATTGGTAAACCATACAAAATGTACATTCCGTAATCTTCCTGGCTAAAGCCTACAGCGCCAATCTGCAGTGCCATTTTTTTATCATCAACGATTTTTTTGTACAATTTGGAACTTTTTCCGTCACTTAAATATGAAGAAATTAAGTCTAAGACTCTGGCGTCCCTTGTTTTCATTGAAGGCGTTCTGTAAGCGGCAACCACCATAGGAATCTGGATATTCGGATCTTCGTAAGTTGCTTTTATGGTTTCGGTAATGGGTGCTTCTGTAAAAGTTTGTTTTTTTACTTCTTCTCCTTTTGGAATCGGACCGAAATATTTCTGAATCCATTCTTTGGTTTTGTTTTTGTCAAAATCTCCTGCAACTACCAGAACGGCATTGTTCGGCGTGTAGAATTTTTTATTGAATGCCTGAAACTCTTCAAGGGTTGCGGCATCCAAGTCTTTCATGGATCCTATCGTGGTCCAGCGGTACGGATGGTTTTTAAACATGTTTTTCTTAACCTCCGGAAGAATATTTCCGTAAGGCTGATTGTCGTAACGCATTCTTTTTTCTTCTTTCACAACTTCATTTTGCGTGTCAACACCAATTTTGTTTATGATAGGGTGCATCAATCGTTCTGATTCAAGCCATAACCCTAATTCCAGGCTGTTGGAAGGAAAAACTTCATAATAATAAGTTCTGTCATCAGAAGTATTGGCATTGTTGACTCCGCCATTCGCGGTAACGATTTTCATCCATTCGCCACGTTTTATATTTTCAGTTCCTTCGAATAATAAATGTTCAAAGAAATGCGCAAAACCCGTTCGGTCAGGACGTTCGTCTTTTGATCCTACATGATACATAACAGAAGTGATAACTACCGGAGCAGAAGGGTCATTGTGCAGAATAACGTGCATGCCGTTATCTAAATTGTATTCTTCAAAAGCTACTTTTTGAGCATGAGCTACTCCGCCGAGCATTAGTGCAGCGCTTAACATCATTATGGAATTTTTCATAAAGATTAATAATTTTAGTTACCTAATAAGTAAATAGGTAGCTAAGAGTTAATATTAGTTACATCAAAAATAACTTTTTTTTAATTACTAAATAACAATTGTTTTTAATTTAATACTATTTAACTTATAAAAATATTTCATTGAGTATTAAAATGGCCTGAAAGACAGCCTTTAAATAGATTAAAATATTTTTGAAATAAGAGATTGCACAGTAAATTATTAATTGTATATTTGCAACCTTAAAAATCAATAAATCAATTTGGTATGTATGCAATCGTAGAGATAGCAGGGCAACAATTTAAAGTAAGCAAAGACTTAAAGGTTTATGTTAACCGTTTGGCTAACGAAGAAGGTTCAAGTATTTCATTTGACAAAGTTCTTTTATTAGACGATAGTGGTAATGTAACTTTAGGCGCCCCAGCTATAGAAGGTGCTTCAGTAGAAGCTAAAGTGTTACAACACTTAAAAGGAGATAAAGTAATCGTTTTCAAAAAGAAAAGAAGAAAAGGTTACAAAAAGAGAAATGGTCACAGACAATATCTTACTCAAATTGTAATTGAAGGTATTACTGCAGCAGGAGGAACTAAAAAAGCAGCAGCTAAAAAAGCGGTTGTAGCAGAAGATGCTCCGGCAACTGAAGTTGAAGCAGCTCCAAAAGCAAAAAAAGCAGCAGCTCCAAAAGCAAAAAAAGAAGCTACTAAAGAATAATAACAATATTTAAACTCATACGTCATGGCTCACAAGAAAGGTGTCGGTAGTTCGAAGAATGGTAGAGAATCAGAATCAAAACGTCTAGGCGTTAAGATTTTTGGTGGACAAGCTGCTATTGCTGGGAACATCATCGTTAGACAAAGAGGTTCAAAACATAATCCAGGTGAAAACGTTTACATCAGTAAAGATCACACACTACACGCAAGAGTAGCTGGAGTTGTTAAGTTCCAAAAGAAAAGAGATAACAAATCTTATGTATCTATCCTTCCATTCGAAGCATAATCATTAGACTACTTATTACAAAACCCGTTCGCATTGCGAGCGGGTTTTTTGTTTATAATTAATTCAAGAGTTGTAAATATTAGTTGAATAAACCTGTAATGGTAGATTTAGTATGAATTAATATCAAAAGCCGTTGGAGCGAGAAAAGATATTACCGCAAAGAATGCTCAGATTTTATCTGAAAATGCATTAGAAAGTAAAAAGTTCGCAAAGCTAAGTCAATACACAGCTTTGCGAACTTTGCCTTTAATAAATCAGGAATAAAAAATCTTAGCGTTCTTTGCTGTAAAAATAACTAGTGTCTATGTTTTTTTATCTTTTTCCATAACATGTAGTGTTGATCTTTTATTATCAGTATTTTTGGCTGGATTAATCTATTCCAATTTTGAAAAAAATACTTATCCTTTTATTTCTTTTCTGCTCAGGCGTATTTGCAAAAGAAATCAACCCCACGGAACAAATCGTATCACTAAACGATAGTCAGAAAAAGATTTTATATGAATTTGCCGTTTTACAGAAAGGCGGTGCAAATGCTAACGCGTATTGGCAACAGCATAAAAATCAGTTTTCAGTACTTAATGATACTGTGAGAAATCAACTGGCGAACGAAATCTATACCAATTCGCATGTTGTTTATATTCCTGCAAAAGATTCCGCGGTTCAATTATGGATACAAACGCAATCCCTGACCAAATGGATGTTGTATCTGGCGGCATTTATCGCAATATGTGCCATAATAGGTTTATTGCGTAATTATTGGGGTATGCTTCTAAATATACTTATAAAACAATTCGCACCCTTATTCAGGTTTTTATTTTCAGCAGTAATTTTGACTTATGAATTACTATTAATAGGTATTGCCTGTGTTGTTGGGGGCTGTTTTATAGACGAAATGACATTACGTACTGTTGTAATCCATACAGGTTTCTTTTTATTGTGGAGTCAGTCCACGGCACTTTTTACCCGGAAATATTTAGTGAGTAAGTATCTTTTTGAAATAAAAAATAATTTCTGGGCAACTGATAAGTGGGAAACGGTAAAAACGATTTGTCTTCCTGCCCTAATTGTTACCGGTGCTCTTTTATTTGTATTGTATAAAGTTCCGGCTGATGTTTTGTATAACTATGAGATTGTTGTCTCTGTTATGGTTGCCATCTGTGCTTTGCCGTTTTGGCGTACCCTGGAAAAATACATTTCTCCAATTCTGATCCCTTTTAAGGATGCGTATGTGGAAAGAAGTGTTTACTCACTAGCTGCTTGTGTTCTTATAGCTTTGTTTATTGATGTTTTTCTGATCGGTCAGCAGAATCCGGTTTTTTCCTATGTGATAACTGCCCTGACCATTTTGCTGATTATTTCATTTTTGATTTTGTCGCTTAAACATAATTTAAAATACAATTATAAAAATTACTATTATTTGCAATTGATTACATTTCTTTTTCTTTCGGCTTCTTTGTTTTATAGCTTTTATACGCATTCAACCGAAATGATCTGGGCCTCTTTACTTGGAATGAGCGTCTATATTGTGATTAAATATTGGGAGATCCCCACCTTTTTTATGAGCTGGAAAAGAAGTAAAACAGTGACCTGGGGATTTTTAGGAATGGCGGTCTTGCTGTGGATATTGGCAAAAGGAATTTTGTATGTTTCTGGAATGTTGTATGTGTAGTTTAAGATATTTTCTATTTATGATAAAGTTTTTTTAGTTGTAAACTTATCAGACATAGCCCGTGGTTTCAACCACGGGGTGCAATGTTATCACGCCTCGTATTGTGTTCCCGTGGTTGAAACCACGGGCTAGGTTTTAAGATAGGAATTAAATTAGGTTGCAACGTTGTTATTTATGAAATGACAAAAATCCACATACCAAGCTTAAAATTAGGCTTTCATAAAAGTTCCTTGTGCTCTTGGTTTTAAACTTTGACAAAGGCAGATATCAATAAATTAGAATTTTACTATTCAATATCCTTAGTTTCCTCAAGATCCTCTGTTTTTCTTCCCACTTTTACTTTTGGAGCATTCTGAGTTAATTTTTTGAAATGTGTTTTTGGATGTATTTTTCTAAATCTTTTCCCTCGAAAGCTTTATGGTCAATTTCAAAATATACTTCATTTTCATAACTTTGCTTTAAAGTAATTGTAATGCTATTGCCATTTGCTTCTTCAACATAAATGTCAAGCCATTTTTTAGGTCTGATATTTTCAATATATTTTGCGTTTGCAGAATTTACAATTTTGCAAAAATCATTAATTCCATTTTTGTCAAGTGAAATGGAATATTTTTTATAGAAGTCATATTCGTTTTTATTCCATATCCAGCTTCCATCCCCATTATGTATATTGTTTATCATATTTACATTTAGGTTTGCCCTTTCAGAAGTGTCAAAAGAATCTTTTTTATAGTAGAACAGATTAAAAACTGCCCATATAAAACCTAGGTTTGCAATTACAATTATTAAAATAAGTCTTTTTCTTTTATCCATTTTTTGTTGGTGAGAATGTATTTGTAATCTCACAAGAAAGTTTTTAAATTGGAATTTGGATTTTTTTAAATTGGAATTTTACTATTCAATATCCTTAGTTTCCTCAAGATCCTCTGTTTTTCTTCCCACTTTTACTTTTGGAGCATTGTGAGTTCCCGTAACGGTTAACGGAATTCCGAAGATCCCAAGTGGAGGAAGTCCTAAGCGCATTTTTAAGTTCAGTTTTCCGTCTAAACTTGTTGTGCCTTCAATTCTGGGTCTGAAGCCGGCAAACTTAAATTTAAAGCGTTCTACCTTCATGATATTATTTTTGATGGTCGTTTTAATATCAACTTTCGATACATCCGGATTTTTCATTGCTTCAGAACTGGTCTGTTTGCTTACGGCATTGAACATTTTCAGGCCTCTTACCTTAACGTCTTTTACAGAAAGTGTTCCGCCGCCCACAAGCGAAGGGTAAACAGGTTCCATATTCCCGGTTAATCTTCCTTTAAGCTGATAATCCAACGAAACAATTCCCTGTGCTTTTTCTGCGGCACTGGCCATTTTTCGGAACACTTCAATTTCATTATAGGCTCTCTTAATGTCGAAATCGGTTGCTTTAATTCCGTAGTCGAAGTTGGCTTTTTGAGGAGTTACAGCCTGATAATTGGCATTCATGGTCACCTTACAGCCGATTAAGTTAAAACCGGTATTTTGCATACTCAGTTTCCCTTTTTTCATCTTTAAATGCCCGGTTGCATTTTGAAGATTCAGTTTATCAAAATTTACTTTTTGTGCATTCGCTAATAATTGCAGATCCAGATTAGCCGGAATTATAATAACACCTGTTTCTTTTGCCCCGGTTTTTGGCGCTTCGGTTTTTGTTGGTGCTGCTGTTACGGTTGTATTGCCGCCAGTATTGGACATAAATTCATCCACATTGATATAGCGTGCGGAAACTTTAAAAGAACCTCTTAAAACACCCGTGTTGGTGGTTACGAAGTTAAAAACGTTCTGCATATACCCGTTCATCGTAAAATCAGATTGTCCGTAAGCGGCCAAAAAATTAGTGAACGACATTTTATCCTGGTTGATTTTAAAGATACCTTCTTTGATCACAAACTTTTTAGGCAAATATTCGGAAGCAATCCCGATATTTCTGAGTTCAAGCGTTCCCTTGTTGTATAGTTTGCTGTAATTGCCTTTTTCAGCATCACTTTGTTTGCCTTTCAAAACCAGATCAGCTTTTACAAAACCATCCAGATCAAGTCCTTTCTGCGAAAAGACTTTGTATATTTTATTGACATCCAGTTCTCCGTTTGCTTTGATATCATAATTCAAATCATCAAAATCACTCAGGTCCGCCTGTACAAAAACAGATTTTCCTTCAAAAGTAAACTGTGCAGGTTTTAGATTGACTTTTAAATCCCGGAAAGTTCCTTTTTGATTTTCAATTTTCGATTTTACAACAATATTGGTAATCGGATTTGGGTAATATTTTGTTTTTAAATAACCGTTTGTCAAATCAATTACTCCTTTGGTGACAGGGAAAAGTTTGTTCTTCTGATCAAATTTACCGTTGGCTTTAATGTCGCTCGCTAAAATTCCCTTCAGTTCTAAATCAGGAATTCCCAATGCTTTGTTTAATTTTTCAAGATTAATCCGGGCTTTAAATTCTGCATTGATTTCCGGCGCAGTAATGCCTTTCATGTAGAACTTCGACTTTAGGTAATCTTTATTGATGTTTAGGGAAAAGTTTTTAGCCTCAACAATCAAAAGATCCGGATTTAGGGATGGAACTTTTGTTTTGATGTCTAAATTCAGGTTCGAAACAGGGAAAGCGCTCTTGTTATAATTCACAAATCCGTTGTCTAATTTTAAATCTAAATTCAAATCAGGGGCAATATTTTGTGAAGCAATGTAATTTCCTTTTACCGTTAAAAGTAAATTGGTATTTCCTTTTAATTCCGTTTTGGAAAGCCAGGTGATGTATTTTGGAGGGAAAGCAGTAAAAACATCATACAGTTTACTATTGTCGGATTTCAGGACAAGATCCATATTGTAGCCGTCTTTCAGGAAATCGAATTTTCCCTTAAAATCGACCAGAAGCTGATTGATTTTCAGGTTGTTTTGCTCGAAGACAAACGATAAGGAGTTTACGTTTACTTTGGTAATCAGATCTGCATCGATCTGTTTGTTCATCAGATAAGGCTCGTTGTCATAAACGATATTTAACTTTTCAATCTTTGCTTTCGAATACAAATCAAAAACAGCCTTGTCCAGATTTCCTTTTCCCAAGTAATTAAAGTTTAAAGCATCAAAATGAACTTTGGTCGACTGATCGTCATAAATAATTTTACTGTTCAGAATCTCAATTCGTTCCAGTTTGAGTGCCGTGTCCGTACTGTCTTTTGAGGCAGAAGCCTGTGCTGTGGATTTGTAGATGTTGTAATTCGCTTCCCCGTTCGGATTTACTTTTACATTAATAAACGAATCAGATAAATAAATCTGGTCTATTTTTACCGATTTGCTAAAAATCAGACTTGCTACATCTATTCCGAAAGAAACTTCTTTGGCCGTGATAAATTTTTCGTTTTTGTACGGTGCCGATCCGTTTAGCTTTAAGTCGTTTAAAGTTAAGGTCAGGGAAGGGAAATGGCGAAAAAAGGATACCGAAACATCCGAATAATTCAATTCGGCGCTCAGTCGCTCATTGGCCGTTTTTTTGATCTGTTCTTTGATCTGATCGGCAAAAAGTATTGGGGTTAAAAACAATAATCCTAAAATAACAACAAACGTTATTCCGACGTATTTCAATATTTTGAATACGATCGATCTGGACTTATTTTTTTGCATAACAAAAAATGTTAGGATTAAATTTTATAAAAAGAATAGTAAAAACGAATGAATTATCCGTGAACGGTCTCACTCTTGCCGTAATTGGTAATAATGGAACCTTCGAACTCAATCCATTCTTTCCAGCGCTTGTCAATATCTATATTGTCTTTATATTTTCGTGCGAATCCTAAAAAAGTAGTGTAGTGGCCCGCTTCGGAAATCATCAGGTCACGATAAAAAGTAGCCAGTTCTTCGTCTTTTATGTTTTCAGAAAGAACTTTAAAACGCTCACAGCTTCTGGCTTCGATCATGGCTGAAAACAAGAGGCGGTCACAAAGGGCATCTTTGCGGCTTCCGTCTTTTTTCATGAATTTAAAAAGTTCATTTACATAATGATCTTTTCTTTCGCGCCCCAGCGTCAGTCCTCTTTTTTTGATTAGGTCGTGTACCATTTGCAAATGCTCTAATTCTTCTCTGGCAATAACCAGCATTTCAGTTACTAATTCCTCTAATTCAGAGTTGTACGTAACTAAACTTATGGCATTCGAAGCTGCTTTTTGCTCGCACCAGGCATGATCGGTCAGAATTTCTTCGATATTCGACTCGACTATATTTACCCAGCGTGGGTCTGTGGCTAATTTTAATCCTAACATAATTGTATTGAAAAATTGAATACTGCAAAATTAGTCTTTTTTACAACCGAAAATCAGGAAATATCGTGTTATTGCGCTCAAAAAAGCATTATTTTGCAGGTTCAAAGAATTAAAATGAGTCAGATAAAAAAACTTTTAATTATAGGTTTTGTATGGCCGGAACCCAATTCTTCTGCGGCGGGTGGCAGAATGATGCAGCTGATTTCTATTTTTCAACAAAATGGATTTGAAATTACATTTGCAAGCGCGGCATTGGACAGCGATTTTATGGTGGATCTGGCATCTTTTGGAATTGAAAAAAAATCCATTGCACTCAATAATTCCAGTTTTGATGATTTTGTTATCGAATTAAATCCGGACGTGGTTTTATTTGATCGTTTTATGATTGAAGAACAATTTGGGTGGAGGGTTGCTGAAAATTGCCCGAACGCCATTCGATTACTGGATACTGAAGATTTGCATTGCCTGAGAGCAGCAAGACAAAAGGCTTTTAAGGAAAACAGGACTTTTGAGCTGAATGATCTTTTGTCCGAAGAGGTGGCAAAACGTGAAATTGCCAGTATTCTGAGATGTGATTTATCGTTTATCATTTCTGAATTCGAAATGAAAATTTTGAACGAGGTATTTAAAATTGATCCGAAGGTATTGTTTTATCTTCCTTTTCTGGTGGATGAAATGACTCAAAATGAACTGATGAATCTTCCTCTATTCGAAGATCGGGAGCATTTTGTTTTTATTGGAAATTTTCTCCACGAGCCCAACTGGAATACGGTTCAGTATCTTAAAGAAACGATTTGGCCTCTCCTAAAAAAAGATTTTCCCGAAGCCCTTTTGCACGTGTACGGTGCTTATCCGTCGCAAAAAGTGTTGCAGCTGCATCAGCCTAAAAATGGTTTTTTTATCATGGGAAGGGCTGCAGACGCTAATGAAGTAGTGAAAAAGGCCAGAGTAGTGCTGGCGCCAATTCGTTTTGGAGCTGGTTTAAAAGGAAAGTTACTGGAAGCCATGCAATGCGGAACGCCAAGTGTAACAACAGAAGCAGGAGCAGAGGCCATGCATGCAGATTTGCCTTGGAATGGATTTATTAACAATGATACAGTACTTTTTGCAAAACAGGCAATCGAATTATACAACGATGAAATGCTTTGGAAACAGGCACAGCAAAACGGTGTCACCATTATAAATCAATGCTATCAGAATCATCAGTTTGAGACTGCATTAATTACTGAAATCAATGCCCTGATGACTGATTCAGCAAATCACCGCCTTCATAATTTTATGGGAAGCCTGCTGCAGCATCATACTTTAAAAAGTACCAAATACATGGCCAAGTGGATTGAAGCAAAGAATAAAAACTAAACCATTTTTCCAAATCCTACTGTTTCCCGATACAATTGAGGCGAAACATCGGCATTGGTTTTAAAGAACCTACTGAAATAGTGTTCGTCATCATAGCCTAATTGGTACGCAATCTCCTTTATGGTTTTGTTGGTCATATACAATTCTCTTTTGGCTTCAATGATGATTCTTTCGGCAATAAGATCTGTAAGTGTTTTGTTGAAATAATTTTTGGATAATTTGGCCAAAGCTTTGGGTGAAATGTTAAGCATTTCAGCATAATGCCCGGCTGAATGTTTGGTTTTGAAATGGTCTTCAATTGCATCTTTAAGATTCTGAAGGATAAAAGGTTCCTTTGAATCCGGTGTTGATTTTAATTCTTCCAGTTGTTCTCTTTTCAGGCGTGAAGCGGTAATAAGAAATATTTTCAGATAAGAAATCAGTAATTCGTATTGCGCTAATTCTTCATTTTGAATTTCTGTTTTCATCTGATCAATAACCATTTGGAAAGTTATCTTTGCCTGATCGGTTATACGCGTAAAAGGAGGCTGATACACATTATTAAACAGGACGCCGTTGCAGGAAACTTCTTTTTGATGCATGTGAATGCAATAAAAATCAGGATGAAAATGAATAGCAATTCCCTGAATGTCTTCCTTCGTGCAAATCATAAATGGCTGATAAGGCGAAAAAGCCAGCAGTGAATCTTCTTCAAAATGATGTTCGGCAAAGTCAGCTTTTACTTTGCCGTTACCTTTGGTAATCCAGATTAAAGAAAAATAATTATTGCGCTGTAAATGATCAAAATGACTGTTGTCATCAAACGAAAGCAGCTTGAATGCCAGGTTGCCATTTTGAGGATTTATTAAAGTAAAAACATTCTGATGGATCATGAAATCAATGTTTATAGTGTACGGTCGGATTCTTCTATAGCCAGATCGTTAATACTGGCATATCGTTTTTGCATGTAGCCATTTTGGTCAAACTCCCAAAGTTCATTTCCATAACTTCTAAACCATTGTCCGGAATAATCCTGCCATTCATATTCAAATCGGACAGCCATGCGGTTTTCCTTAAAGCCCCACAGTTCTTTTTTGAGTTTGTAGTTTAATTCCTTTTGCCATTTTTTGGTTAAAAATTCTTTTACTTCCTCACGGCCATTGATGAAGTCGGTTCTGTTTCGCCATTCCGTATCGATTGTATACGCTAAGGCTACTTTTTCAGGATCTTTTGTGTTCCATGCATCTTCTGCAATTTGTACTTTTTGCAGTGCGGTTTCCATCGTAAATGGAGGTAAGGGGTGTCTTGGTGTTTCCATGCTTTTTTTTATACTAAGATAGTCATGAAATGAATCATGACTATCTTTCGGGATTATTATTACTATTTGAAATTAGTTTTGCAATTCTAAACTTTGAACTGCCGGGAAATCAATTTCTGTATTGGCCGTATTGTTGAAATAGTTGGTCAGGATATTCAGAGCTACGTGCCCTACAGTTTCAGCTAATTCAGCATCAGAAACACCTGCATTTTTTACTTTGTTTACATCTTCATCATTTACCAAACCATTTTTGCTGACCAAAGTTTTGGCAAATTGTAAAATCGCTTCCGTTTTTGCATCTGTTGAATTTCCTGTTCTTGCAGCGTGTAAAACGGCCGGATCAGCTTTTACCAATTTTTCTCCTATAAAAGTGTGAGCTGCCAGACAGTAATCACAAGCGTTTTCTTCTGAAATGGCTAAAGCTAAAAGTTCGCCGGTTTTTGCACTTAATTTACCGTGGCTCAAAGCGCCGCTTAAATTTAAATAACCTTCCAGTACTGCCGGAGAATTTCCCATTGTACGCATCATGTTGGGTACAACTCCTAGTTTAGCCTGTACGGCATTGAATAAATCTTTTGTTTTACCTGTTACTTCTTCCGGGTTTAATGCTGTTAATCGTGTCATCTTTATTTTATTTTTAATGTTATTATGAGTTGTTGTCTTTTGACATTACAAAGATGCGACGATTGCAGTTTTCAGAACATGGAGAATGTACGCTATATGATGGACAATTTTCCCCTGAGTTATTTTTTATAAAAAAATCCCCGATTACGAGGTGTAACCGGGGATTTTAGTGTTCAGTCTGAGTCTCAGTATTCAGTGAAACTGCAAACTGAGACCGCGACTGCAAGCTGTGACTGAGACTGCGACTGAAAACTATTTCAACACGCCTTCAACTGCCTGGACAGTGGTGGCGTGATAACCTGATTTTGCTTTTTCGAAAATCTTTTTCGCCCAGTCTTTTCCCGGAGAGGTTTTTACTAATTCTTTATACAATGTCATTAAAGATCCTGTTCGGCTCGTTCTAATCATAAATTGTTCGATTGCAGGATAAGCAACGGTATAATGACTGCGGATGGACGGTACAAACCACTGACGTCTGATGACGAAGTTGCCGCCTTTCGTGAAGTTGAATTCGGCATCAATTTCCGCCATTTCTTTCGGAGTGACATCTTCTGGCAGGTAATCTATAAAATGTTGTTTTTCAGTTGTCGATTTTATTTTCTGGCTTAAACCTTTCACTCCGGTTGTTCTCCAGCTTTTCTGGATAGCGTCGATTGCTGCGAAGTCGTCAGAAACAGATGGGGTAATGTTAGAAGGAACTCCCGGTTTGTAAATCCATTCGTCTGCTTTTATTTTATCAGCAAGAGCTTTGTCGCCTTTGATAAGGTTTTCATTCAGGTACTTGATAAAATCTTCTGTTGTGATGGATTTGAACGCATGTGCATTAAAATAATTTTTAATAAACGGATCAAATTTTTCACGCCCAACGGCAGCTTCTATTACTTTTAAGAAGTTGTAACCTTTCACATAAGGGATCTGGCTGATTCCATCGTCCGGATTTCTGTTGGTAAGGCTGACTTTTAGACGGGTATCCGGATTTGTAGCGCCGTACTCTTCTATGTTGTCATCCAGGTCTTTACGGGTCAGTACATCCTGCATTTTAGCCTCTTTTACGCCAAAAATCTCTTCTCCGATTCGGTGTTCCACATAGGTTGTAAAACCTTCGTTTAGCCAAATATCATCCCAGGTGGCATTAGTCACTAAGTTACCACTCCAGCTGTGTCCTAATTCGTGTGCCAGTAAACTGGTCAGCGAGCGATCGCCTGCAATGACTCCCGGTGTTAAGAATGTCAGGTTTGGATTTTCCATTCCGCCATAAGGAAAACTTGGAGGTAAAACCAGTACATCATAACGTCCCCAGCGATAAGGTCCGTATAGCTTTTCAGCAGCGCCAACCATTTTTCCCAGTTCAGCAAATTCCCATGCCGCTTTCTTCAGTAAAGAAGGTTCTGCATACACTCCGGTTCTGTTGTCAATAGATTGAAATTCGATGTCACCAACTGCAATTGCCATTAAATAAGAAGGAATTACTTTGTCCTGTTTGAACGTGTAAACGCCTGTGTCATTCTTTTTCTGCGGATTCACGGAAGCACTCATGACAGCCAGTAAATCTTTTGGAACCGTAACTTTTGCGTTATACGTAAAACGAACGCCCGGAGAATCCTGACACGGGATCCACGTCCGGGACCATATGCTTTCTCCTTGGGAAAAAAGAAACGGTTTCTTTTTGTCTGCGGTTTGCTGCGGGTTTAGCCATTGTAATGCTACCGCATCTTTGGTAGTGCTATAGTAAATGTTTACTTTGGTCGTATTCGGTTCGATTGTGATATGAAGTGGTTTTCCGTGGAATTCAACTTCAGATCCAAGTTCGAATTTGGTTTCTTTCTCGTCATCACCCAAAGTAACTTTTGTAATGTTAAGTGTATTTTCGTCAAAAATGATTTCATTTCCCTTGCTGATATTGTCAATCTGCCACGAAGCTTTTCCGGAAATGGTCTGCGTGCCAAAATCAACTTTGATGTCAAGATCTAAATGTTTTACAACCGCTAAATCCGGTTTAGAGAAAGTATGTTCGTCTGTAACGATTGCTGTTTCTTTATTTGTTTCTTTGGTAGTTTCTTTTTTCTGACAGGCCAGTGCCGCCATAAATAAAGTGAGGAGAAATATTTTTTTCATAGGTTAAAAGTTGAATGATGAATCTAAATTAAATAAAAAATCCCGTTTTGAAAGTTCAAAACGGGATTTTAATATAAATAACCTTCGGCTTCGCTAAGGCTGACATCGTAAATGATTATGCCAGCATGGTTACCGGGCTTTCGATGTATTGTTTTAGTGTCTGTAAAAATTGAGCTCCGGTTGCGCCGTCAATTGTTCTGTGGTCACAAGCTAATGATAACATCATCGTGTTTCCTACTACAATCTGACCGTTTTTAACCACTGGTTTTTCTACAATTGCACCTACAGAAAGGATAGCAGAATTCGGTTGGTTGATAATTGAATTGAATTCAGTAATACCAAACATTCCAAGGTTAGAAACTGTAAAAGTGCTTCCTTCCATTTCCTGTGGTCCTAATTTTTTGTTTTTAGCTCTTCCGGCCAAATCTCTTACTGAAGCGCCAATCTGAGATAAACTCATAGCGTCTGTAAATTTCAGTACAGGCACTACCAATCCGTCTTCAACAGCAACAGCAACTCCAATATTAAAGTGGTGATTGATGATAATAGCATCTTCTTTCCACTGAGAGTTGATTTTTGGATGTTTTTTCAAGGCTAAAGCACAAGCTTTAATAACCATATCGTTGAAAGATACTTTTGTATCCGGAACCGTATTGATTGTCGCTCTTGCCGCCATTGCGTCATCCATACTTACTTCGATCACTAAGTTGTAGTGAGGTGCCGTAAATAAAGATTCTGCCAGACGTTTTGCGATGATTTTACGCATCTGAGAATTTTTGATCTCTTCGGTGAAAACTTCTCCGGCAGGAACAAAAACTTTTGGAGCAGCAGGAGCAGCAGTTTCAGCTTTTGGTGCAGCAGCAGTTGCGTTTGCAGCAGGTTGTCCCTGAGCAGCAGGAGTGAAGTTTTCGATATCGCTTTTTACGATACGTCCGTTTTCTCCCGAACCTTTCACCTGAGTTAACTGGATTCCTTTATCAGAAGCAATTTTTTTAGCTAATGGTGAAGCTAAAATTCTTCCTCCATTTGATGAAGTATCAGCTACAGCTTCAGTTGCTTTTTCAGCAGCAGGAGCTGCTTTTTCTTCAGCTGCCGGGGCACTTGCAGTTGCAGTTCCTCCCGCAGTATAATTGTCTGCAATTCCTGAAATGTCAGTTCCTGCAGGTCCGATGATCGCTAATAGGCTGTCAACAGGAGCTGTGTTTCCTTCCTGAATTCCGATGTATAATAATGTTCCGGCATTGAAAGACTCAAACTCCATAGTGGCTTTGTCTGTTTCAATTTCAGCCAGGATATCACCTTCAGCTACGGCATCACCTTCTTTTTTCAGCCAGGTTGCTACAGTTCCTTCCGTCATTGTATCACTCAAACGTGGCATAGTTACTACTACAACACCTTTAGGTAATTCCGTTGCCGCTTTTGCAGCCGGAGCAGGAGCTTCAGTTTTAGCTTCTTCTGATTTTGCTTCAGCAGCCGGAGCAGCATCCGTTTTTGGAGCTTCTGCGGCAGGAGCATCACCACCGGCTAAAAGACCAGAAATATCTTCTCCTTCGTTACCAATGATTGCTAATAAGGAATCAACCGGAGCAGTTTCTCCAGCCTGAATTCCAATATGTAAAAGAGTTCCTTCGTTAAAAGATTCGAACTCCATTGTAGCTTTATCTGTTTCAATTTCAGCAAGGATATCACCTTCACTGATTTTGTCGCCTACTTTTTTTAACCAGGTCGCTACCGTTCCTTCCGTCATAGTATCGCTCAAACGAGGCATTGTTACTTTTATCGCCATAATATGTTATAGTTTATGAGGTGTGAATGGATAGTCTTCTTGTGCGTATACTACATCGTATAATTGTTGCAATTCAGGATATGGAGATTCTTCAGCGAATTTCACACATTCTTCAACCAGGTCTTTAACTCTTTGGTCAATAACTTCAATTTCTTCTTCTGTAGCATATTTTTGATCCATAATTACATCTAAAACCTGAGTAATCGGGTCAATTTTTTTGTATTCTTCCACCTCTTCTTTCGAACGGTATAATTGTGCATCAGACATAGAGTGTCCTCTGTAACGGTACGTTTTCATTTCAAGGAAAGTTGGTCCGTCACCACGACGGGCTCTGTCAATAGCTTCAGTCATTGCTTCAGCTACTTTTACAGGGTTCATTCCGTCAACTGGTCCGCAAGGCATTTCGTATCCTAAACCAAGTTTCCAGATGTCAGTGTGATTGGCTGTTCTTTCTACAGAAGTTCCCATCGCATAACCGTTGTTTTCAACGATAAATACAACTGGTAATTTCCATAGCATAGCCATGTTGAAAGCTTCATGTAAAGATCCCTGTCTTGCTGCTCCATCACCAAAATAAGTCATGGTAACACCACCGGTTTCAAAATATTTATCAGCAAAAGCCAAACCGGCTCCTACCGGAATTTGTCCACCTACGATTCCGTGTCCTCCGTAAAAACGGTGTTCTTTAGAGAAAATGTGCATAGAACCTCCCATACCTTTAGAAGTTCCTGTTGCTTTTCCTAAAAGCTCAGCCATTACTCGTTTTGGATCAACTCCCATACCAATTGGCTGAACGTGGTTTCTGTAAGCAGTAATCATTTTATCTTTAGTCAGGTCCATAGCGTGCAAAGCACCCGCTAATACAGCTTCCTGTCCATTATATAAGTGTAGAAAACCTCTAACTTTTTGTTGAATGTATAATGCTGCAAGTTTGTCTTCAAACTTTCTCCAAAGCAGCATGTCTTCGTACCACTTTAAATATACTTCTTTTGTAACTTCTTTCATCTGAATTCTTTCTTTTGCTAAAGTTGTTTGTGTTATCAATTGTTGCCTATAACGCAAAATAGTTTCCTCCCACAAATTTGCGCCCGAAAGGTCGGGATGCAAAAATAAGACATTCCGTTTAAGAACTAAAATTTAAAAGCTACTTTTTGGTCTTTTTTTACAAGAACTTTTTATCGAACATAAAAGGCAGCAGGTTTTTTAGGGACGCAGATTTATAAATGTCACCAATTTCACCCATAAAATAAATTTCTATAGGGGTGTCCTGTTTAATTTCATATTCTGCAATTGACTGCCTGCAAGACCCGCACGGCGGAATTGGCGCTGTGGTCTGGTTGGTATCGGAAGCTGCAGTAATGGCCATTTTTAGAATTTTGGCTTCAGGGTACTTGCTTCCTGCGTAAAAAATAGCTGTTCTTTCTGCGCACAATCCTGACGGGTAAGCGGCATTTTCCTGATTTGAACCTGAAATTATTTCCCCGTTATCTAAAAGTAAAGCTGCTCCAACCTTAAATTGTGAATAGGGAGCATAAGCTTTTTTGCGAATTTCGACTGCTTCATTCATTAAATCCTGAACATCTTTCGGTAGTTCGTTCAGGGAATCGTATGCCGTAAATGATGATGTAACACTAATTTCTTTCATTCTGTTTAAGGGAAAAAAAATCCAAATTCCTAAAAAGTAGAAATTTGGATTGTAATTATTCTTTATTTATTTTGTTTAGTAAACTTCGTATTTGTCGCCAAAGTTAAAGGTTAAAGAAAAACGAAGTGTATTTTCTAGTGGATTTTTAACTTTTGATGATGAAAATAAGTAAGAAACGTCAACTTTTACTACATTGTATTTGAATCCGGCTCCCAGAGAGAAAAACTGACGGGCTCCTTTTTCAGGGCTTTCGTGGAAATAACCTGCTCTTACCGCAAAGGAATCCTGATACATATATTCTGCTCCTAAACTATAGGTAATTTCTTTTAGCTCTTCACTAAAACCGCCCGGTGCGTCTCCAAAAGATTTAAAGATTCCGGAAGCCCAGCCTGTTTCATTGTATTTGTTGTAGCTTATAGAGTTTGATTCTTCCTGAGTAATATCGTCAGGATCCGTAAAGTCGCCGTCGCCATTGGTGTCAACAGGAGTCCCCGGTCCCGGAGGAGTCGGTACTAAAAGTTTTGTAAATTCAAGACTCACTCCGACTTTGTTGTAATCGTCAAGAATAAAATCAAATCCACCACCCACTCTCAAGTTGGCCGGTAAAAAGTTGGCACTTAAATCGTCATTGTCATAACTGATTTTAGGACCGATGTTCTGTATGTTAAAACCGCCTCTCCATCTTCCGTTGAAGCTGTTGTAGGCAATTTCTTCTGACTGGTAAAATCCGGCAACGTCTACGGCAAAAGAACCGGCTGCAGAGGCATCAGTGTCTTCGGAAGCTACTTTTAGATTGGAACGGATGTATCTCGCAGCAACTGCCATCGAGAATTCATCGCTCAGCTTCAAAGAGTATGAACCGTCTAAGGCAAATTCATTTGGGGATACGACATTTGGAATATCGTTCGGATCTCTCCTTAATTCAATATCACCAAAACCAAAATAACGAATGCTACCCGCAAAGGCGCTTCGTTCGTTGATCTTATTGTAATAGGTTACTTGTCCTAGCGAGATATCGTTGGCCAGGTCTGTTAAATAAGGAGTATAACTTACCGAGAAACCTTGCTTATCTACCGAAAAGGCATACTTAGCAGGATTCCATTGTTGGGAGTAGGCATCAGCTGCTGTGGCAACGCCCTGATCAGCTAAACCAGCTGCTCTGGCATCTGCTGCTACTAATAAAAAAGGAACTCCGGTAGTAATTGGTACAATGTCCTGGGCCTTTGCGTATGAAATAACGAGGAAACAAATTAAGAAGAGTGATATTTTTTTCATTTATGGGACTAAATATGTTTATGGTACAAATATATATATTTTTATAAGATGACAAGCTTTTCGTACTTTTCTGCCTTTTTATTAGTTAAATTAGACCTTACCGTAAGTTTATAGATATAAACTCCCTTACCGATACGGTCTCCAAAATCATCTTTTCCGTCCCAGGTTATTTCTCTTGATAAGAATCCTTCTGTTGTAATGACCTGGTTTTTAGTCCATACGACTTTTCCTGTAATGGTCATTACCTGAACCTGGACATCCAGCGGTTCATAGGGCCTGTTGTGCGAAAACCAAAATTGGGTATAGGTTGAAAACGGGTTTGGATAATTAAGAACGTGTGAAAGGGTCAGAGATTCATCTCCTACGACTATAAATTGTATTTCGCTTGTCACAGGGTTGTTGTAAACATCCCAGGCGGTAAAACTTATAGTGTGTATTCCTGCTGTTAAATTTCTTAAAGGGAAACGCAAATTTCCGTTTGTGTAATCGTCTAATTTGGTTTGATAGTAATCATTTAAAACATAAGGATTACTGACATCTCCATCTAAAATCGCTACAATATCATGACCAATTCCACTAGCGGTATTTATACCATTTTCATCTTCTAAAAAAGCCAGTAAGAAGGGGGAACTATTTGTAATTCCTCCCGATACAAATGTTTCGTCGTTCATATATAACTTCACTTTCGGATTTATATTGTCCAGAGGTGCATTTTCATTTATTCCGCCAATTTTAATTGTGGTATTGTAACCGGATTGATTTTCCAGAGGGGTGTCTTTCTTTGCGTAAAAACTAATACGGCCATTATCAAGCGGAATTCGTATGTCTCTTGGTACGATAAAGCTGAACTCGAATTGTCCGTTTTTTACAGAAGCATTTCCTCTAAAAATCGTTTCTCCCAAAGTTTTAAAGGACATCGCAGGGCTAAGGCCATCATTGTTTAATGTGGTAGAAGTAATGGATTTGTCGAAAATAGCGGTGAATAATTCGCCATTATAATTGCTTAATAATGAGTTGTTTTCGTCGGTTATTTCACCCGTTATTTTAATTTTTGACAACGATTTAAAGTCGGAAATTGGTTGTGAAATAACAACATCATTTACTTTTGTTAAATTAATCCGGGGTTTTGGAATGGCTAACATTAAGGCAGGATCTCCGAGATAAAAGATAACATTACTGGATGAACTTGGTTTTTCATTTTTAGAAATCCGAAGCGTTTCAGCAATCGTCGTGTATTGGCTTGAGCCATAGGATAGTAAGTTTTTGCTTAGGCTGTCATTAAAGTTTTCCGCATTATATTGACCGATCGAACGAATTGTGGTCAGCATTGAGATCGCGCCGCCTTTCGGGTTCCAGAACGTATACTCGCCCGCGGTTGGCCTGGTGGGATCGTCAAATCGGGAAAATTCACAGGTAATGGTGATGAACAGGGGATATTTATATTGATTGTTCAGGTTTTGCCCGTCGGTTTTTTCCCAAATGCGTTCACTTGCTAATCCATCTTCTCCTCCGTGGCCTAAATAATTAAATACTAATGCCCCTTTTTCAAAAGCATTAAAAAAATCGGTTCTCGCTTTCGGGTATCGGGAGCCACCGGACGAGGCTTCCTGTGTATAAGAGTCAAGGATAATTTTATCGATATTGAAGAATGGTTTTTCTGTGGCTATCACATCTGCCAAAGTGTTTTGCCTGGACTGTAAAGTGGCATCTGAATCTTTGTCGGAATCATCACTGATCAGAACAAAGTTGTTCCTCCAGTTTCCATAAGACTTCACATTGTGATATTCTAAAACTTTATTGACCATTTCCTGTGCCTGAGTATTGCCTGAAACCAGCATTCTTCCCACGGCTATATCAATTCCCTTAGCGAAAGAAGTTAAGTTTCCTTCGTCGGAATCCATTAGTCCGAAAAAATCATCTGAAGCAAATGATGCTTCTCCAATCGTATTGCTTACTAAGGATTGATATATAGGTACAATGTTGTTGTTGTTTTGGGTTCGGTTTTTATAGTCAAATGAGGCATCGCCAAATAAATTCAGGTATTTTATTTTTTTATCTGTAGCAGAAGCATTGTCGTAAATGTATTTAATGCAGTTTCTAATGGCCGCAACATCCTGCTTTCCGGAAGAGAATTCCTGATAGATGTTTTCTAATGCAAGTACTTTTACATTCAAATTCGAATAGGTACGATGAAAGTTCGCCAGATTTTCAGCCTGGGAAACTAAAAATTTTGGTGTAACGATGACGTAATCAATATCCTTAAATGTATTTTGTGCATTTTTGAAAAGGGTCCCTTTTAAATTCTGGTTGGCAATTTTGGACTGATTTTCTTTTAAAGGGCTGTAGTAATCTGCCGGATCAATTGCGATGTATTTTCGGATTTCTCCTAAAGAAGCTTTGAAGCTGAAGCTGGCCTGGGCGGTATTTTCGATTTTGGATACATTATATAGGTCCGTTATATCCCAGATCTGAGTAATGCCTGCTGCATTGCCAATAGTGTAATTTACGATTCCCGGCGTTGAAGCGGCCAGGTCATATTGAAATTTAAATTGTTTGCCAGTACCTAATAGTTTTCTTTTGGCAATTAAATTGATATAATCCAGATAGCCTTTTGATCCCGGAACACTATTATTATTGTATACCAATTTAATTTTTACATTTTCAGCACCTTGAAATGTGGTATTAGAAGGAAGTTTGTTATCGCTAAATTTAACTTCCGAGTTATTTTCTAAGGGGGCAAAATTAAGAGTACTGATATTCTGTCCGTTTGCAGAGACTGTAAAAGACGTGGTGGTGTAAGCAGCTGAAACTGCGTTTATTTGTATTTTAACAGGTGTTGCAGTATCAAGATTGGGAAAACTAAAATCAAATTCCTGCTCCGTATCAATATCAAAAGCTTCTCCAAACCACTGGCGTCCGGTGTGGGCAATGTTTATTTTGTCGATTTCATGATATTGATAGTCGTCGTAGGTGTTTAGCTCCAGCGTGCTGTTGTTTGTGGGTTGGTTCAGGGCTGCAATCCTTTTTCCGTCTCCTCCTGAGGTGGTTATATAGTAATAGGATTTTGAATCGAAAATGTTAATGTTGGTCTGGCTTTCAGTGTTCCAGTTGTCAACACCTTCACCATAAAAAAGAATGTAATCTTCGTTGTTAAAAACGCCGTCGTTTTCTCCGCTAACCTGAATGGCATTTTCAGTTAAATCATCCGGGTAATAAATATTGTTGGCAAGGGGAAGCATTCTGCCGCCATTTCCGTAAATTTTAATTCTTTTGGGGTCAAGTTTATCGGCATCAAGTCCTAAACTTTGTAAAAAAGACTTTGAAATTTTATAAACACCTGATTTTTCAACATAAAACCGATACCAGTCTCCTGATGATAAAACCGAATTGTGAATTTCTTTTGATTTTTGAAAAGAAGAAGAGCTGCTGCTTTTTGAGGCTGAATTGTTTATGGAATAGGAGAATGATCTTACACGTTTGAATCCGTTTCCATCCCGAATAATTGGATTAAGAGAGATAAAAGCTTGCGTTTTATCTCTTGCTGAAGCGATTTCCAGCGTTTCATCTAATTTGGAGGGTATGTTTTTTAGTGTTAAATCTCCCAGTTCGGCAATTGAAATTGTTTCGTATGTGATGTTGGTAATTTGAAGAGAACTGCCGTTTGAGTAGCCCGATTCGGCGAGATTAAGCAGCAATGTTATGCTTTTTTTAGTAGTATCGAGTCGAAAAGCGTCTCCGGAAAAGTATGGGATAACAATTCTGTTGTCACCGAAACCTGTCCCTTTTTTACTTTGCCAATCTAGCGTAAAGCTCCCGTTTATCTGGGAAAAGGAGGCAAATGAAATAAAAAACAGATATAGAAAAAAGGCTTGTTTCATAGACTTAAAAATCGAAATTATTTTTAAAATATTTTAGTAAGTAAAAATATAGTATTTCATGTTATAGTAAATAATAAAAAGTATATTTTTGCGTTCGTAACTATAGGTTATTTTCTGGTAAAAAACAGCTAAATAAAATTATGAGAACAGATGTTGCTAATTAAATGTTAATTATTATATTGCAGCACCTAAATTTATCACCTAAGAATGAGTATGAAAGTAAACAAAATTGTAGTCCTGCAATTAATGATGTCAATGGTATTGATGTTGGGCACGGCTAGTTGTAGCAAAAAATCGAGTTCCAGTCACGCTTCCAGAGCAACTGGTTGGGATGTAGACAGTCAGAATGGAACTTCTGCCAGAAATGCAGGAAAAAAACAACAGGCTGGTCCTGGTTTGGTTTTTGTTGAAGGAGGTACGTTTACTATGGGTAAAGTACAGGATGATGTTATGCACGATTGGAATAACACACCAACTCAACAACACGTTCAATCATTCTACATGGACGAAACTGAAGTTACTAACGGTATGTATTTAGAATACCTGGAGTGGCTTAAAAAAGTTTTCCCTCCAACAGAAGAAAATTACAAAAATATTTATGAAGGAGCATCTCCTGATACTTTAGTATGGAGAAATCGTTTAGGATACAACGAAACGATGACAAACAACTATTTAAGACACCCTTCTTATGCTAACTACCCTGTGGTTGGTGTGAACTGGATTCAGGCAGTTGAATTTAGTAAATGGAGAACAGACCGTGTAAACGAAGCTGTTTTAGAGAAAAACGGATATCTTAAAAAAGGTGCTAAAACTACAGATGTTAGTGCAGAAAGTTTGTTTAATACTGAAGCTTATGTTGCATCTCCATCTACTACTTATGGTGGTAATGAAGAATTAGTATTAAAGAAAAATCCTAACGGAAGAAGACCAATGGCTGGTAAAGACGGTGTGGTTCCAGATGAGAAAAATGTGTACGCACAACGTTCTTCAGGAGTTATCTTACCGGAGTACAGACTTCCTACTGAAGCAGAATGGGAGTACGCTGCTGCTGCTGATGTCGGACAAAGAGAATACAATATATATAAAGGACAAAAGAAATATCCTTGGTCCGGAGATTATACACGTTCTGCTAAACGTAAAAACAAAGGAGATCAATTGGCTAACTTTAAGCAAGGTAACGGTGATTACGGTGGAATTGCTGGTTGGTCAGATGATGGTGCCGATATTACAAATCAGGTGAAAAGCTATGCTGCAAATGATTTCGGTCTATATGACATGGCAGGTAACGTTGCAGAATGGGTAGCTGACGTTTACAGACCTATTATTGATAATGAAGCGAATGATTTTAACTACTACAGAGGAAATCAATACGCTAAAAACAAAATTGGTAAAGACGGTAAACTTGAAATTATCACTAAAGAAAATATCAAATACGATACTTTGAGTAATGGTAAAGTTGTAGCAAGAAACCTTCCTGGAGAAATTGCTCAGGTTCCGGTTGACGAAAATGAAACTTACTTGAGAACTAACTTTAGTACAAGCGACAATGTCAATTATAGAGATGGTGACAAACAATCATCTAAATATTTTGACTTTGGAGATTCTGAAGCGGGAGCGAAAGCAGATCAAAACATGTACAATTCTCCTAAACATAATATCACTACAGATAGTTTAGGTAAAATGGTAAGAAAATATGACAACTCCAGTAAACGTACTACTTTAATCGATGATAAAGTGAGAGTTTATAAAGGTGGATCATGGAGAGACAGAGCTTACTGGTTAGATCCGGCTCAAAGAAGATATTTCCCTCAGGATATGGCAACAGATTACATCGGATTCAGATGTGCGATGTCAAGAGTGGGTTCAAAAGCTGAAAGAAGAAAATCACCTAGAAACTAGGTTTTAGAAAATTTCAATAATAAAAATTCCAAATTCCAAAAGCTGAATCTTCAGTATGGAATTTGGAATTTTTTTATTCTTTTTTTTCTATTTTTATCCTAATAAAAAATTTTATAGATGAATATTCAGGACATTCATAATTTATTTTTGCAATGTAAATCGGTTTCAACAGATACCAGAAATATTGAAGCAAATTCTATGTTTTTTGCCATCAGAGGAGAAAACTTTGATGCAAACACTTTTGCAAAACAAGCGCTTGATTTAGGTGCTTTATTTGTTGTAATTGACAACGCTTCGTATTTTATTGATGAGCGGACCATACTGGTTCAGGATAGTCTGGAAACATTACAGGAACTGGCAAAATTTCACCGTGCCTATTTAAAACTGCCCGTTATTGCACTAACAGGAAGTAATGGTAAGACTACATCCAAAGAACTTATTAATGTAGTGTTGTCAAAAAAATTTAAGACAAAAGCTACCGTTGGTAATTTAAATAATCATATTGGCGTTCCGTTGACTTTGTTGTCTTTTACCAAAGATACGCAGATTGGAATTGTTGAAATGGGCGCTAATCATAAGAAAGAGATTGAGTTTTTGTGTAAAATAGCCCAGCCGGACTACGGTTATATTACCAACTTTGGTAAGGCGCACTTAGAAGGTTTTGGTGGCGTTGAAGGAGTTATACAAGGTAAAAGCGAAATGTATAAGTACCTTGCTAAAAATAATAAAACCGCTTTTATCAATCTTGAAGACCCGATTCAGGTAGAGAAGGCTAAAGGTATTAACCCTTTTACTTTTGGGTTAAATAAGGCTGAAGCCGATGTCAGAATCAATGCTATAGAAGCGAATCCCTTTGTTGTTATTAATTATGATGCGTTTAGTGTAAGTTCTAATTTAATTGGGCTTTATAATGCAAATAATATAAATGCTGCAGTTGCTATTGGAAGTTATTTTAAAGTTGAAAATAACGATATTAAAGCAGCGATTGAAAGTTATACGCCCGACAATAACAGGTCTCAATTACTAAAAAAGGGAACGAACCAGATTATTTTAGATGCTTATAACGCGAATCCGAGCAGTATGGCTGTTGCAATTGCAAATTTCATACAACTGGACAATCCGAATAAGATAATGATACTGGGTGATATGTTTGAGCTTGGAAGTGAAAGCAGTAAGGAGCATAAAATTATTGTGGACGCCGTAGTCAGTCAGAATCAATCTTTTAGTTATTTGATTGGAAAAGATTTCTACGCACACCGGATTGCTAATGAGAATGTTTCTTTCTTTGAGACTTTCGATGCTTTTGCAGACCATTTAAAAACGATTACATTAACTGATAATACCATTCTGATAAAAGGTTCGCGGGGAATGGCCTTAGAGCGTACATTAGAGTACATTTAAGTGAAACAATAAAGAACGCCATCAATTGATATTGATGGCGTTTTTTATTTATATGCTCATTAAAAAGCCAATCAGGTTTTCCTTTTTATTCAGGCCAAGCTTTTTTCTTAGGCGATATCTGGCTAATTCTACACCTCCTGTTGAAATGTTCATAATTTCAGCAATTTCCTTTGTCGACATATTCATCAGCAGATAAGTAGATAAATCCAGTTCCCGGGGCGAGATGGTTGGATATTTTTCTTTCAGTCTTTTCAGGAACTCAAAGTGCACGTTTTTAATGTGTTTTTCCAGATCTTTCCAGCTTTTATCTGTATTGACTTCTTTTACGATGCTTTTGTGCAGCTTGTTAAATTCGAATTTTGTCGTATCGTCTAAAGTATTGGTGTCAATGTCTTTAATCTTTTGAATAATACCGTTCAGTACTTTGTTTTTCTTTACTACCTGAAGTGAATTACTTACCAGTTCCTTGTCTTTGGCCAGGATTTTTATCTGAAGTTTGTCACTTTTCAGCCTTTCAATTTCTTTTTCCAGCTCATGTTGGTCAGATCTGATTTTGGATTCTTTTTCCAGATAAAGCCTTCTTTGCTCTATAGTTTCGTAATATTTGTTTTTTCTGATTTTGAGCTTTATCCTGTTAGAAGTAATATAAACTCCGGCAATGATTAATAGAAAATAAGCGAGGTACGCTAATAAATGTCGATACCAGGGCGGCGAAATAGTAAAATTAATTTCTGATACTTCAGACTCTACGCCATAGCTGTTTTTTGCCTTGATTTGCATTTGATAATTTCCTTCCCTTAAGTTTGTGTACTCTTTTATGGAAATAGTCGACCAGTTACGCCAATTTTCTTCGAATGGCTCGAGCTTATAGGAATACGTTACGTTTTCCTGATTTTCGTACGTTGGAGACGAAAACGTAAATTTTACGTGGTTCGAGTTGTAAGGAATTGTGAGGTCGGTTAATGGTTTTTCAAGGTTTCCGGCTGTAATAGTATCAGTTGACGACGAAAAGCTTTCAAAAAACACTTTTGGTTTGGTTATGAAATTATTCGAGATTTTGGAATCATAATGCGCCAGTCCATCTGTCAGTCCAATGAAAATATTGTTGGCATCAATTGTATTGACAGAAATATAATTGTTTACCAAATTGCCTGTGAGGTTAGAAAACGGTGCTTCCTGGCGATCATAAGTTCCGTTTTTTGTCTTCATTAAAACGCCAATAGATTCATTATACGAATACCACAAATTATGAGCGCTGTCTTCTATTAGTGTGTTTATCGGGGGTATTTTCTGGAACAAAGCGCTTAATTTTTTGTCTTCAAAAAAGTTTTCCTGTTCATTGCTGTACCTGTAAAAATGGTTTTTAGTTTGAAAGTAGACTTTCTCATTTACATATTGCAGGCTTCCGATTCCTTTGTAGGAAGGTGAAATTTGCACATGTTTTTTTATATAGTCAAATCTTTTAAGATCGCCTGATAATTTCATTTGATATAGGTAAGGGTCTTTTTTTAACCAGAGATAATTGTGGTCCAGCTCGATTTCAAAAGTATTTGTGGTTTCGTCAAAACCATTTACCTGATTGACAAAACTGATTTCATTGGAGGAATTCTTAAAAATTGAAAATCCATTATAACTTTCCCCAATAATATAACCGGGATGGCTGGGAATTGTTTTGAAGCCAAAATATCCCCTGCTGTCTAAAATTTTCGAAACCTTATTTTGATTTATTACCAATGCTCCGCTATTACTGGCGCAAAGGAGCGTGTTGTTTATAACCTGAATGTTCCAGGCTTGTGCAATTGTTCCCTCAACCCGATTAAAAGGCTCATCTTTAAAGGGAATAGTCCAGGAATGGTAAAATAAACCCTGATTGGTGGCTACATATAGATTTTTGTTAAAAATGACAGAAGCATAAACGGTACCGATATTATAGCTATAGTCGAAAAAGGTAAAAGGTGAATTTTGATTAATAAATGTAATTCCGTTATCAAGTCCCAGCCATAAATTGTTTTTGTTGTCAACAAATGAGGTTAGGATGGTATTGTTCTGCAATCCTTTTTGACGGTTTAGGTGCTGGATTATTTTTCCGTTTAAGTCACAAATAATGACGCCATTCAGAACAGAGTTTAGAACAATGAATTTGTTTTTTATAATCGATCCGCCAAGCGAAGTGTTCTTTTTGATAAAGATATTTGCCTCGGTTTCCCAGGGCGTAACGCTATTGTAATCGTAAACGAAAAGTCCTTTTTCTAAGGTTGCAAAAAGTATCTTATTATTAGGGAGTGGAAACATAGCCCATATTTCCTTATCATTTAAAGAAGTAGTGCCTTTGAGGGCAACCAGCTTATGGTCTTTGTATTCTAGAATGCCCAGTACCTTATCCTGAAAATATAAATGTTTATTTATAATGAAAGAAAATTGAAATTTTCTGGGTGCATTTATGACACGCAGCTTTTCATTTTTGTAAAAGAAGACTTTTGTGAAAGACTGAAAAATTACTTCACCTTTATATATATGTATTCTCCAGATCAGGTTGATATTTCTGCTGTCTTTTGGGCTGACTAGTTTAGATAGGGAATGATAGATTAGCTTTCCTTTTTCATCACTTTTAAAAAAGCCAAATTCATTATTTCCGCCAACATAAATTTTGCCTGCATCGATTTTCAGACTTCGAATGGCCGTATTGTTTGGAAGGGAATATTTCTTCCATGTTGAACCGTCATACTGGATCAATCCACTATTGTTTGCAAAATAAACATTACCATTTTTATCCTGATCAATATTCCAGTTTTGTGTACCTCCTTTGTAATCGGAGCGTTTATAGTTCTTAATTCCCGGCAGTCCGATGTTTTTTACCTGTGAACAAACCCCAAAAGGCACGATAAATAAGAGAAAAATTGAAATATGTGTATTTATGAATTTCATAATTTTAAATCAGTATTTTTATTAGTAATGTTTTATAATCTGCTTTTTTTATGATTATTGCAGTTGCTTTATTGTATTTTATTTGAAAATTTTCTCATAATAGCGAAAATAATTCATTTTCATTAAATGTAGTGTTTATTTTATTTAGTTAACAATTCTATAACAATATAAAATTATTATTAATTTGCTAAAAATCAGTTAATTGAAAATATATTGATGTGTTTTTGTAATGTGTAATTTTATCTTTTGATGTGTTTTTGTAATGAGTTTTAATTACAAATAGTAAAAATTTAACTTTATTATTGCATCAAATTACTAATTAATTAACCAAAATTTTTAGAAAAATGAAATTAACAAAATTACTTATTTTTTGTTTTTCATCTCTATTGTTTTCAGTTATCGCGATGGCACAAGATGTTACGGTAAATGGAATTATAAATGATGAAAGTGGATTACCCGTCCCAGGGGCAACAATCTTAATTAAAGGCACAAACAAGGCAACTGCCTCTGATTTTGATGGAAAGTTTCAAATCAATGTTCCGTCAAATGGTACTTTAACAGTAAGTTTTGTAGGTTATAATACAGTACAGGAAGCTGTAAACGGAAGAACAAAAATTGAAATCAGGCTGAAAGCTGAATCTCAAAGTTTAAATGAAGTAGTGGTAGTAGGATACGGTACACAAAAGAAAAGTGTCGTAACGGGTTCTATTTCCAGTGTTAAAGCAAAAGCTTTGGAGAATCTTCCGGTAACCAGAATCGAGCAGTCTTTGCAAGGTAGGGTTTCGGGAGTTTCGATTGCAGCAAATGCAGGACAGCCGGGATCTGCTTCTACGATCCGTATTCGTGGATTTACTACCTTAAACAATAACGATCCTTTATGGGTAGTGGATGGTGTTATCGTTGATAACGGAGGTATAGGATACCTGAACCAGTCTGATATCGAATCTATCGAGGTACTTAAAGATGGTGCTTCAGGTGCTATTTATGGTTCTCGTGCAGCTGCAGGGGTTATCTTAGTAACTACTAAGAAAGGTAAATCTGGTGGAATCTCAGTAAATTATAGCGGTTATGCAGGGACATCTCAGGCATCTAATAAAGTTGATTTACTTAATGCATCTCAGTATGTAACTATCATGAATGAGGCATATACAAATGGAGGTAAACCAGCACCTTATTCAACTGCAACAAATTACGGAAAAGGGACAAACTGGCAAGATGCAATCTTTAATAATAGTGCACAACGTTATTCTCACGAATTAAGTTTTAGTGGAGGAAATGATACTTCTACTTTCTACATGTCATTTGGTTTGTTGGACCAGGAAGGAATTGTAACAACTGAAATTTCTAACTACACCAGAAAAAATATCCGTTTAAACTCGAATCATAAATTAGGGAAGTATATTAAAATTGGTCAGACTTTAGGATATTCTAACGAAAAAACAATTGGTATTGGTAATACTAATGACGAATTTGGAGGTCCTTTGGCATCTGCGATCAATTTAGATCCATTGACTCCGATTATTGAGACCAATCCAAATCAGCCAATTTATCAAAATAATCCAAATGCACTTAGAGATGCTAATGGAAACTATTATGGTATTTCAACTATCGTAACTCAGGAAAATACAAACCCATTGGCTTACACGCAAACCAGATTGGGCAATAATGATTTCTCTGACAATTTTGTGGGTAACATATTTGTTGAAGCAGAAATTTTACCTGGATTGAAATTTAAATCTACGGCTGGTGGTAAATTAGCCTACTACGGATCAGATAATTTTACTCCGGTGTTTTTCCTTAACGGAGCTACAAAAAGAGATAAAAACGAATTATTCAGATCATACAAAAAGTCATTCAGCTGGAACTGGGAGAATACTTTAAACTATAGCAAAAAATTTGGTGATCATAATTTTAGTGTGCTAGTAGGAAAAGGGACTTATGTTGATAACATTACGTCTGGTAATGATGTTACGTATCAGGGAGTTCCTGCAACAACTCATGCGGAAGCTTCTTTTAATGTTGAAGTTCCTATTACAGATAAAATTGCCAATGCATATGATTCTCAGGCATACGAGCACAGAGTAGAGTCTTTATTCGGAAGATTAAACTATGATTACAAAGAAAAATACATTTTTACAGGTATTATTCGTCGTGATGGTTCTACAAGATTTGGACCAAATCATAAATACGGAACTTTCCCTTCAGTATCTTTAGGATGGGTACCATCAAAAGAAGGTTTCTGGAAAGAAAATAACGTTATAAGCAACTTAAAAATCAGAGGAGGTTACGGGGTAACAGGTAATGACTCTTCTCCTGAATTCTTGTTTATCTCAACAGTAGGTATTAAAAGAAATTATACAATTGGAGGAATACCTACACCAGGGCAAAGTCCAAATGCTATTCCTAACCCTGATTTGAAATGGGAAGAAACAAAACAAGCCAACGTTGGTTTTGAAACAACATTATTTCAGGATTTTAATTTAAGTGTAGATTTATTCAACAAAAAGACTGAAGGTATTATCATGGCAGTTCCTAACCCTGGTTATGTGGGAGCAACGGGAGATACGTATGCCAATTTAGCGAGTATGGAGAATAAAGGATTTGATATTGAGTTAGGTTACAGAAAAAAAATAGGTGGATTAAACCTTTCTGTAAATGGTAATTTCTCTTATATCAAAAATGAAATCACTTATATCGCTGAAGGAACCGGATTTATTGCAGGAGATGAGACAGTGCAATCAAGTTCTTATGAAATTAACAGAACTCAGATTGGACAGGCATACAATTCATTTTACGGATTCAGAACAAATGGTATTTTTCAGTCTCAGGCAGAAGTTAATGCTTACACAAGTTCAGGAGGTACTGTAATACAACCTAATGCTAAACCAGGAGATTTCCGTTGGAAAGACTTAAATGATGATGGTGTTATTGATGGAAATGATAGAGATTTCTTAGGAACTTCTTTACCTAAATTCACTTACGGATTTACTTTAAACTTAGACTACAAAGGATTTGACTTATTAGTTTTCGGTCAGGGTGCTGGTGGAAACAAGATCTATCAAGGTCTAAGAAGATTAGATATCATAAATGCAAATTACTCAACAGATGTTTTAGGACGCTGGACAGGACCGGGATCTACAAATACTTATCCTAGAGTTACTACAGACGATACCAACAAAAACTTTAGTAATCCATCTGATTTTAATTTGGAAAAAGGAGATTTCTTCAGATTTAAAACAATTCAACTTGGATATTCATTGCCAAAAGAATGGATACAAAGTATTGCATTGCAAAGAGTTAGATTGTACCTGACAGGAGAAAATCTGTTCACTATCACTAAATATAGTGGTTTTGATCCGGAAATTGGAGGCCCAACTGCGGCTGGTATGGACAATGTACAAGGTGTTGACAGAGGATATTACCCTCAGGCAAAATCGTACATGTTAGGAGTTAATTTGCAATTTTAATTAAAAAATAAAATATTATGAAACTTATAAGTTTTAAACAGTCGTTCATCGCGTTAGGAGTGTTAGTGACACTTGGATCGTGTGATACCGATGAAAAATTAGATGTAAAAGGAAATGGAGTTGTATTTGAACAGGATTTTTACAGAAATGAAACAGAAGCCTATTCAGGTTTAGTTGCTGCTTATGATAAAGTAGGAAAGTTTGCAGGATCCATGGAAACTGCACCATTGTTGTTTTTAAATTCAGCTTCAGATGATTTTTATGCCGGAGGTGGAAATTCAGGTGACCAGCCAGGTCTTCAGGTGGCATCAAATTACACTATAACTCCAAGTAATATTCCGCCTGCAATCTGGGCAAATTATTATCAGGGTGTTTTCAGATGTAATGTTATGATTCAAAAACTTCCTGCAGTTCCTATGGATGCTGCGAAAAAAGCAAGATTTATGAGTGAAGTAAAAGCATTACGTGCTTATTACTATTTTGATCTTGTGAGAATGTTTAAAAATGTTCCTTTAATCCTGACTCCACTTACTAAAGAGGAAGTTCCAAATGTTTTGCAGGCAAAACCTCAGGATGTGTATTTACAAATCGAAAAGGATTTAAACGATGCTATCGCAGATTTACCTGTTACGGTGCCGGCAAATGAGTCAGGACGTTTAACAAAAGGTGCAGCAACTGCACTTTTAGGAAAAGTGTACTTATATGACAACAAAAAAGCTGAAGCCGCTGTTCAATTAGAAAAAGTAAATGGTACTCCCGGAGGGACAAGTAGTTTTGGTTATAAATTGATGCCAACTTTCGCTTCACTATGGGATCACAGTAATAAATTTAACACAGAATCTATTTTTGAAATTGCTTACTCTGACAAATCAAATGCAGACTGGGGTAATTTTGAAACAGGAAATGACGAAGGAAACGTAGCTGCACAGTTAATGGGAATGAGAGATTATTCCAGAACTGATGCCGGAAAAGCGGCAGGGTTGCCTGATTACATTAATGGCTGGGGTTTCATGGTGGTTACAACAGATTTGGCAAATGCATTAAAAACAGATCCTCGTTTTGCCTCTACTATATTTGATGCTAATGCAGAAAAAGCTGCTGGTCGTATCACTTTTACAGATAGTTACAATGAGACAGGATACCATTTTATAAAGTATGCAGCCGTAAACAAAGATATTACAGCAACAAATCCTTTCTTAAATTTTGCGATCAATACTTATGTGATTCGTTTGGCTGATACTTATTTGTTAGAAGCAGAAGCTTTAGGAGGAACCGGACTAAGAGCTCAGGCACTTCTTGATGCTGTCAGAGCAAGAGTTGGATTAGGATCTGTTCCTGTTTCTTTAGATGCTATTTATGCAGAAAGAAGACTGGAACTTGCAGGAGAAGGACACCGTTGGTATGATTTGGTAAGAACAGGTCAGGCAGCTGCCAAACTTGCTTTTAAAGGATTTATACCTAATAAAAATGAAGCTTTCCCAATTCCATATACTGAATTCAACAACACTAAGATGGATCAGAATGATGGATATATTCAAAATTAATACAGAGGTGAAAAACAAAAAACAGCTGTTTCGCGCCGTTTTTTAAAACCATCTCAGAAATAAGTTAAGTTTAAGTTTGGTTGTAAATAGCCCATAATCATTATGAGTATGGGCTATTTTTTAATCAGGACGGCTATAGATTTGACTAAGAAATTCAAAAGCTATTAAATTATTTAAAACATATTCAATGAAAAAAATTGGCTTTATTATTACTTGTTTATGTTTTTCATTATCTGTTTTTCCACAGCAGAAAAACCAAAAACAACAGCAAAAATTTACCACTACCAATAAAAAAATTACTGTTTACACCACAGCAGCTAATACAAAATTAAGGTTAACCCCTACAGATAATTTAGATTTTACCGCATCAAAACAGCCCATCGAGACAGAGATATCTGTTTTTGTTGAACCGTCAAAACGTTTTCAGAGCTTTCTGGGAATTGGAGGTGCCATTACAGATGCAAGTGCCGAGATTTTCGCCAAATTGTCAAAAGAAAAACAAACAGAATTTTTAAACGCCTACTACGATACACAAAAGGGAATCGGATATTCATTGCTAAGAACAACTATTCAAAGTTCTGATTTTAGCAGCGGAAGTTATTCCTATATCGAAGAAGGAGATAAAGACCTAAAAACGTTTTCGATTGATCATGATCGCAAATACCGCATTCCAATGATCAAAGAAGCCATTAAAACGGCCGGTGGGAAATTAGTCACCTATGCCACACCGTGGTCACCAAATGCCTTCATGAAAAGCAATAAAAATGTATTAAAAGGAGGGAAATTGCTACCGGAATATTTTCAGTCGTGGGCTAATTTCTATTCCAAATTTATAAAAGCATATAATAAAGAGGGAATTCCAATTTGGGCCACATCAGTTCAGAATGAACCAATGGCAACCCAAACCTGGGAATCTTGTTTATATACTGCTGATGAAGAGAGAGACTTCCTGAAGAATTTTCTGGGACCAACCTTAAAAAAAGACGGACTTGGGAATGTAAAAATAATTGCCTGGGATCATAACCGTGACTTAATGGTGCAGAGAGCCAATGTTATTTTCTCTGACCCTGAAGCTTCCAAATATGTTTGGGGAATTGGTTTTCACTGGTACGAAACCTGGACAGGTGCCCAGCCTATGTTTGACAACGTGGCAAGGGTACACGAAGCCTACCCGGACAAAAAACTATTATTTACAGAAGGCTGCGTCGAAAAATTTGACGCGGCAAAATACCAGTTCTGGCCAAATGCGGAAAGATACGGGACTTCTATGATTAATGATTTTAATAACGGAACTGTTGGCTGGACAGACTGGAACATACTTTTAGACCAGTTTGGAGGGCCAAACCACGTAGGCAATTTTTGCTTTGCGCCTATACACGCAGACACCACTACGGGCGAGTTAATCTATACTCCATCGTACTATTACATTGGTCACTTTTCGAAATTTATCCGTCCCGATGCAGTTAGGGTGAGTACCTCTGTAAGCCGCAGTTATTTGTCCAGTACGTCTTTTTTAAATAAAGATGGAAAAATGGCAACCGTGATAATGAATAATACAGACAATGACATTACCTACAATTTTATAATTGCCACTGAGCAGGCCATTGTAAAAATTCCTGCACATGCGATACAAACGCTTGTGTATTAGTATTTTTTGAGTTAGTTAGAGGGTTAATATGATCATCCATTTTAACCCTCATTTTTTTAATAAAAATAAATCGTTTTCTGAAAGTATAATGAAACCTATAAACAGAATTTTAATAGCACCAATACTCCTTCTGCAATTAAGCTGTTCTTCATCAAAAAATGTGGACACTTCTGCTGTTTCTGCGTCAAAATCAAACAAAAAGATAGAAGTTTATACGACAGCCGAAAACACCAGTTTAAGATTGTCATCAACGGGTAATTTCATATTAAATCCAACCGCACAACAAACAAAAACATCAGGTTCAATTACAGTTGACAGTAAAAAAACCGATCAGGTTTTTCTCGGAATAGGCGGGGCAATTACAGACGCCAGTGCCGAAGTTTTCGCTAAATTATCACCGAAAAAACAACAGGAATTTCTAACCGCTTACTATGATAAAAATAAAGGAATTGGGTATTCTTTAGCCAGAACCAACATTCATAGTTGCGATTTTAGCAGCGAAAGTTATACGTATATTGAAGAAGGCGACAAAGACCTGAAAACCTTCAATATAGATCACGATAAGAAATACCGGATTCCATTACTGAAAAGAGCAATTAAAACTGCCGGCGGGAACTTAACTTTATTTGTTAGTCCGTGGAGTCCCCCAGCTTTCATGAAAGACAATAATGATATTTTGCACGGCGGCGTTTTATTGCCTGAATTTGCACAATCGTGGGCAAATTATTATTCGAAATTTATAAAAGCCTACGAAAAAGAAGGCATCCCGGTTTGGGGACTGACCATTCAGAATGAACCCATGGCGAGCCAGAGATGGGAATCCTGCATTTATACGCCGGAAGCCGAAAGAGACTTCCTGAAAAACTTTCTCGGACCAACCTTACAAAAGGACGGGCTGAGTTCTAAAAATGTTATTATCTGGGATCACAACCGTGGAGACATGCTGGAAAAAAGAGCCAATCTTGTTTTCTCAGATCCCGAAGTTTCAAAATATGCCTGGGGAATCGGATTTCACTGGTACGAAACATGGAACGGCGGAACTCCGAAATTTGAATCAGTAGGAAAGGTTCACGAAGCTTTTCCAAACAAAAATTTACTTTTTACGGAAGGCTGTATCGAAAAATTTGATGCCTCAAAGTTTCAGTTTTGGGGAAATGCCGAACGTTACGGAATCAATATGATTAATGATTTTAATAACGGAACCACAGGCTGGACAGACTGGAACATTCTTCTGGACCAGAACGGAGGCCCAAATCATGTTGGCAATTTTTGTTTTGCACCCATTCATGCAGACATCACAAAAGACGAACTGATCTACACGCCGATGTATTATTATATGGGTCACTTATCAAAATTTATTCAGCCCGGAGCCAAAAGAGTAAGTAATACTACAAGTGATAAAACTTTATTAAGCACTTCTTTCCTGAATACAAATGGAAAAATTGCAACCATTGTTATGAATCAATCGGACAAGGAAGTAGTATATGAAATCAGCATTGATTCTTCTAAAAATACAATTACAATACCAGCACATGCGATGCAGACCTTAGTGTATTAAGGTTTTTAAGATGATATTAATATAAAAAGATAAAATGAAAAACACAAAATTTCTAGTAATTGCCTTGCTGTTTTGCGGAGCAGCATGGAGCCAGGAAGTCAAAAAGACAAAAGCAGAAATAGACGCAAAAGTTTCGGAGTTATTGGCGAAAATGACACTTGAAGAAAAAGTGGGTCAAATGACTCAGATTACGGTCACTATTTTCGAAGATACTAAAAGACCGGGTTATTTTGATGCCGCTAAATTAAAACAGGGAATTCAGGAGTATCATATTGGTTCTATTCTGAATGTGCCTAATCCGGGAGCACCGACTTTACAAAGATGGCAGGAAACCATGACGGCTATTACCAATGAAGCGAATAAATCAAGACTTAAAATTCCAATCTTGTATGGTATTGATGCCATACATGGCGCAAGTTATACAGCTGGAGCGACATTATTTCCACAGCAAATTGGTTTAGCAGCAACTTTTAATACCGATTTAGTAAAACGCGGCGCCGAAATTTCGGCTTACGAAACCAGAGCGTCCTCCATTCCATGGGTTTTTTCGCCTGATCTGGATTTTCCAAGAAACCCAGCCTGGTCCAGAATGTGGGAATCCTTTGGTGAAGATGCCTATTTATCTTCCAGAATGGCTGTTGCCTTAGTAGATGGTTTTGAAGGAAGCAATGTAGGTTCCAAATATAGCGTAGCTTCCTGTATGAAACACTATATAGGTTACGGAAGCACCACCACCGGAAAAGACAGAACACCCAGCATCATCCCGGAACGCACTTTAAGACAATATGATTTAACCATTTATCAGGCTGCCATAAAAGCAGGAGCCAAAAGTGTAATGGTAAGTTCCGGTGAAATCAACGGAACTCCGGTACACGCCAGTAAACATTTAATTACAGATATTCTTAAAAACGAATTAGGTTTTGAAGGAGTGGTCGTAACAGACTGGAAAGATATTATCTACCTGAATACCCGACATAAAGTTGCCGAAACAAAAAGAGATGCTGTCCGTATCGCTGTTATGGCCGGAATCGACATGAGTATGGTACCGGAAGAATTTACTTTCTATACCGATCTGGTAGATTTGGTTAAAAAAGGAGAAGTTCCAATGTCACGTATTGATGATGCCGTAACCAGAATCCTGAGAATGAAATTCGAGCTGAATTTATTCCAGAATACGGTAGCAAATTTAAAAGATTATCCAAAGTTTGGTTCAGCAGAACATATTCAGGAAGCCTATAAAACAGCTGCCGAATCGATTACTTTACTGAAAAATAAAGAGGCAGTTTTACCTTTAAACAAAAGCGAAAAAATCCTTGTAACGGGAGCAACGGCCAACAGTATGAAAAACCTCAACGGAGGCTGGTCTTATACCTGGCAGGGTGAAAATTCAGACACGTATGCCGCTGAAAAATTAACAATTTTAGAAGCTTTCCAGGCGAAACTGGGCAAAGAAAATGTATTGTATACTCCCGGAGCCGATATTGAAAAAGAAGATGATGCCGAAATACAAAAAGCAGTAGAACTTGCCAAAGGTGCTTCCAAAATTGTACTGTGCCTGGGGGAAAAAAATTATACCGAAACTCCGGGAGACATCAGCAATATTTTTATGAGTAAATCACAGGTGAAATTAGCTTTGGCGCTAGCTCAGCTAAATAAGCCGGTTATTTTGGTTCTAAATGAAGGAAGACCAAGACTGATCAGTGATTTTGAAGATAAAATGAGTGCTGTAGTGCAATGTTATTTGCCGGGTAATGAAGGCGCAAGAGCATTAGTTGATATTTTATACGGGGATGTAAATCCTAGCGGAAGACTGCCTTACAACTACCCAAGATATCCTAATTCATTAGAAAAATACAACAGAAAATACACAGAGAGTCTGGCCGACGAAGAGCAGAATAATGATGCGAAATACGAAAAAAGTTATTCCCCTCAGTTTGAATTCGGAAGCGGATTGTCTTACACGACTTTCAACTATTCCAATTTAAAAATAGACAAAACAGAAATTAACAATTCCGATGAAGTAAATGTTACTGTCGATGTAACTAACGCAGGAAAAAGAGCCGGAAAAGAAGCTGTTTTGTTGTACCTGTCTGATAATTTCGCTTCCATAACACCGGAAGTAAAGGCCTTAAAAAGATTTGATAAAATTAGTTTAGAGCCAAACGAAACCAAAACAGTGAAGTTTACCTTAAATCAAAAAGACCTGCAGTTTGTAAATGAGGACCTAAAGTGGATTTCTGAAAAAGGAACTTTCACCGTTCAGATAGCCAACCTTAAAAAGGATTTTTTACTGAAATAAAAACATAAAAATAGAATCACTACATAAAACATCTTTCTGAAAGGGAAGATGTTTTTATACGAAAATCAAAAACGAAATAAGCTTTCATATTAAGCAATAATGAAAAAAACAATTGTAATAGTACAGCTCTTATGGGCGATGGCAACTTTCGGGCAGGGTTTCCTGCACAGGGAAGGACAGAAAATTGTAGACGGAACCGGAAAGAATATAATCCTGAGAGGTTTAGGAACAGGAGGCTGGATGGTACAGGAAGGCTATATGCTGCAGACACAGCCTTTTGCAAGTCCGCAATACATGATCAGGCAAAAAATCCAGGACGTTATTGGAGAGGAGGGCACAAAAGAATTTTATGCAGCCTACAAGGCAAACGGAATTACGAAAAGAGATGTCGATTCGTTGGCGGCCTGGGGATTTAATTCGATTCGTTTGCCCATGCACTACAATTTATACACGCCTGCCATCGAAGCGGAAAAAAACGGAGAAATAACCTGGATCGAAGAAGGTTTTACCATGACAGATAATTTGCTGAAATGGTGTGCAGAAAACAAAATGTACCTGATTTTAGATTTACACGCAGCTCCCGGCGGACAGGGAAATGATGCTGCCATTTCGGATTTTGATACGACAAAACCATCTCTTTGGGAAAGCGAAGCGAATCAGAAAAAGATGATTGCCCTATGGAAAAAACTGGCTTCGCGTTACAGGGATAATCCATGGATTGGCGCTTATGATATCATCAATGAACCCAACTGGAATTTTACAGGAACCAATAAAAACGGCTGCGATGAAAACTCCAACGGGCCGTTAAGAGATTTAATGGTAGCTGTTACCAAAGCAATTCGGGAAGTCGATACCAATCACTTAATTTTTATTGAAGGAAATTGCTGGGGGAATAATTACAACGGAATTTTTCCTTTATGGGATGAAAACATGGCATTGAGTTTTCATAAATACTGGAATTACAACACGACCGCATCGATTCAGAAAATGCTGGATTACAGGACACAATACAACGTTCCGATCTGGCTCGGAGAAAGCGGGGAAAATTCGAATGTCTGGTTTAAAGATGCTCTTTCACTGGTGGAAAGCAATAATATTGGCTGGGCGTTCTGGCCCATGAAAAAGATCGAAAATATTGCAGGAGTCACTTCGGTTACCAAAATTCCGCAGTACGATATTTTATTGAAATACTGGAAAGACGGCGGAGAAAAACCTTCATCAGATTTTGCCAAAAAAACGCTCCTGAAAATAGCGGACAATTACAAAATAGAAAACGTGACCGTTAAACCCGATGTAATTGATGCAATGTTCAGACAAGTGCAGACGAATGATACCAAACCTTATAAGAAAAACTCAGTTCCCGGAAAAATCGCGGCAACACATTATGATTTAGGTACCAATGAACACGCTTATTCAGACAAAGATTTCGTGAATTACAGAGTAGAAACCGGAAAGTTTGAGGAATGGAACAAAGGCAATACAATGCGAAATGACGGGGTTGATATTTTGCCCTGCAAAGATGCCGGCTCGAATGGCTATCAGGTATCTTTTATCGAAGATGGGGAATGGCTGCAGTATACAGTAGCAGTTGCCAAACAAGACAGATACGATCTGGCGATTCGGTATTCAGCTGAAAAAACAGAGGGAAAGCTTCATTTAGAAATAGCGAACGGAAATAAGTCCAATGCTATTTTGTTCCCGTCAACCGGAGGAAAGGACAACTGGAAAACCATTGTTTTGTCCGGAGTAGAATTAAAAGCGGGAACACAAAAAATTAAGGTTGTGTTTGATAAAGGCGGTTTTAATTTGAACTACCTTGATTTTTCGAAGCGTAAAAAATAATTTTTAGTAAAGAAAACTGTGATCCTGTTGCAGTATGATTTATTGGCTAAAAAGTTGTTTTGTAATGGTTTACAAATAATAGAATTGATTTTTAGTTACATTTAACATTGCATTTATTATAATTTGTAAGATTTTATCTGTAATTATAACTTCTAAATTAGTAATATTGTAGTATTATTACACTAAAATGTTAATTAATAAATTATTAAAATGAAATTTACAAAATCACTTATTTTTTGTATTTCGTCTTTGTTGTTTACTCTTGTAGCTATGGCTCAGGATGTTACCGTAAACGGAATAATAAGAGACGAAAAAGGGATGCCGGTTCCACATGCCACTGTGCTATTAAAAGGCACCGCTAAAGCAGCAGTATCAGACATCGATGGGAATTTTCAATTAAAAACACCTTCAAACGGAGTTCTGATTGTTAGTTATGTAGGATATGTTACCGTTACGGAAATGGTAAACGGACGAACGAAAATAGACGTTCAGCTCGAACCTGAATTGCAATCCTTAAAAGAGGTCGTAATCAATGTAGGATATGGTTCCCAAAAGAAAAGCAAACTTACCACAGCTGTTTCTACAGTGAGGGCAGAAGTGTTTGCAGACCGGCCTATATATTCTGTGGCACAGGCCTTACAGGGAAATGCTGCGGGGATTGCGGTAACTCAGCCTTCGGGTAAACCCGGATCGGGATTAGATGTAAGAATCAGAGGTTTAAATTCTATTAATTCAGGAAATAACCCACTGTATGTTATTGACGGAATACAAACGACAAATATTGACGGAATAAACACCGACGATATTGTAGATATGCAAATACTCAAAGATGCCTCAGCAACGGCCATTTATGGTGTAAACGGAGCTTCGGGTGTAATAATTATTACCACCAAAAGAGGAAAAGCAAATAAAAACATATTTGAGTTTAACTCTTTTGTCGGTATTTCAAATGTAGTCAAGAATATTGACGTATTAAATTTAGGACAATACAAGACAATGTTAGCAGAGATCAATCCATCTTATTTATCCAATGCAAATAATCCCCGATATGAAGGGATCAATACCAATTGGGCAGATAAGGTTCTGGATACCGGAGTAGATCAGAATTATAATTTTTCGTATGCAGGAGGAACAGAGAACCTGAGAGTATATGGAGCTTTGGGATACCAGAATACAAAAGGCGTTATTAGTCCGTCAGAATACAAAAGGCTTTCAGGAAAATTAAATGTAGATGCTAACCTTACTAATTGGCTGAAACTTAATGCCAGTCTTAATGTTATCAATTCCGATTTAAGCAATATTGGAGATAATAATAGCGTAGGTCAGGGCGGAGCCGTAATGGGCCTTTTTGTTACCCCGTGTTTCATGCCGGCTTATGGCTCGGAGTTGAAAGTAAGGGACAAAGACGCCTTAGGGAATTATACAGATGGTTACAAGGAGGGGCAATTTGCTAAAAATCCTTATCAGTCCGCGTGGGAAAATCCCGTTTCACTACTAGCCAGACAAAACATTTCTAATGTCAACAGGGTTTTAAGCAATTTAGGATTCGAAGCTACACTTGTAAAAGATCTGGTATGGAAAACCAATTTATCAACCGACATCAAAGTGCAGGAAGATAAATATTTTGTAGATGCCTATCGCTCTTCAGCAGGTCGTGTAAACGATAACGATCCTACGGTCGACAAAGGATATGGAAACGTAACGAATAGTCAAAACGTTAATATCAATTTTGAAAACACACTTGGATTTAAAATCTCACACGATAAAAACGATATAAACCTGCTTTTCGGAAACTCGTTACAAAAAAATAAAGAAGACTGGGCCAGAATATCAGGAAGGGGATTTGCAACTGATGTAAGAAGTTTTGAAACCCGGGAAGCAAAAATAATAACGGAAAATCAGGTCAGGGAAAAAGAAATAACAAATGCTTCTTTTTTCGGACGTGCGATTTACACTTTTGATAATAAATATATTCTATCCGGGGTTTTTAGGGCCAGCGGGGTTTCGCAATTGAGTAAAGACAACAAATGGGGTTATTTTCCCGGTGTGTCCGGAGCATGGATTATTTCTAACGAAAATTTCCTGAAAGAAAATAAGGTTGTAAATCAGTTAAAAATCCGTGGAGGATGGGGACAGACGGGAAATGTATCCGGAATTCCGGCCTACTCCTCGTACGATTTAAATTATACAGACCCTATTAATGGCGGGACTTCATTAGATCAGATTGGAAACAGCGATTTAAGATGGGAGACAAATACCGATATCAATATTGGACTTGATTTAGCCGTTTTAAATAACCGAATTAAATTTACGACAGACGTCTACAAAAAAAACACCAAAAATTTACTTCAGGTAATTTACTTTCCGGGATTCAGCCAGCCCTATTATTATAATGTTGGTGAAATCGAAAACAAAGGAGTAGAGTTTTCTATTGATACACAAAATCTTAAAGGAGATTTTAAATGGAATACCAATTTTAATATTTCTTTTAACAGCAATGTAATAAACAAATTAGGACTTCAGAAAACACTTGATTTACAAACGCTGACTTCAGTAGGAGAAAAAGTGGTACGCCTTGAGGAAGGGAAATCTCTGGGAACTTTTTACGGTTACAAAGTAGATAAGGTAGATCCTGCTACAGGCTCATTATTATACAAAGATACCAATGGCGACGGTCAGGTAACACCGGACGACCGAACAGAAATAGGCAGTGCAATGCCACAGTATGTTTTCGGCTTTGCCAACAATTTTTCTTATAAAGGAGCTTATTTAGATGTACTAGTTACAGGTTCGCAGGGAAATGATGTTTACAACGCCTCCCGAATGGACTTAACCCTGATGAGTGATTTTAAAAATCAATCCACAGAAGTACTCAACAGATGGACGACTCCGGGACAGGTAACCAATACGCCCAGAGCAAATGATCCCAACGCGCTTCATGTATCCGACAGATTTGTAGAAGATGGCTCCTATGTGCGTATCAAAGCCGTGACGATAGGATATAAATTTACGAAACCAATTTTAGGACTTAATAGTCTTAGTATATATGCGACGGCACAAAACCTGTACACTTTTACAAAATACAAAGGTTTTGATCCCGAAGTAGGTGCTTTCAATGACAACAAAGGAGTTACGCCGGGTATCGATTTAGGAACATATCCCCAGGTAAAAACTTTTGTTTTTGGTATAAAAGCAAGCTTCTAGCCGATTGTTAATTATAAAAAGAAATTAAGATGAAAACTACAATAAAAAATATAATGCTTATGATTAGTGCTTCTACAGTGCTAAGTGTAAGTTCATGCTCTAATTATCTGGATACAGAGCCCATTAAAGAAACAACGGTGGAGAGTACAGGAAAAGTAATTGCTACTGCAGCCGAAGGGGAAAGCAGGATGACCTCTATTTATGCAAGTTTTGGTGGCGAATACTGGCAGCTGGATTATTTTTTCAACGGAGATGCCCAGACCGATAATTCCTATGCGGGATCAGATAACACACAAAATTTTCAACAGGATGAGTATCGTATTTTATCAACAAATACCAATGTCAGCAGAGATTGGGGATATATTTATGACAACATCAATAAGTGTAATTTTATTTTGAATTATATCGATGAAGCAAAAGATTTGCCTGCAGCCAGAAAAGAAGAAATGATCGGAGAAGCGTCATTGGTAAGGGCTCTTAACCTATTTCATGCCGTTCAGTTGTGGGGAGATGTACCAATCGCGACAAAAGCAGTTGTGAATGTAAATCAGGATAATTTTGATGAGGTATATCCACAATTGTATCCTACCCGCAAGCCAAAGGCCGAAGTTTACGCAGCCATCATTGCAGATTGCGAAACAGCCATACAAAAGGCACCTGCTTCAACGTATAAATTCAGGGCAAATAAAGGCGCTGCAAATGCGCTTTTAGCCAAAGTCTATGCAACGAAGGACAATCCGGACTGGGGAAAAGTAAAACAATATTGTGACGCTGTACTAGCAGGAGGATACACGCTTCTGGCGAATTACGATAATCTTTTCGATACAGCACACGAGGGAAATTCTGAATCGATTTGGGAAGCCAACGGAGAAGGCTGGGGATCTCCTATCGGAGCATGGGGAACCTCTATGTTTTATGGAACCGACTGGAAAAAATTTATGACACCATCGAATGATTTAATCCAAACCTTTGCAAATGAAGGAGATGTTGTTAGAGAAAAATCATCAATAATCCGAAAAGAGGTAAGCTGGACCGATAACTATTGGGCCTCTGCAAATTATCCGTTTGCATACAAGATGCGAATTACCGACGGAAAACAAAATTTTTACCTTTTAAGATTAGCAGATATTATGCTTATCAAGGCTGAAGCACTGGCACAAACGGAAGATATCGAAGGAGCAATGGCATTAGTCAATCAGGTGAGAGCAAGGGTTGAATTGCCAAAAATTAGTGCAGCCAATAAAGCAAATGCTTTAGATTTAATTCTTAAAGAAAGAAAAATGGAGCTTGCTTTCGAAGGACATCGCTGGTTTGATTTAAAAAGAACAGGTAAGGCTATTGAAATTCTTTCGAAACAAAAAGACGGGAACGGTGTCATTTTACCTTATGCAGGAAACCTGAATCAGAACCGATTGTTGTGGCCAGTTCCACAAACGAAAAAAGATGCAAATCCTAATCTAACCCAAAATCCGGGCTATTAATAAAGAATAAAAAAACAGCTTACCATCATTTAGAGGGTAAGCTGTTTGTAGGTCTCAGAAAGAATAAGGAAGATTTAAAATAAATAAAAGAAGGGTGACAACCTTTTGAAACAGATGATACAAGAAGAGTTAATTAACATAAATTTTAAACATTGTTTTTTTATTAAGGTTAATGAAATGGTAGTTTTACAGGACTAAAAATTTTTAACATGAAAAAGATAAACAAAGTTTTTGTAGTACTGGTATTGCTTTTGGCAAGTGGTTCATTTTATGGTCAGAACTTAAAAATTATGACCTATAATATTCGTTTGGATGTTGCTTCAGACGGAGAAAATGCATGGCCCAACCGAAAGGATTTTTTTACCTCTCAAATACAATTTTACAGTCCTGATATTTTTGGAGTCCAGGAGGCAATGCCCAATCAGGTAGCGGAGATCGCTTCAGCATTGCCGGATTATAACAAATTTGGTATCGGAAGAGAAAGTGAAGGAAAAGGAGAAGCCTGTGCTATTTATTATAAAAAAGACCGCTTTCAGCTGCAGGAATCGAATACATTCTGGTTGTCAGAAACGCCGGCTGTAGTTTCAAGAGGCTGGGACGCAGCATGCAACAGGGTTTGTACATATGGCCTTTTTAAAGACAAAAACAGCAAAACAACATTTTGGGTTTTTAATGTGCACCTCGATCACATGGGTAATGAAGCAAGGGTCAAAGGCGTACAGCTCATCCTGTCCAAAATGAAAGAAATTAACACCAGGAAATATCCTGTTTTTTTAATGGGAGATTTTAATTCAGAGCCCGATACGCCACAGATTGCTGAAATAAAAAAAGAAATGAATGATACCAGGGAGGTGTCAAAAGAAAAGCCGTTCGGGCCTTCAGGCACGTTCAATGGATTTAAGCACGACCAACCGGTAAAATTATTAATAGATTACATCTTTGTTTCTAAAAACAGTAACCTTAAAATAAAAAAACACGCAGTTTTAAGTGATTCTAAAGATTTAAAATATCCGTCAGATCATTTACCTGTTTTAATAGAAGTAGATTAAAATGAAAAACATCAACAAAAAACTACAGATTTTACTTTTACTGCCGCTTATGGCAATTCAGGTAAAATGTGGAATTTCAAAACCATCAGTTGCCAGTGTAGGTAAAGCCGAATCATGGATTACAGCTCCTGATGAATCCTCTAAATTGCAAAAGCAAAATGATTTGGTTTTTAATTCTGAAAGCAATTCAAACCAAACGATTGAAGTCAATCCTTCTCAAAAATTTCAGACTGTTGAAGGTTTTGGGTTTTCCTTAACTGGCGGAAGCGCGCAGGCCATTTTAAAGCTGGACAAAGCCAAAAAAGAATCCTTGCTTCAGGAATTGTTTTCCGGAAAAAAGGAGGCAATCGGATTGAGTTATTTACGTATTAGTATTGGAGCTTCTGATTTGAATGAAAAAGTTTTTTCGTATGATGATATGCCGGAAGGCCAGACCGATTTAAAACTGGAACATTTTAATCTTGGTCCTGATCTACAAGATGTGGTTCCACTTTTAAAAGAAATTTTAGCCATAAATCCAAAGATAAAAATTATGGGCTCCCCGTGGTCGCCGCCCGTCTGGATGAAAGACAACGGAAGCTCAAAAGGCGGAAGTTTACAGCCACACTATTATCAGGTGTATGCGGAATATTTTGTAAAATACATTCAGGCAATGAAATCGCACGGAATAGTGATTGATGCCATTACGCCTCAAAACGAACCGTTGCATCCCGGAAATAATCCTAGTATGTACATGACGGCTTTGCAGCAGGCAGAATTCATTAAATCGAATTTAGGTCCCGCTTTTGCGAAAGCAAAAATCAAAACCAAAATTGTCGTTTACGATCACAATTGTAACAAACCCGAATATCCTTTAACGATTTTAGGTGACCCGAAAGCACTTCCTTTCGTTGCCGGTTCTGCTTTTCATTTGTATGAAGGCGATATCAGTGCGCTCTCAAAAGTTCATGATGCTTTTCCGGATAAAGACATCTATTTTACAGAACAATATACAGGATCGGGAAGCAGTTTCGAATCGGATTTAAAATGGAGTGTCAAAAATGTGGTAATCGGTTCTATGCGAAACTGGAGTGTCAATGCACTTTCATGGGGACTGGCTAATGACGAATATTATAAACCTTTTACGCCGGGAGGCTGTTCTACCTGTAAAGGGGCTTTAATGATCGATCAAAACCAGAACATTAAAAGAGAAGTCGGCTATTATATTATTGCCCATGCATCCAAATTTGTTCCGGAAGGATCGGTTAGAATCGCGAGTAATAATACCGGTAATTTATATAATGTCGCTTTCAAAACACCATCGGGACAAATCGTTCTGCTGGTAGAGAATGATGGAAATGCAGCTGAAACATTCAATATCAAATATAACCAAAAACAAATTTCCACTACTTTAAACGCTGGGGCAGTCGCCACTTACGTTTGGTAACTAAAATTAAATTCATGAAAAAAAATGCCACACTCCTCTTGCTGATGGTTTCGCTCTTTGCGACAGCCCAACAGGAAACAATAGACCAGAAAGTAAATGTGTTATTGAAAAAAATGACCATTGAGGAAAAAATTGGACAGCTTAATCAGTATACAGGGGATAACTCTGCAACGGGTCCAATTACCATCAATCCCAATAAACAAGCTGAGATAAAAGCTGGTTTGGTGGGTTCAATGCTCAATATCATCGGAACAAAATATACACGGCAATATCAGGAATTGGCCATGCAGTCGCGTCTTAAAATTCCGTTGTTATTTGGTCAGGACGTAATTCACGGATACAAAACCACTTTCCCGATTCCGTTAGCCGAAGCGGCAAGCTGGGATTTGGCGGCAATAGAATTAGCGGCCAGGGTTGCAGCCTCAGAAGCTGCTGCCAGTGGGATTCAGTGGACATTTGCGCCAATGGTTGATATTGGTCGTGATCCGCGTTGGGGAAGAGTGATGGAAGGGGCAGGAGAAGATACCTACTTAGGTTCTAAAATTGCTTATGCAAGGGTAAAAGGTTTTCAGGGAAATAAACTGGGCGATTTAAATTCGGTTATGGCCTGTGTAAAACACTTTGCAGCGTATGGTGCCGCTACCGGAGGAAGGGATTACAATTCTGTTGACATGAGTGAAAGAATGTTGTTTGAAACCTATTTACCTCCTTTTAAAGCGGCTTTAGATGCAGGAGCGGCAACATTTATGAATTCGTTTAATGATGTAAACGGAATTCCGGCAACAGGGAATGCCCATCTGCAACGTGACATTTTAAAAGGAAAATGGAACTTTCAGGGATTTGTAGTATCAGATTGGGGCTCGATCGGAGAAATGGTAGCGCATGGTTATTCAAAAGACCTGAAAGCGGCAGCTCTATCTGCCATCACAGCAGGAAGTGATATGGATATGGAAAGTAATGCCTACCGTTACAATTTAGCTGAACTGGTAAAAGAAGGAAAAGTTTCTGTTGATCTGATTGATGATGCCGTTAAGCGTATTCTTCGTAAAAAATTCGAATTGGGCTTATTTGAAGATCCATATCGATATTCAGATGAAAAGAGAGCTGAAAAAGTGCTGAATAATCCTGAAAACAGAAAAGCAGCCCGAGAAGTAGCGGAAAAAAGTATTGTTTTATTAAAGAATGATAACGAAACATTACCACTTTCTAAAAACCTTAAAACAATTGCATTTATCGGACCGATGGTGAAAGAATACAAAGCCAATATGGGATTTTGGTCTGTTGAATTACCGGATCTGGATTATGAAAAGTGGGTCGTTTCGCAATGGGATGGCTTGCAGAATAAAGTAGGTAAAAACACCAAATTGCTTTACGCCAAAGGCTGTGAGGTTGAAGGAGACAATAAAGAGGGTTTTGCAGAAGCAGTTGCCACAGCAAAACAGGCAGATGTGGTTATCCTGAGTATTGGTGAAAAACGCGATATGAGCGGAGAAGCCAAAAGCAGAAGCGATCTTCATATACCGGGTGTCCAGGAAGATTTAGTAAAAGCAATTCAGGCCACAGGAAAACCGGTTATCGTTCTGGTAAACGCGGGAAGACCACTTATTTTTAACTGGACAGCCGATAATGTACCGGCAATTGTATACACCTGGTGGCTGGGAACAGAAGCGGGGAATGCTATCGCCGATGTTTTATTCGGGGATTACAACCCTTCCGGAAAATTGCCGATGACTTTTCCAAGAGAAGTAGGGCAGATTCCAATTTATTACAATCATTTTAGTACCGGCAGACCACCTGCGGATGAAAATTCTAAAGGCTATGTTTCTTCTTATATTGATTTGAAAAATTCACCTAAATTTCCTTTTGGATATGGGTTGAGTTATACAAAATTCAATTATTCTGATTTGAAATTATCTTCGACTAAAATAAAAAGCAATGAAACAATAAAAGTTTCTTTTCAGTTGTCGAATACCGGAAAAATGGCAGGTGAAGAAGTGGTTCAGTTGTATTTAAAAGATAAATTCGGATCGGTAGTGAGGCCGGTTTTGGAACTGAAAGATTTTCAAAAAGTAAAATTGAACGCAGGAGAATCAAAAACAATTGAATTTACAATTGACAAAGAGAAGCTTTCTTTCTACAACGATAAACTGGAATGGATTGCTGAACCCGGAGATTTTGAGGTGATGATTGGAGCTTCATCTGCAGATATTAAACTTAAATCTGGCTTTGAATTAAATTAAGAAGCGAAAATTTATAAAAGATGATATAATTTAAAAAAGCGGAGTGTTTGCTACTCCGCTTTTTGTATTTTAAAAGGACTTGACCCTTAGTTAAAATGCTTTTTGAAATTGAATTTCAATTTATTTAGAAAACCGTCTTCTATGATATCAACTCCGATTCCAAAATTACTGTCTGCCACTTCGTGATGTGCAGTTCTGAAATCTTCAAAGTCTTTTTCCGGAATTTCTAAATTAACCAACGGTTTATAGTCAACAGAGATGATTCCTCCGTTTTTACTGATTTTTTTACGGCTTACAAAATCAAAATACGGATTTTTGATTGTACTTTCCTGAATTGTAAATTTTTCAGTTACATCTATTTTCTGATCTGTAAAAAGAGATATTTCATATCTTTCATTGTCGAAATTATGCCAGAAAGTAATGTCTTTGTGTATAAAATCCCGGGCAGTGTTTTTCACAATATTACGATCGAAATACATTAAAAAACGGTTGTTTTTAGCATCTGTAAAGTAAGGATTTTCGATTGTTGATTTGTACTCAATCTTAAATTCATTGCTTTTTTTGTCGTCACTAACAATTTCAATTACGGCATCTTTGAATATATTTCTTAGATCTGTTCCGTTACGGTCATTATTGTAGTTCAGTGTGTAAAAGAAAAAATTATTCCAGCTGTCTATGATTTCTCTCTTGTTCGTATTTTTAAAGTACTTGCGCATATTATTGGCCCGGTTTCCTTTGTAGATGGTCGTTAATTTTAATTTACCAATATTATTTTCAACAAAAAGCGCTGATTTTTCATCAACGGCATAATAAGAAAAAAGATGAGGTGGTTTAATCTGTAATTCCAGATTTGGTGTGACCTCCAGATAATGCATAAAATAGATAAAGCCGCGGTTTTCGATCAATCCAAATTCATCGCGCGTCGTTGCATCAATAAAATAACTCTCGCCTTTATAATTGATTTTTACAATTACGTGGTTAAAAGTCAGTAAAGAAGGCAAATAATATTTCATGTAGAAGTCAGTATTAAAATTGACCAGAACAATAGAAGAATCAATGCCAAGATAATCTAAAACAACTTTCAGTAAAACAGATTTTGCTTTACAATCTCCTTGTTTGTTTTCGTAAGTAACTGCTGGTTCCTGCGGTTTGTGACCGTTCATTTCATCTGCATTATAGATGTAATTAATATGGTTTTGCACATATTCTATGGCAAATTGCAGCTGTTCGTCTTTATCGCTGATGGCATCCAGTTTTTCAATCAGTTTGGGAGCAAATTCAGTTAAGGAAGATTTGGTAAAAATGTCCTCATAGATAGGGGAAATATAATTCGAGAATTCTTTCCAGTTGCCTTCTGTGGCAAAATCTATGAATGGGGAAACTTCGCGATTTGAATCAACAAAATTGATATAATTGTTTTCTTCGATTACAAATTGCTCTCCCTTTTTTAAGTAATTAATTTCCGGTTCAAGAACATTCCCGTCCTGATCTCTGAAAAAGGTTTTTTTGTAAGCAATTGTTTTTTCACGATCATTCTTAAAAGTGAATTTATACTTTCCGTAAGCCCAGTAACTATCCGGACCAACCCACACGTATTTAGAGAATTCTTTGCGTAAAAAATCACGCTCCGTAAAAATTTTAATTCTCGAATCTTCCATAATCAAAATGTCATACAAACGAAGATCTTTTATGGTAAGATTGATTTTTTTGTTGCTGCTCAAAACGCCTCCGCCACTTTGATTTTCGCTGTCGAGTATTTTAATTTTGGTATCCGCAATTTTATCTACTAAAACACCGTCCCGCAAAACACTGATTCGGTGTATCACATACGTTTCGTTTTCCTCCAGTACCACATCGACCACAGAAGCTCTTTCTAAATTGGAAGGTTCGTTTAAGGTATAGGCTAAACAGGCGTATTCGCTGTTTTCGTTGTCAGTGGTGTAATAAATTTTATCTAAAAAATAGCAGTAATCACGCCCTTCATCTGCTTGTTTCTGGGAGAATTCAGATTCTTTGATATAATCAATAAGCTGAGCATCATCGATATCACTTGCCCATTGTTCCGGCTTTTGAATTTTGTAAATTTCTGTTTGAATGGCTTGTTCCATATTGTAAGGCTTTTATTAAATACATAAATCTTTCGTGCCTAACAAAAATATAGAATTTTGATAATATCTGACAGAGCTCAATTAATTATTGAGATAAGTTTTATTTTCTTACAATAAATAAGCTGTAATTTGAATTTCAGGAAATTTAAGCCCTGATAATTTAAAAAAAATCAGAAAGAATTGAGAAAATTGCAAAAGGAATACTGCTAAAAACAGGATAGTTAATCGTTAGGCAGCGATTTTGCAGGCAACATGGAATTGTTTTTAGAAACAGTAAATTGAATCTGAAAATTATTTCAGGACAGTATGTACAAAATCCATGACTCCGATTCCTTTATAAGAAGCATAAAGGGCCTTATCAAAAGCTTCACGTTTTGCTTTCTTATCTTTGGCCTCAGTTTCAGTAATCATTTCATTGAAAATTCTTTCCTGCTCTTCGCTATATTTCAGAGAAGCCTCTAAAAGATAGGTTTTTGAAACAAATCCGAATGAGGTCCAGATTTTAGTGATAATTTTTTTATTTAAATTTTTTAGCGCATTGGTAATCATATCTCTTGCATTAACTTTTTATAGGCTTCAATTTTTATAAGAAAATACAAATATAATAACATTTGTAATATTATTCCTTCTTTTAGTGAAAAATAATACAATCTTGGGTATGTGTGTTATTTTGACGCAATGTAATTCTTTTTTCAATTCGATTTTAATTTTAAGTAAAAATTGTGATTTACACACTTTCTGTTTTAAGAAAATAGGTACTGAAAGAGAGTGATTTGTAAAAAAATATTTTCTTTTACAAAAATGACTTAAATTGCAGGTTTGTTTGAAGCATCGAACATTGAATTAATACAAAGTGAATGTTGAAGGGAATAATATTAAATAACGAAAATTATCAGGCAGGGATTTCTATTGACTGTGTTATTTTTGGGTTTCATGACAATCAGCTTAAAGTGCTGTTGATAAAAACTCCATATGAAAACAAATGGTCTCTGCCCGGCGGATTTGTTCCAATCCATGAGGATATTGACACTGCTGCCGTTACTGTTTTGAATGAACGAACAGGAATGCAGGGGATTTTTTTAAGACAATTTGCCACCTTTGGAAGGGTAAAACGAAACGACCGGCATTTTGGGAAAGCAGTATTAGACCACTTTAAAATTCCCGAAGAAGCAGGAAAATGGTTTACACAGCGATTCGTGACCATTGGATATTATGCGTTAGTAGATTTTCTAAAAGCAGTACCGCATAAAGGTAATACACAGGAAATCATAGAGTGGATTGATCATAAGGAAGTACCCGAATTGATCTTAGACCATAAAGAAATTCTCGATAAAGCTTTGCATACCCTTCGTATTGAACTAAACCTGATGCCGGTCGGATATAATTTACTGCCCGAAAAATTTACGATTCCGGAATTGCAGAAATTGTATGAAACCATTTTAGATAAAAAACTCGACAGAAGAAATTTTCTTCGAAAAATCACCAACATCGGAATTCTCAATAAACTGGACGAAAAGAAAAGTAACGTAGCACACAAAGCACCGAATCTGTATACTTTTGATAAAGAAAAGTACGAAGAAGTCCTGAAAAATGGATTGAATCAGGGCTGGTGAGGCTAAAAGTTTTATTTACACGAAGCGATTATGGTAACCATTGAAACATTCAGAACATTAGCTTTATCTCTTCTGTAAGTAACTGAAGAACAGCACTTTGAAAAAACGTCCTTCAGGATAAAGAAAAAAATATTTGCCACAATTGACGGGAAAAACAACAGAGGTGTTTTTAAATTTAACGAAATTGATCAGTCTGTATTTTGTGCATCCGCCGAAATGATTTTTTATCCAGTTCCAAACAAATGGGGAAAGCAAGGCTGGACATTTACAGATTTAGCCAAAGTTCCGGCCGAAATGTTTCACGACGCTATGTTGCTTTCCTACAGTACAGTAGCATTTGGTAAAAAATAGATTCCTGACTATTAGCAATTGAAATTTACTGCATTTTTATACGACAATCGTTCTGAACGTAAGGTTCACTCGTGGTTTTGCAGTTGTTTTTGTAGGAGGTAAACGATGCAGCCAATGCGTTTGTGTGGTGTCTTTCATCACCAGTAAACTGCCGTGTTCGAGAATTAAAGATATGACTTCCTTAGTTTCTTTATGTTTGAAAGCAAATTTACGTTCAGCGCCAAAACTCACTGAAGCGATAGCGCCATTTTTCTTTAAATCCTTTTCGGCATCACTGTGCCATGCCATTCCTTCTTCGCCGGTATGATATAAGTTGAGCAAACACGAATTGAAAGTTTCGCCTGTTTTTTCTTCAATTGCAGCTTTAAGTTCCAGTAATTCCTTCGTCCAGGGCAGGGCTTTTTTAGTAGTTTTAGAATATGTGTATTCAAATTCCTGATCCCCGTACCAGGCTACCTTTCTCTTGGTTAAGATTAATTTTCCAAAGATAATCGCTTCATCATTTTTCCATTCGATTGTATTTAATAAAGAATCCCGATAGGAATTGGCTTTTTCTCGCGCAAACAGTTTTCCATAATAATTTACGGTCCCGTCTTTGGGTAACAAATTGGTATTTTCGTTTATTTCAGGATTAAATAAGTCCATTCTTCCATTTTTGATATTCGATTTTCATGCAATGTCCGCAAGGCCTGAAACCATTATTTTTGGCTTCTTCTTCGGAACAAAAGAAAACCCGGTTTTCGCGTTTCATTCTTTTGCCGGAAGCACATTTCAGTGTTCCGTAAATTTTTAGTTTTTGATTTCCACCAAGACAAATCTCGGCATTTTTGATTTTAATTCGTAATTCAAAATCAATAATTTTAGAATGTTCAATCATTTTTTTAAGGTGTAAAGGTTCTAAGTAACAAAGGTTCAGAGGTTTTGGAATGTTGAAAGTTTTAGACTTGTGAACCTGTGGTGTTATTACATTTTTTATCGTAGAGGCGCACAGCAGTGCGTCTTTTCGCAAAGATTGTCGACAATGGGAAACCTCTTCACCTTTGTAACTCTGCCTCTCTGCACCTCTGTTATAACGTTTTTTATCGTAGAGGCGCACAGCAGTGCGCCTTTCGCAAAGATTGTGGACAATGGGAAACCTCTGCACCTTTGTAACTCTGCCTCTCTGCACCTCTGTTATAACATTTTTTATCGTAGAGGCGCACAGCAGTGCGCTTTTCGCAAAGATTGTCGCCAATAGAAAACCTCTGCACCTTTGTAACTCTGCCTCTCTGCACCTCTGTTATAACATTTTTTATCGTAGAGGCGCATAGCAGTGCGTCTTTTCGCAAAGATTGTCGACAATGGGAAACCTCTGCACCTTTGCACCTCTGCCTCTCTGCACCTTAAAATCAAGACAACGCATCATGAAAAATAATTCCCAACGTATGTCGTTCGCCGCTATGGATTTCGCTCACACCGTGTTTCATATTCACACGATAGTAGCCTTTTGTGCCTTTTACAGGGCGAAAATTGGTTGTAAAAATGAGCATATCGCCTTTTTTAGGTTTCAGAACAATCGCTTTAGATTGTGCCCGAGGCGTTTGCTGTGTCAGGACAAATTCACCACCGGTAAAATCTTTATCGGGTTCATTCAGAAAAAGTACCGTTTGAATAGGAAAATAAATAGCACCGTATAAATCCTGATGCAAAGTGTTAAAGCCACCTGGGCCATATTTTAAAATTAAAACCGTCGCTTTAAGTTGGTTATTATCGTGACATTGTTCTACTAGTTTTTCATGTGTTGGAGGAAAGACCGTGTTTATATTTAACGCTTTCATCCAGGCATTTCCAATGGGAGCCAATTTAGGATAAATCGATGATCGTATATCCTGAATCAAATCAGGCAGCGGGTAATTGAAATATTTGTATTCGCCCAAACCGAAACGATAACGCTCCATGACAACCGTTTTTCGGTATAAATTCGGATTTGAATAATCGTCTTTTAAAGCTTCACATTGTTCGTTATCAAGTACATTCGGAATAATAGCGAACCCATTTTCGTGCATAGATTCGGTGATGCTGTCCCAATTAAGAGAAGCAATTTTAGAGTATATATTTTGCATTGAAATTATTTTAAATAGAGAAGTTTTTGCGCAGAGGCGCACAGTAGTAAGTCTTGTTTATAGGTTTCTTTAATTTCCGGAGTCAGATTGCGCGCCTTCCCAACCAATTATAGCCGTTTTTCGGGTATTTCCCCACATATAACCGCCAAAGGTCCCAGAAGATTGAATAACGCGATGACAGGGGATTAAAAAGGCAACCGGATTGCTGCCAATAGCCGTTCCGACCGCTCTTGAAGCATTCGGTTTTTCAATTTGCTGTGCAATCGCTCCGTAAGTAGAAAGTTGCCCCATTGGAATTTTAAGCAGGGTTTCCCAAACTTTCAACTGAAAATCTGTTCCTTTTAAATGCAGTTTTATTTCAGACAATTTACTCCAGTCATTTTGGAAAATAAATAAGGCATTTTGCTGTGCTAAATCCATTTTTCTGGTAAATGTGGCGTTTGGAAATTTATGTTTTAAATCCTCCAACCCGATTGGCTCATTTTCGGCAAAAGCCATAAAACAAACTCCCTTTTCAGTTGAAGCTACAATGATATTCCCAAACGGACTTTCGGCAAAACTATAACTGATAAAAAGATTTTTGCCGCCGTTTTTATATTCAGCCGGTGTCATTCCTTCGATGTTTACAAATAAATCGTGAAGACGGCTGGTGCCTGACAAACCTGTTTCGTAAGCAGTATCAGACAAAGTGGCCTGACTGTTTTCTTTCAGGATTTTCTTGGCATGTTCGACACTGATGTATTGCAGAAATTTCTTCGGACTTGTTCCTGCCCATTCCGTAAACAAACGCTGAAAGTGAAACGGACTTAAGTGTACTTTTTCGGCAACGGCATCAAGATTAGGCTGTTCCCTGAAATTGGCCTTGATATAATCGATAGCATCTGCAATACGATTATAATTGATATTTTCCTGTATGTTCATTTTCGTTCCATTTTATAATACAAATATCGACTGGTTTTTGCAGGGATAAAATCCGAAACTTGCGGTGTTCTGTTTTAATTTTTTAGTACGATAAAAAATTATCTGAGGTTGTTTTTCGCAGCTGAAACACTGATCAGTTTATACCCATTTTCGGTTCTTAAAAACTCAAAATGATCCTGACCTGAATCTGATTTGTTCTTTGGCGAGATCACGATATTTTTAACCGGGTACCTCCAGTCCTTGGGTTCATTGCAATTGTTGAAATAAGTTTCGAATTCGTTTGTTTCGAAAATAAACCTGTTCAGGCCATCAGTTGAAACAAAGTAATCACAATCTGTGGAGGTAAGTTCCTGAAGTTTAAGTTTTATAAAGGTGTAATTCTGATTGATAAATTTAGTGTTCGATTCCCTGATCCAGCCGTTCGGCTCTTTCCAGTAGGTTATGGTAGCAAAAGAATGTTTTAGTAAATTGTCTTTGGATAAATCAGAAAGCAAATTGTTTTTCAACCACGATTTGAATTCCTTGTCAAAATTGACAAATGAATAATATTCGCCATCAACACCTTGAAAATATTCCCTGATTTCATCTTTATCCGGTTCTTTTGATTTTTGCAGAGAATAAAAGTTCAACTCGTTAGTATATCCGAAATTCTCAATCAGGATTTTATTGTTTGTATCGATGAGGTATCCTTTTCCTCCAGCCCAGCTAAAATGACCGTCCCCGCCTGGCTCTTTTACCTTTTCAGCACCTTTCAGCGCGATAATCATTCCGTTTCGGACTTTTGTCAAATCACTGTATTCTGCCGGAATGATGATCTTTCCTTCACCATTAAACAAACCCATTTTGTCTGTTATAGGATCTTTAAAGCGTATAAAACCTTCGTTTTCACAATCAAAACCATTGTCGTAAACATACATACTGTCGCGCCCGACTATTCTTCCGGTTTTTGTAATATAATAACTTTTCCAGGTATCGTCTACATCCTCAGCTACCGCAATTATAGCATCAAATTTATGAGCCATAGTTAAACTCATAAATCTAGGCGCTATTTTGATGTTGCCGTTTTTGTCTTTAAAACCGATATGTGTGGTGTCTTTATCCCAAAATGAAATCCAGCTGTCTTTATTTTGCGCCAACAGGCCGCAGTTTAAAGAAAGAAATATATAAACCAAAATAGTTTGTTTCATGAAGAATTATTTAAGTTTTATCAGTTCCAAGCTGATTTTCTTTTGCTTCTTCGAAGCAATCAGAACATAATATTTTAAAATCGGCTAAGGTTTCAAAAGCATCATTCCATTCTTCTCCATTCTCTAATAGCCATTTTTCACAATCTCCGCACCATGCAATTTGCGGGAGATCATCTTCTGCCTCTGAAAAGAAAAAGCTAACTTTTTCTTTTTGGTCTAAAGCAATTGCAATATGAATACAGGAGAAAGACATTTCTTTTGTTCCATGTTGCTCACATATAACTTTTTCGATCATATTATTGATATTCAATTATCAAAAAGACAATTTAAGAATTTAGTTTTTCTCTTTCTCTTTTCTTTCTTTTTCTTCTTTTTTAAGTCTTTTCTCCTCTTCGTGTTTTTGGGCTAGTTCTTCTTTTTTTGCTTTAGAAGTTTCGATTTTCTTTTGAAAATTCTGGATTTTTTTTGAACTCGACTCTATTTTGCCATTTGTTTTGCTTAATTTTTCTTCAGACTTTGCAATTTGCTTTTGAGACTTTTCGATGTCTTTTTGAAGATCACTATTATTATCTTTTGAATTGTTTTCAAGATTGGCTAATTCTTGTTTTTTCGATTTTAAATCGGTTTCTATTTCTAGTAACCTGGTTTGTGATTTTTTTAGTTTTCTTTCTTCATTTGCCAGTTTATCTTCAGTAGTTTGAATGTTATTAAGCATGCGGGACATATCGCGCTGTTGTTGTTGCTGTTGCAGAAACATTTGGTTTTGCTGTCTAAACATTGCGTTATTAACCTGCATCTGTCTTTGCATATTAGATTGAGCATTAGCAAAAAATGGCAAGAGCATTAGTAATATTAAAGTCAGGCGTGTTCTCATAATTTGGTTTTATAACTTGGGATTTGTGTTTCAAATGTAAAACTTAAATTCTAACAACTATATAGAATATCTTGTTAAATTCGCGGTTTTTGAAATGAGAGTACTTAAAAAAACAAAACCCGACAGGTTTTAAAAGCTGTCGGGTTTGATATAGGATAATCAAAGAAATCTAAAATCTAAAATCAGAAATCTTCAATCTAAAATGTACTAGTATCTGTAGTACTCTGGTTTGAATGGACCTTCAACCGGAACACCAATGTAAGCAGCCTGATCGTCACGTAACGTTTCCAGTTCAACGCCTAATTTAGCTAAGTGCAAAGCAGCCACTTTTTCATCTAAATGTTTAGGTAACATATAAACGTCATTGTTGTAAGCAGCACTGTTTTTCCATAATTCGATTTGAGCCAAAGTTTGGTTAGTAAAGGAGTTACTCATTACAAAACTTGGGTGACCTGTAGCACAACCAAGGTTTACCAAACGGCCTTCAGCCAAAATGATAATATCTTTTCCGGCGATAGTATATTTGTCAACCTGAGGTTTGATTTCGATTTTAGAGGCACCGTGGTTTTTGTTCAACCAGGCCATATCAATTTCGTTATCAAAGTGTCCAATGTTACAAACAACAGTTTTGTCTTTCATTTGCTCGAAGTGCTCTCCAAGAACGATATCTTTATTTCCTGTAGTGGTAATGATGATATCAGCATTAGCAATTACAGTGTTTAATTTTTTAACTTCATAACCGTCCATTGCAGCCTGTAAAGCACAAATTGGATCGATTTCAGTAACCGTTACAATAGATCCTGCACCTCTGAAAGAAGCAGCAGTTCCTTTTCCAACATCACCGTATCCGCAAACAATTACTCTTTTTCCGGCTAACATTAAGTCAGTAGCACGACGAACAGCATCAACTGCAGATTCTTTACAACCGTATTTGTTATCAAATTTAGATTTAGTAACAGAGTCATTAATGTTGATTGCAGGCATTGGTAAAGTTCCGGCTTTTACTCTTTCGTAAAGTCTGTGAACTCCAGTTGTAGTCTCTTCAGAAAGACCTTTGATTCCAGGAACCAATTCAGGGAAACGGTCAATAACCATGTTAGTTAAATCTCCACCGTCATCCAAAATCATGTTCAGTGGTTTTCTGTCTTCACCAAAGAATAAAGTTTGCTCAATACACCAGTCAAATGATTCTTCGTCAAGACCTTTCCAGGCATACACCTGAATTCCTGCAGCAGCAATAGCAGCAGCAGCCTGATCCTGAGTAGAGAAAATGTTACAGGAAGACCATGTAACTTCAGCACCAAGAGCAATTAAAGTTTCGATCAAAACTGCAGTCTGAATCGTCATGTGCAAACATCCGGCGATACGGGCACCTGCAAGAGGTTGTTCGTCTTTATATTCAGCACGAAGCGCCATTAAACCTGGCATTTCAGCTTCAGCCAGTTCAATTTCTTTTCTTCCCCAAGCCGCTAGAGAAATGTCTTTTACTTTGAAAGCCACAAAAGGCGTAGTTGTAGTACTCATTTATAGTATATTTGTATATTGTAAAATTTTTGCAAATTTACGGAATACCTTTTGAATTTTTACTATTTCTGTAAGATTTGTGAAATGTTTAATTTCTTAATCTTTAGAACATTAGTTTGTAAATTGTTTTTTACCATATAAGTAATATAAGTTCATTTAAAAAAGATTCTTTATAATGTACTTTCTTTACTATTTGCTTAAATTTACTAAACTCATTTTTTAGACCCTAAAATTATATGTACTTGTATGACTTATATGGTTTAGAAAATTAAACCGCATAAAACATAAGAGAACGAATGCCATTATATAAAACAATACAATTCAACGAAACAACTAAAATCTTAATTTGGGAAATAACCGAATCTTTTGACGAGTTATTGGGCAAAGTAGTATTGAAAGAGAAGACGCAGCTGCGATTGAACGGAATGAAATCCCAAATGCACCAGCGTGCTTTTCTGAGCGTTCGGATGCTGATTCAGGAAATGGGTTTTACAGATCATGATTTGCATTATGACGAGTTTGGAAAACCTTATTTTGATTGCCACAATTATATCTCGATAACACATTCGTATCATTTTGCAGCAATTATCGTCAGCCATGAAACGGTTGGAATTGATATGGAATTACAACGTGAAAAAATTATTCGCATTGCCGATAAATTTACCGATTTCGAATGTGATTATTTAAAACCGGACCCTATTGAGGAATATGTAAAAAAACTCACTGTAATCTGGGGAGCCAAGGAAGCTATTTTTAAAATCAGAAACGAAAAAGGCATTAGCTTTAAAGACCATATTAAAGTTGAAGATTTTTCTCTAAACAAAAACCAGGCAGAAGCGAGCCTTCATTTTGATGATCTGGTCAAAGATTTTGAGGTACATTATAATGAAATCAAGTCAGATAATTTTGAAGGACAGTTTACTTTGGTCTATGCTTTTGAGAAACAGGATTGAATGAAATTCCAATTTTGAAATTCTAAATTCAAAATTTTTGGCTTCAGGAATAAGCACAATCTTGTCATTATGGGGAACGCGGAATCTCCGCAAAGGAGAGTGACTAAATTTTAGTTTCTTTCTTACGATGCTCAAACATGCTTACAAACAAGAAAGTTCCCATTTTTCGGGCGCGTCTCTTTAGTGTTTCTGCATTTTCGCCTTCAAAGTGTTCTTCTAAAGTCTGAAACCAATAGTTCAGCCAAATGCCAAATTCGTTTGAAGTAATTTTTCCGTCAAAGCGGGCATCGACTTCATTGTGTACGGCATTAGGATTGCCTTTGTATTTTTTAACCGCAAATAAGTTGGTCTCCCAAAAATCGGTTAGTTTTTCCAGATGTGCATCCCAGTCTTTAATCATCGTAATAAAATAAAAGCCGATTTCCTGATCGGCTCTTATTTTAGCATAGAACTGATGGACTAGAAAAGAAATATCAGTTCTGTTTTCGATTGGTTTTTTCACAGTATAAAATTGTTCAGGATGATCAATGATACGCTTAAAAATGCACTTAGAATCAAAAGATTAAAAACGACTTTGTGTTTCATTTGTGCCAATATTGAAGTGTTTACAAAGATACAGGCTAATACAATAATGGCCAGCTGAATCATTTGAGGAATAGAAGTTCCGTTTGCTAAAACGTACATGGCAGCAGCACCGCCTAAACAGCTTTGACCAATTACCGCCATTGCAGCAGAACCCATGTAACTTTTATTGAAATTTTCGAATGTTGTTTGATATAGTGTCATGATATTGAGATTTTTATACCGCAAAGATACGCTCACAATACCGCTGCGTTTTATGACTTAAATCATAAAACAAGAACTTTTTTATCGGTATACTTTTCTGTTTATGATCTTCAAAACACCTTTTTTTTCCAATGTTTTAATAGTCCGGATAACGGTTTCTACACGCAATCCCGTTAAATCTCCAATCTGCTGTCTTGTAAAATTGATGAGGTAGCCGTTTTCGTCCTTTTTAAAATTAAAATACGCAATTCCATGGTCAATAAGTTTCAAAACACGATGTTCGGGTTCCTGAGTAGACATTTCGGCCGCCATAACCGATTTATAATACAAACGCTGGGCTAAATTTTCGATTATTCGAATGCTTACTGCAGGATTTTCATCCAGTAACTTCATAAAATCAGACTTGGGAAGACAAAGAACGAGGGCTTCTTCCACAGCAACCGCGCTTGCGGGATATTTTTGATTTAAGAATAAGGGCGGTTCTCCAAAGGACTGGTCTTTGTAGAAAATCCCCTGAATAAACTCGCGTCCGTCATCATTGTAATTGTTTATTTTTATTTCACCTGACACAATCTGATAGTAGTGGTGGGGAATTTTCCTTCTTCAAATACAGTTGAGGTTTTTTCGTAAAATTTCTTTGAGGCACCATATTTTTCTAAAAGATCGGCAGCAATCATAATTTGTTTCTTAGGTTGTCAAAAGCGTTACACAAATATAATTCATTCAAAATAGTTCTTGTCCATTAAAAAACTTTTACTTTTACGCCCGATTATGAGACAAAAAATACCCAATATTTACCAGCAAATTATTCAGGCCAAGATAGACGGGCGAAAACTGCTTGCTATTCTTCTGGATCCGGATAAAATTGTCTGGGAAAATTTAGAGGACCTTTTGTTTAAAATAAACCAGTCACCTGCCACTCATATTTTTGTTGGAGGAAGTATTGTTCAGACTACTATTTTAGAAGAACTAATGACGGAGTTAAAACAAAAAACAAACCTGCCCGTTGTTATATTTCCGGGAGATCCGTCACAGATTTCACCGCAGGCCGATGCTATTTTGTTTTTGTCATTATTGTCCGGCCGAAATGCGGACTACTTAATAGAATATCAGGTACAGGCAGCACCAATCCTGAAAAAAACAAATCTGGAAGTCCTTTCGACAGGATACATTTTAATAGAAAGCGGCAACGAAACAGCCGTAGCCAGAGTGAGTAAAACACAACCGCTGGATCGTAAGGATCTTGATCTGGTGCTGGCAACAGCTCAGGCTGGCGAAATGTTGGGGAATAAACTAGTGTACCTGGAAGCCGGAAGCGGAGCCAAGAAAGCTGTTCCGCTGGAAATGATAACGTTAATTGCTCAAAATATTGAAATTCCGATAATTGTTGGAGGAGGAATTGTAGATTTGCAGGGAATTCAGGAAGCCTACAATGCAGGTGCAGATTTAGTAGTGATTGGAACTGCTTTTGAAAATAACAGCCGCTTTTTTGAAGCATAAAATAGAACAACAACCAAACAACCTGCTATAATGATTGATTTTTTTCTCGACAGTTATAAAAATGCTCCTGTTTGGCATATCGCTTTAGAGTTTCTGGTTTTTGTCTGCGGAATTTTAAGTGTCTGGTTTGCGAAGAAAGAAAATATCTGGGTATATCCAACGGGTTTAGTTGCCACGCTGATTTCAGTGTACCTTTTATATATTGCCGGTTATATTGGAGATATGATCATAAATGGATATTTTTCTATTATGAGCATTTACGGATGGTATGTTTGGGCAAAAGGCGGAACGGTAGAGGAAAATCTACCCATTACACGAACGAATTATAATGAAAAAATAATCGGGATTTTACTTTTCATTGTGACTGTTTGTGTGGTCTTTGGTATTTATAAATATTTTGATTACGAAATCAAACAAGACAATTATGTCGATATGATTTCGTCAGGAATATTTTTCGCAGGAATGTGGTACATGGCCAGAAAAAAGATCGAAAACTGGACACTTTGGATTATTGGTGATATAATTGTAGTGCCTCTTTACGCTTATCGTGGCCTGGGGATGCTGTCACTTCAATATTTAATTTTTACAATTTTGGCTATTTCAGCTTATTTAGAATGGAGAAAAATCTTAGACAGCAAAAAACAGCTATCCTGAAAATTGCTTTGTTTGGTCCTGAAAGTACAGGTAAAACCACATTGGCAAAACAACTTGCGGAATATTACGAAACCGAATGGGTTCCGGAATTTGCGCGTGATTATTTGCAGGAAAAATGGGAAGAGAATCAGCATACATGCGTAGCTGATGATATGATGCCGATTGCTTACGGGCAGGTTGCATTAGAAAATCAAAAGCTTTCTTCGGCAAAAAAATATCTGTTCTGCGATACCAATCTCATGGTGACTAAGGTTTTTTCCGAAATGTATTACGGGTCCTGCGATCCGCTCCTGAACGATGCTGCACTTGAGCATGATTACGATTTGTTTTTTCTTACGGATATAGATGTTCCCTGGGAAAAAGATGATATCAGGGATACTCCTGATGGCAGGGAGACCGTTTTTTCTGTTTTTAAACAAACCTTAATCAATACCAAAAAGCCTTTTATTACCCTGTCAGGAAATAAAGAAAATCGTTTGGCAAAAGCTACCGCAATTATCAATGCGCTTACGATTGCCAAAGAAAAAGGTTTCTCTTCCGCTGATTTTGTTGGGATTTATGAACATGGAATTCCTTTTGAAAAAATAATAAAACAACTGGAGATTTTTAAAAACGGAATTGCAAAAAGCAATTTAATAAGTCCGGCAACCATAAATAACGGGATTTTAAGCCTGACAGAAAGTGATTTTGAAGAAAAAGCCGCTTTTTTTGATCTTCAGAACGAGAATTTAAAACTGAAGAAATTTGTTCCCGCCTCCGGAGCCGCAAGCAGGATGTTTAAATTTTTAACTGCTTTTCTCAACGATTTTGATATTCAGACTGAAACTATAAATGCCTATATCAATAGAAAAAAAGACAGCAATCTGTCTATTTTTATTGTGGCAATGGATAAGTTTCCGTTCTTTGATGCCCTAGATAAAAAACTAAGGGAAGTATATCCTGATTTTGAAACCCTGGATAGGGATTATAAAAATTATTATTTTATAAAATTGCTTTTATCACCTGATTATTTTGACTTTGCAAACAAACCAAAAGCAGTTTTGCCTTTTCATCAGTATAAAACGCATATCGCAATTCCGATCGAGGAGCATTTAAATGAATGTGTGCATTACGCTACGGCAAATCAGATTTCCAATTTACATTTTACAGTATCAGAAGCGCATCAGACGCTGTTTGAAAAAGCTGTCGAAATTGTTAAGGGAAAAGTAGAAAAGGATTCAGGAACTCAGATAAATATTGGTTATTCCTACCAAAACAAGAGCACAGACTCCATCACTGTTGATGCTAAAAATAAAATTGTAAGAGATAAAAACGAATCATTGATTTTCAGACCAGGCGGACATGGCGCATTAATTGAAAATTTAAATGAACTGGATGCAGATATTATATTTATCAAAAATATTGACAATGTAATTCAGAACCATATTGATAAAATTACGCTGTATAAAAAAGCTTTAGCCGGGATTTTAATTGAAATTCAGAAAAAAGTTTTTGGTTATCTGAATGCCATTGAAAGGCAGGAAATCCAGGAAGATCATATCGACGAAATTGTTCGTTTTCTGACTAAAAAACTTAATATACAGATGACAAAAGATTTTAATAAATTTACTTTCGAAAATAAAATTATTAAAATTAAAGGCCTTCTTAACAGACCTGTCAGAGTTTGCGGGATGGTTAAAAATGAGGGAGAACCAGGTGGAGGACCATTTTGGGTCATGAATGAGAAGGGGAAAATCTCTCTTCAGATTGTAGAGACATCACAGGTAGATTTAACCAATATAAAGCAACTCGAAATCTTATCGGCAGCCACACATTTTAATCCGGTAGATTTAGTTTGTGGAATAAAGAATTATAAAAATGAAAAATTCGATCTCAATGAATTTGTAGATTCGAAAGCAGGTTTTATCGTAGAAAAAAGTGTTGACGGAAAAACAGTAAAGAGTTACGAATTACCCGGCTTGTGGAATGGTGCAATGGCCAATTGGCTAACGATTTTTGTTGCAGTTCCGCTGATCACCTTTAATCCTGTAAAGACAGTAAACGATTTGCTAAAACCAGCACACCAGCCACAATAATGGATACGGAAAAAATCATATCAGAATTAAGTTTTAAAGCTGTCAGAAGCAGTGGCGCAGGAGGACAAAATGTAAACAAAGTATCTTCAAAAGTTGTCCTGACTTTTGACGTTAATTCTTCCCAGGCCTTATCTGAGGAAGAGAAATTGCTTTTAACAACCAATATCGCGTCACGCTTAACTTCTGAAAATATTTTAATCTTAAATTGCGATGAAGACAGGAGCCAGATTAAAAACAAAGATATTGTTGTAAAACGCTTTTTGGAAATTATCAAAAAAGGATTATTCGTTCCTAAAATCCGCAAGGCCACTAAGATTCCAAAGTCTGTAATTAAGAAGAGAATTAAGGACAAAAAGAATATTTCTGAGATAAAACAATCCCGCAGAAAGCCGAATTTGGATTAATTTTTATATTTTTTAGTATCACAGTAAGAGCAGTCTTTTGCTTATTAAATGTTAAGTTTGATTAAACCGTCGTTAAAAAAATTGCAGAGTTACCAAAAAATGGTAATTTTATGAAAAATCAATTTTATGGGAAAGAATACATCCATATCTCTGGGCAATCATTTCGAAAGTTTTATTGAATCAAGTGTCTCCGAAGGCAGATTCAACAATGCAAGTGAAGTAGTGAGAGCCGGACTCCGGCTCTTAGAAGAAGAGGAAAATCGCGTCATCGCTTTAAGAAATGCAATAAACGAAGGAATTGAAAGCGGACGTGCAGTAAATTTTGATCCAAAAAAACATTTGACAAATTTAAAAGCCAGAAATAAATAATGGCTGAATTTTTTCTAACCAATAAAGCCGTTGAAGATTTAACCGATATCTGGGATTATACTGTAGAAAACTGGTCTGAAAACCAAGCCGAACATTACTATCTTTTACTTATGGATTCCTGCAAAGAGTTAGCTGAAAAACCGGCAAGAGGAAAGTCCTACGATACAGTTGGGAAAAATGTTTTCGGATATAAAACAGGTCAGCATATTATTTTCTACAGAATACTTTCAGAGCATGAGATAGAAATTTCAAGGATTCTTCACGGTATGATGGATTTAAAAAGTAAAATCTGAGAAACCACACGAAACAAAGGGTAACATATGCTGAATAGTTGTTTCAGGCGGCTCATTTGATTTTTGGAATTTGGAATTTGGAATTTTTCATTTTGGGAGTTTAACTTTTTAGCCCTACATTTGCACTGTCTCAAAGGGGTGCTCTAAATAACGAGCTGAGATCATACCCAAAGAACCTGAGCGAGTAATGTCGCTAAGGGAAAAAACGACAAATTTTAGCGTGTAACTTTACTTTGTCGTGAAACAATTTTATTAATTTAACAAAAAGAATAATTCCCCCTTTTATTCGTAATTTTTTACGGATGAAAACTATTATTAAAAGTACTCAGGTACTAAGTTACAAAGGTTCTAAGGTTCAAAATGTAGCCGGAACCCAATCTATTTTCTTTCTTTTATTTTCTATTTTCTCAACACTTTATTCTTTTGCTCAGGAGCAGGATTCAACAAAAGTGAATCAGCTTGACGATGTATTGGTTTCGGCGGTTCGTGTTACTGCGAAAACGCCGGTTTCCTTCAGCAATATGGATAAGAAGGACATCAAATTCAGAAATCTGGGTCAGGATATTCCAATTCTTATGAACTATTTACCATCAGTAGTGACAACTTCTGATGCCGGAAACGGAATGGGATATACCGGAATACGCGTACGTGGAAGCGATGCGACAAGGGTCAATGTTACGATTAACGGAATTCCGTATAACGATGCAGAAAGCCAGGGAACGTTTTGGGTAAATATGCCTGATTTTGCTTCTTCGGTAGAGAGCCTGCAATTACAGCGTGGTGTGGGGACTTCCACTAACGGATCTGGAGCTTTTGGGGCGAGCTTAAATATGCTGACCGATAATTATGCTTCTAAACCTGCGGGTGAAATTTCGAATTCTTTCGGTAGTTTCAATTCCCGTAAACATACGGTGAAGTTTAGTACAGGCTTATTAAACGATCATTTTGAAATTGCCGGACGTTTGTCAGCTTTAAAATCTGATGGATATGTTGACAGAGCGAGTTCTGATTTAAAGTCTTATTTCCTTCAGGCGACCTACGTAGGCAAAACTACTTTGATCAAAGCCCTGGTTTTTGGAGGAACAGAGAAAACCTATCAGTCCTGGAACGGAATTGATGGCGAAACTTTAAACACGAACCGCACCTACAATTCCGCGGGAAAATTTACAGATGAGGCCGGTAATATTCGATTTTATGACAATGAAACGGATAATTACAAACAAGACCATTATCAATTGCACTGGAGCGAGTCGTTTTCGGATAAATGGAGCACCAATTTAGCCCTTCATTATACCAAAGGGCTCGGCTATTACGAAAATTATAAGTTTAATGAACCGGTTGAAGGTTATGGAGGAATCCTGCCGACTAAAATGGTGGAAAACGATAATGGCGATTTAGTTCCGGGAACGGATTTAATTCGCCAGAAATGGCTGGACAATGATTTTTACGGAACGACTTTTTCTGTAAAATATAAAGATGAAAAACTCGATGTTATTTTTGGCGGTGGCTGGAATAAATATGAAGGGGATCATTTCGGAAAAGTAATCTGGGCAAGAAATGCTTCAATAACAGAATTAGGGGATCATTACTATGACGATTTTTCAGCCAAAACCGATGGTAATATTTTTGCAAAGGCCAACTATCAGTTCACCGAAAAATTAAGTTTCTACGGAGATTTACAATACAGAAGGGTAACCTATAAAGCAAATAGTTACGAAACAGGTTTAGTAGATGATGAGTTTAATTTCTTTAATCCAAAAGCAGGATTAAATTATGAAATCAATCCAAAAAACACCTTGTACTTCTCTTATGCACGAGCCAATCGGGAACCAAACAGAACAGATTACGAAGGAGGAAATGTAAAGCCGGAGAAACTAAACGATTTTGAATTAGGCTGGCGATTTAATGCCGAGAAATTTCAATTGAATTCAAACTTCTATTACATGGCGTACAAAGATCAGTTGATCCTAACAGGAAGACTGGACGATGTAGGATCTCCGATTCGTTCTAATAGCGAAAAAAGCTATCGCTTAGGCCTTGAAGTTGATGCTACGATTGTACTTTCGGAGAAATTCATCCTACGCCCTAACTTTACTTTAAGCAATAATAAAAATGTAGATCTGGCTGTTGAGGGACAAAATTACGGAACAAAAGATATTGCGTATTCCCCGTCGGTTATTGCCGGAAATATTATTGTTTACAGCCCGATGGAGAGTTTACACCTTTCCTTATTGCAGAAATTTGTCGGAGAACAATACATGAATAACATCGAATTACCGGAAGCCAAACTGGCTGATTATTTTGTAAATGATCTGAACGTTTCTTATGAAATAAAACCAAAAACAGTTTTCAAATCCATTATGATAACAGGTTTGGTCAATAACTTTTTAGACAAACAATATGTTTCAAACGGAGCGATGTATGACATTTATCCGTACTATTATCCTCAGGCAGGAATCAATTTCCTCCTTGGACTGACGTTGAAATTCTAGTAGACTCAAAGAATAAAAAAAGCCTGAAAATTTAAAACAGGCTTTTTTATTTTTAGTTATAAACGTGAAGTACCATTCCGGCAACGTCTACTTTATATTGTTTTAACGGATATTCCTTTCCTCCAAGCCCTGTAAAAAGACTGTATTCTGTTTTATCACAGGAACAGACAGCATTTACGCCTTTAATCGTCATTGCGACGCAGGAAGACAATTCCTGGTTTGGACATGCTGCATCGAAAGCGGTGTAACCACTTCCGGTATTAAAAATAATAATCCCCTTTGCTCCAAAACCCGATACAATAACACCGTTGCTTGGAAATTGAAGATCCGAATAAGCGGGTAAACTCATATTTACAGATAAATTAACAGAGTAATTTGGGATGTAAGGATTTTTGTTACTGCGTTCATTATCGCTACAAGATAAAAACAGCGACGTTAATACGATGAATAGCCAGATTTTTTTCATTATTTTAATATCAGTTAGTGAAACAAAATTAAATTATTTAGATTTGAATTCTATATGATTAACATATAATTATGTACTATAAAAAATAATAGTATATTTGTAATAAGAAATCCCGTCCTGATGGGATTTTTTGTATTTATATAAACGATGAAGTTATGAGTAAAGTATCTTATTATACAGCAGAAGGATTAAAAAAATTAAAAGATGAATTGGAGCATTTAAAAAGTGTAATGCGTCCAAAGGCATCTCAGGATATAGCGGAAGCAAGAGACAAGGGTGATTTATCTGAAAATGCGGAATACGATGCAGCTAAGGAAGCCCAGGGATTATTAGAAATGAGAATTGCTAAGCTGGAAGAAGTATATTCAAACGCGAGATTAATAGACGAATCACAATTAGATGTTTCTAAAGCATTGGTGCTTTCGAATGTAACAATCAAGAACCAAAGCAACGGAATGGAAATGAAATATACATTGGTTGCAGAGAGCGAAGCAGATCTTAAAACCGGCAAAATCTCGGTAACATCTCCTATCGGGAAAGGCTTACTTGGGAAATCGGTTGGGGAAGTAGCTGAAATCACAGTTCCAAACGGAGTTTTGAAATTCGAAATCCTTGAAATCTCAAGAGACTAAAATATAATGGTTAATTGGTTAATCGTTTATTTGTTTAACCGATTTAACGATGCAACAAATAAACGATTTAACGAATAAAATAATGAGCATATTTACCAAAATAGTCAACGGGGAAATCCCGGCTTATAAAATCGCTGAAGACGACAATTATCTTGCTTTTTTAGATGTAAATCCAAATGCAAAGGGACACACGCTTTGTATTCCGAAACAGGAAATCAATAAGATTTTTGAAATGGAGGACGAACTGTATTTAGGGCTGATGAAGTTTTCTAAGAAAATAGCAATTGCTTTAGAAAAAACAGTTCCCTGCAAAAGAGTCGGAATGGCAGTTGTAGGTTTGGAAGTACCTCATGCACACGTACATTTGATTCCGTTGAACGAAATGGATGAAATGCGTTTTCAAAACAAAGTATCACTTTCCAAAGAAGAATTTGAGGCTCTGGCCAAAAGCATTCAGGCGAATTTGTAAAACATAGAGAGGCTTCGGCTTCGCTCAGCCTGATATTCGGACATAAATAAAAAGTGCAGTAAAATTATTTTTGCTGCACTTTTTTATTGAACTGAATCTGAAAAGTAGTTCCTTTCCCTATTTCAGATTGTAAAACTTTTATCTTTCCGTTATGGTATTCCTCTACAATTCTCTTTGTTAGGGAAAGCCCCAGTCCCCAACCGCGTTTTTTGGTGGTAAAACCAGGCTCAAATATGGTTTTGAACTGATTTTTTGGAATTCCTGTACCGGAATCTTTTACCGTTATTTTTACATGATGAGTATCCTGCTCAATCTTCAGGTCTAAAGTGCCTTTTCCTTTCATGGCATCAATGGCATTTTTAACCAGATTTTCGATTGTCCAGCTATGTAGTATTGGATTGATCAGGACAAAAATGGGTTCTTTCGGAATGTGATGCGAAAAAGCAACCTGCTTAGAAAAACGGGATTGTAAATACTCATAACTATTTAAAGTCTCGGTAACGATATCATGAAGCTCCAGTACCGGAACAGATCCGATTTTTGAAAAACGATCTGTAATCGTCTGGAGGCGGTCCACGTCTTTTTCGATTTCTACCGTAATCGACTGATCTATTTCTTCCGTTTTTAAAATTTCAACCCATCCAATCAGGGAAGACAACGGTGTCCCGATCTGATGGGCCGTTTCCTTTGCCATTCCCGCCCATAGCTTATTTTGAATGGCCATTTTGGTGCTTTTATAAAAATTATAGATCAGGGCACCAAACAAGAAGATAATCAGCAATAAGGCAATCGGATAATATTTGAGTTTATTAAGCAAAGCCGAATTGCCATAATAGAGTTTCTGATATTTTCCGGGAGCATATTCGAAAACGATCGGTTCATTTTCGTTTTTTAAAGTGTTTAAAAAAGACATTGATTTTTTTTCGTCCTGTAAAACTTCGTCAGGGACATTTCTGGTCGTCAGAATCTTGTCGTACATCGTCAGGATGACGGGAATAGAAGTGTTATTGCTGGAAATCTGTAGTGGAAGTTCCAGATCGGTATTCTCATCAGCGTTGATTAATGCAATCTGTGCGTTCGCCAGGAGTTTCATTTTTATCCTTTCCTCATTTTTGAAAATTTGAAAAAAGGTATATGTATTCCAGAGAATCAGGGAAATGATTAAAAAGGAGATACTGATGATAACCCAACGGGTAGTATTTCTTCTGTCCGAAAAAAACATATCTTAAATTTTGAGGTATAAATATAACGAAATAAACACATTTAATATTTTGTGGGCTAGGAAAGATTTTTGTTTTTTAAGTCAAAAACTATTTCTTAGTCAGTAACGATTTCTATACTTTTGTAGTGCCGGAAAGAGATTCGGTTAAAAAGGAAAAATATGATCAGTATTAACCCAAAAGAAATTCCGACTGCAAAATTGCACGGCTATCTGCAGAGCGCCATTGGACCGAGACCTATTGCTTTCGCAAGTACAATTAGTGAAAAAGGAATTCCGAATTTGTCACCGTTCAGTTTCTTTAATGTGTTTAGTGCCAATCCGCCGATCCTGATTTTTTCACCTGCACGACGCGTTCGTGACAATACGGTCAAGCATACCTTAATCAATGCCGAAGCAACCCGTGAAGTAGTGATCAATGTAGTCAATTATGATTTGGTGCAACAAACCTCTTTAGCCAGTACCGAGTATGGAGAAGGCGTAAATGAATTCATCAAGGCAGGTTTAACGCAAATTCCTTCAGATCTGGTAAAACCGTATCGCGTAAAGGAATCTCCGGTGCAATTTGAGTGTAAAATCACGCAGATTATTCCGTTGGGAGCCGAGGGCGGAGCCGGAAACCTGATTCTGTGTGAAGTCGTGAAAATTCATATTCACGAAGCTGTTCTTGATGAAAATGGAACTATCGACCAGCACAAAATTGATTTGGTTTCAAGATTGGGAAGTAATTGGTACTCAAGGTCAAACCAGGGACTTTTTGAAGTACCCAAACCACTTACAACTTTAGGGGTCGGAGTAGACGTGATTCCGAATTTTATCAGGGAAAGCGCGGTTTTTGACGGAAATGACCTTGGAAAATTAGGAAATATTGAAGCCTTGCCTACAAAGGAAGAAGTTAGTATATTTGTGAAAGAAAACTTTTCCGTGAAAGGAGTCCTAAGCTCCGATGATCAGGAAAAAATACATTTAGAGGCCAAAAAATACCTCAATAATGATGATGTCGTGTCGGCCTGGAAAGTGCTTTTAGCAAAAAAATAAGAAAAGAATCAATAATTAATATAAACGAAGATGGAAGTTACAGGAAAAGTAAAAGTGGTTAACCCGGAGCAACAAGTTAGTGCCTCATTCAAAAAAAGAGAATTAGTTGTTACTACTGATGAGCAATATCCACAACATATTTTAATCGAATTTACACAAGATAAATGCGATTTGTTAAGTAGCTATAAGCAAGGAGAGGCAGTAAAAGTTTCTATCAATTTAAGAGGAAGAGAATGGGTTAATCCACAAGGAGAAACCAGATATTTCAATAGTATTCAGGGTTGGAGAATCGAAAGAGCAGGTGCTGAGTCTCCTTCACAAGCTCCGCCAATGCCTGCTGCAGAAGCTTTTGCTCCGGCTACAAATGTAAATAACGACGAACCGGACGATTTGCCGTTCTAAAAGTTTAAGTTATAAAATTATAAATTCCAAATTCCAAAATCATTAACGTGCATTTGGAATTTGGAATTTTGTTTTTGCATATGGCTTGTGTCATTTCGACCGAAGGGAGAAATCACATAAAAGTTTGAATTTGGAATTTCAATATTGGAATTTCCCTTTTAATTTTATTGGAATTTTTTAAAAATGTATTATTTATCCAAAGAGTTGTTTTTCCCTCCAGTTTCAGAAGCCGACGAAGAAGGAATTCTTGCCATTGGCGGTGATCTGGGTACGGAACGTTTGCAATTAGCCTATAAAAGCGGTGTTTTTCCTTGGTTTAACGAAGGGGAGCCCATCCTGTGGTGGTCGCCGGATCCCAGAATGGTTTTGTTTTTAGATGAATTAATAGTGTCTAAAAGCATGCGGAATATTTTGAATAGAAATATATTTAAAGTTACTTTTAATCAAAATTTTAAAGACGTGATTTCAAATTGCCAGAAAATAAAAAGGGACGGTCAAAACGGGACCTGGATTTCTAATGAAATGATTGATGCCTACTGTAATCTTCATGAAATGGGCGTAGCAAAGTCTGTTGAGGTCTGGCAGGACGAAGTTTTAGTTGGAGGTTTGTACGGAATCGATCTTGGACATGTTTTTTGTGGAGAAAGCATGTTCTCAAAAGTATCCAATGCATCAAAAGTTGCTTTTATTGCGTTGGTTGAATATTTAAGAAACAATAATTATAAACTTTTGGACTGTCAGGTTTATAATCCGCATTTAGAAAGTTTAGGCTGTTGCGAAATTGACCGCGCAGCATTTATGTCTATTTTAAAAAATGAGTAAGATGAGTACAATTCATGTAGTAGAAGAAATTTATATCTATCCTGTAAAAAGTCTTGCGGGAATTAGCTGCAGGCAGGCGCTGGCAGAAGAAATGGGTTTCGAAAACGATCGAAGGTGGATGTTAGTTGATGCTGAAAATCAAATGATAACGCAGCGGGAACACCGGATCATGAGTCAGTTTTATCCGCAGATTTCAAAGGGAAAAATCAGTATTACTTTTCAGGATCAGAAGCATGAATTTTCTATTGATGAACATTTGGAAAACCCGCTGGAAGTGAATGTCTGGGAGGATAAAAGCGAAGTTGTTGAAGTAAATAAAGCAACTTCAAAATGGTTCAGTGAACATTTGGGTTTTGAATGTAAACTGGTCAAAATCATCAAAATTGGAAATCGCAAACATGAAAGTTCAAAACTAAAAGAAACATACAACGTAAGTCTTGCGGATGGCTATCCTTATTTATTAGTAGGAACGGAAAGCATGGATTTTTTAAATGAAAAACTAAAAGATAAAATCACTGTTTTAAGATTCCGCCCGAACATTGTCATTAGTTCAAAAAAGGCTCATGAAGAAGATGACTTTGATCATTTCAGCATTGGCGAAGTACAATTTAAAAATGTAAAACCCTGCGGGAGATGCATTATGGTCAATAACGATCCACAGAATGGAACCCTTAAAAAAGAGCCTCTAAAAACTTTAAGTACCTACAGAAAAGCTGACAATTTAGTTTTTTTCGGGACTAATATTGTGAGTTTAAATACTGGAATTATTCGTGTTGGAGATGAAGTGGTCTTCTAAAAGTTAAGTTTTGTAAAATTCCAGTCCAGCGTGTTAAAAAGGACTAATTCATTTCTTAAAGAGGGCAGCCCTAAAATCAATTTGAGGGCTTCATGCGCCATCATAGTGCCTATAATTCCTGGTAAAGTGCCCAGAACGCCGTTTAGATTACAGTTCGGAACATCTTTCGGATCTGGCATTTCAGGAAATAAATCGCGCAAGTTTTTACTTCCGTTATGATTGAAAACTGCAATTTGTCCTTCAAATTTTAAAATGCTTCCGTAAACCAGAGGTTTCTGAAATTGTACACAAGTATCGTTTACCAAATAACGTGTTGAAAAATTATCAGAACCATCAACAATAACATCATATTGCTGAATGATTGCTGCTGCGTTTTCAGCTGTCAACTTCAAATTAATAGATTCAGCTTCAATTAACGGATTTAATTTAGAGACCACTTCTTTCGCAACAACTGCTTTCTCTCTTCCGATTTCATTTTCATTGTATAAAATTTGTCGGTGAAGGTTGTGAATCTCAATCGTATCAAAATCCATAATTCCAATAAAACCGACTCCGGCTGTTGCAATATATTGTAAAACAGGACAGCCTAAACCTCCTGCTCCAATAACCAGAACTTTGGCTTTTTTGAGTTTTTCCTGACCTTCATCACCAATTTCAGGTAAAATGGTTTGTCGGTTATATCGAAGAAATTCTTGTATAATGCTCATTTTAGATTGTAGAAGTTAGAATTTAGATTTTGGAATTTGGAATTTGAAATTTGAAATTTGAGATTTTAAATATTTCTAATGATAACTTTTATCCCAATCTTTCCAGACAGGTTCATAGCCCGAGTTTTTTATGACCTGAGCGATTTCTTTGGCGGAACGCTCATCGCTGATTTCAAATTGTTCCAGGGATTGCGGGTCCACAACATAACCACCCGGATTCGTTTTGGAACCGGCACTCATGCTGGTTGTCCCGATCGGAATAATATTATTTCTGAATTTTTCGTTTTCACGGGTTGAAATGGAAATCTCCAAATCCTCATTCCACAAACGATAAGCACAGATGAGCTGTGTCAGGTCTTTATCATCCATAATAAAATTAGGTTCAATAATGCCTTCGGCAGGACGTAATCTCGGAAACGAAACGGAATACTTGGTTTGCCAGTACTTCTTCTGGAGATAGTCGATATGCAAGGCATTAAAAAAACTATCCGTCCGCCAGTCTTCCAATCCCAGCAAAACACCCAGACCCATTTTGTGAATCCCTGCAGTTCCTATTCTGTCGGGAGTTTCAAGGCGAAAATCGAAGTTTGATTTTTTGCCTTTGGTATGGTATTTTTTATATACTTCCTGATGATACGTTTCCTGATAAACCAGAATCGAATAGACACCAGCCTGATGTAAACGCTCATATTCTTCTGTCGAAAGCGGCTGAACTTCTGCCGAAATAATCGAAAATTGCTCTTTTATCTGCGCAATTGCATTCAGGAAATAATTAATATTTACGGTATAATTGGCCTCACCCGTAACCAGTAAAACATGGTCGAACCCTGCTTCTTTTAACGCTTGGGTTTCCAGTTTAATTTCAGCATCTGAAAGTGTTTTTCGCTTGATTTTATTATCGAGGCTAAAACCGCAATAAGTACAGATATTTTGGCATTCATTGCTTAAATACAAAGGCGCATACATATGAATTGTTTTGCCAAAGCGTTTTTTGGTCAGCTCATGGCATTCCAGGGCCATTTGCTCCAGATAAGGTTGCGCGGCGGGTGAGATTAAGGCTAAAAAATCATCCAGATTTCGTTTGGTTTTTGCCAAAGAACGTTCTACCTCTTTTGAGGAGGTTTGATATATTTTAGATTGAATGGAATCCCAGTCATACTGACCAAAAACCGATTTAAATGTTTTCATTGGATTGTTTTTTTTACCTCAAAGGGCACTAAGATTTACGCGAAGTTCGCTAAGCTTTGTGTTGTTTAGGTCTGATTAAAAGTTCGCTAAGCGTTGCGGACTTTGCGAAATAACCTTGCGAACTTTGCGGTTAAGCAAACTAGTCATATAAAAAAGAGGTCAAAGGACTGGAAGCAACTGCATGGTTTTGTTGAATGGCAATTTTGGCTTCGAACGCTTTTCGGCCGGCAATTACAGCTTCTTTAAAAGCTTCAGCCATTAATCTCGGGTTTCCGGCCACTGCAATTGCAGTATTGACCAAAACAGCATCGGCACCAATTTCCATTGCTTTTGCAGCATCAGACGGAGCGCCGATTCCCGCATCAATAATCACAGGAACATTACTTTGCTCTATGATGATTTCCAGGAAATCAATAGTTTTCAGTCCTTTGTTGCTGCCAATCGGAGACCCTAAAGGCATTACCGCCGCAGTTCCGGCATTCTCTAAATGTTTACACAAAACGGGATCGGCATGAATGTACGGAAGAACAATAAAACCCAGTTTAGCTAATTCTTCTGTTGCTTTTAGAGTTTCAATAGCATCCGGCATAAGGTATTTGGGATCCGGATGTATTTCGAGCTTCAGCCAGTTCGTTTCCAGGGCCTCGCGGACTAACTGTGCAGCAAAAATGGCTTCTTTGGCATTTCTTGCGCCCGATGTATTGGGCAATAAATGAATTCCGGGATGTTTCAAATGCGTTAGAATAGCATCCGTTTCAGTCTCTAAATCAATCCGCTTCAGGGCAACGGTTACCAATTCGCTTTGGGATGCAAGAATAGCTTCTTCCATTTCGAAATTAGAACCAAACTTTCCGGTTCCCAGAAACAGGCGCGAGGTTAAGGTTTTATCGCCAATTTTAAACAAAGATGTTTGCATATAATTTTTCGTTTAATTGTTGAATCAGTTCTTCTTTCTGATTACTATTTGTAATGAGTCCGGAAACGGCAATACCATGAACTCCGGTTTCCATCAGTGTCTCGATATCGTCAGCGATAATTCCGCCAATAGCATAAACCGGAATCTGAAGATTATTTTCTTTTAATTTTCGCATAATTTCATGATACCCTTCAAAACCTAAAATCGGACTAAGTTTTTCCTTTGTTGTTGTAAAACGAAGCGGCCCCAAACCGATATAATCACAGCCATTTTTGATATGATTCTGAATATCGCCGAATGTATTGGCAGTTGCCCCAATGATTTTGGTGTTACCAAGAATGGCGCGGGCTTCTTCAATTTTGGTATCAAGGAGACCTAAATGCACACCGTCTGCGGCAATTTGCTGTGCGAGATATACATGGTCATTTATAATGAAATTGGCCAGATATTCTTCGCATAAAAACTTTACCGCTTCTGCCAAAACAAAACAGTCTTTTGCACTTTGATTCTTGAAACGCAGCTGAACCCAGTCACAGCCGTTATCGAGTGCATTATGAATATTGTACAATTGCTTTTCGATTGTAGTTCCCTGCGAGATGTATTGTAGTTTATGATACATAATGATAGCCTATTAAAGTTGATGTTGAACTCAGGTATTTTTCTATGTAGGTTTTAGCATTTTTACAAGCCTCTTTGTGGGTCTGATTCGATGCGAGATTTGAGGCAATAGCTGCCGATAAGACACAGCCGGAACCGTGTTTTTCGAAACATTTTTTTTCAGAAGGCAGTAGTGTCGTCATTTTATTTTTTAGAAACAAATAATCAGTTCCCGGTTTAGCTGCGTTATGTCCTCCTTTTACTAAAACAGCGGTTGGTATTTCATTTTTTTTCCAAAGTTCACGGGATAAAAAACCGGGAAATAAAAGTTCTGTTTCATTATAATTAGGCGTAATCAGATCAATTTGTGATAAAACATGGTGGAGATCCAAATCAGCTGTGATTTTTAGGAACTCAAATTGTGTTGTTGATTTTAAAACCGGGTCCCATACAATTTTTGTGGCTGGCGAGGCGAGTTTTATAGTCGAGAGAATTCGGTTTAAATAATGCAAATCCGGCGTAATTCCGATTTTTACAGCTTTGATGTCATAGTTTTGAAATAAAGTTTCGACAGACCGAATAACAAAACTTAAATCAGTCCATTGAATGTCATAGAACTGATTTTCGGTCTGCATTGTATTTGCAGTCGAAATGGAAAAACCACGAACCTTATGCTGCTCGAAAGTTTTAATATCCGCTAAAACTCCGGCGCCGCCAGTCGGGTCAAAACCAGCTATAGAAAGTATGTATGGGCGATTTTCTGACATAATTTAAATTGGTTTACAGGATTTTGGTGATTCCATACCGCTCCTAAAAGGGCAATATCATCAAAGCCGTTTTCAAGTGCTTTTTGAATGTTTTCAGAAGCCATTCCGCCCAAGGCAATTAGTTTTGTTTTGAAATTTATCCTCGACTTTAAAGCTTCGAAAAAATCAGTTTCGGATTCATAATTTTCTTTGGAAATACTTTTAAAAACAGGACTTAAGAAAGCATATTCAAAATTCGGGTGCAGGGCATTAAAAGTTTCGATTGAATGCACAGAAGTTGAAATTATTTTGTTCTCTCTTGCAATTTCAAACACTTCCTTTCTTTGTTTCTCTGGAAAATGGATTCTGTTAATTCCAAAATCCTGTGCTAATTCATGATGACTGTGCAAAACCAGATTTGCTCTGAATCTCAGTTTTATCTGATGAATAAACAGCGCCATTTCAAGCTCAGAAAAATCAGGTTTCCGAATGTGGAGCAAAGACAATCCTTCTTCAAATAGAGAATCGATAATGCTGATTTCATTTGCAATAGAAGAAGGATTTGTAATCACAATCATAGCCTGCTTTATTTCTTTACTCTTTATTCTTTACTCTTTATTCTTTACTCTTTATTCTTTACTCTATTTTCTATTCTCCATTCTCTATTCTCTTCCTCAGATATAAATCTCTTTCCCCTGCTCTATAAACTCCTCTGATTTTTCCTGCATGCCTTTTTCAGCCGCCGCAACGTCACGGATTTCCTGAGAGATTTTCATCGAGCAGAATTTCGGACCGCACATCGAGCAGAAGTGTGCAATTTTAGCACCTTCCGCCGGAAGGGTTTCATCGTGAAATTCTCTTGCCGTGTCCGGATCCAGTGATAAGTTGAACTGATCTTCCCAACGGAATTCAAAACGGGCCTTGCTTAAAGCATTGTCACGATACTGAGCACCCGGATGTCCTTTGGCAAGATCCGCAGCATGTGCCGAAATTTTATAAGTGATAACACCGTCTTTTACATCTTTTTTATTGGGCAGGCCTAAATGCTCTTTTGGAGTCACGTAACAAAGCATCGCACAGCCGTACCATCCGATCATAGCAGCTCCAATTGCAGAAGTGATATGATCATAGCCCGGCGCAATATCTGTTGTTAAGGGGCCAAGGGTGTAAAACGGAGCCTCATTGCAATGTTCCAGTTGTTTGTCCATGTTTTCTTTGATCATATGCATGGGTACGTGACCGGGACCTTCAATAAATACCTGCACATCATGTTTCCAGGCAATCTTCGCTAACTCTCCGAGTGTTTCCAGTTCGGCGAATTGTGCGGCATCATTGGCATCGGCAATAGAACCCGGACGCAAGCCGTCACCCAGCGAAAAAGCAACATCATACTGTTTCATGATTTCGCAGATTTCTTCAAAATGGGTGTACAAAAAGTTTTCTTTATGATGAAACAGACACCACTTTGCCATAATCGATCCGCCACGCGAAACAATTCCGGTAACACGGTCAGCAGTCAGGTGAATGTAACGCAATAAAACGCCGGCGTGAATCGTGAAATAAGAGACGCCTTGTTCTGCCTGTTCGATTAGGGTATCGCGGAAAACTTCCCAGGTTAAATCTTCGGCGATGCCTTTTACTTTTTCCAAAGCCTGATAAATCGGCACCGTTCCGATGGGAACAGGGGAGTTGCGAATAATCCATTCTCTCGTTTCGTGAATGTTTTTTCCGGTCGATAAATCCATGATAGTGTCTGCTCCCCAGCGGCAGGCCCAAACGGCTTTTTCAACTTCTTCTTCGATGCTGGAAGTAACGGCGCTGTTACCGATGTTCGCATTTATTTTCACAAGGAAATTCCGGCCCACAATCATAGGCTCGCTTTCAGGGTGGTTGATATTATTCGGAATAATAGCGCGTCCTATAGCCACTTCACTGCGGACAAATTCAGGCGTAATTTTGCTTTTTGGTGTATTTGCTCCAAAACTATGACCGGCATGCTGGCATTGCATGGCCTTGGTTTGTTCATTTAAAAGTTCAATTCGCTGATTTTCACGAATCGCGATATATTCCATTTCAGGAGTTATGATGCCTTGTTTTGCGTAGTACAATTGCGTAACATTTGCACCTTTTTTGGCACGTTTCGGCTGATGCAAATATTCAAAACGAAGATGATTTAAACTTTCGTCTTTTAGGCGGGTTTGTCCGTAATCAGAAGTGATTTCATTTAGGATTTCGACATCATTTCGATTTAAAATCCACTCTTCTCTCAATCGGGGCAGGCCTTTTCGAATGTCGATTGTGATATCCGGATCGGTGTAAGCGCCAGATGTGTCGTAAATGGTTACAGGAGGATTTTTTTCTGTTCCGCCATTTGAAAGCCTGGTATCGCTTAAAATGACTTCGCGCATGGCGACTTTGATCGGATGTATTTCTCCGCTGACGTATATCTTTTTAGAATTGGGAAAGGGTGTTCTGGATATTTTCTCTTCGGTAGTCATATTTTTTTGTTTTTTTGTTTCAGGTTTCAAGTTTCAGGTTGACCGTGATAATAGATTTTACATAGAGGCGCACAGCAGTGCGTCTAAGCGCTGTATGAAATTGGAATTTGGATTTCTTTCTATTGAAATTTTAAAAACAATTATCCACCCTGCGTGGCAGAAATAATTAGAATTTCGTCTGTTTCCAGAATAAGGTGTGAATTCCAGTGTAGTTTTGGAATTATGGTGCTGTTGACAGCCACGGCAATTCCGTTTTGTTTGTTTGGAATTTCGAGATCGAGTAATGACTGAACGCTAAGGGTTTCAGCATTGAATGTTTTGATTTTTTGGTTGATTTTTAGTTCCATTCCTTTTGGGTTTAGTATATAGTAATACTTTAGGAATGGCTGCAATTGCGCACAAAAATGCGCGAAGAAGTCATCTTACTTTTCCCTACGCTAGTATGAACTAGATCAGGTTCAGAGGGTAAAATCTCAGCCTGCGATATTGCAGACACCCCTAAAGTGTGAAGCAAATGTAAGGAAAAAAAGTTTTCAGTGGCAGTTTTTAGTGATAGTTTTCAGATTTGTATAAAACTGAAAGCTGCAAACCCGCAAAAAGACACAAAACTGCGACTGAGACAAAGACTAGCAAAAGAGACTGAAAACTGAAAACTACTTCAATCTTGTCCAGCAATCCTCGACATGATCGTTAACCATCCCGGTAGCCTGCATGTGAGCGTAAATAACGGTTGATCCGACAAATTTGAACCCTCTCTTTTTTAAATCTTTACTAATTTCGTCTGAAAGTGGGGTAGTAGCCGGAACGTCTTTTGATGTCTTCGGATTGTTTATGATGGGTTTTCCATTGGTGAATTTCCAGATGTACTCAGAGAAACTTCCAAATTCTTCCTGGATGTTCAGAAAAGCCTGTGCGTTCGTAACTGCCGAACGAATTTTTAGTTTATTGCGGATGATCCCGGTATCGTCAAGAAGGGATTCGATTTTATCTTCGGAATAATTGGCTATTTTTTTATAATCAAAATGATCGAAAGCATTTCTGAAATTTTCCCGTTTATTTAAAATGGTTATCCAGCTCAAACCTGCCTGAAAAGTTTCCAGCATTAAAAATTCAAATAACGAGGCGTCGTCATACACGGGAACGCCCCATTCTTCATCATGATATTTTTTGTATAAATCGCTGGCGGAACACCATCTGCATCGTATTGGATCCATTTTTATTTCAAATATATAAACTTCAATTTTTTACAGGCCTGACTAAATAACTGTTTATCTGACCAGATTTAGTCTCATCATTTTCCAATTTGCCATTTGTATCCTTTTACGCCCGGAATATAAGCAGAACGGCCAATAATGACCAGCTCATTGTAGATCTTCTTATCGTATTTGATGCCGATAGCAGTTCCTGAAGTGTATAATTTATTGGCTTTAAAGGTAATTTTCATAAGGCCGTCTTTGAATTTAGCATCGGAAATCTTTTCTACAAGCCACGTAGAACGCCATTTTACCGCAATTTCGTCATCGTCAGTTTTGGTAATGCTTTTAACAAGTTTAACCGCTTCTTCCGGGATTTCAAATCTTTCAGTAAGCTGTTCCTGAGTCAGAGTCTGACCAATTTTGCTTCCGTAAAGTATTTTTCGTAAGTTAACAAATGTCAGTAAGGTTTTATTTGCCTCAGGACGCATGTCTAATTTAGGATTGTTCGTTACGGTCTCCTGATTTTGAATTTGAGAGCCTGGTTCATTTCCTTCTTTTACGGAAAAAACATTCTTTTTTTGAGGAATAGATCTTTTTTTGGAATTTAAAATAACGGTAGCCCGCGGCACTGTTTTTCTAAATATTTTTGTCGTGGCGGACTTTAATTTATTAACGGGATAGACTTTCTCCTGTTTTGACGGTTTTTTTGCATCGTTGCCGCAGCCTGTAAAAAAATAGGCTATTGAAAGCAGCAGGATGGCAATTGTCTTTTTCATAACTACAAGGTACGCTTAATCTTTAACAGAAGAATCCTCTTCCAGGTATTTCTTAATTAAATGATGTCCAAGATAAATTAACGGCGTTAATAAAACAGCAACAGAAAGTTTAAAAATATAACCTGTTAAGGCCGAGGATATAAAAGTATCAAAGTTGATTTTTCCGGGCAGCCAAAAAGCAATTCCGAGTACAATAAAGGAATCAAATAATTGTGAAATTATAGTAGATCCCGTTGTTCTCAGCCATATTTTCTTTTCTCCTGTTCGTCTTTTAAAAAACCAGAAAATCCAAACATCTATGAGTTGAGACGCCATAAAAGCGATAAGACTGCCGACGATGATCCACATACTTTGTCCGAAAACGGCGAGAAATTGCTCGTCATTTACCGGGCTGATTCCCTTTGCCGCCGGAATTACGATGGCCATAAATAAGACCAGAAAAGCATAAGCAATTAAACAGGCGGTGATAAAAGAAAGTTTTTTAACTCCCTTTTCCCCAAAATATTCATTGATTAAATCTGTGGTAAGAAAAACGATTGGCCACGGCAGAATTCCGATACTCATTACGAACGGCCCGATTTGAATTAATTTTCCTCCGATTAACTCCGCGACTACGGCATTGGTGATAAAAATTCCTGCAAGAATAACAAAGACAATTTCTTTTTTGGTTTTGAACATATCTTTTTATGATTGAAATCCCAAATTTAAGATATTTCTTTATAAACATAACACACTTTGAATCTAAATTAAATAGGGTTGTAAAGCATACTGAAAGTTAAATTTTCTTTTCAATGGTGTTTTTTTCGCTATTTTTGAAACACTAACAAAATTCATTTATATCAAGTAAATTAATGATAATGAAAAAAATAATAGGAATTTTTCTTATGGGTACAACTTTCTTTGCGTCTAACGCACAAACCAATTCTGAGAATCCTCTCCTTAAAAAATGGACCGGCCCTTATGGTGGTGTACCTGCTTTTAATGAGTACAAAGTATCAGATTTTAAACCGGCTATTCAGTTTGCAATTCAGGAAAAACTTAATGAAGTAGAGGCTATTGCGAATAATCCGAAAGCGCCGACTTTTGACAATACAATAGCTGCTCTGGAACTGTCCGGAAAAACAATTACAAGAATTGCTACAGTGTACGGAATTTACAGATCAAATCTTAGCAGTCCGGAGTTTAATGCCGTCGATACGGAAATGTCTCCGAAATTTTCTGAATTCAGCGATAAGATCAATCAGAATAAAAAGCTTTTCGAAAGGATCGAAACCTTATACAATTCAAAAGAAAGTAAAAAACTAACAAGTGAGCAACAACGCTTAATTTGGCTTTATTATACGGAATTTGTCCGTGAAGGAGCGAAATTAAATAATGCAGATAAAGAAAAGGTAGCTGAAATCAATAAGCAGCTGGCGACACTTTTTACAAAATTCAGTCAAAATTTGCTGGCAGAAGAACACGATCAGTTTGTGGCATTAAAAACGGAAGCAGATTTCGACGGCCTTCCTGGTGAAGTGAAAAATGCAGCTATGGCAGAAGCGAAGGATCGAAAATTGGACGTGATGGGATGTATTGCCAATACACGTTCTTCAATTGAACCCTTTTTAACTTTTTCCAATCGCAGGGATTTACGCGAAAAAGCTTTTAATATTTTCGTGAAACGTGGTGATAACGGGAATGCGAATGATAATAATGCGACTTTAGTTTCTATTTTGCAATTGCGTACAGAGAAAGCTAAAATATTGGGTTTCCCTTCTTTTGCGCATTGGAGTTTGTCTAATAAAATGGCCAAAGATCCACAGAAAACACTTGCACTGATGGAATCTGTATGGGAACCAGCCGTTGAAAAAGTACATCAGGATGTTGCCGAAATGCAAAAAATTGCAGATGCTGAGGGAGGCACATTTAAAATCCAGCCCTGGGATTACCGCTACTATGCTGAAAAAGTAAGGAAAGCAAAATATGACCTGGACCAAAATGAAGTTAAGCCTTATTTGCAATTAGAAAACCTTCGTGAAGGTATGTTTTGGGTTGCAGGTGAATTATTCAACTTAAGTTTTAAACAAATTACAACTGTTCCGGTTTATCATCCGGATGTACGTGTCTGGGAGGTAAGCAGTAAGGTAACCGGTAAAGTGGTCGGATTGTGGTATTTTGATCCTTACGCACGTACAGGAAAGCGTTCAGGAGCCTGGATGAATTCTTATAGAGATCAGCAAAAACTGGAAGGAGATGTGCAGACTATTGTCTCTAATAATTGCAATTTTATTAAGGGTGATACAAATGAGCCTATTTTAATTTCATGGGAGGATGCTTCGACACTATTTCACGAATTCGGACATGCCCTTCATGGTTTGTGTTCTAATGTAACGTATCCAAGTTTGTCGGGTACATCAGTAGCCAGGGATTATGTGGAGTTTCCGTCTCAATTGCTGGAGCACTGGTTGTCTACTCCCGAAGTGTTGAATAAATTTGCCCTGCATTATAAAACCAATCAGCCTTTACCGCACGCATTGGTAGAAAGAATTGAAAAAGCAGCCAACTTTGGAGAAGGATTCGCTACTGTTGAAACGATTTCAAGTTCTTTAATAGATATGAAACTTCATTTAACTACAACAGCTATTAATCCTCATGAATTTGAAAAAGTGACATTAGACGCGCTTCATATGCCTTCTGAAATTGTAATGCGTCACAGGATTCCGCAATTTGGACATATTTTTTCAAGTGACGGCTATGCAGCCGGATATTACAGTTATCTATGGGCTGATGTTATAAATGCAGATGCCTATGAGGCTTTCCTTGAAGGAAAAGGCCCTTATGACAAAGAAGTGGCCAAACGACTTTATGAGACTGTATTTAGTGTAGGAAACACGATTGATCAGGAAAAAGCATACGAGAATTTTAGAGGAAGAGCCCCAAAATCTGACGCCTTAATGAGAGCCAGAAATTTCCCGGTTACCGCTAAAAAGTAATTAAGTAAAATGCTAAAACAAAAAAGCCCGAATAAATTAATATTCGGGCTTTTTATATTGAAAAATAATATATTAACCTAAAGTAACTCTTTTGAAACCTGTGATTACAACATTGAATCCTTTAACATAATCACCAACTTTTTTACTATCATCTTTGATAAAGTTTTGATCTAATAAAGCTTTCTCCTGATCTAAAGTAGTATTGTCAGAGATGAAACGCTGCACTTTTCCAGGAATAATTTTATCCCAGATTTGTTCTGGTTTACCTTCAGCTTTTAATTCAGCTTTAGCGTCTTCTTCAGCTTGTTTTAAAACTTCTTCAGTTAATTGAGAGTAAGAAATATATTTAGGAACATTTTTTAAAGTTTTTCCTAAACGTTTAGCTTCTTCATTATCCTTTTCGATTACAGCAATACGGGCAGCAAGTTCAGATTCAACGAAAGCAGGATCAAAATCTTTGTAAGATAATGTATCAGCTCCCATAGAAGCAACTTGCATAGAGATGTCTTTAGTTAACACTTCACCATTAGCAATTGGTTCAGAAATTGCAGTTAATGCAGCAATTTTGTTAACGTGAACATAAGATCCAACGAAAGCACCTTCTAAAATTTCGAAACCACCGATTTCGATTTTTTCACCGATAACACCAGTTTGCTCAATTAATTTTTCAGCAACAGTAATTCCGTTGAAATCTGAAGCCAGGAATTCTTCTTTAGAAGAGAAGTTAATAGCTCTTTCAACCAATTCTTTAGCTAAAGTTACGAAAGCCTCATTTTTACCTACGAAATCTGTTTCGCAGTTTAAAGTGATGATCGCTCCTTTAGTTTTGTCAGCATTAACAAAAGAAACAGCAGCTCCTTCAGAAGACTCACGGTCAGAACGGTTAGCAGCAACTTTTTGTCCTTTTTCTCTAAGGTTTTGTATCGCTTTATCGAAATCTCCATCAGCTTCAACTAAAGCTTTTTTACAGTCCATCATTCCGGCACCTGTAGTTTGTCTTAATTTATTTACGTCTGCAGCAGTAATTGTTGCCATAATATTTTGAATTTTAATGTTAAAAGTAAAAATTCCATCTTTTAAATCCCAAACTCCAGTTTTAATAAATTATCAACATTATGTTTTTAATTATTCTTGGAATTTGGAATTTAAAATTTGGAATTTAAATTATTTATTTATTCTTCAGTTGCAGGAGCAGCAGCTTCAACAGCCGGTGCAGCCTCTACAGCAGGAGCAGCTTCAACAGCCGGAGCTTCTTCTGTAAAAACGTCAGCTTCTTTGTCAGAACCTCTGTCAGAAAGACCTTCGATTACGGCAGCAGTTACTAAAGATAAAATTTTGTCAATTGATTTAGAAGCATCATCATTTGCAGGAATAACGTAATCAACCTCTCTTGGGTCAGAATTCGTATCAACCATTGCGAAAACTGGAATGTTTAATTTTTGTGCTTCTTTTATTGCGATATGTTCCGCTTTGATATCTACTACGAACAATGCTGCAGGTAGTCTTGACATATCAGCGATTGAACCTAAGTTTTTCTCTAATTTAGCACGTAGACGATCCACTTGCAAACGCTCTTTTTTAGAAAGGGTCATGAAAGTACCATCTTTCTTCATTTTATCAATAGAAGACATTTTTTTAACTGCCTTTCTGATAGTTACGAAGTTAGTTAGCATTCCACCAGGCCATCTTTCAGTGATGTAAGGCATGTTGGCAGCTTTTGCTTTTTCAGCAACGATGTCTTTTGCTTGTTTTTTGGTAGCTACGAATAAAATTTTTCTACCTGATGCAGCGATTTTTTTCAAAGCTTCATTAGCTTCTTCAATTTTAGCTGCAGTTTTATATAGATTGATAATGTGAATACCATTACGCTCCATATAAATGTAAGGGGCCATGTTTGGATCCCATTTTCTAGTCATGTGTCCGAAGTGAACACCTGCTTCTAGTAAGTCTTTTACTTCTATTTTGTTTGCCATTTTTGTACTAGTTTACGTTCTGTTGATTAGCAATGCATAAATGGCGGTTTCCCAGGCTTTATACATTTAGATGCTAAACTATTTCCTGCCTCGACAGGAGAGCAACAACAACTGTGTTTTTTAATTTCAATAAATAATTGATCATGTCTTGTCCCAAATGAACAAGACAGGTAATATTAACGTTTAGAGAATTGGAATCTCTTACGAGCTTTCTTCTGACCGAATTTCTTACGTTCAACCATTCTTGGATCTCTTGTTAATAAACCTTCTGGTTTTAGGATAGCTCTGTTTTCAGCATTTACTTCACACATAACACGTGCTAATGCCATTCTTACAGCTTCTGCCTGACCAGTTGAACCACCTCCGTAAACGTTTACTTTTACATCAAAGTTGTTTACATTTTCTGTCATAGACATTGGTTGTAAAACTTTGTATTGTAAAGTTGCAGTTGGAAAGTAAGTTGCGAATTCTTTTTTGTTTACAGTGATTTTTCCTGTTCCTTCAGAAACATATACACGTGCAACAGCGGTTTTTCTTCTACCGATTTTGTGAATAACTCCCATTACTTAAGATCGTTTAGGTTAACAGTTCTAGGTTTTTGAGCTCCGTGAGTATGCTCAGCACCTACAACAACATTTAGATTTCTAAAAAGTTCAGCACCTAGTTTGTTTTTAGGTAACATTCCTTTTACAGCTTTCTCTACTAGTAATGCAGGGTTTTTAGATTGCAATACTTTAGCAGTTAAAGTTCTTTGTCCTCCTGGGTAACCTGTATGACGCATGTAAATTTTGTCATTCATTTTTGTACCTGTAAGGTTAATTTTTTCTGAGTTGATAACAATTACGTTATCTCCACAGTCAACGTGCGGTGTGTAACTTGGCTTGTACTTACCTCTTAAGATCATTGCAACCTTTGAAGCAAGACGACCTAAGTTATGACCTTCAGCGTCAACAACAATCCACTCTTTCGTTACAGTGGCTTTGCTAGCTGAAATTGTCTTGTAGCTTAATGCGTCCATAATATTATTTTAATTAAACATTCCATCCCCAATAGAGGGGATGCAAAAGTACAATTAATTATTTTAAAACCAAATACCTTAAATGATTATTTTAACTGCTGATTTTCAGGAGTTATTTTTTCTTTGAAAACAACAAAAAAACCATCTTTACAAAATGAAGCAAAGATGGTTTGTAACCAGGCTGAAAAAAAAATTAATTATACTATAAATATATTGGCTATGTCTACAACTTGTTGTGTAGTAAGTGGTTCGTCATAAGCTTCAGATCCGGCCGCGGCCCCGAATAAAGTTGCAGTGTTATATCCTGCCTGCATTGTAACACCTTCACCGTTATAGACAGCCTGAGTTGCTTCCGGCATTCCTGCACCTCTTTCTGCATTTGAAATCCATCCTTTCAAACCGCGAAGTCGTCGTACTTCAGAGGCATGACGTGCTTCAACAGAATGTATTTGTAATGCGGCGGTGAGTAATTCCGGAGTTGAAATCAGGTTTGCGGCCTGGCCTTTGTAAGCTCTTACGCCTGTATCTTCAAATGCCTGGGCCAATGCTAAAAATGTCGGATAATCTCCAAAAGGATCAAAAGCACCGCCAACCGTGAAGTCAAAAGTGGGTTTCGGAACAAAATTAGCACTCGCGCTGCCTCCTAATCCGGCAATCAGGAATTTTACGTGATCTGCTTCATGATCTGCTATTTGCTGAAAAACCTTTAAATCACGTCCCCCGTTTTCAGATGCCGGAATAACGCCTGAATCTAACGCCATGGCATAAAATTCATTTTCCAGATATTCCAGGGTCAATGCAAATTGCAAAGCTCCGATTGGTGTTGCCGGAGTCGCGGTTATATCTTTTGCCATTGCTTTATTGGCTAATGCCGATAGACCGAATGGAATGGATGCAAATGCTAAATTTTTTCCAAGATTTCCAAATTGTGTAAAACTGTCTCTTCTTGAACCTGTGCTGGCCATAATACCTTCATTAGTAAATGACTCTATAAATTTTAATATATTCATAATTTCTAGTTTTTAAAGTGCATTAATATTAAGGTAAAAATTTAGCTGTAAATTGTGTGGTGATAAATCCACCTGCAATGGCCAGTATTTTAGACGGATCTTTGGCATCATCCAGTCCGGTAGTCATATTTACGATATCATCTCCTGCAAAGTCTTTGGAATTAGGATTGATTAAACTTCTGATGGCAGAGGCATGTCGGGCTTCTACCGAAACAATTTTACCGGCTAACAATAAATAATCGGGATTTTTGATCAGTTTACCTGCGCCATTATAGGCCGCTACACCAGTGTCTTCCAAAGCTTTGGCAGTTGCAAGTACATCAGTACGGCTGTTAAAGTTTAAGGCACCATAATTAAAGGCCAGTGTTGGCAGTAACTGAGAACTCGGATCCGGTAGTCCGCCACTCAAAGCAGCTTTGAAAAAATCTCTGTGAACTACTTCGTGATGATATAAGTCTGTAAGAACTTGTTTTTCAATCTCGTTAAAAGTCGCATTGAAATTTGAAGCGTTTACGACTTTAGTATAAAAATCAGCTTCTAATTGCTCTAAAGCATATGCGTATGTTAAAACGCCAAAATCTCCGGCGCCTAAGTCAAATTTGCCGTTTCTGATTCCCGGTAACATATTATCTACAACAGGGTCGTCATTATCATTATCACTACACCCGGCCATAAGTAACCCGGCACTAACAACTGTCAGTCCGCTAAGTTTGAGAAAATTCCTTCTGTTGTTCAGGGACTTGTCAACCTCCTGAATCCTTACTTCGTTTTTCATAATTAATACTTTTAAATGGTTATTAATAGCAATTACATTTTCATGTATTAAGTTAGTTACGGAGTTTTGTAGGAAGCGGTTTTAAAAATTGGCTTTATTTTATATTTATTTTACAATTCCCTTAAGACACAGCACAAAGACGGTAAAATTTTAATGTAGTCTGATGTGTTTTTGTTGTAATTTCACTAATTCTACTATATTTGTACTAATTCCATAAATTATGATAGAATGAAAGCTAAAGCAACTTTAAAACAAATCGCGAAAGAACTTAATGTTTCTGTATCAACAGTTTCTAAAGCGCTTAATGATAGCCCCGAAATTAGTGAGCAAACCAAAATCAAAATTAAAGAGTATGCTAAACTAAAAAATTATAAACCAAACGTTATTGGTCTGAATTTGAAGAATCGTAAAACAAAAACAATTGGAGTTATTATACCGAATATACTGAACTCCTTTTTTGCGAAGGTTTTTAGCGGTATCGAAAAAGTAGCAGACAAAAAAGGATATAACGTAATTACCTGTATTTCGAATGAATCTCTGGAGAAAGAAATTCACACCCTTGAAATGCTCAGCAACGGAACTATCGACGGTTTCATCCTGTCAGTTTCTGAAGAAGCGCAAAAATTACAGGAATACAATCATTTTTCAGCGATTATAAATGACGGAACTCCTATCGTAATGTTTGACAGGATTGCCGATGAAGTAGAATGTGATAAAGTAGTGGTTGATGACTTTGATTCGGCTTTGAATTCTACTCAGCATTTAATTAATTTAGGATGCAAAAATATCGCCCTGATTTCTTCTGTAGATAATTTAAGTGTTGGAAAACTGAGAGCCGATGGCTATCTGAAAGCTTTAAAAGACAACAACATTCCGGTAAACGAAAAAATTATTCTTCGTACCGATTCTGAAGACGATATGAAAGCTAAAATTGATGCCATTTTTGATAATAAAATTGACGCTATTTTTGCTTTGGATGAAAATGACTCAGTAGCTGCTTTACGAGTGAGCCTGAAAAAGGGTTTCAGAGTTCCGGAAGATATCTCCATTATAGGTTTTGCAGATGGAATTCTGGCTTCAAGACGTCTGTCACCAAGTTTAACCACAGTAAGTCAGCACGGAATAGAGATTGGAGAAGTTGCAGCCAAAAGGTTAATCAAGAGACTGGAAGAAACCGAAGAAGAAACTTCAGATTACGAAACAATCGTTATTAAGACAGTACTAAAAGAGCGGGAATCAACTCGTAAAGTCTAGTTCAAAAAAAAAATACATAAAAAAAGACTGTCCCGCAAAGGACAGTCTTTTTTTATTTGTGTCATTTCGACGAAGGAGAAATCACATAAAGTGAAGACATAAAGTGTGTCGCCCTTGGATGTGATTTCTCCTTCGTCAAAATGACAAGATTGTGTTTCTCTCGATCCGAAAATCTAAAATCTACAATCTGCACTCTAAAATAAATTAATGCGCTTCCAGCCAGTCTTTACCCAAACCTAATTCCACTTCTAACGGAACGGCCATGGTAAAAGCATTTTCCATTTCGTGTTTGATCATAGGCTGGATTTTTTCGAGTTCATCGTTGTGAACATCGAACACAAGCTCATCATGTACCTGAAGCAGCATTTTAGATTTCCAGTTTTCTTCTTTTAATTTTTTATGAATGTTGATCATGGCAATTTTAATCACATCGGCAGCACTTCCCTGAATAGGGGCATTTACGGCATTTCGTTCAGCGGCACTTCTCACGACTGCATTAGCCGAATTGATATCTTTCAGATAACGACGACGTCCCAAAATAGTTTGAACATATCCTTTTTCTCGGGCAAACTCAATTTGATCCGAAATATAAGATTTCAGTCTCGGGTAGGTTTTATAATACGCTTCTATCAACGCGGCACTTTCGCTGCGTGATAGTGAAGTCTGGTTGCTCAGTCCAAAAGCAGACACACCGTAGATAATTCCGAAGTTTACTGTTTTGGCATTGCTTCTTTGCTCTCGGGAAACTTCTTCTAACGGAACATCGAATACTTTTGCGGCAGTTGCTTTGTGAATGTCTTCTCCGTTTTGGAAAGCAGCAATCATATTTTCTTCTCCGCTTAAAGCAGCAATAATTCGCAGTTCAATTTGAGAGTAATCGGCAGAAATCAGCGTATGATTTTCATCTCGTGCGACAAACGCCTTACGAATCTGACGGCCTCTTTCGGTACGGATCGGAATATTCTGCAGGTTCGGATTATTAGAACTCAAACGTCCCGTTGCCGCAACGGTCTGCATATAATCCGTATGAACGCGTAATGTCTTTTTGTCGACCTGTTCGGGCAAGGCCATAATATAAGTGCTTTGCAATTTTACCATTTGTCGCCAGTCCAGAATTTCCTTTATAATCGGATTGTCATTGGCTAAATAGGTTAAAACATCTTCACCAGTCGCATATTGGCCCGTTTTGGTTTTCTTTTGTTTTACGCCGCCAATTTTCATTTTGTCAAATAAAATATCACCCAATTGTTTCGGAGAAGCAAGGTTGAATTTCTCACCGGCAGTTTCATATATTTTTTGCTCCAGGGATTTGATTTCAATATCCATTTCTTTAGACATGGCGCTTAAAAAATCCACGTCCAGACGGATTCCTTCGGTTTCCATGGCAGCCAGAACACTTACTAATGGAATTTCGATTTCATCAAATAACTTTTTAGTTTCTGTTTTGTCTAATTCTGTTGTGAAAATTTCTTTTAACTGCAAAGTTACGTCAGCATCTTCAGCAGCGTATTCTTTGATTTCTTCCAACGCAACATCGCGCATGGAAATTTGATTTTTACCTTTTTTGCCAATTAAGGTTTCAATTGATTTTGGTGAATATTTCAAATACGTTTCCGCTAAAATATCCATATTATGACGCATATCCGGGTTAATCAGATAATGTGCAATCATGGTATCAAAAAGTTTTCCTTTTACAGTAACACCGTAGTTAGAAAGTATTTTCAGGTCATATTTTAAATTCTGGCCAATTTTTTCGATGTTTTCGTTTTCAAAAAAGGGTCTGAATTTATCAATCAACACCTGAGCTTCTTCCTGACTTTCCGGAAACGGAACATAATATCCTTTTCCTTTTTCATACGAAAAAGAAATTCCAACCAGCTCCGCATGCAAAGCATCTAAACCAGTAGTTTCGGTGTCGAAACAAACGGAAGGCTGTTTCTGCAGATTTTGTAAAAGCAATTTAATTCCCAAATCGCCTTCGACAGCCTGATAGGAATGCTCTGTATTTTCTAAAGTATTGTAAAATGAAGTTCTTTCTTCTGTTTCATCAATAGTTGCACCACCTCCGAATAAATCAAACTGCTCTTCGTTTTTCGGTTGTGGTTTTTTGTATAATTTGGCTTCGTCGCCTTTATTTGCTAATTCGTTTCCGCCGCCAATTTTAAACAAATTGTCAAATTGTTCTGCCATTCTTCTAAATTCCAGTTCCTGAAAAATAGCGTCGGTTTTTTCGATATCAGGGCGTGAAAGTTCATAATCGTTTTCATTAAAAACAACATCACAATCGCAAATAATAGTCGCCAGTTTTTTAGATAAAATTCCTTTGTCTTTATTCGCTTCGATATTTTCTTTCATTTTACCTTTCAGTAAATGCGTGTTCTCCAGCAGATTTTCCATCGAACCATATTCTTTCAGGAATTTTTTGGCTGTAACTTCACCAACTCCGGGTAATCCCGGAATGTTATCGACAGCATCGCCCATCATTCCAAGAAAATCAATCACCTGTTCGGGTCTTTCAATTTCAAATTTTGCCAAAACTTCAGGCACACCCCAGATTTCAATTCCATTCCCCATACGGGCCGGTTTGTACATAAAGATATTTTCAGAAACCAATTGCGCAAAATCCTTATCGGGCGTAACCATGTAGACTTTGTAGTTTTCTTTTTCAGCTTGCTTGGCAATGGTTCCAATTAAATCATCGGCTTCGCAACCTGCCATTTCTATAATAGGAATGTGCATCGCTCGTAGTAAATCCTGAATATACGGAATCGCAATTTTAATCGCTTCAGGCGTAGCATCACGATTGGCTTTGTAATCAGAATACATTTCTGTTCTTACCTGGCTTCCTTCTTTATCGAAAGCAACGGCCAAATGATCCGGTTTTTCTCTTTTGATGACATCCAGCAGCGAATTCATGAAACCCATAATGGCGGAGGTATCCATTCCTTTGGAGTTAATCCTTGGATTTTTTATGAAGGCATAATAACCACGGAATATGAGTGCATAAGCATCAAGAAGAAAAAGACGTTTTTGAGTTGACATAAAAAAAATATTAGTCTGTAAAAATAATCAATTGGGTCCTCAAAAATAAGCCTGACAGGATTTTTTTTTAACCATGTAAGTTATATAAGTTCATTTAAGTAAATGAGTAATGCAGCGCATCTAAAACATCATCCTATTCATAAGGTTAAATGAACTTATATAACTCATATGGTAGAAAACAGTACCAATAATCCCTGCTAAGTTAATCTGAAGTTAAAATTTCTAAACTGGCCGGTTTCTTCATTTTGTCTTCATTTTACAGAGGTAAATTTGATCTGTAATTAAAAGGTTATTAATTTAAATTGTAGAAATCATGAGAAATTTTTTAATGTTACTCGTAGCAGTTTTAGGAACCACAGCAATGGTACATGCCTTTCCAGCTGTAAAAGTTAGCCCTGTTAAAGAAGTTAAAGCAACTCCGACAAAAGAGGTTAAAGCTACAAAACATCCCAGAAAAAAATCTGATAAAAAAGCGAATTCTGATAAAAAAGAAGCCGCGAAATCAGAAACACCTGCCATGAAAAAATAAGAGTTGTTTTTGTTTTGCTTTTGAAGAATTGTAAGGGGAGCAAAACAGAAATGATAATTATGGAGAAAGCTGATAAAGAAATTTATCGGCTTTTTTTTGATTCGTTAATTTTGTAATAATAAGCAACATGGCTTTTTAGAATTGCTTAATTTTAGTTGCACTTAGAATCTGTAAATATGAATATTTTAATTGTTGAAGATAATAAAGAACTTGCTGCAGAAGTGTTTGATTTTTTGTCGAACACAGGTTATGTGTGCAAGATTGTGCATAATTGCAGTGATGCTTTAGAAGACGTAAACAGTAATGATTACGATGCCATGCTGCTCGATCTTGGATTGCCTGATGGCGATGGTTTTGAGGTTTTGAAAGCCGTTCGGAAAACCAAATCAAAAATGGCTGTCATTGTCATTACGGCCCGTGGCGAATTAGACGACAGGATTAATGGTTTGCATCTTGGTGCCGATGATTATCTGACAAAACCTTTTGCCTTAACGGAACTGAGCGCCCGATTGTTCGCTGTTATTCGGAGAATGCACGGTTTTACCTTAAATGACTTACTGGTTCATGGTTTCTCGTTACAATTGCAGGATTATAAAGTAAGTTACAGCGATATCCCCATTAATCTGACCAAAAAAGAGTTTGATATTTTTCAATATTTAGTATTGAACAAAAATCGGGTCATTACCAGATTGCAATTAACGGAACATATCTGGGGGGATATTCTTGAAGTTAATTCAGATTCAAATTTTATCGATGTTCATGTCCGGAATCTTCGGAAAAAGTTAGACAAACATACTGATATCGGCTGGTTTGAAACCGTCCGAAATGTCGGCTACCGAATTAACGAGTAAATAAGATACTGTGAAGATAAAACACCAATTGGCAATTTTTAATGCACTGACACGATTGTTGGTGATTTTGGTTTTATGGTTAATGTTGCCCATTTTGGTTGAAAATGTAGTGTACAGCCATATCAATAATGGATTGCTGGAAAAAAAGAAAAAATTCATTGACCACTTAAATCAGGAAGAGATTAATGATTTTATCGAAAATTCCGGTGATTCGACGGAAACATATTCGCAATTTTCTACGCTGCACAGTGAATTTCTGGTACTTTCGAAAGTTCCGGTAAAACCCCGTCAGAAAGAAACCACTTTTAGCAATGATTATCGCGTTATTGAAGGAGAAGAGAACGAATACCGAATTCTCCAATATCATTTTACCTATGAAAAAGAAGGATATCAGCTGGAAATTGGCAGTGACCTTAGCGAAGTAAATGACCTTACATTTATCATCCGTTTGTTTATTATTATTGTCCTGGTGATTATTCTTCTCGTTACATTTCTGGCAGATACCGTTTATATTGAATATCTGCTGAAACCTTTTTACAACATTATTGATACCAAAATTCGACGCGTCAATGAACCCGAAACTTTCGATCACACGCCAATAAAGGCAAAATCAAGTGATTTCATGGAGCTGGATCTGGTTTTGAATCAGATGATGGATCGTATCGGAGAACTTTTTAAAAAAGAAAAACAATTTATCTCGAATGTTTCCCACGAACTTCTGACCCCCATTGCCCTGCTCAAAAATAAACTGGAAAATTTATTGCAGAATGATTCTTTAGATGATAATGCGGTGGATAAAATCGCAAGTTCTTTAAAGACATTGGACATGCTGAAAAAAATCATCAATAATCTGCTGTTGATTTCCAGAATCGAAAACAACCAGTATACAACCGAAGAAGAGATTCATTTCTACGAAATCATAACAGACATGCAGGAAGATCTTCAGGACAGAATTGAAGATAAACAAATTGAATTTTTGAATATAATGAAGCATGATTTTAGTTTTAAAGGAAATAAAACACTGATTCATATTCTCATTTACAATCTGATCACAAATGCAATTAAATACAATACCCCAAAAGGAAAAATTACAATTACTGACGGATTCTCAGATAAACACTATTTTATTTCTATTGCCGATTCAGGAATTGGGATGGATCCTTCCCAAATCGGAAAGATATTCAGCAGGTTTACGCGGATCAACTCAGATCAGGACGGACAAGGCCTGGGGCTGACGATTGCAGATAGTATTGCCAATTTTCATCATATAGAAATTAAAGTGACTTCTGTAATTAGCGAAGGAACGACATTCACTCTTTTGTTTCCGGAAACGGCAAAAAACTAATTGTAAGTTATTTTTTTAATACATCAAATCTTCATTTTGTCTTCATTTACTGATGCTATCTTTGGCTTATAAATAATCAAATAATAATAATTTATAAAATTCAAAGTCATGAAAAAATTAGTAATGTTAGCAGTAGCAATTTTAGGAACAACAGCAATGGTAAACGCTCAGACCGCTCCGGCACAAACCACTCCGGTAAAAGAAGCTAAAGCGCCTAAAAAAGAGAAAAGAGCAGAGAAAAAAGCTAAAAAAGCAGAGGTTAAAGCAGAAGCGGCTAAAGCAGAAGCAAAAAAATAAAGCAGAATTTTTATTTGGTTTCATAGCATTTGATTAGGCCTGAATACTAATAAAGATAATTTTAAACAGAGGGAAAGGCTGGTAAAGAAATTTATCAGCCTTTTGATTTATATTTGAGTTAAATTTTTGATAATAAAAAGCAATAAAAAATTCATTCTTTGTTACTTTGCTTAAAACTATACCTAAATGATCATTCGTTTTATAATTCTATGTGCTCTATTTTTATTTATTGAGTTTTATTCTTACCAGGCCTTTCGTACTTTAATCAAACTAAGATGGGTTTTGGTCAGTTATCAAATTATAAGTGTACTGCTTTTAATTTTTATCATCTATTCTTTTTCGCAGGTAGATCGCTCCGTTGGACAAACGAGACAGTTTATGTTTACTACTGGTCTGATGCTGATGGTTTATGTGCCAAAAATTGTCCTTACGCTTATTATGTTCGGCGAAGATATTTTTAGGGTAGGAGCAGGAATAGTAAATTATTTTGTTTACAATTCAAGCGGATCAGCCGCTATTCCGTCAAGGCGAAAATTCATCAGTCAAATTGGTTTAGGATTGGCTGCGGTTCCTTTTTTATCTTTAATCTATGGGATTTTTGAGGGGAAGTATAATTACAAAGTAATTAAACAGACCATATTTTTCCCGGATCTTCCGGATGCTTTCGATGGTTTTAAAATCACTCAGATTTCGGATGTTCACAGCGGAAGTTTTGATAATCCGGAAAAGATCAGTTATGCGATTGACCTGATCAACGAGCAGGAAGCAGACATGATTTTGTTTACGGGAGATATCGTCAATACACATGCAAAAGAAATGCATCCGTGGTTAGAAACTTTCAGCAGGATAAAAGACTATAAATACGGCAAGTTTTCCGTTTTAGGAAACCATGATTACGGTGAATATGTTACATGGCCTTCAGAAGTAGAAAAAACGGAAAATTTTGAAGCCATTAAAAAATTATACGGTCAGATCGGTTTTAAATTGCTGTTAAATGAACACTCTTATATCCAAAAAGGTGATGATAAAATTGCACTGATCGGAGTAGAAAACTGGGGGCAGAATTTCAAGAAAGCCGGTGATTTGAACAAGGCGTCACAAAATGTAACTCAGGATGATTTTAAAGTCTTAATGAGTCACGATCCAAGCCATTGGGAATATGAAATCAAGAACCATCCTAAAAACTTCCATCTGACATTGTCAGGACATACTCACGGAATGCAGTTTGGTATCGAAATACCGGGTTATTTTAAATGGAGTATTGCGCAATATATTTACAAACAGTGGGCGGGATTGTATGAAGAGCTGGGGCGATATGTGTATGTGAACCGCGGTTTTGGTTTTCATGCGTACCCGGGACGAGTGGGTATTATGCCTGAAATAACGGTCATTGAACTAAAAAAAGGCAAGAATGTGGCTTAATTCGTTAAAAATGCTACATTTGTATTAAACTATCTCTTTTTAATAGATTAAAAGAATTAAATTTTTGGTTTTATGTCAAAATTTGGAGAACTTATAAATGCTCAGGTTCCGGTGTTAATTGATTTTTACACGGATTGGAACGAATCATCTGTATCAATGCATCCTGTTATTAAGGATGTGGCTGCTGCACTTGGCGATAAGGCCAAAGTCATTAAAATTGATGTAGATAAAAACCAGGAACTTGCTGAGGCATTACGTATAAAAGGACTTCCTACCTTAATGATTTACAAAGAAGGACAAATGATCTGGAGACAGTCAGGGGAGCTTGATGCCAATACGATAATCGGAATTGTTCAGGATCAGTTCAACGTATAATGCCAAGGATTGCAGGATATTATTTTAATGGATAATATCAAAAGAAAATCCGTTTTCTTTTAGGAAATGCAGTGTTTTAGGTAAGGCAAATTTTAAATTTTGTGAAGCTTTTACACTGTCATGAAAAACAATAACACTTCCTGACTTTACATTTTTTGTAACGTTTTCAAGGCATTTTTCAGGTGTAATGCTCTGGTCGAAGTCAGCGCTTAAAACATCCCACATTACTATTTTATAGCCCAGGTTTCTTAAAATCTTAGATTGCTCTTTTTTTATCTTCCCGTAAGGAGGACGAAATATCAACGGGTTTAGATTTTTTTCTTCTGAAAGAACCTTAGCACAATTTTTTACATTTTCAATATAATCATTCGTTTTACTTTTCCATCCGTTAATATGGTTCATGGTATGATTTCCTATGGAATGACCTTCGGTAATCAGCTTTTCAAATAAGGAGGAATTTGCTTTTATGTTTTTTCCGATACAAAAAAAGGTAGCTTTTGCATCAAATTTTTTCAATTCAGATAAAACCCAGTCCGTAACTTCAGGAGTTGGGCCATCATCAAACGTGAGGTATATTTTCTTTTCATTGTTCGGAATATCCCAACAATATTTAGAAAACACCTTTTTGATGAATGTATTTGTTTTTACCCAATAGAAGCTCATTTTGTAAAATGATTTAGTGATATGTAAAAATAAAAAATGTAGCGCTATTTTTCTAACAGCGCTACATTTTTTTAATTGCTAATATTTCCGTATATTATTCTTTTTCTCTTCCAAAACGTTCGAAAACATTTACATAAGTATTAAAAGTCACTTTGTGTTTTTCGTAGAACGCTTTGTCGTTATTGTCTCTCATTACTTCCAGTAAGCTTCTGTAACGCTCAATTTCGGTAATAATGTCAATTGCCAAGTCAGTTTGGTCGGAAGCGCTTAATGTCGCGTAATAATTAAGTTCTTCTTTGTATTTCTGAACCAGTTTAGTTAGCAGATCCTGTGCTTTTGCTTTTTCTCCAACTTTATAATATCCTCCGGCAAAAGGTTCAACTAACGAATAGTATCCAAATTTGTCCAAAGGCATTTTTGTCATGGCTAAATTGATAACTTTTTTAGCTTTGTCAATTTTTCCCTCTTCAATAAGCTGATTCATTAAACGGGACAGATTGGTACGGTACGTGATACTGTTTCTTCTTGTTTCAGGATCGTGATAAATTGTAGTGCTCTCACTGTTGCCCCAATCCCATTTCATTACAATATCGTACATTTTATCGGCATCAATTTGACCCATATCCATTGGCCCGCCTTCTTTGGAAGGGGTGTTTTTGACAGGAACCAATTTGTAAACCATTCCGTCCAGTTGCAAATAGTCTTTCAGCCACAAATAATCTTCATCATCAAAAGCACCTCCGCTAAAGTAAATTGGTCTTTTCCAGTTGTTGTTGGCTAAAATATCCAGCATCATTAAGCGGTTTTTGTATAATGCGCTTCCTTTGATGTTAATGTCCATATAAGGAACAATAGAGTCATTGTATTTAGGATTGACAATTTTATTTTTAATGATTAAATCTTTGTCAACAGGGACCCTGATTTTATTAGTTGGGTAAAAATGAATCGTTTGTCCGTTTTGTAACCCTACAGTTGATTTTGGGTTTTTAATAAAACTTATAAAGTCATTGATGTTCCAACGTGTTTCTATTTTTTGAATGTAAGCCACATAATCCAGTTTGTCACCCACATATTCATCATGTTTAAATGATATTGGCAGCGGGTTGGATTCATACGATTTGGCTTTCATCTGATCTATGTACCAATCGGTCATGAAAAGACTCGTATTTACGATTTTCACGTCTGTTCGTATACCTTCGATTTCCTGGGCATACCATAACGGGAAAGTATCATTGTCTCCAATGGTAAACAAAATAGCATCTTTATCACAGGAAGTTAAATACGCTTTTGCCATTGCCACAGCCGTATATTTGCCTGATCTGTCATGGTCATCCCAGTTTTGAGAAGCCATTAAAACCGGGGCTGCCAGTAAACTTCCGGCAATAATGATTGGGCCTGCAAGTTTTGGTGCAATGTATTTCTGGATACTTTCGTATAGAGAATAGACTCCAAATCCTATCCAGATGGCAAAGACATAAAAGGATCCTACAAGTGCATAATCTCTTTCACGAGGTTCAAAAGGCCTTTCATTCAGGTAAATTTTCAGGGCAATTCCGGTGAACAGGAATAGAGCCAAAAGCACATAAAAACTTTTAAGGTCTTTATTGGCATGATACATAAGTCCGATCAGTCCTAAAATAAAAGGTAAGAAGAAATAAACGTTTCTTCCTTTATTGTTTAGCACATCAGAAGGTAAATTGTCCTGAGAGCCAAGATGTAAGGAATCCAGTGCTTTAATTCCGCTAATCCAGTTTCCGTCTAAGTTATCGTATTTTCCCTGAATGTCGTTTTGACGACCGACAAAGTTCCACATCAGGTATCTCCAGTACATATATCCGAATTGGTACTCGAACATAAAACTAAAGTTGTCTACAGTTGTCGGTTTTTCGATAATTAAGTAATCTCCGTAACTTTTCAGGAATTTGATATAACCTTCGTTGTCAATTTGTTTTTGAGCATACGCTTTTCTGAATTCAGAAACTGTTTTCTCTACTTCATTGCGCAATTGGGCGGTAGCTTTATTGTATTCCTCTTCGCTTAGCTGACTGGCGTCAATTCCGTATTTTGCCAAATCATCTTCGTAAGGATAATTTGGATTTATTTTGAAACCTGGGGGAGCGGTAAAACTTATATAGTTCTGAATATGTCCTGTTTCAGTACTCCACATTCTTGGCAGAATCGTCTTTTGATTGTCGTCTGTATTCTGTTCCGCGTTTTTATAATTATTGGTAATAATGTATTTACCGGTTTTATAATCTCTTTCGTAGTTTGGATTTTTGTCTAAATAAGGTGTTTCGGCATCCAGACCTGCAAAAACCTCTGTATATTGAGGTCCGTAAAACAATGGGTTTACACCATATTGCTCACGATTGTAATACGCTAAAACTTCTATGGCATCAGATGGTTTGTTTTCGTTAATTACGGTATTGGCGTTAGCACGAACCGGCAGCATCATCCAGGTGGAGAAACCTATTAAGATAAATAATACGCAAAGAATGATAGTGTTATAGAAAACAAGCCCTTTTTGTTTGGTAAACTTTAATCCAAAATAAAAGAAAGCAACAAAAAGCAACGCAACAAAAATGGTCCCTGAGTTAAAAGGCAATCCCATGCTGTTTACCATGAAAATTTCCGTTTTTCCAAAGAAAGCCATTGTTAACGGTAAAAGTAATTTGAAGATAAACAGCAAAATACCGATCACCACAACGTTGGCAATTAGAAAGTTCTTGATCGTAACTTTTTCGTAATGTTTAAAATAATATAAAAATCCTATTGAAGGAATGGTAAGCAACGCCATGAAGTGAACTCCAAACGAAAGACCGATAACAAGCGAAATAACCAATAACCATTTATTCCCTTTTGGTTGATCCATATCCTGTTCCCAGCGAAGTCCGAGCCAGAAAAGCAATGCAATTAATAAAGAAGCCATTGCATACACTTCAGCCTCAACGGCATTAAACCAGAAACTGTCTGAAAAAGTATAAGCCAGAGCGCCCACAAAAGAACTTCCTAAAATAACAATTGAATTATTCTGATTGATTTCGGCAAAACGGGCTATAATTTTTTTCAAAATCATAGAAGAGGACCAAAATAAAAACAGAATAGTAAAGGCACTTGAGAAAACAGACATCATATTTACCATTACGGCCACATGCTGATTGTCTATAGCAAACATGGCAAAGAAAGCGCCCATCATTTGAAATAAAGGAGCTCCGGGTGGGTGCCCCACTTCTAATTTGGCTGCTGTAGCAATATATTCGCCACAATCCCAAAAGCTCATTGTAGGTTCAACAGTTAGTGTATAAGTAATTAAAGCGATTGCAAATGCAAACCAACCAATAATTGTATTCCATTTATTGAAATTGAATTGTGCCATATTTAGGTGTTAAAATTTTGTTTGTTTTCTATCCTACAAAGAAAATGTTTTTTTGCGTAAAGAATAGGGCATTAACAAAAAATTCTACAAAAGTATTTCGTAGGAGTAATATATTGTTTGTGAAATACTTGCATGAATATTGTAGATTTTGAAGGAAGAAAAATGAAAAAAAATGATTTTTTTTCATCAAAAAGTTTGTGCAAACTAAAAAAAGCTTTAAATTTGCACTCGCTTAACAGCATTGCTGGTCTATGGTGTAATGGTAACACAACTGTTTTTGGTGCAGTCTTTCAAGGTTCGAGTCCTTGTAGACCAACATAAAAGCCTCTCATTCGAGAGGCTTTTTTTATGCGTAAAAAATTTGCGCAAACTAAAAAAAAGATTTAAGTTTGCACTCGCTTAACAGCACTGCTGGTCTATGGTGTAATGGTAACACAACTGTTTTTGGTGCAGTCTTTCAAGGTTCGAGTCCTTGTAGACCAACATAAAAGCCTCTCAATCGGGAGGCTTTTTTTATGTATTAAATTTAGCGGTTTTGCAACCGCAAATGGCACAAAGATTTACGCAAGGTTCGCAGAGTTTTGGATATAGCTTTGCGAACCTTGCGTTTTTTTCACTGCGCCCATTGCGGTTGAATCTACACTTACAGAATATTATTTATGAAGCAGAGAAGAAGGAACTTCTCCGAATTTCTTTTTGAATGAAAAGGAGAAATGAGACAAATCTTCAAAACCAACATTCAAATACACATCAGTTGGTGCTTTCCCTTTTTCCTTAATAAGATAATAAGCTTCCTGAAGTCTTTTGTTCAGCAGCCACTTTCCCGGTGTTTCCTGAAAAACTTTCTGAAAATCTCTTTTAAAGGTCGCTAAACTTCTTCCGGTCAGATAAGCAAAGCGGGTAAGGTGTACGTTAAAATGAAAATTCTTATTCATGAAAGCTTCCAGGTCAATTTTGCCGGGTTCGTTAAAGTCAAATAAGATGTCTTTTAGTTCAGGGTTTACTTTGAGTAAAAGATGAACGGCTTCTTTGATTTTTAAATTAAATAAAACTTCATTGTTTTTCTGTTCAACTTCCAGATAAGGCAGGAGTGAAGTCATAAAAGACTGGTAGAGCGGATGGGGATTTAAGGGAATTATTGCGGCTTCGTCAGGTTTCTTCTCAATTTTAAATTGATACTCGTGGTAGATTTCACGCAGGATTTCCTGATCCAAAAACAATGATATTACCTTAAATTCGCCTCCTTCCGGCGGGATTTTTACAAACTTGGCCAGATGATTTCTTTTGCTGATCCGAAAATCGCCCGCTTTGGAATGGTAGGTCTTTTTGCTGTCAGAAGCAATCATTTCGCCTGAAATTTGGTAGCTAAAAACATGCTCGGGTATAAAATGTTCTCCTTCACGACTGCGTGCATAATAACACGAGTACAATATCCTGGGTTTTGTATTTACTTTGATCGGTGACATACTGTAAAGTTACTAAAAAGACACAGAAAATCCGTTTTGTAAAATTTTCTGCGCCTGAAAGTTATTGTTTTCTAATCAATGTTCTCGGTTCCAAATAAGCCTCTAAGCCCAGAATCCCGAATTCTCTCCCGATACCCGATTGTTTGAATCCGCCAAAAGGCGCCATCGGGTCATGTCCGAGTACATTAACCTGAACACGTCCTGCGTTTATTTGGGAGGCAACATTGTAGGCTCTCTCTTCGTTTTCGGAACTTACATAAGCTTGTAATCCGTACGTGGTATCATTGGCGATTTCGATAGCTTCTTCTTCTGTTTTATAAGTGATAATAGATAAAACCGGTCCGAAGATTTCTTCTCTTGCAATCCTCATTTGGTTATTTACGTTTACAAAAACGGTTGGTTTTACAAAGTTTCCGTTTTCCAGTCCTTCCGGTTTTCCTAGACCGCCGATTAGTATTTCAGCGCCTTCATCAATCCCGATCTTGATGTAATTTTGTACACGTTCGTATTGTTTTTGACTCACCATTGGTCCGACTGACGTGGTTTCGTTTTTAGGATCACCAACAATAGTTTTAGATACTACAGCTGTCACCAGATTTTTTACTTCTTCTAATTTGTTTTCCGGTACTAATAAACGTGTTCCGGCAATACAGGCCTGTCCGCTATTCATAAACGCGGCGGCGATTGCCATCGGAATTGCTTTTGACAAATCGGCATCGTCAAGAATAATATTCGGTGATTTTCCGCCCAATTCCAGAGTAACGCGTTTCATGGTATTCACGGCTTCTTTGGCGATCATTTTTCCAACAACAGTGGAGCCGGTAAACGAAATTTTTGCGATATCGGGATTGCGGCTAATTTCCGCGCCAACAACTTCGCCCAGGCCATTCACAATATTAAACACACCTTTTGGTAATCCGGCTTCGTGAAAACATTCCAGTATCAGCTGGGTTTGCTGAGCGCTCATTTCACTTGGTTTGATTACAGCTGTACAGCCCGCAGCGATGGCAGTGGCTAATTTTCCGCAAATAAAACCGAGTTCCACGGAATAATAATTCCCACGACGCCAACAGGTGTCATTTGAACTTCAGATTCACCCATTGTTTTGTTGAAAGTATAAGTGGTTAGAAGTTTGATCGCTGAGGTGAAACTATTTAGCATGTAACTATAGCTGATCGTGGCAAACTGAAAAGTTCCTCCGTATTCTTCAACTGTAATATCAATAAAATCCTGTTTTCTTTTTTCGATGGAGGCCTGCAGATTTTGTAAATACGTAATTCTTTCCGCTATTGTAGTTTTAGAGAAAGTCTTAAAAGCTTTTTTTGCTGCGTCGATTGCGTTAAGAGTGTCTTCAGTATTTCCTAAAACGACTTCCCCTAATTTTTTATTGGTAGTAGGGCTGATAAGGTTAAAACGATCTTTCCCTATAGGGGGTACAAACGCTCCGTTGATGTAAATTTTGTCAATTGTTCTCATGTTTTTTTATTTATGATTTTATTTGACAAAGGTCGGTAGAAATGTAAGGTTCGGCTTTGTTGAAAAGCTCAAAGTGACTTTGTTTAAAAGCTCATTTTTTGATGGGTTGAAAATAAAAAAAAGCCTCTCAGACGAGAAGCTTTATGATTTGCAAACCGAACTTTTTTAAATTTTAAAAGTAACGACTGGTCGTATAGCGTGATTAACTAAGCCTTCGCTGATGCTTCCGTTAAAAAAATGAGCAAATCCCGTTCTTCTGTGTGTGCACATTCCGATAATATCAGCATTTATGGAATTGGAGAAGTTAATAATGCCTTTTTCAATATTGGTGTCATTATAAATATGAGTAGAATAGTTGGTCAGGTTGAATTCAGCGACAAACTCATTCATGGCTTTTTCGATGGTATGTGTTGGTTTAAAACTATTGGGTGTACAAATCGTAACCAGGTGTATTTTTGAATCGAAGAATTGGATGAAGTTTAAAAATTTTTCGAAGGGTTTTTTGCTTTCGTCCGAAAAATCTGATGCGAAAATAATATTTCCCGGATTAAAGTTGGGGATGTCTTTTTTGATCACTAAAACCGGAATTTCTGAATTGCGCACTACTTTCTCAGTGGTCGATCCTATTAATAATTCTTCTACACCCGAATTGCCGTGTGATCCCATTACGATTAAGTCTATTTCGTAATCTTTGCTCACTTGTGCGATGCCGTGGACAGGTTTATCCATTTTTACAATTTCAGTCACAGGAATTCCATCCAGATAAGGCCTTGCGGAAACTTCATCAAGCATTTCGTTGGCTTTTTTCATGAAAAGCATGGTTTCCGGAATGCTTGCACCCCCGGTAATAGCGTCACTCATTTGATGAGGCAGTTCGAGCATGTGTAAAATCACGATTTCAGAACCATTTTTTTTGGCAATTTGAGAAGCAACTTTTAAGGCGTCTTCTGCGTGTTCTGAAAAGTCAGTAGGTAGTAGAATTCGTTTCATAATTTTCGGGATTAATTAGTGTGAATTTCCTTTATTTTAATGCTTACATAAAGATAAGAAATATTTTCTTCGCTATCTATTTATTTTGATTTATAAAAAAAACACTATATTTGCACCGTTATTTATTAAAATCTAAATAATGAGGGGACTAAGTGTCCCCTCTTTTTATAAAATTATGACATTTAAAGAAAAAGTAAACGCATTAATTACAGAAGCTCTTCTGGAAAAGCCATCAGTCTTTCTGATTGATTTATCTATTTCGGATTCTTTTAAAATCAGTGTGGGTTTAGACGGTGATAACGGAGTGGCATTGCAGGATTGTATCGATATTAGTCGTGCAATCGAGAATAATCTGGATCGTGAAGAGCAGGATTTTTCGCTGGAAGTAGCATCAGTTGGAGTAGGATCTCCTTTGAAAATGACAAGGCAATACAAGAAAAATATTGGTAGAACGTTGATTGTTACTACAAATACTGAAAAAATTGAGGCAGAATTAGTGGAAGCTAACGATGTTTTTATAATTTTGTCTTGGGAAGCAAGAGAACCGAAAAAAGTAGGAAAAGGAAAAGAAACAGTTCAAAAAGAGCAACAAATACCTTATACAGAAATTAAAGAGGCAATTGTTACAGTAACATTTTAATTAAAGAATTCGCATGGAAAATTTAGCATTAATCGATTCATTCTCAGAGTTTAAAGATAATAAACTTATTGATCGTGTAACGCTTATGGCAATTTTAGAGGATGTGTTCAGAAATGCATTGAAGAAAAAATACGGTTCTGATGATAACTTCGATATTATCATAAATCCCGACAAAGGAGATATGGAGATCTGGAGAAGAAGAGTAATCGTTGCTGATGAAGATCTGGATTTTGAAAACGAAGAAATTACCCTGACTGAAGCCAGAATGATCGAAGCGGATTTTGAGATTGGTGAAGAAGTTTCCGAAGAAGTTAAATTGATTGATTTAGGAAGAAGAGCTATTTTGGCCTTGCGTCAAAACCTGATTTCTAAAATTCATGAACACGATAATACGAATCTTTATAAGCAATTTAAAGATATTATTGGCGATATTTACACCGCAGAAGTACATCACGTACGTCCAAGAGTTGTAATTCTTGTTGATGATGAAGGAAATGAGATTGTACTTCCAAAGGAAAAACAAATCCCATCCGACTTTTTCCGTAAAGGAGATAACGTTCGCGGAATCATTGAAAGCGTTGAATTAAAAGGAAACAAACCTCAGATTATTATGTCAAGAACTTCTGAGAAGTTTTTGGAGAAATTATTTGAACAGGAAATTCCGGAAGTATTTGATGGTTTGATTACCGTTAAAAATGTAGTTCGTATTCCGGGTGAAAAAGCAAAAGTAGCGGTAGATTCTTATGATGACAGAATTGATCCTGTTGGAGCTTGTGTGGGTATGAAAGGATCCCGTATTCACGGAATTGTTCGTGAGTTAGGAAATGAGAATATCGATGTAATCAACTATACAAGTAATATTCAATTGTTTATTACAAGAGCATTAAGCCCTGCAAAAGTTTCTTCTATCAAAATTGATGAGGAAAATAAAAGAGCCGAAGTGTTCTTAAAACTGGAAGAAGTTTCTAAAGCCATTGGTAGAGGCGGTCATAATATAAAATTAGCGGGTCAGCTGACAGGTTACGAATTAGACGTTATTCGTGAAGGAGACGTTGCGGGTGCAACTGCAGATGAAGACGATGTTGAATTGACAGAGTTTTCAGATGAAATCGAAGACTGGGTAATAGAAGAATTTGCTAAAATAGGATTAGATACTGCAAAAAGTATTTTAAAACAAGAAGTAGAAGATTTAGTAAGAAGAACAGATTTAGAAGAGGAAACTATTCTTGATGTTATGAAAATACTAAAAGAAGAGTTTGATAGCTAGTTATCTGCTCTAACAACACAACGAAAAAGGTAATAATAAAAAGGTTATATGTCTGAAGAGAGAGTAATAAGAATAAACAAGGTTTTAAGGGAATTAAATATTTCGTTAGAAAGAGCTGTTGATTATCTAAAAGATAAGGGAATTGCTATTGACGCAAATCCGAATGCAAAAATTTCTGATAGCGAATTTAATATCCTACAAAGCCAATTTGCGGGCGATAAGGGGAATAAGGAAGCTTCTAAAGAAGTAGGAGAAGAGAAAAGAAAAGAGAAAGAAGCATTACGTGTAGAGCGTGAGAAAGAAATTGAGGACAAACGCAGACAAGACGAAGAGCGCCAGAAACAACAAGAGGTTATAAAAGCCAAAGCTGTTGTGACGGGACCTGTTCAGGTTGGTAAGATAGATTTGAACCCAAAGAAACCAGAGAAGCCTGCGGCTGTTGCTACTCCTGCAGAGGAGCCGGTAAAAGCGGAAGAGCCTAAAGTTGTTGTTGCTGCTCCATCTCAAGAGGAAAAACCTGTTCAAAAAGAAATAGTACAGCCTGAGCCCACAGCTCCTGTAGTTGCTGAGAATAAAGTTGAAAAACCTATTATTACAGAGAAAAAAGAAGTAAAAGTGAATGCCGAAACTCCGACGCCAAAAGTAGCTCAGGAGCCGGTTGTATCAACTGATCCTGCAACTGCAGAGGAGACGATCACTACTCAATATCAAAAGTTATCAGGAACGACACTTACAGGTCAGACAATTGATTTATCTCAATTTAACAAGCCTAAGAAAAAGAAAGAAGATCCTAAGATAACCCCAAATAAACCGGGTGCACCGGGTGCAGGAAATAACGCTAACAAAAATAAGCGTAAAAGAATTGCTCCTAAACCAGGAACACCGGGCGCGCCAAAACCTGCAACAGGTAATGCGCCGGGAACACCAAACCCTAATAAGATTACACCAAATACAGGTGGAGGAGGCTTTAACGCTAACAGAAGTGCAAGACCTGGTTTTGTAAAAGGAAACCGTCCTGCAATTGTTGCTAAAGTTGAGCCTACGGAAGAGGAAGTAAAAAACCAAATTAGAGAGACTCTTGAAAAACTTCAGGGGAAAGGTGGAAAATCAAAAGCAGCCAAATACAGAAGAGATAAAAGAGATACGCACCGTCAGAAATCTGATGAAGAGCAAAGAGCAATTGACGAAGGAAGTAAAACAATTAAAGTTACCGAGTTCGTTACTGTTGGTGAAATTGCAATCATGATGGATGTGCCGATTACTAAAGTAATTGGAACTTGTATGTCACTTGGAATCATGGTTACCATGAACCAGCGTTTAGATGCTGAAACATTAACTATTGTAGCTGACGAGTTTGGTTACGAAGTTGAGTTTATTACAGTTGATATCGAAGACGCCATTGAGGTAATTGAAGATAAAGAAGAAGATTTAGTAGTAAGAGCGCCGATTGTAACTGTAATGGGTCACGTCGATCACGGTAAAACATCTTTACTGGATTATATCCGTAAAGAAAATGTTATCGCTGGTGAGTCAGGAGGTATTACACAACACATTGGAGCGTATGGAGTAACTTTAGATAATGGTCAGAAGATCGCATTCTTAGATACACCGGGTCACGAGGCGTTTACCGCGATGCGTGCACGTGGAGCTCAGGTGACCGATATTGCTATTATCGTAGTAGCGGCGGATGATGATATCATGCCACAAACAAAAGAAGCAATTTCTCACGCACAGGCTGCGGGAGTGCCAATTATATTTGCAATCAATAAAATTGATAAACCAAACGCGAATGTTGAGAAAATCAAAGAGCGTCTGGCCGGTATGAATTTACTTGTTGAAGATTGGGGTGGAAAAATTCAGTCACATGATATTTCTGCAAAAGTTGGAACAGGAGTAAAAGAATTACTGGAAAAAGTTTTATTGGAAGCTGAAATTTTAGATTTAAAATCAAATCCAAATAAAGCAGCACAGGGAACTGTTGTTGAGGCTTTCTTAGATAAAGGAAAAGGATATGTGTCAACAATTTTAGTACAACACGGAACTTTAAAAGTTGGGGATTATATGTTGGCTGGTAAGCATCATGGTAAAATTAAAGCCATGCATGACGAACGTGGACATATCGTTAAAGAAGCAGGCCCGTCGACTCCGGTATCAGTATTAGGTTTAGATGGTGCAGCTACTGCAGGTGATAAATTCAATGTCTTTGAAGACGAAAAAGAAGCAAAACAAATCGCCTCTAAACGTTCTCAATTGATGCGTGAACAATCTGTACGTACACAACGTCATATTACCCTTGATGAAATTGGTCGTCGTATTGCACTTGGTCAGTTTAAAGAATTGAACGTGATTCTTAAAGGAGACGTTGATGGATCTGTTGAAGCATTATCAGATTCGTTCTCTAAACTTTCTACAGAAGAAGTTCAGATTAATATTATCCATAAAGGTGTTGGAGCAATTACCGAAACTGACGTTATGTTGGCTTCTGCTTCTGACGCAATTATCATTGGATTTAACGTTCGTCCTGCCGGAAATGCGAGACAACTTGCAGATAAAGAAGAAATCGATATCCGTTACTACTCTATTATCTACGCAGCTATCGATGACTTGAAAGATGCAATGGAAGGAATGTTAGCTCCTGAGATGAAAGAAGAAATTTTAGGAACTGCTGAAATCCGTGAGATCTTCAAAATTTCTAAAGTAGGTTCTATTGCAGGATGTATGGTAATGGATGGTAAAATTATGAGAACTTCTAAAATTAGAGTGATCAGAGAAGGAGTAGTGGTGCATACAGGTGAGCTTGTGGCATTGAAACGTTTCAAAGATGATGTAAGAGAAGTTTCAAAAGGTTACGATTGTGGTATTCAGATTAAAGGTTACAATGATATCGAAGAAAGAGATGTTATTGAAGCGTACCATGAAGTTGCTATCAAAAAGAAATTGAAATAAAATTCAATAATTATATTTTAAAGTCCCAGCTTTTGTTGGGACTTTTTTTTTGTTCTTCTATTTTTGTGCCGTATCATTATTTTCAAATGCAGGAATATTTTTATTTATTTCAAATTTTAATATTATTTTTGATTAAAATTATTTGACTATGAAACGATTTATATATTCAGGACTTCTTTTTTTAAGTATTTCTACTTTATCTTTTTCACAAGAAGCTGTAGAGAAGAAATCTCCACCGGCAGGAAATGCATTAGTAGGGGATTATTACGGTTCCGATGTTTCTAAAGCATCTGAAAACAAAGCAATATCGGTTGAAAAACTGGAAAGTGGATTGAAGAATTCGAAAAAAGTAGAAAATGTTGCCGTAAAAGGATTAGTAACTGATGTTTGCGAAAAAAGAGGATGCTGGCTGACTATTAAAACAGAAGACGGCTCTCCTTTCTTTGTTAAGATGAAAGATTATGCCTTTTTTGTACCAACCGCTTTGAAAGGAAAGAATGTTGTTTTAGAAGGTACTGCTGAGAAAAAGATCACTTCTGTTGAAGAGCTGAAGCATTACGCGAAAGATGGTAAAAAACCGCAATCAGAAATTGATGCTATTATAACACCAAAAGAAGAAATTCGATTTGTAGCTGATGGAATTAAGGTGGTGAACTAAACACTTCTTTAATTTCAAATGAATAACTACTTATGAAGTCTCAACGAAAGTTGAGGCTTTTTTTATTTAATAGTACCCTAATTTTGTTTTTGGGCTTAAAAATATTTAAATTAATTTTATAAGTTTTTTCTTTTAATTTAAAAATTAACATATGAAAAATCTTATTTTTTGCAAATATATTTATATTTACAAAAAATATAATTTTAGATGAAGATGAAGAAGCCAGTCAGAACATTTTTAAAAATTAGTTTTATCTTAGTGATAACATTTTTAATGCTTAATTGTAGTGATGAATCTCATGACAGTAGCGTTGCAAGAGCCGAATTAGACTTTCAGTCAGCCCAACTGGAAACAGTTCCTCTGGAAAAATCGTTTGATTTTTTTAATGAATTAAATAATGAGCAAATTAACAAAAAAGCTGTAGATGCTAATATTGATCTAAAAATTGATTTATCCTCTTTAGAACAAGTGGCCATCACAGATACAGATGCTAAATTAAATATTGCGACTGCTACGACCGGATTGGAAGGAGTAGAGACGGAAATTTTGCAAATTAAAATAAATGGAGAAGTGCAGACAGTTTTGTTTCATCTTATCCGTGAAAACAGAAAAGCTTCTGTGACTGCCAGAGCGCCCGATGACAATACAGAATTTACGGGCCGTATCTATTCTACTAATCTAAAAGGTGAAGTACTTAGTGGTTTTAAATTCGAAAAGGGAATTGTTACGAATGTGAATATTCCTTCGGCTTATATTAAAGATCCTGTTCCATTAAAAGAAGTTGTTGTTAAAAACACCTACATAGAACCCGTAACAAATGATGCCTATACAAGGATGAATTATCAGTTTGTGCGAACGCAAAACAATGGTTCTGCAATGGGTATCGCTTATGCTGCTTATTACAGCAGGTTAAATATTAAAAATTTTGATGATGGAATTAATGATTCTCAACTAGCACCTTGTTTGCAAAAAATTCTTGATGATTTAAAAAAAACGGGTGCTAGTCCTGGTAACATGATTACTAATTTTACTAATGATCCCTGGAATTCAACCAGATTTAACTGGACGGTGAAAACAGGAAAGTTAGAGTATGGAGTTTCTGGAAATACATCTACTTTGTATAAGATCTCTACACGAGTAACTACAATTTTTGATTCTGAACAATTTCCAAATGCTACTGAATTGTCTTGGGCAAAAACGATTTTACATGAGTCTGTTCATGCTTATCTAGTTACTTATTATAATATTGATAAACCTAATTGGGAGTCCTCCTATCCGGAAATGCTAAAAGATTATGAAGTTACAAAAAGTTTTAATATAGCACATCATGAAGAAATAGCAACAAATTTGGTAAAACAAGTTGGAGCAGTGTTAGAGGTTTATGGTATTAGTAAGGGTTATAAGCTAGACAAACAATTTTATCAGGATATGGCTTGGGGTGGTCTTGAGCAAACGGATGTCTTTAAAAAATTGCCTGTAGCAGATAGAAAAAGAATATCAAATATTCTACAAATTGAATTAAGAGGGGAGGATGATTTAGGTAATGTTAAACCTCAAAAAGGGAAAAAAACTGGTTGCTAATTACTTTTTAATATGAAAAAAAAAATATTTATTTTGTTGTCAATTATTTCAATTTTTATTCTAAATGGTTGTTCTACAAAGAAACAACTTATGTCAACTAATAATGAAGGTGGTTATACAATAAATTTCGGAGTTGGTAAATTAAAAAAAGACGACGAAGATGTTATTATTCGTGGTCATGTTTTTGATTTAAAAACAGGGAAATTACTAAGCAATGCAAAATTGAAAACAGGTTGTTTTGAATTTCGGACAACATCTGATGGAGAATACTCTTTTAGAACTAGAAATCGACAAGAAGATTCTTTTTTTCTAGAAGTAATTGCTTTTTCTTACAGAGCGGTGGAAACGAAGCTTGTTAACATTTATAATCAAAAGGAGGTAATAATTGATTTTTACTTAGCTAAGGATGATAGGCCTTTGATTGAATGTGAAGGAGATGAAATGATTAAAAAAATGCAAAGGGAACTTAATAATTTAAAGTAGATTTTTTATGAACAAGAGAATTTGCATTTTACTTTTGTTTGTTTCCTGGTTGTTTGTTGAAGGCTGTTCTTCTTCTTCTTCTTCTTCTTCTGCAAAAAGCAGACTGATCCCAACAAATAATAAGGGAGGTTGTAGAATGATCGTCATCAAGAAAGATTCTAAATCGAATAATAAAGAGCTCGTAATTAAAGATCGCGTATTTGATGTTAAAACGGATAGTTTGTTGAGTCTTGGAACGCAATTAAATTTTATTTGTACTAAAATTCAAGCTAATCCTCAAGGGGAATATATCTATAAATTTAAAGTAGCAGCTATAGGGGATAAAGTCAAAATCGATAAAGAGGATTATTTTTTTATTGAAGCAATTTCTTTTGGTTATAAAAGGATTCGGACCGATTATCTGGAAATAAATAATGCCAGCGAGATACAAATAGATTTTTATCTCGAACTGGATGATACGCCTCTTGTAGATTGCATGCCTTCTTATTTAGATTCTATAAAGCGTGCACAGAAGGAGAATATATTAAGGTAATTTGTTTAGACAAGATGGTTTACAGTATTGTTGAATTTGATTTAAATCATATAAACATGAAAAAATACAATTGTATTTTATTGATATGCATTTGCTTTTTATTTTTTAATGGTTGCGTGGCTGTTAAGTCAAATTTGAATCCTACAAATAACAAAGGAGGCTATAAAGTAGCAGTGATCAAAAAAAAAATTAAACAGAATCCTAATGAGCTTATGATCAAGGGAAGAGTGTTTGATGTTAAAACGGGTAGTACATTAAATTCTGAAACACGATTAGATATAGCGTGTTCTAAAATTCCGGCCTCCTCGAAAGGGGAATACACTTATAAACTTACAGTAGTAGAAAGAAATAAATTTAAACTTTCTAAAGAAGATTATTTTTTCATAGAAGCAATTTCTTTAGGTTATAAAACCATCCGAACAGATTATTTAGAATTTGATGATGTAAATGAGGTGCAGATTGATTTTTATCTGGAGGAAGAGGATAGGCCACTTATTAATTGTGAAGGAGTATTAGATTCTTATAAATAATTGTAGTTTCTGTCAATTGTATATGTCTGTAGTATAAATGTATGTGATTTATTTGATATGAATAAAAGAAGTTATGATTTATTGGTATTCATTTCCTTTTTGTTTGTTTAGGGATGTTCTTCTTTAAAAAAAGGGGATGCTGGCTAACTATTAAAACAGAAGATGGCTCTCCTTTCTTTGTTAAGATGAAAGATCATGCCTTTTTTGTACCAACGGCTTTAGCTGATGGAATTAAGGTGGTAGAGTAAGGGAGTTGTCAAATTATAGCTCCATGATTATATTTTAGGGTCTCAACGAATGTTGGGACTTTTTTTGTTTTGCTGAGATATGAATGCGGACTTTGAAGGTTTGGACTTTGAGTAAGGAAATTTTACAGGCTCGTACGGTATTTCTGTTTATAAGGGAGGTCTTGTGTTTTATCCATATCGAATGTTCACTGATATTGTAAAAAAATTTATTCGAATTTAATATCGTATTTCAATTCGTAAAAGAAAAGGAAAATTGAGATACGTGGTAGTTTTATTAAATGTATATTGACTCATTTGTAAGATTTTTTGTTTATTTTTGGAATAAATAAAAATCTAATAGATTGAAGATTTTGTATGAGATTAAAGATATTTCATATTATCAGAACACTTGTTGGTGAAAAACTCGGGTCTAAAAGTGCTGTTCAAAAGTTTACAAACGTTGAGGAACTGAGAATAGTAATGCCAGATTTGTTGCATGGTTATCTGTCTGATGAAGAAATGCCAAATAGTTTGGTTTTGTTGGCTCCACCGCCACAACCCGCTTCTGAAACATTCAAATTTGACCTGGAGTACGCTAAGAAAGTTTCGAAATCTAGAGATCAGATCCGTTTTTTGCAAGCTGTTAGCGATGCTAATTTGTCTTTTCCTTATGCGGTGAAGTCCTTTCAGGCGACTTTGGGAATTGAGATTAGTGAAACACTAACACCAAAATTGTATCATCTTATGCGGCGGGTAATGACTGATGCGGGCTTGTCTACTTACACAGCCAAGAATTTTTACAATCGGGAACGTCCGTTCGTGGTTAACAAAGTCAAAACATGCACACCTGAACAAGAAGAAGTATTGCGTAAAGTAGGGTCTTTTCCTTCGGGGCATGCAGCAGTAGGCTGGGCATGGGCATTAGTGTTTGGTGAAATTTTTCCTGATAAAGAAGAGGCAATTCGTAAACGCGGACATGATTTTGGAGAGAGCCGGATTATTTGTAATGCGCACTGGCATAGTGATGTTGAGAAAGGAAGAGAAATGGGTAAGGCTACCGTAGATTGTCTTTGGGTAAATGCGGTTTTTCAGGCTGATCTGGCACTGGTTAAGGAAGAAGTGTTTCAGATTCTCAATTCGTCGAAATAGGAGCGATTAGTGTGATGTACAGAAAAAAGAAAGTCTCAGTCTCGGTTACAGAAATCAGTTTAAAACTGAAAACCGTGACCGAGACTGAGACTTTTTCATGAAATTATTCCGTTGTTGATTACTTGCCAGGCTTCAACAAAAAAACACTTTTATATTTCTTTTTGATTTCAGCTAAGTTTCTCTCCGCTTCGATTCTGGTTTTAAAATTCCCTACAATCACCTTATAGTTTGGCGTATTAAAAATAATTGTTCCGTCAACTGCATAAAACTCTCTTTTAAAATCGTTTAGCGTTTTTTTGGCTTCATCGCTTTTTCCGCTAAAAATTTGAATTCTGTAAGTGTCGTTTGTATTTATTGATGTGTTAATTTTACGTTTATCGTTTAGTAACTGCTCAAATTTTGGGTCCTGATTTAGTGTTAAATTTTGGTCTTGAGCATGAATATTGTAAGCTAAAGTTAGTGTTGTTAATGTTAAGAAAACTCTTGTGGACGGGGTTAAAATTCTCATAATGTGATGGTTTTTATGCAAAAATAGTATTTAAAGTTTATATTGAAAATTTCAATATTATTTAGAATTGATATAAATTGATATTTAAGAGTATTTTAAGGTTTTGAGAATAGTTCATAAGTCGTATTTTTGTGCAAGTTTTAAAAGAAGGTGTTCGGTTTTTGTTGTTTTAATACAGAAAAAACCATACCAAAAATTAGTAGATAATTTTATACTATATGAAAAAGGTGGGTAACCATAATTCGATCTCAAGAAAATTACTTCTTAGCTTATCGCTAACGTTGATTTTCTCCCTAACTTCATTTGCTCAAGATGCTGCTGCTGCTCCCGCGGCGCCTGAAGCTGCTGCTCCGGCTGCAACTACAGGTGGTGATCCAGTAAAAGGGAAGGAACTTTTTAATGCAAATTGCGCTGCATGTCACAAATTAGATGCTAAATCAACTGGTCCTGCTCTTAGAGGAGTGGCTGGTAAACATGACATGGCTTGGATTTACAAGTGGGTGCATAACAGTTCTGACATGATTAAGTCAGGTGATCCTGTTGCAGTTAAGCTTTTTGAAGAAAACAACAAGTCTGTAATGACTTCTTTTCCTCAATTAGCAGAAGCGGATATTGATAATATTATCGCTTATACTTCTGAAGTAAAAGCTGAACCGACTAAGGTTGTTAGTGAATTGCCAACAGGTCCTCAGGCAGGCGGAAGTGGAATTTCTAATAATATCATTTTAGGGGCTCTTGCTCTTGTAATGGCTATTTTAGTGGTGATGTTGTTCATGGTGAACAAAGTACTGACTAAGGTAGCAGCTAATAATGGTATTGTAGTTGCCCCAAGAGAGGCCAGAACGCCAATCTGGAAAGCTTTTGCCAGAAATCAATTTTTAGTATTGGTTACTTCTATATTTCTGCTTTTGGCAAGTGGTTATTTTGTGTATGGATTTTTGATGCAGGTGGGTGTAGATCAAAACTATGAGCCAATTCAGCCTATTCACTATTCTCATAAAATTCACGCTGGTGATAACGAGATCAATTGTAAATATTGTCACTCTGCTGCACGTGTGAGTAAAAATGCAGGTATTCCTTCTTTGAATGTTTGTATGAACTGTCATAAAAATATTTCTGAAGTTGCTGAAACTACTGCTACTGCTGAATACAGTAAAGCATTTTACGACGCTCAAATTCAAAAACTATATGATGCGGTTGGATGGGATAAAGCTAAACAAGCTTACACCGGAAAAACGCAGCCTGTAAAATGGGTTCGTATTCATAATCTTCCTGACTTTGTTTACTTCAATCACTCACAACACGTTTCTGTTGCAGGTGTTGAATGTCAGACTTGTCACGGACCGGTACAGGAATTTGAAATCATGAAGCAATATTCTAAATTAACAATGGGATGGTGTATTGATTGCCATAGAAAAACTGATGTTAAGATGGAAGGAAATGCATATTATGATAAAATTCATGCTGAACTTTCTAAAAAATACGGTGTAGAGAAATTGACTGCAGCGCAAATGGGAGGTTTAGAATGCGGTAAATGCCACTATTAATCGAATTATTAAGATTTTAATATTTATATACAATGTCATCAAACAAAAAATACTGGAAAAGTGTTGAGGAACTAGAAAATAGTTCTATTGTTGAGGCGCTTAGAAATAACGAATTTGTTGAAGAGATTCCTACTGATGAATTTTTAGGAAACGCAGATGCATTAGCTTCATCTGGAACTTCACGTCGTGACTTTTTAAAGTACGTAGGGTTTAGTACTGCAGCCGTAACGCTAGCAGCTTGCGAGGGCCCTGTTCACAAGTCTATACCTTATGTGTTACAACCGGAACAAATCATTCCCGGTGTTGCTGATTACTATGCAACTACTGTTTTTGATGGTTTTGATTTTGCTAACCTATTAGTGAAAACTCGTGAAGGTCGTCCAATTAAAATTGAAAACAATACTATTTCAGGAGCTAAGTTTTCAGCCAATGCAAGAATTCATGCGTCTATTCTGTCGTTATATGACAGTATGCGTCTGAAAGAACCTAAATTGGATGGGAAAAATAGTAGCTGGTCTGCTGTTGATTTGAAAATTAAATCAAGTATTGCTGATGCAAAAGCAAAAGGTGGACAGGTTGTATTGTTGACTAATACTTTAGCAAGTCCTTCTACTGAAAAACTGATTGGTGAATTTATTGCTAAAAACCCGAATGCTAAGCATGTGGTTTATGATGCAGTATCTTCTTCAGAGGCCTTAGATGCATTTCAGACCGTGTATGGTGAGAGAGCTTTAGTTGATTATGATTTTTCAAAAGCTTCTTTAATTGTTTCCGTAGGAGCTGATTTCTTAGGAGACTGGCAAGGTGGAGGATACGATTCAGGATATGCAAAAGGACGTATTCCTCAAAATGGAAAAATGTCCCGTCATTTTCAGTTTGAATCAAACATGACTTTATCCGGAGCTGCTGCTGATAAGCGTATTCCTATGACAGGAGCTGATCAGAAACAAGCTTTGGTTCAAATATATAATATCGTTGCAGGTGCTGCTGTTCCGGTTTCTCTGGAAGCTAAATTTAAAGCAGAAGTGGTTAAAGCTGCTCAGCAATTAAAAGCTGCTGGTTCAAAAGGAGTTTTAGTATCTGGAATTGAAGATAAAAATGCTCAGTTGTTAGTTTTGGCTATCAATCAGGCATTAGCTAGTGAGGCTTTTACTACTGTTGGAACAAGACAGATTAGAAAAGGTTCAAATGCGGTTGTTGCTCAATTATTAAAAGATATGAATGCAGGTAGTGTTCATACTTTAATCATGAGTGGTGTTAACCCTGTTTATACACTGGCAGATTCTGCTTCTTTTGTAGCCGGATTGAAAAAAGTAAAAACATCAGTGGCTTTCTCTTTGAAAGAAGATGAAACTGCATCTGTTACTACAATTGCTGCTCCTGTTGCTCATTATTTAGAAGCTTGGGGTGATGTTGAAATAACAAAAGGAACTTATAGTTTAACACAACCAACTATTCGTCCTATATTTAATACAAAACAATTTCAAGACGTTTTATTGTCATTAAACGGGATTCCTGGAACTTTTTACGATTATATCAAAGCTAATTCTGCTGGTATTACCGTTGGTTCTTCATGGAATAAAGTTTTACATGATGGTGTTTTTGTAGTTGGATCAGCTGCTTTGGCTGGTGGTGCTGTTGATTATGCTGCTGCTGCAAATGCAGTTTCAAAATCAAAACCAGCGGGTGATTTCGAATTGGTGTTATACACTAAAACAGGTTTAGGTGACGGACAACAGGCAAACAACCCTTGGTTGCAGGAGTTCCCGGATCCAATCACAAGAGTTTCATGGGATAACTATGTTACTGTTTCAAATGCAGATGCTAAGAAACTTGGTTTAACAAATGAAATTGTGGCTAACGGTGGTTTAAATGGTAGTTATGCTACTATTACGCTGGCTGATGGCGCTAAGTTAGAAAACGTTCCTGTAATTGTTCAGCCAGGACAAGCTGTTGGTACAGTTGGTTTAGCTGTTGGTTACGGTCGTAAAGCTGCTTTGAAAGAAGAAATGCAGGTAGGTTTAAATGCTTACGCTTTATATAAAAACTTTAATAGTGTTCAGGCTGTTTCTATTGTGAAAGCAAATGGAGTGCACGAGTTTGCTTGTGTTCAGGGTCAGAAAACTTTAATGGGTAGAGGAGATATTATTAAGGAAACTACTCTTGAGGTATTTAACACTAAAGATGCTGAACATTGGAATCAACAACCAATGGTATCTTTGGATCACCAGGAAGTAGAGGCTACAACAGTAGATTTATGGGAATCATTTGATCGTTCTACAGGACATCACTTTAACCTTTCAATCGACTTAAATGCTTGTACAGGATGTGGGGCATGTGTTATTGCCTGTCATGCTGAAAACAATGTACCTGTTGTAGGAAAAGCTGAAGTAAGAAGAAGCCGTGATATGCACTGGTTGCGTATTGACAGATATTATTCTTCTGAAAGCACTTTTGAAGGTGATAATGAAAGAAAAGAGAATATTGCAGGTTTATCCAGCTCATTGTCTACCTTTAGTGAAATGGAAAAAGCAGGAGATAATCCTCAGGTTGCTTTCCAGCCAGTAATGTGTCAGCACTGTAATCACGCACCTTGTGAAACAGTTTGTCCGGTTGCTGCAACTTCTCATGGTCGTGAGGGGCAAAATCATATGGCATACAACAGATGTGTTGGTACTCGTTACTGTGCAAACAACTGTCCGTATAAAGTACGTCGTTTTAACTGGTTCTTGTACAACAAAAACAGTGAGTTCGATTATCACATGAATGATGATTTAGGTCGTATGGTATTAAACCCAGACGTAAATGTTCGTTCTCGTGGAGTTATGGAAAAATGTTCTATGTGTATTCAAATGACACAAGCTACAAAATTGAAAGCGAAAAATGAAGGACGTCCGGTTGTTGATGGTGAATTCCAGACAGCTTGTTCAAGCGCTTGTTCTTCTGGAGCAATGATCTTTGGAGATGTTAATGATAAAGAAAGTAAAGTTGCTAAATTGGCAGCTGATGAAAGATCATACCATTTATTGGAGCATGTTGGAACAAAACCTAATGTGGTTTACCATGTTAAAGTTAGAAATACTTAGAATAAATTATTAATTAAGAAACATATAAAGGATTATGTCGTCTCACTACGAAGCACCCATTAGAAAACCTTTAGTTATAGGTGATAAATCTTATCACGATGTAACTGTAGATGTAGCTGCGCCTGTTGAAGGTCCTGCAAATAAGCATTGGTGGATTGTATTTTCAATCGCATTAACAGCCTTCCTTTGGGGATTAGGTTGTATAATTTACACCGTATCTACCGGTATTGGAACATGGGGATTAAATAAAACAGTTGGTTGGGCCTGGGATATCACAAACTTCGTTTGGTGGGTTGGTATTGGTCACGCCGGAACATTAATTTCTGCGGTATTATTACTTTTCCGTCAGCGTTGGAGAATGGCCATTAACCGTTCTGCAGAAGCGATGACTATCTTTTCAGTAGTTCAGGCAGGTTTGTTTCCAATTATTCACATGGGGCGTCCATGGTTAGCATACTGGGTTTTACCTATTCCGAATCAGTTTGGATCTTTATGGGTAAACTTTAACTCACCATTGCTTTGGGACGTGTTCGCAATTTCAACGTATCTTTCGGTATCATTAGTTTTCTGGTGGACTGGTTTATTGCCTGATTTTGCAATGCTGCGTGACAGAGCGGTTACTCCTTTCACTAAAAGAGTTTATTCTATTCTAAGTTTCGGATGGAGCGGTAGAGCAAAAGACTGGCAGCGTTTTGAAGAAGTATCATTAGTATTGGCTGGTTTGGCTACTCCTCTTGTACTTTCTGTACACACGATTGTATCGATGGACTTTGCTACTTCTGTAATTCCTGGATGGCATACTACAATTTTCCCTCCTTACTTCGTTGCAGGAGCGGTATTCTCAGGATTTGCAATGGTAAATACATTGTTGATTATCATGAGAAAAGTTTCTAACCTTGAAGCTTATATTACACTTCAGCATATCGAATTAATGAACATTGTAATTATGATTACAGGTTCTATCGTGGGTGTTGCTTACATAACTGAGCTATTTGTAGCCTGGTATTCAGGTGTAGAATATGAGCAGTATGCATTCTTAAACAGAGCTACCGGACCTTACTGGTGGGCCTATTGGTCAATGATGACTTGTAACGTTTTCTCTCCGCAATTCATGTGGTTCAAGAAATTAAGAACAAGTATCATGTTCTCATTTATTATTTCGATTGTAGTAAACATCGGAATGTGGTTTGAAAGATTCGTAATTATCGTTACTTCTTTACATAGAGATTATCTTCCGTCTTCATGGACAATGTTTTCACCAACATTTGTTGACATTGGAATTTTCATCGGAACAATTGGTTTCTTTTTCGTATTGTTTTTATTGTACTCAAGAACATTCCCTGTAATTGCTCAGGCGGAGGTTAAAACAATTTTGAAAGGAACAGGAGATAATTACATTAGAGAAAGAGCAAATAAAGATTCACATCATGAGTAATAAAGTAATATACGCCATTTATAATGACGATGATATTTTGATGGATGCAGTAAAGAAAACCAGAGCTGCACATCATCATATTGAAGAAGTTTTTACTCCATTCCCAGTTCACGGATTGGATAAAGCTATGGGACTAGCACCAACAAGATTAGCAATTTGTGCTTTTTTATACGGATGTGTTGGTATCTCTGTTGCAACAACAATGATGAGTTATATTATGATTCATGACTGGCCACAGGATATTGGTGGAAAACCAAGTTTTAGTTTTATTCAGAATATGCCCTCTTTTGTGCCTATTATGTTTGAGATGACTGTATTTTTTGCTGCCCACTTAATGGTAATCACTTTTTATATGAGAAGTAGATTATGGCCATTTAAAGAAGCTGAAAATCCTGATGTAAGAACAACAGATGACCATTTTTTAATGGAAGTTGCTGTAAACGATAACGAAGCAGAACTAGTTTCTTTCTTTGAAGGTACAGGAGCAGTTGAAGTTAAAGTAATTGAAAAGAATTAATTGTAGCTATGAAAAGGATATATAAAATAACACTTTTAGTTGGTATAACTATTTTAGTTTCATCTTGCCACAATAATTCGGCACCAAACTATCAGTATTTCCCTAATATGTATGAGTCTGTAGGTTATGAAACTTATTCAGAAGCAAAAATATTTAAAGGTGGAAAAGAAGGACAGCTTCCTGTAGAAGGAACTATCAACAGAGGTTTTGAACCTTATGAATATGAAAATTCAACTGCTGGTTATGAATTGGCTAAAGCTAATTTAAAATCACCTTTGGATTCTATCGAGAGAAACTCAGGAAAAGGTAAAGAACTTTTCGAAATTTATTGTATCAGCTGCCATGGCGCAACTGGAAACGGTAAAGGTAAATTGGTTGAAAGAGAAAAATTTCTTGGAGTACCTAGCTACAAAGACAGAGTAATCACTGAAGGAAGTATCTTTCACGTTGAAACTTATGGTTTAAATGCAATGGGTTCACATGCAAATCAATTAAGTGCCCACGAACGTTGGTTAGTTGCTGACTATGTTCTAAAACTAAAAAGCCAATTATAATTGTTGAACAAACTGATCGTAATAGATATGTATACATTTTCAAGTAAATTAAAAACTTTTTCTATCATCCTAATGGTTCTTGGCCTATTAGGAATTGGGTATGGTTTTTTAAGTGCGCCTAAAGATATTCAAGAAGTTGAAAAAATACTAGCTGCAGATGCACATGGTTCTCATGGTGCAGCACATGAAGCTACTGCTGAGGCTTCTCACAAAGAAGCAGGTCACCATGAAGCTGCAGAAGCTTCTCATGAATCGCACAAAGGTGGGGAGCATGAAAAAGTAAATGCTGGTGATGAGCATGAAAAACATTTGGAACATGTATTGCACCAATTGCAAAATAAGCCTTGGTCTGCTTTATATGTTGCCTGTATTTTCTTCTTACTGCTTTCTATGGGTACTTTAGCATTTTATGCTATTCAACAAGTTGCCCAGGCAGGATGGTCTCCGGTTTTGTTTAGAGTAATGCAGGGAATCACGGCTTACTTGCCTGTTGGTTCTGTCATTTTCTTTATTATACTAGTACTTTGCGGACTGCATTTCAATCACATATTTGTATGGCTGGATAAAGGAATTACAGATCCTGCAAGCGCAAATTATGATGAAATTATTGCTGGTAAAGCAGGTTATTTAAATTTTTATTTCTGGATTATCAGAGCGGCTATCTTTTTAATAGGATGGAATTTATATCGTTACCAATCAAGAAAAAATTGTTTAGCTCAGGATGATGCTAATGATGATTTGAACTACAAAAAGAACTTTAAATTAACTGCTGGTTTCTTAGTATTCTTTATTGTATCTGAGTCTATAATGTCTTGGGACTGGATTATGTCGATTGATCCGCACTGGTTCAGTACATTATTCGGATGGTATGTATTCGCTTCATTCTTTGTAAGTGGTATTACTACTATTGCATTAGTAACAGTATACTTAAAATCAAAAGGATATTTAGAGTATGTAAATACAAGCCACATACACGATTTAGCTAAATTTATGTTTGGTATCAGTGTTTTCTGGACGTACTTATGGTTCTCTCAGTTCATGTTGATCTGGTATGCTAATATTCCTGAAGAGGTTACTTATTTTATAACAAGAATCGAGTTGTATAACTTACCATTCTTCGGAGCTGTAGTAATGAACTTTGTTTTTCCATTATTAATATTGATCAATACAGACTTCAAACGTCTTAGCTGGGTTATTGTAATGGCTGGTATTGTTATCTTATTAGGTCACTACGTTGATTTCTTTAATATGATTATGCCTGGTACAGTTGGAGATAAATGGTTTATTGGAGTTCCTGAAATTGCATCTATTCTTTTCTTCTTAGGTTTGTTTATTTTTGTGGTATTTACTGCATTGACTAAAGCTCCTCTATTAGCAAAAAGAAATCCTTTCATTGAAGAAAGTAAACATTTTCATTATTAATATTTAAAGAAGTAAACAGATGACAAGTTTGTTGGTAATTATAGTTTTAGTTTTATTAGCAGTTGCATTATGGCAATTGACCAGGATATTTGATCTTACTCAAGTAGGATCCTCTTCGGACGATTCTCAGGTTGCATCCGATAATGATAATAATATTCAGGGATATGTTATGTTTGGCTTTTTAGCTTTCATTTATATATTTACGATTTATGGTTTACTAAAATGGGGTCATTTAGCACTTCATACTCCTGCTTCCGAGCATGGTCTTTTAGTAGATAATTTGATGAATATTACCTGGGTTTTAATTTTTATTGTTCAGTTTATTACGCAAGGTTTATTATACTGGTTTTCATTTAAAAACAGAGGACATAAAGACAGAAAGGCTTTATTCTTTGCCGACAGCAGCAAATTGGAAGCGATTTGGAGTATTATTCCTTCTATTGTTTTAGCTTGCTTAATTCTTTACGGATTATATGCATGGAATAATATTATGTTTGTTGATAAGGATGAAGATGTTATTGAAATTGAATTATATGCGCAACAATTTAAATGGACAGCAAGATATGCCGGAAAAGACAATGTTCTTGGAAAAGCGAATGTTCGTTTAATAGAAGGTGTTAATACATTAGGAGTTGACATGTCAGATCCTAATGCTCAGGATGATATCGTAGTTTCTGAATTGCATATTCCTAAAGGTAAAAAAATACATTTCAAGATGCGTTCTCAAGACGTATTGCACTCCGCATACATGCCTCATTTTAGAGCGCAAATGAACTGTGTTCCGGGTATGGTTACTGAATTTGCATTCATTCCAACTTATACAACTGCTGAATACAGAGAGTTGCCTTTTATGATTGAAAAAGTGGCAAATATCAACAAGCTAAGAGCTGAAAAAAGTGTAGAGTTGCTTGCTAAAGGAGGAACAGCTTTAGATCCTTACACATTTGATTATCTATTATTATGTAATAAAATTTGTGGAGCTTCTCATTACAACATGCAAATGAAAGTAGTTGTTGATTCTCCGGAAGATTATAAAAAATGGTTAAGCGAAAAAACTACATTAACTCAGGACATTAAAGCTGCTGCCGCTGCTGAAAAACCTGCTGAAGCAGTAAAAGCTCCAACTACAGATAGTACAGCTAAAGACACAGTAAAAGCAGTTATTGATACTGTTAAAGCTGTTGTAGCTAAAGTGGCTATGAAATAATATTTATTAAGAAAATTTAAAGTATACATATATGTCAGCAGAAGCACACGATCACGGACACGAACACGATCACGAGCACGAACATCACCATAAAGACACTTTCATTACCAAATATATATTTAGTATTGATCACAAAATGATTGCTAAGCAGTATCTGATTACTGGTATCATCATGGGGATTATCGGTATTGTAATGTCATTACTTTTTAGAATGCAGTTAGCATGGCCGGAAGAGTCTTTTAAAATATTTAATGTTTTATTAGGTGATAAATTTGCACCGGACGGTGTGATGGCTAATGATATTTATCTGGCTTTAGTTACAATTCACGGTACCATAATGGTATTCTTTGTACTGACAGCCGGTTTGAGCGGAACTTTTAGTAACTTACTTATTCCACTTCAGATTGGAGCGCGGGATATGGCTTCCGGATTCATGAATATGATTTCATACTGGTTGTTTTTCTTATCTGCTGTTATAATGTTGTCTTCTTTATTTGTTGAAGCCGGACCGGCATCAGCAGGCTGGACAATTTATCCGCCTTTAAGTGCATTGCCACAAGCAATTCCAGGATCAGGAACAGGTATGACTTTATGGTTAGTTTCAATGGCTATATTTATCGCATCTTCATTAATGGGATCTTTAAATTACATTGTTACTGTAATCAATTTAAGAACTAAAGGAATGTCTATGACAAGACTTCCATTAACAATCTGGACATTTTTCGTAACAGCTATCATTGGTGTTATCTCGTTCCCGGTTTTATTATCAGCTGCATTATTATTGATTTTCGATAGAAGTTTTGGTACTTCCTTCTTCTTGTCTGATATTTATATCGCAGGAGAGGTTTTACATTACCAGGGAGGTTCTCCGGTTTTGTTTGAACACTTATTCTGGTTCTTAGGCCACCCTGAGGTTTATATCGTAATCTTACCGGCGATGGGTCTTGTATCTGAAATTATGGCTACAAACTCTCGTAAACCAATTTTCGGATACAGAGCGATGATTATGTCAGTTCTTGCAATTGCATTTTTATCTACAATTGTTTGGGGTCACCATATGTTTATCTCTGGTATGAATCCATTCTTAGGATCTGTATTTACCTTTACAACTTTATTGATTGCAATTCCGTCTGCCGTAAAAGCATTTAACTGGATTACAACTTTATGGAAAGGTAACCTGCAATTCAACCCTGCAATGTTATTTTCTATCGGAATGGTTTCTACTTTCATCACTGGAGGTTTAACCGGAATCATTTTAGGAGATAGTACTTTAGATATTAACGTTCACGATACATACTTCGTTATTGCTCACTTTCACTTAGTAATGGGTATCTCTGCACTTTACGGAATGTTTGCCGGTATTTACCACTGGTTCCCTAAAATGTACGGAAGAATGTTAAACAAAAACTTAGGTTATATTCACTTTTGGGTAACAGCAGTTTGTGCTTATGGAGTTTTCTTCCCAATGCACTTTATCGGATTAGCTGGTTTGCCAAGACGTTACTATACAAATACAAACTTCCCATTATTTGATGATTTGCAGAATGTGAATGTTTTAATTACAACATTTGCTCTTGTCGGAGGTGCTTTCCAATTAGTATTCCTTTACAATTTCTTTAGTAGTATTTTCTACGGTAAGAAAGCAGTTCAGAATCCATGGAAATCTACAACATTAGAATGGACAACTCCTGTAGAGCATATTCACGGTAACTGGCCAGGTGAAATTCCTCACGTATACCGTTGGCCGTATGACTACAGTAACCCAAATCACGATGTAGATTTTGTACCGCAAAATGTACCGATGAAAGAAGGTGAAGAAGTTTTACACCACTAAATATTAAATAAAAAAGACCATCTTCTAAGATGGTTTTTTTTTATTTAATATAAATTCCAATATTTTAAATCCCAAATTCCAATAAAAGGTTAGACTTGACTGGAATTTGGGATTTAAAATATTGGAATTTCCTTTTTTTTATTTAGAATTTAACTATTTTCCAAACTGATTAGTTTGTCTATCTTTGTAAAATGAATGAGAACTTAGATCCCACTACAAACGGGTACAACCCAGAAGAATTAGATCTTGAAAAAAGATTGCGCCCACTGTCATTTGATGATTTTGCCGGGCAGGATCAGGTTTTAGAGAACTTAAAAGTTTTTGTGGCTGCTGCCAATCAGCGTGGTGAAGCACTGGATCATACACTTTTTCACGGGCCTCCGGGATTGGGAAAAACTACTTTGGCTAATATTTTAGCAAACGAACTTGAAGTGGGTATTAAAATAACTTCAGGACCCGTTTTGGATAAACCCGGGGATTTGGCTGGTCTGCTTACCAATCTGGATGAAAGGGATGTTCTGTTCATTGATGAAATTCATCGTTTGAGTCCTATCGTCGAAGAGTATTTGTACTCGGCGATGGAGGACTTTAAAATTGATATTATGATCGAATCCGGGCCAAATGCCAGAACGGTTCAGATCAATTTAAATCCTTTTACTTTAATCGGGGCGACAACAAGATCCGGATTACTGACTGCGCCAATGCGCGCCCGTTTCGGAATTTCTTCGAGATTACAATATTACACTACTGAACTTTTGACCACTATTGTTGAAAGAAGTTCTTCCATACTTAAAATGCCAATCTCACTGGATGCTGCAATTGAAATAGCGGGCAGAAGTCGTGGAACGCCGCGTATTGCTAATGCATTGTTGCGAAGAGTACGTGATTTTGCACAGATAAAAGGAAATGGAACGATTGATCTTGAAATTGCACGTTATGCCTTAAAAGCGCTTAATGTTGATGCACATGGCCTTGACGAAATGGACAATAAAATCCTCCTTACTATTATAAATAAATTCAAAGGCGGACCTGTTGGATTGTCAACTCTGGCAACTGCTGTATCAGAAAGTAGCGAAACTATCGAAGAAGTATATGAGCCTTTCCTGATTCAGGAAGGTTTTATCATGCGTACTCCAAGAGGACGTGAAGTGACGGACAAGGCTTATAAGCATTTAGGAAAAATAAACACTAATATTCAGGGCGGATTGTTTTAAATCTTTTCAAAATGTCTGAGAATAACAAATATAACTATCCTGCAAAACTTTCGATATCCAGATTCTTTTTAGATTCGGAGGGAGTTCGTAAAAACCCTATTCCATTTCACAGAAGGTATTTTGATAAGTTTGGAGATTCTTTTTCTATTAGAATTGGAAGATCAAAACACATAATTTTATCCCGGGACAATGACGTTGCCCAGTATATATTGCAGAAAAATCAAAAGAATTACCATAAGTCGAAGTTTCAGTCCGTTTATCTTTCCAAATATTTAGGGAGGGGACTTTTAACGGTTGATGGTGATTTCTGGTTGAAACAAAGAAGACTGATTCAGCCTGCTTTTCACAAGCAAAAGATGAATCAGCTCGTTGAAAATATGCAACAAACAATCGTTTCAGAACTCGATGGTTTGGCAGAAGAAAGTGTTGTCGATCTTTTTCCCGTCATGAGTGAATTGGCGTTTAATGTTGTTGCAAAATCGCTATTTCAGTTTTCGATTGCAGAAGAGAAACTGGATCGTATTAAATTTATTATTGAAGAAGTACAAAATTTCTTAATCAAGGAAATCAGGCTTCCACATAAAGCCTGGTGGTTCTCATTAAGTGGTCAGGTAAAAAAACACCTTGAGCTTGCGGACGAAAATAATAGCATAATCCGGGAAATTATCGAAGAAAGAATGACTTCCAAAAATGAAGTTAATGATTTGCTTCATATGCTTCTTGAAACACGATATGAAGATAGTGGGGAAGGAATGTCTGTTGGTCAGTTAATTGATGAGATAAAAATCCTTTTTATTGCAGGACACGAGACGACCGCCAATGCACTAACCTTTACACTGCATCTTTTAGGAAATGATCCCGTTGTTCAGCAAAAGGTATTCGATGAAATTCTCAAAATTAAGTCAGAGACGGATGATGTAGTGGAACAGCTTCAGAAAATGACGTATACAAATGCCGTGTTAAACGAGTCTATGCGTCTGTATCCGCCTGCCTGGATTACAGATCGTCAAAATGTTGAGGATGATCAGCTTGGGCAATTTAATATAAAAAAAGGAACCTTAATCGGAGTTTCTTTTTATGAACTGCACAGAAATCCTAAATATTGGGAAAATCCGGATGAGTTTAATCCCGATCGCTTTCTTGGCGAACAAAAAAAACAGTCTATGCAGTATTTTTATCCGTTTGGTGCAGGACCGAGAATGTGTATTGGAGCCGGATTTGCTATTTACGAGATGTGTCTGGCAATTTCACATATTGTTGAAAAGTACAAAATTGTTTCGACTGAAAACACAGTTCTTTTTAATCCGTTAATCACTTTAAAACCTGTTGGCGTTAAAGTCACTTTTTCAAGGAGACAATGATTAATTCAAAAGAGACATATTCTAAATTTATAAAAGAAGAGGCAAAAAGGCTTGGGTTTTTATCCTGCGGTATATCGAAAGCCGGATTTCTGGAAACAGAAGCCCCAAGACTTGAAAACTGGTTAAAAAATAACCAAAATGGTCAGATGGCTTACATGGAAAACCATTTTGATAAACGATTAGACCCGACATTATTAGTAGATGATGCCAAAAGTGTTGTATCGCTTTTGCTTAATTATTATCCCGCAGAAACTCAAAATCAAGAGAGTTTTAAAATTTCAAAATATGCTTACGGGCAGGATTATCACACTGTTATTAAAGAGAAATTAAAAGAATTTCTTTTCTCCATACAGGAAAACATTGGGGAAGTTTCCGGTCGTGCGTTTGTGGACTCGGCCCCCGTTCTTGATAAAGCCTGGGCCGCAAAAAGCGGTTTGGGATGGATTGGTAAAAATAGTAATCTACTTACCCAAAGAGTAGGTTCGTTTTACTTTATAGCCGAACTTATCCTGGACTTGGATTTAGAATATGATCATGCCACAACAGATCATTGTGGTTCCTGTACCGCTTGTATTGATGCCTGTCCGACGCAGGCAATCGTTGCTCCCTATGTGGTAGACGGAAGCAAATGTATCTCCTATTATACCATTGAACTCAAGGAAAATATCCCCACCGAAATGAAGGGTAAATTTGATGAGTGGGCTTTCGGCTGTGATACTTGCCAGGATGTTTGTCCCTGGAACCGGTTCTCAAAACCTCATGCAGAACCATTATTTAACCCGAATCCTGAATTGCTTTCGTTCTCAAAGAAAGACTGGATTGAAATTACGGAAGAAACCTTTCGGGTGGTTTTTAAGAATTCCCCTATCAAAAGAACAAAGTTTGATGGCCTAAAACGCAATATTAAATTTCTGCAATTGGATTAATTAATCGTTTTGCTCCCCTTGGAAATTTTAAATTTCAATTTTCCAATTTTATAAGAATTTCAATTTTTAATTCTTATTAATTAGCTTGTTTCTTTAAGTAGGTTTTTGTTTACGTTTGAATAATTAAGATACTGGCAGTTAGTTGTTTGTCATTTAGTGTCTATTTTACCCTTTTAGACTTTTTTTTGCGTTTTTGTCTGATAAATATGTAAGAATGGGTAAAATCATCAATATTTTAATAACTTTTTAGCCTTTGGTTATCAAATCATTACTTTTTTGCTAATTAAATGTGAATATCTACTGACAAAAGGTGTATTTCAACGACTTTCTGCGTAGTTTATCGACGAATGTATTTAGTATTGAGGACTTTACATATTTTCGCCGCACCAAAACCACTAATTTAACCCTGGACAGTTTATTAAGTCTTGAACCTATTTATCCTTATGGCCCAAATGCGATGTTATTCAAATAAAAATTCTGAAACGACTTTTGTTGAATTTCTAAAAACCAATCTTTCCCTTTTATCGTATCTGTCCTATATTCTGAAAACCAGATTATGTTATTTGGTTTCTGATATTTCTATTTCAAAAACAATAGTTGTCTATGTGTAACTTTACTTTTAAAAAGATTAATTTATTTAAATTAGTCTCATTTTTTATTTTTTTCCTTCTTATAAATTTTACTGCTTCTGCCCAGTTTTATACAAAACATTATATCGCTCCGGCACCCTGGCAATACTTTAGCAAAGCCAATGAAATTGTAATCGCCACAAATTCTGTTACGGAAGTAAATATAACGGTAAGCAAAAGTGACGGGACTTTTATAACTTCTCTGAAGGCAAAAAAAGGAACACCGGCTGTTTACAGATTCCCGCTTTTAGCAAAAAATCTTCCAATGAACGCCTTAGATACGGTACTTACAGGTGCCGGATTAATTGTGACCAGCGATGGACCGGTAGCGATAAATCTTCGTAACATTGCTTCTGATGATTATTCCAATGGTGATAATGTCGATGCTAATATTAAAGGAAATGCGGCACTTACAAGTTTTGGAGATGCCGGGATTGGAGTGCGTTTTAGAATAGGATATTACAGAGATGGTTCCTTGGGAACTTTTAGCACTTTTGGAGAGCAAAGGCCAATTTACAGTATAATGGCAACTGTTGATAATACAAGTATAACGATCGATAACGTCGTTAAAGCAACATTGAATGCAGGGCAAAGTTATATGTTTAAGGCTCCAATGGGAACTTTAGTGGAATCTTCAAATCCGGCAGTGATGAATACCTCGGCTGCGATAGATGTACCGGGTGGTTGTGGAGATGGCGCTTTTAATCAGATTCCCCCAGAATCCGTTTTGGGAACAGAATATTTTCTGGAACGGGGAACGGGAAATAATACGGCAGAACAGACTACTGTAGTAGCTACAAAAGATAATACAAAGGTAACAATAGAAGGTTATTCGGCTACCGGAGTACTTGTGTCTACAACGACTCAGACTCTGGCACAGGCAGGTAAGTTTTACACTTTTGTAAATGGTTCTCCCGGCACAAGTTTTACGGCATCCCACATCGTTGCAGATAAGAGGGTTGCTGTTTATTCAGGGACTGCACAGAATTGTGAAGTTGATATTTCAACAATTGCACCCGTATCAGAATGTGGAGGATCTAATTTTATCGAAACAACCAAATTTAAAAATTATGCTTCAAATAATTTAGATTATTTTGGTTATATCCTTTTACGAAGTGCCAGCGAAATTGTAACGGTAAATGGGACTAATATTGCAAGTATTGCCGGCGTTTCAGCCCGTTATCAGATAGGTTCAACAGGCTGGTATCTGATAAACTTTAATAGTGTTCAAATTGGAAGCCCGGAAGTACTTTCTATTGCAAGTAATGCTAAACTTACCGTTTCGATAGTACAACAGGCAGGAGGGTTCTCAATGGCAGGATTTTTCTCGAGTTTTGCAGCGCTGCCTGACGATCCGACTATGGCCTATGTTTCAGGGGGAGGATGTACAAATAATACCGCAACGCTAACCACGCCTTCCGATTTTGCTCCTTATCAATGGTATTATAATGGCACAGCAATTTCTGGTGCAAATTCAAATACGTATGTAGCTACGAAAACAGGTTCTTATGCTGTAGCTTCAACTTTAGCGTGTGGTGTTCAGACGCAATCTAAACCGGTTTCAGTTACTTTATGTACAGATTTAGGTGTCACAAAAACAGTTGATAATGCAACACCATGTGTAGGATCTAATGTACTATTTACGGTTATCTTAAGTAATTTAGGGGTTAATAATGCTACAGGAGTTTCTATAAACGATTTGCTTCCTACCGGATATACTTATGTGAGTTCAGTAGCCTCAATTGGGAATTATGATTCAGCAACCGGAGTGTGGAGTATTGGAGATGTTGATGGAGGAGTTAGCCGCACATTAAAAATTACAGCAAAAGTAAATCCTACGGGAGTATACAACAATACGGCAGCATTACCCAATTCTACAGTAGATAGTAATTTAGCCAATAATTCTGCAAGTGTTTCAACAACCCCTAAAGCGTTGCCAGTAGCCCTTTCCTTAACAGGAAGTATCATCTGTGTACCTGCATCAGGAGGGACAATCACATCCACAACCTCAGTCAATAACGTAAATTATCAATTATACAATTCGGCTAATACTGCTGTTCAGGCAGTAAAAGCAGGAACAGGATCTGGCCTTACCTGGTCAGGTCTTTCTGCAGGTACAGGTTATTATGTGACTGCTACTAATGCCGGAATGTGTACAATTACGAGTAATGCTGTTGCTGTTGTAGCTGATACCCAAAAGCCAACGATTACCTGTCCTTCGAATGTTACAAAAACAACGGATGCCAATTCATGTACTGCAACAGGAGTTGTTTTGGGAACCCCAACAACAGCTGACAATTGCGGCGTGGCTTCAGTAACGAATAACGCACCGACTACTTATCCAATCGGAGTCACAACCGTAACATGGACCGTTACCGATAACTCAGGAAATAAAGAAACTTGTACGCAAACCGTAACGATATCAGATACCCAAAAGCCAACAATTACCTGTCCTTCGAATGTTACAAAAACTACGGATGCCAATTCATGTACTGCAACAGGAGTTGTTTTGGGAACCCCAACAACAGCTGACAATTGTGGCGTGGCATCAGTAACGAATAATGCACCGACTACTTATCCAATCGGAGTAACAACCGTAACGTGGACCGTGACTGACAATTCAGGAAATACGCAGACTTGTACGCAAACCGTAACGATAAGCGATACCCAAAAACCAACAATTACCTGTCCTTCGAATGTAACAAAAACAACGGATGCCAATTCATGTACCGCAACAGGAGTTGTTTTGGGAACCTCAACAACAGCAGATAATTGTGGTGTGGCTTCAGTAACGAATAACGCACCGACTACTTATCCAATCGGAGTAACCACCGTAACGTGGACCGTGACGGACAATTCAGGAAATACGCAAACGTGTACGCAAACCGTAACGATAAGCGATACCCAAAAACCAACAATTACCTGTCCTTCGAATGTTACTAAAACTACGGATGCCAATTCATGTACCGCAACAGGAGTTGTTTTGGGAACCCCAACAACAGCTGACAATTGTGGCGTGGCATCAGTAACGAATAATGCACCGACTACTTATCCAATCGGAGTAACCACCGTAACATGGACAGTTACCGATAACTCAGGAAATAAAGAAACGTGTACGCAAACCGTAACGATAAGCGATACCCAAAAACCAACAATTACCTGCCCTTCGAATGTTACAAAAACAACAGATGCCAATTCATGTACCGCAACAGGAGTTGTTTTGGGAACCCCAACAACAGCTGACAATTGTGGCGTTGCTTCGGTTACGAATAACGCACCAACTTTTTATGCAATCGGAGTAACCACCGTAACATGGACCGTGACGGACAATTCAGGAAATACGCAAACGTGTACGCAAACCGTAACGGTAAGCGATACCCAAAAGCCAACGATTACCTGTCCTTCGAATGTTACAAAAACAACGGATGCCAATTCATGTACTGCAACAGGAGTTGTTTTGGGAACTCCAACCACAGCCGATAATTGCGGCGTGGCTTCAGTAACGAATAACGCACCGACTACTTATCCAATCGGAGTAACCACCGTAACGTGGATCGTGACGGATAATTCAGGAAACACACAGACTTGTACGCAAACCGTAACGATAAGCGATAACCAAAAGCCAACGATTACCTGTCCTTCGAACGTTACAAAAACAACGGATGCCAATTCATGTACTGCAACAGGAGTTGTTTTGGGAACTCCAACTACAGAAGATAATTGCGGTGTGGCTTCAGTAACGAATAACGCACCGACTACTTACCCAATCGGAGTCACAACCGTAACGTGGACCGTTACCGATAACTCAGGAAACACACAGACTTGTACGCAAACCGTAACGGTAAGCGATATCCAAAAACCAACAATTACCTGTCCTTCGAATGTTACAAAAACTACGGATGCCAATTCATGTACCGCAACAGGAGTTGTTTTGGGAACCCCAACAACAGCTGATAACTGCGGCGTGGCTTCAGTAACGAATAACGCACCGACTACTTATCCAATCGGAGTAACCACCGTAATATGGACAGTTACTGATAACTCAGGAAATACGCAGACTTGTACGCAAACCGTAACAGTAAGCGATACCCAAAAACCAACCATTACGTGTCCTTCGAATGTTACAAAAACTACGGATGCTAATTCATGTACTGCAACCGGAGTTGTTTTGGGCACTCCAACAACAGCTGACAATTGCGGCGTGGCTTCAGTAACGAATAATGCACCGACTACTTATCCAATCGGAGTCACAACCGTAACATGGACCGTTACCGATAACTCAGGAAATACGCAGACTTGTACGCAAACCGTAACGATAAGCGATACCCAAAAGCCAACGATTACCTGTCCTTCGAATGTTACAAAAACTACGGATGCCAATTCATGTACTTCAACAGGACTTGTTTTGGGAACCCCAACAACAGCAGATAATTGTGGTGTGGCTTCAGTAACGAATAACGCACCGACTTCTTATGCAATCGGAGTAACCACCGTAACGTGGATTGTGACAGACAATTCAGGAAATACAGAAACTTGTACACAGAATGTGAATATCGTAGGTCCAATTCTGGCTAAAGATGATAACGTAGCTTCATTTAATGGTTATTTAGGAGGAACAGCTGTTTCAAATGTTTTGAATAATGATCTTCTGAATTGTAATGCTGTGATTGGAAATGATGTTACTATTACATTAGCAAGTAGCTTACCTTCTGTTTTAAGTTTTAATACAAGTACAGGATCAGTAACAGTTAAGCCAAATACTCCAGCAGGAACGTATACTTTTAATTATACAATCTGTGAAAATTTAAATACTTCAAATTGCAGCACAGCTACAGTTTCGATTTCAGTTGTTGCTCCATCAATCGACGCGGTTGCAGACAATCTTGGTTCGATCAATGGAAATTCAGGAGGTACTACAACAGGTTCGCTAATCGCAGACGACACCGTAAACGCAGCACAAGCCGTAATCGGAACAAATCCGGGTGACGTAAAATTAACGGTAACGACTCCGATACCAACGGGTCTAACGATCAATTCAAATGGAACCGTAACAGTTGCCGCCAATACACCGGCAGGAAGTTATAATTTAGAATATAGCATTTGTGAGATTAATAATCCGGGTAACTGTGATACGGCAACTTCAACAGTTGTAGTTACAGCTCCATCAATCGATGCTGTTGCAGACAACCTAGGATCCATAAACGGAAATATGGGCGGGACCACAACAGTGTCATTAATAGCAGCTGACACGGTAAACACAGTACAAGCCGTAATCGGAACAAACCCTGGAGACGTAAAATTAACGGTAACTACTCCGATACCAACGGGTCTAACGATCAATTCAAATGGAACCGTAACAGTTACCGCCAACACACCGGCAGGAAGTTATAATTTAGAATATAGCATTTGTGAGATTAATAATCCGGGTAACTGTGATACGGCAACTTCAACAGTTGTAGTTACAGCTCCATCAATCGATGCTGTTGCAGACAACCTAGG
>NZ_QWDM01000004.1:0-75429 GCF_003996965.1 Flavobacterium cupreum | reverse complement strand
AGGATCCATAAACGGAAATGCAGGCGGAACCACAACAGTTTCACTAATCGCAGGTGATACCGTAAACACAGTACAAGCCGTAATCGGAACAAACCCTGGAGACGTAAAATTAACGGTAACTACTCCGATACCAACGGGTCTAACGATCAATTCAAATGGAACAGTTACAGTCGCGGCCAATACACCAGCAGGAAGTTATAATTTAGAATATGCGATCTGCGAGATTAACAATCCGGGGAATTGTGATACCGCAACTTCAACGATTGTGGTGACAGCAGCAACTTTGGTAGCGAATTTAGATGCAGTTCCTTCAACCCTTAGTTCGAATACACCAAAAACACTTATAAATGTTTTTGACAATGACACTAAAAACGGAACAGCCTTAATTCCATCAGACGTAAAACTGACGGTAACTACAGCTGATCCAAAAGGATATTTAACCGTAGACACCAATGGAAATGCGATATTAGCAGCCAACGCTCCGGCAGGAACTTATGAACTGACCTATGAAATCTGTGAGTTGTTAAACCCAACGAATTGTAGTTCAAACCAAGTACAAGTAACAATCACAGCACCTGGAATCGACGCAGTTGCAGACAACCTAGGATCCATAAACGGAAATATGGGCGGGACCACAACAGTTTCATTAATCGCAGCTGACACGGTAAATGCAGCGCAAGCCGTAATCGGAACAAACCCTGGAGAAGTAAAACTAACAGTAACGGCTCCGATACCAACGGGTCTAACGATCAATACAAACGGAACAGTAACAGTTGCCGCCAATACACCGGCAGGAAGTTATAATTTAGAATACACTATTTGTGAGATCAACAATCCTGCTAACTGTGATACGGCAACTTCAACAATTGTAGTGACCGCAGCAACTTTGGTAGCGAATTTAGATGCAGTTCCTTCAACCATTAGTTCAAATGCACCAAAAACCTTGGTTAATGTTTTTGACAATGACACTAAAAACGGAACAGCCTTAATTCCATCAGACGTAAAACTGACGGTAACTACAGCTGATCCAAAAGGATATTTAACCGTAGACACCAATGGAAATGCGATATTAGCAGCCAACGCTCCGGCAGGAACTTATGAACTGACCTATGAAATCTGTGAGTTGTTAAACCCAACGAATTGTAGTTCAAACCAAGTACAAGTAACAATCACAGCACCTGGAATCGACGCAGTTGCAGACAACCTAGGATCCATAAACGGAAATATGGGCGGGACCACAACAGTTTCATTAATCGCAGCTGACACGGTAAACGCAGCGCAAGCCGTAATCGGAACAAACCCTGGAGAAGTAAAACTAACAGTAACGGCTCCGATACCAACGGGTCTAACGATCAATACAAACGGAACAGTAACAGTTGCCGCCAATACACCGGCAGGAAGTTATAATTTAGAATATAACATCTGTGAAATCAACAATCCGGGGAACTGCGATACCGCAACTTCAACAGTTGTAGTTACAGCTCCATCAATCGACGCAGTTGCAGACAACCTAGGTTCGATCAATGGAAATGCGGGAGGTAATACAACAGTTTCCTTAATCGCAGCTGACACGGTAAACTCAGCACAAGCCGTAATCGGAACAAATCCGGGTGACGTAAAATTAACGGTAACGACTCCAATCCCAACAGGACTGACAATCAATACAAACGGAACAGTAACAGTTGCCGCCAATACACCGGCAGGAAGTTATAATTTAGAATACACTATTTGTGAGATCAACAATCCTGCTAACTGTGATACGGCAACTTCAACAGTTGTAGTGACAGCAGCAACTTTGGTAGCGAATTTAGATGCAGTTCCTTCAACCCTTAGTTCGAATACGCCAAAAACACTTACAAATGTTTTTGACAATGACACTAAAAACGGAACAGCCTTAATCCCATCAGACGTAAAACTGACAGTAACTACGGCCGATCCAAAAGGATATTTGACGGTAGACACCAACGGAAACGCAATATTAGCAGCCAACGCCCCGGCAGGAACTTATCAACTGACGTATGAAATTTGTGAGTTGTTAAACCCGACAAACTGCAGTTCAAACCAAGTTCAAGTAACAATCACAGCACCGGGAATCGATGCCGTTACAGATAACCTGGGATCCATAAACGGAAATGCAGGCGGGACCACAACAGTTTCCTTAATCGCAGATGATACGGTAAACGGTTCACAAGCCGTAATCGGAACAAATCCTGGAGATGTAAAACTAACCGTAACCACGCCAATACCGACAGGACTTACGATCAATACAAATGGTACGGTAACAGTGGCCGCTAACACACCGGCAGGTACTTATAATTTAGAATATACAATCTGTGAAATCAACAATCCTGGGAATTGCGATACGGCAACTTCAACAGTTGTAGTTACAGCTCCATCAATTGACGCTGTTGCAGAAAATCTTGGATCCATCAACGGAAATTCAGGCGGAACCACAACAGTTTCCTTAATCGCAGATGATACGGTAAACGGTTCACAAGCCGTAATCGGAACAAATCCTGGAGATGTAAAACTAACCGTAACCACGCCAATACCGACAGGACTTACGATCAATACAAACGGTACGGTAACAGTGGCCGCTAACACACCGGCAGGTACTTATAATTTAGAATATACAATCTGTGAAATCAACAATCCTGGGAATTGCGATACAGCAACTTCAACAGTTGTAGTTACAGCTCCATCAATTGACGCTGTTGCAGAAAATCTTGGATCCATCAACGGAAATTCAGGCGGAACCACAACAGTTTCACTGATTGCAAGTGATACGGTAAACGGTTCACAAGCCGTAATCGGAACAAATCCGGGAGACGTAAAACTAACAGTTACGACTCCGATACCGGCAGGTCTAACGATCAATACAAACGGAACCGTAACAGTGGCCGCTAACACACCGGCAGGTACTTACAATTTAGAATATACCATCTGTGAGATCAACAATCCGGGGAACTGTGATACCGCAACTTCAAAGATTGTCGTGACAGTAGCCACTTTGGTAGCGAATTTGGATGCCGTTCCTTCAACCCTTAGTTCAAATGCACCAAAGACACTTATAAATGTTTTTGACAATGACACTAAAAACGGAGCCGCTTTAATTCCATCAGAGGTAAAACTGACGGTGACCACAGCCGATCCAAAAGGATATTTGACGGTAGATGTTAATGGAAATGCGATATTAGGAGCCAACGCTCCGGCAGGAACTTATCAGCTGACATATGAAATTTGTGAGTTGTTAAACCCGACAAACTGCAGTTCAAACCAAGTACAGGTAACGATCACAGCACCGGGAATTGACGCTGTTGCAGAAAACTTAGGCTCGATCAACGGAAATGCAGGCGGAACTACAACAGTTTCCTTAATCGCAGCTGACACCGTAAACGCAGCACAAGCCGTAATCGGAACAAATCCCGGAGACGTAAAATTAACGGTAACTACTCCGATACCAACGGGTCTAACGATCAATTCAGATGGAACAGTAACAGTTGCAGCCAATACACCGGCAGGAAGTTACAATTTAGAATATAACATCTGTGAAATCAACAATCCGGGGAACTGCGATACCGCAACTTCAACAGTTGTAGTTACAGCTCCATCAATTGACGCTGTTGCAGACAACCTAGGCTCGATCAACGGAAATGCAGGAGGTACTACAACAGTTTCATTAATCGCAGGTGACACGGTAAACGCAGCACAAGCCGTAATCGGAACAAATCCTGGTGACGTAAAATTAACGGTAACGGCTTCGGTACCAACGGGTCTAACGATCAATACAAACGGAACCGTAACAGTCGCGGCCAATACACCGGCAGGTACTTATAATTTAGAATATACGATCTGCGAGATTAACAATCCGGGGAATTGTGATACCGCAACTTCAACGATTGTGGTGACAGCAGCAACTTTGGTAGCGAATTTAGATGCAGTTCCTTCAACCCTTAGTTCGAATACACCAAAAACACTTATAAATGTTTTTGACAATGACACTAAAAACGGAACAGCCTTAATTCCATCGGACGTAAAACTGACGGTAACTACAGCTGATCCAAAAGGATATTTGACAGTAGACACCAATGGAAATGCGATATTAGGGGCCAATGCTCCGGCAGGAACTTATGAACTGACCTATGAAATCTGTGAGTTGTTAAACCCGACAAACTGTAGTTCAAACCAGGTAAAAGTAACGATCACAGCACCATCAATCGACGCTGTTGCAGACAATCTTGGATCCATAAACGGAAATGCAGGCGGAACTACAACAGTTTCCTTAATCGCAGCTGACACCGTAAACGCAGCACAAGCCGTAATCGGAACAAATCCCGGAGACGTAAAATTAACGGTAACTACTCCGATACCAACGGGTCTAACGATCAATACAAACGGAACCATAACAGTTGCGGCTTATACACCAGCAGGAAGTTACAATTTAGAATACACCATTTGTGAAATCAATAATCCGGGGAATTGCGATACCGTTACTTCAACAATTGTAGTGACAGCACCGGGAATCGAAGCCGTTGCAGACAACCTTGGTTCTATTAATGGAAATGCAGGCGGCACAACAGCCATATCGTTAATTGCAAGTGATACCGTAAACGCAGCACAAGCTGTAATCGGAACAAATCCGGGTGACGTAAAATTAACCGTAACGACTCCGATACCGGCAGGTCTTACGATCAATACAAACGGAACAGTTACAGTCGCGGCCAATACACCTGCAGGTACTTATAATTTAGAATATACGATCTGCGAGATTAACAATCCGGGGAATTGTGATACCGCAACTTCAACGATTTTGGTGACCGCAGCAACTTTGGTAGCGAATTTAGATGCAGTTCCTTCAACGCTTAGTTCGAATACACCAAAAACACTTATAAATGTTTTTGACAATGACACTAAAAACGGAACAGCCTTAATTCCATCAGACGTAAAACTGACGGTGACTGCGGCAGATCCGAAAGGATATTTAACCGTAGACACCAATGGAAATGCCATATTAGGCGCCAACGCTCCGGCAGGAACTTACGAACTGACCTATGAAATCTGTGAGTTGTTAAACCCAACAAATTGTAGTTCAAACCAGGTTAAAGTAACGATCACAGCACCATCAATTGATGCTGTTGCAGAAAACCTGGGATCGATCAACGGAAATGCAGGAGGTACGACAACAGTTTCCTTAATTGCAGGGGATACCGTAAAAGCAGCACAAGCCGTAATCGGCACAAATCCTGGAGAAGTAAAATTAACGGTAACCACTCCAATTCCACCAGGACTGACAATTAATACCAATGGTACCGTAACAGTTGCGGCCAATACACCGGCAGGAAGTTATAATTTAGAATATACCATCTGTGAAATCAATAATCCTGGTAACTGTGATACAGCGACTTCAACAGTTGTCGTGACGGCAGAACTCTTATTGGCAAATGCAGATACAGTAGAATCAATAGTTGGAATCAATCAGCCAAAAAATCTTTTGAATATTTTTTCAAACGATACTAAAAATGGTTTTCCGATTGTGGCAAGCGAAATTAATCTGACAGTACTAACAACAGATCCAACAGGATTCGTCAAATTAAACCCTGACGGAACATTGGTATTGGCAGCAAACGCACCGGCAGGAACGTATGAGTTAACGTATCAAATCTGTGAAAAATTAAATCCAACGAGTTGTAGTACGGCCTCTGTTAAGGTGACTGTAGTTGCGCCAGCAATGACCGTAACAGCTACGGGTTATTGTGCTAATAATGTTCCGTATGTGACTTATAATGTGGTAGCAGATAATTTTACACCAACTGATCTATTAACAATAAAATGGATTGATAGTGCAAACAATGTTGTCGCTACTCAAACTAATTTACCATTGAGCGGAAATATTTTATGGCCGGGAGCAGTTATTGACAGCAACGGAAACGGATTAGACTGGCCGGGATGGTTACTTGCCAATGGGCAATGGACAGAAGGTGCCGATGGATTTGAAAAGACAAGACCGGCAGTGACAATGGAGTTTTCATTAAACCCTACAAAAAGTGTTGTTGTAAATTATCCGACAGCTACACCGCAATGTAACGCAAGGCCAACGTTTACCATTCAGGCAAAAGACGACATGGCTGGCCCGATAGATGCGAGCAAAGGAGTAAATACCTCATTGAATATATTTGATAATGATATCCTAAACGGATCAGCAATAAATCCGGCAAATGCGGTTTTAAGTACGGTGATTCCAAATGCAAACCTGATTTTAAATCATAATGGGGCTGTAGAGGTAAAACTGGGAACTCCATCAGGAACGTATCAGTTAACGTATCAGATTTGTGATGTTTCCAATCCGTCAAATTGCAGTCAGGCGATTGTGACTGTTACCGTATTGAATGCCACTACTCCGATAAACCCGACAGCGCCGATTGTAGCAAATGATGATGCAGAAGTAGCTGTTGACGGAATAAACGGTTCTCTTGAATTTATAAATGTCCTTGACAATGATTTACTAAACGGAACGGCAATTAATCCGACGGATATACTGATTACAAAAACTTCAGCAAGTCCTAATTTTGAATTGAATGCCGATGGAACCGTAAACGTACTTCCAAATACTCCGGGCGGACAATATACCGTAACGTATCAGATTTGCGAAAAGGCAAGTGCCACAAATTGCAGTTCTGCAGCGCTTCATGTTTTTGTTGAATTTCCGGCGATTGCGATTATCAAAACGGGAACTTTCAATGATGAAAATGCCAGCGGATTCGCCAATGCAGGAGAAACCATCACCTACAAGTTTAAGATCACCAATACAGGTAATGTTCCATTAAAAGGGATTACCATTAGAGATCCTTTACCGGGTATCGAAGTTTCGGGCCAGACAATTGATCTGGATGTCAACGAAACAGATGAAAATACTTTCACGGCACAGTATAAAATAAAACAGTCTGATATCAATCTGGGCAGCGTAAGCAATCAGGCAACCGCTCAGGGAGTTAGTGCCAGAGGAGTTGTGGTTGAGGATAAGTCGGACAACGAAGACAATCTGGGAGATAAGCCTACGGTATTAGCGTTAAATGGTTGTATGATTGAGCCTTTAAAAGCATTCTCTCCAAACGGAGACAATAAAAACACAAGATTTTACATTCGTGGAATCGAATGTTATCCTGAGAATACAGTTGAAATCTATAACCGTTGGGGTGTTTTGGTTTATGATGCTGATCATTACAACAATGAAGACAGGGTATTCAAAGGGTTCTCAGAAGGCCGCGCCACCGTTAAACAATCAGACGGATTACCGGTTGGAACCTATTTCTACATTTTAAAATATAAAGACAGTGCCTCCAATTCACACGAATTAAGCGGTTACCTGTATATGAATAAATAAAAAAATATAAACGGTTTGGCTAATCGCCCGACCGTTTTTAAAGCTTACTAAATGAAAAAGTTAATTTTGATTTTTATGTTTATCTCAGCGGTGTGTTCGGCACAGCAGGATTCTCAATTTACGCAATACATGTACAACACGATCGAAATCAATCCGGCTTATGCGGGTTCCCGTGGTGTGTTAAGTGTTTTTGGGTTATATCGTACACAATGGGTGGGTCTGGACGGAGCGCCGGAAACCAGTACTTTTTCGATAAATACACCTTTAAACAACAGTAAATTGGGTTTGGGAGTTTCTTTGGTAAACGATAAAATCGGACCTACGAATGAAAACACGCTATCGGCCGATTTGTCTTATAGCATTCCGACATCTGAATCGTTTAAGCTTTCTTTCGGAATAAAAGCAACCGCAAACCTTTTCAATCTGGATGTAAATAAACTGACTTATGAAGATCAGAACGATCCGCAATTTCAGGATTTAAGCAACAAAATTACGCCAAACGTTGGAGCAGGGATTTATTGGCATTCCGATAAAATGTATATGGGATTGTCTGTTCCGAATTTTATAGAAACCAAACGTTACGACGATAATGATACTGCAATTTTTAAAGATAAAATAAACTATTATTTCATGGCAGGTTACGTGTTTGATTTAGATCGTCTCGAATATATCAAATTCAAACCGGCAATATTGACCAAAATGGTAGAAGGAGCACCGCTGCAGGTTGATGTTTCGGGTAATTTTATGTTTAATGATAAGTTTGTGGTCGGCGTTGCTTATCGCTGGAGTGCATCGGTAAGTGCCATGGCGGGTTTTCAGGTGACCAAAGGAATGTACATTGGTTATGGATATGATCATGAAACGACTCAGTTAAGAAAATACAATTCGGGATCACATGAGATTTTCCTTCGTTTTGACTTTTTCAATAACTACAACAAACTGACTTCACCAAGATTCTTTTAATGGATTTAAATATGAAAATTAAAAACTTAGTTTACTCCTTTTTGTTTTTCTGCTTTTTATTCAATGCGAATGCTCAGACGGGAAGTATCAAAAAAGCAGATAAAAAATACGATAGTTACGCTTACGCAGATGCCGCAAAAGCATACGAAAAGCTAATTAAAAAAGGATACAAAGACGAGCGAATATTACAAAGACTTTCTAATTCCTACTATTTTACAGGCGATTTACAGCAAGCGTTACAATATTACGATGAGTTATTTTTATTGAATGATAATCAGGATGCCGATTACGTATTCCGGTATTCCCAATGCTTAAAATCAGACGGAAATTATACGAAATCAGATCAGGTTTTAGAAAAATTCAGTCAAAAAGCACCCTCAGATCAGAGGGCGATTTTGTTTAGCAAAAACCGAAATTATTTAGAAGATATTAAAACCAATTCAGGCCGTTTTGAAATCGCCGATGCCGGAATTAATTCCAAAGATTCCGATTATGGAAGTACGGTTTTAGGCAACAAATTAGTTTTTACATCGGCCAGGGATACCGGTTCGATCGTAAAGAAAAGTTTTAAGTGGACGAACAAATCGATTTCGAGTTTATACGCTGTTGAAATGATGCCCGACGGCGGTATTGGAGAAACAATGTTTTTTCATAAAAAGAATTTAAGTACCCATTTAAATCAGTCGACACCCGTTTTTACAAAAGACGGGCGAACGATGTATTTTACCCGAAATAATTCAGTAAACGGAAAAAGAAAAGAGAACGAAAATAAAGTCTCGTTTCTAAAACTGTTTAAAGCCACTCTTGTCAATGACGAATGGGTAAATGTACAGGAACTTCCTTTCAGCAGTGACCAGTACAGTGTGGCGCATCCTGCCTTAAGTGTGGATGAAAAAACATTGTATTTTGCATCAGACATGCCGGGAACTTTAGGGCAGTCAGACATTTTTAAAGTGAGTATAGGAACCGATGGAACTTTTGGCAAACCGGAAAATTTAGGTTCGGAAATCAATACCGAAGGAAGAGAAACATTTCCGTTTATCTCCGATGACAACGAACTTTATTTTGACAGCGACGGTCGTCCGGGGCTTGGCGGACTGGATATTTTTGTTTCGAGAATAACCAAAGAAGGTTCTCTCGATGAGGTACTAAACGTTGGAGAGCCTATAAATAGTAAGCTCGACGATTTTGCGTTTGTGATAAACAGTAAAAACAGAAACGGATTTTTTTCTTCCAACAGAGAAGGCGGTCACGGACTGGACGATGTTTATCGTTTTACCGAAATTCGAAAGCTGATCTGTGAGCAGGATTTGTCAGGTACGATTACAGATGCCGAAACGAAAGAAAATCTTTCGGGAGTGGCTTTAATTTTGTTCGATGAAACGCGTCAGAATTCTTTGGAAGCGGTTTCGGATCAAAATGGAAATTATGTTTTTCCGAATGTAAAATGCGGTAAAAAGTATATTATCAAAACATCCAAAGCCGATTATGAAATCAAGGAAGCTCCGATAAGCATAAAAAAAGCATCCGGAAAAACCACCTTTATGATCGAGCTGGAAAAGAAGGCCAAACCTATAGTTGCAAAAACCATCGAAGTCAAAAAAATCAAGATCAATGCCGTAACGCTTAAGCCTATCGCAGTTGGGACAGATTTGGCGAAATTGCTAAATATCCCGATGAATTTTTTCGATTTGGGAAAAGCTACTATCAAGAAAACATCAGAACCGCAATTGCAGAAACTGGTAGATGTGCTGAAACAATATCCGACCATAAAACTCGATATTCGTTCGCATACCGACAGCCGCCAATCGGCTTCGAATAACATGATCCTTTCCGAAAAAAGAGCACAATCTACAAAAGAATGGCTCGTTAAGAAAGGAATCGACGGAAGCCGACTGGCTCCAAAAGGATTCGGGGAAACCCAATTGGTCAACAAATGTGCCGACGGTGTAAAATGTACCGAAAAGCAACATCAGCAAAACAGACGAAGCGAATTTATTATTACCTACTTATAGTTCCATTTTTATTTAATGAAATCCCTTTTCTAAATTTTAGAAAAGGGATTTTTTAGGTTTAGCCTGAACGCATTCCGCGCGTTCAGTTTGTCATTTCGACCGAAGGGAGAAATCACACCAGAAACTCCGTAACAAAAGTCAAAGATCTACAAAGTGTTTATAAGTTAAATTCGCCCTGCTTGTCATTTCGACGAAGGAGAAATCACATCCCGAAACTCCGTAACAAAAGTCAAAAATCTTTGTCGAATTACGTGTGTGATTTCTCCTTCGTCGAAATGACAAAAATGACGCTAATGCAGCAATAAAAAAAACCTTTTTCAATTCTCTATTCATGAAAGTTTTAAGAATCTGCAAGGCACATTTTATTAATTTCATCGAATACCTCAAATTCATCCAAAGGAAACATTTCCAGCACCATTTCTAAAATCAGCATCACATTAATAGAAGAGTGTTGGTCTGTCTCCGAAATTTTATGTTCTTGCTGTTCCAATGCCAGAATGCACATTTTTAGCATATTGGTAATCGTAGAGCCAAGCTCGTAATAATTCTGTAACTTAATTTGAGCAGTATAATAACTTCTTGTCTTATCAGTGTACGGTTTTTTAGGATTGAAATACGGAGCAATTAATTTTTTAAGATTTTCTAATTTTTAATTTCATTTTTTTCCATGATAGCTTTTTTTATAGATTATAATTAATTTTTTGTTTCTATATTATTAATTATTTGAAAGTTTAATATTACAAATATAGCATTATATTCTTAACACGTCATATATGTCGTGTTGTTTTTTTCCGCAGTTTAATAGATTTGGTTTGTGGAAAAAAATAGATATGAGTCAGAGATTGCCAGATTAGGTTTGCTGGTCAGGGAACTCAGAATAAAAGAAGAAATTACACAAGCACAGTTATCAACATTATGTAATGTTGATGTACGAACTATTCAGCGAATTGAAAAAGGGAAACAGAATATTACTATTAGTTTGCTTTTTACAATAGCTGATGCATTGAAAATAAATTCAAGTATATTAATAGGTAAAATATTTTCAGAAAATCTATAACTTCTATTCTGAAATAAGCATCCAAATAAAAAAGACTTTTCTATTTTAGAAAAGTCTTTTTTAGTTATAGCCTGAATCCATTCTTCGCCCTACATTCGTCTAGTTTGTCATTTCGACGAAGGAGAAATCTTCACAAGTAACTCTACAAAGTATTTCCAAGCTTTGTAGAATTTTGTCGCGAAGATTTCTCCTTCGTCGAAATGACAAATTGGGTTGGATTTTCTTGCAGTAAAAAAAATGCAGCAATAAGACGAATCTAAAGTTAAAAAACTTAATTTTTCACAAAAAAGCTTTATAAAAGTTTTCTTTCATTATGGTATAATTTTGAAAACTTGAAATTTAATGTATTATATTTAAAATGAATATGTTAAGTTTTAAAAAATCGATTTCGTTGTCGTGTGTATGCAATTTTTTTTAACTTTATAGGACTTAAAATTTTTCAGATATGACTGTAGATCAAATACTAAACGCAAAAGGGAAAAATGTTTATTCGGTTCGCTCCACCACAACGGTTTATGAAGCACTGAAAGTAATGGGAGAAAAAAACATAGGAGCAATTCTGGTGATAGACGGATCCGATTTAAAAGGAATATTATCCGAAAGGGATTATGCCCGAAAAATTGTTCTGAAAGACAAATCTTCAAAAGAAACATTTGTACACGAAATTATGGAAAGCACGGTTTTCTCGGTAAAACTTTCCAATAATATCGAAGACTGCATGGAACTCATGAGCACCAAACGCATCAGACATTTACCGGTTTTAGAAAACGGAATCGTCGTTGGAATCATCTCCATAAGTGATGTGGTGAAGGCCATTATCGAAATTCAAAAAGATACCATTCATCATTTAAATTCTTATATTTCACAGTAAGTAAATTCTAAAAAATAAGCCTTAAAAAATAGTCCGGATTCTGCCGGACTATTTTTTTGTGAGAGCTGCAATTGTTATTTTAACAAAAGAAAGCGACAAAAACATGCCATTTTAAATGAAGACTTATATCTTTGTAAGCTAGAATAAAAGCTAAAAACAATGAGTAAAGACAGTAAAAGAGAAGAGGCATTATTATACCATTCAAAGCCGACTCCGGGAAAAATTCAGGTAGTTCCAACAAAGAAATATGCGACACAAAGAGACTTATCTTTGGCATACTCTCCGGGAGTTGCAGAGCCATGTTTAGAAATTGCAAAAAATATTGACGACGTATATAAATATACAGCAAAAGGGAACCTGGTTGCTGTAATTTCAAACGGTACAGCTGTTTTAGGACTTGGAGATATCGGTCCTGAAGCTTCAAAACCGGTTATGGAAGGAAAAGGTTTGTTGTTTAAAATATTCTCTGATATTGATGTTTTTGATATCGAAATCGGAACGAAGGATATTGAAGAATTTATACAGACGGTAAAAAATATTGCCCCGACTTTTGGAGGAATCAATCTGGAAGATATTAAAGCACCTGAATCTTTTGAAATCGAAAGAAGACTGGTAGAAGAATTAGATATTCCGGTAATGCACGATGATCAGCATGGTACGGCGATTATTTCTTCGGCAGCTTTAATCAATGCATTAGAACTGGCAGGAAAAAAAGCAGAAGATGTAAAAGTAGTAGTTTCGGGAGCAGGTTCGGCTGCAATCGCCTGTACGGACTTATATGTTTTACTGGGCGTAAAAGTAGAGAATATTAAAATGTTTAACAGTAAAGGACTTTTAACAAAAGACAATCCTTCGCTATCAGAACTACAATTGAAATATGCCGTAGACGGTGCTAAAATTGAATTGTCAGAAGCCGTAAAAGGAGCTGATGTCTTCATCGGATTATCGTCAGGAGATATTCTTTCGCCGGAAATGTTACTAAGCATGAATGACAATCCGATTGTTTTTGCGATGGCAAATCCAAATCCGGAAATCGATTATAATTTAGCTACAGAAACCCGTAAGGATGTTATTATGGCTACAGGCCGTTCTGACTTTCCTAATCAGGTAAATAACGTTTTAGGTTTTCCTTATATTTTTAGAGGAGCATTAGACGTAAGAGCTACAAAAATCAACGAAGCGATGAAAATGGCGGCTGTAAAAGCATTAGCTATTTTAGCAAAAGAACCCGTTCCGGAGCAGGTAAACGTAGCTTACGGAGCAACAAAATTAGGTTTCGGAAGAGATTATATCATTCCAAAACCATTCGATCCAAGATTGATTACAATTGTGGCCCCAGCGGTTGCAAAAGCAGCCATGGAATCGGGAGTGGCCAAAAATCCTATTACAGACTGGGCAGCCTATGAAGATGCACTTCGCGAACGTATGGGGAACGATAATAAAATGGTTCGTCTGATGACAAACCGTGCTAAAATGGATCCAAAACGAATTGTTTTTGCAGAAGCAGATCAATTAAATGTCCTAAAAGCAGCTCAGATTGTTTATGAGGACGGAATTGGTTTTCCAATTTTATTAGGAAATAAAGAAGTGATTTTAGAGCTGAAAGCCGAATTGGGTTTTGATGCCGAAATAGAAATTATTGACCCTAAAACGACTGAAGAAGAAGCAAGAAGAAACAGATTCGCGACTTCGTACTGGGAAACCAGAGACAGAAGAGGTGTTTCGTTACTTGATTCACAAAAATTCATGCGCGAAAGAAACTATTTTGCCGCCATGATGGTCAATGAAGGTGAAGCAGATGCTTTGGTTACAGGTCATACCAGAAGTTACCCAAGTGTGGTAAAACCAATGTTACAATTAATTGAAAAAGCACCCGGAGCATCACTGGTTGCAACAGCAAATATGATGCTGACTTCCCGTGGACCAATGTTTTTATCAGATACGGCAATCAATATTAATCCATCTTCAGAAGATTTGGTTAATATTGCGATCATGACGGCAAAAACAGCCAAAATGTTTGGTGTTGAGCCTGTTATCGCAATGGTTTCGTTCTCGAACTTTGGTTCTTCAACAAGTCCGGGCGCTTCAAAAGTAAGAGACGCAGTAGCGTATTTACACAAAAACCATCCTGATTTAATTGTTGACGGAGAAATCCAGGCCGATTTTGCCCTGAATCAGGAGATGCTTGCAGAAAAATTTCCGTTCTCTAAATTAGCAGGAAAAAAAGTAAACACCCTGATTTTTCCAAACTTGGAATCGGCGAATATTACGTATAAATTATTAAAAGAATTGTACAAAGTAAATTCAATTGGTCCGATCATGATGGGAATGGGTAAACCAGTCCACATTTTCCAATTGGGAGCAAGTGTTGAAGAGATGGTAAATATGGCTGCTATTGCTGTTATTGACGCTCAGGAAAAAGAAAATAAAAAAAATAAACTGGCTAAATAGTAAAGAGAATAAGGATCAAATAATATTGTCTTATTTTTATTGCATTTTTGTTATATTTGAGCCTAATAAATTACACTATGATAGCACATTTGCAGGGGAAATTGGTCGAAAAGAATCCAACAGACGTCATAATTGACTGTGGCGGAGTTGGTTATCAGGTAAATATATCTTTACACACCTTTTCATTAATTCCCAATGCTGAAAATATAAAACTGTATACGCATCTTCAAATCAAAGAAGATGCGCATACTTTATTTGGTTTTGCAGAGAAATCAGAACGCGAAATTTTCAGAATGCTATTGTCTGTTTCGGGTATCGGAGCCAGTATTGCAAGAACAATGTTATCTTCTATAGAACCCCGACAAATTATAAACGCCATTGCCTCTGGAGATGTGGGTGTTATTCAGTCTATAAAAGGGATTGGAAGCAAAACAGCACAGAGAGTTATACTTGATTTAAAAGAAAAAGTGTTAAAGTTATACGATTTGGATGAAGTTTCAGTAGTTCAGAACAATACAAACCGAGATGAAGCGTTATCTGCTTTGGAAGTTTTAGGTTTTGTTCGTAAAACTTCAGAAAAAGTAGTCGAAAAAATCGTAAAAGAAGATCCGGAAGCAACTGTTGAAACGATCATTAAAAAAGCATTAAAAAGCTTATAAACTCAATTTATATAAACGAATTGTATGCGTAAAATTTGTATTTTTTTACTGGTTTTATTTTGCGGTAATGTTTTGCGGGCACAAGTAAATCCAGCAGTTCAAGATACAACTAAAAAACAGTTTTCGGTAGGGGAATTACAATTGGAAAACCCGCCAAGTATACTTTCGGCTTATAAATATGATCCTGTTACAGACCGGTATATTTATACCAGTTCGGTAGACGGTTTCTCGATCGACTATCCGATTGTCTTAACTCCCAAAGAATATGAAGCTTTAGTCCTCAAAGAAGCCAGAAGGGATTATTTCAGAAAAAAATCAGATGCCATTGACGGTAAAAAATTAGGAAGCGAAGCTGCCAAAAAGGATTTGCTGCCCCGCTATTACATTAATTCAAGTCTTTTCGAAAGTATCTTCGGAAGCAATACCATAGACGTAAAGCCCACAGGATCTGTAGAAATGGATTTAGGGATTCGTTACACCAAGCAGGACAATCCTTCTTTCTCACCGAGAAATCGCTCCAATCTGACTTTTGATTTTGATCAGCGAATCAGTATGAGTCTGATGGGGAAAGTAGGTACCCGGTTAGAGGTAAATGCCAATTACGATACCCAGTCCACATTTGCTTTTCAGAATTTATTCAAACTGGCCTACACACCATCTGAAGATGATATCATTCAAAAAGTTGAGGTAGGTAATGTCAGTATGCCGCTTAACAGTACCTTAATCAGAGGTGCCCAGAGTTTGTTTGGAGTAAAAACCCAGCTGCAATTCGGGAAGACCACTGTTACCGGAGTTTTCTCAGAACAGAAGTCCCAGACCAAAAGTATAGTTGCAGAAGGTGGCGGTACGGTTCAGAATTTTGACCTGTATGCTCTAGACTATGATAATGACCGACATTTCTTCCTTTCACAATATTTCAGAAACAAATATGATGCTTCCTTAAAGAAATATCCATTCATAGAAAGCCGTGTTCAGATTACACGATTGGAGGTTTGGGTAACGAACAAGCAAAACAGGGTAAGTACAACGGGTAATAACTTAAGAAATGTTATCGCACTTCAGGATTTAGGGGAAGCGCAAATTACCGGAATCCCGGATAATGAAGTGGTAGTAATAAATCCTACGACAGGATTTTTTACGGCAGGTATTGATTCACCAACCGATAACAGGAATAATAAATACGATCCGGCCACTATAGGTTCCGGTGGTTTCCTGAACCAGAATATTAGGGAAATCGTAACGGCAAAAAACGGATTTACTTCTGTAACAGCCAGTGAAGGAACCGACTATTCTGTACTTGAAAATGCCCGAAAATTAACCAGCAACGAATATACTTTCAACCCGCAGTTGGGATACATTTCCCTGCAGCAGCGACTGGCCAATGATGAAATCCTGGCCGTAGCTTTCGAATATACAGTGGGAGATAAAATATACCAGGTAGGGGAGTTTGGTAGTGACGGAGTTGACGGAACGGTAGTGAACGGTAATAACACTTCAAACCAGACCATTATCACACAAAGTTTGATTTTGAAAATGCTGAAAAGCAGTCTGACCAACGTAAACAATCCGGTTTGGGATTTGATGATGAAAAACGTGTATCAGATTCCTCAGGCGTATCAGATCAAACAGGATGATTTCAGGCTGAATATTCTTTATACAGATCCGTCTCCGATAAATTATATAACGCCGGTAACAGGAAGCAACTTTCCGGATGATAATCCTGCTAATCCTGATCCGGATAATTATTACATCACAAAAACACCATTGTTGAATGTTTTCAACTTAGATCAGTTAAATTACAATAATGATCCGCAGGGAGGTGGTGACGGATTCTTCGATTACATTCCGGGTATCACCGTTGATGCCCAGAACGGACGAATTATTTTTACGACCAAGGAACCTTTTGGAGAGCTTTTGTTTAAGAAATTACAAACGGGTGGCGTAGAAGACTATAATAATCCGACGACCTACAACGTAAATCAGCAGAAATACGTGTTTAGGAACATGTATAAAAACACACAGTCCGGAGCTTTGCAGGATAGTGATAAAAACAAATTCCTACTACGCGGAAAATACAAATCTTCAGGAAATAACGGTATACCGATTGGCGCATTTAATGTTCCGCAGGGATCTGTGGTCGTAACTGCAGGCGGAAGGATTCTGGTAGAAGGAATAGATTATAGTGTGGATTACCAGTTGGGAAGAGTTCAGATTTTAGACCCTTCACTTCAGGCATCCAATACGCCAATTGAAGTTTCATTGGAGAATAATTCCATTTTCGGACAGCAGACCCGAAGGTTTATGGGATTCAATGTCGAGCATAAAATCTCTGATAATTTTGTCGTTGGCGGGACGTTCCTGAAAATGACCGAAAGACCATTTACCCAAAAGTCAAGTTACGGTCAGGAATCGGTAAACAATACCATTTTTGGTTTTAACGGGAACTATTCAACTGAAGTGCCTTTCTTTACCCGATTAGTAAACAAACTGCCGAATATAGATACCGACGTTCCGTCTAATCTTTCGATTCGCGGTGAAGTTGCTTTTTTAAGACCAGATGCCCCAAAAGCAAGTGATTTTGAAGGAGAAGCTACTATCTATGTGGATGATTTTGAAGGTTCGCAGTCTACTATTGATATGCGTTCGGCTTATTCATGGAGTTTAGCATCGACCCCTTTTGTAAATTCCATAAACGACCTTACTTTTAATGCAAATTCAAATACGCTAGCGTACGGACATAAAAGAGCAAAACTGTCATGGTATACTATAGATCCTGTTTTCTTCTCTTCAAAACCGTCCGGTATTTCAAACGACGACCTGTCTTTAAATACAACGAGAAGGGTTTACAGTAAAGAATTGTATCCAAATACCGATATTGCGCAAGGTCAGATTCAGGTAATCAATACACTTGATTTAAGTTATTATCCATCAGAAAGAGGGCCTTACAATAATAATCCAAATTTTAGTTCAGATCCCGCAGCGTCTAATTTTGGGGGTATAATGCGATCCTTAAACTCAACCAATTTTGAGCAGGGGAACGTTGAGTATGTACAATTCTGGGTATTGGATCCTTATGTAGGCGCAGGCCAGGCACAACAGAATAATACAGGAAAAATCTACTTTAACTTAGGTGAAGTTTCCGAAGATGTCTTAAAAGACGGAAGAAAACAATACGAAAACGGATTAGGTCCGGATCAGGTAGTGGTTAATCCACAACCGCTTTGGGGAGACGTTCCGGCTTCGCAATCTTTGATTTATGCCTTCGACACCAATGCGGATAACCGTAGAAATCAGGATGTCGGTTTAGATGGTTTACCGGATACGAGGGAAGGTTCCATTTATAATAATTATGCCGGAGAAGAAGATCCCGCAGCAGACAATTATAAATATTATTTAAATGCAGAAGGAGGCGTACAGGAACGCTATAAAAGATATAATGGCGTTGAAGGTAACTCTGCCGTTAGTATCGATGATCCGAACAGAGGAGCAACCACTTTACCGGATGTAGAAGATATTAATCGTGATAACACGATGAATACAATTAATGCGTATTATGAATACAGTATTGATATGAGACCTAACATGGATATCGGCCAAAACTACATTACTGATATTCGTAATGTGAGTAATATCGAACTGCCAAACGGAAGCACTACGACCGCAAGATGGATCCAGTTTAAAATCCCGGTTTCTCAGCCTCAGAATACGATTGGGAATATTACCGATTTCAGATCGATCCGGTTCATGCGTATGTTCATGACGGGTTTTAATGAACAGATGACCGTGCGTTTCGGAGCTTTGGATCTGGTAAGAGGAGAGTGGAGAAGATATACGGGAACCCTTGATGCAAATGATACGGATCCTACTAATGACAATACGGATTTTGATGTCCTGGCAGTCAACGTTCAGGAGAATGATACCAAGTTGCCTATCAATTATGTGACTCCTCCCGGAGTACAAAGAGAACAATTGTACAATAATAATACGGTAATCAATCAGAATGAGCAGTCACTTGCCTTACGAATTTCAGGTGGCGGACTGGAATATAAAGATTCAAGAGCTGTTTTTAAAAATGTAAGTGTTGACATGCGTCAGTATAAAAAACTGAAAATGTTTTTGCATGCGGAATCATTACCAAATGATACCGAATTGCAGGATGACGAAATGGCTGCATTTATCCGTTTTGGAAATGACTTTACGCAAAACTATTATCAGATCGAAATTCCTTTAAAAGTAACCAGGCCGGAAGGCACAGGAAGGGTAAGTGCAGATAAGGTGTGGCTTGAGGAAAATGATATCGATCTGGCACTTGACTTATTAACCAAAATGAAAATTAAGGCAATGCCTCTTGATATTAATTCGGATAAAAGAGATATCAACGGTGTTTATTATCCGGATGATGACGCCACCATGGACGGAGGTGACGGAGACAGCAGGTTAAGATTAGGTATAAAAGGAAATCCTAATTTTGGTTTGGTGCGAACCCTGATGATTGGTTTAAAAAGCAGAGAAGAACGCAGGGATATCAAAGGTGAAGTTTGGTTTAATGAACTTCGTATGGCCGATTTGGAAAATAAGGGCGGAATGGCGGCAATATTGAGTGTTGATACCAATATGGCTGACTTTGCAACCGTTTCGGCAACCGGACGTAAAAGCACCATCGGTTTCGGATCACTTGAAGAGGGTGCAAACGAAAGAGACAGAGAAGACATCCAGCAATACAATATTGTGACCAATCTGAATTTAGGGAAATTACTGCCTCCAAAATGGGGAATCAACCTGCCGTTTAATTATGCGATCGGGGAAGAGGTAATTACACCGGAATACGATCCGTTTAATCAGGATATAAAATTAAAACAGCTGCTGAGAGAAACGACTGATGAAAATGAAAAAGAGAATATCAGAACCCGTGCCGTTGATTATACGAAAAGAAAAAGCATCAATTTTATCGGAGTAAGAAAAGACAGGGCTCCCGAGCAAAAACAACATGTATACGATATTGAAAATTTCACATTTTCGCAATCCTACAATCAGGTAGAGCGTCATGATTATGAAGTGGCTGATTATAACGATGAACAATCCAATACAGCAATAAACTACGCCTATACTTTTCAGCCGAAGGAAATAGTTCCTTTTAAGAAAACCAAATTCATGAAAAAAAGTGAATACTGGAAAATGTTAAGCGATTTCAATGTCAATTATTTGCCGTCTAACGTAACCTTCAATACTAATATTTTAAGACAAAGTAATCGTCAGCAATTTAGGGACGTAGATGTTGAAGGAATAGGAATTGATCCGTTGTACAGAAGAAATTTTGCGTTCAATTATCAGTATGGTTTTGGTTATAACCTGACCAAATCATTAAAGCTGAATTACACGGCGGCCTCCAATAATATTGTTAGAAACTTTCTGAACGACGATAACTCACCAAAACAAGATTTCAATATCTGGGATGATTACTGGGATATCGGAACACCAAACCAGCACGTGCAGCAATTGATACTGAATTATGAGATTCCGATCAATAAAATTCCGGTTTTAAGTTTTGTGAAAGCAAATTATTCCTATACGGCAGATTACAGCTGGCAGCGGTCTTCAACAGCTCTTTCGGAGTATGAGGCACCGGATGGTACGCTTTACGATTTAGGGAATACGATTCAGAATGCCAATTCAAATACATTGACATCAACCTTTAATATGGCTATGCTGTACAAATATTTAGGTTTAACTCCGGGAGGTAAAAAACCGGCAAAACCTAAAACAGCAGCACCGCCAAAACCGGGAGAGAAAATTGTAAATACGGCAAAACCGGCGACAGCCAGCAGTCCTTTTTATGATGGCCTGATTGGGGTTTTGAGCAGTGTTAAAAATATTCAGGTAAATTATACGATAAATAACGGAACTGTCTTACCCGGATATACGCCGGGCGTTGGTTTCTTTGGTACATCAAGACCAACCTTGGGATTTGTTTTCGGAAGTCAGGATGATGTGCGTTATGAAGCCGCTAAAAATGGATGGCTGACCAATTATCAGGAGTTCAATCAGAACTTTACGCAGGTAACCAACAAAATTCTGAAAGTAACCGCCAATGTTGATTTGTTTCCTGATTTCAAAATTGATCTTGCTATGGACAGGTCGTATTCTGAAAACAGTTCCGAACAATATTCAGTAAGGGAATCAGATAATCGCTATATGCCTTTGTCTCGTTACACTTATGGAATGTTCTCTATTTCGACGGTATTAGTCGGGACCGCATTTTCTACCAGTAACGAAACGCAATCTGCGGCATTTGATGATTTCAGAAACAATCGTCTTGTAATCGCCAATCGTTTGGCAGAAGAACGTTATGGCGCAATAATTCCGAGATATGATGCTTCAACATTGCCTGCTGAAGATATTACAGCTCCTATAACTGACCTGGCAAATCCGGCCAATAGCGGAAGAAAACAAATTATTTCAAATGATGGTTATCCGATAGGATACGGAAAAAGCAATCAGGCGGTGTTATTGCCTGCATTTTTGGCCGCTTACTCCGGTAAAGATGCTGCAGGTGCCTCAACGGATATTTTCAGAAGTTTCCCGATTCCAAACTGGACTATTAAGTATAGCGGACTAATGCGTTATAAGTATTTCAAAGATAAATTCAAACGTTTCTCCTTACAGCATAATTACAGGGCTTCGTATACGATCAATCAGTTCAGGTCCAATTTTGATTATTTTGAAAAACCGGAAGGTCAGGATGTCAATGGTAATTTCTTCAATAAGACGATCATGTCAAATGTCAATTTGGTAGAGCAGTTCAGTCCGCTTATCCGCGTAGATTTTGAATTGAAAAGTTCTTTAAGAGTGCTTACGGAAATCAAAAAAGACAGGGCACTATCGATGAGTTTTGACAATAATTTATTGACGGAAGTGAAGGGAATGGAATACATAGTAGGTTTGGGATACCGATTTAAAGATGTTATTTTTTCTTCCCGACTTGCCGATAACCCGACAGGAATTATTAAGAGTGATATCAATATCAAAGCAGATTTCTCTTTAAGGAACAACGAAACATTAGTACGCTACTTAGATTATGACAACAATCAGCTTGCTGCGGGACAAAATATCTGGGCGATAAAGCTTACGGCGGATTATGCGTTTAGTAAAAACTTAACGGCCATATTCTATTACGATCACTCGTTCTCGAAGGCCGTAATTTCAACCTCATTTCCATTAACGAATATTCGATCAGGATTTACGCTTCGATATAATTTCGGAAATTAATTTTGAGTTTCTAAAGCAGATTTCATTAGAAGATTATTACATTTGTGGCTTCAATATTCAATTATCAATTTTCAAATACAACTATTATGAGCATACCAGCAAATTTAAAGTACACAAAAGATCACGAATGGGTTAGCATCGAAGGAGACGTTGCAACCGTAGGAATTACTCACTTTGCTCAGAAAGAGTTAGGAGACATCGTGTATGTTGAAGTAGAAACTTTAGATCAGACACTTGATAAAGATGAGGTTTTTGGAACTGTTGAAGCTGTAAAAACAGTTTCTGATTTGTTCTTGCCACTAACAGGAGAAATTATTGCTTTTAATGAAAGTTTAGAAAGTGCGCCTGAAACGGTAAACTCTGATCCTTACGGAGCGGGATGGATGATCAAAATAAAAATTGCTGATGCATCAGAAATTGACTCTCTTTTGTCTGATGAAGCTTATAAAGAATTAATAGGTGCCTAAACAACTATTACTCTGCTGGGCGATCATCTGCTCGGGAGTTATTACCTATTTCTGTCTGACAGATTCGAGTAACATTCCTGCAGTAAGTTTTCCAAGCATAGACAAAATTGTACATTTCTGTTTTCATTTCGGATTTACAATTTCCTGGATTTTGTTTTTCAAAAAAGAATTAAAAGGAAAAGAAGCCGACGATTTTAAAGCGTATCTCGTTGCTTTTATATTTTCGGTTTTTTTCGGAATTACAATAGAAATTCTGCAAAGTGTTTTTACGACCACCAGAGCAGCAGATGTAACAGATATTTTAGCCAATACCATTGGAGGTACAACCGCCATTTTTACGGCAATAGCTTTTAAAAAGCGAATCGATAAAATATAAGAAAATAAAGACCCACTTCGGTGGGTTTTTTGTTGCCTGAAAATCAAGCGCAATAAACAGTATTTTTTTCTGAATTTTAAATGTATTTTTGTCCCTGGTTTCCTGTAATTTCAAAATCATGAATGTTAAGCAATATTTAGATGCCACTTACTTAAAAACTGCTTCACAAGCCGGGCTTTCTGAAGCTGAAAATCTTGTGGTGGTTAAAGATGCGATTGCAGAGGCAATTACAGAAGGTTTTAAGCTGATTATGATTCGCCCCGAATATGTTGCTCTGGCGAAAGACATAATTATGAAGGCCAATTCGACTTTGCTTATTGGTACTGTAATCGATTTTCCGGAAGGCAGATCAAATCTGGAAGCCAAAATAAAAGAAGCGAACGAAGCGATTGAAAATGGAGCCGATGACCTTGATTTTGTCTGCAATTACGAAGCTTTTAAAGATGGTGACATTGCTTTGGTAAAAGAAGAAATTCTGATTGGAACACAAATCGGACTGGCCCATAATAAAACCGTAAAATGGATTATTGAAGTGGCAGCTTTGAGTGATAAGGAAATCATTCAGCTTTCTGCTTTGATAAAAAATGTGGTCATATCAAACTTTAAAGAAGACCATTATAGTGCTGTATTTGTAAAATCATCAACCGGATTTTTTAAGACCAAAGACGATTTGCCAAATGGGGCGACGATTCCCACTATTATTATGATGTTAGAAAACGCATCGCCCCTGTCTGTAAAAGCGGCGGGCGGAGTGCGATCTTACACTGAAGCTATAGAAATGATCCGTTTAGGTGTTAAACGCATCGGAACTTCCGCAGCAAAGGCAATTGCTAACGGAGAAAATACCTCAAATCAATATTAAATGAAAACCCAAACCTCCGTGAATAAGATTTTTTTATCTTTTATTCTTACTTTATCAACCTTATTTGCTTTTTCGCAGGAAAATAATAATTCCTCAATTGCGCCTGGTTTTACCTCAGAACAATTCCCTGTTTTTCCCAATTGTGAAAATTTACAATCCAAAAAACTTGAAAATTGTTTTTATAAAGAAGTTCAGGATTTCGTCTTTCATAATTTTGAAGTTCCTCAGCATCTGAAACAATCCGGTTATACAGGAGAAGTAAAAGTTCTTTTTGAAGTGGATGCAAAAGGAGAATTCAAAGTGCTTTATGTAAATGCAATGGATGAATCGCTGGTAACGGAATCAAAACGTGTTTTTGGTAAATTTCCCAAAATAAAACCATCCACTTATAATGGGAATCCAACGTTTTCCAAATATACGATCACGATAGGTATACCCCTGAAAAGTGCGGATCAGATTGCAGAAGAAGCACTGGCAGCAGCTCAGATTTTAAAGCCGGTAGAGAAACCAATGACAGAACTGGATAGTATTGTGTACAAAAAATACAATAATCCGGAATTCGAAAGTCATTTAAATATTCCGTTTTCTCACAGTTATTATGCCCAGTTTGACGGTGCAATGAATCAGGTAGGCAGTAATAATCATACCGCTTCGAAGCCTTATACATATGAGGAAGTTTCAAAATACTACGATTTAAAAGCAGTAAATGAATCCCTCCAGAAAAAGACATCAGGCTGGCTGGGAAGGAAATTCTGGAATGAAAATCTGGTTCAGATTCAGGGCGAAGATTATTGGCTGGCGTTAAACCCTATTCTTGATTTGCAAGTGGGTAAGGCATCCGATATTGACCCTTCGACTTATGTAAATACGCGTGCATTGAATTTCAGGGGAGGTTTAGGCAAGCAGATTAATTTTACCACTACAATCTTTGAAAGCCAGGGACGCTTTGCGGGTTATTTTAATGATTATGCAGAATCCATAAAGCCATCAGGAGGAAATCCTGCCATTATTCCGGGTGTCGGAATTGGTAAACGATTTAAAACGGATGCTTACGATTTTCCTTTAGCGGAAGCTAATATTACTTACGCTCCAAGCAAGTTTTTTGATTTGCAGTTAGGATATGGGCGAAATTTTATAGGAGACGGATACCGTTCACTAATTGAAGGAGACGGAGCAAGTCCGTATCCGTATTTTAAAATCAATACGAAATTCTGGAAAATTAAATATACCAACACCTATATGTGGCTTAAAGATGTCCGCCCTGACGTAACAGTGGAGAAAACCTATGCCACAAAGTTTATGGCTAATCATTATTTGAGCTGGAATGTTTCGAATAAACTGAATTTAGGATTTTTTGAATCCGTTGTCTGGACAGATACAAACAATAGGGGTTTTGATGTCAATTTCATCAATCCGATTATTTTTTATCGTACCGTTGAATTTACTTCTTCTTCCAAAAGTGGTAATGCGCTCTTAGCAATTACTTCAAAATACAAGTGGAACAATAAGGTTAATTTATACGGCCAGCTGTTAATTGACGAGTTTTCATTCGGAGATATAAAAGCAGGCGATAACAGCTGGAGAAATAAAATCGGATATCAGATTGGCGCCAAATACTTTAATGCTTTTAAAGTGAAAGATTTATTGTTACAGGTTGAATACAATCATGTGCGTCCATACGTGTATTCGCATAGTGCAGTCATTACCAATTATGCGCATAATAATCAGAGCATGGGACATCAGTGGGGCGGAAATTTTGAAGAGCTTGTGGCGATCGGACGTTATCATAAAGGGCGTTATTATGCAGATGCAAAATTTACAGTGGGTACCAGAGGTCTTGATTTTGATACCACAGAAGACAGCTTTAATTACGGAGGTAATATTTATAAAAGTTACGATGAAAACCGTCCTTATGATAAAGGCGTAAAAGTAGGCCAGGGGAATAAAACCAGTATTTTTATTGCCGATATCCAGGGAGGTTATGTTATTAATCCAATGACTAATCTGAAATTATTCGGAAGTTTTATTTACAGGAATTTTGATCCCACACAGGAAACCGCGGCTACTTTTAAACAAAGCACTACCTGGTTTACGATAGGAGTCCGTTCTGATATTTTTAATATGTATTTTGATTACTAGGATATTTAATAAGATTTTTCGAAATGATTGTGTTAAAAATCTGCAAGTCCTTATTTTGTAAAGGTTTTATTGAAAAAAATCTAATTTTATAGGTTCTGTTTCTATAATCAATTTGTACATTTGCACCACTCAAAAAAAATATTCAAACAATTACCATATTGAGCGCTACTAAAAATACAATTTCATTAAAATCAATATTTCTGGATTTCAAGGAAATCACTAAAGCGGGTTTAGCCATTAGTGTTTTGTTTTCGTCTATTGCAGGATATTTGTTAGGCGTAAATGCAGATCATCCCTTTAGCTGGAGTGTTCTGGCAGTGCTGTCAATTGGTGGGTATTGTATGGTTGGTGCGTCAAATGCTTTCAATCAGGTAATTGAAAAAGATATAGATTCCTTAATGGATCGTACCAAAAACCGTCCGGTTCCTTCGGGGCGTATGTCTTCGGGAATGGCTTTAGTTGTAGCGAGTCTGCTTACCATAATCGGGATATCCTTACTTTATACAATTAATGCAAAATCGGCAATGTTTGCCGCGATTTCAATTTTTTTATATACAAGCATTTATACACCTTTAAAAACGGTAACTTCGTTATCAGTTTTTGTAGGGGCTTTTCCGGGTGCCATTCCTTTTATGTTAGGATGGGTTGCCGCGACGGGGGAGTTTGGCATAGAAGCAGGTACCTTATTTTTGATTCAGTTTTTCTGGCAATTCCCGCATTTTTGGGCAATCGGCTGGTTTTTATATGAAGATTATGAGAAAGCAGGTATCTTTATGCTGCCCACAGGAAAAAAAGATAAAGGAACCGCTTTGCAGGTTATGTTATATACCATTTGGCTGATAATTGCTTCCTTATTGCCGGTTTTAGGGTATACCGGACAATTATTTCTTACGCCAATTGCTGCGGTTTTAGTGTTTTTGCTGGGATTGTGGATGTTGTTTTATGCGGTGCGTCTGTATCAGCTTCGAACGGCAAAAGCGGCGAGAACACTGATGTTGGTTAGTGTGTCGTATATTTCATTATTGCAAATTGTATATATAGTAGATAAATTTTTAAGATAGTTATGGAAATGACAATGAAAATAAGCGAAGAACAGGCAACGAAAGCAAAATCGGCAAAACTGATTTTGTTATTCGCAATGGTAAGTATGACCATGATGTTTGCGGGGCTTACAAGTGCGTTTGTGGTTAGTAAGTCAAGAGCAGACTGGTTGAAGAATTTTGAGCTGCCGTCAGCATTTTATTACAGTACAGCAGTTATTATTGCGTGCAGTGTGACTTTTTACCTGGCTAAAAAAGCCATTCAGAAAGATAACAGAAGTGCCACTACAGCATTACTTTTAGGAACATTGGCTTTAGGGATTTTATTTGTAGTTTTACAATTCGTCGGGTTTGGGCAAATTGTAAAAAGCGGTTATTATTTTACAGGAGAAGGTAGTTCTATTACTACAACATTTCTTTACGTGGTAACGGTTACGCACTTATTACACCTGGCCGGAGGGTTGATTTCACTTTTAATTATAATTTATAATCATTTTAAACAAAAATACAATTCGACTCAAACTCTTGGTATAGAACTAGGTGCGATGTATTGGCACTTTTTGGATTTATTATGGGTATATTTATTTTTATTTTTATATTTCTTTAAATAAGAAAAAAACGTAAATTTGGGAACTTTTTAACGAATATCTTTTATGGAAGCGACAGTTACTACTGCAAATAACGAAGAAAAAACTTGGGGAGGCGGAGATATCCAGCCATTAGGAGCAAGTTATGGTAAAATGATGATGTGGTTTTTTATCGTATCTGATGCCCTGACATTCTCTGGATTCCTTGCTGCTTATGGTTTTTCTAGATTTAAATTTATTGAAACATGGCCTTTGGCTGATGAAGTGTTTACCCACTTCCCATTTATGCACGGTGTTTCGGCTCCGATGTATTATGTAGCCTTAATGACTTTTATTTTGATTTTCTCCTCTGTAACGATGGTTTTGGCTGTTGATGCAGGTCACCAATTGAAAAAAACGAAAGTTGCAATTTACATGTTCCTGACTATTATTGGAGGTATCATCTTCGTTGGCTCACAAGCCTGGGAATGGAAAAACTTCATTAAAGGGGAATATGGTGCAGTAGAAACAAAAGGAGGAAGCCTGTTGCAGTTTGTGGACAAAGAAGGTAAAAGAGTAGCTCTTGAAGAGTTTGCTGTAAAATTACCGGAACAAAGAGTAGCCCTTACAAGAGCAGAAGGTAAATGGTTTATGGAAGATGCAGAATCAACACCAACTTATTCGGTTGCTGAAATTCAGGCAGGTTTCAAAGCGCATCCGGATTTATTAATAAGAACCGAGCACCTTACTGCAAAAAAGAAAAAAACAGTTTTGAGCAGAGCAGAATCTGAATCTCGTCTGAACGATGCAAAATATGTAGTAGAAGGAGCAAACCTGACAAGAAACGAATACGGAAGTAAATTATTTGCTGATTTCTTTTTCTTCATTACAGGATTCCACGGATTCCACGTATTTTCAGGAATTATTATTAACATCATTATTTTCTTTAATGTGTTATTAGGTACTTACGAAAAAAGAAGAAGCTACGAAATGGTAGAGAAAGTGGGTTTATACTGGCACTTTGTTGATTTGGTTTGGGTATTTGTATTTACAGTTTTCTACTTAGTTTAATTTTAGATTTTAATTATTATGTCACACGAGCACGTATCAAATACAAAAAGAATCTGGTTTGTTTTTGCATTATTGTCTGCAGTAACTACAGTAGAAGTAATTTTGGGTATTATTAAACCTGAAAGTTTAGAATTTAATCATTTTTTAGGTTTGAATTTATTGAACTGGATATTTTATATCCTGACAATTTTCAAAGCATATTATATTGTATGGGCATTCATGCACATGGAAGGTGAAAAAAGCAGCCTTAGATGGTCTGTTGTATCACCAGTTATTTTCCTGGTATTATATTTATTGTTTATTCTGCTGACAGAAGGACATTATATTTATGGGGTTTTTAAAGATTCTACTATTAAATGGAATTTTTAACATGATATTAATTCGAAAAGAGGCTCCGTTTAACGGAGCTTTTTTTATTTTTGTACCTCAATAACTTCTGTCGAAATAATGAAAAAAAATATCGTTCTCTTTGTGCTTTTCGTTTTACCAATCGTTGCCTATTTGTTTTTTGCATCCGGAGTAAATAGTTTTACCAAACTCCCGGTCATAACTCCTAAAATTGCTGATTTTGGGAATTGGAAATCTCTAAATGGTAAAAAAGTATCGCTTGATAAAAAGATAACGGTTTTAGGTTTTTCAGGTGCTGACCTTTTGAACAATCGTGGTAATTATTTCAATTTAAATGAAAAGATTTATAAACGCTATCATGGTTTCGAAGACCTTCAGTTTGTAGTGCTTTGCCCTTTAGGGACTGAAAAAGAAGCTCAGAAACTGGTAGACGCGCTTAAACCTTTTACAGATGTGTCAGGATGGAATTTCATTTTCGCCTCACCTGATGAAATCAAAACATTTTATAAGCAGCTCAATTTAAAAGGCAAGCTCAAAGATGATCTGGGAACTTCCTATGTTTATATTATCGATAAGGAAAGAAATGTAAGGGGCAGAAAAGAGAAGAAGGACTACAAGGAAGGGTATGATACTTTTCATCCGTCTGAACTAAGCAATGAGATGCTGGATGATTTTAAAATTATTCTCTACGAATATCGTGCGGCACTTAAGAAAAATCATAATGCTACTAAACAACTTTAAATTTCAATTATAATGTTTAAAAACAAATCATATATCGGAATTTCATTTATCATTTTAATCTTCGGAATTTACGCTGTTCCAAAAATCGTGGACAGAGTAAAAAACGGAGAAATTGTAAAAGGAAACCGTCTGGACAATGTTGGTTCGAAAAATTCAAAGTCAGATTCCAAGTTGCTTACCATTGGCCCGGCGCCGAAATTTGAACTGACCAATCAGGATAACCTTAAGATCTCAAATGAAACGTACAAAGGAAAAGTGTATGTCTTGGAATTCTTCTTTACGACCTGTCCTTCTATTTGCCCGAAAATGAATTTGAGCATGCTGGAAATCGAGAAAACTTTTTTCGGAAATCCTAATTTCGGCATTGTATCCATTACAATCGACCCCGGGCACGATACTCCGCAAATTCTGAAAGACCATGCTAAGTTATTAGGCGTAAAGTCTTCCAACTGGAATTTCCTGACCGGTGATAAAGCTGTAATCATGGATTTGTCAAACAAAGGATTTAATTTATACGCCGGTGAGAATGCTAAAGTTAACGGCGGTTTTGAGCATTCCGGTTTATTTGCTTTAATCGATAAAGATGGAAATATTCGTTGTCGCAAAGATGATTTTGGAAACCCAATTTTATATTATGACGGATTGGATAAAAAAGGGGTTCGGGATATTCAGGAGGATATTAAAATATTATTAGAAGAATAAAATGGAAGATCAGTCATTAGAAAAAAAGTTCAGCAAATTTATTATCGCAGTTTCAATTGTGATTCCCCTTGTAGTTGCTATTTTGTTTGGGGTTAAGTTAAAAGATTTAGGGATACAGGTGGAGCCTCTTTCGTTCCTGCCTCCGATTTACGCTACTACAAACGGTATTACGGCTGTTGTTCTGGTTTGGGCAGTGCTCGCCATTAAAAATGGAAAACGCAAGCTTCACGAGCGCTTAATGACTTTTGCCATTGCATTGTCGGTTGCTTTTTTAGTAATGTATGTAGCGTATCACATGACTTCTGATTCTACTAAATTTGGTGGTGAAGGTGTCATTCGTTATGTGTATTTCTTTATTTTAATTACCCATATTTTGTTGTCCATCGCCATAATTCCATTGGTATTGATTTCTTATGTAAGAGCTTTGTCCGAGAGTTTTGACAGGCATAAAAAAATAGCAAAAATAACATTCCCACTTTGGTTATACGTTGCTATCACCGGTGTTGTAGTATATTTAATGATATCTCCTTATTATGTTTAAAATGGCAAACAGAATAAACAATAAAGAAAACAGAATGGCAAATAGAAGTAGATTCGTGAATTTTTTCGCAACGAAAGGCTTCTATGTTCTTTTCTCGGTTTTCTTTTCCCTGAGTGCAAATGCTCAATGTGCAATGTGCCGTGCGGCACTTGCAGGAGATTCCAATGTAAAAAAAGCCGAGGCAGTAAATAATGGTATCGTTTATTTAATGGTGATTCCTTATTTGCTGGTCGCTGTAATAGGCGTTTTGATTTACAGAATGTACCAGTCAAAAAAGAAAAAGGCAGAATAAATATTCTGCCTTTTTTTTGTTTCTTATTTTAATCCGTCAACCGATACGTTTACTGTTCCGTTTATTTTGATGAAAGCAATAATGGCCTGATTGGTGAGCTGAATTTTATCAAATTGAATATCTTCCATTTTCCCGTTTACAAATACGCCAGGCATAGGAGAGTAGTTTTTAAGATAAGCAGCCATACTTTTTTTTCCTTCTTCCAAATTAGGCTGAATAGAATAACGACAGCTTGCTTCCATTTTTCTTAGGATCAATCCCTGCGCCAGCCAGCTTGCGGTACGCATTAATTTGCTTTTGGTATCTAATACATAATCCAGTTTGTCAAAATATATTTCTTTGGTTTGTGGATTGTATTGTGGAAATCCGTTCAGGTAAATCGTTCCATTAATAGATCCCAAAACATCCAGGGCGATTACCATTTTGTCGTTTTTATGCCAGATGGCTACATTTTTTACGGTAATCTTTTTGCTTCCCGATCCAAATTCCTGGCCCGCAGAATTTTTGGTCATGATTTTAGAAGCATCTGTATAAGTGGAAATGGCGGCGATATTGGCAGAAATCTGATTTGGAATTTTTGCTACAGGTTTCAAAACAATTTTGCTCGCGCTAAATTTAGATTCAGGCTGTTTGCCCACAATGGTTTCCATATTGCATTTCATTCCCATATCCAGTACAAACTGATCGTTTTTAAGTTTGGCATTGGTAGAATAAACTTCAACCGGAACAATTCGTAACCAGCTTTCGTAGGTATCACTCATTTGAAAAGGAGTACAGATTTTTTCTAAAGCAGACAAGACATTCGGTTTAAAATCCATTGATTTCTCTATGGCGCCATCGATGCTTTTTTCAATCTTGGATTTAAAAATAGAAATAGCCGGATTTACCAAATAGGTAATCGGCATGCTTTTCCCGAAAACCATCATCGTAGGGCTCTCATTCCAGTCAAGGGATTTAAATTCCGTTTTGGTGTTTAATTTCCAGTTCGTCAACGCGACTTCACTGGATAATGTGATTACACCATTTAAATTAAACTCACGCACATCATAAAGTTCTACTCCGAGTTTTTTGGTACCGATCCTGTATTTAACAGTTGCTTTTAGAGGCAGGACCGTTTTTATCTTTTTGTCCGGACTGGCTGGGTCATTTTGAATTTTTATGGGAGCCAGTTTCCAGATTTTCATTTCAATATCATCATCTTCTATAGTGTTGTCTTCATAGATTAAACCATTTAAAATCGAATTGGTCTGGTTTTCAATATCGTGAAGTTTAACGGTAATCGGTAAGTTTATAAAGGAGGGATTGCTGTCGTAAACCAGCGGACTTGCATCGTCTGGTTCCGGTTTTAAAGTTTCTAATTTTTGAGAGGTAGAACAGCTCGTAAATACTGCAAGTACTGTAAATAAAGAGATAAGTGGAAAAAACTTCATCGTTATGATTTTTTTTAGTGATGCAAAATTAAGAAAAGAATTATATTATCTTAAAAAGTGTAACAATTGATAACGATTTGAGTCTTATTGTAATAACTAAACGGAATTATTAACGTTTTCTTATGGTAAATTACTTATAAAATGTTATTATTGTTTTTAAATTTAACCAGACGATGATCGAAATCAAAGATTTGCACAAATCCTATAAAATGGGAAGTTCACAATTACATGTGTTAAAAGGGATCAATTTTAATATCGCAGAAGGGGAACTGGTAGCGATTATGGGGTCTTCAGGATCCGGAAAATCTACACTTCTTAATATTTTGGGAATCCTTGACGAGGCCGACTCCGGTAGTTATATTTTGGATAAAACACCAATAAAAAACCTGAACGAAACAATCGCTTCAAAATACCGTAACAAGTTTTTGGGATTCGTTTTTCAGTCTTTCAATTTAATCAATTACAAAACCGCACTCGACAACGTTGCCATGCCCCTATATTATCAGGGTATAAAAAGAAAAGAACGTTACGAGATAGCAATGAAATATTTAGAAAAAGTAGGTTTGGGATCGCATTCGCATCACTTGCCCAATGAACTTTCAGGAGGTCAGAAACAACGTGTTGCTATCGCAAGGGCATTGGCTTCTAATCCAAAAGTTTTGCTGGCAGATGAGCCGACGGGTGCCTTAGATACCAAAACTTCCTATGAAGTAATGGAACTTATTCAGGGAATTAATGATGAAGGTAAAACAATCCTGATCGTTACCCACGAACCTGATATTGCCGCAATGTGCAAAAGAAATGTGGTCCTGAAAGACGGATTAATCATCGACGATAAAATGGTAGAACAAGTTAGAGCTACATCTTATGTTTAATATTGAACGCTGGCAGGAAATATTTGAAGCCATTTCTAAAAACAGGTTAAGAACTTTTCTGACCGGGATTTCTGTGGCTTCGGGAATTTTTATTTTGGTGATCTTGCTGGGAGCCGGTAAGGGGCTTCAGAACGGAATTGAAAAACAATTCGAGCGTGATGCATCAGGACTTATTCAGGTCTGGTCGGGAACCACAACCAAAGAGTACAAGGGTTTAAATCCGGGCAGGCAAATTCAGTTTCGAAATAGTGATTATTCCCAGTCCGTTCAAAAATTTGATGATAAATTAGAGTTGAGATCAGCTTCCTATGATTTTTGGGGTGCTTCCTTTACCTATGGAAAAGAATCAGGAAGTTATCAATACAAAGGAGTAGATCCCGATTATGCTGCAGTAGAGAATATTACGATCACTCAGGGAAGATTTCTGAATAGTAATGATTTGGCACACAATGAAAAAGTTGCTGCTATCGGAATGAAAATAAAGACAGATTTATTTAAAGAAAAAGATCCTTTGGGGGAAGAAATTTCGATCAATAATGTAAACTTTAAAGTAATAGGCGTTTTTACAGATCCGGGTGGAGAAAGAGAAGAAGCCAGGGCATATTTGCCTAAAACGACCGTACAGCGAGCTTATGGAGGAGGTGACAAGATTAGTAATCTCTTTTTTACGTTGAAAAAAACAGATAATTATGATGAAGCTTTAGCGCAGTCTGAAAAATTCACCAGTGATTTAAAAGCTTTATTGCAAAGTAAAAACATGGTGGCTCCTGATGACGACGGTGGAATAAATGCGTACAATTCAGTTAAAGATGTCAAACAATTTTATGATTTAAATCTCTATATCAGGTTGTTCTTTTGGTGGGTAGGTATTTGTACTATTATTGCCGGAGTCGTGGGGGTAAGTAATATCATGCTTATTATTGTCAAAGAAAGAACAAAAGAAATTGGAATCAGAAAGGCACTCGGAGCTTCACCATTCTCTATTATTTCCATGATACTTCACGAATCCATTTTCATTACCACTATTGCCGGTTTTGTCGGATTGCTGGCGAGTTTATTGTTGTTGGAAGTAGTTGGGCCAATGGTTCAGAGTGAATATTTCCAGAATCCTGAAGTAGATTTTAATGTGGCATTATCGACACTTATCTTACTTGTATTTGCAGGTGCGCTGGCAGGATTTTTCCCTGCCTACAGAGCCGCCAAAATAAGACCTATTGTAGCACTTAGAGACGAATAATTATGTTTAAGAAAGATAATTGGGATGAGATTTTACAAGCTTTAACAGCGAATGTTTTCAGGACAGCGCTAACGGCTTTCGGTGTGTTTTGGGGTATATTTATTTTGGTAATATTACTGGCAGCCGCTAATGGTTTGGAAAATGGTATCCGAAAAGGTTTTGACGGATTTGCCACCAATACTATGTTTATGTGGAGTCAGACCACATCAAAAGCCTATAAAGGATTGCCTAAAACCCGTAAATATAATTTTAGAAATAGTGATGTAGCGGCTTTAAAAGCAGCTTTGCCGGATTTATTATATGTTTCTCCACGAAATCAATTGGGAGATTTTAACGGATCCAATAACGTGGTTCGTGGTACAAAAACTTCAGCCTTTACCATATATGGTGATTACCCGGAGCTCGTTAAACAGCAGCCGATGGATATCATTAAAGGTCGTTTTGTAAATCAGCAGGATATTCTGGAAAAACGAAAGATTGCGGTGATCGGAAAAGGTGTTATTTCTGAATTGTATGGTAAAGAGGAAGAAGCGGTTGGGACCTATATAAAAATCAACGGAATTAATTTTATGGTTGTCGGGGTTTATAATTTTAAACAGCAGGGCGGAAATGCAGAGCAGGAACAAAAAAATATATTTATCCCGTTTACTACTTTTCAGCAAGCTTTTAATTACGGAGATAAAGTAGGCTGGATGGCACTTACTGCAAAAGATGACGCTTCCATAACCGAGTTAAAACCTAAGATCTTAGAGATCATTAAGGCACTTCATTCTGTTAATCCGGCAGATGACAGGGCCGTTGGAAATTTTGATTTGTATGACCAGTTCAATAAAGTTCGAAGTTTATTCTCCATTTTAAAAATCATTGCTTATTTTGTAGGAACTTTGGTGCTTATTTCCGGTGTTATCGGAATCTCTAATATTATGCTGATTGTAGTTAAAGAACGTACAAGGGAAATAGGAATCCGAAGAGCCCTGGGAGCAACTCCCGCAGCAATTCGGGGTCAGATTTTGTCAGAGTCTATTTTTCTGACCATTATTTCAGGAATGTTTGGTATTGCCGTCGCAACCGGGGTTATCGCAATTTTAAATATGATATTAGATTCGATGCCGCCCGGAAGTGATACCATGTTTGCAAATCCAACTGTAGATTTAGGAGTTGTATTTGTTGCTTTGTTAATATTAGTAGGATCTGGTTTGTTAGCGGGATTCATTCCGGCTCAGACCGCAATTAATGTAAAGCCTATTGATGCTTTACGAACAGAATAAATTATCAATCAAAAATAATCGATTAAACCAAAAACAAATGAAAAAAGGAGTAACTGTAACCATTTTAATTTTTATTGCTTTAGTTTTCTTTGGCGCCTTATATTATTTATACGCTAAAAATCAGGAGTCACCAATTGTCTTCAAAACTGAAAAAGCAGAAATTAAAACGATTGTAAAAAATACGATTGCCACAGGTAATATTCAGCCCGACGAAGAGGTTCTAATCAAGCCAAACATTTCGGGGATTATCGAGCAGGTGTATATTAAGGCAGGTGAAAAAATCAAAGCAGGCGATATGATTGCAAAAATCAGGGTTGTGGCCAATGTATCTAATGTGAGCAGTACGCAAAATCAGGTACAAACCGCAAAAATTGCTTTAGATAATCAGGAGAAAATTTATAAAAGACAAAAAACACTGTTCGATAAAGATGTTATTTCGGCAAATGATTTTGATGCTGCACAATTGGCTTATACACAGGCAAAACAAAATTATTCAGCAGCAAGACAAAGTCTTGATATCGTAAAAACAGGAACCACAACTTCATTGGGAAATTACGCCAATACGCTAATTCGCTCAACGGTAAACGGAATGGTTTTGGCAGTTCCGGTAAAAGTAGGAAACCAGGTGATTGAGAGTAATAATTTTAATGAAGGAACTACAATCGCCAGCGTTGCCGATGTGGGAAGAATGATTTTTGTTGGAAAAATTGACGAATCTGAGGTTGGTAAAATCAAGGAGAGAATGCCGATTGAAATTACGGTGGGTGCTATTGAAAACAAAAAATTTGAAGCCGTTTTAACCGATATAGCCCCAAAAGGCGTGGTAGAAAATGGTGCGATTCAGTTTGAAATAAAAGCTTCACTGGAAAACAGGGATGCTACTTTTATCAGAGCAGGTTTAAGTGCGAATGCTTCTATTATTTTAGAAAAAGCCGATAAAGTGCTGGCCATAAAAGAATCGCTTGTGCAATTTGACAAGAAAACACAAAAACCTTATGTTGAAATTGAAACGGCTCCTCAGAAATTTCAAAGAAAAGATTTAGTTTTGGGAGTAAGTGACGGAATCTACGTTCAGGTGAAAAGCGGAATCAAAAAATCAGATAAAATTAAAGTCTGGAATCAGGGTCTGATTACTGAAGGAGAGAAAAAATAATCCCGACACAAAGGAGGTTTTGCAGTTTTTAAAAAATGTTAAATTTGCGTAGTATCTTTACTGCGCTTCATTCAAAATATATGAAAATAAATAAGTATAACAGTCTTGTCTTTGCTTTGTTATCAGGGTTCTTTTTATCGGCTCAGACACAGCCAAAACAATGGACATTAGAAGAATGTGTTCGCTACGCATTAGATAATAATATCACAATAAAATTATCAGAATTAGATGTAAAAAATGCTGCTATTGATAAAAAAGGGGCTTTGGGTAATTTCCTGCCTTCTGTAAATGCAAATGCTTCGCACTCCTGGAACGTTGGTTTGAATCAGAATATTACAACAGGTTTACTTCAGAATTCAACAACTCAATATTCATCTGTGGGTGCTTCTGTTGGTGTTGATGTTTATAAAGGTTTGCAAAACCAAAACATACTTCGCAGAACTAAACTTGCTATCATAGCGTCACAATATCAATTGACGAAAATGCAGGAAGATATTTCACTGAATGTTGCAAATGCATTTTTAGAAATTCTTTTCAACAAAGAAAATTTAAAAGTTAAAAAAGAGCAACTGGCTATTGATCAGAAACGCTTGGCCCGTTCTGAAGAAATGGTAAATGCCGGAACAATTCCGCGTGGTGATTTGTATGATTTAAAAGCTACTGAAGCAACAGATCAACAAGCGATTATTGTTGCAGAGAATAGTGTATTGATTTCTAAATTAAGTTTGGCTCAGTTATTACAATTAAAAGAATTTGCTGATTTTGATGTAATCGACGATACCGATGTAAAAGATGAAAACAATATCCTGGCACAAACTCCAATTGAAATTTATAATAAGGCAAAAGAAACAAGAACAGAATTAAAATTAGCACAGACTAATCTTGAAATCGCTGAAAGGAATGTGATCATTGCAAAAGGTGCCTTTCAGCCAACTTTGAGCGCTTTTTATAATTTTAATACGAGAGCAAGTTATTCAGATATCATTACAGGTTCTGCCTTAAATAGTGACAATCCAACGCGACAGATAGGTTATGTACAAGGAACTAATCAGGCGGTTTTAGAACCAAATTATTCTCCGGTTTTAGGCGGCGCAGCACCAATTTTTGATCAGTTTAATGACAATAAAGGGCAATCTTTCGGACTGCAGCTTTCTGTTCCAATTTTTAATGGCTTTTCGGTTAGAAACAATGTTGAAAAAAGTAAGGTAAGTTTAGAAAGATCTAAAATAGATTTAGAGCAAAAAAGTTTAGATTTGCAGCGTAATGTTTATACCGCTTTTACAGATGCTAAAGGAGCTTTAAATGCTTATGAATCTTCAACGGTAACTTTAGAAGCAAGACAGCAGGCGTACAATTATGCAAAAGAAAAATACGATGTAGGTTTAATGAACTCATTTGATTTTACACAGGCACAAACATTGTTGACCAATGCGCAATCAGAGGTTATCAGAACGAAATACGATTATATTTTTAAAATTAAAATACTTGAATTCTACTTTGGAATTCCAATTATTCCAATTATCACAAAATAATTTACTATGTCAAAAAAAACAATTTATTTCTTACTGGGCGGTGCAATAATTCTTATTGCAGTTTTAGTTGGTCTTTCGAAATCAGGAGTAATAGGAAATAAGGATGAAGGAAAAGAAGTAGAAGTTTCAAAAGTAACCGCTTCGACTATTATCGAGACAGTTTCCGCAACAGGAAAAATCCAGCCGGAAATCGAAGTTAAAATCTCGCCGGAAGTTTCAGGTGAGATTATTTTGTTAAATGTAAAAGAAGGCCAGGTAGTTAAAAAAGGAGATTTATTAGTTAAAATAAATCCTGATTTATATACCTCAAGCTATAATCGTTCCGTATCCAATCTGTCTGGAACAAAGGCAGGTTTAACACAATCTGATGCCTCATATAAAGAGGCAAAAGCAAATTACGACCGAAATAAAACCTTATATGATAAAGGCGTTATTTCAAAGTCAGACTGGGATAAAGCAATTGCTTCTTTTGAAGTCGCTAAAGCAACGAAACAAAATGCCTATTTTACAGTTCAAAGTGCTGCTGCATCTGTAAATGAAGCAAAAGACAACTTAGGCAGAACTACCATTTATGCTCCTGCTGACGGAACTATTTCTGTATTGAATGTAGAGCTTGGCGAACGGGTTTTAGGAACGCAGCAAATGGCAGGAACAGAGTTGTTGAGAGTAGCAAACCTTAACAATATGGAAGTTGAAGTTGATGTAAATGAAAATGATATCGTAAAGATAAAAATCGGGGACGAGGCAAACGTTGAAGTTGACGCTTATTTAAAGAAAAAATTTAAAGGAACCGTAACCAGTATTTCTAACTCTGCAAGCAGTACCTTAACATCAGATCAGGTAACAAATTTCAAGGTTAAAATTAGAATTTTAAAAGATTCGTATCAGGATTTGTTGGAAGGCAAGCCTGCTGCGTATTCGCCTTTCAGACCCGGAATGACGGCCACTGTTGATATTATTACCAAAACAAAATCGAATGTTTTAGCAGTGCCAATCAGTTCTGTTGTTGTAAAATCAGATACCACAGCGGTAAAGGATTTTAAAGTAGAAGATCCTAATGAAGATAAAAAAGCAGCACCAAAAAGCGATAAAAAATTCGAATGTGTGTTTGTGAAATCGGGAGATAAGGCAAAAATCAGAATTATCAAAACGGGGATTCAGGATGATACCAATATAGAAGTAATGTCTGGTCTGAAACCAGGTGATATTGTAATCACAGGGCCTTACACAACGGTTTCCAAGGACTTGAATTCCGGTGATAAGGTAAAGCTTAAAAAAGCAGATACTACTAAGAAATAATTCAGGTTAATATTCAACTAAAAAAATAAATCTATTGTCTTTTATTCTCAATATCGAAACAGCCACGAAAAATTGTTCTGTGGCAATTGCCAAAAATGGCGAAACAGTTTTATGCAAAGAAATTGCTGAAGAAGGATATTCGCATGCCGAAAAATTACATGTTTTTATTGAAGAAGTTATCGCAGAATCAGGGATTTCAGTTCATGACCTGACGGCAATAGCTGTAAGTCAGGGACCAGGATCTTATACGGGTTTGCGAATTGGAGTTTCTGCAGCAAAAGGCCTGTGTTTTGCATTAAACATACCGTTGATTGCGGTTGACACCTTACTGACTCTGGCTGCTCAGGCTAAAGTTTCCGACGGAAAGATTATTCCAATGCTGGACGCCAGAAGAATGGAAGTGTACAGTGCCATTTTTAGCGCCGGATTAGAGACAGAAAGAGCCGTTCAGGCAGAAGTAATCGATGAAAATTCTTTTCAGGATATTACTGAAACCGTTTATTTTGTGGGTGACTGTGCCGAAAAATGCAAGCCAGTCCTGACTAAGGAGAATTTTATTTTTTTAGAAGATATCAAATACCCTTCAGCAGCTGCAATGGGTAAAATCAGTTATGATAAATTCAAAATAAGCGACACTGTTGATGTCGCTTATTTTGAACCTTATTATCTGAAAGATTTTATGATGACTACGCCATCTAAAAAACAGTAAAAGAATTTTATTTTTGAAGCGTATACGGCTGAATGGCAATTCCGGCTTCATCTAATGCCGTTTTGCAATTTTCAAGTGTCTGAGAAAAAACAATTCCGTAATTTTCATTTTTAGCCCAGGGACGTACGGAAAATTCAATAGAACTTGCCGTTAAGTTTTTAACGAAAACCTCAGGTTCCGGCTTTTTAAGGACTTTAGGATTTGAGTTTAAAACATTCAAAAGCACTTCCTTTGCTTTTTTTATATCGGAGTCATAAGAAACAGCAAAAGTCAGATCGGCTCTTCTTTCTCCCTGCATCGAATAATTAATAATCGTTCCATTTGACAAGGCGCCGTTCGGTACAAAAACGGTTTGATTGTTTGCGGTCAGCATTTTGGTGACGAAAATCTGAATTTCTGCTACAGTTGCGATCACACCCTGAGCCTCGATAGTGTCTCCCACTTTGAATGGTTTGAAAACGATAATTAACATTCCGCCTGCAAAATTAGAAAGGGAACCCTGGAGGGATAAACCAACGGCAAGCCCCATAGCTCCTAAGATTGCAACAAATGAAGAAGTCTCAATTCCGAGTTTTGAAATAAAAGTTACAAATAATAAAATTCGGAGTGCCCATATCAGGATGTCCGAAAGGAATTTTGTTAAAGTAGGATCTAAATTTCTTTGGATCATTACCTTCGTAATAATCCTGTTTATTAATCTGATGGCGTATATACCAACAAACAGAATGATAAAGGCAGAAACTAATTTCAAAGAATAATCAACTAATACATCAGCATATTTGGTCACGTAATTGCTAACCTGATTTGGATCAATGTTCATGTTTTTTTTGAATAAAAAAACCTTCTCAAAGAGAAGGCGTATTAATGGTGCAAATATAGCTATATTTATTTTATAAGAAAAAATGAGTTCTTATTCCTTAGGAAGAATAGTGTCAATTATTTCGCTTGTTGCGGTTATAAAAAAAGCGCCCTTACTAAAAGACGCTTCTGTTTTATATACTGCTTTTTTTATGCATTTATCGCTTCTACCTTAATGGCTTCATCGTTCAGCATGCTTTTCAGCATATTTTCGATACCGCTTTTAAGTGTAAAAGTAGAAGAAGGGCAGCCACTGCAGGCACCCTGTAAAATTACTTTTACGGTCTTGTCATTTTCGTTATAGGAATCAAAAGCAATATTTCCTCCGTCAGCTGCTACTGCAGGTTTTACATATTCTTCCAGGATATTGATAATTTGCTGGGAAGTCACGTCTAACTTGTCAAAAGCTTCATCTTTGGTGATGTCGTTTTTAGTGGCAACTTCGATTAACGTTTCGTCTAAAACGGTTCCGCCGTTTTCGATAAACTGTTTGATAAAAGTTCTGACTTCAAGTGTGATTTCCTGCCAGTCGTTGATATCATATTTTGTTACTGAAATATAATTTTCATCAATAAAAACCTCTTTCACATATGGGAATTTAAACAATTCCTTTGCCAGTGGAGAAGAAGCCGTCTGATCGATGTTTTTGTATTCTACAGCGTTTCTGGTCAGCATCCTGCTTACGACAAATTTTAACGCCGAAGGATTCGGAGTTGATTCGCCATAAACCGTAATCGGCTGTTTTTTAGCAGCGTTTTCGTCGATTTTTATAATCACACCACCTTTGTCAACAAATGACGCAATTTGCTCGGCAACCGCATCTTTTACGTCATCCCATTCTACAATACTGTATCGTTCAATAGCAATAAAATTACCCGAGATGTACACTGTTTTTACAAACGGAAGATAGAATAGCTGCTGTGCCAGTGGGGAAGCACTTGCCTCATCGATATTTTTAAATTCAAAATTTTGATTCTGAGTAATGAAATCTTCAAATTCAAACTTTAAGATCGTTGGATTTTGAGTTTCTTTTATAGTGATTTTTGTCATGAGTTGTATTTTTTGGCAAATTTAGTAAAGTTATTTTCTACTAATACCTATATTTGGTTTTTTAATAAAATAATTAAGACTCTTTTGCAATTAATCGTATTAAAATAGAAGAGTCAAAAATATATTTAAACAAAATTGCCTTTATGGAATTTAGAATCAAGGTTTTATTTATTTTTTTGGTTACCTCTTTATACTCTTATTCACAAGAAGGCATTCCAGTTTATTCAGACTATTTATCCGATAATTATTATCTAATCCACCCTTCAATGGCAGGAGCTGCCAATTGTGCGAAAATACGATTGACAGCCAGGAAACAATGGTTTGGCCAGGAAGATGCGCCCTCTCTTCAGACTTTAAGCTTTAATGGAAGGATAGGAGAGCGCTCAGGAGCCGGAATCATTGTCTTTAATGACAAAAATGGATACCACTCCCAAAAAGGACTAAAGCTTACTTACGCGCACCACATTATGTTTTCGAGAGATGAAGTCGATTTGAATCAGCTTTCTTTTGGTATCAGCGGCGGGGTAATTCAAAGTCAGTTGGACGAAACGCAATTCGGAGCAACTTTTGATCCTCTTGTTTTCGGATCGATTCAGAAAGATTCTTATTTCAATGTCGATTTTGGAGCTTCCTATAATTATTTGAATTTTTATGCTCATGCCACTGTTCAGGGCGTTATAGAAACCAGAAGGGAATTGTATACAGAATATGAAAGCAATAATCTGAGAAAGTATCTGTTGAGTGCCGGATATGTCTTTGGAAAAAGTGAAAGCATCACCTGGGAGCCATCGGTTTTATTTCAATTATTTGATGAGACCAAGCAAAAATCGATAGATGTAAATTTAAAAGCCTATAAAAACATGGATTTTGGAAGTTTATGGGCTGCATTATCCTACAGACGAAGCTTTGATGGCGCACAATATAGTGCCGGAAATGGGGTTGCTTCTCAAAAATTACAATATATTACACCAATTATAGGTGTAAATTATAAAAACTTCATGTTTGCTTACACCTATTCCCAGGTTACGGGAGATGTGAAATTTGATACCGGCGGTTATCATCAGATTACTTTAGGTGTCAACTTGTTTTGTAAAAAAGAGCGTTACGACTGTAATTGTCCGGCTATTAATTAAAAATCTTTTGTTATGTTAATTAAATCTGTAAACGGAAAATCACCGGCAATTCCTGAGGATTGCTATGTGGCCGAAAACGCAACTATTGTCGGCGACGTTACTTTTGGCGATTCCTGCAGTGTTTGGTTTAATGCTGTAATCCGTGGTGATGTACATTTTATTAAAATCGGAAATAAAGTAAATATACAGGATGGTGCCATTATTCATTGTACCTATCAAAAACATCCTACCATCATAGGGAATAATGTTTCAATAGGCCATAATGCTATTGTTCACGGCTGTACGATTCACGATAATGTTTTAATCGGAATGGGAGCTATCGTGATGGATAATTGTGTAGTAGAAAGCAATTCTATTATTGCAGCCGGAGCGGTTTTAACACAAAATACAGTGGTCACTTCAGGAAGCATTTATGCAGGTGTACCCGCAAAAAAAGTAAAAGAAATTGATCAGTCTGACTTCGCAGGAGAAATCGAACGTATTTCTAATAATTATGTGATGTATTCGGGCTGGTTTAAAGACGAATAATAAGTATTAAATTTCAAATTCCAATTTTCAAATTCCAAATTCCAAGGCTTTACGTTTATTGGGATTTGGAATTTGAAAATTGGAATTTATTTTTAAACTATAAATTGATTTTCTCAAAAAAGGCATTTTTGTAGCTTTCACTAATCGGAATTCGTTTATCACTAATCAAAACTTTATTCTTTTGTATTGATTTTACATGTTTTATATTGATGATATACGAGCGGTGAATTCTCGAAAACCCTTTGTTGGAAAGTAAATTTTCCAATTTTATTAAGCTGATTAAGGTCAGTGTAAATTTGTTATCTGTGGTATAGATTTTTACGTAATCTTTGAGGCCTTCGATAAATAAGATATCTGAAAAATTCATTTTTACATTTTCATATTCAGCTCTTACAAACATAAAATCCTGTTCTGATTCCGGAGCTGAAGTGGTTTCCGCAATAGTTTGAATTGGCGCAGCCGGATTTAAAATCTGTTGTGCCCTCACGACGGCTTTTAAAAAGCGGTGAAAAGGAATTGGCTTTACCAAATAATCCACCGCGCCAAGATTGAAGCCTTCAACAGCATAATCGGAGTAGGCAGTTGTAAAAATAATCAGAGGTTTTTTTTCTATGGTATTCAGAAATTCAATTCCGGAGAAATGCGGCATCTGTATGTCCAGAAAAATCAGATCGACATTGTTCTGATTGATAAAAGAAACAGCATCGATCGCATTGTTGAATGTATTAACCAATTCAAGCGAATCTATTTTTCTCACAAAATCTTCTAATAATTCGACCGCTAGCGGTTCATCGTCTATAATTACACATTTCATTTGCCTGAAATTAGATTCTTAAATTTGTTTTGGTGCTCAAAAGTAGTTTGAAACCCCTAAAATAAGTTTTAAAGTTTTCATAAAATGCACTTTACGCCTAAATTAGCCGTTTACGGTAATTGTTTTGCTCAGTGTATAACCGTCTGTTAAATTGCAAGTTAGAGTTGCTGTTTCATTTGCTAAGCTGTCAGAAAAGACATTGTCTCTGGTGTTGCTGTCATCTTTAGAACAGGATTCTAATAATTTGGCAGCGGTTGCTAATGAAGCAATTCCTAAAATACCATTTCGGATAAACTTTTTTCTGTCCATAACGTTCTTAGTTTATTGTGGTCTGAATACTGTCTAATTTTAAATTTAAATGTACACGATAGAATTTATTGTCCTGGCTTATGTTCAGTTCGTGTGCATTCGGATAAAGTAAGTCCAGGCGGTTTTGAATATTCACCAATCCGATTCCTGAATTTTCAGGGTCTTTCACATAATTTTCAATTGTGTTTTCGATCCAGAAATCAAGGTTGTTGTCTAATATGAAAATTTTGATTTTTACATGGGCGGCACCTTTGTAATCGGTACCGTATTTAAACGCATTTTCTACAAAAGAAATCAATAGTAAAGGTTCAATGAACTGATGCCGGGTATCGCCATGAACATTTATCACAATGTCTTCGATGTTGTTAAGCCTGAGTTTTTGCAATTCGATGTAATTCTGAATGTAGTTTATTTCTTTTTCTAAAGCCACCGTTTGATTGTCTGTTTCATACAGCATATAGCGCATTAATTCAGACAATGTCACGATGGCATCAGGGACCAAATCAGATTTCTTATGTGCCAGTGAATAAATACTATTTAATGAATTGAATAAAAAATGCGGATTGGTTTGTTTTCGCAAATAAATCAATTCAGTATTCGTCCTGTGCGTTTCGGCAATTAATTTGTTTTGCTGGTTGTTATAAAATTCAGTTAGTGTTCTGATAATAGCACTAATCGTGATAATCAAAATATAAAAAAGAGAAGGGCCAATCTTAAAAAACAAAGGCTGTTTTGCCATGACTGATCTAACCCGGTGGCCTTTCAGGTATAAATTTATGCTGTCGGGCGGAGGCATCATTCTGAGAGGCCTGGTGTGTCTGAACTCAGGCATAAAATAATTGATCCTTATAATCATAAAAAGGGTGATTAATGCCAGAACAAAAACAAAATAGAGCCAGTATTTTTTTTCTAAAAGCAACACCGGTACCAAATAAAAATAATTCAAGTAAAACAAAATAATACCTGTAAGCCATTGTACATAAAAGTCATTGTTGATGGTAAACGGACTCTCGTAAAACTGAATCAGTGAAGTCAATATGAAGAAAACCCATATGATAACATGGAACAGGATTTTGTTTGAGCTGGTATTTTTTATGGCACCTATGTTCATTTAGAATTTTATTTTTAATAAAATTAAATCATTTTTGGTTACCGTGGGCGATCTGTTGTGGCTGAGTTTGTTTTCGACCAGGTTTCCCACTTTAAGTGCATCTTCTTCTGTAGAAAAGCTTTTCGAGTCGTTGATTACCGGAATAACAGATTGTCTGATGATAATTTTATTTTTATACGCAATAGTATATCCCCATCCCGAAGTTGTTTTGAAGGCTTCCGTTTTTAATTTATTGCTTTTGGTACAGGCTGTCAGCTGTAAAACAAGAAAAATAAATAAAATATTCTTCCGGAGGTACCGGAAGAATATTTTGGTATTAGTTATCGTCATCATTTTGTTCCTCTAAAGGTTTAAATTCCCAGGCATCATCATAATAAGTGGATCCTATTCTTCCTAACATATAGAAACTTCGGTTGTTGATGGTAAAACCAACCGCATCTGTCCGTGAGGCACCTTCCATAGCCGTTCTTTCAGTCCAAAGATCAGTTGACGGATTGTATTCCCAAATGGTACTTAAGCCTTCTCCGCCAACAATATATCCCAATCCGTTTAATGCAAAACCGGATGCATTAGAGCGAACAATAGAATATTCATCATTGTAGGAGTCATCATCATCAGTGTCTTTGTCGATGTCTCTTTTTCGGGTCCATACATCCGTAGCAGGATTAAATTCCCAAAAGTCTTCCTGATATACGCCGTTGTTGATTCCCGTTGCTAAATACGCTTTATCATCAATTACAAACACAGCAGCGTTACGTCTTTTGTTACCGCTAAATCCGTTCATAAGCGTCCAGGTATTGGTCTGATCGTCATATCTGTAGAAATCTTTTAGATAATTCCCGTCGTAACCTGTTCCAAAATACGCTTTCCCGCCTGCCTGAAAACCTACAGCAGCATATCTTGCCGTACCTGCAAAATCCGTTTTCTGGGTCCAGCTGTTGCTCGAAGGATCATATTGATAAAAATCTTTTAGTTTGTTAGTTCCGTCATAGCCAAGACCAACATATCCTTTGCCGTTTAGTGTAAAACTTGAAGCAGAACTTCTTCCAATACCTGTGAAATTTGCTTTTTGTTCCCAGTAATCCCCTGCTGAATTATAAGCCCATAAATCTTTTAAATATTCATCTCCTGTATAGCCGGTAGCTACATAAGCATAGTCTCCAATAACAAAACTGGCAGCACTGGATCTTGCAGGACCATCAAAGGATGATTTTTTGATCCAGTTTCCAATTAAATCATCATCGTCATCGTCGTTACTACAGCTTATAAAAAACAGGCTGGAAAGCAGTGCCGCGAATAATATTCCTTTTTTCAGAGTATTCATAGTGTATTAAATTTATTTATTGTTTGTATTTGATCCCAATTCCTAAAATGTATCCGTTACCGGTATTAAAATCATAGACGTTATGATTGTCGTTGTCGATAAGATTGTATTTTTTATTAAAATCATATCCGGCCTTCAGGTTTATAAACCAGTTTTTGTCTACATTTCTTTCATATTCGAAAGCAGACGTAATTTGCGACATACTAACTTTGGAAGCATTTTCAGCCAGAGCAGGCGAATGATCCAGATTGTAAAAACTACCGTTAAAGCTATTGGTCAGGCTGAACGTATTTCGAATATTATTGGAATAATAGAATCCGGAATCCGGAAATCCGATCAGCAAATCACTTTTATCGTTTGCTTTATAACGTAACGACAGCGTGGGAATGAACTTAGGATATCCAAAGGCAGTTGTTCTGGCAGCTCCGATATTAATGCTTGTCTTTGAATTCAGTTGCTGCCTGATTTCAAAACTGCCCAGAATCGAAAAATCAGAAGCGTCAATATTTTGCTGAAAATTCAGAGTAGGGGTTACGGCAACATTTAACTTTGTTGTATTTGAAAACTTATGTGTGATTTCAAATTTGTTTTGCAGGCCGTTCAATTGATCCGGGCTTTCCAATGTCATAAAACTTCCTGATTCATCATTTACTTTCAAATTCGTGTACGCTACTGTATTTGTTATGGTATTGGCTGTACTAATTTCTTTGTGGAATGCCAGTACAACATTCGTTTGATTAAAATCAATTTTTGCTGTCGGTTCTGTTTTTACATTCATTGCTGCAGAAAAATTTTGCTGCGCTTTCATATTGTAAAATGAAATCAAAAAAAGCGAACCAATTAAAAGCCTTGTTTTCATTACTTAATTATTGGCTCAAAAGTAGGTGCCTAATGTTTTAAAAAAAAAGAAGATATATGTATGGCACCATTTGATAGACTAAACAGGCTTTTTTATGGCTGAATGATCTATTTGCCGGTACAAACCTGTTATAGATGTTTTTTTGCTTTTTATAGTCCAAAAAGGCCGGACTGTATATGTTATGGTGTGATGCAGAAGAGGGGCATTTATATTTGTTCAAAAATATGATTATGCACAAGTTTATATTAATGTTGTTTTTTGCTTTCACTTTATTTTCGTGCGGAACAGATACGGATGCGGGAGAGTTCGTTGTAGGCTCGGATTATCTGGCTGTAAATAATAAGGTCATTTTAATTGATACGGTTACAGTCGAAATGTCAACGATCAATTTTGATTCATTGGTTACTTCAGGGCAAAGCAGGATCCTGGTAGGCAATTATGATGATCCCATTTTCGGAAAAGTAAAATCAGATGGTTATTTTCAATTAGAATCGGATTCCTATTCACTGCCAGGTGCAGGATCTGACACAGAAGCGGTGAATTATGTTTTTGATTCAATTTCCATGATCTTAAAGTACAATAATTATTTTTACGGAGATACGACCAAAGTGCAGACCTTTGGTATTCATCGGGTACTTCAGAAAATAAAGCCCAATACAGATGACGATAATTTCTATAACAACTCGACTTTAAGTTATGCTGCAGCAAGCCTGGGTTCTATTTCGTACAAACCCAGACCTGTTGAAAAAGATTCTATTAATATAAAAATGGATCCTGTTTTCGGATCAGATATTTTTCAAAGAATAAAAAAGAGGGAAATCACCGATTTTACCAGTTTTACAGAATATTTAAAAGGATTAGTTCTTGTGCCTTCCGGTTCTGATTCTGCGAGTATTATTGGTTTTAATCCCGGTACGAGCGTGGTCAGGATGTATTATTCAAAATACCAGAGCGCCGACGAAAAATCGTTGTACATAGATTTTGTAATTACCGATACAGGAAAACAATTTAATTCCATTGCACTGGATAAATCCGGCACTATACTTCAGAACCTGCCGGTTTCAAGCAGTAAACTCTCCAGTTCATTAACCAACAGGCAGGGATTTGTACAATCAGGAACCGGAGTGGCGTGCAGAATAGATTTTCCCAACATCAAACAGCTCAAATACATTGCAGATAAGGGAGCAATTGTAGACGCCGAATTGGTCTTAAAACCGGTCAATAATTCGTTTTCAGAACAATATCCTCTGGCCGATTCAATACAGGTAAATGTAGCTGATAACCTAAATAGGATCAGCGGTACATTATTAAATCCCGCAGGCTATGCTGTATATGGCATATTGAATAAAAAGAGTGACGAGTTTAATGAAAATATGGGCTATTCATTTCGCATTGGAAATTTTCTGCAGAAGGAAATTCTAAAACAATCTGCTTCAAGATCTTCTTTGATTTTAACATTGCCCGGAATTAATAAAGCTGTAAACAGAATTGTTTTGGGGGACCAAAAACATTTGAACAATAAAATCCAGCTGAAAATTTATTACATCACTTATTAAATGAAAAATAAAATAGTTTTTTTTAGTTGCTTCATTTTAATGTCGCTGAGCTCATTCTCCCAAAGTATTTCAAGTTCGCCTTATTCCTTATATGGTTTAGGCAGTTTGTATGATTCAGATTTTGGTGCCATTCCTTCTATAGGATCTTCGGGAATAGCGCTGCCGTCGGAAAATTTTATCAATAACCTCAATCCTGCTTCTTTAGGATATATGCCTTTAAATCATTTTATGTTTGATATTGGCGGAAAAGCGATAGCCACTACTTATCAGAGTTCTTCAAGATCGGAAAAGAGGAATAATTTTCAGTTTTCGCATATTGCTTTTGCTTTTCCGGTAACCAAAAACTCGGGATTTAGTGCTGCTTTGAGGCCGTATTCCAGTGCAGCATTTAAAATTTCTAATTTAAAACTGCCTATCGAGAACAGTCAGGAATCGTATTATTTAACTGCAGCAGGTTCAGGAGGATTAAATAATTTTGATTTTTCGTACGGATACCGATTCGGGAATAAGGTTTCATTAGGTCTTTCTGCAACATGGCTGTTTGGAAATACGACAGATGAAAGGAGTTACCTGATTTCGAATTCCCTTACCACCATTCATAAAGAAACAAGCTATCATGGCGTGCGGGCCACTTTGGGAGCCCAGTATAAAATTGATTCGACTTTTACGATCGCTTCAACTTTTAAAGCACCCAGCAGGGTAAAGGCTACAAAGGTGCAGAGTGCCGAAAGTATCACTGATGAAATCGAAACTATTTTTGAATCTAATCAGGTTTCGGATGCTGATGATTATTATCTGCCCTTGGAAATTGGTATAGGAATCAGCAAACGTTTCAGGAACAATCTGAATATGACCTTTGATTATGAAAAAAGTCTTTGGAATGATACGAATCAATCGGAGCTATTCGGAACTTTTGTAAATCAGGACAGGTTTGCGTTGGGACTTATCTTTAAGGCAAAAAAAGATACGAGAAAGTACTGGGATAAAATTCAATATTCAGCAGGTGCAAATTTTGACACCGGTTATCTCGAAGTTGATGGTAAACGAGTCAACAATGTGGCCATTTCCGTCGGACTTTCACTGCCAATCGAGAATACTTTTTCGGCTTTGAATATCTCATATTCCTATGGGCAGAGAGGGAGCGTATCAGATGGCCTTATCAAAGAAAATTATCACAAATTATCGCTCAACTTATCTTTGGATGGAATTTGGTTCGTCAAGCGAAAATTTGATTAGGGATTTAAAAATCCTTTTCTATCACCTTATATTTATTTCCCAGGATATCGTTTAAAACGGAAGGGTCTGAATTAACATAAAAAACAGGCTCACTTTTTTCTCCGTCCGAAAGACCTGCTTTCTCGCGCAGTACATTTTGTGTCTGACGGGCAACGGCTTCTCCGGAATCTATAATCTGAATATGCTCAGGAAGGATTTTTTTAATCTGTGGAATGAGGTACGGATAATGACTGCAGCCCAAAACCAGGTAATCAATATTCGCATCGATCATTGGTCGCAGGTAGGTTTCCAGCAATTGCGTCATTTCCGGTGAATTAAGATTACCGTCTTCAATAAGCTGAACAAGTCCGTGACCTACCTGTTCAATTATGGTAGTGTTCTGGAACATTTCGGCTGTTTTGTTGAATAACTCACTGTTCAGTGTACCCTGTGTAGCCAAAATGCCTATAACCTGTGTTTTGGAGTTATTGGCGGCAGGTTTTATGGCAGGTTCAATTCCGATAAAAGGAATATCATATGCTTCACGAAGTTCACGAATGGCATTTGTAGTAGCGGTATTACAGGCCACCACAATTAGTTTGCAATTGCTTGCGATTAAAAAATCAACATTTTTTTTACTTAAGGCAACAATTTCCTCTTTGGTTCTCTGACCATAAGGGGCATTTTTGCTATCGGCTAAATAAATTGTTTTTTCGTTCGGAAGCAGTTCGTGAATGGCGCTCCAGATGGAAGTTCCTCCAATGCCGGAATCAAAAACGCCTATAGGATTGTTATTCGTCATACAACAAAGTTACATATTTCTACCTTTCGCTACAATCCGGATTTTAAATAAAATAGTATTAAACCAAAATAAAAAACCAGGTTAGAATCTGTTTTTAAATAGAGATACTACAGAAGTTTTGTGGAAAATAAAAAACGGCTCACACTTAAAAAGCTGAGCCGTTTTTTATAATAAAGATTTTGTGTCTCTTAGAATCCTAAGTCTTTTTTTACATCAGCAGTAATGTTTGGACCATCAGCTAATAAAAGTGTAGAACCGTCTAATACATATTGGAAACCTTTCGCTTTTCCAACTTTCTGGATAGAAGCTCTTACTTTTTCCATTAATGGTTTTACGATATCAGTTTCTTTTTGTTGTAGTTCTTTTTGCGCATTGTCTCTATAGTCAACAATTCTTTTTTGCATGTCCTGAACTTCTTTAGAACGGTCACCGTTTACAGCTTCAGTTACAGTAGCAGCTTCAGCTTCGTACTTTTTAATTTTTACCTGATATTCATCAACCATTTTTTTGTATTCAGTATCATATGTACCACTTAATTTTTGTAGTTGATTTTGAGCGTCAAGCATTGCAGGCATTTTCGACATAATCTCGCTAACATCAACATGAGCTACCTTAGCTTGTGCGTTCATTGAATTACTCGCTCCTAACATTAGAATAGCAGCAATTAGTAAAGTTTTGATTTGTTTCATCATTTTTAAAATATTAATTAATTATTGGTCGTATTTGTTTTTTGTGTTTCGGCTTCTTTTGCTTTTTTAGCCGCTTCTCTTTCTTCTAAAATCTTCTTTTTCCTTTCTTCCAATTCCTTTTTACGCTGTTCGAAAAGCTTTTGTCTTTCTTCTGCTTTGCTGCTGGTCGCTGGTGGTTCAACAGTTGTTGTTTTTGGCTCTGTTGTCTCAACCGGCTTAGCAGTAGTGCCGTCTGTTTTAGCTGGTTCAGAAACCGTGCCATTTTTTCGGGCTTCTCTTTCTGCTGCTATTGCTTTTCGTTTATCGTCGTATTCTTTTTTCTTTGCTTCCTGTTCGAGTTTTCTGTCCTGGATTAATTTTTCCCTTGCGGCTTTTCTGTCATCCAGTACTTTCTGTCTGTCTTTCAGTGCAGGATTTTCATCAATCGCATTTTCAATGTTTTCTTTTGCTTCCTGCTCTTTCAGCTGTTTTTTTGTCAGTTGTTCACGTTTATCGGTTCTGTTTAAGACACGAATAACCTGATCACTGATGTCGAATCTTTTGTTGCTGAAAAGCATTGTCAAATCAGCGGATTTATCAAAAACAAAATCATAATTTTTGGCCTCAGCAATATCCTGAACGGCTGTGAAAACCTGATCCTGAATTGGTTTTGCCAAAGCAGTTTTATGTCGGATTAAATTTCCGTCAGCTCCAAATTGCTTTTGCTGATAATCTAACATTTCTGTTTCCAGAAACTTAATTTCCGTTTCTCTTTCGTCAATCAGCTCTTTGGTCAGTAAAGCTTTTTCGGCTTTAAGATTTTCCTTAAGCGTATTGATTTCTAATTTTTTGGATTCAATTTCTTGTTTCCATTTTTGAGCTTTTAGCTCCAATTGGGCTGTTGCTTCTTTATAATCAGAGACATTTTCTAAGATATATTCCATATCTATGTAGCCAATCCTTGTCGATCTTGTCTGTGCCTGACTTGTATTAGCTACAATCAAGGCTAAAAATATAAATAAAAATTGTCTTCTCATAACATAACTTTATTTGATGATTTTTAACCAAACGTTATTTCTCTAAAATTGTTGTCCAATGATAAAGTGTGTTTCCCAACCATTTGCTTTATTGGTAACAGATCCTGGTAGAGCATCGAAACCATAACCGAAATCAATACCCAGTAATCCAAATGCCGGCATAAATACACGTAAACCAACACCAGCTGAACGATTCAGATCAAATGGATTATAATCTTTAAACGTTGGATAAGATGAACCTGCTTCTAAAAACGTCAATGCATAAATAGATGCCGATGATTTTAGCGTAATTGGATATCTTAACTCCATGGAGAATTTATTATAAATTGTTGCTCCAATTTGTTGTCCGTATCTAGAATCTGTTTTGTCTTCAATAATTGGTGTCAATGAATTGTTTGGATAACCTCTTAACTGGATAGTCTCTCTACCGTCCATTGAATAATTGGCCATACCATCACCTCCTAAATAGAAACGCTCAAATGGCACTAAACCTCTTGACTGGTCGTAGGCTCCTAAGAAACCGAACTCGGTTAATGTTCTTAAAACCAACTTGCCATACACTTTAGTATACCAGTCTGCTTTAAACTTAACTTTATAGTATTCTAACCAATTGTATTTTTTCTGATCTACTTTTGCAGGATCTGCAGCAGCTTCCTGAAACGTGTTTACTTTATTTCCGTTTGCATCAAGATAATCCCCTTTTCTGATCACTATACCATTTGCATCACCTTGAGTCGCATCTGCATCAGCGGTTCTTTTATATTCTTTCTGATCTCCCAGTTTTGAATAATCAATACCATTAAATAATGAATACGGAGGTGTAACTTTTGCAGAAATACTAAACTCCGAACCATAAGTCGGGAATATCGGGTTAACCCCTTTATTACTTCTTGAAATTCCGATCGTGTACGCTAAATTTCTTGACGCTCCGTTACCAAAGGTAAACAATCCTGTATTATAATTGTTCAGATCATAATGCTGGTAACTTATAGATTGTGATAGTACGAAGTAATCATCCGGCACAGTAAGTCTTTTTGCAAGACCAACTTGTAAAGTCAGGATGTTAAAACTTTTGCTTTTATCTACATCTCTGGTAACATAATTGTTTAAGTATTGTTTACTGTACGATATAGAAGAACTAAATTGTACCGGTTTTTTTCCTCCAAACCAGGGCTCTGAAAACGATACACTGTACGTTTGGAAGTAAGTACTTCCCTGTAAACGAAGTGAAACTTTTTGACCATCTCCCATAGGTAATGGTTTGTAGGCTTCTTTTTTGAATATATTTCGTGCCGAGAAATTGTTAAATGATAATCCTAAGGTCCCAATGAAACCTCCACCGCCATAACCTCCCTGAAGTTCAACCTGGCTGGATCCTTTTTCAATAACATTGTATTCAATGTCAACAGTTCCTGCACCGGCATCTACATTTTTGAATTTCGGATCGATCGCTTCAGGATCAAAGAATCCTAATTGTCCGATTTCACGAATGGTTCGTACCAGTTGTTCTTTACTGTATTTTTCGCCTGGCTTAGTTCGGAGCTCACGGTAAATTACGTGGTCATTTGTTTTGTCGTTTCCAACAACCGTTATTTTATTAAAATAGGCGATAGGACCTTCTGTAACTCTGATTTCAAAATCGATAGTATCATTTACTGTTTTTACTTCTACAGCATTGATGTTCGAAAATAAATAACCGTTGTTCTGATATAAATTGGTAATATCTTCCGCATCCGGTTTTGTTTTGTCGGCAATTCTTTTTTCAAGAAGGACACCGTTGTAAACTTCTCCTTTTTTAATACCTAAGTAACGGTTCAGCAACTGATCAGAGTAAACTGTATTTCCTAAAAATTTAATATTTCCGAAATAGTATTTGTTTCCTTCTTCCATTTTAATCTTAATGGCAAGCATATTTTTGTCTTTGTTATAAGTAACAGAGTCATAAATAATACGGGCATCGCGATATCCTTTTTCTTTATAGGTAGCGATTACTTTTTCTAAGTCGGTTTTGTATTTTTCAGGAATAAACTTTGAAGATTTTAAAATGCGAAGTACATTTTTCTGCTTCGTATCCTTCATGGCAGCCCTTAGTTTGTTATCCGTAAGCTGTGTATTGCCAATGAAATCGATACTGCTGATTTTTACTTTATCACCCTTGTCTACTCTTACAAGCATATTCACCTGATTTCCTGAAGTGGTATCCGGAGTAGTTGTTATAGTAACTTTGGTGTTGTAAAATCCATCTTTTTTATATTTATTTTCGATGTAATTTTTGGTAGTTGTAATTAAGTTTTCGTTTACAATTTTGCTTTTGGTCAAATTGTTATCCTTAATAAGTCCTTCTACTTTGCTCTTTTTAATACCAACAAATTTAACTTCATTTAGTTTCGGAAGTTCAATGATATCAAGGTCCAGGTAAATACTGTCGTTCTCGACTTTATTTACATAAAAAGCAATTTCATCAAACAGGCCAAGTTTGCCTAATTTTTTAATGGCACCACTGATTTCTTCTCCGGGAACAGTTATTTCCTGTCCTTTTTGAAGCCCCGAAAAAGTAACAACAGTTTGTTCATTGAAGCTTATTTTACCAACGACAGAGACTTTAGCAAGAATATATTTTTTTCCCTGATCAAAAGGAACTTTATCTTGTGCTTTTATTTGTGAAAAACTCCCCAAAACAAGTAGGGTAAGGACTATTTTTATTCTTTTTTGTAACACTAAAAAATTATTTAATTTGTTCACTGGTTTTTCCAAATCTACGTTCTCTTTTTTGATAACTAATAATAGCCTCATATAAATCCTGGTCTTTAAAGTCTGGCCACAAGACATTAGTAAAATATAATTCTGCATAGGCAATCTGCCAGAGCAAAAAGTTACTTATTCTATGTTCTCCACTTGTTCGTATTAATAAATCTACGTCGGGTAAATTTTGCGTGTAAAGATGCTCATTTATAATTGAATCGTCAATAGTGTCTATTGAAATTATATTATTTTTAACTTTATCACTGATGATTCTCACAGCATTTACCAATTCTTCTCGTGATCCGTAACTTAAAGCCAGCGTTAGCGTAAGACGTGTATTGTTTTTTGTTTTTTCAATAACATCCAAAAGTTCTTTTTGAGCCGATTTTGGTAATTTGTCAAGATTACCGATAGCATTTAGTCTGATGTTGTTTTCCTGCAAAGTAACCAGCTCTTTTTTTAAGGAATTGATTAGTATTTTCATCAGTGCTTCAACTTCGAGTTTAGGACGATTCCAGTTTTCTGTTGAAAAAGCATACAGGGTTAAATACTCAATGCCCAGTTTGGCACAGGTTGTAATCGTTTTTTTTACGGATTTTGTCCCGTTTTCATGGCCAAATGCCCTTAAAAAACCTTGTTGTTTGGCCCAACGGCCATTTCCGTCCATGATAATGGCCAGATGTTTGGGTAAATTTGTTTGATCTATAGAGTCTAGTAAGTTCATTTTATTATTCTGCGCAATAGCAAGGTTTTTGTCCAAAGGTATAAGTTAAAGTGATACCTGAAAAGACATACCAGTCATTATTATTTAAATTTCCAAAACGTCGAAGCGCTAAGCTTTCATTATCCGGATTACTTCCGTCAATATTATCCGTAAACGTATAGCGGGCACCCACTTCAGCTCCTAAAATTAAATTAGGAGTTATATTCGATTTTATACCTAATATTATAGGTATAGCAATGGAGTTCGAATTTTTATCCTTTATCGTTTTTCCCCCTAATACATATAATTCATCAAAAGTAAAGAAACTCAATCCCGAATATATATAAGGTGTAATTTTTGGATGGTAATCATGAAGATTAAAATCGAAGAAATTAAATTCTAGGCCGGCAGAAAGTTCTTTAATGTTGTTTTTGAACCTGTAACCTCTTCTGCTGCGTCCCGTCTCTTCCGAATCAAGATCGTTTCCGGTAATGCCGGATTGTGTATACGAGAAGCGATAGGAATGGCGCGGGCTTTTGTTCCACTTATACAAAATACCAAATGCCGGTTTCTCAGGAGAAACATAACTTGTATTTCCTACGTCACCAACAAAGTTACTTCCGCCAAGGAAAACACCGATCTCATGTATTTGAGCGTTCAGTGTAATGAAGGGGAAAAAACATAACAATAAATTAAAAATTTTCTTCATTTAATTAAAAATTGCGTGCAAATATAATAATTATCAATACGAATCAACGTTTGTTTAGTTAAATGTGCTTTTTTTTCAATTTACATTATGATTTTGAGACATTTAATGAAGATTCACTACAGGCAGAACGGGAAAAAGTACTATAATCGTATAGCTGCGAATCAGAAAAGAGATTAATTTCTCTTATCTTCTCCCCAAAGCAATTTATTTCTTAAGGTTTTCAGGAAAGTTTCGCCTGGAATTTCAACCATTTTTATTTTAAAATCTGTTTTTTTAATCGTGAGGATGGATTCGTTTTTTACGGAAGAAATCCTGGAATCAAGCGAAACCAGATATTGGTCTTCTCTTCCCGAAACGCGAAGTTTTACCTCGGTGTCGTCCGGGATAACAAGTGGTCTTGCGGTTAAGTTGTGAGGGGCAATTGGTGTAATGACCAGGCTTTTTACGTCGGGCGTTAATAACGGGCCTCCACAGCTTAAGGAATATCCTGTAGATCCTGTTGGTGTCGATATGATTAATCCGTCAGCCCAGTAAGAATTTAAATATTCATTGTTCAGGTACGTTTCGACAGTAATCATCGAGGTGGTGTCTTTTCTGCTGACGGTAACTTCGTTCATGGCAAAATTCATTTCTGCAATTGCATCGTTTTCCGGTTCACAGGTCAAACTCAACAATGTTCTTTCTGAGGTGGTGTAGTTTTTATCGATTACGAATTGCAAAAAGCTGTCAATGTTTTCCTTTTGTACTGTAGCCAGAAATCCTAAGCGTCCTGCGTTAATTCCGAGAATAGGAACGCCCGAATTACGAACCAGGGTGGCAGCTCTCAGGATAGTTCCGTCACCTCCAATACTAATCAACATTTCAAAGCTATCATCTAAAGAAGTACTCTGTGAAAAAGTCGTGTAGTCATTGTTGACGAGCTCCTTTTCATAAAGCATCTTCAGGAAATTTTCTTCAATGACCATCTCAACATGATTCGAATGGAAAAACGAGAAAATATCTTTTATGATAGGCTCGGTACTGTTTTGATAATATTGTCCGTAAATGGCTACTTTCATCTGATGTTTAATCAATTTTTGTTTAATTGTTTAATCGTAATTTTTTTGTCAAAACGATTAAACAATTAACCGAATCAACAAACAATGCTATATATTAAGGTATTTGTCTAAATAATCAGAACGCTCTTTCAGGCTGTTGATATAAGTATCTTCCTGGTGTTCAGAAATAATTTCGTAATTATACCTCCTGAAAGTCTGAATGATTTCGTTCATGGCCCCCAATCCGATTTTTACGGTAATCTGAACATTTTCCATATCGGCTTCGGAAATGAAACAGCCTAAAATTTTACCGTTGTTACTTTCAACAATCTGGGTGATCTGACTCATGGAATAATCTACAATTCCTTTTTGAACGATAATAATGCCGCCCTGCTCTTTTAAAAATGGGGTTTCCTTAAAAAACTTCATAATATCTTCCATCTCGTAATAGCCGATATAGGTATTGTTTTCGTCCAGAACCGGAACGGTATTGGTGTGGTTTTTAGCAAAAACTTCCAGCAGATCCAGCCAAATCATCGATTTTCGCGCAAAAAAGCGTTCTAAAGTATATTTGTAATCGATAGCTTTCTTGTCTGTATCAAAAGTTTCAACATCATCAGAAGCGATGCTTCCGATGAAAATACCGTTTTCTAAAACCGGAAAATGTGAAAAACTTACGTCGGCGAAGAAGTCCTGAACCGACGCTATCGTTTCCTGGCTGTCGATTGCTCGAAAATCGTTTGTGATATAGTTGGTAATTTCTGTCATAAATCAGTTGTAGATATTTATTGCAAAATAATCAAAAAATAGCAAAAACTACTACGTTTTACTTTGTATTTTTGTGGTAACAAATATAATGTTACTAGAATTAATTATCTATTTATATGACAAAATTAAGTGTAAATATCAATAAAATTGCAACCCTTAGAAATGCGCGTGGCGGAAATGTTCCTGATTTGTTGAAAGTAGCAACAGATATCCAGAATTTTGGAGGTCAGGGAATCACCATCCATCCACGTCCGGACGAACGTCATATTCGTTATCAGGATGCACGTGATTTAAAAGCCATAGTGCATACCGAATATAATATAGAAGGAAATCCCCAGCATAATTTTATTGATTTGGTTCTGGAATGCAAACCGACTCAGGTAACATTAGTGCCGGATGCAATTGGTGCGATTACCTCTTCTGCAGGCTGGGATACGATTAAAAACCAGTCTTATTTGAGTGAAGTAATCCAGGAATTTCAGCGTAACGGAATCAGAACCTCCATTTTTGTTGATCCGGTTTTAGAAATGATTGAAGGAGCAAAAAAAACAGGAACGGAAAGAATCGAATTGTACACAGAAGCTTTTGCGCACGAATATCATCTGGGAAACAAAAACGGAATAGAGCCTTATGTGAAAGCTGCAGAACTAGCCAACGAATTAGGTCTTGGAATTAATGCAGGTCACGATTTAAGTCTGGATAATATTCAGTTTTTCAAACAAAATATTCCGGGCCTGTTAGAGGTTTCTATTGGGCATGCCTTAATTGCAGAAGCACTTTATCTTGGTTTAGATAATGTGGTGAACATGTATTTGAATAAATTGAAGTAAGATTTGTAAAGGGTTATTTCTTAGAGATACACAAAAAAATCACATAGATTCTCAGAGAAATTTTGTGAGTCTTTGCGGAATAAATTTTTCAATAAAAAAAATATAAAATGTTATACTCAAAAATAGAAGGTGAAGGAAAACCATTTATCATCATGCACGGATTTCTTGGTATGTCTGATAACTGGAAAACACTTGCCGGACAATATGTTGAAGCCGGATTTCAGGTTCATATTTTAGATTTACGAAATCACGGACGCAGTTTTCATTCGGATGAATGGAGTTATGAAGCCATGGTTCAGGATGTATTCGAATATTGCCAGGCCAATCAGTTAACTAAGACAGATATTTTAGGACATTCGATGGGAGGGAAAGTTGCAATGCTTTTTGCTACTACACATCCTGAAATTGTAGATAAGTTAATTGTGGCAGATATTGGTCCTAAGTTTTACAAACAGCACCATCAGGATATTTTGGCAGGTCTTAATGCAGTTGATTTTTCTGTAAAACCAAGCCGTAACGATGTTGAAGAAATTGTAGCACAACACGTTCCTGATTTCGGAACCCGTCAGTTTTTACTAAAGAATTTATATTGGCAGGAACCGGGACAATTAGCGTTTCGGTTTAATCTGGCTGTTTTTAATAATAATCTCGAAGCAATTGGTGTCGCTTTGCCGGAAGGTTTGGTTTTCGATAAGCCTACGTTGTTTATTCGTGGTGGAAATTCCGGTTACGTTTTAGATGCCGATTTTGATGCGATACGTCAGCATTTTCCAAAGGTGAAGTTCGAAACCATTCCAAATGCGGGGCACTGGCTGCATGCCGAAAATCCAAAAATGTTTTTTGAATTGACTACTGCGTTTTTGAAAGAATAATTAATTTAGTTGTTTGCCACAGAGTAAAAGATTTTCAAAGGTTACTGCTTAGAAGGTTTGAGGAAAAAAAAACTTTCTGATTTTTTAATCGGTGGCAAAAAAAACAATTCAGCAGTTGATAATTTAAAATTTGTTACTTTTATTGAAACTTTAAATCAAAAAAAACTATGAAATTATTACTAAGACTTCTTGTTACTGCAGCTTTAGTTTTGTTAATCGCCAATTTATTATCAGGAGTTCACGTAGCCAGTTTTGGGACAGCTGTAATTGTTGCAGTGGTTTTGGGGCTGCTCAATATTTTTATAAAACCAATATTGGTAATTCTGACATTGCCGGTAACTGTTATTACTTTGGGCTTATTTTTATTGGTAATAAATGCAGTCATTATTATGCTTTGTACTAATATTGTCGGAGGTTTTGCGGTTGATTCATTCTGGACGGCATTAATTTTTAGTGTTATATTGTCTATACTTCAGTCTATTACTTATAAAATAGTAGGAGACGATAAATAAATCAAAATTAAAAACAGGATAAAAACTCCTTCAAATACAATAGATTAAAAACTTGGCTGGGTTGCAAAAATTTTATAATTTTGCAACCCAATTTTATTATGTAAATTAAAGAAGAAGATGGATATTAAAAGAATAGCAACAGACGCTGTGAATGAAACGATTGTAATGACAGTTGTTCACATGGATTATAAAGGTCAGGTAGCAAAAAGAATAAACGAAAAAATGCCTTTGGCTACCGTAAAAGGTTTTAGAAAAGGACAAGTTCCTAAAGATCTTGTTGAAAAACAATACGGAAAAGCAATTAAGCAGGAAGAAGTTAAAAAAGTAGTTGATTTGGCTTTAGAGCGTTTTGTTCAGTCTGAAAGATTAAATCTTTTAGGAACTCCTCTTGCAAAAGAAAACGAAAACTTTGACTGGGATGCAGAAGAACTAACTTTCGAATACGAAATTGGTTTAGTGCCAAATTTCGAAATTGATTTGGAAGCTAAAAATGATATCGTAAAATATATCGTTACGGCTGATGATAAATTAATCGACGGACAAGTAGAGCGTATCCAGAAACAATTCGGAAAACCAATTCCACAAGAAGTAGTTGCTGCAGATTCAGATTTGACAGGAACTTTCTCAAACGAAGAAAAAGGTATCAGTAATACCACTACAATTTCAGTTTCTACATTCAATAAAGCTGCTGGTGATCAATTCATCGGTAAAAAAGTTGGGGATGTAGTTAAAGTAAGCACTAAAGGTTTATTCGAAGATGACCACCAGTTAATGGATTACCTGAAAGTAGGTCATGATGACGTTCACGGTTTAGATATCGAAGTAGATTTTACTATCGAAGCAATCAATGGCGCTGAATTGGCAGAATTAAACCAGGAGTTGTTTGATAAACTTTTCGGTGAAGGAAAAGTAGCTTCTTTAGAAGATTTAAAAGCTAAAATTAAAGAAGATGCTGAAGCGCAGTTCGCACAACAGGCAGAGCAAAAATTATTATTGGACGTTCAGGACTTCCTGATCGAAAGCACTAAATTTGATTTACCTGCTGAATTCCTTAAAAAATGGTTACAGACTGTTGGCGAGAAAAAACTTTCTGCTGAAGAAGCTGAAGTGGAATATGCAAGATCTGAAAGAGGATTGCGTTTCCAGTTGATCGAAGGAAAAGCAATGGCTCAAAGCAATATCCAGATTACATTTGAAGATTTGAAAACTTTTACAACAAAAGCAATCAGACAACAAATGGCTCAATTTGGTCAAACAAACCCAACTGACGAAGAAGTACAGGGAATCGTTGCCAGAGTTTTATCGAACCAGGAAGAAGTGAAAAGACTTTCTGAGCAGGTAGTAGCTGAAAAATTGTTAGATGTGTTTAAAGAAAAAGCAAATCCAACAACCAAAGAGGTAACTTACGACGAATTTATTGCTGCGTCTTACGGAGAATAATTTCTAAAAAAATAAGTATATTTGAGCGTCAATAGAAATTTTTCTGTTGACGCTTATTTTTTTTGTTTCAGGTTTCACGTTACGGACAACCTGAAACCTGAAACAAAAACTAAGACAAATTGACATCCTTTAGAAAGAGGTACAACCTTTGATGGGGAAGATATAGATATAACGTAAAACTTAGAACACTTAAAATATGAACTACGGTAAAGAATTCAAAAAATTTGCTACAAAGCACCAGGGAGTAAACGCAATGTACTATGACAAAATCGTAGCTGCAATGAACCCGACTAATATGACTCCATATATTATCGAAGAGCGTCAGTTGAATATTTCTCAATTAGACGTGTTTTCCAGATTAATGATGGACAGAATTATCTTTTTAGGAACAGGTATCGACGATCAGATCGCAAATATCGTTCAGGCGCAATTGCTTTTCCTGGAAAGTGCAGATGCTTCAAAAGATATTCAGATTTATTTAAATTCTCCGGGAGGAAGTGTTTACGCCGGATTAGGGATTTATGACACGATGCAATACATCAAACCGGATGTAGCGACAATATGTACAGGAATGGCAGCTTCCATGGGAGCCGTTTTATTGTGTGCAGGTGCAGCAGGAAAACGTTCCGCTTTACCACATTCAAGAGTAATGATTCACCAGCCATCAGGAGGAGCTCAGGGAGTTGCAACTGACATGGAAATCAACTTACGCGAAATGCTAAAACTGAAAGATGAATTATACAACATCATCTCTCAGCATTCAGGACAATCCTTTGAAAGGGTACACAAAGACAGTGAACGCGATTACTGGATGAAAGCCGATGAAGCAAAAGAGTACGGAATGATTGATGAAGTGTTGAGAAGAAGCTAAAATTTTGTTTAAAGTTTCAGGTTTCAGGTTAGCTCCGGCAACCTGAAACCTGAAACAAATTAAACTTGAAAAAAAATAAAAAGTTAAGAGGTTGCTAAGTTTTTAATGTTTTGATGAAAAATCTTAGAAACTTAGTAACTTTGCAGCTTAGTAACTAAAAAAGAATGGCTAAAGTAGTATTAGAATGTTCGTTTTGTGGAAGGAAAAAGCCAGAAACCAATTTATTGATTGCAGGTATCAATGCACATATTTGTGATAAGTGTATTGAGCAGGCGCACGGAATTGTATTAGAAGAATTAAAATCAAGCGGAAGCTCAAAACTGGTTGGGGACTTAATCCTAAAGAAACCAAAAGAAATCAGGGCTTTCCTGGATCAATATGTTATTGGACAGGATCAGACCAAAAAAGTAATGTCAGTTGCGGTTTACAATCACTACAAACGTTTAATGCAACAGCAATTGGACGACGAAGTAGAGATTGAGAAAAGTAACATCATTATGGTGGGCCAGACCGGAACCGGAAAAACATTAGTAGCCAAAACAATCGCAAAAATGTTAGACGTTCCTTTGGCTATCGTTGATGCAACGGTACTGACCGAAGCAGGATATGTAGGAGAAGACGTTGAAAGTATTTTGACACGTTTACTTCAGGCAGCCGATTATGATGTAGCTAAAGCCGAAAGAGGAATCGTTTTTATTGATGAAATTGATAAAATTGCCCGTAAGAGCGATAATCCATCCATTACACGTGACGTTTCAGGAGAAGGAGTACAGCAGGCCTTATTGAAATTATTGGAAGGAACTGTGGTAAACGTACCGCCAAAAGGAGGACGTAAACATCCGGACCAGAAATTTGTTGAGGTAAATACCCAGAATATTTTATTTATTGCCGGTGGAGCATTTGATGGGGTAGAACGTATTATTTCGAAACGTTTAAACCGTCAGGCTGTCGGGTATTCTACTTCTAAAAATGCAGATAACATCGATAAAGATAATTTATTGCAATACATTATTCCGAAAGACATTAAAGATTTCGGACTGATTCCTGAGATTATCGGTCGTTTGCCGGTTCTTACACATATGGATCCTTTAGACAGAGAAACTTTGCGTGCAATCTTAACGCAGCCGAAAAATGCATTAATCAAACAATATCAAAAGTTGTTTTTGATGGATGAAGTTGAATTCAGCATTACGGATGAAGCTTTGGATTTTATTGTAGACAAAGCCCTGGAATACAAATTGGGAGCTCGTGGATTGCGTTCCTTATGTGAAGCCATTCTGACAGATGCCATGTACGAATTGCCAAGTTCAGACGATAAAGTACTGACAATCGATAAAGATTATGCAAAACATACTTTGAATAAGAATTTACTGAAGCGTATGGAAATTGCTTCGTAAAGTTTAATTTAAATCAAATTTCAAAAAACCTGTTCATTTATTTGAGCAGGTTTTTTTTATATCTCTATTTGCTTATTTTTTCGCTCGGGTTACATACTTTTGTAAGTACTAAAATTTTAAAGGATGAATCAGACAATTGAAGATTTCGACGGGAGTGTACTTCTATGGCAGATTATAAATGTAATTGGTTTTATAGCAATAATATATGTATTATATCTGCTGATTAAATTTTTAAGAAAGAAGACGAAATGAAATAATAATCCCGGTTCATAGCGGGGATTTATTGTACCCTGAACTTTTCCCGATATTCGATGGGTTTCATACCCACCATTTTATAGAATACTTTTCGAAAGGCTTTCGGATCATTATAACCTGTTTTTTCAATGATTTCAGAAATTGAAAGCTGCGTTTGTTCCAGGTATTTTTTAGAACTTTCAACTCTGATGTTCTGTAAATATTCTATTGGAGGAATTCCCGTAACCAGCTTAAAACGTCTGGTCATATTTCGGGTACTCGTAGGAATGTCTTTGGTGATTTCTTCTAATTTTTCGATGGTACTGTAGTGATTTTCTATTTTTTGCTGTAACATCGCTACCAGACTGTCATTGTGCAAATGATTGGGCCTGAATGTGCTGAAATAACTCTGTTTGTAACGGTTTAAATCAATCGAGAAGATTTTGGCAATCTGAACTGCAATTTCATTCCCGCAATATTTCTGCACCAAAAGAATCAATAAATGAAAAGTGGAGGTCGAGCCGCCACTGGTATAAAGGCTTCCATCTGCGGTTAAAGTTTCCTCGGATTTTAGTTTCACTAACGGAAATGCTTTTGTAAAGGCACTGCAGGCATCAACATGCGTTGTGGCCAGTTTTTCATTTAATAAACCCGAAGCCGCGAATAAAAATGCACCCGTACAAAAACTCGCCAGTTCAGCTCCGGCCTTATGTTGTTTTTGCAGCCATGGAATGAATTTTTTGTTCTTCGCAATCATCTCACTCATATTATCTGTGGTGAAAGCCGGAATCAAAATCAAATCCAGGTCCTGATTACAGTTGTCTATGGAATTCACCTTATATCCAAACAATTGTTCCTGATTTATCTGTTCTGATGATTGAAAAACCATAATTTCAAAAGGTTTTTCAGTTCCCTTGTATAATTTATTAGCCGTTTCAAAAACTTCTAAAATTGCCGCAATGCTTAATAATTTATAGTCATGCGGCACAATCAAACCTGTCTTTTTGCTCATGGTTTTTCTTTTTTGGAAAGTTAACTTCCTTACAAAAATATAAAATTTGTCTTAAATGACCCTAAAGTTGACTTTTATTGTAGCATTATGCTTTTTGTAATATTTTACATTTGTTTTAATTAATTTGTAATTTTATAGATATGAAAACAAAAATCTTCTTAAATCTTGCCGTAAAAGATTTAAACCGGTCTGTCGTATTCTTCACTCAATTGGGTTTTTCGTTCAATCAAAAATTCACAAATGAGAAAGGCACTTGTCTGGTTATTGATGAAAATATAAACGTAATGCTTCTGGTGGAGGAGTTTTACCAAACCTTTACGCATAAAGAAATTTGCAATACGGCTACCACCAGCGAAGCCCTTATTTCAATTTCACTTGAAAGTCGGGATAAGGTCGACGAAATGATAGAAAAGGCTATTAAGGCCGGCGGATTAGAATACAGGGAGAAAAATGATTATGGCTGGATGTATCAGCGAACTTTTTTTGATCCGGATGGTCATCACTGGGAAGTTTTCTTTATGGAGGAGAGTCAGATTCCGGAAATGAGTTAATGGGAAGCCATAAATTTAAAAATAGAGAAATATGATAACGGTACGAAACACAATTAACGCGTCTATTGATAAAGTATGGGATTTCTGGACTTTGCCGGAACATATTGTCAACTGGAATATACCTTGCCCGGACTGGCATAATCCATATGCGGAAAATGATTTAAAAGTAGGTGGGAAATTCAAATATACAATGGGAACAAAAGACGGAAGCGTGGTTTTTGATTTTGAAGGAGCGTATACCAAAGTAGAGAATCATGCCTTACTCGAATATAAACTTCTGGATAACAGAATAGGAATGGTTCGGTTTGAAACGGATGGCAGTACTGTGAAAATTGCAGAAACATTTGAACCGGAAAAAGAAAATTCCGAGGCCCTGCAGGAGCAATTTTTAAAAGGAGTTATTGCTAATTTTAAAGAGTATGTGGAACGTTTTTAAACGAAAAGTGTAAAATATAAATTTTAATAAACAGATAATGATAACAGTACAAAACACGATTAATGCTTCAATAGAGAAAGTCTGGGAATTCTGGACCTTGCCGGAACATATTACAAAATGGAGTTTCGCTTCACCGGACTGGCACACGCCTTATGCCGAAAATAACCTGAAAGAAGGAGGGAATTTCAAATCGACGATGGCAGCAAAAGACGGAAGTATGAGCTTTGATTTTGGAGGCGAATATACTTTAGTTAAAGTAAATGAAGCAATAGAATATGTTTTGGAAGACGGAAGAAAGGTCGAAATCAGTTTTACAGAAACTCCAAACGGAGTACAAGTAATTGAAAGCTTTGATCCCGAAACACAAAATCCTGAAGAAATGCAGCGTGGCGGCTGGCAGGCAATTCTGGATAATTTTAAAAGTTATGCCGAAAAAAATTAAGTTTTTTTGAAGTTCAAAGCGACTAAGCGACAAGGCCTGTTCCTTTTGAAAACATTTAAATTAAAAATAAAAACACTTTAGCATTTTAAAGATAAATTTCGCAGGAAAGACTTAAATGATCTTACATAACTTATAGGGTTTAGTAATTTAAAAAGAAAGAAAATGGCAAAACAAATTTGGTTAAATCTGCCCGTTAAAAATGTGGCAAAGGCGAAAGACTTTTTTTGGAAAATAGGCTTTTCATTTAATGAACAACACGACACGCCAACTTCGACTTGTATGTTGGTGGGAGAAGGAAATTTTGTAGTAATGCTTTTTGAAGACACTTTGTTTGAAAGCTTTTCTAAAAATAAAATTACAGATACGCAGTCAGGTTCAGAAGTCCTGATCTCGATTGATGCTGAAAGTGCAGCAGAAGTAGATGAATTGGCTGAAAAAGTTAAAAAAGCCGGAGGTACTGTTTTTGCACCTCCTGCCGAAAGCCAGGGATGGATGTACGGTGCCGGTTTTGCCGATTTGGACGGACATCGCTGGAATGTTTTATATATGGATTTTAGCAAATTACCCCAACAAAATTAACCATGGAAACACTAGAATTTAAAATTAGAATCAAAGCTCCGGCAGAAAAAGTCTGGAACACTTTATGGGCAGATGAAACCTATAAAAAATGGACAGGAGCTTTCTGTGAAGGTTCTTACGCCGTAAGCGACTGGAACGAAGGAGATAAAATCCATTTTATGTCACCGGGCGGAGAAGGAATGAACAGTATCATTGAAACTAAAATTCCAAATGAATATATGGCTTTTAAACATATAGGTGAAATAAAAGATTTTAAGGAATTGCCTATAGACGAGGAGACAAAAAAGTGGAGCGGGGCAATGGAAACGTATCGATTAACGCCTGATGGTGAATTCACTGATTTGGTCGCTCAGGTGGATGTAGTCGAAAAATACCTTGATTACTTTAAAGAAGCTTTTCCGAAAGGACTGGAAACAGTGAAAGAATTGGCGGAAGAGAGCGTGTAGAATAAAGAGTATAGAGTATAGAATAAAGAGTATAGAATAAAGAGTGTAGAATAAAGAGTATAGAATAAAGAGTATAGAGTATAGAATAAAGAGTATAGAAGATTGAATAGAAATAACAAAAAAAACAAAATAGTATGGCAGCAATAAATCCTTACTTGCTTTTTAACGGGAATTGTGAAGAAGCATTCTTATTTTATAAATCCGTTTTTGGAGGTGAATTTCCGTATATAGGGAAGTATAAAGATGTACCGGAAGAAGATGACAGCAACAAAATGTCTGAAGAAGACGGAAACAGAATCATGCACGTTTCCCTGCCAATTGGCAATACAATTTTAATGGCAAGTGACAGTCATCCAAAATTTGGAGATTTGCGTATTGGAGATAATTTTTCAATTTCCATTAATACAGAAAGTAAAGAAGAAGCAGACCGTATTTTTAACGGACTTTCAGCCGGGGGACAGATAGAGATGCCTATGAATGATACCTTCTGGGGCGCTTATTTCGGAATGTTTAAAGATAAATTTGGTGTAGGCTGGATGGTAAATTTTGACGAAAAACAACCCAATCAGTAACAGGAAAGTTACGTTATTATAATAGCGGAACATAATTGTTAAATTACTTTAAAAAGCACATGTTTATGTGCTTTTTCTTTTCAAAAAAACAAAGATTATTCTTTTTTATCAACAATAGATTGCCGATTTTTGTCGCTTCTTAATCAATAAAGAAAAAATGGCAATAGAAGATAAAGAGATTATTTTATTAAAAGTTTCAGGTCACGATAAACCGGGAGTTACGGCTGGTTTGACAGCAGTATTGGCAACTTACGATGCCATTATTTTAGATATAGGCCAGGCCGACATTCACGATACACTTTCTTTAGGTATTTTATTTGAAATTGAAGCAGGTTCCAGCTCCGGACCCGTTTTAAAAGACTTATTATTTAAAGCTTACGAACTGGAAATCAAAGTTAAATTTATTCCCATTTCTATTGAAGATTACGAAACGTGGGTAAAATCACAATCGAAACAACGATACATCATTAATATTTTGGGAGAGAAGTTAGCCGCTTCGCAATTGGCTGCCGTAACTAAAATATTATCCGATCAGAATTTGAATATCGATTCCATTATAAGGTTAACAGGCAGGACTTCTATCATCGAAGTGGAAGAAAATCCACGCTCTTGCATCCAATTATCCGTGACTGGTGAAATTGTAAATAAGATCATAATGACGGCCAGTTTTATGCAGATTTCAAGAACATTAGATGTTGATATTTCTTTTCAGGAAGATAATATCTACCGAAGAAACAGACGCCTTGTTTGTTTTGATATGGACTCTACACTGATCCAGGCTGAGGTAATTGACGAATTAGCCGAACTGAACGGAGTAGGCGAACAGGTAAAAGCAATTACCGAACTGGCCATGAATGGTGAAATTGATTTCAATGAAAGTTTCAAACAGCGTATGGCTTTACTGGAAGGTTTGAGTGAAGATGTTTTGCGATCTGTTGCCGAAAAATTACCCATCACAAAGGGAGCGCACCGTTTAATGAAAGCCTTAAAATATTACGGGTACAAAACGGCCATTCTTTCCGGAGGATTTACTTATTTCGGAGAATATCTGCAAAAGGAGTTAGGAATCGATTACGTTCACGCCAATCAATTAGAAATTAAAGACGGTAAGTTAACCGGGAAATACCTGGGCGATATCATTGACGGGCAGAAAAAAGCCGAACATTTACAGGCTATTGCAGACAAAGAAGGCATTCATATCAACCAGACCATAGCGGTTGGTGATGGTGCAAATGATTTGCCGATGCTCAACTTAGCCGGTTTAGGAATTGCTTTCCATGCCAAACAAAAAGTAAAAGAGAGTGCTTCCACTTCAATCTCAAGTTTAGGGCTTGATGGTGTTTTGTATTTATTAGGATATCACGACCGATATATAGATATGATGTAATAAAACGACTGTCATCCTGAGCGAAGTCGAAGGCTTGTGAAACGAAAAGAGCTTTAACTTCGCCCGAAAGGAATTTAGAATAAAAAGAAAAACCTTAGTTCAGAACCTGAATTAATTTTTTTTTTGGCATGTCCCGCCGGAAAAGGCGGGTCGGGCTATTCGTTTCAATCTTTTTGTTTTTAAAGAAAAAAAATAAATTAAGTCTAAAGTAGTTTATAAATAGTAGTTTAGGAGTTAGACTCTCATAGAAGGTAACGATTTAGTAACGATTCTCTTTACATTATTTTACTCCACTATTTCTTGTAACTAAAACACAAAAATACAATAATTAGGCGAAAAGTTTTATCTTAATATCCTGTTTTTGTTAATCATTGATTTGCATTTGTAGTTATAAATAAGTTTATAAAATAAAATCACTATTTTAATCTAAATCATTGTTGTCCAATAAAAGTAATGGAACGTTTATTTTTATAGTTACCGCTCAGGAAGATCAGCTTGAAGAATATATAGATAAAGAACTTTAGTATAAAGTATCTAATTTGAAGCAGTGCATAAAAATGTACTGCTTTTTCTTTGCCCATACCTGCCAATTGGTAAAACCTCTTATTGAAATATAAATTTCTATACAATTCTTCCAAAAACGTTATTTCCCAATACTTTGCACAATTTTATAAAACTTTCAAAAATCAGCCAAACCAATTGGCAAGACTTGGCAAACAATTTCTTTTTAGTTATTCAATTTTGTACAGGAAACATTAAATACTTGTGCAATGAACATTATAACAATTGAAGAAGAAGTTTGGAAACAACTAAACGACCGTATAAAATTCATCAGCGAATATATATTAAAATTGGAAGATTCCAGCTACGATGACCTTTGGCTCAACAACCATGAAGTCTGCCAGTATCTCCATATCAGTGAGAAAACCCTTTGGCGTATGCGTACCAACGGTGAGCTTGCTTATTCCAAAATCTATGGACAGTATTTCTACACTATTGGTGCCATAAAAAATATGCTCAATGCCAATGCCGTACAAACCAGCGATGAATATGTAGTAGAGTTGATGGCTAAAGGTAAAAGCTATATCGAAAAAGGCAGAAAGTTAAAATCAAGCAAATAATGAATCTGTAAAACCATATTATTATGAATATTGACAAAATGGAATTTATAGCATGGATGGAAAGAATTATGAGCCGTTTTGATTTACTCAACGATCATATTAATGATATAAAAAAACAGTGTTGCAGTATTGATGGTGAAGAATTACTGGACAATCAGGATTTGCTCCAAATGCTCAAAATAAGCAACCGTTCTCTACAACGTTACCGCTCCATCGGGAAGCTCCCTTATTATACCATAAGTGGAAAACTCTACTACAAATTATCTGACGTGCATCAGTTTATCAGAGAGAGTTTTACACCTCCTATGCCCAAAATGAAAGCCAACAAGTGACAAACAGTGCCACAGAATGCCAACTAATCCAAAGCGGTAAAAGCGTATTCTACTTTTAAAACTTAAAATTTAAGATTATGAGCGAAGCAATTATTGAAAAAGATCAAATGCCTGAACAATTATCGGATATACTTTTGGTCTTCGATAAAGCAAAAATGAAGATCGAGGCAGTAACAGGAATTGATGAAAACGGGAAATTGAAAACCATAGATGCCAACAATAAAAATCAGAACCAGTTTATGCGGGTAGATAAAAATGGAGACTTCTTTTCGAACTTTTTCTCCAATTTTATCAGCCAGTTAAAAAACCCTACTAATTTTTCATTTTTCAAAGTCCCTGAACCCATCGCTGTTGATACAGCAAAAGTGATGCAAAAACAAGTAGAAAATCCCACTAAAAAAGGCGAACAATTGATGAAGCAATACGAAATAAAAGCGGAACCACAACAAGATTATAAACAAGCAAATCAAAATACTATGGCAACAAAAGAAACACCTTCGGAAACAAGTGAATACCGCTTCAAACCGGAACAGATAGATTGGGAAACGATGTCCAATCTCGGATTAAGTAAAGAGAAACTGGAGAAAATGAATCTCCTCGACCCTTTACTAAAAGGGTACAAAACCAATGAATTGGTACCAATAAGCCTTAACCTCGGCACAGCCATCACTCGTATGGATGCCCGCTTATCCCTTCAGACGGGAGAAGACGGCAAGGTAGTTATGGCTATTCACGGTATCCATAAAGAGCCGAACCTTAACTTTGAATTTTTTGGACACAAGTTTACTTCTGAAGACAAGAAAAACTTACTCGAAACAGGAAATATGGGACGTATCGTTGATTTGAAAAACCCCAAAAATGGCGAAATAATCCCGTCAATTATCAGTGTGGATAGACTAACAAATGAGCTGGTTGCACTGAAAACAGATTTCATAAAAATACCTGATGAAATCAAAGGCATAAAATTAGATGATTCGCAAAAGCAAACTTTAATGGAAGGTAAACCGCTTAATTTAGAAGGAATGATTTCTAAGAAAGGAACTGAATTTGCAGCAACGGTACAGTTCAATGCAGACAAACGCTATGTAGAATTCCTTTTTGATAGAGGGAATTCCAATCAGCAAACGCAAAATAACCAGCAAAACCAATCTCAAGAAGTTCCGAAAACTTTTAGAGGCAAAGAGTTGGATAACGAACAATACCAGAAATTCAAAGATGGTCAAACTATCTATATTAGTGGCTTGACAGATAAACAAGGTAAGGCTTACCAAGGTTATATTACATTCAATAAGGAAACCAACAAAACAGATTTTTCTTTCCAAAATCCTGATAAGCTTAAAGAACAAGCGAAACCAACCGATGCTCATAAAACGCAAACCTCGATTAATTCTGATGGTAAAACCAATGAAGCAACCAAGAATATCAAAGAGCCTTTGCAACCGAAACAACAAACCCCCAAAGATGAAAAACAACAAGAGCAACAGGAAAAATCCCAAGCACCTGCTAAATCTAAAGGCAGAAAAATGTAGTAAACTATGAAAACAATAATTGCAGAAAAACCAAGCGTAGCAAGGGAAATAGCAAACTTGTTGGGAGCCACAGAAAAAATGGATGGATACCTATCAGGAAATGGCTATTGTGTTACTTGGGCATTCGGACATCTGATTGGATTAGGAATGCCTGAGGATTACGGAATTTCAGGTTTTCAAAAAGGCTCACTTCCGATACTCCCAAATGCAAATTCCGGTTATATTGATCACCCCATTCCGTTTTAAAGTGAGCACCTGATTCCAGTTCAAAATGACCACCTAATTCCGGTGCAAAGTGAGCACCTCCGTTTTGATTAAAAACTATATTTTTT
>NZ_QWDM01000049.1:700-1124 GCF_003996965.1 Flavobacterium cupreum | reverse complement strand
CGTTGTTCAAACAGCAGTGCAATGTCCGCTTGCAAGGTGGGCTGATTGCCCTTGACGGTGAAGTGGTAGTGGGCCTGTCGTGCTACGACGTACATGGCCAGTTTGCGCTGGGTTAGCAGTGCGTCGGCAGTGATGTCCTTGCCGGCGATCTCGATTTCATCGAGCACCAAGGCGAACATGCCGATCTCATTGGTCTGCTTGACCTCCTCCTTGCCTTCTACGGGCAGGGAGCAGACTTTTTTTGGGTGTGGCATTGGGAGCTGTCATGCCCCACCACGCCCATGATGTGGGTTTGCCGTCCTTGTTCGTCGGTCGCGTTGCGCATGGTCTTGCCGTCGATCGCGAGACTTTGGTCCCGCTCCCCATGGTCGGCATTCCAACGGGCCAGCGCGCGGTCAAGCGCAACGGGGTCGGCGCGAATGAG
>NZ_QWDM01000049.1:0-690 GCF_003996965.1 Flavobacterium cupreum | reverse complement strand
ATAGTGCTTTCGCTGGGGACAATCCGGGCGCGCTTGTCGATCCGGCAGCCAAAGCGTTCGCGCGCCTTTTGACCCAGATCCCCGACCCAGCCCGCGATCGCCTTGTAGCCATCCATGCCGCACAGGGTCGCCCCGACGGCGAGCGCGAGCACGACATGCTGCGGATGGCGCCTTCCCTGAGGGCGGCGCGTGTCTGGGATGTCTTTGACGTCGTGCGGTCAGGCCGACATGTGTTCGATCCTGAGCATCATCTTGGGCTTCTCCTGGCGGTACTTCTCTTCAATGACGGGGCGTGATAATTGAGATCGCGCGTCGCGTCGGAGCGCGCGCACGAAGACCAGTTTCGATGTGCCTCCGCCCTCGCTGTAACCCTCGCGCACGCGCCGGTGCCCCCGGGTCTGGCCGACGCAGGTCCAGTTGCCGGCGCGGTAGACCGTGCAGCGATAGCGGCTGGCGTCGACGAACGTTTCGAGCAACAGCAGGGGCTGCTCAAAATGGACGAGCCAATCCGAGCCGATGCGCCGCTGGCACAGCGATAGCACCTTCGTGCCCAAGTTCGGAAGGTGCCATTGCGGCAGAATCAGAAAGCGGCTGTTGTTGGCGATCAGCTTGAGGCGGCCGTACTGGTGGCGGTAGTCCCAGCCGATCCAGGTGTCGCGCGCGGCACATTTGAGCGCCGATGCCGAGAAG
>NZ_QWDM01000048.1 GCF_003996965.1 Flavobacterium cupreum | reverse complement strand
CTACTTGTGGCACCAGCCATTGCTCGCGTTCGCCAAACACCGTTATCTAGTGCCTGAACGGAAACCCCCTGTTTTGGATTTTGCCACCAGTCATTTTTTGGCCGATTCCATCAAATTTCCTGAAATTCACGCCCTCGTTGGGAGATATTTCGTGCCATCGCATGCGCGCCCCGGTTTTTTGCAGAGCGGCGCCCGAGCGCCATCCCCCGGGTTCCCGGAATCAGGCCCTGCGACCAATCTGCTGTGGTTTTTAGGCCGCTTTTTTTAGCAGTGGAGCGCGGCCCGCCAAGCGGGCCCGCCGTTGCTCGCGTTCCTTTTCCTGCGCCCACAGGATGTCGCCGATGCGGTGGATGTTGCGCGCCACCACGGCCAACGCGACGTAGCGTTTGAAGCCGTCTATGCCGTGGTCAGGACACATGTCGAGGCCATGCACCTCGAGTCCATTGATGGCCGACTCGACGGCCGAGTGCGCGCGTCTGGCCTTGACGAATTCCGCTGATTGCTCAAGCGCTTGGGCTTGCTGCGACAGCTTCCCCTTTCTCGGCAAGGCAACCAGTTCGAGGAGCGCGGGCAGCGCGCGCTGATTTTCCTGTGAATGAAATCCCTTGTCGAAGCTGCAGGCGTTCAACTGTGGGAAGCGCTTCTTCGCCTCCGTCACCATCGACACCGTCACCTGATCGTCGCTCTGTTTCTCCATGACCTGATGGTGCAGGATGAATTGATGCTGGTCCTCCAGGATGCAGACCTTCACGCCCAACTCCACCGGGACGCCCGCTTTCCCCTTGGAGATCCATTCCGTGTGTGGCTCAAAAATGGAGAACACCTTTTCATCGTGGGCGATGGTTTCGCCAAGCACGACGCGCCGCCTGGTCTGGGCGATCTGGCGCGCGGCATGACCCATGAAGCCCTCGATCTCAAGTTTGGCCACAACATCGAGCTCACTCGCACAGGCATGCTGTGCGAGCTTGGCGAGCGTCACCCGCGCCTTGTCGAGATAGTGTTCGGCGACCTCCAGATACTGCTCATGCGCCGCCACGATGAGCGCCGCGTTTTTCTCCTGCTGCTCCGGCGAGCGGGCCTTGCTGCGTTTCTTGTTCTGGGCCGTGCGCATCAGGCGCTTGACGTGCCCGATGTTG
>NZ_QWDM01000047.1 GCF_003996965.1 Flavobacterium cupreum | reverse complement strand
GGATAAATCGAACCAATCAAATCTCGTGATTGTGACCAATCCCCGACATCATAGAATTCATTGAGCTTCAAAAGGTTCCCTACACCTACTTTTAACAAATCATCAATATCATCTTCATCAACATTGATACCTGATAATTTCAATTCCAATCTATTAATTACAGCTCCGTAATCAGACTTCATATCCCTATAATCCGAAGCATCAATCTGCTGGGTCGCTAATAAATCCCTAGCATGTGAAAGCCTTTTTTCATAATCTTTAAGCTGGGCTATTATTTTAAGCTTTTCTTCAGATATTTCTTTGGTCTGCTCTCTATAACACTCTGATAAAACAGTAATATAAAGATTTTTTATCTCAGGTATGGGAACATACTGTTTTAAATCACTTAGAAATATATCATTAGCCGTATCAGAATTTATTCTGTATTTACAGCCTCCACTACAATGATAATAAGGATAATATTTAGTGCGCCCTTTGGAAATACTTGCTGTTAATACCTTTGCACATTCTGGACAGGTAAAAAATCCACGTAGTGGAAACGGCTTAGTAGTAATTGCTTTTGGCAAATATGTTTTTGATCTTCCGTCAAGTATGTCCTGCACTTTATAGAACAAGGTCTGCGATATTAAAGGTTCATGCTGACCTGTTACATAGGTGAGATCTTCATCTTTATATTTTGGAATTACTATCTTACCACAATAAAGAGGATTACGAATAGCTCTCCAAAAATTATTTTTACTTGCTTTAAGACCTTTTTCTTTTGCCATGCAAAGAACCTGTTCTGTATTAAAAATCCCTTTTGAAAGCTCTTCAAAGGCCCATTTCAAAATAGATGCCTCAGGCTGGTCAAATGCAATATACTTAGTCCCGTCTTCTTTAACCTTGTTAACATATCCCGCTGGAGCGTATCCCATATAACGCCCCTCTTTCCTTGCTCTACGCATACCATGAAAAGTATTAAGTGCCCTTCTATCATTCTCTACCTCAGGAGCAGCAAGATAAAAAGCGAGCATCATTTTATTCTCTGGAATAGTCAAATCAAGTGGCTGTTCAATACCTTGCGGCTCTACACCAAGTTTCCTGAGGATATTTATCATTTGATAAGCATCTCCGGCATTACGGCTGAACCTATCCCATTTAGTGAATAAAACAAGATCAATTTTGTTTTTGTGCTTTTTTAAATTTTGCAAAAGCTTATTCCATTT
>NZ_QWDM01000046.1 GCF_003996965.1 Flavobacterium cupreum | reverse complement strand
TCCGCATATCTGCATTCCAGCCACTTCCGCGATCTGGCGCGCAATCCATAATTCCCCAACGCGTTCACCCGCGAACGTAAGCTTCCCTTGTTCGCCCTGGTCGCCGTGCTGCTCAGTGGCATGCGCAAGAGCATCCAGTCTGAACTTGACGAATTCTTCGCCCATCTGGAACAACGGGCGCAATTGGCGCGCCATGTTTCCGAGCGCGCCTTCTTTGGCGCCCGCGCCAAACTGGCCGCCAACGCCATTCCCTTGCTCAACGAATGGCTGCTTCAGGAGTCTGATCGACGTGGCTTCGTGCCGCGTTGGCACGGCCTTCGGCTCGTCGCCGCCGATGCCTCGACACTCAAATTCGGCCATCGCGCCAGCCATGTTCCCCGCGCCGCTTCAACCGATCAGATCGCTTTCGGACTGTTCCTGCCCGGTGCCGAGATGATGCTCGCAGCATCCTTACACAGCATCCACGAGAATGAGCGCCAGATGCTGTTCCAACACCTCGACCTGCTGGGCAGTGGCGACGTGCTGTTGATGGACCGCGGCTATCCTTGCCGCTGGCTGGTGGCCCTGCTCAATCATCGCGGCATCGGCTTTTGCATGCGCGTTGAAAAGGAGGGCAACACCGGCTTTGCCTGCGTGCGCGACTTCTTGCGCACGGGCCTGCAAGAGAAAATCGTAACGCTGGCAGCGCCCGACAAAGCCGATGCAGCCGATTACGAATGCCCTGCCACGGCGCAAACCGTGCGGCTCGTCCGCCACGTCGCCTCCACCGGCAAAGTGCGCGTCCTCATGACCAACTTGCTCGACAGCGAGCTCTTCCCTGCCGCCGACTTCGGCGACCTCTATCACAAGCGCTGGCGCATCGAGGAGGCCTTCAAGCGCCTCAAGACCCGCCTCAATCTGGAACATGTTTCGGGTCTGTCCCAGTTGGCTGCGATGCAGGATTTCTCCGCCAAAATCATCTGTGACAACCTTCAGGCCCTGGCCGCAGCGGCTGCCACCAATGACTTCCCAATAGCGCCGACCCGCCGCGTCAATCGGACCTATGCCCACACCGTGCTCAAGCCGCTGCTGCCTTCATTGCTGCTGCGCTGTGCCGACGTCATTGACTTGCTTCGTGATGCGCTCATGCTCATCGCGCGCAAGACCTACTTTCACAAACCTGGTCAATCAAAAGCCAGGAAAAAGCAGGCAAAACCCCATAAGCCGATGACACAGAAACCATGCTAAAGTTTCGACCCGTTAAGTCCGGTGGATTGGGTCTGACCCCCACTTATGTA
>NZ_QWDM01000045.1 GCF_003996965.1 Flavobacterium cupreum | reverse complement strand
GACATGTGGGCACCTGGCGGCTTCGCCCCCACCGCATGGAAGATCGATGAACCCGAATTTGACGCAGTTGATCGTGTGCTTCGAGCCGATGCCGGAGCCAAGGGTTGAGGGGAGGACGACGCACCGGCTTATCGACATCCTGGTGCTAACGATCTGCGCGGTCGTGGCCGGCGCCGACGATTGGGAGCATGTGGCGATGTGGGGCGAGGAGAAGATCGACTGGTTGCGCCAGTTCGTGAAACTCGACCACGGTATCCCTTCGCACGACACGATAGGACGGGTATTCAGCCTGCTTGACGCCGACTGCTTCCAGGCATGTTTCGTACGATGGGTTTCGGCGACGTGCACTTCGCTCGCGGGCGAAGTGGTCGCCATCGATGGCAAGACGATGCGCGGCTCGCAACGCCGCCGCTTGGGCAAGAATGCCATCCATGTGGTGAGCGCCTTCGCCAGCGGGCGCGGCATCACGTTGGGGCAACTGAGCACGGATACCAAGTCCAACGAGATCACGGCAATCCCGAAGCTGCTCGACATGCTCGATGTTAGCGGTAGCACGGTAACGATCGACGCCATGGGCTGCCAGGTGGGCATCGCGGCAAAGATCGTGGAGAAAGGCGCGCATTATTTGCTCGGACTCAAGGGAAATCAGGGCAAACTGGCCGAGCAGGTCGAAGATTTCTTCGACATCGCCGAACGAGAACGCTATCGTAATCTTGATGCGGTCGAGGACATCGTCCACGACAAAGGCCATGGCAGGGTCGAGACGCGCCGCTGCGTGGCGCTGCCGGCCCGGCATCTCGAGAACACCGATGCGTGGAGCGGCTTGGGCAGCATGGTGATGGTGGAGTCGATGCGTTTCATCGATGGCAAAGAGAGCTGCGAGAAGCGCTACTACATTAGTTCGATGGCGCCCGACTCGCGCGCCATCGGCGCCGCCATCCGCGCCCACTGGGGCGTTGAAAACCAGCTCCACTGGCGCCTGGACGTGACGTTCGGAGAGGATGCCTGCCGCGTGCGCGTTGGCAACGCCGCCGAAAATTTCAACGTGGTCCGGAAAATCGTCATGAATCTCCTAAAGGCCGACACCTCGCGCAAGCTCACCATGGCCAAGAAGCGTCAGCTTGCCGCACTCAACACCAATTTCCTCGGCGATGTGCTCGGACTACGCTCGAATTCTGAATTTTGATGCAATTGCCCTGATGGTTCTATGCCGTTTTGAGTGAAATTGACACGGCGGCAGCGGCGTGGTTCTGCCAAATCGAGTGGATTTCCCCCCCC
>NZ_QWDM01000044.1 GCF_003996965.1 Flavobacterium cupreum | reverse complement strand
AAACCAGGTGCGCTACCGGGCTGCGCCACACTCCGAAGACAAGATAATACCGCAGCCACCACTTTCCGTCAATGTTCCGCCATCAATAACAGCAGTTCTCAATTCAAAAGCGATCTCGAACTGATGTGAGACAGCGCTGCCGCTCTATCCGGTGGCAGGGTCTGGCGTGAGTTTGGCAAGCATGAAGGTCATGAGGTGATCCCAACTGTCGAACGGGAGGTAGAGCAGGAGAGCGCGAATGTGCTCAAAGAAGGTGCGCCTTGAGGGCAAGGCGCTGCGGACGGCGCGGTAGCGCAGATCGAGCAAATCGAGCGCGGTATGGAGCAAGAAGGCCAGCAGGATCATGGTTGCGAACAGGTTCGACAGATGCTCTTGGCCATGGCCAAAGTTGTGCTCGAAGTGATAGCCCTTGGTCTTCAAGGTGTTGTTGTTTTCGTTCTCGATTTTCCAACGGGAGCGACCCGCTTGCACCACTTTGGCGACATTGTCGGCCGTGATTGGATGTGACGTGGCCCAAGCATTCTGGTAGGTGACCTCGTCGTTAGCATTGGTGGTGACGATTTCACACCAATTGACCATCAGGGCATCGTTGCTGTTTCGCAGCGGAAGCTCGCTGGCGAAGCGATAGGTGTCCGTGAACTGCTTCGTCCCAACGCGACGGGAGACAATGAGACTGCCCATTTTCCCCATGCATTGCAACTCCTCAACCCATTCATACAGAGTGGTGTGGGACGTTGGTTTACAGGTCAGCAGGAAATGCGCCCGCGCGGCCAGGACTTGCTGGCAGAACGGCTGATGACAGTAGAGATCGTCGCCCAGAATGGTCATGCCGCGCGCCGCGTAGTGCGCGCCATGTTGGGCCAGCCAGCGTCCTGCGGCGGCCAATTCGCAATCTTGCTTATCATGCCCATCTTGCGGCGTGACAAATTCGGGCGGGAGCGCAATCACGCTTTCCTGTCCGGGCGCCACCATGACGGGTGTCAGCGCGATATGGCGGTGCTGGACGACGCCGTCCTTGAGCTTGACGTTCGTGCAGCAAGGACAGGAAACCGTCTTCGAGGAAAAGAAATCCGTGCCATCGAGCGCCACCAGGTAAGTGCCGCCAATCGAACGAAACGCGTGCAAGTGCCCTTGCTCAAATAAAATGTCGCCTATGCTGGCCATCAAGGGAAATAGAATGGCAGGGGGAACTGGGTCGAGAAGGTTGCGAATTTGACCATCGGAGGGAATCTGATGCACGCCGAACAAGGAGGCTGCGTTGTTCTTGCCCTGCGCCTGCTCCATTCTTATTTGCCAGTCAAGAAACGAAGGGCTTTGGGTGAAGA
>NZ_QWDM01000043.1 GCF_003996965.1 Flavobacterium cupreum | reverse complement strand
CGTCGAGCTGCTGCATCGTGGCCAGCGCGTGGCAAGCCATCCGCGCGATAGCCGGCCGCGCCGCTTCAGCACCGTCACGGCCCATATGCCGGCGGCCCACCGCGCCCACATGGAGTGGACGCCGCAGCGCCTGATCAACTGGGGCGCGGACATCGGGCCGGGCACGGCCGCCGTCGTGACCCGTCTGCTGGAAGAGCACAAGCACCCGGAGCACGGCTACCGCGCCTGCCTGGGCCTGCTGTCGCTGTCGAAGCGCTACGGCAAGCCGCGCCTGGAAGGCGGCTGCATCCTGGCCCTGCAAATCGGCGCCTGCCAGTTCCGCCATGTGCGCGACATCCTCGCCAACAACCGCGACCAAACCAGCAGCAGCGCCGCCGGAGAATGGGTCAGCCCCGAGCACGCCAATGTGCGCGGCGCCCGTTACTATCAATAAGGAATTGACCATGATGATGCACACCACCTTGGCCCAACTGCGGGCCCTGAAACTCGATGGATTGGCCGCCGGCCTTGAAGAACAACTGAGCCTGCCCGGCATGGGGGCGATGAGCTTCGAGGAACGCCTGGCGCTGCTCATCGACAGGGAGGTCCATTGCCGCAATGACCGCAAGCTCGTGCGCTTGCTCAAGCAGGCGCGCCTGAAATACGGCCAGGCGGCCATTGAAGACATCGACACACGCCCGGCGCGCGGCCTGGACCGGCGCGCCGTCATGAGCCTGGCACTGGGCGACTGGGTCGAGTCCGGACACAGCGTTCTGATCAGCGGAGCGACCGGTACCGGCAAGTCCTGGCTCGCCTGCGCATTGGCGCAATACGCCTGCCGCCGCGGCTACTCGGCAGTCTATCAGCGCGTTCCGCGCCTACAGGAGGAACTGCGCATCAAGCATGGCAGCGGCGCCTTCGGCAAATGGCTGCTGCAGTTGGCCAAGACGGACGTCCTTGTTCTGGACGACTGGGGCGTTGGCGCCATTGATGGCAACACACGCTCTGATCTGCTGGAAATCATCGACGACCGCACCGGCAACAAGGCGACCATCATCGCCGGCCAGTTACCCATCGAGCACTGGCATGCATGGATCGGCGACGCCACCATTGCCGACGCCATCCTTGACCGCATCATGCAGCATCACCACCGCTTCGCGCTGGCGGGCGATACGCTGCGGGGAAAAAACCCGAAGATGCGCAAGGACCAAGGCCCTGGCGAGCAGGCGCCGCCGCATTGAGTCCTGTGGATTTGTGGACAATCGGCAAGCCGATTCCCTCCTAAGCGCTGCGCGCTTCCCTGTGGACAGCCCGTGGACAACGGTGCCCGTTGCCCATCGCCTGTCCACAGGTTGGAGGTTGCCCACAAGCTCCACAGGACGGCGCCATCAGTGAAAGAAAAAAGCACAACCCGGGCTTCGCCACCGGAGCGCGCACGTCGCGGGAGAAAACGGCGGCGCACGGAAATTTGATGACGGAAAGGAGAAAAAAATGAACCCATCGTGACCGATGCTTGTACAATTTAGCCGCGCAACACCTCACACTGCGCACCGGTCACGTTCAGCCGAAACGACCGGTCACGTTCGCCGAAATACGCACCAGGGAATCGCTTGAAGGCATGTCGTCAACTTATGGCTGTCACATTGCTCCTGCCAGTGATCCTGTCAACGCCAGCGCATGCGGCAGGGC
>NZ_QWDM01000042.1 GCF_003996965.1 Flavobacterium cupreum | reverse complement strand
CCAGCATCACTACAAGCCAATTACCAATAAATCATGAAAAATTTCAGCAAACTTCTTTTAGTTTTATTTCCGGCTATGGTCATTGGCCAGACAATGACCCAGAATGATATTAAAACGGTGACGTACAAAACACCAAGTAGTACGACAATTGCAGATCCGACACCTGCGCAGGCCTCTCAAAACATAACCTACTTTGACGGGCTCGGAAGGCCGGTTCAGCAAAATGCCGTACAGCAGTCTGCTACGGGAAAAGACATTGTAACACCAATAGAATACGATGATTTTGGAAGACAGGTAAAAGAATACCTTCCGTTTGCTTCTTCCCAGACCAATTCGGGGTATATAGATCCAGCCACACTGTTACCGGATTTAAAGGCACAATACCAAAGCCATTACGGGGCGGTAAATGCAAATCCGTATAGTGAGAAACAACTGGAAGCCTCTCCCCTGAACCGTGTCCTGAAACAGGCTGCTCCAGGAGACGACTGGAGCCTCGAATCCGGTCATGCCATCAAAATCGACTACCAGACCAATGTTGCCGATGAAGTCAGACTCTTTACGGTTGCTGTTATCTGGAAGGCAGCATCGGGTTTGCATGAAATCAGTCTTGAAAATGCAGGGACTTATGCCGCAGGAGAATTATACAAAACCATAACTTACGATGAGAATACCTCTGCAAATCCAACGGAAACTTCGGGATCAACGGTAGAATTTAAAAACAAGGAAGGTAAGGTGGTGCTGAAAAGAACCTATGAGGCAGGTATCAGACATGATACGTATTACATACACGATATATACGGTAACCTGACGTATGTAATTCCGCCAAAAGCAACAGATCTTATCGGGGATTCCAAAGCCCTGCAGGCTGATGTAACTTCTACGACGATCGTTGCTTCCGGGACTTCCTTAGCCCTGACGGCTTCCAATTCGATTCGATTACTACCGGGATTTAATGCAAGGGCAGGCAGTACTTTTTCTGCTGTTATTGACAATGGCACTCAGGCGATCCTCGATAATTTATGCTATCAGTACAAATACGACTACCGCAACCGCATGGTCGAGAAAAAACTGCCGGGCAAACAATGGGAGTTTATGGTGTATGATAAATTAGACCGCGTCGTGGCCACGGGACCTGCGAATGCGCCTTTTTCGGATCTTACTTCAGCGGGATGGCTCATTACCAAATACGATGTTTTTGGGCGTCCCCTTTATACAGGCTGGAACAATGTAAGCAGTACTTCTGCCACCAGAAAAACATTGCAGGACGCGCAAAACTCAGCCACGGTATTGTCCGAAAGCAAACAAACCTCCGGAACCATTGACGGAGTGGCGGTCTATTACAGCAATGCCATAGCGCCCACTGCGTTTAAAGTACTGACCGTTAATTATTACGATGACTATGCTTTCCCGGGTGCCCGGAAGATGCCGGCCACCATAGAAAACCAGACTGTTTTAACCAACGTAAAAACGCTGCCTACCGGAACATGGACCAGGGTGCCGACCACCACAGCCGAAATGCTGGGGGAAGTAAGCACTACTTTTTATGACCAAAAAGCCAGACCCATACGAGCGTATCAACTGAATCATCTGGGAGGTTATACCCTTACGGACAGTAAAATTGATTTTATCGGAAAAACGCTGTATACCCTCACCCGGCACAAACGTACTTCGGACAATACGGAAGTATTAATAAGGGAAGATTTCACCTACTCGCCCCAGGACCGATTGCTGACCCACACCCATCAGGTCAACGGAGGAAAAGTGCAGCTCATGGCCGATAATAGCTATGATGCACTGGGACCATTAATTAGCAAGAAAACAGGAAACAATAGTGCTGTCCCGCTACAGAAAATCGATTACAGCTACAACATAAGAGGCTGGCTTACGGAAATCAATAAAACGGCTAACCTGCAGCAAGGCACGGATCCGCTGGATTTGTTCACCTTTAAGATCGGTTACAATACACCAACGGCAAATATTGCAGGAGTCACAACATTGTATAACGGGAATATCTCCGAGACAATCTGGAGAACCGGATCTGACAATATGGAGCGCCGTTACGGTTATCAATACGATAAACTGAACCGGTTGAAAAATGCGATTTACGGAAAAAACGGTTTGACGACCAATGCCTATAATGAAAGTTTAACCTATGATAAAAACGGAAATATTCTGTCCCTGA
>NZ_QWDM01000041.1 GCF_003996965.1 Flavobacterium cupreum | reverse complement strand
AATTTTAAATAAGATATAATGTAAAGTAGAATGTCTTAATTATCACAAAAGTAATGGTTAGTCATATTCTACTTTACATTATTCTTTACTTTCCATAACCTTTTTTATGTAAAGCTTTACATAACAATGGAGAACGCATTTTTATCACAGCCAAACTGCCCGATTATATCCGTGTAGGTAATGGCGATGATGTTACGGAAAAGTATATTTTTCTAACTACTTCGCACGATGGTAGCGGAAGTATCACTGCCGCATTTACGCCTATCCGTATCGTATGCCAAAATACCCTTAACGCTTCGCTACGAAATATGACCAATGTAGTGCGTATCAAACACACTTCGGGAGCAAAACAACGAATTGAGAACGCCCACAAGATTATGGGATTGGCGGATACCTTGAGCAACCAATTAGAGGGCATTTTTAATGAATGGGCAAACATAAAGGTAACAGACCGAGAAGTAAGAAAGCTAATTCAATTGGCACTTTGCCCAAACAAGGAAACGTATGACCATATCAAAAAAGGTGCGGAAGATGAAATTTCTACAGTGTTCAAAAATACCATTGAGGATGCTTTTGCCTATGCAATGATAAGTGATACCCAACAAATGGACACAACCAAGGGAACATTATTCGGAGCATATAATGCCGTGACAGGCTACTATCAGAATGTACGCAGTTACAAAAATGATGAAGCCAAGTTACAGAGCATTGTATTGGGCGGTACTGCTCAACTAAAATCGCAGAAAGCATTTGAATTATGTACTGCATTTTCAACAGGCGGTGCGGAAATATTCAAACTTAATTAAAGAATTTTAGGCTACCTCCTTAAATGGTGGTAGCCTACTATAAAACAAAGTATATGAAAATAACGGATATCAACGGTTGCCAAATTGAAGTAATCGACCTAAGAGAAGCAATACTTATCGCCAAACGGTTCTCGAAATACAGACACGAGGATAAAAGCTTCTCCGAATTTGACAAAAGGCAAAATGCCTATTGGACGGATATGTACGAGAAACTTACGGCAATCAAAGAGCAATCAACATCACATTAAATTTTACAGCAATGAACACTAATTTTTTCAATCAGATAGCACAGTTGGACTTTACAGGAGTTTTACAACTGAACATTTCAAAAGGAGCAGAAAATAATCTAATTGTATCGGTTATGCTCAATAACGAACAATGCGGAGACAATGCGAAAAACCTAATTCCACCATTGACATTTAACGCCACAGCACAAGATTTTGACGAGGGATTTTTTCAACAGATAACCGCACCAATTCAAAAAATTTCGGGCTTGATGGTGGATATGGAAAAGTTCCTAAAACAAATGGAAGAAGCCAAAAAGCACTCGGCATTGGAAAAAGAAAAAATCGACAAGCAGAAGAAAGAACAGGAATCCAAAGACAAGAAGTTTAAAGACGGAATGGCAAAGGCGGATGAACTCGAAAAAGAGGGTAAATTCCGTGAAGCGTGGATGAAAGTACCCGAGATAACAGAGTTTCCCGAAAAAGCGGACGAGATACGCAAACGTAAAACAGCATTATCAGACAAGTTTGGAACACCGAGTCTTTTCGGAGCAATGGAAGAAGAAAAACCCGAACTGCCACAGGTGGAAGAATAATAGCCGATTATTCTATTGATGAAACAGGCGAAGAAGAACAAGAGTGTTAATCCAAAAAAGAAGAAATTATGTTATTAGCAACGCAATTAGAGCGGGTATTTATACTCAAAGATAAAGGACAGGAAATCAGACTTACCGACCCTGAACCACGTTGGAGCGTGGAAGCCGTAATGAATTTTTACGCCAATATGTACCCGATTTTGACAACGGCAAAAATATCTGCACCGCAAATAAAAGACGATGCAGTAGAGTACAAATTTGAGAGCGTAATGGGTACAAAAGGTTAAACCAAAAATCAAAAACGATGAATTATGCAACCACACATTATATCGGGAATTATCAGCATACCCGAACAGAAAAGACAACGGCAATTACACCGACAATTGGGCGAGTTCGTACAATGGATGCAAAGACCAAAGGATGCAAACGAAGTACAAAAAGACAAGCGGAAAGCCGTACCGATAGCAATGTTACCAATGGTTTTCTAAAGTCCACATTTCTGCCTAAACTGAAAACGGAACAATCTGTACAGGCTTGTGAGAAAACAGCGAAAACAGAGCGGAATTTTTATCAATCCCTTTCCAAACTTGCCGAGCATTACAGCATTGAACCTATGCAGACACAGATTTACGGCTATCCCTATAATATTGCTTTGGCGATGTGGGATATAGAAACCAAGTTAAAACGAACCAATGCCAATTGGGATAGTTTGCAATTGGCACAGGATAGTAAGAGAACCTTTTTTGTAAGCGAAGAACGATACGATACAAGAATGACCTTATATTATATTCCCATAGTTCCACTTTTTAAAATGCTAAACTGCAAATTCCGGTCATATTGATCACCCCATTCCGTTTTAAAGTGAGCACCTGATTCCAGTTCAAAATGACCACCTAATTCCGGTGCAAAGTGAGCACCTCCGTTTTGATTAAAAACTATATTTTTTCATCTGTTAATTAGT
>NZ_QWDM01000040.1 GCF_003996965.1 Flavobacterium cupreum | reverse complement strand
TGGAAAAACCGGTCAATTTGACCACCTAATTCCGGAGTAAATTGACCACCCGTTCCGGAGCAAACTGACCACCTAATTCCGGAGCAAATTGACCACCAGGTTTTGTGGTGAATTAAGTATTAAAAACTATTGATTTTTTCATGTTGTTAGAACCATACATTCGTTAAAAATATACGGATTATGGCAAACAAAATAACAGACATGAGTAAAATTAGAAAAGTAATTAAATTCTATTGTAATGGAAAGAGTAAGTTATTTATAAGTAGCTACTTATCCCTTTCAAGAAATACTGTAAAGAAATATATTTCTTTATTCGAAGTTCTCGGATTAAGCTTTGAATTAATCGACCAAAAAACCGATGCAGAGCTGGAACTTTTATTCTCCCAGACTAGTGTAGAGGCCATTAGCCCGAGATTACAGACACTTTATGATTTTTTTCCTAAAATGGAACGTGAACTAAAAAAAGTTGGCGTTACCGTACAGCATATGTGGGAACAATATATTGCTGTAAATCCGGATGGTTATCGAACTTCACAATTTCATTATCATTATAATATATGGGGCAAACGAGTTAATCCGGTCATGCACATGAACCATAAGGCTGGTGATAAAATGTATGTCGATTATGCTGGAAAGACACTCTCCATTATTGATATAGATACCGGAGAAGTCAAAGAAGTGCAATTTTTTGTAGCAATATTAGGAGCCAGCCAATACACGTATGCTGAAGCTTCCATGAGCCAGCAAAAGGAAAATTTTGTTGACTCGGTAGAGAATGCCATGCGCTTTTTTGAAGGCACTCCTGCTGCCATTGTTCCGGATAATTTAAAATCTGCAGTAATAAAAAGCAGTCGTTTTGAACCGACAATCAATGAAACCCTGGCTGATTTAGCAGAACACTACGAAACTACAATTTTACCTGCCAGAGCTTACAGACCCAGAGACAAATCATTAGTTGAAGGAGCTGTTAAGATATTATATCGAAGGATTTATGTAACCATAAAAGAAACTAAGTTCTTTTCTCTGGAAGAATTAAACCAGCAGATCTGGGATTTACTTGACTCTCACAATAACAGAAAACTAACAGGACGCCCTTATTCCCGCTTTGAATTATTTTTAGAAGACGAAAAAGAAAAACTGCGTCCACTGCCACAAGATCGTTTTGAAATTAAATATCAATCTTTTGCAACAGTAATGCAAAACGGTCATGTTCAATTAAGCCAGGACAAAAACTATTACAGCGTTCCATATCAATATGTAAAAAAGAAAGCAAAGCTGTTATATACCAAATCAACGGTAGAGATTTATTATAAATACAATCGAATAGCTGTACATCCAAGAAACTACAAACCTTATGTCTATACAACAACCCCTGAGCATTTAGCAAGTACACATCAATTTGTAGCCCAATGGAGTGCTGCCCGCTTCATTGAATGGGCTAATAATATTGATGAGTCAGTAGGAGAATATATAATGCAGATAATCGAAAGCAGAAATCATCCTGAACAGGCTTATAAAAGCTGTTTAGGAATACTGAATTTTGAAAAAAAGGTAGGCAGACAGCGATTAATAAATGCCTGCAGGCGGGCACTTGATTTTAAAATTTACAATTTTAAGACCATACAAAATATTTTAGAAAACAACTTGGATCATATTGATTTTGATCAAGAACCTGAGCAAGAACTTCCCGATCACAGTAACATAAGAGGAAAACACTATTATAACTAAATTAAATCTTGAAAAAATGAATGAATCCACAGTAACCAAAATGAAACAGATGAAGCTTTATGGCATGTTTAATGCTTTTAAAACAGCCATTGAAAGCGGAAAAACAGATCATTATACCCTTGACCAGTTTGTATCGATGATTATTGATGCAGAATGGGATGAAAGATATAATCGTCGTATTGAACGAAGTATCACTAATGCCAAATTCCATTACAAATCAAATATTGAAAGTATCAATTTTGATGTATCACGAAATCTGGACCGAAACATGGTACTGCGTCTGGCAGAATGCGAATTTATAGAGAAAAATGAAAACATCTTAATTACTGGAAGTACCGGGGTTGGTAAAAGTTATTTAGGTACTGCATTAGGTTATCAAGCCTGTATACAGGGTTTTAAGGTAAGTTATTTTAATACCTCAAAATTGTTTGCTAGACTAAAAATGGCTAAAGCAGATGGTACTTATCTGCGGGAACTTACCAAAATACAAAGACAGGATGTTATAATACTTGATGATTTTGGGCTTCAGGCACTTGACAGCCATAACCGGATTACTCTTTTGGAGATCATAGAGGACAGGCATAATAACGGCTCTATAATCGTGACATCACAAATCCCAGTTCAGGGCTGGTATGATATAATTGGAGAAAAAACGATAGCCGATGCAATATTAGACAGACTTATACACCAATCTCACAGGCTTGAATTACATGGAGAATCGATGAGAAAGAAAAGAGGAATAAACAAAGAGTGATATTTTATTATATTTGAATACTAATTAACAGATGAAAAAATATAGTTTTTAATCAAAACGGAGGTGCTCACTTTGCACCGGAATTAGGTGGTCATTTTGAACTGGAATCAGGTGCTCACTTTAAAACGGAATGGGGTGATCAATAT
>NZ_QWDM01000003.1 GCF_003996965.1 Flavobacterium cupreum | reverse complement strand
AATGAAAATCTTTTAGAATGGCTCAAGAATTTTAAATAAGATATAATGTAAAGTAGAATGTCTTAATTATCACAAAAGTAATGGTTAGTCATATTCTACTTTACATTATTCTTTACTTTCCATAACCTTTTTTATGTAAAGCTTTACATAACAAAGGGGAACGCATATTTATCACAGCCAAACTGCCTGATTATATCCGTGTGGGCAATGGAGATGACGTAACCGAGCGTTACATTTTCCTAACGACTTCACACGATGGTAGTGGAAGTATCACCGCAGCATTTACACCCATTAGGATTGTCTGTCAAAATACCCTTAATGCTTCATTACGTTCGATGACCAATGTAGTGCGTATCAAACATACTTCGGGGGCAAAACAGCGTATCGAGAACGCCCACAAGATAATGGGACTCGCCAATACACTAAGCAGTCAATTGGAGGGCATATTCAATGAGTGGGCAAAGGTCAAGGTTACTGACAAAGAAGTAAGAAAGCTGATACAATTGGCACTTTGCCCGAACAAGGAAACCCTTGACCTTATCAAAAAAGGTGCACAAGATGAAATCTCCACTGTATTCAAAAACACCGTTGATGATGCTTTTTCCTATGCGATGATAAGCGACACCCAGCAGATGGATACCACAAAAGGCACTTTGTTTGGAGCGTATAATGCGGTCACTGGCTACTATCAGAACGTAAGAAATTACAAGAACGATGAAGCCAAATTGCAGAGTATTGTATTGGGGGGTACCGCACAGCTAAAGTCCCAAAAGGCTTTTGAACTGTGTACTTCATTTGCAACTGACGGTGCGGAAATCCTAAACCTTAATTAATTAACCACGGGCTACCTCCTTAATCAGTGGTAGCCTTTAAATTCAAATTATAAAAAAATTAAAATCATTAGAAGGAGCGAAAAGCAACGCTAAGGGGAAAAGTTTTGAAAAGAAATACAAACACAAGACTTTATATATCATCCATTGTAACCGAACAGGAAATTTCTATGTAGATACCGATAGCTTAATACGAGTTTGGGAACAGCTTTTGGGCTACTAAAACAATGGAGTTTATACGTCAGAAAAAGCACCCTTATAAAGCTATACAGGGATAGTACGAGAAAATAATGAGACTTAATTAACTTGAATGACCTAAAAATAAAAATCATGGTACAGCAAGACGCAGACAATTTTGAATTTGCGGAATATCTCTATAATGAATTTGTAGAGAACCACCGTAAACATGGTAAAGATGCCAGATTGTATTGGTATGTGTTGGGCAGTTATATAAAACTTGGTCTTTCAAAAGAAAATCAGACAGAGGAAAGACAATATGCCCAAAAGCTTTCCAATATAATCGGCGAAGCCGTAAGGGATTGGAATACCCATCTGCTACTCCTTAAAGGAGAGCATGGAGAACAGGAATACAAACAGCGGATGGAGCAATTCATCAAACGCCTTTGGGCGTTAGGGCATGATGAACAAAGTATCATAGAATTAATCATTAAAAAATTAAAATTGAATTATGGCAACGATAACTAATTTTTTCAATCAGATAGCGCAGTTGAATTTTACAGGTAACCTGCAACTGACCATAGCAAAGGGAGCAGAAAACAACCTTATAATATCGATAATGCTTCAAAACGATGGGTGCGCAGATACTGCAAAGAACATCATACCGCCCCTTAGTCTTCGGGGAACAGCCGAAGAACTTGACAACGGTTTTTTTCAGACCATAACTACGCCCATACAGACCGCTTCGGGTTTGATGGTCAATATGGAAGGCTTTATGAAGCAGTTGGAACAAGCCAAAAAGCAATCGGCAATGGAAAAGGAAAAAGCCGACAGGCAGAAGAAAGAACAGGAAGCCAAAGACAAGAAGTTTAATGATGCAATGGCAAAAGCGGACGAACTCGAAAAAGAAAGCAGATTCCGTGAAGCATGGATGAAAGTACCCGAGATGGCGGAGTTTCCCGAAAAGGCGGACGAGATACGCAGACGCAAGACTGCATTGTCCGACAAGTTTGCTACACCGAGCCTTTTCGGGACAATGGAAGAAGTAAAACCCGAGCATTCAAAAGAGGGGCTTTATCCCGATTATTCAGCGGACGAGGTGGAAAAGGAAAAGGAATTAGAGAACGAGGATGAGCAGGAATATTAACCCCAAAATCAGAAACTATGTTATTAGCAACGCAATTGGAACGAGTATTTATACTCAAAGATAAAGGTCAGGACATCAGACTGACCGACCCCGAACCACGTTGGAGCGTGGAAGCTGTAATGAATTTCTATGCCAATACGTACCCAATACTGACCACTGCAAAAGTATCTGCACCGCAAATCAGGGACGATGCAGTGGAGTACAAATTGGAGAGCATAATGGGAACAAAAGGTTAAACCAAAAATCAAAAACGATGAATTATGAAGCGCAACATCATATCGGGAGTTATCAGTCTGCCCGAACAGAAACGGCAACAGCAGTTGCACCGACAATTGGGCGAGTTCGCACAATTGATGCAAAGACCCAAAGATGCAGACGAGGTGCGCAAAGACAAACAGAAAGCCGTACCGATAGCCATGTTACCAATGGTATTCTAAAGTGTACATTTCTGCCCAAACTGAAAACGGCACCATCCGTACAGGCTTGTAAGAAAACAGCAAAACTGGAAAGGGATTTTTATAAGTCCCTCTCAAAACTTTCCGAGCATTATAGCATTGAACCGATGCAGACACAGCTTTACGGCTATCCCTGCAATATCGCTTTGGCGATGTGGGATATGGAAACCCAATTAAAACGAACCCATACCAATTGGGATAGTTTGCGATTGGTACAGGACAGTAACAAAACCTTTTTGGTAAGTGAGGAGCGATACAATACAGGAACTACCCTGTATTATATCCCCATAGTACCGCTCTTTAAAATGCTCCACGACCCGAAGCGGAAAAAGACCGCCCAATTACTTCTGTCGGTTTGCAGTTATCTGTACCATATTGCCGACATTCCGTATTACAGACAGGAAAACACGTACCTCTATTGGATGTATGAAATGATGAACGATTGGGTGGAACAGTACGATGAAACGGACGAAACCGACAGCTGTAAAAGTGAGCTAAGGCAAGCCGAAGAGGTTGGCGATAAGATAGAGCAGAAACTATTCAACCGTATCAATCTGCAATTATTTGAACAGCGTTTAAATAGTTTCAAAAGCCTTGATGCCTTTGACCAGGAATGCAGGCAGATTGCCCGTGATGCCTTTGCCCTTTTTACGGAATATCCCACAGCAGGCATTTTCCGAAATGCCTCCATTTCCGAACAAGACCCCGATAATAATGAGGATGACTATGACTATGAAACCATCGGGATGGAAAAGTACATTTCCTTTATAGCCGATACCAAAGGATGGCTCTATGAAAGCCTTTCCGAGAGCATCAACAATGAATTTAATGAGTACGGGGCAATGGAAGAACCCACCATTTGCAAACATTTTGACGCAAGTGCAATAACAGCGGGAAGCCTTGATTTCGAGAACCGCCTGTTTCCCTTATTGAACGATTTATGCGGTTTATTATATGAATATAAAACGGAATAAAAATGAACAATTTAAACGACATCACCGAGAATTTCGAAACATTGTACCACCCGAAATCCGCTTTGGTTTTTTATGAAACCAAAGGAACTGACACCAATATGTATGTGGAGCATTTTGATATGGACAAAAACGGAAATCCCATCAATGCTCATCCTTTGAGCGTAAAGGAAGCCAGTGTATTGGCAAAGTCATTGCAGAGTGATGAAGAAAAAAGCAAAGCCTTTTTAAAGCCAAAGGGAATTTTGCCGACCAACATTCTGCATATCAATCCGAGCGAAAAAGGAACGGTACTCTGGTACACCAAAGCACAGCAAAGACAATTGTTTTTTGTGAATGGTTTGGACATTTCGAGCGGAATGGCACAAGTTCCGCCAATGGTTTGGTATGCCAATAAAAACAGCCTCTTTGTATTTGCCCTTGCAAGCGAGAGAAGACCCACAGAGAAAACACCATTATATTATGCACCTTTTTTCAATGTCTATGAAAACGGTAACGTATGTATGGGAACGGTAAGTATCGATATCAAAAACTCAGCTTCGGTAGAGGAATTTACTACTGCTTGGGAACATTACTTTTTCAACAGCTATTTCAGCCATTTATTAGGAAATTACAATCCGATAAAAGGAAATTGTGAAACCCTATGCAAAGACCTTATTGGAACAGATAAAACCTTTCCTAAGGAAGTATTAAAACCAAATAACAAAACAATTAAAAACCTGCTCAAATGAACACTGAAAAAATAAAAGTCCATTTTACTGACAATTATCTTATTAATCCCAGCAATCCAATTGCCGTAAATTTAATCGGTGCAGGTGGCACAGGCTCAAAGGTATTGACTGCCCTGATGGAAATGAACCATAGTTTAATTGAACTCGGACACGCAGGATTATCCGTTCGCCTTTGGGATGATGATATAATAACGAATGCCAATTTAGGAAGACAGCGTTTTGCAGAGTGCGAAACAGGATTGTACAAATCCGTTGCTTTAATCAATCGCGTCAACCGCTTTTCAGGCACCAATTGGAAAGCCGAAACGGTAAAATTTGAAAAGGACAAGTTTGGCAGATTACCCGAAAATGTAAGGGCAATTATTACTATTACTTGTGTGGACAACGTACAATCAAGGTTTGGGGTGGCTGAAATTTTAAAAGAAATAAGCAATCGCAGACATCACAGGGATGAGCCAAAATATTGGCTGGACTTTGGCAACAGCCAGCACACAGGGCAAGTCCTGCTATCTACTATCACAGAGATAAAACAGCCCAGTTCAGAGAAATACCAAACGGTGGCAAGCCTGCCAATGGTGACCGATGAATTTGCAGAAGTGCTCAAAGAGTCCGAACAGCAGGACGACACGCCAAGTTGCAGTTTAGCAGAAGCATTGGACAAACAGGATTTGTTTATCAATTCTTCATTGACCCAGATGGGATGCTCATTGCTTTGGGGATTGTTCCGCAACGGAATGACCCGATACAGGGGATTTTTTCACAATCTGAAGGATTTCCGAACCCATCCGATAAAAGTTGGCTGAAAACCAATTTTCGGCGGCAAAAAGACAGACCCTTCCGATGGTCGGGACAGTCTTTTTGCATAAAAGTGGAACAACCACATTGGAAAAATGTACCTTTTCCCATTCCTCATTCCTTACATTTTACCAAAGCGGTTGTGACGTTTTTGGCAGGGATACACATCCCTCAACTAGATTTTGGGCTTCTTTTCTTTCCACATCAGCGGCCAAAGAAAAGCAAAAGAAGGCCGTTTTGGATGTAACCGCTTTTACTTTTTTATTGTTTCGGAATCATAAGAAATATTTGTAAAAAAAATACGTATAAATACCTAATCCTAGGAAAGAAATCTTTTTTAATTTAGAAGAAAAAATTTTGATTGAAAAATAAGATTTAATTTTTTAATCAGACTTAACCTGTTTATTACGTGTGGATTAAAAATAAAAACTTATGAAAAAACTTTTACTCATTTTGTTAACGCTAGTTACTACTACTACTACTTATGTTCATTTAAATGCGGGCAATAATAAGACAACCTACTTTACGTCTTCTTTAGCCATGAAATATAAAAGTAATTTTTCTGATTTAAAGAAAGTGGAAGTAACCCAAACCAATTTTATTGGATCAGATTCAAATCAAACAAGAGAAAATGCTGAAAAATTCTTTGCCTATTCGGGAACCTATAAAACAGGTATAACCGAATTGAATGTTGATGTTGATTTTTATCATTTTCCATTTAATAAAAGTGAAATAGGATTTCATATTTTTCCAAAAAGTAAATATACACAAAACATAAAACCGGTATACAATGCTGGTGTAGGAGTGGTATTTCCATTCTTAGACAAGAAAAAGGATAAATCAACCATCAATGCTGAATTGTATTACAATTTTACGGATATTTTCAATTCCAGAGATTCAAATTATACAGTAATTGAAAGAAACAACGTTGGAGTACGTTTAGTTTTCCCGATAAGTTTTAACTCTAATTAATTTATATTATGGCAAAAAGTACTATTTTAAAAAGCAATGCCTTTACATCTGAGCGTCAATATAAAGCTGTTTGTAAAGAAAAAGATCTTAAATCTGAATGGAGATCGACAAAAAAAGAAGCGATTCAGGATGCTTTGGCACATCAGGGAAATAATAGTTCTCACAGGGTGGAGATATTAGTACAGGAAAAGCAACAGTACATTATAGGTATTTCATAATTTTCTGTTTTAGAATAATGAACGATGGGGGTTAGATTAAAGATTTCTATCATAAAAAGTAAATTATAAAAATGACCTGCTATAATGCAGCAGGTCATTTTATTATAAAGCAATCCTTATTGATTTTATCTATTTATGCTGTTCAATTCAAAACTCACTTGTTTTTCATTTCCAAAATTATCCGAAATCCATACTTCGAAAGACTGGGAAACAGTGGAATTTGAAGTGTAATACAGCCTGAATTGAGCTGTTGGTATCCCGTACAGATCATTGGGCTGGTAAGGCGGTTCATTGTAATACCGCAAGGTTCCCTGCCCGTCAAATTGAAAGTAGCGGATGAAATACTGCGTGCCCGTGTAATTACCCGCTGGCTGTATGGTTAACCTTATTTCCACAGTATCGCCGTTAGCAATGTCTTTAGATATGGGCATCACCTTTACCTCAAAAGGGAAATCATTCTGTATCTCCAATTCGCCCTTATCACAGGACAAGAGTGTAACAGAGCTTATCAGCACTGCCAGTATTAACGGCAGTAATCCTATTGTGAACTTATTAAAAAATGTTTTCATAGTTTTTCGTTTTAAAAATTAAATCTTAATCCCACACCTGCCGATGGCCGGAACTGTTCCAGATCCGTACCCCAAAAGACTTTTGTACGCCCCTGCAGCACTAATACAAATCGGTCTGACAGGTAGGTTTCAATAGTCAAACGTCCACCAACTCCGTAGATAAAATTATCCTCGCTTTGTATTTTTGCTCCGTCATACAAGATAGTTTCACCCCGATTGATGCTTTCATAACCGACTACGCCGGTTATTGCGGCATTGAGGGTAATGTTCATATGAGCATCTCCCAGTAGGAAAAAACTGTACCCGCCCTCGGCGGTATAGGTTTCCTGCGGTATAATGAGGTCTTTATAATCGTGGTATTGGTGCGTATATTCCAACGACCACAGCTGGTAATGACCATTTTTGCCGTTTACGGTCATACCGATATTGAGGTAATAATCATTGCCAATTTTATCATTGGATAACACACCTGCATTTACTTCCAGTCCTTTTTGTTTTGCCAGCATGCGTTGTGCCTGTGCTATTGTGATGCCCATCAAAATAAGCATTACAGTATAGATATATTTTTTCATTTTATTTTGTCGTTTAATGGATTACTAAAATTTCAGGTGCATATCATTAATGAGTCGCGCTTTTATCAGATCCGAATTTTCAACCTGAAGTACCTGATGCCTGCCACCGTTTTTCTCGAAAACCTCGATCTGCAGAATCTTGTCATCGGCAATGGTAAACTGGTCCATTAGGAAAACGTTTTGTTCGCTTGCTTTTGCGCCAATCTCATCCAGCGGCTTATAGGTTCGAAGTGGTATCAGTGATCTTTCCTGTATCACGGTGCGTTTGGCTATTTTTTTATCCGCCACTTTGAAATTGATAAAATCAATCTGGAAAGGAACATTGGTGCGGTTTTCCAGCTGGGTATGGAAATAGTATTTACCGTTATGGATGTAAATTCCTTTAAGGATAAACTGAATACCAAAACTTTTCGCCCCGATATGCTTTACAAAACGTGTGTCCTTTTTATAGATGGTTTCCAGCAGCAGTACTGCCAGAGATGGCGAATTATTGCCCAGCTCTTCAAAAAGCGCATCGTTTGTTGCAGATTTATCTACTGCTTTTTGCATTGTCAAAAGGCTGTAGCTTAATGTCTCGGGAGAGAGATTATAATACACGTTGAAACTGTAAAAGCGGCCGTCATCGGTAATCACCGAAAAATTGGTTTCAGCTTCAAATTCCCTTACCGATGCTTTTACACGAAGCACATTTTCTGCATCTTCAGCCTTTGCGGCAATCAGGTATTCACTTCCGAGATCCACATAACGGATGGCAGTGGGGAAAATCAGATGGGAAGTCTTATCATAAGTTACTTCCATCTGATAGGGTTGTATAGCGCCCATAGTAAGTGGCGATTGTACAGCATCCTGTGCCATAGAGGACACAATAGAGCCGATCATTAAGGCAAAAGCCCAAAAGATTTTTAAATGATTTTTCATTATGTAATTGATTTTAAGTTTACTATTATTTTTTATTTTTTGAAACAAGAAAAACCTGATGCCCAGATTTTAGGGTAACTTTCGGTGTCCTTACTTTTTTGGAGAAGTAACCGGAAATCCCCTGAACCACTCCTTTGCTCATCTCTGCGGCTATCTGCTGTCCTGCCGATTGGGTCAGCATGAGGCTTGTTCCTGATTGCTGGCTCATATTGCCGGCCATTTCGCTAAGGGCGTTCATTTCCGGTGAATACGGCACGGGCAAGCCCTGCTGTCCGTCAAGGTCATAGATGGTGATTTCGACAGGGATGACAGTACCGTCCACTTCTATGGAAGTAACTTTTAGCTGTAAACGCCCTGTCTGAATCTTAGCCGCGGACGTTAAGATGGTACCTTTGGGAATGATACGGCCAGAAGTCTGGGCAGGTTCCAATAAACGCAGCTGTACCAAGCTTTCACCGATAATGGTCTGTGTTTGCTGTACACAGGCTTTGATGCTGTTCTTTGGCTTTACCACTTGCTTGGACGAACCAGCCGTATAAAAACTGCGGTTTCTGGCGCCGCTCCATTCTGCCAAAAAAGTACTATCACTGGGTTCGCGGTACAGCGATGATACTGGGCTTTTTCCTGCTGGGACGAGCGGTGCAAAATTTCCTTCCTGTATAGCCGCAGGAGTAACAGTACTAGTGCTATTGCTGTTTGGGACCTGATTGGTAACGGTTCCTGAGGGTAGGTACTTGGCAGCCATCTGATAGGATTTCTCCATGAGTGCCAGTTGGTCAGTTGTCGTTACTCCGGCGGGTATTTCCTTTTCAGCCAGCTTTTCCTTTAGCTCATCGAGCTGCCTGCGGAGTTCCTGTGTTTCGCTGTTATCGTCCTTATAAAAAGAACTTAATGTACTTTGTGCGTTGCGATAGCTGTTGAGTGCCGGGTTGCCGGATTTTCCAGTACCGACGCCAGTTCCATTGTCTGGGTCTTCTTCATCAGGTACTGCTGTTGAGTTATCGGCTGAACTGCCCTCGTTCCAATAGTCCGACAGCGTGGTAAGGGCACTCTGTTTTTCCTGGTCTTTCTCTTCCAGCATCTCCTGTTCGTAGGCCTTTTGCTTGTCTGCCTGCATTATTGCATCACTTGCCTGCGGTACGGCATCGTTGAGTCCGATGTTTTCGATTTCTTTTTCCGAGGAAGACGGTTTAAATATCAGGTACATACAGCCTAAAAATAGGATGCCCATTAAAACGAATACCAGTGGTTTTTTAAGCCGTTCCTGCTTGCTTTTTTGATCATCAGCAAGATTGGATGTGTTGTTCTGGCCCCCTTCTTCAATAAGAAGGCTGACCTTTTTTTCATTTTCCTTCATAATTTTTATTTTTTAGAATTGTGATCAAACTGTCCCCTAAAGTCGGAGGACTTTCTTTCTTTTTCAGGGCAGGGTTTTCAATATGCCTGATCTCCATATCATTATCGGATCCCGCCGTATCGAGTACTGTTTTAAAAATGACCCCTGCAGTAATCAGTACATATCCTGCAAAAAAGTATAGTGTACAGCTGTGTTGTTTTTCTACTGGCAGTGCTTTCCAGCGATGATCCAACCTGTCAAACCACTCGCTCATATTGGTTCTTAGATTTTTCATAATCATATTGTTTTCTAGCTATAGTTTGAAATGCCTGCGGGCTGACACAGTTTCCTGCTCAATAACATCACTAACCATAGCAATTGCTTCACTCGCTTTTGGCATAGTATCTACTGAAAGATTTTCTAATTTCGATTGCTTTAACAGTTGGCCGAACTGGTCTTTTTGGGTTATTTCCATTTTTTGAAGCTCGAAATTTCCGTTTTCATGTTTCACCCGCATACGGCATTCAATTCTCGGGTGTTCATCACCTGTCCATTTAAGATAGCCTATGAGCGTAAATTCGCTGTTAGAAAAAACTTCCTTTCCTTTTTGGCAGCTTTCCAGATAGTCACTGATACTTTCTTTTAACCTGCCGGGATGTGCAGACTGCGTATGGAAATAGCCGTTATAGCCTTTATCCGAAAGGCTTTTTGAGAATGTTTCTAAATCAATTATCTGTTTCATGTCTTTTTAATTTAGCGTTTAACGACCTCAATATCCCTGTTCTCTGTCACGGCGAACTTTTCGATATTGAAGCCTTGCGGGTTATTGTCCGAACGAACGGAGTTTACCAGAAAACAGGACGTAACCAGGTTACGTTTTGTCACGTTGCTCGAACGGATAATGAACTGTTTGGCATAGGTATGTACTGAATAGGGATAGGTCTCAAAGCTGCAGGACACACTGTCTATTTCGATGCGCTGCTGCACATTGCCCGATATAATACGGTTATAGTATCCTTTTTCCGAAAGGTCTTTGTAATAGTCAAAGGCACTTTTATCGGCAAGATTAAATGCCCTTTTCATATTGCTTTCAATCGCGTTTTTATCCGGAGCAAGTGTAAAGAAGAGTTCATGGAACCGCCTTACGTGTTCTCGTGCTTCGACGGGACGGTTGATTGAGGCATCCTGAGCGAGTGCCAGCATGAGTGATTTCCCATTGTCCAGTACATAAATTTTCTGTCTCTGCTGCTCGGCAAAACTGTAGGACTTCCATACCGCATATCCTGCAACACCTGTGCAGAGCACAGCAAACACAATAGCATACAGGCGTATCTGCCTGAAACTGTTTTCGATATTTCTTAGCGTTTTAAATTCCATTTTCTTGAATAATTAGTTGTTTTATTTGTTTATCAGCCTGCCACCGATATTTCCAACTGCCGAACCCGCTCCGGCTCCGGCAATATTTCCGGATTTCATTGCCGTTTGGTTTACGTTGCGGGTAAAGTTTCCAGCACCGCCGGCTTGGATGATCCAGCCTGTCACCGTAGGAATAGTGAAGTAGCCCACAATACCGATAATCATAAAGATGATATAAATACTGTTTGAGGTATCGGGAATGAAAGTCGGATCGGCTAGCATTTCAATATCCCTTTCAACAATCAGCGATTGTATCTTGGCAAGCATCGAACTGAACAGGTCTGCTACCGGAAGCCATAAATAAACGCTGACGTATCGGCTGAACCACTGCGTGAGTGTCGATTGAAACCCATCCCATACCGATATGGCAAATGCTATTGGTCCGAGTATGGACAGTACAATCAGGAAAAAAGTTCGAATGGTGTCGATCACGAGTGCTGCTGCCTGAAAAAGTATTTCCAGCAGATTGCGAAACCATTCCTTTATTGCTTTCTCTATCCTATAAGCCTCCCTGTCCATATACAGTCCTGCCATTGTCCCGACATCGGCAGGCGACCAGCCTAATTCATCGAGTTTTTTGTCAAATTCTTCGTTTGACACCAAATAGGCAGTTTCCGGGTTGCGGAGCATTGCTTCGCGGTCGAGCTGGTCTTTTTTTGCCTGCAGCTCGTTCAGGTCAAGCACTTGGTCTTCGAGGATGGAGTGGGTACCTGTAACCACGGGACTTAAGACCGCATTGATGGTTCCCAGTACAATGGTGGGAAAAAACATGATACAAAGCCCTAAAGCAAATGGGCGGAGCAGCGGGTAAACATCAATGGGCTCTGCACGGCTGAGTGCCTGCCAAACTTTTAATGCCACATAAAACAAGGCTCCAAGACCAGCCACCCCTTTAGCCACTGCCGCCATATCGGCGGACAGCGGGAGCATCTCATCATACAAAGAGCGCAATACCTGATGAAGGTTATTAAATTCCATGGCTTACCAGTATTTTTGGTTTGGTGTTCCATAGAGTTCCAGTACTCTTTTTGTATTGTGCTGCTTCTTTGCCCTTAGAATGCTTACCGAAATATTCTTATTGGTATAGTAGCGCACCAGGCTATGGTATTCTTTGACTTCTTTGTACACACGGTCAATAATATCCATGCGCTCTTTGTCATTAAGGGACAGGCTGGAGGAATTTACAATCTGTTTGAGTTCTTTCAGCAGCTCGGTACTCTCTCCCAGAAGTGCCGAATAGCCATTGGCAATAGCAGCCAGTTCCTGGGCGGAAAAATTGGGGTCATTCATCATTTTGCCAAAATTCTTTACATACATTTCCGATACATCACCCACCAGCAGGACGGTCTGCTGCACTTTGCGCGCATCTTTCACCAGATTGTTTACCGCTTGGAGTTTGTCGTAATATTCTTTGCCCTGCTTGTATACCTTTTCCACTTCCTTGAAATTTTTTACGACATTCGACACCGTGTTAGAGGTCTGTACTATTTCATTGGCGCTGTTGAGAATACCTGATGCCAGATTTGCCGGATCGGTAACTACAAATTGGGCTTTTACAGAAGGTGCTCCGGCAAGCATAAGTGCCGTATACACCAAAAACGTTAATTTTTTCATTGTTTTTGATTTTAAAATTTGTTACTAATTATTTGTTTTTTTGTCACGCCTTGCCATTGCAATGCGTTTGATGGCGAGTTCTACATTGCCGTCCAGTTCTGCAGCAAGGTTCATCACTTCCAGTTTTTCAGTTTCTTCGGTGGTGTAGGCATAATACTCTTCAAGGCTGACCTCTGTGGCATATACCGCCGAGTGTGTACCGCCGAGACCTATCCATACTTCCTTGTAAAGCCTTGAAGGATCGTTATTCATATTGATAGAAAGTACCTGCGCCTTTTCTTTGTCAGTCAGGCCCAGCATGGCCTGTATATCATCAAACTTGTTCATGTACTTGCGCTGGTCCAGCAGGATCTTACAGTCGGAATTGTTGATAATACTTTCCTTGACAATCGGTGACTGAATGATATCATCGACTTCCTGAGTCACTACAATCGCTTCTCCAAAAAATTTGCGCACAGTCTTAAATAAATAGCGGATATATTCTGCCATTCCTTCTTTGGCTATCGCTTTCCAGGCTTCTTCAATCAATATCAGTTTGCGTATCCCTTTTAGTCTTCGCATTTTATTGATGAATACCTCCATAATGATGATGGTCACTATTGGGAAGAGTATTTTATGATCCTTGATGGCATCAATCTCAAAAACGATAAAACGTTTGGACAATAAATCAAGCTGTTGTTCGGAATTCAGCAGGTAATCGTATTCACCGCCTTTGTAGTAAGGCTCCAGTACATTGAGAAAATTGGCAATATCAAAATCTTTTTCCCTTACCTGTTTTTCTACGAGTACTTTGCGGTAATCAGTGCGTACATAATCATAAAAGCCATTAAATGAAGGTTTTGCTGTTTCCTGTTTGATTCGCTCGATATAACCGCTTACTGCATTGGACAGCGCTACCTCTTCCGAGCGGGTTGGCGGTTCATCATCCCTTTTCCAAAGCGTAAGGATTAGAGTTTTGACACTTTCTCTTTTTTCAATATCAAATACCCCGTCATCGGTATAGAAAGGATTAAAGGCAATCGGATTGTCTTCCGTATAAGTAAAGTACACGCCGTCTTCCCCCTTGGTTTTACTTTTAATAAGCTCGCATAATCCCTGATAACTGTTTCCGGTATCTACCAAAAGCACGTGGGCTCCCTGTTCGTAATACTGCCGTACCATGTGGTTGGTAAAGAAAGATTTCCCGCTTCCTGATGGGCCCAATATGAATTTGTTACGGTTGGTAATAATTCCTTTTTTCATCGGCAGATCGGAAATATCCAAATGGATGGGATTTCCGGTCAGACGATCTGACATTTTGATTCCGAAAGGCGATAGTGAATTTTGATAATTGGTTTCTTCTGTGAAAAAGCATAAAGCAGGCTCGATGAAAGTATAGAAACTTTCCTCACTTGGAAAATCACCGGAATTACCAGGAATACCAGCCCAGTACAAGGTTGCTGTATCGGTAGTGTTGTGTCTTGGTTTACATTCCATGAGTGCCAGTGCACTCCCGGTATCGTTTCTTACTTGTTTTAATTCCCCGGGGTCATCCGACCATGCCATCACATTGAAATGCGCTCTTATAGAAGAAAGTCCGAAGGAATGTGCCTCGTTCAGGTAACGCTCAATCCACTCTTTGTTTATCTGGTTACTTCGGCTATAGCGGGCCAGGGAATGCATATTCCTTGCGGACTTCTCAAATTTTCTAAGGTTCTCATCACTGTTATCCAGAAACAGGTATTGGTTGTAAATATGATTGCAGTTCAATAACAATCCTACCGGAGCCGCAAACGAAAGCCGGCAGTCGCTTCGGTCTGTGGAAAGCTTTTCATAACGGGTATCTGCCGATACTGTACCAGGCAGATCGTCTGTGTCGGACAAGGTGTGCAGACATAGTCTTTTGTTCCCGATTCGCACCTCTTCAGCACCCAGGACAATGTCCTGCATCGGTGTTCCGGCTTCTCTTGAGAGGGTGAAGTATTGCTCTAGTAATCCCTGTTTTTCATCTGTCCCGACTATTTCTTCTTCACTCAGCCTTGTAAGTTTTACAAATCCGGAATCGTTAAGAATTCTTTCAAATTGCGATACGGCTTCCATAAAACGATGAATGGTTTCTTTATCGCTAATTTCTTTTGGTATTAAAGTGCCCTTGCATAAGGAAGAGAAATTACTCTGGGTGCGCATTCTTTCTTTAGTGGTTTTGGTCAAAAAGAGATAACAGTAATGATTCAAAAATGGGCGCTCATTAAAATGCTGCTGATAGGATTTCCCTAAAAAACTTATTTCTTCCTGATCCATTTTTGAAGCATAGTCTTCTTTAATAAACCAATCCTGCTTGTGTACCACTGTAAAATCTGGCAGTGTTTTAATTGCTTTATGCCAGGCGGAGTGAATGGCTTCATATTCCGCAGAAGCTGCTGTGAAAAGCTCGGGTAAATGCACCTGAAAACAAGCCGTTATATCAGCATCTTTAGAAAGGATGCAATGGTTTTCTACCGCCAGTAAAGGAAACTTATTTTCGAGTGTGGCGGCTTTTGAGGTATTTCTCATAGCGGTTTGGTTTTTACTGATGAAACATAGCGGTAGATGGGCTTGCGACAAATAATGTATCGTGGGTGCCTTTTTTTTGCGCCCGCTTTCATGAGACCATGTTCTCCATACTTTTTATTCAGCGAGAAAGTCTTCCAGATAATAAGTGATGCGCCGCCGATACCAAGCCCTAAACAGATATAGGAACTCATCCCAATGATATACAGGATCATCACCAGGACAAGAATACCCAGCAGGCCGCCTGCAAAAATGAATAGATACTGCGCTTTGAGTCCTTTAAATTCCACTGTATTTCCAATCCCTTTATTGATATTGTAATTGTTCATATATCAGTTTTTAAAGGAAGAAAGAGCGAAGAATCGTAGCCGCTACAATAAGGAAGATACAGGCACCAAACCAGCTTGCGGCCGTCTTACTGGTATCTGGATCGCCGCTGCTGAATTTGTTGTACACCTTAACACCTCCGATTAGACCAACTACAGCCCCAATAGCATAGATGAGCTGAGTTGCCGGATCAAAATAAGAGGTGACCATCTGAGTTGCTTCATTAATACCTGCTGTACCGTTGCCTTGTGCCAACGCACCGAAGCCTGTCAGAATTATCATTGTTGCCAACAGGTTTTTTTTTCTTTGTTTTTCCATAATTAAACACGTTAAATTGTTACTCTTTTCCCGCACTTAGCGAGTTTAGAGACAAAGATGTTATAGAATTTCATGTGTTTTAAGAAAGTGGCTATGAGTGGAATTGTTTGGCGCTGATGGGCGCTTACAATGAAGAAAAGTATTATATTAGTCGATTGTATATAATTGCTTTGTGTCTTAAAAATTAGAATAATGTCAAATAATTTAGTCGCATATTCAAGAGCAGGTGATGTATTTCATTACAGATGGGCAGCAAGGCGTTGTTTAGGATTGATTTATCCTAACGCCTCGTTACGCAGCATTGTAATTGAAGGATCCAAGGAAAATGAAAAGGCAGGCGAGTATGTCATAGATGTCTCAGAATACTATGAAGAGTTAAATGACAAAAAACACGTCAAGTATTATCAATTAAAACATACAACAGTTCAAAAAGATGTTCCGTTTGTTTTAAGTGATTTAAAAGATACTATTGAAGGCTTTTCAAAGAGATTTTCTCAGCATTTGCAGAAGAAGAATGCTCTTGCTTTCTCGTTTAATGTAGTTACCAACAGACCGATTGAAAATTCTTTTAAACAAAATATAATTTTCCTGGCACAGGACAAGAAGGTTCCCAACAGGTTTAAAACAACTATTGAAAAATACACCGGACTTACCTCCAGTGAACTATCTCAGTTCTGCCAACTTTTAGAATTTAAAGATGGTGAAGGAGACTACAATATTCAAAAGGATGATCTCAAATTAGAAATTGCGCAGCTTATAGCTGGAGCCGTTGATAATGCACAAATTGAAAGTATTGTTGCCCTTGTACAGGAAAGAGTTTTACCGGACTCTGATGGAACAATTACACGTGAGGATATTTTAAAGCGTTTTGGGATATACTATGAAAAAGATCTATTTCCGGCTCCTGCTATATGGGAGACTGCTGAAAATATTATTGAAAGAGAGCAACACGGGGAGCTTATCACGAATGTTTCAAATTCCCTATATGCTACAATAGTGCATGCTCCTGGGGGTGTTGGTAAATCCATATTCTGTAGGCAGCTAGTGAATTCACTACCTTCAGATTCAGTGGGTATAGCTTATGATTGTTTTGGAGCTGGACGCTATAGAAATCGTAGTGAACCCCGGCACAGGCATAGAGATGCGTTGGTACAAATCGTAAATGAACTTGCTGTAAAAGGGTTATGCGATCCATTACTTGTACAAGATACTTCTCAGGATAGCGATATTATGAAGAAGTTCTTATGGCGTATTGAATCGGCCTTAAAAATCTTAAGGCAGACAAGTAAATCTGCCATGCTATTTATTTTAATTGATGCGGCTGATAATGCAGAAATGGCAGCCCAGGAATATAGTCATCCTTGTTTTGCCAAGGAATTGCTTCGTGAGGATATGCCAGATGGATGTAAGCTTATTCTGTTATGCAGGACAGAACGTATTGAATTATTAAAGCCACCTTCTAAAATTGAGCAGCTCAAATTAGAAGGATTTTCTAAAACTGAGACATTCATAAATTTAAAGAGATGGTTCCCAGAAGCTGATGAGAAAGACGCCGAGGAATTTCACCGCTTAACAAGCGGGAATCCACGTGTACAAGCAAATGCGTTAAGTGTCAATACTTCATCTGTTTATGAATTACTAAGTCGTTTAGGCCCTTCAGTAATTACTGTTGAAGAGCAGATTGAGATGCAATTAAGTACAGCTGTATTGGCAATAAAAGATTCCCTATCAGATTCTTTCCAAGAACAAATAGAAGCTATATGTTTAGGATTAGCTAGTTTACCACCACATATTCCAATAGAGATTTTAGCAAAGACATCGACTGTAACCATTGAGACAATAAAAAGTTTTGTAGCCGATATTGGCCGCTCATTGTGGTTGTCAGATGAATCTGTACAGTTCAGAGATGAGCCAACGGAAACGTGGTTTAGAAAAACTTTCTTAGCAAAGAAAGAAAATTTTGAAACCTATATAAATATATTGGAACCTTTAGCCAATCATTATACTTATGTGGCTGAGGTTCTGCCGAACATGTATCTTCAAGCGGAGAAATATGAAAAACTAATTGAAATAGTACTCTCGGATAGTTATTTACCGGAAGATAATCCCATTGATGCAAGAAACGTACGTGTTTACAGGTTGCAATTTGCTTTTCGTGCGGCACTAAGGGCAAAAAAATACAATGATGCGATTCAGATTGCGATGCGGGCTGGTGAAGAAATGGCTGGTAACCAAAGGCAGATAGAACTTTTTCAGACCAATATTGATCTGCTTGTTGCGTTGCAGGACAAACAAAAAATTCAGGATATTGCATTTAAACGTTTATTGAAAGGAAGATGGAATGGTTCAGAGAATGCTTATACCGCTTCATTACTGTCAGGAATTGATGAATACAAAGGAGAAGCCAGAGGGTATTTAAGGGCTGCTGTAAACTGGATGCAAATTTACTTTGAAGAACTTAAGATAAGTGATAAGCAACGTCCTGAAAACGAAGTCACAAAAGAAGATGTTTTAGAATTAGCATATGCATTTTTCAACATCGAAGGAGTAGCTGATTGTGTTAATTTTCTAAACAGATTTACATCCAAAGAGTTTGTTTTCAATGTGATGCAGAATCTGACAAAAAGACTTATTGATATTGGAAATTTTGAAGCTGTTAATAGTTTTTTGGCAGCCTGTACCAAAAAGCCATATTGTACAGTAGCAATTGTAAGTGAACTGTTTAAAATTGGCATATTTCCAGAAAAGAAATTCATTGAAACTTGTTTAAAACTAATGACAGGTTCAAAGTCCCGAATTAAAAAGCCAAAACAATATTACAATAGTGAAAATATAATTTCAGCAATAGTTTCCTTTATAGAAGCTTGTTTATACAGAAATCTATCTTACGAACTGATTTTAAATGTATTACGGTATTATGTTTCTGAAAAGGCACCACAGATGGTGCATAGCAGACATCAATCTGCAGAGCGTACTATTTATTTAAAAGCGCTGGCAGTCAGAAGTTTGATAGATGGAACGCCGGAATTAGATATTGATGCTATCTTACCTCAAGAACTTGCTAAAAAAAAGGAAAAGAAGAACTATGATCGTGATAATGAGATTAACGAATTCAAAGAAATAATCGGTGGCTTATTTCCTTTGTATTTTTTAAGAGCTAAAGTAATAAGCTCCCATCATTTCAATATCCAAGAGGAAGTAAAAAATGCGAAAGAAAAATCAGGTAAAGCCAGATCGAATAGATATCAATCTCATGATAGCTTACCCTACGAGATTACTTCGCTCTGGTCATCCATTTTAATATTATATAACAAAGGAAATAAAGAAGAAATTAGTTGGTTGTATGATTCCTGTCTTAAGGATAATAAATCTTTGTGGATTCCTGTTGAACTGAACACAGTCAGGGCAGCTTTTAGATTGCCGCATTTATATTTTATCAAAGAGAGCCTTGAAGAACGGGCTTATTACCGTATTAAAAGTATTAATGACGGTACTCCGGAGGAAGCGGCAGAAAAATATATATGTCTTAGTCGTGCTGTATTGAACACCGCATCAGATGATGCTGGTATTTATTTTGAAGAAGCCGTAAATATTGTCTCTAAATTTGGTGATGAGATAGTCAGGAGATGGGAAGCTTTTATATCTCTTAGTGAAGAGACATGTATCGAAAATAATATCTCAAATGAATTGGCTTACCGGTTTATTAGATGTGCCGAAGTTGTTGGCGAATACGTAGATCGTGAAAAGTATTGGGATAGAAGTGAAGCAATTGCTGTTTGTGCTAAAATGTCCAGTGGAACAGCAATTGCTGCATTAAGTCGGTGGAGAGAAAGGAATATTGGAAGGTTTGAGTACCAGTTAGAAGCCTTGATGATTGAAATGGTTGGATCGAGTAAAATTTCTCCTTCATTGGGATGGACTATGTCACGATTCTTTTCACATCATCAAAAGGAGCACTTTCTTTCAATCTGCTTAGAAAAGGAATCTGATTTAGAATTAAAGCAGAAAATATTTGCCGACGTCGTCTGTCTTCTTCAAAGAGAAGGAACTACAGCAGAATATTGGAAAAAAATTAGAGATATAGGACACATTCAGAATATTCAAAATGATATATTAGAGAGTATATTGGTTAGCCATAAAAAAAATGAAAAATTAATATTATTACAAGATAAAAAAGAGAAAGATATTTTTAAATTCGATCAGAAAGGCTCTGATATAAATTGGGAAGATGTATTTGGGGATTTGAATATTCTGAATGCTACTGATTTTGAAAAGTGCCTTCATTCCTTTTATGTGATCTCAGATAAAAAAATTTACAGGACTACTAAAATATTTTGGAAAGAAGGTTTAAAAAGATTAGACAAAAAAGATGTTGTGAAATTTATCGATCTAGTACTTGAATCTGAATTAGACCGTTATGAAGTAAATTCATTTTTCGCTTCCCTTCCGAATGAAATAAAGAATAAGGTTAGTTTTAAGAAAAATTGGCCCAATCTGGTCAGGCAGCTAGGAAGAAAGTATGCTCAGGAATTGTCGGCTCCATATTCCATTAAATCCTATGCATTAGAACTTGATCTAAATCCTGATGAAATAGATAAACTAAAAGAAGGGATATTTGAAGGCTTGGCAAATGGATATGAGTTTTCCAATGCAGAAATATTCTTTGGCTTTGTAACTATTGCTTCTCCTTTAATAGACGCTGTACAAGCAGGAGATCTTCTTGATTTTGCCATATCAAGATTTGAACTGCATATTGAGACAGGTTTTGGTGATGGGCAATGGAATAATTGGCTTAACACATCTATGGATGTCAATAATCAAATAGCAGGTTTCATTTGGTCCGCACTTGGATCTCCAAGGTCGGCTGAGCGATGGAATGCTGCCCATTGTGTACGAATGCTGGCTGAGTTTAATTGTATTAAGGTTATTGAAGAACTGTTTAAATGGATGCAACATGATAAAACCGATGCTTTTGGCAGTTGCGAATTCCCTTTTTATAATCTTCATGCACGGCAGTATTTATTAATCGCTATAGCGAGAATATCTCTTGATAAACCTGATTTATTGATTCCTTTTAAGGATGTATTTGTTCATTATTCCATAGGAGAACCTCATATACTGATCCAAAAAATTTCAGCTGAAATAGCAGCTAATCTTTCAGTTTATTTAGAAGATATCTACGATGAGGAAACGTTAATTAAAATAAATGCTGTTGGTAAAAGTAAATTGCCCGTTTTGAAAGTGAGCGATAATGAGAGAATAGAAAGCCCTTGGCATATCAATAATGAAGTTGCCACTGAATATGATTTTTATTTTGGATTGGATTTCGACAGCTACTGGTTTGAACCGTTGGGTGAAGTATTTGGTATACCTTGGAAACAAGCACAAGATATCGCTGCTGACGTACTCATTAAGGAATGGAGTATAAAAGAAGAGAATGGATATGATAAAGATCCTCGTGTTTCTTTATGGAATAAATACTCCAATGAACGGGAAACATGGCATGATCACGGAAATTATCCAAGAACAGACAATCTTGATTTTTATTTGTCTTATCATTCGATGATGGTTGCAGCCGCAAAGCTTCTTGAAAAAATGCCCGTGGTTTTAAAAGAAGATTGGGAAGATAATCAATTAGAGGAATGGATTTCAGATCATTCACTAACTAGTACTAATGGTAGATGGCTCTCTGATTATCGTGATGCTGTTCCATTAGACAGGCCTAAATGGATTTCTCAAAATATGAATGATAACTGGAGGAAAGATATGCCGGAAGAATCCTTCTACGAAGCATTACTCGTTGTAAATGGGGATAATGATGATCCGTGGCTTAATGTTAAAGGAGGGTGGACAGAAAAGGATGGAGAAAGAACTGAAAGTTTTTCAATTACCTCTGCTTTAGTTTCTAAATATACTTCCAATGCATTAATGAGAGCACTAGAAACCTGCAGTGATCCTCACGATTATAAACTTCCTGACTATAAAGAAAGAAGAATGGAAATAAAATCAGATCCTTTCGAACTTAAGGGGTGGCTTATGAATGAAACTGCTTCAAAGGGATTAGATGAATATGATCCTTATGCGGATAATGTAGACTATCCTTCTTATTTAATAGGGGACGAATTTATAAACAAGTTAAATTTGTCTAGAGAAAGTGAAGGGAAAAGCTGGTATTTGCCAACATCATCTTATCCTGATTTGAAATGCGAAATATGGAGCAGTCATAGGGGAATGGAGAGGGATGAGAATCCAGATCAAAGTGGTAAACGATTGAAAGCATCATTACATTTTTTAAAACATCTATGTTCAACTTTTAATTGTGATTTATTACTGGAAGTTGAAATAAAAAGGGATATTACCTATAAATATAGAAGAAGTGAGGAGAAGTACGAATATTTAAAACCTAAACACAAACTATTTATACTATCATCGAATGGAGAACTTAGAACTACAGAAAAAAATTATAAACTTAGGTAAACTTTTTGTTAAGGAGCTTAAATTAGAACCAGGGGTTGACACTTTTTCGCGTTGGATGGCTCATTTTATTGCTGAAAAAATAGTTATTGCTGAAGAATCAGAAGGAAGTGTAAAACAAGCTGCTGAAAAAGAGTGTTTTGAAGTAATATTAAAATTATGGGAGCACCGACGGTCTCTTCCGTCAGGAAGAAGACCTTTAGAAAGTTTTGAACCGATTTTAGCCACATTATCTAAATTAAATCCTGATAATGAGGAGCCTTATTTTTTTAATCCTTTCCAAAATAGAGACCTAACGGAATTAAAAACTGATATTTCAGATTTCAATTCTGTAGAAGCCTGGTTAAATATTGTAACAGAAATTGATAAGACATCCAGAATTTGGATTGAATATGCTTTAACTCAGGCAACAAATAATGCTAAAAATGAAAAGACAAAAGAATGGATTGAAAGTACGATAAACCTGCCAAATGATAATATTGAGGTAACCATAGTCAATTCTTTAGTGGAAGAACGTCCATTTTTTGATTTTGAAGATGACGATCAAGATGATTTTTCAAAAAAATATAATACTGAGAGATTAAAAAAAAGGGTTTCTGAACTCAAAAAATACTCAGAGTTAAATACATTTTTATTAGCTAAATATGAAGATGAACTAAAAAAATTAAGCAGCACAAAATAATGATATTTATTAGTCAAAATAATAATTTAATGTCCTTAACAAGATATGGAAAGAGTCTATACAAAGTCCCCAATGTCAAACTCCCCCAAATCATTTTTCCGCAAAGTGGAAGAACTGGCATCAATTTCAGAGGAAAGGCTCTCATCCAATAGCTCAGCTTTTATAGAGTTTTCTAGCGGTCTGAATATTAGCTATTTGTGGTTTTTAAGCGGAAATTGAGTATGAAAAGTACCAACCTTTTACTGTTTAGCATTTTTCGATTTACATTTTGCGTCCTTTTTGTTTACTTTGTTTTGGCTGGATTGACAGTTGTTTTTCGGTAGCTTTTTTTAGCCTCTTTTCTGTTTTAAGGTTGCTTTTAATTAAATCGACTAGAAACGTTTTTTCCCACGGAACATTCTTTGCAGTAAACTGCAATTTTAATCCTTGCTTTACCAGTCCGTGGCTAATATCCAATCCATATTTCCGATTCCAACCTATCCTGTCCAATAATCTTTCAGATGGAAATTCAACAGCTATTAAATCCTTTGGATATGCTTTTATACTGTTATAATCAGGCTCCTGGAATTCATGCGTTTTTGGGTTGTATGGAATGGTATAGGTTCTTTTATCTCCGTCATAGTAGCTTTCGATATCGGAAAATACAATGCCTTGTGAAAGGAAATCATCTTTGGGTCTTAGCTTGTCCATTCGTACATCAACATAAAAAGTATGCCCTGCAATTTCTATAGTGGGCAGCAGTCCCTTATTTATACGTAAATCAAAAGCTTTCTGATCCACCATTATTTCAAAGTCGGTCATATGGCCGATAGCATCAGGCGAGCAATTGTACTTCCTGCATATACCCAATGGATCCATATCGGAAATTCTGGGTATTCTGACAGTTGTAAAGATTTCATTTGCTATGTCGGATGCATCTATTCCGTAGGTCGTCTTTGATTCGTCAAGACGTTTGGAATTTCTATCATATACAAATTCATAATGTGTACCGCAATCTTTCATATCCTCCAGCAGTACTCTGTAGTCAGGTCTTACTTTTTCAAACAAAGCCATTTGGTCGATGTCGAACAGGTATTGTGTTCCCTCAATTTCAATTTCGGGCAGTTCTCTTTCCATAATTCCTTCTTTTTATAGAATGACAAAGGGAAGTCTAAAGAAACTCCCCAATATCAAAATCACTCAAATCATTTTTCCGCAAAATAGAAGAACCGGAATCAGCTTCAGAAGAAAGGCTTCCCTCCAATAGCGTAGCTATCTTTCGGGAAGCACCTTCCATGGAATTTTCCAGCAGGCTGAATAATTCGGTTCCCTGTATTTTCTGAACGATGGCGGCCGCTGTTTCCTTTTGGGATGGCTCCAATTTTTCTTTTTGGAGCAGCATCGCCACGGAGCTTAGTTCTTCGAAGGTAACCCCCTGGGCAAAACCGTCATTCCCTGCCGATATCCCATACCTGTTCCATTCTTCTTCCTCTTCCTCAAAATCAGGCATTCTACTGAATACTTCGTCCAGTTCTTCTTGCGGAATTTGAATACCGACGTTTTCGTTTTCGTCGTATTCAATGTCTAAATTATCAGGATTTAACTCCAGTTCCTGAATCTGGTGCTCAGTGTCATTCTTTGGCACTGAATGGCTTCTCATAGGTCTAGGCTGCCCCATAATTTCGGGAAGATTTGGATTTGTCTTTTCCTCTGTTGGGTTTTGCTCCTTCCTTTTCTTAATAATAATTTTATCCTGTACCAACAGGGTAATAATGATAAGCAGGCATATCACAATGATTGTTTCCATAACTAAAGAATTGGTTTGTTGCGTTCATTAAAATAATCCGTGATGTCCTGGCCAAATTCCCTGAAGTGATGTTCCATAATATTGTCAATGTAGGAATAGAGCGTAGTTTTTTCTTCTCTCGATAATTGCACAATGCGCAGCAGACGTTCATGGTACTCGGGGCGTAGGTATACTACTTTTCCGCTTCGTCCTGAGGAAAAGCGATTGACCATAAACAATTTTTTAAATTGTTCTTTACGGTTCTTGTGAGTTTTAATTTTTATCTTCATGGTTACATTATAAAATAGGTTTGTATTTCTCGTTAAAACTTTTGGTGATCTGTTCTCCGAATTCTTGAAAATGATATTCCAGTACATTGTTTAGATAGGCATAGATCGCCAGCTTATCCTCACCGATAACCTGAACGATCCGGGATAATTTTTCATGAAAATCAGGCTGGATGTACACCGTTTTGCCATCTCGGGCATTGGTATCAGTTTTCTTGAAAAAAATGGATTCATAGTCCGTATCAGTTCCTCTTTTAATTCTTATGCGTTCCTTTGTTAAAGGCTTCTCCTGTACCGGTTCTGATGAAGGTTTGTGTTCTTCAACCGGAGGTATTAGCCCTTCCTTTTTAACGCCATCCGCCATTATATCCATCATCAACGCTTCGTCGATGTTAGGAGTGATTTTTTTCTTATTATCTTTTTCCATAGCTTTATAATTGAACAATCTTTAAAAATTCTGCCATGAACTGGTCTAACCGGCAAGCCTTCATCAAGTATTTGTCCGGAGGCATTAAAGTGGAGCGGAAAACAGACTTTGTATCGAGTTCGCTTTCTTTTCGGAAGCGTGTGCTGTTCATGATGCTGCACTGCATAAGGCTAAATCCCAAATCATTGATAAGTTTGTTATAGATGCCATATAAAGGGGAGCGTTCCCGGCCATCTACCTGGTTCCAGAACAGGTTGATACTTTTAATGGACGTTTCTCCTTTTTTCATAATGACATCGCGCATCAATTGTGTAAAAACAAGGGTGCTTTCCATCACTACACGATCAGCAGTAATGGGGGTGAAAATGTGATGCATCCCTGCCAATGCTTTCAAAATCCCTGGTGTATTTACCGTTCCGGGAAGATCAAAAAAGATAACGTCTATTGGAACTGTTGAGGATTCTAAAAAATCATTTGCTGCCTCCAAAACACCTTCCGCTTTATGCTGAATGATTGGATAGGCTTTTTTGTTGATCGTGGTAAACTGTGTGTATGCCATCCTTTTTAAAACCTCATTTTCCATAACCATCGCCAGGTCACGGGTCTTCATTTTCATTAAGCTGAGCTGTGGGAAATCGGCATCGAATACTACAACATTGTAACCCAAACGATAATGAAGCGTACTGGCTGCAAGTGCCGTGAAAGTACTTTTGCCCACACCCCCCTTTTGGGAAGAAAAGGCAATAAATACGGGTTTGTTTTCTGTTTTCATTTCTTACTGTTTTTAATTATTTGTACTTATTTATCTGTGTAGATAATCAGACAGTTAATTGTATGTCTTTTACAGTACACAAGTAATTTTGTCTTGGCCTGCGTACCTGATTACATTTGTATTATCCTAGTAAACTATCTGGGTATAGTACTACCGTTTCAGATAGCAGTGCGCATAGTGAGATACTGTTTCAATTACATCTGCGTACATATAGCCCAATGTTTAAGTGGGTAATCAGCGGACTACTTTTCCTTATACTCTTATAGACAATTAGCAGCTTATCTATATTCCAATTTCGGTATCTACATTACTCTGTAGATAGATACAGAGGTGATTTTAAAACTCCATGCATCTACTTTCTTATACAAAGGAATAGAGATATCTATGTGCTTTTATTACTACGGTATTGCTTGGCATCCAAAGGCAGTTTTTGGCATTGCAGCACACTGCATTACTCTGTTAAAGAGTGTTTTACTTTGTAAAATAATTTTTATTAAACGCCTGATGCAAAAACAAGATGATATATCGGGTAAGAAAGTAAACGGCCAAAAGCCGTTTTTCCCTGCTAACATTAATCCGCCTGTAAGAGCGGATTTTCCTTTCACCAGAAAGGAGCAAGTTGTGTTTTGAGCTGCTGGAAATGAATTCCGCCGCTCAAAACAACTTGCCCCGCCGGGGGCTGGAAAACATTCTCCAAAGTCGATGTTTTATAAAATTATAAATGGATTTTTTATGACCGAAAATACTAACAGACCACAAAAGAAATCTGGACGCAATCCTAAAACGGATCCCGCTGTATTTCGTTATTCCATATCCTTAAATGCGGAAGAAAACGCCCGTTTCCTTTCTCTTTTTGAGCAGTCACAAATGAAAGTAATGGCCCATTTTATCACTGCCTGTATCTTTCAGAAGACCATTAAGACCGTAAAAGTAGACAAAGCCACAATGGATTATTATATGCGATTAACCACTTTTTACGGGCAATTCCGGAGCGTTGGAGTGAATTACAATCAAATCGTAAAGCTGCTTTATCGCAATTTCTCCGAGAAAAAAGCCGCCGCTTATCTCTATAAGCTCGAAAAGCATACCGCAGAAATGGCAGTATTGTGTCAAAAAATCATACAGCTAACAGGGGAATTTGAAGCAAAATACAGTAAAAACAACAAGTGATATGGTAGCTAAAATTGGCAGAGGACAAAATTTGACCGGTGTACTTTCCTATAATCAACTCAAAGTCGAGAAGGAAAATGCGGAGATTCTCTTTACCAATAAGATGCTGGAAACTCCTGATGGTCAATATTCTGTTGCCCAGCTACTGCGTTCTTTTGAACCTTATTTGCTGGCGAATCGTAAAACGGAGAAAACGGTTCTGCATATTTCTCTGAATCCGGACCCAAAGGATAATGTCAGTGATGAAAAATTTAATGCTATTACGCAGGAGTATATGGGAAAAATGGGATACGGCCAGCAGCCTTATGTAGTGTTCAAACATACCGACATTGAACGCACCCACATTCATATTGTATCGGTCTGTATAGATGAAGAAGGCCGGAAAATTTCCGACAGTTATGAGCGTAGACGCTCGATGGATATATGCCGGGAGCTGGAACAAAAACACCAATTAGCCTGCGCTGCTGAGAAAGATCCCAAACAGAACCAGAGGGCATTTCGCCCAGTGAATTACAAGAGCAATGATCTTAAAGTACAGATCGCTTCAGTGATACGGTACCTGCCCAAATCCTATCAGTTCCAAAGTTTAGGGGAATATAATGCTTTGTTATCGCTGTTTAATATTACAGCAGAAGAAGTCAGAGGAGAGTTACATGGAAAGCCCAAACAAGGGCTGGTCTATTTTGTCCTGAATGAAAACGGAGAAAAAACAAGCACCCCTTTTAAAGCCTCTCTTTTTGGAAAAAGTGCAGGTTATATCGAGCTGCTAAATCATTTTACAGTTTCCGCAGCGTCTCTTAAAAAAAGTGATGCGGGAATTACAATTAGAAAAGCAATTGAAACGCCCCTGCAATGTGCCACTGACGAACCAGACTTTAAAAAGCAATTGGCTGAGAAAGGAATTAATGTTGTTGTCCGCCGAAATGAAACAGGCCGCATTTATGGCATTACATTCATTGACCACAATTCTAAATCAGTATGGAATGGTTCGCGTTTAGGAAAAGAATTTTTAGCCAATGTATTTAACCATTGGTGGAACGAGGGACAAAAACCGGAAATCATAAATGCAGAAGAACCACAAACAATTTCCACCCAAGCAGCAATATCCGAAAGCTTACCAACGGACAAAGTTCACGATTTGTTTGATTTTCTACATTATGAAAGTCCTGCATATGCTGTTGACAGTCATAGTACTATAGAAGGTTTAGGCGGATTATTGCCTGAGGCTCAGGGAGAAGATTTTGAGGAACAAGCCTTTGCAGATCGTCTAAGGAAAAAGAAAAAGCGAAGAAACAATAATAAATAATTAAAAATAACAGCTATGCAGGGAGAAGATGACTTAAGGGGATTAGCCAAGATTATGGAGTTTATGAGAGGAGTCAGTATTTTATTAGTACTGATGCACTGTTATTGGTTTTGTTACGGGTTTTTCAAAGAAGAAGGGTGGACATTATCTATTATTGATAAAATACTGGGGAACTTTCAGCGGACTGCAGGACTGTTTTCACATACGCTGTATACGAAACTATTTGCTTTAGTTCTTCTGGCGTTAAGCTGTCTGGGCAGTAAGGGAGTGAAAAACGAAAAGATTACCTGGGGCAAAATCTATACAGCGCTCACAATAGGCTTTGTTTTTTTCTTTCTCAATACCCCATTACTCAGTCTTCCTGTTGAAATGGCAGCATTTTTATATATGTTCACCCTGAGTTTGGGATATATTGCCCTGCTGATGGCAGGTGTATGGATGAGCAGGCTGCTCAAAAACAGCCTTATGGATGATGTATTTAATACCGAGAATGAAAGTTTCATGCAAGAAACCGAGCTAATGCAAAATGAGTATTCTGTCAATCTGCCAACTAAATTCTGGTACCATAAAAAACAGCACAACGGCTGGATTAATATTGTAAATCCGTTTCGTGCAACCATTGTTTTAGGTACTCCGGGTTCAGGTAAATCCTATGCCATCGTAAACAATTATATCAAACAACAGATTGAGAAAGGTTTTTCCATGTACATCTACGATTTTAAGTTCGATGATCTCTCTACAATTGCCTATAATCATTTATTGAAGCATACGGATAAGTACAAAGTAAAGCCCAAATTTTACGTGATCAATTTTGACGATCCGCGAAAAAGCCACCGTTGCAATCCGATCAATCCTGATTTTATGACTGACATATCCGATGCTTATGAATCTGCTTATACCATCATGCTCAACCTGAACCGTTCCTGGATACAGAAGCAGGGTGATTTTTTTGTGGAAAGCCCGATTATCCTTTTGGCTGCCATCATCTGGTTTTTAAAGATTTATGATAACGGGAAATACTGCACTTTCCCTCACGCAATTGAATTATTAAATAAAAAGTATGCCGATGTATTTACCATTTTGACGACATATTCCGAACTGGAGAATTATTTATCGCCGTTTATGGATGCCTGGCAGGGAGGTGCACAAGACCAATTGCAAGGTCAGATCGCATCAGCAAAAATACCATTGTCCCGTATGATCTCCCCAAGTCTTTACTGGGTAATGACCGGTGATGATTTTTCACTGGACATCAATAATCCTAACGAACCTAAAATCCTTTGCGTAGGTAATAATCCCGACAGACAAAACATTTATTCGGCAGCTTTGGGATTATATAATTCACGTATTGTCAAACTCATCAATAAAAAAGGACAGCTTAAAAGTTCGGTAATCATAGACGAGCTGCCTACTATTTACTTCAGGGGACTGGACAATCTTATTGCGACAGCACGAAGCAACAAAGTAGCTGTATGTTTAGGGTTTCAGGATTATTCACAATTGACCCGCGATTATGGGGATAAAGAAAGTAAGGTAATTCAAAATACGGTAGGTAATATTTTCAGCGGACAGGTAGTGGGAGAAACGGCAAAAAGCCTTTCGGAACGTTTTGGTAAAATATTGCAGCAGCGCCAGAGTATGACTATCAATCGCAATGATAAATCAACTTCCATTTCCACACAACTGGAAAGTCTCATACCGGCCTCCAAAATATCTACCCTGACACAGGGAATGTTTGTGGGAGCCGTTTCCGATAATTTTGAGGAGCGTATCGAACAAAAGATCTTTCATGCAGAGATTGTGGTCGATAATGAGAAAGTGGCTGCTGAAACTAAAACCTACCAGAAAATCCCAGAAATACTTTCATTTGTAAATGATCAGGGAGAAGATACGATGAAAGCTGAAATTGAGGCCAACTACAAACAAATCAAACAGGATATTATCGGGATAGTGTCCGATGAAATGGAGCGCATCAAGAACGATCCAAATCTACAGCATTTATTACCAAAAAGAGAAGCCTAAAGGCAATGTATAAATATAAATTTATCGTCAGTTTTCAATCCGAATAAGCAATCTTTCCTTCAAACAATAGATTTTTTATATTTTAAAAAAAAGTATTTGTTCTAATAAGTTTTGTCATTTACAGAGGAACTAAGCTGATTTAGCTACTTGTAACATTATTTGGCCAATACATTACAAAACACTTCGTGCAAGATTCATTACGACTACTAAAGACAACTTTTATTTATTAACAAATGGTACTTAGTTCTTAAAGTCCACAATCTAAATATATGCTGATGTAAGTAAGAAAAGTATTCAATAAATAAAAACTCCATTTGATGATTTGTAAAATAAATAATTTATATTTGAGATAGATAAAAGCGAAACAACCTTCGCCAATCTACCCAAAAATGTGTGTGTGTGTGTGTAAAAGAATGTTTGTTTCGACTATATACAATTTGTGCGTCATCGCAAAAAAAAACGGAAACTGACATAAAATATAACTATGGATTTTTTTGAAAAATCAATTATCGAACTGCAAAATCAAAGACCAATATTTCATTCTGAAGATGATTTAAAATTAGCTTTAGCTTTTAATATCAAAAAAAATAATCCCGAATTTGAAATTCGTCTTGAAAGACCTGTACAACTAGAAATGATTAATCGAAATGGGAAAGGAATAGCTGTTCGTGCTCCAATAGATATAATAGTAATGGATACTAGTGGAGATTCTTATCCAATTGAATTAAAATACAAAACAAGAAAAGCAAATATTCTTCATAATAACGAAAATTACATTTTAGCGGAACATGGCGCACAAGACGCAGGAAGATATAGCTTTAGAAAAGATATTTATAGAATTGAAAATTATAAATCAAGTAATTTGAATTATAAATATGGTTATGTTTTAATTCTAACTAATGATAATGCATATTTTGAAAAAAATGTTTTTAAAAAAGACAATATTGACAAACATTTTTCATTCCATAATGGCGTAATTCTTAATCGTTCTGATTTAAGTTGGAATTATAGCAAACTTGATAAAAGTAGATTCATATTTAATGAAAATAAAGTTTGGTGTAACATTAAGTCAAAAGAACATTGGACATGCAGTAAAGAAAATTTTTATAAATTGGACTTACTAAAAGATTATGAAATAACTTGGAAAGATTTTTCAGTAATTGAGAAAACAACCTTTAAATATTGCCTCATAAAAATAGGATAGTAAAAGCAACGACACACAAGACACATCTGTAGCGGTTTGCGAATTTAGTGAAATTACCGTTTTAATTTGTATTTTCGTTTAGCCGAGATGCTTGGTTTTAAAAGTCCTAACCACGGCAAGTGCCAAAACGTTATAAATCTTTTAGCAAAAAACCATTATGAAAAGTTATTGTAATAAATGTAGTAGACCTACTAATCAAGTTGTAGTGAAAGAAGAAAAAACTTCATATGACGACGGCGAAGGTTGGTGGGAAGAAATTGACTATCAAATTATACAATGTAGTGGCTGCGATGAAATTTCATTCAGAAGATTGGAAACAAATCCGCAAATACAATCGTATGATGACATTCCACAGTATATGCAAGAGCTTTATCCTAAACGTGGTCCAAATAGCATTTCAATAAAGAATTTTAGTAATCTCACAATAAAGCTAAAAAGCTTATATCGCGAGACTATTGATGCTTTTAATAATGAACAACTTATTCTTTGTTGTGGAGGATTACGTGCATTAATTGAAGGTATATGTCTTGATAAAGCCATAAAGGGAATTATGGTAAAAGACAGAAAAGGTAATGATGTTTTAAAGGAAAATTTAGAAGGTAAAATTGAAGGATTATTTGAAAGTGGCTTTTTGACAAAGAGTAGTGCAACTAGTTTACATGAATTAAGATTTATTGGAAATGAAGCACTTCACGAACTATCAAAACCAAGTGTTGATGAAATCAAATTAGCTATTGAAATTTTGGAATCAACAATCGATGATATGTACGAATTACATCATAAAGCAATGAAAATTCAAATGAAAAAACAAATTCGAACAAAAAAATAAACGACTCATAATAGCTACAACGGATTTGTGCAATTGACTCAATGAAAAGTTGTTTCTGTATTTGCAATGATTTTGCAAATTCGAAAATAAGGCTTAATTCAACCCAAACCTCTTCTAGCAAGGGGGCATTCGTGGTAATGCTAAAACACAAATACTTATGAATGAACTTTACAATAAATTAGAAACTTACTTTCAATTTGAAAAAGCAGATTCCATTGTTATTTCAATTTCTAAATCAATTCTATTAATAATCTCAGGAGCCTATTTTGGATTATTTCTAAAAGAGATTAATTCCGAACCGGCAATTTACAGATTTAATCATCTTATATATGCAGTTATAGGGGTTATTATTTGTATGTATATTGAGTATCGACGATTAAAAAAAGAAAGAAATTTTCCTGTTTCAATATTAGAACACTTAAAAGCCTCAGAAGAACTACAAAACTTACGCAACCTTTATAGTCGAAAAATTAAAATTTACGAATACATTGATAATTCCATTCAATCGCTAAATTCAAATACATGTCCCATTTTAGGAGGTTCAGAAAATGACCTTTGTCATCAAGATTTAAGTTCTGGACTTCTAGGTGTACTTACAGACTTAGTAGAGAGACCAAATTATTTTCTCAATATTGATGAAACAAAATTTACAGTTGGTGTTTATTTAGAAAATATTCATGATAGGAATTCCAAAATTGGAGAGTTACAATCCTCTGAAAAATTCTTCATATTGAGAGATGATTTAGAAATTAACGATCAGTTTCCTGAATCTTTATTTAACATGGAATCTGAGGAAGAAGAATATTTTCAAATACAGACAGCTATAATGGAGTCGAAAAAGTTTGATAAATATCTATGTAAAAGATTAACGTTAAGTACTCGAAACTTGACAATTATATGTTCTCCAATAACAAATGTTTGTGAAGATTGTCCGCCTGATGGAGTAATTTTCACCATTTACACTGAAGAAAAACAATGTTCCCCCGACATGGAAAACGTTTTTCAGATTTTTGGTCGAATAGTATCAAATGGGATTTCAAAATACAATGATTGCGTTCGTTCATCAAAAAATATAAAAGTTGAGGAAAAACATGATCATAAAGAAGTATTAGGAAAAAATTAAAAGCACTACAATTAACACTTCCTATAAGCAATATTAGAAAAAAATGAGCAAAAACTACTATAAATATTTGCCAACTAGCAGAATAAGTTATCTTGAAAATGAATTATTAAGATTTACTCAAGCTAGTGATTTAAATGATCCTTTTGAGTGTTTGCCACAAAAACCCAGTATCGAAAAATTAAATGCTTTAATAGATTCGTTAATTCCTACAAATACAAATAAAATGAAGGGAAAAATAGTGAGAGAAAAATTTGACTCAAATTTTTTAAGCAATTTATACGAAACTCAGTATGGAAAAGTGAATCAAGATATAGGCATTTTATCACTGTCTAAAAATTGGAAAAACTCACTTATGTGGGCTCATTATACTGAATCTCACAAAGGATTTTGTATTGGCTTTGATTCACAACACAATTTCTTTACAAATTATTTATGTCCTGATAAAGAAACTTCCAAAACTATTAGAGAAGTTATATATTCCGAAAAAAGAGTTGAAATTCCGATGATTTTAGGACAAGAAAAGCTCAATTTTGAACCATATATAACGAAAAGTTTAGATTGGAAATATGAAGAAGAAGTTAGAATAATCTCTACTCTGAATTCTCGTGAACATTTAATAAATGGAAAACCTTTAGATATTTATTTATTCAAAGTTCCTCATTCGGCAATAAATGAAATAGTCTTGGGCGCAAATATAAACGTCGAAAACGAAGAAAAAATAAGAAAGTTTGCATCTGACAAAAAAATAAAATTATGGAAATCGAAAATAGCTGAAACTACATTCGATATGGAAAGAGAATAAATACATCTGGTAATAATCGTTTTGTCTATTGAGTGATTTTTTAGCCGAAAAACTCATTTTCAAAACCCCAAAACCTCTTCTAGTGCCAGAACGTCAGGCTGTGAAAAAACCTCATTTTTCAATTAAATCTTTAAATTATCTTGCCGTAGAACGCAAATAGAAGTCATTTAACGGGGCGTAATTTTCAGGCTGCCAACTTGGTTTGATAAAAAAAGCACTCTAATTTCTACTTTAAATACATCGCTTTTAGTAAAAACAAGACTTTTACCTTGTAAGGTGAGTTCCATTTTTGGAGTTTGGCAATCAGCTCGGGAACTCCAAGAATATTGATACTGCGTTTAATGTTATAGACCAACATAATCAAGCTATGTTCTCCGTTTACTTTTTCCAATCCCGTTAAATTTGTATGATTGTACCCCCATTGCCGTTTGATAGTTCCAAAGATATGCTCGTTGATTTCCTGTCGCTTGCGATACAACTGCGCATTTGCATGATAGCGTTTGTTGTTTTCTTCTACTGCATCAGCATATTGGCTTCGGTCGATTTCTCTGCCGCCTGCTCTACTAGTACATAAATGTTTTACGGGACATTCCCTGCATTTAGGTGTTCGGTATTTTTTAAACTCATAACTGTCTCTTTCCGTGGTTTTCTTGTGCCAGCTTCCTGTAGTTTTAAGCGTTTCATCCTGTGGGCAAGTGTAAGTATCGGTGTCTTGATCGTATTGAAACTGGGCTACCAAATAATCCTTGGTCGTACCGTTTTCGTTACTTTTTCCCTGCTCGGGTTGTGCCACAATGGTAGTGATATTGGCTTGTTTGCAGATTTCTATTTGTTTACCGTTATGATAGCCTTTGTCCACCAAAGCCGTGTAGGTTTCAATGCCTAAATTCTCTTTAGCTTCAATAGCAATTGCCGACAAGGCACTGCGGTCATTTTTGTTGATAGTATGCGTAGCTATTACAAGATTGTGTTTGGCATCTACTGCAGCCTGAATATTAAATGAAATTTCAACCACTTGCCCTTGTACCAACAAAGCTCTGGCATCGCTATCGGTAGTGCTTATTTGAGGCTCGCCACTGGCTTTTAGCTTTTCTTCCAGCAATTCATAGCGAATTTTATTTTGTTTTAATCGTTCTATTTTTTGTTGGATGTTTTGAATTTTAGGCTGATTTTCTTTGGTATCATTTTCCTTCAGAGCATCAAGGTATTCTTGGGTTTTAGTTTCAATATATTCCAGATGCTGGTCTATTTTCTTTTGATTGAAATTGGCTTTCTTGCTATTGTGCGCCCGGCTTTTGTACCATCAATAGCAATGGTTTCTCCTGCGATCAACTCGGCATCTTTTAAGAACGAAACAAAGAGTTTGAATAGCTTTTTAAGTCCTGTTGGATTGTCTTTTCTAAAATCGGATATACTATGATAATTGGGAGCTATTGCACACAAAAGCCATTGTAATTCTATATTGCGGACACATTCTTTTTCTAACTTCCGGGAGCTTCTAAGGCCATTTAAATAACCGTATAAATAGATTTTAAGAAACACTTTGGTATTGTAGCTGGGACGGCCTTCGGTTTTAAGTGTTTGAACCGTAAAACCAAGAGATTCCAGGGCAACAGCTTCTGCAAAAGCATCAATAAAACGAATGGGATTATCTGCTGAAATAGTGTCTTCTAAAGAAGAAAAACACATTTGATTACGGGGAATTCCTGTGATATGTTGCATTATTAAAGATACAACCTTTCTCTTTTCAATGCAATTCTTTTGCTATATTTGGTTACTAATAAAACGGAGGTTTATTCACAGACTGACGTTACAGGAAATAGCATAAGAGACATTACAAAACTTACAAAAATCTTAATGGAAGACTATAATTTTTATAAAAGTAAATTAGACCGAGAACTTTCAAGACGTAATGACCTTGATAATGCTATTAACAACCCTATACTTGGCATTACTATTATTGTTGGACTAACATCGTATATCATTCAAAATAATAATTTTAAACACCTTGACAAAGCAGATTATTGGATAATTTTCAACCTAATACTTTCTACTTTTACTACTTTGATTTCTTTGTATTTTATTTTCTTATCAAATAATAATCTTTTAAAAGGCTTTGAATACAAAAATTTTGGTCTTCTTAGTGATTATCGTGATGTCCAAAAAAAACTAGAGGTCTATAACGAACAAGTTGAAGAAAAAGAGAGAGAAGATTTTGAAACAAAAATTGTTGAAAAAATAATTACCTTTTCTGATAATCATACCATAATAAATGACAAAAGAGCATTAGATTTACAATTAGCAAGAAAGTATATAATCATATCATTTATTCTTGTAGTTTTTAATTTAATATTTTTAACAATTAATAATTTGATTCATGATTGACAACGACAAACAGACAAATGAACCAACGACTCAACCAACAGAGAGTCCAAAACCTGAAGCTCCAAGAATGCCAGTGGACAGAATTGAAAAAGGTGAAACTCCAGATTTGGAAAGAAAATAATAATTTCTAAATTCAGATTTATGATAACTAGTGATGACAAATCAAAAAGCCAGCCACCTAAGATAGAAACACAAAAACCTGAACTACCAAAATTGCCCACCGACATGATAGAAAGAAATGGTGATTCTACTACTATAAAAACACGATGACTTAAAAAAGCTACTTCCTGTAACAGCCATGGGATTTAGTGGAATAAACGTTATTTTTAAAGTTTACGTTAATTAAAACCCTTCAAGATCTAAAAGCCACGAGACGTTGGCAGTAAAGCATACAGCAGAAAATGGAAATATGACATTAAAAAGAAAAACACAAATATTTATAACAGTTTCTGCAATTCTTGTTGGACTAACGCATTTAATATTTCCTGATTTACAGATAGATGCAATATTTATTACTTTGATTATTGTAGCAATAATTCCTTGGTTGGAACCTTTGTTTAAGTCTGTTGAACTTCCTGGAGGGCTAAAAGTAGAATTTCAAGATTTGAAAAAAATTGAAGATGAAGCAAAAAAAGCAGGTTTGATTAAGCCTGAAAATGAAATGAATTCAATTTCAAATTCAGAAACATATTCCTTTATTGAAATAGCTGAAAAGAATCAAGAGTTAGCATTGGTAGGTTTTAGAATAGAAGTTGAAAAAAGATTAAGAAGTTTAGCAGATAAATATAGTATTGAAAGTAATAAATTTTCAATTTCGAAACTCATCGATGCATTACACAACAAGGAAATCATTAACAATGCAGAAACAAAATCTTTAAAAGATATTATTCATACGCTTAACTATGCTGCACATGGAATGGACTATGATATTAGAAATGCAAATTGGGTAATTGAAAACGGCCCAAAAATCTTAGACAGTTTAGACGAAAAACTTGAAAGTAGAAGTGGTAGATTTTCCGCTGGAAGTACAGACGAAAAAGAACATTGGATTGACAAATCATTTACTAATTGTGAATGGACTACCAATTTTGAATGGGGAGAATGTATTAAAAAACATAATGAACTATGGGAAAAAGAGATGGACAATATTTATCAATCTTTATTAAAAAAACTCTCCGAAAAACAAAAACAGAAACTCATAGAAACGCAAGTTAATTGGATTAAACAATTTGAGATGGAAAAGGATTTTGTGTACTCCTTTGAGGACTTACAATTTAAAATTGGACGAGAGGGAATATTTATTACGGCTACAAACTTTATGAATAAAATAAGGGAAAGAACATTAGAACTTGAAGAAATTTTAAGCAGACTAACCGAATAAAACCTGCTGCCAGCAGCTTAGCGAGATTGGGGATTTAGTGGAATTCGCGTTTTTTATCACTTTTACGTTTAGCAGAAAGTACTCATTTTCAAAACCCCACAATAGATAGAAGCATCCGAACTTTAGCGGTTATATTTTTAAAAACCTATGGAAAACAAAACAATTTTAGAAAGATTACGAGAAGTAGAAATTCAATCAGAAATAAAGGTGGTTGAATGTCTAAAAGAGACAGAAAACAAAGTTCAATCTGAATTTTTCAATATGTGGAAGAATCATGATTCTGAACAATATATCAATATAATGTTCAATGATTTAAAATTAAACATTGAAAAATACTGGCTAAACGAGAAATATAATAAAGAGATAGAAAAGGAATTCAATATGATCTATTTTGAACATAGTGGCCTTTACGGAGGAGAATTTGAATCTTATGCCATTGATTTTAACTATATCAATGATAAGTTTCCAAAGTTTGAAATTATGGATAAAAGGATTACTTATTTAGAAAACATTTCTTGCTTTCCTGCTTGTATAGTTCCATTGCTTAACGACTTAACTAGAGAAATACAAGGAAAAGAAGACGACTTTGACGATTGGGATGATGTAATGGATATTTATAACCTTTTCGAATCAAGTTCATACATTGAAGCATATCAAATGTTTTTGAGAGCAGATAAAGAAAAAGTATTTAGTAAATTGAATTTTAAAACACCTCTTTATTTAGCTGTTGGAGAACATGACGGAGGTGCTCCGAATTTAATTTATGTGATTAAATAAAAAATACATCAGCTAACACCAACAGAATATATGATTCAACAAGTAACACAAGTTAAGCACTTTAATTACTAATTAGATAGTCTTTAAGCGTATAGGAGTGTTTTCCTGAACCTGAACATAATCAATTTGAATTGTTTTTTTCGACTCATCAGCTATGAGTTCTTTATTCTCTGGAGTGATAGACAATTGTATTTTCCTGTCAACTGCCGCCAATTCATTTTTCAATTCACCAAGTACATTCTCTTTAGTCCATACACTGTTTACTACTTCTTGCAGTACAGGAATATCTTTCTCAATAGCCGTAATTTTCTTTTGCTCGGCTTCGATCAATCCGGGTATTTTTTCCAATGCATTCAAAAAATTCAGCGAAGCAAGTTTATGATCGCCTGCAATCTGCCCGTTATTATATGTATATTTTATATTTCCTTCACCTTGAATAAAAAATCGGTTGTCTCTAATATCCATTCCTTCTTTTTCCGACATTTCCGTTTTTACTAAAAGTGTAAACCCATACAAAGTACCGATTTCCTCATACAATCCCTCTGTTCTGGTTTTAATGGCAAGCACATTAAGTTTTTCTCCAATCTGTTTTATATCAGCATTTGCAGGCCGGCCGGTAAGCTCAACCGGATTTAATTTTGAACCATCACTATCTGCAAGAATGCGTTTTTCTAGGTTCTGCCAATCAACAGAAAATCTTTCTACCATCGATTTTGAAGTTTCAACAGTTGCCATGCAGTCTTCGAGTTTATATCTTGACATGGATTTGGAACGGGTAAAAGCCTGTTTTTCGTTTTCAAGTGATGTAATTTTTTTTTCCAGTTTGGCTTTTTCCAGCAAATCAGTATTTCCGGAGAGTATGGCGACATATTCTGAGAAATTCATTCCTGATTTTTCATCAATACCACCTTCATCGATGGTACGCTTACTAAGGCTGTTGTTTTTGAGCTGATCAATAAACAGCTGTTTATTATACAACAGGTTAAATTTATAGCTGTCCAAGGACTTTTCGACGGCGTAAATAATCACATCGACTTTATTATCTGCGAAGAATTTTGCAATTTCATTGCCTTTACGGATAGCCCTGCCGTCCCGCTGGGCTAAATCACTTGGTCGCCACGGCGTGTCCAGATGGTGTACTGCTACAGCTCGCTTCTGAGCATTGACTCCCGTCCCCAGCATATCGGTTGATCCGAACAGTATCCTGATTTTTCCTTCGTTCATCATGCTGATGAATTCTTTGCGCATCTTGTCGGTTTTCGTCTCTTGGATAAAACGTATTTCATTGGCAGGAATGCCTTGGTCTTGTATCAGCTTGCGTTTGATTTCCGAATATACATTCCACTCAGTGGGTTTGTAGGTGCCTAAATCGGAAAATACAAACTGGGTTCCCTTTTGGGCATTAAAACGAAAATAATATTCGGCCAGCTTTGCCGCACAATGGGAAGCTTTGTTATCGGGATGGTCATCATACTTCTTACTAATCATCCGCATATCCAGCGACATCTTGCGGGCATAGTCCGTGGCAATCAACATTTTCGCTTTCTCTTCACTTTGCGATAATGGAGCACGTCCAAGAAGCGTTGCGTTTCCTGATTTGGCAAACTCCATCAGGTTTTTGATGAATATTTCCTGCTCAGGTGTTGGCGGTATATTGTGCAGTATCTCCATCTTTTCCGGCCGGTCGATGCCAATATCTTTTGCAGTACGATAATCGGTAATCTCTGAGTAAAACTGGGCCAGTTCCGGTACCTTGATAAAAAAACGGAATCGTTCTTTCTGAACGATATTATTGGCTACTGAAAACTCATAATCAGTAGTTTTTCTTGTATAGATAGCTGCCCAGGCATCAAAACAATTAATGCCCTGTTTTTCCAATGCCTGCGGGCGAAGGTATTTGAACAAAAGATACAATTCAGTAAGCGAATTACTAATGGTGGTCCCGGAAAGAAAAGTAGCCCCTAAATCTTTTCCGCTTCGTTCCTGAATGGTTCGAATGGCAAACAAAAGGTTCAGCGTCTTTTGGCTTCCCTGCATATTTCCGAGTCCCGCCACACGATCGTGGCGGGTATTAAACATCAGGTTCTTGAAGCGGTGGCTTTCATCCACCAATAAATGGTCAATGCCCATCATCTTAAAATCGACCACATCATCCTTGCGGTTTTCAATATCGTGCTGCAGGGTCTTTAGCCTGACTTCCAAATTTTGCTTTCGTACGATAACGCCCTTGAGCATGGCGCGTGATACTTCTTTGCCCTGGGATTCAAGGGCCGATAAATTTTCTTCAACACTATCGAGTTCCGTCTGCAATATTTCTTTTTGCATTTCAGCCGATTGTGGGATCATCCCGAATTGGTCGTGGGTCAGGATAATACAATCCCAGTCATTGTTTTTAATCTCCCCGAAAATACGCATGCGTTTTTGAGGTGTAAAATCCTCTTTGCCCGGATATAATATTTTAGCATGAGGATATGCTTTTCGGTAGGTTTCCGCTATTTCATGAACATTGGCTTTCAGCCCAATAATCATGGGTTTATGTGCCAGTGCCAGACGTTTAATTTCCTGAGCGGCGGTACACATGATGAGCGTTTTTCCGGCACCGACTTCATGATCGCATATCGCTCCGCCGCTCAGTTTGATCATCCATACTGCATCTTTCTGGCTGGAGTACAGGTCTTCAATCCCCAATGCCTTTCTGTCCAGTCCGGGAAAGTCCTGATGGCTGCCATTGTATTGGGGACGGACAAAGCAATTAAAGGTATCATTGTACTTATCGGTCAGACGTTTTTTAAATTCATGATTCTGGGCATACAGCCACTGGGAAAACGCTTTACGGATTTCATCAATTTTCGTATTGGCCATCTGGATAGCTTCCATATCCCGTACTTTTATCTCTTGGTCACCATGCATTACTTTTTTGGTAATATCAGGGGTGGTATTGACCAGACCATGTTTAAGCAGCGTAATTCCATCATAAGACCGGCTTTGCGATTTTATAGCATATTTCTCGGTAATATGTATATTTTTGGTATCACATTTAATTGAGAAATCATCTGTATTCTCGTTGTAATAAATGCGTACATCCGTATTAAACAGATGCGAAGCAAAATGGTTGTAGATTCCCATTGGTATCCAGCGCTCGCCTAAATTAAAATCCAGTTCTTCAAATTCAATACGTCTGGGAAAGGCCTGTTCAAGAGCGTGAAGGCTTTCTCTGGTTTGGGTATCGTCTGGGTTTAGCTCTAAATAGTTTTGTATTGCCTGGGCTTTTTCAACTACATTTCCTGCAATCCACCGTTCTGCTATTTCATATTCTTTTTCCAAAGGATTATAGAAAATACGTCCGTGAAGTGCCTCTTTCAGATTATCAGTCGATAACCCGCTGATCTGCGACATATAATCCAAACGGACAGCTCCATATTTATTGAGTGACGCGGTTAATGCCTCATCAGGATTATCGGTTGTCATGGCAGTGATTGAAAAGCTGACTGGATGATGAAAGATATCCGATTTGTGGACCACACCGCCAACTACACGTTCGAGATATGGAATTTCGTTTCCGGCACTGTCTGTCTTAATAAGTTGGATGTTTTCTGCACTGTTCAGGCTTCCATATCTCTTCGAAAAGGCATCATAGAAATGGTTTAATATTTCTCTTTCCTGTTTGTGTTCGGTTTGTATTTGAGCTTCTTTCTCATACAATTCCTGATAAGCATCACGAACGTTGATATAGGATTCAGCTCTTATTTTTTGAATTGGTGCAAGGGTAAGGGGATGAAATAATGCTTTTTGTTCTTCCGTATTTATATCTTTCAGATAGCCTACATGCCCGTTGTGAAGCACCAGACATTCATTTCTATAAAAAGACTTCAATTTGTCTTGATAAATACTTACTTCGGCAATAGGTAAAGTTTTTAGTTCAGCAGTATCAGAGAACAAATCCCCCATTATCTGTTTATTTTCACCATTGTGTACTTTTTGAACTGATGGCGTAGTTTCATTTTGCCTGATGGGTAAATCGAATAAGTTTCCCTGTCGAACTGGTGGAACTATTTTGCGTTTAGATTGGGGAAAGTTTTTCTTTTTCTGAGGTGTACTTTTTATTACAGGAGTATTTTCATAAAAACTAAAAAGGCTCAATTGGGAAGCTGCTGAAAAGTCATTTGGGGTTACAAAATGGATTTTATCCAGTTTCTCTTTTTCAATATCTATTATTGGTATTATGGGTTCAGATATATGAATCGTAGAAATAGTTTCTGCCCTAAGTCCATTATATAAGTCCAGGTCAAAATAATTGGAGAGATCATCAGACAGCATTTTTTTTAAATCTTTTGCGATTCCTTACACGCCGTCCTTATGCTCATAAATCCACGAGGGTTTACCATATTGATTGGTTCCTTCATACAATGAAGTATGTACAATACGCTGTCCCTTTGCAAAAAGCAGGTTATTGTTGATATTTTCAGAAGTAATATAGGCTTTGCAGAATTGCTGCTCGATTTGGGAAATCCCTGATTTAGACTTGTTTTTTTGCAGTACAATCAAATCACTGCCCACTTCGGTACCGGCATAATCGGTGAACAAATTATTGGGTAAACGGATAGCCGAAACCAGATTACAGCTTTGCATCAAAGCCTCACGTATTGGTTCATTTTTGGCACTGTTAAGCACTCCTTGTGAAGTAATAAATGCCAATATCCCGCCGTCACGGAGCATATCAACTGATTTTATAAAGAAATAATTGTGAATACTTCGGGCAGCCTGCATTCTTGCAGAATTTTTACTGCGTATAAATGAAAGGTCAAAAACCGATGTATCCCCAAAAGGAATGTTACTGGCAATGATATCATAGGTTTCTTTACCGCTGTCCGGGATTTCTTCAAATCCGGCAACCCTGATGTTATTATCAGGATAAAGTTGTTTTAGTATTTTTCCTGTGAGTAAGTCCTTTTCGTATGCCGCTATATGTGATATACCTTCATTCTTAAAGGCTTCGATAAAGGATCCTCTTCCTGCAGATGGTTCCAGGAAGCGCTCTATAGGAATTTGGTTTTCTAGAAAGGAATTTGCAATGGCATCAATGATTGCAGGCGGGGTGTAAAAAGCCGTCAGTACGGAAGCTCTTATACTGTCGAGATAACGATGGTATTGTTTTTCGTCAAGCGCATTTTCACGTAAAACCTGATGAAGTTCCTGGGTAAGTGCAAATAAATCCTGTTCAGATTTCACCCAGCGGTGAAGGTCATCTGCCTTATCGGCCGGATTGAGGACAAATTTAAGACCACCGAAACCACTATATTTCATGAGTAATTGGCGCTCGTTTTCAGTAGCTTGGCGTTTTTCTTTCTCCAGCAGGAAAACAAGCTGCAACGCCTCAATATTCTTCTTTAAATGTTCTCGTTTATTGAAGGCCATTATCTTCTATCCAGATTTGAATAGTGCCGGTGAGTTCGGTGTAGAGCAGTTCAAATTCAGGGCTGTCCGCAAAGTCATCCGTAAGTTGGTATTGTTCAAATACAGGGATGCTGACAGGCAGCATTTTTAAGGCAAATGGTCTTAATTCCTCATCAGCCATGATCGTGTCGAACTCGCTGCAGACCACTTTAAAAACAGTGTCGAATTTGGAGAAGTGCAATCCTTCAAATAGTACATACTCAGCAATCTCATTGCACTGCTCAATTTTATTGCCTGCTATAAAAGCATCATTGTAGACTTTAGCAGCTAATTGTCCACGTCGTTCAATAAATTCTTTGTCTGTGGATAACTCAGGAAAACTGCTGTTGAGCAATTCCTTTAATCGTAGTGCGTAATAGGATATTTTATTCTCTGCCTTCATAAATAATGAGTATTAGGGATGGTAAATTTACTTTATTAAAACAAAAGCAAAAATATAACGAAGGAGCTATTGAATATTTTTAAGGCATTATTTGACTGGTAACGGCTTTAATTGACTGGTTTAAATGGTAGCAAAGGAAGCACTAGCTTTCTCTTTGCTAATTTTTTTTATGCGCAGTTATTAAATAAAAATGATTGTAAACGATTTAACTTTGCCGTTTTTTTGTAAGTGTTCTTCTTTTAATTCTTCCTACTTTGCAACTTGGAACAGAATATTTAAATGCATGATTTTTTATGAAAATGAACTTTTTATCCTGTCAATCAGCAATAGCATTATATCTTTAGAATTCAAGTCTAAAACAGTTATTAATCTTTCAGCTGCGCAAAATATTGTTGCAACGAGATTACAATTACAGGCGAAAAAAGTCTACCCTTTATTTTTAGATATGAGAGGTGTAACAGATTCTGACAAAGCAGGCCGTGATTATTTAGCCCAATATGGTTTTATGCTCACCAAAGCCGTAGTTATCGTTGTTAATCCAGGAGTTTCATCAGTCATAACGTCTTTTTATCTTAAAAGGTATACAGCTGAAGTTCCGGTCAAGGTCTTTACAGAAAAATTAAAGGCGATGGAATTTTTAAATACATTCATATAGCTCATAAATCTCTGCATCGATTCTCAATTTCTGGATATGGAAAGGGAAATAGATCAACAGCGAATGAGAAACATATACCATATGCTTCTGGAGATGTCAGTAGGTAATTTTACGTACCGTATACCTCGTACCGAAAATGACGATAATTTAGAGGGATTAGCGGTTCTGATCAATATGTTAGCAGAAGAAATGAAAGAGGCAATCTTCCCTGATGGATACATCAATAAAAACCACACTCACAATCACATAACTGAAACCAAAGAAGATTATAAAGCTTTGATCAAATCTTTACCCGAAAATTCAGATGTTATAATTCGATCATTGGAAGCCCGCCTGATTCAGAATGTTTACGATTACATTATAGGACATTTGGATTCCCCATTGCCGTCCTTAAAGGAATTATCGCAAATTTTCGGCATCAATGAATTCAAATTAAAGCAGAGCTTTAGGGAATTATTCAGGACAACTATATACCAGTTTTATAATGAACAGCGACTTAAAAGAGCGCATCTCTTAATAGAACAAAGTATTCTGCCTTTAAAAGAAATAGCCTACATAAGCGGTTTTTCAACCTATGCTAATTTTTCAAAATCATTTAAGAAAAAATTTGATTATGCACCCAACCGCGTTAAGAGGCCGGCTAAGAACATATAAATAAGATTTTCTTTTGAAAAATTATAGTCATGGGCTTTGCTGTCCGTTTTTGACATACGATTATCCTGAATTGACAAGTGTTATTTATTTGTTTTATAGAATTTTACATCACAAATCACCAATAACTTTTATCATGAAATTTAGCCAGCGCCATAAGTATATTTTTGTAGAAGTAGTTTGTTTCCTGTATATACTGCTATTTGTTTATGCAGCAGGAAGCAAATTTTTGGATTTTCAAAATTTTCAAACACAATTAGGGCAGTCGCCGCTCTTAAGTGCATTTGCAGTTTATGTATCTTTTGGTGTACTGCTCGTAGAAATCATGATCTCGATTTTACTTAGTATACCAAGACTCCGACTGCCGGCCTTATATCTGGCAGTTGGATTGATGACAATGTTTACTGCTTATATTATCATTATTTTAAATTATAGTTCTTTTATTCCCTGTTCATGCGGTGGTATTCTGGAAAAGTTAGGATGGCACGAACACCTTGTTTTTAATTGTGTCTTTATTCTCTTGGGTACAGTGGCCATTTTATTATTGAACCATGGGAAGAGAACCTTAAGAGTACTGTTGATTACCGATATAGCCGCGATTGGAATCATGATTGTATTATTCTTTACATCCGAAGATATTATTGCCAAAGAAAATCCATTTATCCGACGTTTTGACCAATATGCCATAACAAAAATGGACCAAACCAGTTTACAAAACCCCTCATTTTATCTGGCGGGTTCTGATAATGGAAAAATATATTTAGGGAATTTTGCTGCCCCTTTACAAATACAAGTTTTTGATACTGTTTTCAAAAACAAAAAGCAGTATACCATACAATTAGATCGAGATGATTTTCCGTTTCGATCAGCAGAAGTAAGAATAAAAGCCCCTTATTTTTACCTGTATGATGGTATGGTTCCTGTAATTTACAAAGGTAAAATAACAGACTGGAAGGCAGGGGTTATTTACAACGGTAATCATTTTTTTACCAAAGCAGCTGTAATCGATTCCAATAGTATCGCCATTCGCGGCCAGCAAAAAAATACAGGGGAGAATTTGATGGGAGTCTTATACTTTAATAACAATATCAGCATTACATATAATCCCGATATTCTGGAAAAACAAATTGACGGCATATTTGATACTGACGGTACATTTGAATATAGCTACGGACTTAAACGTTTTGTTTATACCTACTATTACAGGAACCAATATATTGTTACTGATGATAAATTGAAGGTACGCTACAGAGGTAATACAATAGATACCACCACAAAAGCTAAATTAAAAGTAATAAAAATAAAGCTGTCAGGTGATACCAAATTGGGAGCACCTCCTTATACGGTAAACAAAAACACGGCTGTTTTTAAAAATTTACTTTTTGTGAATTCCTCCCTTAAGGGAAGATTTGAAAGTAAAGAGGTTTGGGATCAGGCCTCCATAATTGATGTTTATGACATCTCTAAAAATGAATATGTTTCCAGTTTTTATATTTACAATATTGGAAAATCAAAGATGAAATATTTTCTAGTTAATGATTCCAGTCTGTATACCATTTCAGGTTTGGTCCTGCAGCGGTTTTCATTGGGAAACACCATTAAAAAAGCTATTAGAAAATAAAAATAAATCAATTAATTGATTCATTGCCACCGGGCCCGGTAACAGGGGTAAGATCGAAAACCTGTAAAAAAGAGTAGATCATTAATTTAAATTTTAATATTATGAGAACTATTGTAAAAGCTTTAGTATTGCCAATTGCAGCATTTGCTCTGGCAAGCGCAGGTGCTGTAAGCACAAATGTGTCAAAAGAAAGCAAAACTGACACAGTATTAATTTCGGGTTATATTCATAATCCACAACCAAACAGCTGTCAGGAAGTACAGGTAGATTGTACTCCCACTAATGGTGCTACTTGTATGTACAACAACGGTAGCAGTAACTTTCAGGTATATAGAAAAGCATCTGCTGCTGCTCCCTGTAATCTTCAATTGTTTAGACCCCAATAATTTTCAATTGGATTGAAATGTAATGCAGTTCCGGATTCTGGAACTGCATTATATTTATCATTCTATTTAGTTTTTGTACCCATAGTAATCCATAAGGCGGCAGGCTGCTTTTTTAAATAACAATCAAACCATTGTTGTATTCGTATTGTTAAGTCTATTTGATTAGCTCTTTTATAAATGGCATGGGATTCATTAGGATATACCAACATCATATGTTCTTTTTCGAGTCTTCGCAGTGCTATGTAAAAAGCCTCACTTTGTTCCCAGCAAACATTTGTATCCTCTTTTCCTGACCATTGCAGTAATGGTGTTTTTATATTTTTTGCATTTATTAAAGGAGAATTGCGAAAGTAGCTTTGCGCATCTTCATAAAAAGATTTACCCATTCTAAATTGCTGATTTTCTAATCTCCAGGCTTGAGGTATTTCAATATCTTTGCCCATGCTAAAATACCACGAAACAGTATCACTTATTCCTGCACCTGATATTGCTGCTGCAAAAATATCCGTTTGTGTAATAATAAAATCTGTTTCATATCCTCCGAAAGAGTGTCCTATGAGACCTATCTTTTGAGGATCTACAAATCCAAAATCAATTACTTTTTTAACTGCTGCTATAACACAGTCTGTGGCTGAAGGGCCAGGATCTCCCAATTCATAAACAATATCCGGCAGCAAAACAAAATAGCCATTCAAAGTATAGTTGGTGGGATTGAAACCTTCCTCACTGTATTGGGAAGGATTCGTATACTCGTGCAGTATGCCTGACTTGGTTTGATAAATATTTACTACCATTGGATATTTCTTTTCCTTATCATAATCGCTCGGATATAATAATACCCCCTTCAATTCTTGACCTTTTTTATTTCTATAATGGATTAGTTCTGATTTGCCCCAATTGTATTGCTCTTGCTGTGGATTACTGGCAAATACTTCTGTACTTTTTGCACTTTTATTGGGTTTAAATAACAAAACAGATGACTTATCAAATTTCTGCTCAATGAAGACGTAAGAGCCATTTTTTGATTTATGCACTTGATCAATAGCACTCTCGTTAAAAGCCAATGGTTTTTCTCCTTCTCTGGTATTCCAAATAAAGTATCCTTTAGAACAGTCATCTTTATCGGTAGCTTCCAGAATTAAATCTTTTGACAAATCAAATACCGCAGTACTTTTTCCATCATACTTTGCTGAAAATAGATTAGAAAATTCAAACTGGCTTATCCTGAAAACAATATTTTTTTCCCTGCCATGGGTAATTCTTCTGCAGGTATTTTGTGCAAGGTCTGCTATCCACAGATCAAAGGTGTCGTAAAGCAATAGATACTTGCCATCTGAACTCCAGCCGGGACAATTATAAGGTGAAATAGGAGGCATTAGAGCATCATTCCTTGAATCCCATACTGTTGCGATGCCGCTCGTAAGATTAACACTTTTATTTTTATCAGGATTATACAGCCACCAGTTATCATCACGATAATAGGCAATTTGATTTGTCAAAGGAGAAATAATAAGGTCATTATGGTCTGTGGTCTGCTGCTTTAAAAAAAGCGAACGGGTGTTCTTTTTTAGATCCGTAATATAATAATCAACATCTCCATACTCTTTGTAATGTGGAGCATACGATTTGGGATTTGAAAGGAGCGCGTAATCCTGCTTTCCAGTTAACTGTACGTATGGCAGATCGTTTGAGGATATTGGTTGGCAACTGTTGGTTTCTGTAAACCAAACCCAGAGTTTGGCAATGTCTTGAAAGTTTCCAATCTTTTTTTCCAAAGGATAAACAAAGGGCGCATTGCCATTCCATATTTCTACCTCGTTTTCCTTTACAGAAGGCGCAAGTTCCTTATTTTTAATACCAAAGAATACCTTTGAGCCATCATCGGAGATATTTAATCCCAAATCTTTTACAAGATTCAATTCTGCTATTTCTTTAAAATTCTGCTGTATCAGTTGGATTATTCTTCGCTTCGATAACTGGCATAAATACAACTTATTATTTTTTGTAATACTGTCTGTTTCCTTGAAGAAAGCTATTGCATCTCCATTTTTTTGCCATGTGAGCGTGTGGAAACGATGCTGCTTTCCAGAAATGACAGTATGTCTGGCATATTTTTTTAAATCTATAAGCCCCACAGTTTGATTATCAGACAACTCACTACTATAGACTAAAGCATCTGCTTTACTATTAAGGATGTATTCTGAAACACCATTGATACTATCGAGTATCTCTCCATTTTTATCCCTGATTTGCATGTTGCTTTTAAGACCATAAGTCTGGTTTAGAGTAATAATATACTTTCCACTGTAAGCAACCTCAAATCGGCTTACATCAGGTACTTTTACTTTTCTCCCGGAATTAAGATCAACAATATTTAATTTCTGGTCAGGCATCATGCAGGTGAAAATATCTGCATTTAAAAATATACCGCTGCTGCCATTTGGGAAAGAATATATTTTATTTCCAACCGTACTTTTAACAAAGAGGGTATCTGTATTATTTTCATAGCTCACTTTATAACTCACCCAGCTTCCTGTTCCAGATAAGGCTGTAACTCTTAAATTGCCCCATTTATAATATTCATTTTCACTTAGGTGTTTTTTCTGTCTCACCTGCGCTATTGCTATTGAAGTACTGCAAATCAAAAAAAAGATGCAGACTATTATTTCGCAAATACTCAAATGAGCATTTTTCCGCTTTATTATGTTCGTTTCTTTCATTTCAGATTGAATTAATAACCGGAATTTTGCGGGTTCAAATTTGGATTTGCCTGCAGCTCTTGTGCAGGCAGTGGCCAAAGGGCATCGTCATGTGACCATCCGGGTTTTGAAGCTAATGTGGTGTCCAGAATGCCTGTCCTTTTTAAATCAAAAAAGCGGTGCCCAAATTCGGTAAAGAATTCGAAACGGCGCTCATTAAGTACTGCTGTTGTAATTTCTGCTGAAGTAAGAGCGTTTGTATCGTTTAGTCCTGCGGTATTGCGTATTTTATTCAGGTCTTCTTTTGCCCCAATAAGGTCACCTTGTCTAGCTCGTGCCTCTGCACGAATGAGATACTGCTCTGCAAGACGAAAAACAACCGAATATTCGCTGGAAATTCCTGCACCTGAATCTAGCTTGTACTTATAGGCATGATACCATGTTAAATTTCCGTCAGTAATTGCTCTGGTCCAATGCGTTTTTCTCTGATCATTGCTCTCAAATGAGCTCATCAGATTATTATTTAATGCCACGCTCGCAGGCGGGCCTGAATTAAAAATAAACAGATTGCCTTCAGCAGAATTCGCCGTATTACTATCAGGTATAAACTGCCAAATAGTTGTTGTGGATCCTTTAAGGAATATTTTGTCTAAATCAGGTTCCCAAGTGTAAAGGGGATTATTTAAAACAGCTGAAGCGCTATTGGCAGCTTCTGCCCATAATCCCATAAACAGATACACGCGGGCTAACAAGGCATGAGTTGCTGCTTTGTTGGGTCGAACCCGTTCTGAGGATATATAATCTTCAGGCAATAATAAAACCGCTTCCGATAAATCATTTACTATTTGATTATACACTTCAGAGACTGGCATTTTATGTACCTTACTGTTTTGGACATAATCTGTTGTTTTTACATAAGGAATCTCACCGTACAGATTGAGCAGATAAAAATGAATAAGCGTTCGGACAAAAAGTGCCTCTCCTTTAAGATGATTCTTATCATTTTGAGACAGTGATTTTGAGGCTGAAACGCCTTCAATTACTGCATTTGAACTATAAATCACATTATAGCTTTGGTTCCATAAATCCTGTATTCCGGATTCGGCGGAAAAAAGCGAATTTGTATAGAAGTAATTGGGATCATTAGCCTGATAATAATCCAACTCATCGCTATACAATCCTAATCTACAGGATAAACCCGTAGAGCGGCCGGTCAATAATCCTGTATCACGTAGTTTCGTATACACACCAGCCATCGCAGCATTTGCAGTAGTCGCATCCTCAAAAACTGTTTCACCATTAAGCTGTGAACCCGGAAGATCAACTTCTACAAAATTATCGCACGAAATTAACAACGTAATTACAACTCCCAAAACCAAAATTGGAAAAGTGTTAATTCTTATCCGGTTTTCATTTAAAAAAGACCGAAAGGTTTTATATATAGTTTTCATTTTTAGAAGTATTATGTTAGAAAGTCAATTGGACACCAACGGTATACATTTTTAATGGTGGTAAATACCCAGCGTATTTAAACTCGGGATCACCGCCTTTATAAGAAGTAAATGTCATAAGGTTTTGTCCTTGAAAAAAAAGTCTGCATTTTAAGTTTTTATCCATCTTTAATGGTAAATCATAGCTGAGGGAAATGTTTTTCAAGCGTATATAAGATCCGTCAACAATAGCAGCATCACTTGACCTGTAATTGTAAAATGATGTTACTGCCTCTCCATTTGTGCCTGTTGTGCTCTGTTGATAAGGAGTGTTATCACCTGACTGCTGCCATGAATTTGTCATAGCTGCCGTTTGATTGTAAAAAGCCCCCGCTGGTACATTAGCGATATAATCGTAGTTTTTCTGTTTGACAAATTGAAAAAGAAAGTCTAACTGTAAATTCTTAAACCGAAATTGATTTTGTATCCCGCCAAAATACTGTGGGGTTAAATCAGCGACTGTCTTTCTGTCCTTGTCTGCTGTAATAAGACCATCTCCATTTACGTCTTCAAATTCATAAATACCTGTCTGTGTGTTGAGTCCGGTATAGTGAAATACTTTTGTAATGTTTAAGGAACTTCCAATAACATAATTATTAGCATAGGTGGAAGCCTCCAATCCGGGAAATGATATCAATTTATTTTTTGATGCTGAGATGTTAAAATTTGATGTCCAATCAAAATTTTTATGGTCAATATTCAACGTTCTTAGCGTCAATTCTATTCCTGTATTTTCTACAGTAGCATCCAAATTTGCATTTACGGATGAAAAGCCCGTGGTTCCCGGCAATGGTATACCAACAAGCTGATTTGAGGATCTATTGAGGTACCATGCCGTAGTTAGAAAAACACGGTCTTGAAAAAAACCGGTTTCAAGAGCTGCTTCAAACTTTTTATTGATTTCCCAGCCAAAATCAGGATTAAACAGTCTTACTGGATTTAATCCGATGGTTCCCTGATAAGGCGTTCCTGCGGATGTGTAGGTATTTAAAAATTGATAGTCACCGATTTGATCATTTCCTGTTGTTCCGTAGCTTGTACGCAGTTTTCCAAAACTCAGGATGCTATTATTCTCTTTTAAGAATTTTTCGTTAGAAAATAACCATGCTGCTCCAACAGCCCCAAAAACAGCAAACTGTTTACCCGGACCAAAACGACTTGATCCATCGCGTCGTCCGGTTAAATTCACAATAAACCGTTTTTGCCAATTGTAATTGATCCTTCCGAAAAAAGCCTGATACCGATAGACAGTCTCATCACTGGTAAATGTAAAAACAGAATTTGCCGAAGAAAGGTCATTTATCAGGCTGTTGCTTGCAAATCCATATCCCATTTGATACAGACGGTTGTTCTTTTGCTGTTGTGCAGTAGCGCCAATCAGAATATCCATTTTTCCATTGGTAAATGTTCGGTTCCAACGCAGTTGCGGTTCAATTATCCAGGATTGTCTTAGCGTTGTATTAGTGAGTAATATTGATTCACTACTACCTATCCCATAAGCAGGATTGTACATTGTGGAAGGCATCGTACGCACTTCATTATTCTTAAGATCGGTAAAACCCAAATTTGTCTTGAATTCCAAACCGGGAATAATCTCATAACTGAGCACTGCATTGGCCAAAAGATCATTGGTTTTTATTACTCCTTTACTAATCAGCGAAGCCAGAGGATTTTCGAATGTATTGTTTTCCCAGTTTAAATTTCCATCAATATCATATAAAGCAGGGGCATTGGGCGCTAATGATCGTGATATACCAGTTAGGTCAGTGGAGGGCTGGTTATTTTTTTGAGAGGTGTAACCTCCAGAAAATGTTAATTTAAATTTTTTATCATCAGATACATGGTTCATACTGAAATGAACAGCCCCTTTGTTATATCCAAAATTTCCCGGAAACACTGTGGTTTCTGTTCGGTAGTTTCCGCTTAAAAGATATTGGGTTGAACTGGAACCTCCTGCGATTCCTAATTGGGTGTTGTTAATTTGTGCTGTACCGCCAATAAGTTCTTTCTGCCAGTCAGTATATCGATTTTGATCCCATGCTCCGTTGATGTCATATGCGGAATTTGGATAAACTGTAATTCCATCGTTCACAAAAGCTTGTCGCCGCATTTCCAGATATTGTGTGGTGTTCATCAGGTCAAGCATTTTTGTTACTTTACCGATACCTGACGAAGCTGTAATCGTGACTGTTGTTTTCCCGGCTTTTCCTTTCTTAGTGGTAATAAGTACTACGCCATTTGCACCTCGGGAGCCATATATTGCCGTGGCATCAGCATCTTTAAGCACTTCAATACTTTCAATATCAGCTGGATTAATACTGTTAAGAGGGCTTGTCTGGCTGGCAGTTATTGTAGAGGTCTCAGTGGAGCCTATTGTCTCCGAGGAATAAGGAACACCATCAATAATATAAAGTGGACTGTTTCCATCTGTACGCAGGCTGTTTTGTCCTCTTATTTTTATTTGGAAAGCCCCTCCTGCAGTACCTCCATCCTGAATTATCTCAACCCCGGCCATACGACCCTGCATGGTAGCAAGTATATTTGTTACTGGTTGTTTTTCTATATCCTTGGAAGTGATTTTGGCTATGCTTCCAGTCCGTTCACTATTTTTAACAGAATAATAGCCCGCATTTACAGTCACTTCCTGTAATGAAGTAGTGTTATCAAGCATTTTTACATCGATAATCTTGCGGTTACCAATGGAAATGTCAAGGGTTTTATATCCGAGATAGGAAAAGATAAGAATATCAGTAGTATTTGCGGTGATAGCGTATTTACCATCGAAATCAGAAACTACACTTGTTGTAGTTCCCTTTACTTTTATGGTAACTCCTGCCAAAGGTATCACACCATCTGTAATGGTTCCTGTAATTTGTTGCTGCTGGTTAGGCAATTTTAGTAGTGTTGGATTGGCTCTTGTGGTATAGCAGCACAGGTAAATTACTGAAACAAACGTGTACCAAGGAAGTATCCGACCCTTGTAAAATGAAAAAATTTTCATAATTTTGGATTAGTTAAGTGAAACAATGTTTTATTTATTCTCCGGCTCTCTATTCGTGCGTCAACAGTGGATAGAGGGCCTTTTTTTGTTTAGTTTCAACAGGAAACCTTGTTGAAAATGAGAAAGTAGCATGAGATTTAAAAAGCCCATACTGTTTTACTAATTCAAATAAATTTAAACAGTACAGGCAGTAAATATCACAAAGGTTATTTCATAGGCAGGCAAATGATTAATTGTTAGACAAAAAAATTTATGCAACACTAATGAAATAAAGAAGATTGCTAAGAATAAAGCAGAGAAAAATTAAGACCTAAAAAAAGGCGCGGAACTCAGCTTATATTGTATAGGAGGTACTGGCGGTACCTTTACCACAAATAAGTGAGCCCACGCCATAAGCGTGAGCATCTTACTTATCTTCTCGTGGTATTTAAAAACGCCAGTTTTCCTATACGAGATTCAAAGCGAATGCTTCAATATTGTTTTGAAGAATCGCAAAATTACATTTTCATATTTAATGTAATGACAAATATAAGAAAATATTTTAAATTACCGATTTCGGTAATGAAATAATTCATTATAAAATACAAATTGCAGAATAAAAGTGCAATTATGGAAGAGTTTCAAACTGAAAGAATTAAGGAATTAGTAGCTGCAAAAATAAAGGAGATAAAAGGAGTTACCTCATATGCCGAAATAGCTGGAAAATGCAATACGAGTCAGGCTAAAATTAGCAATGCAGCAAATAATAAGATAGATTGCAGATTAAGTACTTTTATTGAAATAGCAACTGGAATGCGAATACATCCAAAAGAGTTATTTGATATAATGTTTGATTTTGATAGTTATTATGCGAATCTAGATGGGGCATTAGGAAATGAACAGAAACAAAAAGAGTTGCCTTGATTTCGACTTAAAAAAATATATTCATAAAATAAGACGCTGGTCAGCATCTTTATTCTTCGAATAATTTTAACATCATAAATTTAAGCTATGCAAAAAACAACTAAAGATACTAGTGCAGTTCAAGCTATAACAAACCTTGCTAGAATCAAGAATTCAGAAATCGGATATTACATTGAGCATTATTTAAGTTTCGGATATTATCGGGTGCGGGTTAGAAATGGTGGATTGAATATATCATTCGAAAAAGTTCAAGATTTTAATGCAACTGGAAAGTTGACAGACGAGCAAATTCAAGAGGTTGCGAATAGCTTTGTAAAAATGAAATAATTTCTAAAAAATATAAAGATGCTTGAAAGAGCATCTTTTTTTATTATACGGAAAACCGTAATAGATAATTATAATTGTTTTGTATTTTTATAATATTCAATAAAAAATAATGATATGAAATATAAATTTGGAGGTAGAAATAAATAGTCAACAATGTCTCTACTATTTAGATTATAAGTGTTAAGCAGCAAAAATTAAATCAATTGAAGAAAATATGAACGAAAATAGAAAGAAATCAAGCGAACTACTGAAAAAGATAATTTCAAGTGATACTTTCAAGCAACAGGAAAATCTTGTTGCAGAAAGAAGAAAAAGTATTAAAACCGGCGATAATGTTATCCATTTACAATATCTAGGAGTCTTTGAAAATGAAGAGATTGAAGATATAAATCAAATACTAAAAAAAGCGGAACTTGAATTGAGTTCATATAATTATAGTGGGATTGCGCAAAATAATATTGAAAGCTATACTTTAATTACATTTTTAGTAATAAATCAACCTTTAATTATTGAACTTTTAAAAGGTTTAGCGACAAATGCAGCTTGGGATATTATTAAAGAAACTATATTTTTCGCTAGAGATAAAATTAAGAGAAAGAAAATCAGTAAAGTGACTTCTGCATCTGTTGAAGAGAAAGACATAACATTTGGTTTAAAAGTTAATTTAGATGAAAACACAAGTTTCAGTTTTGAACTAAAAGGAAATCTAAGTGACGAAGTTATTGAACACTCATTAGACAAAGTACTTGATTTCCTAAAAGATCAAAAGATCAAGACTACTTATCAAATTCCGGATTTTGTGAAGTTTTCTGAAAAAGATAACAAATGGGTTAAAATTGATGTGATGAAAGAAATTAAAAAGAAAAGTAAGAAAGGAAAATAATTAGAAATAGACTGTGACTTATAAATAATTATTAAATGGCCACTATTTCAACAAGTTTCGTTATGTTAAAAAATGTAATATAAAATGTTGATGAATAGTCGTACCTATAATTCAATAAGCTCTTATATTTTGGTTATTTCCTAAAAAATCACCAGCTAAAAGAGAACGACAAATATTTAAAATTGGAGTGGAAAACTATAAAAAAGGTAAGGATTTTGAAGACTATATTGAAAAAGTATATAGGCTACTTCTGATATTAGAAACAAACACGGATGAAGAACCAGTTGTAATTTCAAGAAATGTAAAGCTTCTGAGGAATGGTTACACGGATGAGATTGACATTTTATATGAATTTGTAAAAGCGAGAGTCCGCCATAGAGTGGCAATTGAATGCAAAAAACATTCCTCACCGATAGCAATAAACCAAATAAGAGATTTTCATGCTAAAATTTCAAAATCACAAAACATAACTGGTGTATTTATATCTAATAGTGGCTTTCAATCTGGAGCAAAAAGTTATGCATCGGAACACGATATAATTCTTATGACTACAGATGATCTTCCAAATTTTTTCAATCTGGTTGGAAGTCGTTTAAAGCAGATATTTTTACCAAACGAGCATATTATTGGAGAACCATTTTATGTACTTATGGAGCATAATAATGGAGAATTAACTGGAACTTATCATATTGTAAGCTTTGAAAAGACTCCAAAAGTAATTATGTTATTTTTGTCAAAAAAACTAGCAAATGAATTTATCACTAGAAATAAAGAATTTGATCTTACTCCGAGAAGCTTAAAAAAAGAATCCTATGATTATATAATACTTTTAGCAAAAAAAATCAATGTAAAGTTTCAATTGATTCTAATGTATGATGACTCTAAAAGAGAAAACTGTCATTCTTTATGTATAGAACCCGAAGATTTAAAAAGAGAATTTTATGAATAAAAGCAATGTATTCTTGGATTCAAAATAGATGGATTACTCATAAAGTTAAATAACAAATAAATGGAAAGAATTACCCCTGATAACTACAGTCAAGTTTTAAAATCATTTTTAAGTCAAAATAAATTAGAGGTTCGAAAAGTTTCAAAAGCAATAAATTGCTCGATTTCAACTTTGGAAAGATTATTAAACAATCAAACTACTCCGACTAATGAAATGATAAAACAAACTGGACTATTAATTACTTTAGGTTTTGTCAAATATTCTAAATTAAGTAATGCTGAAAAAGAAAAGTTTTCTGAAAGACTTGGAACTGTAAGTGGAGCTGGAATTGGATTCGGAAGTATTACAGCTGTAGTTGGCGGGTTAGGAACTGCTGGTTTATCTGGTGCAGGAATAATGTCTGGGCTAGCCGCTATTGGTGGCTTTGTTGGCGCTGGTGCTGCAACAGGAATCGTAGTTGTAGCTGCAGTTCCAATCTTAACTGGAATTGCTGGTTAGGGGTTAATAAAAGGAGTAAAAAATCTTACTGGAAATTATAAGCAAAAAAACATCGTTATTGATGATCACTGGGAAATAACTAAATAAATATACTAGCAATAACAGTGATTCGCAAGATTAAGGTTTTAGCAGTTAAGCTATAGTCTCAATATTCAGATAAAAAACTATTCATCATATTTCTTTTTTTATTAATATTGTTAATATCAAAACTAAAAAAATGAATAATAATTCCGATCCAAATAAAGCTAATAAGGATAATCGCTCTAATCAATTAAATCCAAATAATTCTGCTTACGATAAGTCTCGTCAAGAAAATAATTCTAATACTAATTTCGATGATGATGACGATTATAGTTATGTTCCACCAACTAATAATAGCGGTAATGACGATGATTTTGATGATAATGAAACTTACGGGGATGATTGGGAATTTAATCATGATTAGAATTAAGCTATAGCTATTATCTTAGACCAATTAATCTTACTCATTAAATCGCAAAACTATGACTAAATATAAAATTGGAATTTTAGCATATGGTTCTCTAATTGACAATCCTGGAAAAGAAATCGAGCCTATAATTATCGATAGAATAAATTGTAAAACTCCATTCAAAGTTGAATTTGCACGCACTAGTAGCTCTAGGAGTGGTGCACCAACATTAATTCCTTTTGAGACAGGAAATGAAGTTAAAGCTGTTATTCTAGTTTTAGAGAATTCTACCGATTTATCTCATGCAAAATCAATATTATGGAGGAGAGAAAGACATAATTTTGATGATAAAAAATATGTAGAAGTTATAACTCCAACAAATAACCAAGTTGTAGTGAAGTATATTAGAGATTTCGAAAATGTTGAAACAGTTATTTATACATCAATTGGGAAAAATATTGACGGAAAAGTAACTGCTGAGAAACTTTCGCAATTAGCAATTGAATCCATACTCAGCAAAGCCGGCGAAAATAAAAAAGATGGAATTCGATATCTATATGAATCAAAGAACAATTCTATTGTTACAAATCTTAGTCAGGAATATGAACAAGCAATTCTTGATAAGACTGAAACCAAAATACTAGAAGAAGCTATTAATAAATTGGATTTACAAAGAAAAAATATAGCCGATAGGTAACGGAGTGCTTTACGAGTAAAAGAGTTGTTTGAATTTTAAGTAACTATTTACTTTTATATCATTTAATATATTCTATCATCAAAACATTTAATAATAGTAAGCTGCGAATATGTTTAAAGCTATTTAGTTGTTTCAAACTCAAAGACAGTTTTCCCATCACCAGCAATCGCAATATAAGCATTGAATTTTTTACCAGATTTACTTTTCATTCCTTTAATAAGGGAGGTTCTTTTTTCATTGACCAATTTCTCTATATCAGCTATGCTCAAATGGATTCCGCAAACATTACGAAACTGTATCCATTTGCAATTGTCATCGGGACATTTGACAAGTATATCTTTGATGAGTAATTGGTTGTTTCTGCATTTAGGACAAATAAGAGCAGGTAAATTTTCAGTTGCTATGGAAGCATTAAGAAGTTCTGCAGTGATAGAAGTTGCATAAGCTTCAATTTCCTTTTGGAAGACATCAAAATCAATTTGATTATGTTCTATTTTTTCTAAAGCCAATTCCCATTCGCCGGTCATTGCTACATCTGCAATTTTTTTATCTTTCACAAGATTATACACTTGCAGTCCTTTTTCAGTTGGTATCAGGGATTTTTTTTGCCTCTGAATATACTTTCTGCTAAAAAGTATCTCTATGATACCAGCTCTTGTCGCGGGCGTACCTATTCCAATATTTTGTAACGCTTTTCGTGCATATTCACTTTCAATTTCCTTTCCGGCAGTTTCCATAGCAGATAAAAGCCCCGCTTCTGTATATAAAACAGGAGGCTTCGTTTTCTTTTCCAGTACAACGGCTTCTTTGATTTTAACTTCATCGCCAACTTTTAGTTCTGGCAGCTCCTGAATGTGTTCACTGTCTTCGTCAAAAAAACTTCCTTTAATGGCACGCCATCCTGCCTGCATGACTTTAGAACCTTTCAAAGAAAAATCATAATGCAAAACATTTAACGTTATGTCTGTAATTTCTTTTATGCTAGCCTCGGAAACCGCTTCTAATAACCGTAGGGCAATCATATCATAAATAGAATTTTCTTTAGCAGGTAATACAGAGGGTATTTTCTCTGTAATAAGAAGTCCATGATGATCGGTCACTTTCAGGTCGTTAACTATGCGTTTATTCAATCGTCCCCATTTTATTCTGGCAAAGGCTTCTTTACAAGAGGGTTTGTTTTCCAATGCTCTGACCAGATTAGAAATTTCATCCCAAAGATCTTCCGGGATATATTTGCTTCCGGTCCTTGGATAGCTGATGAATCTCTTTTCGTAAAGGCTTTGGACAATAGAGAGCGTTTCTTCTGCTGAAAAGTTCAGCTTTTTATTGGCCTCTTTCTGTAGGCCCGTTAGATCAAAAAGAAGAGGCGGATGCTCTGTAATGGTTTTACTTTCTACGGAAGTAACATTGGCAGTTTTGCTTCGCTGAATGGACTTGAAAATAGCATCAGCTTGTTTTTTATCATCCCATTTGTTTTTGGAGAGGCTAATAAAGTTAATAAACTCTTTTTGATGGCTAAGCTGCAGCTGCCAGTACGTCTGAATTGTAAAACTTTTGTTTTCCAAATATCGTTTACAGATTAAAGCCAGCGTTGGTGTTTGTACTCTTCCTAATGTATAAATACTATTACCTGCAGAAATACTGAGTGCCTGCGAGGCGTTGATACCTACAAGCCAATCGGCACGGCTTCTTGCCCTTGCGGCCAGATACAAACCATCAAAATCACTGCCTGGTTTAAGATTATCAAATCCCTGTTTGATGGCTTTCTCAGTAAGAGAGCTAATCCACAACCGTTCAAATGGTTTCTTACATTGCAGGTATTGGTAGATATAACGGAAAATCAATTCTCCTTCACGTCCGGCATCAGTAGCCACAATAATGCTTTCACAGCTTTTTATTACCTGTGCGATGATTTTAAGCTGTTTTGCAGCACCTGTATCAGTAACATAGCCTTTCTCATTTTTTACTTTTCGAACTTTTAACAGAAAAGGCTTAGGCAATATTGGTAAGACATCTTTTTGAAAGCCTGAAAATCCATAATCTTCAGGCAAACCAAGTCCTACTAAATGCCCTAAAGCCCAAGTGACTATATAACCATTTCCTGTAAAAAAACCGTTTTCCTTATTTGTTGCGCCTAATAATAAGGCTATTTCACGGGCAACACTTGGTTTTTCAGTAATCACTGCTTTCATATCTTAATGTTTTTTATGATTACATTTTTCTACCTTTGCTCTTGGCTGGTGTGTTGTCTTGCTCTTCCTGTTGTTTCTTGCTGTCAGGTTCTTTCTGTCCTGATTTTAGTGGTTCTGTGCTATTTTTAGTCGCCTCATTGGTTTTACCTTCGGAATTAACAGCTGTCTGGGTTTTATGTTCTTCGGCTGGCTGAACCTTCACACTGTTAGGATTACTAAATGAAAACCCGGCTTTACCGGTATCTTTATTGAAAGTCAGATACCCTTTGTATTCTTTACCTTGTTTATCCACCAATCCGTCTACATAAATGGTTTTTCCTGCTGCAAATTGTTCGTACTGCTGCTCACTGAGCTCTTTCCCTCGTATGGTTTTTGGAACTTCTTGGTTTTGCTGCTGGTTATTTTGGGTTTGACCAGTACTCTGGGTTCTGTCAAATTGGAATTCGACATATCGTTTATCGGCATTAAACTGGACAGTAGCATTAAATGGATCCCCTTTTTTGGAGATCATCCCCTCGATGTAAAGCGGTTTGCCTTCCAGTAAGGTTTGTTTTTGTTCTTCATTAAGTTTGATTCCTTTGATTTCATCCGGGATCTTTATCTTATCCACATGAAGGGCTACTAATTCATTGGTAAGCCTGTCTACACTGATAATTGAGGGAACTGGTTCTCCTGTTTTGAGATTGGTAAGATCTACAACACGCCCCATATTGCCGGTTTTAAGCAGGTTGTCCTTATCTTCTTTGCTAAATTCATGCCCGAAAAATGGAAAATTTAATGTTGGTTCTTTCCTTATACCGTGAATGGCAACTACAACCTGTCCTTCTTCATTTGACTGTAATGACAGCCTTGCATCCATTCGTGTGATAGCAGTTCCTAAATTAAGGCTGATGGGAACCAGTTCATTTGACTTGTAGCCTTTAAGTAACGGTTCAAGCAGATTCATCTTTTCTAGTTTTTCTTTGCTGAGCCCCAGATTGTTCATGGTATCCCAATCGATTTGTTCTGGTTTAAAACGATACTCGCTTGTTTCTGTTGTTGTTTGTGTTGTTTCCATGTTTTTATGATTTTCTACTTTGTTATCTTTTTGTAATTCCATCTTAACTTCATATTCTTTCATTAGTTTTTCGCCTTCGGGCTTTGGATTATCAATCTGTTTTTGCATTTCTGCAGCAATACCTACAGACAGCAATTGTGGCACTTTGAAAAAATTGAAACGGGTCGGATTTTTTAGCTGGCTAAAGAAATTGGAAAAGAAGTTGGACAGCAAATCTCCTTGTTTATCAACCCGCATAAATTGATTTTGATTTTTTTTATCAGCGGGAACTGTTTCCAATTCTCCATTTTTATCAATTCCTTTTACATCCACAATTTTCATTTTTTCCTGGTCCAGTACTAAAAGAATGTCTGTCAGTTGCTCTGGAGTTTCTTGTTTGGGTTTCTCTTGTTCACTCATAATATATTTTCAGTTTTGTTAAAGTAGGATCGAAAGTAAACCAAAGCTCAATAGCCAGACTGTTCAAGTCTTTTTGAGGCTTTATTTGTCCGGAATTGTCTTAATCTGTTTTCTAAGTGGAGCAGAAAAGCTATCGCGGACAAACTGGTTTACATCAGATAGTTTATAGTACAGTTTGCCGCTAATGGTATAATAAGGAAGCTTACCCGAGGATCGGTAACGCTGTAAAGAACGTGAGCTGACCTTGAGCATCATAAACAGGTCCTGACTGTCCAGCAATTCTTCCCCATCAATAGCGCTCTTTTGTTTTTGGGTATTTTCAAAGTGTTCGCCCAGTATATCGAAGCGATCCATTATACGCTCCATCCATGACATAAATTCCATTCTGTCGATATTCATAATAGCTATGTTTTATCAATTACTAATTCTCGATTAATGATCTATGCAAAATTGGAACGCATTAATGACATTTTCTGCCAAGGCTTGCCAATTGAAAAGTATTTTTTTTGAGATTTCAGAAAAACAAACAATGGCTTGTTTATCAACGTTTGTTCATTTTTGTTGGTTGATAAACTAAGGCCGCAGGAGTATTCTGCCAATGGGTGGATATGGGCAGGTAATAAAAAAAGCAGTGTTTTTATGACACTGCTTTAGCTAAGAATGATATGTATGAATTTTATAGATCTTTATCCATATACTGATCTAAGGAAGTTTTGAGCTGGTCTAAAAACAAAGTGCGATTACCTGAGCGTTCTTTCATACGGTGAAAAGCATGGTGGATATCTCCTAATTGGATACGAAACACGATTTGAAAGATTAAGCTGATTTTGCGGATTCCAGTTTTACCGTTAGAAATTGCCCCCGATACATAAAGTGCATAAATCAACTCTATCAGTGCATTTTTCGATTCTGTCCAGAAAACATCTTTTGTGGATTCAGCATTCTGCAAAACCATATCGGGCTTGTCAACAGGATTAATTTTGATAATCAGGTAATTGTAGAGCAGTTCATCCGCTATGATACGGGAAACTTTATAATCATAGTAAGTAGAAAATTGAGTATCAACTTCAAAAATAAAACTGTTAAGACCAGTGTTTAGATTTATTTTTCCTAATTTAAAAAAGTCATGGTCTCTGTCGGTTCTCCCTGACCGATAATACCGGTAAAAATCAGAATTGCAAATATGTTCTTTATATTCATTCTTCAAATGCTGCAATTCACCGGAAAAATATTTATAATACATTTTTCCTCCATTTACCGGACAGGATGTTTCTATCCTGTACACTTTATTATAGTAAATCAACTTTCCAAGTATTTGTGGCTTAATAATTCTGAAGAATTCGATTTCTTCATTTGCCTCTGTAAAATGATGCTCCAAAACTTGCTTTTTCATTCCTGACAATAAATCCTGCAGGAAAATAATCATACGATAGGACTCGTCTATTACATGCACGGATTCCAAACTGATTTCCTGTTCTTTTTTTACGATACTGTAAAGGACATCTTTGTAAGGGGATTGTATCATATTAATAATATTATGCAAACAATATAATTCCATCTTTCAGGTTCATTCAGATCTCAGCCTTAAACGGTACTCCGAGGGGGACATGAAAGTTGATTTTCTAAAAAAATTGCTAAAAGATGAGGAATTACAAAAATGTAATTCCTCAATAATCTGCAAAATGGTCAAGTCATCATTTTGAAGCAAAATTTTAGCTTCCAAAATAAGTGCTTCTTCGATAAACTGCTTAACGGTCTTATTGGTGACCTGCTGTACGGTTTTACTAAGGTGTCCTTTTGTTATTAATAATGCATCAGAATAAAACTTGACACTATGCTCTTTTGCACAATGAAGCTCTACTAGTTGTAAAAATTGGAATACCAGTTTTTCCTTTCGGGTATGTTTTTCTTTTACATTACAGGAATCTTTGCTGTATATTGAAGCAAGCACATACAACAAAAGATTGAAGCTCAGCGACAGTACTTCGTTATAAAATGGATATTCATTTGTTTTGTATCTTTTGTTTCCTGTTAAAGCAAACAAATCATTCAGCAAAAGAGAATCCTCATCCTTGAGCTTTATTTTCGATGGAAATTTTGCGATAAAAAATTCAAAGAAACCTATGTTTGGCTTTCTTATTGTATTCTTAAAGATAAAACCTGGTGTAAAAGAAAGTAGGGAAATCTCCAATGTTTCACTCATCAATACAATCTCGCAAGAAGTTCTAACCGGTATTACAAGCAGTTCACTTTGGCATAAGTAATACTCCACATGATTTGCCCGCAAGGTTATACATCCTGAATTTATCAAAATTATAATGAAGTAACTGCTGTTAAAATATTGTTCCAGTGCAGCTTTCGAACAAAACCTTTCAAAAGTAAAGACCTGCAGGTCTGAATGCCGGTATAATAAACTTTTCTTTATCAAAACATTAATTTTAAACATTTGCTGTGATAAACCCTAAAGAAAATTTTGGATCATCAGTCTTGATAGGAACTATTGGACATTAATATCCACATCAAGGAAACGGACACAAATAATAAGTTGGCAAGGTTATCTGTAAAAAACAGAAAAGCCAGCGGTCGTACATTACGGGTTTTAACCTCATTTATGGATGGATAACCAATCATTTCATCAAATTTCGACAGCTCATAAATGAAATAAAGCTCGATAAGATTAAAAATGATTAAAAACACGCAAAAAACAGTTACGATTCTTTTTTCAATCTTGGGTGATAGATACATGATTTCTCTTTTTATAAATTATTTTGAATAATTCCGGACAGCAAAGCCATTCTTACCGTTTTAAAAGTAATTTCATCTGTGGGGATAAAATTATCATCCCTGTTACCAATAGCTGTGTCCCAATCTTTATCCCCACGCTTTTTTTCGTAAAAAAGGGAAGAGCCTGCAATCGAAGATATAGCGAGTATGACACACTTATCTTCCGATGTATAGGAAGTATCAGTGCTAATATTAGATTGATAAAGTGCTATTGACTGGAGCATACTTTGGTAATCACCATTATTGAATTCCATAATGTTTTCAATAAAGTTTGACAGACTGGCTTTCCCTGCTGCTGTCATAGAAGGATTATCGACGTTTAATTCAAATAGTCCCTGCGATTGGTTTACTGCATTTCTGATTGCATCGATTGATGAATTGGTCAGGTTTAAATTACCCGCAACCAATGATACTGTTGTATTTCCAGTGGGATGGATCGCCTGATTAATTGAAAGAATTGATTCAGAATCGAAAGTACTCTGATCATAAAATTGTGATAGCAGCTGATCGATTTGCAGAGTAAGTGAATTTTTAGCGAAACTGGATACATTGGATTTACTCAGCTTAGAGGTTGAGCCCTCAAGGGAATTAATTTCTTTTAATTCGCTATCCGCTGTAAAATCATTTGTGCAGGAAATCGACAGAATTGTAATGGTAAGTACCCATAATGATAAATTTTTCATGATTAAATTTGTTAAATGTGACCGGCTACTTTTTTTTTCGCCAGTTCATTTCCCCGGGAAGCAGAACTTTTATTTAGCACGATGCCAAACATTTTTGCTTTTGAATTCGGGACAAAGCTAGAAGCTGGATTTCAATCTCGCAAAAGATGTATTGTCGATTTTCGGAAAATAGCATATCGATTTTCGGAAAATCCATACCCTATTTTTTAAAAATATTCATCTCATTATCAATTGTTTATATTATATTTGATGTTCTTTTTTTTAGAAAAACTGTTCAAGAACATTTCTGGAAGACAAAACCCCTTTCTTTAGAAATTATCTTACAATAAAATAGTATACACTTTTATCTTAACCTATGATTAAAAAATATCTACTCGTTTTTTTCCTATGCCTGGGAAATCAGATTACAGCACAAGAAAGTGCCTTTAAAATTCCGGACTCACTTCTACGTAAAGATTATGACTATCTCTATGATAGGATTGACCAATCGCAAGGTGATACTATCAGGCAGTCCTTGTATTTAAAATCATTTTTATTAAAATCGAAGTCTGAAAAAAATTTCGAGGAGATAGTCAATGGATACAAAAATTACCTCCATCATTCACCCGATAAACTAAAACTCATTTATGCCGACAGCATGATATACAGTGCTAAGCAGTCTAAGGAGAATAATCTTATCGGTTCTGCTTATTTGTCAAAAGGGATCGTTTACTATGGACTGAAACAACATGATCAGGCATTGGACAATTACCTCATTGCAAATGATTTTATTTCAAAAACCAAAGACAATTATTTAATTCATAAAGTAAAGTATACAATAGGCCATATAAAATATTATCTAGGTTTTTATGATGAAGCCATATCGTTATTTCGGCAATGCATTGCTTTTTTTGAAAAAGAAGATCCAAGAGGTTATCTAAACTCACTTCATTCACTTGGATTGTGCTACAACAGAATTGGGAATTATGGCTTATGTTCCCAAACAAATAAAAAGGGTTTGTCAGAAGGAAAAAGGTTGGGTATCACTACGATGGATTCTTATTTTATTCATTCTGAAGGAATTAATCAATATGCGCTCAAAAATTATAGGGAGGCTATCAAGCAAATCAACTATTCTTTAGCTATTATAAAAGAAAAGAAGGACTTTGCAAACCAGGCTGTTGGTTATTTTTACATTGGCAAAAGCTATTGGCAGTTAAATGAATATGAAACAGCATTGCCTTACTTTAAAAAAGTAGTTCAGATTATTGAAACTAAAAATTATATTCGGCCAGATCTTCGTGAGAATTATGAGCTGATGATACGTTATTATAAGTCTAAAGACGATCTGAACAACCAGCTTTATTACATACAAAAGTTACTAAACATAGACAGGATATTAGATCGCAGGTATCGATATCTATCCCATAAGATCCATAAAGAGTATGACACCAAAAAGCTGTTGGCAGATAAAAAAAGTATAGAAAATATTCTTAACAGAAGAAAACACAATGATTTGATTCAGGGTTTGGTTATTGCCTTCTTATTTTTTTCCTTAATCCTTTTACTATACCGGAATATAAGAAATAAGCGTATATACAGACAAAAATACGAAGAACTAATGACTAAAGGTAAATCCCCCAAAGTTGAAGAGAAACAAATAACAAATGTAATTGCTGATATAAATCAGGATAAAATAAAAACATTGTTGAAGCAATTGGAGAAATTTGAAAAGGACGACAAATTCCTCGAAAAAGACTTGACTTCTAGCAAATTAGCTGTAGCCTTTGGCGCAAATGTAAAGTATCTGTCAAAAATAATTTATCACTATAGAGGAAAAAAGTTCGTCGATTACATTAATGACCTCAAAGTAGACTATTTAATTTCTCAACTGCAAAATGATAAAGCAGTTAGAAAGTATACCAATAAAGCTTTGGCTGAGGAAGTGGGATTCAGCAGTACACAAAGATTCACCAACGCTTTCTTTGCCAGAACCGGAATGCCAGTTTCCTTTTTCATTCAGGAAATTAAAAAAGAAGAAATGACTCATTTAGATGAAAAACAGAATTCTAATTTGAAATCCAATTAAAATAATTTAATTAAAAGTTACTTAAAAACTATTCTACTATTTAATTAACAGTTTTACCAATAATTAAAATTATACTAGAATTTTCTATTATAACAATATAAGGTAATTGCACTTTTTTTATTTTAGATGTAATATTAGGGTATTATAATTCAAAAAAACGAGCATAATAGCACCTAATACGGATTAAAACTCTGGGAATTTATTCTAAATCAGTAACTTCTCTATTTCATTCTTTTAAATTAATATAATTTGGATTTTAACGCGGATAAATATATATTGATAAATAGTCTTCTTACGTTCGTAAATGTAAAATTCAAGTTCTCTTGGATGTCAATTTCAGATATATTTGAGTGGACCAATAATAGATAAAATATTCTTTATTTTCTTTTTATAAATAAAAAACATGTTCTATGTATTAAGAAAATTTTCAATAATTATACTCAACGGGCTATATATAAATCTGAATATAACAAATAAGATTTCAAAATCGGGTTAAAAAAACGAGATAAATATTTCTCCAACTTAACTTGGTTAATATTAATTTTTTATCTTAAAAAAATATTTTATTTTATGAAATACTTTATGTTTTATTAAAAAATTTTATTCTTAATTTTTTTTTATGTTATTTATAATTTTACTTTTGGCAAAAATAATCTCACTTTAGTCTCCTTAGTAATTATCAAGTGCACGTGATAAAAAAATTTGGAAAAAAATGTGAATATTTTAGAAATGTAAATTATTTATTAATCATCTAAAAAAGAACGATGAAAAAATTAGCATTAAAAAACTTAAAAGTTAAAAAGGTTTCCAACGAGGAACAAAAATCAGTTAAAGGTGGACAAGAGGCAGAATTTTTATCTTTATGGAGCTGTAGCGATTCAACCAAATGTTGGAACGAAAAAACAGTTACATTATCTTGTTCTAGCTGTGATTTTGGGCAAGCATAATGATTTAATCAATTAATGTTTTGTAAATAAGGTAATACTTATAAAATCTATTTATTGGAACTACCTTCATTTAGGTAGTTTCCTTCTTATAAATTGAATATTAAAATCCTCTTGATTAATATTCTTTGCTTGGGTACTAATTTATGGCAAAAAATTATAGCTGTTTTATCACATAATTTTATGTCGTACATTTTATTATTTATACCAGTATTTTTAATGAACTCAAACATTTATGTTTTCTCAGGAGACTTTTAGTTCCAAATCATATCTAATCAATGCAAAAATGATTATTCTCTTTTAGAAAATAAAGGAAATTGTTTTATTTAGGAGAGCAAACGCATAGAGATGAGACTACTTTCGAGGAAAAAGTAAAAAATTATAAAAGAACTTAGTAACATATCTTAAAAAAAATATTTTATTTTATAAAATTAAGAAAATACAATGTATTTTCTTAAAATTTTTATTCTTAAAATTTTTTTATGTTATTTATAATTTTACTTTTGGTAAAAATAATCTCACTATAGTTTTCTTAATAATTATCAAGTGCACGTGATGAAAAATTAGAGAAAAATGTGAATATTTTAGAAATGTAAATTATTTATTAATCATCTAAAAAAAGAACGATGAAAAAATTAGCATTAAAAAATTTAAAAGTTAAAAAAGTTTCTAAAGAAGAGCAAAAAGCAGTTAAAGGTGGTTTTCTATCTTTATGGAGCTGTAGTGATTCAACTCAATGTTGGAATGAAAAAACAGTTACACTATCTTGTTCAAGCTGTGACATGGAGCCATATCTTCAATAAAATAATTATAACAAAAAGACCAATTGTTTAAAGGAACTACCTTTATTTAGGTAGTTCCTTTTTTTAAACATGTTATTTACTATTTTCTATGGATATTTTTTCGTTAGGTGCTACTTTATTGCAGAAAGTTAGATTAGTAATTCCACATACTTTTTGTATAAGGTTTTTTATGATTTTTGCAGGAATTGTAATGAATTCAACTTCTATGTTTGCCCAATATTCTTTTGGCTCTAAACTCTATTCGATGAGTGAAAAAAATGATTATTCTTTTTTGGAAAAAATTCTAAAAAACAAGCAAGTCGTTTTATTAGGAGAACAAAGTCATGGCGATGGAGCTACTTTCGAGGAAAAGGTCAAAATTATTAAATACCTAACAAATAAAGGAAAGTTTAATACAATCGTTTTTGAAAGCGGGATGTATGAAAATTATAAGGCGTGGAAATTATATTCTACAGGGAAAGCAACTTCATCAATTTATTATCAAAGCATTTATTCCTTATGGTCAACAACTCAATCGTTTCAAAAATTGTTAGATCATATTGATCGTAGAGCTATTTTAAAAGATTCAATTAAAATCATAGGTTTTGATTCGCAAGAGAAAGGAGAATTGTTTAAGAAATATTTTATTGATGATCTAAGAAAAACTTTTAATGATCGTCAAATTATTATTAATGATCAAACATATAATACAATAAAAAAAGTTTTTATTGATAAGGATTTGAAAGAATTTGCTGATAATAAAAAAGATTCCATCTATTTATATCAACAATATGAATTGCTATTAAGTTCATTTCAAAAGATGCATAATCTTAGTAAAGATGAGAAAATGATCAAGCAGGTCGTGCTGAGTCAGATTGCTCAAGTTGATTTTGATATCAAAGTTTTACAGGGCTATAAAATTGCTTTTCAAAATCCCAGAGATGCTCAGATGGCAAGAAACCTTATATTTTTAACAGAGTTATATCCCAACGAAAAAATGGTTTGTTGGGGAGCTTCTTATCATTTTTCAAATCGTATCAAGGATTTTGATTATACAGATATAACCGAAGATTATCTAAAGAGGCAAGTCGCTTTGGAGCAAACAAATTCAGTTAATCCCATTTCGACTTTTGAAGATGTAAAAATGCTTGGAGATGCACATCCAATGGGTGAGTTTTTAAAGAATCATTTCAAAAGTAAAATATACAGTATTGCTTTTTCGAGTTTTGAAGGAGAATACGGAATTGCGGAAGGTAAGTCTTATCCTATTTTAACACCACCTGCAAAAAGTGTTGAGCAAACTCTTGCTCAGGATAGCAACGATAAAATCTTTCTTAATTTTGATAAAAAATTTATGGGAAAATATTATTGTTCCGCACTTGGAAATATGCCTTTAAAAGCAAATTGGAATTCCATTTTTGATGGTTTGATTTTTATAAAAACAGCATTTGCTCCTCCATTGAGCTCTTATAAAACTCGTGACATTTCTTCTGCGGATAGTCAGAATTTTTCGATATCTGGTGAAACTTTAGATTTAGAAAGTGATAAAATTATTCCAAATGCAGATGTCTACCTAATGAATTGTAATAAAAGTGTAGTAGCCAATGACAAAGGGATGTTTCATTTTACAATACCAAAAAGTAGTTTTAATGATAAATTGATTATTTCAGCAATGGGTTATTATTCTGATACACTATCAGTTTCACAGTTAGAAAAATCCAATAAGGAATTATTGCAAATTAAGCTCAAGAAAGAAACTGATATAGGATTTTCTTTGAATGAGGTTTTGATTTCTTCTTCAAGAAAGAAAATGAATAATTTGTCCGCGAAAACAATCTTAAAAAAGGCTAAATCGGCTATCCAGTACAATTATTATCAGGCACCTTTTAATCAGAAATTCTTTTTTAGAGCACAAACCAAAAAACAAAGTGGTCTCACGTCTAATGAAAAAGCTTTTATAAATACTTATAGTCCCAATGGCTTTAAAGTCTCTCAAGATCCTGCAAGTAATTATTTTGGAGAGATACTTCAATATAAGAATATTGCAAATACTGAATCAAAGGAAAATTGGAAAGGAATTGGTTATTTAGGTGTAATTATTTTTAGAAGCATCTTATTAAGCAACCAAAATGTACTTTATAAGACGTCTTCATTTGATCTACAAAAGGAAAAAATCATAGAGTATAATGGTAGAAAAGTTTATGTAATCAGCTTTATCAATAAAGCTCCCGATGTATTTTCAACTGGCTTTGGAAACCCTCCTGCCAAGTCAGCTACAGGATATATTTATATAGATGTAATGTCCTTCGCTATATTGAAATTCGAACATTTTGTGGTATTGTATCCAGATCAACCTAATGATCAGGAAAATGTGATAATAGAATCAACTCATAAGATTACCGAGACATTTAAATTAGTGAATGGAAAATATTTTATGAATTACTGTAATGAAAAAGTAGAAAACAAATATTTATCCAAAAAAGACAAGAAACTTTTGAGCGAATTGAATACTAACTATGATTTGATGTCGGTAGACATATTAACCAATAACGTTGAGGTAATTTCCCGCCCGATTGACCGTTTGAAATTAGATATTAAAATCAAAGATAATCCCGTTAATTTGGATTATAATAACTTTCTTTTGGAAGATGAAGACATCAAGTTTTAAATATTTATAAAGAAAATGCAGAACATAGTTTTTGAAATTGAAAAACAAATTTGGGCAACAGTACCCAAAGAAAACAGAATAGGTATACTTAATGGTCTTTCAGGGATTGCATTGTTTTATAATTCACTTTTAGAAATTGATAATAATAATGAGTTTCAGGAAAAATTAATAAAAATTATCGAAAGGATTAATGATATCATCTCAGATAATGTCTCTCTACCATCTTTCTGTTCAGGATTAGCAGGTTATGGATGGGTTTTATTGAGGATTAATAATGAGATAATTGATATAGATGAAGATTACTTTTTGTCACTCGATGAAATTTTGCTAGAAGAATTGACAGGACAAGCTAATGAAGATGACTATGATTTTTTGCATGGGTCTTTAGGTATTTCTATGTACTTTGTTGAAAGATTTAAGCAAACAAAAGATGAGAGTATAAAAAGAATTTTGATTGATTATATAACAGAATTAATCGGGAAAATATCTAAAAATTTAGAAGGAGTATTGATTAGAGAAGATGGTGTAGACAAGTGTCATTATATTTATTTTGGTATGGCACATGGTATTGCAGGAGTAATAAATATAATGCTTTACATCAAACAAAATTTAGAAGTTCAAATAAATAATTTTGATGAATCAATTAGAACATGTATCGATTATTTAAACAAATTCAAAGGTTATAATGATAAATCAAAACAATTTTATCCGAATCATTACCTGACAGAAAATAAAACTTTTGCTCAATCTCGACTATCTTGGTGTCAAGGAGATCTTGGAATAGGTAATGCACTATATAACGCAGGGTTGTTTTTTAAAGATGCTAAATTGCAGATCGAAGGCGCTGAATTAATTGAATTTACAAAAAAAATCTCCTTAACCGATTCAGGAGTTAAAGATTTCGGTATCTGTCATGGAACTACTGGTATTATAATGCAGTATTATCTGGCAGGTAAAAGAAGTGAGTCAGATTACCAGAGTGTCATCAGTATATGGCTTGATATTTTACGAGATCAAACCAATGATTTCACCAGTTTTCTTGCGATGAATCATAAAGGTTACTTGGGGGAGACGAATATATTAGAGGGGTCAGCCGGATTAGGTCTGGTTTTACTCTCATTAGATGATAGAATAAAGCCGGATTGGCTAAACTGTTTAAATATCTACTGATAAAAAATAACGAGGTTTTTAGACATTCCTTTGTAGTGTTTTATCAATTGATACAAAATCATTATAAATCAGTAATTAATATAAATGCAGTTTTTTGATCACATAGTTATAAGGGCAGTTTCTTTACCAATTCAGTCTTATGAAAAAAATAGAGATGATTTGATTAAATTTTTCTCTGAAAATAAATTGTTTCATTTATCTCTCTTGGTTTCTTCAAGAACATTATATGAAGACATTAAAAAAAATAAAGCAGCTAAGATTAGTTCCACACTAGGAAAATATTTTTCCAGAGCGCATTTTAATCCAGTCCCTTTCGGTACTTTCAGCAGCGTTAGCTGTTTGAAATGGGGCGATAATACAAATATATCTAAATCTGATTTTCTTTCATTAAAGGTTGATTTTGATAGTTTTTATTATTTAAAGAAAGTTCAGAATTTATTAAAAGAGGAATGGAGAAACTATTCTTTTTTCACTAATCCCTCTATTCACTTTTTAAGTGAGTCTAAAATCAGTTTCTATAAATATGAGATTAAATCAAATGGACTTTTTGAGTCCAGTTTTGTTGAAATTGATTATGATGAAAATATAGAATGGTTAATAAATAAATTTGAAAGAGGAGCTAAAATTGCAGAAGTTGTAATTGATCTTTTAGAAAATGGTTTCCTGGAATCTGAAATAGATAACTTCCTTTTAGAAATAATTAATGCTGGCCTTATCATTAATGAAGTAAGTTATTTTCCATATAACAAGAAATTAAAAATTAATTTCAAAGGAATAAAGTCTGCCTTAATCAGTGAAAATGTTCATCATTTGAAAAGATCTGATGATTTTGATAATTTTATTCAGGAATATATAAAGGAACAAGATACTGATTTAAAAGAAGATAATATAGGATCTCAATTGCATAATGTAACCTCTTTCGAAGAAAATTTTGGAGTGCTAGACTCAAAAATAAAAGATAAAATTAAAAACTACATTGATTTTTGTCTCCATTACAATAAAAGTAATACAATTAATGAACGTTTAACTGAGTTTGGAAGTGTATTTTACCATAATTTTGATGATGGTTTTGTTCCTTTGGGTAAGGTATTTAATCCATATTCAGGTTTAAATTACAGTTCAATTAAAAGCAAAAAAAATAAAACTTTAAATTCGGAATTGCTTACTAAAATTGTTTTAGCTAAAACAGGTGAGGTTCACTTCTTATTGCCAAAAAAAGCTAGCGAAGAAATAGAAAACAACAGAAAAAGGCTTCCTGCAACTTGTACAGTTGTTTTTGAAGTTCTGTTTTGTAAAGAAACTGGAAAAGAAATAATTTATTTTAAACACTTAGGTGAAGCTTCTGCAATAAATTTAATAGCAAGGTTTGGTCACGTTACTGACAAAGTGATTGAAGATATTGTTAACTACGAAAAAAAGGTTAATGAAGGTAAAATTATTGCAGAAATCAACATGATTTCTAATTCAAGAAGCATTAATCTTTTTGCAGAACGACAGTATTATGATTACAATGTAGCATTAAATACTTCGGGTACTGTAAACTCAAATAGTATTCCCTTGTCTGATATTTTTATACGTTATGATGGAAAAAAGTTTATCCTTATCTCAAAAAAATACAACAAGGAAATTATTCCTAGAGTTACTTCAGCAATTAACCACAAAACATCCTCTTCGGAAATTTATAAATTTTTAAATGAGTTAAGATCACAAGATGGTGAGATTTACTCTGTTTATTTTGATTTTAATTTGTATAAAGATACATTAATGCAATATGTGCCAAGAATTTATCTTCAGGATGACATACTACTTCATCCTGCCCAAATTATGCTTGTTCATGATAATTGGAATCTTAAAGATTTTAAAGACTATTTATGGAGCATAATAAAAAGATACTCTTTTACTTCAAAAGTAACTCTGCAGGACCCAAAAGGAAATATAATCATAGACTTAGAAAGAGAAGATAACTTAGTCTTATTATTCGAACGGTTAAAAGAGACGGAGAAATTATATGTAACAGAATTTCTGTATGATTCGTTTGTCCCAGCAGTTACCAGAGATAATGATAATTTTTCTCATGAATTAATGGTTAGTGTTAAAAATACTCTATTTGAAAATAAAAAGACAAATCTAAATTTTTCAGAAGATGTTTCAGAGTTTAATAATACTCCAATTTTAGCAGATTGGCTGTATTTTGAGTTGTATTGCAATACATATGCAGAAAATGAAATCTTAAATTATATATATGATCAAATTATTTCGAAAAATAAAGTAGAGCAGTTCTTTTTTGTTCGATACAATAATCCTGATAATCATTTAAGAGTACGATTTAAAACTAATTCAACAGCAGTAAAGAAATTTATTATCTCAAAATTGGAACAATTAAAAGTTCAGAATTGGGTAATTAAATATCAGATACTCCCTTACAAACAGGAACTTTACAGGTATGGAGGAATGGATTTAATGTTGCTTACTGAGAATTTTTTCACTCTAGACAGTATAGATACACTGGAAAATGTTTTAAAGAAAGACTTAGAGATACAAGAAATATTTATTATCTCAGTGCTGAAACTAAAATATTATTTAAAGTTTTTTGATCTTAATATTGAGGAAATGATATTGTTTTGCGAGAATAATATACTTTATTTTTCTAATGAGTTTAATTTAAATGCAGATATGAGAAAATCTTTTAATAAAGACTTTTCTAAAATTAAATCTGAAATAGATCTATTTGATTATAAGAACTTTTTATATGATTCAGAATTTAAAATAGTTCTTAATAATGCCTTGGATAATAGCTATCTGGTAAAATACAGTTATATATCAGCTATTTTACATATGGGTGTGAATAGGGTTTTTAATGAGAATCAAAGATTTCATGAATTTAAAATGTACTATTTAGCAAAATGCTATTTGAATCAATTAAAATATACAACTAAAAACATAGAGTAATGATAAACGATAATTTATTAGAAAAAATTATAAGCCCTTCTAGTTTACAGGATTTTATGGAGAACTATTATGGCAAAAAGACACTGCACATTCAAAGAAATAACATTAGCTACTATGACTCGATAATATCTGCTTCAATTTTAGATGAAATTTTGACATCTACTATTTTGACTGAAAAGAATTTGAGAGTTTCTAAAATTGATAAACAGATTCTTAAGAAAGAGTATAGTGTTCATGATGAATTCTATAATGAAGATCAAATTAATATAGGTAAGATGATGGAACTTTTCAATGATGGGGCTTCTATTATTATTGATAACATATCCAAGTTCAGTCGTAATATCCTTGATCTTGAAATAGAGATTAGCAAAAAAATAGGTTATATTAAAAATATTTCATCAAATTTATATCTCACGCCGTCAGATTGTCAAGCTTTTCCTCTCCATTATGATACTTCCGAAATTTTTATTATTCAATTAGCAGGAACTAAAACATGGGAGCTATATGAGTATTCCAAGGAAGTTTATCCTTTGAAGAATTCTATAAACCATACTCTCCCAGAAAATACTTCCTGCATTAAAATTACATTGCAGCCAGGAGATATGATTTATATGCCTCGAGGGGTATCTCACAAAGTATATACAAATGATGAACCATCACTCCATCTTACTATAAGTTTGTTTCCTCAGACTTTCGTAGACCTTTTTGAATTGATGCATACAACACTCAAAAATAATGATAGTAATTTTCGTAAAAATATTACTAAACAGTCTTCTGTCACGGAGATTAAAAAGTTATTTACAGATAGTTTAGATCAAACTCAACTAACTGTTTTTTTAGAAACACTGATTAGTAGAAACAGATATAGTGAACTTTACCAATACACAGATATTATAAATAGTATTTTTGAAGAAGTTGATTTTAAGAAAACGGATTTTAAGTTTAGAAAATATGCGAATATTAATTATTCTCAGGGTACAAGTTTAATTCTATATGGAACTAAAAAAGTCGAAATTGAAGGTGATTTTTCTAATTTAAAACTGTTTCTCAATAATGATAGTGTTCTTAACTTAGAGAATATGAAAGTTCATTTTGAAGAAGAATTATCCGAAGAATTACTTTATTTATTATTACAAGAAGGTATCATCTATAGAATATGTTAAAAAAATTCCCAAATTTTATTCAGGCAGATTCTAAGGATTGCGGTCCAACTTGTTTAAAAATAATTTCCAAATACTACGGTAAAAATGTAAATATTCAGGAATTGAGGAATTACAGTGAAACTACCCGTGAGGGAAGTAATTTATTACTGCTAAGTGATGCTGCAGAGAAGATTGGATTTAGAACTTTGGGGGCTAAATTATCGGTAGTTGAACTTGATGAAATGCCAATGCCTTGCATTTTACATTGGAACAATAATCACTATGTAGTTTTATATGAAGTAAAGAAGCTAAAGTTTGAAAAAATCAAAAAGAAGTTAGGTAGAATTGGATTTAAATTTGATTTGTCGTTAGGTCAGGTATTTAAAGTTTCAGACCCTGGACGTGGTTTACTGGAATATAACAAAGAAGAATTTACCAAATCTTGGATTGGAAATAATGCTACTGATTTTACCCAAGATGGAATTGCTTTATTAATTGAATCTACTCCAAAATTTTTTGAATCGGAATTTGAACAAGATCGTAAAGGATTCGGATTTGAAATGCTGTCAAAATATGTCTTGCGATACAAATCATTCTTGGTGCAATTAGCTATCGGATTGTTTGCCAGTAGTATTTTACAATTAATCATTCCGTTTTTAACCCAAAGTATCGTTGATATTGGAATACAGAACCAAAACATAAATTTTATTTATTTAATTCTTTTCGCACAATTATTTCTTTTTGCAGGAAAAACTGGTTTGGAGCTTATCCGTAGTTGGATATTATTACATCTTTCCACAAGAATAAATATTTCTCTGATTTCTGATTTCTTCATTAAATTAATGAATTTACCCATTTCATTTTTTGATGTCCGAATGACTGGAGATATTATGCAACGTATTAATGACCATCGAAGAATTGAGAAAATCCTTACTTCTTCATCTTTGAATGTTTTGTTCTCTGTAATTAATATGTTCGTTATGGGCGGAGTTTTAGCTTATTATAACATCAAAATATTTTTTGTTTTTTTTGTAGGAAGTATTCTCTATTTCGGCTGGATTCTTTTATTTTTAGAGAGGAGAAAGGATTTAGATTACAAACGATTTTCGCAAGTTTCAGAAGAACAAAGTAAAGTTATGGAGCTTATTAATGGAATGCAGGAGATAAAATTGCATAATGCTGAAAAACAAAAGCGCTGGGGATGGGAATATGTGCAGGCTAGGCTTTTTAAGGTTTCTATAAAAGGTTTAGTTTTAGAGCAGACCCAAACTATTGGGTCGTCTGTCATTAATGAATTGAAAAATATTTTAATAATTTTTCTTTCTGCTAAATTGGTTATTGAAGGGGAGATTACACTTGGTATGATGTTGGCTATCAGCTCTATTGTAGGGAGTTTAAATGGGCCTATTATACAAATTATAGAGTTTGTCAGAGAACTTCAGGATGCAAAAATAGCATTGGCCAGGTTATCTGAGATTCATGATAAAGAAGATGAAACTGATCATGAATTTCTGCAAACTAATGATGTTCCTTTTAATGATGATATTAAAATTGATAATATTTCGTATCGTTATTTAGGTTCTGATGTTCCTGTTCTCAAGAATCTCAGTTTAATTATTCCAGCCAAGAAAATAACCGCAATTGTAGGAACGAGTGGCAGTGGAAAGACAACATTGATGAAATTGCTTCTTAAATTTTATGAACCTAATGAAGGTGAACTAAATATAGGGAGTACTAAATTAAAAAACATTTCCCAAAAAGCCTGGCGATCAAATATTGGAACAGTAATGCAGGAAGGATTTATTTTTAGTGATACTATCGCCAATAATATAGCTATTGGTGTTGATAAGGTTGATAAAGAAAGATTGGCTTACGCTGCGGATGTAGCTAATATTAAAGAATATATAAGCAGTTTACCTCTTGGATATAACTCAAAGATAGGTTCTGAAGGATTAGGAATGAGTACAGGACAAAAACAAAGACTACTTATTGCAAGGGCGGTTTATAAAAACCCTGAAATATTGTTTTTTGATGAGGCAACATCTGCTTTGGATGCCAATAACGAAAAAGAAATTATGCAAAAACTTGATATTTTCTTTAAAGACAAAACTGTCGTTGTCATTGCACATCGATTAAGTACAGTTATGAATGCAGACCAAATTGTAGTTTTGGATAAAGGAAAAATCATTGAGATTGGTTCTCATTCCGCTTTAGTAGAACAAAAAGGAAATTATTTTGAGCTAGTTCGAAATCAATTACAATTAGGAAATTAATTATGGCTGAAGATAATACTACATTTGAATTAAGAAGTGAAGAAGTTCAGGACATTCTAACAAAAGTACCGCATTGGATGATACGCTGGGGAACTGTTGTGATATTTGCTATTATATTTATGCTTTTTTTCGTGTCCTGGTTTATCAAATATCCGGACGTTGTAAATACCGAAATTGTCATTACAACCAATATTCCACCAGAGAAGATAGTCTCAAAGTCATCGGGTAGAATCGAAGCTATTCTGGTCAAAGACAAATCGATAGTTTCAAAAAATAGTACCTTGGCCATTATTGAAAGCACAGCCAATTACAATGATGTTTTTTTATTAAAAAAAATCGTTAATAATTATAATATCAACGATTCAAAAAAAGCTTTTCCTTTTCCTTTGCTAAAAAATGCGCAATTGGGAGAAATTGAAACTGCTTTTGCCGTTTTTCAAAAAGATTATGAGGCTGAACAATTAAACAAAGAATTACAGCCTTTTCAGGTTGAAAACAGAGCGCAGGTTTCAGAAAAAGTGCAGATCAAGGAAAGACTGGAAATTCTACAACAGCAAAAAGTTATTAACGAAAGCGAATTGCAGTTGCAGAAAAATGAAATTTCCCGTTTTGAAACCTTATTCAATAAAGGAATTATTTCGGCCCAGGAAATGGAAGCTAAAAAATTAGTTTATCTTCAGGCTCAGAAGAACTACAAGGGACTTTTATCGTCTATTTCTCAGTTGAGGTCTTCTTTGATTGACAATTCAAAATTAAGTCAAAATTCGCAGATAAGCGGCACTAAAGAGGAAGTTAACCTTGGTCGTAACATGGCACAATCTTTTTACCAACTTAAAAAAGTAATAAAAGATTGGGAAATGACTTATACACTAAAATCATCAATTAGTGGAGTGGTTACTTTTTTACAGGTTTGGACAGAAAACCAAACTATAAATGTTGGTGATAATGTTTTCTCTATTATTCCGGTCACTAAAAATGGATTTATCGGAAAAGTTAAAGCACCTGCTTTGAACTCAGGAAAAATAAAATTGGGACAAAAGGTTAATATAAGATTAGCTAATTTCCCAGACAGAGAATTTGGAGTTTTAAAAGGCAAAATTCAGAATATTTCATTAGTTCCCGATAAAGATGGGAATCTATTATTGGATGTAGCCCTTCCTGACGGATTACAGACTTCTTATAAAAAAGAAATCGTATTTCAGCAGGAAATGAAAGGAAGTGCTGAAATTGTTACAGAAGATTTACGCTTAATCGAAAGAATCTTATATCAGTTTAAAAGTATTTTTGAACAGGTATAGATTAGGTTTTGGGAATTGGCAAAAATTAAAAAAAGAAGGAATATTTTAAGTGAGCATATTATAAGAAATATCGATTATTTCAGTGATGATTATCAATATTCCCTATTGTAACATTCTTTAAATGGATAAAACAAAATTCAGTAATAAAAAATTAGGGATATTCATAAAAAGCTGTCAAAATACACATTTGGATTGCCATTTGAAACTATTTAATTGTTGCGTATGTGTGAAAAATATGAAAAAAGCGAATTATCAATCTATCAGATTATGCAAATTTTAATCACATCAGATTTTGACAAAACTCCTTTTAGGTAATTATTAAATGAATTTAAAAACAATCAAAATGTCAATGATTAATAATATAATATTTTTGATGATTTTAATTTTTTTTAACGCACCAGCACTAATTTCAAATAAAGAATAACCAATTGCTATTTTCAATATATTTTATTATTAATTTTCATATCCAACCTTAACAACTATACGCATGCCTTTGATATCCAAAGAAAAGTTTTCTGAAGCAGCCGGCATTTCTAAAATTCCTATCCCTGGATTTTCCTCTTATTTAATGAAAGTATTTAAAATCAATGATTTAAATACTATTGTAAAAGAGGGAAGCAATCTCGAGGGTGCTGATTTTGCTAATTATGTTTTAACGAAAATTGGTGTGAAAGTCCAATTTGATGCTTCAGAATTATTAAATATTCCCAGCGAAGGAGCATTTATAATTATTGCAAATCATCATCTATTCTTTTAGAGTTTGATTTTCTTTGAATCTTCAAAAACACACATTTTCTCTGAAATGCTGCATCTTCTAAACTGTAATCCAAATACGCACTATCGCCGTAAATAGAAGCTTCAGCTGGTAATTTATCTATCATTTTTCCAAGTGCTTTTGCATCGGCTGTTTTTCCTGGAGTGAAATGAAAAGCTATTGGTATTCCATCTTTTGTGGTCACTAATTGTACTTTAACCCCGTAAAAACAACTTTTCATACTTGCTGTGTAACCTCTCCATTTCTTCTCCTTAAGTATTTTGCAATTTGTGATTCTCATATTATTACAAACCGCAACTGGAAAAGAATCAATTATATACTGCATTTCACAGCAAAAGGTTTTAAATAAGAACTTACAATCTCAAATAGCTCATAAAGAAGCTTTCCAATTTTATGAAGACGCCTATTGAATCTACTTTTCTCTAACATATTGGGAATAAAGCAAAAAAACCAGTAAATCCTTGGATTTACTGGTTTAAGACATCTTTTTGAGGCTTTTTGAAAAAAATGAAAAAGGTTAGTTTTTCATGCTTTTGGCCTTCTGGGATCAAAACAAGAAAACCCCCTGTATTTGCACGGGCTTTTTATTCCGCGGAGAAAGAGGTACCGCTAACCATATATAGATCCCAGCAATTACTTGTGTTTTTAGATTTTTTTTAAACTTGATACACCCATAGGTACAGTACAAATTTAAATCTCAAATTTTCGTACAAATATAAAATTTCTGTCAAAAAAAGGATTAAAATGCCAATAAATCTATTGACTTTTTATGCGGTTTTATGTTTAATATGTTAATTAGCAATAGTGTATGTGAATTTTTAATTTAGCACGACCAATTAACTTTCTAACGATGAACCAACTGCAACAGTTTAGCCTCGAAATACCGTTTGAGGCAAGTTTTAAACTAGATGAACCGCTTTATTATTTTAAAGATTTTATAAAGATTGTGGCAGCTTTCGCCAATTTGCCCTTAAGGCTGGATCGCATAATTTAACATCAACCTTCCGATATTAATAATCCTAATAATGCAATCCTTCAAGTGTATTATAGTTAATCTGTTGCATGTAGCTTTCTAAATTCAGGTAAATCCTGTAATATGTTCCTCATAGAGATAATTTCTGATGATGTTTTGTCTGCTAAATTCAAAAGGTGTTCATCTATAATCATCTACGGTTTAGAAATCTTTAAATCAGGTTGTTTGGAATTTTAAAGTTTTTAGAAAACAAGTATTTATACGCGATTTGCATCCGCAGATTATAGTTAATTTCGATATGGTAAATGAAAGCAGGTGAAAGAACTAATTTAGCTCCAGCCCAAAAAATGCTAGAAATGGGTTGTCTATATTTTGTCCTTTTTATTTGTGATGAAATTGAATCGAAATAAGCTTGGATCAGCTTCTACTGATTAAGTTTCCTTTGAATATTAATACGTCATTTATAGAATATATGAAGTTTAGTATTTAAACGATTAATAGGGTTTTTAATCAATTTTTCATTGCTAAAAAATAAGTTATTTAAACATTAGTCTGACGGATTTAGTTTTTCGGCTTTAGAAAAAGCAGTAAGCAGAAAAGGGATTATAGGGTGTGAAGAGATTAAAACTTTTGATTATGCAGCATAGTAATTAGAGTAGCAGCTTCCTTCTTCAAAAAAAGCGGGGTTGCGAGAGATTTTAGATAAACCAAAAACTAGACCTTATGAAAAGAATAATTACTTTAATTTGCATGCTGCTGTGTTACAGTATGTTTTCACAGAAATATTTAGTGAAGAGAGACCTTATCGCTGCATTTTTTAAAGCAGGGACAGAGCCTACTTCATATGATATGATTCTCGAGGTAAAACTAGATGCCGACAACCTGTATGATTTTACATTGACCTATGATGGGAAGAAATCAGATTTTAAACTTAAGCCGCTGACCTAGGTTGAATTTGAAGTGAAACTGAAGCCTAAGATTATTGAAGTAGTTGGATATAACGCTACAGATAAAAATAATTTGAAGGCAGCCAATGCAATAGATTCTGCAGTGCTTTCTAACTCTATCGCTTTGCTGTTTACTCAGATTGTGTCGTATGTTAACTCAGAGGATGAAAGACCTCAAGTTGCCACAATCTACTTAAAGGAAGATCTCATTAATGTCTACTTCAATAAAAAAAAAGCTGAAGATCTTAAGAATCTCAATCCTTCAGGCACCCTTACAGATGTGAATGTTGAAATTTCCTTTTATGGAGGGTTTATAGAAAAAATACAGGTAAACGGTAAAGTCAAAGGTGCTGATGTATCCTTCAATAATAAATTCTCCATAGGTATCAGCGCAACAAAAAATATAGGCCAGTTTGCCGACAACAGGCTTTACAGCAATGAAAGATTCGAGGAAGCATTTTTTGCTACAGCAAATGGAAACAAAGGAGTAGCTCCGGTTCAGTATAATAAGGATGCCGAAAAGAGAAGTCTTTTTATAAGCGCATCGGATGTCATTCGATATGTGAAGAAGGTAGATGTGAATGCAAATGACATCAGTCCGGTTCCCCAGCTGGTATTACTGGATGAAAACCAGAAAACGGCCAAGCTGTATAAAGAAGAATCATCGAAACTTTTTGAGGCTACAGTCTACACTGATTTTTTCGGAGTATTTGATGAAGCAAGTCCAAACGGTATCATACAGACCGAAGTCAATAAGCGTTTCAATGTAGAGACTAGCAGGTTTGATATGAGAAATAAGTGTTGGGGCCTTTTATTTCCTCCGTTTTTTTTAGCTGAAGGAGTCGGTTTTTTCCAATTTTTTGATGCGAAATTCCAGTATTCCAAAATTGAGAAAAATAATAAGTTTCTGCTTCCTCAAACCTATGAGGAAAAAGACGAGAATGGAAATGTGCTTTCTTCGGAAAATTATTATTCGCCCCTTTCACTATACCAGCACAAAAATTTTGCAATCGGTGGCATTGCCAACCTGATGACCCTTGAGAACCAGAATGCCAAAGCCAATGTCTATCTCAACGCCGGGTTCCTATTTGGAAGAAGCGGGATTAAGGAAACCGCATTACAAGAAACCGGTACTTATTTAAGCAATTTGGAGATTCCAATTGAATGTAACTTTCACCTGCTGCCGGAGAAAAGGGTAAGTTTTATTCTGGGGGACAGGCTTTCTTGGTTTGACACTTTTGATTCGAATATTAATCTGAAATCAATTGAAGACTCGAAACTGACATCGAAAAATAAATGGCTGAACAGTTTTAACGTTGATGTGAATGTTGACATTTCAAGCACCGGGAAACTGTTCCTGAGGTATAAATTGATCCATGAGCTGGATAATATCAACAATAATTTCTCGCAGCTTCAGTTCGGCTACTCCTTTTTTCTGCTACAGAGCAACGGAGTAAAAAAAAAGAGCAGCTAGATTAAGAAATACAGAGTTGAGTTAAAATATAAATGTCGTAAATAATTTATCTTGTAAAAAACGATATATTTTAGTGTCTTTTCGGGCACAATAAAAAGCCGGCTTATGTCGGCTTTAAAACTTTATGGGTTTGCCTTTATCTGATTAAGATTTATGTTTAAAAAGCAGATACTGTATAAATACTGAATAAAGTCCAAGCGAAAGGTGGTCACTAGGGGCAGACAATGTTTTCAAGCGATCAATACACAGTGATTATTGGACTGGAACTGTTGCAGATAAAGCTTCTTGCAACAAGTTCGCTATCTATCCTCAAGCTTCAGGTTGGTGGACAACTTAAACGAGAAGTAAAGTATAATAGCACTATCGGATATTCCCTTATAGTTTTTATTGAGACGACTGATAACACACAAGATCTTTATATCCCTATTGCAACAAGGGTTGAGATGGAGAATCTTGTCAAGGTATAAAAGATTGAAAAAGAATCTAGCTGATCATTTTTGAAAGGTCATGCGGTTGAGTTTAGGTACTGTTACATCACAAAAACATCCTCAAAAACATCCTCAAAAGCTTCAGCTAAGAGTTTCAAATCTTCAGGTAAAAGGTTGGAATTCATTCCTTCTAAGTTTAGATGAGGGATAAATTTTTCATTTAATAGGTTTGTTTTTTTCTACTCAGTATACTATTTCTTATAGATAAATTAGATTTATTTTGTACCTTATTTGTACCATTACTTTGTAAAGTATTGATATACATATGATGTTAATTTTGAAGAAGTAAAATAATTCTTTAGTACTAAGAATTAGTACAAAGTATTAAGATTGAAAACCGGGTCAGAAATGGCCCGGTTTTTTTATGCCCTTTTATCAATTATAAAGAGACAAACTGACAATTGTCATTTCCTTTTCAAATTCTTTTTTGTAATATTACTAGGTAAATATTTTTGAATGAGAAAGATTAAATATAAGAAAGGGCGCAAGCTGCAACACATTACTTTAGAGTACACAGGAACCCATAAAGAGCATGCAACAGAGATGCAGCTTTTTGTATATGATGATGCAGATGTTGTTGAATATGAAAAATTTACCGTAGCAGCACTAAATTCCTGCTTTGATTATACCAGGAATAACTGGCTTAATGTTCATGGCTTAAATGATATTGGTCTGCTTAAAACCATCGGAGCGCATTTCAAACTAAATGATTTTTTACTGGCCGATATTTTAAATACTACGAAAAGAACGAAACTGGAAGAACAGCCGGATGTTTTATTTTTTAATATAAAATCGTTGCTGCCTTCCGAATATTCGGATAATCTTAGCGTTGAGCAGATTAGTTTTATCCTCAAGGATGGAGTTCTTATTTCATTTCAGGAAAAACGAAGCGATTTCTTTACGCACATTAGGGAGCGACTTCGCACGCATGCCGGAATTGTACGAACGAAAAAAGTAGATTATTTACTCTATTTGTTATTAGATGCCGTGATCGAAAACTTTTACATTACAATAGAAGATGAAGAAGAAAAAATTGAAGAATTAATCAATTTAACCAAAAAAGGAGCTGACCCGATTATATTGGAAAAGATTGAAAACCACAGGGATAATTTTAATTTTCTAAAACGTTCCATAATTCCGCTTCGGGATTCGTTATTTTATTTAAAAACGATTAAAGACGATGATACCAGTACTTTGATCCAAAAAGACACCTTTAACTTTTTTATCAGGTTGCATCAGAAAAGCTTAGAGCTTCTGGAACAGATTGAATCTGATATGAGTTCACTGGAAAGTGCTTCCAATTTCTATTTTTCGGAACAAAGCCGTAAAATGAATGAAATCATGAAAACGCTGACGATCATTTCGGCCATCTTTATTCCGCTGACTTTTATTGTTGGAGTTTACGGGATGAACTTTGACTATATGCCGGAACTTCGCTCTAAAAACGGTTATTTTATCGTTATGGGAAGTATGTTTTTATTGGTCATTGCCCTGATTATCTATTTCAAAAAAAGACGTTGGTTTTAACGTTTGTTTCCAGTTTAAAAACGACGATTTAAGTACATTTGTTAACATCAAACATTCATTATGAGTAAAGCGATATATATAGCCACCAGTGATCAGAATAGCGGGAAATCAATTATTACACTTGGTTTAATGAGTATTTTGATTGGGAAAACCGCTAAGGTGGGCTATTTCAGGCCGATTGTTGAAGATTTTGTAGATGGCGGGGTAGACAACCATATTGAAACCGTTCTTTCCCATTTTAATCTTGATATTAAGTTTGAAGAAGCATACGCAATCACGAAAAGCAAACTGATCAAGAAGAAAAATAAAGGGAAGATAGGGGAGGTTTTAGACTTAATCATAGAAAAGTACAAACGCCTTGAAGAACGCTTTGATTTTGTTCTGGTAGAAGGAACCAGCTTTACGGGAGAAGGAACTTCAATAGAACTGGATACCAACGTTCTAATTGCTAAAAACCTCGGAATTCCAACCATAATTATTGGATCCGGAATAGGAAAAACGCTTGATGAACTGGTAGACAGCCTGCATCTGGTTTATGATTCCTTTAAAATAAAAGAAGTTGAGGTGCTGTCTGTTTTTGCGAATAAAGTACAGCCGGAAAACATCGATCTGGTGACTAAAAGCCTCCAAAAAAGTCTGCCTTCCAATGTTTTGATAAACACCATTCCGCTGATTTCAAGTCTTAACAATCCAACCATGCAGGAAATTGTCAACCTACTGGATGCTAAAGTACTGTTTGGAGAAACGTACTTAAACAATGAAATCGGACATTACAGTGTTGGTGCCATGCAATTGCATAATTATCTGGTACATTTGCAGGATAATGCTTTGGTCATTACACCGGGTGACCGCTCGGATATTATCTTAGGGGCATTACAGGCCAACGAGTCTGCCAATTATCCGACGATTTCGGGAATTATCCTTACCGGAAATATAATCCCGGAACAAAGTATATTAAAACTTATCGAAGGACTTTCCGCAGTTGTACCGATCATTGCAGTGGATGGAGGAACTTACCACATTACCAATAAAATTGGCAGTATCAGATCTGAAATCTATGCCAACAACACGCATAAAATAGAAACATCGATCAGTACTTTCGAAAAATATGTAAAAGTTGACGCTTTGTCGGAAAGACTGATCACTTTTGTGGCAGAAGGAATGACGCCAAAGATGTTTCAGTACAATATGGTGAAAAGAGCCAAACAGCATCGTAAGCATATCGTCCTGCCGGAAGGAAATGACGACCGGATTATTATGGCAGCGTCACGATTATTAGATATGGATGTGGTAGATATTTCGATTATAGGAGATAAAAAACAAATTGAAAGTAAAGTTGCGGAACTCGGAATTACTTTTGATTTTTCGAAAGTTAATATCATCAATCCGATAGAATCTACACTCTATGAAGATTATGCCAATACGTATTACGAGCTTCGAAAAGCCAAGAATGTAAGTATTACAATGGCGAGGGATTTAATGGAAGACGTTTCTTATTTCGGAACCATGATGGTATACAAAGGCCATGCAGACGGCATGGTTTCAGGAGCTGCACACACCACCCAGCATACCATTTTACCGGCATTGCAATTCATCAAAACAAAACCTAATTCTTCGGTAGTTTCCTCTGTGTTTTTTATGTGTCTGGAAGACAGGGTTTCCGTTTTTGGAGATTGTGCCATTAATCCAAACCCAACCGCCGAACAATTGGCAGAAATTGCAATTTCGTCGGCAGAATCAAGCCTGGCTTTCGGAATTGAACCTAAAATAGCGATGCTTTCTTATTCTTCAGGATCTTCCGGAAAAGGAGATGAGGTCGATAAAGTAAGAGCGGCCACTGCAATTGTAAAAGCCAAACGTCCTGATTTAAAAATTGAAGGACCCATTCAGTATGATGCTGCAGTTGACCTTACCGTTGGAAAAAGTAAAATGCCGGATTCTGAAGTGGCAGGTCAGGCAAGTGTCTTAATTTTTCCGGATTTAAACACCGGAAACAATACGTATAAGGCTGTTCAGAGAGAGACCGGAGCTTTGGCCATCGGACCAATGTTACAGGGCTTAAACAAGCCCGTAAACGATTTAAGCCGTGGTTGTACTGTGGACGATATTATCAACACAGTTGTAATTACAGCGATTCAGGCACAGGGACTTTAATTAATTATGAGTTATTAGTTAAGAGTTATGAGTTATTTGTCTTGTGTTATGATTGTTACTTAAAAAAAGCATGTCAGGCTGAGCGGAGTCGAAGCCCCATTTTGTTTGGCCAGCCTTCGACTTCGCTCAGGGTGACAATAAAACTAAAAAAGATATGTCAGGCTGAGCGAAGTCGAAGCCCTTTTTGTTTGGCCAGCTTTCGATTTCGCTCAGGGTAACAATAAAATTAAAAAAGATATGTCAGGCTGAGCGAAGTCGAAGCCCTTTTTGTTTCACCAGCCTTCTATTTCGCTCAGGTTGAAAGTAAAATTTTAAAAAAAAGAAGCTCAGCAGCTTAGAAACTTAGCACCTTAGAACCTTTAAAAAAAAATGAAAATACTAATTATAAATTCAGGAAGCTCCTCCATCAAATATCAATTAATGGTCATGCCGGAAAACGAAGTAATTTGTTCCGGAATGATTGACAGAATTGGTTTGGAAATTTCAAATATTGCGTTTAAAACGGCATCGGATTCCTTAGAAGAACTACTTCCTATTCCGAATCATAAAGTAGGGTTGCAAAAAGTAGCCGAAATGCTTTTAGACCCGCAAAAAGGAGTTATAAAATCGACTTCGGAAATTTCGGCTGTTGGTCACCGCGTCGTTCATGGCGGAAGTGATTTTACAGATACCGTAAAAATTGATGAAAAAGTAAAATTAAAAATCAAACAGCTTTTCGAACTGGCACCTTTGCACAATCCTGCCAATTTAGAAGGAATTAATGTGGCAGAGGAAATTTTTAATTCGGCAGAGCAAATTGCTGTTTTTGATACCGCCTTTCATCAGACAATGCCCGAAACAGCCTTTAAATATGCCATTCCGAACTACCTTTTAACAGAAAATAAAGTACGGGTGTATGGTTTTCACGGAACCAGTCATAAATATGTTTCTGAAAAAGCAATTGGTTTTTTAGAGCACAATTCAAAAATAATTACCATTCATTTAGGAAATGGCTGCAGCATGGCGGCTATTAAAGACGGAAAATGTATTGATACGACGATGGGCTTTTCTCCGTCAAATGGTTTAATAATGGGAACCCGTGCCGGAGATATCGATCAGTCGGTGATTTTTTATCTGATCAAGAATCTAAATTATACGGCTGATGAAGTGAATGCAATTTTGCTGAAACAAAGCGGTATGCTTGGCCTCACAGGCTACAGTGACTTGCGCGATATCGAATCGGAAGCTGAAAAAGGAAATAAGGACTGTCAATTGGCTTTGCTGATGAATGCGTACCGAATTAAAAAAACAATTGGTTCTTATACGGCTGCCTTAAATGGTTTGGATGCGATTATTTTTACCGCAGGAATTGGAGAAAACTCTTCCTATATGCGTAAACTGGTTTGTACGGATATGGATTATTTCGGAATTGAACTGGATGATGAAAAAAATGCAGTCCGTTCGAAAGAAATCAGGGAAATCAATACCCCCAATTCTAAAGCTAAAGTTTTAGTTGTTCCCACAGATGAGGAATATGAAATTGCCAGTCAGGTTTATCAGCTGCTTCAGAATTAAAAAATATATTTTATGCGTAAAAAGCTCCCGCTCCGGGAGCTTTTTTTACATTCAGAAATTAAATATTTGTCAGTATCTTTGAATATAAATCCGAATATTTTGAAATCGATACTTTTAAAATTACTTTTCTTCTTTTTCATAGCTTCACAAATTCAGGCACAAGAATTACTTCCCTTTGTTGAAAATTACAGTAAATCAGATTATCAGGGCGATAATCAGATCTGGAATGTAGCACAGGGAAAAGACAATGCCATGTATTTTGCCAATAATCATTACCTGTTGCGCTACGATGGTGTCATATGGGAGAAATACACTTTGCCGAATAAAACGATTATTCGTTCTATTTTGATTGAAGGCGATAAAATATATTCCGGTTCATATAAGGAATTTGGTTACTGGTACCGTAAAGAAGGCAAAATGCATTACGTGTCGATTACCAAAAACCTGCGCTTATTCGATGAAAAAGACAATGAAGAAATCTGGAAAATATTCAGGTTCAATAGATCGCTTTATTTTCAGTCTTTCAATGATGTTTTTATTTACAATGGAAAAACCATTAAAAAAATAAAATTTCCATTTCTGATATCCTATTGTTTCTTTATAGACAAAAACCTTTACGTGGCTTCTGTTCAGGACGGTATTTTTAAGATGAACGGCAAAAAGATTGCAAATCCAAAAGGATGGAATGTTCTCAAAAATACGGTAGTTCACGCTATCGAAAAATACAAAAACCAAACGTATATTTTTACACAGAAAAAAGGGGTTTTTGTAGTTGAAAAGAATGGACTCAGGCCCTGGAATAATCCATTGAACGAAACCTTAAAATCAACCACTATAAATGTTGCCAAATTTATTAAAGGCAATAAACTAATAATCGGTACCGGAAATAAGGGTGTTATAATTTTAGACTTAGATTCCAATTTGTATAAAAACATTGACCGCAATAATGTTTTAATGAACAATTCGATTCTGAGTATTGGTTTTGATAAGGAAGATGATTTATGGCTGGGCCTTGACAACGGAATTGCCCATGTCGAAGTCAATTCTCCGATATCCTTTTTCTATGATAATTCAGGAATATTAGGATCTGTTTATTCGGTGGCTACCACCAATAACGGGTATCTGATCGCTTCCAATCACGGCATTTTTGAATTTGGAGCCGGCAGGTTTAATATGCTGCCCAATACGCAGGGACAGGGCTGGAACATTACCAAAATCGGTACTACCTATATTATTGGACATAATGACGGAACATTTTCGTATGATAATGGTGCCCTCTCTAAAATTAACGGGGTAAGCGGTGGCTGGAATTTATCCAAAAGCAGTATTAACAATACCTATTTTCAGTCCACTTACAGCGGTATTCTGGTGTATGATGATTTATCAAACCTTTCACATTACAAAATAATAAAGGATCTGACCAAACCCATAAAATATGTAGCCCAGAATAAAAAAAATGAAATCTGGGCAGCGGATAATTATCGCGGTTTATATCGTGTTTTGCTGGACGATGATTATAAAACAAAAAAAGTAGAGAATGTCACGCAGCAAGCCAAAATAAAAAATGATTTTGGCATTAAGATTTTTGAATTTAGAAAGGAAATACTCTTTCTAATCGATAATTCCTGGTACACTTATAATTCCATCACCAATAAACTCGAAGAAAACGAATTATTTAATGCAAATTTCAGAAATGTTTCAGATGTTGTGGCCATAGATGAAGATCATTTTATGGTACTTCAAAACGGGATTTTATATCATATTTATGCCACCGGAAATAAATTTGTCTGGAATATTATTCAGGAGAAATATTATAAAGGAAAGCTGATCAATGAAAATTTGAGAATATTTAAAAACGACAATCATTACCTTTTAAATCTCGATGACGGATTTATTTCCCTTCAGTTAAAGTATGAAAACAAGCAGCATAAAGCCTTAAGAGTAGAAGCCTTTAGTGATAATGTCCTAATTGCGGATGATTCTAAAATAAAATTCAATAAAGAGTTAAAAATAAATGTGATTTCCGGAATGTACGGTGCCAGCAAGCCGAACTTGTTTTATAAACTAAATAAAAGCAAAGATTTTACGCCTGTTTCTGATGGCGTAATTTTACTGAATAATTTAAGCAGCGGTTATCATTCTATCGTGATTTATAAACATGATGGCGCCAGTTATGAAAAAGTAGAAGCGTTTTCTTTTAAAGTGGCCCAGCCCTGGTATTTTTCATTTTGGATGATTTTGCTCTATTTATTTGTAATTGCGTCAGTATTGTTTTTGTATTACAAATGGAACAAACTTCGATACACCCAAAAATTAAAATTGCAGGCAGAGGAACTTAAGCATCAGAGAGAAATTCTGGAGATGGAGCTGAAAGCAGAAAATGAATTAAATGTTCAGGAATATGAAAAACACATCCTGGAACTTGAATTACAGACAAAATCATCTGAAGTTGCCGGAAAATCCCTGTCGATAGCCAAGCAAAGTGAAATGATTGAAAACATACAGAACATTCTGGATTCTGAAAAAGATTTTAATAAACTGAAAAGTGAAATTAAAAAGGCCATTAAAATCAATGAAGTCAACAAACACGAATGGGAAACTTTCGAAACCAATCTGAACCAGATTCACAATGAATTTATTATTAATCTGACAAAGAAATTCCCAAGCCTTACCCCAAAAGATATAAAACTCTGTGTTTACCTTAAAATGAACCTCTCTTCCAAGGAAATTGCACCTCTGATGAACATCTCTTTCCGAGGTGTAGAATTGCACAGATACCGCTTAAGAAAAAAATTAAACCTCACCCAGGACGAAAACCTGTCAAAATTTTTATTGACTGTGTAAGATTCGTATGTGTTTTTTAAACATAGTTTAATTTTACCATTCTTTTTTTATATAATTCCAATACATCATTACTACATCATAACGTTATGTTAATGAAAAATTAAAATGGGTTAAAGTCTTTATTTATAGTTCTTTAATAACGTTTTTTGATGTAGTGATGTAGCTGTGTAGTAGTGCTGTTTGATGTACTACAACGTTGTAATTGTTTAATTTGGCTCTACTAACTTAAACGATTACAAACTGTATGAAAAATTTTATTTTTAGTTTTTTAGCGCTCTTGTTGCTGCCTGCTTATATGTCCGGGCAGACAATTAAAGGAAAAGTATTAGATAGCAGCGGAATGGGAGTTCCGGGAGCTGTTATTAGTGCACCTCAGTCAAGAACTTCTGCTGATGCTGATTTCGATGGTAACTTTACTATTGCTGCCAAAGAAGGGGAGATGTTAAAAATCTCTATGTTGGGTTTTGAACCTGTTTCCTTGCCTGCAACTTCAGGAATAACCATTACCTTAAAAGAATCCGGTGATACTGCCTTAAAAGAAGTAGTCGTAATTGGATACGGTACCAGAAAGAGAATTGATAATACTACCTCAATTAGTTCGATCAAATCGGAGGAAATTACTAAAACAAAAGTATTGAATGCATCGCAGGCCATTCAGGGTAAAGCGGCAGGGGTTCAGGTAATTTCGTCAGATTTGCCGGGAAGTACACCTTCTGTTGTTATTAGAGGTTTGGGAACTGCATTAGGAGGAAGAACTCCCCTATATGTAGTTGACGGAATGCAAACCGAGAATATCAATAATATTAATACAAATGATATTACTTCTTATGATATCCTAAAAGATGCTTCTGCACTTGCTATTTATGGTACCAGGGCAGCCAATGGGGTTATCATTATTACAACCAAAAAAGGTAAAGGTGATAATAAAGTTTCTGTAGAAGTAGAAAGCTTTGCAGGTGTAAGAGAGCCACTTAAAAAAGTTAAAATGGCGGGCAGTAATAAGTATGCCTATTATACGAATGCCGCTTTGCAAAACACTACTTTTTCACAAGATCAGCCTGTAAATACAGATTGGTTTGACGAAATTACAAGAAGTGGATCCTATACACAAAACAACGTTTCTGTTTCCGGTGGTTCTGAAAATGTGAAATACTTTTTCAGTTTAGGAAATTACGAAGAAAAAGCAATCCTAAACGGATTAGGTTATGGTCGTACCACTTTTAGAAATAATAATGAGTACAAAATTTCTAAAAAACTGACCTTAAATCAAAACTTCAGTTTTACGTCTACAAAATCTACTCCGAAACCTTTAGGAGCTTTTACAAATGCCTACAAACAATCACCAATAGTTCCTGTATTTTTTCCTGATGGAAAATATGGAGTGCCAAGAGTGGGTGCAAACGGCTTTGCAAACGAAACAGGATCAGCATTTAACAATGTTGGAAATCCGGTTGCACAACTTGATTTTTTTGATGAACAACAAAAAAGCATGACTTTGCAGGGAGGTTTAAAATTAGATTATGATATTTTAAAATCGTTAAAATTTACCTCTCAGTTTAATGGAGAGTACTATACCTGGAAACAATATAATTTTGAAGACACCAAAAATGTCTGGCTTGCTGCAAATCCTAATAAAGTAGCAAGTGATTATGAAAAAGAATTCCCAAATGCTAATATTAATTTATTAACCAAAGGAAGAGAAGATTATTACAATTGGAATTTAGCGAACTACCTGACTTATAACAAGGTGTTTAACGATATTCACGATATTGAAGTAGTAGCAGGTATTGAAACAAGCGTGAAAGGCGCCAGAGAAAAACTTACCATTAAAAGAAAAAATGTAAATTCTGATGCGAACTACTGGGCGCTGAAAGATGTAGAATACGCTGCAAATATCACGAGCTATAAAGATGAAGTTTTCAATGAAGTAAAACTAGCGTCATATCTTGGACGTTTCCAGTATAAATTGATGGATAAATATCTAGTTACCGGAACGGTAAGACGTGACGGATCTTCAAATTTTGGTAAAGATTATCGTTGGGGTACCTTTCCTGCTTTTGGTTTAGGATGGGTGATGTCTAAAGAAGCTTTCTTAGCAGATTCAAAAGTTATTAGTTTATTGAAATTAAGAGGAGGCTGGGGTAAATTAGGAAATCAAAATGTACCATTAAACAGAGCAAGTTACACCTCTGGTCAAAATGGGTACTTAGGTGGTTCTATTTTAAACGAAGGAACGACTATTAACTCACAAATTGACCCAAGTTTATCCTGGGAAGTTACAGAAGAGACTTCTGTTGGTTTGGATTTCGAATTATTAGAGAGCAAATTAAAAGGAACCCTTGATGTGTATGACAGAAATACAAACAACATCATTTTAAATACAAAACCATATTCGACATCCGGAATAACAAATGTATCTCCGGCACACGTAGGGGAGGTTTCGAACAAAGGTTATGAAATTTCTTTACGCTGGGATGATAAAATTGGTGAGGATTTCAGCTATTTCATTGGCGGAAACTTTTCGAATAATAAAAATGAACTTACAGGTTTAAAAAATGTTATTTTATCTCCGGTTATTGGAGGAGGTTTAGGTAACGGACAAGATACTAAATTATTAGATAACACTACTATTGGTCAGCCATTAGGAAGTTTCTACATCTACGATTATGCCGGTTTTGATGCATCAAATGGAAAAATGCTGTATTACAATGCTGCAGGCGATAAAGTAACTCAGGATGCCTTAAATGCCACTACAGACAGAAAATATGTAGGATCAAGCATGCCAAAATCTAATTACGGAGTTTCTTTAGGATTTAATTACAAAAACTTTGATGTCTCTGTAGACGGTTACGGAACCAACGGTGCAAAAGTTTACAATGGTAAAAAAGCACAGCGTTTTGCAGGAGAAAACATCGAAGAGTCTCTTGCTGTTGATTTTTGGACACTTAACAATGTGACAGCTTCAAATCCTGCACCATTCAATCAGGTACCGGTTGCTTCTACTTATTATTTAGAATCAGGTGATTTCTTTAGAATCAATAACATTACCGTTGGATACAAATTGCCATTGCCAAGCGAGAGTTTCATTACTTCCTGCAGAATTTATGTAAATGCTATAAATCCATTTATTACACAAAAATTCTCAGGGTTCTCTCCGGAATTAAATGGAGATGGAAATCCTTACGGAACTCAGGGAGTTGAATTGGATGCTTATCCAACTTTGAGATCATTTGTAATGGGAGTTAACTTAAAATTTTAAAATTATGAAAAAGATATATATAGCAGCGTTTGTAGTATCAGCATTCTTTTTTACAGGATGTGCAGACGATTATTTAGATGTAGATCAAACAGAATCGGTTTCTACAGATGATATTGAATTATACAATAATGACGCGGGAGCAAGCCAGTTTGTAACCTCCATTTATAATAAATTCCTGAACTGGGACATGACCTCATTCGGATGGATCGGTTTGTCAAGTATCACGTCTGATGATGCCGACAAAGGATCATCTCCGGGAGACACAGGAACAGATAAGGATGTTTTGGATGCTTTGACGTATAATGCTTCAAACCCTTCTGCGGAAAGTACTTTTAACGCTAATTACGATGGAATAAACAGATGTAATCAGGCCTTAAATATTCTTCCGAAATTAGATAAAGCCAGCCCGGCTTTAAGAGCCAGATTAACTGGTGAAGCAAAGTTTCTAAGAGCTTTTATGTATTTTACTTTAGTGAAATGTTATGGAGGAGTTCCAATCGTAGATCACTTGCCGGTTCCGGGTTCAGATTCTGATCGTATTATGCAGTTAACCCGCAAAACAAAAGCAGAGGTTTACGCTTTTATCGAAAGTGATTTAAATGATGCTATTGCCGCATTACCTGAAAAAGGGGCATATGCTGCAAATGAGAGATCAAGGGTTTCCAAAGGAGCTGCTTATGCTTTATTGGCAAAAGTAAGTTTGTATCAGAAAAACTGGCAGAAAGTAGTCGATAACTGTAATAAAGTTACAGGGTACTCAATTGTTAATGACTACGCCAGTATGTTTAGAGTAGCGGGTAAATTTGATTCAGAGACTATTTTTGAAATTTATGCTCAGGGTTCAGTACCGGCTAAGGGAATTGAAGGCTATTCTAACACACAGGGTGCCCGTGGTGCCGGTGGTTGGGGCTGGGGCTTCAATACGCCATCTCAAAGTTTAGTAAACGCTTACGAGCCGGGTGATGTAAGAAAAAATGCAACTATTATCTTTAGAGGAACAACCTTGTATGATGGAAGAGTAATTCCGACTACAGTTGAAAACGAACGCTATAACTACAAAGCCTATTCTTCTGCCTATACAGATGCATGGGAAACAGATGTAGATATTAAATATTTAAGATATGCCGAAGTTTTATTAATGAAAGCAGAGGCTCTGAATGAATTAGGTCAGACACCGGAAGCTATTCCATTATTAAACCAAATCAGAAAAAGAGCCGGTTTAGGTGATACACCCTATACGTCTCAGGGTGATATCAGAACGGCTATCTGGAGAGAAAGAAGAGTGGAAATGGCTTTTGAACACGACAGATTCTTTGATCTGGTTCGTACAGGTCAGGCTAAAGCTGCCTTTGCCATTGATGGAAAAGTTTTTACTGAAGGTAAAAACGAAGTGTTTCCTATTCCGGCTTCCTTTATCAAACAAGCAGCCGGTCTGTCAGATCAAAATCCTCTTTATTAATTTTTAAGACCATAAAAATGAAAAAAAATAAATCTGTTTTCCTGGTTTCTTTTGTTTTGGCTGCAACAGTGTTTGTGGGCTGCGAAGATAGTATAGATAAGGACAATGCTCCAATTCCGTATGAATCAATTGGAGGTTATGAGAATTCTGATGAAGTTGCTGCAACTCACCTGATTTCTAAATTTAGTTTTGATGGCAATTTAAACGATAGCAAAAGCAATATTACAGGTCTCGAAGGCATGAATGTAGCTTATGCGGACGGTGTAAAAGGAAATGCATATCAGGGTTCCAGCGCTGTTGCACGTTATGCTGTAGGAAATGCTACTGCAAAAATCACCGCTTTAAATGATTACACCATTTCATTTTGGATGAATACGGCGAATACAGTTCCGGACGGCGGAAGCCCCGGACAGGGAAAAGGGGCACAGGGTATCTTTTCAATCGTGAGACCAACTGAATTTTGGGGAGGAATTAATTTGTTTTTAGAAAATCCGGATACCGCAAATCCAAACAGACTAAGATTAAAACTTGGTGTAGAGAACGGAAGAACCGGAGTAATGTGGAAAGGACAAAGTGTTATCGTAAACCTTGATAATAGCCTAAATACATGGGTACATGTTGTTTTGGCATACGATTCTAAAACCAGTACTATCAATTGTTATACAAACGGTGCACCAAGTGCAAATGTAGGTGGTTTCCCGTTTGCTCCTGCAGAAGGAGTTGTAGGTACTGCCATATGGTATGCTGACGATCCGGGTACTTATGCTAACGTTAAAAATGCTCCAAAATATGGTGCATTTCAAATGACAGGCACAAATGGTAAAGTTGTTTTTGGAAATCATCAGTTCGAAACAACACCTCCGTTAAACAATGGTTCGCAACAAGATTGGGCTACTAGTTACGCAGGGTTGATGGATGAATTCAGAATTTATGATTCGGCTCTTGCAAGTAATGAAGTTTCAGCTTTGTATAAACTTGAAAAAGATAAAAGATAGAAATCTTTATAATACACCCGGATGAAAAAATTCCGGGTGTATTTTTTACTATTAATATCACAATTAAAAAAATGAAAAGCAGTTTTTATATCCCCCTTTTGTTAAGTGTTTTTATGTCCTGTTCCTCTTCTTCACCAGATGGAGGAAATAGCGGAGGAACACCATTACCAACAAATCCGACCACACCAACCAAGCCTCTTACAGACGCTGAAGCTATGGATCAGGTACAAAAAGATGCCATTAAATATTTTTGGGACTATGCTGATCCTAATTCAAAACTTGGCCGCGAAAGATATCTTACCGAAGATCCGAATTTTGAATCAAATATTATTACAACAGGTGGTTCCGGTTTCGGATTGATGAGCATTGTAGTAGGAGTAGAAAGAGGTTTTTTGCCAAGGGCCGAAGCTGTTTCTAGACTTGCCACAGCTTTGAATTTCCTTGAAAAAGCAGACCGTTTTCACGGTGCATGGCCACACTGGATGGATAATAAGGCAGGAAAAGTAATTCCGTTCGGAACAAAAGATAACGGAGGAGATTTAGTAGAAACTTCTTTTGTCTGCCAGGCTTTAATCACCATCAGAGAATATTTTAAAAACGGAAGTACAGCCGAAAAAGAATTGGCCGCCAAAGCCGATGTGCTTTGGAAAGGCGTAGAATGGGACTGGTACACTCAGGGACAGGATGCGTTATACTGGCACTGGTCACCAAACTATGGTTGGGAAATGAACTTTAAATTAGAAGGATATAACGAATGTCTTATTACTTATGTAATGGCAGCTTCTTCACCAACACACCCGATTTCTGCCGAAGCCTATCATAAAGCATGGGCGAGAAGCGGAGCAATTGTGAATGCCGGATCTCAGTACGGAATTCCGGTTATTTTAAATTACAATGGCGCGACAGGAAATGTAGGGCCAATGTTCTGGTCCCACTATTCATATTTAGGTTTGGATCCAACTAATCTAAAAGATAAATATGCTGATTATTGGGCATTGACACAAAACCATGCAAAGATAATGGTTCAGTACAGTGTTGCCAATCCAAAAGGCTTTAAGGATTACTCCGATAAATGCTGGGGATTAACAGCAAGTTACACTCGTAATCCGGATGGCACCACAGGCTACACGGCACATCAGCCGAACAACGATAACGGGGTTATTTCACCAACTGCTGCCTTATCTTCTTTTCCATATACACCAATAGAGTCTATGAAATTTTTGCATTATTTATACGATGACAATAAAGCAAAATATGTCGGAATTGCAGGCCCTTATGATGCTTTTTCACCACAATACAATTGGGTAACCGCCCGCTATCTGGCAATCGATCAGGGAACCATTGCACCTATGATCGAAAACTACAGAAGTGGTTTGTTATGGAAGCTGTTTATGAATGCGTCAGACACCAAACAAGGTTTAATCAAACTTGGATTTAGTTCAACTAAATATGGATTCTAACATTCATTAAATGAAATTTAAAATAACATTCATAATCCTGCTGTTTTCAACAATTAGTTTTGCGCAAACCGAGACAACCGGAAAGTTTAAAACCGTTGTGGTTACGAATTACGAGCTTGGTTATGCATTGCACAAACCGGCCAGTACAAAAGATAAAAAGCCTTTAATCGTTTTTATATCCGGTGATGGGGAAAAAGGGACAGATCTTGAAAAAGTAAAAATTAACGGCCCTTTAAAATATCTGAAATCACATGTATTGGATGCCTATGTCCTGGCTCCGCAATGTAAAGAAGATGAAAATTGGGATATTGAATCTATTTACCAACTGATCTTAAAAGTTCAAAAAGAGAATAGTGTCGATCCGGATCGAATTTATGTTACAGGTTTAAGTTCAGGAGGCTGGGCTACCTGGAATTTAGCGCTTTCGCATCCCGATCTGTTTGCGGCAATTGTGCCGATTTCAGGTTTTGTCGATTTGATTGAGTTGGAAAACGCTTGTCAAATTGCGAATATTCCAACAAGAATTTACCATGGCTTACTGGACGATGTTGTAAACGTAGATTACGCTGCCACCATTTATAAAGAACTAAAAAAGTGTAATGCCAAAGATGTTAAACTGACCATTTTTGATGATGCCGGTCACGACAGCTGGACAAGAGTGTATGACAATCCTGAAATTTACAGCTGGATGTTTAAACAGATTAAAATAAATACAAATAAATAAAAACAATAGAATGAAAAAGAAATTAGTCTTACTGTTTTTAGGATGTGCTGTCTTGGGTTATGCCCAAAAAAAGAACACTAAAAATGCAGTAAAAATTAAACCGAAATCTGAGTTTGTAGCCGAGTTAATTTCAAAAATGACTTTAGACGAAAAACTGGGACAGTTAAATTTACCAACATCCGGTGATATTACTACAGGACAAGCTAATAGTTCTAATGTTGCAAAAAATATTGCTGAAGGTAAAGTAGGTGGTCTGTTCAATATAAAATCGGTTCAGAAAATCAGGGAAGTACAAAAAATTGCCGTTGAGCAAAGCCGTTTAAAAATTCCGTTGCTTTTTGGTATGGATGTTATTCACGGTTACGAAACAACATTCCCGATTCCGTTAGGATTATCCTGTACCTGGGATATGAATTTAATCGAAAGAAGTGCCCAGATTGCCGCTCAGGAAGCAAGTGCAGACGGAATTAACTGGACCTTCTCGCCAATGGTAGACATTTCGCGTGACCCACGCTGGGGAAGAGTTTCTGAAGGTTCAGGGGAAGATCCGTACTTAGGAAGCCAGATCGCAAAGGCGATGGTAAACGGATACCAGCAAAAAGACTTATCCAAAAACAATACCATTCTGGCCTGTGTAAAACACTTTGCATTATACGGAGCGCCGGAAGCGGGACGTGATTACAATACAGTTGACATGAGTCATATCAAAATGTTCAATGACTATTTTCCACCTTACAAAGCGGCAGTTGATGCAGGTGTAGGTTCTGTGATGGCTTCTTTTAATGAAGTTGATGGAATCCCTGCAACGGGAAGTAAATGGTTAATGACCGATGTTTTAAGAAAACAATGGGGCTTTAAAGGTTTCGTAGTAACCGATTTTACCGGAATTCCGGAAATGATCGAGCACGGAATGGGGAATCTTCAGGACGTATCTGCTTTGGCTTTAAATGCCGGAGTTGAAATGGATATGGTTGGCGAAGGTTTTCTTGGCACTCTGAAAAAATCATTAGAAGAAAAAAGAGTAACAATCCAGCAAATTGATAATGCTGTTAAACTGATTCTTGAAGCAAAATATGACCTGGGATTGTTTGAAGATCCTTATAAATATTGCGACGAAAAAAGAGCAAAAACAGAAATTTTTACCGCAGCCAGCAGAAAAGAAGCACGTGAAATTTCGGCACAATCACTGGTTTTATTAAAAAATCAAAATCAGGCATTGCCGCTTAAAAAATCAGGGACTATTGCGCTTATCGGACCATTGGCGGATGCAAAAGAAAACATGCCGGGAACCTGGAGTGTCGCTACAAAAATGGAAAATGCAGTATCGCTTTTAAGAGGAATTAAAGAAGTGGCAGGACCTTCCGTTAAAGTTTTATTTGCGAAAGGAAGCAATTTAGATTACGATGAAACTTTTGAAACCAATGCAACGATGTTTGGTAAAACCTTACACCGTGACGGCCGTTCAAAAGAAGAATTGTTAGCAGAGGCGCTTAAAATTGCCAATCAGTCTGATGTAATTGTCGCTGCACTGGGAGAATCTGCAGAAATGAGCGGAGAATCCAGCAGCCGTACCAATCTGGAAATTCCACAAGCGCAGAAAGATTTATTGCAAGCGTTGATTAAAACCGGAAAACCGGTAGTATTAGTTTTATTTGATGGTCGTCCGTTGGTACTAAATGAAGAAAACGCAACCGTTCCGGCAATTTTGAATGCCTGGTTCGCCGGAAGTGAAGCCGGATACGCGATCGCAGATGTTTTGTTTGGAGATGTGAATCCATCCGGAAAACTTACCGCTACTTTTCCAAGAAGCGTAGGGCAGGTGCCGATTTATTACGCACATAAAAATACAGGAAGACCGCTTTCTAACACGGAAGGAAAATTTGAGAAATTCAGATCGAATTATATCGATGAAAGAAACGAGCCTTTATTCCCATTCGGTTTTGGTTTAAGTTATACGACTTTTGACTATTCGAATTTGAAAATTTCATCCGATAAAATGAACTTCAGCGGAAAAGTAAAAGTGACCGTTGAAGTTGCCAATACAGGAAATTTTGACGGAAAAGAAACCGTTCAGTTATACATCAGGGATTTAGTCGGATCGGTTACAAGACCTGTCAGAGAACTAAAAGGTTTCCAGAAAATAGCCCTGAAAAAGGGAGAAAAACAAACGGTGACTTTTGAGATCACAGTGGAAGATTTAAAATTTTATAATTCTGATTTACAATTTGTAGCAGAACCGGGGCAGTTTGATGTTTTCGTTGGAACAAATTCAAATGCCGATAAGAAAGTTAGTTTTGAGTTAACTAAATAGTTGGTTTGTTAATTAGTAATTAGCCCTTCGGATTTGGTTAACCGAGGGGCTTTTTTTAGCTAAAAATGTAAAGTATTCATAACAAAATAAGATCAAAATGAAAATAAATAAATGGTGTTCCATTCCGATTTTGCTGTTTCTTATGGGGCTGGTAAATAGCACTTCAGCTCAGAATGTTCCCGGAAAAACAGCATGGTTTGATCCGGCAAAGCCTGCCACAACCTATTGTAATCCGATAAACATAGGATACAATTACACCACTCAGAATCACAATGGTATTCCCGAATCCCGACGGTCGAGTGCAGATCCGGTTATTATTACTTATAAGGGGGACTATTATTTGTTTGCTACCAATCAGGCAGGATTTTTCTGGAGCAAGGACATGTCCGACTGGAAATTCGTTTATGGAAGTTTTCAAAGAAATCCGGGCGATGATGATCAGTGTGCCCCGGCAGCCTGGGTCGTAAATGATACTTTATTTTATGTAGGTTCGACCTGGAAAAAAGATCATCCCATCTGGAAAACAGCTGATCCGAAATCAGGAAGATGGACCAGACACGTGAACACGGCTATGCTGCCCACCTGGGATCCCGCGATTTTTCAGGATGATGACAAAAAGGTCTATATGTATTACGGTTCAAGCGGAAAATTACCACTTGTCGGCGTCGAAGTAGATTACAACACCTGGCTTCCAAAAGGCAATCAGGCCGATTATGCCAAATTATACGCCGCAACAGAAGTAGAAGATATTCAGAAACCGTACGGACAGGCAAAAGCCGTGGTAGGTTTAGATCCTGTAGCACACGGTTGGGAACGTTTCGGACCCAACAATGATATGGAACCGGCACCCTGGGGCAATTTTATAGAAGGAGCCTGGATGACTAAACACAACGGAAAATATTACATGCAATACGGAGCTCCGGCTACCGAGTTTAAAGGCTATGCCAATGGTGTTCACGTGGGGGATAATCCTTTAGGGCCATTCGTTTATCAGAAGCACAATCCGATGTCATATAAACCTGGCGGATTTGTAATTGGTGCAGGGCACGGAAATACCTTTGCCGATAATTATGGGAACTACTGGAATACGGGAACCTGTAAAATTTCGATCAAAGACCGTTTCGAACGCCGTATCGATATGTTCCCCGCAGGATTCGATAAAGACGATGTGATGTACTCCATTACGGCTTATGGCGATTTCCCTATTGTATTGCCGACAGCCCAAAGAGATCAGACCAAAGGCGCTTCATCCGGCTGGATGTTATTATCGTATAAAAAACCGGTAACCGTTTCTTCTGCTGAAGAATGTAAAGAGGTCGAAACACACCGAATGGATCATGGCGGGAAAAAAGTATATGAGAAAATATGTTACGATGCGGCCAACTTAACCGATGAAAATATTCAGACCTACTGGTCAGCCACATCCGATAAACCCGGGGAGTGGCTACAGCTGGATTTAGGCAGAAAGATGGAAATCAACGCCCTGCAAATCAATTATGCCGATCATAAAGCAACGCAGTTTAATAAAGCGATGGATATGTATTATCAGTATCAAATCCTGATGTCAGATGATGCCGTAAACTGGACGCTGGTGGTCGATAAATCAAACAATGACAAAGATGTGCCCCACGATTACGTGGAGCTGACAAAAGCCATAAAAGCACGTTACATTAAGATGGTAAACATTCACAACGCTTCGGGAATGTTTGCGGTTTCGGATTTCAGGGTTTTCGGAAACGGATTAGCAGAAAAACCAAAGCCGGTTGCTGATTTTAAAGTCAAAAGAAATACAGCCGATTCCCGTAATGCGATACTTTCTTGGAAAAAGCAGGCAGATGCTATCGGTTACAATATTTATTATGGAATTACTCCGGATAAATTATACAACAGCATAATGGTCTACGGAGACAGTTCTTACGATTTCAGAGGTTTGGATAAAGGAACAAAATATTACTTTACCATTGAACCTTTTAATGAAAACGGAATCGGTACAAAGGGTAAGATTATCGAGGTAAAATAATTTTTTACAGAATGAATTTTTAAAACGCTGATTGCAACAAAAAAGTTGTTAATCAGCGTTTTTTTTTGAGAAAAGCTTTCGGAAAAATAGGGTGGGTTGTAAAGAATTTTGTTCCTTTGTGATGTTCGCAATTAAAGCGGGCAAATAACCCAAAATGCTATAAAAACCATGAGAAAAACGATTCTTTTAACTGTTTTAGTTTTAAACGGATTGACATCTTTTGCGCAATCAAACGATGAAAAAAACATTAAATTATTCTACAAAAAAGCCTTAACCGAATCCAAATGTTATACCTGGCTTGAGTATTTGTCGAATGATATCGGAAGCCGTTTATCTGGCTCTCCAACTGCTGAAGCTGCAGTTCAATACACCAAAACACAATTAGAAAGACTAGGACTTGATAAAGTATACCTTCAGGAAGTAATGGTGCCGCATTGGGTACGAGGCGAAAAAGAAACGGCTTATATTCTGGATAATAAAACCAAAACGGTAGTTCCGATTTGTGCTTTGGGCGGATCTGTGGCAACGGCAAAAACAGGGCTTACCGCTGAAGTTATAGAAGTACAGGGAATTAAAGAATTAGGAGAACTGGGAGCAGATAAGGTAAAAGGAAAAATTGTGTTTTTTAACAGACCAATGGATCCTGAAAATATCGAAACTTTTAAATCCTACGGCGCTTGTGTAGATCAGAGATTTGCAGGAGCCAAAGAAGCTGCTAAATTAGGTGCAGTAGGAACAATTGTTCGTTCTATGAACTTACGTTTAGACGATTTTCCCCATACAGGAGCGCAAAGCTATGGTGATTTGCCAAAAGAGCAATACATCCCGACAGCTGCCATTAGTACCAACGGAGCTGAATTGTTAAGTACAACACTAAAAAACAATCCGGCTTTAAAATTCTATTTCAAACAGTCCTGCGAAACGTTACCGGACGTTTTATCGTATAACGTAATCGGTGAGCTTACCGGAAAAGAACATCCTGAAAACATTATGGTTGTCGGCGGGCATTTGGATTCCTGGGACCTGGCAGACGGTTCACACGATGATGGAGCTGGTGTAGTACAAAGTATGGAAGTAATCCGTATTCTGAAAAACTTAAACTACAAACCTAAAAATACAATTCGTGTCGTGTTATTCATGAACGAAGAGAATGGTGGAAAAGGCGGAGCGAAATACGAAGAAGTTTCAAAGAAAAACAATGAGAACCATATTTTTGCTTTAGAAAGTGATTCCGGTGGATTTAGCCCAAGAGGATTTTCAATACAGGCAGATGATGCCAATGTTAAAAAAATACAAGCTTACAAAGACTTTTTTGAGCCTTATTTAGTGCACAGTTTCACTATTGGACACGCAGGATCGGATATTGATCATCTAACGTCTAAAGCGATTGTAAAAGCTGGTTTAAAACCGGATTCACAACGTTATTTTGATTATCACCACGCAGCAAACGATAAATTTGATGCGATCAACAAAAGAGAATTAGAACTTGGAGCGGCTACAATGACAGCTCTAATGTATCTGATGGACCAAAACGGAATCGATGCGCCTAAGGCCAATTAAGATTTCAGAAATAAATATAAAAGCTGCAAGTGACCTACTTGCAGCTTTTTTTTTTGGAAGTAATCGAAAGTAATCAGATTTTCATGACAATACAGTAATACAAAAAGGTGACCGGAATATTAGAAAGCAAAATCAGGATTTTAATTCCAATGTCTTTTCGCAGTTCCGGCATTCGTATAAAAAGGTCGGTCAGGTGCAATAGCATGATCGTATTCAGTACAATGGCTGAAACCACAAACGGACTTGCCATCACCAGAACATTTGAATTTTCATTCGAAAGAATGTACAGGACAAACAGCAGTGTACTAATTATAAACGATCCGATCGTTAAGTCAATGGATGCTGTTCCATCGAAAGTTTTTTTGTCAATAGTTTTCATGAGTCTAAATATTAAAAGTTTTCTGAATCGTATGAATGGGTGTAAACAACATTTTTGAAAAGTCCAGATAATGAAACGGTAATGCCTTTTTGCCTCTTTTATATTGTTGCATGAAATAATTGATTTCTTTGAGATAGAAGGGCGTTCCGGAAGCAATTACCAGAATTAAATACAAGCTTTTTTTGCCATTTCCCCACAGGTAATACTGCATTCCGATTTCTTCGCGTACCGAAATCCCTGTATTGGTCAGGACGTGAATGATATCATGGTCTTCGAGTTTAGGCTGCATATCAAAATGATTTTCTGAAAGAAAGTTTCCTAATCCAAAACCTAAACTTCCTTCGGGATAGTGTAATAAGGCAGTCTGGTCAATTTCCCACGGTTTATTTTTTTTGAAATACTTTTGATAGGGCTGTTTGCTGTATTCGTATATTTTTTCAATAATCTGGTCTTTCATAAGTTGGTTGTATTTTTAAAAGTTCTTTGAATTTCAAAGTAAATAAATAAAATAAAAAGCCAATGAAGATTTCAATCAGCTTTTGTGATTTTTAATAGTTATCGAGGATCGTCGTTAAAAGTGTAGAATCGGCAAGATCAGAAGGGGCAACGACTTTCTCTTCTAGCGGGATATCATTGCCATAACGCTCTTTTAATATTTTTCCAACTCTCGGATCGGTAAGATTAAAGTCTTTCAATTCTCTAAGTTTTGATAATTCAATGCCTGCACCGTTTTTATAAATTTTCCAGACTAATTCAGAACAATAAATCCTGTTATCGGTCCATTCGAAATAGGCATCATATTCTTTGCCGTCGAATTGCTGGCTGTACTGTTTCATTTTTTGGAGCACTTCAGGTTTCAGGACACTGTCGTTTTTCAATCTTTTCACCACATATTTGCTGTCTTTGCCGTGTTTGATCCAATCTTCAAGTGGTGTAAGTTGTACTGGCTGAACGGCTTCAAAAACAAACCATTTTCCATTTATATCGTAAATAATTCCACAATGCGAAAACTTTGAATTAGTAGCGATACGAACGGCTTCACATTGTTTAGATTCCGAAGTTTGAAAAATTATATCACCATCTTTGTACTTGCCGGATACCGTTTTTCCCGGTTTATTTCCTGCAAATGGATTGTTTGGAAAAACCTTCAGACTAATAAACAATGCTAATCCAAAACTGATCAGGAATGTGATTAACGGAAATAGATATTTTTTAGATTTCATGAAATGCAAATTAAAGTACTTTGAGTTACAAAGTAAATGATAAAAAAAATAGCTGCCAAATAAAATGACAGCTATTTTATAAAATATAAAATAAAGTGGTTTTTAGATTCTGAAAATTCCTCCGAAAGCAATAATTCGCTGGAAGAAAAGGAAATGCTGGGAAGCTTTATCTTCACTGCTAGTAGTAGTTCTGATATCATTCATATCAATATAACCGCCTTTTAATTCTCCCTGAAGGTAGAAATATTTGAAAAACGTAAAGTTAATACCTGCTTTTGCAGACAATCCGTAACCGGAAACATGAAAATCATCATGACGTTCTTTTCCTAAAAGTGTGGTATTGGTTTTAGGATATAAAACTCCGGCACCCAGACCTTCGGTTAGATTAATCTGAAATTTATCCGTGTTCGGTAACCCGAACAATTTAGAAATATCATCATGTCTGGAAACCTCAGTATTCACATAATTCAGGCCATCGGTATGTTCGTACATTAAAAACGCAGGAGGATTTCCCTGAGAATTGGAACCACCTTCCTGAGCGCCATTTAGAGACATATCTACAGGTCTGTTGTTATAATATGTATTGTCTCCATTATAATAGGATCCGGCCTGATCAGCAGGTAAATTAATATACCCGGTAACATTAGCCGTTTGATTCTGAGTCATTACATATTTCATGTGGTCCCAGCCAATCGAAACACTGTAATGATCATTAATAAAATATCCCATTCTAAAATTAGTCTGAGGAATTGTCATGTTAGCCGGATTTACATAATCAATATGCCATCCTTTTGGTTTATCATGTGCCTTCATATCTGCCACCGTAAAGTTGTAATCTTTACCTCTGAAGTTTACATCAGATTTAGTGTAGCTATCTCTGTTACCACCCCAGGAAACGAAGAATTTCCCTTTGTTGTGAGCGGTGTATCTTTCTACTGCGATTTCTTCTTGTGCAAAAGTGTTTAATGAAAAACCTAATAGGACAAAAAATAAAAATTTAGTTTTCAATGAACTTAATGTATTAAATTTAAAATGCGTTAACTGTTTTTCTGATAGCAACCAATTTGGTCATTAAACCTTCAAAATAGTCTAAATGTAACATGTTGGCACCATCACTTTTTGCGTTAGCAGGATCAAAATGAGTTTCGATAAAAATACCGTCAACTCCAACTGCGATACCCGCTTTGGCAACAGTTTCAATCATATCAGGTCGTCCTCCCGTAACACCAGCCGTTTGATTTGGCTGCTGTAAAGAATGTGTAACATCAAGAACCGTAGTAGCATATTGCTGCATAGTAGGAATCCCTCTAAAATCAACAATCATATCCTGGTAGCCAAACATAGTCCCACGATCGGTAACAATCACGTTTTCATTCTGGCAGTCCAATACTTTCTGAACCGCATGTTTCATGCTCTCCGGGCTCATGAATTGTCCTTTTTTCAGGTTTACTACTTTTCCGGTATTGGCAGCTGCGACTACTAAATCTGTCTGACGTACCAGGAAAGCAGGAATTTGTAATACATCTACATATTGTGCTGCCATTTCAGCATCTTCATTGGTATGAATATCTGTTACGGTAGGAATATGAAAAGTCTCTGAAACTTTTCTTAAAATTTTTAATGCTTTTTCATCACCGATTCCGGAAAAACTATCAATTCGGGAACGGTTTGCTTTTTTAAAGGATCCTTTAAAAACATAAGGGATCTGAAGTTTGTCGGTAATACCAACTAATTTTTCAGCAATTCTAAGTGCCATTTCTTCTCCTTCAATGGCACAAGGCCCGGCTAGTAAAAAGAAATTTCCGCTATCAGTATGCTTAATTTGTGGAATATGTTGTATGTTCATAGTATGAATTTTTTGACTGTGCAAAGGTAGTTATGATTTATGAATCGCAGATGAAGATTTAAGTTTTTTTTATGACTCCGTTACGTATCGGAACACCGATTGACTCCGGTGGTTTTTACTTGAAAAAACAGGTTTTCTAAATAAAAATGATTTTCATTTCTATTGTGACTGAAGTTTAGTGGAATTATGAGAATTTAAGTTAATTTCCTGCTTTGCTTTTTATAGTAAACGGCAAACAAAATTTGTCCGGTAAAAAATAAAATATTGGTAAAAATTCTTATAAAAATAACGGTCCTGATTGTTGTCATCAAGTTCTCAGTATTGTTTGGACTATAGTGAAATAGCGTATAAAGATCCATTTTTGTAATTAAAACTGCCGGAGCGGTTAGTAAAAAATAAATGATGACATTTTTGAAATTTACCTCAGTTCTAATTTTTGAAAGTTTCCAATAATAAAAAGATACAATTAATAAAATAATGAATTTAAGCAATGTTGCCAAGGGATAAATAGTGGTATGCCATCCGGGTAAAACAGAAGATAAAAAATCAGAATTCAGATATAAAATAGAATAAGGAAATAAAAGAACCAATAAAAAGATGCCAATTAAAAAAGTGGTTTTTGTTTTCATCATGTTATTTAAGACTTTATTCTTTTTTCAGACGCAATCCCATCGGAACCATTAAAATTCCTTTTTCATAAATGTTCAGGTACAGTTTGATGGGTTTCTTTTGTCCGTCCCATTTGAGTTCATAAACATTCAGGAATCCGGCTCCCATATCGCTTCTTTTGGTCGGGAAAGGGCAGCAGGTTTCCAGTCGGGTATAGGTGATTTTTTCTCCGTTTGGTCCGGCCAGCGCATTTAAAAAACGGGTTTCGTTCAGCGCCTCATCTTTGGTATTCCGGTAAAAGATATTCACAGGATAATCCGGATCGTAACCGTATTTTTTATCATTGCTGAATAGAGTAATGACAAACGTATTGTCTTTTTTCAAAACTAAATCCGGAGCATTGTCATCTACATTTTTCAAAGTCGATTTGGTGCTGATACAAGAAGTTACCGAAAGAAGCAAAACGATAAACAGGGCTATTTTTTTCATGTTAATGATATGTTTTGTAGTACAAATGTAAGCGGTAAAAACGATTTTTAAAATAATCTGCATTAAGAAAATTATGACCTGAAATGCGTAAATTAAATTTTTAAATCTTCGGATTCTCTGCTTTCAGATTCCCATTTGAATTCAATTTTAAAATACCAGTTACAATCAGATATTGTGCCACAAGATAGGTTAACATGATATAAAAAGAACTTTTTTCAATTGGCGTGTGAAATTTATTCACTGCCAGAATACTGTCCGAAGCAATAAAGACGATCGCCCCCATAAAAACGTACTGATTTCCGGGTCTTTTCCAGGTTAAAAATCCATTGAATGCAAATAATAACATCAGTGAAATTACGGTTGAATAAACAATTACAGGAATTTTCAGATCTCCTAAAGCCGGTAATAAAAAGGATAACATGCCAATTAGATAACATGCAATTACAAGGCTTCCAATTAAAAAAGCAGCTTTGTTTTTTTTAGAACGGATTTTGGTCTGTTTATTAAAAAGAGCAGAATAAATGACATGGGAAATAAGAAAAGCAACCAATCCGAGAATAAAATAAATCTCGTCTATATCTGCAAAAAGTAAAATGACATCACCAATCCAGGAAAATAGCAGGGCGCTTAGAATGATATTTTTGGTGGGAAATTTCTTATAAAGATAAACCGAAAATCCTAATAAAGGAATGAGGATCGGCTTTAAAAAAAGATCAAAGTTTTCGTATCCTGAAAGCAAAATCAGCAGGTAAAGAATACTAAAACCAATATAGATTTTAAGAAATAAAGTATTTTTCATAGTTTGGGGGATTATGAATGGATAAGTTGATTTTGGGCAGTTTTAAAATCGACAGAAACAAAATAGATCGAAACAAAAAAAGAGAAAGTCAAATAAGCAATAATCACATAATTGGCGAATGGAAAAATAGTGTTCAGTCCAAACCAGTCTCCGTAATAAGAAATTATTCCAATCGCTGTTACAAAACGAAAGCCTTCCCAGAAAGCCGCATATTTACTTTTGTCCATAAGCTCACTGTAACTATAAATCGTAATCAGAATAAAAAAGCCGTAAAGAAAGATATTGGGCAAACCAATTTTGGCAATATTGTCAAATAAATAAGTGACAAACAAAAGTGTAATTAAGACCTGTGCAACCGACCAATAAACCAGTTTTTGCGAATTTTGTGTGCCGTATTTTTCAAAATCATAAACATTTTCGATTTTGTTTACAGGATATAGTTCTTCAAAATTTTCAGGACGCCATCCTGTTGGTTTAAACCAGATGGTAAGTTTGTCTTTCCATTTTGGAGCACGCCAGGCGTCTTTAATCAGCAAAGTTAAATGCTGAAAATTAATCCGGATCGGGTTCCAGGTATTGGCTGGTCTCGTGATTCCGAAAACAGGCGGAACTTCCTCTAATTCTTCCTGAAAAGTCCCAAAAAGCTTATCCCAGAAAATAAAGATCTGTGAATGATTTTTGTCTAAATATTCGGGATTTATGGCATGATGCACACGATGATGGGAGGGAGTTACTAAAATGTGCTCAATAAACCCCATTTTTTTGATGTGCTTGGTATGATACCAAAATTGTAAAAATAAATGAAGCGGAAGCGTAATCGCAATGACTGTAGCAGGAACGCCCAGCAAAGCGGCGGGAATCAGTAAAAAAGTAAATAAATTGACCAGGCTTGCAATGGGTTGTCGCAAGGCACAGGCTAAATTAAATTCTTCACTGCTGTGATGGATTGCATGTTTGTTCCAGAGGAAATTAATCTGATGCGCTAACCGGTGACTCCAATAGCCATAAAAATCAATAACAAAAAAGGCGATGCAATAGGACAGGACGTTGGCTTCCAGATGATACACAGCAATTTTAGAAACCAGCCATTCATAGGAAATAAAAGTAAGGCTCAGGCCCAAAACATCTTTTACCGAATTGGTAATTCCGGAACTGATACTCGATACGCTGTCTATTAAAGGTGCGGTGTCTTCCTTTTTGTAAATGCCATATAGTTTTTCGATTATAATTAAGACTAAAAAAACCGGTGTGGCAATAATTAATATCTTTCCATATTCTTCCATAAAAAAACATTCAATTTTACCCAAATATAGATAAAATTGAATGTTTTTTAAAATATTCTCAGTTTAAACAATTTCGGCGCTTAAACCAGCTTCCAAAAGTTGTGTGCATTGCGGTTTCAGTTTGTCCATGGGACCCGTCTTTACGGTGCATTTTCCGTTGTAGTGTACGATTAGGGAACATTGTTCCGCTTGTTCGGGTGTATGGCTGCAAACACGCATTAAAGTATCAATTACGTGATCAAAAGTGTTTACATCGTCGTTGTAAACAATGATTTCGTTATTGAAAGCCGTAACTTCTTTTTCCCGGACTCTTTCTCTTACTTTTTCTTTAGTACTCATTTTTTTTTAAGTTTTTGTACTGTTGTAATTACTATTTTTCTTTATCAAAAGATTACCTGAAAGCTGTTCTTAAAAAGCTAAATCAATGTTAATCTGTCTGATCAGTTTAATCTGCGGGCAATTAAATTTTTAGATAATTAGCTATCTAATTTACGTATTTTAATGAAACCCAGTTGTTTCTTTGAAACTTTTTAACATAAGTCAGGCCTTTTTCTGTACACGAAGCATCAATAAACGGAATGTCTTCCTCATAAAAACCACTTAACAGTAAAGTCCCTTTTGGATTTAAACAATCTACATAAGCCTGCATATCGTTTAGCAAAATGTTACGGTTGATATTCGCTATGATCAAATCGTATTTTTTACCGGCCAACAGCGCAGCATCGCCTTCATAAACGGTAATGTGTTTACAATTATTGCGTTCTGCATTTTCGATCGAATTCAGGTAACACCAGTTGTCGATATCAATGGCATCAATAGGCTGAGCCCCTTTCATTTCAGCTAAAATAGCTAAAATCGCAGTTCCGCAACCCATATCCAGTGTTTTCAAACCTTTCACATCCGTTTCAAGCAAATGCTGAATCATCATATGTGTTGTTTCGTGATGACCTGTTCCGAAACTCATTTTTGGTTCAATAATAATATCAAACTCAGCATTTGTTTTTTCATGAAAAGGCGCACGAACATGGCATTTTCCATCCACATCAATGGCTTCAAAATTCTTTTCCCATTCTTCGTTCCAGTTTACCTGATCGATTTCTTCAATGGTATATTCAATTTTAAATTCTTCTGATTCTAAGATATAAATGTCATTCAGGATATTCTCATCCCATAAATCTTTTTTCACAAAAGCCGAAATTCCGTTTTCTGTTTCTGTAAAAGTCTCAAACGCTTTCTCGCCTAATTCTGCAATTAAAATTTCCGAACCCGGTTCTTTGGGTTCAATGGTAAAATGGTATCCTAAATATATGTTCGACATAACTGATTTTTTTGCAAAGGTAAGAATCCAAAGCAGAAGTTGTTTACAAATCCGGCAGAACCTTATTATTTTAAGTATAATTTATAAACGTAAAAAAGCGATACCGTAAGTATCGCTCTATGTAATGCCACAGATTAAAAGAGTATAGTGATTTTTAAAAATCTGTGCAATTCTGTGCAATCTGTGGCAAAATAATTCTTTAGATTGCAGTTACAATAGCTAAGAAGTCCTCTGCTTTTAAAGCCGCACCTCCGATTAAACCACCGTCTACGTCTGGTTTACCAAAGATTTCTTTAGCGTTATCCGGTTTTACAGAACCACCGTATAAGATGGAAACTTCGTCAGCGATATCAGCTCCAAAAGCTTTACGTACCACTTCTCTGATGAATTCGTGCATTTCCTGTGCTTGTTCAGGAGAAGCAGTTTCTCCTGTTCCGATGGCCCAAACCGGTTCGTAAGCTAAAACAATTTTAGACCATGATTCTTTTGCGATATGAAATAATCCGTCACGTAATTGGTTTTCAACAATGTTGAAATGGTTATCGGACTGACGGTCTTTTAATTCTTCTCCAAAACAGAAAATAACAGTTAGATCATGTTTCAGCGCAGTATCTACTTTACTTGCGATTAAAGCGTCTGTTTCATGAAAAAAAGCTCTGCGCTCAGAGTGACCCAGAATTACGGTGTTTACTCCAATGCTGGTTAACATGTCTGCAGAAATTTCTCCTGTAAAGGCACCGCCTTCAGCCTGGTGAACATTTTGAGCGGCAACACCAATCGTTGTGTTTTTTACTTTGGCAACAGCTGCCTGTAAGTTTACGAATGTTGGTGCAACAATTACCTGAGCAGTGGTTTGTGCTGGTATTTTGGTAATTAATTCGTTTAATAATTCCTCAGTTTGTGCGGCATTTTTATGCATTTTCCAGTTTCCTGCAACAATCTTTTTTCTCATTTTGGTAGTTTTTATTATTCTTTTTTTAACTTTTGTTTAAGTGAAATGGCAATTTTTATTGCACCTGTTTCAATCCTTGTAAAGTAGCATTGATCTTATCAAAATCGGTTTCAATAGCTCTGTATAAAACAATTTTACCGGTTTTGTCCACAATAATATATCTCGGAATCCAGTCTAAATCTATTGCTTTTCCGAAAATACCTTTCATACCGTCATTCATCATAAAATGATCTCCTTTTAATTCGTGTTTTTCAATTCCGGTTTTCCATTTATCAGCGGTTTTGTCAGCAGAAAGGAAAAGATAGGAAACATCAGGATTATTGGCTTGCAATTCTTTTACTTTTGGCATTGCTTTTACGCAATCCCCACACCAGGAGGCCCAAACTTCGATAACCAAAGTTTTTCCTTTGTAATTTTTTAATATCTTTTTGAAAGCAACCTGACTTCCATCAGTCGATAATAATTTTTCAGATAAGGCTTCTTTGGAAAAACTGGTTTTCTGAGCCTGCGTGCACGAAAATGTGATAAAGGCAATAAAGAACAGTGCTATTTGTTTCATAGTAGGATTATAAAATTTTATTTCAATACTGAATTCACAAAGTTAAACAAAGAAATCGAATGCCAAATGGAGATTAACAAAATTTGAACACTGCCTTATTTTATCACAAAACAGGAAATTTCGGTTAAAAAAAAGAGTATGAAATCGTAATAGTTCGTTGGAAAAATTCAAATTTTGAGTAAATTTCACCCGGAAGCTTTTTATATCGGCAGCAAAATGATGTTTCTTCGCTTTTTAAGCATTTAAAAACTTAAAAAAAACGCCGCTGATTTCCTTTTTTGGATGTCCGGTTATCAATTCAGATCATAATTTCCGCTGGCCCATTTTTTACAGGGAACAATCCATTCGTCTAGAGCTTTGTACAAAAAGCCGTGTTTTAAATTGGTATTTAATTCGATTTCCCTGAAATGATTCACTTTTAGTTTTGAAGTTTCTTTTCGTTTAACGGCCGACACGCCAAAAACATCCGATTTTTCATAAATGGTCAGAATGTTTCCGCAGAAATTGATTTCCGGAATTTCCTCAATATCGATATCCCGAAAGCAGCCGATAAATACAAAACTCACTTCCGGATTCGCCAGATAAGTCGAAACATATTGTGCAATATAACCGCCCATTGAAGTTCCGATGACAGTAATTTTATTAGGTTTAATGCCTTTTTTTAATAATTTTTGAATTTGTCTGACCACCTTTTCTGCGTACTCAGCCCCATTGGTGTTCTTTTTTCTTTTTTCGCTAAAAACCATAAAATTATCGGACTTAAAAGAATTGATAATTTCATTGTATTCCGCTCTGCCATATTCCGGATGAGCTTCGCTCAAATCGTGCTCTTCGATAAATCTGTTGTGCAGGAAAAAGATATAGGCCTGGTCGTTGTTTTTTGTTGTTGTCTGGCTATAGCCTAAAATGCACGAAAGAATGATCAGTAAAAAAGTAAGGATTTGAAATGGTTTTTTCATGGCGTTAAAATTGGTTTAGTATAAAAAAAAGCGCCAATATTTCTAAAAATGTAGAATATTGGCGCTCATTACAAGGTTTGCTATTTTTTAGAGACTGTACGCAACGTCGGATAATTTTAAATCATCAACATCGTTGTAATGTAATTTCTGAACTACAGTTCCTTTATGTAAAACTACAATACTCGGATTGGCTCTTTCGATGGTTTTTAAAGCTATTGCATCACAGAAATAGAAGTCCACATTTAAACCGTATTGTTTTTTGGCTTTGGCAATTTCATCAGGCCCTGAAGCCGTCATTGCAATTACTTTATATCCTTTCGCTTTGGCTTCCTGATTTACTTTTTCCAGTTTTTTCATGCCTTCAGGATTCGATAAATTTAAATCGTAGGTCACAAAAATAACTAATTTCGGTTCTTTTAATAACTCTTCCTTATAATCAGAATCGTCTTTTACCATTGTAAAATCATGAATGGGCGGTACATAACCTTCAGTGATCACTTTGTCTTTTCTATCCACAAAAACAGCACCGGCAGGAATATTGGCTAAATCTTTTTCGGTAAATTCTTTATCCACTCCGTTTACTTTGTAGATAAAAATCATTTCAACCACAGATTTTGGAGCGCCGTCCGGAATTTTCATTCCTTCCTCGATGTTGTTACCTACTTTGAAAGGACGAAAATCTTTAATCGGATTGTGATTTAATACCCAAACCGCCATAAACACGCACAAAATCACACTTATTAAAGTGATGATATTGGTTACCATTTTTGAAAACAAAGGTTTAACCAGTTTTTTATTGAAGAATAAAATCAAAATAAAGAACAGTAAAACAATATCTTTTGTAAACGATTGCCACGGTGTAAGGTGTAAAGCGTCTCCAAAACAGCCGCAATCCTTCACCACATCAAAATAAGCAGAGTAGAAGGTAAGAAAGGTAAAGAAAACGATCAATAGCAATAAGAACCAAATCGTTGCTTTTGCTTTGTAACCTACTAATAACATTACCCCTAAAACCACTTCTAAAATCACTAAAAAGATCGCTAATCCTAAAGCCAGAGGCTCTAAAAAAGGCATGTTGAAAACCGGTTCACTAAAATATTCCGCCAGTTTATAAGAGAAACCAACCGGATCATTCAGTTTTATTAATCCCGAAATGATAAATAATACGCCGACAAAAAGTCTTGAGAATTGAGTAATGATGTTTTTCATAAGTATAGTGTAATTTAAATTCCAATTTCTTCAGATTCCCCCTAAGGCCGGAATTTGGAATTTGGAATTTTTTATTTCATTGGATTTAAAATCAATGCAAAAACCGAGTAATTGATCATGTCCTGATAATTGGCATCAATGCCTTCAGAGACTAAAGTTTTGCCTTTATTGTCTTCAATTTGTTTGACACGAAGCAGTTTTTGCAGGATCAGGTCAGTAAGTGAACTCACGCGCATGTCGCGCCAAGCTTCACCGTAATCATGGTTTTTGGCTTCCATTAACTCTTTGGTCAGTTTAATTTTGGCGTCGTATAGTTCGGTTGCTTTTTCTACATCCAGATCCGGCTGGTCCACCACACCTAATTCTAACTGTATTAAAGCCATGATAGAATAATTAATAATTCCGATAAACTCTCCTTTTTCATCCTCATCGACTTTACGGATTTCATTTTCCTGTAAACTTCTGATGCGTTGTGCTTTTATAAAAATCTGATCCGTAAGGGAAGGCAGTCTCAGAATACGCCATGCACTGCCGTAATCTTTCATTTTATTGATAAATAAAGTACGGCAAACCGTGACTACATTATCATATTCTAAGGAAGTATTCTTCATTTATTGCTGTATATTTGCTTAAATTTCTTCAAAAATAAGGATAAAATTAAAGAGTTTCAAGTTTAAGGTTTTCTTTGTTTCAAGTTTTTTGTAAACAAATTGTTAACGCCACACCTTAAAACCTGAAACCTGAAACAAAAATCACAAAAAAATGAAAATTAACTGTAAAGGCCAACTGATTGATTTATCGATCCCTAAAGTGATGGGCGTTATGAATGTCACGCCGGATTCTTTTTTTGATGGCGGAAAATATAAAAATGAATATGAGATTGTCACACGCGCGGGCAAAATTTTAACCGAAGGCGCAACATTTCTGGATATTGGTGCTTATTCCAGCAGACCCGGTGCCGATTTTGTGTCGGAACAGGAAGAAATTGATCGCATTGTTCCTGCTATTGAAATAATTCTAAAGCACTTTCCGGACGCACTGCTTTCGATCGATACCTTTAGGGCAGAAGTGGCCAAAGCAAGTATCGAAAGCGGCGCTGCGATTATAAACGATATTGCCGCAGGAGGATTAGACGATAAAATGTTTGATGTAATTGCAAAATACAATGTTCCGTACATCATGATGCACATGCGCGGCAATCCGCAGACGATGCAGACCATGACAGACTATGAGGACATTATAAAAGAGATGCTGTTTTATTTTTCGGAAAAAGTAGCAAAAGCCAGAAGTCTCGGAATTAATGATCTGATTCTGGATCCGGGTTTCGGGTTCGCCAAAACTACTGCGCAGAATTATGAGGTGCTTCAAAAGATGGAACTTTTTAATGTGCTGGAATTGCCCGTTTTAGCCGGGATATCCAGAAAATCAATGATTTATAAAACACTGAATATTACCGCGCAGGAAGCCTTAAACGGTACCACGGTGATCAATACCATTGCCTTGACGAAAGGGGCTAAAATTCTTCGCGTTCATGATGTAAAAGAAGCCATGGAATGTGTTACGTTGTTTAATAAAATGAGTCTCTAAATATGAAATACATAAGCCTGATCTTTATTGTTCTTCTTTTTTCCTGTGAAGAAAAAAAAGATGTTTTACTTCCAAAAGCAAACCTTTCAATTGTTAAAAATGTAGAAGATCTTTCCCCGATTTATATCTTTTTTAAAACGGATGGCAAAGATACCGTCGCTGAAGTAAACCGAAAAAACAGTATCATTTCTACCAATTGGATTTTCAATATTGACAAACGACTGCCTTTAAAACTGGTGATTCCGGAAGTAATGAAACTTCAGGGAAAAAAGCGGGCAGAGAAGGCCCATAAAAACGAAAAAGCCGAAAATTATTATTCGTACGCTGATTCTGTTGGAAAGAATTTAGCCTTTTTGCCATTCACGAAAGTGTATTATAAAATGGAAATTCCGAATAATAGAAGTCAGTTGTATTTTAAAAAGAACGGGTTAATACAATACAGCGGTAGAAAAGTATATGATTTTCCTAAAAATAATTTAAAGCCATTTTTAGATAGTTTAGTAATCAATCCGAAAGCTGAAATTAAATTTTCGTATGATAAAAACATGACATATGGGGATTACATTCAATGTAAAATCTTAGTAAAAACTGTAATTGATAAAAAGATTCCATTTGTTTTTATAAGTGAAGAAGAAGAATTCGTTTTTTAAACCTGAAACAAAGAAAACCTGAAACAAAAACTTTTATTGATGATGATAAGGTTCATTCCTTAAAATCGTAAATCCGCGGTACAGCTGCTCGATAAAAAACAAACGTACCATCTGATGTGAAAATGTCATTAGTGAAAGCGAAATTTTGCCTTGCGCCTTGCTGTAAACCGTATCTGAAAACCCGTAAGGACCGCCGATTACAAAAACAAGCGTTTTGATTCCGGAGTTCATTTTCTTTTGCAATTCTTCCGAAAAGCCAACGCTCGAGAAGTTTTTCCCGTTTTCATCCAGCAAAATCAACTGATCAGTTGGTGTTAATTTGGATAAAATCAGTTCACCTTCTTTTTCCTTTTGCTGGCTCTCCGATAAATTCTTTACGTTCTTGATATCCGGAATAATTTCCAGATCAAATTTGATGTAAAATGACAGACGTTTGGCATAATCGTCAATCAGGGTTTGAAGCGATTTATTGTCGGTTTTGCCAATGGCGATAAGTTTGATGTTCATCTTTTTTTTATTTTTTTGCAACGGATTAAAAGATTTCCACAGATTAAAAATCCTTTAATCCCTTAATCTGTGGCAAAATAAAATGCTATTTTTTATTTTCAAAAACGTTTTCAAAATGCTCTACAATAGGAAACGGCTCATAATAATGATGCAGTATTTTTTTCCATTCTAAATACGCTGCAGAATTTCTGAAGCCTTCCGTATGATCTTCAAGCATGTTCCAGTCCACTAATAAAAGATATTTATTTTCGACTTCAAGACATTTCTCCAAACGATGTCCCAAATACCCGTCAATAGAAGAAATAAACTGACTTGCCTTGGCAAAATCAGCTTCAAACTGACTTGCTAATTCGGGTTTTATAAAAAGAAAAACGGCTTCCAGAATCATAAATTTAATTATAATGTTTTTTTATCTGCCTGATCTGCCAAATCTGCGGGAGCTATTTTTTTCTCGCAGATTTAGGAGATTTAGCAGATTTTTATTATTATTAGTTTTTAGAAAATTTCTCTTCGAAAGTTTTGAATCTTGCGTCCAGATCTTTTAGTAATTGTTTTTTTACCGCAGCATCCTGAATAAAGCTGTAATTTATACTGTTGTAAACATATTGTTTGATTGTCGCATACGGCACATCCGGATATCTTTTTGCCAGTAACACATATTGTTCGGTCATGTTTGTCCTTAAAATTCCGGCGTCATCCGTGCTGATGACGATTGGTACATTGAATTCCCTATAAAGTGAAAAGGGATGTCTGTTCTCTTTAACTTTTAAAATGAATTCGTTGCTGGTCAGGTTGATTTCAATCGGAATGGTATTTTTTGCCATGTAGCGCAGCAAATCATAGGAATTGGCTTCGTAGGCAATATCAACTCCGTGCCCGATTCGGTTGGCTCCGGCAACATAAATGGCATCGTTGATATGCCAGGTTAGATCCTCAGGCTGTACTAATCCCAGCGTTAATTCTCCCGCATGCAGCGTATATTTCACATCATTAAATTTCAAATGGCAATATTTAAACATCACCATGTGAAGCCAGTAATCTTTCATTGAATTCTCGCCATGTTCCGGAGAAACAATGTTTACACCGGCTACCAATTTACTTTCATCGGCCGAAATAAAAGCAATCACCAGGTTCTTAAATAAATCTACCGGTTCCATGAAGCGAAGCACAAAATTTTGATAACGCATGGTGAAACGGTCATCGTCAATTTTCAGGTCCTTGTGCAGTTTTGCTATAAAGTTGGTATTAAAGTCTTCCGCGTATTTTTTAGCATCTTTTTGCTGTAGGGATTTGTACAATTCCTCTAAATATTTCAGAACTGCTTTTTCGTCTTTTTGCGCTGCCGCCTGACGAAGTTTAGCATTAAAATCTCCTAAATCGGAAACATTCATATCACATGGAATTGTAGATAATTGTGTTTCGATATAACTTACATTTTCAGCAACAGCACGTTTTTTTAGTTCCAGCATGCCTTCGGCAAAATGTCCGTCGATTGTGGGGAAAAATTTATCAAAGGAATCAAAAAACAAATCATCAGAAGGAACAGACACACCGTTGTAATCTTTTGCGGACCAGGTTTGCATCACCTGCTGCTTGTAGAATTCCAGTTTTCCGTTATTTTTAAGAGAAGAAAAATTTTCCCAGTTTCCTTTAGCAGGTTTTGTTTTGGAAACTGCCATCGTTTCTAAATTCAGGTAAAAATCTGCTGCAATGGCTCTTTCCAGAAGAGGTTCCGCATAAATTGATCCTGAAAAATGATGGTGTAAATCGCCTCCTTTTGGCATTTGTTGAAAAAAAGCAGTGGAGAGCGCTTCATTGTTTCTGATTTTTTCTAAATAACGTTCAGCTGATTGAGAAAAGCCGATTTGCGCTATAAAAAAACAGAAAAGTGTAATTATCCTCGTCATAGTCTAGATTTAAATTACATGCAAATGTAAGACTTTCGAAGGAGATTAAAAAATATGAATTGAAATTGGCGTTTTGCGGTTTGAGTTTAACCGCAAAGAGCGCAAGGTTTTTTTGACCCGGAGTAAATTTAAAAGCAAAGTTCGCTAAGCTGTTACGCAATATTTCCCATAAAAATAAAAAAGACGCACACCAGTGCGTCTAAAATATAGTAGCTAAAAAAAACTTAGAACCTCAGCAACTCAGAACCTCAGCACCTAAAAAAAAACCTTTGAACCTCTGTCCCTTTGTAACTTTGAACCTCAAGAAAAAAGTACATCCCGAATTTCTTCCGTCTTATCAAAAACACTTTTCGCAAAAGGGCAAAGCGGAATGATTTTCAGATTATTGTTTCTGGCATAGTCTACGGCAGCCATAAGCAGTTTTTTGCCAACCCCTTTTCCGCTGAATTCTTCGTTAACTTCGGTGTGATCGATGATGAACTTAGCATCTCCCGCCCAGGTATACGTCATTTTTCCGGCTTCTTTTCCGTCTTCGAGGGCTTCAAAATAGCCTTTTTTTATATCGTTTATTTGTTGAATTTCCATGATTATTTATAGTAATGAAGTTTCTATTTTAATTGTATTTACAAGTGTTTTATGAACAGGACAACTGTTTGCAATTTTTAAAATTCGCTGTTTTTGTGCGTCGTCTACATTTCCCGTAATTAAGATTTTCGTCGAAAACAAAGAAACGGTATGTTCTTCATTTTTGTCAAAATCAACCCAGATCGTAAGTTCTGAAACCTCCCAGCCTTTGCGGTCAATATACATCCGCAATGTAATTAAAGTGCAGGAAGCCAGGGATGAAGCGAGAAGTTCAAACGGACTAAATCCTAAATTTTTTCCGCCCATTTCCTGCGGTTCATCTGAAATAAGTGTATTGCCGGTTTTAGTTGTTATTTCGGTACGATATTTTCGGGTATCGATTGTTGCTTTGATGGTATCCATATTTATTTAATTCTTGGTTCAGGTAAAGGTACAAATTCGGTTTCTCCCGGAACTTTTGGGAAAGTTTGTTCGGTCCAGTCCTTTTTTGCTTTTTCGATCAATTCTTTATCCGAAGAAACAAAATTCCAAAAGATAAAATGTTCTTCGGGGAAAGGTGTTCCTCCAAAAATATAAACGGTTGAATTGGCTGTAATTTCAAATTCGCACAATGAACTGTCGTTGGTAATCAGGATTTGTTTCGGATCGTAAACGTGTTCTCCGCTTTTGATGCTTCCTTCCAGAATGTACAAACCGCTTTCGCCAAATAAATCTTTTCCGATGTTTATTTTTTGGGTGGTTTCGCTTTTAATTTCAATAAAATACAACGGACTATACACCGGAACGGGTGATTTTTTTCCAAAAGCTTCTCCGGCAATTAATTTATAAGAAACACCGTTTTCTTCCCAGTGCGGAATATCCTCTGCTTCCACATGTGCAAAATTCGGATCCATTTGCTCTAATTCTTTCGGAAGTGCGACCCAGATCTGCAATCCGTGAAGCATTTTATCGGAATGTCTTAAATATTCGGGTGTTCTTTCAGAGTGAACGATTCCTTTTCCTGCCGTCATCCAGTTTACGGCACCCGGTTTTATTTCTAATTCGGTTCCCAGACTGTCGCGGTGCATGATGCTTCCTTCAAATAAAAAAGTTAAGGTGGAAAGTCCGATATGCGGGTGAGGCGGAACATCCATATTCTGATATTGGTTTAAATGTGCCGGTCCCATATGATCAATAAATACAAATGGTCCGACCGCTCTTTTTTCACGGAAGGGCAGTAATCTCCCAACCATAAAATTACCGATATTGGCGGCACGTTCTTCAATAATTAAGCTGATGTTTGACATGGTATGGTTTATTTTAGTTGAAAACAAAATTACAGTTGTAGTGGAAAGCTATAACTTAATTTAGATTAAGATTTGTTTATTCTTTTTGCCACAGATTTTGCAGATTATACGGATTAAAGGTTGCCACGAATTTCGCGAATTTTCACGAATTTTTCGCTTGTTTTTATTTGGCTTTACGCAGAAATCTGCGCGAATCTTTTAATCTGTGGCTATTATTCCGTATTCTGTTAGCCACGGATTCCCGTGATTATACGGATTAGAACAGGTTGCCACGAATTTCGCGAATTTTCACGAATTTTTCAATGGTGTTATTTTGGCTTTACGCAGAAATCTGCGCGAATCTTTTAATCTGTGGCTATTATTCCGGAGTTTGTTAACCACGGATTCCATTGATTATACGGATTAGAAAAGGTTGCCACGAATTTCGCGAATTTCCCCGAATTTTTCACTTGTTTTTATTTGACTTTATGCAAAAAATCTGCGCGAATCTTTTAATCTGTGGCTATTATTCCGGAGTTTGTTAACCACGGATTTCATTGATTATACAGATTAGAAAAGCTTGCCACGAATTTCGCGAATTTTCACAAATTTTTATTTGACTTTATTTGAGAACTCTGTGTGAATCTTTTAATCTGTGGCTACATTTTCGGTTTCGTATTAGAATTTCATTCGCTGTATTCTTACGGCATTTAAGATGGCCAATAAAGCTACTCCGACATCTGCAAAAACAGCTTCCCACATTGTTGCGAGGCCACCGGCACCAAGAATCAGCACCACGGCTTTCACGACAAATGCCAGACCGATATTCTGCCAGACGATTTGTTTGGTTTTTTTTCCAATATTGATCGCGGTATATATTTTGGTTGGCTGATCGTTCTGAATGACAATATCTGCTGTTTCTATAGTGGCGTCGCTTCCTAAACCGCCCATTGCGATTCCGGCATGTGCCAGTGCCACAACAGGTGCGTCATTTACGCCATCGCCCACAAAGGCAATTTTCAGGTTTTTGTTTTTTAGCTCAGTCACTTTGGCGACTTTATCTTCCGGCAGCAAATCACCATAGGCTTCATCGATATTTAATGCTTTGGCAACGGAATTTACAACGGCGGTTTTGTCTCCGGAAAGCATGACTGTTTTTACGTTGATGCGATGTAAACTCTGCACGGCTTGCCTGGCGTCTTCTTTGATTTCGTCGGCTATGAGAAAATAACCGGCATATTTCTGATTGATGGCCACTACCACTATGGTAAAAGGTGTGTTATCAATTTCAGAATCATATTCAATGTTGAATTTCTTCAGTAATTTGGTGTTTCCGGCGAGAATTTCTTTGCCGTCAATGGTACCCTTCAGGCCATGACCAGCGATTTCTTCAACAGCCGTCACAAGGTTTTCTTTCTCTGTTCCATTGGCATATTCGATAATCGCAGTGCCGACAGGATGTGTTGATTTGGTTTCGAGTGCCGCCGTATATTGTATTAAATCCGCTTCGGGAATCCCAACAGCCACTACTTTCTGAACTTTAAAAACACCTTTGGTCAAGGTTCCGGTTTTGTCCATTACGACCACCTGAATGGCTGCCATTATATCAAGAAAACTGGAACCTTTGAACAGAATTCCATTTTTACTGGCAGCTCCGATTCCACCGAAATACCCCAGCGGAATAGAGATTACTAACGCACACGGACAGGAAATTACCAAAAAGACCAGAGCGCGATACAGCCAGTCCCTGAAAACATATTCATCCACAAAAAAGTAGGGAAGCAAACAAATCGCGATGGCGGAGTAGACCACAATTGGTGTGTATATTTTGGCAAACTTCCGGATGAATAATTCGGTTGGCGCTTTTTTGGCGGTAGCATCCTGAACCATTTCAAGAATTTTCGACAATTTACTGTCTTTGTATAAAGCTGTAACTTTGATTTCAGTCACGGAATTCAGATTGATCATTCCGGCCAGAACACTTTCGCCCTTATTTTTGGTATCCGGTTTACTTTCACCTGTTAAAGCCGCGGTATTAAAGGAAGCCGATTCTGAAAGCAGTTCGCCGTCCAGACCTAATTTTTCGCCTGGTTTTAATTGAATTATTGCCCCGATCTGAGCCTCTGATGCTTTAATGATTTTGGTCTGGTTATTTTCGAGAAGGGTCACTTCATCCGGACGCTGGTCTAATAATGTTTTGATGTTGGCTTTGGCACGTGTTACCGCCAGAGCCTGGAAAGTTTCACCAATAGCGTAAAAAAGCATTACGGCGACTCCTTCCGGATATTCACCAATGGCAAAAGCACCTACCGTGGCAATGCTCATCAGTAAAAATTCGGAAAAGAAAGCACCGTCTCTGGCACTTTCCAATGCTTCTTTCAATACGGGAAAGCCAACAGGCAGATACGCAACCGCATACCAGACTATCCGTACCCATCCCGTAAACCAGGTCTGTGGCAGGTAATTATCGAAAACTATGGCAATAATCAATAATAGAAAACTGATTATAGCCGGTAAAAAAAGCTGAAAAACAGTCTGGTTTCCTGTTGAATGATCGTGCCCGTCGTGATCGTCATGACCATTATCGTCATGGGAGCAGCAACTGGCAGCTTTATTTTTTTGGGCTGCTGCATTTTGTTTGGTTTCGCAGCAGTCTGTATCGTCGCTATGTATCATAAATTAAAATTAATGGGTGTGCTCTCCACCGCCTTTTTGGGCAGATAAAAGGTAAAAAGCACCTTGTGTAACAATTTTGCTATTATCAGGGATTGAAGTTACAAATTTTATTTCGGTAAATCCCATATCAGTGGTACCGGGAATCACTTCAATGGCTTTAAAATGTATTTCTTCGGTTTCTGCTGAAGATCCTGATTTCTTCTCTTTTTCATGCTGTTCGGTTTCTTTAATAAAAATAAAATATTTATCGCCGTTTTTTACAATAGCCGCTTTTGGAAGTGCCGGTACTGTCGCATTATTGAGATTGATATTGGCGGAAACGTACATTCCCGAGATCAGTCCTTTGGCATCGTCGGGATTTATTTTAGCATGAACGGCAACGGTTTTGCTTTCATTGGAAAACGATTTATTGATACCGAATATTTTTCCTTTTATGGATTTATTCGATTGGTTGGTCAGTATAAAATCGACTTCCTGACCGATTGAAATAGAGCCCAGATCTTTTTCGTACACATTTAAGTCCAGATGCATCTGACTGTTATCTGTGACTTCAAATAACGGAATTCCGGTTTCTGCAAATGCTCCTTTCGCAATATTAATTTTTCCGATGTAGCCATTGATGGGCGATACAATAGGAATCAGGGCGGTGTTGCTGCCAGGGCTGATATGAAGGGCCTGTAATTTGTTTTTTGCGGCCTGTGCTTTGGCTCTTTCTACCGCTAATTTGGCTTTTACTTCCTGAAATGTTTTTCGCGGATTTACATTTTCATCCGATAATGTTTTCTGTCGGTTGTATTCCAATTGCAAATACTCGATATTGGCTGCAGCCGATTTGTAATCTTCCAGCATTTCTACGACTTCCAGGTTCTGAATGGTCGCCAGCACTTTGCCTTTGTTGACATAAGTTCCTTCGAGTACTAAAATGTCTTTCACAGTACCGCCAAGCAGTGTCGCAATTTTGGCAGAATTCTGTGGTGGAACCGTCGTATAGCCATTGGCTTTAATAATAGTATTGAGGTTACGGTTTTCGACACTTCCAAACTGAATGCCAACTGTTTTAAACTGTACGGCGGTTAAGCTTACTTCATTTTCTGATGCTTCTTCTTCGTGAATTTCTTCCGCTTTTTTTTCATTACAGGAAGTTAAAAACAGAAAGAAAAAGGCAATAGGGAGGAGTAAGAGGGTGAAACGGGTTGTTGTATTTTTTATATTTCTCATTGATAATAGCGATTAGTTATTGGAAATTGAAGGAAATTGCAATCGAATGGCGCTTTGATTATACGTATGCAGCGTTTCGGCATATTGCTTTTTTATGTCAATGGCCTGATTTAAAAAGCTGATATATGTCCAATAGCTCATATCGCCATTGGCGTAGCTTTTCTGGGCTGTTGTGATAATTTGTTCTGCATATTGCAAACCTTCTTTTTGATAATAGGATAATCCTTTTTGTTGTTTTTGAAACTCATTTTGCAATTCTTCCCTTTGCAGCTCCAGCGCGAATTTAGTTTTCTCCAACTCGAGTTCTGACTGGCTAATATTTATGGCTGCTGCTTTGGCTTTAGCCGTATTTACGCTGCCAAACAACGGAATCTGCAAACCGGCCGTAAATCCCTGAAACAAGGATTTGGTATCAATGGTTTGCGCAAAGTAACCCAAACCTACCTTAGGTGTTCGCTGTGCTTTGTACACATTTGCTTCTTTCTGATACACCGAAATTTGCTGCTGGTGATAGTCAGCTGCTAAGTTTTCTACTGTAGAGGTATTGGAATCTTTTGTCACTGTAAATTGTGAAGCCACCGCAGCATCAGGAACAATGTTTTCCCTGGTCTGAACAAAATACTGCAGCTGTTTTTGATAGATAGCCAGATCGTATTCCAATTGCTCTTTTTGGGTTTCAATTTCCTTCACTTTTGCCTTTGCACTAATGACTTCGATATTCCCGCTTTCGCCAGTCTTAAAACGAAGCTCGGCATTTTTTAAAAACAAAGCATAAACATCCAGCAATTCAGTGTTTAGTTTTTGAACGGAAAGACCGTAGCCATATTGATAATAGGCTAATGTAACCGCTTTTTCAATTTCATATTCAGACATGGCTTTTCGCTTTTCGGCCAGTTTGACGAGCTCTTCCTGCAACTGCCGATTGGCCCTGGTAATTTTTCCAACAGGGAAATACTGCTGTACAGAAACGTTACTGTCATAATCAGCACTATTGAACTGTCCGCCCTGATATTGTACCTGCAAGGGATCTGGCTGAAATGCGGTCTTTTTAAGGATGGTTTGTTTCTCAATTTCCTTATCGGCAATTTTTAAATTGAGATTATTGGATTTTGCCATTTCTACTGCTTTTTCCAATGAAACAGGCTGGCTGGTTTGGGCAAAAGAGAAACTGCCTATTAGCAATACAATAAGCATTATGGTGGGTTTTATCATCTTTGATTTGATTTTAATTCTTTTTTCGGACAATAAGTAGAGGATAGGCAGCACAATCAGCGTCAGGAAAGTTGCTGAAAACAAACCGCCAATAACAACCGTAGCCAGTGGTTTCTGCACTTCGGCACCACCGCTTGTGGATAAAGCCATTGGCAGGAAGCCTAAAGAAGCCACAGCCGCCGTCATTAAAACCGGTCGTAATCTGGTTTTTGTCCCTGTTAAAACGCGTTCCAGCGGATTGTCAATGCCTTCTGATTTTAGCTGGTTGAAATATGAAATCAAAACAATCCCGTTAAGCACTGCAATTCCAAACAGTGCAATAAAGCCAATTCCGGCCGAGATACTGAAAGGCATTCCCCGCAGCCATAAAGCAAATACCCCACCAATAGCTGAAAGTGGAATCGCGGTAAAAATTAATGCTGCCTGTTTCATGCTTTTGAAAGTGAAGTACAGCAGCACTAAAATTAAGCTGAGGGCAATAGGCAAAGCAATAGAAAGCCGTTTGTTGGCTTCGATAAGATTTTCGAACTGGCCTCCGTAAGTCACATAATATCCTGCAGGAAGCTCGAATTTTTTGTCCAGTTTTTGCTGAATTTCCTCTACCACGCTTTTTACATCACGCCCGCGGACATTTAATCCAATAGTAATTCGTCGTTTGCCGTCTTCACGGCTTACCTGAACAGGACCCTGCTCATAATCGATAGTGGCCACCTGCGAAAGAGGTACCTGCTGTCCGTTGGGTAATGGAATAAACAAATTACTGACGTCATTAATATCATTTCGGTTTTCCTTGTTCATCCGAACGACAATATCAAATCTTTTACTTTCTTCATAGATTTTACCGGCCGCTTCTCCCGCAAATGAGGAGCGTATGATTTTATTTAAATCTTCAATATTTAAACCGTATAATGCAATTTTATCGTAATCGTATTTGATGGTAATCTGAGGCAATCCGGTTACTTTGTCGGCTTTTAAGTCGCCAACGCCTTCAATGGTATTGATTTTCTGAATGAGTTCACTGGCTTTTCTTTCGAGAATGTCCAGGTTGTCGCCAAATATTTTAATAGCAATATCGCTTCTGCTGCCGGTCATTAATTCGTTAAAACGCATCTGGATGGGTTGCGAAACTTCAATATTCGCCCCGGGGATTTTTTCCATTTCGGCTTTCATCAGATGCGCGAGATCTTCCCAGTTGTCAGCACTGGTCCATTCTTTTTTGTCTTTGAGGACAATAATTAAATCGCCGCTTTCTATAGGCATCGGATCGGTTGGAATTTCCCCGCTTCCGATTTTAGTAACAATGGTTTTAATTTCCGGAAATTTGGCTTTCAGCATTTTTTCATACCGGGTGGTTGTTTTGATCATTTGGGATAAAGAGCTCCCGGTCATGATGGTGGCATTGATAGACAAATCCCCTTCTTCTATGGTTGGAATAAATTCGCCTCCCATATTTTGAAAAATGATAATTGCCACAAGAAATAAAGACAAGGCAATTCCCAAAACTAGTTTTTTAAAACGAAGGGTTTTTTCTAAAAACGGAGTATATATTTTCTCCAGCCACGCCATCATACTGTCACTGAAATTGCTTTTATGTTCCGGATTTTTAGATAGAAATAAGGCACTCATCATCGGCACATAAGTGAGCGAAAGGACAAACGCACCCATTACGGCAAAACCAACCGTCATCGCCATTGGTTTAAACATTTTTCCTTCGGTTCCCACCAGGGCGAGAATCGGCAGGTAGACAATCAGGATAATGATTTCTCCAAATGCGGCACTTTTTCGTATTTTGGAAGCCGAAGCATATACTTCCTCATCCATTTCAGGCTGTGTTAATTTCGTTTTCTTTTTTAGTTTTTGCAGGTGATGCATGGTAGCTTCAACGATAATAACAGCGCCATCAACTATGATTCCGAAATCGATAGCTCCAAGGCTCATTAAGTTTCCGCTTACGCCAAAGGCATTCATTAAGATGACGGCAAAAAGCATGGCGAGTGGAATAACAGAAGCGACAATCAGTCCCGCACGAAGATTTCCCAAAAATAAAATCAGGACAAAAATTACGATTAAAGCTCCTTCCAGCAGGTTTTTGGTCACCGTTCCGATGGCATTATCGACCAGTTTGCTTCTGTCAATAAAGGCTTCGGCCACAACACCTTCAGGCAGCATTTTGTTGATCTGGATCATTTTTTCTTTCACACGCTCCACAACGGCTTTCGAATTTTCTCCTTTCAGCATCAGGGTTAAACCACCCACAATTTCTCCTTTTCCATCTTTGGTTGTGGCCCCGAAACGAATGGCGTTTCCGGCTTGTACGGTGGCGACATCACGAATTAAAATGGGGGTATCGTTTCGGTTTTTAACCACGATGTTGCCAATATCCTTAATCCCGGAAGCCATACCAACCCCTCGGATGAAATAAGCAAATTCATCTTTTTCGATATAAGCCCCACCCGTGTTCTGGTTGTTTTTTTCAAGGGCATCAAAGATTTCAGTAATGGTTACTCCGGAGCTGTTTAGGCGGTTAGGATCGACGGCAATTTCGTATTGTTTGACACTTCCGCCCCAGGTACTCACTTCGGCAACACCTTTTACCCCCTGTAACTGAGGTGCAATAATCCAGTCCTGAATGGTTCTTAAACTGGTGGCATTGTACTTGTTTTCGTAGCCTTTTTTGGCATACACATCGTACTGGTAGATTTCGCCTAAACCCGTTGTAATCGGAGCCAGTTCCGGCGTTCCGGCGTATTTTGGAATGTTTTCTTCTGCTTGTTTTAACCGCTGAAAAACTTGTTCGCGGGCCCAGTAGGTATCGGCATTTTCTTCAAAAACAACCGTCACAACCGACAATCCAAAACGGGAAATACTTCGGAGTTCGATTACTTTTGGAATCGTTTTTACAGCCTGTTCCAGCGGATAAGTGATTAATTGTTCTACTTCCTGACTGGCTAATGTTGGTGCTGTAGTGATAATCTGCACCTGATTGTTGGTAATATCAGGAAGGGCGTCTAACGGTAAATTTTTAAGCGAATAACTTCCCCAGGCGATCAGAATCAGGGTAAGTAAGAGTATAATGAATTTGTTCCTTATACTGAATTGTATAATTTTATCGAGCATTTTTCGGATATAATGAATGAGAAATCAGACGGATTACGCCTGTTTATTTGTGGTAAATCCACAACATCTTAACCCGAAATTACTCGGGCTTCATTATACTATTTGGGGCGGCTGCCAGATACTTCCGCAGAAATTGGAAGTAAGAACAGAATGGTATGAGGATAACGGTTTTTTGATAAGAGGAGTGCTTTCGTCAAAAGACCATGCAATAACCGGAGTGGTATTGAGAACTTGTGCGGCACAACAATTACACGTGCAAAAAGGAGGACAAAGGTCCGACTCCTTCTCATGTGATTTACTATCAGTTTTGGATACCATTTCGTTGGTATGTGCTATTGAATCGCTCTGCAGCGAATCTGCACAGGGCAAAGACGACAGCACGATTAAATATACTGATAATATGATGTTAATCCATTTCACGGGAGTAAAGATAAGGATAAATGGTTTATGTTAAAATTATAATATTCTTAATTTTTATGAGGAGGATTCTTCTTCAGTTAAATCAGTTCAAAGCGCAGCGTTTGGCTTTCCGTTCCGTTTATGATAATCGACAATTCATGAATTCCCGTATGAAAAACGCGGGTAGTAATGAGCCTGAAAGACTGGTTTCGTTCAACTTTTACCAATTGATCCGGCTGATAGGTTTTCTCGCTTATTTTGAAGACTTTTTTGGCCAGATGTCCTTTTGCTTTCTTGTAATACACAGCATATTCCAAACGGACTGTTTTAGGTTCCTTGTTGAGGTTTCTTAAATGAAACTGAAATTGTAAAGCGTCCCCGATCTTTACCACCGGCGTTTTAATTTCAAAAGCGGATAGTTCAATATTTGAGCTTTCTAAACCATAATGGCTCAGGATTTCGGGATGTCCCTGTTTCAGTAAAGTTCTGCAGCCATGTTTGATAATTGCGTCTGTTTCTTTGCTAAGGCCTTTCCATCGCGCCGCAATTTCCAGAACGGTCTGAGGGTTGTCCTTCGCAATATCATTGAGGTTATTGGCAACGCTTCGGCGTACGTATTCGGAGGGATCGTTTTTAAGATTTTCCAAGATAGGCAGGATAGAAGCGGGGTCTTTTTTTAAGTACGGAATTGCCATTGCCCATGGTAATCTCGGGCGGCTTCCTTCACTGGCCAGTCGGCGCACATGATGGTTTTCGTGCAGCGACCACATTACCATTTCTTCGATCATTTTTTCTTTATATTTTAAAATGAAAGGGCGGACGGCAAATTCACAGCTGATAAACTGAGTAATCGAAACAAAGGCTTTCGCCGAAGTTTTGAAGTCGTCCAGACCGTACATTTCGATATAATCGGCAAAGAAAATAAAGGCCAGGTTTCCTTCTGTAAATTGATTTTTTTTCAGGTTTTCAATAATTTTATCGATTAAAGAAACCGCTTCCGGGAAATTCTCAGGCATGAACTGGTGCAAAACAACGGTGGTGTGTTTCATTCGGTCTTTCCATTCTTTTTGGGCAAAATCACCGGCATAAATACTATCGATAAATTTTTGTTTCTGAAATGCCGGATGTACTTCGGCTGCCGCCTGACTGAACTTTTCGTAAAAAGCAACCGAATAAATATCTTTAATTAATCCCATGGTTTTGTTTTGAATGAACCTCAAAGATATTTAATGTTCTTAACTCGCAGTGAACAAAGAAGAAAAAAATTAAACCCGTAAGAGCGTACTAAAAATTAAGCTTTATTCTTGATGAAAATCAGTCGGTTAGTGGTGAAAAAAAAGGAGTATTTGGGGTGTTAAAAAAACTTTTCAACTCCGTTCAACTTTCAAATCCACAAAATATGTCCTACTTTAGCATCTTATAAAATTCTAAAAAATGATTAGCCAATTACAATTTCAGACGGAATTACAACTATTGATTAGCAATGCGATTAGAGAAGATGTTGGGGCAGGCGATTACAGTTCGTTGGCCTGTATTCCTGAAACGGCGCATGGTCAGGCTAAGTTATTGGTAAAAGACCAGGGCATTATTGCAGGTGTTGCGCTTGCAAAAATGATTTTTGAATATGTAGATCCTGCTTTAAAAGTTAAAACATTTATAGAAGACGGTACACGCGTAGAATACGGGGAAGTTGTTTTTGAAGTTTCAGGCAGCTCCCAGTCTATACTGAAAGCAGAGAGAGTCGTTTTGAATACGATGCAGCGTATGTCTGCCATTGCGACTAAAACTAACCAGTATGTGCAGCTTTTAGAAGGAACGGGTGCCAAAATATTGGATACTCGTAAAACAACGCCAAATTTCAGGGCAGCTGAAAAATGGGCGGTGAAAATAGGCGGTGGTGAAAATCATCGTTTTGCACTTTACGATATGGTGATGCTAAAAGACAATCATATTGATTTTGCCGGCGGAATCACGCTTGCCATCAGGAAAACCAAAGATTATCTGAAAGCTAAAAATTTAGATTTGAAGATTATCGTTGAAGCCAGAAATTTAGATGAAATCCGTGAAATTCTGCTCAGCGACGGTGTTCACAGAATCCTGATTGACAACTTCAATTACGAAGACACTAAAACAGCCGTACAGTTAATCGGCTCTAAATGCCAGACGGAATCTTCCGGAAATATCAACGAAAAAACGATTCGAGAATACGCTTTATGCGGCGTAAATTATATTTCATCCGGCGCACTGACACACTCTGTTTACAACATGGATTTGAGTTTGAAGGCGTTTTAAGGAGTTGTGAGTTATGGGTTATGGTTTTTGAGTTATGAGTTACGGCTTGTGAGTTTAAATCTAAAATCTAAAATCTAAAATCTGAAGTCTATAATCTATATTCTATAATCTATATTCTATAATCTAAGAATCCAAAAATCTAAAATAATAACTATGTCTAAAGAAATAGAAGACCGGATTGACAAAATTCCGGTATTACGTTCTGTAGTTGGAGTTTTTAAGAGAATAAAACTGCCCTGGTTAGAAGGGTTTTCGTTATACGATTTACTGGAATTGTACACTTTAGGGATTCTGGAAGGTGCTTTTTCCTATCATGCCAGCGCGGTTTCATTCAGTTTTTTTATGGCGCTGTTTCCTTTTGCGTTATTTATTTTAAACTTAATTCCCTTTATTCCAATTGAAGGATTCCAGGCCGATTTTTTGCAGTTTGTGCAACAGGGTGTTCCGCCGAATACCTATGATGCCATCAGTAAAATTATCAGCGATATTTTAAATAACAGTCACTCCGGCTTATTGTCTTCGGGATTTTTGCTTTCTATTTTTTTGATGGCAAACGGTATTAACGGAATTTTAAGTGGCTTCGAATCGTCAAAACATGTGTTTGATAAAAGAGGCTTTTTTAGTCAGTATCTGGTAGCACTTGCCATTTCGCTTCTCATGACCATTATACTTTTTGTGACAGTGGCCACAATTGTAGTTTTTGAGGTTTTTATTCAGAAAACAATTATTCAGGATGTGCTGAGTGACCGCATTCCGCTGATCATATTAGGACGTTATGCGTTCGTTATTTTAATGATTCTCATAACATCCTCAATATTATTGCGTTATGGTACAAGACAGTACAATAAAGTGCCTTTTATCAGCATTGGATCTGTTTTTACGACGGTCTTAATTGTTATATCTTCATTCTTTTTTGGGATTTGGGTTATAAAATTCTCAAAATATAATGAACTTTATGGTTCAATTGGGACATTATTAATTCTAATGTTTTATATTTGGATAAACTGTATGATACTGCTTTTGGGGTTTGAACTCAATGCTACTATCAGAAAATTAAAACAAAAAAAAATAAAATAGTATGAAAAATTGGATGTTAACAATTGGAGTCTTCTTTCTAACAATAGGCTCTATTCAAAGTCAGAGTGTTATTGGAAAATGGAAAACAATTGACGATGAAACAGGTGAGGCCAAATCAATTGTAGAAGTTTACGAGAAATCAGGAAAAATATACGGTAAGGTAGTAGAAATACTTCGTGCCGATCATAAAAAAGATTTGTGTACAAGTTGTGATGGTGCCGAAAAAAATAAACCTATTTTAGGAATGGTTATCATCAACGGACTTAAAAAAGACGGTGCAGAATATAATGGAGGTACAATTCTGGATCCTACAAACGGAAAAAAATACAAATGTTATATCACATTAGATTCTGCTGATAAATTAAAACTTCGCGGTTATGTTGGTATTTCAATTATGGGAAGAACCCAATATTGGACCAGAGCAAAAAACTAATATTTTTTTGATATTCACATGCGAAAAGTAATAGCAATAGTCTTATTCTTATCAGCATTGTCAAACAGTTTCGGACAATCTAAGAATACGGCATTACCCATAAGTCATCTAACAGGTGACTTTTATGTTTATAAAACATTTCACGATTATAACGGAACCCGGATTTCTGCCAACGCCATGTATCTGGTTACGGATAAAGGTGTTGTAATGTTCGATGCACCCTGGGATGAAACACAATTTCAGCCATTATTAGACAGTATAAAAGCCAAACATAATAAAGAGGTTGTGATGTGTTTTGCAACGCATTCCCATGATGACAGGGTAGGAGGGATCGCATTCTACAAACAAAAGGGAATTAAAACCTATACCGGAAAAATCACAGACGAAATTTTAAAGAAAGAAAATAAACCAAGAGCAGCATTTGTCCTTCCCAATGATACGACATTTACCGTAGGACAATATAAATTTGAAGTGTATTATCCGGGAAAAGGACATGCGCCGGATAATATTATTGCCTGGTTTGAAAAAGAAAAAATACTTTACGGCGCCTGTTTTATAAAAAGCGCCAGTGCAGCAGATCTAGGTTATCTGGCGAATTCTGATGTAAAAGAATGGAAGAAATCTATTAAAAAAGTGCAAACCAAATTTAAAAATCCGGTGTACATAATTCCGGGCCACGAAGACTGGACCAATACAGAGTCTTTGAATCATACTTTAAAATTGGTGGAAGATTATTTGAATAAACCGTCAGGAAAGAAGTAATTTTGTAAATCATATAAAATAATTACATGTTTTTTGTCGAAGTCGTTCTGCCTCTTTCACTAGCTAAAACTTTTACTTATCGCGTTTCTGAGACTGAATTCCATTTTATTAAAAAAGGAATGCGGGTGGCCGTGCCATTTGGTAAAAACAAAATCTATACAGCACTTGTAACAGATACGCATGAGAATGCTCCGACACTATACGAAGCAAAGGAAATTCATCAGATTCTGGATGAAAAACCGATTGCAACCGAGATCCAGATCAAGCACTGGTTCTGGATCGCTAATTATTATATGTGTGGCATTGGCGACGTGTATCGTGGCGCTTTTCCAACCGGATTATTGCTGGAAAGTGAAACCATTATTTCGCATAAACCGGATACAGTGGTAAATGATTCTGAACTTTCTGATGACGAATTCTTAATTTATGAAGCGCTGCACCATCAAAGTTCACTTAAAATTGGCGAAATTGCTTCCATTTTAAATAAAAAAAATATTCTTCCGATTCTTCAGAAATTAATGGCAAAAGACATTATTGTTTTAGAAGAAGAAATTAAAGAAAGTTACAAACCCAAGCTGATCCGATATGTGAAACTCCACAGTAAATACGAAACAGATGAAGGTTTGGGACAATTATTGGACGTGCTTAAAAATGCCAATAAACAAAAAGAAATAGTTCTGGCTTATTTTCAGTTAAATGCTTCCGAAAAAAAGCCCATCACGGTTAAGAAGATCGTCGAAGCTTCACAATCCTCTCCGGCGGCTGTGAAGGCATTGATCGAAAAGGAAATTTTAGAAGAATATTTGCTGCAGCAGGACCGTGTTAATTTTGAGGGAAAAGCTTCAGAAAAACAATTACACCTGAGTGAAGCTCAGGAAAAAGCTTTTACTGAAATTAAGGAAAATTTTATTGATAAAGAGGTCTGTCTGCTCCACGGCGTAACGTCAAGCGGAAAAACGGAAATTTATATCAAATTAATTGAAGAATATCTCGAGACCGGAAAACAAATATTGTATTTGCTGCCTGAAATTGCCCTTACGACTCAGTTAGTATCGCGTTTACGACTTCATTTTGGAGATAAAATCGCTGTCTTTCATTCGAAATACAGTAATAATGAAAGAGTAGAAGTATGGAAACAAACACTCGAAAGTGCCGATAAGGCCCAAATTGTCATAGGAGCAAGGTCAGCCCTTTTTCTGCCGTTTGCCAGCTTAGGTTTATTGATTGTAGATGAAGAGCACGAGCAGACTTTTAAACAAACAGATCCTGCACCGCGCTATCATGCCAGGGATTCGGCTATTGTTCTGGCTAATTTTCATCAGGCGAAAGTGCTTTTAGGATCAGCAACACCCAGTATCGAAACCTATTTTAACACACAAAGTGGTAAATATGGTTTGGTATCGATTATGGAACGTTACAATAATGTGCGAATGCCTGAAATTGTGCTGGTTGATCTGAAAGATAAACATTTCAGAAAAAGAATGACAGGGCATTTTAGCGACCTCCTGACCGAAGAAATTGCCGAAGCATTGCAATTGGGTGAACAGGTGATTTTGTTTCAGAACAGGCGTGGCTATTCGCCTATCATTGAATGTCTGACCTGTGGTCATGTTCCGCATTGCCAGCAGTGCGACGTGAGTCTGACTTTTCACAAACATAAAAACCAGTTGCGTTGCCACTATTGCGGCTATTCGATTGCAAAACCTACACACTGCCATAGCTGTTCCAGTATTGACCTGACTACAAAAGGTTTTGGGACAGAGCAAATTGAACAGGAATTACTGGCTCTCTTTCCGAAAGCTAAAATTGGCAGAATGGACCAGGATACCACCCGTGGGAAATTTGGTTTCGAAAAGATTATTGATTCGTTTAAAAATCGGGAAATTGATATTCTGGTCGGAACACAAATGTTAGCCAAAGGCCTGGATTTTGACAATGTGAGCCTTGTTGGAATCATGAATGCCGACAATATGCTGCATCATCCTGACTTCAGGGCCTTCGAACGCAGTTTTCAGATGATGACACAGGTTGCAGGAAGGGCCGGAAGAGCTGAAAAACAAGGGAAAGTGGTAATTCAGACTTATAATCCCAACCATAATACCATTCAACAGGTAACAAACAATAATTATGCAGGTATGTATAAGGAGCAATTGTACGATCGCCAGATCTATAAATACCCTCCTTATTTCAGGATTATCAAACTGACTTTAAAACATCGTGATTTTGATAAACTCAAAGAAGGTTCCATGTGGCTGTATCAGGTGCTGAGCCAGAATCTGAATATACCAGTATTAGGGCCTGAAGAACCGGCTATCAGCCGGATAAGAAACGAATACCTTCGTACAATCCTGATTAAGATTCCACAAGACCTGCCGCTGGGAGGCACAAAAAAAACTATTCAGAAAATGTTGAATAGTTTTGAGGCTGTTGCTCCTTACAGAGCTATAAAAGTTGTGATAAACGTCGATTTTTATTAGGATTAAGAAGAAGTAGAAAGTGCTTTTACAAGATCTTCTTTCTTATTTCTGCTCAGTGGAATTTTTGTAATGCCAATTTCCGCAAATTTGCTGTTAAATCGCTCTACTTTATCAATATTAATAATATAGGATTTGTGCACACGAATAAATTTATCTTTAGATAGATCATTTTCAAAAGATTTCATGGTCGAAAGCACCAGATTGCTGTCGTCTTCTGTAACGACTCTTACATAATCTCCGAAAGCCTCGATCCATTTGATCTTTGCAGTGAAAATTTTGAGTTTCTTAAGGTTACTTTTGATGAAGATGTGTTCGCCTTCTTCTTCTTTTACTTCTTTTTTAAGCAAATGCATATCGACGGCCCTCTTAACGGAGGCGTTGAATCTGTCAACCGCTATAGGTTTTTGAAGGTAGTCGGTGGCATCATAATCAAATGCCTTTAGGGCATATTCAGCTTTAGAAGTGATAAAAATGATCTGAGGTTTGGATTTTAGTCCGTCAAGAAAGTCAAAACCATTGATAACGGGCATTTCTATATCAAGAAATATTAAGTCGATATTATTAAGAGAGATACAGCTTTTCGCTTCAATTGCGTTCGAAAAGTCACCAATTAAATGCAGGCCTGGGTGATTATTGACTAATTTTGCAATAATTGTCCTCTGTATAGAACTATCATCCACAACAACACAATTTAGTTTCATAACATTTAAATTTAGAATAAATTCAGGATAGCAATAGTAAATATATTATTTTTTTAGGGAAAAAACTAAACTTGAACGTTATTTTTTGTTTTTCAACGAATAAACGTAAAAAAATGTTGCAGATATAAATATATTCACTACTTTTGCACCCAATTTTAACAAATAAATATTGTATTTATGAATCATTATGAAACTGTTTTCATTTTAAATCCCGTTTTATCTGAGGTTCAGGTGAAGGAAACAGTAACGAAATTTGAAGAATTTCTTACTAGCAGAGGAGCTGAAATGGTGTCAAAAGAGGATTGGGGTCTGAAAAAAATGGCTTACGAAATCCAAAACAAAAAAAGTGGTTTTTATCACTTATTCGAATTCAAAGTAGCTGGAGAAGTTCTGATTGCTTTTGAAACTGAATTTAGACGTGACGAAAGAGTTATGCGTTTCTTAACTGTAAGTTTAGACAAACATGCTATTTCATGGGCTGAAAGAAGAAGAGCCAAATTAAAATCTACTAAAGCTTAATTATTATGTCTACAATAGAGCAATCTGCAAAAGGAAAAAAAGACGGAGATATCAGATATTTAACGCCTTTAAACATTGAAACTAACAAAACTAAAAAGTATTGTCGTTTCAAAAAATCAGGAATCAAATATATCGATTATAAAGATGCTGATTTCTTATTGAAATTCGTTAACGAGCAAGGAAAAATTCTTCCACGTCGTTTAACGGGAACTTCATTGAAATACCAAAGAAAAGTTTCTGTAGCTGTAAAAAGAGCACGTCACTTAGCTTTAATGCCATACGTGGCCGATTTATTAAAATAATATTAAAAGAATAGTTGTTGGTTTCCGGTAAGATGGAACCTAACTTCTCAAATAAAGGACAACAACATGGAACTTATTTTAAAACAAGACGTACAAAACCTAGGGTTTAAAGATGACGTAGTATCAGTTAAAGCTGGTTACGGTCGTAACTTCTTAATTCCTCAGGGATTCGCGCAATTGGCTACACCTTCTGCAAAGAAAGTATTGGCTGAAAACCTAAAACAAAGAGCTCACAAAGAAGCTAAAGTTGTTGCTGATGCAAAAGCATTAGCTGAAACTTTAAAAGCTCTTGAAATTAAACTTACTGCAAAAGCTGGTGGAGAGAAACTTTTTGGTTCTATCACAAACATCGACATTGCTGAAGCTTTAGAGAAATCAGGTAACGCTATTGATAGAAAATTCATCACTAGTGGTATCGTAAAACGTACTGGAAAATATACTGCTAACATCCGTTTACACAGAGATGTAATAGTTGAACTACCTTACGAAATTGTTGCAGAGAAATAACAGATTGTTAACTTTTTGTTAATAAAATATAAAAATCACTCCCCGGAGTGATTTTTTTTTGCCTAATTTTGAGGGAAATAACTCACTCAAAACCAGGAAAATGAAAAGAATCTTTGCATTATTGTTATGTGTCCTTGGGCTTACCACAGCGGCAGGGCAAACCACAACATCGAGTATTAAGGGTATTGTAAAAAGTTCTTCCAGCGAGCTTTTGCCGGGAGCTACCATTCTGGCAGTGCATACTCCGAGTGGTTCAAAATATTCTTCCTTGTCTAATGAAGACGGAAGATTTAATATTTTGAATATGAGAATTGGCGGACCTTATAAAATTACGGTTACTTTTGTAGGGTATCAGAATCAGGAATATAATGACGTTTACCTTGATCTGGGAAAAGTTTTTAATCTGGATGTTATTTTAGCAAATGAAAGCCAGACTTTGGAAGAAGTTAAAGTAGTTTCCAAAAATAAAGTCTTCCAAAGCGGGAGAACCGGCGCCGAGACCACAATTGGAAGAAGAGAATTGACCGCTTTGCCTACTATTTCAAGATCAGCAGAAGATTTTACACGTCTGGAGCCAACAGCCAGTGGTGGTTCGTTTGGAGGAAGAAACGATCAGTATAATAATTGTTCCTTAAACGGTGCTATTTTTAATAATCCTTTTGGATTAGATGCCGCAACTCCCGGAGGGCAGACCGGCTCCCAGCCCATCTCATTAGATGCAATCGACCAGATTCAGGTAGCTACAGCTCCTTATGATGTTACTTTGTCCGGTTTTACGGGTGCTTCCGTAAATGCGGTAACGAAGTCAGGAACTAATGAATTTCATGGGACTGCTTATGTATTTTACAGAAACCAGGATTTTACGGGAAGTAAAATAAAAGGCGAAAAAATATTTGTACCTTCTTTAGAACAAACTCAGGCAGGATTCAGTCTGGGAGCTCCGATTGTTAAAGATAAATTATTCATTTTCGGAAATTTCGAAATTGATAAAAGAAGCGATTTAGGGTCTAACTTCGTGGCCAACAACAATGATGGTGTTACCGGCATCAACGAATCAAGAGTGCTGGATTCTGATTTGATTGCGGTATCAAATGCCTTAACCAATTTAAAAGACGCCAATGGCAATAATTTTAATTACAATCCCGGAGCCTATCAGGGTTTCGTTCATAATTCAAATTCAACAAAAGGAATTGTAAAACTCGACTGGAACATTAATGATAACCATAAACTCGCTGTTATTTATAATTTTCTGGACGCTTCCAAGGACAAACCGGCGCATCCGACAGCCTTAGGGTTCAGAGGACCAAATGCCTCTATTCTTCAGTTTCAGAATGCCGGATACGAGATTAATAATAAGCTGAGTTCTTTTTTATTGGAGTTAAATTCAAAATTTAGTGAATCTGTTTCGAATAAACTGCAGGCAGGGTATACGTACTTTAATGATTTCAGGGATCCGTTTTCATCTCCTGCTCCGGTAATTAATATACAGGACGGTGCGGGATCGAACTATATTATTGCCGGTCATGAACCTTTTTCTATCAATAATACACTGAAACAGAAAGTAATTCAGATTACGGATAATCTGACGTACACAGTAGGAAACCATGCCTTTACTTTTGGTACCTCTTTTGAAAAATTTAATTTTGAAAACTCTTTTAATTTAGCGGGTTACGATAAATTTCGTGGGGCAACAGATCCGGTTCCTTATTACGGGACTTTCAGGCCTTACGCAAGTGTAGCAGACTTTTTAGCCGACGCCGCTTTGCCATTTGCATCCAGTTCAGTGGCTCAGAACATGCAACAGGCCATTGATACTTATAATTCTAAAAACAATAATGCTGTCGGTGCAGATAATGGCTGGAAGCTGGCAGAATTAAATGTGGGACAGTGGGCTTTTTATGCGCAGGATGACTGGAGTATTACGGATAATTTCAAACTATCTGTGGGACTGAGAGCAGATAAACCGCTGTATTTTAACACGGCAGATTTGATTCAGAAATATATTGATACGAATAATGGAGGATCAAAAAGAAATAACAATTTAGATTATTTTGATCCTGAAACAGGTAATGCCAGAAAATTAATTTCTACCGATCTGCCAAGCGATAAAATTTTGTGGTCTCCGCGAATTGGTTTTAACTGGGATGCGAGTGGTGATGCCACATCGCAGCTTCGAGGCGGATCAGGAGTTTTTACGGGCAGGATTCCTTTTGTCTGGTTAGGCAATCAGGTAAGCGGTGCAGATGACAGTTTCTTTCAGATTATGGATCCTGATTATAAATGGCCACAGGTGTGGAGAACAAGTTTAGGATATGATCATAAATTTGAGAGCAATTACATTCTGACTATTGATATGTCTTACAATAAAGATATTAATGGTGTTCATGTGCAAAACTGGGGCTTAAAAGATCCAACAGGAACTCTGGGAGGTGTAGATAACAGACTAATCTATACAGCGGCTGATAAAGGCGCAAATAGCGCTTATGTAATGACGAATTCTGATAAAGGGTTTGCGTTTAACAGTTCGGTTAAAATCCAGAAAACTTTTGAAAATGGATTATATGCAAGTTTAGCGTATAACTATTTAGTATCTAAAGATGTGAATTCTATAGAAGCTGAGATTACCGGAGATGCCTTTGCTTTTAATCCTGCTTTGGGGAATGTAAATAAAGACGTGCTTTCTAATTCTAAGTACGGAGACAATAACCGTTTTATTGGGGTAGGTTCCAAAAAATGGAAATACGGGAAAGATAAATGGGCTACTACAGTTTCTACTTTCTTCGAATATGCCAGAGGCGGACGTTTTAGTTATACGTACGGAGGTGACATCAATAATGACGGATCTGCGGTCAATGATTTAATGTATGTGCCTACAACAGCTGAAATCAGCCAAATGACCTTTACAGGAGGAGCAGCGCAGGGGGATGCTTTTAATAAATTTATTGAGCAGGATGATTATTTAAGAGACAGGAGAGGTCAGTATGCCGAGCGTTACGGGGCAATTTCTCCGTGGAGAGGAAAATGGGACATGAAAATTTTACAGGATTATAATTTCAAATTTTCATCTGCGTCAGAGAAAAAGAATACCATACAGTTTAGTATTGATATTCTGAATGTTGGAAATCTGCTTAATTCCGATTGGGGAGTGGTTCAGGTTCCTACCAGCGTACAGCCAATTGGAGTTACTGTGGCAGGGAATACGCCAACGTATACCTTTACCAATACACAGACAAAAACATTCAGCTATGATGCCAGTCTGAATTCAAGATGGCAAATGCAATTTGGTGTCCGATATATTTTCTAATCGTATAAAGATATTGTAAATTTGCCCCCTTATTTAAGGGGGCTTTTTTTTGTTTAAAAATGAAGACACTTGTAAAGGTATATAAAGGTTTAATTTGAAAGAATAATAATGAAATACGCAAGACTAACAAAAGAGCAGTTTGAAGAATTGCATGCAGAATTTTCAAGCTTTTTGGCAACGCAGGCAATTGATAAGGCAGAGTGGGACAGTATAAAGGAAAATAAACCTGAAGTTGCGGAACAGGAATTGGATGTTTTTTCAGATTTGATCTGGGAAGGTGTTTTGTCCAGGGCAGAATTTTTGGAACATTTTTCTAAAAACCATATTTTCTTATTTCAGTGTTTTGAAACTCATGTACAATCTATTGTTTTAAAATCGCTGGTTCCTGAAACTGATTTTCTGACACAGGATGGCTTGCAGTGGCTAAGTGATAATATGTTTACGGAAACAATAGAAATGAAGGTCGGAAAAAAAGTATTTACTGAAGATCGTAATGCTTCTATTTTCGAATTAATCCAGCAAGGCGCTTTCCTGAGTGACGGACAGTTATTCAAACAGATCAACACGATTATTGAATCTTAAACAATTTTAAGACGTCTTTTAGTGAAAAGTTAACTGACTGATGTTAAAATATTTACCTTTTTTAGGTGTTTTAACTTTTGTTTAATCTTTTGTATTTTATTTTACCCGTATTTCTACGTGTTTTTTTAGAAAAGATTAATATTTTAACTTTTTATTGCTTTTTGTAAGTTTTACTTTTCAAATGTACTTTTTGTTTTAACAAAAGAGTCTATTTTAAAGCATAAAAGTAGTACTAAACTTACTTTTTTTTTTCACAAAAAAGAGTTAAAAAAAATATGATATCGTTAAAGGTCTCATTTTAAGTCCGTAACGTCAATGATTGCAATGGATGAGCGCTTTTTTTTGGCTTCAGAATTTCACTAAACTTAAAAAAATAAGAAATTTAGTTTTGTTTTGTATTTTAATTTTAATTAATTTTAGTAAAAGAAAGTTAAACAAAATGATTTTTTAAAAACATTTATAAAGAGGTCCTTTTATTGTCACTTTATAAAATTAAAAACAGATCACTTTACTTATTTTTTTTTACAATTATTAAAGTTTAAAATTTTTAATAACTTAATTAATTTGCTTATGGAATTGACCAATACTCTCTTTATCAAATTTGCTTTAGGTCTTCTAATTATTTTAGCTTTATCTGTTTTGATTTTCAAAAAACTAAAATTTATTCCCCAATTAAATTTTAAGTTAAAAGCAAATTTGTTTTATAAATTTCAACATTTCAATTACATTAAGTTTTCACTTTTGTTTCCAAAACCCAGTCAGTTGTTTTGGAAATGAAACATATTGTCATGTCTAAATTTGAAATCCGATAATGCTTTATATTAAATTATGAATTCAATTTTTTAGAATTTATTTCTAATCAACAATTAACAGATTGCCTAATCAACTTTCTGTTACTATTGAATACATGTACAGTTATAGAATTCCCCAATTCTAGCTAGCTTAAAATTTTCTTTCATGAAAATTTGCACTACAACAAATCACTCCGTTTTGGAAGATTGATTAAGATCAATATTCCTGAAAATTTTTGAGTCAGTTTTTTATTCAGCGTGAATAAAAGAATGCTCTCATGTTCTTTCATTATATAACTAAATTTTATTGTTTTTTTTAAGAAGTTTAATTTAAGGTCTTACCATAAGGTTTTAAATTTTATCTAATCTATTGATTATTAGTGTTTTTTGAATTGCCTAAGTATACGTACTTATCGCAACAGGTATTTTATTGTCCATTTTCTAATCTTCCAAATTATGAAAAAAATCTTTACTTTTTGTAATCTCACTTATCAGAAGAGATTATTCGGACTATTATTTTTACTCTTACTATGTACTAATGCATTTTCGCAATCAGTTTGCCGGCCTGTGTCGCAAACTAACAGCCAGGGTGGATTAGTATGTGTAGGGTTGGATATTGATAGTCCCGCCAGTGCCTACGACAATGACGCAGGCCTTACTACTTATGCAACTCTGACAAATGCTGTCGGGGTGGGATGTTTTGTCCAGGAGACATTAACATTCAATCAGACTGCAAAAGCCGGAGATCAGATTGTACTTTATCTGGGTACAGGAAACGGCTTGCTCGATGTTGGATTATTATCTAATGCAACGCTTCAGGCCAAACTTTCAGGAACAAATGTAGGTCCAAGTGTAGCACTAAACAGCCCGCTTCTAAACTTAAATTTGTTATCCGGAAACACGGTTGCGGCAGTACGCTTTACTGTTACAGGTGATACGAATCAGATACAGGTGCAGGTTGGAGGCATTTTAAGCCTTTTGGTGAGTTTAAGAATTTACGATGTTCGCCTGGATTTTGCAAAACCAACCGTAACAGGAGGTGTAAGTCAGACAATTTGTTCAGGGAATTTCACTACGTTAACTGCCACTCCGGCAGCAGGTACTTCCTTGTCGTGGTACGATTCTCCAACTTCTACGACTCCTTTGATAACGGCTAATAGTTATCAAACACCAGTTTTAACGACAGCTACTACCTATTATATAGGTGTAACCAGAGCTGCCGGTTGTGAAGGCAGTGAACGTTTACCCGTTGTGGTTAATGTTTCTAATCCTGTTGCCCCGGCTATCAGTACTGTGGGAACCGCAATATGTTCTGCCGGCGCTACACAGCAAACTACTTTATCTGTAATTAATTCTGTGCCCGGAACCACGTACAACTGGTATTCCGTAAATAACGGAGGAACGATTTTAGCCTCTGGTGATACTTATTCTCCAGTAGTTCCTGTTGGTACTACCAATTTTTTTGTAGAAGCCGCAATAGGTTCCTGCGTAAGTCCTGCAAGAACACAGGTGACTGTAACATCAAATCCGGTACCGGTGTTACCAACAGTACTGACACAAAGTGTTACCATTCAATCTGGTCAGAATGCCACATTAAGCGCTGCGGCTACGGGTGCAGGTGTGACCCTGAACTGGTATGACGTTGCCACGGGCGGAACTGCGCTTCTGACAAATTCGACAACATTTACAACGCCTATATTAGTAGCGACTAAAACCTATTATGTGGAAGCGCAAAGTGCAGCCGGAGGTTGTGTAAGTGCTTCGAGAGTACCGGTAACAGTAACAGTTATCAGTAATCCTTTGGGAACTTGTTTAGAAGCAAATAGCCAGCAGACTAATTTTAATGGACTTTGTCTATTATGTGGTTCGACAAATCCTAATAATTCAGTGGATGGAAATCCGGCAACTGCTGCGAGACTTACCATTCCGGTTGGTTTAATTAATGGCTACGCACAGCAAACACTTCAATTTAATAATCCCGGCAGAGCAGGGGATATTGTTGATGTTGAGCTGGAAGTTCCGGGAGGTGTCATGGATTTAAGTGTATTAAATTATATTAGTTTAGCCACTTATAACGGAGCAACTTTTAATAATGACAGAGTTTCGATCAATAATATAGTTGATATTGTATTATTGGGAGGAAACCGTTTTAGAGCGAGTGTTGTGGCAGGTGCAGCTTTTGATCGTGTTGAAGTGCGATTGGGCGGTCTGGTTTCAGCCATCACAAGCCTGGATATTTATCAGGCGGCTTACCGATATAAAGCTCCTGTGATTACAGGAAGTACAACCATTTGTAGTGGACAAACAACAACACTGACCACTACTTTGGGTGCGGGAGAAACAGTTGAATGGTATAGTGCCGCAACCGGAGGTCTTCCGTTGGTAAGTACAGCATCTTATACCACACCGGCTTTAAATGCTAATACCACTTATTATACAGCCATTACCCGAAATGGTTGTTTAAACAGTGAGCGTAATCCTGTATCTGTTTCAGTGCAAAACCCTGTTGCGCCAGTTATTACAGCTGTTCCCACAACAATTTGCAGTGGACAGACGGTCGCTTTAACTGTTCAGGCACCAGTTTTGGGTACGGTATACAATTGGTATGATGCCAATGTAGCAGGGAATTTAGTTTTTACAGGAACTTCATTTACGACACCGGCTTTAACGGCTAACATTAGTTATTATGTAGAAGCTTCAATAGGAAGTTGTTTGAGTTCACGTACTCCGGTGAACCTTATTGTAAATCCGTTACCGGCAGTACCGGTACCTGTATCATCGAATGTAGTGATTCAGTCCGGCCAGAATGTAATGTTAGGTATTTCAAATCCTGATGCTAATGTATCTTATGCCTGGTTTGATGTCCCAACAGGAGGAACGGCTTTGGCAACCAATACCAGTACGTATACTCCAACTCCGGCTTTAACGGCAAATAAAACATTTTATGTTGAAGCTACAGATCTGACAACAGGTTGTGTGAGCAGTGCCAGAGCAGTAATTAATGTAGTAGTAATTAATACAGTTAGTAATTGCCTTCAGGCGAATGCTCAGGTGACCACTTTGGATCCGGGACTTTTATGTGTTGGCTGTGGAGCGACCAATCCCGGTGGATCTGTTGATGGAAATATTAACACTGCAGCTACTCTTACCATACCAGTTGGGGTACTTGGAAGTTATATTCAGCAAACCTTAACTTTCGCTTCTCCAGGTGAGGCGGGTGACATTATAGATGTTGAATTAGAAGTTCCGGGCGGCCTTCTCGATGTAAGTGCTTTATCTTATATTAGTTTAGCAACCTATGACGGTGCAACCTATAATAATGACAGAATTAACGTTAATAATAATTTACTGAATGTACAATTATTATCCGGTAACCGATTTAAAGCTAGTTTTACTGCCGCTTCGACTTTTGACAGAGTTGAGGTTAGATTAGGCGGCGTAGCTGCATTATTAACCAGTGTAAATATTTATGGAGCTTCTTACAGATATCCGAATGCTGTAATAACAGGAGCGACAACAATTTGTGCAGGAGATGCAGCTTTATTAACAGCTGCTTCAACAGGAACAGAAACGTTTACATGGTATGATTCCCCAACAGGAGGAAGTATAGTGGCTGTAAATCCAACACTTCCGTTAAGTAATACGACAACCTATTATGTAGAATCAGCACGTGGCGCCTGTATTAACAGTGTTCGTCAGCCTGTTACTATAACTGTAAATCCGTTAGCAACTCCTGCCGATGTGGTGATTACAAGTCCTCTGGAAGCTTCCTGCTCCGGAACAGTTGTATTGGCTCCGACCTCTGCTTTAGCGGGAGCTCAATTTAGATATTATACCAATCAGAATAAAGATCAGGAAATTATAACAGGATCTGTTGTAGGAACCCAGCCAGGCGTAACCTTTGTTAAAGATGTGACAACTGGTGCTCTTACGGTTTCAGGGCTTACTGCTCTGGGAGTTCCTTATAATTATTATATTTCTGTGACCAACGCAAGTACTTGTGAGAATGTCATTAATACTTTAAAACAAGTAAATATTACTATTCCTACAGTGACACCTTTAGCAGTAACAACACCTTTGCCGGCAGGTTGCGGAAGTGTAAACTTACGAGATGCCATCATAGGTTTTGACACAACAGGAAATACAACTTATACTTTTTATGATGCGTCCAATAATATCATAACCGAAAATGCAGCAGGAAATATAACAGCAAGTGGTGTTTACTCAATTCAAGCTCAAGGTAACGGTGTTACATGTCCATCTGTTAAACTACCAGTAACAGTTACTGTTAACCCGTTGCCAAGTTTGGTTGTAAATCCCTCAGTTTCTGTGAATGCAGGTTCTTCTGTGACCTTAACTGCAACATCAAACGGCACATTAACCTGGTTTGATCCTCAGGGGAATACGCTGACAGGACCACCCTTTACAACAGGAGTATTAAATACACCGGGAATTTATACCTATACAGTTGTGGCAAGTAATGCCAATTGTTCTGTTACAGGAACTGTTTCTGTGAATGTTATAGATCCGGGTACCTGTCCGTTACTATCGGAAAGAGTGTATGCAACAGGACAAACCCAGGGCAACATTATATCAGGAGTGGTGACTAATCCAACTGCAGCTGTAGATGGCAATCCTCAAACTTTTTCAACGATTACAACGGGAGTTGGACTTTTAGGAATTGGAACAACATGGCAAAATCTAACATGGCCTGCCAATATTGTAAAAGGAACTCCGGTAACCATAAAATTAGGATCTGAAGCCAGTGTTTTAGCGGTAGGACAAGATTTGTCCATTATTGGAACTAAAAGCGGGGTTGATATCGGAACGATGCAGTCTATTTCAGGATCGTTAGTGAATTTAATCTCAGGAGAAAATTCATTCGAATATACTTTTGTACCCTCAAATACTTTGGGACCTCAGGATTATGACGGAATCAGAATCCAGTCTGCATCACTTTTAAGTGTTGCTCAAAACACAAAGGTATTTGACGCTTATTATACCAGACCGGTTTCTACGGTAACCTGTACTCCGGGAGATATACAAGATATATATTATGGAGCTACAGATCTGGGTCTTCCGATCGGGGCTTTAACAGCCACTGTAGGTGTTAGTGACGCCTTGAATGTAGCAGATAATGACGTTACCACTTTTGCTACCATGTATAGCGGGTGCTCTTGCCGCTGCAGATTTAACAGTAGCCTTTAAAACACCATCAATTGTTAGTGATACATTAAGAATTGTGGTTTCAAAACCGGGAGTTCTTTTAGATGTTAATTTACTAACCGGCTTCACAATTCAGCGTTATTTAGGTAATGTTGCAGTTGGGGCGCCAATTCAGAATACAAGTTCATTATTAAGTGTACGATTATTACCTGGAAACACCATGTCTATGGTACTTGTATCTTCTCAGCCAGAGCCTTACGATCGCGTGAGAATTCGTTTTGGAGGAGTTGCAGGAGTTTTGGAATTCCTTAGAGTTCACACTGTTGAGCGAGTAGCCAATACAAAAGTAACAGGAGGAGACCTTAATAATAAAGTAATAGTCTGTCCGGGAAGCCCTGTCACACTTGAGATACCGGCCGAAGCCTGTTCAACCTACAGATGGTACGATTCGCCTGTTGGTGGAAATGTCGTAGCCAATGGTATTGCATATACCGTACCAGCTACAACGGCAGCAGGAATTTATAAATATTACATACAGCCGGTACGTTACGGTTGTGAAGCATTGGCAAGAGGAGAAGTAACTGTAGAGGTAAAGGCTTCAGCTCCGGTAAATGCTTTAACAGATATTACCTTAAATGGAGGAACAGCTACTTCAGTTTGTTCACCAACCGGTACTATAACACTTGCAACAAGCCTGAGTGGAACTCCGGCACTGACAAATCCAATATACTACTGGTATAGTTTTGACGGAACAACAAGTCAGTTAATTCCGGGAGAAACGACCGCCCAGTTAATTGTAAATGGTCTTGTTCCGGGAACATACACCTATTTTGTTGGAGTGAGTTCTACTGAATTTTGTGAAACTGCAGCCGCAGACAGAAAACAAATTACGCTGACCATTTTACCTCCTTCAGGAGCAAATGATATTTCAGTTGACGATATCGCTGTATGTCATAATGTACCTGGAGTATTAACACCAACAGCGACTACGCTGACCAATCCGGTATTTACCTGGTATTTTGATGCCAATAAAACCCAGCCCATAACAAATGGCCTGGTGGCCGGTGGCTTGACTTATGCGATAAATGCTACAGGTGTTTTAACAGTAACAGGTTTAACACGTGCAGTAAGTCCAATTACATATTATGTTGCGGTAACAAGTGATGCTACTTGTGAGAATATTGCAGGGACACTTCAATCGGCAACAATAATTGTAAATGACCCAGCTACGCCGACAACAACAGATGCTACACAAGATTTCTGTTTGGTAGATGCACCGACTTTCGCAAGTATTCAGACCAATGAGACCAATGTGGTTTGGTACAGTGCTCCGAACGGTGGAACTCCAATTCCTGCTACAACAGCTTTGACAAGTGGTACTTACTACGCTTCTTTATTGGATGCCGTAACAGGATGTGAGAGTTCGGTAAGATTGGCTGTTACAATTTCCGTAACCAATCCGGCAACGCCAACTACAACAGATACCACACAAGACTTCTGTTTGGTAGATGCACCAACTTTTGCAAGCATTCAGACCAATCAGCCTAATGTGGTTTGGTATAGCGCTGCTAACGGAGGAGCTCCAATTCCAGCCACAACAGCTTTGACCAGTGGTACTTATTACGCTTCTCTATTAGATGCTGCCACAGGATGTGAAAGTTCAGTTCGCTTATTGGTAACTATTTCCGTAACCGATCCGGCCACACCAACAACAGCAGATACCACACAAGACTTCTGTCTGGTAGATGCACCAACTTTTGCGAGCATTCAGACCAATCAGCCAAATGTGGTTTGGTACAGTGCTGCAAATGGCGGAACACCAATTCCAGCCACAACAGCTTTGACCAGCGGAGTTTATTACGCCACCTTATTGGATGCCGTAACAGGATGTGAGAGTTCTATAAGATTGGCCGTTACAATTTCCGTAACCGATCCGGCAACGCCAACTACAACAGATACCACTCAGGATTTCTGTCTGGTAGATGCACCAACCTTTGCAAGCATTCAGACCAATCAGCCAAATGTGGTTTGGTACAGTGCTGCGAATGGAGGAACACCAATTCCTGCGACAACGGCCTTGACCAGCGGTACTTATTACGCTGCTTTATTGGATGCCGTAACAGGATGTGAAAGTTCAGTTCGTTTATTGGTTACTATTTCAGTGACCGATCCGGCGACGCCAACTACAACAGATACCACACAAGACTTCTGTTTAATAGATGCACCAACTTTTGCAAGCATTCAGACCAATCAGCCTAATGTCGTTTGGTACAGTGCTGTAAATGGGGGAACTCCAATTCCTGCCACAACAGCTTTAACAAGCGGTACTTATTACGCCGCCTTATTGGATGCCGTAACAGGATGTGAAAGTTCGATAAGACTGGCCGTTACGATTTCCGTAACTGATCCTGCGACGCCAACTACAACAGATACTACACAAGACTTCTGTCTGGTAGACGCACCAACTTTTGCAAGCATTCAGACCAATCAGCCTAATGTGGTTTGGTACAGTGCTGCGAATGGAGGAACACCAATTCCTGCTACAACAGCTTTGACCAGCGGTACTTATTACGCTGCTTTATTGGATGCCGTAACAGGATGTGAGAGTTCAGTTCGTTTATTGGTTACCATATCCGTAACCGATCCTGCGACTCCAACTACAACAGATACTACACAAGATTTCTGTTTAGCAGATGCACCAACTTTTGCGAGCATTCAGACCAATCAGCCTAATGTGGTTTGGTACAGTGCTGCGAATGGGGGAACAGCAATCCCTGCTACAACAGTTTTGACAAGTGGTACTTATTACGCTGCTCTATTAGATGCGGCTACGGGATGTGAAAGTTCAGTTCGCCTATTGGTAACTATTTCAGTAACCGATCCGGCAACGCCAACTACAACAGATACCACGCAGGATTTCTGTTTAGTAGATGCACCAACTTTTGCGAGCATTCAGACCAATCAGCCTAATGTGGTTTGGTACAGTGCTGCGAATGGAGGAACACCAATTCCAGCCACAACAGCTTTGACCAGCGGAGTTTATTATGCTGCTTTATTGGATGCTGCCACGGGATGTGAAAGTTCAGTTCGCCTATTGGTAACTATTTCAGTAACTAATCCGGCAACACCAACAACTACTGATGATACACAAAGTTTCTGTATAACAGCAGCACCAACAGTGGCTAATATCCAGGTAAATGAACCAAATGTAGTTTGGTACAGCACTCCTACAGGTGGTGCAGTAATAGCTTCAACGACACCATTGGCAAATGGTATCTATTATGGTGCTATATCTAATCCGGCAACTGGTTGTGAAAGTGTGACAAGATTACAGGTAACTGTTACAATCGAAAACACTACAGCAACTCCAACTACAAATTCAGCGACCCAAAACTTCTGTTCGGTAAATACACCAACCATTGCCAATATTCAGGTAAATGAACCTAATGTAGTTTGGTATAGTACTTCAACAGGAGGTACTGCAATTCCGGCAACAACTGCTTTGGTAACAGGTTCTTATTATGGTGCTATTGCCAGTAACGTAGGTTGTGAGAACCCGGTAAGATTAATAGTTACGGTTAATGTAAATACACCGGGAATAGTTACTACTCCAAGAACAACCCAAACATTTTGTTTATCAGATACTCCGACGATTGAAGACATAGTGGTAAATGAAGCAAATGTAGTTTACTATTCTTCTGCAACAGGAGGTACACCATTGGCTGCGAACACGCCGCTTACCGCTACAACTTATTATGCTGTTCCGCTTAATAATACCACCAATGGATGTGTAAATACTTCACGTTTGGGAATAACAGTACAATTTGCAAATGATGCTCTTGTACAAATTACAACTAGTGATGATACGCCATGTGTATTCCAGGGAGTTACTTATTCTATTGGAAACGGGAAATCGAATTATGTGTGGTCCGTTTCAAACGGAACCATTGTTACCGGAGGCGGAACATCAGATGATTCTGTAACCGTTTCGTGGTCTGATGTTGGTCCGGGAACAGTGAGCGTGACGTATGTGAATACTTGTGATGAAACGACAACTAAATCGTTAAATGTTACAGTAGCAACATGTTCAGATCTGACCATAACAAATACGGTTAATAATCCGACTCCGAATTTTGGAGATGAGGTTGTCTTTACAATAACGGTAAATAATGTTGGACAGGGAACTATTATTAATACACAGGTAAGTGAATTAATCCCAAGCGGATACAGTCTGGTGTCCTTCACAACATCTGTTGGCGTTTACGATCCCGCAACTCAAATCTGGACAATTCCAACTTTAGCTGGCGGAGAAAGTGAAACCCTGCAAGTGACACTTCTGGTATTGCCAGATGGTAACTATAATAATGTTGCAACAATCGAAATTTCAACTCCTTTAGATGTTGATCCTTCAAATAATTCGGCTACGGCTTTTGTTGAGCCAATTTGTCTGACAGTCTACAATGAGTTTACTCCAAATAATGACGGACAAAACGATCTTTTCAGAATTGATTGTATCGAAACACACCCAAATAATGAATTAAAAGTATTCAACAGATACGGTGCGTTAGTGTACAGCAAAAAGAAATATGAAAACGACTGGGATGGGACTGCAAATGTATCCGGAGTTATTAATAGAGGAGATATGTTGCCTACAGGTACTTATTTTTATGTGATAGACACCGGAGATGGAACGGTTAAAAAAGGATGGTTATCTATAATGAGATAGTCCATTAATACTCTTATCTAATTAATTAAACTAAATAAGTATCGTTATGAAACTATATATAAAATCATTAGAAACGTATTTCATTTTAATATGTTCTTTTACCACGTTTTGGGCTTCTGCGCAGCAAGACCCGGAATATACACAGTATATGTATAATACAATGTCGGTAAATCCTGCTTATGCAGGATCTACCGGAGCATTGGAAGCCGCACTTTTGTATCGTTCCCAATGGGTTGGAATTGACGGAGCTCCGGAAACCCAGTCATTTTCGATTCATGCACCACTTCGAAATGAAAAAATCGGATTGGGTCTGAGTGTTGTCAATGACAAAATCGGACCATCTGACGAATTGTATGTGGACGGAAATTTTGCTTACTCCATACCGCTTGGATATGAGAAAAGATTAGCCTTTGGATTAAAAGCCGGTATGCGAATGCTCAATATCGACTGGTCAAAAGGAAGATATTATGATAATAACGATAATCTGTTAAATCAAAATATTAACAATCAGATGAAATTGGCCGTTGGAGCAGGGATTTATTACTATACCGATAAATGGTATTTGGGACTTTCGATTCCGAGTTTTATTCAGAGTAATTATTACGATGATGTTCAGGAATCTATAGATTATGATCGTTTGCATTATTATTTAATGGGAGGTTATGTGTTTGATTTGAATCCGAATTTGAAATTCAAACCGGCATTTTTGGTAAAAGCAGTCAGTGGGGCTCCGCTTACTGCTGATGTTTCAGCCAATTTCATGATTGCCGAAACATTTGTAATTGGCGGTGCTTACAGAACCGATGATTCTGTAAGTATACTGGCAGGTTTTCAGATATCAAAAAGCTTTTACATCGGATACGCTTTTGACTACACCGTAAGCGAATTGAACAAGTATAATGATGGTTCACATGAAATCATCCTGCGCTATCAGTTTAATAAAGGCGAAAGCAAAATCAAATCTCCACGATTCTTCTAAAAACAAAGTCTATGAAAAAATTATATATCCTAAGTTTAGTCCTGAGTTTTACTATTGGTTCTGCTCAGACTAATTTAAAAAAGGCCGATGCGTTGTTTAAAAACTATTCGTATGTAGATGCTTCGAAAGCCTACGAGGAAATTCTGCAAAACATCAAGAATCCGTCCACACAGACCTTAAAGAATGCAGCCGATTCGTATTATTTTATTTCAGATGCCAGAAATGCGCTGAAATGGTACAAAAAATTATATGAAGCACAAGGTAACAATCTGACAGATATTTACTACCTGCGCTACATTCAGTCCTTAAAAGGTGTTATGGATTATGACGAAGCCAACAGAATGATCAAAGAATATCTGGATAAAAAAGGAGATCAGAATGAAATTAACAGATATGCCGCCCAAAAGAAACAGCTTGACAGTCTCTCGAAATCGAAATCTCTTTATAACATAAAAAATCTCGATATCAATACCAGTAAATCTGATTTTGGGGCTACTTTTTTTCAGGATAAAATTGTGTTTACCTCCGCAAGGGATACAACAAAATTTAGTGAAAAATTATACACCTGGAACAACCAGCCGTTTTTAAATCTTTACGTAGCAGAACGAAATCCGGCTGATGGAAGTTTGTTCAACGAACTTTTATTTATACCAAACGTAATGACAAAGTACCATGAAGCAACGGCCACTTTTGATGCTCCGGGAAAAACGATTTATTACTCGACCAACATCGTCAAGAAAAACAAACTGGTTATCGATGAGACAAAAACCAATAATTTTCAGATTATTAAAGGGGCAATTGTAAATAACAAATTAGAAAATCCCGAAAAAGTTTTCTTTGACAGTGATGAGTATTCTTCAGGACATCCTTCTTTAAGCGATGACGGACGCTGGCTTTTCTTTGCCTCAGATATGCCCGGAGGATACGGCGAAACCGATTTGTATTATGTGAAAATTGCCGATGATGGTACGATGAGCTCTCCTGTAAACCTGGGACCGAAAATTAATACACTGGGAAATGATCTTTTTCCTTTTTTTAGTAACGGAACGCTTTATTTTTCTTCAGACGGGCATTACGGATTAGGGGATTTAGATGTTTACGAAAGTAAATTCCTGGCAGATGGAACTTTCTCTGTTCCGCGAAACCTGGGAGCGCCAATCAACAGTAACAAAGATGATTTTTCTTTTATAATTGACAAAGCGGATAATTTTGGCTATGTTTCTTCCAACAGGGCAGAAGGAAAAGGCGATGATGACATTTATTCTTTCACCAAAGGAAAACCGGTCTGCAACCAGAATATTTCAGGTATAGCTGTTGACAGAAAAACCAAATTGCCACTTACCGATGTGGTAATTATGGCATACAATTCTTACAGTGATGTTCTTAATGAAACAAAGACCAATTATGAGGGGAAATACGCAATCGTAGTGCCCTGCGGAAAAGTCGTTAAACTGCTGGTTGCAAAGCAAAACTACAGTAATGATGAAAAAACGGTTCAGGCAGGAGATGAGAATGAAGGCGAAATTAAAGACATTAATTTTGAACTGAGTAATTATGACGATCTTGTTGTGAAGAAAAAAGGAGTCGAAAAAGTAGATGTGAACCCTATCTATTTTGATTATGACAAGTACGACATTACACCTTTGGCCATAGAAGAACTGACCAAAGTAGTTTTTATCATGCAGAAATTTCCTAACATCCGAATTAAAATCGAATCACATACGGATTCTCGCGGAAAAGATGCCTATAATCTGAAACTTTCAGACAACAGAGCCAAATCGACCCGTGATTATATTATTTCCCAGGGAATTGATGCTTCAAGGATCGAAAGTGCGATCGGTTATGGAGAAACCCGATTAATGAATAAATGTAAAAATGGTGTGAAATGTACAGAAGCAGAGCACTTGCTCAACAGACGTTCCGATTTCATTATCATTCAAAAGTAACTCTATATTTATGTCCGGATTGGCTTATGGCCAGTGAAAAAGTATAGAACGTAAAAACCATTTGGAAGTTGGTTTTGATTAATTCTTTTTAAGAATGATGGACAAAAAGAAAATCAAGTTGCATTTTTTTGCAACTTGATTTTTGATTTTTAAAACTTTTGTATTTTTAGTTTTTCAGGGAAAATAATCCTAATTTTGAATTTACAGTTATTCAAAATTACAATCCGCATCATTTTACTATTTTATGAGTATTCAAGAAACAATTCAGGCTTTACGAAACGAACTTAATCAGCACAATTACAATTATTACGTACTGGATAATGCCACAATTTCAGATTATGATTTTGATGTGAAGTTAAAAGAGCTTCAGGATTTAGAAGATAAAAACCCTGAATTTTTTGATGAAAATTCTCCGACCCAGAGAGTAGGAGGTACTGTTACCAAAAATTTTAAAACAGTAGCCCATCAATACAGAATGTATTCACTGGACAATTCCTATTCCAAAGAGGATTTGCAGGATTGGCAAAACCGAATTCAAAGAGTCTTAGGCAATGTTGATTTGCAATATACCTGCGAATTAAAATATGACGGAGCTTCGATAAGTATCACCTATGAAAATGGAAAATTAGTTCAGGCTTTAACGCGTGGAGATGGTTTTCAGGGCGATGATGTGACGAGTAATATCAAAACTATTAAATCAATTCCGTTACAGCTAAAAGGAAATTATCCGGATAAATTTGATATCCGTGGTGAAATTATCCTTCCTTACGCCGGATTTGAAAAGATGAATCAGGAATTAATCGAAATAGGTGAAACGCCTTATTCCAACCCAAGAAATACAGCCTCAGGAAGTTTAAAATTACAAGACAGTGCAGAGGTCGCCAAGCGTCCTTTAGAATGTTTATTGTATTTTGTAACCGGTAATAATCTGCCGTTCCGTTCGCAATTTGAAGGACTGGAATCTGCAAGAAATTGGGGATTTAAAGTTCCAACTGAAGCAAAACTGGTACATAATTTACAGGAAGTTTTCGACTTTATCGATTACTGGGATGTGCATCGCCATAATCTGCCTTACGAAACAGATGGTGTCGTAGTCAAGGTGAATAGTATTCAGCATCAGGAAGAGCTGGGTTATACGGCAAAATCGCCACGCTGGGCAATGGCTTATAAATTCAAATCCGAGCAGGTGTCTACGCAATTAGAATCTATTTCCTATCAGGTTGGGCGTACAGGTGCCATTACACCTGTAGCCAATTTAAAACCGGTACAATTGGCGGGAACAATTGTAAAAAGAGCTTCCCTGCACAATGCAGATCAGATCGAAAAACTGGACATCAGGATACACGATACTGTATTTGTTGAAAAAGGAGGAGAAATTATTCCGAAGATTATTGCAGTAGATTTAGACAAACGCCCGGAAAATTCAGAAAAAACAACTTACATTACACATTGTCCCGAATGCCACACCGAATTGGTACGAAATGCAGGGGAAGCCAACCATTATTGCCCTAATTTTTATGGATGTCCACCACAGATTATTGGAAGAATCCAGCATTATATTTCCAGAAAAGCTATGGATATTGAAGGTCTTGGTGGTGAAACTGTCGCGTTGCTTTTCAAAAACGGACTGGTTCATAACTACGCCGATTTATACCAATTGAAAGTAGAAGACATTTTGCATTTGGAACGAATGGCAAAAAAATCTGCCGAAAACCTGGTAAACGGAGTGCAGAAATCAACAGAAATTCCGTTCGAAAGTGTCCTGTTTGCCCTTGGAATTCGTTTTGTAGGCGAAACTGTGGCCAAAAAACTAGCTAAACATTACAAAAATATTGATGCATTAAGTCAGGCTTCGCTAATGGAACTGATTTTAGTAGATGAAATAGGGGAGCGTATTGCCAGAAGTGTGATTGAATTTTTCGAAAACGAAGAAAATCAAAAAATCATAGAACGCCTAAAAAGTTATGGCGTCCAATTTGAAATTGTCGAAAAAATAAACCCAAATGCAACAGAGAAATTCATCGGGAAAACTTTCGTGGTTTCAGGTGTGTTTGCTCAGTTTTCAAGAGACGAATTAAAGAAAACCATTGAAGATAACGGAGGTAAAGTGGGAAGCTCCATTTCTGCCAAAACAGATTTTGTGGTAGCAGGAGATAACATGGGACCAGCCAAGCTGGAAAAGGCAAATAAATTAAATATTCCGATCTTGTCTGAAGAAGATTTTATAACGAAACTAAATGAAAGCGAATAAACCGTCGTTAATCCTGTTTTTTCTGGCATTACTCTGTACCATCATTTTTGATTGTACAAGACAGGATTTTTTGGCAGTTTATGCAAAAGCGATTGTGCTTCCGGCTATTTTTTTCTATTTTTTAATTAGCAGCAATTACAAAATTGGAAAAACAATAGCTTTCATCTTTTTCTTCTGCTTCGTGGGTCAGGTATTTGACCTCATGGAAGTGGAAGTTTCCGAAATCGGTGGAGTACTTAGTTTCCTGATTGTATACCTGTTACTGCTCCGGTTTTTTATTGTTAACCATGAAAGAATAAAGCTAAGAAGAAAAGATCTCTTGCCGGTCTTTATCGTAGTCGTTTTTATAGTTTATTTATTGATTTCAGTACTAAGCCTGCAATCAGATGATATGAAAAAATTTAATTTTATTTATACCTTTTACGGAATTGTACTGAGTATTCTAAGTTATTTTTCATTTGTAAGTTACATCACAAGAGGAACTTATATTACATTGTTAATGTCCTTAATGGCCATTAGCTATATCTTTTCCGACATATTTTATATCTTCATTGAATATTTTTCCTTTTCAGTTGTGCTGGTCTTAATTCGTGACGTTACCCAGATTCTGGCTTACTTTTTTATGGTCGAATATTTTCTTGAAAAGAGTAAAGCCGAAAAAAGAGTATTATACAATGATTGATCTTCCCTGATTGGTATGTGCTTTGTCTTTATCAAAATAAAAATCAACACGGCCTAAATTAATTCCGTAACATCCCACCTGATTTACCAGGACATTTTCGCCTGCTTTGTTCTTTACGATAGTAGGTTTGTCTAAGAAAGTATGCGTATGGCCGCCAATAATCAAATCAATATCCTGGGTAAGTTCTGCTAATTTCAAATCACAAATCTTGGTTTGGTCATCTTTGTAGTTATACCCTAAATGCGAAAGACAAACAACCAGATCACATTTTTCCGTTTTTTTCAATAATTGAGTCATGTCCTGTGCAATTTCTACAGGATTGTTGTACACCGTTTCTTTATACATTTGTTTGTCTACCAGACCTGCAAGTTCAATTCCAAGACCAAAAACACCTACTTTAATTCCATTTTTATTAAAGATTTTATACGGTTTAACAAGTCCGTTCATGACCGTATTTTTAAAGTCGTAATTCGAATTTATAAATTCAAAACTGGCATGCGGCATCTGAGCGTATAAACCATCAAGACCATTGTCGAAATCATGATTTCCTATTGTTGAGGCATCATATTTCATCATGCTCATCAATTTAAATTCAAGTTCACCACCATAATAATTAAAGTACGGAGTTCCCTGAAAAATATCACCTGCATCTAATAATAGTACGTTTGGATTTTCTTTACGTATAGTTTCAATAAGAGCCGCTCTGCGGGATACACCACCTTTATTTGCATTACGCGGATCATCAGCCGGAAAAGGATCGATATGGCTGTGAACATCGTTGGTATGTAAAATCGTTAAGTGTTTAATATCGGTAGTTTCAAAACTGCTCAATGATAAACCTAAGCTTAATAAGGCAGTACTGGCAGCTGTTTTCTCGATAAATTCTCTTCTTTTCATTTTATATATTTTTTGCTGAAACGCTATTTTTATTTTTATTTTTTTTGGCCACGAATTTCACGAATTTCCGCGAATTAGTATTTTTACTAACAGCTGAATTGGTGTAAATTAGTGAAATTCGGGGCAACTTATTTTCTTCTGTATTGCGTTTTTTTTGCCACAGATAAAAAGATTAAATTGATTTTAAAGCTGTGGTTAAACTTTTCACAAGCAGAGTTATCAACTTTTATTTTCGGCTCATTTTTCAAATATTCATTATTAAAAAATTCGCGAAAATTCGTGAAATTATTGGCAAATTTTTTATTCTTCCGTAATTCTGATATCTCTTGGCACCGGAATGGTATCTACTTCTTTAAAATAGTCAATCAGTACATCCCTTAGTTTATAATTCAGATCATATTTCTGAACACTTTTCGCGAAAAAAGACATACTGTCTCCGCCATTGGCCAAATAATCATTGGTGGCTACATAATAAACAGCAGTAAGATCAAGAGGTTTTCCCTGAATCAGGATGTTTTTTGCAGTCTTGTCTTTGGCGATCGTAAAAGTCATCCCGGATAAGGGCTGTGCTTTCTGTGCTTTGATAATATAGGAAGTCATTTCTGAAATTTGCTCCCCTTTTAAAGCCATAACAACCATACTATTTTCAAAAGGCATAATTTCAAACGCTGTTCTGCTGGTTACATTTCCTTTAGGTAAAATAGCTCTGATCCCGCCATGATTCAATAAACACAGGTCAATGGTTTTTTTCTCACGGGCTTTAAAAACCAGATTTCCTCTTTTTACACAAACATCAGCCATTAGATTTCCAATAGTCGTCTGCCATTTTCCGCTGCTTTTGTCAAGTGTTTCAGGACAATAAGCCAAAATACTGTCCAAATCCCTATTAATATGATTGCGATAAGGAGCAATAAAACTTTCTATGGCCGGGGTTTCGGCAGCTTTCTCCGTTACAGGCAGCAGCATGCCTTCTATCTTCGTTAAATTGTAGTTTTTGGTACTGCAAGAAGTTATAAAAAAAAGTGTTAAGAATATAACAAAAAGTTTTAAAAATCCGTTATACTTTTTTAGTTTTACCATCTTAAATGCGACTTAAATAATTAATTTTGTAATCTGGTAAAAATACTATGTTTTTAAATTATATAAAGGAATTTTTTGTAAAAAAATCATTAAAAAATAACCTGCATAATGTCAAAAACGAAGTCTTTACAAGTAAAGTGCAAACAATTGGTTTACTGGTTGATGAAAGCAAATTTCGACATTCAAAAGAGTTAATCAGAGAATTAATATCGAATGGAATCAGGCCGGAGGATATAAAAATTGTGGTGTACAGAGATAAATTAAAGGAAAAAACCGCATACTCCCGACCTACTTTTGGTAAAAAAGACATCAGTTGGAACGGAAATATTACGGCAGATTTTCTGAATGAATTTATCGGGACAGAATTTGACCTTCTGATTAGTTATTATGATATCGAAAAAGCCATTTTGATGCTGGTAACAAGTAAGTCAGAAGCGAAGTTTAAAGTTGGTTTTACAGCCGTCGATAAAAAATTAAACCGATGGATGATCGAAACCACTCTGGAGAATTACAAACTCTTCGTTTTCGAATTGTTTAAGTATTTAAAAAATATCAAATAAAATATAAATTAGAATATGCAATCATTAATAGGTACCGGCGTTGCACTTGTAACTCCATTTAAAAAAGATTTCTCAATTGATTTTGAAGCATTACAGCGAATAGTTAATTTTTCGATTGACGGAGGAGTTGAATATCTTGTGGTTATGGGTACGACAGCAGAAAATGCTACCTTGACCCAGGCCGAAAAAGAATTAGTTATTAATGCAGTAATTGATGTTAATAAAGGCAGATTGCCTTTGGTACTTGGTGTGGGCGGTAACAATACAATGCAGGTGGTGGAGGAATTAAAAACAAGGGATTTTTCTGCATTTGAGGCTATTCTTTCCGTTTCTCCTTATTATAACAAACCAACTCAGGAAGGAATTTACCAGCATTTTAAAGCTGTTGCCGAAGCTTCTCCGCTGCCGGTTATTTTATATAATGTGCCGGGGAGAACATCAAGCAATATGCTGCCTTCAACCGTAATTCGTCTGGCGAATGATTTTAAGAATGTCGTAGGGATAAAAGAAGCTGCGGGAGATATCGTGCAGGCTTTTCAACTGATTAAAAATGCACCGAAAGATTTTCTTGTAATTTCAGGTGACGATATGATTGCCTTACCCATAGTTTTGGCTGGCGGAGCAGGGGTAATCTCTGTAATTGGACAAGGTTTTCCGAAAGAATTTTCAGAAATGATCCGTTTAGGTTTGAATAAAAAAGTAAATGAAGCTTTTAAAACACAATACTTTCTGTCAGATTGTATTGATATGATTTTTGAGCAGGGAAATCCTGCCGGAATCAAACAAGTGTTCAAAGCCCTTGGTATTGCTGAAAACACGGTACGTTTGCCATTAGTTTCAGTAGATGATTCACTGGCCGGAAGACTGAATGAATTCGTTAAAAAAAGCATTCAGGTAGAGCAGGATTAACGGTATTTTATTATACCAAAAAAATATTTTGTAGTAGCTAAATTAATAACTAAATTTGCCACCGGAACTTCGGTGTGATTTTGCTTTGGCACAATTGTCTAAGAAATCATAATAAAAGTAATAAAATGAAAAAAATAGTATCTCTATTAATTGTTGTTGTCCTTTTTTGTTCTTGTAGTGATTACCAAAAAGCATTGAAAAATGAAGATGTTGCGGCAAAATTTGAAATAGCAACAAAGATGTATGAAGCTGGAAAATATTCAAAAGCCATCCGTCTTTTTGAGCAATTAGCGCCTACGTATAGAGGTAAGCCTCAGGCTGAAAAACTATTTTATATGTTTTCTCAGTCCTATTATAAAACAAAACAATATTATTTGGCAGGTTATCAGTTTGAAAGTTTCGTTTCCGGTTACCCACGAAGCGAAAAAGTTCAGGAAGCTGCTTTTCTTGGTGCCTACAGTTACTCAAAATTATCACCTGTTTATAGTTTAGACCAGACCGATACGGTAAAAGCATTAGAGAAATTACAGGCTTTCATTGATAATTATCCAAATTCAGAATACATCACTCAGGCCAATGATGCGGTAAAAATCCTCAATGGCAAGCTGGAGAAAAAAGCATTCGAAAATGCAAAAGGATATAATACGATTTCAGATTATAAATCGGCATTAATTGCTTTTGATAATTTTATAGCTGACTTTCCGGGAACACCTTTTAAAGAAGATGCATTGTTCTATAAATATGATTCTGCATACAAACTGGCTATAAACAGCGTTCCTTCAAAAATGCAGGATCGTTTAAATGTTGCCAAAGTAGCTTACAATAACTTACTTAAGTTTAAAAGCGACACAAAATACAAAGCACAAGCTGACGAAATGAATGTCAGAGTGGAAACTGATTTACAAAAATTTACTAAATAAAATAAAGTCATGGATTTAAAAAAGACGAATGCTCCTGTAAATACAATAACTTACAATAAAACAGTTATTGAAGAGCCAACAGGAAATGTGTATGAGGCAATTACCATTATGGCTAAAAGAGCAAATCAGATTAATTCTGAAATCAAAAAAGAATTAACGGAGAAATTGGAAGAGTTTGCTACTTATAATGACAGTCTTGAGGAAGTTTTTGAAAATAAAGAACAAATTGAAGTTTCTAAATTTTACGAAAAATTACCAAAACCACACGCTTTAGCCGTTCAGGAATGGTTAGACGGTAAAACATACCACAGAGGTTCAAACAAATAATATAGTATAATGTCAGTTTTAAACGGAAAAAAAATTTTACTGGGAGTTTCTGGTGGAATTGCAGCGTATAAAACAGCATCATTAGTACGACTCTTTATAAAAGCAGGTGCACATGTCCAGGTGATAATGACACCTGCTTCTAAGGATTTTGTAACTCCACTTACGTTATCTACGTTATCAAAAAATCCGGTACATTCCAGTTTCTTTAATCAGGATGATGAAGATGCCGTTTGGAACAATCACGTTGATTTGGCACTTTGGGCCGATTTGATGCTTATTGCTCCCGCAACCGCCAATACGTTATCCAAGATGACAACCGGTAATTGCGACAATCTTTTAATTGCCACTTATTTATCGGCCAAATGTCCCGTTTACTTTGCTCCCGCAATGGATCTGGACATGTACAAACACCCTTCCACCATTTCAAGTTTTAATGCTTTAAAGCAATTTGGGAATGTCATGATTCCGGCAGAAAGCGGCGAATTGGCAAGTGGCCTTTCCGGTGAAGGAAGAATGGCAGAACCTGAAAATATAATTGCGTTTCTTGAAGCCGATTTAGAAGCTAAATTACCGCTAAAAGGAAAAAAAATACTAATTACTGCCGGACCAACATACGAAGCAATAGATCCTGTACGTTTTATAGGAAATCATTCTTCCGGAAAAATGGGTTTTGATATTGCAAATGCAGCTGCTGATTTAGGCGCAAGTGTTATTTTGGTCTCCGGACCAACGCATTACAATGTAAAGAACACCGCAATTGAGGTTGTAAATGTGGTATCGGCGGAGGAAATGTATGATGCCTGTCATTTGTATTATAATGATGTTGATGTGGCCATTGCAGCAGCAGCGGTAGCCGATTATAAACCGAAAACGGTAGCTGTACAGAAAATAAAAAAAGCTCCGGATGAATTTTCGATTGCCCTCGAAAAAACTAAAGATATTTTATTGTCACTGGGAAATAGCAAGAAAAATCAATTTTTGATTGGGTTTGCATTAGAAACTGAAAATGAAATTGAGAATGCGAAGTTGAAAATTCAGAAAAAAAACTTAGATTTGATTGTTTTAAATTCCTTACAGGATAAAGGCGCCGGTTTTAAAAAAGAAACCAATAAAGTGACATTTATCGATAAGGATTTTAAAATTGAACCAATGGAATTAAAATCAAAAGAATCAGTAGCAGCCGATATTTTGAATAAAGTGATTTCACATTTTCTATAAAGCAAAAAGTGATCGCAGGCCAGACACTTAATAAAAAAATAGCGAAACCATATTTCGCTAAACGCAAATAGTATCTTCGTATGAATAATAAAATAGTTACTTTATTGGTATTTTTAATTTTTGGCTTTACCCAGGCACAACAGCTAAATTGTACGGTAACTATAAATACGGACAGACTTCCCAATCCAAACCAGCAGGTTTATAAAACACTTCAGACCTCTCTGTCGGAATTTGTAAATAAAACAGACTGGACGGGTTCCGTACTCAAGCAGAACGAGCGAATCAATTGTTCGATGTATATTACTTTATTGTCCAATAGTTCAGATCAGTTTTCGGGTACCATTCAGGTTCAGGCTTCGAGACTTATTTATAATTCGACCTATTCCTCTCCGATTTTCAATTATAACGATAAGGACTTTAGTTTTCGTTATACAGAGTATGAGCCGTTATTATTCAATCCGACTACTTTTGAATCTAATTTAGTATCAGTAGTTTCCTTTTACAGTTATATGATTTTAGGAATAGATGCAGATACCTTTCAGATGGCAGGAGGAAGTTCGTATCTTGAAACAGCCCAAAATATCTCAAATGTAGCGCAACAGGGAGGTTTTAAGGGATGGAGTCAGGCAGATGGAGTTCAGAATCGTTACTTTTTGATAAACGATATGCTTTCGCCAACTTACAGCGATCTGAGACAAACCATGTTTTTATACCATTCGGGTTTAGACAATATGAGTCAGGATTTGAAAGCTGCCAAAGAAAAAATAAAATCTTCCGTAATACTTATAGGAAAACTAAATTCGGTTAAGCCAAACGCTTTTTTAACGCGGATATTTTTTGATGCCAAATCAGACGAAATTGTTTCTGTTTTCTCCGGCGGGCCAAGTATTCCTGTTACCGATTTAACAGATGTTTTAAATAAAGTATCTCCATTGAATTCTACTAAATGGTCGCAAATCAAATTTTAATTGTTTTAAAATTTTGCTTCCTTCATTAACTTTTATATTTATATATTTTTCCTATGATTACTTCACTGTCAATTAAAAATTACGCTCTGATTGAAAAGCTTGCTATTGATTTTTCAAAAGGTTTTTCTATAATTACAGGTGAAACAGGTGCTGGTAAATCTATAATTTTAGGAGCAATAGGTCTGGTTTTGGGAAAAAGAGCCGATCTCACTTCATTGAAAAATAAGGAAGAGAAATGTGTAATAGAGGCACAATTTGAAATTTCGAAATACAATTTAAAAGAATTTTTCGAAGCAAATGACCTTGATTACGAAGACGAAACAATCATCAGACGCGAGATTTTGCCATCGGGAAAATCACGTGCTTTTATTAACGATAGTCCCGTAAACCTTCAGGAACTGCAGGATTTAAGTTTGTTTCTGATCGATATTCATTCACAGCAGCAGACTCAGGAACTTTCTGATGAAAATGTTCAGTTCAAAATAATTGATGCAATTGCAGACAATTCAGATATTATTGGTTCGTATCAGAAACTTTTAAAGGAATATAAATCAGATAAATCAAAACTCAACGCTTTACTGAAAAGACAAAGCGATTCAGGAAAAGAACAGGAATACAATACCTTTCTGCTGAATGAATTGGTTGTAGCAAAGCTAAAGTCCGGCGAGCAGGAAGAACTGGAAGCTGATTTTGAGAAGCTGAATAATGTAGAAATTATAAAAGAAGCAATCGATAAGTCTCTCGTAATTACTAATGAAGAACAATTTGGCGTTTTTCATAATCTGAATGAGATTAAAGTGTCTCTGCAAAAAATTGCCCTTTTTTCACCGGAATATCAGAGTTTGTTCGAAAGAATTACAAGTGTAGCCATCGAAGTAGATGATGTTTCCAAAGAATTGCAAAATGCTTCGGAAAAATTATTAAACGATCCCGAAAAGTTAGAATTGACCAATCAGAAGCTGCAGTTAATTTATAATCTTCAGAAGAAACATCAGGTAACTTCAGTTGACGATTTGCTTCAAATTCAGGCCGGACTGGAAAGCGCAGTTGTGGAACTGGGGAATATCGAAGAAGAAATTACGGTTTTATCACAGGCAATAGAACAAAAAACACAGAAATTGGATGCTTTCTCTGCAGCCATTCATCAAAATAGGGAAAATGCTATTCCGGTTTTATCGAATCAGTTGGTTTCGATCCTGGAGACTTTAGGTATGCCCAATGTTCGTTTCAATATGGCGCTGCTGCCGTCTGAAAACTACTTTCAAAACGGAAAAGACGAATTGCAGTTTTTATTTTCAGCCAATAAAGGAACAGACTTCGGATTGCTGAAGAAAGTGGCTTCAGGGGGAGAGATGTCCCGTATTATGCTGGCTGTTAAAGCGATATTGGCAAAATATTCCAAATTGCCTACTTTGATTTTTGATGAAATTGATACCGGAGTTTCGGGTGAAATTGCGATCAGAATGGGTGAAATTATGAAAGAAATGAGTGCCACAATGCAGATATTTGCTATTACGCATTTACCGCAAATTGCAGCAAAAGGGGATTCTCATTTCAAAGTCTCCAAATCTACCGTTGATGACGATACACAATCAGAACTGAAACTATTAGGGCAGGAAGAAAGAGTGATAGAAATTGCTCAGATGCTATCCGGTGCAAACATTTCAGATTCGGCATTAAATCACGCCAAACAATTATTAAATTAGAATACAGTATTTATGGAAAGCCTGAGTTTTTATGAAAATCAATTTATTAAAGCAGATTCCTTAATATCTGACGGAAATATAGCTGAAGGAAAAGAACTGCTGGAGGAAATACTGGCTCAATATCCGGACTTTGGTAAAGCTCATAATCATTTGGGCTGGATTTATTATAACAAGTTAAGTAATTATGACAGAGGAATTTATCATTATAAACTGGCTATGAAATTTGAACCAAAATATCCGGCACCCTACATAAATTATACATATTTACTCATTGATATTGGCCGTTATGCAGAAGCAAAAGGTCATATTAGAGATACGATGCAGAACCTCGAAAACTTTGATTATTCGACCTATAACAGTGAATTAGGAAGAATGGCAGAGTATGAAAATGAGTACACAGCTGCTTATAATTATTATAAACTAGCGAAGAAAAGCGCCCTGAACCCAAACTTTATAGACAATATGAATGCCAACATGAAAAGGGTTAAAGATAAAATGTCTATTTTTGAAAAATTAAAACTGAAACTGAATTAATACAATAAAAATAATTGCAAGATGATTATAGAACCTAGAATGAGAGGATTTATTTGTTTGACATCACACCCAAAGGGATGCGAGCAGAATGTAAAAAATCAAATAGAATATATAAAATCAAAAGGTCCGATCGCCGGAGCAAAAAAAGTACTGGTTATTGGTGCTTCAACAGGTTTTGGATTGGCTTCAAGAATTACAAGTGCATTCGGATCTGATGCTGCAACAATTGGAGTGTTTTTTGAAAAACCACCGGTTGAAGGAAAAACAGCTTCACCGGGATGGTATAATTCTGCAGCTTTTGAAGCTGAAGCTCATAAAGCAGGTTTGTATGCAAAAAGTATCAATGGAGATGCTTTTTCAAACGAAATTAAAAGACAAACGTTAGATTTAATAAAAGCAGACTTAGGACAGGTTGATCTTGTGATTTACAGTTTAGCATCACCGGTGCGTTTACACCCTGTAACAGGAGTAACACACCGTTCTGTTTTAAAACCAATCGGACAGACCTTTACAAACAAAACAGTTGATTTTCATACCGGAAACGTTACTGAAGTTTCTATAGCACCGGCTAATGAAGAAGATATCACCAATACTGTTGCCGTAATGGGAGGTGAAGACTGGGCCATGTGGATGGATGCTTTAAAAGAGGAGAATTTACTGGCAGAAGGAGCTACAACAGTGGCGTATTCGTATATCGGACCATCATTGACAGAGGCAGTTTACCGTAAAGGAACAATTGGCCGTGCAAAAGATGATTTGGAAGCGACAGCATTTTCTATCACAGACAGTTTAAAATCAGTAGGCGGAAAAGCGTATGTATCGGTAAATAAAGCATTGGTTACCCAGGCAAGTTCTGCAATTCCTGTTATTCCGTTATACATTTCTCTTTTGTACAAAATCATGAAAGAAGAAGGAATCCACGAAGGTTGTATTGAGCAAATTCAGCGTTTGTTCCAGGACAGATTGTACAGCGGATCCGAAGTTCCTGTAGATGAGAAAGGAAGAATCAGAATTGATGACTGGGAAATGCGTGAAGATGTTCAGGCTAAAGTAGCGCAACTCTGGCTGGAAGCGACTACCGAAACTTTACCCGGAATAGGAGATTTGGCCGGATACAGAAATGATTTCCTAAACTTATTTGGATTTGAATTTGCAGGAGTAGACTACAAAGCAGAAGCAAATGAAGTAGTTGAAATAGAAAGTATAAAATAAAATACAAGATTACCATAAATAAAAACCATCAGCCAGAAGTTGATGGTTTTTTTGTGAATATACCATATCTTTGTTAAAATTTTTCAGTTTAATAATTACTCCTTAATACCTCATATTCCATTATGATTTTTTCTTTAATTATACCCGTGTATAATCGGCCTGATGAAGTTGATGAACTTTTAGAAAGCTTGGCTCAATCTGATTATAATGAAGCTTTTGAAATTGTTCTTATCGAAGATGGTTCGTCAATACCTTGCAAAGAGGTTGTGATGACGTATCAGGGAAAACTTAATATTTTCTACTATTTCAAAGAGAATTCAGGACCCGGAGACTCAAGGAATTTTGGAATGCAAAAGGCGAGAGGTGATTATTTTATCATTTTTGATTCGGATTGTATCATTCCGTCCAATTATCTGACAGAAGTCAGAAAAGAATTAAATACAAAGTATGTAGACTGTTTCGGTGGACCAGATAAAGCATTAAAAAGCTTTTCAAATGTTCAGAAAGCGATAAACTTTGCTATGACTTCATTTTTGACAACCGGTGGGATTCGTGGTGGTTCAGAGAAAATTAATAAATTTCAGCCCCGTAGTTTTAATATGGGAATTTCAAAAAAAGCTTTTGAAATATCCAGAGGTTTTGGGAATATCCATCCTGGAGAAGATCCGGACCTTTCAATCCGTTTGTGGAATTTAGGTTTTGAAACCAGGTTATTTCCACAAGCATTTGTGTATCACAAACGTCGTATAGACTGGAGTAAATTTTCAGTTCAGGTGCATAAATTCGGAATTGCAAGACCAATTTTAAATAGTTGGTATCCGGAACATAGTAAAATCACTTTTTTCTTTCCTACTGTCTTTATTTTAGGTTTATTAATAGCTTTTTTTTTGTTAATCTTTAATTTTGATCTTTTATTACAATTATATTTCGTATATTTCGTTATAATTTTTCTTACATCCACTCTCCAGAATAAAAGTTTTAAAATTGGATATCTTTCAGTGATAGCGGTATGGAAACAGTTTTATGGGTATGGAACGGGATTTTTGGAATCATTTGTAAAAATTATCCTTTTAAAGAAAAAACCACAAGAAGCTTTTCCTCGTATGTTTTTTAAAGTGTAATATGACAAAAGTTATTGGTTTAACAGGTGGAATTGGAAGCGGTAAAACAACTATTGCCAATTTTTTTAATGAATTGGGAGTTCCTGTTTATATTGCTGATGACGGAGCTAGAAGGGTAATGCAGTCTGAAAATATTATAAGTAAAATACAAACCACTTTCGGGGATGCCGTTTTTGAGAATAATGTTTTAAACAGGTCTAAACTTGCTGAAATTGTGTTTAAAGATAAAGCCAGGCTGGACCAGCTAAATGCTATAGTTCATCCGGCTGTAAAAGAGGATTTCGAGGCATGGTTATTGAGACATAATAATTACGAATATGTAATTTACGAAGCCGCAATTCTGTTTGAAAGCGGACGCTATAAGGAATGTGATCTGGTGATAACAGTGACAGCCCCGGAAGAAGTAAGAATTAGCAGAGTTTTAAAACGTGACAACACCACAAGAGAGCATGTTTTGGACCGTATGAAAATGCAATGGAATGATGAAAAACGTATTTCCGGAAGCAATTTTGTAATAAATAACGATAATCTTAAAAAAGCTAAAGAAGAAGTTGTTAAAATTCTTAAAATTTTAAATATAAAACAAAATCAGTCTTAAATGTTAATATTTGGTTAATGTATTATTTAGTATATTGTTAAAATATTAATTTTGTTGCGATGAATAAATTATTTTTTAGAATACTTGTGTTACTGATGAGCTTGTCCTTAATAGGGATAATTCTGGTTCAAGTATATTGGTTTAACTCTTCGTTTAAAAACAATGACGACCAGTTTAAATATCATGTTACGCAGGTTATTGGAAATGTTGCAGACAAATTAGAAAAACAGGAATTATATAGTTTTGCTGATAAAGTTAACAGAATAAAAGACAGTACCGGTAAAGCTCCCAAAAAAGAAGATTTATTACAGGTTTTATTTGTTCAGAGAAACAAAAAGACAAATAAGACAATTGTATACTCTAATACACTTACGTCTGAAGATTACGATATAAGCAGTTCACTTTTTAATAAAAAATTTAGCAGCGAAAGGTTTAAAAGCTTTAGCTCGAAACGTGTTACCGAAGTTTACAATAATAACAATAGTATTGATAATAATGCAATAGGGCAGAGTATCATACCGGATCTTACAATTGAAAAATCAGGAAGTTTAGATATATTAAATAAAGTTCAACAAGAGATCTCTATCAAAGATGCTGCTGATGCTTTACCTCTTGAAGAAAGGATTTCAAAACAAAAGTTACTCATTCTTTTAAAGAAAGAACTGGAGGAATACGGAGTAAAAACCAAATTTGAGTTTGGGGTTTACAGTAATGGAATTGCCACTAAAATTAAATCAGATGGCTTTCATTTTGATAACGATGCGAGTTACCACGTTCCAATCTATACAAATAATGAAGGAAATAGTAAATATGAATTATTTGTTACGTTCCCGCATAAAAAGAAATTTTTATTATCAGAACTATTAAGTATTACCATATTATCGATAATTTTTACATTAATTATAATAGTAGCGTATACTAGTGCGTTAAATCAGTTACTGCGTCAGAAACATATTTCGGAAATTAAAACCGATTTTATAAATAATATGACGCATGAGTTTAAAACTCCGATTGCGACCATCAATTTAGCACTGGATGCCATAAAGAATCCTAAAATTATTGAGGATAAAGAGAAAGTTTTTCGATACCTTCAAATGATACGGGATGAGAATAAAAGAATGCATGCTCAGGTCGAGAACGTTCTTCGTATTTCTAAATTGGAAAAAAGAGAATTAGATATTACAAAAGAACCTACTGTAATTCATGATATAATTGATGATGCAATTGAGCATGTAAATTTAATTTTAGAAGACAGACAGGGAACAGTTGTTAAGCACTTTAATGCAGCAAGAACAACTTCTCTTATCAATGAAGTGCATTTTACCAATGTGTTGGTTAATATTTTGGAAAATGCCATTAAATATTCACCTGGTATTCCTGAAATTGAAATTTTTACGGAAAATGTTAAAGACATGATCCTGATAAAAGTAAAAGACAATGGGTTAGGGATGAGTAAAATAGCTCAGAAAAGAGTGTTTGAGAAATTTTACAGGGAGCATACAGGAGATTTGCATAATGTTAAAGGACACGGTTTGGGCCTTGCCTATGTAAAAAGAATAGTAGAAGACCACAATGGTCAAGTATATGTTGAAAGCGAAAAAGGAAAAGGTAGCACCTTTATAATAAAAATACCATTAATAAATTAAAATATGGAAAATAATAACAAAAGAATACTTTTAGTAGAAGATGACCTTAATTTCGGGGCAGTTCTTAAAGATTATCTAATGTTAAATGACTTTGAAGTTACTTTAGCTAAAAACGGTATGGAAGGTTTCGAGAAGTTCAAGAAGGATGTATATGATCTGTGTATTCTTGATGTAATGATGCCTTATAAAGATGGTTATACTTTGGCCAAAGAAATTAGAGAAAAGAACAGTGAAGTGCCTATTATATTTTTAACAGCAAAATCGATGAAAGAGGACGTGTTAAAAGGTTATAAAGCAGGAGCCGATGATTATTTGAATAAACCTTTTGATTCAGAAGTGTTATTGATGAAAATCAAAGCAATTATTCAAAGAAAATCTGCGGATACAAAAGCAGAACAGGTGCAGTTTGAATTTAACATCGGTAAATTCCATTTAAATTCTAAACTGAGATTCCTGACTTTTGAAAACGATGAAGCAATAAAATTATCTCCAAAAGAAAATGAATTGCTTAAAATGCTGATCCTTCATGAAAATGATTTGATGCCAAGAGAATTAGCATTGACTAAAATATGGAGAGATGACAACTACTTTACTTCAAGAAGTATGGATGTTTATATCGCTAAATTGAGAAAATACCTAAAATCTGATGAAGATGTAGAAATCTTAAACATTCATGGAGAAGGTTTCAGATTAGTGGTTAAAAGCAAAATTGCTGAATAATAATTCACCCGATAAAAAAGCAAAAGCTCTGAGAAATCAGAGCTTTTTTTATGGATTGAATTTCGATATACTTATTTCCAGTTAAGCTGTAAGGCGAAACAGTTTTTGTCTTCTTTGGTTATGCTAAATGTAGAATCAGTTTCAGTTTCGCTCTCGTGAATGATCACAGCATCATTTAGTGATAACTCTTTCATGAAATTCATTTCAAAACTGGCAATTTTCTGACTTAGTATTTTTTTAGGATCCACATGATCCAGGCACCATTCCAGGTATTTCACATTATTGGCGTGATTGACAATATCCAGATCCGATAAATAAACTATTTTTTCAAAAACAGACTCCTTTTCCGGATTTACATTTATTTTAGAAAAACCTTCTGCCGTCGCCCTTTTCTCGGGAAAAAGCTCAAAGTGTTCATACGGTAAAGCCAAAGGTTCGGGACGGCGGGCCTGCGTATTGAATACAGCCCAGAATGTTTCGCTTCCAACGATCTTTTTATCATTTACGTACATTTCAAGTGCACGAACAGAACGGGAGTTCTCAAGGCTGTTAATCCATGTTTTTACTGTTACAACATCCTGCCATTTAGGTAAAGCACTTACTTCTACACGCATTCTGCTTAAAACCCACGCCTGATTGAACTCCTGCATATTGGCAAAGCTAATCCCGCCAACTTCTGAATGTGCGGCAGCAGTTAGTTGCAAAAGGTTGCACAAATCGGTATACTTTAAATAACCATTTGGTGTGCATTGCGTAAAATTAATTTCCCACTCTTTGCTTAAAACGGATGTGAAATTTGGAGATATTGGCATTTTGTAATTTTAAATTGTTGATTTTTAGATTTGATTTTTAGTAAGGAAGAAAGAATATAGAACAAAGAATATAGAACATAGAACAAAGAATATAGAACATAGAACAAAGAACATAGAACAAAGAATATAGAACAAAGAATATAGAACAAAGAACATAGAATATAGAAAATGAATATTGAATTTTTGACTACTTTAGAAAATTTTCGATGTAATCTGTGATTTGTTTTCTGTCTGTTGCATAATCAAACCATTTTGTGTTTTCATTTCGTTTGAACCAGGTTAATTGTCTTTTGGAAAATCTTCGTGTGTTTTTTTTGATTTCTTCTATGGCAAAAGGCAAGGAAAATTCTTCGTCAAAATAACTGAATAATTCTCTGTAACCTACCGTTTGAAGGGCATTTAACGATTTGTTGGGGTATAACGACTTTGCCTCTTCAAGTAAACCCTGACTCATCATGATGGCGACACGTTGATTAATTCTGTCGTAAATAATTGGTCTTTCGGCATCTAAACCAATCAGGATGGGAGTGAAGTCCCGGTTGTTTTTCTTTTGATTTAAAAAAGAAGAATAGGGTTTTCCGGTTCCTAAACAAACTTCTGTAAAACGCATCATTCGTTGTGGGTTCAGTAAAGTCTGCGGATTCTCTATTGTGATTTTTTCATAATACTCCGGATCTGACTTTTTTAACTGTTCCTGTAAATAATTGATTCCAAGTTTCTCGTACTTCGAGTTTACTTCAGATCGTATTGCAGGATCAATTTCGGGAAATTCATCAAAACCTTTTAAAACAGCATCTACATAAAGGCCCGAACCGCCAATTAAAATGACAAAATTACTTTTCTGAAAAAGTTCTTCTATCTTGATAAGGGCTTCTTTTTCGTAGTCGCCGACAGTATAATTTTCGAATATCGATTTATTCTGAATAAAGTGATGTTGGGCCGATTGTAATTCTTCTTCATTCGGAACGGCAGTACCAACGGTCATTTCTTTAAAAAACTGACGACTGTCACAAGATATTATCTCACATTTGAAATGTTGTGCCAAAGCAATGCTTAAGGATGTTTTTCCTATGGCTGTTGGTCCTACAATAGTAATCAGATATTTCATATTTTTTTGGCCCGGATGGAAACGAAAATTCCGGAGTTATTTTGGTAATTCTGTTCCGCACTCATAGCAATATTTCGCGTTGTCGAAGTGTACCTGTGAATTACATTTCCGACAAGCCCTTTTTGTGCTTACGGTATTATTTTTCAAACTGTTTTTGGCAAATTCTGCCGTTACAATTCCTGTGGGAACTGCAATAATTCCGTATCCCATAATCATCACTAACGATGCTAAAAACTGGCCTAAAGGTGTTGCCGGTGATATATCTCCGTAACCAACTGTTGTAAGGGTTACGATGGACCAGTAAATGCCAACAGGAATACTGGTGAAGCCGCTTTCTTTGCCTTCAACGACATACATTAATGCACCGATAATGACTGCACTTATCACCACAAAATAGATAAAAACAAGAATTTTTTCTTTACTGGCTTCAAGTGCTTCTTTTAATTGGAAGGACTGATGGGAAATTTGCGGAATGTGCAGGATTTTGAACAATCTGAAAAAACGTAAAACCCTTACGATGGTCAGAATATTCGTTGCAGGAAAAAAAATCGACATATACATAGGCAGTATAGCCATTAAATCGATAATTCCGTAGAAACTAAAAACGTATTTCAGCGGCTTTTGAATGGCAAGAATACGCAAAAGATATTCAATGGTAAAGAATATGGTAATGATCCATTCACAAATTAGCAGCTGCGAATGGTATTTTTGATTTATTCCTTCTACGGTATCCAGCATCACGAGAATAACACTCAGGAGTATTAGTCCAAGAAGTACTAAATCGAACATACGCCCCATAATCGTGTTGGTTCCGTAGAGAATGATTTTTATTTTTTCCCTGAAAATCTCGTATTTTGATTTATTTTTTGTCATCCCTACGAAGATACGTAAAGTTTGTAAGTATTAAAAATGAAGAATTTTAATCGATTTGCTTTTTCGGATATAGCTCTGAATAATATTTTTGACATCACGATTGTTTTGCATCGGAATAAGGATGTTTTTCAGAATTTCAATATTGGTAACCTGATAATTTAGATCATAAAAGGCATATCCTTTATAAACGCCGTTCTCGATTAAAATGGCACTTCTTTCATTTATGTTTCGGCCTCTGTCAAGCAAAATCATGCTCTTATTGTCGAAGCTGTTTTCTGCGATGAATTGCTGAACCCTGGCATTGTATACTTCAGGAGTTATTTCACCAATACAGGCCCCGTCACATTCTTTTATTTTATACTGGAAACACTCTTTTTTAGCCACATACAATCCTGTAAGTTTCTGGCACAAATTATATTTGGCAGTATATTTGAAAAGGGCATTTTTTCCTTCCTGTAAACTTGCGTAAGAGGTGATTTCTTTTTTACGGCCGTCCGCTTTTCCGAGTTTTAGATTCAAATATCCATTACTGTCTTTTTCGGCGTATAAGGCATACGGGAATATTGTTTTTCGCTGTGAACGATTGTATCTTGGTCTGTTTATTTTTACTTCTTCGCTTTCTTTTAGCAGTGCAATCAATTCGCTTCCGGTTTCATCATAAGTGATGGTAAAAACTTCAGCCTGTATTTTTTTGCTTTTTGTTGTTATTCCGGTAAAATGCTGATTAACTCTTTTTTTAATGTTTTGGCTTTTGCCGATGTAAATTAGAGTACCACCTTGGTTGTGAATGTAATAAACACCTGTTTTTGTAGGCATTTGTGATAAAAGGTCGAGAAATTTGGGCGCAATTCCTTTTTCTACTTCCAGCTTTATGAAATCTTTTACAATGGTTTTTTCCAAATCTTTTTCCAAAAGCATTTTGAACAGTTTGGTCGTTGCCATAGCGTCACCACTGGCGCGATGTCTGTCTGCCATAGGGATTCCAAGTGCACGCACTAATTTTCCTAAACTATAAGAAGGCTGTTCCGGAATTAATTTCTTGGCCAGTTCTACTGTACAAAGCGTGCGGGCTTCAAAATCATAGCCTAAGCGTCTGAATTCAGTACGTAAAATCCGGTAATCAAAAGAAGCGTTGTGTGCTACGATAATACAGTCGGAAGTAATTTCTATGATTCTTTTGGCTACTTCAAAAAATTTTGGAGCAGAACGGAGCATAGCATTATTTATTCCGGTTAATTTCACCACAAATGGCTGAATCGGAATTTCAGGATTGACAAGGCTAATGAATTGGTCAATTACTTCATGTCCATCAAATTTATAAATGGCGATTTCAGTAATTCCTTCTTCGTTAAACTGGCCTCCGGTAGTTTCTATGTCTAGTATTGCGTACAAATTCAGTGTTCAGTCTCAGTTTTTAGTATTCAGTTTTCTGTAGAGGCGCACTGCAGTGTGTCTTACGATATGTGGTTTTGAAAATTATCTCCCTCCAAAAATGCTGCTTCCAATTCGAACCATGGTGCTTCCGCATTCTATTGCGAGTTGATAATCTCCGGACATTCCCATGGAAATAGTAGAGACGTATTGCAGTGCGCCTTTACCATATTCGTCACGATTTTTTAATGAATCAAAAATAGACTTTAAATGTATAAATTCTTTTTTAATCTGGTTTTGGTCTTCTGTAAATGTTGCCATTCCCATTAATCCTAAGATACGAATATTTTTCATCTCTTTGAATTCTGGTGAAGATAAAAGTAAATTCAATTCATTTTCATCAAGACCAAATTTAGTTTCTTCTTCAGCAATATGTATTTGAAGCAGGCAGTCTATTATTCTGTTGTTTTTTAATGCCTGTCTGTTTATTTCCTGCAATAATTTCAGACTGTCAATACCGTGAATCAAACTTACAAACGGAGCCATAAATTTGACTTTATTTGTTTGCACATGACCAATCATGTGCCATTGAATATCTTTTGGCATTTGTTCCCACTTATCAGCCATTTCCTGGATTTTGTTTTCTCCAAAAATACGCTGACCGGTTTCGTAAGCTTCCATTAAATCGGCTACAGGTTTTGTTTTGGAAACGGCAACCAAAGTTACGTTTTCCGGCAAAGAAGCTTTTATAGAATCTAAATTTGAGGCGATTGACATGTTGTTTTCTTTTATGAAAGGATAAATTGCTTAGAAATTTTCTCTGCTTTTTTACTTTCGCTGTAATCATAAAAACCTTCTCCGGATTTCACACCCAGTTTTCCTGCACGTACCATATTTACCAATAAAGGGCAAGGCGCATATTTAGGATTTTTGAAACCTTCGTACATGACATTCAAAATTGCCAGGCAAACATCAAGTCCAATAAAATCAGCTAACTGAAGCGGTCCCATTGGGTGTCCCATCCCTAATTTCATTACCGTGTCAATTTCGTAAACACCCGCTACTTTATTATATAACGTTTCAATGGCCTCGTTTAGCATAGGCATCAGAATTCTGTTTGCCACAAAACCCGGATAATCGTTTACTTCAACTGGAGTTTTACCTAATTTTTCAGATAAATCCATGATGATTTTTGTTACTTCATCGCTGGTATTGTAACCACGAATAATTTCTACCAATTTCATAATCGGCACCGGATTCATAAAATGCATTCCGATAACTCTTTCAGGATGTGCCACTACAGCTCCGATTTGTGTAATGGAAATAGAAGAAGTATTCGTTGCTAAAATAGTATTGTGTGAGCAGGCTTCATTTAATTGTTTGAAGATATTCAGTTTTAATTCCACATTTTCAGTGGCCGCTTCCACTACCAAATCGGCGCCAACTACACCGTCTTTTATATCAGTATAAGTAATAATATTGGTGATTGTTTTGGCAACCTCTTCGGCCGAAATAGTTCCTTTTGCCAGCATTCGATCCAGATTGGCAGCAATAGTTGCCATTCCTTTGTCTAATGATTTTTCTGAAACGTCAATAAGTTTTACAACAAAACCACTTTGTGCAAAAGTATGGGCAATTCCGTTCCCCATGGTTCCTGCACCGATTACAGCTATAGTTTTCATTTAATTTTGGTATTTAAATTTTAAAAGTTAAGGTTTAAAGCGGGTTTTGGGCCAACTTTAAACCTTAAAAAATAAGAGTTATATTTTGTGTTATTTTTCGAAACAATCAATAATCTGATAAGCTACACGTAAAGCGTCAGTAGCCTGTTCCAGTGTTACAACTGGTGTAGTATCAGTACTAATTGCGTGTGCAAATGATTCCAATTCATCTAAAATAGCATTGTTTTGTTCTACATCAGGATTGGTGAAATAGATTTGTTTTTTAACGCCTTCGGCATTTTGCAGGATCATATCAAAATCTCCCGGAACTTCAGGAGCATCTTTCATGCGGACTACTTCACATTTTTTCTCTAAGAAATCAACGGAAATGTAGGCATCTCTTTGGAAGAACCGGGTTTTACGCATGTTTTTCATCGAAATTCTGCTTGCCGTCAAATTGGCTACGCATCCATTTTCGAATTCAATTCTGGCATTCGCAATATCCGGGGTTTCACTAATTACAGAAACACCGCTCGCATTAATGTTTTTGACTTTTGAATTTACAACACTTAAGATCGCGTCGATATCGTGAATCATCAAATCTAAAACTACAGGAACATCAGTACCACGCGGATTAAATTCAGCCAGACGATGTGTTTCTATAAACATCGGGTTTTCGATCATATTTTTGGTCGCAATAAAAGCGGGATTAAAACGCTCGACATGACCTACCTGGCCTTTTACATTGTATTCTTTGGCTAAAGCAATAATTTCTTCGGCTTCATCAACCGTATTGGCAATAGGTTTTTCTATAAAAATATGTTTTCCGGATTTGATCGCCACCTTTGCACATTTATAATGTGAAAGCGTAGGCGTTACAATATCGATTACATCAACAGCGTGAATTAATTTTGCGATAGTGCTGAAGTTTTTATAGCCAAATTCTTTTGAAATTCTTTCGGCATTTTCCTGATTTTCGTCGTAAAATCCAACTAATTCATATTTGTCAGATTGTTGTAATAAACGTAAATGTATTTTACCAAGATGACCAGCACCTAAAACTCCCACTTTTAACATGATAATGTATTTTAAACAAAAATATAATTTATTTGTTGAAAGTAAAAGTTAATGCATTAAAGATTTAGCGATTTAATAATTAAAAATCAATATTTGATTTACTATTAAGTTTATTAATTTTACCAAAATAAAATAAATCAATTTTGAAAGATACTGCCAAACATCAAGGACTTCGTAATCAATTAGTAAGCACTTTAGAACAAAAAGGAATTACTGACAGAGCCGTTCTGGATGCGATAAAAAAAATCCCGAGACACCTTTTTCTTAACTCCAGTTTTGAAGACTATGCTTATCAGGATAAGGCATTTCCTATCGGGGCCGGACAAACTATTTCGCAACCTTATACGGTAGCTTTTCAATCACAGTTGTTAGAAGTTAAAAAAGACCATAAAATTCTTGAAATTGGCACCGGTTCCGGGTATCAGACGGCAGTTTTGTTTATGCTTGGAGCCAAAGTTTACAGTGTTGAAAGGCAGAATGAATTGTTTAAAGCGACTTCAAATTTATTCCCGAAATTAAACATTCGTCCAAAACATCTTTCTTTTGGAGATGGATATAAAGGATTACCGAATCATGCTCCTTTTGACAGTATTATTGTTACGGCAGGGGCTCCTTTTATCCCGCAGCCCCTTATGGCACAGTTGAAAATAGGAGGAAGACTTGTGATTCCGCTAGGGGAGGACGTTCAGATTATGACTTTGCTAATACGCAAAAATGAAACTCAGTTTGAAAAACATGAGTTTGGAGAATTTCGGTTTGTTCCTTTACTCGAAGATAAAAATTAGATTCTATAAACAAAAAAAAAACACTAATCTACATGATGTAAATTAGTGTTTTTTTGTTTTATTGAGCAATGATACCAATATATCTCTCTAAGTTTTCTTTTTCTATCTGAGCAATAAAAAGTAAAAAATCTTCTTTATTGTTTTTGGTTTGAGCCGTTTCTAAACTTTGATAATATTGCATTCGGCTATCATAATCGCCTTTTATATTGGCAATGATATAACCTTTTTGCAATAAAATTAAATTCATAACCAAACGGGAAGTCCGCCCATTTCCATCGATGAAAGGATGAATAGTAACAAGACGTTCATGCATTTCAGCTGCCAGAATAACAGGATGCAATTTGTTTTTATTGATTTCATACCAAATAAAATAATCTTCCATTGCTTTGCTGACCATATAGGGTTGCGGCGGCATATGGGAGCTCCCTTTTATCATAACCTGAACCTTTCTGTAACGACCAGCGTCTTCCGGGATGATACCACGAAGAATTAAATTATGAATGGACAAAAGATCACGTTCGTTTAAGGTAACGTTTCTCTGCATCAAATCCTTAATAAACCCAATGGCTTCCTGATGATTAATCGCTTCCAGGTGTTCCCGCATGCTTTTGCCGGAAATAGTTAAACCTTCGTTGATGACCATATCAGTTTCACGCAAAGTCATCGTATTTCCTTCAATTCGATTGCTTTCAAATGTATACTCTAATTCAAGAGCCTGAGTAATTCTGTAACTGTCAAATTGACGATAATTATCTAGTTTTGCTTTTAAAAGATCTATCTCTTTTAAAAGATTTTCCAAAGTGGCAGAGATTTTTAATTTTGAAACCGTTCTATTGTATTTAATTTCCTGCTCGGCTACCATTAAAGCTTTTAAGGCAAACTCATCATCGCCAATTTCATAAAGAATCTTTTCCTTCAGCCAGGCGATCATCAAAGTTTCATAATCGATTTCTAATAATTTGGATAATTTTGAAATCTGATCTTTTGTTGGTTTTCTTGTCCCTGATTCAAATTTGCTTATTAAAGCCTGATCAATGCCAAGAATTTGTGCCACTTCACGAGTTTTTAAGCCTTTTTGCTCTCTTGCATTTTTAAGAAGTGTTTTCATCTTTTATCATGTTTGTAATTGTCTTGACAAATTTAGTCATTTTTATTCGATAAAAAAAAATAACATCAAAAAGACATTATTTTTTTTAAACTAATTAATTTTAGTTTAGAAAGAAAGATAATGTCTTAATTATAAGCTTTCTTAATTCGGTCCAGGTCACGTTTAGTATCCTGTTCTTTAAGGGATTCGCGTTTGTCGTAGTTTTTCTTCCCTTTGCAAAGGCCGATTTGCAGTTTGGCCAGTCCTTTTTCGTTAGTGAATAATTTCAAAGGAACAATCGTCAATCCTTTTGCCTGAACATTTTTATGAAGTGTTTTTAATTCTTTTTTGTTTAAAAGTAATTTTCTCTCGCTTCTGGATTTATGGTTGAACTGATTTCCAAACGTATATTCTTCTATGTAGGTATTGATAGCAAAAAGTTCTATGCCACTGAATTCACAAAAACTTTCGGTAATATTTGCTTTTCCCAGACGGATAGATTTGATTTCGGTTCCGGATAAAACAATTCCGGCAGTATAGGTATCGATTATCTCGTAATCGAAACGCGCCCTTTTATTAAGTATATTGACTGATTTTAACATAGATGCAAAGGTAAAATAAAAATGAAAAACTTTGAGGAAATTAAAGATAATTAAATTTTTTTTAATCTATGACTTTAATCAGTTTCCGAGAAAAACCTTACGATTAAGTTTGTTCTGTAATTTAAAATAAACTTTATCATGAAAAAAATTGTAGCACTGATTAGTATCGCGTTAATTGGTTTGACAGCAAAAGCACAGGAAGTAAATCAGGGATTAAAAGGAGCGTGGTTTGCCACCTCTCAATTTGGTTACCAGCAAACAAAAACAGCAGATGTAAAAAATACCAATTTATCGGTACTGCCAATTGTGGGGACATTTGTTACCCCTTCTGTTGCTGTAGGAGCTGGTTTCGGTTATATTAACATAAAAGCAGATTCGGACAAAGGAACTGCTGCAAAAACTGATTTGATAGTTATTGAACCATTGGCAAGAAAATATTGGAATGTTGCAGGTTCACTGTATTTCTTCGGTCAGCTGGCAGCACCGGTTATCACAGGAAAAGAAAAACAAAGCGACTTAAAGGTTACACAATTCGGGTTAGCATTATCCGGAGGATTCGATTATTTCGTAACTAAAAATTTCTCTGTGGAATTCTCTTATGACCTGGCTAATTTCACTTCAACAACCCTGGATCCAAAAACAGGAGAGAAAACCACAGTAACCAATTTTGGATTAGCGCACGTTGCCAGTGTTGATCCGTTTTATAATAGCGCTTTGGGCGGAAGCAGCCCTAACCTTACATCGCCACTTTCTTTTGGATTTAAATTTATATTCTAATTGTTAAGGGATGATATTGGTTCCAATTTGCTAATTTTGTAAAAAAAGAAAGACCGTGCTTTTTTAGAGTACGGTCTTTTTAGTATTATTTAAAAATATAAGATGGAAAATCATTCTAAAGATCCTTTGCATGGAATTACACTAAAAACTATAGTCGAAAAATTAGCAGATCACTATGGTTTTGATACTCTGGCAGAATTGATTCCTGTAAAATGTTTTACTTCAAATCCGAGTGTCAAATCGAGTCTTACTTTTTTAAGAAAAACAGATTGGGCACGAAAAAAAGTAGAAGATTTATATATAAAATCAATCCCGAAGTTCAGGAATTAATTTAACTTGTAAGAAAGCATCACGCCTCCGCGGTAAGGAAGCCATTCACCACTTTTGTTCCAGTTTTGAGCTTTTTCATATCTGCCAGGAGTTCCGTCATTGTAGTATCCGTGATAAAATCCCTGATGCCATCCGCCTCCGGCAAAAATATCCAGTAGGAATTTATCATTCAGTTTGATGTTGTATCCAACCGTAACTCCCATTCGGTATCCAAAACCGTGTTCGTATTTATTGGTTTCAAAATAATTCCATTTTTGAAGTTCATAAATGTCCGGTCCTATATGTCCACCCACATAGAATCCATTGTATTTTTCTTTAAAATGATAACGAACTTCAGGAGTCAGGGTATAAAATTTCATTGGGTTATGCCCGTCAAAGGAATCCCAAAAAGAAGCCATAACATCAACACTAAAGGTCGTCTTTTCGCCAATACTGGTTTCAATACCTATATTTGGTATCAGAACGACAGCCGTAGCAGCATTAAATTTTAAATACGTCTGACTTTGCGACTGAATTGATAAGAAAAGAACAAACAGAATTAAGGCTTTTTTCATAAATTGATTTTTCAGGAGTAAAATAAGCTTCAATTGCTTATTTCGCGTGCAAATATAACGCAATACCATAGCAGACTGTTGTGTAAAAAATAATTTTAACAGGTTTTATTCACTGGATATTTTTTACAATAAGTTATTTGTCTAGTAATGAATAAATTACTTTGTCCAGAAATACGCCTTGGTAAAACTCTGCTTCTTTCAGATGCGCTTCTTTAACAAAACCACATTTTTGCAAAACCTTTTCTGAAGCAAAATTCTCAGGATCAATAACAGCTTCAATAGAATGTAGCTTTAAATCATCAAAGCCGTAACGGATTAATCTGTTTACAGCTTCGGGAATGATTCCTTTTCCATGAAATTCAGGTGATAGCATATAACCGATTTCAGCGCGGTAATTTTCAGGCTGCATTCTGTAGAAGCCAATTATTCCAAGCAATTTCGGGTTATCTTTTAATGTAATTCCCCAGTTTATTCCAACATTCGTCACAATTTTTTCTTCAATCATTGCAATATGTTCAAGCGCATCTTCAGTAGATTTTACTAAAGGTCTCGGGATATATTTCATTGTTTCGGGATTCGAACGTAATTCGAAAACTTCGTCTACATCATCATTAGTAATTCTTTTTAAAAGTAAACGTTCCGTCTCTATGATTGGAAATGGTGTAAAATTAAATTCTAACATGTTTTTTATTGTAAAATTTGGATACTGAATTTCGAATCGAATGTTTGATTTGCCTCTAAAACCACAATTCCTTCTTTTTGGAATAAATCACCGGAGTTTCCGGCTGTATCAGAATAGCCAAACCAGGGTTCGATACAGACAAACGGAGCCTGTTCTTTGGTCCAGATCCCTAAACTTGGAAAATCTTTAAAATGAACCTTAACATAAGGGATATTGTTTTCAAGAATAGTAATAGAATTAGATGCCAGTGTTTTAAATACCAAAGCATCATTTTCGAATAGCTTATACCTTAAATGAACGACATTAGCTGTCTTTTCGAGTACCTCAGTCCGGTCGGAGATTAAATCATTTTCAAGAAGATTATACTTTAACAGTTCCTCTTTTTCAAACTTAAACGAATATTTTTCAAAAGCACCCGGTAAAGCAATTGCAGGATGAGCCCCTATGGAGAACGGAAGAGGATGATTCCCTTTATTGATTACTTTATAACCAATAGTCAGTTCTTTTTCTTCTAAAGTATATATGAGTTGTAATTCAAATTCAAAAGGATATTTTTGAAGGGTTTCGGTGTTTGATTGTAACGAAAAAACAGCGCTGTTCTCTGTTTGAGCTATTAATTCAAATTCCATATCACGCGCAAAACCGTGTCTTGGCAGCTGATATTCTTTGCCACTAATAGTATAGGTATTGTTTTTTAAGGTTCCTACAATAGGAAAAAGCACCGGAGAGTGTTTAGCCCAAAAAGCAGGATTGCCTTCCCAGATATATTCGTTATTCTGATGGTCTGTTATCGAAAATAGTTCTGCCCCGGCCTGTTTTATCGAAGCTTTTAAACTTGAATTTGAGATGGTTGTATTCAAAATAGTAAAATTGAAATAAGTTAGTTTTAATTAAATGTAAATATATTTTATAAAATTTATTTTTTTTGGAAAATGGCTGAAATTATTTTTTTGATAAAATTTTGCTAAAATTAAATATAAGCTTTGGTTTTTCTCTGTATATAGCTTTTTTTTTCATTAATTTGCTACATAAACAGCTAAAAAATATGAAAAAGCATTCCTCAAAAGCCTTATTGACCATGGCTTTATTTGTTGGGATTTCTTCTGTTTGGGCGCAACAAACGCCAGCTACAACAGCAGCAAATCCAGTTAATAATTACAATTACCATGATGCATTCGCTCCGCATTTTTATACCAAAAATGGTACACCAACCCGTTCTGCAAGCGGTCAGCCGGGCGTTGAGTACTGGCAGAACAGGGCAGACTATCAATTAACGGTAAAATTAAACGGTACTACAAATGAACTTGTAGGTACAGATGAGATTACTTATACGAATAACAGTCCTGATAAACTGTCTTTTCTTTGGCTGAATTTAGACCAGAATTTATTCAAAGAAGATTCAAGAGGAAACGCTGTTGTACCTTTAACAGGAAGCCGTAATGGTGCCCAGGGACAGGTTTTTGACGGTGGAAATAAAATTAAATCAGTAAAAGTAATTTCCACAGGAAAGGATAAAACGGAGACTGTTGCAAAATATATCATTACAGATACCAGAATGCAAATTTTCCTTCCTAAAGAACTGGCTTCAAAAGGAGGAGCTATAAAAATTAAAATAGAATATTCATTCATTGCTCCCTTTGAAGGATCAGACAGAATGGGGGTTTTAGAAACTAAAAACGGTAAAATATTTACCATTGCACAATGGTACCCGCGTATGTGTGTATATGATGACGTGAGAGGCTGGAATACCGCACCTTATTTAGGAGCTTCTGAGTTTTATCTGGAGTACGGTGATTTTGATGTAAAAATTACAGCACCTGCCAATCATTATGTAGTAGCATCCGGAGCGTTGTTAAATGGTGCTGCAGTACTTTCCGCAGAGCAATTGAAACGTTACAAAGAAGCTGAACAAAGTGATAAAACAGTTATAATCCGTTCTGCTGAAGAAGTTGCTGCCACGGCAAATACAAATGCAACGGCTGAAAAAACATGGCACTATCAAATTAAAAATGCACGTGATTTCTCCTGGGCATCCTCTCCGGCTTTTATTTTAGACGGAGCGAAAATAAACTTGCCAAGTGGTAAAAAATCATTGGCATTATCAGCTTATCCTGTAGAAAGTGCCGGAAATGATGCTTATGGACGTTCAACAGAATATGTAAAATCTTCAATTGAACATTATTCTAAAAGATGGTTTGAATATCCTTATCCAGCCGCTACAAACGTAGCAGGAAATGAAGGAGGAATGGAATATCCCGGAATTGTTTTCTGCGGATGGAAATCTAAAGGAGATGATTTGTGGGGAGTTACAGATCACGAGTTCGGACATATTTGGTTTCCTATGATTGTAGGATCAAATGAGCGTTTATTTGCCTGGATGGACGAAGGATTCAATACCTTTATCAACTCTGTAAGTTCTGTTGATTTTAACAACGGGGAATACAAGCAAAAAGCTTCCGATTTACATCAGGATGCAGAAGGCTTAACGAGTCCGACACTGGAAACGATCATGAGTTCTCCGGATAATATGAAGGAAGCTAATATTGGTACTTTGTGTTATTTCAAGCCAAGTGCCGGATTAACGATTTTAAGAGAACAAGTTCTTGGAGAAGAACGTTTCGATAAAGCATTGCGTACTTATGTAGAGCGCTGGGCTTTTAAACATCCGACTCCTGATGACTTTTTCAGAACAATTGAAAATGTCGCCGGTGAGGATCTAAGCTGGTTCTGGAGAAGCTGGTTCGTAAACAACTGGCGTTTTGATCAGGGTGTTAATTCCGTTAAATATGTAAAAAATGATCCTGCGAAAGGAACTGTAATTACAGTCGAAAATTTTGACAAAATGCCAATGCCAATTGTTTTGGATGTGAAAACAAAAAGCGGAAAAGTAACGAGAGTTAAGTTACCGGTTGAAATCTGGCAACGTAATAATAACTGGTCATTCAAACATAATTCTACCGAAGAAATCGAAAGTATAACGCTGGATCCTGACCATGTTTTCCCGGATTATAACGAAAGTAACAATGTCTGGACAGCAGGAAAAGGTTTGCTGGAAAAAGATATTATTCTGGACGGATATATTGGAACTTATTCCACAGCAAAAGCACCTTTGAAAATTGAAATCACAGAGAAAAACAGTGTTCTGAATGTAGAAATAACAAATTTCCCTAAGTTTTCTGTTGAACCGGTTGCAAACGAAAAAGATACTTTTCAATCCAAACGAGCTGGTCTGAAATTTAAATTTAACGAAGCTAAAACGGGTCTCGATATGATTATTTTAGGAAATGGTCAGGTAATTCCGTTTACTAAGAATTAAGCTGTAAATTACAAATAGTTAAAACCCGGTAGTGACTTTGTTGCTATCGGGTTTTTTTGTTTCAGTTTTCAAGTCACAGTCTTCAGTCACAGTCTTCAGTCTCAGTCTCGGTTTGCAGTATTGACCCGCACAATCCTTTCAGGCCAACAAATAAACTCAGCACCTTAGTACCTTACCATCTTAACACCTTCAAAAAAAAATCACATTACCATAAAAAAATGTTAGAATTTTATTTTTTTGTTTTGTGAATAAAAAAATAGTGTACTTTTGCCCCGATGAATAAAATAAGTTTACATACAACTTCTTTGTCACGGACAAACTCACCTGGTACTTCTCCCGAAGTACGGATGCTATCTCTATAGTATTCACTGAGTTTTTCGCCGCGTATTTATTTATATTCATTTTCTATTTTGAAATCACATCATTTGTCCACTGGACAAACATATCCTGAAAGCACATATTGTTTTAATCTCTTCCATGATCAACTTTTTGATTTAGAGTATGTTACTTTTGTTTTGCTTAACTTTATTGGATTGATTTTTAGATTTCAGACGAAACAATACGTTTTAATTTTTAACTCTAACTTCAACTATTGAAATGAAGATCTCTATTGTTGTAACTCAGGAAGAACACTTTAAGTATGCGCAGGAAATTTGCGATACAATAGAATCATCGGCCTTGCTAAGAGGTACGGGGATTGCTAAAAGAACTCCCGAATACATTCAGAAAAAAATGTCGAATGGTGATGCGATGATTGCTCTGGCAGATGGAAAATTTGCAGGTTTTTGTTATATCGAAAGCTGGCAGCACGGAAAATTTGTAGCACATTCGGGGTTAATTGTACATCCGGATTACAGAAGTTTAGGTTTAGCCAAAAAGATAAAATCAAAAGTTTTTGATTATTCGCTGGAAAGATATCCTGATGCCAAAATATTTGGAATCACTACCGGTTTGGCAGTAATGAAAATCAACTCTGATTTAGGATATAAACCGGTTCCTTTCTCTGAACTTACCACTGATCCGAGTTTTTGGTCGGGCTGTAAAACCTGCACCAATTATGAAATCCTGAAAAGCAAAGAAAACAAAATGTGTCTTTGCACCGGAATGCTGTACGATCCGAAAGAAAAACAAAAAGATCCGCCAAGACATCCTTTCAATGAGGCCGTTCTGAACCGGTTAAGAAAGATAAAACAAGCCTTATTCTTAAATAAAATTCTGTCTTTTATTTTATTGCCCTAAGAATATCCATAAAAAAGAAATCTCAAACTTGCTATATACGAAAGTATTAGCCTAAATTATAAAAAATGAAAAAAGTTGTATTAGCTTATAGTGGAGGATTAGATACCTCGTATTGTTTGAAATATTTAAAAAACGAAAAAGGATACGAAGTTCATACCGTACTTGTAGATACAGGCGGATTTGATGCTGAAGAATTGGAAGCAATTGAAAAAAGAGCCTACGAATTAGGAAGTGCACAACACGCCAACCTGACAATTGTAGATAAATATTACGATAAAGCCATAAAATATTTGATTTTCGGAAATGTATTAAAAAACAATACGTATCCGTTATCAGTAAGTGCAGAGCGTGTTTTTCAGGCTATTGAAGCCATAAAATATGCTAAAAAAGTGGGAGCAAGCGCCATCGCACACGGAAGTACAGGTGCAGGAAATGATCAGATTCGTTTTGATTTGATTTTCCAGACCATTGCTCCTGAAATTGAAATCATTACACCAATTAGAGATTTGAAACTTTCAAGACAGGAAGAAGTGGATTATTTGTCTAAAAACGACGTTCATTACTCTTGGGAAAAAGCACAATATTCAATCAATAAAGGACTTTGGGGAACCAGTGTTGGAGGAAAAGAAACGCTAACTTCCAGCCAGCCATTACCTGGTGACGCTTATCCTTCGCAATTGCAAAAAGAAGGAGAAGAAAAAGTAAGATTACATTTTGAACAAGGAGAATTAGTGGGTTTAAACGGTCAGTTTGATAAACCATCCAATAACATTGTGGCTCTTGAAAAATTAGCCAATACTTTTGCTATTGGAAGGGATATTCACGTAGGTGACACGATTATCGGAATTAAAGGAAGAGTTGGTTTTGAAGCTGCAGCGCCCTTAATTATCATCAAAGCACACCATTTATTAGAGAAACATACTTTAGGAAAATGGCAGCAATACTGGAAAGAGCAGCTGGGGAACTGGTACGGAATGTTATTCCACGAAGGTCAGTTTTTAGATCCTGTGATGAGAAACATCGAAACTTTCCTGCAGGACACACAAAAAACGGTAAATGGTGTGGTAACTGTTTCACTAAAACCCTATCATTTTTCGCTTGACGGAATTGAATCTGATAATGATTTAATGAATACCGGTTTTGGTCAGTACGGCGAAATGAACAATGCCTGGACGTCTGACGATGCAAAGGGATTTATTAAGATTTTAGGAAATGCCCAAAATATATTTTCATCTGTAAATCATTTAGATCATGATTAATGTCGGAATCATTGGTGGTTCGGGCTATACGGCCGGAGAACTCATCAGAATATTAATGTATCATCCCAATGTAAAAATTGATTTTGTTTACAGTACCACAAATGCGGGAAAACCACTTTCTGTGGCGCACCATGATTTGATGGGAGATATCGAAATGAATTTTACAGATGTGATAAATCCGGATGTAAACGTCGTTTTTTTATGTCTTGGCCACGGAAAATCCATTTCGTTTTTACAGGAAAATCAATTTGCTGGTCATACCAAAATTATTGATTTAGGAAATGATTTCAGATTAAATAAGGATGCTCATTTTGAAGGAAAAGATTTTATCTACGGCTTGCCGGAATTGAATAAATCAGACATTAAAAAAGCGAATTATATTGCAAATCCGGGTTGTTTTGCCACAGCGATCCAATTGGCATTATTGCCTTTGGCGAAAAACAATCTGCTAAACAATGATGTTCATATTAATGCAACAACCGGAAGTACCGGTGCTGGAGTAGGACTTTCCGATACTTCTCATTTTAGCTGGAGAAATAATAATATGTCGCATTATAAAGCTTTTGAACACCAACATTTGGGAGAAATCTCAGAAAGTTTAGTTCAGTTGCAGGATGATTTCGAAAGTGATTTGCTTTTCATTCCCAACCGAGGCGATTTCCCAAGAGGAATTTTCGCCACCTTATATACCCTTTCAGACGATAGCCTTGAACAATTGGTTGCCAAATACGAAGAGTTCTATAAAAACGAACCATTTGTAACCGTTACAACAACCAATATCAATATGAAACAAGTTGTGCAAACCAACAAATGTATCATTAGCTTATTGAAAAAAGGAAACCGGGTTTTAATTACTTCTGTCATTGACAACTTAACCAAAGGTGCCTCGGGACAAGCCATTCAAAATATGAATTTAATGTTCGGATTAGAAGAAACCACAGGTTTACATTTGAAACCAAGCGGATTTTAATAATAGTTTCAAGCTTAAAGTTTCAGGTTTCACGTTCTGTGAGCAACCTGAAACCTGAAACCTGAAACCTGAAACAAAATAAACAAAAAAATGAACTTATTTAACGTATACCCACTATATAATATCACCCCTGTAAAAGCCTTAGACTGCACGATTACAGATGAAAACGGAACAGAATATTTGGATTTATACAGCGGTCATGGTGTGATTTCGATCGGACATACACAGCCTGACTATGTAGCCAAATTGAAAAACCAACTGGATCATTTGGGATTTTATTCGAATGCCATTCAGAATCCCTTGCAGGTAGAATTGGCCCAGAAATTAGGAAAGCTATCCGGATTGGAAGAGTACGAATTATTTTTGTGCAGTTCCGGAGCTGAAGCCAATGAAAATGCTTTGAAATTAGCCTCTTTCCACAATGGAAAATCAAGAGTTGTGGCTTTCGATAATTCTTTCCACGGAAGAACTTCTGCAGCCGTTGCGGTTACCGATAATAAAAAGATTGTTGCACCATTAAATGCGCAGCAAGTTGTTACTTTTTTACCATTAAACCAAATCGAATTAGTTGAAGCTGAATTGGCTAAAGGAGATGTTACAGCAGTAATTATCGAAGGGATTCAGGGCGTTGGAGGTTTAGACGAAGGTACAACTGAATTTTTTCAGTCATTAGAAAAAGCATGTAAAAAACATGATGTCGTTCTGATCTTAGACGAAGTACAATCAGGATACGGAAGAAGCGGAAAATTTTTCGCTTTCCAACATCACGGAATCACTGCTGATATTATTTCGGTAGCCAAAGGAATGGGGAATGGTTTTCCGGTTGGAGCCATCTTAATTGCACCAAAATTCGAAGCAAGTTTCGGATTATTAGGAACCACTTTCGGCGGAAGCCATTTGTCTTGTGCCGCAGGAATTGCAGTTCTGGATGTAATCGAAAAACTGGATTTACAGAAAAATGTAAATGAAGTGTCGGCTTATTTCGCAGAACAGATCAAACAAGTTCCGGGAATCAAAAAGGTAAAAGGAAAAGGGCTGATGCTGGGAATTGAATTTGATTTTGATGTTGCGGCTTTGAGGAAGAAATTAATTATAGAGAAACATATTTTTACAGGAAGTGCCAACAATAAAAACCTGTTGAGAATTTTACCTCCATTGACAGTCAAAAAAGCAGATATTGATACGTTTATTGTAGCCTTAAAAGAAAGTTTAAAAGAACTTCAAAACTAAGTTTACCATATACTGTTAATTCGTTTAATCGGTTAAACAATTAACGATTAAACGACTTAACCAATTAAACCAAAAAAAAAATGAATCTATTATCAATTGAAAAGCGAAATCTGGTTTTGCGGTCTATGGTAAAGCTGGTCGGGCAGGAGCGGAGCAGCATAATTCTCACCAATCACGAGGATTTGCAAGCGTACGATGGATCCGATTTAGCGATGGAAGAACGCCTGAAAGTAGATGATAAAAAAGTCGACGAGATGATTTTATCCCTGAATCAGCTGGCTTCCCAGGAAGATCCGGTTGGAGTAGAACGTTTTCATTTTGTGCATGATAATGGAATTAAAGTGATTAATAAAACAGCTGCTTTCGGAACGATACTGATTATTTACGAATCACGTCCCGATGTCACCATTGAGGCAGGTGGAATTGCCTTTAAATCCGGAAATAAGATTTTGTTAAAGGGAGGAAAAGAAGCTTTAAAGTCTAATTTGAAAATTGTTGATTTATGGCATCAGGCCTTAGAAGAAAACGGAATTTCAAAAGACTGGGTGGAGTATCTTAATTATAATCGTACAGAAACTCAGGCTTTTTTAGAAAAACCAACTCAAAAAGTAGATTTAATTGTTCCGAGAGGAGGAGAAAAACTAATTGAATTTGTAAAAGCACACGCCACTTGTCCTGTTATAGTAAGCGGACGCGGGAATAATTTTGTTTACGTTCACGAAAAAGCAGATACAGATTTGGCACTAAAAGTAATTTTGAATGCCAAAACCTCTAAAATTTCGGCCTGCAATGCAGTTGATAAGGTTTTAATAGATTCTAAATTGCCCAACTTTGAAGGTTTTACCGCTATTTTAATAGAAGAATTAAAAGAACACAATGTTGAAGTTATTGTGGATGAATCGTTAAAAACTTTCGAAGATACAGCAACACTTCAAAATGAAGCTATCTGGTATGAAGAATTTCTGGATTATAAAATTGTCATCGGAACCATTGATTCTGAGGAAAAGGCAATCGAAAAAATCAACAAATATTGCGGCGGACATTCGGCTGTAATTATTACCAGAGACGATACAGCAGCACAGGAATTTATGGACGCAGTAGATACCGCTGCCGTTTATCAAAACGCCTCAACCCGTTTTACAGACGGCGGACAATTTGGTTTAGGAGGAGAATTAGCCATAAGCACAGATAAATTGCACCAAAGGGGCCCCATTGGATTACAACATTTGGTTACGAATAAATGGTATGTTTATGGGGATGGGCAAATTAGATAATTTGATAATTGAGATAATTAGATAATTGGATTGTTTATTGGAATTTGGAGTTTCAAATGAGATATTGTAATAATTGGAATTTTATTCAATCTATTGAAATTTGGAATTTTAAAAAATTGGAATTTATTAAAGATTTAGCTTTGCGAACTTAGCGTTTGTAAACACAAACAACATAAAAAAAAACCTTGCGCACTTTGCGGTTAAAAAAAACTGCGGTTAAGACAATAACATGGAAAAAAAGCGGATTTTATTAAAAATAGGAAGTAATACTTTAACCAAGGAAACCAATCATATTTCGCGGGGAAAGATTGAAGATATCGGAATGCAGATTGCTGCGCTCAACAAAGAATACGAGTTTGTAATTGTGAGTTCCGGAGCCATTGCAGCCGCCAGGCAATTTGTAAAACTGGAAAGCAAAGGAAAAGAAATTGCACTAAAACAAGCCCTGGCATCAATAGGTCAGCCCCATTTAATGCGGATTTTCCATGAAAATTTCAGTGATTTGGGATTATTGACTTCACAGTGTTTATTATCGTATTCTGATTTCGAAAAAGACCAGTCGAAAGTAAACATTGTCAATACCATTAACGTTTTGGTGGAAAACAATTATATTCCGATTATTAATGAAAATGATACCGTTGCCACAGATGAGATCCGGTTTGGCGACAACGATAAATTAGCAGCTTTAACGGCAGTCCTTTTAAATGTTGATATTCTGATTATTGCCACGAATACAAACGGAATTTACACCAAGGATTCCATTCACGATGAAAATCCGGAAACCATTAGAATAGTAAATGATTTAAAAGTATTGGAAAAAGAAATCGGAGAGTCAAAATCATCACACGGAACCGGTGGCATGCAGTCCAAAATTGAAGCGGCCGGAATTGCAAAAGCGGCCCATATCGAAACGTGGATCGTCAACGGATTAGATGATAATTTTATTTTAAAAGCATTAAAGGACGAAATTCCGTTCACAAAGATTGTGTAAAATGTTTATTTGTCTAATCGTTAATTCGGTTAATCGATAAAACAAATTAAACAGTTAAACAAATTAACGATAAAACAAAAAATTATGAATTATATTTCAATTCAGGATGTCAACTCCTTATCAAAATGGGTAAGAAGCGCGTTAAAAATCAAGAAGAACCCGCTTAAAAATCAAAGTTTAGGCAGAAATAAAACACTGGGAATGTTATTTTTCAATCCGAGTTTAAGAACACGTCTGAGTACTCAGAAGGCAGCTTTAAACCTGGGAATGAATGTCATGGTCATGAACTTTACCAACGAAGGCTGGACATTGGAATTTGAAGACGGAGCCATAATGAATTCAGGAGCTTCGGAACATATTAAGGAAGCGGCAGAAGTAGTTTCGCAATACTGTGATATTATTGCCATTCGTGCTTTTGCAGGTTTAGAAGATAAAGAAAAAGATTATGCCGAAACGGTTATTTCGGGATTCCTAAAATACGCTACAGTGCCGATCGTAAACATGGAAAGTGCTGTGCGTCATCCGCTTCAGTCCCTGGCAGATGCCATCACGATGGAGGAATACAAGACAGAACACAAACCAAAAGTAGTGCTTTCGTGGGCGCCGCATCCCAAAGCGTTACCTCAGGCAGTAGCGAATTCCTTTGTAGAAATGATGCAGCTGCAAAAAAACATGGATTTTGTGATCACGCATCCGGAAGGCTACGAACTGAGTCCGGAAATTACCAAAGACTGCAAAATCGAATACGACCAAAACAAAGCTTTCGAAAACGCCGATTTTGTGTACGTAAAAAACTGGAGTAATTTTAACGACTACGGAAAAGTAACGAACATTGATCCCGAGTGGACTGTTACCGCCGAGAAAATGGCATTGACCAACAACGGAAAATTCATGCATTGCCTTCCCGTAAGACGTAATGTAATCGTAAGCGACGAAGTGATAGACAGCGAGAATTCAATCGTAATTCAGCAGGCGAATAACAGAACCTATTCGGCACAATTGGTGTTGCAGAAGATTTTAAAGAAGTTATAAATAAGGCACAAAGGTGCAAAGTTGCAAAGGAGCAAAGGTATCAAACCTTTATCAAAACCTTTGAACCTTTGAGCCTCTGGACCTCTGAACCTAAAAAAATGGTAACAGTAATAAAAATAGGCGGAAACATAATTGACAATCCAACCGAATTAGAACATTTTTTAACCGATTTTTCTAAAATTGAAGGCTACAAAGTGTTAGTCCACGGAGGGGGAAAATCCGCTACGAAAATGGCTGAAAGTATTGGTCTTGTTCCGCAAATGATCGAAGGCCGACGTATAACAGACGCTCCGATGCTGGATGTTGTCGTTATGATTTATGCCGGGCAGATCAATAAACATATCGTCGCACAATTGCAGTCGAAAGACAATAACGCCATTGGTTTTTCAGGAGCTGACGGAAATTTAATTCAGTCAACAAAAAGAAATCATCCGACAATTGATTATGGTTTTGTGGGAGATGTTAAGCAGGTAAATACAAAATTGCTGGCGACATTGCTCGAAAACGGAATTGTTCCTGTCTTCTGCGCCATTACACACGACAAAAACGGACAATTACTAAATACAAATGCCGATACAATTGCAAGCGAATTGTCAATCGCTTTGTCTGAAGTTTTTGAGGTTACGTTAACGTACTGTTTTGAAAAACAAGGCGTTTTGCAGGATTCAGAAGACGATTCCTCCGTAATTACAGCGATTAATGAAGAGCTTTACCATAAACTAAAAGCAGAAAAAGTGATCCATTCCGGAATGATTCCCAAATTGGATAATTGTTTCAATAGTCTGGCAAGAGGTGTTCAGAAAATCAAAATCGGACATCACAAAATGCTTCAGAATCCTGATGTTTTGCATACCACTATTACATTATAAAAGGTTGCCACAAATTACACAGATTTCCGCGAATTAAAATTTTTAAAAAATTAGTGCAAATTTGTGTAATTCGTGGCAAAAAAACAGAGCCAGCGAAGACATTTTAAATATTAATTTAAGAAATTTGCGCAAATTAAAATTGTCACACAATTGGTAATAAGAATCAATTAAAAACTTTGTGACTTCGAGCCTTCGTGGCACAGAACATACACTATGAAGAATATAGAAACGCTTACCAAAGAAGCCATACAATTATTAAAAAATCTGATTGAAACCCCTTCATTTTCCAGTGAAGAAGATCAAACAGCACTTTTAATAGAAAATTGGTTCAGTCAAAACGAAATTCCTTTTAAAAGAGAAAACAATAATGTGTGGGCTTTCAATAAATATTTTAACGAAACCAAACCAACACTGTTATTAAATTCTCATCACGATACCGTAAAACCCAATCAGGCGTATACCAACGATCCATTTAAGGCAATCGAAAAAGACGGCAAATTATTCGGTTTAGGAAGCAATGATGCCGGAGGATGTCTGGTTTCGTTACTGGCCACATTCGTGCATTTTTATCACAACGAAAATTTACCTTACAATATAGTAATAGTAGCTTCTGCAGAAGAAGAGAGCAGTGGTAAAAGTGGTTTAAACAGCGTTTTACAGCATTTGCCGGAACTGGATTGCGCCATTGTAGGCGAGCCCACTTTAATGCAGTTGGCTGTTGCCGAAAAAGGATTACTGGTTCTGGATGTAAAAGTAAAGGGAACAGCAAGCCATGCGGCACACCAAAACGACGATAATGCTTTATACAAATCAATTCCCGTAATGGAATGGTTTAAAAATTATAAATTCGACAAGGTATCTGAAGTTCTGGGTCCCGTTAAAATGACCGTAACGCAGATCAGTGCCGGAAAACAGCATAATGTGGTGCCGTCTGAATGTGATCTGGTGGTAGATATCCGGGTAACCGACTGTTACTCCAACACTGAAATCCTTGACGTCGTTAAAGCCAATATTAACGCCGAAGTTACCCCTCGATCAATGCATTTAAATGCTTCATCCATCCCGGTTGCGCACGGCTTAGTTCAGGCCGGAATCGCTTTGGGAAGAACGACTTACGGATCGCCAACGCTTTCAGATCAGTCGGTTTTGAGCTGTCAGTCTTTAAAACTGGGACCCGGGGAAACGCTGCGGTCACATTCGGCAGATGAGTTTATTTTTATCAGTGAAATTGAGGAAGGAGTCGATTTGTACATCAAAATACTAACCGGTTTCTTTAAATTATAATTGTCGTCCTGAGCGAAGTCTAAGGAGTAGGAGCTAATCCCGCTATCCGTTCCAATCTTTTATTTTTTAAAGAAAAAAATAAAAGGATTTTCACTGCTATCGGGGCTACAAAACCAAAAGTATAAACAACGGCATTTAGGAATAATTAGAAAATAAGATCAAAAATCTAATAGTCTAAAGAGTCTAAATATCCAATAATCTAAGAAGTCTAAAAATCTAAGTTATGAAACTTTGGGAAAAAGGAATACCAACAGACAAACAAATCGAACAATTCACTGTTGGAAACGATAGGGATCTCGATTTGGTTCTGGCAAAATACGACGCATTAGGCTCTATTGCACACGCCAAAATGCTGGGACAAATTGGTTTGCTGACCGCAGAAGAAACGGATTCTTTAGTCGAAGCATTAAACGAAATCATCGCAGATATCGCAAAAGGAAACTTCATCATCGAAGACAGCTTTGAAGATGTTCACTCTAAAATCGAATATTTATTAACGGTAAAACTGGGTGATGCCGGAAAAAAAATTCATACCGCCCGATCGCGTAACGATCAGGTTTTGGTGGATGTACATTTGTATCTGAAAGACGAAGTCAAAGCCTTAAAAGAGCAGGTCAAAACACTTTTTGATTTACTGATGGAATCCGCAGAAAAACATCAAAATGCATTATTGCCGGGATATACACATTTGCAGATTGCAATGCCTTCCTCTTTCGGAATGTGGTTTTCTGCTTACGCCGAAAGCCTGATTGACGATATCACCATGCTGAATGCAGCAGGAAAAATTGTAGACCAGAATCCGTTGGGTTCAGCCGCAGGTTACGGGAGTTCGTTTCCTATCAACAGAACATTTACGACTCAGGAATTGGGTTTTGAAACGTTAAAATTCAATGCCGTTGCCGCTCAGATGAGCCGTGGAAAAGCCGAGAAAACAGTAGCCTTTGCCATGAGCAGCGTAGCAGCAACCTTGTCAAAATTTGCCATGGACGTGTGTTTGTACATGAGCCAGAACTTTGATTTTATTGGCTTGCCCTCACATCTTACCACAGGTTCGAGTATTATGCCGCACAAGAAAAACCCGGATGTATTTGAATTAATCAGAGGAAAATGCAACAAAATTCAGGCCTTGCCTTACGAAATTACTTTAATCACCAATAACCTTCCAAGTGGTTACCACAGGGATTTACAGCTGTTGAAAGAAGGACTTTTTCCTGCAATCCAAAATTTAAAAGCCTGTCTGGATATCGCTATTTTCTCCATAAAAGACATTACGGTAAAAGAACATATTCTGGAAGATAAAAAATACGATTATTTGTTTACCGTAGATACGCTTAACGAAATGGTAGTCGCCGGAATGCCATTCAGGGATGCCTACAAAGCCGTTGCAGAACAGCTGGAAGCAGGAACCTATAGCTCTCCAAAAGCAACAAAACATACCCACGAAGGCAGTATTAATAATTTATGCCTGGATGCCATAAAACTTAAAATGCTTAACAGCTATTAGTCAGGATTTACGCTTTAGTAAAATTGCTTTAGTGTAAGTGGTTTGAGAATTGTTTTAAAAATATAAAAAGCGTTATGATCTTCTCATAACGCTTTTTTTTGAGTAAATCCTTTGTTGTTACGACAGAAATTCCATGCCAAATCCCTACATTTGAGAATCAGTTATCTTAAAATAAGACTATGGCAAAATTTGAAGAACAGGCAACTCAAACTCTTTTTGAGAAAAATTTCATTACCGAAGAACAATTGGTTCAGATAAAAGAGTACCGCAGTTCAGGTATTTTTTCATTAAATGCCGAATTAAAAATGTTCCTGTATTTATCGGTTTTGCTTTTTACATCCGGAATTGGAATCCTGATTTATGAAAATATCGATACGATTGGACATATAGCAATTTTGTCTTTGTTACTGATTGTTATCGTAATCTGTTTTTACTTTTGTTTTAAGAATTCAAAAGGATTTCAGAAATCAGAAACCACTTTTGAAAGCCCTGTTTTGGAATATCTGGTGCTTGCAGCCAATATTCTGACATGTATTTTTATTGGTTATCTGCAATTTCAGTACAAGCCTTTCGGGACACATTACGGTCTGGCCACATTGGTTCCAACGATTGTGAGTTTCTTTTGCGCGTATTATTTTGACAATAAAAGCGTTCTGACGATTGCGATTACAGGCCTTACAGCTTACGTCGGTTTTTCGGTAACGCCGCAGGATTTGCTTAAAAATGATTTCTATTCGCATCAGGATTTAAGTTATTCTGCCGTTATATTGGGAGGATTATTAATATTATGGACGATTTACAGTTCAAAAATCCAGCTCAAGACACACTTTAATCTCATCTACCTGACATTTGCTCTGCACATGATTAGTATCGCTTCCATTAGCAATTTGGTAAACGACCATAAGGGAATCTGGTTTGCTTTTTCGATTATTCTGGCCGGATCCAGTTTTTATTTTTATAAAATCAGCCATGAAGTAAAGGCAATCTCCTTGTTTGTTTTTATGATTATATATGCCTACATCGGAATAAATATATTTATTTTCAGGGTTTTCGAGAATATTGACTTCTCCGATATCTGGGTATTATTTGTTATGGTTATCCCTGCCTATTTTATTGGTTCCATAATTCTGTTTATCAAATTAATTAAGAACTTCAATAAAGAAATCGCCGAATGATATTATTAAATAAAAGTAAGTTAGAAAATTCAGCTTTGATTGAAGAAGCAGATTCATTAAAAAGTGCTGGTTTTATAGGAAAAGAGCAGCTTGATTTTATAAAAAAAGAACTTCTCGTTCTAAACAACCACAAAAACATATTAGTCCGTCTCGGTTTCTTTTTGCTGGGTTCCTTTTTGTACTCTTCCTTATGCGGTGTGGTTTCGCTTTTGGGACTTTCCGGAATGGATGAGAGCTGGAAAATATTCCCGTATCTGTTCGCCATTATTGGTGTTGTCGGATCAGAAATTCTGACTAAACAGGATTATCATCATCACGGACTTGACGATGCTTTTATCTTAGGATTACAGCTGAATATTGGTTTTGCTGTTGGAGTTTCGACAGATGGTGATAACATATTGGCCATTACAATAGCGGTAACAATTGTTTCACTGATCGCTTATTTGCGTTATGTACATTTGCTGTCTGCATTGGTTTTTTACCTGGCATTTACGGCAACCTTAGGATACGCTATATTTGATTTTCTGGAAGCAGGACAGGCAATTTTACCATTCTTTATGATGCTGTACAGTATAGGAACCTATTATTTTTGCCGAAGAATTATAAGTAAACTCGAAGAACCCTTCTACTACAACGGACTTCTTTTAATAAAAAACCTGAGTTTAATTCTGCTGTATTTCTCCGGAAATTATTTGGTCGTAAGGGAATTTTCAGCAAGTTTAGCCGATACTTATTATGAAATAAGTCCTGAAATTCCGTTCGCATTTTTCTTCTGGATTTTCACCTTTGGAATCCCGGTTTTGTACTTGGTTTTTGCCTTAAAAAACAAGGACAGAATTATGCTTTGGATTAGTTTTGCCGCGATTGCCTTTTCATTTTACAGCTTTCGGTTTTATTATTCGGTGCTGCCCATAGAAGTTGCATTAACATTGGGAGGTCTGGTTTTATTTGCAATAGTATTTTTAGCCATCAAAAAATTAAAACACAAGGAAGCCGGAGTAACATTTAAACCGGACAGAATCTCTAATTCCACTGCCTTTTTAAATGCGGAAGCCTTAATTATCGCTTCAACCTTTGGAATGAAACCGGAAGTAAAAGCACCGGAATCCCCAATGGAATTTGGAGGCGGTGGCTTTAGCGGAGGAGGATCAGATGGTAATTTTTGATTTTTTTTTTAAGAGTTATGAGTTAGGAGTTATGAGTTATGAGTTGTTAATTATGAGTTAGGTGTTATGAGCTAGAATTGAATCATAACTATAAACTAAAAGCCATAAACTATAAACTATAAACCATAAACTAAAAACTATAAACCATAACTACATAAAAAAGTAAAACCCTGAATTTTCAAGTTCAGGGTTTTACTTTTTTGTTTCTATTTCTATTTCTATTTCTATTTCTATTTCTATTTCTATTTCGTACTCATAACTCATAACCCATAACTCATAATTTTCCCGATCTTTCCTAAACTTTAGCTTTCAAAGCTTCTGCATCAATATCGCTGTGGGAAACGTTGTACACAGCCTTACCGTTTTTGATTAAAATCAATTGTGGTGATTCGTGATACACATTAAAACGGTTGGCGATCTCGTTAGAGACGTCACGATGTTCAATTAAATCCAGAAAGAAGGCATCAACGGTTTCGTCCAGATCGTAGTCTCTTTCGAATTGTTTCAGGGCCATCCGGCTGATACTGCATCGGGTACTGTGCTTAAAAATTACAATAGGCTTAACATTCGAAAGGGTTTCTATATCGCTTAACTGTGCTAAATTTGTAAGAGGAATCCAGTTTATTTTGCTTTTTTGGGAATCAGATTTTTCCGAATCTCCGAAGATTGAATTTAAAAAACTCATAATTTGACTGTTTTTATGACTTTTTGACATTTCTAATGATTGATTTTCTCATTTTTAATGTCATTTTGTCTTAATTTTTACTATGGACTATAATTTGAATAGACCTTAGCAAAGTTATATCATTTAAAATTAAATTTTGATGCAATAAAATCAAATTTTGATGGTATCAATTTTCAAAATTAAAATAACAAACCTAAATCTTACAAAAATATGAACATAAATAAATTTACAACTAAATCTCAGGAAGCCATTCAGCTGTCACAACAGTTGGCTCAACGGTATGGGCAGCAGCAAATAGAAAACGAACACATTTTTAAGGCCATTTTTGAAGTTGACGAAAATGTAGCGCCTTTTATTTTGAAAAAACTTAACGTTAATGTACCGTTGTTCCTGCAGGTATTAGATTCAACCATTCAAAGCTTTCCAAAAGTTTCAGGTGGAGATATTCTATTGTCAAGGGATGCAAACAAAGCCCTGAATGAAGCTGAAATCATTGCACAAAAAATGAACGATGAATACGTTTCGATCGAGCATTTAATTTTGGCCATTTTCGATTCAAAAAGTAAAGTAGCCCAGATTTTAAAAGATCAGGGAGTTACCGGGAAAGCTTTAAAAGCTACAATAGAAGAACTTAGAAAGGGAGAACGAGTGACTTCGGCTTCTGCTGAGGAAAATTATAATTCCTTAAATAAATACGCGAAAAACCTGAACGAATTAGCGCGTACCGGAAAACTGGATCCGGTGATCGGCCGTGATGAAGAAATCCGACGCGTATTACAGATTCTTACCCGAAGAACCAAAAACAATCCGATGCTGGTAGGGGAGCCGGGAGTAGGTAAAACCGCCATCGCAGAAGGATTGGCCCATAGAATTGTAGATGGCGATGTGCCTGAAAACCTGAAAGATAAAATCGTTTTCTCTCTGGATATGGGAGCGTTAATTGCCGGAGCCAAATACAAAGGGGAATTTGAAGAAAGATTAAAATCAGTAGTAAAAGAAGTAACAGCTGCAGAAGGTGATATCGTTTTGTTTATCGATGAAATTCATACGCTCGTGGGAGCGGGTGGAGGAGAAGGTGCGATGGATGCGGCGAACATTTTAAAACCGGCTCTGGCCCGTGGAGAATTAAGAGCAATCGGAGCAACAACCTTAGATGAATACCAGAAATATTTTGAAAAAGATAAAGCGCTGGAGCGTCGTTTTCAAAAGGTTTTAATTGATGAACCGGATACCGAAAGTGCCATTTCAATTTTGCGTGGTATTAAGGAAAAGTACGAGACACACCATAAAGTTCAGATAAAAGACGAAGCTATTATTGCAGCGGTAGAACTTTCCCAACGTTATATTACCAATCGTTTCCTACCGGACAAAGCCATTGATTTAATGGATGAGGCAGCTTCCAAATTGCGTATGGAAATCAACTCCAAACCGGAAGAACTGGATGTGCTGGATCGTAAAATCATGCAGCTTGAAATCGAAATTGAAGCTATTAAACGCGAAAAGGAAGAAAGCAAGCTTAAGATTTTAGGAATGGATCTGGCCAACCTGAAAGAAGAGCGAAATGAAATCTATACCAAATGGAAAACTGAAAAAGATGTGGTAGACGGGGTTCAGGCTGTGAAATTAGAAATCGAAGACTTCAAACATGAAGCCGAACGTGCCGAACGTGAAGGGGATTATGGAAAAGTAGCCGAAATCCGCTACGGGAAAATCAAAGAAGCACAAGAACGTCTTGATGTTTTACTGAAACAATTGCAGGAATACCAATCCGGTAATTCTTTAATAAAAGAAGAAGTGACCCGTGAAGATATTGCAGAAGTGGTCGCAAAATGGACCGGCATTCCGGTGATGAAAATGCTTCAGACCGAAAGAGAAAAGCTGTTGCATCTGGAAGATGAATTACACAAACGCGTGGTCGGGCAGGAAGAGGCCATTGAAGCCGTAAGTGACGCCGTACGCAGAAGCCGTGCCGGTTTGCAGGATATGAAAAAACCTGTTGGGACGTTCCTGTTTTTAGGAACTACCGGAGTAGGTAAAACAGAGCTGGCAAAAGCTTTGGCAGAATATCTTTTTGATGATGAAAACGCCATGACCCGTATTGATATGAGCGAATACCAGGAACGCCACAGTGTGAGCCGTTTGGTTGGAGCGCCTCCGGGATATGTGGGGTATGATGAAGGGGGACAACTGACAGAAGCCGTTCGCAGAAAGCCGTACTCTGTGATTTTGCTGGACGAGATCGAAAAAGCACATCCGGATACGTTCAACATTTTGTTGCAGGTTTTGGATGAAGGTCGATTAACTGATAATAAAGGACGCCTGGCAGATTTCAAGAACACCATTATAATCATGACCTCCAATATGGGAAGTCAGATCATTCAGGAAAAATTTGATAATCTAAAGGGAGGTATCGAAGCCGCAACGGAAGCTGCAAAAGTGGAAGTTTTAGGTTTGCTGAAACAAACGGTTCGTCCGGAATTTATAAATCGTATTGATGAGATTGTACTGTTTACGCCCTTAACAGTTGAAAATATTTCGAGAATTGTAAGCCTGCAGCTTAAAAGTGTTACCAAAATGCTGGCTTTACAAGGTATTACGATGGATGCAACTCCGGAAGCCATTAAGTATTTATCCGACAAAGGATATGATACCCAGTTTGGGGCAAGACCGGTAAAACGTGTGATCCAGAGAGAAGTACTGAATCAGTTGTCGAAAGAAATTCTGGCCAACAATATTACAACCGATAGTATCATTTTAATTGATGCTTTCGACGGAAAACTGGTTTTCAGAAACCAGACCCATAAAGTTTAATGATTTTTGTTTAGTTAATTATTAAATTGGGGAAGCATCAGCCGAAAGGCTGGTGCTTTTTTTTTGGAATAAGTTTGAATCCGTGAATATTGAAACTTTTTTTAAAAGTAATATAAGCTGAATTAAAAATTAAGTTAAGAAATTTACTTCTAACTTAAAACACAAAATCATGAACAATATTTTTAGAGGATTAATTGCAGGTTACGGTGCGAAAAAATTAGGGGGCGGATGCTTCGGTACTATCTTTGTTTTTGTAATTATCTGGTTGCTTTTAGGGCAGTGCAGCTAATTTTTAGTAAAAGATTTAATAAAAAGTATTAGATTCGCGTACGTAAAAAAAACAAATAACGTAAACTAAACTGGGTGTTGAAATCCGGTTGATTACGTAATACTTAAAAAATAAATTAACTTATAATGGCATCAGGTTTTTTCGTACTATTAGATGATATCGCAGCAATCATGGATGATGTTGCAGTAATGAGTAAAGTGGCAGCAAAGAAAACTGCCGGTATTTTGGGCGACGATTTAGCTGTTAATGCCGAAAAAGCTTCAGGATTTGCTTCGTCAAGAGAACTTCCTGTTTTGTGGGCCATCAGCAAAGGGTCGCTTCTTAACAAAGTCATTATTCTGCCAATTGCGTTTCTTTTAAGTGCCTTTTTTCCGATTGCGATTATTATCATTTTAGTGCTGGGCGGTCTTTTCCTTGCCTATGAAGGTGCAGAAAAGATATATGAATTTATATTTCCCCATGAAGAGCCTTCCGAAGGAATTACAGAAGAAACCTTTACCGAAGAAGAGATTTTAGCTCTTGAAAAAGATAAAATAAAATCAGCCATTGTCACCGATTTTATTTTATCGGTAGAAATAGTAATTATTGCTTTGGGGACTGTAATTGGTAAACCTATTTCATCGCAGATTGCAGTAGTTTCAATCGTTGCACTGATTGCAACCATTGGTGTTTACGGTATTGTCGCTATAATAGTGAGAATGGATGAAGTTGGCTTTAAGATGATTCAGCACAGTAAAAAAGAGAAAAGTATTTTAAAAACGATAGGAAATATTCTGGTACAGGCACTTCCAAAGGTTATTAAACTTTTAACTGTGGTCGGTACAATCGCTTTACTGCTTGTATCCGGTGGTTTATTTGTACACAATATTGAATTTTTACATCATTTATTCCCGCAACTTCCTTCTATTTTAAAAGAATTTATAATTGGACTGGTAGCAGGATTTATAGTGCTGGGAATTGTAAATCTGTTCAAAAAGATTTTCGGAAGGAAAGCACATTAATTAAAATCATTTTCACACCATATCACGAACATCAGCTGCAAGGCTGGTGTTTTTTTATGCTTTTTATATAAGAATAAAAGTTTGGCATCCAGCGGTTTACTTTTTTGTTTGGATTATTTAACATTCTTTCTAAGCAACCTTATTCAGGTATTCCCCTCTTCATAATAAAATAACAAACAAATATTTATTATGAAAAAGTTTAAATTAAATTCAGTTTTATTAGTATTATTCTCGTTAACAGTATTTGCATCCTGCGATCGTGATGATGACAAAACACCTGATCCTGTAAAGGAAACCGTAAAAAATGCTTTGGCAACTGAAGTAACAGGACCTGCAACCGGAAAGGTAAACACAGAGCTTAGTTATGAGGTAACTTTTTTACCGGACAATTCTTGCGGTGAGTTTACTAAATTTACAGAAGCAACCATTGGAACCGTAAAAGGTTTACAGGTAGAAGTAAAATATCCGGAGGTTTGTACACAACAGGTTGCGACGCCTAAAAAAGCAGTTTATAAATTTAAATCGGCAGAAAAAGGAACTTTCGAAATCAAATTCAAAAAATCAGCAACTGAATTTATAATCCAGAAAGTGGTTATTGATTAATTAGTTTCCTGATTGATAAATTGAGGACATAACCATTTTTCAACTATTTGATTCTATCGTTAAGGAATTACATATTTGAGAAATGGTTTTTTTTTTGATAAATTAATTTTAGATAAAATAACTATCTTTGAATGATTAAAAGAATATGATTATGGGAGCTTTAGAGTTAAGAGATAGTATTTTAGAATCTATAAGTACTGCAGATGAACGTCTTCTAAAAGTTGTTAAAGCAGTTATAGAAAGTTATCAGGAAGAAGAAATAGTGGCGTTTTCGGTAGATGGAAAACCAATTACAAGAAGTGTTTATAAAGCTGAATTAGCTACCGCAAAATTAGAAATTGAAAAAGGACAATTTACATCACAGGAAGATTTAGAAAAAGAATCTGAAAATTGGTAAATGAGTACGATAGAAAAAGTAGTCTGGACCAATACAGCAAGGAATCAGCTAAAAAGCATTTACAATTATTATAAAGAAAAGTCTATTCAGGGTGCCAACAATGTAAAAAATGATATTTTAGCCAAAGAAGATTCACTTTGTAGAACAGTACCAAAAAGATGAAATTGAGCCTGAATATAGAAGAATAATCGTTAGGGATTATAAAATATTATATAAGGAAGAGAATAGAGTTGTTTATATTGCACGAATATTTTCAACAAAAAGGGATTCTGTAAAATAATTATAAAGAAAAGAGCTTAATGAGGCTCTTTTTTTATGAAAGGTAAGTAAGCAAGACATACTTTGTCATTCCTCTAAAAATTACTATTTTTGCACTCTAAATTTTATGTCATGCCGAAAAGAAAATATAAAATAGCCGTTGTCCAGTTAAATCTGAATGACGTAGCGGAGAATAACCTGAAAAAATGTATCAGCTGGGTAAAAGATGCAGCCCATAAAGGAGCTGAAGTTATTTTACTTCCCGAATTATATAGCAGCCATTATTTTTGCCAAAGCGAAGATGTAGATAATTTTGCCCTGGCAGAACCGCTTTACAGTACTTCCTTTATTGCTTTTAGTGAACTGGCAAAAGAATTAGGGGTTGTAATTATTGTTCCTTTCTTCGAAAAAAGAATGGCCGGAATTTACCACAATAGTGCCTACATTATTGATGCTGACGGAACAGAAGCAGGTTTATACCGTAAAATGCATATTCCGGACGATCCGCATTTCTACGAAAAATTCTATTTTACACCGGGAGACTTAGGCTTTCAGGCAATCAAAACCCAAAAAGGAACTGTCGGGACATTAATCTGCTGGGATCAGTGGTATCCGGAAGCAGCCCGTATTACGGCCCTAAAAGGAGCAGAAGTATTATTTTATCCGACAGCGATAGGATGGCATCCAAAAGAAAAAGAGCAGTACGGTGAAAACCAATATGGCGCGTGGATGAATGTTATGAAAGGACATGCTGTTGCCAATGGAGTTTTCGTTGCAGCTGCCAACAGAATTGGTTTAGAACAATATATAGAAGGTACAGACGGAATTCAGTTTTGGGGCGCTTCTTTTATAGCCGGACCTCAGGGTGAAATTCTTGCTCAGGCGTCTCACGATCAGGAAGAAATTCTTATTGCCGAAGTCGATTTGGATTTACAGGAAAATGTACGTCAGAACTGGCCGTTTTTCAGGGACAGAAGAATCGATGCTTTCGGGGATATTACCAAAAGAGCAATTGATTAATTCATTTTATTCCATAAAAAAAAGCCGTTTCAAATATTTGAAACGGCTTTTTAATTTATAAGAGAGATATTATTTTACTTTGAAAGTAACTCTTCTCACGATTTGACGGGCTTCTTTAGAACTTTTATTCACAGAAGTATCTTCACCGTTTGCAATTACATTCAGTCTTGAAGCATCTATTCCAGCGTTGATAGCTACGTTTTTCACAGCTTCGGCTCTTTTTCTTGATAATTCAGTGTTGTAGTCGGAACTTCCGATTTCATCTGAATATCCAACGATGTCAGCAGATTTACCCGGATTGTTTTTCAAATATTTCACTAAGAAATCAACACCTGATAAAGAAGCGTTTGTTGGTTTAGAAGAGTTAAAATCGAAATAGACATTTACATATCCTCCGTTGATTAATTCTTCAACTGTATTATTTGTTGCTGTTTCTCCGCCTTTTTGAACGTAAGTTTTCTCTAAATAACTTTCCAGTTCATCCGGTACCCCATTTTGATTGGTATCGATAGATTGTCCTTTAGTATTAACAGCAACTCCTGAAACCGTATTTGGCTCTAAATCATAAAGATCAGCTACACCATCTTTATCAGTATCAATAAGATTAGTTTCGATTGTTGTAACTCTGTCTTCTAATTTATTTAATCTTTCATTTTCTTCAGAAAACCAGTCAGCATGTTTTTCGTTTTTACCTAAGTAAAAAGTCAAACCAACAGAAGCATTCAGCAATACACCATCAAATGAACCTGTAGTCGTCTGACCCATTCCGTCAAAGTTGTGATTTTGTCTTCCGTTAACGATACCCGTTAAATCTCCGGTTAAAGCAATACTGTTGCTTAATCTGATTTGTCCTGTAAGACCAAGGATTCCATGACCCATATAATCTTCTCCGTCAAAACCATTATCAGAAGTTAATTGCGTAACACCAAATCCACCATGTGCCAATATACCGATGGTATTGGTCCACGTTTCAAAATTTAATGCTCTTCCCAGGTTTACAACTCCTTGTAAACTTGTTCTGATCGCTCTGCTTTCGAATGCGGGCGTATCATCACGTTCCTGAAATTGATCATATCCAAAATCAAGTTTCACACCAAATTTAGGGTTAAACATATATCTCACACCTAAGTCAGCGTGGAAAGGATTTAATGTTGCAGTAGAATAACCCGGCGTTATAGCTCTGGTTGGTTTGTTTACACCGCCATTCAATTCGATAGACCATCTGTCGTATGCAGGTTTGTCAACTGAAGGCTGAGCCGCTGTCGTTGCCATATTTTGGGCACTTGCTGCAAATGATAGTACTAAAAATGATACGGAAGCTAATGTCTTTTTCATGATATCTAATTATTTAATTTTAATTTGTTAAGCTTTTATTATGCTTGAGACAAACTTAGACTATCAAACAAGAAATTTTGTTCCACTACTTTTCTTTAAATCTTATATAATTTCCATTTATTCGCCAAAACAACTGCAAAATTGTTAAAATAATCTAAATATTGGCCAAAATAAAAGGGACAAAATCAATATTTTGCCCCTTTTGCTATTTTCGGATTGATAAAATTTACTTCAAATCAGCCTGAAAAATTTTGATCGTTCCGTCACCTTCACTGCTTACAATTACCAGGCTTCTTTTTGTTGGACTTTTAGAAGCCGGAATAAAAAGTAAGCCTTCTGGCGCATCACCTGTTTTTACGGTTTGTAAATATTGCGGAGAAGCCGGGTTGGTTACATCATACGTCATAAAAGCATCAGATCTTTCTAAACCTACAAATAAAATATTCTGACTGCCCATTTTGGCCACTACTACCGCTTCAGGTTCTGAACCCTTATCGTCGCTGCGCTTATCGTCATAAGTACCAAATTCACTGCTCTTTTTGTCAACATCATTTTTGCTGTCATAAACTATTTTTCCCGTGTTCCCATTCCATATAGAGAAAGAACGTGCTCCAAAACTTACCATTTCATCCAAGTCTCCGTCTCCATCCGTGTCTCCCATATCGGCAACAAGATTCAGTCTTCCTAAATTTGTTTCCAGTTTTAAGGTAGCGGCATCAGGAAAAACGGTTGCATCTAATGTCATGTCTTTCATTCTTTTAATATCGGTATGTGCAGCATATTCTCTTGCATCTCCTTCATTGGCCGTAACAAAGTACGGTACATTATCAGCAGAAAAATGACTGATAGCATCCGGCATAAACATTCCTTTTACTTTCCATGGGTTAAAAGCTACTTTGTCATCCTTATCACTTACGTCAATAGCATTTGCAGCAGTATTGAAATCTTTAAGGCCTAGAGGGTAAACAGCAGTAATAGTTTTAGAAGTTAAATCTACTTTTGCTACACCGTTATTTTCCTGAAGTGTAACCCAGGCCGTTTTAGAATCATCTGAAATAGTTACATATTCAGGTTCAATGTCTTGTGCAAAAGACTTGGCAAAAGTTGAAATTCTAAATCCGTCTTTTCTCAAAGCCGCTGCCTGAGTGCTGAAAGAACTGAAATCTAAAGTAGTAACGGCATAATTATTGGCTACTTCTATAATAGAAATAGTCCCGTTTGGATCCTGGGAGTAGTCTGTATTCGGTTCGCCTTCGTTGGCTGTCATGATAAATTTTCCGTCTGGCGAAAAAGTAACCATATCAGGTAAAGCACCAACTGTAATTTGTTTGATCAGGCTGTAATCGGAAGTATTAAAAACAACCACTTTTCCATTTCCCTGTTTATTAACTGTAGATTCCAGCGCAACAGCTAATTTTCCATCATAAACTGAAACACTATTGGAAGCACCTTCGTAAGGAGTTAAGTCAATTTTTCCAATTTTGGATGGTTTTGACGGATCAGACAAATCAATTACGTCAATCTGATTTGTTCCGCTATTATTTACCGTAAAAAGTCTTTTTGTTTTTTCATCATAAGCTGAAATTTCAGCTGCCGCTTCTCCGCCTATGGTAATGCTTCCAATTTCTTTAAAAGCAGCCGGATTTTCATTTACAACAGCTTCAGGTTCTTGGTTGTTTGAATTTTCATCGTTATTACAGCTTGCCATTATAGTTAAAGCTGCTAATAATGAGATACTTAATTTTTTCATGTGTTGGTTTTTTAGTTTTGCCAAATGTAAATGGCAGAATCTTGCTGTATATTAAGGTTGTATTATTTAATCTTTAACTTAATTTTCAACAGCTATTTAATCGAATTCCAATTTGATTTTATTTCAGTTGTTTTATAATCCTTACGAATCATTATCTTTGTACCCTTTCAAATTTAGAAACGCTGTATGTCAACAAATAATAGAAGATTCCCAGCAGAATGGGAAAAACAACAAGGAATTGTATTGTGTTTTCCACATAATGGTAACGACTGGCCGGGTAAATACGATGCGGTTCAGTGGGCTTTTGTGGAATTTATTAAAAAAGTAGCCACTTTTGAAACCGTTTTTTTGGTGGTAGCCGATGAAAAACTAAAAGAAAAAGTAGCCGAAATGCTGGAACGGGCACGTGTAAATGTGGCAAACGTTTCTTTCATCATCCATAAAACCAACAGAAGCTGGATGCGTGATTCCGGACCGATTATCGTAAAAAATGGCTCGAAAAGAGAAGCACTGAATTTCAACTTTAATGGCTGGGCGAAATATAAAAATTACCAGCTTGATAAATTTGTTCCCGGAAAGGTGGCCGATTTTATTGATGTTACTTTAACACAGGTAATGTACAAGGGAAAACCGGTAATAGTGGAAGGCGGAGCCATTGATGTAAACGGAAAAGGAACTTTATTAACTTCTGAAGAATGTTTGATGCATCCTACTATTCAGGTTAGAAATGCAGGTTTTACCAAAGAAGATTACGAGGCGGTTTTTAAGGAATATTTAGGGGTTACCAATGTGATCTGGTTAGGCGACGGGATAGAAGGTGATGATACCCACGGACACATTGACGATTTATGCCGGTTTGTCAATGAAGACACCATTGTAACAATTGTAGAAACAGATAAAAACGACGCTAATTACAAGCCGTTGCAGGATAATCTGAAACGTTTGCAGAATGCGAAGTTAGAAAACGGAAAATCTCCGGTGATTGTAGCTTTGCCAATGCCAAAACGTGTCGATTTTGAAGAATTGAGATTGCCGGCCAGTTATGCTAATTTCTTAATTCTGAACAATTGTGTTTTAGTACCAACATTCAATGACAGCAACGATCGTGTGGCTTTGAATATATTGTCAGAATGTTTCCCGGATCGCGAAGTGATTGGAATAAGCTGTATTGATTTTATCTGGGGATTCGGAACATTACATTGCCTGAGCCAGCAGATTCCAGCTTAGTTTGTTTTTGAATTTAATCACGCAAAATCGCAAAGTTTTTTTTCCATTTTGTGTCATTTCGACGTAAGGAGAAATCGCACTAGAAGGTCCATACTGAATGTCGTCAATCTTTGTCGATTAACGAGTGCGATTTCTCCTTACGTCGAAATGACAAAAAGCACGATTAATTAATGGCTTTTAAATTATAAACTTTGCGCCTTAGCGCCTTTGCGTAATTCAAAATAAAAAAAACTTTATTTACAGGCATAAAAAAACCTTGGCGCTAACCAAGGTTTTATATTTTTTAAATCTATTCAGCTATTTTATCTCCTCTTCATGGTCTGATGAAAGGCGGCAGCAATTGACTGCATACTTCTCCAAAACCAATTCGTACTTCGTTACCTTCGCAGAAGCCTCTGATAATAACAGTATCATTATCTTCGATGAACTTGCGTTCACTTCCGTCTTTTAATTTCAACGGATTTTGTCCTCCCCAGGTAAGTTCTAACATCGAACCAAAACTGTCGGGAGTCGGGCCTGAAATAGTTCCGGAACCCATCATGTCACCAGAATTGATACGACACCCGTTTGAGGTGTGATGCGCCAATTGCTGACTCATGGACCAGTATAAATATTTAAAATTTGATTTAGAAACTATCGTTTCTTCTGCATTTTCGGGTTTTATAGAAACTTCTAAATGAATATCAAACGCTTTTTTTCCTTTCGTCTGTAAATAAGGAAGCGGTGACGGATCTTGTTTCGGGCCTTTCGTTCTGAAAGGTTCCAAGGCATCCATAGTCACAATCCATGGAGAAATTGAGGTAGCGAAGTTTTTGGCTAAGAAAGGCCCAAGAGGCACATATTCCCATTTCTGGATATCGCGCGCGCTCCAGTCATTCAGTAAAACCATTCCGAAAATATAATCTTCGGCTTCGTAAGTAGGGATGTTTTCTCCCATGATATTTACGTCGGTTGTAATGAAAGCGGTTTCCAGTTCAAAATCAACTAATCTTGAAGGACCGAAAACAGGGTACTTTTCACCGGCAGGCAAAGTTTGTCCCATTGGACGGTGTACCGGAATTCCGGACGGAACGATAGTAGAACTTCTTCCGTGGTAGCCTACCGGAATATGTAACCAGTTTGGTAACAAGGCATGTTCTGGATCGCGGAACATTTTCCCAACGTTGGTAGCATGCTCTTTACTGGAGTAAAAATCAGTATAATCACCAATTAAAACCGGTAATTGCATCTCAACATCTTCGATTTTGAAAATAACAATATCGCGGTCTTTTGTTGAATCTCTAAGTTGTGGATTGGTTGCATCGAAAATATCAGCGATGCGATTTCGGACTAATCGCCATGTTTTTTTTCCATCGGAAATAAAATCATTAAGCGTGTCCTGCATGAACATATCATCCGTTAAATCTATTCCTGCGAAATAGTTTAATTGTTGTAAAGCTCCTAAATCTATAGCGTAATCGCCAATTCGTGTTCCTACTGTAACGACATTTTCTTTGGTAAGAAATACACCGAACGGAATATTCTGAATAGGGAAATCACTATTTTCCGGTACTTCTAACCATGATTTTCTTTTGGTATCGTTGGCGGTTATTGGCATGTGAATGTTAATTATTTGTTGAAAAATTCTATGTCAAATATATCATAATCTAACAGTTTGACAAACGTTTTTTTGTATTTTTGCAGGAAATTAACGAAAAACGAAAAAATGCAACGCGACGAACAAATTTTTGACCTTATACTAGAGGAACAAGACAGACAAATTCACGGACTAGAACTTATCGCTTCTGAGAATTTTGTAAGTGATGAAGTAATGGAAGCAGCTGGTTCTGTTTTAACCAATAAATATGCTGAGGGATATCCTGGCAAAAGATACTACGGCGGTTGCGAAGTAGTTGACGTTATTGAGCAAATTGCAATTGACAGAGCTAAAGAATTATTTGGTGCTGAGTATGCAAACGTACAGCCTCACTCAGGTTCTCAGGCAAATACAGCAGTTTACCATGCTTGTTTAAACCCTGGCGATACTATTTTAGGTTTTGATTTATCTCACGGTGGTCACTTAACTCACGGTTCGCCGGTAAACTTTTCAGGTCGTTTATACAAACCGGTTTTTTACGGTGTAGATGCTGAAACAGGTCGTTTGGATTATGATAAAATTCAGGAAATTGCTACTAAAGAGCAGCCAAAATTAATCATCGCAGGAGCTTCGGCTTATTCACGCGATATGGACTTTGAGCGTTTCAGAGTAATTGCTGACAGCGTAGGAGCTATCTTGTTTGCTGATATTTCTCACCCTGCAGGTCTTATTGCAAAAGGATTAATGAATGATCCGATTCCACATTGTCATATTGTTTCTACTACAACACATAAAACATTACGCGGACCTCGTGGAGGTTTGATCTTAATGGGGAAAGATTTCGAAAATCCACAAGGATTAAAAACGCCAAAAGGAGAAATCAGAATGATGTCTTCATTGTTAGACTTAGCTGTTTTTCCTGGAAATCAAGGTGGTCCATTAATGCATATTATTGCTGCTAAAGCCGTTGCTTTTGGTGAAGCCCTTAAAGATGAATTCTTTACTTACGCAATGCAATTGCAGAAAAATGCAAATGCTATGGCAGATGCTTTTGTAAAAAGAGGATACAATATTATCTCCGGCGGAACGGATAACCACATGATGCTTATTGACCTAAGAAATAAAAATATTTCAGGTAAAGAAGCAGAGAATGCATTAGTAAAAGCAGAAATCACGGTAAATAAAAATATGGTTCCATTTGATGATAAATCACCATTTGTCACTTCTGGAATTCGTGTTGGAACTGCTGCAATCACGACTCGTGGTTTAGTAGAAGAAGATATGGAAACTATCGTAGCCCTAATCGACAAAGTATTGGCGGATCACACCAACGAAGCACTTATCGAGGAAGTAGCCAACGAAGTAAACGAAATGATGAGCGAAAGACCGATTTTCGTATATTAATTTAGTTTCAGGTTTAAAGTTTCAAGTTTAAAGTTTTGTAACGCGTAAAAAACGTACAACAAAACTTTAAACTTTTTTCGTTCCTAACAGAACCTGAAACAAAGAAAACCTGAAACCTGAAACAAAACAAACAAAAGACTATGGGCGTACTAAGATTACAATTGCCAACCGACCCAAGATGGGTCAATATTGTAGAAAAAAACATTGAGGAAATCCTGACAGATCACGCCTGGTGCGAGCAAAAAGCAGCAACAAACGCGATTACTATTATTACCAATAATTCTGAGCATCAGGATTTGGTGAAAGATTTACTGGCTCTGGCCAAAGAAGAAATCGATCATTTTGAGCAGGTTCATAATATAATCATCAAAAGAGGGCTAAAATTAGGACGCGAGCGCAAAGACGATTATGTAAATGAATTGTACTTGTATATGAAAAAAAGCGGCGACGGAAGCCGTGTTTCCGGTCTGGTGGAAAGACTCTTATTTTCTGCAATGATCGAAGCCAGAAGCTGCGAACGTTTTAAAGTATTATCGGAGAATATCCAGGACGAAGAATTAGCTGTTTTCTACAGGGAATTAATGGAAAGCGAAGCAGGTCATTACACCACTTTCATCACCTACGCCAGAAAATACGGAGTAGGCATTGACGTTGAAAAACGCTGGAGAGAATGGCTGGCCTACGAAGAATCGATTATAAGCAATTACGGAAAAGGAGAGACGATTCACGGGTAGTTTAAATAAAAATTCCAATTTGAAAATTCCAAATTCCAATGTTAAGAATAAGTCTTTGCGAATCTCTGGGAATCTTTGAGAATCTCTGTGAAATTTCAAAATAAAAATTCGTGTCTTCGCTTTAGCGAATCCGTGTCATCCGCATCCAAAGAATCACAAAGTTTTGGCAATCTTAAATCTAAAATCAACAATCTAAAATTGTATATTTGAGAGTAACGAAAACTGAAAGCCATGAGAATAGAAACAGATCTGAAATTAGGATTTAAAGATGTAATGATTCGACCAAAAAGATCGACGCTAAAAAGCAGGTCTGAAGTCTCTTTAGAACGAAATTTTAAGTTTCTGCACAGCACTACAAACTGGACGGGAATTCCGATTATGGCTGCCAATATGGATACCGTCGGGACTTTCGAAATGGCGGAAGTTTTAGCCAAAGAAAAACTTTTTACAGCCATTCACAAACATTATTCACTGGAAGAGTGGAATGCTTTCCTGAAAAATGTAACGCCGGATTTCTACGATTATATTGCGATAAGCACGGGAACTGGTACAGAAGATTTTGCTAAAATCGGTGAGGTTATAACCGCAAATCCATTGCTGAAATTTATTTGTATTGATGTGGCCAATGGCTATTCCGAGCATTTTGTTCAGTTTTTAAAACAAACCCGCAAACAATATCCGGACAAAGTGATTATTGCCGGAAATGTGGTGACCGGCGAAATGGTGGAGGAACTATTATTAGCCGGAGCCGATATTGTAAAAGTCGGAATCGGACCCGGTTCTGTCTGCACCACACGTGTAAAAACAGGCGTTGGGTATCCGCAGCTTTCCGCTATTATAGAATGTGCCGATGCAGCTCACGGTTTGGGCGGACATATCATTAGCGATGGCGGCTGCAGCACGCCCGGCGATGTGGCCAAAGCTTTTGGCGCCGGATCTGATTTTGTAATGTTGGGTGGCATGTTAGCCGGACATTACGAAAGTGGAGGAGAATTAATCGAAATTGACGGTGAGAAATTCAAACAATTCTACGGAATGAGCTCGACAACCGCAATGGAAAAACATGTCGGCGGCGTGGCAGAATACAGGGCAAGTGAAGGAAAAACAGTCCAGGTGCCGTATAAAGGAAAAGTGATAAGCACGGTTTTAGATATTTTAGGAGGTTTACGAAGTACCTGTACGTATGTAGGCGCTTCAAGATTAAAGGAATTGACGAAACGAACCACTTTTATAAGGGTAAGTGAACAGGAAAATCAAATTTTCACCAATTAAAAATACTTTTAGAATACATATGATTACAATTTCAGAAGCAGCCCTTAGTGATATTAAGCAAATTCAAAATATAGTAGATATTACATGGCCCATTACGTATGGCAAAATTCTATCAAAAGAACAATTAGCTTATATGTTAGGTCTTTTTTATTCGAATGAGGCGCTAACACTTCAATACAATAAAAAAGAGCAATTGTTTTATATGATTTATGAAGATGGAACTAATTTAGGTTTTATCGGAATAGAACATAATTATAATAGAGAAACAGTAACCAAGATTCATAAAATATACCTGTTACCTGAAACACAAGGAAAAGGAATTGGTAAAAAAGTTATTGATGAAATTGGAAAATTAGCTTCAGATAACAATTCCACAGCATTAGTTTTAAATGTAAACCGATTTAATTCTGCTTTAGGCTTTTATAAAAAAATAGGTTTTGAAATTGTTGATGAAGTGAACATCGACATAGGGAACGGTTATTTGATGGAAGATTATGTGATGGAGAAACGATTGTGAATTAAATAAGACTTGCCTAATTGTTTTTATTTAGGCAAAAAACTTTAAATTATAATCTCGCAAAGACGCAAAATCGCAAAGTTTGTACTTACTTTTTAACTTGGCGATTTTGCGTCTTTGCGTGAATTTTATATTAAAACTAAATAATTAAAGAAAGAATTCCTCCAAGTCATGAAATTACAGCGTTTTTAGATTTAATCAGAATAAAAGCAGCATCTTTTATTGTAATTAATGCACAATAACATCATGCTTAAACAGCAATCCCTTAACCTCTTTCAAAGCAAAAACCGCTTTCTTCAGTTTGGTTTTGGAAGGATCAATAGTATAGTTGAAACTGGTTTTAAAATCAGCTTTATTGGCAATCGCTTTATCAAATTCGGCACGGTATAAATCACAATTGTCAAAAAGTACGCTTGTCAGATCGGTGGCCATAAAATCTACCGCAATTAAACTGCAGTTCGTAAAAGTAGTTCCTTTCAGCTTTAAAGTGTAAAACTTTGAAAAGTCTAAAACGCAGTCATAAAAATGAACTTCAAAGATCAGTTTGTCGCACATGGCAAAATTAACTTCCTTAATTTCACAACGGTTAAAAGTCGCTGTCCTGAACGCAACATAATTAATTTTGGCCTCACTGAAAATGCAGTCATTAAAAACACAATCGATAAAGGTAACGGCTAAAAAAGTACAGGCCGAGAAGTTGCAATTATTGAAAATGCAGCATTCAAAATCCTTGAAATTAGCATCGTCTCTGCCATAAGTAATGGTATCGTATTCTTTATCAAGGAAATATTCGGATTGCTTTTTCAATGCTTTTTGATCGTTATTTGAGAGTGAAAAGATAATAATTACGTCGCTATTTGATGCGTTTCCGGTTGTTATTTTTAAAATGTAAATGAATTTATAAGAATTTAACCGTGAATAATTTAATATTTAAATTTTAAAGTGCTTTTAGTCATAATAAATTCATAATAATAAATTATTGTGATTTGTATTCTGAACTCAATTCTTATTTTTGTTGTATATACATATATTGATATGAAATTACTAATAGTCGAAGACGAACCAAATCTTTTATCCATTTTACGGAAGGGATTTGCTGAAAATAATAATGAAGTAAGTGTTGCGCTTGACGGCAGAACCGCTATGGAAATGATTCATAATTATACGTTCGATGTGGTGATTTTAGATGTAATGCTGCCGGATATCAACGGAATTGAAATTTGCAGAAGACTGCGGGCCAGTAAAAATTTTGTGCCTGTTTTGCTTTTAACAGCACTTGGAACGTCAGAAAATATCGTAACAGGCCTCAATGCCGGAGCCGATGATTATTTAGTAAAACCTTTTAAGTTTGGAGAACTCGATGCGAGGGTAAATGCCTTAAACAGAAGAGCCAATCAGGACACGGAAAAAATAGATACCATCATCATCAGCGACCTGGAAATAAACGGAAGGGCCAAAACCGTAAAAAGAGAAGGTGAATCGATTGTTTTAACCGCCAAAGAATTTAAGTTACTCTACTATCTGGCCAAAAACAGCGGCAGAATTGTATCCAGAGACCAGATTTTAGATAATGTCTGGGATATAAATTTCGATATGAATACTAATGTAGTGGACGTTTATATCAATTATTTAAGAAAAAAAATAGATAAACCTTTTGCAACCAAGCTTATTCACACTATGAAAGGTTTAGGTTATGTGATACAGCCTTAATTATGGATATAAGAAAAAAAATTACCGTTACGTACGTCGCGCTTTCTACTTTTAGTACATTATTATTGTGTATTGTCGTTTTTGTTTTATTTCGGGAAAATAACCGCTATTACTTCTTAAAACGATTAGAAGACAGGGCTAAGATTGTAGCGTCTATTCATTTTCAGAAAGATCCTGAAAAAATCAAATATTACCGCAACCTTAAAAAGAATGGTCTGGAAGAACTTATCGAGGAAGAAGAATTTGTGCTTCGCATCAACAGCGCCAACAGTTTTGATTATAATACCAACCTTAATCTGCCGAATAATTTTTATACCAACGTCTTAAAAACCGGAAGGGATTTTTTTGAAATTGACAATAAGTATTACCTGGGTCAGGTCTTTACCGAAAACCACCAAAAATATATCGTCATTGTCGGTGCACGGGACAGAAAAGGGACTACAACAACCATTTACATCGTAAAAATCATGCTTTTTGGCGGTATTGCATTTGTCTTTCTGGCGTTCTTTTTAGGGCGTTTTCTGGCAAAACGCGTCATCAATCCGGTTGCAAGAATTACGAAGGAAGTCAACAGGATTAGCGCTTCCAATCTTCACAACAGGCTGCCTGAAGTCAAAAATTCAGATGAAATCTCAGATCTTACGGAAACGTTTAATGATATGCTGGACCGTCTTGAAACTTCGTTTGAAATACAGGCGAATTTTATCAATAACGCTTCTCACGAGTTAAAAACGCCTATTACGACTATTATTGCAGAGTCCGAGATTATGCTGCTGAAAGAAAGGGAAGTACCGGAATACATTCAGTCCCTGGAAAACATTTACAGCCAGGCATCACGATTAGGAAACCTGACCGAGAGTCTGCTCAAACTGACGCAAACCGGTTATGACGGGAAAAAACAGGTCCTCGATATTGCCCGAATTGATGAATTATTGATGGATGTAAAATCAGATCTGGATAAAATTTATCCGGATAACCGCGTGAGTATCAAACTTAATTTTGCACCTAAAGATTCCAATTTATTATTGATTCCGTGTAACAAGCCTCTTTTGGAGCTGGCAATCAATAATATTATTACCAACGGCGTAAAATACTCCGATAATAATGAGGTTTTTGTATCGCTTTCCGCTACTAACGAATGGATTAAAATCGCGATCAACGATATCGGAATCGGAATTCCGCCGGAAGATATTCCACACCTGTACGAGCCTTTCTTCAGAGGGAAAATTGCTGCCAAATACATAGGGTATGGTCTCGGACTTCCTCTGGCCTCTAAGATTATCCGCATGCATGACGGAGAAATACAGGTGCAGTCGGAGCAAAACAAAGGAACTATTGTGACCATTATTTTTAAGAAGGACAACAGCAGAAAATCCAACATTAAAAAATCTAATGTTGAATCTTAGGAAATTCTAATTTTAAATTAAGACCCTTCTAACTTGCGGGGAGTTATTTTGTATGTATAAACTAAAGAATTATACTTATGAAAAATTTCCTTATACCCACTACTTTAAAAGAAGATACGATCAGCGCTGTTAAGTCAGCTGTAAATCAGGCAAAAAATACCAATTGTGAAATCGTCTTAATGATGACTTCAGATGCTCCTGATTCTTTTTCATCCTCACAGTTTTTGCGTGAAATGAGAGTTGGCCTGACTGCAAGCCAGGAAGAAGTCCTGGATACCTGCCGTTATATTATCGGGCATACGGACAACTGCAAAATAAAAGTGCACAACCAATACGGACTTTCATCACCGGTTTTCAAAGGAATCATTGATGCTTTTGATGTGAAACTGGTCATTCTGACGCCTTCTTATAAACAAGAAACAAAACGTATTCATCAATATCTGGTAAAATTAGCCGGAAATCAGAGATGTCCTATTTTACATTTAGGAACAGAAGCGCTCAGGGATGATTTCAATAAAGCACTTTACATCGAAAACAGTAATGCAAATATGCATGTTAAAGATGTTCAGCAGTTTCTGAGCCAGAATTTCTCTTATGAAATCGTAAGCCAGACCGCTAATTTTGACGATAACTACGAACAATTTGCGCCTTATTTATCGGAAGCAATTTCAAAGTACGACATCGATTTGCTGGTGGAAACACGCAAAGGCGAAAAAATCAAATTCAAAAAATCCAAAAAAGAAAACGTCAACGATAAACTCGGGCTTCCGGTATTGTCATTGTATGAAATGGTCTAATAACCAATTTCAAAAACAGCTAAGTTTAATTTAAAACCGAAAATATGTTATTAAAGAAAAGAATTCCAATGAAGTACGTTCTCGGAAAAATTAAAGTAGAATTAGGCCTGGTGCTGGCTTACACAATTTTGTTTGAAATTTTCCACAATTATTTTATAAACCTTCCCGTAGATATTCCAATAGCAATACCAACAATGATTGGTACGATTATATCCTTATTATTAGCGTTTAAGTCCAATCAGGCCTACGACAGATGGTGGGAAGCACGTATTGTCTGGGGCGCCATTGTAAACGATTCCAGAACGTTGATCCGTCAGGTATTGACTTTTTATAAAGATCCTGATTTTTCTGTTGAAGCAAGCGAGTTCAAAGAAAATTTCGCAAAAAGGCAAATTGCATGGTGTTACAGTTTAGGTCAGGCATTACGAAACAGAGATGCCATCACACCAATTGAAGGTTTAATCAGTGAAGAAGAATTGCGTTTTGTAAAAAATCATCAAAACATACCAAATGCCATTTTAATGCTTCACGCCAAAGATCTTCGAAATGCTAAAAATACAAAGCATATCAACATGTATCAGCAGGTAGAAATTGATAATACTTTGTCCAGATTATGTGATGCCATGGGAAAATGTGAGCGTATTAAAAATACCATTTTTCCAACAACATACAGTATGTACATCAGATTGACCTTGTGTTTGTTTATTTTGCTATTGCCTTTCGGATTAATCAGTGTATTAAGCTGGTTTGCTATTCCGTTGATTACCGCTATTGCCGGAGCCTTCTTTTTAATTGAGAGAATGGCGATTCACTTGCAGGATCCTTTCGAAAACAGACCGACAGATACTCCGGTAACGGCTATTTCGAACACGATCGAAAAAAACATCATGCAGATGCTAAACGAATATCAAAGCGAATTTGATATCATTAAAGAATTTAATCTTAGTGCAGAACCGGCAAAAGTAGACAAGAATACCTATTATGTTTTATAATTAATGTTAGTCAATTTTAATTATTGGCCAGACAATGCATGTATTTGTGTTGTCTGGTTTTTTATTTGCTGTAATTCCTGCAAGGTTTTTTCAACCTTGTAGGTGTGACTTTATATTCAAAACTTATAGAGTAGATTAATTTTATGGATTTGTTTGCCACGAATTGCACGAATTACACGAATTTTCACGAATTATTTCATCGTACTGATTTGTAAAAATTCGTGCAATTCGTGGCAACCTTTTTTTAATATGAATGAAGCAACCTGCCCAAAGTCTGAATCGATTGTCGTAATTCATTGGTCCAGGGCAGGCCAAAACTCAGACGCATGCAATTCGAGAACTGATCCTGAAACGAGAAAATACGGCCCGGGGCAATGCTAATATGATGCTTCATGGCCAAATGGTAAAAATCGGCGGTATCTATTTTTTTATCCAGTTCTATCCAAAGAAAAAAACCGCCCTGCGGCTGACTCACTTTTGTTCCCGTGGGAAAAGATTCCAGAACCGTGTTGATATAATTATTGCAGTTATGGTTCAGAATCTGACGAATTTTTCGGAGATGGTTCTCATAGCGCCCGTTTTTAAGAAAATCACCCACAACCTCATGCGTGATGGTCGGAGAGGAGAGTGTATGATAGATTTTATTTCTCAGGATTTCCTTTTTAAATTTTCCCGGCGAGACCCATCCCACGCGATAGCCCGGAGCCAGTGTTTTGGATACCGAACTGCAGCAAAGCACAATACCGCTTTCGTCATACGTTTTGCAATTGGTCGGACGGCTGGAGCCAAAATACAAATCACCGTGAATATCGTCTTCAATTAAAGGAACATTATAAAATTCCATCAATCGGACAATTTCTTTTTTGTGTTCAACAGGCATCATGCTTCCGGAAGGGTTGCTGAAATTGCTCATGAGCACACAGGCCTTTACTTTTTTGGTGGAAATGGCTTTTTTTACGGCATCCAGTTCTATTCCTGTGGTCATATTGGTCGGCAGTTCCATAATATATAACCCCAATGATTTTGATAGTTGCAGCAATCCGAAATACGCAGGACTTTCGATAATAATAGTATCTCCCGGTTTAGTCAGCGTCATGAGGCAGTGCGAAATAGCACTGGTACAGCCCGGCGTTGTAATGATATCCTCTTCGGTAAGCGATCCGCCCCAGGTAAAAGACCATCTGGCGATTTCGCGTCTCAGGTTCGGATTGCCCTGCACTTCCTCATAACTCGTTCCGCTATTGGGCAAAGAACGCATGGCCTGAATCATTCCTTTGTTTAATTTCGCAATAGGAAGAAGTTCATTCGAAGGAAAACCAAGTGAAAGCATGGTTATATTTTTATCGGTCATATTGCCGTAAACCTGATCGATTAAATCTTCGCGGTCAATATTCAGGCATTTTGAAACCGGACTGCTTGAACTCGGTTCCGCAATTACTCTTGCAGAAGTATTACTCACATAATACCCGGATTGCGGCCGTGATTCAATCAGGGAACGGCTTTCGACTTCGTAATAAGCCTTACTCACTGTGCTCATGCTGTAACCCGTTTCCGAACAGACTTCCCGAATAGAAGGCAGTTTGTCCCCCACATTCAGGACACCCGATTTGATCTGCTTTTCAATTCGGTCCGCAAACTGAAGATATAAGTAATTTGAATTTTTCATAAAAGAAACTGTTATGGTGCAATTTACAAAAACTGTATCTGTATTGCTGTATTATTTTTATGAAATTTGCTTCATCAGAAAAATTAACCAAAAACAAACCCCGTGAAAACAACAAAATATTATTTAGCTGCGATTACCGCTTACACCATTTGGGGATTTTTTAGCCTTGTCCTAAAACCGATCCATGAATACCCTTCGTTAGATATTTTGTTCAACCGGGTTTTTAGCTGTGCTATTCTGATGCTGCTGATTGCTTTTATCTTTAAAAGAAAAAGCATCAGGGAAACAATCGGGAATTTTAAAGCCCTGTCAAAAGCAGAAAAAAGAAAAACCCTGTTATTGAATTTCGGAGGCAGCTTCTTTTTAATGGCCAATTGGTTTACGTTTATTTATGTCATGAATCATGTGAGTGTTAAAGCGACATCCCTGGCGTATTTGGTATGTCCGATCTTAACCACGTTGCTGGCCTATTTTCTTTTGCACGAAAAGCTGTCAAAAACACAGTGGGCTTCCGTTGGACTTAGCGTTTCAGGCTGCTTGCTTTTATCCTACACCAATATTATGGATATGGTTTTCAGTATTGTAATTGGTTTGACCTACGCAGCTTATTTGGTAAGCCAGCGTGTCAATAAAGGATTTGATAAATTTATTATACTCACGTTTCACATTACGTTGGCCGGATTGGTTTTGTTGCCTTTTTATCCGGTTTACAGCGGACCGGTACCCACAGAATTCAAGTTTTATTTTTGTATCGAAACCATTGCCATACTTTTTACGATTTTTCCTTTGTTTCTGAATTTATACGCGCTTTCAGGACTTAATTCTTCAACGGTTGGAATGCTTTTAAATATCAATCCGATGATTGCTTTTGCGCTGGCTGCCTTTGTTTTTAACGAACAGATCGGAAGCTTACAGATTGTAGCATACAGTATTATTTTCATTGCCGTTTTGGTATTTAATTCGCATCATCTTTTCGCCCTGAAAGAAAAATATTTGCCGTCAACTAAAAACACATAAGCTCAAAGCGATAAAATTACCAGAATCTTAACAGCATATTAAAACAGGAATGATTATTTTTCATTTCTGTTTTTTTTTGTTTTACGAAAAGACAGCTGCAATTTAATTTCCAAAACTGCTCAATATTATTTTATGAAAAATACGAAACTACAAGCCTTTATTCCTTTGTTTTATCTGGTATGGTCCGACGATCTTCTGACACAGAAAGAGTTTGCGACTTTACGTGAATTTATTACTTCGCTAACTTTTCTTTCGACCGAAGAACAGCACTATTTGCTTTCAAAAGTTGATATTTCCAATCCGCCTTCGCGAAACGAACTCGCTGAATGGAAAGGGGATATAGAGAAAAGCATTAAAGATAAATCTTCCATAAAATCTGTTTTTGATATAGCAGTGGCACTCTCGGATACCCATCTGGATGTTTCAGCCTTAAAGCCTGATTTTACAAAACTCGAAAATGATCTGGGGGTTTTAGGGGAGGAAGTCATTCAGAATTTCAAAACGAAAGCGGAGTCTTTTACGGCCAGTTCCCAGACCAACAGTACTTTTGACATTCAGAAAATCACCGAACTTTTAGACGGTAAAGAAGCTGCGATTATCAAAAAGGTAAAATCGGTAATTTCAAGACCGGAGTTCGCTTACGAAACTTCAACAGATATTAATGTATATCGTCAGACCGTTTACAACTGGTGTAAAGTTTTAGCCGAAGAAAATCTCGGAAATATGGCGTACCCAAAGCAATATGGAGGAGGAGAAAACATAGCCGATTATTTTGCTATTATGGAAACCCTGAGTTATCACGATTTAAGTCTCGTAATCAAATTTGGCGTTCAGTTTGGACTTTGGGGAATGAGCGTTCAGTCGTTAGGAACAGACAAACATTACGCAAAATATTTAAAAGATATTGGTTCATTGAAGCTTCCGGGCTGTTTTGCCATGACCGAAACACATCACGGTTCCAATGTAAAAGGGCTTGAAACTACGGCAACTTACAATCACAGCAATCAGACTTTTACGATTCATACGCCTAACAAAAATGCACAAAAAGAATACATCGGTAATGCAGCCGTTCACGGACAGATGGCAACGGTTTTCGCCAAACTGATTATTGACGGTCATGATTACGGTGTAAACGCTTTTGTAGTGCCTTTGCGCGATACAAATGGCAATACGTTACCAGGAATTACCATTGGCGATTGCGGCCATAAAATGGGATTAAACGGTGTGGATAACGGAACGATTAGTTTCGATCAGGTGGAGATTCCAAAAGAAAATATGCTGGACCGTTTTGCTTCTGTAAACGATAAAGGGGAATTCGAAAGTCCGATTCCGAGTGACAACAGACGTTTTTTTACGATGTTGGGAACTTTGGTAGGAGGACGAATCGGGATTCCGCGTTCGGCTCTGGCAGCAGCTAAATCAGGACTTACAATTGCCATTCGCTACAGTGATCAGCGCAGGCAATTTGGTCCCGAAAACGGTTCTGAAGTCCCGATTTTAAATTACCGCATGCATCAGCGCCGCTTATTGCCGCACTTAGCCAAAACCTACGCGGTACATTTTGCCTTACAATACCTGACAAACCGTTTTCTGAACAGAACCGAATCGGAAATGCAGGAAATCGAAGCTCTGGCGGCTGGAATGAAATCCTATTCGACCTGGAGCACCCGGGATATTTTGCAGGAATGCCGCGAAGCTATCGGAGGAAAAGGATATCTGTCTGAAAACCGGATTGATGCCTTAAAAAACGATACCGAAATTTATACCACTTTTGAAGGAGATAATACCGTTCTGATGCAATTGGTAGCTAAAAACCGTTTATCAGAATTCCGAAAAGCCTTTGGTGAAATGGGGTCTTTAGGAATCATCAATTATGTGTATGAAAATGCAAAAACGGCTATTGCTGAGAAAAATCCAATAGCCACACGTAAAACAGATGACGAACATTTGCTTGATTCCGAATTTCATTTGCAGGCATTTATTCACAGGGAAAAAACAATTCTGGCATCGGCAGCAAGACGTATCAAAAAACTGGTCGATGGCGGTTTAGAACCTTATGATGCTTTTAATGTGGTACAACATCAGATGATTGATGTCGCTCAGGCTTATTTGGAAAGAATTGTATTAGAACAATTTCAGGCAGCAGTAAAAACTGTTGAAGATGAAAATTCAAAATTAATACTGACCAAATTATATCAATTATTTGCACTTTCTCAAATAGAAAAAAACAAAGGCTGGTATCTCGAAGACGGTTACATGGAAGCAGTAAAAACCAAAGCCATCCGTAAAATGGTCAATCAGCTTTGTTGGGATATTCGTCCCGATGCGGTATCATTGGTGGATGCTTTTGATATTCCGGAAAGTTGTCTGGCCGCGCCGATTGCTGTTGATTAAGAAAATAGAGTAAAGAATATAGAGTAAAGAAAATAGAGTAAAGAAAATGAGTAGAGAAAATAGAGTATAGAGTAGAGAGTATAGAGTGAAGAGTAAAGAGTAAAGAAAATAGATTTTTTTTAAGAGCTTTGTTGAAGTTTTAAACTTTGACAAAGCTTTTTTTATTCCAAAGTTGTGATTTCGAAGAAGGAGAAATCACACTAGAAACTGCGCAAAGAAAGTTGCCAATCTTTGTCGATTACGAGTGTGATTTACTTCGTCTGTTGGCTACCGCTCGAGTCTCGTTCGTCGAAATGACACCAAATGAGAAAAAAAAATCTGCTAACCCGAGTGATAGCGAACAGGCGAAGCAATCTGCCCAATCCGCGAGAAATAAAAATATTTTTAATCTGTAGAAAAAAACTTTAATGAACTTAAATCACTTACATGGTTAATAAATGTGTTTACCAGCTTCCTTTTAAACCTTCTTTTAAAGCAGCATTGTATTTTTCCAGATCAAAACTATACAAATCAGGTGCTTTGTGCGCACCGCCTTTACGTGATTCTTCCAGTTTTGTGAGGATATCGTAACGCAGAATTTTTCGGTAGAAATTTCCGCGGTTTAATTTTTTTTCTAAAATGGCCTCGTATAATTTTTGAAGCTCCGGCATTGTAAACTTCTCAGGAAGCAGGTTATAACCAATCGGGTGATTGTTTAGTTGTTCCCGAAGTGTCAGTAAAGCCCTGTCGAAAATGGTTCTGTGATCCATCATGAATTCGGGCAGCTCGGCAATAGATTTCCACTCGCAGGCAGTAGAATACTGATCGATGACTAATTTCACATTCGTATACTCAGCCAAAGCATAATACCCGATGGAAACAAAACGCTGTTTGTTCCAAAGTTTGTCATCATATTCCTCAAAAGCACTTTCAGAACGGTTTAAATTTCCGAAAGTATAAAATTGCTGCAGGTAAATATTTTCAGTTCCGGTTCTGTCTTTCAGGATACGTATCGCAGCATCATCTACATTTTCGTCTTTTCTGACATAGCCGCCGGGAAGTCCCCAACGCTCCTGACCTTTCATTTTTATCGTCAACACCTGAAGCGTCGTTTCGTGAAAACTGAAGATAACGCAGTCTATAGAAAGCGTCGGAATATATTTATTCCAGGACTCTTCAGAGTGCTGTTCAAGTATTTTTTTGAATTCCATGGGAAAGAAGTATTTCCAAATTTAGTTTTTTGAAAGCTATAAGTCAAATTGTATGTATTTTTTCTTACAATTTAAACGGATAGAAAGAAAACAGGTTTATAAAGTTTTTTATTTACAGGACTTTTCGCCAGCTGTTTTTTGTGAAGTAAAATTAAAGTTTCTGTTAATTTCAATATTTTACGCAAACGAAATAGCCTTTTTTAGGCTCCATTTTGATAAATCATTTATAGATTGCATTTTTAGCTTTTATTGTATTCTTTAGTTCTATTTGTTTGATAATTAAAATTATACAAAATTTATTTGTTGAAATGAGAAATTGTAATTAATATTGCTTCATAATGAAGCAATGGTTTTTTTAATCCTGAAACAGATTGAAAGAGCAGCTCAAATGAAACAGACTTTTACACTAATCTATCTACCATGAAACACAAAATTATAAAAACAGCGAGAGTATCGCTTTTGACCGCGTTGGTGCTTTCTAATGTATCCTTTACCACCGTTCCACATGATGGAAACGAACCACCGTTACTGACTATTAAAGGTTTTACGTTTAGAGATTCCAATAAAAACGGAAAATTAGACCCGTGGGAAGATACCCGACTTTCTGTCAATACAAGAATTGACGCGATCATCAAAGAAATGACCAATGCAGAAAAGGCAGAACTGCTTATCGGAACCGGAATGCCGGGAATAGAAGTACTTACAGGTCCTATTGGAGATTCTAAAAAAGGGTTGGTTCCGGGAGCTGCCGGCGGGACTGCTGCTTTTGAGCGTTTCGGAATTCCGGCCACAGTTGTTGCCGATGGCCCAGCGGGTTTAAGAATCCAGCCAACCAGAGATAATGATACAAAAACCTATTATGCAACGGCATTTCCGGTTGGAACGGCTTTGGCTTCGACCTGGAATAAAGCGCTTTTGGAAGAAGTTGGAAAAGCAATGGGTAATGAGGTAAAAGAATATGGTGTTGACGTTTTATTGGCACCAGCTTTAAACATCCACAGAAATCCTTTAAACGGGAGAAACTTTGAATATTATTCTGAAGATCCGCTGATTTCAGGAAAAACGGCAGCAGCAATCGTAAACGGAATTCAGTCGCAGGGTGTGGGAACTTCGATTAAACACTTTGCGGTTAATAATGAAGAAACCAACCGTTTAACAATTAATGCGCATGTATCTGAAAGAGCGATTCGGGAATTGTACTTAAAAGGTTTTGAAATCACAGTGAAAGAATCGCAGCCGTGGACTGTAATGTCATCTTACAATAAACTTAACGGCGAATATACTTCTGCCAGAAAAGATTTGCTGACGGAAGTTTTAAGAAACGAATGGGGTTTTAAGGGTATTGTAATGACAGACTGGTTTGGTGGTTTTCCGGGATTTGAAACTATTAAAGATGGTTCAAATTCTGAAGTAGTAAAACAAATGATTGCAGGAAACGATCTTTTGATGCCAGGAATTCCGGTACAGAAAAAAGCATTATTAGAAGCCTTAAATTCAGGAAAACTTTCTCAGGAAGTGGCAAATACAAATGCAAAAAGAATTTTAGAATATATTTTCCGCACCCCAACTTTTGCAAAATACAAATACAGCGATAAACCTAATTTAACAAAAAATGCCGAGGTAACCAGAAATGCAGCGGCTGAGGGAATAGTTTTGCTTAAAAACACCAATAGTGCATTACCTTTTGCCGACAAACAAAAAGAAGTTGCTGTATTTGGCGTTACGTCCTATGCGTGGATTACAGGCGGAACCGGAAGCGGTAGCGTAAATAACAAACACACGGTATCCCTTTTAGAAGGTTTAAATGCTGCAGGTTACAAATTAGATAAGGAATTAGTTGATTTGTATAAACCGTACGCTGATAAAGAAGTACTTGCTGAAAAGGAAAGAAGAAAAGAAAAAGGAGTTATGGCTTTGCCTGAAAGACTTCCTGAATTGAAATTGGATGATGCTTTTATCGCTAAAAAAGCGGCAGGTTCTGAAATTGCATTCGTGACTTTGGGAAGAAACTCTGGAGAGTTTAACGACAGAGTTGTTGATAATGACTTTAATCTGGCCACTGAAGAACTTGAAATGCTGGATAAAATTTCAAAAGCTTTTCATGCCAAAGGAAAAAAAGTGGTGGTGATCTTAAATATCGGCGGAGTAATCGAAACAGCATCATGGAAAGATAAAGCAGATGCTATTTTATTAGCCTGGCAGCCGGGACAGGAAGGCGGACATTCTGTTGCAGATGTCGTTTCAGGGAAAATAAATCCGTCGGGAAAACTGACCATGACTTTTCCGGTGAAATATGCCGATACGCCTTCAGCCAAAAACTTTCCGGGAATTCCTGTCGATAATCCAAAAGAAGTGACTTATGAAGAGGGAGTATATGTGGGATACCGTTATTTCAGTACTTTTAACATAAAACCATCTTACGAATTCGGCTACGGAAATTCATATACAACTTTTGACTATTCGAATGTGAAAGTAAGCACTCCGGTTTATAAAGATAAAATGACAGTTTCCGTAACCGTAAAAAACACCGGAAAAACATCCGGAAAAGAAGTCGTACAGGTCTATCTTGCTGCTCCGTCGAAATCTATTGACAAACCAAAAGAAGAATTGAAAGCTTTTGGCAAAACCAAAGAATTAAAACCGGGTGAAAGCCAGACATTGACTTTTATTTTGGCTCCAAAAGATCTGGCCTCATTTTTAGAAACCAAAAGCGCCTGGATTGCCGAAGCCGGAACCTACAAAGTTTTGGTCGGTGCTTCTTCCTTAAATATCAAACAGACAGCGGAATTCTCCGTTGCAGATGAAATTACGGTTGAAAAAGTAAAGAAAGCTTTTGACTTGGACCAAAAATTTACAGAATTGAAACCGTAAGTAAAAGACGATTTTAATTTTCAAAACGATCGTTCCGTTTATAAGTTTCCTTTGAATTTTATAAACGGAACGATTTTTTTAAACCATGGTCTTATTGAAGTAATTTGACTTTTCGAAATCCTGAATATTAATCGAAATCACCGGAACTTCAGGAAGAATCGAAGCCAGTTTGGTGACAATTACTTTGGAAAGATTCCCTTTCTGATCGTGATTGCGGCCTTCCATAATATAGGCGAAAACATGAATAAAATCATCCAGCGTGTTTCCGTTATTATAAAAAGCAAAAGGACTGATGCGGACTTTTATTTCCGATTCAGTAAAGATCCCCGTCGATAAAGCCGAATTAAAAACTTCCTGCATAATTTCGTCAGCAGATTTTAAACGGATTACATTTTCAGAACAATCAATAATAAAATGTGGCATTGGTAGGAATTTTAAAGTGTGGAAATTTTCATTCAGACAAAATTAAGGAAAGATTATTCGCATTTGACGGAAATGGTTTTTATAAATCATTTTTATACCATCACTTTCTTATATTTGTAATTCTGTTTTATCTTTTAGTAGTTTGAAAAATTATTTTCTGTTTGTTGTAACCCTTCTTTTTTGCTTTCCTGTTTATGCATCGGATAGTACCGCTACTATTTTGAAAAAGCTTAATGATGCTTTGAGAAACAAACAATACTACGTTAAAATAAAAGAAGAAAGAATTCTGAATTTTAAGAAAATTAAATCGGAGGCTTTTACAAAGGAACAGGAATACAATTACAATAAAACCTTATATACCGAATATCAGAAATTCAATTCCGATTCGGCTATTTTTTATGTCAAAAAGAACCAGGTAATTGCAGCGGCACTTCAGAATAAAGATTTATCGGATCTGGCAGAGTTGCAATTAGCCAACCTGTATTCCTCCTCAGGAAAATACCGGGAATCGGAAGCTATTCTGAAAAGCATCAACAAGAAGACCTTAAACAAATCATTGCTGCCCAACTATTATGTAGTGTACAGGGAGTTTTTCGAACATTATAATGCCAACAGCACCAGCCAAAAATACATTGATCAAATCGGGAAATACCGTGATTCTTTGCTAAGCGTTCTTAATCCGGAATCACTCAGTTTTAAAATTACTCAGATTCAGAAAAATATTTTTGACAAAAAGTTTGCTGTCGCCGAAAAGCAATTAACCGTTTTATTAAAAAACACGAAGGAAGAAGATTCGCAATATGCCATGATTACCTATCTTTTTGGTAGTATTTACGAAACAACGCACCAATTAGAATTACGAAAAAAATACTATGCGCTTTCTTCAACCGCTGATATCAAAAATGCCATAAAAGACAATGCATCGCTTCAGGAACTGGCTTTGGTTTTTTATGAAATAGGCGATGTAGACATGGCGTATAAGCTGACACAATCCGCTATTGAGGATGCACTTTATTGCAATGTACAGTTTCGTACGCTTTTGATGTCAGAAGTATATTCGATCATTAATACCGTTTATCTGGAGAAAGAAGCAAAAAGAAAAACAGAACTGCAGCTTTACCTTTTGTGCATTAGTTTATTGTCGTTATTCCTGATTGTAGCGGTTATTTACGTGTACAAGCAAATGAAAAAAGTATCCAGAATTCGGGGGGAACTGTATGAAACGAGCCAGAAATTAGCCGAATTAAACAAAGACATTACCGAAACCAACAGTCAGCTGCAGGAGCGTAACGCGCAGTTGTCGGAATCGAATCATATTAAGGAAGAATATATTGCGCATTTTTTCAGCCTTTGTTCGACTTACATCAACAAATTAGAGAACTACCGTATCATTCTGAATAAAAAAGCAACAGCCAAACAATTTGATGAGATTTATAAAATGCTGAAATCAACAACATTGGTTGATAATGAACTGGAGGAATTGTATAAAAACTTTGATATTATCTTCCTGAACCTTTATCCGACCTTCGTAAAAGATTTTAATGACCTGCTCATAAAAGAAGAACAGATCGTTTTAAAGCAGGGAGAATTGCTCAACACCGAACTTAGAATTTTTGCACTGATCCGCCTTGGAATTACAGACAGTGTAAAAATTGCAGCCTTCCTTCGCTACTCTTTAAGCACCATTTACAATTACCGTACAAGAGCCCGGAATAAAGCCGCAGTTTCGCGAAATGATTTCGAGGAAATGGTCATCAAAATAGGTTTAATCTCCTTGAAAGTATAACGATTTATTTTAAAACCACTACTTTTTTTTACTATTAAATTTAATTAAACAATTGATTCATAATGTTTTAATTTTTTAAAGCACTACTTTTTTTCGTTTAAAAATGTAACATGTACGATAACGTTTTAGCTTTACAATATTATTATAAGGTACTTTTGACTAAAAGAGTGCCCTGCCAAAAATAAATGCTTTAATAAATTAATAGTTATGTTTAAAAACGTTAAAACAGTTGTTGTTTTACTTTTATTAAGTGCCTTCGGAATGAATGCACAAAATAAAGTTCCTGTCTATCTGGATGATAAAAAGCCAATCAATGAACGTGTAGAAGATGCACTTTCGAAAATGACTGTCGCGGAAAAGATCGCCATGATTCATGCACAGTCCAAATTTAGTTCACCGGGTGTTCCGCGTTTGGGAATTCCTGAAAACTGGATGACCGACGGGCCACACGGAATCCGTACGGAAGTTTTATGGGACGAATGGGAACAGGCTGGCTGGACAAATGATTCCTGCATTGCCTTTCCTGCACTGACAGCACTTGCTGCGACCTGGAATAAAGAATTGTCTTCCTTATATGGTAAATCGATAGGAGAAGAAGCACGTTTTCGTAATAAAAATGTACTGTTAGGACCCGGAGTTAATATTTACAGAACGCCGCTCAACGGACGTAACTTCGAATATATGGGAGAAGATCCTTTCCTGACTTCAAAAATGGTGGTTCCTTACATAAAAGGAGTCCAGTCTAACGGAGTAGCTGCCTGTGTCAAACATTTTGCCTTAAACAATCAGGAAACGAACCGTAATAGTGTAAACGTAATCGTTGATGACCGTGCCTTGTATGAAATTTACTTGCCGGCTTTTAAAGCAGCCGTTCAGGAAGGTGATGCATGGGCCATCATGGGATCGTATAACAAATATAAAGGACAGCACTGCTGCCATAATGAATTTTTGCTGAATGATATTCTTCGTGGGGAATGGGGTTTCAAAGGAGTTGTGATCTCAGACTGGGGCGGAGTGCATGATACCAAACAAGCCATTTATAATGGACTGGATATGGAATTCGGTTCCTGGACCAACGGACTTACGTGGGGAACCAGCAACGCTTACGACAACTATTACCTGGCAAAACCATATTCAACTATGATTGCTAAAGGTGAAGTCGGAACGAAAGAATTAGACGATAAGGTGCGTCGTATTCTGCGTTTGTCATTTTTAACAACGATGAATAAAGAAAGACCTTTCGGATCTTTCGGTACAAAAGAACATGCCGATGCCGGTTTGAAAATTGCCGAAGAGGGAATTGTTTTATTGCAAAACAACAATAATATTCTGCCAATCAATCTATCCAAAACGAAAAAGATTGCAGTTATAGGAGAAAATGCGATTAAAATGATGACCGTCGGAGGAGGAAGTTCTTCCCTAAAAGCCAGATACGAAATTACGCCGTTGGAAGGACTAAAGAAAAGAATCGGAAATCAGGCTGAAATTGTGTACGCCCGCGGTTATGTTGGAGATCCGACCAGTAATTATAACGGCGTTGTTGCCAAAGTAAGTTTAGAAGAAAAACGTTCTCCGGCCGAATTGACTGCCGAAGCTTTAAAAGTAGCAAAAGACGCTGATATTGTCCTTTTTATCGGAGGTCTGAATAAAGCTCCAAATCAGGATGATGAAGGTCACGATCGTAAAGGATTAGAACTTTCGTATGGTCAGGATCAATTAATTTCGGAGTTAGTTAAAGTCAATAAAAATGTAGTTTTTGTAAACATTTCAGGAAATGCCGTGGCAATGCCGTGGGTAAAAGAAGTTCCCGGAATTGTGCAGGGATGGTTTTTAGGAACCGAGGCAGGAAACGCTTTGGCTGCTGTTTTGGTTGGAGATGTGAATCCATCCGGAAAGCTGACTTTTACTTTTCCTGTAAAATTAACGGATAATGGAGCGCATGCTTTGGGAGAATTCCCTGGTGGAGAAGAAGTAACCTATAAAGAAAGCATTTTTGTCGGATACCGTTGGGCTGACAAACAAAAAGCAAAACCATTATTCGCTTTCGGACACGGTTTAAGCTATACTACTTTTGAATACGGAAAAGTAGCGGCTGATAAAAAGCAAATGACTGCCGGAGATCAGATTACATTTTCTGTTAAAGTTAAAAATACCGGAACAAGAGAAGGATCAGAAATAGTTCAGCTTTATATTAGTGATCTAAAATCTTCTCTGCCTCGCCCAATAAAAGAATTAAAAGGGTTTGAGAAAGTTTCGCTTAAAGCGGGAGAAGAAAAAACAGTCACTTTTACAGTAGACAAAACCGCATTGAGCTTTTTCGATGATAAAAAACACGAATGGGTGGCAGAACCTGGCGCCTTTGAAGCGATCATTGGTGCTTCTGCAGTTGATATAAAATCTAAAGTGGGATTCTCACTTCAATAATTTTCATTAATTTCTAAACTTGGTTGGTTTATAAAGCTGCAATGGTAAAACTTGCAGCTTTATTTTTATGAAACACAAGTTAAATGTTAAAGGGTAGATGTGAAAATTTTTCCATCCCAATTAATAATTTTAATAAAAACACAAATGAAACGAATACTATTATGTACCACCGCATTCCTTTTATTTCAGCATATTTCGGCGCAAAGCCTGAATAAAATGCAGTGGTTTAATGAACCTGAAAAATGGGAAATTAAAAACAATGCATTGATTATGAACGTTACCGCAAACAGTGACTACTGGCGTATTTCGCACTACGGATTCACCGCTGATGATGCTCCGTTTTACTACGCCAGTTACGGTGGGGAATTCGAAGCCAAAGTGAAATTAACCGGAAACTATATTGCCCGTTTTGACCAAATGGGACTGATGATTCGGGTAGATGAAAAAAACTACATCAAAACCGGAGTTGAATTTGTGGATGGAAAATTCAATATCAGCACTGTAGTAACCCATGATAAAAGCGACTGGAGCGTCACAACCTTAGAGAAAGCGCCGCCTTTTGTATGGATAAAGGTAGTGCGACGTTTAGATGCTATCGAAGTATTTTTCTCTTACGACGATAAAACCTATATCCTGACCAGAAATGCACCGTTACAGGATAATACGCCTGTTATGGTAGGCTTAATGGCCGCATCTCCGGACGGAAAAGGTTTTGAAGCCAAATTTGAAAATTTCAAAGTAACGCATTTACCGGATCAGCGCAGAGTAGAATGGCTTAAAAATCATCAGGAATAATTAGATAATTAGACAATTAGATAGTTAGACAATTAGACAATTAGATAATTAAGACAATTAGATAATTATCTGGATTTAACACAAAGCTCTGCAGAGTTGTATGCATTTTTCATTGCGATCTTCGCGTAAAACCTTGCGAACTTTGCGGTTAAAAATCCGCTAACAATTAATAACTAACCATTAACCAATTTTATGAGTTCAATTCCATCAGTTATAGAACCAAAAAAACATTATGAAATTCTGGACGGCTTGCGTGGAGTAGCGGCGATTTTAGTCGTTGCTTTTCACATTTTCGAAGCCTTTTCAGGAGGAAACCGTTTTGTACAAATTATCAATCACGGCTATCTGGCTGTGGATTTCTTTTTTCTGTTATCCGGATTTGTTGTCGCTTATGCGTATGATGACCGCTGGGGAAAAATGACCCAATGGGAATTTTACAAACGAAGATTAATCCGTTTACAGCCCATGGTAATTATGGGAATGATCATTGGAGCCCTCTTTTATTATTTTCAGGCATCAGATATTTTATTTCCGATGATTGCCGGAATGGAAGTCTGGAAAGTGATCCTAACCATGCTTATTGGTTTTACATTACTTCCGGTTCCACCATCAATGGAAATCAGGGGCTGGGGAGAAATGCATCCTTTAAATGGTCCGGCCTGGTCACTTTTTTTTGAATATATCGCTAATATTCTGTACGCGCTGATTTTTCGCAAATTTTCAAATAAAGTGCTTTCTGTATTTGTTTTACTCTTTGCAGGAATGGTAATTAATTACACCGTTTTTGGACCAAAAGGGGATGTCATCGGCGGATGGTCCTTAAACCTGGAACAAATGAATGTTGGTTTTACCCGATTGTTATATCCGTTTTTTGCCGGAATATTGCTTTCCCGTCTCGGAAAACTTATTCATATAAAAGGCGCTTTTTGGATCTGCAGTTTAATGATCACGGTAATTCTGGCCCTGCCAAGATTTGGAGATGAAAGCAGTTTATGGATGAACGGTATCTACGAATCGGTTTGTATTATTCTATTGTTTCCTTTAATTGTTTCTATTGGTGCAGGAGGCGAAATAAAAAATCCATTCTCCTTAAAAATCTGTAAAGTTTTGGGGGATATTTCTTATCCGATTTATATTACGCATTATCCGCTTATTTACTGGTACACGGCCTGGGTGGTAGACAATAAAGTTTCGATACAGGACGGATATCTGCCGGGAATCGGGGTTTTGATTGCCAGTATTGTAATAGCTTATTTATGTTTGAAATTATACGACGAACCGGTTCGTAACTGGCTTCAGAAAAGATTTCAGAAAAGGCTTAAAGAGGCATAATTTCAAAGGTTCAAAGGTTCAAAGTTTCAGAGTATCAAAGGGAAAACCTTTGTCGCTTTGCACCTCTGCACCTTAATAAAACTAAAAAAAAGGGATGAAACTTTTAAAGTTTCATCCCTTTTGTATTAAGTTCAATCAGAGAAAACCTTAGCCCCTCTGAACCTTTGCATCTCTGCACCTTTTTTATTCTAAAACCAATGCTCCCAAAGCTTCTTTGCTAAATCCTTTTAATTCATCCGTTTTACCGGCTTTGATTTTGGCAACCCAGTTCGGATCCGATAAAAGAGGTCTTCCTACGGCCACTAAATCAAAATCACCCCTGTCGAAAAGTCTGTTTAATTCTTCAAGAGAAGTAGGCTGAGAACTTTCTCCTGCAAAAGCACCGAAGAAATCTCCCGAAAGACCAACAGAACCTACTGTAATGGTTGGTGCTCCCGTAACTTTTTTAGCCCAGCCTGCAAAATTCAGATCAGAATCTTCGAATTCCTGTTCCCAGAAACGACGTTGTGAACAGTGTAAAATATCAACACCGGCATCCACAAGAGGCGTAAGCCATGCTTCTAATTCTGTTGGATTTTTAGCCAGTTTATAATTGTAATCAGAAGGTTTAAATTGAGAAAAACGCATGATAACGGCGAAATCATTACCCACTTGTTTTCTGATTTCCTTCACCACTTCAATCGCAAAACGGTTACGTTCCGGTAATGTTTTTCCTCCGTAAATATCCTCACGTAAATTGGTTTCAGCCCTAAAGAACTGGTCAATCAAATACCCGTGCGCACCGTGAATTTCGATCGTATCAAAACCTAATCTTTTAGCATCAGCGGCAGCTTTACCAAAAGCAAGAATTGTATCTTCAATATCTTTTTCAGACATGGTAATTCCGTTTCTGAAATCAGGTCGGTTTAATCCGGAAGGACCTTCAAAAGGAACCGGCGGTACCCAGCCCGAATGATGATTGTCCATAATTCCCATATGCCAGATCTGTGGCCCCATTGCACCTCCGGCAGCGTGAACTTCATCAATCACTTTTTTCCATCCGTTTAAGGCCAAATCTCCATGAAAATGAGGGACGTTAGCATCATTTGATGAGGAAGGTCTGTCAATTACAGTTCCTTCAGATAATATTAAACCAACTTCGCCTGCAGCTCTTTTTTCATAGTAAGCAGCTACTTCATCTGTTGGAACTCCGTTTGGAGAAAAAGAGCGCGTCATTGGCGCCATTACGATTCGGTTTTTTAAATTTAACGTCTTTAGGTTAAATGGCGAAAACAGGTTGTTTGTACTCATAGTAATTTACAAATTAGATTGAATTAATTTACTGAGTGCTTCAAAGGCACCTTCGTTGCGTTTATAATAAGTCCATTGTCCAACGCGTTTGGCTTCTATGAATCCGGCGCGCTGTAAAATAGACAGGTATTCTGAAACTGTGGACTGTGTTAAACCGGCTTTGGCCTGAATTTGACCCACGCAGACTCCGTGTTCAAATCCGGCGTGTTGCAGCTGATCCGGAAAGTTGATTTCGGGTTCTTTCAGCCATTCCAGCATTTGCAGTCTGGACTTGTTAGAGAGTGCCTTAAAAATTTCTATATTTTCCATGCTGCAAATATATCGACTTTTCCCGATATACCAATTAAAGAAAAAATATTTAGCATAATTTTAAGATAGGGGATTTGATTAACGAAATATTGAAAGAAGTATTTATATTTGTTTACGCTTGATTTCTCAAATTGGTAAAATTGTTTTTTATTTGTTTCCCGCAGATGACGCAGATTTAAAAGGATTTTTTTAAATCTTTTAATTCTTTCATCTTTGGCTTCAATACAAAACTTTGCGACTCTGCGAGATTCAAAAAGCCCCAATAAAATAAACTTAATTACCTATGAAAAAAATCTACTTTGTTCTGGCTTTTACATTTTTTAACTTACTGAGCAGCAACGCTCAGGTCATTGGAGTTGAAGTAGGAGATATTGCTCCTGAAATCGATCTTCCCGATACAAAAGGAACCAATGTGGTACTTTCTTCTTTTAGGGGAGAATTGGTTTTAGTTGATTTTTGGGCTTCCTGGTGCGGACCCTGTACCAAAGAACATCCGGAACTGATAAAACTGTACAATGCTTATCCCGATAAATTTGCCATTTACAGTGTTTCTATGGATACTAAAAAACCGCTTTGGCTAGGTGCAATCGCAAAACAAAAACTTCCGTGGACGCAGGTTAGTGATCTGAAATACTGGAAATCTCCGGTCGTTGCGGACTACATGCTTCAATCGGTACCATTAAACTTTTTAATAGATAAAAACGGAATTATTCTGGCCAAAAATATTCACGGAAATGCCCTGAATGAAATGGTCAAGAGTATATTAGAAAAAAAGTAAAAGCAGACCCGAAATCCAATGGAATCAAAACTTAGTTTATCTGAATTTCGTGCAAGATTACAGCATAATACGGAGATTGGTTCTCTGAAAGCAACGCTGGGACAGGTTAGAGTATTCCCTGTATCGGGTGCTGTTAAACCATTTTACGGAATTTTTGATGATAAAAGTTTTCACCTGACGACCAATTCACTATCCTCTTCAACGCCCTTTAGTATAAAAGGAAAATACAAGAATAGTAATAATACACTTAAAGTAGAGTATGTTGTAGAACTAAACAATAAATTTCAGTTGCTTTGGAAGAGATATTTTCCAGTAGTCTGCATTATAGCAATTAATATATTTTTTATTTTTTTTGCGAGAGGGCTTAGAAGAGCATCTACAATTGTTAATTTATTTTTGCTTTTTATGGCTTTCTATTCGAGATGGAAGGAAGAGAGAAAGAGAAAAAAGATGGAACAAAAATTTGTCAGGATTTTTGAACTTAAAAAAGACTAGTACATATTTTTACCATTCCGGGAAGTAAGGAATCTTTTCGGAGATTGTTCACTTCCCGGAATGACAATGTAAATATGTTTTTAAAGCTTTGACAAAGGTCAGCAGAGCGGATTTTCAGATTCCAGCCAACCTGAAACCTGAAACTTGAAACTTTGAAATTGCGACTTATTCAGAATCCCCATTAACTTTCCTGACCCCTCCAAAACTGGTTTTCATCATTTCCCTGATTTGAAATTGTGTTTTGCTGCGCGTAATATTTTTCCATTCCTTAAAATCAAAAATATGAATTTGCTGTGCATTCGGATTGGTAACGAAAAAAAGCCTTGAGATGGAATATTTATAGGATTTTATTTCATTAGAAACATGGCGATTCGGAACTACAATAAGTATGGTTTCCCACTTGAGGAAATCTTTAGGAACATCTTCTCTTTCGGTTAAGCCAAGCGACTCAAAAAAAGCAACTATTTTCTGATCGTTAAGACTGTTAATCTTTTCGTCAATGCTTTTTAGGGTGCTATGAAGTGTGTTTTCATCTTTTATAACACTCATGATACGTATGGTTTTGTTTAATTTTATAAGTAAAATTAAGTTAAAAGAACAAGATTTGGCAAAGAAGGGCCGATAGAATGATTCTAAATTTTTAAGTGTTAATTTTCAGGAGCAAAAAATATAAAATATTACATTTTGACGAAATACTATTATTTTAATCGGTTTAAAAAGGATATTTTTATCGCTGTTTGCAAAACATTTCCGTTAACTATACTATCTATGAAAACTATTTCTCCTCAGGGAATTCTTTTATACTTTGTTTTTTTACTTTCATTCTGTTCTTTCGGGCAAAATAAACCGGAAAGAGATTTGATTTTAATCGACAAAGACTGGCGTTTTTCCTTTGGACATTTGTCCGACACAGAAAAGGATTTCGGACATGCGACGGGCTATTTTTCCTATTTGGCAAAAACAGGATTTGGCGACGGACCGGCTGCACCGGGCTTTGATGACCGTGCCTGGAGAAAATTAGACCTTCCGCACGATTGGGTAGTAGAACAGCCTTTTAGTGAAAAAGCGAGTTTTAGCCACGGATTTAAGGCAGCCGGAAAAGGTTTTCCTGAAAAAAGTATTGGCTGGTACCGAAAAAAAATCGAAATACCGCAATCTGATCTCGGACGCATTATTTCCATAAAATTTGACGGTGTTTTCAGGAATTCCAAAGTTTGGTTTAATGGGCATTTCCTGGGAACGGAAGAAAGCGGTTATAACGGTTTTGAATATGATGTTACAGCCTACATTCATTACGGAGGCGAAAACACCATTGTTGTCCGTGCCGATGCATCGATGGAGGAAGGATGGTTTTACGAAGGTGCCGGAATTTACAGGCATGTTTACCTTCAAAAAACAAATCCGCTGCATGTCATCCAAAATGGAACGTATGTCACCTCTGAAATCAAAAATGATACGGCAGAAGTCACGGCGGAAGTGACCATTGAAAACAAAGGAAATTATAAAGGGCCGCTTGCAATTGTACAAAATATCGTTGATGCATCCGGAAATCAGATCGCAACGGTTTCTGAAAATGCGACGGCACCTGATTTTTATAAAACAGCAAAATATATTTCAAAAGTAACAGTAAAAAATCCGTTGTTATGGGATATTGATTCGCCTAATTTGTATCGTCTGGTGACGCAGATCCGACAAGGCGATAAGATTCTGGATCAGTATGAGACTTCTTTCGGAATAAGAACGATTCGGTTTGATGCCGAAAAAGGTTTCTTTCTGAATGGCAAAAACATAAAACTTCAGGGCACCAATAATCATCAGGATCATGCAGGTTTAGGAACTGCATTGCCGGATGAACTGCAATATTTCCGAATTCAGAAACTTAAGGATATGGGTTCAAACGCCTATCGCTGTTCGCATAATCCTCCTACTCCGGAATTACTGGAAGCCTGCGATAAACTGGGCATGCTGGTCATTGATGAAACCCGCCTGATGGGAATTAACGACTATCACCTGAACGATCTGAAAAGAATGATAGAGCGGGACCGCAACCATCCGAGTATTTTCTGCTGGTCGGTTGGAAATGAAGAATGGAACATTGAAGGAAATACTACAGGTGAACGTATAACCAACGTGATGCAGGGTTTTTCGAAAAGCATAGATCCTGCAAGACCTGTAACGGTTGGAATCAGCAGCGGTTTTAAAAGCGGAATTTCATCGGTTGTTGAAATTATGGGGTACAACTATCTTGGAAACGGAGATATTGACGCACACCACAATGAATTTAAACAACAGCCGGGAATGGGCACTGAGGAAGGTTCTACTTTTGCTACACGCGGTGTTTACGTTACAGATGATGCCAAACATTATCAGAGTGCGTATGACAAAAAGCCACGCCCGTCTTTTTACAGTATTGAAGAAGGCTGGAAGTTTTATGCGGAACGTCCTTATCTGGCCGGAATGTTTATCTGGACCGGTTTCGATTACCGCGGAGAGCCAACCCCATACGGATGGCCATCGGTTACTTCTTACTTCGGAATGATGGATGTTTGCGGTTTTCCGAAAGACAATGTGTATTATCTTAAATCCTGGTGGGGAAAAGATCCCGTTCTGCACCTTTTGCCGCATTGGAACTGGGCTGGGAGAGAGGGTAAGGAAATAGATGTCTGGGCGTATTCTAATTGCGATGAAGTTGAACTTTTTCTAAACAAAAAAAGCCTTGGAAAGAAAAAAATGGAACGTCTGGGACATTTAGAATGGAAAGTCAAATACCAGGCAGGAACTTTGGAAGCAATTGGATATAAAGACGGCAAAAAAATACTGTCTGATGTGCAGAAAACAACAGAAATAGAAGAAAATATCAAGCTGACTGCCGATAAGCGAATTCTTCCGCATACCGATATAACAATTGTAACGGTAGAGCTGACGGACAAAAAAGGGCTTCATGTGCCGAATACCAACGATGAAATTAAGTTTGAGGTAAAAGGAGGAAAGATCATTGGAACAGGGAATGGTAATCCAACGTCATTAGAAAAAGATAAATTCCTGGATGAAATTACACTGGTTCCGATCACTAATTTTCAGGAAAGGAAAGCAACAACAGCTGAGGCTTCAACACAATTGTCAGCCAATACGGAAGAAGGCTGGAAAGAAGCTTTTAAAGACAGGGATTATAAAAATCAGGCACCATCGTATGCATACCGCGGCCAGTTTGACCTGAAGAATAATGCATTAACGAATATCGTTAGTTTCTTTTATAAAAAAATCGGACTCGAGACGACTATTTTTGTCAATGGAAACAGAGTTCCGGCAAGTGCGGAAGATTCGGATAAATACATTTTAAATTCCGGCATTTTAAGACAGGGAAAAAATACAATTCACATTGTAGCAAAGCCCCTTCAAAAATTAAAAGAATGGGATGTGATGAACACAGATCCCGGAATAATTCAGGTCATCACGCCATCGGAACCGTGGAAGCGAAAACTTTTTAACGGATATGCACAGCTAATTGTTCAGTCTGACGGCAGCGGAAATGATGTAGTGATTTCAGCCTCTGCCAAGCGTTTGAAGACGGGAGTTTTAACGATCAGTTCGGGAAAAAAATAAATTAAAAAAGAGCAACAGAATTTAATTTTGTTGCTCTTTTTTCAGTTAATACAAACAATAATGGCATTCGCCGGCATAAGCAGTTAATCACCCGGGAAGTGCCTGAAGGCAGCGCCCGGATTTCTGCTAATCAAATAGTGAATTTAGTGTAATTCTTTCTTGACAAGATTAGTTTTCAAAAGGTTGAAGTGGCCCTTGCAATCAATCGGGTTTCGGCAGCATTCCAGATTTCGCATTGGGCATTTACCATTTGTTTTCCTTTTCTTATGATGGCTGTTTTGGCAATTATCGTATCTCCAACAAATGCAGGCGTAAAATAATCTACCACAAGATTGATGGTTGTGTAAAAAGTTTCTTCATTGAGCGAAAACATCATTGCTCCGATACAATCATCGGCAATCGCGGCAGTAACGCCTCCGTGAAGGCTTTTTACAGGATTAGACATTTCTTCACGAACAACATATTTAAAAATAACACCACTTTCTTCGGCGGCCAGAACGATGGGTTTCATCCAGAGCATAAAAGGGGATGGTGACGCTGTAAATTCCCGGTCAATGTGATTTTTTAATGCTTGTAATCTTTTGTTGGTTTCCATTTGTTCATGATTATTAGTGTTTTGCATTATACCATTCGGTATATTTTTAAATAAAAAAAAGTAAGCGTTATTCCAGATCGTCTATGATTTTGTGTAGTGCCTGCATAATGTCGGATAAGTGGGCCAGATTTCCGGTTATTTTTGCAATCATAACCGCGCCTTCGATTATGGCAATCATCGTCAGGGCAGTTTTCTCCGGATCGATAGATTTGGCTTTGAATTCTCCGTTATTAATTCCCTGTTGGATTAAATCGGCTAATTGATCTCTCCAGGCCAGAATCGTATTTTCGACTTTTTTGCGAAGGATCGGATGCGTGTCAGCAGCTTCTGTGGCTGTATTAATGATAGGGCAGCCGCCCTCGGTTATCCTTAAATCATAATACTCAGAGTACAGACGCGGATAGACCAATAATTTGTCTTTAAAGGTTTTTTGTTTTTCAATTTCTTGTGCAAAGGTATCCTGAAGTTTCTTTACATTAAATTTGAATGCAGCAATTGCTACTTCATCTTTGTTTTCGAAGTTCCCGTAAATACTGCCTTTGGTAAGCCCCGTTGCTTCCGTAATATCACTCATGGACGTGCCGCTGTACCCTTTCATATTAAAAATAGGGGCAGTTTTCTCAATTATAAATTGTTTCGTTCTTTCGGCCTTACTCATGATAAAGGTAAATTATAGTGCAAATATATACCAATCGGTATTATTTTTAATGTTTTTGTGAAAAAGTTTCAGGTTTCAGGTTTGAAATGCGGTTAATGCAGGTATAGGTTTAACCGCAAGGGTCGCAAGGTCTGTTTATCGGAATGCGCAAAGTTCGCAAAGCTATTCCGCGCCGGGATAAACCTGAAACCTGAAACCTGAAACCTGAAACCTGAAACCTGAAACCTGAAACCTGAAACCTGAAACCTGAAACCTGAAACCTGAAACCTGAAACCTGAAACCTGAAACCTGAAACCTGAACTTTACAATAGAAAAGCGTTTCGACTTCGCTCAACGTGACAAGCGTTAAAACTGAAGACTGAGACTGAAAGCTGAGGCTGTTCAACGTTACAAATTTTAAAGCTTAAGACTGAGACTTAAGACTGAGACTGTTCAACGTGACAAGCGTTAAAACTGAAGACTGAGACCGACAACTGAGACTGCAAACTAATTAACCTCCTTCTTATACCCCAGTTTCCACCCTTTTTTTTCTTTAAAATAAGTCTCCGTTACGGCAACATTTCTGGCGTCTTTACCTTCCAGTTTAATTGTTTCGATATAAGTCAGTACTGCTGTATTTTCATTCGAGAAAACAATCCTGAAATCCTCGCTAGTCAGGGATTCTATTTTAGTTTTTGGATTCGGATTAAAACTTTGCAGAAATTCATTTTTGTTCAGGTCTTTATGATCTGCGGTCTGCAATATGAAATTAGTTGCTAAAAACGGACTGGCTGCATCAGATTTTCCTTTTTCCACAGCATTCAACAAATCATTTTCCTGTTGGGATAAAAGTTTTAGCAAAGGTTTTTCTTTAATGTATTTGGTTAATTCATAAGTCGAAACGGGCCCATTGTGCGTGGGATAAATAGTTTTTACCTTATTTTCAAGTGCAATTTTTTCAATCACTTTTAAATTCTGGTCAGCCAGTTGTTTGTTTTCGTGAAAAAAATGTTCCCTTACGTGATGGCCGTCAGGAGCCAGTCCGCCGCCTTGAGATTTGAAGGTTCCTACGAAAGCATCGCCGACAAAAAGATTTCCCCCAATCAGAATCAATAAATCACCGGGCGTATGGCCGCCTTTAATCGGAATGATTTTTCCGTTTATGCCATAAGGGGCAAGATCAATAGTCTTTTCAACAATGATGTCAGGCGTAAAGGGAGGATAATCTAAGTCGGAATAGGGACGAAGCCTGTTTCCCCAGATGCTGACATCTTCCGATTTTTTGAGTTCTGTTTTACCTGTTGTAAATTTTTCCAGATCTGCTTTGCTTCCGGCAATCTTAGTTTTGAAGGTTTGTTGTAAAAACCGGGCATTTCCTGCGTGGTCGCCATGGCCGTGTGTCAGTATGGCCAAAGTTATATTTTCCGGTTGAAAGCCTGATTTTTTTATGGAATTTATCAGACTGTCCTGATAACCTGGAACAGAAACTCCTGTGTCAATTAAAAGTAATTTACCGGAATTTCCTTTGATCAGATAGGCTTCTGAAAAATAATTGCGGATATGATACACTTCACTGTTGCTATTTTTGTTTTGTGCAGCTGCAGTAAAAGTTGTGATACACATTAGAAAGAGAAACAATACAGAAAAGCGTTCCCTATTGTTTGAATACATTGCCTTTTTCATTTTTATGATATTAAAATTAATTGTCCTTATTGACACTGCAAATCTGGGACAGAATAAGAAAAATAAAAATGAACTGGTTTAGGAAATAAGGTTGAACTGGTTTAACTTTTTGATGTTTTTCCGTTTCGGATTTTGCTGAGGTATTCGGTACTGAAGCCCAGATACGAAGCCAGGGCGTATTGCGGAACGCGCTTGGCGATTGCCGAATATTTGGTCATAAATTCATCGTAACGTTCTTCGGCGGTTTTGGTAAAATTAGACAGCAGTCTTTTTTGCTGAAAAGCCAGTGAGCGCTGGGTAATGATACGCTCGAATTTTTCAAGTTTCGGAATTTCTGCCAAAAACCGTTGCTCGTCTTCATAAGCGATCTGGATCAGAACTGAATCTTCCAGCGCTTCGACAAATAAAGTGGCAGGTTCCTGATAAATTAAACTGCTGTAATCCGAGATCCACCAGTCTTCTATGGCAAAAGATAAAGTATGTTCCTTGCCTTCCTGGTCTACCAGATAACCCCTGAAAGCGCCTTTTACGACATAGCTTTTATGTTGGCATACAAAGCCCGGCTGTACAATAAACTGTCTTTTTTTGACTTTTGTAATTTTCAAAAAGCCGGCCAGATGATTTTTTTCATCATCGGTCAGATCGACGTATCTGGAAATATAATCTATTACGGGCAGTAAATCCTTCATGTGGCAAAGATAAAATATTATTTATGGAACAGGAAGGATCTGTTTTTATTCTTTAACATTTTCGAATGTAAATCTTTGTTTGAATTTCATAACTTTGCCCCATGAAGGAAAACACTATTTCTGAACCAGTTGATTTTACTACTTCTGACTTAAAACTGAAAGGGTTTAAAGTGTACGAAGCGGGAAATGATTGCCATGCCATACCCACTTATAACCGAAGGGATTTTTACAAAATTTGTATCAATACCGGTCAGAATATCATTCAGTATGCGGACAGGGGTATTGAAACTGACGGCACTATTCTGTTTTTCGGCAATCCGCATATTCCGTATTCCTGGGAAATTACTTCCGAATCGTATCATGGTTTTGCCTGTGTTTTTACCGAGGAATTCCTGAAGGTAAACGACCGCTCGGAAAGTCTTCATGAATGTCCGTTGTTTAAAATCAGCGGAACGCCAATCTTTTATCTCTCAGCGGAACAAAAGACATTTATAACTTCTCTTTTTCAGAAAATGATTGTAGAGCAGGATACCGATTATGTGTTTAAAGACGATTTAATCCGAAACTACATCAATCTGATTATTCATGAATCCATGAAAATGCAGCCTTCCGAAAATTTCTTTAAACATAAAAATGCGTCTGCAAGAATTACATCCTTATTTTTGGAACTTTTGGAAAGACAGTTTCCAATTGAAACTAAAGATCAGCCACTTGTATTGAAAAATCCGCAGGATTACGCACAAAATCTGGCGGTTCACGTCAATCACCTGAATCGTTCGGTAAAGGAAATCACAGGAAAATCGACTACAGCACACATTACCGAAAGAATTATCAGCGAAGCAAAAGCATTATTACAGCACACGGACTGGAGTATTGCAGACATTGGATATTCGCTTGGATTTGAATATCCGAGTTATTTCAATAATTACTTCAAAAGGCTTACAGGAACGGTTCCAAAGTCGTTACGAATGTAAATTGTTTCAAATTCTTAATTTTTTGTTTGATTTTCATTATTTCTGATCGGATTTACCGTTGTAAATTTGCCCTCAGAATAAGGAATTATTGATCAGATTTCTTTTATCGGCTAAACATAAACTTCCATAAGCACACTCTTGCTTGATTTAGTTCCGGTACTGACAATAAATTTAAAGCTTTATAACAGTAAGGCTAAGGACAATACTCAAATAAATTTTAAATAGAAAACTAACTCAATTAATAACTAACTTTATGTCAACAAAATACACTACAGTTACTGAAGAAGGGAAAATTTCGAATTCGTATATGACCGGTGATGTTACTTATAAAAAACAAACCAGCGACATTCATCCCGAAAATACAGTTATCAAAGATGTTGCTTTTGAACCGGGTTCGAGATGCAACTGGCATATCAATTCAAGTTTGCAGCTATTTATAGCGACAGACGGAATTGGTTATTATCAGGAAAGAGGAAAAGGGATGAGATTGGTTCATAAAGGTCAGGTGCTTACAGTATTGCCAGGCGTAGAACACTGGTATGGCGCCACGCCTTTCAGTCGTTTTTCACATATCGCAATCATTACGGAAATCGATAAAGGCAAAGGAATATGGTTAGAAAGCGTAACCGATGAAGAATACAATAGTTTTGGAAAAAGCTACTAAGCTACTAAGCTGGTAAGATCCTGAGAAAAGAAAAACCTTAGCATCTCAGCAACTCAGTACCTAAAAAAATAAACCCCTGAACATTACTGTCCAGGGGTTCCCCAAAAAAAAAATACCAATACCAATTCTATTTTTTGTCTAAATTTTGCTTAAGCATTTTAGCATGTTCCAAATGAGCTGTTAAACCGGCAATATTATTTGATGCCCAAATTTTAACATCTTCATCTTTAGCATCCTCAGAAGCTTTCTTTAGTTTATCAATTGCTTTTTCGTGACCGTCGATCATCATGTCAGCAAATTTTTTGTCAAAATCAACTCCTGATTTTTCGTTTAGTTTATTGTATTCTTCCTGTCCTTCTTCTGTTAAAGATGTTGGAAGAGTGAAATTTTTTGTTTTAGCCAAAGCGCTCACTTCTGAAGCAGATTTAGTGTGCTCATCAACCAACATTTTACCAAATTTTTTCACTTCTACATTAGTACTTTTGGTCTGAGCCAGTTTTCCGATTTCAATTTCGGCTAAATTCACTTCAGCGATATCTACTAAAAATTCAGAATCGTCTTTTTTATCGTCTATAGAGTCAAATTTAGCTTCATTCGTATCTTCAGCAACCTCTTTCGGGTCTTCTTGTTTAGGTTCATTTTTGCAGGAATTTAGGAATATAATGATTAGTCCGGCGCCTAAAATAACTTTTCCTGCTAGTAGTAACTTTTTCATGATTTTGTGGTTTAAATGTTATGATGTAAAATTATTTAGAACAAGGAAGAATATTTTACAGCATTTTTGAAAAATGTTACAGGATTTAAATATTACCCATAAAAAAGCAGGAATTAAATAGTAAATAGCAATTCATATTAGTAACAGCTATTTCAACAAACACTTTGGCTTATAGTTAATTATGAAAACTTATTCAAAAATTCTATAACGCTGTTTTCGCTGTTTATAATGAATTTTGACTTAACCATACATAATCACTTAAAACTTATTGTTATGCCAGATCCAGGAATTAAAAACGAGGAACAATACGATGCGCTTTTAAAAAAAGGAGATAGTGAAGAAAAATCAGTGCATATTTCAAACACTCCTGATTCACGAGAGAAAAGAGGTCACGCAAAACTTTACGAAGAATGGACAAAAGATGAACTGTACGAACAAGCCAGAAAAGAAGGCATTTCGGGGCGTTCTTATATGTCGAAAAAAAATCTTATCAAATCATTGCGCAACAATTATATTGCCAAATTAATCTTTGAGAAAAAAATATGAATGCTAAAATCGACCAGGGAAAACTACTGGAGCAGTTAATAAAAACGCCACAGCTGGTTTTGGAAAAATTAGATTTAATTTACGTAAACGATCATAAGCTTACTATACAACGTTGTAGAGAAGGCGGGGGGTTCGTTTATAAAAAGAATGGCAGATGCGTTAAAAGGAAAAGTGAATTAAAGCGCTTTAACAGTTTAGTGCTTCCGCCTGCCTGGGAGAATGTAAGGATTACAGATTTAACCAACGGACACCTTCAGGCCGTTGGAACAGATGATAAAAACAGAAAACAATATCGCTATCATCCGAAATGGAATCTGATCAGGAACCAGACGAAATTTTATAAAATAGCCGAATTCGGAAAGTTTCTTCCTAAGATCAGAAAGCAGGTCGATTTAGATCTGGAACAAAAGGAATGGAACAAAAACAAGGTTATTGCACTTGTCATTCGCCTGATGGAGGAAACGCACATTAGAATCGGAAACGAAAAATACGCCAAAGACAACAAATCCTACGGGCTTTCGACTTTGCGCAAAAGACATATTAATATTGACCGCAATTCACTTCGATTTGAGTTTATTGGAAAGAAAGGAAAGCAGCATACCATCACGACCAGAAATAAACAACTGATAAAATTAGTAAGCCGCTGTGAAGAAATCCCGGGTTGGGAAGTGTTTAAATACTACGATGAAAATGGCGAACGAAAAGTTCTGGACAGTCATATGGTGAATGAATACCTGCATGAAATTTCGGGAAAACATTTTAGTGCGAAAGATTTCAGAACGTGGGCAGCTTCCCTGATATTTTTTGAAACTTTAATGAATATAGGAATTGCCGAGGAAGAAAAAGAAATAAAAAAGAATATTTTGACTGCTATTGACAGTACGGCCGAAGCACTGGGAAATACCAGAAGCGTGTGCAGGAATTATTATGTACATCCGTTAATTGTAGCGGGTTACGAAGATGGTTCTCTCGGAGAATATTTTGATAAAGTCCGTAAAAATCGAAGCAATCAAAAATATTTTTCACGTTCAGAAGTCGTTTTTTCCGAATTAATCGGAAGCTTTCAGCCCGAATTTTCAAACGGATTGAGCTAAAAATTGATCGTATTGAGTTAAGGTGTTCGTATTAAAAATAGCAATTTTGAAGCTATAAAGGAGTTTAGATTGGGAAAGCGACACATATATCTATTTTTAGATGGATGTGTCGTTTTAATTTTAAAACAAAATTATAAAGTTATGGGAACTAAAAGTGGCGCTTATCAGGATGTATATATAAAAAGGGAAGATGAGATGGTAAGTTTAAAAAATGATGTAACAGATTTTTGTGAAAAGTACATCAGACCTGTTCATCCGGAAAATTGGGACTGGTCGGTAAGAGATTTCGAAAATCCGGAAAACGATCCAACCATTAACGAAGCAAGAGCAATTGCTGCCGTTGTTTATAATGATTTGCAAACAAATACCGATACAGACGTTGATTTGTCAACGATGAATAATGTCGAAGCTATTAAAGCCTATTTAAATCCGAATAGCAAACACGAAAGATTTAATATGGAAGAATTTGCTTTTGCCTTAAAAGTGGAGTTAGAGCACGGAAAAATAAAGGATGTCAATGTAACGAACAACCACCCGTTCCTGACGGCCATGATCGCACTGGCGCATATGACGGAAAGCCTGACGTATTACAAAAGATTAGCCGTAATGGAAGCACAGGGTGAGATCTATGAGATCATGCGTAAAATCGAAAGTTCCACTACCGGAAAAGAGGAGTGGTATAAAGAATTAGGCAAAGCAGAACAGGAACTAAATGAAGCCAGATCCGGTCTCGCAGAACGCCTGGAAAGAATGGATGATATTCCTCCCTTGGAAAAAATAGGGGATTAGGTTTCACAAAATATAAAATGCAAAAAAAGCCGTTACATCTAGTAACGGCTTTTTTGATTCTTTCTCCTGAATTAGAATTTTCTTGGATCATTGTCCGGATAAGTATCTCCTGAATCTTCTTCCTCGATTTCATCTTCTTCAAGGTCATCTTCCAGGTCATCTTCATCGTCATCCTGATCGATGTCTTCCAGATCTTTATCCGTTTCCGTAAAATCATCGTCAACATCTTTTGGATTGTCAAATTCGTCGTTTAAATCTTCCTGATCTTCATCGTGCTCGATATCACCCGGCGCATGAAAATCATCGTCCAGATCATCAATTTCATCATAATCGCCTTCATCATTGGTGATTTGTCCCTGATCCGGGATGGCTTTATTCGGATCGTAGCCATTTATGGTGCGGCCATAACTTTTAACGTTATAATTATGGTTTCCTTTTCTTATTTCATCATTGCTATACAGTACTTCATTCATGATAGCATTTTGCTTGTTTAAGTTAACCGTTCTCATTTTTTTATTCTTAGTTTCCATGATATAAAATTTTACTAGTTAGTATTACAAATCTACCATGTGCCCTGTTCTTTTTTCTTACAGAATTTTAATTCCTAATTCTATAATTTACAGATGTTTATATTGTAATTTAAGAAAAAAAGCGTGTAACAAATTCGTTTTCATTGCATGTAATTTTACCTTATTAATTATAAATAAAATTATATCATGGAAACTAAAAGTAAAAAACAGACCACAGCAAAACAAACGACCAAGGCCGGTGTGACCAAACCAAAATCAAATGCTGCTTCCGGGCTTACGGAACTTTTTGAAGATGGACTAAAAGACATTTATTGGGCTGAGAAAGCTTTAACAAAAGCAATTCCACTAATGGCAAAAAATGCTACTTCACCTGAACTGATAGATGCACTGACAAGCCATTTAACTGAAACAGAAGAACAGATAGCACGTTTAGAACAGGTTTTTGAATCGATCGGTAAAAAAGCAAGCGCAAAAAAATGCGATGCCATGGAAGGTTTAATCGAAGAAGGTAAAGGTATCCTTGAGGAAACTGAACCGGGTGTAGTGCGTGACGCAGGAATAATTGCGGCTGCCCAAAAAATTGAACATTACGAAATTGCCACTTACGGTACGTTAAGACAATTTGCCGAAACGCTGGGTCTTACTGATGCTGCTGCCTTATTGGAGCTAACATTAGATGAAGAAAAAGGAGCTGACAAAAAATTAACGGAAGTTGCCGTAGCTGCCATCAATATTGAAGCGGCAGAAGAAGATGAAAATTAAGCTGCTTAAAAAGAAAAAGTGTTGTTTTGGCAGCACTTTTTCTTTTATAATTATTTCTGTCTCATAAAAATATAATTCTCATGCCCGAAGGTCCTTCAGTTGTAATACTTAAAGAAGAAACACAGCAATTTTCAGGACAGAAAGTAATTTCTGTTTCCGGAAATACTGCTGTTGATATTCAAAGAATAAAAGGCAAAACAGCCTCTTTTAAAACCTGGGGAAAACACTTTCTGATTTGTTTTGACGATTTTACGGTCAAAATCCATTTACTGATGTTTGGTACCTACAGGATTAATGAACGAAAGGAAACCACACCGCGACTGAGCCTGGTTTTTTCGAATGGTGAACTCAACTTTTATACCTGTTCGGTTAAAATTCTGGAAGGCGATATCAACCTTCATTATGACTGGAGCCAGGACATTATGAATAAAGACTGGGATCCGGAAAAAGCAAAACAAAACCTGGATAAAATCCCAAAACAAAAAATCTGTGATGCCTTACTCGATCAGGATATCTTTTCCGGAGTGGGCAATATTATAAAAAATGAAGTTTTATACCGTTGCTACACCCATCCTGAATCGCTGGTAGGAGCAATTCCGACGGATAAAATAAAAGAATTAATAGACGAATGCTCTGTTTACAGTTTTCAGTTTTTGGAATGGAAAAAGAAATTTGAACTGAAAAAGCACTGGCTTGCGCATACCAAAAGCGTTTGCCTGCGTTGCAACCTTCCTTTTATAAAAAAACATACCGGCGTAAAAAGGCGAAGAAGTTTTTTTTGTACCAATTGTCAAAATTTATATCAATGAAAAGTGAACTTTTAATCGGCTGTTCCAGTTATAATAACCGTTATTGGAAAGGCATTTTCTATCCTGAAAATTTACCCACATCCAAATGGTTCGATTATTATTGCGAGCATTTTGATACTTACGAAATGAATGGTACTTTTTACAAATTCCCAACCGTAAGGATATTTGAAAACTGGTATAAAAAAGTACCGGATAATTTCCTTTTTTCTGTAAAAGCACCAAAAGAAATCACGCATATCAAAAAATTTTCGGATTGCGAAACATTGCTTTCTGATTTCTATACTATTTGTGAAACCGGTCTGCAGCATAAGCTGGGTCCGATATTATTTCAGTTGCCTCCGAGTTATGATTTTAGTGAAGAAAAACTTCAGAACATAATAAAATCACTCGATACAAAATTTATGAATGTGATTGAATTCAGGAATAAAAGCTGGTGGAATCAGCAGGTTTGGGATACTTTGGCACAAAATAAAATCACTTTTTGCAGTGTCAGTTATCCGGGATTGCCTGATATTGTTTTAACGGGATTCCCAATAGTTTACATTCGCCTGCATGGCGATCAGAAGTTGTTTTATTCGGGATATTCAGCAGAAAAATTAGAAGAAATAAAAAAGGAAATTCAAAATACCTCCAAAAAAGCTTTTGTCTATTTTAATAATACCGCAGGCACAGAAGGAATTTTGAATGCGCTGGCTTTTAAAGAATTGTAATTTATTTAAAATCACTTAAAAAGAAAGCAAAACAGGTCATAACGACAAAGGAGCAATCATATTCCGGAATCTGCTGGTTATGATTGCTCCTTTGTCTGAAATGACAAAAAACGACAGGAATTTACAATTTCAAAGTTCCTTCAATTCCGTCATCCATTGTTTTTCCACTTACAAATGCAGCTGTCATTTTTGCAATGGCAACCACTTTTCCGTGTTTATTGTTCCAGTAGTAACCATCTTCAGATACCACTTTAATCACGCATAAGTTCGGATCATCAATTCCGCCTGGCATCCACACTTTTACAATCGGGTCCCATAATTCTTCTATGATTTCGCGTTTGTAAAGTATTGTTGCTGTTCCGTGTAGGGTTAAAAACTTATCATGTGGTGCAGCAAAAAAGATTTCTACCAAAGGATTTAAGGTAATTTCCGCATTCTGACTGCTGTTTCGGTCTGATAGGAACCATAATTGTCCCAGTTCATCAATTTTCTGAACAGACATTGGTCGCGATTGCAGTCGGGTCTCTTTATAGGTACAAAACATGCATGTTTTTATATCTTCTGCCAGATCTTTTATTTTATCTGCAGCAAGTTCATCTGTAAGGTCTTTATGATCTCCCATAACTTTATTTTTTAATTGGTTATTACTTTAATTTTTATAAAAATTCTGATGTAAATCAAAATTTATTGTAAGCGTTTCATAATGACAAAGTTGCTCTTTTTGCTCTCTTTTCGGGTTACAGAATTTTGCTTTTAAATTATGAGATTTCAATTTGCGTTTTTTGTCAGAATTTAAAAACAAATTATTAAATAACTTTAGCGCAATTATATTTGAGGTTTAAAAACTGTTTCCTGCAAACCATGATGAATTTTACTCTGGGCAATTGGTCGTAAAACAACTATTTGTACTGGTAAACAGTTACAATTGCCCTATGTGTTTTTACATATATCACAGTAAGATGAATTCTGAAGCATTGATTGTAAATGAGCTAAGATTTAAATGTATTGAGTTAAGGTTTTTCGTTATGATTGCTGAAATTTGGATAAACAGATTGCAAAACATACTAAAAATAAAGATCATGAAAAGAGAATATTCAAAAAACGAAACCGACTATATCAAAAAATATCAGGACGAAGGATATACCTGCAACTTTCTGTTTCAGGAAGGGAGCTTAATAGACTCAGAAACCAAATACAGTTATCCTCCGGAAGAAATTTTTATTGTTGCACACCATCGTTACGAGGGCATGAGTGATCCGGATGATATGTCTATATTATATGTCATAGAAACCAAGGATGAGAGAAAAGGAACTCATCTGATCGGATACGGGCCAACTGCCGATTTGGAAGAAGCAGAATTCTTTAAGGATATTCCAAAAAAGAATTATTCTAAAAATGCGGATATTAACGAAATTGCTTCAGAGTAATTTCATTTGAAAAAGGATACTCCGTAAAAAGAAATCACTATTTTATTTTGCTGGGAAAGCAGTTATTCAGGATAAATTTCTGAGTAGCTGCTTTTTATTTTAAAGAACACTAAAGTATGAATTTACGCGCAACCACAAATTTTGAAATATATCTGCAAAATTGTATAACAATTTGATTTGCAACAATAACGAAATTTGAATTATCAAAAGCGATAAAAAAACCAAAAATGGTTTTGTACGTAAATTAACACTAACCATTTTTTTTAAAATAAATCAAAATGAAAAAACTATACTTAAATACTGGTGGAATTAACACAATTTTTACTGATCTTGAAAATTCATTTGAAGGAACTTTAACCACTGATAATAATGACTATAATGTAGCTGTAAGTTCTAAATGGGCAAAAGGTACTATTAGCGGAATGAGTTTTCAAAACAAAATGTCTTATATACAATTTGATATGATTTTTTCTGATGAGGTAACTTTAAGTATAGAATCTTTTCATTGTGCCCCGGTTTTTTTCGCCTATTGCTCAGCCGGAAATCTGAAACATACTTTTGGTGCAAATGGAAATACGACCAGCCTGAAAAAAGGACAGTCGGGAATTATGAGTAACAATACCACCATTAATAATGTATTGTATTTTGAAAGAAACAAACCCGTTAAGATTTTACTTATCGGTGTTCCTACAGCAACCTTTCAGATGGACGAAGATGCCGATTTGCTTTCAAAAATGTCTAAAATGTTTATCAATTCCGGCGGAAATTATATGTACGTTGGCGCGCAGAACCATAAAATTGCCGAAAAACTAATTGAGTTTGACCGTATTCCTCAAAAAGGAATCGTTAAAAACCTGCTGAAAGAAAGTATCCTTAACAGTATTGTGGAAATCGAAGTACTGCAACACAGTTATAACTATAGTTCACTGATCACACCAATTTTAGATTTAGCTACAAAGCAAATCGATGAAATTAGAAAAATTTCAAATGTAAATATTTACGAAGTTTTAACTTCAATTGGACATGCGGGGAAAAACTTCCCAAGATTTTTCAAAGAGAAGTATCAGCTTATCAACAAGTACTCTCAAAATTCGCTAGCTAAGACAGCCTAACATATCCTTAACTTGTATGACAAAAAAACAGCTTAAAACAAGCTGTTTTTTTTATGCCTTTATTTTTCCTTTTCGTAATAAATTATAAAATACACCATTATTAAATTCAGAAAGAGCGATATACTATTAGTGATAATTATAGGAAGATCCTCTTTAAGAAAGCCATACACTACCCAGATGGCAATACCAAAAGTGAGGACACTAAAAGTTAAAAGCGATATTTCTTTTACCTTTTTTGTTTTCCACACTTTTAAAATCTGCGGAATAACCGAAAGGGTGACACATATACCAGCGAAAAGTCCAACAACGTTAGTGAAATCCATATCTTTTTATTTTAAATATACTCTGAGAAATTTTTAATGCTGAAGAGTGGCCTAAAATTAGCGCTAACTTTTATCAGGCATTAACTGTATTGCAATTAATATTACCGCAAACAGTCGCGGATTTTGTGTTTTGTACGAAAATACGGGTAGTAAAGAAGCGAAATGCAATTGAAAGGCTATTCTAATAAATTACCAACCATCAGAGATTAAATTAATTGGATTCCAACATGGGAATTATGAAACTATTTTTTAGTATGATAAAAAAGGCTTTTCATTTTTTTTTTTATAAATTTGGAAGTTTGTCGGCTGATTTTTTACAAAATAGCTGGTATTTACAACAACAAAAAATCATTTAAAACTTAATTTTATTTAAAATTTAACCCATAACGCTTTACCCAAATCAAATGATATTAATCGTAGATGATATTAAGGCTAATATAATTGCCTTAAAAAAAACGCTGGAGCTGCATGACATAGAAGTAGACACAGCAGAGTCTGGTGAAGAAGCGTTGAAGAAAATTTTAAAAACAAATTATTGTCTGATCATAATGGATGTTCAGATGCCCGGCATGGATGGTTTTGAAGTCGTTAAAATTCTTTCCGGCAACAAACGGACCAAAGAAATTCCCGTAATCTTCTTGTCTGCCATCAGCATCGAAAAAAAATATATTTTTAAAGGATATGAAACCGGTGCTGTCGATTATGTTACAAAACCTGTAGATATAGATTTACTTATTTTAAAAGTAAAAACCTTCATCAAAATTTACGAGCAGAAAAATGAATTGAGAGTGATGAAAGATTTACTTTCAAAAGAAATCAAAATTCGAAAAGAAGCTCAGGATAACCTCGAAATTAAAATTGCTGAACGAACCAAAGAGCTGGTTTTGAAAAATGAAGAACTGGAACTCAAAAACCATGAACTACAGCAATTTTCCTGGGTAGTTTCCCACGATTTGAATGAACCGATACGGAAGATTCAGATTTTCATTAAAATTATAAAAGAACTTTACTTAGTAGCCGACGAAAAAGCAATTGATTATGTAGATCGTACGGTTAAGTCTGCAGAAAGAATGCAAACCCTTATTACAGACCTGCTGGCATATTCGAGGCTCTCCTCAAAAGTAGAACCTGAAAAAACAGATCTGAATGTTGTTTTACAAGAGGTGCTTTCTGATTTTGATTATCTCATAGAGCGTAAAAATGCCGTTATAGAGACAAGTGAACTGCCGGTAATAGACAGTATTCCAAGTCAGCTGAGACAGGTTTTCCAGAACCTGATCGGGAATGCCCTTAAATTCTCCGGAAATGTAGAAACGCCAGTGATTAAGATTACTTCAGAATTAATAAAAACAAAAGATTTTGACGGTGAGGTTTCGCCGGACGGAAAATATTGCCGGATTATCGTTGCAGACAACGGAATTGGTTTTGATGAAATTTACCTGGATCGTATTTTTATTATTTTCCAGAGTTTAAATGACCGTCAGACGTATGAAGGCACCGGAATCGGACTGGCAATTGCCAAAAAAATTATAGAAAAACACAACGGATTAATAACCGCCAAAAGTCAATCCGGTAAGGGAGCCAGTTTTATCATGGTCCTGCCATTAAAATATGAGAATTAAAATTAAATGGATTTAAAACCTATGAAAAACAATTTTAAAAGAAATTTACTAATTAGCTCAATGGTTTCTTTGCTGGTGTTAACCATCAGTTCTACGGCTTCTTATTTTAGCATTAAAAATTTACTGAAAAGCAATTTCTGGGTCAATCATACTCAGGATGTTATTTACAATTTAAATCAGGGAGCCTACCTCCTTACAGATGCCCAAACCCGAATGCGCGGTTACCTGATCAGTGGTGATGAACAATTTGTACGGGCCTATAATGAGTCTGAATCCAATTCAAATAATTATTTTGAAAAGCTTGATGAACTTACCAGCGACAATCCTGCACAGCAAAAACTGCTAAAGGATCTGAAGCCGCTGCGTACTAATTTCTTTAAATACCTGAACAATCAGATTGTAAAAAAGCGTCTCGGAAAAAACAATGTTTCTTTTGATCTTGATGAAGGGAAAAGGATGATGGACGAATTGAGAACGTATTTCAATCGTATCGAACAAAGTGAACAGATTCTTCTGAAAGAACGAAATGAAACTTCAGACCAGTACGGAACGTACAGCATCATCCTGATTGTGTTTGCTTTTATCATTGCCTTTATCATTTCGATTGTATTTTTAATCCGGATTTTAAAAGATTATAACGAACGTTCTGCTCTTCAGCATGAGCTGGAAAAGAAAGACAGGGAAACAGCCGAAAGAATTGCAGCGATCAGTACTATTGCCACAAACATTTCCAGTGGGAATTACGATATCAAGGTAGAAGATACTAAGACGGATGCGCTTGGAAGCGTTGGGGAATCATTAAATAATATGAGTTCTTCCCTAAAATCGTCCTTTAGTTTATTATCAGAAAAAGAATGGCTGCAGGCGGGTATTGCCAAGCTAAATAATGTAATGCTGGGTGATAAAACACTGACTCAGTTATCCAAAGATGTTATTGAGTTTTTATGTACGTATACCAACAGTAGTGCAGGTGTTATGTATATTGTGGAAGGTGACGAACTTTTTTCGACGGCAGGATATAGCTATATACCGACAAAAAACAGAGAACGTATTCAGAAGGGCGATGGTTTGCTGGGACAGTCTATTGTTTCCGGTAAAATATTGGAATTAAAAACATTATCATCTGATTTTATTCACATTAATTATGCATTGGGCGAAATAAAACCAACTCATATTGTAGCAGTTCCTTTAATTGATATCCGAATAGAAGGAGCACTTGAATTGGCCAGTATTTATGGCTTTTCTGACCTTCATCTGGAATTCCTGAGAATAGTAGGCAATAATATCGGCATTGCAATCAAATCAACCCAAAACCGTAAACGTGTTATGGAATTGCTGGAAGAAACACAGTCACAATCTGAAGAATTACGTATTCAGCACAGTGAACTCGAAGCAATTAATGCCGAACTGGAAGCACAGACGGAAAAATTGCAGGCTTCTGAAGAAGAATTGAGGGTACAGCAGGAAGAACTGGAACAAACCAATGAGGAACTTTCGGAACGAAGTGTCCTTCTGGAAGAAAAAAATAATGAAATTCAGAAAAAATCAGAAGCGTTAGAACTGACCACACGCTATAAGTCTGAATTTTTGGCCAATATGTCACACGAATTAAGAACACCTTTAAACTCTATTTTGCTTTTAAGCCGATTATTATCGGAGAATAACAGCAGAGGCATGAATAACGAGGAAATCGAATTTGCAAAAGTAATCCAGAGTTCAGGGAACAGCTTACTGGGCCTGATTGATGAAATTCTGGATTTATCTAAAATTGAAGCCGGTAAAATGGAACTTGAATTTTTGGATGTGTCAACCAAAGAAATTACAGACAGCATGTCGAATTTATTCTCGTTTGTGGCAAAAGAGAAAAACATCGGTTTTGAGATTATTACGAAAGATGCTCCGATTGTCATAAAAACAGATAAAATGAGATTAGAGCAGATTCTTAAAAATCTAATTTCAAATGCCATCAAATTCACCGAAAAAGGATCAGTAAGTCTGGAAATCAAAGTAAACGAAGACGACGATAAAGTCATTTGTTTTATCGTAAAAGATACCGGAATCGGAATCCCGCTGGACAAACAGCCATTGATTTTTGAAGCGTTCCAGCAGGCAGACGGTTCTACAAAACGAAAGTACGGAGGGACTGGTCTGGGACTATCGATCAGCAGGGAACTGGCAAAATTATTACGAGGAGAGATTATCCTGCACAGTACAGTAGGAAAAGGAAGCAGTTTTACATTATGTTTACCTGTTTTCGGTTCATTCAGTAAAAAAGTAGTTGTAGAGAAAACGCCTCCTTTAGAAATTACCGAAGCAGAATCAGAAGAGTTGAAAAAAATCAAAAACAAATACATCTCAACTGTAATTCCGGAGGAAATTGAAGACGACAGGAACGATATTTCCGAAGGGGACAAAGTAATTTTGATTGTGGAAGACGATCTTAATTTTGCAAAATCATTGCTGGCATTCAGCAGAAAAAATGGGTATAAAGCCGTTGTTTCTGTTCGTGGTGATTACGCACTGAATTTTGCGATCATGTACAAACCGGTCGGAATTTTACTGGATATCGAGCTGCCCATAAAAAGCGGATGGGAAGTGCTGGAGGAATTGAAAAACAACGGAAATACGAAACATATTCCGGTACACATCATGTCCTCGCATAAACTAAAACAGGAAAGTTTGCTGAAGGGTGCTATCGATTTTCTTGATAAGCCGGTTGCATTTGACAGAATCCCGGAAGTTTTCACACGAATAGAGCATATCATAAACAAAGAATCGCAAAAAGTTTTAATTATCGAAGATAATCCGAAACACGCCAAAGCACTGGCATTCTTTTTAGAAACACATGACATTAATTCTGAAATCAAAAGCGAAGTTTCTGAAGGACTGGTTGCTTTAAACAAAAAGGAAATAGATTGTGTCATTCTGGATATGGGAATTCCGGATGCCCATGCCTACAAGATTCTAGATGGTGTTAAAAAGAGTCCGGGCTTAGAAAACCTGCCGGTAATTGTATTTACAGGAAAGAGCTTATCCCTGAAAGAAGAAGTTAAAATTAAAAAATACGCCGATTCTATTATAGTAAAAACCGCTCATTCGTACCAGAGAATGTTAGATGAAGTATCTTTGTTTTTACATTTGGTAGAAGAAACAAAAGGAGCAGACGGTAAAAAAGAAAGCCATAAAAAGCTTAATTTGCTGAATAACGTACTGCACGATAAAAAAGTACTGATCGTAGATGACGATGTTCGAAATATCTATTCGCTTACAAAAGCCCTGGAGATTTTTAAAATGAGTGTAATCACGGCATTTGACGGAAATGAAGCTATCAAAATATTAGAAGAAAACCCGGATACGGATATCGTTCTTTTAGATATGATGATGCCTAATATGGACGGATATGAAACGGCAGAAAAAATACGTACAATACCTAAATTTATCAACTTACCGTTAATCGCCGTAACGGCAAAAGCAATGACAGGGGACCGCGAAAAATGCATTAGGGCGGGTGCGTCAGATTACATTACAAAACCGGTAGATATTGACCAGTTATTGTCGTTGTTGCGTGTTTGGTTATATGATAAATTTTAATGTTAAAGGATTACGAAATGAGTACAAAAAGAGTCTTAATTATTGATGACGATTCGAGAAATATTTTCGCTTTGGTTCATACCCTGAAGGTTAAATCATTCGACTGTATATCTTGCTTAAGTGCCGAAGAAGCATTAAAACTGTTACAGACAGATGAGACGGTTGACGCTATCCTGATTGATATGATGATGCCCGAAATGGATGGTTATGAAGCTATTCCGCTAATAAAAAAAATACCTTCCAGAGAAGATACGCTGATTGTGGCAGTGACGGCACAGGCAATGACCGGTGATAAGGAAAAATGCCTTGAGGCCGGTGCCGATGATTATGTTTCAAAACCTATTGATGTAGATAAACTGCTTAAAGCATTATCTAAAATTTGAATTAAGTATGATTGAAGATATTGAGTTAGAAACCCTTATAAATGATATTTACGAATATTATGGCTTTGATTTTGGAAGTTATTCCAGAGCATCTCTGAAAAGGCGTGTCAACAGGATATATCAATTAGACGGATTCAAAAATTTTTATGAATTTCTGTCAAAGGTAAGGTACGATCCGGAATATTATAAAAATATGATTGACGAAATTACCGTCAATGTTACCGAGATGTTTCGTGATCCCGCTTTTTATAAGGTAGTAAGAAATGAAATTTTGCCCCAGCTGGCGCCAAAACCCTTTATTCGTCTGTGGCATGCAGGCTGTTCCACGGGAGAAGAAGTGTATTCTATGGCGATAATGCTCAGAGAGGCAGGACTCCTTCACAAATCTATCATTTATGCCACGGATATCAATTCGAAAGTGCTGGAAACGGCCAAAAAAGGAATTTTTCCCTTGCGGATGATGAAAGAATACTCCGAAAATTACCGGGACTCCGGAGGACAGGAAGATTTTTCCAGTTATTACATTGCCAATTACGGTATTGCCAAGTTCAATGAAGAATTAGCCGAAAAAATGGTTTTCTCGCAGCATAATCTGGTTTCAGACAATTCCTTTAATGAATTCGACTTTATTCTGTGCCGCAATGTTTTGATCTATTTTGATAATAACCTTCAAAAAAGAGTTATAAATTTATTCGACGAAAGTTTGTCTATTCTGGGTTTTTTAGCTTTAGGGACAAAAGAAACTATAAAATATTCTATATCTACTACTAAATATAAACAGTTAGAGAAAGAAAAGGTATGGCGGAAGATAAAATAAATGCAAAATGTAAATTAGTGATCATAGGAGGATCTGCGGGAAGTTTAAACGCTTTGATGCAAATCCTGCCGGAGCTATCCGTTTTAAATTCTTTCGCCCTGGTAATTGTACTTCACAGAAGAGGAACAGACGACATGACGCTGGAAGAATTAATCAAAATAAAAACAGAAGTTCCTGTAAAAATAATAGAAGACAAAGAACCGTTATTGCCGGGGTTTTTATATGTGGCGCCATCGAACTACCATTTATTGTTTGAAAAAAACGAAACGATTTCCCTGGATACCTCAGAAAAAGTAAACTACAGCCGTCCCAGTATCGATGTTTCTTTTGAATCTGCAGCCGAGATTTACGGCGACAGCCTTGTTGGAATTTTACTGTCAGGTTCCAATTCTGACGGCACGGAGGGATTAAAAATGATTCAGAAAGCCGGCGGAATAATTATTGTTCAGGATCCCGAATCAGCAGATATGCCTTTTATGCCCAATAATGCCATAGTCCACACGACACCGGATTATATTTTGAATACCGATGAAATCTTAAAATTTATTATTTCGATCAACAGTTAATGATTCTCCTAAAAATTATTATTCCATAACACTTTCATAAAACGATTTCAGGTTTTAATAGTTAAAATTGCAGCTTGTAAACTTATATAAGCCCATTTATAAACTGTTGTGCCATGATTGTAAAGAATAAAATGCTCCTGCCGGAAAAATATGCCGTTCGTTTCATTTTTTTATTCCTGCTTTTTTTCAATTATAGCCTTTCAGCCCAAAAGAAAACCAAACTGGATGGGGTGCAGGTAGCCTTTTTATCTGACGTGCATTTGCAGGATTTGTTTGGAAAATTTTCCGATAATGAATACCGCGGAATTCTAAATCCGAAGACTGGACAATACACCTTGCTTCGGACGATGGCTTCCCAGCTGCATTCCACACGCATTTTTAACGAAAACTATTTTGCTTTTCTGGCTGCTTTAGACGATATCGCGAGACGAAAAATAAAATATGTAGCCCTTCCCGGTGATTACACCGATGATGGCCAGCCAATTCATGTTCGCGGACTGGAAAAAATCTTATCTGAATACAAAAAAAAATACGGAATTGAATTTTTTATCACGACAGGAAATCACGATCCCGTTGGGCCATTTGCACAGGAATCAGGCAAAGAAGACTTTTTAGGAAACGGAGGGAAAAATCAGCCGATTTACAGCAAAGCCGAAATGTATAAACCTAATTTAGACCTGGAGCAGCCTGTTGTCGTGACCGCCGATCTCGCAAAAATGGGTTATTTGGGAATTACCGAAGGACTTAAAGATTTCGGATTTTACCCCAGTAAAAAATATAAATTCTGGTCGACACCTTTTGCAGCGTACACCAGTCAGAATTATACCTATGCAAAAGCTTCTGAAGCCGCTGTACTGGCCAACAGAGTTTATAGTGTAGCTCCGGGTTATGAAGTTCCCGATGTAAGTTACGTCGTAGAACCTATTGAAGGACTTTGGTTAATGGCGATTGACGGGAATGTGTATATTCCGAAGAAAAACGCAACAGCAGATCCAAAAGACCCAAAGAATTATTCCGAAGCAAGCACGGGATATAACAATGTACTTTCGAACAAGAAACATTTAATAAAATGGGTAGAGGACATTTCGCTTGAAGCGAAAAAACAAGGCAAAACGCTGATTGCGTTCAGTCATTTTCCAATGATTGATTTTAACGATGACGCTTCCGCTGAAATAAAAGAATTACTGGGACCGAACAAATGGCAGCTCAACCGGGTTCCGACAGAAGAAGTAGCGCAGGTCTTTGCCGATGCCGGACTGAAGATTCACTTTGGCGGACATATGCACATCAATGATACCGGAGTGCGGACTACCGCAAAAGGCAATACGCTGGTCAATATTCAGACACCTTCACTGGCAGCATATATTCCGGCTTATAAATTACTGACGATTCAAAAAGATAATCTGGTCGATATTCAGACGATTACCATTGATGATGTTCCCCATTACGATGAACTTTTTGATTTATATAAAACGGAATATCAGTTTCTCGAAAGCAAACAAACCAAAGACATCTGGAATATTGACATCTTAAAAACGAAAAACTACCACGAGTTTACCGATTTCCACCTGAAAGAGCTGGTTCGTCTTCGTTTTTTAGCAGATGACTGGCCTGCAGCGTTCAAAGATTTTATTTTGAAGGTAAACGGAGAGGATTTGCTGGTTTTGGGAAATATAAAATCGGATAAAGATTTTGATGCAATTCTCAAAAACAAAGACAATTTCAAGACAGAATGGGCCGCCGCCGAACAAAAAACGGCTGCATTGCTTGCTGAAAACAAGCTCCGAAAAGAAGATTTCAAAAAGTGGACGGGCTATGATCTTCTGGTCGATTTCTACCGTTTCAGAAGCGCCGATGAATTAGCCTTAACAGACGTAGGAACAGAACGGGCGGCACAATATAAAATTCTGTCACAATTGTTTTCTGAGAATTACAAAGAAGAAACGTTTTCAAAAGAAAAACCACTGCAAAACCAAATGCGCCTTTTCCTGACGATCTTCAGTAAATTCATGCACGAAGTTCCGGCGGATCATTTTAGTGTTGATTTGAAAACAGGAGAGGTTAGGTAGTTTTCAGTCGCAGTTTACAGTCTCAGTTTGTAAACTGCAAACTGGGACTGAGACTGCAAAACAGGACTAGTTTAACCGCAAGGCACGCAAAGTTCTTTTATCTAGTTTGTGTTGAACAAACGCAAGGTGCGCAAGGCTCTTTGTCAATAATCTTTTTAAAGTAGGTTTAAACGCAAGGCATGTTAGAATTATAGCAAAGTTTATGAAGTTTGTTTCACGCAGATTTAGCAGATTTTCTGCGCAATTTTTGTCATTTCGACGAAGGAGAAATCTCATTTGCTGAATCCGTGTAGTATAACGTGCTCATTCTTTGCAATGACTTTGATTGCCGGGTAACATTCCTGCTCTGTGTATGTGATTTACTTCGTTTGTTCGCTACCGTTCGAATATCCTACATAGAAATCACACAGCTTTGGTTAGTTAGCAAAATACAGTGTAAAAATCTGCAGAATCTGCAAAATCTGCGTGAACTAAAATAACCACAAAAAAATCAGGTTTCAGATTCAACCACAAAGTAAAACCTGAAACCTGAAACTAAAAAAACCTGAAACTATTTTACTCCATTGACAGGATTAACTCTGGCATACGTCCCATCATCGTATTTAATTTGATAAGGCGAATTGAAAAACGTACTTGGCAAATAGTAATCGGTCGTAATGATCTGCGCTCCTGAATTTTTGGCTGCTTCAAAATGCGAATAGTCATTGGCTCTTGCTTCTTTGGTATCCGAATCGGCTCTGGTGCGTATGATGTATCCTTTTTTAACAAGTTCAGCAATTTCGGGATCTGTGGAATTGTTTCTGAATAAGGCTGCTGCTTCGGGTTTTCCTGGTTCAGCGTTGATAAAAACGGCGCGTCCCTTTAGGGACGGATGATTTAATGCGTACAAATCTCTTTTTGCGCCGTTATTGTCTAGCAGGAATAAGAATCTTCCCTTTGCTTTTTTCAGTGTTGGCCAATTGTTATGCAAAACCGCTTCTTCAAGCGTGCTGTATTTTCCTCTCACCATATCCGGTGTAATCAGTTTACTGTTTCCCAATTCTTTACGGATTACTTTATCCAAAGCATCAAATACTTCCGGTGTAAAATCTTCCGGTTTCGTTCCGAAGAAGTTCGCTTCTCCGTCCTTAGGTTCCAAAGTGATAAAAACAGGAACGTGATCCGGATTCGCATCCGACCATTTCTTAAGCTCCTGCAGACAGATTTCGAAAGTATAACAGGAAGTCCTGAAATCGATATCCGGCATGTGAAAAACCTTAAAACCCGGCTTATTCATCAATCCCTTAGGATCGTACGCTTCTTGTGATTTTACGATGTCCAGTCCTTTCGGATGCGCGTATTTTCCACCTTTCGAATCCGCAAAAACATCAATTTCTAAATTGCGAAGGCCTTTGTTCAGTTGTTCTGTGATGCCAATATGAGTGTATTGCAAACCTTTAAGGGAGCGTGTAGTGTCTTTCGCCTGAATCAGGTTGTATAAATCCGTTTCGATAGCGTGTCTGTAACTATTGTGGGAACCAATGACTTGTAATTGGTTTATTTTCAGGTTTTCGTTTTGTATTTGTGCAGTGCATTGCAGGGTGCCGGCAAGACATAATGCAAACAGGATCTGTTTCATAATTTGAATTGATAATGTGATCTAATGAGGATTAAAAGGCGAGGAGAGAAGAGCTGAGAATACTTCCTCTTTTGAGTGTACTAAATTAAAATCAACATCTGGTTTTTATGTTAGTTTAAAAAAAACAAATCGCAAACGCAGTATCATTTCTTGGGCAAAAAAGTAGTATTACTACAGCAAAAGAGTTTATTATTTAATTTAAAGTTAACCTTCAGGCAAAAAACTTTGGTATAACATTTTATTATTTTACAGTATAAAACAGTCCCCAATATTTTTATGAAAAACCCTGAAATATTTGAAAAAACGTATACAGAATACTGGAAAAAGCTAAACGCCTTTTCGTATACCATGACTCAGGATAAAGACTTGGCACAGAACATTGTTCAGGATGTTTTTATTGACTTATGGGAAAGAAAGGACGAGCTCAGCATTAATGCAATCGAGCCTTATTTATTTCGGGCGGTCAAGAATCAGGTTTTTAAACATTACCAGAACAACCGTTTCGACAAGACCATTCTGGAAGATAAATTTGAAGATTATATTATTGATAATTTCACCTCCATAGATCCTGAAGTTATGGATCTGCTTTATTCCTTATTAGACAAACTTCCCGAAAAAAGAAAAGAAGTTTTACTGATGTATAAATTTCAGGATATGTCCATCGACCAGATTGCTGCGGAACTTGGAATATCAAAACAAACGGTCAAAAACCAAATTTCTTCCGGTCTGAAACAACTGCGTGAAGGCCTGAAAGACCTGGCCTGGCTTGCACCTTACATCGTTTTGCATCAAAATTTTTTAAAATAACTTTCTGTTAATGGTTTCATAATATTTCCGGATAGTACGATTTCCGGTTTCCGGTACTTATACATAACAATAAGTATTATGATAAAGAGAATCAAACACAGTTTAGGGTATCTTATAGAAAAAAGTGCTCAGCATAAAACCTCAAAAGCGGAGGAAAATTTATTAGATCATTTTGCCTTTACTGAATTTAAAAAATCAAAATGGGACGATGCTTCGATGGGTAACAGCGACGAAGTTTCCCAAAATATATACAAAGGGATTCAGCTTCATATAGCGAAGAAGAAAATTTTTAGTCCGTATTTGAAATATATGGCTGCTGCCAGTATTCTTTTTCTTGTTGGTTTAGGAATTCTTTATAAGCCGAGTGCATCAATCGAAAAGCAATTAACATTTAAAACTGCATCATCTCCAAAATCAATCCGGTTAAGTGATGGTACGAAAATTTATCTGGCAGCAAATTCTTCTTTTCAGTATCCCGCCCGGTTTAAGGGCGACGAAAGAAAAGTTTCCTTACTGAAAGGAAATGCTTTTTTTGACGTGGCAAAAGACAAAAAACATCCTTTTATTATTCAATCCGGACCAATCAAAACAAGGGTTGTCGGAACCTCTTTTCATATTCAGTTTTCAAAATCAAAATGTGAAGTACTTGTGGTAACCGGAAAAGTAAATGTTTCTACGAAAGATCAGAGTGTTGATTTGGTTCCGCATGAAGAAGCTTTGTTTAGCGGTGACAAACTGACCAAACTTGCAATCGATAAATCACTTTCAATCAATTGGTACAACACAGACATTACGCTCAATCAGGCGACATTAAAACAGGTTATTACCATTTTACAGTATAAGTACGGAGTAACTTTTTCCTGCAAAAACGAAGCTGTGCTCACCACGCCAGTGACTGTTTTTATCGAAAAGAATGCTTCACTTGATAGTGTCCTAAAACAAATAAACTATATCACAAACCTAAAATTCAGCACCTATGACGGAATAATACAAGTGAATTAAAAAAACAAAAAAAGCAGCTGCTGAGAACAACTGCGATTAATAATTAAGTATCGAAAAACCAATAACTTAAATCATGTATTTTAAACGAATCAATTTAAATCTTCTGAAGGGAATCTTCTTTTTAGCGCTGGCGTTACTGACCGTTCAAAGTGGTTACAGTACAACGCATTACAAAAAATCAAATGTAAATAATAAAATAGAAAAAGCAACACTGGTTTCTATTTTTTCGAAATTAAGCCAGCAAACAGATTACAAATTCAGTTACGGGCAAGCCATTATTTCAGATAATACGGTTTACACAGTAAATTATACGAACGAATCTGTAGCTGTAATTTTAAGTGACCTTTCTAAAAAAGCGAATTTCAATTACAACATCAACGGAAAATTAGTTTTAATTCAGAAAACTGCTCCGGTTAAAATTTCGGAAGCAGCAGACAAAATTAAGGTAAAAGGAAAGATTGTTGACGAAAACGATGTACCAATGCCGGGCGTAACTATTTTAGAAACAGCCACTAAAAATGCTACCATTACTAATTTTGACGGGGAATTCGAACTTTCGGTAACGGAAGGCAAAACAATTGAAATTTCTTATTTGGGTTATCAAACGAAAACGGTTGCTGTACAACAGAATTTCATGACCATAAAATTAGAGCCAAATACCTCAGAATTGAGTGAAGTTGTGGTTGTAGGGTATGGTAAACAGTCTAAAAAAGACGTTACCGGAGCGGTAACACAGCTAGAAGCGACTAATTTTAAGCAAGGTGTAAACGTTTCTGTCGATAATCTATTGCAAGGAAAAGTGGCCGGAGTTCGTGTGGTGAGTACAAGCGGTGAGCCGGGAGCTGGTGTAAATGTTACGATTCGTGGCGTTGGATCTATCAGAAGCGGAAGCACACCTTTGTTTGTGGTGGATGGTATGCCATTGTCTAATGATGATACCAGCCCTGCCGGAACTAATGTTGGTTTTGGAAGTTCAACTGCAAAAAATCCATTAAACTTTTTGAATACAAGTGATATCGAATCGATTACAGTTCTTAAAGATGCCTCTGCAGCGGCTATTTACGGGGCAAGAGGATCTAATGGAGTGGTATTGGTTACCACTAAAAAAGGATCTAAAGGCGAAGGAACATTAACGTTTGACTCTTATATGGGAGTTTCGGGAGTTGCTCATAAATTAGATGTTTTAGATGCAAAACAATATAGAAGTGCTATAAAAGATAAAGCATTTGATCATGGCGGAAACACAGACTGGCAGGATGTTATTTTTAGAAGTGCAGTTACTAAAAATAATTCATTGTCTTTTGCTAAACAAACAGAGTCAGGCAACTACTATGCATCTGTTGCACAAATGGATCAGCAGGGAATTATTAATAACAGTAATTTTAAACGTCTTTCCGGTAGGATTAATGCTGCCGAATCCTTTTTAGACAACAAACGTTTAAATGTAAAACTGAATCTTACTGCGAGCCAGACTACAGATGATGGAGTTCCAACAAGTGATGATGGTGGTTCTAACGGACAATTGATCGTACATACTCTGATGGCTAATCCAACCAGATCCGTTTTTGATGCTAACGGAAAGTACACCAATTTTAATATGAACGCACATTATAACCCGGCTTATTTATTAAGCATTTATGAAGATCAAACGCGTACGTTAAGAGTTTTAGGAAATCTGGAGGCTTCTTTCAGAATTATCAACGGATTAGAATATAAATTAAATATTGGTATAGATCGCTCTACATCAGAAAGAAATACTACAATTTATCCCAACCTTACCGATTTAAATCCAAAAGGTAAATATGTTCAGAACAATCTGGATTCAAAAAATTCATTGATTGAACATTACCTAACTTATAGTAAGGCATTAGATAAACATAAATTTGAAGTTCTTGGCGGATTCTCTTATCAAAAATTTGAAAGATCGGGAACAAGTTTCAGTATTGATGGAATTTCAGCGCAGGGAGCAGGTGTAAAACCATCTATTAATCCAGGTTTTGCAGGAACGCAGTCTGGTACAACAGGTTATGCTCAGGAAAACGAATTGCAATCTTATTTCGGAAGATTAAATTACAGTTTTGATAATAAATACTTATTGACAGCTTCTATGAGAGCTGATGGTTCTACACGTTTTGGAGATAATAACAAATACGGTTATTTCCCTTCATTTGCTTTAGGATGGAATATTTCTAATGAAAATTTCCTGAAAGATTCTCAAACAATCAATAACCTAAAGCTTAGAGCAAGCTGGGGACAAACAGGAAATCAGGAAGTACCAAATAAACAAACTAAGGCCAGTTACTCTTTGGCTGGCCCGGACGGATATTATTTATATGATGATTTAAATCTTGTAAATGGTGTTTCTGTTTCCAGAACAGCAAATCCGGATTTAAAATGGGAAGTTGTTACACAATATAATTTAGGTCTTGATTTTAATTTATGGAATGACAAATTTTATGGAACTGTAGACTATTTTAATAAAACAACTACAGATGCTATTTTGTTTATAAATTCAACTCCTTTGAGTCAGACAAAATTTATCTGGACAAATATTGACGGTAAAATTGTTAATAAGGGTATTGAGATTACCCTGGGTTCTAAAATCATCGACAGCAAAGATTTCAGCTGGAATGTTGATGTGAACGGATCAACATTAAACAACAAAATTGAAAACTTACCGCTTTCAGAAATCTTAACAGGTGCTATTTCCGGTCCTGGACAATCAGGTGTTAATGCTAATATTTACAAAAGCGGTTACTCGGCTGGTTCATTCTATTTGTTAGAGCACACTGGTTTTGATCAAAATGGAGCAAACATATTTAAAGACCAGAATGGAGACGGTAAAATTGATAACAGCGACCGAATTATTATTGAAGGAGCTTTGCCAACTTTTTATTACGGTTTCAACAGTGATATGAGATATAAAAACTTTAGTTTTTCATTCTCAATTATTGGACAAACAGGTGGTTATTTGTTGAATAATACAGGATTGAATGCTTTAAATATTAACAACTTAGCATCAGATCGTAACGTGGCAACAGGATATTATGAGTCAGGGGCAAACCCAACAAACTCGCCAATTTTGTCTACACTTTTCCTGGAAAAATCTGATTTTATAAGATTAAATGCGGCACGTATAGGGTACAATTTTGATTTGAAAGGATTGAACTGGATGAATGGCTTAACACTTTATGTTACAGGAAATAACCTAATTACAATTACAAATTACACAGGATTTGATCCATTAGTAAACACTCCTAAAGCAACCGACGGAAACCAGTCTATCGGTATTGATTACGCAGCTTATCCAACTTCGAGAACGTTCAGTTTCGGAGCAACTTTAAAATTATAAATTATGAAGACAAAGACATTTTTAAGCATAAAATTTTTAACATTATTCTCTTTTATTTTTCTTCTGAACAGCTGTACCGATCTGGATGAAGTTTTTTTAGATGAAATACCCGGAAATACAGTTTCAGATCCTGCGGGTTCACTTGCTGCCGCTTATGACAGATTGGGTGACGGAACCTTCGTTGATCATGGAGCCATTTTTGCCATGCAGGAATATACTACAGATGAAGCTATTTTGCCAACCCGCGGGAGTGACTGGGGAGATGGCGGAAAATGGAGAGACATGCACGAATTTACCTGGAGCTCCAGTAATTCAATTATTGTAGGCAACTGGGATCTATTAACAAATGGTATCACACGTTGTATAACAGCTATCCAATCGGCTGAACAAAGTTCAATTCCTGAAAAGAAATTATTTACTGCAGAAGCAAAAGCACTTTTGGCTTTTTACACGTATACCACTTTGGATTTATACGGACAGGCTCCCTATAAAGATCCAATGGATCCAAAAGCGACTTTACAAATTTTAAAAGCAGATACTCAGATTGATAAACTGATCACTGATGTTGAAGCTTTACTGCCTGATTTAGCTGACATTGGTACACAACGTACCCACCACGGAAGATTCACCAAACAAGCGGGTTATGCCTTTTTAGCTACAATGTACCTGAATCGTGCGGTATTTAAAGACCGTTATAATGCTGCGTCAGCTTTTAATTTTAATGAACCTGCCGTATCAGGTACAGGAACAGACATGGACCGTGTAATTTATTATACCTCATTACTAATCGATTCAGGGAAATATAGTCTGGAAAGTGATTTTTTCAAAAACTTTGCAAGAAATAATGAAAATGGAAAAGAGCTTATTTTTGCCATTACTCAAAAGATAGATTACATCAGAAACGGTTCTAACAGTTTCGCTTACGTATGTATGGAGCGTAACCAAAGAGCATCTGCCGCAAACAGAGGAACAAATGCAGCTTGTACCACTCCGGAATTCTATGCCTCATGGGCTGGTAATCACGACGATCCAAGATTTGAGCAGCATTACCAATATGCTGATGGTACCTGGTTTATGAATGATGGTACAGATGTAAGTGTTCCTGCAACTGACATCGTACCTAAAAGTGCCAACCTGCCATGGTTTCATTTTAACAGAGGAATTCAGGCCGGACTTCAGTATGGGCCTATATTATTGCCTTCGGGATCTCTTGAAATGGTAGGAAACCGTATTAAAGTTTCTCCATTGTTTATGGAAAAAAGTACGGGTACAAGAATGAATTTTACGCCAACATTAACATTTGCAGATCCTAATAAATCTGTTTTTGCCCAAAATGAAATCAATCAGGGAGCACGTGTTTTTAAATATGAATTTGATCCGGAAGGAGGAAACGGTAACAGTAATGTTGATATTCCGTTATTCCGTTTAGGTGGAATGTATGCCATGAGAGCAGAAGCTTATTTCAGAAAAGGAAGTACAGGTTTAGCAATGGACGATTTAAACAAATTGCGTACCAGCAGAACAAGAGAATCCTTATTTGCAAATGCTCCGGGAAAAGCCCTTACTTCTTTAGATGCAGAGCAATTATACAAAGAATTAGGTTTCGAATTGTACTGGGAATTGCAAAGAAGACCGGAAAGTATCCGTTTTGGAAAATTTGATCTGGCCGGAACTGCAAAAGCGGCTTCCCAACCGTTCAGAAGAGCATTTCCAATTCCACAAACCGTTATCGATCAAAAAGTATTCAAACAAAATCAAGGGTATAATTAAGTTTTTGTGTTAGTTTATTTTTACGTAAAAGCCTGTTCATTAATTTGAGCAGGCTTTTCTTTTTTACCGAATTTTCGAATTTGAAACCTTTTAATCTTCCCAGCCGCAAAGCGTCAGTCCGTAGCCCTGAGCCTGCGAAACGGATACTTTTGTCAATTCATGCCTGCAAGCTGTTAGTCCGCGGCAGTTTTCCTTATAATGGTATTTTTTTGCTCCCACGGGACCACAGATATAAACTTTCGTTTCTACAGGATGAAAAGAGGTAAGGAGTATCAATAGCAGGAGTGGGGCATATTTCATAAGCTGAGTTTTGATGTTTTAATCGACTATTAAAAAGTATTCATTGGCCTGATTGTCTGTTGCTTTTAGTTTTCCCTGACCAGTCCATTCCGTTTTGATTTCAATATCCGGAATGGTATCGAAACGCAGTATTCCGGCACCAACTTTTCCCTGGACATTAATGTTTCCAAAAACAGAATCACCCTGGGCGCTGACACCTTTGACATCATAGTTATACTCATAATGACCGGATTTACCGGTGCGGTATTCGTATTGATAATCGGTATCAACATGATAGGTTTTCGCTTCTTCCGGCGTAATAATTTTTCGGTCATTGGCGGTAATGGCTTCTTTGTAGAAGTTATTTATTTTTGGGGGCTGCACTACTTTTTTGCAGCTAATGAACAGGAACAGAAATAGAAAGAGTAGTTTTTTTATCATAATTTTCAGCTGTTAAGAAAGGTTGTGGAATGATACATCAAATCATCAGGGTTTAATTCTGAACGTAATTGATACATTTTAAACAGGTTATAAATTTAGACTTGAATACGATGCAATAGATGCGTATTTATACCTGAATTTAAACAGTTTCAATTTTATCTTTTATAATTTATTAGTTCTTTTGATTATTTATTCAAATGTAAAACCAATAAAAATCGGAAGCTTATGGCAATCCGTAAATCGGTGAATAGCTACTGGTTTTTGGCTGTAAAAAAAAAGAGGATTATAAAATCCTCTTAGTACGTAGTTTTGTTTCAATGCGCTGCAAATTAATGCTGATTTTCCAATATAAAATCCCTGATAATTTTTTCCATATCAGACGGTAAACCGGCACTTTTGATTTCAAAATGTTTTACTTTCATTTCAGTAAACCATTTGGTCCAGTAGGCTTTTATCACTTTCTCCTCATAGGGATTATTTTTACCGGGATTAATTCCCAAAACCAAAACTTCCAGATTCGATAAATCATCGCCGGCTTTGATAAAACCAAAATCTTCCTTTTGTAATTTCTGCTCCCAGTCTTTTGTATTCAGTCCATTTTTCCGGATAAAATCAGGCGTAATAAAAGTGGTTCGGTTGGCTTCTTTCATGATCGTGCTGTCGTAATACATATAGCCGTCTGTCAGGATAACGAGTATGTTACGAGCTCCGCTTTGAATACATTGATCTTTCACCTTGGCATCAAAAAAGCTCCAGATATCCGACCCGACAAAGTTATTGTCTTTTAGGGCCGATTCGTAGATTTTTGAGGTCTGCGCGGCATAATTGGAGTTTATGGAATTCAGTAAATCCTTCGAAGCATTATCTTTATCAATAACAATTTTCAGTTTTTCTGAAATCGAATTGATCTCCGGATCTTTCGGCTCAGGGTTAAAAAACAATTGCATTTTATCATTAATCTGCCGTATTCTTTTGGATTTTAAATGTTGTGTAAAGGACTCCGAAACCGATTTAATGTATCCTAAATCCCTCTGGTAATATTCCATGGTCGGATTTGGATTTTTCTCCAGGCTAATCCTGTCCGATAAATCCAGCAGCAGGCTAATGTTATAATTTTCTGCGGCAGGATTTTTAGTTACGGATTCTTTTTCGTTTTTATCAGAATCCTTTCCGCAGGAAAAAGCAACAGCCAATACTAAGGAAAGAGTCAATGTTTTTAGTACGTTTTTCATAAAATTAATTTTTAAAATATACCAAATGCTGAAAGTCCGGATCGGTTAAATTTAGCTTACTCAGATGTTCTTCGGAATGAAGTTCACAGTTTTCCAGTAGTTCTGTTTTTTCTTTATGAGCCAGGGCTATTTCCGTATTGATGGCCTGAAACCAGCCTTCCTTGTATTGGTGATGGTAATGCAAATATTCTTTTACAGGAAATACAAAACCATCGATTTTGGACTGAAGTTCCGAGATTTTTCCGGTAATGGTAATCACCTGTTGTTTGAAGTCATTGGTCTTATTGATATAGTCTTTTTTTAGTTTTTCCAGATCAAGAAGATTTTCTTTTTTACCTCTTATGAAAGCTCTGATTTTATCAATGTTTTCAAATTCCTTCATGACAAAATCAAAAACAAGTCCCCAGATAATGTAGACCACAAATCCGGCAAAAATGATCATCCAGAATTCCGCTTCTCCCAAAGCAATATTTAGATTATAAGGGGAAGAATCGGTTGTTTTATTAAACTCATAAATCTTCTTTTCGATCTGGTAAGCCAGCAGGGCATCAAACAAAAAAGTGGTCAGGAACAAAGCAATCATTCTGAAGAGATTTTTAAGGCCTTTTCCTTTCTGAACCATATGAATGACATAACCCAATCCCATAAAGACAAACGGAATCGTAACCACCAGCACACCTTCAAGCCAGCTTGCTTTGAAAGAATTGGTCAGTGCATCCGCATCAAAAATAGCGGCTGTCAGGCTATCATTGGCAAACTCTTTAAAAAAGGCAGAATAAGAAGCTGAAATATAAAAAACAAGTACATAAAGCGTTATAGGAAGAAGCAAAAACAAGCCGATATAAAACTGGGCTTTCAGGCCTTTTCCGTCTTCGATTCCGTATTTGTCAGGATTGCGTTTGACTTCAATAATTTCATTTTTGATCTGGTCAACACTATCATTAATGTCCTGTTCTTTCTTTTCGTAAATGCGAATGGCCGCTTCACATTTCTTAAGTTCCGTTCTGTTTTTTTCCTGTTCTTCGCGATACGGCTGCTTCAGTCGGTCCTGTTCCAGTTTTTGTTTTCGGCACTGGTCTTCAAAACTCATATAAAGGTTCTGGAGACAGGCTTTTAGTACAATAGGTTTTCCGGTTGCTTTAATAGAAGCTGCAAATCCGCTTTGGTAATAGGTGATTCTGATTTGTTCTCTGTCTTCTTCATTTTCCTGAAAAAGACTGAAGGGAGAATCCTCGGTTTTTTTCAGGCTGAATAGTTGTGTAAGTGATTTCATAAGCTAAGCATTTAATTGACTAATAATTTCTTCCTTTTGAATGTTTTTCTGCACACAATCAATGAGATAGTTCGATAAATCAGTGATGTTTTCGTCCAGGAAATTAAACTTCCTGCAATACTTCTTCAGCATATTCAATTCATCATCGGTAATTTTCCCGTCGGCCCAGATGATTCTTGTAAAATCGTATAAGTATTCTATTCGTGTCGTCAGCTCTTCGGGAATAACAAATTCGCTATTCACCGGATTCTGGAAAAGTTTATCGAGTTCCTCTTTCGGAATGCCGCGTTCATCGGCAAAATGATACAGCATCTGAAGTTCTAATACATCAAACTGATCATCGGATAACGCCATTTGATATAATCTGAGGAAATGGCTTTTAAGTTCTAGTGTTATCATTGTTTTGATATTTGTTTTGATAAATTTTCGCAGGCAATTCCGTCTCCGTCGGCATCCAGATTTTTATAACAGCTTTTATTACTGTTATAGGTAGATTGTGCAGCAGATTGAGATGAAAAATCACCACAGGTTTTAGTGGGACAAGTTGTTGGTTCTGAAGATGAAGATGAATCTGAACATGATATTGGTAACGCCAATAACAATGCTGCTAAAAGAAGCACCAGGCATCCATTATTTTTATTTGAAAACGATTTGGATCTGTTATTGGCATAATGTCCCTGAACGTATGTTCCGTCTTTTTTGTAATATCCTTTTCTGTATCCCATAATTATAGATGTTTTATTGTATAAATTAAAAATGTTATGGCTCCTGTAAATAGAAAGAATACCAAACAGCCACTATTTTGGTATCGTACTCCGGATATACCGGTTTTGGTCGAATAGCCATTTTTACTAAAAGTTCCCATTTTTGTTCTTAAACTTGGAGAAATTCCGGATCTACTGATGTTTAATCCAAGTCCTCCTCCAAGTTTTACTCTTTTTTGAAATCGAAAGCCCATGATACTTTAGCTGGTATGACAATCGGAACAACAGGTTTCGCAACCGTTAGACTGAGAATAGGTTTTCTTTGCTTCCGTAACTGCAGGCTTGCAGCTTGAATATTCACCAAGAAGTTTTCTATTAGTTGAAATTGGCAAATATTTACAATCCTCTGTATGCACTTCGTGATCACCGTTCGATTGTGCATTTTTGTTTACATAATAATTTTTCATGATTTTTGGTTTATTTATATTTTAATAATCCAAACTTAAACCTATTTAAAACCAGTATTTTACGGAAAACCATAATCCGGATTATTTTAAATTCAGGCCATAAAAAAAGCCCCCGAAGGAGCTTGATAACGTAATAAAAGTAGAATAATGGGACTAAATAATCCCCATATCTTTCGTAATCGAAACCAGATGAATGGTATTATTTGCTTTAAAAAAGTCTTTGAGCTTTGAAAGCCTTTTTTCGATAGCACTTTTGCTGTTAGGCTTCACTTCCAGGCTTTTAAAAATTTCTATAATTTCATCTTGTGAAGTACCCGAAGCCAGGTGTTTTAAAATTTGAATATCAACATCGTCCATTTCGAAATTATTTTTTTCCTGCAAGGCCGAAGCGACTTCAGGAGAAATAAAGGTCTGATCTGAAGTGGAGACTATATGAATGGCTTTTTTTAGTTCCTCAATACTGTTCATGCTTTTTAGCACAAACGCATCAATCCCCGAATTGTCGAAAAGGGATTTAATGCGATAACTTTTATCTTCGACCGAAAAAGCGATAATTTTAATATCAGGCTGTAAATCGCGCACTTTCTGAATTAGTTCGTCACCGTCTTTAATCTTTACTTCGCGATGTCCTGTTTTGAAAGACAAATCACTAATCAGTAAATCATATGGTTCATTTTGATTAATGGCGGCGCGCATTTTCAGAAATGCTTCATCACAATATTTTGAATGTTGAAAGTTTACAATATTTAATTCTTTCAAGACTTGTTCAATTCCTAAACTGATGGCATCAACGTCTTCGGCTACAATTACTTTTTTAAACATATAGAGTTATTTAGGCATAGTTATTTTTACTTTAAAACCTTTTCCGGGTTCTGTTTCAAAAATAATAGATCCTTTTATGGCCAGAATACGGTTTTCCATATTTTGGAGCCCATTTTTAATAATTTTATTTTTATCGGTTCCTTGTCCGTTATCGGTATAATTAATCAGGATAGAATTTTCTTCAGTGGCAAACTTTACCACCACCACAGAAGCGCCGCTGTGTTTTTTCATATTGACCATTAATTCCTGTAAAACCCTGTAAACGGCTACCTTTTTTAAGTCGTCAACAGTTTCCCAATTGACATTTTCGATGCTCGTAATAATTATGTTGGTACCCGGACTGTTATAGGTAGAAAGCATTTCCTTTAAGTTGGCAGCATAATTAAGTTTTGTATCAATGGTATTGTTTTCCCTCGAAATTCGGCGCACCCGTGCATAAATATGATCCAGTTTCTGAATCAGGGTTTCTTTACTTTCGGTATCTAAGGATTGTGTCTGCGTAAAAGTCATTGCGTTAAAAACATCATTCGCCAGTTCATCATGAATGTCTTTGGCAATTCTGGTTTCGGTGTCGTAGGCTGTTTTTATTTTTTCAATTCGACTTCGCTTTCTCAGGTAAAGGATAAAAAAGAAAAGCGCTGCAATACCAATTATAAAAAAGATGCGCTGGTATTTTACTTCCTGCAGCGATAATAAGTTTTCAACCCGCTCTAACTTCAGTTTCTGGTTCTCCTCTTTTTCTTTTTTGGAATCGTATTTAATCTTGGCAAATTTGTTTTTGAAATTGTTCCTGATTTTGATAATACTGTCGTTAATCACAATATATTTCTGGGCATACTGCGTACCCGAACCATTGGAAATTAAAAAAGACAATGCTTTCAGCCGCTCATCAACACTATTGAATTTCGTAGCGAGTTCATAGGCCGTCTGCGCATTTTGATTCGATTTATTACGATCAGTTCCGGAATAATATTCGGCTAAATGCAGGTAGCTTTCAATGCTTCCGTACGGATCATCAATCTGTTTTCTTAAGGCAAGGCTCTCCTTCATAAATTCAAGCCCTTTGTCGTACATTCCATTTTTAAAATAAGCGAAACCCAGATTATCCAGCACTCTGGCTTTGCTTTTGTGGACTTCAGGCGACCTTTTATCTGTTATTTTATCGCTTAAAATATTGCTCTTCACTATAGATTCTAAAATAGCTATCGCTTCAGGATATTTTTTTTGTTTGATATAAACAACGGCAATGTTATTTAAAGGCGCTTGTTTGGATAGTGTGTCTTTTGAATCTTTAATGGCTTTTTTATAATAAAGAATCGCATCATCGTATAAGGAAAGTTCCTTATCGGCAATTCCGAAAAAGTTATTGATCGCTACTGCGTAATTATTGTCATTTTTAAGGTAGGGAAGGGATTCGGTTAAGGTTTCCTTGCTGCCATAATAATCGCCATTTATTTGCTGTATATAAGCCATCTGCATCAAATTGTAGACAATATTGGTGCTGTCCTTATAGGTCTCAAATGTTATTTTTGATTTATTAAAGTAATAGAAGGCACTGTTAAAGTTGCTTTTTTGTAAATTGGAAAAGCCCTTCTCCTGAAGTATTTTGGCTTCTTTGGTAAAGAGGGTAGGATCAACCGGTGTAGTGGTATGCTCCTTGCAGGAAAGCAAAAAGAGAAAAAGAAATAAATACAAAATCGGGGACCGTAGCATGATAGTTACTTTCCCCGAAATTACTAATTAATACTAAAAATAGTACCTAAAATAAAATATTATTTTGGCGGTGGTAAAACAATTACCGGCTGGTCACCAGGTCCGTCGGCGTAAGAAGGTACCGGATCAATTTTCTTTAGAGTTTCTTTTTTCACCGGAGTATCTAATTCGTCTGCTGTGCAGGAAAATAATGTAGCTGTAAAAAGTGCGAATGTTCCCACTATGATTAATTTTTTCATCTTGAAAGAATTTAAAATTGACATAGGTATGGCCGTCCGGATTCTGTCCGGAGCTTGTAAACAATACCTAAGAGGTTGGGAAGTGAAGTGCGTAGAACTATAAGATTTTCATCTATACTTCCCGGGATAAACTCCGTCTTACGGTTTTCCGCACTTTTTAATTGAACTAGTTTTGTACATTTGTTTTTGACCTGCAGATCAAAACGTTAACTAATTTGATATGGCAAAGATGCGACGCTTACAAGCCTGCATTGACAAGGAATTCCCGGAATTCCTGCTGTTTCCTGAGTTTCCTGCTTGTTCCTGAGAATTCCTAAAAAATCCTGAATGCTTATGCAAAAAATTACTTTTGAAGATTATAAAAATGCTGTGAGAGCAAAATTTGAGATTGAAAAAGAAGGTGTCTATTTTAATTTTTTAACGCCTCCCTCACAAGCCAATCTTAGAAATTTATGTTGGGAGAGATTTAAGTCAAATAGTAATGCGGATGATTTAAGTACCTTCTCTTCTTTCTTTGAGTTTGACTTTAATCCCGAAAAGAGGAATCATTTTAGGGAACAAACAGATAAGTTTAGGCCAATTGGGAGTTTTTTAAGAGGGGCAAAAGATCCTGCCAATCAATTTGCCGTAGAATTGGCAGCCGTTTTAGTAGATTTTCAGCCTCGGCCTTTTAAGAAATACAGAGAAATGGGTATAGTTAAGGTAGGAAATCCAGTTACTGCCCCTAAAATTCCTTTGGCATTTGCAACTTTGGAAAATGATGAAGGAAAAGAGGAAAAGAATGAGAATGAAAAAGTTGAGGAAGAAGATAAATTTGAAGGTTCGCTGATAGCTCAAAAACGATTTAATTTTATCCAAAATTTCAAACCAAAAATTTCAGACAACTTCAAAAAGAAAGTAAAGTTTATTATACTAGGAGTTTTTATTGTTTTTGGCCTCGGATTTATCATAAGCCGTTATGCTTTTCCAAAGAAACAATGTATGCAATGGTCAAATGATCACTATGAAAAAGTAGATTGTGATTTAAGCGCAAACGGATTAATACCATTTACAATTGAACCATTTGATGAGATTAAGTTTGAACTAAAAAAAGTTACAGTATGTGATACGACTACCTGTTTTAAAAATGGAAAACCAATTATCTGGTACGCTAAAACAGGCGATGCAGCGGATTTTTTTAATACGCACGGTATACATCCTGAAAATGAGAAAGCGTTAAGACCTGTTACGCAATACATTTTTAACAAATACAAAAAACCATGCAGCTCAAAATAAAAAAAGCGGATATACCAAACAGTATATCCGCTTTTTTTTTCGCCAATCTAAACCCGACAGGTTTTTAAACCCTGTCGGGTTTGTCGCCATGCGTAATGTTATATTTTAAATTGTTTATAGATAGAATGAGATGCTATCCCACAATTCACCATCGTTTACAGGAATAAGTTGCCCCTTTATGTACTGCTGTCATCACAAACTTAAAAAATACAAAAAACCATGCAGTTCAAAATAAAAGAAAAGCGCATATACCAAACAGTATATCCGCTTTTTTACCCACTTATTTAAAAAATTCGTGCTAATTCGTGAAATTCGTGGCAAACCTTTTTACCCCACAATCTCCCCGCCATTAATATGAATAAACTGCCCCGTAATATAACTGCTGTCTTCGCAGGCCAGAAAAACATAGGCAGGTGCCACCTCAGAAGGCTGTCCGGCCCTTCCCATCGGATTGTCTTTTCCGAAATCGGAAAGTTTATCGAAACTGGCTACGATAAGAGGTGTCCAGATAGGTCCCGGAGCTACTCCGTTAACGCGTATTTTTTTAGGAGCCAGCATAGTCGAAAGCGATCTTGTAAAACTTACTATGGCACCTTTTGTACTCGCATAATCCACCAGATGTTCACTACCGCGATAAGCGGTCACAGAACTGGTATTGATAATCGTATCTCCTTCTTTTAAGAAAGGCAAAGCTGCCTTTGTGATATAGAAATACGGATAAATATTAGTCTCGAATGTTTTCTGAAGCTGGGCGGGCGTAATTTTTTCCAGTTCGGTCTGCGGAAATTGTATCGCGGCATTGTTGACAATGATATTGATTTTTTTAAACAGTGTCTGACATTTCTTAATGGCCGATTTGCAGAACTTCTCATCTTTTAAATCACCACTGATGAGCAGACATTGCTGGCCTTCTTTTTCAACCAGCGCTTTGGTTTCAAGGGCATCTTTATCTTCTTTCAGGTATACAATGGCAATATTGGCACCTTCACGCGCAAAATGCACGGCAACACTTCGGCCAATACCGCTGTCGCCGCCTGTTATAAAGGCAGTTTTTCCTTGTAGCTTTCCACTTCCTGTGTAATTCTCCCGAATGATTTCAGGTTGCGGATTCATTTTATGTTCATTGCCGGGAAGCTCTTGCTTTTGCTCGGGAAATTTTTTTGGCTTCTTTTCCATGATCCATCATTTTTGAGTTATTAATTTATCTAAAGTATCTGATTTTTGAAAAAACAGTTGATCTTAAAAAATCAAAAAGTAACGCTATAAAATCTTTAAGTTGTTGATAAATAGTGATTTTGTAAAATTATAACGAGATCATATAAGGGGAAAACAGCGATTCGGATTACTTTTGATAGCGGTATAACAGCTATTTACCAAGCTTATATATCAAAAAAATGAAAGCATCCACATTACTAATTTTAACTGAATGGAAAAATGATACATCAAATTGATACCACAGATAATATCGTTGCTTTTCGTGCATTAGCGGAAGTGACCAAAGAAGATTTTCAAAGCATAGTTGTTCCTGCCGTTGAAAAATTAATAAATAATACGAATGAAATTAATTTTTTACTGGTTTTGGATACTGATATACAAAATTTTACAGCGGGAGCCTGGCTTCAGGATGCCATGCTTGGCATCAAACATTTAGGAAAATGGAACAGGGCAGCCATTGTTTCAGACTCGGAGGAAATTATTTCTTTTACCAATGGCTTTAGCTATATCGTTCCGGGAGAATTCCGTGGTTTTAAAAAGGAAGCTTTTAATAAAGCCTTAAATTGGGTGGAAGGAAATATTAACTAGTTTCTTTCTAACTGGTTTGTTCACAATAAAGCAAAAAAAAAGCACTTCGTTTAGAAGTGCTTTATTATTTAATGCTCATAATAATTTCCGGTAATGTCTGTACTTTTATTTACGTTTTCCAGTTTTTTGGACTTTATTTTTTTATAGACAGCTGAGGTCAGCAGGGGAATGGCAAGACCAGCTACAAAGGCACCAGTTTGGGCATGTCCGGTTTTTTTCAGGGCAGCACCGATGATAAGGGAACCCACTCCGGCCAAAACCAATTGTTTGGCAGAAATTTTGGAGGTATTTTGTTCTAAATGCGCTGTAGTTCCAACTAATAATGGATTAATGAAATTTGACATATTTTCAATTTTTAATTAAACATTTATAAAATCTGAAAACAATTCAGATTCAATTTTAAACTGTAAAAGTGTAATGATTATTGTTATTTACTCTTCTTTTCAGTTCGTTTTCTTTTTTGCAATACTATTTTCAGCATCGGAGTTCTGTTTCAGGTCCTTGACTTTATCGGAAGAATAATGATTTGCATCATCGGCTGTAAATTCTTCGATGGTCCCGGATTTATTGTTACTTCCCTGTAATTGGTGAAGATTTTCTACCGTGTCTTTTTCCGGACAGTGGTCATTGTCAGGATCGTAATTCTTTTCTGTCATGACTATTAAATTTATAATTGGTATCCATTATTTCAACTATCAAAAGTAAGGCCATAACGCCATTTTTCATTATACAATTAACCTTAGTGATTATATAATTTTCAGCGAATCTGATCTTTTCTTAAATTAATAGCTGAAAATTCACACGAAAATGTCAGAATGATAATTATATAATTTTGCAAAAAGATATTGTAAAAAAATATTTCTAAAAATTTAGAATCTTTGTTTTATACTATTGCTTCACAAATTAATAGTAGGCAATATTGACGTTCGATGCTCTTATTTATAACCTAAAAGCAGACTATTATGAATATAAATGGACCTATTGTGCTTATAGAGAATAATCAGGGAGATCGTAAATTATTTATGGAGATTTTCTCTGAATTGGAATTTTCGAATGAAGTTCTGTATTTTAACTCAGCCAGTAATGCATATCATTACCTGACTTCAAGAAAAATTGAAGCGTTTTTAATATTTTCAGATATAGTTTTACTTAATACAGACGATGAAAAACTCATACATATCACGTATGAAAATCTTAGTATAGAATTGAACTGTCCCTGTTTGTTTTTTACAACATCCTTTACACAGTGCTTTGTGATAGATCTTTATTCCGTTCCGCCACAAAGTTATGTTATCAAACCGTACGATTACGAAAAGTTCAAGTACAGTATTAAAAACATTTTGGAGTATTGGTCTAAAATCAAATCTATAGAAGATTATAAAAGTGATCCTTTACGACGAAAAAACATCAAAAATAATTTGAATTAGTGATAAAACCGGTAGCTCTTTAGGTTAGCGGTTTTTTTAATACATTTTGATTAGGGAAAGTCTGGAGCATAAAAAAACCGCAAAGAACGCTGGTTTTTTCCTCTTAGCTTTTATAAAAGGCAAAGTTCGCAAAGCTAAATTATTATAAAGCTTTGCTAACTTTGGATTTTTCTAAGGTACTCTCAGATAAAAATTTTGCGTTCTTTGCGGTAAAAAACTAGAAGGTATATTTTGTTTTTATGTAATTTTCCAGATTTGTTATAGAATTCCCATGTTTGCAGAAAATTAGGAATTGGAAATATGTTCTTCCTCGGTTTCAATTTTTCTGATTTCTACTTTTTCCTTTTTAATAGCCTGTCTCAGCAACCCAAACAAACTCATATAAATATTAGCCACAAAAACCAGAGAAAATCCCGCAATAATATAACCACGCCAGTCATCCAGCAGTAATTTATAATCGGAGAAAATAATGAAAAATATCGTGACATAATGACTAAAGCAATACTCACAGGTAAAAAGATAGAAAGCCTTTCGGATTAAAATAGTGCGGCCGTTTGCAGCATTTTTGACACACCATTCCCTGGGTTCGCGAAATATTTCTTCGTGAGTAACGGACCAGCTGATACAGGAGATCGGAATGGCCAGAATAAAAAGCCAAATAATTTGAGTACTAATATCCATGATAGTTATTGTTTAATTTGTTTAGGATCAATTTCTTAAAATTACAACAATACCTGCTTCCAAATTTATATAGTTTTTACATTCAGTTATAAAATTTCACAACAGAGCATAAAAAAACAGCCGTCACGAACAATTCGCAACGGCTGTATGCTACAATTTTTTTTTTGAAATAAATTATTCCCTCGGATGGTTTTCATGAAAATGCTCGTCGGATTCCTCGAGGTCTGCACTATCATCATCATTGTCCAAATCACCGTCTTTTTCAAGGTGATCGATATCATTCTGGTTAAAATCTTCATCCAGATTATCAGGTTCATCATTCGTGATATGCTCGTCCTCATTAATTACACGTTCCTCATTCGGAATGTTTTCATTTCTGTTATAATCATTTGTTTCATGATTGATATCATGCAGATCATCTTCCTTGTATTCTGTTTCAGCTTCGTTTTCGTTTTCATTGAAAGGATCTTTATCAAATAGATTTTCTACCGAAGAATCTCTTTTTTCATCTGTAAGTGTATCTTCATCATGGTGAAAATGACGTTCAACCTGACCGTAATTTTCCTTGGTTTCATTTTTCATAATGTTATATTTTGAATTAATAATTTTTTAGTTGACAGCGCCTTTTCCATGTTATTGAAAGAAGGTGTGATAGTCTGTTTTTTAATTGTGTTATTACAAATTTAAATTAGAAACCACCATTACGTCTTACATAAAGCCCAGTCCGTACTTCTATAATTAACAGTAAATCAAAGGCAGATTCGCCAGTATTTGAATATTGTAATTTTTGGAATATAATTTTGTAAGAGGTTCATTTTGCTTACCTTATAAATTTGTCGGGTTACTTGTTATTAGAGAAAGTTCTTATTCACGAATCTCATTATACGATTATAAACCTTACGATTTTTTAATTTAAATTAAGAGCGATATGCCGAGTCAAAATGTTATCGAATGCTGCCAGGCTTTAATAGAAAAGAAACTGACTATTTGTTTTGTCGAAAGCGCCTCTGCAGGGAAGCTTAGTTATGAGTTTTCAACCGTTATAAATTCAGGCCGGATACTAATTGGCGGTTTGGTCTGTTATCACGAATCCATGAAAGAAGATCTGCTGCTCATCCCGAAAGGAACCATTAAACAATTTACGGCAGAGTCTGCGGTCGTAACCAAATTGTTGGCACAGAATTTCCATCGTTTTGTGACATCTGATATTTGTGTAGCGTTAACAGGTTTAACAACACCCGGCGGAAGCGAAAGTGCTGCCAAACCCGTTGGAACCATATTTCTGCATTTTATATTTCCCCACAAGGAAATTGCCAGGAGATATGAATTCAAGGGAACTCCCGAAGAAATCGTTCGTCAGGCTATTGACACGGCAGCTTTGGTGATTTACAGTGAAATAAAAGACTAAGAATACTTTTATTCCTTTAAGACTCCATTAAAAATCAAAATCACTATTTCTAGTGAGGAGTAAAATAGACTGATACTATAGTTTTGCAACGTAAAAATATATGTAAACTATAGTATTCAGAATGGAAAACAATTCTACTACATTCAAAAAAAAAAATAAGCGCCAAATAATTCTGTTCCTGTTTTTACTGGCAGGAGTAGCGTTGTCGTATGGACAAAATGGCTGCGCACAGGTACAAAAATCAATTGTTGACGGATCAAACGGATTTTCTGTTAATGGGAAATCAGGCGGAGAAGATCTGGGCAAAAGAGTCCGGTCTGCCGGAGATATAAACGGAGATGGAATTCCGGATTTGATGATTGCAGCACCGGGAGCCGATTTTGGTGGAATATCTAATGTTGGTGAAATCTACGTGATTTTTGGGGGATCAGGTTTTTCATTCGACACTTTTGATGTATCCACCTTAAACGGTACCAATGGCTTCATCATAAGAGGAGTTACCGAAGAAGAACAATTGGGGTCATCACTGGATAGTGCCGGGGATTTTAATAATGATGGTATAAAAGACATTATTGCAGGAGACAATTTTGATCCTTCCGGACAAGGCCATGCCTTTGTTTTTTACGGAAAGAATACTCCTTTTCAGGCCGTGTACACCCGTACCGATATAGACAATACAAGAGGTCTGTTTATAAACATAGATTCTCAGGCCAAAACGGCTGTGGGCAATGTCAGTTATGCCGGAGATATTAATCACGATGGAATTAGCGATGTCATTATAACAGATGAGCTGACGCCGGCCAGAAAGCATACTATTGTTTTTGGCGGTGCTTCTGTTACTAATTTAAATACTTCTTCCTTAACAGGTGCAAATGGTTTTGTCATAACAGGCTATACAACATTCGATAATCAGGAGGCGGTCTGCCGAAATGCAGGTGATTTTAATAATGACGGAATTGACGATTTAATTTTAGGATATCCAAACTATACGGATGGCACCAATATTATTGCCGGAAGGGTAATTGTATTGTTTGGGAAAAATGTAGTTTTTCCACCCGTGGTCCAGGTAAATCTTTTAACGGCTGCTGAGGCTTTAATTATTACGAGTTCACAGACCTATGCCCGTATGGGGAAATCGGTTGCCGCCGCAGGTGATTTTAATGCAGATGGAATTAATGATATTGTATTCGGAACTCCCGATAAAACAGTGGATGGACTTACGTACGTTGGTGAAGCCAATGTGCTGTTTGGTGCCAGCGCTATCTCTGGTAATTTTGCAATTTCAGATGTGACGCCGGCTAACGGGGTTGTAATTCAGGGAACAAAATTTTCCGGCAGTTTCGGGTTTAATGTCAACGGCGTAGGAGATATTAATAATGATGGTAAAGCCGATATTGCGATTTCCTGCAAAAGAGGAATTAGCGGTATTGGAGCCGTTTATATGGTTTTCGGAGAAAATACAACCGGAATTATAAAAGAGAAAAATATCCTGAATACAGTGGGATATCAGATTTTTGATGATAATAAAGTTGTTACATATGCTTCCTTTGGGTGCGATGTTGCAGGGATTGGTGATTTTAATCAGGATGGTAAAAACGATTTTGGAATAGGAAGTATAAGAAGCGCCAGTTTTTATAATGATGTAGGAAATGCTTTTATTTTTTACGGAGAAAAATTAGATCGTATTGACAATGCACCACCCACAATTGCCTGTCCGGTAAATCAGGAACTTTTTGCTAATTCAACATTGCCTGACTATGTTTCCCTTTTACCTAATCTAATTGATAACTGTACCTATACGAATAATAGGGATTTGATCACGACACAAAGTCCGCCTCAGGGAACTTTGTTCAACAGTGATACAAATGTTACCATTAGTGCTACCGATATTTCAGGAAACACCAGTTCCTGCACTTTTTTGGTAAAACTGAAAAGTCCTGTTCCTTTATTTGCATGTAACGCTGTAGTATCTTCTGTAAATGATATAGACAGTTCCAATGGTTTTGTGATTTATGGAGAACGGGGATTCGGTAAGGCTGGTTATAGTGTTAATAGGGCAGGCGATATAAATGGGGATGGCCTGGCTGATTTTATAGTGAGTGCCGCTGGCATTGAATTTCCATGGTCAGGCACTTTTGCACACAATTCAGACATCTTAAAAGGCGGTGCATATGTAGTTTTCGGGACCGCTTCCGGATTTCCGGCAACCGTTGACTTAGGGCTTCTGAATGGTACTACCGGATTTAAAATCCGCGATAACGTTAATCCCGGTGAAGATGACAAAATGGGATTTATAGTGGCCGGCTTAGGAGATGTAAATGGAGATGGGATAGACGATTGTATGGTTAGCGCCCCTTACAGAAGAATTGAAAATGCATTTACAGCGGGTGCCGTTTACGTAATATTCGGGAAAACAGGCAATTTTACAGCTGAATTCTTCTTGTCGGACTTAGACGGAACGAACGGATTTTCCTTCATAGGAACAAATAACAGTGATTCCGTTGGATTCGCTATTGATAATATTGGCGATTTTAATCACGATGGACGGAATGATATTCTGATAGCCGGTATGGGGCAATCCCAGAAGGCCTATGTTCTCTACGGTAAAAACGGACCATTTCCTGCTGTAATGAAAGGAGAAGACATCAACGGAACAAATGGCTGTACCATAACAAGCAGTGCTCCTGATGAAAAAATAGGAAGATCTGCGGCAGGTTTAGGGGATGTAAACGGGGACGGAATAACGGATATTGCCTTCGGAAGTGATGCAGGGGTGAAGAAGTTTATCGTCTATGGACGCGCCGGTTTTCCTGCTACATTTGATCTTTCCAATTTAAATGGAACCAACGGTTTTGTGGTATCAAGTTCCGAAGAATCACTGCAATATGGGCATGTTAATAAAGCAGGTGATTTAAATCATGATGGCTTTAATGATATGGCTTTCAGTAAAAAATACATCCTTTTCGGATCTTCGGCTATAGCGGCGGCTGTAGATTTAAAAGACCTGAATGGTACCAACGGATTTAAAATTAAAAATGTAGAAGGGACTTCAGATTTTGGCGGTATTGGAGATTTTAACAACGACGGATTTGATGATTATATTTTTGGGGATAGTTATGATTCTGTTTACATTTTGTATGGGAAGGCTACCTGGGCCGCTACTGTAGATCTGTGGACAGTTTCCAGTAAAGATGCTGCAAAAATCGATTTTGCTTATGACAAGGATGGCGGAGGAATGAACTTTGCAGGCGATTTAAACAAGGATGGTTTTGACGATATCATCGTAGGATTTTTCGATTATATCTCTCCTTTTGGTACTGCAAAAGTCAATATTAAGCCAGGTCAGGCTTATGTATTGTATGGCAGGGCTATTGTACCCGATACCGAAAAACCGATTATCACGAATTGTCCAAAAGATGTTGTGCTGCCGATTGGTGCTTTAATTCCAAATTATAGAATAGGAGTAATCGTTACCGATAATTGTGATACTAATCCTACCGTAACGCAGACCCCGGCTATAGGAACAGTATTTAACGGAACCACAACAACGGTAACCTTAACCGCTACCGATGCAAGCTCTCTTTTCGAAACCTGCAGTTTTACGATCACCGCTCCGCCGGATACACAAGCTCCTGCCTTAATTTGTCTGGCAGACCAGCAATTGGCCTGCGGATCAGTAATTCCGAATTATACCGGTCAGGTGCTCGTGTCAGATGACAGGGACACCACGTTAGAGGTAATACAAACGCCTGCGGAAGGCACTGCTTTTTTCGATGGAATGTTAATTTCATTTACGGCAAAAGATGATGCCGGAAACGAAGGTTCCTGTAGTTTTTACATCCACGCTTCAGGACCGGATTTGCTTCCGCCGACTTTTAGCTGCCCAACCAACCTTACGCTGAGTTGTGGCGATGTGTTGCCGGATTATGCTATGGATCCCGTAATGAATGTAAAAGACAATTGCAGCAACACAATCACTCATACCATGACACCTCCTGCAGGAACACCATTTTATGACGGAATAAAAATCAAGATTACCTACACGGATGAATCAGGAAATGCGGCTTCTTGTGATCTTACCGTACATTCCGTAACACCGGACAAAACAGAACCGGTCTTTACGTGTATTGGGGATCAAACGCTGGATTGCGGAGCATTATTGGCCGATTATACCAATTTGGTCACAGCAACAGACAATTGCGGCGGTACGATAACCATTACCCAAAGCCCGGAAGCAGGAACTGTATTTACGCCGGGAATGACGGTACAGCTCACTGCAAAAGACATGGCAGGCAACGAATCGTATTGCAGTTTTACAGTAAATGCTTCCGCAGATTTTATAGCACCGCAAATTACTTGTATCGAAAATCAAAAGGTAGTATCTACCCTGACTTTGCCGGATTACAGCCATTTAATCACGGTAAAAGATAATTGTGATACCAATTTAAAGGTATTTCAGACTCCGCATTACGGTGCAGATTTAGTAGACGGAATGACGGTTAAGATGACGGTATACGATACCAGCGGAAACGAAGCAAACTGTTCTTTTACCATTCAGGTGGTGACCGATTCAGAACCTCCAAAGATTACGTGTTTGTCCGATCAGTCGGTAGCCTGTTTTGAAACGAAAGTCCCGGACTATACCAGTATAATTGTGGTGACCGATAATGCAGATCCCAATCCGGTGATCCAGCAGAATCCGCCTGCAGGAAGCGATTTTACAGACGGAATGACCATCACCATTACAGCAACAGACAATTTAACAAATGAATCCGTTTGTTCCTTTAAGGTTAATGCTGATGTTTTAGCAGTAGATGCTGGAAATGATGTCGAAATAAATGAAGGCGAAAACATACAAATTGAAGCCATAGCCACACAAAGCGGAACCTTTAACTGGAGTCCAACATTGGGTGTGAGCAACGCATTAATTGCTAATCCGTTCTTTTCACCATTGGAAACGACAACCTATACGGTCTATTTTAAAAGTAATGATGGCTGTGAAGCTCAGGATGAAGTAACGATATCGGTTCTTCCAAAAGAAACAGACGAAACCAAATACGGTTTTTCACCCAACAACGACGGCATCAATGATTTCTGGACGATCGATGATATCAACCAATATCCAAAAAATAAAGTTTCGGTTTACAGCCGTTGGGGCGATTTGGTTTTCCAGGTATCCGGATACAATAATACCACCAATGTTTTTAGCGGAATCGCCAACAAAAGCAGGAATCTGGGTGCGAATGAACTTCCGGAAGGAACTTATTTCTTCGAAATCGATCCAAATGCAGACAATCACCATTTCAAAAAACTAAAGGGATACCTTGTTTTAAAAAGATAATTCATGAAAAGAATAGTAAATATAATCCTTATAACATTATTGCTGATCTTGTTTTTACCGGCTGCTTCCGCACAGCAAACGCCGGTATTTTCAAGTTATAATTACAACACCGTTCTCCTGAATCCGGCTCAGGCAGGTTTTCATCAAAACACAGACCTGGTTCTTACCACAGACGGTTATTTTAATTCGGCTGTTGACGGAAGTCCTAGAAGTTTTGATATTTCCGTAAATACCCTGGCCTGGTCAGATAAAGTAGGGCTGGCCGCCGGTATTTCCCGCGATGAAATCGGAGTCACCAACACCACGAGTTTCTTTACGTCCTACGCCTATAAGATTTACTTTAATACCGATGAAGCCGGAAAATCAGCGTACAGTTCTAATTTTATTTCGTTTGGTTTAACAGCAGGAGCAATGCTTTATAATGAAAACCTAACGCAGCTGGGATTAGAAAATGATCCGGAATTTCAGGAAGACATTAACAGTTTTACGCCAACGGTCGGACTGGGATTTTTGTATAATACCGAATCGCTTTATACAGGAGTTTCGGCGCCTAATGTTTTAAACAGTGCTTTCAATTCAAAAAATAATACCAACTTAAAAAATGTATATTACGGTTATTTCGGCTACCGTTTCTTTACGGGTGGAATGGAAGATATCGTCATCAATCCCAGTTTTTTGGCCAAATATATGGAAGGAGCGGCTTTTCAGGCTGATCTGAATGTGCTGGTCAATTATAAAAACAAAGTCGAATTCGGAGGCGGTTACCGTACTTCTGACACCGTAAACCTGCTGGCAGGATTTTATGTGTCCGATAAGTTCAAAATTATCTGTACGTATAACAAATCGTTTGACAATGTGGTAATTCCGGATACTTTCGGACTCGTTTTAAATTACAGGTTGGGAAGAGGTTTCGAATAAGATTAATCGACTAAGCCATTTTCTACGGCATATTTTACCAATCCGGCCGTGTTTTTGGCATTTAGTTTAGACAATAAGTTTTTGCGGTGCGTGTTTACAGTATTGAGGCTGATGAATGTTTTCTCGGCAATTTCAGCAGTATTGTATTCATGCGCTATCAAAACTAAGATTTCCTTCTCGCGGGAGCTCAGTTCCGTTAAAGTTGAAACTTGTTTTTCAATCCGCAGATTATTCGAAAGATGTTTTTCTTCTGTTTCTTCCGAAAAATAATCAGCTCCGTCTGCAATCGTATTGATGGCTTGTAAAAGCTCGGCTTTTTCGGCATTTTTCAGTAAATAACCGTTCACGCCAATTCGGATCAATCTGGAAATAATACTCACGTTACTGTGCGTGCTGACTACCAGTATTTTAATTTCCGGATATTTCTTCTTTACAATTTTACTCAGTTCAATACCATCCATTTCAGGCATGCTGATGTCTAAAATCAGCAAGTCGATAGTTTGTTTTTGAATGATTTCGAGCGCTTCAAGTCCGTTGATGGCTTTCCCGGTAATTTCAATATTCGATTCCTGTTCCAATAACGAAATGATTCCCTGTAAAAACATGGTATGATCGTCGGCAATAAGGATTTTGATTTTGTTCATCGTATAAAATTTGGTTAGTCAGATCGCAGGAACAGCTTAAATTTTATTTTTTAATTCATCCAGCTGATCTTTCAGGTCAATTCCTTTCATGGGATTCTTTTTAGGATTGGCAATTGCTTCAAAAGACGGAATTTCGATATTCACAATAGTGCCTCTTTTGAGTTTTGAATCGATTAAAAACGAACCGTTTAATTTTTTAATTCGGGCTTCCAGGTTGATATAACCAATTCCGGGCGTATAATTTGAGGTATTAAACCCCGCTCCGTTATCTTCAAACAGCACATTCAGATCACCGTCCACAAGGTTCAGCTGAATCTCGATCTGCGACGCTTTGGCGTGTTTTATCGTATTGGTCAGCAGTTCCTGGATTATTTTGAAAATTTCAATTTGTATCCCTTCACTCATCTCATTTATTCCCTTTTTGGGATAGGCTAGAAATGAAATTTTTAACGCGCTGGCAGCACTTATATTGTTGAGGTACGATTCTAAAACCTCACAAAATTTGTTCTGACTGAATTTTTTCGGAAGCAAAGTGTGTGACAGGCTTCTTACCTGCTGATACGTTTCGTCCAGCTGCAGGTTGATCTTCTCCATATTCGAAAAATTATTGCCGGCCATATGGTTCAGCTGTAATTTTATCGCGGCCAGATTCCCTCCAATACTATCGTGCAGTTCCTGTGAAATACGTTCCCGTTCCTTGTCCTGTCCGCTGATCGAAGCCTTGATCAGTTTCAGTTCCTGGTCTTTCAGGATTCCGTTGATCTTTTGGGAACTGATCTCGGCCTGTTTGCTGTTTAACAAACGCTGTGCTTTCAGGCGTTTGTAGTATTGAAACAACAACCCGGTAATCGGAATCAGAAGCACCAGAAAAGCAATGATGGTAAGCCATCTCGTTTTCTTTTGCTGGTCAATTTCCAGTGCTTTTAATTGCTGGTCTTTTTTAAGCAGGGAGATTTCGCTTCGTTTCTTTTCTGAGGAGCTCTGAAAAAATAAAATTTTGTTTTCATTTACTTTATTGGAAATCTCTTCCTGAAGGCGCATGTTTTTTATCGCTTCATTCTGGTTTTCGAGCGTCAGTTTTCTGGTGGCATTTTCAAATTGCAAGGCTTCAATTTCTTTTTCTTTTTGCGATGTTTTATACTTTACATCCAGTTCATTAATCTCCTTTTGATTCTGAAGATGCGTGATCGAATCCTGTATTTTATAATATTGGTTTGTATAATGATAAGCATTTCTATAATCTTCCTGGGCAATGGCAATTTCTTTAAGCGCCTTATAAATGACAGTCTGGTCGTGCAGCAGCCCGAGCTTTAGCGCATTATCCAGCCCCGAGAGGTAAATGACTTTTGCCTGATCGTATTTTTTCGATTCCAGCAGCATATTTCCTGTATTGAGCCTTGCTATTAATGCAATTTGGTTGTATTCGTTGGCATCGGCAATTTTTATGGCTTCATTATACAGGCGCAATGCTTCTGTCTTTTTGTGCTGAGCCTCAAAATTTGCAGCCAGGCTAATCGCAATAATGGCTCTGCAATTGTTGTTATTTTGCTGTTGGCACAAAGCATTGGCTTTATTCAGGTATTGGTTTGAAAGTTCGTATTCTTTTTGGGCGGCATAAATGTCCCCGATGTTAATGTAGCTTCCGTAAATAATTTCAGGATCTTCTTTATATTCCAGACATTGTTTGAACAACTTCAGGGCATTTTTATAATCACCCAGTTCGCTGTAGACCAAAGCGAGACCGTGTGTATGCGTATAAAAAAGATTTTTCTCCCTGTATTTTTGAGAAGCATCAATGCCTTTCAGGTGCCACTTTTTGCTTTCGCCAAGAATGCCTCTTTTTTTATAATTGATGGCAAGCAGGTTGTAACCTAACGCATATAGTCTGTTTTTTAGGGAGTCATTGACAACCGTATTAAATTTAAGCGCCTGCTGCGTGTAGTAAATAGAAGAATCTATTACTGCTTTTTTATTAAAATAGTAGGCAAGCAGTAAATCAGCACAGGCTGTCGAACGGTTATTTTTGGTAGTCTTTAATAGAGAATGCGCTTTTACATAAGCCTTTTTATCGTCGCCTTTATTGTACAACGCATACAAATCGGCGATTGCTTTTTCTTCCCTGGTCTGAACTGGATTTTTATGTACGAAAGACGTCTTTTTATTTTCAATCTGCGCCTGCAAACCAAAAGATAAAAATAAAAACAACAATGCGAAATGAAGTCTTTGATTGTAAATTACCATACATTTTAATTTCGTACTCAAAAATAAAAAAAGTAAAAAGTTAATACCTTGTAAATTTGGGATTTATAAGTTTAAAACAAATTAAATTGAAACGCTAAAAATACTATAAAGTGATTAAAAAGCACTCTTTTTTAATTGTTTTTTTAAGCAAAGTTTGTGATTAAAAGAATGGATTTTTAACGGTTTAAAAAATCAGAAATTAAGTCCTTTTTAGAAAAAACATCATTTTTAAGGTGTTTTTAAGTGTAGCTTTAAATTACTGATATTCAGTTGGTTGTTTTGCTTTTTCTTCTTTTTATGGCTTCGGGTGAAAATAGCATGCCTTAATAGCGAATTTGTATTCGTAAATTAGCTTTCAAATAAATAAATCCAAATGACAGTACTCACATTTACCCTGATCATGATTCTGGGCGCATTTTTAGCTGGTTTTATAGGTTCCTTATCAGGATTGGGCGGCGGAATCATTATTATCCCGCTTTTGACGATTGTTCTCGGAGTCGATATTCATTATGCTATCGGAGCGGCTTTGGTCTCTGTGATTGCAACCTCTTCCGGTTCAGCCGCAGCCTATGTAAAAGAAGGGATTACCAATATGCGTCTGGGAATTTTTCTCGAAATAGCCACTACTTTAGGAGCTGTGGGAGGAGCATTGCTTTCTGTTATAGCCCCAACGTCATTCATCGCCGTTTTGTTCGGACTGACCCTGATTTTCTCGGCCATCAATTCGTTACGAAAAAAAGAAGAACATATTGTTTTGGAATCCAGTCCGCTGGCCAAAAAACTAAAGTTAGAGGGATCTTATCCATCGCATGACGGTCAGGTAATTCGTTATGGAACCAAAAATGTAATAGGAGGGTTCAGCATGATGGGAATTGCCGGAATGATGTCCGGATTATTGGGAATTGGTTCAGGAGCTTTTAAGGTAATTGCCATGGACAATATCATGCGAATTCCGTTTAAGGTTTCTACAACGACCAGTAATTTCATGATGGGCGTAACGGCAATGGCAAGTTCGGTGATCTACATTCAAAAAGGATACATCGAGCCCGGAATCTGCATGCCGGTGGTGATAGGTGTGTTATTTGGAGCCATGGCAGGAGCCAAAATATTAGTTCGTACCAACCCTAAAAAGCTGCGTATCTTTTTTGCGTGCCTGATTTTTGTACTGGCGTTAAACATGATTTACAGCGGACTTAATGGAAAAATCTAAAGTTATGACACAGGAAAAATTCGGAGAAAAAGATTTTCAGAAAATTGTGGGTAATTTATTGCGCTACGGCGTCTGGATTTCTTTATCAGTGGCCTTTATCGGAGGTATTGTTTATTTGCTGCACCATGGCAGTGATATCGAAAATTACTCGGTTTTTAAAGAAAATGACCGAAATATTTTTGAAGTAATTGGGGCTGTTTATCAGGGTGTAATTCAGGGCAGGGGAGAATCTATTATATTTTTGGGTATTGTGTTGCTTTTTCTGACCCCGGTTTTTAGGGTCTTACTTTCGCTATTTTCGTTTCTTCTGGAAAAAGATTATCTGTATGTGGTGATTACTGCAATTGTAATCTGTATCATTATTATGAGTATTTCCTTTGGATTTTCTCATTGAAAATAATTTACACTTTGAGTTATTATGAAAAGTTTATTTCAAGCAAAGACGCAAAGTCGCAAAGTAAAATTTAATAAAATAACTTTCTGAAATTAACTCGTTGGGTGTCATTCAAAATAGGTGTCAGGCTGAGCGGAGTCGAAGCCCTTTTGCTATGAAAAGCCTTCGACTTCGCTCAGGATGACAATGATTTCCATAAGAATAAAGACATTTTATTCAAATTTATACCTTCATCTATGGAAGGTTTAATTTCACGCAAAGGCGCAAAGGCGCAAAGTTTTTTTATTAAATTTTACTTTGCGACTTTGCGTCTTTGCGTGATTAAAAAACAGACCAAAAAACAGATTTTAAAAATATATTATTTTTCAATAATCATAGTAATTCCCTGTCCGCCTGCTGCACAAATAGAGATAAAACCTTTTCCTGAACCTTTTTCGTGAAGCAATTTTGCCATTACGCCAATGATTCTTCCTCCCGTCGCAGCAAAAGGATGGGCTGCCGCAAGACTGCTTCCTTTTACATTAAGTTTATTTCTGTCTATGGCACCGAGCGGTTTTTTAAGTCCAATGGCTGCACTAAGTTCAGGGCTTTCCCAAATTTTAAGCGTTGCCAGAACCTGGGCAGCAAAAGCTTCGTGAATTTCATAATAATCAAAATTCTGCAGCGTCAGGTTTGCTTTTTCAAGCATTCTTGAGGCCGCAAACAAAGGCGCGAGTAATAAATTCTGTTGGTTTTTTACATACTCGATAGCGCCAACTTCCGCGTGGGTAATGTACGCCAGAATCGGTAAATTGTGTTCTTTGGCCCATTCTTCGCTTGCCAGAAGAATGCTGGATGCACCATCGGTAAGCGGCGTAGAGTTTCCGGCCGTAAGCGTTCCGTTGGTTTTATCGAATGCGGGAGACAGTTTGGCCAGCTTTTCCAAAGTACTGTCTTTCCGTAAATTATTGTCCCTATCCAGTCCGTTAAAAGGCGTAATCATATCGCTGAAAAAACCTTCGTCATACGCTTTTGCCATATTCAGATGACTTTGCAACGCCAGCTGATCCTGATCTTCTCGGGCGATTTGATAATATTTGGCCGTAATTTCGGTATGTCCTCCCATCGAAAGACCGGTTTGCGATTCTTCATTTCTGGGCACTAAGGGTGTCAGGTCTTTTGGTCGGATTTTCAAAAAGGTTTTTATTTTTTCTCCCAATGATTTTGCTTTTCTGGCGTCGAGCAGTATTTTTCGCAGCTTTTCACTCACCGCAATGGGCATATCGCTGATGGAATCAACACCACACGCAATCCCGGATTCAATCTGACCCAAAGCAATTTTATTGGCAATATAAATAGCACTTTCAATTCCGGTGTCACAAGCCTGTTGTAAGTCGCAGGCCGGAGTGGCGGGATCAAGAGCCGTTCTCATGACACATTCACGAATCAGGTTATTGTTGGTAGTATGTTTGATGACGGCACCACCGACCACTTCTCCGAGTAATTGACCCTGCAGTTTGTATTTTTTAATAAGACCATCGAGTGTTGCGGTCATCATCTGCAAATTACTGACGTCTGAATAGAACGTATTCGCTCTCGCAAACGGAATCCTGTTATACCCCACAATTGCTACTTTTCTAATGGTGTCCTGATTTCCCATATCCTGATGCTGTTTTATTTTTGATTTGATATTAAAAGTAATCCTAAAAAAGAGTACGTATGCTTTTTGTACGTTCTGATTTAGGATGTTAAATTTAATATTTTAAATTCTTATTCAGGAAACTTTTTTGTAGGGAATGGAGAAGGATTATATTTCAGACTTAGTTTGTCATTCCGAAGAACGAGGAATCAAATGTACTGCGTACAGATTGTTGGCGAATGTCTGATGTGATTCGTCTCAACATTAAAAAAGGCAACCCGGTTATGAGTTGCCTTTCTGTTTGATTATGTTGCTTGGTTCATCGTTGTGGGCGCAAAGTCAGAGACGTTTGCACAGTTTTTTATGAGAAGACTTAGAAGAGCTGAAGTAAACCAATAACTATATTTTGATAATTAAAGAATAAAAGTCTAAGTTTTTACTAATATATATCCTCCTATAATAACTCCACTTTAACGTATCTACTGATTTTCTATATATTTTAATTTCATCAGATTTACTTTTTTTGGAAATTGAATCTCCAATTTTTAAATATTCTTCATTGTCACAATAAATATAAAAATTATCATCTTTTATTCTTTTAATTACAATTTTTATTCCACCTTTTCCCTGTTTAATATCTAATATTCTATCATTTATAGATAATTCGTAGAAATGTTTAAAATTGCGATACCATACATAATCAAAAGAAAACCAAAAGAAAATCATAATAACAATCACTATCCCTATTTTCATTTTTTTCATTTTTCATTTTTTTTAATTACTACTAAAATTTCCCAAATGATATCCAGACGCCCAACCACCATCTCTCTTAATTCCATATATACCTGACGGATGAATCAATACCATAGTATATTTTACACCAGCTTGAACTCTAATTCCTGCTCCTCCTGTTATTCCATATGAGACATTATCCCAAGAAACTTCATTTTTTTCGTTGAAAGATTGTGAATATTCAGCAGTTCCACCAATAATATCAGCAGCTGTTACTGAAACATATCTAAATGGACCAATTAAAACATCAGCTGTAATATCACTAACTTTTCTCTGCTTCCCGAAGTGTTCTCATGGAAAGCTGCAAACGTCTCTGACTTTGAGCCCGCAACGATGAATCAAGCATATAATTAAAAAAAGCAACCCATTACAAATTGCTTTTATTTTGTTCATGTGTCATTTTTGCGTACACAGAAAAAATTTCTTCGATATTGATAACTAATATATTATAAATTAATATCTCATTTTTTCAGATAATTGTCTTTCAAGTTCACTTCTGAATTTATCTGATATTTTTATTTTATGATAGTTAAAGCTGATATGTGTAAGATGTTCTAAAAATTCGGCATCAATTTTATAATTTGGATATTTTTTTAGATAATAAGAAAAATATGCAGGCCAAATATAACTTCCGTCTGTGTAATAACTGTTCGGAGCAATTAAATCACCATTATCTAAATCTTTAAAATATCCCATCCATGCAAGTACAAGTATTCCATTATTAAGATAATTGGTGGTATTAATAATGGTTTCTTCATTATTTTTAACATTAAAAAAAATACTTTCGTATGCTACTGATTCAACTATATCATTATGCTCTCTTATAAATCCAACTAATTTCATAAATGTTTTAAATTTCTTATTTATTATAATATTTTAAAATTGTTTCCAAATTCCACCTGCATGTATTTCATAAGCTCCACCTTCTAATATTCTTACCATATCTGTTGGTGCTAAAACTGGTGATTTTAAATATCTAGATAGTTGATAAGCTGCACCATCGCCAAATCTTCCAGTATTACATGAAATACATCTAATTTGAGTTCCTTTTTTGAATCCAGATTTTAGCATTATTTTGGCAACTTCTTTAGCTGAAGTTTTCGTCCCATCAATGATAAAATTATCAAAATCTCCATGTAATAAGAGTTGATGAGTTCCAGATTCTTCTACCATACGACCAGCATTAGCCATAGTTGCTGCATCAGTTCCAAGTATTGTACTTGATTTTGCAGCTTTAAAAAGATTCATCGCTGGTGCTTCTGGATTTACAATTTGAAACATACTTGCAATGGCTTCAAAGCGAGTATCATAATTTTCCTGAACATTAATCCCAAATTTTTGTAGCCCATATGTATCAAACAGATCTGGATTTGCGTCTATATAATTTTGCGCATTAACATTATATCTTTTACCTCCAAAATCTGTCTTTATATACATCCCATCAGATGATTTGCCAGATGTTTGAACTCCCCAATCACCTTGGGAACTTTGAAACGCTTTTCCGCCACTAAAAACAGCAACTGTTTTAGCCCACCATTCCCATTCCCACCCTCCATCAGGGTCAATAGTTCCAATAGGATTATTCCCCATTCCTAAATATGGACTAGAATGCTGCCCATACGGGTCAGGAGATAACCATCTTCCAATCCTACCATCCCAGAGTCTCAGCTGAAACGCTTCCATTCCCGTTTCACCATCAAGTTCCTGCCCTTGAAAAGCGTAACGATAATCTGAGAAAGCATTACGTCCTGGCAATTGTTCTCCAAAAGGATAATAATCTGCATAGGATTTAATAACAGTAGCCTCCAGTTCTTTACTTACTACAGCCCTTACATTACCTGAATGATCTGTAATTTCATAACTGATTACATCACTCTCTTTATTGGTTGCTTTGGTATAGATCCCCAACCTGCTTAAACCAAAGATAGGTATTTCTTTTTGGTAAAGTGCAATGGGAGGTTTGATCAATGTTCCCGACAAACTGTAATAAACGGACATTGTACTTCCTGATAAGTCGGGAATGTAGTAATTTGTCTCTGTACGGGTATTCCCGCCCGTTAAATAAGCAATGGTTTGTTTTTTTACACGCTGTCCTCTCTCATTATAAGAAAAGGTTACAGTAAGTTGTGTTCCTTTTTTTACTTGTGTTACAAGACCCTGAGTATTGTAGGTATAATCAGTATCTTCGGCATTATTGCGTATCATTTGCCCTATGGCGTCATATTGATAATTACCTGGGGCTTGGTTTTCGATGTCAGCTGTATCAGTAGTTGTGACTGCATCGCTGACACTATTTAATTGGTTTTTTCCGGTATTACTATAATTGTACGTTAGATTGTCTGCAACAGTTCCTGATTCATTAGTACGTACTAAAGTTTTAATGTTACCATTGGCATCGTAGGATAATCCTCTTTCACCCAGTGCGAGGTTGGCAGCAGGGCTTATTACAGCAGTAGCTGAATTTGCATTTCCAAAAGTAGCTTCCGTTAACCAATTGTTGCGATTGTAATTGTACAAATATCCTTTTTGGTTAACCGAAGTACCTGAGACATCAGCGAGTACACCTTTATTGGCCCAGCGGGCTGCTTTTATATTTCCGTTATAATCAGCGCCAATTGTAGGAGAGGATGTAATATTTCTGCCCGTTCGCAAATAATCACCACCATAATAATCAAGCGTTAATCCGAAAACGTCATTTTTGTCTCCACCCGGATCCTTCGTTTCTTCTAAACTAGGGTGGTTGATACTTTTAAGTTGCCCTCCAAGTGTATAAACATAATCTAAGCCCTGGGTTCCCTGCGCAATATTCACTCTTTTCAGTTCTCCCGTTTTATAATACGTATAGTCGGCATGCGTGATAAAAGTAGTGTTATCAAGAGATGTTTCTGCTTTTGTTAATACGCCGTTTGTATCATAAGTGTATTGGTGAACAAATAACTCGGCGGCTTTGTCTTTTTGATACAGGACCTTTTTTACACCACCCTGATGATTATATTCGTAATGAATGGTTTTGGCACCAATTCCTTCATTGTATTTTACAATCCATTCTGTTCTGCCATATACATCATAGCTGTACCAGGTGATAGCCGTAATAGTGGATCCCGGTTTTGTAAAGGTAATCGCTACATTGCCGGAAAGATTGTTCTGAACATAATTAGTAGTTGTGATGCCCGCTGTCGTCAATACGCTGCTTAAACTGAGAGTGGCAGGTATTGCCACTGATGTAAGATTGTTTTCAGCATCATCATATATGGTAAAGGTCTGTTCCGTGCGTACGCCTGAAATTAACGCTCCATCAGGATTGGCCTTAGCTGTTGACCAGTTGTTAGCAATTACACCACTTTCTTGTGGTCTTCCCAAAGTATCATAATCCGTATAGGAAACTTTTGTATCACTTTGGAGTGCACTTTGCGAATAACGAATCTGGCCGTCTTGTCGGTAAGCAAACTGACTTATTCCTTCATCCGGACTTGATACTTCTGTCAATTGTCCTAAAGTAGCAAATTTGTAGGTGGAGGCAAAATTGGTCGAGGTCATATGTGCGGGAGTTCCTACAATTGTTGCATTTACTATATAACCGTTTGGCTGTATAGATTTTATGAGTTGCCCCGTTTTGTTGTATACATTGACGGCATATGCGTAATAATTTACATTGTAAGTAATACCTAATACGGTACCAACATATTCTGGCTTACCAGCTGTAATATATATTTTAGGATCTACAAGAGGAGGTGTTACAGCTTCAATTCTATAAGCATTTCCACTAGCTAAGGAAGCTGTAATTAATCCGGTTTTTAAATCATAAACTTTGTAGAATGAGGGACCTCCAATCAATGAAATTCCGGATGTTCCCGCAGGAATGTGCACATCTACAAATCCTTGTGTACCAATAAGAGAGATAACCGGATAGGAGGTACCCCCTCCCGAACGGGCTGATGCCAACAGTTTACCCTCACCATCGGTAAAGGCAACGTTTTCATTTCCGTTAGCATCTATACTTACAGATTTATAAAATTTAGTAATTACTTCTTCTTTACCGGAAGTAACGGGGCCATCAAAATAATCCGAACCATATACGTAATACATTTCCTGAGCTGCGGGTACTGTGTAGGCATAACCGGTTCTCCATTCTCCGTTTATTCTATTACCACCTGTTACATTTATAACATTTCCAGGATTAAGCGTATCATAATTGTTCTGCGTAAACGGATGTGTGGCTGTTGCCTGATAGGGTTCTTCGGTATTAGTATCGCTATAGTAATTGGCTAAGCTGGGATTTGCAGATGCATCTGGTAAAATTGCCGCCGTTATTTTAAAGCTACTTCCGGAGGTGGCTTTTATGGTAAAGGTATCACCTAAGGTTATACGGGGAGCAGTTAAGCTTACTGTTAAACCCGGACTTACTGCTCCGACAACTGAAATAGACTCACTGGCTTTATAATCCTTGCTTATACTTATGTTGTTAAGAGGAAGAATAGCAGGGTAGGCTTCGCCTTGTGCTTGCGAACTGCTCTTAAAAAAATTAACTTTTTCAAAAGTACCGAGAGGAGAGGGTGCGATAAAAGAGGTTTTATCTGGTCTGCCAAAATTATCAAACATAGTTTCAGTGCCCCAAATTTTCTTCGAAACGTAATCTTTTGACAAACTAACATCTGATTTTCCTAAATCGTCGAAGTAAGATCTGGATTGACTTATAACATTTCCTTTACTGTCATACGCAACACTATGGACCCAATTATTAAGATTATCGCTAGGAATAAAGAGGGCACTGCCTTCATTTAAATCTTGCCTTATATTAAAATAAGCACCAGTTGTCAGCGGAAGAGTACCTCCGATACTGTAAATTACTAAGCTGTTGTTTTCAATTTTTACATTATATCCATTAGCGGAACCATTAGAACTTGTTAGTATTGGACCTAATTCAAGATCTGGTAAACTGGGAGAAATAGTTAATACCTTTATAACTCCTGTTTTCATTGCACTTTGATTCCAACCACCACTAAAATTTAGTGATAAAACATTGTTTACAACAGATAACGTTCCACTAGCTCCACCACTCGTTGAAACAAAATCTGTTCTTTCTAAATTTATACTATAATCAGGATAGTTTCCTAAGGTTTCTAAATCAAAGAAGCTAGTTTTTCTTTTATCACCAATTCCTGGGTTTCCAAAAATAAATATTGGAACTAAGATTAAATAATATATATATCTTTTCATCGATTTTCTATTGGTTTATAACTCTGATATTTTTATTTATAAAAAATTATTATTTTATAAATATTTATTGTTATATGTGTTTGATTTGACTAATTTAAAGCCGCCAGTAATTCCATTTGGCAAATCATCAATGATTTCTGAATATGTCTTGATTAATCTTCCAGCCTTATCATATTCAAATCTTGTAGCTAAACCATTATTTCCAATGATGTAGGTTAGTTCATCCCATTCATTATACACATATCCGGCAATGGATGATGCTAAGGGACGTAACATTAAATCATCAAAATAAACGGTTGTTGTATCATTTGAACTTAAATATACCGTGCAATTTCCTGATGGAACATCAATGTAGGCGGTCTTTAATATCCAATTTCCGGCAGACGGACTATTTGCCATGAAATTAACAACAGTTCCATTTACTTTTAGTTGCGCTTTATCGGCATTAGTTTTTTCGACCCAAACAGATACTTTATATTTGCCCGCTTTATGCTGAGGTATCCCATTAATAAGAGTACCACTTAAAAGAACGCCAAACGATGATGTATTTGTCGCTTCTATCGAACGTTTTCCTGTATGAAAATATGTAGTGCTTCTTCTGGCGTTTATCATTTGTAATCCTTGTTCTAGCCAATTTGTTGATGGAGCACTAGTGTTTTCTGTACCACTTATATTTTCTGCGCCGGCAAAAAACATTTCGCCATAGCGTGCATTACCGGTTGTTATTATTTTACTATCGTTATCTCCTTTTTTTGAGGAACTATAATTTCCGTTGATATCTTTCATTTCTAATGGTGCAGAAAAATGATCATATAAGGTGGTTTCAGAGATTTGTTTCCATTGTGAGGGTTGTGCAACATTAACACCTACCCCAGCAGGAAGATCCCATATAAAACCATCATCAGTATCATTGGTGCTAACATAACCAGTGGCTACACCATCAGGATCTTTGGGACCATTCCAAATATAAGATTTATGTTTTCTCCATATTTTTTCTTTATCTGCAGTTGGTTCTGCAACTGATCCTGTTATGTCTTTATATGCCCAAACGTTATTCCAAGTGGTTATACCAACACTCGTTTCTTTCCAAATACCGTTATTTAGAATGTAAGAATAATTGGCAGCAGTTTGAGAAAGCATGTTTTTATAAGTAATATCGTCTGCCTTTGAACCCATTTTAGGATACTTTATATGGGCAGGAATAGTTTTAGACATAATTGATTTTCCTGTACTTGAAGTAGAATGAGATTCTAAAACTTCCCCTGTTAAAAAATTTAGTTTATCTATAAAGGTGGTAGCAGTATACCCTCCTTGAGCAACAGAGGTACTTTCTAATATATTCGGGAATCGTATTTTACTTGTACTCCCTAGACGATATGTTAAATTAGAATTGTCATTTACTCTTTTATAAATACTAAAAGTTTCTTCAGAAATTCCTTGTCGAATGTTTGATATGTCTTTATAGCTATTTTGTGTTTTAAAAAGCAACTGCCCAACATTGTTAAATGTTTTTACTTGTTTCAATCTTCCGATTGTAGCCGTCATATCTTTAATACTAAATCTACTGAAATTTAAATCGTAAGATTCTCCATTTGATGCGCCACCCCATGGTGAATTTTGCAATTTTTCAATTTCTAAAATGTTAGGAATCTTAAGACTTGTAGCAACTGATGCTATATCTGGTGTTAAAACATTAAAATTATATTCCTGGACACTTCCCAATTTATTGTCTGTCGAATAATTTTTCACTGTTACATATTCGTAGAGAACCCCCGGAGAAGGAAGTTCAGACAAATACTTAACTTCTTTGAATGTTTTGGAAGGCATATATGATGTTATTCCAGATGATTTGTAATTAATATCTCCTTTGTTTTCTGCAAAACCGGGAATATTGTAAAAGTATTTTATCGAGCTTTTTACTACTGAATTTTCCTTTACAGAGATTTCTCTAACTCTAATTCCACCACTATTTTTATCGCTGGTTGATAATACTGTTGACTGAGCAGACACAGCTTCTTTATCAAAATCATCAGATTCATAAGTTATCGAAATTTCTGCCCCTAAAGGAGTTATTATTTTGTTTAAACTCCACATAGATGGATTATCTTTATAATATCCCCAATTATCTTCTTTTGAAGCATCGTAGTTAGCTGTATTGATGTAGCTGAACTTATATGGTGGAATAATTTTACTACTTTCTTTACCAAGAAATTGTACTGAATTTAAAGTTAACCTACCATAATTTGTACTTTCTAAATTTGGGGCATTTTTGGCTAATGAGTTAGTATTTAAAGCGTAATCAAAGATTATGGTTTTTATTGCTTTTTGTTCTAAGTCTTTTCCTGATAGATCTTGAGAATCATAAACATTATTATAATATTCGCCATACCATGTTTTATTTGCTCCTACAACTGTATTATTTCTATATGCCGCCCCATTAAAAAGATTTACTTCATGAAAAAAATCTACGAATTTAATCTGTCCTTTAAAGTTTGAAGGAGTAGGAGTTCCTGCACTTTTTGATAGATTAGAATTTTCATTTTTAAGTAGTAATATTTTGCTTAGTCGTAAGGATTTGTGTGTATTAAATTTTATAAATTGTCCCCATTGTGCATCCATGTACCAATAAGCGGGAGGAGAAGATACAGGAACATTCAGTTCATAAAAACCATCATAATATTTATATCCATTTTTTCCTACAATTAAGTTTCTTGACCTTACTCCCGTCATTTGTAAATCATTTTCATTATTACCAACTTGAAGGCTGTAAGATAGATCATCACTTCTTTCTTCCTTAATAAATAATGCGGTATGAGTTCTGGTTTTAATTTTATCCAGATAATAAACTTCTTTAATTCCCCAACTGTAAGATTTCGTTACTCCATCATTTTTTAGTGGAGTTGACCAGACATAACCGTCACTCCATTTTCCATAATCAAATGAAGTCCAATAACCAGAGTCCTCTTGATCGACTTTGTTATTTAAATTAGTGTCAATGTAGTCAGGTCCTGTAATTGCAGTTAAAAGCCAATGAGTTGCATATGGTGTTAATTGTTGCTTCTCGTAAAACTTCGAATTAATATCAAAATCGAGGTTAGTGCCTCGGGTAAATTGCTCTTTTTGATATACTGGTAATGAATAGTGATAAACTTTACCGTCAAGTGATGTAATTTTAAAGGCTCCTATTCCATCTTCAGGTGCAGAACTTCTGTCGTAGTTTTCAGGATTAATAATTATAGAATTATTCGAAGAAATAATCTCTTTATTTGTAAAAGTTTAGATGTAATTACCAGTTCTTTTTCGTTTTGTATCTGGATTATAGCCATTATAAACTTTACCATCTATATAAACTAAATTACTAAAAGTACTAGAATCGGAGTAATTTTCCGGCAGTGTGGTTGGAGGAAATGGACCGAATGCCCAGTTATCTGAACTTATTTTTAAAAAAGAAGAAGGTTCATTGTCAAAATAAAAATGTATATCGTTACTATCATTGTCAATAGTTTTTGTGAATTTCCTGTTAGTGCCTACTTTGTAGCTTATAGATGTATTATCAGATGATGTGGCGCTTTTAGTATTATTTTTTAAACTTCCATTTTCAAAAATACCAGGCCTAAATGAGCCCGAAATTCCCTGACCAGATACAGAATAATAATCATAGGCAATAAATGATAAATTGTCGTCAAATGATTGATTTTCAGATTCTTGTTTGTATATTGAACTATAGGAATCGGAAGCATTTAATCCATAAAAATTTGTGTTCTCTTCTAAACTTTCCATATCACCGGAATACAATGAGCCTTCATATCCTGCAGGTTTCTTATCGTAAGTCCAATAGCGTGTTCTTGAATAACCGAATGTTAAATTAACTGCATAAATTTGTATTGGCACAGTAAAGCCTGAAGTACTTGTAGTTATATTTCCTCTTCCATAATTATTACCAGAAAGTGTAAATCCCTGACCAATAACTGATCCGGATAATCCACTTTTTGAATTAAATGAAATTTCAGTGCCATATCCCACATTTAAATCAGCTGAATAGCTTGTATTACTATTTTTAAAACTTTGATTAATACTTACGTCTGCGCCATATGAATTAATCCCTACACTTGCACCATTTGTACCTACATTTGCATTTATACCATAACCGCCAATACCTACATTTGAGCCATTTGTTCCTACACTTGCAGTAATTCCAGCGAAGCTAGCTAGTATTCCACCGTCTGTACTATATGAGTTTGGTCCCCCAAATGATTTGTTTTCGGTATAAGAACCATATAGTCCTACAGAAGCACCATTGGATCCCCAGCCAATGGAAACACTTCCAGAATAAGAATTGCTTACACCTCCCTCATCGTATGTAATTTGATTTACTTTAGCTCTTTTCCAATCGTCTGGCACACCAGTCACGCCACGATTTATAGCACCTGGATTTAAACTCCATCCTAAGCCTACCCATGAAGCCTCTTGATCCATTGCAATTCCTGCATGGTTCGATAAAGTTAGTGGATACCCGCCTTCTGGACTCGGAATATTTAGAAGAGGTAAAACATAAGACATATCTCCAGAAATTAAGTTCACCATATCAGTTGCATCTATGGGCTCAAAACTAGAAGCTTCAGGTGCAACTGGTCCATTATTAGAAGCAAACAAATTATTAGGCAATAAAGTCGGAAAAAAAATCAACAAGAAAAAAGTGGCAATAATACGATGGCGCTTTTGATATTTGGTCATAGTAGTGGTTTTAAAAACGTAACTGAGGTTCGTTTGTTAAGGCTTTGGTGTTTAATTTGAATTTGATATCTCCAGTATCGAGACCTAAATCTTCAATAACAAAATTGAGATACTCTTGTTTCATGTATTTAGAATCTCTGGGATACACAATCATTATAGAGGTTGAATTACTCATACCATACATTCGGGGGTAAATAAAATCGGCCAGGGCAAGGGTGTCTTTTGTGGGAGTGTAAACATGTAGTTTTTCCTCCATACCAAAAGCTAATTCATTGACCATTTGTCCGAATTTTGCTTTATCCTGAGCAACACCATTCAATAGTTCCTGGTTGTTTTTTGACATAGAGAGATTAAAATACAGGTACTGGCTGTAATGTTTTCGAAATTTCTCCACTTTTGCAGGGTCAGTGTTATCTCCCAGTTCTTGTTTTACCAAAAGATCGGTGGGTCTGTATTGTAAAACAAAATCAACATCGGCAACGGTTTTTTTATAGTGGTAACCGTTGTCTTCTTCACTAATATAAATGTTCATTTCCTCTTGTGTATCAAATTTTTTGTTACAAGAGGAAATGAGTAGTATTAGAATAAGTAATAGGTAATTATTTTTTATCATATTCTGCATTAAGGCCTTTTAAAACTTCTTCAGTTAAGTCTGTCGAGTCATCTGCATACATGATGTTTCCTCCACCACTGGCTCCAAATATGATTTTGTAGTTGTGCTCTTTTCCGTATTCTTTGATATAATCATTGATATCATTAATTACGGTTTGTGTTACTTTTTTGTCTTCTTCCTGAATTTTTTTCTGAATGGCTTCCTGATAGCCATTTATTTGCTGCTGTTTGTTAGACAACAACTCCTGTTTCAATTTTAATTCTTTTGGAGACAAGCTAGCTCTTTCTTTTTCGTAGTTTTTTAATTCATTTTGCCAATTGCTCACTAAAGAATCAACATTCGCTTTCATTAAATTAGCTTTTTTATCAAACTCAGCTTTCGCTATTTTTGTTTTACTGTAACCTGTAATTAATTTGTTTACATCTACATACACTAATTGTGAGCTTGATTTTGCAAAATAGATGGAGATAATACTTAAAACAACAGCAAGAACTGCTATGTATAAAGGAATTTTTTTCATTTTTATTTCTTAAGATAATTTCAGCAATAGTATAAATTACATATCAGTTTAACAAGTCGTTTACGGGTTTTCTGTTAAAAACTTCTTAACAAATACAATGTAATGTAAGACAGTGTATTAAGTTATTTTGATTTAAATAAGTTGAAAAAGACAAGTAAAAATGATTTTATTACTTCAGATATTGATATTTTGAAATTAGAATTAATGCAGGTAGCTGCATAGTGCCTTTTTTTAACTCTATAAGCCCGATACTTTTCTTAGCAGCCCCATTTTTACCATAGAAGAAATCACGCCTTCTTACCGCGCAATCAACGATGTTATAGCCTACAAAGCGTTTTGAAAAGTCTTTTGTTTCTATCATAATATTTTATTTTTATTTCCCAGCTTTTACTGCTGTAATGTTAAATGCAAAAATAATTCATGATAATAGGCAGCAAGTTTGGAAAGTTATAAGTGGTGCTTTTTTGAAATAATTGGCAGACAAGAGCTATAGCTGGCTTAGTAGCGTTTAGTGATGATCGATATTTTCCAGTAAACGAAAAAAAAGGCACACAATAACACTACAATGATTATAAATGAAAGTTGGGGCATGAAAAAAGCAACCCGGTAATGAGTTCTTTTTTGTTGAATATACTGCTTGGCTCATCGTTACGGGCGCAAAGTCTAGAGACGTTTGCGCAGCTTTTTGTGGGAAGACTTCGGAGAGCTTAGGTTATTATTACACGTGGATGTTCTTCATCCCCATATTGGCGTGGACTGGATACGGGATAGCGGTGAGCTGTATCTGGCGGGATATTAAGCTGGCGAACCAGTGTATTAAGAGCGCCACTGATGCGGCGCTCCGGGGAAGGCGGCGCTTCGGGAGATGGCGGTTTAATCTGAAAAATATGTTAGCATGAAGCTGGAAGTAAAAAAGTTGGAAAAATCTACGAAAGTTTTTCCAACTCCATAAAATTAAAAATCAAGAAAATCATCATTAGCAGAATAGTAATTTAATGCTTTCACAAACTCATCAAGTGAAGCTGATTGATTTTGTTCAAGAACTGAATCTACAACATCTGCAAATTGTTCCCCTGAATACAAATAATGCAATTTTTTAGACTGTACTATTTGCGGATATACTTCTTTATCATTGTCATCAACATCAGGGTAGTCTGCTATATAATAGATTCCATCCGCTCTTAATCTGTCATCAGTCTCACCGTACAAACAGAAATTATCATCCCGTGAATCCAATTTCTTCATATTGGAAATTATATCTATCAAGCTATACTGACTATTTTTATTTAGCATATATCGCCTATTTAAAGTCCACCAATTATTAACAGGTTTTCCCTGTTGATCCATTTAGTTTTCCTTCTCTTCCGGGGGCACCACCGCTGCTCTTTCGGGCTTCTTGATATTCCTGCGCAACAGAGGTCGAGACCTTCCAGAGCTGTATGGCTCCACTGTGTATCTTTGGGGTAAGATCTGAAATTTGCTATAACGCGAACTGTTAAATCGGCTGTGCTAGGGTAACTTCCAGTATCCTCCCAGTCACTCCATTGTGTACAGTCTTCACGGGCAATAAAGTAGAATATGTCCTTGGTCCTTACTTCACAGTCTACTATATTGTAGCCGAGGAACTGATTGCTAAAGTCTTTTGTTTCTATCATAATATTTATTTTTATTTCTCAGCTTTTACTGCTGTAATGTTAAATGCAAAAATAATTCAGGATAATAGAGAACAAGTTTGGAAAGTTATAAGTGGTACTTTTTTGAAATAATTGGCAGACAATAGCTATAGCTGGCTTAGTAGCGTTTAGTGATGATCGATATTTTCCAGTAAACGAAAAAAAAGGCACACAATAACACTACAATGATTATAAATGAAAGTTGGGGCATGAAAAAAGCAACCCGGTAATGAGTTGCTTTTTTGTTGATTATACTGCTTGGCTCATCGTTACGGGCGCAAAGTCTAGAGACGTTTGCGCAGCTTTTTGTGGGAAGACTTCGGAGAGCTTAGGGGTCGGTAAATGTCTACCGGAGCGGGGGTAGTCCACACACTGCTGCCACCAAAGGCGTACTCCCAGAGCAACGGTACGCGCACTGCCGGTTCAGCGGCGCTTATCGGGTTGAGCTATTGACAGTTAATTAACTTTTATAGCGGGAATAAAATCGAATTTTCTTACATCGTCTCTTGTGATGTCATAATTTTTCCCTATGGCGATGTTTATTTTTTCTACGCTTTCTTTGTTAATGATTTTCTTTAGTTTGCCATCTAGTACTTTAGTCGTTCCGATGATGTATAAGCCTCTTAAGTTTGGGAGTTCATTTAAAAATTCGAGCGTTTCAATTTCTCCGCAATTCTCAATATAGATAAATTCAAGCTGTTTCATTTCTTGCAAAACATGCCAGTCTCTTATTTTTTTGCAATTCTGAACGCCAAATGATTTTAATGTTTCTTTAGTTGCGCCAAGCTGTTCTATTCGGGTAAGTTTAGGGTTGTAGCTAATACTTAATTTCTTCATTTCACGCATATCGGATAAAAACTCCAAATTAGGAAAGACGGCGTGATTTAAGTTTAGCTGTTTTAGATTTTTTAATCGGGTCAACTCAGTACCAGACCTGCTCTTGTAATAACTAAGATCTAGATATTCAACACTCTGTTGATCGAATATCTGCTTGCAGGTTTTATCTTGATAATTTAAATCGACCTCTTTTAATTTATCCAACTCAGTGAAAGGTATTTCTCCATTGCTAACCATTCCTATTAGCTGAAAGTATTCTAATTTACTAAATTTACTAATATCGACCAGTGAGGGGTAAGTGTAGCTATTCAACCTCAGCCCTTCTATTTCAGAAGATACCTTTGACATCCATTTTTCTTTGATATTTAACCCTTGCTCAACAAGTGATAATGCATTTATATTATGCTTTTTGAAGTCTGCTACATAAATATTATTTTCCTTCACAAGTAGCATTCTAAATAATTTTTCAGAAAGATAGCTTACTTCTGTTATGTCTAAGTATGGGGCAATCATAGAGTGCATCCTCCAGTTGATTTAGTTAACTTTTTCACACCAGGACTCTCCCTCTTATTAGCCAAATTTATTTTTCCTCCAAATTCCTTTATTAAGTCGGCCTCTAGTTTAAAGTGGTCCGCTGATGTAGAAGCTTTGGGGTTTACAATCAATCCAATCGAATCCAGCATGTTATTTTCGAGTTTTCCACTCCTTAAGTGATCAGTAAGTCTTCTGTAGAGTTTGTCAGCTTTTCCAACATACCATAACACCTCGCCGTCTTTATTCGACACGTTTTTCCAGTCCTGATCTGATAAAACTGTTCCAACAGCGGCATGTTGTTTACTTTCAATCAATACCATAGTGTCTTGTGCTATACGGATTAATTTTAATAGACTTAAACGGTTTCCACCTTGTTCAGTAAACATGGTAACTTTATAAATATCACCCACTTGCGGGTTCTCCATTAACGCAATGTTTTCTTTATCAGTAGAAACCAGATATTTAATTGCATTATTCTTGATCAGTTCAACTGTAAGAAAAATTAAAAAAATTATCGTTAGTAAAGAGGTCCAGGCGAGTTGCCATAAAGATTGCTTGTTGTATTTTTTGATCTCCCTGATTTCATCCGCTATTTTTTCGGAGTACTTGCTTTTTTTCAAAAAAAAAGGTTTGTAAGCAGGTTTTATACAGCATTCACAAGACAGACACTCAACTTCTGTTTGTTTACCTTCATTTAAAACTGGTATACCATAAACATGGATATAGCTTCTGTAAAGGGTTAATTCTAAATTGCCTTTTTGTTTGCAGGAAGGACATTCTTCATAAGGTAAAATTTTAGAAGCCATTTTTTTTGCTTTTGAACCGTAAAGTAGAATCATATTTTTTGACATTTTAAAATTCAATGCAAAAATAATTCATGATAATAGGCAGCAAGTTTGGAAAGTTATAAGTGGTGCTTTTTTGAAATAATTGGCAGACAAGAGCTATAGCTGGCTTAGTAGTCGTTCGGGATGATCTTTATTTTTTAAAGAAAATCGCAGAGGTAAAGCAATAAGATTACTGACTGTAGGGAAGGAATTACAGGATGCGATTCCTCGTTCCCCGGAATGAGAAACCGTATGTAAAATAGAAGAAATAAAAAAAAAGTACTGTAAAAAGATAAGAAATGACAGCTGGGTTACTCTAAAACTTAACCCCCATAAACCCCATCCTTTTCCTTAAAAGCCCATTCTGCCATAGCGTGAATAACGGGAATTAAACCGTTTCCGGCATTGCTTAAGCTGTAGGTTACAAAAGGAGGGACAACCGGTTTTGCTTCCCTGATCACAAGACCATCGGTTTCCAGTTGTTTGAGGTGCTGAATGAGCATTTTTTCGGTGATGGCCGGAATGGCTCTTTTAAGTTCGCTGTAGCGTTTATCGCTGGTGGACAAATGATAGAGGATAATGGGCTTCCAGTAGCCGCCAATTTTTTCCATTACATACGTTACGGGGCAGGTGTCGAGGGCATATTGTTTATTTTCCTGTATGGTCGAAGTTTCTTTGATGGCGGTCATGATACATACTTTAGGGTAAGTACTTGTATAAAAGTAAGTACAAATATACCTTTGTTTTTATAAATACAAACAATTTAAAGATGAAAATTATAATTTCAGGTTCTTTAGGGAACATAGGTAAACCATTAACCCATCAACTTGTAGCTGCCGGACATGAGGTAACGGTAATCAGCAGTAGTGCGGACAAAAAAGAGGCCATTGAAAAAGCAGGGGCAAAGGCGGCTATCGGTTCTGTTAGTGATGCTGCTTTTCTGGCCGAAACTTTTGCAGGAACAGCTGCTGTTTTTGCCATGACACCACCCAATTTGGGAGGCAGTAATGTGATTTCGAATACGGTTGAAGCCGGTAAAGCTTTCGCGGGCGCGATACAGGAAGCAGCTGTGAAACGTGTGGTAATGCTGAGCAGTATCGGTGCAGACTTGCCGGACGGAACCGGGCCTATTAAAGGACTTTACCAAATCGAAGGGTTGTATGACCAACTGGAAAATACAGCGGTTACCTTTTTACGTGCCGGATTTTTCTTTACCAATTTATACAATGACGTTCCGATGATAAAAGGAGCGGGGATTATGGGCGCTAACTATCCTGCTGATGCGAAGATGCCACTGGTACACCCTGAAGATATTGCAACAGCGGCAGCAGAAGAACTGCAAAAAGAAACCACAGGCAAAAATATCCGTTACATTGTCAGCGATGTGCGTACTCCGGGCGAAATTGCAAAAGCCATCGGAACTGCAATCGAGGAAACCGATTTGCCATGGGTGGAATTCACTGACGAACAATCGTTACAGGGGATGACACAGGCCGGATTACCGGAAGAAATTGCAGGCTTGTATACCGAAATGGGTACGGGTTTGCGAAGCGGTAAAATTGCTGCAGATTTCGTAAATGGTAATTTCCCTGTGGATGGAAAAATCAAACTGGAAGATTTTGCCAAAGAATTTGCAGGGAAGTTTTAAGTAAAAAAGAATCCATAAAAAAGCCGTCAAGCATTATACTTGACGGCTTTTTTGATTTTAATTAAAACTAATTTTTAGGCGGAAAAAGTCAGGCCTTTTGCTTTGAAATTTTGGAACAATACCTGACGGGCAGTGCTCACACTTTCTTCTGTTCTGTAAATGCTGCACCAGAATTTGACTTGAATTTTATATTTTCCGTCAGAGATGGCAGTATAATAAATTTGCGATGGTTTTGAATTGTTTACCAAAGCGATACTTTCCAGGGCTTCGGTTATGGTCGTATTGATATCATCAGGAGTCGTATCTCCGGTAATTTCAATAGCGATATCAACCAGTTTAAAATTGTCTGTATACGTCCAGTTCGTGATGTTTTGTGACAACAGGTTTCCGTTCGGGATAATAATTTCGGCGCCATTTGGAGCATTGATTTTCGTCGTACGAAGTCCCATCGATTTTACGCGGCCGGATTCGGAACTGATATCGACCACATCGCCAATCTGAATCGGTTTGTCAAAAATCAGGATAATACCCGAAACAAAGTTGTTTACGACACTTTGCAGTCCCAATCCGACACCGACACCCAAAGCGCCCAGAAGGATGCTTAGTTTGTCCAGCGGCATGCCTGAAGCGGCTACTGCCAGCAAATAGCCGACGATTAAAACCACAAGACGTGTAATAAGTAATTTGGAATGCTGTCTTTTATTGATGTTTTCTTCGTTTTCATCATCAATTTCGCCAAAAAAGTACGCTACATACTTTTGCAGTAAGTGTGCGATCCAGATAATGATAAAAAACAATAAAATATTTCCTAACGTAAAGGTAATACTGCCAATGGTGTTCGGATGGCTGAGTATGGCTCCGAAAGAAGTGCGCAGCGATTCCCAGATATTCAGGTTCGATCCGATTACCACCAGCCACATATAACTGATGATGATGATGAAAGGCTTTTTGAGTGTGTCGGATAAATTTTCGTGATCAAAGATTTTTTCGATTCCGCGTTTTACCCTTGTCGTGTAGATTTGAAGGATAATCACTTCCAGAAGTATTTTTAAAAGAACACTCAGTGCAATAATCTGGGTAAGCGAAATAAAAGCTGTCAGGCTCAACATATTGGAAAGGGAAACCCGTCCGAAAATGTTGTACAAAATCGACAAACCGTTAAAAACAATAAAAATAATACTGGCCCATTTAAAGAAACCTTTAATGTACAATTCCTCTTTCAGGCTTTTGATCTGAACCAGGCCATAACGGATTCCAAAGACGTTAATTATTATAAAGCAACAACGTTGCAATAGTCCCACGCTAATGAATAAGTCCAGAAAACAAAGGGCCAGGAACAGTCCTAAAAGGAATGTCCAGTTTCTCATGGCATTTGCCGGCCATTTGTTTTTGAAAAGTATTGTAAGGAATCCCAGCAAGATCAGTTCGAGTATTTCGATAAACAGGGCGGGTGCATACAGGTTGCTTACCACAGCGATATTGAGCCCGATAATCGCTACGGGAATCGCAACGCCTTTGTTCAGGTATTTAAAATTAAAAAGCGCCAGACTTTCGGCATGTCCGTTACTTTTCAGGTATTTCAGATTGCGGAAAATATACCAGCCCAGCAATCCCATCAGAAAAGCCAGCGTAATCAGTCCTCCGGCGCGGTAGCTCAGGTAATAGGCCGCCACGCTTTCTTCGATAAGTACTTTTGCACTGATTGTTTGGGCAACCTGATTTTTGGGGATCGAATCGGTAATATTCCAGATAAAAGGATATTCCTTCTTCAGCATACTGATCCCTGACTGCTCAAGCTTGTTTTCTACGGTAATAAGCGCATTAGAGACCGCGATCTTTCTTTCTACGGTTAATCTCTTGTTTTTGTTTAAAATACCCTGATTTTTAGTCATCAGACTGTCGGTATTCTTGTATTTTTTTCTAAGATTGGCAAATTCGTTTTTAAACTGCTTGCGGCGAATGGTGTCTTTGATCAGACCAATCAGCGTTTTGTCCTTGCGCAATTCGATAAAACGGTCTTTGATTTTTTCAAGGTTTTTATTGCGTAAGTTGATCGCGTCATTCTGTTCGTCCAGTTCCTGTTGGATCTCTTTCAAAACAACACGGTACATTTGCTGGTTCCTGACGTTTGGATTGGCACCTTTCAAACTGGCTAAAATTAAATCGAGTTTGCTTTGGGTTCTTCTGATTTCGCCAAACAAATGATGGCTTGCCCCGTCAAAATCGGCATCGTTGTAAGCCGTTTCCATTACGGCACTGGCTTTTTCAATCGCCATGAGGTAATCACTGTCGGTTGTTGTTTCTTCAAATAATTTAGAACGGCTTTCTGTTTTTTTAGCAGTCGTTTGCGAGTAGGTGAGCGGTGCAAAAAAAAGGAATGCCAGTACCGCTGATAAACCAATAAAACTTCTCTTTTGAATCATAATTGAATGTATGAATTAGGGTGCCCAAATTTAATTTTTTTTAACGGACTTTCGTTAAAAATCGGGAAGTTTTAAGTGGAGGCGGATTCGAAGTTTTTAAAACAGGTCAGCTCAATCGTTTAGAAATTAAATTTGCTCTTTAAGGGACTGAAAAGTGTACTTTTTTGTTAAAATATAAATTTGTAGGAATCGATGTAATTATGATGTAAACCAGAAGCTTATGTTTTATTATCTGAATGAATGATTTATTATAGTATCTAGAAAAGACGGTATCAATACTTATTGTATATTTTATGATCTCAGCAATTAAATCAGTGTATAATACGCTATTTTTTGCGATTCATTTTCACCATTTGTTGGGTAAATATGGTTGCTAAATGTAATCTTACCGGTTTTTCGGGAACCTAACTTGCAAAAACGGTTATAAGTCTCTTTTATTTGGAATTTGCACCCTAACAGTGGTATTAATATATGAAATAGTGCTGCTTTTATTATCAGCTCAAAACAAAAAATAAAACAGTATTTATTATACCTTTTATGCTGATATTATAGTGTTATGATTATTTATAAAATGTTAATTGTCAGTATTTTTATGTGTTTATATTTAAAGTTATTATTTGCTTTAAAGGAATAGAATTAATTTGCTGTTTTTTTTGCAGCGGCTTACAATTTCCAGCGCGTTTTGCATTAGTTGCAGTTAATACTTTTTTTGCACGGCAAGCTCTGCATTGAAGGTGATTTAAAAAGACGGGGCTTTTACGAAGTTTTTGTTATTTTTTTGCTCCTTTACCTTACCAAATGGAAAGCCGGTTTACTTCTAAATTGGTTTTAAAAAACTGCTTTTTGATTACAAGGCTGCTACGATATTTTGAGTCAATTAAATGATTGTAAAAAACGGAGCTGTTCATAAAAAGAATATTTTTGCTTTCCCATTGCTCATATAAAATTTAAGAATTATCCATTTTCCAAAAACCAAATGCATCAAAAACTAAGAGAACATATTGAGAAAGTAATAACCCTCACGGACGATGAATTTTCATTGGTACTTTCCCATTTTCATTTCCGGAGTTTTAAGAAGAAAGAATTTCTTATTAGCAAAGGCGACAGCAACGTCGATTGTTATTACATCGTTTCAGGTCTTTTAAAGCTCATTTACGACGATGAAAACGCAAATGAACACATTGTATCCTTTTCGATGGAAGATTGGTGGGAAAGCGATTTTATAGCGTTTTTCACTAATACTCATGCAACCATGTCTTTGCAGTGTATTGAAGACACCGATGTTTTCTGTATTTCAATTGAAAATTATCAGAAGTTATGTGATTCCTTGCAGAAGATGGAACATTTTCTTCTTAAAAAATCAAATTCAGGACATATTGCCTCTCAGAGAAGAATATTGTCTTTTCTGACTTCCAGTGCAAAAGAACGTTATGATTTGCTGTTGAAACAGCATCCATCGTTATTTCAGCGGGTCAATAAAACCATGCTGGCTTCCTATCTCGGCGTTTCCCGCGAAACCTTAAGCCGGCTTTCGTCTTAATTTTTCTTTTCCATTTGACATTTGTGATGTTTGTCACGCGTTAGAATGCTCTAATCGATTCAATTTTGCAGGTATAATTTAAAACTGCAAAAATGAAAAATGTTGTAAAGATTCTGGTAATGGCAATGGTAATTGCTTTGCCAGTAATGGCACAAACCAAAACAAACAAACTGGAAAAGAAGGTAATTAACCCCTGGGAATGGCAGGACAAAAGAAGTTATGTACAGGCAGTAGAAGTCAAAAATCCAGAAGGAACGCTTTATGTTTCAGGGCAAACGGCAATTAACGCTGCCGGTATATCCAGCAACGCCGACATGAAAACGCAATTGACTGAGGCTTTAGCGAATCTGGAAAAAGTAGTAAAAGAGGCTGGTTATGATTGTAAAAATATAGTGAGGCTGAATGTTTACACCACTTCAGAAGCGGAACTTTTTGCCTGTTTCGATATTTTTCAGGACTGGATCGCCGAACACGGCATCCGACAAACTACCACCTTACTGGAAGTGAAAATGCTTTTCGAAACTTTAAAAGTAGAAGTAGAGGCAACTGTTGTGAAATAATGTAACATAATTTAATTCAAGATTAATGATACAGTTTTCTGGCGAATTGCAGTCAGGAACTGTGTATTATGTACCTGACTATTTGTCTGAAAAACGCAAATGCCCTAAAAACGCGCTCCCGAAGTTTTCGTATAGGAGTGACGGAGCGGTGACGGAGAAATGACCTGAAAAAAGATAATGTCAAAAAGGCAGCATTAAGGGTTTTCGCTCTTCACAAAATAAAAAACAGCGTTTAGAAACAAGTATTCTAAAGGCTGTTTTTTTTATGGGCAAGTTCCAATTCGGCAATAATTTGTTTTTTCATTGTGGTATGAATATAATCTTTAGCCTCGGCATATGAAATATTAAAGTGTCGGGGAATGTCCTGCAGGTGGGAAGGAAAACGTTCCAGCAGTTTATCGTAATAAATATCAAGCTGATTTTTGTCCGGCATTTCAAATTTCAGGCGGATCTGAAATCTTCTCAGTAAAGCGGTATCAATACTGTTGTAATGATTGGTGGCGCAAATAAGCAAACTGTCTGCCGGTAAATAATCAATCAGCTGGATAATGGTGTTTACCAGACGTCTCATTTCGGCGACATCCTTATCTTCGCTGTCACGGCTTTTTCCGATCTGGTCAAATTCATCCAGAAATAAAACAGCTCTCTCGCGAATCGCTTTATCAAACAGGGCTTTTACATTTCGGGAGGTTTCGCCAATTCGGGCATTGATTAAAGTGCTCAGGTTAATGATGACTATATTCTTGTTCAGCGCAGTGGCAATGGCCTTGGCAGTGGTTGTTTTTCCACAGCCCGAATGACCGTGCAGCAATATTTTATGATCTGCTTTGAGATCGTATTTTTTTAATTCCTCCAGATACTGATGCTCTTTGATTGTTTGCGTCAAAGCCGCTTTTTTCAGCACTAAAAAGTAAATCATTCAGCGCAATTTTTTCGGTATCGTTTACGGTAAGCTCGTACAGATTATTCATCAGGAGTTTTATTTTCCGCAAAATTAAAGTTTATTCTGCAATATCCAATTTCATAATGCTTTCCTTCGGCGGGATTTGGGTAAAAACAGGTATTTTGGCTGCAATGGCAATAAATGCCGGGTTTTGCACAACTTCATTTTCAAAATTAACGTAAACAGTTTTTGTTAAATTGCTCCTAATGGTATGAAATGTTGGATTTGATTCTTAAAAATATTTCGGTATTAGTTTATATTTGTAAGGGTAAATCAATATGTAAAAACGGTTACTACGCCATTAGCTCATGAAAATAAGAACTTTTATAATTTGTGTTTTGCTGAGCTGTTCGGGACTTTCCTACAGTCAGAACGTAAAGCTGCTGAGTGTTGATCAGCTTCAGGAAAGAATAAAAAAAGGGCAGGACAGTACGTATGTGGTCAATTTCTGGGCGACCTGGTGCGCACCATGTATTAAAGAATTGCCGCATTTTGAAAAACTGAGCCAGGAATATAAATCGGATAAACTGGCAGTGCTGTTGGTCAGCGTTGATTTTAAATCGAAACTGAATACAGCCGTGGTGCCCTTTGTAAAAAGGAAAAAGCTTACTAACCCCGTTTTTCTTTTAAATGAAAGCAATCCGCAGGAATACATCGACCGCATCGATCCTTCCTGGTCGGGCAGTATTCCGGCGACCCTTTTTATCAAAAACGATAAGAAGAAATTTATGGAAACCGAACTTACCTACGAACAATTAGTAACAGAATATAAAAAATTATAAATCATGAAAAAGTACATCACTCTTATGCTGGTTTTTACAGCGATGCTTGCACAGGCACAAAGCAAAACGCTTAAAGCAGGGGAAGCTGCCCCGGATTTTAAACTTAAAAATGTAGATAATAAAGAAATTTCTTTTGAAAGCTATCCGAAAGCAAAAGGTTTTATTGTGGTATTTACCTGCAATACCTGTCCGTATGCCAAAGCCTATGAGCAAAGAATAATTGATCTGGACAAAAAGTTCAAACCGGAAGGTTACCCTGTAATAGCTATCAATCCGAATGATCCTGAAGCTTCCAAAGCAGATACTTTCGACAAAATGCAGGATCTGGCGAAAGAGAAAAAATATGGTTTCCCTTATTTATTTGACCAGGGGCAGGTAGTTACCGACCAATACGGGGCAAAACACACCCCACATCTTTTTGTGGTTTCTAAAACAGCAAAAGGGACCGTGGTAGAATATACCGGGGCAATCGATAATGATCCTGAAGGCACTAAAACGGAAAAAACAAAATATGTGGAAGAGGTGATTGCATCTTTAAAAAAGAATCAAAAACCTGCCGTAACCGAAACCAAAGAAATTGGCTGTACGGTAAAAAGAAAAGCGAAAGCATAAAACTAAAAACAATAACTGTTCCCGAAAACGTCTCATCATCTGAGGCGTTTTTTTTTGGAAATATTTTTACAATCGCGAGTAAGATAATTCAGATTGGATCACTGAATCCTAAGAATTGGCATCGATGATATTCCGCACAATGACAATAAAAGTTTCAGTATTTTTAATTTCCTGTTTCATGGATAGTAAGACGTGATCGGATAATTTAAACTGTTCCATCATATCTTTTTTGAGGTATTGGATCATAGATTCCAGACTTCTGGTATCATTTTCTTTCTGATTTTTCAATTCCCGCTGTTTACTTTCCAGATATTCCAAAGTCCTTTTTAACCTCTGAATGTTTAATTTTTCCAACTTTTAGCTTCTTAAAATTTAATAAAAAAAAGAAAACGATAATCAAGAGTATGATAAATCCAATATGCTCCAAAAAACCCATTACCATTTGAATTTACCCTGATCAAGAGTACCGTTTTTCTTATTTACGTTCTAATTGGCTATTTGGATTTTACTTAGCTAAAAAAAACTAAAAGTATTTAGGAATTTTAAAAGTAAAGAAAATAAACTGTTGTTTATTAGTGAATTAATTATGTTGTCACCAATCGGATGTTAATAAAAAAGGAACTCAAAAAACTGTTATTTCAGGTTACGGACATATTCGGAAGGGGAGATCCCGAATTCATTTTTAAAATTAACGGTAAAGCGTTTCGGGGAATTGAAACCCACCGCATAGGCAATTTCGGCAATCTGGAGCTGACTTTTCTCCAGAAGCTGTCTGGCTCTTTTCAATCGGACCGTACGGATGAATTCTGCAGGGCCTTTTCCGGTGATGTGCATTAATTTTTTGTAGAGATGCGTTCTGCTTAGTCCTACAATAGCACTAAGTTCTTCTACCGTAAAATCCGGATTGGCAATGTTTTCCTCGACGGTTCTGATTGCTTTTTCTATTAATTGTTCGTCCAGTGAAGTGATGGTAATTTCACTGGGTGCAACATCCATTTTCTGGCTAAAAGCCTGATGTGATTTTTTGGTCCAGTCTAAAAATTTATCGATGCGGAGTTTGAGCAGGTTGAAATTGAAAGGCTTCGTCAGGTAATCATCAGCACCCAGCATAAGTCCTTCTATTTTGTATTCTTCGGCGGTTCGTGCCGTAAGCAGGATCACGGGAATGTGCGACCATTCTATAGTGGTTTTGATCTGGGCGCATAATTCGGTACCGCTCATTTTAGGCATCGTGACATCGCTCACCACGATATTGACATTGTTTTGCTGTAATTTTTCGATGGCTTCTAGACCATCATGGGCAACCAGAACGGTATAAAATTCAGAAAGGCTTTCGGACATGAAATCGCAGAAATCTTTGTTATCGTCCGTAAAAAGCAATACCGGTTTTTCGTTGGCTTTCTTTTCTGGAATATTTTCGAATACCGGAATCTGTTCTTTGTTTTTTACTTTCTGAACCGGCAGCCTGAAGGTAAAAACAGTTCCTTTTGGAAAATTGTCCGTAACCGATATACTTCCGTCGTGCATTGTGATATATTCGCTTACGATGTGAAGGCCAATGCCGCTTCCGGTATTTTCTTCACTTTGTGCAGCCTGATAAAAGCGTTCGAAAATATGTTTCTTTTCGTTTTCGGGAATTCCCTGACCCGTATCTGAAATCGAGACAGCCACCTGTTTGCCTTCGCGGTACAGGTGCAAATGGATGCTTCCTCCGTCCGGGGTATATTTAAAAGCATTGGATAACAGGTTAAAAAGTATTTTCTGGACTTTTACGCTGTCAAATTCCATCAGAAGCGTTTCCATTTCACTGGTATACGTGAACTTCATATTCCGGTCGGTGGCATAGGATTGAAAAAGTGTGCATCTTTCCTGAATGTAATATACAAAATCGCCTGAGGTAAGGTTCAGGTTTTCGGTACCGACATCGAGTTTACGGAAATCCAAAAGCGAATTGATCAGTGTCATCAGTTGCTCGACATTTTTATAGACAATACCCAGCTTGGCGCGAAGGCCTTCCTCGAGTTCCCTGTTCAGAATGGTCTGAAGCGGAATGGTAATCAATGTGAGCGGTGTTCGGAGATCGTGACTTATATTCGTAAAAAACCGGAGTTTCATTTCATTCAGATTGATTTGCTGCAAATGTTCGAGTTGTATACGCTGCTGTTCGAGTTCTCTCTGATGTTTTTTCTTTGTATATCGGATGACATACAGTGTAATGGCCACGATCGCCAGTAGATAGAACAGAAAGGCCCAGCCCGATAAATAGAAGGGTGGAGTGACCGTAATGTTTAAAACAGCCGGTTTTTCGTTCCAGATTCCGTCGCTGTTGGAGGCTTTTACCAAAAGGGTGTAAGTGCCCGGAGCAAGAGATGAAAACTCAATTTTGTTTTTTTCTGTCGAAAGCCATTGATTACTAAAACCTTCAAGCTTATACAGATACCTGACTTTATAGGCGTTGACCAAATCGGACGTCGTAAACTGAATCGCGATTAACTGATCGTCATGACGGAACGTAAGCTCAGAAGTCTGCTCCATCGAGCGTTGCAGTAAGCGGTGCCCGTTGTACAGCGAATCTACCTGAACGGGCACATTACCAAGGCTTAGTACGGTAAAAATGACCTGTGCAGGAGGTTTGCTTTTTTCTGCCATTTTATTCGGGTTTACAGTGGTATATCCTTCTGTTCCGCCCAAAAGAATGTCCCCGTTGCGAAGCTTGTAAATTCCGTGGGTGTTGAAGTAATTATCGTGAAGCCCGTCTTTGGCAGAAAAGTTTCGGCTGCTTATTTTCAGGATGCCTTTTGCATTGGGTTCAACAGTGAGTACCGATAATCCGTTGCTTGTCGTAACCCAGATGTGCTGGTGATTGTCTTCAATAATTCCCTTTACAATATTATCAGACAATCCATTGGTCTTGTCAAAATAATAAACCGTATCTTTTTTGGTATCCCAGACCGATAATCCTTTGGAGTGCCCCAGCCAGATATTATTCCGGGTATCTTTATACACACTGGAAGTAAAGAGCTGCCTGAATTTTTGGGTTTTGCTCTTGTTTCCCGAAGCTTTGAGCTGCTGTCCGGTAAGAATATCAATAATGAAAAGTCCGCTGTCTGTGCCAACGTACAATTGGTCGCCGTTGTCATAAAACATATCCAGCGTAAATTCGAGACCTTTGACTGTTTTGGCTATCGTTTCAAAACGGGCTGCACCGTTTCTGAGACATTGAATCCCATGTCCCAGCGTACCGATCCATATGTTGCCGTAACGGTCTTCTTTTAAATTCCAGATGTCATTCGAATTCAAAGTGCTGTTTTCTTTCGTAAAATGCTGAAAGCTTCCGTTTTCATAGCAGAACAATCCGTTTAAGTAGGTGCCAATCCAGATTCTGCCTTTTTTGTCTTCGAGTAAGGAAACAATTACATTACTCGCCAAAGGCATTTTCCTGATGGAATTTCCGGAGGATTTTTCTTTGAAATACAAACCGTTTCCATCGGTTCCCAGCCAGAGATTTCCTTTTTTGTCTTCCAGAAAAGTGCTGACGTCCTTGCAGTCCTGTAATTCGATATTCACGAGATTCCCAAAACTGGCGTTGTAATACGAAATGCCTTTTTTGTTGTGGCCTGCCCATAGGGTTCCGGTATCATCTTTATACAGGCAGCCGATATTATTGGATGCGACAGAAGCAGGGTTCTGTGCATTGTGGGTGATGTTGGAAATGCTGTTGTCTAAAGTATTGTAAATAAAAATTCCCTGATGGTCTGTGCCAATCCATACTTTGCCGTTTCCGTCATCTTTAATATCGAATATGACATCGTTTTGTGCAGTATTGTTGAAAGCGATTTTTTTCCATTCGCTATGGCTGTTTTTTTGGTAATAAAGAGCCGCTGTATTAGAGAAAATCCACAATCCGTTTTGGGAATCGACGTAAATTTTATTCTTTTTGTCCTGAATGTGCTGTGCTGCAACATCCGGGAGTTTCAAAAAAGATTCCCTGCCGCTGCCTTTGTCGGTCTTCAAAATAGTTCCGGAGCGCAGCACTCTAAAAATGGAATTGCCGTTATCACCTATAAAAACATTTGCGGCTTCTGCTATTTTTTCTTTGGAGGTAAAGGTTTTTAAGGTCTTTTTACGGGTGTCATACACAAAGATTTTGTTTCCGGACAAAACCCATAAGTCTTTGTTTTTATCGACGTAGACTTTATAATTTTCATTTGTTTTAATTCCTAAATCTTTGAGTACATTCGGAACATCACTTCTGAAGTTATCTTTATTGCGCTGATAAACAATGTAACTGAATTCGGTACTGATCCAGATATTCCCCAATCCGTCTTCCTGTAAGCCGCGGATATCGTCGTTGATGATAGACGAAGGTTTATCAGATTTTGTGGAATATATTTTAAATCCGTAGCCGTCATAACGGTTTAGGCCTGACTCCGTTCCAATCCACAGAAAGCCGTAACGGTCTTTTAAAATACTTTTTATCGTACTGTTCGAAAGTCCGTCGCTGGTTTTTAAATGATGAAACGTATACGATTGTCCCACAGCATCAAAACAGGCCATGAGTGACAGAATAAGTACGGATAGAAATCGGTTAAAAGGTTTCATGTAAAAGTAAGCAGCTTTTGGAAGCACAATATAGGATAATATTTCAAGAAGTGGTGTGCTTCGTGAAATCCTTCCAAAGGTATAAAGCAGCGCGGAATACTGCAGGAATTTTGATTTTTATTTAATGAAAAAAGAGGTTTATACGGAATATCGTATAAACCTCTTTTGGTCTTATTTCAGCTTTACGGTTTGCTGATTTCCGTCGTAACTGATTTCTTTTCCTGCGGCATCATAGGTAAAAGCCTTTGGATTCTCTTTACTTACGGCGACAATTACGAATTTGCGATTCTTAATCATTCCGTCGAATTTTCCTTTTTGCTCCCCAATGGTCAGGGTTCCGGAAGCTTCATTGTAATTGAAAGCTATATTCGAAAAACTTCCTTTTTCGTAGTTATAATTTTCGTTTTCATCTTCATACAGGGTGAATTTTCCATCCTGTCCCATATAAACATAAAGTACAATTTTGTCTGCTTTTTTCTCTGTGCTGTATTGCATTTCAGGTCCAACCGGAATAATGGCGCCTTCGCGAATAAATAACGGAATGTGCTCATACGGTGCGTCCATATTCAGCTGTTGTCCGCCGGTGATGTAACGTCCGGTATAGAAATCAAACCAGTTGGTTCCTTCCGGGAAGTACACATTACGTTTACGGGCTTCGTATTTATACACCGGACAAACCATAAAGGAAGGCCCGAACATAAACTGATCGCTTACATTCTGCACTTTTTTATCTGCTGCAAAATCCATAAACAAAGGTCTCATGATCGTGTAATCGTCAAAGTACGTCATTCCTGCCATGGTATAGATATACGGCATCAGTCGGTAACGCAGATTGGTATAGTACAAAATAGATTGGTAAGCCTGGTGCGTATCCGGAGCGATATTCCAGGGCTCACGGTACGGAAATTGCCCGTGTGCCCGGTACAAAGGAGCAAAGGCACCAAACTGAAACCAGCGTGTGTTTAATTCTCTCCATTCCTTATAATCGGCATTTTCCTGACCATTTTTGTCGTATTGCTGCTGTCCGCTTACGTATCGGTCTTCTACACAGAAACCTCCAATATCCATCGTCCAATAGGGGATACCGCTTACTGCGAAATTAAGTCCGGCAGAAATCTGAGCCTTCATATCTTCCCAGCGTGTGGCAATATCACCACTCCAGGTGGCCGTGGAATAACGCTGTAAACCTGCGAATCCGGATCTTGTCAACAGAAACACCCTTTTGTTGGGTTCCACGCTGCGTTGTCCGTCATAGATGGCTTCGGCATTCATTAAAGCGTAGGTATTAAAAAATTCCGTAGAAGAACCCAGGGCTGTCGGGCCGCATAAGGCTTTTCGATACTCCATATCGGTACAATCCAATACATTTGGTTCGCTGGCATCCATCCACCAGGCATCGATTTTTAGCGGGTATAAATTATCATAGATTTGTTTCCAGAACAATTTACGGGCACCACCGGAATAGGCATCGTAAAAAGAACCAACATAGCCGGGGCCAACCCAGTCCTTAACATTATCTTTTATGGCTTGTTGGTACATCCAGCCTTTTTCATCAAATTCCTTGAAATGTTCGGTGGTTTTGTAAAACTTCGGCCAGACCGAAATCATCATTTTACCATTCAATGCGTGAATAGAATCAACCATTCCCTGTGGATTCGGGAAACGTTTTTTGTCAAATTCATGGCTTCCCCAGGAATCTTCTTCCCAGTAATTCCAGTCCAGGACAATGTTATCAATCGGGAATTTACGTTTTCTGAATTCTTTCAGGTTTCCGACAATTTCATCCTGTGTTTTATATCTTTCACGGCTTTGCCAGTATCCCATGGCCCACTTAGGCATAATCTGGGATTTCCCTGTTAAGGTACGGTAGCCTTTAATTACTTCATCTGCAGAATTTCCATGAACGAAATAATAATCGATTTTTTGTGTCATTTCGCTCCACCACACCTGATTGTTTTTTTCTTCTGCCGGCTGAGGCGTAAGTACGCGTAAACCACAATAGGAAGTTCCGCCATCCGGTTTCCATTCAATGCGCAAGGGAACGCGTTTTCCGGCTTCCAATGGCAAAGAGAATTTATAACTATTCGGATTCCAGGCGGTTCTCCAGCGCTCCGGAACTACTAATTGGTTGTTTAGGTACACTTTTACATATCCGGCATAATACAACGTAAACTTATAAGTTCCGTTTTCCGGTGCCTCAATTGATCCTTCGTAAGTAACGTCAGCCTTTTTTAAAGGGAAGTTTTGCGGTAATTTTTTGATGCTTTTAATGTCTTCAAAGAAAATAGATTCTTCCTTTCGTTCGATGTTTTGAACGCCTTTTTCATTAGAAACATACGTTCCGGTCAAAGCTCCGGGATTTCCTTTTTTATCGTATAACGTAAAAACGGTATTCAATTGCGCATACGGACGGCTTTCACCAAAACGGCTCAAAGAATAACTGTCCCATAAAAGCCCGTAGTTTTTATTCGAAACAATAAAAGGAACTGAAACTTTGGTATTGTATTGAAATAATTCTTCGTTTTTACCCTTGTAATTGAATTCATCCGCCTGATGCTGTCCCAGTCCGTGGAACGCTTCATCGGCAGGGGAATCAAAGATCTGGCGAACAGTGTAGCCTTTGGTTCCTTCCACTTCAATCGGAGTGAAATGTCGCCCACCGCCTGCTTTTTCGCCTAAAATTAGTTTTCCGTCCTTGTCTTTAAAATTGATTCCGCCATTTATTTTAGAAACCATCACTTTCAGTCGTGAAGTGACAACCGAAACAGAATCGGCAACATTGGTTTCTATTTTATAAGGGACTTTTGATTTTCCGGCAACGATGATTAACGAAGAATCTTTGGCGAAAGCGGCATCCGGAGTTGCCGAAACATGTATCAGTTCGTCCTGTAATACCTGAATACGTACTTTTTGGACATCTGTTTTACTGTTTTGTTTCACGCTTACAATGATGCCGTCGTCTATCGATTGATATTGCTTCACCGAACAGGAAGCCAACAGCGTTGCAGCAAATAAGAAATGTATTTTTTTGCGCATGGTTAAATAGTGGTTTTAGTAAAATTTTAAGGTAACAAATTTCAGTATAAAAATTCTATTTGGGGTATGTGTATGTTTTGAAGAAGGTATCATTATGAATTATTTGTGTCCTTTTTCAAGGTAAAGCCCTGAAAAACCGGTAGTTTTTGGTACAGGTGCACAACCACTTTAAAAATCATTATTTATAATGAGAATCGAATTTCTTTGATCCTATACTTTTGTCCTGAGTCTGGAATTAGATGTTTAACTGAAATAAAAGAATACTAAATGATCAAAAAATATACATCCTATAAACGAATCGATCCCGTTTACTTTAGCGGTGAAATATTCTTCCCCATTGGATTATTGGCTGTGGCGGCCTGCATTACTTATGGTTTACTCTATTTTTTGGGTATTGGTTTGGCGCTATTTTTTAATGTTGTGATCGCCTGGATTGCCAATTTTTTCATGTACTACTATGGAAAAAGCTCTGCTAATATCACTTTTGAATTTCTGGCCGGTGTTGTAGGGGTACTGGCACTTTTACTGTTTGTAGATTATGGCGTTTATGCGCTGGTTGCCTATCAGAAAACCGGCGTATTTCAGGGCTGGTATTTTACTGTTTGGTTTAGTATTGTTTTTGGGAGTCCGGTTGGGTATTATGTTTACAAGTTCAGCAGTAATTATCAGGCAAGAATCCGTTTGGCGAAAACTTATTTTAAAGCTTCATTCGGGGTGTATCACGACCGTGAATTATTGACGTATATCGACTCGATTGCGTTTGTAAATACTTCTAAAAAACTGGCTTCCGACATAGAATTACTCAATGACATTTCTTTTTTTTCGGAGCAGGAACTGGAGGAGATGGAACCTACAGCCAAATATTATCATTTGCAGCAATCTGCTTTCTCCTGTTTAATACACATTCCTTTTGGTGCAGACCGGTTTGAAATGTCGTGGTATTCTATTATTGAGGATCAGTATTATACCCTAAACATACCTTTTCCGTATGCTGAATTACTTTTGGAGCAGGAAAAATACCCTTTGGATGAACCGGAAGTACTAAGAGGCAAAAAGTCCAAAAGGATACAGTTGCACCTTTACCCAAACGGAGGCCTAAAATTGTATACCGAAGATTTGGTTTTACTGGATTTTCCGGAAAGTACACCGACACAAATCAGCCCCGAACAAAAAGAAGATAAAATACAAAAACACCGCCGTGCCCACCGGTATTATGCTGATGAAAAGGCATTTTCGGAATTAATCGAAAAAATAAAAACATCAGGCGGGATACGGGAACGCTTTGGATTAAAGGACAAACTGATTTCATGGAACCTCACTTTTTCCGGTCTTGACGAACGAAATTATATTGAAATCACTGATGTCTCCTTCAAAAATTACAGAATTGAAAAAGACGCCACCGAAATGCCTGATTTACGATTTCTGCCGAAAAAAATAACATTTATTTACCGTGGCTCTTCGTTGTTTCCGTGGTTGCATGTATATGTGGACAGTCAGCAACTTAACCGGACTATTGAGGAGAATAAAGGTGATAATGAAGAAACTTCAGTCATACTGGCCCTTGATTTCCACAATGAATCGGAAGTGGAAATGGTTTTCACCGTTGTATTGAACGGAAAAAAAATACGGTTTACCCATTGGGAAATTGGAATTGATGAACGATGGAAAAAAGAAATTGACGAAGAAAAGGCAGACAAAGCAGAAGACGATCTCAAAAGAAAGCTGCTGAAAGAAGGCTGGGATTTTGTTTTCGCAAAAGACTACGAAGCGGCACAAAAAAAATGTGATGAATTACTGGAAATCGACCCCCAATTTGGGTTTACGTATTTTCTCGAGGCAAGATTGCTCTGGTATACCAAAGGATTCGAAGCCTGTTATGCCCAACGGGATTATTTTATTGCCAAAACAGCACATGAACCAGCTGCACTGGCGCATATTTACAATAGTTTCGGCTGTATTTTAGATTTGGAGTTACGCTACGAAGAATCTTTGGTTTATTTCGAAAAAGCAATAGCTACCAACCCGAAAGAACCTGTATATGTCTGTAATCTTGGCGAAATATACTATAAGATGCAAAACCCGAAAAAAGCAATGGAACAGGCACGTAAAGCAAAAACAATGGGCTATGCATCTGCCATGCTGACGGAAATCATGGAGAATAAAGGGAAAATCGCCTTAAAACCGGAAATCAAACTCAGTTAAAAATCACTAGAAATGGTGATGCCTGATACAAGTCCTGCGGATAAATTTGCGGTGTAGTAATTAATAAAAAACAAATACATATGGGATTAGCAGAAAAGCGTTTAGCCGAATCAATTAAGGTAGAAAAACTTCCGGTTTTTGAAGCAAAATTAAAAGAAAGAGCCGGTTATGATATTAAAGTAGCCATTGACTGGAATACTTTCACAGCTTATGATGAATATCCATTATCCCGACTGGATATTGTTTTTGATGATGTGGAATCATTCGTAAAGAAAATATGTTCCGATGATATGGGGAAAGAAGCTTTGAAAGAGAAAATGACTACCATTCATCTGACCAATTCAGAGGATAACAATGATGTCAAAATGGAATTAAAAGACGATACCCTGTTCCTGACCGTGCAATTGGTGCAATCGTCTTTCAACGCTCAAACCGATTCTCAAATCGCCAATTACGTGGAAGCTCTTTTGTAAATAGTTTTACATTTTTTTTGAATATTTAGAAAAGAAAGGGGAATAGTTCTGACACTATTCCCCTTTTGAGATTTTATTGCTTTGACTGCTTATTTTAAGGCAGTTTTAATCACCACGGCAGCCTGTTCAATGGCAGTTTGTACGGCAGGCACAGTAGAAATTGGATTAAGAAGACCGTAATCGTGAATCAATCCTGAATATCTTGTTAGTGTTACCGGAACCCCGGCTTCGTTTAATTTTCTGGCATAGGCTTCACCTTCATCTCTCAAAACATCATTTTCAGCAGTTTGTACCAGTGCGGGAGGCAAGTCTTTCAGTTGCGCTAAACTAGCCTGCAACGGAGAAGCGTATATTTCTTTTCTTTTGTTGTTGTCAGGTAAATAATTGTCCCAGAACCATTTCATCATGTTTTTGGTTAGGAATCTTCCGTTTGCAAAAGAATTGTAAGACTCCGTTTCGAAATTAGCATCGGTTACCGGCCATAATAAAACCTGTAGTTTAATGTGTGGCCCTTTTTTGTCTTTCGCCATTAAAGTAATAGCTGCAGTCATATTTCCACCCACGCTGTTTCCGGCAACGGCAAGGTTTTTACCATCAACACCAATTTCTTTTCCGTGTTCGGCTACCCATTGTGTGGCAGCATATATTTCATTAATGGCTACGGGATATTGGGCTTCCGGAGAAGGAGTGTAGTCCGGGAAAACCGCTACGGCACCACTTTTTACAACTAAATCACGAACCAGTCTTCTGTGGGTAGGATAATCTCCCAGTACCCAGCCACCGCCGTGAATGAAGATAAATACAGGCGCATTCGATTTTGCCCCTTTAGGTTTTGTAATGTGAATTTTTACTTTGTATCCGTTTTGAGAAATCACTTTTTCAGATTCCTCAATACCGGAATAATCCACTTCTACGGATTTTTGAGCGCCAACCAAAACATTTCTGGCGTCCGGAATACTTAATTGTTCTAATGGTTTTCCGTCACCTGAATTTAACGCTTTCAAAAACGAACGGACTTCTGTAAAAACCTGCGGATCATTTTCGCCTTTGTATTGTCTTTCTTGTGCTGTAGCCATGGTGTTTACAATAAACAATGCTGCAATAAATAAACCCTGTTGTAATAATTTAATAGTTTTCATATCTTTTATGTTTTATCAGTTATAATTTGATAGGACAAAGATATGGCGGTAGTAAGGCTCTTAAAATAGACAAAAGTCTATTCTGATTGTACATTTTTCCCTTGGAGGTATTTTTTCCTGAAATTAGATGGAGTGTCGCCAACTTTACTGGTAAAAAGGCGGTTAAAGTAAGCCGGATCTTCATAGCCAAGCTGATACGCAATTTCTTTTACACTTAAGGAAGAATGACCCAGCAGCCTTTTTGCTTCCAGCATGATGCGGTCTTTAATGATATCGTTAGGTTGTGTAAGCTCCAGCCGATTGAATTTTTTGGATAGTGTTTTCGGGGCAACGCCAAGAATATCGGCATAATCGGCCACCGTATGTTTGGTTCTGAAGTGAATTTCAACCAGACGGCTAAAATCCCTGAAGAAATCCATTTCCTTAGAAGGTTCCGTATTCAGGATACCCAATTGCTGTACTTTCCAGATGCGCGTTGCCTTTATAATAAGCTGCTTCAGGTAGGTTCGGATCATTTCTTCCTGTGAAGAATCCACAGCATCAAATTCTCCCTGAATCTGATTAAAGATTCCTGCAACAAATCCGGCTTCCTTTTCAGGCAGGGCCGTCATGGGCATTTCGAAAATATTATTGAACAATAAGCCGTCACAGGCGACTTCGGCATCATGAATCTGCACGCAATAAAAATCACGGTTGTAATACATAAAATAACCGGGTGCTTTGCCTTCTTTTTCAATCTGCAGGTACTGATTGCTGTTAATAAAAAAGAGGGAAGAAGTTGTAGTGGTATACTGTTTAAAATCGATGGTCAGGGAATAATCTTCCGGTAAAAAAAGGACTTTAATATAAGGTTTGTAATAATCGCTGTTGACTTCCTCCGCAGCATCCCTGTCGAGCACCAGAAAGCCCAGTTTTTTATAATTGGATTCGAAAATTTTAGGATTGTTCATTGGGATTATTCGTGTTCTATGAGCGTAAGAATGTTTTTTGGAATCTCTTCAAAGGCTTCAAAAGAATATGGTTTGATCAGATAGGCTTTTACACCCAGCACGTCACATTTTTCCTTGTAGGCCGGATTTATACTCGTAGAATACACAAAACAGGGAATGGTTTTTAAATCAGCGTCATTCAAAATCCGCTGCAATGCTTCAATGCCATCCAGTATGGGCATGTTGATATCAGTAAGAATAACATCCGGAATAGCATTAGAAGTATTTTTGAGATAATTCAGCAGCTCTTCACCGTTGCTTACCAGACTTACTTTTCCAAAATTCGGGTTTTTATTGAAGGTTTCATACATTACGTCAGCATCATCGCTGTCATCTTCTGCAATAACAATATGTAGGTTGTGTAGCATTGGCAATTATAATATTGGAAAAAAGAGATTAAAGGTGGTTCCAATGTTCAGCTCACTTTCAACGGTGATATATCCCGAATGGTTTTCCATAATTTTTTTACAAATCGCCAGACCAATACCATTGCCCGAATATTCGGTTTTAGCATGCAGGCGCTGAAAGATAGTAAAAATTTTTATGAGGTGATTTTGCTCCATTCCAATGCCGTTGTCCCTGATTTGAATTTTTACAAATTTAGTGGATTGATTCGGAATTTCGGATTTAAAATTCTCAATTTGTGAAATTTCAATAATTGGGGGAATTTCTTTCTTGCTGTATTTAATGGCATTTGAAATAAGATTGGAAAAAAGCTGGCGCATTTGCACTTTTGAGGCCTTGATCAAAGGAAGCTTTCCTGTTTCAATACGGGCTTTCCTGTCGTTGATTATTATTTCCAGATCCTCTTTTACCTCAGCAATGACGGCTGTCAAATCTATTTCCAGTCGCTCTTCCTGGGCTGTGTGTGACGAATAGCTTACCAAATCATCTACCAGTGAATTCAGTCGTAATGCGGATAACTTCATGACATTCATAGACTTGGCATCTGTTTCAGAAAGATAACTTCCGTCTATTTTGGTATTGTGCATGACGATTTTCCGGAGCGGCTCTTTGAGGTCATGTGAAATTACATGAATAAATTCTTCGAGATTGCTGTTGATCCGGTTCAGTTCGTGAATTTTTTCCTCCAGTTCTTTATGATGCTTTATTAACGCTTCTTCATGCTTTTTCTTTTCTGTTAAGTCGGTAATCACAATTCCGATACCCTGTACAGAGGGTTCAAAGTCGGTCAGGGCAATGTAGGCGGGGAAAATCTTTTTTTCATTGAGGGTCTTAAACACAATTTCGTGCGTATTAACACCATATTTCATGGCTTCTATTAATGGCGTGAAATGGTCCGGATCATCGAAATATTCATAGAGATAATTTCCAATTATTTTTTCGGAAGGCAGCTCTATGAGTCTGGCGAAATAATCATTGCAGTATAATATAAGTCCGTTTTTGGAAATACTCACTGCGCCCTGTCCGAATTTTTCAATTAAAAGCCTAAAAGTGTAATCGGCGGTTTCGAGCGAATAAAGCTGTGGAACTCCGTTGTTATTGACTACTAAGGCATCAACATCTCCCTGTTTTATGGCATCGACAATGCTGTTAGATTCATAAAGCTCTTCTTTTAATGAAGCTATCTCTTTTAATAAGGATTCGATATTTTTATTATTATACTCCAAATTATTCAATGATATTTAGTATCCTTAACACCTTTTCCTTATCTGATAAATCACCAAGGATAATTCTTTTCGGTGCAGGATCTGTTTTTATTAATGTAGGTATTGCTACAATCTGATGAATTACGGCCTGTTCTGTATCACGGCTGATGTCTATAATTTCCAGTTCGTAATTATCGGTAAAATACTTGTCACAAATTATACGCAGGTTTTCTATGGCATGCCCTGATTTTACAGACATACCCGAAACAAAAAGCATAAATTTATGTTTGGCTGCACTTGTACTTTCAGAGGGATCATCCATTAGTAAGAGATTACAGGTTTGATATTCAGTCCGACAAGTACTCTTTCTTCATTGGAAAGATCGCCTATTATTTTACGAATAGGTTCCGGAAATTTTCTAACAAGAGTAGGTACCGCTAAAATTTGATCGCCTTCGGCCAATTGCGGGCTTTTAAGCAAATCAATAATTTCGATACTGTATTTTCCTGCCAGATGTACTTCGGCATATTTTTTTATGTTCTCTAGTGCGGTTATTGACTTTGGCGTCTGACCCGCTATATATAGCAATAACTGCCATTCGGCTACTTCCTTTTTCATATTCTCTCTAATTTTTTTTGGAACCCAGCTTTTCCTGTAGTTCTTCTGTCGCTTTCAGGATATTTAATTCTTCCTCGGCAGATTCAAATTCATTTTTAAGCGCTTCTATATTGGCTTCAAGAATCCTGCGTTTACGCGCAATCTCTCTGTCTTTGCGATTGATCTCGTTTTGAAGTTTAATATCCGACATTGTTTTCTTGATCTGATGCGATTTTCTTGCTGTTCCCGTCAGAATTCCCTGCGGACCCAGTTCTACATCCAGTAATTCAATTCCGTTGCTTGTGATGATAAATTCACGCACCTGGTTGGAATGTCCCATTCCTCTCGATTTTACAATAAAAATACCGCGGTTGCGTTCCCCGATTCCTTCCATATCGCGTACTGTTATCCAGGTATCGACTAATGACGATACGGATTCTTCTGCAAGATCCGGTCTGAAATTATCAGTCTGCTTGTTTAGTGAAGTAAAAAGGGCAGTGATATTATTGACTTTCAGCATGTCTATCAATCGCACCAGCATGGATCGGACTTCGTGTTCACTACCCACTGTAATCAGGTTGCTGATCGGGTCAATAATGATGGTAGTAGGTTTAAAATCCCGGATTAATTTTCTCAGGGTAAGCAAATGCAGTTCAAGACCATTGAGTGACGGACGTGAAGAATGAATCTGCAAAGTACCATTTTTGATATATTTTTCCAGATTAACATTTATCGATTTCATATTTCGTACCAATTGCTGTGGCGATTCCTCAAAAGCAAAATAGATTGTTTTCTCTTTCTTTTCGCATTGTTCTGCCGCAAAGTAACAGGCAATTGTTGTTTTGGCTGTACCCGCTGTTCCAGAAACCAGTATATTGCTGCCACGGAAAAAACCTCCGCCCTGAAACATGTTGTTCAATCCCGGTACTCCGGTCGAAATGACATCTGAAGAAACTTCGTTGTCAAGTTTTAAAGAGGTAATCGGAAGTACTGAAATTCCGTCATCATCAATAAGGAACGGATATTCGTTGGTGCCATGCGTAGAGCCTCTGTACTTTACAATTCGAAGCCGGCGGGTGGAAACCTGTTCGATAACACGGTGGTCCAAAACAATTACACAATCGGAAACGTATTCTTCGAGTCCCTGCCTTGTTAGCGTTGCTTCACCGCGCTCTCCTGTAATAATGGCGGTTACGCCTTTGGTTTTAAGCCAGTGAAACAGTCTTCGCAGTTCAGCTCTCAGGATCGCCTGATTGTCCAGCCCTGAAAACAAGGACTCAATGGTATCCAGTACAACACGGGTGGCTTTTATCGAATCGATGGCATGTCCTAACCGGATGAATAAACCGTCAAGATCGTATTCCCCAGCTTCTTCAATTTCAGATCGTTCGACTCTTACATAATCTACTACGAGTTTTTTGTCTGTTTTGAGCTTTTCAAGGTCAAATCCCAGTGATTTAACATTCAGGGTAAGGTCATGTGAAGGCTCTTCAAAAGACATGAAGACTCCGGGTTCGTTATATTCTGTAATACCCTTAATAAGGAATTGCATGGATAACAATGTCTTTCCACAGCCGGCTCCGCCACAGATTAAGGTTGGTCGTCCTTTTGGAAACCCGCCATCTGTAATCTCATCCAGACCATCTACTCCGGTTGGAGTTTTGGGAAATATAAAACTATTTGATTTTGATTCTTTTTGCACGCTATTTAAATATTCTGTTTACTCAAATATACGTTTTCCTACAGACTTTAACATTAATATTTATTAAAGTTTTAACAGCTGTTTAATTAAATTCACAGCCTAAATTGAAATATAAGAGAAAACTGTAATGCAATGATAGTGCGGCAGGAATCGGTAAAATAGGGCAACATTGGATTAGTTTTCCGAATTCAGTTGTTCCATATTTTTGCGAATGACATTTTTGTCAGCGATTGTTTTGGCAAGGCCAAAAGCGGTTTCTTTCGAATATATTAATTCTGGTTTCCATGTTGTATCATTTTACACGTTATAGCGTGATGACAACTTGACTTTCAGAATGGACAAATAAATGTAAAAAAGTAGAAAAAAAGTAAACAACATTAAAAAAAAGGGAACGTTTACAGGCTTTTGCGAAAGAAATAAAATTATTTATTTATAATTAAATCAATTTTTTCCGAAAGCCTGTCTGCAATTTCAGGCGCATTTTTGAGGCTGTTATTCATAATCCACGGACTCAGTTTTTGGTTTTCAATGATTTCCTTTTTGGAATACACCAGGCTGAAATACATATTCAGTTCCATTGCATTTGTGGGCAGGGGTTTGTTTTTATTTTCCTCCGGGATATCTTCATAATAGTAGCGGGACTTTTTTAAACTTGGATAGTGCTGAAGCAAATAATCATTCAGCTCATAACGGGGACCGTCACCTTTGTACAAATCTTCTTGCTGAATTGGAGTGATGAGCAGATTGGTTATATTTTCTTTTAGTGTTTTGTAATGAGCTGAAGTGGTCGAAAAATCGCCCTGGGAAATAGTTCCTTTTTCAGATAATGTCCGAATGACTGAAAGGCGCACAAAATCGCCGTTGATTTCGATTACTTTAAAAACAAAGTACTTGTTTTCGAAGCTCTGACTCCCGTTGGAACCTCTTTGTTTGCTAAAAATAAAACTTCCTAACTGCAGTTTGTGCGCTTCACAATGAATTGCTTTTTTCCACATATAAGGTTTAAAGACCATTTGTCTTACCATAAAAAAGACAACAGCACTTATAATTACGACCACTAAAATTGTTTTGTTCATTTGTTTTAAAGTAAAAATATGTTGCTCTACAAAGAACAATAAAGTTAGGGGAATAAACAGCGGTTCCAAATAAAAACGTAAAAAAAGCCTCCCGATATCAGGTTCTTCATGTTTCGTTATCCGTTGATCTGATTGCCTATATTACGCAATTCGGGCTGTGCGGTAAACATTCGGGCATAAAAATAATGAATCAGATCTTTACCGCTTTCTGAGCATCGGAATCGTATCCTTGATAAGCTCTTTTTGAGAAGTTTTCATTTGTTATTGATGAGGCTTGTTTAACTGTTGACTGCGACTGTGACTGTCCAGGCGCTTTAGAATTTACAAAATGTAGACCGGCACTAAAACTTTATTTTACTGACTAAATTATAAACCTCGAAATAATAAGATTCAGAAAATGTGAAGTAGTATTTTTAAAGCGGTGTTGCTTGTGCAATAACTTATAAATGAGTTTATTAGAAATTATAAAGATTTCTTAAAATGTTTTGTAGCTATTTTCTCCTGTTGTAAATTAGTATAACAATAATTTTAAAACATGCAAACCATGAAAATGAGAATCACATTTGCTGCATTATTGCTGGGACTTGCAATATCGGCCAACGCACAGAAGAAGATCGCGGTGACAGAGCTGCCACAGCCGGCTCAGGATTTTCTGAAAAAACATTTTAGCAACACTACGGTAGACGTCGCGAAAAAAGACGCAGAACACGGTGAAAAAGGATACGAAGTTAAACTGAAAGACGGAACAGAAGTAGAATTCTGGAAAGATGGTTCATATCGCGAGGTGGATGGCGGTGACAAACCAATTCCGACTGCATTCATTCCGGCTTCCGTCAAAGACTATGTAGCTAAAAACTATCCGAACGAAAAAATCACACACATTGATTACGGACACAAAGACCTGGATGTGGATTTAACCAACAAAATTGACCTCGAATTTTCTAAAGAAGGAAAGTTTATAAAAGGGGAGAAAGATTAATTTGTTGAAAAATGTTAAAAGAGTAGAGAGTACAGAATATAGATTAGAGAGTATAGAGTACAGAATTTAGAGTTTAGAATATAGAGTTTAGAATATAGAATAAAGAGTAGAGAGTAAATTTGAATTTTGAAATTTGAAAAGGAAATAGCCAGATACTATTTCCTTTTTTTTGTCGTTAGTATTGAAGAAATTCCGGTCATCATTTTGAGTACTTTTCAAAATCGAAAAACAAAGATGTACTATCTTAAAACGTCTGTATTTGTTGGGAATTTTGACTGCCGGATACACACAAAAGCTGTATAAACATTGTACAAGTGTGTAAACTTTACACAGCTTAAATTGCACCTGAATATCGTAAAGCCCTCAAAATGTATTTTATAGCGTAATGGCACATGCATTGCTAAATGTGATAGTGTGAATTCCTGTTTACGGGAAAATTATAAAAGCCATACCATACAAATCAACAGAAGTGCAATATGAAAAGTGAAACAATTATTTCAGATCAATTTTATACTACAAGCGACAATACAAACAATAACGGACATTCTATAAGCAGTTCCATTTTTCGTATTAACAATCCAACATCAGGCAAAACCATTGAAAAAACGTCAAGTCCGTTGGGATTAATAGTACTCATCAGTACTTTTGCCCTAATGTTGACCGGTGCATTTATGGTGTATCAGTTCCAGCCTGATTTTGATCAGTTTCAGATAGAGCGAATCAATTCTTCCTGGGGATTTCCTTTCCTGATTTTAGCCATTGCGTTATTCATTTTTCAAAGCGGTGTCTTTGTCTATAATTTATTCCTCTATTTCCGTTATAAACCAATTGAATCGGTTAGTGATGAATTGCTGCCAACCTGCACGGTTATAGTGCCTGCCTACAATGAAGGTAAACTGGTTTGGGATACTTTATTAAGTTTGGCTGACAGTGATTTTCCGGAGCAAAAATTACAAATCCTTGCCATCGATGATGGAAGTAAAGATGATACCTGGTACTGGATGCAGCAGGCAAAAATAAAATTAGGCGATCGTCTGACTATTTTCCAACAACCTGAAAACGCTGGTAAACGTCACGCACTTTACCGTGGATTTGAACTGGGTACCGGAGAAATTTTTGTAACAGTCGACAGTGATTCCATTGTAAAAAAAGATACTTTAAGGAATCTGGTAAGCCCTTTTGTGGTAAACGAAAAATGCGGGGCAGTGGCAGGAAATGTTCAGGTATTGAACAATAAAAAAGCATTACTTCCTAAGATGTTAAACGTAAGTTTTGTAATGAGTTTTGAATTCATGCGTTCGGCTGAAAGCATGTTAGGATCTGTACTTTGCACTCCGGGTGCAGCAGCAGCTTACCGCAGGGATGCCGTACTGAACTGCCTTCCGGAATGGATCAACCAGACTTTTATGGGACAACCTTCAGACATTGGTGAAGACCGTGCGATGACCAATATGATCCTGAAACAGGGACTTCATGTGTTGTTCCAGAAAAATGCCTATGTACTTACCAATGTTCCTGAAGAATACACCGGTTTATACAAAATGTTCATCAGATGGAGCAGAAGTAATGTTCGTGAGAACCTTATGATGGCACAATATGTTTTTAAGGATTTTAGAGAAGGATCTAAGTTTGGGGCAAGACTTTTGTTTATCAACCAGTCTTTAAAAATCATTTTAGCGTACCCATTCCTGATTTTTATGTTGATTTTTATAGCGACACACCCGTTGTTATTTTTAAGTTCAACCTTACTGGGGATTCTGATTGTTTCTACTTTTCCGGTTATATTTTATGCAAAAAGATATAATGTGGCAGATTCTTTCTGGGCTTATTCCTACAGCATCTTTTATACGTTCAGTTTATTTTGGATTACTCCTTATGCCATAGTAACAGCGAATAAAAGAGGATGGTTAACCCGAGGGTTATCAGATAAAAAATAAAAATTGTAATACTGAATAAAGAGAGATTAATTTGTTTAAAAAGCTTCTGTTCGAATGAATAGAAGCTTTTTTTTTGTTTCCTGAAAGAACTCTTTTGCAGTGTAAAAAAAGCGAAAATTAACGAATATCTCCTGAGCAGTTAATTCTGACACAAAAGAACAAGTATTGAAATAAAAAGTTAAAATAAATTGCATTTAAGACCGAACGGTCTATATTTGTACCGTCAAAAGGAAAAGATCATGAGCAAAGCAGAAAGAACGAGACAATTTATCATAGAAGCATCGGCACCCATAATTAATAAAAAAGGAATGGCCGGAACTTCTCTTACCGATATTATGGAAGCTACAAAATTAGCCAAAGGAGGAATCTACGGAAACTTCGGGAGCAAAGAAGAGATCTGCATGGAGGCATTTGTTTATCTGAGATCAAAATTGGCAAACAAATTAGACGCAGCTGTAGCCAAAGGGAACTCGGCAGAAACGAAGCTTTTCAATTTACTGGATGTGTATCAGAATGATGAAAGCATGATGGAGGGCTGTCCGATACTAAATTTTGGTACTGAGGCAGATGATACCAATCCGGGTATGAAAGAACTGGTCAAAAAAGCAGTCTTTTCTGCCCAGAAAAGGTTTTATATGATAGTGGAAGACGGCATAAAAAATAAGGAATTATCCGAAGAACTGGATCCCGGACAATTTAGCATCAAAGTTTTTGCTATGATTGAAGGTGCCATTTTATGCGGTAAATTAGTCGGAAATCAACAGATGGTGCTTGTGCTGGACAGCATAAAAAGCGAATTTATAAAATATGTAATCTAAAATATTTTTTTTGCTGTTTTTTAGACCGTTCGGTCTATTTTAAAATAAAGTTTAATAATAAATATAATAACAATGTCAAAAGTAATTTTTATAACAGGAGCCACAAGAGGATTTGGGAAAATCTGGGCAGAAGCATTTTTAAAACGCGGTGATAGTGTAGTGGCAACTGGAAGAAACATCGAAGCACTACAGGATTTAAAAGATAAATACGGGAATCTTGTACTGCCGGTTCAACTGGATGTCAACGACCGTAAAGCTTCTTTTGAAGCCGTAAACAAAGCAAAAGAACATTTTGGAAGAATTGACGTCCTGATCAATAATGCCGGCTATGGTTTATTCGGTACGATAGAAGAAACATCAGAAGAAGAGGCAAGAAAGCAAATGGAAACCAACTTTTTTGGAGTGCTTTGGTTATCGCAAGCTGTACTGCCCATTATGCGTGAACAAAAAAGCGGTCATATCATTCAGGTATCCAGTTTCTTAGGACTCGTAACACTGCCTGTTTTGGGACTTTATAATGCCTCTAAATTTGCCGTGGAAGGATTTAGTGAAACACTCGCTACAGAAGTAAAAGGGTTTGGAATTCATGTTTCCCTGGTAGAACCTAATGGCTTTACAACGGACTGGTCCGGGGAATCTGCTGTTCAGACCCAAAGTATGGCTGTTTACGATCCTGTAAAACAAGCTTTTAATGAAGCGGTTTCAACTCCGGGTCTTTTTGGCAAACCGGAAGCTACGGCTGCTGTTATCCTGAAATTGACAGATGAAAAAGAACCGCCTTTGAGATTGTTACTGGGTGCATTTGCTTATCCGGCAGTCAAAAAAGTATATGAAGAACGTCTGGCTAGCTTTGAGGAATGGAAAAGCGTTTCTGAGGAAGCACACGGAGCATAATTTATCAAAATAGAAATGAGAATTTTAAAAGAAAATCACAAGGGCTTTAGTACAATACTGGCCCTTGCATTGATTCCGTTATCGGGCTTTGCTACAGATATTTACCTGCCATCACTACCGGCAATGGCCAATGACCTGCATGTTTCGGCGGCGGCAGTCCAGCTTTCACTGGTGTTGTTTATGTTTAGTGTTGGTATCAGCCAGTTTTTTATCGGAAGTATTTTAGACAGTTTCGGCCGTTATAAAATTGGTCTTGTATCACTGGCGTTATTTTCGGTTACCAGTTTTGTTATTGCACTGGTCCCTGATATTTATGTGATTTATGCCATGCGAATTATTCAGGGAATCACAATTGCGCTTATTGTAGTCGGAAAGCGAGCGTATTTTGTAGATCTTTTTGCTGGTGAAAACTAAAAAGCTATATCAGTTTGTTTTCGATCATTTGGGCCTGCGCGCCTATTATGGCTCCGTTTCTGGGAGGCTATCTGCAAAACAGTTTTGGCTGGAGATCCAACTTTTACTTCTTAGGCGGACTATCATTAGTATTCCTGATTTTGGAACTTATGTATAGTGGCGAATCCTTAAAACATTATCATCCTTTCAAACTAAAATCAATTGCAGAAACATATAAGGGAATGCTTCAAACTGCTGATTTTACATTGGGACTAATCATTATCGGAATCTGTTTTGGTATTGTCGTCGTCTTTAGTTTATCCAGTCCTTTTATCATAGAACGTGTTTTGGGCCATTCGGCCATCACGACAGGGTATACTTCTTTGTTATCCGGTTTATCGCTGATGACAGGCGGAATTATCGCAAAAGCTCTACTAAAAAAACCGTTAGGAAAGAAAGTCGGAATCGCGTTTGGTATTCAGATCGTATTAGTGTTACTGATGATTTTCACCTCTTCTTTACTGACCAATATTTATACTTTGATTGGTTTTATTATTGGCATTCATATCGCCGGAGGTTTTATTTTTAATATTATTTATGGCTATTGCCTGACCCGTTTCTCTAAAAATGCCGGAGTGGCCAGTGGCCTTACAGGTGGTGTTATGTACATGATCAGTTCTGTATTCAGTTACGGATTTGCGAATTTATTCAAAGTTAAAAGTCAGTTATTGCTTGGAGTGGCAGATCTTTCGCTACTGGTAATCGTTACGATTCTTTTTATTGTATTCAACAAATACCGATTAAAAAGCAGCTTTGAGAATGCTGCCAAAGAATAATAGAAATTCAAAACTTTTGTCAGGAAAACATTGATTTCTAAAAGAATGCAATTATTTTTTATATGAAATCAGATATTCAGTGAATTACAATCAACACTTTACTTATAATTTATTTAATTATACGATGATTAAAAAGTCCCGCTCGTGAGTCGGGACTTTTTATTTGGCGAAGTTTTATTTTTCTCCTGTAAAAAGCAAATAAATGACGATGCTTGTTCTAATGTTCAATGGAAGTCCTTAAAACAGCAGCTAAATATCAGTCGAAAGTTGATGTTTTAAGTCCGAAATAACGCTGATTTTTGGTGTTTGAAATAAATTAGATAAGAGATGAGTCTGTAAATCATTGTGTTGCATCTGATATTGATTTTATTGAAAAAATAAAACACATTTACGAATCCTTATTTTGAAATATTCTAAATAAGACCTAACTTTCGCCCTTGAAATTCCGCAGTGGAAAGTTCGTTAAACAGATTAGGAATTCATTGATTGTATACATTATGAAAAAAATACTCCTTACTGCACTATTTGCAGCAACATTACAGGTTAACGCTCAGGAAAATAAACTTTTAGACCAGAATTTCTGGAAAACGGCTCCGGATTTGGCCACTTTAAAATCGGAAATAGAAAAAGGAAATAACCCTGCAGAATTAAATGTAAATGCCTTTGATCCGGTTGTTTTGGCTATCAATAATGGCGCACCAATCGAAGATATCAAATATTTACTGACACTTCCGGGTAACGAAATAACAAAATTAACGCACGACAATAGGATCTACCTGCATTGGGCGGCCTACAAAGGAAATACAGAATTAGTGGAATACCTTATTGCTAAAGGTTCCGATGTTAATTTCGAAGACAGTCATGGCGCCACGCCAATTGCCTTTGCTGCCGGGACAGGAACAACGAGCCCTGCCACATTTGACGCTTTTTTTAAAGCAGGAATCGATCCGAAAAAGAAATACGATGACGGAGCCACGCTATTATTGCTGGCTGTCCCTGCCGATAAAGACCTGACGGTTACGAACTATTTAGTATCGAAAGGATTATCGCTCAAAGAGGTTGATAAGAATGGGCACACCGCTTTTGATTATGCGGCGAGATCCGGAAATATTGAATTATTAAAAACACTCGCAGGAAAAGGAGTGAAGTATACCGATTATGCCCTAATAACAGCCGCTCAGGGAATGCGCAGAAGTGCAAACCCAATCGAAGCGTTTAAATATTTAGTGGAGGATCTTAAACTTAAACCCACAGCGACCTCTTCAAATGGTCAGACGGTGATTCACATCCTGGCACGTAAGGAAAAGCAGTCCGAAATTATAAAATATTTTATCGATAAAGACGTAGATGTTAATAAGGCTGATAAAGATGGCAATACCCCTTTAATTATTGCATCAGAAGGAAAAGACATTGAACTAATACAAACTTTAGCCGCAAAAGTAAAAAATATCAATGCTGTAAATGCCAAGGGAGAATCAGCTTTGACAGCAGGGGTGAAAGGAAGTTCAGAAGAAGTTGTGGCATTACTTTTAAGCAAGGGAGCAGATATCAATGTTACAGACAGTGCAGGAAACAATCTCGCCTATTATCTGATTGAATCGTACAGAGGTTCAAAAGGCGGAGCGCAAAAAGATGATTTCGATGAGAAATTAAACTTATTAAAGAGTAAAGGGATTAACTTTGCGGCGCAGCAAAAAGACGGAAGTACATTGTATTATACTGCTACAGCCAAAAATAATATCGTTCTGTTGAAAAAACTCGACGGACTGAATATAGATGTGAATGCCAAAAACAAAGAAGGGTTAACGGCATTACACAAGGCGGCAATGATTGCAAAAGACGATACTGTTTTGAAGTATTTGTTGTCAATCGGGGCTAAAAAAGACCTTAAAACCGAATTTGATGAAACGGCTTTTAGTCTGGCACAAGAAAACGAATTATTGAAAAAGAATAATATATCTGTTGATTTTTTAAAATAAAAACTAAATGAAATCATTATCTAAAATCTGTCTGATGGCAGTAATTGCAGGCCTTTTGTCATTTCAGGCTTCAGCACAAACCACGAAATACAAATGCCTTTTGCAAATGGCAAACTATGTTGGGGAAGGTGCTTATGTGGTTGTATCCCTTATTGATGCTAAAGGAGAATATGAAAAAACGCTTTATATCATGGGCGACGATAAAAAATGGTACAAAAGCCTGAAGGAATGGAATAAATTCAATACTAAAAAACCGGATGTAAGTGCTAAAACAGGTGCTTCAGTTACGGGTGGAGACCGCAGTGTAACGGTATTCGAGATCGAAAACTCAAAAATGGATAAAGGCTATAAAATACGTTTTGAAACCGCGGTTGAAGACCAGAAATATTACGTGGGAGATGCCGAAATACCTTTAACAACTGCAGCAATTACCGAAAAAGCAGAGGGAAAAGGATACATAAGATATGTAAAACTTAGCAATATATAAGGCATATGACATTATCCGTCTGGAGATATGCACACTTAACACTGGCGGTATTTTCTTCACTCTTTCTTGTTTTGACATCAGTTACCGGAGTGGTACTGGCTGCCGATGCAATAGGGGAGAAAATACCGCCTTACCGTGTTGATAATTTTGAGAATATATCCGTTGCAGCTGTTATCCCTGCTTTGAGTAAGAATTATCTCGAAGTGAGCGAAATCAGCGTAGATCACAATCAGTTTACTACCTTAAAAGGTCTTGATGAAGAGGGTAACGATGTTAATGCCTATATCAATCCGGTAACCGGCAAAGTTATAGGAAAGGCCGAAAAGAAAAACGCTTTTATCCAATGGATCACTTCGCTTCACCGTTCCCTGTTTTTACACGAAACCGGAAGGCTTTTTATTGGGGTGAATGCTTTTTTGCTTTTTCTGATTGCCATTTCCGGTACCGCATTGGTACTACAGAGACAAAAGGGATTAAGTCGTTTTTTCTCGAAAATCATTAAAGACAATTTTGCCCAATATTACCATGTCATTCTGGGAAGGCTGATGCTTATTCCGATTTTGATAATGGCGCTTTCCGGAACGTATCTTTCGATGCAAAGATTTAAGCTTTTTCCGGAAAGTAAAATAAGTGAGAAAGAAATTCAGGTTAATACTAAAACTGCCAAACAGCAAAATAGTGCGGATTTTGAGATTTTCAAAAAAACAAAACTTTCTGATGTTCAGAAAATAGAATTTCCTTTTGATACCGAGGATCCGGAAGAGTTTTTTATACTTAAACTTACCGATAGGGAGCTGAAGGTCAATCAGTTTACAGGGCAAATTGCAAGTGAAGTTCGTTATCCGGTAACGGTATTGCTTGAAAATCTGAGTCTGGATCTTCATACCGGACGCGCCAATGCGATCTGGGCAGTTGTTCTGGCCCTTGCAGCCCTGAACATTCTGTTTTTTATTTATTCAGGCTTTGCCATGACGTTGCGTCGCAGGGAAACCAGGATCAAAAACAGACATACCGCAAAAGACAGTCGCTTCATTATACTGGCCGGTTCAGAAAACGGAAGCACTTTCCGTTTTGCGAATGCGATTCACACACAATTGCTGCACAAAGGTTTTTCTTCTTATCTGGGTGGTTTAAATGACTACAGCCAATTTCCAAAAGCAGAACATCTCATCATTTTTACTTCGACACACGGTCTAGGGGATGCGCCTTCTAACGGAGGAAAATTTCTATCACTGGTGGATCAATATCCGCAGGAACAAAAAGTTGCAGTATGCATTGTTGGTTTTGGGTCTAAATCATATCCTGATTTTTGTGGTTTTGCGAAAAAAGCGGAAGAATTTCTGGCTCAGAAATCATGGAGCAGCAATTTTATGGAACTCCATACCGTTGACGATAAGTCGCCGAAGCAATTTGTAGAATGGGTGAAAAAATGGAGCCAAAAAACAGACATTGCTTTAGCTGTGACACCGGCAACATATGCACAAAAGCCAAGAGGAGTGGAGAAGATGATTGTTTTGGAAAAAACAGCGATTTCCGAAACCGATCATACCTTTAGGATCACCCTGCGTGCCGGAATGCGGACTAAATTTACCTCGGGAGACTTGCTGGCCATTTATCCGGTGGGCGATGGCAGAGATCGTTTGTATTCGATAGGGAAGAGCAAGGGCAATATCAGTTTAGCCGTAAAATTGCACCCGCACGGTCTAGGATCCGGTTATTTGTACGATCTTAAGCCTGGTTCTGTTATCAAAGCACGCGTTATGCATAATGAAGGATTTCATTTTCCTAAAAAGAGTGCGGGAGTGGCTCTGATTTCAAACGGAACCGGAATTGCACCCTTTCTGGGAATGATTGAGCAGAATAAAGCTAAAACAGCCTGTCATTTGTATTGTGGTTTCCGAAACGAAACGGAATCGGTTTCTGCATACAGAGAATTCGCAAACGATCACATCAGCAAGCAATATCTCAAAGATTTTCACATTGCCTTTTCACGCGAACAAAATCAATGTTATGTGATGGATTTGATTCAAAGAGATGCGGAGTTTTTTGCTGCTTTATTGCAAAAGGGCGGAACAGTTATGATTTGCGGTTCTCTTGCCATGCAACAGGATATAGAAAAAGTCCTGGACACCATTTGCAATGAAAAAACCGGAAATGATCTGGCGTTTTATAAAACAAAAAAGCAAGTACTGGCAGATTGTTATTAAGCTTGAAAGCATGTTAAAAAAAACACTAAATATAGTTCCAATTTGTCTGTTCCTGTACAGTTTTGCCTGCACAGGACAAGTGCTGCGAAAAAGAACCACCTTGCTGATGGGAAGCCGTTTTGATATTACCATTGTAGCAGAAGACTCCCTGACGGCTGAAACCAGGATAAAAGAAACCATTGCAGAAATTACGCGTATCGAAAACCTTATTTCGGACTGGAAGTCAGATTCTCAGGTTTCCGAAGTCAATCAAAATGCTGGTATTCGCCCCGTAAAAGTAGACAGAGAAGTATTTGATCTGACGAAGAGAGCCATCGCCATTTCGAAGATGACAAACGGCGCATTCGATATTAGCTTTGGCGCTCTGGAAAAAGTGTGGAAATTCGACGGTTCGATGACTGAAATGCCCACAGCGGAACAAATCAAAAAATCAGTCGAAAAAGTAGGATACCAAAACATAGTCTTAGACAGTATTCAATCGACGATATTCCTGAAATTACCCGGAATGAAAATTGGTTTTGGATCCATCGGAAAAGGCTACGCAGCCGATAAAGCCCGCGAAGTGATGGAAGCCAAAGGCGTAAAAGCCGGCATTGTAAATGCTTCGGGTGATCTCACCACCTGGGGAGCACAACCCAATGGAAAAGAATGGACTATAGGCATAACGAACCCATTTGATACGGATAAATTCGTCAAAACATTTTCCCTGAAAAGAGAAGCCGTTACCACCTCCGGTAATTATGAAAAGTTCACAGAACTAAACGGTAAAAGATATTCCCATATCATCAACCCTATCACGGGTTATCCCGAAACCGGACTGGTGAGCGTCACCGTGTTCGGACCAAGCGCGGAAATGGCAAATGGTTTCAGTACTTCATTGATTGTCCTCGGAAAAGATGCCGGACTTCAGTTAATCAATAAATATCCGGCGTATAGTTGTCTGATGATTACGGATAAGGGAAAGGTTTTTAAATCGAAAAATTTTAGGGGTGATTAACGGCTTACTGGAGTACTCATCGACGCTGCGAAAATGTCTCTGACTTTAAAACTATTTCTTAGAATTTTATCAGCTATATCAAATAAGCATTCATTAAGAACTAATTTTAAAAGTCGAGATAATTTTATCAGGTTTTAATTTTCATGAGGATACAAAAAAATTTTCGCAAAGTCAGAGACATTTGCGCCAGCAGGGGGGAATGAAAGAAATCTTACATTGCTGATTATGAAGTACCTTTAATCTGAAATGGTTTCACATTTTTTTATTACAATTGTATCTTTATCTACTACCAAACCAATATCACCATTAACCTTTTTTTCAATTTCTATATCTGATAACCGATTACCAAACTCTTTTTCGTATAAAGTTGTCATTAAAGATAAATTTATAACCTCTCCTTCTATGTTAAATTGTTTACCAGTACCGAAAGGGGCTAAGTAAAAGAAATCTCTATCATTAGCTTTTACGGAATACAAAATGACTTTTTTTAACTTACCTAAAGCTAGCAAGTTCTTTAAACTATCATTTGAATCTTCAATTTGAATCTTTACGATTGATGGAATTAAATTTCGACTTTGATTTATAAATTCAATCTTTTTTATACAATATTTATCGTAAGATTTATAATTCTTACATGAAAAGATAAAAATAATAAATATTAGTATTATGTTTTTTTTCATTTGACAAAATATTTTTTTAATAATGAACGTATTGTCCTGCTACTTGCTCTATTTCATCTTCATAAGTCTGTAAGTGTTTTTCCAGGACTCAAGCTGAAATTGCCTCAGGTATGCATTATACTTAAAACGAGTGTTGTAAATTCCCTTCCCCAAATCTAAACAATCTTTTATATGTTGTCCTCTTTCATGCGCGATAAGACTTAAAATATCACCACCCCCCAACTCCCCAAAGTCTTGATCGACGCTGCGCATCTGTCTCTGACTTTGCGTCATTTTAAACAAATATAATTAAAACAGAAATCTCATAAAATCTCTGACTTTAAAACCATTTTCGTAGAATTTTAGTAGCTATATCAAATCAGTATTAATTAACAACTAATCTTAAAAGTCAGGAGAGTTTTATCAAATTTAATTATAAATTCGTCTAAACTTTTGGATGCAGTCTAGAAACATTTGCGCAGCTTTTCATAAGGAACAATTAGGAGAGCGGGTAAGATTTAAATTTTTATTCCATTATTTTTAGGCATATGTAAAAGTATCAGTGGCTCAATAATAAATCCTTTATTTTTATTAATTTCTTTACCTTTTGAATTAATTACTTTGCTATATTTTTTTATAATATTTAATATAGAATCATTATCGTACCTATTAGATTGAAAATTTATTTTTGATAAATATCGGATTTGTATCTGACCATGATTCTCTTTTTTTAAATAGTTAACCTGCGGAATTAAGGGAAAAGTATCTTTTTCAATAATTAATAAAAAGTCATTATACTGATTTCTCTCGATATTTTTATTTTTAAACTCCAGTGTTATATATAAATTAACATTAAAATTTTTTACTTTATAATTTATAGAATCATAAATTATTTGATGATTCAGAATAGTACTAGAAATATTTGAATCATAGAAACTACATTTTTCAAATATAGATATACAAACCATTAATATGCCCAGAGTTATTGCTTTTCTTTTAATCACTTCTATCCTTATACATTTTTAAATTATCATTCATCGATTTTAAACAGGTTCTGTCATTTCTTTTCTCCCAGCTCCCCCGCTAGCGTGAGCGTCTCGCTCGTGAACGCAATCAACATCATTTATGTCAATTTCTAAAACATTTTTGGCCATCATCACCGTAGTCTCTTGCCAAATTTTTATTTTACACTCATTATTAATTTTGCAGCTAATGTAAGAAATACTTTGCGATTACGAACTAGATATTCGCACTAGCGAGTGAAACATAAAAAAACTCGCATCAATGCGAGTTCTTTGTTTTTTATACTTTGCTGATTAACTTTGTGTTCACGAGCGAGACGCTCGCGCCAGCAGGGGGAAATACTTTGCATCTAGGAAAAAGATGTTCGCACTACCAAAGAAAAAGTTTTGATTTATTGATTTTGATCGCGAACTAGACGCTCGCCAGCAAGGGGTTACGTCATTACTTTATAAAAACACCTAATCTGGAACACTACCCTTATTTTTCGATATCCTTTTTTGAAAAACCTGCTTTTAATATTGCCATGCTATCGATAATCTGTTGAGAGTAAATTCCCCTAATTATTTCAGGAGAATTTAATAGATATTTTATTTTATAAAATTTGCCGATGTCTTTTGGAGATACTTTTTTGTGTAAACCACTTTCAAAAGAAATAATTTTTTTTTTGCCAATATAATATGATACATGCAAATAAGTTCTTTTAGGATGTTCTTCAATACTATCAAGTTTTCCAATTGTTACTTTTCCATCTTTTAGTAATTCTTTTTCATATCTATAACTTTTTAGTTGCCCATATATGATAAAAATTATAATGGAAAAAATGATTAGTATTGCTAGTATTTTTGATTTTTTTTTCCCCGCTATCGCGAGCGTCTCGCTCGTGAACGCAATCAACATCATTTATGTCAATTTCTAAAACATTTTGGTCATATCACTGTAGTTTCTTGCCAAATTTGTATTTTACAATCATTATTAGATTTTGCAGCTAATGTAAGAAATACTTTGCGGTTACGAACTAGACATTCGCGCTAGCGAGTGAAACATAAAAAAACTCGCATCAATGCGAGTTCTTTGTTTTTTATGCTTTGTTGATTCACTTTGTGTTCACGAGGATACGCTCGCGCCAGCAGGGGGAGCGGGAATTTACAATCTCATATAATTAACTCTGAAACACTACTCAGTTCGTTACATTACTAGCATATAAAAAGACTTGATATGAAGCACTACCTAAAAGCACTGCAATTTCACTTGCTTTTTTTTAAGTAATCATATGCCATTTTTTTTGTTTTATCATCCAAAACTTTTTTATCATGTGTTAGAATATCATATACATCAAAGGAAGCTCTTTTATAATTATATTTATTAGACATAATCAAAGAATAATAAAGCAATCCTGTAACTCTCTGTCCACCGATATAATAAATCCCTTTTAATTCATTATATGCTAGCGTATCACCATTAAATAGTGTACGATTCTCTAAACTATCCATTAATTTTTGATTTGATAATTTTTCCCTAAAAAAAGTTCCAGAGTTTTCATCTGAATAATAAACTTTCACCTCTTCCTTTTTTTTGCATGCAAAAGCTAGCGCTAAGATCAAAACAATGATTATAATATTTGCTTTCATATTTTATCTATATTAAAATTGTACTGAAGTTCGGATAAAAATCTATAAAAATTCCTTTACTAAAAAATATCTTAAAGAAAGTTTTAATTTTTGAAAATGTATAAAACAATCATTTGTAATAACATAAAAACCACTAAATTAATTCTATACTCAATAAACTTAAATCTTACAGTTTCTTTTATTAAATATGTACTATAGACTAATGTAATTACGCTGTAAACATATATTTTAACTCGAATCTGCGTAAGAATACTTATTCTTGCAAAAAATTTAGTATAAAAAAATCAATGCAATTGAATAAAAATATAATAATTACAATATATATTAAAATATGCAAAAGGAAATTTTTAAAAATTCTATAATCCATATCCATTTTTACTTAAAGTTGTTTTATTCTTAGTTTCACTCTCAATACCCTATATATTCCTATTATTTATTAAAATTACGGCCGGTAATTTATACCCTGTATAGAAGGATTTTAGTCCCGTTGGAAAGCTTACGTGCTCAATCTTTAAAATTCCATCTTTTACATTAATGCTATACAGTACTTAAAAAATATTAGCATCATGATTAATATTGAAATTAAAAAACCAATTTTAAGTTCTTTTTTCCTCCGATATCTATACAACAATAGCAATAATATAATTATAAAAAACAATGCAAGTAAACAATAATCAGTAATAATGCTATCAAAAATAGAAATAGGTTTATCATTTTTCCAACGAATAAATCTTACCAAGAAGATTGAAAATTTATCAAAAATCATAAATAAACCTGTATACATAAATGCATAATAAATGATTATAGTAAATATTGGAATAAGTATAATTGTTAAGTTATTTTTATCTATTCTGTTAGATCCCATGATGCTATGATGTTAGACGATTTTTGATAGTAAGCATGATTTTTTTAGATAATATAAGTGTTTATTTAGATTTCTTTGTCACCTATTACCATCGGAGGTGATTGTATTGAGATATTCTATAACTCAGCTCCCAGAAGTCTTCATCAATGCTGCATAAATGTCTCTGACTTTGTGCCATCTTAAACAGATAGTCAAAACCTATTTCTTTCAGCCAATAAGTTAATCTCGTACGTCTAATGTTATATTTATTTTATATTTCTCTTTTTGTCCATGTTCCAGTTAAAAATCATTACAAACAAATCTTTTAAATTCTTCACTATACTTACTTAGATTGCCATTTTGAAGATGTTGTTTTTGAATATCTTCCATATTTTTTCACTTTTGTGTAAACCTATTTTAGGACAATAAGGGGACTTTATAATTTAGAAAATATTTAATTATTCATTTTTAATTAAGTAGTAAGATGGTTTTGGTATTGATTTTAAATTTGGGTAAATATGCTCTATTTCGTATTCAGCATTAATATTCTTCTTTTCGTATGCCTTAAACAAGTAATAATTGGCTAATTTGTTTACTCTTATGGCACTATCATTTTCACGAAGCGTTAATAAATAAAACGTGTCAAAGTAGGCTTCTCCAAAATCATATTTTTCAGACATTTTTATTGAATAATATAAAAAGTCTTCATAACAATTGATGGAAACATATTTCTTAAATGCTTCGACATATAAAATTTTATTTCCAGTTTTTAAAGCGCTATCAGCAAGTTTTTTAGCTTCTATTTTTTTGTTGTAATACTTCTCATAATTTGAAGAAGAATAAGTTTTTTGACTATTTATCTTTTGTTTATTACAAGAAAGCAATAATACCACAATAATTAATATATATATTTTCATTATTTATATTTTACACTCATTATTAGATTTTGCAGCTAATGTAAGAAAAACTTTGCGATTACGAACTAGATATTCGCACTAGCGAGTGAAACATAAAAAAACTCGCATCACTGCGAGTTCTTTGTTTTTTATGCTTTGTTGATTCACTTTGCGTTCACGAGCGAGACGCTCGCGCCAGCAAGGGGTAAAATTATGCTTTACATATTTAATTTTTATTTAAACATTCTCTAATGTCATTAATAAAGGCATCTGTATCAAATTTTTTTACCTTCTTATCACTCAAAATTTCTTTTGATTGATTTAGAAATTCATTATTCAGAATCGTTATTTTTTCTTCCTTGTTTGCTTTAAAAAAAGTTTCAAACTCTAGTTTGATTTCGTACTCAATCGCTGGTTCGTTTCTTAATATTTTTAAAGGTCTTGCTTTAAAAAAAGGTTCGAATCCTTTAGAGACACAAAGAACAGCGATGTATATCTTCTCTATTTCTGAGTTATATTTTTTTTCAGATATACATCCATTTAAAGTATCTGTTAAATCATCAACTATTAGTCTGTCTTCATTAGAAAATTCTCTAGAAAACTGTGGTCCAATACTAAATTTCATAATCTTATTTTTTTATCTAAATATCTTATTTCCTGGTGGCAAACTTCCATTTAGCATAGCATGTTTACTCATTTTAGATCATTTAGGCAATATTAAAACAAAACAGATGAGCATTACTGCTCATCTTTAAATTATTTCCACTGCTATCTATTCTATTTCAATAGGTTATAAATCTAAAGTGTTGTGTCACTACTCTATTTTGTTGTAATTTTATTATAAATCCTTAATTATTCTCAAATATTATATGAAATAATTAACCACCAACACATGTGATAGATTAGCCACACCGTTGATTTACAAAATAACATATATTATCTTAAATAAAAACACCAACAAAAACAATAAAACAACGTAATTCAAAAACAAAAAAGTTTTTCTAATTCTCGCCTTATTAATAATAAATAGAGATGTTAGTACTGTACAACAAAATAAAGATGGATAAAATACGTTAAAAGTTAGCTTCCCAAGTAATATTCTATTAGTATCACCATTAATAAAGATTGGCAATAAATAAATTATTAAGCATATAATAAAAAATAAAAAATTTATTATACTTAAACTGGTAAAATTATTTTTCATAGTTTAAAATTTGTATGCATTATGAATTGCTCTTTGGTCAGCTTCTGAATCATTAAATCGTTCATTTAATTGTGACCCTATCTTTGCTTCTTGATAAGTAAACTTGCTATATCTCCCCCGCTAGCGTGAGCGTCTCGCTCGTGAACGCAATCAACATCAATGTATGTTAATTTCTAAAACATTTTGGTCATTATCTCCTTAGTTTCTTATCAAATTTGTATTTTCTACTCATTATTAGATTTTGCATCTAATGTAAGAAATACTTTGTCATTACGAACTAGATATTCGCACTAGCGAGTGAAACATAAAAAAACTCGCATCACTGCGAGTTCTTTGTTTTTATGCTTTGTCGACTTTTGCGTTCACGAGCGAGACGCTCGCGCGCCAGCAGGGGGAACTCTTCTGCGAGCCAGAGCGAGTTGTAATTTATTTGATAAACAAATCAATATCTTCTATTGCGGAATTAACAGAACCTAATAACTTTTCATTAACTATTTTTTTTAAATGGCTAACAACTTTTTCTTTTTCTAATTTATGATGTATTCTAGCAACATCTCCTAAGCTAGAAATAGCCGTCTTAGAAACCCAATAATCAGAATGATTGATATAATTTAAACATAATTTTTGCAACCATTCCCAATCATCTATTCCGTTTACTGCTCCAATAATTGCCGAAATTATTTGTTCATTATCGTTTGTCTGAAGCAATAATTCTATCGAACTTTTATCTGTATATGAATAATTTTTATACTCCATTTATTCTTGATTAATTATTTTTCCTTTTTTAGTAACCACTTTTTGTTTTAATAATATATTTTTCATGTCTTGAGATAATTCATTCCAAGTTCTAACATGTCCATGAAATTTTCCTTCAGAATGCTCATCAAAAACGTTAAACTCGCCAGTCTCATAATCAACACCAACTCTTCGCGTTGTATTTCCAGGCAATTCAAATGAATCATCAAGAACTTCTTGAGGGTTTTCAGGAGCTTTTCCTGCTCTACCTTTCTTATCTTTGCCATGTTTACTATTATCTTCAAAAAAACGTTTTATTCCTGTTTCTTCAACTGTTTTTTCCTCGATTTTATAATCTTTGACGCTAAATTTTTCATCAATACCAAATTTAGATGGCATCTCGCTTGTACGTCCTCCATAATTAGGGCTCATGTAATCAGTTAAAACAGCAAGTACAGTACCTAATCCTTTCAATAAAAGACCTCCACCTTTTTTAGTAGTTTCAACTGCTACCTCCTTAACAACTTCGGTTGTAGTTTTCTGGATAACCTTTGTTTCAATTAAACCTCCTCCTAAAAAACCTTGCATAGGAGTATTTTTAACTTTAATTGGTTCATGATTGGAAATATCTTGCTTTCCGTTGGAGGGAGCTCCTTCCAAACCTTCTATTTCAATTTTCCATACAGGATTATTATGAGCAAACTGATAAGTGGAAATCGACATATACTCTTCCGAAACAGGGTCAACTCCAAAAAATCTACCAATAGCATAATCATAATTTCTATGTCTAAAAGTGTCCCAGTTTAGTCCTAGCTCGTCTTGACGCTCTTGACCAAGAAACTTATACTTATAATTAGACGCTACCATTACATCAGTAGGTCTTTTTTGTTGTAGCCCAAAAGGATAATATTGGTTTTCATCCTGAATCGTAAGATTTTTGTCATAGCTCAAACGGATATTACCCAAATGATCCTTGTATTGATATACATATTTATAAGAACTTCCTGAAACCTCTACATACCCTTCGGCTGTTGGGAAAAACTTAAGCATTGTAGTTGTAGCAGGTGTTTTTACATACTGATAACCCCCTAAATATTCGGTTATTGTTTCATTAGCATCCTCCTTTACAATTTTCTGTACTTTTTGCCCTGTTGCATTGTAAAGATAAGCAATGTTTCCTGCTGTTGCAAAAGTTATTTTGGTTGGCAGGTTCAGGTGATTGTAGGTAATCGCCGTGATGTTTTTGTTGTTGTCCTTAGTCATATTGCCATTAGCATCATAACTGTAATCATCCGTATTGGCGGCACTGTCAGCAAAACCATAAATTTTAGTAGCCGCGGGGGCACTATCGACTACTTTTAAAAGTTGGTTGGTGGTATTGCTATTGGTATAAGTGTAGACCAAAGCATCAATTTGTGTGGCAGTTTCACTGTTTCCGTTACGCGTAAGACTGCCTATATTGCCATTTTTATCATACGTCAGGTTCTCACTGTAGGCATTACTGATTATGGTATTACTGATTACGGCATCGCGCTTATAAATACTTGTTTTAAGTCGGTTAAGATTATCATATAAATAAGCATATCCGCGTATTACCGGAGTTGTTTCAGAAGTACTGATCCAGAACGTCTCCGCAATATTTCCGTTGTATAGGGCTTTACCACCCGTAATGCCTGGCGTATTGTTATAATTAATCTTAAAAGCGAACAAATCCTTTGGATCTCCCGCTATGGTCAAAGCCGTAACATCATTAATGCCCGTCATCCATCCACGGATATTGTAGGTATAATTGATGTTTTGGGTATTGCTTCCAACCTTTTTAGAAATTAATTGTCCAAGTTCATCATAAGAATTATTGGCAATAACTTCCAGTGTTCCTGTCCCGATTTGATGGGTGTGGGTCTTTAACCTGTCCTGAGCCGAATAGGTAAAGGTGTCGGTTGTTTTAAGTACAGGGTCTGTTGACAATCTGCTGTGTGTGGTTATGGTATATTGCAGCTGACCTGAGAAGGTATCGAGTTTATTGTCCAGGCAGGTGAAACCACCCAGAAAATTCTGCGTATAGGAACGTACCAGTCTTGCCTTCTCATCATACAGACTGTAGGTCTGTTCATATTTGTAATTCGTGCTCAGATCAGGAACCCTTACCCAGGATCCTGTGAAACGCCCTATAGGTTTTGTTGTCGCATTGTAATAAACAACCTGACTTACCCCGGCAGTATTCGCTGCAACAGTTGCGGGAATTGTGGCAGGTGCATCGGGAAAATTATAATCGTCATAATAGTTCACGCTCATTACATGATATCCTGATGTTGGCCAGGCTGCGTTGTCATACCTGAATTTTACTCCTGTCGTGGCGGGTACTATCGTGTTGGTTGCCGTGGCAATTTTGGTTTCATTGAAATTTGAAGTCAAGGCATTTTGTGCATCCTGAAGTATTTTCCTGGTAGCCACTGTTACCGTAGCGGATAACCAGCCGGTAATAACCGGCCTGTTAAATGCATCATATTTGGTAACGAGCCATCCCACTGAAGTAAGATCCGAAAAAGGCGAATTAGCAGGTCCTGTAGCGACAACACGATCTAGTTTGTCATAAACAATAAATTCCCATTGTTTGCCGGGCAATTTTTTCTCTACCATACGGTTGCGGTAGTCGTATTTGTACTGGTAACCTAAATTATCCAGAATAGTTTGATTGCCATTGTCAATAACAGCGCTAAAAGTACTTCCTGCCTGCGCTTTAAACTGAAATCCCGGTAATAATCGAATCGAATTAGAAGCTATTAAGGTTAAGGAAGTCCCTGCAGGCACTAGAGCTGATGAAGTTACGTCAGCCTGCAGGCCTGTGGCAGTTCCAATAAGATCCGTTGCTTTTGGCGGGATGACGTAGGTTAGGTTACCATAAACATCATAGACATAATAAGTATCGTGTTTTTCATTAGTGGTTCCGGTTCCTACAGTGCCGTAGGTTCTTTTTAGTACTATCTGACCTTCTTTATTTTTAAATTCTATAGTTGAACCATTTAGTTCTGATAGCGGAGCTGCCGTATTCTCATCATAAGTAACTGTTTTGTACAGTTGTCCGGCGGAGTAGGTACCACTGTCTGAAATAGAAATCGTATAGAGTCCTAAGGTCGGATTACAGATGGTGGTAGCCGTGAAGAGTCTCACGTCATTGTCTACATTGGTCTGGTAGTCCATTTTGATCTCATGCCCCAATCCCATGCTCCAGTCGTTTCCGGGAGCTGCCTGTTTCAGAACACGGTTCAGAGGGGAAGCTTCTAATTGTTTCTCACTATAAGGGTTGGCATTGACAGTCCCATAATTGGTTTTGTATTGTGCGGTTAAATCTGAAACCAGAGTTGTTGGATTGATAAAAGCCGAATTGGTTTGGGACGAAGCAAACGGAAGATATTCCTTTACCTGCCTTCCAAAACCATCGTACTCAATCGGAGTTACAATGTCTTTTCCTGAATCGGATTGCTGCACAGCAACTTGCTGTACGGGTCTTCCAAGTCCGTCAAAATAGGTTACATTTTGAGATGCCTGAGCAGGACTGGGAGTTGTTATTGTCGTCAGGCTTGCTGTTTTGTAGGTTACCGTCTTGATATAGTTCTCGGTCTTGGTCTGGCCAATGACCATAACAGGAAATAAAACCAAAATAATTTTTATAAAGTTTTTCATGCTGTTTTTGGTTTATGGTTTGTAATTGTACTGGTTCTCAGAAAGGATATTTCCGTTTTTATCTTTTACGAATGCAAGCCTTCCGAAAGTATCATACGTATAAGTTATAGTATCACCTTTAGGGTCTGTTATGGTGCTGACACCTACCAAAGGAATAAAGGTGTAGGCAGTGATCATACAAGTAGTAAAAGAGCTATTATTTCGTAAAGCATTAATAGCTGCAAGATTAGTTTCGTTTAAAGCACTAAGGTCTGAAACACCTAGTGCTGTGGCAATTTTAGAGTTGTCGGCGTTTTCAATCTTGGCAATTGGCAATGTTTTATTATAGCCCCAGATAATAGAAACAGAGCCGGTGTTCTCAAGGCTATATTGCAAAATATTAGCTTTGCCGTCATACTTATCGTACGTGACCTTTTTTTCAAGGTTTCCTATTCCTGTGATTAAGGGTAATGAATTTGGGAATTTAGCTGCATAAACATTCTTTAATGATAGTAGATTACTTGTTGCAGCACTTTTATCATAAATGTTAATCTGATCTGATATCTTATTTCCGCCTTTATATGTTTGCGTTTGTAAAGGGTTATTGATCATGTTTTTGTTTTTCAATTCTAATGCAAACGGACTGCTTGTCATTTCATTATCAGACGCATAAAAATTGTCTGTCTGAAGAGTTTCATTCTTACTGTTGGTTGTTATAGAAGATCTTATTTTTCCCTTAGCATTATAAATATAATTTTCACTAGTGCTTAAGGAACCATTATTTAGAAAGTTGGTTGTGAGAACGCTTTCAGTTGCAAACCAATATGAATTTATGGGATAAGCTTCATAAGTATATACATAAGATGTCGAACCATCAGAAAAGGGATCTCCCAAATCAGCGTTCCCTATGCTATGGTTTATAATTTTGACACCTTCATAAGTAATTGCAGAATTTTGCAAATTTTTATAAGTATAGAATTTTTTATTTACTAAAGTGCCGCCACTATTATAAAATAATTCTTCATAAAGCTGCCCGTTTTTTGCATAGACAATATTAGGAAATCCTGGTTTGGTTAAATTCGTATTATTATAATAGGTAAAGACCTTTTTTCCATTTGTATCTACGTTATTTTCTGATAATTCAATTTCTTCTACTCTTGAGTAACCAATAGTATTTCCTCCACTCATTCCAAAGTCAGTCGTAGAAAGAGTATATTGCGTAAAAGCTGTTGATGTCGATGTTGTTAAACCACCATTAGGTGGCCAACATGTATTACAAAAAATAGTAACATCCTGCAAAGGTTTAAATTGATTTAGTAATTTTCCGGAAGAAGTTCCGTTTTCATTAATGTAGCAAATTTTTTTATTGCTTGTCATTTGTCCACTTTTTGCATAATTCTTAATATTAGCAATTCTAAATCCGCCTCCTGTACTTACGCTGGTGTCGACTCCTGTCTCATCATCATACTGTATGATTGATCTAGCTGTAGCTAGCCTATACGTATCATTTGGTTTAGTAGATTTATTTCCGGGTAAATACGTGGTTACTGTATATTGTGCACCAGGATCATAAGGCACCAAAATATCCTCTGCCCAGATCTTCCTATGATCTCTTTCAAAATCGACATTATAAACGGAAGTCAGGTCCCATCTTTTAATTACAGTTGTTACACCGTTTTTTATTTTCTTAAATTCAATAAATGTTCCTTCAAGTTCATATAAAGAATATGAAGTACTACCGGGGAATGCCGTTCCATCCTCAATTCTATTTTCAAAATGAATACTGACAGCTTTGCTTAATTCAAAATAAGGAGTTAAGTTTTTGGGTGTAAGAGAGTCATCATTATTATTATCTTGTACGGTTAGATATTTATGTGTTTTATTGATGGTTATGTTATCCGGAATAAATTGATTTGTAAAAGTGTTAGCTTCATAATATAATTCGGTATATCCACCTGTAGGGTACGTTATTTTATTTAATAAGTAAGCTTTTCCTTTTGTATCATCCGCAAATCTATTGGCCTTAGGATAAGTTAACATAGAAAGACTATACGGATAAAAATAATCGATATTCGGAAGTAATCCGGTATTGCTTTGGCCATTATAATATCCCCAAAAATCTACTGATAATGAATTTTTTTCCGGCATTGTCACACTCATGTCATATTGAAACAAATGTGCCGGTTTTGAGTTATCAGGATTTTCATTTTGATCGTATCCAATCTCCTTAACAGAATCTAATCTTAATCGTTTTCCTAAACTTGTTTGGGAAGATTGACTTAAGAAATACGAATAGCCGAATTGAAAAGTTTTAACCTTTTTATTTGTTTGTACAGATAAAACATCAATAGATTTTAATCTTTTCGGATTGGTTGCTGTATTATAGGTACTTTGTATTAAGTCTTCCCTTTCCTCCAGGTTAAAATTTACTATAACCTCATTCGATTTAATTTGACTGAGTGTTTTTACGTCACTCGAAAAGTATCCTTGCAATACGGGAGGGTTAAGATCTGGCTGTGCATTTGTGTTACAAATAAAATTAAGTGCTACAGAATTTTGATATGAGTTTTGGGTAACTAGATTGGTGCTGGAATATGAAAAATTTAAAACTTTATTATTGGTTAATTGTACAGAACTTAATTTATATGTTTGACCAGAAAAGTCAACACCTCCAATTGGATTTAAACCATAAGATTTTTCTAATATATCGAAAATAAAAATATTTCCATCAGGAGTAGTTGCTTTAAAGCTTGATCCTAAATTTTCAAAAATAATTTCTTCTTTTTTATCAATTAAGACAATTTGCCTGGTATCCGGATTTATATAAAACTTTCCTGAGTAACCTGAAAAATTATAATTATAAATATCAGGTTCTCCATGTCCCTGCATCAAACTCCCCATTAAAGCATGTCCATCATAAGGATAGCCCGGGGGTAAAGCAACTTGATTAGAACATTTTCTCCAATGTTCAAAGCCTAACTGATATGTTTTTCCATACCAATATTCGTTAGATTCTGGATTTCCAAACAATCTTGTTCTAAATGCCAAATACTCACCTTCATAACCACCAAGGTAATTTTTAGTGTTATCAAAGGAATCTTCTTTTCCTCTAATTTCCTGGATTATTGATCCCTCAGGCTCTAAACTCCAGCCCAAACCTACCCAGGTAGCTTCATCAGCGACTTTAATTCCGGAGCCATGATAATTTAGACTAATAGGTATTTCAACGCCATTTTCTTTAATACTATAAAGAGGAATACTAATATTAGCTGTTCCTGTGTAATAGCCTACCGGAATGTCACCAAATCTACCCAGTAGTGCTGCTTCAGGAGAACTAGGTATACTTGTGATTTTTGGAGCAAAGGATGATTGAGCAAGAACAGGTAAATTACTTAATAAGAAAGTAATAAAAAATATTGTATTAAGAATTGGTTTGTTTTTCATTTATAAAGCTATTAGATTATTTTGCAATATTACTGTATTTATCTTATTAATTATATTTTTTAACAGGTTAATACCTATTTTTTTATCCAATCGCACTACTCAACTGAAACATTGGTAAATACATAGCCACCAGCAAAACCGCCACCAGAACCCCTACGAAAAGAATGATAAAAGGCTCAAGAACAGTCGTCATGATTTTAGATTGCTGTATCACTTCCTGATTGTACTGTTCGCTTAATTGTTTGAATACATATTCGGTTTGGTTGGTTTCTTCGGCTACTTTTACCAGGGATATGATTCGGTTATCAAAAAGGGGATTGTTCTTTAAACTGCCGCTTAGGCTATTTCCTTTCAGGATACTTTCCTCCACTTTTTCGAGGGCTTCCTGAAGGGGCACAAAACGGATCATTTTTTTGACCATCTGAATACTATTCAGCAGCGGAACTTTTGCCGTGGTCAATAAAGTAACGGCCTGTGTGAATTGCGCCAGATATACTTTGGTCATAAAGGAGCCTATAATAGGTATTTTAATCAAAAAGTAATGAAGTGCTTTCTTGTATTTGGGATTGTCTTTAAAGAACTGGGTTGAAAAAATAAAAAGAATGATTGCCAGGAAAAAGTACAGTCCGTATGTTTTGGTTACGACTGATAGTTTTACAATTACCTGTGTCAGAAACGGCAGCTCCATTTTGTTTTGTCTGAAAATATCCTCAAACATCGGCACCACATAACTCAACATAAAGGCAACTACCAAAACAGCGGTGCTTAAGACAATAGAAGGGTAGGTCAGGGCTGCAATAATAATCCGTTTCTGTTCGTTTTTGCGCTCAAAAAAGTGACCAAGTTCAAAACAGACCTGCGCGGTGGTTCCTGTTTCTTCCCCAATCTGAATCGAATAGTATTCGTATTCCGTAAAAGAGGACGAACCGGACAAAGCCTCGGAAAAAGGTTTTCCGTTTACAACCTGATTGAGTATGGATTGGATTAATTCTTTATCCGCTTTTTTCTTTAGGGAATCTACAATCAGCGATAAGCCCTCTTTAAAAGTAATTCCGGCTTTTAACAGAACGGCTAATTCCTGATAAAAAGACTGCTTCTTTTTAGTATTGAAGGAATTACCAAAAAAGGAAATTTCTTTTTTCAGCAAATGCTCAATACTATTTGCTTTTTTTACTGAATTCCCTTTTTTGGAAGGGGTGTTTTCTATTTTAAAGGCCATCTTCCTGATTCATAAAAAAGGTTATATCATTTTTTTTGGAGACAAAAATCTCATAATCTTTAAGCGTAGTCGCTGCAGATAAAGTTATAGCATCTATACTTCCGTTTTGAACCTCTTTTCCGTTTGTGAATATTTTTTGAACAGAAAGGTTTAATGGAATGGTATCTTTATTTCGCAATGCATATTTATCCCGAAAGGAATAGGTAACCGTGTCTATTTCGGAAAGCATCAGTAAAAGCTGTTTTTGCTCATTGTAGGTGATATTATGGGGCTCGTTAAAATCCTGCCATAGTTTTTGTTCAAAAAGGGCGAGTGTACTGCTTTTTTCAAAATTGGTCTGGATCGTATGAATCTGCTTTTGTACCAATCGCAAAACACTAAAAGCCATACCCACCACAATTGCCGTGATAATCATAACAATCAGTAACTCAGAGAGTGTAAATGATTTTACTTTGCCTGCTGCCATACTGCAAATTGTTTTGTTATTTCTTTCTTTCGATTCCTGTTTGTTGCCATAAAGTTGACCAGTATGCCGGATCTTGTTTTTTGCTGTTCTATAGTAATTTCCCAGCCTTTATAACTTTCCTGATAGGGAAATTGTATAGTGTTGTGCTGCACTTCATATTCCAATTCATTGATTCTGTTTTCAATACTATGTGTGTTTTTGGAAAAAGTATTTAAGAGCAGGTTATTAAGTATTAAACTGGCAATTACAAACACAATTACAATTAGGACTGTTGCTACAATAGCTTCAATCAGGGTGGCAGATTTTATTTTTTTTAATACAACCATTTCAATACAGTTTTAGGTTGCTCTTCTTCGAATACTATTCCTCCGTAAATACTCGGAATGTTTTGATTTTCTATGGTACCGTTGTAAATGTGATTTACAAAAATAGATCCTGATTCGTTAGCCAGAAATTGCTTTGTAATCACAGATCCCGAAACGGTTCCCTTAACTTCAAGATTTCCATTACAATAGACCTGTCCTTTTATAATAGCTTCTTTTTCTAAAACAATCTGGGTCTGAAAATCGGGTTTAGTTTTGGTTTGAAAGTAACATATACTTCCTTTTACAACAGATTTTGTATCGATAAAAATTTTATTATCCATCGGATTTGTTGAAACTTCGTCAGGATTATTTTTATTATCCTGAAACAAAACCAGAGCTGAGGGATAACTTAATTTGCATGTTTTTCCAACGGTTATTCTTTTACTAGCTATAGCCTGAAAAGTACCAATGGTTTCATCTTCAATTTCTATAACGGGGGCAATTAGAATGACATCTTTTAATTGACTTATTCTTTTTATTTTGATCAGGGTTTCAGATTTAATGATAATATTTCCTGTTATTGTTTTGTTTTCCAATATAATGGGGTCTTGTGAATATATTGCCTTCGTTTTTAACAGAAAAGAATTTATAATTTTTGAACTTTTTTCCAAAGAGATATAATCATCCTCGGTAAGTGGTTTGTATTGATTGAGGTTATACTCAACCGATTCTAAAAGTTGTTTTCTAGGTTGCGGGAGTTCTTTTGTACTTTTTTTAATCGACCCGTAAATGAGGTGTGAGCCATAATAACTATGTCCGCCAATGTAACCTGAATTTACTCCTTGTACGGGCAAGTAGGCTATACCGCGAATGGCCGTGTTGCCCACCACAGTTAGTGCATTATAACTTTCCTGCAGGAATAGGGTTGCGGATTCCTCTGAATTAATAAGACCTCCTATAATAGCAGTTTTAGTGAATTTTTTTTTCCGGAATTGCGAGGTGGAAATTCCTTTTTCAAAAATGCCCCATTGTGACAAATGAATTTTAACCGTCTGATTTTCTTTTTTAATAAAATCTAATGGAATGGTATCGGTAGTGAACTCTTTCTGTTGTAACAGCGCATTGATTCCGATATCCGAAAACTGAATGTTTTCTATGGCCCCCTTTGATTGTTCTTTCATATAAATGAAAGTATAGGCATACAGAATTAACCCAGCTAAGAGCAAAGCAATTAGTACTGAAATAAATACGGTAAACTGTAAAGCTCCGGACCTTATTTTAAACTTTAGTTTCAATCCTGAAGCATTATAAGATTTAGATTCCCTTTGTATTTTACATAAACAGATTCTTTGTCACCATTTTTTAGAAAAATTTCATTTTCGGTATCTCCAATTCTCATATACGTATTGTGGCTATCAATTACAAGCATGAAAATTTTATTTTTGTCTTTTGTATCCGAAATCATTCCTTTGTAAAGGATTACAGGCCACACTACATTTTCATGATGTTGCACTGTTTTCTTTACGGTTGCAGACTTTACTTTTGAAGCCGTTTGAGGAGCATACATTTTTCCTAAAAAAGGATCTCTGTAATTGACGTTAATAACAAAAGATTGCCTTTTCTTTATCTTCAGAGGCTTAATAGTAAATTCAGGATTGGCAGATGAAATCACCTCTTCGGTATTGGTAAAAGAAAAAACCTGATACAAAACTCCGCCCCAAACGAATAATACGATGGGGAGAAGGATGTATATGTTTTTTTTATTTTTCATTAAAATTATTTTCGGGCTAGTTCATTTTCAATTTTTGTAACCCTTAAAACTAAATTTTTTAAAGATTCAATTTCTTTTGTCTGTGCTTCAATTTTTTTATTTTGCTCGATACTGTATAGCGTTAATTCCTCAATTTTCTTCAATAAACTCATGTTCATTTCAGCAAGCATCAGACCATTTTTTTCTATTTCTTTTGCTGATGGAATCTCCGGTAAGTGATTGTTTTTTTTAATATATTCCTCGACTTCTTTGAGAGTTTTTAATTTATAGTCAGTTGTAAATACATAATCAGGTACTGTCATTGGGCTCAAAAGATCAACGCGAACTTCTTTTGCATGAATCTTACCATCTACAGTAAGTTTTTCATCAGGAATTGTCGTTCCAATTCCAACATACCCATTTTGAGTTGCTTTAATTGCAATCTGGGCTCCGGCATTAGAAAATACATTTCCAACATAAAGATTCCAATCGCTTGTCATCGGTAAAAATTTAGAAACGGTTAAGTCATTTCCAGTAGTATTTAATGCTGTAAAAGTTCCATTTATGTTTAATGAAGTTACTTTTATATGAACTATAAGATCAGCACTTATTCCTAATGTATTAATGGCTCTGATTCGGAAGCGAGGATTATTGTATTCAGTATTGCAATCTATTGTAAAATTCACACCAAGACCAGAATACGGATTGTTATTTATTCGTCCTGTTTCTCTCCAAAGTGCAGGGTTAGAGTGTGAAATTGAAGCCAGATGTATTGCCGCAGCTGCAACTCCTCCACGGGTATAACTAATTGAAATTTGATAATAACCTGATGCAGCAACATCTAAAGGATTAACTTTTAGAAATTCAATATAATCACCTATAGCATAAGCTGCAGGAAAGGTAACAGCTGTCTCATATTCAGTTGTATAGAACTTAGAATTAGCTGAAATCTTCGTGAAACCTAATACTGTTATTGTAAGAATGTATATGATCTTTTTCAATTTTGAAAGGTTTAGTGGCTTAATATTATTTTGAATTAGTTTCTATTTTAGATAATCTTTTTTCAATCTCTAACAGTTTTTCATTTTGTTTCTGTAGATCAATTATTTTTTTATTTTGCTCGATACTATACAGAGTCAGTTCCTCAATTTTCTGAAGTAATTTAGAGTTCATTTCTCCCAGATTAATTCCGTTTTCAAGAACTTCTTTTTCACTTGGAACATCTTTTAAATGGCCCTTTTCGTTAATATGTTTTTCTACTTCTTCAAGAGTTGGCAAACTATAGTTTTTTTCGAAAACAAAATCAGACCAGCCTGTTGCCTGTACTTTTATTTCTCTTGCTCCGATTGATCCTTCTACTGCCAGTTTGTGAGGTCCAGTGGTTGTAGTGCCAATCCCCAAATTTCCGTTTGAAGTTAGAATCATTTTTCTATTGCCAAAAGAATCCCATGCAAACAAAGGTCTTGTTGCAATAGCATTTAAAGGTAATCTGGAATCAAATACCATCACGGGATCTATTCCAATATCATTGCCAGATTCAACAGCAGCGGTTAAATATAGTGCTGGTCGATTATCAGAAACATGATATCCATATAAAGTTGGAATAAATTGTCCGCTACCACCAGTCATATTAGAAATTCTAAAATAATCCTGAGCAGCATCGCTTACTCTTACTTTTAGTAATGTTTCGGAGCCATCCAGTAAAGGAGCAACTACTTCTAGATTAGCAGTAGGTGCAGAGGTACCTATTCCAACATTACCAATTTCGTTTTGCATTACTATTTTTCTCCATCCTTTCCATTCAGATTGCCATCTTCCGAAATAAAGATCTTGTGTTCCAACACCGTTAACTAAGCTGGCATAATTATTTACGTCGAAACCAAAACTTAATCCCTGATAATAATTTGCCCCTAAAGTATTGTTAGAAGGTGAAACGGCAACCCATTGCCCATTAACGTTTGAAACGGGAGCGAGGTTCGTTTCTATATTTTTTAAAGGATAATAAGTCTGAGCGTTTACAGCACTATTAATACAGCTGATTAGAATAATGATTATTGTTGTGATTTTTTTCATTTTTTTGTTTTGTTAAATTTTTTATAGTTCTATTTTTTTTATAATGATATCAAAAAACTGATTGATCGATTGCACTTAAAAATACTATTAAGTTACCATCTGGAAAACCAACTTAATTTATAGTAAAGCTAAAAACATTACTCTTGTTACTTTTGTTACCAGCCTGATCAAAAGACAGTATATACCAGTAATAAGAACCTGACGTAAGTGTTTTGGTATAAGGGCTGGTTACTTGTTCTTTAAATTTAAGATTTGTCAAAGCACTTTCGGTGTACACATAAATACTGTCTTTTTCAACGCTTCCGGTCATAGGAGTCCTGCTATATTGAAAATTAATGTCAGTTGCAGTAGTGGTGCTTTTATCGGCCGGATTTGCCAGTACAGGAGTATTTGGTACTTTTGTATCTACAACTATTTTTCTTGTTGTGTATAAAGTTTCCTTTGTTCCATTGCTCGCTCTTACTTTCCAGCTAAAATTGCCGTCAGGAAAGATATAATCAAAACTTGTTGAAGCACTGCTGTTTTCTTTAACAATCTCATTAGTGCTGTCATAAATCTGAAGCTGATATTCAGATGCCCCAATTATGGTTTGCCATGTTAATTTTTGAATGGCATTTTTCGTTATCAGATTATTGCCCGGTGAAAGTAATACGACTGTATTATTCTGGAAATCCTCGTTGTTCAAAATTTCGAAAGCACTGGATTTATAAGGAGTTTCGTAGCCACTATTTACGGCTTTAACGCGCCACTCATATTTTCCAATATTCATTTGTTGGGTATAGGAGGTTTTAGCGATCAAAGTGTCCAGAACAATTTCGATCGGATTTGCAAAATTTGGTTTTGCAATCTGAAGACGATATTTTTCGGCATTCTCTATACTGTTCCAGGAGAATGAAGCTCCGGTGGAAAACAAAACAGAGTTATTTGCCGGAGCAATTAAAGTAATTTCTTCTTTTGAAATATCATCTACAATTAAGATTTCTTCACATGAAAAAAGGGATAAAAAAAAGATGAAGGATAAAAACGTATAGAACTGAAATTTTTTCATTTGAATTTAATTGTAGTAATAATGTAGTGTAATGAATATAAGCTGCTAATGGACTTACATATCAAAAAGACTTTTGTCTTCCTCTTTTCTGGGTACGATAGATTTGGTATTTCCTTTGCAATTGGTGTTGTCGCTTACAATATCCGCTATATACCATTTGGTTTTTGACGATTGTGCCCAGCAAAACTTACTCGATTGGTAGGCGATAATTATTTGAGTACTGATATCTATAGTGTCTGTTTTTTTACCGGACTTGTATAAAGTTATTAGATATTTCTTGTCAAGTGAATTGGTTAAATAATACGCATCTGCCTGTCTTATTTTTGTGAGTTCATCCAAAGAAAACGTCACTGCAACAGCTGTAATTATTTGCGTTTTTTCAGTGTTTTGTAATAATCTTAAAACATCGGAGTTATGTTGGGCGTTTAACTCATTTACCAAACCATTTACATCTAATATTTTAATAGTGACCAATTCAGGTTTATTAGGCAAGCTGTCAACATACGTTACTTTTGCCTGATTCTGATTGTATTTGGCTTTTGAGGCATAAACCTTATTTAATTGTTTATTGTAAGGAACTATATCAATAGAAACACGAATATTATTCTCCAGTTTAGGTAAAGTTCGCACCGCAAAATTATTCTCGACGCCATTTTTTATTTGAGATTGCCCGATACTTCCTAATTCAGGGGATGAAGTAGCAATTTTGTAGGTTTCATTTTTTATTTTGGTTGTTTGACAAGCGACAAAGATTAGCAAAGTCAAAACAACTAATTTCTTGATCATAATGTAAATTTTTGAAAGTTTTTTTTTTACTTAAAGTGATGTTTTTCTTAATTTAATTTTAGTAAAATTTTTTTGTCAAAACTAACAAAAATCGAATTGATAATTGTTGCGTTTTATGCAATTATTTTACAGCAGCTAAAAGAGTAATTTATGCATTAAAAATATCTTAAAAAAAGATTGTCTTATCAGTTGCAAATTAATTTTTTTTCAATCTTACTTAAAAATGAAAACATTTAAAAAGAGTTAGGAAATATAAATTATTTATACGTTTTTTTATTTTTAATATACTGATCGTCTAGTTTTTAAATCGTTAATCCTGTAAAGATTGTTCTTTTTGCAAATATAGGTTATTTCTTATTAATAAAATTCATGATTAATGAAATATTCTTCTGCAGACCTTAATTGTTTTCACAATAAAAAAGATATATTTGCAAAAATAAATTATACTTGTTTTGGATAAAAAACTATTTAAAAAACTGTCTTCTTTCAATCTTCAGGAAATGCTGATTGTTTTGGCCATTATAGGAATTTTGCTTCTAATTGCTTTACCCAACCTAATGCCACTGATCACAAAAGCAAAAAGCGTAGAGGCACAGGTACAGCTAAAAGCAATATATAATGCCGAAAAGCAGTATAATTTCATGTATTCAAAATACAGCCCGAATTTTAATGAAATAGATTTTGAAGCGCCAAAGACCACCAAAGAAAATGGCAGCGCAAATTATATTTACGAAATAGTACAATCTAGTGATACAGAATTTAAAGTACAGGCTACAGCAATAACCGATTTTAATGGGAATGGTATTTTTAATGTTTGGGAAATAGATCAAAATGGTGTTCCAAAACAAATTACAAAAGATTAATGTGGTATTTGAAATTAATTTTAGTAATGATATTTGTGGCAATTTTATATCAGGATTATAAGAACCGTTTAGTATACTGGTTTCTTTATCCAATAACTGGTATTCTGGTTTTTGCAATTCAATTGTATTATATTCCGATAGAACTTGTCTTTGTAAATTCAATTCTGAATATTGCTTTTGTTACCTTTCTATTAGGTGTTTGCTTTATCTATCTGAAAACAAGAAAAATGTCTTTTAAAGATTCTTTAGGAATTGGAGATGTTTTGTTTTTTATTTTTATCAGTTTTAGTTTCGCAACGGTTTCTTTTATAGTGTTATTTGTTTTTGCGTTAGTATTTTCTTTACTCCTGCATATTGTTTTTCAAAAGAAAAATCAGTTTAAGACAGTTCCTTTGGCAGGCTATATGTCACTGTTTTTTGCAGTAGTTTATATGGCAACTTTTTGTTCTGATAGTAATTTTTTATACGCCTATTAGAATGCAAAAATTTGAGATCCCAATTGAATTCCAACAACTTGTTAAATCAGAGCAAGCCTACTATTACAGAGTAGTTCCCATCTCTGTAGACCAAAAAACAGTTTTGCTTAAAACAGATACCGCCGACCTTCAAAGTTTGCAGAATGAACTTAGTGTTTTATTGCCCTTTCCTGTTCAGTTAGCAGCTGACACTACAGAAAATATAAATCGATATTTAAGTACTAATTATCGGAAAACAGCTTCTAATAATGTTTCTGATATACATTATACGGCAGATTTTTTGGAAAAAATAGTGCTGAATGCCAAAGAAATAGGAAGCAGTGATATTCATTTTGAACCGTTTGAAAAAAGAGCCCGTGTACGTTTTAGATTGGATGGAAAATTAAAAGAACAGTTTCATATTGCAACAGAAGAATATCCTGTAATTGTAAACAAAATTAAAATCAGGGCGCAACTTGATATTTCCGAGAAACGACTTCCTCAAGATGGACGTATTACCATTACAACCGATTATGAGGATTTTGATATTCGTGTGTCGGTTTTACCAACTTTACATGGGGAAAAGGTTGTATTGCGTATTCTTAGCAAAGACACCAGTCATATTGATATTAATGCTCTCGGATTTACAGCTAAAGAATTAAAAACCTATTTGCAAAATATAAAAAAACCTAATGGTATCGTTTTGATTTCAGGACCGACAGGATCAGGGAAAACAACGACATTATATGCGACGTTAAAAAAACTAAACCTTCCCGATACTAATATTTTAACGGTTGAAGATCCAATAGAATATACGCTGGATGGTATTATTCAGGTGCAGTTAAAAGAGAATATTGGACTTGATTTTCCAACCACTTTGCGTACTTTCCTGAGACAGGACCCGGATATTATTATGGTGGGTGAAATACGGGACGTAAATACCGCCAATATGGCCATTCGTGCCGCTTTGACCGGGCATTTGGTGCTTTCGACGATTCATACCAATTCGGCCTGGGCGACAGTGTCGAGATTAATAGATATGGGCATTCCGTCTTTTTTAATCGCCAGTACCTTAAATATCAGCGTAGCTCAACGTTTGGTTCGTAAATTATGTGACTCCTGCAAAAGCGAAGAAGATATAGAGACAGCTATTTTTCCGACTGATTTTGAGATTCCTAAAAACATTTCCAAACATTATGTTGCAGTAGGTTGTGAGCATTGCTATCACACGGGTTATTCAGGCAGAAAAGCCATTTACGAAATTTTACCAATCGGATCAGAATTAGCCGCATTGATAAAAAGCAATCAAATTGATATTGATTCTTACATCGAGGAAAAGGATATTTTCACACTAAAACGCAATGCATTATCATTGATAAATGACGGAATTACTTCGATAGATGAAGTCTTTTCTTTACTCTTATAAAAAAATAAAACAGCAAAATCTCACGATTTGATATCTTTTCATGAAAAATATAATTACTTTACTTTTACTATTCGCATTTCAGCTTTCATTCTCACAGGAGAACAGGATCCAGCAACTTAAAAATAACATTGAGTCTATTACAGCTGATGCGCCGGGACTCAATGAGAGAGTTAACGTTAATATTAAAGAGGCTTCTTTATCCGGTTTTTTGTTAGCGGTTTCTCAGATTCATAAATTAAATATTAGTGTTGCTCCTAATTTAAGTCAGATTAACATTGTCAATAATTTTTCTAACGTAACAGTTGGGGACTTATTAATTTTTTTGTGTAAAGAATATAATCTGACGATTGAATTTACAGGTAATATTTTATCCGTAAAAACATACGAAAAACCATTAGAAACTCCCGTAGTAAAAGCTATTGATGTCATTTACTACGCAGATGGTAATTTGCTCTCTTTAAATCTGAAAGAAGACAAATTGTATGATGTGTTTCGAAAAATAATGGATGAAAGTGCCAAAAACCTCGTCTTTGCTCCCGGTTTGGAAAATCAATTGTTAACAGTTTATATTAAAAACATGCCTTTTGATGCCGCTTTGAATAAACTGGCATTTGCGAATAATTTAAGCGTGACCAAAACAAGGGATAATTTTTATGTCTTCGATAAACTTGAAGGAAATTTTACTCCTGAAGCAGGGGATGTAAATGCAGCTATCAGACAAAATAAACCGCAGCGCTCCAGAAAATCTAATTTCTTTTTTACGGTAGTAGATAAAGAAAAAAAACTGCTGGATGTGGATTTTGAAAACACACCAATTTCAAGTATTGTATATGATATAGGGCATGAACTTGATGTTGACATGTTTATTTCAACTCCCTTAGAGAATGCCGGAAATGCCACTGTAAAAGCGAAGAATATCACTTTCGATGCTTTACTGGTAAAATTGTTTGAAACGAAGCTGGAAGGTAATTCATATCAAAACAATAATTCTTCCCAGCCACAATATAATACTAACTCGGGTAACAATTCATCAGTCTCTTCCGGATCGGGTTCTTTTACCTTTATGAATAGTGGTTCCATTTATTATTTCGGAACAAAGGAACAATTAGTGGTAAGAAATATAAAATCGATTCCGTTGATGTATCGCTCTATCGAAATTTTGAGTGATCCGTCAAAAGAGGGCAGAAGTGCAGGGCGATTAAATAATAATAACGGAAACAATTTTTCTAATTATAATTCATCTGATTCGAGAATGAATTCTAATAATCAGAATCAAAATAATTTTTCAAATAATTCAGCTTCGTCCTCTTCTGGCAGTAATCCTTCAGAATCCATTTTGAAAATTATTCCCGACGAGGTTAAAAAAGATCTGGATATTAAAATCGACAAGGAACTTAATAGTTTTATCGTTAACGGACCAGCGGCCAATATTGAACGATTTGAGTCTTTTATAAAATATATTGACAAATCAGTACCCGTTATTCTAATTGAAGTGATGCTTTTAGAAGTAAACCGTTCAGCCACTGTGGAAACCGGAATAAAAGCAGGTATCGGAGATAAACCGGTGACCACTTCCGGAACAGTTTTTCCTACCGCCGATATTAATTTGGGCGCCAAAACAATCAATAGTATTATCGAAGGGTTTAATGGATTTGGCTCGTTAAATATTGGAAAAGTGGTGCCTAATTTTTACCTGAGTCTTAAAGCAATGGAAACGAATGGTAATTTAAAAATTCGTTCTTCCCCTAGACTATCAACGTTAAATGGTCATAAAGCCTATTTGTCTATTGGAGAAACAACTTATTATGTGGTAACCAATCAAAATTTTTACGGGTCTCAGATTCCACAAGCGTCAGAAGTTAAAAATTACCAGCCCATTGATGCGGAATTATCAGTAACTATTATGCCATTGGTATCCGGTGACGGACAAATTACAATGGACATTAAGGTGATTCAATCCAGTTTTAATGGACAAAAGGTAGATAAAGATGCACCTCCGGGAATCAATTCACGGGAATTTACCTCAATCATCAGAGTAAAAGATCAAGACTTAATTGTGTTGGGAGGATTAGAAGAATCCGTAAAAAACGATTCCGGAACCGGAGTACCTTTATTATCCAGAATTCCGATTCTTAAATGGCTTTTTAGTTCACGAAAACGTGAAGATTCTAAGAAAAAATTAAGCGTATTAATTAAACCAACCGTTATTTATTAATGACCTTTCCATCCATAACTTCATTTTTACTGGGTAGACAGTATATTGGCATCGAGCATTTTACTTTAAAAAGTGAAGAAAAAATTGCCTTGATTTTGATTGAAGAAAAAAAAGAAGGATTGGTTGTCTCTAAAAAAGACAGAGTTAGTTATTCTCAAAAAATAGCTGAAAAATGGGATATAAAACTGCCTTTCTTTTTAGTCATAAATACAAACCAGGTGATACAAAAAGAGGTTTTAAGTATTGAACCTTCTGATGATAAACTGTTGCATAAAGCATTTCCAAATACGAATTGGGAGGAATTTTATTTTGAAATCTGGCGTTTAAAAACAAAATCTGTTATTGCGATTACCCGAAAAACATATCTTGACGAAATAGTCAATCAATACGAAAAGCAAAAAATTATCATTTCAGGAATCAGTCTGGGAATCTGTTCATTATCTGAAATCCTTGAATATATAAAGGTAGACCAGATTTTTACCAATAATCAGCTTATTTCCAAGGTCGAAGACAATCCAATTATTTCTTCGAATGTACAGGATTCCACTATTAGTTATGATATTAATGACCTTGAAGTCGAAAACAGGCATGTACTGGCTTTTTCGGGAATCTTAAGACTCATACTAAATTCTTCTCCTAATTCAGGTTCTGTGATATCCTATAGCGAAGAATTATATGATACCTACAATCAGAAACAATTTTTTGCCAAAGGGATAAAAATAATGATTGGTGTTTTACTGGCTGTTTTGTTAATCAATTTTGCCTTTTTTACACATTATTACAAACTGGCACAGGAAACTACTGAAACAGTTCTGGTAAATAAATCATCCCTGGAAGATATTGGTAAAATCAAACAGCGAATTATAGTAAAAGAGGAAAAAGTAAAAAATAGCGTTGGAAAAACAGCTTCCCAAAGCTCCTTGCTTATTAATGAAATTGTAAAAGAAATTCCGTCTTCAATTTTGTTGACCGAATTAATTTTTAATCCTTTAGAAAAGAAAATAAAAGCAGGAGAAGCAGTTCTTACAACAGATAAAAGCATTACGGTTACAGGTACGACACTTTCCAATGATGATTTTACACATTGGATTGAAAATATAGAGAAAATCAAGTGGATTGATAAAGTTTTAATTGCACATTTTGGAAAAAACGATGCTAACGAAACTGAATTTTCCATCAAAATAAGGCTGAAATAAAATGAAACCAAACAATAAAAATAAAATGCTTTTAGCAGGATTTGTTGTAATCCTTTATTTCTGTTATTCTTTCGCGATTTCAAATACAATTCAGTATTACAAAGAATATAAAGAGAAGGAACAGCAAATAGCAGATGATAGTAACATGCCTAATCTTGTGGCTCAGCTTCTTCAAAAAGAGAAACAGCTGGATCAGGTCTTGTCTCAGTATGAAATTAACGTTTCAGACTCTTTCCAGAATGATTTATTAAAGCAGTTAAGTTCGTATAGTACCAAATATAAACTTAAGATTACAGATTTTCAGGAGCCTCATAGTATAACCCAAAAAGGATTTATTACGACCAGTTATATTTTTACCCTCGAAGGTTCTTTTAACGGAAGCCTTGCATTATTAAATCAGATCGAAAACAATCCTAAGCTGGGGGCTATAAAACATTTAAATTTCACAAAGAAAAAAAACTACAAAACCAATACGGATCAGTTATTTGTTGAAGTTATCATGCAGACCAGTAAAGGAATTTAGAATACATTTTATATTCCTCTCTGCGTAGATTCCCTTTCAATAATATGAGTCGGAAGTTCCACAATCTGATGAACTACCGGAATATGTTCTTTTATCTGGGCGATTTCATCAATTAATATCGAGGCAGCACGATATCCGATGTCATAGCCGGGCTGATCGATTGTGGTTAGTTTTGGGGAAATGACGGTGCTCATAAACCAGTTGCTGAATCCAAAGACGGCAACCTGTTCGGGAGTTTTTATTTTTTTGTCATTAAAATATTTAATAATTCCGATGGCCACCAGATCCGTAACGGCAAAAACAGCATCCACATCTTTATGATCGGCCATTAATTTTTCGGCATTTTCGTAACCGTCTTCAAAATCGGTATTGTGATCGCAAACATAAACCAGGGAAGGATCATACTGTATATTGTGGTCTTCAAGTGCTTTTTTATAGCCTAAAAAACGGTCAATCGAATTCTGGGGAACATAAGAACCGCGAAAATGAGCAATTTTTTTGAACCCTTTTTCTATTAAATATGTTACGGCATCATACGCAGCTTTCATGTCATTGATAACCACTTTGGAACAATCGACACGTTTGGCAATTTTATCAAATAAAACCACCGGCGTATTTTTTCGGATGGCTTCGTTGATATGAAAAAAATCATCCGTTTCATTAGAGAGGGACATCAAAATACCATCCACTCTTTTTTGCAATAATAAGGCAACCTGTTTTTTCTCCAGTTCGTATTTTTCACTGGACTGTAGAATAATAACCAGATAACCTCTTTTCTCTGCCTCTTCCAGAATGCCGTTCAGCACACTTGAAAAAAAATGATGCACCGTTGCAGGAATGATAACCCCAATGGTTTTGGTTTCATTGGTTCTGAGGTTTACCGCAACAGAGTTTGGCATATAATTCATCTTATCTGCCATTTCAATCACTTTCGCACGGGTAGTTTTGCTAATATCGGTATACCCTTTTAAAGCTTTTGAAACCGTAGTAACGGAAATTCCCAAGGCCGAGGCGATATCAATTAATTTTGTATCATTCATGAAATAAATATACTAAAAATTACGAGAGTTCGATGTGAAAATTATGAAAGGCAATATTAGTAAAGATTTTTCAAAGATGGTACACCTTGCATCGCCCAACCATCTTCATTGTACATTTCGCGGTTAAATTAAACCAGTTTTCCTAAAAAAAATAATTTTCGAAAACGTTTTAGGTGTTTTCGAAAACGTTTTAGGTGTTTTCGAAAACGTTTTCGACTATAATTTCGTAGTCAGGTTTTAATTAGTTACTAAGTTTACACTAACAAGTATGAATTTTACTAACCAAACCAAAAAAAAATGAAACTTATTCACTCGTATGCAGGCGGACTATTTTTAATGTTGTGCCTAATTTCTGTACCAAACCACTTGTTTGCACAGGAGAAAAATACGGTTTCCGGAAAAGTGTTCGACGAAAGCGGACAAACTGTTCCCGGAGCCAATGTATCCCTAACAGGACCAGATCAGACGGTGACTACCGATGTAAACGGAACTTATCTGTTTTCAAATGTGGCTGCCGGAACGTATACTATTTCAGCAACCAATGTCGGCTATAAAAGCTTCACCAAAAAAGTTACTTTAAAAGAAGGAGAAGCAGTAGTTGAAAATTTGTTTTTAGAAACAGAATCGCAAAATTTAAAAGAAGTGGTCGTGACAGGTTCATCCAGCCCGAGATCGAAGCTCGAATCGAGTGTAGCCATTACTTCGATGGGAGCCAAAGCAATTGAAGACAGGGCTCCGGCAAGTACGGCAGCTTTACTTCAGACCATTCCAGGATTTGTGGTAGAAGCTTCAGGAGGGGAAATCGGAAACAACCTTTTTGCAAGGGGAATTCCATCTGCCGGAGCGTATGAATATGTGCAAATCCAGGAAGACGGATTACCGGTTTTTGAAGATGGTGCTTTGCAATTTGCCAATGCGGATACTTTTTACAGACTGGACGAAACGGTCAGCAAAATGGAAGCGGTCCGTGGAGGATCTGCCTCGATTTTCGCCAACAATGCGCCCGGCGGAATCATCAATTTTATTTCTAAAACAGGACAAAATGATTTTCAGGGAAGAGCAAAGTTTTCTACCTCGGACTACGGAATGTTCAGAACCGATCTTAATTTATCAGGCGCTTTAATTCAGGATAAGTTGTTTTTTAATATCGGTGGTTTCTACAGAGCCGATAACGGAGTGAGAAATACCGGATTTACAGCCAATAAAGGAGGTCAGATCAAAGGAAACCTGACGTATAAATTTGACGATGGCGATTATTTAAGAGTGAATTTCAAACACCTGGACGACAGAAATACTTTTTACCTGCCGATTCCATTAAAAAGCAATAACGGAAAAATCGAAGGTATCGATGGTTTTAATCCGAATTACGGGACGCTGACTTCGGTAAATTTCAGTCATCTGAATGTGCCTCAATACGGTGGCGGAACTTTTAGTGCCGATTTGGAAGATGGTTCACATCCGGTGATCAACTCTGTCGGAGCAGAATTCAAAAAGAAAATATCGGATAAGGTAACTTTCAAAAATGCCTTTAAACAAACGGCTATCGATTTGAATTACAATGCCATTTTTCCTAACGGAGGTCCGTGGACTCAAGATGCCTACGCCACAGGAGTTCAGAATACAACCGCTGCTAATTTAGATTTTACCTATGTAGACAACGGAGCAGCTGTTGATCCAAATGCATTAATTATGAGAGCCGATCATTGGTACATTCATAAAAAAATGAACAATTTTGCCAACAATTTCTCTTTCGCTTTCGATTTAGATCCTGTAAAATTAACCGCCGGATACTATTATTCGAACTGGAAATCAAACCAATACTGGAACTGGAATTCGTATCTGGTAGGTGTTTCAGACAATCCGAGATTATTAAACGTAGAAGATAATACCACAGGCGTAAACCATACCTGGAACGGAGTAGAAAGAATTACATGGTTAGAAAGAGATGCCCAAACCAAAGGTGTTCTGAATGATATTTATGCCGATGCAGAAATTAAAGCAACCGAAAACCTGACTTTTAATGCGGGTGTACGATACAATAAAGACAAATATTCCGGATACAGGGACAATGCCCGTTTTTTTGCCGAAAATTTAGGTGTACTGGATAACAATACCGCCGATGATGCAGTTACAACAGTAAAAGGAAATCCGTATACCTATTGGAGATACGATGTAAGCGAATTGTCTTATACAGGTGCCGCCAATTACAAATTCAATGATAATATGGCTTCTTACGTCCGTTACAGTCATGGTTTCAGATCTCCGATTGAAGAATCGTTTTATGACAACGCGGCCGATTTAAGCAAGCTTGAAAACACAAAAGTGAATCAGTTGGAATTAGGGTACAAATATTCCGGTTCGTTCTTCTCTGTGAATGCGAACGTATTTCACATGAATTTGAAAAATGTTGCTTTCACCGATATTTTATCAGACGGAAGTTCTGAAAACAAATTTGCCGACGTAAACAATATTGGTCTTGAAGTGGAGACGAATGCAAGATATGAAATCGTAAACCTGAATTTTACCTTCACCGTTCAAAAGCCGGAATACGATAATTTCACCGGTTCTAACGCAGACGGTTCTACTTTTGATTTCAATGGAAATACAGCGCGAAGAATTCCTGAATTTTTCTGTAACCTGAGACCTGAAGTAAATATCACAAAAGATTTTACAGCTTATGTACAATTTTCGTATTATGATAAAAAGTTTACCAATCAGGATAACAGACAAGTTTTACCGGCTTACAAAGAAGTGGGAGCAGGTTTAAATTATACCTATAATAACCTTCGTTTTGCAGTAGATGCATCGAATTTATTCAACGAGATTGGTTTAACAGAAGGTGACCCGAGACAAACCACATCAGCAGCAAGCGATGTGTTTATGGCAAGACCTATTTTAGGACGTGCTTTTAGATTTTCGGTAACCGTTAATTTTTAATTTGAGTTAGTTAATTGATAGTTTGCCAAATGCTGTTGCCAAAACAGCATTTGGTATTTTTGTAACTTTACGTAATCCTTCTTTTTATAAAGGGATCTTTCTTTATAAAACAAACCCGTCCCTTAATGAAAAACCTAGGAATTAAAATAGCGCTTTATCTCAATTATTTTGTCTTTGCCATTTTATTGAATAGTGTAGGCATTGTCATTTTGAAATCACAAAAAAATTACGGCGTAGACGAAGTACAGGCCAGTATTCTGGAAGCCTTTAAGGATATGCCTATTGCAATTGTCTCTTTTTTTATCGCCTCTTTTCTGCCGCGGATTGGCTACAAAAAAGCCATGCTTACAGGTCTTGCCCTCGTCACGTTGGCCTGCATTGCCATGTATTTCGGAAACTCGTTTGACAGTGCCAAACTCTTATTTGCAACTGTAGGCGTCTCTTTTGCATTGATAAAAGTTTCGGTGTATTCTTTAATAGGTACCGTCACCGAAAACCAGAAAGAACACAATGCGCTCATGAGCAGTATTGAAGGCGTTTTTATGATTGGAATTGCCCTGGCATACTTTCTGTTTCCGGCTTTTAATGATGAAACCCATCCGGATTCGTGGTTAAATGTATATTGGTTTTTGGCGGGATTATCACTATTGTCCTTCCTGTTTCTGTTTTTTACAAAATTTGAAACAAGTACAGCAACCGCAGGAGCCAATTTCAAGGATGATTTTCTGCAAATGTTTAAATTGATCGCCAAAATGCTAACGGTCATTTTCGTCATCAGCGTTTTTTTATTTGTCATGATCGAACAGGGCATTCTTTCCTGGCTGCCCACCTTTAATACAAAAGTGCTTCATTTACCCGAAAATATCAGCATTATGATGGCAAGCATTCTTGCAATTTCACTGGCGGTTGGCCGGCTTGTGGCCGGAATAGTGACCAAAAAAATCAACTGGATCTGGGTGCTGAGCGTGTGTGTAATCGCTGCCATGTTAATCGTATATTTTGTACTTCCCAATGTGGTTGGACTTGAAGTGAAAAATATTGATTCACTTTCAGACATTCCGCTGATTGGATTTGCATTTCCGCTGATCGGATTGTTTATAGCGCCTATTTATCCCTTACTGAATTCAATTGTATTAAGCTCCCTGCCGAAAAACCTTCAAAGTTCGATGACAGGATTAATCGTTATTTTTTCAGCTCTTGGAGGGACATTAGGCTCACGGATTACAGGCTGGCTGTTTAAAAATGAAGGCCCGGAAAAAGCATTTTATTTCACCTTAATTCCGATGTTTTTATTGCTGATCTCCTTTTTTATTCTTAAAAAAATTACCGCGAAAAATGAAATTTAAATTACATATCAATCAAACGCTTAGTCAGTTACTGGCTCAGGAAGACACTGATGGCGACAAAAAGATCACCATTGATGACAAAGGGCCAAAACGCTTTTTGCTCGAAGATGACAAAGGAAATCCGATGGCTGTTGAAGGAACGTACCAACTTTCTAACCTATTACAGGAATTGGCGCTTTCCAAAAAAAATGACACGGAATTTGCCGAAATTAGTTTAGAAGATATAACAGAAGATCCGGTAAAAAGAATTTCAAGAAAAATAAAAGATTTATACTGGAAAGGACTTACCAGAACGATTGATGCTGCGGGCGTTAAAAAAATCCTGGAAGACGACAAAATAGAAAATGCCATTTCGTATTTGTATGTTCCGGCCGGAGATTCTTTTGCTTTTGACTATTTTAAAAATTTAGAAACAGCAAATCCGACCTTAAAAGTGGTGCAGTTGCCCGCAGTTATTACACCGGAATATGTTTTATCCCTGAATAAAAAACCGGGAATTCTGGCATTGGCGCTTCAAACCAAAAACAATGAAACCACGGGAGTTCCTTTTGTAGTTCCGGGGGGACGATTTAATGAGATGTACGGCTGGGACAGTTATTTTATCACAATGGGACTTTTAATTGACGATAAAACCGATCTGGCGCTTGGCATGGCAGAAAACTTTAAATACCAGATTGATCATTATGGAAAAATCCTGAATGCCAATCGAAGTTATTACCTGACCCGTACACAACCACCGTTATATACTTCACTGATTGTTGATATTATACAGAAGTCGAATCCCGAAAAAGCATGGATTGAAAGACATTTAAAAACCGCTATAAAAGAATACAAAACCGTTTGGATGGAGCAGGGGAAAAGACTTACGCCCACTGGATTGAATCGTTACAAAGCAGAGGGAATCGGGCTTCCGTTTGAGGTAGAAGAAGGGCATTTTGATGATATACTGGAAAAATATGCACCAAAATACGGACTGTCAACCCGGGAATTTGAGAATAAATACCTCGAACGGGAAATTCTCGATGCTGATCTGGATCATTATTTTACACATGACAGGAGCATGCGCGAAAGCGGCCATGATACGACGAACAGACTGGTAGGTATTTGCGCGGATTTGAATACAGTCGCCATCAACAGCCTGCTTTATAAATATGAAACCGATATTGCCTTCCTGATTGAAACGTTTTTTAATGACCAGTTTCAATACAATGAAAACATGTCTTATTCCAGTGATTACTGGCATAAAAAAGCAGCGGAAAGAAAGGAAAAAATCAACGAATTGTGCTGGAACGAAGCCGACGGCCTTTATCTTGATTACAATTTTGAATTAAAAGAACAACATTATTTTGAGGCCGCCACAACTTTTTATCCGTTGTGGGCAAAAATCTGTACACAGGAACAAGCCGCTATTTTGGTTCAAAAAACATTGCCAAAATTTAAAATGAAAGGAGGAATTGCCGGAAGTACTCCATCGTCTATTGCAGCCGTAAGTGAACATGCGCCAACAAGACAATGGGATTATCCGTTTGGCTGGGCGCCGCATCAGATACTCCTGTGGAAAGGCTTGTTAAATTATAATTTTCAGGACGAAGCGCAGGAAATGATCTACCGCTGGTTGTGGCTTATTACCCGAAATGCAGTTGATTACAACGGAACGATCCCGGAGAAATTTGATTTGTCCATCAGTTCCCATAAAATTTTTGCAGAATATGGAAATGTCGGCACCGAATTTAACTACATAACAGAAGAGGGATTTGGCTGGATGAATGCTTCCTACCAATTTGGACTGACACTGCTAAGTTCTGACTTAAAGGAAAAATTATCCAGTCTGACTGATCCGGATAGTTTATTCTAAAAAATATTCAGGTCATTTTAAAACGTCAATTTTGTTTTTGAAAATGCCTTTTAAAGTAAAAAAGCTGCTTCCGATATTATTCAGGAAGCAGCTTTTATTTTAGTTTTGTTCGCTAATCGCGGCTTTCTTTAGCCTGAGTATGCGTATTTTTTTATTGGTATTATCCGCTACGAAGATACGGTCTTCTAACTGTGCAATACCCAAAATAGTTCCAAAAGGATTTTCGCCCATAATGTCGTTCGCATTGATCCTGGCGGAGTAGGTTTTGTTAAGAAATTCTTCTTTCGGATAGAATCGTAAAAAATTGACAGCACCTACATTTTCAGAAGTGATGGCCCAGTCGCTATTGATCGAAACAGCAAGAGGCTTAGCATCTGAAAACGGCTTGGTTACCGGAACAAGCGGAGTGGTGAGTGAAGCCGCAGCATTGGCACGAATCGAAGCAATATCATAATACAAATAGGCTTTGGCATTTCGTCCCGCAACAACCAGATTTCCGCCTTCGACCTGCAGGGAATAAAATTCATCATATCCGTTTAACGTATTTAATTTTGCAATCGGCGCTAAGTCCCATTTACTGGTTTCTGTAATTTGGGAGGTTTCAAAAACTTTAATAGTCGTGTTTTTTTCCTTCACGAAAACCAGCCCGTCTTTGACTACAACACCAAAAACGTGTACAAAAGTATTCCACCATTGTCCGTTACCCACCGTATTGATTCCTAAAGTCGTAGTTTCATCCAATACAAAAAGACGTGAATCGACACTTCCGAGATAGATTCTTTTATTATCTACGCAAACAGAAGAAAGATTGGTAAAATCGATGTTTGTTGCTCCTTTAGAAAAGGCAGTTACAGATTTTAGGTGTTTCAACGTTTTAGCATCAAAAATTTCAAGGACATTCGCATTGCAGACATATAATTTATCATTGGCAATGGTGATTCCCCTCGGGTCAAGCGTAGCTGTACCGTCTCCAATCTGTGCAGCTGTTATGGATGCTTCATCTGTCGGATAATAGTAATATTTATCGTCTGTAGCTGCATTTGTATCATCGTTATCGTTGCAGCCTGTAAGTATCAGAAGCAGTACCAAAACTACTTTAGGCAGCGTGTAAAGTCTTTTTAATTCCATTTTCCTTCTCCTTTATATTTTACTAAAAATGCGTTTTTCGGATCAATTTTAAAAACCGGTTTCGTGTAAGTTCCGTTTAGATATTTTGTTTTGCTGTACGTTTTTAAAATATCCGGATCAATAAAAGGAAGGTCGTTGATGTATATCAAATATTTATAGAACTGCGTCAGCATTTCCTGTTGTCCGCCGCCTTCGCCGCTATTGGCAAAATTACTGTCATGGTTATAGCCCGTATGGTGGGAATATTCATGTGACCAGAGTGACATTTCCCCTTTCCAGTGTCCGCTTACATAATTAGATTCATACTGAGAAGCCAGTGGTCCGCCTCCCCAGGCAGCATCACCGCCCACCATGGCCATGTAAAGCGTTCTTCCGTCCACATAGTCCCAGTATCGTTTTTCGATCTCGGCTTTGGTAAAATAATCGTACTGGCCATTGGCATCCGCAGTATTGCCATGCCAGTCGGTAGCTCCGGGTACAGCAGTTCCCGCTGCTGCGGCCTGTTCTTTTTTATAAAGATCGAAATTATTATGTGTCTGATAGTAGATCGGATGGCTTAAAGCATAGGAATAATTGATAATCATCGTAATGGCTTCTTTCGCCAATACGGGATTCATAGGCAGGTATTTACCATATTCGTCAATATGGTAACCGTCATGAAACTGAACCAGTTGCGAAGATTTTATTTTCTTGAATTTCGCAAATAAGGGATCGGAAGATTCTACTGAAAATTCGATTCCGCCAGTTGAAAAACCCTCTATTTTATCTATAGTAACTGTTTTCCGTCTTCCAGTTCGTAATCATTTTTTGCCGAAACCAATGGAATTTGATGCAATGATCGATGAAAAGCTGGAATCTGCGTAAAGTGATACAGTACAAAACGTTTCTCGTAGTTGGGTAATTTGGCATAAATTTTTACATCCTTAAGGCCAACCGGGGAGTAAAGGGATAACTGTACAGAATCTTTTCCTTTTTGGATGACCTGTACCGGCTGATTTACACGAAACCAGCGGTCCTTTTTGTCGTACATTCTGGCAGGATCTTCATCGTCTTCAAATAAGGTCATTGGGTGGTTTGCTGCCGAAAGTTTTGTTGCATCAATCTGTGGCAGATAATTGGCGGTATAATCGCCCGAATCAGTATCGCTGCAGCTGGTCTGCAGCATGATGGTTAAGAGTAATAAGCCTATTGAGGACAGGCTTTTAAAAAGTGTAGGTTTCATTGTTGTTAAATTTGAATGTTAAAAAAAGGGGGACTTTTCTTTTATATTATAGTGGCTACGCTATCAGTTTAAAGGTTAAAAAACAATTACTTCATTTTAATTCGCGGGCAAAATAACGAAATTATCATACAAGTACTACAGATTATTGCAAAAAATATAATAATTGTCATTAGATTATTTTTTTTCACCTGAATCTGAAAAGTTAATAAATACCAAAACGTATTTTAAATACGAATATTGTTTTAACATAAATCACTTTTAAAAAAATATTACAGAATCCAAAAAAAAACAATAAATAAAAGAATGTTCATTCATTTATTATTTTATCTTTGCTAAAAAATGTCATGAGAGTAAGAGATATTGATAAAGAAAAACTGGTTATTGCCAATGCAATAGATCAAATCGTACAGGATGGATTTCAGGGTTTCAGTATGAACAAACTTGCGAAAGCTTGTAATATCTCTGTTGGTACATTATATATTTATTATAAAGACAAGGATGATTTAATTCAAAAAATAGGAGCAACCGTCGCTCTTGAGTTTTTTTCAAGTACAATTCAAAATTTCTCGCCCGAAATGTCATTTGAAGAAGGATTATGGATACAATGGATAAACAGGGCTGATTTTACCATGAAGTATCCGAAGCAAGTTGCTTTTTTTGAAATTATCAAACACTCTCCCCACGGAGAAATAATATTAAATTCTACCACCAAATTTTCGGATTTCAGGATGATTATGAAACAGTTTATCGATAACGCTCTGCATAATAAGGAAATTTCGCCAATGACATTTGAAGCTTTTTGGGCCGTTGCTTACGGGCCATTATACACTTTATTAAACTTTCATACCGATGGTAAGAGTATGGGAGGGAAACCGTTTGTTCTTACCGATACAATAATGAAAGAAGCTTTTCAGGCAACCATAAAAGCTTTAAAACCATGAAAAGTTATGGATATAGATTTAAACACAGTACATATTTTTAAGACGAATATTGGAAAAATCGATACAGGCTGCGCAATGTATCATGAGCTGAACAACCACGATGCTATACGACAATGGAGCATAGATCATGAGGATATTGATTGTGTATTGCGGGTAGTTTCAGAATCGCTTCAGCCAAATCAAATTATTACTCTTATCAGTGAATTCGGGCATCAATGCCGGGAATTGATATAAAAAACAAATCTATTCAAAATGGAAAAAACTACTGCAGTAAATACTGCTTTTACTTTAAAACAAATCATAATTATTGCCATTCTGGCGCTTTTACAATTTACGGTTATACTTGATTTTATTATTATTTCCCCATTGGGCGATATATTAATGAAAACGCTGGACATGACGACGTCCAAATTTGGATTTACGGTTTCTGCTTACGCTTTCAGTGCCGGAATTTCAGGATTACTGGCAGCGGGCTTCGCTGATAAATTCGACAGAAAAAAACTGCTCATTTTCTTTTACACCGGATTTATTATCGGTACTCTTTTTTGTGCACTGGCTTCCAATTACTGGATGCTGCTTTTCGCGCGGATTTTTACAGGCCTTTTTGGCGGTGTTATCGGTTCGGTTTCGCTTGCCATCGTGACCGACTTATTTGTAATTCAGCAAAGAGGACGTGTAATGGGATCGATACAGATGGCTTATGCGGTAAGTCAGATTTTGGGAATACCACTCGGATTGTATTTTGCCAATAACTGGGGATGGCATTCTGCCTTTATCATGATTGCCGTGTTGGGAGCATTGATTCTGGTTGCCATTATTACTCAGATGGAACCTGTAACAAATCATCTCAAATTGCAGTCAGACAAAAGTCCTTTTCTGCACCTGTGGCATACACTTCAGAATAAAAACTACCAGATTGGTTTTGCCGCAATTGCATTTCTTTCAGTAGGCGGTTTTATGTTACAACCTTTTGGGAGTGCTTTTCTCGTAAACAATATTCACATAAGCCACCTTCAGTTGCCAATGGTATTTTTCTTTACGGGACTTTCGGTGCTTATTATTATGCCTTTGGTGGGAAAACTAAGCGATAAAGTCAATAAATTTAAGCTGTTTGCTGTTGGATCTCTGGTTTCGGTAATTATGATCTTAATTTATACCAATCTTGATCCTATCCCACTATGGGAAGTCGTGGCCATCAATATGGTATTGTTTATGGGAATCATGAGCCGAATGATTCCTGCGACAACGCTGAATACAGCCATTCCGGAAATGAAAGATCGTGGTGCCTATATGTCTATCACTTCTTCACTGCAGCAAATTGCAGGTGGTATCGCAGCGGTATGTGCAGGGTTCATTGTCCATCAGGAAACTAAAACTTCTCCCCTGGAAAATTATGATGTCCTGGGATATGTTATTGCCGTTATTACCTTCTGTTCTGTACTGCTAATGTGGAGAGTAAACCAATTGGCAAAATCCAAAGAGAAAAGTATCCTGTAAAAAATCGCGGAAGAAACATTTCTGATAAATTTTCACAATAAATAAAAAAAAAGACGATCGCTGATCGTCTTTTTTTTTGATCAAAATGAAGATGAAGATAAATTTAATAAATCAAAAATCACACTCTGTAATCAGTCGGGGTTTTTATTATTTTACTGGATATGAGCTGAAATACAGGCATTAATACTTTTATTTGCCTGAAAACACAAAATGATAATTATGGTCAAAAACATCATAATTGCTGAGTATAATGTTTTAAATTAGCATTAAAATAGTGATTTATTGGAAAAAATATTTTACTAAAACGATTTTGTAAATCAGTTTTATATATATTTGTTCAACTAATTAAATTCCATTTAATACAAACCATTTAATGAAAAGAATCACAATTAAGGATATTGCTACTGAGGCCCAGGTATCGATATCTACAGTTTCTTTTGTTATTAATGGGAAAGGGGAGAAAATGGCAATTAGTCCTCCTGTCATAAAAAAAGTACAGGAAGTGGCACAAAAACTCCACTACCGTCCAAGCATGATTGCGAGCAGTCTCAGAACGGGAAAAACACGGTCGATTGGTCTTATTGTAGAAGACATCTCCAACCAGTTTTTTGCAGATTTAGCCAGGGTAATAGAAGATGAAGCAAAAAATCTTGATTACAGGGTTTTCTATTGCAGTACGGGAGATGATGGTGCACGTTGTGAAGAATTGGTACAAAGTCTTTTGCAGGCCAATGTAGAAGGGTTTATTATTACACCCACAAAAAATTTAGAAAAGAGTATTGATCTTCTGTTGAAATTACAGAAACCGGTTGTTTTAATCGACAGGTATTTTGCCCATCAGAAAGTAAGTCATGTCGTGATGGATAATTATGAGGGGTCCTTTTCTGCGACTAAATATTTAATGAATAAAGGATGCAAAAACATAGCGGTTGTCAATAATACATCTGAAATGATACAGATGAAATTAAGGGAGAAAGGCTATAAAGATGCATTAAAAGAAGAAGGCATGTACGATAAATCGCTTGCCCTTTATTTGGATTACCATACGAATGAGCAGCGCAGAATTGAGGCTATTGTACGCTTTTTTAATAAAAACCCGAAGATTGACGCTGTTTTATTTTTAGCCAATTATATGGGACTTGTAGGTTTGCAGGCTTTTAAAGGTATGGGGTACAGAATCCCGGAGGATATCTCGGTAATCAGTTTTGATGATCACGACAGTTTCAAATTGCATACACCCACGATTTCCGTGATTGCACAGCCGATAGAAGATATTGCCATTAAATCTATTGAGTTACTGATGAGCCAGATGACAGATTTAGATGCTTTTAAAGTCGAAAAGGTGCTTAAGAAAGGCACATTGATAGTCAGGGAGTCAGTTTAAATTTCTCTGAATATTTTAAAATTAGAAAAAATAAAAAATCAATTAAGACGCGGTTTTTTTTACCCATTTCACTAAAACGTTTTAGTAAATAAAACAGCTGAAGCTGCTTAATAAGTGATTTTTACCAAGTATTTTTATGTAGTAAAAACGGACAAGAACTATTTTTTTATAACGATATAACTACTTTTTTTATTTAAACTGAGTTCAATTTTTTATTAATATTTAAAACAAACAGATTAAAAACAAACACAAATCAAACAAATAAACCAAAAAAAATGCTTATGAAACGAATTTTAGCAGTGTTAGGAATGGTATTGTTCAGTAGCTTAGGAGCTGTTGCACAAAATCGATTAATAACAGGCATAGTGGCAGATGCAGAGAACAAGGGAATTGTTGCTGCATCAATCGAGGTTCAGGGAAAACCATTCAGCGCAATTACAGACGCCGAAGGTCGCTTTAAGATGAATGTTCCGGAAGGAAAGGTTACTTTAAATGTAACTTCTATAGGTTTTGTATCAAAATCAGTGGTGCTTCAGGCAACTGAAAGCAGGGTTTCAGTGGTACTGACAGAAAATGCGCAGGAATTAAAAGATGTGGTCGTAACTTCCTTTGGAGTTAAGAAACAGAGAAAAAGTTTAGGTTATGCCGTTGGAGAACTGAAAGGGGATGACCTTACCAAAAATAAAGAAATTAACTTAGGAAATGCCCTTCAGGGGAGAATAGCCGGGGTTAACGTTTCCGCACCGGTTACAGGACCCTCCGGTTCAAGCCGTGTGGTAATTCGTGGAGCCACTTCAGCTTCCGGACTTAACCAGCCCTTGTATGTAGTAGACGGTATTCCGATTGATAATACGCAACAGGGAAATGCAGGAATGTACGGAGGAGCCGATAAGGGTGACGGTATGTCTTCCTTCAATCCCGATGATATTGCCTCAATGTCGGTACTAAAAGGTAGTGCCGCTTCAGCGCTTTACGGCTACCGCGGATCAAATGGTGTTATCTTAATTACCACCAAAAAAGGGAAAAACGGAACCGGAATCGGAGTTGATTTCAGTACAAATTCGACTTTCAATACACCGGCAAGCCTTTTAGACTGGCAGGACCAATATGGTGCAGGAGCACCGGATGCAAACGGAGTTCCAACCCGATTTACCAATTTACAGGAACTTAGGGATTCTTACTATTTCGCCTGGGGAGATAAGTACGACGGAACACCCTCACTTGCTCTGGACGGAAAAACGAGACCGTATCAGGCATACGGAAAAGACAACGTTGAAAATTTCTACAGAACTGGTCATTCTTTCAGTAATACCCTGGCCATTTCAGGCGGGAATGAAACGACAAATTTCAGATTGTCTTTCGGAAATACAAAAGACGAGTCTATTTTACCGGGAACAAATTTCGGAAGAAATAACATTACGCTGAGTTTAAACACGTCTCCAAACAAAAAAATAAGTATTGAGTCCAACGCACAATATATTTCGGAGAAAAGTAAAAACAGGCCTTATCTGAATGACTCGCCAAGAAACCCTTCTTTCCCGACTACTTTTATGACGCCGGGTACCGACATCAGATGGCTGCGCAACCCGTACGATGCCAATGGTGGAGAAGAAGATTACCTGGGAGCAAACGTCTACCATACCAATCCGTACTTTGCAACAGATCAGACTTTAAACACGGATCTTAGAAAACGTTTTATAGGTTCTGCAAAAGTTACCTATAACATTACAGATAAAATCTACGCAAAAGCAGTGGTGGGTATTGATGATATTAACTACGAATATACAGAGATTGAGCCAACCGGAATCAATTACAATATTGGCGGATCTATTGAAGACAGAATTGAGAACCGCTCTGAATTTAATGCTTCGGGTTACTTAGGGTACAAAAGTGACATCGCTAAAAATCTTTCACTGGATGCTTTTATTGGAGCAAACCGTCAGGATAACCGATACAACGGTATTAAAATGAAAGGAAATAATTTTATTGTACCATTCAAATATTTCTATGGAAATACGCAACCGGACAAAACAGAGAAATTATTTTCGGAACGCGAAGTAAACTCCCTTTTTTATTCTGCTGATTTAGCCTATAAAGATTTCTTATTTTTAAGTTTAACAGGCCGTGAAGATTGGTTTTCTACTTTAGATCCTGAAGATAACAGCATTTTTTATCCATCGGTAAGTACCAGTTTTATTTATTCTGAAGTGATCAAATTACCTGAATGGATGTCTTATGGTAAGATCAGGGCAGGATGGGGTAACGTGGGAGGCGGATTGCAGGAAGCCTATGCCTTATCACTGACTTATACCACACCGGACGGGCAAACAGATTCACAAGGGCAGCCCATTTTAGGTGTAAATGGGGATACCGTTAACAATCGAAACCTAAGACCTTATAATGTAAGTACGATAGAGTTTGGTTTTGAAAATACATTTTTCAATAACCGGTTAAGTACCGATTTGACTTTCTACAGCAAGAAAACAACAAAGGATATTGCAGATGCTGATATCTCCCAGGCTTCGGGTTACAGAACGACTAAAATCAATGTGGGGGAAATCCTGAACAAAGGGGTGGAATTTGCAGTGAATCTAAAAGCAGTAAAAACACCAAGTTTTTCGTGGAGTGTAGGCTATAATTTTGCGTACAACGAGAGTGAAGTACTGAGCCTTTCAGATAAAATCAATACCAAATCATTAGAAGGAAACAGAGACGCAAGAGCTTCTGTAGTTTTAGAAAAAGGGCAGCCTTTCGGAGTTATCAAAGCGTATGATTACTTAAGAGATGCCAGCGGAAATATCGTTCTGGATACCAACGGTAAATTCCTTCGAGGAAACTTAATCATTGCAGGACAAGGTGTAGCGCCGGTTTCAATGGGTCTTTCAAATGATTTCAGTTATAAAAATTTCACACTTTCCGTTTTTGTAGATGCTAAATTCGGAGGCGAAATCTATTCGGCGACCAACCAGTTAGGAACGCGTTACGGATTATCCGAAATTACACTTCCGGGTCGTGAAGGCGGAGTAGCCGTAACAGGTACAGATGTGAATGGTAATGCTGTAAACCAAACCGTATCAGCCTATGATTACTGGAGAAGTTACAGTGACGTGACCTCAAACTTTGTGTACGATGCCGATTTTGTGAAGTTAAGAGCGATTTCTTTTAGCTACAATTTCCCAAAAAACTATATCGAGAAAACTCCATTTCAGGCCATAAGTTTAGCTTTTTCTGCCCATAATTTATGGACGATTTATGACAAAGTTCCAAACATTGATCCGGAGTCCAACTATTCCAATAGTAATGCTCAGGGTATGGAAAGAGCCTCTATGCCATTGACCAGAAACTACGGTATAACGCTTAATGTTAAATTCTAATAGTAAATAAGATGAAAAATAAATATATAAAAACATTTTGTATCGCAATGGTTGGTGCCTTGACGCTGTCATCCTGCGATAAAGGATTCGAAGAACTGAATACGAATCCAAATGCCCTTACAGATCCGGCTTTAAAATCAATGTTTACGCTTGCAGAAATCTATGTGGACGGACAGGATTTTTCGAATACAAGGGGAAATAATATTTACGCCGCGCAATATGTACAGCATTTCGCTTCACTGGGAGGGGGATCAAAATATACCTATTCTTCGGAGTATTCAGGCGCTTTGTTTGGAGAAACATACGGGAAAGGACTGAATCAGATTTTTCAGTTATTATCGGTAACACCCAATACACCGGAAAATTCCAATATGGTTCAGGCCCTTAGGATTATGAAAGTATTCCTGTTTCAAAAACTGACAGATACCTATGGTGAAGTTCCTTATTTCGAAGCCGGAAAAGGATATACCCACAATATATATGACCCAAAATACGATACGCAGGAAGCGATCTATAATGACCTTCTAAAAGAACTTGATGAAGCCGGAACAGCATTAGATGCCAATAAAGCTTTTGTCGGAAATGCTGATTTGTATTACCAGAGTGATGTTACAAGATGGAAAAAACTGGCCAACTCCCTGATGTTGAGAGTAGCCATGCGTTTGTCTAAAGTAAACCCTGCCAAAGCAAAAGAATATGTAGAGAAAGCAGTTGCAAAAGGAGTTTTTACGTCTAATGATGACAGTCTTGTTCTAAAACATGATGCAGGCCCTGCAGGAGTGAAAACAAATCCAATTACCTCTTCATGGGTTCGAAATGACCTGAACGGAGGAGAGTCGAATATTAAATTCAGTAAAACTTTTATCGATTTACTGAAAAATACCAACGATCCGCGTTTAAGAATCTATGCAAAACTGGAAGCAACAGGAAACAACAATCCGGCAAGTCAGCAAGGTTTGCCAAATGAAGCCAAAGAATTTCCGGGAGGAGACAAAAAACTTTTCTCAGACCCGAATACTTCTACAGTATTGCGTTTAGATGCCCCGACTTTGATCATGTCTTTTGCTGAAGTAAAATTTATACTGGCAGAAGCAGCCGTACGAGGATGGAATGTGGGCGGAACAGCGCAGCAACATTACGAAAACGGAGTAAAAGCCGCTATGGAAGTGCTGACTATTTTCGGAGACAAAGTACCTGCGGTGACTCCAGCGGAATACAACACTTATATTACAACTTATCCTTTTAAATCGGCCGGTACAGATGCCCAGAAAATAGAACAAATTATAACGCAGAAATGGATTGTATTGCTGTTTAATGGTTTTGAAGCTTTTTCTGAGTACAGAAGAACAGGTTATCCGGTATTGGTTCCGGTGAATGATCCTACGGGAGAGACCAAAGGAACTATTCCGAGAAGATTGATTTACGATCAGTCGGAACTGATTACCAATGAAGCCAATTACAAAGCGGCCATACAGCGTCAGGGATTGGATTTGATGACAACCAGAATCTGGTGGGACAAAGTTTAAAATAATTAATTTTGGTTGATTAGTTAAAATAAGTCGGGTACGATCCTGTTATCCGGCTTATTTTTTAATCACTCTGCTGCTAATAGTCAAAAGGGTTCGTATTGTTCAGGTTTGTTTTAGAGGTATAATGTCTTTTTTTTCGCAACAGCTAAAAATGCTCTTGCTGAAAAAGAGGGGATTTTTGTCATACAAATCAAAGCAATAGAGAAGCACTTTTTAATTATTAAAAGTGATTGTTTAAGTTTCAAAGTTTCAGGTTTCAGGTTTCAAGTTTCAAAGTTTCAGGTTTCAAAGTTTCATGTTTCAAGTTTCAAAGTGACAAAGCAATATTTTGCGACCTTTGCGTAACCCGTGGCGACCTTTGCGGTTAAGTATTCATCCGTGACCCATCAAAAAAGTCAAATATTAAAACAAAATAAATGTTTACAAAATATAACAAAATAGCCTTTAGCGGAATTTTAGCTTTAAACCTTTTTTTGGCCAGTCCGGTGATTTCACAGGAAAAAAAAGCAAATCAGAAAAGTACCGATTACACCCAATATGTAAATCCATTCATTGGCTCTGCGGGTCATGGTCACGTATTTGTGGGCGCTAATGTTCCTTTTGGAGCCGTTCAACTGGGGCCTGTAAATGTTTTTGAAGGCTGGGACTGGTGCAGCGGATATAATTATGCCAGCAACACCATCTTAGGTTTTACGCATACCCATTTGAGCGGCACGGGAATTGGGGATTTAAACGATATCCTTTTACTGCCCGTATCCGGAAAAGTCGCCCTTACCAAAGGAACCAAAGAAGATATGGCAAACGGTTACGGTTCTTATTTTTCACATCAGAACGAAGTAAGCCAACCGGGTTATTACAGCGTTGTGTTAGACAAGTATAAAATCAAAGCCGAATTAACAGCAAGTGAAAGAGTCGGTTTCCATAAATACACTTTCGATTCCGCTACTGATGCTCATGTTTTATTGGACCTTGCCGATGGAATAGGATGGGACAAACCTGTAAAAACATATATTAAAAAAATAAACGAAACGACTCTTGCCGGCTACCGGTATTCGGCGGGCTGGGCAACTGACCAGCGCATCTATTTTACGATGGAATTCTCAGAACCAATAACCGCTATGGCTTTATATGAAAGCATTGCTCCGGTAAAAGGCAGTGAAGCGGAAGGTGTGCGAATGAAAGCCGTTTTAGATTTTAAAGCTTTAAAAAACAAACAGGTTCTCGTAAAAGTCGGAATCTCTCCTGTAAGTTCCGAAAATGCCGCTGCCAATATAAAAGCAGAAATTCCGGCTTGGGATTTTAATAAAACAGTAAAAGAAGCCAACTCAAAATGGAATAAGGAGTTAAATAAAATTCAGATCAAAGCAGACGACAAAACAATGAAAGTTTTTTATACTTCCTTGTATCATACGATGTTTGCGCCTTCTATTTTTAACGATGCCAACGGAGATTACAGAGGAACCGATAAAAAGGTCTATGAGAAAGCTGATTTTACCAATTACACGACTTTTTCACTTTGGGATACCTACCGTGGTTTACATCCTTTGTACACTATTACACAACCCGAAAAGATTAATGATATTGTGAAATCGTTTTTGGCCATTTACCAACAGCAGGGCAGATTACCGGTCTGGCATTTGATGGGGAATGAAACAAATACGATGAATGGAAATCACTCCATTGCAGTTATTGCAGATGCCTACCTGAAAGGATACAGAGATTACGACACGGCACTTGCCTACGAAGCCATCAAAAAAACGGCCATGCAAACCCGCGACGGAATGGATTATGTGCAGCAATTAGAATATATTCCGGCTGATAAAATGCTGGAATCCGTTGGAAATGCTTTGGAATATGCCATTGATGATTACTGCGTGGCCCAAATGGCAAAAGCCTTAAACAAAACCGAAGATTATGTTTATTTTACCAAAAGAGCCAATTTGTATAAGCTCTATTTCGATAAAGAAACCACTTTCATGCGGGGTAAGTTAGCCGATGGAAACTGGAGAACGCCTTTTAATCCGCTTTCTTCAGCACACCGCAAAGACGATTATGTAGAAGGTAATGCCTGGCAGTACACCTGGCTGGTACCTCAGGATCCGTATGGTTTGATCGATTTATTTGGAAGTGAGGACAAGTTCGTAGCCAAATTAGACGCCTTATTTTTACTGACGGATAAAGTAGAAGGAGAAGAAGTTTCCCCGGATATCAGTGGCCTAATCGGACAATACGCACAGGGAAATGAGCCCAATCACCATATTCCATATCTATATGCGTACGCCGGACAGCCCTGGAAAACAGCAAAACTAATTCGTGAAATTGACGATAAATTTTACACCACAAAACCCGACGGCTTATGTGGGAATGAAGACTTAGGACAAATGTCGGCCTGGTATGTGCTCTCATCTATGGGATTCTATTCCGTTAATCCCGCCAATGGAATATATGTTTTGGGAAGTCCGTTGGTCAATACGGCTACAATCCATCATAAAGAAGGGATTTCGTTTACGGTGAAAGCAATCGATAACAGTAATACAAACATCTATATCCAAAAAGCAGAGTACAACGGCAAACCCTATACAAAATCCTATATCACACACGAGATGATCGTAAAAGGAGGAGAATTAAAATTGTATATGGGCAGCAAACCTTCTTTGACTTTTGGAGTTAAGAAAGAAGACAGGCCTATTTAGGGAGTTTTCAGTCTCGGTCACAGTTTGCAGTCACAGTTTCAGTCTCAGTTTTCAGTCACAGTCTCAGTTTTCATTTCACAACAAATAACAAATAACGCACAACACACAACACACAATACACAACACACAATACACAACACATAACTCATAACACATAACTCACAACTCATAATCAATTAAAACATGAAAATAAAGAGTTTAATTTTTTTAGGATTATTACAATATTGTGTTTTTCTAAACGCGCAGGTTAAAACTTTAGATCCGGTAGAATATGTAAATCCGCTGATGGGAACACAATCGCTGCCTAATCTTTCGAACGGAAATACCTATCCGGCGATTTGTAGGCCCTGGGGCATGAATTTCTGGACACCGCAAACCGGAAAAATGGGCGACGGTTGGGCATATACCTATACCGCAGAAAAGATCAGGGGATTCAAACAAACCCACCAGCCATCACCATGGATGAACGATTACGGCCAGTTTTCGATTATGCCGGTTACCGGTAAAGTTGCTTTTACAGAAGACGATCGTGCCAGCTGGTTCAGTCATAAAGCGGAGGTTTCAAAGCCTTATTTTTACAGCGTTTACCTCGCAGATTATGATGTGACAACAGAAATAACCACGACAGAAAGAGCGGCGCATTTTCAGATAACATTTCCGGATAATGAAAAATCTTCCATTGTAATTGATGCTTTCAATAAAGGATCCTACATTAAAATTATTCCGTCAGAAAATAAAATTATTGGTTACACCACCCGCAATAGCGGAGGAGTTCCTGAGAATTTCAAAAACTATTTCGTATTGCAGTTCGACAAGCCATTTTTGACCAGCTCCACCTGGAATGAGACAATTCTGGAAAAAGATAAATTAGAGCTGACGGGGACTCATGTAGGTGCAGTAGTTGGTTTTAAAACCAAAAAAGGAGAAAAGGTAAACATAAAAGTAGCTTCTTCTTTTATTAGTACAGCGCAGGCAGAATTAAATTTAAAGAACGAATTAGGAGCCGCTACTTTTGATGAAACTGTAGCAGAATCAAAAAGAGAATGGAACAAAGTCTTAGGAAAAATAACGGTTGAAGACACGAACGAAGAGCAGTTAAAAACGTTCTATTCCTGTTTGTACCGCACGGTGTGTTTCCCGCAAAAGCAGTACGAAATAGATGCCAATGGAAAAATCGTGCATTACAGTCCGTACAACGGAAAAGTGCTGCCCGGTTATATGTTTGCAGGAACCGGTTTTTGGGATACTTTCCGCGCTTTGTACCCTTTACTGAATTTAGTCTATCCTTCTATCAACAAAGAAATGCAGGAAGGTCTAGTAAATGATTATAAAGAAGGCGGTTTTTTACCGGAATGGTCCAGTCCCGGTTTTAGAAATGTCATGGTCGGAAATAATTCAGCCTCCATAGTTTCGGATGCCTATATGAAAGGATTAAGAGGTTATGATATCAATACGTTATACGAAGCCCTGCTGCACGGAGCGAATAACGAAGGACCGATGGACGCGGTGGGCAGAAAAGGAGTGAATTACTACAATATATTAGGTTATGTTCCTTATGATGCCGGTATTAACGAAAATGCCGCCAGAACATTAGAATACGCTTATGATGATTTTACGATCTGGAAGCTGGCCAAAGCCCTCAACCGCCCGAATAAAGAAATAAGGCTGTTCGAAAAACGAATGATGAATTACAAAAACCTCTACAATCCGGCTATCGGACTCATGAGCGGAAGGAATAAAGACGGAAGTTTTCCGGCCAGTTTTAATCCGTTTAAATGGGGAGATGCCTTTACGGAAGGGAACAGCTGGCATTACAGCTGGAGTGTATTTCATGATGTTCACGGTTTAATCGGTCTGATGGGCGGCGAAAAAGCATTCACAGCTAAATTAGATGCCGTATTCACCACGCCTCCGGTTTTTGATGATACTTATTATGGTTCTGTTATTCATGAAATCCGTGAAATGCAAATCATGAACATGGGGCAATATGCACACGGTAATCAGCCGATTCAGCATATGATTTATTTATACAATTACGCAGGAGAACCGTGGAAAACACAATACTGGTCACGAGAAGTGATGAACCGCCTGTACAAACCAACGCCGGACGGATATTGCGGTGATGAAGACAACGGACAAACTTCGGCCTGGTATATTTTCTCGGCTATGGGATTCTATCCGGTTTGTCCCGGAACCGATGAATATGTGCTGGGGGCACCCTTATTTAAGAAAACAACCCTGCAATTGGAAAACGGAAAACAGCTGATCATCAATGCGCCCGATAATTCAGAAAGCAACAGATATGTCAATGAATTAAGATGGAATAATTCGAAACATAACAAAAATTACATCAATCATTTTGATGTGTTAGAAGGTGGCGAATTAAATTTTGATATGACCAGTTCCCCTAATTTACAAAGAGGTACAGCAGCAGAAGCGTATCCGTATTCTTATTCAACTTCAAAATAAACTTTTATGCAATCACGTAGAAAATTTATAAAAAATACAGGCATTTTTTCAGCAGGACTATTAGCCATTCAAAGCAATGCCTTCGGATTTAATTCGGATGCTTTTCAGTTTCCTTTAAAAGATTTTATAAGCAAAAGACCTCCGTTGGCCGAGAGAAAATTTACAAGTCAGGCCGTAGAAGCAGCCATTGTACGGATCAAAAAGCAAATTGCAAATCCCGAACTGGCCTGGTTGTTCGAAAACTGTTTTCCCAATACACTGGATACTACAGTCGATTTTGAAATCATCGACGGGAAACCCGATACCTACGTGATTACGGGAGATATAGATGCCATGTGGCTTCGCGACAGTACAGCACAAATCTGGCCTTATATTCCGTTTGTAAAAGAAGATGCTAAACTGGCCGAACTGGTCAAAGGCGTAATAAACCGCCAGGCAAAATGTATATTGCTGGATCCTTATGCGAATGCCTTTTATAAAGATTTTACAAAAGAAAGCGAATGGAAAAATGACCTGACCAAAATGCAGCCCGGAATCCACGAAAGGAAATGGGAAATTGACAGTTTGTGTTACCCGGTCCGACTGGCACACGGCTATTGGAAGGAAACCGGAGACATCAGTCTGTTCGACGAACATTGGAAAAAAGCCATGCTGCTCGTATTGCAGACTTTTAAGGAACAGCAAAGACTGGATGGAAAAGGAGGGCCTTATACGTTTCAGCGTCAGACCGCCTGGGCGACAGACGGAGTGCCTTTGGGAGGTTACGGTTATCCGGTAAAACCATGCGGACTAATTGTTTCTACTTTCAGGCCAAGTGATGACAGTACTTTGTTTGGCTATCTGATTCCAAGTAATATGTTCGCGATAGAAGTATTGGGGTATCTGATTGAAATATTCTCCTTACCGGCCTTAAAAGACAATGACCTGGTAGCAAAAGCAAGAGAATTAAGGGATCAGGTACAAAAAGGCTTAAAAGAAAACGGAATCATAGACCACCCCAAATTCGGAAAAATCATTGCTTTTGAAGTAAACGGATACGGCAGTTTCCACATGATGGATGATGCCAATGTTCCTTCTTTATTGTCATTGCCGTATTTAGGCGCAATTGCTCCCAATGACCCTTTATACCTTAATACGCGTAAAGTCGTACTGTCAGAAAACAATCCTTTTTTCTACAAAGGAAAAGCCGGGGAAGGGGTTGGAGGACCGCATACGGGAGTTGACACCATCTGGCCAATGAGTATTGTACTGAGAGCGATTACCAGTGTAGATGAAAAAGAAATAAAAGCATGCATTAGCAATTTGATCAAAACCAATGCAGACACCGGATTCATGCACGAGTCTTTTCATAAAGATGATGTAACCAGGTTTACGAGAAAATGGTTTGCCTGGGCGAATACCTTATTTGGCGAAATGATCGTTCACACCAGTATCAAATACCCTCAGATTTTAAAAGATAAGAATATCTAGAATAAGCAAGTTAAACAAGGAAAAATGAATATACCATACGCCGTAGGGCTAGATATTGGAGGGACACATATTACCGCAGCAGTTATTAATATAAAAGAGATGAAAGTTATGGACTTCTCTCTGAACAAGGAATCTTTCGATTCTAATTTACCGGTTGACCAGGTAATGAAGATCTGGAAAAAAGCAATTGCTACAGCCATAGAAAAATCTAAAGTTACAGCAATGACAGGTCTGGCGGTATGCATGCCCGGCCCGTTTGATTATCAAAAGGGTATTTGCTGGATCAAAGACCAGTCCAAGTACGAACATTTTTATGGGTTAAATATTCGGGATTTGCTTTTGGAGCACCTTGATCTTTCTGGTGATTTTCCGGTACTTTTTGAAAATGATGCCGTTTGTTTTGGCAAAGGAGAAGTTTTTAAGGATCAGGAGAACCTATCCAGAAAAGTAATGGCCGTTACCTTAGGAACCGGACTTGGAGCCTGTTTTATTGACAAAGGAATATCTGTTGCCGGGGGAGAATGCGTACCTGAAGACGGCGAAATTTACAACCTTCCTTATAAACAAGGTATGGCGGAAGATTATGTTTCGGTAAGAGGCCTTTTATCACATTATCATGCTTTGAGCGGAACAAAGCTTGCTAACGGGCTGGAACTTTATAATCGCGCTGTTGAAGGAGATGTTATTGCCGTAAATGTGTTTGAAGAAATGGGAGAGAATTTAGCTGCAATAGTGATTCCGTGGCTGGAAAAGTTTGGTGCGGACCGTTTTATTATCGGAGGAAAAATTGCCAATGCAAGTGAATTTTTTCTGCCTGTTTTCAATAAAAAAATCGAAGAAGCAAGTAGTACAATAACAGTCTGTGTTTCGACAGATAACGAGGCAGCTGCTTTGTTAGGGGCTGCAAGTATGCTTTACAAAAGTTAGATTTTATGAAGTTAAGTTAGGCATACAGCTTAAAAAGAAATTTTTTTTATAATGCGCAATGAGATGTAAACACCATTGCGCATTTTTTTATAAAAATCTTTACTATTTGTTTTTGGTTTTCGTAAAGAAACTGTTTCAATCAGTCTGTTTTCTCTACTTTGAAATAAAAGTTTTAAAACAGAAAGTGCTGCAAATTTATTTTTAATTTTTACCAGTCTTGTTTCCGTTTTATATTGTGATATAAATAAATGAAATAACAAATAAATTTTGTCATAATATAAATAACATCATTAGAGATAATTTTATAAGTATGAAACTTTATATATTAAGATAAACTTAGCAGATCATTTTATTGCAAAACTTATTTTGTTTCTTGTTCTCTTTGTATTTCTTCGGAATTAAGAAATCAGGGCAAATACATAACAAAGTAAGGTGATCATAAGAGAAGTCATAGAATTATTTTTTAAGATTTATGCAAAGTCTAATAAAACTTATAATTAATCTGTGCCGCTGCATAAAAAGAAGACTTAAACTGATATTGGTTTGTACTGCTGAAAAAGCTTTTCAGGTTCCTATCCGTAAAATAGGCAGGACGTACAGCGCTGATTCCAAGTGTAACCGGAAGCGTGATTTTTTTGCCAATGCGGATTTCCGGCCGTAATCCTGTGACAATATACTGGTGTGTGAAAATTACATCTTTTCCTCCTTTTTCCACAAGTGCCATTTGTCCGTTCATGTCCGCAATGACACTCAACACAAATGATTTGTGAATCTCATATCCGGCCGATGCCTGAAAACCGCTCATAAGCGAAACATTAAAAACATACCTGCCCGGAGCATTATAATTCAGGTATAAGGCCGGAAACAGCATAGGATATCCAAACGTGTTGTTGAAAGCCAGTCCGCCGCCAAGCTCTAATTTCGAATTGATTTTCCTGATGAATACAGCACCCGCATTTCCAAGTACACTTCTGGCGCCCATTTTAGAAATTTGTGTCTGGTCGGTATAGATTCCGGCACCTGCAAACAATAACATATTCCACTTTTTGTTGAGCGGTCGCATATTAAATAAAGAAAACTGCGCATTGACAATATCAGACAACACCATCTCCTGAGTAAAATTTTTATTGGTAAGGGAGGCATAGGCTCCAGAAAGCGCTACACCCCAGACAACAGCAAGACTGTCTTTATTAACCTTCATCGAAAGCGGGATTTTTACATCCGCCTGATAAACTGCCGCGGATCCTTTACTGTCTCCCAAATTATTATTGTTTTCATCCCGATAACGGGATGATCCAAAATGCTCAGCCTGGAGGGTTATTTGTGCTTTTGTTTGTGAAGCTGCCAGCAATAATAATAGTAAAGCCAGCCATGATGTCGTTTTCATATTGTATGTTTTTAAGTTTGACAGGGCAAAACTATTCTATCATTCAAAAGCTTTTTTTGGCTTTTGACTAATGGTCGTATTTTGTTGACCAATGGGCAGCGCCGCGATCGAAAATAAATTAATTTTGTAATCTCAATCTGCAGCTATGTTCACTATTAAAAAAGCAAACCTTCTTTTCTGGATTTTTTTATTCCTCATTGTTTTATTGCAACTGTCATTGTCCAGCAGTCCGAATTTTACCCTGGGTGTAGCCCTTATTCATGCTGTCGCGATTGTATTAATTTTGCGTGTACACGTTTCTTTTCTGAATGTATTAATCAAGAAATACCTTAAAACACATGATACGGCAGGGTTTGTAATTTCGGCTGTATCTATTAGCTTTGCGACAGCCATCCTGCTTACTGCAGCAGGTTATTTTATTACAACAAAATTGTTATCGGATGCAAACCTGATGGAAAATGAACTCATTTCCATGTTTTGCGGTATGCTGCTAGTGAGTATCCTGATTGCGGGAATGAGTTATTCGATCGAATTGTTCAAACAAAATATAGCTTCAGAAAAAAAGCATCAGGAATTACGAAATAGTGTGCTGGAAATGGAAATAGATCACCTGAGAACGCAGTTAAGCCCGCATTTTACCTTTAATATCCTGAATAACCTGCAATTCCTGATTCGAAAAGACCAGGATGAAGCGCTCGAATTGTTATCCAGATACAGCAAAATTCTGCGTTATTATGTCTATGAATCACAAAATAAATGGATTAAACTGGACGATGAAATTGCCTTCCTCAAACATTATTTCGAATTGGAAAAAGACCGCTCCGGGGAAGACCTTGAAATTTCCTGCCAATGGGATATTCCGGAAAATACATTGCTGATTATTCCTTTTCTGTTATCGACATTTGTTGAAAATGCATTCAAACATGTTTCTTCTTTTAAGGAGGAAAAGCGTTATATACAACTGCACATTTTTTTAAAGGATGAAAATCAATTGTTCCTGCACCTGAAAAATGCGTCGGGACAGCAGGTATCAAATCCAAAAAAAGGGGGAGTTGGTTTAAAATATGTCAAGAAAAGACTCGAGCTTTCCTATAAGGATAATTACGAACTGGAACTGATTCCGGAAGCTGACTCCTATAGTGTGCGTTTAAAATTAAACCTGACCAAAGTATGAAATGTATCGTGATTGATGACGAAAGGATTGCCAGGGAAGGGTTAGAGTCCTTTATAAGTGAATTTGATTTTCTAAGCAATGTCGGCGTTTTTGCTAACGCACATCTGGCCCTTGAAAAACTAAAAACAGAAACCGTTGACCTGATTTTTCTGGATATAGAAATGCCCTTGCTTAACGGAATGGAGTTTGCAAAACTTATTACCGATAAACAAGCAATGATTATTTTTACAACAGCCTATTCAGAATATGCACTAAAAGGATATAAGGTAAATGCGGTCGACTATTTATTAAAACCGATTTTTTTTGAAGATTTTAAGTCAGCCGTCTTAAAAGCAAAAAAAATGCATGATTTGATGTACCAGCAGGAATTAACTTCAAAACCATTGTTTTTTAAAGAAAACGGTATAACCGTAAAAATTCAGCCTGCACAAATCATGTACATCAGAAGCATGCAGAATTATATCGAAATATATGCTGAAAACAGTAAAAAGAGCATCATTCATCAAACCTTAAAAAGTATTGCGGACCAGCTTCCAACAGAAAACTTTTTGCAAATCCATCGCTCCTACATTGTAAATACAAAATACATCACACATATAGACGGTTTCAGGCTGTCCCTAAAAAACACCATTTTGCCCATTGCCAGAAATCGAAAAAGTATCGTCATGGAGCGATTTATCAATTTATAAGGAGATTAAACGGGTATTGATGTATTCCTCCAAAAGCTTTTTTCGATAAATCATTCGATAAGGTTATTCTTTTGGATTTATGAGTATATTTGAGACTATAATTTTAAAAAGTAATGACCAAGAAGAAGCTTCTATACCTGATTTCTTTCATCAGCCTTATTGTTATATTTATCCTTGTAGCCTTTGATGTCAGTACTGATGTTCCGGTTTCTCCCGTTGCTCCCAAAAAGCTGAAAAAGGAGGAACCCTATCAGCCGGGTCTTGTATTGACTTTTGATGATGATTATGTAGAAACCTGGTACAATGCCGAGAAAGAACTGCGTCCCTACAATTGGAAAGCTACTTTTTTCATCTGCAAGTACAGTGCTTTTACAAAAGATCAAAAAGAAAAATTGCATTACCTTCAAAAAATGGGGCATGATATAGCCGGACATGGTTACAATCATGAAAACGCCGTGAAATACGTCGCAAAATACGGACTGGATGCTTATGTGAAAAATGAAATCATTCCACTTAAGGAAGCCATGCAGAAAGACGGATTCGATATTAAGTCCTTTGCTTATCCCGATGGTGCCAGAAACAGTGCACTCGACAAAAGATTGCTGAATTATTTCGATTTTATAAGAGGCACCACCTACGGCGAACTCTATCCGAAAAGCCAGTATTGTTATTATGAGGACAAGCGCGTCATCTACGGCTTAGGGATTGATGATGATTACGAACAGTTTAACCTCGAATACTACAAAAGCCTTTTGCTGTATGCCAAAGAACATAACAAAATTGTTATATTTTACGGACATAAAACAGTCGATAATGCAGATGAAAGGCTGGAAACCCCAATCGGTTTACTCAAACAGCTTTGTGCATTTGCTGCAGAAAACAAACTAAAGTTTTATTCGGTAGATGATTTGAAAAAATTAAAAAACTAACCGGATTCCATTACGGCAGATGTTGGAAATTTATCCCTGTTTAACTATTCATCTTCCTGTATTGCAAAGGAGAAAGGTGTTTCAGCTCTTTAAATTTCCGATTGAAGTTAGAAATATTATTGAAACCGCATAATTCGGCAATTTCCAGAACAGAAAGCTCCGCGTTGCTCGAGAGCAGTTTTGCCGCCCTTTCAATCCGGACTTCAATCAGAAACTGAAAAAACGATTTGTTCGTCCGTACTTTAAAGTATCTGCAAAACGCATTTTTGGTCATATTGGCTATAGAAGCAATTTCATCAAGGGTAATGTTCTGATGAAAATTGGTCATCACATATTCAAAAACAGTCTGCATTCGTTTCCCTTCATTATCGGTTATTTTTTTGTGATACAGATAATTGGACAAAGGCTCATTTTCAGCTGTTGAAAGCCACTTCAAAATATCCAGAAAAAGAATAAAGCGTGAGTAGGGGTCCGCTTTTTTAAGTTTCTTAAAATATTTGACTACTTTTTTGGGAGCGTTATGAATGATGAACCCGTTTTTACTGCTTTCCAGAATCGGATGAATATTTTTGAAAGTAGGCAATGCGAAAAAATCTTTTCCAAAAGAAGTAAAAGTAAAAAATAAGGTCCGCATCACCGAGATTTCATTTTCCCGGACATCACTTCTAAACACATGAGGCAGGTTGCTTCCGATCACTAAAATATCGCCTTCCTGATATTGCGAAATCGTATCACCGGCAAAAACGGCACCTTCTCCTTTTTCGATAAAACTAATCTGAACTTCTTCGTGCTGATGCAATTTATCGTAAAACGATATTTCTATATCTTCCTGATAGATAAGCGGTTATTCTCCCGATTTTGGAATTTTAAATGGAAAAACTTTCATGGTTGGGTAGGTTAGTTACTACCAAATATATTGCATTTCAGTAATAAAATGATGCTATCCTAATCTGTTTTTTGAATTTCAAAACCATAGAGGGTAATATAGTATCATTTTGAGGTAATTTTCTGTGAGACAGCTGACTGGTTTCTCGATAATTTTGGTTGACAATAAAAAATCAATACTATGGGGATTCAATGGAACGGCGTCATGCCGGCAGTAACTACCAAATTTACTGCAGACGATAAATTAGACTTCAATATGTTTGAAGTCAATATGAAAGCACAATTAGAGGCCGGAGTATCAGGGATTATTTTAGGAGGAACATTAGGAGAGGCCAGTACACTTTTGGAAGAAGAAAAGCGGGAATTGGTCAGACATACTGTTTCAATTACGAATAATAAGGTGCCTGTGATCATGAATATAGCCGAACAAACCACAAGAGGAGCAATCTTAGCCGCCAACAAAGCCGAAGAAGACGGTGCCAAAGGATTGATGATGCTGCCCCCGATGCGCTATAAAGCTTCTGATTATGAAACGGTGGTTTATTTTAGTGAAGTAGCCAAAAATACCTCGCTTCCGATCATGGTCTATAACAATCCGGTCGATTACAAAATTGAAGTGACATTGGACATGTTTGAAGAATTACTGAAATACGATAACATTCAGGCCGTCAAAGAATCCACAAGAGATATTTCGAACGTCACGAGAATGATCAGTCGTTTTGGAGACCGTCTGAAAATATTATCGGGAGTGGACACGCTGGCTTTAGAAAGTTTATTAATGGGCTCAGACGGATGGGTTTCAGGTTTGGTTTGTGCTTTTCCGGCAGAAACCGTAGCGATTTTTAAACTGGTAAAGGCAGGACGAATCGACGAAGCCCTAAAAATATACAGATGGTTTTTGCCGCTGCTCGAATTGGATATTAATTCTTTTCTCGTGCAAAATATCAAATTAGCCGAAGTGGCAACCGGAATCGGAAGCGAATATGTTCGTGCACCAAGACTGCCGCTTCAGGGCAGTGAGCGTGAAAAAGTACTGGCCATTATAGCAGAAGGATTGCGCACCCGACCGACATTGCCGGATTACAAAAACCTATAATTCCAAACGATATGATTACAGGAAAAAATTATATAGGAAGTCAGCTTAAAGCAGGCGGAAACATTACCTTAAAAACGTTCAATCCGCTTTTAAATACAGAGAATCCGTGGGTTTTTACAGAAGCAACACACGAAGAAATAGAAGAAGCGGTTGCTTTGGCCAGTCAGGCATTTGACAGTTACAAAAGATGTTCCGGTATAGAAAAAGCTGCGTTTTTAAACACCATTGCCGATGAAATTTTAGCATTGGGAGATCTATTGTTGGTTCAATATTGTAGCGAATCCGGTTTTTCAAAAGGCCGTGCAGAAGGGGAGCGCGGCAGGATGATCGGACAGCTGCGTTCCTTTGCAGAAATGCTTATCGAAGGAAGCTGGGTTCAGGCTACAATAGATACTGCAATTCCGGAGCGCCAGCCAGCCCCAAAAGAAGATTTACGAAAGATGCTGGTACCGTTAGGACCTGTTGTGGTTTTTGGTTCCAGTAATTTTCCTTTTGCCTTTTCAACTGCCGGAGGAGATACGGCTTCAGCACTGGCTGCGGGTTGTCCGGTGATCGTTAAAAGCCATTCGATGCATATCGGAACGGGAGAAATGGTAGCCTCGGCCATTATAAAAGCAGCGCAAAAAACAAACATGCCCGAAGGCGTCTTTTCAAATCTTGCAGGAGCAGGCAGAACGCTGGGAGCAAGTTTAGTACAACATCCCTTGGTAAAAGCAGTAGGCTTCACGGGCAGTATCAGTGGAGGACGGGCTTTATGCGACCTTGCTGCAAAGCGTCCGGAACCCATTCCGGTTTTTGCTGAAATGGGAAGTGTGAATCCGGTGGTATTGCTGCCGGAGGCCTTGAAACAAAACAGTCAAAAGTGGGCTCTTGCCTATGCAGGTTCGATTACTTTAGGTGCCGGCCAGTTTTGTACCAATCCCGGCTTATTATTAGCCGTAAAAGGAGCTGCCTTAAACGAGTTTGCCGAACAATTAGCCAAAGCGATCGAAAAAACAACACCTTCCTGTATGCTGCATGCTTCCATGCAGGCTGATTTTGAAACAGGCATTTTCACGATGGCATCACAAAACGGCGTTTCGAAAGTAGCTCAGTTTACAGGAGAAGTACCACCCAATCATGGCAGGCCGACTGTCCTGAAAGTGAGCGGGGAAGAATTCCTGAAAAATAAAGTATTGAGTCATGAGGTTTTTGGTCCCTTTTCAATTCTGGTTGAATGTAATGATGAAGCCGAATTACTACAAATAATTAATACATTAGACGGACAACTAACCGGAACGATTATCGGTGAAGAAAATGAATTGCACGAGCATCAGGATGTCATTTTTGCCTTGCAGAATCGGGTGGGACGTTTGATTTTTAATGGTGTCCCAACCGGTGTAGAAGTATGCCCTTCCATGCTCCACGGCGGTCCCTATCCGGCATCATCGGATTCTAGATTTACTGCGGTGGGAACACATGCCGTTTACAGATGGGTGCGTCCGCTGAGTTATCAGAACTGGCCCGATGATTTGCTTCCGGCTGAATTGCAAAATGAAAATCCGCTGCAGATTGTTCGTACCACAGACCATAAACTAACCCTATCCAAAATATAAAATGCTAAAGAAAACTTTTTTTTGTGTAGACGCGCACACCTGCGGAAATCCCGTACGAGTCGTGGCCGGAGGCGGACCCAATTTGACAGGTGCTTCCATGAGTGAAAAACGCCAGCATTTCCTGAAAGAATTTGACTGGATCAGAAAAGGGCTTATGTTTGAACCTCGTGGTCATGATATGATGAGCGGCAGTATTTTATATCCGCCATCTGATCCGGAAAATGATTTTGGAATTTTATTCATAGAAACCTCAGGCTGCCTGCCGATGTGCGGTCATGGAACGATCGGAACCATCACTATTGCCATCGAAGAAGGACTGGTTATTCCCAAAACACCCGGTAAAATCAAAATGGAAGCTCCGGCAGGTTTGGTACAAATTGAATATCAGCAGACCGGTGCCAAGGTCGATTGGGTACGGCTGACCAACGTCAAATCCTATCTGGCAGCAGAAGGACTGACCATCCATTGCCCGGAACTCGGAGATCTTAAATTTGATGTGGCTTACGGAGGAAATTATTACGCGATTGTAGATCCGCAGGACAATTTTTCGGGTGTGCAGGATTTTACCGCAAGCAAAATTATTCAGTACAGTCAGGAATTACGCAACCGGATCAATGAAGAATATCCCAATTATTTTATTCATCCCGAAAATAATACGATCCGGGATGTGACTCATATGTTATGGACGGGAACTCCAATTGATCCGGAATCATCAGGCCGGAATGCTGTTTTTTATGGGGATAAAGCCATAGACCGTTCGCCTTGCGGTACAGGAACTTCTGCTAGAATGGCGCAACTGCACGCAAAAGGAAAGCTCAAAGCAGGTGAAGAATTTATTCACGAAAGTTATATCGGAAGTAAATTTATTGGAAAAGTGGTCGAAGAAACCACCATCGGAGACATTCCGGCCATTGTTCCCAGCATTCAGGGATGGGCAAAAGTGTACGGATACAACAACATCATTATTGATGAAAGCGACGATCCTTATGCCTTTGGATTTCAGGTCATCTAAAAATACAAGAATAGTAGCTATTGATAAAGGCGGGACGTCTTGTCAATCAACTTTTAATTTAAAATCTATGAAAAAAATAGGGATTGTCGGCGGTGGCATTATTGGCTTGTGTTCGGCCTATTATCTGGCTAAAGAAGGGTACGAAGTCAGTGTTTTTGATCAGTCGGCTATGGATGACGGCTGCTCGTACGGAAACGCCGGTATGATTGTACCGTCACACATTATACCCCTGGCACAGCCCGGCATGATAGCACAGGGCATGAGATGGATGTTTGACAGCCAGAGTCCGTTTTATGTAAAACCGCGTTTTAATACCGATTTATTAAAATGGGGTTTGCAATTTTACAAACATGCCAACAGCAGTCACGTCGAGAAAGCAATGCCGGCTTTGCATCATCTTTCGATGTTGAGTAAAGAATTGTATCAGGATTTTGCCAGAGAAAATAATTCCTTTTTTTACGAAGAGAAAGGACTTTTAATGCTTTATAAAAGTGATAAAGTTGCAGAAGAAATGTACCATGAAGGCAAAGAAGCGGAACGCCTGGGACTTGAAGTCGACTATCTTTCCAAAGCGGAAGTTGCAGCTCTGGAAACCGGAACCAAAACCGAGGTAACGGGCGGCGTTCATTATAAAAGTGACGCACATTTGTATCCGCAGCACTTCATGAAGTTCATTAAAGAAGAATTAATTCGATTGAAAGTGGAGATTCATCGGCATACAACGGTAAAGGATTTTCATTTTGAAGGAAATAAAATTACTAAGATAGCCACCGATAAAGGCACTTTCGCTGCGGATGAAGTGGTATTGGCAGCAGGTTCATGGAGTCCTGTACTGGCCAAAAAACTAAATGTTTCGATCTCGGTTTTACCCGGAAAAGGATACAGTTTTACATTAAAAGACAGCGATCAAAAACCGGCAATTCCGTCGATTTTATGTGAAGGAAAAGTAGCGGTAACACCGATGAATAATGATATTCGTTTTGGCGGAACGATGGAAATAACACATACCGGAGATACAAAAATAAATACCGGCAGGCTCCAGGGAATCGTAACCACGATCAATGATTTTTACCCCGAAATGCAGGTCGAAATGCCAAAAACAGCAGCTACCTGGTTCGGCTTCAGGCCTTGTACACCATCCGGAATGCCTGTTATTACAAGAGATAAAAAAATTGTAAATTTGACACTGGCTACAGGTCATGCGATGATGGGATTAAGTCTGGCCCCGGCAACAGGTAAAATTGTAACGGAGATTATCGCAGGTAAAACAACTTCTGTAGACACCAAAATGTTTCAACTGTAATTAAGAATAAAAAACACTCCTATGAAAAAGTATTTACTACTGCTACTCTTTGTTTGTTCTGCTGTTTTTGCCCAGAATGATGTCGACATCAATAATCTGAAATGGTTACCGGATTCCCATTCGTTCTGGGTCAGTCAAAATAACAATGTAGCCGTTTATGATGTGGACAAATTGGATAAGCATACCACAATTCTGACTCAGCAACAGTTGTCTGAATCCGGCTTTACCGGAGAAATTGAAGATCTGGTCTGGAATACCGCCAAAACAAAAGTACTGCTGTATACCAATTCAAAAAAAGTGTGGAGGGCAAATACCAAAGGAGATTACTGGTTTTTTGATTTAGCAACAGGAAAAGGAAAGCAATTAGGAAAAAACCTGGACGCCTCTTCATTGATGTTTGCGAAGTTTTCAGGTGATAATGAAAATGTAGCCTATGTTTCCAATCACAACATTTACCTTGAAAATTTAAATACCGGAAAAATAACACCGCTGACCACAGACGGAACCGATAAAATCATCAACGGAACATTTGACTGGGTGTACGAAGAAGAACTGGCGGCCAGAGACGGATTCCGATGGAGCCCTGATGGCAAGAGTATTGCCTTTTGGCGCGCAGATGCTTCGGCCACCAAATTTCATTTCATGATCAACAGTACCGATTCTTTGTATCCGGTGGTGGTTCCCGTTGAATATCCGAAAGCAGGAGAAAAACCTTCGTCGGTTAAAATCGGAATAATAGATATCGCTTCTTTACAGACCAATTGGCTGAATATTCCCGGCGAACCGGATAACAACTATTTGGTACGAATGAAATGGCTGACGAACCAGTCGGTAATGGTGATTCAGTTAAACCGCAATCAGAACCAGGTTACTTTTTACAATTGCGATACGAAATCAGGTGCTGCTAAGGCCATTTACAAAGAAGAATCGGCAGCATGGATTGATGTTTTTGACATTTCCTCCGGTGAATACGATGGCTTCCCATGCCATTTTGTAGATAACGGAAAAGCCTTTTTATGGAGTTCTGATGCAGACGGCTGGATGCACATTTACAAAATCAGCAGTGATGGCAAATCAAAAGAATTAATAACGAAAGCTAATTTCGATGCTTATTTTCAGGCGTACAACGACAAGACCAAAACAATTTATTTCAAGGCAAGTCCGACAGATGCGACACAACGTTATTTGTACGAAACCAATATAAATTCAAAAAAGACCAAAAGAGTAACGCCGGATGTGTTTGACGGTACCAACGAATATAGTTTTTCGACAGATGCAATGTATGCCAAACATACCAATTCAAGTATCAGCAGAGAGTATAATACCCGGTTAATTGCCTTACCCGGACATAAAAAAATCCTGCCGCAGGAAGCGGATTCCTTTCAGGCACCTCAGCGTGATTATACCATGGAGAAATTCAAAGTAACTACGGCAGACGGAATAGAAATGGACGGAATAATGGCAAAACCAATGGATTTTGACCCTTCCAAAAAATATCCGGTATTCTTTTATGTGTACGGAGAACCTATGGCTTCCGTAGCCAATGACGAACCTTATTTTTATCCGTTTATCGCACAGGTAATTCCGCAGGGATATATCGGAATCGCGATGGACAACAGAGGAACTCCTGTAATGAAAGGAACGAAATGGAGAAAGTCCATTTACAAAAACATCGGAATTATCAACACCCGTGACCAGGCCATGGCAGCCAGAGAAATCCTAAAATGGAAATTCGTGGATTCTGACCGGATAGCCGTTCACGGCTGGAGTGGTGGTGGCGCTGTAACTTTAAATTTAATGTTCCAGTATCCTGACATCTACAAATCAGGAATAGCAATTTCGGCCGTTACCGACCAGCATTTTTACGACAATATTTATACCGAACGTTATATGGGAATTCCGGGTGAGAATGAGGCGACTTACATTCAGGCATCTCCCGTAACCCACGCCAAAAACTTAAAAGGAAACCTGTTATACATTCATGGAACAGGCGATGACAACGTACACTATAAAAATGCCGAGGTTTTAATAAACGAGCTGATCAAATACGATAAAATGTTCGACCTGATGATCTACCCGAACCGTTCGCACAGTATTTATGAAGGCGAAGGAACGAGTAAGCATTTACTGGATACCTTTGTAAGGTTTATTCAAAAGAATTGTCCTGCCGGAGGGAAGTAGTTTTTTTAGTCGCAGTTTTCAGTCGCAATTTTCAGTTTTTGGTGTCACCCTGAGCGAAGTCGAAGGGCTTTTTGTTGCGGCGCTTCGACTTCGCTCAGCCTGACAGGTCTTGATTTTTTAGTCGCAGTTTTCGGTCATAGTCTCAATCTACAGCTTGTCACGTTGAGCGAAGTCGAAACGCGTTTCTATTGTAAATTTTAGATTTCAGGTTTCAACTGGGACTGAATAATGGGACTGAATACTGCAAACAGCGACTGAATACTAAACACTAAAACAAGCTAACTATATACCAATTCGTACTAAAATAGTATCAGAAAGAACAAAACTGTAGGGTTAAATTTGGTTATTACTAATTAAAACCAAAAAACCATGAAATTAAAACTACTACTGTTCTTTCTGATTTTCAGTGTATTGAAAGTTAGTGCACAAGGTTTACCTTGTCGGACAACCGAAGAAAACGCCAAAGTATACCGGAATCATCCGGCTTCGCTTCAGGAGAAAAAAAACTTTGATGTATTTAGCAAAAAGTTTGCTTTACAGCGGAAAAACAAAACGTCAAAAGACGCCGCTGTTAGCTATACTATCCCAGTGGTCTTCCATATTTATGGAGACGTACAAAGTGGTAAAACCGTTACTTACGAAAAAATTGTAAATCATCTGGCACAGCTTAATGATGATTTCAACGGAAGAAATGCCGATTTTCAGACGGTGGAATCCTTCTTTCAGCCACGACGAGGAACCATCAATGTGGAATTCAAACTGGCGAAAAAAGATCCTAATGGTGGCTGTACTTCCGGTGTTATCTTTCATCCCGCCAAAAATGGTTATGGAAACGGCGGAGGTTATGACGACCAGATTGCGGCCGATGCCTGGGACAATACCAAATACATGAATGTTTACATTCAGAATGATTTGTATAACGATGGTGCCACCAATAACTCCGGAGTAGCCTGGTATCCCAATTCCGATATGACGGCAAGCAATACGGCCCGTGTGGTTTTTAATGGCGCTTATCTGTATGACAACTCCTATAGCAAGGAATTCTCGGCAACCTTAACGCATGAGTTTGGTCATTTCCTGAATTTAATCCACACTTTTGAAGGCGGATGCTCGGGAACCGATGAAGTAGACGACACACCGGCAGAAGATGCCAAGCATACTTTGGCTTGTACGCCGGGAACCAATTGTAAAGGGGATAAAGTGAATTTCGAAAATTATATGGGCTATAATGGCGCTCAGGGCTGTTATAAAATGTATACTCAGGGTCAGATCAGCAGAATGCTGGCCGCTTTAGAGCACCCGGCCCGTAAATCCTTATGGCAGGCTCAAAATCTGATCGATACCGGTGTAAATGCAACCGGAAGTGCTTTGCTGGCATCTGCAACAACCTTTAAAGAAGCTATTGTTAATGACGGTTCTTTTACCACCTCATCAACCGTAACCTTAAGCGGTACCAAAAACTTCGCCCTTAGTTCCGGAACACTCACTTCAGGTACACATTTCACACATACATTTCCGGCAGGTATAACACCGGTTCTTACCGTAAATTCAAACAAGCAGATTACGATAACCCTTACGGGAAAAGCAGCCAGTCACGCTTTTGCAAACAATGCTTCAGGCGGAATAACTTTTGTACCGGCAGCTTTTGTGGGTGGAACGGCTGATTTGTCCTGTACGTCGCTGTTTTTTAATTTCAAATTTTCAGATCCGTACGGAATCATTTTTGTCGATATGCCAGATGTAACCGTATCATCGGACTTAACATGGAAATATTTTGAAATTGCCCAGGGAGATGATCCTGCGTTCGGAGGCTGGAGGTTTGCTGCCAATGCTTTGAAAATTGAAACCTACACCAAAAGAATGGTATGCGAAAGCGGTACCAAAAACATAACATTGCTCGCAGCCAATACAGCAGTTGGGCCTGCAGGCAATCTGACAGCACCCGGAGCATACCCCAACCAGCTTGATTTGCGTACCCCGGCGTATACCACCTGGGACGGAAAAACAGGCTATGCAGGTTTTGAATATTTAATCGATGGTTTACCGTGTTACGGATGGTTTAAGATTACCGTAAATGCCAACGGGGATGGATATACGATTTCTGAATATGCCTATAATACCCAGCCGAATACTCCGATTTATACCGGAATGACTGCTAAAACAGCCGTAGTTTTATCTGAAGGCACTTTATACGAATCCGAAGTAAATGATGGCGGCGTAACCGCAAGCACGACGATTACACTCTCCACAAATAACGGAACATTTACCAAAAGCAGCGGAACATGGACCCCAGTAACACATTACACCATCACCGGAGTTCCGGCAGGTTTAACAGCGGTTCTTACGCTTCAGGGCAATACCAAAACGGTGCTTAGCTTTACAGGAAAAGCCACTGCGCATCTTCCTGCAAATGATACAGCGATAGTTATTACTTTTAAAGATGCTGCCATTACCGGCGGAATTACCACTTTAGACAATGCGTCCAAAACCATCAATTTGAAATTTGATGCACCCTATGGAATATTTTATGTCAATAATACTGATTATGTAGCATCGGCGACATCCACCTGGGAATTTTTCAATTTAGGAATTGGAGATAACACGGAGTATGGTGCCTGGCAATTTGCAGCGGCCGCTTTGAAAATGGAAACCTATGGAAAAAGATTAGTCGGGGAGACCGGTACCAGAAACATTTCATTTATCCCTGAAGGAACCACTATCGGAGCATCCAGTACTTTTGTGACTCCCGGAAGTGCTTATCCGGATCAGCTGGATTTAAGAACGGCCTCTTATACAGCCTGGGATAATAAAACAGGCTATGTAGGTTTTGAATACAAGAGCAGGGGACGTACTTGTTACGGATGGATGCATGTAAAAGTGGAAGCCGGCGGAGTAGGATATACTGTTCTCGATTTTGGTTATAACACCAAACCAAACGAATCCATAAAAGCAGGAGTACAAAACGCAACAACCGTTCCGGCACCTTCAGCTTTAACAGCGACGGCAGGAAATTCAGAAGTGCAGCTAAGCTGGGTCAACAATGCAACGAATGCCACCAGTGTAGTAATCGAAAGAGCCGGTTCAGAGGATGTTTTTGCCGAAATTGCGACTTTAGCCGCTACAGCAACTACTTATACCAATACCGGTTTGACAGCAGGCAGCACCTACAAATACAAAATCAGGGCAAAAGCAGCGGCTGTTTATTCGGACTATTCCAATGTCGTTTCGGCTGTTATTCCAAATGCGGCTTTGTGTGCGGTTCAGGCTGCAAACGGTTATGAATTTATCAATACTGTAACGATAGGAAGCTTTACCCATACTTCCGGAAAAGACGCCGCTGGTTATACCGACTATTCCTCAAAAGTAATTACGCTGACTCCGAATTCAAACATAAATATTAGTCTGGTTCCTGGTTTTACGGGTTCTTCGTACACGGAATACTGGGGCGTTTGGATTGATTATAACAAAAACAATCAGTTTGAAGCATCCGAAAAAGTAATCGACGGAATCTCCTCAAAAACGACGGTGACAGGAAGTTTTACGCCAATTAGCTTTACCGGAACAACCCGCATGCGTGTGGTGATGAAATACAATGCCAATCCAGCGACAGCCTGCGGTAATGTAGGAGATGGGGAAGTAGAAGATTATACCGTTACGGCAGGCACAACAACACCGATAACGTTGCCAACCCCCATAAATCTTTCCAATGCAGGGATTTATGCATCAGGATTTTATGCATCATGGGCGACCTTACCTGAAGCTGCCTCTTATGAAATCCAGTTAAACAACTCGGGCTGGACCACAGTCGGCACTTCGGCAACCTACTATTTATGGATTCCGAAACAAGGTACACAAACCGTTTATGAATTCAGGCTAAGAGCCAAAAACGGAACAGCAGTGAGTGAATGGAGCGCATCCCATACCATCGATCTGCAGTCCGGTAGTTTAGGAGTACAGGCAGCAGATACCATTAAATCATTTGCCATGTATCCCAATCCGGCTTCTGACGTAGTCCATTTTAATTTTGGCAGTCTCGATACTTCCAAAGTCAAAATAACCATTTATGACAGTACAGGTAATCTGGTTGGCGCAGTGCACAATACCACTTCCTTCTCCGTGAATTCCCTAAGAAAAGGAGTTTATCTGGTAATTGCCACAGACGGAAATTCTACAGAAAAGAAAAAGTTGTTAGTAGAATAATTCATTTGTTAGTTAAAAGTAAAAGAGACTGTTCCATAAGTTGGGCAGTCTCTTTTTTAGTTTTCAGTCACAGTCTCAGTCAAAGTTTTCAGTTGCAAATTACGCAACAGTTTAAACCTGAAACCTGAAACCTGAAACCTGAAACCTGAAACCTGAAACCTGAAACCTGAAACCTGAAACTTGAAACCTTAAACTTGAAACCTTAAACTTGAAACCTAAAACCTGAAACTAACACTACAAACCAAACGGATTATCAATACTCTCCATAGGCATTGTAAACCATCTAGGTCCTGACGCCGTCATATAAAAATGATCTTCATGGCGAATCCCGAATTGGCCCGGAATACAGATCATAGGTTCGTTGCTGACCACCATTCCCTCTTCTAAAAGCGTTGGATTTCCGCGCACTAAATACGGGTATTCGTGAATGTCTAGTCCGGTTCCATGTCCTACGCGATGCGGTAAGCCGGGGATTTCGTAATCACCGCTTAAACCCGCTTCGGCTAATACTTTTCGGGCAGCATCATCTACCGAACCACAACTGGCGCCGATCTGCGCGGCATCAAAAGCAGCTTTTTGGGTTGCTTTTTCTAAGTTCCATATTTTTCTGTGATTTTCGGAGGGTGTTCCATAAACGTAGGTTCGTGTGATATCAGACAAATAACCTTCCAAACGGCAGCCGGTATCAATTAAAACAATATCGTTGTCCTTCAAAGGCTGAGGGGCAGTAACGCCATGTGGATATTGTGAATCCTCCCCAAAAAGTACAATACAGAAATAAGAACCGGAAGGGATTCCGGCTTTGATATGGGCGTTGTTGATAAAATCAGTAACCGTTTTTACTTCAATACCCGGATGTAAAATGCGTGCGGCAGCTCTTTGAACCACCATTGTTATTTCTTTTGCCTGTTGGATGATAGCATTTTCAGCAGCCGATTTATGCATTCTGCAGCCCGCAGTTACAGGCTGGGCATTTATAAAACTATAATTGGGATTGGCTTTGACAACATTGTCGGCTAAAAAGTATGAAGCAGATTCATCCAGCGCAATAGTTCCGTTTGAAATGTTTTTCTTTTGTAATATTGTTCCAAAAAGCTCATACGGATTTTCATGTTCTTCCCAGAAATTCAGATTTCCTTCCACTTGCAGGAAGGTTTTAAACGTACCTTCTTCAAATTTGGGAACAATATATTCGATGCTTTCATCCTCAAAAAGTAAGGCACCCACCATTCTTTCCGACGCATTCCATTTGGTACCCGTAAAATAATACAGGTTGGTTCCCGCATTGAGGAAGATGGCGTTGCAGTTTTGTTTTTTAAGAAGTGCTGTTGCTTTTTTGATACGTAAATGATATTCAGCCAGTGCAATGGGCTGTACCTCAAGTGTCATGTTTGGTATCTTGTCTAATTCTATACTTGCGGTAGAACCGCCAACTCCAATTGTCATTTGTTTATTTTTTTAAGTTGTTTAAAATCAAAATTAAGTCATTATTTTGGGATTGTCTGATTTTCAGAACAAACTGGTAAAATAATATAATTTTGAGGTAATATCATATAAATACCCCCAATTGATTGCCCAACAAAACGAGTAGAAGTACCCCTGTCTGAACATTTTTATGCCAGTATTTTTATAACATTAGTAGGGAATAGTTTTGTTTTTGTAATTGGATTCTTTCTTTTATTAACATATGTGTCAATAAATTAATATAGTAATATGAATTTTATTATCTATTTTTGTTTAGACCAATTCTAAATAAAGATAAAATAATGAAAAATTTCCTTATCGCTGATTCTGAAAACCTGCACATAATCGGCTTGAGATATACACTGAAAAAATTTGTGAAAAAAGCAAATCTTACTGTGGTAAACTCTAAAGATGAGTTACTTAATCATTTTGAAAAAAACAAGGTAGAGTATCTTATCATAGATCCCAATAATATTTTTTTATTCTACGAAGACGACTTCAAAAACCTCCGCATGAATTTTCCGGATTGTAAGATTATCATTTTATCCTACTTTAAACACAAACAAACCGTAAACAGTTTCTTACAGGACGGGATTGAAGGTTTTATTTCCAAAGATTGTCAGGAACAGACCATTTTCGATGCGCTCTACAAGATTGAAAACGGGGAACGCTACTTCTGCCCGAAAACCTTAAACGGACTGATGAACGTATTTGCTTTACCCGATTCAGAAGCCAATCAAAAACTGACTTTCCGGGAAAACGAAATTTTAAAACAAATTGCCAAAGGGAATGACGGGAAAAGCATCGCCTCGCATCTTTTTATCAGTATTCACACTTTCAGGACACATCGGAAAAATATTATGAAAAAAACAGGCAAGCATACCACGCCAGAGCTTATTTTATATGCCATTGAGAAAAAAGTGATTTAATTTTCGTTCAAATAATTATATTTTTATTGGTTATTTCCTACTATAAATGTAGTAGTTCCTGTACCTCTTTTGTGCAATTCTATTTACCATTGGTGTAGTATTGACTATTTTTTTTATCGGATTTACTTTTGCTGAAAACTATTCTTTAGAATCAATCTAAATAAATAAACTAATGGAAGCAAAAGAGCAGATAAGAACAATTCAGTTCGGGAATGTATTAGAAACAGACCATCACAAGCATATCTTTTCTAATAATAAGAAGTCGGTATCTCTTTATAAAAAGAGCATGAAAAAAGCAATTAAGTTAATTGCGAATCATTTGGAAAACAGGGATACGCCTTTTACAGGAACTAGTATTACTTCAATCAGGGAGAAAATAGATGCCATTGGGCTGGAGGAAAACTTCGAAGGAAAGAGCCTCGATTATGTTTTGGACGAATTGAAAGCTATTTATCTGAACGATTGTATTCATTTTCACGATCCAAAATACATCGCACATCTCAATTGCCCGATTCTGACACCTACATTGGTGGCAGAAGCCTTCATCTCCTCTTTAAATTCCTCCATGGATACCTGGGATCAGAGCACCGGAGCCACTTTTATAGAATTGAAACTGGTCGAATGGACGATAGAAAAATTGGGCTATCCTCAAAGAGCCGACGGAATTTTTACGAGTGGCGGAACACAGTCAAATATGATGGGATTGCTCCTGGCACGCGATCATTATATAAAAACGCATTACGATATTGATCCAAAAATGGACGGGCTTCCTGCTGATGCCTCAAAGTTCAGGGTTTTATGTTCTGAAGTAAGTCATTTTAGCTTAAAAAAGAATTTAAGCTTATTGGGATTAGGTCAGAATGCCGTAGTTCCGGTAGCCGTTGATTCGGATTTTAAAATGAATGTTCACGCACTGAAAAAAGTAATCCAGCAACAGAAAGATTTAGGAAATATTCCGATTGCCATTGTGGGTACGGCGGGCACTACAGATTTTGGTTCGATAGATCCCTTAACTGAAATCGCTGCAATAGCAGCAGAAAACAAATTATGGTTTCACGTAGATGCCGCTTATGGAGGAGGATTACTGATCAGTGAAAAACATAAAAATAAACTCGAAGGAATCGAATTTTCAGATTCGGTGACGATCGATTATCACAAAACATTTTACCAGCCCGTAAGTTCCAGCGGCTTTTTTATGAGGGACAAATTGTATGTCGATTATATCAAATACCACGCCGATTACCTGAACTCCAAAGAACAGGAAGACGAAGGAATTCCGAACATGGTCAAAAAATCCATCCAGACCACCCGCAGGTTCGATGCTTTGAAATTATGGTTTACTTTAAGAATCATTGGTACGAAAGGACTAAGCACCTACATGGAAAAAGCCATCGATAATGCCCTGTTTACGGCAAATTTACTGAGAAACAGAGACGATTTCGAACTGATCCATCATCCGGAAATCAGCACCATTGTCTTTCGTTACACGCCCTGGAAAGCAGACGAAAGATCCTTCTGCGGCTTAAACAGTTACATTCGAAAAGCAATTTTCAACGAAGGAAAAGCCATTATCACCAGTACGAAAGTCTATAACGAAGTATTCCTGAAATTCACCTTGCTAAATCCGCTTACAACTCCTGCCGATATCGAAGAAATTATTGCTTTAATCGTTGCTCACGGGCAGGAATATTCATTGATAAATTAATACCCATTATGGAAAATAAAATATACGACTTTATAGCTGTTGGTGTTGGACCTTTTAACCTGGGCTTAGCCTGCCTGACCACACCCATTGAGAACCTTGACGGTTTATTCTTTGATAAAAATGATTCTTTTAACTGGCATCCCGGAATGCTTTTGCAGGATACTACACTGCAGATTCCTTTTCTGGCAGATTTGGTGACGCTTGCCGATCCGACAAGCCCGTTTAGCTTTTTGAATTACATCAAAGAACAGGGCAAAATGTACTCGTTTTACATTCGTGAAAACTTTTTATTACTACGAAACGAATACAATCAGTATTGCCAGTGGGCGATTAAAAAACTGCCGAATGTCTTTTTCAATACCGAAGTGTCAACGATCGAATACGATGAAAATCAGTCCCTTTATATTGTAAAGACAGTTTGTACAAAGACCAATGCCGTCACCTTCTACCAAACCAGAAAACTGGTACTGGGAACAGGAACAGCACCTCATATTCCGAAATCCTGCAAATCCCTTAAAGGAAAAGCAGTGCATTCGTCCGGATACCTTCAGACCAAGGCCGCCCTTCAAAAACAAAAATCAATCACGGTATTGGGAAGCGGACAAAGTGCTGCCGAAGTATTCAATGATTTGTTGCAGGAAATCGATGTATACGGGTATCAGCTCAACTGGATTACGCGTTCGTCCCGTTTTTTCCCGATGGATTACAGCAAACTTACCTTAGAAATGACTTCTCCGGAATATGTGGACTATTTCTACAGCCTTCCGCCCCAAAAAAGAGATTCCCTGCTTAAAGACCAGAAACTGCTTTACAAAGGAATCAATAAAGACCTGATCGGAACCATTTTCGATACCATTTACACTAAAAAAGTAGTGACGGAAATAGATGTGAATTTAAGAACAAATGCAGCCTGTATCAAAGCAGATTACGACGAGGACAAGCAGTCTTTCGAATTGGAATTGCATCAGGTCGAGCAGGACAAAAAATACCGTCATACCACCGACGCATTGGTTTTGGCAACGGGTTACGGTTATGAGCTGCCGCGTTTTATAGAAGGCATTTCATCGAGAATCCAATGGGACGAAAAAGGACGTTTTGATGCCAACAGAAATTACAGTATTGACAAAAACGGAGGTGAAATTTTTGTTCAGAATGCGGAACTGCACACGCACGGATTTGTGACGCCGGATTTGGGGATGGCCTGTTATCGCAATTCCTATATCATTAAAGAAATTACCGGTGTTGAATATTATCAGGTAGAAACCAAAATAGCTTTTCAGGAATTCGGGGTGACCGTAGGGGAGGCGATTGAATCGAATGTATTTGAAGAAATTTCATAAATAGAAAAACTATGGAAACACAACAAAAAAAAAGAATTTTAGCGATTGATATTACCAGGGGAATGAGTGTGATTTTTATGATGATGATTCACACCATGCTGATTTACGGAACTATTCCGACGCAAACCCACAGCATTTTAGGCGAAATTACATTATGGCTGGGAAGGGGAACCACCTTGTTTTTAGTGAGTATGGGAATTTCATTTGTACTGTCCAGAAGGCAAAGTTTTCAGAAAGTATGCAAAAGAGGTTTATACATTTTAGGAATTGGGTACGGAATGAACTTCCTGAAATTCCTAATACCCGAATTCGTGTTTGGAGGATTGCCGGAATCTTTTGTGAGCGCTTATGGATTACAATCAGGAACGCTGCAAACCGGAATATTCTGTTTGCTTTTAGGAGACATTCTGCAATTGGCGGGTGTAACACTGTTTATTATGGGAGTTATTAATCATTTCAGCAAAAGTAAATACGTTCCGTTAATCGTGGCTCTGGCCATTATCGCCATTTCTAAGGAAGTCAGCGGTTTCAGGGTTGGAATTGTAGGAGTAGACTATCTCTGCGACTTATTTTTCAGCAACCAGTTTAATGTTTATTTCCCTGTTTTCCCATGGAGTGCCTTTATTTTGCTGGGAATGTTCTTAGGAAGATGGTATAAAGAACTGGAAGAAAATCAACCTGTATTTTTCAGGAAAATGTTAGGGCTCGGTTTTCTTTTTATCGGAATTGGCGCTGTACTGAATTTTACAAATTCCGAATATCACTTTGGGGATTACTACCATTTAGGACCGGGCGGAAGCATTTTATTACTGGGCGCTAATATGGTTTTTTACTGGCTGGTCAATTTTATTGTGCAGCTGTTCAGGGAAGATAATCCTGTTTTTAAAGGACTTATTTTCTGCAGTAAAAACGTCACCAGTTTGTATGTCATTCAATGGGTGCTGATCAATTGGGGCATGTATGTGATTGGTTTTTGGGAACACGACCAACTCACGGTTTTAGGTTTATTTCCGGTCGTGATTGGTCTGAGCATTTCGCTTCAGCTGGTCTACAATTCAGTTCGTGAGCAATGGCGTGAAAAATGGACCACAGCACCTTTAATCAATTAATTAAAAGACTACAGAAATGAATTTATACAATGGAAAACGGGTGATAAAAGGATCGTTGAATCCTATTTATACAATTACGATCCCGGAATTTGGCACTATCGATTTTCGTCCGTTGCAGCTGGATTTTGATACTGAAATTATTCACGATTGGGTCAATCGCGATTACGCACAATATTGGGGCATGCAGGGGAAATCGGTGGAAGAAGTCCGTACCGAATATGAAAAACTAAGCAGTGAATCCGATATTTTTATCGGACTGGTCAATGGCGAAGTTTCCTTTTTACTGGAACGTTACAATCCAAAACTGGACATTATCGGCAATTATCATCCGGTTCAGGATTACGATTGTGGGATGCACGTAATTGTGGCACCCTGCACGAAATACATTCCGCAGTTTACCTGGCATATTTTCTCGGGAATCATGAAATTTATTTTCAGTGACCTGAAAGTCCAGCGCATTCTGGTAGAACCCGATATTCGAAACAAAAAAATGTTCGAAATCTGCCACAGGGTTGGTTTTGTAGATTCAGAGGTCGTGCAGTTACCGCATAAAACAGCGCTGCTGGCTTTTTGTAACCGCGATCAGTTCATCAAAAAAACAAATTTATTTAACCTCAATTATATTGAAATGAATAACGAAAATCAAATAGAATTTCCGGAAAATGCTATTGCGCACATTCAGCCTGAAGTTTGGGAAAAAGCCAACAGGCTTTTGATTAAAAAAGCGCTTTGCGAGTTTTCGCATGAGTTTTTAATCAGGCCCATTCAGGAAGAAAGTAATGAAGCGGGAAATCAGTATGCGCTGGTATCCGATAATGGCAAAACCGTGTATCGTTTTACGGCACAATTGCTGGCCTTAAACCATTTGAATATTGAACTGCAATCTATTTCAAAAACGCAAAACGGAGCAACAGCCGCTTTAGATGCCGTCGAATTTATTCAGGAATTCAAAAGCAACTTAGGTATTTCAGAGCAGTTATTGCCTTCGTACATCGAAGAAATCATCAGCACTTTATACGGAAGCGCCTATAAATTATTAAAGGAAAATTCCACTTCCAAATCCCTGGCCAATTCAGATTTCCAGACCATCGAACAGTCCATGATGGAAGGCCATCCCGGATTTGTGGCCAATAACGGGCGTATCGGTTACAACAGCATGGATTATAAAGCCTATGCACCCGAAACAGGAAATCCGTTTAAAATGATCTGGCTGGCCGGTCACCGTGACAGAACGGTTTATGCCGGGACAAAAAAACTAGATTACGAAACCCTGATTCAACAGGAATTGGGAACCGAAACACGGGCGCATTTCAATTCTATTATCGCGAAAAAAGGAGCAGACCCAAAAGACTATTACTTTATTCCCGTTCACCCGTGGCAATGGTTCAATAAACTGGCGAATTTATTTTCACCCGAAATTGCCAAAGGAAAACTGATTTGTGTAGGTTATGGCCCGGATTTGTATCAGGCACAGCAGTCGATAAGAACTTTGTTTAATTTAAGCAATCCTAAAAAATTCTATACCAAAACCTCACTTTCAATCCTGAACATGGGGTTCATGCGTGGTTTACCGATATTTTATCTGGGCACCGCGCCTGAAATGGCCGAATGGCTGGACGCGTTATTAAGCAAGGACGAATACCTGCAAAAAGTGGGCTTCGGGATGTTGGGCGAAGTGGCTTCGGTAAGTTACATCAATCCGTATTTTGAGGAATTCGGAAAACACAATCCGTACAACAAAATGATTGCTTCCTTGTGGAGGGAAAGCCCCGTGGCCAAGCTCGAAAATGATGAACAACTGATGACTATGGCCGCTTTTTTACACCTCGATAAAGACGGAAAAGCATTGGTTTCAGAAATTATAAAAGCATCCGGCCTGTCCATAGACAATTGGCTGACTGAATACTTCAAAGTGTATCTAAGCCCTTTATTGCACTGTTTTTACCAATACGATCTGGTGTTTATGCCGCATGGCGAAAATCTTATTTTAGGATTGGAAAATCACGTTCCGGTGCGTTCGTTCATGAAAGATATTACCGAAGAGGCCGTGATCCTGAACCCGGATGTTGTGATTCCGAAAAATATTGAAAGAATCTACGCAGAAGTGCCGGAAGAGGTCAAATTACTTTCTGTTTTTATAGATGTTTTTGACGGTTTTTTCCGTTTCCTGTCGGCTATTTTAGTGAGCAGCGACGGTTATGACGAAAAACGTTTTTGGGAATTGGTAGCCGATTGCATTTCGGATTATCAGGAAGCAAATCCGCATCTGGCTTCCAAATTCGAACAATATGATTTGTTTGCCGATGAATTTCAATTGTCCTGCCTGAACCGCCTGCAGCTGAACAACAATAAAACCATGATCGATTTGGATGATCCGGTGGCTTTGCTGCAATTTCAGGGAAAACTGCAAAATCCGATCGCGCCGTATAAAAAAATAACAGCTTAATTCCGCAACAGATGATTAATACAACATTAACGCATCCTGAAAATAAAGCCGTTACCGATATTGTTTTTGTAAAAACGATTCCGGGCTTAGGTGTTTTTGAGCTTCGTTCGATAGATATGGAGGCCGATATTCCGCTGCTGCACAACTGGGTTAATCGCGAGTATGCAGTGTACTGGGGCATGAACGGATTTTCGGTACAGGAAGTATACGATTCGTACCGTAAAATTCTCGAAAAAACCGATGTTTATATGGGGATTTTCAATGGTACTGTTTCTTTTCTGTTAGAATGTTATAATCCGGAAGAAGACAGTATCGGCGATTATTACAAAGTAGAAAAGGGCGACAGGGGCATGCACATTCTCGTGGCGCCTTTCGAAAAAGCGATCAACCATTTTACCTGGTCAATTTTTACCGTCATCCTTGATTTTATTTTTTGTGATGCCAACAACCAGCGCGTCGTGGTGGAACCGGATGCCCGTAATCATAAAATTCATTTACTGAATAAAAAAGCAGGATTTGTTTTTCAGACTTTGCTCGATCTTCCGCACAAACAAGCACATCTCGAATTTTGCACACGTGGAGACTATTACAAGGCTTTACAGTCGATTTAAATAAAAAAGAAAATGGAACTACCCACTAAAAGTATTGCACATATCACCAAAAAAAACTGGGACAAAGCCAATGTACTTTTGCTAAAGAAAACGATAGGCGAATTTGCACACGAATTGCTCATTGTTCCAACACTAAAAAACGGAAAAACCTATGGTTTGTTTTCGCCCGATAAGACTTTCGAATATACCTTTGAAGCTTCTGTTCTGGCATTAAACCACTGGTCGGTTTCGGCTGAATCCATTCAAAAGAAAACAGCAGACGGAGAAGAAGTGCCGTTGCGCTTACTGGAATTTTTAATTGAATTTAAAGATGTTTTAGGCATTGACGAAACGCTTTTGCCAACCTATTTAGAAGAAATTACCAGCACCTTATACAGCACCGCTTATAAAATTGACCATGAAAAATATTCGTCTGAAGCCTTAGCAAATCAGGGCTATCAGGTCATTGAACACGCGATGACGGAAGGGCACCCATGCTTTGTGGCCAATAGCGGAAAAAACGGTTTCAATATTGATGATTTTGCGCAGTTTTCACCCGAAGCCAATGCGCCAATGCAGTTGTTATGGCTGGCCGGACACAGGAGCAGGGCCACTTTCTCGGGAATTAAAACTTTAAATTATAAAAAAGTACTGGCTCAGGAATTGCCATTGGAAACCATTACTTCTTTTGAAAATGTAATGCAATCGAAAGGGTTAAACAGCGAGGAATATTACTTTTTTCCGGTGCATCCGTGGCAATGGTTTAATAAACTGGCGCTTATTTTTGCGCCCGATATTGCCGAAGGCCATCTGGTTTGCCTCGGTTACGGAAACGATACGTATTCGGCACAGCAGTCGATCCGTACTTTTTTTAATACCAGTTCGCCCGAGAAATTTTATGTCAAAACCGCCCTTTCGGTCATCAATATGGGCTTTATGCGCGGTCTGTCGCCGTATTATATGGAAAGCACGCCAACCATTACCGAATGGGTTGCCGATGTGGTAGAAAACGATGCTTATCTGCAACAAAAAGGATTTACTTTATTAGGCGAAGTGGCCACCATTGGCTACCGAAATTTTCTGTACGAACCGCTCGGACGAAGTCTGCCGCACAACAAAATGCTGGCTGCTTTGTGGCGCGAAAGCCCCATTCCTAAATTGTCCAAAGGCCAGCAAATCATGACTATGGCGGCCTTACTGCATGTCGATCAGGCCGGGAATTCTTTGGTGTCTGAATTGATTAAGGCATCCGGAATCAGTCCAAAATCATGGATTAAAAGTTATCTCAATGCATATCTTTCGCCTTTGTTACATTGTTTTTACGAACATGAAATGGTTTTTATGCCACATGGCGAAAACCTGATTCTGGTGTTTGAAAACCATGTTCCCGTAAAGGCCATCATGAAAGATATTACCGAGGAAGTAATGGTTTTTAATACCAAAAGGGAACTGCCGGAAAAAGCAAAACGCATTCAGATTGACATGAACGAACCACTAAAGATTTTGTGTCTTTTTAATGATGTTTTTCAGTTTTATTTCCGTTTTCTTTCGGCTATTTTATCCGAATCGGGGACACTGCCTGAAAGTGATTTTTGGGAAGAAGTAGCGATTTGTATCCACGAATACCAGGAGACACATCCGCAGCTGGAAGAACAGTTTAAAAAAAACAATCTGTTTGTTTCCCAATTTGATTCCTGCTGCCTGAACCGCCTGCAATTGCGAAACAACAAGCAAATGCTCGATCTGGCTTCGCCCATTGAAAGTCTTCAGTTTGTGGGGAAATTAAAAAATCCGATTTCGGCATTCATACCCAAAGACAAACTTTCGGCAGCATTTTAACTGGGCTGAAAAGTTTGTTTTAAATGGTTTTCTTTCCGGATTAAGCTCCGGGAAGAAAACTGTATTTTATAGAATTAAAAAAAGAATTATGTTATATCTCACAAGGTCGGTAAAGTCAATTCGCGGTACGTTGGATCGTTTTTCTGAAGTTTTGAAAAAGGCAGAATCGTTTGATTTTACGTCCGGAAGCATTAAAAAAGCCATTATCATCCTTTCGGTTCCTATGGTATTGGAAATGGTCATGGAATCGGTATTTGCGTTGGTCGATTTGTATTTCGTGGGACATTTAGCAGAAAGCAACCACGCTATTCAGATTGTGGGTTTAACCGAATCGTTGTTTGCCATTATTTATTCGATTGCCATAGGCATCAGTATTGCCACCACTGCCATTGTAGCCCGGCGTATTGGGGAGAAAGAAGCCACCGAAGCCGCAAAATCGGGAGTTCAGGCTATTGTAATCGCCATCTTGATTAATTTACTCATAAGTATTCCGGGCTTTATTTATGCTAAAGAAATACTGCAATTAATGGGCGCTTCGGCATCATCTATCGTTTATGGTGCCATCTATACCCGAATTATGATTGCCGGAAGTGTAGTGGTCATGCTGATTTTTCTGATTAATGGAATCTTCCGGGGTGCCGGAAATGCCATCATTGCCATGAAAAGTTTATGGATTGCCAATATTTCGAATATCATTCTTTGTCCTATCTTAATAAATGGTTTTTGGTTTATTCCGTCCATGGGAATCATGGGCGCTGCCATTGCTACCACTGCCGGAAGAGCGATTGGAGTGGTCTATCAGTGTTATTTTCTCTTTTACGGAAAAGGAATCTTAAAAATAAAAGGAAGCTATTTTATTCCGGATCTCAAACTAATTCAGGCCATTATAAAACTCGCCACACCCGGAGTTTTGCAGTATGTAATCGCTTCGTGCAGCTGGATTTTCCTGGCGAATCTTGTCGCCACCACTGGAGGCGATTATGCTTCGTCGGGCTATCAGACCGCGATCCGGATTATGATGTTTTTTATCCTGCCCGCCTGGGGACTCAGTAATGCTGCCGCGACTTTGGTAGGTCAGAACCTCGGAGCCAAAAAAGTAGACCGGGCCGAAAAATCGGTTTATAAAACCGCCAAATACAACATGCTCTTTATGGGCTTTATCATGCTCATTTGCTTTTTTAGTGCCCATTACCTGATTTCATTTTTTACAAACGATGCCGAAATTGTAAAAATTGCTGTCAATGCCCTGCAGATTATGAGTATCGGGTTTATTTTTTATGGTTTGGGAATGGTTTTAAACAACACGTTCAATGGGGCAGGCGATACCTGGACCCCCACGTGGATAAATATTTTTGGTTTCTGGATCTTCCAGATTCCGTTTGCGTATCTTTTGGTTCACTATTACAAATTAGGACCATTGGGTGTTTTTATCGCTATTCCGGTGGCAGAAACTCTTATTACGGTTTTGAGTGTGATTGTTTACAGAAGAGGGAACTGGAAGCGGATAAAGATTTGAAATAAGTTATCGTGTACCTAATTTGTCATGCCGAGGAACGAAGGAATCGCATCAAGTATTCCTTTTGCCAGCGAGAGGAAATTGGAAGATAGCCATTTGAAAATAATTAACAGACTAAAGTTTGCCGTGATCTGCAAACGAATAATAATTTTCAGGGCTAATAATTAAATGGTCTATCACCTCGATATTGAGCATAGCACCCGCTTCCTTGATTTTTCGGGTAATCAGGGTATCGTTATGTGACGGGATCGTTTTGCCCGATGGATGATTGTGAATCATAATAAGCCCTGAAGCATTGGCTTTGAGTGCCGCCGAAAACAATAACCGAAGGTCAACACGGGTTCCGGTTGTACTTCCCGAAGAGACTTCATAAACGCCCATTACTTTATTGGATTTGTTGAGCAACAGAATCTTAAACTGTTCGAAGAATTCTATTTTTCCCGGATTCCAGGTTTGTATGGCCAGTTTATACGCTGCTTCCGAAGAGGTGATATGCGGGCGTTCTGAAGCTTTTACTTTGGTTTTGTAAATGAGTTCTATTTCTGATGCGATTTTCCAGTCTGGTTTTTCTTTTTTGGTTTTCATGAGTTGAAATTTTCGGTGCTATTATTTTTGTGACTGATATTTTGCTTAATAATCTTCATTCTTTAAAGAAGTATTTGGCAAAGATAAAAATTATCATTTGTAATCCAAGTGGACTACATAATATTATTAAAAAATATCAAAATTGCAGTATGGGAGAATTGACAACGGAAGATATTATACTACAAAAAAAAATTGCAGAGAGAATTGAGTCTTTAAGATTAAAAACAGGACTTTCTCAAACTGATTTTGCCCAAAAAAATCATATAGACAGACAAGTAATTAATAGATGGGAAAGTGTAAAAAATGCTAGGGGAGTTACAGTATATTCAATTCAAAAGTTTTGCAAAATGGTTAATATAACGCTCAAGGATTTTTTTGACGACGACTCTTTTAATCTTTAAATTGTCCAAGTTTCGAATTTTCGCTCTATGGAAGATTTAGATAAAAATATTGATATAAAAATCAATCAGATTTCTCAAAAGCTAAAAGAAATTAGATTATCGAAAGGTTACACGAGTTATGAAACTTTTGCTTTTGAAAATGATTTAAACAGAGTTCAATACTGGCGTATTGAATCTGGAAAAAATATTACATTAAAGACTTTGATTAAAGTTTTAGATATACATAAAATATCATTAGGTGAGTTCTTTAAGAATTTATAAGAATTTCACTTTTTATATTGTTTGCAACTTATCCCTGTGAAGCAGTTTTTACTTTACAGGGATATCTTTTTATTGGTAATTCTGCCAGTTTGGCATTTGTTTTTCTTACGTGATTTCTCCGTCACGTTACCTATACTGATCCCGTTACTCCCATACAGAACTGCGTCGGCGAGTTTTTCCATGCAATCCATGGTGATGGTGTTGTTTTTACTTTCTCCCATAACTTACTACAATTAATTATTTTTTGATAAAGAGAAAAAATATAGAATATTTTTTCATAAAAACAATATTTTTCTTACTATTTACAATTATTTATTTTTACTTTATAAAGTATTTCCTACTTTTAAATTTTTCTCTATATTTGTAAAATGTAAATTATTCATACATTCTTGTACATATGGATAATGGAAGATCAATTATAAATTAAAACCGAATTTGATTATGAAACTGGAATTATACCCTCCGAAAACCAGCATCACTACAAGCCAATTACCAATAAATCATGAAAAATTTCAGCAAACTTCTTTTAGTTTTATTTCCGGCTATGGTCATTGGCCAGACAATGACCCAGAATGATATTAAAACGGTGACGTACA
>NZ_QWDM01000039.1 GCF_003996965.1 Flavobacterium cupreum | reverse complement strand
AACCTACAGCCATCATGAGTAAATTATGACTATCAAACTTTTAAATATTTTATTTAAATTAGAAACCTGCTTTAAAAAAAATCTCAAAGACTGCCACGTTCCTGCAGTCGGCAAGATGAACGGTTGTTTAACAACCGCCTATCTTGCCACCCATTGCCTCGGAACTCGGCGGTGGAGAAACTTAAAAGAAAAGAGTTTGATAATAATGAAAATGAAAGATGATGAAAAGAGAAAATTCAAACAGAACACGAATCGTGGGACTGCGATTCACTCCTTTGGAGTATGCCGAACTGGAAAAAAGATTCAGAGCAAGCACCTGCCGAAAATTAAGTGACCACATCAGAAGCCACTTATTCAACAAACCAATTGTAGCCACTTACAGAAATCAGTCTTTAGACGAACTGATGGAAGAGACTGCTGTACTTACTTCCGAATTACGGGCAATCGGCAATAATATCAATCAGATTGCCCGAAAGATAAACACGCTCAAAACAGTTCCTGATTTTAAAGGACATCTTTATCTGTTCGAAATCCAGAGAAAAAGGCTTTTTGATAAAATGGAAGAAGTATCAGGTCACACCCAGAAAATAGCAGAAAAATGGTTGCAGTGATAAAAACAAGCTCATCCATAAGAGGCATTCTGAATTACAACGAAAATAAAGTTCAGATCGGAAAAGCGGAATGCATAAGTGCTGTGAATTATCCGCTGGAACTGGAAAAACTGAATTTCACTTCAAAATTAAACCGCTTTCTAAAACTGGCAGAACTCAATACCAATGCGAAGCGGAATTCGGTGCATATCTCTCTCAACTTTGATCCCTCGGAGAATCATTCGAAAGAAAAACTGGCTGAAATTGCAGATACTTATATGGAAAAACTGGGATTTGGCAGACAGCCTTATCTGGTGTATCAGCATTATGATGCGGGGCATCCGCATTGCCATATAGTGACAAACAACATTCAGAGAGACGGGAAAAGAATTGACCTGCATTTATTAGGGATCAGAAAATCAGAACCTGCCCGGAAAGAAATTGAAGAAATGTTCGGGCTTGTAAAAGCCGAAGGAAGAAAACAGAAAGAACAATTTTCGTTAAATCCGATAGATGTCGGCAGAGTCCAATATGGAAAAGCAGAGTCCAAAAAGGCGATCAATTCCGTTTTAAACAAGGTTTTGTTTGATTATAAATATTCAAGCCTGGCTGAACTCAACGCAGTTTTAAACCTCTATAACGTTCATGCTGACAGGGGAAGCGAGGAATCAAGAGTTTTTAAAAATAATGGACTGCTTTACAAGATACTTGACCAGAATTCAAAACCGATAGGCGTCCCGATAAAAGCCAGCGAATTCTCCAGCAGACCTACTTTAAAATTTCTAGAAGGAAAGTTTAAGTCTAATGAAGCAGCGAAAGAGTCTTGTAAAAAATATTTAAAAAATGCCATAAAACTGGCTTTCTTTCGTGAAAATATAGTTTCTCCCGAAAAATTATCCAAAGTATTGGAAGGAGAAAGCATTCACGTGATTCTAAGAAAAAACAGAGAAAGACAGCTTTACGGAATAACTTACGTTGACCATAAAACCAGAGCCGTTTTTAATGGAAGCAGTCTGGGAAAAGAATTCAGTGCAAAAGGAATTCAGGAAAGCTGTGCCTTCAACATTCTTGCATTTGAAAGAAAATATCAAAGTACTGTTTCAGCAAATTCAGAGGACTTTCAAAATCTTGAATTAAGACAGCATGTAAAAGAAAATATTGCAGATATACTCCTTCGTGGTGAAAAAATTAATGACTATATATCTAAAGAATTTAAACAAAGAAAGAAGAAAACAATTAAGAGAGGAATTTGATTAATAGAGTGTACATTTATCCTTTTCCATTTTTCAACTTACATAATTATTCAGAGATTACATAAATTCATCAAAAATCATTTCTTTAGTAAAGCGATGAATGCGTTTTTATTTATTTTAAAAAGGTTAATAAATTGTCGTAAAATTATTTCTTATATTCGCTTGAATGAAAATCAGCTTACTTACAGCTCAAAGCCACCTAAAAAAGTATTGATGCAATTTTATGGTTAAAATAAGCAATTTACCATAAATGTCAAACACTAAATGGAGAAAACAGAAATAATCAAAAATCTTTGTCAACTTTTACTTGAAGATCGAAAAGATGACGGTATTGATTTAGCTAACGCAAATTATCCGTTTTCAGTAAATTCAGCTTCAAGACGACAATATTCTAAATTTGAAATGTGTAAGTGTTATTTAAGTGATGGATTTATAGATAGATATTCAGGAGATAAATTGATTTTTCCAGGATTGCTAATGATTTTAAGTATTGAATTTCCAGATATTTTTAAATACCATAGAAACTGGAAAATGTCTGAAACACATAGCATTTATTGGGAACTTTTCCCCACAATTGATCATTTAAATCCCGTCGCAAGAGGCGGAAACGATAATGAAGAAAATTGGATCACTACATCTATGATACGTAACTCTGCAAAATCAAACTGGACTATTAAAGAACTTGGTTGGGATTTACTGGATAAAGTGGAAAAACCGGTCAATTTGACCACCTAATTCCGGAGTAAATTGACCACCCGTTCCGGAGCAAACTGACCACCTAATTCCGGAGCAAATTGACCACCAGGTTTTGTGGTGAATTAAGTATT
>NZ_QWDM01000038.1 GCF_003996965.1 Flavobacterium cupreum | reverse complement strand
GGTTATGGAAAGTAAAAGATTATGTAAAATAGTCTGTGTCAATCTGTTCTTTTAGCTGTAGCTACACAATGTGTATTCTATTTTACTTTACATTATTTTGTTGTCGGCAATTATGCCTTAACAACTAAATATTTAATTATGAATGAAGTACAAACCATTGATGAGCTGGTAATCAGCTTTGAAAACCATCTCCGATCACTTCAACGAAGCAGGTTTACCATCCGCCAATACTGGCAAACATGGAAACCGTTGAAGATTTTTATATCTGCTAACAATATTGAGTTCTTTGACATAACAGTAGGCAAACAGTTTATAAAATCAAAGTTGGGAGCATACGAATATGCTAATCTTAATCAAATGCAAAGGAGGTTAGTAAATACAGTGGATGCACTTTCTGTATTTCAACAAACAGGTAAGATACATTTTGGCTCTGCACCACTACGAAGAAATCCGCCCAAAGTATTCACAGGAGAAATAGGCATATTGATGGAAGGATATATCAATTTTAGAAAGACCACTTTTGGATTGGCTAAAAGTACCGCTAATAATAATATCAGATCTTTGTATACTCTTTTTTTGTTTTTAGAGGATAAAGGGGTGCAAAAGATTGATGATATAAGCGAAGTATATATTCTTTTCTTTATTAAGAATCTTAATCCCAGTACTCTGTCGGTTAACCATTCCACATTGGGAGTTGTTAAAGGTTTTCTTAAGTATGCTTATGAAGAAAAAGTTTTTAGCACTGACTGGTCTAAAATAATACAACGTACCAATTACAAAGGGCAACCTAAACTCCCTTCATTCTTCTCTACAGACGAAATAAAATCGATACTAAATTCTATAGATAGATCTAATTCATCAGGAAAAAGGGATTACGCTATGATTTTGTTAGCGATTAAATTGGGCATGCGTGTTTCTGATATTGCGGGGTTGAAGTTTGAAGATATAGATTGGGATAAGCACGTCCTTACGTTTACGCAGTTTAAAACAAAGAAGAGTATTACTTTACCTCTTCTGCCAGAGATAGGCAATGCAATTATAGATTATTTAAAATATGCTCGTGCGGTTTCTGATGAAAGTCACTGCTTTCTCCAACAGTTATCGCCATATAAAAAAGTAACAGCGGAAGATGTTTCTCGTGTTGCCAGATTTTATATTCATCGATCAGGCATCTCTCTTAAAGAAAGAAAGCATGGAGCACATGCACTCAGACATAGCTTTGCAAGTGAGCTTCTTGGAAACAAAACATCGCTCCCTGTTATATCTGAAGCTTTGGGACATGGTCATACATCTTCAACAATGTTTTACCTGCGTATTGATATAAACCAACTTAGACAATGCGCACTTGATGTTTCTTTAGTCCCTTCAACATTTTATCAACAGAAAGGAGGGTTTGTATCATGAACGTTTATTATTACAGCATTTATAAACCTTTTATCAAAGAGTTTATAACATTAAAGAGAAGTCTTGGATATAAATACAATAACATCGAATATGCATTTACCAAGTTCGATCAGCTTGTGCTTGCCCGTGAAGAGCTAAATATTGGACTTTCCAAGGAACTTTGTGAGCAATGGTGTGTAAGACGCCTGAATGAATCAGACAAAACATGGTATAATCGGATACAGATTATCAGGGCATTTTCTTTCTTCTTAATAACATTGAATTATTCTTCCTTTCTTCCTGTTTTGCCAAAAATAAAGAATGTATATACGCCTTACATTTATACGAAAGAGGAAGTAGAATCGTTGTTCATTGCATGTGATAATTTAGAAACAAAAAGTACCTGCTATAACTCAATGGTCTTGATACTGCCATGTTTGCTGAGATTACTATATGGTTGCGGTTTACGATTGGGAGAAGCGCTATCCCTATCATGCAACGATGTGAATCTTCAGGAACAGTATGTCGTAGTTCGGAATACAAAGAATGGAACAGACCGACTGATACCACTTTCTGCATCATTAACAGCGGTCATTAGTGACTATATAAGTCATAGAAAGCATTTTCCATTACGGAGAAATACAAATTTACTGTTTGTGCACCCGAACGGTGATAGTTGTGATAGCCACAAAGTGTACAATTGGTTTAGAAAAATTTTATTCCAGGCTGGAATACCTCATAAAGGAAAGCATCAGGGACCACATTTACATCATCTAAGACATACTTTCGGTGTTCATTCTTTGGCTAAGATGGCAGAAGACGATATTGATTTATACTACTCCCTGCCAATTCTTTCTACTTACTTAGGACATACATCAATTGCCAGTACGAACGCATATGTCCGGTTGACATCAGAAATGTACCCTTCTATTCTTACTAAGGTTAACAATATATCTCCATTTTTATTCCCTGAATTATATAATCATGACAATTATGAAAACAGTTGATTTCTCTAAAAGTCTTGCAGACTTTCTAACTAAATATTTGCCAGCAGAAAGAGGTATGAGTTATAATACTATTACATCTTATAGAGCAACATTCATTTTGCTAATCTCGTTTATGGAAAATGAAAAAAAGATACGACCTGAAAAGCTGATGTTTAGCGACCTTACAAAAAAATGTGTAGATGATTTTCTTAATTATCTGGAAACGGTTCGAAAGTGTAGTATTTCAACACGTAATGTAAGACTAGCAGCATTGCATTCCTTTTTTAAATTTGTTCAATATGAATGGCCTGAGCAAATAGATGAATGCCGAAGAATCTTATCAATCAAAGTTAAAAAAACAAATAAAGGCTCTATTAATTACCTGACAATTGATGGTATAAAACTTCTATTGCTCCAACCTGATCTATCTACAAGCAAGGGTATTCGTGACCTAGCGATGATTGCATTGATGTACGATACAGGTGCACGAGTGCAGGAAATTATTGATCTTACTCCTTTCAGTTTACGGCTAAACAAACCTTATACAATTAAAATAGTCGGAAAAGGAAACAAAGCCAGAATAGTTCCATTAATGAATGAAGAAGTTATCCATCTGAAAAATTATATGTCAAAGAACTCTTTGCTTGAAGATTATGCCAATATGTACCCTTTGTTTAGTAATACCCGCAAAGAAAAACTAACAAGGGCAGGTGTTACACATATTCTTCACAAATATGCCTCAATGGCAAGGAAGGAAAATCCTGTGCTCATACCAACAAAAATCAGTTGCCATTCGTTAAGGCATTCAAAAGCCATGCATCTATTACAAGCAGGTGTCAACTTAATTTATATCCGTGATATTCTTGGGCATGAATCAGTAACAACAACCGAAGTTTATGCTAAGGTTGATTCTAAACAAAAACGAGATGCAATAGAAATGGCATATGTTGGTGTTGTGAAAAAAGAAGCCCCAATATGGATTGAAAATGAAAATCTTTTAGAATGGCTCAAGAATTTTAAATAAGATATAATGTAAAGTAGAATGTCTTAATTATCACAAAAGTAATGGTTAGTCATATTCTACTTTACATTATTCTTTACTTTCCATAACC
>NZ_QWDM01000037.1 GCF_003996965.1 Flavobacterium cupreum | reverse complement strand
CACCCCCCCTCCCGGGGGGGTTGTTGCTGCGCGAGGGTTTTTTGGGGGCGCGCCCGTGGGGGCGGCGGGGGGGGGGCGTGGGGGGCCCCCGCCAAAAAAGAGCGGTCTTCGGCCGTGGGCGTTGCGGTCCAGGTGGGGAGTGAGGGTGTTGGCGCGCCAGGTGCATTCGGCGAAAAGAGAAAGGCCGGTTACTAATTTGATATTGTGTGAAGTTCTCACGCCACCCACAAATCAAACGAGACCGGCCTATGCATCGGATTTTATCCTCAAATCCCTCACTGCTGCATCACATTTTTCAAATTGCCCATTCACCAGAGGTCTATCGGCCAGAGCAGTGTCCGCGCTGCGGCCTGGCTTGCCTGTGGCTCCATGGCAGCTATGACCGCAAGGCCGACCGCAGCTGCGCCGATGGCGAGACATCGCTCAATCACGTTCCGGTGTGCCGCTTCTACTGCGGCGGATGCGGGCGCACCTGTTCGCGCCTGCCGCTGGCGCTGGCGCCGCGCCGCTGGTACGACTGGGAGGTGCAGCAGCGCGTCCTGGAGTGGCTGCTGGCGGAGCTGTCGCTGCGCAAGGCCAGCGAGTGCGCGCGCCTTGATCGCCGGACCGTGCGGCGCTGGCGGGATTGGCTGCGAGCACAGACGACGCTGTTCTCCTTCCACCTGCGCGAGCGCTTTCCTGATCTGGGCCGGACCGGCGACGACTGGAAGGCGTTCTGGCGTGCCTGCCTGGACCTGATGCCGCTGCGCGAGGTCATGGAGATGCTCGATCGCAAGCTCGATGTCCCGTGATGTGCCCGAGTGCAAATAACGCGTGACGGGATTTCCACTGTCTATTTATCCAGTCCACAGAGTTCGCCCCTACCCCGGCATCCGGATTTTTGTTTCCATGAGGACTCCATCCATTTCAAGGAGCACTCATGTCAAAACAGATCAATCCGGTTGCCTTGTTCCGCCTGTCGGTATTGGGGCCGCTGGTCAGCCGCGAGAAGTTCGAGCGTGGCGAGCAGCAGCGCATCATCGGCGAACTGGCAAGCCGCGATTACGCGATTCCCAATTCGAACCGCCACCGGATCGGGGAAAAGACCCTCGAGAGCTGGCTGCGCCTGTTCCGCAGGGACGGCATCGAGGCGCTCACCCCGAAGACACGGGCCGACAGCGGCCGCTCCAAGATCGCACCGGCGATACAGGAGGCCATCGTCGCGGCAAAGAAAGACAATCCGTGCAGATCGGTCAGACGCATCAGGCAACTGCTCGAGGACGACGGCCAGGTGGCCAGGAACTGCCTGTCGCGCTCGGCCATCCACCGGCTGTTGAAAGAGCATGGCATTTCCGGCATGCGCGGGCCGGCCGCCGAACCGGAGGAGAAGCGCAGCTTCGTGGCCGAAACGGCCGGCGCCATCTGGTACGGCGACGTGATGCACGGCCCCAGGCTGATGCTTGGCGGAAGAATGCGCAAGACCTATCTGGTCTCGCTGCTCGACGACGCCTCCCGCCTGGTTGCGCACAGCGCATTCTGCCTGGGCGAGACGGCGCTCGACATCGAGGGCGTGCTCAAGCAGGCGCTTCTCAAACGGGGCCGGCCCGTCAAGCTCGTCGTCGACAACGGCGCCGCCTATGTCGCAGGCAGCCTGCAGGGCGTGTGCGCACGGCTGGGCATGCATCTGATCCATTGCAGGCCGTACCAGGCCACCAGCAAGGGCAAGATCGAACGGTGGCACCGGACCATGCGCGACCAATTCCTCAGTGAACTGGACGTCGATAGAATCGCCGACCTGCCCGACCTCAATGCCCGGCTCTGGGCCTGGCTCGAGGAGATCTACCACAAGACGCCGCACGGCGGCCTGGGCGGCATGACGCCGCTCGCGCGCTACCAGAAGGACCTCGACAAGGTGCGTTCCTTGGGCCAGTTCGCCCCGCATCTCGATGCGCTGTTCCACCATCGCATCAAGCGTCACGTGCGCAGGGATGGCACGGTCTCCTACCTGAACGCGCGCTTCGAAGTGCCCTATGAACTCGCCGGCAAGAGCGTCAAGCTCGTGGTCGATCCCCAGGCCGGCGTCGTCATCGGCGTCGAGGACGACAAGGGCGCCTCGCTGGGCCAGGCGACGCCGCTGGACTTGATTGCCAATGCCAGCCGCAAACGCCGCCAGCCCCAGGAGGAAGCCATTCAGGCGGGACCGCGCAGCGGCCCCAACCAGGTGGAGCAGGCGCACCGCAAATACCACGGCAAGAAGGAGGCTTGACATGTACCGCCAACACTTTGGATTGCGCCATCCGCCGCTCGGCAAGGAAGCGCCGGAACTGTGGGACGACGGCGCGCTGGCGCAACTGGGCGAGCGCTTCGACTGGCTGCTCAACTCCCCCGGAATCGGGCTCATCACGGGCGAGCCCGGCGTGGGCAAGACGAGCGCCGTGCGCGCCCTGACGGCCCCGCTCAATCCGCACCGCTACCTGTCCATTTACCATGCCGAGACGGACTTTGGCCGCCTCGATCTGTACCGCAACCTGGCCACCGCGCTGGGCGTGACGCCGTCCTACCGGCGGGCCCAGCTTTGGCGCGACATCAAGGACCGTATCGAAGAAATGGGCGACGGCAAGCAGTTGCTGCCGGTTTGGATCATTGACGAGGCCCAGAATTTGCCGGCCGAGTTCTTCCGGGACTTCCCATCCTTCCTCAATTTCGCCTTCGACAAACGCGACATGATCACGGTCTGGCTGGTCGGCCACCCGGTCCTGGCGCAGACGCTTGAGCGGGCGCCATACGCTGCGCTGCGCGGGAGGATCTCCGCGCGTGTTCACCTCAAGCCGGTCATTGAACGCGAGCGCTTCGCCGCGATGGTCAACCACGCCCTCAAAAGCGCCGGCTGCCCGCACACCCTGCTGGCCGACTCCGGCATGGAGATCCTGCGCCAGGCGTCGAAGGGCTTGCCGCGCCAGGCCGGGCGCATCCTGCGCAACGCCATGCGGATGGCCGTGCCGAAAGGGCTGAACCATCTTCCGGACGAGCTGTTGCAACTGGCCATCGAGGAGCTGCGATGACGCCGCCGTCGTCGACACCGATATTACCGCACGAGGACGATATCTCTGACGAAACCGCCGCCGTCCTCACCGAGATCCTGATCAGACTGGCCGGCGCCTGCGATGCGCGGTATGCCGCCAAGATCATGCGTTACCAGGAACGTTGCCGGATGCGCGACGAGGATCTGGGCCTGCCTCCGCCGGAGCGACACTGACGCCCGCCGGTTCAATCCACATCGCCCGCCCCCGTCCTGCCGGACGCGAGGCGGGCGGTCCCAAAAAGCTGTCACACAGCCCGCCTCAACCAGACGCTTCGCCGTCTGGCGCCCACCCACACATCACACCTTACGCGTCACCCGTCGAAGCGCCGTCCCCTACCGCTCAACCCATGCCAAAATCACCAATCCGCGATACGTGGCGCCGCGCTTCTCGCGAAATTATGATGGGACAAGCGCCATTATTCGCCGCCGAATAGGTCGGGATGCAGAGCCTAAATTAGCGCGGTGCGTAACACCCCAGCCCGGCCCTCAGCTTGCGCAGGTCATCGGCGCTGTTGACCTGGTCGAACCGGGCTGGTCGTTCTCGCGTATGAGCAGCA
>NZ_QWDM01000036.1 GCF_003996965.1 Flavobacterium cupreum | reverse complement strand
TTTTAATACTTAATTCACCACAAAACCTGGTGGTCAATTTGCTCCGGAATTAGGTGGTCAGTTTGCTCCGGAACGGGTGGTCAATTTACTCCGGAATTAGGTGGTCAAATTGACCGGTTTTTCCACTAGTTTGAAGATAATGTTGGATTATTTTAAAAATTATGAACTAGATAATTTTTTTGATGTTCAAACTTCAAAAAATTTAAAAAAGTACTTTGATAATGTTAAAGAAGAATTGGATTTAGCCGTACATAATATTGAGACTTTTGTAGATTTGACTCATAATAAAAGAGCTTGGAAACATTTAGAACCATTATTTGTAACTTTGAGCGAAAATTTAAATAAAGATTAATGTTCTATTCACCACTTAGATACCCTGGAGGTAAAAATAAATTATCAGCATTTATTGCAAAAATTTGTATTGATAACAACATTAATGGACATTATGTAGAGCCTTATTCAGGAGGGGCATCTGTTGCTTTATTTCTACTTTTTGAAGGGTTTGTAAATAAAATAACCCTTAATGATAAAGATAGATCTATTTATGCTTTTTGGTATTCAGTTCTTAATCATACGAAAGAATTATGTGATTTGATTGAAAATTCAACATTTACTGTTAGTGAATGGAGAAAACAAAGAAATGTTCAGCAAAACAAAGAAGAAGTTGGACTTTTAGAATTGGGTTTTTCAACATTTTATTTAAACAGAACTAATCGATCAGGAATAATAAATGCTGGCTTAATTGGAGGAATCGAACAAAATGGCAATTATCTGATGGACTGTAGATTTAATAAAAAAGATTTAATTGAAAGAATTATGCTTATTGCATCAAGGAAGGAAGATATTTTGCTGTTTAACGAAGATGCTATTGCATTAATTGATATTATCCAAGAACAGGCAGAAGATGATAATGTAATATTTTATTTTGATCCACCATACTATTTAAAAGCAAGTAGCTTGTATATGAACCATTATGAAGATAAAAATCATGAATTAGTAAGTAACAAAATAAAAGGAATTACAAACATCAAATGGATAGTTTCATATGATAATGTACCCGAAATAAACATACTATATGATGACTGTAGTAAAAAAGAATTTTCATTCAAGCATACAGCATATAAATCAAGAGTTGGACAAGAAATCCTTTTCTTTAGTCCAACAATTCTGAGTCCAAATATAGAAAACTGGAGTCCTCTAAAATTCAAGCTACATAAAAAAAAGAACAGTAAAGAGATTATTTATTCCGATAAAAAATAGTTTCTATTTTTCATTTCTTAATTATAAAAATAAAATTTTCATGCTGATAAAAAAAATCCATGTAGAAAAATTTAGAGGTTTCAATAACATTGAATTTGAATTGGGAACCAGTATTACAGTGATCGCTGGACAAAATGGAACACAAAAAACTACTCTACTTGGACTTTTAAGTCAGCCTTTTTCTATCAATGATAAAAGTAATCCTATAAGTGATGAAAAACCACTTTGTGGAGGTAATTATAAGTCATCCTTTTCTGAAAAATTTAAGTTATCTAAAACTTTTGATAAACCAAAACATCATACATGGACACTTGAGACAAATGGTAACGAATCGTTCTCAGTTGAAAGTATTGCAAGAGATAAGGATTCTATTAGGTTTTGGAAGCAAGGAGATAGAACAAAAGGTTCCGGATATCTTAATTATCCAGTAATTTATCTTAGCTTGTCTCGATTAATGCCGATAGGGGAAGATGATAAATTAGATACAGATTCAGCTATTCAATTAACTGCGGAAGAACTATTATTTTATAATAAATGGCATAACACTATATTAATAATTAATAATTTAGAAATTAGTTCGGTAGATTATCTATCAAGTAAACAAAAAAATACTCTTGGGGTTTCAACAGACCATTATGACTGGAAAATGAATTCTTCTGGACAAGATAATCTAGGTAAAATTTTACTTGCTATATTATCTTTCAAAAGATTGAAAGAAAAATTTCCAACATTATACGAATATGGAATACTGGTAATAGATGAAATTGATACTACCTTGTATCCTGCATCACAGATCAAATTAATTGAAGCCCTACGAAAATTTTCTTCTGATTATAAAATTCAAATAATCTTTACAACTCATTCCTTGACAATTTTAGAAAAAGTATGTGGAATTCAAAACGACATAAAGCTTAAAAATCAGGTCAAAGTAGTTTTCTTGCAAAAAATAGACAAAGAAATAGTAGTTAATGATAGTGCAACTATAGATTTTATTAGAAATAAATTAAATGTTAGTCTGTCATCACATGTAATTAAAACCAACAAGGTTCCGTTATTTACTGAAGATAAGGAAGCAGAAATTTTCCTAAAGAATATCTTGAAGTCAAAAAAGAGTTCACTTAACTTTATACAGTGTACATTGGGATGTAATAATTACATTGAATTAGTAAGAAAAAAAATTAAAGGATTTAATTACCCCGAAAGTATAATTTGTTTAGATGGAGACGTAAACCAGAAACCTGCGATGATGAAAGAAATAACTAAACATAAAAATTTCTTGATTCTCCCAGGAAATGATTCTCCTGAGAAAATATTAGCAGAAATGCTATATGTTGAACCTGATTCTTCAATTATTTGGGATAAGCTATTTGCAGGTTACGATAAACAAATTTGTTTTAAAGATTATTCAATTGCAGATATTCGTACTCATAGAGAAAAGGCGAAATTATGGTTTAATGATCAAAAGCAATATTGGGGTTTAGGTTGTAATAAATTGATTAACATTTGGATTGGTAAAAATGTTGAGGAAACTAAAATGTTTTTACAAACTTTTGACTCATTAATATCTAAGTATGGAAAATAAATTACACATAAATATCTATGGATAAAACTAACTTAAGAAAAGTATTTGTAAAAAGTTAACCAATCGGACATAACTCACCTTTTTCAATACTTTCTTTAATCCCCATGAGGGCTTCATCTTTCAGTCCAAAAGGAAATTTGATCAAATAATCATCAGCCGTTTTCAGTGTATCATTTATTGAGTGTAATTTTGCTACGTGCATATATAGCCAGAAACAGAAATTACGCTTGTCCTCATCAATAGAGGCATTGAAAGCGATTTCCTTTAAGATTTCATGAAGATCTGCCACCATATTGATGACAAGGAAAATTAAATAATTGAAACTTCCTCTAACTATTCCACCTTCAAGATACGACAATATAATTTCAATTTCATTTCTTCTGAAATACTTCGTCATAAGATTTGAGAGATTTTCTTTTACATCTGGAGATGACAAATATTGAAAATTATTTGAGTGCCAAAAAATGTCCCGGTTTACATAATTACTTAGCAAACCCAAAATATTCTTTCTTATACCTTCTTCCTTAATTTTTGAAAAATTTGAGATGATATAGAACCAAGTTGCAGGCTTTTCACGATGATAAGAATATAGGGCTTTCATTCCTTCGTAACAGATACTTGAATGCAAATTCTGGCAAAAGTGAGCATCCCATTCCGGTAAAAGAGAGCAATTTGTTCCGGTTTAAAGTGACCACCCTATTCTTGTAAAAGAGATCAGTTGATTCCGGTTCAAAGTGACCACCTCAAAAAGTAGTGTTTATAAAGAATATCTTACTTGTTTTTAAAACAAAAGATATGGCAAATAAACGACTGGATATGAGAAACATTTTGCAATTATTACGTTTATATACTCAAGGAGTAAGTAAGCTCCAAATAAGTAGACAATTAGGCTTATCGCGCAATACTGTAAAGAAATATATTGAATCATTTCATCAAAATTCTTTTACCTATCAAGAATTATCAGGTCTTAGTAATGAAGATCTGGAAGAACTCTTTGATGGCCAGATAAAACCCGTTCCCGAAAAAAACATAGTTTTAGAATCCTTATTTCCCACGATAGAAAAAGAATTAAAGCGAGTTGGTGTTACCCGCCAATTGCTCTGGGAAGAATATAGGGTAAATCATCCTGATGGCTACAGTTATTCTCAGTTTTGCTATCATTATCAAAATTGGCGAGGCAAACTCAAGCCCTCTATGCATATGCATCATAAGGCAGGGGATAAAGTTTTTGTAGACTATACAGGAAAGAAATTATCCGTTATTGACCAGTCTACAGGAGAACTGTGTGAAGTAGAGGTTTTTGTAAGTGTACTGGGAGCAAGCGGACTTACTTTTGTAGAAGCTACCAGAACCCAAAACAAAGAAGACTTTATGGGAAGTCTGGTAAAAATGCTAGACTACTATCAGGGTGTTCCAAGTGCTATTGTAACGGATAATTTAAGAACAGCCGTTAAAAAGAGTGATAAATATGAGCCCTTAGTAACGGAATATTTATTAGACTTTGCATCTCATTACGCAACTACAATACTTCCCACAAGAGCTTATCACCCAAAAGATAAGGCTCTGGTTGAAAATGCAGTAAGAATAATTTATACCAGAATTTTTGCCCCTTTACGCAAAGAAGATTTTTTTACTATAGAAGCCCTTAATGATGCTATTTTACCACTTTTAGAAAAGCATAATACAATGTCTTTTAAAGGCAGGAAATACTCAAGATTAGATTTGTTTAATGAGATAGAAAAAGAAGCACTATCATTTTTACCTGTTAATCCCTATCAGCTCAAAGGTTTTGCTAAAGCAACCGTTCATAAATCCAGCCATGTTTATCTCA
>NZ_QWDM01000035.1:0-3762 GCF_003996965.1 Flavobacterium cupreum | reverse complement strand
TATTATAGGTAGGTACTTCAACGAACTATTCCGTCAGTTCGCGGCGCTTTCATCACTCCGTCACCCCATCACAGTAATTAGTAGTACGGGAATATTAACCCGTTAGCCATCGACTGTCCCTTTCGGGTTCGCCTTAGGACCAGACTAACCCACAGCTGATTAGCATAGCTGTGGAAACCTTAGTTTTTCGGTGTGCGGGTTTCTCGCCCGCATTATCGTTACTTATGCCTACATTTTCTTTTCTAACCAGTCCAGCATACCTTACGATACACCTTCAACCCTGTTAGAATGCTCCCCTACCACTTAGAGTAAACTCTAAATCCATAGCTTCGGTAATACGCTTATGCCCGATTATTATCCATGCTCGTCCGCTCGACTAGTGAGCTGTTACGCACTCTTTAAATGAATGGCTGCTTCCAAGCCAACATCCTAGCTGTCTGGGCAGACAAACCTCGTTCTTTCAACTTAGCGTATATTTGGGGACCTTAGCTGATGGTCTGGGTTCTTTCCCTCTCGGACTTGGACCTTAGCACCCAAGCCCTCACTGTTATCAATCATTATATAGCATTCGGAGTTTGTCAGGAATTGGTAGGCGGTGAAGCCCCCGCATCCAATCAGTAGCTCTACCTCTATATAACTAAAATAACGCTGCACCTAAATGCATTTCGGGGAGTACGAGCTATTTCCGAGTTTGATTGGCCTTTCACCCCTACCCACAGGTCATCCGAAGACTTTTCAACGTCAACCGGTTCGGACCTCCACTGTGTGTTACCACAGCTTCATCCTGCCCATGGGTAGATCACACGGTTTCGCGTCTAACACTACTGACTAAAGCGCCCTATTCAGACTCGCTTTCGCTACGGATCCGTGGCTTAACCACTTATCCTTGCCAGCAACGTTAACTCGTAGGCTCATTATGCAAAAGGCACGCCGTCACCCCACGAAAGGGCTCCGACCGCTTGTAAGCGTATGGTTTCAGGATCTATTTCACTCCGTTATTCACGGTTCTTTTCACCTTTCCCTCACGGTACTGGTTCACTATCGGTCTCTCAGGAGTATTTAGCCTTAGCGGATGGTCCCGCCAAATTCAGACAGGGTTTCACGTGCCCCGCCCTACTCAGGATACCACTATCCATTACACTCATTACCCATACAGGACTATCACCCTCTCTGGTCCTACTTTCCAGTAGATTCTGGTTCTTTGTGCATGAAATATCGTGGTCCTACAACCCCAGCATTGCCGTAACAACACTGGTTTGGGCTAATCCGCGTTCGCTCGCCACTACTTACGGAATCACTTTTGTTTTCTTCTCCTCCGCCTACTTAGATGTTTCAGTTCAGCGGGTTTGCCCACCTATCGGTGTACTATGTCTTCAACATAGTGGGTTGCCCCATTCAGGTATCTACGGATCAATCGGTGTGTGCCCGTCCCCGTAGCTTTTCGCAGCTTATCACGCCTTTCATCGCCTCTGAGAGCCAAGGCATCCCCCATACGCCCTTATTTTGCTTATTGTACCAATCTTAAATTTAATTAAGACCGTTTTTTTTTGTCTTTTACCATAATAGTAAAAAACGCTTTCTACTTTTTATTATTTCTTATCTCAATATGTCAATGAACTTTTTCTTTAGAGTAAAGAATAAAGAGCAAAGAGAACAGACTAAATCCATATTCTTTTTTCTTTTTTCTATCTTCTTCAGATAGTGGAGAATAACGGAGTCGAACCGTTGACCTCCTGCGTGCAAGGCAGGCGCTCTAGCCAGCTGAGCTAATCCCCCATTTTTCAATCTTAGATTGTAGAATTCAGATTTTAGATTTCTTAACTCTTCTCTAATTTCCTGTGGTGAATCCCAACTTCCAGAATTTCCTTTTTTTTAAGTTAAATAGTAGTCCCGGGCAGACTCGAACTGCCGACCCCTACATTATCAGTGTAGTACTCTAACCAGCTGAGCTACGAGACTCTGTTTTACTTAAAATTTATTATTTGAACTAACAGCAAGAGTAAAATAGTCTTAAAATTATGACCCATAAAGCTTCTTCTTTTTTCCCCAGCGTGTGTTTCCACTAACACTTGGGGCTCTAGAAAGGAGGTGTTCCAGCCGCACCTTCCGGTACGGCTACCTTGTTACGACTTAGCCCTAGTTACCAGTTTTACCCTAGGCAGCTCCTTGCGGTCACCGACTTCAGGCACCCCCAGCTTCCATGGCTTGACGGGCGGTGTGTACAAGGCCCGGGAACGTATTCACCGGATCATGGCTGATATCCGATTACTAGCGATTCCAGCTTCACGGAGTCGAGTTGCAGACTCCGATCCGAACTGTGACCGGTTTTATAGATTCGCTCCTGGTCGCCCAGTGGCTGCTCTCTGTACCGGCCATTGTAGCACGTGTGTAGCCCAAGGCGTAAGGGCCGTGATGATTTGACGTCATCCCCACCTTCCTCACAGTTTGCACTGGCAGTCTTGTTAGAGTTCCCGACTTGACTCGCTGGCAACTAACAACAGGGGTTGCGCTCGTTATAGGACTTAACCTGACACCTCACGGCACGAGCTGACGACAACCATGCAGCACCTTGTAAATTGTCTTGCGAAAGATCTGTTTCCAAACCGGTCAATCTACATTTAAGCCTTGGTAAGGTTCCTCGCGTATCATCGAATTAAACCACATGCTCCACCGCTTGTGCGGGCCCCCGTCAATTCCTTTGAGTTTCATTCTTGCGAACGTACTCCCCAGGTGGGATACTTATCACTTTCGCTTAGCCACTGAAATTGCTTCCAACAGCTAGTATCCATCGTTTACGGCGTGGACTACCAGGGTATCTAATCCTGTTCGCTACCCACGCTTTCGTCCATCAGCGTCAATCAATTAGTAGTAACCTGCCTTCGCAATTGGTATTCCATGTAATCTCTAAGCATTTCACCGCTACACTACATATTCTAGTTACTTCCTAATAATTCAAGTCTAACAGTATCAATGGCCGTTCCACCGTTGAGCGATGGGCTTTCACCACTGACTTATTAAACCGCCTACGGACCCTTTAAACCCAATGATTCCGGATAACGCTTGGATCCTCCGTATTACCGCGGCTGCTGGCACGGAGTTAGCCGATCCTTATTCTTACAGTACCGTCAAGCTGGTTCACGAACCAGTGTTTCTTCCTGTACAAAAGCAGTTTACAATCCATAGGACCGTCATCCTGCACGCGGCATGGCTGGATCAGGCTTGCGCCCATTGTCCAATATTCCTCACTGCTGCCTCCCGTAGGAGTCTGGTCCGTGTCTCAGTACCAGTGTGGGGGATCTCCCTCTCAGGACCCCTACCCATCGTAGCCTTGGTAAGCCGTTACCTTACCAACTAGCTAATGGGACGCATGCTCATCTTTTACCGTTGTGACTTTAATTATAAAATGATGCCATTCTATAATACTATGAGGTATTAATCCAAATTTCTCTGGGCTATCCCTCTGTAAAAGGTAGATTGCATACGCGTTACGCACCCGTGCGCCGGTCTCTAAATCCGAAGACTTATACCCCTCGACTTGCATGTGTTAAGCCTGCCGCTAGCGTTCATCCTGAGCCAGGATCAAACTCTTCATCGTATATTGTTGATCTTAATTAAATCAAGATCGTTTTGTTATTCGAATCAGTCTCTATCGGTGCATTTATCAATCTCTCGATTATCTTACTCTTTATTCTTTTGTTCTAACATCTCTGTTAAAACGGCTGTCAATTCAATATGTCTACGAACGTGTATTTCTTTTTCTTT
>NZ_QWDM01000034.1:5776-7330 GCF_003996965.1 Flavobacterium cupreum | reverse complement strand
TGTTGACCCGTTGGCGGAGAAGTATCCGAACATAAGTCCTTACGTTTATGTAGCTGATAATCCGATAAATGCAATCGATCCTGATGGTAGAGATATCATATTTTTAACAAGAAACGATAATGGTTCCATAAAAGAGCAATTTAAGTATAGGAATGGAAATTTTTATCACGAGAACGGCAAAAGATATAATCCAGGTAAAGAGGGTGTAAGTAAAACAATGTATAAAGTTTTAACAGCTTACAGAGCTATTGAAAAGTCAAATGATAAAATACTTAAAAATCAATTACATACTTTAGAGAAAAGTGATAAAACACATTACGTAGAACAAAGTCCAAATAAAGAAAATGCTGTTTCTACTTTAGAGCGTGATAATTCTTCTTTTGGTAAACCTGCAAGTACACAAACTGAATATGATTTTGATATTGAATATGATGGAGAGAAGAGTGATTTAGGTGTAGTTGCTCACGAAATGAGACATCAATTTGATCACGATATTGGGAATATGCAAGATAATGCTAGAGGTAGTGATGAGAATGATCCTGCGGAAATCAGAGCAGTTTATAATGAAAACCTTGCGCGTAAAACAGAAGGAAAAGCACCAAATACAACGTATGGAGGAAAAAAAATAGACCCAAAAAAATTAGCTAATCCACAAAACAATAAACAAGTTAAAAATGAACCGTAATAGAATCAAGTTATTAGCTACAATTGTTTTGCTTTTTTCGCTCTTTGCTTGCAAAAAAGAATTAGCAAATGAAAATAGATTTATTGAGAATTTGTCAAATGATGAAAATTTTGATTTGCCATTATACAATGAATCCTTAATGATTTTTATTAATAAAAATGATACTGTATACATAACTAGTTTGAGACAGTTGTATTCTATCAAAGAAAAATATTATAAAGATTACAAAGATTTTGACAGTTTTTTAATCAAAGTGCTAAATGGTAATCTATTGTCAAAATCGGATTTGATTAAAAATTCTATATTTACTTTTGAGTTAGATAAAAACGTATTAAATGAGTACAATAATAAAGGATTAGATTATTTTAAAAAGACATATTGTGAAAATTCTAAGATTAAAGATAAATTTTACATAACAAACAATCTAAGTTTAGATGTTAAACAAAGTGTTATGTACTTCTTTTTCAAAAATAATTATTACATAATGCAAAATGATCATTCAGGCAAGTATGTGTTAATTGATAAAAATTTACAAAAATAGATAATAAAAAAGATCGATACGCAGATTTGCATCTGTACTTACATAGTAAAATAAAGCATAAAAAAACAGGCAAATTGCCTGTTTTTTTATGCTTTACAGCGAAATTTTTATTGAGCTAATTGCTGAATTTTCTTTTTTGTTATGAAAGCATCAAGAAAAGTTTTTACAAGATGTTTTTCCTCAGGGTTTAGTTTTTCTACTTCCTGAAACTGTTTTATAAGTTCCATATCGGTTAGTTGCGCTTCTACTTGCCCTGTTTTGCCGTTCATTAAATAATCGGTGCTAGTTCCTAATACAGAAGCTAATTTTTGCAATACATCAGACGATG
>NZ_QWDM01000034.1:0-5681 GCF_003996965.1 Flavobacterium cupreum | reverse complement strand
GATAGATTGCTTTTCCCTTTTTCATATCGACCAATTTGTACATAAGTCAAACCTACTTTTTCTGCCAGTTCAGATTGAGTTAAGTTGTTTTCTGTACGAAGTTGTTTTATGCGTTCACTTATCGTTGTCATAATGGATATGTGTATTAATTTAATACTTAAATATTAGCAAATTTAAGCAATAATACATCCGTTTATAACATTGTTGAAAAATATAATACATTAAGGTTTTATTAAATAAAACAATTATGTATTATTGCAAAACAAAAAAGTATCATAAAAACTTTTCAACAAAGTTAATCACAGCAATTATGGCAGTCAGAAATCCCAAACAAGTAAAGCTTCAACCCAAACACAGAGTATTAACCTATGGTTATAAAACAGTTCCGTGGCTAAGTGTGAGCGGGATATGGCTGGAAGAGTTAGGATTTAAAGCTGGCGATACCGTGAGAATCCTAACGAGTGAAAAGCAGTTAATCATAGAACTGATAGAAAATCAAATCCCAGAGAAGCAAACCCTGAAAAAACGCAAATAATGACTATAGCAGAAATCAAAGAAAACTTAAATCTGTCAGCCGTATTAGCGCATTACAGCTTACAACCCAATAAAAACAATATGCTGTTGTGTCCGTTCCACGATGATAAGACAGCGAGTTTACAAGTTAATCCAACCCAAAACCGTTACAAATGCCACGCTTGCGATAAAAAAGGCGATGTAATCCAGTTTGTCCAGGATTATGAAAAGCTAACCAAGCGAGAAGCGATTTTAAAATGCACAACGATGGTTGGCCAAGTAAATACAAATGTTCCCAATATTGTAAAACAAGAACCTGCAACCATCACAGAAGACAAAAGCCTGTTTTTAGAAAAGATGTTCCAGAGTTTTAGAAAAGGAATCTTCAACAGTCCGCCAGCAAAAGAATACTGTAAACAAAGAAATTTAGATCCGGCAAAATTAAGTATTGGTTTTAATGGCGGTCAGTTCCACCACGGCACACGAAGAGACGAAACTTTAATCAATAATTGTCTGGCTGTTGGATTGCTTCTGGACAGGAACATAATCAGCAAAACAGGTGAAAAAGCCTTTAATGTTTTTGGAAATAAATCAATTGTTTTTCCACTGAAGAACAAAGAAAACCAAATCGTCAGCCTGTACTTTAGAAGCACAATAAATGAAAAAGAAGCCAAACATTTTTATCTGAAGAACCGTTCCGGACTTTATCCAAATTATCCAAATCCAGCCACTAAAAAACTAATCCTGACCGAAAGCGTTATTGATTGTGCAAGCTTGTTACAAATCACGGAAATAACAAAAAATCACAGTTTATTAGCGTGTTACGGAACAAACGGATTAAACGAAGAAATCCAAAACGCTGTTAAAGAACTCCAGCAATTAGAAGAAATCATTTTTTGTTTTGATAACGATGATGCAGGAAAAGAAGCTGTAACAAAATATGGTGCAATGTTCTTAAATGAATATCCAAACTTGAAATTAACCACTTTAGAACTGCCAAACAAAGACATAAACGAAACGTTACAACTTCACGAATCCGAAATAGTTACAGAGCTTTTAGAGAAGCGAAAAGAACTAAATTTTTCTTTTTCAATTGAAGAAAAAACTACTAAAACCACAGCCAAAAAATCTCCTGAAGAAAAAGTAGTTAAACCAAACAATACAAATGCAATTGAGTTCTTAAAAACCAAAGAATTACTAAAAAAATTAAACGAACAAATAGGCAAATCGGGTATCGTTGGCGAGGAAAACAGCCGATTGTTATTGTTCCTGATAATCATCAGTTATATGAACAAAAGCCCTATTCACGGGATTGTACAAGGTTCGAGCGGTTCAGGAAAAACCCATATTATTGGCTCGATTGCAGACTTGATGCCAGGGGAAGACGTACTTCGATTTACCAGGATCACAGAGAGCAGTTTGTACAACTGGGGAGAGTTTGATTTGTTTAGAAAAATCATAATAATAGAAGATTTAGACGGACTGAAAGAAGAGGCTTTGTATGCGCTTCGGGAACTTATAAGCAATCAGTTTTTGAGTTCTTCGGTATCAATGAAAGACAAAAAAGGAAACAATAAATCTACCCGAAAAGAAGTAAAAGGACAGTTCTCCAGTTTAAGTGCAACGACCAAAGGCGAAACCTACGAGGATAATATGAGCCGTAGTTTTTTGATTGCAGTGGATGAAAGCAAAGAGCAAACCCAAAGAATAATTACACACCAAAACAAACGAAATGCGGGAGAAACTGACCCGAAAGAAAAACAGATCGCAGTAGCTTTTATTCAACAAATAGTCAGAAGTTTAAAGTATTATGAAGTGGTTAATCCGTTTGCTACAAAGTTACAATTACCCGAAAAAGTCCATAAAATAAGACGATTAAACGAAATGTATCAAGCCGTAATTAAGCAAGTTACGTTTATAAATCAGTACCAAAGAGAACAAACTGCAGACGGAAAATTGATAACCACAATCGAAGATATTGAAGAAGCAACAGAAATACTTTTTGAAAGTATTGTTTTAAAAGTTGATGAATTGGACGGGAGTTTAAGACAGTTTTTTGAGCGGTTAAAGAAATATACCAAAGCCAAAGACACCGAGTTTACACAAAGGGAAATCCGCCAAGAAATGAACATCAGCAAAACCCAATTACAGCGGTTTATCAATAGTTTACTGGAACTGGAATACATCAAATACAAAGGAGGTTTTTCTAATAAAGGCTTAAAATATGTGGTTGACTATTGGGATAATCACCAAAAATTAAGAGCAGAAATAAAGGATTTTCTAATGTTACAGATTGACCAACTACGACAAGCAGACAAATAATGTGGGTCGCTGTGGGTCGCTAATGGGTCACTAGAAAACTTCGGCAAGTATTGCTAAATATAGGTTTTTAAACAAAAATAAGTCTAGCGACCCTAAACCCAAAATATGAAGTAAGCAAAAAGCATCATACAACTAAAAAGGTCATAAGATGGGAAAACCAAGCCTGCACAAAGTCTATAATAAAACCTATCAGGAAGAAGCCATAAATTACAAAAATCACTTACTTATTTTAGGGCTAAATAAAGTCACTTGCCAGACAAGATATTTATATTTAAAAGAGTTTTTTTGTTGGTTAGAAACACTTCAAATCCATCAATTACAAGGAATTACCACAGTAGAAATAGCTAAATATTACGATTATTTACTGCAAAGAAAAAGTTCAAGAACAGGGCAAAACATCAAGCAAAAAAGCATCCACGACCATATGCGGAACCTTCAAGCGTATCTGGGTTATTTACTGGAAATTGGAACGATAAAAGTTAGCCCGGCATCACATTTAAAATTTAGTTATCCAAATGAAAAAGTAGAACGGATTATTTTTACTCAAAGTGAAATCCAAGAATTATACAGCGTTAGTAATGAACTGGAAAAGGCGATTTTAAATATTGCCTACGGTTGTGGCCTGCGAGTTGGAGAATTAAGTTTAATCAATAAAGAAGATATTAGGTTTACTGAAAATTTAGTAATAGTCCAGAAAGGTAAAAACAGTAAAAGACGAATAATACCAATTACAAATCAAATAGTTAGTGAGTTAGAAAGTTATTTAGAAAGTCAGCAAGAAAGTAAAAACAAAGCTGTTTTCCTGAACTCAAAAGGACAAAGAATGCAGGAATGGACATTTAATAGTACCCTAAAAACATTGATTAGCAAAACGGAGTTTGGCCAAAGATTTTCTACTGAAGAACTTAATAAAATCGGAATCCATAGCCTGCGCCATTCTATCGCTACACATCTTTTAGAAAACGGAATGAAAATAGAACAAGTGCAAACCTTTTTAGGACACAGCCATATTGAATCAACAGAAATTTACACTCATATTAACCAACAACAAATCAATGAATTAATGGAATGAAACTGGAAGAATATTTACAGAAAAAATACAGCAAAAGTACTTTAGCATCAAACCTTTACAACATAAAAAGATTTACGGATTATTACCAAAACAAATCAGAAACAGCGACTTACACCGACATTTTAAATTACATTGCCTACTTGCGGAAAAACTACGATCTGCACCCAAAAACTTTAAGGCATTGTTTGTACGGAGTTAAAATTTACTTCAATTATTTACTGGAAATCGGCAAAAGGAAAGACCATCCCTGCAGTGAATTATTTTTAAAAGACAAGATAAATAAGCAAATCCAAGTTGATAATTTATATAGTTTAGAGACTTTAGAAAACTTCTTAAAAACCTTTAAAATAAAGCGAAAAGAACGACTAAAAAGAAGAAACGAAGTGATTATAACTTTGCTTATTTACCAAGCGTTAACCGTATCAGAAATTAGTGATTTAGAAGTTAAAAACATTGATTTAGAAAGTGGAGAAATCCAAATAAAAAGCGGACATCATCAGCAAAAACGAACACTTCCATTACAAGCCAAACAAATTTTATTATTCTACAATTATTTAGAAAAAGAACGAAAAGAATTATTGTTTTTTAATAAAGAAAACCCAGTTATAAATTACTTTATTTTAGGTCAATATGGCGAAAAAGTACATCCTCATACAATCAGCAAAATGATAAATGAACACAGAAAGCCAAGCGAGAAATTACAGCCAATGCGGATAAGACAAAGTGTAATTGCCAATCTTTTGAAAAAGGAAAATGACACCAGAATTGTACAGGTTTTTTCTGGACATCGAAGAGCATCGACAACAATCCAGTACAAACAAACAGAATTGGAAGCCTTGCAAAATGCAGTTAATCAATATCATCCAATCAAGTAATTTAGGTTTAAAAAGAACAATTGGAATCCTAACAGCAGAGGAATAAAGCGGTCTCCCTCTGGTCGCTTCCTTTGTTCCGTTCGGCTGTTCCAGTCGGCTGAAAAAAGCCTCCGTTCCACAGTCCACTCGTCAGCATAGCACCTGCCAGCCCTGAAAAAGGGCAGGCAGTTACTACGCTTCCTCGTCCTCATCTTCACACGGTCGCTTCCGTCGTTCGTCGGGGCTACTGCGTCCGCAACACAAACCCGCAAGAAAAATGCGGGTCAGTGTTCGCGTCCACCGCCCCTTATGTTTTGGCGGTTGCTCTACCGCCAGCCATCAACCTCAATAGGAACGCCCGAAAAAGGGCTGAAGTTGATTATTTGTTCCGCTGAAGCTTCACTTTTTTCGGTTGCCGTTACACGCTGCTATCCCTTCTCTTCACTTCGCAAAAGCTTCGTTACGTTCCCGGTCTAGCGTGGCTGTCAGTGACCGCAACACCGCCACCCGTTCAGCAAAAAACGCTCCTTGCAAGCACCGCTTTTTTTGCTTCACTTGGGGTGTTTATTGTAGCACCGCATACTAACGCCCTTCGGTTGTTTGCTCATTTTTTTAGAAGAATGCCAGGGAAATTTAGTTAAAAAAACAACGTTCACGTTCCGGCATTCTTCCAAAAAAATCGAGCGCCTGATTGAAGATAATCAGCCGAATTGGTTTTTGAATTTACAGATTTAGGCATTTTTGGAAAGTTTAGTTGATAAAAAAACGGAATCTTTTTTTTTCAATTGAAAATAAAAATTAACAAATCCAATCCAACTTTTTTTTTCAATTGAAAAAAGCTATTTTTGAAAAAGTAATATACGTTCTTACAAAAAAACAGACGCTCGGGCGAGGCTGATATGGTGTAGATGTGGTTATCT
>NZ_QWDM01000033.1:2159-10642 GCF_003996965.1 Flavobacterium cupreum | reverse complement strand
GGTTCAAAATTAATCACATTTACATCCAGCGGAGAAGGGATTGAACTGGAAGACCCCGCGGAACCGTAAAAGAATTTATCTGCTAACTCAATTAAAAATTCATTCAAATCATTAGCGTAAATCTCCGGCTCGCATGATGATTTACTGATTTCCAAGTAATTTAAAACAAAAGCGTTTTCTCCCTTTTCATTCTGAATTATAAAGAAATCCTTTTGAGATCGGTCTTTAACAATATTTAAAGCCGGATTGAGTGACGCCAATAACGAATTATCAGCAATTTTGTGAAGCCTGACGCTTCCCTGATCGTCTTTGACGAATTTTAAAATATTTGTGCTCATTTTTTTCGTATTAAATAAATCGACCTTTTAAAGTATAAATCCCTCTTATAATCTGTGATGCTGTGGCTGTACCTATAGGCACATTCAAAATCAAATTAATAAATTTGCCACTCTCGCAAACTTCGGGTGTTTTAAAATCGACATCGATAACCGTAGCCTGTTTACCAACCGGATCACCAACAGCAAAAGACTGAACCCCTAAATTTAGTTTGATAAAGCCCGCATTGGCTAATGTAACAGCACTGCCGTTTATTCCGATACCCCATTCCAAAAGCGTTGCAGTTGTTGCAACGGCTGTCCCTGTATTGTAGGTTTCAATTCTGATTCCCTCTATTAAAAACTTTGCACCAGTGGGAACCTGCCAACCAAACAAAGCGTAATGCGTTTCCGATCCTGCAACTGCTGCAAACTGAAATTTTCCATCTTTTATAGTTACTGCATAACTTCCGGCTGTATTGCTCAGCGTTGCCGATACCGGGGCGGTACTATTTTGAAAATTCGCCAAAGACGCTCCCGTGTAAGGGTTTGAACCTTGTGACATTCCTAAATTTCCCGCAACTTCGCTTGCGCTCATAGATACATTCCAATCTGTACTTAAAACCTGCATTTCACTTATAATAAAAATGGGCGAGGCCGTTGGTACACCGGAATTTACAACCCTGCTGTACTGAGGCAAAGAGGTTGCGCCAAACATTTTAATGGCAGAATTGGGAACAGGCAAAGACAAGACCCCTATAAATTCAGATGTTTGCGTGTCCTGAATGGTGAAAACCGCGTTATCATCATCAATAATCAGATCGTAGACGAAGTAATTACTGGTGTAATAGGAATTGGACATATTTAAAGGCTGTCCAATTGTATTTCCATTACTGGCCACTTGCGAAATAATACTGTCGATAGCGATAGTTACACCGTTATAAGTAATTGCGCCTTGCAAAACCCCTGACGATATCATACGGAAACATACCCCGTTAGGAACTATTAAAGTTGTTGTGGTTGGGATTCCAAAACCAAAATCAGCAAAAGAGTTTGCCAGTAACGTATGTCTTAGTCTTTGCTTGACCTGCAACGGCACACGGGGTATTTTTTGAAATAATCTTTGACTTAACAGCGTTGAGTATGCACCCGAAGTAGTTATGGCATTTGACGTTAAATTAATTCCGGTGAGCGTTCCCATAGCCTGTGTGAAAGTAAAAAAAACCTGCGTCCATTTTCTTGCATTTAAAGTTGCACCTTCAAATTGATCGTATAATTCAGGAATGTAATTCCCTGTAATCAAATTTCCTTTTCGGTCGGTTCTGAGTATAGTGGCAACCTGATCGTTTTTTCCCGCCATGAGTAAAGCTTCCTGATTTGATGGAATTAATTCACGGTGTTGTTTACCAATTCCGTTTCCAAAAGCATCTTTAAGGCGAACCCATAAATTACCCAGTGCGCTATCGCCCTTTGCTTGTCCTGTATTTAAAAAATCGAATAAAGCCATGTTTTAGTTTATTATTTGATAATAGATTTTTCTTTTTCCAACCACTAAATGATTGAAATTTATTGTTAGTGAAATACTTCCCGCTGATGCAGAAGCAGACATAAAAGGCATATCCAATTCCCAATCGTTACCGATTCTGCCAGTTGCAGGGTTAGGACTTGTAAAGGATAGGATTTTGCTGGTTGCCAGTACACTTGCATCAACAATTAAAAATGTTTTTGATGAAATCGGATCGATACCGAAATCTATCTCAATCTCAGTCAAAGGAAATATTCCGCTTGCTCCCGTGTCACCTTTTAATCCGGTATCCCCTTTTAATCCCGTGTCGCCTTTGTCGCCTTTTAATCCTGTATCGCCTTTATCTCCTTTTAATCGTATTACATCATTCTCGCGTAAAAAAGGATTGCCGGAGAGATTGTTATACTCGCTTAAATCATCTTTTAATATAATTTGATTGATTGCATTTGCAATGGCGTTGCGGTCAGAAACCCATTTTGTACCATCCCATGAATACCAACCTTCCGGATAATATGTGCCTCCCAACGATCCAATTAACCACGAAGTCCCTTGCGAGGTTCTTACATAGGAAATAGCCCCAAGGGTTTCACCTGCTATTAAATCGGAATAAGTCTCTACCTTTTGAAATATAGGGACACCCTGAAAAGTTTCTCCGTTGTCGTTTATTTCAAAAAAAAAAGTTTCTTGATAATTCTATCAAAAAATCATTGAAGTTTGTGGCTACAATTATAGGCTCGCACTGCGAGCAGTCGACCTCTTTATATTTCATCACAAAGGGATTTGTTGCAAAAGAGACATCGGATTGAATTTTAAACGTTTCTTTGTTAGACTGGTCTTTTGTGACGTTTTGCGCGGGATTCATTGACCACAAAAGGGAATTGTCTTGGATTTTATACACCAAGACATTTCCCTTTTCATCCTTTACGAATTTTACAATGGCAGACATTTATTTCTTTTTTGCCTTTTTTACGGGGGCTTTTTTTACCACCTTTTTTCTAACCGGGGCTTTCTTTGCCACAACCTTAACGATCTTACCGCCCGCCACGTATTTAAAGCCTTTTTTTAAAGTCCCGTCGGTTTTTAGTCCGGTGGCTTTTACAACACTACTGCAAACTTTCTTTAAACCTCTAACGGTTGGTTTTTTTGTAGTGGTTCTTTTTGTTGCTGTTTTTCTTTTTGTCGTTTTCATTTTTTGATTGATTTAGTTGATGATTAATTTTTAAATTGTAGATTTTTATTCGTTCCTGGACAAAGCGCCGGAACAGATCTGTTTGAAAAAAATCTACTTTTGGGTTTATTAATTTACCGTAAACGATAATTTTTTATTTGGTTTTGATTCTTTTGTATTCTCAGACTTGTTTGACATGAGTTTTTTACTGAAAATATTGAATTTCAAAGTATCGAGCGGTTTATTTTGGTAACGGTTTTTATCAGCGAAAATATAATTATCCTTATAGTTGGATTTCTTCTCTGTATATAAAACAATGTCAGCGTCAAACTGACTTTTAGAACCGCCTCGCATTTTGCCGTCTGTTGTTTGCTGAAAAATCACGATGAATAATTTACCGTTGTATTTCTTTCTTAAATCCTTGTCAACTTCAAAACCTTTTTGCATTTCCTGCATTTTAGAGAAACTGTCAATTACAATAACATCATTATTTCTAATCAGTTTATCTAAATCTGCAACGCTTTTTATGACAGGTGCTTCGGTATCAATCAAAGCCTGATTGTTCAGGTACTCATTTGCTTTGTCATAATACAATGTACTTTCGGGATGCTCTTCGATACTGGCATGACCCACCTTGTAATTTTGAGCAAAAGTATTAATGAACTGAAAACACATTCTTGTTTTCATTGATCCCTGACCGCCTGTTAAAGTAATTACAACGCTATCGGATGCCGGAATTTCAATTTTTCCTAAAAAGTCTGCTATATCTTTATTATCAATCTTGAAATACTTAACGTTTTTAGGCTTGTTAGCCATTTTATAGGCCAAAGAATTTTTATTAAGATTTGGCTTTTCAACGGCTTTTTTCTCCTTTGCAACAGGCTTTACAACAGTTTTTAAAACTGTATTCTTTTTTATCAGGGGTTTTGTAACAGCTTTGGCCAAGTTCGTTTTTTTTATGATTTTTGTTCTTTTTTTTCTTGTGTTTGTATAAACCTCGAACCGATTTGCGCCAGGCGTTTTATTAGTGGTTTTCTTAACCCCATTTAAACCAAAAGGTTCAACCAGATTCTTAATTTCAATCAAAAAAGTATCATCCTTAAATGCCTGTAGTACCTTAATTACCCTTTTTGATATGATCGTGTTTTTTTCCTTTTCGGCCTTAATGAGTAAATCTTCTAACGTTTTACGAGAAACGATTAAGCCGTTTAAGCTATTGAATTCTTGCGCTAGTGTCATAGGATCAAATTTTATGTTCAGTGCCTAAAATGCTTACAATCGTTTCAATTCTAATATCTTTTAAATCAAAACTCTTTTGGATGACCGATATAACAGTACTGGCAACGGTTTTGAGTTCTAATTGAATTGGAATATTGAAAAGGGTTGTACTTCCATTGGCCGGAATTGTGATCGAACTGGTATTGACCGTTGCAGTACCTAAAAGAATGTTGCTTTTGTCGTAAAACAGGATTCTTTTAAGGGTAACGGCCAAAAGTTTAGCCGAAAAAACTTCCGGTGTAGGATTCACTAATTTTATATCGAGATTGAACGTTACAAAGGGCGCTCCTTCATTCCACTTGATATTGAATTTCTTTATTGCCGTTGGGTAGATTTTCACAAACTGGAAAAGCTCAATGATCTTTTGTACTTTGTATTCAATAAAAAAATAACCTGCAATTGCAATTATTCCCGCTCCGATAATTATTTTTTTAGCGCTCATTTTCAATTTTTTTAAATAAAAATTCTTCCAATTCTCCAACCCAGAAACAAGATTATAAGCCCTCCGATAACAGCCAGTATTTTAACCCATACCGGAAAGTATTTTTCCCTTATAATAATGGGTTTGACTTCCTTTTCTTTTTCCTTTTCTACTTTATTGGTGGCCGTTGTTTGCGTTTTGGTCTCAGCCTGTTTCAGAAGTACAACAATTTGCCTCAGGGCTTCATCATACCGGACACTTGCCTCATTGCTTCCTGATTTTTTATAACTGTTAAGCTGCCTTAAAACCTGATCCAGTGTCGCCTGTGTAATACTGTCACATTCGGGTTTTGCCGTTTTGACCTTTGCCAGTTTTATAACAAGGCTGTCGAAAATGGCCTGATTGATTTCAGTAGTTTTTACACTGTCTTTTGTATGTTCAACTGTACGCTCAATGGTATGTACCGGATCAGGTTTTTTTGAACTACAGGAAAATACAAACGCCAGTGAAAGCGATAGTAAGAGTATGAACAGGATTCTTAAAAATCCTTTAAACGGGTCTTTGTGATATAGATTTGTTGTCATTATTTTATTTTTGTTTTGATTAAAATTTTTAGGCCATTGAAAAAACTACTTATTAATTGCTCGACTTCGCTTTGGATTAAAGTGCTTAGCGATCCACCCCAAGCACAAAGCACGAAAGTCAAAAACTTGCTGAGATGCATTACCTCACTGGTAATTACATAAACCGAAATCGCAACAAAAAAACTCACGATTGCTTCGGCTAAAATGAAGCTAAGTGTAGCTTTTTTTCCTTTTTGGGTCGCATTGTAGATTTTGGTAAAAATCCCCATCAGGATCACGATTCCCAGTAAAATATAATCCCGGAAAATCTTCAATTCAAATAATATTTCTTTCATGTTTGTTTGGTGTTAAAAGGTGAAAGCCAGTTAAAAGCGTAAGTACTGATGCTGCTAAAATTAGGTAGTGGCTTCGCTTTTTTTTTTAATAACTCAATACTTATGTTTTGAGTTTGATAAAATTTAAATTTCTTAATTCTGTCCGCTAAACCATTAGCACCCCCGTTTACTTTCTGTGTGATCTTAGTAATTAAATTGGCATCCGCTAAGGGATTGAGGTTTTTGTAGACAGAAAAAAACCACGCTGCACAATCAATAGCGATTCCAACTTGTAAAAGAAGATCAGGATTATTTACTACGTCATACCCGGAGTACTTTTTGTAGGCTTCATAGGTCGCCCTACCTGTAAGCTGAATATAACCGCGCCCCCTGAATTTCCAACCGTCACCACTTGCAGCATTTCCGTTACCGTTTGCATTGGCATATCCTATATTAGCGATCATTATCTGATTGGCCGGATGTGCACTAGTACGCCCGTACAGATTCCTTTGCACCGCCGAGAGACGGGTATTGAACGGGCTTGTACCTGCAAGCCCTTCAGGTGTGTAATTCAGGTTTTCGACAAGCCTTGTAAAATTTCCTGATTCGTGGGAAAGCTGCGCCAAAAAATGCGCAATTCTCAGCGGATTATTAATGTTATATTTCGAAAAGACTTTTAAAAATATACTGCTGTTGTCTAAGATAAAACTCATTATAGTATCACTTTTTTAGGTTCCGATTTCGGCCAGAAGAGTACTATTGCCAGTACTGCTATTGCTGAAATCATTAAGGTTGATTTTTTAGGTGTTGCCATCTTAATACGCTTTTACCGCATTTGCGTTCACGAAGTAGTAAACATCATCACGTTTGATTAAATATTGACCACCCAGCTTTTCAGCTACAAAAGTGCCGATGTACTGACCGTAATTAATTGAGCTTCCGAAAAACGGTTTTGAACCATCATTGAAATACACCCCGCTTGCTGTTCTTTTGGCATTAAAAAGGCTGACCTTATCCATGTTTGCCATTAGCTTTTGACCAGCCTTTGGCGTTACAAGAGCCGTCGGAATAGCTTTGGTTGCATTACCTGCAACTGGTTTAGCAATAATGTATCCGGCTAAACTGATCTTTGCAACTCCTTTTTTCTTTTGCAAAGCCGTTAGGGTGTTACTTCCGAAATCCCCGTCTATTTTTACTCCTAAAAGCCTTTGCAATTCTCTTACTTCAAGGCCTTTACTGCCTTTGGATAGTACCTTATTTCGGTCTAAGGTTGCCCCTGCTGTTGGGACGGGATTTGATACAACTGTTGGGGGTTCCGGAATATCATCCAAAAGCAGATCGTTCTCTTTCTCTTTTTTCTTTTTTTTCCAATAGAGAAAACCAATTGTTCCTACTGCGAGTAATCCGCCTCCTATCAATAACTTATCTTCATTTTTCAATTTCATGATTTCCTTTTTTTAAATTGTAGATTTTTTTGAATCAGATCTCGCGCTGCAGCTTTTCCAGGTTCGCAAATAAATCTACATTTGAGTTTATAAATAGAGCGGGAATTTCTTTCTAAGCAGGTTATAATCTGCGTCGTTTAGTTCCTCTTTTAACCAAGTTTTCAGCGGTAACTTAGTCCCACCGATGGTATTGTAACCTAATATTCGATTGTAGTTTTTAAGTCCAAACGCTTTTACAATCTGTCCAAACTGTGCCTGCGATACGCTAGTGAGGGTTTCAAAAATCAAAGTTTCATCGGTTCCGTTGTAACGGTTCATTGCGTCGTATAACAAAGCCACTTTCTGAGGGGCAGAAAAGGCAGGAACTAAATTTACATCACCTTCATCGATATACTTTTTGTTGCCCCCTAAAACGGAACTTCCGTTTTTATTGGTTTTGGTCAAAAAATAAACGCCTAAACCCAAAATAACCACTGACGCGGTTACTATGATTATCTTTTTCTGTGTTGTCATCATTAGAAAAATCCTTTTATTAAAAATCTTAATTTGGTGATATCATCCGCTTTGAACTGATCCTGTAACCATTCCACTAAATTCATTTTACTGAGCGTGGCACTTCGACGCTCTCCGAACTCATTGTATACCCTAATAAAACCGTTGTGGTTAAGTCCTGTCAGGTTGTTTTCCACTGCCTTGTAATTCGCTCCAAATCCCATAAGGGCGGTATAAATGGCGTCGGCTCTTGATTTGGCCTCTGTAACGCTTATGTTACTGGGCTTATAACGGGTATCTTCTTTTAATTTGGAAAATCCTTTTAAGAATTTAAAGTAGACCACTGCAACAATTCCACCCACAAGCAGAACCTTTAAAAATGTAAATCCGGCGCTCATTGTTCTTTCTGCATTTTGTTGTGATTTTGCGATCACTTTTTGCCCCTCTGGACTGCTCAGCACACTGGCAATAATTGCGGGATTTCTTAGACCTCTTTTTTTCATCGTACAGGCTTTTTTAATTAGACAAAAAACCTTTAATCATCGGGAAATTGGTTTTTAACTGCTCGATGGCTTTGGCATTTTTGGAAAGTTCAGCAAGCTTTGAAAGCACATCATTGTCAAGCTTTGACAAATCTGTTAAAGCCTTTGTTTTGGCTTTTATTTCAAAAGGATTAACCGTTTTTATCTCAATTTGAATCGGGGTGTTTATGCTTCCCATAGTTGGTATTTTTTTAATAATTGTGCTAATTCCTGTGAAAACTCATTGTTGGTATTAAGCCCTTTGTTGATGCTGTCCAAAACCCCTACAACGGTATCATCGATATGTTGCAAAGCCGTTGCAAAGTGTTGTTTGGCTTCGCTCTGGAAGGTCTCAGCCGGAGCAGAAAGTCCCACGGGGGGAACCCCTTTTACAAAGCTTATCAGGGTTGGTAATTGCTGT
>NZ_QWDM01000033.1:0-2061 GCF_003996965.1 Flavobacterium cupreum | reverse complement strand
AAGGTTGTCTAATTCTTGCATCTCAATGTCTTTTTATAAATAATATCTAATTCCTTTTTATTCCAACTTGAATTTTGAAAATCCCCTGATTCCGTATTGCCAAAACGAATGCTTAAATCGATCTTGGACTGCGTACCGTCGGGAGTAACCAAAACAAACGTTTCTTTGCTTGCGACTTCGAAATCATTGACAAAGACACTAACAACACCGTTATTCCTAACTTGCAGAGTAGTCACATTCTCGACCGTTATTTCTTTATCTTCTTTTAGTTTTAAAAAAACAACTCCTGTAATTCTGGTAATAATGCCTTGTGTCATTTGATTGATTTATTTACATTCCGCCTTGATTTTGTACATCAAAATCAAAGTGAAATAAGTTTCTTTTACAACGGGTGTTTTGGTTTTTGCCTTGAACTGAAAAGTTTTGTGTTCAGTTTCAAATAGAAGCGGTTTGTAGCTGTCTGCGAATCCTGACCCTTCCCTGCGTTTCCAGTGGTCTATTGGAGTGGGTTTTGAAAACGCTACACCACTATCATCAAAAATCCCAAACTCGGCATAGTTGTCTATATCGGTGTGATTGGAATGTAATTCTGCCCCCAGGATAAAACCGGAATCCAGTGCGGTTGTAAAATCGATTTCCGTTTGTCCCACTGGCAAAACCAAAGTGATTACTTTTTCTCTTACTGACATTTTGTTGATTATTTAAAAAAAGCCGTAACCTTTACGTATTACGGCTTTTCGAGATTTAGAAAAAATTTATTTCTTATAATTTGGCTTGTGTGGCTCTGAATTCAAAACGCACATTGTGTGCCGTTACATTGTCAACAGGAACCCCTTTTGGATATTCAATTTCCATTTCAAACTCTAGGTTTGAACGCAAAAGCGGTGAAGTCGAAATCGATCTGAATAAATTGTGAAGATCACCTTCCCCTGAAAGATCACTAATAGGCATGTCAATAAGTACATAACCTTCCTGTTTCAATCTGAATTCTGCATTTAAAAACGCGGGATCAAGGTTCGTTCCGTTTGCCGGAACCCATACACCCGTTTTGATGTCTGCTTTTGAGGCTGAATCAACTAGGACTCTAACACCATCAATAACATAATCACGCCCGGAGTTTAATTTATTACCGTCCAGATTGGTGATACCTACCTCTCTTTTGGTGTTCACGTCGATAATATCGACCGTTCCGCCTTGTCCTTTGATCGCAACGCTTAAATAAAGCGTTTTGTCACTTAGGGCAACATTACCTATTCTTGGAATACCGGCAGTTGCTTTGGCTTTAAGTGTTGCAGTTGCGGACGTTAATTCTTGATTTCTCATTTTAAAATTGTTTTTTGATTGATGATTGATTTTTTAAGGCAGGTTTTGAGCCTTACCGATTTTTTATTGTTGGTACAGTTCGTTATAGATTTCTGTTTCCGGTGCATTTAATCCCGATTCCTCACCGTAAATTTGTTCTGCACCGTGCAAACCGTCTTCCAAATAAAGTGCTTCCTCAGCACCGTGCAAACCATCGTCAGCGAGTTCGAAAACATTTCCGGCTTCGTCCATGAACTGACCGTTTAAACCCCCTTCGTCATACTGATAAATCTGACCGTCTGCACCAACAAACTGACCGTTTAAACCCGGCTCGTCATACTGATAAATTTGACCATCCGCACCAACAAACTGACCGTGTAAACCGCTTTGATCCGGGCAACCTAAACCAACAGCACCTTGTGCGAATTGAGCAAATTTGCTTGTACCTGAAAGGGCTGTGGGAAAAGTTTTGGCTGAAACTTTCTTGACGGCTAACAATACCTGTACAATAGCACTGCCGATTAATGCACCTTTGATTAAATTTGACTTTGTCGTTGTTCCGGTCACTTTGGTAACACCAAATATCGAAACAGCTGCTAAGCCCATATTCATAATTGGGCTTTCTGATGCAGGTAATAACGTAGTTGCCCCATTTGATACCATACCACCTAGTACCCCTCCTCCAATAATTACTACTTCTTTATTCATTTTTGATTAATTTAATTACTAACTCTTTTTTGTGGCTAAATAAATTCCGCC
>NZ_QWDM01000032.1 GCF_003996965.1 Flavobacterium cupreum | reverse complement strand
AAAAAATATAGTTTTTAATCAAAACGGAGGTGCTCACTTTGCACCGGAATTAGGTGGTCATTTTGAACTGGAATCAGGTGCTCACTTTAAAACGGAATGGGGTGATCAATATAACCGGAATTTGCACCATTTTAAGCAAATATAATTAAAACAGAAATCTCATAAAGTCTCTGACTTTAAAACGAATCTACATAGAATTTATGCTATATCAAATCAGTATTCATTAATAACCAAACTTAAAAAGTCGGGAGACTTTTATCAGGTTTTAATTTTCACGAGAACACAAAAAAATGCGCAAAGTCAGAGACATTTGCGCAGCTTTTCATAAAGGAACACATCGAGGAACGGGGCACAGTTTTTCATAAGAACACTTCGAGGAGCGGGGACATTTGCGCAGCTTTTCATAAGGAACTCTTCGGAGAGCGGGTTTTCAAGACCAATCGTTTTTAATCTACACCAAAGCTATGTTACATAATCAGTCATTATAGTGCAGGCCCTGCGGGTACGCTCCGCCCTTCACTATAAACTCATTATGCAAAATAGCACTTTTCCTCAAGACCTCTGCCAGCCCCAACGCTGCTGCCACCGCACTAGGATTTATTTTTTATTGGTTCAATCGCCACAAGGCTAAGCATTTTTTTTGGAAGAATGCCAGGAATATTATTTTTCAGTTCAACTATAAATTTGGCATTCTTCCAAAAAAAACGCAGCTCTCATTTGGAGTTTTTACATATTCTAAAACATAAAAAAAACTCACCAATTGGTGAGGTTTTTAGTTTTTATCTCTTTAATTCTTTACATCAAGAGCGAGACGCTCGCGTCAGCAGAAGGAAACACTACCTGTTCAATTAGTCTCTTACATTCAAATCAAAATACATTTTCAAGTAAAAAAATTGAAAGCAGTAAAGTAATATACTTAATAGAATAAAAAACCTAAACCAATTAGAATCTATATTTTTCTTATTAAGTAATACAGTAATAAGTGAAATGCTATTAAAAACAAATATTGCTATTAAAAATTTCAATAAATTATCCCATAGTATTTTATTCATAAGTAAACTAATCCAAACAAGTAATGTGGCTAGAAAATTAATTATGACTATAATTATTAGTATATTATTCTTTTTTCTCATTGGATTGCTGATTTAAGTATGTTATAACTCTATTTAAAAAATTTTGAATATAATCGTTATCTATTTGTCTATGGGTACTTATAACAGGAACATTAATACCATTAGTTTTAGCTGGATCATTAATTTCAACATCTTCACCTCCGATTGCTGCTCCAAACACCCCACCATTTTTAACATAATAGTTAACAATATTTTTTACATTACTTGGAATATTATCATCATCATAATCATCGGCTGTATCAATTGTCAACATATAATCAATTTTTAAACTCGGATTTTCATTAGCCATTTCAATTAAATTATCTGCTCCTAAGCTATGTCCAACTGCTATTACTCTACCATTTTTATTTTGTGATCTAAAATTTTTAATAGTTGTGGCAATATCTTTTTTAGTACCATCACCTTGAGATGAAGCAAATACTCCAACCTGAGTTCCTGTTTTTTCATTGTCAAGACTTGTAAATTTCCCTAAACCTGAATAATCAATTCCAAGTTCTGAATCCGTTTTACCTGCATTTTGTGCTTGTGAAGCTCCCTTTGGGGCTTCACCTGCGAACCCTTGATTTACTAATATTAAATTTTGAGTTCCTTTTCTAGCTACAATTGGTTCAAGTCCTTCAAGCTCTCTACAATCTACAACTCGGTTTCCACTAAACACATATGGACTCCAGTCCATATATTTTTCTGTTAAAGGATCAATATTTATAAATCTACCAATAGCATAATCATAGTTTCTATACTTAAAGCTATCCCAAGCCAATAATAGCTCGTCCTGACGCTCTTGTCCTTGGTACTTATACTTATAGGGTTCTGTAAACCTTTTTTATATAAAACAGCCCCTTGCAAAAAATCTCCATATAAAGAACGTCCGGCTACATTTTTCTATAATACGAAAGTAGATGTACTTTAATTATTTTCCTAATAAAATTATAGGCTTCTTTATTCCAAAAAAAAACTTCCTTTACGGAAGTCTTTTTTCATTGAAAGAATTATTTATATCATATTTTTTCAAAACCACAAAATTGAAAATTCTGAATTGTATCAAATGGTGTAGTATGATTTTCAGTAAAACAGTTTATTGCGTTAAAACTTTTAGCAAACGTTTGTTTCATTGAACTCTCCGAATATTGTTTTATTTCAAGACCGCTACATTTTGTCGGTCCGTTTTCTGAAAATGTCCCTAAAAGGAAATGACCTTCTTTATTAATGGAATTCCCAACGATGGTTATATATTTCATGACACTTTCCTGTTCTGTCAAGAAATGAAATACCGCCCTGTCATACCAAAAATCGAAAGTTACTTCAGGTTGAAATTCTGTAATATCCGATACAATCCAATGCACTAATTCAGCTTTTTTACCTAAACGTTTTTTAGCCTTTTCTAATGCAAATTCTGAAATATCTAATACCCAAATATTCTGAAATCCTTTTTCAAGAAGTACATCTACAAAATTACTCTCGCCACCTCCAACATCAATTATATTGGATGTTTTAGGTAAGTTTAGGTTTTCTAAGTACTGCATTGCAGTTTTTGGATATTTCTGTGTCCAGCTTACGTCCTGGGGACCCTTACTAGCAAAAACGTTTTCCCAATGTGATTTGTTATTCTCCATAAATTAAGCTTTACAGCAATTATCTAGTTATTTATATGCTATCTTATAGCATATTGCAAACCTTTTTTGTCTAAACAGTACCTTGCAAAAAAATACTTTTTATACTTCTACCAGATTACGGTAATCGAATTTTTTGTAATATTCTACGTTTGCTTTTTCTTTATTGAGTTCGATCAGCTCATTCTTAACTTCAACTCTATACCATTGTTCCGGCTTTGTATGAGAGAATGTACTTAGTTTTAGAACTAATTTTGCATTTAGTTTTCTTTCTCCGGAAAGATATTTATGGAGATTGCTATCGCGCATTTCAAAATAGTCAGCCAATTCTTTCTTAGTCAGATTAAGTGCTTTTAGGTACATCTTGACAAAGTCAAGAATTTTTAGAACTTCCGTACTATCGCTTTCACTTTGAATATAGTCTTCTAATTTATATTGAATAGAAAGTAATTGATTAGTCAATACTCGTTCTTTGGATTGTTTGGCAGCATGAGATGAGATAATTTTTTTTAAATCCCCTTTCTTTTTATCATTCCAAATATCTTCAACTTGAATTTCTTTATTTTTCATATCCATTAATTTAAAAATTCATCAATTAACTTTTGTCCCCCTTCAGGTGGTATAATCATAGTGGTTTCACCATACCTAAAAGCATTATACTTTGTTGAATATAAAGCCATTAATTTTATTTCATCTGCTTTATCTTCCTCCATGACATCAAATGCTAAATAGCCTAGATAATCGCCTTTCCCGTTTTTAAAACTCAACCTACAGGCAAATGCAATTAAACAACCTGCTACATTTTCATATTCTTTATTCTTACCTTTATTATGAGGTGCTACTTCAACAAACGCCATATAAGGTTCAACCTTCTTTTTCATTTCGAAAATCAAACATCCTTCAATTTTATCAGGTGTTTCTTCGCATACCAAAACATAGGTTTCAAAGCCATTGCCTTTGGAGTGGTTTCTAAAATTAAATCTCCATCCATCAGTCATTGACGGAAGGTTTGCCTTTATTATTTTTGAATCTGAAATTTTAGCATCTACTAAATTATTTCCTGCGATCTTTAATATTTTTACATCCATCGTACGCTACTAAAATTCATTACACAAATATACTTAAAAATTATACATATTGTATAATTTTAACCTTTATTTTTATTGCTTCAAATGCTTGGAAAATACCGGTTAATCATTTCCCGCTGCTGTGAGCTGTTCACTTTAATGTATTTTTCAGTTGTTCCTGGCCATTTATGCCCTGCGAGTTCCTGAGCCTGTTCCAAAGGAATCTTTTTTTCATTGAGCCAGTTGCAGATCACGCTCATACGGATGGATTGCGGATTGAGTTTCCGATCAGGAAACAATGCCCTGAGCGGGTCAATCATGGCATGGATGCTATCTACTGTAATAGGCTTGCCAAGTTTTGTGATAATGAGTTTTTCGGTCTTGCATCGCAGCATTTCTGTTCGAGTTTCGTTAATATAGTTGGAGAATAAGATCATCTGCTTGGATACCAGTTCCAGCGTTCGCTTATTTAAGGCTGCGGAAGCCTTGATGTAAACTGTCCCATTTTCCAAGTCGATATCCTTAACAGTAAGCCTTATGATTTCATCGCTAGTAAGTCCCTGATAAATCAAGAGTGATAATATAACATTGTTTCTGACGTCCAAATGCTTGTAGCGGTTTTCGCGCTGCATGAGCAGCTGTAGTTCCTGGCTGCTGAACAAGTCCTGAACCTGTATCGCCTGATTGCTGTTTACCTTAATATTCAAGCGTTTGCATGGATGGTCGTTTCTGTAGCCGCTCATAACCAGATAATCATAATATTTTTTGATTGCTGATAAAATGACAACCCGATACTTACTGTTGGACTGCTGCAGGCTGATTTCATCCATATACTTGACAACATTCTGGTACTTGTATCGTTTTGCTTTGGGATTTAATTTTAAAAAGTGATTGATGGCAAACAAATAGCTTGATACTGTCTGTCTGCTGTAATTTTGGAGCAGGAACTGCTCTAATGTCTGTTTTGCCATAAGCCAATTATTTAAAAGGTTATCAATTTTCGCTTCTTGTTTTTGATGGCATAGATATAAGTTGTATTGATATCCGAATGCCCTAGAAAATTTCTTATAAAATCAATCCCTGCGTTATTCTCAGCCAGATGGTGTGCAATACTGTGGCGCAGGCAATGCAGGGTAATATCCTTTTGAATCAGTTCGTATTTCCCAGTCTGCTCAATCATTTTTTTTAGTATCTCATTCAGGTTCTCGCCACTGGCACGCTTGCCTTTGCTGTTGATAAAAAAAGCCTCTTCTATTTGGCTTTTTCCCACCAGCTTTAAATTGCGTTCGTTCTGTATATAGTTTTTCAGGTATTTGACAACCGTATCGCTCATAGGGACTTCCCGTCTTTTGCTTCCTTTTCCGCTTTTGACAATGAGCATTCCGATGTTTAACTGTATGTCCCTTAAATTCAGTACGCTTATTTCTGAACGGCGAAGGCCGCACCCATAGGCAACGGACAGTAAAGCCTTTTCCATGTCATTCTCGCAGTACTGGTACACTATTTTTACCTCTTCAACGCTCAGGATATTTCGGGGCTTCTGAATACCCCCGCTATAGGCAGGGATATAATACCCGTTTTCAATTTCCCTGTTTTCCATAAGGTTCAAAAGGAAGAGCCCCTGTACAAAAAGATGAAACTTGATGGTTTTTTGCGACAGTGTTCCTTCGCCACGCAGTTTGGGTCTTGCAATGAGATATTCAAAATACTTTATTGATTCTTTAGAACTCACGTCCCTAATTTTAGTGATTCCTGTCTCTTCCAGCCATGCCAAAAATTCCGTCAAGGCATTTTGATACATGCGCCCTTTTCCTGATTTGTAATTCCTCACTTTTACAAAGCTGTCAAAACTCTTGGCAAGCTTTTGAAAATCCGGTGTTTGTATGGTCTTTTTCATTTTTTTTGTGCTGTTAAATTGTTCTTTTTTTAAACGGTCGCTTGCGCACTCCGTGGAACGCGGAACGCCAGTATCGTATTGCCAGTATTTGCAGGGGCTCCAGTGTTCCGCTGGCGTTCCGGGGCGTTCCATTTTTCTTGTTTTTAAAACGTTTCAAGTTGCTTGTTCATATCTTTCTTTATCCTGTCTTTTAGTTTTTCCATATTGTCCCAATAGCCCACTACGTATTTAAAACCCCTGTTTACAGAACCTTCAATTGCCTGAATGTATTCGAGTTCCTGTAATAACTGCATGTATCGGAATGCCGATGTCTTGCTGATATTAAGCTTGTGGCGAATCTCCCTGATGGTAAAACGGTGTGTTGAACCATTTTTTTGACTTTTTACATAGCCTTTGAGGTTTTCAAAAAATTGCCTTGTGCTTTTGTCAAGTTCATCCACTTTGATGATGATGGAATTGAAGAATATATCCACAGCAAAGCGAACATCCTCTTTGGTGGCAATCAGCCTGCCTTGTGCATCGGTTTTTCGCTGGTACTGGTGCAGGATGGCAATCTGTGATACAAAATTCTGGAACTGGCTGTTAAGCCGTCTGAGCATCTTGGCTTCAAGGGGAAGCATAAGTTTATCAGCAAATGGATTCACCACTTCGTAGGATTTCAGAACCCGTATGGCATTTCGAAGCAGCTGTGTTGCCTGCTGCTGATTCTCACTGTTGCTTTTCCCTGCGATTTTCCTATTTTGAATCTCTATAATCCGCATCGTCTGTGCCTGGCTTTCATCCACGCCCAAGATCACCGAACGGCTCATATTGTCATAATATACCTCAGCTTTGGTCGTTGTGGTAAGGCTCGCAAAGTGCGCCTGTACTTGTTTCATCCTTCCTCTGTTGTTTCCGAAGATATCCTTGACTACGGTGGAACTGGTTAAGAATTTGGCAGACTGCATTTCCCGAAAGGCATACTGCGCCTCTTCGTCGAGACCGTCAAAATCCTGAATCACGATCAGTTTATTGATTAGTTCCTTATCCCTGTAATGGTACAGCGACTTGCTGGTAATGCGGGTCATGTTCATTACATCTTCCTGTGGCATGCACTGGGCAATCCCATTAATCAGGTGGCTTTTTCCCTCACCGCTTGATCCCTGCACCAGCCCGTGCATGAGGTATGGCATTTTATAGCTTGAAGCCAGTACAAAAAGCAACAGCCTGTTTTCCTCTTCCCCGACAATGCCATTCTGTTCCAAAAGGGCATTGATATTTTCCAAAAGATTAGGTTTGGAGAGAAAAGCAATTGCTTTTTCATGTGCCTGCGGTGTGAGTTCCTTTTGGGAATACTTATCGGTAACGGGGTTTATTTCCGCTTCAAAAAGCAAATCGCGATGCTGTTCCAATAAATCCGTGAGCTGTACCAAATCCGTTTCCAATTCCTGATAATCAAAACCCTGTTTCTCGGAAAGTTCCGTACACTGGTTCTGTACGTTTCCAAAATCAAACAGGTCTACTTTAAGGCGGTGCTTCTTCTGTGTGCTGGTTTCCACAATTTGAAGCGATACCCGTAGGTTTCCTAAATCCATAGGGAGGTTGCCTACGACATAAAATGTTCCGGTTATTCCCTTGTAACTGATTTTGTAATCATTGTGCACCTGCAAGGCGACACCTGGTTTTTCAGTTTCCACATTTTTAAAAAGTTTCAGTATTCCGTCCGTTCCATAATTGACCCACATGTCATTTAGACTGTGTCCTTCTGGCAATTCCACAATTGACAGGGGCACATCGGGTCTTAGCTGCTGCATTTGTAATCTGATCTTCTCCATAGTCTTACCGCTTTATCATTATTATTGCTTCTAATTCATGTAATGCTTTGATAGCTTCCTGATGCTGTGGCAATAGTTCCCCGTCATGCAGCGATATGACTGCTTCCCTTTGGTCAAGTACCTTGCTTTGAAGCAGGGTAGCACAGTCGATAACAGACCAGACGATATAAAGCCGCTTGGTCAGCGGATGCGGGTAGGCGGGATAAATGCCTTTATCATTCAGGAATTCTTCTTTTGGTGAGTCAAGGTCAAACCGCAGGGCAAAAAAATTAACAATCGTATTGTCTTTGTCCAGCAGTGGAAAAATAAGCCCGTAACGTCCAAAAACGGTATAGGAGATCATTTCGGTCTCCCATCTGACCGGGGCGTAACTTTTGGTTAGCAGTCCCAGACTTTCAAACTCATCTTTTACCTTTTGCGGTTTGCGGTGATGGAACTGCCCGGAGTTAAAGCCTATCCTGAGTTCAGAATAATCCAATCCGATACCCCTGAGGTATGCATTGGGCTTTAGAGCCTTCGCACTTCGTATTCCCGTTTCAAATGACCGGAAAAGGCCTTCTAAATTTTTCATAAATATTTAATGGTTTTCCATTATTTTCAGGACGTAAGGTGGCCTGTAGCCGTTACAGGACTCTGCTATTTTAGGGAAGGTATAAAGGGAATTATTTGAGTAGAAACTTTGACAATCTGTATCGCGGTTATCAAAACTTAATTAATAGCAATTCCAGTAGTAGGAAATCATTCTTCTTTCTTCACCAGCCCTCTAAACAGTGAAAGTCCATTTTTAGATGGTCTTTTTAATCCGTTTATTTATCTTCTGACAAATATAAAAATGCATTTTCGAAGTTATCCAGACAGTGGTGTTGCTGGCGCCATTTGTCTTCTAATGGCGTTATGTTTAAGACAATTTAATTTTCAGAAGCTAGTAAAATCAATAAAACTAGAAAATAGGCTATCGCCAAAAGTGAAAAATGAACAGGGATAGCAAGCTTTATTAAATTCTTAAGAATGGGAAATTGCGGGTGGAGACCTGATCTTATAAATTAAAGATTTGCGGTGGAACATAAATAAAAATTGTATTTTTGTTTAATACACGGCAAGTACGCAATAGATTGTACCGTACCGAACTAATTGAAGTTGTATCTTACAATTACGGACTTGTTTTTTACCCGTTAGATTTTTTTGACAGAATTTTGAATATCTTTGAATTATGGAAACAGCAACAAAACCAAGGCACATTGGCAAAAATATTAGCCGTATTAGAGAACTTCGTGGAATGAAACAAGAAGCTTTAGCAGTTGCAATCGGCGTGAGCCAGCAATCGGTTTCTAGCATTGAGGCAAGTGAGTCAATTGATGATGAAAAATTACACGCAATTGCCAAAGTTTTGGGAGTAACAACAGAGGCTATTAAAAACTTTTCCGAGGAAGGTGTTATTAATTATTTTAATAGTTTCAACAATTTTAATGATAATTCTTCATTTAATAGTAATTGCACATTCAATCCCTTAGATAAACTTATGGAAGCTGTTGAAGAAAAAGAAAAGCTTTATGAACGTTTGCTGCAGGCAGAAAAAGATAAAGTAGCTCTTTTGGAGAAACTTCTTAAATAGATTGTAAATATTACTTTTATAGAATATATGGGCTACTTTTAAGTGCCCATTTTTTTGTTATGTGTCTCTATAACTGTTTGTTGTCCTTCTTTCAAAGGTGCAAAACTTTCTTGAATGTGTTCTGAAAGTGTTTTCATGATATCTTTATTTAAATAAATATAGTTTATATATAATTAAACAATTGTCCTCATTGCTACTAAATGATTTCAAAGATATAATCTGGTATATAAATTATCTGAAATAAATTTTATCAAATTCTTCGATGGTCATATAACCTAAAAATGAATGTCTTCTCTTTTTATTATACCAGTTTTCAATGTATTCAGTTGCTTCCAACCTAATTTGTTTCCTTGGCAGGAGTTTATTTCCATTAATCAATTCAGTTTTAAAACAATTAAAAAAACTTTCCGAAACAGCATTGTCATTATGATTTTGTTTACGACTCATACTACGCTTAATAAATTTGTAAGTGTCTAATCTATTAGTAAAAATTTTATTAGCATACTGAACACCCCTGTCAGAATGAAAGATCAAATCTTTAGTGATTTTCCTGTTATTGACCGCCATTTCCCAAGCGGATAAAGTAGTTGACTTAGTGCTCATTGTGTCGCTTAAACTCCATCCAATGATTTTTCTGTCAAATAAATCCATAATAATTGTAAGGTATAAAAAACCTCTTTTTGTTTGTATATATGTAATGTCCGAAACCCAAGCTTTAGAAGGCTCATCAACTCTAAACTCTCTATTTAGAACATTTGGAAACACATAATGATTATGAATTGAATCAGTTGTCGCCTTAAATTTTCTTTTGGCCTTTCTGCGCAGACCCAAAATTCTCATATAATTCGTTACTTGGGCGCTTTGTATTTTAAATCCTCTCCTTTGAAGTTCTTTAGTAATTTTCATACATCCGTATGTCTTTTTAAACTCATAAAATATAGATACGATTTCTTCTTTTAGTAAAATTATGCGAGATTCTGTATCGGTAAGCTCTTGTTTTTTTCTATTGTAATATGTAGTTCTTGATACTTCTAGCGCATTACACATTTTTAAAATGGAAAAGTTATGCTTATTATCCTCAATGAATTGTTTAGTCATCAATTTTCCTTGAGCGACATATGTACTCCCACTTTTTAAAATTTCCAGTGTAAGTTCTGAATCTTTAACCTTCTTTTCAAGGTTTGTAATTATAGCTTGTTCAGGAATTAATTTTAAGTATCCAGTTCCGCAAAAACTTCCTTTTCCAAATTTTTCAAAGTCTTGTCGCCAGCGATACAAACAACTTGGAGTTATTCCCAGCTCCCTTTCAATGCTTGCAATTTGCCTCTTACCTCTTTCATAACTTAACTTAACAGCATTCTCTTTGAAAGCGCGTTCATATGTTTTCATAGCATAAAGTTTAATAATTTTCAGCACAGCAGTTTTTTCACTGTTGATTTTGAATATATTCAAATATTTTTTCTTCTATTTGTTTTTTAGTTAGAAGCATATTTAAATCGACTATCTCAGATTTAAGGGAAGTAAAAAAGGTTTTAGGAATAGCATTATCTAAATGATTCCCTTGTCGGCTCATACTTCGTCTTATATCTTGATAAGAGTTTAATTTACGAGTAAACATCTTATTGGCGTATTGAGGTGATCTGTCAGAATGAAATATTAATCCCTTCTTTGTCTTTCGATTATGAACAGCCATTTCCCAAGCTGGAATAGAAGTTTCTTTTATTGTTAGTCCATCACTCAGACTCAATCCAATAATTTTTGTGTCAAATAAATCCATTATAATTGTTAGAAATAAAAGTCCAGTCGCTATTTCGATACTAGTTATACCCGAGACCCAAACCTGCGAAGGTTCTTCAACTTTAAATTGTCGATTTAGAACATTAGGAAAAACACAAGGATTATGAGGAATAAATAGTGAACCAGATTTGATTATACGTCTTCTGCCAAACTTACTTATAAAACCTAGTTTTCTCATGTAGAAGGTAACTTGAGCAGGTGATAATTTGAAACCGCGACTTTGCAATTCTGCTGAAATTTTTATATTACCATATCTCTCTTTATATTCATAAAATATAGAAGATATTTCTTCCTCAAGTAAAATTGTTTGACACTGTCTTGGAGAAAGTATTTTATCTCTCCATCTATAATATGTAAACTCCCTTATGCCTAAAACTTTACACATTTTCCAAAGTGGGTATGTATCTAAATTGTTTTCAATAAAGTGAAAAATCATTGGCTTTCCTTGAGTGCAAATTCCGGTTATATTGATCACCCCATTCCGTTTTAAAGTGAGCACCTGATTCCAGTTCAAAATGACCACCTAATTCCGGTGCAAAGTGAGCACCTCCGTTTTGATTAAAAACTATATTTTT
>NZ_QWDM01000031.1 GCF_003996965.1 Flavobacterium cupreum | reverse complement strand
TGCCTCGGGTTGTGCCACTGACAACGAGTTTACCCAGCAGGAAGCCCAAATGAATCAGGCCAAGAACTGGTTTGATAAGTATGACGCCAACGGGGCGAATTATGCTTTATTTCAGAAGATGCAATATGATTGGAACCAGGCAAGCGTTACAAGATCAGAAGACGGTACAGAGACCATTATTGTACCCGTTACGGAACTTAAAAAAGATCAGCGGGAATTTTGGGAGCAGAAATTGTATATCTATAAATCAGATGAAGGCAGATATACAGCCCTATTGTTTGAAGCCTATTCCAATAAGTATATTAAACCGGAGAGCCAGTCTGTAGACGGTGGAGATTTTACGGGTTACATGACGGTTTGGGATTTGAAAAAAGGTTTTGTAAGAGGTGCTAAGTTTTTAAATAATCAGGTTGTGGAAGAGGGTGTCGCCGCATATTCCGATAAAAACAAAACAAACAAAGCTCCGGAAACTGGTGAATGTATTTTTTCTGATATGGATTTTGGATGTCATAATGATGGCGGAACCGGTGATGGTACTACAGGTAATCCAATCCCATTAAGAGAAGTTATTGTAACAGGGCCCAGTACAGGAACGCCAGTGATTTATACCCCACGTGGCCCTGTAATTGGAGGAACAACCCCGGGCGGTTATACTTCACCCGGTGGTGGAAATGGTGGCGGTGGTACTGCTCCCCCTCCTGCAACGGCTGTAAATCCATGTGATAAATTAAAGACACTCTTGACAAATGCAAATTTTAAAGCCAAAGAAGAGGAACTTAAGAAAAAAACAAATTTGAAAGTAGAAACGGGATATATGCAAAGTAAAAATGGCCCTTTTACACCTCTTACCGGAGCTTCGAGTACGGAAAATTCAGATCAGATAAGTTTTCCATCAGATGCGAATACAGTAGGCTATATACATGCCCATCTTGACCCTTATGAAAGAGTAAATGCAGATGGTGAAACACAATCTGTTAAGCCGATAAAAATGTTTTCTCCCGGAGATGTAAAAGCGTTTGTAATTTTGCTTCTAAATGGCGGTAGGAACAACATTCCTATTGATAATATTTACGGAACAATGGTTTCCAGTTCAGCAACATATCAACTGAGGTTTACAGGAAATATAAATGATGTGATTTCAAAAGGCGGCAGTATTAATTGGAATGGGTTAGATCTTCTCTATAAAGAAGCAATGAAAGAAAATAGTCTCGAAAAAGGGTTTTTAAAATTTTTAAATGAGCAAATAGGGATTAACGGTATTGAATTGTATAAAATTGAAGCCTCTGGAAATTCTAGAAAAACATTGGATAATAACGGAAAAGTATCAACTATTAATTGTAATTAAAATAAACATGAAAAAAATATTCATATTAGGATTTATAATATTATCTACAATATCATGCAGAGCGCAAACAATCGTTCCTGTAGAAAAAATGGGAGATTATATTGATGCTGGAAATGGTATACCAGACAACACTTACCTGAAAGATGTAAATAATTTATTAACCAAGTATGTAGGTACTTGGAAAGGAAATTACCAAGGTAAGGACTATACTTTATATATTAGTAAAACTACTTCTAAGTATGAGACAATAACTCGTGATCGGTTATTAATCCGTTATTTAATCACATCTAGTAATGGCAGTGTTTTAGAAAACACTCAAAGCATACCAGATAACAGTCCGTATATAATTTCAGGCTCTTATTTCAACAAGGATTTAACTTCGTATGCATTAGATTTTGCTGGTAAAAATTCTCAGTGTGGAAATTTAGGAACAGTATTTATTCGTACAAAAAATGCAGCAAATACACTAATGTCATTGGGTTTTGAACCGGATAGAATTATGATTTCTGAGGAAACCTGTCCCGGTTTTAAATTAGCAGAACTCACATTTCCACGTAATAACTCAATAATGCTTACTAAACAATAGTAATACAATAAAATACTACTTGATCGCGTTGTAATTTATTGGCAGATTTATAACAGAACTCTATTTTATACAATCTAAAAAAACAAAGGAGGGAATCCCTTTTTAATTTCTTTCAACTAATTTTTAAATAAAAAAATATGGAACTTATAAAAAAACTGGATTCAATTGCAGATAAAATAAGCATTTTGGAGATAGAGTGCTATTTAAAAATTGATAGTTTAGCTGATGATTGTTTAAAAACTGAAAACTTCAATTCGAAAAGTTTATCTAATTCCCTAGATAATATTTGTTCATATTTTAACAATTCACTTTTTTCGTTGATTTTAGAATACATACAGATAGGCAAAAACCAAGAGAATGCACTCAATTTTTATCTTGAAAAAATGCAGACTTTTAAAAAATATTCACATAAAATATTTGATGCAGTTTGTGAGAGGAAATCTGCTTCCTGATTGATAAGTACACTTTATTATTATGTCCATATCTGAAAAGTCCTTTGTAATTATGTAAGTTTAAACAGGAGTCAAACCGCTCCTGCATATTTATTTTTTTTAAATAAGCAGCATTCTAATTTTTAGATGCTGCTTTTTCATTTAAAGTTATTTTGACTGAAAATCAATTTTAAGCCTGTTTCTTATCAGGAAAGTATATTTGTCTTTCCCCTCGTCTAATATTCTCTTAAATAGCTTTATTTTGATTTCTTCATCATTTAAGTAATTTGAAAGCTTGTTTGCAGAGGTTAATTTTGTTTTTTTAACGTCGTTTTCCTTTGGATTCTCCAAAACACGGATAATGAAGTTTCGATTTATAAGTGCATTGGTCGGATTGTCTGATTTCTTTGCCATATGTTTCTAAAATTGATTTTGCAATTTTCGTATTGTTAATTCCTCTTCTCGATGATCTTTAAGCATAATTTTTAATTCATCTGAAAGAAGATAACCGTCGGGTTTTCCATTCCTATCCATAAAAATAATTAACTCCCTTGTTGAAATGTTTTTAGCAAATAGCCTTGCTCCCTCAGTTGCATTTTTGCGAGTCTCTTTTAAGATTTCATGAATCTCTTTTCTGATATAGTCAGCTGAAAACTGACTTATAAATAAATCTTGTAGTTGAGATTTGTTCCGTATATAATTTAAAGTTTTTAGGTTCATAAATTTAGTTTTGCTAGTTATTGAATTCGATTACTGCTCGCTTTTTGATTGATGATTGATGTTTTTATTTTGCCTTTTTCAGGAACTCGTTTAATTCGTTTATCTTTTTTGAAGCTGATTTGAAAAAATCAATTTTTAAATTCAGTTGAAAAATTTCTTCCTTCTTTGAACTAATGATGCCGTTCAATTTTTCTATTTCTTTTTTTTGCTCCAAATATTTATCCAGAGCAAAAAATAATATCTCAGGAGTAGTTTTAAAATTCTGATCCTTTCCAACCTTTTCAAGTTGCTTTATTTGCGAATCTGTAAAACTTCGGATGTAAGTGCTTTTCTTTATCATGATGTTTAATTTGTAGATTTTTTTTGAAAAGATCCGGAGCTGCAGCGTTTCCAGGTTCGCAAATAAATCTACTTTTTAAAGGTTAGTTTATGTTTTTAATAGCCTATTATTAGACCGCCCCCGATATACATAACCGGAATACCGTCTTGTTTTTCTTGTGGTGATCTTGTAACCGACACGCTAAAATCGTGATCGTTTGTATGTTCGCTTTCGTAATCCCATGTGGTCAGGCTTGTATATTTTTTGCCATTTCCTGCAATGGTTATTTTTTCGGGCGGTATATTTTCTAAATCTGTAAGGCAAATAGATAACCTTCGATGTCTTGATGTTTTCATAGTTGCAATTTTTATTGTGTTAGTTTTAGTTAGAAATTATACAGAAAACTCAGAGCCGATTTCGAGTTTTGAAAAATCAGCGGAGCGATGTTCTAAAAATATTCTAAATGCTTTTTCCCTTAATTCCAAATAATCTTCTTTTGTAGCTGATTGAAAATCGCAAATACTTCTATTCGAATGCATGTATTTATAGAATTCGGTTAAATTATCAAAGCCAGAAAAATGGCAATCATTTCTGCCAAAAGCAATTGAAAAAGTTCCGCACTCGTAATTTTCAATATCAGTAGCAAAAAACAATCTTAATTGCTCAATTACCTTAAGCTTAATTTTGCCATTATTTTGGGGGATTACCATGTAACTTTCAAGGTTAAAGCTTGTCCATGTTTCGTTACTTTCATCTTTTATGAAATAATGAATTTTATTTTCTTGTGTAATTTTCATTTTATTTATTTTTAATTGGTTAGTTCTTCTACTACTTCGACATCATCAAAAAGCCCTACAGGGACATAAATTTGATTGCGTGTGTACAATTCCTTGAATGTCGATAAATCCGTTTCCTCTGAAAAATAACAAGGCTGAGTACAAATCGCGCCTGTTATCGATTGGGTGAAATAAATTGCACCGATTTTTTTGCGTCCAAACTGATCTGCAAAATCTTCCTTGTTAGCTACTCGAATTTTCATAAATACATATCGTTTCATAGGAAAAAGTTTTATCGATTTATATTCAATATTTTGTGAATTTCTTTTCTTTTATTTTTATCCATCATATATTGTTGCAATAATTCATAAAAATCAAATTCACCAGCCGAACCGCCACTTAGATTAAAAAAGGCAACTAATAATTGAACTGCATTATTAATTGTATTGGTGTCTTTTTTTGTGAAAGAATTTGACCTCCTGCCTTTATTAGTTTTCTCTATTCTGTCAAATTTTTCATTAAAGAATTTAATTAACTCATTGTGTTTTGGATGTGGCATAATTTCTATTTTTTAGTTTTTTTTTAAAATGGTAAATCGTTCGGGCGGTCGCCTAAATTCAATTGTTTTTGTTCCGGTATTGAAACTTCAATATCATTAGTTCGCACATAGAAAAATTCCAGAATGTTGCGGTTTCCTTTTTCGTTGGTGTGCGGTTTTTTGATGGTTTTTTTATCAGCACTTAAATATTCAACAGGGTTGAAAGTCCATGTTTTCATTTTGCAATATTCCTGCAAACTCCTTTTAAAGTTCGTGGCTGTCTTTTTGTATTTTTCTCCGGCATGTAAGGTGTACGCTTTTTGCACATCATCACGCAATAAGAATCGGTTTAACGTCCCGTGCACAACGTCTTTTGTTTCGCTCTCTTCGTCGATCATTGAATGCGTAAAGTAACTATCACACCAGTTCATAAAGTTTTCACCCATAGAAGCCTGAATGTTGGTTAAATGAATGTTCGTTTGCGGGGCTTGCAGTTCGTTGTCTCTGTTCGACAGATACAACTGGCAACACTCCATTAAGAAATAATAAAATTTGTTCCATTGCTTTTCATCCCAATAGCTTGAAAACAAATCCTTGTTATTGAAATCATGAGATATTTTGCGCTCTTCGTGGTATTTGTCGGTTTTTACGTGATAGTAATCTGAAAAGGAAATAAAGAACAAACGCCCTAATGTGGATTGATTTATTTTACCGATCCCAAAATTTGAAGTTGCAGCCATTTTTCCGGCATCGTGAAACTCAACGTTGTAAGGCTTCTTTGTTTTTGGATTAACAGAAATCGGACCCGTTACCCAGTTATAGAAAAATTCAACTCCTAAATATTGGTCAATATCTTCAATTCTTAAATAATCGTTTTCCTTTGTAAAGCCGTCCAGTAGGTGAGAATTAGTAGTAATGTTTTTTGATTTTCCATTGATGTAATAATGATTATTCAATAGCTTGTCGATACCATTTAAAAGAACTGATTTACCGGAACGGCCGTTGCTGTCTTCTTCGCTTTCTTTGGGCGCATCGTCCATTATATAAATGAATTTTGCAAAGGATTCAATTTTGTATCTGTGCAATAAATAACCGATTCCGAAGCATTTATTTAAGAAGTGTTTTTCCTGAATTAATCGCTCACTTTCTGTCAAACATTCAGCAGAAAGATTAAAACGGTTTTCGTTGTGATATTTTTGTTTCGCTTCTTTTAGTTCCTTGTTATTTGAAAAATCCCCGAAAGGCTCTTCTAACTCTTTTCTCCAAGACATTCGAGAGCCATTTATTAGATAATTCATAAAGTCGCAATCCTTTTGCAAAATTTCTACCCGATCGTTGCAATTGTCGTCTTTGTAGTGGCGGAAGCTTTGCTTTTCAGCAAAAATGGTTTTATTTACAATTCTGTAATCCCAAACATAATTTTTCAAATCTTTGTAGGGTTTGAGTTCGATACCGTCTTTTGAAATGGTAGCAAACTGATTTTTATAAAAGAATGTTTGTGTTTCCTCTGTAAAATTTTTAAAATCCAAAACGATTTTATCCATAGATAAAAGCTTTGGTTCATTAAATTGCTCCGTGTTTTTTATCAGGTCAATAACTTCAATTGGCTGGCCTTTTTCAATCAGGTACATTTCCGTAAATTTTCTTATATCATTAGGGAAAAATTGCTCTACAATATGCTCGTTTATCCTGATGAAAATAAATTCCTGAACGCCTGTTTTTTCGGTGTACTTTTTCTCCGGGTAATACAAGTGAAATCCTTTTATCTTAAGGAAATAATGTAAGTATGAAGTTTTAACAGACCAACGTTTTGATTTTTCGTTTTTTTCAAAGAATTTCATTTTTAACGCACCTGTAAGAAGGTTTCCAAACTGGAATTTTACAGCACCTAAATCCGCTTTTTTGTAGAATTTCATCCAGTCCCGAAAATCTTTGCCGTTTGTTCCAAGTTTCTCTTTTGGCAGCCAAATACTTTTCATATTCCAAAACTTCTCAGCAACTTCATAACCGTACTTAATGCCTGATTCGTCAACATCGGGAAGATTGTAAATGTTTTTACATATTTCCTTAAGCTGGTTGTATTCTGTGTAATTGATTTGTTCACTTTCGGAGTTGTACCAAATCAGATCATAACCTAAACTCGCAACATTTAATCCGTCAGAACCACCCGAAGCGACTATACAATTTGGAATTTTATAGGCGTCACGTTCATCAATTAATCTCCCCGTTGTTTTATCGTCTTTTGATTTTTTTATTTGCCTGTTAAAATCGTCAATTTTATCATCATATTTTTTGATAATTTTTTGCAATCCGTAGACGTAACGAACAGGCTTTTTGCCTAAATAGCCGTGTTTAAAACTTTTATCTTTTGAAAATGGCGCATAGGTTTTGCACCATGTTTTTTCAGGCATATAACAAAATATCGGGAAACTTTCAGTTGCCGAAACTTTGATATAATTTTTTTGGTTTGTCTTTTTATTGATGAATATTTTTTCATAATATTCTACGCTGAAAAAATCGTACTCTTTGGCCAATTCAGCAGTTACGTAAGTTCCAATTATATCAAGCTGTGTATGTTCTTTTGTGACAACATTATACCAGTCTAAGGGGCGTTTGTCTTTATCGTCAAGGGTTGTTATTTCGACCGTGGCAGTAAAAAAAGTATTGTTTCCGTCAAGATTAAACCATTCGTACAACATTTTTAAACAAGGGTAGAAATCTAAACCGCTTTGCTCCATTGCAATGCCTATAGGTGTGAAAAAATCGCCTCCAAAATCCTTAACACGCCAATAATTAACCCCGATGCTACCTTTTAGACCTTTATCGTTTTTTACTAAATAGCAGGATGCAGATTTATCTGTATCTCTGTATCTAAAAGCGTTTTTGTCGTTTTCTAACGCTTTGCTGAAACCGTCACAATTGTTAAGATATTTTTTTATGATATCTAAACCGTTATCGGTTTTCTCGTAAAGTGTTTCAACGTTAAATTTATAGTTAGCCATTATAGGTATTTACTGGTTTGGTGTAGTTTGTTAGTTGTAATTATTTACCGGAATCATTATAAAATGACAGGTTCTATTACTTCTTTTTCCTTAATAATAGCAGCATGACAGATTTCTAATATTTTGTCGTAAAGGCTGTCTAATTCTGTTTTTTGGTGAGGTGTAAAAACCGTTGCAAGGGGCATAATTTCCTTTTGCAACTCAAGCCTTTGTGTATAGGCGATTAGTTCTACTGTTTTGAAAAGTGCCATAATTAAAGGTTTATTAGAATTAATATTATAACAATCACTATGTTAATAATGATAACTGCAACAATTGAAATTTTTACAATCCAAAGCGTTTTGCTTAATTTTCTATAGTCTTTTCGGAAGCTGTCTTTTTCCATTAGAGTAAGGTTTGAAGTTTTTTAGCGGTTTTTTCATTACGCTTTTTAACAGCGGTTACTAGGTTCACGATTTGCAATTCGACAATATCATTTTTTTGAATTCCTGATACTATTTTTTGAATTGAAGCACTGGAAAAAGGATTGCCATTTGAATTGCAAATTTTCTTTTTGTTCAGGTACTCGATAATTTTAGGGGAGTAGTGTTTTCCCAATACTGAAATTATCGTGTCTTTTTGGTTATCGTTTATCATGATGGTATTTCAAATTGAATTTGATAATTAAATTTTTCGTGTAACTCTCTTAAAGCTTTATTTGTCATATCGTCCGAATCAGGTACATAAATTATTTTCTGACGAACCTGAAAGCGATAAAGACCCTTTATTTTTCGATGCAATCGGTATCGCCTGTTTGTCTTTTTGTTGTCTGTATCCATGATTAATATTAATTGACGTTATAAAAATTTGTAGACTTTTTACGCTGAGATCCGTTCCAGGAATTTGCACCGGTTATCAAAAAAATCTACTTTTTGAAAAAAGAAACCCTTATATTCGTTTTGATTGGCGTTAAGCAAATCAATCTTAACGTCATGAATGAACATGGAAATACAAATACCACTTTGTGTGAATGTTAAGAATGTTACAGTTTTACCGATAGTAAAACGGTCAGTAGAATATAGATTGGGTGAAGCTTTTGCCAAACTCTTTATTTATCTAGTGACTACGTAACAAAACTAGGCGGGGCCATGCTCCGCCTTTGTTTTATAAGGGTTTCAGTATTTCAATGAACTATTTAATTATTTTTTAAACAAATTTTCCATTTGCTCATCTGATAGTGGTTTTTCTCTAATCTCCCAAATCTGTGTGTTCCAGAAAAAACCCTCTTTAATAGTGAGTTTGAAAAATCTTATTTTTAATCTGAACTCTTTTTCTTCAGTAGTGACTTTATTATTATCTGGCCGATCTTTCGAACATGGAATTATTTCTTTATTTTTTATAAATTGAGCTAATGGTAAAAGCCCGCCTGCGATTAAAAACTGTAGTACTTTGTTATCCATGATTTATAAATTAATTGACTTATAAAATTTGTAGACTTTTTATGCTCAGATCCGTTCCAGGAATTTGTACCGGTTATCAAAAAAATCTACTTTTAAAAAAAAGAAACCCTTATATTCGCTAAGCGCTGCAATAAAGCTGGCGTACTAAATTCATTTATTATATGAAAAACGAACCCATCCAAATGACAGTTTGGAAAGGCAATGCTGTTATGAATTTCAAGTTTAACGAACCTAACGCACTACTTTTAAGTATTGCAGTTGGGCTAATCGCTTACGCTTGTTTAAGTACAAAAAGCATTGCTTAGCGAAATTTGAGGGAGGTAAAACTCCCTCTTTTTTAAGGGTCTAAATATTTCAATGAACTATACCAATTTTGCTAAAACATGGCACTTGTTTTGCTTTACATTTTAATCAAGTATAATACTTTATTAAAATCTATTAATTTGTATCTTGCAGGTTGCTTTTAATCCGTTTTTAAGTGGTTTTCAATCCGCTTTCGAGAACAAATATCGAAACTTATTTCGAATAATAACATATAATTAGAAACTTATTTCGAATTATTTTAATTTTTATAATTTTATGAATCCTATTTCGTTGAGAATCAATGAATTGATTGAAAAGCTTTTTGATGGTAATAATTCCAAATTCGCTAAAAAATTGGGAGTAAATGAGGCGAATGTTAGAAATTATAGGAAAGGAACACTTCCTAAAATTGATTTCATTATTAAAATTTACGAAAATATCGAATTTAATTTCGACTGGCTTTTAACTGGAAAAGGCGAAATATTGATTAATAAAGAAGACACCATAGCTACACCATCGCAAAAAGAATTAAACGACTTGAAAGATTTTAAGATTAAAACTTTAGAAAAAGAGTTGGAGCGATGCGAAGAGGAAAAGAAGACTTTGGAGAATAGTAAATCTAACGTATAATATGAATTGACAGATTAAGAAAAAACATAACCGTTTTCCCGATAAGGCCAAAATTTAATTTTTGGCTTATTTTTTTGCCTTTTTTAAATGTTTATATTTTTTTTGTAAACAAAAAAATATGTAAACAAATTTATAAACAGGCTTGAAGCCTTGATTTTGTTGCTTATTTTACAATTGTTTATAATGTTTATATTTTTTTTATAAAAGAAAAGAGATAGGATATAAAGGAAAAAAAGGAAAAGAGTCAAAAATCGGGAGTTATGAGAAAAAAAGGGGGCGGGGGTAAAAAGATCGCCGTACAAGTGCGGACATACAATGTACTGAACGATCTTTTTTCCAAGCTATTAAAAATAAAGCTTTCGAATAATTACCGTCCGGGAGTGTAAAATAGGAATGTCGAATAATTACAGTACAAGGGTGTTGAATAAGGGGTCAGGTAAAATAATGAGGGCTTGTTGTTCCTTTGTTTGCTGATCGCAAACCAACTCACAAAAAGCCCTCATTATTTTACCTGACGAGTTTTTATACAACCGCTTCGCTATTGTTAATCGTGTGTTAAGCACTGTGATATATAATGTTTTCAGGCTTTTATCCTGTGTTAAATTTGTGTCAAACAACGTCAAAAATTAACGTTTTTTAGATTTGTAACTATTTGAAATACTGACCATTATGTTTTGGTTTTTGGGAAAATAAAATCCCTTCCTCTCTGCAAAATTAAAAACCCTTGTTAAGTTTAGTTCACAAGGGTTTTTTTATGGAAATAGTTTTTTCGCTTAAACTACATATAAATTTTTTTTCAGTACCAGACACTATTTTGGACTGTTACTTAAATTTAATCTTCTTCAATTTTGTAATCAAAAAAACTATATTTTGTTTCCTTGTCTCCCATTACATCGACCCCGGTAAACTTTATGCTGTTATCGACAACCTCATAATCATACACATCAGCCACACCATCGTAGTTATGCAGTTCGTGAAATTTCCCATTCTCTACCCACCATTTTCCATTTTCAGTCATTTGTGTTACTTTTCCTTTTTTGTCAATAGCTATAAATAACAAAGTACTTTTGCCATCTTCAAACCTGCAAGCAACCCAATATTTAGTCGTGCCTTTTTGTTGTTGATCAGCTTCCGAGCCACGCCAACAACCCACAAGTTTTGAATCAAATGTCTTTGTTTCCTGGCTAAATCCCATAATTGAGATTAATAATGTTAACACGAATAGTGCTTTTTTCATAATTTACTGTTTTTATTATTTTTTGTTTCTCGTTTTTAGCAAAATTAATTATTCTGAATTATTATAGGGCTTTCTTTTTGCGTCATTTTAAACAAATATAATTAAAACAGAGATTTCCAAAGTCACTGACTTTAAAACTAATTTACATAGAGTGTTATGCTATATCAAATCAGTATTCATTAACCGAACTTAAAAAGTCGGGAGGCTTTTATCAGGTTTTAATTTTCATGAGAACACAAAAAAAATGTGCAAAGTCAGAGTGACATTTGCGCAGTTTTTCATAAGGAGCTCTTTGGAGAGCAGGGGTTCCGATTCTTAAAGTACCGTAGGCTCTTTTTAGAACAACCTGACCTTCTTTATTTTTAAATTCTACGGTTGAACCATTGGTTTCAGACGGAGCAGCGAGCGGGTAAATTATTAATCACCAACACATCTGATACATTACCGTTAATTATCAATTTCTTATTTTTATCCAATGAGAATTTGATTCATCCACATTATCAAATAAAAAGACTAAATGTTTTTTTTCTAATAAAAAGCTTTTCTCTTTTAGTTTCACTATCGATAAGTTTTAAAGTATCATTTCTCATTTTCCAATTTCCTTTCGTTTTTAAATATCTCGAAGGCACATTCTTTTTAGCTAATCTTTTTGAATAATACTCTTGCTCTATAAAAGAGTAAATTTTATCCTGATGCAGTATTAATACATTTACATTATATGAATATCCTGCCGCATCCTTAAAATCTCCTGCCAATCTAAATATTTCATCCTTATTTTGACCATAGGAATTATTTATGTATAAAAAGACAGATAATAATATTATTTTTTTCATAATGTTTTTTTTTTTGATTTAACATATTGATGATTCTTGTACCCTGCTCCCGAAAGTCTTCATAGAATGCATAGCTTTTAATAAGGAACACTTCCGAGAGCGAGGTCATACCCACATTATCTATTTTTCAACAAATAAGGAATAAACTATTCCTTCCAATCTATCATTTTTAAACATATCTCCATTGTTATCATTCCTCAATATAACGCCATCATAAACAGTATAATTTATAGTATAGTAATGATTTTTTTCGCCTTCATCAAAATCTATCTCAAAAAAGCCATGACCAGCTCCGGTATTTATTTTTTCTTTAATAGCTGTTGAATAAGAAAAAGCATCAATAATTTTTTTTATTTGATCTGCATCTTTTATAATTATTGTATTAGATTTTAGTTTGTGTACACTACAATCTATTTTATTAACTATAGTGATTTTTGTAACCTTCGAATCATCCATTTTTTCTATTTGAATGTTTTGTTGTCCATTACAAGAAATGCACAATAGTAAAATTGCTGTGTAAGATAAGATTCTATTCATTGCTTAATTATTTGGTTTTTTAAATGTTTTTTGAAGTACAGTGTTTGTTACTGAAAGTGAAGCTCCTGCTTTAATAGCAGAAAATGCAGCACCAACACCGACCCAACTCCCCGAAGTCTTCATCAACACTGGCAAATGTTTCTTTACGTCATTTCAAACAAATATAATTAAATCAGAAATCTCATAAAGTCTCTGACTTTAAAACTAATTTTTTTAGAATGTTATCTGCTGTATCAAATCAGTATTAATCAATAACCAAACTTAAAAAGTCGGAAGATTTTTATCATGTTTTAATTTTCATGAGAACACAAAAAAAATGTGCAAAGAGTAAGAGACATTTGCAGCAGCTTTTCATAAGGAACTCTTCGGAGAGCGGGGTGGTGGTATTGTTATTGGTATAAGTGTAGACCAAAGCATCAATTTGTGTGGCAGTTTCACTGTTTCCGTTACGTGTAAGACTGACTATATTACCATTTTTATCATACGTCAGGTTCTCACTGTAGGCATTACTGATTATGGTATTACTGATTATGGTATTACTGATTACGCATTATCACCGTAGTTACTTTCCAAATTTGTACTTTCTACTCATTATTAGATTTTGCAGCTAATGTGGAAAAACCGGTCAATTTGACCACCTAATTCCGGAGTAAATTGACCACCCGTTCCGGAGCAAACTGACCACCTAATTCCGGAGCAAATTGACCACCAGGTTTTGTGGTGAATTAAGTATTAAAAA
>NZ_QWDM01000030.1 GCF_003996965.1 Flavobacterium cupreum | reverse complement strand
TTTTTAATACTTAATTCACCACAAAACCTGGTGGTCAATTTGCTCCGGAATTAGGTGGTCAGTTTGCTCCGGAACGGGTGGTCAATTTACTCCGGAATTAGGTGGTCAAATTGACCGGTTTTTCCACCTTGAGGGATATATTTACTTGCACTCTTAAAAATTTCAATTTCAAGTTCTGTATCTTTAAGCTTTTGTTTAAGTGTTCTTTTAAGTTCAGAAAATCTTTTTTGTTCGGGGTTTCTAAAATGACCACCTCCACAAAAACTGTCTGGTCCATATTTTTTAAGTTCAGCTTGCCATCTATAGATATTCGTAGTCGCTATACCAAGTTCCTTTGCTACTTTAAAACGATTTGATTCAAGTGCTAGTTTGACTGCATTTATTCTGAAATCGCGGTCGTAAATTTTACGTATCTCCATTCCTTAAAGTTCAAATTCTGTTCTTATGTGAATTTAAGAAATATAATGGCGTGAGATATAAATAATAAAAGATAATAAATGTTGCATTTCGAAGGATTCTTAAATAAACTCTTTTAGGTTAATAAATGCTACAATTAAGGTACTGGTATCTCTCTGCTGTCATTTTAAATCTACAATTTTCTTCTTTTAACTTTTCGTTTCATCCGGTTAACAAATGCCTCTTCCTCATAATCTTCTCCGTGAGTCTCGGGTAATAATCCTCCAAATGCTTCAATAAGGTTGTTTTCCTGGAGGCTGTAAGACATATCTTCTTTGCCTAAAAAATCGAATAATTCGTGTGGTTGGTTAATCTCCCCGCTTACCGGTGCAGTGTTTTTTGAAGCAATTTCCTGTACAGGTCGCTCCGTTTTATTTCCGTTATTCCACCAGTCATTAAATACATTGGCCGAAAAGTTCTTGCCTAACTCGGAACCGTTCCATACGCAGCGCGATTCGTGATCGATAAAGGTCATGCCGTAGATACGTCCTTCACCATTTCGGAGCACAACAGTATTGATACCCCGTTCCATTAGCTGTTTCTTAAATTCTGTTTCGTTTTCAGTAGTCCGCATTGCCAGCTCAATTTTGTCTTTGACTGATGCCTTTGAAGGATTATCTTTTAGTTTTATCCTGTTTTGCCCGTAGTGGGATTGCAACTCTGCGTAGCCAGCTGTCTTGCCAAAGAGCGAAGCCTTGAAGGGATTACTGGCTTTGTCTCCCTGCTCGTTTAATGCAAAATATACAATTCCATGTTTGGGGATTCCGTTATATTCCCCTTTGACTTCTTCTGCCGTAACATTAAATAGAGAAAGCAGGGCATTATATGCCCCAAAACTTTGGAATTGATAGTCGTTGGGCAAGTGGCGCAGTACAGAAGCCATCTGGCTCTTTACATCGCCTGCTTTGTAATTTATTGGACTGAATGCATGGCTCTGTAAGCTCTGTTTGTGCTCGGTGGCCACTACTAAGCTATATTTTTTTTCCAATGCCCGGCAAACGTCCATCGAACGCCTTTTCTCAAATTTATCAGATATTTTCCTGCCTTCTTCATCCACACAGACCGATACAATATGGATATGGGCACGCTCAATATCAGTATGCTTGAATACCACAAATGGCTGTTCCCCGTAACCCATCTCCTGCATGTAGTCCTCTGCGATAGTCCTAAAATCATTATCGCTTACCTTATCTCTCGGGTCAGGGTTTAATGAAATATGAAGTACGGGCTTTTCAGTCCTGCGATTGGCTAATAAATATAATTCAAAAGAACGGGATAGCTGTGCTATAGAATAGGTGCCATCAGGTGCTTCAATTATCTTTTGGGTAGATAAAACCTGTCCGCTTTCCTTATCAACTTTAAGCTGGTTATAGGAAAGCGCACCAATTAAATTTTCACCCCTGTTAATTATTGCTACCATTTCTGATGCTATTTTTTAAGGTAGTTTGTTTCGAATTCCACTGTAAGCTGTATTATCTTTTGGGATAAAACAGCAAATTCTGCTGTCTGCTTTTCAAGCTTATAGAGGTACGCTGCAGCTTTCTTTTCGGAAAAATTGTGGTACAAGATCTTCACAACTTGATTATAATTTACCCCCACAGCTCTGAACTGTCCGAATAAGGCAGTAAGGCGCACGTAATATTCCATTGCTGCCTTGTCGACCTTTATTGTTGTGATACCTTTTTGGAAAATACAAGCTGTAATAAAGTGCGCCTTTACATTCATGCCGGACTGTTCAAATAAGGACAGGAAGCTGGCATTCTCTTCAGCGGTAAGGCTGATAGAATAGCGGTGGACAGCGGGATCATTTTTAGGATGCCTGCCACCTTTATGAGGACTGGTTTTGCTGTTGTTTTCCATAACTTTTAATACTGCTGGTATGGTACTGATTTATTCTTCTAAACAAGAAACAATAAAAAGAAAACGAAGGTAGCACGGGCGGTTTTGGCTAACCAAAAGCTTACGGCATAATGTCTTGTTCGTGCCTCACAATCCACCCTTGCGGGACTTATTCCGTTTCCTTTTGGCCTGCCCACAGCCCGTCCTTTTAAAGTGCTTTCTTTTTCTTTTTTTCGGTTTTTCTGTTTTCTTTTGAAAATATCTAGTTTTTAGACACACGATAGAATGATATATTAAGTCCGTAATTGCCTGCCATTACAAGATGGGCTTAAAACGTTCGTTAAAATAATTGGTTACATCATCCCCGAACTCCCTGAAGTGGTGTTCAAGGATGTTGTCAATGTAGGAATAGAGCGTTGTCTTTTCTTCTTTTGTCAATTGAACAATACGGAGCAGCCTTTCGTGATATTCGGGACGTATATAGACTACCTTTCCGCTTCTGCCTGAAGGAAACCGATTGACCAGAAATGTTTCCTCATAGTCCGCTTTCTTTGAAGAAACGCTTCGGGCTTTTTCCCTAGACTTGGTTTCCTGTGGCACTTGTAGCGCTGCTTCCTGCTGTATAGTATTGCCGAGCGGGGAAGCAGGCTTATCACCGCTGATTACGTTCATAAGGTAGTCCTCATCAACATTGGGCTTTTCAAAGTCATTGTTTTTATTATCTGAATCCATGATTTAATCTTTTATAGATGAACGGTTTTTAAAAATTCCTCGACAAACAAATCCATCCTGACGACTTTGAGCAACTGCGGTTCGGCTGGCAGTAAGCTTGACCTGAATATATAACTTCCCGTATCGTCCGTTTCCTTTCGGAAACGCTTGCTGTCCATTATCCTTGTTTCCATAACAGACAGTCCCAGTTCCTTGATGACACTTTGATAGGCATCATACAGGCCCGTTTTTTCCCTGCCGTCCACCTGATTCCAAAACAGCCGTATAACTTGTTCCTTGTTGCCGTCATCGGTCTGCGGAAGCCCAAGAAATGCCTTGGTAAAGCCCAGTGTGCTTTCCACGACCAAACGGTCGGCGGTAATGGGCGAGAAAATAAAATCCATTGCTTTTAATGTGGTCAATACTCCTTTGGTATTGGCTGTTCCTGGCAGGTCAAAGAAAATAACGTCCGGAACAACTGCCAACTCACTTACGTATTGCGAAGCACTCTGCAGAGCATTTTCAGCCTTGCACCTGATAATCGGATATGCCTTTTTGTTAATGGATTGATATTGTTTCATTGCCGCCTTCTTATGGTAGTCACTCTGCATGATGGTCTTCTTATCTCGTTCCCTCATATTGGTCAGGCTGTATTGCGGAAAGTCGCAGTCCATCACCAGTACATTAAATCCCAAACGGTAGTGAAGCACACTTGCCAGCAAAGTGGTCATCGTTGATTTTCCCACACCTCCTTTTTGGGTGGAGAAGCTGATTTTTAAAGTTTTCTTTGTTGTTTCCATTATTTAAAAATTTATTGTTGCTTTTTTTATCTGTTTTGCAGGAATGAATATTTGTGCGTCTGAATTTTCCCTTATCCCGATATTCCTGCATAGCCTTTTGGGCATTTTTATGTAGGGTCGTCTGCATTTATTTTTGCCTTGTAAAGGATATACTTTAGCAAGCGGAAAGCCTTACAAAAAGCAAAACGCTTTACTGTTTTTAAAACTTTGTACTTTTATTGCAGACTGTCTGTATATAGACCCATTTTATTTCCTTGTTGGACTGCCTTTTTTACTGCCTGCATTAAAACCATAAGGCAAATAAAGCGATTGATTGGTCTGCCTGTGGATGTATGGCACATATAGGCTTTCAAAGGCACTGTTTGGCGCAATAGTGGAGCACATTGTTTTGTGGGAGGGGGATTTATTCTATAAAGTATTTTTTTTGTTATCGGATTTAGACAAAAAGAATAGGACTATCAATTCAAAAAGGAAACAGCCCGAAGCTGTTTTTCCCTGCTAACTTTAATCCGCCTGAAAGGGCGGGTTTTCCTTTCGCCAGAAAGGAGCAAGTTGTGTTCTGAGCTGCTTGAAATACTTTCCGCAGCTCAAAACCACTTGCCCTTGCAGGGAGCAGAAAAAAACTCCAAAGTCGTTTTTTAAATTAGTTGTATCGGATGTTTTCAGAGTTAGCTTTCCTTTTTATAAGTTCACCTGATTTTTTTAGTATCAATATCATTTTAAACATCCTTTCAGGTTTACGACGTTTTTTTATACTCCATAATTCTAAGTTTTTTTTAGGTATTAAAGGAAAAAACTATTGCTTTTTGTCCATAAGGTCTGTATTTGCTAGCCTTTTTATGTGTTTTAGCTTTTTTAGTAGGCCTGTAAAATGGCTCGTTTTTTGCAAATTTTGGCTCGTTTTTCGTAACAATCCTTCCAGAATATTGTTTTAATTTAGCTTTACAAAACACTAAAGATGTGATTACTAGCTAATTTTAGCAGTATAAGCTGGGCTGAATTGGTATGTGCGAATCTCATATAAGCTATGATTCACAGAGAGGCTAAGAGAAAACATGAAAATGGAAGTCTCTTTTAAAAATACTATAGTCGATATAATCTGCTGGCTTTGTATTCTGCTATTTGAATAGGCTGATATAAGCAAAATATTAGAATTTGAATTTTGTTATTCAACTTTAAGTCACAAACGGCCTTTTCTCTCCCGTTTTGATATGAGATAATCCTGAATGGATAAGGGTTAATTATTTATTTTAAAGAATTTTACAATATAGTTATCAATTATAATAAAATTTAGCCAACGTTATAAGTAAAATGGATCGTTTTTTACATTTTTTGGATCGTTTTTGTCAACAATCCTTTGACAGCTATGTTTTAATTTAGCTGTATAAAATATTTACCCCGTGATTTTTACAAAAAAAAAGCTACATATGTGAGGGTGGTTTGGTATGCCCTCAAGTGAGATTATACTGGAATACTGTAAACGTTAAAAGCAATGACATGAAAACATCAATATCCTTTAAAAATACTATAGCCGACATAATCTGCCTGCTTTATATACTGCTTTTTGTTTACGCGGCAGTAAGCAAATTGCTCGACTTTGAGAACTTCCGTGTTCAATTGGGACAGTCACCTTTATTAAGTGCATTTGCCGGATACATTGCATGGATGGTTCCGATGCTTGAATTATTCATTGTATTGCTTATCCTTTCAAAAAGGTGGAGAATCATGGGGCTTTTTGGAGCGTTGTGCATGATGGTTATGTTTACCGCATACATTTTCATTATTTTAAATTACAGCCCATTTGTCCCTTGTTCCTGTGGAGGAATTTTGGAAAAAATGGGATGGGAGGAACATTTCATTTTTAATTTTGTTTTCATGATGCTGGCCGCAGCAGGTATCCTGATACTGCGCCGGGGTGTGCCAAAGGCACATTTTATTTCAAAACCTGCTGCACTGGCCAGTGCCTTTTCTATGACGATATTTTTCAGCATTGGTATTGTTGCCCTGCTGTTTATGTTATCAGAAGACATAATCCATCATCGTAATAATTTTGTGCGAAGATTTCCCAAGCACCCTACTAATAGCAAGAAAACGATCCTGCTTCCACAAGCAACATATTATATAGCCGGTTATGACAAAGGACAGATTTATTTAGGCAATCGGGCTGAACCGCTGGCCGTAACAATTTTTGATACCAGTCTGGTTCAAAAAAAGACAATTCGCATCGAACTTCCTAAATATAAATTTCCTTACACTGTGCCGCGCCTTGCCGTAAAATCACCTTATTTTTATTTTAGCGATGGAAGCGTACCCTGCATTTTTATTGGAGATACCACCAACTGGAAAGCGGAGCTTAAAATGTATCGAAAAGCTTATTTTTCCATATTGAAGCCGATCGATGATAAGACAGCAGTTATCCGAGCTATTGATTCTAAAACAAAAGCAAATACGCTAGGACTCTTTACTTTTAATAATGATGCATCATTACAGCTTAACGGCAGACTTCTGCTGAAGCAGGTAGACGGTATATTTGACACGGACGGATCATTGCTTTATAATTCCCAGCTTGACAAGGTAATCTATACCTACGCCTATCGAAATGAATTCCTGATGATTGATTCTCAGATAGGCAATCATACCTCAGGGCATACTATTGATACAACTACACGTGCACAGGTTTCTGTTGCGAGGATAGAATCGAAAAAAGTAACCACTCTGAGCAAACAGCCTAAATTGGTCAATAAACTGACCGCATCTTTTGGCAATTATCTTTTTGTAAATGCGGCTCTCATTGGAAAATACGAACCTGAAATTATGTGGAAGCAGGCTTCGATAATTGATGTATACGACCTGAGTGCAAACACCTATGCATTTAGTTTTTATGTATACAATATAGCGGGCAGGACAATGGATGAATTTGTTGTTTTAAACGACCGGATTGTTTCATTGAATGGAAGGAGTCTAACAATTGAAAAATTACAGACCAATTATTACAAGCCCTTTACCGCATCAAGATAATATCAGCATTTATGCTTTTGAAAATACACTGTACAGTCCAGGGGAAGGTCGAAAACCTGAAAAAGAGTAGACCATTAACATTAAATTTTAATATTATGAATACTAAAGTTTTAAGACCAGCGCTTTCATTTTCAGCAATCGCATTTGCTGTATTTGCAGCCTTCGCATTTTCAACGGCCCCTGAAAAAGGAAAGCTGATAGATGTTTGGGGGCATAACCCTTTAGAGGATTGTGATGTTACGACAGTAAAATGTAGCAACATACAAAACCCTAATGTTTGTAGAGTTACGGCGGGAGGACAACAATTGTTCGACATGAGCAGTCCGACTCAATGTAATGTCGAGTTATACAGAAAAATCAATTAACCTTAAAAAACAAAGCAGGAGATTGTCGGTCTCCTGCTTTGTTAATTATGATTTAAGGGATTCCATTGGTAAGTGTTTCCTTTTGTTCTTTCAGATAATAATCAAACCAGTTCTTGGTTTTTATTGTCAGGTCTTTTTGTAATTCAGGTGTAACAATTGTGTGCGCCTCATTGTCATAAAGAATAAAAACATTCCTTTTGCCAAGCCTTCGAAGTGCCATATGAAATTCGGCAGATTGTGTCCAGAAAATAGTGGGGTCTTTTTTTCCTGCCCAGCTCAAAAGCGGTGTTGTACAATTTACAGCATTTGGCAAAGGCGCGTCTTGCTCATAAGCTTTCCAATTGTCAAAAGGTGAAAATGGCATACGTCCCTGCTGTGATTCAAACCGCCATGCATTTGAACGCGGTATACCTGCAGAATGCACAAAATAGCTGCTTATAGTGTTCATAAGTCCCGAACCGCATACAGCTGCTGCAAAATCATTGGTCTGGGTAATTATAAATGCCGTCTCGTAACCTCCAAAGGAATGGCCTATAATCCCAATATGATTTTCTTCAACAATTCCCATTCGTTTCACTATATCAACCGCATTTAGCACACAGTCCAGAGCTGACTTTCCGGGTTCGCCCATCTTATAATGAATATCCGGCAGCAATACCAGATAGCCATCCAGGAAATAATTGGACAGAGTGAAGCCCATCGGCCCATATTCTGTCGGTACACGGTAATTATTAATCTCTTGGGATTGTTTTTCATAAATATATACAACCATTGGATATTTTTTTCCTTCGATATACCCAGCAGGCTTATATAGAATACCTTTTAGATTATTGCCGTTTTTATCTTTGTATGAGATCATCTCAGCCGTTCCCCAATTAAATTTACGGGTATGGGAATTGGATTTGAAGAGCATCTTGTTTTTTTGCATTGAAACAGCTATTAACTTTGGTGCATCGGAAGCGGTTTGCTGTATGTAAATGAATTGCCCGGTATTCTTTGCTTTTATCAGCCTGCTGTTTCCACTGTTTCCGAACACCAATTTTACTAAAGTACCGTTAGAATTCCATTTATAATACCCGCTAGATCCATCTTCACCAATGGCCTGCAAAACCAAACCCATCGATAGGTCAAATTTTCTTATCAGAAATTCATCCTGGCTCGGCTTTTTTATAACGGGATAAAGGTCTAAACAAATTCGATAGGAAATCTTTTGCTTTCTTCCATCAGTAATTCTTCTGGTTTGTTTTGCATTATTATCAATCAAGTAGATATCATACCGGTCATAAGCTATGAAATATTTTTCATCTGATGACCAGCCTGGACTACCATATGGTGCAGGAACACCCGCATCGTTTTGAATACTATCAATCATGGAGACTGGCAGTCTTGCTGTGAGATTGAGATGCTGCATTTTCACAATGTCGTAAGCCCACCAATTCCCATTGCGGAAATAGTGTATAAAATTTCCTTTAGGAGAGCCACCCATCATTCCAACTGCTGTTGACTGCTTTTCTAAAATCAGTTGCTGTGTCCCGGTTTGGGTATCTTTCAGGTACATATCAGCAGGCGCGTAATACTCATATTGAGGTTCATACTTCAACAGATTATAACACAGCGCGTACTTTCGATTTGCAGTAAGGATTGCTTTCGGATTCTCGATTGTTCCGATCTTTAGAGTCCCACCACTTTCGGGCTTCCATGCAGCAATTTTTGGCAAGCGGGAAGCATCTCCAAACATTTTATTCTGCGTATATTCCAACGCTGTTGCAGAGTCCCAAATTTCATAAGGGACAGACTTTGATTCCAGCTCAGGACTAATATAATTGAAAAATACACTTTTTCCGTCATCTGAAAACCGAAGTGCAGAACTTCCACCATATGTAGTTATATTTTCCATAGCCAATATTTCCGTTTGCCTGCTATCAAGAATAGTATTTGTCCCTATTGCTGAATCGTGGTAAAATATCCTGTAATTTTTGGTAGTTTCCTGTTGGTCTTTAATCTCTTGAAGAAAAGCAAGAAATTCGCCATTGCTACTCCAAAATAGTTTTTTAAATCCCGCATCATCATCCTGTGCAATGGTCTTTTCAACAAATCCTACCTTTGGTTTTAGCAGGCGCACTTCATAACCAGTACTTATAGCCAAAATGCCGGAATTGTTGATACTGAACTCTCTGACGTTTTCAAAAATGTATTTTTTGAAAGTGGATAGCCCAATTATCGTCAAGTAGTCAGATACAGCATTCTTGTTGAGTATTGCCAGAAAATTTTCTTCTTTGCAGAATTCATGACGAATTGCGTCTTTGAAATATTGCGTATTACCATTGTTCAGATCATATAACGCCAAACCTTTTTCCGGATCTGAAAACGTCACCCATTTATCATCATTGCTGAAACCTACATCAGTACATTTGGGAAATACCAATCGCCTCGTAGATTTTATATTTTGTACAAACAATGTATCGACACCGTAATCGTAGTGCAGAACATAAGAAATCCATTTGCCATTTGGAGATATCGTCTCTGCTTGTATGGAACTCCATTTTGCATAATCGGCAGTCGTTACTTCTTGTTTTTGTCCATAGATTGGTACCGCCACAAGTAGCAGCAATGCCAAAAATACAGTCTTGAAGAAAAACGCCCGCATCTTAGTAACCTGGATTTTGAGGCAGCAGATTTCCATTCAACAGCAATTCCGATTGTGGCAGCGGAAGTATGATCTGTGTATCTTCCCACCCGGATTTTATTGGACTTAGTACTTCCGTCGCCTTTCCCGTACGCTTTAAATCGAACCAACGATGTCCCTGCTCTGTAAAAAACTCAAAACGTCGTTCTTTTGCGATTGCTTCCAATAATTCGGTTTCCGTACTTGCGGTAGTATTTGATAGACCGGCGCGGTTGCGTATTTTGTTTAAGTCTGCTTGGCAATCAGATATATTTGACAGATGTGCATTGGCTTCCGCACGAATCAGGTATTGTTCGGCCAACCGGAACAGAATAGTGTATTCTTCTGATGAGGCTGTGCCCAACGGCTTTTTATATTTGTATGATGAATACCAGGAGCCACTGCTGTTTGAAACGGTTCGTACCCATTGGGTACGGCGCAGATCACCAGATTCAAAACCGGTTACAAACGAAGCAGCCAGTGACGGCTTGGAAGGTGGTCCGCTTGAAAAGATAAACGTGCGCGCATCTTTAGTATTAAGCCCGGGTGTTCCCGGATGCAATGCCCATATTGTCGCTGTTGACTCGCGAAGAAATTCCTGTGAAGTATCATCGACCCATATGTAATTGGGATTATCAATTACAGCTGTTGCTTTCGCTGCTGCATTTGCCCAATCTTCACGGTACAAGTATATTCGTGCGAGAAACGCAGCGGCAACAGCCTTGTTTACACGGACTTTTTCCTGAGAAGGATATTCAACTGGCAACAGCGTTTCAGCTTGTGTCAAGTCGGCTATGATATTTTGCCATACTTGTTCATGCGGTGTTTTTGATGTAACCGAATTTGCGACGTAATCAGTCGTTGTGATGTAGGGCACATCACCAAAGATGTTTATTAGATAGAAATGAAGGTACCCTCGAATAAACAATGCTTCACCTGACAATCTTGCTTTTTCATTATCTGTTAAAGCCGTTGAATTCTGCAAACCTTCCAGCATCAGATTCGCAGCATAGATTTGGCTGTAGGTGCTGTTCCATAATCCTGTTATCAGGCTGTTTGAAGGTGTAATTGTATGGTTGTTGAACTGCATAATTTCGATGCTTGACCCTGTGTACTGCATTTCATCTGAATAGTTTGATAAAAGACTCGACAGACCGTTCAGCGTGCCTGCAACCATGCTGTCTTCACGCAGGCGCGCATAAATGTCGCCCATAGCCGCGTCGGCAGTATTGATACTTTCGAAAACGGCAGGAGTTGTGAGTTGTGATTGTGGCGTGCCTACCTCGGTAAAACTCTCGCAAGCCGAAAGGGTAAGTAACGCTGTCCAAATAATTGGCTGTATAATATTAAATCTTGTTTTCATTTGATATATAGTTAAGTTAAAAGCCTAGCTGAATGCCCAGTGTAAACTGGCGCAATGATGGAAGTGCCGAAGCAGACTGGTTTTCAGGGTCAGCTCCACGAAAATCAGTGAGGGTTAATAAGTTTTGCCCCTGTACATAAATCTTTCCTGTGAAGGTTTTTGACCATGTTGATGGTATTGCATACACAAGGGTCAGATTCTTGAGTCTCACGAAAGATGCATCACTGAATGCTGCATTACTATCAATCAGATTGTAATGTCCTTCGAGTAATGTGCCATTCTGACCCGTAGTATACTGTTGTGATACCGCATTGGTGCCGTCTTGCGGGAAGTGATTTCCCATATCTACAGGCTGATTTACAAATGAGCCGGGCAAGGCTGAAGTGTACAGATAATTCCTGCCGAGTTGTTTTACAAATTGGAACAAAAAATCGAGCGACCAATTTTTATATGTTAATTGGTTACTGAGGCCTCCATAGTATTCTGGTGAAGTATCAACGATTGCCTGACGATCGTCTTCATAGGTTATCTGTCCATCGCCGTTGAAATCCTGAAAAGTGTAGGCTCCTGTTTCGGGGTTGATACCTGCATAATTGAAGACCTTCTTGATAAATAGTGATTCACCAACTATGAGTTGGTTAGCATATGTAGAACCTTCAAGCCCTGGAAAAGAGACCAGTTTATTTTTTGGTACAGTAAGATTTACTGTAGTTGTCCATGAGAAATCCTTGCTTTTTACATTGGTGGTACGAAGTTCCACTTCGACACCGGTATTTTCCACGGTAGCATCAAAATTTGATTGGATAGAAGAAAATCCTGTTGTTCCGGGGAGCGGAACCCCGACCAATTGATTGGATGAGCGATTCCGGAACCAAGCTGCGGAAAGGAAAATATTATCCTTTAAGAATCCCAATTCCAACGCGAGTTCGAGTTTTTTATTTGTTTCCCAGCCGAAATCGGGATTGTAGAGGCGTGACGGTAAAAGTCCTACCACCCCATCATACAAATAAGGCGACACCTGATAGGTATCGAGATACTGGTAATCCCCGATCTGGTCATTGCCCGTAATGCCATAACTTCCACGCAACTTTCCAAAACTAAGTATGGAATTGTGCTGTTTGAAAATACCTTCATTAGTGAACAACCAAGCTGCACCTGCAGCACCAAAATTAGCGAAGCGGTTATCGGGTCCAAAACGGCTTGAGCCATCACGGCGACCTGTTAGGTTCACGATGTATTTTTTATGCCAGTTCATGTTGAGTCTCCCAAATAATGCATTGTAATTGTACTCAGTTACCTCATGGTTCAGCACTGTCACCGTAGTAGCCGCAGCCAAACTATTAATCAGCGCATCGCTTGCAAATCCAAATGCAGATTGTGCCAATTTTGTTGTTTTTTGGCTCTGGAATGTCGTACCGACCAAGAAATTTATCTCTATGTCATCCAATTCCTTACGATAGTTTAATTGTGGTTCGAAAATATATGATCTGCCAGTGCCACTAGCCACAAATAGGGATGATTCGTGCTCGTTTGTGTCAAAGGGACTATAAATACTTAGAGGGCTGGTTACGTTTTGGGTTATCCTAGTATCGTTATACCCAATACTAGCCTTAGCCTCAAGACCAGGAAGCACATTGTAAGACAACAGCACATTTGCAATAAGGTTTTGGTTTGCGGTAAGGTATCTTCCGTTGAGAAATGCCAATGGATTGTTGAATGTGCCGTTTTCCCAGTTGAGGCTGCCATCGCTGTTATAAAGCTCCGGAGCGTTTGGAGCAAGCGTATATGCTCGGGATGTCAAATCCCTTCCCGGTAAAGTGTTTTTATCTCCGGAGTAACTGGCCGAAAAATTAAGGGTGAACCGTTTATCGTCGGATTGGTGTGTAATGTTGCTGTTTACTGAACCCTTTCCGTAATGAAAATCACCAGGAAATACGGTTGTTTCTTTGCGATAGGTTCCACTCAATAGAAATTGCGTGTTAGCATTACCGCCTGAAACGGATGCCTGAAAATTCTGGATGTAAGATGTACCGCCAATTAATTCCTTCTGCCAATCGGTGTTGCGATTTGAATCCCAAGTGCCATTGATATCATAAGCATCTTCAGGATATTCCGTGATCCCATCATTTGCAAATGCTTCTGCGCGCATTGCCAAATATTGGCTTGTGTTCATCAGGTTCATTTTTTGAGCTACTTTTCCAACAGTAGTAAATGCATTGAAATTAAAACGTGTTTCTCCTGATTTGCCTTTTTTTGTTGTAATCAGTACCACGCCATTTGCCCCCCGCGAGCCATAAATTGCTGTTGCATCCGCATCTTTCAATACCTCAATACTTTCTATGTCTGATGGATTTAAATTGTTCAGCGGATTTGTCACACCGGAAATAGCGGATGCAGAAACCGTAGGATCTCCTAATGATTGTGATGAATATGGAACTCCGTTTACAATGTACAATGGATCATTGCCGTCTCCTCGGATACTGTTAATACCACGAATCTGGATATTAAAGCCACCGCCTGGCAATCCCGTATTTTGTGTAATGTTTACACCAGACATGCGTCCTTGCATTGCAGCTAATGGATTGTTTACGGGTTGCTTGTCGAGATCGGCTGATTTGATTTTTGCAATGCTTCCGGTGCGCTCCTTCTCCTTCACAGAATAATACCCAGCGTTTATCGTAACCTCCTTAAGCTGCGTACTGTCTTCTATCAATACTATATTTATTGAAGTTTGGCTTCCAACCTGAATTTCCCGTGGGGCATAGCCTATAAACGAAAAGACAAGGATATCGGTAGAATTAGCCGTAATTGAAAAATTACCTTTTTCATCTGTTACGGTGTTTGTGGTAGTTCCTTTTACAATGACTGTAACGCTGGAAAGTGGTCCAGTGGCATCGGTAACTGTACCTGTAATTTGATGTTGCGACTGCTTCGTGTAGCTCCCGAACGTTAGTTTGGCGGCATAAATCTGACTGGAAAGCAGTATTGCGAGAATAAATATGCAAAGACAGGAAGGTCTGCCCTTGTTAAATGAAAGATTTTTCATAAATTTAGAAAGGATTAAAATTGAACGAAAGTTTGATTTTCCCAGCCTTCTATGCTAGTTTCCACGCAAGTAATAGAAGGCTTTTTCTTGTTAATTAATTTATCATAGGCATAGGTTGGTTTTTGGTTACTTAAATAGTCAATAGCTGTTGAATGGTTTCGGATCTGCGCTCTTGCAGATATTTGTAAATGGCGAAGCTGATAGTATAATAACCTGAACCTTCCCCAACTCAAGTAAAAATTAAAGATTACACCATAAGCAACCGGTTAATGGTTAAACACAAGCGGTAACGACACTTTAAGATATCGTGAAGAAGCTTTGAGAAGTTGAGGTGTAGCCAAAAAAATAGGCGCGGAACTCAGCTTATTGCCTTCATGGTACTGGTATACCGGGAACAATAAGTGAGCCCACGCCATTTATGGCGTGAGCATTTGCACTTATCTTCTCGTTCCCATTTAAAAAGTACCAGTTTTTGAAGGCGAGATTCAAAGCGAATGCTTCAAATATTTTTAATGAAGTATCGCAAAAATACATTACAAATCGTAATGATTAAACAAATATACTAAATAAAATAAATATAGGGATATATCCCCATAAGTTTTATGTTAAATATTACCAATTTCACTTGTCAAAAAAAAAACATGCTATGGATAATACATTTAACGATTTTTTGAAAGATTTTGGTGAAAAAGTAAAAACAGAAAGGGAAGCTAAGAACTTAACTTTAAAGGATATGGAATTTCATACTGGTATTGACGATAGTGACTTTAATAAAATTGAGTTAGGAAAAACAAATATTACGTTTAGAACTTTCTTAAAAGTTGCTAAGGGACTTAAAGTTCAGCCAAAAAAATTAGTAGATTTTGATATTGACTTAAAAAATGAAAATCTAGAATAGACGCATAAGTATTCTATTCCACTCATTAGGAATATCTAACAGAATTTACCAAATCCTTTCCTATCTACTTGCCCTTTGTCATTGAACTATGTTTAAATATGAACAACTTGAGCAAATAATCAGATTCAGATATAAACCTATTAAATAATGACTAATCGTAATCCCAATATAAAGACTGAATTTCAAGGAGTAAGATTCGTTCAGGGTGTTGTTCAAGATAATCATTCCATTTTTCAAAATCTTTCACGAGAAAATGACCAAGGCAATGATTGTTATATAGAATTTGTACGTAATGGTCTTGCAACCAATTATGGGATATTTGTTCAAATAAAAAGTGGAGACAGCTATAAGGACAGCTTAGGCTATAAATTCACAGCAGATAAAGCCCATTTAGAGTACTGGAATCAGGGGTTAAATTTAACAGTAGGAATAGTTTTTGATCCGGAAATTAAAAAAGCCTTTTGGGTGGATGTTACATCTTATTTGACTTCTCGACCTGACATTTTTACGCAAAGTTATCATACTATTAGAGTTGATAAGGCAAACGAATTTTCCGAAGCAACTTTTCCTGCATTTATAGAGTATTGCTTCTCTTTTCGACAGCTATTTTCAAGCTATGAAAAATTTGGGCGTGCCTTAGAATGGTTTGCTAACATTGATAATTCAAGTATGGATATTCTGGATAAAGTGAGCACCTAATTCTGGATAAAAGTGAGCAGTATAAATGAACTCAAAAAGGTGTCTAAAAAGTAGTTTAAAAGTATAAAATTATTTTACTCTATTGGTTGTTTTTCTAT
>NZ_QWDM01000002.1 GCF_003996965.1 Flavobacterium cupreum | reverse complement strand
GTTTTTAATACTTAATTCACCACAAAACCTGGTGGTCAATTTGCTCCGGAATTAGGTGGTCAGTTTGCTCCGGAACGGGTGGTCAATTTACTCCGGAATTAGGTGGTCAAATTGACCGGTTTTTCCAATAGAATAGCAGTCTTCTTTTTCAAGGCTGTATAATTTTTTCTTCGGTGCGCTTTCAGGCTGCGGCAGGCTGCGGGCAGGGCCGAACATCTCAGCCATAACGCTTCGGTCTATCCTTACAAGGCGGATTCCCAGATTAACTGACGGAATTTCCCCCTGGCTGACAAGCCGGTAAAGTGTTCTTTTGGCAACACCAAAAAGAATGCCAGCTTCCGGAACAGAAAGAAAAGCCTTGTTCTCGGGTATTTTACCTGCCAGCACTTTGATCTCCTCTTCCTTTTTTAGCCGCAGCATCTTCTGTTTGTATGCTTTTTTGCTGCATTTAGGAGAGCAGTAGACGGAAGCTACGTTTTTGGGCAGAAATTCCCCGCCGCAGACAAGACATTGTTTATTTAATCGTTTCATAGCTCAATCTACTGATTAATACACCATAAGCATAAATAAGTGCCACTTTATCGCCTTTTAAGTGCCGGTACAAATGTGGTACAAATATATGATAAAAAACGATTAAAAAATAGCAGAATAAAAAAAGAACAAAAAAGAAAAAGCGCTGTAAACATAAAGTTTACAGCGCTTTAGCACTTATTCTTAACTGATGTTAATCAGTAATTATTTGACTTCTTCGAATTCAACGTCTTCAACATTGTCACCTTGAGACTGCTCTTGTTGAGGAGCCGCTTGTTGACCTTGTTCACCACCTTGAGCGTACATTGCTTCTGTAGCTACTTTCCAGGCTGCATTTACATTGTCTAATCCTTTTTGGATTGCTTCAAGATCTTGAGATTGGTGAGCAAATCTTAATTCTGTCAAAGCAAATTCGATAGCTGTTTTTTGATCGTCAGTAAGCTTATCCCCTAACTCTTTCAACTGAGTTTCAGTTTGGAAGATAGTACTGTCAGCTTCATTTATTTTTTCAGCTTTAGCTTTTAAAACTTTATCAGACTCAGCGTTGGCTTCAGCATCTTGTTTCATTCTTTCGATTTCTTCAGAAGTTAATCCGGAAGAAGCTTCGATACGAATATCGTGAGATTTACCAGTTCCTTTGTCAGTAGCAGTTACTTTGATGATACCATTAGCATCGATGTCAAAAGCAACTTCAATCTGAGGAACTCCTCTTGGTGCTGGTGGAATACCATCTAAGTGGAAACGACCGATAGTTTTGTTATCAGCTGCCATTGCTCTTGCTCCCTGAAGAACGTGTAGTTCAACAGATGGCTGAGAATCAGAAGCAGTAGAGAAAACCTGAGATTTTTTAGTTGGGATAGTTGTGTTTGCTTCAATTAATGTAGTCATAACACCACCCATAGTTTCGATACCTAAAGATAAAGGTGTAACGTCAAGTAACAATACATCTTTTACATCTCCGGATAAAACTCCACCCTGAATAGCTGCTCCAATTGCAACAACCTCATCAGGATTAACTCCTTTAGATGCTTTTTTACCAAAGAATTTTTCAACTTCTTCAACAATTCTTGGGATACGGGTAGAACCACCAACCAAGATAACTTCGTCAATATCAGAAATAGATAAACCTGCATTTTTCAACGCTTTAGCAACTGGTGCCATAGAACGTTTTACTAATGAATCAGTTAATTTTTCAAATTGAGCTCTAGTTAATTTTTTAACTAAGTGTTTAGGTCCGGAAGCTGTAGCAGTTACATAAGGTAAGTTGATTTCAGTTTCTGCAGAAGATGACAATTCAATTTTAGCTTTCTCAGCAGCTTCTTTGATACGTTGCAATGACATTGGGTCAAGACGCAAATCGATACCTTCTTCAGCTTTAAATTCGTCAGCTAACCAGTCAATAATTGTATGGTCAAAATCATCTCCTCCTAAGTGAGTGTCTCCATCAGTAGACAATACTTCGAAAACTCCGTCTCCTAATTCAAGAACAGAGATATCAAAAGTACCTCCACCTAAATCGTAAACAGCAATTTTTTGATCCGTTCCTTTTTTATCTAATCCGTAAGCAAGTGCCGCAGCAGTTGGCTCATTGATGATACGCATCACTTTAAGACCAGCAATTTCACCAGCTTCTTTTGTAGCCTGACGTTGTGCATCGTTAAAGTAAGCAGGAACAGTAATAACTGCTTCAGTTACAGTCTGACCTAAATAGTCTTCAGCAGTTTTTTTCATTTTTTGAAGTGTCATTGCTGACAATTCCTGAGCAGTGTATAAACGACCGTCAATATCCACACGTGGTGTATTGTTGTCACCTTTTACAACACTGTAAGGAACTCTTTTTGCCTCTTCCTGAGTCTCAGCAAAAGTGTGTCCCATAAAACGTTTAATAGAAGCAATCGTTTTTGTAGGATTCGTTACTGCTTGTCTTTTTGCAGGATCACCTACTTTAATTTCGCCACCTTCAACAAAAGCGATGATAGATGGAGTTGTTCTTTTTCCTTCTGCGTTAGGAATAACAACTGCTTCGTTACCTTCCATTACAGAAACACAAGAGTTCGTCGTACCTAAGTCAATTCCGATTATTTTACCCATTTTTTATATATTTAATTTTTGATATACATTTTAACTCAGGTGGCATAAGTCAATCTTTGTGCCAATATAAAAAACCAAAGTAAATTGTCAGTTTTAATGTTGTCATGGTAAAAATCAGCTGACAACATGACATTTTTAAAACCTGACAACTGTGGCATATCAGTACTTTAGGTGTCATTATCAGGAGCTTTTCCTGCTGTCCCTCCAATCTTTTATGCCGAACCCCGGCACAAAAGGATTTTCCCTCCCATCAGGGCTAGGGCATTTATTTTCAAAAGAAGCTTATCTGATCTCATCAGATTATATCTTTCCATATTTTCAATTAAATCCTGAAATACTTACATTAGCAACTTTCTTCAATCACATAGAATTATAAATGGAAAACTACAGCATCATTATATTTATTCTCGCGATCGTCATCGGGCTATCCGCTTTTGCCGACACCATCAAATTACCACAGCCTATTTTACTTGTTATGGTAGGAATCGCAATCGGATTTATTCCCACCATGAACGAAATTGAAATTAATCCGGAAATTATTTTCCTGATATTTCTGCCGCCTTTATTATACGATGCCTCTTTTAATATTTCGCCTAAGGATTTCAAAACCAATCTGAATACAATTGGCACACTCGCTATTTCACTAGTTTTCCTTACCGCCTTAGGAATCGCTGTTTTAGCCCATTTTACAATTCCGGGAATGACCTGGCCGCTGGCTTTTGTCCTTGGAGCAATTCTCTCTGCTACAGATGCTGTAGCCGCAATAAGCATTACAAAAGGACTGAAAATATCACATAAAACGATAACTATTCTTGAAGGTGAAAGTTTAATTAATGATGCTTCGGCATTGGTTGCCTATCGTTTTGCAGTGGCTGCCGTCATGGGTTCGGCTTTTGTCATCTGGAAAGCTACACTCGAATTCCTGCTTTTACTGGGAGGTGGATTTTTAGTAGGTTTTGTAATGGCGAAAATGCTGGGTTTTATATTGAACCGAGTACACAAAAACGTAAATGTAACGATTAGCTTCATGCTGTTAATGCCTTTTGTAACTTATCTTATCGCAGAACATCTGCATGTTTCTGGAGTAATTGCAGTCGTTATTTTGGGATTGGCAATTGCCCGTTTCAGTAAAAAAATATTTCCGGAAAGTTTAAAAATCAGTCCCGAAACCTTTGGGATATTATCATTTTTCTGCTCAACGGACTAATCTTTATTTTAATCGGACTTAATTTTCGTTATATTATGAAAGACATAGACAACAGCATGATTCTGCCTTACATCGGTTACGCAGCAATCATTACTATTGTGGCTTTATTGATTAGGATGGTCCGAATATTTTTGCAGAAAATCAATCTCCAAAAAGCATTTCAAAATACCAAAAGGAAAAGAAAAGTGAGCGAACATGCACTTTTGGATTTTAATAATAGTATCATCTTAAGCTGGTCCGGAATGCGGGGAATCGTTTCTCTGGCCATTGCAATTGGTATCCCTAAAGAACTGGAAGACGGGACTCCCTTTCCCGAGCGAACTGTTATTATATTTATCTCTGTAGCTGTTGTTCTTTTAACACTTATTGGTCAGGGACTTACTTTGCCTTTAATTGTAAAAAAATTTAGTACCAAAGAAAATAACGATCCTAAAGAATCGTTCTAAAATTACAGCGTTTCGTAACTACTACAAACTAAAATTTTACAAATTATGGAAAACAGCATTGCAATTTATGGCGCTTACGGACATACAGGGAAATTTATTGTAGCTGAACTTTCCAGAAAAGGATATAAGAACCTCCTGCTTTCCGGAAGAGATCCCGAAAAATTAACTCTTCTCCATCAGGAATATCCGGATTTAAAAATAAAAGCAGCCGCCATTGATGATCCAAAAGCAATGGATGACGCTTTTTACGGAGCCTACATTATCATAAATTGTGCAGGGCCTTATTTAGATACTGCAAAACCTATCATTGAAGCTGCTTTGCGTTCAGGCAGTCATTATATCGATTTGAGTGCGGAACAAAAAGCAGTATTAGATGTATTTGAACTTTTTGCTGAACAGGCAAAAAACAGTAAAATTTTAATAATTCCTGCCGCTGCCTTTTACGGTGGGTTAGCCGATCTGCTCAGTACGGCACTAACTCAGGACTGGAACAAAATTGACGAAATAAACGTTTATATAGGTCTGGATTCGTGGCATCCGACCAAAGGAACAAGACTGACCGGAGATCGAAACCACTATAAAAGATTAACATTCAAAGACAATCGTTTACAGGAGCTTGAAGCCGGGGTTCCAAAGGAATGGGATTTCAAAAACCCGATCGGAATTAAGGAAGTTGTGGCTTTACCGCTCTCTGAAATTATTACAATTTCCCGCCATTTAAATGTACATACCATTAGTACCTTCCTTAGTCAGAACTCTTTGAATGATCTCCGAAATAATGACACGCCCGAACCAAAACCGGTTGACAGTAAAAACCGCTCTTCTCAGCAATTTTGTGTGGAAGTTATTGCGGTAAAAGGCAATATCAGGAGAACCGTTTCGGCTCATGGACAGGATATTTATGCCGTTACAGCACCTTTGGTTACAGAAGCTGTCAACAGAATCTTATCGGGCAGCATAAAAAAAACAGGTGTCACAACAATGGGCGAAGTCTTTGACGCTTCTGATTTTTTACAATCCTTAAGTGAAGATGATATTAAAATAGCTGCCATAGAAGAATCTACATTAAATTAAAAACCTATTGTCCCTTACACAATGCCAAAATTCATATCCTTATTCTTCTTATTATTTCCCATAGCCTTATTGGCGCAAAAAGATAATTTCAATAAAAAAATCATTAAAGTAAATGGCGATCTGAACAAAGATGGCTTAGCAGACTATGTTCTAGTTTCGCAAGACACTTTAAGCGACAATGCCCCGTATCTACTCGAAATTTATTTTGCTGAATCCAATGGTCATTTCAAGCGCGTCCTTTCGTCAGTAAAAGCTATAGATCCGGCTTTTCCCGAAGGCAGAAAAGGGTATTACAATGGAAATGCATTTTCGGATATTACCATAAAAAAAGGCATTCTTAGTATCAACAATGAACTTTTGCGGGGTCACTATGAGCATAAATTCAGGTATCAGCATAATAATTTCGAACTCATTGGTTTCTCCGAAGTCTATTCGGACGGACAGGGAACAATGGGAACGATTGACTTTAATTTATCGACTGGAATCCGCATCAAAAAGACAGAACCTTATGGCGAAGATGATTTTCCGGTAACAAAAACTCAAAAGAAAATCATTATCAGGCCGCTTCCGAAACTAAAGGATTTTGCTCCTTTCAAAACGGAATATTTTTAAAAACCAGCGGCAATAGTTCTGTTTTGCAGTAAAAGGTCTGAGTTTTTATTTGTAATTTCGATTTCTCAATAAAATACAAACAAAATGGTTTCATTTATTAAAGAATTATCTTTTCGCTGGTCAGATCTTGATCCAAATTTTCACGTTCGTCATAGTGCTTATTACGATTTTGGGGCACAACATCGTATCGAAATATTAGAACAGCTGGGTTTAACCCTGCGTGTCATGCAGACGCAAAGTTTTGGCCCGGTTTTGTTTAGGGAAGAATGCATCTTCAGAAAGGAATTAAAACTTTCAGACAAGATATTCATTCACACCAAAACTTCAAAAATGAAGGCAGATGCTTCCCGCTGGTCCATTATACACGAATTCAGGAAGGAAGACGACACCCTTTGTGCTGTCATCACCGTAGACGGCGCCTGGATGGATACCAAACTGCGTAAATTAGCTTCGCCAACTCCTGAAATTGCTATTGAAGCGTTAAGTATTTTCCCTAAAAGTGATGATTTTATTGGGCTTTAAAAGAAAATCTTAATCTGTTATAAATTACAAAAATCCAAAAAGCACCTTCTAAAAAATAGTCGTTTTTTGGATTTTTTTTAAACTTACAACCCTATGATTGATTATTTAAAAGACTTTAGAATAGGTGTTTTTATTACCATTATAGCGATTGTTACTATTGCTCTGGGTGCTATTACCGACAAGGTATTACGTTATTTTTTATATCGCAAATTAAGCAATAAGGAATATGACGCGACTGGTTTCCGGTTTCTGAAGCATTTAATCATCACCGTAATTTATATTTTGGGATTTGCCTTTGCTTTAATCCAGATTCCGGAATTTAAAATTATCGGACATTCCTTTTTGGCAGGTGCCGGAGTAATTTCCCTGGTAGCGGGGCTGGCATCACAACAAGCTTTGAGTAATATTGTAAGCGGTATTTTCCTCGTGATTTTTAAGCCTTTCCGGATCAATGATAAAATTACCATCAATGGCTTCGTGGGCACAGTGGAAGATATTAATTTGCGGCAGGTCGTTTTGAAAGATGCCGAAAACAACCGGATCATTATTCCGAATTCGGTTATCAGCAATCAGATTATCGTAAACACCAATATGCACGATACCAAATGCTGTAAAATAATCGAAATTGGCATCGGGTACGACTCAGATGTCGAAAAAGCACTGGAAATCATGAAAGAGGAAGTGGCCGGACATCCTCTTTTTATTGATACCCGAACAGCCGAAAATAAAAAGCAAAAAATACCTCTGGTCGTCGCACGTGTTGTAGCACTTGCCGATTCCTGCGTGACGCTGAAAGCATGGGCGTGGGCGAAAAATTCGACAGACGGCTTTATCATGTACTGCGATTTATTGCAAAGCATCAAAAAACGTTTTGACGAGGCCGATATTGATATTCCTTATCCGCAGCGTGTTGTTACGCTGAAAAAATAATCCCTGCAATAAACTTTCGGTTTTTTCTGATAATTTTAAGAGTATAATTTTTGCATTTAAAGCGGTAAGCCTTACTTTTATTATAATTGCAAATTAAAACTGTCTGAAAATGAAAAAAATACAAATCATATTGCTGCTGCTTCCCTTTATATGTCTGGCACAGCAGGAAAATATAAAAGCACTCGACATCAATTTAACCAATTATGAATATCCTTTCCCGGTTCATTTTTTAGAGTTGAACAATCAGCGTCAGCCTTTAAAAATGGCTTACATGGATATCAAACCGGAAAATTACAACAACAAAAATATCGTACTGCTTCATGGTAAAAATTTCAACGGAGCCTATTGGGAAACCACAATCAAAGCGCTGACAAAAGAAGGTTTCAGGGTCATTGTTCCGGATCAGATTGGTTTCGGAAAATCTTCAAAACCGGATCATTTTCAATACACATTTCAACAACTCGCAGAGAATACCAAAAAAGTACTGGATCATTTAGGAATTCAGAAAACAACCGTTCTCGGACATTCCATGGGCGGAATGTTGGCCACAAGATTTGCGCTGATGTATCCCGAAACAGCAGAAAAACTGGTCCTTGAAAATCCTATTGGTTTAGAAGACTGGAAATTGGTCGTTCCTTACAAACCCGTAGAATGGTGGTACGAATCGGAATTGAAACAAAATTACGAAGCCATCAAAAAGTACCAAATGGAAAATTATTACGACGGCAAGTGGAATGCTGATTTTCAAAAATGGGCTGAACTGGGCGCAGGATGGACGACTGCCCCGGATTATTCAAAAGTGGCCTGGAATTCTGCCTTACTTTACGATATGATTTTTACACAACCCGTTTTATACGAATTTAAAAACATCAAAAGTCCGACACTTTTAATCATCGGAACGAGAGACAAAACGGCTTTAGGAAAACAGCTTGTCCCGGAAGAAGTCAGAAAAACAATGGGCAATTATATGGAATTAGGCAAGAAAACACAAAAAGCAATTCCGAATGCAAAATTAGTTGAAGTTCCGAACACCGGACATTTACCACATATTGAATCATTTGATTCCTTTATAAAACCATTAATTGTATTTTTGAAACAATAAAACTTTAACCTTAAAAACGAAATATATGTTTACTATAGAACAAATAAAAGAAGCACACGGCAAAGTAAAAAGCGGTGCTGATTTTCCAAATTATATACAGGATTTAATCATTTTAGGCGTAAAAGGGTACGACACATTTGTACACGACGGCCATGTTGAATATTACGGGGTAAACAATTACAGCGTTACTGCTGATGAAAAATATCCTGAAATTAAAATCTCAGTGGCTGTCAATAAAGAGCTTTTTATCGAATTTCTGGTCAAACACCAGAATGGCGAAACAGATTATCTTACATTTTGTAATCATGCTGCACAATCTGGTATTGCCAAATGGCGTGTAGATATCATCGAAATGACCTGTACTTATTTTGATCTGGCAGGAAACGAAATATTGATTGAAAAAATTCCGGGTTAATATTATTAAAAAGAATTTAATTTTTCATTTAAATGTCCAATACATTTTCACCTCTTATACAGCCTGAAGAATTAGTAAAACTGCAGGAATCATCAGGAATCATACTGATTGATGCACGGGCCGGAATTAATGCCGAAGAAAATTATCAGAAAGAACACTTAAAAGGCGCGCGCTATGTTGACCTGAATAAGGACCTGGCAACCGTCGAAAGCGATCCTGCACAGGGCGGAAGACATCCGCTGCCTTCTTTTCAAAAGTTTTCAGAAGTACTTTCCAGACTTGGAATTCAGCCTTCGGGCCATGTGATCATTTATGATGATAAAAGCGGGGCGAATGCCGCGGCCAGATTCTGGTGGATGCTGCGTGCCATTGGCCATGAAAAAGTGCAGGTTTTAAATGGCGGTTTGCAGGCTGCAATAAAAGCAGGTTTTCCGGTCAGTTCGGAAATTGAAATTTTCGAACCCGTTGAAAAATATCCGGTTTCAGCATGGAATTTAGCCTTAGCCGATATTGAAGCAGTCGAAAAAGCCCGAAATAACGACGAAAACATCGTAATCGATGTTAGGGATAAAAATCGTTTTGACGGACTCACAGAACCCCTGGATTTAATTGCAGGACATATTCCCGGTGCGGTCAATGTTCCCCTTAGTGAAAACTTAAACGAAAATGGCTTTTATCATTCTGCTGAAATATTACATCAGAAATACAGCCAAATTTTGGGCGATGTAAAACCTGAAAGCACAATTGTACATTGCGGTTCGGGCGTTACGGCCTGCCATACTTTGTTAGCAATGGACTACGCCGGAATTCCGATTCCGAAACTGTACATTGGCTCCTGGAGTGAATGGTCGCGAAACGATCGCGACATGTTTACACAGCAAACAAAATAACCGCGAAGTAAAATTCATAATTATTAGCCACAGATTACCGGATTAAAATGATTTTAAAAATCTGTGCTAATCTTTTATCCCGATAGCTATCGGGAGTGGCAAAAACAACTATTAATCTATGTTTTTGTTTGTTAAAGATATACGCAACAGGTAAAAACAATTCTATTAAAAAACAGAAATGCAGCATTGGGATATACTTTTGTCGAATCAGGTAAACAAAAAAGCCTTTATCGATACTTTACTTTCTGGCGAAGCCAAAGGAGAACTAGCCGTTTTTAACAATCAAAAAGGGATTCTTTTTTCAGATATTGCCATTGAGAAATTCATCGAAAAAGAATACCAGTACGACATTGTTGAGGCTTCTCCGGATTCCCACAGGCAATTGCGGACCTTTTCTTCCGGCGAACGCAAAAAAGAGTTTTTAAAATACTGTATCAGCCAAAAACCTGACTTTATCATTTTCGATAATCCATTTGATCATTTAGATCAGGCCTCGCGTGTCATTTTAGCCGAGTCTTTAAAAGATTTAACAGAGCAGATCGCTATTATTCAAATCGTAAACCGCGTTACCGACGTACTTCATTTCGTGCCCAATAAAGCGCAGATCAAAGACAATACCTTTGAATTACATCCTCTTTCAAAAATAGAAAAACTTTATAAAACGCTAAATACAGCGGCAATTCCAAAAGCTTTGGAATCACATTCCTTCGACGAAAATGTCTTAATCAAAATGGAAAATGTTTCCGTAAGCTATGACGACCGAAAAATTGTAGATCAAATTTCATGGACCATAAAACAAGGTGAATTCTGGCAGTTGATCGGCCCGAACGGTTCCGGGAAAAGCACGATTTTATCTTTAATCACCGGCGATAATCCAAAAGGTTTCGGGCAGGATTTACATTTGTTCGGAAGAAAAAAAGGAACCGGGGAAAGCGTCTGGGACATCAAAAAACAAATCGGAATCTTCACGACTTCCATGACCGATTTATTCCAAAAAGGACATACTCTGGAAGAAATGATTCTTTCGGGATTTTTCGATTCCATCGGTTTATACATTGAGCCTACCACTTTGCAAAAACAAACCGTGGCGCAATGGCTTGAAGTAATTGAAATGAGTGATTTGCGCAAAAAACGTTTCATAGATCTTTCTATTGGCCAGCAAAGAGTCGCATTAATTGTCCGTGCGGTTTTAAAACATCCGCCTTTATTAATTCTGGATGAACCTGTAGAAGGTCTGGACGACGAAAATGTTGCTCTGGTCATTCAGTTGATCAACACCATCAAACAGGAAACGAATGTCAGTATTTTATACGTTTCACATCGCATCGAATCCGGCCTCGCCCCTACTTCGGTATTTGAATTGCTTCCGGCCCCCACAGGGTCAATCGGCAAAATCAAATACCACCCGGAGCTAAACTAAAAAACAAAATGAAAATTAAATATCCTGTGTTATTAGTCTTATCCCTAATAATCACTTCCTGTTCCGGCACCATTGCCACTACCAAAAAAGAATATAAGATCACTCCAGCGGTTGCCCTAAAATCAGACTGGAACTTAAATACAACAGAATGGTTTCTTGAAAAAGACACGTTAAGGGGAATTGGCGGACCCATGCATTGGGGTGTCATAGAATCTAAAAAGAAACTTCCGGAGAATTATGAAATTGCTTTTAACGTCAATATGACCAAAGAATCACTGTTTGAAATTATGTTAAACATCGATAAGGAACAATATATCAGAACCTATCTCTATCAGATCGACCAGAATATCGTGATTGGAAGAGGTGTTTACAAAAAAGGAACAGATGAATATGAAAAACGCGGCGGCCCGACTTTATTCAAAAAACCAATGAAGTTAGAAAACAACAAATGGTATTCCGTAAAAATAAAAGTACTGCACAAGCATTTGTTCTTTTCAGTCGATAACGAAACTGTCTTAGAATGTTCCCTGGAAAAAAGCCTGTTAAGCCAACAAGGCAAGTTAGGTTTCCTAACCAACGGAGAAGCAAAAATCAAGGACTTAACCATTAAAAATATCCCATAAAAAAAGCTCCGACTGGAGCTTTTTAAATATCAGGAATTATCTAATTTTCTAATTAAAAAATTATCTAATTAATTTAAAAAATCATCTAATTAATTCGCTTCTTCTTCCATATTATGAGACTTCCCGTAATTGCGCCATTTCTCGATACAATCCTGGAAATCTTGCGGTAATTCCGTATCAAAACGCATCATTTCTCCGGTATTCGGATGTACAAAGCCAAGTGTTTTGGCATGCAGCGCCTGACGTGGCAAAGCTTTAAAACAATTTTCTATAAACTGTTTGTATTTCGTAAACGTAGTTCCTTTCAGAATCAAATGGCCGCCATAACGTTCATCATTAAACAACGGATGCCCGATATGCTTCATGTGCGCACGGATCTGGTGTGTTCTTCCTGTTTCTAATCGACAGGAAATCAAAGTCACATAACCAAAACGTTCCAGTACTTTATAATGCGTAATAGCAGGTTTCCCGATTTCAGGATCGGCAAAAACAGCCATCTGCATGCGGTCTTTCAGGTGTCTGGCAAGGTTTCCTTCAATTGTCCCTTCCTCTTCGGCCACATTTCCCCAAACAAGGGCAATATATTCGCGTTCCGAAGTTTTAGCTTCAAATTGTTTGGCCAGATGTGTCATGGCCGCTTCCGTTTTGGCTACCACCAGAAGTCCGGAAGTATCCTTATCAATTCGGTGCACCAAACCAGGTCGTTCGCTGCTGTTCATAGGCAGATTATCAAAATGATGCGCCAGGGCATTCACCAAAGTTCCGGTATAATTTCCGTGACCAGGGTGTACGACCATTCCGGGTTCTTTGTTAATCAGTAACAAAGCATCATCTTCATAGACAATATTCAACGGAAGATCTTCCGGAAGAATATGGTTTTCAAACGGGGGGTGCGTCAGCATTACGGTCACCACATCAAGTGGTTTTACTTTATAATTTGATTTTACAGGAATATCATTTACAAAAATGTTTCCTTCAGTGGCTGCGTTCTGAATTTTATTTCGGGTCGCATTCTGAATCAAATTCATTAGGTATTTGTCAATACGCAATAGCGCCTGACCTTTAGGGACTTCAAATCTGAAATGTTCGAATAATTCGTCTTCCAGATCTAAATTTTCATTATTATTGTTCATCTTGTGGTGTTTCAGTTGCCGGCACAGCTAAACTGTCTGTCGCCTGACTGTCGTCTACATACGATGCTTTTCCGTCTCCTAAAACCAAATCGATTTTAGAAGCTTTGAGCACGCGGTCTCCTACTTTTAAGTTTCTTCCTTTATAACGCATTTCCAGAACCATATCTTTTCCAAGGTTCGGAATGTAAGTGATCGTTCCCGCTTCAAGCCCTAAAGCTTTTAGGGTCGGAACCGCTTCGCGATAGGTTTTTTCGATTAAGTCCGGAATTTTAACCGACGAAAAACCGGATGCATTAATTTTAATATATATTTTTCTTCCTACTTTTACCTTTGTTCCTGGCAGTGGATCTTGCTCTACAACACTATATTTAGGAAATTCACTTCTATAATCAACACTATCCAAAAGCACATAATCCAGATCCAATTCGTCCAGCTTACTTTCCACTTGTTCTTCTGTCAGTTTGGATAAATTCGGAACGGTTATTTCGTTCCCGTGATCCGTTGTAAAAGTCAGCCAATGCATAAACAAATACCCCAAAACTGCAATAATAGCAGCCGCACCTAATACCTGAAGAAAAAATACACGGCTTGTTAAATACTTACGTAAACTCATAAAATTATTTTTAGTTGTCGCAAAGATAAACCTATTTCGTTTCAAAAAAAATGATAATTTTGTTTAAAACAAGAAAGTATAGGGATTGTTGTCCTGAGCCAAGCCGTTTGTCGTGCTGAGCGAAGTCGATTGTCATCCTGAGCGAAGCCGTTTGTCATCCTGAGCGAAGCCGAAGGATGATTTTCAGGAGCCATTTCCTGCTGTCCGCTGTATCTTTTATGCCGAACACCGGCACAAAAGGATGCCGCTGCCATCAGGGCTGGGGCACTTGTTTTCATAAAATATTTTAAGTTTTGTTTGTCAGGCTGAACGAAACCGGATTGTCTGGCTGAGCGAAGTCGAAGTGTCACACTTATCGAAGTTCAAATTGTCAGGCTGAGCGAAGTCGAAGCCTCCGCAAAGTGATGCAGCAAACGTGGGCTTCGACTTCGCTCAGCCTGACAAAAAAAGTTTTAAATGTCGCTCAGCCTGACAAAAATGAGAATCACCCATAAAAACCTGAAACAAAGAAAACCTGAAACGAATAAACAAATAAACGTTTAAACAAATAAACATCAAAAAATGAAAAACATAGCCATCATCATGGGCGGATATTCAAGCGAATATAAAATTTCTCTTATCAGCGGAAACGTCGTACACCAATACCTTGACAAAACGAAATATATCGGTTTCCGTATTCATATTTTTAAGGAAAAATGGGTCTATGTAGATGAAAACGATGCTGAATTTCCAATTGATAAAAATGATTTCTCCGTTACCGTAAACGGACAAAAAATCACTTTCGACTGTGTTTTCAACGCCATCCACGGAACTCCGGGCGAAGACGGACTTATGCAGGCTTATTTCGAATTACTAAACATCCCGCAATCTTCCTGTGATTATTACCAGTCCGCATTGACTTTCAATAAACGTGATTTGCTTTCGGTTTTAAAACCATACGGAATCAAAACGGCAATTTCCTATTACCTTAACAAAGGTGATGCGATCAATACAGCCGAAATTGTAAAAAAAGTCGGTTTACCCTGTTTCGTAAAACCAAACAAAGCAGGTTCGAGCTTCGGAATTTCAAAAGTAAAAACAGAAGCCGAATTGCCAATTGCCATTGAAGTGGCTTATAAAGAAGACAACGAAATCATCATCGAAAGTTTCCTTGACGGAACGGAAGTTTCGGTTGGTGTCATTAATTATAAAGGCGAAATCAAAGTTTTACCGATTACAGAAATTGTATCAGACAATGATTTCTTTGACTACGAAGCCAAATACGAAGGAAAGTCACAGGAAATAACACCTGCCAGAATTTCAGACGAATTAACTCAAAAAGTGGGAGAAACGGCAAAACGTGCTTACGAAGTGTTGAAAATGAAAGGTTTCTCGAGAAGCGAATTCATTATCGTAGACAACGAGCCGTACATGCTCGAAATGAACACGATTCCGGGATTAACAACAGAAAGCCTGATTCCGCAACAAGCAAAGGCAGCCGGAATCTCCCTGGAAGATTTGTTTACCAATGCGATTGAGCTGGCTCTTTCTTAAAAGTTGCTAAGATCCTAAGGTTCTGAGACGCTAAGTTTTAGAACCTTATTTTTTTAATCACAATATTGTCAGACTACATGAAGTCGAACTGTCAGACTGAGCGGAGTCGAATGTCAGACTGAGGGAAATCGAATGTCAGACTGAGCGAAGTCGAAGTCCCGTAACAATTTATGATGCGTTGCGCTCTGAATGCGATTTCTCCTTCGTCGAAATGACACAAAACATAATTTAGAAGAATTAAATAAACTTTATGAAAGTGGTAAAATTATAAAAATCACCAGAAAAAATCTAAATTTTAATAAACAGGACTTAGTACCTTAGCCACTCAGAAACTTAGAACCTCAAAAAAAATGAAAGAAATTTTCGAATGGAACAGAATATTTTATAACGATCTGCCGGAGAATTTTGCTCTGGAAGTTATTTTTCGATCCACAGTCATGTTTACAATTCTGTTGCTCACCTTAAAACTGGCCGGAAAACGAGGTGTAAAACAACTATCCATTTTCGAAACCGTCATTATTATTGCCTTAGGTTCCGCAGCGGGAGATCCCATGTTTTATGAAGATGTTGGCATTGTTCCGGCGGCCATTGTTTTTACGGTAATTATTGCTTTATATCGGGGCGTAACCTGGCTTACGGGGAAAAGCAAGAAATTTGAAGAATTCATTGAAGGCAAAACTGAATGTCTGATCAATAATGGTAAATTTTCTATCGCTACATTCAAAAAAGAAAGTCTCGCGCAGGATGAGTTTTTCTCAGAACTACGCATAAAATCCATCGAACATCTTGGGCAGGTAAAACATGCCTTTATAGAAACCAGCGGTGAAGTAAGCGTCTTTTTTTATGAAGATAAAGAGGTACAATACGGCCTTCCGATTTTACCGGCCGCATTCAATAAAAAAAGTAAAATTATTGAGAGCGAAGGCGTTCATGCCTGTACTTTTTGCGGTCATACCGAAGAACAAAAGCCGGGAACTGCTAAATGTGAAGTATGCCAAAAAGACGAGTGGGTTCCGGCCATCAAAACACTTAGAATAACGTAATAGAGTTAAATTCCAATTCTAATCGTGATTTGGATAAATTCCAAATTCCAATAAAAATCAATAAAACTCTAGCATCTTTATTTAAAAAACTCTGAACCTTTGTCACTGTGAACCTCTGAACCTTTAAAAAAAAAAGCTTTAGCTTGTTTGATTAAAAAACTCTGAACCTTTGTAACTTTGAATCTTTGAACCTTAAAAAAACTCTGAACCTTAAAAAATGAGAAAAGCCATATTCCCCGGATCATTCGATCCGATTACGCTGGGTCACGAAGATATCATCAAAAGAGGAATTTCCCTGTTTGACGAAATTGTAATTGCGATTGGTGTTAATGCCGAAAAAAAATACATGTTTTCACTGGAAGAGCGGAAACGTTTTATCGAAGAAACCTTTAAAGACGAACCCAAAATTTCGGTGATCACTTATGAAGGACTGACCATAGATCTGGCCAAAAAACTAAAAGCGAATTTCATTTTAAGAGGTTTGCGAAATCCGGCCGATTTCGAATTCGAAAAAGCCATTGCACACACCAACAGACGCCTTTCTAAAATAGAAACGGTATTTCTTTTAACGGCTGCCAAAACATCTTATATCAGTTCGAGTATTGTTCGCGATGTATTGCGCAATAATGGTGAATATGAATTATTGGTACCGGATGCTGTTAGGGTGAAGAAGTAATTCCAGCTAAATTTAACTTAAAAATATAAATTTGGAGAAGTAACATATATATCTATTTTTGTACAATTAACCAAAACACTAAAAATGGTATTTTATTACGGAACCAAAGCTACGAATTTAAGAAATGGGCAAATTATTAATGTAGATTGTCCCAATTGCAACACCAATGTGTCAATGATTTACAGCGTATTTGGAAAATATGGTCACTTGTATCTCATCCCTTTTTTCCCAATCAAAAAATTAACTTTTGCTGAATGTAATTCTTGCAAAAAAACATTCGAACAAAAAGAATTACCAGCGCCAATACAGCAAAAACTGGAAGGAGAAAAAGAAAAAAACAAAGTGAAGACTCCGATCTGGATGTTTTCGGGGTTGTTTTTAATTGCTGCTATTATCGGTCTTGTTTCCTACAGTTCACATCAGACAGACTTAGACACAGCAAGCTTTATTAAAGATCCAAAAGCCGGAGATATTTATTATTTAGACTCAGTTGAAGGCTATTATACTACCTTAAAAATAAATCAGGTTTCAAAAGACAGTCTGACTGTTTTCCTGAATGATATGGAAATAGGTAGTAAAACAGAGATGGATAAAATTGATATTGACAAAAATTACACAAAGAAATCTAACATATCTAAAAAAGATATGTTAAAACTTTATAATGAAAAGAAAATTTATGAAGTTAAACGCAATTAGAATTTAATCTTCAGGCATAATTTGCGAAACGTAGTATTTAACTCTACTTTCGCCAAAAAATAAGATCAAAAACATGAGCATAGAAAGAGAATTAAACAAACGCAGCGGATCGAAATGTGAACTTTGCGGCGCAACCGAAAACCTTAAAGTATATACGGTTCTGCCCACCCAAAAAGGCGGGATTGACGAAAGCGTAATGGCGTGCGGCACTTGTGTAGACCAGATCGAAAATCCGGATAATGTCGATTTAAATCACTGGAGATGCTTAAACGACAGCATGTGGAACGAGAATGTAGCCGTACAGGTTGTGGCCTGGAGAATGTTAAGCCGTTTGCGTGCTGCAGGATGGTCACAGGAATTACTGGATATGATGTACCTGGACGAAGATACGCTGGCCTGGGCAAAAGCAACAGGTGAAGGCGAAGAAGCTGAAAACAAACTGGTACACCGTGACAGCAACGGCGTAATTTTAGAACACGGAGATTCTGTTGTTTTAATCAAAGACCTAAAGGTAAAAGGATCAAGCATGGTCGCCAAACAGGGAACTGCTGTTCGTAACATTCGCTTAGACCATGAAAATGCCGAATACATAGAAGGAAAAGTAGACGGTCAACAGATTGTCATTATCACGCAGTACGTGAAGAAGATATAATTTTTAAAGGTACAAAGGTTCAAAGGAACAAAGTTGCAAAGATTTTATTTTTATAACCTGAAACTAAAAAAGGCTATTCAAAATCTGAATAGCCTTTTTTGGTTTTATGCTTGAAAGTAAATTATTTCTGGAATAATTTATTGATCTGATCTTTTACGAATGGCTCAGAAACGCTGCTTGTTGCAGAAGAAGCTTCTTTTGAAGAAACCATGAACTGAACTGTAGCTTTCTCAGGAATAACACTTCCTGTGTAGTGCAACCAGATATAGTTATTAGGCAATTCTAATTTAATATCGTACAAAGGGCTTGCAGTAAAACCTCCCATAATAATATTATAAAGGCCTGTGTAATCATTGTTTACGTTTTTAAATGAAAACTTTCTTAAAGCAGAAGAGTCATCATCATTCTGGATGCTAGTATAATAAACAGTATATTCATCTCCAATTTTTTGAATATAATTGTTATTTACTTTTCCCAATTTTTCAACTGGTACAGTTTCAAGAACTTTAATCTGTGCAAACGAAACAAAACTAAAGAGCAAAATGGCAAGGGTAATAATTTTTTTCATAACGAATTTGGGGTTAATTTTTACTAATATTATAAACGCCGAAATTATGAAAAATTACCGCTACAACTGCTATTTTATTAACATTAAATTGTGAATATTAGTTAAAATTCCAAAGCGGCAAAACAAACCGAATGTAACCTTTTAATAATCAATGAAATAAACTAAAAATAATGGCTTTAAACTTTGTTAATTTTCTCAAAAATTGGTCAAAATTCATTGCTTTTATCGCTCTTCTTCCTTTTTAACGACCTTTCTGGCCACTTCAATTTTAAATTTTTTGCCTTTCATTTTCTCGTCCCTGATATTTTTCAGCAACTCTGTTACCTTATTATATTTTACTGCTGCAAACGAAATAAAGTCTTTTACTTCAATAAGACCTAAATCTCCTTTTTCCAGTTTTCCTTTTTGGGAAAAGAAACCTACAATGTCAATTTTATTTAATTTGTTTTTCTTTCCGCCACTAATATAAATGGTTTGAAATTCCGGTGGTTTTGGTAATGTTGTTACGTTATCGACATTCAGGACATCCATTCCGTAGTCAATATAATCGAGTTGTTTTTCACTTTCGTGAATCAGTATATAAGCCGTTCCGGAAGCAAGCATACGTGCTGTACGACCGTTACGGTGGGTAAATTCGTCTTCTTTTAAAGGCAAATGATAATGAATTACATGCTTCATTTCCGGAATATCCAGACCACGGGCCGCAAGATCGGTTGTGATTAAATAACTCACACTTCCGTTTCTGAACTGAATCAAAGCGCGTTCACGCTCGTCCTGATCCATTCCGCCATGATAATAAACAGAGTAGATTCCTTTTTCGTTCAGTGTATCACTAATGCGCTCCGCCGCATCACGGTGATTGCAGAAAATAATCGCCGATTGTGATTTCAGCGAACAAATCAGATTGAATAAACTCCCCAGCTTATCTTTTGCAGAAGAAACCACCATTTTCATTGACAGATTGGTCTTTTCTTCTTCTTCAGGAATAAAATCCAGAACAGTTGGATTAACGACTCTCGTATATCGTGGAATCTCAACATCTGAAGTAGCCGAAACCAAGACCCTTTTGTTCAGTTTCGTTAATTTCCCAATGATAAAAGACATTTGCTCATGAAAACCCAATTGCAGTGATTTGTCAAATTCATCCAGAATTAGGGTCTGAACTTTATCCAGACGAAAAGTTCCCCTGTCAATATGATCTGCAATTCGTCCCGGCGTTCCGATTAAAACTGCCGGAGGATTGCTTAAGTTTTTGATTTCAGTATCTATCGAGTGACCTCCGTAGCAGATATTTACTTTATAATCGGTGCCCATTTTTTTCCAGACCTGTTCGATTTGCAGTCCTAATTCACGGGAAGGAACTAAAATTAAACATTGAACGGAAAGAATTTCAGGCTGTAATAATTCTAAAACCGGCAATAAAAAAGCCAACGTTTTACCTGATCCTGTCGGGGAAAGTAATAAAACGTTATTGTCGTTAAGAATTGCATCCTGTGCAACTTCCTGCATTTCGTTCAGGCTTTCGATGCCTAAATTCAAAAGTATATTGTTGGAATGGTGTTTTTTATTCATTTTGCAAAAGTAATCAAAAAAAGTGGTTTCAGGTTTTCACGTTTTCTTTCTTTCAAGTTTTTTAACCGCAAAGTTCGCAAGGATTTACGCAAAGTTTTTTTTTATTCAATCACGCAAAGTTTGCAGGGGTTTACGCAAGGTTTTTTTTATTCAATCACGCAAAGTCGCAAAGTCGCCAAGTTTATTTTCTTTGCGACTTTGCGACTTTGCCTTTACTTTGGATTAGTTTAAAAAAGAGTAAATTTATTCAAAGGAAAGCAGAGGTGAACTATCGACTTTGCTAGTCAGGAACTATGTCGCGCATTAGTCCTCTGCCTTCTCCTTGAATCCCGTTGAATTGCTTCAAATAGAATGATAGACATAGCGGTCTAATAAAGGCTCTAAAGAAGTTCAACATTTTTGTTTATCTAAACTCAAAGTTATGAAAAATTATTTGTTCCATGCAGGCATTGATATTTCAAAAGACAAATTGGATATCAATATTTTAGACTCTTTAACTCTTCAATCACAGCATTTAATTATTAGGAATGATATAAAGAGTATTTCTGATTTGATTAAGATTTTACAAAAGAAGATAGATCTAAATCGTACTCTTTTTTGTTGTGAGAATACTGGAGTTTACACGAATCATTTATCTTTTGTTTTGTTGAATAAGGAGTTGGATCTATGGGTGGTTCCCGCGATTGAAATAAAAAAATCGAAAGGCATTTCAAGAGGAAAAAATGATAAAACCGATTCAAAAGATATATCATATTACAGTTATAGACATTTAGACAAACTAAATCTTTTCACTCTAGCTGATGTTGATGTTCAGAAATTAAAAATTCTCTTTACAGAAAGAGCAAAAATGATCAAAGCACTTTTAATTCCTCAGACATCCAGAGAAAATAAGGAGTTTACCCAAAAAGAAATTTACAAGGAAATATCCGGAGTTAACGGAGCTTTGCTAAAACAAATTAAGAATTCGATTAAGAAAATTGAAATTAGAATCAAAGAAGTTATAAAATCAAATGATCAGTTGAATAAACAAGACCAGCTTGCCCGATCAATTCCTGGAATTGGAGCGCAGACCAGTGCCTATTTGATCATTGCTACGAAAGGTTTTTCATCTTTCGATAATTGGAGGAAATTTGCCTGCTATAGTGGTGTTGCACCTTTTGAATTTAGCTCTGGTACAAGTGTTAGAGGAAAGACAAAAGTAAATCATATGGCAGATAAAAAAATGAAGTCACTATTGCAAATGTGCGTTTTGACAGCAATAAAATACGATCCGCAGTTAAAGGAATATTACAATATAAAAAAAGCTGAAGGAAAAAATTCAATGCTCGTTATGAATAATATAAGATGCAAACTTATAAGCAGAGTTTTTGCTGTCATTAGCAGAGGAACTCCCTATATCAATACTTATAAATTTGCATCATAAATTTTCAATCCATTTACTTGCATTTTATGATAGAATGCGTGAAATAAATTAGTACTCTTTACGGTAAAATATCAAAGTTTCTGTATTTATAATTCACAAAGTTCGTAAAGCTGCAATCACGCAAAATCGCCAAGTTTTGATTATAAAGCTTTGCGAACTTTGCGTTTTTAAACCCTCCTATATTAAAAAACTTTGCGTGCCTTGCGTTTAAATGCCAAAATTGCCCTACCCTCATTTCAACTTAAAACCTGAAACCTGAAACAAATAAAACTTTATATTTGACTTTTCTATTAAAAACCCAAATCATGAGACTTTTTACCATTGTCATTTCCCTTTTTACACTTACTCTTTTCGCCCAAAACACCAAAAAATACGATACTTTTTTCGAAAAAGGAAATGGAAATCAGGCGGCAGACTATCAGGAAACCATCAACTACTACACCCTATTATCGCATGATTTCCCAACAATACAGATGCTCGAAATGGGCCTGACAGATTCAGGATATCCTTTACATATGATCACTTTTAATCCGGACAAAGAATTTGACTTTACTAAAATTCAGAAAAACAAAGCCGTCCTGTTAGTGAATAACGGAATACACGCCGGAGAGCCTGACGGAATTGACGCTACCATGCAATTGTTCCGCGATCTGGCTTTAGGAAAAATCAAGGCTCCCAAAAATACGGTTATCGTCACCATTCCGGTGTACAATATAGGTGGCGCTTTAAACCGAAATTCCACCACAAGAGCCAATCAGGATGGTCCTGAAATTTATGGTTTTCGCGGTAACGCCAGAAACTACGACCTGAATCGCGATTTTATGAAATCGGATACGCGTAACACCAAAAGTTTTGTCGAGATTTTCCAGAAAACAAATGCCGATGTTTTTATAGACAATCACGTTAGTAACGGATCTGATTATCAGTACAAACTAACCTACATCATGACGCAACACAACAAATTAGGAACTGTTCTGGGTGATTTTATGAATACCCAAATGATGCCTGCTTTGGTAAAAGACCTGCAAAATAAAAAAATAGAAACGACACCTTACGTCGATTCGTTTAAGGATACACCAGACAAAGGTTTCGGTCAGTTTACAGATAGTCCGAGATATACCACAGGTTATACTTCGCTCTACAATACCATTGGATTTGTGGTGGAAACACACATGCTGAAAAAATATGCCGACCGTGTTAAAGTAACCTACGAATACATGAAGTCGACCATTGATTTCATGGACGCCAATTACCTAAAAATAAAAGAACTTCGACTGAAAAACGAAGAACAATATAAACCCAAAAAGACCTATACTTTGAAATGGGAAATGGACAGTACCAAAACGACTCCTTTTTCATTCCTGGGCTATGAAGCGGGTTACAAAAAAAGTGAAGCCACAACAGGAAATCGCTTGTTTTATGACCGCAGCAAACCTTATAAAAAAGACGTTCCGTACATTAAGGAATTCAAATCCGTGAAAGAAGTTGTGATTCCGACCGCTTATATTATTCCACGTGGGTATTGGAATATTATTGATCTTTTGAAAAACAATGCCATCACCTACTCTACTTTAAAAAAGGATACGATAATAGAAGTCGAAAGCTATAAAATTGCAGATTTCAAAACCGCTCCATCGGCTTATGAAGGGCATTACATTCACAGAAATACGACCATTACTTCTAAAATCGTAAAAGTTACTTTTTCGAAAGGCGATTACCTCGTTCCAACAAATCAAAAAGGGGTAAAATATCTATTGGAAGCTCTCGAACCGGAAGGGGTTGATTCTTTCTTCAACTGGAATTTCTTCGATCCTATTTTACAGCAAAAAGAACATTATTCCGAATATGTTTTTGAAGATACGGCTGCGAAACTTTTAAAAGATAATACAACATTGAAAGCTGAACTCGAAGCTAAAAAAGAATCTGACGCCACGTTTGCTAAAAGTCCCGAAGCACAATTGGAATGGATTTACAAACATTCTGCTTATTATGAGAAGGCGCATTTGCAGTATCCGGTTTATCGTGTTTTGTAGATTTTTCTTAACCGCAAAGTTCGCTAAGGTTTTTTGTTTTTGATTGGGTTGAAAAACGCGAGAGGTCGCAAAGGTTTGCGTATGGATTGTTGTTATTTTTTCGGGAACTTTAATAAAGAGGAATATAGGCTGGGGTAAATTTAAATGTATTATGGTTTTCCGTAATATTTTCTTTTAGAATGCTTTTATTTTTGGATTGTAATAATTTAAAAACAAAAAGTATGGCTTGGAGTATACGTAAACGAATTAAAATTATCCCGGGAGTTCATCTGAATTTAAGCAAAAGTGGTATTACCACCTCTATTGGAGTTAAAGGAGCCAGCATGACTTTTGGAAAATCAGGAACTTACTTAAATACTAGTGTTCCAATTTTAGGAATTAATAATCGACAGAAATTATCTGGTTCCGGTACTAATCTAAAGCCTGAAACTTATAATGACACGATAGAACTTTCAGACAATATTTTTAGTTCTGATATTCAGGAAATCACAAGTCAAAATATGCAGGGAATTAAAGAATCAATTCTTTTGGCTCGTGAACAAAGAAAAGACTTAAAAAAAGATTTATTAAAAATACAAACGAGCTTAAGTTCTTCAAAACTAAAGCTTGGTCTAAGTTATTTTTTAATTTATGGATTAGTTAAAAAGAATATTCCCGAAAACATCAAAACTGATATTGAAGCGCAAAAGCAAGCAATAGTAGAAGCAAAAAAACATATCGAAAATTGCTTTGTTAAACTTGAGATTGATTTTGATCCTGAAATCAGAGAAAAATATGAAACTCTGTTGAAGGCATTTACTAAATTGACAACTTCACAAAAAATTTGGGACGTAACAAGTGCCCATTCTCAGGATAGGGTTGTAGCCAGATCATCAGCCAGTACGCTTGTACAAAAGAAAGAGGTAAGATTCGCTTTAAAATCACTTCCAGAGATAAAGTCCGATTTTAATGCTCTTTATTTTCAAAATGCAAATGGAGCTGACTTATATTTTTATCCAAGCTTTATAGTTATGTATTCCAATAACACAAATTTTGCTTTGATTGGAATAGATGAAATTATTATCAGTCAAAGTTTCGTAAGATTTACCGAAACAGGATCTATTCCTAAAGATTCAAAAGTAATTGATCGCAATTGGGCAAAAGTTAATAAAAATGGTACTCCTGATAAAAGATTTAAAGGTAATTACCAAATTCCAGTAGTTCGTTATGGTGAAATTAAATTGAAAACCAATACAGGCCTTAATGAAGAATATGAATTTAGTAATTCTGAGTTTACGGAAGATTTTGGCAGAGCATTTGGGGATTATCAGGCAACAATTAAATCATTGAAACAATTATAATTTCTATTCTGTGCGATTCCTGCTCTTAAGCATAACCAAAAAACCTCGTAAATCAGAAACTTACGAGGTTTTTATTTTTATTTTCATTTCGTCTTTATTGTCCAGCAAGTCCCGCTAAAATAAGGTATTTTAATCATTGACTTATTACAAACTTTTATAGAAAGTTATTTTGTAAATCATCTTTAATAAAGCCTTTTTTTGTAACATTACAATTGAAAAAGAAATTGTTTAAATATGAAAGTTTTTTCTTATATTTGAAACTTCTTAAACTTACGACATTAGATTAAATAAAATTTCCCTTGTAGTAGATTTACGGTCTGCTTTAATGACCCGTAATACACTACTAACAAGGTTTTTATATTCACTAAAATGTAAGTTATGAGTACAAACACTTTTTCAAAAGAAGCCGAAAAAAGGCTAATTGATTTTTTTAATCACGCGATAGCCCCGGAAGATATGGCTAAAGTAATCAGGCAGGTAAATTACACACTGGCTTTAGGCGTAATGCGGGAACAGGAAACCCCACCAAACGGAATAGAATCCAACTTTTATTGGCTCAATGAATTAGCCGAAATTTTAAATCCTTATCTGGAAGCTGAATAAATTTCTTTGATATTTTAAATGAAAACCCCGAACTCAAAAAGTTCGGGGTTTATTTATTTTAGGTGTTTACAATACTTACATTCATTAGCGAGTCGCTCGTCCAAGCGTGGAGTTAGTATGGAATCAATAATTACCTGACCCTTTTGTAGATCAGAAAAGCAATATAAAGTATTAAAGAAAATAACAATAGAATTGTTGCTACAGGCAAATAGGTAAAGACATAATATGTATCATGAATATTAATATCTAAACAATATTCAGTTGGATAAATGCAACCGTAAATTAGCATCCCAATGCCTAAAATTAAAAAGAAGTAAATAAAACATTTCATAATCTTGTATAATATTCATCCAAAAAGAATGCATTAAAAAAAGTAAAATCCCCAAAAGGAATAAATCCTCTACTTATTCTTGGAAGTTTGTAATCTAGTAATTCTGATGGAAATTTAATAATGTTGTACTTTTTTTCAACCATCTTAATAATTTTATTTATTTCATTAACATAAACTTTTTCTAGTGCTTCATTTTTGTATGGTTTATCAATCCACCTACCATGTTCTAAATCTAATGTAGCATCCAAAACATAATATGTAAAATATGGAACTAAAACACTAATATTCAAACAAATGGAATGAAGATGATTCCCAACCATTTGGGTAAGTTGTAAATTTAAAGCTCTATCACAAGAATTAAAAGATGTTACATCGTGAAAATTCATAGATAAATTTATTTCTTTAAATTCGTTCATAAACTCATTAAACATTCCTTCATTTCGATGCATGTTTTCAAATGAAGTTAATATTTTACATAAATTTTGATGCTCTTTACTTTCATTATATTTCGTTAATTCATTAAGTTCTGAAACATTATCAGGATAATTGGAATTTGAAATACTTTTTAAAATTTCTATTAACATATTTAATTACTTACAATTACTTGGAAAAATCCAATTACTTTTATATTCAGTTGGCGGAACGGTGCTAATGGGATTTAACTGAAGCCTACTTCCAGGAACCATTAATTCAAATGTATCTTTCAATGCTTTTTTAAAGAACTGATTAACCATTAGTTCGGTAGCAGGAACAGCTTTATAATAATTCTTTGTTTCAACCATTGCTGCATTTATAGCCTTTGCAACTATACTTGCTGCCATTCCCGGAGTAATATTTGTATTCCCTATTACAGTATTTGTCGGCATTTGAAATGATACAGCTTGTGGCAATATAATCATTTCCGTACTAGAAATTAATGGTGTTAAGGATTGAATAATTTGAATCTTAAAATTAATATTCCTAACCGCAGCTTCCTGCCACGGCAATCCTGCCATCTTTATAAAATTTATACTAGCACAATCAGGATAAACCGCTACATTATTACTAGTGGAACCACCACCTCCACCATTTCCGCCACTAGGCGAAGTATAACCACCCGGGGTTACCCCTCCAATTACAGGACTGCGTGGGGAATATATAACGGGAGTTCCTTTACTGGGTGCCTTTATAATAACCTCTCTTAAAGGAGTTGCAGGTCCATCACCACCGGATAATCCACCACATCCACCATCGCCAAAATCAGCGTAAATACAGGGAGGGTCTGCCGGTGCTTTGAATGTCTTGCTTCTTTCGTTCGAAAATGTGGCAACTCCTTCCTCAACTACCCGATTGTTTACAAATTTGGCAGCCCTCAAAGGACCTGTCTTTAAATCCCAAACCGTCATATAACCTGTAAAATCTCCTCCTTCAACAGATTGGCTCTCTGGTTTAACATCCTTATTGGAATAGGATTCAAACAAAAGGGCTGTATATTTATCTTTATCTTTATAAATATACATTTTTTGCTCCCAAAATTCCCGATCGTCTTTTTTGAGTTCCGTAACAGGTACAATAATCGTCTCTGTCCCATCTTCTGACCTTGTAACGCTGGCTTTATCCCAAACGTATTGCATATTCTCAAATAAAGCATAATTAGGCCTGTTTGCCTCATACTCATTAAACCATCTTTTGGCGGCCTGGACTTTTATGCCATCTGCAACTCCTCTTACTTCATCCTCCTGCTGACAACCTGTAAACAAAACAGCAATCAGTACGGTAGTAATTACAACCACTGCTCTCTTAAAATTTTCTTTCATCGCGTAACTCTTTAGATTATTATTTTGATTTTTCTTATAAAAAGCACATTTTTAAACTGCTGCAGCTAAGGCTTAAAAGGTGTTCTTTTATAAAGTAAAACAATAATTTTTGTAGTCCGGCAAACCGATTTATAACTGTAGGGTTTTAATTGATATTCGTAGTTAAATGATGCAATTCAGCCAAAATTCGGCTGAGATTTTAATGAAAAAAAATGTAAGACTTTTTGCTACTGTATTTTTTTTCAGATTTAAATCAATCACTAATACTGAAAGCCTAACCAGCACAAAAAACTAAAGTCTGAAACAAAATTTCTACTCAAAGTGCAGCTCCGCGTGAGGGATAGAAGCACGCTACCGCAGTAGCGCGGATAGCCCGACAGCATTTAAAAAAAGGCCTCATAAACGCAAAGTTTGTCAGGCCTTTTTTTAAATGGTGGCACGCCAGGATAACCAACAATTTCATTTTTAACATTTTAATACGCAACTATTCTTTGCATATGCTACTAGAGAATATAACTTAAAACAAAAATGAAATGAAAAAGCTCATCGCATTATTTACTGTACTTGCAATTGTTTCCTGCTCTAATGAAGAAATTACAGATTCAGGAATTAAAACCAATCTCAGTTCTATCAGATTTAATGATTATTATAAAAATTCACTGATTTATTCTCAGGACATGCAATTTGAAAATGAGAAACTTACAACGGTTAAAAATTCTGATGGTAAACATAGTGACTACACTTATAACAATCAGAATCTGGTTTCGAAAATAATTGACTACAATGCTTCGGAAGAAATTTTATTGACAACCAGTTTCCTGTACAGTGATGCCGGAAAAATAACCGAAATAAAACAATTGTCAGGTCCGGCAAATGATGAAATCTTGAATGCCAAATTTGTTTTTACGCATCTTGCAGGCAAAATAGTTTTGACAAAAACCAGCGAAAATAATCCGGCAGAATCGTTGGAGATTTCACTTAATTCGAATAATGAAATCGAAAAACGGACGATATTTTCAGGAGCTTATTTTTACAAATATGATTTCGTAAACGGCAATTTAGAAAAGTTTTCTCAAGTTGGGGACAACGGAAGTTTAAGCGAACGTTTTATGAGTTATAAGTACACTAACCTCAAAAATAATTACAGTTACAAAAAACTGCTGTTTGGCGAAGAATGGAAACTCAACAGCTTTTTAAACAGTTTCTTAAATTTTAATTACTCTTTAATGATTGACCTTTCTGAAAACTTAATTTCGGAATACAGTGACACTTTTGTTTATCAAAGTTCAAATTACAGTGTTGTTTACACCACAAAAGCAGATTACACTTTTGACAATAAGGAAAGAATGACAAAAATGACGGAGAACTTTAGTACTAACAATGGCGGAAAAATAGCAAACGATTATAAATCGGAGTTTATTTTTAGCTATAAAGAATAAAACTATGTTCTGAAAATGGATCTAAATCGCAATGTACTATTGCGATTTTTTTATTGATATTGATTTTCTTCTGCAAATAATAATTTAATATTCTCATAAGAATTTTTAAGCGCTTCTTTGATTTGCTCCGGGTTGAGCCAGGCCACTTTTTCGATGCCTTCTTCGATCTGGCCTTGCGGAGTTCCTTCAAAATTTGACGTCATTTCGAACCAGTGCGTTATTTTGAGTTTGTATTTTCCGTTACGTTTAAAAACGTGATAGGTTTTTTGAAGTTTATCGGTAATACTTAATTTTCCAACACCGGTCTCCTCTTCTACTTCGCGCATGGCGGTGTCTTCAATTTCTTCGCCTTTTTCGATTCCACCCTTCGGTAAATCCCATTTTCCGTTTCTGAAAATAAATAAAACCTCGCCTTTTTTATTGTAAACCAATCCTCCTCCGGCTTTGGCTACAGGAATTTTAGCCTTGAGCGTTTTCATTATTTCCTTTTCATCAGGATGGTAGAGATATGCTTTTTGAATTTTATTTTGAAATATTTTCACTATAAGCTGCTCAATATCAATACTCTCTAACAGGAATAATTGAAAATTAGTCTCTCTGGAGATTTCATTTGTCAAAAAAAGTGGTTTGTCGTTCACAAAAACTTTATACATTTGTACTATGATTTTTAATAAAGATACTGCCGAAAAAACAGCCGAATTGCTTTTGCAAATAAATGCAATTAAATTGAATCCAGAAAATCCTTTTACATGGGCTTCTGGCTGGAAATCTCCTATTTATTGCGATAATAGGTTAATTCTTTCATTTCCAACGATCAGAAATTATGTTCGTGATGAGTTTGCAAAGAATATTGAAAAACAATTTGGGAAACCGGATGTGATTGCCGGTGTTGCAACCGGAGCGATAGGAATTGGTATTTTGGTGGCCGAGAGCCTTGGATTGCCTTTTGTTTATGTACGCCCTGAAGCCAAAAAACACGGAAGACAAAATCAGGTGGAAGGCTTTTTGCAAAAAGGCCAGAATGTTGTTGTGGTTGAAGATTTAATCAGCACCGGAAACAGCAGTCTGATGGCTGTGGAAGCTTTACGCAATGAAGGAGCTAACATTAAAGGAATGGCAGCGATTTTTACGTACGGTTTTAATGTGGCAGAAGAGAACTTCAAAAAGGTCAATATTGACCTGTTTACCTTAAGCAATTACGAGAACCTTTTGGATTTAGCGGTTCAGAAACAATACATTACCGAAGACCAGCAATCGACCTTACAGGAATGGAACGGAAGTCCGTCGACCTGGGGACAGGAAGAGGAGTAATTTTAGATTTTAGATTTTTAGATTTTTAGATTTTAGATTTTAGATTTTAGATTTTAGATTTTAGATTTTAGATTTTAGATTTTAGATTTTAGATTTTAGATTTTAGATTTTAGATTTTAGATTTTAGATTTTAGATTTTATACAAAAAATCGCTTCGCTCTTTTTTGTAAATTGTGATTTAATTTAGATCTAACTTTGCGAACATAGCGTTTACTAACGTTTTACAATAAAAAAACCTTGCGCCCTTTGCGGTACAAAAAATTATAAAAAAAGAAAAATATGAACTTAGAAAGTCCAAAAGTTACTGTTCAGAAATCAGCACAGGATTTATTTGATTTGTTGACTGATGTTAAGAATTTCGAAAAATTGATGCCGGATAATATTGCTAAATTTGAAGTAACAGGCGAAGATGCTTTTATTTTTGGATTGAAAGGGATGCCGGAAATAAAACTTAAAATGAAAGAAAAAGTAGCTCCAAACAAAATTGTTCTGGGTGCTGCAAGCGATAAACTTCCGTTTACACTGGTTTCTAACATTGATAGTATTTCTGCTACCGAAAGTGCCGTACAATTGCAATTTGAAGGAGAATTCAATGCTATGATGGCCATGATGATCAAAGGCCCTATCAGCAAGTTTATCGAAACTCTGGCAAACAATATGACGAAGCTTTAAGTTATTTAATATGCTTAAAATTTAAAGTCCGATTTTACGATCGGGCTTTTTTTTTGTTTCAGGTTCAGGTTTAAATTCCAAGTTTGAAAAATTCCAAATTCCAGGTTTCAGGTTTCAGGTTTGACGTTTCAAGTTTCAAGTTTCAGATTTCAGGTTAATCGCGTGGATGACACCTTCTATTCTCGGAACACTTTATCATCATCTACTGGAACAGAAAAATAGCTCCAAAAGCTGTGAAACTAGTAGAGATTTGATTTGAATCAATGGCAACAGGACACAGATTTTACGGATTAAACAGATTAACACAGATTTTTAACCTCTGTACCTTTGCAACTTAGATCCTAAAACCTTAGCAGCTCAGAACCTTAGTCCCTCAGAACCTTTAATAAAGCATCTGAACTTCCTTAATATCAAATTCAGAAACCGAATCATCTTCAAGCAAGATCCTGATTTTTCCAACAGGGGAAACGCCCTGAATGATTCCCATGAAGTTTTGTCCCGAAGTTTCGGGATGTAGATTTTTAAAAGGCATTGGAACCCCTTTTCTAAACAGCGAATTAAAATATTCATCCCAAAAAACTGCTGAATTCGTCTGCCAGGATTGTATTTTTTGCTCGATCCTTTCCGTAATTAAAAAGGGTAAAATATCCTTATCAAATGTTTTTCCTGAAAGCACTGCCAAAGACGACGCGTTGGGGAGTTCATCAAAATTCGTCTGATTCACATTGAGGCCTAATCCGACAACTGACACGATCCTGCCATCACTTTTGAGGGTATTTTCGATTAGTATGCCACCAATCTTTTTGTTGTATGACATAATGTCGTTTGGCCATTTTATACTTAAATTCGAAATATCCAGCGATTTTAGCGTCTCGATAACCGCTAATGAAACTATTATGCTTAAATTAAAAACCTGCTCATTATCAAACAAAAAATCCTTCACCAAGACACTCATAATTAAGTTTTTACCGGATTCAGACTTCCATTTGGCTCCCATCTGCCCCTTGCCTTTTGTCTGATTTTCAGCTGTTACCACCGTAAAATTATCAAGCTCTTCCTGACTGGCCAACGCCTTTAGAAAATCGTTTGTAGAATCTATGGCATCGAGTTTGATTAGTTTCATTCAAATAATTTATTTATACTTAATTTAATATTTTGTTAAGGTTCAAAATTAATCACAAAAATTGGTAACTTTACAAAATCATATAAAATAATTCATGGCGAAAAAGACTATTAATAATGATGTTCTATTGGCGAACATAATCAAAGGGATTGAAGAAGTAAAAGGAAATGATATAGATATTCTTGACTTAAGAGAAATAGACACGGCTGTTTGTGACTATTTTGTAATTTGTAACGGAAGTTCAAATACTCAGGTTAATGCCATTGTAAACTCAATTCAAAAAACAGTATCCAAAGACTTAAAAGACAAACCTTGGCACGTAGAAGGAACCGATAATGCAGAATGGGTCCTGATGGATTATGTGCATATCGTAGTACATGTTTTCCAGAAACACATTCGTGAATACTATAATATCGAAAGCCTTTGGGGTGACGCCAAAATAACTACAATCGAAAACAAATACTAAAGAAAATTTTTTCTAATGGCTAAAGATAATAATCCAAACCCGAGTAAATTTAAAATAAGTCCCTGGTTAATATATACTGCAATACTTCTAGTTTTTTTATTTATAAGTTTTGCAACCGGTGGATCTAACTTAAGCGAACCTGCTCAATTGACTTCTTCTAAATTCAATGTATTATTAGAAAAAGGACAAATTGAAAAAGTGATCGTATACAATAAAGCAGAAGCTGAAGTATATCTGACAGCTGCAGCCCTAAAAGATGCAGCAAATAAAAAAGTATCAAAAGATATTTTTGAAAGACCTAACAAAGGTCCTCACTATACTTTGGAAATTGGTAACGACCAGATTTTTCAAACGAAATTAGAAAAAGCAGTGGGCGAAGGCAAACTGAAAGATTTTAATTTTTTACAGAAAAACAACTGGAGCGATATTCTGATCAGTCTGCTTCCTATCATCATCATTATTGGTGTATGGATTTTCATTATGCGTAAAATGTCAGGCGGAGCCGGTGGCGGTGGCGGACAAATTTTCAACATCGGAAAATCTAAAGCAAAATTATTTGATGAGAAAACAGATATCAAAACAACATTTAAGGATGTTGCCGGTTTAGAAGGTGCAAAAGAAGAAATACAGGAAATCGTTGAATTCCTGAAAAATCCGGAAAAATACACCAACCTGGGAGGTAAAATTCCAAAAGGAGCCTTACTGGTAGGACCTCCGGGAACGGGTAAAACCTTATTAGCCAAAGCTGTTGCAGGCGAAGCTCAGGTTCCCTTCTTCTCTTTATCAGGTTCTGATTTCGTAGAAATGTTTGTGGGTGTGGGTGCTTCACGTGTACGTGACTTATTCAAACAGGCAAAAGAAAAATCTCCTGCTATTATCTTCATCGATGAAATTGATGCTGTTGGTAGAGCAAGAGGAAAAAGCAATATGTCAGGCGGAAACGACGAAAGAGAAAATACACTGAACCAGTTATTGACAGAAATGGACGGTTTTGGTACAAACTCTAATGTAATCGTTCTGGCTGCTACAAACAGAGCTGATGTCCTTGATAAAGCCTTAATGCGTGCCGGTCGTTTTGACAGACAAATTTTTGTTGACTTACCGGACATTCGCGAAAGAGCTGAAATCTTTAAAGTACACTTAGCGCCTATCAAAAAAGTAGAAGGTCTTGATCTTGATTTCTTAGCCAAACAAACTCCGGGATTCTCCGGTGCCGATATTGCAAACGTTTGTAATGAAGCTGCTTTGATTGCTGCACGTTATAACAAAACGGCTGTAGACAGACAGGATTTCCTTGATGCTGTAGACAGAATTATTGGGGGTCTTGAAAAGAAAAACAAAATCATTACTCCTGAAGAGAAAAGAGCCATCGCTATTCACGAAGCAGGTCACGCAACCGTAAGCTGGATGTTAGAGCATGCTGCACCGCTTATTAAAGTAACGATCGTTCCTCGTGGACAAAGTTTAGGAGCTGCATGGTACCTTCCGGAAGAAAGACAAATCGTAAGAACAGATCAAATGTTAGACGAAATGTGTGCTACTATGGGCGGAAGAGCTGCTGAAAAAGTAACTTTTGACAGAATTTCTACCGGAGCATTAAGCGATTTAGAAAAAGTAACCCGTCAGGCTCGTGCAATGGTAACGATTTATGGTCTGAATGATAAAATAGGAAATGTTACCTATTACGATTCAACCGGTCAAAGCGAATACAATTTCTCAAAACCTTATTCTGATGAAACCGCAAAAGTGATTGACAAAGAAATTTCAGAATTAATTGAAGGTCAATACCAAAGAGCGATTCAGATTTTAGAAGAAAACAAAGACAAACTAAATCAGCTTGCCGATATCTTAATTGAGAAAGAAGTTATTTTTAAAGATGACTTAGAAACAATTTTCGGAAAACGTACTTTTGACAAAAATCTGGAAGAAGTAGTTTCTTAAATTATTCGGAAATATTTAATATTTTTTAAAATCTTAATTCAAAATAGCCTTTTGAATTAAGATTTTTTTATCTTTGAACGTTTTCAATTAACATGTAAAGTATTTCATATAAAATGAATTTTTTCAAAAAAATATTTGGTTCGAGCGATGCCGCTTCTGATGAAGAAACTGAAAGCGAATATGGAGGGAATCCAACAACTCCTGATAGTCATTTATCTATTGACGAAAGATTCATTTTTAATTTTAAGAAAAACGGAGGTAAATTTTTGTATTGTGAAAACAAACAGGAAGTAGCCGAACAATTTGAAAATATTTTAGAAGAAAACGACTGGTTCGAGAATGAAGTTTTATGCTATGAACCGGGGCTGTTTAGCTTACTGGAAGAAAATAAATTAATTTATATTTCGCCAAGAAATCCTAAATTCCTTCTTGCCTCTTGCGAAAACCTTATTGCCGACGAAGGCTCTATCTTGTTTTCATCCAAACAAATCAGACAGGACAAACCAAACGAATTACCTCCCAATATTGTTATAATAGCGACCACCAGCCAGATTCTTGCTATAAAAAGTGATGGACTGAGTGCTATTAAACGCAAATACGAAAGAGACTATCCTACCAATATTACCACAATAAAATATTTCGAAAAAGCAAAAGAAGAAGATTTTACACAATACGGAAGTGTTGCCAAAAATCTGTACTTATTGCTTTTAGAAGATCTTTAAGATGAACGAAACACTCAAGAGAACCATTTCTGGTGCTGTTTATATCGCTTTGTTACTAACATCGATCTTGTTTTCTACCGAAAGCTTTATTATCCTTTTTGGTATATTTCTCGTTATTACTATTTATGAGTTTTCTAATCTGGTAACTCTTAATAAAATCTTTTCGATTCTGTTCGGAACCTTATTGTATTCGCTTATCGTATTGGCAAGCCATTATAATAAAGAAAGTACACTCTTCCTTAATAGCCTGTTTCAGGAAAACTTTGATTTCGAGATAAATATTCAGCAGTTAGACCTGATATTACTTGCCGTTACTATAGTTGTAGCCATTAAATGTATTTTATTCCTGTTTTATGACTCAGTTCAGAAAATAAGTATTTCCTCTAAGTATTTATATCTATTAGGCTACATTACATTGCCCTTTGTTTTTATTGTAAAAATTTCTTTCGGTACGAACAATTATAATCCAAAAATTATCATTGGATTATTTATTCTGATCTGGACTAATGACACTTTTGCTTATCTGGTAGGCAAATCAATAGGTAAACATAAATTATTCGAACGCGTTTCTCCTAAAAAAACCATAGAAGGTTTCTTAGGTGGTGCTGTTTTTGCTGCTTTTGCAGGCTTTTTGATTTCAAAATTTTACATCCAGCCCAATCCTGCCTTTAGCAGCAAGTCTATCCTGATATGGACCATAATTGCGTTAATTGTAAGCATTTTTGGAACGATCGGTGATTTGATCGAATCAAAATTCAAAAGAATTGCCGGTGTAAAAGACAGCGGTTCGATAATGCCCGGACACGGAGGCATCTTAGATCGATTAGATAGTGTTATATTTGTAGCACCAATTATATATTTATTTTACCAAATTTTATATTATGTTTCATAAAGAAGGAGCCCCGTCCATTTTATTAGGTACTGTTTTTGCCGTAGCCGTACTTTTGATCGCTGATCGTTTTATTGATATCAGCTGGTTGAAAATGCTTGTTCAGATCGCAGGTGTTTTGATTTTGATTATTATTTTACAGTTTTTCAGAAACCCAAAAAGAATTGCGATCAGAGAGGACAATCATATCCTGGCTCCGGTTGATGGAAAAGTAGTTGTAATTGAAGAAGTTTACGAAGGCGAATACTTTAAAGATAAACGTTTACAGGTTTCTATTTTTATGTCTCCAATAAATGTGCACGTAACGCGTTATGCTATGGATGGTGTTATCAAATTCAGCAAATACCACCCTGGTAAATTTTTGGTTGCGTGGCACCCAAAAGCAAGTGAGGAAAACGAAAGAACAACTGTTGTTATCGAAAACGAAACTTTCGGACAAATCCTTTACAGACAAATTGCAGGTGCTTTGGCACGCCGAATTGTAAATTATGCAGAAGAAGGAATGCAGGTGGTTCAGGGAACAGATGCAGGTTTCATTAAATTTGGTTCAAGAGTAGATTTATTTCTACCTTTAGGTACACCAATTAATGTACAATTAAACCAAAAAGCAATTGGAGGAAAAACCATTATTGCTACAAAAGCTTAAATGACGATCAAAGATTTAGATACTCGTTTCTCAGAGGCTGTAGAAACTGCCTTACAAATGACGCAGGCTTCGTTACCGCAAGATGTGCAGTTAAGACTGTATGCTTATTACAAACAGGCTACTTTTGGCACTGCCGTGTACAATCAGTCTGAAAATTTTGATTTACGTGATGCATTCAAAACAAATGCCTGGATGCAGATAAGCCATATATCCGTTGACGAAGCAAAAGAACACTATATCGAAATCATAAATTCACTAACAGCAAAATAATTCCCATTATGAAGAAAAACATTGTTCGTTTCAGTATTTTAACTTCATTCTTAGCATTATTTTCTTGTAATGACAATAAGCTAACCGAAGTTGTAGAAGTGCCTTTACCAACAAAAGAGGAAAAAATAACTATTGGGGCTCCCGATGAAGTAAAGGCAGATCCGGGATCTTTTGCGCTTACAAAACTGGCTTTTCCTTATGACGGATTAGCTCCCGGCATACGATCCCTTACTTTAGAAACACATTATTCAAAACATTATTTAACGTATACCAATACCTTAAACAAGGAAATTGTTTCTACTGAATTTGAGAATATGTCTATTGAAGATATTCTTAAAAAATTAGATCTTAATAATGCTAAACTTCGTCAGAATGCGGGTGGATATTACAACCACACGCTTTATTTTGATATTCTGACACCAAAACAACAAACTCCTAAGGATACCCTTTCCAGCGCAATCGATAAGGAATTTGGTTCTTTCAGTAATCTTACCAATCAGTTTAAAGGACAGGCTACAAAACAATTTGGTTCGGGCTGGGTCTGGCTGGTTGTCGATAAATTAGGCAAACTGCAGGTAACGACCACAGACAATCAGGATAATCCTTTAATGAAAAATGCTTTGGTTCCGGGAACACCAATTATGGGTATTGACCTTTGGGAGCATGCTTATTATCTGGATTACCAAAACAGAAAAGGAAGCTATATCGATGCTTTTTACGAACATATCAACTGGGAAAAGGTAAACGAAAATTACGTCGAAGCCTTAAAGAAAGTCAAGAAAGTATAATCATAAAAAAAGCTGATACGATAACGTATCGGCTTTTTTATTTTTAATCGAAAAGTATTTTTATTCTACTTCATAAATAAAAGATTCTGACGGGCCGATTTTAACCCTTGCCACTCCTTCTCCATTCTTTACTGTAAAATACGTTTTATTCTTTACATACAACTGATCCAAGAGTACATAAGAACCGTCTTTTAATTTCCATTTTGAAATAATATCAGCAGGAATTTTCAATTCAAATTCACTTGTTTTCTCCGAAGAAAAATTGGCTACAACAACTAGTTTTTGTTTGTCCGACCAGCGAACATATGAATAAATTAAGTCATTATACCCTTCATTGTTACGGTTTCCCGATTGAACTTCCTGAAAACTCCCCATCAAAGCAGAACTTTTAATCGAGAAATTCAGCAATCGTTTGTAAAAATCACGAAGATCTTTTTCTGATTCAGAAAGTTGACCTCCGTCAAATTTCCCATCGTTCATCCAGCGCTGATGATTCGGAACACCTATATAATCAAAAATTGAAGTTCTCGAATGTGTTCCAAAACCTGCATTTTCATTCCCGGGCTCTCCTACTTCCTGTCCAAAATAAACCATTGTTGGCGACGTACTGATTGTTGTAGAAACTACCATTAGCGGTTTTCCTCTTTCCGGAGTTCCAGCAAACTCAGGACTGGCCAGACGCTGCTCATCATGATTATCCAGAAAATGGAGCATATGATGTTCGATATCCTGCATTCTCGTTTGAATTTCAGACAAACCATCCGTTGAAGATTTTCCACGAATGATATCTTTCAGTTTATCGTAAGTTTCTACTTTATCATACAAATAATCCATTTTTCCCAAACGGATATAATTGCGGTATTCATTCGGATTATACACTTCAGCCAGTAAAAATGCATTCGGGTTTTTCATTTTGATAGCTGAATTCATGTAACTCCAGAATTCATACGGAACCATTTCGGCCATATCATAACGAAAGCCATCGACTCCTTTTGCTGTCCAGTACAAAGCGATTGCTTTAAATTTTTTCCAGGAATCCGGTACGTCTTTATCCTGCCAGAAAGCAAAATGTTCGGCAGAGGATTTTTGGTCAAAACCAGCAGGAAGCTCCGGAAAATCTTTTGAACCATCCGGGCGGATTCCGTAATTTACTTTAACCGTTTCGTACCAGTCATTCTGATCCGGTTTTACTTTACGAGATCCGTTTCCGGTCCATTTTGCAGGATTTTCATCGAAAGTGCCATCGACAAGAGGATTTTTTTCTCCATTTAACGGAAGGTCTCCGTCTGGAATCTGAAAATGTTCATTCGGAATATAATAGAAATTATTATTTCTGCTGTATTCTACACTCACATCATCATCAGCACCAAAATCCTGAACTCCTTCCGGATTACTTTTTCCTTCGTATTTACGCGCAATATGATTGGGTACAATATCAATAATTACTTTCAGGCCGGCTTTGTGGGTGCGCGCAATCAAATCTTCAAATTCCTGCAGGCGATTGGCTGGATTTACCGCCAGATCAGGATTTACATTATAGTAATCTTTTACGGCATAAGGAGAACCCGCCCTGCCTTTTACTACTTCGGGATCATCGTTTGAAATTCCGTAAGCGGTATAATCCCGAACCAAAGCATGATGCGGAACACCTGTATACCAGATATACGTAACGCCTAAATCCTTAATTTCATGCAGTGCTTTGTCTGTAAAATCATTAAATTTTCCAACACCATTTTCTTCAATTGTTCCCCATGGTTTGTTGGTTGTATTTTTATTTCCGAATAAACGTGTAAAAACCTGATACACGACAATTTTCTTATCGGTAAGAACTTCTTCCTTAGCTGCATTCATTTTCAAATCTTTTGTTTTACATGCCGTAAACAGCATCGCTACAGCTATTCCTGCAACCCAAATTCTATTATTTTTCATACTTATTTTTAAACTGTTTCATAGAAAAGAAAATCCAATAGTTAAAACCAAAATTACAACCTTAACAAATTGAAAACTGTTTTTATCAGCTTACTTCATCAATCCATAGAAACGATTTTTTAAATTTAAACTAATTTTTAAAACTCAAAGGAAATTGATTCTCATTTTACTGCAAAAAGCAAAACTACAACGAAATAGTTTTATGTTTTGTTGGTAACTTAAAAATAAGGTTCAAAGATGCGGAGGTGCAAAGGTTCAAAGGTTTTACTGATCATTTTTATCGTAGACGCACTGCTGTCTGTCTCTGCCAGATCCCTAATGCCCTTAAACCTTTGTCACTTTGAGCCTTTGCCACTTTGAACCTCTGTACCTAAAAATTATAATTTAATCCTAATATCAATAAAGGTTGTAACCTTTTTCATAAATTTGACAAAAAATTAATCCATTGAAGAAATTACTCTTTTTCATATCTTATTGTTTGCTGCTGTTAAGTGTTCAAAGCATATTGGCACAAGCACCCAAAAAAATCATTATTGAGAATGCAGACAATTCGTTTGTAGACCAAGTCGCAGTGCCCGATGCTCTTTTACTGGCTGGCAATGTAAAAATCAATCATGATGGTGTAGTGCTTACCTGCAACAAAGCCTATTTTTTTCAAAAAGAGAATTATTTAAAAGCCTTTGGAAACGTACAATTAGTTCAGGGAGATACTTTATATCTCAACAGCAAATACGCCGAGTATAATGGTAATATGAAGAAAGCGTTTGCTACAGGAGATGCAGTTATGACTTCGCCGGATGCCACTTTGCAAACCGACACGATCAATTTTGACCGAAATGTTCAGGAAGTTTTTTATAATTCAAAAGGAACAATCGTTAATAAAGACAATACTTTAGTGAGTAAATCTGGCCGCTATTATGTTGCCCAGAAAAAATTTCAGTTTTTGACTGAGGTAGTTCTTACCAATCCAAAATACGTCATCAAATCAAACCATCTGGATTATTACAGCAATTCGGGACACAGTTATTTGTTTGGCCCCTCAACGATTACCAGCAAGGCTAATTATATTTATACCGAAAAAGGATTTTACGATACCAAGAAAAACCTGGCCCATTTACTTCGAAAATCATACATAAAGTACGACGACAGGCGCATCGAAGGTGATAGCTTATTCTACAATAGAAATACCGAATTTGCATCGGCAACCCGAAATGTAAAAATTACCGATTCTGTAAATCGCGGAATCGTAAAGGGACATTATGCAGAAGTTTTCAAACTGAAAGATTCCATGTTTGTCACCAAAAGAGCTGTTGCTGTGAACTTTGTAGATAATGATTCGGTTTATATTCACGGAAAAAAACTAATGGTTACCGGAAAAACGGGCGAACGAATCCTGAGAGCTTTCAATAATGTGCGTTTTTATAAAACAGATATGAGCGGAAAATGCGATTCGATTCATTCCAATTCGAAAACCGCTTTGACAAAACTGATCGGAAATCCAATCCTATGGAACGGTGAAAGTCAGATTACCGGAGATGTTATGCATCTCATCGGCGATAACAAGACCCGGAAAATAGATTCCTTAAAAGTACTCAACAACACCTTTATCGTCTCGCGGGATACACTCGGAACCGGATTTAATCAGGTCAAGGGCCTCAATTTATTCGGAAAATTCAGGGAAGGCAAATTACACGACGTCGATGTGATCAAAAATACCGAAGTCATTTATTACATGAGGAATGATACGAATGAACTCATCGGTATCAATAAAAATGTGAGCAGTAAAATCAATATGATTTTAGAAAATAATGCCATAGAAACGATTACATTTTTCAATAAAGTCGACGGAGATATTTATCCTGAAGCCGATTTACCCGAAAATGCACGTAAATTAAGAGGTCTGGTCTGGCGTGGTGATGAAAGGATAAAGTCTAAAGATGATATCTTTACCGCCGAAGAAAATGAACTCAATGACAAATTAATCAAAGAAGGAAAAGACGAAGACGCCAAAGAAAACGTCCCGATGAAAGTCAGGAAAGAAACATTGGATTACGATAAAAAGAAACCGGCTGTGAAAACAAGTACAGCTAATCCATCGACTACCAAAGGTACTTCTAAAAAATAGTCGCGGTTTTTAGTCGCAGTCTCAGAATCGCAGTCTCAGAGTCGCAGTTTCAAAGTCGCAGTTTCAAAGTCGCAGTTTTCAGTTTTCAGTTTATAAAGCTCGCTCTTTGCATTTTAATAATCTAAACTTGATTCCAAAATTTGCGAACATTGCGTAAACTTTGCGATCTTTGCGGTTAAATTTAGTCGCAGTTAGACAGTCACAGTTAGACAGTCGCAGTGACGGTTTTCAGTTTTGACTGAGGCTGCAAACTGAAACTGAGACTGAAAAAACTCAGAACCTTAGCCTCTCAGCCACTTAGACCCTTAAGAAAAAAAATGAATTCAGATTTTATAAAATACCAGGCGCAGACTTCCCCATACCCTTTAGGAATGGAAGTTTCACATGCTATTGGTTCTTACATATACGATACCAGCGATAAAAAATATTTAGACTTTGTTGCAGGCGTTTCCGCTTGTACCTTAGGTCACCAGCATCCGAGAGTCAATCAGGCTATAAAAGACCAGTTAGACAAATATTCGCACGTGATGGTGTATGGTGAATATTCACAAAGTCCGGCCGTTCAGTATTGCAAATTACTCGCTTCACTCCTGCCGGAATCCCTGAACAAAACCTATTTGGTCAATTCAGGTACAGAAGCGATCGAAGGAGCCCTTAAACTCGCGAAGCGAACCACAGGCCGTAGTCAGCTTATTTCTTGTCATAATGCCTATCATGGCAATACGATGGGATCTATGAGCGTAATGGGTTTCGAGGAACGTAAAAGGGCTTTTAGGCCATTGCTTCCTGACGTAGATTTTATTACTTTTAACAACGAAGAAGATTTACAGAAAATAACAACCCGAACCGCAGCTATTCTTTTGGAAACTATCCAGGGAGGTGCCGGATTTATTCAGCCTCATGATAATTTTCTTCAGAAAGTGCGCCAACGCTGCGATGAAGTTGGAGCGATGATGATTGTTGATGAAATTCAGCCCGGCTTTGGAAGAACCGGAAAACTTTTCGGCTTTCAGAATTATGATGTTGTTCCTGATATTGTGGTAATGGGAAAAGGCATGGGAGGCGGAATGCCGGTGGGTGCTTTTACGGCTTCGGCGGAAAAAATGGATCTTTTAACCGAAAATCCTAAACTAGGGCATATCACCACTTTTGGAGGTCATCCTGTCATTGCGTCAGCTTGTTTAGCTACTTTGCAGGAATTAACTGAAACAAACTTGATGCAGGAAGCTGTAGAGAAGGAAAAACTGTTCAGATCTCTTTTGGTACATCCTTTGATAAAGGAAGTTAGAGGAAAAGGATTAATGCTTGCCGCAATGACCGAAACTGCCGAAATAACCAATGAGGTTATTTTAACTTGTCAGGACAAAGGGCTTATATTATTCTGGCTGCTGTTTGAAGGATGCGCCATACGAATAACACCGCCATTAACCATTTCTGAAGATGAAATAAAAGAAGGTTGTGCCATAATTTTAAACGTTATGGATGAAATTATGAAAAAAGAATCATAATCAAATTAATCTCTTTTACAATCAAAAGATTAAAACTTAAAACAGTACTAAAATTCTGTCCATATTGTTAATTAAATTGTTCAAAACAATTGATTCCCGTTCCTCTCAACACTAATATGGTTGCCTAATTTTATAACAGGCTAATTTCAAATAAACAAAGTATGCAATTAAGCAACGAAGAAGAAGATTATAACCTATCCTTATCCAAATTTGAGTCTATGTTAAAAACTAACAAAGTACTCTTTTTTGATTCTGAAGAATTTGAAGAAATTATTCTTCATTATTTAGATATAGGCAAGGCTAATTTAGCAAAAAAGGCCTTAAAACTTGCATTAGACCAACATCCGAAATCTACGGGCTTAAAATTAGTACAAGTAGAAATGCTGGTTTACGACGACAAACTCGAGATTGCTGAAAAGCTTTTGAACGAGTTGTATGCAATTGAACCGAACAACGAGGAAATATACATCCAGAAAGCCAATATTTGTTCCAAGAGGGATCAGCACGAAAAAGCGGTAGAATTACTTAAAATCGCCCTGCAATATACAGACGATTACGCCGACGTGTACAACTTAATCGGAATGGAGTATCTTTTCATGGATAACCTCGAGATGGCGAAAGACAGTTTCATCAAATGTCTTGAAGAAGATTTAGAAGATCAGTCTGCCCTGTATAATGTAGTTTACTGTTTTGAATTTTTAGATCAAAATCAGGAAGCTATTTTATATCTTAACGATTACATCAATAAAAACCCGTACAGCGAGATTGCATGGCACCAGCTTGGACGCTTGCATTACGGTGTAAAAGAATATGAAAATGCCATTCGTGCTTTTGATTACGCTACCCTTATTGACGATGAGTTTCTGGGCGCTTTCATGGAAAAAGCAAAAGCTTACGAACGCCTTAAAAAATACACCAAGGCTATCGAAAGCTATAACCGCACCATTGAGTTAGACGATGCGACTTCCTATGCTTTATTGCGTATCGGAAAATGCTACGAAAAACTAGGCAATTCCGCCAAAGCCCTGCAATATTACAATCAGACCGTACATGAAGATCCACTTTTGGATAAAGGATGGATTGCCATCACTGATTTTCACGTTCGCCAGAAAAACTTTCAAAAAGCCTTATTCTTTGTCAACAAAGCATTGGCAATCGATAATCAGAACCGTTTGTACTGGAAACGTTATGCCACGATAAACAAACAAATGAACTTCTTTGAGGAAGCCGAATTTGGATACAGAAAAGCGGTTGAATTTGGCGATTATGCATTAGACACCTGGTTATTCTGGGTAGATATCCTGCAATTTTTAGGTGAATTTGACAGTGCTATTCAGACCTTATTACAGGCATCCGAATATTTTCCTGAGGAAAACGAGATTGAATATCGTCTGGCAGGACTGTATTTCATGATTCAGGACAATACAAAAGCAAAATTTCATTTAAGCAACGGATTACGTTTAAATTTTGACAATTACATTCTGATCGAAGATTTGTTTCCGGTAGTGTGGTCAAAAAAGATGGTGAAAAATTATATTGAAAAACACAGAAAAGAATAATGATTGATATTTTAAAAAGACGTTTTGGCTTACTGGGCCGTAATATTAGCTACTCTTTTTCGAAAGGATATTTTACAGAAAAATTTAATGATGAAGTTTTTGCAGGCAACACCTATGAAAATTTTGACATCTCTGAAATTAACCATTTCTCCGGACTGGTTAAAAATAACCCCGACTTAAAAGGCCTGAATGTTACGATTCCGTACAAAGAACAAGTCATTCCCTTTTTAGATAAACTTTCAAAAAAAGCCACTTTAATCGGTGCTGTCAATACCATTAAATTTACCAAAAAAGGAAAATTAAAAGGATACAATACGGATTATTACGGTTTCAAAAAATCATTAAAACCGCTCTTAGAACCACATCATAAAAAAGCACTTATTTTAGGAACCGGCGGCGCCTCAAAAGGAGTTGCTTTTGCCCTTGATGAACTTGACATTCTCTATACTTTTGTGTCAAGGGAAGCTAAGGAAAACATTATTGATTATGACCTGATCAATGCCACAACTTTTGATAATTTTCAAATTATCATCAACTGTACCCCGGTAGGAACAAGTCCGAATATCGAAGCTTGTCCCAATCTTCCTTATGAGTTTTTTACCAATAAGCATATTGCTTACGATTTAATTTACAATCCGGAAGAAACTCAGTTTCTAAAGAACGCAAAGGCACAGGGAGCCGTTATAAAAAATGGTTATGACATGCTTATTTTCCAAGCCGAAAAAGCCTGGAAGATCTGGAACAAATAAAACAGCCACACAACACAATATAATTACGAATCTTAGAATCTTTAGTGATTTTAAGATTCGTTCTTTTTTATGCGTTTACCGAAATACATGCTGCAAGCAAAGCTCCCGGTTACTGCTGCGCTTTTTGGTACTGTCCTTTTTATTTGAATTAGAAATAAAAAGTATTCTAATTCAAAAATGATTTCTAAATAAAATCAGAATCGAAAGATTAAAAACAATCATTAAATATGATTTTTCTAAAAATTCTGACAAATGAAATTTTATATTAAGTTCAAAAAAAAGGATAAAAAAATCAATATCATATTTGCAAAACAGGGCAATAAATAAGAATTTCATTGCAAAATAGCGTATAAACAAACGATTTATTTTGTATTTAGAAACACCTTTACTATCTTTCGCTCTGTTTAAAACAATAAACCTTATACATTTAAAATGTTAGAAGAAAAGAATGATAACCTGCAGGAAGCAGACGGAAAACCAGGAATCGAATTAAGTGATTCTGTACAGGATGATGCAACTGAAACATCAGATACTGAAACAACAGCGCAGGACACGGTTTCACAAACTGAAACTGAATCTGAAAATACGGCTGAAGCAACAGAAACTGACCATCAGGAAGCACTGGATGCCATAACAAATTCAAATGCGGAAGAGAGTGAAGATGAAACGCTGAAAGAGCGCCATGATATTCCTATGCAGGATTACGATACTTTTTCGTTAGATGCACTTGTTGATGAGTTGAAAGAACTCGTGCACTTAGATAAGGCAATGTCTGTAAAAGATCATATCGAAGAAATCAAAAAGGCATTTTTATTACAATACAACCATCTGATTGAGGAGAAAAAAGAAGAATTTAATGCTTCGAAACAAGATCCGAATGAAGAGTTTGAATACCATTCTCCGTTAAAATCTAAATTTGATGAATACTATAATGTTTTCAGAGAAAAGAGAAACGTTCATTTTAAACACTTACAAACCAATTTAAAATCAAATTTAGACCATCGACTTGCTATTGTCGAAGAGCTAAAAGAACTTATAAACCCGCAGGAAAACATTAAGGACACCCTTAAACATTTTAATGATTTAAGAGAAAGATGGAAAAATGCAGGACCCATTCCAAAAGACAAATACAATCACGTCTGGAATAATTACCATTTTCATGTAGAAAATTTCTATGATTATCTGCATCTGGACCGTGAAGCCAGGGATCTGGATTTCAAATACAACCTGGAGCAAAAGCAAAAAATCATTACCCGCGTTGAGGAATTGGTAAATGAAACGGATATTAGCAAAGCTTTCCGTGAACTACAGGATTTACACCGAATCTGGAAAGAAGATATCGGCCCTGTTTCAAAAGAACACCGTGATACCATCTGGAATAAATTTAGTGAACTGACTAAAAAAATCCACGATAAAAGAGAAGTTTTATTTGAAAGCCAGCGCGCAAACGAGCAGCAAAATCTTGATCTTAAAAAAGAAATTATTGCTAAAATAGAAGTTTTAGGGACTGAAAAAGTAAACTCCCATTCGCAGTGGCTGGTTCAGATTCAAAAAGTAGAAGCTTTACGAAATGAATTCTTTGCTGCAGGAAAAGTTCCTTCTGAAGTAAATGAAGAAACCTGGGCTGCTTTTAAAACTGCCGTTAGAAATTTTAATTCTTTCAAAAATTCATTCTACAAAGATATTAAGAAAGATCAAAACGATAATTTAAACAAAAAAATGGCGCTTGTAGCCAAAGCCAAAGAATTACAGGAAAGTACCGATTTTACTGCCACTACTCCAATCATGAAGCAAATTCAGGATGAATGGAAACAGATTGGCCACGTTCCAAAGAAATATTCAGATAAGATCTGGAAGGAATTTAAGGATGCCTGCAATCATTATTTTGATAAATTAAAAGAACACAAATCCGAAGAAAATGTTGACGAGGTAGCTGCTTTTGACCATAAAAAAGCGTATCTGGATATCCTTAGAGCCTATCAGCTTACCGGAGACCACAAAACAGATTTGGATGCCATAAAATTGCATATTGAAACCTGGAAAGGATTTGGAAAAGTACCATTTGCAAGACGTCATATTGAAGGTAAATTCAATAAAATCCTGGATGCCCTTTTTGAAAAATTAAGTTTGAGTAAAAAAGAAACGGAGATGATGCGTTTTTCTAACCGTATCGATTCCTTATCTGAAAGTAATGACACCCGAAAACTGGATAACGAAAAAATCTTCCTGATGCGTAAGATTGAAGAAGTTCAAAATGAAATTTTCCAATTAGAAAATAACATTCAGTTTTTTACGAATACTAAAAATGCAAAAAAAGAGAATTCAATCGTTCTTGAAGTTCGCAAAAATATTGCTATTCACAAAGAAAGCCTTGAGGTCTGGAAAGATAAACTAAAACAATTACGTAACCTGAACCAGGAATAATAATTGTCCGGTTGACATTCGAAACCATTTAAATATAAAAGCTGTAGTGAAATATTCATTACAGCTTTTTTATGAAATGAGTTGATTTTACCGCAAGAAACGCAAAGGTTTATTTACACCCGAGATCCTAAAACGCAAAGTCCGCAACGCTATATCAATATCAGCCTTGCGGACTTTGCGTTTATAAGCGTAATCAAAAAAACAAAAAAAACTTGCGTACTTTGCGGTTAACTTTTTCACTCCACTTCATTTCAACCTGAAACATGAAACTCGAAATTCGAAACCTCAAACCTGAAACATGGAACTTGAAACCTAAGACCTGAAACCTGAAACTTAAATCCCGAAACCCTAAACTTAACATTTTTCCTCAATTTTCATAAAACAATTCTGTAAAATATTGATTATATTTGATAGTCTATGTTTGAACTAAAATTCAATAATACGATTATTAATTCTAAAAAATTACCGATATGAAATTTACAAGAAAAGCAAATGCCAACTGGAAAGGAACGGGCATGGAGGGAAAAGGAACCATCAGTACGCAAAGTACAACACTTGACAACGCTCAATTATCATTCAAAACGAGATTTGCAGATGGTGTCGGAACAAATCCTGAAGAACTTGTTGCTGCAGCGCATTCCGGCTGTTTTACCATGCAATTAAGTTTTTTACTGAACGAAGGCGGATTTACCGCAGATGATTTGGCTACGGAAGCGACAGTGACTTTTGAAGACGGAACAATAACGTTGATTCATTTGGACCTGAAAGGAAAAGTGCCTTCCATTTCAGCGGAAGAGTTTGAAAAAACAGCTCTTAAAGCAAAGGAAATTTGTCCGATATCCAAACTTTTAAATACTACTATTACACTTTCTGCTACATTAATCAGTTAAGGAACATTATCTTTAAAGATCAAGCTTCAAAAAAAATCCAAATAAAAAATTCCAAATCCCAAAAGATGCTGAGCATAATTGGAATTTGGAATTTTTAATTATTGCAACTTTCATAAATTGTTTGCAGTAACACCTACTCTTCCTAAGCAACAAATTTTGGGAATCATACTGGAAAATCACAATAAAAAAATTCCAAATCCCAAAAGATGCTGAGCATAATTGGAATTTGGAATTTTAAATATTGGAATTTTTAAACTGTAGTCAAAACTACATTGTAGCTTTTAAAGCTTTTGCTTCTGCTGTCATTTCCAACGCTTTATAAACACCTAATAATGTTTTGGCAACGTCTTCATTTTTAGGATCTAATTCGTTTGCTTTTTTAAGGTAAGGAATCACTCCTTTAAAAACAGACTCTCTTTGCGCTTTCAATACATCGTAACGCTTCATATCTTTTGCAGAATTACCCAATTTATTCATTTCATCGATAATTGGTTTTTCAGCTTCTAATTTTAATGCCGCAAGATTCAGGTAAGCATTTGTATAGGCCGGATTAATTTCGATCGCTTTCAAATAGTATTTTTCAGCATCAGCAGGATTTTTAGCATTTCCGCTAATTACTCCAAGATTGAATAAAAGATCAGCATTGTTCGGATCTTTTTGCAAAGCCTCACCAACTAATTTTTTGTAAGTATCGAAATCTTTGGTTTCAAGATATAAATTTGCTTCTGTAAGTAACAAAGAAGAATCTTCCGGGTTTGTTTTTCTTGCATCGGCGATTGCTTTTTTAGCATCTTCGATACGGCCTTTCTGAACTAAAATCAAAGCAAGATTTTTATAAATCTCTCCTCTTTTAGAAGGAATAGTTTCTGTTTTAGGTTTTTCGTGTGTTCCTAATTTTACAGCTAAATCTCTTTCACTGGCAGTGTTAAATCCGTCTTCATTTCCAGACGCTTTATTCAAAGCTGTATAACTAGTCCCTTTTCCTGAATAGTTAAGTTTTTTCAACTCTTCGTACATTGGTAAAGCTGCATCATAATCCTGAGCATTTACAGATGTTGAAGCCGCATAATACAAATTGATTGTATCTTTTTTATCCAACAAATAGGCATCATATAATTTTTTTGCTCCCTCAGCATTTTTGTTCGTCTGAGTATCTGCAATAGCTGAATTAATTAAGTTTCCTTTAATCTGAGCAATTGAAGTAGCGGCCTGAGTAGAATATTTTAACTTCCCGGACTCTTTTTCAAGGTCAATCAGTTTTTTATAACTTTCAGCGGCAAGAGATAAACTTTTACTTTCATCTACTTTTTTAGTAGCCAAATCAAGGTAAGCATTCCCTTTTACAAAATAGTATTGTGCCTGTTCAACATCTTTGGCATTTACTACCAGGTTTTCAGCATCTTTCAATATAGAAATTGCTCCCTGAGCATCTCCGTTTTTTAATGCTTTCTCTGCACTTTTAATCTGATCTTTTTGAGCAAAAGTAGCTACTGAAATCAGTAATGCTGACGCAAGTATTACATATTTACTTTTCATAGTATTCAATTTGTATATTTAATTTTCTTTTTTTGTGACTTTATTTTTATTCTTCAGATTCTTCTTCTTCAGAATCATCTTCCTCTTCTGCTTCTTCTTCAGAATCGTCATCATCATCTTCTACTACAGTATCATCTTCAAGAACTTCAAGATCCGGTTTTACTCGCTCTATAACTGATTCTATAACGTTACCATCTTCGTCAACAATAACTTCTGCTACGTCATCTTTCATAACTTTCGTTACGGCAGCGATAGAATCTTTACCTTTCAGGTTAATCAATCGGACTCCCTGAGTAGCACGACCCATTACACGTAAATCTTCGATAGCCATTCTGATGGTCAATCCTGATTTATTGATAATCATCAAATCATCAGCATCTGTTACTGCATTAATAGAGATTAGTTTTCCTGTTTTCTCCGTGATGTTAAGGGTTTTAACCCCTTTTCCTCCACGATTTGTAATTCTGTACACATCTTCTCCGTCATCATCGACTAATTTGGTACGTTTACCGTATCCGTTTTCGGTAACAACCAAAATTTGTGAATCGTTCACATTTTCTTTATCAACAGTAACCATACCAATTACTTCATCAGTATCGTCTTTTAGCGTAATTCCGCGAACTCCGGAAGCTGTTCTTCCCATTGGACGTGTTTTAGTTTCCTCAAAACGAACTAATTTACCCGATTTAACAGCCAAAATAATCTGACTTTCTCCGTTAGTTAATTTCGCTTCCAGTAATTCATCACCTTCCTTAATAGTAATGGCAGCAACACCATTAACCCTTGGCTTAGAATATTTCTCTAAAGACGTTTTCTTCACCTGACCTTGTTTTGTTACCATTACAAGGTTATGACTGTTGATATAGTCTTTGTCTTTTAGGTCCTGCGTACAGATGAAAGCTTTTACTTTATCATCGCTTTCAATATTTACCAGGTTCTGAATCGCTCTTCCTTTTGCTGTTTTGCTTCCTTCCGGAATTTCATAAACACGCATCCAGAAACATTTTCCTTTTTGCGTAAAGAACATCATGTATTGGTGATTGGTTGCCACGAACATGTGCTCAAGGAAATCCTGATCTCTTGTTCCTGCGCTTTTTTGACCCACTCCACCTCTGTTCTGTGTTTTGTACTCTGTCAAGTTGGTACGTTTGATGTAACCGGCATGCGAAATAGTAATCACCACATTTTCATCGGCAATTAAATCTTCGATACTTACATCTCCACCGGAATATTCAATTTGGGAACGACGGGCATCTCCGTATTTCTCACGAATTTCTTCCAGTTCTTCTTTGATTAAAGCAGTTCTTAAATTAACATCTTCCAATAAAGCTTTTAAGTGCTCGATTAATTTCATTAATTCTTCATACTCCGCTCTTAACTTATCCTGCTCCAGACCTGTTAACTGACGTAAACGCATCTCAACAATGGCACGGGCCTGAATATCGGACAAATTGAATCTTTCGATTAATTTCTCACGGGCTTCTTCTGTATTTTTCGAACCTCTGATAATCGCAATTACTTCATCAATATTATCAGACGCAATGATTAAACCTTCTAAGATGTGCGCTCTTTCCTCTGCTTTACGCAATTCAAAACGGGTTCTTCGAACGACAACATCATGGCGGTGCTCAATAAAGTAGTGAATCATGTCTTTCAGATTCAGCATTTGAGGACGCCCTTTTACTAATGCAATATTATTGACACTAAAAGAAGATTGTAAGGATGTAAATTTATATAAGGTATTCAAAACTACGTTTGGCGTAGCATCACGTTTCAGAATGTAAACGATACGCATACCATTTCTGTCCGATTCGTCACGAATATTCGCGATACCTTCAATTTTTTTATCGTTAACCAGATCAGCCGTACGTTTGATCATTTCGGCTTTGTTGACCTGATATGGAATCTCGGTAACAATGATACATTCTCTTCCGTCCACTTCTTCAAAACCAACTTTGGCACGCATGACAATACGGCCTCTACCGGTTTTAAAAGCTTCACGAACACCTTCATAACCATATATTATACCTCCAGTTGGAAAATCCGGAGCTTTAATATGCGTCATTAATTCGTCAACTTCAATATCGTTATTATCAAGGTAAGCTAAAGTACCATTGATAACCTCTGTTAAATTGTGTGGCGGCATGTTGGTTGCCATACCAACTGCAATACCTGTAGCTCCGTTTACTAGTAAAGTAGGAACTCTTGTCGGCATTACTTTTGGCTCATATAATGTATCGTCAAAGTTTAGTTGAAAATCAACTGTTTCTTTTTCGATATCTGCCATGATGTCTTCTGAAATCTTGCGCATTCTGGCCTCCGTGTAACGCATTGCTGCCGGACTGTCACCATCGACAGAACCAAAGTTACCCTGACCGTCTACTAATAAATAACGCATGCTCCATTCCTGAGCCATACGAACCATTGCATCATACACAGATGTATCTCCGTGCGGGTGATACTTACCCAAAACCTCCCCTACGATTCTCGCAGATTTTTTGTGGGCAGATCTTGAAGTTACTCCTAAGTCATACATTCCATAAAGAACTCTTCGATGTACCGGTTTCAGACCATCTCTGACATCAGGAAGTGCTCTCGATACAATAACCGACATCGAATAGTCGATGTAAGCTGATTTCATTTCATCTTCTATGTTAATAGGAATTAACTTTTCTCCTTCAGACATAAGTTGTTATATTAAATAATTATATTAGTTTCAAAACGTGCCAATATACGCCTTTTTGAAATTTTTATAACGATTTCCCCACACTTATTTCAATGATTTATTAACAACTTTATTTTAAGTTTTAGTTAATAAATTAAGCGTTTTTTAACGCTTTTATTGTCTTTTTTTTTGTCTCTTAGCTGTCATGAGATTCTGAAGGGTATGGTTTTTGTTTTTCATAGAGTAATTCACTAAATTTACAATACAATTAATATATTATGGATGATAATTTTTCACCAAGAGTAAAAGATGTTATTACCTACAGTAAAGAAGAAGCCTTACGTTTGGGTCACGACTTTATTGGTACTGAACATCTTATGCTGGGCATTTTGAGAGATGGAAACGGCAAAGCCATTCATATTCTCAATAACCTTGCTGTTGATTTAGATCATTTACGCAGAAAAGTAGAAGTACTCAGTCCAGCTAATCAAAGCGTTGAAATCAATGCTGAAAAGAAGAATCTTCATCTTACCCGTCAGGCGGAAAGGGCACTGAAGACCACTTTCCTTGAAGCAAAGGTTTTCCAAAGCTCATCGATTAGCACGGCGCATTTGCTGTTATGTATCTTACGAAACGAAAACGATCCAACAACCAAGCTGTTGAATAAACTAAAAATAGATTATGACATAGCTAAAGAACAATATTTAAATATGACTCCAAGCGAAGAAGAATTCTTAGAAAACTTGCCAAGAAACGAATCGTATAATGACGATTCAGGACAAGATGACAGTCTTAAAGAAAGTAGTTTTAATAATCCGGCCAATAAGTCAAACAAAAAATCCAAGACTCCGGTTTTAGATAATTTTGGGAGAGATTTAACAGAAATGGCCGAAGAAGGAAAACTGGATCCGGTAGTAGGACGCGAAAAAGAAATTGAACGTGTTTCTCAGATCCTGAGCCGTAGAAAAAAGAACAACCCGCTTCTTATCGGAGAACCCGGAGTTGGTAAATCTGCCATTGCAGAAGGATTAGCATTACGCATCATTCAGAAAAAAGTATCGCGTATTCTTTTCAACAAACGTGTGGTAACCCTGGACCTGGCCAGTTTAGTAGCCGGAACAAAATACCGCGGTCAGTTTGAAGAAAGAATGAAAGCCGTTATGAACGAGCTTGAAAAAAACGACGACATCATTCTTTTCATTGATGAAATTCATACTATTGTAGGTGCCGGCGGAGCAACAGGCTCCCTTGACGCTTCCAACATGTTCAAACCTGCTTTGGCAAGAGGAGAAATCCAATGTATCGGAGCTACAACTCTTGACGAATACAGACAGTATATTGAGAAAGACGGTGCGTTAGAAAGACGTTTCCAGAAAGTAATTGTGGAACCGACTTCTGTTGAGGAAACGATTGCTATCCTAAACAACATTAAAGACAAATACGAAGATCACCATAATGTAACCTATACGCAGGAAGCCATTGAAGCTTGTGTTAAATTGACCAACAGATATATGTCTGAGCGTTTTTTACCGGACAAAGCTATCGATGCCCTTGATGAGGCTGGTTCCCGTGTACACATTACCAATATCGATGTTCCGAAACAGATTTTAGATCTGGAGCGTCAGTTGGAAGAAGTGCGCGAAAACAAAAATATGGTTGTTAAAAAACAAAAATATGAAGAAGCAGCCAAACTTCGCGATGATGAAAAACGTATCGAAAAAGATTTAGCTGTCGCACAGGAACAATGGGAAGAAGATTCTAAAAACAACAGAATTGAAGTTACCGAAGATAATGTAGCAGATGTTGTTTCTATGATGACCGGAATTCCGGTAAACAGAATTGCACAAACAGAAAGCAACAAACTGGCTAAATTACCTGAATTGATTCAGAACAAAGTAATTGGTCAAAACGAAGCTGTTCTTAAAATTGCACGTTCTATTCAGCGTAACAGAGCCGGACTTAAAGATCCGAACAAACCAATTGGTTCGTTTATTTTCTTAGGGCAGACCGGAGTTGGTAAAACACAGTTAGCAAAAGTTTTAGCAAAAGAATTATTCGATTCTGAAGATGCGTTAGTTCGTATCGACATGAGTGAATACATGGAGAAATTTGCGATCTCCCGTTTAGTGGGAGCGCCTCCGGGATATGTTGGTTACGAAGAAGGTGGTCAGCTGACTGAAAAAGTCCGCAGAAAACCATATTGTGTGGTACTTTTGGATGAGATCGAAAAAGCACACCCGGATGTATTCAACATGATGCTTCAGGTTTTGGATGACGGATATCTGACAGACAGTTTAGGCCGCAAAATCGACTTTAAAAACACGATCATTATCATGACTTCTAACGTTGGTGCACGCCAATTGAAAGATTTCGGACAAGGTGTCGGATTCGGTACTGCTGCTAAAGTAGCCCAGGCTGATGATAATTCAAAAAGCATTATCGAAAATGCATTGAAAAAAACTTTTGCTCCTGAATTCTTAAACAGAATTGATGATGTTATCGTTTTCAATGCATTAGAAAAAGCTGACATTGATTTGATTATCGAAATTGAACTTAAAAAACTATATTCCCGTATTGCTGAATTAGGATACACTTTAAATCTTACCGATAAAGCGAAAGCATTTATCGCTGAGAAAGGTTTTGACAGACAATTTGGTGCGAGACCTCTAAAAAGAGCAATCCAGAAATACGTTGAAGATTTACTGGCAGAAGAAATCATTACTTCAAAAATACATTCCGGTGATGAAATCTTAATGGATCTGAAAGATGATTCTCAGGAACTTTCTGTAGAAATACACAAAGCCGAAGAGCCAACTAATCCATAAATTAGTTTAAATTTATAACAATGTTAATTTACCCGTTACGTTTTCATAACATAACGGGTATTTTTTTTAGATAAATTACTACCTTTAGTAAAAGCAAATAGCTATTTTTGGCTATTAAATACTATAAAAACAAATCATACTATATGCTTCAAAACAAAGTCATTTTAGGTAGCGAAGAGTGGTGCTCATTCCCTGAATTAGGGATCCCAACAATCAAAGCTCGTGTAGATTCCGGTGCCAAAACCTCGGCAATGCACGCTATAAACATAGCTCCTTTTATAAAAAATGATGCCAATTGGGTAAAATTTGATATTAATCCGATTCAGAATAATATCAAAACTATCATACATTGTGAAGCTCCGCTGGTCGATAAAAGAATTGTAAAAAGCTCAAGCGGTTTTAGGGAACATCGCTATGTAATACAGACCAACCTTAAAATTGGTGATGTAAAATGGCCGATAGAAATGACGTTGACCAATCGTGATTCAATGGGTTTCAGAATGCTTTTAGGCCGAGAAGCCATGAGCGGGCGCGTACTTGTTGATCCGGAAGAAAAATATTTATTAGGACAACCCACTACGGAATCATTAAAAGAATTATATCAAAATTCGGAAAAAGCCACTTCCGGTTTACGAATCGGACTTTTAGCCAGTAATCCTGAATTGTACAGCAATAAAAGAATTATGGAGGCCGGTGAAATGCGCGGCCATGAGATGCATTTTCTAAACATTAAGGAATGTTATATGAAACTGGATGCCAAGACTCCTGAAATTCATTACAGAGGCGGAAAAATCCTGAATCAGTTTGACGCTATTATTCCGAGAATCAGACCGAGTATTACCTTTTACGGCTGTGCGTTAACGCGTCAGTTTGAAGCTTTAAAGGTTTTCTGTTTGAATTCTGCTACTGCCATCACACAATCACGCGATAAACTATATTCGCTGCAATTGTTATTAAACAGCGGTGTTGACATTCCAACAACCGGTTTTGCCAATTCTCCTTTAGATACTGACAATCTGATCAAAATGGTGGGCGGCTCTCCGTTAATCGTAAAATTACTGGAAGGAACCCAAGGGAAAGGCGTTGTTTTAGCTGAAACCAAAAAAGCGGCAGAAAGTGTTATTAATGCATTCAAAAGTTTAAATGCAAACATTTTAGTTCAGGAATTCATCAAAGAAGCCAACGGAAAGGATATTCGTTGTTTTGTTATCGACGGAAAAGTAGTTGCTGCCATGCAGCGTGAAGCAATGCCGGGCGAATTCAGAGCCAATATACATCTTGGAGGAACGGCGTCTGTTATAAAAGTAACAGCTGAAGAGAAAAAAATAGCCATAAAAGCCGCAAAAGCAATGGATTTAAAAGTGGCCGGTGTAGACATCATTCGTTCTTCCAAAGGCCCTTTATTGCTTGAAGTAAATTCATCGCCGGGTCTTGAAGGAATCGAAGGTGCAACTAACAAAGATATTGCAGGGGAAATGATCAGAGCGATTGAGAAGAACTTTAAGTTATAATTCAATGACATTATTCCCATATCTTGATATTATTGGCAGAAGTGCGGCGGTCTATTTTTTTATGACCATCGCGCTTCGCATTTTTGGCAAAAAGGAACTTTCCCAGCTCAATACAGCCGATATTATCCTGATTTTACTCATTAGTAATTCGGTTCAGAATGCGATGGTTGGCCCTGATACCAGTCTTTGGGGAGGTTTGGTTGCTGCGCTGGTTCTATTTGTAATCAATTTTATCATCAAAAAACTAACACACAAATACCAGATCCTGAACAATCTTTTGCTAGACAAACCTGAAATTTTAATTCACGACGGAAAATTAGATTTTAAATCATTAAGCAAATTAGACATTTCCAACGACGAATTAAAAGAAGCGATGCGTGAGCATGGATTGGAGCATTTTAACGATGTAAAGCTTTGTATGCTCGAAATTGACGGTACAATTAGTGTAATTTCAAAAAGTAAAGATTTAAAACAGACCCATTACAAACGAAAACACAATCATAAGAATTTCAGGAAATAACAAAATTGAAATTTCAATATTTAAAATTCCAAATTCCAATGCTTGCCGTGTGTTTCATTTTTGGAATTTGGAATTTTAAATATTCGAATTTCACATAAAAAAAAGCTGGTTTCAAATCGAAACCAGCTTTTTTTTTATGTTGACAAAATGCGATTTACATCTCACATTTTACAATAATCATTTTACGAAATAAAGACGCTTAGAATAAAATAAACCAATCCCGCCAATAATGCTGAAATAGGAATAGTCAAGATCCACGCCCAAATCAAACTCACGGTAACTCCCCAGCGAACTGCAGATACACGTTTTGTTAAACCAACCCCGATGATAGAACCTGTAATGGTATGTGTTGTACTTACCGGAATTTTTAAATGCTCTGTAAAATAAAGCGTTAAAGCTCCTGCAGTTTCAGCAGCTACCCCTTCAAATGAAGTTACTTTTGTGATTTTAGATCCCATTGTTTTCACAATCTTCCATCCACCACTCAAAGTTCCGGCTGCAATGGCAGAATAACACGCTAACGGAATCCATCCCGGCATTACTCCTTTTATACCCAAATCATCGTTTGGCAATACAACATCTAACCAGGATGCCATATGAACACCCGGATTAGTGTGGATATATACCGCTACGGCTGCAGCAATAATACCCATTACTTTTTGAGAATCATTTCCACCATGTCCTAAACTAAAGGCCGCAGAAGACAATAATTGCATTTTCTTCAAAGCTGCATCTGCCTGATGTAAATTCAGACTACTGAATATCAAACAAAATGCACTTACGGTTAAGATGATAAAAGCCACCAGAAACCATTTAATATTATGCGGATCGAAAGCTACACTCCAAAAATGGGAGTCGAATCTTGGTTTATCAATTTCAGAATAAGGAACCATTAAGCTGCTTACCAGCCAAACAGTGGCAATCATTAATGCTACTGTAAATATTTTAGGATAGATACTTTTACGAGATGCATTTAACAACCAGATCGAGATCAAATACGAAGCCAGGGCTCCTAATAAGGGTGCTAAAACAATAAAAGCAATAATAATCAAAACTCCCGAAGGCATTCCGCCATCTTTACCAGCTTTATACCAGCTTACAATTTCGTACCAGTAATGTGTAGTTCCATCTTCGCCTGCATAACCCGAAAAACCGTGTACTGCTATAGCATGAGCCACCGCAGCTCCGGCAAAACCACCAATAAGAGTATGTGAAGAGCTGGAAGGAATTCCAAGCCACCAGGTCAATAAATTCCAACAAATTGCTGCAATGACACCGGCCAGGATTACAACCAGGTTAATTTCCATGGTATGCGCTGTTTTTGCAACAGTATCCGCCACACCAAATCCGAAAACCCAGTAAGCCAGGAAGTTAAAAAATGCTGCCCAAAGTACGGCCTGAAAAGGCGTCAATACCTTTGTCGCAACAACTGTAGCAATAGCATTTGCCGCATCATGAAAACCATTGATGTAATCAAAAATTAAAGCTAATACTATAATAATTATAAGTAGCGTCATAAATTATAACTTCAGAATGAAATAAATTGAATTTAAGAATGTTTTACAGAAATAGACTCCAGTATGTTCGCAACGCTCTTACACTTGTCTGTAGCTGATTCTAAAACAGATAAAACTTCTTTATATTTAATAATATTTTTAGCGTCTGTTTCGTTTTCAAAAATTTCAAAAACTGCTTTGTTATAAACGTTATCTGACTTGTTTTCCAGTTTGTTAATTCTGGCACAAGCATCTTTAATGACTTTAAAATTCTTTAAATTTCTCAATTCTTTTACGGCACTATCAATGTTCTGACAAGCTTCAAGATTGATTTCTGTCATTTTTCTGATAGATTTTGTAATCTTGTCTACCTGATACAGTCTCATTCTGCTCGCAGCACCATGCAAATAATCGGCTACGTTATCGATGGAAGTAATTAACGTGTGAATGTCCTCTCTGTCAAACGGAGTAATAAAATTTCTGCTTAATTCCAAATTGGTCTGACGTGTAATGTCTTCTCCCCTTTGCTCTAATTCGTCAATTTTCTGAAAAAGAACTTCTCTTTCTTTTAATGGAAGGTTTACAGCTTCGTGTAAATTAGAAGCTAATTCAATTAAATTGCTTGAAGCCTCTTCAAAAAGTGGAAAGAATTTTTTGTCTTTCGGCACTAAAAATTGGAATATACTGTTTATTGACATTTTTTTATTTTTGATAGTGCAAAATTACTTCAATATTATTTTGCAATGTTAAGCCATTGTTAACAAATCATTTTCAATTTGGAAACTATTGAGGAATTCAACGGTTTTCTGAATGTCATAATGCAGGATTCTGTCTTCCTTAACCAAAGGCACTACTTCCCGGTAACTTCCTAAAAACATTTCAATAAATTCACTTGATTTCAACGGCTCTCTGTAAGCGATAGCCTGAGAAGCATTCATCAATTCAATTGCCAGAATGCGCTCCAGATTATCCATCACACGCAACGCTTTTGTCGCTCCGTTCGCTCCCATACTCACGTGATCTTCCTGACCATTACTGGAAACAATACTATCTACACTGGCTGGCGTTGCCAGTTGTTTGTTCTGGCTTGCTATACTTGCCGCTGTATATTGCGGAATCATAAATCCTGAATTCAATCCCGGATTGTCTACCAGAAATGCCGGAAGATTTCGCAATCCTGAAATCAGCTGATAGGTTCTTCTTTCAGAAATACTTCCCAATTCCGCCAAAGCAATTGCCATAAAATCTAAGGCTAAGGCCAAAGGCTGTCCGTGGAAATTCCCTCCTGAAATAATCTGATCTGCTTCTATAAAAATATTCGGATTATCGGTAACCGAGTTGATTTCTGTTTTGAATACTTTTCGAACATAATCAATGGCATCTTTTGAAGCACCGTGAACCTGCGGCATACAACGGAAAGAATACGGATCCTGAACATGTTTCTTTTCCTGAACAATAATTTCGCTTCCATCCAGAAATTCGTTAATGCGCTGTGCCGTTACAATTTGTCCTTTGTGAGGACGGATATAGTGAATCAATTCGTTGAAGGGTTCTATTCTTCCGTCAAAACCTTCGAGAGAAATGGTTCCGATTAAATCTGCCAGGTACGAATATTTATACGCTTTGAGTAAAATATGCGCTCCGTAAGCACTCATAAATTGTGTTCCGTTTAATAAAGCCAGACCTTCTTTAGACTGTAAAACAATTGGTTCCCAGTTAAAATGTTTTAAAACTTCACCTGAATGTACTTTTCTGCCTTCAAAAAGGACTTCGCCTTCTCCTAATAAAGGCAAAGATAAATGTGCCAACGGAGCTAAATCTCCTGAAGCTCCAAGCGATCCCTGCGTATATATTACAGGTAAGATATCATTGTTATAAAAATCGACTAAACGATTTAAGGTCTGCAACTGAATTCCGGAATGTCCATAGCTTAAGGATTGAATTTTCAGTAACAACATCAATTTTACAATTTCAGCAGGCACTTCTTCCCCGGTTCCGCAAGCATGTGACTTTACCAGGTTTTCCTGAAGTTTTGATAAATTTTCGGAAGAAATTTTTACACTATAAAGTGATCCGAAACCTGTATTGATCCCGTAAATCGGCTCAGAGTGTGTCGCCATCTTTTTATCTAAATAATCACGGCACTTCTGAACATTTACTTTTGCTTCCTCAGATAATTCAAGCGTTTTCTGATTGACGATTATCTCTTGTAAAGCTTCTAAACTTAAGGTTTCTGTACTTATATAGTGGATTTCTCTCATGGTGTTTATAATTTAAGACGCCAAAATTCAGCAAATCAATATTAAAAAGCAACATTTGTTCATAATAATTAAAATTTGGCAGAAACAAATTCTTCTCTTTTATTTATTTCATAATACTAATTATAGACAATAAGTGCTTTTTTACTATAAAACTGAAATAACAAAAAAGCTAAAACGACAATTTCCTATTAGTCTTATAGACTAAACCTGTCTTATTGTCAAACATTTTTATTAAAAATCAACCGGTTAACTTCTTCAAACACCAAATAAAACAAGTCTAAATATACGAATCCATCAATTTATGATATTCAATCCTGACAAATACTCAATATTAATTTCATGAGATTTAAATTATTAAAATATTCGTAAAAAGAAAATTAAGGTTCTTAACTTTTATAAAAAACTGTACTTTTGAAAAACCAAAATGAAAAGTAACAGCGTAAAATATCAATCTGCAATGACAACTCAAACAAGAGTTGCAATTGCTGTTACCACAATTTCTACTACAACAACTACTACCCCTTAGGGGTATACATTTTTACATATAATCCTGGTTATCTATACTTTTTTCTAAAAAGAAGAAAGGTATTGGATACATAAAAATATTTGCATAAAAGAAAAAAAACATCAAAATGAAAGTATTAAAATTTGGCGGAACTTCGGTTGCCAATGCACAAAATATAAAACTCGTTCTCGAAATTATAGACCAGAATTCTAAGCAGGGAAAATTAGTAGTTGTGGTTTCTGCTTTAAGTAAAGTAACTGATTTACTTCAGCTGGCGGCTGCAAAAGCGGCGGCTAATGATGAAAGTTTCCGTGAAATCGTTGCCGAGATCGAAAAAACACACCTCGACACCTTAAAAGAATTGATTCCGGTAAGCGGGCAAAGCAGTTTGCTGAGCCATGTAAAAAGAATCATCAACCACTTAGAAACACTATTAGACGGCTGCTTTTTATTAGGGGAATTATCCCCAAGAACAGCTGACACTATTTTAAGTTTCGGAGAATTGCTTTCGTCCTATATCATTGCACAGGCGTATCAGCAAATCAATAAAAGTGTAGTGTATAAAGACAGCCGCGAAATCATTAAAACAAATGCTGACTTTGGAAAAGCAGTCGTAAACTTTGAAATTTCAAATCAGCTGATTCAGGAATACTTTGCCGAAAATGAAACACAAATCAACATTATACCGGGATTTATCGCTTTAACGCTGGACGGAATTACAACAACTTTAGGCCGTGGCGGTTCTGATTACACTGCTGCTATTATTGCCGGCGCGCTTGATGCCGAACAACTGGAAATCTGGACTGACGTCAACGGAATGTTTACCGCTAACCCGAAAATTGTAAAGCAGGCACAGCCTATTGCCACTATCTCCTATCAGGAAGCAATGGAATTGTCACATTTCGGAGCGAAAGTGCTGTATCCGCCAACCATTCAGCCTGTTTTAAGAAAAAATATTCCCATTTTAATCAAAAATACTTTTGAACCGGAAGCGGAAGGAACTTTAATTTCGAGCCACATTTCGTCAAAAGATACCGTTGTAAAAGGAATCAGTCATATCGACAATATCTCATTAGTAACACTGGAAGGCCCTGGAATGATTGGAGTTGCGGGTTCCTCAAGACGTTTGTTTGAAGTATTATCGCAGGAAAAAATCAATGTTATCTTTATCACTCAGGCGTCTTCTGAGCATTCGATTTGTATCGGAATCTTAAATTCAGATGCAGAAAGTGCCGAAGCAGCCATCAACAGGGCTTTTGAAGTAGAGATTCTTCAAAACAAAATTGATCACGCAATTGTAGAAAAAGACCTTTGTATTATTGCTTTAGTGGGCGAAAACATGAAAAATCACCAGGGATTAAGCGGTAGAATGTTTAGTACTTTAGGTAAAAATAATGTAAACATCCGTGCCATTGCGCAAGGTGCTTCTGAGCGAAATATCTCGACCGTAATTAACGAAAGAGACGTTAAAAAAGCGTTGAATACACTACACGAAAATTTCTTTGAAGAAAACACCAAACAGCTGAATTTATTTGTGATGGGCGTTGGAAATGTGGGTGAAAAATTCATCGAACAAATTCACAACCAGAAAAAATTCCTAAAAGACAACCTGAAGATTAATGTTCGCGTAATTGCGCTATCCAACTCCAGAAAAATGCTATTCGATGAAGACGGAATTTCCTTAAAAGAATGGCAGGCGGATTTAGATAATGGTGAACCAGCTAACAAAGAAGCTTTCATAGAGCGCGCCAAAGAACTGAATTTACGTAACAGCATTTTTGTGGATATTACAGCAAATGCAACTGTTTCTGAAACTTACGAACAGTTTCTGAAACAAAGTATTGCGGTGGTAACTTGTAACAAAATTGCCTGTTCTTCGGCCTATGACAATTACAAAAAACTAAAAAACCTATCACGTCAATATAATGCCCCGTTTTTGTTTGAAACCAATGTTGGAGCGGGTTTACCTATTATTGACACCGTTAAAAACTTAATCGCTTCGGGTGATAAAGTGCATAAAATACAGGCGGTTTTATCCGGAAGTCTGAACTTCATTTTCAACAATTTCGACCAGGATAATTCTTTTCACGATGTGGTGAAAGAAGCCGGAGTTCAGGGATTTACAGAACCTGATCCGAAAATTGACTTAAGCGGAATCGACGTTGCCCGTAAAATCCTGATCCTTATTCGCGAAAGCGGCTACGAAATGGATATTGATGCCATTGCCAACGAATCCTTTTTGCCCGCAGAATGTTTAGCGACAACGAATAACGAAGACTTTTTTGCTTCATTAATCAAACACGCTCCACATTTCGGGGACATCTATGAAGAAGCACTAAATAAAGATTCCAGATTAAAATATGTAGCGAAATTCGAAAACGGAAAAGCAAGCGTTGGCCTGCAATTCATTCCGAAAGATCATCCTTTCTACAATTTGGAAGGAAAAGACAATATCGTATTGTTCTATACAGATCGTTATGTAGATCAGCCGCTGCTTATAAAAGGAGCCGGAGCCGGCGCTGCTGTTACCGCATCCGGGATTTTTGCGGATGTAATTCGAATTGGAAATAATTAATTTGAGGGACAAAGATGCAAAGGGACAAAGGGACAAAGTTAAAATCTTTGAGCCTAGGAAACTTTGCCACTTTGAACCTTTAAATATAGTCGCAAAAGACCTCTGAACCTTTGAGCCTTTGCCACTTTGAACCTATAACAAATGACACAAATTAAACTATTTTGCCCGGCAACTATTGCAAATCTCTCCTGCGGATTTGACGTACTTGGACTTTGCTTAGACAATGCCGGGGATGAAATGATTGTTCGAAAAGTAAATGAAAAAGGAATCCGCATCACAAAAATTACAGGTGCCGATTTGCCTTTAGAAACCGAAAAAAACGTTTCGGGTGTTTCGGCTGTTGCCATGCTGGAAGCCTACGAAAGAGATTTTGAACCCATCACTGTTGGATTTGAGATCGAAATCTACAAACATATCAAAGCCGGAAGTGGTATCGGAAGCAGTGCCGCAAGTTCTGCCGGAGCTGTTTTCGGAATTAATGAATTATTGGGAAAACCTTATTCGCGCAAAGATCTGGTGCAATTTGCCATGCAGGGCGAGAAATTAGCCAGCGGAAACGCGCACGCAGACAACGTTGCTCCTGCCCTTTTAGGAGGTTTTACTTTGGTGAGAAGCTATAGTCCGTTGGATATTATTCTGATTGATAGTCCTGAGGAATTGTTTGCTACAGTAGTTCACCCTCAGATTGAGCTGAAAACTTCGGATGCGCGTTCGGTCCTTAAACAAACTGTTTCCCTAAAAAGCGCTATTATGCAATGGGGAAATGTGGGCGGATTAATCGCCGGCTTATACACCAAAGATTACGATCTGATCGGAAGATCGCTTCATGACGAAATTGTAGAACCTTTGCGAAGTGTTTTGATTCCGGGTTTTGATTTAATCAAACAAACGGCTCTGGAAAACGGTGCTTTAGGATCCGGAATTTCCGGTTCGGGTCCGTCGATTTTTGCTTTAAGCCGCGGAAAAGAAACCGCCGATAAAATTGCAAAAGCGATGAGCGAAGTGTACGAAAAAATGAATTTGCCCTATGAAATTCACGTCTCGAAAATTAATCCGGATGGCGTTAGAATTTTATAATTCTTGAAAGAAATTAAAAATTATGCCCGCGTTTGTCAGACTGAGCGAAGTCGAAGTCCCCGCAAAGTGAGACACAAAGCATAAAAATACAACATAGACATAAAGTTTGTCATTTCGACGAAGGAGAAATCTTCGCAAAATATTTCCATACTGTGAGGAGCTTCTTATGAAGATTTCTCCTTCGTCGAAATGACACAAAACCGAATACTAATTATTGGAATTTGACCGTAAGAAAAGTCTATTTTCTATACTCTATTCTCTTTCTTCTAAAATCTAAAATAAACCAATGAAATACTACAGTTTAAACCACAACGCACCCGAAGTTTCGTTTAAAGAAGCTGTCATACAAGGACTAGCAAGCGATAAAGGATTGTATTTTCCGCAAATAGTTACGCCTTTAAATCCTGCTTTTTTTAATGTAATCGAAAACCTGACCCATCATAATATTGCTTTTGATGTGATTCAGCAATTTGTAGGCGATGATATCCCGGAGGATCATTTAAGAGAAATCATAGCCGACACTTTATCCTTTGATTTTCCGCTGGTGGAAGTGGAAAAAGACATTTATTCGCTGGAATTATTCCACGGACCGACTATGGCTTTTAAAGACGTTGGAGCGCGATTTATGTCCCGTTGCCTGGCGTATTTTAACAAAGACAAAAAAGACAGTAAAAATACGGTTCTGGTAGCGACTTCCGGAGATACGGGCGGAGCTGTTGCGAGCGGATTTTTAGGCGTTGCAGGTGTCGATGTCGTGATTTTATATCCATCCGGAAAAGTGAGTGATATTCAGGAAAAACAATTGACGACTTTAGGCAAAAATATTAAAGCGCTTGAAGTTGACGGTGTTTTTGACGATTGCCAGGATATGGTCAAAAAAGCGTTTTTGGACGAAAGTTTAGCGCATAAAAACCTGACTTCGGCAAATTCGATTAATATTGCGCGCTGGCTGCCGCAAATGTTCTATTTCTTCTTTGCGTATAAAGCACTGAAAAGCCAGAACAAACCCTTGGTTTTCTCTTGCCCAAGTGGAAACTTCGGAAATATCTGCGCCGGAATTATGGCAAAAAAATTAGGTTTGCCTATCGAACATTTTGTAGCGTCTACCAACGTAAACGATACCGTACCAAGATTTTTAGAAAGTGGAAAATACGAGCCAAAACCTTCCAAAGCGACTATCTCAAACGCTATGGACGTTGGAAACCCAAGTAACTTCATCAGAATTCAGGAATTGTATAACAATGACTTAAAAGCTTTCGAAAAAGATTTCTCCTCCTACAGTTATACCGATGAAGAAACGCTTGAAGCCCTAAAACAAATTTACAAAACCGATGGTTATATCGCAGAACCCCATGGTGCTGTTGGCTATTTAGGTTTGAAAAAAGAGTTACAAAAACACGAGAATGCCATTGGCGTTTTCTTAGAAACGGCGCATCCTATTAAGTTTCTGGATGTGGTTGAACCTGCCCTGGGCATTACACTTCCGATTCCGGAACAAATTGAGAGTGTTATGAATGAGGAGAAAGTTAGTGTGAAGATTAAGACTTATGAGGAATTGAAGGCATTTTTGGGGTAAATTACTCTTCTTAAAAAATATTTAAACCACAGATTAAACAGATTTATTGTATACTTAATTTGTAGTTTCTTGATAGGTTAATTGTAAATTAAATTGTTATTTTGGATTAAAAAATAAAACTAACATTCAAACTTAAAATGGCAAATCCTAGAATTTTTATTAGTTCAACTTGTTATGATTTATCGCAAATTAGAGACAATCTTTCTGAATTTATTACAAGTTGCAATTATGAAACTGTTTTAAGCGAAAGGGGAGATATTTTTTATCACCCTGATTTACATACACATGAATGTTGCGTTAATGAAATAGAAAACTGCAATATGTTTATTTTAGTTATTGGAGGCAGATTTGGAGGAAACTATATTTCAGATCCTAAAAAATCGATTACTAATGCAGAATATGAAGCCGCTCGCGTAAAAAATTTACCTGTATTTACTTTCATAAAAAGAGAAGTATATGAAGATCACCGTCTTTATCAAAAAAATAAAGATAATCAAGATATTATCGACAAAATAATTTTTCCATCAATTGAAAATCAAAAGCATGCTAAGAAAATTTTTGAGTTCATAAATACAGTACGACTTTCATCGGTAAATAATGGTTTTTTTCCTTTTGAATTTGCTAGAGAAATTGAATTAAGCTTAAAAAAGCAATGGGCTGGCATGATGTTTAATTTTCTTAATGAAAGACTAAAGCAAAATGAAACAAAAATAGTCTTAAATACTCTCGATAACTTAACATTACTCAATAAAAAATCGGAAGAATTATTAGAAAATATATTGAGAAAAGTTAATCCTGAAGAAGGAAATAATCAGATTGATAAAATTGATAACTCTATTAAAGCATCAAAATTTTATAATCTATTATTTAAAACTTTTAAAGTTAATGTAGAAAAATTGGATTTTAATATAATTTCAGATACAAATCCAGAAGGAAAAATTTGGTATGAGTATGTAGCTAAAATTGATGGTTTTAGAATATCCAATGAAATCTATCAAGAATTAAGCTTCGTAGACTTTGATATTACAGATATGGAAATACTTTTAATTTATAATGATAGTGTTTATTGGAATGTTAAAAATAAAAGCGGATATAAAGATAAGCAAGTAAAATTATTAGAAGAAACTTATCAAAATATAATAGGTTCAAATAAAACTGAAAGATTAAATGCGTTAAATTTAACAGTTCAAGACCGCTAGTTTCCTTCGTGCAAGAGCGGGGAGAACGTAGGGTTTTCATAATATACTCACATTTGGATAAAGAAAAAGTAATGGAAATTGAAAAAGGACTTGTAGATTTTGGTATAAAGGTATTAACTGATTATAATACAATAAACATTGGCGAAAACATTCAAGAAGAGATAAAGAAAAACATACAGAATGTTAATAAAATATTATTAATTACCTCTCAAAATTCTGAAAAATCAGAGTGGATAGAGAATGAGTTAGAAATTGCAAAATCATTAAACAAACAAATATTACCTGTAATATTTGATGATGTAATGCCTTCTAAATTACTTACAGGAATTAAATATATAAAATTAAAAGAAATAAATAGTGATACACTTTATCCGATATACTTATCAATAAAAAAACAATATAATATTACAAATTAAAGTTCCCCTGCTAGGCGAGCGTCTCGCTCGTGAACATAAAGTACATACGAGCGAGACGCTCGCGTTAACAGAAAAGTGACTCATATACCTGCGATTTAATCAACTCTTGTCTTTAATGAAAAAATGTGCATATTGTGATATAAAAACCAAACTTACGAAGGAACATATTTGGCCTAAATGTTTAATTACAAGAATGCCAAACCTAACATTTAGATACATTGGTAGCCAAGATAAATTTGTTACATCGGAACTTGTAATTTCTGATGTTTGTTCAAAATGTAATAACGAAAAACTCTCAAAACTCGATTCTTATTTTTGCTCTCTTTACGATAAATATTTTAAAAACTTTCATGAAGAAAAGAAACAGTTTATTTTTGAATATGATTACGATTTACTTCTAAGAAGTTTATTAAAAACCATTTTTAATTCTTCGAGAACAATCAAGAGTGAAGATAACTATTTTGAAAATTTTAAGCATTTCATTCTTAATGGCAATGAAACTTGGGGAAATGTAATACTAATATTAGACATAATTACTCCTTGGATCACAAATGGTATAAAAATATATCCTACATCTATGAGATGTGGTGCCGTAGACGTAGGAATTAAAAATGAAAATTTCATAATTTGGGCTGTTTCTGTAAACTCCTATTATTTTTATATTCTTATTTCTAAGGAAAAAAAAATATCCGAAACTTTGGTTGAGGAATTGAATAATGTATATAATAGAATTCCTGGAACAATTATTCATCCATACAAAACACAAACATTAATTTCTGATTTTTCTAATCAAAATAGCTACGATGCTCATGTAGAATTTGTTATGAACACGTCTGAAGCCTTTTATAAATTATACAAAAAATAGCAAGTAACTCTCGATAGCAATTAAGAAACTAAAAAAAGAGACCTCATCAAAGGTCTCTTTTCAATTTAATATATCTTCAAACGTTTACTTCCCATTCAATAATTTCTCTGAAAAAATCATAATGGCCACTGCGGAGTAACATTTCAATTAAAACTCATAGATGTTTAGATATTACCATTATCCGCAAAAAAATAATAGCTTTCCGGGCTAATAATTAAATGATCTACAACTTCTATATCCAGAATAATACCTGCTTCCTTTACTTTTTTAGTAATCTGTTTATCGGCAGCAGAAGGGCGTGTTTTACCCGATGGATGATTGTGCAGCATAATCAGAGCGGTAGCATTTGCTTTGAGTGCCGCAGTAAATAATAATCTCAGGTCTACAATAGTTGACGTTATGCCTCCTGTGGATACTTCATAAATCCCCAGCACTCTATTTGACTTATTCAGCAGAAGAATTTTAAACTGCTCTAAAAACTCTATTTTATTAGGATTCCAGGATTTTAAAGCCAGTTTATAAGCTGCTACCGACGAAATGATGTGAGGTCGTTCAGAGGCTTTTATTTTGGTTTTGTAAATCAGTTCAACTTCTGATGCAATTCTCCAATCTTGTTTTTCCTTTATCGTTTCCATAATAATAAAGCTTTACAAATTAATTACAACAGTCTCTCAAAGTTATAAATGACTGTTTTTTTTTTGCAAGTTAAATGTTCCAAACTAGAAAAGCGTGGCTCTATAATACCACACTTTAGATTTTTCTGGAAATTCCAATGATTGTGTGACCTCTTATTTGGGGAAATATTATTAAATTAACGCTTAGCTTTTTTGAATTGCCTCCTGCTTTAGCTGGAGGTCAATAAATGAAATCTCAAAATGGCTTTAGCCAAAAAACTAGCAATTTCGGCTAAAGCCAAACCTGAATATCATAATTTTGTTCCTCCAGCTAAAGCAGGAGGCTATTAAATAAATACAGCATCATATACCATGATTTTGAAACTAACAATACAATATATTCCATCATTAATATTGCAGACGGTTGTCAAGCTCGTGAACGCAAAAAGAGAAACTTTCAAAATCCCGACATTCATTTCAAAATACTAAAAAATGAACCTACGTCTTTTTCCTAAAAAAGAAACTACAGCCTCTGTTTGGAGTGGCGGATTGACATATGAATATATGATATATCCGGAAACAGCAAACTATAGCGATAGGGATTTTGTATTCAGAATAAGCAGTGCTGTAATAGCGGAAGTGCCTTCAGTGTTTACCAAATTTAAGGGCTATCACCGATATCTGGTTATGCTTGATAACTCCTTACCTATTGAGATAAACAAAGAGAAAAAAGTATACGAGAAATATGAAATCATGGAATTTAATTCGGATGATGAAGTAACTTCTTATACAAAAGGGATTGATTTTAACTGGATGGTTTCTAAAAAAATATCGAATCCTAAACTCAAAATAACAGATCGTAATCAGAATTGTAATGCTCAGATCATAGTTTTATTTTCTTTACAAACAACAGTTATTAAAATTAATGACAAGCCGTATTATTTGGAACCTTATGATTTATTAGCTATTGAAAATCAAAAAAAGGAAAATATTACGATTCAATTTTCTAATAAATGCCTCTATGGAATATTGGAATCCCTGTAGTTAATTCGAAAATTTCGGCTAAATCCAATCCTAAATATCCTAATTTTGTTCTTCGCGTTAAGTAAGAACAATTAAATAAATACAGCATAATAATTACCATGATTTCAAAAGCAACCTTACAAGACATTCCGGCATTATTAACCTTAATCAATTCCGCTTACAGAGGTGAAACTTCCAAAAAAGGCTGGACTACCGAAGCCCATTTATTAGAAGGAAAAAGAACCACTGAAGAAGAATTAACTGAAATCGTTTTAAATCCTAAAAATACATTTCTGAAATATACAGCCAACGACAAGATCATCGGTTCGGTTTTACTGGTGGAAAAAGAACATCAATTGTATTTGGGAATGCTGACCGTTTCACCGGAATTGCAAAATGGCGGTATCGGCAAAAAGATGCTGGCTGAAGGCGAAAAACATGCTAAAGCTTTGGGGTTGTCCAGTATTCTTATGACGGTTGTGTCGGTTCGTTCGGAGCTTATTGCGTGGTACAAACGCCACGGTTATGTTGAAACCGGAGAAAGGGAAGCTTTTCCGGCAAGCGATATTCATATTAATATTTCTAATGAGCCTTTGGAGTTTATCTTTTTAGAAAAGAAAATCTAGTAGGGTTTAACCGCAAAGTTCGCAAAGGGTTACGCAAAGATTCGCAAAGTTTTTTTATACTGAATTTTATATTCACGCAAAGACGCAAAGTCGCAAAGTTTTATTTTCTTGGCGGCTTTGCGTCTTTGCGTGATTATTTATCAATACGTTGGATTTCTGTGTGCCTCTATAGTTAGACGCACTGCTGTGCGTCTCTACAGAAAACCTTTGAACCTTTGTGACTCTGTACCTTTGAACCTTAGCACCTTAGCACCTCTTTTTAATCTTCGACAAAAATTCATGTGAAACTCCCAGATAGGAAGACAAATTTCTGTTGTTGATCTTATCTATTTTGTGTGGATACCTATCAATAAACTCCAGATACCTCTGTTTGGAGGTTTTGTTTAACACATCTAAAAGTCTTTGCTGAATCGCAATATTGGCTTTTTCGACCATAATAATATGAAACTGGATTAGCTTGGGCACCTGCTCAAACAATAGTGTTTTATTGGCCTTGCTAATGACCAGGATCTCGCTGTCTTCAATTGCCTTGATGTTGTAGGTGGTAGGCTTTTGATGATAGAAACTTTCGAGATCACACATCCATTCGTTTTCGAAGGAGAAAAAAATAACACTTTCGGTGCCGTTGTCATTCAAAATGTAGGTTTTGAAAGCTCCTTTTAAAATAAAGCCTTCATAGGAACTGTTGGAATCCTGAACTTGCAGGAATTCATTTTTTTTGAGTTTGATAAACTCGGCTTTTTCAACGACAAATTTCCATTCTTCATCTGTTAATGGAATTTTGCGTTCAATACTTAATCTGAGGGGTTTGTACATGTGTTTTTACTTTTATTCTTACTTGGGGCGTAAGTATTGGAATGAATTAAAAAATAATGTAATCGATTACGTAAAAGTACTTTTTTTAGACGTTTTTGTCACTTTCCAATTGTTAAAAAAACGCTTTTTGCAAATATTTTTTCAAAACATTGAACTTGTTCAACTTTTTTAGGTGCAATTATCCGCAGATTTGTACTGTTAAAATATTATAAACCCCCAAACTTAAATTATGAAACTTAAATCAAAAATCTCAATGTTTTTGTTAACATTGGTACTCGGTTTTACAGCCTGTAATACCGAAGAAATTGGTTCATCACAAAATGATGAAAACAGTATTACTGCAACTTCTGCGGGAAGCGGCTTAACAGCGAAAGTAGGAAACTGTGCCCAGGTTCCGGGATGGGCCTCCCAAAATGGGGGAACAACCGGCGGAGGAACTTCGGCAGAAACAACGGTTACCACTTACGCACAATTGAAATCCGCTATAGAAAATGCGGCTGTAAAGGTTATTAAAGTGAGTGGAACGATTACAGTTACGACAAGATTGTCCTTTCAGGATCAGACCGGTAAAACCATTTACGGTGCAAGTGGTGCAAAACTGGTTTCTACGAATCAAACCAAAGATGCTTCCGGAATTATCAATATTAAAAGATGTAAAAATATCATTATCAGAAACCTGATTTTTGAAGGTCCCGGTGCTTATGATACTGACGGTTGGGATAATGCGATTCTTGACGAATGTACAAATGTATGGGTAGACCACTGCGAATTCAGGGATGGTGTTGACGGAAACTTTGACATCAAAAACAAATCCGATTATATTTCAGTAACGTATTCTAAATTTCATTACCTAAAACCACCAAAAGCAGGAGGTTCAGGAGGTTCAGACGATCACAGGTATTCCAACCTGATTGGTTCAAGTGACGGTGCTACGGGAGACCGTGGAAAATTGAGAATTACTTTTGCCCGTTGCTGGTGGGCTCCTGGCTGTAAAGAAAGAATGCCAAGAGTTCGTTTTGGAAAAGTACATATTATCAACAGTTATTTCAACAGCACCGTAAGCAATAAATGTATTGCAGCTGGTTTTGAAGCTGATATCCGAGTAGAAAAGAATGTTTTCGAAGGTGTAAAAACGCCTATTGATCTAATGACCGGATATACAGCGGTTACAGCGGTTGATAACATTTTTACAAGCACAAGCGGAAATACCGCAGGAAGCAAAACCGCTTTCACACCTCCCTACTCTATTGTAACACTGGCTGCATCAGCGGTTAAAGCAGATGTTAGCGGTGGTGCGGGCGCAACATTAGGAGGAAATACCTGCGGTTCGTTTTAATTGAAAGAAATCTTTATTGCCCAATTTCAATCCTATACCTGAAAAATGATGGCAATAAGAATCTGAGTTAGTTAGTTTTAGTTTTAACCACGGATTACACAATCGTAAGGTTATTGTAATTCGTGGTTATTTTTTTAGAAAGAAAACATCCAGTTTTCCTCTTTCCTCTATACTCTTTATTCTATACTCTTTATTCTATACTCTTTATTCTATACTCTTTATTCTATACTCTTTATTCTATACTCTTTATTCTATACTCTTTCCTCTATACTCTTTATTCTATACTCTTTATTCTATACTCTTTATTCTATACTCTTTATTCTATACTCTTTATTCTATACTCTTTATTCTATACTCTTTATTCTATACTCTTTATTCTAAACTCTCCTAAAGCACCAACTCAGCAAACAACCGCTGTATCGTATTTTCCAGATCCTCACAAAGTCCCGGATGCGGCCTCGAAGTCTGAATTGCCGAACTTCTGATAGCCGTTAACCAGCGAAAACGGGATGGAATATCCATTTCTGCAATCGGACCGCCATCTTTGGCTCCGTTGGCGATTTTCGCTAGTGACGTTAAATTACATTCCAGTTGTTCGATATCAAAATCATCCGAAAGTGCTTCAATCTTAGCGGTATTAATGTGAAAAAGTACCTTTATAAATTTAGCTCTTTTGCAGAACAAAATGATCCCGATATTTAGAAATTCTTCGCGCTCCACCCTTGGTACCACACGAATTACGGCATACTCATATAAGTGATTATCTTGCATTTTGAGCCTGGTTTACAAAGATTTCTGAATGATTTAATCGGGTCAGCAAAAACTGTAAATATACATTTCGCAAAGCCTCGGGTGTTTCGTCGGTATCTTCCCATTGCAGCCATTCCAACGGAATTGTATTGGTAATTTCCTCCAGGATTTCCGGAGTCAGCAAGGCTTTATATTCGGCGTCGACTTCCTTTAAAAGTGAAGCCTGCGGTAATAAAACGTGGTCTTTTATCAAAGCAAACGGACTTTTGGCATGCTGTTCCCAATTATTCCAGGAATGATGAAAATACAAACATGCACCGTGATCGATAAGCCATAATTCTTTATGCCAGATCAGCATATTGGTATTTTTAAAAGTACGGTCAACATTGGTAATATAAGCATCCAGCCAGACAATCTGTGACGCTAATTTCGCATCAACAGTAGTTACGACAGGATCAAAAGTAATGGCACCGGATAAAAAATGAAGCGCCAGATTCAGTCCCTGGCTTCCCTGCAGCAAATCCTGAATTTCTTCGTCGGCTTCGGTTCTTCCAAAAGCTTCATCCAGGTTGGCAAAAACCAATTCCGGAAGCTGCAATTTTAAGGCTTTGGCAATTTGTCCACCGACTAGTTCGGCAATCAAAGCTTTCACCCCATGTCCGGCTCCTTTAAATTTCAGGACATATTTAAAATCATCGTCGGCTTCTGCCAAAGCAGGTAAAGAACCGCCTTCACGTAAAGGTGTAATATAACGTGTTACATTTACCGTTCTCAGGTCGAAATTGTTTTTCATAAGCAGTATTTACTGAAATACAAACTTACGAATTTAGATTTCTGATTTTATATTTTAAAAATTCAAGTTTTAAAAATCCAGAGACAAAAAAGCCTTCCCCAGATTTTTAATGATATCTGACGCGATAAAAGACTGATAACCTGTTTCCGGAAGGGCGATATCTGCTGTTAATCCGTGAATAAAAACGCCTAACCGTGCAGCCTGATCCGGTGAATATCCCTGCGCTAAAAAACTGGTAATAATTCCAGTCAGAACATCTCCGCTTCCTGCCGTTGCCAATGCTGCATTTCCCGTTGTATTCTGGTAAATTTTACTTTGATTGATAATAAAGGTCGGTGCGCCTTTCATAACAATAATAATTTTATACTGCTCTGAAAAGGCGATCGTATTTTCGAATTTTTCATTCTCTGATTCCCATTTTCCTATGAGCCTTTCCAATTCTTTCGGATGTGGTGTTAAGATGGTGTTTTCCGGTAATAACTCAAGCCAGGATTTATGGAGTGACAAAATATTTAAGGCATCGGCATCTAAAACCAGCGGACATATATTGGTGCTTAAAAACTCGAAAAATGCTTTTTGCGTTTCTTTCTCCTGCCCCAGACCGGGACCAATTCCAATTGCCTGCGGTTCTGATTCAAAATTTATTCTGGAAATAAAATTTTCACTCTCATCCGTCACTACCATTACTTCAGGATTGCTTATTTGAAGGATGGCATAACCACATTTTGGAATAAAAGCAGTTACCAGCCCACAACCTGATTTCAGACAGGCTCCAGAGGCCAAAACCGCTGCTCCTATCTTTCCGTAACTTCCTCCTACAAGCAGTGCATGGCCCTGAATCCCTTTATGCGTTAGAGGATTTATATGTTTATAAAAAGTTAGGATTTCCTGTTTTGTGATCTGCAGTGGTACTTTCATTTGATTTTCTTTATGCTTTTAAAATTACAAAAAAAAGTAGTAAGAAGAATTTTCTTATATAAAAAAGTTTTACTTATGAGGATAAATGTGTTATACTTTTTCGGTTCAAAAAAAGCGAAAGAAATAGCGAATTACCAATAAATCAGACTTAATCTTTACGAATTTTATAATTTGGACTAGTATATTTCGATATTTTTTAAATAAATTTGCGTCACAATTTTATAAAACAACACAATGAAAAATACTGCGCTTACGCAAATACATGAAGGTTTGGGAGCAAAAATGCTGCCGTTTGCCGGGTATAATATGCCAATTACTTATGAAGGTATTAATGCTGAACATGAGACAGTTCGTAACAGTGTGGGCGTTTTTGACGTTTCACACATGGGCGAATTTCTGCTTACAGGACCGAATGCCCTGGCTTTAATCCAAAAAGTAACTTCAAATGATGCTTCGACTCTAACCATCGGAAGAGCGCAATATTCCTGTCTGCCAAATAATGATGGTGGAATTGTGGATGACCTTATTGTCTATAAAATGAAAGAAGAAGAGTATTTGCTTGTTGTAAATGCTTCTAATATAGAAAAAGACTGGAACTGGATTACCTCACACAATGATTTGGGTGTTGAAATGAAAAACCTTTCTGACGACTATTCCTTATTGGCCATTCAGGGACCAAAAGCCGTTGAAGCCATGCAGTCTCTATCATCTATCGATTTGTCTGCTATCGCTTATTACCATTTTGAAGTAGCGGATTTTGCAGGTTTCAATGATGTCATTATTTCTGCTACAGGTTACACCGGTTCCGGCGGATTTGAAATCTATTGTAAAAATGCTGATGCCGAAGCGATCTGGAATAAAGTTTTTGAAGCCGGAGCAGCTTTCGGAATCAAACCAATCGGACTTGCTGCCCGTGATACGTTGCGTCTTGAAATGGGTTTCTGTTTATACGGAAATGATATTAACGACACGACTTCCCCACTGGAAGCCGGTTTAGGATGGATTACAAAATTCAACAAAGAATTTACCAATTCTGACAACCTGAAAAAACAAAAAGAGGAAGGTGTTACTAAAAAATTAGTAGCTTTTGAAATGCAGGAACGTGCGGTACCAAGACATGACTACGAAATTGTTGATGCATCCGGTGCTGTAATTGGCGTGGTAACTTCGGGAACTATGTCTCCTTCAATGAATAAAGGAATTGGTTTGGGATATGTGACCGTAGACAATAGCGCGGTTGACAACGATATCTTCATCAGAATCAGAAAAAATGATGTGCCTGCCAAAGTGGTAAAATTACCATTTTATAAAAAATAGAATTATTTAAAACTCAAATCTCCACAACTATTTGAGTTTACTATATAAAATGCATTACACTTATGGTGTAATGCATTTTTTTTTATTATAATTCACGTATAGAGGGCTTTAAATGTTCATAATTATCAAATTTGAAAGGTCGCCGATATTTTAAAGAAATTACTGTCTTTTATCAAAAAATAACCGTAATTTTAGTGTAAACGATGACTTTCTCCCTATGAAAAAAATACTATTAGCATTTATATTGACAACAAGTACCTTATTTAGTCAGACCAGCGACAAAACCTGCGAAATACTAAATAAGATAAATGCATTGATTCAGACCGAGCATGTTCGTCCTAAACCGGTAAACGACAGCTTGTCTCTATTTGTTTTTGATAATCTTATTAATGAACTGGATCCTTCCAGAAATATCTTTTTCCTGAGTGAATACAATGAACTGTCTCAAAAATATCGTCTCAATTTAGATGATTTGATTCTGCAGAATGATTGCAGTTTTTTAGCCGATATCACTTCAAAATATAAAGCCGGACTGATCAGAACCAAAACTGTTTTGCAAAAGATCCAGGGGGAACCGATCGATTATACTAAAAAAGATACCATTCGGTTTTACAAAAAAGCATTCGCGTTCTATCTTCAAAAAGAAAACGTAGAAAAAGTATGGCTTAAAAAATTACGCTATCAAATTTTAGATGATGTCGCAGAAACCAGTGATAATTTAGATTCTTTAAACACCAATTTCAAATCCATTGAAACGGCTTCCAAAAACATAATTTTATCTAATGAAATCTGCCGGATAAATACCCTTTTGGAAGAAAAAAGCACACAGGACGAAAAGCTGTTTAATTTCTTCTGTACTTATTTTGATCCTCATACCGCATATTTTAGCGATGATTCCAAGTCAAGTTTTGTTGCTTCCTTATCGAAAGAGCATCTATCGCTTGGAATGACCGTGAATCTGAACGAGAAAAATGAAATCATAATTGATGAAATCGACCCAAATGGCCCGGCTTTTAAAACCGGGCAAATCAAAAAAGGAGATCAGATTGTTTCGGTTTCCAATCAAAAAGAAACGCTGCAGGTTTCCTGTTCTTCTTTAGAATCGGTTTCAACAATGATTTTATCGGAATCGAATAAAAATATCGTCCTTACCTTAAAACGGAATTCCGGTAAAAGCTTTGATGTCTTTATTGAAAAGCAGGTTATGAAAGATGAAGATAATTCTGTTTTTAGTTTTATAATTGGCAAAGACAGTAAAATTGGCTATATCAAAATTCCAAGTTTTTATGCTGATTTAGACGGAAATAGCCGAAAAGGCTGTGCCGACGATGTAGCACGTGAAATAATAAAACTCGAAAAAGACAACATAAAAGGTTTAGTCATTGATTTGATTGACAATGGCGGCGGCTCTATGGAAGAAGCCATAAAATTAGCCGGAATGTTTATTGATTACGGCCCCCTTTCTATTGTGGTTGACAATAAACAAGGCGCATCTGTGATCAATGATCCGTATAAAGGACTTATCTACAAAGGTCCAATCGTAATTTTGGTAAACAGCAATACCGCTTCAGCCAGTGAATTTTTCTCTTCTATTCTACAGGATTACAACCGGGCTTTACTATTAGGCAGTACTACCCTGGGGAAAGCTACCATGCAGACGATCCTTTCGCTTGACGAAAATAAAAACACGGACTACCTGAAAATTACCATCAATAAATTCTACAGGGTTACTGGCAAAAGCCATCAATATGTGGGTGTTACCCCGGATGTAGTGCTCCCGGAATTCTATGAAGATGTCTACCAAAAGGAAAGCGATTTTCCGACTGCCATTAAAAATGACAGCATTGCCCCTTTCTTAAAATACAAAACTTATGTAAAGCGAAACGTCATCGATAAAATTGCGAAAAACAGCTCGATCCGATTGGCCGATAATTATTATTTTAATGACATCAAAAAGATCAACCAGAAAATTGACATGATGATAAATGTTCCCAAAACAGAAATTGCAATGACACTGGATGCTATTTTTGAGCAGAAAAAGGTAATAAACTCCCTTTGGACAGAAATTCATACGTTCAACGATGATAACAATCCATTAGATGTTTATAATTCAACCGTAAATCAATTTTTGCTGGGCGTTTACCCAACCGAAAAAACCATCAATCAATACCAGATAGATAATCTTAAAACGAATCCGTACCTAAATGAAGCCGTGAATATTATTACGGAGTTTAACGGGTCGAAATGATTCTTAGATTCTTAGATTCTTAGATTCTTAGATTCTTAGATTCTTAGATTCTTAGATTCTTAGATTCTTAGATTCTTAGATTCTTAGATTCTTAGATTCTTAGATTCTTAGATTCTTAGATTCTTCCTAAAAAATCCATTCGTTCTACGAATGGATTTTTTATTTTATTGTTTCCCGCAAAACCTGAAACATGAAACCTGAAACTTTTTAATCTATAAACTTCTAACTATCTCCAAAAAAGAATAGTTTTGATTTTGGAAAAATTAAGGAATAACCGTATTTTTGCATCACAAAATAAAAAATCAGTAATGGGAAGAGCGTTCGAATTTAGAAAAGGAAGAAAAATGAAACGTTGGTCTGCAATGGCCAAAACATTTACCCGAATTGGTAAAGACATCGTTATGGCCGTTAAAGAAGGCGGACCTAACCCTGATGCCAATTCCAGATTAAGAGCTGTAATACAAAACGCTAAAGCGGCCAACATGCCTAAAGATAATGTTGAACGCGCTATAAAAAATGCCAGCAATAAAGATACTGCCAACTATAAAGAAATTTTGTTCGAAGGATATGCACCTCACGGAATTGCCATTTTGATTGAAACAGCATCTGACAATAATAACAGAACAGTGGCCAATATCCGAAGCTATTTTAACAAATGCAACGGAACGATGGGGACTCAGGGTTCTGTAGAGTTTATGTTTGACCATACTTGTAATTTCAGAATTGCAAAAGGCAATCTTGATCCTGAAGAATTGGAATTGGAGTTAATTGATTTTGGTGCAGAAGAAGTATTTGAAGACGAAGACGGAATCTTAATCTATGCTCCATTCGGAAGTTTTGGTGCTTTACAAAAAGAACTGGAAAACAGAGGTCTGGAAATTTTATCTTCAGGTTTTGAACGTATTCCTCAAATTACCAAAGAACTTACTGAAGCTCAGATCGCAGATGTCGAGAAATTAATCGAAAAAATCGAAGAAGATGATGACGTAATGAACGTATATCATACGATGAAAGAAGAATAAAAGCACCTGCATAAAAATAAAAAGCCCTGAAATTTCAGGGCTTTTTTTGTTTTACATTGTTTTAATTATGAAAAACCAGATTAACTATTATATTTGCAACAGTCAAAATTCTTTAAATTAAAAACCAATCCAATGAAATCATCAAAATACACCAAATTCGCCGTAATCATTCTGGTAATACTATTTGTAGTGCTTAGTGTAATAAGCTAAAAAAAATCAAATTAAAAAAGTAAAAGCCTTCTGAAGTACAACTTCGGAAGGCTTTTTTACTATAAAACGAACTGATTTATTTTTTCGAGGGATTGTTGGTTATCTTCAGTAAATAAGTCCCTTCGGGCAAATCACCAATATTTGCAGCGTTGCTTCCCATTATTTTTTTGCCCTGTGAAAAAACCTCAATAGTTTTAGAACCACTATTAGCCTCGGTTGTCGGGGTTACTGCGGCTGTTGTTTTTGCCGGAATAACAGGTTTCGTAGTGACAGCAACAGCTTTTTTTACTGTATTGAAAACCGGAGCTGTTTCTGTCACAGCCGGAGCAAGCGCTTTTGAGCTGTTATAAGACTCCATTACCTGTTCATCTGTCATAGCCACACTATATAGCCTAAGATCATCAATATCGGCATTTATAGCAGTCGTCGCGTTTAATTTCCCAAGGTTCAGAATATAGCCTTTTGTCAAACGTGGAATTCCATCTACGGATTTTAATAATTCACCATTTCGGTAAACTTTTGAAGTACTGCCATCGTACGTAATGCTATATTGATACCAAACCTCTTTTGCAAGCGGTACTGAAACGATTACATCATTTCCGGTTCCCCAGCCTGCAAGACTTAAATCAGAATTTCCATTGGAGGAAGATTGTTGCAGTAATCCAAAATATTGCGCTGTTACTGCGCCACCATACCCCAGGATATAATGCGGTGCAGTAATCGCATTAAATTTCACCCAGACAGATATCGACCTGGGTTTATTGCCTTGCGGAAGATCACCAACTACTGCCTGAAAAGATTTGTTAGTCAGCCGGAGAGCACTTTTGGCAACACCCATTCTGTCGTTTACAAAAGTAGCGGTTCCCAAAAAGGAAATCGTATTATCTTTATTATTTAAATTCCCATTGAAATTAAATTCCTGGACAGGATTTTGTGCATTCGTATTTAAAAAACTTACAAACATTAAAGTGAGTAATAATTTTTTCATATTATAAATTTTAAGGGCCTATTTTTAACAGCATTGCTTCCAGTGCCTTAAGCAAATTTTATTCAGTACTAATTTAAAATAATCAAAATTGATAATTTTCAAATAACAATTATATTTATCGATACTTTTTAAAAATTTGTTAAAACTATAAATTTAATTCAATATCACCAAACACTTCTTACATTTAAGTACAGTATTCTCACATAAATAAAAACAAAAAAGCCTTTTGATGTTAAATTTCAAGAGGCTTTTCAATTCAAAATTTAATATTTACTAAAACAACATAAACTAACTATTTCTACTAATCAAAATCTTATACTTAATTGGAAGTGCGTTTTTAAGATTCGTGAATTGGTGTTTGGCAGCAAGGTTCAGAAAATTACAAACAAAAAGGACGAGTAGCGATTTTTAGATTTAGCATATTAAAAACAAGGTGTCATTTTAACATTACTAAACTAAATTATAATACAGCCGGAGAGAAATTTTTCCGTTAACTAACCTAAATAATCGTTTAAATAACCAGAATTGATGATTTAATTAAAAGATAAAATATTTTATGAAATAATTCCAAAAACAAAAAAAAACTCCACCCGCTTCTGCGAATGGAGTTTTATATCTAAAAGTCTTTAAACTATTTTACAAATTCTATTTTCTGAACTTCTTCTTCATTAACACTGTCAAAGAAACCTTGTTCGTTCATCCAGTCATCGCTGAATACTTTACTCATATAACGCGAACCATGATCAGGAAAGATAGCAATAATGTTGCTTTCTTTAGTAAATTCGCCTTCCTCCGCATATTGCTTAATAGCCTGCATTACTGCTCCTGAAGTGTAACCTACAAATAACCCTTCTTTTCTGGTAATTTCTCTTGCAGAGTGGGCACTCTCCTCATCAGTCACCTTTATGAATTTATCAATAATATCAAAATCTGTAGCAGACGGGATCAGGTTTTTACCTAAACCTTCAATTCGATAAGGATAAATTTCTTTGTTGTCGAATTCTCTTGTTTCGTGGTATTTCTTCAATACGGATCCGAAAGCATCGACACCCAGGATTCTAATATTTGGATTTTGTTCTTTTAAGAATTTTGCTGTTCCGGAGATCGTTCCTCCAGTTCCGCTGCAGGCAACAAGATGTGTGATTTGCCCTTTTGTCTGTTCCCAAATTTCAGGACCTGTAGTGTTGTAGTGTGCATCAATATTTAACTGATTAAAATATTGATTGATATAAACCGAACCTTTGGTTTCTTCGTGTAATCGTTTCGCGACATTATAATAAGACCTTTCATCATCTGCAGAAACGTGCGCGGGACAGACATAGACTTTGGCTCCTAAACTTCTTAGCATGTCAATCTTATCTTTCGATGATTTTGAGCTTACTGCCAAAATACAGTTGTAACCTTTTATAATGCTTACCATTGCTAAGCTAAATCCCGTATTTCCAGATGTGGTTTCGATTATGGTGTCTCCGGGAGAAAGAATTCCTTTTTTCTCGGCTTCTTCAATAATATATAACGCTATTCTATCTTTTGAGGAATGTCCCGGATTAAAAGCTTCGACCTTTGCGTAGAAATTTCCTTCTAACTCTTCGGTGATTTTATTTAGCTTAATAAGTGGGGTGTTACCTATTAACTCTAAAACATTATTATAAGCGTTTATTTCTTCTTTCATAAAAAAATAGTTAATCAAAGGTATTTTTAAATAACCTCGATAGGTTGCAAATTTAACAAAAATTTTCTAATTAGCTTTTAATTTTTTCTAAATCTAATAAAAAACTAAATTCCTTTGCTAAGTCTTTTAGTGCTTCAAATCTTCCTGAAGCACCGCCATGTCCGGCGTCCATATTGGTATCTAAAAACAAAAAATTATTATTTGTTTTCAGCTCTCTCAATTTGGCTACCCATTTGGCTGGTTCCCAGTACTGCACCTGTGAATCGTGCAATCCTGTAGAAACGTACATGTTTGGATAATTTTGTGTCTTTACATTGTCATAAGGCGAATAGGACAACATATAGTCATAATATTTTTTGTTGTTTGGGTTACCCCATTCATCATATTCTCCTGTTGTTAACGGAATACTGTCATCAAGCATCGTCGTGATCACATCAACAAAAGGTACCTGAGCAATAACTCCGTTATATAATTCCGGGGCTTCATTTATGATAACTCCCATCAGTAATCCTCCCGCTGATCCTCCTTCTGCATACAAATGTTTCGGAGAAGTAAATTTTTCGTTAATTACAAATTTAGAGCAATCGATGAAATCTGTAAAGGTATTTTTCTTTTTTAACAGTTTCCCGTCTTCATACCATTGTCTTCCTAAGTCCTCTCCTCCCCTGATATGGGCGATTGCGAAAACAAATCCACGATCTAACAAAGAAAGCCTGGTGGACGAAAAATAAGCGTCCATTGTGATTCCGTAGGATCCATAAGCATAAAGCAGTAATGGATTTTTTCCGTTTTTCTCCAGTCCTTTTCTGTAAATCATAGAGATCGGAACTTTTACGCCGTCTCTCGCGGTAGCCCAAATACGCTCTTCAACGTAATTTTCTTTATCAAATTTCCCTCCTAAAACCTCTTGCTCTTTTAAGATCTCTTTGGTTTTGGTTTTCATATTAAAATCAATAACAGAAGAAGGTGTTCCGAGTGATTGATAGCTGTAACGCAGTATATCGGTATCGAAATCTATATTGGTTGTCGTATACGCATTATACGTTTCGCTTCCAAATGGCAGATAAAAATCCGGTTCTCCACTCCAGGGCATAATACGAATATGATTTAATCCGTTGGAACGCTCTTCTACCACTAAATAGTTTCTGAAAATTTCAATATCTTCCAGCAAAACATCCTCACGATGCGGAATAAGATCTACCCAGTGCTTCTTTACTGTTTTATTTTCAGGCGTTTTCATCAACTTAAAGTTCGTAGCCTTGTCTTTATTGGTCAAAATGTAAAAGGAGTCCTCATAATGCGAAATACTGTACTCTAAACCACGTACGCGGGGCTGAAACACTTCAAATTCCCCATCCGGATTATCGGAGTTCAGAATTCTGTATTCAGTTGTCAAAGTGCTTCCTGAGCCTATAACAATGTATTTTCTTGACTTTTCTTTGCTGATGGAAACATTAAAAGTATCATCGGTTTCATTATAAACCAATACATCTTCTTTTGAATCGGTATTTAATTTATGCCTGAAAACCTTATCAGCCCTTAAAGTCACTTCATCCTGCTTGGTATAAAAAATCGTATGGTTGTCATTTGCCCAGACAGATCCTCCTGTGGCATTTTCGATTTTATCTTCCAGTATTTTTCCGGTTTCCAGATTCTTGATCTGAATTGTGTAAATTCTTCTCCCGACGATATCAACACCAAAACTTGCAAATTTATTATCCGGGCTAATGCTCAGACCTCCCAGTTTAAAGTAAGCATGTCCTTTTGCTAATTCATTGCAATTGAATAAAATTTCTTCCGCTGCGGAAAGACTTCCCTTCTTTCTTGAAAAAATCGGATAATCCTGACCGGTTTCAAAACGTGTGATATAAAAATAACCATTATAAAAATACGGAACAGACGAATCATCCTCCTTAATTCTTCCTTTCATTTCCTCATACAACGCATTTTGAATATCTTTTGTATGTGCTGTCATACTTTCGTAATAAGCATTTTCCCTGTTCAGATAATCAATAACTTCAGGATTTTCCCTGTCATTTAGCCAGAAATAATTATCGATTCGGGTTTCTTTATGTTTTTTTAATTTTTTAGGAATTATGTTGGCCTTTGGGGCAATTATATCGTTTGGCATGAATTAAGCATTAGTTTTTATATAAGAAGGAGCAAAAGTACTATAAACACAATAGAACAGAATTAATATTTTCATAAAATATTATATTGATTTCACACAGCAATATACTAATTTTGTATGAAATAATTTAAAAATCAACAAAAATGGATTTAATGGGAATGATGGGTAAACTTAAAGAAACCCAACAAAAAATTGAAGATACAAAAAAACGCCTTGATACTGTCCTAATCGACGAACAAAGCGCTGATGGATTATTGAAGGTAACATTAACCGCTAATAGAAAAGTGACAGCTATTTCTATTGATGACTCTTTATTGGAGGACAAAGAACAACTGGAAGATTACTTAATTGTAACGTTAAATAAAGCGATTGAAAAAGCAACAAGTGTAAACGAAAAAGAACTTGATGCCGTTGCAAAAATGGATATGCCAATGATTCCGGGAATGGATAATCTTTTTAAATAGGGACAAAGGTTCAGAGGAACAAAGGTCCAAAGGTTTTTATTTTGTAAACCTTTTTGAGCTTTCTAAACAAAAAAAAGACGCACAAAGTGCGTCTTTTTTTTAACCCTATGTATCTCTGAACCTTTGCTACTTTGTACCTTTTTTTTTAAATCTTCGAAAGCGTCTCAAGCACATACGTATGCATGACTTCTTTATAATCCAGATGTGTTACAATTCTGAGTTTGTTGTGCCCCATTGAACTGATTAAAATGTTTTTCTGTTTCAGTTTTTCTATTAACAGCTGATCGCTGTAACCTTCGGCCAACGAGAAGATCAAAATATTGGTTTCTACGGGTTCTACCGCCGATACCCAGGATTTTGTACTTAAAATTGCGGCAATTTCTTTCACTCTTCTGTGATCTTCGGCTAATCTTTCGATATTATGTGCCAAAGCATACAAACCCGCCGCAGCCATATAACCCACCTGACGCATTCCTCCACCAAGTATTTTCCTGATCCTCAACGCTCTATGAATATCTCTTTTGCTTCCCAACAAAATAGAACCGATTGGAGCTCCTAATCCTTTGGACAAACAAACTGAAATGGTATCGAAAATAGCTCCAAATTCTTTCGGATTTTGTCTTTTTGCCACTAATGCATTCCAGATTCTCGCGCCATCCAGATGAAATTTCAAATTATTGGCATCACAGACTTTTTTTATTTCTCTCAGGTCTTCTAATTCATAACAGGCACCACCGCCTTTATTAGTGGTGTTTTCCACACAAACCAAACTGGTTAGCGGACTATGATAAGATTCCGGATCATTGATTGCCGCAGCCACCTGAGATGCAGTAATCATTCCACGATGCCCCTCTATCAGGCAGCAGGAAACGCCACTGTTAAAAGATACTCCGCCACCTTCGTAATTGTAAACATGTGCATATTTGTCGGCAATTAATTGCTCACCGGGCTGCGTATGTAATTTGATTGCTGTCTGATTCGCCATAGTTCCAGACGGAAAAAAAAGTCCGGCTTCCATTCCAAAAAATTCCGCTACTCTGGTTTCAAGTTCAATGACTGTAGGGTCTTGCTTGTATACGTCGTCGCCAACCTGGGCATTAAACATATACTGCAACATTTCGAGTGTAGGTTTGGTAATGGTATCGCTAATTAAATTTATTTCCATATTCTAAAAACTATGTCTTATTTTTGTACAACAAAATTACGTATTACTGATAGTTATTCGAGATAAGTTTTAATAAACTTTAACGTGTGAATATCCCAGAACCAAATTAACGTAATATTTATAAAAAACATATAAAACTAGTATTAATTTATGACAACTACCGAACAAATAAAAGGTATTGTGGAGCGCCTTGGTGCGTTGAGGAGGTATCTTTGACGTTGATGCCAAACTAATCGAAATCGCCAACGAAGAAGAAAAAACCTTCGCTCCTGACTTTTGGAACAATGCCAAAGAAGCTGAAATCATTGTAAAAAACCTTCGAAACAAGAAAAAATGGATCGAAGACTACAATAAAGCCATCGAGCTAACAGATGAATTACAGCTTGCTCATGACTTTTATAAGGAAGGGGAACTTTCCGCTGAAGAATTAGATGAGCATTATAACACGACGCAGACGCATATTGAAAACATAGAATTCAAAAATATGCTTTCTGATGAAGGTGACAGCCTGAGTGCTGTCGTTCAGATTACTGCGGGTGCAGGCGGAACTGAAAGTTGCGACTGGGCCGGAATGCTGATGCGTATGTACATCATGTGGGGAGAAAGCTATGGATTCAAAATAAAAGAACTTAACTTTCAGGCTGGCGAGGTAGCAGGGATCAAAACGGTTACTTTAGAGTTTGAAGGAGATTATTCTTTTGGATATCTAAAGGGAGAAAACGGCGTGCACCGTCTCGTGCGAATTTCACCTTTTGACAGTAATGCCAAACGTCATACTTCATTTGCATCTGTCTATGTTTACCCGCTTGTTGATGACAGTATTGAAATTGACATTAACCCGGCTGATATCGAAATTACAACTTCCCGCTCCAGTGGTGCCGGAGGACAAAACGTAAACAAGGTTGAAACCAAGGTACAACTGGTCCATAAACCAACCGGAATTCAGATTCAGTGTTCTGAAACACGTTCACAGCAAGACAACAGGCAACGTGCCATGCAAATGTTACGTTCTCAGTTATATGAAATTGAGTTAAAAAAACAACAGGCACAACGCGCTGATATTGAAGCCGGAAAGATGAAAATCGAATGGGGTTCGCAAATACGAAATTACGTTATGCAGCCTTATAAACTGGTAAAAGATGTCCGTACAGGCTATGAAACCAGCGATGTCGATGGCGTTATGAACGGAAATATCGATCCTTTCCTGAAAGCATTTCTAATGATGATGGGACAAAGGGAGGAGGAATAAGTTTGCAGTCGCTCCCGATAACTATCGGGAGCAGTCACAGTACCGTAAGCGTAAACTGAGACCTGAAACCTGAAACCTCAAACTTGAAACTTGAAACTAAAAAAAAAAGTTATGATAAAATGGGCAGATGTAATTCGTTTTACAAATAAAGGAAATCCCGCTCCTGAAAAAAGAGTGGAGAAAACCGAAGAAGAATGGAAACAGCTTTTAACTCCTGAAGAATATCAGGTAACGCGCTTAAAAGGAACTGAAAGGTCTTTTAGCTCTGAATTATGCAGTTTATTTGATCCGGGAATCTACGAATGTAAATGTTGCGGCACATTACTTTTTGATGCCAGCGAAAAATTTGAGTCGGGAACTGGATGGCCCTCATTTACGCAGCCGATCAAAGAAAGCGCCATTGGTTATCACGCAGACAAATCATACGGAATGATTCGTGTTGAAGTAACCTGTAATACCTGCGATGCACATTTAGGTCATATTTTCCCTGATGGTCCTGAACCAAGCGGATTAAGGTATTGTATCAATGCTATTTCTCTTTCTAAAATTAAAGAGTAATTAATAAATTTAAAAATTCTGAAAAGCGGTCCCTTTTATAAAACGGATCGCTTTTTTCTTTCTACTCTTTACTGTTGAAATCAATACGCAATTTTAAGCACAAATCTTGCCACTGCTGATCGAAAATAAAATAGTTGGTTATCTTTATTTATACTATTAATACTACTATTTTTAAAATAAATTTATAGCTATTATAAAAAAACATAAAATTGATTTTTTTTCGTTTCCTACTAACCCTTAGCGGGTTATAAAAAATAATTAAAAAATTCGTTTTTTAAATTAAAATCAGAAGCCCTAATTTTTAGTCTTTTGCCTCATTGTATGAAAAAGGAATAATTATCCCATCCACAGGTTACTATACAGCCCAAACACTTTTAGCATATAAACATGGTAATCAACAACTAAGATATTATTTTCGCAACAAAATTTCAACTGGAATGATAAAATCAAAGTCAGCTTTAAAATAGACTGGCATTCAACAAATTACATAACATCCAAAAATTTTGTAGTTATTATGTTAAATTTGTAATATTTAAACTATTATTTAAAGAGTAACTTAAAAAACTTCAAAATAAGATTAGGTAATTTAAATCTAATTGATTTTATTTGGCGAAAAATAACCCCCACAATCAATTAATCTATTCTATGAAATCCTACTCAATCCAAGAGATTAACGAAGTAATACAAGGTGTAATCTATGGCACTACATCTCAAAGTGTAACAGCTACAGAGCAATTAGAAAAAGCAACGACTTCTGAAATTTCTTTTATAGGAAATAAAAAATACGAGAAGTTATGGGAAGCCTCAAAAGCTTCAATAGCAGTCGTTAATGAAGATATTTCAATTGAACCGGGTGATAATCGCGCTTTTATTAAAGTAAAGAATGCCGACCTTGCAATGTCACAGATTCTGGCTCTTTTTGCACCACCTACCCCGTTATTTCATAATGACATTCACAAAACAGCAGTAATAGACGAAACAGCTGTTATCGGTGAAGGAAGCAGAATTGGTGCGGGCTGTTATATTGGACCAAAAGTAGAGATTGCAGCAAATGTTACCATCTATCCAAACGTTACTATATTAGACGAATGTACAATTGGCAAAAATACAGTGATTTGGCCTGGAGCAGTGATTCGTGAGCGTTGTCATATTGGAAACGATTGTATTATTCATCCAAATGCAACAATCGGAGCAGATGGTTTCGGATTCCGTCCTTGCAGTGAAAAAGGTCTGGTAAAAATTCCACAAATCGGAAATGTAATTATAGGAAACAGTGTTGAAATTGGAGCAAATACTTGTGTTGACCGTGGAAAATTCAGTTCTACCATTCTAGGTGATGGCTGTAAAATTGATAACTTAGTTCAGATAGGACACAACAGTAAATTAGGTAAATTTTGTATCATGGCAGGAAACAGCGGTCTGGCTGGTTCTGTAACGCTAGGAAACGGAGTAATAATTGGCGGCAGCGCCTCTATCAAAGACCATACGACTATCGGTGACGGAGCCATTGTCGGTGCCGGATCAGGAGTGGTTGGCGATATTCCGGCCGGAAAAACCATGTTGGGATATCCTGCTGTAGAAGCTCGTGACGCCTTAAAACAATGGGCCATCTTAAAAAGAATGGTTTGCGATTCTAAAAAATAATCAAACAATTGAAAAATATATAAAAAACAGAAGTTCGCTTCTGTTTTTTTTTGCCCTAAATTTAAAAAGCGACAAAATTTCAATTGTAAACAATTCAGTTTATTATATTTATTTCAATTGATTTTGTAAATTAGCACACACTATTTTGTAAAAACATCAATATCTTATGGATTTAAACTTCAATAAAAACGAAGATCACAATAAATTGCTACTTTCTGATTTAAAACAAAGATTTGCTAAAGTCAAATTAGGCGGCGGCGAAAAACGAATTGCAAAACTTCATGCCGAGGGCAAAATGACTGCCCGCGAACGTATTGATTATTTATTGGACGATAACGCCAAAAGTATTGAAATCGGAGGATTTGTCGGAGACGGAATGTATGCCGAGCACGGTGGCTGTCCATCCGGAGGAGTTGTGATAAAAATAGGATATATTAAAGGAAAACAATGCATTGTTGTAGCTAATGACGCTACGGTAAAAGCCGGAGCATGGTTTCCTATAACGGGAAAGAAAAACCTGCGTGCCCAGGAAATAGCAATGGAAAACAGATTGCCCATTATATATTTGGTAGACAGTGCAGGAGTTTACCTGCCGCTTCAGGATGAAATTTTCCCGGACAAAGAACATTTTGGCCGCATTTTTAGAAACAATGCTCAAATGAGCAGCATGGGAATCACCCAGATAGCTGCTGTAATGGGCAGTTGTGTTGCCGGTGGAGCCTATCTGCCAATTATGAGTGATGAGGCTTTAATCGTTGATAAAACCGGAAGTATCTTTCTGGCAGGAAGCTATCTGGTCAAAGCAGCCATTGGGGAAACAATTGACAATGAAACTTTAGGCGGGGCAACAACCCATTGCGAAATTTCGGGCGTAACCGATTATAAAGCAAAAGATGATGCAGACGCTTTAGACAAAATAAAAAACATTGTCGACAAAATTGGCGATTTCGATAAGGCCGGCTACAGCAGGATCAAAGCCGAAAAACCAGCTTTGGATCCAAAGGATATTTACGGAATTTTACCAAAGGCCAGAAACGAGCAGTACGACATGATGGAAATCATCAATCGTCTCGTTGACAATTCCGAATTTGAAGCCTACAAAGAAGGATACGGACAATCACTGATTACCGGTTATGCCAGAATTGATGGCTGGGCGGTAGGTATTGTAGCCAACCAAAGAAAAGTGGTAAAAACCAAAAAAGGCGAAATGCAGTTTGGTGGTGTTATTTATTCTGATAGTGCCGACAAAGCCACGCGTTTTATTGCCAATTGCAACCAAAAGAAAATTCCACTGGTTTTTGTGCAGGATGTTACCGGTTTTATGGTCGGATCAAAATCTGAACATGGCGGAATCATCAAAGATGGCGCCAAGATGGTAAATGCGGTAAGCAACTCAGTCGTACCTAAATTCACGGTAATTGTTGGTAATTCTTATGGAGCCGGAAATTATGCCATGTGCGGAAAAGCATATGACCCGAGATTAATTTTCGCCTGGCCAAGTGCAGAACTTGCCGTTATGGGAGGAACTCAGGCCGCAAAAGTACTCGCTCAGATTGAAGCTTCTTCGCTTAAGGCAAAAGGAGAAATTGTAGATGAAGCCAAAGAAGCAGAATTATTTGCAAAAATAAAAGCACGCTACGACGAGCAGACCTCCCCATATTATGCCGCTTCAAGATTATGGACAGATGCTATTATTGATCCTTTAGACACCAGAACCTGGATTTCAATGGGTATTGAAGCAGCCAATCACGCTCCTATTCAAAAACCATTTAATCTGGGTGTGATTCAGGTATAATTTTTAAGGGATTCTTAAAATGCGTTAATTAAAAAGTAAAAAACTTATTTTCAGGTACTTAAAAATACATATATGATTAAAAATTAGTAACTTAGTGTACAATTTTAATCACGTAGTATCATGGAAAATGTAAAAAGCTTAAATAAATGGGCCAATGCGCACACTTATTTACCAGTTGATTTAGTACGTATTGTATTGGGTGTTTTTTTATTTATGAAGGGGATTTCATTTGTAACCAACGTTCAGTATCTGCATGATTTAATTTCTCCTATAGACCAATTTGGCGGCGGAATGTTCCTTTTACATTACATTGCGCCAGCCCATATGATTGGAGGAATTATGATCTTCTTCGGATTACTGACCCGCTGGGCGATTGCAGCACAGCTACCGATATTATTCGGAGCTGTTCTGGTTAACTCTTTGGGACATATGCACTCAGAAAGTTTAATTTTAGCCGTAGTTGTGTTGCTGGCTTGTATTTTCTTTTTATTTTATGGTGGAGGAAAACACTCCGCCGATTATTATTTCAAAATGCAACAATAACATTGTTTTATCTTCAATCGTATCAAAAAACGGTTGAGGATAAGATAATAAAGTCTCATTTAAACGTTAATTAATGCTGCAGAATTTCTTTAATTGTCTTTTATGCATTAATTTCGCCGCTATGAACTGGATTCGTAAAACCGTTATTTTTATTTCACTTTTGCTTATAGCTTTCTTCGCTTCCCAGGCGAATGATATTGCCGTAGAAAAAAACGAAAGTCAAAAAACGGATACAGCTTTTTCTGTTGATACACCAGACTCTTTAGCCTTTATACAACCTCAGGCAAGTTATCAATTTGCTGCAAATGTCAAAACCAGCTACACTGGAGTAGCGAAATGGTTTGACGCTATTTTGATGACCACTCCTGGTCATCAGGCTGTAAAATCAGTAACAAACTTTGCCAATCAGCACTTAAACCAGAGTAAAAGAGTATTACTTCTGCTCTTTCCATTCCATTATTTTTGGTAATTATTTTTTTGAATTCTTAATCGGAAGAATCCTTTCTTCTCAAATCATTAAACTGTTTTCAAAACGAAAACTGTTTATTATTTCATTCAATTAATAAAACAAAAATGGATACAAGTGTAACTATAATTGGTATTGTGATTGCGGTCATAGTAGCCATCCCGGTATATTTTTCTGCACGTACAAGTGCCGTTAATAAAGCAAAAATTCTAGACATCAAAAAAAGATTCAATCCAAATCACCCACAGGATTTTGATTTAACAGAATCGCAAAGCAACAAAACGCTTGTCCTGGATCAGAAAAACAGAAAATTCATACTGATGAATTTCAATCCCAATCAACAGGAATCAGTCTATGTTGATTTGAAAACAGTTTCCTCCTGTAAGCTGGTTTTAACTTCTGACTCAAATTCAGATACTATCCTGAAAATTGATTTTGAATTTCAGGAAAAAGAAAGCCAAAAGAAAATTGTAATTCCTTTTTATGATTTCGATGACGACCGCATCAAACAAATAAGTGCTTATCAAGATCATATGTTTGCCAAAAAATGGCTTAAAATTATTCAGGATTCTATTTAATGTTAGTTATTTAATTCACCCGAGAGACCCAATTATGGGTCTCTTTTTTTATACTGCTAATATGACAATTATCATTTTATCTGTTAACCTCAACAACTAATTTTGACAGATTCAAAATCCACTTTTATGAAAATTTCCCTCACTCAAAAATACAACGTTCCTGGCCCTAGATATACCAGTTATCCAACAGTTCCGTATTGGGATGAAAGCAATTTTACAGAACAAAAATGGAAAGAATCCTTTCAGAAAACATTTTCAGAAAGCAATTCTGAAAACGGAATAAGCTTATACATCCATTTGCCATTTTGCGAAAGCATGTGTACCTTTTGCGGTTGCAATAAACGAATTACAAAAAATCATGCTGTTGAGGAAACGTATATAAAAGCCCTTTTAAAAGAATGGAGTTTATATTGCAGATTACTTCCGGAAAGGCCATTTATAAAAGAAATACATTTAGGCGGAGGTACTCCTACGTTTTTTTCTTCAAATAATTTAGAGCATCTTATCAATGGCATTTTTTGCTTTGCCAATAAAGCGGCGCATTATGAATTTAGTTTTGAAGGCCATCCTAATAATACGACGTACGAACAACTTAAAAAATTATATGAACTCGGTTTCCGTCGTGTAAGTTTTGGTGTTCAGGATTATGCCGAAAAAGTTCAGAAAGCGATTCATAGAATACAGCCTTTTCACAATGTGGCGAAAGTAACTTTTTGGGCAAAAGAAATTGGATATACTTCTATCGGGCATGATCTGATTTTTGGTTTGCCTTTTCAGAATATCGAAAATATAGTGGATACCGTGGAGAAAACAAATTCCTTAAAACCGGATCGACTGGCTTTTTACAGCTACGCCCATGTACCCTGGATAAAGGGAAACGGTCAGCGTGGTTTTAATGACGAAAACCTTCCAAAAGATGCCGAAAAACGAAAACTTTATGAAATTGGAAAACAATTGCTTACGAAAAACGGCTATCACGAAATTGGAATGGATCATTTTGCCTTAACTTCTGATAGTTTATACAAAGCCTCACAAAACAATAAGCTGCATAGAAATTTTATGGGTTATAGTGCTTCTAAAACTAAGCTTATGATCGGATTAGGAGTTTCTTCTATTAGTGACAGCTGGTACAGTTTTGCGCAAAACACTAAAAATATAGAAGATTATTATCAATTACTGGAATGGGATAAATTGCCTGTTGTAAAAGGTCATATCCTTACTGATGAAGATCTGATTATTAGAAAACACATCTTAAATTTAACTTGTGAATTTGAAACCTCCTGGACGGACGAAAACCTTTATTTTAATGAACTTCCGGATGTTTTACTGAATTTGAAAGAAATAGAAAAAGATAATTTAATTTGCATTGAAGAAAATAAAATCACAATTACGGAAGCCGGAAGACCTTTTGTCCGTAATATTTGTATGGCATTTGATTTACATTTAAAAAGAAAATCACCGGAAACTAATTTGTTTTCGATGACTGTCTAAATACAATTATTTTTAATGGCAATTTGGAGTCTGTTGCACAAATAAACTCATATTTGACGGGGATAAATAAGGAATTCCGAGTCCTAAACCCCTTAATATAAACAGCACTCCAATGACCACCGCTACATAAGGAATTACTTTTTGAATTCTATTCCTAAACGATGCTTTTATAACTGAATTGATGTATAAAACGATTGTCATTAATGGCACCGTTCCTAGTCCGAATAAAAGCATATATAAAATTCCAAAGCCGGCACTTTGCATTGCTACAGCCCCGAATAGAGCTACGTACACCATTCCGCAAGGGAGAAATCCATTTAGCAGGCCAATTATGAAAAGTGATTTATAACTCCTGTTTTTAAAATGAGCTCCTAAACCTGATTTTATTTTTGAAATAACTTTATATACCGGTTTTGAAAAGTTGTATTTTGAAAATGTTTTTTCCGGAATCAAAACCACGAGTATCATGGCCAAACCGATAAAAATGGACAGTTTTTGTTGTAATCCTGCCAGAAAAAAAACTCTTCCCAACAATCCAAAAATTAATCCGATAGTTGAATAAGCCGTTAATCTTCCCAAATGATAGGTTACAATCTGAGTTACCTTCTTTGCCTCATTGTGACGGTCGACAGGCAACATCATAGCAATAGGGCCACACATTCCAATGCAGTGAAAACTACTAATCAGTCCGAATATAAAAGCCGAATACAACATTTTTGCCCTTTATTAATTTACATAAATTACTTCCTTAGACAAATATTTTATTCCATTGTACTGCCATTCCATACTGACATCCCAGCGTCCTTTAATTAATTTTGTCTGAGGAATCAGCAGAGAATTACCGCCTAATACAATTGAGGTATTAAAATCAAATTTTTTGTTTGATGGACGATACAGCAATACGTTACCTTTTATTTTTTCACTTACGAATGTATCAGGGAATGTAATCAACAGTCCTTCAGCTGTATAATACATAGAAGGTCTTTCCTTTAAATCGTGTGCATTTTGAATTCGTGCCATTTCGTCCTGAAAATGCGAATCATGTTTGTAGTATTCTTCGACAACCAGATCGTTATCATATTTACTATTCGATTGCACTTCAAAAACAAAATACAGAATAAAGGTCATAAATAATCCAAAAGCGATTACTACTCCTGTTCCCCAGTTAATTTTCATGGTATTTTTATTTTAATTAAAACTCCTTGGTCCCAGAAAATTTGTTGTAGATGTTTCCAGCAACTGTTTTCCGTTGTAAATTCCAATTTTCACTTTGGTTTTATCACTTTCTAAGAGAACCTGATCGATTTCTATGAAAAGAGTTCCTTGCGAAATCCCTTCTTTCAACACTTTAAAATGTTGATTTCCCACGTTTTGAATAGTCCCTTTTTGTCCGATTAATTCAAAATGGATATCATGGTAGTCTTTCATTGTTTTATTGACAATCTTATACGTATACACATTGCTGATTTTCTCTCCTTTGTGTTGGAAAAGTTGCCCTGGTAAACGTAAAATAATGGCCTGAACATCTGTTCTTAAAAACAACATCCCCACAAAAACACTTAACAAAATGAACAAAACTGCTGTATAGCCCTTCATTCTGGCAGTGAATTTGAAAGGTTCTTTTTTCTCGATTTCATCTTCAGAAGCATACCGGATAAGACCTTTTGGTAAACCCACATTTTCCATAATGGCATCGCATTCATCCATACAGGCGGTACAATTGGTACATTCTAACTGTGTCCCGTTTCTTATGTCAATTCCCATTGGACAAACGTGTACACATTGGTGGCAGTCGATACAATCTCCTTTTCCTGTTGACGCACGGTCTTCTTTTTTATTGAATTTTGCCCGGCCTACTTCTTTTTCACCCCGAACAAAATCGTAGGCAACGTTTATTGACTTATTATCTAAAAGTACACCTTGTAATCGACCATAAGGACAAGCAATAATACACACCTGTTCCCTGAACCACACAAAAACAAAATAGAAAACAGCTGTAAAAATAAGCAGGGCAATAAAATTACTTGCCTGTGCTATTGGCCCCTGTTCCATCATCAGGAATAACGTATCACTTCCGACGAGATAAGCCAAAAAGACATTGGCGATTCCGAATGAAATCAAAAAAAATGTCAGCCATTTTAATAGTCTTTTACGAATTTTTTCGGTGTCCCATTTTTGTCTGGATAATCGTAATTGTGAGCCACGATCTCCGTCAATCCAATATTCAATTCTTCGAAAAACCATTTCCAAAAATATAGTTTGGGGACAAATCCATCCGCAAAAAATTCTTCCAAAAACAACTGTAAATAAGATAACAAAAACCACTCCCACCAACATCGATATCACAAAAAGATAAAAATCCTGTGGCCAAAATGGGAACCCGAAAATATTAAACCGACGTTCCAGAACATTGAACATCATGAACTGGTTACCGTTTACTTTTATAAATGGGTTAGCAATTAATATGGCAAGCAATACATAACTAACCCATTTTCTGTATTCATAAAATTTACCAGACGGTTTTTTGGGAAAAATAAATTTCCGCTTACCACCTTCATCAATGGTTCCAATGGTATCTCTAAATGCTTCGTCTGGTAAATTTGACATTTTTTTTGTTATTTAACTTCGGTACTATCTACCGTTTTATTTGCTGCCGCATCCTTTTTTGGCGCATTTTCATCCATCCAAATTTCACCTTCAGATTCTTTTGGATCTTTTGGATTGCTTCCCTGCAGAGACAAAATATAACTTGCCACTTTTTGAATTTCTTTTGGCTTTAAAGTCCCCTTCCAGGAAATCATTCCTTTTCCATCACGGCCACCATTGGTTATGGTATGAAATAAATTCTTAATTCCGCCACCTAAGATCCAGCGATCATCCGTCAGATTGGGTCCAATTTGCCCGCCTGCATCAGCACGGTGACACGCTGCGCAATTGGTGGTAAAAATTTCCTTTCCTGCTTCTAGACTTGGTGCATCCGTTAATAAAACTACCGTTTTTTCATCCATTAAATCCGGTGCAGTCTTTAGATATTCTTCGACATCCATTTTTGCCTGAGCCATTTCTTTTCTGAGTTCCATTTCCTGATCATCTCCTCCGAAAATCTCATAACGCGCCACGTAAACCACTCCGAAAACAATACAGATATAGAATAGATAGACCCACCATGGTGGCAAATTGTTGTCTAATTCTTTAATTCCATCATAATCATGATCCATCAACAAATCACCTTCTCTTTCGATTGGCTGTGTCTTCGTCAGTTTTTGCATCAGGTTTTTATACCAGCTGCTTTCCTTAAAAGGCAAGCTATTTTCATACGCTTCTTTTGCCCTTTCTTCTGCTGTCATCAATTGGTACATCACACGATTAACGGCACTTAACGTAATCTCTATCGCAATAAGAATAAATAGGAATACAAATAAAAAGACCGAAACCATAGGGTATTTTATAAATGCAGCCCTGTCACCGGAGTCTATAAAATACTCTAACAAAGCAAAGACTATGAAGAAAATTACAGGGACTCTTACATATACCGGGAAATATTTTTTCATTTTATTTATGTTTTGAAATTAAACTAATCCTTCATCCAAAGGGATTTCACTCATTTCCTGTATTTTTTCTTTTTTATAAGAGAATACCCAAAAGGCCAGGCCTACAAAAAAGAAAAAGAATATCAGAAGGGAAAGAATCGGGTAAATTTCTATACCCTTGATATTCTCCATATTGTGTTTTATTTGTTCGAACATAACCCTTATTTTTTAGCGGTTTCTTTTACTTTTAATATCTGTACCAAGTCTTTGTATATAAGCGATCAGAGCAACAATCTCTCTTTCATTCATCGGTGTAAATTTCTCCCCTTTGGCAGCTGCTTTTTTCTTACTATCCTCATAACTTTTCACAAAATCAGGATCACTTTCTAAGCTTTTCTCTATAGCGATTGCCTGAGTTCTCAATGTTTGTTGTGCGTTTGCCACTTCGATGGCTGTATAAGGAACCCCAAGTGAAACCATTGCTTGCATTTTTCTTTGAGTTAATGAAATATCCATTGGCTCATTGTCAAACAACCATTTGTAACCCGGCATAATTGAGCCTGCAGAAGTACTTTGCGGATTCCAGAAGTGATTAAAATGCCAGTTATCATTATATTTCCCTCCAACTCTTAATAAATCAGGACCGGTACGTTTTGATCCCCAAAGGAACGGGTGGTCGTAAACAAATTCACCTGCTTTAGATTGTGGACCGTAACGTTCTACCTCACTTCTAAACGGACGAACGGATTGTGAGTGACAGCCAACACAGCCTTCACGGATGTATAAATCACGTCCTTCGAGTTCTAATGGTGTATACGGTTTTACACTTGAAATTGTTGGAATATTAGATTTGACCATAATTGTAGGTACGATCTGAATTACACCTCCAATTAAAATAGCTATTGTTGCTAAAATCGTCAACTGAATTGGTCTTCTTTCTAACCAGGTATGGAATTTTTCCCCGTTAAGTCTGTTAGTACTGATGCGTTGTAAAGCGGGAGCCTGAGCTAATTCGTCTTCTACCGGTTCACCGGCTCTTACTGTCATTATGATATTATAAACCAATACAAGCATACCAACCAAATACAAAGTACCTCCAATAGCTCTCATCCAGTACATTGGCATGATCTGAGTTACTGTTTCAAGGAAATTTCCGTACGTTAAAGTACCATCGGGATTAAATTGTTTCCACATAGATGCCTGAAGAAAACCAGCCACATACATTGGTAAAGCATAGAGTATAATTCCCAAAGTTCCGATCCAGAAATGAAAATTAGCCAGTTTATTTGAGAACAATTTACTTTTGGTCATTCTGGGCACTAACCAGTAAATAATACCAAATGACATGAATCCATTCCAGGCCAGGGCTCCAACGTGTACGTGAGCAATAATCCAGTCGGTATAATGGGCAATAGCATTTACATTTTTTAAAGAAAGCATTGGTCCTTCAAAAGTGGCCATTCCGTATCCGGTAATCGCTACTACAAAGAATTTTAAAACAGGTTCTTCACGAACTTTATCCCATGCTCCTCTCAACGTTAAAAGACCATTAATCATACCTCCCCAGGACGGAGCGATAAGCATTACAGAAAATGCTACTCCCAGATTCTGAGCCCAATTGGGTAAAGCAGAATACAATAAGTGGTGTGGTCCCGCCCAGATATAAATAAAAATTAAGGACCAGAAATGTATAATCGATAAACGATAAGAATAAACAGGTCTGTTGGCTACCTTAGGAACAAAATAATACATCAGACCTAAAAATGGTGTGGTCAGGAAAAAAGCAACTGCATTATGGCCGTACCACCACTGCACCAGGGCATCCTGAACTCCGGCGTAAACGGAATAGCTTTTTAAAGCTGAAACAGGCAATTCGATGTTATTAAAAATATGCAAAACAGCAACAGTAACAAATGTGGCAAGATAAAACCAGATAGCCACATATAAATGGCGCTCACGGCGACGCAACATGGTACCGATCATATTGATCCCCATTACCACCCAAATCAGCGCGATTGCAATATCAATCGGCCATTCCAGTTCTGCATATTCTTTTGAAGAAGTATACCCTAAAGGCAATGTAATTGCAGCGGCCACGATAATAAGCTGCCATCCCCAAAAATGAACATTACTCAGAAAATCGCTAAACATTCTGGCTTTTAGCAAGCGCTGCAACGAATAGTATAAACCTGCAAAAAAGGCATTCCCTACAAAGGCGAAAATTACAGCATTGGTGTGCAAAGGTCTCAATCGGCCGTAGCTTAACCACGATATTCCGTCTGTCATGTTAGGAAAGAGATACATAACTGCTAACGTGAGCCCCACCAACATTCCGACGACTCCAAAAAGGATCGTAGCGTAAATGAATTTTTTTACAATTTTGTTGTCATAATAAAACTGTTCCATTTCCATAATTAGATTTGTTTTTCTTCGTTTATTGATTTATTTTTTTTTGGAGTAATTCTGGTTTCGTCGTCAAAAAGCATTCTGACCGAAGGCGTATAATCGTCATCATATTGTCCCGATTTGACAGCGATAATGAAAGCAATAAAAAATCCTATTGCAACGAAAATACTTACTGTGATTAATAGATAGATAACACTCATACCTTAAAGTTTATGTTAGCAAAATTATCAGCTTAAAGCCAGATAAAATATGATAATTGTCATGACAAATGATAAATGTTAATTACCTGTAACGACTATCATTTTATTTATAATCACCTTAAATTTCTATTGCTAAAATAGTTAGACATCAGGGTTACAAAACTCACAATTGTGATTGTGCTTAAGGGCATGATGATAGCGGCTACCAACGGAAGAAGGTTACCTGTTACGGCAAAAGACAGACCAACTACATTATAAATCAAGGATAAAGCAAAACTCATTTTGATGATCAGGATTGATTTATGGGAAAGTTTTAAAAAATAGTCTAAGCGCGAAAACTCGCTCGCATCTAAGATTGCATCACAGGCCGGTGAAAAAACATTGACATTTTCAGAGATGGAAATTCCGACATTACTTTGTGCCAGAGCTCCCGCATCATTCAGACCATCCCCAACCATCATTACATTCTGTCCCTTTTCCTGCAGCCTTTTGATAAACTCCAGTTTTTGTTCCGGTTTCTGGTTGAAAATTAGTTCGGTATTTTTGGGAAGTATGGCTTCGAGATTACTCCTTTCACCGTCATTATCACCTGAAAGTACTTTTATCTGATACTTTTTGCTTAAAGACAGAAACAGTTTTTCAAGACCATCCCGATATTGATTCCGAAAGACAAACCTACCGTAATACATGCTATCTATACGAATGTGCAGGGACGTTTTTTCTATTTCCGATGTTTCAAAAATTGGTGCCTCAACAAATTCTGAAGAGCCAATACGGATTACTTTATTAGCAACAGAACCCTGGATTCCCTTTCCTGTTATTTCCTGAAAGTCATCTGTTTTTATCTTTTCAGCTTCTTGCAAGAAGTCATAAAGCATCCTGCTTAACGGATGATTTGATGCGCGAAGTACATTTTTTATAAGGATATGATTTTCAGCAGAAATTGCACTTCCTTCATAATTGATAGTTGCCTTTTTATTGGTTGTAATTGTTCCTGTCTTATCGAAAACTATCGTATCTACTTTTGCTAACTGCTCAATAACTAAAGCATTTTTCAGGTATAATTTCTGTTTTCCTAAAATCCTCAGAATATTTCCAAAAGTAAAAGGTGCCGTTAAGGCCAATGCGCACGGGCACGCTACAATAAGTACAGCCGTGAAAACATTAAAAGCGGTATTGGCATCCATAAATATCCAGTATCCAAAACCGGTAAATGCGATTAATAATAATATCGGAGTAAAATAACGGCTAATAGCATCTGTAATTGTTTTATGTTTCTGCTGTACATTTTTTTGAAAAATCTCATTACTCCATAATTGTGTCAGGTAACTTTGGGAAACAGAATGCAAAACTTCCATTTCGATCACTTTGCCAATTTGTTTTCCTCCGGCAAAAACTTTATCTCCGGATTTCTTGGTAATCGGAACGGCTTCCCCTGTCACAAAGCTATAGTCAATTTCAGCCTTTTCGCTCATTAAAATACCATCAACCGGGATTAATTCCTGATTTCGGATGATTAACCTGTCTCCTTTTATGATATCGTACACCGGGACACTTTCTTCCGATGCATTTGGATTAATACGCGTAACAGCAATAGGAAAATACGATTTAAAATCTCTTTCAAAACTTAAAAAACTATAGGTTTTAATCTGAAACATTTTCCCGAGCAGCATAAAGAAAACAAGACCTGTCAAACTATCAAAAAAGCCGGGACCGTAATCCATTGCAATATCGAAAGTACTTCGGACAAACATCACAATGATCCCCAAGGCGATTGGAATATCAATATTCAGCATTTTTGCCTTTATACTTTTGTAAGCTGAAACATAATAACCGCTTGCCGAATATAAAAAACTGGGCAGTGACAAGATCAGAATCAGGGCCCTGAAAAAGGGTTTGTAATTATCCAGCCAAAATTCCTTAATTTCAAAATATTCAGGAAACGACAATAGCATGATATTTCCAAAACAGAAAAACGCAACTCCTAATTTATATGTAAGCGTACGGTTTACATTATTTTTTCCTGTTTCATAATTTTCTAAGCTAATATAGGGCTCATACCCTATTGAACTTAACATATAAACAATTGTTTTAAGGGAAACAATCTCAGAATCAAAGGTAATCCTGACTGTCTTCTCCGGAAAATTAACCTGTGAAATATTTATTCCCGGTTGAATTTTATTAAGGTTTTCCAAAATCCAAATACAGGAACTGCAATGGATGTATGGGATATTTAGGGAAACAATAGCGGTTTTTCCTTCCTGAAATTCCAGTACTTTGGATAGTATCGTTTCATTTTCCAGAAAGTCATATTTACCCTGAATATCCTGCGGAGTAGCACCGGGTGATTTTTCAAAATCATAATACGAGGTTAAATTATGAAGGCTAAAAATTTCGTAAACCGTTTTACAGCCGTTACAGCAAAACTTTTTTTCATCAAAATTGACTTCTTCATTTTTGGTCATGGTTAACCCGCAATGAAAACAACCTTGCTCGCTCATAATTTGTTTTTTTTAACTTATGCAAAGTTTATAAATTGCTAAAGGTTTTAAATATGACATTTATCATGCGCTACTAAATTATAATTTCAAACCCGGGAAAAGGAAAAGGAAAAGACAGCTATAAATTATTTCCTGCATTTTCTGCAATAAGTAGGTTATAGAAGCCGAATAATGGTTAATTTTGCAGTAAATACTATTTGCCATGAATAAATGTGATCAATGCATCGTAAGACAGCTTACCTCTCTGAAAGCTTTGAATAAAGAGGAAGTTATTAAATTGGCTAACAGCAAAACAACCTACAGTATAAAAAAAGGGGAAGCCATTTTTGAGGAAGGCGAAATCACTAATGGTGTTTTTTGTGTAAAAGACGGTATTGGAAAACTTTCAAAATTAAGCGCCAACGGAAAAGACCAGATTGTAAAACTGGTTAAATCGGGAGAGCTTTTAGGTCAGCGGTCCATGATTAGTAATGAACCGGCTAATTTATCTGCAAAAGCTGTTGCCGACATGGAAGTTTGTTTTATTCCAAAAGCAGAAATTATTCATTTTTTCAACAATAATAATCAGTTTTCAATGAACCTGATGCAAACGGTTTGTGAAGATTTGAAAGAATCTGAAAACGATAAGATTGCGCTGGCCCAAAAGACCGTAAAACAAAGGCTGGCCGAAACATTATTATATTTGCATGCCACTTTTGGCGAGAATACAGACAAAACTTTAAAGGTTCAGCTTACGAGAGAAGAACTGGCCGGAATGATTGGTACTGCAACCGAAAGCTGCATTCGATTATTATCAGATTTCAATAAGCTTGAACTTATTGAATTAATAGGTAAAAAGATTGTGCTTAAAAATGAAAAAGCCTTAAAAAAACTGGCTGAATAATCATAGTTTTTTTGCTTCGTTCCAAAATACATCCATTTCTGCTAAGGTCATATCCATCAGGGGTTTTCCGAGTTCGCCCGCTTTACTTTCCAGGTATTGAAAACGTTTGATAAACTTTTTATTAGTACGCTCCAGGGCATCTTCCGGGTTAACGTTTAAAAATCGGGCATAATTAATCATAGAGAATAGTACATCTCCAAATTCGGCTTCAATCTTATCCTGATCTCCTGCTTTTACTTCTTCCTGCAGTTCTTCTAATTCTTCCTGTACTTTATCCCAAACCTGATGTGGCTCTTCCCAGTCAAAACCTACACCTTTTACTTTATCCTGAATTCTGCTTGCTTTTACCAAAGCCGGTAAACTTCTCGGAACTCCTTCCAGCACCGATTTTTTCCCTTCTTTAAGTTTCAGTTTTTCCCAGTTTTGCTTGACTTCTTCTTCATCTTTTACCACTGTATCACTATAAATATGAGGGTGACGGTGAATCAGTTTTTCGCAAATTTCATTACAGACATCAGCAATATCAAAATCGTTGGTTTCGCTGCCTATTTTAGCATAAAAAACGATATGCAACAATAAGTCTCCGAGTTCTTTTTTAACTTCATTTAAATCATTATCCAGAATGGCATCTCCTAATTCATAGGTTTCCTCAATTGTAAGGTGCCTCAGCGTTTGCAAAGTCTGTTTTTTATCCCACGGGCATTGCTCACGAAGTTCATCCATGATAATTAATAATCTTTCGAAAGCCTGAAGTTGAAGTTCTTTACTCATTTTTGAAATGTTTTTTTGGTGATATAACCGAATGTTGTAAAAGTAAAAAATCCTGCCAAGAAAACATCTTAACAGGATTATTATATTTTGAATGTAAAGTATACTATTCGTCTTTTTTAGCAGCTGCTTTTTTTGCAGGAGCTTTTTTAGCTGCAGGAGCTTTTTTTGGCTTTTCTTCTGCCACCGGAGCTTCTTCTTTATCTTCTGCCGGAGCGGGAGCAGCATCCGTCACTAATCCCTTTGCCTGAAGTGTATTGTACCAGTTTAATACTTTTTTAATATCAGACGGATACACTCTTTCTTCATCATAATCAGGTAAAATTTCTTTAAAATACGCCGCCAAAGTTGCATTATCTTCTTTATGGGAAATCGCCTGACCTTTGTTTTCTTTAGCAGCAATACGCTGCATTACTTCAGTCAGCGGTTTTTCACCATCCTGGGTATAAATTGAAATTTCAGACAATAAACTTACGTTACTTTTTAAGCTTACAGTGATTTTTTTTCCATCTGTCAATGATTCAGCTACAAATCCTGTACGAGTCTGTACTTTTAAAGCATATAAACCTGGTTTCCCGGAAACAGCTAATATTTTTTCTAAATTCATGTTTATTATAATTTGTATTAAGAATTTCGTTTATTTTTTATGGTCTATTTTTTCAAAAGTATTATCTCCCTTTTTTAGCCGCGGCAAATTTCATTTTATAATCCTGAAACGTTTTGCCTTCCGTAATATTTTTTAATTTCTTCTGAATCAAACGCTTTTTTAAAGAAGATATTTTATCTGTAAACAAAACGCCTTCTATATGGTCGTATTCGTGTTGAATAACTCTTGCAATTAAACCGTCAAAAACTTCTGTTTTCATCACGAAGTCTTCTTCACAATATTCAATTGTAACCGTTGGTTTTCTGTAAACATCCTCTCTAACATCAGGAATACTCAGACAGCCCTCGTTAAAACTCCACTCTTCCCCTTCTTCTTTAACGATTTTGGCATTGATAAAAGTTTTTTTGAAACCTTTCAGTTTATTTTGTTCTTCTGCTGATAAATCTTCATCATCACTAAAAGGATTTGTATCAATTACGAACAAACGAATTGCCATCCCTACCTGTGGCGCGGCAAGACCAACACCATAAGCATTATACATGGTTTCATACATGTTTGCTAATATCTCTTTTAAGTTTGGATACTCCGGCGTAATTGCCTCACCCACTTTTCTTAAAACCGGATCACCGTATCCTACAATTGGTAAAATCATTTGTATTATTTTATGTATTATCTACTGAAAACACTGAATTTTATTCTCATAATTCAGCTGGCAAAAATAGTAAAAAATAGTCAATGAATAATTCTAAACAACATATAAATATCAATTTTACATGCTTATTAAAAACTCATCTATAATTGTGCCAAAATAATTCGTACAATTCTTACCTTTGCTGGTAAACCTCAATATATGTTTGATCGTATCGCGAAATTCACCAACAGCACCTCTTTTCTAAATGCTTCAAAAGTAACGATTGCCTCGGTTGTTCCTGTTTTAATTTTAAATTTCCTGGGACATTTTGAAATCGGTTTCACCATTGCTTTAGGGGCTTTTTATACCTATCCGAGTGATATACCGAGCACTTTGGTGCATAAGATAAAAGGCCTTATTGTGGCTTCGCTTATCGTTTCGGGAGTAAATTTACTCGTAAATCTTGCTTATCCGTTTCCGTTCTTATTTTATCCGTTTTTAGGATTATTGTTGTTTTTATGCTGTATGATTTCTGTTTATGGCCAACGCGCCACTTTAGTATCATTTTCTGCTTTACTTTCTATTTCGCTCTCTTTTGGTCATTTGCATGAAGGCTGGGATGCTGTTGAATATTCGGGTTTTATATTTGTCGGCGGTATTTTATATCTGATTGTATCTCTTGTATTTCATTTTGTACAGCCTTATAAATATGTTGAATTACAAATTGCCGAAGGCATAAAGTTAACGGCCAAATATTTAAAATTAAGAGGTGATTTATGGAGCCCTGAAGCCAATCGCGAAAAGATAACAGAGAAACAACTGGCCCTTCAGGTGGAGTTAAATCTAATCAATGAGGACCTGAGAAAGGTTTTAATTGGCAACCAGAGTACCTCTGCCGCCACAAGCCAGAATCGCAAAATGCTGCTTGTCTTTATTACTTTGATTGAAATTCAGGAACTCGCTTTATATACTTCATTTGACCATAACAGGCTACTTGAGAAATTTGACAAACATCCCGAAGTTTTGAGAACGTATCAGAATGTTGCCTATAAACTGGCTTCGACCTTAAAAAAACTTTCTAAAAATGTCAATCATATTGCTGCTTATGTAGATAAAAATGATTTGAAAAATGAAATAGACGCTCTTGAATTTGCCATTTTTGACTATGAAAAAAGCTTAGGAAAAGAGGAAGCCAGCGAAGGTGTACTGATGCTGACGAATATGCTGAAATATGCTAAAAACCAGGTCGGAAAAATTAAGATTATCCAAAGGGCTTTCTCACTTGCCATGCAGTCTTATAAATTAAAAGACAAGGACAAAGAGCTGGAAAAATTTCTGACCCCGCAATACTATCCGTTGCGGACACTTATTGAGAATATGAGTTTTTCTTCCTCTATTTTCAGGCATTCGCTTCGGTTGACGATTACGATTCTGATTGGTTTTTTTATTGGAAAATTTCTGCCTTTCCAGAATGTGTACTGGATCTTACTGACCATCGTTGTCATTATGCGCCCGGGGTACGGACTGACAAAAGAGCGCTCTTACAATAGAATCTTCGGAACTGTATTGGGCGGTTTACTGGCATTCGGAATTGTATCCCTGGTTCAGAACCATGTCGCCCTGAGTATATTTTCTATTGTCTGCATGCTGCTTGGTATCTCTTTTACACAGATTAATTATAAAATAAGCGCCACTTTCGTAACGATGTATGTGGTTTTTATTTATGGGATTCTGACTCCCAATATTGTAGAAGTAATTCAGTTCAGAATACTGGATTCGCTTACCGGAGCCATTCTGGCTTTTCTTGCCAACCAGTTTTTATGGCCTGCATGGGAGTTTATAAATACTCCGATTCATATTGAAAATTCGATTCGGGCCAACAGGAATTATCTGAAGGAAATTGCTGATTTTTATAATAAAAAAGGAGAAACACCTACTTCTTACCGTTTGTCAAGAAAAAATGCCTTTGTAGAAATTGGTAATTTAATGACCTCTTTTCAGCGTATGATGCAGGAACCGAAATCGAAGCAGAAAACGCTGCCCCTTGTCAATAAACTGGTGGTATTGAATCATTCGCTGCTTTCGGCACTGGCTTCCCTGTCGACTTATATTCAGTCACATCAGACTACATCTGCGTCGGAATCATTCAATTATATTATTAAAACGATTCTATTGAATTTAGATCATTCGATTTCAGTTTTAAAAAACGAAACTATTTTAACCGATACTTTTTTTGATAAAGAGGATGTGACGCTGCAATTTGAAGAACTGAAACGTATTAATTTCACTCGTCTGGCAACAGATGACGAACTCGATAAAGAAACCCGTCAGGCGAAGATGCAGGAAGCCCAGATGGTTATTGAACAACTGATCTGGATGAGTAACCTGGCAGAAAAAATATTGAAAATCACGAAAGAACTAAAAGCAACAAATCCAGATTAATTCATCTGGATTTGTTATTTATATAGCTGAGATCTGAATCTAATTAGTAAGCTTTAAAACTTCAGCAGTATGTTTTCTGGTTGCTGCTAACAGTTCCGGATTATCATTTAAGGTTTTACCGTAAGAGGGAACCATATTTTTCATTTTCGCTTCCCATTCCGGTGTTTTCATTTGATTAGTAAAACATCTGCTCACTAAATCTATCATAATGGAAACTGCTGTTGAAGCCCCTGGAGAAGCGCCTAACAAAACTGCTAAAGTTCCGTCATGGGTATTGATTACTTCTGTTCCAAATTCTAACACTCCGCCTTCTTTTTCATCTTTTTTGATCACCTGAACACGTTGTCCTGCTCTTTCCAGTTTCCAGTCTTTGGAACGTGCTGTTGGCAAATATTCACGAAGTGCTGCCATTCTGTCTTTTGGGGACTGACGCACCTGCTCAATTAAATATTTCGTCAACGGTATATTATGGAATCCCGCTGATAACATCGGAATTAAGTTAGTTGCTTTTATGGATAATGGCAAATCAAGGTACGATCCGTTCTTTAGGAAACGTGTCGAAAATCCGGCGAAAGGTCCGAAAAGAAGTGCTTTTTCACCATCAATTACACGTGTATCTATATGTGGAACAGACATTGGAGGTGCCCCAACGCTTGCTTTTCCGTACACTTTTGCCTGATGTTTTGCGATTACTTCCGGATTGGTACATTTCAACCATTGCCCGCTTACCGGGAAACCGCCGTAACCATTTCCTTCGGGAACATTTGCTTTTTCCAGTAATGGCAGTGAACCACCTCCTGCTCCGATAAAGACGAATTTGGTATAGGCTTTTCTTTTTTGGCCTGTAGACAAATCGGTAATTTTAATTCTCCATGATTTATCTTCGCGCTGATTTAATTTTTTAACCTCGTGATTAAAATATAAAGAAACACCATCCAGTTTTTCCAGATAATTAAACATGCTTCTGGTCAGTGCACCGAAATTCACATCGGTACCGATAGGCATGTGTGTAGCAGCTAGTTTTTCGTTATTTTCCCTGCCTTCCATCACAAGCGGCATCCATTGTTTTAATTGTTCAAAATCTGTACTGAAAGACATTTGAGCAAAAATCGGATTGCTTTGTAAAGCTTCGAAACGTGTTTTAAGGTATTCGACGTTTTTATCTCCCCAGACAAAACTCATGTGGGGAACGCTTTTGATGAAATTTTCCGGAGACGGAACTTTATTTTGCTGCACCAGGTACGACCAAAACTGACGGGAAACTTCAAATGATTCTGCTATACTGATTGCTTTTTTAGGATCAATACTTCCGTCAGCCTTTTCGGGAGTGTAATTTAACTCACAAAAGGCAGAATGTCCGGTTCCCGCATTATTCCATGCATCAGAGCTTTCGGCTGCTGCAACATCTAATCTTTCGTAAATTTCAATTTTAATATCGGGTTGTAACTCCTTCAAAATTAATCCGAGAGTTGCACTCATAATTCCAGCTCCAATAAGCACTACTTCACTATTGGAACGTATTGTATTGTCAGGCATAACAGTAATTTGTTTTTAAAGTGCAAAGGTACTTTTTTCAATCGCAAAAAAAAACTAATTTTTACATGATAAAAGTTAGAAAATTATAATTTTTTCCTAAAAAGTAAAATTAAATCCAATTATACCTAAAAACGTTTAGAAGAAAGATAGTCCTGCAGCATAATGGTGGCTGAAATTTCGTCAATCAAACCTTTATTCTGGCGTTGTTTTTTACTTAATCCGCTATCTATCATGGTCTGAAATGCCATTTTCGACGTAAATCTTTCATCGACGCGAACGACTTTCATCTCCGGAAAAATATTAGAAAAATGGGTCACAAATCCCTTGATTACAGAGGCGCTTTCAGACGGAAGCCCGTTCATTTGTTTGGGTTCGCCAATTAGTACAGCTTCGACTTTTTCTTTGGAAAAATAGTCTTTCAGAAAATCTATTAAAGTGCTCGTCGGAATTGTTGTTAACCCTGAAGCTATAATCTGCATTTCATCGGTAACGGCAATTCCGGTACGTTTTTGTCCGTAATCTAAGGATAGGATTCTTGGCATTTTGTAATTTTTATCAAAGATAGAAAGGAAAATGCACAAACGGGAAAAGAAAATATTTCATTTTACAAAAAAAAATCCGCTTTGATTTCTCAAAACGGACTCTTCCAACGTTTAAAACCTAAAAAAAGTGGGATTATCTACCAAATAAACGACCAAAAAAACCTCTCTCGTCTTCCTCCTCCACTTCGTCGTGATGAGCAGATTTTGATTGTGTTTTTTCATGTTCCAAGATCAATTCTTTGATATATTCAATATAAGTTCTTTTCTTTTCTTCTAAGAAACCAATCAGGTATTTTTCACTAAATTCTACTCCGCTTGCGGCTTCAATCTGTAATAATTTTTTATACAAAGGCTCAATGTGCATGGCGACAACTTCCTGAGGAACCGCCTGTCTTCTTCCGAAATAATTTACGATTACACCATTTTCATCTTTGGCAATTTCAAAATCAGTAATTACCCAATAGTATCTTCCTGATTTTGCCAGGTTTTTTACAATGGCATGAAAGTTTTTACCTGCCTTCAGATTTTCCCAAAGCACCTTAAAAATTACTTTTGGCATATCGGGATGCCTGATAATATTATGTGGCTGTCCCATAAGCTCGTAGTCTTCGTATCCGCAGACATCTATAAAGACTTCGTTTGCATATTCGATAATACCAAAGGCATTTGTTTTACTCATAATAACCTGGGTTTTATCCCAAGAGACTTCTTTATCAATAATGGTTCGACCCTGAAGCTGATTTTCCTGATTCATATCTTAGCTGATTAATTTGTTTGTTTGGACTGGTAATTGGTATTTGATAATTCCGCTTGTAAGACCTGAATTATGGCGCAAAACTAATGAGAAGTAAAAACTCAAAATCTGACTTTTATCATATTTTGTCAGCTAAAAAACATTTATCATACGTTGGGTTCATTGCTTTTTCTTTCTCCAAAATTTATTTATCAAATTAAAAACAAAATGTTACGCCTGTAACATTTTCAAATGGTTTTACTTTTTTGCTTTTGGCCAAATACGCTATCTTTGCAAAAAATTAAAACTTATGAATTCTTTACAGACGATCATTGAACAAGCTTGGGAAAACAGAGCTTTATTACAGGAAACTACTACCACTGATGCTATCAGAGAAGTTATAGAACTATTAGACGCAGGAAAATTACGTGTTGCTGAACCGGTTGGTGAAGGATGGCAGGTAAATGAATGGGTAAAAAAAGCAGTTGTAATGTATTTCCCAATTCAAAAAATGGAAACATTGGAATCCGGTATTTTCGAATATCACGATAAAATGTTACTAAAAAGAGGTTACGCTGAAAAAGGAATTCGTGTAGTACCCAATGCTGTGGCACGTTACGGGGCTTACATTTCAAGCGGTGTTATTTTAATGCCAAGTTATGTAAACATCGGAGCTTATGTAGATGAAGGAACAATGGTGGACACCTGGGCCACTGTTGGTAGTTGTGCACAGATTGGTAAAAATGTTCACTTAAGCGGTGGTGTTGGTATTGGCGGGGTTTTAGAGCCGTTACAGGCTGCTCCGGTAATTATTGAAGACGGTGCTTTTGTGGGTTCCCGTTGTATTGTTGTTGAAGGTGTTCACGTTGGTAAGGAAGCAGTTCTTGGAGCCAATGTATGTCTTACTGCCTCTACTAAAATTATAGATGTTACGGGTGATGAACCAGTTGAAATGAAAGGTTATGTTCCTGCACGTTCTGTTGTAATTCCGGGAAGTTATACTAAGAAATTTGCTGCCGGAGAATTTCAGGTTCCTTGTGCACTGATCATTGGTACACGTAAACCTTCTACAGATTTGAAAACTTCACTGAATAATGCTTTACGCGAATATGATGTAGCAGTATAGTTTTAAAATTCCAAATAAAAAAAATCCAAATTCCAATACTTATCAATTGGAATTTGGAATTTTTTTATTGGAATTTCTTGTTTTCTTGTTTTTATTGTTTTTTCTGAAGCTTTAATAGCTTGGCATATTTCATATACGAAAAAAAACTCTGGATCATGGCGATTGACAATCCTTCGATACCATTGAATATTCCTTTCTTAAAAAAGTAGCAGCGAATAAAAGCTACTGTACCGTTCAGAACGGGTTTGAAAGCATTGATTCTCTTCCCCTGATCAAACAATTGTTGTGCATGCCAGCCTGAATATTGATTTTTCTTCGCAATAATCTGATCTAAGGAATCCCAGCCGTAGTGCAAAATATGTACAGCTACTTTTTTCTCGTTTTGTGTTATGATTTTCTGATGTACGATAGAATCTGAAGGTCTTGCTGTTTGTTTATTGAAAAAACGAACTTTATGGTCCGGATACCAGCCCGAAAAATCGATAAGTTTATTTCCTAAAAAGTTTTTAACCCTGAAGCTGAAAGCATCGTAATTTCCTTCCAGATATTTTTCTTTGAGTATAAATTCCTCGGCATCCCTGTCAAGAAATTCATCTGCATCAAGATTCAGGATCCAGTCATTTTTACAATAAGGCAAACCGTGGGTGCGTTGTGGTCCATCTCCTAAAAAAGACTGTTGTACTACTACAGCTCCTTTTTCTTTTGCAATTTCAACCGTGCGGTCTTTACTGAACGAATCTACAATAATTACTTCATCGCAAACTTTTTGCAAAGCATCAATGCATTTACCAATGTTTTTCTCTTCATTAAAAGTAATAACCAAACCGCTAATCTTCATTGTAAAATTTAATTTATGAGCTACAAAAATATAACTTTTTTAATTTAGTTTGGCCTTATTGTCGCGATACGGTTGCACACTTTATAAAATAGTTTGTAATTTAGCCTGCAAATTGAATTTTAAATAAATGAGAATATTAGTCATTCAGCAAAAAAGAATTGGAGACGTGCTAACCAGTACCATAATCTGTAACAACCTTAAAACAAAGTTTCCGGAAGCTGCAATTGATTATATGTGCTATCCCAATTCTGTTGATGTACTGAAAGAAAATCCAAATATTGACACTATTATTCCGTTAACAAATAAGGTAAGAAAATCTATTCCTTCCTTATTTAAATTTATTTTCCAGATTCGTAGAAAAAAATACGATGCTGTCATTGATGTGTACTCTAAATTAGAGACCAACCTGATTACCTTATTTTCAGGGGCAAAATATAAAGTTTCGTATCGTAAATGGTATACCAAAATATTCTATAATTATACGTACGAACGTTTTGATGCCGTAGAATCCGAACACGGACTGGCCATTGAAAACAGGTTATTACTTCTGAAACCTTTTATTTCTGAAAAAATTACAGATGTCAAACCGAAAATTTTCTTAAAAGATTCTGAAATTGAAGAAGCCAAAAACCTCCTGAAAAAGTACAACATCCAGACGGAAGAGACTCCGCTGATTATGTTTGGGATTTTAGGAAGCGAAGTGTACAAAACCTATCCTCTGGAAGGAATGGCAAAAATTATTGATTTTACGGTGGCCAAAACCAATGCTAAAATTATCTTTAATTATATCCCGGACCAAAAAGAATTGGCTTTGGAAGTTTATAATAATTGCAGCGAAGCAACCAAAAAACACATTATTTTTGATTTATACTGTACCGAATTACGACCGTTTCTGGCGTTACTTTCACAATGTGATATGCTGATCGGAAATGAAGGCGGTGCCGTAAATATGGCGAAAGCCCTTGACATTCCTACCTTCTCTATTTTTACGCCTTCCGTACGAAAGGAAACCTGGCAATTGTTTGAAAATGAAGCCAAACACTCTTCTATTCACCTGAAGGATTTAAAACCGGAAATATACGAGCAGCACACCGAACAATATATTAAAGAGCATACTTTTGAGTATTATGCCGAATATCCTTTAGAGCTCATGCTTGAAAAACTGGAGACTTATTTTCAGGAATATAAAAATGAAGAACAGTAAAAATCATTAGATGAATACTACTTCTGAAAAGCAAAAGTTATCCGTTTTGATTATTACTCTTAACGAAGAATTGCATATAAAATCCCTACTGGAGGATATCGATTTTGCTGACGAAATTATTGTAGTAGATTCTTACAGTACCGATCAGACCGTGCCTGTAATTGAATCTTTTAAAAACGTCCGTTTAATTCAGCATCAATTCATTAATTATACTTCACAACGTAATTTTGCATTAGATCAGGCCAGTAATGAATGGATATTGTTTATTGATGCCGATGAGCGTTTAACAGCTGACCTTAAAACTGAAATTATCGCTACCATCAATAATGGCAGTCCGGACAGTGCTTATCTAATCTATCGTACTTTTATGTTCAAAAACAAGAAGTTGCGCTTTAGCGGCTGGCAAACAGATAAAATCTTCAGGCTTTTTAATAAAACCAAATGCCGGTATACCGAAGACCGAATGGTTCATGAGAAGCTGATTGTAGAGGGACCTATTTCTGTTTTAAAAAACAAACTGATTCATTTTTCATATTCGAATTACGGGGATTACAAAAACAAAATGTATCTGTACGGTATTTTAAAGGCTAATGAAAAACTAAAAAAAGGACAGCAATCATCGCGTTTACTAATGATTTTCCATCCTGTTTATACTTTTTTGTATCAGTTTTTAATTCGTCTTGGATTTCTGGACGGCTTAAAAGGAGTTACGATATGTTACCTGAATGCTTATAGTATTTTTATACGTTACAAAGAATTGCAGAAACTCACTACTTCTTCCAGAATTTAAGTTTCTTTTTGAGACGTTTTTTTCTGTAGAATTGTTCCTGAAAGTCAGCGGTATACTTCCATAAAGTATCGAATGTCTTTTGCTCCGGTTCTCCGTACAATCTGGCGTATTCGTTACTCATTACAGCCACCATTTCTTTTACGGGAGTCAGTCGGCACAGATTTTTCATTCGCATTTCAAAGCTCATGGTGTCATGAAACTCCATTCTGTTCAGATCCACCAGAAAAAAGTCATAGGTATCTTCCCCAATTTTTTTAATTAAGGTATTTCCGGGGGAATGATCGAGGAACTCAATTCCTTTTTCATGAAGGTCAAAACTAAATCGGGTAAATTGCCTTAATATATTTTCATGGTCCGGATAATCCGGAATTTCGACCAGTTCTCTGTACGTCAGTTCCGTTACCAGATGTTCACTCACATAATAACTGTCCCTCAGCCCAAGCCAGTTGAAATTTTCAAGAAATGCGATGGGTTGCGGCGTTCCGATCCCTTTTTCGAGCAAAATCGTAGCATATTCAAAAGAGCGCCTTGCCTTTGATTTTCTAAAATACTTATACGCTATTTTATTGATTACATTTGGAATTTTAAACGACTTTATATTGATCGTTTTATGATTGAATTCAAATAGTTTTATAATGTTACGTTGTCCATTACCAAAGATCGTTCCTGAGGTATTAAATGCTTTAATAATAGCAAGTATCGATGTAGTTTCGTCAGCAAAAATCGGATTTATTTTAAAATTCATTGGGTCTGGTTATAAACGAACAAAAGTACGTATACAATTTAATTCTTCAAATTAATATTGTATTTTCGTAAAAAAAAATAATGCCACATCACAAGAGTGTTTTTTTAGAAACTCATAATATCAATAACAGAGCGGGCGGTTTAGGTACTTTTAACTACGAGTTAATCAAGGGATTGTCAGCATTGAATTTTGAAAATATGAAGTTAACACTCAATGCGAAAGATGTAAAACTTCTTGAAAGTGAATTTGGTGAGAAATTTGATTACCACAAATATACAAGTTTATCCAGATTAGGCTTCTTCAGAACACGAACTAAATATGATTTATGGCATTCTGTAAATCAAAATACAAAAGTGGAACCTTTTCATTGCAACAAATATTTACTTACTGTTCATGATATCCATTTTATAGAAGAAGGATCTTCCGATTACAATCAGGAGTTAAGTAAACTTTTTGAAGCTAAATTAAAAAAAGCGACTGCGATTACGTACATTTCTGAATTTGCGAAGAAACAAACCCATGCTTTTTTTGATGTGCCCAATGTTTCCGAGTATGTTATTTATAATGGTAATCCGATTTCGGCACTTTTAAATACCGATTCTTATGTACCGAATGTTCCTGTAGACAAACCTTTTTTCTATACTATTGGGGATTTTATAGAGCGAAAAAATTACGAATCCATCATTAACATGATGAAATTTATTAAAGATTTTAATTTAATCATATCGGGAAACAACAATAAAAAATACGGTGAGGAAATTAAAAAACTGATTGTGGATCAAGGCTTATCCAATCAGGTTTTTTTAACAGGAAAAGTATCTGATGAGGGCAAGCAATTTTACATGAAAAACTGTACCGCTTTTCTTTTTCCATCCATACGCGAAGGTTTTGGCCTTCCTCCTATTGAAGCCATGAGTTTTGGAAAGCCTACATTTTTATCAGACCGGACTTCTCTTCCTGAAATTGGCGGAAGCGAATCTAATTACTGGATCAATTTTGATCCGGAATACATGAAAACAGTTTTATTTACGGGTTTAGAGGAACATGAACACAATAAACCGGAAAAAGAAACGCTCCTCAAAAAAAGAGCTGCAAGTTTTAAATGGGAAACAGCTGCCAGCGAATATTTTAATATTTATAAAAAAATATTATACTAAGAATACCACAATACTGGTGTGATTTTTGTGTTTCGAAAACAGAAACAAAATAAAAGTCCAAACAAAATCACAATCCACCTTTTATTGTTAAATTTTTCTTAATTTCGCGTCATCGTTCCAACAACTATACATTATGCACATAACCTTAATAAGCCTTGATAATTGGGGATTCAATAATCATATCGCTACTGCCTTAGAAAAACAGGGCCATAATGTACACCACATTAATTTTAATAAATACGAGTACAAATATTCCAGTATACTATACAGAGCATATAATTTTTTCCTGAAAACGTTCCTTAAGAAAAACCTTAAGACTATGTATTTCGGTAAAAAAATAATTGAAAACCTAAAAGAGATTGATAAAATCCAGGATTTAATTGTAGTGATCAAAGGTGATTTTATTGATCCGAAAAGTGTAGCAGAATTAAAAAAATACGGAAAAAAAACAATTGCTTATTTTAACGACAACACGCATCGATGTCCAAAAATAATTCGTGTCATTCCGCATTTTGATGAAGTTTATTCTTTTGAAAAAGAAGACTGCAAAAAATACAATTTAAAATTCGGCACCAACTGGATTTACAACTCCGTTTGTGTTACAAACGAAAAGCCATTTGAATACCAGGTTTTTAATATTATATCACAGGATAAAAGGCTTTCCATTCTTTCTAAAATTGCCAGTGATTTAAAAGCAAAAAATATTAGTCACAAATTTTTTGTGTATAACAAAAAGTTTCAGAGAAGGACGTCAACGATTGAATTTATTACCAATCATATTCCCTTATCAGAAATAAATGAATATATAAGCCGCTCTCAGGTTTTACTTGATATCAACCGGAAAAAACAAATCGGATTAACATTCCGTGTATTTGAAAGTATCGGACTTCAGAAAAAGTTAATTACTACCAACTCGGATATTGTAAATTATGATTTTTACAACCCGAATAACATTTTGGTAATTGATGAAAAAAATCCGGATATTCCGGTTTCGTTTTTCGAAAAAGAATATCAAAAAATACCTGAAGAAATTTTTAATAAATACACTTTAGAAGGCTGGATTAAAAATGTAGTTTATAATAATATCTCCAAATAACGATGTCACAAAATATATATATCATCTGTCCTCCCAAAAAAGCTACCGGAGGGCCGGAAGCATTGCACCAGTTGGGTTATATTCTGAATACACTGGGATATAATGCAAAAATGTTATACACCAAATACAAAAAGGACCCTGTTCACCCTTTTTACAAAAATTACAATGTTCCTTACGTAAGAAGAATAAAAGACAGCGCAGACAATGTGATCATTATACCGGAATCAATGACCAACCTGATTGCTAAATATCCTTTGTCGGAGAAGAAAGTATGGTGGCTAAGCCTTGATTTTTATGAGGTGCTGATGAACAGCAGAGAAAAGAAAAAAAACTGGATCAGAAAGATTTTTGTGCCTTATAAACATACCGAATATCGCTTTGAGCCTAATAAAACGGTAACACACTGGTACCAGTCCCAAAGAACAAAAGAGTTTTTGCTGACCAAAAAACTGGACAATGAAATCGCTTACTTATGCGACTATGTTACGGAACTTTTCTTTGACAATCTTCCTGAAAAGTTTACAAAAGAAAATATCATTACTTACAATCCTAAAAAAGGACTGGATAAGATCGAGAAATACATGGAACTTCTTCCGCAATACCAGTGGACACCATTGTCAGGTATGACGAGAGAGCAAATGAGAGATACGCTGCGAAAAACCAAACTTCATATTGACTTTGGTTATTTTCCCGGCCGCGATAAAATTCCGAGGGAAGGACTAGTCTCCGGTGTTTGTTTGTTAACAGGCCGTGACGGAACCTCAGCCTTTAAAGAAGATCTGGGAATACCCGAAAAATACAAATTACATAGCGATGACAGGCAGCCTGAAAAAGTAGTTGAATTAATTAATCATACCATGAATAATTATGAAGAGGTTTTTCAGGAATTTTCAGTTTTCAGAACGTTTGTGATGAATGAAAAAAGCAGGATGATCGAAGACGTAAAAAAACTTTTTAATAAAAACTAACTTGAATACTATGTTTGTAAGTGTTGTAATGATTACCTATAATCACTCGGCGTATATTAAGCAGGCCATAGAAAGTATCTTGTCTCAGCATACTGATTTTGAATTTGAACTTGTGATCTCTAATGATAAATCAACAGATGATACAGATGCCATCATTAAAGAAACAATTGCCAGCAATCCTAACGGCCATAAGGTAAAGTATTATAATAACGAGACTAACCTCGGAATGATGCCTAATTCTGTTGCTGCCCTAGAGAAAGCTTCAGGAAAATATATCGCTTTATGCGAAGGAGACGATTACTGGTGCGACGATCAAAAACTAAGAATACAGGTTGAATTTTTAGAAGCCAATCCTGATTTTAGTATTTGCTTTCATAACGTGTATTTGCTGACCGATACGGAAATGAAAGAAGACAATCCGAGAAAGCGAATTCCCGAGGTTTCCACGATTAAGGAGCTTGCCAAAAACAATTATATTCACACCCCAAGTGTTGTGTACCGCAACAATCTTTTTGGCGAATTGCCACAGTATTTCAGTGAAGCCCCTATCGGCGATTATTTTCTGCACATGCTGAATGCCCAGCATGGAAAAATAAAGTACATCGATAAACCGATGTCTGTTTATCGTATTCACAACACCTCCTACTGGTCTTCAAAAAAGGATGCCGAGCAAAGAGTGATTATGATTAATTTCCTGACGAAACTGAAAACCTATTTTGATACTGACGTTCAGAAAATACTAAACAGGCAGATTTTAAAGATTCGTTCAAAAGATGCTTCATTTTTTGAAAAACTAAATTATAAGATAAAGGCTCTGTTGCAATAACAGACCCTTTATATTATAGTCGTACTTTTACATTTCACATTTACAAAAAAACTTAAAAGTCCAGTTTTTTAGCAGGAACTCCAAAAACAGTAATGCCTTCTTTTACATTTTTAATGACCAGGCTTGATGCTCCGACTGTAGCGCCTTTTCGAACAATTACGTGCGGTAAAACAGTAGCTCTGGTATTTAGGAGTACTTCCTCTTCCAATACTACGAAACCTCCTGTAAAGCTATAAGCGCTTAAATGCGACCATTTATCGATCCTTGTATCGTGTCCCAAACCTACATACCCCTGTATAGTCACAAAATCGCCAATGGTGCAATCGTTACTGATATTCGAATTCATAAAAACAATCAGGCCGACACCCACGACAGCATTGGTGTTGAGAGTTGTTGAGGGATGAATTAAATTGATAAACTGGGCTCCTTTATTCAGGATTAGTTCTGTATAATGTTTCTTCCATTTGATACTGCCTAAGGCGCAAACAAAAACGTCATTTTCTACAATTTCATAATCTTCCACTGATCCAATAATTTCAGGATAATTTTCGAAACCTGCCAAAGCATCTGCTTTATCATCCAAAAAACCCTTAACCACGTATTCTATATTGAATCCGGCACATTGAATGGCCAGATCATATACCTCACGTCCGAAACCTCTTGCTCCTATTATGATTAAATTCTTCATTATTCCACTATTAAATTACAGGCCGCCCAGGAATATCCGACACCAAATCCTGCCAGTATTACATTTTTGCAGTTATTTACTTTTCCTTGTTTCTGCGCTTCATATAAGGCTATCGGAATGGTGGAGGAAACCGTATTTCCGCATTCTTCCATAGCGATAAAGAATTTCTCTTCGGGGATTTTTATTTTTTTCCTTAAATGGTTCAGCATGTATTTATTCGCCTGGTGAAAAACAAATAAGTCAATATCTTCTTTGGCTAAATTTGACTTTTCTAAAATGGCTTCTGTCAGCTGTGGAACAAATTCTCCGGTGAAATTGAAGATTTCGGTTCCGTTCATAAACAGGTTTTTATCATTTCGGACATTTCCAAATTCATCCACTATATCTTCATTTTTATCGGAAACCGGAAAACGCATTCCGCCCTGTTTTACAATCAGGTTTTCAGCCCCTTTCCCGTCTGTTCCGAAAACAAAATTACCCAGCGTACAAAATCCTTTTTCACTGCTAATCAAAGTTGCAGCGGCGGCGTCGCCAAAAATAGTTTTATTGCTTTTGTCTTTGGGATGAATAAATTTTGAGTACGTTTCTGAAGTGATCAGCAATACATTTTTTGCCATTTCTCCGGCGATCAGTCCTTTGGCCAGACTTAAACCATAGACAAAACCGGAGCATCCTAAATTAAAATCCAGCGCACCAATGGTGGTTTCAAGGCCTAATTTTTCCTGAATGATACAAGCCGTAGTGGGCAAAAAATAATCAGGGCTCTGCGTGCAAAACAATAAAAAATCAATTTCTGATTTGTCGATGTTATGTTCAGCGAATAATTTTTCGGCCGCCTTAACTGCCATGTCGGATGAAAACTCATCTTTGGCACTGATATGCCGGGCATTGATTCCGGTTTTTGCACTGATCTTTTCAATACCCCATTCCGGAAATTCCTGATTTATCAGATCATTTGTCAGCACTGATTCAGGTAAATAATACGAAATGGCTTTTATATTGGCTTTCATTGTAAATTTATATCGTTGAAGTTCTTCCTCCGTCTAAAACTATATTTTGTCCCGTGATCCAGCTGCTGGCTTCCGATAGTAAAAACACAATCGGATTGGCCACCTGAACCGGGTCACCATATCCTAAAGGGTATTTTTTTTCATCCTGCTGAATGACTTCCAAAGATAAATCTTCAATAGATCTTGCTGTTATTTCTGTTTTTACCATTCCCGGCGAAACACAATTGACACGTGTTTTACTGTTGGCAAACTCGCTTGCCCAAACTTTTGAAATCGCAATTAAGGCCCCTTTTCCGGCGGCATAAATTCCGTTTCCTTTCATTCCGAACAAACCTGCAATCGACGAAACCAAAACAATGGAACTTCCCTTGTTTATTTTTTTCTTTTTGAAAATCAGGTTTACCAGATATACAACGGAGTCAAAATTTATCGATCTCATCTCGTTCATTAATTCTTCTGTGTAGAACTTCACCGGTGCTAAGGATACAATTCCAGCCGAATGCACAATTCCGTCAATATTTTCAATCGTTTCTACAATAGCCTTAATGTCTTCCATTTTAGATAAGTCGGCAGCGATAAAACTATTTTCAGTTCCACATTCTTCAATTAATTTTTCGAGAAAATCACGGCGTCTGGCGATCGCTATAAAGGTTCCTCCCTGTCTTGTAATGGCCAGACAGGTTTCGTAACCAATGCCCGAAGAAGCTCCCGTTACTAGTATTTTTTTTCCTGATAAATCAAATGGATTCATTATATATCGTTTAATTCTTTTTTATTAAAATAGTCGTAGAATTTTAAAATCCTGAACTCTTCATCACCGAATATCGGCGAACTGTCTTTAAAATGCTCCAGATTGGTCTGAATATTTTCGACTATCTTTTTGTCTTCATTCAAAACCAAATCCAGTGATTCGTTGGAACTGTTGTTAATGAAGTCAATAATATTCTGTTGCGATTCGCTTAGTTCTTTTTCGAATTTAGGAGCGAAATAACGAACTCTTAAATTGGTTTTTGAAGGTGATTCCGGAAACATAAATCCGAAATAAAATCCTTTTCCTTCTACCGAACTTATAAAGGCATTGGGATAACTGTAAAAATGCAGATAGCCCTGCGTTTTGAAAGTTCTGTCGGCTAATGATTTTTCGATGATTTTATTTGGCTTTACATCATCTCCTTTTGGAAATTCACACCAGCTGTGCGCTTCGAAAAAATCAAACTTTTCCGGAGCTACTGATCCAAATCCCATTTTTGCAAATGAATTTTCATGAACCGAAGTACAATGGTAACATTCCAGAACATTTTCTACCAAAAGTTTCCAGTTGACTTTATGTTCAATCGTATAATCAATGGTTTTGGCACCAAAATGCCGACTGATTTCTGCTAACGAAGCAAATACGTTTCCTAAATAATCGTTTAAACTTCTGTCGAGCTGATCGTTTAATTTTATGAAAACAAAATCGCCGCAATAATCAATTTCATATTCTTTTAGCCTTAATGCGCTGATGTTATCTTTTTCGAATGAATTTCGGCACATCAATCCGATTACATTTCCTTTTTTGCCATAAGTCCAGTTATGGTATAAACAGGAAGAAACCCTGTTTCCGTAAGGTTCCTCATGAATGGTATTGAACCGGTGCAGACAAACATTCTGAAAAGATTTCAGGGTACCGTTATAGTTTTGGATAAATATCTTATTTCCAAAATACTCTAAAGTAACAAAATCATTGTTGTTTGCCAGTTCATTCTTATGCGCAACTAATATCCAGGACTCCTTAAAAAACAAAGATTTTTCTTTTAGAAAAACGGTTTCATCTATGTAATTTAAATTTTTTATCATAGTTCAATTAAATCTGAAATTACAGCATTGTTCAGTGTTATTTTTGCTGTTCCCCAGGATAAACCTACTCCGAATCCGCAAAGGATTAAATCCTGATCTGCGTTATTCAGCTTGTCTTGTAAAGCTGTTACGATGGTCAACGGAATGGTTGTAGAAGACGTGTTTCCGAATTCTTTTAGTGAATATGGCACTTTTTCGACCGGTAATTTTAATTTTTTAACGATCATTTTATTCATCATTAAATTGGCCTGATGAAAAACAAAATGATCAATTGCTTCCTTATCGATCTCAAACTTTTCAATCAGTTTGTTGACCGTTTTCGGGGCTTGTGATATTCCGAAGCTAAAAACGTCCATTCCGTCCAGGATCAGCTGGCAGGCGTTTCTTTCGATTCCGGGTGAAATTGTATGATAGGTTAGTGAATCCGAATTAATTCTGTTTCTGGATCCGCCGTCGTTTACAATTATGGTTTTGTAGCCCGAACCATCAGTTCCTAAGTCAAAAAGTAAATCTGATGCATTTTCATCAAATTCAAATGCTGTGGCACTTCCTCCGTCTCCAAAAAGCGGAACAGTGCTTTTATCTGATTTAGAAAGCAGTTTACTGCTCGTATCTCCGGCCAGAAGCAAGCCTTTTTTTAAACCGGTTGCTTTCATCATACCCGCTATGATTGACATTCCGTACACATATCCGGAACATCCCAGAGGAACATCAAAAGCGATACAGTTGGTCGACAATCCCAATCTGTCCTGAAGTATGGCCGCAGAAACGGGTAAAATATAATCGGCCGTCTGCGAAACAAAAACCAGGATTTCTATTTCGTCTTTTTGCCAGTTCAGGTCTTTGATTAATTTTTCAGCAGCTTCAGCGCACAAATCAGAAGTACAGATTTCTTTGGTTGCAATACGTCTTTCTTCCACTCCGGTTGCATCAATAAATCTCTGAATTTCTTCCTCTGTCAATATATCTAAATCAATATTGCGCTCCAGATTTTTTGGAACGCAACACGATATACCTTTTATTGCAATATTATTTACTGAAAAAGTAGCCATTTCAATTACCCTTTATTTTTTATTATTTCGAAGATGTCGTTTAATGAATTGGAAGATTTAATATCATCTCCGGTCAGTTTTACTGAATATTCTTCATCAGCCATAGCGATCAGTGACAAAGCGGTCAGCGAATCCCATTCTTCCAGATCTCTGAAAACAGTTTCTTGTTTAATTAATGTTGCATCCGTATCATCTAAAAGATCTGCAAAATTTTGCAAAAAAGTGTTGATTTCCATAGTAGTCCTAAATTTATTTTGTTTTTATTCTATTTCCGATTTTTATAAAAACCCAAAAGGGAAGTTATTTATTTATCCCGCGAAAACCATTCCTAAAAACTTGTTTTTCAAAGCGTCAGGCCTGCCAGATAATGCTTCTGTTTTTTATAATTCCCGCTTATGCTGATAAATCAGCATTCTTTTGTTATTTTTACCCCGCAAATATAACAATAGTTTACCCTTAAAGGTTAATTAAACTTACTAAATACATAATTAAATGATTCCAGTAACCAAAACTTTTCTACCTCCGCAGGAAGAATACAATTCTTATGTAAAACGGGCGTGGGATAAAGTTTGGCTCACAAATCGCGGTGAACTGACAATAGAATTGGAAGATAAACTTAAAAATTATCTGAATGTTCCTCATATTACTATTACTAATAACGGTACGATACCTTTACAAATTGCCTTAAAGCTTTTTGGAAAAGGAGGAGAAATCATCACAACTCCGTTTTCGTATGTGGCTACTTCGGCTGCCATTGTATGGGAAAATTGCACTCCCGTTTTTGTTGATATAAATCCGGAATACCTAACGATAGACGAAACCAAAATCGAAGCGGCCATTACTTCCAAAACAACGGCAATTCTGGCGACTCACGTTTTTGGAAATCCATGTGCTATCGAAGCGATCGCCGCTATCGCCGAAAAACACAATCTGAAAGTGATTTATGATGCCGCACATTGTTTTGGGGTAACTTATAATAACGAATCGATATTTCAATTTGGGGATGTAAGCACCTGCAGTTTTCACGCTACCAAATTGTTTCATACCGGAGAAGGCGGTGCTATGTTCTGCAAAGATGAAGAAACACAACATACTTTATTTTACAGTCATAATTTCGGACATAACGGCCCTCTGGCATTTCACGGACTTGGCATCAATGCTAAAATCTCAGAACTGCAGTCAGCTATGGGACTGGCGCTTTTTCCTTATATGGAACATATTATTGCCGAAAGAAAAAAGGTAACTGATTTTTACAATGCCAATCTGAATTTCAAAAACCTTAAAAACATAAAAATCAGGGAAAATACCGAATGGAATTATAGCTATTACCCGGTAATTTTTGAATCTGAAGCGATTTTACTGGAAGTTCAGGAAGCACTGGCAAAGGAAAACATACAGCCAAGACGTTATTTTTATCCTTCTTTAAACACGATACCTTACACCAATGGTGCTGAAATGCCCGTATCGGAATCTATCGCTTCAAGAGTAATGTGCCTGCCCTTATATGTTGGCCTTCCTACCCTTGATTTAGAAAAAATTACTGCCATTATCAATACAATAACCTCTTAAAAAGTAAAAAAACATTAGGTTGTTTTAAAATAAAATTCTTCTATTATGAGTCAGGATATCAATCAGGAAATCATCAACGCTTACGAAGTGATTAAAGAAGGCGGAATCATTCTTTACCCTACAGATACCGTTTGGGGAATTGGCTGTGATGCTACAAACCCGGAAGCAGTTGCCAAAATATACAAACTCAAACAACGTGCGGAAACGCAAAGCATGATTGTATTGATGAACGGTGAAAAAATGATGTACAACGTCTTTAAAAATATTCCTGAAGTCGCCTGGCAGTTGTTGGATTTATCCGAAAAACCTACTACATTAATTTTAGACGAACCCAGAAATGTGGCACCAAATATCATTGCAGCCGATAATTCGCTTGGCATACGTTTGGTAAAAGAACCTTTTTGCTTCAAATTACTGGAACGAATGAAAAAACCGCTGGTTTCTACTTCAGCCAATATTTCCGGCCAGCCCACTCCAATTGCTTTCAAGGATATCAATCCCGAAATTGTAAAAGGTGTGGATTATGTTGTAAAATTAAACCAGGATAAAGTTGCCGGAAAACCATCGACCATCATCAAATTAACGAATGATTCGCAGGTGAAGGTGATTCGGAAGTAAGTTAGTTTTTTTTGTTTCAGGTTTCAGGTTTCAGGTTTCAAGTTTCAGGTTTCAGGTTTCAAGTTAACCCATTGGGATTTGGAATTTTCATAATTGGAATTTGTTTCAAGTTTCAAGTTTCAGGTTTAATCCTTTGGAATTTGGAATTTCCATAAATTGGAATTTTAACTTCAGCACCTTTGCCACTCTGAACCTTTGAACCTTAAAAATTAAACCATTTTCAAACTTTCCACAAGCCAGTCAATGTCTTCTTTGGTGTTGTAATGACTGAATGAAATTCGAAGATTCGGTAATTTTAAATCTTCCTCAGAAAGCATTTCTTTTAGAACATGCGAAGGTTTTATGCTTCCGGACTGACAGGCGCTTCCTCTGGAGACCGCGATTCCTTTCATATCCAGGCTAAACAAAAGCATTGAAGTTTTATCCGAAGAAAAAGGAAGAATGATATTGATGATATTATAAAAGTCCTCTTTTTTACCATTGATTCTAAAACCCGGAAGATGAATTCCAAGCTGATCAATAAGATAGGTTTTCAAATCCGAAATGTAGTTTCTTTCCTCATCCAGATTTTCGTAGGAAAGCGACAGCGCTTTTGCCATTCCGGCAATCTGATGTACGGCTTCCGTCCCTGCACGAAGTCCTTTTTCCTGTTCTCCACCAAATAGCAAAGGCTGTAAACCTGTATTTTTTCTAATAAAAGCAAAACCCACACCTTTTGGCCCATGAAACTTATGTGCACTGGCCACAATAAAGTCAACGGAGGTCTTTTGCAGGTCAATTTCTGTTTTCCCTACAGACTGTACCGTATCAGAGTGAAACAAGGCGTTATATTGCCTGCAAATAACGGCTACCCGGTCCAGATCGAGAATCGTACCGGTTTCGTTATTGACATGCATCAAACTCACAATTGTTTTTTTCTCCTGGGCCAGCAAATTCGAGAGATGCGTCAGATCAATGGATCCGTCAGGGTGTATATTCACATAATCTACCTGAATATTATAATCGGACTGTAAAGCCAGGACACTATACAAAACAGCATGATGTTCTGTTTTAGCCGTAATAATGCGTTCTGTTTTCAGGTCTTCTACTGCTGAACGAAGAATCCAGTTATCAGCTTCTGTTCCACCGGAAGTAAAAATAATTTCCTGCGCTGTGCAGTTTAATTGTTTCGCAATACTTTTTCTGGAAAGTTCCAGAATAGTCTTCCCGTTTCGGCCAAAACTATGGGTAGAAGAAGGATTACCAAAATCCTCAGTCATCACTTTCGTAATTTCCTGAATCACTTCAGGACGCATTGCAGTAGTAGAGGCGTTATCGAGATATACTTTTTTCATTACGGCAAAGTTATGAAATATCAATTGTGAATTCTTAAATATCAATTGCCAAATTTTTCACTATTTTTGACCCAAATAAAATCATGATGAGAAAATATGCATACCTCCTGTTATTAGCCCTTTTATTAAACGGATGTGATGATGGTGATATAACTGTTGAGACCGTAGACTTTAAAGATGTTACTGCTGACGCCTGTAACCTTACAACGAATGAGCTAATTTACAAACTAAAAAGCCAGGAATCACTGCTATTGCAGCTGGCACCGGGTACGCTGCTTAACGAACCAACACCTGTCGGTGATCCCAGAGAATTCAGCATTAATAATGATGGTAATTTCAGACTTGTTTACAGAAGTTATGACGGAGTTGTGGCCAAAACTAATATTTGCAGCCTGATTCCGCCAACAACACCAAATATCATTAACGAATGGTATGCCAAGTCGGGAATCATTGAAATTACCACTACCGCACAAAAGACAACAAACGAAACTACTGGTGCTATCACTATTACGGGATATACTCATAATATCATCATTAAAAACCTTACGTATTCGATAGCCAGTTTAGATGTTACGCAGCCTCAAGTCATTTTCGGTGATTTTAAAACGACTATAGCGGAAACTGACAAACTGAACCTGACTTTCACTAAACAAGTTAAACAATGTGCAAGTGCCGGACAAGTTTATACCTACAACGACAATTCAGCCATGACCATTGACAATATTGATCCTACGCTAATTCAGAATGTTGTAACCCCGGTAAATGCTCCGCGAACAGGATTAATTGGTCCGGATGTCAACAAACTTCTATTTAAGGTTTACACAGGCAGCGCCCTTAACGATAGTTATTTCTGTACCGCAACACCACCAACGACAGCAGTATTAAAAGAGACCTGGGCGGGAGTTGCAGGTGTAGCCAATACCAGCGGAATTATTGAGGTAACCACAACAACCGATGTAGCCAATACATTTAAACACACGATAAGACTTAGAAATACGACGCTGCAAAAAACAACGAATACTGTTAATTTAGGTACCAGTTATGTATTGGGTGACATCTATACCACAACGAATTAACCCGGTTTAATTTCCCTTTTTCAGAAATTTTACCAAGTGTTTTATTCCTACAAAAAAACATCCGTTTTCATTCTAATTTTAAAGTAAGATTAGTGTTGAAAACGGATGTTTTTTTTATGTTTCAATTGAAGCTGTTTCGGACAGCAAAAATGGTTTATTTATTATTTTGCCTGAAATAAACTTCTGTTGCTCCCAGTCCATATTTTTGATAATTGGCATCCTGAAAATCAATTCCGTCATAACGCCCCAGTAAAAAGTCAAGTTCTGCTTTCAGAATTCCTTCGCCAACACCGTGAATAAAAACAATCTTCGGGATACGGTTTCTGATCGCAAATTCAATATGCCTTTTTGCCGTTTCGGTCTGCAGCGTTAAGATGTCATAATTGGACATTCCGCGTTTGTTGGGAATCAGTTTTTCGATATGCAAATCAAACTCAGGTGCTGCAATTTCACGTTTATCTTTCTTTTCTTTTACGAAACTCCTTGGTTTAGGCTCTGTTTTCTCCTTCGAAATTTCATCTATATCAATTCTTTTAATAGAATTCATTAAATTACTGGAATCCTGAATCTTAATCAATTCATTGACAAAAAATGTCATCGTAAATCCGTCTTCCGTTTCAATTAAAACTTCGTTATTTTTAACGGAAACCACTACTCCGTTTATGGCTTCATCCAAAACCGAAACCTTATCCCCTTTAGTTAACATCCTCTTCCTCTTTTTCCTGATTCTTACTCGGTGTTTTTGCACTCAACTGCATCATTCCATACATGAAAACTGCCATTGCAATGACCATAATATAGATATTTTTTTCTGCTGATACCTGCTCATAAAGTGCCACAGCAATGGCAAGTATCATTATTAAAATTTTAAAAGCTTTCATATTTTTAAGTCTAAAGATCCAAAAGTAAGAAACTTTAAAATAGTACTTCTTAACTTCCTGAAATGTTGTTTCTTTTTTTCGTAAATTGTAAAAATTATAACCCGTGAATCTGGAGAAATTTATGCTGCCCTGTTTATTCAAAACACTGTTTGGAATCGAGTGTTTGGGATGTGGTTTCCAGCGCGCTTTATTCTTACTTTTTCAGGGTGAGTTTTCAGCTGCTTTTCAAATGTATCCGGCGCTCTATTCTACACTTATTTTTCTGGGTTTTGTCGGTTTATATTTTTTAGATAAATCTAAAAATTACAGCAGATTACTTTGGATTTCCGGAATCATAAATGCCGTTTTTATGGTGGGCGGCTATTGGTACAAACACTTTTAAACTTCGACTGATTCTGTTTTTTTTTTGCCACGGATTGCACAGATTTGCGCTGATTTTTTTTGTAAATCTTTGACTTTTTTTCACGCAGATTTTGCAGATAGTGCAGATTTTTCTCTGATACGTATGAGCTGTTTTGCTAAAATCATTTTTTGATTTGATTCAGAATGTCGTTCATCATTTCGATCTGGACTTTCTGAATTTCGATTAGTTCCTGTTGCTGGTGCATAATCAGGTGATCTATTTTATCGTGAATCATCCTGATTTCCAATTCCGATTTCAGGTTAATCATATAATCTTTCTTAGCACGTGTACGGTCTTTTTCTTCCTGGCGGTTCTGACTCATCATAATGACCGGAGCCTGCAATGCAGCGATACAGGATAAAATCAAATTCAGCAGAATAAAAGGATACGGATCAAAACCTTTATTGACCAAAATCAGGACATTCGCACTACTCCAGATCACGATAAAAAGTAAAAATGAAATTATAAAAGTCCAGCTTCCGCCAAAATCAGCCACCTTATCGGCTATCTTTTGTCCAAAACTTCTGGTTTCTTCTTCATCTTCCAGAATGCTGACGATTGATTTATCTTCCTTTAGTGATTCAACGACGTTTTTTTCAAGTTCAGAAAGTGCCCCGATTTCCGTAGACAAATAGTTTGAGATGTATTTCTGGCGATACGCATTTAATTCTTTAACAGCAATATAATCAGTATCGCAAAAAGAAGGATGATCTTCTACAATAAGTCCTAAGATAGGATCGTGAATAGATTTTCCTGAAATTTTTTCTTTTGCAGGAAAAGACAGGTTAGAAATAGCACTTTTAAAAGTCGGATTATTTTTCATTATGAATGTATTTTCCCTGCTAATTTAAGCATTTAACTTCTTATGAATCATATAAATTCTTTCTGTTTCCAATTCTTTTATTTATCACAAATACAATTCACAAAACGAAATTTCTTTAAGTTAATCGTGCTTTTATTTACAAAAAACACCTTACTTTTAACGCTTCAAAACATTCATTCAATTCTACAATTGTGTCAAAAGATCTTATCATACAAAATATAAAAGCTTTAAAAAGCCATTCAAACATCAACTACGGAATCAAAACGAAGACTGAAGATTTTACCGAAAAGCTTTTTTATACCCTTTTTGATTCGAATGCCGCTTTAGATGCAAGTATCGATGAACTCGAAATACGATTTAAGGAAATTGCCGTTCTGGCCTGCAAAAAGCCTGAAAATTTATGCGAATCGATCTGGGACCGCTTCCTTGAAAAATTGCCCGGTGTTCTGGAAAAACTGAATCAGGATGCCGAATATATCCTGGAAAATGATCCTGCCTCCAACAGTATCAGTGAAGTGTATTTAGGGTATCCAGGGTTTTATGCAATAGCGATTTACAGGCTGAGTCACGAATTATACCTGCTCGATTTATTGCTTTTTTCAAGGCTAATGAGCGAATATGCCCATCGGATTACCGGAACCGATATCCACGCAGGCGCCCGGATAGCTTCACCATTTTTTATTGATCACGCCACAGGAATTGTAATTGGTGAAACGGCTGTAATCGAAAAACATGTAAAAATTTACCAGGGGGTTACTTTAGGTGCTTTGAGCGTGAGTAAGGAAATGAAAAATGAAAAACGACATCCTACCGTTGAGCAAAATGTCTGCATTTATGCGAATGCTACAATTTTGGGTGGAGAAACCGTTATTGGCAAAAACAGTATTGTTGGCGGAAATGCCTGGATCACCAAATCGATTCCGGAAGATTCTATTGTACTCAATACCACTACTACAGAAGTTAAAATAAAAGAGAAAAAATAACATGGGTCCACAGAAACTGTTAAACCTAATTGGAAATACACCCCTGATGGAAACAGTCCATTTGGTGAAAAATAAAAACGTAAAACTTTTACTGAAACTGGAAGGAAACAATCCCGGAGGAAGCGTAAAAGACAGGGCAGCCTACAATATGATCGCTTCGGCACTGGAAAGAGGCGACATTAAAAAAGGAGATAAACTTATTGAAGCCACCAGTGGTAATACCGGAATTGCCCTTGCCATGATTGCAAAATTGTTCCAGATAGAAATAGAATTGATTTTACCCGAAGATTCTACGAAAGAACGAACCCAAACCATGCGTGCTTATGGCGCTACGGTTATTTTAACGCCCGCAAGTGAAGGAATCATCGGTTCGCGTGACTATGCCGACAAAAAAGTCGCTGAAGGCGGGTACCTGATGCTAAACCAGTTTGCAAACGAAGACAACTGGAAAGCACATTATAAAACCACAGGACCTGAAATCTGGAACGATACCGAAGGAACCGTAACCCATTTTGTTTCGGCCATGGGGACAACGGGAACGATTATCGGAACTTCGACGTACTTAAAAGAAAAAAATCCAACTATTCAGATTATAGGCGCACAGCCAAGCGACGGTTCCCAAATTCCCGGAATCAGAAAATGGCCAAAGGAATATCTGCCTAAAATCTTCGATGCCTCGAAAGTTGATACTGTTATTGACGTAAGCGAAGAAGAAGCCCGCGAAATGACCAAACGTTTAGCCCTTGAAGAAGGTGTTTTTGCCGGAATGAGCAGCGGAGGTTCTGTTGCCGTAGCTTTAAAAATCGCAGAACAGCTGGAATCCGGAGTGATTGTAGCCATTATCTGCGATCGCGGCGACCGTTATCTTTCTTCTGATTTGTTTGATTGATCATAAAAGGTTCAAAGTAGCAAAGGTTCAGAGGTACAAAGTTTTTTAAAATGTACAGCCAGAACCTTTGTCGCTTTGAATCTCTAAACCTTGCTAACTAAAAAAAAAAAATGAATTACAGTAAAATTTTATTTGATTGAAAAAAGGTTTTAAGTAGCAAAGGCTCAGAGGTACAAAGTTTTCTAAAACATACAGCTAAGACCTTTGTCGCTTTGAACCTCTGAACCTTTCTAACTAAAAAAAATGAATTACAGTAAAATTTTATTTGATTAAAAAAAGGTCCAAAATGGTAAAAGCTCAGAAGTACACAGTTTTCTAAAACGTCCAGCTAGGCCTTTGCAACTTTGTACCTCTGAACCTTTGTAACTTAAAAAAAATGAACTACCGCAAACTAGGCAAAACCAACTTTAATATCTCGGAAATTTCCCGTGGCACCTGGCAGGTTGGAGGAAAATGGGGTTCCGCTTTTGACAATACAACTGCTGACGAACTTCTCAATACTGCTATTGATCATGGCGTTAATTTTATTGACACTGCCGATGTGTATGAAAATGGACTGAGTGAAACTGCCGCGGGAAGAGTCATTCGTTCGCGTTCTGAACGTATTTATGTAGCTACGAAATGCGGACGCCATATTAATCCGCATGTCAGTGAAGGGTACCAGCCTAAAGTCCTGCAGAAATTTGTGGAAGACAGTTTAAAAAGAATGGGACTTGAAACAATTGACCTGATTCAGCTGCACTGCCCTCCTACTGAAGTTTTCTACAGACCTGAAATTTTCGAAATGTTTGACCGTTTAAAGGATCAGGGGAAAATCTTAAATTTGGGAGTAAGCGTCGAAAAAGTCGAAGAAGCCCTGAAAGCAATCGAATTTTCGAATGTAACCACGGTTCAGATTATTTTCAACTTGTTTCGTCAGCGTCCTTCGCAATTATTTTTCTCTGAAGCCAGAAAGAAAGACATTGGAATAATTGCCAGAGTTCCCTTAGCAAGCGGACTTTTAACCGGTTTATTTGATTCGAAAACTACTTTCGAGCCTCAGGATCACCGCAACTTTAATCGTAACGGAGAAGCTTTCGATAAAGGCGAAACCTTTTCGGGAATTGATTACGATCTGGGACTTAAAGCGGTACAGGAATTAAAGTCCTTATTTCCGGAAGCGTCCAATCTGGCGCCTTACGCTTTACAATGGATTTTGAGTTTTGAAGACATCAGCTGTATTATTCCGGGCGCGTCAAAAACCAGTCATGTCCTGTCGAATTTATCCGTGTACGATTTACCAAAACTTACTCCTGATAAAATTGCAGCGATGAATGCTATTTATGAAAAATACATCAAATCCCCGGTTCATCATCTGTGGTAGGTTTTAAAAAGTTTCAAAGGGACAAAGGTGCAGAGGAACAAAGGTTTTCTAACCTTAAAGAAAGGTTCAAAGGAACAAAGCCTTTTATAAACTTTCCCTGCTAAAAACCTTTACCACTTTGTAAATTTACCTCTCTGAACCTTCAAAAAAAGGTGCAAAGGGACAAAGGTGCAGAGGGACAAAGGTTTTCTAACCTTAAAGATATGTTCAAAGGGAAAAAGCCTTTTATAGACTTTCCCTGCTAAAAACTTTTACCACTTTGTAACTTTACCTCTCTGAACCTTCAAAAAAAGGTGCAGAGGGACAAGGGTTTTCTAACCTTAAAGAAAGGTTCAAAGGGAAAAAGCCTTTATAAACTTTCCCTACTAAAAACCTCTCTGAAACTTCCAAAAAAAGGTTCAAAGGTTTTATGAACTTCCCTGCAAAAAACCTTTGTTCCTTTGTAACTTTGCCTCTCTGAACCTTCAAAAAAATGCTTACAAAATCAAATTTCAAAGAGTGGTTTAACCGATATAAATATGCTGAACTGGCGAGTACAACAGCAGCATTGCTGACTTCACTTTTCAGTAAAATTTACAGCGGACTTACAACAGCCTATCTGATTACTTTTGCAGAATATCTGGCTTTTTACGGGGTTATTCTGATTTCTTCTTACAGAAAGATGGCGCTGCAGCACAAAACTGAAAACAAAGCAACAGGTTTTAGGGAAATCCTATCGCTGGTCAAAAATCTGGTTTTGGAATTTGGGTATCCGGCAATTTTAGACTTTTTAGTCGTTCGTCCGTTTTGTATGTACTGGATGCCGATTTTGTGCGGGAATTATTTTTTCGGAATTATTCTGGGTAAAATCACAGCAGATTCCTGCTTCTATTTTTTCACGATTATCAATTATGAGATTATCAAGAAAAGATCCTGATTAGAGTTCAAAAACTAACTTAAACTCTGCCCCTTTATTTTTTCCTTCACTGGCAGCACTTAATTCACCTCTGTTTCTTTCTATAATTTTCTTGCACAGGTACAAACCAATTCCGGTTGAGGATTCTTTCGCGGTACCTAATCGGCTCATGGGAGTGAATTTCTTGAACAATTCGTCGATCTGATCTTTGTTGAAACCAATTCCTTTGTCGGTAACCGTGATTACTAATTTTTCCTTTTCAAAGTAAATCCGAACCTTGACTTCACTGTCAAAATAAGAGAATTTAATGGCGTTACTAATCAGGTTCACCAGAACCTGAACCAGCAAACCTTCATCGATTCTCAGCCTGGCTTCATTTAATTCTAAACTCAGAGACAGTTTTATATTTTTATCAATCAGGCGTTGTTCTACCTGCTCGTTGATAAAGGGCAGAATATTAGGGAATATGATCGTCTTTACTTCCTGGTTGATTTTTGCAATCTGATCCTGCTCATTCAGTAATTTAATAAAATTTTCAATGTAGCGAAACTGCAGATTGGTTGATTCGCAAATTAATCCTGCCAGATTTTTTACGGAATCTGACGGATTTTCACTTATAATCAGATTGGCCAGTCCCTGAGGATTTCCTGCAAAATTTTTTAAATCGTGCGACAGCATATAAATTAAATCCTGTTTTTCATTGATATAACTTTCGGCTTCATAAATAGACTCCTGGATATTGCACATTAAAAGACCTGCCTCATCGGTGTATTCGGTTGGCAGGACAGACAATCTTCTGTTATTACGGTAATCATCCAGAGATTTGGAAGCAATTGCAATTGGTTTTATCAACTGCTTTAAAACTACAAGTGTAATTAAAGTAGCCAACAATGTCATTATCAGCGAAAAAATTAAAATAGAAGACGGTGAAACAGCAGTTTCAAAATAAAGTACAAAAAATAAAATTCCGATTAAAGGGATGTGTATACCTATGAAAGCAACAAACAAAAATTTGAAGGCATAACTTTTTTTCAAAAAGCCAATTTGTGAAAGATTGTGATACAACTTCATAAAAAAATAACAAATCGATAGGTTAAAAATGCAGCATTTGGGATTTTGCTAAAACAAAGTTACTTTTTAAACTCAATTAAACTAACAATTTAAAAAAAATGGTAAAATATTTTAAAAATTAAATTTATAAAAGTTTACAAACCCTTATTTTTGCGCTATGGGAAGAAAAATTACAGACAAAGTTGTCTTTCATCAAATTCAGGTTCTTGACGCCGGAGCAAAGGGAGTATCAGTAGCAAAGGCTCCTGACGGAAAAGTTATCTTTATTCCGAATGTAATACCGGGTGATGTGGTTGATGTGCAAACTTTTAAAAAGAGAAAAGCCTATTATGAAGGCAAAGCCGTAAAATTTCACGAATTTTCAGAACACCGCATTGAACCTATCTGCGAGCATTTTGGAGTTTGTGGAGGATGTAAATGGCAAAACATGAAATACAGCCAGCAGTTGTATTACAAACAAAACGAAGTAAAAAACCATTTGCAGCGTATTGGAAAAGTTGAACTTCCTGAATTCGAAACTATTTTGGGTTCAGACAAACAGTTTTTCTACAGAAATAAAATGGAATTTTCATTTTCCAACAGCCGCTGGTTAACTGAAAAAGAAATCGACAGTACCGAAGATTTAGGAAACAGAAATGCCTTAGGTTTTCACATTCCGAAAATGTGGGATAAAATTCTTGACATCACCAAATGTCATTTGCAGGAAGATCCTTCCAACGCCATCAGAAACGAAATCAGGGATTTTGCAAACGAGCATAACTTAGCCTTTTTTAACCCGAGGGAACAGTCCGGTCTACTTCGTACTTTTATGATTCGTACGGCTTCTACAGGTGAAATAATGGTTTTGATTCAATTTTTCGAAAATGACAAAAAGAATCGTGAGCTTCTTTTGGATCATTTGTATGAAAAATTCCCTCAGATTACCTCGTTACAATATGTCGTAAATTCAAAACAAAACGATACCATTTACGATCAGAATATTAAACTATATAAAGGAAGGGATTACATCCTGGAAGAAATGGAAGGTTTGAAATTCAGTATTAATGCCAAGTCATTCTACCAGACCAACTCTGATCAGGCCTATGAATTGTATAAAATAACACGGGATTTCGCGGGACTTTCCGGGAATGAAACGGTTTATGACCTGTACACAGGAACAGGAACGATTGCACAGTTCGTTTCTAAAAAAGCAAAAAAAGTAATTGGTGTAGAAAGTGTTCCGGAAGCAATTTTAGATGCCAAAGCCAATGCAGAACGCAATAATATTACCAATTGTGAGTTTTTTGTTGGAGACATGAAAGTTGTATTCAATGAAAGCTTTATCGCTCAGCACGGCAAACCTGACGTGATTATCACAGATCCGCCAAGAGACGGTATGCACGCTGCGGTTATTGATCAGATTTTGAAAATTGCACCTGAAAAAATAGTATACGTAAGTTGTAATTCGGCTACACAGGCACGTGATCTGGCTTTGATGGATGAAAAATACAAAGTAACACGCGTTCGCCCTGTAGATATGTTTCCGCAAACGCATCATGTTGAAAATGTTGTACTTTTAGAACTTCGATAACAAAAATTATACATGAAAAAAATAATCTCGTTTTTATTAATTTTTGCTTTTGGCCTGTCCAGTTGCGAGAAAGATGATATTTGTGATCCCGACACTCCGACAACGCCAAGATTAGTAATCACTTTTTACGATATAAACAATTCGACAGTAAGGAAAAGGGTAACCAATCTTATGGTTATTGGCAAGGATCAGAAGGAAGCAATCGTATTTAATAAAACGGCCACAGATGATACAAGATTCTTAACCAGCGGAGATTCTATAGCTATTCCTCTTAGAACTGATGCAGATACCACTACGTATAAATTTACCATAAATTCGGGCAATCCAAATGCTTCGCTGATTAATTCTGATGAAATAACTTTTGTGCATTCCCGTCAGAACTCTTACGTTTCACGAGCCTGCGGCTTTAAAACCATCTTTAACCTAAGTGCTTTTCAAAGAGCAGATCCTGCCGGAGACAGCGTTTGGATGCAGGATATTTTTATCATAAACCCTAACATTGAATACGAAAATGAAACACATGTTAAAGTATTTTTTTAGTATTCCGCTATTGTTTTCAATGTTTTTGGTTCACGCTCAGGAAACTGCCAAACCAAAAGAAACTGTTCAGGAAAAACAAAAGGCAGAAATTCAAAAACCAATGGCTCAGGAAGCCGTTACAGATACGATTCTTCCCAAAACAAACCGATACGGACTTCGCGTTGGTGTTGATTTGTACAAACTGACACGCGGTTTTTACGATAAAGATTATAAAGGAGTAGAATTTGTGGGAGATTTTCGTTTAACGAAAAAGTACTATCTGGCCGCTGAACTTGGTTTTGAAGATAAAACCACAGATGACGACCGATTAAACTCAACAGCAACAGGAACGTATATTAAAGGAGGTTTTGATTACAATACCTACCAGAACTGGCTGGACATGGAAAACCTGATAACCATAGGTTTACGCGGAGGTTTCAGTACTTTTAGCCAACAATTGAACACCTACAAGATCTACAATGCAAATCCGTACTGGGGACAGCAAGCTCCGCTTGTTTCGGGAGAAAAATACAATGGCCTTACAGCGGCCTGGCTTGAAGTTGCGGTGGGTATGAAGGCAAAAGTTTTTAATAACGTATTCGTAGGTTTCGGAGTTCAGTTAAAACTTTTAGTAAGCAATAAAGAACCCGGCAATTTCGAAAACCTATACATTCCCGGTTTCAACAGAACCTACGACGGAAATTTCGGAGTAGGCTTTAATTATACCGTTTCGTACTTTATTCCGCTTTACAAGAAAAAAGTAATTGTTCCGGAACTGAAAAATGTCTCTCCAAAAAAGTAGCTTTTTTTAAGGTACTGAGATGCTAAGACGCTAAGGTTCTGAGGTTTCTTATTGAGTGAAAAACAAATTAAAAGCCACAAATTCATATCTGAATTTGTGGCTTTTAATTTTAATTATTATTTACAGCTTTTTTAAGCCTTAGACCCTTAGTATCTAAGCACCTCTTAAGAACCTATTTCCCTGATGCCTTTTATAAAAATCCATTTCATGAATAGCTTTTCACCGTCTTTAGTTTTCACAGCCTGAAATTTAGGCGAAATCAAAGTAGCAGCAATAAAAGCTGTCATTGGAATCCAAAGTCCTGTTAATCCGGTATAAGTCGCGACCACATATCTTGCTGCAATAAACAAGATAGCAAAACATCCTAACTGATATAAAAAACCTCTTACTTGTAGTTTTGTCATTTTTTTTAAAGTTGCTAAGGTTCTGAGAGGCTAAGGTGCTAAGTTTTTTTTTAAAATTTTAGCAGCTTAAATCTTACACCCTAAAGTTTATATTTTTTTATGCCAGGTTTTCGTAATTAAAAAGCTGCCAGGTAAAAAAACCTTAGCAACTTAGAATCTTAGATACTCAGACACTCAGAACCTTTATTCATTAACCTGAAACTTCGTTCTCTTACTTCCCTCGTACATCTCGTACTTAACCAGACGCGCTTCCAAACTTGCATTAAAAAGTTTGATTTTTCTGGAAGGTTTCAGGCCTACGAATTTCAGGGCTTCAAGATTGGCCGTGATAAACCAGGCATTCGTTCCCGGATAGCTTTTCTTTAAAGTGTCTCCAATATTTTTGTAGAACTCTTCCATATGAATGTCCAGACGTTCGTCATAAGGCGGATTGAAAACCATGTGTAACTTTCCTTCTACCGCTTTTTCGCTTTCAAAAAAGTTGTCTTCAGAAATAGTCACATAATCCTCCAGATTGGCATTCTTTATGTTGTCTTTGGCTTTGTTTACAGCACTTGGTGCTTTATCAAAACCTTTTATCGTATAATGAAATTCCTTTGTCTTTTTCATCAGGCTGTTGACAATATTGTCAAACAAATCATTGTCCCAGTCTTTCCATTTCTCAAATGCAAATTCCTTACGGTTGATGTTTGCCGGGATATTGCAGGCAATCATCGCTGCTTCTGCCAGAAAAGTCCCTGATCCGCACATTGGATCCAGAAAATGGCTCTGCCCTTCCCAACCTGATAACAATAAAATTCCTGCTGCCAGGACTTCGTTAATCGGAGCAATATTCGTAGCTGTTCTGTAACCACGCTGATGCAGTGAATTTCCTGAAGTATCCAAAGCAAGCGAGACCTGATCTTTATCGATATGCACATTAATCCTTAAATCTGGAAACGCTTTATCAATACTCGGACGCTGTCCCGTTCTTTCTCTGAACTGGTCTACAATAGCATCTTTACATTTCTGGGAAACAAACTCGGAATGGTTAAAATAAGTCGAATGCACAGTGGCATCAATTACAAAAGTCTGATTGGCATTCAGTAATTTAGACCAGTTTACGCCTGAAATTCCCTTATAAAGGGCCTGCTCATTATTAGCTCTGAAAGAATAAATCGGTTTCAGGACCTTAAGTGCGGTACGCAACGATAAATTGGCTTTGTACATAAAACCCTTATCTCCTTTAAAGCTTACCATTCGCACTCCTTTTTCTACATCCTGAGCACCAAGCGCACGCAATTCATTCTCTAATATTTCTTCAAAACCAAAAAAACATTTGGCTATCATTCTAAAATTTTCTTCCATTTTCTTATTTGAATTAAAACAGATTTCCGGTCAAAACCGAATCTGCAATAAAAACTTTCCCTTAAACACAACGATTCATGAGGTATCGTTGCGAAATAGTTATTTTTCGGCAAAAATACACTAAATTTGCGGGACTTTGAATTAATTGAAATAGAATAAATGTCTGACGCATCGAACTCCTCAACACCGAATCAGGAACGTAACACCGAAAATTGGTTTACTTCATGGTTTGACACTCCGTATTACCACATTCTTTATAAGGACAGAAACTACAGGGAAGCCCAGATTTTTATGGACAACCTGACTCATTATCTGAACTTGCCCGAAAAAGCAAAAGTACTGGATCTTGCCTGCGGAAAAGGACGCCATTCGATTTATTTAAATCAATTGGGTTTTAATGTCTTAGGTGCCGATTTATCAGAGAACAGCATTGCCGAAGCCAGTAAAAACAGCAACGAAACCCTTCACTTTAAGGTACACGATATGCGTGAACCGTTCGAAGAAAAATTTGATGCCATATTCAATTTGTTTACCAGTTTTGGTTATTTCGAAAGCGATGAAGACAATCTTACCACCCTGAAAGCCATCAAAGACAGCTTATCCGAATATGGTTTTGCGGTAATTGACTTTATGAATGTAAATCAGGTGATTGAAACGCTGGTGCCCGAGGAAGTAAAAACCGTTGACGGTATCGATTTTAAAATCAAAAGATATGTGCAGGATGGTCACATTATTAAAGAAATAGACTTTGAAGATCAGGGAAGACATTTTCATTTCACCGAAAAAGTAAAAGCCCTGACGCTGAAAGATTTTGAAGACTTAATGGCCGAAGCGGGTATTTTCCTGTTGGATATTTTTGGGGATTATAAACTGAAAAAATTCCACAAAACCGAAAGCGAACGATTAATCATGATTTTTAAATAAAATTGTTAGTCGTTTAATTGTGTAACCGTTTATTCGCTTAGACAAAAAAACAATGAAACGATAAAACGAATCACCGATTAAACAAAATACAAATGAACTATTTATTACCCTTATTTTCTGTACTTCTAGGTTATTTTGTGGCTTTGTTTCTAAAACCAAAAAGCAAAACCAATCTAAAACTTTTATTAGCTTTTAGTGGTTCGTTTTTATTATCCCTGACGGTAATGCATTTGTTGCCGGAAGTTTACGAATCCCACAATCACTATATCGGACTCTTCATCATGATCGGGATTTTATTTCAGATCATTCTTGAATTTTTCTCCAAAGGAGCCGAACACGGTCACGTACACGGACATGCACAAATGTCCCAGATTCCGTGGCTGCTTTTTATCAGTTTGTGTATTCACGCCTTCCTCGAAGGTTTTCCTGTGAGCCATCATCATGATTTAGCCCTCGGAATTGCGATACATCACTTACCGATTGCTATTATCTTAACAACATTTTTCATCAATGCGAATTTAAACAAGAAAGCCATTTTTGTGTTCATGCTTACCTTTGCCGTTATGACTCCGCTGGGCACAATCGCATCCGATTATCTGCCTGTTTTAAATGACTATTACACCGAGATTACCGCTATCGTAATCGGAATCTTATTTCATATTTCCTCTACCATCATTTTCGAAAGCAGCGAAGGACACAAGTTCAATGTCGCCAAAGTATCCATGATCGTAGTCGGAATCGTTCTCGCCTTTTTCCTGTAATCAGGGCGTGCCCCCATTTACTAAAGGCGCATGTAACAAACCGCTGATAATGCGCCTTTAGTAAATGCGGCCGGGCTATCCGCACTACTTCGGTAGTAACTCCTATCCCTCACGCAAAAAACTCCGTCATTCCCATATATTTCGTTGTCAGAAGCCTTAAAACTTTGTAACTTTGAGACCTTGCAACTCACAACCCGAAAAACACAATGACTTTTACTAAAACCACAGAACAGGCATCCAAATACGAACATTTAGAAAAAATGTCCGTTCACGAACTGCTTACCAATATCAATAACGAAGACAAAACCGTTCCGCATGCTGTGGAGAAAGCGTTACCACAAATTGAAGCCCTTGTGGCACAGGTGGTCAACCAGTTAAAACTAGGCGGACGATTATTTTATATCGGTGCCGGAACCTCAGGACGCCTGGGTGTTGTAGATGCCTCTGAATGCCCTCCGACTTTTGGAGTTCCGTTTGATCTCGTAAACGGAATTATTGCAGGCGGCGACACAGCCATTCGTCGTGCGGTAGAAAATGCCGAAGACAATGCCACTCAAGCCTGGATTGATTTACAAGCGCATAATATTAACAAAAACGATGTTGTTATAGGCATCGCAGCTTCCGGAACTACTCCGTATGTTATTGGAGGACTGGAAAGCTGTAATCAGAATAATATTGTAACGGGGTCTATTAGCTGTAATGCCGGAAGCCCGTTGTCTTTAACAGCTCAGTTTCCTATTGACGTTGTCGTCGGACCGGAATTTGTTACCGGAAGCTCCAGAATGAAAGCCGGAACAGCCCAGAAATTAGTTTTAAATATGATTTCGACTGCAGCCATGATTCAGCTTGGAAAAGTAAAAGGCAACAAAATGGTTGATATGCAATTAAGCAATGTCAAATTGGTCGATCGCGGTGTGAAGATGATTATGGGAGAAATTCCGGTTTCCTATGAAGAAGCGTCTGATCTGCTGAAAAAACACGGAAGCGTACGAAAAGCGGTAGACAATTATAATTTATAACATAAAACGGACTCTTTCAATAAACCGCAAAGTTCGCAACCTGAGACCTGAAACTTCAAACCTGAAACAAAAAAAATGGCAACAAATAAAGAATTACTGGGAAAAGGCGTGAAATATCTAACGGGTTCCTTACCTCTCTTGTTTATTGGTCCTTCGTTGATTTACAATGCATTTATGAATCAGCATACCAACTGGCACTATCTGGTTTTGGGAATCGGAATTGTAGCTTGTCTGAGTGCCATGTTTTTAATTTTTTACGGATTGAAAACCATGATGAGAGGTTTGTTTAATGACTAATTTGTATCTTTACTAAAATTCACCATTATGGATATTCAAGCAGAATTAAACTGGATTCATCAGGAAATTGATAAAGTAAAAGATCCCTCTTTTGTAGAAAAAATGAAACATCTTTTACAATCCATCAACAACTCTACTGTTGATTCTGATGCAGCATACAATTTAGATATCGAAAATGCTTTGGAAAACATTAAAAAAGGGAATGTTTACACTGAAGATGAAGCCAGGGAAATTGCAAAAAAATGGGGAAGAAAATAATTTGGGCAAGCGATGCTTTGAACCAATTAGAAGACATTCATTTTTACATTTTCTTTGAAAGCAAATCAATTACTATTGCTGATAAAGTGGTTAATACTATTTTCGAAAGCATCGAAATACTAAAAACGCAGCCGGAGATTTATAAACCCGATAAACAAAAAACAGGCAACGACGGTACTTTCAGAGTCTATTCAGTTTATGATTATGCTGTTTCTTACCAAATAACTGAGGAGATTATTTATATTCTTCGAGTACGTCACAACGCCAGAAAATCCAAAAAACATTCATGGAAAGTTTAATACACATTCAGAAAACATTCGACAAAGTCATTTATATTGACAAAAAAATAAACAACCGGGAGTTTGAAGATTGTGTCTTTAAAAACTGTGATTTTTCCAACAGCAACTTTGCCTACAATACTTTTTTGGATTGCGAATTTATCGACTGCAACCTGTCCATGACCAGTTTGGCCGGAACGAGTTTAAAAAACGTGACTTTCAAAAACTGTAAACTCCTGGGAATTGCCTTTAGTGAATGTGACGATTTTTTATTTCAGGTGTATTTTGAGGAAAGCGCTTTAGACTATGCCATTTTTTCGAACAAAAAGATGCCCAAAACCAAATTTATCAATTGTTCGGTAAGGGAAGTTACTTTTATCGGAACCAACCTGACCAGTTCGCTTTTTGATCAGTGTAATCTGGAAGGCGCCATTTTTAATGAAACCCAGTTAGCTGCTGTGGATTTCAGAACGGCTTATAATTATAAAATTGACCCCGAATTTAATCCGATGCGAAAAGCACAATTCTCTACTCAGGGAATTGAAGGGCTTTTGGATAAATATGATATTAAAATTGTATAAAAAAGACAACACGTATTTTCGATTTTCATTTCAGCAAGAAACAATTAATAATTTTAATTCGTGAAAATTCGTGAAATTCGTGGCCAAAAAAAAATAATCATGGAAGCAATCGACTCGTATTTAGAAAGCCTTAAAAAGCAATTTTTATACTATAAAACATTAGGCGAAAAAGCAATGGCCCAACTGGAACCCGAGCAGCTTTTTACCGCCGTAAATGAAGATACGAACAGTATTGCCACTATTGTAAAACACGTTTCGGGAAATATGTTATCCCGATGGACTGATTTCTTAACGACCGATGGTGAAAAAGAATGGCGCAACCGTGATGCCGAATTTGAAAACGACTTACTGTCCAAAGAAGAAGTTTTCGCACTTTGGAATAAAGGCTGGGATTGTTTCCTCAATACGCTGAACAGTTTAAAAACAGAACAGCTTTCTGAAATAATTTACATCCGAAACGAAGGCCATACGGTTATAGAAGCGATCAACCGGCAGCTGGCACATTATCCGTATCACGTAGGACAAATCGTTTTTTATGCCAAGCAATTAAAAAAAGACAATTGGGAAAGTTTATCAATCCCGAAAAATAAATCAGGAAATTACAACGCTGAAAAGTTCGCCAGGGAAAAAGAAATTAAGAACTTTACGGACGAGGAATTAAAAAAGTTCAAATAATTAGTTTTGTCCGTCTGAGCGAAGTCGAAGACTACGAGGACCTGTCAGAGCAATTTGTCTGTCTGAGCGAAGTCGAAGACCTAATGAAACGAAAAATTCCATGGCCTTCAATCAGGCGAAATGAAAACAAAAGTCCCAGCCCTGATTGTAATGGAAATCCTTTTCATTTTTTTCTTTAAAAAATGAAAAGATTGAAATGGAAAGCAGGAATTAGCTCCTTAAAAAATAACTTACATGAAAATGAAAAAAATTATATTCTTGTTACCATTACTGGCTTTAGTATCCTGCTACGATGCGGAACACAACTGCAAAGACTTTAAAACCGGAAAATTCAAATTTGAATTCGAAGTAAACGGTGTAAAAAAAACAACCGTTTTTGAGCGTAAAGACGATATTGAAATTGAAACTTTTGAGGGTAAAACCGATACTTCTGCCATTCGTTGGGTAAGTGACTGCGAATATATCCTGCAGAAAAAACACCCGAAAAACATGGCCGAAGAAAAAGCAATCAGCATGAAGATCCTGACTACTTCTAAAGATTCTTATACTTTTGAGTTTGGTATGGTAGGTTCTGATGAGAAACAACGCGGAACTGTTTTTAAAATTGACTAAATTTTCGCATTACATATATTAGAAAAGTTCCTTAGGAGCTTTTTTTTATATACTTTTCTGAAAAATAAACTTGGGCTTTAAAGCTCAGAAAAAGTTAAAGGTGTTTCTTTTACATTTCTATTTTTAGTACTACATTACAACCTAAATCTGAAGCATGAAAAATACCATTTCGCATAGAGTTGCCGACTTCCTGAAAAATTATCCGCCCTTTAGTTTTTTGCATCAGGCCGATCTTGAAAAACTATCCGAACAAATTTCTATTGTTTATAAGGAGAAGGATGCCGTAATTTTTGCTGAAAATGAAAAAACCCACGATTCTTTTTATGTGGTGCATAAAGGAGCGGTGGCTTTAAAGAAAAACCTAAAAAACGTTGTGCTCGACATGTGTGACGAAGGTGATATTTTTGGACTGCGTCCGCTTTTGGCACAGGAAAACTATATCATGGAAGCTGTTGCCCACGAAGAAAGCATACTATATGCCATTCCGATAGCCGTTTTTAAACCGTACGCACTCGAAAACAGAATCGTGGGGAATTTCCTCATTGAAAGTTATGCTTCCAATACGCGAAATCCGTATTCTGACATTCATAAAGACAAACTTTACGGCGACGATCTGGTTCCCGAATCCATGCATTCCGAAAGCCATTCCTTTGACTTACAGCCCATAAAATATTCAAAGAAAATTGTGACCTGCAGCCCGTCAACAACAGCCAGGGATGTTGCGAAAATCATGAATAAAAAGAAAGTCGGAGCGATATTGATTGTCGATGAAATGGTTCCGATCGGGATTATTACAGATAAAGATCTTCGAAATAAAATTGTGACAGGCGACTATTCGATCCTGACCACCGCAGAAACCATCATGACCAAACCGGTTGTCACCTATCCTAAAAAAATGACGGTTACCGAGGCGCAGATGGCCATGATGAAAAGCAATATCAGTTATTTATGCCTGACCAAAGACGGGACCAACAATACAAAAGCGGTCGGAATCCTGTCGAAACATGATGTTATGGTAGCCCTTGGCAATAATCCGGCTGTTTTGATAAAAGCCCTGAAAAGAGCTAAAAAACCCAAAGACATTAAACCCATTCGTGCCCGCATCATGCAGTTGCTTCAGGGATATCTGGATCAGAATATTCCAATGACGCTGATTTCAAAAATCATCACCGGATTAAATGAAGCCTGTACCAGCCGCGTTATCGAAATGTCAATCGAAAAAATGAGCAGTCCGCCGCCTGTAAAATTTGCCTGGCTGGCTTTGGGAAGTCAGGGCCGAAGCGAACAAATGCTGCATACCGATCAGGACAATGCTATTGTGTATGAAAATGTTTCTGAAGTTTTCAGGGAAGAAACTAAAGTATATTTCCTGAAATTTGCCGCACTGGTGAACAAAGGCCTTTTTGAAATTGGTTACGATTATTGTCCTGCCGATATGATGGCTTCAAGTCCAAAATGGTGCATGAGCCTGGACGAATGGAAAAATCAGGTGCATCACTGGATTACGAATCCGGGAAAAAATGAGGTTTTGTTGTCTTTTATCTTTTTTGATTACAGTGTCACCTATGGTGATGCTGAAATAGCCAATGAACTTTCGGATGCTATTTTTGAAAACATCAAAGCAAATCCTGTTTTTTATGTACATCTGGTGAGCGGTGCTTTGCAAAGTCCTTCCCCAACCGGCTTTTTCAGGCAGTTTTTGGTCGAACAGGATGGTGCCAACAAAGACAATTTCGATATTAAAAGAAGAGCCTTAATGCCGCTGACGGATGCAGCGCGGGTTTTGATTTTATCCCATTCCGTAAAATCCATAAGTAATACGGCGGAACGTTTTGAAAAACTGGCCGATCTCGAACCGAATAACAGGGAACTGTATCTTTCCTGTTCGTATTCGTTTAAAGCGTTATTAAAATTCAGAACCAAACAAGGGCTTCTGCACAATGATTCCGGGCAGTTTATCGCTTTGGAATCTTTATCGAAAATGGAGAAAATAAAACTCAAAAGAACTTTTAAAACCATAAAGGAACTTCAGGAACTGATCAGCGTCCGTTTTAATATTTCAAATATCGTATAAGCATGGGTTTATTTAATTTTTGGAAGAAGGAAGAAAATTTATTCGACGAAACGGTTACGATTGAAGAAACCCGCTTTGTGGTTTTAGATACCGAAACGACAGGTTTTGATTATGAAACCGACCGGATATTGTGCATTGGCGCGTTGGTGCTTCAAAATGGAATTATCAATATTCAGGACAGTTTCGAAATGTATATCGAGCAGGATCATTACGACAAAGCAACGGCTCAGATTCATGGCATTTTGAAAGCCTTCGTCGTTCAGCGCCCGACGGAATTAGAAGCTTTACAGCAGTTTCTGGCATTTCTGGGAGATTCGGTTATCATTGCCCATCACACTATTTTTGATGTGACCATGATCAATCGCGCTTTAGAAAGAAATGGCCTGCCCCTGCTAACCAATCTCACTTTAGACACTGCCATTTTATATAAAAAGACCTTAATCAAATCGCATCTATTTGAACGAAAAGACCATTATACTTTAGACGATCTTGCCGATAAATTTGATATTTCGAAAAAAGACCGGCATACGGCTTTGGGTGATGCTTATATTACTGCTATTGCCTTTTTGAAGATTGTTAAGAAACTGAAAGAAAAGAAAGTCATTAATCTGAACTCCCTTTTCAAATAAATATTTTAAGCTTTTTTTATAAAACTAAAATTTACAATTAACCACCCGTATTTACAATTTAGTAATACATACCTTATTATTTGTTAGCAATTATAAAAAATTACCATAACATACATTTTGTTTTTGAAAGATAGCTTTGTAAAAATAAAAAAACAAAACACTATGAAATTTAATTTTTTAAAATCAATGGCATTGCTGGGTATTACAGGTCTTTCTGTAATCAGTTGTCAGGATGATGACAACAAGACGCCGTCTAACGAGGTAAACGCTGAAATCGATTTTACATCACATTCAAAAGTTCCTCCTTTTGTATTCGCAATGAATGGTTTCGAAAGTCTTAAAATCAGTACACTTATCAGTAGTACCGATGTGTTGCCGCAATCACCTGCATTTGTTTACGGAGCTCAGCCAGATGGTGCCGGATTTATGAAAAATCCAAATGGAGAAGGGTACATTTTGATTACCAATCACGAGATATTACAATCGGTTTCCAGAGTTTATCTGGATAAAACGTTCAAACCGGTAAAAGGAGATTACCTGGTAGACGGAATTGGAGGATTAACCCGTTTGTGTTCTGCAACTTTGGCAACACCGGAAATTCACGGATTTGGCCCGATTTTCTTAACTGCAGGAGAAAGCGGTCAGGAAAGTATGGTACACGGAATTAATCCGCTGGGATTATCTTCTGACAAAAGCAAAACCGACAGGGTTTTACCTGCTTTAGGAAAAGCAAGTATGGAAAACGCAGTTCCGTTACCAAAAGAAGCATATCCGGGTAAAACTATTATTTTGATCGGAGAAGATCAGTCGTATGCCACTTCACACGTAAGCGCGGGACAATTGATTATGTACATGAGCAATACCGTAGGTGATTTATCAAACGGAAAATTATACGCTTTAAAAAGAACAGACGGAAATCAGGTAGAAACTGCAATGACTTTAAACAATTCATACCCGGTTTCATTTGTTGAAATCCCGGATGCCAAAAACCTGACAGGAGCCGTTATCAATACTACAGTAAATGCATTGGGAGCCATTCGTTTTTCAAGAGTCGAAGATGTCGATTACAGAAAAGGAAGCGCCAGCAACAACAGAGAAGTTTATTTTACTGCCACAGGACAGGCGACATCAAACGCTCCTGTTGACGGGTACACCATGTGGGGAAGAGTTTATAAATTGAAAATGGATGCTGCTGATCCATTGAAAGGAACTTTAGAATTAGCCGTTGAAGGGGACAGTACACCCGGAACCGGAATCATCAATCCTGATAATCTTTGTGTAACTGAAAACTACGTTTACATTCAGGAAGATGGTGACAGTTATTATGCAGATGCTAAACACGATTCTTATATCTGGCAATATAGCATTGCTTCAAAGCAAAACAAACCATGGCTTAACATGAACCACAAAAGAACCGATACGGCCTGGAACGCTTTATACAACCAGACTGGTGAAATGAGATTCGGAAGCTGGGAATTTGGTGCCATGCAGGATATTTCAGATCTAATTGGTGTTCCAAATACTTTTACGGTAAATATTCACCCGCATACCTGGCAGCTTGACGCGTTTAAAAATGCGGACGGTTCGGGTATCAACACTAATAAAGAAGGTGGACAAACTGTTATTATCAGAGACGTACAGCGATAATAATTTCAAACTAAAATAAAATTTATGGCCCTTATTTTTTCAATAAGGGTTATTTTCTTTTTAAGTATATATGATACAATTAAAACATTTTACTTCCCTTTTTGTATTGCTTTGCCTGATTTCGTGCAAAGACAATCCCACTTCTCAGACGACTGTTAAACAGGATTTAATCATTGATTTAAACAAATTAGATAATGAAATCATACAATTTCAAAAACTGGTTGTTGAAAACAAATCACAGGCAGCAATTGTAGCACAGTTTAAAAAATCCCGTCTGGCGTATAAAAAAACAGAATGGGCGATTGAATATTTCATTCCCGAAACGGCCCGTTTTATGAATGGCCCGGCGTTGGATGAAATGGAACTGGAAGAAAACAGGTCTTTTGAACCGCATGGTTTTCAGGTCATGGAAGAACTTATTTACCCCGAATACGATACCAAAAACAAAGAAGATTTAGTTCGGGAACTGAAGATTTTTATGTCGAACATCAAGCAGGTAAAAAGCACTTTTGAAGTCATTGCCATCAGTAATGATTATGTCCTGGACGGTATTCAGCAAAACGTGTTCAGGGTGATTGCTTTGGGAATTACCGGTTTTGACAGCCCGATTCTGCAGTCTTCTGTTCCTGAAGCGGGCGAAAGCTTAATTGGCATTCCGAAAGCACTCGAAAAAATCAATGCAGCCAATACCACACTGCCGGACTTAAAAAAACTGACACAGGAAGCCCAAAAATATTGTACGCAAAACGATAATTTCAACTCCTTCAACAGAGCCGTTTTTATAACAGAATACCTGAATCCGATTTCCAAAAAGATAAAAGCTTTTCAAAAGGAAGAAAAAATCAAAAATGTAAAGAAAAGCAGCCCGTTAAAGCCCACCGCAATAACGTTGTTTGATAAAGATGCTTTTGATGTGAACGGATTTGTATTGTCTGAAGATTATAACTTTACAACTGATAAAGCCGCTTTGGGAGAAAAATTATTTTATGACAACAGCCTGTCCAAAAATAGTGACCGAAGCTGTGCCTCCTGCCATCATCCCGAAAAAGCTTTTACCGATGGACTGAAAACAAATCTATCGCTAAACGGCAGCAACCTAATGAGAAACACGCCTACCCTAACTTACGCTTCCCTGCAGAATGCCCAATTTTGGGACATGCGCCAATTGGATTTAGAAAAACAAAGTGTTGATGTCATCGAAAATACAGACGAAATGCATGGTTCCCTGAAAAATATTCACGCTCAGGTTTTACTGGACGATGCTTACATTAAACTTTTCAAAAAAGCGTATCCCAAAACAGCCAAACCGGAAGCCTGGCAAATTCAGAATGCCATTGCCAGTTATGTAAGATCGCTAAACTCCTTTGATTCTAAATTTGACGATTATATGAGAGGCCAGAAAAACAAACTGACTGATCAGGAAATCGAAGGAATGAATCTTTTTATGGGAAAGGCAAAATGCGCCACCTGTCACTTTACGCCTTTATTTAACGGAACGGTTCCTCCAAATTATTCCAAAACCGAACATGAAGTGATCGGAACTCCGAAAGACGCCTCCGGAAAAGCACTTAGTCCGGATACGGGACGCTATTTATACAACAAAATGCCGCAGCTAATTGGAGCTTTCAAAACACCAACCGTTCGAAATAGTGCTGTTACAGGACCTTACATGCACAATGGTGTTTTTAAGACTCTTGAAGAAGTAGTTGATTTTTATAATAAAGGCGGAGGAAAAGGTTTGGGATATGCCGTAGACAACCAAACGCTGCCTTTTGATGAACTAAAACTAAATAAAAAAGAGGAACAATCCCTGGTTGCTTTCATGAAAACACTAACGGATAAAAGGTATCAGAAGAATTAATTTTTTCTCGCAGATTGAGCAGATCTGGCAGATTTTTTTTAAAAACAGATCCGCTGAATCCTGCAAAAGCTGCGGGAGACTTTAATCGCAAAGTGAAAACAATGACTAATTTTTTCCCGCAGATTTAGCAGATCTGGCAGATTTTTTTTAAAATAGATCCGCTGAATCTGCGAGAGACTTTTAATCGCTAGGATTTTGAATAGCCTCCAGCTTCAGCTGGAGGTATTGTAATAAAGAGAATCGGGCTTTAGCCGAACAATACGTGATTTTTGGCTAAAGCCTTTCTATTAAAACCTGTTTGAAACCTACAGCTGAAGCTGGAAGCTATTGAATTTATTTTAAAGCTAATTTTCCCCGCGGATTGAGCAGATCTGGCAGATTTTTTTTTAAATAGATCCGCTGAATCCTGCAAAAGCTGCGGGAGACTTTAATCGCAAAGTGAAAACAATGACTAATTTTTTCCCGCAGATTTAGCAGATCTGGCAGATTTTTTTTAAAATAGATCCGCTGAATCTGCGAGAGACTTTTAATCGCTAGGATTTTGAATAGCCTCCAGCTTCAGCTGGAGGTATTGTATTAAAGAGAATCGGGCTTTAGCCAAAAAAATACGTGATTTTTGGCTAAAGCCTTTTCATTAAAACCTATTTGAAACCTACAGCTGAAGCTGGAGGCTATTGAATTTATTTTAAAGATAATTTTTTCCCGCAGATTAGGCAGATTAGGCAGATTTTTTTTTTAAATAGATCCGCTGAATCTGCTAAATCTGCGAAAGACTTTTAATTGCTAGGATTTTGAATAGCCTCCAGCTTCAGCTGGAGGTATTGTATTAAAGAGAATCGGGCTTTAGCCGAACAATACGTACTTTTTGGCTAAAGCCTTTCTATTAAAACCTATTTGAACCTACAGCTGAAGCTGGAGGCTATTGAATTTATTTTAAAGCTAATTTTTTTCCCGCAGATTTAGCAGATCTGGCAGATTTTTTTTTAAAATAGATCCGCTGAATCTGCTAAATCTGCGAGAGATTTTTAATCATAAAGATTTTGAATTACCTCTGCTTTAGCTGTAGGTATGGATTTATTTTAAAGCTTTTTGCTGATTTTCTCTACTTCTTTTGAACTAGTATTCAAAATAGACGCTATTTCCTCAATAGTCATTTTCTTCTTTAATAAATTAATTATAGTGGTTTCTTTAAATTTATCCGTTTTTTGCTTTTCTTTTTTAAGTTCCTGTTCCTGCTTTTTTTTAATTTCGACAATTCGTTGCTCTATTAGATAAGGAGGAACATATTTTAGGCTTTTTTCTAATTGCGCCATCAATCCGGTATTTAGAAAACTCATGTACTTTTCGGTCGTAATAATAAGGTGGTCTGTAAGTTTTATATCCAGAATTCTGCCCACTTGTATCAATCGGTCTGTGGCATCTTTATCTTCTTCAGACGGAGTCAGACTGCCACTCGGATGATTATGAAGTGCTATTACACTTGTTGCGCCTTTAAGCACCGCAACCCTGAATACATTCATGGGTTCTACTTGTGTCGATTTCACACTCCCCATACTCACTAATTCTATATACAGGATGATGTTTGCCATGTTTAGCCCTATCATCCAGAAATGTTCTTTTTCGCGATCTATTTTATTATCGCGCAAAAGAATGCGTCGCATAATTTCGTATAAATCATCAGGATTGGTTACACTAATTTTATCTTTATCGGTTATCTTGACATTCATTTTTATTCCAATTTTTTAGAGGTAGCAAGATACACAAACCTAATCAATTTATTTAGTCGATTTTCGACTTGCCGGGACAGATTTTATTACAGTTTCACTTCATAACTCATTTTAATAATTGAACGCGGGATGTAATATTTCCCGCAGATTTAGCAGATCGGGCAGATTTTCTCTTAAAATAAATCCGCTTAATCTGCTAAATCTGCAAGGGAATTAAACCTTCAATCAATAATAAAAAAAGCCGACTCTTATAATTGAGACGGCTTACTTTAATTATCTTATTCTAAAACCAGTCCAATCTGGCCGTCGTCGTCTAATTCGGTTTCCACTGAATCATCCTCTTCTAATTCCGGTTTTTCAGGAACTTCTTCAACGGGTTCTTCATACGGCAATGGATCCAGTAAATTGACTTGTTTTAACTTATCGGCTGTCAGTTGATTTCCCAGTGCTTTAAAGCCTTTTACAGCTATAAAGTCTTCCACATCTATATGTAAATCTTCTTTCTGGACTCCTTTTACTTTGGCGAAAATTAATTGTGCCACCGGACGGTAATCTGTCGATACGATTTCTAATTGCGAATTCGGATGTTCTGTAATAAAGCTCTCTTCTTTTTCGGTTTCCACCAGAAAACGTTTCAGGTAATAGCGCTCTTTTTCACCATCAAAATAAATGGCCGAGATTGGTTTCTTCGGATTGAATTTCTCCAGAACAATCATATCTTCATCAAAATGAGTTGATAATTCCGGAATAATAACCTTCAGTTTTCCACTTTGGTTGATAATCAGAATTTTGTCACTTGGCTTAAATTCACCCAGTAATTCCCCTCTTGCATCTACATTTAAACGTTTTACCGTATCATCAAACCAAACTTTTCTTGGCAGCAATGTCGAAATTCCTTTTTCCTTCAGTTCGATTTTCTTGATCGGATATTTAGTCACTAAATTTCCTTTCGAAGCGCGTCCTTTAATTGCTAATTTGGCAAAGTCAATATCGAATTTCAATTTTTTGATCGTTCCTACCTGACGTAATAAAATCGTGATTACTTCTGCTTCCCCATTCGGATTATGCGAAAAATAAACCACTTGCGAGCCTGCCGTTTCATTCGTTAAATCATACGGTTTATCGCGTGTTACACCCGAAACATTGAAACGTTTGATGTAGGAAGGACCGGACTTACCGTCACGGTACATCATGTTGTAAATGGTACGTTTATCGCTTTTGTCAAAAATGGCAACATGTATAATATCTTTTCCTACAAATGTTTTGGCATCGACTTTTGTCACCAGCATTTTTCCGTCACGCAAAAACACAATCACATCATCAATATCAGAACAATCGGTGAGGTATTCGTCTTTTTTCAGGCTGGTTCCAACAAAACCTTCCTCGCGGTTTACGTATAGTTTTGTGTTACGCAGCACTACTTTTGTAGCTTCAACATTATCAAAAACACGAAGCTCGGTCTGGCGTTCGCGGCCTTTTCCGTATTTCTCTTTTAATTTGGTAAAATAAGCAATCGCAAAATCAGTCAAATGCTCTAAGTTATGCTCGACTTCCTTCATTTCGTCTTCTAACTTCGCGATAAAATCATCGGCTTTGTCAGAGTCAAAACGGGTAATACGAATCATCGGAATCTGGGTCAGTCTTTGTAAATCCTCATCTGTAATTTCTCTGACGAATGATTTTTTGAAAGGCTCAAATCGATCATACAAGTATTTGTAAAGCGATTCCCTGTCTGAATACAGTTTGAAATCAATATACATTTCTTCACGAATGAAGATTTTCTCTAAAGTAGAGAAATGCCATTTGTTTTTTAATTCTTCTAACTGGATTTCTAATTCCTGACGAAGCAAATCAACCGTTCTGTGTGTCGAAATTTTCAACATTTCAGAAACTCCGATAAACAAAGGCTTATTGTCTTCAATCACACAGCCTAAAGGCGCAACAGAAGTTTCGCAGGCGGTAAAAGCAAACAAGGCGTCGATTGTTTTGTCCGGAGAAACACCCGGAAAAAGATGGATTAAGATCTCAACATCTGCTGCTGTATTGTCTTCGATTTTCTTGATTTTGATTTTACCTTTATCGTTGGCTTTCAAAATACTGTCAATCAAAGTCGTCGTATTGGTCGAAAACGGAATCTGCGTAATGACCAGTGTATTTTTGTCTAATTGGGCAATTTTAGCACGCACACGCACACGTCCGCCACGAAGTCCATCATTGTAATTGGACACATCGGCAATACCCTGTGTCATGAAATCAGGATATAACGTAAAAGCTTTTCCTTTTAGAATCTTGATCGAAGCATCGATTAACTCATTGAAGTTGTGCGGTAAAACTTTAGTCGAAAGTCCCACTGCAATTCCCTCAGCTCCCTGTGCCAGAAGCAACGGAAACTTAACCGGAAGATTGTTCGGTTCTGCACGACGACCATCGTACGAAACACCCCAATCGGTAATTTTTGGAGAATACAAAACCTCTAGGGCAAATTTAGATAAACGTGCCTCGATGTAACGCGAAGCAGCTGCCCCGTCACCCGTTAAGATATTACCCCAGTTCCCCTGGCAGTCAATCAATAAATCTTTCTGGCCAATCTGCACCATCGCATCCCCAATACTCGCATCTCCGTGTGGGTGATACTGCATGGTATGCCCTACAACGTTGGCCACTTTATTATAACGACCATCGTCTAATTCTTTCAAAGAGTGCATAATACGACGCTGAACGGGTTTAAAACCGTCTTCAATAGCCGGAACTGCACGTTCTAAGATTACATAGGAAGCATAATCCAGAAACCAGTCTTTGTACATGCCCGTTACTTTTGTAATAACGTCTTCTCCTTCTTCTTCCTGGTTCTCATAAAAATGCTGTCCTTCAAAATTTTTAGCATCTACGTTAATAATTTCATCGTCGTCTCCGTCCTGATTTTCATCAAGTTGATTCTCCTCTGAATTATTTTCGTCGTCGTTTGGAATTATGTTATCGTCTTCTTCGTCTTTCATTTATTGTGAAATCACTAATTATTTTATATATTCTATTCCTAATGTTTTAACAAATTTTTCCTCTTCTTCAATAATTTTTTCCAGTCTTAATTGCAAAACTTTTTCATCATCCAAATCATCGTATGCATCTCGCATTTCATCTGTAATAAATAATTCTTCATACTTTCCTCTATATTCACTTTTCAATAGAAAGGACAAATCTTTATTTTTATTAATTAAAGAATTCAATTCATTATCTATTTCACCAATAAAAACTACATTTTCGGTTACTTTTTGACTTTTAAACAGTTTATATTCTGCTACTCGCTTAACATTATTAAAACTTATTGAGATTCCATCTAAAATCTTATTCTTATTAACTGAATAATTTACCATAAACAAAGCTAGAGATATTTTCCTAACACCTCCAAAGTCAATGATTCGTGGAAATTTTTCAGTTTTTAAAGCACTCAACTCTTTATCAATATACAATGGATTATTATCATTATTAAGTGCAAATTGTCTAAATTTTTCAAAAGTGGTCTTCCTCTTAGCAGGATTATAAATAGTAAAATAATTTGAATATGCTGTTTTCCAAAACCATCTTTTTAATTCAATTAAATCTTTTTGTTGTGGATAACCATTTATATTAAAAAACTCAACTAAAAAAATATAATGAAGGTTAGCTGGCAAATACTTTAAATCTATAACATAGAAATGTTCTTTCAAAAATTGAACAACCCTTTCTGTGTTTGCAAGAGTTTTACTTACTATTTCTTCAAAATTATTTTTTTCACTTAATGTAATTACATTAGTCTTGGCATTATCTAAATATAACACACCAAATGAACTTTGAACACATCTATATATTAATTCTCTAAAAGCTTCTCGTTTTTTCTTTTTGTCATAAAAATTAAAAAATTCAATCTTGTCTAATGCATCATTAATCAATATCCCTAGACGAAAATCATTTGTTGCAGTCTGAGCAGAGAGCTTTTCAACTTCACTCATTTTTGCTCCTTGAGAATTAACCCTATCAAATATCTCAATAGCACCTGATATATCTCCTCCTATTAAATCAATAGAAGGTATCAAATAGTCACTAATTTTCCTTGCTGTTAGCTCATAATTTTTTAAATATCTTTCTATTGTCAAATTATCTAAATTTTGCTCGAACAACTTTCTTTGAAAGTTGAAAAATTCTTTACTATCTGCTAGCTTATAAACTGGAATTTTATTTATATCAATAGTTTCTAAATTTCTTTTTGTGTTTGACTCAAATTGATTGTTTTCTAAGTTATAAACAATATTAAAATTTCTATACCATTCTTCATCATCTCTTTCTAAATTCGTTTTTTCAGGATTCATTAAACATCCTATTATAGTCGAAAGTCTTTGAAAACCATCTAAAATGTAAAAAAAACTTTGATCTTTTTCATTCATCAAATACGAGCCTATAATCTTATCCTCAAGAACTGATTCTTCTATATCATTAATGTTATATGGTCTCCAAAACAAAATCGACCCAATAGGGTATCCATTTTTTATACTATCAAAAAGTTTAATTCTTTGATCTATTCTCCATTTGTAGCTTCTTTGAAAAATTGGCACTCTAATTAAACCATGTTCAAAATCTTCTAAATAATGAAAAAGTCTTCGAACACGTGTATTTATCTGTAAATCATTCATAACAAATATTTTATTTCATTAACAATGTGTTCAAATTCATTTCTTTCAATACCATCATTTTTGGATTTTACAAATGGCTGATATTTTATTACTTGTTCAAAATCATCTTTTGTAACGAGATTAAATTCTGTTGAGAAAGTAGATTTAAATGTTTGCTGATCATTAGCTCCTTTTCTTAATATTTTCCAATCTTCATCTTTAATATTATTAATTTCAAAAAAATCAGCTTCTTCTTTTCTTTTATCTTTCCAAACTTTGTCTGATTTATTTTTATTATTAAATCCCTTCTCTATATCAAAAAAATCTCTCTGTCTATCAGCCGTATCTTTAATTTTTTTTAAATAACAATTAAAGTAACTGTCATTTTTATTTCTTAGGTTTTTCTCAGGCATATAATTCTCCTTTTCTCTCTTTAAAAGAACATGATAATTTACTCCATTACGTTCAAGAAATTCTATTTTTTTTAATACCGTATTGTTAATCATATTTAAATGTGTCTTATCGCTATCCAATATGACGAAATATCTAAGATATTTATATTTTTCTTTAATAAAAACTTCATTTTCAAACTCATCTTTTATTTCTCCTTCTATTACTTGCTCGACAGAAGACCCAGCAAACATTTCATATTTCCATCTTTTATTTTTATGAGCGTTTTCAATTTCACCGTTGTCAAAATTCTTTATTATTGCATTTATAAATGGTGGTTCATATTGTTTATTCTCTACTAATATAACCAAGGATTGATTTAAAAATAAAAATGCCTCTTGTAATGAAAAGTTTTCATCTGGATTATTATTAGAAATTACTATACTCTTTTTTTTATTAGAAGAATTTATTCCTTTTTGTATTAATTTTAAATTAGCCCCCTTTAGTTGCTTTTTCCAAGTTGATTCATTAAAAGCTAAAAAATCATTTGCATCATTTAAAACTAACTGATGTTTTCCTAAAGTAAAAAAAGGTAAAAAATTATCTAATTCTAAATCATTATTTGAATTAGAAAAAATATCATGACAGATTTTAAACTAACATTTTCTATTCTCTTTTTTTGAGCTTGTTTTAACTTTACTAACTCATCATAACTTTCATTAAAAATATTGTCAGGCCAATCATCAATTTCACCATCTTCATTAATTACAATTTCTTTTACTGAACTGCAAAAATTATCTTCTTCATAATTAACATAATAAATTCTAACATCTTCTCTAGTTAAATTTACTTCAGGGTCAGCAATCATTCTTTGAATTCTTAAAATAAAATTTTCAGAATGAGTTTCAATAAAATAATTTTTATTATTGTTATATATATATGATTCAACAAATCTTTGTGCTAGACTCCCATGTGCTGCTGGATGCAAATGAGTTTCTGGTTCCTCAATCGTAATTAATACTGGTTCATCATCTTGCATGTATGAGCGAACAATAAGAGGTAAAACCTGATTTATTCCTTGACCTGTATATACTATATTAATATCTTTTAATTTTTCATTTGAAAGTACTACTTGATATTGTGTACCAGATGGTGTAGCAAAATCTTTTACATCTAGCATCCAATTTTCAAAATTTTCTTTATACCATTCACTAATATTGTTCAACAATTCTCTTTTATCTTCCTTATCCTGGATTAATATTGAATAAGCATTTTCCCCTTTTAATCCAATGTTTTCAAAATCCTTTGAATCATATGAATAATTAACTTTTGGAACCTCTCTGAAAGCACCTATATAATCAATATTTAAATTTAGATTTTTCATAGGAAAACCTATCTTTGTTATTCCCTTAAAAAGATCTGTTTCTTCTTTTTTTTGTATTAATTTGTCATTTTCAAAATATTCCCAATCATATATTTCAGGCTTCTCTTTTGGTTTATCAGATAATTTAATCTTAATTTTTATCTCTTTTGAAGAATTTTCATCAATTTTAGTAGATAAATCCAATTCTAAAAAATCTGTAAACTTTATTTCTCGATTATAAACCAAATCTCTATATTCTGTACCCAAACTAACTCCTAAATAATCAAGTTGTAATGCTTCATCAAATTCTGCGCTCAAACTTCCCGCAATTAATGTAGGTAACTTCAAGACAGCACTTTTTCCGCTATTATTTTTTCCAATTAAAATTGTAATTGGTCTTAATTCTAATGTTTGCTCTTCTTTAAAAAGCTTATAATTCTTAAACGATATTTTATTTATCATTTTGATTGTTTTTATGATTATAAATTTAAATAGATTACACTTGTTGTTCTTAAAGTAATCTAAATAAATTAAAATTTGAATTACGAAATCAGTGATTACGAAATCAAAATTTCAATAACCGAGTCACTGACTCTGATTTTTATATTTCAAAAACCCCAGTCAGTGACTGCGGTTTTCATATTTTCATTTTCTTTCTAAACTTCCGCTTCAACCGCATCCAGTTCCACTTTCAGATTCTTAATAATAAAATCCTGCCTGTCCGGCGTATTTTTCCCCATATAAAAGGATAGTAATTGCTCGATAGAAGTATTTTTATCCATCATAATCGGGTCAAGGCGAATCGTTTCTCCAATGAAGTTCTTGAACTCATCCGGTGAGATCTCTCCCAAACCTTTAAATCGGGTGATTTCCGGTTTTGGTTTTAGTTTTTCGATTGCGTCTCTTCGTTCTTCATCGGAATAACAATAGATCGTTTCTTTTTTATTACGAACCCTGAAAAGCGGTGTCTGTAAAATATACAGATGTCCTTCTTTGATTAATTCCGGGAAAAACTGCAGGAAAAATGTAATCAGGAGCAAACGAATGTGCATACCATCGACATCGGCATCGGTGGCGATTACGATATTGTTGTAGCGTAATTTTTCCAGTCCGTCTTCGATGTCCAAGGCGGCTTGCAGTAGATTGAATTCTTCATTTTCGTACACAATTTTTTTGGTCATTCCGTACGAGTTCAAAGGCTTACCACGTAAACTGAAAACGGCTTGAGTATTCACATCACGCGATTTGGTAATCGATCCGGAAGCCGAATCTCCCTCGGTGATAAAAAGCGTGCTTTCTAAATTTCTCGGATTTTTGGTATCCGGAAGATGCGCGCGGCAATCTCTTAATTTTTTATTGTGAAGATTGGCTTTCTTGGCACGATCTGTCGCCAGTTTTCTAATTCCTGATAATTCTTTACGTTCTCTTTCAGCCTGCAAAATTTTGCGCAATAAAGCTTCTGCTGTCGGAGGGTTTTTGTGTAAATAATTATCTAATTTATTCTTCACGAAATCATTTACAAAAGTACGAACGGACACTGCCGGTGTTCCGTCATCGGATCCCATATCGGTTGAACCCAATTTGGTTTTGGTCTGTGATTCAAAAACCGGTTCCATCACCTTAATACTGATTGCACTCACAATCGATTTTCGAACATCAGAGGCTTCGAAATTCTTATTGTAAAACTCCCGAATGGTTTTTACGATGGCTTCCCTGTAAGCCGCTAAGTGCGTTCCTCCCTGCGTGGTGTTCTGACCGTTGACAAAAGAGTGGTATTCCTCACTGTACTGTGTTTTACTGTGTGTTAAAGCGATTTCGATATCATGATCTTTCAGGTGAATGATCGGGTATTCAAGATCTTCTGCGCTGATGGTTTCTTCCAATAAGTCTCTAAGACCGTTTTCGGAAATGTATTTTTCGCCATTGAATATAATGGTCAGACCATTATTCAGGTAACAATAGTTCTTCACCATCTTAATCACATATTCCATACGGAATTTGTAATTTTTAAAGATTGTTTCATCCGGCGTAAAAGTCACTTTTGTCCCTTTTCGCTTCGTAGTATCAATTATATCCTCTTCTAAAACTAAATTTCCCGCAGAAAATTCGGCTCCTTTTTGTTTATCATCACGAACTGATTCTACCCGAAAATAATTCGATAAGGCATTCACCGCTTTTGTTCCGACACCATTTAAACCTACCGATTTCTGGAAAGCTTTGGAATCGTACTTTCCTCCTGTATTCATTTTCGAAACTACATCGACTACTTTCCCCAACGGGATTCCACGTCCGTAATCGCGAACCGAAACCGTTTTATCCTTGATAGTCACCTCAATAGTTTTTCCGGAGCCCATAACGAACTCATCGATACAGTTGTCTAAAACCTCTTTTAAAAGAATATAAATACCATCATCCGGCGAAGATCCATCTCCCAATTTCCCGATATACATTCCGGGACGCATACGGATATGTTCTTTCCAATCGAGTGATCGAATATTATCTTCGGTATATTGATTTTGCTCTAGCATAAATGAATTGGATTTTTGGCTAATGTACCATTTCTGCGTAAAAAATAAAAGCGTATTTTCTTTTTGTTATAAATAATAACAGCTTTGAATTCTATTTAAATTGATTTTAAAAAAATAGAAGCTTTAAAAGCATAAGAAATCAATTTTAAAACAAAAAAACACTACCTGATTCCGAGAACTTGTTTTGCCAAATCAATCATTTCGGGCGTTCCCGTATTTTTATTTTTTTCGTCTGAAAGTTTCACGACTCCCTGCCAGTGCACATTGTCAGGTTTGGTTTCGGTTAATTTGATGACCATATTCATTGGCGGCAGGCCCACATCATTGGTAAAATTGGTACCGATTCCAAAAGACATCCTGATTTTATCTTTACAAAAATCGGATATGATTTTTACTTTATCGAAATTGAGTGAATCCGAAAAAACGATGCTTTTTGATTTGGGATCGATTCCCATTTTGTTGTAATGTGCAATCACTTTTTTAGCAAATTCTACCGGATCACCGCTGTCGTGCCGAACGCCATCAAAAAGTTTGGAGTATTTTTTATCAAATTGGTTGAAAAATATATCAGTGGTATAAGTATCTGTCAGTGCAATTCCGAGATCTCCACCGTAGACTTGCGTCCAGTGTTCCAGACTCATAAAATTGGCCATTTTGAAACCGTATTGCGCGGCATGAAACATAAACCATTCGTGCGCATGGTTGCCCAGCGGACGTTTATTGTTGACCATGGCAAAATGTACATTACTGGTTCCGATGAAACTTTGGTTACCGAAAGCATTTAAAGTTTCATTGATTAAAACATGTACATTATAAGAATGGCGGCGCCTGGTGCCAAATTCCAAAACAGGGACACCGAGTTTATTGTAGTTGTCGATTTTGTCTTTTGTATGACTTTTAATGGCTTCATCATTTAAACGAATCAAATGATTTGCTTTGTAAAAAAGTTCCGAAATTAAGGCCATCAAAGGCACTTCCCATAAAATGGTGCGGTACCAGAAACCTTCAATAGTCACTTTTATTTCTGATCCTTCCTGTGTTATTTCAACTTCGGACGGATCATAAGCGTAACCTTGCAGAAAATCCAGATAAGTAGGATCAAGATAAGGGCAATGATGTGAGAGGTAACGTTTTTCTTCTTTTGTCAATCGCAAATCTGCCATGGCATCAACTGATTTTCGAAGTAATTCAGCAAAGCCCGGCGGAAAAACATGTTTTCCGCGATTGATAAAACCATAACGTACTTTTGCTTTTGGGAAAAGCCGGATCACGGCATGCTGCATCGTAAATTTATAGAAATCATTATCTAAAATTGATTTCAGAAATGTCGTTTCCATACTATTCATTTTTCAAATCGCTCCCCGCTAAGGTACGCCAATTCAGTAAAAGAAGAAAATTGAGACTCTGTTAATTACTTCATGATCACTTTAAAAGAAACAATACTGCTTTCACCAAGGTAAAAAGTAATAAACTGTCCTATATTTTTATCAAACGTGACCTGAAATTCCAGGCTGCCCTTTCTTTCTTTTGCATTATCAATTCTGACAGGCTGGTTCTTTTTGTTCAGATAAAAAAACTGGTCTGTTTTCGAAATGTTTTTTATCCTGAAAGTAACATTTTCGCCATTTTTGACTTCAATAAGACCGGAATTCGGTTCCATGATTTTATGATCTCCTTCGATTGTAATGTTATAAATCAGCGGACCGTTCAGAAAATCATCCTTACTTAATTTTTGTCCCAGATAAGTTCCGGAATCGGGAAAATGTTTCTGAAAAAAGTAATCAGGATCAGTGTCGAAATAAATGGGTGCAAAGTCATTTACCATTCTTCTTTTACTGCTGTCATAATATCCCTGTCCCCAGGTGACATCTACGAGTATCCATTTTTTGCCAATCAGAACGATATTCCAGGCATGATTGGAAGAGGTATCTTTTCGGCCAATATCATCTAATCTGGTTTTCGAATCTCCCTTTATTATTTCACATTTTAATCCGGTTAATCCGGCCAAATGCTGATACAAAGCTGTAAATCCTTCACAAACTGCTTTTTGGGCAGTAAATGCCTTCTGAACCAGTTTATCGTTCAGCTGCTGTATCTTTCTTTGTTTTTCGGCCTCTGTGGAATAACTGAATCCCTGCGTTCGCGGAGGATTTAAAAACGATGCATAATCGTATTTTACATTAAAAGCAATCCAGCTGTAAATAGCACGTGCTTTATCCTCTTCCGAAGTAAAATCCTTCTGAATCCTTTTTGCTAAATCTTCCGTAGAGTTGAAACGTTTTGGGTATTTTAAAACTATTTTATCAACGTCATTATACTTTTGCGGGTAAGCGGAATGCAGAAAAATAAAACTCAGGAAAAGAAACAGGAAAGTAATCTTTTTTATCGTCATCGGTTAAAAACTAGACTTAATAATATCTTTTAATTCTTTATCTAACTCGGTATTTGAGATTTTATTCTCCTCTAAATCAAAATTAGCATTAAATGCCGGCAGCGAAAAAGTTCCCTTTATTTGCGCACCATATCTTGGCAAGGCATTATTGGCGGTTTCTAAAACTGATGCACCGCCTCTTGCTCCGGGCGAAGTAGCCAGTAATAACATTGGTTTTTGCTGAAAAACGTCTTTTATAATTCTGGAACTCCAGTCAAAAATATTTTTGAAAGCAGTTGAATAGCTGGCATTATTTTCGGCTAATGAAATTACCAGAATATCAGCTCCTTCAATTTTTTTCAGAAATGCTTTTGCGATTTCGTGCTGACCGATTTCTTTTTCCAGATCAACACTGAATAAAGGCATTGCGTAATCGTTTAAATCCAAAACTTCAACTTCTGCATTTTCAAATAAACCAGCAGCATAAGTCGCTAATTTTTTGTTGATAGAATGTCTGCTGTTACTTCCTCCAAAGGCTATAATTTTCATATTTTTTCTTTTTTTACCGGTTCTTTTTTGCCCGATTCGTCAAGCTCAAAAATTTCTTTTTTGATTTCTACAGAGTATTCATTCGGATAAATTTTACCTCCGTATGATTTTGCATATACCTTTGTAAATTCTGCTCCAAAATACAGAATAATTGCCGAATAATACACCCAAACCAGAATAATTATTACAGAGCCTGCAGCACCATACACAGAGGCAACTGTCGAGCTTCCCAAATAAAAGCCTATTGCAAATTTACCAATCATAAAAAGAACTGCCGTAACGGTTGAACCTATAAAGGCGTCTTTCCATCGTATTTTTCCATCGGGTAATGTTCTGAAAATAATGGTAAAGAGAAGTGTGATACTTCCCAGTACAATAAAAATATTGACTACATAAAATAAATAAACCGTGCTTTCGGGAAAGTACATTTTTAGTCGTGTGCTTACCAAATCGAGCGTTGTATTTACAAAAAGACTCACCAGCATTAAAAAACCAACTGATGCAATCATCGAAAAAGACATCAGACGATTCTGAATGAATTTTTTAACACCTTTATCCGGTTTTGCGCGAAGTCCCCAAATAAAATTGATGGAACTCTGTATTTCCGCAAAAACCCCGGAGGCACCGATTAACAGCATCACAATTCCAAATGTGGTGGCGAAGACGTTGTTTCCTGATAACTGTACATTTTTTATCGCTTCCTGAATCTGAATTGCGGCACCGTTCCCTACCATGCCGTTAATTTGTCCGTACAATTGTCCCGTTACGGCATCTTCACCAAAGAAAAAACCGCAGATAGTGATAATGATAATCAATAAGGGCGGCAAGGCAAATATGGTGTAATAGGACAACGCAGCACTAAGTTTAATCGCATTATCATCATTAAATTCTAAGAAGGCGTTCTTGATAAGAAACCAGGATTTGGACAATAAATTTTTAACTTTCACGATAGTTCTTATTTTTAGATAGTGTCTCAAATTTAAGCAATAATTAAAAAATCTGAATTCTTGCTTTTTTTGGAAATTTTACATTTTTACCATGTTATGTCCTTAAGAAAAGACTGTCACCTGAGCGTAGTCGAAGGCTTGCCAACCTTTGAAGGGCTTCGACTACGCTCACCCGGACAATCGGACACTTATAGTTCTTGATAAAAAGCTGTCACCCTGAGCTGACTCGAAGGCTCGAAAAACTAAAAAGGGCTTCGACTCCGCTCAGCCGGACAATGGGACACTTATAGTTCTTTATAAAAAGTTGTCACCCTGAGCGTAGTCGAAGGCTTGCCAACCTTTGAATGGCTTCGACTCCGCTCAGCCGGACAATCGGAACTCTCGGCCTGACAGTTGTGCATAAAAAAACTGCTGAATCTCTCCAGCAGCCCTATCTATTCTCTTTACTCTATATTCTATATTCTATATTCTAAAAAAAACTAAACGTTAAAACGGAAATGCATTACATCACCATCTTTTACAACATATTCTTTTCCTTCTACTTTGAATTTTCCTGCTTCTTTTGCTTTTGCTTCTGAACCGTATTGAACGTAATCTTCGTATGAAATTACCTCCGCACGGATAAAACCTTTCTCGAAATCAGTATGGATCACTCCGGCAGCCTGTGGTGCTGTAGCTCCAATATTGATGGTCCAGGCACGAACTTCTTTTACACCAGCGGTAAAGTACGTTTGTTGTTTTAATAATTTATAAGCGGCACGAATTAAAACGGATGCTCCCGGCTCTGTTAATCCCATGTCTTCAAGAAAAACCTGACGCTCTTCGTAGCTTTCTAATTCGGTAATATCAGCCTCTGCTCCTACTGAAAGGATGATTACTTCAGCATCTTCATCTTTTACCAGTTCACGAACCTGATCTACATATTTGTTTCCGTTTACGGCTGAATTTTCATCCACATTACAAACATATAATACCGGTTTTGCAGTAATCAGCTGAAAAGATTCCATTAAAACTTCCTCATCATTCCCCTGAGGCACAACAGTACGAGCCGATTTAGCCTGTAATAAAGACTCTCTGATCCTGTCTAAAAGTCCTTTTTCAGTTTGTGCTTCTTTATTTCCGGTTTTGGCGGCACGGTTTACTTTCTCCAAACGTTTTTCAACAGTTTCCAGATCTTTCAACTGAAGTTCAATATCAATTGTTTCCTTGTCACGAATCGGATTTACATTTCCGTCAACGTGAACGATATTATCATTATCAAAACAACGCAACACGTGAATAATAGCATTACACTCTCTAATGTTTCCTAAAAATTGGTTTCCAAGACCTTCGCCTTTACTGGCACCTTTTACCAAACCTGCGATATCTACAATATCAACAGTTGCCATTTGTACACGCTCTGGTTTTACCAATTCTTCTAATTTGTTGATTCGCGGATCCGGAACGTTTACCACACCAATATTAGGTTCGATAGTACAAAACGGAAAGTTTGCACTTTGCGCTTTTGCATTAGACAAACAATTAAATAATGTTGATTTTCCAACATTTGGCAATCCTACAATTCCTGCTTTCATCTGTAGATAAATTTGTTTTTTTAGTTGACTTTGACCGCCTCAGCTACCAATTTTATTGAGCTATAGCACAATTGCTTAGTGCTGATTTAATCGTATTATCCTTATTTTTTGTTATCCTTTAAATTTTGTCAAAATGCTACATTTTAACGCTAAAATTTTGCAAATATAAGATTTAATAGCTCGTAACTGTACAAAAAATGACGATATATGTTTTTTTACGATAATTCTTAAAAAAAATTAAACTTTTTATTAATCTTTTGTTAAATAAACCTACTTTTATCTCAATATTTAACAAACCAATAATAAGATTAACCAAAAAAGATTAACTATGAAAAAAATTGCATTACTATTATTTCTCTTTAACACCGTCATCATTTTTGCACAACAGCAAGTATCAGGTGTAGTAAAAGACAATACAGGTACCCCTCTGCCTGGAGTGAACATTGTCGAAAAAGGAACTACCAACGGTGTATCCACCGATATTGACGGATCATATAAAATAACAGTAAAAGAAGGCGCATCCCTAATTTTCACTTATGTAGGCTACAACAGCGTTACCAGGCTGGCTAACGCCTCTCAAATTGATGTTGCTTTATCTGAAGAAGGCGGACAAAATCTTGACGAAGTCGTTGTGACAGGGTCCAGAACAGCCGCAAGAAGTAATACGACAACCGCATTGCCAATTGACGTTTTATCCTCCAAGGATTTAACTTCCACCGGGCAAGCCACATTTGACAAGGCGCTGCAATACAAAATCCCCTCTTTTAATACAGTACAAACTCCTGTAAATGATGCTACCTCATTACTGGATCCGTATGAAATCAGAAACATGGGACCAAGCAGAACTTTAATCCTTATTAATGGTAAGCGTAAAAACTTAAGTTCTTTGCTTTATGTGCAGACTTCTCCGGGACGTGGTGAAACCGGTGCAGATATTTCTGCCATCCCGACAGACGCGATCGAAAGAGTAGAGATTCTTCGTGACGGAGCTTCTGCCCAATACGGTTCTGATGCGATTGCCGGGGTAATGAATATTATTTTGAAAAAAAATGCAACTGACGGATCAGTAACCGTAAGAAGTGGGATTACTTCTGAAGGAGACGGAGAAATGCTGGGGGTAAGTTTAAACCAGGGAACAACAGTTGGTGAAAAAGGCTTTCTGAATTATACAATAGATTTTTCTAAAGTAAATTTAGCCAACAGACCCGGAAATGTTGATGCAGCCGGTGAAGCCGCAGATTTTGGTGCTACACTTGCAAATGTTCAGTCATTTCTTGCCAGACATCCTGATGCCAAAAACATTAATGGTTCCCCGGAAACAGCTGCTGCAAAATTCTTAATTAATGGAGGAAACGACATCAGTGATAATACAAAATTGTATTATAATGCTGCTTACGTTTACAAAAAAGTAAAATCATTTGCCAATTTCAGAACTCCGTATTGGAGACCACTATCCGATGATCCTTATCTTAATGATTTCTTCGGAAACGGTGATGATGCCAATCCTTCCTACGATGGATACGGGCCTACTTTTGAAGGAGATTTAACGGATTATAACGGAACACTTGGTTTCAAAAACGTGAAAAACGGATGGAATACAGACGCAAGTGTAACTGTTGGAGGTAACAAACAAGTTTATTCCGTAAATAATTCAGTAAACAGATCTACTGATATTACTACTACCAGCATCGATCCCGTTACCGGACTTCCTGTAGAAACACCTGTATACAGAGAAAACAGCCCTATTTCGTTTAAACCAGGCGGAACATCATTTAATCATGTGGTTGGAAACATCGATGTTTCTAAGATTGTATCAGATCAGATCAGTATTGGTTTTGGAACTGAATTCAGATCTGAATATTTTACTGTTATGGAAGGAGATAAAGCTTCATGGGAAGGAACCGGCGCTGACTCTTTTGCAGGAAACAGACCTGAAAATTCCGGAAAATGGAACAGATATAATGTAGGTGTTTATTTAGACGTTGCTTTTGATATCACAAAAGACTTTTTAATAAACGGAACGGTTCGTCACGAAGAATATAGCGATTTTGGTGGAGCAACGGTTTGGAAAGCAAGTACAAGATATAAATTTCTTGATGACAAAATTACTTTAAGAGGATCTGTATCAACTGGTTTCCGAGCTCCGACTTTACACCAGATTTATACTCAAAAATCACAATATTCATTTGTAGCCGGACAAGGGATACAAATTAGCGGAATTATAAATAACGTTTCTCCTCAGGCACGTCAATTGGGAATTCCTTCTTTAGATCCTGAAAAATCAACTAACGTTACTGTTGGTATTGGTGCCAAACCTTTTAGAAACTTTAATATAACTGTTGATTATTACAACATTAAAGTAGAAGACAGAATCGTTTTGGGAGACAGACAAGATACAGATTTCGGAAATGTAGCCTGGTTCTCTAACTCATTTGATTCCAGAACTTCTGGTTTAGATATTGTAGCAGGTTATAATAATATCGGAATTGGTGAGGGTAAATTAGGATTCAATGTGTCCGGAAATATTACTTTGGAAAATGAAAGAATTTCTCCTGTAACTAACAATAGTTTTGGAGACATATTAGAGGCTTTGACTTTCACTTCAAGACCTGACACAAAATGGATTTTAGGAATAAATTACGAAATTGGTAAATTTGGTTTTTCTCTTAATAACACTTATTTTGGAAAAACACAATTTGCTCAGGACGGACTTCAGAATTTGGAGAAAACTTATCTTGACTATAATCCCGCAAATTATGATGCAAATGGAGCACCAATTACCGGTTCTATAGCAGAAGGAAGAGGTAATATTGACGGTCATCCTGATTTAAGAACTGAATTTATCCCAAAAATTGTTACAGACTTAGGTATTAATTTTAGTGCTACCGAAAGATTAACGATTGCAGCAAACATAAATAATTTATTTAACGTTATGCCGGAATGGAAGTTTGTAAAAGGTTCTGAAACAGGTAATAATATTTTGAATGGCAGCGAAGCCGTAACAAATTCACCTTCAAACTTAATTACTTTTAACCAACGTTATTCAAGAATGACGTATGATGGATTCCATTTCAGCCAGTTAGGAACTATGTTTAACTTATCATTAAACTATAAATTCTAAGCTCAGCTTGGTTCAAATAATTGGAAAGGGTTGTCTTAGGACAGCCCTTTTTTTATAATTTTATACTTAAAAATTAATTGTTATGGCAAATTTATACGACGGCAAAATGGCCGCGATTTACGATGCGATGTACCAGACTTTTGTCAATTATGACGAAGAGTATGCTTTTTATAATAACCTCCTTCAGGAAAATAACTGTTCGTCTATTTTAGAAATAGGCAGCGGTACCGGAAACCTGGCCAAACGATTCGACGAAAACAAACAAAATTATCAGGGTCTTGATTACAGCGAAAGTATGATCGAAATCGCTAAGGAACGAAACAAAAATTGTTCTTTTATACAAGGTGATATGCGCGATTTCAAACTTGAAAATCCGGTGGATGCTATTTTAATTACAGGAAGATCTACCAGCTATCTCATCACCAACAGCGATATCAACAGAACTTTTGATGCACTTTACAAAAATACCCGGGATAATGGTATTATAATTTTTGATTTTATCGACGCGAATCGCTTTATTCCTTTCATCACGGAAAACGTACTGATCACACACGAGGCAGTGTACGAAAATGTGAATTACAAGAGAGATAGCCATTGGGACGTAAATAATTCCCTGGAAAATTTTATGTTGGACTGGAGTGCCGAATATTACACTGTTGTCAATGGCAAAAAAGAAATTATTGAAAATGATTTTTCAACCGTGCGCGTTTTCACTCTTAATGAAATAGAACTTTTCCTGTACCTCAATAATTTTGAAATACTAAAAACGATCGACAGAAAAACCTATGCCTACGATACCTATGTTATTGTAGCAAAGAAAAAACCATAAAAAAAACCTGACTTGCAAGTCAGGTTTTTTTACATCTTAAATTCTAAGGAATCTATTAATATCTTTTCTTCATCAGTAGGCGTAAATCCCGAAATATTCCAGTAATTGGTCAGGACTTTATTCTTTTTATTAAAAAGTGTCTTGTCTTTAAAAACATCACTTTGACTGTATGTAAATTTCTGTTTATTGAAATTGGTCGTGATAAAATTATTGCGAACCTGAATATTTTTGACCTGATCTTTCAAAACGAGATCATACGCGATTTCTTCATTCGAACTCAGGACGTAATAATCGGGACCATCGAGCCTGTAATTTACTTTTACTGTTGACCGGGTCACATTCTTGGAGCCAACAGCAGCTTTATCTACTGTTGCGGCTAAGGTTCCCGGAGTGACGATAATGGAATACTCCAATATTATCTTTTTTAAAGGATCATAAATAATTTCAAAATTATCAACCGCAATTTTAGATTTATCCAAAGGTGTAATATTCATCACATAATAATCTTTATTTGTCGGATGCCCTTTGGTTATAAAATCGTATTCTTTTTTAGCTTTGGAATTTAAAATCGGATCAAAATAGCTCAGATTAGAATAATTTTCCATGATATCATTCAGGTTATATCCTTTTAAATCAGCGCTGATATCGGTTTCGAGCAAACCATAAGAACGGTTTTGTTCTACCAATAAAGTGGTGGAAACTTTTTTCTGGCTCACGCCAAACTGAAAATTCACAAGTCCGTCGTTGTAGTAAGAATATTTATTGTTCAGCATAAAAAATTCCCTTACATACACTTTTAAACGATGTGGCATCGCTAGTTTTGTGCGTGAATTCAGGACAATTTTCCGGAGGATTTTCTGGGGAGATTCCTTAGACAGCACAATTTCATCGAGCTTATTGTCTTTACTTTTTAAATAAACCGTAAATTCATTTTCTTTTAAACTTGCCCAGCGAATGGTTAAATTCTCATAATTGGTTTCAGAAACCTGAACATTCGAGCCTCCGGTTAAGATAAAGGTCACTTTACCATCTTCATTGCTTAATAAAATTTGTTTGGTTTTCATAATTACAATAGTTGCATTCTCAATAGGAAGCTGTGTTTCTATATCCTTTACAACAATAGAATATTCTGTACTCTGAGCAAAGATACCTTCACTGAGAAATACAACAAACAAAATTATTAGTCCCTTCATAGGCTGGTTATATTATCAAACAATTGTTAAAAAATCAATCAAATTAACAAAAATAAAACATTAAATCCCAATTTAATAAGAAATACTTACAGATTGAGGCATAAAAAAACCTGAGTTAAACTACTCAGGTTCTTTTATTTATCGATTATATCAGCTATTATTCGTTATGCAGAAACGCCTGACGCTCCAGCAACGTTTCTTCATCTTCCACGTGATTATCATCCGGCACACAACAATCTACAGGACATACGGCAGCACATTGAGGCTCATCATGGAAACCTTTACATTCCGTACATTTTCCCGGAACGATATAATATACTTCATCAGAAATTGGAGTTTGCGCATCATCTGCATCCACTTCAGTTCCGTCCGGTAAGATTATTTTTCCTGAAAGGGCTGTTCCATCTTTATATCTCCAGTCATCAGCTCCTTCATAAATTGCTGTATTTGGGCATTCCGGTTCACAAGCTCCGCAGTTAATACATTCGTCGGTTATAATTATTGCCATCTTTTATATTATTTTATGCTTTAAGTTTTAGGCTTTAAGCTATTTCTAAAATATTATTTTTCAAAAATTAAAGCTTATTGCATAAAGCTTACCGCTTAACGCTAAAAAAACTTATTTTTGTGCAAAATTACAATCAAAACTATTCATAAACAAACATTATGACATTAGAAACAAAAAAAAGTGTTTTTGTTGAATTAGGGAAATTCTTAAACCAATTTTCTGAAAACAATACAACTAAAAAATCGGATGTTTTACACAACGATTTATTTTTTGATGATTTCGAAAAGCTGATTCATTTATCGCAATCTCATAATGGATGGTATACTCCTGAACAGGTATATTTTGCACTTCAGTCCTGGGCAGACGCTTTAACCGAAGAAAACATCACGAAATGGCTCTCCGGCTACTCCCTTGAGCCGGATCAGAATAAAGAACACACGAAAAATGTGGCGCTGATTCTGGCCGGAAATATTCCTTTGGTTGGTTTTCATGATTTTTTATCCGTATTAATAACCGGAAATAACGCAATCGTAAAAACATCGTCAAATGATCAGCATTTGCTGCCTTTTTTAGCCAGATACATCATTGCCGTTAATCCTGAATTTTCGAATAAAATCACTTTTGCAGAAGGAAAATTAGAAAATTTCGATACCGTAATCGCTACCGGAAGTAATAATACAGCACGTTATTTTGAATATTATTTCAAAGACAAGCCTTCGATTATCCGTAAAAACAGAAATTCGGTTGCCGTTTTAGACGGAAATGAAACCAAAGAACAACTGGAAAATTTAGGAGAAGATATTTTCAGGTATTTCGGATTGGGCTGTCGCAATGTCTCGAAACTTTTTGTTCCTAAAGGTTATAAATTTGATGCTTTTTTTGAAGCTATTTTCAAATATCAGGACGTTATTCACTACGAAAAATACGCTAACAATTACGACTATAATAAAGCGGTATTTCTAATGAGCAATTTCAAATTACTCGACAATGGCTTTCTGACTCTTAAAGAGGACTCCAGTTACGCCTCTCCTATTTCGAGTGTTTTCTATGAATTTTACGAAAATCGCGAAGAGCTCGAAAAACGCCTTGCAGCTGATGCTGAACAAATTCAGTGTATGGTCAGCAGCGATTCCGGCAAAAACATTATTCCCTTCGGACAGACCCAAAATCCGCAATTGTGGGATTATGCAGATAACGTAGATACTATAACGTTTTTGTTAACAACAAAGTAAAAAATTGTTTAATTATTTCGAATAATTTATCGCTTTTTCAGCTCCTATTGCCGAAATTTGCGTTTCTAAAATTTTCGTCTATTAACTATATCATGAAAAAACACAACTACAGCGCAGGACCAAGTATTTTACCACAGGAAGTTTTTGAGAAAGCATCAAAAGCCATTTTAAATTTCAATGATTCAGGACTTTCTATCCTTGAAATTTCGCACAGAAGCAAAGATTTTGTTGCTGTAATGGATGAAGCCCGATCGCTTGCTTTAGAATTATTAGGACTTGAAGGGAAAGGATACCAGGCTTTATTTTTACAAGGTGGTGCCAGTACTGCATTCTTAATGGCTCCATACAACCTGATGAAAGAAAACGGAAAAGCCGCTTACTTAGATTCAGGAACCTGGGCAACAGCTGCCATCAAAGAAGCTAAAAACTTTGGAGAAACTGTTGTCGTAGCTACTTCAAAAGAAGAAAATTACAATCATATTCCAAAAGGATACGAAATACCGGCTGATGCAGATTATTTTCACTGTACCAGTAACAATACTATTTTCGGAACTCAGATGAAAGAATTCCCAACAACTACTATTCCCGTTGTTTGCGATATGAGTTCTGATATTTTTTCACGTAATTTAGATTTCTCCCAATTCGATTTAATCTATGCCGGAGCCCAAAAAAATATGGGACCTGCAGGAACGACTTTAGTTGTTGTAAAAGAAGAAATCCTGGAGAAAAGCGGAAGAACTATTCCAAGCATGTTGGACTATGCCAAACACATCAAAGCAGAAAGTATGTACAATACGCCTCCTGTTTTTGCAGTTTACGTTTCTTTATTAACCATGCAATGGATTAAAAGTAATGGTGGTGTTGCAGCAATCGAAAAATTAAATGATGCGAAGGCGGATTTAATTTACGCTGAAATCGACAGAAACCCATTATTCAAAGGCGCTGCTGCAGTAGAAGACCGTTCTAAAATGAACGTTACTTTCTTACTGAACAATCCGGATCACGCTGCAACTTTTGATGCACTCTGGAAAGAAGCCAATATCTCAGGATTGCCGGGACACCGTTCTGTTGGCGGTTACAGAGCTTCTATCTACAATGCCATGCCGATCGAAAGTGTTCAGGTATTAGTGGATGTGATGAAAGCTTTGGAGTCTAAAGTTTAGTTTGCAGTTTTCAGTCTCAGTTTTCAGTTCTAAACTAACCGAAAACCGAGACTGAGACCGGGACTGAAAACTGAGACTGAGACCGAAACTAACCTCCTCATCAAAAAGAAAAAATTATAACACAAGTTAATTCCCTAAATCGTAACGATTAACCAATTAACCAAATAAACAAATAAATACATAATGAAAGTATTAGCCAATGACGGAATTTCAAAAAGTGGAATTCTAGCTTTAGAAAAAGGTGGGTTTGAAGTTATAACAACAAAAGTGGCACAGGAACAAGTGGCTAATTTTGTAAACGAAAACAATGTAAGCGTAGTTTTAGTGCGTAGTGCGACTAAAGTTCGTAAAGATATTATTGATGCCTGCCCGGGGCTTAAAATCATTGGCCGTGGTGGTGTTGGTATGGATAATATCGATGTTGATTATGCAAAAAGCAAAGGAATTCACGTAATTAATACACCGGCTTCCTCATCAGAATCTGTTGCTGAGCTGGTATTTGGACACTTATTTTCAGGTGTTCGATTTTTACATGATTCGAACAGAAATATGCCTCTTGAAGGAGATTCAAACTTTGACGGTTTGAAAAAAGCCTATGCAAACGGTATTGAATTAAGAGGAAAAACGCTTGGAATTGTGGGTATCGGACGTATTGGTCAGGCTACGGCAAAAATGGCACTTGGTTTAGGTATGAAGGTAATCGCTGCGGATAGTTACATTCCTACAGTCGATATAAAAGTGGAGTTTTTTGACGGTCAGTCTATTACAACAACAATCGTTTCGCAATCATTAGAATCTTTATTTAAGGAAGCTGATTTCATTACATTACACGTTCCTGCTCAGAATGGTTATATCATTGGAGAGAAGGAATTTGAAATCATGAAAGACGGTGTCGGAATCGTAAATTGTGCCCGTGGCGGCGTAATTGACGAAGTGGCACTGGTAAAAGCGTTAGATTCAGGAAAGGTGGCATTTGCAGGACTGGATGTTTTTGAAAGTGAACCAAAACCGGAAATGACAATCTTAATGCACCCTAAAATTTCATTGACACCACATATCGGAGCTGCAACAGGTGAAGCACAAGACAGAATTGGTACTGAGTTAGCTTCACAAATCATTACTTTGCTGAGCTAATTAACTGTAATCAAATATCTTAAGAGGGATTTATTAACATTGTTTAATAAATCCCTTTTCTTTTTTTATTAAATTTGAAGTTACCAATTTAAAAAATCCAAATCATGTTTGAACAATTAACACAATTAGTGCAACAATACGGAGGCGATGCTGTGGTCAATAACAGCGCGGTTCCAAACGAACATAATGAAGCTGTAGTTGCCGAAGCCGGTAACTCCATTTTTACAGGACTAAAGAAAATTGCTTCAGAAGGCGGTGCAGAACAGTTGGCCGGCTTATTTAACGGAAGTACTCCAATAGACAACTCTAATCCGGTTGTGCAGCAAATAACGCAGCAACTGACAGGTAGTCTTGGTGAAAAATTCGGATTAAGCACTGCTGATTCTTCAGGTGTTGCCTCCAGTATCATTCCACAGGTATTGAATTCACTGGTCAATAAAGCAAAAGATCCAAACGACAGCAGTTTTCAGATTTCAGATATCATTTCAGCCATTGCCGGAAACAGCGGCCAGGCAGCCGGGATTATGGACACGATTTCTAAATACGCAATGCAATTTGGCCTGGACCAAAACGCAGACGGAAAAGTGGACGTAGCCGATGTCATCGTAATCACTAAAACCAAAGGAGGCATCGCCGGCTTTATTGGGAAGTTGCTTGGAAGATAGGTTTTTTTTAGGGTTCAGAGGTACAAAGGGACAAAGGTTCAAAGGTTTTCTCTGCGATTTTCAAAACATATAAAGCTGTCTGTCTAAGACAAACAGCTTTATTATTTTTAACACTCAGTCTTTGTACCTCTTAACTTTTGTACCTCTGAACCTCTGAACCTTTGTCCCTTTGCACCTTTGCAACTCAAAAACTTAGTACCTCAGTACCTTTTTTTTCCGTAACTTTAGATTCAAATTAAAAGTCATGAAAAACTTCGTTTACATCCTTGTCATTTTAGGTACCATTATAGCCTGCTCCACGGCCAAAACCAATGTAAGCGAGCCGGTAAAAGTAAATAATGGGGTAGCATTAAACGATACGGTACGCATTGCCAATGACTCTCTGGAATACGAAGTGATTATTATTGACAACGGTTTTAGCACCTGGCTGGCTTCAAGGGCTTATCCGCGAAATTATCACTCGCAAAGCTTTCTGGAGTCGAAAAATATTTTATACATAAACGAATGGAACAACCGTGTTTTGCAGCCACAACGTTACAATCCTGGTTTATATGAAATGAATATTAATTATAACCCTGCAATCAATTACGGGTACGAGGTAAATTACCTCATTTACAATTATATGATTTATTTTCAAAATACTTACAAACAAAAACTTTGGGGTTATGTTCCTTCCAGATAATGTTATTATATTTGTAATCATTACAAATAAAAATGAATAAATTAAAGCAACGCTGGGGAATCACCTCAAACTTCCAACTCATTATTATATTTATTGTTTTTGCCATCACCGGATCGGCATCAGCCTATTTATCCAAGCCTTTTTGTGTCTGGCTGGGAATCACCAAAGAAGATTTTGGCGGATGGTTTACCCTAATCAGACTGATTATTATTTTCCCTATCTATCAGGTTTTACTGGTAGCAATAGGAACTATTTTCGGCCAGTTCCGTTTCTTTTGGAACTTTGAAAAGAAAATGCTCAAAAGTATGGGTCTGGGATTTTTATTTAAAGAGTAAATAATTTTTATCTCTTTCTCTGGATGTAATACGTATAAAGCCACGTCAGTGTAAATGACGGAATTACATCGGTAAAGGGCAGAATTTCTTCTACAAAAGTCAAAATACCTGCTACTCTCCCCACGCGTCCCTTGTACATATACGACATTAAAAAACCGGCAAGCGGTGCCCAGACCACATCGGCAAATTCCCCGACCAGAGGAATTGTAAAAGTTAACATTCCCATTGCATCAAAAAGCAAACCCAACAGCAGCTTTTTCGTTCTTTCGTCTTTTACCATTATTTCTTCTTTCATATTTCTAAATTTAGTGCTATTTTATTTAATAATCAACTTGTTAAAGATCAGATATTTTTCATTTACAAATTGTCCGTAACCTACAATCAAATATTGTTCCCAAAATTCTGTTAGAACAGCTTACGATTTCAGCAGAATCTTTGTTTCTTTGTAAAAACAGTTTCATAAATGATACACGCAAAAAATATACATAAATTCTACGATCAGCTTGAAGTTTTAAAAGGAGTCAATTTGCATATTAAAAAAGGAGAAATTGTTTCGATCGTTGGCGCATCGGGAGCCGGAAAAACAACGTTACTGCAAATTTTAGGAACACTTGACAAACCGGAGGTAAATACAGCCTCATCCTTATCCATAAATGGCCAGAACATTTTGGAACTGCAGGGTGTAGAAACCGACAATGCCAAAGCGGAAAAAACTTTTAAGATTATCACCTGGATCACAAGTATTTACACTTTCTTATTAATAATCTTTTTATTGTTTTTCAGAAATAAAATAGAAAATGATCTTTTCGGACAAGTTACAATTGCCGTTTTATTTTTGCCTTTGCTTTTAGCAGCTGTTTTTTATAGAAATTACTTTAAGAAAAAAAGCAAACAAGACAAAATATTATCCGGTTTCAGAAACTTGAATTTGGGATTTATTTTTCAGTTTCACCAATTATTGCCTGAATTCACAGCGTTGGAAAATGTTTGTATCCCTGCTTTCATGGCGAATAAACCAAAAGCAGAAACCGAAAAAGAGGCCAAAAGGATTTTAGAATATTTAGGATTATCGCATCGTATCCATCACAAGCCCAACGAACTTTCAGGTGGGGAACAGCAGCGTGTTGCTGTTGCAAGAGCCCTCATCAATAAACCTGACGTTATCTTTGCGGATGAACCTTCCGGAAACCTGGATACCCTTTCTGCCGAAAACCTGCACCAGTTGTTTTTTCAGCTTCGCGACGAATTCGGTCAGACTTTCGTGATCGTTACACACAACGAAGAATTAGCCAATATGGCCGACCGAAAACTTATCATGTCAGACGGACAAATATTATCTTAAAATGATTTTAATTCTTTTAAGCTGGATTTATATGGTTTTCACCACCATAAATATTGGTTTTTATACCGGTAAAATAGCCGAAATAAAGAATTCAAATTTTGTTATTTACTCCATTCTTGGCCTTTTTACCACTACGCTCCTTGCCGGTTTCTGGGCAATTTTCGGGAGAATTAATATCGAATTTCATCTTTTTTATTTAGTTCTCAATATTGGAATTTATGTTAGGTTTAAAAGTGAAATTCACCTCATTTACAAATTGCTTTTTCAGGAATTACAGGCTCTGACACTTTCCTTAAAAGCAATATTATTTAGTACCACACTTTTAATTTTGTCCCAATGTGCCTCAATTCCCTATATAATCGATAATGAATCCTATTACATCCAAACCATAAAATGGATAAACGAATATGGTTTTGTAAAAGGACTTGCCAATCTGCATATTTTCTTAGCACAAACCAGCGGCTGGCATATTGCTCAAAGTGCATTCAGCTTTTCTTTCTTGTATCCCAATTTTAATGACCTAAGCGGATTTTTTCTTTTATTGGGCAATATCTTTGCTTTTCCTCATCTTAATACATATTTCAAAAACAAAGAAAGCAATCATCTCATTATTGGGCTGTTGCCTTTGGCGAATATCTTTTTCTTTTCTTTTATCAGCACACCGTCTCCTGATTTACCCATTTATATTTTATCGCTGATTCTCTTTTTTAAGTTCATTGAAAGCTATGAAAATCCGGATACTGAGACATTTAATCTCATTACCATACTCGTTTTCTTTGCTGTATTTATAAAGACAACTTCTATTGTTCTTGTCTTAATTCCGTTGGTTTTATTCGTCAAAGGTTATAAAGTTCTACTTCCCAAATTTGCAAAACCAGCGTTCATCGGCCTTGTGGTTTTAGTTCTTTTTCTCATAAAAAATACTATCATTAGTGGTTATCCTTTATTTCCTGCGCTAGCCAGTCCATTTTCTTTTGATTTTCAGATTCCGTCTGCCATGGCTCATTTTTATTATGATGAAACCAAGACAGCGGCTTTTTCACTAACGGAAACTCAATTTGACAGTTTGGGAATCTTTGAAATTTTTAAAATATGGATTTTCAGACCGGGATTACATGGCTTGTTCAATACATTAGTTTTAGTCCTTCTTATCATTACTCCGGTTTTTATCTTTAAGTTTTTCAATAAAAAACCTTTTTGGATCCTTTACACAATATTGTTTTTTCAAATGATCGTATTGTTTCTATCGTCTCCACAGTATCGCTTTTTTATGAATGCTATATTATTATTTACTTTTCTAATTGCAGCCACACTACTCCATTCACAACAAAAAATTGTTATTTCTCTCTACTTCGCTACCGGTATTTTAATAACAATCCTGATGATACCTTTTAATTTGAGTGTGCTTACCACCAATGTTCATTTAAAAAACAACAGTACCTTTTCTGTAAACGAAATAATTTTTCCGCATCAAAACAGCAAATTCGACCTCGATTATCAAAGTATGAAAAATGGTAACCTGCAATACCAATCCCTATACACAATACTTTTTTCTGGGGAACGGGAGACGGAAAATTACCTTGTGTCAACAAAGACCAGCTAAAGTATTTTGAGGTTTACTATAAAATAATACCTCAAATGCGGACCACTAATTTAAAAGACGGCTTTTACGCCAAAAACATATCAAATGAATCAAACTGAGCTTAAGGATTTTTTAGACGAAAAAGTCATTCAATACAACAATCAGGATTTTATTGAAAGCGATCCCGTACAGATTCCGCATTTGTTTACTCAAAAAGAAGACATCGAAATTGCCGGTTTTCTGAGCGCGACTATTGCCTGGGGAAATCGTAAAATGATTATTAAAAACTCGCATAGCATGATGGAATTAATGGGCAATGCGCCATACGATTTTATCATGTCGCATTCTGATGAAGATTTGGCACGACTCGAAAATTTTGTTCACAGGACCTTCAACGGAAATGATTTCGCAGGTTTTGTAAAAGGATTGCAGCACATTTATAAAAATCACGATGGCCTTGAAGCTGTTTTTGCCAAAAACCAGGAAAATGACAGCCTGCAGAAAAGCATTCATGAATTTAAAAAGATCTTTTTTGAAACAGATCACCTTCCGAGAACTCAAAAACACATTTCGGATCCCCTAAACAATTCAGCTGCCAAAAGAATCAACATGTACCTGCGCTGGATGGTACGTCAGGACACAAAAGGAGTTGACCTGGGAATCTGGAAAACTATTTCATCAGCAGCCCTATCCTGCCCTTTAGACGTTCATTCCGGTAATGTTGCCCGAAAGCTGGGCATTTTGACCCGAAAACAAAATGATGGAAAAGCTTTGGCTGAATTAGACCAAAAGCTAAGGGAAATGGATGCCCAAGACCCTGTAAAATACGATTTTGCCCTTTTTGGACTTGGTGTTTTCGAAGGATTTTAATATTTTCTCCTTTCATCCGTAAGGTTAATTTCAGCGAATGTCAGGCTGAGCGAAGTCGAAGCCCGGTTACAATTCGCATGCTCTTCGACTTCGCTCAGAGCAGCAAAATGCTATATAAATAGAAAATCAACAAAAAAACCATCATTTTAACGTACATTTGCACAAAATTTAATGTAAATGAGCACTTTCGAAAAATTCAATCTTCCAAAATCACTACAAAAAGCAATCGACGAATTGGGTTTTGTTACACCAACTCCAATTCAGGAAAAATCCTTTGCTGTGATTATGTCAGGTCGCGATATGATGGGAATTGCACAGACCGGTACCGGTAAAACATTCGCCTATTTACTGCCTCTTTTAAAATTATATAAATTTACGCCAACCAATACGCCAAAAATTGTTGTACTCGTTCCTACCCGTGAATTAGTTGTTCAGGTAGTAGAGGAAATAGAGAAATTAACCAAATACATGTCGGTTAAGACACTTGGTATCTTTGGTGGTGTCAATATCAATACACAGAAAAAAGCCGTTTACGAAGGAGTTGATATTTTAGTCGGAACTCCCGGGCGTACGATGGATTTGGCTTTGGATGCCGTAATTCGTTTTGATGAAACTCAAAAATTAGTAATTGATGAGTTTGATGAAATGCTGAATTTAGGTTTCCGTACACAATTGACAGCACTTTTGGCGATGATGAAAACCAAACGTCAAAACATCTTATTCTCCGCCACAATGACGGATGAAGTCGATGCGGTTCTGAATGACTTTTTTGATTTTCCGGAAGAAGTTACACTTGCCGCTTCAGGAACTCCACTTGAAAATATTACGCAGATTACCTATAATGTTCCGAACTTTAATACCAAAGTGAACTTACTGAAACATTTATTGGAAACAAACGAAAGCATGGAACGTGTTTTGGTTTTTGTGAACAATAAAAAGATTTCAGATATGCTTCATACCCGTATCGAAGAAGATTTTGAAGGTCAGTTTGGGGTAATTCACTCCAATAAATCCCAAAATTACCGTTTGAGTACAATGGCTGAATTTCAGGAAGGAAACCTTCGCGGACTGATTACGACTGATATTATGGCGAGAGGTCTTGATATTTCGAATATTTCGCATGTTATCAACTTTGAGCTTCCGGAATTCCCTGAATTATACATGCACCGAATTGGACGTACCGGTCGTGCCGATGCTACAGGAACTGCCATTAGCTTTATCACGCCACGTGAAGAAGAATTCAAAGTCGAAGTGGAAGTCCTAATGAATCAGGAACTTTCAATTGCTGATTTCCCTGAAGAAGTAGAAATTTCCTCTAAGCTGATCGAACCTGAAAAAGACAAGCAGCCGATTAAGTTTTTAATGAAAAAACAAAAACTTAACGGAGATGGTGCTTTCCACGAAAAAGATAAAAAGAATAAAAAAGTAAACCTTGGAGGTCCTTCCAAAACCAAAAAGAAAACGCATGGTTCTGTTAACAGAAATATGCTGAAAACGAGGGATAAGAAGAGAAAAGATAAGAATAAATAGTTTTTTTTTAAGGTGCTAAGTAGCTAAGATGCTGAGGAACTAAGATTAAAAGGCTCAAAATGAAAAATTAAATTTATAACTTAATTTCTCATTTTGAGCCTTTTTATTTTTAAGCTTAGCCTCTTAGAACCTTAGAGACTTAGTACCTGCCAACTAAATTTTCGTAAAAACCAATCCAACCGGCGAACACAGTTCTATTTTTTTACCTGTATCTGTAAGTTTTCCTGTGGTTTTATCTCTTTTAAAGATTATGATATTGTTGGTGTACTGATGGCCGACCAGAAGGTAATTTCCGGTTGGATCAATAGCAAAGTCCCTTGGTCCTTTTCCTAAGGTGCTTATTTGTTCAACAAGCTCTATTTTTCCGTCTTTTAGTATTTTATAAACCGAAATATTGTTGGCATCTACACGATCTGTTACATATAAAAACTTTCCGTCAGGCGAAATTTTGATAGCAGCGGCACCTGTACCTCCTTTAAAATCCTTGGCGAGGATACTCGTTGCGCCGATTACTTTTAAGTTTCCGGTTTTATCATAACTAAAACTTGTTAGTGTCCCGTCTAATTCCTGAACGAGATATACAAATTTCCCGTCTTTGCTAAAAGTCAAATGTCTCGGGCCGCTTCCTGCTTTTACTTCAACTGTTCCTTTTAGCGTTAGGATTTCATGTTTAGCAGTGGGATTGTATTTGTAAATAAAAATCTTATCCTCACCTAAATCATTCGATAAAACAAACTTTTTGTCCGGTGAAAAAACAACCATATGAACATGTGCTTTCTCCTGACGCGCGGCATTTGGACCTTTTCCTTCATGCTGAATTAATTGTTGTGCCTCCGTTATGCTTCCATCGGCATTTTTCTTAAATACAGCAATACTTCCCCCTGAATAATTGGCTACAATTACATTCTGAGCATCGTTAATCAAATGACAGGGATCAGCTCCCATAGCATCATTTTTATTTAAAAAGGTAAGCTTTCCAGATTTGGCATTATATCCAAAAGCACTTGCGGTACTTTGAGTCCCGTTTTCATTCACCGCATAAATAAATTTATTATCTGCAGAAACAGACAAATAACTTGGACTTAATACGTTTTCTGAGCTGTTTTTCAATTTAAATTCACCCGTAGCTGCATTAAATTCGTACACATAAATTCCTTTACTCTCACAAGTGTTGGTATAGGTTCCTACCAGTAAATTGAATTTATTCTGAGCCTGTAAAGCAGTAAAGACTAAAGTTGAAAAAAGAAGCATATATAATCTTTTCATATTTTTTGATTTGTTTTTTGAATTAGCTAAAATACTCAATATTCTCTTTTGGAAGTTCTTTTTTTGTTACAAATGAATTTACAAAAGTTACATTTTTCAAATACCTTCCTTTTAACCATACAAGTAATTTAAGAGATTATAAACGAAGGCTGTTTGTTCGTGCAAAAATTATATGAACTTATATGACTTATATGGTTTAAGCAACATTCTGTATAAATTTATATTTTTCAAGCCGTAACTGCATTTTAAACCCTTTAAGTATTTAAGCGATTATAGTCTAATGTTATTTGTTCGTAAAAAAATTATATGAACTTACATGACTTATATGGTTTAAGCAACATTCCGTATTTCGTTTAACTAAAAATTTGTATTTTTGACCAGTATCTTCACGAAATCAAACGTAGTGAAGCAAATCTAAGCCAGAATGCATTTTAAACACCCCGAAATTCTATACTTTCTGTTTTTATTGATTGTTCCAGTTTTGGTGCATTTGTTCCAATTACGACGTTTTAAAACCTCTTATTTTACTAATGTCCGGTTCCTGAAAGAACTTTCCGTTCAGACCCGTAAAAGTTCTAAAATCAAGAAAAGGCTACTGCTGGCTACTCGTCTTTTATTAATGGCTTTTGCCATTTTTGCCTTTGCCCAGCCTTTTTTTGAAGCCAAAGACAGTAAAAATGTCTCGAACGAAATGTATATTGTCCTGGACAATTCGTTTAGCATGCAGGCAAAAGGAAAGAAGGGTGAATTATTAAAACGTGCCGTTCAGGAATTACTCGAAAACACCCCGGAAACAGCACAGTTTTCGCTGCTTACCAATACTGAAAACTATTGGAATACGGACATTAAATCCTCCAAAAGTGCTCTGCAAAATCTGAAATACAGTGCAACTCCGTTCGAACTTTCATCCATAATTGCCAAAATAAAAGCGCACAAATCTGCCCATAAAAAAGATATTGTAGTGATTACTGATGCGATTGGCCTGACTGAAAAAGATATAAAAAATATTGATCCCGAAGAACAGCCTTATTTTATAATTCCTGAAGCGGAACAAAAGAACAACATATCGATTGACAGCGTTTTCATCAATCAGACTTTAGAAAATTTTTATGAAATCAGTGTGAATTTATCGGCTTACGGCGAGGATTTTAAACCGGTTTCGATGGCCCTTTACAACCATAACAAACTGATTGCCAAGACCATAATTAATTTTGACAACAAGAAAAAGAAAATCAATTTTACAATCCCAAAGGAAGCTTTTCACGGCTATGTAACGATTGAAGACAATGGTTTGAGTTATGACAACAAGCTTTACTTTAGTATTTCAAAAACAAAGAAAACAAATGTAATCAGCATTGGAGACCCGGAAAAAAGTAAGTTCCTATCGAGAATTTATACGCAGGCCGAGTTTAGTTATAATAATTATTCGCTCAGCAATCTGGATTATAACAGTTTAGAAAAACAAAATACTATTATTCTAAATGAACTGGAAGAAGTGCCACAAGCGCTTCAGACAACCCTGAAAGCGTTTGTATCGAAAGGCGGGAATTTAGTCATCATACCTTCCGATAAAAGTTCGGTCAGCAATCTGAATGCATTTCTGGGCAATTTTGGAAAAATTCAGTTTAAAAGCCTTCAGAATACCAGTAAGCTGATCACTAAAATTAACTTTGACCATCCTTTGTTTTCAGGTGTTTTTGAAAATAAAATCACGAATTTTCAATACCCGAAAACCGCGCAAAGCTTTGATATTTCAAGCCCATATCCGGCAGTTTTATCTTATGAAGACCAAAGTGTATTCCTGACAATGGTTCAGAATCCGGTTTCGTCAGTTTCTGTTTTTTCGGCACCTCTTAATGCTGTCAATTCAAACTTTCAGCAATCTCCGCTAATTGTCCCTCTTTTTTATAAAATGGGACAGAACAATCAAAAAACCGGAGTTAATGCACTGACGATCGGTAACAACCAGCCTTATTTCGTTGATGTTTTATTGACAAAAGATGCCATTTTAGAAATAAAAGGAAATGACGATTCGTTTATTCCGATCCAGCAGATATTGAATAATAAGGTAAAATTAGTATTTAACGATTTCCCTGAAACAGCCGGAAATTATAGTGCTTTTGATAAAAAAAACTGGGTAGAAAATCTGAGTTTCAATTACAAACGAAGCGAAAGTGACTTAAGCCATGCCAATACAAATGTGGTTTCGGATTTTAAAACTGCCGATACCCTTTCGACTATTTTTAACACGCTACAAACTGAGCGGACTGACAGCCAGATTTGGAAATGGTTTGTTATCTTTGCCCTGTTATTTTTAGCATTAGAAATGGCAATTATCAAGTTTGTAAAGTAAAGTTTGCACACGATTGTCATTTCGAAGATAACCACTGGTGTTAAGGAGCTACGATTCAGTATAAAATAAATTTATCTACATATGAAAATAATCATCAGAAGCGCCAAAATTATAGATTCAAAAAGTCCGTTTCACAATCAAACGACTGATCTTTTAATTGCAGATGGTATTATAGAAAAAATAGGTCCATCACTTCTTGATATTGAGGATACAACCGAAGTAAAATTCGACAATTTACATCTTTCACAAGGCTGGTTTGACAGCAGTGTTTCATTTGGAGAACCGGGTTATGAAGACAGGGAAACCATTGCAAACGGATTGAATGTAGCCGCAAAAAGCGGTTTTACGGGCATTGCCCTGCAACCCAACTCCTTCCCTGTTATTGACAATCAGTCGCAGATCAATTTTGTAAAAAGCAGAGCAAATGGTTTTGCCACGGAACTTTTCCCGATCGGAGCTTTGACCAAAGCCAGCGAAGGAAAAGACATGGCTGAATTATTTGACATGAAAAAATCGGGTGCTGTCGCTTTTGGGGATTACAATAAAAGCCTTGACAATGCCAATCTTCTTAAGATAGCTTTGCAATATGTACAGGATTTTGATGGTTTGGTCATTTCGTATTCGCAGGATGCCAATATAAAAGGAAATGGTGTTGCCAATGAAGGAATTGTTTCTACACGCTTAGGTTTAAAGGGAATTCCCAACTTAGCCGAGGAATTAGAGATCTCCCGAAATTTGTTTTTACTGGAATATACCGGAGGGAAACTTCATATACCGACTATTTCTACAGCAAAATCTGCTGCTATGATTAAGGAAGCGAAAGCAAAAGGCCTCAACGTTACCTGCAGTGTTGCCGTTCACCATTTGGTTTTAAATGATGAAAAATTAGAAGGTTTTGACACCCGATATAAAGTTACGCCGCCTCTACGCGCTGAAGCGGACAGAATTGCTCTTGTTGCTGCCGTTTTGGACGGAACAATCGACATGATTACTTCAGATCACAATCCGATTGACATTGAGTTCAAGAAAATGGAATTTGATACGGCTAAAAATGGTACCATTGGACTCGAAAGTGCTTTTGGTGCTTTGCTGACGGTATTGCCTTTAGAAACAGTAATTGAAAAACTGACTTCAGGAAAAACTGTTTTCGGAATTGAAAATAGCGTGATTGCTGAAGGTTCCAAAGCTAATTTTACGTTTTTCACCACCGAAGGAAAATCCACTTTTACAAAAGAAAATATTCTTTCGAAATCTAAAAATTCTGCGTTCTTAGGAACAGAAATTAAAGGTGCTGTTTACGGAATTTTAAATCAAAATCAACTTGTTATCACAAAATAATCACATGAATAATTCAATCGAAGAGGGAAAAACTGCTGCAATTACCAGCTACATTTTAATTGTAGGCGTACTTATTGCGATGTCCATGAACTCTGAAAATAAAAATAGTTTTGCCTCTTTTCACATTCGCCAGGCTTTAGGATTGTCGCTGGCTTTCATTTCATTTGGAGCCATTATCAGCAATTTTGATAGCTTTTTCATCACTTTCCCGATGTGGATCTGCATCTCCGTTTTATGGAGTTATGGTATTTTTAGCGCGATTCAGGGACAGACAAGACCGATTCCTTTAGTAGGAGGGCTTTTTCAGAAATGGTTTAGATCCATCGGATAGGAAAATTCCATTTTTTTTAAATTCCAAATTCCAAACCTCTGATAGAGATTACCCAAAGAAAACTCAAAACTCATAACTCATCACCCAAAACTCAAAACTCATAACTTTCACAAGAAATGAATCTATCTTTAGAATATAAAATACAGGAACCAAAAGTTATCTTAGACAAAAATCCCGTTTTACTTTTATTACACGGTTATGGCAGCAACGAGGCTGATTTGTTTTCGTTTGCAACAGAACTGCCGGACAATTATTATGTGATTTCAGCAAGAGCGCCTTATGATTTGCAATACGGTGCATATGCCTGGTACGCGATTAACTTTGATGCAGATCAGAACAAATTTTCAGACAATGAACAAGCAAAAACTTCACGTGATGTAATCGCTGGATTTATCGATGAATTAGTAGCGAATTATCCTATCGATCCAAATAATGTGACTTTAATTGGCTTCAGTCAGGGTTCTATTCTGAGTTATGCCGTAGCGCTTTCGTATCCTGAAAAAATTCAGAAAGTGGTTGCGATGAGTGGTTATTTTAACGAAGAGATCATCAGGGAAGGTTTTGAACAAAATGACTTTACAAACCTGAAAATATTTGCTTCTCACGGAACTGTCGATCAGGTTATTCCGATTGACTGGGCGAGAAAAACACCGGCAATTTTAGAAAAATTAAATATTCCGGTTACTTACAAGGAATATCCTGTTGGTCACGGAGTTGCACCTCAGAATTTCTTTGATTTTAAGCAATGGTTAGAAATGAAGTAATATTTTTATTATAGGATTAAAACTACATTTTTAGTAATTTTACATTTTTTAATTTACAATAATTAAATGTAATGAATTCTAATAAAATAATATTATATCCTAAAATAGAAGATGTCTTTAGCGATACAGAATTGGGCATGTATTTTAAACCTCTCCTAACTGTAACTACATCAATTTCCAATAAAATTTATAATATCCATATAATTGGAAGTGATGGACTCGTTTGTGAAAAAAATATAAAATATTCTGAATCTTATTTTTTTGGCTTTAAGTATGACAATGGTACTTATGATTTTTTAGGAAGTTTAGAAGTCTTTAAAGAGTTTGATAAAGTACCGGACCTATATCATTTTTTAGAAAAAGACTTTATGGCTAATAAAGATTCATATTTAAAAAATAAAAGAGGTGTTTCTAAATATTTAGAAGATATTAAACTTGAGCTGGAAAAAGTCTCAAAATTTAATGACTTTTCAGATGCGGAATATTATGCACAATTTTATAGTTTTGAGTTTACAAAATATTATTATGAAAAATATGGAAAACACAATCATATTTCAGTTGTAACGGAAAATTATGGCAAAAATACTGATTCAGTACTTCTTAATGATGGATTATCAATTTTAGATGAATTCTTTCTTAATTTAGAATATAACTTAGAAAATAATTATGACATAAATGAAGAAATGTATGTTTTAGGAATTCATGCAGAAAGATTCTTATCAATAATTAGAGGAGGCACTATATTAGCTCTTTTAGATAAATCTAAAGACATTGTCTATATACTTGAATACAGTTAGGAAAAATAAAAAATTCTATATAATTGTAGTCTTCCGTTTCAGTCGCAACCCTAATTCTTAGTCTCAGTATTCAGACTGAAAACTGAGACTGAAAACTGTAAACTTTATTTCTGGTACAGCAATGACTGGTTTACTTCAAAACTAATGCTCTCATCATCGGCAACAAAGTATTTCAATAACACTTCTCCCCAATATTCGCCATTGCTATAATCTGCAACAATCCATCTGTGGTTGAGTATTTTAACTTTATTGATGATGAATTTTTTACCTTCAATTTTGTCCTGTCCTGTGTACGGATTTCCGCTTGGATTGGAATTATAGTCCAGTAATTTTTCGGTTACCACCGGAATGAGTTTTTCGTAAAGAATAACTTTTCCACCGGAAGCGCTGTTATCAAAATAGTTTTGCGCATTTTCGTTGTTTTCAAGGGAAAAATAATTCGCCTCTGTCAGTTTTGTCGTTACCAGATTTATGCTGTCTCTTAGCTTTTTGGTTGTTTTAGCATATCTTTCCTGCCCGAATTTCACTTCGCGGCTGTAAAACATATAGGTAAAAACATTCATTAATATCGCAAGGATAAAAAGATAAAGCATTAAGGATTTTTTCATTTTTGGAATATAATTAAATTGTAATTTCTAAATTATCGTAAGCCAGAAAAACATTTTCAGGAAGCTGTCGCTGCACTTCTTCGTGAAAGCCCAACACATGGCTGATGTGTGTTAAATAGGCTACTTCAGGTTTTACCAAATCAATAAAATCGAGAGCTTCCTGCAAGTTGAAGTGGGTATCATGAGGTTCTACACGCAAAGCGTTGACAACCAAAACTTTCAGGTTCTTCAGCTTTTTAACTTCGGTTTCGTGAATGGTTTTCACGTCTGTGAGATATGCAAAATCATCAATTCGATATCCGAAAACCTGCAAGTCGCCATGCATTACATTTACCGGAATTGCTGTTTTATCACCAATAGCAAAAGGTTCATCGTTTTTAACTTCGATAGTTTTTACGCTTGGAGCACCCGGATATTTGTTGACGGTTTCGAAAACATATTCAAAACGCCGTCTGAGATTGTCTATTACGCGCTGATGTGCATAAACAGGAATTTCACCCTGCCTGAAATTAAAAGGGCGGATATCGTCTAAACCTGCCGTATGATCGGCATGTTCATGGGTGAATAAGATAGCATCCAGTTTCCGGCATCCGCAGGAAAGCATCTGCTGCCTGAAATCAGGCCCGCAATCTATGACATATGAATGCGTGTCCCACGTGATCCAGATGGACACGCGGAGCCTTTTGTCCTTAGCATCAGTGCTATTACAAACAGGATGGTCGACCCCAATAATTGGGATGCCTTGAGAAGTACCAGTACCTAAAAAATAGATCTTCAATTGAACTTAATTTTTTTACAAAAATAGGATTATTTCTCTTTCATTAGAAGCCTAATTTGCTAACTTTGTAACAAATCTATTTAAAATAAAATGGGTACAGAAATAAAACTCAAAGGTGACAAGGTCATCGAACAGATTCCTTCTATAAAAGACAAAGCGTTACGCATTAATTTAAACGAGAATATTTACGGAACATTTGCTGAAATCGGCGCCGGACAGGAAACGGTCAGGCATTTTTTCAGATCCGGAGGTTCATCGGGAACAATTGCAAAAGCGATGTCTGCCTATGACAAAGATTTTAGTGATGCTGTTTACGGAATTGAAGGCGACGGAAGATACGTAACAGAAAACAGGCTTAAAAAGATGTTAACTTTCGAAGGCGAACTTATCGAAGAACGTCTGAGCCGCGAAAAACACCCCAACAAACTTTTCTTTAGCTACGCCAATACTGTTGCTACTATAGATTTTGCAAAACAATTTAAAGGTCACGGCTGGGTTGGAATCCGATACCAGATAGAACCGGACGAAGCTTACAACGAAATTATTCTTCACATTCGTTTTAAAGAGACTGACGCAAGACTGCAACAGGAAACACTCGGGATTTTAGGTGTAAACCTAATTTACGGCGCTTTTTACAAATACAACGATCCAAAACGATTACTTCGTTACTTATACGATCACTTAGACAAAGACCAGCTTGAAATTGACACCATTAACTTCTCAGGACCTCGTTTTGCAGATGTTGATAATCGTCTGATGAGTTTGCAACTGGTTAAAAACGGAATGACAGATGCCGTAATGTTTAACCCTGAAGGGAAAAATGTTCTACCGGCTGCTGTTTTATACAAAAAAAATCTGCTTGCTTTCCGAGGAAGTTTTCGTCCAGTTACGAATGTAAACCTTGACATGTACGAGAAATCATTAAAAATGTTTCTTGATGAAAACAAGGTTGAAAAAGACAATACTTTAGTCGTTTTTGAAATTACTCTTTCCAATTTACGTTCTGACGGGGAAATTGATGAACGTGATTTCATGGACAGGGCAGAATTGCTTTGTTCGTTAGGGCAAACGGTTATGATTTCTAATTTCCAGGAATATTATAAAGTAGTAGAATATTTTGCCAATTATACCAAAGCCAGAATGGGATTGGCAATGGGAGTAAATAACTTAATTGATATTTTTGACGAGAAATATTACCGTCACCTGAGTGGTGGCATCCTGGAAGCTTTCGGAAAATTATTCTACCGCGATATGAAGGTCTTTTTGTATCCGATGCTGGGTGAAAATGGAGAAATTATTACTTCCGAAAATCTAAAAGTACATCCTAGAATGAAAGAATTATATAAATTCTTTAAGTTCAATGGAAAAGTAGTCGACATTGTAGATTATAACCACGAAATATTAAATGTATTCTCACGTGAAGTCCTGAAAATGATCAGTCAGGGAAAATCAGGCTGGGAACCTATGCTGCCTTCCGGAGTTGCAGAAATCATAAAAGAACACCACCTTTTCGGCTATCATCCGGAAAAAGAATTAGAACAAAATACTTAATTCAAAAAGCCCTTGTTTGGGGCTTTTTTTGTTTCAGGTTTAAAGTTTCAAGTTCCAGGTTCTGAAGTAAGTAAGATTTTACCGCAAAGCACGCAAGTTTCTTAGAAGGTATTTAAATACGCAAAGTTCGCAAAGCTATATGGTTGATCAAGCTTTGCGAACTTTGCGGTTTCTTAGTGTGCCTTGCGGTTAAAATTTACACTTCAGGATAAAACTTGAAACCTGAAACTTGAAACTTTAAACCTGAAACAAAAAAACTACTTCAAAATCTGTGCTGCGTGTTCTTTTGTTTTTACTTTTTCGATTACTTCGTCTATGATTCCGTTTTCGTCAATTACAAAAGTGGTTCTGTGGATTCCGTCATATTCTTTTCCCATGAATTTTTTAGGCCCCCAGACGCCGAATGCATTGATTACTGATTTGTCCTCGTCGGCAATTAACGGGAAAGGGAATTCGTATTTATCTTTGAATTTTCCCTGTGCTTTCTGACTGTCGGCACTTACACCCAGAAGTTCATAGTTATTTGCTTTAAAACGCTCAAAATTATCTCGTAAGTCACATGCCTCTGCTGTACAACCCGGTGTACTTGCTTTTGGATAAAAGAAAACAACCAGTTTTTTTCCGGCGTAATCTTCCAGTGTATGTACTTTTCCGTCCTGGTCTGTTCCTGAAAACTGCGGGGCTTTGTCGCCTTTTTTTAATGTTGTCATTTATTTTGAATTTTAGATTTTAGAGTAAAGAATATAGAATATAGAGTGTAGAATATAGAGTAAAGAGTATAGATTTGTTTTTGGATTTATATTTGAAACGCATAACTTGTAACGTGTAACTCATAACTTATAACTTATAACTTATAACTCACAACTCACAACTCATAACCCACAACACATTACTCACAACTTCCTGCTTTTAACTTATAATTCATTATTTTTACAGGATTAAAAATACGGAAATGAATAAAGAAGCCCGCGTACAATTTGTTATAAATACGTTAAAAGAACTCTACCCTACTATACCTGTCCCTCTTGATCACAAAGACCCTTATACCTTATTGATTGCTGTTTTATTATCGGCACAATGTACCGATGTGCGTGTGAATCAAATTACGCCTATCCTTTTTGCGAAGGCTGATAATCCGTATGATATGATAAAAATGTCAGTGGAAGAAATTAAGGAAATTATTCGCCCTTGCGGACTGTCTCCGATGAAATCTAAGGGAATCTATGGTTTATCGCATATTCTTATTGATAAACATGAAGGAAAAGTACCGCAGAGTTTTGAGGAACTTGAGGAATTACCTGCTGTTGGACATAAAACCGCAAGCGTTGTGATGTCGCAGGCTTTTGGGGTTCCGGCTTTTCCGGTTGATACACACATTCACCGACTGATGTACAGATGGAATCTTTCGAATGGAAAAAATGTGATACAAACAGAAAAAGATGCCAAAAGATTGTTTCCAAGGGATTTATGGAATGACCTGCATTTACAAATTATCTGGTATGGCCGTGAATATTCTCCTGCCCGTGGCTGGAGTCTGGAAAAAGATATTATTACAAGAACGATTGGAAAGAAATCCATTATCGATGAAATGAGTAAGCTGAAGTAATTCCTAAAAAAGAAATTAATTGCTAAAGAATTTTCATTACGCTTTATATAATTGTCTTTATAATAAGCAAAGGCGCAAAGAAACCTTTGCACCTTTGTAACTTTGTAACCTTATAACTTTATAACCTCAACAACCTACATTCCGGCTTTTAAGGAATTATATTCCGCTGTCATATCAAGTGATCTGTAAACGCCTAAAAGTGTCTTTGCAACGGATTCATTTTTAGGTTCAATAAGAAGTGCTTTTTTAAGATAAGGAATAGCACTTCTGGTAATATCATCTTTTTTAGCATTTAATTTATCGTATTGCTGCATTTCTTTTGGAGTGGTTCCTAAAGCAGAAATTTCTTCGGCCAAAGCCTTTTTTAATTCCAGTTTTAAGTATGCCAGATTAACGTAGGCATCAACACAGTTAGGATCAATTTCCAAAATACTATTATAGGTGGCTTCTGATTTCACAAAATCTTTTTTCTCCAGATACGAATAAGCCAGGTTTTTATTGACCTCTATCTTTTTTGAAGGAACAGATTCTGTTCTTGGTTTCTCATAAAGCCCGGCATCAATAGCTGATTGTCTGGCTTTTGGTGAAATAAAGGTATCTTCTTCTTTTGTTTTTTTATTCGTCGCATAATAAACAATTCCTTTTCCCGAAAAGTTGATTTTCTTTAACTGCTCGTAATATTTAATTGCCGAATCATAATCTTCTGCATTTATAGAGGCTGCAGCTGCGTTGTATAAATTCAGTGTGTCCTTTTTATCAAACAGATACACCTTAAAGCTCTTTTCCGCACTTTCTTTAAACTTGCCGGCCTTAAAATCATTCATCGCGCCATTAACCAGACTGGATTTCATCTGCTTTAAGGCTGCACCGGCTTTTACACTGGATTTATATTTCCCGGATTCATTTTCGTATAACATCACATCCTGATAGGCTTGTGAAGCTAAAGTAAAATTATTTGCCGCATCTATATCTTTGGTAGCCAGATCTTTTAAAACATTTCCTTTCAGAAAATAAAAATCGGATTTGTCTTCGTCGGGGGCGTTAAGGATAAGGTATTCTGTTTTATTCAAAATCGCTATTGCGTCCTGTGATTTACCTTTTTCAAAAATAGACTGCGCTTCTTTAATTTGTGCATTTTGAGCATGCATGCCAACATTTATCAATACTATTGATAGTATTATATATTTCATTTTCATTTGAACTTAGGTTTGATGGTTAAATAGTTTTTGGTGTTTATTTCCTGAGCAATTTTCGCAAAAAAGGCTAAGCTTAAAGACATCAATATTTGAGTACATATTTTCAACTCCGGACAAGGCAGGATTTGCGTCTGGAATTTTTCTTCAAGCAAAATTGCATCTTCTTTTAATTCCGATAGCGGATTCAAAAGTGTATCAAACTGAACAAATTAATTAGTGTAGTTTTTTATCATATTAAATATTTTAAGGGGTTAAGAATCTTTGGCTACTTCTTGGACATATGTACAAAAAATATATCATTTTAACAATATTTAAACTATAAATACGTTTTTATTAATTATTTATTACAAACAATTTATTTTTAACTAAAATAAAATTAAAAACTGAATGGACAAATAAAATACAAACAATTTTTTAACTAAAAGATAACGTTCAGGGTAAAATAAACCATAACTTACATTAAAAATTAAAAAACAAAGTCATTTACTACAAAATAGCCACAAGAATTACCGACGGTATCTTAATTTATTATTTTAATGTATTATAATTCTTGTTTAATTAGCAGGGAGCTGACGCTAAAGCTGATTTTAGGGCATAAAAAAACTCACTATCTGTATTCGCATACAAATAGTGAGCTTTTAACCAAAACGACCATTTGGTTTTTCTTTCGAAATAAACATCCGACCATAGCAGCGGGCTGTTTAATTAGCTATAATATCAAAACTTTTACCCTTTGTTTTCACAACTGTCAACGCTTGTGAATAATTTAATAAAAAAGAAACGACTTCTTTTTTTGGTTTTAAGTTTTTAGAAGCTAATGCTTTTTTAGAGTAAATTTTCGCCATACCATGAAAGTGTTTTATAATAGTATAACGGGCTAATACTCAAAATAGTATTAGTTGGTTAAAATAATTTGATGTTTGTCAATTATTTTTCTCAGATTCATTAGCGCATAACGCATTCTTCCTAATGCGGTATTGATACTTACGCCGGTAAGTTCTGATATTTCCTTGAAGCTCATATCCTGATACATACGCATCACAAGAACCTCTTTTTGGTCCTCAGGCAGCTCTTCAATTATTTTTTTAAGATCTACTTCAACCTGATCAAAAATCATCTTGTTTTCGATGGTCAATGAATCATCAGACATCACAGAGAAGATAGAAAACTCTTCTGTTTCTCTGTACATCGGCATTTTTTTGTTTTTGCGGAAGTGGTCTACAATCAGATTATGGGAAATACGCATCACCCAGGGCAGAAATTTACCTTCTTCGTTATATGAATTACTTTTAAGGGTTTTGATTACCTTGATGAAAGTATCCTGAAAAATGTCGTTTGAAATATCTCTATCAGCAATCTTTGAATATATAAATCCATATATCTTAGACTCATGTCTTTTAATTAATGTCGCTAAAGCATTTTCATTGCCTTCAACATAATTTTTTACTAATAGAGCGTCTGGAATATGCAGATCAGCCATAATACTACTTTTTTAGTTTCTGTTTAAAATTTGGAGTAATTTTTTTCTAAAAAGTAATTTTATGTAATAGGCGGATCTTTTTTTTAGTTTTGTTAATATCTGTTCAAATTTAACAAATATTTATTTTAAAAAGCAAATACAAACAACAAATAATTGATAATAAAATTGTAATTAATGTAAATTAAAATTAAAAAATAATGAAAAAGTCTTTAAAATTGCCAAATAACAGTAAGGTTTTAACATTTAAAAAAAGAAGACAAAACAATCTAAACCACTTAATTTAAACGAGTTAAGCCTTCTTTTTTTAGTACTAATACTAGTATTTTTGATGACTATTCGTAAACACGAACGTAATCAATATAATATTTTTGCGGCAATACAGTATCGTCTACATCAGGTCCTCCAAAATTTCCGCCGATCGCCAGATTAACAATAATGTAAAATGGTTTATCAAATGGCCAGGTATTTGGGTCTTTCACCTGAGGGTTAAAAGTATAGACCAAAGTTGTATCTACAAAGAAATCTATTTTCTCCTTAGACCATTCTATCGCATAAATATGATATCCTTCTTCAATGGCAGGGAATTCTGTTCTTTTGGTATTGATTGTATTGCCATGGCTGTCCTGGGTATGCAGAGTCGTATAAACCATATGCGGATCCCGCCCTATATATTCCAAAATATCAATTTCTCCTGTTTTCGGCCACTTCACTTCATCAATATTGGCGCCTAACATCCAGAATGCGGGCCACAAACCATGTCCGACAGGGAGTTTTGCCCTTGCTTCTATCCGCCCGTATTTAAATTCTTTTTTTCCTTTGGTCGTAATTTTTGTGGAGGTGTATTTAGTGCCTTCTTTTCTGGCTTCTATAATTAAATTTCCGTCTTTTAATACGTGGTTGGTTTTGGTATAAATTTGCCTTTCATTATTACCATATCCGCATAAATCAGGACAACCGTCTCCGAGTTCGAAGTTCCAGAAGGTTTCATTTATTTTCTTTTTATTAAAATTTTCTTCCCAGATAAGCTTCCGATTGACTTTTTGTGCGAAACAAAAGCTGCTGATGAATAATAGTACAACTACTTTTTTCATAGTATCGTTTTAAATTACTAAAATTAAGAAGGCCAGCCTTACACTGACCTTCTCATTTCATTCTTACTAATTAATTTACAATCTATTGATATACCCTCACATAATCAATCTCCATAGAAGACTGTGTAAAAGCAGCATCAATATTGCCTCCAAAATTACCTCCCATGGCAACATTCAAAATCAGGAAGAAGTCCTTATTAAATGGCAGGGAAGCCTCATTCACAACAGAATGAATTAATTCGTCATCTACATAAATTTTTACCGATGCCGGTGACCAGATCGTTTTATAGACATGGAACTCTGTGGAAACATTCGGAATGGTTTTAGAGCCTGAATCGGCGCTTCCACCAGAATGTCCGGGATAATGAAGTGTGCCGTGAATCAGGTTTTGGCTGTTCCCCACATGTTCCATAATATCTATTTCACCACAAGACGGCCAGGAATTTGTAGCATAATTGGCACCCAGCATCCAGATTGCCGGCCATGTTCCTCCTCCTGTCGGAAGTTTTGCACGGACCTCAACTTTTCCATAGGTAAAATCATATTTACCTTCTGATTTTAATCTGGCTGATGAATAATTAAACCCGCCTGAAGCTTCTTTTTTAGCTGTGATTTTTAAGTTTCCGCCTTGTACTATTACGTTGCTGGCAGAATTAGTATAGTTCTGTTTTTCACTATTCCCCCATCCATTATCACCGTTTCCTAAATCGTATACCCATTTTGAAGCATCCGGAGCGCCGTCTGTATTAAACTCGTCTGACCATACCAGATTGGTATAATCTGTAGTCGGCGGATTCTGGTTTGGTGGTGTTGTGGTAAAGGTGTGGTACCAGGCCAGGCTTGAATTTCCTCCCATTACTGCTCTTACCGTCATTCTGTTTTCTGTGATCGATAAAATCTCATATGAACTTTGTCCGATATAGTAGCCCATAAAACCTCCATCAGAGAAATTCAGCATGGTTCCTCTGGTTTGCTGTGCATGATTTGGATTTTTCATCACAACTGATTCAGAAGGACCTAATAAAACTGTTTTAGCACCGCCTGTATTGTAGGGCAGACAGGCATCAGAACCTGAGCTTCCGCCTCCGACACTTTCGAAAGAAGCATTAAAGAAGGTAGCACCGCCATTATCCAGTTCAAATTTTAATTGTTCACCCACTAAAGAGAACGTCAGTACATTTTCGTACAAACAGCTGCTTGTAGGAGAACCTGCTTTTTCAAAAGGAGCCGCTTTATAATAATCCGGAATCCAGTTTTTCTCTGCATTACTATCGTTTGGTCCTACCCCTAAATGTGCAGCTTCTGCCGCGGCCCAATACCATTTTTTAGATGTTCCGCCTGTTAAAAACTGTACGGCCTGAGCATCTCTGAAGTCACTAAACACCTCAAGTTCTGTTGTGATATTGGTCGATACACCACCTTTTCCATAGGCAATAACAGTAACAGTATACTTGTTTATTCCGGTCTTGTTAAACCTTTTTTCTGTCATTCCGTTGGGTGCGTTATCTACACCGCCATCACTAAAAACATACTTATAGGAGATCACATTATCAGCAGTTGCTTTAAAATTAACCTTTCCTGTTCCGTCTCCGAACGGAGTATCTGTCGTTTTACCTACTATATCAAAAGTCACCTTAAGATTGGCCGGCGCGTCTAATGATCCGAACGTAAAATCATCTTTTTGACAACCCGTCATCAAGAGGATCACAAATAAGGATACTATCTTTATGATTATTTTTTTGTTCATGATTTCTTGTTTTAATTGGATTGTTTTATATCGTCAAAGTAATAGGTTGCCCCTGTTCCGGTTTGCCCGAAGTCCGGGAATAAAATTACTCTGTCGTACTTGTTGGCGGTACTAAAGCCCGGTGCAGTCGTTAAATCAAAAGTCAGCACCTGCCACGCATTGGCTACTATTGTAGCAACCTGTACTTCTATAAAAACAGTTGGATTTCCGTTTCCATCTTTTGGAGAGGTTGACACTTCCATCTTATATAAAATATTGGCTCCTGCTTTTGGTGACCATACATTTACTTTTACGGTAGTTCCTTTGGTGTAATCTAAGGTACTTTCAAGATTTAAACTTGCTCCGCCCCAAACTTCTGCACCTGTTTTTTTATCCAGTTTTAAAACCTTATCAGATAGATTTGCTCCCGCTTTATTTGGGTTTGTAACAATAGCTGCATCAACATTTCCAAAACCACCCCACGCATACGTCAGAGCAGAAGATTCAAAATCAAGCGGTATGGCAATTGACTCAGCCGGTTCTTTGTAGAAATAAATATTATCTATAAAAACTGTTCCTGCAGCCCATGGTGTTCCCACCAGTTTCAACTGATAAATGTCGGCCACGGTGAATCCGGTCTGGCTTGTAAAGGCAGAAACAGGAATATCGATACTGGTCCACTGATTGGCAACAAGATCTCTTGTAACTGGTCTTTCTCCGTTTGCGGCTGTTTTACTAATCAAAGAAGTTTCAAGTTTCTGCACGTCTGCGGTCCAGACATCCAGGTGAATAAAATCCATACCGGAAACATCTATAGAAGTATTATCTGCCAGTGCAATTCCCTGATAGCTCAGCTTAATATAATTCAACATCTTATCTCCATTCAGATCAAACTCGCCCCAGCTGCTGCCCTGACCTGCCTGACCCCAATCCGGGAAATAATTCGTTCCGGCAACATTCGTGTATTTAGAACCATAAATAGAAATCACATCTCCAGCCTGTCTGTTTGGAGGTGCCGGAGCGGATGTCGTTGGATTTAGAATAAGCTTTGCTTCAAACTGTGCCGTATATTCTGTAGTCTGAATGGCAGCACTTTTAGAAACTACCCTGATGGTATAAACTCCTGCATTCTGATACGTATACGAAACAGATTCACCATCATTTGCCGAAATTGGATCCGGTTTTCCGGGTTCTCCAAAATAAACGTCATAAAACAAGGCAAAATCTGCAGTTGCTTTAACGGTTACTTTTTTAGAAATCGCGAGGTCATTTGTGATAACTACCACTAAGTTTTCAGGAGCTTTGAAAGAAACCACCACTTCCTTATCGACTTCGGTAGTTTTTCCGTTAATTCCCATCGCTATAATCTTGGCATGATACACGCCTTCAGCATACGTATGCGAAATTACTTCTCCTGGCCCCACATAAGGTGAAGCTGTACTGCCATCACCGAAATTGATTTTATATTGTGTTACGCCCTCTCCTTTAGGAATAAAGGTTACTTTTCCGGTATTGTCCTGCGTTACTGTTGTTAACGCTGAAACATTGGCTGGCGCACTTACTCCGTCTAAATCAATATCACTGCCATCATCGTTTGCGCAGCCTATAAGAGTGGCTAAAACGAAAAGACTTATAATAAAATGTATTTTTTTCATAATTCGTATTTTTTAATATCCAGGATTTTGTGCCCAGTTTCCGCCGGCAAACTGAATTTCTTCAATTGGAACGGGAAATAATTCGTTTTTATTCGCTTTAAAACCAGGAATAGTTCCCACTGCTTTTCCAGTTCGGACAAGATCAAAGAAACGGTGTCCTTCTCCAAAAAGTTCTACTCGTCTTTCATTTAAAATGACATCAGTCAAAGAAGCGCCGGTAAGGTTTACATCATGATTAAGATCTCCAAAAGCACGTCTTCTTACCAGATTCAGGTATTCTTTGGCTTTACCATCATCAATTGCTCCTCTGTTGTAAGCTTCTGCAGCCATTAGTAAAACATCGGCGTAGCGAATGGCTCTGTAATTATTCGGGTTTGTTAAGTTTAAATCCCCCTGAGCCCCGTCACTTCTTTTTCTTGGAAGGTATTTTCTGTTGAAGAAACCGGTATCTTCATTCCCTTTTCCAAATTTGATTCCGTTACCATTGTCATAATTTGCATTAGCCAGTGCCCATGCATTTATATCCAGAATGGCGATATTTTTACGTTTATCACCAGTCTGAAATGCATCTGCACTTTCCTGGGTTGGAATATTGAAACTAAATCCGGAACTAAAAAACGGTCCTTCGTAACCTCTTACTCCGCTAAAACCTACGGCAACATTTCCTTCACTACACTGTAAACATCCAAATCCTGCACCTTCGATATCGGTATATTGCACTTCGAAAACAGACTCTGCTCCGTTCTCTCCTGCCATTTCAAATATTGAATTGTAATCTGTTACCAGCGAATAAGGTCCTGAATTGATTAATGCCTGTAAAGTCGAAGCTGCCGGGGCAAATTTATTCTGATACAAATAGGCTTTTCCTAATAAGGCCTGTGCAGCACCTTTTGTAATTCTTCCTTTTTGAGTCGTTGTCGGAGCTAAATTAGCTACTGCGTATGTTAAATCAGCTTCGATGGAAGCATATACTTCTGCAACAGACGAACGTGGAATTTTAGTTTCATCACCAAGCTTAAACCTTGCATCTCCCTTCAAAGGGATACCACCAAACCATTTTACTAATTCAAAGTGGTAGTATGCTCTAAGAAAGCGGGTTTCTGCAAGGAGTTGTGCTTTTCCTTCAAAATCGGTTTTATCCTTAAATTCAAGAATATAATTGGTTCTTTGAACTCCGGCAAACATCCAGTTCCAGATATCATGTAAGTTGCTGTTGACCGGCGTATGGATCATATCGTCTACCTGCTGGAAACCCACCACATCAGTAGGACTTTCGCCTCCTGCCAAAGTATTATCTGAAGCGATTTCGCCAAGCAATACATTTACATAGGTAGATTGCAGTACATCATAAGCGGCAACTAATGCCTGATCGTAATCTTCTTTTGAGTTAAAATAGTTCTCAGAATCAATAGAATAATTAGGTTTGGTTTCTACAAAATCATCTGAACAAGAACTAAAAACTGTTGAAAATAGCATTCCTGTTAAAAGGAATAGGTGCGTGTATTTTTTCATTTTGATAACAATTAAAAGTTAAGATTTAATCCTAGAAGATAGGTTCTTGGTATAGGATAAAACCCGTAATCAATTCCTCCGGCGATCGGATCTCCGGTAGATGCTCCGGGATCAAAACCTTTGTATTTTGTAAAGGTGTACAGATTATTCGCCCCTACATATAATCTAAGTTTTGTAATTCCCGCCTTTTGAACTATTTTAGGATCTAATGTATATCCAATTTGTACATTTTGTATTCTCCAGTAAGAAGCATCCTCTACGTAATAATCAGAAAAAACACTATTTGCCGTAGCTCCTGTAGTGACTCTCGGTGTTGAATTGGATGTTCCTTCACCTGTCCATCGGTCTAAAACGTAATTTAAATGATTGACATCGGAAAGATTTCTCTCGTAATTTCGTATTAAGTCATTCCCTAAAGAGGCATATGTGTACACCGCAAAGTCCAGATTTTTATAATTCATCTGGAAATTGAATCCCATGGTAGCAGTAGGAATCTGGTCTCCGATATTGGTTCTGTCTTTACTGTCTAAAACACCATCCCCATTCACATCGACAAATCTCAAATCTCCGGGAGCTGCATTGGCACCTAAAGCCAGTTGTGAAGGATGTGCATCTACTTCGGCCTGATTTTGAAAAATCCCGTCTGTTTTATATCCGTAAAAATATCCGATCGGTTTTCCTTCTTCCATTCTGGTTGGCGCTTGCTGTCCTACAGAAAAAGCACCTCTTTCAATGTAATGCGTTTCATTATTTACTTCAAATACTTCATTTTTAAGGAAGGTTACATTATAGCCCACGCTCATTGAAAAAGCATCTGAAAATTTCTCTTTGTAATCTATGGCAAATTCAAAACCTGAATTTCGCACGGTACCCGCATTTATGGTTGGCGCACCCGCACCCGGAGCCCCAATACCGCCAATACCGGTAACTGCAATCCCCGGAATTAATAAATCTTTTCTGGTATCGATAAAATAATCTGCAACCACCGAAACTTTATTATCCAGTAATTTCATATCGGCACCCACATCAAATTTCTTGGCCTCTTCCCATTTCACATCCGGATTTGGTAAAACTCCTTCAGCTCTTCCGCTCACCAATTCATCGTTAAAAACATACGTTGCCTCTCCCGAAAGCTGGCCCAAATAGCGGTAATCACCAATCTGGTCATTTCCTAAAGTACCGTAACTGGCTCTTAATTTCAGGAAATTAATTGTTTTTGATTCCCCAAAGAAATTTTCGTCGGAAACTACCCATCCTCCGGTAAAAGAAGGGAAATAGGCTATTTTATTATCCGGACCAAATTTCGTTGAAGCATCACGTCTTATCATGGCAGACAATAAATATTTACCTTTATAGTCGTACTGTAATCTTCCAAAATAAGATAATCTTCTCTGATCATAATCGTAAGACCCGTTATTCAATACTTTTGCTATCGTTGTTATTAACTTAAGATCCGCAAATTCCCAGGAATTGTATGGTACATCGTAACCAGTAGCGGAAAGTCCGTTACCCCAGGTTTTAAAAACTGTTGTTCCTACTGTTCCTGTGAAATTATGGCTCTCTCCCAATTTTTTTGTGTAAGTACCATAAAGGTCAAAGGAATAATCATTGTCATTTACAGCGCCCTGTGTTACAGAACTTTGCTTTACATCAAATACTTTACCTCCATAACTGATTTGTTTTCCAAACGTTTTGGATTCACTGTTCGAACTATTAAATCCAATAGCACCGGAAAGCACAAAACCCGGGAAAATTTTATAATCCAAACCAAAATTTCCACTGATTTTTTTATAATTGTAAGTGTTATAGGTATTTGCAATTTGTGCGAGAGGGTTTATAATTTCATTTCCTAAACCACTAAGCGGTATTAGCGTATAATCCCCCTTTGCATCATAAGGACTTATGGTTGCAGGAATGTTTAGGGCATTGAATAAAACAGATCCAAGTCCGTTCTCATTTAGTGTTTTTCTTGAAAAATAAGTATAGATGACATTACTTTTAAACTTTAGTTTGTCGGTCACGTCAGCACCAACAGCAACTCTGGCTGTATTTCTTAAGAAACCTGATTTATCTCCTCCAACAATACCTTCCTGATCCAGATGTGATCCGCTAAGCGCATAATTAATTTTTTCTGAACCTCCCGAAATTGACAGGTCATGATTGATAATAGGCACTCCTTTTCCAAAAACTTCGTCCTGCCAGTTGGTGCCTTTTCCTAAGCCGGTGGCATTTGGATAAGGAATTGGTTTCCCTCCGTTGGCATAACTTTCATTTAATAAAAGAGCATATTCCGTAGCATTTAACGTAGGAAGTTTTCGTGATGTTTCCTGAAATCCTGAATAAGCATTATAGGAAAGTTTTGCTTTTGAATTTCTTTTACCCATTTTAGTGGTAATTAGAATAACCCCGTTTGCTCCGATAGTTCCGTAAATGGCAGCTTGTGCATCTTTTAAAACCGTAATGGTTTCGATATCGTTCGGATTTAATAAACTTAGATCTCCTACGTAACCATCAATAATAGCCGTTGGCCTGTTTTCTCCATTGGTAGCAATACCACGAATACGAATATCCAAGCCCGCACCCGGAGCTCCTGACTGGCTGGTTACATTTACTCCTGAAACAGTTCCCTGTAAAGCTTGTTCAACTTTTACAGGCTTTAACGCTTCAATCGTTTTGCTGTCAACAATACTTACGGCACCGGTAAGGTCCCTTTTTTTCTGGCTACCGTAACCAATCACCACCACCTCATCGAGTGATCGGGCATCATCGGTCATTTTTACGGTAATCTTAGTACCCGAAACCACAATTTCCTGTGTTCGAAAACCAATATAACTGAAAACAAGTGTGGTTCCTTTCGGGAGACCTGATAATTTAAAAGATCCGTCAAAGTCTGTGGTTGTACTTTGCGATGAACTTTTAACCTTTACATTCACGCCCGGCAATGATAAACCTGAGCCATCCAGTACGGTTCCTGTTACATCAAGATTCTGCGAAAATGCAAAAGATGTAAACAGTAACAATACCATTAGTAATAATTTAGATTTCATAATTAGTTAGTTTTTATTGAAAGCTAAATTTATCTTATCCTTTTAAGAATAAACTAAAATTAACCTCAACAAAAAACATACATCATAAAAAATATATTTAAAATTCACGATATAGTAAAAAAAACCAACAATTTATAAGAAATTACTAATGTTAATTTAATTAACATTTAAATGTCAAAAACACAATAAAACGTTAATGTTGTGGTGATGTATAGGTGTTTTGAAGTAATTACTGCTTTCCTATACAGCCAGAATATACTCTACTAAACCGATTTCGTGCTGCAAATCCATTTTTTTACGCAAACGATATCTTTTTATCTCCACACTTCGAACAGAAATATTAAATAAAGGAGCTATTTCTTTAGACGAAAGATTTAGTCTTAAGTATGCACAAAGACGCAGATCATTCGGTGTTAACAAAGGGTGGATTTGCTTGATTCGTTTTAGAAAATCCTTGTCGGCACTGTCAAAGGCTTCTTTAAAGATTTTCCACGAATCTTCCTCCGTAATGTTATCGTTGATGGTTCTGATCACCGATTTGATATTTTTGCTGTCGTCCTGAGTAGTTTTCTTTAAATCTTCTTTAATAAAAGCCAGAAGCTCATTTTTACTGTTTAAACTCATCGTCGAAACAGCCAGCTCCCTGTTTTTATTATCGACATCCTGCGATAGTTGCTCGTTTCGCAATTTCATGAGCTGTTGTTCGTTTTCCAACTCTTTTATTTCTAATAAAAGATTATTTTCCTCAATTAACTTTTCTTTCTGTTTCTGATAGAAATTACGGTACGCCTTATTGATAAAATACGCGAGAACCAGTATCAGCAGAAAATAAATAAAACACGCCAGATTGGTCAGGTACCATGGTTTTGAGATCACAAACGTATAAACAGCATCGTTTTGCAAAATGGTACTGGCATATTTGGCTCTTACCCTGAAAGTGTATTTTCCGGGTGACAGGTTTTTAAAATTAACCGAAGCTTTTGTGCTCCATTCACTCCAGTCGTTCTGAAAGCCTTCCAAAAGATATTGATATTCCGTATTGATGTATTTATTGTACTCCGGAACCGTATAATTTAAAGTGATATTGTTTTCATTCGATTTAAAACTTCCATCCTCATTTAAGGCAACGTCATTTAAAGTTTCATTTTGCTTATTGATCGAAATTTCAGCTATTGAAACGCTGTAGTTTTTAAAACTTAAATCATCAATATTTAAAATATAATAACCATCTGTAGTTCCGATCAGATAAGTCGATTTTGAAATCTGCCTGATGTTCTCAAAACCCAGCATCGAATTGGTTAACGAAGACGGAATCGGAATAATATTTTGCTTTAGCTGATTACTAAGTTTACTGGCAGAAAAATAGTGAATGTAATTTTTGGAAAAAAGCCAGATTCGGTTAGCGTCATCTACAATTAATTTACCGGATGTATATTCATCTTTCTCGAAAATAGAACTCAGTAAGGTATCCTTTTCAAATTGTTTCGATTTCGAATTTAATTTAAAAATCCCCTCTTTACAGGCGTAATAAATCGAATTATTGAATTTGGTAAGACTAGCATTTTTTCCTTTTTTCGGAGAGGAATATGCATAGAATTCACTGGTTTTTAAAAGCCCCTTATCCAGTTTTAACCTGAAAATCCCTTTGTACTCATGGCTGACATACACTTCAAGATCCTTGTTGATCTCGAAATAACGGGAAGAATAATCAAAGCCTTTTATTTTGTTTTTAAATTTCCATTGATTCCCTGTTTTTTCCAAAACTGAAATGCCGTAATAATTTCCCTGGATTAATTGGTTTCCGGCATTAGGAACACGCTCGAATTTCCAGGTGCCGGAACCTGAAAAAATATTTTTTGCAACTGTTTTATCAATAATAAAAGTTCCAGAATCATGTCCGCAAAAAAGCGTTTGATCGTATACAAACAGGGACCATACCTGACCTTTCGTTCCGCTTATGAACTGAAAATCTTCATTGCTCTGGTATTTCCTGCAGAACAAACCCTGATTCGTTCCTACGTACAATATTCCGTTGTATTCCATCGAAGCATATACCGTTCCTAAAACTCCTGTATCATCCGTAAAAGTATGTACCGGTGTCTGAAGGTTGATGCAATTTATTCCGTTGTCAAGGCCAATCCATACATTTTGGTCTTTATCTTCAAACAAAGACAAGGCTGTGTTGTTACTCAGGCCTTTACTTTGTGAAATGTGATATTTTAACTGACCTTCCTTAGATAAAATAAAAACACCGTTAGAAACTGTCCCCAGGGCATAACTCCCATCCTGAAGACGCTGGCTGCTGTACACAAAACTGGATTTCAATTCCGTATCGACAGCAGTTCGAAATGGCGTTAAAGTGGTTCCTGAAAGTTTATAAAATCCGTCGAGCTGGGTCTGAATCAGCAAACTGTCATCAAGGGTAAAAACATTGACAATGGTATATTTCTTTAAAACAGGATGATCGGAAATCAGTTTTCCTTTTCCGGCTTCTATTTCAAAAAGGCCTTCATTTATGGTTTGATAATAAATAGAGGATTTGGTACTAAACGATTTTACCACACCGTTTTCAGGGGAAATAATTTTGAAGTTTTTCGTTTTGGTATCATAAATATAAATTCTGTTCAGGGACTGAAACAAAATCCACTGATCATATTTTAAAATGTTCCAAAACTGCTCATCGTCCAGAATTTTAGTTTTAATGGTATCACTTAACGATGTATATTTTAACTTCCCGTTGGCTTGTCTCGTCCAGTAGCCAAAATTCATGTAACATCCGGTATAAATCTTATTATCGATTACTTTCACCGAACGCATGATCGTTTCATTTGGAGTCGGGTACAGTTTCCAATTGGTTCCGTTATATTCCAGAAGGCCCTCGTTATTGGCAAAATACAGATAATTCTGTTCGTCCTGAGAAATCATCCAGCTTTGGTTCCCGGCCCCGTAAACAGTTGACGGATATTTTACAATTGGCGGAAGTTCCTGAGAGAACAGGATTAAATTCATCAAAAAACAAAGGATAGCAAATGTAGTTTTCAAAGTGAGCCGTAGTATTAATTTAGTGTAAAAACATTCTAAAATAGCATATTTATATTGAAACAATCAATTTTTAATAAAAAAAGAGCAAAGCCAAGAACATGGCAATTCTGGAACAATTAGTTAAAATTTGGAACAATGGCTTTAACAAAACTCAATTCAAAATTGATTACTTTTGTAGAAATTGACTTTTTTTATGCAAATTGACCTTTCTACACTCGACCCGAAACATAATATTATCATTAAAGGAGCACAAGTACATAACTTAAAAAATGTAGATGTCGCTATTCCCAGAAACAAACTTGTTGTCATTACAGGGCTTTCCGGATCCGGAAAATCAAGTCTGGCATTTGATACTTTATATGCTGAAGGGCAGCGTCGTTACGTAGAAAGCCTGTCTTCTTACGCACGTCAGTTTTTGGGGCGTTTAGACAAACCCAAAGTAGAATATATCAAAGGAATTGCTCCGGCGATTGCCATCGAACAAAAAGTAAACACGACCAATGCAAGATCTACTGTCGGGACTTCGACTGAGATCTACGATTATATGAAACTTTTGTTTGCCCGAATTGGCCGTACGTATTCGCCAATTTCAGGTCATGAAGTTAAAAAAAATACGGTTTCGGACGTAGTTGCAGATGTAAAAACATTAGAACTGGACAGCAAATGGCTTCTATTGGCACCTATTCATCTGGAAGAAGGCCGACAACTGGAAGACAAACTGAAAGTCCTTTTACAGCAAGGTTTTGCCCGTATATTAGTCAATAACGAAATGGTTCGACTGGACGAATTTGCTACTGCAGATCTTCATCAGCTGGACAATAAAGACATACTGCTGATTATAGACCGAATCGTGGTTAAGGAAGAAGAAGAATTCTATAACCGTCTGGCAGATGCTGTACAGACCGCTTTTTTTGAGGGAAAAGGAATATGTTATTTACAGGAATTAAGCTCAGACACACGTTTTTCGTATTCCAATAATTTTGAACTGGATGGCATTACATTTTTAGAACCGAATGTTCACCTGTTCAGTTTCAATAATCCCTATGGTGCCTGCCCTGTTTGCGAGGGATACGGTAATATTATCGGAATTGACGCTGATCTGGTGGTTCCGAATACTTCGCTTTCTGTTTTCGAAAGCGCTATTTATCCGTGGAGAGGAGACAGCATGAGCTGGTACAAAGATGAACTGGTGAAACATGCCTACAAATTTGATTTCCCGATTCACAAACCTTTTTTCGAATTATCAGAAGAACAAAAAGATGTGATCTGGAAAGGAAATCAGTATTTCCAGGGGCTTAATGATTTCTTCAGGGAATTGGAAGAAAAAAATTATAAAATTCAGAATCGTGTCATGCTGTCCCGTTACCGTGGCAAAACAAAATGTCACGCCTGTCGCGGAAAACGCTTACGTGTAGAAGCATCGTATGTAAAAATAAATGGTAAAACAGTTTCCGATCTAGTCGATTTACCGATTAAACATCTGGTTACTTTTTTCAAAAATATTGACCTAAACGTTTACGAACAGCAAATCGCAAAACGTTTAATGATCGAAATCAATAATCGTCTTTCCTTTTTGACAGAAGTGGGTCTGGATTACCTTACCTTAAACAGAAACTCTGCTACGCTTTCGGGAGGAGAATCACAAAGGATTAATCTGGCGACCTCTTTGGGGAGCAGCCTGGTAGGATCTATGTATATTTTAGATGAACCCAGTATTGGCCTTCACCCGAAAGATTCCGAACGACTGATAAAAGTGCTGCTTTCTCTTCGTGATTTAGGCAATACAGTTATCGTCGTAGAACACGACGAAGATATTATGAAAGCGGCAGACATGATTATCGATATAGGTCCGGAAGCCGGTACTTACGGAGGGCATCTTGTCGCTCAGGGTACTTATGATGAAATATTAAAATCAGACTCCTTAACGGCTAAATATCTAAATGGGGATTTAGAAATAACGGTTCCGAAAAAGAGAAGGAAATTTAAAAATCATATTGAAATTATTGGTGCAAGGGAAAATAACCTGAAAAACATTAATGTTACTTTCCCATTGGATGTATTAACTGTGATTACAGGAGTTTCCGGTAGCGGAAAAAGTACGCTGATCAAGAAAATCCTATTTCCTGCCATGCAGAAAAAGCTTGAAAACGCAGCAGAAAAAGCGGGCCAGTTTACCGAAATAAAAGGATCCTTTTCTCAAATAAAACATATTGAATATGTAGATCAGAATCCAATTGGAAGAAGTTCACGATCTAATCCTGTTACTTATATCAAGGCGTATGATGATATTCGTGATTTGTATGCGAAAGAAAAATTATCAAAAATAACAGGGTATCAGGCCAAACATTTTTCTTTTAATGTTGATGGAGGCCGTTGTGAAACCTGTAAAGGAGAAGGCTCCATAAACGTTGAGATGGTCTTTATGGCCGACGTTCAGTTGCCATGCGAAACTTGTGGCGGCAAACGCTTTAAAAAAGAAATTCTAGAAATCACTTTCGATGACAAAAACATCAATGACATTCTAACCATGACGATTGATGATGCCATTGCCTTTTTCGAAAAAAACAAACAAACAAAAATCACTCAAAAACTACAGCCCCTGCAGGATGTAGGATTAGGATACGTTCAGTTAGGGCAGTCGTCCTCTACGCTTTCGGGTGGTGAGGCGCAACGTATTAAATTAGCTTCTTTTCTAGTAAAAGGAGCAACAAAAGACAAAGCGCTGTTTGTATTTGATGAACCTACGACAGGATTGCATTTTCACGATATTAAAAAATTACTGGCTTCATTTGATGCCTTAATAGATAAAGGCCACTCTATCATTGTAATTGAACACAATCTTGACCTTATCAAATGTGCCGACTGGATTATTGACCTGGGACCTGAAGGAGGAGAAAACGGAGGACACTTGTTAGCCACAGGAACTCCGGAAGAAGTGGCAAAAGTAAAAGAATCGGTTACGGGAGTTTATTTAAAAGACAAATTATAAAAGTATTAATCTCATAAAAAAAATAAAGCGGCCAGAATTATAGAAATTCTGGCCGCTTTATTTTTTAATAGCTTTTAATTAAGCTACTAAACACCTGTCTTCAAAAGGTAATCCATCTTCATCAATTGCCACTAATATTTTTTTCTGCTTTGACGCCTCTATGGTAAGATACAACCAGGCAAATGACCATAATCCTAAGGTCAGACAAAAAATAATAAAATTTAAACCATGATTAACCACTTTCCCTCCCTTTGAGAGAACCGCAAAAAGAAATTCATCGTTTCTCTCTTCTAATGTAAATCCATTACGTACCTTCTTTGATATCATATTAGAAAATACCTGAAAACTTTGTTCCTGACTCAGTTTATTGTTTTTCATAACCAGCAAATTAATTTAATCCAACTACTATTATATAAATGTTAATTTATTTCTAATATGGATAGGGATTTCCATATTAGGTAAACATCAAAAAGTTATTTTTATTGCATTATTAAAGATATTTTCAGCAAGACAATAAAAGCACTATCAAATTCTTACATAAATTTAATTTTTATTAATCAAATAACAAAAAAAAAAAATGTTAAAATTAACCCATTAATTCACAAAACCAACAACTTAGCTTCAGTTTTCAAATTTAAGGCAATAGTTTGATAATCAGCTTTTCACTAATTTACAGGAGTTATTGTTGTGTTTGTTTCCCCTGACGCGGTAATGGCAAAGAAAACACTTGTATTAGTACGGCATTAATTGAACTGGAATATGCTGATGCAGTGAAGAATGAACCCTTGCTAATTTTGAGAGTAATTTCTTTCAAAAATGTTTATCTCCTTTACATAAAATCAGCCCGGCTTCTTTGAAGTGAAAATGAAGCCGGAGTTTGCTCGCTGTAATTTGTTTATATTTCCTCTCTCTCAGGTCTGTTAAATCTGAATTCCAATTCTTTTTAAAAGCCCTTTAATAACCTGATTAATCTCCGGAGAGATCTCAAATTTATAATTCAGGTAAATATAAAGAATAGTCACCAAAACAGATTTCAGGGCAATACTGACAAGCTGATAAAAAGGAAATTCCCAGAAATAAAACAACAGGAACAAAGCAAAGGTTATCAGGATAGAATGTATGGTCTGTTTTGTAAAAGGATACAAATTAAGTTTCTTAACGACAAACTGCAATTTGGCGAGACTGTATAACGTGATGGACAATAAAGTAGCAAATGCAGAACCTAAAATACCCTGAATTGGAATAAAAATCATGTTTAAAACAAAGGTTAAAAAAACCAGCATTAATCCCAAATACAAAACCATTCGATAATATTTAGTATTAAAAATAATAGCATTATTATTCCCCAAAATCAAATCGAAATATTTAGATATTCCAATCATAAATACCACCGGGATTCCTCCGCTATATTCTTTGGGTACCAATTCATACAATTGATTGATATTTACAAAAATACACAACATCACAAACCCTCCTACAAACTGGAGGTTTATTGATGTTTTTTTGTATAATGAATTTAATTCATCGTGTTTGTTTTCATGCATTAATTTTGCCGTAATCGGATATACAATCTGATGCATGGCCCGGCTTGGAACCGAAATAACCAGCGCAATATATGTCGCCACCGAATAATAAGCAATGTTCTCAATCTTCATATACTGATTCAGCATTAGTTTATCACCGTCCAATAGTAAATTTGCTACGCTTCCCGATAAAATAATAAAGAACGTATACTCCATTACATCTTTTACATTCTTAGGGATGTTGATCTGAAACTTCGGTTTTTTGACATAAAAAGCATAAAACATTGTCACTATAAAGGCCAGGAAATAAATTACAGCTGTTACATACACAAACTGAATTAGTGTAATCCATTTAAAATACAAACCAACCAATGCAACAGTAGAAAATAGCCTTAGCCCGACTTCCTTAATAAAATTACCAAAAACAGAATGCATATGCACCCTCGCCCAGGCATAAAAAATCTCAAAATACGCCATACAGATTCCTATAAACGGAATCAGGTACATGAATTCTTTTACAACAGGATTTTCTTTAGAAACAAAAGCGCTAATATCATCAAAGAAGAACAAACCGATAATACCTAGCGGAATGCACATGAGGATAGGAAACAATGCCGTAAACGAGAGGAATTGCTCTCTTTCTTCTTCCGATTTGTACTGAGAATAAAACTTCACTAATGTATTTTGCATTCCAATGGCGAACAATGGCATAATAACATTTGCAGCGGAAAGAATATAATTCGTTAAAGCATAATAGGTGGCGCCTAAAAAAACAGGATACAAATAAAGTGTATTGATAGCCCCTATTCCGAAGCCGATATAAGTGATTATGGTGTTTTTGAAAGACTGATTTAAGACAATACCCATGTTTTGATTGCAGCTTTTAGATTGCAGCGTTTAAATTTATGATTTTACTTGCTTACTTACGATTTGTGAAATGTAATCGTCTCTGAAATTGTTATTTTAACGAATCAATTCTACTAATTGTCTGGTTAGGTTTTTTCGGGAATATTGCTGTAAACCAATACCATTAGATTGTAATTTCCCTTCCAGAAATTGATTATAAAAGTCCAAAATTACACTTTTTAGTTTCGCTTTTTCAGAATAATCGAAAAATACACCGGTATTCGTTTCTTTTACAATGGCTGCAAAATCAGAACCCTGCGGACCAATTGCAACTATTGGACGGCCTGATACCATATATTCAAACAATTTTCCCGGAATGATACTTTTTGTATCTTCAGAATTGATTTCGATCAGCAGTAAAACCTGTGATTTCTTCTGATGCGCTATGGCTTCACGATGTGAAACATAGCCCAAAAGATTCAGATAATCCTTCAGTTTATGCTGGTCAATAGCATCCAGTACTTCCTGACTTACGGCACCGATCAGTTTAATCTCTAAATGAGATTTGAAATCCGGAATTTCATTCAATAATTCCACCAGCGCTTCCCATAAAAATTCTGGATTTCGATCTGATAAAAAAGAACCGATATGTGCCAGGGTGAATTTGGTATCTAAAACCTGTTTTTCGACATTTTCGATGTCATAACCATTGGTAATTACCGAAATTGGTTTGCTGGTAATGGCCTCAAATTCTGTTTTGGTCGTTTTACTCGTAACGATTATGGTATCTGCGGAGTTAAGTACTTTATGCTCTAGTTTTTTATGTTTTTTAGCCGCGTAAGAAGATAAACGCAATGCTTTATGGTACCCGATGGTTGTCCAGGGATCACGAAAATCTGCCAGCCAGTTTATGTTTAGTTTTTGTTTTAATTCCAAACCAATTAAATGCAGGCTATGTGGTGGTCCTGAAGTTACAATGGTATCAATATTATTTTCCCGGATGTATTTTTCCAGATAAACGACGGAAGGTTTTACCCAAAACACTCTCGCATCCGGAATAAAAAGATTGCCGCGAACCCAAAGAAAGGTTTTATCTAAAAAAGTCTGTTTTTTCTTTTGTGGAAAAATTCCGGAACTGATTTTTTTCGTTTTATTTTTCGAAAAAACAGAAGCCAGTTGGTAAGGTTCCCAGATTTTATTCTTGAGCACAATTACCTGATCCGAAATTTCACTAACCAGACCTTCATCCACTATCGGATAAGTTGGGTTTTCCGGAACATACACTATGGGCTGAACATTAAATTCAGGCAGATATTTTACAAATTTTAACCAACGCTGCACACCAGGACCTCCGGCAGGGGGAAAATAGTAGGTAATGATTAAGAGTTTTTTTTGTTCCATCAGTTTTGTTTCACAGAGACTCACTAAGTTCTCACCAGGTTTCGCAAAGATTTTTAAATATTTTTTTGAGTATCTCCGTGAATTCTTTGTGAATCTTTGTGGTAAAATCTTTCAAAATAAACCCCGCCAATCAATAACAGCAACATTCCTATTGTACTTATCAATGTTATGGTACTTCCTGTTTTTACTACCTCTGGCTCGAATTTAAATTCTACAGTATGTTTTCCTCCGGGAATTTCCATTGCTCGTAACACATAATCTACAGGGAAATGATCGGTTAATTTACCATCGATATAAGCATTCCATCCGTTTTTATAATACATTTCAGAGAAAACAGCCAAACCGTCTTTTCCGTTATCTGACTGATATTTGATATAATTGGGCTTATATTCCACCACTTTAATCGTTCCGGTAGTATCCCATTGTTTTTTTAAACGGGCACTTCTGAATTTACCTTCATGTTCACGAACGTTAAAAATGGCCACTTTTTTGGTATCCAGATGATCTAAAGCTTTCATGACATCGTCCGGCTTATTGACAAGTCTTACATCACTTACAAACCAGGCATTCCCATTTGTATTTGGATTAACCGTCGGGAATTCTTTTCCTTCTTTATCCGTCTGGATAATATATTTCACATTCAGCATATCCAGAACTTCCATATTGTTTTTGGCGATCTGGTAATCAAACAATTGCTGGATTCTTCTTGGTTTTGCGGCATGGTATCCTCCTAGTGAATGGTGGAAGTAAGAGGCACGCGCACTGGACATATTACCGTTTACCTCAAAAACCCTGTAATGTGTGGTATCCTTTAAAATCTGAGCATCAGAAGGTGTTTCCTGAAAGGGCGCCGCAATCTCTACAGGACTCACAAAGTCTTTAGCCGAAACATATTTTTTATCCACAAAAAACAAATCAAAAATCATCAAAAGACCTACAATGATTAAAGTGGTATTTTGTGAAAATTTATTTTTAATAAACAACCATAAAATTCCGAAAGTAACCACGATAAAGAAACCTGAACGCAATAAATCTGCAGAATACAAACTCATTCTGTCTTCTTTTAGAGCATCAACAAAGCCTGGTCCGTAACTTTCCAGGAAATAACTATCGCTGCTTCCTGTAAAATGAAACATACTTTTTGCAAAAACCAGAATCAGTAAAACTCCCAGTCCGAAAGCTCCGGTCTGAACCAGTGCCTTTTGCTGTAGTTTAGGCTCGTCTTTCGCTTTAAAAAACGATTGTAATCCCATTACAGCGAGTACAGGGAAACATAATTCAAGAATAACCTGAATTGAGGAGACTGCCCTGAACTTATCGTACATCGGAACGTAATCAATAAAGAAATCGGTTAACAGGGAGAAATTTTTTCCCCATGACAGCACTAATGCCACCAATGCTCCCGATAGGAAAACATATTTTATTTTTCTGTCATCAATAAACAACGCTAAAACACCTAAAAAGAAAACTACAACCCCAATATAGGCCGGGGCTGCAACAATGGGCTGATCACCCCAATAGGTAGGCATTCCGGACACGAAATCCTGTGCTTTTTCAGATGGTACTCCCTGTTCTGTCATAAAAGAATACATACGGCTATCTATCCCCACATTTTCATGGTTAGAACCACCAAAAAGTCGTGGTGCAATCAGATTAAGACTCTCGGCAATTCCGTAGCTGTATTCCGTGATATATTCATGGCTCAGTGCATTCTCATTGACCTTTTTAGTTCCGTCCGGATTAAAGGTCAGTTCACTATTGCTGCGGGTACTAAATTTAGCATATTCGCTTGTTGCCAGTAAATTAGTGGCATTGGCTCCAATAGCAAAAATTCCAGCGGCTGCCAAAACACCAACCGAAAGTAAAAGCGGCCTGTATTCTCTATCTTTAAGGTAATTAAAAGCAAAATAACCGGAAAGTATCAATAGGAAAATCAATAAATAATAGGTCATTTGAAAGTGGTTCGCATTAATTTCCAATGCCACCGCAAACATGGTGAGCAAACCTCCCCAAATATATTTTTTCTGAAAAACCAGTATAAATCCGGCAATCACCAAAGGCATATAAGCAATAGCATGTGCTTTAGCATTATGTCCAACGCCTAAAATAATAATTAAATAGGTTGAAAAACCGAAAGCAATTGCTCCGATAAAAGCTTTTAAAGGATCTGTCTTTAAAACTAATAACAATCCGTAAAAACCTAAGAAGTATAAAAATAAATAATCGGCAGGGCGTGGTAAGAAACGTAATGCATCATCTAATTTGCCTACATAATCGTTCGGATAATTGGCTCCAAGCTGATACGTCGGCATTCCGCCAAAAGCAGAGTTTGTCCAGTACGGCTCAGTATGTTCTGTGGCTCTAAAATCATTTTGCTCTTTAGCCATTCCGGTATATTGTGCAATATCGGACTGGAAAATTTGTTTCCCTTGTAATACCGGGTAAAAATAAATTATAGAAACGAGAATAAAGCCCAATATAACAAGGGCGTGCGGATAGAACTTATTTACTATTTTCAATTTTGGCAGGTTTGGTTAAATGATGAATCCTATTTTATTTAGGACACAAACTTAATCTATTTCTTCGTAATCAACATAATCTCCCACTTTTTTGGTTTCACGGGGATTTTTAACATTCGCCGTATTGACAATGATCTCATCGTTATTGCGTTGCGTTTTTTGCCATGAATTATCCTGGCTATATTGTTGTTGTCTCTGAAAATTCTCTCCTGCTTTTTCTACAGCCTTTTTTACCAATACAGGCAAAAAGATTCTAGCTAAAAATTTAAAAATATAATAAAAAGCCACGATGTAACAGATAGCTTTTATTAAACCTGAAAAAGATGCTTCTTGCATAATTGTATAATTTTTTTCCAAAATTAATAAATCCGTTGTTTAAAATTAAAATATCAATCTTAAATAAATAATAAAATATAGTACATTTGAAATGCGTTATTACTTTTTAATCAAAAATTACGTTTATGTTAAAAGCTAAAAACTTATTTATTGCCGCTCTTTTTTTTACACCTCAATTCTTTTTCGCCCAATATACCGATGTCATCAACTCTAACCGTCCCGGTGAAACAATGTCGGCTTTTGCGGTAGGAAAATCTGTTATCCAGGCTGAAATTGGTATTTACGGAATAAAAGAAAAGCATGATTTATTAAATTATGATGCAAATGGATTTGGTACGGACTTAACATTCAGGTATGGTGCATTTCTCGAAAAACTCGAATTTGTGCTTGATTTACAATATCAAATGGAAAATTTTGATACTCCGTATACCAATTATAAAAAAAATAATTTCAGACAAACCGTTTTAGGGGCGAAATATTTAATTTATGATCCTTTTAAAAACTACGAAAAAACAAAAAACATTTACAGCTATAAAGCCAATCACAGCTTTGACTGGCATCAGTTAATACCCGCAATCTCTGTTTTTGCAGGAGCGAATTTTGTCGGTAAAAACAATCCGTATTCTTTTTCTCCGGAATCCAGCATTTCACCAAAAGTAGCCCTGATCACTCAAAATCAATTTGGAGGCGGAAAATGGGTTTTTGTGACTAATATTATTGCCGACTATATTTCGACAGATTATCCCAGTTATGGTTATGTCTTAACCTTAACGCATGGGTTCAATGATAAATGGTCCGGTTTTGTTGAAAACCAGGGTTATAAAAGTGACTTTTACAGTGATGCTATCGTTCGTGGCGGAGCGGCTTATCTGCTGAGTCCGAACTTACAAGTTGATGCTTCCGTAAGCACTAACTTTAAAGGTACGCCTTCTATCTTATATGGAGGAGTTGGTGTTTCCTGGCGCTATGATACCAAGTACAAGGAAACCCAAATGGAATTCAAGAAACAATCCAGAAAAGACAAGAAAAAAGACCCTAAAGATCCTGAAGGTGTAAAATCTAAAAATGAAAAGGAAACAGATTATCAGGAACAGGAAAGAAAACGTAAATCTAAATACGAATAATTATAAATAACCAAATCTCCCGGAGATACTTTACAATACGATTTAATGATTACAATTAAAGAAGCCAAAACTAAAAAAGAATTAACAGCGTATATCAAATTTCCGTTTTCATTATACAAAGACAATCCGTATTGGGTTCCGCCCATTATTGCTGATGAATTAGAGGCATTTGATAAAACTAAAAATCCTGCTTTTGAGAATGCTGAGGCCTATTTTTACCTGGCTTATAAAGACAATGAAATTGTGGGCAGGATAACCGCGATCATCAACTGGTCTGAAGTAAATAATCAGCACAAAAGGAAAGTTCGTTTCGGATGGTTTGATGTTATTGATGACATTGAAGTGACAAAAGCTTTGCTCGAAAAAGTTTACGAACTTGGAAAACAAAATAATCTGGAACACGTTGAAGGGCCAATGGGTTTTTCGAACCTGGATAAGGTTGGCGTTCTTACCGAAGGCTATGATCAGATAGGAACGATGATTACCTGGTATAATAATCCGTATTATGTGACCCATTTTGAACAATTAGGCTTTCAGGTGGAGAAAGAATATATTGAAAGTATCTTTCCTTTTTCCAATGTAAAACCTGAATTCTTTGTGAAAGCTCAGGAATTAATTAAAAAAAGATACGGCTTACGATCCTTAACATTCACCAAGACAAAAGACATTATGCCCCATGTGGACAAAATGTTTGATTTGTTTAATGAATCGTATGCCAAACTAGCTTCATTTGTAGCTATTTCAGACGTGCAGAAAGAATATTTCAAAAAGAAATACATTAGTTTTATCAATCCCGAATACATTAAGTTTGTGGTTGATAAAGACGATAAACTGGTTGCCTTTAGTATCGTGATGCCGAGCTTTTCCGAGGCTTTGCAGAAAGCAAAAGGAAAACTATTCCCATTTGGATTCATCCATTTATTACGAGCACGAAAAAAGAGTAAAGATGTTGTTTTTTACCTAATCGGAGTTCATCCGGATTATCAGAATAAAGGGGTTACGGCTATTATTTTTGATGAATATTTTAAAACTTTTTCAGAAAAAGGAATCCAGAATTGCATCAGGACTCCGGAGTTGGCCGAAAACACAGCGATTCATTTACTTTGGAAAAATTTTGATCCGAAAATTCACTGTCAAAGAAAAACGTATTTAAAGTACCTGTGAAAAAGTGTTCAGTATTCAGTCTCAGTCTCGGTTGACAGTATGGTAGTTATGCAAACTTGAGACTGAGACTAAAAAATAAGACTGCAAAAAAAGCTCCATTCATATAAACGAATGGAGCTTTTTTTTTATATTCTAAAGATGATTACTCTACTTTACAATCTACTTTCGAAAGTACCACTTTAGGATCAAACTTTAATTTTGTTTTATCCTTGAAAGTTACTTTATCATTAGCATCGACAATATCTCCGAAACCTTCGATAAAAGTATTTTCTCTTTGAAGAAAGGCAACTTCCCTCACAGACGAAACCCCTTCTGACATAAAAGTGTAATCTGCAATCAGCGTATCTCCTTTCATATTTCCGATAATCGTTCCTTCATTTTTATCTTTTCCGTATAAGGCATAGCTCAGTTTTCCATTGACTTCCTGATGTGAGTTTACATTAAAACTTAATTCAACTGTACTGTTGTTTGCAGTCGAAAGATAACACTGATCTCCGGAAGGCTCTGCAATTTCAGCTTCTTTTGGCGGGTTAGGTGCTTTTTCAACTGGTTCAGGTGCTTTTTTACAGGAAGTAAAACAAGCCAGAGTGATTATCGTTAATGCGAGTAGTTTTTTCATAATATTTGTTTTTAGAATTAGTATTGGAGTATAAATTTAATTATAAATAAAAAAAAATCCATTCTTTATCAGAATGGATTTTTTTACATAATTCCCACTACGGAAATTTATTCTCTTGAAATTAAGCGTCTAAATCAACTTTAGTTCTGCTTGCAATTTCTTTATAGGTTCCGTTTTCCAGTTTCTCACGAATTGCTTCAAAAGCTACTAATGTCTCATCAATATCAGATAATGTATGTGACGTTGTAGGGATCATTCTCAACAAAATAATTCCTTTTGGAATTACCGGATAAATTACGATCGAAAGGAAAATACCGTAGTTTTCTCTTAAATCATTTACCATCACCATCGCTTCAGGAACACTTCCTTCAAGGTATACCGGCGTTACACACGTATTGGTATCTCCGATATTGAAATTTCTGGAACGTAAACCATTTTGCAATGCATTTACATTTTCCCAAAGTTTATCTTTTAATTCCGGGTGATTACGCAACAATTCCAAACGTTTCAAAGAACCGATGGTCTGAATCATTGGTAATGCTTTCGCAAACATCTGAGAACGTAAATTGTATTTTAAATAATCAATAATATCTTTATCTGCCGCTATAAAAGCTCCGATATTAGCCATCGATTTTGCAAAAGTCGAGAAGTAAACATCAATTCCATCCTGCACTCCCTGCTCCTCACCTGCTCCGGCTCCTGTTTTGCCAAGGGTACCAAAACCATGTGCATCATCTACCAGCAAACGGAAATTATATTTTTGTTTTAAGGCAACAATCTCCTTTAATTTACCTTGTTGTCCTCTCATTCCGAAAACACCTTCAGTAATAAATAAAATTCCACCACCTGTTTCCGTAGCCATTTTAGTAGCACGCTGCAGGTTTTTCTCCATACTCTCCAGATCATTGTGTTTGTAAGTAAAACGTTTTCCCATATGCAAACGCACACCATCAATAATACAGGCATGAGAATCTACATCATAAACAATGATATCGTTTTTGGTTACTAAGGCATCAATGGTAGATACCATTCCCTGATAACCAAAATTCAATAAATAAGCTGATTCTTTCATCACGAAAGCAGCCAGTTCATTTTCTAATTGTTCGTGATATTTTGTATGTCCTGACATCATACGGGCACCCATTGGATAAGCTGCACCAAACTCAGCAGCAGCATCAATATCTGCCTGACGTACTTCCGGATGATTGGCCAGACCTAAATAGTCATTTATACTCCAGTTCAAAATATTTTTTCCGCCAAATTGCATTCTCGGACCAAGTTCTCCTTCTAATTTAGGGAATACAAAATACCCTTCAGCTTGCGAAGCCCATTTTCCTAATGGCCCTTTATTGTTTTGAATTCTTTCGAATAAATCTTTTACCATAATATAATGATGTAATAATTTTAATTTTAAACAGCGTGCAAAAATAAATATTTATTCGATGTTATCATAATAATTTAAAAATGAATCGGATTCAAATACACTATTAGTTAAAATTTTCTAAAAAAATAATTTAAATTACCGTAAAAAACTTACAAAATATAAATATCCCCTTTTGTATTGCCTAATTTATACCTGTTATAAATTCTTCTTAAAGAGCCGTAATTGTTTATTTTTCACTAATTTTAAATGCTTTTTAAAAAGAAATATCATAAATCATAACACCTTTATATAATGGCTTTAAGCACCTCAAAAGATTTAAAATTAGCCGTTCTTATTGATGCCGATAACGTACCTTACAGTAATGTCAAAGGTATGATGGAAGAAATAACAAAATTTGGCACTCCCACAACCAAACGTATTTATGCAGACTGGACCAAACCAAATTCCAACGGATGGAAAGGCGTCCTGCTGGAACATGCCATTACTCCCATTCAGCAATACAGCTACACGGTTGGTAAAAACTCTTCAGATTCCGCACTTATAATCGATGCAATGGATTTACTGTATTCTGGAAAACTGGATGGTTTTTGCATTGTTTCAAGTGACAGCGATTTTACACGTCTGGCTATTCGATTAAGGGAATCCGGAATGAAAGTAATTGGTATTGGAGAAAAGAAGACCCCTAATTCTTTTATTGTAGCCTGCGACCGTTTTATTTACATTGAAGTTTTAGACGGGGCCATTCAGAAAAAGAAAATAAAAGTTACAACAGACATTAAAAAACCTGTTGAAAAACCTGCAGAAAAAGCTTTACACAAAATCGACAAACAGACGATTGAACTTATTGAAGCCACCATTGAAGATATCGAAGATGATGACGGCTGGGCATTTTTAGGCGATGTCGGAAATCTGATCGTAAAGAAAAAACCCGAATTTGACCCCAGAAACTATGGTTTCTCCAAACTAACACCAATGTTGAAATCGCTAACCGATATTCTCGAAATTGACGAAAGAGAATCGGATAAAAAAGACATTAAACACGTTTACGTGCGTTTAAGATTCAACTAAGTTATACATTTATTACCTCTTTAATTTTTAAAAAAACATGAGAAAAAAATTCTTCATTTACGGATTCTTATTGTTTCTTGTTGTTGCCGCAGTCTATTATTATTCCGGACGTGGTTTTTTACTTGTAATTATTTTACCCATATTATTAGTTGTTGGAGTTTATAATGCCCTCCAGACGAAACATGCCATTTTAAGAAACTTCCCTGTCTTGGGATATTTCAGGTATCTGTTTGAAATGATTGCCCCGGAGATTCAGCAATATTTTATTGAAAGAGCTACTGATGGAAAGCCATTTTCCAGAAACCAGCGTTCCATGGTTTACCAGAGAGCCAAAAACATAGATTCCAGTACGCCTTTCGGGACACAGCAAAACTTAAATCAGGACAGCTACGAAGGAATCAAACATTCTATATTTCCGGCGCAAGTCAATGAAGAATTACCACGTGTCTTAGTGGGCGGAAAAGATTGCAGACAACCATATTCAGCTTCTTTGTTTAATGTTTCGGCCATGAGTTTTGGTTCACTAAGCGAAAATGCCGTGCGCGCCATTAATTTAGGTGCCAAAAAAGGAAATTTTTACCAAAATACCGGAGAAGGCGGTTTAACCGAATTTCATCTTGCCGGTGGTGGTGATATTACCTGGCAAATTGGTACGGGCTATTTCGGATGCAGGGATGCTGAAGGGAATTTCAGCCCTGAAAAATTCTCGGAAAAAGCCAATCTTCCGAACGTTAAGATGATTGAAATTAAATTGTCGCAAGGTGCAAAACCCGGACACGGTGGTGTGCTTCCGGCTGCGAAAAATACCGAGCAGATTGCTAAAATCAGAGGCGTTGAACCGCATAAGATGATTCTTTCCCCTCCCGGGCATCATGCTTTTTCAGACAGTAAAGGACTGGTTCATTTTATCGCGCAGTTGCGTCAGTTATCGAATGGAAAACCAGTCGGATTTAAATTATGTATCGGAAATACTGCTGAATTTGAGGCCATTTGCCATGAAATGATTGCAGAGGATATCTACCCTGATTTCATTACCGTTGATGGTGCTGAGGGTGGTACGGGAGCAGCCCCCTTAGAATTTGCCGATGGTGTCGGAATGCCTTTTGAACCTGCTTTGATATTCGTAAACAAAATCCTGATCGGATTAAACATTCGCGATAAAATACGCATTATTGGCAGCGGGAAAATCCTTTCGGGTTATTCTATTTTACATGCTGTTGCTTTGGGGGCAGATATGTGCAATAGCGCCCGTGGCTTCATGTTTTCTTTAGGCTGTATTCAGGCGTTGCGTTGCCATAATAATGAATGCCCGACCGGAGTGGCAACCCAAAACAAAATGCTGATGAAAGGACTGGTGGTTACTGACAAATCAGATCGTGTGTATCACTTTCATAAAAATACACTGCACGCCGCTAACGAGCTTTTAGCTGCAGCAGGCAAAAACAGCTTTGCCGATGTCGATATTAATATCTTCATGCGCGGGGATGAGTTTAGTAATTTATCCGATTCGTACTTCCCGGATAGTTTAACAAATATTACCAAATAACAAAAAAGCCTCTTTGAATAATTCAAAGGGGCTTTTTAACTAATTCAGTTTCAAAAATTACAATTTTGCAGTTACTTTTTCTTTAGAGTCCGCTGCATTTTCCAAAAGTGCCAATTCTTCTTTATCAACTATCTGCTGAGCAAGAATAGCATTATTATAAGCTAAGAAATAAACATCAAACTTTACTCCTTCATCAATTAACTCCTTAGAAATCTGATCGTTTTTGATCATTTCTTTTAGCAAATCAGGAAATGATTCTTTGTATGTTAGTTTATTGGTATCGTTCTCTTCTAGATTGGTTTCAATTCTAATTTCGATTTTGTTGTCATTTAGAAAAGCTTTGGCAGTCGTACCTGTAATTCCACGGCCATTGATTGAGGAAGAATTGTTATAAGTACTTACGTGCTCCTGGACTTTTTGCTTGGTGTTTTTACAACTTACCAGTAGCAGTACAAAAATAAAAGCAAATGCGATTTGAGTAATTTTTTTCATAAATATTTAGGTTTTAGGTTATTTTTTAACTCAAACATAATGAACTTTTTAAACAAAAACAACTTCTTCTATCAAAAATTAAAAGTGTAATTATTTGACTACAAATTAATTATCCAAAATAAAACAATACATACACAACAAAATTAAACCGATTCTTTTTCCTTACTTCTTTAAATAAAAAATACACACAACTGATCAAAGACTAGTTTTTAACAGCGGTAAGTTTTACAAAAATTCTGCTATTGATTCTTTATTTAATACTTCTTTCACAAGAACAGTATTGTCATTTGCCAAAAAATAAACATCAAACTGAATACCTTCTTCTACAAGTTCTTTGGGAATCTGGTTTTTATGAATCATTTCCTTCAATAGTTTAGGAAAGGATGTATTTGCTTTTACCTTGCTCGCCTCTTTTGGTTCTAAACCGGTCTCAAACCGCAACTCAATTTTGTTATCATTTATATAACCTCTGGCAGTAGTAAGTGTAACATCATCAGCCTTAAAACCAGCCGCCGTACTATTATAAGTGGTTACATATTCCTGAAGTTTTTGTTTCGTGTTTTTACAACTTACTATCACTATTGCCATAATGACAATCAATGATATTTGGCATACTTTTTTAATCATAATTTAAACTTTTTATTTTTTTAGTTTTTGAAGTCTTAAAAGAGCTTCCAGATAATAATAATCCGCATAATTAATGGAGCAGTCAATTTCACTTCCGGCCGGTTTATGACCTGTTGAATGAAGTAAAAAAGCCGAATTCACATCCTGACTCTGATAATGCTCTGAAAGTGAAACAATCATCTTTTTTGACTTCGTTTCATATTCCTTTTTAAGCGTTTTATCTTTAGTGTATGAACTCAGTTCAATAAGCGCAGAAGACACAATAGCCGCTGCGGAAGCATCTTTAGGCTCATTTGGAATTCCGGGAGCGTTAAAATCCCAATACGGAATTAAATCTTCGGTGATGAGTTTATCTAAATAGACGCGCGCCAGTTTATGGGCAAATTCCAGAAATTTCGGGTCTTTGGTTTCCCGGTATACCATCGTGAATCCATAAATCGCCCACGCCTGGCCTCTGGCCCACATACTTTCATCACTGAAGCCCTGTGCCGTCATTCCTTTTATTTTTTTGCCGGTTTCATAATCATAAACCAAAACATGATACGAGGTAAAATCCGGCCTGAAATGGTTCTTCATAGTAGTTTCGGCATGTTGTACCGCAATATCGTATAATTTTTTACTGCCGCCATTTTTAGAGGCCCAAAAAAGCAATTCCAGATTCATCATATTATCTATAATCGTATTGTGCCCACCGTATTTATTATGCGGCCACGAAAGAATGGTTCCCACTTTCGGATTAAAAAGCGTTGCCAGGGTATCGGCCGTTTTAAGGATGATTTCTTTGTAGGCTGCATTTTTAGTGAGACGGTAACCATTGCCGAAGCTATTAAAAACCTGAAAACCTAAATCATGGTCATTTGCTTTGCTAACGGATAAAGACGTGAGAAAACGACTAAATTTATCTGCTTCTTTTTCCCATTTTTTATCTCCTGTGGCTTCATATAAATACCACAATTCCCCCGGCCAAAAACCGCTTGTCCAGTCTTTATAGTTTACAAATTTCCATTCTTTGCTTCCTGTCGGAATACTTCTTGGAGAGGTTCCGTTATCCGGGATCATTTCTAATGTTTTCGAAGCCTGCTGTGCACAATACTCCAATTGCTTTTTTATATCAAATGATTTGGTTTCCTTTTTTTGCTGTGTATAACCTATTGACATACAAATCAGAAGAACTGAAAGCAGATAAACAAATTTAGGGTTGAGATTCATAGTAGTGGTTTTTGAAAGCTAAATTTATAAAATTAGAAAACAACTAAAGCATATTTATCTGTTGCAAGGACCATATCTGTACTATTTTCTACCCTTTTTATATCTTTGCCTATGAAAACAAACCACAAATCCATCCTCCCTTGCATTTGAAAAAGCCAAGAATCTATTACGGTCTCGTATTTTTTTTAATAATCGGTCTCGGAATCCTCTCCAGAAAGTTTGCCTTTATTCCGTTATGTATTGGAGATTTACTTTATGCTGTAATGATATATGTACTGGTACGACTACTATTCATTGATAAAAAAGCACTTCCGATTATACTTATTTCTTTAGTAATCTGTTATAGTATTGAATTCTTTCAGCTCTGCCAGGACAGCCGGATTATTGCAGTCCGGAAAACACTCTTAGGAAGATATGTTCTGGGACAGGGATTTTTATGGAGCGATATTCTTGCTTACACCTGTGGAGTTGCCATTGCCTTTATAATCGAAAAAATTATCTTAAAATATTATAATTATGAATCTGGTTTTTGCATCAAACAATAAAAACAAAATTAAGGAAATACAAAGCATACTTCCTGAAACCATAAAAATATTAAGCCTTGAAGAGATTGGCTGCCACGAAGATATTCCGGAAACCGCAGCTACTATTGAAGGAAATGCCATCCTGAAAGCTGATTATGTCACTCAAAAATACGGTTACGATTGTTTTGCCGATGACACCGGACTTGAAGTTACCGCTTTAAATGGTGAACCTGGCGTTTATTCAGCACGCTATGCAGGAGAACAACGCGATGCGAATGACAATATGGACAAACTTTTAGACGCTTTATCAGGCCAATCCGATCGCAGCGCCCGGTTCAAGACCGTTATTGCCCTAAATTTAAATGGAGCACAGCATCTTTTTACCGGAATAGCCAAAGGAAACATTACTTTGCAAAAATCCGGAAATCACGGTTTTGGATACGACCCTATTTTTCAGCCTGAAAATTATACAGAAACTTTTGCCGAATTGTCGTCTGAAATTAAAAATAAAATCAGTCATCGTGCAAAAGCAACTCAGCAACTGATTGATTTCCTGAACCCCACAAAATAATTGTTTTAAATACAACATTTTAAACGCTAATTTTTAGATTTCACGACGTATTTTTTTTGATTTTTCTGCATTTTCTTATCAAAATGATTTCACGATAAAGATAACTTTTTGATAATCAAATCATAACAAATACATAAATCTTAAAATTGCATTAGTTTATCTGAATAATTAACAGTAATTTTGCACCCTATTTTAAAAATACATATGAATAAATTTGAACAATTAGGATTGAATGAATCGTTACTGAAGGCGATTTTAGATCTAGGATTTGAAAATCCGTCAGAGGTACAGGAAAAGGCGATTCCCCTATTATTGGAAAAAGACACAGATATGGTTGCGTTGGCTCAGACAGGGACAGGGAAAACGGCAGCTTTCGGTTTTCCGCTAATTCAAAAAATTGATGCTGACAACAGGAATACACAAGCATTAGTTTTATCGCCAACACGAGAACTTTGTTTACAGATTACCAACGAACTTAAAAACTACTCAAAATACGAGAAAGGTATTAATGTGGTAGCAGTTTACGGCGGGGCTAGTATTACAGAGCAAGCTAGGGACATTAAAAGAGGAGCACAAATTATTGTAGCTACTCCGGGGAGAATGCAGGACATGATCAACAGAGGATTGGTTAACATTAAAAATATAGATTACTGTATTTTGGATGAGGCTGACGAAATGCTGAACATGGGATTTTATGAGGATATCGTATCTATTTTATCTGATACTCCAGACGAAAAAAGTACATGGTTGTTCTCTGCAACTATGCCACAAGAGGTTGCCAGAATTGCAAAACAATTTATGAGCGACCCGGTTGAAATTACTGTTGGAGCTAAGAACTCAGGTTCTGCAACAGTTTCTCACGAATTTTACTTAGTAAATGCACGTGACCGTTACGAAGCTTTAAAACGTTTAGCCGATGCTAACCCGGATATTTTCTCTGTGGTTTTCTGTCGTACTAAAAGAGACACACAAGCCGTAGCTGAAAAATTAATTGAAGATGGATACAGCGCTGCTGCTTTGCACGGAGATTTATCTCAGGCACAACGTGATGGTGTAATGAAATCTTTCCGTGGAAGACAAATTCAGATGCTTGTTGCAACTGACGTTGCTGCACGTGGTATTGACGTTGATAACATTACTCACGTAGTAAATTACCAATTACCTGACGAAATTGAAACATACAATCACCGTTCAGGACGTACAGGTAGAGCAGGAAAATTAGGAACTTCTATCGTAATCGTTACGAAAAGTGAGTTGCGTAAAATTTCTTCTATCGAAAGAATCATCAAACAAAAATTCGAAGAAAAAACAATTCCATCAGGAATCGAAATCTGCGAAATTCAATTATTGCACTTAGCTACTAAAATTAAGGATACTGAGGTTGATCACGAAATTGACAACTATCTTCCTGCGATCAATAACGTTCTTGAAGGTTTATCGAAAGAAGAACTAATCAAGAAAATGGTATCTGTAGAATTTAACCGTTTTATTGCTTACTACAAAAAGAACAGAGATATTTCATCTCAATCCGGAGAAAGACGCGAAAGAAGCGATTCTGCTGAGCCAAGAGAATTCAATAATAACGGAGCAGTTCGTTATTTTGTAAACATTGGTTCAAGAGATAATTTCGACTGGATGTCTCTTAAAGATTATTTGAAAGAAACATTAGACTTAGGTCGTGATGACGTTTTCAAAGTAGATGTAAAAGAAGGATTCTCTTTCTTTAACACTGATCCTGAGCACACTGAAAAAGTAATGGAAGTATTAAACAACGTACAGTTAGAAGGACGTCGTATTAATGTTGAAATTTCTAAAAATGATGGTGGCGGAAGACGTGACCACAACGGACGCAGCGGCGGAGGCGGTGGACGCAGTTCTGCTCCAAGACGTGAAGGAAGTTTTGCTCCAAGACGTGAAGGTTCTGGTGGTGGTGGTTTCAGAAGCGACAGAAACGCAGCTCCAAGAGAAGGCGGTTTCAGAAGCGACAGAAATTCATCTGCTCCAAAAAGAGAAGGTGGTTTCAGAAGCTCGGCTCCAAGAAGTGAAGGTGGTTCTGAAAGAGCTCCAAGACGTTCTGAAAGCTTTGGTGATGCACCAAGACCTAGAAGACCAAGAAGAGACTAATACGTCAATTCCCTTACATACAAAATCCCAAATTCCTGATATACCTGGAATTTGGGATTTTTTTTATACTTCGAATACCTGAATTGTCTTTTTTAATTTAAAATAATTCAATTTAAATCTCGACTATCCCATTTTAGTTAAAATACCAAAAGTAACACTTCATGCTTTGTTAATTTTCTGATAATTATATTCAAAGACTGCGAAATATTTAATCCCTATTTACTACTTTTAGTGCTTTAAATCAGGATATGAAATATTTCGCAGTTTTCTTTTTTACATTATTATCAACCATTGGTTTTGCACAGGACACTCCGTCGACAATTCCGCAAAGAGTTTCGGGCTATATTATTAATGACAACAGCAAACAGCCGCTTTCGGGTGTAAATGTTATCAATACCAATAAAGTACGGGGCGCGAAATCTGATGAAAAAGGATATTTTGAAATCGACGTACAGGTAAATGATACGTTACACTTCTCCATTTTGGGATTTCAGTCTCTTAGAATCAGGGTTACCAATGACTGGATCAAAAATAAAGTGACCCGAATTCAGCTTACCGAAAAAGCAATTGCACTGGAAGAAGTGGTGATTGCCCCTTTTAACCTGACGGGGTATCTTGAAGTAGATTCCAAATTAATTCCAACGCGGGAAAACTATCGTTATAGTATTTCCGGGCTTACGCAAGGCTATGAGGCCGGTGAATATTCTCCAAATGCTTTTGGAAAAGTACTGGGTTCCATATTCAACCCCGCCGATATGCTTTATAATTTCTTTGGGAAAAACGGAAAGGAACTCAAGAAGCTCAAGGAAATGAAGAAGGACGATACGGTTCGAAATCTTTTGGAATCCAAGTACGACCGCGAAACCGTTGCTGTATTATTAGGGATCAGTAAAGACGAAATTCCTGAGATTATGCACCGCTGCAACTATTCAGATGCTTTTATTCAATCTGCTAACGATCTCCAGATTATGGATGCCATAAGCGGCTGCTATGAACAATATAAAGTATTAAAACGAAATTAATATTTTCCTATAAATCAATCCTCAATTCTCTAATTGGGGATTTTTTATTTTAAATTCCTTTGATTACTAACTCAAAATAAAAAATATGCCCGCAATACTTTTTCAAACGATTGACTGGAGTCAGGTTGCAAAAACAGAACATAAAGGGGAAACCGGAAAAGCATTTTGGCAAACGATACAATCCGGAGGTTTACGGATTAGAAAAGTAACTTATTCCGAAAATTACATTGCCGATCACTGGTGCCAGAAAGGACATATCGTGCATTGCCTTGAAGGGGAATTCATTAGCGAATTAGAAAACGGCCAGGAATTCAAACTCACCAAAGGAATGACCTATATCGTTTCTGACGATGTAAGCTCACATCGCTCGATAACTGCCAACGGAGTTGAGTTATTAATCATAGATGGAGATTTTCTAAAATAATATTCGAAGCAAATTAAAATATTGTGTGTACATTTACTCTATATACAATAGAAACAATTAATATTAAAAGATATGGCAAAGAGTCAGGACGCAAAAAAGACAGCAAAGAAAGAACCTCTTAAAACTGCAAAAGAAAAGAAAGAAGAAAAGAGAGAAAAGAAAAATTCTCCTAAAAGAGATTAATTTTAGTATTCAGTCGCAGTCACAGTTTTCGTTACAAATAACTGAAAACTGCGACTGCAAACTGAGACTATTACTTAACCGGAATATTCGAAAGGATTTCCAGTACAAATTTCCAGTATTTCTGCGCTGATGAAATACTTGCTCTCTCATCAGGAGAATGCGCTCCGTGAATGGTCGGACCAAAAGAAATCATATCCATCTCCGGATAATTGGTTCCCAGAATTCCACATTCCAAACCTGCGTGACAAGCCACTACTTTAGGTTTTTCGTTGTTTTGTTTTTCGTAAATTTCTTTTAAGACTTCCAATATTTCAGAATTTACATTTGGCGTCCATCCCGGGTAAGAACCTGAGAGCTCCACTTCACAACCCACTAATTCAAAAGCAGAACGCAATGCGTTTGCCAAATCAAATTTTGAAGTTTCTACAGAAGAACGGGTCAGGCATCCAATTAAAATTTCACCATCTTTCACGATAACACGTGCGATGTTGTTTGAAGTTTCCACTAAATCGTCCATATCGGCACTCATTCTGTAAACACCGTTGTGTGCTGCGTAAATCGCCCTGATAATCCCTTCCTGAACACCTAAATCCATTACTTTCTCCGGTAAATCGCATTTGACGATTTCGATAGAAAGATTTGGTTCTGTTGTTTTGTATTCCGCTTTGATATCGTTGATGATTTCCTGCATATCAAAAATGTAAGCTTCGTCAAACATTTCAGAAATGATGACTTTTGCCACACTTTCTCTTGGAATTGCATTTCTTAAACTTCCTCCGTTGATTTCTACTACCTGCAAACCGAAGTTTTCGAAAGCATCAAACAACAAACGGTTCATAATTTTATTGGCATTGCCCAAGCCTTTATTGATATCCATCCCCGAATGACCTCCATTTAGCCCTTTTACGGTAATAATATGCCCGACAGAACCTTCCGGAACTTCTTCTTCATGATAAGTCCTTGTAGCCGTTACATCTATTCCTCCTGCACAGCCAATATCAATCTCATCATCTTCTTCCGTATCCAGGTTCAGCAAGATCTGACCCTGAAGAATTCCGCCTTTTAAGTTTAAAGCTCCTGTCATTCCGGTTTCTTCATCTATAGTAAACAAAGCTTCAATAGCAGGATGCGGAATATCAGTGCTTTCCAGAATAGCCATTATAGTAGCAACCCCTAAACCATTGTCGGCACCAAGTGTAGTACCGCGCGCACGAACCCAGTCCCCATCCACATACATATCAATTCCCTGCGTATCGAAATCAAAAACAGTATCACCGTTTTTTTGGTGCACCATATCCAGGTGTCCCTGCATGACAATCGCTTTACGGTTTTCCATTCCCGGAGTGGCCGGTTTTCTTATAATTACATTTCGTATTTCGTCTTCAAAAGTTTCTAAACCTAAGCTGCTTCCAAAGTTCTTCATGAACTCGATTACTCGTTCTTCTTTCTTTGACGGACGCGGAACGGCATTCAGATCGGCGAATTTATTCCATAGCGCTTTAGGTTCCAGATTTCTTATTTCCTGACTCATTATATTTTGTTTGAAGTTTAACAATTAAGAGCTCCAAAGTTACAAAGTTTAAATTCTTTTTCAGTGGTAATTCAGATTCATTTATATTTACGTATTCAAAATTTACATCGTGAAAAGAAAATATATTTTACCTTTATTCCTTCTTGTACAGATTATCATCTTAAAAATCCTTCCATTTTTCCCGGAATTCACGGAACGCTTTTACAGCAACGGATTGTATGTGAAAATCTCTCATTTTTCAAGAATACTTTTGGGTAAAGTTCCGTTTTCTGTTGGCGATTGTATGTATGCTGTTTTGGTTTTATTTCTGATCCGATGGCTCTGGAAAACGCGAAAAACCTGGAAACTACAATGGAAAGATCATGCCTTAAAAATGCTAAGCTGTGTTTCCCTGCTTTACTTTTTTTTCCATTTTCTATGGGCATTTAACTATTACCGGGAGCCGCTTTTTGAAAAAATGAAAATTCAAAGAGAATACACGGATGCCGAATTATTAGCTTTTACTAAAAAACTAATCGTTAAAACCAATGAAATTCAGTTTCAGATCACAAAAAATGACAGTGCTAAAATCGTTTTTCCCTATTCGCAAGAAGCTGTTTTTAAGATGAATCTGAACGGATATAACAATCTAGCCAAAGAGCATCCTTATTTTAAATATGAAATTCCAAGCGTTAAAAAATCACTTTTTAGCGTACCGCTGACTTATATGGGTTTTGCCGGTTACCTAAACCCGTTTACAAATGAAGCTCAGGTAAACTATTTACTGCCCATGTATACTTTCCCGCTGACAGCCAATCACGAAATGGCACATCAAATGGGATTTGCCAGTGAAAATGAATGCAATTTTATAGGCGTCCTGGCATGTGTTAAAAATAAAAACTTATATTACCAATATGCGGGGTACAGTTTTGCTTTACGGTATTGTCTGGGAATCTGGCATTTTAAAAATGAAAAGATTTTCAATCAGTTAAAAAAGACGGTGCATGCCGGAATATTAAAAAACTATCAGGAGAGCGAAGATTTCTGGACGCAGTATGATAGTTTTATCGATAAAGCTTTTCATTTTCTTTATGATAATTTTTTAAAAACAAACAATCAGAAAGACGGAATGGAAAGCTATAGTAAATTTATTGATCTGATGGTTAATTATTACAAAACAAAAGAATTATAGTTTTTTTAGCCACAGATTACAGGATTAAAGGGATTAAATCTTTCTAATCCTGTAATCTGTGGCTAAAAATAAAAATAAGTGTAACAAAATAGATTACAATACTACTAATACTTTATGAGCGATACTCTAGAACAGTCATTTGTTGCACAGTTGCAGGCAAATCAGAATATAATCCACAAGATTTGTAGATTGTATACTGCTGGCGAAGATGCTCATAAAGACCTGTTTCAGGAAATTACCATTCAATTATGGAAGGCGTATCCGAAATTCAGGGGCGACAGTAAATTTTCTACCTGGACGTATCGTGTTGCCTTAAATACAGCCATTACCTTATACCGAAAAACCAAAAGGACCATATCTACCGTAGATTATGAAAGTCATCAGCATTTTGTAAAAGATGTGGATTACAACTATGAAGAAGAAGAACAGATTAAATTGATGTATAAAGCCGTTTATCAGCTGAATGACATCGAAAAAGCGTTAGTTTTTATGTATTTAGAAGACAAAGATTATCAGGAAATAGCAGAAACCTTAGGAATAAGCGAAGTGAATGCACGAGTGAAAATGAACAGAATTAAAGGGAAACTTAAAAAAATACTAAATCCTTAAAAATTATTATGAAAGAACTGGATTTACTAAAAAGAGACTGGAAAAAGAATGCCGATTCTTTTCAACAAATTTCAGAAAATGAAATCTACAAAATGATTCATAAAAAATCATCTTCCATTGTGAAGTGGATCTTGATTATAAGCATTCTGGAGATTTTATTCTGGACGGTATCGAACCTCTTTTTCAGCACTGACGAAATGTTAATCAAGATAAAACATCCTGAAATGATCTTTTACCTGGAAGTTTTAACGTACTTCAATTATGTGGTAGTCCTGATTTTTGTATATTTTTTCTACAAGAATTACAAAACGATTTCTACTATTGAATCTACCAAATTATTAATGAGCAGTATTCTCAAAACCCGAAAAACGGTTCAGTATTATGTCTGGTACAATTTAGGAATGGCTGTTATCAGTTCAATCATCAGTTTCTTCATTGCTTTTGTCTACAATCCGGATATGAATTATTTGAGAGAAAAATTAGCCACAAGCGGTAAAGCCATGGTTGTTACCGGCGGAATCTTATTGCTGGTTACCCTGGCCTTTCTGGGTATGTTCTGGTGCTTTTACAGATTGTTATACGGGACACTGTTACGCAGGCTGTACGCTAATTATAAGGAGCTGAAGAAAATTGATTTGTAGTTTTTTTTTGAGGTGCAAAGGTGCAAAGGCTCTGAGGGACAAAGGTTTTTTAACCTGAACTTGAAACCTGAAGCAATTTCAAAATCTAAAATCTAAACTCAGAAATCTAAAATTTAGTAGTCCCACCTTCTCATTTGGTTCAGTTCTTCCTGAACTTTTAGTTCTTCTGCGGGGATAACTTTTAAAAATGACGGATGTTGCTCGATGGCGTATTCTACTTTTTCTACGATTTCATCAATGGTATCGTTGTCATAATCAATATCAAGAGGTTCTTTGATGATGAAAGATTGCAGGATACCTTTCTTTTTCATTCGCAATCCTTTTTTATCAAAGGAACGACGGAAACCGTCAATTACAATTGGGATTACGATAGGCCTGTGCTGTTTTATAATGTGGGCAGTTCCTTTACGAACCGGTTTAAACGATTTTGTAGTTCCCTGCGGAAAAGTAATCACCCAGCCATCCTCTAAGGCTATTTTGATATTTTCAGTATCATTAGGGTTTACGTCACGTTTTTCGGTAACATCTACTCCTTTGGCACGCCAGGTTCTTTCTACGGTAATCGCTCCGACATACGCCAGAATTCTTGGCAGCAAACCGGCCTGCATGGTTTCCTTGGCGGCCACATAATATAAATTCATTTTGGGCTGCCACAAATAACCAATATTCTTAATCGTATCCTGACGACCCGATAAACTTGCATTAAAAACATGAAACATTGCTACAACGTCAGCGAAATAGGTCTGATGGTTGGATATAAACAAAACATTCGTATCCGGCAACGTTTTGATGATTTCAGATCCTTCAATCTGCAAATCATTAAAACCTCTGTATCTTCGGTGCGTCATGGCTCCCAAAATTCGGATTAACCATTTCTTGATGAATAATATATGTCCGAAAGGATTTCGTTTAAACAATCCCATAGCTCTGTATCGTTATTTTTAGTTCAGTCGCAAACATACAAAAATAATTCATGTGGCAACACTCTTAAGTAATTTCCAGAACAAATGATTAACGTAATGAATATCAAATTGTTAATTTATTGTTTTGTTAATTTTCTTCAAAAGTCAATTTTAAAACATCTCTCAATTCACTTAATATCATCGCAGTGGCACCCCAAACAATATGATTTTGGATATTAAAGGCCGGAACCAAAATGTTAGGCCCATAAGAAGTTGACAATCTGGCCTCGATGATAATTTCGTCATTTAAAAAAACAGAAAGAGGCAATTCGATTACATCTGCTACTTCCCTTGCATCCGGATAAAACAAAAGTTCTTCTGATGAAATTCCCAAAAAAGGATGCACCAGAAAATTACTGGGCGGAATATACATGGGTGTAAACTGTTTGATTACTTCAATTTTCTCCGGAGCTACCCCTACTTCTTCCTGTGTTTCTCTCAGGGCAGTCTCTTCGTAACCTGAATCGGTACTTTCGTACTTTCCACCCGGGAAAGCAATTTGTGAAGAATGAACGCCATTGTAGGCATTCCGAACAATTAAAACCAGATGTGTTTTTTCGTTTTTTGGATAAAACAGCATCATGACCGCTGCAATGCGTGGATTTTCTGCTTTGAAATCCAGATTTTTCAGCGCTTCTATCCGTTCTTTAGGGGCCATTTTTATATGTGACGAAAGGGCCGGCAGTTCCACTGGAATTAAATTAGGAACATATTGCAAAAAATCCTGAAAATCCATAATCAAAGTTTATTTTTGTACTTTCAAATAAAATATAAATATAGTTTAGAAAAGGCGGTTCTCCAAGCTTTCTAAAATCAAAGCCATAAAAATGTACAGTAAAGCAGAATCACAAAAAATAAAAAGAGAGTTCTGGGTAGCTTTCGCCGAAAAATATCCACGTAAATGGGTGCTTTATGACACGAAGATTAAGGATTTCTCTTTTAAATTTTACGTCGACAATAAAAAAGCACAGGTTTTAATTGATATCGAGCAGAGAAGCGACGAGAAACGAACTGCTTATTTTGAAAAACTGGAAGCCTTAAAAAACATTCTCGAGGAGGAATTTATTAAAGATCTGGTTTTCGAAAAAAACTATACACTGGAAAGCGGTAAAACCATCAGCCGGATCTGGACCGAAATACAAGGCGTAGGTTTTAGCAACCGAAATAACTGGGATACTATTTTTGATTTCTTTTTCGAAAAAATGAATGCTTTGGAGTTATTTTACCTGGAGTACGACGATTTTATTAAGGATATTGAGTAGGTCTTAAGGTGCTAAGATGCTGAGGAACTAAGCTTCTAAGTTTTTTATATAACAAACCCGACAGGTCTTTCAATCTGTCGGGTTGTTATTATTAGATTTGTAACTTTTTACTTTTTAACTATTTTCTTTGTAACTACTCCTGATCCGGAAAAAAGTTTGATAAAATAAATTCCGGAAGCAAACTGAGACATGTCAATTTCAAGATTGTCTGTGCTTTGTACTTCAGCAGTATAAACTTCTTTTCCGTTTAAAGCATAAACAGCGATCTTGTTTGGTACCACTGCGCCGGAAAAGGACAAACTCACTTTTTCTGCTACAGGAACAGGATATACCTTAACCGCTGAAAGTTCTTTTTCAGGAGTCGGACCAACTCCTAATGATGATTTACCAAGATTGACTTTTACAATTACCGAAGATTTACCAGTGGTACCATTTACGGTTCCAATAGCGAACATATAATTATCTGAATCTGCTTTTGAATTTGCTTTTCGCCCGGCTGGTGAAGTTGTTTCTTCGCCCAAAGCAACAAGATCTGTTATATTATCAATTACCTGCGGCATCTCAAAATCCTTCACAAATGTACCGTCAAGATTGATTGCCGTAACATCTGCATTTCCTTCCGTAATATAGATAACGTCTCCTACTTGTTCGATTTTTCTGTAGTCATGGTTGGTGCTGATTCCTATTGTATGTGCTTTTTGGTTTTCAATAAATTGCAGATCCATTTCGCCGTCTTTCGAAAGCTTAACAATTTGATTCGGGACAGGAATTCCATTAAAATTTAAAAAATCTCCAGCCACAATAATTTCACCTGACTCCAGTATTTTAATTTTATTAATTGATGTATCAGGTCCTGAACCATTTATTTGAAAAGTCTCATCAACAGTATTATCAAGATTAAACCTCAAAAGATTATAATAGTATGGCGTTCCACTAAAGTCATTATGCATAGCGCCAAAAATAATTTTATTATCCTGAAGTTGGAATTTAAGCCCGGTAAACCAATAGTAGGCATCCGATTTTAAGCTATATCTTATTAATCCCCCATCTACTTTTGACATATACAATCCATTTTGGTCTGAAAACACAACATTTCCATCACCTAAAACTTTAAAATTCTCTACTGAAGTTAAGTATATATCACTAAAATCAAAGTCTTTCAAAACTTCTCCTTTATTATTCAGTTTTAAAAGTTTCTTTTGGGCACTTACAAAAATGGTTGTATTATCTATAACCTGAAATTGTGTAATATCTCCAATATATTTTGGGAAAACAAATGATTCATCAACCGAACCATTCTCGTTTAACAAGGCAATTCCATAAGTCGCTACATCATTTACTTTCATAAAATCACCTTTGACTACTAATTTACCGTCAAAATATTCCCCTTTGTCAAAGCTTCCGTATTGACTTGGTTTTAATTCAGCAGAATCTAACGGATTACCATTTAGATCACAGGCAGATACACCATATTTATTTCCTGTATTACCTGAATTGTTATACAGAATTTTATCTCCTATAATACCCATTGTAAAAAACTGATCCCCATTATCATTCAATTTGCCAGAGGAAAAACTTTGATTCAACGATCCATCCGGATTAAGTTTAGCGATATAACATTTAAATTCAGCAGGTTCATACATTCCGAAATAGATATAAGAATCTTTTACTATAATAGTAGAAGCATGAAAACTATAATAATTAGTATTAAAAGTTTCATCGATTGTTCCATCAGAATTTAATCTGCACATATTATAGGTGGGCTGACCCAGCATCCTTAAAAAATGTCTTCCTATTAGCAATTTACCGTCTTCCTGAAGTGTCAAAGAAAACAGCTGTCCTTTTGTCCCTTCTCCCACATCAAATGTGGTATCAAGTATACCATCAGAATTCAGTTTTACAAGACTGTTTTTTGTAATTCCATCTACAGCAGTAAAGGTTCCGCCTACATAGATACGCTCTGCAGATACTGCAACAACAGTTGTTGCTCCGTTAAAAGCCAGAGCATTATTGAAGGTTTCATCTAAGGAAAAATCGCTATTGAATCGGTTTACGTAACAACTTGTAAAATTGTAGTACCCTATTGCACCGCCGGTAACCACTATTTTATCATCGGACTGAACAGCAATAGCGGTTGCATTAAAAACGTCGCTAATCCCTTTTATAATTCCACCATTTGCATCCAGCTGATACAAAGTAAAATAATCGGCTAGTCCTAAATTATCTTTGGTCGTTAAAACTATAATGTTGCCATTACTCTGAAATTTGACATCTTTAATTTCTAATTTTGGATCTCCGTTAAAAACAAAAGTTTCATCAAGCGAGTAATCCGCATTTACCCGGATCAGATTTGTAACTTTTTTATCCTTATAAAACTGGATATGTCCTCCGAGTAAAATTTTACCATCCGGAAGTTCTTTTATAACCGTAATTTTTGCGGCCTTATAAGGTACCGGCTGGACGAAATCCTGATCGACAGTCTGAGCATGAGAGGATAAAATTCCGAAAATGATAAATAGTAGTAGTGCGTAAAGTTGCTTCATTCGCAATGTTTAGAGGTTAAATTGTTCTTTTTTGTTTAATGATATTTTCAATTGAGCTATCAATTCACTTTCCTTTTTAAGTAAAAAATGTTTGAATCTTAATTAATTTAACAGTTCAAATATAGTTTATTTTGAAAGAAGACTTCAAAAATTAATTGTGTTTATAAGAATGTTTTTAGATATAACAAACCCGACAGGTTTTTAAAAAACTGTCGGGTTTGTATAGAGATTAAAACTTCTAAAATCTTACACACTAACAATATTATACACAATAATCTGGTTATCGTAATTAATATAAAGCTGCTTGCGATAGTCTTGCTTTTTTCGGGTGATGATTGAGAGTTTACAATCGTTTCCACTATTGTCTTTGCATAAGAACGAATATACAATGTCTGTGTCATTTTCTTCCCGTTCGATATATTCGCTAATGCTAAAAAGCTGAATTTCCTGAGAGTATACTACAATCCGGTGCTTATCGGTATCCAGGATTACAGAAAGATTGACCAGATCAAGATTGGACCATTCGCCCCATTTTCCCCTTTCGTTTTTTTCCAACACGCTAAAGCCCGACGTTTTAAAACGATAAGACTGGCTGTAAGCCTGCTGCAAACCAAGTCCTAAAAAAAGGATTAATATATAGTTACGTAAAGTATTCATGTTGTATTTTGGGGCTATTAGAACTCAAATTTAGCTTTTTCCTTGCTTGCAATTTCAAAATCGGCCATCATTTGTTGAATAATTTTTTCTACAGGCAAAATTTCATGAATTATTCCGGCAATTTGACCAATTTCAAGTTCGCCTTCTTCCAGATTACCTTCGAACATTCCTTTTTTGGCTCTTGCCCTGCCCAACAGTTGTACTAAATCTTCTTTTGATGGTCCTTTTCCATAGAGTTCCTGAACATCATTATAAAATTTATTTTTGATTAATCGAACGGGAGCCAGTTCTTTCAACGTAAGTTGTGTATCGCCTTCTTTTACGTTTAGAATAGTCTGTTTAAAATTATCGTGGGCAGAGGATTCTACCGAAGCGGCAAAACGACTCCCCACCTGTACCCCATCAGCTCCTAAAATCATGGCGGCCAGCATCCCTCTTCCGGTTGCAATACCTCCGGCAGCAATAATCGGAATCCGGATTTTTTCTTTCACCATCGGAATCAGGGTCAGTGTTGTTGTCTCATCCCGGCCGTTATGTCCGCCTGCTTCAAAACCTTCGGCAACGATAGCATCTACGCCCGCTTCCTGCGCTTTTAAAGCAAAAATACTGCTGCTCACTACATGAACTACCGTAATTCCTTTTTCCTTTAAAAAAGAAGTCCAGGTTTTAGGGTTTCCTGCCGAAGTAAAAACGATTTTCACGCCTTCTTCCACCACAATATTCATAATTTCATCGATATTGGGATATAACATCGGGATATTAACCCCAAAAGGCCTGTCTGTTGCTTTTTTACATTTCTGAATGTGCTCGCGCAGCACTTCCGGATACATGGAGCCGGCACCAATAAGTCCTAAACCTCCTGCATTGCTAACGGCACTAGCGAGTTTATAACCGCTGTTCCAGATCATTCCTCCCTGAATTATTGGATATTTTATATTAAAAAGTTGTGTGATTTTATTCATGCAAAAATGCTGTTATTGTTTGATAATCTTTCCTGTTCTGTGCATTCCATCAGCATCAAAAACATAAAAATAGAGTCCGCTTTTTAAGGATTGCAAAGAAAGAACCGGATTTTGATTTGTAATTTGTTGTTCGATAACTTTTTGTCCCAGAACAGAATAAATAGCTACAGAGGCTGTGGTCTGATCGGGAAATGAAAAAGAAACCGCAGTTTTTACCGGATTTGGATAAATCGAAAAAACAGGAATTTCAAAATTCTCCACTCCCAGGGTAGTACCGAAATTTGGAATTCCATACCCATAGAAATTGTCTGGGACAGCGTATTTATCTGAAGACTCCAAAATCATTTGTCTGATTTCCTTATTGGTTTTAGAAGGGAAAGCCTGCCATAAACAAGCGATCGTACCGGCCATGATCGGGCACGAAAAAGAAGTCCCGTTAACCGTGACAATGGAACCAGAAGTATTCGAAACAACTGCGGCTGTTCCCTGTGCCATTACATCGGGCTTGATCCGGTTATCAAAACTTGGCCCTATGGAACTGAAATCAGATCTGACTTCTGAAGCTGTAACGGAACCAACTGTCAGAACAGAAACGGCATCTGCAGGCCCTCCGATATGTCTTTCGGCAGTATTTCCTTCATTACCGGCCGAAGCGACCACGATAATTCCTTTGCTAAAAGCCATTTCTGCACCACGGGAAATAAAATTCGTTACACCGTTCATATCACTATAGGTATGGCTGTAATTGGCATTATCATATTCAAAATAGCCTAACGATGTGGTAATAATATCTACTCCTAAACTGTCGGCCCTTTCTGCAGCTTCTACCCAGAGTGATTCTTCAACGGGATTTTCTGAAGCAGTATTTTCTGTAATGAATAAGTAATACGAAGCGTCCGGAGCAGTTCCTATCAAAGCATTTTCTTTATAGCCTCCCATTGTAGAAAGGACCATTGTACCATGATCGTCTCCTGTGTAAAAATTATCGTTTCGGGAGACGAAATCATAGCCTCCCAAAATTCGGTTATTATTTATAAGGTTCTCAAAAGGCTGGGCCGTATTGACTCCCGGGAAACCCGCATCCAAAACAGCTATTATTTTACCGGATCCGGTATGATTTTGTTCATGCAAAACCTGACCGTTCAGCATTTGTATTTGATTTGCCGAAGTTCCGTAGGCATAATTAACGGCAGTTTTAAGCTTATCTTTTGTTTGTGCCGTTTTATTACTTTGTACTTTTTTTGAAGTCGTATTTAAAGTTTTATCTGCAAAGAACACTTTCTCCACAAAAGCTAAGTTTTTTAAAGCCGTAACATTCGCCCGGGTTCCGCGAATGTGGAGTGCGTTGAGCCATTTGGATCGCGCCATTATTGTAATTCCGGCACTTGATTTTACCTGGCTGATATACGATTTTTCTACTGGAGTGTCATTAATGCTTAAGGCAATATTTTGATTGATACGGCGATCTAAAGAGCGCTGCGTAAGCATCTGTAGAGGATTGTCCAAATATGTTTGTGCGCTTGGTTTGGCGTTAAAATACACCCAGGCATCTTCTTCCTGTGCAAACATTGCAGAAGAAAGTAACAATAACAAAAAGAGGTAGTTATATTTCATAGTTTACTTTTTAAAGGTAAGAACCTTCTTAAAAAGTATAAAGCTAAGAAATTACTCCCGAACCAACTAATTCATTATCGAAATACCAGGCTGCAAACTGACCTTCTGTTATGGCAGATTGCGGTTCGTCAAAACGAATATACATTCCGTCTTCAAATTGATGTAAAGTTGCTTTTTGCAAAGGCTGACGGTAACGAATTCTGGCCATTACTTCCATACTTTCTCCCACTTTCAAAGCAAGGTCAGTACGAATCCAGTGTACTTCAGATTTCTCTATAAATAAAGCTTTCTTAAATAAACCAGGGTGCTGGCTTGTTAAACCGGTATAAATCGTGTTCGTTTCAACATTCGTAGCAATTATAAACAACGGATCTGTGGTTCCTCCCACATTCAGTCCTTTTCTTTGTCCGATTGTAAAATAGTGGGCTCCCTGATGTTTCCCTACTACTTTTCCCATTGTCGGAAGATAGTTTAGTTTCTGAGCTTCCGCTTTCAGTTCTTCCTCCAAAGAGAGACCTGCAGGTTTTTCTATATTGTAAATCGGATCGTTTTTATCAACCTGAACAATTTTACCTTCTTTAGGCTGTAATTTTTGTTGCAGGAATTCCGGTAAACGCACTTTTCCAATAAAACAAAGCCCCTGGGAATCTTTCTTTTCAGCAGTTACCAAATCCATTTCGGCAGCGATTTCACGAACTTCGGGTTTGGTCAGCGCTCCAATTGGAAACAATGATTTTGCCAGTTGTTCCTGCGATAACTGACATAGAAAATAGGATTGATCTTTATTGTTATCTGCTCCTGCAATTAATTGGTAAACGGGTTTACCGTCCACTTCGATTTCATTTTTTTGACAATAATGCCCGGTTGCCACGAAATCAGCGCCCAGACTTAGTGCAATTTTCATAAAAACATCAAATTTGATTTCGCGATTACAAAGTACGTCGGGATTTGGAGTTCTTCCTTTTTCGTATTCGTTGAACATGTAATCAACGATTTTTTCTTTGTACTCTTCGCTCAAATCAACGGTCTGAAACGGTATCCCCAGTTTTTCAGCTACTAACAAAGCATCATTACTATCTTCCAACCACGGACATTCATTCGAAATCGTAACCGAATCATCGTGCCAGTTTTTCATAAAAAGGCCAATAACTTCGTATCCCTGCTGTTGCAGCAAATAAGCGGCAACACTAGAATCAACTCCTCCGGAAAGTCCAACAACTACACGTTTCATTTTAACTCGTTTATATTTTTACAAGGGTGCAAAGGTAAGCCAAATTCCATATAATTGCGATGGTTTTGATTAGTTTATATAATCCCGCGGTAGATAAAACTTATTGCTTTTTTTAATTGCTTTTAATCAGCCACGAATTTCCACGAATTAAAATTAGTATGCATTCGTGACTCCATCGCTATTGAACAGGCGAATCAAATTCGGGGCAAAAAAAAAGTCCGCATCGCGGACTATTATAAATCTATTCCATCTTAGGCTTCGAGTCTGCCTTATAACTGCTTTTCGGATCGCTCATATTTACTTCTTTTGTTAGCTTTCCTTTTAAGTAAAACTTCCATATTCCGGCTTTTTTGCCATTAAGAAATTTTCCTTCAGAAGCTACTACGCCATCAGAATCATAAAAAACAGCATCACCATTATATTGATTGTTTTTATAAGTAGTCTTTTCTAATATGATTCCGTTTTGTCCGTATTTTTTATAGATGCCTTCTTTCTGACCATTTACATAGTTTATCTCTTCTGCTATTTTAGCATTTGGATAAAACACAGTCCTAAGGCCTTCCAGCTTTCCATTTTTATAATTTTCAGTGGTCATGAGTACTTTGGAAGCTTTATGGTAATACTTCCACTCGCCTTCATAATTCTTACCAATTACTTTTCCTTCGCTTACTTTATTCTTACTCTGATCGTAGAAGATATTGTAGGCGCTTCCGTCATTAGCACTAAAATCGCGTGTCGCCACTACATCTCCTTTTTTAGTATCATCAAAGAATTTAAATATTCCCGATTCTTTTCCGTGAATAAACGTTCCCTCATATCGGGGACGTTTGGAAACTTCATAAGTTCCTTTCCACAAACCGTCTTTTTTACCGTCGGCATCCAATTTATTGATGTCTGCCTGGGCACTTATCAGGATGGAATTCAACAGTGCCAGTCCGAATATTATTTTTTTCAAAATCATCATATATTCAATTTTAAGCTTTAACGAAATTGTACTTTATAAAGTATATCACAGGTATAAAAAAATCCCGATAAATCGAGATTTTTTTAAGAACTTATTTCTTTTTATTCTGAGCTTTTGTTGCTTCTTGTTGTTCCATCACTTCCTGAAGACGTTGTTGGAACTTGCTTTGTTTTTTAGGCTCTTTTAATTTGTTTTCCTGAATCTGAGCGTGAATTTTATCTGTATCCACAATATAGTTTTTAATTACAAACATAATTCCGATCGTAATTAAGTTAGAGATAAAGTTATACAAACTCAAACCTGCACCATAACTATTGAAGAAAATCAACATCATTAATGGCGAAATATAAATCATGATTTTCATCATTTTTGCCATATCCGGCATACCTTCCTGCTGAGGCGCTGCCATTTGCTGATCTCCTGATGTCATTTTCATGTAGAAGAAAATTGCAATTGCTGCCAAAATTGGAAACAAACTGATATGATCCCCGTATAACGGAATATGAAATGGCAATTTCACAACAGCATCAAAAGAAGACAAATCGTTTGCCCAAAGGAAACTTTTTTGTCTTAATTCAAAAGCAGACGGAAAGAACTGAAATGACGCATACATAAACGGAAGCTGAATCAATGCCGGAATACATCCTGCCATTGGGTTCACCCCTGCTTTGTTGTATAATTTCATTGTTTCCTGTTGTTTCTTCATCGGGTCTTTCTTGAATTTTTCCCCCAACTCTGTAATTTCAGGACGCAAAACTTTCATTTTTGCCTGAGACAGGAATGACTTATAGGTAATTGGCGACATGGCCAATTTGATAATAATGGTAAAAATGATTATCGCAATTCCTAATGACAATCCAATTGTTGAACTTAAAAATCCGAATAACGGAATAAAAATCCATTGGTTGATCCAACCGAAAATCCCCCATCCCAGTGGAATAATTTTTTGGAAGTTCTTATCGTATGATTTTAATGTTTTATAATCAGATGGTCCAAAATACCAGCTCATTTTATAATCAACTTCCCCATTTGTAAAAGCCAATGGAACAGTTGCTTTAAATTGTTTAATATAAGTCGTATCGATATTTTCGTCTTTAACCAAATCATCTGATTGCAGTTTCGATTTTTCGAATGGTTTATCAGTAGCTAAAATCGCCGTAAAAAAGTGTTGTTTAAACGCGATAAAGCTCACTTTTTCGGGAGTATCTTCTTTAGCTTCTCCATGATTTACTGAACTGTATTTTTCATCATCATACTCATACTCAAGTTGGGCATAGCGCTTTTCAATAGAAACACTTTTCTCGTTTCTGTATGACTTTAAATCCCACTGTAAATCTACTGGTTTAGCAGAATTTAAAATTTTATTCAGACCTTGGGAACGAATATCAAAACCAACTAAATAATCGTTTGGCTTTAAAATATATTTGTATTCTAAAAATTCGTTAGCTCCCGCTTTCAAACGCATTGACAAAACCTGATCAGCACCAACTTTCGTTAATGTTGGCTCAAAAAACAAATCTTTAGTATTTAAAGTTCTGTTATCAGTAGTTTGTAATGAAATATTTAAATTAGCATTATTGTCTTTAATCAGTTCCACTAATTGTTTTGAACCTTTTTCAAATCTTTCGAATTCTTTTAATTTAGCTTCCACTATATAACCCCCTTTATTGGCGATTTTAAGTATCATCTTTTCGTTTTCGATTGTAGTAAAAGATTCTTTTGCAGAAGGAAGCGTAGCTGAATAAGCAAAACCACCTAGAGTTTTTTGCAATTGCACTAACTGAACTGTATCTCCCGGCGTTGCTGCGGCCACTGGCAAAACTGCTGTTTTAGTCTTATCTGCTTTAGCCTGAGCTTCTTGTTTCGCTACTAATTCTTTCTTGGCTTTTTCAGCAGCAATCTCTTTATCAGAAGGTTGATTTTGGTACATAATCCAAATCAAAATTCCAAATATCAATACAAAACCAATGATTGAATTAAGGTCAAATTTTTTTTCTTCCATTATATTTAAAAAAGTTATTCATTTAAGGATATTGGTCTGAGTTTTACTCAAAAGTTACATCCCCTCGAATATTAATTATTGTTTTTTATGTGCATTTACCGCTGCAGCCACAAAGTTTACGAAAATTGGATGTGGATTGGCAACTGTACTTTTGTATTCCGGGTGATATTGTACACCAATGAAAAACGGATGATTTTCAAGCTCTATGATTTCAACTAAACCAGTATCAGGATTTACTCCGGAAGCAATCAGACCTGCTTTTTGCAATTCGTCCGCATACTTATTATTATACTCATAACGGTGACGGTGACGCTCTGAAATGGTCTTTTGACCGTAAATTTTATGTGCCAGCGTATTTGGTTTAATATCACATTTCCAGGCTCCCAAACGCATTGTTCCGCCTTTGTCTGTGATTGTTTTTTGTTCCTCCATCAAATTCACTACAGGATGTTTTGTTTTCTCATTCATCTCTGTTGAATTTGCTTCGGCGTACCCTAAAATATTTCTGGAATATTCAATAACAGACATTTGCATTCCTAAACAAATTCCGAAAAACGGAATATTATTTTCACGGGCAAAACGAACTGCTTCAATTTTTCCTTCAATGCCTCTTTCTCCGAAACCAGGAGCAACCAAAACTCCGTCAAGAGTTCCTAATTTTTCGGCTACATTATCGATGTTAATGTGTTCCGAATGTATCGAAATTACATTTACTTTCGTTTCATTTGAAGCGCCGGCATGAATAAATGCTTCCAATATGGATTTATAACAATCCTGCATTTCAACATACTTTCCGATCAAACCAATATTTACGGTATGTTTCGGATTTTTTAAACGGCGTAAAAAAGTATTCCAGTTTTTTAAATCCGGTGCTGCTTTTTTAGGCAGATCTAATTTTTTCAAAGCCACTACATCTAATCCTTCTTCCAGCATTAAATTAGGGACTTCATATATTGTTGAAGCATCAATAGACTGAATTACTGCTTCTCTTTTTACATTACAGAATAAGGCTAGTTTGTTACGCAGTTCATCTGAAAGTTCATGCTCTGTTCTGCACACCAGGATATCAGCTTTGATACCGCTTTCCATCAATGTTTTTACAGAGTGCTGTGTCGGTTTTGTTTTTAGCTCACCCGCAGCAGCCAAAAATGGCACTAATGTTAAATGAATAACGATTCCGTTGTTTTCTCCCAATTCCCAAACCAGCTGACGAACAGACTCTATGTAAGGTAAAGATTCAATATCACCAACAGTTCCGCCAATTTCAGTAATCACAATATCATAATCGCCGGATTTCCCCAACAATTGCATTCTGTCTTTGATTTCATTTGTAATATGAGGAACAACCTGAACTGTTTTTCCTAAAAATTCCCCTCTTCTTTCTTTTTCAATAACTGAAAGATAAACCCTTCCCGTAGTAACGTTATTGGCCTGAGAAGTAGGAACGTTAAGAAAACGCTCGTAATGACCTAAATCTAAATCAGTTTCAGCACCATCATCAGTTACATAACATTCTCCATGCTCATATGGATTTAACGTACCCGGATCTACATTTATATACGGATCAAATTTTTGAATAGTTGTACGATACCCTCTTCCTTGTAACAATTTTGCTAAAGATGCTGCGATAATTCCTTTTCCTAAAGAAGAAGTCACACCGCCTGTAACAAAAATATATTTTGTCTGATTCATTCTGTTGTTGTTTGTATTGTAGTTGTGTAAAAAACTTGGCAAAAGTACAAATTTAATTGGACAATTTATCAATTACAGAATGAGATAATTTGCAAATTTATAAACAGATCGATTACTTGTTTCCGTAATCCGTAATTTTAGATTTTAAACGGCCTAATTTTTAATTAATCTGTTTATTTGTTTCTAAAATTTCATCGTACAATTCTTAATTTGAGGAAAGAAATAATTGTTTTCATTTCTTATTTTAAGTGGTCAGTGTATCGTTTTTACTGTTTTCTAATAAATTTTATTTCAATTTATACCGCAGATTATCAAAGAAGCGTTCGATTAGCCTTCTGTCTTCGGTAACTATTTCAGCAGATCCTTTGGCCTCGGCATGAAAATCTAGTGCTACACCATAATTCGTTTTTAAACCATATGGCAAATCCACATCTATCAGATAGGAGTTTACTTTTTTTTGATTATCGGAAAGCGTCTGCTGATTTGTAGCAAGCGATATTCTTGTGACTTTTCCTTTTACGGAACCATATTCATTGTAGGGATAATTATTGAGCTTAATGATTACGTTTTGTCCTTTTTTGACTTTCCCTGAACCATTTTCAGGTAAATTTACCTGTCCAACCATTTGATTTTTTTCCGGCACTACTTTGAATAATTCCTGACCGGACTGAATATAATCGTTGTCTTTCAGAAAATTCAAAAAATCTACCTTGCCTTTTATTGGTGACAGGAAAACATAAGTACGTTCCCATTTTTTTACGGCATCAATTAAATCATAATAACTGTTGAACATCCCAATAATCAATTCTCGTTCCTTAGCGTTTTTTTCAATTGCGATGACCTGTGCCTTATTATGAGTTTCATTGATTTGGTAATTTGTATTATTAATTTCCTTATCAATTGATTTAAAATCCAGTTCACTGTTTGCTTTTGCTATAACTGAACGTTCAATATCTGCCTTGGAAGTGACATTCTTGCTGTACAGTATTGAGTCTTTGTAAAAAAGACTCTTTGAAACGCTGTACTTGATCTTTTGGTTTTCTAAATCTTTTTGTAACTGCTCAAATTTCCGGGTCTGTAATTCGAGTAATTTTTGATTAATCTGTTTTTGAACCTCATAAGGCTGCTGATTGGTATAATCCAGATATTGGTACAAGGCATTTAAAAAATTATAATATTTGTTATTTATATCTCCTAAGGAAAAATTTTCAGGAAATAAATGACGGTGTTTATGAAAATTAACTTTATGAATGTTTATGGTACGGAGCAAAGTATCCAGTACTTTAACATCTTTTAAATTTGCTTCATTTTTTATATACGCGAGATATTGTCCTTCCTTTACATTAGCACCAGAGTTCTGTTGCAGTAACATAATATTTCCGGATGCCATGGCAACTAATTTTACAGGTGACTGCCGTGTATTAATCACAATTTGACCCATTAGCACTTCCGGATATTTTATGAGCCAGCCAAAAAGTAATAGCAGCAATACCAAACCTGTAACGGTGGCGCTAATCACCGTTCCGAATTTGGTTGGCATCCTTTCAATTATGGACGCGACTTCCTCCGTCCTGTTTTCATTGAGTGTTTTATGAAATCCTTTAGCCATTTACTATATCTCCCATTTGTGTTTTTACCAATTGATAATAATGTCCGCCTTCTCTTGCCATCAGCGTATCATGGTTTCCTATTTCGCTGATAAATCCATTCTTAAGCACTACAATCTGATCTGCTTTTCGGATTGTACTTAATCGGTGCGCGACGACAATGACCGTTTTATTTTTAAAAATTTCTTCCAGCGCCATGACAATTTTTTGCTCATTGATAACATCCAGCGCATTAGTAGCTTCATCAAAAAACAAATAATCCGGATTTTTGTATAAGGCTCTTGCTATAAGAACACGCTGTTTCTGTCCGCCGCTTAAGCCTCTTCCGTTCTCTCCCATCATGGTCTGATATCCTTTTGGCATCGCTTCAATTTCTGTTGCTATATTAGCTGCTGTTACTGCTTTTTTCAATCTTTCATAATCTATATTTTCGTCATCTAAAACAATATTATTCTGAATTGTATCGCTAAAAATTTTACCGTCCTGCATCACCGCTCCACAACTTTCTCTCCACTGTTTTAAATGGATGTTCTGAATATTTAGATTTCCCATAGAAAGTTCTCCATAGCTAGGCTTATACAAACGTAAAATAAGTTTCAGTAAAGTTGTTTTACCGCTGCCACTGTCCCCTACAATTGCCGTTACTTTTCCCTCCGGAATCATTAGTGAAATATTGCTTAAAATATAATCACTGTTTCTGCTGTACTGAAAACTGACATTCCGCAAAAACAAACTTTTATCCTCAGGCAGTTTGATATTATTATTAATTTCATTTTCTTCCTCTTCTTCTAATTCATGGATTTCATTGAGTCTTAAAAAACTGATTTTAGCATATTGCGCCGACTGTACAAAAGAAATAAATTGCATAATGGGACCATTTAGCATCCCGATTATAAACTGGGTTGAAATCATTACACCGAAAGTAATGTCTCCTTTTATCACGGCCTTGGCACAATAAAACGTAATGACTAAATTGGTCAATTGATTGATAAACTGAGCTCCCAGGTTTTGAGCATTTGTAATACGCAATATTTTTTGATCAATTTTAAACAGCTGAACCTGCAAAGCTTCCCATTTCCATCTTTTTTGCTTTTCGTAGTTATTGATTTTGATGTCCTGGATACTGCCAATGGTTTCCACCCAATAGCTTTGGTTTTTGGTATGAATATCAAAATATTCCCAGTCCAGCTTTTTCCTGAACTGAAGAAAAAACAAAACCCAGGCGATAAACAGTATACTTCCCAGCACATAAATGAAACACAAAACAGGGCTGTAAATAAACAGGATGATTCCAAAAATAAAGAAGGTTAAAATAGAGAATAAAAAATTGAGCGAATTATTCATGATAAAGTCCCGAATACGCTCGTGATCCTGTGCCCGCTGTAAAATATCTCCAATTAACTTATTTTCAAAAAAAGTAATGGGCAATTTCATCAATTTAATCAGATAGTCTGAAATCAAAGAAATATTAATTCTCGAGGTGAGATGCAGTAAAATCCAGTCCCGGATCATATTGCTCAATAATATACTGACAATAATGGTTATATTGGCTATCAGAACCAAATCGATAAAATTCAAATCATTGGTCTGAATCCCAACATCAATAACGGCTTTGGAAATAAAAGGCAGGAAAGCCTGCAAAATTGTTACTATAAGCATAACCACAAAAAGGTTTACAAAACTCTTTTTATAGGGAGTGAAATAGCCTAAGAAATTTTCAAATGTTTTGCGTCGTTCTAACTTATCGTTTATGGACCGCTGTTTAAAATCGGCCATGGGTTCTATGGCTAAAACAGCTCCTGTTTTAGATTCCTTTAACCAGCCTTTTTGGAAATCTTCCAGCGTATATTTTATTAATCCTTTTGCCGGATCTGAAACCAATACCTGCTTATTGGTTATTTTATATACAACTATAAAATGACCTTCCTGCCAATGCACAATACACGGCAGAGGGATAGTTTGCAATGTATCGAAATCAATCTTAATGCTTTTAGTCCGCAAACTAATGGCCTCGCAAGCATCGCTAAGATCTAAAAAACTGACACCTTCGCGTGTAATGCCGCATAAATCTCTCAGAAAAGGCAGACTGTAAAACCTGCCGTAGTATTTGGCAATTATTTTTACACAAGTAGGACCGCAGTCTTTTGCGTCGAGCTGAAACTCGTGTGGAAAATTGAACATTTGCTTTTTTTATATAATACCAGATTATTCTTTAACAATTTGAAAATCGAGAGGCAGAATCCATTTATCCCATAAATCCACTTCTTTGCCCTTATTTTTAGCTGCAACGTAGCGCACCATATTCGAAAAAACAAAAGCAATTTCATATTGTAGAACAGGGTGATTTATTTTTATTTCTGAATGCGCCTCAATGACTTTTACTTCGATTTCATTGTTTTTATTAATTCGAAAAACTACACGCATGGGTGTTCTCTCTTTAACTTTCTGAACAATGATTTTAGAGCTTTCCAATTCTTTAATTAAAATTTCTTTATATAATGGGTTGACATCATTTTCAACAATGAGTTCATACTCTATATCTTTATAGAAAAATTTTGGTTTTTCTTCAACATCCTTTAAAAACATTACCGTTCCATTTCTAAAATCGGGACAGTTTTTCTCCATCATTTCAAACGCAGCTTCATGATATAACAAAACAGCCTGATAAAAATGCTCACACGCATTCTCATTCTCACCCAGTTTCAATTCCGTAACTCCGAGATCATACCAGCAATTTTTATTTTCCGCATCAAGATGTACTGCTTTCGTATAAATTTCTTTTGCCAGCAAAAAGTTATTCTCTAAAAATGCTTTCTCTCCATCCATCAATAATTGTTTTACTTCAGGAGTTTGTGAAATACAGATTTGAGTAAGAAATAAAAACAGAAACTTAATTTTCATTTTTTTTTTATCTTTTGTAGTAATTCGAACACTTCTCCTTCACTTGTATCATATCTAATCAATCCTTCTTTTTTATCCCAGTCAAAGGATTTCAAGTAATAATTCCCTCCGTTACTCGTATTTACACCATCTTCAAAATGATAAACCAAATTATACCATGTATTTGTTGTTGTTAACTTCATTTTTTTTAATTTCAAAATATCATTTTGAAGATCTCCCTTTTGATTTAGACCAAAAAGACTAAAACTTGGTAAATAATTTACATCACTTTTGTCTTTGCTAATAAATACCTCTCCGCTGCAATACGGTTTATTATGACAACTATTAGATTTAATAGTCATAGACATTATATTAGGTTGTGTAGATCCTATACCATAGTAATTGCAATCTTTATTATTATGGGTTTCTATTTTTTCTATTACGACTAGCGTATCAATATTCCCCAAATTACTTTTAAAAATAATGGTTTCACCTTTATTATAAACTGAAAACCATTCTTTCTCAGAATACGTTAATTGTGTCTCAATGCATTTTTTACACGAATTTAAAAGCATTAAAAATGTAACATAGAATACAATAATTTTTATTTTTTTCATGTTATTTTTTAATTTGGAACTATTCTTAAAGCTGCAATCATTGCATCTATACTATGACCGCCAGAGCTTGTTCCATTTTGACTAACAAAATGCTTTTGCCCTCCTGCCGTTGTAAGGCCAGGAGTAACCATTTGTGCAATATTTAAAGGGTCATTCTTCATAATATAGGAATGGGTATCTGAAACAAAACCAGTTCCTAAAATTATAGCAGTAGCATAACTTAGTCCCGCAGCATTAAAAGTTGTAGCACTTTCTCCTGTAATTCTGGCATTAGCTTCAGCCATGCCTCCTCCCAATGAATGTCCTGCAAAGGATAATGCATCCCCAAACTGAGCTTTTAATATTTTTGCGTTATTCACAGACTGCTGATACTGCAACGAAATTCCGGCTGTTTGTAACGCATCGGCCGCGTAGTCTCCAATATCTCCCGGCTCAGTTCCAGCCGTTACATAACAATATTCCATTTTTCCATTCAAACCAACTTTTTCATATAATTGTGATTTAAATCCTGATTTTGGGTCATTGTACAGAACACCTGCAACTGGCTTAGAAATAGTCCAGTGTCCTAAATCATGAGCGCTAACTTTATCTCCATAAACTGCTTTAGACATTACAGCCGCTTCTAACACTGTCGGTTTATATAAACTGCCATGTAATGGCATAATGTACCATGACGCATTATTTGTTCCAGTGCTGGTTGCTACGGTACTGGCTGCCCCGCCACTTATCCCATTGCCCGAATTATCAACAAAGAGTGACATATTATTTATTACCATCCCTTTCGGTACTTTGCTTGGTCCCTTATAATTATTTTGCACTGTAACATTGTTTAATACTGTCCCCGGCAATTGAATAATATTATATTGTTGTGTATTTTGTCTTTGTCCTGTTGTTGTTAATTCATTATTCAAAAAATTAAAAACCTGATTATTGGTCACTACCCCTTTCTGTGAATCTAAAAATTGAAAAAAACGATCAATAGTTACTGAATCTTTTGTTGTTTTTCCATAATTATAACTAGTGTACCAACCACCTCCATATCCATTACTCAGAGTTGACGAGTTTAAATTATTTGTACCAGAACCAGCACTACCATTATAATAAGGAGAACCGGGAAAACTGCTTCCTCCGGCCCCTGTGATAGAACCGCTACCATACATACCGCCTCCAACAGCATTAGATCCGCCAAATCCTCCGTAATTAGATCCCGAAAAACTTGTTCCAAATCCAGTTCCGCCTCCACTAAGTGCCGGGGCACCGCCACCGCCGCCAAAACCATAATTTGCATCAGAACCTGTACCACTGCCACAGCCACCAATTATCTCTCTCATTTCATCTATTTCCAACATCCCGATAATGTCAGAAAACTTTATTTTTTTAAGACTTTTCATTTTTATAAGTTTTTAGTTAGATTTTTCAAATATATGAATATTTCCATAATTGTAGTATTTTTACTGTTAAAATAATATTTAATCAATAATTGCTTTTATAGACTTTACATGAATACCTAATTTTATCCTTCCAAAAATCAGATTCTCAAATTCAGCAGGGATCTTAAACAATTCATCTGTATCGAAATATTCTTCCAGTGCATCAAATAATTCTCGAATTGTTTTTTCAGTCTTTAAAATTTCCAAAATAACCAAATCAAGCTCATCAATATAAGTCAGCGAAAATTTGTTCTGGTCACATTCCGGAATTATTAGTGTACTAATCCCTGCACCTGATTTTTCAAGTTTAACAGATTCATGTAGCTTGTTATCCTTTTGTTTTTCAATGAAGGAACTCCAGTTAAAATCACTTTTAATAATTCTGTAATCGTCTCCTCGTACTATCTTTTTATTGTAGATATCACTTTTATCCTCAAACAGGTACTGAAAATAAAAATTTGCAAAACAGTCTCGGGCATACAAATAGTCTTTAGAAATAAATAAAAAGTCTATTTTTATAATGGAATTAATCCTGGAGTTAAATATTTCAAAATCTATAAATTGCTCTTTATTCAATATAATATTTCCAATTTCCTTTCTTAAATCTCGTTTAAAATCAAAACTTAGTGCCTTAACTGCTTCCTGTTTTTCAACTGCTACAGCATTATGATTTAATCTTATATATCTCTGAACTAAAAAGTCTTTGGTTGTGCTTTCCAAATTGTAATAATCATGATAAAGTATCACTTTATTCTTTTTAAACAAATCAATTATTCTGTAGTAATATTCAGGATAATCTTGTCGCAGCCTGGCAGCCATTTGTTTACAAACAAATTCATTCTTTTTATAATTGCCCAATAAATGCAAATATTGCTTTTCATAAGGGACTCTGGCGAAGTCACCAAATCCTTTGTATTGATTATCCCCAATTGTCTCCGAAAGAAGTACATTCACTTTTTTGTTATATTTCCTGGCAAGACAATAGAAAAGATATTGCTCAAAAAAAATATTAAAACCGGAAACATTAATTTTGGAGAGATTGAGGATGTTTTTATTTACAAATTCAAATGCTTTTGAGGTATATTCTTTAAAAAATGAAATATCACTACCCCCAAATATTCCGGCATTGTAAGCTAAAATCGGTTTGCTGGATTTTCTCTCCTTTTGAATTTCATCAGGAAAATAATTTAATGCAGATTCTAAAGAAATCATTATTTTCTCATAGTAATCGGTTGCTGCCTCTTTGTTTTGGGTTACTAGTTCCGAACTCAATAAGCTATCTTCAAACTTTTTCCAAATAAATACATCGCCATCGACATGCAAAAAGGGTTTTTCCTGTTTTGAATAAGAGTGAATTTTAGGCAATGCCCAAAGTTGGGGGTGGTATTTGTTTAGTATATCTAAATTACAAACTACATCACTATAAGGCAATTCTAAAGTATCTATAAGCAATTTTCTGTAAGCGCTATCACAATACAAAACAAGTTCAGGATAATATTGCTTTAACTGCAAACAACTTAAAGTCCAAGACATTAAGTTATACTCCGGAGATAGCCATCCCGAGTTATTCCTTAATAAATCCGGCTTATTACATGCCCAGGCACTTTGAATGATTCTCATTTTTTAACTATTTGTCAATTATTTTAGTTCTTGTAAAACTGTATTTAAGTGGTATTGATTTTAAGGTCCTTTGCCTGGAACAGGAAGTTTTAAACTGGTTCAAATGATAAAACATAACTTCAAACAACTGTTTATAAATTAAGATCCCTCTTTCCCATTCAATATTTCCCGGCAGGCCTTCTATAATTACAAAATCGAAAAAGGCTTTTAAATGAGATTCTTTTTCTTCCTTCTTTACAACATAAGTCATGCTTTCTATGGGGTTGTGTATTTCTAATATCGAAGTTCCTTTCTCTAATTCTTTAAAAAGAAAATTACATTCGTCAAAGCAAAAATGGGTTGGATCACTTAAAACCATTTTATAATCTTTGCTTTTCATAAACAAGCGATTAACATATTCCTTATTCCTAAATAAGCAAAACGAACCTGTTATATAATGATAATGGCTGCTGATGACATCATACTGTTTTAAGATTCTTTCGGTCATGAAAGTTCGGATTGATCCAAAAACGATATCAAGATCACTAAAGCCCCAAAAATGAAACAAAAAGCCATAAGCCGGCTTAAAATCGCATAATTTATAGGGGTAGTCAATGTTTACGGTAAATCCAAGTTTTTCAGAAGCTAAAATTTTTATTTCGTGAAGGGTTTTGAAAACAATCTTAACATTTTGCGGCTTATTTTTAATTTCTTCTACATTGTCTGTTATGATATAAAAATCAATACTTGGATTAAAAGAACAGGAATGTAAAAAATAGGGAAAGTACCACGGATAGGCTCGGTACCAGCAGGTAAGACTTGCTATGGAAGTAATTTTTGGCATAAAAAAAATTATTACAATTTTAAAAACAGTGATTCTCTATTACAGCCTTAAAATTTAAAACTGTCTTTGTGGTATCAACTTGTTTTTGAAAATGGTAATAATTTTCAATTTCAAAAATAAGAAAAAAAATCAATAAAAAAGATTTTTCCTACTATTTCATTTAAGGCTTCGGATATCTTTTCTTAATATTCCTAATTAATTCTTCCAAACCGTTTAGTTTTAGCTCGTAGATAAGTTGTAATTGCTGGCCCAGTTCTCCTTTTGGAAATCCTTTGTTCTGATACCAAACGACATAATATTCGGGTAGATCGATTAAGAAACGGCCTTCGTATTTCCCGAAAGGCATTTTGGTATGGGCTAATTTTATGAGAAGTTTACTGTCTTGTTCCATTTTTTTTAAAAGAAAAAAGAAGCAAGAGAAGAGAATATAGATGGATTCCCTTTCTTGCTTCTTGTTGGTACAAAGCTATTATTATTTTTTATTTTTTGCCAGTTTTAAAAATAGTTTTCAGTCGCAGTCTCAGTTTACAGGGAGAGCCAACTGATCACTGCGACTGTGACTGAGACTGTACACTGAGACTGTACACTGAGACTATAAACTAACACCTAATAATGCCATCTCACGAAAGCTTCCATCGCCGCATAGGTCGCTAAACCTAATTCCTGATATAGGGCCGCTGTTTCTGCATTTCGGTCTTCGGCTCTTTGCCAGAATTCCCTGGCGTCGGTGCCCTGAAAAACAACACCATCTTTTTGTGACTGGTGTTTGAAGATTCCGTGACGTTTTGCCAGCACCTGATCAGGACTCATAGGTACTGCCATTTCGACTTCGTCAATGCCCCATTCCTGCCATGCACCACGGTACAGCCACAACCAGCAGTCGTCCATAAATGATTTTGGTTTTAAGGCTTTTACGGCTTCAAAAATGGCATCCAGACAAACTTTATGTGTTCCGTGCGGATCGGCTAAATCGCCGGCCGCGTAGATTTGGTGCGGTTTGATTTTTTCAATTAAATCAATGGTCAGCTGAATATCTTCCGGGCCGATTGGCTTTTTCTCGATGGTTCCGGTTTCGTAAAACGGCAGTTCCATAAAATGAATCTGATCGTCTGTTAAACCTACAAAATGACTTGTGGCTCTCGCCTCGCCTTTTCTGATCAGTCCTTTGATGTAACGTACTTCCGGAATGTCTATTTCGCTGTTCTTTTTATTCTCCAGAAAAGTTTGTGCCTTTTGGTAGATCGTATCGGCTTCGGCACTTTTGATGCCGAATTTCTCATTGTAGTCAATCACGAATCTTGCAAAACGTAAAGCCTCATCATCGGCAACAGCAATATTTCCGGAGGTTTGGTAGGCCACATGCACTTCATGTCCCTGCTCCTGCAGACGCATGAAAGTTCCTCCCATACTAATGATATCATCATCAGGATGCGGACTGAAAATCAGTACACGTTTTCTGGCCGGTTCCGCTCTTTCCGGACGATTGGAATCATCGGCATTCGGTTTTCCGCCTGGCCAGCCTGTGATGGTATTTTGCAATTTATTGAATATTTTGATGTTGATGTCATATGCCGGACCTGAATCAGCCAGTAAATCGCTCATTCCGTGTTCAATATAATCGGCATCGGTGAGCATTAATATTGGTTTTTTAAGCTGAAGTGCCAGTCCTAGAACGGCTTTACGGGTTAACTTATCGGTCCAGATTACTTTTTCTACCAGCCACGGTTTGTTAATTCTGGTAAGTTTCGAAGAGGCTTCCTTATCCAATACAAAAACGGCATTGTCATGTTCCTGCAAAAAGGAAGCGGGTACCCTGTTCGTCACTTCATCTTCTACTGATCTTTTTACCACATTTGCTTTTCCTTCTCCCCAGGCGAGTAAGATGACTCTTTTGGCTTCCATGATTTTCTTTACCCCAAGTGTGATTGCTGTTCTTGGTGTATTGCTTAATCCGAAGAAATCTTTACTTGCGGCAACTCTTGTAATGTGATCTAAAGCGACCAGACGTGTTTTAGAGTTTTGTAATGAACCGGATTCGTTAAAACCAATATGTCCGTTTCCTCCAATTCCGAGAATCTGCAAATCGATTCCGCCCAAAGCTTCAATTTTAGCCTCATAATCATGGCAATAATCGGCAATTTGTTCTTTGGTTAGAAGTCCGTCCGGAACATGGGCGTTTTCAGGTAAAATATCGACGTGGTCAAACAACAATTCTTTCATAAAACGAACATAACTGTTGATGGAATTCGGTTGCATCGGATAATATTCATCCAGATTGAAACTGATGACGTTTTTGAAACTCAATCCTTCTTCTTTATGTAAACGCACCAGTTCCGCGTACAATCCCTTTGGAGAAGATCCTGTGGCAAGGCCCAAAATACAAGGTTCACCACTTTTTTGTTTGGATTGGATTAAAGCTGCAATTTCCTGAGCTACTGCTTTTGAAGCATCTCCTGAATTTTCAAAAACAACCGTATTGATGTTTTCAAATCGTTTCTCAAAACCTGTCGCTTTGTCTATTTTACTTTTTAACATGATATAGTTTTTTATTTTTCTAATTGTGGTTTTCAAATTAAATTTTATTTTTCACTGGCAAAATCTCACATCAATACACCGCTAAAAAATTAGCAATCAGAATTATACAAAGATAAAATCTTTATAAAAGCAATTCAGTAAAATTTAAAATTATTGATTTGAAGCAGAATTTGGAAAACCTTTTTTATCCTCTTATAAAAAAAATCCAAAATAAATATTGAAAACCGAATCTCATTTCGGTTTCAAAAAAATTGCATTATTTTTGCATTAAACTGCATTTTTTTTGCAAAACAAAGATAATACATTATATTTTTACTGACCAAAATTAGGTATGAATATTTTGTTAATTTTTTTTAAAACAAAAAAGCCGTCAAAATAGTGACGGCTTTTCATATTAATTTCAGATGATTACTTCCAGTTAAAAGTAATTTTCTTTTCGATATCTGTATTAAGACTCAAAAACACCGGACAGGTCATAGCAGCACGTTCCAGAATGGTTCTGCTTTTTTCATCTTCAGTACCTTTCATTTCGAAAACAATTTCAATGGCACCAATTCGTCTTGGTTCGGCATTCATTATTTTCGTTACTTCAGCAGTTGAGTCGTTCAGGCTGATTTCCATATCACGGGCTTTTATCCCCATAATAGTCATCATACAGCTTGCTAAAGCATTGGCCACTGTATCTGTTGGAGAAAATGCTTCTCCTTTTCCGTTATTGTCTAATGGTGCATCAGAAATGATTTCACTTCCTGACTGCACATGAACTGATTTGGTTCTTAAATCCCCTAAATAGGTTACTTTTGATGTCATTAATTGGCTACTTTTAAAGTTAAGTCTGAATCGTAATATAAGATGTACACTCCTTTATTGGCATGTCCGCCATCTTCTTTTTTGTAATATTGAAATTTATTGTCAACCTGTTCTGTTGTCAGTAAATCTGTTGTTTCCTGATAAGTTTTACCCTGCACCAGACGCATCATCGTATCAAAAGTAACATCAAAACCGCGTGTCGCATATGTATTTGGGTTTACTTTATTTTTAAGTCTGTATTCTTTTTCAAAGATCAAAACTGCCGGATCGTTGCTTTCGCGGGTTACTGACGGGTACATTAATTTCAGTTTCACAAGGCTTTCAAAACTAATTTCATCTGTATCCAGCGTACTGTTCGGTTCTAAAATCACCAACTGCACCTGACAGGTTTTTTGTGCATCCAGCAAAGCTTTTATGGTTGTTTTCACCATGGCGGTATTACCGGTTTCCATCACGACATAATTCATTCTGTTTGGCAGTAAAAGGCTTTTTAAACTGGCAACATCCAGACCGCCCGTTTCCGATAAGCCAGCAAAAACAACTCCTTTTTGGTTTTGTTTGATATAACTGATTACTGATTCTTTTTTCTTGTCTACAACAGCAACGATGTTTCCGTTTTTAGATCGCATATAATCAAAAACTGCACTTCTGACCACATCATTTGTTGGAATGGACTGGTATAAATTATCGATCGGGTTTGCGGTATCTTTTGACAAGGGCGAGATCACAGGTATATTGTATAAACGTAATGAATTGGCCGTGCTTTCTGCATTACCTTGATAAAATGGCCCTATAACCGCATTTGCTCCCTGTAATTTATTCTGAGAAATTAAAGTCGAAACATTTGAAGTGCTTTTTGTTTCCTGAGAATCAAAAATACTAACATCGATGGGTAATTTTAAAACTTTCGCGGAGTCAATCGCCATCATGGCCCCTGCATAAAAATCAAGCGTCATATTCAGAAACTTATCATTTTTGATTCTATTGGCAGAACTCATGGTATCCGACTGCATTTTTGCCAGGTTAAAAGGCAGCAATAAAGCGAGTTTTTTGCGCTCGTTTTGTCCTCTTACTTTCGTCAGCTCCACTACTTCAGGATCTGCAGAAACGGTTTCTGATTTTACTTTTTCAAGAATTTTAATCCCTCCTGAAGATGAATTGTCGATTGGTTTTTCAACGGTTTTTTCAACCTGTTGTGGCTGCTGCTGTGCAATAATCGGTGCAGGTGCCAGGAATCCAGATGGAACTTTCAAAACCATTCCTTCTTTTACACCTTCCGCAAGTGATGGATTCAATTCTGTTAATTCGGCCTGTGTTAACTGAAACGTTCTGGATAAACTGTACAAAGTTTCCTTTGGTTTTACCTGATAGTCCATATAAGTAGTGCCTTTTTTTACAGCCTCATCTGCCTTTTTAGTCTCTGCAGGTTTCGATGTATTTGAAGCTACAGCTGCATTTGTATCTGTTTTTGGAGCCGTTCCTTTAATGGTTACACGATATCCTACCGGCAAACCGGAAACAATTTCAGGATTGCGTTTTTCTAAATCTTCAACAGTCGTTTTATATTCTTTTGCAATTGAATATTTGGTTTCTTTTGGTAAAACATCGTGATAAACGTACTTTTCCGGACCGCTTTTGGCCGTTTTACCCGTTGTCGATGCACCCGCTTTTATGGCAGCTCCTTTTGAAGGAATAGTAAGCGTCTGGCCAATTTGCAAGCCATTGGTTACCAAAAATGGATTTGCCACTTTTAATGCTTCGTCAGAAATGCCATATTTTTTCTCTATTCCAAAAAGTGTTTCCTTTGGCTGCACTTCATGTGTAGTTGTTTTTCCCGGCGCATTTCCTTTTACGGCTGCTGATTCTGTTTTACCTGAATCGGGTTTGCCAGCTTTAGTCGGAACCAATAAAACGGTATTGGGTGCAATTCCTGCACGTGCGTCAGGATTTAATTTGTAAATATCGTAAGGCGTTACCTTAAATTTCTGAGCGATCTCATTGATCGTTTCTCCACTTGAAACCTTATATTTCACCACTTTTTCCTGAGAAAAAGCAGAACAGGTAACTAAAAAAACAAGAGAGAATAATGTAAAATAATATTTCATAATAGGACTTAAAAACAATTTAATTTATTTCAAAAACAAGTTACTCATTTTGTCAAAGCAAGATTCAGGCCACTTGTTATTTTTTCGATTATTATCTCAGATCAATTTCAACCTTGGCAATAATAATGTTCTTATATAACTCATCTTCTTCATTTTTCTTGCATTCATATAAAACTTCTTCCATATTTTGGTACTTATCAGCGTAAACATAGTACGAAAGGCTGTTTATATTAAAGAAAAAACTAGCGTTAAAATCACCGGAATCAATGAGTTTCATAATCAGCTTATCTCTCGGTGACGCATCGGTAAATATACCTAAAACTAAGTAATAGCCGTTTGAAACTTCTTTAAGATTATCATAAACTTCGATCTTGACATTCTTTTCGTTTTTAAACGGGTTTTCTTTCAGTTCCCGTTTCATTTCTTCAAGCGAAACCAATTTTGAAGCGGCCGCCGGATCTGTTTTTTGATTCTTAATGGCTTCGTCCTGGTATTTTTTTAATTTCATTAAAGCCACTTTATCATCAAATTTTCTGGCTTCCATACTGTAATAGGTCGCTTTGCTGATATGGCGTTTGATTTCAATGGTTTTCTGTGTATCAAGTGAATCAATTTTTGCAATTAACAACTGATTTTGCGCGTCGCCCTGTTCCTGCTCTATTTTGTACCGTTTTATTTCGTCAAGCGAAAGACGCTGCTGTAAGGAAGTGACGTTGTTATTTTTTTCGCTTTCACGGATTTTCTTTTTGTACTCCTGATTTTCCTCGAGTGCGATTCGTTCTACCTTGTTCATTAAACCGGCATACGCTTTTCGGTTTTCTGCCAGTTCTTTCTTAAGCTGTGAAGATAAATCACTTGTTTTGCTGATGCTTTCGTACGATTGTTTCTCCAATCGTTTGGATTCATCCACATTCAGCACATCCATTCTTTTCAATTCAACCAGATCATTGTTCATGGTATTGACCAGCGAATCTAATTTGGCCATTAAAATATCCTGCACATTTTTATTGGCTTCCAGGACCAGACGCAATTTCTCCACCGAATTTTCTTTGGAACCGTTCATATCATTCAGATTTACTTTCAAATCATTGATTTTTATAATCTTCTGATTCATTTCTTTCTGAATGACCAATCGGTCTTTTAAGTCTTCTAATTCTACCGTTTTCGCTTTTCCTTTTTCAACCACCACTTGTTTTTCGGCCAGGGCCAGCATCAGTTCTTCACTTTCATTAGCGGGCTTGATTTCCTTTGTATTGATAGCCAGTTTGTTTCCAACCACCAATCCGTTTACGATTTCAGGATTTTGGGATTCTAACTGCTCTATTGAAATTCCGTATTTTTTGGCTATCGAAAATTTCGTTTCTTTGGGTTCTGTCACGTGAAAAACAGTTTCCTGATTGATGACGCGAAATCGTCCGTCCAGTGTTTTTCTTTTATTTGGAATTGAAATGGTCTGACCAATCTGCAATCCGTTATGAAGGAGCTCTTTGTTTAGGTTTTCCAGGTCCTGAACCGAAACATTATATTGTCTGGCAATGCTGAACAAAGATTCTTTGGCAGCAACCAGATGGCTTGATTTTGAAGAAGCTGTAATTTCAGTTTTCGAAATATTTGCAGCAGGTGACGGGATGCTTAATTCCTGGCCGATCTGAAGTCCGCCGGCAAGAATGGGGTTGGCATTCTGAAGCGCTTCAACCGAAACATTGTATTGTTTCGATAATCCGAAAAGGGTTTCTTTGGCACCAACAATATGAGTAATCTGCTGGTTTGATTTTTGTTTTTCTGCTGCGTGAACAGGAATCTTAATAATTTGATTGTCCTTGATACCGCTTTGCGATTCGGGGTTGAGTTTGTAAATTTCTTCAACAGAGACCTTATATTTCTGGGCAATAAAATAAGCAGTTTCTCCTTTTTGAATTTTGTGTTCAATAATTGAATCTTGCGCAGTTATTCTGTTAAAAGACAAAATAAAGACAAGAGAAATCGTTAAAAGTTCTCTCATAAATAGTAGGTTATAAAAAATTAAGGCGTTACAAATGTAACGCCTTAATTTGAAAAAATAGTACTATTCCCATTCAATTGTTGCAGGTGGTTTTGAACTTATATCGTAAACCACACGATTTACGCCTTTTACTTTGTTGATAATGTCGTTTGAGACTTTCATTAAGAAATCATAAGGTAAATGAACCCAGTCAGCGGTCATACCGTCTGTAGATTCAACAGCTCTAAGCGCTACTACTTTTTCGTACGTACGCTCATCGCCCATCACACCAACACTGTTTACCGGAAGCAGAATTGCTCCTGCCTGCCAAACTTTGTCGTATAATCCCCATGATTTTAATCCGTCGATAAAAACGGCGTCAACATCCTGCAGAATCTGAACTTTCTCAGGAGTGATATCCCCCAAAATTCTAATAGATAATCCTGGCCCCGGGAAAGGGTGTCTTCCTAATAACTCAGGATCTATTCCTAAAGTAGCGCCAACTCTTCGAACTTCGTCTTTAAACAACATTCTAAGCGGTTCTACAATTTTTAATTTCATATAATCCGGCAATCCACCCACATTATGGTGTGATTTAATCGTAGCCGATGGTCCTTTCACAGAAACCGATTCGATTACGTCAGGATAAATAGTTCCCTGCGCCAGCCATTTTACATCTTCTATTAAATGTGATTCATCATCAAAAACTTCGATAAATACACGTCCGATGGTTTTACGTTTGGTTTCAGGATCACTAATTCCAGCCAATTCACCTAAGAAACGGTCTCCGGCATCTACTCCTTTGACGTTCAGTCCCATTCCTTTGTACTGATCCAGTACATTTTGGAATTCGTTTTTACGAAGCAATCCGTTATTTACAAATATACAATATAGGTTTTTACCGATAGCCTGGTGTAATAAAACTGCCGCTACGGTAGAATCTACTCCGCCTGACAATCCTAAAACCACTTTATCATTCCCTAATTTCTCTTTCAATTCTCCCACCATCTCCTCTACGAAAGCATTTGGTGTAAAGTTTTGAGGAACTTCAGCAATATCTACTAAAAAGTTTTTAAGCATTTTTGATCCATCTGTAGAATGGAAAACTTCAGGATGATACTGAATGGCATAAGTCGTTTCACCTTCAATTTTATAAGCTGCGTATTCTACGTCATGCGTGCTTGCTAATTTGACAGCATTGGTTGGAAGCGCTTTGATGCTATCGCTATGGCTCATCCAGACCTGGCTGTTTTCTGAAACGTCGTTAAAGAAAACTTCGTCTTCCTTAATATACGATAAATTAGCCCTGCCGTATTCTCTGGTGTTTGAAGCCGCTACTTCTCCGCCACTAAAGTGTGCTAAATATTGTGCTCCGTAACAAACTGCCAACATAGGAAGCTTGCCCCGAATTTGAGATAAATCAGGATGTGGCGCATCTTCTGCACGAACAGAAAAAGGGCTTCCTCCTAATATTACGGCTTTATAAGGTGATAAATCACTAGGAAAGTGATTGTAAGGGAAAATTTCGCAGAATATATTTAATTCGCGAACTCTACGCGCAATAAGCTGTGTATATTGCGATCCGAAATCTAAAATAAGTACGTTGTGTTGCATGCGCAAAAATACTTTTTATATTCGAATTTGAAAAATGGAATTTTGATTTTTTTCTAAAAAAGGTTCTAAGGTACTGAGTTTCTAAGGTTCTGAGATTTTGGTTGCTGAAAAAAGAAAAAACTTAGCTCCTTAGGGCCTTAGAAACTCAGTACCTGTATAACTGCACCTTTAAAAGAAAAACAGTTTACAATAACGGCAATATTCTTTTTCGTATCATTTCTGAGTCATCCCTCCAGTCATTCCCATTGTTATCTTTCCAATTTGTCACTATTACCACTTCTCCTTTATTATTAAGCAGTATGTATTTTGAATAATCATCTACATTTTCAAATTCTTTTGGTGTAATTTCTTTGACAAATTTTTTATTTTTTTCACTTCTTTTCACGCCATACGATTCATCTTTGAGAATGACGATTTTAATATCGTCTTTTATTGCTTTAAGATAATCAATCGCTTCTTTAGTTTTTTCATTTTCTTCTGCTTCAACTAACAAGACATAAAAATTTACATTATTTTCAGTAGAAAATTGAATCGCATTTGGTAAATGTAACCGACAAGGTTTACACCAGACTCCAAAAGTAAAAAACAAGGTGTTTTTTTTATCTGAATTTTCTGCAATACATTTTATATCCTTAATATCTATTGCATAAATTTTCTCTTTTTTAGAAAAACTTAAATTACATTTTTCCTGTGCTGCAGAAAAAAAAGTGATTATTAAACAACAAATTAGAATTCCTGTTCTCATGGTTTCATTGTATTTTTTATAAAAAAATAGTTGGTGAAAATTTTAAAATGTATCCTCTTTCGAATATGATTTTAAAAAAAACACCAACTATTCCTGAATCTGTTATGCTTAATCTAAGTAAATTCTATAACCTCCAAAATCTCCTAAAGACTTGTCGTATGTATAATTTCCGCTATGGAAAACCAGATTTTTACCAGATTTTAAATTTAAGCTAAAATCCTTATCAATCTTAAAAGTGATCGCGCTGCCGGGAATGTCTGACGGAACACTTTCAGCTAAAAGAATATCTATATAATGTTTATTCGTTTTTGCATCAAACTCTAATATAGTAGAACCTCCATTTTGAGGTACTGAATATTGTTTTGAAGATTTTCCTTCTAATTCCGGAACTTCTATAATTGGCGGATCTATTGGAGCTTCTTCAATAGGAAACCATTCTGCATTACAAAGTCCCCATCCTCCACAATTTTTACTGGCTCTGCCCCATTCGTCCCATTGAACAATGATGATATCTCCTTCTGCTTTTTTTCCTGCTAAACTGGTACTAATCCTGTCATTTGCATTTAAAAATTTTAATCGGCCTGCAATTGAATTTTCATCAATACTCGTAGCGGAATCACTGTCTTTTGAACAGGAAATAAATGCGATTGTCACGATAAAAAGGGTTACTAAACCTAATTTTATTTTGCTCATAGTGGTATTTTTTTGAGAATAAGTTTGTTTTTTAACGTTTTTACTTATTCAGATTAATAATTATTTTGTTTTTGGTTAACCGCTACAAATCTTAACATAAAAAATAAATTTATAAGAATTAACTTTAAAAGTTAACAAAAATTTAACAAGTTGTGTTTGTCAGATAAATTACTGAAAAAATGTTTTTTAGCTGTGTAGAGCATTTATAAATTTTTACAGCTCTGAAATAAAAAAAAGTGAAATCATAACACCTCAGAAACTTAGTACCTTCACCAAAAACCAAATCCCTCAAAAAATCGTATTTAGAAAAAACTATACTCATGAAATCCAAATCAACTGCTCTTTCTCTTTTCCTGTTCTTATTCTTAAATTCTTGTAATGCTGTTGATGATTTACTGACTTTTACCATTTCAAATACCGCATCCATTCAGATCAAAAGCACTGCGCCGATTAATTTGCCTTCGGAGATTTTAACTCCGGACGTGACGACAAACTCCTCCGCTGAATTTAAAAACAATAATACAAAAGCAAGTCTGGTAAAAGATGTAAAGCTGAAATCACTTCAATTAACCATTACAGATCCGGACGGAGAAAGATTTAAGTTTTTAAAATCGATTCATTTATACATCTCAACAACTAATTCTGATGAAATAGAACTGGCCTATCAGGATAACATCAATTCGACAGCCAATACGATTGATCTGATTAGTACAGATGCACGATTAGATCAGTACATTAAAGCGGATCAATATAAAATCAGGACAAAAGTTACGTTAAAAGAAACCCTTACAAAAGATGTGACACTGAAAGCAGATATGAAGTTTAGGGTCACTGCGGATCCTTTTTGATTTTTTTCTAAAAAAGGTTCTGAGATTTTAGTTCATTAAAAAAAGAAAAAAGCTTAGTAACTTAGGGCCTTAGAAGCTTAGCATCTCACTAAAAAAACTACTCTCTGGTCACTACAATTGAAGCTTTGAAACCGGCTGCAAGATTGTTCCAGTAATCATTTGTGATTAATACGCCTTTGTCATCATATACGCGGATTTCGGCGGTATTGCCACCTAGTGCTCCTATATTTAAGGCTTCGAAGTCCAGTTTATTAAAGCCGGGTGTCAGATTAATTTTTACTTCCTGAAACTCGGAATCTAACAATACCTGGCTTTTAACCACCTGATCATTGTTGGAAACCTTTACCAAATCGCCATCGATAGCACCAAAATCACGGAATTTCACTATAAAAAAACCGGCCTTCGTTTTGAAATCACCCAGAGAGATATTTTTCTTAACCAATTCTCCCCTGCCTTCTCTGAGCCCTTCCGCTTTCAACGCCTTATCAAGGTCTTTCTCCATTTTGGCCACATAACGATCTCCGGGATTAGCAAAATCAGTTTCGGTTGACATGGTAAATTTGCTTTTCTCCTCTCCTATCTGAAGTTTGGATTTTTGGGTTATTGTGGTATTGTCAAAGACATTGGGCGTCTTGATACTTGGAATATCTGAGTTTTCTCCCTTAGGATCTTTAACTTCCGGAAGTTTTTTTGGTTTTGCACTAAATTTCGGAGCAGGAATACTCTTGAATTTGGTACTGAATTCAGTTTGGGCTGATACTGTTATAGCAGTAAAGAATAATATGAAAAATAAAATGTGCTTCATTGAAAAAAGTATTATCGAATAAGCTTTTATGATTATTATAGAATTAAAGTATAGCTTCACAAAAATAGCATAATTTAAACAGGCGCTACAACTTTAAGAGTTTTATAACAATATATTAGGCTAATTTTTGGAAAACAAAAAACCTGCCAGAAATAAATACCAGCTTTTATTTTTTTTTTACAGTTCCTTATTTCAAAAATATAGCATTTTGATAATTAGCAACTTATTCCTAACTTCAATGTTTTAATTTTCATTTAGCAAAAACCTATCAAAATGGATTATATAGACTATTATAAAACATTAGAAATTACAAAATCTGCCACTGAAGCCGAAATAAAAAAAGCCTACCGAAAAGCTGCCAGAAAATACCATCCCGATCTGAATCCGAATGATAAGGAAGCAGAGAAAAAGTTCAAGGAAATAAACGAGGCCAATGAAGTTTTAAGCAATCCTGAAAATCGAAAAAAATACGATAAATACGGAAAAGACTGGAAACACGCCGATGAGTTCGAAAAAGCAGGATACGATCCTAACCAGCAACAATATTCCAGACAGCAACAGGGAGGCAATCAAGGGTATACTGACTTTGGCGGCGATTTTTCAGGCAGTGATTTTTCCGATTTCTTTAATTCCATGTACGGATCTTCAGAAAGAAGTTCCAGAGGGCAGGCAAAGTACAGAGGACAGGATTTCAATGCCGAATTACAACTGGATCTCGCCTCTGCTTACACTACGCACAAACAAAATCTTACCGTTAACGGTAAAAATATCCGGATTACCATTCCGGCCGGAGTCGAAAACGGACAGATTATCAAAATTCCGAATCATGGTGCACCCGGCGCCAATGGCGGACCAAATGGCGATTTGTACATTACGTTTTTAATCGATAATGATTCTGAATTCAAGCGGGAAGGAAACAATTTATATGCTAATGCCGACCTGGATTTATACACCGCTATTTTAGGCGGAGAAATCTATGTGAATACTTTTGATGGAAAAGTAAAAATAAAAGTTCCTGCCGAAACCCAGCCCGGCACCAAAGTAAAACTAAAAGGAAAAGGATTTCCGGTGTATAAAACAGACAATCAGTTTGGGGATCTGTACATTACGTATACCTTAAAAATTCCGGCGAAATTGTCTGCAAAAGAAAAAGAATTATTCGAAGAATTAGCTAAATTAAGAAATCATGAATAGTAAAGACTTAATTCAAATAAAACAGTTTTGTGTCTATCACGAGATTGAAAATACCTTTATAACCGAACTGCACAATTATGGTCTGGTAAAAATTATAATTCTGGAAGAAGATGAATATTTACATCCGGAACAACTGCCTTCTGTCGAAAAAATGATTCGCCTGCATTATGATCTTAAAATCAACTTAGAAGGTATCGATGTTATTGCCAACCTGTTAGACAAAATTGAAATATTACAGCAAAACCTGACGGCTACCCAAAATAAACTTCGACTTTACGAACAGCATCAAATCGAAGAATAAAGGAAAACCTGTGAGTCAGAATATCACAAAAAAGAATCATTTACGAAGGGATTTCAAGAGAATAACACTCTTTATCAACGGCATATTTTCTAAATTGCACCAAAATTAACTAACCCGGATTTTGACTTAAAAAAATAAGAAAATTCGATAAAACAGAAGAAATGAAAAGAGAAAACATCTTAACAGGATCTCCCTGGGAGGACAAAATGGGATATTGCCGTGCGGTACGAATTGGCAATATCATTGAAGTTTCAGGAACTGTGGCGATTGTTGACGGTGATAAGGTAAAAGCCAACGATGCTTATGCTCAAACCTTTAATATCCTGGAACGTGTTGAAAAAGTGCTGGAAGATTTGAATGTCGGAATGAAAGATGTCATCAGAACCCGAATTTTTACCACTGATATTACGACTTTTGAAGACGTAGCACGAGCACATTCTTCTTTTTTTAAAGATGTAAAACCTACAACTGGTTTTTATGAAATCAGCAAACTGGTGGCTCCTGAATATTTAGTAGAAATTGAATTTACAGCTGTTGTGCAGTAAGTTTCTTTCTTTTGCCTCTAATCACACGAATTTTCGCTAATTTTTTTTGCCACTGATTAAAGGATTAAAATGATTATTCCATTTTTTTCGTGATTATTAATACTCTAATTCGTGGAAATTCGTGAAATTCGTGGCTAAAACTTTTTGAAATACTTAGTATTTTTTCTTTTGCCACTAATCACACGAATTTTCGCTAATTTTATTTGCCACTGATTAAAGGATTAAAATGATTATTCCATTTTTTCGTAATTATTAATACTCTAATTCGTGAAAATTTGTGCAATTCGTGGCTAAAAAAACTTTTTGAAATACTTAGTATTTTTTCTTTTGCCTCTAATCACACGAATTTTCGCTATTTTTTTTGCCACTGATTAAAAATATTATTTAATTTCTTTAATTAATAATACTTTAATTAGTGAAAATTAGTGAAATTCGTGGCTAAAAAACTTTCCGAACTGATTAATGAACTTTCAAAACTCAAAACAAATACTTTTTACAACAGTCAAATGGTTTTTCATTTGCCTTTTAATTGGTATTTTGTCCGGATCTGCCTCAGCTTTTTTTCTTGTTACGCTGGAATGGGTGACGCACTTTAGAATTCAGCATAACTGGATTATCTGGCTTTTACCTCTCGGCGGATTACTGGTTGGATTGACTTATTACTATTGGGGAGAATCGGTCGCAAAAGGCAATAATTTATTGTTGGAAGAATACGAAAGTCCCAAAAAAACAATTCCTTTTAAAATGGCTCCTTTAGTGCTGCTGGGAACTTTACTTACGCATTTATTTGGAGGCTCAGCAGGTCGTGAAGGTACCGCAGTACAAATGGGAGGCGCTATTGCCGACCAGTTCACCAAGCTTTTTAAACTCGATATTTCCGAGCGAAAAATTTTAATCATCCTCGGAATCAGCGCAGGTTTTGCCTCTGTCTTCGGAACACCTCTGGCAGGTGCCATTTTTGCTTTAGAAGTGGTCTATTTTAGTAAAATCAACTTAAAAAGTATTTTTCTGTCTTTTCTGGTGGCGTACGCGGCTTATTTCACGGTTGAATTCTGGCAGGTTAAACACACGCATTACAACATTCCTGAGGTTCCTGAAATCAGTCTGACCACTCTTTCTTATACCATCATCATTAGTATAGTATTCGGATTTGCGGCCTTATTATTTTCGAGAACGACTCATCTTTGGGGTTCTCTTTTTTCAAAATACATCAAATATCCTCCGCTGCGTCCGTTTGTGGGAGGAATCTTTTTAGCCATCGCCATAGCGGGTTTCGGCTTTACAAAATTTTCCGGATTGGGTGTTCCGGTAATTGTCGATTCTTTTTCGACTGCCAATCCGTGGTATGATTTTTTACTTAAAATTTTATTTACCGGTTTTACATTGGGCGCCGGTTTTAAAGGCGGTGAAGTGACTCCGTTATTCTTTGTCGGTGCTACTTTAGGAAGTGCCTTATCACTTGTTGTGCCCATGCCGATTGCACTTTTGGCCGGAATGGGTTTTGTAGCAGTTTTTTCGGGCGCCACCCACACTCCTATTGCCTGCACGATTATGGGATTAGAATTATTCGGACTTCAACCCGGACTTTTTATCGCTATTGCCTGTACCGTTGCTTACTTTTCTTCAGGCCCTGTAGGGATTTATAAGTCTCAAATTGTAAGGGGGGCTAAGTATAAATTGTATCGAAAATTAAATTCCAATTTTTAAAATCCAAATTCCAAACCTAAATCTATATCTCATAACCCAAAACTCATAACTCACAACTCATAACTCCTAACTTTATAAAAGTGTGTTAATCTCGAAAATGTTTTCAGCATTACATTAAAAAAATGTAAATTCGCACACTATGAAAATACAAGATATTCAGGCGATCCAATTGTTGCTCGCAACCCCAAAGAAAATCGCTATAATTCCGCATAGAGGTCCCGATGGTGATGCCATGGGTTCTACACTGGCTTTATACCACTTTTTATTGAAAAACAATCATCATCCAACGGTGATTGCTCCAAACGATTTCCCTGATTTCTTAGCCTGGTTACCGGGTTCTGAAACGGTAAAAATATTTGAAAAAGATACCGAAAACTGTACTAAAATATTAGAAGAAGCTGAAATCGTTTTTACACTTGATTTTAATGCTTTTCACCGTACAGGTGAAATGGAACATACTTTAGCAAAGCTAAAAGCGCCTTTTATAATGATCGATCATCATCAGAAACCGGATGATTATGCGACTTATATGTACTCCGACACTTCGTTTGGTTCTACCTGTGAAATGATCTATAACTTTATTTCGTTTTTAGGCAAAAAAGAAGACTTGGACAAAACCATCGCTACCTGTATTTACACCGGAATACTGACCGATTCAGGTTCTTTCCGTTTTCCGAAAACTACCGGAAATACGCATCGGATTGTGGCTGATCTAATTGATTTAGGTGCCGAAAATACCGAAATTCCGGTTTTATTATTTGATAACAGCTCGTACAGCCGCTTACAATTATTAGGTCGTGCTTTACAGAATATGAAAGTATTTGAAGAACACAAAACCACTTATACGACGCTGGCTCAGAGCGAACTGGACGCCTTTAATTACATAAAAGGCGATACAGAAGGAATTGTGAATTACGGATTAAGCATAAAAGGAATTAATTTTACGGCTATTTTTATAGAAAATAAAGACGAGAAAATCATCAAAATTTCCTTTCGTTCGCAGGGGGGATTTGATGTAAATCAGTTTGCAAGAGATCATTTCAACGGTGGAGGACATACCAATGCTGCCGGCGGAAGATCGGAAGTTTCGATGGAAGAGACCGTTAAAAAGTTTGAAGATTTAGTAACTAAACTAAAAATATAACCTACTATGAACTACTTAAAACTAAGCATTTCTGCGTTGCTTTTTGCCGTTTTATGTGTTGGCTGCAAACAGCATGAAGAAGCCAGAAGACCTATTTCAAGAGCTTCGGGCAGTTTCATGAAAAAATCGGCCGACCGGAATAAAAAATTAGTGGCCAGTGAAGAAGATGTGATTAAAAACATCATCAAAAGCAATCCAAAAGTAAAGTATTTTGCTTCCCGAAAAGGATACTGGTATTCTTATGAAGAACAAAATACCGCTGATACTTTAAAACCAAAAAGAGGAGATATCGCTTACTATAATTTAGAAGTAAAAGATATAAAAGGCAAAGTGATTTATGCCGAATCAGAATTGGGCCCGCAAACCTATTATGTTGACAAACAGGAAATCATGATGGGATTACGTGACGGCATTAAACTGATGCACAAAAACGAAACTGTCAACTTTTTATTTCCATCCCACATGGCGTATGGCTATCACGGAGACAACAAAAAAATCGGAACCAATCAATCCCTGATTTGCACAGTTACCCTTCGTAATTTTGTTCCTGAAGAAGCACCTGCGACAACCGTTCCGGGAACACAAACGCCAAAACCGGCAGCTACAAAACCTGCAGCTGCAAAGCCGGAAGTTCAAACTAAAAAAGACACTGTAAACCCATAAAACAACATTTAAAAAATGAAAAAGAGTATTTTAATATTACTATTAGCCGCTACCTCGTTTTATTCCTGTAAAGACAAACACAGTGACCTTCCGGATGGTTTGTACGCTGAAATTGAAACAAACAAAGGAAGTATTATTGTAGAACTGGATTATAAAAAAGCACCTGTTACCGTGGCCAATTTTGTAACACTGGCTGAAGGTAAAAATGAATTTGTAACGAAGGAAGATCTTAAAAACAAGCCTTTCTACAACGGACTAAAATTCCACAGAGTTATTGAAGATTTTATGATTCAGAGCGGTGATCCGTTAGGAACAGGTTCTGGTGACACCGGATATAAATTTAAAGATGAAATCAGTGATTTAAGATTTGATAAAGGCGGTGTATTAGCGATGGCCAATAACGGTCCCGGAACAAACAGCAGCCAGTTTTTCATTACTCATGTTGAAACACCCTGGTTAGACGGCAAACATACTATTTTCGGTCATGTAGTTGATAAAGGAATGGAAGTGGTCAATAAAGTGGTACAAGGTGATAACATTGTCGCAGTAACGATTATCAGAAATGGTGAAGCCGCTAAAAAGTTTGATGCTGTAAAAGTATTTCACGACTATTTTTCTGAAATCGCAAAAGAAAAAGGAAAATTTGCAGGAGTTCAAAAAGATAAAGTAGCTTACTACGCTTCCTTAAAACCAAAAGCGACCAAAACAAGTACTGGTTTAGAATATGTTATTACTGAAAAAGGTGCAGGCAAAAAACCGGCAACGGGAACTCAAATATACATTCATTATGCAGGATTCCTGGAAGACGGAACTTTATTTGATACGAGTATTGAAGATGTTGCTAAAACCTACGGGAAATTCGACCAGGCAAGAGCTGAGGCTAAAGCCTACCAGCCACTTCCTTTTCAGGCAGGTCGCAAAGACGGTATGATCCCGGGATTTATTGAAGGAATCGAAAAACTTTCTTTTGGTGACAAAGCGGTTCTTTTCATTCCATCGCATTTAGCATATGGACAAACAGGTGCCGGAGGAGTTATTCCGCCAAACGCGAATATCATTTTCGAAATCCAATTATTAGAGAAACCACAATAATTAATATAGACTTAAATTCGAAACGCAATGAAATTTAAATTTCTATTCTTATTCTGCCTTGCAGTAGTAAATATTCAGGCACAAACGACAAAGAAAACCACTGCAAAAAAAACGGCCGGAAAAACAACAACAGCCAAAGCAGTTACTAAAACTGTAAATCCGGCAGAAGGGATTTTTGCAACCATTTCTACGACTAAAGGCGATATCGTTTTATCATTGGAATATGTAAAAGCTCCTGTAACGGTGGCTAACTTTATCTCTTTGGCAGAAGGTAAAAATCCGAATGTAAAAGTGGAGAAACTGAAAGGAAAACCATTTTATGACGGACTGAAATTTCACAGAGTGATCAATGACTTTATGATACAGGGTGGTGATCCTGACGGAAACGGTTCAGGAGGTCCGGGTTATTCTTTTAAAGATGAATTCGTACCGGAATTAAAATTCGAAAAAGGCGGTGTTCTGGCCATGGCCAATTCAGGTCCGGCTACAAACGGAAGTCAGTTTTTCATCACACATAAAGATACACCGTGGTTAAACGGAAAACATACTATTTTTGGCCATGTTGTTTCAGGAATGGACGTGGTAAATAAAATAGTTCAGGATGATATCATGACAAAAATTACGATCACCCGCAAAGGTGCGGCAGCAAAGAAATTTGATGCTGTAAAAGTAATCATTGATGATGCCAAAAAAGGAGAAGCTAAAAAAGCGGAAAACCAAAAAGTAGTAACAGAGAAAGCCGCTTATTTTGCCGCTACTAAAGCCACTGCCACTACAACGGCTTCAGGCTTAAAATACACAATTACACAAAAAGGATCCGGTGTAAAATTACCGGAAGGATCTAACATTTACTTTCACTATGCCGGTTATTTCGAAGATGGAAATCTTTTTGACAGCAGCATTGCCAATGTAGCAAAAGCGTATGGTAAATACGATGCCAACAGAGATGCCCAAAAAGGATATCAGGCTTTTCCTTTTGTAGTAGGTAAAAAAGACGGAATGATTCCTGGTTTCATTGAAGCCCTTGACATGATGACCGATGGCGAAAAAGCCATATTCTTTCTTCCCGCACCTTTAGCGTACGGAGAAAAAGGTGCAGGAGGTGTAATTCCGCCAAACGCTACTTTGGTTTTCGAAATCGAAACGTATAACGCTCAGCCTGTAAAGTAATTTCTTCGGATTGCTTTTCAGTATAAACTAAACCATCAGAATTTATTTTTTGATGGTTTTTTATTGCTGTGGCTGTCGTTTTGTTTTATATTTTAATCACAAAGGAAACTCCATCCTCACAACCACAAAGCTTTGCGAACTTCTCCCCATTTGCCAATAATCATTATTAATTTACTTGCGTTCCTTGCGGTCAAAAAAAACAGCCATTTTCTGCCAAATCAATAATTTAAACCTCAAATCACACCTTCACATTATCACTACTACAAGGTTTTTACAGATTTTATACCAAATCCTAAACAAAATACCTTACCTTTGCCGGCTTGAATTTTTAAAACAAAAGAGTTAGGATGTCACAAAATAATGTATTAAAAGGAGTATTTTTTGTTGCTTTAGGAGCTACAACTTACGGAATGTTAGCCACTTTTGTAAAAATGGCGTATTCAGAAGGATATACAACTGCCGAAGTAACAACCTCTCAATTTATACTTGGAATTATTGGTATTTTGCTGATCAATACCTTTCAGAAAATAAAACACAAAGACAACGTAGTAAAGGCTACACCCAAAAATATTTTCAGCCTGATGCTGGCCGGTACTTCATTGGGAATGACGAGTTTATTCTATTATCTAGCTGTAAAATTCATTCCCGTTTCCATTGGTATTGTATTATTGATGCAGACCGTCTGGATGGGTGTTTTACTGGAAATGATTTTAGAAAAAAAATTACCGTCGAAACAAAAGGTTTTCGCGGTATGTATTGTACTGATTGGAACTGTTCTGGCTACCAACATTATTCATAACGATATCGCCCTGGACTGGAGAGGCCTTGTATGGGGCATTATGGCGGCGGCTTCTTTTACTACTACCATGTTTACCGCCAATCGTGTAGCCACCGAAATTTCATCGGCACAACGCAGCCTGTACATGCTTTTGGGCGGGGCAGTGATTGTATTTACTTTTGCTTTTTTCACTCAGGTGACTCCTTTCAATCTGGCTATTTTCCTGAAATGGGGAATTGTATTATCCCTTTTCGGAACTATCATACCACCGATGCTGATGAATATTGGTTTTCCGCTCACAGGAATTGGTTTGGGAAGCATTGTTTCAGCACTGGAACTTCCTGTTTCGGTAATGATGGCGTATGTTTTATTGGATGAAAAAGTAATTTTCCTTCAATGGGTCGGTATTCTGCTGATCATTCTGGCAATCATTATAATGAACGTAAATTTTAAGCGTAAAAAGTAACTTATATTGTATAGTTCTAAAAAGATGAACTTAATAATATAATATTTGTTAATTTTTTTATAAATTCGTGGTAAAACAATATTTACCATGAATCTACCCTGGCATTTGTACGTAATGGCTTTTCTTTATATAATTGCCGGAATCAATCATTTTAAAAATCCGGGAATGTACATCAGGATCATTCCCCCCTTTTTTCCAAATCCCAAGTTATTAAATCTTTTAAGCGGAGCTGCCGAAATTATTCTGGGCATACTGCTCACGCTTCCTGTTGCTACGCCTTATGCAGCCTGGGGAATCATAGCCCTGCTAGTGGCTGTTTTTCCTGCTAATCTGTATATGTTTCAAAAGAAAAAAGGAAGTTATTCTATCGTGAAATTTATTTTATTAATACGTTTGCCCTTACAGATTGTATTGATTTTATGGGCATACCAATACACCCTTTAACAATCAACTATTAATTAAAATTATTTTATCATGAAAAAATTATTTGCCGAGTTCTTCGGAACGTACTGGCTGGTTTTTGGAGGCTGCGGAAGCGCCATTTTTGCTGCCGGATTTCCAGAATTGGGGATTGGATTTGCAGGTGTCGCACTCGCATTTGGACTGACCGTACTGGCAATGGCGTATGCAGTCGGACATATCTCCGGAGGGCATCTTAATCCTGCCGTTTCCTTAGGCCTTTGGGCCGGAGGTAAATTCCCTGCCAAAGATCTTATTCCCTATATCATAGCACAATGTGTGGGAGCCATAGCCGCAGCAGGAACACTTTATACCATAGCATCCGGAAAAGCCGGCTTTGCCATTGACAGTACCAAAGCGGGGGCTTTTGCCTCAAACGGATTTGGCGCATTTTCTCCTGATGGATATTCTTTACAAGCTGCTTTTATAGCCGAATTTGTACTGACTTTATTTTTTATCCTTATAATCATGGGGGCGACAGACAAATTTGCCAACAGTAATTTTTGCGGAATTGTCATCGGTCTTACCTTAACTGTTATTCACTTGATTAGTATTCCGATTACCAACACTTCCGTAAATCCTGCCAGATCGCTTTCTCAGGCGCTTTTTGTGGGCGGCGGCCCCTTATCTCAGGTTTGGCTGTTTTGGGCCGCTCCTGTTTCAGGTGCCCTCCTGGGTGGTTTTATCTATAAAAACCTGTTACAAAAGCATTCTGAAGAAGCACAAATAAACAAATCAACTATTACATAACCCTTAAAACAGTAAACTATGGAGTTTTATTTCTTACTTATAGAAGCAATCTCAGGCGGCGGTTTCGGGCCTTCCTGGTAATATCGCCTTTGGTATCATTCCGAAAAGCACAAATAATCAAATCAACTATTACATAACCCTTAAAACAGTAAACTATGGAGTTTTATTTCTTACTTATAGAAGCAATCTCAGGCGGCGGTTTCGGGCCTTCCTGGTAATATCGCTGTCGGTATCATTCCGAAAAGCACAAATAATCAAATCAACTATTACATAACCCTTAAAACATAAATTATGGAGTTTTTATATTTCTTACTTATCGGAGCAATTTCAGGCTGGTTAGCCGGTCAATTATGGAAAGGCGCAGGGTTTGGCCTTCTGGGTAACATTGTTGTGGGTATTATTGGCGGAATCTTCGGAGGATGGCTGGCTGCCAGACTCGGTATTGGCGGAGGCGGATTGCTTTCGCAGATTATTATAGCCGCCGGAGGTGCATGGGTTTTGTTGTTTATTATCAGCCTGATCAAAAGGTAAATATTAATAAATCATAATTACGATGATATGATGCAGTATAAAGAGAAAAGTAAAGTCCCATTTTTACTTTTCTCTTTTTTTTTTAAACACAACAAAGCTAAGGATCTATTAAACAAACATATATCTATTAAAATCTATATTATTATTTCATTAAATTACTTAAATTTGACATTATACTCTCCACTGTTATGAATGAAATAATTGCATACTTTAGTACGATTCCTTCCTCACACAGAAGTTTAATTCTGGTGGGAGGCATCACTATTTTTTGGTTAATTGAAAATACCTTTCCGCTGTTTCAGATGCAATACAAAAAGTGGAATCATGCGGGTATCAATTTCTTTTTCACCTTTACGACCATTATTGTCAATTTCATACTGGCCTTTATTTTAATCAGAACAGCCGCATGGACCACTCAAAATCATTTTGGAATTTTAAACTGGCTGCCCGAAATCCCAATCTGGCTGTATACGATTACCGGATTGTTGCTCTTAGATCTAATTGGCGCCTATTTAGCACATCTTACCCAACATAAAGTGAAGGTGCTATGGCGTTTTCATCTTATTCACCATACCGATACCTGGATCGATACCACAACGGCCAACAGGCATCATCCGGGCGAAAGTGTGATCCGTTTTTTATTTACTGCTTTTGGAGTCCTACTAGTCGGAAGTCCGATGTGGATGGTGTTTTTGTACCAGTCCCTTTCAGTCGTGGCCTCGCAGTTCAATCACGCCAATATTTCGATGCCTGTCAGGCTGGATAAAGTTTTGAGCTATTTTATCGTTTCCCCCAATATGCATAAGGTACACCATCATTATGTCCTGCCTTATACAGACAGTAATTATGGCAATATCTTTTCGATTTGGGACCGCCTTTTCGGAACTTTTACAACCTTACCGAAAGAAGATTTAATCTATGGCGTAGACACTCATATGCTGCCGGAGGAAAATAACAAATTAAAAAAATTACTTCATATTCCCTTTCAAAAATCAAGATCTGCAAAAAACAGTTAAAATCATAAAAAAAACAGCATTGATCGAACCAACTAATTATTTTTTTTATTAATATTGATATATAAATTGAAAATCAATCTACTAATCATTAACCCTATTTTTGAATTAATTTTCACGTGATGAAAAAGAGTAACCGCAAAGAATTGAATTGGGAACAAACGGAAAAACTTGTTTCGTTAGCCTTGGAAGAAAAGAATCCATTTGAAATTATAAAAAAAGAATTTGGATTGGCAGAAAAAGAAGTACTGGAAATCCTGAAGAAGAAGATGCCTCTTGAAAAATTCGAGATGTGGAAAAAGAAGGCCTTAGCAAATAAACCGAAACCGAAACCCGTTAAAATTGATGATTTTGATGAAGATTTGGATGGAAAATATTATATAAAGAATAAACTAGACTAAAAAAAGCTCCTGGAATTCAGGAGTTTTTTTTTTATTTTTATAAGTTTTATAACAATTCTGTAACAATTTTACGTTTTGTAAGTCAAACACGAATAACTAAACTCAAGCAAATGAAAAAAATAATTTACACGTTAGCGCTCGCAGTAACATTGTGGAGTTGTAAAACCGGTTCTGCCGGAGCTGCGAAAAAAAATACTGTAGATGTTAACATTAATCTTACTGACGTAAAAGACGATAAAGTTCTGGTAACAGTTACAGCACCGGAAATCAAAACAGATGAAATAACATACAGCATTCCAAAAACAGTACCGGGAACCTACTCTACCGATAACTACGGTAAATACTCAGGCGATTTTAAAGCGTATGATGCCAAGGGAACTGAATTGGCCGTTAAAAGAATTGACGATAATTCATGGTCGATTTCAAATGCAAAAACATTACAAAAAGTAACCTACCTGGTTGGGGATACCTTTGACACTGAAAAAGGAACAGGATTTGGTAATGATGACGTTTTCTCGCCTGCAGGAACCAACATTAACGCAGGAGTTAACTTCATGGTAAACACACACGGTTTTGTAGGTTATTTTCAGGACAAACTAGATGTACCTTACAAAGTGACTATTACGCATCCTGAAACACTTTGGGGAGCGACTTCAATGACAGACGAGGATGCAAGTAAAACAAGCGATGTTTTTACAACGCCACGTTATGCTCTTTTGGTCGAAAATCCAATTATGTATTCTAAACCGGATTACACGACTTTTAATGTAAACGGAATGGATATCCTGATTGCGGTTTATTCTCCAACAGGAAAATTTACGGCAGAAAGCATCACTCCGGAAATGAAAACAATGATGACCGCTCAGAAAAACTTTTTAGGAAAGGTAAACGCCACTAAAAAATATACTGTTTTGTTGTATTTGTCAAGCATGGCCAAAGACGATGCACACGGTTTCGGAGCTTTGGAGCACCCAACAGCTACAACGGTTGTGTTACCGGAGTCTATGCCTAAAGAAAAACTGGTAGAATCTATGAAAGACGTCGTTTCTCATGAGTTTTTCCATATTGTGACACCGTTGACCGTTCACTCCAAAGAAATTCAGTATTTCGATTACAATGCGCCAAAAATGTCTGAGCATTTATGGATGTACGAAGGGGTGACAGAATATTTTGCCAATCTTTTCCAAATCAATCAGGGATTAATTACTGAAGCGGAATTCTATACGCGTATTGCAGATAAAATCCAACAGTCAAAAAGCCTGAACGATACGATGTCCTTTACAGTAATGAGTGCCAATGTTTTAGAGCAGCCTTATAAAGACCAATACTTAAACGTATACCAAAAAGGTGCTTTAATCGGAATGTGTATCGATATTATCATCAGAGAAAAAAGCAACGGAGAAAGAGGTATTCTGGACTTAATGCACAAATTGTCTAATGAATATGGTATCGAAAAACCATTCAATGACAATGAGCTTTTTGCTAAAATCACACAACTGACATATCCTGAAGTGGGAGAATTTTTGAAAACCTATGTACAGGGAACCACTCCAATTCCTTACGATGTTTATTTGGCTAAAGTGGGGGTAACAAAATCAATGGAGAAAAAAGCAGGACCTGTTTTCCTAAAAGGACAAACACCTTATATCAGTATTGATAAACAAACCAAAGAAATCATAGTTCGTCCTGATATTGAGCAAAATGAGTTTTTCAGGAATTTAAACTTAAAAGGCGGTGACATCATTGTATCTGTCAATAGCAAACCCTATTCTTTAACCAATATCTATGATTTAATCACGGAAAGTGAAAACTGGAAAGAAAACGATCCGATCACACTGGAAATCAAACGTGCCGGTGCAGCGCAGACTATAAAAGGAACCATAAAATTACCATCTGAAGAAACAGAAACTTTTAAAGGTACTGATGCTTCAAAAGACAAACTTAGAAATGCATGGTTAAAAGGATAATCTTTTAATCTCAAACATAAAAAAACCGACAAGTGATTGTCGGTTTTTTTTATGTCTTGTATTTTTTTACAATGTTTTCTTGTCGTCTGACTGAGCGAAGTCGAAGTCCCCGTAAGCCGAATCACTTTGCGCGACTTCGACTTCGCTCAGTCTGACAGTAATATTATTTCTTAACCGGGAACTTCCAGTCAAATTCATCTTTGTCATTGATTATCGCTCCGATTTCAAACTTTACCACTTCATCGAATTCCGTCTGAAGAATAAACCAGTTGTCTTCGTTGAAATAATTCTCGAACGTATCAAAAGTCTCCTGATTGTACTTTGTGATTCCTTTTGTTGCCAGATCTTTTTTTACATCCGCAATTTTTCTTCCGATCAGTTTGTATCCGAAAACTTCCAAATCATTACTGGAAGCTACCAAATACCCTAATTTCAGCTCTTCTTCCTGATAAAATGTCAGTCTGATTTTTTGGGCATTGTATACGAAAATAACATTATCGTCTTCGTCTGTATAATTTTTATCCGGTTTTCCCAAAGCAGCTGTTACATCATTTTGCTTCATTCCGAAAAGCAATTTATCAATTCCCGATTTTAGATTTATTTTCATATGGATTGTCATTTTATTTGAAGTGCAAATTTCGTGAAGTTTTTGGAAACTCTGTTATGTTTAATCTTTTTGTTTGCCACGAATTACACAAATTTTCACGAATTTTATCAGGCTGAGCGAAGTTGAAGCCCTACCCTTTTCAAAAGCCTTCGACTTCGCTCAGGGTGACATCAAACTGAGTGAAGTAAAATAATCTGTCAGGCTGAGCGGAGTCGAAGCTTCTGTATCCAGAAACCTGACAGGTTTTAAAAACCTGTCAGGTTTAGCTGGCGCAACCTAATATTTCTTTTTATTCGGTTTAGCACTCATATAAAAAGTGATTTTACCACCATTTAATACATCTGAATGTTTCAGGAAAGGTTTGTCTAGCTGTTTTCCATTTAGAAGCACTTTACTCACAAACACATTCTTATCCGATTGATTTACCGTCTCCACTTCGAAATTTTTGCCGTTCTCTAAGTTAAAGATTGCATTTTTAACCAGCGGGCTTCCCAAAGCATATTCGTCAGAGCCCGGAGCTACCGGGTAAAAACCTAAACTGCTGAAAATGTACCAGGCACTCATTTGTCCGAAATCGTCATTACCGCCTAAACCGTCGGCTCCGTTTCGGTACATTTTCTTCAGGATCATTCGGATCTTATCCTGTGCCTTCCACGGCGAATTGGTCCAGTTGTATAAATACACGACATGGTGTGAAGGCTCATTGCCATGAACGTAGTTTCCGATGATTCCGTCTCTGGTGATATCTTCGGTGTTTTCGAAATATTTATCCGGAAGATGCATGTTGAACAACGAATCGAGTCTTACATTGAATTTGTCATTTCCACCCATCATTTTAATCATTTCTGCTGGATCCTGCGGTACATACAAGCTGTAATTCCACGAATTTCCTTCAATAAAACCCTGCCCGTGCGTGTCTAACGGATCAAATTCTTTCTTAAACGTTCCGTCGTTTAATTTCGGACGCATGAAACCTGTTTTGGCATCATACACGTTTTTATAGTTTTTAGATCTTTCTATGAATTCATTGTAAATTTCAGTTTTCCCTAATTTTTTGGCAGCCTGAGCAATCGCCCAGTCATCATAAGCATATTCTAAGGTTTTGGAAACCGATGCCCCGTTTTTGTCTTCCGGAACATAACCCATTTTCATATAATAGTCCAGACCATCGTAATATCCCACTTTGGCAGTATTCACACACGCCTGTAGCGCTTTTTCCCGGTCAAAATCTCCATTTCCTTTTACAATCGCATCGGCCACTACAGAAACGGAATGATATCCGATCATACACCAGTTTTCATTGGCATAATGCGACCAGATCGGCAGCATTTTATGTACACTCTGATTCGAATGCGCCAACATCGAACTAATCATATCTGAATTTCGGCTCGGCTGAACAATATTAAATAAAGGATGCAAAGCCCTGTACGTATCCCATAACGAATAGCTGGTATAGTTTTTAAAGTTTTCGGCTTTGTGAACATTCATATCCAGCCCTTTATAGTTTCCGTCGAGGTCCATATATTCTGTCGGACCTAAAAAGGCGTGATACATGGCCGTATAAAAGTTCACCAGGTCTTCTTTCTGAAGTGTTTCGATCTGAATTTTATTCAATTCTTTATTCCAGACTTCCTGACTTTGTTTTTTAACACGTTCAAAATCCCAGTCCGGAATTTCTTTTTTCATATTTTCAAGCGCTCCGGCAGAACTTACCGGAGACAGGGCCATTTTTATTTTGATCTTCTCGCCTTCATCTGTATTGAAATCAAAGAACAATTTCAGGTTTTGACCTGCCATTTCCGGAAAGTTTTTCGTTTGATCAAATCTGCCCCAAAAGCCTCTGTAAACACTTTTTTCCAAAGCCGCCTGTCCGTAACTTTTAATGGGTTTACTGAAAGACATCGCAAAATAAACCGTTCTGGTTCTCGCCCAGCCGTTGGTCTGGCGGTATCCGGTAATTAAAGTATCGTTTTCTACACGGACAAAAGTCCAGACATTCTTTTTATCATAGTTATAAATCCCCGAAGTTAAGTCCAGGATAATATGGGCTTCGTCTGACTTCGGAAAAGTATATTGATGCATTCCAACGCGCGTTGTAGCCGTCAGTTCCGCTTTGATGTTGTGATCTTCCAGCAAAACACTATAATACGCCGGCGCTGCCTTTTCTGTTGCATGGGAAAATGCGGATCGATATCCGGATAGCGGTTTTGCTGCGGTTCCGGGATTCAGTTGTAATTTTCCGGTGGTTGGCATAATTAAAAAATCACCCAGATCCGAATGGCCCGTCCCGCTGAAATGCGTGTGACTGAAACCGACGATGGTTTTGTCTTCATATTGGTATCCTGCACAATATTTATAAACCTCACCATTGTATTTGCCGTTTAAGCCGTACGCGATGGTATCGGTTTCAGGACTTAATTGTACACTTCCAAACGGAACGGTTGCTCCAGGATAGGTATGCCCCATTTTTGCCGTACCGATCATGGGATCGACGTACTGAATTAAATCCTTAAGTGTATTGGCTTTTTTCTGCGCGTGGATTGTAGTCAGACCACCAAACATTACGATTAATGATCCGAAAAGGAAACTTTTACTGTTCACCATATTCATTATTTTTATTTTAAATTTAAATTTAGTAAGATCAATATCTTACTAAAACGATTTAATACAATCTTCAGGTTTGAAAATTACAATAAATTATGTCTTTTAAAAAATATAAATACGCTTCAATCTCCATTACTTTTAAATATCTTTGATTTGTTAAAAGACAATTTCATTCATGAAAAATTATATTTTAGTTTTATTTCTTTCGATTTCTACTTTCGCTTTCTCGCAAAAAACAGACAGTTTCATATTAAACAAAGAGCAGATCATTCAAAGAGAAGTTAATGGCTTAAGTGATTTTCCTATTTACAGGGCCTACGAGTTTCAGGACAAAAGCGGTGTTTGTGAATTGGTTCTATTCGAAAACAGAAAGATTGTTTCGAAAAAAGACACTTTAAACACTAAAATTCAGGCCATTTGCGCGATGAATGATCACGGTGGTTTTCGGGAGCGATGGACGATTAACGATTTAGTGGATAATGAAGAAGCAGAAACAAATATTTGGTTCTGGACGAAATACTGCTCTGTCAAAGACCTGGACGGAGACGGTTACATTGATCCTGTAATTGTGTATGGAACAAGGGATGAAAACGAGTACATCAAACGCGTTAAAATTATTACGGTTTATAAGGATAAAAAGTACGCCATACGTGCAGTGGAATCTGAACTTGATTTGGGCAGAAGTTTTAAGAAAGATGCCAACTGGAAATTACTGCCTCAGAAAATAAAAACCTATATAGATCAATTGGTTATAAAACTACGAAAAGAGCAGGATTTACTTTTGAAAGACGGATAGGTTTTTAAATTCCAATTTTTAAAATTGCTTCGCCTGTTCGCTGGCGCTCGGGTGCTAATTCCAAACCGGGAACGAATATTCAACGGTAATACCAATGTAACTCGCTATCAGACTGATTCGGAAATAAAGTTTTAAAGTTTTCTTTTCAGGTTTTCTTTTACTTCATCGAACCATTCGTTTCTAAGAATACTCAGTACTATCGAATTGCGACGCACATCGCTGTTTGATGTTGGCATATGACTTCTAAGAACGCCTTCGACTTTGCAGCCGATGCTTTTCATGGCGGCAATACTGCGCTCGTTGTTATTATCGGCACGGAATTCTACACGTTCCATTCCGAGTGTTTCGAAAGCAAATTGCAATAACAGGAATTTACAGTGTTTGTTAAGTCCGGTTCCCCTGAATGCAGAGCCGTACCATGTATAGCCTAATTGTACCGTTTTGTAGTCCAGCTGGATGTCGTAAAAACGGGTTGAACCGGCGTATTTTTGAGATTTTTTATCGAAAACAATGAAGGGGAATTCTTTTTTATTTTCTCGTTCTTTTACAGCAGACTTAATATAATTAATCAGATTTTCTTTTCCGTCAGCACCAACCAATGAATATTTCCAGGTTTCCGGTTCGTTGATCGAGATTTCTACTAAATTATCGACGTCTGATTCCTGCAAAGGACGCAATAAAACGAAGTCATCTTCTAAAATGACGGGGTCTGAGAAATTGAAATTTGATGTTGTGCTCATACTTTTTTTGTTCGTAGTGCAGCGCTGTGAAATCTTTGCACGCCTTTTTTTTAAAGCCATTTCGCAGAGATTCACGAAGTTTCGCAAAGTTTAATTATTCACTCATTTCATCATAGCGTTCCGGCACCTGCGGATCGTACAACGGGCATTTGAATTCTTCCATCAGGCTTACCAGCTGATTCATGGTCTTGCCTTCGGTTCCGTAGCAGTCGATTCGTACGCTTTGTGGTGTTGTTATCACCTGAAAAGCACCTTTTCCTGCCGTGTTTTTCCAGCTGTTGTCATCTACTTTTTCCCATTGCGAAAATACCGATCTGATTCGGTTCATAATTACATCCACCGGAAGTTTCTCCAGGCCTTCTACTTCCTGTTCTTCCACAAGGGCTTCGTACACTTCGTGATGGTTCAGGTAAATTTCGTCTAAATATTTCCAAAAAAGTAATTCGTACATATGCTTGATTTTTTTACCATGTTAGTGATTATAAGATAATATAAGCCATTGGCATTCTAAATGAAGGCTATGTCTTGTAAATTAAGAAGAGGGCTTCGACTTCGCTCAGCCTGACAATTTGAATTTGTTTAGCCTTCCCGTTGACTTCGCTCAGCCTGACAATTGAATTCATTTAGCCTGATTTTGCCCAATCCAAATTAAACTTCCATCATTCTACATTTACTCCACTGAGCCTAATTCTTAAATGAACTTATAGTACTTATATGGTGAAATAAATTAATATATAAATATTTGGCAATTCTCCTATAATAGTTAGAAGCACTGCTGTGCGTCTCTACAACGCGCCTCTACAGCGATAACCTGTGTACCTTTGAACCTTTGCCCCTTTGCAACTCAAAAAAACTAATATTCAAATGTTCCGTATTCGCTGGTAATAGTAAGCTTTTTAGCATCAGCTGCTTCTACCCTGCCCACGATTTGCGCTTCAACATTAAATGATTTTGAAATCGCAATAATATCCTGTGCAATATTTTCCGGTACATAAATTTCCATACGGTGGCCGCAGTTGAAAACCTGATACATTTCTTTCCAGTCTGTTTTTGATTGTTCCTGAATCAATTTGAACAAGGGCGGAACAGCAAATAAATTGTCTTTTATTATATGTAAGTTCTGAACGAAATGTAAAATCTTAGTCTGTGCCCCACCACTGCAGTGCACCATTCCATGAATTTCGTTTGGAGTATAGGTGTCTAAAATTTTCTTGATAATCGGCGCATAGGTTCTGGTTGGAGAAAGTACCAGCTGACCTGCGTTTATCGGGCTGTTTTCTACAGCATCCGTTAAATTTACCTGACCTGAATAGATTAATTCTTCCGGCACCAGCGCATCGTAACTTTCAGGGTATTTTTTAGCTAAATATTTACCGAAAACGTCATGACGGGCAGATGTTAAACCATTGCTTCCCATTCCGCCATTATAGCTTTTTTCGTAAGTCGCCTGACCAAAAGAAGCCAGACCAACAATAACGTCACCAGCTTTAATATTGGCATTATCTACTACATCGCTGCGTTTCATGCGGGCTGTTACCGTAGAGTCTACAATTATGGTACGAACCACATCACCAACATCAGCTGTTTCTCCACCTGTGGAATGAATCGTTACGCCAAAAGATTTTAATTCGTTGATTAATTCCTCTGTTCCGTTGATAATAGCCGAAATCACTTCGGCAGGAATCAGGTTTTTATTTCTTCCTATTGTAGAAGAAAGCAAAATATTATCGGTAGCACCAACACATAATAAATCATCGATATTCATGATTAAAGCGTCCTGAGCGATTCCTTTCCAAACTGAAATATCACCGGTTTCTTTCCAGTACATATAGGCCAGGGAGGATTTTGTTCCTGCTCCGTCTGCATGCATAATCAGGCAGTGTTCTGAATCCTGAGTTAAATAATCAGGGACAATTTTACAGAATGCCTGTGGAAATAAACCTTTATCGATATTTTTTATGGCGTTGTGTACGTCTTCTTTTGATGCCGAAACACCTCTTTGTGCGTACCTTTTGCTAGAATCTGAACTCATGAAAATTAGTTTGTGTTGATGTGGTGCAAAGATAATCCCTTTTTTTAATTCTTCGAATGATTCGTAAGTGGATTGTAAAAAGTTTTGGCACGAATTACACGAATTTTCACTAATTTTTTTCTTTTGAAAAACAAAAATCATCCTTAGCGGATGATTTTTGAATGTTTAAACTTTTTAGAATTGTTTAAAAAGGTAGTTTACTTTAGATCGCACTATTTACAAAACAAAAAAACAGATTCGTGAAAATTCGTGCAATTAGTGGCTAAAAAAAAACTATTTTGTAAACAACAATTCTCTGTATTTGGTTAAGGTCCAGCTTTCGTCATCGACCAATAATTCTAATTTGTCGCAGTGATTGCGGATATCTTCAAAATACGGTTTTACTTTATTGCAATAGGTCTCTGCCATTTTTTGTGCGTCGGTCAGCTGATTGGCTGTTTTTCTTTCATTTGTCATGGCCAGAACTTTAGAATTGATTCCTTCAATATGACCTGAAATTTCTTTTATCAAAACAATCTGCTCTTTTGCAATGGTCTCAAACTCTTTTCCGAAGATTTCTTTTAATCCTTTTACGTTTTCAATTAACGTATTCTGATAACGGATTGCAGTCGGAATAACATGATTTCTGGCAATGTCGCCTAAAACTCGCCCTTCAATCTGGATTTTCTTGGTGTATTCTTCCAGTTCAATTTCGTAGCGGGCTTCCGCCTCCACATGGTTTAAAATTCCCAACTCGCCAAATAAATCCAAAGCTTGTTTTGAAACTTTTGCTTTAATCGCTTCCGGTGTGGTTTTAAAATTACTTAAACCTCTTTTTGCTGCTTCTTTTTCCCAGGCGTCGCTGTAACCGTCCCCTTCGAAAAGTATTTTTTTCGACTGTTTGATGTATTCTCTTAAAACATTAAAGATGGCGTCATCTTTTTTCATGTCTTTGGAATCAATCAAATGATCTACTTCTGTTTTGAAATCTTTCAGTTGTTTGGCTACAATGGCATTCAGCGTAGTCATAGCATTCGAACAGTTGGCGTTGGAACCCACAGCCCTGAACTCAAATTTATTTCCGGTAAAGGCAAAAGGCGATGTTCTGTTTCTATCGGTATTATCCAGAAGAACGTCCGGAATTTTACCCACTACATTCAGTTTCAAATCTGTTTTTTCTTCAGGAGATAATTTTCCTGTAGTCACACTTTCTAACTCTGATAATACTTTTGTCAACTGCGCCCCGATAAAAACCGAGATAATGGCCGGCGGTGCTTCATTAGCACCTAACCTGTGATCATTACTTGCCGTTGCGATAGAAGCTCTTAGCAATGTTTCGTAGTCATTTACCGCTTTAATCGTATTGATAAAGAAAGTCAAAAACTGCAAATTGCTCATCGGTGTCTTGCTCGGACTCAATAAGTTGACTCCCGTATCGGTTGCCAGCGACCAGTTGTTGTGTTTTCCGGAACCGTTTACGCCTTTAAAGGGCTTTTCGTGAAATAACACCTTGAAATCATGACGCTCTGCCACTCTTTGCATGACATCCATTAATAAAGAATTATGATCTACGGCAAGATTGGTTTCTTCAAAAATCGGAGCCAGCTCAAACTGATTCGGTGCTACTTCGTTATGACGCGTTTTTACCGGAATTCCCAATAACATACATTCCTGCTCTAAATCTCTCATATAGGTTAAGGCACGGGTCGGAATAGAACCAAAATAATGGTCGTCCAATTGCTGTCCTTTTGCTGATGTATGTCCAAGTAAAGTTCTTCCTGTCATTACTAAATCGGGACGGGAATTGGCCAGCGCTTTGTCAATTAGAAAATATTCCTGCTCCCAGCCTAAGGTCGCAGTTACCTTTTTTACGTTTTTATCAAAATATTTACATACTTCTGTAGCCGCTTCATCCATTGCAGATAAAGCTCTCAATAACGGAATTTTATTATCTAATGCTTCTCCTGTGTAAGCAATAAATACGGTTGGTATACATAATGTGGTTCCGTAGATAAATGCCGGTGAAGTCGGATCCCAGGCCGTGTATCCTCTGGCTTCGAATGTATTTCTGATTCCCCCGTTCGGAAAACTGGACGCATCCGGCTCCTGTTGTACCAATTGTGCTCCGCCAAATTTTTCTACAGGATCACTGCCGTCATAAGAAGTTTCAAAAAAAGCATCATGTTTTTCTGCAGTGGTTCCGGTTAATGGCTGAAACCAGTGGGTGTAATGGGTAACCCCTTTGGCAAGAGCCCACTCCTTCATTCCCATGGCAATATAATCGGCCAGTTTTCTGTCTATTTTAGTTCCGTGCTGAATAGCATCCCGTACTCCTTTTAAAGCATCTGAAGTCAGGTATTGCTTCATTGCTTTTTCATTAAACACATTTAAGCCGAAAATATTTGACTTTCTGTCAATTTCTTCAAAATGTACTGGCTTTCTGGTAGAAGCTTCTTTTAAAGCTTGGAAACGTAATGTTGACATGTATATAATTTTAAATATTGGTACTAATTTTTACTAAAAAAAGAGGAACAAATATAAGCAATAAAACGCCCTGTTTTAAACATAAATCACAGATTTTTATGCGAAGATTTTTCAACAGAAGAGGCTTTTTACCAAGAATAATGAATTTGATTTGAAGAAATATAACAAATTATGTTACTATTCCTGATTAAATAAACAATTTTTCGCAATCGATTGGGCATGAAATTCAAAAAACACGCCTAATTATTACGAATTTATTTTTTATAGGTGTTAAAAATTGCTTTTTTAAAAATATACCCCTCTCAAAATTGCGCTTATGCAAAAAATTATAGTCCGCTAAACAAAATAGCCCCCTAATTTTTAGGACTAAAAAAATAAATCTATATTTGACCCAGCGAAAAAACAAAAAAAAATAAATTTATATTATTATGGCTAAAATTAAGTTAGAGTACATTTGGTTAGATGGATATGAACCAACTCAAAATCTTAGAAGTAAAACTAAAGTTGAAGAACACGAAAATTTCAAAGGAACATTAGAAGAACTTGGAAACTGGTCATTTGATGGTTCATCAACAAAACAAGCTGAAGGTGGATCTTCTGACTGTTTATTAGTCCCTGTTGCAATTTACCCGGATCCAACCCGTATTAATGGTTGGCTGGTAATGACAGAAGTAATGTATGCTGATGGTACTCCACACTCTTCTAACGGTAGAGCTACTATTGATGACGATGGTGATTTCTGGTTCGGATTTGAACAGGAATATTTCATCATGGACACTAAAACTTTATTGCCATTAGGTTTCCCTGTTGGAGGATATCCTGCTCCACAAGGTATGTACTACTGTTCTGTAGGTGGAAAAAACACACACGGAAGAAAATTAGTAGAAGAGCATGCTGATTTATGTATTGCTGCAGGAATCAACTTTGAAGGAATCAACCAGGAGGTTGCATGCGGACAATGGGAATTCCAATTATTTGCTAAAGGTGCTAAAAAAGCCGGAGATGAAATCTGGGTTGCAAGATACTTATTAGATCGTTTGACTGAAAAATATGGTTACTATATCGAATATCACCCAAAACCACTTGGAGATACAGACTGGAATGGTTCAGGTATGCACGCTAACTTCTCTAACGAGGTGTTAAGAACATGTGGAGACCAGGCTACTTACGAAAGAATCTGTGAGGCTTTCAGACCTGTTACTGCTGAGCACATCGCGGTTTACGGAGCTTACAACGACCAACGTTTAACCGGTAAACACGAAACTGCTTCTATTCACGATTTCTCTTATGGAGTTTCTGACAGAGGTTGTTCAATCAGAATTCCTTTAATGACTGTTCAAAAAGGATGGAAAGGTTGGTTGGAAGACAGAAGACCAGCTTCAAACGGTGATCCATACAAAATTGCTGCAAGAATTATCAAAACTGTTAAGTCAGCGCTATAATTCATCGCTTACATTATATCCGAAAGTGCCATCATAACTGATGGCACTTTTTTTATCCCTATATGTCACATTGAGCGAAAAGGTTCTCGACTTCACCCGAACTGACAAAACAAATGGTAAATGTTTTTAAAACCTCCCCTATTTATAGAATTTCGAAGTAAGTTTCTTAATATTTAATTTTTAAGTTAAAATTCAAAAACTATCTTTGTAAATCATTAAAAAAAAATACCATGATAGTCTGGATTCTGTTTTTGTTAGCCGTTGTTTTTATTCTTGCTTTAGACTTGGGAGTTTTCAATAAGACACCCCATATTATCAGCACTAAAGAAGCCAGCAAATGGACGCTGATCTGGGTAACACTTTCTTTTCTGTTCTCGGGCGTAATTTACTGGTTGTACACCACCGATTATATTGCAAATCCTGATAACCTGAAACCGTCGGTCGCTTCCATGAAATTTATCACGGGTTACCTGATTGAACTTTCTTTGAGCGTTGATAATATTTTTGTGATCGCCATTATTTTTGCTTCCTTCAAGATACCTCAGAAATACCAGCATCGTGTTTTGTTCTGGGGAATTCTGGGCGCTGTTATTTTCCGTGGATTAATGATTTTCTTTGGTGTAATGCTGATCAACAAATTTACCTGGACAACCTATGTATTTGGTTTATTCCTGGTTTTTACAGCTGTAAAAATGTTATTCTCGGGAGAAGAAGAGGATTTCCACCCAAAAGATTCTTTTATTTACAAAGCACTTGGAAAAATTATTCCGATCACCTCAGAAATGGATCATCAGAAATTTTTCATTTTAACCGAAAGAGGAAAAAAAGCAGCTACTCCGTTATTTGTAGCTTTGATTGTGATTGAAGTGATGGACGTACTTTTTGCTGTAGACAGTGTTCCGGCTATCCTTGCCATTACATCAGATCCGTTTTTAGTTTTCAGTTCTAATATATTTGCGATCCTAGGATTGCGTTCTATGTATTTCTTCCTGGCAAATATGCTGGCAAAATTCAGTTATTTAGAATACAGTCTTGTGGCCATACTAGCCTTTGTAGGATTAAAAATGCTCTTACATGATTTTATTCAGGTTCCGGAATGGGCTTCTTTGGCGTTTATTGCCTTGTCACTTTTGGTAGGGATTTTGGTTTCTTTAAAATTTGGAAAAGAAAAAGAACTTACGGATTTAGATATCGAATAGTTTCTTCAAACATAAATACATAAAAAAAGGAAATCGTAATGATTTCCTTTTTTGTACTTGTAAAATAAATAAAGTAATACAATTCTTATATTTTAACACTTAAAAGTAAGATTACATCTAATTAAATATTATTTTTGTGTCATTATAATTAAAAATTTTATCATGAGAAAAATTTATTTTTACTTTATGTTAACCTTTATTATCATTAGCTGTGACAATAAAGAAGATGTTAATTCGAAAACCCAAGCTCTTAATAATCCTACACAAACCTATATTATTAATGGAGACATTGAATATATCTCCGAAATAACTGATGGCTCAAAGCCAAAAAAGCCAATACTTGTATATGACATTCCAAACTATTCAGATAATAATAATACAGCATATAAATCGTCCGAACAATCAACTTTCTTAAATTTTCATTATGGCTTATACAATCCTACAAAAAGCGGCTGTACTATAACAAGATATTTGGATTCAGGTAAAAGTTTTGAAACGGATCTGGGAGTATATGGACCAAATCCTTATCCTCAAATTAATGGCTATCTTGTAAGGGGATTTGGAGTACCTCATCAAAATCCTTATTATGGAGCATTAGTTTTAATAGCAAGTAATAAAGGAAGAAAAGTTAACACCAGAAGAGGAGTCATGGAAGAAAATCAAAAGAGAGGGTCTGCAATTTCAATTGAATTCCCCTTTGCGAAAAATGTATCTTATGAAATAACGATTAGAACTAAATTTCACGACAATCGATATTTAATTGACAAAAAATACAGTGATGGATATCCAACAGTATATGTACAACTAAAAGATGATGGAATTATTACATTACCTAATCTTAGGGATCAAAATCAAGATCCTTGTGAAAGAAAAGATTTAAATGAGATTGGTAGATATGGGATTGATAATTACAAAAGATCCTATACCCCAGATAATGGCGTCGAAGCGATAAAAGATATATCTTTTAAATTTTCACCAATAATTGAAAAAAAAGCGTTACTAGTCTCACTACATCCAAAAATGAGGACTGAAGGTTATGGGGCAATACCAATAAACGGCCATACAATGATTATACTATCTATAACGATAACTGAAAAACCCTTTGACCCTTCTATCAATGTAAATATTCCTGAACCTGTTAGACGACGCTATACTATAGATTAATTAAACTTTAATAACCAAAAAACAAAAAGGAGATCCATAGATCTCCTTTTTGTTTTTTGGTCTAACAATTAGTTTAAGCTCTTAACATTACTATCATCAATATTATATTTTGCAATAACCGCATTATAATCTGAATAATCTGCTTTTACCTTTTTTGCATTTACTCCATCATCTCCTGGAATAATAACAACCCTGAATGTTTTTCCTAACCTAAAAGTAGATGGTAACTGAGATAAATCACTTAGACTTCCATCAATAAAAACCGTAACTCTGTTTTTAGAAAAGTTAAAGTTATATTGAGCAGTTTCTAAACCATCATTAAAGTAATATATCTGAGGCAACAATGCCCAGCTGTCTACTCCCGTTGTGCTAACTAGCTCATATACCAAAACATTATCTCCCGACAACATTCCTGTCGGTGTGCTAGTCACAGCATAATTGGGTCCAGCAAAGTTAACATTATTCATTTCATAAACATAAGGGAGTAAAATTCCGCCATCTTGTCCCGGAGGCCCTTCTGGTCCTTCACAGCTTGAAAACGCTATCAATCCAACAACTGCGAAAAGGGTAAGTATCTTTTTCATAATTTATATATATTTTAAGGTTTATATATAAAGGTATTCCAAAAATCAAACCAAAAAAAGCAAATGCAGTTAATTTGTTATAAATTTTATTACTTTTTACTATTTCTTATTATGTCCTTTAATGTTATTTCTTTACAACTATCTGATTTCTAAGCAGTATTTTATTAAAGAACAACAGATGATACGGAAGTGAATTTTCCCAATAGTCCCAGGTATGTGCTCCCGGACGTTCGGTGTAATCGTGATCTACCTTATTATAGACTAATCTTCGGTGTAGTTCTCTGTTGGGTTCTATCAAAAAATCATCCACACCACAATCTATAATTAAAGGCAATTTGTTTGCTTTTATTTTATCGAGCATTCCCAATACAGAATTCTGCTCGTACAATTCAGAGTTACTGCTTTTATCGCCAAAAACAGGCTGCATCAATTTAATCACCTGAGCCGACGAATCCCGGTTGAGCATCGCGCTCATGTCTACTGCCCCGCTCATGCTTCCGGCAGCACAAAACAAATCAGGATGCCTGGCCGACAAGTACAAAGCGCCATGACCGCCCATTGAAAGTCCGGTAATCACACGTCCGTTTCTGTTACTAATGGTTCTGTACGTTTTATCTACTTTCTGAATGACTTCCTGGGTGATAAAAGTCTCAAACTGACTTTCCTTGTTTACCGGACTGTCCAGATAAAAACTAAAGGTCTCTCCTTCGGGCATCACAATAATGATATTGTATTGGTCGGATAAGCCCTGGACTAATTTTTTGTTTGGCGTGTTTTTTAACCAATCGCCAAAATGCCCGTAAGCACCATGCAACAAATACAGCACCGGAAAGGTCGATTTGCTTTTCAAATAAGAACCCGGAAGTACAACTGCGGCTTTGTAGGTTTTGCCCATAGCTGTACTTGCAATTTGTAAAGTATCCACTTTTGCAGCATAACTCATTGAGGAAATGCACAACAAAAATGCAAACGCTAAAAATTTAAAGTTTTTCATATTGATATTTTTTCTGATTAGGGATTGTAAATATAACTTTTTAGAATATAGTATATGAAAAATCTGAGGCCTTTTTTAGTAAGGAATGAGTAGGTTTAATCGCAACGGTCGCAAGGCTGGATTTTAAAAAACTTTTCGAACCTTGCGGTTAAAAAAAAGCCCTGTAGTTAAACATGGCTTTACTTAATAATGATCTTATGTTCATTACGGTACTGCGAGGCGCTTTTACCGGTATACTGTTTAAAGGACTTACTAAAGTGGCTGAAATTATTAAAACCACTTTCGTAGCAAACTTCATTTATAGTAATAGGTTTCTCTGCCAGAAGTTTGGAGGCGTGCACCAGGCGATATTCGTTTACAAACTCCGTAAAGGTTTTGTTGGATATTTTTTTGAAATAGCGGCAAAAGGACGGTGTGGTCATACTTACCAGACTCGAAACTTCGTCTATGGCAATCGATTCCTGAAAATGGTCTTTTACGTAATTGAAAACCACATTGATCCGGTCACTGTCCTGTGCATTCAGCTCAAGGGAAAAACCATCGGCGTTGAGTACTGTATATTCGTCTGAAGATTCCAATTCGTCCAGAATACTCAGAAGTGTCATCAGACGTTCTAACGGAGGTTGTTTTTCCATCATTTCGATCTTCTTGCCTATTTTCTTTTTGGTTTCCCCGCCAAAAGCGATTCCGGCTTTAGACTGGCTCAGGATATTCTGAACCTTTTTCATTTCCGGTATTCCAAAAAAGTCATTCCCTAAAAATTCAGGTTTAATGTGAATTACAATTTCGTTAATATTTCCGGTTTGTTCATTGGTGAAACCACAATGTGGCAGATTAGAACCTATCAGAATCAGACTTCCGTTGGTATAATAGGAAACATGGCTTCCTATTTGTCTTTTTCCCGCGCCACCATTGATGTAAACCAATTCAATTTCGGGATGATAATGCCATAAATGGGCTTTACTATTGGTTTTTTGAGCATGCTTCGTATAAGCAAAAGAGCTTCCGTAGGTATTAGAGATGACTTCAAGAGCCGGGGCGATAGTCTTCATGATCAAATCTTTAAAAAATAATAGCAAATTTAACAAAAATACCTAAAATAATTCAAATTTTAACCTATAACGGTTTCGCAACTGAGAATAAAGCACGATATTTCAAAAATCAGCATTTGAGAATAATCGATCAAATGGCCGATTTTTTTGTGTCTCATTTTTTTTCGCGCTTATTTTTTTATTAATCTTATTTAATTGGGTGTTTTTATACATATATCTCATTTTTGTAAGAAATACGGAAAATTTAAGAACTGCTGATTTTTTAAAAAACATTGAAAAATAACAACTGAATTAACAAAAACGCCTCAAATAATTCAAATTTTAACCTATAACGGTTTCGTAAATGAGAATATAGCACATAAATTGGCAAATAGAGTTGTGATAAAAAATGTATTACTGAACTAATTTAGCATCAACAAATAAGAACAACAATTTAAAAAAATAAAGCCATGAAAAAGATTTTAAAACTTAGTATAGTATGTGCAGTGCTTTTTACAGGAATGAGTACTTACGCAATTGACGGGAATGATGATTTCAACCTTCATGTATTAAAAGGAAATGGTAAACTAATAACATTCGCTCTTAATCAGGTTAAAAAAGCAAACCTTTCTATATATGATACAACCGGAACTTTACTTTATTCTGAAAGTGCTTCAGGAAAAGATGGTATCCTTAGAACTTTCAGCTTAGAAGAATTTCCTGCAGGAACGTACTTCTTAGAAGTGGAAGACAGTGCAAAAAAAGTAAGACATGAAATTATTGTGACTGATGAAACATCTGTTTTATCTACAAAAGCAGTTTCATCTACATATAAAGCAGATTCAACTGCTAAAAATACAAGCGTAGCAACACGCTAGAAAAGTTTATACTCGCATACAGTATAAAAATGAGGTTAGATAGTTAGTAAAGTTTAAAAACATTCAATTGTTTTTTAAAACAGCTCTTTGTGGTTATTGAGCTGTTTTTTTTATGCCTTTTTTTAACCGCAAGGGCGCTAAAGTTTACGCGAAGTTCGCAAAGTTTACGAATGATAAGCTTTGCGAACTTTGCGTTTTTTATTTCATCGCGCTCCTTGCGGTTAAATTTTTCACATATGATATTTTTTGTAAGAACATAAGATTAATTTACATTCTCTTAATTCAAACGAAACATTGAAAAATAATAACCTAATTAACTAAAACGATAAATATAATTCAAATTTTAACCTACAACGGTTTCGTAAATGAGAATATAGCATCGAAATAAGCCAATAGAGTTGTGTACGATTCTGTAAGATATAAGTAATTTAGCATCAGAGAATTAGAACTATTAATTTAAAAACGAAAATCATGAAAACAAGTTTAAAATTAAGTTTAGTATGTGCAGTGCTTTTTGCAGGAACAAGCTCTTATGCAATTGACGGAAATGAAGATTTTAATCTTCATGTATTGAAAGCGAATGGAAAACTAATTACGTTTGCACTTAACCAGGTTAAAAAAGCAAGCTTAGCGATCTATGACAACGAAGGAAATCTAATTTATTCTGAGAATGCATCAGGTAAAGATGGAATTTTAAGAACTTTTAGCTTAGAAGAATTTCCGGAAGGAACATACTTCTTAGAAGTAGAAGATAATGTAAAAAAAGTGAGACACGAAATTACCATCACTGACGAAACAACTGTTTTATCAAAAAAGGCATTTTCATCTGTTTACAAAGCTGGTTTTGATAAAAACAGTAACGTAGCAGCACGTTAATTTTTTTATACCCGCATAGTATAAAAAATGAGGCTAAAAAAAGTTTAGTACAGTAAAAACTGATGGTTTAAGAACAGCTCTTTGTGGTTATCGAGCTGTTTTTTTATGCCCTATTTTTACTAAACCAGCATCATTTTTTTTTTCAATTGAAAAATTATTCTTAATAATTTTAAAAGACTGTTTTTTAAGGCATTAAAAAAAATCACTTTTAAAACATCCAGAAGCCCAGTAATTGCGTACATAGCTCAGACAAAGCTCCGAAAGAGTTTTAATTCAGCAACTTATGTCCTTAAAAAAGATCGTTTTTTGCATTAAATTCAAATTTCTATTTGTAGTTTTGCCACACCACGATTAAAACTAAAATTTTTAAAAAACATGACAAAATTTACTAAACTGGGCTTAGTTGTAGCCGTATTTTTAACAACTGTTTTCACTTACGCAATTGATGGAAAAGGGGATTATATCTTGTATATAAAAACCGGAAACGGAAAAGTAATTAGCTTTACTTTAAACTCTGTTGAAAAATCAAGCTTTTCAATCTTCGATGCAAACAATAATTTATTGTACACAGGAGCATCTGCGGATGAATTAGAAATTTCAAAAACATTAAGTTTAGAGGCGTATCCAGCCGGAACTTACACTTTGGAAGTAAATGAGAATGGCAAAATTGTAAAACATGCGATTACAGTTTCAGCTAAGAAATCAAAAACAGTTAAACTTGACGAATCTGTAAACGAAAGTCCAGCATTCCGTCGTTAATTTTTGGTTTTAATTAAAATGCGAAAGACAGCTTTTCCAGAGCTGTCTTTTTTTATGCAATAAAAAAGCTGTGGCAAAAAATTAATTTATTTTTATTTGCCACACAAATTGTTGCAAAAATTAATTCTGTTTTATTTTGCCACATAAATCGTGGCAAATTTAATTTCTTTTTTATTTTGCCACGGCCTGACTTTTTTCTTTAATTGGTTTCCGTAATCATTTTGTACAATTCCTGACAATACGCAAACTTGTCATTTTGCTGATTTCGTTTATATTCCTGTCCGGTTTCATAAACCGAAACCTGAAACCAATTTAATATCCGGACAGCCATATTTTGGGTTAATGGATTGTTATCGTCTGCCTTCATCACATTGAGATCGTTAATTTCAGATTTCCAAAACTTAAAATTAGTCACAGGTTTAGCCGATTTTAATTCCTGGTCGAAGCGATGCCAGAGTTTATCTAAAATTTCGTTTTCCAAAACCTTTATCTTCTCCGTTTTTGCTGTTTCCTCTTTGTACGGTTTGGACTTTTTGATTTCGGAAATTTTAGCTCTTATAAAATTATCATCTGTTGTATTCAAAAAAGTAATTCCTCTTTCATAGGCATTCACCGAAAGGATCATTTCATTATTCGCCTTTAGGCTATCGGCTATTCTCATATTGGAATCATAAATTCTTTTCAGAACGGTGTCGTTTTTGGGTCTTATATTTTTCCTGTAGGCCTGAAGTTCCAGCCAGTCAAAGGCGCGGAGCATTTGAGACGGTTTAGGCCAGGCATGTTCGTAATGCGCAATAAAAAGCGTGTTTACAATCTTTGCGTTGTCCAGCCACGTTTTGTTTTCTGTCATTTCCAGATAATTCATATCCCGGTCTCCCACCATGCCGACATAGGAAAAATTATTAGAAGGCGGTATAAACTTATCCATATCATTAAAAGAAGCGCCACAAGCAATTACGCCCTGAAAAACGCCCGTGGAGATCCCGAAATAACTGGCCAATCGCGCACCACCCGAAAAACCGGCTATATACAGTTGTGAAGTATCAATCGTATAGTTTTCCAATACAGCATCAAACAATCGATTGGCGATACCAATATTGTTTTGGGTGGATCCATTTTTTAATGTATTTGAGCATACCAAAATATATTGGTACGTTTCTGCAGCCGGAATAAAGGGCGCAATGCCTTCTCTGCCTCTTGCAGCCGGTTCGAAAATAAAAACCACTGCCAATGGTGTTTTTCCATCGTATTTTTTAGGGAAATAAATGGCGTAAGATTCTGTTGGGGCAGCTGCCACTTTTACCGAATCGATAATAACTCCTGTTGGTAGCAATGGCTTATCCTGAGTATACCCAAATACCGTAACCAAAAGAAATAGAAGAGAATAGACCGCGTTTTTCATAACACTAAAATAAAAAAAATACATATTCCTTCTACACTTCCCTCCCACTTGAAGAAATGCAAGATACTCTCCTACTATTTTTCTATAAGTTAAATTTAAATTCTTTTACAGGTGGTAACTTATCCTTATTCCATTCTAACTGAATGTATTTTGATGCATGTTCTTTCATATCAGGAAAATTATCAAGTAAAATCGCCGAACCCCCATTTTTTACTGCTTCTTTTACCAATTTAAATGTAAGCTCAGCTCCTTGAGCATCCAGTCCTGCTAAATCAAATATTATATCTTTTGTTTTTGAAAAAGCTACATATAAACTTAATAGCTTTCGTTGGGTTCCTCCCAGATTATTCATCTTAGTTTCCCTTGTAACATATTTATCTTCAAACAGTTTTACAAGAAAAGGATTGGTTAGATCTGCGTCTTTTTTAACGTATCTGTTAACTTTTGAAGGAAAAAAAAATCTCTGAAATTCGACTCTCTAAAATAATCAACAAACATCATTCTTTTATTTGTAGTAACATTTTCATGTTTTATATTGCCACAAAAAATATCCTTTAGAAACATCTCAGTATCATAGTAGTAGCCTCCTCCAAATAAATACAAAACAACCACTTAGCTTTCTAGCAAAACAAAAGCCGGCACATAAAAAGAATCTGTTTTTATTCCTTTATTTTCTATTACAATATTCATTATAACTTCAAGATTTGATTTTAAATATACAATAAAAAATACTACGAAAGATTTACATTAAAACAGAAAAGCACCAATCGTGGCTGATGCTTTTTTTATGAATAAACGTATTCATGTGCGAAGTCCCCGACTTCGTACCCGTCACTATATTCCGTTCCAATTATTTTTTTATTCTCTTTGTGTATTATTGGAGTGGGTACGAAGTCGGTAGACTTCGCAGAGCCGAGCTCACGAGCGGGACGCTCGCGCTAGCGAGGGAATGATTTTCTTTTTTTGCTATTTCAAAGCGGTGTAAACATAGCCCGTGGTTTCAACCATGGGAACGTAATATTGTCTTTCTCATATTGTATATCCGTGGTTGAAACCACGGGCTATATTTGATAATAGATTTTTGTAGTTTTGCTGGCGCTGATGAATTTCAATTGCGAATTTCTTTGTCATGGACGGATTAAAATCCGTCCCTACAATATGTTTTGTTCCTTCGGAACTCTTTTTAAACTTCATTAAAAATAGTCACAATATTGTCATTTCGACGAAGGAGAAATCTCCGCGTGTTGATCACGTCCTGTTGCGGAGTTTCTTACGAAGATTTCTCCTTCGTCGAAATGACAAACTGTGTGGGATTTTATTGTTTACAATCACTGCTCGACTAAGTGGTGCCCGGAATTGCCGGGCGAAATCTCCCAACTTCGTAACCTAAACTATATTCCATTCAATTATTTCTTTTCATAAAAACAAAAAAACCTCCCATTATCTGAGAGGTTTTTCCATAAATATAAAACACTAAAATTCTACATATTCCTTCTATACTGCCCGCCCACTTCAAACAAAGCCGAAGTAATCTGACCCAGTGAACAAACCTTTGTAGCTTCCATTAAATGGGCGAATAGATTTTCGTTTTTAATGGCGGCTTCCTGCAGTTTGTTTAAGTGTTCGTTTACTTTTGCTTCGTGAAACTGGTGCAGGTTATCGAGCATGGTAATCTGATATTGTTTTTCTTCTTCGGTGGCGCGAATTACTTCTGCCGGAATTACCGTTGGAGAACCTTTGGAACTCAGGAAGGTATTGACACCCACAATCGGGAAATCTCCGTTGTGTTTCAGGGTTTCGTAATACAAACTTTCTTCCTGGATTTTAGAACGCTGGTACATGGTTTCCATGGCCCCAAGAACTCCGCCACGTTCTGTGATTCGGTCGAATTCCTGAAGAACGGCTGCTTCTACCAAATCGGTTAATTCTTCGATGATAAACGATCCCTGAATCGGGTTTTCGTTTTTCGCCAGTCCTAATTCTTTATTGATAATCAACTGAATCGCCATCGCTCTGCGCACTGATTCTTCGGTTGGTGTGGTAATCGCTTCGTCGTAGGCATTGGTATGCAGGGAATTACAGTTGTCGTAAATCGCATACAAAGCCTGCAAAGTCGTTCTGATGTCATTAAAATCAATTTCCTGCGCGTGCAATGAACGTCCGGAAGTCTGAATATGGTATTTCAGCATTTGTGCTCTTTCGTTGGCATCGTATTTGTTTTTCATGGCTTTCGCCCAGATTTTACGTGCCACACGACCAATTACCGAATATTCAGGATCTACTCCGTTCGAGAAGAAGAATGATAAGTTTGGTCCGAAATCGTTGATGCTCATGCCACGGCTCAGATAATATTCCACGTAAGTGAAACCATTCGAAAGCGTGAACGCCAATTGCGTAATCGGGTTGGCTCCTGCTTCGGCAATATGGTACCCTGAAATCGAAACCGAATAAAAGTTACGAACGTTTTGGGTAATAAAATATTCCTGAACGTCACCCATCAATCGCAAAGCGAATTCGGTCGAGAAAATACAGGTATTTTGCGCCTGATCTTCTTTCAGGATATCAGCCTGGACCGTTCCACGAACTTGTGACAGGGTTCTGACTTTGATTTCGTTATATACTTCCGAAGGCAAAACCTCATCTCCGGTAACACCCAGAAGCATTAATCCTAAACCATTATTCCCTTCCGGTAAATCGCCCTGATATCTTGGGCGCTCCAGACCTTTGGCTTTGTAGATCTGGTTGATTTTAGCATCAACTTCTTTTTCTAATTCGTTCTCCTTAATATAGTACTCACATTGCTGATCGATGGCGGCATTCATAAAGAAACCTAACAGCATCGGTGCCGGCCCGTTGATGGTCATACTTACCGAAGTCATGGCATGTACCAGATCGAAACCGGAATACAGTTTCTTGGCATCGTCAAGACAACAGATGGAAACTCCGGCATTCCCGATTTTCCCGTAAATATCAGGACGGATATCGGGATCATTTCCATATAAAGTCACACTGTCAAAAGCGGTTGAAAGTCTTTTTGCCGGCAATCCCGCACTTACGTAGTGAAAACGTTTGTTGGTTCTTTCCGGTCCGCCTTCTCCAGCAAACATTCGGGACGGATCTTCGCCTTCACGCTTAAAGGGATACAATCCTGAGGCAAAAGGAAATTCACCCGGTACATTTTCCTGTAAATTCCAACGCAGGATATCGCCCCACGCCTCGTATTTAGGTAAAGCAATTTTTGGAATCTGTAAATGTGATAAACTTTCGGTATGGGTCGCGATTTTGATTTCCTTATCACGAACCTTAAACGAGTATACCGGATTTTTATATTTGTTTACTTTCTCCTCCCAATTCAGGATAATTTCCCAATTGTACGGATCTAAATCCATTTTTACTTTGTCGAACTGATTCAGTAAAAGGTTTAGGAAGATTCTGTTTTCGTCATGCCCTTCGGCTGCTCTCAGGATGACAGTGGTGTCGTCGATTCCGGCTTTGGTAATTTGCGGTACTTTTCCGGAAACGGATTCAATCGTTTTAAAAATTCCGTAGAGTTTCTGTGCGACTTTTTGTTGCGAAAGGGCCGTTTCATCATATCCTCTGTTGCTTTCGGCAATTTCAGATAAATAACGGGTACGGTGTGGTGGAATCACGAAGATTTTCTCGCTCATTTCACGCGTAATTTCAAAAGTCGAATGCAGGTTAGATTCTGTCTTTTCGACAATCTTATCCATAATCGCTTTGTACAGCGTGTTCATTCCCGGATCGTTAAACTGCGATGCAATGGTTCCGAAAACCGGCATATCGTCCGGATTTTTATCCCAAAGGTTGTGATTGCGCTGGTATTGTTTTTTGACATCACGAATGGCGTCTAAAGCACCTCTTTTATCGAATTTATTCAAGGCTACGAGATCAGCAAAATCAAGCATGTCGATTTTCTCCAATTGGGTGGCGGCACCAAACTCCGGTGTCATTACATATAAGGACACATCAGAATGGTCCATAATTTCGGTATCCGATTGTCCGATTCCGGATGTTTCCAGAATAATCAGATCGTATTTGGCGGCTTTCAAAACCTGAATCGCCTCAGCTACATATTTGGACAAAGCCAGATTGGACTGACGTGTGGCCAGTGAACGCATATAAACTCTTGGGTTATTGATCGCGTTCATTCGGATTCGGTCTCCTAAAAGAGCCCCTCCTGTTTTTCTTTTCGACGGATCGACAGAAATTAAACCGATTGTTTTTTCTGGGAAATCAATTAGAAAACGACGTACCAGTTCATCAACCAAAGAGGACTTTCCGGCGCCACCTGTTCCGGTGATTCCTAAAACCGGAATTTTAGAATCGGCGTTGTTCGTGTGAATCTGATCGAAAATCGGTTTGGCAATTTCAGGAAAATTCTCAGCTGCCGAAATCAAACGGGCGATTGCCGTTGGAATTTTATTTTCGATATGATCGATTTCTCCGTTTAATTTGTCTCCAATCGGATAATCGGAACGCTCTACCAGATCGTTAATCATTCCCTGCAATCCTAATGAACGGCCATCATCCGGAGAATAAATTCTGGTAATGCCATATTCATGCAATTCTGAAATTTCGCTTGGCAGGATTACACCGCCTCCGCCACCAAAAATCTTAATATGTCCGGCTCCTTTTTCCTGAAGCAGGTCGTACATATATTTAAAGTATTCATTATGTCCACCTTGGTACGATGTCATGGCAATAGCATTGGCATCTTCCTGAATGGCGGTATTGACCACTTCTTCAACACTACGGTCGTGACCCAGGTGTATTACCTCTACACCGGTTGACTGAATAATACGTCTCATGATATTGATCGCAGCGTCATGTCCGTCAAACAGTGAGGCAGCAGTGACAATTCTTACTTTATTTTTAGGATTATATGGTTTTTGTTGTTCCATTTTATGAATATGATAATTTTAAGGGAGCAATTTACAAAATATTATAATATTTGATCCGCCTTATATCTTTTTGTTAACAAAAAAAAGAAACTTTTTTTTAATGCCCGGGGTAACAATTTAAACACTTATCTGATTTATCTTATATAAGTCTTATAAAAATGTTAACGACATGGCAATTTCGAAACATTTAAAGAAAATACAACAACTTGTTTTCCAGCCATGTAAGTAATTTAGCAGTGTAGAAATGCCCCCAAATTTTTACTCGATACTTCACCTACGTCAACTTAAGTAGAACGTAAAATTTAATACAATGAAAACTTTATATCCACTCGCCATAATTCTATTTGTAGGATTCATAACTTCATCTTTTGAGTCGAACAAAAATGACTTTACAGAAAGTAAAAAATCATATGATTTTTATTTTGATTTCGTAAATGATTCTGATCTAGTGATAGATAATGACGTGCTGAATGATTTTTTTAAACGCTATGCCGATTTAAAAAAATACCAAAGCAAAGTTTCTGCCTTATACCAAAACAGAGCTTATGAATCAATTTGGTATGAAGACAACAAAATAACTGAATTTGGTAAATTACTGCACCAAAAACTTAAAGTAACACATGAGGAAGGACTGGAAATCGAAATTCCTTATGAAAATGAAATCGACAAAATCTTTAACAGCAAAAGTAAAGAAAGACCATCAAAATTAGATTCAGACCTTTTATTAAGCAGCGCCTACATTATCTATATGAGCCAGGTATACGAAGGACTGGATGCCGAAACCGTTAAAAAAACAGGCTGGATGCTTCCTAAAAAACAATTGTCGTATGAAACTTTATTAGATTCTCTTATTGTAAACCCTGCTTTATTAGAGAAAAATGACGAATTGCTTTTTGATCAGTATTACAAATTGCAAGGCGCACTTGAAAAATACAGACAAATTGAAAAAGACGGTACCTGGACGCCTATCGAAACGGCAACTCCTTATAAAGACTTACGTCCTGATGCTGTTTCGAAAACAATTGCTCAGGTAAGAAACCGATTGTTTGTAATGGGCGATCTGCAAAACGATTCCAAAAGCGATGTCTACGATCGTGAAATGATGGATGCCGTGATGAAATACAAATTGAGAAATGGTTTTAAACCTAACTATATCTTAGCCGAAGAGCATATTAAGGATATGAATACACCAATAGCCGATAAAATCACAACACTGGCTGTTAATATGGAACGTTGCCGCTGGATTTCTCCAAAACTGGTGAAAGACAAAGAATATATTATGGTGAATGTGCCTTCTTTTGAATTAGTATATGTGAAAAATGGAAAAACAGAACTGGCATCACGCGTTTTTGTGGGGTCTTCCTTAACCAAAACATCGATCTTTAGCGGAAATATTGATAAAGTCGTTTTCAGCCCTTACTGGACTGTTCCGCAAAGTATTGTGGATAACGAACTGAAATCAAAAATTGCATCCAATCCAAATTATCTGGCAGAACATAATATGGAAATGAAAAATGGTATGGTGCGACAAAAACCGGGTCCTGAAAACTCCCTTGGGTTAGTGAAATTTATTTTCCCGAATCCCGAAGATATTTATATGCACGATACACCGGCAAAAACACTGTTTGATTTTGAAAAAAGAACCTTCAGCCACGGCTGTATTAATGTAAAAGAAGCGAAAAATTTAGCCATTGCCATGCTGAAAGATTATCCGGAATGGACCGCTGACAGAATCAATAAAGCAATGGACGGTAAAGAAGAAACTACTTTTAAATTACCAAACAAAGTACCAATCTATATTTGTTATTTTACTTCATGGGTAAATGAATCAGGCGAAATTAGCTTTTTTCAGGATGTCTATGAGAAAGATAACGATCTGAACAAAATCATGTTTCAGGAATCTATGGCATTTAACAATTAAAATAAGATTCTAAAAACAGATATTTAAGTTTTTTACCGGGTAATTTTAGGTTTGATTTAGGATTTGAAAGAAAAAAGAATATCTTTCAGGTAGTAAATTCAAATTTAAAATTACCCTTTTTTATATGGAAGAAAATTATACCGAAGTAAAGAAAAACTGGTGGGACAGAAACTGGAAATGGTTTGTACCCACGGGATGTTTAAGCCTTATCGTTCTTTTCGGTTTGTTTATTGCCGGGATTTTTTTCGGAGTCACTTCATTAATGAAAGATTCTGATGTGTATAAAGATGCTATCTATCAGGTAAAACAAAACAAAGAAGTGGTACAGCAATTGGGAAGTCCTGTTGAAACAGACGGAATGCCTTCGGGAAGCATTAATGTTAGCAATAATACAGGCGAATGTGATTTGGAAATTCCGATAAAAGGTTCAAAAGGAACGGGGATTTTATTCGTTACAGCCCATAAAAGAGTAAAATGGACGTATGACGAATTAACCGTTTATGTTAATGCAACCGAGAAAGAAATTAATTTACTGGAGAAATAGAAACAGTCTCTGAAAATAACATCCTATGAAATCATTATTTTTTTTATGTGCTGCCCTACTCAGCACTATTTTCGGATCAGCACAATCTGATGCAAGATACCATACCCATACCGAACGAATTGCACAATTTTCAAAACCCAATAAACTTTTATCCAGTACCATCGATGCGGAAGGAAATGGTTCGCTGGAATATACGAATCCTAAAAATCAGGTGCTTCGTTTTCGATTATTGAATCATAGACTTCAAATACAACATGGCGGCATTGCTTTCCAGTTGTTTTCGTACCAGAATAATGAACTGCAAAAAATAGAAAATTTTGATCTGCAGGGGAAATTAGCCGGGGAAAGGGTCTCGCAAAATGAAGCCGTAACAGAATTTATAATAGAGAAAAAAGACGAATACCTGAAGAAAAAGAAATTGATTGATGCTGCTGAAGGAAATATCGACCTCGCAGACGATAGTCAGGAAAAAATCATCAGAGTAAAATTATTCGACAGCAAAAGAAAACCCATATCCGAAAAAGAACCATCTTATATCTCCAGCAAAACGTATTGGAATTACTCTGTCAGGATGTACTGGCCTTAACAAAATTAAATTCGTTGTACTGACATTTTAAATTAAAAACAGGAATATAAGCCGTAATGTTAATTCTAAAACAAATTGTTTCTGCTGCTGAAATAAAATTGTGGCGTTGTTTTTGAATAAATAGTATTTTTGAAACTTAATAAATCCCCAATAAATGAAAAAGATTATCATTCTGGCACTTGCATTTTCCCTTACTTCCTGTGCCCAGGTACAACAGACATTAAACCAGTTACCGCAATTATCTTCACAGTTTCCAGGAGTTGGAGGTGTTGACATTGCTTCCGGTCTAAAAGAAGCTTTAAATAAAGGAATTACACAACAGGTAAGTAAGCTAACGGCCGTTGACGGTTTTTACAGAAATGAAGCCGTGAAAATCTTAATGCCGGAAGAACTTCAGAAAGTAGATGCTACCTTACGAAAAATAGGATTAAGCTCTCTTGCCGATGAAGGAATCAAAGTCTTGAACCGCGCTGCAGAAGATGCCGTAAAAGAAGCAACACCGATATTTGTTTCGGCAGTAAAAAATATGTCTTTTACCGATGCTAAAAATATTTTATTAGGAAATGACAGCGCTGCCACCAGCTATCTGCAAAACAGTACGACAACGGCTTTGTACGGGAAATTTAATCCGGTAATCAAAAGCTCGTTCGAAAAAGTTGGTGCCGATGTGGTTTGGACTAAAATCATCAATAAATACAATACCATCCCTTTGGTTAAGAAAGTAAACCCGGATCTGACCGACTACACCACCAACAAGGCTTTGCTAGGTGTCTTTAAAATGATTGCCGTGGAAGAAAAAGAAATCCGTAACAACATCAGCGCGAGAACAACACCTTTGTTAAAAAGTGTTTTTGCCATGCAGGACGGAAAATAATTTTTACTGTTTAACCGTTAAATCGGTTATTTGTTAAATAGGGATGACCGGCATAACAATTTAACAAGCAACCAGTAAGCGATTAACCAGATAAACGATTAACCGATTAACCATATAACCGAAATGCAAAAAATAACGATTCTGATTCACTGCAAAGACCAAAAGGGAATTATAGCTGCAGTTACTACTTTTATCGCCAAAGTCGAAGGAAATATTATTTATATCGACCAGCATGTTGATGTGGAGCAAAATGTTTTTTTCATGCGTCTCGAATGTGAACTGACCCACTACAACAGCAGCATTGAAGCCATAAAAGAAGAGTTCAGGCAAACCATTGCCACGGATTTTAATATGTCCTGGGACTTGTACAATCAGGAACAAAAGCCGAAAATGGCTTTGTTTGTATCCAAGTACGATCATTGTTTGTTTGACATTTTGGGGCGTTACAGTGCTGATGAGCTAAATGTGGAAATTCCGGTGATCATCAGCAATCATAACGATTTGCGATCCATTGCAGAGCGTTTTGATATTCCGTTTCACTGTGTGCCTTTTACAAAAGACAATAAGGAAGAAGGGGAAGCCAAACAAATTGAATTACTCAACCGGTATCAGATTAATTTTATCGTTCTGGCGCGTTATATGCAGATTATTACTCCAAAACTGATTTCGCTTTACGAGAATAAAATCATAAATATCCATCATTCGTTTTTACCTGCTTTTCCGGGGGCAAAACCGTATCACTCGGCTTTTAAACGCGGTGTGAAGATTATTGGGGCAACGAGTCATTACGTGACCGAAGAATTAGATGAAGGCCCGATTATCGAACAGGATATTGCGAGAGTTTCGCATATTCACTCCGTAGAAGATTTTATTATGAAAGGTCGCGACCTCGAACGAATTGTGCTCGCGCGTGCGATCAAACTGCATGCGGAACGCAAAACGATGGTTTACAGCAATAAAACGGTAGTTTTCTCTTAGAGATTTAACAGACCACTTTAACAAAAACAAACCCGACAGGTTTTAAAAACCTGTCGGGTTTTATCTTTTTGAACGGTTTTCCTCATTCAATTGTTAATTTTTATAATGACCTATATTTTTGACATTTAGCATTTTAGCATACATAATGAGAAAACTTTTAGATATTCATAAATAAAACTATTTGTTGTTATATTATAATAATTAAATTTTATAAAGAACTTGATAATCTTTATAAATAAATATTCAAAAATCTTAACTTATGTCCAACAAAGTAATAACAAAACCTTAACAGCATAAGATTCATATATGTCTGATCTTTGTAATGTAATAAACTGGTTATTTATTATTTTGGTTTTGGTTAGTTAAATGATGCCGGCGTCTTCGAGATGCCGGCATTCTTTTTTTGGGTGAGTTTTTGTTTTTTTGTTTCAGGTTTAAAGTTTCAGGTTGATTTACTTTGCGATTTTTAACCGCAAGGTTCGCAAGGTTTTCGCAAAGTTCGCAAGGTTTACGTTATATAGCTTTGCGAACTTTGCGTCTTTAATAAAACGTCCGATATAGAAAAACCTTTGCGTGCCTTGCGGTTAAACAACTACACGAGATTTAACCGCGAAGAACGCAATGCTTTTTCGCAAAGTTCGCAAGGTTATCACATAGCTTTGCGAACTTTGCGTTTTATAAAACGTCCCATTTATAAAAAACCTTTGCGTGCCTTGCGGTAAAATCATTTTTGTTTTTTTTTGTTTCAGGTTTAAAGTTTCAGGTTGATTTACTTTGCGATATTTAAACGCAACGCACGCAAGGTTTTCGCAAAGTTCGCAAGGTTATCACATAGCTTTGCGAACTTTGCGTTTTAATAAAACGTCCGATATAGAAAAACCTTTGCGTGCCTTGCGGTTAAACAACTACACGAGATTTAACCGCGAAGAACGCAATGCTTTTTCGCAAAGTTCCCAAGGTTATCACATAGCTTTGCGAACTTTGCGTTTTATAAAACGTCCAATATATAAAAAAACCTTTGCGTGCCTTGCGGTTAAATTGCTTTGCGGTTAAATTGCTTTGCGTTAAAATTCATTTCGGATACAACTAAACGAGATTTAGATACTTCCTTAAACTATTGTTGTCAGATCTTTGCTGTATCAATTTTTGAGCTAAAATTTAAAACCGCAATTATGAGTACAATACAAAAATTTAAATTAGGAAATCAGGGACTTATTGTTCCGAATATTGGTTTGGGCTGCATGGGAATGACACAGATTGCCGGAATGGATATTTACGGAAAAGCCGATGAAACCGAAGCAATAGCCACAATCCACCGTTCGCTTGAATTAGGAGGTAATTTTTTGGATACAGCCGATTTATACGGCCCTTTATTTAACGAAAGACTGATTGCCAAAGCTATAAAAGGCAATCGAAACGCTTACACTATCGCTACAAAATTTGGTTATGAGATTGATGATAACGAACAGCTAACCTGGCAATTTAACGGAAAAAAGGAATATGTTAAAAAAGCCGTAGAACGTTCCCTGAAAAACTTAGGAACCGACTACATCGATTTGTACTATTTACACCGCCTTGATCCTAATACGCCAATTGAAGAAACGGTACAAGCGATGTCGGATTTGGTAAAAGAAGGCAAAATAGGCTATATCGGATTGTCTGAAGTGTCATCGGAAACAATTCGCAAGGCACATCAGGTTCATCCTTTAACAGCCGTACAAACCGAATATTCTTTATTTGAAAGAACGGTTGAAGAATCCGGTATTCTGGATACATTAAAAGAACTGGGAATTGGTTTTGTCGCTTACTCACCGCTGGGTCGAGGTTTTATTTCCGGAGACATCAAAAGTCCGGATGATTTTCCTGACAATGATTTCCGAAAAAGCATTCCGCGTTTTCAGGGAGAACAATTTCAGAAAAATATTGAATTGGTAAAGGAAATCGAAAAATTAGCAGAAGAAAAACAAATTACCGCCTCTCAGCTTGCGCTTTCCTGGATTGCCACTAAAAATATCGTAGCCATTCCGGGAACGAAACGCGTAAAATACGTGGAGCAAAACATTGCGGCCGCCCAGATGGTGCTCACGGAAGACGAAATGAAACGTTTAGAAAATATTATTCCGCTTGGTACCATAACCGGCGCCCGATATGATGAAGCCAATATGGCCGGAATTGATCAATAAAAAATCAACAGGAAAGGTTATCTTTACGATAGCTTTTCCTGTACTTTTCCTTTAACTATTTTGCTATGAAAAAAGAAGTCCACACGCCCTACACCATTCATTCGATTTCAGAAATGCATTCGTTACTAAAAATTCCAAAGCCGGAACACCCTTTAGTGAGTTTTGTCGATCTGAGCCAGATTACGTGTCACTTTGATGATAATTTAAAAAGTGTGGTCTATTCTTTCTACACCGTTTGTATCAAAAAAGGCTTTACGGGAAAAATGAAATACGGCCAAAATTTTTATGATTTTGACGAAGGGGTCATGACTTTTATGTCTCCGGGACAGGTGATTTCAACCGAAGTGAGTGTTGACAGTGCCGTCTATGGCGCCATGCTGGTCATACATCCTGATTTTATTCAGAATTATGCTTTGGCGAAAAAGATAAAAGAATACAGCTATTTTTCGTATGATGTGAGTGAAGCGCTCCATCTTTCTGAAAAAGAACAAACCATGATTACCGGGATCATGAAAAATATCGAGCAGGAATATTGTTCTTCTATCGATGCTTTTAGCCAGGATGTGATGGTTTCGCATATCGAATTACTTCTTAATTACTGCAACCGGTTTTACAACCGACAATTTATTACGCGAAAAAGCGCCAATAACACGCTCTTAAGCCAATTGGAAAATCTCTTGTCCGATTATTTTGAAAGTGATAAAGTACAAAGACTAGGTTTACCAACTGTATCCTATATCTCTGATGCACTTCATGTTTCCCCTAATTATTTAAGCGATATGTTACGGTCCTTAACAGGCCAAAGTACACAGCATCATATTCACGATAAAATTATAGCCAAAGCAAAGGAGCTGCTCACCACCACTTCCTTAAGTGTCAGTGAAACCGCTTTCCAATTGGGTTTTGAATATCCGCAGTCCTTTAATAAATTATTCAAAAGCAAAACCAATCTTTCGCCATTAGAATTCAGGAGTTCGTTTAATTAGATTCATTGAACCGCAAAGTTTTTACATAAAGCTTTGCGGACTTTGCGGTTTTTACAAGCTCCTGAAATAAAAAACTTCGCGAACTTCGCGTTTAAATCACCACAATCAAAAAAATTGGAATTTAATCCCTTAGTCTTTCGTGCAGCAATTTAAAATACAGGAAAGCCTTTAGCAACCGGCTTCCATGCCAGGAGAACATTTCGCCGTCTACGAATACTGTTTTGACGTGATGCGTAAAACGCCCGATTTCAAAAGCATCTTCTTCCTTAAAAGGATAAGGTTCTGACGACAGTAAAACCAAATCGGGATCGCCTTCCAGACGCATTTTTTTAAGCTCTATTTCAGGATAGCGCCCTTTGTCTTCGTAAATGTTCTGAAAATGATTCAGTTTTAATAACTCATTGATATACGTATCATTTCCCGCCACCATAAAAGGATTTTTCCAGATAAAATAAGCGGCTTTTTTAACTGAAATATCCGTCATATATTTTTTGAAATCGCTCAAAGCGAAAGCCAGTTTGTCGTTCCACTTTTGGGCTTCGGTCCTGCAATTGAAAACCTGGCCAAAATCTGAAATCATCTGGAAATTATCTCCCAGCGTCACGATATTGGTGACCCAAACCGGACAAATGCTACTGAGTTGCGCTACAATCTCAGCGGTATTCTCTTCTTTATTGCAAATAATAATATCCGGCTGCAACAGTTTTATTTTTTCGAAGTGGATTTTCTTCGTGCCACCCACTACTTTCTTTGTTGACTTTAAATGATACGGATGCACGCAGAACTTGGTGATTCCGATGATTTTTTCTTCCAGACCTAAATCGTATAATAATTCGGTTTGGGAAGGCACAAGAGAGATAATGCGTTTTGGTGCCGTTTCAAAGGAATGTAAGGTGCCAAGCTGATCTGAGAATTGTTTCATTTAATTTTTTTGTTTCAGGTTTTCTTTGTTTCAGGTTTCATGTTATTTAACCGCGAAGTCCGCAAGCTTTTACGCTAAGAACGCAAAGCTTTTTCTTTGTAATTATGTTCAAAGTAAAGCAACCTGAAACTTGAAACTTGAAACCTCTTAACGCTATCTCGCACGAATAATCGATGCCATTTCCTGTTGCACTTTCAACGCTTCTTCTCTTGCTTTCTCAGCAAAATCAGTTCCGTTTGAAGCGTAAATAATCGCTCTGGCAGAATTGACCAGAAGACCGATTTTATCATTCATTCCGTATTTGCATACCTCAGACAAACTTCCGCCCTGAGCGCCGATTCCGGGAACCAGTAAAAAGCTGTCCGGAACAATTTTCCGGATGTCTGCAAAATATTCTGCTTTGGTAGCCCCTACCACATACATCAGGTTTTCGCTGTTTTTCCATGTTTTGGAAGTTTCGAGAACTTGCTTGTAGAGCTCCTTTCCGTTTGTTGTTAAAGTCTGGAAATCGAAAGCGCCTTCATTAGAAGTCAAAGCCAGCATGATCGTGTGTTTATTTTCGAAAGCCAGGAAAGGTTCCACAGAATCTTTTCCCATATAAGGAGCAACGGTTACACTGTCAAAATTTAAATCTTCGAAAAAAGCTTTGGCGTACATGCTGGAAGTGTTTCCGATATCGCCGCGTTTGGCATCGGCGATTGTAAAAATATCGGGGTGCTTTTCGTTGATGTAATTAATTGTTTTCTGAAGCGAAAGCCATCCTTTTATCCCATACGCTTCGAAAAAAGCCGTGTTGGGTTTGTATCCTACCGTTAAATCGTGTGTCGCATCGATTATGGCTTTATTGAATTCGAAAATAGGATCTTCGGTTTCTAATAAGTGAGGTGGAATCTTGGTTAAATCAGGATCTAATCCAACGCATAAAAATGATTTTTTCAGAAGAATTTGTTCGTGTAGTTGTTGTGTAGTCATTCTTGTTTTTTTAATTCTTCTACTTGAAAGAAGCCGTTCTTTTTTAGAAGTATGCAAAAATAAAAAAAGCCACTCAATTAAGAATGGCTTTTTGGTATTATATTCAGTAGTGTTTACAGATTCCCTAAATAAACAATTTCGGTTCTTCTGTTTTCCGCTCTTCCTGAAGCGGTTTTGTTTGACTTCACGGGTTTTGTAGCGCCAAATCCCTGAGAAGTTAAATTTGCAGGATTTACACCTTTTTCAATCAAAAGATCCATGATTACTTTTGCTCTGGCTTCAGATAATTTCTGATTGGCTTTTGCATTCCCTACATTATCGGTGTGACCGTTTATCGCAAATTTAGCATTTGGATAATTCTTCAATATTTCTTTGATAGCGTCCAGTCTTCCTGATGTTTCTTCTTTTCTCGCAACATTAAGCGTAGCTTTACCGGTTGTGAAAAAGATCGATTTTGCCTCTACACGCAATTGCTCCAAAGCTGCTTTCGAAACTTCCGGACAACCTTTGTTCGCTATAGGGCCTGCCAATAACGGACAATCATCTTCTTTATCATTAAGACCATCTTTGTCTGTATCTAAAATCGGGCAGCCTTTGTTTTCAACCAGACCCGGAACATCAATACACGCATCGTCTTTATCCAGAACGCCGTCTTTATCAGTATCCGGCCAAGGGCATCCTTTATTTTCAACCGGACCTGCCACTGCAGGACAGGCATCAACATTGTCTAATAAAGTATCTCCGTCACTATCTTTCCACGGACAACCTTTATTTTCTGCCGGGCCTTTGGTGTCCGGGCAGGCATCGTCTTTATCAAAAACTTTATCGCCATCTGTATCCGGCCACGGGCAACCGTTATTTTCTGCCGGTCCCGCTACTTTTCTACAGGCATCCTCTTTGTCGATAACGCCGTCTTCGTCTGTATCTTTAAATTTCTTTTCATACACCGGAATCTTCATTCCTACATGAAAATCGGCTCCTTTAGATTCTTTCGAAACTACATTACTAAGGATAGAACCAGAACCAATAAAGAATACTCCCGCACGAATTCCGGAACCCACCTGCATTCCGCTATATTCCATCCAGGTTACCGGTACGTAAAAACTAAACCATCTGCTTTCGTAACGCGGTGTCAGGCTTACACGGTCTGCAATACCATAACTGTTAACTTTATTGGCCGAAACCATATTGATATCCCCGTTAAGATTCAGATAGAATTTTTTGTACATATTCCAGTCCACATCGGCGTGAAGTGCGGTTGGCAAATTGGTCTTTGCTGCTTTTGAAGTAGACGTTTTAGTGTAATTATCGTTTAAAAAGTCATATATATTATCGATATCATCTATCATTTGCTGTGTTACCACACCGGTTACATTATAGGTATCCTGTTTGGCATTTCTGTAATCGATAGATCCGATGTCTGTAACAGACAATCCGAAACGAACTTTGTATTTGTTTAAGTCCCTGAAATTATTGTCGGCCGGTGTTGCTCTGCTTAAATCGTATTGATCATAATCAGGTCTCCATTCGTACACCAGTCCGAAATCAAAACCAAATCCTCTTGAACCGGAGTCAAAATCATAATCTTCGTTGGCTTCAAAATCCTGGCTTGCTCCTATTGTAATTTCTCCGCTGGAGGCCAGAACACCAGCCTGAGGATTAACTGTATTTTCAACGTAGGTTAGCTTCACATCTTTTCCCTGCACATATCCGTTTACGCCACCTTGTAAATACTTGGCGGTTAAACCTCCTTTCAGGAAATGCTGGTCTTTCTGGTACAGTACAGCAGCATACGAAATTCCAAGTTCACCCCAGGTGTTTGAAGCCCCGTTTACGTTTCCGGCATTGTAGTTAAAATTACCGGATTGATCCAGTCCGTCTTTTACCTGATCGATAAGATATCCGTTTACATTTCTCACATTGCTTACAGATCTGGCTCTAGTAAATACCGCCAGCGTATGTTTTGGCGCAATGTTGAACATAAAAGAAGGTCCCATAATATCAAAATTGGCACGGCCGTTATTTGCATTAGAAGGAGTTCTTTTAGCATCGCGGTCCAGATCATAACCGTCTTTATACACATCAAAAATATTAACACCGTACAAATCATTCTGTACCGATCCGCTTACGGAAAAGATATTGACATCTGTTTTAAAGCGAGAGTCGGCAATGGAAGCCGGATTAAAAAGAACACTTTGCACACCTGCATAGTTGTCCTGAAAATATCCCAGATAAGATTGGGCTTCTACAGTAAATGAGGCGGTAAAAAGTAATAAAATGAGTAATTGTTTTTTCATTCAAAAAGGGGGTTTTAGTTTGATTTGCGGCAAAACTACAATAAATGATTCATTAAGATGTTACCGCAACATTGAATTCATGTAACATCTTCTATAAATTATGTAAGATATAAAATGGACTCCTGCTTTATTTTTGTAAAAAACCGCAAATCAAACAACTATGAGCCCAAACATCGGAATTTCAACGAAAAACCTAAAGAAGAGTGCCACTATATTAGCCACGATTTTATCAAACGAAATGACCTTATATGTAAAAACCAGAAAGTTTCACTGGAATATTTCAGGAAACAGTTTCATGGAATTGCATAAATTGTTTGAGGACCAATACAGAATTTTAGAAAACAACATCGATGAAGTAGCCGAACGCATCAGTCAGTTAGGTGAAAAAACGATCGGAACAATGAAAGAGTTTATCGAAAACTCTACCCTGAAAGAATCACCAAAAGAATATGCGTCGCAAAAACATATGCTTCAGGAACTTCTGGAAAACCACGAACAACTGGTAACGGAATTCAGAGATTATATTCCTGCATTTGAGAACGACAATCACGATATAGGCTCTGCCGATTTTATTACCGGTCTATTACAGCAACACGAAAAAATGGCCTGGATCCTGAGACGTTATCAGGTTTAAAGGTACAAATGTGAATTATAAAACATTCTGAAGAATTGATATAAGAGCTAATCAATGATTAATTTGCAATTTTACAATACTATTAATCATTAAAGAAAAATATCATGAATTCTACAGAAATAAAAGGAAACTGGAACGAACTAAAAGGGAAACTGAAACAAAAATATGCTGACCTTACTGACGATGATCTATTGCACGAAGAAGGAAAAGAAGACGAAATGTACGGAAAAATCCAGCAAAAATTAGGTAAGACTAAAGAAGAATTTAAGCAAATGTTATCAGAATTGTAAAACCTTTTTTGACCCAGAGAAAATACCGTCTAAACTTTAAGCTAGACGGTATTTTTTTGGTTAAGTCAAATAACAACTCCGGACCCTATAAATATTAATTAAATCTATAAGCCGCAAAAACCAAGAAAAAATTAATTATCTTTAACCCTATTTTAATCCCTATGAAACTATTTATAAAGTTCGACATCAACACAATTTGTACTCTTTTTTTGAAAGAAAAATTAGAACAGGAAAATATGAATTTTAGCACATTAGGTTTTGGCGAAATTGAATTGGACGAAAACCTTGATGTTGAAGGTCTTGACAATTTAAAAAGTAAACTGGCGCCTTTTGGTTTTGAAGTTGTTGAGAACCAGAAAAGCGTTTTGGTCCAAAAAATTAAGGACGCTATTATCGAACTTGTTTATATGGATGATAACAATAATTTTAAAAGTTCGGTTTTTTTAGCAGAGAAATTAAATCATAGTTATGGGTATTTATCGAATGTTTTTTCGGAAGTAACCTATTCTTCTATTGAAAATTTCATCATTTTGCAGAAAATAGAAAGAGCCAAACAATTGATGTTAGTCAATGAGATGAGCCTGACCGAAATTGCGTTTTTACTGAACTATTCGAGTGTAGCCCATTTGAGTACGCAGTTTAAAAACACCACCGGGATAACGCCGTCGGCTTTCCAGAGGATTATAAAAAAGAGAAGAGAAAATTTAAAATAAAACCTAAATACCACTAAAATCAATGCAAAAAAACGCATTACACATTTTACTCGCTGATGACGATGAGGATGACAGACTTTTTTTTAAAGATGCCTTTGAAGAAGTAAGAGTTCAAACCAAAGTTACATTTGTCCATGATGGTCTTCAACTGATGGAACACCTGATGACCCCGGATATCAAATTACCGGATATTTTATTCCTGGATTTGAATATGCCGAAAAAAACAGGAAAAGAATGTTTGATCGAAATCAAAAAAACCGAGCATCTTAAAAATATAATCATTGCCATCTATTCTACTTCGTCTTCAGAAGAAGATATAGAAGACACCTTTATTGAAGGTGCCAATATTTATATCAAAAAACCAAGTGATTTTAATACCTTGAAAAAAATTATTAATGAAGTCGTTACCTTAAATTGGCACTATCACACATCTGGTCTGAACCGTGATAATTTTTTGTTGCGCCTAAAATAATAACATTGCATGAAATGGGTACCCAGGTTTAATGCTTCAAACTCATTGAGAGTTATTTTCATTATTGCAGTTTTTATTCTGTTGTTTCTTTCCTCAATTGCATACAAACACAATCAGGATCTTAACGAATCCAGTAAGCTTGCCATGCATACGTATGAGATAAATATTCAGCTGGAAAGACTGATGTCTGCAATAAAAGATGCCGAAACAGGACAAAGAGGGTATATTATAACGCGCAACAATCGTTTTTTGGCACCTTATACGTATTCACGCGACAAGGTCAACACTTCATTTATTACCTTAAAAAAACTTACGGCAGATAATCCGGTACAACAGGAAAACCTTCGAAGATTATTCAAATTAATCATTCAGCGTTTTACCTCTTTTGAAAACTGCTTTAAATACAGCGATCCCAAAACATATGATAAGCGAAAACTCGACAATCATATGTTTGGTGGTCGGATCCTGATGGAAAACATCCGTTTTCAGGTCGACAAGATGAATGATATTGAAAAAAAATATCTCGACAGAAGACTTAAAATTTACGATCAGGAAATTTCCCTAAGCCCGGTATTTTCAATTTCCCTATTCCTCGCTGCCTTACTTTTTATATTATTGGCCTACAGACAAATCAGCAGGGACATTCAGCGCCTTAAAGTTTTCAATAAAAAACTGCTGATTTCCTCCCGATTAATGTCTGAATCCGAAGCTATTGGTAAATTCAGCACCTGGCAATGGGATTTAGACACCCAGAAAATTGACTATTCCGACAACCAGTATCGTCTGCTGGGAGAAAGACCAAACGCCTTTACTCCCGAAAAAGAAACTTTCCTGGATTTTGTACACCCCGATGACAAGGAAGCCATTGCCGCTTCTATGGAAGGCATCCTGACTAAAAAACAACTTCCGTTTATCTATTATAAGGTATTGCGTGCCGATCGTGAAATCCGCTATTTCAAATCAACCGGAAAATTACTTACCGATCAGCAGGGCGGGAATATCTTACTCGGAATCAATTTTGATATTACAGACGAGCATTTGCTCAATATCGAATTGCAGGAACGCAACGATGAATTAGAAAAAAGTAATAAGGAACTGGCCTCCTTCAATCATGTCGCCAGTCATGATTTACAGGAACCGCTTCGAAAAATCCAGACCTTCATCTCGAGAATTTCTTCGGCCGACAAAGAAGAACTGTCTGACAGCGCACGGGAATACCTCCATAAAATTGAAGTTTCAGCCAAAAGAATGCGTGTTTTAATTGACGACTTACTTTTGTTTTCGAGAACCAATACGACTAAAAAGGAATTCATCAAAACCAATCTGAATGAACTGGCCGAAAACGCCAAATCGGAATTACTGGAAATTATCGATGAGAAAAAAGCAGTGATTACGGTTGCCAAGCTGCCAAAACTGGCCGTTATACCCTATCAGATCGAGCAGCTTTTTATTAACCTGATCGGAAATTCATTAAAATACAGCCGTCCGGATACCATTCCTGAAATTCATATTAAAAGCGAAAAAGTCAATTCTTCAGATTATCCCGGCTTACTCGATCAAAATACCCGAAAATTCCATAAGATCACTTTTACCGATAACGGAATGGGATTTGATCCGCAGTTTAAAGAAACCATTTTTATACTCTTTCAGCGGCTGCATTCCAAAACCGATTATCCCGGAACCGGAATTGGACTGGCCATCTGCAAAAAAATAACCGACAACCACAAGGGCTACATTATAGCAGACAGCACCCCCAATAAAGGCTCGGAATTTACTGTTTTCCTTCCTGAGTAAATCCTACAAAAAAATACACCTAAAAACGTTATATAAATCCATTATGGGAATTATATAACGTTTCTTTTTTATGCTGTAAAGTAAAATAATCATTTCGTTAGCATCTTTGTAATGTAATACTTTATGAAGTAATTGATGGAAGCAAAGCCCATAGTAAAAACAAAAATTTTGAGAATCTTTTTTTTATTGGTCATTATAATATGCACATCCTGCAGAGAAAATAATCCGATAGAAACAACCTTAAAAAATGAAGTTTTTATTAAAAGTGACAAAGAACATAGTGAAGCTTATTTTTTAATTGCGACGGCAAATATCAGTAAGTCAATTATTGCGAAAAGTCAGATTGCCCAACAGGAAAGTTCAGAAAGTAAAATTTGGCAAATCAGTAAGAGATTAGAAAATCAGCAAAATCTTTTGTTACAGGACGTAATGAAAATGGCCAATAACAGGCTCGTGATTGTTGCAGATATAAATACCGACAGTAAACAGGATTTATATGCACGAATCGATAGGAATGACAATAATTTCAACAAAGCTTACATCAATTCTGTTGCAGAATCATTAGCAGAACAAATTAAGTTATTCGAATCGATTTCCAAAGATACAAATGATAAGATGATTTTAAAATTGGTATTACAGTATTTGCCCGAGGATTACCAGCTGCTTAGAGAAGCAGCACAAATTAGAGAACAAATTAATTAAATGCCCGTAATGTCCATTATTAACTAAATTATTTAAAATTATGAAAATTCAATCAAAATTATTATTTGCCGTAACACTTTTTATGACCGCTACTTTTGGAGCACTGCATGCACAAAGTGAAAATGTAACCACAGAATTTGGTGTAAAAGGTGGTTTCAACATGTCTAACTTATACGACGACAACAACGATCCTGATGATAACAATGTATTATATGGTTTTAATGCCGGTGTATACGCTACATTACCAATATCAGATTATATCGCTATCCAGCCAGAGCTTTTATTTACAACAAAAGGTTCTGAATTAAAATACAATAATGCTTTCGCAGAGGGAGATGCAAAATTCAAACTAAACTATATAGAACTTCCTTTATTAGTACGTGTAAATGTGACTAAAAACTTTAACATTCAGGCCGGTGGTTACGCTTCTTACCTGGTAAGTTCTAAAGTTACAGGAAACGGGGATTTCGAGTTCAACGAAGATATTGATACTGATGACCTTAACAAATTCGACGCTGGTATCTCTGCAGGTCTTGGAGTTGACTTCAGCCCGGTAAGTATTGGTGTACGTTACAACTACGGTTTAACAACTATTGGTAAAGAAAGAACTGTTGCAGGAACTACTTATACATTCCCGGATGCAAAAAACAGCAATTTAACGGTATACTTATCGTATAAATTAAACTAAGAAATAATTAAATACTAACCCTAAAATAATAAGACCATGTCAAATTTATTATATACAATCGCAGTAATCCTGGTTATTCTTTGGGCCCTTGGGTTCTTTGTTTACAGCCTTGGAAGTGTAATACACATATTATTGGTAATTGCAATTATTGCCATCCTTTTCAGACTTATCAAAGGTCGCGAAATTTAAATCACATTAAAATCAAATTTATATTAATCCATTAAATCAAATATTATGAAAACTAGTAGCACAATTTTAGGAATTTTAGGAGCCGCAGCGGCGGGAGCATTTTTAGGAGTTTTATTTGCACCGGACAAAGGTTCAAATACAAGAAAAAAAATCTCAGATAAATCTAAAGATTACGGAGATAACCTAAAAACAAAAGTAGACGGAATTTTAAGCACAATTACTTCAAACGGTAAAGATATTATCGAAGAAGGAAAAGCAAAATTCAATGCTGCAAAAGAAGACTTCAATTCTATTAAAGATGAAGCAAAAACTGTAAAAACGAACTATTAAAAAGTGACCTTTTTAAATCCTAAAATACCTTTATCATGGAAACAAATGCAACAACAAACGAGAACTTAAATCTTTATGAAAAAGCAGAAGACTATACAAAAACGAGTTTAGAATTAATTAAACTCAAAACTATATCAGCTGCGGCAGACGCATTGTCTACCGTTACATCTAGAATTGCAGTTGGAGCTGTTGTTGCATTTTTTACCTTGTTTCTTAATATCGGGCTTAGTTTATGGATTGGAAAAGAACTGGGTGAATATTATTACGGTTTTTTTATCATAGCGTTATTTTACCTGATTGTGGCCATTGTGCTCCATAAAGCACAACACAGTCTTATAAAAACACCTATAGGAAATATGATTATTTCCAGCATTTTAAAAGAAGAAACTAAAAAAGAAATCACTCCTGATTTAAATTAATTAATTAAAAAAAACTGTTATGGAAACTGTTTATACTATTGATACATTAAATCAGAGGATTCAGCTATTGGAAAATCGACAGGACGAAGAATGGTGTGCGATAAAAGAGGAGATCGATGACATAAAAGAAAATCTGAAACCTCTCAATCTTATCAGAAACACGGTCGAAGAAATCAACGAAACCGTTGGTTTTAAAAGTAACCTGGCGCAATCAGCAATGAGTATCGGAATCGGATACCTGGCCAAAAGATTTATAGTCGGAAAAAGCGACTCAATTTTCAAAGGCATACTGGGATCTGTTTTACAGCTCGTCGTTACCAATTTAGTTTCTAAACCACATCATGAGGATTCGAAAGAAGAATCATCACATTATGAATCATCACAAGAGTAAGTGTCTGACTTAAATTTAATTTATTATGGAAAAGTTAAGCGAAATAGTATTAAAGAACGGTGTGTACATGTACTCTAACCTATATAAATGTTTTGAATTTACGAGAGTATTTTTAGGTATCTAACTTGCTTTATACGTTTTATAAACAAACGGTTAAACAGTTAATATCCGTCACTATATATTTTTTCTTTAAAGGTACTAAGGTACTGAGATACTAAGCTTCTAAGGTTTTAAAAGCTAAAAGTCGCAAAAGTAAAAAAGTGCAGAGGTATTTTAAGGAAAAAGAAAAAGAGATTGTTTCATTTGAGACAGTCTCTTTTTTATTTTTTTAAGGGGCTGAGGTTCTGAGGTTTTTTTTAGGTTCTGAGTGGCAAAGGGACAGAGGTACAAAGGTTTTAAATAAAAAAAGAGAGAGATTATTTCATTTGTGAAATAATCTCTCTCTTTTTTTATTTAGTCGCAGTAGCAGTCTCAGTCTCAGCATTTCAGGACTTTGTCCCTTTGAACCTTTGCAACTTTGTACCTCTGAGTTTAAAAACCTCAGAACCTTAGCCACTCAGCACCTTAGAACCTCAAATTAAAAAACTTCTGACGCTTCCTTCAGTTTCTCCATATTGTTTACCAATTGTAACTCGGCAACAATTTTCTGGATATCACCATTCATGATGTTTCCCAGATCGTAAAGTGTCAGACCAACGCGGTGATCGGTTACACGACCCTGAGCGTAGTTGTAGGTACGAATCTTAGCCGAACGGTCACCCGAGCTTACCTGCGATGTACGTTTGGTAGCATCTTCGGCTTCTTTCTTGGCCAATTCCTGTTCGTATAAACGGGAACGTAACACGTTCAGTGCTTTATCTTTGTTTTTATGTTGCGATTTCTGATCCTGACATTGCGCCACCAATCCTGTCGGAATGTGCGTTAAACGTACCGCAGATTTCGTTGTATTTACCGATTGTCCTCCAGGTCCTGACGAACAGAAGAAATCGACACGAACATCGTTCATATCAATTTGTACATCAAACTCTTCTGCTTCCGGTAAAACCATTACCGTAGCTGCCGAGGTATGCACACGACCCTGAGTCTCTGTCTGAGGTACACGTTGTACACGGTGTACTCCGGCTTCAAACTTCAAAGTTCCGTATACATCTTCACCCGAAACTTCAAAGATTACCTCTTTGAAACCTCCCGAAGTTCCTTCGTTCATATCTACTACCGAAGTTCTCCAACCCTGGTTTTCGCAATATTTGGTATACATTCTGAAAAGATCTCCTGCAAAGATACTGGCTTCATCCCCACCCGTTCCGGCGCGGATCTCGACCATTACGTTTTTGGCATCTTCAGGATCTTTTGGGATCAGCATAAACTTGATTTCTTCCTCAAGTTCCGGCAATCTTTCTTTTGCTTCATCCAGCTGCATTTTGGCCATTTCGGTCATGTCTGCATCACTTCCATCTGCAATAATTTCGTTTGCCTCATCTATATTAGCCATCAAAAGCACGTATTCATCACGCTTTTCAGCCAATGCTTTCAGGTTTTTGTACTCTTGATTCAATTGTACATAACGTTTCTGATCCGAAATAACATCCGGCTGGATAATTAAGTCCGAAATCTCGTCGAAACGTTGTTTTACTATTTGAAGTCTATCTAACATTTTCTAATTCCTTTTATTGGAGTGCAAATTTACGAAATTTTTGTTTAAAATTCTATCATTAACCTTTTGAGTTTTTTAGGGGTGAAATTTAGTGGAATCAGGATAGGTTTTGGGAGCTGTTTCCTGCTATTCGCTATATCTTTTTAGGCAGAATATTTTGTTTTTAATTCAGCTGTTTTTGGTTGCCTAAAAAGGATGCCGCTGCTATCAGGGCTAGGGCTTTTGGGTTTTTAATTGGCTTTTATGGATTTCCGTAAAAGCATTTTATTCAAAAAATGATTTATAAATAATTTATAATCCGTGCTCAAGGCTAATCTCAATCATGATCTAATTGAAAGTCTGAAACAGATTGAACCGATTTTCGACTAAAAATAACCGATTTTCGACTAATACTTTACTTACAAAACTTATATATTTGAATTTCTAATTAGAAAATAGGCCTATAACAGTAAAAAAAAATCATTACTAATTATCAAATAAAAAAGAAAATGAAAAATATAAAAAAAATGTTATTGTTATCACTAAGTTCAATAACCATATTGTTTGTAAACTGTACCAAGGAACAAGATTCGCAAGGCGACTCCTCGTTACAAGAAAAAGTTTCTATTCCATTGACCGATTATGGCTTTTATCATAATGAAGCTTTAGATTTATACTATAAAAACCATCAAAGTCTTTCGGGAAAAAAAACAGATTTAATAATCGACGAGATGACTGCTGATTTGAAAATAAAGTATCCTAAAGAATTCAGAGATGTAAATAGCAATGATATAAAAATAGCATTCAAAAATATTGATCCTCAAAATTTTGATATAGATACATTCTGGAATTCAAATAAAGAAGAATTATATGCTTCAAATAAAGTATCAAAAAGATTAGGAGGTGTAGTTGACAAAATCCTTGAAAATGATATGAACTATAATCAATGCCTAATTGAAATTGAAAATTTCAAATCTAATTCCTTATCAAAAAAAGCCAACCCCCTAAGTATAGAGGAACAAAATAATCTGGTCGTATTTGAAAGTGTTTTAAAAAGTTCAAATCAATACTGGAATTCCAAAGTGCTCCAACGAAAAAAGCGACTAATAAACCTGGTTCTAAGGTAATTGTTGCAGACACAATGGGAGCATTAATGTTTGTCTACAGCGGGCCTATGTCTATAATTGCAGGAGGTATTTGCTCCCTTTTCGTTAACGAAGCATTACCTCCACTTCAGGTTCCAATAAAGGATTCACCAAGATTTCAACCAATAGAAGAAGAATAAATTTAAAAAATAGAACCAAATAAATCTAAAGATGGAACTCAATAAAATCATAAAAATCTTAGAGGAGCATAATTACAAATACAAAGTAAAAAATCAAATTATTGTTGTGTCCCTTGAATTTTCTCAAAATGTTGTAATTGATTTATCAAATTCCTCAAAAATTGTAATTTCCGATGATCTTGTCAATTGGAATTTTCTAACGGGCTGTATTAAAATGAGTTTAAAAAATGCCATTTTGTATAATTTTGTTCTCCTTATCTTTTTTGGCTTTTTTTGCCAATATGCCGCTTTTATAGATTACAATTTCACCAGTTTACTTCTAACATTTATTGCCTGGGTGTTATTGTTTTCTGTATTCTACTTAATTAAACTGGAAAGCTTTAAATTACAATTTAAGATATTGACAAAGGAAATGGATTAACTGAAATTTGTTAGTTTATAGAATAAAAATGCGCAAAAGTTTCTTTACTTTCTGCGCATTTTTTTATTGTCACTTCTATCAGGGACTAAGTTTTTTTGAGTTTTTAGCTGGCTTTCATGGATTTACATAAAGCATTTGAATCGAAAAGTTATTTTCTTTATCCTTTTTTATGTTATGTATTTTATATTAATGGTCTCTCCTCTACTATTAAATCTATAATAATTACTACAAAATATCAAAAAGCGAATTAGAAAGGTCATTACCATCTTTTCCATATTCTAAATTTAAGCTTTCCAATAATAAATCTAATTCTTCCTTTGATACACCTTCATTTACTTTAATTGGTCTCAAAGTATTATGTATAAATTCAAAAAAAGTTTGAAGTTGAAAGTCATCAATTTCGATAACTTTTTTCCAGTTATTTTGATAAATTATCTTTTTTAAATTAGGAAGCATAAATTGTTGTACAAAACTTCTTTCATCCAATTCATATAGAAATTCAAAAAGATTAATGCTTAAATATGTCTTAGTAGTATGATATAAACGTTCATAAAAATTCACTTTTGAGAGTGAATCAAGTCTACTTATAAAAATTGCCGCCAAGTATTCAAGTAAAAGAATATGCGGAAATAAATAATAATTTTCACTTTTAATTAATATATTGACAGTAATAGTTAAATCAAAAAGAAGCTTTTCATTTTCAAAATTTAAATGGCTTGTATTTTTAATTAACTCAAACTCGCTAAATACCTGATCTTTAGAAACTTCAAATCTAGAAGAAAACAATAATCTAAATGCCAATATTGAAGAAACTTTCTCTATCTCATCTTTATTTAAATTCGAAACTTTTTCACGTACATATCCAAGCTTAGAAGCAGAATCATGCTGAGAAAATAGAGCATCCAATATATTTCTAAAAAATATACTTTTTTTATTACTTAAATCTGTATTTCTAGAATTGTACGAAACTATATAGAGAGATAAAAACAATGGAATATTGAGAATTTCACGTAATTCGGAATGTTGTTCAATACTTTTAAATATGCTTCTTTTTAATTGCGAGGGAATATTAATATTTTCAATAAATAAATATATATCATCATCATTTAATGGTTCAATATTAAATATATAAAGAGGATTAATACCTTCAATATTTGTACCCGGACGAGAAGTAATCACAAAATCATTTAATGCAAATTTTGTAATAAATGAATCTAACTGATTGATAAAATCACTACCTTCTACGTAATCGATTTCATCATAGCCATCAAATAGAAACAAAAATTTATCTGATTCAAACAATATTTTAATTTCATCAGAATAACGATCACTTATTTCCTCTGCTACAAAATCTTCAAACGTTTGATGCAAACTATTAAAATTTCTTAAATTTAATAGTACAGGAAACTTATATTGAGTTTCAACTGATTTTATAGCTATATATCTTAATAATGTTGTTTTTCCACTTCCCGCAGAACCTATTATTCCAACTTTATTAAATTTACTTAAAAATTCAGATATATCATTTAACCTTATATTACTTTTTATTCCAGTTAAGGTAAGAGGTATGTAATTTTGATTAAAGTCAACTGGCTCCGTTCTAAAAATTACATTTTTTGTCTGTCTAAGACTATAATATTTTTTAGTAACATATTGTTCTATAGCTGTAAGTACTTCATTACGATAATTTAATGTGTACTTTTCACCTAATAATTCTATTATATTTTCAATAAGTTTTTTTAACATAACTATTTAAGGTTGCGTTGGAACATTAAGACATGCATGGAATTCTGCTAAAGAACTATCAATCATATTTTCCCAACCGGTGACATTATTCATGTCACAGCGTTCAAATTTTGCTTGGCGTATAGTAATACCATTTAAGTCAGCCATTGCAAAATTACTATTTGATATTTGTGCTCTCAAAAAATTTGCTAATCTAATAACTGAATCTTCAAATTTGCTGTTTTCAATTTTACTATCTATAAACTCAGTCTGTTCAATTTTAGCTTTTAAAAAATCTGCATTAGAAATTTGACAACCAATGAAAATTGCAGAATATAAGTTACTACCTTTTAAAGAAACATTATTAAAAACAGATCTTTCAAAATTACACTGTCTTGCTTCAGCCCCATCTAATCTAACTCCCTCAAATTGTACCCCTTTAAAAATTGAATTAGTTAATCTAGCTTTTGAAAAATTTACGTTTTGTAAATTGGCACCAGTAAAATCTAAACCCTCTAAATTAGCAGATGATAAATCTGCTCCATTTAATGTTCCATCAACTAAGTATCCTAGCTCTTTGATTTCTTTTAACGCTCTAGAGGTAAAACCCTTGTCTTCACTTCCAAGTTCTCTTATTAATCGTCTTTTATTATTACTTTCTTCGCGTTTTTCATAAAGATAATTAATTAATAAAATCGTTATTGCTATACTCATTAGTTCGCAACTCAAATTTGCATAAATTTCTTTAATAAAACCCGAAAAATACCAGTTTGCAGGATATTTATGAAGTAGAAGTAAAAGAATGCCAAGAATAAGAAAACTATATCCAACTATAGTTATTGTGCTATATTTTTTCAATTCACATCTAGTTATAATTATTAATTTGATAAAAATACACAATTCAAAAATTATATCTAAGTAAAAACATTCCGAAAGTTATTTTTTTTATGTGTACTATTAAATTGCATCAGTCTGCAAATAAATCTTGTGCAAATAATGCAATAATACCAGATGGCTCGGATATATCACCAAACTCTCCGAAGTGTCGCTTCTTAAATAACACGACACTGTACGAACTCTCCCGACTTCGCACAGCAGGTTAAAAAAGCAAAAAAAATGTGCAAAAGTCAAAATAGACATTTGCACATTTTTTATAAAAGACTCATTCGAGTGTTATTTTCCTTTCAATAATTCGACCTTTTCTTTTTCGGCCTGAACTAATTCTTTTTCAGCCTGAATCAAACGTTCGTAAAGTTCAATCACTTTATCAAGAGGATTGAAAGTACATTCATTATTATATGTTCCATTTCCGAAACTACTACCTGAAACAGTTTCATTAAACGTGTTGAAATAATTAAACACCCCTTCTTCCGAAAAGTTTTTAATAGCCTCTACAGTTACACCAAGAGCCTTTGCTACTTCAACTAATTTTTCTTCATCAATAGTTTCGCTGTTTTCCATAATAGAAACGGCCTGCTGATTGGTTCCTAAAGCCTGCGCCAAGGCTTCCTGTTTCATGTCTTTTAGCTCACGAATACGGCTGATTTTTCGCCCTATGTGATTTGGTTTTGTTGCTGTACTCATAATTCAAAGATATTTAAAATTCTTTTAAAAAATAATACCCGCCCAAAAACAAGATTGTTTTGGTACGATACTATTTGATTGCTTCTTAGGGAGGAAACAAAAGTACATTTTTTCGTACATAATTTACTACATCTGCTTATTTTTTCTTTTACCTGATCTTTTTGGAAGTTGGCCTGAATGCGCCAGGCAAAAAACTTGTGTGAAAGTTGATTTTTATTTTCACTTTTACACGAAAGTTGTGTGAAACTTACTTTTTATTTTCACTTTCCCACAGAAGTTGTGGGAAACTTATTTTTTATTTTCACTTTCCCACAGAAGTTGTGGGATAATTGATTTTGTTTTTCACATTCCCACAGCGTTGTTGAACTATATTTGTTTTTTTTATTTTTCAACAGAAGTTGTACAACAGAAGTCTTGCAACACTTATTTTATTTTCGTTTCCAGCACTCTGAAGTGTTCCTTCTTAAATGTCAGGATTGCTGTGTAAAGTCGTGGACTTCGCACAGCAAAAGACTTTACAAGGCGGCTTTGAGCATAAAAAACCTTATAGACAAAGCTATCTTTTGAAATTAGGCAACTGCACATTCCATATTGTTTTCTTCCATGATCTGCATATCCATTATTTTTTGGGCGACAGTTCCTCTTTCGAATAAGCGAATGAACTTGAAAACGGCACTCACAAAATATCCGGGGTTTGACACTAATCGGGCAATTTCTGTGATTCGTTGATCTCTTAGCTGTATACAGGCTTCTATTTGATTTTCGGGAACGGCCACAAATTCATTGGCGAATTTCCAGGCGCCATCTCTTGCGGTTTGCATACTAAAATCAATAAAGAAGGTATCCATTTTACCGGTCCATTTTAGTATCATGGTGAGCGTTGGCCAAATTTTGATTAAGCATTTTTCGACACCGCCTACCAAATTGCTCAAAATAGCGTTTATCTGATCGAAATCGGATTTTAAGTCCCCGATATCTTCTACCGTGCTGACCTGGGCTGAAGCGATTCCTAAATCAAGATTCACATGTGCATTAATTCCCAACAGTAAATGCTGCAGCACTATGGGCCAAAATTTTTCTGCCTGTTCAAAAGCAAATCCCCAACATTCAGATGGTTTTTCTTTGGCCTGATATTGATAATACGCTTTTAAATACCGATTGGCAAAAATGACATCCAGTTTTTCCATTCGTTCACCATTCTGAAAAGAACCATCGCGGATGCCTTCTTTTACCTTTACAGTAACTTCACGGTATAAAATCGCAAACAGACCTATAGCGCTTTGCTCCAGTTTTGATTTTTCTATTATTTCATCCAGTAACTGAATTACTTCGTCTATTGTAGCTGCTTGTTTTACACTCATTTATAATGGTTTAAAGTTAAATTAAGAAGAACGAATATAATTATTTTAATCTTTTTATGCCTATCATTTTGAAGCAATTATCTTGTTATTTTTTTATTTTAATGCTTATAGAAACTTTAGAGGAGAGGGAACTCCAGGCTGCCTGAAATGTTTTTTCTTAATAAAGAGAATTAAAATCATTCTATACGGAATATAGGGGCGGGTACGAAGTCAGGAGACTTCGCACAGCAGGTTATTGAAACTTCTAAAAGCGCAATTGGATTCTGAAAACTAGCCTTGCAAAAAATCATGCAATTTTTTTTTTATATTTACAGAAAACAAAAAAATGATGACATTAATTGCAATTTTCTTTCCCTGTGTTTCTTTCTTTTTGAGAGGAAAAATAGTAACTTCAATTATTTGTCTAATCTTGCAAATAACTTTAATTGGCTGGATTCCTGCAGCAATTTGGGCCGTTATTTCTTTACAAAATTCAAGAGCTGATAAACGTAATAAGAAACTAATAAGAGCGATAAAAACCAAATCTTAAAAAACAAAGAACATCTCCAGCTCTCCGAAGTGTTCCTTCTTAAAATATCACGATCGCTGTGCGAAGTCTCCCGACTTCGTACACAATCCAATAAGCCAAAAGAAAAATAGAACTATGCTAACCCAAAACTTATGCTGAAAAGATTATTTATATATCTGATTCTGTTCATTATATACTTTTTTATTCCAGGAATTAGTCAGCAGATTTTCATGAAGTATGACGATTACTGGTTTTATTTAATTTCAATATTGTTCTTTTGTATAAATGTGTTGTTTGCTTTGATCTTTTTAAAATTCCCTAACAAATTCTATAATTTTATAGCCGCTTTTTTCATTACGTCAATTGGAATTTTATCAGTAATTATAGTATTGAATTTAAAATTAGGATGGGAAGCAATTGAAATTTCTTTATACAGTAATGCCATTTCTTCCATTTTAGCTTGGGAAATTGTATTTCAAATTAGACAGAAAGAATTGGCCTTTAAAAGTAATTTGTAATACAGTCCCACTTCCACCCAATCTCCGAACCTTGTAACCACTGCAATAAGCCATCAGGAAAACCAAAACTATTCTAAACGGAATATATAGCAACGGGTACGAAGTCGGGAGACTTCGCACAGCAGAGAAAACAAATCTTATGATTTAAAAATTTATTTAAATAAATTCATTTAACATTCCTACTTTTAATGTCTCTAAACCCAGAACATAAAAAAAGAATGAAAACCTATTTTGTTGACTCGTTTACCAATCAAAAATACAAAGGCAATCCTGCAGCAGTTTGCCTTCCGGAGCGCGATTTAGATGCGGCTGAGATGCAAAGCATTGCGGCTGAAATTGGCTTCTCGGAAACCGCTTTTATCAAACCACTAACGGGCAATACGTACAGCATCCGGTTTTTTAGTCCAAAGACGGAGATTCCGTTATGCGGGCATGCGACGCTGGCTTCTTCTAAGATTGTTTTCAGCACCACTTCGTTGGACAGCATAACGTTTATCAACTACGACAATGTGGAATTGGCGATTGAAAAAGAAGACCAGAAAATCAAAATGTTTTTTCCGGTTTATGATACCGAAGAAACAGACGTGCCTCAAAAGATGCTCGATTCATTGGGCATTTCTGAAGTTGTGTCTAAAAGATACAGTCCCAACAATAAAATAATCCTTATTGAAATTGGAAGCGCCGGCGAACTGGCCGAGTTAAAACCCGATTTTACGGCATTGGTAAATTCGCATACCGGAATAAGCGGCGTGCTGGTAACTGCAGCTTCTGACCACACCGACTTTGATTTTCACTACCGCTACTTTTGGCCCTGGGCAGGAACAAATGAAGATCCGGTAACAGGCGGTATTCAGACCTTTTTGACCAAATACTGGGCCTTAAAACTCAATAAAACAAAACTGAATGCGTATCAGTCTTCCTTACGAACCGGAACCATGAGTACCGAACTTTTACAGGACAAGGTTTCTATTTTAGGCGAAGCTGTGATTGTTTTGGAAGGTGAGTTTATTTTATAAATATTGCGATTTGGGAAATATTTATCTTTAAAAAGTCTTGCTGCTCGCTCCTATTAAAAAGAAATCAAATAATTTTATTTTATAAGTAAAAACCTATAAAAATAATATATTTTTGCGATATTAATTTTTAAGAATGAATATTCCTAAATACGATTTGTTGGCAAATACAGATTCAACTCTTTTTACATTTGAAAGTTATGGAACTACTGGCAAAATAGTCAAAGGTATTGCTTACACAGTAACAAAAAATGAAAGATTGTACAACTTAGGTTTTGGAGATTTAATTTTTGATCCAATCCAAAATAGATATATCATCGATGATCTAGTTGTAAGTGATAATGGAGATAGAAATACAGTACTAGCAACAGTTGCTAAATCTGTGTACAACTTTTCAGAAATATATCCGGATCGCAATATTTTTATTAAAGGCAGTACTAAAGCAAGAACTCGATTATACAGACGGGCTATATCGCTTAATTTTGAAGAGTTATCAGAAACATTTCTTATCTTTGGTGCAATGGAAGATGAAAACGGGCATGTTTTTGACGTTCCTTTCGATCCAAATGGTGATTTTTACGGATTTATTATTAAACGAAAATAATATGAAAACACTAATTAAAAACAATGCAAGTAGTAAGCAACCGAAAATAAATGCTACTGTAAAAGTAGATGTGAAATTAGATCAAATAAAAAACATAAAATTTACCTCTAATAAACTGGAAGAAATAAATAAAGTGGAGTTTAAATTAAGTTTTAAATAAATTATTCTGCCTTAAAAAAAGATATATACAATATTAATTAAACCGTTACGAGGGCATTCTTGTAACGGTTTTTCATTTCTCATTTTTATTTAGAGCATCGCTGTGCGAAGTCTTAAGACTCACACAGCGATTTTGGTTATCATGCCTTCAAATGAATTTTGTGCAAATCATCCAGTAAACCCATTTCATCCTGCGGCAGCAATTGGAAAGCAATTTCAACTAAAGTCATGGCATTTATATTAGTGCTGTTATCCTGAAGCACCATAATACTTGCTTTTAGAAGATCTGAAATCATTAGTTGTAATTCATTATAAGACGATACTTTTAGGGTTACACTAAACGAATTGTCTATACGATTCTCTGGTTTTAATCTTGTGAAAAAATTAATTTTATTCATTATTTCTAAAAATTCTGTTACTACTTTGTGTTCTTTCTCTTCCATGGTTTTAATTTTTAATTGATTTTTTTGATGGAAACGAAATTACAAGTAACAGATTACTTTTAGGTGATCGTATAGAACTGGTTGTATGCAACTGATTGTATTCAACCGATATTGAAAGCTGTGTGAGGTTTGATTTTATTTTCACTTTCACACAGCGTTGTCGAACTTTATTTGTTTTTTTTAAATTTTACAACAGAAGTTTTACAACCATTATTTTTATTTTGTACGACTTAAAATCTCGATAATGGCCATGAAAATTGTTCTAAAAAACAATTCTAATTATTTTGGCTTGATAATGCTGATCATTGTAGGTCTTGTTTTTTGTAGTATTTCAATAGGAAATTTGCTAGGACATAATGATATATTTTAGCTAGCTAAATTAAAAAAAGTATAATCTTACTACTTTCGTAAAAAAAAACAGACTTTTCTTCATTCCAATACGCAAAACATTCTAACTGATTTTATGAAAAACCGAAGGTCAATATTTAAAGTATTCCTCACTCTGTTCCTACTTTGGTTCTTTGGACACATATTGTACATTACCATTGATGGCTTGAGCGATAACGGAAAAAAAGCAGATATTGCGGTTATTCTGGGCAATAAGGTCAACGAAGACGGAACGCTTTCCGAACGTCTGGAAAAACGTCTGGAATGCGGGCTAAACCTTTACCGAAATCATCGCGTGAAAAAAATAATCGTAAGCGGCGGCTTAGGAAAAGAAGGATATTATGAAGGTGATAAAATGAAAGCATTTTTAATTGCCAATAAAGTTCCTGATTCGGTTATAATTGTGGACAATCTGGGCAATAATACGCGTGCAACGGTAGACAATACCCTTAAACTAAAAGACAGCCTGCATTTTGAAAGTATACTTGTGGTGTCCCAATATTTTCATGTCACACGAACAAAAATGTTATTTAAAGAGCGCGGCTTTCAGAATGTCAGTAGTGTAAGTCCGAATTATTTTGAATTTAAAGATCTTTATTCCATCCTGCGGGAATTTGCCGGATATTATACACAATAAAAAAATCCTCTTGCAAATACTAAATAACTTAGTCTCTTTGTACCTTAGTGGCTAAATCTGTATTGAAATGAACAAAGACTTTTATTACAAATTTATCCTGCCGGAGCAGCCACTAGCTGACTTTGTGGAAAATATTGGAATGATTCATAACCAGTCAGATAAAGCAAAAGAAGTGATTCTAATGCCCGATGCAAGGGTTGATTTGTTTTTTTTGAAATCAGAAGCTGAACCTTTTCGTATTGCCCTTATAGGCCTGGAAACCGTTCCGGAGCAACAAAGCATTCCGCCACACACACTTGCCTTTAAAGTCAGTTTTAAACCGCTGGGGGTAGAATATCTCTTAAATACTTCTATTGCCGGACTTTTGAACAGTGCAAAATATTTGCCTCCCGATTTTTGGGGCATCACCGCAGCTGATTTAAAGGATTTCGATGCTTTTCATCAAAAAATACTACTTAAACTAAACGCACTTTTACCTGCAGCAATTGACGAAAGGAAACGCAAACTTTTCGATTTGATTTACACTTCCAATGGTGAAATCAAAGTTCAGGAGCTTTCCCAAAGAATCGACTGGAGCAGCAGGCAGATCAACCGGTATTTCAATAAACAATTCGGGCTTTCGCTCAATGCATTCTGCAAAATTTTACGTTTCAAGGCATCCCTGGGACATATCGCACAAGGCAGGCTTTTTCCGGAGCTTAACTTCACCGATCAGACGCACTTCATTAAGGAAATCAAGAAATTCTCCGGTGTAGTGCCCAGCGAATTATTAAAAAATAAAGATGACCGTTTTATACTATTAACCGTCCTGAAAGAGTAATAATTTTGTCCCGTTCGCAAGCAAGTAAGCCGGACGGAAATAAAATTAATCTAAAAATCAGACGAAAATGTTACTAGAAAATAAACAAGTCGCCATTGTGGGCGGCGGTCCCGGCGGACTTACATTAGCCAGACTTTTGCAATTGCAAAATGCAGCCGTAAAAGTCTATGAAAGAGATTTAAATAAAAATGCGAGAGTGCAGGGTTCGCCGCTGGACATGCACGAGGAATCGGGTTTGGCAGCGATTCACAAAGCCGGTTTATTTGAAGAATTTAAAACCAATTTTATGCCGGGTGCAGATAAGACACTGATCCTGGACGAGAATGCCACGATACACCTGAGTGATCACGACACCAGCCGTGAGGAAGATTTTGGCAATGCATATTTCAGACCTGAAATCGACCGTGGTGCACTGCGAAAAATGCTATTGGAATCCTTACAACCTGAAACCATCGTATGGGACAGTCATTTTCTTTCGATGGAAGCGCAAAATGAGGGCTGGTTACTGCATTTCAAAAACGGTACTTCAGTCTACGCCGATATCGTAATTGGTTCTGATGGTGCCAATTCTAAAATACGCCCGTACATCACCGATATTAAACCGTTTTATTCCGGTATAACAATGCTTGAGGGGACGATTTACGAATCTAAAAAAGCAGCACCTCATATCCACTCCTTACTCAACGGAGGTAAAATAATGGCATTCGGCGATACCAAAAATATCCTGATGGGACAAAAAGCCGAAGATGCCCTTGGGTTCTACGCCAGCTTTAAAACCGATGAACAATGGGCAGCAAAAAGTGGCCTTGACTATACGAATCCAACACAGATATTGGAATGGTTTAAAAAGGAATATCCGGAATGGAGCAGTATGTGGTACGAGCTCTTCGAAAATGTTTCAGTGCCTTTTATTCCGCGTCCTATTTATTCGATCCCTTTAGATCAGACCTGGACATCTTTGCCAAATGTTACCATCATTGGTGATGCGGCACATGTCATGCCCCCTTTTGCAGGTGAAGGTGCCAATATGGCCATGCTCGATGCTCTGGAGCTAAGTGAATACCTTACTTCTAATCAACATAAAACCATACCGCAAGCTATTGCAGCCTACGAAAACAAAATGCGCGAAAGAGCCGCAAAAGCTGCACAGGAATCACTGGAAAATGGCGAAAAAATGCATTCCAAAGACGCGCTGAAAACAATGTTGAACTTCTTTAGCGGGGAGTAGAGTTATTGAGTTGCTGAGGTTCTGAGTTGCTGAGGTTCTGAGAAAAACTTTGCGACTTCGCGTGATTCTAATTTTAGCTTTTTAATATAACTTCGAAATTTTCACGCAAAGACGCAAAAGCGCAAAGTTTTAAAATTTATAAAGAAAAAAACCTTTGCGACTTCGCGCCTTTGCGTGATTTTTTTTCAACCCAAATGCAAAATTTGCACGCAAAGTCGCAAAGACGCAAAAGCGCAAAGTAAAATTTTAACAAACAAAAAACGTCACACCTCTGTGCGAAACAAAATAAACCTCTGAACCTCTGCCTCTTTGCCTCTTTGAACCTATATACCCCAGGCTCTTTACACCTTTGTACCTCTATAATTTCAATACCAATTTCAAAATCCCTAATTTCGCTTTCAAATTAGAAAGAGAAAATGAAGGTCTGTATTGCTGAGAAACCAAGTGTAGCACGTGAAATCGCATCTGTTTTGGGCGCCAATACCAAACATGATGGCTATTACGAAGGCAATGGTTATGCCGTGACCTATACTTTTGGTCATCTATGTACCCTAAAAGAACCCAATGACTACAAACCCCACTGGAAAAGCTGGGACCTGAACAACCTGCCAATGCTTCCTGAAAAATTCGAAACCAAAGTAGTGCAGAATGCAGGAATCGAAAAGCAATTTAAAATTATAAAAAGCCTCTTTGACAAAGCCGAAGTGGTCATAAACTGCGGGGATGCCGGACAGGAAGGAGAACTCATTCAGCGTTGGGTGATGAACGAAGCGCATTACAAAGGCGAAGTGCAGCGCTTATGGATTTCCTCCCTGACTACAGAAGCCATAAAAGAAGGTTTTGAAAACTTAAAACCTTCTGCCAATTACGATAATTTATTCTATGCCGGTTTTTCCAGAGCGATTGGCGACTGGTTATTGGGAATGAATGCCACGCGTTTGTATACCGTAAAACATGGCGGTTACAAACAGGTATTGTCTATTGGCCGCGTGCAAACGCCAACACTGGCCATGGTGGTAGATCGTTTTAAGGAAATTGAAAACTTTAAACCACAACCCTACTGGGAACTGCAAACCTTATATCGTGAAACGCTTTTTAGTTATGAGGAAGGCCGCTTTTTGAAAAAAGAAGACGGTGAACTTCTGGCGAATAAAGTCAAGGAAAGTGAATTTGAAATTGTCTCCGTCGAAAAAAAGAACGGGAATGAATTTGCGCCGAAACTGTTTGACCTGACGGGATTACAGGTGTTTTGCAATACAAAATTCGGATTTTCGGCAGATGAAACGCTTAAAATTGCCCAAACGTTGTACGAACAAAAAGTAATTACATACCCCAGAGTGGATACTACTTTTTTACCCAACGATATTTATCCGAAAGTACAGGGAATTTTGCAAAAACTAACGGATTATGAAACGTTAACTCAGCCCATTTTAGAAAAAAAGATCAAAAAATCCCCTAAGGTTTTTAATGATAAAAAAGTGACCGATCACCATGCGATTATTCCAACAGGGGTACAAAGCAATCTGCAATACAATCAGCAACAGGTGTATGATATTATCACCAAACGTTTTATTGCTGTTTTTTATGACGACTGTCTGGTTGCCAATACAACGGTAGTAGGAAAAGCGGCTGACGTGATGTTTAAAACTACCGGAAAGGAAATCCTGAAAAAAGGATGGAGAATTGTTTTTGAAGATCCGAATGCCAAAGAAAAAGAAGCTGATTTGTTACCCAGTTTTGTGGTGGGCGAAAAAGGTCCGCATGAACCTTCGTTTTTAGAGAAAGAAACGAAACCACCCAATCAGTTTACCGAAGCGACTTTACTGCGGGCTATGGAAACTGCGGGAAAACATGTCGATGACGAAGATTTGCGCGAACTGATGAAAGAAAACGGTATCGGGCGTCCGTCAACGCGGGCGAATATTATCGAAACCCTTTTTAAGCGTCAGTATATTGTTCGAAACAAAAAACAGGTATTGCCAACGCCAACGGGAATCCAGCTGATAGAAACCATTCAGAATGAATTGATCAAATCGGCCGAATTGACGGGTTCCTGGGAGAAACAGCTGAAAGATATTGAAAAAGGAACTTTTACCGCCGCCGCATTTATCCGAAACATGAAACGAATGGTGGAAGCTTTGGTATACGAAGTTCGAAGTGAAACCAGACATGCTAATATTTCGCATGCAGCCACTACTGAAAAGGAAGTTGTAAAAACAGAAAAAAAGAAAGCAGACGGAATTTTGGCAGAAACCTGTCCGAAATGTAAAAAAGCCACGCTGGTAAAAGGAAAATCTGCCTACGGATGCGGCAATTACAAAGCGGGTTGTGATTTTCTTTTACCGTATACTTTTGCCGATAAAAAAATATCGGAAAACCAGTATTTAAGGCTGGTTCAAAAAGGATCAACCGTCAATATTAAAGGCTTTAAAACCGATGCGGGCACTGTAGAAGGCCTGATCCGTTTTGAAGAGAATTACAAACTCAAATTAGAGCCTAAAAAAACAGCTCCAAAAGCAAAAGCAGCTACCGCATCAGATGTTATAACCTGTCCGAAATGCAAAAAGGGAACAATCCTGAAGGGAAAAACTGCTTATGGCTGTGGCGATTATAAACTGGGCTGTGATTTTAAAGTCACTTTTGATGCCGTACGGGCGAAACTAAAAGACCAAAAGCCAACAAAAGAACTGGTGTATTCCATTTTGAATGAAAGTGTTTAATTTTTTTTGCCACAGATTATAGGATTAAAAAGATTTTTTTTTGCCACTAATTACACGAATCTTCACGAATTATTTTTAATAGCAGATACGCAAAAAGTATATTAAAATCATTTTAATCTTCCATCCCGATAGCTATCGGGAGTGGCATATTCTCGTATTATATTTGCATAAATAAATTCGCGAAAATTCGTGAAATTCGTGGCTAACTTTTTTTTAAAGCAGACTATTCTATTTTTTTATACATTAGCATAATCACAGTAACATCAAATACCTAATCCTATGTTTCAAAAAATTACACTTTTAATGCTTTTAGCAGTTGTTGTTTTTTCGTGTCAGAAAAAGGAATCTGTTGAAAAAGATAAAATCAAAATAGCAGACTGGCTGATTGGGAACTGGGAAAACAAATCACCTGACGGCTTGCTGACAGAAAATTGGCAAAAAGTAAACGATAGTACTTTCAGTGCGACTTCTTATTTTATAAAAGGAAAAGATACTTTGCATTTTGAAAAGATAGTCTTGTCTCAAAAAGGCGAAAAGCTGACGTACAGCGCGACAGTAAACGGGCAAAACAATGACAAGGCCATTGATTTTCCTTCGACAAGCGAAACTGAAACTAAATTGGTTTTCGAAAATCCACAGCATGATTATCCTCAGAAAATCACTTACACCAAAGGCGCTAATAATAGTTTGACTGCTGAAGTTACGGGAAAACTGCAGGGAAAACTGACTACGGAACGATTTATTATGGTGAAGAAGTAATTTACCTATCAGAATTTCACTCAAAGTCGCGAAGCTTTTTTAAAACTTGGCGACTTTGCGACTTTGCGTTAAAATTTCGCACTGCTCAAAATTAAAGTTATAATCACGCGAAGTCGCAGAGTCGCAAAGTTATTTTATTTGTGGCTTATGGAATTGCTACACCACTTAGAAATACCAAAATGAAGCGATTTTATGTAATTTTTTAAACCTGAATTCAGACCCGATTAAAAAATCGAAACTTCAACCATCAGAAAAAAGAAACAAAACTTAGCCCCTCAGCAACTTAAAAAAAACCTACTCCTTCTCCCCGATCTTATTGACCATTACAATCATCAGTATGCCTAAAAGCGCCATTACTAAAAAGGCCCATTTCATACTTAAATATTCAGATATAAATCCCACCATTGGCGGAACAAGTAAAAAACCAAGATAACCAATAGTGGAAATAGAGGTTAAAGCAGAACCGCTGCTTAATTTTGATGACCTTCCGGCAATGCTAAACACTAACGGAACCACGCAGGAAACCCCAAATCCGATTAAGACATACCCAAAAATAGTGGGATACACATACGGAAAAAGAAAACAAATGGAAAATCCTAAAGTGATAAAAATACCGCTGTAAAACAGAATTCGTTTCGTACCAAATTTCATCACTCCGTAGTCTCCGAACAAACGCCCTAAAGTCACGGCGGTCGCAAAAAATACAAATGCGGCACTCGTTAACTTTGGAGAAGCATGCAGAATATTTTCAAAATAGATACCGCTCCAGTCGTACATCGTATTTTCACAAGCCATAGAAACAAAACAAATCAGGGCAAACTTGACCAGGTTTTTTTCCGGCATCGAAAAGAACTTCTTTTTAACCGGTACCGGATTATTATGAATACTCAACGGATAAAAACAAGCCGTAAGACCCAGCATAAAAATACTTACTCCCAATAAATGATGTGACGGCGCAATATGCTGCGTTACCATGATATACCCTAATCCTGCGCCTGAAAAAACGGCTATACTCCAAACCGCATGAAAACGGGTGATGATAGATTTTGGATATAATTTCTGAACCTCAAGGGATTGTGCGTTAATCGATAAATTGAAAATATTTCGGGAAGCTCCAAAAATCAGAAGGATGAGAACCAACTGCCATACAAAAGCAGCCAAACCGGGTAAAGACAGCACGATATTAAACATGATTGCCCCTATCAGCATGATATAACGACTGCTGTATTTGTTGAGTAACATTCCTGTAAACGGCATAGTCAGCATTAAACCTATCGGAAAGGCAAATAACACAGCGCCAAATTCAGCTTCAGATAAATGCAGCTGTGCCTGTATGTGCGGAATGCGTGATACCCAGGAAGAATATCCAAATCCGGAGAGGAAAAAAAATACGGTGTTTGCTATACGGAATCCTCGGGGTGTGTTTTGTATTTTTTTAAAAAAAGGTAAAATCATGAGGACGGTTTCATTTAATGCCGCAAAATTAAGGTTTTGAAGTGTAATTTCTACCCTTTTTACCTTTTTTATAATGTCATAATTATGAACCACTTAACTTCCCGCTGACAAATTTTAAAAAAAGTTTACCCAAAATATCACAAAAAGTATCTCAAATCAAATGAAATAATGTTTGGTAAGGAAATACTATTTTTTACATTTGCACTGTTTTTATTCAATCTAAATAATTATAAACAAACCAAATTTTAAACGCCATGAAATTAAAAACAGTACAACATTCCAGATATTTCCTTTTGGCCAGCATGCTGTTTTCAGTCTTTACAGCACTGGGACAGCAAAGCAACGGAAAAATAAAAGGAAACATCACAACCTCTGACGGCAAGCCCGCAGCTGACGTAAATCTAATCCTGAAAGACTCAAAATATGGTACCAGTGCCAATGAATACGGCGCTTTTGAATTTAGCAAAGTAAAGGCCGGTTCGTACACCTTACAGGTTTCCCTGACCGGGTATGAAACTTTGGAACAAGAGGTAAGCGTGACAGAAAGTGAAACTACCACGCTTAATTTACAATTGAATGTTTCGGATAAAGAGTTAAAGGAAGTGATCATTAACAATGATAAAATGATTTCCAAAAAAACCGATTATGTGTCGCGCATGCCCTTAAAAAATCTGGAAAATCCGCAGGTATATAATGTGATAACGAAAGAAGTTTTAAAGGAACAAATCGCAATTGATATTAAAAGTGCCGTACAAAACGCACCTGGCGCCGTGCCGATTATTTTTCCTTCAGGAGGTTTAGGAATTACCTTCAGAGGTTTCAATACAGGCATTAATGCGAGAAACGGAATGGAAACGGTTTCCGGAAGAAGCTCTGTTTCTGTTGACAATGTGGAGCGTATCGAAATCATGAAAGGACCATCCGGAACTTTATTCGGATCTTCGGTTTCTTCTTTTGGAGGTGTCGTGAATCTGGTGACCAAAAAACCTTTCGAGGCAACAAAAACCGAAATAGCCTACACTGGCGGAAGTTTCGGACTCCACCGTGTTGCACTGGATCTTAACACGCCACTGACACATGATAATAAAGTATTGTTTCGCTTAAATGCCTCTCTGAGTACCGAAAATAGTTTTTTGAACTACGGTTTTAATAAAACATTTCTTTTTGCTCCAAGCTTTATTTACAAGGCAACAGACAAACTTACCTTCAGTGTTGACACCGAAATTTACAATACTAACAATACACGCCCAATGTATGCACGCTCTTATGGCGCCGGAATTACAAATCCAAACGATATTAAACTGGATTACAGAAAAACGTTATTCAACGATGATGCGGATGCCCAAACCTCTTCTTCAAAAGTGTATGTTCAGGCTGAATATAAATTATCCGACAATTGGAAATCTACTACTCTTTTTTCTTTTGTAGACGAAGATGTAGATCACAGTTATCAATATTATACGTCATGGAGTTCGCCAACACAAGTAAGCAGAAGCGTTTCCCGTTATGGACCGGTAGTGAACAAATACACCAATTTTCAGGAAAATATTAATGGTGAATTTTCTACAGGAAGCATTAAACACAAATTATTACTGGGTGCTAATTATAGATTTACAAAAACAGCTTTTACTTATGGTACAACAGGAATTCTGGATAATATTGACATTACGCAGCCTTATGAACCTACTAGCAGAAAAGCGGTTGATGCAGTAGTATCGGAGGTGGTATATCCTGTTCCGGAAGAAAATACCTTTAGTGTTTATGCTTCTGATGTCATTAATTTTACAGATCGTCTTTCTGCTATGTTAAGTCTTCGCCTGGACAATTTTGTTCAGAAAAAGATAGGAGAAACAGGAGGATATAACCAAACTGCCTTGTCTCCTAAATTAGGTTTGGTCTACCAGGTTATTGAAGATCAGGTTTCGGTATTCGGAAATTATATGAATGGTTTTCAAAATGCCGCTCCGGTATCGCAACCTGATGAATCACAGCTAATTTTAGATCCGATCTACGCCAATCAGTATGAAGGCGGTATCAAAGTGGAAGCTTTTGACAAAAAACTAAGCACAACCATCAGTTATTACAGCATCAATATTGATAATGCTTTGCGAACAGATGGTGATGGCTATAGTTTTCAGGATGGCAAACAGGTAAGTAAAGGTTTCGATTTTGAAATTATTGCAGCTCCTGTGGCAGGTTTAAATATTATCGCCGGCTATGCTTACAACGACAACCAGTTAAAATCTTCAGATCCGGCTGTCGGAGAAATGAAATCGTCTAATGCTCCGGAAAATGTAGTCAACTTCTGGCTGTCTTATAAGTTTCAAAATGTACTAAAAGGCTTCGGACTTGGGTTTGGAGGCAATTATGTTGACAAGCAATACAAATTTGATGATGAGGGCTTTTTCGTTCCGTCCTACTCTCTTTATAATGCCGCTTTGTTTTATGACCAGCCAAAATGGAAAGTCGGGGTGAAATTAAATAATCTTACCGATCAAAAATACTGGGATGCTTATGGGGTTCCACAGGCTCCGTTAAACTTCTTAGTGAACTTAACATTGAAGTTTTAATATAAACTTTACAGCCCTTCGACTTCGCTCAGGGAGACTGATCTGCGTATCAAAAGGAACTAATCGTAAAAAATTAGTTCCTTTTTTAATTTACTTCTAATCTGTTTTCAGTTGTCAGGCTGAGCGTAGTCGAAGCTCCGTACCTAAGGGCCTTCTACTTCGCTCAGGGTGACAACAAAATAGTACTTAAATTGTACTCTTTTCTTAAAAGTAAAGGCTAAAAGACAATGCTCCAATCTTCTTATTAATAATTATTCTAAATAAATATTGTAAAACTAAGATGTAAACTTTACATTTGTAATTATAAATAATAACTCATTTAATTAAGTCTTATGAAATCAAATACTTTAAAAACAATAACCTTTTTACTTTTAATGTTGGTTGCTTCTCCGCAACTGTTTGCCCACGCGCTCTGGATCGAAACTAAAGCAACCGGAACAAAAGGAAAAGCTCAGGAAATCTCAGTGTACTTCGGAGAATTCTCTGAAAATGATATTACAAAAGCTGACAAATGGTTTTCTGATTTAAAAGACTTTTCTTTAATAGTAGTCAGCCCTTCAAAAAAAGAAACCAGGCTTACTGCAAAAGCCCTCGACAATAAATACCAGGCCTTCTTTACACCGGATGAAGATGGGGTGTATACGATTGTGATGCACCATACGGTGGGTGAAGTTTACGGAACAATGAAATTAGATTACAACTCGAGTGCCACTGTAGTGGTTGGAAACAAAACCGCCGGAAATTACGCCACGGCCAATAAAAACCAAATCGGCGTGTTTTCTGAGAATGCTGATGTAGCCAAAAAGAATGATAAAATATCCGGATTTGCTTTATATGACGGTGCTTCTGCAAAAGCAACAAAAATTAAGGTAATTGCTCCGAACGGCTGGGAAAAAGAATTATGGACAGACGATAAAGGTTTATTTTCTTTTACACCAATCTGGTCCGGTAATTATATGGTTGAATATGCTCATACTGAAAAATCTGCCGGCGAACATAACGGAAAAAAATATGATGAAATCTGGAAAATGGCTACTTACCAAATTACGGTTAAGTAAAAATTTTAAAAAATACCTTCCTCTTACTGAAAACGGGACTTATTGAAAAATAGGTCCCGTTTTTTATAAATAACTCATTTACTTTAAGTTGCTAAAAAGCAGTAGCAATCTTTAGCTTTTCTTAAGCTAATCTTAAGACAACCTTAAGACAAATAAATTTCAATCACCTGAAGTCAGGGTTACTTTTGCGGAAATTATTTTTATTTATTCCAAATAAGACAGTATGAAATATATTTTACTTTTCACATTTTCAATTATAAGCCTTGCTGCCTACAGTCAGCAGTATACCAGCAATGATGGGGGCTCTGCTATCCATGATACCGTAAAAAATAAAAAAGGGGAAATCCTTAATGAAGTATTGATTACGACCAACAGGGAACCTAAACCTGTCACAGCGGTTCGTTCGGGTTTAAAACCAATGGACAATCCGCAAAGCATACAAGTGATCGGATCTGATGTAATCGAGCAGCAGCAAGCGATTCGTTTAAGTGAAGTTATCAAAAATGCCAATGGTGTTTACGTAGGTTCTGCCCGTGGCGGAGCTCAGGAATCTTTTTTCTCGAGAGGATATGACATGTCTGCCAACAATATGTTTAAAAATGGTTTTCGTTATAATGCCGGTTCTATTCCTGATGTTTCCGGCTTGGAAAAAGTGGAATTTCTAAAAGGAGGTTCTGCGTTATTATTCGGAAATGTGGCACCGGGCGGAATTTTAAATCTGGTAACCAAAACGCCATCATTTAAAAAAGGCGGTGAGATTGCGATGCAAATGGGAAGTTATGCTTTCTACAAACCTTCTTTTGATTTTTACGGGCCACTTAGTAAATCTATTGCTTTTAGAATAAACGGTTCTTATGAAAACTCAGAAAGTTTCAGGGATGTGGTGAAAAATGAGCGTTTGTACGTGAATCCTTCCTTGCTTTTTGCCGTAAGCCCTAAAACGCAAATTAACGTTCAGGGAGATTACCTGACTGCAGACTGGACTCCTGATTTCGGAACGGGAATTGTCGGAAAAAAAATCCTGGATATTCCGCGCAGTGAATTTTTCGGATCTCTTTGGTCTAATGGAAATACCAAGTCGGCCAGTGCTTCTGCATTACTAAACCATGATTTCAATAAAAACTGGAAACTTAATTTCAATAGTTCTTTCCAGACTTACGACAGAACTCAAAAATCAACAGCCCAATTATCGACTGTTACAGAAAATGGCGACTGGAACAGGGGGTTGACTCAAAATAAAAACTTAGAGCAAATATTGGGAGACCAGTTAAGCTTGCAGGGAACCTTTAATACAGGAGCGGTTAAACATCAGATCTTCACAGGAGCAGATTGGGAAAATTCGTTTGCAACGGCTTATACCTATGCTTTTAATGAAAAGTTTCTGGTAACTGCCACAAATCCTGACGGATCTCCAAAAACATATGATCCAAGCATTTACGATAAAATCAATCTTTACGATTTCGATCCTTCGACACAAAGAAATGATATTCCTAATGCCCGCGCTACGCAGATTGCAAAAACAGAAACCAATCGTTTTGGGGTCTATTTCCAGGATTTAATTTCGATTACCGAAAAATTAAAAGTGCTGGCAGGTATCCGTTGGTCCTGGCAGGAAGCAGAAGTAACTACGTATAAAGAAATACTGACTGCCGGAGTTCAAACGACAGCACCGGAAAAAACAACTCCTGTTGTTGGTGCTAAAAAACTGGACAACGCTTTTTCTCCAAAAGTTGGATTGATCTTCCAGTCAATAAAAGAAATCTCATTATTTGGTAGTTATTCAAGTTCCTTTACACCAAACACCGGAACAACTGTCGATTTACAGCCTATAGAGTCGTCTATCATTGACCAATACGAAGCTGGTATCAAAACCGATTTCTTAAACGGATTATTAAGTGCGAATGTAACGGTTTACCAGATTACGAACAGTAATTTAGCACAAACAGCCCCTAACAAAGCAGACGGAAGTTTAAATACTGATACTACTTTAAAAATATTAGGCGGAAGCACAAAAAGTAAAGGTATTGAAATTGATGTTACTGCAAAACCTTTAGACGGATTAGCAGTAAGTGCGGGGTATAGCTACAACGATATGCGTTATACCAATACTTCAGGCACTAACGGAAGTTTTGTTGAAGGGGATCGCGTAGCAAGAACACCAAGAAACACAGCAAATCTTAGTTTCTTCTACAAAGTACCCGAAGGAATGTTAAAAGGGATAACTTTTGGCGCAATAGGCAATTATATCGGTGACCGTTTAGGCGGATGGAATGATGATTACCAATGGACAGCCGTTAAACCAACACCTGCCATTCCAAAACCGGATCCGGCTTACATTGTAACCATCAGAGATCGTGATATCCCATTAGAAGGCTATACTACAATTGATGTTTCTGCGGGTTATGAATGGAGAAGATTTTCTATCCTGTGCAAATTGTCCAATATTACAAACGAATTAAACTATACCGTGCACGAAAATTACAGTGTGAATCCGATAGCGCCTCGTCAGATTTTGACAAGTCTTCGTTATAAATTCTAAAAATCTGAATTCAATTATTTTCAGCATACAAAACCTCATTTAGTAACAGATGAGGTTTTTGCTTTTAACAAAAGAAAGTGTTTTAATTATATTTACTTTTGCCCATCAAATCATAACAAAACCTTTAACATGTCAGATTCCAAAAAGAACCAACTCAAAAAAACCCTTGGCCTAAGTTTTAATATTGCTGTATTAATCGGAGGTACCATCGGAGTTGGGATTTTACGAACTCCGGGCACGATTGCGGGATTATTAGATAATTACTGGCTGATTATTGCTTCCTGGCTTTTTGGCGGTTTGTTCGTTTTAATAGGTGCCAACTCGTATGCCGAACTGGCGACTATGCTTCCGAAAGCCGGAGGATCTTACAACTATATCAAAAGAGCTTTTGGCGATTATGCCGGTTTCTTATCAGGCTGGTTTGATTATATTACCAATGCCATTCCGCCTGCCTTTTATTGTATTGTCATCAGCGAATATATTATTATTTTGTTTCCGTTTTTGGGAAATTATTCGAGCGTGATTGCTATTTCGTTATTAGTGGCTTTTGTATTATTACACTTAAGCGGTGTAAAAAACGGAAGCGCCTTTCAGCAAATAACGAGTTTTCTAAAAGTAATTTGTTTTGTCTGTCTGGTGGTAGCCTGTTTTATGTATTCGGGCGTGAAAGTACCTGTTATAGAAAAGGACAATTCTTTCTTTCAGATTGGTTTATTATTTGGAATTTTCAAATCGCTTCAGTTAATCATCGGAACTTATAATGGCTGGAACAGCGTTTGCTTTTTTGCAGAGGAAAATGATGATCCGGGTAAAAATATTCCGCGTTCTTTGTACAGCGGGGTTTTACTGGTAATTGCAATTTATGTGCTGCTGAACCTTGCTTTTTTCCATGTTTTATCTCTGGAAACGATCGCAAAATCTAATTTGGCCGCTGCCGAAGTGGCCAGCATTATTTTTGGAAAAAACGGAGCTGCGATCGTTATCGTAATTTCTATCTTTTCACTGATTAGTATTTTGAACGCTTTTATGATGATTCCGCCAAGAATCTTATTCGGATTAAGCAGAGACGGATTTTTCATCGAAAAAGGAACAAAAGTCAACAAAGGCGGTACCCCCATTATTGCTTTGTTAGTGTCATCCTTATTCAGTTTGTTCTTAATTTGTATCGGTTCGTTTGAAGTGCTGTTTTCATTTGCGGCCTTTACCTCTGTTATCGTCTGGGGACTGGCTTATTTCTCGCTTTTAAAATTAAGAACATCAGAACCTGATTTACCAAGACCTTATCGTTCGAAATTCCATCCCTGGCTGACTATTTTAGCTATTATTGTTTCACTTGCGCTTCTGGTGGGTTTTGTTTACAGTGATCCTAAAGGTTTCGGAATTATAGTAGTGATTACCTTGATATCTTATCCTTTGTTTTTGATTTTGAAGAGAAGGAAATAATTTACATAAGCTTGTCATTTATCAGATGTACTTAATCCACACAGTACGTTACGGGCTGGATGTGATTTTCTCCTTCGTCGAAATGACAAAAAAAATGGGCTGTCTTTTTAAGACAGCCCATTTTTTTATTTATAGAAACCTGATTCTTTATTTCAAACCGGCTAGACTTTGCTCAATTGTAGCAATTTTTGCCAATGCATCCGCTTCTTTTTGTCTTTCGTTAGCTAAAACTTTTTCCGGTGCTCCGGCAACAAATTTTTCATTGGCCAGCTTTGACTGCACTGATTTTAAGAAACCTTGTGTGTACACGAGTTCTGCATTCAGTTTGGCAATTTCAGCTTCAACGTCAATATTTCCGGTAATCGGAATAAAATATTCATTTGACTTTACACGGAAAGATAATGCGCCGTCCACTTTATCGGATACATATTCCAGTGCAGTAATATTTCCCAGTTTGGTGATCACCGAATCAAAGTAAGTGGAAGCTTTATCGTTGTTTACGGCTTTCAGTTCAATGGCATCCTTAAACGGAATATTCTTGTCTTTACGAATGGTTCTGATTCCTGAAATTACTTCAATTGAATTTTCAAAATCGGTTATTAATTTCGCGTCAAATGATTTTAACTCCGGCCAGGTGGAAACAATTAAAGCTTCTTCCGGAGTTCTGTCGGCAATTAAATGCCAGATTTCCTCTGTCAGGAAAGGCATAAACGGATGCAGCAATTTCAGGTTGCTTTCCAGCATTTCGATGGCTTTATCAAAAGTCTTTTTGTCAATTGGCTGCTGGTAGGCAGGTTTGATCATTTCAAGGAACCACGAACAGAAATCATCCCAAACCAGTTTATAAATGGCCATTAAGGAATCTGAAATTCTGTATTTCTCGAAATTGTCTTCAATGTCAACCAGTGTCTGCTGCAATTTCGCTTCATACCATTCGATTGCTACTTTTGATGCTTCCGGCTGTGGAATAGTTGCTGAAACCTCCCATCCTTTAATTAGTTTAAAGGCATTCCAAATTTTATTAGAAAAGGCTTTCCCCTGGTTACACAGTTCTTCATCAAACATAATATCGTTTCCGGCAGAAGCGCTTAAAAGCAATCCTACACGAACACCATCGGCACCGAATGTATCGATTAATTCTAAAGGATCAGGAGAATTTCCTAATGATTTAGACATCTTACGACGTTGTTTGTCACGTACCAAACCTGTCAGGTATACATTTGTAAATGGTTTTTCCCCGGCATATTCGTAACCCGCAATAATCATTCTCGCCACCCAGAAAAACAAAATATCCGGACCGGTTACCAAATCATTGGTCGGATAGTAATATTTAAAATCTTCACTTTCCGGATCCATTATTCCGCCAAAAACGGACATTGGCCATAACCAGGAAGAAAACCAGGTATCTAAGGCGTCAACATCTTGTTTTAAGTTGTCGGTTGTTAGTTGTTGGTTGTTGGTTTTAGCTTGTGCTAATTTTAATGCGTCTTCGATATTTTCTGCTACTACGAAATCTTCTTTTCCGTCTCCGTAATAATAGGCCGGGATTTGTTGTCCCCACCATAACTGACGGGAAATATTCCAGTCGCGAATATTGTTTAGCCAGTGTGCATACGTATTTTCGAAACGTTTTGGATGCAATTTAATATCTCCGTCAACCAAAACTGATTTAATTGCCGGTTTTACTAAATCTTCCATTTTCAAAAACCACTGGTCTGATAATCTTGGCTCGATTACCGCTTTGGTTCTTTCAGACGTTCCAACTTTATTTAAATGGATTTCGGTTTTCGCCAAAGCTCCAATTTCTTCTAATTCTTTTGCGATTTCGGTACGAACTACAAAACGGTCTTTCCCCTGATAATGCAATCCGAAGCTGTTTAAAGTAGCATCTTCATTGAAAATATCAACGATTTCAAGATTATGTTTTTCTCCTAACGTTTTATCGTTCATATCATGCGCCGGAGTTACTTTTAAACATCCGGTTCCGAATTCGATATCTACATACTCATCTTCAATAATCGGAATTACTCTTCCACAAATAGGAACGATGGCGCTTTTACCTTTTAAATGTGTAAAACGTTCATCATTCGGATTGATACAGATCGCAGTATCCCCGAAAATTGTTTCCGGACGTGTTGTGGCGATGGTTAAGAAATCTTCAGAACCTTCAATTTTATATTTTAAGAAAAATAATTTTCCCTGTTGTTCTTCGTAAATTACTTCTTCGTCAGACAAAGTGGTTTTCGCTTCCGGATCCCAGTTAACCATTCGGTATCCCCTGTAAATTAATCCTTTGTTGTATAAATCGACAAAAGAACGAATTACAGAAGCCGACATGTCCGGATCCATCGTAAATTTGGTACGTTCCCAGTCGCAGGAAGCACCTAATTTTTTAAGCTGGTCTAAAATTACACCACCGTATTTATCGGTCCACTCCCAGGCATGGGCCAAAAATTCTTCGCGTGTTAAATCATTTTTATTGATTCCTTCCGCTTTCAGTTTCGCTACTACTTTTGCTTCTGTAGCAATAGAGGCGTGATCTGTTCCCGGAACCCAGCAGGCGTTAAATCCTTTCAGACGCGCGCGGCGAATTAAAACATCCTGAATGGTATTATTCAGCATGTGCCCCATGTGAAGGACTCCTGTGACGTTTGGCGGCGGAATTACAATTGTATAAGGTGTTCTATGATCTGGTTCTGAATGAAAATAGTTGTTTTTCATCCAGTAATCATACCATTTGTTCTCGATCGTCTTAGCGTCAAATTGTGCAGGAATACTCATTTATAGGTTTGTTTAATCGTGGATATGTTTAATCTTTAATTGGTGTAATTGTTTAATCGTTAAATTGTTGGTTTGTTTAGTCGCTGCGTCCTTAATCGTTGATTGCTTTTTGGTACATTGAAACCAAAATTTTATGAATCAATTAAATGACTAAACCGTTAAACAATTAAACCAAAACAAAACTGGTTCAATTTTTGCAATTGTAACTGACAGCAAAAGTAAATAATTAAGTACATTATAAAAAGAGAAATAATAATTTGTGTATTAATTAAAACAGAGTATATTTACTTACAACTTAAAAAAAAAAATTCGCATGAAAAATGTAGCCACTTTTATTGTAATCGCATTGTTTAGTACAATTGGGTATGCACAAAACGGGCCAAAAATTGAATTTTCAGCCCCGGACAACACCATTGATTACGGAAAAATCTCAAAAAATGATAATGGACTTCGATCTTTCGAATTTACCAATACCGGAGATGCCCCATTATTAATCATCGGAGCAGAATCTACAGTTAGCTCGATAGTGGTAACAAAACCTGCCGCTGCAATTCAGCCTGGAAAAAAAGGAAAAATCGATGTCAAGTACAATATGGCTGCCGGCCCAATCCGTAAAACCATTACAGTCGAAACCAATGCCGTGAATTATCCTGACGGCAGAGTCGCCCTTAAAATTAAAGGAGAAGTCTTGTAAAAAAATTAAATTCTGAAAATAACAAAAGCCGTTTCTAATTGAAACGGCTTTTTTATAAAATAAACCCAACAGGTTTTAAAAATCTGTCGGGTTCGAAATGTATCTTTATTTTGATTTTTCCGTACAGTCAGCAACGTCAAATTTATATTTCACTCTTTCAAAATCGATAGGTTTGTCTTTAACCAGGTAGGTAACTCCCATCGTAGTCTGCATGGTTCCGTTTCCTAAAATAAGTTGTTTCTCACGTTTTAGAAATGCCATTGGATTTTTGAACGTTTTATTTTTATTGGTTATTTCCTGAAAAGTATAATCTGCAAATAAGGTATCTCCATGAAATTCTCCTTTGATTTCGCCTGTTTTTTCAGGTGCTCCAAAGACCTTCATACTCATGTTTCCGCTTAGTTTTCCACTTTTTAAGGTATTCAGCTTTAAATCGATAGTATCTTTCTCATATACCGCTTTGTAACATTCGGTACTTACGATCTTTTCGGTATCTGCTTTGGCAGCTCCTGCTTCTTTTTGGGTTTCATCTTTTTTACAGCTTTGGAGTCCAATGCAAGCTACCAGTAAACAGGATATCGCTAGATTTTTCATAATTGTTGTTTTTTTAAGTCATTGTTATTCTATAAAATTAAATAAAAAAGAAGCTAAAAAAAAGCTTCTAAATTAAAAATTCAATTTAATAAAAAACAAACCCTTTAGGTTTTAAAAACCTGAAGGGTTTAGTTTACATAAGATTCGTAATCTACAGATTTTTGATTACGAATTCACTTCGTCTGTTCAGTTCGTGTTCTTCTTCCGTACACGAATCGTCTGTTTTACATTTTACAATAGGTTGAGATTCTCCATAGCCTTTTGCGGTTACCCTATTGGCCTCAATGCCTGATTCCAGTAAAAATTCTCTTGTTGAAGAAGCCCTTTTCTGCGATAGATTTTCATTGAACTTAGCATTGCCCCTCGTATCAGTATGGGATCCTATTTCGATCACCATTCCCGGGTATTTTTTCATCAGGGCCACAACCCTGCCTAAGACCACTTTAGATTCTTTACGGATGTACCACATATTATAATCAAAATAAATAGGATCGGTCTTTATAATCAATCGGTCTTTGTCCCTTACAACATCTTTTTCCTGCTTTAAAATCTGCTCTACTTTTTCTTTTTTCTTAATTTCAGCAGCTACAATTTCATCCTCTTTTGCTTTTTTCTCTGCTTCTTTTAACGCTATCACTGCCAGGGCTTCTTTTTCCTTTTTCTCTACGACAAGACGCTCCTCTTCCTTCTTCTTCTTTTCCGCCAGCTGTTGCTCTTCCAGACGAATTGCATCCAACGATTTAAGTGCCATAGAAGCGTCGTTGCCTGCGTTTCTTGTTGTACCCGAAGCTATCTCCCTGGACTCATTGGTATACTTTTCCTTAAAGGCTACAACGGTAAAAGAACTTTCGCAGGGCACCGTAAAACTAAATTTACCGTCTGCAGCGGTAGTACTTGTATTTAGTGTTTTTTTATCAGCATCCTGCAGGATTACAGTTGCATTTTCTAATGCCAGTTTCGTATCAACATCCGTAATGATTCCGGCAATAAACTGTTTGCAGTCCTCTACAATCAGATCTTTGATTTCTTTAAACTGATAGATATCGTCTTTTCCTTTACCGCCTTCTCTGTTCGAGGCAAAATAACCTTCTTTGTTGTCTGAGATATTAAATGAAAAGTCATCTAAATTAGAGTTTAAAGGCAAACCAATATTTACCGGTTTTGAATACTCATTTCCGTTAATTTCGGATACAAAGACATCCAGGGAACCATATCCCAAATGTCCGTCTGAAGAAAAATAAAGTTTATTGTCCGGCGAAGCAAAAGGAAACTGTTCTCTTTTACTGGTGTTGATAACGGGTCCGAGGTTTTTTGGCGTATCAAATGCTCCCTTATTGATATTGACGGAATAAATATCAAACGAGCCTAATGATCCCGGCATATCAGAAGAAAAATAAAGTACTTTTTCATCAGCACTCAGGGCAGGATGTTCTACAGAATAGTCGGCACTATTAAAGGGAAGTGAGGTTACATTTGTCCATTTTCCCTCTACCAATTCTGCCTTGAAAATCTGAAGATTGGAAATTTTTTGTTCATTTTTTCGCTTCTTGCCGTTTTTGGAATTATTTCGCGTAAAATAAATCGTCTTGCCGTCTTTGGTAAAAACTGCATTTGATTCGTGCATTCCGGTTTTTAATTCCTTCGCGAAATAATGCACTACAGAATCCGCGGAATTGATGTTTTTTAACGGTACTTTGACTAAATTCAGATAGGTCTCGTTGTCCCATTTAAACTTTTTATCCAGCAATCCGGGTTTTAACTTTACTGCGGCAAAAACCAGATTGTCATTGTATTTAACGGCACCAAATTCAGAGTTAGGCGTATTGACACCCAGGTTTTTAATTTCAAACCGATTGCCGATTGCCGAGACGTTTTCTAATTCTTTCAGTTCTTTTTCAAAAAAAATAAGATCTTCCGTATTGGCTGATTTTGAGTAATATTCTTTCAGGGCAGCATTGGCATCTTCATAACTGTTACTTGCTTTTAAGGTTTGAGCATATCTGTAATAATATTCCCTGTCTAAATCCTTATTATAATTTTTAACTAACAGTCTGTAATAGCGCTGTGCTTTTATTAAATCATTCGTGTAATAATAGGAATCCGCCAAATTCTTAATGACCTCCTGTGAAGGTTTTTGTTCTGCTAGTTTTTCATATAAAACAATAGATTCACTGTAATAGGTTTTATCAAAAAATCGTTTGGCTCGCACCAAATCCTGATCCTGGGCGTGTATAAACTGTATTAAAAATACGAATATAACAACGAGTATTTTTTTCATATTTTTCATTTTAGAAGAATCTTGGTGATTTATCATATCCTTTTCCTAATAAATCTAAATCAAAAAGCAGCATAATTTCGTGTGTTCCTGAATTAAACTGTCCCAGATTGGAAAGTGTATAATCGTACGCATACCCCACCCTAAGCGAAGGTGTCACATTAATGTTACACAGGGCACTCACAGCATCGCCCAGACGATACGCCGCACCTAATTCAAATTTATTGTTATATAAAACATTCGCCGTCAGATCAACAGTCATTGGGGCTCCTTTGACAATTTTTGACATAAATGCCGGTTTTAATTTTACCTTGTCGCTAATCTGAAAAACATATCCGGCTGTTAAAAAAGTATGAATTGCTTCTGATCCGTAAGCATTTATTCCTGATTTCTCTTCAATATGTTTGGAACTCAACAGATTTGGAGCCGATATCCCCGCATAGAAATTATCTCTGAAATAGTAGGCTCCGATTCCGATATTAGGCCGGGTTACATTTATGTTTTGCGAGAATGCAAGATCTGTTTCGGGATCGGTGAAAAGAAATCCGTTAAAATTAGTCTGCAGGGAGGTAAATCCGGCTTTTAGTCCTAGTGAAAGTTTGTTTTTCCCTCCTAAATTCAGGACATAAGCAAAATCAGCATAAAAATTATTTTCCTTTTTGGCACCATCCCCTATATCATCCGAAACTAAAGACAAGCCAACTTCTATCTTATCACTTACGGCTGTATGCCCGAAAAATGTAAATGTTTTTGGGGCACCATAAGCTCCAACCCACTGAGTTCTGTAGAGTCCTCCCAGATTCAGCATGGCAGGAGTTCCTGTCGCATAGGCCGGATTCACTACGCTCATATTATACATATAATGCGTGTATTCCGGGTCCTGCTGCGCTGAAACAGAGGTGATATAGAAGAGAAAGGTTATAAAAAATATTATTTTTTTCATTTGAAAATCATATTAAAGAATGCAAAAATGAATCATCTGTTTAAATAAAGACGTCCTTGTCTGGGCGGTTTATTATCTTTATTAAAATGAAGCACATAAAAATAAACTCCATTGGCCGCTATTCCGCTGCTTATCCCGCCTGCTTCATAATTTAATCCGTCCCATCCCGGTTTATTTTTAAAGCCTTTGTACATTCTGCTTCCGTATCTGTTGAAAATTTCCAGTATATAATCCGGGTACAGAAAGTCAATATCCGGAATTACGAAAGCGTCATTTACGCCATCTCCGTTAGGAGAAAATCCGTCAGGGATAAAAAGAGTTTCTGGCGCATCACAATTCGTTAGCGACACGACAACTTCGATACTTTTTTCTGAAATACAATTCGTTTGGTTTGAAAAATCAAATCCGTAATATCTTCCGTTTTCCACCAAAGGCGTAGTGGAAGACAATACATTACCATTCGTCTGAGCATCGTACCAGACTACCGAAGCCGGTGAATTGGTTCGATTATACAAATCTGCAATCGTTGGATTATCCAGTCCGCAAAAACCGGAACCTTCTGAATTTAATTCGGGAGCAGCGGGATCATTTATGGTCACTGAAATCATCGTTGCTTCTGATGTACAGCCAGCAGAAGAGGTTTCTTTTACGTAATAATTTCCAGTCTGTAAAACATCGGTAGCCGGAAGAGGTGTTGTTGCAGTTTCGGAAGCATACCATTTGTATTGGGCGCCGTAAGGCTGCAAGCTGGCTACTGTTGCGTTATCGACTTTACAAAAGGGCTGGGACACTGCGTTCGGGGCAGCCGGAATTGCATTTATCAGGAATGCATAAGATAAATTGCTTAGTGTAGCACCACAGCCATTCTCATTATTTGTCAATTTTAGGATAGAAACGGTATAAGATCCCGGATTTGAAACTGCAGTGGCAGGAAGTATAAAACTGGTGGTTCCTCCTGACACCGGCAAAGTAACCGTTAGCGGTATAGCATTATTGTTATTAGTAACCGTATAGGATAAAGTGATATCTGTTAAAATTCCCAGTCCGCTCATTGAAACCGAAACAGGTTTTTCAAAACAGACATTATTAATCTGCATTCGTACCGCTGCTGTATTGGGCAGGGGATTTATTAGAATATTGCCAATCACATTTGCGGTACTGGAGCATTGAGAAACTACATGCGTAATATTTGTAATTGTCAGTACTGCATTACCGGCATTAAAACTTAAATTAGGAGACAATGTAAAACTCGCATTACCTCCCGTAAAGGTAACCCGCGCTATTTGTCCACTTGCCTGATTGGCTCCTGCCAGATTATAAGTAAGATCATAAATTCCGTCTGCAAGTTTTATGGCATCAGAAATTTGTATCAGGGTACCTTCGTTTTGGCAGGTTGTTGCCGGGGCTATTTTTGCATTCTCCAAATCCGGTAAGGGATAGATAATTAAATCATCTGATAAATTCCCCATGATATTAGCACATATCCTGACACTATTGGTTTTATAAATACTTATAATATTTACATTAAAAGTTCCGACTTGTTGGAAATAATTTGAATCAATAGGAAATACAAGGATACCGTTATTAAAATTTGCTGTTACAATTTCAGTTTTTGCATTAGGTCCTGATACGCGAAAGGTCACATTGTAAGGTCCGTTAGGAATAGGTGCCGTTCCTTTTTTGATGGTCACTGAGTAACTCGCAGTTCCTATTTCGGTTTCACAGATATCATTATTGACGGTAACTGTAGCACCCGTAAAATCAAGTTTGTTTTCGAGTTTGATAAATGTGACTCTCTCTTCGTCCAGACAAATTGGTTTTGAAGATAAAACTTTATAAGCAAAGTAATAATATCCTTCGCCGAATCTGTCATATATCTTTTCAATATCAACAAAGCGGTCTCCCGCAAAAGTTAATTCTCCTGTGCTGATACGATTACCGTCTCTCCAGGTTCCTCCCGGATCCTGACCTGTCAGTAAATTATTCAGATCAAAGTTCTTATATGCCGACAAACCATCACTTGCGCACAAAGATAAATTGACAGCGGTTCCTGATTTTGGAGCTTTGACAACTGTGATAACTGCTGTTGAAGAAACTGCAGGACAAGTACCAATTGCAGGCATGGTATAGGTAAACTCATAATCCCCATCGAATTCAGAAATATTAATTACCGGGTCTACCTTTTTATTGTTGGTGTTATCGTACCATTGTCCATTGTATTGCGGTCCTAAAAAAAGACCATTAAAAGCTTCGAAAAGGTTAAAATTTATAGTAGCACTACATTGCGTGGAATTTGAGGCAACCCCGGAATATCCTCCGATAGTAACGGTTACTACGGCGGAATTATCGGCACAGCCTGCAGCTCCGGTAACGGTATAAGTATAACGGTATATTCTGCTTTGGCGAATAAGATGCGCATTTAAAACTCCTGTATTAGCGTCTAATCCTCCCGATTCATCATCATCTGACCATGTTCCTCCTGGTATTGGCGTTCCCCCCAATGCTGCATAAAGATTAATCGTCTTATTGGCAGGATTAGGAATATCACAAACGGGCAATTCCCCATCATCACCTGCACATTGTGCCTGAATGTTGCCGGAGAAAAAGGAGAAAAAAACAAAAACCAATATAAAGTGTAAGAATTTGATGTAGCCTTTTACCATAGATTATTATTTTTCTTGTAAACATAAGAAAATTGCAGGCTCCTTCAAATAAAAAGAGTAATTTTCTTATTAATTAAAACTAAATACAAATTATTCTAAAAGTACTATTAATTTAATATTATTTGACCCTAAAACAGTTTTATTATTCCTTTATAATTATAATTCGTCTTCAAGCTTAAATCTGAATTTTAGAATCAGACTGTTTCGTTCCACTTCCAGATTAATCCAGATATCATCTTCTGATTTTAAAAGCGCATTTATTTGCTGCAGGCTATATTTGTAGGGAACAACTTTATTGATGCTTACAATGATATCTCCTTTTCTCAAACCACATTTTTCAGCAGCAGAGAATTTGCGGATATTAACGATTTCATACACTGGCTTTAGTAAAAACTTATACCTGAAATTGTCGTTTTTATTTAGAGTTTCATTGACATCCGCCATAGATGATGCCACTTGCACGGTCTGCAAGTGCACGGTCTCCTGTACCCATTGCAAACCGTTATGCTGAACTGTAATTCCGCTTTTATTGTAAGTAAACGGTTCTGAAAATTTGCTGTTTTTTTTCAGGTATAATTTCTGATCGGCATAATCCAGGACGATCGTAAATCTTTTCAGTACTTCTCCCCCAAGGGAACCAATGCGCCCCGGAACCATTTTGACATTTCGAATTGATGTGGAATCCGGAAAAGAAACAATAGGATTCTTAAAATTAAAATCAGCTATCGAAAATCTTGAAATCTTAGCCCGGTGTCCCTCGATATCCCCGCTAAAACCTTTTCCCAAAAAATCGGGAAAATTCTTTTTAGGCAATCTTATTTTCTCATTCTCAAAAACCCAAAAAGCATCACTATTCCCAATATCAATAAGTAATTTAGCTGTCACTTCTTCCCCTTCAACAACAGCTTTTGTCTGGATATAAGGCTTTGATTTTTCTATTGTGATCGGAACTGAAGTGAATTTTTTCCGCAGCCTCTCTCGTACTTTTTCATTATTGGAGTGTACGATAAGTTTCTTCTTCTGATAATTAATTTCAACAACATTATTTTTAAAAAACTTATAGCCAATAATTCCGTTTACAGGAATTCCAATATGTGAGGACAAATTAAAGTTTTGATCCAGAATAATATAAACCAAATGATTTATTGATTTTAAACCATGACTCTCCAATATATTGTTTTTTGATTTAAGCCCTTCAATTTCTTCCTCACTGCCTAATCCTCTGAGCTTTATTTTTTCAATATTATTAAAGCTCACCTCCTGCTTCTCTTCCATACTGAACAAGATGGTCTCTTCAACCCCGGAATCGAGAAGGAAATTCAGTTCAATGCCGTTGACTTTAATAGGAATAAAAACAAGATTATTTATCAATTGAATGGGAATTGTCACCTTAGTATGATGACCATCCATCATAAAATCATTTTGAGCATTAAGCAAAAAAGATGTTAAAAGTCCAAAAAACAATACAATATATTTTTTCATTGCTATTTTTTTACCATAAAATTAATAAAAATATTGATAATTGTTACATTTTAATAAGTACAGTTATTCTGTACGATAAATTCGAAAAAAAAATGCAAATTTGCACTTCAATACTAAATCATATGCCAACAATTTCACTAAAAGGCAGAAACATGCCCGAATCACCGATACGTAAACTTGCTCCTTTTGCAGATATTGCAAAACAAAAGGGACACAAGGTGTATCACTTAAACATTGGTCAACCGGATATCAAAACACCCGAGGTGGCCATCGAGGCGGTAAAAAATATTGATTTAACTATTATAGAATACAGTCCTTCTGCAGGATATGAAAGTTACAGAACAAAATTAGCCCGGTTTTACCAGCGTCAAAATGTAAATGTCAATTCAGAAGATATCATTATCACTACCGGTGGTTCTGAAGCCTTGTTGTTTGCGCTGGCCACTATAACAGATCCGGGGGATGAAATCATCATTCCGGAACCTTTTTATGCGAATTATCATGCATTTGCCTCATCGACCAGTGCAACAGTAATTCCGGTAATTTCTTCTATCGACGACGGATTTGCTTTACCAAGCATTGAAGATGTTGAAAAACTAATTACGTCAAAAACCAAAGCCATTTTAATTTGTAACCCGGGAAATCCAACCGGTTATTTATATACTGAAGCTGAAATTAAGCAATTGGCAAGCCTGATCAAAAAACATGACTTGTATTTAATTGCAGATGAGGTGTACCGTGAGTTCCTTTATGATAAAGATGATGTTCATTATTCTGTCATGAACCTGGAAGATGTACAGCAAAATGTAATCATGGTAGATTCTGTTTCGAAAAGATACAGTATGTGCGGGGCGAGAATTGGTTGTCTGGTAACAAAAAACAAAAACGTTCTGGCAACTGTCATGAAATTTGCACAGGCCCGTCTGAGCCCTCCGACTATTGAACAAATTGCCTGCGAAGCCGCGATAGATACCCCCCAGATTTATTTTGACGAAGTTATTTCAGAATACAAAAGCCGACGTGATACTTTGATTACCGAATTAAATAAAATTGAAGGTGTCATCGTAACCAAGCCCAAAGGTGCGTTTTACTGTATTGCCCAATTACCAATTGATGATGCTGATAAATTTGCACAATGGCTTTTAGAAAGTTATGACCTGAACGGTGAAACAGTTATGGTTGCTCCCGCAGCAGGATTTTATTCTACTCCGGGAATGGGTTTAAATCAGGTTCGAATTGCTTATGTATTAAACAAACAGGATTTGATAAGTGCCGTAAATGTTTTAAAAGAAGCGCTTTTGGTTTATAATAAAAAATAATCCGAAAAAATAAAAGTAAAAAAGGCAATAACACATTGAGGTTATTGCCTTTGTAATATAATTTAGAATATAAAAGGACAGTCAACCTTTAATTGATCATACATCTTTGTATATGCCAGAGGTGTAGGATGTATGCCGTCAAAAAATACATAATCTTTTTTCCAAATTGACGAATCATCTGCGATAGTCACGGCTTTATTCATATCCACATAAATTTCACCACTTGAAAGTATCCATTTATTTACTACATCACCTGTTTCAGAAAATTGAAATGTTGCTCTGGGCGTTAGAGTCACTAGGATTGGAATTTGACCATTAGCCTTCAATATTTCGATTACTTTTTGCATATAATGTATATACTGCTGAGGATTCTTATTATTGGTGCCAATACTTAATATTACATATTTAGATTTATACCAGGAGTTTTCCAGTGTAAATCTGTCAAGAAAAGATTGTGAAAGCATATCACCTCCCTTACCATCGATCAAACAATTATCAGCACCTATATCAGTAGATAATTTCGCACACCATCTATTTTTTAAACTTAAGTCATTAACTATCAATGAAAAACCTTCTATAAAAGAATCTCCATAAATACTTATTTTTGGTTTATTTTGATAATCAGAACTTAATAAGGATTCAGAAACGTTAAAACTCCCTTTGGAAATTTTAAAATAGGGTTTACCTCTTATAATACATTGATTGAAATTTTCATCATTATTATAAACTTTATTTACGGAAATAGAATTTCCTCTTAAATAAAAACTAGTATTTTCAAGTGTTTTTTTAAATCCCATTTGATAAACAACATTTTTTTCTAATGGACTGGAAAACTCTATTTTTTCATTTAAAACAATATCTTTAAAATCAGAACTTGCTTTATAAATTTCAAGATAATTATTACTAATTTTAATACATACAAAATCAGCTCCGGTAGATATTAAAATTGGTTCATCATTTAAAATTTTAAATTTTGTATTAAATGACAAATTCCCAAGAGCTAAATCATGGTCAAAAAGTATTAATTTCTCTTCATCATTTAGTACTGTATAGTCAAAAGGAACAAAATTTACAACCTGATTTTTATGGCCAAACTTTATAAATTCTCTGTCAGTATTTAAAGAATCAGCATCAGAATCAGAACATGCTACACAAAAAAGAATAGATAATATTCTCAAAAAAAAATTAAAAATTTTCATTGGATATTTTAATTATATTGGCACAATTTGGCAACAAATATAACTTTTTTAAACATATAATTGGCTAATGTATTTTTACCCGATACTAGCTTTTTTTTACTGTTAACAAGTTGTTTTTTAATAGATACAAAGACTACAATTTCTCAAAATTCTCCTCTCTATTAGGCAGATATTCTTACGAAATGTTCTTATGTCAAATTTTATTTATTGTTTATTAACTTATAAACTTTATATTTCTACATATAAAAACAAATAACTATGATCTATTTAACAAAGCATGTTAGTGAATAATAATAGTTTATTAAATTTTATCCAAAAACTAACCACTAAATAGTAATAACGATAGAAAAGGTTTGCTTTTTATTAATTATCTTTACCGCCTTAAAAAGATACACCCACTATAATAGTAGTTTTTAATGATAAATAACGAAGATTTTTTAGACGAAACAGGAGACAATCATTTTAGCAGCAATGCACAAAATCCTTTAAGACAGGACGCTTTTGATCTAAGTGATGATGAAAAAATAGAACAAATAAAAAAAGATGTCGAAAACATCCTTCAGACTCTTGGAATGGATTTGACAGATGACAGCATAAAAGGTACTCCAAACAGGGTCGCTAAGATGTTTGTAAAGGAAATTTTTGGCGGTCTTAACCCTTCAAAAAAACCGAAAGCTTCTACATTTGACAATAATTACAAGTACGGCGAAATGTTAGTAGAAAAAAACATTACGCTTTATTCTACCTGCGAACATCATTTATTACCAATTATAGGAAGAGCCCACGTAGCTTATATTTCCAGCGGAAGAGTTATTGGTTTATCTAAAATGAACCGTATTGTTGAATATTATGCTAAAAGACCCCAGGTTCAGGAACGTCTTACCATGCAAATCGTTCAGGAATTACAAAAGGCACTTGGTACCGAAGATGTTGCCTGCGTTATTGACGCGAAACACCTTTGCGTAAATTCAAGAGGAATTAAAGATATCGAAAGCAGCACTGTAACCTCTGAATTTGGCGGTAAATTTAAAGACCCTCAGACCAGAAGAGAATTTTTAGATTACATTAAGCTGGAAACGCAATTCTAAAAAAAGTTAATTGTTTTTAGTTTATAGTTTGTGGTTATGGGAAAGATACAAAAATTTGAAGATCTGGAAATTTGGAAATTAGCCCGGCTAATATGCCAACAGATCGAATTCCTGATACAGAATACAAATCTAAAAACAAACTATTCTTTAAAAGATCAAATTGACAGAAGCTCAGGTTCTATTATGGATAATATTGCTGAAGGGTTTGAACGAAATGGCAATAGAGAGTTCATTCAGTTTTTGAGTATTGCAAAAGGTTCGGCTGGTGAAGTAAAATCACAATCTTACAGAGCTTTTGATAAAAAATTGATTTCTGAGGAACAGCATTTAAAATTAAATGAAACAGTTGAATTAGTAAAAAATAAAATAGGTGCGATGATGAACTATTTAAATAATTGTGAAATCAAAGGACTAAAATTCAAATAATTTTCCGACATTCAAACTAATAACAATAAACCACAAACAAAAAACAATTAAACAATGCCTCTATACACAAGTCAGTCCCTGAAAATATACAATTCACTTTCGGGTGAAAAAGAAAATTTCAACCCTATTCATGAAGGAAATGTTGGAATGTATGTTTGCGGGCCAACGGTTTATAGCAATGTACACCTAGGAAACGTGAGGACTTTTATGTCTTTTGACGTGATATTCAGATATTTTTTACATCTGGATTATAAAGTGCGTTACGTAAGAAACATTACCGACGTGGGACATATTGTAGATGATGTGGATGAAGGTGAAGATAAAATTGCTAAAAAAGCTCGTTTAGAGCAGTTAGAACCCATGGAGGTGGTACAACGGTATACAGTTGATTTTCATGAAATACTCAAAGCTTTCAACTTTTTACCACCCAGTATTGAACCAACTGCTACCGGGCATATTATTGAACAAATCGAAATCATCAAAAAAATTATTGATACCGGAATTGGTTACGAAGCCAACGGGTCTGTCTATTTTGATGTCGTAAAATATAACGAAACCAACAACTACGGAGTCTTAAGCGGCCGAAATATCGAAGATATGCTTGCCAATACCCGCGATCTTGATGGTCAGTCTGACAAAAGAAACCCGCAGGATTTTGCCCTTTGGAAAAAAGCGGAACCGCAACATATCATGAGGTGGCCTTCTCCATGGAGTGACGGTTTTCCGGGCTGGCATCTTGAATGTACAGCGATGAGTACCAAATATCTTGGCAATCATTTTGACATTCACGGAGGCGGAATGGATTTAAAATTCCCGCACCACGAATGTGAAATCGCTCAAAACGAAGCTTGCACGGGTCAGTCTCCTGTAAACTACTGGATGCATGCCAATATGCTTACTTTAAATGGTAAGAAGATGGCAAAATCGACCGGAAATAATATTTTGCCGGGTGAAATTCTAAGTGGAGAAAACAATATCCTTAGTAAAGCTTTTTCTGCTTCTGTAACCCGTTTCTTTATGCTGCAGGCACATTACAGAAGTATTTTGGACTTTTCTGATGATGCGATTGTAGCTGCCGAAAAAGGCTACAAAAGGCTAATGGAAGCCGTTGACGCTTTATCAGGAATTTCAGCAAGCCATAATACAAGTTCTATTGATATTGCATCGTGGAAACAATTGTGTTACGATGCCATGAATGACGATTTTAATACGCCAATTTTAATCGCGCAACTATTCGAAGCCGTTCGTTATGTCAATTTATTGAAAGAGGGAAAAGAAACTATTTCCGAAGAGGATTTAAAAACATTCACAACGGCAATTAATGCTTTTGTTTTTGATGTTTTAGGTTTAAGCGACGAAAAGACTGCCGATAGTAATAACGATAAATTAGACGGCGTCATCAACATGCTTATCGGTATGAGAAATCAGGCCAGAGCAGATAAAAACTTTGCGCTTTCTGATCAGATTCGCGACCAGTTAATTGGTTTGGGAATTCAGTTGAAAGACGGAAAAGAAGGTACCAGTTTCTCATTGTAATACATTCAATTTCTAATAAACCATGAAAGTAATCACTCCATTTGTTTTATTAGTGCGCTTTTATCAAACTGCCATTTCGCCATTTACACCGGCAAGCTGCAGGTTTGAACCAACATGTTCGTCTTATATGATTCAGGCACTGCAAATGCACGGATTATTTTACGGAGGCTATCTGGGAATAAAACGGATCCTGAGTTGTCATCCCTGGGGAAGAACAGGCTACGATCCTGTTCCCGAAAAGAAATGTTCGCATAAACATTAACTTTAAATAAAGACTTACTCTGTTTTAAATATTTATTTTTACAACACAAAAACAATTTAACCTATGACACACGCCTTAAATATCATTTGGAATCCTTCAGAAGGAATCGATTTAGGATTTTTTATGATTCGTTATTACAGTTTAATGTTCGTAATTGCCTTCGGGCTAGGATGGTTCATAATGAAAAAGATTTTCGAACGCGAAAATGAACCACTTGACAAATTAGATTCTTTATTTGTATGGACTGTTTTAGCAACTTTAATTGGCGCACGTTTAGGTCATGTTTTATTTTATGACTGGGAGTATTTCAGAAACCATTTACTGGAAATCTTTTTGCCTTTTAAATTTGAACCAAAATTTGAATTTACAGGCTTTCAGGGATTAGCGAGTCATGGTGCTGCTATTGCGATTATCATAGCCATGTATTATTACAGCAAAATGATCCTGAAACGTCCTTTGTTATGGATTCTGGACAGGGTTGTTATTCCTGTTGCCAGTGGTGCTATTTTTGTACGTCTGGGAAACTTTTTCAATTCTGAAATTATCGGACATGAAACTGCTTCTTCATTTGGAATTCGTTTTCTTCATGATAAATACAGCAAAGCAGAAGCTGTAAATGCGACTAATATTCCGAATCCGAAAGAGGCTTACAATGCTATTGTTACCGATCCTAAATTTGCTGATTTATTAGCACAGGTTCCGGCAAAACATCCAACACAGCTTTACGAAGGGTTTTGCTATATTTTTGTATTTGCAATTTTATTCTTTTTATACTGGAAAACCAATGCCAGACTGAGATCCGGTTATTTATTCGGCTTGTTTTTAGTGCTTTTATTTGTAGTTCGTTTTGTTGTAGAATTTGTAAAAGAGAGCCAGGGCGGATTCGAAAATGAATTAGGCATCTTTTCTACCGGACAGTGGCTGAGTATACCCTTTATTATAATTGGTCTTTTCTTTATTATCAGAGCGAAAAGAAATCCGTTAGCTACTTCATAATTACAAATAGAATCAAAAATATAAAAGCGTCCGGTATCAAAATACCGGACGCTTTTTTTATAGCGAACAGGAAACACCAAACTCGATGTTTTTTGTATTATAGCCTGCATTTGAACTCCCCAGACCCGCATTTGAAACATGACGCACGCAAGGACGAATGTCAAATTGAAATCTTTGGACTTTAGCCGAAAAACCAGCTGCCAATACATCAGCAAAAGCAAAACCATCAGACATGCGTTCTGTTTCCGTATCGGTTATCATTGGACCAACACTTGCCAAAAGATAAAAGGAGAAACGCGCACTGATTGGTTTTCTGATCAAAAAACCAATATTTAATACGTATTCATGAACATCTTTTAATTGTACATATTTAGCCCGTTTTTCTATGTAATCCGGTTCTTCCGGTTTAACAAAATAGAAATTGAGCAATTGGTGTGTTCCAAAATTAACTTCAGGCTGGACTAAAATTTCATATTGAAATTTCTTGGTTTCCTTTAGCCTGTAATACAGTTGGGCTTTATAAAAATGATTCGTAAAGGTATAATTACGATTATTGAATTCACTTCCGAATCCGTAATTAAAACCAACCGAAAAATTGCTCTCCCCCTCCTGCCCCTGCAGTCTGAACAGACATAAAAACAACGACAGACCTAACAGTAATCTTCTATCCATACATTTTCTTTATGGATTAAATATAGCACAAAAAAAAAGACCCAACTTTCGTTGGATCTTTTTTTTATATAAAAATAGCGTATTATGCTTTGTTATGCTTGTCTTCAATAGTGTGTTTATCATCTTTAGAAATCGTGTCAACCAATACCGGTGTCGCGATGAATAATGACGAATAAGTACCTACAACGATACCCACTAACATGGCAAAGATAAATCCTCTGATAGACTCTCCACCGAAAATAAACATTGTCAATAATACGATGATCATCATTAATGAAGTATTCAACGTTCTTGATAATGTAGTGTTAATAGAAGCATTTACGATATCTTCAAAACTTCCTTTACGGTTTCCGATAATGAACTCTCTGATCCTGTCGAATACAATTACAGTATCATTCATCGAGTAACCGATTACAGTAAGAATTGCAGCAATAAAGTGCTGATCCATTTCCATGTGGAAAGGCATGAATTTATAACATAAAGAGTAAATTCCTAATACGAAGATAACGTCATGCGCAACAGCTGCAATCGCACCTAATGAATATTGCCATTTACGGAAAGATACCATTAAGTATAAGAAGATCGCCGCCATAGCACCCAAAACTGCCCAGTAGGAGTTTGTTTTGATATCTTCAGAGATAGAAGCTCCAACTTTAGAAGCCTGTAACACTCCAACTGTTTTACCGTCGTACGTGTTTGTAAATTTATCATAAGAAGTGTTAGGATAATATTTCGCTAACGCTTTGTATAATATTTGATTCACTTCTTCATCAACTGCTACTCCGTCTTCTTTGATTTTGTATTTAGTCGTGATTTTCAACTGATCATCATCACCTAAGATTTTAGCTTCTACAGGAGTTCCGAAAGCAGCAGATAATTCATCTGAAACTACAGTTGCATCAACCGGTTTTTCAAATTTAACCTGGAAAGTTCTTCCTCCCACGAAGTCAACACCCTGATCTAATCCGTTTACGAAAAAGATAGAAACCAAACTTACTACTACTACAATTGAAGAGAAGATATAAGTAAATTTCTTGATTTTGATAAAGTCAAAGTGGAAATTAGTAAACCAGTTTTTAGTAATATTAGTAGAGAAAGTTAAATCACCTTTTCCTGCAATGTTTCTGTCAATAAAAATTCTTGCAATAAAGATTGATGTAAACATAGATGTTACGATACCAATAAGCAATGTTAACGCAAAACCTTTGATTGGTCCTGTTCCGAAAATAAACAAGATCGCTCCGGTTAAAACGTGCGTAACGTTTGCATCAATGATAGAACGCATTGCTCCGTGCCATCCGTAAGATGTAGCTACTGCTTCTGCCAGTGATTTACCATCACGTAATTCCTCTTTTGCTCTTTCAAATATAATAATGTTAGCATCTACCGCCGTACCTAATGTTAATACGATACCTGCAATACCTGGTAATGTTAATACAAAACCAAAACTTGCCATAATTCCAAATAAGAAAAGTAAGTTTAACAATAAGGCAAGGTTAGCATACCAACCTGCTTTACCGTAATAGAAAACCATCCATAAACAAACTAATAAAAATCCTAATACAGAAGAAATTGTACCTGCATCAATCGCAGCCTGACCTAAAGATGGTCCTACTACTGTTGACTGAATAATATCTGCAGAAGCCGGTAATTTACCTGCATTTAATACGTTTGCTAAATCTTTAGTTTCCGCTACATCAAAAGAACCTGTAATTTCAGATCTTCCTCCGGCAATTGGTCCGCTAGTAACACCAGGCGCAGAATAAACGATATCATCTAAAACAATAGCGATATAACTTTTTTGAGAAAAAGCTCGTCCTGTCAGTTCTTCCCAAACTTTAGCACCCTGACTGTTCATTTGCATAGAAACAGCCGGTTTACCCATTTGGTCAAATGTATCTTTTGCATCCGTAACAAGACCACCGTTCATAGCCGGGATATTGTCTCTGTTTCCTTTTAAAGCATATAATTCAACTACTTCAATATCTTTTGCTTTTGCATCTTTTATTGTAGTTGGTTTACTCCATACAAATTTTGCATAATGCTGATCAGCAGCTAATAAGATTCTGATTTCAGGTCTTTTCAGGTATGCATTAACAGTTGCAGTATCTTTTGGAGCAAAATAACCTAAAACCGGTCCGCCACCCTGACCTAGAATTTTGTCAAATAACGGGTTGTTTCCTTTTTTAGCTTCAGTTGAATCTTTTGTATCAGTCAATAAAGCATTCAATGAATCTTTAGCAACTGTTTTAGTTTCTGTTTTTTTGATTTCAGTCTTTTTAAGTGCTTCGTTTGCAGACACTAAAAAATTTCCGATTTCTTCTATTTTATAAGTTTCCCAAAACTCTAACTGAGCTTTTCCACCTAATAATTTTTTAATTCTGTCTACATCCTTAGCACCCGGAAGTTCCACTAGGATTCTTCCTGTAGATCCTAATTTCTGGATGTTTGGTTGTGTAACACCAAATTTATCGATACGCTCTCTTAGTACTTTATAAGCACTTTCGATAGACTCATCTACTTTTTTTCTAATTACTTTTTGCGCTTGTGCATCAGTCATTTCAAAAGCAATTCCGCCTTCACCTTGTAAGTTTCTGTTGGCGAAAATTTCAGGAGATGCTAATTTTGTTGCACCGTTTGAATTTGCATCAAAAGCCTCAAAAAATTTATCTAAATAACTTTTGTTTCCTTCCAGATTTGCAGTCGCATCAGCTAAAGATTTATTGAAAACCGGGTTTTTGGAATTGTTTGCTAAACCTTTTAAAACATCTTTAATAGAAATCTGAAGAATAACATTGATTCCTCCTTCTAAGTCAAGACCTTTGTTGATTTGCTTGTTTTTTACTTCATTATAAGTAAAATTCGTAAATCCAAGATTCAGTACACTTACCTTACCAATAGAATCTAAATATTTTAGCTCTTTATCAGGATTATCTCCTGCAAAAGCCTTAGCCTCACTTTTGACATTGCTTGCCACATAAGTGAACGAAAGTTGGTAAATACTTACCAATGCAAATAGAATTGCGAAAAATTTAATAAGTCCTTTATTCTGCATTATTACTAAAAATTAATTATGTTTTATTGTTTGTTTTTGTTTTAAAGTCCCATAAAATAAGCCCTGACATGATTTTTTTAAAACTAAAAAACTAGATCACGAATTACAACATTTTTTTTAAACCGAGCAAATATATAATTTACGAAAAGATTAACCAATTTATTTATTAATTAATCTCAAAAAAAAGACTGCAAAAGTGCAGCCTTATCTTTTTTTTACCAAAATCCTTATACTAAAATCGATTTTAGGGCATCATTCATACCTCTAACTGCATCTGCACTTTTGGCAAACAAAGCCTTTTCCTGCTCGTTTAACTGGATATCCAGAATTTCTTCTACTCCGTTTTTACCGATGATACAAGGCACTCCTATGCAGATATCGTTCTGACCGTATTCTCCTTCTGTAAAAACAGAACAGGCAATCATTTTTTTCTGGTCATTTAAAATACTATCCACAAGGTACGCTACAGAAGCTCCCGGCGCATACCACGCAGAAGTTCCTAAAAGACCTGTAAGGGTAGCTCCTCCAACCATTGTATCTGCTGCCACTTTTTGCAATGCTTCTTCTGAAAGAAATTCCGTCACCGGGATTCCGTTATAAGAGGCCAGACGGGTTAACGGAATCATAGTTGTATCACCATGACCTCCAATAACCATTGCAGAGATATCGTTTGCCGGTTTATCTAAAGCCAAAGACAAATAGGTTCTGAAACGGGAACTATCTAAAGCACCTCCCATACCTATAATTCTGTTTTTTGGCAATCCGGTAGATTTTAAAGCTAAATACGTCATAGTATCCATTGGATTAGAAACTACAACAATGATGGTATCGGGTGAATGTTTTAACACGTTCTCAGCAACTGTTTTCACAATTCCTGCGTTGATCCCAATTAATTCTTCACGGGTCATTCCTGGTTTCCTTGGAATTCCGGATGTAATAACAACTACATCACTTCCGGCTGTTTTAGAATAATCATTGGTTACTCCGGATACTTTGGTATTAAAACCTGTGTTTGTGGCACATTGCATAATATCCAATGCCTTTCCTTCGGCAAAACCTTCCTTAATATCCAACAACACTACTTCGCTGGCAATTCCTCTATAAGAAATAACATCTGCACATGTAGCTCCAACATTTCCTGCTCCTACAATGGTAACTTTCATATTTTATACTTTATCGGTTATTAATTAATTTTTATGTCTCTAAATGACAATTCGCTTAATTGTTTAGTAAATTTAAACAATTAAACGAATTGATTTATTAAACTTTTATTTTATGCGTCAATATTTGCATAAACCGCATTTTTCTCGATAAACTCTCTACGTGGCGGTACTTCGTCACCCATTAGCATTGAGAAAACCCTGTCGGCTTCTGCCAGACTGTCGATTGTTACCTGGCGTAAAGTTCTGAAATTCGGATCCATGGTAGTTTCCCACAATTGCTCCGCGTTCATCTCTCCAAGACCTTTATAACGCTGAATAGCGGCACTTCCTCCCATTCTTTCGTTCGCCTGATCACGCTGCACATCATTCCATGCATATTCTTTTTTATTACCTTTTTTAACAAGATATAAAGGCGGAGCTGCAATGTAAACGTGGCCTTCTTCGATCAGTTCTTTCATGAAACGGAAGAAGAACGTTAATATTAAGGTAGAAATGTGACTACCATCGACATCGGCATCACACATGATGATTACCTTATGGTATCTGAGTTTTTCAAGATTTAAGGCTTTACTGTCTTCTGCAGTACCAACGGTAACTCCTAAAGCGGTAAAGATATTACGAATCTCTTCGTTTTCGAATACTTTATGGTGCATCGCTTTCTCTACGTTCAGAATCTTACCACGTAAGGGTAAAATCGCCTGAAACGCACGGTCACGACCTTGTTTTGCTGTTCCACCAGCCGAATCTCCCTCGACAAGGTACACTTCACATCTTGCAGGATCCTGTTCAGAGCAATCTGACAATTTACCCGGCAATCCGCCACCGCCCATAACGGTTTTACGCTGTACCATTTCACGTGCTTTTTTAGCAGCGTGACGAGCTTGTGCCGCCAAAATCACTTTCTGGATAATGATACGCGCATCATTTGGATTTTCTTCCAGATAATTCTCTAACATTTCTCCAACAGCCTGAGAAACCGGAGAAACTACTTCCCTGTTTCCTAGTTTTGTTTTGGTTTGTCCTTCGAATTGCGGTTCGGCAACTTTTACCGAAATAATAGCTGTTAATCCTTCACGGAAATCATCTCCTGCAATTTCGAATTTCAGCTTGTCCAGCATTCCGGATGCATCAGCGTATTTTTTAAGCGTTCTTGTCAAACCACTTCTAAAACCCTGTAAATGCGTTCCTCCTTCGTGCGTGTTGATATTATTTACGTAAGAAAAAATATTCTCTGTATAACTTGTATTGTAAATCAGGGCAACTTCAACCGGAATCTCCCCTTTTTCGTGATCCATGCTTATTACGTGAGAGATAATAGGCTCACGGTTACCGTCTAAATAACGAATATATTCTTTAAGACCTTCGTCTGAGTGAAAAACTTCTACTTTAAACTCTCCTTTTTCATCTACTTCCCTTTTGTCTGTAAATGTGATGGTAATTCCTTTATTCAGGAAAGAAAGCTCACGCATACGAGCTGACAGAGTATCATAAGAAAACTCAATTGTCTGAGTAAAGATGGTATCGTCCGGGTAAAAAGTCTGGCGTGTACCTCTTTTTTCCGTCTCCCCAACTTGTTTAACAGGATATATGGCTTTACCTCTTTCGTATTCCTGCTCGTAGATTTTACCGTCTCTGAAAACAGTAGATTTCATATGAACGGAAAGGGCATTTACAACCGAAACCCCAACACCGTGTAAACCTCCGGAAACTTTATAAGAATCTTTATCAAATTTACCTCCGGCACCAATCTTAGTCATTACTACCTCAAGTGCCGAAACACCTTCTTTTTTATGTAAATCAACCGGAATACCACGACCATTATCTTCAACTGTTACTGAACCGTCTTCGTTAATTGCAACACCAATAGTATCACAATGTCCTCCCATCGCCTCATCAATAGAGTTATCAACAACCTCATAAACCAAATGGTGTAGCCCTCGAACCCCTACATCTCCAATATACATCGATGGACGCATTCTTACGTGCTCCATTCCTTCTAATGCCTGAATACTATCTGCTGAATAATTGTTCTTCTTGATTTCTTCGCTCATATAATTTATTCTAAAAAAATGTAATTATTGTCTAACACGCAAATATATAAAAACGCAAATTATATATCCGTTAAATTACGATTTAAAGCTGGTAAGTTATTAACATATTGTCAAAAAAAGCCAATAAAAAAAGGAACAATCGATTTAAATTCCAATTTTTCAAAATTCCAAATTCCAAAAGTTGATTATGCAAAAAAACCGAAACAAACATCGTGATGTCATTTCGGTTTTTGAAGTTTTTATTTTTAAAATTTCAAATGCTAAATTGGAATCCGGAATTTTAAAAAATTGGAATTTATTTTATTATTTTTTATTAAAATCTCCTGCATAAACAGAAGTCATTTTATCCAGACTTAAATACTTCTTTAAAGCAGCATTAACCTCTTCTACTTTTAACGCTTTAACTTTAGTTTCCAAGACATCATAGTCTTCCAACGGAATCCCGTATTGCAAATAAGTATTAACAAGATTCATCAGAGTTTCATCACTTCCTAATCTTGTTTTTCTCTGATTCTGCCAACTGATAAGGTTTGACTTTAATTCATCAGCAGTAAAACCATCTTTTAATGCTTTTGAAATTTCTTCTTTTGTAGCCGTTTCAACTGCATTCTTTTTTGCAGGATTTAAAAAAGCGTAGTATGACCATGAAGCAACATCGCTTGTAATAGGCACATCAATAAACGAGCCGGCACCGTAACTAATTCCCTCTTTTTCTCTTAATCGCATCGGAATTCTTGCACTTAAAAAACCTCCGCTCCCTAATATTTCATTAGCCATTACAAATGCAGGATAATCAGCACTTGTTCTTGTCATTTTAAAACTAATTCTGCCCAATGCTACCGCATTTTCTTTATCCGGAGTTATAAAATCCTTATCCAAAACTTTTGTTTCAAAATAAGAAGGTTTCGCTAATTCATATTTTGATTTAGAGTTCCATTTTCCAAAAGTTTTTTCTAAAATCTCAACTGTTGATTTTGCATCCAAATCTCCTACTACACTTCCAACACCATTATTTCCGCCAAGTATATTTTTATAAAAATCAACTATCTCAGTTTGTTTTATCTTTTTAAAAGCATCAATCTGTTCCTGAATTGTTGGTGTATAAAAAATACTTGACTTATCATATTTCGTAATCTGTCTTGAAAGCTCCGTAAAAGCAACCGTTTGAGGATCATTAAGATTAGACTCTAAATAAGTATTATATTCTGTAATCGTTTTTGTTAATTCGTTTTCCGGAAAAGTCGAATTAACCAACAAATCATTTAAAATGTCCATTACTTCTTTAAAACTTTCTTTATAAGTACTAATGTTAACCGACAAAGTTTGTCCTGAAAAACCAAAATTCACACTGGACTTCAACTGATCTAACCGATCCTGAATTTGTTCTTTTGTTCTGGTTTTGGTACCTGTTTTTAATAATTGCGCCAGAATTCCACCAGTATTTGTTTTACCTGCTAATTCTTTTTCATTACTAACCGGAAATTTAAAACTGGCCTGAACTTTTCCGCCTTTTATTTCTTTTTTAACCAGTCCGTATTTGACACCATTACTTAGTTTGCCTTCTACAAGATTTTGTTTTAAATTTTTGATGGAAGATTCAAATGCAGCTGTTTCTTTTTCTAACGCTTTTCCTTTGTAATCTTTAGTAAGTGCTGTTATTTGCTCGTCTGTAATTTCTACAGATTTCAATCGCTGCTCCTCTTTAGACGGAATAAAAATTCCAACGGTTCTGTTATTGCTTCTGAAATATTTCTCCGCAACTCTTTGTATATCTTCTTTTGTCAATTTTTCGACAGCATCACGATAGATAAACCCAAGTCTGTAATCTCCTGCTCCAATAATTTCCGTCAGATTGATTGCATAAGAAATGGTGTTGTTTTTTATACTTTCGATCTGTTTAATGATTTTTGCTTTCGCTCTTGCTACATCTTCATCGGTATATTTCGTTGTCGGGATTTTATCCAGTTCCGCGCGTACGATATTTTCTGTTTCCTTAATGTCTTTATCGTTAGGTACGGCCACTCCGAAATACACAAAACTTGCATCTCTTACAGTTGGCTGCCAGCTGTAAATACTGGACACTTTACGCGCTTCTACTAATGTTTTATAAAGATAACCGGAAGGATCTGCCGTTAAAATCTCGGTCAAAGCGTCAATGGCGGCGTAATCTTTATCAGCATAAGGAGCGGTATGATACAAAGCGCCTACGTTTTTACTATCACCTGCTCTTTTTAATTCTACAAATTTTTCTCCGTCCTGAGCCGGCTCAAGGGTATAGGTTTTATCCAAAACTCTTTTTGGTTTTGGTATAACTGAAAAATACTGTCCAATGTATTCCAGTGCTTTTTGCTCATCAAATTTACCTGCAATTACCAAAGTTGCATTGTCAGGCTGATAATATCTTTCGTAAAAAACCCTTAATGTATTTGCTTTTACGCGTTCGATGTCTTCTTTGCTACCTATAGTGCTATTTCCGTAATTATGCCATAAATAAGCGGTAGAAACGATTCTCTCCTGCAAAACACCATCCGGATTGTTTTCTCCAATCTCAAATTCATTTCTTACCACAGAGAATTCTTTATCCAGGTCGGTCTGCAGAATCGTAGAATTAACCATCCTGTCTGCTTCCATCTCAAGGCTCCACTTCAGGTTTTCATCATTCGAAGGAAAAACTTCATAATAATTGGTTCGGTCCAGCCAGGTCGTTCCATTGGCATTTCCGCCTTTGTCTGAAAGCATTTTTTTGATATCACCCAGGTTTTTAGTACTCTTAAAAAGCATGTGCTCCAGTAAATGTGCCATTCCTTTTTCACCATACCCTTCATTTCTGGAACCCACATTATAAATGATATTGACAACCATATTACTTTGGGAGGCATCCGAAATCAACAGTACTTTCAATCCATTATTTAATGAATATTCCTTCACTCCTTCTACATTGGTAATGTATTTGGGGGTTTCCTTTTTTTGAGCGTAACCAGAACTCACTACGCCCAGGGCGCAACACAAAATTCCTTTAAGTAATACTTTTTTCATACTTTCATTCAATTATTAAAACACGATTAATTATTTATGACTGAACCAAATATAGTACTTTTCTTAGACACAGCTAATCTTAAAAATAGAATCCTATAAAAAAAATCCGAAACAAACTTTTAAAATGTCGTTTCGGATTTTGATGTTATTCCTGTAAATCCAATTGCTATCTGGATTCTATTTATTTTTAGTAAAGATTTTATCTTTTAAACTGCCACTCCGGATTTTGCAATTTTAACATCCGCTTTCAGGTGGGCTGCATTTGCTCTTCCGCTTGGATCCTGGTTTTCCTGCCATTTTGGAATCCATTTTCGAACGGTTTGCGCCGCACTGACCTGCGGATAATATTTATGGAATATCGATCGGTATAAATACGCTTCTTTTGTGGTTGGCGAATTGTATGGGAATTCTGCATTGGCACCCTGTAATTGCTCGTCTGATACCTGTGTCGCACAATATTCAATTAACTCGTCAATCCAGTTGTATCCGACTCCATCTGAAAATTGTTCTTTCTGACGCCATAAAACTTCTGTCGGCAAATAAGGATTTTCGGGAGTGTCAAATGCTTTTCTCAGAATGTATTTCTCAATTCCGTCGTATGTTTTTGGCTGTTTTTCATCGGGTTTGATCAGTACATTGGCATCAAGGAAATCCTTATCTAAAAAGGGAACCCTTGTTTCGATACCATTGGCCATGGTCGATTTATCAGCGCGCAATAAATCTGCCGTAAACAGTTTCTGCACCCTTTCGATCGTCTCTTTTTGAAATTCTTCTGTTGACGGAGCATTTCTAAAATACAAATGTCCTCCAAAAATTTCATCAGCACCTTCTCCCGAAAGAATAGCTTTTATACCTTTCTCCGCTATTGCTTTCGACAATATAAACATGGGTACACTCGCTCTTACCGAGATGACATCGTAGGTTTCAATATTCTGAATTATTTTTTCCAACACGTCAATTCCTTCCTGAACAGAAAAATGAATTTCGTGGTGTTCTGTTCCCAAAAATTCAGCTGCTTTCCTCGCAATTTTATTATCGGGAGCATCAGCATTTAAGCCAATTGAAAAGGATTGTATTTTTTTTCCGGTTCCGGCCAGTAATCGGGTCGCAATCGAAGAGATCAGAGAAGAATCCAGACCACCTGAAAGCAAAACACCGACTGGTAAGTCACCCATTAAGCGCTTACGGACTGCTTCTGTCAGCGTTTCTCTTATTAAAGATAAATCAAGATCATGATTTGCTTTTTCGTAATCCTCATATTCCGGCTGGTAATATTTTACAAAACCGGTTTTCGGGGTATAATAATGCCCGGGAGGAAAAGTGGAAAACGTTTTGCACTGATCTGCAATCGGTTTCATTTCAGAAGAAAAATAGATCCTTCCTCTTTCATCCAGACCATAATACAAAGGCTTAACACCCAACGGATCCCTGCCGGCAATATAATCGTCTCCGTCAATGATTACAAATGCAAAATCCCCGTCTAACTTATTACAAAAATTATATCCGAATTCCTCGTACAAGTGCACAATAACTTCTGAATCTGATTTCGTTCTGAACGTATACGCTTTTAAAAGTCCGTTTTTTAATTCCTGATAATTATAGATTTCCCCATCATGTGCCATCCAGGCATTTTTAGTTCCCTGAATAGGCTGTTTCCCTGAATTCAAATCTATAATCGACAAACTTTCATGGCAGATAATACTGCCATTTTCCATGATCTGATACCCTCTTTCATCAGGACCACGGTGCGACATTCTTTTAGAAAGCTCCCTCACGAGCTGCGGGTCTTTTCCTTTACCTATAACGGCTAATATTCCAGACATACCATTCTTTTTTTTATTTCTATTTTTTTTAGCAACCTTAAATTTTATCTCACAGTATTTTTAAAGTTCATTTTCAGGATATTCTTTGGGGAATGTCAAATATAAAAAAGAAAGTTAAATAATTGCCAATAATTATTTTTAAGTAGCTGAAATAATACAATTTAACATTTAACAAAGAAAAACGTTCCCGATTAAGAGAACGTCTTTCCTATTAACAATTTTTAATTTAATGATTTTTATGCTTTTACGTAGGCATCATCGTGTACACTTGACACTGCTCTTCCGGAAGGGTCATTCATATTTTTGAACGCTTCATCCCACTCCAGGGCAATTTTTGTACTGCAGGCCACACTTGCTTCCTGCGGCACACATAAAGCGGCTGCATCACTCGGGAAGTGTTCTGCAAAAATAGAACGGTAATAGTACTCTTCTTTTGAAGTTGGGGTCTGTAATGGAAATTTAAATCTCGCATTGGCCAGTTGTTCGTCTGAAACTTCTTTTCCAACTACTTCTTTCAAAGTATCAATCCAGCTGTATCCTACTCCGTCAGAAAACTGCTCTTTCTGTCTCCAGGCAACGCTTTCCGGCAACATGTCTTCAAATGCTTTACGAACTACCCATTTTTCCATTGGGTGCTCTTTGTTGATCATTTTATCCTGTGGGTTGATGCGCATGGCAACATCCATAAATTCTTTGTCTAAAAACGGTACACGGCCTTCAATTCCCCAGGCTGCCAGACTTTTATTGGCACGTAAACAATCGTACATATGCAGTTTACTTAATTTACGAACGTTTTCTTCGTGGAATTCTCGTGCATTTGGCGCTTTATGGAAATACAAATATCCTCCGAATAACTCATCTGCACCTTCACCTGAAAGTACCATTTTGATTCCCATTGACTTGATAACTCTCGCCATCAGCCACATTGGAGTCGAAGCCCTAACCGTAGTTACATCATACGTTTCCAGGTTATAAATTACATCACGAACTGCATCTAAACCTTCCTGAATGGTGAATTTAATTTCATGGTGAATAGTTCCGATATGTTTGGCTACAATTTGTGCAGCTGCTAAATCAGGAGAACCATCTAATCCTACTGAAAAAGAGTGCAATTGCGGATACCAGGCGTCTGTGGTATCATCTGATTCAATACGTTTTTGTGCAAATTTTTTGGCTACCGCCGAAGTAATGGACGAGTCTAAACCTCCTGAAAGTAAAACTCCGTAAGGGACATCACTCATTAATTGTCTGTGTACTGCCGCTTCCAGTGCTTCTTTTATTGCAGGAATGCTTGTTTCGTTGTCTTTTACGGCATCATATTCTGTCCAGTCTCTTTTGTACCATTGTACAAATTCGCCATCTTTACTGGTCATGTAATGTCCAGGAGGAAATAACTGAATTTTGGTGCAATATCCTTCTAAAGCTTTCAATTCAGAAGCTACATAAAAAGTCCCATGCTGATCCCATCCAATGTACAACGGAATAATTCCCATATGGTCACGGGCAATAAAATACTCGTCTTTTTCTACATCATAGATTGCGAATCCAAAGATTCCGTTCATTTCATCCACGAAATGAGGTCCTTTTTCCTGGTAAAGAGCTAAAATAACTTCGCAGTCACTTTCGGTCTGAAAGTTATATTTTCCTTCAAATTGTTTGCGCAATTCCCTGTGGTTGTAAATTTCACCGTTTGCAGCCAAAACCAGTTTTTTATCTTCTGTAAACAAAGGCTGCTTTCCTGAAGCCGGATCTACAATCGCCAGACGCTCATGAGACAGAATTGCTTTTTCATTGCTGTAAATTCCGCTCCAGTCCGGTCCGCGGTGACGAATGATTTTAGACATTTCTAATACTTGAGGTCTTAATGTTTCGGCTTTTTGTTTTAGATCAAAGGCACATACGATTCCACACATAACTATATATTTTTATTTTTAAATTTTATTTTGATAGGGCAAAGATGCAGTAATGGTTATAATTGAAAAACACAAAAGCCAAATTCAATTACAATTTATAATCATAAGTTGAATTTTACATATAAATTGTAAAATTTTAACACCAAATAAAGCTTCAAACTTGAAAATTTCAATTTTGAAGGTGAACAAAGAAAAAAACTCAATGTTTTAAAGAGATCGTTGAATTATAATGACTGATGCTTTCAAAACGATGAAAGATTATTAACAGAAGAAATAGAAGTTCTTTAAAAAATGTGGTTTTCTAAAATCTAGTAGTGTGGATACGCTCACAAATACATTTATTGTTTTAAGTAAGCATATTTCTAAGCTGCAAAATGTGGCACGCAGATTTGGCAGATTAAGCAGATTTATCGCTGTTTTAATCTGAAAAAGAATAAGTGATGTGAATTGTTATAAAACACTCTCGATGGTATAATGCGTTTTATTAATTTCAAACTGAAACCCCATCTTATTTCCCATTAAATGCGAGCCTAAAGGAGACTGAGGCGAAAGGGCGATCACATTTATACCGTCAATCGTAATTTTGGGAAGGGCAACGCTTAAATACAGATAGATTCCGTTGGCTTTGACAAGACTTCCGGAAATAATATTTTCTGCTGTTTTGGCGGCATCAATCTTATCTAAAATTGCTTTTTGAGTGATAGCTTCTTTTAGTTTATTGGTCAGTTTTTCCTGCTCGATATGCATCATCGACAGTGCTGTTTCGTGCTTGTCGCCGGCCGAACCTTTTGCATCGTTTTTAGAATCTTCGGTCAGAGCAGAAATCATGTCCCTGAAAACATCGATCCGATCCTGGACCATTTGTAAGTAATGCTTATGTATTTTTTGTTTGAATTCCATTGTGTAGTTAACCGCAAAGGGCGCTAAGTTTACGCAAAGGTCGCTATTTTTTAGGCCACGAATTACACAAATTTGCACTAATTTTCGCGATTTTTTTTTGCCACTGATTAAAGGATTAGAATGATTATTCTATTTGCTTATAATTTATAAATACTTTAATTCGTGAGAATTCGTGTTATTCGTGGCTAACTATAAAAGCAAAGTTCGCTAAATCTCTGTAAAGACTTAGCGAACCCTGCGTAAAACTTAGCGCCCTTTGCGGTAAAAAGAATTAAAAATCGAACTTATAATTGGCGCCGCCTAAGACCTGAAATCCCTGTACCGCGTAATTTAGCCATTTTTCGTAAGCCTGATTTCCGATATTATTCAGTTTTAAGAAGAAAGTCAGACGTTCGCTGTATTTGTATCCTAAATGCGCATTGGCATCAAAATAGCTTTTTAAAGTTACCATAACAGGATCTGTGGCAAAATCTAAATTCGACTGCATATCCTTACGTTCTCCCACATAAAAAACATTCAGGCCGGCATACCATTGTTTGGTGATATTGACATCCAGGTTTGAGCTTAATTTTATTGTTGGTAAATTCCAGGCTTCTAAATCGCCGTCATTTTTGTAGCTGTTAAAAGTTCCGTTGATTCCAAAAGTAACATTTTCAGAAAAATCAGCTTTTAGTTCCCCGTAAAAACGAAATGTTCTGACGTCCTGATACACCACTCCGAAAGAGTTTCCGTAGGCGTAATTTTCATTTGCAAGGTCTTCTGTGTAATCATTGCTTTTAAACAATGCTTTATTCTTTTCATTCAGATAAGAACCTGTTACGTTATAATTGATATTATTGGCCAGTTTCCCTTTTAATCCTGCAAAAACAGTGTATTGATTGCTCGTCGGCCTCATGTTAAGCGTTGGAGACAGAAATGGGTTTTCGGTTACAAAATCAGCATAGGAATTCTGATTCAGGCTACCATTTGCCCCGGCATAAAAAATCATCAGGTCACCTACTAATTTATAAGAAGCATTTACTTTTGGATAAATATAAAATTTATTCCCGCTGTTTTCAGAGTCCAGACCGTAAAACAATCCTGCCCCTAACTCTAATGTCCAGTCGTTTTCAAGAATTACAAAACTAGGCTCAATTCCAAAATTAGTAAGGCTGTATTTTAAAGGCTCCGTATTATCATTCGCATAATTATTTTCGAAACTTCCGCTCACGTGGTCTACAATAATATTGGTATTGATAGACTGGTCCATCACCTCGACTTTAAACGATGGTTTTAGGTAAAACCTGTTTTCAGAAGACGAAAAATTATCTGAGAAATGCGTAAATCGGGTTGATATCTTATTAAAAACACCTTCTGTAAAATCAATATTCCCACCTAAAGATATGGTGTTGTACGAGTGATTCGGATTAATTTTATCCACTAACTCTAAGCGCTCTCCGGGAAGCAAGGCCGAACCAAAGGCTGCAGGCAAACCGTACCAGTTGTAAATCTGGTTTTGATATCCTAAATCGACGGCCCAGGACATATCGCGATTGTTGGCACCATAGCCAATATTTAAAGCGGTATCATAGAATTCATCATTCAGTTCTGCGTCTTTTATGCCGCCCTGAGACGAATGATGACGGAACATTCCGGAAAAGTAATCGTTATTTCCTAAATCCTGTGTTACAAACAATTCCGCATTTAAAGTGGAATAATTCCCTACTCCTACAGTCGCATAATTGCTAAACAAACGTTCCTGTTTAGACTTCTCTACGCCTTCTGCTTTTCCTTTTGAAGGTGTAAAAGTGGAAGCCACCGGAACAGACAAGATACTGTATTTAATCGTTTCTTTGGGCTGGTTTCCCGCATCGTCAATCGAAGGGGTTTCTTTTACCTTAAAGGCATCTGATACTGTCGGCGAATAGGGCTTTACCACATTTACTGTTTCAGTTCCGATACTTTCCTCTTTCGTCTGCGAAAAGGAAAGCTGAAAAACAAACAGCAAAATCAAAAGGATCGTTTTATTATTGAAATTCATTTTCATATTTATTTTATTTTGTAAAATCCAATTGGTGAAATGTGAAATGTCTTTTTTCAAATTACATTTTACAATCAGGCATTACATTATCTAGTTTTCTAATTATCTAATCATCTCATTATCATGCTTCCCAATCTCCCTTGGCAACAAATTGAGATTTTCCTCCAATTTGTATTGTATACTCGTTCTCTGTCAATTCTCCTTTAAAATAAATTCGGGACGGTCGGTTTATAAAATCGCCCTGATGGTTTATCGTCTCTATTTTCGCCGAATGATATTTTAGAAGAAAAGCCTGTAAGCAGGTACTGGCGCTTCCTGTCGCGGCATCTTCCACCAGTTGATTGTGTTCTACACAAAGCATTCTGCTTATTATTTTGGAATCTTCCAGGCAATAAAAATATAAGGCCCTGTGGTTTGTTTGGCAATTCTTCATCAGCCAGTCATTTGTTTTGTCTTTGTCTAAAACCAATGCCTCCAAAGCTTTTTGATCTTTAAGCGGAACGATCACAAAAGCACTTCCCGTGGTCACTTCCTGAACAGGATACTGATCCTCAAAATCTTCACTTTTTAAACTACTGAAGGATAAAAAGTCTTCCTTATCGAAAACATTTAAAAATTCCGGCTGAGCCGCTTGTAACCAAATTAAATCTTCTGTTTTACGAATCGCAATTTCTCCAATCGGAACTTTCAGTGTAATGGCATCAGGTTCATTTTTGAATATTTTATGGATCAGCACCCACGAAGTTCCGATAATGGGATGGCCTGCAAATTTCATTTCACTTGCCGGCGTAAAAATTCTGATTTCGGCTCTATTATTTTCAAAATCCAGCTTTGTAATAAAAGTACTCTCGGCAAAATTGATCTCTTTGGCGATCCTCTGCATTTCTTCCGAACTTAGATTTTCTGCTTCCAAAAAAACCGCCAGTTGATTCCCGGCATATTTATTTTCAGCAAAGACATCAATGATATAAAAAGGTAAAGTCATTTTTCTTTTTTTTAAAGAGAGTATAGAGAGAAGAACATAGAAAATAGATTTTCCTCATCTACCTCTATTTTTTCTATGATCTATATTCTATATTCTATATTCTTTCTTCTATATTCTATATTCTATATTCTTATTTCGTAATCGACGAATTCGTTTTAGACTCTTCCAGTTTAATAGCGCTCAGTTCTCTTTTCGCTTCTTCCACTACATCCGGATAATCGGTGAAATTATTGATGACATTATCTAAAATATAAGTGGCCTGATAGCTGTCTTTCAGTCCGTAGAAATTTCTGGCCATCAGCACCAGACTTTTCGCACCGTAATATTTATAAGCCGAATAACTCTTCGCTAATTTTTGAACTGCCACATTGGAAGCATCAAATTTGCCTTCTTTTGTTTTAAAATAGGCATCATAGTACAGCGCCTCTGCTGCCAGTTCTCCTTTTGAAGTGGTTGACAATTTAGCATAGGCAGTTTTTGCCTTGTCTTCATCACCGGTCTGCATTGCGGCACGGGCTACGATAATCTGTGCATCTGCTTTTACGTTTGCATCTGCTTTTGAATTTTGCAGTACTTTGTCAGCGTAGACCACTGCATTTGTATAGTCTTTTTTATCGTAGTAACACTTCATCAGATTGGCCTGTGCGAAGTTTTGGTTCTGGGCAACATCGGCTTCATTATCTAAACGAACCAATACCGGAATCGATTTGTCACAATCTTTTGCTTTCAGGAAAATCTGGGCCAGTCTGTTTAATGACTGCTCCGTAAATTCATTTCTCGGCTGATCTGTTACATATTGATAATTGACAACCGATTTCGTTTCCGAACCTTCTGCGTAATACAATTGTGCTAAATAATAGTTTGCCTCCAACGCATGAATTCCGGTTGGGAATTTGCTGATGTAACCTGCAAAAGCTGTAATGGCCACTTTACTGTTATTCTGACTGTATTGTTTAAAAGCTCCTTCGTATGTATCGTTATCCAGTTCTGCATCTGTAACCTCGACAAAATCCAAAGTACGTACCCAGGTGGCATATTCGTCTACTTTTCCGGAATCAACGTAAATTAATCTGGCAGTTGAGACTGCTTCTAAAGCTTCCGGTGTTTTTGGAAACTCGGCAGCAACTTTTTTAAATTTTACTAAAGCTTCATTGTCACGATCTGTATTGTAGTATACCAGACCTTGTTTCAGGATTGATTTTGAAGTAAAGGCCCCGTTTCTGTATTCAGAAATCAGCTGATCGTATGTTTTAATGGCCAAATCATTCTTTTTCTGCGCAACGTAAGTATTTCCTAATTCATACAAAGCGTCATCCCTGTAAGATGATTTTTTATACATCAACAGGAAATTATTCATCTCTTCGATTTTTTTATCGTTTTTAGACATAAAACCGTAAGAAAGTGCTTTTTGATATTGCGCATAATCCGCGTCAACCCCTTTGGATTCCATGGCTTTGGCGTACGCTTCCATGGCCGGCCCGTATTTGGCACTCACGAATCGGCAATCTCCCAAACGTAAGTACGAATCATTTAAACGTACTTTATCTTCTTTCGAAGTATCAATTTGGGCCTGAAAATAAGTACCGGCCTGATCGTATTCTTTCAGTTTAAAATAAGCGTAGGCTATATTATAATTGATGTTTTTGTATTCGTCAGTTGTTTTTGCCGCAGCCAGTCCCGCAAATTGTTTGTAACTCAGTAAAGCAGCCTTAAAATCATCGGTCACATACTCTGATTCTGCTTTCCAAAAGGTGGCTCTGGCTGTAAAGTCAGGATTTTTTTGTTCTTTTACAGCGTTATTGAACATTTTTAGTGCTTCGCCATAATTGGCTTCATTATACAATTCCACGCCTCTGTAAAAAAGGACTTTCTGGTAGGCTAATTTATTTTCGGGAGTTCGGTTCTTCTCCAGTAAAACCAGAGCTTCCTTGTAATTTTTTGAAGAGATATACGAATCCACCAGTAGTTTTTCTACTTCTGATCTGCTGGAATTGTTTGGGTATTTTTTTAAGAAATCAAGCAGAATGCCGGGAACGGTCTGGTATGCATTTCCGATTTCATAACTCAGTTTAGCATAATTTAAAGCGGCGTCTTCCTGAATCTGGGTGTTGAAATCCATTTCAGAAGCGTTTTTGAAAGCATTTAATGCCTCTTGTTTTTTTCCGGTATTCAGGTAACTCAGCCCTAAGTGATAATAGGCATTTTGGGCTACGAAATCTTTTCCTTCAATAATTTTATTGAATTGGGAAATCGCGCTTTCGTAGTTTTTTTGCTCATAATACGCATACCCCAGCTGATAAAAATCGGTGTTATTCCATTTTCCTTTTCTGCCTTTGTATTCCTGTAAAAACGGAATCGCTTTGTCGTATTGTTTTAAATTGAAATAACTTTCCCCAATAATTTTATTCAATTCCGATTGCTCAAGGGCATTTGATTTCCCCATTGCCTTTTGGCCCAAATCAATCGCTTTTTGGAAATTTCCTAATTTGAAATTCATATCGGCCTGATAGTACGACAGCTTTTCCTTGTATTTTTCTTCTCCTGAAACTTCATCAAAATACTTGGTCGCTTCTTTGTAATCGTCTCCTTCATATGCCATAAACCCTAAGTAATATTTGGCCTGAGAGCCAAACTCGGGAGAATTAACCACCTTATTGAAATAGGTTGTTGCTTCTTTTTTGTTTTTAGCATTAAAATAACTGTATCCTTTCTGAAAGTTGAATTTATCCAGGTCAGACTTGCTCATATAGCTTTCATCTACCTTGTCAAACCACTGCAAAGCTTTCGGATAATTGCCCTGTTCGAAGAAAAAATGAGCCACTTCTACATAAGCCTGATTTTGTTTTGTACTTGTCGGATAGTCGGTTACAAACTTTTCCATCAGTGCATCAGCATTCGCCTGATTCGTCCTGATGGCGCAGTTGGCAATGTAATAAGCACAATCAGACTGAACTTCTTCTGTCGTGGCGCTATTCTTTACATATTCAAAAATATGTTGTGCCGAAGCGTATTGTTTGTCATTGTATAAAGCCAGTGCTTTGTCAAAATCCTTTAGATCGTAGGTATATATAGCTGATTTTTGCGCTGATACCAGGGTCGAAAAAAGGACAATTGGTAGTAAAAAGAACCAAAAAAGTTTACGCATTTTATTGTTATTTAGTATTCAAATTTATCATTTAATACCGTTTATAACGAAACGTTTCGGCCTTTTATTATAAAAAAACATTTTAAAAACTTATATCTGACAGCTTCTGCAAGCATATCTCTTAACCATATAAGTTGTGTAAGTTATTATAAGTAAGACTCTTTAACAAACCGCTCCATGAGATTGAGAGTATATCAATTTCATAAATAAAAACCTTACCCATCATTTCCTAAAATGAACTTACATCACTTATATGGTTCAATTTTTCACGGGCTAAATGTTTTTATAACGTACTTATTCCTTCACAATTCAATACCAAAAACCTGCCACACCATTCTCTAAAATGAACTTATATCGCTTACAGGGTCTGATTTTTTATTTCTTTCTATTATAGGTTTTCTTCAGAAATGATTGAAATTTATTTTGAATCCATCCGTTATCTTATTACTTTTACCATTCAAATCAATTTATTATGTCACAAATCGTACTGTCTCTTAAAGAAGTCACTATATATCAGGAAGGAAGAAAAATTTTATCTCATATTAATTTAGATGTTCAGCACGGTGAGTTCATCTACATCATCGGGAAAACAGGTTCCGGAAAAAGTAGTTTTATGAAAACTTTATACGGCGATTTGCCTTTAAGTGAAGGAGAAGGCCACATCGTTGAATTTGATCTGGCGACTTTAAAAGAAAGTGAAATTCCGTTTTTGAGACGTAAAATTGGAATTGTTTTCCAGGATTTTAAATTACTGCCGGACCGTTCTGTAAAAGACAACATGCTTTTTGTACTAAAAGCAACCGGATGGCATGAAAAAGACGCCATGGAACACAAAATCGATGAAGTTCTGGACAAAGTCGGAATGAAAGAATTTGTAAACAAAATGCCTCACCAGCTTTCGGGAGGTGAACAACAACGTGTTGCCATTGCAAGAGCGCTGCTAAACGATCCTGAATTTATCCTTGCCGATGAGCCGACCGGAAACCTTGATCCGCAGACGAGTTCTGAAGTATTGGAAGTTTTGAAAAAAATCAACGCCAACGGTAAAACAGTTATCATGGCCACTCACGATTATGCTTTATTGATGAAATTCCCGTCTAAAACCTTAAAATGTGAGGACGAAAGAATTTTTGAAGTGGTACAGCGCAGCGTATAAAACCCAATTATTTTTTATAAACATGTGGGTTTTCACGAATTCCCTTTTTAAACAACTTTCTCAGATTCATTCTAAGAAAAGTATCTATTTTTAAAATTGCATCCGTAAATTTATGTTCAGGCCTTCCTCTGAAGGAAGTAACGTGAAATTTATCTGTTGTGTAAACCGGTACTTTTGAAAAGTAATAATTGGAAATACAACATCTGAATCCGTCAAAAACGATTGGCGACACCGAATGCAGCGACTGATTGTGCGTCACCATAACGGCCAATCGGTTGAATTTACTGTGAATTGTTACTGGTTTGTTTTGTAAACCGTCGGGCCACAATTCGAGATTTCCGCCATATTCCTCTTTCCAGTCCGGTGTAACGTAATACAATAAATTCAGGACACGCCAGCGCTCTCTGTCTTTATCGTGTGAATTATCTAAATGTGGATTTAAAAACTGTTTGTTTCCCATCATAGAAAGTCCGCCTGCATACAAAAACTCATCCGGAATTGGCGCTTCTATCTGGCAGATCTCCCCAATTAAATGAACAATTTTAGGATCCTGAAAAGCATAAATAATTTCCTCCAATACAGGATTATAAAGGTTCATCTGTACCGCTACAAATTTATCTTCCTTGATGCTTTTCTTTAAAATCATCTCTTCTTTCTTCGGGAAAACATTGTATAGACCCATAGCTATTTCTTCAGGAAGCAAATCATCGATAAAAAGGTAGCCAATTGCGTTTTTTGACGCGGCAAACTGGGTGGCTAAAAGCGTTTTGTTATCGTTGATTTTATTATAAATAATTTCAGCAAGTGCAATTCTATTTATAAATTCCATACTTTTGAATCTTCTGTTACGTTGCAAATATATTACTAAAAATTGCTATTAATGCTCTCCATTCTTATCCCGACATACAATTATACTATTTATCCGCTTGTTTTAGAATTACACCAACAATGTTTAGGTTTAGGGATTGCATTTGAAATTATTGCAATGGATGATGCTTCAACAATTGCAGCTGCTGAGAATGAAAAAATAAATACACTGGAATATTGCCATTACGAAATACTGAGCACTAATATTGGAAGAAGCAAGATTAGAAACCTACTGGCCGGAAGAACAAATCATAACTGGTTACTTTTTCTGGATGCTGATGTTTTTCCAAAAAATAAAGACTTCATTTCCAACTACATCAATCAACTTGGAAATGACCCGAAGTTAGTAAATGGAGGTTTAGTATATCCTGATGAAAAACCACAAAAAAGCAAGCTGTTTCGATGGATTTACGGAAAAAACAGAGAAGCGTTAGACTATAGAAGAAGACAAAAAAATCCTTACCTCAGTTCTTTAAGCCTTAATTTTATAATTCATAAATCGATCTTTGAGAAAGTTTCTTTTAATGAATCTATTCCAAATTTGAGGCATGAAGATACTTTATTTTCTTATAGCTTAATGAAAGAAAACATTCAAATAGAGCACATTAATAATCCTGTTTATCATTATGGAATGGATGATTTTGAAGTGGCCATTCGCAAAGAAAATGAATCGTTGCATGCTTTAAAACACTTAATTGACAATCAGTTACTGCCTCCCGACTACGTCCGGCTTTCCAAATTGCTATTGAAAATTCACAGAATAAACGCATTGTCAGCGGTTGCCTTTTTTCATAAAATAACAGCTTCTCTTTTTCTAAAAAATTTAGGCGGTAACTATCCTTGTTTGTTTATTTTTGACTTGTACCGATTGGGTTATTTATGCCAACTTGAGAAAGAACAAAAAGGCTATATTTCAACCCGTTAAACCTTAAAAACAATGCCTTTTTTTTCTATCATTATTCCGTTATACAACAAAGAAAACTTTATCGAAAATACGATACAAAGTGTACTGGCTCAGACTTTTCAGGATTTCGAAGTGATTCTGGTGAATGACGGATCAACGGATAACAGTGAGAAAAAAGCGCTCCAGTTTAAAGATCCCCGAATTCAGTACTATTCCAAAAAAAATGAAGGCGTTTCACTGGCAAGAAATTTCGGTATCGAAAAAGCCAGCGCACAACACATTACTTTTCTTGATGCCGATGATTACTGGTACCCTGATTTCCTGCAGGTAATGTTTGAACAAATCAGGCAGTTTCCGGAACAAAAAATTTTTAGTGCCGCGATTGAAATTGAAACTTCAAAAAAAATATTTCCTGCTCAGTATTCCATACCCAAAACTGGCAGTTCTGAGCTTGTAAATTACTTTCGCGCCAGTACAAAAGAACCCATTATCTGGACTTCCTGCGCGGTATTTCACAAAAGCATTTTTGACCAAATCGGAGTTTTTGACCCTAACATAAAAAGCGGTCAGGATACAGATCTCTGGATTAGAATCGGATTGGTTTATCCTGTTTTGTTTTCATGGAGCATTCTGGCGCGCTATGTCTATGACAACAACAGCTTGTCTAAAAACGATACATTACTACATGCAAAAATGGATTTTTCGAAATTTACAAAGCTTGAAAAAACGAATGCTGACCTGAAGCATTATTTAGATTTAAATCGGTTCTCGCTCGCCATAAAAAGCAAATTAACCGGCAACAAAGCCCTTTTTACTCACTTTTATACCGGAATTGATTTAGGGAAAATAGGCTTCAAAAAAAGATTTTTACTAAGCCTTCCCTCCTCTTTATTATGGCTGTTGATTCAGATAAAATTAAAAATGGCTGACCTTGGTCTAGGCTCATCGGTTTTTAAATAGTTTGAAATTTTTATATTCCCTGATGTAGTCTTCTTCGTCAAATTCGTCCGAAGCCAAAACCAGACAAACTGCACCGGAAGAAAAATTTTGCAATTCCCGCCAGATCCCTTCTACGATTAACAAGCCTAAATTAGGCCTGTTGAGTGTTACGGTCTGCGATGTTTTTCCGTCTTTCAAAACCACGTCAAAACTTCCGCTCAGAGCGATTAAAAATTCCTGCTGATTTTTATGGGCGTGCCCACCGCGTTTGCTTCCGCTAGGAACATCATACAAATAATACACCCGTGTTGAGGCAAACGGAATGGTTTGCCCTTCTATAACTGAAAGATTGCCGCGCCTGTCCTGAATTTTTGGAATTTCGATTAACTGAATATCAGTATTTGTAGTCATAGTTTATGTTGCGTTATTTCTCTGAATTTTGCGATTCCTGCAAAACCGGTTTTATATTTTTCTCCAATTTCAGAAAAGCGAATGTACTTTTTTCTAATCAAAAAAAAGACATATTTTGCCAGCCAGATGTAAGCGAAGCTTCCATGCAATTTATAAAATAAAGCCGCTCTCGAATAAATTAAAGTATCGGATCCTTCGTCTTTTCCCGATGAAAATTCAGGATGCGAAACTATAATTTCCGGGCTAAAATAAACGTTCCTGTTTTGATTTAAAGCTGTTTTTAAAAATAAAAATTCTTCGGCAGTTTCAAAAAAGGAACCCAGTCCAAAATTGGTGTCAAAAGCGATATTCTTTTTTCTAATCTCTGCTACCTTGAATGCAATTTCAATGGAACTTACACTCCAGATGGTTTTTGAATTATGTTTGAAAGGTGAATTCCATTTTTTCTGTGGCTGCAAAGCACCAATCCGCTGATGATTAAAGGTAATGATATCCGCTTTTTCCTGAATTTCGAAAGCCAATAGAATATCTTTTCTGAAGTTTTCTGCAAAAACAACATCATCATCGGTGATCAAACAGATTTTTTTTGAGGCATTCTGAATGGCTTTGTTCCTGCTTTTAGACAGACCTTTCTCAGTACTATTAATTACCTTAACAGATTCAAAATCAGAAGACAAAATCTTATTTTTCGACTGATTTATAATCAGAATATTGAAATTTGAAAAATGTTCAAACGGAAACATAGGCATCAAAAAATCAAAATTGCTTCTATCTTTGGTAGCAATTAAAATTTCGAAGTCCTTTTCAGAAAAAACATTTGACATTTTCATATATATTTACGTAAATATAAATATTTCCGACACAAATGAAAGTACTATTGGTAGGAGAATATAGCAGGCTGCATAATTCTTTAAAAGAAGGACTGGAAGTGCTGCAGCATGAGGTCACCATTATTGCAACAGGGGATAGTTTCAAGCAATTTCCTGTGGACTATTCTATTTTTCCCAGGTACTTTATGGAGAACAAACTCTTAGTATTTTTAAACAAAATTTTGTTCCGTCTTTTCAAACTAGATTTGCCACTGGCTGAAAAAGGAATTCGTTTTTGGTTGTTTTTACCCCGATTAAAAGAGTATGATGTCGTTCAGTTGATCAATTCCAACGCAATTGAAACCTATCCTTTTTTTTCTAAATTTTTATTAAAAAAACTCTTTCGTCAGAATAAAAAAAGTTTTCTGCTCGTTTGCGGTGAAGACACGCCCATAATCGATTTCATGCTAAAAGATTCTCTAACATATTCTATTTTGACACCCTTGCTAAAAGACAGGAAACTTGCTTCTTATTATCGTTTTTCACTAAAATACACTCAAAAAAAATATCGCGATTTATATGATTTTGTAAGCAAAAGTGTTTCCAAAACAATAGTTTCTGATTTGGATTATAAAATTCCATTGCCGGAAAAAACCTTAATTCCGAATCCGGTAAATACCGCTAAAATTGCTTTTGAACCGTTGGATAGCGTCCAAAAAGTCATCATTTTTTTAGGCGTAAATAATACAAGCAGCATAAAAAAAGGAACACTTTTTTTCGAAGAATCTCTTAAAATTATTCAGCAAAAATATGGCAACAAAATAGCTATCATCAAAACTGAAAACGCTCCTTATAAACAATACATCACCCTTTACAATCATGCGCAAATTGTATTAGATCAGATATACTCGTATGATCAGGGATACAATGCACTCGAAGCAATGGCAAAAGGAAAAGTGGTTTTTACAGGTGCAGAAACTGAATTTAACAACTATTACCACCTTACCGAAAGAGTCTGCGTAAATGCGCTTCCGGATGTAGATTATCTGGTTGCCGAATTATCGTATTTAATCGAAAATCCCGAAGAAATAACGGAAATGGGCAAACGTGCCAGGGCTTTTATCGAGAAGGAACATGATTATGTAAAAATTGCTGAAAGCTACCTGAAGGTTTGGAGTGAAAGTGAAAGAAAAGTTTATTAAAACTACCTCATAACCTCTACCAATGTTATTGCTGTTTTAATTTTTACTTCTTATTTTTTGACATTTTGACATTGTAGGTTTGCTAGGTTATTTCTCCGTCACCGCTCCATCACCCCTATACGAAAATGAAATCAGAAACTTTTAGAACATTTTCTCTTTTTGCGTCACATTGTCAGGTATGAAAAGATTTATTTATTAACATTATTTCTTTTATTTTGACAGAAGCAATGAAATTGTACTGCCGTCTTTTTGAATAAAAATAGTATCACTATTTTTATTTTTGCTAATTATAAAAGGAGCTTCAATATCAGATATCCTTGGTTTATGCTCACTTCCTTTAGGTCTCCATATAGCGTCATCCTCTATCTTAATTGTATTAGTTCCAACTATGAAAGTGGAGCTATTTACGTAGTATTGGTCATTTAAAATGTATATACCTCTTTCATTGTAAGCTTTTTTAACCCGTAGGTTATCTATCTTATCCTCATATTGAATAGCACTTATTTCTGATTGAATAGTATTATTAATTGATATTAAATACATAAAAATTATTATTCCCAAAGTGAGCATAATTATAAAGAATGCCTTTTTATTCATAATCTAAATTTTAGTTTTGTCCTAAAGGCTTTCTTGTCTCTATGATGGATCAAACCATTCTTTTCTCTTAGCGACTTCAATTAAATGTTTTATTGTGAGTGCTGGTTTTAAAGGATATTCTACTTTGTCAAAAAATAATCGAATGAAAACTAAACTTCTCCAAGAATAATTTGGATATATAAAATACTTACTAACAATGAAATTTGAATAATCAATATTATACTTTTTAAAGAACGTTTCCATTAAATTTTCAGCATCTAAATCAAATATTTTATATTTTTCATCCCCTATATTTGTGTTTAAATCTATGTCTCTTAGACCTGTAGTTGATTTAAAAAAGTTTGCTATTTCCGTTTCTAATTGTACCATCTTTTTAAGGTTTAAATCCATTATAAAGTGTATTGCTTCTGTGAACAATCATTCCAGCACCAATAACAGAAGAATTTCGTCCTAGAAAAATCCCTAAATTGTTTATAGGAACACCCATCACTGTTGGTAACCGCCATGGCATCTTATAATTAATACCTATGTTGTTTGGAAATAGACTGAAGACTTTAATGTTGTTTCAGAACCTCCTAAAACAACTCTAATACCTAAACTAGATTTAGAAACAGTTGTAAGTCCCATTATTGTTAATTTGGCTCCTGCATAAATTTCACCTACTGCAAATAAATTAGACGTAAAGTTAAGGGAGTCATCGGTTATAGCTCCACTAGCCATTCTAAATCCCTAAAGCCATAACCTCTTAATTCTCCACTACTAGAAATAGCTCCTTTAAATCGAACAGAAGTTGACGATATGATATTTCCGTCTTTATCATACATGTAATCAGTAGTATCACCTCCTTTATTGTTTATCTGCTTTCCATTTTCATCATAGCCGTTGTCGTCAGGACTATCCATCTGATGCATTACATGATTCAGCCAGGCAACAATTCCTCCAGTGACGGCTCCCTGCCAGAAATTACCTCCTGTCAATTCAGCTCCTACACCTCCGCTTAGTGCTCCAAAGGCTATTGTTCCCACTGCGCTGTTAGCAAATTTAACCGGTCCTGAGCTCCATGCTGTGGCTCCTAAACTTCCACAAAATCCTTCTGCTGTTGCCCATCGATAATAGTACTTTGCGCTAATGAGAGTGCGCTGGCATTAGTGAAGGTACCTAATCCCTATTCTATAAATTTAATCGAAACTCTGTTCTTAGATTTGATTACACCATGATAGACCTGATATCCATTTTTTTGAATAGTTCTTAAAATCGGTCTTGACAACATCTTTTTATAGTTGGTAGAGTCACTAAACATCGTTATTTCAGCACTATATTTTGCATTTTTATCAAAATCCACATGAGCATTTTGGATTGGATCTCCATAAGGAAGATTTACAAACCCTTCAAAATAAAGAGTCTCATTTGAATGAATTATAAAATTTGAATTGTCAAAATATTTTTCATTACCCATAGTAGAATAATTTAACATTTTTAAAATATGAACATTCCTTTTATTCGATATAGAATTTGGATTAAGATTAAAATTTGGATGACCGTATCTCACTTTAACTTTTTCCTCTTTATTTCTATTATCTTTATAAAAATAAATTGTAGCTTGATTTATTGTTAAACCGTCCAAATTAGAATATAATTTACCAAAATAGTTCAAATTAAAATAATAACTTTTGCAATCATAATTTGTCAATTTAAAAACGATAATTGTTTTTGATTTATAATTAGTTAAACTGTCATCCATATTATTATATGTATTCTTATCTTCAGGAACTAAGGAAAGAATAGATTTATTTATTATCTCAAGTTCTAATCCTTCCTTCCTTTTGCATCCTAAAACAGATAAGCATAACATAATAATTAGTATATTTTTTTTCATAATTTTTTATATTTATTAATTCCTTCCGAAACATATGAACTACGATTTCCTAAATACCATTCAAATTCATATGCGGCTCTTTCTAAATATCTTTCACCACCCAAAGGCACTTCACTAATATAACCAAATGGTCCTTCTTTCGCTGCTAAGAAAACTGAATTTTTAGAATAATTTACCCGTTTTGTTCAGGAATTATAATCTTAAAAATTACAATCAAAATTTATTTTTTGATGATTTTAATGGTCTTTTGCCGGCCATTACTATAATTGAGCACCACTAAATAGAGGCCTGAAGGATAGGGTGCAAAAGCAAGAGTCTGAGTAGTCAGTTGCTGCAGATTGGATACCGCCTTTAAAACCTGACCATTGATGTTATTTACGTGTATAGAAGACACTGTATTATCGCTTGAAAATTCCCATTTCAGATACAATTCCTCTTTAACGGGATTTGGATAATAGGAAATCACATCTTCACTATAAAATTTCTGCAAATCCTTTTCTGTAAGTGAATCGATTTCCTTTACATCAGTAGTTTTTTCAGTTGTCGTACGGCAATTTATACACAAATAGCGTTTAATCTGATTTCCGGCAGCATCATAGTCAAAGCCAATTTTGTTTGTTTGCGCATTTGTTAAGAGTGAAAATCCTAATACGAAGAGCGTTATGTAGTGTTTCATATATTCTCTAATAAAAACGGAACGTTTATTTTGCAATTAATAATGCTTTAACCTGTGCCTTTAATTCTTCAATTTCTTTATGCTGCTGAATTAAATACAAGGTAAGTTCTTCGATTTTTTCCTGTTGAATTTTGGTCATTTCTCCCAGTTCCAAACCTTTTTCCGTAATTTCCTTAGCTGATGGTACATTTGGTAAATGGCCGTTTTTATGGATAAAAGTCTCTACCGCATTTAAAGTTGGCAATTCATAGGACGGACTAAAAACGTAATCAGCCCAGGTGTTATAAACTTTTATCTCTTCAGCTCTGATTTTTCCTTTTACCGAAAGTTTATACGTAGTAGCTCCATCTGTAAAACTTGAAGTTCCAATACCGATATTTGCGTCTGTTAAAATATTACCTTCGATTTTGGCACTACCTCTGACTACAAATTTGTGCTCCGGTAGATAATCCCCGAATCCACCAATTACCACTCTGGAATTGGTTTTAGGTAAATGCATAAAAACATTACCACTTCCATCTTCATTAACAGCAAAAATATTAGTCTGAGATTTATCATCTAATAAAAAGCTCGATTTTCCGCCTGTCTCTGAAAAAAATGTTAATCTATTATTATCACTTCTATCACCTATTATGAAATAGGACAATGATTTCGCATCAATATTTGATTGAGGAAAATCAAAAAACTGAAATGTTCTTGTATTTAAATATCCGGGGCCAGTTCCAACTAATGCACCTCCCGATAATACCAAACATTTATCATTCCTTTCTTGCCATCCTGAAAAAGTGGAGCCGTTTGGCAATGAATTTGAAAAAAAACCTTGTACTCCTTTAATATCACCATTAACTTGTAGTTTAGCGGTAGGATTAGTAATTCCTATACCTACATTAGTATTGGTTGCAGGTGCATTAGCTAATACACTGGCTGCACCACCTGTTCCTGTGCTAATTTGGGCACTTGCTTGTAATGCCATTAAAAAAACAATCCCTAAACACTTTTTTCTAATAATTCTTCCCATTTCAATAGTAAATTAATTTGCGCAAAAGTAGCAAAAACTTTATACCAAGAAAGGAAAATACTATTTTTTTTTATTCAGAAATTTATTAAAAATTTAATGTTAAAAACATCTATATATTTATAGTGAAAATTAGTCAAAAAAAGCAAAATGTGATCGTATTATAAGGCTTAAAGAAACTATTAAATGAATTTAATAGAATAGCAGTAATCCATTTAAAGCTAGCCAATAAGATATTTTAAATAGCTTTTGTTAAGGTATTAAATCTTGTTTTAATTACAAATAATAAATCTTCAAAACCATAGAATTACAAAAAGAAGAGTAAAATTATGCTAGTAAAAAAAGTATTCATAGCTTTAAATTACTAAACACTAAGCCATTTTTCTAGATTTTCTTTTTCGCCTTCCCAATCTCTTGAAATATTTTCTTTAATTAATTTTACTGGCACTCCACCAATTAAGATATTTTCACCGAAAGAAGAATAATTTTTGTTACATAGACTATTTGAAGCAATAGTACAATAATCCGGAGTTCTTGTTCCTTTCATAATCGAAACTCTATTACTAACAAAATTATAATTTCCAATTTGTATAGGTAAACTCATTTTATAGATCGTACCAGTTTTAGTATCAATCATCTGATGAAAATTAGTATCTATCACTTGACATTCTGATCCTAGTCGGGCATAATCTCCTAAAATAATTTTTTCAGTACATATTAATTTTCCATTTGATCCTAAAGAAGACATATGACCTAATTCACAATATGCGCCCTTTTTTATGAAGATAAAATAATCTTTTCCTAGCTGCATACGCCCTTTAAAAATTAATTTTCCGGTTATATTGATCTCAGCTGTTCCTCTATGGATAGTATTCATTTCATAGGATTGCCCAAAACCAATCATTCCTTTATATATGTGAGCTTTAATCTCAATTTGACCAGTAATAGAAGTAAACTTGACCTTTCCATAAAAAAAAACAGGAAGCTTTTTGGCAATAGCAAAAGGAAATTTTTTAAAATTAAAATATAGCGTTTTAGTCCAGTTCACTGAATAATAAAATTTAAATCGCTTGTAAACTAATCTCAAATTGTCATACATAAAAAAACACTATTTATTTTTATTTCTAAAAGGCAATATTACTACATTTTTCAAATCCATCACTTTATTCATTTGAAACAAAACAAAAGCTATTGCTATTAAGCACATTGACCCCATTAAACTATATTTCAAAACTTCAAACTCTATATATCTCAAGAAGAAAGTAATAATACACACTACAAAACAAATTAGGTAAATACCATAAAATTCTTTTTCATAATAAAAACCGTATCGCTTTTTTGTTATAATCTTTAAAATCAGGAAATGAAAACTATAATAAATCAGAAAACTAATTCCTAGGCCTTCCAAACCATAAAAATGGTAAGCAAAAGCATTCATTATAAGCGATAGAATATTAAATAAAACAGCCGTTTTAATAAACATTTTAGAATCTCCTTTAGCAATTAAAATATAGCCCATAGACCATGAAACTGCCCGAAATAGCATTCCCAAAATACCAAAACAGACCATTGGCACTATTGCGGTGAATTTTGAAGTATATACAACTTTTACAATCAAGGGAATAAAGGTTAAAAACAACACTATAATAGGTGTAATTATTAAAATTGAAATAAAAGATTGTTGCGTTACACTTACCTTAATTTTTTCACTATCATTATTTATAGCAGCCAATCTGGGGAAATAATCGGTGCTCATAGCCGTAAAAATAATTCCGACGTACGAATTTAAAAGCGTAAAACCGGCATTATAAAAACCGACCTGCTCGACATTACTAACGTAACTAATGAAAACCTGAATTAGATACGTAGACAATAATGTCAAAAGTCCACTTAAAGTAAGCATTATTCCAAGCTTAATGATAATTCTCCCTTCAGTTGCGAAATAAGCGATATCAATTTCTTCTTTTTCAATCTTTATTTTGTTTGAAAAATAAAAAGAAAACAACAAGGCAGACAAAGAAGTTATAATGATAGTGGGTACAATTGCATCAATTTTTAAAAAAAAATATAGAGGAATCGAAAACAATAAGCCAAATAAATTTCCGTATAAATTTGCTTTAGCTAAAAGCCTGATTCTTCTCAATCCCTGTAAAATTATTAATTGTCCGGATGTTATTTGTTTAAATAATAATGTTATCGACAAAAAAATAAAAGAATACATTTGATTCGTGTTTCCAAATGTAAAAATACTAAGCCATTTCGAAAACAAAATAGTCAATAGCGTCCCAAAAATGCCCGTAATTAGCATCATTTTTTTTACTACGGCAACTAGTTTGGAAATACTTTTTAAATTTTCATCTTGATACTTTTCAGAAATATTTTTAATAGCGCTAGTTTCAATTCCTAAACCTGAAATTCCACTTAATACATTAATTGTCGAATTTAGCAAAGTAATTATACCCATGCCTGTCGGGCCTATAAAAACTGCAATAAATTTGGTTCGAATTACCGAAATGATTATTGTGAAAAATTGAACTCCGCCAAAAAGAGAAGTCGTCTTTAAAATTTGCTGATATGACTTACTCTTGGACATTAGTATCTATTTAAAACATCAATAATACAATCCACTTCACCTGCTGTCAAAACCGGACTCATGGGCAGACTCAAAACTTCCTTGTGGATTTTTTCCGTAATAGGAAATGATAAATGATTCCAGTCTGAAAACGCTTTTTGCTTATGTACCGGAATTGGATAATGAATAACGGTCTGAATTGTATTCTGAGTTAAATATTCCTGTAAATCTTCGCGATCTGAAGTTCGGACAACAAACAAATGAAAGACATGATTGTTTGAAAAATCCCAAGCCGGAAGCACTATTTTGTCGTTTTTAATTTCGGCTAAATATCGTTTGGCTATACTTCTGCGTCTGTCGTTATCGGCATCTAAATTTGGTAATTTGAGATTCAAAAAAGCGGCCTGAATTTCATTCAGTCTTGAATTAACGCCAATGTATTCGTTATAATATTTTTTTTCAGAACCATAATTTCGTAGCGAAAAAAGCACTTTTGCTAATGCTGAATCGTTTGTAGTTATCGCTCCGCCGTCTCCTAATGCACCCAGATTTTTCCCGGGATAAAAGCTGTACGCCATTGCGGCTGAAGACTTTTTAACTTCGATCAAAGTGCCATTTTTGGAATTTGGAATTTTCACCTTATTGGAATTTTCAAAAGCCCCATGCGATTGCGCGGCGTCTTCAACCACTAGCAGATTATTTCGGTTTGCAATTTCGTTAATTTGATCCATTTCTGCCAGTTGTCCGTATAAATGTACGGCCAGAATAGCTTTTGTTTTCGAATTGATTTTTTCCTGAATCAGATCCGGATTAAGATTGTAGGTTTCTAATTTTGGTTCCACCAGAACGGGGACTAAACCGGCTTCAACAATGGCCAGAATACTGGCAATATAGGTATTGGCAGGCACTATAACTTCATCTCCTTTTTGCAGTTTTCCTAATGTTATATAGCCTTTAAAGATCAACACCAACGCATCCAGGCCATTTCCCACTCCAATACAATAATCGGTTTTACAATAGGCCGCGAAAGCTTTTTCGAATGTTTCTACTTCTTTTCCTAAAATATACCAGCCGTTATCCAAAACCGATTTCAGTTTTTCCTGAAAAGCAGTTTCATACGGTTTGTTTATTTTTTTAAGATCCAGAAAGGGTATCATGTATTTGTCTGATTAGATAAGTACGGTTTCTAATTTACTATAATTTGCGGTTTCCACTTCATAAAAATCATGAATTATGGTACCGGCACCAAAACTTTCTTTCCAGTACGATAATCCTTCATTAAGGTTTTTCCCCTGATTTTCATTCGAAATTCCAAAATCGAAAAACCTCTTTCCGGCAAATCTTTCCTGAATTAAATACTGAAACAAGTAATCTAAACTGCCCAGGTTGCCCTGCTTTTCATTTTTCGAAATATACTGGCAATGCGCTACTGTTTCGGTTTCAAAAATAGTAGTTCCTGCCACAATTTTAGTATCGGAGTACACATTAAACTGATGTATATGATTCGGGAAAAGTGCTTTTAGCTGATTCATTTCGGCTATTGAATGAACTGGTTTTGCCTGGTGTTTGTCGGCTAAATTCGGAATCAGGATTTCATTCCAAAAGGATTCAAAATCATTTTCTTCTTTAATAATCAATTGATTTGAAATGGCTTTCTGAATACCTCTTTTCCTGATTTTTGAAATGTTTTTTTCTTGTGATAAATCAATTACGGAAAGCGAATCGCGCCGGACCAGTTTGGCGTCAGCTAAAAACAAACTGTATAAAATTTCGTCAGCAGGCTGGAGATGATAAATGGACGGAATCGCTTTGAAGTACAATTTTTCGAATCCATTTTCCTTTAGAAAAAATAAAATAGCCTTAAAAATCTCGATTACCGACGCTAGTTTTGTACTTCCCTCATACACCAGTCCTCCATACGTTAATCCCTGATGTGAATGCACCAATTTTCCTTGTTTATTACCGGGTAAAATTGCTTTTACTATTTGATTTTCGAATACCATAAGCGAAAAATCTTCAAAACGATCTGCATGATATTCCATGAAATCCCTGTGAAATAAAAACGTAGCATTCTTGGCCTGGGCAACAAATGCATTCCAGGTTTTATAATCACTTTTTTGATATTTTCTTACGGTATATTTTGTCATTTTCCTGCCACAGATTTAAGGATTCCAATCCTTTAAGGCGGCTAATATATTATTTAAAATCTTATTTGTGGTCAAATGCCGGTAAATACCATTTGAATTTTACTGCCATTAAACGAACTGAAATAATTACAACAGAAGTCGCTAAATATAAAATATCATTTTCCAGATTCAGTTTTTTCAGAATAAAGAATACGATTCCGCCTAAAATGCAGATGGTTGCATAGATTTCCCTTCTGAAAATGGTTGGAATTTCATTGCAAAGGATATCCCGGATCACACCGCCAAAACAGGCTGTCATTGTTCCCAGAGCGATACAAATAACAGGATGCAGCCCAATTGAAATTCCTTTCTCCAAACCGATTAATGTAAAAACACCCAAACCAATCGTATCAAATAAAAACAAGGAAGTCCGTAATTTATCAAATTTTTTCCTGAAAAGAATCGCCAGTCCAAAACCCAAAATAATCACATAGACATATTGCAGATCCTGCATCCAGCCTACCGGAGTTCTGCCGATCAGAACGTCACGAAGTGTTCCGCCGCCCACTGCAGTAACAAAAGCAATAATAAAGACCCCAAACGGATCGAGCTTTTTATGCATAGCCGTTAAGGCACCGGACATGGCAAAAGCCATGGTACCGATTATATCTAATATATGGAACATTTTCTATTTTTAACGACCAGGATTTGAATTGCCCGGTTGGATTTAATTTCTATCTTTTTACGTAAATCGGACTTCTTTTTAATAAATACGAAACAGAATCTATCCAGCTGTCTTTTAAATTAAGAAAAGGCTTTCTGGTTTGTGAATAAATTTTAGTGCTGTTTTTGTACATATCAAAATACACCGTGTAATAATAGTACATCTGCGTATTGGCAGTGGTTGTCGAAATATCGTTTGTTTTTAATTTTTTGTCGTTGTCGCTAATTTTTGCATTTCCGCTGTTATAGGTTGTAGCCGTTGAACTTGAAGACATGGTAAAAGAAACCTTTGCAGCGACAATGTTATCAACCCCCAGAATTCTTTCCAGATCCTCGATCGGTGTGTCATCAATATTATTATGGTCAATTCCGGCTTTGTGCAGTAAACTATTCGTAGTCCTTAAATCCTGCACCGTAAGCGGCAAAATATTAGCCGACTTGTCTAATAATTTATTGTAAAGGTCATTCTGGGCAAATTTTGACATGTCTTCCGAACTTTGCAGATTATCCGAATTCACATAAGGAACCGGCAGTACCGCGATCGTATTGGTTTTCATTGGTGCATTCGCGATCACCGGATTTGATGAAACGCTGCTGCTTACAGGACTACTGGCCGCAGCAACATCGAAAGTCTGGGAACGGCCGCTTGAAAAATCAATTCTCGCAATTTGGGAAACATCCAGTGAGATTTGTAACGTTTCTCCGGGTAAAGAATATTCGACTGTTTTATCAGACATTTTCGAAATCGTACATTCAATAATCTGATAATCACGCTTTATTATTTTATCTAATTTTTTACTTCCGCCCTGGGCAAAACCAGCTACTGAAACAAGCAACATTATAATCGTAAAAATTTTTGTAATTCTCATAATCTTTATTTTTTAAAGTTACCCTACTCTTTATGGCTTTTCGGTTCCGCCTTTTGTTACTACTTTGTTATCTTTAAAATTAGTGTACTACATATTCTGGGTGTAGAAATTGTAATCTTTTAAAATCACCCGAAGGAAATCACGTTCGTTCCCGGATTGATTTTTGATGCCGGAAACGCTTTCAATTTTAGAAACCAGTTTGTGAATTGTTTCGTAATCATTTCTAAGATCCGCTTTTTGAAAAGTCTCTTTGATAATTCGCATATCATTATCAGACAGCTTTATCACCAGAGGATAGGTTGGCACATAAGAATCCCCGATTTCTTCGAGAATGGTGTGGCTGATATTGATTTTATTTTTTAAAGTAATAACTGCCGTACCCGCCACCATATCGCCCAGACGCTGCCCCTTTTTACTGGAAACGACTGTTACAACAGCAATAATTCCGCTCAGAATTGAAATATCTATCAGCCTGAAAAACCATCGCATCAGATAGTCTCCAAAACCAGCCTGATAACCATCAATTTTTACTACTTTTATTTTTATTAGTCTTTTGCCGATGGTCTGTCCCTCAAAAATGCTTTCCAGCGTGATCGAATAAATGATAATCGGAAAATAAAGCAACAAAAGAATGGACATTCTGGACCAGCTGTCTAAGGTATCCAGTAATTTTCCCAATTGCAGCCAATAAAAAAAGAGGAGCGAAATCACTATCCCATAGGCTATTTTAATGGTTAAATCGACAAAATAAGACCCTATCCGCTCGCCGGCAGAAGCTGCTTTAAAATTTATTTTGACATTTTGCGTCGTATTAATTGATAATTCTGACATATTTTATATTTTAGCCCTTAATGAGAGAAATCGCCTTCATAAAACAAAATAAAGAAAAATGGCTGGAATTTGAGCTGGCAATTTTCGGTAAAGCTAAAAAAAATCCTGATGAGTTAGCTAATTTATACATTCAAATGATGAATGATTTATCTTACGCGCAAACTTATTACCCCAAAAGTAAAACCGTGGTGTACCTGAATCATCTGGCTTCACAGATTTATCAGAAGATTTACAAAACCAAACGGGCGGAAAAAAACAGGTTCATGGAATTTTTTAAAACTGAAGTCCCGCTGCTTGTTTACGAATACAGACGGTATCTGATGTATTCCTTCGTCCTTTTCTTTCTTACCGTGGGAATAGGCGTGATTTCTGCACGATACGATCAGAATTTTGTCCGTTTGATTTTAGGTGACGGTTATGTAAACATGACCCTCGAGAATATCAAAAAAGGAGATCCTATGGCCGTCTACGGAACCGGAAGCAACTGGGGAAGTTTTATTGGCATCACCATGAATAATTTGTATGTAGGGGCGAGATGTTATATTTACGGCATTTTTGGCGGTATCGGAACTTTTTATATTTTCCTTCAAAACTGTATTATGCTCGGATCTTTCCAATACTTTTTTTACGAGCAGGGTGTTTTCTGGAAAAGCGTTCGCGGCATCTGGATTCACGGTTCCATGGAAATTTTTGCCATCGTAATTGAAACTTGTGCCGGATTTATTTTAGGCGCTTCTATTCTTTTTCCTAAAACTTTCTCGAGAGTGAATTCTTTTAAAATCGGTTTTAAAAACAGCTTCAAAATATTCCTGAGCACATTTCCGTTTACCATCAGTGCCGGATTCCTGGAGGGATTTATTACCCGCTATTCCATTGATATGGCGAACTGGCTCAGCAGTTTTATTATAATTTTTACCCTAAGCGTCATTTCTTATTATTATCTGGTTTATCCCTATATCGTTCACAAAAAAACACAACTATCAGCCAAATTGAACTAATCAGAACCGGTAATGAATAAATTTTTCTTTGTTTTATCTTTTCTCTTTTTCTTCAGCATTTCCAATGCTCAGGATTCTTCGGACGTGACAATTGATCCCCCGAAAGTTTCATCTGTAAAATATACGGAGAAAGATATTAAAATCGACACCACTGCTATTGAAGGGAAAACCTTCAGTAAAAATTTCAAAAAAAAATATACCGACTCCGATTTTGTATACGAATACAAAGCGCCGGAAAAGAATGCCTGGGATCATTTTAAAGAATGGCTGGCTGGAATTTTAAGAAGCTTATTCACTTTTAACAATCCTGCAGCTGCACTCAATTTTGTAGCAATCCTCATGAAAGTGCTGGCTGTGCTGATTATTGTCTTTGTGATTTATCTGATCGTAAAAGCCTTAGTTGGTAAAGAAGGAAGATGGATTTTCGGAAAAGATTCCAACAAAAAAACCATTTACTACTCTGAACTGGAGAAGAACATTCACCTTTTGGACTTCAAAAAACTGATTCAGGAAAGTATCGAAAAAGGCGAAAAAAGAATTGCCATCCGTTACTATTATCTTTGGCTGCTGAAAGTGATGGCGCAGAATCATTACATCGAATGGGATATCGAAAAAACCAATTCCGATTATTTGTACGAGCTTCAAAGTCCCGTTTATAAAGAAGAATTTACGTATTTGTCCTATCTGTACAATTACATTTGGTATGGTGAATTTGAAATTGATGAAACCACTTTCAAAAAAGCCGAAAACCGTTTTAAGAATTCCATAAAAACCTTTGGCAATGAATAAGTCTATCAAAATTTACATCGCTATACTGGTTTTTGTTTTTGCCATCATTTTAATTGCAAGTTCGAACAAGCAAAAACCGATCGATTGGCGTCCAACTTATTCTGTTAATGATAAAATCCCTTGCGGATTGTATATTTTTGACAAGGAAATCAGTGGCATTTTAAAAAATCAAAAGATTGAAAGGGTTTCCACCATAACACTCTATGAATTTTTAGACTCCAAATATGTACCCGATACCATCGAGGGAAAATATAAAATAAAAGGAACCTTCTTAAACATAGCTGCATCGGGAGAAATTGACAATCAGTCGGTAACGGAACTTTTCTATTTTGTGTCTCATGGCAATAATGCCTTCCTGAGCATGCAAACATTTCCGCAATCTTTACTGGACAGTTTGAAAATTGAATTAAATACCCAATTTCATACTCCTGTCCCTAATGCAAAAATATGGATGGCTAATCAAAAAGTAAGCTCTAAAAAATATAATTTTAAAGACATTGATACAGAAAATTACTTTGCGAAAATTGACACCGCAACTACGACCGTTTTGGGCTATCAGGGCAATGAAAAACAAAAACATGTTAATTTCATAAAAGTGCCTTACGTGAATGGTTATTTTTATCTGCACCTGCAGCCTGTAGCTTTTACCAATTATCATTTACTAAAAACAGATCATTACCAATATGCCCAGAATGTGCTTTCCTATGTTCCGAAAGGAAATATTTACTGGTACACCAAAGGACAGAACAGCGAATCAATTTCGGATTCGCCTTTACGGTATATTTTAAGCCAGCCCGCACTGAAATGGGCCTGGTATTTATTTTTAATCGGAATGCTTATTTTTATTCTTTTTAATGCCAAACGAAAACAGAGAATTGTTCCGATCCTTAAACCATTACCAAACCTTACGGTAGATTTCACCAAAACAATTGGAAACTTATATTATCAGGAAGGGGATCATTATAATATTATCGATAAAAAAATCATTTATTTCCTCGAAAGAATGAGAAATGAATATTTACTCGATACCACAAAACTCGATGATACTTTTATCACCAAACTGCATCATAAGTCCGGAAAAGACGAAAATGATATTCGGGAACTCGTATTTTTGATCAACGAACACCGGAAAAGTTACCACGGAAGTCTCGAAGAAGATTTAATCCGTATTAATAATGCGATCGAAAAGATTTTAAATTAATATTTTTAACAGAAATTCATTCAAAAGAAAACATACCAAAACATGGACGATTTTAATACACCAGAACCAGAAGTTACCAACGAAAACGTAAATTTTGAAACAAGATTGAATTTAGCGCCACTTTTAGAGCACGTTAATACGATCAAAAAAGAGCTTGAAACGGTAATTGTCGGCCAGCATAAAATGATCGACCAGCTTTTGGTTGCTATTTTATCCAATGGGCATGTTTTACTGGAAGGTGTTCCGGGAGTGGCCAAAACGATTACGGCTAAATTATTATCCAAAACTTTAAATATTGGTTTTAGCCGAATTCAGTTTACACCGGATTTAATGCCTTCTGATATTTTGGGAACGTCAATTTTTAATTTAAAAAATTCTGAATTTGAATTTAAAAAAGGGCCGATTTTCTCCAATCTGATTTTGATTGACGAGATCAACCGTGCTCCTGCCAAAACACAGGCCGCCCTTTTTGAAGTTATGGAAGAACGCCAGATTACCATTGACGGATCGGCGTATATCCTTGAAACTCCTTTTCTGGTGATTGCCACGCAAAATCCAATTGAGCAGGAAGGAACTTATCGTTTACCGGAAGCACAATTAGACCGTTTTTTATTCAAAATCACCATCGATTATCCGAAACTGGACGAAGAAATCCTGATCATTCAAAGAGAGCATTTATTACAGGATCACGGTAAGTTAGAAGCCATCAAAACGATTCTTTCTGCAGAAGAAATCAAAGCCTATCAGGCACTGATTAAACAAATCAGGGTAGAACAGAACCTGTTGGAATACATTGCCAGAATCGTCGTAAATACCCGTGAAAATGCTTTTTTATATTTAGGAGCTTCTCCCCGTGCCTCAATAGCCATACTAAATGCATCCAAAGGTTTTGCAGCCATTCGTGGCCGCGATTTTGTAACACCCGAAGATATCAAAGAAGCAGCGGTTCCTGTTTTACAACACCGTGTTATCGTGACACCGGAACGCGAAATGGAAGGCATTACAAGTGCTGAAATCATCAAGCAGATCATCGAAACAGTTGAGATCCCAAGATAAATAAGTCGCAGTCTCAGTTGCAGTTGGCAGACTGAAACTGTGACTGAAACTGTGACTGTGACTAAAAACCGAGACTGAAAACATAAAATAAAAAAATGAAATTCATAAAAAGCCTGTATCTCAACAACTTCTTCTTCTACGTGCTTCTGGGCATTATAGGAATGTTTGTTTGTGCTTTTATTTTTCCACGTTTATATGATGGCGTCTGGTTTGTTGTTTTGGTTTTAAGCACGTTTCTGCTGCTTGATATTCTGCTTTTGTATTTAGCAAAAACAGGTATCGAAGCAACGAGAAATACTCCGGAAAAGCTTTCGAACGGGGACTTAAACCCGATCAAAATTGCGATAAAAAATCAGTATACTTTTCCAATTTCAGTGAAGATAATTGACGAGATTCCTTTTCAGTTTCAGGTACGGGATTTCAAAATTCTGAAAAACATAAAAGCTTCTGCCCACGAAGACATCCAATACGAGCTGCGTCCGACAGAACGTGGTGAGTATTATTTCGGAAACCTGAACATTTATGTTTCTTCGCCATTAAAATTAATTTCAAGACGATTTACTTTTGATAAAGACCAGATGGTCCCTACCTATCCGTCTTATATTCAATTGAAGAAATACGATTTATTTGCCTTTTCGAATAACCTCTTTCAATACGGAATTAAAAAAATCCGGCGTATCGGACATACAATGGAGTTTGAGCAAATTAAGGAATACGTTCAGGGCGATGACCTTAGAACCTTAAACTGGAAAGCCACGGCAAAGAAAAATGCATTAATGGTCAACCAGTTTCAGGACGAAAAATCACAATCGGTTTATCTGGCTATTGATAAAGGACGCAGCATGCAAATGCCTTTTAACGGCCTAAGTCTGCTGGATTACGCCATAAATTCAACTTTGGTTTTATCTAATGTGATCCTGAAAAAGCAAGATAAAGCAGGTATTTTTGCCTTTTCTAAAAAGGTTGAAAACAGGGTTTTTGCCGAAAAAAGAGGTTCGCAAATGCAGAAAATCCTCGAAACACTGTACAATATCAAAACTGATTTTTTTGAAAGTGACTACAGCAGATTGTATGTCGACATTAAAAAGAACATCAACCAGAGAAGTCTGATTATTTTGTACACCAATTTCGAAACCATGGATGGCCTGAACCGCCAGCTGCCTTATTTGAAAGGAATTGCGAAAAGCCATCTTCTGGTCGTTATCTTCTTCAGCAATACCGAACTGAACCAAATCATCAACAAAAAAACCGAAACGATTCAGGAAGTGTACGACAAGGTTATTGCGGAAAAATTCATGTTCGAAAAGCGTTTAATTGCCAATGAACTCAAAAAATACGGTATTCATTCCATCCTGACACAACCGGAAAACCTGACTTTAGATGCGATTAATAAATATCTGGAGATTAAATCAAGGGGAATTTTGTAGGTTAGTCCTTTGTTAATTTAGGGTTATTTTTAAAACATGAATGAATAACGCTTTTATTGTTTCGGATAATATTAGTTAGCTTTGAATTATTTATAGTGGCATATTCTTATTTTCAAATTCCATCTAAAATAATAGAAATGAAAAAATTACTTCTGATTCCGTTCATTTTAATCAGCGTTTTGTCAACCGCACAAAAAACAGAAAACATTATTATCATTACCACAGACGGTTTTAGATGGCAGGAAGTTTTTAAGGGAATGGATCCTGCAATTGCCAATGACAAAACCTTCAATCAGGGCGACAGTACATACATTTATAAAAAATATTACAGTTCAGATTTCAAAGAAAGCCGCAAAAAACTGATGCCTTTTTTATGGTCTGAAATTGCTTCAAAAGGCCAGATTTACGGCAATCGGGATTTAGGCAATAAAGTAGATGTTTCGAATCCGTATTGGTTCAGTTATCCGGGCTACAGCGAAATTATGACCGGAAATGTGGATCTTCTGGTCAACTCTAATTCATACAAGGCGAATCCAAATGTGAATGTGCTGGAGTTTTTAAACCAGCAATCCAAAATAAAAGGAAAAACAGCTGCTTTTGGCGCCTGGGATGCTTTCGATCGGATTTTAAACGAAAAAAGAAGCAATTTCCCCGTAATTTCTGCCTTTGATCCTGTGGGAGGAAATAAACCTACGGCGGTACAGAACCTATTAAATGAAATGCGTGATAATTCTTTTAAACCCTTTCATGAAGATGAATGTCTGGATGTTTTTACCCATTATGAAGCCATCAGCGAACTCAAAACCAACAAACCAAAAGTACTTTATATTGCCTACGGGGAAACTGACGAATGGGCTCATTCCGGGCATTACAGATCTTATCTGGATGCCGCAAATCAGGTAGACAGCTGGATTAAAGAAATCTGGAACTTTGTACAAAATGATCCCCAGTACAAAAACAAAACGACACTCTTAATCACCGTAGATCACGGTCGTGGCGACAAAACAAAATCAGAATGGACAAGCCACGGTGACAAAATTGCCGGCGCTTCCGAAATTTGGTTCGCTGCCATGGGTCCTGAAATTGCCCCAAAAGGCGAAATAAAAACAGAATCTCAATTTTATCAAAAGCAATTCGCGCAAACCATCGCCAAAATCATGGGATACACTTTTACGGCAGAACATCCTGTTGCGAGTGAGGTCAAGGAAGTTTTTGATAAATAAACGGATTTAGATGCAGTTGTACCACGAATTTCACGAATTTACACTAATTTTTAATTCGTACAAATTCGTGACCGAGCGACAGCAAACAGGTGAAGCAAATTCACGAATCTGCACTATTTTTAATTCGTACAAATTCGTGAAATTCGTGGCGACTTTTTTTATTTCTAAAAACCTGCAAGGCTTTAAAAACTTTACAGAAGAAAACCTATGGAACTTTGCAACGCTGAACCTCTGCCCCTTTTTTAAAAAAATCTCAGTACCTTAGCCCCTCAGAACCTAAGTACCTTTAAAAAAAATGAAACAAATTACTTCAATTCAAAATCCGTTTATAAAATCTTTAGTGTTATTGCAGGAAAAAGCAAAAGCCCGCAAGCAAACCGGAACATTTTTAATTGAAGGTTTACGTGAAATTTCAATAGCCATAAAAGGCGGTTACGAAATAGAAACAGTTTTATTTTTACCGGAATTAGTGACTGAAAATCAGATCCAGAAATTAGTCGGCACAACAGTTCAGCTGATAGAAATCAACAAAGAAGTGTATCAGAAACTGGCCTATCGCGATACAACCGAAGGTATTCTGGCTATCGCCAAAACAAAATCGCTGCAGTTATCAGATTTAAAATTATCAGCAAATCCATTAATTTTAGTAGCCGAAGCACCCGAAAAACCGGGAAATATTGGTGCCCTTTTACGTACTGCCGATGCTGCCAATTTAGATGCTGTTCTGATCGCCAACCCAAAAAGTGATTTATACAATCCAAATATCGTTCGCTCCAGCGTAGGCTGCCTGTTTACCAATCAGATTGCTACAGGAACCACTGCTGAGATTATTGCTTTCCTGAAAGAAAAAAAGATTGATTTTTACTGCGCCACCTTACAGGATTCCACTTCCTATCATACACAGGACTTTACGACCCCTACAGCTTTAGTATTGGGTACAGAAGCCACGGGCCTGACTCAGGAGTGGCGTGATGCTGCCACACAAAATATCATCATTCCCATGCAGGGTGAAATCGACAGCATGAATGTTTCTGTCGCGGCTGCCATTTTAATTTTTGAAGCCAAACGCCAGAGAGGGTTCTGATTTTAGATTCTTAGATTTTAGATTCTTAGATTCTTAGATTCTTAGATTCTTAGATTCTTAGATTCTTAGATTCTTAGATTCTTAGATTCTTAGATTCTTAGATTCTTAGATTCTTAGATTCTTAGATTCTTAGATTCTTAGATTGAAATTAAAAGCCTGCAGCTTTACTTTTCTTGCTTTCAAATATTTTTACTATTTATTTTTAAACAAATAGTAGACATTCTATTGTAAGACTGAGTGAAGTCGAATTGTCGGACTGAGCGGAGTCGAAGTCCCTTTTATCAATATAAAATCTAAAATCTTATATCATAAATCTACAATCCATTCCCTTGCGTATGTTCTAACTTATGCTTATTTTTAGTACTTGAACTATGCCGTTATGATAGAAATAGATATTGAAAAAGAAAATAAAGCAATTGCGCACGAATACAAAGAATTACTTCGAATTAGCTACCAGACTTTATCACCCGCCGACAAAAAACTAATCAGAAAAGCTTTTGATGTAGCGGTTGATGCCCATAAAGAACAACGTCGCAAATCCGGGGAGGCGTATATCTTTCATCCTATTGCAGTTGCAAAAATTGTGGCGTCCGAAATTGGCTTGGGAGCGACCTCAATTGCAGCGGCTTTATTACACGATGTGGTCGAAGATACACCCATAACTGTTGACGATATTGAGCGCTTATTCAATCCGAAAGTAGCACAATTGGTAGAAGGCCTTACCAAGATCTCGATGGTTCAAAAAGATCTGAATGCTTCCATGCAGGCAGAGAATTTCAGAAAAATGATCCTGACGCTGAACGATGACGTACGCGTGATCTTAATTAAACTGGCAGATCGTCTGCACAATATGCAAACAATGGATTCGATGGTGGAATACAAACAAACCAAAATCGCATCCGAAACCTTATACATTTATGCCCCACTCGCCCACCGTTTGGGACTTTACAATATCAAAACCAAACTCGAGGACTTAGGTTTAAAATACACCGAACCGGCTGTTTACGAAGATATTGTCAGCAAAATCAGAGAGACGAAAGAAGAACAGGATGCTTACATCAAAGATATTTCAGATGTCCTGAAAAAATCTTTAGACAACGAAAATATTGATTACATCATCAAAGGCCGTCCGAAATCTATTTATTCGATTCGCCGAAAAATGCGTGCGCAGAATGTAAGTTTTGATGAAGTGTACGACAAATTCGCCCTTAGAATCGTCTATAAATCAGATCCTCACGATGAAAAATTCGTAGCCTGGAAAATATATTCGATTGTAACAGATCATTACAGACCGAGCCCAAGCCGTTTGCGTGACTGGATTTCCTCTCCAAAATCAACCGGTTACGAAGCGCTGCACATCACCGTCATGGGACCAAAAGGCCGCTGGGTTGAAGTACAGGTTCGAAGCGAACGTATGGATGAAATTGCCGAAAAAGGATACGCAGCACATTACAAATATAAAAATGGAGCCACGGAAGAAAGCGGCCTGGATGTCTGGCTGAATTTACTCCGTGAGGCCTTAGAAAATCAGGAAACGAATGCCGTTGATTTTGTTGAAGATTTTAAAATGAACCTGTATTCAAAAGAAATCTTCGTCTTTACCCCAAAAGGAGAAATCAAATCATTGCCGAAAGGAGCCACTTCTCTCGATTTTGCTTTTAGTATTCACTCCGAAATCGGAATTAAGACCAGAGGAACACGTGTAAACGGTCGTCTGGTTCCTTTAAATCACGAGCTGAAAAGTGGTGACCAGGTCGAAGTTATTACCTCTGCCAATCAGAAACCAACCGTGAACTGGCTGGAATATGTGACCACTTCAAGAGCTAAAAATAAGATTAAAAATGTTCTTAACGAGAACACCAAAAAAATTGCCGAAGAAGGAAAAGAATTGCTTACCCGAAAACTGAAGCATCTGAAAATTACCATAAGTGAACAGGTAATTAATGAGTTGGTTAACTTCTTCAAGCTTAAGACAAGCTTAGATTTATTTTACAGGGTTGGAATCGGAGCTATTGAAAATCAGCAATTAAAAGATTATGCTGCGCAAAAAGGCAATACCATTATCAATTTCTTTAAAAATAAAATCAAAAGGAATAAGGATACGGCTGACGATGATATTCACAAACCTGTCATTAGCAGCAATTACGACATGCTGGTTTTTGGAACCGAGCATGATAAATTAGATTATAAGCTTTCACAATGCTGCAACCCAATTCCGGGTGACGATGTTTTTGGTTTTGTAACGATCAACGAGGGAATTAAAGTCCATAAAAAAGATTGTCCGAATGCAATCGGAATGCAGTCAAATTACGCGTACCGCATTATGAGCGCGAAATGGATTGATTCGTCTCAGGAAGAATTCAAAGCGATCATCAATATTACCGGAATGGATGTTCTTGGACTTACCAACCAATTGACCAGGGTAATTTCGAACAATATGAGTGTCAATATTCAGAGTATTTCTTTGAGTACGGACGCAGGGATTTTTCACGGTCAGATTGCGGTAATTGTGAAGAACAACACCATTTTGAAAAAAATGATCAATGCCATCAAAAAAATAGACGGCGTGGATAAAGTAACTCGGGAATACAGAACTTAGCCTTGTAAATCAGACCTAATGAAAAATGACACTTTAAAAATACCCGAATTAAATTTTGATGAAAACGGAGCACTTATCATTACAGCCTCCTCATCTTCTTCTAAAAATGATTTTGATTTTTTTAAAGGCAAGTCCAATATCATCAATAAAAAACTAAAAAAAAGACTTTGTAATTGTACTGAATGGATCGAATTTCCGTCGACTCAGGAAATGTATACCATTCTGAAAGGAATTGGCAACATTGATAATTTTCTGGCGACTTTTGACGGAGAACCTTTTGAAGGAATGACCGTTCGTCTGTTTAATCCCATAACAAAATTATGGAGCATTTATTGGTCGGATTCGAATACAGGCGTTCTTGATAAACCAGTCATTGGTTCTTTTGAAAATAATGTGGGACACTTTTTCTCGGAAGATATTTTTGAAGGCAGCACTGTAATCCAGGTATTCCGCTGGGATGCCAGAGACCAGAAAAATCCGGTCTGGAGCCAGGCTATGAGTGCCGACAAAGGAAAAACATGGGAATGGAACTGGTACATGTTTATGACAAAATCCGAATAACATTTTTGTTAGTTTTATCTCATATCAAAATAAATATGTTAATAAAGTTTCTTCATACCAATAAAAAAAATACGTTGCAAAACCCTTAAACAGGAGTATTGGCAACATCTAAATCAAGATTTGAAAGTTAAACTTTGAACCGTAAACTTTTATTCATTAAAATAAAAAATTATCTTTGCCAGATTATGACACTAATTTCAACTGACAATACTAAAAATCAAGAAATTGTAAAAAATGTTTTTACAATGTATCTTGAACAGAAAGGGCATCGCAAAACTCCTGAGCGTTATGCTATACTTCAGGAAATTTACGATAGCGAAGAGCATTTTGATATAGAAAACCTTTATATCAAAATGAAAAACAAGAACTATCGTGTGAGTAGGGCAACGCTATACAACACGATTGAGTTACTGTTAGACTGCGCTTTGGTTAGAAAACATCAATTTGGGCAAAATCAGGCTTACTACGAAAAATCGTATTTCGACAAGAATCACGATCACATTATCATGACCGATTCCGGTGAAGTGATTGAATTTTGCGATCCAAGAATTCAAACCATCAAGAAAACAATCGAGGAAATCTTTGATATTGAGATTACCAATCATTCATTGTATTTCTACGGAAACAAAAAAGAAAAACAATAGTCCGGAAAGGAATTATTCAAAAAAAAATAAAAAAAAGAAAATTAACTACATTAATCAGTAGGGCAACTTAAATTGTCTCAACGCAAATTAAAACAGAATGACCGTAGATTTATTACTAGGATTACAATGGGGAGATGAAGGTAAAGGAAAAATTGTTGACGTTCTTACCTCAAATTATGATATTATTGCACGTTTTCAGGGAGGACCAAATGCAGGACATACATTAGAATTTGATGGAATTAAACACGTTCTTAGAACGATTCCTTCCGGGATTTTTCATAAAAATTCAATAAACATCATTGGAAATGGTGTTGTAATAGATCCGGTAGTTTTTCAAAAAGAAATTGAAGGCTTAGAGAAATTCAACCTTGACATCAAAAACAAACTGATCATTTCAAGAAAAGCTCATTTAATTTTACCAACACACCGTTTATTAGATGCAGCTTCTGAAGCTTCAAAAGGAAAAGCAAAAATTGGTTCTACACTAAAAGGAATTGGCCCAACGTATATGGACAAAACCGGCAGAAACGGATTGCGTGTAGGAGATATCGAGTTAGAAGATTTCAAAGAAAGATACAGAGCATTAGCCGACAAACATGAAGCAATGATTGCTTTTTATGATGTTGCGATTCAATACAACTTAGCAGAACTTGAAAAAGAATTTTTTGAAGCTGTTGAAGAATTAAAAAAATTAGATTTTATTGACAGTGAAGAATATATCTACCAGGCTCAGAAAGCAGGTAAATCTATTTTATGCGAAGGAGCACAGGGATCTTTATTAGATGTTGATTTCGGAACGTATCCTTTCGTAACTTCATCCAATACTACTGCTGCCGGAGCTTGTACCGGTTTAGGAATTGCTCCTAATAAAATCAAAGAGGTATACGGAATTTTTAAAGCCTATGTTACACGTGTGGGCAGCGGACCTTTCCCAACAGAACTTTTTGACGAAGTAGGTGCTACAATGGCAAGAGTAGGAAACGAATTTGGTTCTGTTACAGGAAGACAAAGACGTTGCGGATGGCTGGATTTAGTAGCTTTAAAATATGCTGTTCAGGTAAACGGAGTAACGCAGTTAATGATGATGAAAGGCGATGTCCTTTCCGGATTCGAAACTTTGAAAGTTTGTACCGAATACAACTATAAAGGACAAAACATCTCTCACTTTCCTTACAACATCGAGCCTGAAAATGTAACTCCGGTTTATAAAGAATTTAAAGGATGGAAAGCAGATTTAACAGGATTGACTACTTACGAGCAGTTGCCAGTAGAGTTAAAAGAATATATTGAGTTTATTGAAGCAGAAGTGGGTGTGCCAATCAAAATTGTATCGGTTGGGCCAGACAGAAAACAAACGATAACCAAATAAAAAATACGAAACGCTCTGATAACAGGGCGTTTTTTTATACAAAACTATTTTCATCATGAGAAAAAATCCGGAAATTAAAATAACCGAAACTAAATTATTATCCGATAATTGGTACGTACTAAACAAAGTTACTTTTGATTATACAAAGAGCGAAGGTAAAACCGAATCTCATATTCGTGAAGTGTATGACCGTGGCAACGGAGCGGCAATTTTACTATACAACAGCGCTAAAAAAACAGTTGTTCTAACGAGACAATTTCGTTTGCCGACTTACCTGAACGGAAATAAAACCGGAATGATGATCGAGGTTTGTGCAGGACTTTTAGACAAGGATAATGCAGAACAAGCGGTGATTCGTGAAACGGAAGAAGAAACGGGGTACCGTCTAAGTAAAGTTCAGAAAGTGATTGAAACGTATATGTCGCCCGGTTCTGTAACAGAAATTCTATATCTCTTTGTTGGGGAATACGATGAAACCATGAAAGTGAACGAAGGCGGCGGATTGGATGCCGAGCAGGAAAACATTGAAGTCCTTGAATATACTTTTGATGAAGCTTATGCCATGATTAAATCCGGTGAAATTACAGATGCAAAAACGATTATGTTGTTGCAGCATGCTAAAATAAAAGGTATAATATAAGAAAAAACTTACGTATATTTGTGAGCTAAAATTTAGAATATGAAACATCTACAAATTCTCGATAAACTTGCCGCAAAACATTTGGTACAATCCATAGATGAAGATTTAGCCAGATTAACTTTTTACGCAATGTGTTATGAAAAAAATGACATTGATAAACAACTTTCATACATTTTACCAAAACTTTTAAATCGTTGGAATTGTATTTTAAACGCCAACCATAACATTTCTGAAATATACAAACAAAAAGCAGTGCTAGCATTAAATATTCTTTTGCATAAATACGGTTTTACAGATAAAAAAATCGCCGATAAGGCACTAAAATCAATTGACGCACTAAATGAAAATGTAGCTTTGAGTGATGATTTCTTTAGTAAATCCGAACAAATTAAACAGTATATTATAGCTGCTCCAACGCCTTTAAAACGTAAGCCATCCGTACCCGAAAGTATAACTTTTTACAGAGAAAAAGATGTTATCTCAATTCAGTTGAGAGAACATTTTTATGGCGCTTATATTCACGAAATTAGAGGATTAAACGAAGCACCTGTCCTAGAATTCTATAATGGGGTTTTTAACAAAAAGCCAACATTAAAAGAACTCGAAAATTTACCTGCTAAAGGACAATTGTACGATGATAAAACAGAGCACATCTCTCTTTTTAGTATTGCCGGAATAAAGTTCCTGCCCGATCCTGCAAATCAGATCCAATTAATAAGTGCTTGTGTAGAAAATAAACCAAAAAATAATCATCTTACTGAATCGGTTGGATTATATCAAATGAGTGATATATTTAAAATTCAAGATACGATAGAAACTTTTTTTAGTAGTAAATGAGATATTTTTAACTAGCTAAATGAAAATCTAACAACCAATTCATAAAATTGTGTAAGCGATTTGAGAGGTGATTAAAATAACTTTACATTGATTAAAAAACCAATTTATGAAAAAGTTATATTACACATCCAATATTCTTCTTTTGCTTGTTTTAGGTTTGGTAGGTTCTTGTAAAAAAAGCGAAACTACAAAAGAAAAAACAGGAGCAAAACCACATAAAACTGTTGAATACAAAAAACCAAAATCAATAGGCTTTCATTTCGAAAAAACAAAACAATGGCTTGAAGCCAATAAAAGCGATTCGACGAAACTGGATATCGTTTACGCCATAAACAGAACGGACAAAGCTAATCTGGCCAAAATGGATTCCGCTGTTGTTCCAACTGATTTTAGCGGTGACTTACCTTCTTACCTTCCTTTCCCGATTCATGTTTCGAATTTAGAAAGTGTTGATAAAGTTTTACTATTTTCTTATCCGACCCAAACTTTTGCTGCATACGAAAATGGTGAATTAGTGTATACAGGCCCAACCAACATGGGAAGAAAAAAAGACCAGACGCCAACCGGGTTATTTTTTACCAACTGGAAAGCCGAAAAAACCACCAGTACTTTTAATGACGAGTGGGACCTAAAATGGAACTTCAACATCGAAAATAAGTTAGGAGTAGGTTTTCATCAATATGAATTACCGGGTTATCCTGCTTCACATTCCTGCCTGAGATTATTGGAAAAAGATGCCAAATATCTATATAAATGGGCCGATGAATGGATTTTAAAAGACTCTGAAAACGTAAGAGTCAAAGGAACACCTGTTATTGTATTTGGAAGTTATCCGTTTGATACACCAAAACCCTGGTTTGAATTAATTAAAGATCCGAAAGCTCTGGATCTTTCAGAGTCAGATATTGAAAGTCAGACAGCGCCTTTTATTCAAAAAATATTAGACAATCAGAAAATCAGAACAGGCGAGGAAACTTCTGCACCTTAAAAATTCTTAACACTATATATATACTCACAAAATCAGCTGTAACAGTATTGTTTGGCTGATTTTTTTTTTGTTAATAATAGTAGATTAGCTGTTTGCGAAAGGAATTTTTTTAAAGAAAGTTACTGCTGCTTTTACAGGAAATCACTTTAATTTACCTATTTTCGTTAAAGAAATTATGCTCCGTGAAATAAAATGACCGGAGAAAACTTAAACGCCTAAACCCATAAGAAAATGTTCAATAAATTTATTCTGTTATTTCTGCTCTCTGCTTCCTGCATGATCGGACAAACCAAAACCAATTCAAAAGTAGATACGTACACCAGCCGAAAAAAAGTTTATGAAATAAAGTACGCGCCTGAAAGATGGATCCGCGCAGATACATCCGACTGGGATGTTGAATTTCATGATAAATACAATCTGGTAACCGCTTATTTTATCGAGTATGATTACTTCATTAGCGATAAAAAATTAAAAAGCACGATTGAAGATGAATATAAGGAGTTTGGTAAAATCAAAAATCTTAAAATCTATAAAAAGAAAATAAATGACTTAAACGTTAATTATTTCGAATGTGAACTGGATTATAATGATATGTTGTATAAGTATCAGGGATTTTTCTACAGCGGAAAAGGCGGCTCCATACAAATGCAGTTTGGCGCACAGGCCGAAGCAATAGAACAAAATCAGGCTCTTATTGATGAATTGAATAATGGGATTTCGATCATTAATTAATACAAAAAAGGCGTAAGAATTTTAATCGTACGCCTTTTTTTAAATAAATTTGTAAGATTAATCAATAATTAATCTAATAAAATGAAAGAAGATAATAAGCTAGATCAATTTGGAAAATTTTTAGTCGAAAATCTAAGAGATAAAGGAATTAGTCACGCTGAAATTTTATTAAACAATAAATCAAAAGCTCCATCTCGATTACCATTACAATCTGAACTGAACAAACTTTCCGATTTACAAAAAGATCTAGTAAAGAAAACTGTCGTTGAAAGCATCGACGTTGCAATACACGATTTTTTATTTGCTTTACAAGAATTAGCCGATTTTGATAATAATATTAAAATTCTGGTAGACGATGAAAATATCGTACAACTTAGTGACGGAATCCATGGTGAATCTTATTCCAATGATGGATGGAACGCAAAATATAGTCATTTTGGTGAAAATATATGAATATCAAAAAAATTGGAACTAATCAAAAAAGGCGTAAGAATTTAAATCTTACGCCTTTTGCTTTATAATGAAAGCTGAAAATTATCTGGAATAATTGGGAGCTTCTTTTGTAATGGTAACATTATGAGGATGACTTTCTGTAATTCCGCTTGACGTGATTCTCACAAAACGTCCTGTTTCCTGCAAAGTCGGAATATCTTTAGAACCACAGTAGCCCATTCCGGCACGAAGACCGCCAATGAACTGAAGCATACTTTCGTTTAATTCTCCTTTGTATGGAACACGACCTACGATTCCTTCCGGAACTAATTTTTTAACATCGTCTTCAACATCCTGGAAGTAACGGTCTTTAGAACCTGTCTGCATGGCTTCTACAGAACCCATTCCGCGGTAGGATTTGAATTTTCTTCCTTCAAAAATGATTGTTTCTCCCGGAGATTCTTTTGTTCCTGCCAGTAATGAACCCAACATAACACAGTCAGCTCCGGCAGCAATTGCTTTAGGAATATCTCCTGTATAACGAATTCCGCCATCTGCAATAACCGGAACACCAGTTCCTTTTATAGCTGCTGCCACTTCAAGAACTGCAGAAAACTGAGGAAAACCAACACCTGCAACGATACGTGTTGTACAGATAGAACCGGGACCGATTCCAACTTTTACACCATCAGCACCATTCTCAACTAAATACTTCGCTGCTTCCGGAGTTGCGATGTTTCCAACGATTACATCTATTTGCGGGAATCTTGATTTTACTTCTTTTAAGGTATTGACAACACCTTCGGTATGTCCGTGAGCCGTATCGATAATGATGGCATCAACACCGGCAGCTACTAATGCAGCGGCTCTTTCAACAGCATCTCCGGTAACTCCAATGGCAGCCGCCACTCTCAAACGTCCAAAGATGTCTTTGTTTGCGATTGGTTTTTGAGTCAGTTTGGTAATATCCCTGAAAGTGATTAAACCAACTAATTCATATTTATCATTTACAACCGGTAATTTTTCGATTTTATGACCTTGTAAAACTACTTCTGCCTGCTCTAATGAAGTTCCTTCTGCTACAGTAACAAGGTTAGTACTTGTCATTACTTCTACGATTGGACGGGATCCGTTTTTTTCGAAACGTAAATCACGGTTGGTAACGATTCCCTTTAGGATTCTGTTTTCGTCAACAATTGGAATTCCGCCAATTCCGAATTCTTTCATGGCGTTTTTAGCATCTGCAATGGTAGAAGTCATTGGTAAAGTTACAGGATCAATAATCATCCCTGCTTCTGCACGTTTTACTTTTCTAACCTTCGCTGCCTGCTGCTCGATAGTCATGTTTTTATGTAAAACACCAATTCCGCCTTCCTGCGCCATAGCGATAGCCATTGCACTTTCGGTAACGGTATCCATAGCAGCTGAGACTATTGGAACGTTTAGTGTTATGTTTCTTGAAAATTTTGATTTGATACTCACTTCGCGTGGAAGTACATTCGAGTAGTTAGGTACTAATAATACATCGTCGTAAGTTAAACCTTCGCCGATAATCTTGGAGTTGTGTGCTATCATGTTGCAATTTCTAGTTGAATTGCGTGCAAATGTAGTGAATAAATCGGCAACTTGTTCACTAACTTAATCATAAAATTGTATTTACAGGAAAGTACTTACAAATGATTTAGGAGGTAAATTCCAATTTTTAAATTCCAAATTCCAATAAAGGCGCAGGAAATTTAAATACTAAAAAAGTACAAATTCCAATGAATTACAAACCTGAAACTTGAAACTTGAAACCTGAAACCTGAAACATGAAACATGAAACATGAAACATGAAACATGAAACATGGAATTTGGAATTTGGAATTTGGAATTTATATTTTCATTAATCTTCCCGGTCCTGAAAAACGAAATTGAATCCGAATTGAAAGGCCAGACTATTGGCTTTGGTGACATCTTTATATTCCAGGAGATTATCGACAAGGGCGTAAATATTAAACTTTCCAATCGTTCCTGCGATTCCTAAACCAATATTTTTCTTCGAAAAGGAATCGAAAGTATAAGTCGCTTTTACATCCAGTTTCTCGAAAATACTGCGTTTGTAAAAAACAGTAAATGCTGTAAAAGGCGCTCTTGGCATTGTCATCAGAAACAACTGGCCACCAACCGCGTTCAGGTATCTTCGGCCCACTTTTCCTTTGCAATTACAATCTTCATCAGAGCGGTATTCGCCAAACGAATATTGCATTGAGGAATAGAATTTTACAGGCCGCCAGGTGGTGTATTTGTTATAAAGCGTGTCGCGGGGAATGGCTTTTTCGAAATCATCAAAAACATTTTCAGGTTCATCGATCACAGAAAAAATTGGATTCACGCCTTCATATTCATAATATCCTTTATACGTCAAGGTCTCGATATCTTTGGACTGTTTTATAAAACCTACATCCACTACACTTGCCGTAAACTGAAGGTTTTCTTTGAAATAATAGGTAATTCCCGCATCAAAACCCACCCCTAGACTCCCGTTAAAGAAGGTATTGTGGGCTATATCTCCTGGTATGTTTCCTTCGTATTCGTCTTTGGTAAAACTTGCAATTCCCGAAGTTTTAACTTCTAAATCAGACGAAATGATCTGATTATACACGTTGGCTGTCCCCTCATTTTTTCCGGTATAAATATATCCTGAATTTTTCGTAGAAGTTGCATTGGCCCCACTCGAATAGATTTTCGCACGACCTCCCAACACCAGCTTTTCGCTTACTTTTTTATGAAATCCGACATGGAATACCGAAAGCACTTCGGCCCTTAGATTTACATCCCCTAAATTGAATAATTTACCAATATAATCACGGTTTCCGTCTAAGGCAAGTACACCGATATCTTTAGGGAAGTACATTAAAAAATCAAATTCCTGATAGACTCCAAAGGAGATATAGGACTTACTTTCTTCTCCTCCGACTCTGAAACCTCCCGAAAGCAATTCCAGTTGCTGGTTGACCTGGGTTTTATCATTATTGGACGATCTGCTTACAATTCGACGGACTTTATCATTAAAATCAACTCCATTATCAGCAAATAAATCGTAAGCCGAAAAACTTTTGGAGCCCATATTTGCAGAAACCCCGGACAATGCAGGAACTCCGAAATAAAATTTATACGAAACATCTGCACCCGGATTTACAAGTGAGGACTGTGGAATGGAGGTAAAATTATACAGCACTTCTTTATTTTGAGAAAAACAAGAAAGCTGAAAAAGCACTGCCAGAATATAGATTGCCTTTTTCATTCGATTACCAGATAAGCGGTGGCCCCGGATCTTAGTTTTAAACTTCCTGCGCTGTTTTCGTCTAAAGGAACTCCGGCGCCCATTTTTACGACAAAACGAATTTTAACCGTTTGTTTCAGTAAATCTAATCTTTGCCCTTCGAATAGTTCAGTACTATGCTTTATAACGTTGGCATTTCCTGAATAAGCGGGCGTTTCTAATGTTACGGTTTCAAGAACGTTACCATTCTCGTTGAGAAGTAATAAATCAATTGTGAAGGCACGTGCTATTGTGTTTTCAGTTTCGCAATCGAGCTCTAATTTTACGAGATTATCTGTGAAAAATTTCTTTTTAAAAACATCGAATTCCTTTTCATCAAAAGCAATCAGCTGTTCTTGCCCATCATCTGTAAATTCATTTGCCGGCACATCAAAATGAGCCACATTGGCTACAAAGACAGGCTCTAGCTTCAAATCATCCACCTGATCAAAATCTAAATCACTGGAACATGAAATAAAAACGAAAGGCAAAAAAAGGAACAGGAAAATTTTATTTTTAAAGAATAATTTCATGATGGTACTTACATTAACAAGTAATAACGAATAAAGCATATTCTTTATTATCCTGATTTATAAGTAAATATCCTGATTTTAATGAAACTTTCCAAATAATTTTGATGCTTCGTTATAAGCACTTTCAAAACTTAAAGAATTTAGTCCGGTTATTTTTTTGTTTGCCGTAAAATAAGAAATGAGTTTTTCTGTAGGCATATTTCCGGTAAGTTTATCTGTTGCCATCGGGCATCCGCCAAAACCCTGGATAGCGCCGTCAAAACGGGTACAGCCAGCTTTGTGTGCGGCATCAATTTTCTCAAACCAGCTGTCCGGCGTCGTATGCAGATGTGCCCCGAATTCTATTTGCGGATATTTTGGAATTAAATTTGAAAAAAGATACGTGATAACGTCCGGAGTAGAACTTCCTACAGTATCGGAAAGTGACAATATTTTCACGCCCATTTTAGACAATTTTTCAGTCCACTCCCCTACGATTTCCACATTCCATGGATCTCCGTACGGATTACCGAAGCCCATAGAAAGATAGGTAACGACTTCTTTATCTTTTTTATCGGCAATTTCAAGGATTTCTTCAAGGGTAATTAAAGATTCAGCAATGGTTTTGTGGGTATTACGCATCTGAAAATTCTCTGATATCGAAAAGGGAAATCCCAGATACCGAATGGCTTCATGTTCTGAAGCGGAAGCTGCTCCCTGTGTATTGGCAATTATGGCTAAAAGTTTACTTGTTGTCTGAGACAAATCGAGCTTGGATAACACCTCCGTCGTATCCTGCATTTGCGGAATAGCTTTAGGCGAAACAAAACTCCCAAAGTCAATGGTATCAAACCCTACCCGAAGTAAAGACTGAATATAGGAAACTTTATTTTGGGTTGGAATAAAATCCCTGATACCTTGCATAGCATCACGTGGGCATTCGATAATTTTGATTTCTTTATTCAAAGCTTATTCTTTAGTGAAGGCTAAGTTAGTTTCTTTTTTAAAGAAATAAAAGAGAATTTTCTTAATCATTATATTCCGAAATAACGTAACAATTAAAAATGTTACCTAAAAAGGTAACTATACAAAATGTTACACAAATAAGTAACATTTAAAAATATTATGTATATTTGTACTATTATTATTATTTATTTTAATTATATTTGAAGCTATGACTAGTGTAATTACAGGAGACCTGATTGATTCCAGAAAACAAAAATCCAAGGACTGGGTGGAAGGTTTAAAAAAAATACTTTCTTCGTTTGGAGACAGCCCGCTGGAATGGGAAATTTACAGGGGAGATGAATTTCAAATCGAAATAAAAAATCCCGAAGATGCATTATTGTCCGCTATTTTAATAAAAGCGCATTTAAAAGCGATCAAACTGGATGCCCGCATGGGTATCGGTTTTGGGGATAAAACACATGAGGCTGAAAAAATATCCGAAAGTAATGGTACTGCCTTTATAAATTCAGGAGAGGTTTTTGAAACCTTAAAAAAGCAAAAAGTAACATTAGCCATGCGAACAGGGGATGCGGCTACAGATGAAAAAATAAACCTGATGCTTCAGCTGGCCCTAACTTTTATGGACAACTGGCCTGCGCCATCTGCCGAATTTACAGCAATCGCAATAGAAAACCCGGGCTTGTCACAAGAAGAATTAGCCCCGAAATTAGGCATCAAAAGAGCTGCCGTAAGCCGAAGACAAAAACGTGCCCAATTTGACCTGATTATGAATTTAGACCGTTATTACAGAAAACAAATAAACAATTTATAGTCTTATGATTTTATTTATAAAACTGCTTTTAGCCCATTTATTAGGCGATTTTATCTGGCAGCCCAACTCTTGGGTAGCGGATAAAGAAGCTAAAAAACACAAAAGCATTTATTTATATCTTCACATCCTGCTTCATGGGGTTCTGGCCGCAATTCTTGCCGGGGAAATTCAATTTATACCCTATGCAATTCTTATTGCTGTTACGCACGGAATCATTGATCTGATCAAATTAAATTTTCAGGAAAACAAAACAAAACGCATTTGGTTTTTAGCCGACCAAATCCTGCATCTCATCGTTTTAGCCGGAATAACGATACTCTATCAAAACAAATCCATAAACCTGGACTGGTTTGATAATCGGTTTTGGATTTTAGTAACAGGAATTTTACTGATCACCAAACCCACTTCGATTTTTATCAAAATAATAATTTCGATATGGAGTCCTGAAAGCAGCACTACTGACAGCGATCATTCGCTTGCCAATGCGGGAAATTACATTGGCATATTAGAGCGCTTATTTGTGTTCTGTTTTATCCTGACAGGTCATTTTGAAGCCATAGGTTTTTTATTGGCAGCAAAATCTATTTTTAGGTTTGGAGACCTGAAAGAAGCCAAAGACCGAAAACTTACCGAATATGTTTTAATCGGTACGTTGTTAAGTTTTGGAATCGCAATACTCACGGGATTTATTGTTCAGGCGTTACTTTTACAATTGCTTTAAAACCTTTTTATTTATAGCTTTTATCAAAGCCGGTCCCTCATAAATAAAACCGGTATACAATTGTACCAGACTTGCCCCTGCATTTAGTTTTTCAATAGCATCATCGGCTGAGTGAATTCCTCCTACTCCGATAATCGGGAATGCCTTATTACTTTTCTCTGAAAGAAAACGAATAACCTCCGTAGAACGTTTTGTTAAGGGTCTGCCTGACAAACCTCCCATTTCAGTTTGATTGGCGGATTGCAATCCCTCACGTGAAATTGTCGTATTGGTCGCAATGACACCCGCAATCTGAGTTGTTTTTACAATATCAATAATATCAAGCAATTGTTCGTCGGTTAAATCCGGAGCAATTTTCAAAAGAATTGGTTTTACTTTCTGACTGCTTGTTTTTTGCTTTTCTGTATTTCTGTCCTGCAGAGTCTGCAGTAAAGCCGTAAGCGGTTCTTTATCCTGTAAAGCTCTTAAATTTGGGGTATTTGGCGAACTTACATTTACCACAAAATAATCAACATGGTCAAACAAGGCATCAAAACAAATGATATAATCATCAACAGCATTTTCGTTTGGAGTAATTTTATTTTTACCGATATTTCCACCGATTAAAACATCGGAATTCTTTTTCAGACGTTCTACCGCTTCCAGCACTCCGCCGTTATTAAAACCCATTCGGTTGATAATAGCCTGATCTTCTTTTAATCTGAACAATCGTTTTTTAGGATTTCCTTCCTGTCCTACCGGTGTTACGGTTCCTATTTCTATGAAACCAAATCCAAAATCGGAAAGCTCTTTATACAATTTGGCATCCTTATCAAATCCTGCTGCAAGTCCAACCGGGTTTTTAAACTTAATTCCAAAAACTTCCCTTTCTAAACGAGTATCTTTTACTTCGTAAATGGATTTGATAATTGACGAAACACCAGGGATTTTTGACAGGAATCTAATAAATGAAAAAGTAAAATAATGTACTTCTTCCGGATCAAACCAAAAAAGTATCGGGCGAATTATCAATTTATACATAGTAAGTTGTTGTTGTTTTTTCGGTTGCAAATTTAACTATAATAGTTGAAATCTCCCTATATACTTTACCTCTGAAATTAAAATAATTTGCATAATAAATATTTACCCTATAGAATAAGTAGAATTTTTATATCTTTGAAATAAAATTATGCAGCCTAATTAAATAAATGGTATTTGATAAGGTTGCTTTTTTTTATCAAATTCTATTCAGCTGTAAAACAACCATTTTAAAATTAAAATTTGCCCTGATGAAAAATAAAATTTACAGGATATTTACCATTCTGATCCTGGCTGCTATTTCAGTCGCCTACAGCTTCACCCAATTTACTACGCCAAAAGAAAAATTAACCGCAATGGATTGTACAGAGGCTGCAAATACTACGGCGGTTTCTGAATTCGAGCCCACCATCATTAATAAAAATTCAGCTCCATCCCAAACTCCAAAAGGAATGGTTTGGATTCCCGGCGGCGAATTTTCGATGGGCAGCAATGTTGAAGATGAAAGTTTATGCAGCATCAAAGGTGTCACAAAAGACGCCTCTCCTGTTCACCGTGTGTATGTTGATGGTTATTTTATGGATGAAACGGAAGTTACCAACGAAGAATATGCAAAATTCGTCAACGCTACCGGCTATGTTACCGTTGCCGAGCAAAAGCCAACTCAGGAAGAATTTCCGGGTGTTCCGGCAGAAAATTTAATAGCCGGTTCTGCAGTATTTTCTCCCACAACAGCCGCTGTAAATCTCAACGACTTCATACAATGGTGGTCTTACGTAGGCGGAACGGACTGGAAACATCCTTTGGGTCCGGAAAGTTCCATAAAAGGAAAAGAAAAATATCCTGTGGTACAAATCACCTACGAAGATGCTGCTGCCTATGCAAAATGGGCAGGAAAAAGATTACCAACCGAAGCCGAATGGGAGTTTGCTGCCCGTGGCGGAAAAACAGGAAACTTATATTCGTGGGGAAATACCTTAAAACCGGACGGAAAATTTCAGGCAAACATCTATCAGGGGCACTTCCCTGTGAAAGACGGAGATGCTGGAGAAGATGGCTTTAAAGGCATTGCACCCACTGGCCAATTTAAGCCGAATGCATTTGGGTTGTACGATATGGCAGGAAATGTATGGGAATGGGTAAACGACTGGTATAGTCCATCCTATTATACTGAATTAAGCAAAGGCGGAAAAATAGCCCGAAATCCTCAGGGACCTGATGCTTATGACGTTCCGAATGATCCTGAAAAAAAAAGGGTGCATCGCGGAGGCTCCTTTTTATGTACCGATCAATATTGTACGCGATATATGGTAGGCACCAGGGGAAAAGGAGAAATCCGGTCTGCCGCCAACCATCTCGGATTCAGATGCGTCAAAAGTCTTTAAATAATAACCCTGAAAAAGGATGCTACAGCAAACAGAATCGTGTTTTATTTGAATTTAGATATTACCAATCGCAATAATACAGCCCGGAAAAATGCCTATATTTGCTAAAAATTATAAAAATGCAACACCTTATAGATCGTTTTATCAGTTATGTAACAATCGACACAGAATCTGATCCGAACTCCAAAACTACCCCAAGTACCGAAAAACAATGGAATCTTGCCAATAAACTAGTAGAAGACCTAAAAGCAATTGGATTACAAGACGTTACAATAGATGACAAAGCTTATATTATGGCAACTTTGCCAAGTAATGTTGCTCATGAAGTTCCTGTAATTGGATTTGTTTCGCATTTTGATACTTCCCCGGATTTTAGCGGTGCTAATGTAAAACCTCAGATTATTGAAAATTACGACGGAAAGGACATTGTGCTGAACGCTGAAAAAAACATTATTTTATCTCCCAATTACTTCAAAGATTTATTACAATATAAAGGCCAGACCATCATTACAACAGACGGTACAACGCTTTTGGGTGCTGATGACAAAGCCGGAATTACCGAGATTGTTTCTGCAATGGAATATCTGGTACAGCATCCTGAGATCAAACACGGTAAAATCAGGATTGGTTTTACGCCTGATGAAGAAATTGGTCGTGGTGCACACCATTTTGATGTAGAAAAATTCGGCGCTCAATGGGCTTACACCATGGATGGAAGCCAGATTGGTGAATTAGAATATGAAAACTTTAATGCTGCCGGAGCGAAAATTACTTTTAAAGGAAAAAGCGTTCATCCGGGTTATGCCAAAGGAAAAATGATCAATTCGATGCTTATTGCCAATGAGTTTATCAATGAACTTCCAAAAGGGGAAACACCACAGGAAACAAAAGGCTACGAAGGATTTTTCCATGTGCATCATCTGACGGGAAGTATCGAAGAAACAGTTTTAGAACTTATTATTCGCGATCATAACAAAAGTAAGTTCGAAAAAAGAAAAAGCCTGATTGATAAAATTGCAAAAAAAATCAATAAAAAATTCGCCAGACAATTTGGGGAAGATATTGTAACCACTGAAATAAAAGACCAGTATTACAATATGAAGGAAAAAGTACTTCCGGTAAAACATATTGTTGACATTGCCGAAAAAGCAATGCGGGAATTACAGATTAAACCGATCATCAAACCCATTCGCGGCGGAACTGACGGATCTCAATTATCCTTTATGGGATTGCCTTGTCCGAACATTTTTGCGGGCGGTCATAACTTCCATGGTAAATACGAATATGTTCCTGCAGAAAGCATCCAGAAAGCAACTGATGTCATTGTAAAAATTGCGGAACTAACGGCAATTCCGGGCATTTTTAATGTAACTGAAAAACCTAAAAGAAAATAATTCATTGGACCCGAATTCTGATAAAAAACACGTTTGGGACAAAGTCAACAACTGGGAAGAAGAACTTCTTTTCCTCAAATCAATAATTGATAAAACGGAACTGACGGAAACCATAAAATGGGGCGGACCAATTTATGTTTACAACAAGAAGAACGTTATTGGCATTGGTGGTTTTAAAAACTATTTTGCCATTTGGTTTCTGAATGGGGTTTTTCTGAAAGATGACAAAAAGAGATTAATGAATGCCCAGGAAGACAAAACAAAATCCATGCGTCAATGGCGTTTTACTTCAAAAGAAGACGTAAACGAAAAAGAAGTTTTAGAATATATCCTGGAAGCCATTGAAAACGAAAAACAGGGTAAAGTCATAAAACCAGCTAAAAAAGAAGCAATTGTTTCCGAATTACTGGAAAAAGAAATGAAGCAGAACCCGGCTTTAGCAGAAGCCTTTCAACAATTCTCTCCTTATAAACAATATGAGTTTTTAGAATATATTGAAACCGCCAAACAGGAAAAAACAAAGTTATCCCGAATAGAAAAGGTGATTCCGATGATACTGGGAAATGTTGGGTTGAATGATAAATACAGATAATTGTAAATTTTAATTTAAAATCCCAATATTTTAAAATTCCAAATTCCAATTATTGTAGAAATAAAGCAGAGTCGAACTTACAAGATGAAACATAAAAAAATCCCAAATTCCGGTTTCAAAACCTTGGAATTTGGGATTTATATTTTTTGGAATTTCAAAAACTTATGCCTTTTTATTCAAAGCCGAACTCATTTCCAAAGAAATAGCAGAACGCTCAATTTTTAATTTACCGGACATCGTTTCGATGATTACAGAAGTTTCACCAAGTTCAACAACTTTACCGTGAAAACCACTTTTTGTAATTATTTTATCCCCTACTTTTAGGCTGCTTTCAAATTCTTTTTCGTTTTTTGCTCTTTTTTGTTGTGGTCTGATCATGAAGAAATAGATCACTACAAACATCAATAGAAATGGCGCAAATTGAGTTAATTGTCCCATAATGTAAATTCTGTTTTTATTTATTATTAATATTTTTTTTAGCTCTTCGACTTTGCTCAGAGTAACAACTTCAATTGGAATTTGGCTCTTCGTCTTCGCTCAGAGTGACAACTTCAATTGGAATTTCTTCTCAATTACATCAAACCTCTTCCCACTTTAATCATCTTTTTATTGGCTTCCAGCTCTTTAACCAGATTATCTAAAATTCCGTTGATAAAAATACTGCTTTTTGGCGTAGAATACTCTTTAGCAATTTCTAAATATTCGTTCAGTGTTACTTTTACCGGAATAGAAGGGAATTTTAAAAATTCGCAAATTGCCATTTTTAAAATAATCGTATCAATCTCTGCAATACGATCGCTGTCCCAGTTTGGTGTTTTGTCTTCGTATTCTTTGGCAAAGAGCGTTTCGTTTAAAACCGTTCTTCTGAACAAATCTTTCGCAAAATCCTTATCTTCCACATCTTTGTACAATTTCGGCACTCTGAAATCGTCCGGATCTTCCGTTTTGATAGCTTTCAATTGTTTGATAATATGCGTGTTTACAACCGGAATATCATCAACCCAGGTTAACTTATCGTCCTCCAGGTATTCATACAATTTATCATTCGGAACAATAACATCAGCAAACAGATCTACAATAAATTGTCTGTCTTCCTGAAAAGTATTGACAGAAGTCTTCATGTAGTTGGCATACAATTCGCTTGACTTGATATCATTTAAAAGCAATAAAATATAATCATCATTTAATGACCAGTTATTGATTTTACGATTTTCCAAAGCGATACTAAGGGAGTTGCTTTCGGCAAGCAGCTGAAAAATTTTGTTTTTGACAAATTTTTCATTTGGATTACGTTCTGCGGCAGTGGCAAGATGTTTTTTACTTGAAAGATGTAAAAAAACAGATTCTTTTTTACAAATCTCTATCAGTGAAGATAGCATTATTAAATATAAATCCTGAATATTATCAATACTGTAAAAAAGAAATTTCTCCTCTTTTTCCATATTGTCAGAACCGCTTTGATGCATTGCATAAATGGATTGCATTACCTTAACGCGTATGTGTCTTCTATTTACCACCTTGTAAGAACATTTAAAAATTAGTCTGCAAAAATAAGTATTTAAGACCTGATATTAAAATTTAAACCAATTATTTTTCCAAGAAATCAGTCGCAGCGTATAGTATAAAAAAAGTCTCAGTCGCAGTCGCAGTTTTCGCTATAAGTTGAAAACGTGACTGAGACTGAGACTGAGACTCTAAACTGAGACTCTAAAAAATTACTTCTTAGCTGCGTTTTCGATTTTTCTCAAATCGATACGATTCTGAGCAATGGTAAGCGCTGCTTTATGCGTGGTCATTCCGTTTTTCACGGCATAGTCGATAATTTCTAAAGTAGTATTATAGATATTTTCGGTTTTACGCATGATTTCTGCTTTGCCATAATGCTCTAATTCAGCATAAACATTGATAATTCCACCAGCGTTGATCAGAAAGTCTGGTGCATATAAGATACCTCTTTCTGACAATCTTGCACCGTGAATATTTTCATCTGCCAATTGATTGTTGGCAGCACCGGCAATCACTTTCGCTTTTATTTTGTTTACTGTATCATCGTTGATTGTAGCTCCCATGGCACATGGTGCATAAATATCAACGTCAGCGGCATATATATCTTCACCTGTAAATATTGTCGCGTTGTATTTTTGAGCTACTTCATATAATTTTTCTTCGTTGATGTCGGTAATAAAAACCTTTGCTCCTTCTTTGGTTAAGTATTCCACCAAAGCTTCACCAACGTGTCCAATTCCCTGAACCAAAACTTTTTTTCCTTCTAAAACATCAGAACCAAACTGGCTTTTTGCAGCGGCTTTCATTCCCAGGTAAACACCATAAGCGGTTACCGGAGAAGGATTTCCTGAACCACCTCTTTCTTCTGAGATACCCGTAACATAAGGCGTTACATCTCTCACAGTGTCCATATCTTTAGTTTCCATTCCGACATCTTCAGCTGTAATATATCTTCCGCTTAGCGAGTGCACAAATTCACCGAATTTACGCATTAGCTCCGGTGTTTTTTGTGTTTTGGCATCACCAATGATTACTGCTTTTCCACCACCAATATTAAGTCCGGTAATTGCAGATTTATAAGTCATACCTCTTGAAAGACGCAAAACATCGTTTAAAGCTTCCCATTCCGTATTATAATTCCACATTCTAGTACCTCCTAAAGCTGGCCCCATAACTGAATTATGAATACCAATAATTGCTTTTAAACCTGTATCTTTGTCATTGCAAAATACAATTTGTTCGTGATCGTTAAAAGATAACTGACCAAAAACAGGATCCATTTTTTGAAGTTCCTTTCCAGTTGCGAAAGTTGCATCCATAGCGTTACTATTTATTTGTTAAAATTATGAATTTGTCAAAAAGACATCTCAAACATAAACAAAAAATACACATGTGCTAATATTTTATCTTTATAATAACAAATTAACAATCGATTTATATTGAGCAAATTACACTTTCTATTGCTTTTAATTGAAAGTAATTTATAAAATCAATATCATTTCAACATTGAATATCTTAAAAAAATGAAAGAATTACGCTATTTAAACAAATATTTCATTAAATATAAATATAGTTTTTCACTTGGAATTTTAATCACCATAATCGCACAAATATTTTCATTATTTACTCCAAAGCTGATTAGCAAGTCGTTAAATGCCATCGAAAAGTTTGACAAACTACCCAAAGCCGATCAGACATCGAAAGTAATTATCGCATCTTACCATCAGGATTTAATTCATAACGTATTGCTAATCATAGCTACTACCATTGTTGCGGGTTTCCTGACTTTCCTAATGCGCCAGACTTTGATCGTGATGTCGCGTCATGTGGAATTTGACCTGAAAAACGAAGTTTTCAGGCAATATGAAAATCTGTCCCAAAATTTCTACAAACAAAACAGGACGGGTGATTTAATGAACAGAATCAGCGAAGACGTTTCAAAAGTCCGCATGTATGTTGGTCCTGCGGTTATGTATACCATCAATACCTTTATTCGTTTTGCGATTGTGATCATCTATATGTACAATGTATCGCCCTTACTGACCCTATATACGATATTGCCGTTGCCGATACTTTCGTATTGTATTTTTAAACTGAGTTCAGAAATCAACAAAAGAAGTACTATTTTCCAACAATACTTATCTAAAGTTTCCAGTTTCTCTCAGGAAATATTTTCGGGAATTCGTGTAATTAAAGCCTATTCTTTAGAAAATCAGCATCAAAATAACATGATCGCCCTTGCCGATGAAAGCAAAAGCAAAAGTCTGAACCTGGCAAAAGTGCAGTCGCTGTTTGGTCCATTGATGATTGCGTTAATCGGAATCAGCAATCTGGTGGTAATATACTTTGGAGGGATGATGTACATCAACGGAACAATTCAGAATATCGGAACAATTGCAGAGTTTATTTTATATGTAAACATGTTAACGTGGCCTGTAGCCTCCCTGGGGTGGGTTTCTTCAATGGTACAGGAGGCAGAAGCTTCTCAAAAACGTCTGAATGAATTTTTGAAAATTGAACCGGAAATCACAAATAATAATGAAAATGCCTCCGATATCCAGGGCTCTATTTCTTTCGAAAATGTAAGTTACAGATATGAAGACACCAATATTGAGGCTTTAAAAAATGTAACTTTTACCGTCAAAAAAGGAGAAACTTTAGCGATTCTCGGAAAAACAGGTTCCGGAAAATCGACCATATTGTCCCTTATCTCGCGTTTGTATGATGTTACGGAAGGACGAATTACCATTGACCAGAATGAAATAAGCACTTTAAACCTGAATGACTTGAGAAACAACATCGGAATTGTGCCTCAGGATGCTTTTCTATTTTCGGATACAATTAAAAACAACATCAAATTCGGCAACCGGAACGCCACTGATGAACAAGTAATTGAAGCAGCACAAAATGCTGTAGTGCATGACAATATCATGGCTTTCAACAAACAATACGACACCATTTTAGGAGAAAGAGGTATCACCCTTTCCGGTGGCCAGAAGCAGCGTGTATCGATTGCAAGGGCCATTATTAAAAATCCGGCCATTTTACTTTTTGACGATTGCCTGTCTGCGGTGGATACAGAAACAGAGGAAACGATCCTGAATAATTTGTTCGAAATCTGTAAAGACAAAACTACGATAATAGTAAGCCATCGGGTGTCTTCCGCCAAAAATGCCGACAAAATAATCATCTTAGAAGACGGTAAAATCATTCAACAAGGCTCTCATAATCAATTAATAAATCAGGACGGTTATTATGCCGCGTTATATTTAAAACAACTTTCGGAAAAAGAATTACTTTAATTGTTGCGTAATAGATAAATTTTTATGATTTTTGAGTACTATTAATTCCAAAAATGATAGAACGTATTATGAGAGAAAATGACATGTTAGAAAAAGAAGAGATCTTTTCTAAAGTATTACGAGCAGGGAGAAGAACGTATTTCTTTGATGTGAGAGCTACTAAGGCTGACGATTATTATATCACGATTACTGAAAGCAAAAAATTTACTGAAGAAGACGGTTCTTTTCACTTTAAAAAACACAAAATTTACTTATACAAAGAAGATTTTGGTGCTTTTGCCGAAATACTCGAAGAAATGACTTCGTATGTCCTGAATCACAAGGGCGAGGAAGTAATTTCTGAAAGACATCAGAAAGATTTTAAAAAAGAATACGGTTCTGATAAACCGGAAGGACAAAGATCCAGCTTTACTGATATCGATTTTGACGATATTTAGTCCTACATAACTTTTTAAAAAGTACGAGTCCAACATGTCCTGCATTTTGGACTTTTTTTATATATTTAAGTTTAGATTTTCAGATTTTAGACTATTCGATTTTTAGAATCCTGCTACAACCGCCATTACTGGTTAATACCTTATAAAAATGAAAAAAATATTTCTTTTACTTAGTTTCTTCTTATTTGCAATTTCTTCTTTTGCTCAAAAATCAACATATGAAACCAAACTAAATATTCAATATTATAATGCGGCTGTCAATAAATCTGATGCTTATATTAGCGAACGCTGTGTTCTGGACATTTATTACCCAACGAATACTAAAAATTTCGCCACTATTATCTGGTTTCATGGCGGAGGGCTGACCGGAGGAAACAAGGAAATTCCGGAAGCCTTAAAAAATAAAGGTTTCGCTGTTATTGGCGTAAATTACAGATTATCCCCCAAAGCTAAGGCTGCCAAAAGTATCGAAGATGCCGCAGCAGCAGTTGCATGGGCTTTTAATAACATTCCGAATTACGGAGGTGATCCTTCGCTGATTTTTGTTTCCGGGCACTCCGCAGGAGCCTATTTAGGTTTAATGATTGGCCTGGACAAAAAATGGCTGCAAAAAGAAGGCATTGACGCGAATAAAATTGCAGGTCTTATTCCGTTTAGTGCCCAATGCATCACCCATTTTGAAATCAGAAGAGAAAACGGAATTCCGGATACACAGCCTACAATTGATGCTTTTGCACCACTTTTTTATGTACGTGCTGATGCTCCGCCCTTATTACTGATAACGGGAGACCGTGAACTCGAAATGTTAGGCCGTTACGAAGAAAACGCCTATCTGGCGCGCATGATGAAACTTGTCGGCCACAAACAAACCAAACTTTTTGAACTGGACGGCTACGGTCACGGAATGACTGAACCTGCTTTTCCGTTACTTGAAAACGAGATAAACCGAATTATAAAAGAACACCAGAAATTAAACTAAACTTAAAATCCACGGCAATGGAAACCAATTTATTAATACTACCGGGACTCGGAAACTCAGGCGAAAAGCACTGGCAAACTTTCTGGCATGAAAAATTCAAAAACTCCAAAAGGATTGTTCAGGACAATTGGGATGAGCCCATCAGAGAAGAATGGCTTGAAAGATTAAACGAAGAAATTTCAAAATTAGACGGTCCGACGATTCTTGTGGCGCATAGTTTAGCTGTTTCGCTGGTTTTACACTGGGCAGCTTCACATACCAATAAAAACATTGTGGGAGCGCTATTGGTCGCTCCGGCCGATGTAGATTCCCCTCAGCATACTCCTGAATCGGTTCGGAATTTTTCACCTATCCCAACTTCAAGGTTACCTTTTCCCTCAATTGTTGTCGCAAGTGAAAACGATCCCTACGCCTCTTTCGAGAGAAAAAAATATCTGGCAGAACAATGGGGAAGCGATTTCATCAATGTGGGACAGCAAGGGCACATCAATTCCGACTCCGATTTAAAATACTGGGATGAAGGGCAGTTGATCTTACAACAATTAGTTGCAAAAATTAATACTCTCTAGTTTAGTTTACAGTCACAATTTACAGTCGCAGTCTCAGTTTACAGTCGCTGCGACTGAGACTGCGACTGAGACTGCGACTGTGACTGAGACTGAGACTGAGACTGAGACTGAGACTAAACACTGTGACTAAAAACTACCCAATCCGCAGCCCATTCTCTATTTTAAAATCGGGAGCCAGTAAAATAACGTCTCCTTCTTCGCCGACTGCACCCAGAACCAGACATTCACTCATGAATTTTCCGATTTGTTTTTTGGGGAAGTTGACGACCGCAACTATTTGTCTGTTTAGCAAATCTTCTTTTTGGTAGCGTTTCGTAATTTGGGCCGATGATTTTCGGATACCTATTTCGGAACCGAAATCAATCGTAAGCTGATAGGCCGGTTTTCGGGCTTCGGGAAAATCGTTAACTTCGAGTATTGTTCCGACACGCATGTCAGTTCTTTCAAATTCATTCCAGGACAAATTCATAGTACACTTTTTTTAGTATTTACAAACCTATTAATTTTGTAAGTATTGCCACTAATTCTATAACCCTTTTTTTAGTGTAGCTTCTAAATTTACATTACAGATTATCATGCTAACGTTAAAAAAGATAAAAATGGAAAATAATGTCATCAACTCAACACTTTCAGAGAAAAATTTTGAGTCAAACCTAAAACAAGTTCATACCGATAAATATATAGAAACAGCCCAAAACGTAAGACTTTATGTAAAAGATTACGGTCAGGGTAAACCTATAATTCTTATTCACGGCTGGCCGCTTTCTAATGAAATGTGGGAATATCAGATTGAATTCCTGGTTCAGAATGGTTTCAGGGTGATTGCCTATGACCGTCGTGGATTTGGTAAATCATCACAACCCTGGGATGGTTACGATTACGACACTTTATCTGATGACTTGCAGGAAATTATCGAACAATTAGAATTAACTGATGCTACACTTGTCGGTTTCTCAATGGGTGGTGGTGAAGTAGTTCGTTATTTTAGCCGTCATGGCGGAAAAGGAGTTACAAAAGCTGCCCTGATCTCGTCTATTATTCCTTTTTTATTAAAAACGAATGACAATCCTGACGGACATCCGAGAGAAAAAAGTGAAAATACGGCAAACGCTATCAAGGAAGACCGAATTGCTTTTATAGATAATTTCGGAAAAACCTTCTTTGGCGTAAACATTATCAACAAGCCTTTAAGTACTCCTTTATTGGAATATTACAGAAATCTTTGTTCTGTTGCATCTCCAAGAGCGACTTTAAAATGTGCTGAATCTTTTTCGTTTACGGATTTCAGGGATGAACTGAATTTTGTAAAGGTTCCAACTTTAATTATTCATGGTGATGATGACAAAATAGTTCCAATTGATCTGACGTCAAAAAAAGCAGCTGAAGGTATTCGCGATAATACTTACATCGTTTATGAAGGCGCACCGCACGGCTTATTTTACACCGAAAGAGAAAAACTAAACAATGATTTACTGAATTTCCTTAATTCATAATCTACATATAACAATATCCAAAGCGCCTTTTAAGTTTCTTCTTAAACGCTTTGGATATTTTTTTTTAAACCTCTTCTGCTTTTTTTTAAAGAATATTAAGGTTATTTTTGAGTAATCAATTCTTTATAAAAATGTCACAAACTTCTTCAAACATGCTGGCTCTTGGAACGACTGCTCCGGAATTCAGGCTGCAAGACACCAATTCTAATTATACCTATTCGTTTGAAGATCTGAAAGGATCGAAAGGGACTCTTGTGATTTTTATGTGCAATCACTGTCCTTATGTACTTCATGTAATCAATGAAATCGTTATGATTGCGAATGATTACCGTGTACAGGGAATCGGTGTAATGGCCATTTCAAGTAATGATATTGAAAAATTTCCTCAGGACGCACCCGAAATGATGACTGAATTTGCTTTTCAGAACAAGATTGATTTTCCGTATTTATTTGACGAGACCCAGGAAACAGCCAAAGCTTTTGATGCTGCCTGTACTCCGGATTTCTTTTTATTTGACAATAGAGACCGTTTATTTTATCGGGGACAATTAGATGATTCAAGACCCAATAACGGTATTCCTTTAAACGGAAGTGATTTACGCAGCGCGATAGATGCGCTTATTTACAACAGGTCCTTAAAAGATCCTCAAAAACCAAGTGTGGGCTGTAATATCAAATGGAAATAACATTTTGTACACCTCATCTGTGAGATTATTTTTTCTACTTTATTATAAAAAAAAAAGCATCCTGATTCAGAATGCTTCTTCTATTTTTTTTTTACAATTGCGAATTAATGTAGTTCGTAATCGATGTCATTTGTGCAGCATCTAAATGTGCTTTTTTACCCATTCTGACAAGAATTGGTGTCCATTCTTCTCGTGTGAATTTTTTCGGCTCAAACAATTTGTGGCATTTTGCACAATTGTTTTCGTATAAATTCTGACCCTCTGCAAGTTCAGGCGTTAGTGTTACAGCTTTAGCAGTTTCAGTAGCCGTTGGTGCTGCTGGCTCAGCTGCTGCAACCGGAGCTGCCTTTTGAGTACCGCAGGAAACCACGAATAAGGCTGCCGTTGCAAGAGTAATAATTTTTGATTTCATTCCGCTTTGTTTTGGAGTAAATATAAAAAAAAACCCATTCGGCAAGCGAATGGGATTCATTATTTAAGACTATTTAGACGTTGTCTAATTACTTATTTTACTTCCATTAATTCAACATCAAAAATCAAAGTTGCGTTTGGCGGAATAACTCCTCCTGCACCGGCAGATCCGTAAGCTAAATGTGACGGAATAACAAAACGTGCTTTGTCTCCAACCTGCAATAAAGCGATACCTTCGTCCCATCCTTCGATAACCTGACCCTGACCTAATCTGAATTCGATTGGTTTTTTACGTGGGTAAGAAGAATCGAAAACTTTTCCGGTTTCTAAAGATCCCTCGTAATGAACCGCAACTGTTTTACCGGCTTCAGCTCTTTTACCATCTCCTTTTTGAATCATTTTGTAACGTAAACCACTTTCTGTTTTATCAAAACCGGCAGCAAGTTCTTCCATTTTAGCTTCAGCGACAGCTTTTTCAGCAGCTTCACGTTTGGCACGGGAACCTTCAAAAACCCTGAAAGCTTCGATAGCATTCCATTTTTCAGCTTCTTCTCCTACTCTTACGATTTCAACAGTTTCAAGAGCATCGCCCTGAGCAATTGCATCAACGATATCCTGTCCTTCCACTACGTGACCAAAAACAGTATGTTTTCCGTCTAACCATGAAGTTGGAACGTGTGTAATATAAAACTGAGAACCGTTTGTTCCCACACCTGAATTCGCCATGGCTAAGACTCCCGGACGATCGTGTTTCAGACTTGGGTGGAATTCATCATCAAATTTGTAGCCAGGACCACCTGTTCCTGTTCCCTGAGGACAACCTCCCTGGATCATGAAATCAGGAATTACACGGTGAAATGATAATCCGTCGTAATATTTGTTTCCTTGTGGTTTAATTTTATTTTCTAAGTTTCCTTCAGCCAGTCCTACGAAGTTACCCACTGTACCCGGTGTTAAGTCGTGTGCCAATTTTACTAAAATAGATCCTTTGCTAGTATTGAATTTAGCGTATATTCCGTTTTCCATTGTTGTTATTTTTAATTTTGAATGCAAATTTACAAATTAATTTTATATCAATTTGTGCTTTCTATTTTTTAGATTTTGATTTATAAGTAAGTCCGTAAACCAGCAATGCCAGTACCGCCAGAATCGCGCATCCAATCGTAACGCCATGCCATCCGCCTAACTTCCAAAGTAATAATCCGTAGGCAGATCCGGCAGCTGTCCCTAAAAAACTAAAGGACATGAATACCGTATTAAGCCTGTTTCGGGCTTCCGGTAAAAGCGAATATACCCTCGTCTGGTTGGAGATATGCACCCCCTGAATTCCGATATCGATAAAAACGATACCTATCACTACTCCGATTACACTTTCGATTGAAAAGTAAAAAGTAATGAAACTGATCAGCATCAGTAAACAGCCGTAACCCACTGCAACCCTTGGATTTCCTTTATCTCCCATTTTACCAACCAACGGTGCTGCCAAAGCTCCTGAAGCGCCTACAATTCCAAAAAGGCCAATTGTCGCGCTATTGAAATTAAACGGTTCTCCTGAAAGCAACAATACCATCGTGGTCCAGAAAGCACCAAACTGTGCAAAACAAAACACATTGATTAAAGTGGCTTCACGCAAAACTGGCTGGGTTTTGATGAGGGTAAAAAGTGATTTTATAAGCTGACCGTAAGAACCCTGAAATTGCGGTTTATTGACCGGGAATTTCTTCTGAATGGCAAAAAAGATTAAAAGGCAGATTCCGGCTGCAATCCAAAACATGGAGCGCCATCCAAAAAGCTGACCGATAAATCCGCTTAACGTTCTGGAAAGTAAAATCCCTACCAGCAAACCGCTCATAATAGTTCCTACTACTTTTCCCCTTTGTTCCGGGGCTGTTAATGAAGCTGCCAAAGGCAAAATAAGCTGGGGTACTATCGAAGTAATTCCTAAAAGTAACGAAGCAATCTGCAATATAAGAAAGCTTTTGGCCGTAGCGGCAATAATTAAAGCGATTACTGAGGCAAAAGTGGTCATCAGGATTTGTTTTTTACGTTCGATCTTATCACCAAGCGGCACCATAAAAAACAAACCAATCGCATAACCTGCCTGGGTAAGATAAGTAATCGTACCGGCATTGGCTTCCGGAATTTTAAATTCGTTGGCGATTAAAACAATAAGGGGCTGGCAGTAATACAGATTGGCAACTATAAGTCCAGTGCAGGCTGCCATAAATAAGACATTCGTTTTGGATAGATTCATTTTGCAAAAATACTATTCTAATTGTAACCTAAACTTTAAAAAAAGCATAATTTTCTCAAATTTAAGATCAAATCAGCTGCTTCATTTATCAATTCTATTGCGATTCAAAACGTTATAGTTTCAAAAAATCCTCACGCATCGGACTGAAAACATCGGTCAAAGTACCGCTTTTCAGGCATAAGACCCCATGAATTGCATGCGGCGGAATATAGAAACTGTCTCCTTCTTTTAAGGTCTCTGTAACCCCACTGATCGTCACATCAAATGCACCACTGGAAATATAAGTGACCTGCGTAGATAATGTTCGTGCAAAACACCGATGGCGCCTTTTTCAAAATGAACATTCACCAGCATGGCCTGATCGTTATACGCCAGAATTTTTCGTTTAATGCCTTCTCCGACAACTTCCCACTCTATTTCGTCTCCTTTTATAAATTCTTTGCTTGTCCCTGAACTTTGCATATCTTTTTATTTTAATTTAACTTCCCGATTTCTTTTTCAAAATTACTGATGAATACTATAAGATCATGTAACGTTTTTTCATCTGTAATAGTTCCTTCAGCATTTAATTTTCCTCTGATTCCCTGTATTAAAAGTTGGGTCTTATCCGTAAATTTAGCTTCAATGGTTTTCATGATTAAACCTAATTGCTCGTGCCCTTTTTCCCCTGATGCCGAAGCCGTAATCAAACCCACTTTTTTATTCGAAAAAACCGTTGTTGAAACACACCATTCCAATGCATTTTTCAGGCTTCCCGGCAAACTGAAAACATATTCGGGCGTGCAAATCAATACACCTGCTGCCTTGTCAATTTTATCCCTGAAAGCCCTTACTTCTTCCGGTGGATGTTCGGTATCTAAGTCAGGATTAAAATGCGGAAGCTTTTCGAGCTCTTCAAATAGTTCAATCTCAAATTCCTTATTCATATTTTCAGAAATAAACTTCAGAATTTTAAAATTGCTGGAATCCTTTCGCGTACTTCCTGAAATAGCCAGTATTTTTTTCTTTTGCTCCGTCATTTCGATTTACTCTGCTGAAACAGCAAAATCTACGGCTGCCTCTGAATGAATTTTAGTGGTATCAAAAACCGGAACCGAAACATCTTCCTGACTGATTAACAACGGAATTTCAGTACAGCCCAGAATAATTCCCTCAGCACCGTTCTCAATAAGTTTTTCAATAATAGAAAGGTAAGCTCTTTTGGTTTGCTCCTTGATGATTCCGCGTCCTAATTCTTCTTTCAGGGTCTGCTGAATAAAATCTCTTTCGTCCTGAAGAATAGGAACAATGGCCTCTATATTGTTTTCTGCCAGTTTTTTGATGTAAAACTCCATTTCCATGGTGAATTTTGTTCCCAGCAAACCTACTTTTTTTAGTCCCTGTTTATTAATGGCGTTTGCCGTTGCGGTCGCTACGTGAATAACAGGCAATTTAATTTCCTTTTCCAGCCGGTCTGAAACCGCATGGGCCGTGTTGGCGCATAAAACAATGGCATCAGCACCGCTTTTTTCCAGGCTTTTACAGGCATTTAAAAGCAATTCAAAAGTGGCATCCCAATTTCCATTGGTGTTATTTCTTTGAAAATCATCAAAATTTAAAGAATAAATAAGGCATTCGGCAAAATTAAGCCCTCCTAATTTTTCGTTGATTCCTTCATTTATAAATCGATAATAATCAATGGTCGAAACCCAGCTGATTCCTCCTACAAGTCCTAGTTTTTTCATATTTCTGTCCTCTGTTACGAGTTTTATTTTACATTATTTTGTCTTGCTTTCTGGCCACTTACTATCATTTTCAGCCCCTAAAAAATCGCTGAAATGGTAGATCAAATAATAACGATTGCTTCAGGTGTTATTTTTTTTTTGAAAATTTTATTATTGACGGATTAGGTTATTCGAAATAAAATCACAGCTTTTCTTTATGGAATCGAAAGAATTACCAGCAAAATTATTCTCCTGTTCTACAAAAAAATATTTCATTCCTGCCCGTTTAGCTTCCTTAAAAATGGATTTAAAATCAATAGATCCGGAACCAACTCCTGTATTCAAAGCCGGATTAAGTTTATCCATGTCTTTTACATGCCACATGGTAAACCGCCCCGGATTTTCCCTGAACAGCTGCAACGGATCTTTTCCGGAACGCACCACCCAGTATAAATCCATTTCGAAATGTACGAGGTCCTTATCAGTTTCTTTTAGCAGAATTTCATAACCTGTAACTCCGTTATGACTTTCAAATTCGAAATCATGATTGTGATAGGCTAATTTCAGACCTGCCTCCCGGCACATTTTTCCGGCTTCGTTTAAGCGTCCTGCAATCTTTTTGTAATCATCACTGTTTTTTCTAAAAGGCGGATCGACCCACGGAATGGTGAGATAGGCACTTTCTAAGGTTTTCGAAGCAGCAATGGCGGCTTTAAGTTCTGTTGTATCTCCGTCATCCAGAAAAGAACCTATCCCATAATGACCACTCACTGCTTTTAAATCGTTTGCGTCCAGTATTGCTTTGAACTCAGCGGCTGATACTCCCCAAAACTGATCCCTGATTGAAAAACCATAGGTCTCGACAGTCGTAAATCCGGCTGAAGAAACTTTTGCCAAAGTTGCTTTGATATCTTTTGGAAGTTCTTCCCGCAAGGTATACAATTGCAGACCAATTTCTTTTTTGTTCATCGCAAAAGCGAATGACGGCATAGCTAAAACCGCCGCAGCAGCGAGGCTGCTATTGATTATAAAGGTGCGTCTGGAAGTCATTTGTTGTTTTGTAATTCAGAAAGTAAAGCTAGCTTTATTTATTAGATTTTGAATCATCAAAATTATCGAAGTATGTAAAATCTTTCGTTATTTTTCCGTCCTCAATCGTAAAGATGGTACAAATGGGCAGCTTAAATTTCGAGCCGTCCGAAGCTGTTCCGGTGGAAACAAACTCAACAATGATATGTTTCTCATCTGAAGGATAGATATTGACAATTTCATCATGAAGGTCCGGAAAAACAGTCTGAAGTGATGTATATTTATCAATAGTCTGTTTTCTGGTCTGCGTAATCATTTCTTTTCCGAAAGACGGATCTTTAAAATCGGATACCGGAGCATACATAGCTGCCAGTTCTTTCCATTGGTGTTTATTGAAATATTCAAAATACTGTTTTACTATTTTTTCTTTTTGAGTTGGATCTAAATTGGGTGATTTTACCTGATTATTACAGGACGCAACTAATAGTGCTGTGCTTAATACCAAAAATATTTTCTTCATCATTTCAGGAGTAGAGGAATTTATATGTGATCCTAAATTAAGTAAAAAAAACAAATCATTCAGCAGAATATTTTTTTCATTTGGCACTAATTGAATTTGTCAAATTTAGTAAGGTGGCATCAATTTGCTGTGGTGGAAAATTTTGCTTTTCATTTCTCAGGGACGTGACTTTTCCTTCGCTATTTATATACACAAACAGATATTCCCAATAGTTTGAGGCAGTCATTGGGGATCCATTTGTATTATCTGCTTTTTTATAAATCTGATCGGCATAAATAAGTATCTCTCCGTCATCATTACGAAAGGTACGAACAGGCGGTCCGGAATCCTTAATAAAAGTTTGTTTTGTTTTTCCGACCCAGCTATCCATGGAATTTTTAGTACTGGTACAGGCTGCAGTAATCAGCAACATAACGGACAATAAGTATAGCTTTTTCATGGGTGATACTGATTTTTTAGTGAAATTCCGGTTTTCTTACGTAAAAGTAATATTTTTTCGGCAATCAAAATACAACACAATGTTTATCAACCTGTTAATTTTTAATTAAAAAGACGTTTCTCACAAAAAAAAGATATTCTGTTACATCTAAAAATGCCTTTTTATCTGTTATTCCCCGAATTTTCAAAACTTTAAAATTCACAAATATTTACTTTGTATCTTTGCCGCTTACACTATTGAAGAGAAAAAATGCGAATTGACATCATCACTATTTTACCTGAATTATTAAAAAGCCCGTTTGAGGCTTCGATCATGAAACGTGCCATTGACAAAGGCCTGGTAGAAGTTCATTTTCATAATTTAAGGGATTATACGACCAACAAACAAAAAAGTGTCGACGATTATCCGTTTGGCGGCGGTGCCGGAATGGTCATGACCGTTCAGCCTATTGATGCCTGCATCACGCACCTGAAAAGCGAGCGGGAGTATGACGAAATCATCTATATGTCACCAGATGGGGAAACACTGAACCAAAAAATGGCCAATACCATGTCGATGTATGAAAATATAATCATTTTATGCGGTCATTATAAAGGTGTGGATCAGCGTGTTCGCGATCATTTTATTACCAAAGAAATCTCGATTGGCGATTATGTATTATCGGGCGGCGAATTAGGCGCTTTGGTTTTATCTGATGCCCTAATCCGATTAATTCCGGGTGTTCTAAGCGATGAAACCTCAGCTTTGACGGATAGTTTCCAGGATAATTTACTTTCAGGACCTATATACACAAGACCCGCAGACTATAAAGGATGGAAAGTCCCGGAAGTTTTAACCAGCGGCCACTTTGCCAAAATCGATAAATGGCGTGAAGATATGGCGTATGAACATACCAAGAACAGGCGACCGGACTTGTTGGAGGGACAGGAGTAGTTTTCAGTCGCAATGAGTTCAGTCGCAGTCTCAGTTGTAGGAATGTGAAAACCGAGAATGAAAACGAGACTGAAAACCGAGGCTAACAATCACCAAAAAGTCAGCTAGTTAACAAATTGGGATTTGGAATTTAAATTTATTGGAATTTAACTTTTTTTAATTACATTTGCACCCGAATTAGACTAACCTCTGGCGAGATCCGTGAATGTTGCTCTATAATAAAAACCATAATTAAAGATATCATGGCAGATTTAATGAAATTCGTTCAAACCGAATTAGTTGCTAAAAAAGATTTCCCTGTTTTTGGAGCTGGAGATACTATCACAGTTTTCTACGAAATTAAAGAGGGTGAAAAAACAAGAACTCAGTTTTTTAAAGGAGTTGTTATTCAAAGAAGAGGTTCTGGTAACACAGAAACTTTTACTATTCGTAAAATGTCTGGTGCTATCGGAGTTGAGCGTATCTTCCCTGTAAACTTACCAGCTTTACAAAAAATTGAAATCAACAAAAAAGGAGCTGTTCGTAGAGCGAGAATTTTCTACTTCAGAGAACTTACTGGTAAAAAAGCTAAGATTAAAGATAAAAGAAGATAATCAATTATCTCTTTGTTATAAAAAAGCTCGTTTCATTTATTTGAAACGAGCTTTTTTTGTGCCTGTTTGTGAATAAAAACTCTCCTTGAATGCTTTTATTTTACACCAAATAGAAATTTGAATTAATTGCCTCCAGCTTTAGCTGGAGGTAAAAATGAATTCCTTTGAAGGCTTTAGCCAAATTACAATACAGATTTGAATCCCTTTTCGAAAATTTGGCTAAAGCCAGTGCACTGGCTTTATTATTATAACCTCCAGCTAAAGCTGGAGGCAATTTATTTTATAGAACACTGATAATTAAACATTATATCCCAAAAAAAATAGTTGTAAAAATGAATTTACACAACCGAAAAGCTTTCTCTTTTTCAAAATCGACGACTTTTATCTGTGATTCATCAAAACTGTAATTTTTTAATACCAAAATCATCGATTTGATAATTAAATGAGTTCGAAATAACAATCTGATAATTTCGGTAATTCTTGGTAAAACTATACCGTTTTCGCAGTGATTTTATTATATTTGCTCCGCTCATTCTGAGCCGAATATATCTTTTACATCACCATCCCTTGGCGATACGATTATAAAAAAAAAAAAAAAATGACACAGAATTCAAAAATTTTTTACACCTTAACTGATGAGGCGCCATTATTAGCGACCTATTCTTTGTTACCAATTGTTCAGGCTTTTACTGCTACTGCCGGTATCGCTATTGAAACCAGAGATATCTCTTTGGCTGGTAGAATTTTATCTAACTTTCCTGAAGTTCTTACCGATGCTCAGAAAACGGGAGATGCATTGGCAGAATTGGGTCAGTTAGCGACACAACCTGAAGCTAATATCATCAAATTACCAAACGTTTCAGCATCAGTACCACAATTAAAGGCTGCTATTACTGAATTGCAATCGCACGGATACAATATCCCGAATTTCCCGGAAGATCCACAAAACGATGCCGAAAAGGAAATTAAAGCAAAATATGCTAAAGTTTTAGGTTCTGCCGTTAATCCGGTTTTACGTGAAGGGAACTCAGATCGTAGAGCTCCAAGAGCGGTTAAGAATTTTGCAAAAGCAAATCCACATTCGATGGGTGCCTGGTCTGCTGACTCAAAAACTAAAGTAGCTTCAATGCCAAACGGTGATTTCTACGGAAGTGAAAAATCGCTTACTTTGAATGAAGCAGATGATGTAAAAATCGAATTCGTAGCCAAAGACGGTACTACCACTGTTTTAAAAGCAAGTACCCCTCTAAAAGCCGGTGAAATTATTGACAGCTCTGTTTTGAGTGTAAAAAAATTAAAATCTTTTGCTGCTGAAGCTATCGCTGATGCAAAAAAAGAAGGACTTTTACTTTCTGTGCACCTAAAAGCTACTATGATGAAAGTTTCAGATCCAATTATCTTTGGCGCTATCGTTGAAGTTTATTTTGCTGACCTTTTCAAAAAATATGAAACTTTATTTACTGAATTAAATATTGATACCCGTAATGGTTTAGGTGATATCTATGCAAAAATTGCAGGAAGACCGGAACAGGCTGAAGTTGAAGCTGACATTACGAAAGCAATCGAAAACGGACCGGCTTTGGCAATGGTAAATTCTGATAAAGGAATTACTAACTTACACGTTCCGTCTGATGTTATTGTTGACGCTTCTATGCCGGCAATGATTCGTACTTCGGGACAGATGTACAACAAAGAAGGAAAACAGCAAGATACTATCGCTGTTATCCCGGATCGTTCTTACGCCGGAATTTATACCGCTACTATCGACTTCTGCAAAAAACATGGTGCTTTTGACCCTAAAACAATGGGAAGTGTTCCTAACGTAGGTTTAATGGCTCAAAAGGCAGAAGAATACGGATCTCACGACAAAACTTTCCAACTGAGTGCTGACGGAGTTGTTCGTGTAGTAGACAATAAAGGAACTGTTTTAATGGAACAAGACGTTGAAGCGAATGACATTTTCAGAATGTGTCAGGCAAAAGATGCTCCGATTCAGGACTGGGTTAAACTGGCTGTAAACAGAGCACGTTTATCTGATACTCCTGCGGTTTTCTGGTTAGACGAAAACAGAGCCCACGATAGAGAATTAATCGTAAAAGTTCAAAAATACCTTAAAGATTACAATACTGTAAACTTAGATATCCGTATTTTAAACCCTGTTGCTGCCACTGAATTTACTTTAGACAGAATCATTAAAGGTTTAGACACTATCTCTGTAACAGGAAACGTTTTACGTGATTACCTGACTGATTTATTCCCGATTTTAGAATTAGGAACTTCAGCTAAAATGCTTTCTATCGTTCCTTTGATGAATGGCGGTGGCTTGTTCGAAACCGGTGCAGGAGGTTCTGCTCCAAAACACGTAGAGCAATTTACAGAAGAAGGATACTTACGTTGGGATTCATTGGGAGAGTTTTTAGCGCTTGGTGCTTCTCTGGAGCATTTAGGACAGACTTTAGACAATTCTAAAGCTATTATCTTATCTGAAACTTTAGATCAGGCCAACGATAAATTCCTCGCAAATGACAAATCCCCGGCTCGTAAAGTAGGACAGATTGACAACCGTGGTTCTCATTTCTACCTTGCTTTCTATTGGGCTCAGGCTTTGGCTGCTCAGGATAAAGATGCTGAATTAAAAGCTATTTTTACTCCTATTGCTGCTCAGTTTGAGGCGAATGAAGCTAAAATTAACGAGGAATTAATCGGAGCTCAGGGAAAACCACAAACTCTTGGCGGTTACTATCAGCCAACTCCTGAGTTAGTGAGCAAAGCAATGCGCCCTAGTGCAACATTCAATGCAATCCTTGCTGAAATTAAATAATACCCTAGTATTTTTTACTTATATATTTAAGGCAGCCCTCATCGGCTGCCTTTTTTTCTTAACTAATGTTTAACAATCGTTCCGCAGTAATATTTCGTAAGAATTCCTAACTATGTAATTCAAAACCAATACAATGATTTCAAAAAATAGTTTCATATTTCTTATCATTATCCTATCTTCACTTACCTCATTTTCCCAGGAAAAATTCACACTAAGCGGCACTATTACGGACCATAAAAACAACGAAACCCTAATTGGCGTCAACATTTATGTTCCGGCATTAAAAATAGGAACTACCACAAACGAATATGGTTTTTATTCGTTAACTATTCCTGCCGGGGAACAACAAATTGAAATCAGTTATGTGGGTTACCAATCTATTCAGGAAACAATTCTTTTAAATCAGAATACCAAAAATAATTTCTCCCTGAATGAAGGCGGAGAAGAACTTCAGGAAGTAGTCATTACCGATAACAAAGGAAAAGCCAATATCAAGTCTCCTGAAATGAGTACTAACAAACTCTCTATTGCAACCATCAAAAAGATGCCGGTGGTTTTAGGAGAAGTCGACGTTTTAAAATCAATTTTATTACTTCCGGGTGTTACGAATGCGGGTGAAGGCGCTTCCGGATTTAATGTTCGTGGCGGCGGTGCCGATCAGAATTTGATTTTACTGGATGAAGCGACCATATTTAACTCTTCCCACGTATTTGGCTTTTTCTCGGTTTTTAATCCGGACGCTATTAAAGATTTGAAATTGTATAAAGGCGGGATTCCTGCGCGTTACGGAGGAAGAGCATCCTCTGTTTTGGATATTTACCAGAAAGACGGAAGCAGCAAAGATTTTCATATGAATGGCGGAATCGGATTAATCTCCAGCCGTCTTCTGGCGGAAGGACCACTCGTAAAAGACAAAGGTTCCTTTTTAATTGGCGGAAGAGCTTCCTACGCTCATTTATTTTTAAAATTATCCGAGGACAACAAAGATAATGCGGCCTATTTTTATGATTTAAACACCAAATTAAGTTACAAGGTAAACGACAATAACAGTTTATACCTGTCCGGCTATTTTGGCCGTGATGTTTTCAGTATCAACAAAAGTTTTTCCAATACTTACGGAAATGCCACACTGAACCTGCGCTGGAATCATTTGTATTCTGATAAATTATTCTCCAATTTATCGCTGATTTTCAGCGACTACTATTATGGACTGGATCTGGATTTCGTGGGTTTCAAATGGGATTCCGGAATCAAGAATTACAATATTAAATATGATTTCAAACATTATATTTCAGACAAATTCAAACTCAATTACGGGTTAAGCGGTATTTATTACGAATTCAATCCGGGAACGATCAAACCAACCGGAGAGGTTTCGGGGATTAATCCGGATCAGTTGGATAAAAAATATGCTTTTGAACCTTCTGTCTATCTCGATGCCGAAAGTCAGCTTTCTAAAAAAATAACCGTTTCGTATGGATTGCGCTATAGTTTATTTTATCGCCTGGGTTCTTCCACGGTTAATTATTATGCGAATAACAATCCTGTTGTTTTTAATAGCAACACAGAAATTTACGAAAAAGGCAAGCCCAATTCGACAGCCTATTTTGGCAAAAACAAAGTAATTCAGGATTACAATAATTTAGAGCCGAGGTTTGCTGTTTCCTATCAGTTAAATGATGATGAATCTTTTAAAGCAAGTTATAACAGGATGGCACAATATCTTCAGTTAATTTCGAATACCTCATCCCCCACTCCGCTGGACGTCTGGATGCCGAGTGACAAATACATAAAACCTCAGATCGCAGATCAGGTCGCGCTGGGTTATTTCAGAAACCTCAATAACGGGGCTTATTCGCTTGAAGTGGAAACGTATTACAAGGAAATTCAAAACAGACTGGATTATATTGACGGTGCCGATTTAATTGCCAACGATGCTATCGAACAGGTACTCCTAAACGGACAAATGAGAGCTTACGGTCTGGAAGTTATGTTTAAGAAAAATGAAGGCAAATTTAACGGCTGGATCTCGTACACCCTCTCAAAATCAGAACAGCAAACTCCGGGAAGAACTCCTGAAGAAACCGGAATCAACAACGGGCAATGGTACAGTTCTGCTTATGACAAAACACATAATTTAGCCGTTACATCTGCCTACAACTTAAACGACAAATGGTCCTTTGGCGCTAATTTCGCCTTGCAGTCGGGACAACCGGTCACCTATCCGAATTCGCAATATGAATATTTGGGAATCAAAGTTCCGAACTACGGATTAAGGAATGAAGACCGTCTTCCGGCTTATCATCATCTGGATGTCTCCGCTACTTTGACTTCAAGAAAAAACAAAAACAGAAATTGGAAAGGCGAATGGGTTTTCAGCATTTACAATTTGTACAATCGCCAAAACGCTGCTTCGATAAATTTCAGGCAAAATGTGGATAGCGGAGCAAATGAAGCCGTACAGACCTCCATTTTCGGAATTGTACCGGCAGTTAGTTATAATTTTAAATTTTAAAAAAATTCTTCCGTAAGAAGAAAGAAAAAATACAGCATGAAAAAAGCAACCTTATTAATCGTATTTTTTATCTCCCTATTCTTTACTAGTTGTGAAGAAGTAGTCGATGTCGATCTGGATACTGCTCCTCCTAAATTGGTTATTGAAGCAGCAATCAACTGGCGAAAAGGAACAAATGGTGCACAGCAATCCATCAAATTAACCACAACTACCGGTTATTTTGAAAATAAGATTCCGGTTGTTTCAGGCGCAGTTGTTTTTATAAGAAACAGCCAGAACGAACAATTCAATTTTACTGAGGTTTCTAAAACCGGACGTTATGTCTGCAATAATTTCAAACCTGTAATCAACGCACTATATACATTGACCGTAGTGACAAACGGCCTAACCTATACGGCAAGTGAAACCATGAAATCGGTAGCACCGATTAGCCGAATTGAACAAAACAACGAAGGCGGTTTTACCGGAAAAGACATTGAAGTCAAAGCGTTTTATAATGATCCGGGAAATGAAGATAATTTCTATTTATTCAAATACACCTATTCCAGTAAAGTGACCTCTACTTTTTATGCCACTGAAGATAAATTTTATCAGGGAAACGAAATCTACAGCAGTTCCGATGATGAGGACTTAAAAGCAGGCGATCAGATTGAGATCATCCATTATGGCATATCTGAACAATATTACAATTATATGAATATCTTAGTAAGTATTGCAGGAAACAATGTTGGCGGTCCATTTCAGTCCCCTCCGGCAACTGTAAAAGGCAATATTATAAACAGTACTGATAAAGCCAATTATCCGCTGGGGTACTTTTCCCTTAGCGAAACTGATGTCAGAAAATATATTATAGAATAATACAAACAAAAAAGAGTTATGTTAATCGAAACCTTAAAATCGCTTTTTGACCGCGATCTTACCAAATTGAAGCTGGAGATTGCGTCGTATCAAAATGAAACCCAAATCTGGGCAATTGATAAAAACATTTCCAATTCGGCCGGAAATCTTTGCCTGCACTTAATCGGAAACATCAATACGTACATTGGGGCAGAAATCGGCAAAACCGGTTATATCAGAAATCGTGAACTGGAATTTTCGTTGAAAGATATTCCGAAAGCCGAATTGATTCAAAAAATTGAGGACACTATTTTAGTAGTCCGTCAGGCACTTGACACACTGACCGAGGCTGATCTGGACGCTGTTTATCCGTTAATTGTTTTCGAAAAAGAAATGACAACAGAATTTTTCCTGGTACATCTTTCCACCCATTTAGCCTATCATTTAGGGCAGATCACCTATCACAGGAGATTATTAGATTAGCCTTTCACGGACTAAGTTTCCGGGATTCCATATCTTTGAATTCAAAATTAAAATTAAATTAAAAAATGTCTTCACACCATATCGTACGCGACGACCAGGAACCTGCTTTAATCATTGCCAACGGAGCCGCCTGCGATCCGGAATTATTAGGTCAGTTACTCGAATGGTCACCCCTGGTCATCGTTCTCGATTCGGCTATCGAAAGAGTTATTGATCTCGGGATAAAGGTTGACGTGCTTCTGGGCGATTTCGATCATGGCTTTGATCCTGAAAGCTACAAAACAGCCCAATATCCGATTGAAATTGTATATGCACCGGATCAAAACAAAACCGATTTAGAGAAGGCTTTTGATTATTTGATTGATCGCAAAATTCCCGCTGCCAACGTGGTTTGGGCCACCGGAAGACGTGCCGATCACACGATAACGAATTTAACAAACATCGTTCGTTACCGAAATTTACTTAAAATTGTCATTCTCGACGATCATTCGAAAATATTTTTGCTTCCCCGTAAATTCGAAAAGTGGTATACGGCCAAAACACCGATTTCATTAATTCCGATTGGAGTGGTAAACGGTATTTTCTCTACCAATTTAGAGTATCCGCTGGAAAACGACACGCTTACCATTGGCTACAGAACCGGCAGCAGCAATTCGGTGAAAAACGATGGTCTCGTCACAATTACACATACTGACGGCGATTTACTGCTGATGGAGTGTATGGATTAGTCAAGGGACATTTATCGAGTTTGGAATTTGGAATTTGGAATTTGGAGTTTGGAATTTGGAGTTTGGAATTTGGAATTTGGAATTTAAAAAAATTGGATTTTCAATAACCCCCATTCCTCCAAAAGGAATGCCTATCTTTGCACCCAAATTCACAAAATGAAAGCAACAGACAATTCCGAAAAAAACAGTTTACATCCCAGAAATCTGCATCGTTTCCGCTATGATTTCGAACTTCTTATTTCGAATTGTCCGGAATTAAAGAACCATGTCGCGATAAACGTTCATGGTATCGAAACTATTGACTTTAGTGATCCAAAAGCTGTAAAAACGCTTAACAAAGCCTTATTACAAACCTATTATGACATTCAGGGCTGGGATATTCCGGCTAATTATCTTTGCCCGCCGATTCCCGGACGCACCGACTATATCCATTATCTCGCCGATTTATTAGCAGAAACCAACAACGGAATTATTCCACAGGGAAATTCTGTTTTAGGCCTTGATATCGGAACAGGCGCTAATTGCATCTATCCGATATTAGGAAATGCGATTTATGACTGGAGTTTTGTAGGGACAGATATTGATGCGAAAGCAATTGAAAACTGCAGCAAAATTATTGAAGCCAACCCGAAACTAATTGATGCGATAAGTCTGCAACAGCAAACCGAAGCACGTTTTATTTTCAAAAATATCATAACGCCCGAAGATCGTTTTACGTTTACCATCTGTAATCCGCCTTTCCATGCCTCGGCTGAAGATGCCAATCAAAGTACGGTAAGAAAAGTTTCCAACCTGAATCCAAAAGAAAAGAAAAAAACAAATCCTGTTTTAAACTTCGGAGGCCACAATGCCGAATTGTGGTGTGACGGTGGTGAAATTGGTTTTGTAACCCAAATGATTTACGAAAGCGCCAAATACCCAATGCAGTGTTTGTGGTTCACTACCCTGGTTTCCAAAAGAGAAAATCTTTCGAGTATTTATAAAACTTTAAACAAAGTAAATGCTGCTTCCATAAAAACGATTGACATGGCCCAGGGCCAAAAAACAAGCCGGATTATAGCATGGACTTTCTTAACAGAAGCCCAGCAAAAAAGCTGGAAAATTTAAATTATCTCGTTGTGGTCATTTAAAATTGGTGTCAGGCTGAGCGAAGTCGAAGCCCTTTACTATAACAAGCCTTCGACTTCGCTCAGGATTACATTCATTAAAAAAAATAAGAGTTTTCAGTGAATTATATCCGACACTTTAAATGGTCAAATTTTTAAACTACACAACATTGTAATTTTGATACTTTAAAATAAAATTCTAATACTAATTCAGACCCTTTCGAAGTACCTTTAGTGTAAATTGAATTTTATGAATATTTCAAAATTACTCTTCAGGTTACTTTTTTTTCTTGTGCTGGCTGGCTGTTCTTCAACAAAACAGGCAAAATTTGACGATTACATTTTTCAAACCAGAAAAGACAGAAACGCCTACATTACTACCTACGACAAGTCCCTGAAACTTTGGGGAATTCCGTATACAGAAGAAAATATAAAAACCTCGTACGGCACCGCCCATGTTGTAATGGCGGGCCCAAAAAACGGTAAAGACCTGGTTTTGCTTCACGGTATGGACGCCAGTTCTACGATGTGGTATCCCAATATTAAAGCTTTAGCCAAAACCTACCGCGTCTACGCCATTGACTTTCTAATGGAACCCGGAAAATCAACGATGACCTCAAAACCGCTTTCATCAGAAGAAATTGCAATTTGGTACAATGAGATATTCAAGTATTATAAGTTAAAAAACTTTGATATTATAGGCGCTTCAAGAGGCGGCTGGATTGCGACTTTACTGGCGACTCAAAAAACAAATTCAATAGACAAAGTAGTTTTACTAAGTCCGGCGCAAACCTTTAAATTTATCGATAAAGTCGGTAAAACCTCTTCTGCCCTAATGCTCAAATTGTTTCCGAGTGAAAAGAAATTCGGAAAAACATTAAAAACTTTTGCTACGCATCCTGAAAAAATTAGTCCGGTTTATAAAAGACAATTTTATCTGGCCAATAAATATGCAAAATCGAATTCGAGCATGCTTAAAATGCATCCTTTTTCAGGCGATGAACTCAAGTCTATTTCAAATCCGGTTTTAGTTTTAATTGGCGATACGGATGTTATCAATTCTGAGGAAAGCCTCGAAAGAGCCCAAAAATACTTGGTTAACGGTAAAACAAAAACAATAAAAGATGCGGGACATTTTTTAACCATAGATCAACCCAAAATTGTAAACGATGCGATTGTTGATTTTTTGAAATAGTCTGAATTTTTAATTTCAACTCACTATTTTATAGGATTCAAACTTTGTATCTTTACAAAACTAAAATTTTCATCCCTCAAAAATGGAGTTTCAAGTTTCCTCAGATTATAGTCCAAAAGGCGATCAGCCGCAAGCCATTCAAAAATTAGCACAAGGAGTTGTTGATGGTGAAAAATACCAAACCTTACTCGGTGTAACGGGTTCCGGTAAAACATTTACGGTAGCCAACGTTATTCAGGAAGTGCAGAAACCAACTTTGGTTTTAGCACACAACAAGACTTTGGCCGCGCAGCTGTACTCGGAGTTCAAACAGTTTTTTCCGAATAATGCGGTAGAGTATTTTGTTTCGTATTACGACTATTATCAACCGGAAGCTTTTATGCCGGTAACAGGGGTTTTCATCGAAAAAGATTTATCGATCAATGAAGAACTTGAAAAGATGCGTTTAAGCACTACTTCTTCCCTGCTTTCCGGTCGCCGTGACATTTTGGTGGTTGCCTCTGTTTCCTGTTTGTACGGTATCGGAAATCCGGTAGAGTTTCAGAAAAACGTAATCGCCATCGAAAAAGATCAGGTTATTTCAAGAACGAAATTATTACACAGTCTGGTGCAAAGTTTATATGCGAGAACAGAAGCCGATTTTACACCTGGAACTTTCAGAATCAAGGGAGACACGGTTGAAGTCTATCCAAGTTACGCTGATGATGCTTTCAGGATTCACTTTTTTGGAGATGAAATTGAAGAAATAGAATCTTTTGATGCCAAGACTTCACAGGTTATTGAGAAATTCAAAAAGCTGACCATTTATCCTGCCAATATGTTCGTCACTTCTCCGGAAGTTTTACAGGGCGCCATCTGGGACATCCAGCAGGATCTCGTCAAACAAGTCGATTATTTTAAAGAAACAGGCAAACATCTGGAAGCAAAACGTCTGGAAGAACGCACCAATTTTGACTTAGAAATGATTCGTGAACTGGGATATTGCTCGGGAATCGAGAATTACTCAAGATACCTTGACGGAAGATTACCCGGCACGAGACCTTTCTGTCTCTTAGATTATTTCCCTAAAGATTATTTGATGGTCGTTGACGAAAGTCACGTAACCGTTTCGCAGGTTCATGCCATGTACGGAGGTGACCGCAGCCGAAAAGAAAACCTGGTAGAATACGGTTTCCGTTTGCCTGCCGCAATGGACAACAGACCTCTGAAATTTGAAGAGTTTGAAGCATTGCAAAATCAGGTAATCTATGTATCTGCAACACCGGCCGATTATGAATTAGAAAAAACCGATGGCGTTTACGTCGAACAGGTGATTCGTCCGACGGGATTATTGGATCCGATTATAGAAATCCGTCCGAGTTTAAATCAGATTGATGATTTAATTGAAGAAATACAGGTGCGTTGCGAATTGGATGAAAGGGTTTTGGTAACTACTTTAACCAAAAGGATGGCCGAAGAATTAGCCAAGTATTTAACGAAAGTAAATATCCGCTGTCGCTATATTCATTCTGATGTCGATACACTAGAACGTATCGAAATCATGCAGGATTTACGAAAAGGTCTTTTTGATGTTTTGATTGGTGTGAATTTACTTCGTGAAGGTTTGGATTTACCAGAGGTTTCCCTTGTTGCGATTCTCGATGCCGATAAAGAAGGTTTCCTTCGAAGCCACAGATCTTTAACCCAAACCATTGGTCGTGCGGCGAGAAACCTGAATGGAAAAGCGATTTTGTATGCCGACAAAATTACGGCCAGTATGCAAAAAACGATTGACGAGACTGATTATAGAAGAACCAAGCAAATCAATTACAATACAGAACACAATATTACACCGCAGGCCCTAAACAAAAAAATTGAAAGTGCCTTTACCAAAAACCCTTTGGTGGACTATGAATTGGGACATACTTTGACAGCAGCTGCCGAACCGGATACCAAATACATGTCTAAGCCGGATCTGGAGAAAATGATTCGCGAGAAACGAAAATCTATGGAAAAAGCTGCTAAAGATTTGGACTTTTTACAGGCCGCGAAATTACGTGATGATATTAAAAAACTACAGGAACAATTGCCTTAAAAACATCATTTTAAAACAATTGAATAAAAAACAAAGAGGAATTTATTCTTAAATTTGTCTGTGAAATATTTTATAAAGAATTTCAAATTCATTAGTTTTAACAAAATTTAAAACTCTGAAATGAAGCATTCTTTACTCCTTTTTATTTTTTTTGTTTTTAGCTGCCACGCCATAGCACAATCTGATAACAACGATTTTTGGAATAAAGAAATGGAAAATTCTTCAGACATTATAAAGCCTTATATACTTTCTACTCATCCATTTGGAATTTATATTTCCAGATTAAATCACAATTTTAATGTTCGGTCTCCTGATAAATATTTTTTTTTATTTGAGGTTTCAAGTGGAAATATTGTTCTTCCTTATGTAAAATCATACGAACTAACAGATCCAAACGATCAAAAAACAGCCGAAAATTTACCGTGGCATGATCGTGAATATTCATTTGATTTAAATAAAGTTCCTTCTAAAATTAAAGAATTTGCAGCAGACGGAGTTATTCGATCGTATCGATTCACTTTTACATTGCCTATTACGGTTCACCACGAACTTAATTTCAGTTTGCGTGCTAATTCTCTTGATGGTGGAAAATATCCTTATTCTATTTTTACTTCAGATGAAACAATAGAATGGTTTCATCGCAACATTGCCGGTGGAAAAGATCCATTTTCGAGACAATATTATGGTCTAAATAAAGCTGGAATATCCTATAAAGATGAAAACGATAAAGTTTTGACAATGAATAATGGTAATTTTACGATTCCCGGAATTGATATCAATTACAACTATTATCCTAAATTAGAGATGAATGAAAAACATTATATTTATCTAAATTTTGGTGCTCAGCTTGGTATTAATACTTCTCGATATAATCCTGTTGCTGATTTTGGAATTTCTTCTTCTATTCTTAAAAAAATGATTATCAAAGATAAAAACATTCTAAGTTTTGGTGCCAGTGGAGGAATTTTACGTCAGCATTTTATAGAATACGGAGATCGGGTAAATATAAGCAATCAGGATTTTTTATACAGCTTTGAAGCCCTTGTTCAGTACAAAATAAAACTCAAAAACAAGAACCATCTTTCGTATGGCATTAATTATAATTTTCAAACTTCCTATTTTAAAAAGAAAGATATCGATCATATTGTGCTAACGGGAGAAAGAATAAATACACATTGGCAAAAAACGATATCTCATTTGTATGACAATTTAGAAGGATGGAATTTTATCTGTACGTACTCAACAAGAAAATTTTCTTATTTTGTCTATTTCAGAGAAGATTTAAATTTAGATAATGCTCCCGATTTTCAAACAGGAATAGGCTTAAAAATGGCTATAAAAAAAGGTTAATCTGAGTTATACTACGCCAATTAATTGTGTTGTTCCTGAAAAACTTTCAATAATAATTTAGGGTTAATCATTGCATTTGGTGCTTTGTGCATCAGATCTAAAATCCGTTTGGTAGCATTGGGATTCAATCCCATTTCTATCGCGATTTGTTGTATCGCTTTGGCTTCTTTTTCATGCAGGACACCATCACAGTGCATAATCAAAGCCAGTCTGTAGAATTGCTGAATGCGCTGAAATTCCGATTTTATCCTTATCGGAGCGCTTTCCTGATGAAATAAATCCTGGAAATCTTTCTTCTCAATATTCAATTCCTGGGCCACCAGCCATAAAAATTCCAATTCTCTTTTATGCAGCTGACCATCGACTGTTGAGAAAGCAATCATTTCTAAAAGTAAACTTCTCTTTTGTGCTTCGGTATCCATCAATTTATTATTTTTAGCTAAAATATTGTTTTTAAATCTAAAACACAATAGAGCATATGAATCGGGTATTCTTCTTTTTTATCTTTTCAGTTCTAATCTTTAGTGTAAGGGCTCAGGAAAGTACCGCCTCCAAAAACGTTTCTACTTTTATCCTTGAAGCCCCGCAACTTAAAACCACAAAACAAATCTGGGTTTACTTACCCGAAAATTATAGCGCTTCAGACCAAAGATACTCCGTGATCTACATGCACGACGCGCAGAATTTGTTTGATGCCAAAACTTCTTACGTAGGCGAATGGAATGTTGACGAAAAACTGGACAGTCTGAAAGCAAAGGTAATTGTTGTCGGAATAGCACATGGAAACGAAAAACGAATCGATGAATTAACACCCTTCAAAAATGAAAAATACGGTGGCGGAAATGCAGATAATTATCTCGATTTTATCGTAAAGACAGTAAAACCATACATAGATAAAAACTACAGGACCAAAACAAAAGCCAAAAACACCCTTATCATGGGCAGCTCACTTGGCGGACTGGTTTCGTATTATGCCATTTTAAAACACCCTGAAGTTTTTGGCAAAGCCGCCGTATTTTCCCCTTCTTTCTGGTTCTCGAAAGACATTTACACCTTAACGGAAAAAACGCCAAAAATTAAAACCAAAATTTACTTTTTATGCGGTGACAAAGAAGATGAGAACATGGTGCAGGATATGACCAAAATGGAACGTTTATTAGATACAAAACGTTGTTACTGTCTTCACCTTACTAAATCGAAAATTGTAAAAGGCGGCCAACATAATGAAAAACTCTGGCGTGACAGCTTTGTTGGCGCACTTTCATGGCTGAAATATTAAATTAAAACACACATTATGGAATTGATTTTAAGAGCATACAATCTACAACTAAAACACACTTTTACCATTTCCAGGGAATCTATTGATTTTCAGCCTTCGTTGATTGTTGAACTCAAAAGTGATGGTTTTTCCGGTTTTGGAGAAGCCACCTCTAATCCGTATTACAAAACAACGGTTCCGGTCATGATGCAGGATTTAGAAGCCACCAGAAATCTTATTGAAAGTACTGAAAACGAAACTCCCGAAGCTTTTTGGGCCAAAATATATCCTTATTTACAACACGACATGTTTGCGTTATGCGCTTTGGATTTGGCTTATAACGATTGGTATGCCCGCAAAAAAGGGAAAAAACTATATGAATTATGGGGCTATTCTCCTGACAAAAATCCAATGACCGATTACACCATTGGAATTGCTTCCATAGAAAAAATGGTCTCTAAAATGCAGGAACTGCCGTGGCCGATTTATAAAATTAAACTGGGAACCCAGGAAGATATTGCCATTGTAAAAGAGTTACGAAAACATACGGATGCCATTTTCAGAATCGATGCCAATTGCGGCTGGGGAGTTGAAGAAACCATTAACAATGCCGTTGAATTAAAAAAATTAGGCGTTGAGTTTCTGGAACAACCTATTAGAGCAGACGACTGGAAAGCCCACAAAGAAGTCTATAAACATTCCGTTTTGCCGGTTATTGCCGATGAAAGCTGTATTATTGAAGAAGACGTTGCAAAATGCCATCACTATTTTCATGGTGTAAATGTCAAATTGGTTAAGTGCGGCGGACTGACCCCCGGGAAACGCATGATCGAAGAGGCCAAAAAACTGGGTCTTAGAACCATGGTGGGCTGTATGACAGAATCTACCGTGGGAATCTCGGCAATCGCCCATTTATTACCGCAACTGGATTATGTTGACATGGACGGTGCATTGCTTTTGGCACAGGATATCGCAACCGGAGTAACGATAAAAAATGGCATAATTCACTATTCAGAACTAAACGGAACGGGTGTAACTTTAATTTAGCTGTAATGAATGTCAATCAATTTCCGGATCGAATGATCGAAATAGACCAGGAACAGTATTTGTATTTTGGCGGAACAGCATATTTGGGTTTGTCAACAAATAGAGCTTTTCAGGAATTGGTCGTAAAAAATATTCTGAAATGGGGAACGACATATGGAAGTTCGAGAAATGCAAATGTGAAAGTTACAGCATATGAAAACGGAGAAATTTTTTTGGCAAATTATAGTAAAGTAGAAGCTGTAGCTACCGTTTCCTCCGGAATGTTGGCCGGAAAACTGGTAATCGACGAATTGAAAAAACAAACTGATACTTTTTTTCATTTTGGTGATGTTCACACGGCGATTCAAACTAACAACAGCTTACCGGTTTTTATTGCCGGTAAAATAAATTCAACGTTACTTGATGACAAAGAAGAAAAAATTACAATCCTAACGGACGGAGTTCCTTCTTTTGAAACCAATCCGGTTGAGTTAAATATTTTGAGAGAAATTTCGAAAAAAAAAGAAATCACGCTTCTTATCGATGAATCTCATTCTCTGGGAATTTTAGGAAAAAATGGCTGTGGAATTTATTCTGAAATCAATCTTCCGATAAAAAGAAAGATTATGGTTTCTTCTTTAGGCAAAGCTTTTGGCTTAACGGGAGGTGTAATTGCAAGCGATGCTTCTTTTATCGATCAAATAAAAAAATCAGAAATCTTCGCTTCTGCAGCCGGAATGAATCCTGCTTTCGTACAAACTTTAGCTGATGCTGCTGAAATATATCCCAAACAACATCAAAAATTACTTGAGAACCTGAAGTACATCGATGAGAAACTAATCAAAAATGACTTCATTAAATTTGATAAAAATTATCCTCTAATTTATCTGAAAGACAAAAATGTTATTGACGTATTAGCAGAAAATAAGATTATAATCGCCAGTTTTAAATACAAACAAAATGCAGATAATCTAAACAGAATTGTAGTGACAGCCAATCACCTGCCGGAAGATTTAGATAAATTAATAATGATATTAAATGACTATAATTTAAAATAATAAAAAAAAAGGTTGCCACGAATTTCACTAATTTTCACGAATTGTATTGTGGTCAAATTTTATTTAATTCGTGAAATTCGTGGCAAAAAACTTTGAGCAAGTTCTGTTACCTAATTGCTTTTAAAATGTACCTTTGTAAAAAATTAAACGATGACGAACAACGATATCCTAAAAAAACTTCGCGTGGCTTTGATGCTCCGTGACGACCAAATAGTTGAGATTTTAGAATTAGTAGATTTTAGAATTACAAAATCAGAATTAGGAGCTTTTTTCAGAGCCGAAGATCATGAAAACTACATGGAATGCGGTGATCAGGTTTTACGCAACTTCCTGAATGGATTGGTAATTCATTTAAGAGGCACTAAAGAAAACCCTAAAAATCCGAATGAGGTTTTAGCGAAGCATAAAGCTGAAATTCCGAAAAAAGACAGCACCAAAGAAAGACCTGAATTTAAAGCAAGTGCCAAAGATGCCGAAAAAGGAAGAGGCGACAAAGCACCTTCTAAAACTGCTCCTGCAGCTAAAAAACCTTTCAAGAAAAACAACACAAAAACGGCACCTAAAGTACAGGTGGTAGAAAAAGTTGTTTATAAAAACGGGAAGAATAAAAAGTAATTTAACCGCAAAGGGCGCTAAAATTTACGCAAAGTTCGCAAAGCTTTAATTGATATAGCTTTGCGAACTTTGCTGTTTAAAAAAGATCTTAATTTTAAATATAGTCTGCGGTTTCAATCGCGGGATCAGAAGATTGTATCATATCAGATTGTGTACCCGTGGTTGAAACCGCGGGTTATATTCGCGAAAATTCGCAAATCCTTATGCAGATAGCTTGCGGACTTTGCTGTTTAAAAAAGATCATAATCTTAAATATTACCCGCGGTTTCAACCGCGGGGATGTTCAGAAGATTGTATCATATCAAATTGTGTACCGTGGTTGAAACCGCGGGTTATATTCGCGAAAATTCGCAAACCCTTATGTAGATAGCTTGCGAACTTTGCTGTTTAAAAAAGATCATAATTTTAAATATAGCCCGCGGTTTCAACCGCGGGGATGTTCAGAAGATTGTATCATATCACATTGCGTACCCGCGGTTTCAACCGCGGGGATACTCAGAAGATTGTATCATATAACATTGTGTATCCGTGGTTGAAACCGCGGACAATATTCGCGAAAATTCGCAAATCCTTATGCAGATAGCTTGCGAACTTTGCTGTTTAAAAAAGATCATAATCTTAAATATAACCCGCGGTTTCAACCGCGGGGATGCTCAGAAGGTTATATCATATCACATTGCGCACTCGCGGTTGAAACCGCGGGCCATATTCGCTAAAATTCGCAAATCATTATACAGATAGCTTTGCGAGCTTTGCTGTTTAAAAAAGATCATAATTTTAAATATAGCCCGCGGTTTCAACCGCGGGGATGCTCAGAAGATTCTATCATATCAGATTGTGTACCCGCGGTTGAAACCGCGGGCAATATTCGCAATCTTATGCACATAGCTTTGCGAACTTTGCGTTTATATAAACTCCTATAAATAAAAACCCTCGCGCGCCTTGCGGTTAAATAACTCCAAAAAAAAAATCCCTCCGAATATCGAAGGGATTTTTTATATAATTGATTTCTTATGTGATTAAGATAACGCAGCTTTAACCTGATCAGCAGCTTCCTGAAACTGAACAGCTGATAAAATTGGCATACCTGAATTGTCAATTAATTCTTTTGCAATTTCAGCATTTGTTCCCTGCAAACGAACAATAATTGGCACTTTAATAGCATCACCCATATTTTTGTAAGCATCAACAACTCCCTGAGCCACACGGTCACAACGAACGATTCCACCAAAAATATTGATTAGAATAGCTTTTACGTTAGGATCTTTTAAGATAATACGGAAAGCCGTTTCAACACGTTTTGCATCAGCAGTTCCACCAACATCAAGGAAGTTAGCAGGCTCAAAACCAGCGTATTTAATTAAATCCATAGTTGCCATTGCAAGACCTGCTCCGTTTACCATACATCCTACAGTACCGTCAAGATCTACATAGTTCAAACCTACTTCTTTAGCTTCAACTTCGATTGGGTTCTCCTCACGGATATCACGCATCTCAGCATATTTTGGTTGTCTGTATAAAGCATTATCATCGATATTTACTTTAGCATCAACAGCCATAATTTTGTTATCCGAAGTTTTCAAAACCGGGTTGATTTCAAACATAGAAGCATCAGAACCAATGTAAGCATTGTACAATGAATCGATAAATTTCACCATTTCTTTGAAAGCATTTCCTGAAAGACCTAAGTTAAAAGCAATTCTTCTTGCCTGAAAACCTTGTAATCCAACAGTAGGATCAACTTCTTCAGTAAAAATTAAGTGTGGTGTGTGTTCAGCAACTTCTTCAATATCCATTCCACCTTCAGTAGAATACATAATCATGTTACGACCAGTAGCTCTATTTAATAAAACAGAAACATAAAATTCAGAAGTTTCACTTTCACCAGGATAGTAAACATCTTCTGCTACTAAAATTTTGTTTACTTTTTTACCTTCAGCAGAAGTCTGAGGCGTAATCAATTGCATTCCGATAATTTGTCCTGCAATTTCTTCAACTTGTTGTAAGTTTTTAGCAAGCTTCACTCCACCACCTTTTCCACGGCCACCTGCGTGAATTTGTGCTTTAATTACGTGCCATCCTGTACCGGTTTCGGCAGTTAATTGTTTTGCAGCAGCTACAGCTTCAACTGCATTGTTAGCCACAATTCCGCGTTGAATGCGTACTCCGTAACTCGCTAAAATTTCTTTTCCTTGATATTCGTGTATGTTCATAATATAGAATTTGTCTGGTTCTGAATTTATTTCAGAATAAAAGTGCGACAAAAATAGCAAAATTCAACTGAATAGTAAAATCTTTTTTCAATTAAAAAATGCCATAAAACCGACATTAAACCGTTATTGATTTTGAAAGAAAAGGAATCGTTAAACTATCGCTTCTAAAATGTTAACTAAAAACCGTAAAATAGTTTGATATTTAACAAAAACTTCACTGATTTCAAAGCCTTACACGCAATTTCATTTCATATATTACAATGTAAATTGTGATTTTGTCATTTCACAATGCGTTCTGTAATATTATTATCATTTAAGAATCATTTTTCTAATATTACAACAAAAATGTAAGCGAAATTAGATTTTCAATACATTATGTTTAACGAAATCTTTATTTTTGTAGAAAAAATATCAAGAATGAGAGTTAAAGAACAAGGGCTTTATTTGCCTGAATTTGAACACGACAATTGTGGTGCAGGATTTATTTGTAATTTGAATGGTATTAAATCTAATGACATCATTCACAAAGCATTGGACATCTTAATAAAACTGGAACATCGTGGCGCAGTTAGTTCTGATGGAAGAACTGGAGATGGAGCTGGAATTTTATTTGATATCCCACATGACTTTTTCAAAAAAGTATGTGATTTTGAAATCCCTGAAACACGTGAGTATGCAGTAGGAATGGTTTTTTTACCAAAAAGCAAAAACCAGGTTACTTTTTGCATGAATGCTTTCGAATCAACAATCAAAGACCAGAATTTAAAGGTCCTAGGCTGGAGAGACGTACCCGTTGACGTAGAAAATTTAGGGCAGATTGCCGCAGAAAAAGAACCATCGGTTAAACAGGTTTTTGTTAGCAAAAACGGTCAGGATTTAACGGAACAAGAATTTAATGCAAAACTTTTTGCAGCTAGAAAAATTGCCGAACACGCGATTAGAGGATCCAAAACCTCCGAAAGTCACATGTTTTATTTTACTAGTTTATCGACCACTACTATAATATATAAAGGCTTATTGATGCCGGAAGACATCAGCCGATATTATATCGACTTAAAAGATCCCGATTTAGTGACGCGTCTGGCATTAGTACACCAGCGTTTCTCTACCAATACTTTCCCTTCATGGGACTTAGCACAGCCATTCCGATACATGTGTCATAATGGTGAAATCAATACGCTTCGCGGAAACGTAAGCAGAATGCGTGCCCGTGAAGAATTAATGGAAAGCAAAATTTTTGGTGATGATATCAAAAAATTATTCCCGATTATTTTAGAAGGAAAATCAGATTCTGCTTCTATGGACATGGTTATTGAACTTTTATTAATGACCGGCCGATCCTTGCCTGAAGCGATGATGATGGTTGTTCCGGAAGCCTGGGAAAAACACCAGACGATGTCGGCAGAAAAGAAAGCATTCTACGAATTCAACTCCTGCATCATGGAGCCGTGGGATGGTCCGGCTTCGATTCCGTTTACAGACGGAAACGTAATTGGTGCGTTACTGGACAGAAACGGATTGCGTCCTTCCCGTTACACGTTGACAAAAAGCGGTTTTGTAATCATGTCATCAGAAATTGGTGTACTGGATATCGAACCGGAAGATGTAATTCAGCACGGTCGTCTAGAACCGGGGAAAATGTTTCTGGTAGATATGAACGAAGGCCGTATTATTGAAGATGAAGAAATAAAAAAAGCAATTGTAACCAAGCGTCCTTACAAAGAATGGGTTGAAGCAAACTTGTTACCCTTGGCTAAAGTTCCTTACACCAACAATCCTGTTCCTGTTGAAAAACTTGATTTTCAGACCAGACAGCGTTTGTTCGGTTATACGATCGAAGATTTAAAAACAATTATCAATCCAATGGGATCAGATGGTGCTGAAGCCATCAGTTCTATGGGGAATGATACGCCACTGGCCGTTTTATCAGATCAGCCACAATTATTATACAACTATTTCAAACAATTATTTGCTCAGGTTACCAATCCTCCTTTGGATGGTATTCGTGAGGAGATCATTACCGACATCAGTTTAGCCATTGGAGGAGATTTTAATATTTTCGAAATTGAAGCAAAACAATGTAAAAAATTAAAAATCCAGAATCCGGTTATTTCTAATGAAGATTTAGATAAAATCAGAAACATTGACCACGAAGATTTCAAATCGGCTACCATTTCTACTTTATACAAAATAGAAAAAGGAGTTAACGGTCTGGAGCGTGCGTTGGAGAAATGTGTTCAGGCTACGTTCAAAGCGGTTTCTGAAGGCTGCAATATTATCATCCTTTCAGACAGAGGCGTAAGCGAGCAAATGGCTCCAATCCCGATGTTACTGGCTTGTTCTTACATCCACCACTCCTTAAACATCCTGAAAGTTCGTTCTAAATTCGGAATCATAATCGAATCTGCAGAGCCACGCGAACCGCATCATTTTGCTTTATTGTTCGGATATGGTGCCAGTGCCATTAATCCATACATGGTAAACGAGATCATTCACGATCAGGTGAACCAGGGATTCATTACCAAGGTTAAAGCAGATTACGCTATTATCAATTATAACAAGGCGATTGCAAAAGGTATCCTTAAAATTATGAACAAAATTGGTATCTCTACCTTACATTCGTACAGAGCTGCCCAAATTTTCGAGATTTTAGGTTTAAATAAAACATTCACCTCTAAATATTTCCCTTACACGCCTTCCAGAATCGAAGGAATTGGTTTGATAGAAGTAGAAAAAGAAGTAAAGAAACGTTTCCAGAAAGCCTTTCCAAATTCAAAAATCGCCAACTTACTGCCTTTGGAAATCGGAGGTATTTACAGATGGAGAAGAGGCGGAGAAAAACACATGTTCAACCCGACTACGATTTCTAAATTACAACAGGCCGTTCGTCTGAACAGCCCGGAAAGCTATAAAGAATACTCAGACATGGTCAATGAGCAAAGCTCAAACCTAATGACGATCAGAGGTTTATTTGAATTCAACAATTTAGATCCGATTTCTATCGACGAAGTAGAACCATGGACCGAAATCGTGAAGAAATTCAAAACCGGTGCAATGTCTTACGGATCGATCAGTAGAGAAGCGCATGAGAATTTAGCGATTGCCATGAACAGAATTGGCGGAAAAAGTAATTCCGGAGAAGGTGGAGAAGATCCAAAACGTTTCCAGAAAGAAATCAACGGCGATTCCAGAAACAGTGCCATCAAACAAGTAGCTTCGGGACGTTTTGGTGTTTCGATCAACTATTTGACAAATGCAAAAGAGATTCAGATTAAAATGGCTCAGGGTGCTAAGCCAGGAGAAGGCGGACAGCTTCCGGGAGAAAAAGTAGTGCCGTGGATTGCTGAAACCAGAAACTCTACGCCTTATGTAGGTTTGATTTCGCCTCCACCGCATCATGATATTTACTCTATTGAGGATTTATCCCAGTTGATTTTTGATTTGAAAAATGCCAATCGTGATGCACGCGTCAACGTAAAATTAGTTTCCGAAGTAGGCGTTGGAACCATTGCTGCCGGTGTTGCCAAAGCAAAAGCCGACGTGATCCTGATTTCAGGTTATGACGGAGGAACCGGTGCTGCACCATTGACTTCTTTGCAACACACCGGTATTCCATGGGAACTTGGTTTAGCCGAAGCACAGCAAACTTTAATATTAAATGATTTAAGAAGCCGTGTCGTTTTAGAGTGCGACGGCCAATTGAAAACAGGTCGTGACGTAGCTATTGCTGCCTTATTAGGCGCTGAAGAATTTGGTTTTGCTACTGCTCCGCTTGTCGCTTCAGGCTGTATCATGATGAGAGCCTGTCACTTAAATACCTGCCCTGTTGGTATTGCCACTCAGGATCCTGAATTGAGAAAAAACTTTAAAGGAACTCCGGAGCACGTGATCAACTTCATGTATTTTATTGCCGAAGAGTTAAGAGGAATCATGGCACAGTTAGGTTTCAGAACTTTGAAAGAAATGGTGGGTCAGTCACAAAAATTAAATGTGAACAAAGCGATCAAACATTACAAAGCCAATGGTTTAGATTTATCATCAATTCTGTACAAACCGGAAAAAGCAAAAACAGTTCCGAACCATAATACAACAGAACAGGATCACAACCTGGAAAATGTATTGGATTTCGAAATTATCAAAGAAGCGATTCCTTCTATTTACAGAAAAGAAAAAACAAGAGTTACGTTTAAAATTAAAAATACAGACCGTTCTGTAGGTGCCATTTTGAGTAATGAAATCTCAAAAATATATGGCGCACAAGGTTTACCTGAAGACACTATTTTAGTTGATTTTGAAGGTTCTGCCGGACAAAGTTTTGGTGCATTTGCTACCAATGGATTGTCGTTTAAAATTCACGGAAACTGTAATGATTATTTAGGAAAAGGACTTTCAGGAGGAAAATTAATTATCAAGGTACCTCCTACCGCCACCTTCAAACCTGAAGAAAATATCATTATCGGGAACGTTGCCCTTTACGGAGCTATTACCGGAGAGGCGTATATTAATGGAATGGCCGGAGAGCGTTTCTGTGTGAGAAATTCCGGAGCAACCGCGGTTGTTGAGGGAATTGGAGATCACGGATGCGAGTACATGACCGGTGGTACAGTTGTAGTTTTAGGAAAAACAGGAAGAAACTTCGCAGCCGGAATGAGCGGTGGGGTGGCTTATGTGTACGATCCTAAACAACAATTCGATGCAACAGTGTGCAACATGGAAATGGTTGCCTTTGATCCTATCGAGGAAGAAGACGTAACCAAACTACGAAAACTGATCAAAAACCACTCTTTGTACACCAACAGTCCATTAGCAAAAAGAATTTTAGCAGACTGGGAAAACCAACAAAGCAATTTCGTAAAAGTAATGCCAACCGATTACAAAAAAGCATTACAACGAATTGCAGAAGAGAAAAAAATAGAAGAATTAATAGCTGGATAAATGATTTTAGAATTCAGATTTTAGATTTTAGATTAATACTTAACCACAAAGCTTTGCGAACTTAAAACACTCAAAAAAGCAAAAAAAAGACCTTGCGTTCTTTGCGGTTAAAAAACTGAGATTTGGAATTTTTTAAAATTGGAATTTAAAAACATCATTTAGATTTAATTAAAATGTCATGGGTAAAATAGGCGGATTTAAAGAGTATAGCAGAGCCGACGAAAGTAATTTAGCAGTAGCAGAACGTGTTTCGAACTACAACGAATTTACCATTCCGTTAGCAGAAGATAAGAAAAAAGAACAAGGTTCAAGATGCATGGATTGTGGTATTCCTTTTTGCCACAGTGCCTGTCCGTTAGGAAATTTAATTCCTGACTTCAACGACATGGTGCATCAGGAAGAATGGCAAAGTGCTTTAGCGATTTTACAATCGACCAATAACTTTCCGGAATTTACAGGCCGCTTATGCCCTGCTCCATGTGAGAAATCATGTGTTCTGGGTATTATCAAAGAACCGGTTGCGATCGAAAACATCGAGAAAAACATCATCGAAAGAGGTTTTGCCGAAGGATGGATCAAACCACAAACACCATTAACCCGAACAGGAAAAACCGTAGCCGTTATTGGTTCGGGTCCTGCAGGTCTCGCAGCTGCCCAGCAATTGAACAGAGCGGGTCATACCGTTACCGTTTTTGAAAGAGACAATGCTATTGGAGGTTTATTGCGCTACGGAATTCCGAATTTCAAATTAGAAAAAGGAATTATCGACAGACGTGTAGCCATCCTTGAAGCTGAAGGAATTACTTTCAAAACCAATGTAAATGTGGGTGTTAACTTTAGCGTTGCAGAACTGAATGCTTTCGATTCTATCGTATTATGTGGTGGAGCAACAGAAAGAAGAAGTTTGCCAACTAAAGGAATCGAAAGTAAAGGCGTTGTTCAGGCAATGGATTTCTTAACACAACAGACCAAAGTTTTATACGGAGAGTCCATTCCTGACCAGGTTAAGGCAACCGGAAAAGACGTCATCGTAATTGGTGGTGGAGATACAGGTTCTGACTGTGTGGGAACATCGAACAGACACGGAGCAAAATCGGTGACTAACTTTGAAATTTTACCAAAACCTCCGGTTGGAAGAAGCGAATCAACACCTTGGCCTTTCTGGCCGTTGCAGTTGAAAACGTCTTCTTCACACGAAGAAGGCTGCGACAGAAACTGGTTAATCAATACAAAAGAATTCTTATCTAATGATAAAGGAGAACTTGTGGGATTAAAAACGGTGGAAGTACAATGGAAAATGACTCCGGGTCAACGTCCTGAATTAATTGAAAAAGAAGGTTCCGAAAAAATCTGGCCTTGCGATTTAGCTTTACTGGCTTTAGGATTTACAGGACCTGAAAAAACGTTAAGCGAGCAATTAGGACTTGAAATTGATATGAGAAGTAATTATAAAGCTAAAAATTATCAAACAAACGTTCCTCACATCTTCACTGCAGGTGATATGCGAAGAGGACAATCCTTAATTGTATGGGCTATTTCTGAAGGTCGCGAAGCAGCAAGAGAAGTAGATTTGTTCTTAATGGGTTCAACCAACCTGCCAACTAAAGGAAACGGGGATTTACCGAGTTTGTAATTTTTAAGGTTCTGAGATACTAAGATGCTAAGGGACTGAGTTTTTTCTTTGCATTTTATTTAATCTTTATTCCGATAAACAACATAACTACTAACAAACCCCTGAATTTATATTCAGGGGTTTTGTTTTTTTGCCACAGATTATTTTTTTTGCCACAGTTTAACAGATTAATACAAATTACACGAATTTCCACGAATTTTTATTTTGAATTTCCGAAAAATGCATAAAGCATAGCCTGTGGTTTCAACCACGGTAAACGTTGTGGATTAGATTTAATCCTATATTGTGTCCGCGTGGTTGAAACCACGGGCTATATTTTGAAATAGAAAACAGCCAGAAAAGAAATTAGAATAATTCGTGATTGCTTCGACTGTTCGCTATTGCTCTGGTCGTGGCAGTAAAAAACTTAGTATCTTAACATCTCAGAACCTTACCATCTTAGCAAAGGTTATAAAATTCGAAAACAAGCTACTTTTTGTTTAAAAACAAACAATTTGTTACAATTTGTTATTTTTCTACAAATAATTTGCTGTTAGTCAAAAGTGTAATAACTTTGCTCAAAATAGTTTAAAAATGCAAGCAAAAGATTTACTGCAGTTAGCAGACCAATTTGGAAGTCCATTATATGTTTATGATGCCGAAAAAATCCAGTCACAGTACAACAGGTTAACCAAAGCTTTCTCTAAGGTAGAAAACTTGAGAGTTAATTACGCCATGAAGGCATTGTCTAACGTTGCGATTCTTCAGTTATTAAAGAACATGGGGTCTGGTTTAGATACTGTATCAATTCAGGAAGTTTTATTGGGACTTCATGCTGGCTATGATCCTGACAAAATCTTTTTTACACCAAATGGAGTTTCCCTCGAAGAAATCGAAGAAGTTGCTGCAATGGGAGTACAAATCAATATTGACAACTTATCTATTCTGGAGCAATTCGGAACAAAATATCCTCAGATTCCGGTATGTATTCGTATCAATCCGCACGTAATGGCGGGCGGAAATGCTAATATTTCGGTAGGACATATCGATAGCAAATTCGGAATTTCGGTACATCAAATTCCGCACATATTGCGAATTGTAGAGAATACAAAAATGAGTATTGTTGGAATTCACATGCATACAGGATCTGATATTCTTGATATCGAAGTATTCCTTTATGCTGCTGAAATCCTTTTTGATACCGCTAAACACTTTAAAGATTTGGAGTTTTTAGATTTCGGAAGCGGATTCAAAGTGCCATACAAAAAAGACGATATCGAAACCGACATCGAAGAATTAGGTAAAAAATTATCCAAAAGATTCAATTCTTTCTGTGCCGAATATGGCCGGGATTTAACCTTGATTTTCGAGCCAGGTAAATTTTTGGTGAGTGAAGCAGGTTTCTTCTTAGCCAAAGTAAACGTGGTAAAACAAACAACCTCAACGGTTTTCGCCGGAGTTGACAGTGGTTTCAATCACTTAATCCGTCCTATGTTTTACGGTTCACAACACTATATCGAAAACATCTCGAACCCAAAAGGAAAAGAGCGTTTTTACTCTGTGGTGGGATACATTTGCGAAACGGATACTTTTGCCAACAACCGCAGAATTTCAGAAATTACTGAAGGTGATATTTTAGCTTTCAGAAACGCCGGAGCCTATTGTTTCTCGATGTCTTCGAATTACAATTCAAGGTACAAACCAGCCGAAGTTTTATGGAAAGATGGAAAAGGAATTCTGATCCGCCAACACGAAACATTCGAAGATTTACTTAAAAATCAAATTCCGTTGCCAGAAGAAGTTGCTGCAACAGTTTAAAATAAAAAAAAAGAGAATATTGTTAAGTCCCGTTTCATTTTGAAGCGGGATTTTTTTTACTGTAGACTTCAGATTTTAGATTGGAAAACGTCTGTCCGGCTGAGCGAAGTCGAAGCCCACGCAAAGTAACCATAATGTTTGTCATTCGACGAAAGAGAAATCGCATACTTTACGCACAACAAACCCGACAGGTTTTAAAAACCTGTCGGGTTTACCAAACTTAAAAATTAAAAATTTAACATATCTCTGACACAGTCAGGTTTTCACCAGAAGCTAAACATTCATTTTGATATAAAAATATTATATTTGAAAATGAAACAAACCGAAGATAAAAAGCAAATCTATTTTAACCAGGTTTATGATACTATAAAAAACACTGGCTATCATACAACAGCAGTAATGGAGGCTGAAAACTTCACTCCTTTTGCATACTCCACAGGAATATTTGAAAATTTCAAAATTCCTGAATTGTTTATTTCCGGCCTCGGCCCTAACCTATCCGGAGAAATAATTAAAAACTACGCAGAAAAATATAAAAACAGTACGATTCCAGTAAATAAAAAAATAGACGATTTAACAGATCGCTTTTCAATTTACTTCCTAAAAGTTCATAATGAAAACTTACAAGAATATGTCCTCACATCAATCAAATTTTATGAAAATCGTCCCTATGAATACTTACAATTGATATTTCCTGACCTAAATGGAAATTTCCCCAATGAACTTAATTATAACTACGACCAAAAAATAATTGGAGAGTTAAATCTATAAATTAGCCCAATTCGAAACCTATCAATTCAAAAAATGAAAACAAAAATCCTAATCACATTCCTCTTGTTAAGTTTAACAGCATGTAAGAATTCTAATAAAATAGAAAGGGAAAACCAGCCTACAATCTACAGTGTTGAAAATGAAGATAAAGAAATGGCTGAAGCAATAGAAAAAGCAAATCAGACATTAACTGATTTTAATGCTGTTTTATCAAATCCGAAAATTGAAGTTAAGTCATTGAAAGTCAAATTTTAAACTTCGGACGGAGGCGGCGAACATATCTGGCTGACGGATGTTCAATATAAAAACGGAAAATATTCAGGAATTTTAGATAATGAACCTGAATATATTACGGAGTACAAAATTGGAGAAAAAATCGAAGTCGATAATTCAAAAATTAGTGACTGGATGTATATTGAAAACGGAAAACTATTCGGTGGTTATACCATGAAACTTTTGAGAGCCAGAATGACTGAAGCTGAAAGAGAACAATTTGATGCAGAAAGCGGAATGCAAATAGATTAGAGTTCTGATAAATAAAAATATTATTTTAGCTCTATAAACCAAACCTACAACCCATGAAAATCACGATTCCCCTATCGCTATTATTCCTATTACTCACTACTACTATTTTCAGTCAGACCCTTGCTGATTTAAAACTAAAAGCTAAAGAAATCCCCAAAGGTTATACTTTAAGCGACGGTCACATTTGTGTTTCTCCTCAGGCCTGCACTTTTTATACTGATATTGAAACGTACAGCAATATGACGGGAGTCTTAAAAAGTAAAGCCGTTCAAAGTTTCAAAAATAAAACCGACAGCGGTTCTATCATGTATTTTGAATTTGAAAACAGATTCAAAGGAGATCGATTCCTGCAGGGAATGCTCTGGGGAAAAGACGGGGAACCAACAGACGAGCATCCGGAAGAATATCTTGCAGAAGGAAAATTTCTGATCATCTGGAGTTTTCGTCCCAACAGCAAGATCAAAGAAAAATCGGAAGCCAAAATTGATGCGATTTTGCAATAAAGAATAAAATTATAAAAGCCGCCGGCTGAATTAAAAGACAATTTCAAGAAGTATCTGATCGTAGAAAGAATACAAAAGTAAATATCAAAAACCATTTCTAATACATTTAAACTTCAAAGAAAATGAAAAGAGAAAATTCAATTGATATAGTTCGCGGAATTGTGATGATTATCATGGCATTAGACCATGTTCGTGACTTAATGCATATAGATTCTATCACACAAAGTCCAACCGATTTAACAACCACAACCCCTTTCTTGTTTTTTACGCGCTGGATTACACATTTATGCGCGCCTACCTTTGTTTTTCTGGCAGGAACTTCTGTTTATCTTTCGTTAAAAAGAAAAAACAATTTTACAGCAACAAGACAACATTTAATCAAAAGAGGTTTATGGTTGCTATTGCTCGAATTTACGGTTGTTAATTTTGGATTATTTTTTGATATTGGATTTCACACGCTTTTATTTCAGGTGATAGCCGCAATAGGTTTCGGATTTATTCTTTTGGGTTTATTGCTGAAAATCCCGGCCAAGCAATTAGGAATTATAGGCTTAATTATTATTTTTGGTCATAATCTTCTGCCCCTTATTCCGTTTGCGGAAGGCTCTGTTGTAAAAGCCGTTCTATCGCCATTTTTTAGTCCGGCAGTAATTCCGTTTGGCGATCGTGCCTTTATCATGGGCTATCCTCCCATTCCCTGGCTCGGCATTATGCTCACCGGATTTGGATTTGCACGTTATTTTGAAATGGCTTTCGAGCAACGCAAAAAACTCTTTATCAAACTTGGTTTTGGTTCATTAGCCTTATTTGTTCTTCTTCGGTTTATAAATATTTACGGCGATCCGGTACAATGGTCTCTTCAAAAAGATAGTACACTTACATTTATATCGTTTATGAATGTGACGAAATATCCGCCTTCGCTTTTATATTGTTTGCCTACGTTAGGCATCACGGTTTTGCTGCTCGCTTTTGCGGAACAATTTACGAACGGTTTAAAAAAAGTGACTATCGTTTACGGAAAAGTACCTTTGTTTTACTTTGTTCTGCATTTTTACCTGATTCATATGTTAACGCTTGCTATGCTGTTTTTGCAGGGATTTAACTGGTCACAATTAGAATTTGCAACCGGATCTTTTGGAAGACCAAAAGGCGTAGAAAGCGGTCTGCCTCTTTGGACGATTTATTTAATCTGGATCGCCGTAGTTGCGTTACTTTATAAACCCTGCATTTGGTTTGGTGAATATAAAGCTAAAAACAAACAGTGGTGGTTGCCATATATTTAATTCATTTTAGCACTGAAAGACAAGCTGTTGTGGAAAAATAAAAGATGAAAAAAAAACTTAAAATCAACAGTAGGTTATAGTGAGGAGTATGTTGTAAGGGAAAATTCTGATCATCCTAACAGCAAGTGAAGATATGTTTTAAAACCAAGCTTTATTCTTTTTAAGTAACTTTACCAAAAAATATCAAAATGAAACTACAAATCCGATTCCTGATCTATTCCATATTATTTCTTACTTATAGTTTTTCGACTTCATTTTTACTCTTGCTGGGTGAAAAATTAAAAGACCACCGATTTATAACCTTAGGTTGTGGATTTTTCCTGATCAATATTGCTTTTTCTTTTCTTGTCTTAAAATGGACACCATTACTAAATATCGTTTGCTCTTTTTTAATTGCAGCTTTAGCCTTATTTCTGGCTTTAAAGTTTGGTGATTTACATTTGTTTTCACAATATGATGCCTATGGCGTTAAAACCGCTTTGATGGCAAACGCTGTTTTTTCGGTTCTGCTTTGGGAAATTGCGTATCAGATAAAAAGCAGGAAATAATGAAACTAAAATTGTCATTATTAATTCTGGTTATACTTCAATTTTCTTGTAAAGACAAAACGGAAAAACAAATTGAAAACACAAATTCCAAAAGTTCAAAAGTTGAATTACACATAAAGGAAACTAATCGATTTGATTTTGAAAAATTTAAAATATCAAAAGGACAGGTAGGAGAAATCAAAGTCGGAATGGATCTTAGTGAGGCTGAAAAATTGCTAAAACAATTAACAAAAAAAGAGGCAGAAGCCTATGATTTTGGTTTTGATGGCGGTGGAAAAGCGTATCTATATTCATTAGATGATGAATTTATTATCGGTCTTATCCCTAAAGCGGATTCTAAAGAAATACTGGCTATAGTTGCCTTAAGTAAGAACTTAAAGACCTCTAATGGACTAAATCCAAAATCTGCCGTTTCAGAAATACAAAAAAAATACCCAACTGCTAAAATTGTTCAAAATTTAATGATGGACTGGCAATTTATAGAAGATGAAAAAAATAATTGGGACTTTATACTTATGACTGGTGAAAATGAACCAATTGGAGAATTTAATGATTCAAATACAGAAATAAAATCAGATTGGATTACTATTAAATAAAAACTCCCAATCTAAAGTTCTGGTAAAAACCAAACCTCCTACCCTAGCCCCGATAGAGCCGGTATCCTCGTAATGAAATGGAGAGATAAAGGCGAAAGCGGGACAGATGGTTGTGGTGAAAACAAAAATTACTGCTTCGTAAATTTAAAAGCTGCAGGGGCTGAATTTAGCTAAAAACAGATATATTTACACCTTCAAAAGCAAGCCTTATGCAAAAAATTACTTTATTCGTTTCTATCCTGTTTCTGGCATTTTCGTGTGGCGTAAAAACTACGCAGTCCCTGTTAAGCGATGGCAATTATGATGGTGCCATAGACCGTGCCGTAGAAGCATTGAAAACAAAAAAAGACTCCAAAGGAAAACAGGATTATGTGTATTTGCTCGAAGAAGCTTTCGCCAAAGCCAAAGACCGCGATTTAAGAAGTCTTGAGCTAATGGAAAAGGAAAAAAATCCGGCCAATCTCGAACGTATCTACAATACGTATGTGCAGCTTGAAAACCGTCAGGAAAAAATCAGGCCTTTATTGCCTCTTCAGTTATTAAAACAAGGCAAAAATGCGCAGTTTCCGTTTGACAATTATACAGACAAGATTATAAGCAGTAAAAATGCATTATCCAAATATTTGTACGATAATGCAGGAGTGCTTTTAAAGTCAACAAACAAACTCGATTCCAGAAAAGCATACGATGATCTGGCGTATATCGAAAGCATTAATCCGAATTATAAGAATGCCAAAAAACTGATGGACGACGCGCTGTTTAAAGGAACTGACTTTGTGAATGTGTATGCCACAAACGAAACAGAAATGATCATTCCGAAGCAATTGCAGAATGATTTATTAGATTTCAGCACCTACGGATTAAATGATAAATGGACAGTTTACCACAGCATCAAACAAAAAAATGTCAAATATGATTATGGTTTAATTCTCAATTTCAGGGAAATCTACATTTCACCGGAACAAATTAAAGAGAAGGAATTCATTAAGGAAAAACAAATTAAATATGGCGTAAAAACACTTTTCGACAGCAGGGGAAATCCGGTGAAAGACAGTTTGGGGCGTCCTGTAAAAGTGGATAATTTTAAGACCATCAAAATCAATATTTACGAATACAGACAATACAAAGCCTGTCAGATAACGGCCAAAGTAGATTATCTGGATTTAAAAACCAATCAGTTACTACAATCTTTTCCTGTCGCCAGCGAGTTTGTTTTTGAAAACGTTTATTCGACCTATCGTGGTGACAGAAACGCTTCCGACGAAAGTTATCTGGACTATTTTAACAAACGCGCCGTTCCGTTTCCGAACAACGAACAGATGGTTTTTGATACCGGAGAAGATTTAAAAGCCAAACTGAAGGACATCATTGTCAGAAACAGATTCAGGTAAGATACAAACACATTACTTTCCTCCCATTTGCCACAAGCAGGTGGTTTTTTTTTGCCTGTTATAAAAAAAATCAAAAAAACACGACGCGAAACCAAAAAGTTGCATATATTTGCAACTGATTGATTGCGCATTAAAATAAAAGCAAAATGAAACGAGATATTTTTCAGGCCATAGCCGACCCGACACGTAGGGCTATTTTAGTATTGATTTCGTCTACTGCACTGACACCGAATGCCATCGCAGAACAATTTGACACTACTCGTCAGGCGATTTCAAAACACATTAAAATCCTTAACGAGTGCGAATTACTGCAGGAAAAAAAGATGGGAAGAGAAATTTACTATCAACTTAAAATTGACAAAATGAAAGAAATAGATCAATGGCTGCAACAATTTAAACAAATTTGGGAAAGCCGTTTCAGTCAACTGGATCAAGTATTAATGAATTTAAAAGCTAAAGAAAATGGAAACTAATCTTTTAATGGATTTTACCGTAGACAAAGAAAACAGCACGGTACACATCAAACGGGAGTTCAACGCATCACTTGACCATGTCTGGTCGGCCTGGACCGAACCTGAGCTATTAGACCAATGGTGGGCTCCTGCCCCATTCACGTCTAAAACAAAAAGCATGGAATTTAAAGTTGGCGGAAGAAGATTTTATGCCATGGTTGGGCCTGAAGGTCAGGAAAGATGGAGTTTTTTTGAGTACAGTTCCATTTCTCCGAAAACTAATTTTAAACATTCCTCTACTTTTTGCGATTCGGAAGCGAATCCGGATCCTAATATCGGAAGTTCTTACTGGGATCTGAGTTTTTCCGAACAAGGCGATTTGACCATTGTTGCTATTGCCATTAAACGAAACAGCCTGGCGGAATTAGAAAAAATAATTGAAACAGGTTTCAAAGAAGGATTTGCACTTATCCTTAAAAACCTGGATACATTGCTGGAAGAAAAAAGTAACTAATCTCTCCTGTAAATCGGTCTTGCCACTATTTATAAATTTAAAAGCGAACTAAAATGAAAAATAATCTTTTAATGAATTTTACGGTAGACAAAGAAAACAGTACCGTTAATGTGAAACGAGAATTTAATGCTCCGGTTGCAAACGTTTGGTCAGCCTGGACAGAACCTGAAATCCTGGATCAATGGTGGGCTCCCGCTCCCTGGAAATCTAAAACAAAAAGCATGGATTTTAAAGTGGGCGGAAGAAGACTGTATGCGATGCTTGGGCCGCAGGGCGAAGAACACTGGGCAATAGCCGACTTCACTTCTATCAGTCCGAAAACGAACTTTAAATACCTGGATGCCTTTTCTGATGCCGAAGGAAATTTAAATACAGACTTTCCACGTTCGGACTGGAATGTTACTTTTTCTGAGCAGGGCGGTGCTACTATTGTTGATGTGGCCATTAAACATGATAACTTATCCGATCTGGAAAAGATTATCGAAATGGGCTTCAAAGAAGGATTTACCATTGCAATGGAAGGTCTGGATAAAATTTTTGAAGAGGCAAAGTAACTTTTTGCCAAATCAAATATAAATAATACTTTTAATGAAATATAGGGCCGTCCTGAATAGTGACGGCTTTATATTAATTAGAAAAGAACAATTTTATGAATTCGAAATTAGTTAAACTCTTTTTACGCCTTGCCATATCGGCTGGCTTCCTCTCTGCTGTTGCAGACCGTTTTGGATTTTGGAGTAAAGAAAATTCCGCCTGGGGAAACTGGGAAAACTTTCTTGCCTATACAAAAGTCCTGAATCCTCTCGTTCCTGAAAGCCTGTTAGAACCCGTTGCCATCATTGCCACGGCTCTTGAAATCATTTTTGCGGTTTTTCTTTTAGCAGGTTTCAAAACCGAATTGTTTGCAAAGCTTAGCGGTTACCTCTTATTGCTTTTTGGTCTTTCCATGACATTTACTATCGGAATAAAAGCACCTCTTGATTACTCGGTTTTTACAGGTGCGGCAGCCTGCTTTGCTTTGAGTGTGTTAAAAGAAAAGTACCTCGAAATTGATACCCTAATTGCTAAAAACTAAAATAAATACTATTTTTCTGAAGCTTGTAAAACTGCCTAAACCGCATTTTTTGCTGGCTTTAGAAAACATTTGTATATTTGCAGTCGTAAAAACGAAACAATTAATTGTATGTGAAATGTAATTTCTTCCCGAAAATAGATAGTAAATCCAATGTGGTTTGCTATGATTATTCACTCCTAAAGAAGAAATTATGCTTACTTTACAAAACATTTCATACCTGCATTCCAACAGGGAATTACTGTTTGATGCCCTTACTTTTACTGCCCATCATCAGGATAAAATTGCCTTAATTGGCAATAACGGCGTTGGAAAATCCACTTTATTAAAAATCATTGCGGGAGAATTACAACCCTCAGCCGGTGTACTGAAATCCGATTCCGGGCCTTATTATGTGCCTCAGATTTTTGGACAGTTCAATCATCTCACTATTGCGCAGGCTTTAAAAATTGAAGATAAACTCACCGCTCTCCAGGGGATTCTGGACGGAAACGTGACAGAAACCAATCTCCAAATCCTGAATGATGACTGGACAATTGAAGAACGATGCCGGGAAGCATTACAATACTGGCAATTAGAAAATTTAGATCTGACCCAAAAGCTCGAAAATTTAAGTGGCGGCCAGAAAACCAAAATTTTCCTTGCCGGAATTTCAATTCACCAGCCTGACCTTATTTTACTGGATGAACCCAGTAATCATCTGGATATAGCCGGAAGATTACTACTGTACGATTTTATTCGAAACACCTCCGGCACCCTGATTATCGTGAGCCACGACAGAAAATTACTGAATCTTCTGAATGTGGTCTACGAATTATCCAAACGGGGAATTACCATTTACGGCGGTAATTACGACTTTTATGCGGAACAAAAACAGATCGAAAAAAATGCTTTAAGCCAGGATATTCACAGCAGAGAGAAAGCCTTGCGAAAAGCCAGAGAAAAGGAACGCGAAACGCTGGAACGTCAGCAAAAGTTAGATGCACGCGGCAAAAAGAAACAGGAGAAAGCAGGTGTTTCCAGAATAATGATGAATACTTTACGAAACAATGCCGAAAACAGTACTTCGAAAACCAAAAGTATGCATGCTGAAAAAATTGGCGGAATTTCTCAGGAACTACAGGAATTGCGTTCGGGATTGCCGGAAACCGATCAGATGAAGTTTGGCTTCGACAATACTAATTTGCATAAAGGCAAAACACTGTTTACAGCAACCCATATCAACTATACCTATAAAGAACAATTTCTTTGGAAAGAAAATCTCAGCTTCCAGGTCCTAAGTGGTGAACGCCTTGCCCTGAAAGGAGCAAACGGTTCCGGCAAGACAACACTGATCAAAATAATGACCGGCCTTTTGGAACCACAGCGGGGAACGATATACAGAGCGGAAACAAAACTGGTTTATATCGATCAGGACTATTCGCTAATCGACAACCGGCTTTCAGTTTATGAACAGGCGGAGAAATTCAATACGTCGGGGCTTCAGGTACACGATATCCGCATGAGGCTGAATCGTTTTTTGTTTTCTCAAAACGAATTGGAGAAACCCTGCAGCGCTTTAAGTGGCGGTGAAAAAATGCGGCTGATGCTTTGCTGCCTGACGTTAAACAAACAGTCACCGGATCTTATTATCCTCGATGAACCTACGAATAATTTAGACCTTCAGAATATCGAAATCCTGACTGCTGCTATCAATGAATATCAGGGAACTTTAATCGTAATTTCACATGATGAATCTTTTCTGGAGCAAATAAACATTCAAAATATTATGAATCTTAATAATTAAAACGTTCCCATTAATTTTTTAAATTTGAATGGAAAACTATAAGAACCGAAATTTAATCGCAAATTATTTTGATTATGAGTGTAAATAAAGAGACCGTAGAAGAATATATGGCTGCTTTCAGGCTAAGTGATCACGAAAGAGTGCTAGCCTGTTTAACGGACGATGTGATCTGGGAGATGCCCGGAATTTACCAGCATGTTGGAAAAGAGGCCTTTGATAAGGAAATTGAAAATGAAAATTTCATAGGCAGTCCGACGATTCAGATTATAAAACTGGTCGAAGAAAACGATGTGGTTATTGCCGAAGGCGCCGTACAGGGCAATATGAAAAATGGAAACCTATTAGACGCTGTATTTTGCGATGTTTTTGAAATGAAAAACGGCAAAATCAAAAAACTGACTTCTTATCTGATGTCCAGAAATGCTTCTCTCAAATTTGAATGATTTCAAAAGCAGATACTTCCTTTATAAAATCCCGATTCAACAGAATTGGGATTTTTTTTGGAATAGATAATTGCGACTACATAGAAAAGTCAGCTGTGTTATAAATTTATCCCGTTCTTGAGTCACTCCATCTTTAATTACAATTTTAAGTTGTATTTTCGATACTTAAAAGTCCGCCAGAAAAAAATAAACCTAAAGGATCTAAGAACAAATGATTAAAAATTTACTCCCCTTTGAAGAATTAACCTATCATTCCACATTAAAAAAAGAAGCCCTTTTAGCGCGTCTTCAAAATGAAATTGAAGCTGAAAAGTCTTTTGGTTTTGGCATTCAGAGAATATCCTATTCCAAACCTTATATTGGTAAAATTAGTAATCCAACATTTGAACTCAAAAGAGCCATAAGCTACCGAAATTCGTTTTTACCCATTATAAAAGGAGAAATTAAAGAAGATATCAGCGGTTCGAAAATAAATGTAAAAATGGGGCTTCCTGATCTTGTTAAAATATTTATGTGCATTTGGCTGGGAATCGTTTTTTTGGCCAGCTTAGGAACATTGTACACTTTACTATACAATAACGGCCTTAAAGAAGGACCTTTTATATTTATTCCTTTCGTAATGCTTTTTGGAGGTGTAGCCATGGTTGTTCTCGGTTTTAAGACAGAAAGCAAAAAAAGTATAACCGATCTGGAAGAACTGCTACAGGCAAAAAGAATACAAAACAACAGCAGTCATTAAATACCAAAAAATGAATAAATTTTTTACAGTCATCTTTTTACTTTTTACCTCTGTTTTGCTCTTTAGCCAAACCGGCAAACCCTTTGTCCTGGGTGTTATAGAGGAAATACAGTCGAAAGAATTAGGCGAAAATCGAATACTGAACATTTACCTGCCCGAAGGTTATAAAGCTGAAGAAGCCACAAAATATCCGGTAATTTATCTGCTGGATGGTTCTGCCGATGAAGACTTTATACACATTGCAGGTTTGGTACAATTTAATAGTTTTGAATGGATCAATCAGGTTCCGAAATCAATTGTGGTGGGAATTGCCACTGTGGACCGCAGAAGAGATTTTACGTTTCCAACCAGCATCGAAAAAGATCAGAAACGTTTTGCATCCTCTGGGCATTCCGATAAGTTTATTGCTTTTATAGAAAAAGAATTACAGCCTTTTATTGATAAAAAATACAAAACAACGGCTTCCAAAACCATCATGGGACAATCTTTAGGCGGATTGCTGGAAACCGAAATCCTATTGAAAAAACCAACGCTTTTTAATCATTATGTTATCGTTAGTCCAAGTATATGGTGGAATAATGGTTCGATCTTACGTCAGGACAGTCCGATATTTCAGCAGAATTTCATGCAGGAAACGGCTGTTTACATTGCAGTAGGGAAAGAAGGATTAACGCCAACCGAAATACCAAGAGTGATGGAAGTAGATGCCAATCTGCTGGCCGAAAAAATCAAAACTTCCAAAAGTAAAAACATAAAAGTATTCTTTGATTATCTTCCTCAGGAAAATCATGGGACCATTTTACATCCTGCGGTTTCCAATGCCTTTAAATTCTTTTATCCGAAAGTGCAGGAATAGATAACCTTTTATAAATCCGATAAAATGAAAACTACAGAACATCCATTAGATAATCCGGTTTGGAATGCATTAGCAGAAACCCATCAAGAATTTGCCATCGCTTACGATGGTGTGAAATTTTACAATCCAGCGTATTGTCCCTTCGGTGGTTTTGTAAAACCGGAAAACACTGCCGAGGCCGTAAAGCAATATTCGGAATTGACAGAGAATTTCTTTATCGTTGGCGAAAAACCGCTTCTTCCCCCTTCCCTAAAAATTAATAAAGAGCTGATTTGCCTTCAAATGGTGATTAATCAGAAAATTGATTTGCCGATTGACCTGGAAATTGTGAAACTTACTGCAGGACATAACGAAGCATTATGCGAACTGGTCAATCTGGTGCAGCCCGGATATTTCAAAAATAAAACTTTTTTACTGGGCGATTACTTTGGAATTTTCCAAGAAGGCCAATTAGTCGCAATTACCGGAGAGCGCATGAAAATGAATGACTTCACAGAGATCAGCGCCATTATCACACATCCCGATCATACCGGAAAAGGATATGCCAAACAATTGATAACGCATGTGGTAAACGCCGTTTTTGATCAGCATAAAATTCCTTTTCTACATGTAGCCGAAAGTAATACCGGAGCCATTTATCTCTATGAAAAACTTGGTTTTGTAACCCGACGAAAAATGAGTTTATGGAATATTGTTTAAATGAAATTCCAATCCTGAAGCTTCGGGATAAATTCCAAATTTTCAACTTCGCTAAAAAAGAAATTCCAAATTCCAACAATCCACATTCTACAGTCTAAAATCCAATCCTTCGACTCCGCTCAGAAAGACATCCTACCCAAATCTAAATACTACATTCTATATTCTAAAATCTATATTCTATATTCTAAAATCTAAAATCTAAAATCTAAAATCTAAAAATCAAAACTCACCCCAGCCACCCATCCCGGTCTAAACTTCGGTACTGAATTGCCTCCGCAATATGCGAGGTAATAATCTGCGGAGCATCATCTAAATCGGCAATTGTACGGGCTACTTTTAAGATCCTGTCGTAAGCACGGGCGGAAAGATTGAGTCGTTCCATTGCGGTTTTGAGCAATTCTTTTGATTGTTCGTCCAGTCCGCAAAACTCCCGGATGAGCTTGCTGCTCATTTGTGCGTTGTAATGAATATTTTCTATTTCTTCGAATCGGCTGGTCTGAATTTCACGGGCTTTAGTCACCCGTTTTCGGATCTCAACACTGCTTTCGGCTTTTCGATCATCGGCTAATTTTTCGAAAGGAACCGGCGTCACTTCAATATGAATATCGATCCGGTCCAGTAAAGGTCCTGAGATTTTGCTCATATACCGCTGCATCTCGTGAGGCGAGGAAGTATTCGGCATACTTGGATCGTTAAAAAAACCACTCGGACTCGGATTCATACTCGCCACCAGCATAAACGAGGACGGATACGTGACCGTAAACTTGGCTCGTGAGATAGTGACCTCCCGATCCTCCAGCGGCTGACGCATTACCTCGAGAACATCCCGTTTGAATTCCGGCAGTTCGTCTAAAAATAAAACGCCATTATGTGCCATCGAAATTTCTCCAGGCTGCGGATAACTCTGTTATATTTGACTGATAATGAGACCGGAAAGACCATTTTGCATCATATGTAATGAGAATATTTTGCTTTATTTAGCCTTTTCGCATCAAAAGACATCACTCATGTTGCGAATATTAAAAAAAAGAGTACGAGAAATTGGACCAAAATATAGTTCATTGTCAGGATATTTCATAAGTAAAAAACAAGACAGTGAACTTATTCAATTTGAGTCCTCTTTGGAGAGAGATTATATATATTTATTGGAGTTTGATACATCTGTCTATTTATATTTAGAGCAACCTTTATCAATCACATACTTTGATAGTAACAACAAAAGGCATAAATACACACCCGATTTTTTAGTTCGTTATTCAGACAAAAATATTTGTGACAAGTTAGTAGAAATTAAGTATCACGACGACTTAATTCGTAACTCATTGAAATACAGTGAAAAATTTAATGCAGCACGAGAATATTGTAAAAAAAATAACTTAACTTTCGTCATATTATCTGAAAAGGAAATTCGCAATTCAAATATAGAATATTTAACTAGTGTAAAATTTCTCTCTTCATATCGAGATGCTTTCGAAATATTTGAGAAAAACGGCCATAAAGTGGAAAAACCGGTCAATTTGACCACCTAATTCCGGAGTAAATTGACCACCCGTTCCGGAGCAAACTGACCACCTAATTCCGGAGCAAATTGACCACCAGGTTTTGTGGTGAATTAAGTATTAAAAAC
>NZ_QWDM01000029.1 GCF_003996965.1 Flavobacterium cupreum | reverse complement strand
TTGCCATATCTTTTGTTTTAAAAACAAGTAAGATATTCTTTATAAACACTACTTTTTGAGGTGGTCACTTTGAACCGGAATCAACTGATCTCTTTTACAAGAATAGGGTGGTCACTTTAAACCGGAATCAACTGATCTCTTTTACCGGAATGGCATGCTCACTTTTGCCAGAATTTGCACGTAGGTGTGGCTTTCTTTTTTACTCTGCATGCTTTGCAGGTTTCCTGCGCGGTTATAGGTATAATTTACTACTTCGCCGTCAGGATACGTCATTTTTTGAATTCGGTTCCAGGTATCATATTTGTACTCAGAAAAATAATTCTGCACATCGGTATTTCGTAGGTAATAAACAGTGCTACCTTTCTATAAAGATTTTATAAGTTTTTTCAGATAATTACTTATAGATATCTTATTCCTCTTATCACTTTTGGTAAAAATCTGATTATCAAAAATTTCTACTGGATCAATAACAGAACCTTGTACAAATATGGCAGGTATATTAACGTTTTTACTTATCTGAAAATTTCTCCACTTTCCTTCTTTTGTATTTGAGATTATTGATTCTCCAATAATAGCAATTATTGAAAGTCTATACTTTAATACATCTTCTTTTTTTAACGTATTTAATAAATCATCTAATTTGATTAAACTATTTAAATCACTAGTCTTAAAATCAATATTGTATGCTTGCTTAAAGAAATCTATATATAGAAATCTTTTTTCTATAAAATTCAAATCCTTTATTTCTGTTTTTCTTTTAACACTTTCATTTGCTATTTCTTCGCATTTTACTTCGAAATAATTAAAATCTTCTTTATTCTGAAAAAGATAAATTTCGATTCCAATCATTTCATATATTATTCTACCATCAGCTAGCTCATATATATTGTCTCCTTTAACCTTTTTTTGAATAAAATCTTTACTACTTAATAATATTGATTTTTTATCTTTTTCCTTTAAAATAAAAAATTCAATTTCATAAAATGTCTTTTTGGTCATCTGACTATAGGTTTTTGTTATTAATAAGTTTAATAAAACAATTAAAATAATTTTTCTCATATTTATTCGTCATCTAATGTAGCTGGATCTGGATCTTGATTCTCACTTGCCTTACTATCTATATAATTTTTAGGATTTACTCCATCATAATCTCCATAATTATTGAAATCGAAAATGTTTTTAAGTCTGTCAAACGCTCCACCCTTTCCAAATTTTGGATTATCTCTATTTAGCCATTTCCTATCTGAAATAATAAAATCATTTGTTTCATCATCTATTGCTGCTGTAGATTGATATAACATTACGTTTCTTTCGGATGCATAATCTATTATTTCTTTAGAAATTTTTGTATTAGATGTTGTAATGAGAGTTAATGATGGGATACCTCCAACTTCAGTACTTACATTTACTACAGCATCAATCATTCCTGTTATTTGTCCTTTTCTATATTTTTTTGTCATGGAAGAACTGGTTGCTTTAGCTTCATAAAATGCCGGGGCAATAAATGTTCTTCCATCCGAATCAGCACCTAATCTTTCAGTTACGCCATCTGGTCGCACAGATCCTGGTAATCCTTTATTCATTTTAACTCTCACAGCAGATGGAAAATTAATACTTTGATTATGACTAACTTCATACTGTGTGGTCTGCAATGATGCAATTACTAATCTTTCAAAAAAAGCTCCTATTCTTTGGTTTCCATGCATTCCTAATTTGTTTGCAAATATCCTAAAGCTATAAGATGAAACTGGCACTGGGTCCATTCCATCTGGATCAATCAGATTTATCGGGTTATTAAATGTATACACATATGATCCTACATTTGGATATTTCTGCATCATTGGATCAACATTCAACCATAAGCTAGTTTTGGAATCATAATAACGAGCGCCAAAATACGATAAATTGGTTTCTCGGTCAAGTTCTTTTCCGTTGAAAAGATATGGTGACGAAAACGAGCTGGAATGCTCCTCAAACAATATCTCTCCAAAGGCAATGTACTCGACATGCTGGCTAATGCTTCCGTTTTTAGATGTAATATACGAAGTGCTTCCCAAATGATCCGGATGAAAATAAAAAATATCATTCTCCGGCAATCCAATTCCTGTAAAACCTTCTCCGGCTTTTACTATTGCAGGTTCTATTGGTGGGCCAAATTGGACCGGTGGTCCCGGCACATCGCCTGGTGTGTTAAACACAGGATTTCTTGGCCAACCCTCTGGTGGTTCCTGATTTTCTTCTACTGGTTTAAGTGCTTCACTTGGATACGGGTCACCCGTAAATTCAGGAGTTGCATAAATTCCCTGCTGGGTAGGTGGTCCCGGAGGTATGCCTAAACTTTTTACATATGTATCTAATGCTTTTTGCTGTTCAGTGGTAAGCCTGGTGTAATTTATACCTCCTGCTGTTATACCTAATGGTTGTGCAAAAGTTCCATTGCCTAACTTACTTACTATCCGTCCGGCTCCCTCAAAATAATGTTTGGTAAACTTTCCTTTACTTATTACGAAGTACGGACTCAAATAGCCTGTATAATCATCAGTATGAACAATAGTCGCAGCAGTTTCGCCATTAATGGCGACATTTTGAGAATCTCCTGAACTTTTAATTACTCTTTCTCCCGCTGCATCATAAGTATATTGGTGAATTCTTCCATTGTCATTAATTCCCATCAAACGATTTTCTTCGTCCCAAGTCATTTTTCTGAAGCTCTTCTCTTCTGTATAACTTGTCGGATTTCCGTTACCATCATATACATATTGTCTTGGTTCCGATTTTCCCGTTTCAGTAATTTTGTTTGGTGCGTTAGGGTGTAATTCGTTATCGTAATTATAGTCTAATATATATCCTTTCTGTTCATTTTTTACAGTTTGTACCAAGTTTTTGTTGGTAATATTATGCATTTTGTTGTATCCCATATTCAGTTCATAACTGGCTTTGGTAAATTCGCCCTGATATGTTGCTTTAGCCGATTTTAACCTATAAAAATCATCATATTGGTATTCATGATTGGATGTTCCTCCCAATGTATTGTTTACAATTGGGGCAATGTTTTTAATTCCTAATACATTTCCAACTAAATCATAACTGTAGCTGTTATTCATTACTTGTCTCACACCACTTTTTACCTGCAATTGCTGTAATCTTCTCGTTACAGGATCATATATATAATTAGTTTCTGTGTCGTTTCCGTACTTTAAGTATGTACGTTGTTCGAATTCATCATACCCCAGTTGTTTGATATAATCATATTTATGACTTTCTTTTTTACCCTGCATGCTCTGCAGATTTCCTGCACGGTTATAAGTATAATCTACAACTTCACCATCAGGATACGTCATTTTCTGAATACGGTTCCATGTATCGTATTCGAATTGTGAAATATAGGTTTGCACATCAGTTGGCGTAATACGGAGCGTACGGATTTCTTTTTCTATTTCTCCTAATTTCCCATAAAAGAACTCCTGTCCACCGCTGGCATCCTGCACAAACCACAATCTGCCTCGTCTCGACGCTGTCCCATCAGCTTTGCCATAATTATATTGCACATTGTTTTGCGGGTTTTTAGGATATTTTATACTTTCTAAGCGATTGTAATTGTACTCGTATTGGATCGCACCACCATTAGGAACGGTATTTTTAATATCCTGTGTAATACGAGAAGTCAAATTACCCGCTAAATCATATTGCATGGTTACCTTTCCTGCATCAGGATGGTCAAACTCAATACGTCTGCCTAACCAGTCGTAACTGCTTTTAGTAATATGATCCATAGCATCGGTTACTTTTATTGTTTCACCAAATGCATTGGTTTCAAACTTGGTTAGCAAATCATTCTGCATACTTGCCATGTTTTGACCTGTCGCATCTGTATACGTCGTACTAGTATTATTTAGAGCATCTGTTTGTGTGGTGCGCAAAGCAGGCATTCCTTCATAATTTTCTAACGCAAAAGTGGCAGTGTTGGTGGTCCCGTCAGGCAAGGTTACTTCTATGGCGCGACCTACTTCATCATAAGCTGTTTTAGTTGGCGGATCGGTTGATACTACGACACTAAAATTAGCATCTACTGTAGTCGTTGTTGTTGGATAATAACTCTTTATTGGTCTTCCTAATCCGTCATAAATTATTTTTCCTGAAACTATTTGCGCATCCTTATCCGGACTTCCTGCCACAGTAAATAAACTTGCTGTTTTTTTAACCTGCAGAGCTCTTCCTGTTCCATCAGCATAGATATAGGTTTCAATATCTTTATCTAATTCCGGATCATAATTTCTTGTTTTGGCATATGGAACCTTTGCCTGCGGGAAATATTCATAGGCTATCGTATACGGTTTACCCGAAGCAATTTCGTAAGGTGCTTTTATAGTTGATGGGCGTCCCTTAGCATCTAATGTATAAATAGTACTTTGATCATTACGATCGGTCGTTTTTAATGGCGCCCCAAAACGATAATCAAATTCTATTTTGTTTTGATACCCAAAGGCATCTTTGATTTCGGTCATATACTGATGGTTTTCGGCATCAAAAGTATATTCCAATGTCATACGTTGTGCTTTGTAGTTGGCAGGTCCTGTTATTTTTTGCAGGTTGCCATAACTATCATAGCTAATATCAGTAATCGCAATTTTATCCGCAGCACTGTAGTTTTTAATCTGCGTTACTTCGGCAGTTGTGGTATTGATTGTTGTGGCTCTTTTACGGCGCGGTCCTTCAGTTGTTAAAACTTCTAACTGTTTTGGAATCCCACCATAATAAGGAGTTGTACTTTCGTAATAACTAATTTTTGCTGTTACTTTTTTATCAGCAGAACCATTTCCTAAATCTTGATATTGAATGATGTTCCCGTTGGCATCATACGTATTAAATGTATTGGTTTCGAGATAATCGCTGCCGCCTTCATACATTTTTTGGTTCGCATGTATCAGTCCAACAAAAATACGTTTGGCGTCGCAAACCGGTAAATTCAAATCAGAAACCGATACGCTTGTCTGCGTCGCTACATCAATAAAACTATATTCGTTTACTGACTCCTGACGCATTTTATTGTTTTTATCTAAGGAATAAGAATTTTTTAAAAGATTTTTTCGAAAATAATCCTGATTGTAAAATTCTTTGGCGGAAGTCGAAAAAATTGTATTGTCAGCAGCATTGATCTGTTCCTGAATTACTTTTGCGAAACCGTAAAACTCTCTTTCACGACGATCGTAATAACCGTCTTGATATTTAAATTTTGCAATAGAGTGATCAATACCATCACCAACATGGCCGTCAAAAATATCAATGGATTGCAGCACCCATTTTGCAGAAGGGTTTTCATAACTTGGTTTTACTAATTCATAATCTACGACATAACTATTTCCTGCACCGTTTGCAACGCTTTTTAATTTGTTGGTTCTTTTGATGTTCGAAAGACGCACTATCAAATGATCTTCATCATCAGACAAAACATAATCCAGATTTCCGTCTCCATCCATGTCATTAAAAGTAGCTTCGGTACGATTGGTACTAAAACCTGTTGAGCCTCCGAGACTAGGGGTAATCCTAATTAGGAAAATAGGAATATCGTAGCTAAAACCTACATTCATACCATAATTGGTGCTGTTGTTTTCGTTCATCCTTGAGAATTTAGGATAAGCAATAGGAGTCATAAAACTATCTCCCATATTGAGTGCCACCATCATCTTCCCATCGGTATATTCCACTTTATCAGCCAGTCCGTCTGAGTTAACATCCAGCATTAAAGTATTAGAATTATCTGTTCCTTTCCCATAATTGAATCCACCGGTAAACGATCCCCCTTTATAAGACATACCGCTTGAGGGGCTAATAGCCCAATTTTCGGATACTCCAGTGGCAAGCCCATCAAAATTCCATTTTTCTTCCGGTAAAAATCCGTAACCTGAGTTTAAGGCTACTTCTCCTGTTTTCTTGATTCTGTCAGCAAGCCCGTCTCCATTGATATCAATATGCATGTACTGGGATTCATCTTCGTTCTTTCCTAAATTACCGGACAGTGACATGGTTGCAGAAATACCTGTTGCTTCCTGTTCTGATCTAATCTCATTTACCATTGAACAATTGCTGTCTGAAACCGATACAAGTTTCTGAACGGTTTTGGTAAAGGCATGCGAATAACTTCCATCAGAACTAATTCCGTCTGATTTACTCTCTCCATGACTGTAATTGTAAATCTGCGTTGTTTTACTACTGATACCTCCTGTTGGAGAAGTAAACTGCACTTCTTTTCCACGCACATAATCCGGAAAACGGTCACCGTTAAAATCGGCCATGGTCTGGGTAACATAACTTTTTCCTTCACCTTTACTGCCGCCCGGCCCAAGCGGCCCTACTTTTAGTCCGGCTGAATAACTGGTGCTTTCATTCTCACTTAAGATGTTCAGTGCCATAGTACCGCCGCCGTCCAGACTTGGCAGACTTGCATCAAAATATGACGCAATATCATCTTCTCCAAGACGGGAAGTTCCCATAAATCTACTGTCTATAAAAGTGGTTTCTTCCAGACCAATCATATTGTTTTTACTATAGCTGCTCTGCATACTTACAAAGTAAACTTTCGCAATATCATAACCTTGCTGTTCTGTTTCTGATTGGTTGTCCGGATCTAAGTTGGGTTCTGCGTTGTATGTATCGGATGTTTTTAATTGTGAAACTGCTACTAAATCAGATGCAAAAGTTCCTGTATTATTGATCACAAAACCTCCCCATTCCCTATGCCCTAATCCCAGCTGCAATTCTTCTGTATAAAAATTAGAATAGACAGCATATTGGTTTGTATCTGCTGTCCATAAACCCAGGGTATCATTTTGTACAGTTAAATAAATCGGCATTTGAAAAAGAGCCACACACTGCTGTGTTACCTCATTACTTTCTAAAACAGGAATACTGATTTCTAAATCAATGGGCTGATCTTTTAGTACCGCAGTAAATAAAGCTGCCGGCTCTGTAACACTTAAATCTTCTATCAAAACAGCATTGACCATTTTGTAGCGTTTGCGAGCTACCAATTGATTATTCTGTTTTGCAGTAATGATAACTGCACCGTTTAGTTTTGATCTTAGATTATTAAATCCTGCCGGAAGCAGATTAAGATCGGTAAGGGCTAAATTAAGGGCTAAAACTCCGTCAATACTGGAAGCTTTTCTCTGAATAATATAATCTCCTTTTCGTTTTTTATAGCGTTTCAAGAACACATCTATTTTTTTATTCTCTGATACTGCAGGTGCTATTGCAGGCATATTTATCGAAGGATTAAAAGAAATCGTGTTCCAATTGATATTGGTCTGGCTCTCTAAAACAAAACGAATCTGCGAGGTAGCACTGTTGTTTACAACACCAATAGTGCTTAGGTCAAAAGAAACGGCTTCATTTGCATTAAACTGTTTCTGATAAAGAACGGTTTCAAGTGCTCCTGTATCCAGGTCTTTTCTGAAAATCTTAAGGGTAACATGATCCGAAGTAATGGGCTTTACAAAATTCCCGGCAAATGTAATACTGCCATTAGAAACCAATAAACCTGAGTTTGTACTGCTTAAAAAGTCTTTTTCTGCATCGTAATTTTTCAATGAATATAAGTTGGCATCTACAGCATTATCTGGTATGGGAACTAAACTTCCTGTATTATCATTTATGGTTATATAAGATATTTTCGGACTCCAGAGAACCTGGTCAAAACTTCCATCAAAAAGAGAACTTACTCTAAAAAATAATTTCTCACCTTTTGTTACTGTTATTAAATCTTCTTTAGATTTACTGATATAGTCATCTGCGGCAATAGATTGTTTCCATACTAAACCATTTCCTTTCTGGAAAAACAACTGTACACCATCGGCTTTATCTTTTCCATCATTGGTTAGATATTCTGTTCTTTCTTTAGATACGTCTTTTTGCAATTCATAAGTATGCGATACCTGAATCTGTCCGGTTACAGGCGCTTCCCACATACGTACCACGTCATGCAGTGGGTTTTTTACCTGCATTTCTTCAAAAGTCATTGCCGGAGCCGGAAAACTTAAAGTAAGCTCTCCATCTCCCGAAACCGGAGAAGGTGTTCCTGTACTTCCGAGCTTAAAAGTAGGCACCCCATTAACTAATCGGTTGTAATATACCTGCCCGTTATTGGCAAAATCTACTAATCCGTCACCATTAAAGTCCATAAAATAACTTTTGGTATTGCTCTTCGAATATTGTTTGTCAAAACCGACATTGGCACTGACTTTTGAGTATCCTATCGTTAAATCTACTCCCCAGTTGAAAGTTTTGCTCGATGAATTTCCAATATTGTTTAATGATATCTCCTGAATTTCACCAAAAGAATTAGAACCTTGGTTTGAGAGATTTTTTCGGTAATAAACGTTATCTCCTTTTCTAAACACTTTATCCGGCAGCTGATCACCATCTAAATCTTCTAAAGTAACTATAGTTTCAGATGACCCCCAGCTGTTTCCTCCATGCGCACCTACCGTGTTTTGTTTGAAATTTCCGGAATCAGTTGACAAACCAACTCCAATTCTATAATTAATTCCACCTGATTTACCGTTAGAACTATTACCAAGCGTATGCTTACCCGAAAGATCTATATTCGGTAAAATATTATTTTTTAAATTATCATCGGGCACACTCCAAACCTGTTCCGGTCCGAAAGGATTATATTTCCCTGAAGCATCACGCACATCATCAAAATAATCTAAGGTATTAGTGTAAAATAATTTAGATTCAGAATCGTATTCTGAAATCGATTTTAATAAGGTTTTCTTAAAAGCTCCTTCTTTATAATTCAGTTCATAACTACGAACCATTTGATCTTTGTAACGAACTTCAATTTTTCTTAATAACTGATTGTTCAATTGTCTGAAACCTAACCTTGCCGAAACTTGAACGTCAGATCGGTTTGCTTCTCCTAAATCAGAGTTTTTTATGAAAGTAACATTGTAGTTCCCTTTTGTTGCACCAAAACCAGTATAGTATACTTTTTTAAGATAGAGTTCCCCATCTTTTTTATCATATTCATATTCGACGGTATTTCCTTTTAAATCAACCTGAAGACAAAGTGCCCACTGTCCGATGTTACCAGATCCATCCTGCAAAATTCCTGCAGTTGCAAGTCCTGAGGCAGTTCCTCCGTAATAACTCGCTACACCACTTTTGTCTTTTACTACCCAATAATAATTTTTAGGAGATGATCCTTTTCGAATAATCTGCTGAAAAGCGCCTTCGCGTCTTGGATAAAATTGTTTATCGGCAGTTCTTGAAGTCCATTCTGCTCTATGCGAATTAGGAATCAGTTGTTCTCCGGCAATAGTATATGTTTCGGTTTCCTGTGCTGCATCATATCTTGGCGCTCCCCAACGGGTATCTATACTTACTGCAGGCGTGGAAATATCCCAGCCCATACCAGCCCAACTGTGTCCGCCATCACTGTCATACTGTAAATTAAGCGAAGGCTGCATGCCGCCTCTTCCGCCAGGAATTACGATTGAAAATCCGGTACTTGCTGTTCCTCTTCCATTTGCAGAAGGAGGTGCTATGGACTCAATTCCAACGAGTGGGCTGGCTGCTTTTAGATCTTTTATGCTTGTTGGAGTATAGCCTGAAGTTTCCGGAGATTCCGGCATTTTGATGATTCCGGCAATAAAATCGGTAAAGTGAGTGGTTTTCGCCTTAATGATTCCCTGCTTTATATCCAATGAATCTTTGGTTACTTCTTGCCATAATCTTTTATTCTCATCAAAATAAAACACATTGATGTCTTTTTCGGTATAACCTTCCGGGATTGCTTTTTTGTCATACGGTAATGATAACGTTACTGCTTTTTCAAAAATAGTTCCGTGTGGCAACAATCGGAATCCTGCATTGGTTCCGGTAACATTGACCATCGCGGAGTTTAGCGGAGCAAGGTCTATTTTTCGCAGTCCGCTCACAGAAACAGCTATATTATTTTTTAAGGCTCCAACGGGAAAAGAAGCTAAAAATTCTTTGTAAGCTAATTTGTTTTCGGTTTGAAAATCAATTGTTTTGAAAATGCGCTCTTTGGCATTTTCAATAGGTCTGAAAGCGGCAACTTTTAAAAAATGTTTTAATTCTAATTTTTCATTAACGATAACTCCGCTTGTTGTTTCTTTGGTCACAACAATAGAATTTCCGGTGACTGCAGCATCTAATACTAATTCAAATTCAGGCTGACTCATATCAATGGCAATCCCGCCAATACTCATTTTTTTTATCTGAGAAGGAAAATTGGTTCCTTTGATGTAAAGTTTATTTTCTGATTTCAATAACGTAAAGTCGGTTGAAGGTAGTGCCGATTTATAAACAATACGAACATTCCTGATCTTATATGAATTTTCAATACCTTGCGGAGCGGTAAACAACAACACGTTATCTCCGGCGCGCAGTGATTTTTCAGAAAGCAGTTCGGATTGTTTGTTCCAGTTTTTATTTTGAGATAAAAACTGCCCACCAATACTGGGCTGATTGTTTAAACTTCTTGAAATCGAAGCCGCCTGATCGTATCCGTATAATTCATATTCTAGATAAACACTTTCTTCATTGGATGGTAAAACATCGACTTTAAGGTGAAAAACATTATCATAGGCATCATCAACATCTTCTGTGCTTGCAACGCCAATAATTCCCTCGGGAATATCTGCCGAAAATGATTTTGTGCTTTTGGTTTCGTTTTTAGCAATAGCTATCGAATCTGTTTTAAAAGCAGCTGATTCTTTTTCGGAAGCCGTTTCAGTAAATAAAGATGCTATTTTGTACGGTCCAAAGTTTGCGGCAAACAAAAATGAGCCTATTAATAATACCAGTATTATAATTTTATTTTTCATAAAGCAGGTTAATCGATTATGGGAATCGTTTATATTTACATTATTTCACAATAACTTTAAAAGTTTTTGTTCCAAATTCTGAACTAACAGACACCAGATACATTCCAGATGCACTATTGATCGTATCCTCATACAAATAAGTTTCAATTTGAGTAAGGTGTTTTTGTTTTACAAGAGCTCCTGTTAGATTGTAAATGCTAATAGTTGCATCTGTCTTGTGCGGGTATTGCATAGCCACAGAAAAATGACCGTCTGTAGTTGGGTTTGGATATAAAATCAGAATATTTGAATCGGTAATTTCTTTTCCGTCCGTAGCGATAGCAATCTTGGTAGCCGTTTTACAATCCTGACCATTTACCAATCGCAGTTCGTAATTACCCGGCTGATCGACCAGTATTTTTGCGCTATTGTCTATAAAATTGCCTTCATAAAACCACTCATATTGATAATTTTCTGCTGGTAAACCTGCACTGGCATCCAATACTAAAGCATTTCCATTGTTTAATACATAATCGGGTTTTAAATTCGGAAATGTTCCCTGCTTATCCGCCACAAAGACGGTTTGGGAGTATAAATTACCTTTTGCGTCCCTAACGATATAATCATACGTTCCCGAGGAAAGCTGCACTCCGGTAGTACTTTTTGCGGCCTGATTCCACTGTTTTACTACCACATCGCTGCCTTCTTTTTTAACGGTTACGGTAAAGGGAGCTTCGCCGCCTTCAATGGTATAATTTAACTGACCGGATCCTGATACGCCACAAGTGGCTTCCGTAATCCAGACCCTGCTGAACATTTCGGGTGCGATTTTTATTGTAAACCTGGTTTTTCCTGTTTTTTGTTTGTCCCAGTTAAAATCGTTTAGAACTAATTTTTCTGTACTTGACGTACTTGCCAAACGAATATATTCCGAATCTTTTTCGTCATAGGTTCCTTTTCCTGAATAATCAACGAGCAACCAGTAAAAAGTATCTTTGGGTAAAGTGCCTTTTATAAAAACAGGATTAAAAGACCAGTCCAGGCTTAAGTCAGCAGGGTTTATAAAGTCCAATTGCCATTCTCTTGAAATTCCAATCGGTTCTCCCTGTTCTTGTTTTTTGACTAATAGATTTTTTCCGTTATCACTCCAAAAAACGAAGTAGTTGTTCGGTATTATATTGGATTTGCTTTTGAGTTCCATGGTCAACAATCCCTCATCGATCATATTACTGCTTTTGGGCTGTAACAATCCGCTGGTGTCATCTCTTCCTATTCCGGTAATGGAGGAGTCAAAACCTTTATGCTGGTCGATATCCCAGATAGTTTCTCCCTGACTGTTGAGATAGTTCTTAAAATCATATTGCGAAAGCGAAATACCATATTTGATTCCGAGATAACTGGCTACTTTTTGAGTTTCTTTACCGGATAAAACTCTGTTGTACACCAGAATTTCACTTATATTTCCTTTAAACTCTTCCGGTGGAAGTTTTTCAAATTTAGTTTTCTGTCCGATAGTTAACGAAGACAGCTTTGCAACGCTGTCGGTAACATTCTGCTGAAAAAAATGAATATTAGCTTTATGCGGTTTTATCTTTTCCTGATACGATTGATAGGAATTTTTTTTTAAGTCAACCAAACGCTTATTGGTCGCAACTGAAAGTGTTTTTTGAGGATCATTGATCGTCCATAAAAATTGTTCTTTCAAACTGTCTTTTACTTTATAAACCATAAATAAGGTCTGACGTCTTTTACTTTCTATGCCCAAAGGTAAGATCAGGGAATCCTGAGCCGTATCAAAAACAATACTTGGGTTGAAATTAAAAGCTGATCCTTTTTGAGTATTACTTGGTATTTTACCTTCTCTTTTAGTGAGACTTTCCCAATAATAAGTGTCCCCGTTAGTTCTCGATTTAATCCAAAAATCAGGTTCCTGAACATTGCCAGGTACTATTTTTTGCTGAGAAAAAACCAGATTACTTGCCGATAGACTTATAAAAACCAATGCTAAAAAAATCTTTCTATACATAATTTTCTATGTTTTAAAATGATATCTACTCTTAGAAGTTGGCCAGATCATCAAAGTTAAAAGAGTATCCAATAATGAGTGAAATACTATTTATTTTGTTTTTATTTTCGCTGTAGCGATGCCCGTTTTCTTCTGTTGTCAAAGCATCAGTAAGTCCTAAAGTATATCGGGCTCCAATAGATAAGTTAGAACTGAATTCATATCCTGCAGACAGCATTCCGTAAAAATAATTTTTACCCGTAAGGGATTCTTTGAGTACTTTTTGCACATTGGCATCCGGTTCAAAATAAGTGCCTGAATCAGCAAATATTTCCTGTGCATTAGAGGTGTATTTGATATTATCGCTGGCAATATTAAATCCAACATAAGGACCAGCTCCTATATAAAATCCTTCAACCGGATAATATTTGAACTGCGCACCAACGTTGATATAGCTGTAACCAAAAGTCATTTTGTATTTTAAACCTTTGATGTCTTCATAATTTAAATCGGTACTTTGGCCTGAATAAGAGATTTCAGTCTGGATTGCTACATTTGCATACAGATATTTCCAATTGATTACAAGACCTGCCGTTGCTCCAAATTTCCCTTCTTCTTTTAAGGTATAGCCTTCATAAATTCCTTTTGGAACTATCACATCGGGAAGATTTGACATTTTAGAATAAATGCCACCGCCAAAAAGGCCATACGTAATTTCTCTGTCACCTTGTGCAAACAAAGATTTTGTGCTCACTAATAGTAGAAGCAAAATAATTTTTTTCATGTTTTTTATTGAAATTACCATTGATGAAAACTGTAGCCTAAAGAAAAACTAAATACCCCGCTTTTGTTTTGATTTTCGATAAACTGAAAAGAAGATGCATTACTTTTCACTACATCTTTTACGCCTAAATAATAGCGCAAATCGAAGTGGATACTCTGATGCAGTTCATAACCTAGCGCAAAGCACAAGGAGAAATCGTCTGCACCGTCCAGACCATCCTGATAGAATTGTCTGGTGGCAACATCGTACATTCCGCCAGCCTCGTTAGAGGTATAAGTAATATTGTTGGGAGATAAACTGATGCCGTAGAAAGCACCAAATCCTAAATTTAATCCTTCGAAGGGGTATACTTTATATAAAGCTCCGATTTCCAAATAGGAATAATGTAATCCTAATTCAAATTCCTTGCCTGTAGTATCGTGATAATTGACAGTTTGAGATGACTGTCTGAATAAAAGTTCCGGCTGAATGGCTACACGTGTATCGTAAAGTTTGCAATTCATAAAAAAACCGCCTTCGATACCGTAACCGCCTTTGCTTTCCATAATGCTGTTATCAAAAGTGTTATCCCGTCCTTTAATACTTTCGGGTAAATTATTGATTTTAGAATAAATTCCTCCGAGTTTTAATCCGTAGGTGATATTAGTCTCATTTTGTGCATGAGCAGCGTTAAAAAAAGAGCAAAATATTAATAAGTGTAATAGTACTTTCATTCACAAAAATTTTTGCGAATATATGTATTAATTTCTGATTTTTATCTTTAAAAAATAGACAAAAGGTAATTTAAATCGCTGATAAGACACTAACATCTATCTAAACCCTATAGACGTGTTTGTCGATTAATACAGATGTCTGAAAATAAAAATACTAAAACACACAAACATCATTAGCTATATTGCGATTGCGTAATGAGCAATATAGCTAATGATGTTGTTCCGTTTTAAAGCGCCCCGCAATTGCCCGACCAGAGGAAGCCCAATTGCGGGGCGTCGGGCATTAGCCTACCGCTATAGGTTCTAACCTAAAAGTGCCAAGATTCAGAAAAAATCCTCTCTGGGCAGTCATGCCTTCACGAAATAATTTCCATAGTAGTGATGCCCCCATACTGGCAAGTGTGCTGTTGATAAACAAATCCTGCTTTTCGAGTGCCTCGGCAAGGGAACAGCTCGGCTCATTGTTATCTGTCTGCGCCATTAGTAATTCCTTAAATTCGTCGGTTAGCATCGGAAGACTGGTTACAGTCCTGTATAGTTTGGAATCAGGCTGTTTGATTTCGCTGATTGTTGAGAGTATAGCTTGTCCTGTATTTTGGGCGTTGCCGATATCAAGCCAATAGAGCGATTTGGTACGCTCAAAATCGCTGTTTCCATTACTATTTAGCAGGAAATTTGCAATATCAAAACGTGCCAATATAGTATCAACACAACTAATGTAAATATTTGCTCTGCCACGATTGGGCAGGGATTTCAGATTCGTTGTTGAAAATTGCTCGGTTACCGCTTTCCAATTCGTTCCGAAAAAGCGATTCGTACGATTTATAAGTGCTACAGCTTTGGGAAGTCCAACCTCAGTATCTGCAAAAAGCTGTCGTCCCTGATTGGCTTTGGTAATCACATCACCATCAAATAGATTGACCTGCAGTCCGGCATGACCCAAGGCTATAAGGCTGTGGTTCATTCTTGCGAGTTCAGTGATCATCCTGCTTCCTGTTCCTCCTGCGCCAACAAGGTTTACCGTTATTGGATTGGTTGGATTTATCAGGTAATTGTGCGTATAATGCATGGTCTTTTGTGTGTTCATGATAGTATCTTTTTAATTGTTAAACCATTTTTGAGTAGGGATTTTATGGGAAACGGTTTATCGCGACCCACCAATTTCTGCCAAAGCTGTATGATGTTTTCTTTTATAGGACTTGCATTTCCAATCAAATGACTGAAATAGCTGTTAAAAAAATACTGTTCCCAAGATTGCATGAATTCTTCCAAATGACAGTCTGACTTTATATTAACCGATACGGTTCCCATGCAGACCCTGCCATCGGTGTATAAATTAAAAAACGGCGCATGATAAAGTGCAGTTTGTTCTTTTATTTCCGTTTGGGTGTCCATTGCATAAATGTACAGCGTGTTTTTAGTGGCTTTCCATAACAAGGGGGGTACAAATGCTTCACCGTTTGCAATCCCTAAACCCTCTGTGAAAAACAAACTGACTTTTTGGGCAGGGGTGTACCAAATGGCAGAACCATCATGCTCGGGATTCAAATGCAGTACATTTTTTGGAAGCAGTCCTGATGGTTTTAGAAATTTACGTGTGAGTTCTTCTGAAGTATCAAGGGCACTGGCAAGCTGTGTGCTTTCTTTAAGGCTTAAGGGATGGGCGTTTATGGGACAGCCATTTTTATCCATATCATAGGCTTCCACATAAATGGATTTTTCAACGGAGTTTTTCTGATAGACCACAAAGGCTTTTACAGGATTGTACAATGTCCCGAATTGTTGAGTTATATCTTTCATGTCATATTATTTAAAAGGGTGCATAAATCATTTAAAAGAGGAAACATCCTGCACTCGAAATCAAGTGCTTTATGGGTTAACTCATTTTCAGAATCATAGATTTGCAGGAGTGTCGGCTCTTCTATTTCGGAGCATTCGTTAAATTCATCATTGATTACCCGTGCAATATTCTCATAAAGCGCTCCATCGGTGTCTGCTATAAAAGAAATGTACTGTTCTGCCCTTATAATCCCTTCATCGCTTTCAAACACCCGATTTGATGTATTTTGAAAAATAGTGCCCGCAGGATATTCGAGCATTAATGTCAATGCTTGTTTGGCAATACACAGACAGTCTTTTTCGAAACTGTTATTGAATTTATAACTGCCTATGCGTTTTTCAAAGACACTCAGATGATAAGGATTGTACATTTTACGGTGCATAACATCTCCACAGTAAGAAGCCGTGTTTAATTCTGAAATCATGCTGTTTCCATCTTCGGACTCTTCATCCTCCAATTCATCAATCATCCATTCTTCCATACATTCATAGTGGTAAAACAGATAACTGCTGTCTTCCCTGTAATACGGAATCCCTGCAATATGGTACAGATAGGCAAAAATAGAGAGCAGTAATTCTGCGGTTTGTTTCTGTTTCCTTTTTTGTAATAGTCGGTACACGGGCAGTACAGGAATGTAGTAAAGCGTATTGCACGTGTTATAAATATGCTTGGTTGCTAATTTTACACAGCCATTATTACACTGCATAATGGACAATTCAATATCGCGAACCAAACTGTTCAACTGCTTCTGAGCATCGCAATGTGCTAATAATATATTATAGGGATAGGATTTGCCTGTAGTATCCAAAACCTCAAAACCATACAATCCTGTCAGGATAGCAAGAGAATTTAAAAAATCATTTTCTACCTGAAATTGGTCGGGTATTTTTTTACTCATTTCGAACAATGGCAGAAAAGAATGTCTTAAAAAACCATCGGCAGGAGTTCGAGCGGAGCGGAACTGTTCGGGTTCTTTTTTACTTGGTACGCATCGGGCAGTCGGTCTGTATTTTCTGCGAATTCCCCTAACTGTCTGTATAGTCTGCATAACTTTTTGTTTTTGGGCAGTTTGATATTGCCTGTTATAGTTTTTGTTTTCATGGTTTATCCTTTTGTGCCGATCTGAGATACAAATTTGTACTGCACGGCATCGTCATTTATAACAGGTCCTTCTATGGATGCCGTGGTTAAAATCGGATAGGTATGCGCATAAAAATTGAGTACCGCTTCGGGGCTGAATGATGGCGATGGGTCGGCGAGTTTTATATCTACTTCTTTATCCCTGAAGATAAAAATGCGCTCTAAGGTGGTGGCTGTTAACATGGCTCTTCGGTTTTGGGGTCATTGAAAAGGTCTATCGGGAACTTATCAGAAAGCTCAGCTTTGCGGGCGTGAATAATGTCCTTATATTCAGGATACAGGTCAGCGGGAGGCACTTTCATCCATGCTTCTTTAAATTTACCTGCCGTTTCGAGTTCGTCTGCTTTTTTCATGGCTGATTCGTATTGTTTCTGCAATTCGGATTTCTCCTTATCTCTTTTCAGAATGTCGTCTTTTTCCATTTGAGAATGTATTTTTGCCTGCTCTTTTTCTTTAAGGAACTGCTCCATATTGGCAAAAAGCATTGCCGTATCTTTTACAGGCTCTGTAATGGCTTCAAAAAATCCGTTGTCGAGTTCCTCTGGCGTACCTTTGAGCAGAATAGGCGGTACTTTTTTACGGGCATCATCACCAATGGTATCATTAAAGAACAGCACCGAAACAATGAGTTTTTCTGTATCTTCTTTGGCTATGTTTATTTTCCAGTTCCCTGCTACCTGCAGGGAAAGGATTGATTTAAAAAAATTGGTTTCCATTGCTTTACTGTTTAGTTTGTTGTACATCTAAATTACTGATTTTCATTAGCTTCTCATAAAGATCCTGCCAATAGACTTGTCGTTTGCGGTCAAACTCTTCAAAGCGTTTATCGGTATGGGAAAAATTCCTGAAATAATCTGCCTGCTTTATCGTTTCGGCTAAATTGGTAACCTCAAATTTTTCTCCGTTTTTATCTTCTATCTGTATCATGATGTCAGGGTTTAAAAGGACAGGCAGGTTATGCCTGTCCTGATTAGCTAATTCAGAATCAAAGCGTCTGAGCCTTTATTTGCAAAATCCACACAAAGTTTAAAAGCAGACTGTGTGCGAATCTGTCCTGTACCACCCATCAAAAGGGAAGTTAATTTAGCCTCTTCATCTTTGTAATTTCTAACATTCTGAAAATATCCTGTGATTGCATTGTAAGCCCCAAAAACAGTCCCTTTGGTGGTGTCCATCAGTTGTGTAGGGTTGCTCATGGCATATTCAAATGCGTTATCGACCATATTGGTAAAACAAGTAGATAATTCGTCTTCCCTTCCATTTTGTATAGTTTTGAGCACTTCTTTACTCGGAACAAGGGCGGACTGTATTAGTTTTTTCACTTCATTGTCCGTTATTCGGATTTTTGTCCAATGGTTAAAAATGGATTCCATTTGCGAAGACAGCATATCTGATATACCCATTACTTTGTGTGCCTGTTCCAAACGCTGTTTGGCATTTGAGGTATGGCGAATACGCACGGTATTGGTCTTATTGTTCATAGCGGCATTCAGGGTATTGTTGCATACGATACGTATGGGGGTGAATGCTGCGGTTATGCTTCCGCTTCCGTCATGGGAAGTGGTCAGGAAAAGATATTTTTCAATCAAATCATCGTTACCAACCCTTATATAATCGGGCAGTTTTGCCGTTATAAAGATGCGTTCCCCGTTTTTATGTAAAGCTTTACATAACAATGGTTATGGAAAGTAAAAGATTATGTAAAATAGTCTGTGTCAATCTGTTCTTTTAGCTGTAGCTACACAATGTGTATTCTATTTTACTTTACATTATTTTGTTG
>NZ_QWDM01000028.1 GCF_003996965.1 Flavobacterium cupreum | reverse complement strand
AAAAATTAACAAATCCAATCCAACTTTTTTTTTCAATTGAAAAAAGCTATTTTTGAAAAAGTAATATACGTTCTTACAAAAAAACAGACGCTCGGGCGAGGCTGATATGGTGTAGATGTGGTTATCTATTGATCCTCTGGCGGAAAAAGGTCGCAGATGGTCGCCATATTGCTACGCAATGGATAATCCAATGTATTTCCTTGATCCTGATGGAATGCTTTCTCAATCGTTCATGGATAAGCTGATGAATTCGGAAAGTGGAACAAAATGGACAAACAACAATGACGGTACTTTTTCGAATAATTCTGGAAAACAAATAGATGATAACGGAAATGATATAGATGGTCGAGGCGGTGCAGATGCAAATAGAGATGGAAAAAAATCAGAAGGAAATGGAGATGAGAGTGAAACAGATTCTTTTGGGACAAACAAGTCAACTAAAAGTGCATCAATTGAGGACTATCCAGACCCAAAGTCCTTTAAATTTAAAACAAAGAAGGGGTGGCAAGAATCAGCAGTAATGGGAATGTACTTTAATGTAGCATTAGTTAAAATAGGACCAAACGGAGTAAAAATAAATTATGATTTTATTCTAACTTTTAATCAAGCAATACTTTTCACTGTTCCAGCAAATCTAAGTGTTGGTAATACCGATATAACAAACGAGGTCGCATCACAGGCGACCGCAAATATTGTTAATCGAGTTATGTCAAAAACAGCTAACCTATTTGCAGGAACAGAAGCATCTCCAATGCAAATTGAACAATATTTTAGAACAGAACTTAAAAGAGAATATCAAATGAGTATACCGGGGGCAAGAGTAAATTTTAATTCACAGAACCATTCAGTTACTCCAACCGTCTTTAAACACGAGTAATATTATGATTGAAATAATTTTAAAAAATTTAGCATATACATTCTATCCTGTAGGTATTTGTGCAATGAACAATCGAGATTTATATGTCGATAGTTTTGAATTCAAAAATCTCATCGATAAAGTAAATTCTTCATTTGCTGTAATTCATAAAGAACGCTTAGATTCACAAATATTGAACAAGTTAAAGGAAAACGAGATTTTAAAAGATTTTGAGAATTTAACTTTAGAATCTTCGGATAGATGTCTCAGCTATAAGATTGATTTTATTGAAGAAAATGTGTTATATCAATTATGCATTAATATAAGCTTATTGGTACCATACTACTACGCTTATACCTTAAAAAACATTATAGAGTTAGAGCCGTATCGTTGGACAACACTGCCAGAAAGAGACTTACAAGCGGAAACTGGAAAATTTCAATCTCATTTAGCAATTATAAGTAACATTCTAGGTGAAATGAATTTTAACAAGTTCCCTGATAGATTGGTGACGGAAATAATACCTAATATAAATTATGCAGATGTAGATATGGGCAATTTTACTTATTTTAACGCTTTCTTTTTAGATGATGTCAATTTATGAAAAAGTATAGAATTATAATTTCGTTAACTTTGGTTATTGCTCTTGTACTGACCACAGGTTTTTTGCTGAAGGAAAACCGCTTCGTCTATAATTATGGCGACACATACTATGTTCTTGACTATTTTGTTATCTCTAAGATAGTCTCAGTGGTGATAGCTTTTTTAGGATTAGTCTGGTTTTGCTATAGGAAATTGATAGCAAAAAAGTAGTAATGTAGATATACCCACAAAACCAATGTTGTAGATTTACTTCATTTTGCATATGCAATTTTTAATAAAATAAAAAACCACTCCTTCATGGAGTGGTTTTTCTATTTTTCTTAGTGTTGTTTTTAATCCAAAACGGGACTTCAATTATCGTACCGTCATAACATCGCAGGGTATCTTTATACTGAGGTTTTAGATCATATACTTTCTGCGGTTTCCCTACACCAAGGTCAATCTCTATCCACTCCCATAGACTTTCATCATTTATATATTTTGCATAAGGATGTGTGTAAGGCACTTTATCCCCTGGCTTAAGCGGACAGGTCTGGCAGGGAGTTATATCATAATTCCGATACTCGAAGTTTAGAAGATCAGTAGTGTCTTTTTTTGTTTGACTATAAATAGAGCTACAAGCTAAAACCAGAAAGGTCAGAAGTGATTTTTTCATTAGAAAAATTAAAATGTTACAATACAAAAATAATCAAATACTGATCTGCTTGATCAATTTTTTATATACTATTTTTAATTTCAGATCTCATCCGTTCAAGCTTTTTCTGACGCTGTTTTGCCTTCTTTTCATATTCTTTCAACTGTTTTTTCTGGATTATCTCTTTCAAATAAAGCTCTTTATTTATCTGATCAAGCTTTTTTTGTAATTTTAAAGTATGATAGTAGTTGTCAATAAATAAAACCCATAGTACAGCATTAGCCAGCATAAGTGCCAAAAGAAGAAACTTAATATATCTAAGATTATTAAAAAAAGTCATATACAGAACTTAAATATTAATTTCTAATAAAATAAGGAAAGTTGCTATTCAGCAACTTTCCTTATTATTTAATTGTTCAAATATTCGTTTTTTATTCTCACTATTTCATTAACAAGTCGATCTCTTTCATCTTTATCAATTAGTCCAAACATAATACGATCATCTAATATCTGTATAACATTATTGGTTTGTTTCTCGAATTCATTTAAGCGTCCTTCTGCTTCTTCTACTTTTTGTACTACACTTTTATCATTCAAAAAATCTACTACTTTAACTCCACTAAATACATTTGTTGCAACTCTAATAAAATCTTCTTCTTCTGTCATATGTCACTAATTTTAAGGTGAATAATATTGAAGGTAGTAATATTTTTAAGAAATCAAAATAATAATTATAAATTGTACACACTATTTTTAGGACAACGCTTTTATTAAAATATATAAATGTCTGGAAACAAAAAAGAGACTCGAAAGTCTCTTAATGAATTAATATATATCATTTTATAAAAGCTTATTTCGCTTTTAGTAGTTTTTCTAAATATTCGATTTTATCTTGTTCTGCTTTCAATAATCTCTCGTAAAGTTTTTCATTCTTTTCTACGGATTCCATTAGCTTGTCTAATGGATTAAAATTGCATGTATTGTTGCTTCCAAAATTTGCACCCTGACTATTATCGTAAAAATTATTGAAATAATTAAACACACCTTCTTCTGAAAAGTTCTTGATTGCTTCCACACTTACACCCAAAGCTTTCGCTACTTCGATTAATTTTTCTTCTTCTATCGTCTCGCTGTTTTCCATAATTGAAATCGCCTGCTGGTTTGTTCCCAAAGCCTGCGCCAGTGCTTCCTGTTTCATGTCTTTTAGTTCGCGGATACGGCTGATTTTGCGCCCTATGTGATTTGGTTTTGTTACTGTACTCATAGCTCAAAGATAATAATTAAGAATAAAAAAGGCACTCCTGTGTGCAATATAGAAATCAGTCTTGTACGGTACGTGACAAATTGATACGGTACTAAACGGGTAATTGCTTACTTGCCTGTGTGTTAAGCAAAAATACAATTTTTTCATTTTATGTACAACTTCAAATTATTAAATTATGGATTACACGTTAAAAATTCCAGAGAACCAGCCAATGCGGGAGCAATTGGAAGGAGCAATTACAGACCTGCTGACTTTTGTACACGCAGGAACGATCTACATCTCCAATAATGGTCAGGGCAGTCAGCCGATTATAGTAACCTTTATCCTGAAAAAGAACTGCGGATACAGCGGGGATGCAATAGAGAAAGTATCGAAAAAAATAACGGACTGCCATCCTCAGTTCATTTTCAAGTTTATCAATGCGTTCCGTGCCTCGCAGGGATTTAAAGAGGGATTCCCCTATCTAATCCGCCACTGTACCCTAACTGAGCTGGTTTATTATCAGCCGGACAATAAAGTGTTCTATCCTTTAAATAGCGATGAAAAAGTACTTATGCATTTGGCAAAATTTTCCTTTGAAGATAATATGGAAGATATTCTATATTATTTTCGTACAGCATCCGACCACATGAAAAGTAATAACAGTAAAGAGGCGGGCTATTTCATGTCTATGGCCATTTGGAATCTCTACTGCTGTTATTCGTGGTTTCTTATCGGAGAAATAGGCGAAGATATGGGCAGGCCGAGTCTCCAGCATGAATACAAGATAGTGGTGAGGTTTGTCCCATACCTGAAAGAAATACTTGATTATGGCACTCATGAAGACAAGCAGATTATCGACATGCTCAGCACTGCCCATACTTACTATCGTGACAATACGATTAATATTGCTATCAATCCAGCTGTCTTGGAAAGGGCAAAGCTAAAATTTGAGCTTTTGGAAAAAGAGCTCCGCAGTCTTTTTTCGGGCTATAAAAAGGAATTCAAATCAAAAATGAAGCAGTTTGACAAGCAGTCATTTTCAGGCCAGTCAATCCTGACTGAAAAAATGAACTCAAACTATTTCATAGGCCATGCGCTGTCAGAAGTAAGCGGAGCCATTGCAGGTTTTTTAAAAACACGTGCGGTTTACTGCTTTGGATATTCCAGGATCAATATTGATGAAGAGGAAAAAAACAAGAAGCTATTTAATAAACAGTTGCCGGGCTATCACTTTTACCTGCTGGTGCTCAGCAGTGAATATAAGGAAAATGCCGTGCCGTCATTACAGTCTTTGATAAAGGAAAAGTTTGGAAACAAATATACGGCTACCATTTTAATTCACAGGGTGAAAAACCTGCGCAGTCAGAGCCATAACCAAAAGTATTTCCTTGATAAAGTTATGGACAATGGCATTTTGGCTTACAGTGACAGCCAGTATACTGTCTATCCCATAAATGCAGATGCAGAAAGGGATATTGAATTTACCAGAAATTATTGGAAGAACCGCATGCTCGGGGCTGAACAATTTCTGATGACAGCCCAAGAGTGCACCGAGCCAGACGAGGTACTTGTAAAAAATGCCCTTATCCAGCAGGCTGTCCAGCTGGTGGCAACTGCCCAGCTAGACCTTTTTCTAAGCTACCATCCTGCTATATATTCCATCCCTTACTTGTTCCGGCTTTTGGGATGCATCCCAGAAATAAAACTGCCTTTTTCGGATTCAGAACCCGACAGAAAACTCAGGGAACTGCTTTCTGCCCATATAGACATGATAAAGCATAAAGATCTCAATCGGGACAGTATTGATGACAGCAATCTACTCTACACCAAGTGCGAAGACTTTTATAATGAGATGTACACTTTGGGATATCAAGAGCTTGAAAGACTGGATAATTTAAAAAAGCAGGCCAGTGATCAGGAAAATTAAAAGAGAAAATGGATAATGAAACTATATAAATTATGAAAAAGAATAAAATGTCTTTTGAAACCAGTTTCTGGTCAGCCTATGAGATAGGAAATCCGTTTGAGGTGGTCGATGCTTTTTTTGACTATGCGCATCTAGATTCCTATAAACATACATTGGGAGATGTGGTGTCTTATGCCAATAAAGGAGAAGTATATAAAAAAGATTATCCGGGAGAAGTCTTTGTTTTCTATACTGCAATGCACTCTTTTATTAAAGCCTGTTACTGCCTGCAATCCAAGAGCAGAAAGTGGAAAATCAAAGAAACATCTGATTGCAGATCAGTCCTGCATCAGGCTTCACTGACTGCCAAAGAGTATGCAGATCCTTTTGCCGTGTTCAAAAAAGCATTTGCTGAGAAATCGCTGGGGGAATTTGAATTTTTCCTATGCGAAATAACACATCTCTCACTGTCTCCCCACACTGTAGAATCTGATGGAGATCTGACCACAGCCTATATCTATTTGGTTAAAATGATGGATGCAGGCCAGCTTATGCGGGAAAGAGGACTTGAAAAGATTAAAAAAGATGACTGCCTTAACGATAGCAATCCGGTAACACAATAGAATACCTGCACACTCGCAACTATACTAATTATAAATTTTTAATATGAAAAAGAATAAAAACTTCAATAAAGATCAAAAGCTTGTAAAATCAACAGCACAGGCAAAGGTAGCACTGGACATGCTCCTTGGGAATTCAAAAAAGAATCTCGAAAGCGGTATTTCGGAACTTCTTGGCAAACTGCAAAACCCCAAGCTCGATTTATTACTGGACAGGTATCCCGACCTGTTGCAGGAATACGATCTGGAAGAATTACTTTCAGGTGACCTTGAAATTATTGATACGGAGATACAGGACGTTAAAACAGCGGGACTGCTCTCGTGTCTGCAACTGCTGATACATTTTTGTCATGAACTGAAAGAAAATCCCAATCCAAATGACATGTCTTTTGACAGTCTGAGGTATATTTTAAAATCTATCGGGTGCTCCCAGTTTGTGCATGAACTGCTCTTTGTTGTTATAACAGTGGTAGGAACAGACTATTACCAGAAGTTTCAGCAGAGAATTCAAAGTGCAGATTTTGATTGGGAGAGCGCATTAGAATTGGACAGCGATCCTGAACTGAGAGAGCACATTGACCTTATGACATGGTTTGCATTAGCAAGGCTGTTTTTAGAATCGGTCTATACTTATTTCAACAGTCCTGATAAAAATCTTAAAAACACGACATGATGAAAATTTCAAAAAATATATTAGATAAATGATTAATCAATTTAAAAATAAAGATCATGGAAAATGATAAAATCAAATTAAGTGAGCTCATAGAGAACCCTGAGCGTTATTTCATAATGCTCAAGCCTGTATCGGAAACCGGAAACGATATGTACACTATTGAGCTAAATGTGGAAGGATACAGAGACCTTTTCTGCATGATAACAGATCTTCTTAAAACAGCAGAACTTGCTTTGGATGGAATTGAATGCGGTGAAAATAACGTCCGGGATGCAGAAAAGTATGTTGGGAGTCTTCTGCGTGTAATAGAAATGCTGATCCCTTTGGAAGAAGCAGAACTGCTGGACTTGCTTTACAGAAAGTATTTAAATGAAAAAAATAAAAGTGATTCCAAATAACTTTTTCCCAATTGTAATTTTAACAAAACGTGCGACTTCGGAGCCGTTTTCCAGCCCCGCAGGGCAAGTGGTTTTGAGATGCGGAAAGTATTTCAAGCATCTCAGAACACAACTTGCTATTTTCTCTCGAAAATATTTTTACATATGGATTTTAATTGAAAGGGCTTGTTGCCCTTTTTTTTATGTAATGGTTATTAAGTAATTTTCTTTTAGAAAAAAGCAGAAGTTCCCATTTCGAATTTCGATACGAGTATTTGAATAATAGCTTTTTACAAGCAGGCCAATGAAGTCCAAATAATGCCTTCGAGCGCCACATTCTTAGAGTCTGGCCATATTTCCTGTTATTTGTCCCAGCAGATAATAAATCAGGTAAACAGAGAAACGTACAAACGGTGATACGTGGCTCCCAATGCCAAAAAAGACAAATGACGGTACCTACAACAACAAAGGCATCATTTACAACCGTACAGCACCGGACACAATTAGTTGTACAGCAGATAAGATAGACGGACAGCTGTGTTCATTTTTATGCAGTCGAACCTCCTTTAACCGTACAGGAGCTACGGATAAAAACAGGTGCAGTTATACGCTACTGTTTAAAAGAAAAACGAAAATTGACAATAAAAAAACAATAAAAACGATGAACAGCGACAATGAAAAAAAAGTGACACCTGATATCGATGAAGGAAAAATGATGGATCTGATGGTGGATGGAGTGAGAAAAGAAGGGTTTAATGTCGATACGGAAACACCTGCTGAACAGCCAGAAAAGGAAAAGCCGACAGCAAAAGAGCAGAGCCGGGCAAAAAGGAATAATCAGGCTGACTATGAAAGTATATTTTTCAGGGAAGTAAAAAGTACTGCACGCCACGGCAAATCAGTATATATCGATCCCGACCACCACAAAAAGCTCACCCGTATCGTTCAGGTTATCGGAGAGGACAACATTACCATCTATGCCTATCTCAGCAATCTGCTGGAACATCATTTCCATGAGTTCGAACAGCAGATAACGGCAAGCTTCAATGAAAAGAACAAACCCATTTTTTAAGTTTTTAGGTAAAAAATATTTTTTTATAAACCCTTAATCTTTGCAGATTTATAAACCTTACTCAACTGAGCCTGTACAGAAACCAAGAAAAAAAATATTTTTCCAAAGAAAACAGAAAAAGGGAAAAAAGAAAAAGAAAGCAGTTTCACAGGACGGGATGCAGACAGGCCAAAAGGAAACGGAATAAGTCCCGAAGGGTGGCTTGGGAGTACGCGAGCAAGACATTATGCCGTAGTCTTTTGGACAGGCTGATCCAGCCCGTCCTATCTTAGTTTTTTTTTTATTATTTCTTTGGGATAAAATAAAAATCCATCCCGTCCAAAACCGGACATGTCCCGCCAAACAAAGCCACAGAGTGCCAAAAAGCAGAGCCTGAACCTATAAGAATTACCTTTTGGCTTAAAATCAAAGACCATGAAAAAAGACAAGCAAAAGGATAAGGTGGAGAAAAAGAAAAAAAAGCCGTTCACACCGCCAAAACCGGAAGAAGAAAAGAAGAAAAAAAACAAAAAAAAGGTCATCAGACAGAGCAATCCGTTTATCAGGATAGACAGGGGCGGAAATTTTTTAACCAATTTCTTTTCCAATTTTTTCAGACAGCTTAGAAACCCGACAAAAACAGGGATCAGCGAACTGTTAGGAAAATTTCTGGTAATCAAAATTGACCCAAAGGAAAAGAACCCTGCACAACAGCCTGCAAAGCCTGCGGATATTATGGGACCGGTGAAAACGGTTTTACGTAACCTAAACTATAGCGGGGACAATAATCTAAGCCCGGCTGAAAAAGAGTCACTCAGACAGCGTACCAACCAGCCCTTGAAAATTGATTTTAAGACAGAGCAGAATGAACAGCAACAAGAAAATATGCCGAAGAAAAAAGGCTTAGGCATGTAGGAGTAATACCCGGAGCAGACCAAGAAAAGGCAGGGAATAAAATCCCCAGACCAATAATAAACTAAATCCAGTGAAAAGCAATACACCCAGAGCGTATAAAGGAGGCAGGCATCCCAAAGCAGATCCCGCCGTGCACCGCTATTCGATCAGTCTTACCGCCGAGGAAAACGCCCGTTTTCTAACCCTTTATGAGCAGTCTGGCATGAATGTTATGGCGCACTTTATCACGGCGTGCATTTTCCAAAAGGGCATCAAAACGATAAAGGTTGACAAGACTGCAATGGAATATTATGTGCGCCTGACTTCTTTATTCGGGCAGTTCAGGGCTGTGGGGGTAAATTACAATCAGGTTGTAAAAATGCTCAATAGTAATTTTTCCGAAAAGAAAGCCCTGGCATATCTGTACAAGCTGGAAAAACAGACAGCAGAACTTGCTTTGCTGTCACAAAAGATAATACAGCTTACGGGGGAATTTGAAGCAAAGCACCTGAAAGAAAACCCATGAGATGATAGCGAAAATAGCAAGAGGCGCAAGCTTGTATGGTGCACTGGCCTACAATTACCAAAAGGTTGAAAAAGAAAATGCCCATATTCTGTTTACACAGAAGATTATCGAAGCTCCTGACGGAAGCTATTCCATGGAGCAGTTATCCCGTTCTTTTGACCTGCATCTGCTGGCCAACCGAAAAACGGAAAAACCGATACTACATATCTCACTAAACCCTGACCCCAAAGATACCGTAAACGATACTGATTTTGAGAATATGGCGCAGGAATATATGAAGCAGATGGGCTACGGGGAACAGCCTTTTGCGGTGTTCAAGCACACCGATATTGACCGCACGCATATCCATATCGTATCGGTCTGCGTGGACGGGGACGGTAGGAAAATATCAGACAAATTTGAAAAAAGACACTCTATGGCGGTCTGCCGGACACTCGAAAAAGAATACGGCCTGATCTCGGCTGTGGATAAAGAGAAAAATTCACAAAATCAAACATTCAGTCCAGTTGATTATAAGGCGGGAGATGTAAAAAGCCAGATGGCTTCGGTAATCCGCCATCTGCCCAAATATTACCAGTTCCAGACTTTTGGGGCGTATAATGCCCTGCTGTCCCTTTTCAAGATTACAGCCGAAGAAATCAAGGGCGAATACAACGGAATCCCAAAACAGGGACTGGTATATTTTGCGCTCAATGACAAGGGAGAAAAAGCCAGCAATCCCTTCAAGGCTTCGCTGTTTGGAAAAGGTGCCGGATTAGTTCAACTGCAATCCCACTATGAACAGAGCAGGACGAAATTAAAAGGCAGTCCCGCTAAGGAATCAGCCAAAGGCAGGATTGAATCAGCAATGCAGGGTACTCCAAACGAATCTGAATTCAAGAATAAGCTTTTAGAACAAGGGATAAATGTCGTGGTGCGCCGAAATGCCCAGGGGCGTATATACGGCATCACTTTTATCGACCACCAATCCCGCTGTGTCTGCAACGGTTCAGAGCTCGGCAAAAACCTTTCGGCCAATGTATTCAATGACTGGTGGAATAACGGCAATAAGGCAGACCTGTCCAAAAAAGAAAACACTGTTTCACAGGAAATTGCCCCTGCAGGAAACCAGATCAGCGAGCCGTACAGCCAGTCCGACTTTTCAGGGAAAGAAGATATGCCCGAAAACGGGCAGGAAAACAATATTATTGAAGCGTTTGGAAGCTTACTGCCTGAAAACCAAGGGGAAGATTTTCAGGAAACAGCATTTGCCAATCAGATGAAACGCAAGGATAAGCGCAGGAAACCAAAGCTTTAATCTACTTCTAAGCATTTATTATTTACATCAAATGTATGAAACACGATTTTCAATGTACCGTATATAAAAAATTGATAGGATACATAATTGGGATTTTTTTAATTGCCTGCTATTAAAAATACAATTCCCCGGTTATGTACCAAACCATCTCCTTAATTTATCGCATCAGGTGTCCGCCCTGCGATTTTCCGCAATTATGAAAGCTGGGTTCAGTTTTAACTCATTTAGCCGACACCTGTCTGCAAGATCGCTGGGTCACCCAGCCCCGAAAAAAAAATTGTCCTGAGCACTTAACGCCATCGAAAGACAAATAGTGCCAGCCCTTACCATTACTGCAATAAATTCAAAACTGCATTTTATATTTGCCGGCAGACTTCTATACCTTCTTAGATATAAAGCAGTACCGCCAAAGGCTTGGGCGTGCCTTACCGCCTAAAATAATGGAAAACCTTTACTATTTATGGAAAGTTTAGAAACACTGTTCCGGTCTTTTGAAACAGGCATCAGAAGTGCGAAGGCTTTAAAGCCCAAGGAGTACCTTAAAAGCATCGGACTGGAATATTCTGATCTTCGGATCGGCTTTAATTCAGGACAGTTCCACCACCGAAAAACCTTGAAATCCAAAGAAAGGTTTGAAGAGCTGGGTGTAATTACCAAGAGTGATGCAGGAGTGCGGGATGATTCACTGACCGCCTATACCGTCTTTGGACGCTACGGGCTTGTATTCCCCTTACTGGACAAAGAGAATACCATTGTAAATTATTTTGCAGTGCGTTTTGATCTGGACAGCCCAAAGGAAGAATATTTAAATCAGAAAGGAATTTATCCTGCATATCCGCATCCGCTTACTAAAAAACTGTATCTCGCGCCGACTGTCATTGACTGCGCCAGTCTAATACAAAGCAGGATACTGGATCAAAGGGAAGCGGTCATTGCCCTGCATGACGGGGAACTGCTGGAACAGCATTTGGAAGTTATCAGGTCATTATATGAATTGGAAGAAATAATAATCTTTAAGCGGTGAGAAAATGGAAAAGATCAGATTACAAATGCAGGAGATCAGACCCGATGTTCCACTCTCAATAGTGGAACTTCCCGAGGGGCACAGTCTGAATGACATGTGGGTCAATTATGGAAGTGAAGGAATATCGAATCTTTTAAAAAGTGCAAAAAAAGAAAAGACAGGAAGCACCCTGCAGATTGTAAACGGCTACAAGATCAGCTATACAGGCATCGCAGGAGTGTTTTTCGTTGTAGGCAACCTGCCTATGGATTTGGGAAACCTCAGGGTATCATTACAGATTGTGGCACATACTACACAGAAGAAACACAGGCTCAAAGTTGACCTCTTCGATTTTGGAAGCGTGCAGAGCCAGTGCGGGGAACTCTCAGAAAAACAGGGCTTTGACTTTCAGGAGCTCGAAACAGACTTTTTACAGCTCACCGATTTATTGGAACAGCATCGGGAAGCACTTTTTGATGCGGAAATAAATCCCGTTACGGATCGCTACTCTGAAAAAGAACTTACACCGCAGGCACATGAGAAAGCAGTCGAGTTTCTTTCAAAACCAAACCTGCTGGAAAATATAAACAAGTTGTTGGAACAGAACGGAATTGTTGGGGAAGAACAAAACAGGATGGTACTTTTCGTGCTCGCTTCGAGTTATAAAATGCCGTATCTGATGCATGCCATCGTACAGGGATCAAGCGGAGAAGGAAAAAGCCATCTGATCAATGGGATTGCGCAGTGCATGCCTCAGGAAGACGTGATGAATATGACCCGTATTACAAGCAAATCCCTATACCATTACAGGGATAAGGAACTGATCAATAAACTGATCGTGATTCAGGATTTTGACGGTCTTGACGAAGAGGCGCAATATGCCTTTCGTGAAATGCAGTCGGCAAAGTTCCTGACAAGCTCCACGGTGGTCAAGGACATTTTCGGAAACAACAGGGGAAGAATAAAACAGGTACAGGCGCATTTTGCCAGTATGACCACGACGACCAAAGCCGAGGTGTACTATGACAATATGAGCCGTTCGGTAATCTTGGGCGTGGATGAAAGCCAGGCGCAGACGATGCGAATCATAGCCATCCAAAACAAGAAAATCGCAGGAAAAGGCGACAATGAAAACGAGGTTCAGGCAACACAACTGCTTAGAAACGCCATGCGGGTATTAAAATCCTATGAGGTGATTAATCCATTTGCAGACAAACTTACCCTTCCCCTTGAAGCCAAGATGCTCAGAAGGCTCAACAGCCAATTTCAAAATTTTGTTTCGCAGATTACCATCCTGCACCAGTACCAGAGAAAAACAGACAGCAAAGGCAGGCTGATCTCCACCAAGGAAGACGTTAAATCTGCCGTTGATATTTTCTTTACCTCCATCATCATCAAAGTGGATGAACTGGACAAAAGCACAAGACAGTTCTTTGAAAATCTCAAAGGCTACGTAAAGAGCCAGCAGAATGGGACGACGCACCGTTTTACCAATAGGGAAATCCGCCAGAAACTCAATATCAGCAAGACATCTTCATTCCGGTACATGCAGTTGTTGCAGGAACTCGAATACATTCAGGCTATTGAAGGCTCGGTAAACAGGGGTTTCAAATATGTAATCAGCTACTGGGATAACATGGAAAAACTCAAAAGCAAGATCAGGAAAGAACTGGGCGCACAATTGGAGCAGTTTTAGAATCTTAAAAAATAAGAAAAACACAGAAAAATACACAAAAAAAGCAAAAAATGGAACGCCCCGGAACGCCAGCGGAACACCGGAGACCTTGTATTTACTGGGCATACGATACTGGTGTTCCGTGTTCCACGGAGTGCGCAAGCGACGACTTTGCATAATTCACAAATTAACCTCAAAAAACAATGAAAAACAGGATAGAAAATAAAGATTTCCGAAGGCTCTTGGATGCCTTTGACAGTTTTATAAAGGTCAGGAATTATAAGACCGGCAACAGCAGGATGTACCAGAATACCCTGATAGAATTCCTGCTCTGGCTGGAAGAATCGGGAATCAGCAGGATTCAGGAGCTGACTTCCAAAGAATCTATTAAATACTTCGAGTATTTAATTGCAAGGCCAAAGTTCAGGGGCGAAGGAACGCTGTCACAGAAAAGCATCAAATTCCATCTTTTCGTACAGGGACTGTTCCTGTTGAACCTCATGGAAAACAAGGAAATTGAAAACGGCTATTACATTCCCTCTTATGAGGGAGGAACACAAGAGTCAAGAAATACGCTCAGTGTTGAAGAGATAAAAACGGTATACAAGCATGCCGAGAATGAACTTGAACGTGCCCTGCTTTCCGTAGCTTATGGATGCGGGCTTAGGCGTTCTGAAATCAGTGCGCTGGATTTAAAGGATGTGAAACTGGCTACCGGAATGGTCATAGTGAGAAGCGGAAAAAACAGCAAAAGACGTGAAGTTCCCATGAGCGATACGGTTATGGGCTACTTGAAAAAGTACGTTCAGGAAGAGCGCAGTCAGAGGCTTGCAGGGAAAAACCAGATCGAAGAAGCCTTTTTTATCAATTCCAAAGGCAGGCGTAGCACAGGGGAAAACCTGAATGATATCCTAAAGAAAATGATCGAGCAGACCAAGGATTTCCAGCTTATCCAAAAAGATATCACACTCCACTGCCTCAGGCACAGCATAGCCAATCATCTGGCTGAGAATAATGCGGGGATTGATTTCATAAGAAGGTTTCTTGGGCATTCCGATATCAATACAACCTATATCTATGCTCTTAAAAACAAGAAACGAAAACCAGTCGTAACCTTTTAAGTAATCTGCTATGACAAAACAAGCCTTAGAGCAGTTCCTGCTCCAAAATTATAGCCCACAGACGGTATCAAGCTATCTGTTTGCGATCAATCACTTTTTAAAATTGAATCCGAAAGCCAAGCGTTACAAATACGGGAATATCGTCAAGTATATGGAAGAAATAAGCGCAAGGCAGTCCAACAGCAAATATCGTGTTGTCATTCTATCGGCAATCAAAAAATATTATGATTATCTGGTAATGAGCGGTTACAGAAATGACCATCCCTGCAAGCGCCTTAATATTAAAGTAAACAGCAATCAGGCGATACAGGTGCAGGATCTGTTCAGCAGTCCGGAACTGCAACTGCTCTTGGAGCGTGAGAACCGTTACAAGCATTTGGACGTTAGAAATAATGTTTTACTATCACTGCTGATCTATCAGGGACTTACAAGTGATGAAATCATAAGACTTACTGTAAAAGATATTGATCTCGATAATGGAACAGTCTATATCAAAGCTTCCATCAATCTCAATAAGCGGACAATGAATTTAGTTCCCAGACAGATGATCTTGTTTTTCAATTACCTGCAGGAAACCCGACCCCAAATGCTTCGATCTAAAACAGATAAACTGATTATTACCAAACTTGGCAAGCCTATTACAGTCGATAGCATTCATGCAATGATTGCGCCTTTAAGGGGATTGTTTCCAGATCGGAAACTCAATCCGCAGACCATCAGAATGAGCGTTATCTGCAACTGGCTCAATGAGAAAAATATTTCTTTGGAAAAGGTTCAGGAGCTGGCGGGACATAAATGGCCGGGAACTACGGAAAAATATATTAAAGTTAACAGCTCGCATCAGAGAGAAATGATTAACCGCTATTTTCCAAGTTTATGATAGTTATTTTTGGGATGAAAAAGTTTTAATATCGCAGGATTTACTAAGCTAAAAAGAAGTATTAAATAATTTATAAAAAACAAATAATTTACAAATTTGTAAATTATTTGTTTGTATTTTTACATTATGGAAATAACCCATGTGAAGAGTTCGCAAAAGAAAGATGTTGTTATAGAGTTAGTCTCAGAAGAAGACTATCTTTTTATAACAGAGGATGATTACCATTTTGATTGGGAATTAGAAAAAAAGAATGTCGTTTACAAATTGAAGTTTCCGGATGATGATGAAATTTTAGGATTAATGTCCCTTAAGGATATTCCAAGTGAAAGCAGGGTTGAGATAATATTGTTGGCATCGTCTGTTATAAATACTGGAAAGAATAAGATTTATGATGGGATAGCAGGAAATTTGATAGCCTTTGCATGTCGTGAATCAGTTAGGTTGTACGCTGATAATGCTTTTGTTTCTCTGCATCCGAAAACGGAGTTAAAAAGTTACTATATGGCACAATATGGGTTTCAAAATGCCGGAATACAAATCTATCTTGAAAGTACCCCAATGTTTAATTTAATGAATAAATATCAGATATGAAAACTAAAAACATATACGAAAAGTACAGCCTTGAAGAAGTAGCGGATTCGATTGTATTTAAGAATCCTCTATCTGAAAAGGAAGAAAAAGAATCCTCTGCAGAACTAGCGGAAGTTAGAAGAAAAAATAGAGAGAGCCTGACTGAAAATCAAAAATTATATGCTAAAGTTCTGCAATTGCGCTTCTTGATGGAGGATTATGCTAAGTCAGGAGAATATGATAAGAATAGATCATTTGCATCTTTTCTTAAAACTTATATTAAATTTAGCTATAAGGTACAGAAAAAATTTGCTGAGGATATCAATTTAAAACAAACGGAATTAAGTTTAATTTTAAATGAGCATCGCTTGCCCAATGAAAAAACTATTGTACGTTTAGAGATACATTCAGATAATGTAATTCCGGCGTTAAGCTGGTACAGGGTAGTTGAAAAACAAAGAGAATATGAGCTTGAACAAGATATTAAATTTAAACAGGAACAGAAGAAATTCGTGAAAAATCATCTTGAATTTGGAAATGCAGTTTAAATTTATGCTTCATAAACACGTTAGCCCCCATTTTAAATGGGGGCTTTTTTTATAGCTATAAGTGAAAATTTATTAGGAAAATAGTTGAACTAAATCTACTTTCGTATTGTAGAAAAATGTAACCGGACGTTCTTTATATGGAGATTTTTTGCAAGGGGCTGTTTTATATAAAAAAGGTTTACAGAACCCTATAAGTATAAGTATAACGGAAAGGAGCTCCAAGACGAGCTGGGGCTTAACTTGTACGATTATGGAGCACGTAATTATGACCCTGCAATCGGCAGGTGGATGAACATCGACCCGCTGGCGGAACAAATGAGAAGGTGGTCACCGTATAATTATGCATTTAATAATCCTATGAGGTTTACTGACCCTGATGGAATGGGACCAAATGACATCATAATTTGGGGCTCGGCATCATATAAACAAACTGCATTAAATGATTTACAAAAACTTACGAATGATAAGTTGACTATTTCGGAGGATGGCAAAGTTACTATTGAACAAAAAGGAGGTAGTAATGCAGATAAGACACTATCCATTGGAACAGATTTGATATCTAGTTTGATTGAATCACCTAAAACTACTACAGTTGAACAGTCTTGGGGTGATAATGGTACAAAAGCAGATTCTGGTATGGATAGTCTTATTACTTCGAAAGGTCCTGGACCAGGAACAGATTCAACTGTAAAATATAATCCAAATGGAAAGGGTGAAACTATCGTTAATGCAGATGGAACAAAAGGTAGACCAGCTTTTATTGGACTTGGGCATGAATTAGCTCATGCTAAAGAAAATGCTACAGGAACCCGCAGTGTAAAAGTAAATGACACAAAAATTGACCCTGACGACGGAACAAAAGGAACATTGACCGAAAGCGAAATACAAGTTAGAGCGGTCGATTCTCAAATACGTAAGGAACAAGGAGTCGTTGAAAGAAAACAACCATATAATTAAAAAAATGAAAAATATTTTTTATTGCTTAATGATAATAACATTATCGTCATGTGGACGCTATATAAATAATAGTGAAAATAAAACAGATAAAATTTTTATAAATTGGAATATAGCTACTGCTAATTCAATGCAGCTACAGGAAAAATCTATAAATGATGAATATCAGAAATCATTATATAAAAATAGATTAGAAGCTTTCAAATCATATATTGATGTGGGAGATTTAAATCAATTGAATAAAAATTCAATACGGTATAAGCTCCTTAACCAATATCTTAATGATTGGGATGATAAATTTTATATTGTTGAAGCTAATGAGTCAGGAGAAATAGCCACCAAAATATCTTATATCATACTTCAAAATGGAACAGGTACATCAAAAGTTCTTAAATACATTTACAGAAATGGGAAATGGGAGAAAGCCAAAGAATATGCGGTAAGCTCTAGTTTTAAATTTGATAGAGAAAGTTATAATACTAAATTTGGGGAAGGTAAAAATGAGAATGATATAACTGTCACCTACGCAGAAAATAGCACTATTATTAGTTCAGATTTCTTTCTTTTATTATCGATGAAACAAATTGAAATTTTAAAAGATAAATGAGATAACTGAATATAGTCCTACTCTGAAAAAATAAGGATATCATGAATGAAGAAATATTCAATAAGTTAAAGGAATTTGTGGTAAATCAATCTGCGGTTAATGATCAAATAATAACTCGGTCAACACAAATTGAAAATGATTTAGGGGTTTATGGTGAGGATGCCGTAGAGTTCATAGTTGCTTTTGGCAAAGGATTTAATGTAGATGTATCAAGATTTATGGCAAGTGATTATTTTAGTCCCGAAGGCGATTTTATATTACCAGCAATTATTAGATTTTTAACAAACAAAAAAAAGAAAGAAAGAAAATCTTTTACAATAGGTCATCTTGAAAAGGCGATAATAGCAGGGAAATTAGATGAAAATACTTTTTTATAATTTTAGCGAAAGAGCTTTAGAACTAAAACCACTTCATTTGAAGTGGTTTTTAGTATAATAAACATAGCCAATTGAGAAATATCTATAGACAGAGGTTTTTTGCACCTAACAAAGCTAAATAAATTCTGAAATCAAAAAACAGTATAAATACCTATTGTGTATAATTTTTAGAATCACTTCCTTGTTACGGTTTTCCGTAATGCAATAAGGAATTTATTATTGTTATTTGTGACGTGGATGCAATTTTTATTTTATGCTTCAAAAGCATGCTAAATTATAAGATTGGAGCCATCTAAAGCGGGCTTAAAAAAACATTAAAAATGAAAGTAAAAATACTAAATTTCAGAGTGTACAGAGATAGAATTGGAAGTTCAATAACATTACATCAGGTAAGAAATTTACAAGATTTAATATTGACTGAATTTTTATTATTAAATTGATATCTTTAGAATCTTAACTTAAATCTTTTATTACATGTATATTGACTATTCACTATGGGAGCATTACGAATATTCCTTAAATTCACTTCATTTAGATTTAAATAATCCACGATTAAAGTATAGGGAGGTAAATTTAAATCAACCTGAAATTCTTAAATTTTTAATTGCAAATGAAAAAGTATATGAATTAGCAAAAAAGATTTCAGAAGAAGGATATTTTGTTGGTGAAGAACCTATTATATGTATAGAAAATGACAAAAAGATTATCCTCGAAGGAAATAGAAGGACAGGTGCGTTAAAGCTTTTGCAAGACCCGAGTAAATATCTTTCAAAAGCGAAAGCAAATATTTTACTTCAAAATATCTTAAAAAACAATTTTCCAGTTGGAAAAAAACTAAAGTGTTATATAGCTCCAAATAGACTATTAGCTAATCCTATAATTTATGAAAGACATAAAGGAGACTCGTTGCAAAAATGGAAAACAGGAAATCAATATGCATTTGTAGCTGACATGTATTATGAAGATGGATTATCAATTGAAGATATAGCAGATGTTTTAAATGAATCTATTACTAAAATTGTTAAGCCTCTAAAAGCATACAATTTATTTTTAGAAGGCAAAGAGCTCCTTGAAAAAGAAGAAGATATTATTATTGAAATAGATAAATTTGATTTTACAAATTTAGAAAGATTTTATTCTTATGATGAAGCACGATTGCTTTTAGGAATTGATTTTGATGATGAAAATGGAGAATTAATAATTAATATCCCTAGAGAAGAATTTGACAAAAGACTTCTTATTATTTTTAAAATTATAATTGATTCTGAACGATTCTCAAGGGAATTTAATAAAGAAGATGATAAAAAAGAATTTGTAAAAAAGTTAAAAGCAAATGCTGATTTTAACCTTAGTGTTCCTGAAAAGCAATCAGTGGTGAGTAAGGCTACAAAGCAAAAATCTAATCTAGATGAAGAAAAAGCAAAAATTAATCAAAGAAGAAAAAAGGCAATAAAAAATACTTTCTTTGAAAGAGTGATTCCTAAAGATACTGATATCTATTTTAATAATGATAAATTAGATAGTTTGTTTCTCGAATTGAAAAGTTTACCAAATGAAAAATTTTATTCATTTGCTCTATTACTTAGGACTTACCTAGAACAAAGCTTGTATTATTATCTAAAAACGAATGATCTTTTTGAAAGCTTGTCAGATAAAACAAGTAAAAAAACTATTGAAGACAGTGGAAAAAAGGTCAGCCTGGTGATTGATTATATAAAAAATAATCATGGAGTTCAAGATACTATCAGTAAAGACAACTTAATGAACATCTTAAGATTTAATTCATCAAAAGATTATTCTAATGCTAGTTTGCAAATTCCGGTTATATTGATCACCCCATTCCGTTTTAAAGTGAGCACCTGATTCCAGTTCAAAATGACCACCTAATTCCGGTGCAAAGTGAGCACCTCCGTTTTGATTAAAAACTATATTTTTT
>NZ_QWDM01000027.1 GCF_003996965.1 Flavobacterium cupreum | reverse complement strand
AAAAATATAGTTTTTAATCAAAACGGAGGTGCTCACTTTGCACCGGAATTAGGTGGTCATTTTGAACTGGAATCAGGTGCTCACTTTAAAACGGAATGGGGTGATCAATATAACCGGAATTTGCATCCTAGATCTAAATCAATAATCCTCATAAATATCGAAATGAACCAAATAATAAAAAGATTCAAGTTAAAAATCCCAGAAAAAATATAGCAAAAATTATTTTTCAACTTCATCCTTAGCTTATTTTTCTTTGAAAAAAAGAATACTCTCAAGAGTATTAAAATAAATCCTGTTCCAATTCCAAAAAATGTTCCATTTATAAAATTAAAGTAAAGTGTAAGCATACTAAAAGAATATTTCAAAGAATTATAATAATCAAAAAAATTATATAAAATCCAAGCATAGATTAACAGTAAGGAGAAAATTATATTTTTGAAATGTTGTAATTTATTCATAGTTTCTTTTGCACTTGGTGACGTCGCGATACAGCGGGTATCGGACTAAATTAAACCCTATTTTCGGATTTACCAATCATTTCAAAAATAAAAGCACTTTTCATTTGTCGACTACGTCACTTGGATAGCGAGTTTCTTTTAAGATCGCGGTTTAGGTAAATTTCTGTCGTACATAATAATAGTTCCTGCAACCGCCACATTCAAACTTTTTACCGATTTAAATTTTACTAAGTGATGACATTTAGCCATTACTTTTTTGGAGAGGCCATGATCTTCTGCTCCCAATAAATAAACACAACGTCTTGGGTGCTCAAAGGTTTCTAAATCAGAAGCTTTTTCGTCTAATTCGACACCAACCAATCGTGCCCCTTTGGGTAAGTTTTCAAAAAAAGCTTCAAAAGTATCATAATGAAAATAAGGAATTGCTTTTACCGCATCATGAGTATCAGACGCTTGCTTCGCATATCGGTTCCCTATGGTAAAAATAAAAGTAGCGCCTAAATTTTGGGCTGACCTCCATAAAACACCCAAATTTTCAGGCGTTTTACCATTTTGTATTCCAATTCCAAAATATTCATTTATAAAATTATCATTCATAAGCGCAAAAGTACAAACTGTAAATACATAAATCAATTTTTTGTTGAGTTGAAGTAAAGATCCGGTATTACATTTTTAGGTACTTAATTTTTAATATTTGCACTATTTTGAATTTCGTACTGAATTTCCGCTAACTATATCCGCGCTTGCAGGGAATAACATTCCTATTCTTTTATAGTTTTGTTCCTTATTTTCATAAATGGTTTTTCTATTGTCAGGTGAAGCATATACGCTCCTAAAACACAAGTTATCATGCAAATCAGAAGCATGACATTATGCTCTATTTCAAAATCTTTTAAGAGCTGATGGGTTGTATGAATTATTCCTTTATGTGTCAAATAAATTGAAAAAGAAAGATTAGCGATAAACGTTGTGATTTTTGAATTCATTTTATATAAAAAGCTCGTTGGGGAAATCGAACCTACAACCATAAAACCAAAACCAAGTGCAATTAATGGAAATCCAAAAACAGCTACCCTTAAGGTCAGTAAGTCTTCACATAAAAAATAGGCACCTGTCAAAACACATAAACTTAATACAATAAATGGATTACCATATTTTGAAAGTCTAGTCCATAAATTTGGTAAAAACTGATATATTCCTGCAATAGAAACACCCACTAAAAGTCCGTCTAAGCGATTGTAAGTCGGATAGTAAATAAATTTATACCAGTACATCCAACTATTTTCTTCACCAATTTTCGGCAGGTACAAATGACTAAAACTATAAAATCTGATCGCAAAACCGAATACAAATAGGCCTATCAATACCCAGAATGATTTAGAGAAGAGTTTAAAAGTCTGTAGAAATATTAAAATAAGAGGTAAAAAAAGATAAAAATGTTCTTCTACACATAGCGACCAGCAATGTGAAAATGTTCCGTAATCCATTAAATTAAGATTGAAATTTTGAGTAAAAGTGAGAAACTTCCAAATGGGTGGCAGCGATTCCTTTTCTCTGAAATACGGGAAGCAAAAATAAATCGCAACTGTTGCCAAAAAAGCAGGAACAATTCTAAAAAACCGTTTGATAAAAAAAGCTTTAAAGGAAATTAATTGCTCTTCTTTAATTTGAAGAAATAGTTGAGAAGAAATTAAAAATCCACTTAACACAAAGAATAAATCAACTCCTGTCCAACCAAATGATGCTACATCAGGAAGCCAATCAGGTTTTCCGTCACTTACGATATAATAATGAAAAAAGAAAACTAAAACAATAGCAAAAGCCCTTAAATGATCCAGACCGTGTAATTTTTTATGAACTTTAATCTGTAATTTATCTGTCACTATATCTCTCTAATTTTAAGTTTTATTTTCGCCGAACTGCCAGCAAACATACCACTTAACTTGCCAATATAAATGAAAAGAAAAGTAAATTTTAAAGTTTTTTTGTCTTTACTATCTTAAAATAATGAGAAGACATTCTCCCAAAAAGAACTCTCCCGGGCGCGGGACTTTAGCAGATTTATATTTTATAGTAAACCAAAATCGCTAACCTGCAGACACTTCCGAAGCTTTTTCAGAATAACTAAAAAAAAGTAAAAGATTTTTTTTGTGTATTTTAAAAATAGTTGCATTTTTGCACCCGCATTAGAAAAACAGGCCCGTTCGTCTATCGGTTAGGACGCATGGTTTTCATCCATGTAAGAGCGGTTCGATTCCGCTACGGGCTACTAAGAAAAAGCTTCAGAGAAATCTGAAGCTTTTTTGTTTTATAGCTCCTTTCTTTAGAACAATACAGATTCGGATCAATTTCAGGATTCTTTATTTTCGCCTTTGTCAGATATTGCAATAAGAAGCAAATATTAGAAAATGTTTTTACCAGTCTCATTAGTTGCTCTAAATAATGGTTGTGTGAAACTCAATATTTCTTTAGCTTTCACACAAAAAACGTGTGAAATTTGATTTTTGTTTTCATTTTCACACAATAAAAAAAGGGGAAATTAAATCTTTACAGCAAAAGAAGTGAGCTAATTCCTGCATATCCTTAAGTCCGGGAAAATCCCTCAATAATTAAATATTATATTTTACAATAACTGCGGGTATGTTCATAAATGTTTTTATAAATTTGCAATCTCGTATCGAAAGCCACTATTTTTAATTCAAAATTATGCCTTTCACATCATTAGCTTAAAATCTTTATTAAAAATAAATTATATTATAATCATAATTAAATCCAATGTTTAAGAAAAACAAACCCCAAATTCTGCTTTTTATTCTTTTAAGTTTATTTTTTTCCATCAATTCGTTTTCTCAAAAAAATCTTTATGCCGGAATTGAAATCGGGCGAAGAGCCATAAAAACTTCGGTTCTGGATGTAAGCAATATTAAAAAAGCTGATTATAAAATTCTTTATTTTTCAAATGAAAGAATCAGTCTTGCCGACCACGTTACGGCTCAGGGTGAGTTTCCTGCGGACGATGTCAACAAAATTACTGCAATAATTGTGGAGCAGATCAACAAAATAAGAACAGAATTTAAAGTTCCGGAAGCCCATATCTTTATCGTTGCAGCTCCTGTTTTTTCTGCTGCCCGCAATATTGACGCGCTAAAAAATAAAATCACAACCCTTACCAACAAAGACGTAGAGGTACTTAATGTTAATGAAGAACCTAAAACATTGGTTAAAGGTGCTATTCCACCGGTTGATTATGCTAATGCTTTCCTGCTGGATATTGGTGCCCAAACTACTAAGGGCGGCTACATTGACGAGCTTGAGGATGACAAATTAGAGTTTATTCCTTTGGAGCTTGATTTCGGTACCATGACACTTACTGATGCTGTGAAAAAAACAGTAGCGAATCCAAACCAGGCAAATGATATGTCGACTTATCAGGAAAAATCTTTTGATTTTAACCCTGTGCTGCGTAAGAAGATCAAAGAAATGCTGGATGCAAATCCCCTTTTATTAAAAAAAGAAAAAATGTATTTATCCGGTGGAGCTGTCTGGGCTTTTGCAACACTGTATTATAATGAAAATGTTAAAGAACATTATATTTCTTTAAGCCTTGAAGACGTTATTAATTACGATGCAATATTGAAGAATAATTTTGTCAAATTCACGAACCTTGCCAAAACCAATAAGGAAGCAGCAAGGGTTTTGAGCACTTATGACCAGCAATATCTTATTTCGGCAAATAACATACTATTGAGCTGTCTGGAAAGCATTCCAAATTTAAACACAAAGAAAATCTACTTTGTAAAGGAAGGACAAACCATCTGGCTTATCTCCTATATTGCAGACCGTTCTAAAAAAGTCAATACTAAGTTTTAAGGTTTATTCTTTATTCTTTTAAAAAAGCAAAAAGCTTCAGAGAAATCTGAAGCTTTTTTTCGTTTATAACAACTTGTTTTATCACGTTGAGCAAACTCAAATAATCGCTGCGATCATCAAACATCCTGAAAATCCTCAATAAGCATTTTATTAATTTCACTTAACATCTCAAATTCATCCAAAGGAAACATTTCCAATACCATTTCTAAAACAATTACCACATCAATAAACTGATTTGAATCTGTTTCCTGAGTTTTATGCACCTCCTGATTCAGTGCCAAAATACACATTTTTAACATATTGGTAATAGCAAAGCCAAGTTCATGATAATTCAACATTTTAATTTGAGCCTTATAAGTCCCGGATTTATCATTAATCGACTTCGAAGTGTTTAAGTACGAAGCAATCAATTCTTTAAGATTCTCTAATTTTTTAATTTCATTTGTTTCCATAATTATATATTTATTTTTTTTCTATTACATCCTGATAGTTATCATATATGATAACCACTTTTGACAAATATATAACAAAATTTGGATTATCATAAAAGATAATTCAAATTGGAACAAACTATACAACAAAAAGTCGGAAAGCGAATTCAGGAAATTAGAACGAAGAAGAATATTTCACAACAAGATTTGGCCTCAAAATGTAATTTTGAAAAGAGTAATATGTCCAGACTTGAAAACGGAAATGCGAATGCAACACTTTCAACTCTTGAAAAAGTGTGCAATGCTTTGGAAATCGATTATATCGAATTATTTAAATTTTAAAGTCTGGACAATCAACTTTTTATTTACTGCTCTTCAATGCTTCCAGCAATTCCGCCATATCAACCGTTGCGTACGTAGACGAATAATCGGATACGGCGTAAGGCAATATGAGGCTGTTGTTGTGAATTATCGCACCACAGGAATAGACCACATTTGGCACATACCCTTCGCGTTCGTCTTCTAAAGGAGAAAGCAAAGGTTCTGAAAGTCTCCCTATTTCTTTAGACGGGTCATCAAGATCAAAAAGAGAAGCTCCTATACAATAACGTCTCATGGTACCAACACCGTGGGTAATTACGAGCCAGCCTTCTGGTGTCCAGAGTGGCGAACCGCAATTTCCGATTTGTGTCAGTTCCCATGTAAAACGGGGTTTCTGAAGAAGAATGGGATCATTCCATTGTGTAGCCCTGTCCGAATACATAATATAATTGTTTACCCCATCGATTCTTGCCAGCATGGCGTATTTGCCCTTTATTTTTCTTGGAAACAGTGCAAGGTTTTTATTCTGTGCACCCGCACCATGCAGGGGCATTACCCTGAAACTGTAAAAATCTTCGGTAGAAATCAGTTTAGGCAGTATGGTATGTCCGTTGTAAGCGGTATAGGTTGCCATGATACGAACAGAATCGTCGTCGTCTACAAAACGTACAAAGCGGGCATCTTCTATCCCTCGGCTTTCGGATTCGGATATTGGAAATATAACACGTTCTGTAATGTCTGAATCGTGAGTAAACTGCAAATCATAAAATGAATTGGCCAGCCAGAGTATTTCCTGCAGCGCCATTTTTCTTTCCTCACGAATCAGGGGATCACCTAAGGAGGTATTCAGACTATTTTTGAGGATCGCAAACTCGAATTCATCGGGCAGATCCTGCATAATCTGAGCGATGTATTTGTCCTCCGTGTGCATCTCTGCCAACTTTGTTAAAAAGCGTTCTTTGTTGAATAAGGTCTTGTGTTCTACCTCAGCCTTATCAATCTGATTTCCGATTTTCATTATCGTCAGATTATTATCCTTATCCAGGATTCCGCGTCTGAAAACAATTGACGAAATATGACCTTCCCCCGTAGCCCTAAAAGAAATGACTACCCGTTTTTCTCCTGCTCCCAAACCAGTCTGGTCGAAATCTTCAACAATCGAAGGATTAAAAATAGCAGCCGATTCTATGGCATATTCCATGGTACAAAAAGAACCTATGAGCATTTTTCGATTGAGGGATATTCCTTCATAATCGATTTGCATGTCCTCGATTACAGGTCTTATTTTTTCGCAATGTTTAAAAAAAACAGCCGAAATATTTCGGTGACGCCTGGCAAACTCCCGAAGCGTTTGTTCTAAAGTTTGCAATACCTGTTTATCGTCGAGCAACATGATACGAATCACCATTTGTTTGGTCCGCTCGTTACCGTTCATAAAATAACGGGCAACTACTCTTCTGGAATCTGGTGTAAATTTTATATTTTTTCGTATTACTGATACTCGCATAATTTGTTTTTTATTTTTAATAATAAGGAACTGCAATTATTTAAAACCTATTGCTATAACAAGTTAATAATTTTGTTAAAGAAAAAGCTTAATTTTTTATTAAAAATTATTTTTGGTGGTTTATTTTTCATCTGCTTGCGGCCTGCACTGCATCAAAAAAATTGCAATTTTACAAAAACAAATACTCAAAATATTCTGCTTCGGAATAGCTTTCGTCGCACCATTAGCTAGAAAAAAGTGTAGTATGTATAGACTGCATCTTTTTTCATTTTTATATGATTTTCAATTAAATATGAATTGACAACCAGGACATTTTTTTCATTTGACTTCAATATTATAATTTTTAATTACATAGGTATCAAAAACAGATTTGCTATATACAATATGCAACGTATAGTTCCCGATTATTTCTTTTCTGCTTAAGTGACTCCTATTGTTATATCTGACACTGTATCTTTTATCTTTAAAATAAAAATACAGTAAATCTGTTCTACCTGAAACATAATTGTCTATTGGTACTTTTGTTTCTTCAGTTGCTAATCCTTCTGCACTTTTTACGGTGTAGTAGTTTATCGCTAATTTCAGTATGATAAAAATAAAAAATGCCAGGATCAGACTTCCTATCAGATCAATTATGGTATTGCTTTTTTTCTTTGCGTTTTCTTTTCCGGCAGCATTATATCTGTACAGAAAAAGTAATATGATACCGAAAGACAGCAAAAAAAACGAAACATTTAAAAGCAACGGGACATTTAAAATCATCCTGTCTTTCTTAAAAACAGTACTAATAAAAGTGCCATGATTATAAAAATCCATTTTTTTGCGAATATTTTTTTTATCATTGTATAGGATCTGTTTCTTTATTTAACTTTATGGCTGTAGAACCTGTAACTACTTTTTCTGCGGTTTTGGTTTTTAATACTAAATGGTTTGCAAACTACAAAAACAAAAGGTACAGTATTATACTGTACTTTTTGTTTTTGTAATCATTACTTATATTCCTTTTTTAACATTCAAAAAATCTTTCAAATATTATTTTTGATTATAGAACCGTCGACACAAGTAATTATTTCGAGATTATCTTCGAAATTAATTTCTTCATAAAAATCAGGCAATGGAATTTCTTTTAAAATACTATAATTAGATTTATCCAGTACGAGAATTTCAAGCTCCATACATATGTACATTCTTTCTTTATATATTTTAGTATCATAAAAAAAATAAGGCAATTCCACATTTAGTATAATTTCATTAGAATTAAAATCGATTACAGCAAAATTTTGATCTATACCAATTGAATATATGTTAGATTCTATTTCAAGAATTTTAGGTGCTATCAGGCTACTATTCCAGCCTATTTTACAGGTAAAATTATTATGAACTAATTCTCCAAAAGAAGAATTTGTTTCCTGATTGTAAAATACGGCTTTACTATCAGACTCCATAAATCTAATTTTATCAATACTATTAATTATCATGGTGTTTTAAATATTTTAGGTATTATAGTTGTTACTTTAGGAATCTTAGTTAAATCCCCACCTTCATAAAAGAAACTTGTCTGAATTCTTCCTTTTTTACCAATATCAAGAATCTTATTTATTGTCGTACCAAATTCATTAGTGGCTCTGGAAACCTCTTTTCCTTTGGATAACGTTTCTGCAAATACCTTTACTAGTTTAGATTCTGTCGTTATACCTAATGTGGTTAAATCTTTTAAATTTTGAGCTGATCGAGCCACGTTATGTGCTGAACCCTGTAAAACTCTTCCAAAGAAATAGTCAAATTTTGCTTGTGCGACTGAAAACTCTGCAACTTTACCGGCTCTGCTAAATACTTTAAATGCTCCTGCACCTCCACCGACAAAACTCAATCCAACATCTGTAAATGTTGCAATTGTACTGGCAGTTCCTTCGTTTGCTCCTGCTGCTTTAGCAGTTGCTTTAACCCCTTTATATGTTAAGCTTTCCGTTTCTTCTCCAGACCAGGCCTGACGTATTCCTGCCTGGAAATCATCTGCTCCATGGACAACTGCTATTCCTCCAACGACTGCTCCGACACCTGTCCAGGAAGTTGCCGCTCCTCCCACTGCTCCTCCAACAACTTGTACAACGCCACCAACAGCTCTTAATCCTCCCCAAAATCTATTCCAACCTTTGCTTGGTGGTCCAAAAGCTCTTCCGTCAGGATCAATATAGATAATTGGATTATTTATACAATAAACAAAACTTCCAACATTAGGATAATTTTCTGTCTCAGGATCGACATTAAGCCATAACGAAGATTTCATATCTAAATACCTCGCCCCATAATAACTAAGATTTGTTTCTCTATCCAATTCCTTACCATTGAATAAATAGGGGTTGGAAAATGAACTGGAATGTTCTTCAAATAAAATTTCCCCGAAAGCAATATACTCCACATGCTGTGAAACAGAACCATTTTTAGTGGTAATATACGAAGTACTTCCCAAATGATCCGGATGAAAATAAAAAATATCATTCTCCGGCAGTCCAATTCCGGTAAAACCTTCTCCGGGCTTCACTGTTTCGGGGTTTATTGGCGGTCCAAATTGTACAGGCGGCCCGGGTACATCACCCGGAGCGTTAAAAACCGGGTTTCTAGGCCAGCCTTCAGGTGGTTCCTGATTCTCTTCTACCGGTTTAAGCGCTTCACTAGGATATGGATTTCCTGTAAACTCCGGTGTTGCATAAATTCCCTGTTGTGTTGGCGGTCCCGGAGGTACGCCTAAACTTTTCACATACGTATCTAATGCTTTTTGCTGTTCGGCAGTTAGCTTGGTATAATTTACACCTCCTGCTGTGATACCCAAAGGCTGCGCAAAAGTTCCATTACCCAGTTTACTAACTATACGTCCTGCTCCTTCAAAATAATGCTTGGTGAATTTTCCTTTGCTTATTACAAAATAAGGACTTACATATCCTGTATAATTATCGGTATGCACTATTGTTGCAGCGGTCTGACCATTAATGGCTATGTTCTGACTGTACCCACTGCTTTTTAGAACTCGTTCTCCACCTGAATCATACGTATATTGATATATACGACCATTATCATTGATCCCCATTAGACGGTTTTCTTCATCCCAGGTCATTTTTCTGAAACTTTCAGTTTCCGTGTAACTTATTGGATTTCCGTTGCCATCATAGTTATATTGTCTTGGTTCCGCTTTTCCTGCTTCAGCAATTTTGTTTGGCGCGTTTGGATGTAATTCGTTATCATAATTATAATCCAACACATATCCCTTTTGTTCCTTATTAACTGTATGTATTAAGTTCTTGCTGGTTATATTGTGCATTTTGTTATAGCTCATGTTCAGCTCATAACTGGCCTTCGTGAATTCACCCTCATAATTTGCTTTTGCCGATTTTAACCTGTAAAAATCATCGTATTGATATTCATGATTCGACGTACCTCCCAAAGTATTATTTACAATTGGAGCTGTATTTTTAATTCCCAAAACATTTCCTAACAAATCATAACTATACGAATTGTTCATGACTTGTCTTGTACCACTTTTCACCTGCAATTGCTGGAGTCTGCGCATTACGGCATCATAGGTATAATTGGTTTCCGTATCGTTTCCATACTTCAGGTACTTACGTTGCTCAAATTCATCGTAACTTAATTGTTTGATATAATCGTAAGTATGGCTTTCTTTTTTCCCCTGCATGCTTTGCAGGTTTCCTGCGCGGTTATAAGTATAATCGACCACTTCTCCGTCCGGATATGTCATTTTCTGGATTCTGTTCCAGGTATCATATTCAAACTGTGAAATATAAGTTTGTATATCAGTTGGTGTAATACGAAGGGTACGGATCTCTTTTTCTACCTCGCCTAATTTTCCATAGAAAAATTCCCTTCCGCCACTGGCATCCTGCACAAACCAAAGTCTTCCCCTGCGTGATGCTGTTCCATCTGCTTTACCATAATTGTATTGCACATTGTTCTGCGGATTTTTTGGATATTTTATAGTTTCTAATCTATTATAATTATACTCGTATTGTATTGCCCCTCCATTTGGTACCGTATTCTTTATATCCTGTGTAATACGGGTTACTAAATTACCTGCCAAATCATATTGCGTGGTTGTCGTTCCTGCATCCGGATGCGTAAACTCAATACGTCTGCCTAACCAGTCATAACTGCTTTTGGTAATATGATCCATAGCATCTGTTACTTTTATTGTTTCGCCTAACGCATTGGTTTCAAACCTTGTCAGCAAATCATTCTGCATACTGGCTATATTTTGGTCTGCAGCATCAGTGTAAGTTTTGTTTGTGTTATTTAATGCATCGGTTTGTGTGGTTAGTAATACAGGCACTCCTTCATAATTACTTAATTCGAAAGTGGTTACATTAGTACTTCCGTCCGGCAAGGTTACTTTTACAGCACGACTTACCTCATCATATTCTGTTTTAGTTGGTACTACTGTTGATATTGTGGTGTTAAAATTATTATCTACTGTGGTGGTTGTAGTAGGGTAATAATTTGTTGTTGGTCTTCCTAATCCATCATAAATAATTTTTCCGGACACAATTTGTGCTTCCTGATCCGGGCTTCCGGCTTGTGTAAACAAACTGGCTGTTTTTTTAACCTGCAAAGCTCTCCCTAATCCATCAGTGTAAGTAAAAGTCTCAATGTCTTTGTCTAATTCGGGATCATAGTTTCTTGTTTTTGCATAAGGTACTTTGGCTTCGGGAAAATATTCATATGCTATCGTGTAGGGCTTTCCGGAGGCAATTTCATATGGCGCTCTTATCGTAGCAGTACGTCCCTTTGCATCTAACGTATAAATCGTAATTTGATCGTTACGATCAATTGCTTTTATTGGTGCTGCAAAACGATAATCAAACTCCATTTTATTCTGATATCCAAAAGCATCTTTAATCTCAGTCATAAACTGATGATTGTCTGCGTCATATGCATACTCCAAAGTCATATGTTGTCCTTTATAGTTCGCAGGACCTGTCATTTTTAGGAGGTTGCCATACGTATCATAAACAATATCTGTAACCGCAATTTTATCGGCGGCACTATAATTCTTTATTTGGGTAACTTCTGCTGTTGTTGTATTAATGCTTGTCGCTCTTTTACGACGTAAACCTTCTGTAGTAAATACTTCTAATTGTTTAGGGATACCACCATAATAAGGCGTAGTGCTATCGTAATAACTAATTTTAGCAGTTACTTTATCATCGGCAGTACCATTTCCTAAATCTTCGTATTGTATAATATTTCCTTTAGCATCATACGTGTTAAAAATGTTAGTTTCCAGATATTCACTCCCACCTTCATAATTTTTCTGATTAGTATGTATCAATCCCACAAAAACACGTTTGGCATCGCATGCTGCTGAGTTCAGCTCCGTTTCTGAGATACCCGCCTGCGTTGCCACATCAGTAAAACTGTATTCATTTTCTGATTCCTGACGCATTTTGTTGTTTTTGTCTAAAGTATAGCTATGCTTTAACAAGTTTCTTCTAAAATAATCCTGATTGTAAAATTCCTGTACCGTCGTTGAAAAAACGGAATTATCAGCCGCATCTATTTGCTCCTGAATTATTTTTCCAAAACCATAGAATTCTCTTTCACGACGATCAAAATAACCTTCTTCGTATCTGAATTTTGCAATAGAATGATCAATACCGTCGCCAATATGTCCGTCGAAAATATCAACCATTTGTAAAACCCATCTTGACGAAGGACTTTCATACGTTGGTTTCAGCAATTCATAATCGATTACATAACTATTCCCCACTCCATTGGTAACACTCTTTAATTTGTTAGTTCGTTTGATATTGGAAAGACGTACAATTAAATTATCCTGATCTTCTGATACGATAAAATCGATATTACCATCCCCGTTTACATCCGCAAAGGAAGCTTCTGAACGTGAGGTACTGGCACCAAAACTTCCTCCGATACTTGGAGTCAGTTTCAGCACAATAATAGGCGGAATCATCGGAATATCGTAAGAAACACCGATACTTGCCCCATAACTAACCGCTTTATTTCGGGACATTGCCGTGTATCTCGGATAGGTAATTGCAGCATCAAAATAGTTCCCCATATTCAGTTCAACCAGAACATCACTGTCGCGATAGGTAATTTTATCAGCTAATCCGTCTGAGTTCACATCCATAAAGGTATTGGTCCCGTCAGAAATAGAGCTTCCATAATTTAACCCGCCTGAAAAAGAACCATTGTAGATACTATACCCCAAATTGGCACTATAATCCATTGATTTACCTTTATTGATCACATTCAGGTTCGCCCAGTTTTCTGCTGGTAAAAAACCATATCCGGTATTTAAGGATACGCTTCCGTCCGCTTCAATTTTATCCGCCAGTCCGTCTCCGTTTACATCTGAAAATATTTGCTCGGAATGATCTTCCCCTTTTCCGATATTCCCACCTAACGAAACGGCTTTTCCTCCTTTTTCTGCATCTCCGGAAGCGCCTGTTTCCATATAGTTTTTGGTAACAGCAGCCTTACTGATATTTAACTGCAACGAATTGGCCGGCGCACCATGACTGTAGCTGCCGGACAAACTGCCGCCCAGTGCCGAGGTCTCAGAGTGGCTGAAATCACCAATTGAAACTTTATTGCTTGTCAATCCTCCTGTTGGTGATGTGAACTGAACCTGACCGTCCCTGATATAATCCGGAAAACCATCCCCGTTAAAATCACTCATGGTCTGTACGACATACGAATCTCCTTTAGAGGTACTAAGGCCTCCGCCAACGGGGCCTGCACTTGCTCCGGCCGCAAAACTTCGGCTTTTACTTTCGGTAATCATGTCAAATGCTGCCGTTCCCCCTCCTGTTAAATCGTTGGGAGGCAAAGAATAATCGATATATTCTGCTATATCGTCTTCTCCTAAACGGGAGGATCCGATAAATTCGTTCTGGATAAAAGATGCCTTTTCGGCGCCAAAGACTATGTTCTCTGAATACACCTGCGTCGTCTGCGTAAAATATTCCTTAAAACTTTCAAATCCGGCCGGCATGGCATCAGGATCTAAATTGTTTAAATCAGGAAAAGCATCTGGGTCTACATTGCTGGTCTCTGATTTTAGTCGTGTCTGATCGATGGTGTTACTGGCAAGATTTCCATTTATAATGAAACTTCCCCAGTTTCGGTACAACAAGCCTAAAGTAATCGCTTCTGACGACAGGTTACTGTAAATTGAAAACTCGTCTGTTGTTTCGTTCCAAATTACCGGTTGCAGCGGGTCTGTAATCGCATCCACTATATTGTAAGCGATTTTTAGCGCGTTGTTTTTTGGATACGCTTTTACAATATCCGTCAAAAGCGGATCGCTTACATAGATTTCCAATTCAAGCGGAAGGTCTTTTTGGGCTTCTGCATAGACGTAAGTATTATCGAAAACGGAAGTGGTTTCTACCAGTGTTCCATTCACGACATTGAAGGTCTTTCTGGCCAGTAAGTTGTTATTCTGTTTAGCAGAAATGACTAATTTACCATTGTATTGTGAAGCTAAAGGACCTGTGATGAGGGAATAATCTAACGGATTAATGGATAGGTTTAGTTTTCCGTTAATTGTTGGCTTCTTCCCGGCAATCAAATAATTTCCATCTATTTTGTTGTAGAAAGAATGTGAAATATCGACCTTTTTGACATTGTCCTCCGGTTTTGTTCCGGCTATTGCAGGAATGGTAACAGTTGGATTAACCACTAATGCTTTTAAATCAATATTCGTAAGTGTTTCAATTTGCATTCTGACAAAGGCATTGTCTTCTGCAATAGCAAAACTAAGCGTCGCTAAATCTAAATTGACGATTTCAGACGCTAAAAATGTCTTTTGATACAATACGGTTTCCGTTGGCGAACCGATTACGGTTTTGACAATTTTCAGCGTAACGTGATCTGATGTTACCGGTTTTTTAAATTGCCCCGAAAAGCTGATATTTCCGGCTTTGGGTATGATGATCGGATTGGATGAACTGACAAAAAAGTCGGTTGAAGCCTGGTAATTTTTCAATGATAATAAATTTGCATCGGCAATAGTAGTAACATCAATCAGTTTATTTTTTACAATTCCGGCCTCATTATAATAGTCGATTGTTTTGGTGTATTCTATTTTTGGATCCCAGATCACTTTATCGTAATTACCGTCTTTGATGGAACTTACCCTAAAATACAAGCGCTCGCCTTTCTGAACTGTTAAAGTGGCTGCCGGTTTTATTTTTAGCGTATAATCAGTCGGAGCAATCACCTGATCCCAGATTAAAGTATTGTTTTTTTGAAAATACAAATGAACCCCGTCTGCTTTTCCTTGTCCGTCACGGGTTTTATACTGCTGACGTTCAACGGAAAGATCTTCCACCAATGCAAAACTTTGTGTAACGGTAATTTCCCCGGTTGTTGGTGCCTGCCATACTCTGACCACATCATGCAAAGGGTTTTTATCTAATAATTCCTGCAATTCCTGCGTACGGTCGGGAGTAGTTAAAACCAGGTTTCCATCACCTGAAACAGGCGAAGGCGTTCCGGTACTGTTCGGTAAAAAATGAGGAACACCGTCAATAATACGATTGTAGTATACTTTACCGCCATCGGCGAAATCCACCAGTCCATCGCCGTTAAAATCCATAAAATAACTTTGGGTTTTATTGGTCGAACGCTGCTCATCGTACCCTACATTTACAGAAGCCGATCCGAAACCTACCGTGGCGTCAACTCCCCAGTTGAATGTTTTTGATTTTGTAAATCCTAAATTGCCCAGATTATCAATGCGGATGGATTCTCCAAAAGCATTCTGGCCTGAGCCGTATAAGTTTTTGCGATAGTATACGTCATTGCCAATCTTAAAAATTTTATCCGGAAACGAGTCTCCGTCCAGATCCTGTAAAACCACAGAAACGTCCGATGAACCCCAGCTGTTTCCTCCGTGCGGCCCAATCGTATTGGACTTAAAAGTCCCTAAAGTAGGAAGTCCTATCCCCAATCTGTAATTGATTCCGGTAGAAGTTCCGTTGGTACTTCCCGCCAGTGTATGGTTGCTTTCAAAATCCTTAATTCCCGTAAATCCTTGTTTGATATTATCGCTTGGTACAGTCCAGACCTGTTCCGGTCCAAACGGGTTGTACTTTCCGGAAGCATCGCGAACATCATCAAAATAGTCCAGCGTGTTGGTGTAAAACAATTTAGACTCCGAGTCATATTCCGAAACCGACTTCAGCAATGTTTTCTTAAAAGCGCCTTCTTTATAATTCAGTTCATAACTGCGGATCATCTGGTTTTTATAACGAACTTCGATTTTTCGCAACAACTGATTGTTTACCTGCTTAAAACCCAGTCTGGCCGAAACCTGAACATCCGGTCGGTTCGTTTCTCCCAAATCGCTATTGTTGATAAAAGAAACGCTGTAGTTTCCTTTCTCTGCGCCAAAACCGGTGTAGTAGACATTCTTCAGGTACAGTTCGCCGTCTTTTTTGTCGTATTCGTATTGTACGGTATTCCCTTTTAAATCGACTTGAAAGTACAGTGCCCAATGTCCGATATTTTCCGAAGCATCCTGCAGGACCGCGTTTGCAGCCAGTCCGGATTCATTTCCACCGTAATAACTCGCAACTCCGGATTTATCCCTTACTACCCAATAATAATTTTTAGGCGACGATCCTTTTCTTATAATCTGCTGAAAAGCCCCTTCTCTTCTTGGGTAAAACTGCTTGTCGGCTGTTCTTCCAACCCAGGCAGCCCTGTGCGTATTTGGAATCAGCTGCTCGCCTGCGATTGCATACGTTTCAGTTTCGTTCTGGGCATCATAGCGTGGCGCTCCCCAACGGGTTTCAATACTTACCGCAGGTACCGAAATATCCCAGCCCGTTCCTGCCCAGCTGTGTCCGCCATCACTGTCGTACTGCAGGCTAAACGAAGGCTGCATGCCACCTCTTCCGTTTGGAATAACAATTCCGAAACCTGTGCTGGCCGTTCCTTTTCCGTTGACTGATGGCGGTGCTATAGACTGAATTCCTACTAGCGGACTTGCCGCTTTTAAATCTTTTATACTTGTTGGTGTGTATCCTGAAGTTTCCGGAGATTCGGGCATTTTGATAATTCCGGCAATAAAATCGGTAAAATGGGTGGTTTTCGCCATAATTATCCCTTTTTTAATATCAAGGGAATCCTTGCTTACTTCCTGCCAGAGACGTTTGTTTTCATCAAAATAAAATACGGTGATATCTTTCTCCGTGTAGCCTTCCGGAATGGCTTTTTTATCGAAAGGAAGGGATAAGCGTACGGCTTTATCAAAAACAGTTCCGTGTGGCAACAGCCTGAAACCAGCATTGGTACCCGTAACATTGACCATGGCCGAATTTAGAGGGGCAATATCAATTTTACGTAAACCGCTTACCGATACCTGAACGTTTTTTTTTAAGGCTCCTATTGGAAAAACAGCCAGAAATTCTTTATACTCCAGTCTGTTTTCCATTTGGAAATTAATGGTCTTCGCCAAACTTTCCTTTGCTTTTTCAAGCGGCCTGAAACTGTCGACTTTTACGAAATCCCTGCTTTTTAATTTTTCCGCAGAAATAACTCCTGTGGTCGTTTCTTTCGTAATAGTAACCGACTGGTCTGAATTTAAATCTTTCTGATCCAGGATCAATTCAAATTCCGGCTGATTTACATTAATGGCAATACCGCCAACGGTCAGCTTTTTTATATGGGAAGGAAAATTAGTTCCTTTGATATATAATTTATTTTCCGATTTCAATAACGTATAAGGAACACCGATTTGCGTCGGTTTGTATACAATTCGTACATTTTTTATGCGGTAATTACTGGAAATCCCTTCGGGTGCCGTAAATAATAAAACGTTATCTCCCTGACGCAAGGATTGCTCCGAAAGCAATTCTGATTGTGAAGTCCATTCGTTGTTTTTTGATAAAAACTGACCTCCTATACTGGCCTGATTGTTTAAACTTCGCGAGATGGAAGCGGCCTGATCGTATCCGTATAATTCATATTCCAGAAAGGCACTTTCATAAACCGACGGAAGTACATTTACCGCCAGATGAAACACGTTATCGTACGCATCATCAGTATCCGATTCGTCTTTCAGACCAATAAACCCTTCTTTAATATCTGCATTAAATACCTGTGTGGTCTTAGCTGTTGCCGGAGCTGTCTTAATCGGATCTAAAACGGCTGCCGTGTTTTCATCTTCAAAAAAATCACGCGAAAATTTAGAAACTATATCGTAGTTTTTAAAGTTTACGGCAAACAAAAATGAACTTACTAAAAGTACAAGAATTATAATTTTATTTTTCATACTATAATTAAATCGTCTATGAGGCAATCGTTTATTATTATTTTATCAAAACCGGATTATTTCACAATCACTTTAAAAGTCTTGGTTCCGAAATCTGAATTCACCGTAACGAGATACATACCTGATGCTGCTTTTATCACATCATCGTAGATATAATTTTCGATCTGGGTAAACTGTTTCTGCTGAAGCAGCGTACCTGTCGGGGCATATACGGTTATGGTGGCATTTGTTTTATGTGCAAACTGCATGGCAATCGTAAAATGACCGTCGACTGTTGGATTTGGGTATAAAATTAAAACCGTAGCTTCCGGATTTTCCTTTCCGTCTGTCTTCACTGCAATTTTACTGGATGTTTTGCACTTCTGGTCACTCGATAATCTCAGTTCGTAATTACCGGGCTGGTCTACTAAAATCTTAGGATTATTATCTAAAAAATTACCTTCGTAATACCATTCGTATTCATAATTCCCTTCAGGCAGGCCGAGGCTCGCATCGAGAATTACAGCGTTTCCGTTTGCCAGTTGGTACTCCGGTTTTAAATCAGGAAAGGTTCCCTCTTTATCGGCCACAAAAACAGTTTCTGAATATAAATTGCCTTTCGAATCCCGAACGATATAATCATAATTCCCGGAAGAAAGAGAGACACTCGTACTGCTCTTTGCGGTCTGGCTCCACTGTTTTAAAACGGTGTCGCTCCCTTGCTTTTTAACAGTCACGGTAAAAGGGGCTTCTCCGCCTTCAATGCTATAATTTAGTTCCCCTGAGGCATTCACATTACAATTCGCCGGCGTAATCCACACGCGGCTGAACATTTGTGGTGCCACTTTCAGGGTAAATTTGGTTGTACCTGATAGTTGTTTGTCCCAGTTAAAGTCTTTTAAATTGAGCTTTTCCTTACTGGAAGTGAGTCCTAATTTGATGTATTCGGAATTATTTTCATCGAAAGTGCCTTTTCCGGAATAGTCTGCCAACAGCCAGTAATAACTGTCTTTCGGAAGTGTTCCTTTTATAAATTTCGGATCAAAAGTCCAGTCGAGGCTTAAATCTGAAGTTCCGGCAAAATCAAGTTGCCATTGCCTGTCAACACCCGCTGGTTCTCCTTGTTCCTGCTTTTTAACCAGAAGTTTTTTTCCGTTATCACTCCAAAAAACAAAATAATTATCGGGGATTTTATTGGTCTTGCTTTTCAGTTCCAGGGTCAGCAAGCCTTCATCGACCATATTGCTGCTTTTTACCTGCAGTAATCCGCTCACATCGTCTCTTCCGATTCCGGTAATAGAGGACTCAAAACCCTTATGCTTTTCGATATCCCAAATGGTCTGACCCAGACTGTTGAGATAATTCTTAATTTCAAACTGAGAAAGTGAAATACCGTATTTAACAGCCAGGTAACTCGCTACTTTTTGAGTTTCCACTCCGGATAAAACGCGGTTGTACACCAGAATTTCACTGATATTTCCGTTGAATTCTTCCGGCGGTAATTTTTCGAACTTCGATTTTAAACCAATGGTCAGAGACGATGGTTTTGCAACGCTGTCCGTAATATTTTGCTGGAAAAAATGAATATTTGCTTTTTGTGGTTTTACCTTTTCGCTGTACGACTGGTAATTGTATTTATTTAAATCGGCCAGACGTTTATTCGTTGCAACCGAAACTGTTTTTTTAGCATCATTGATCGTCCATAAAAGCTGTTCTTTCAAACTGTCTTTTACCTTGTACACCATAAATACGGTCTGTCTTCTTTTGGTATCAGTTCCCAAAGGCAGGATCAGGGAATCTTTGGCTTTATCGAAAGCAATACTTGGATTGAAATTAAAAGCGCCTCCTTTTTGCGTGTTAGCAGGTATTCTGGCTTCTTTTTTCGTGAGGCTTTCCCAATAATACGCATCGCCATTGGCTTTGGACTTAATCCAGAAAAAAGGTTCGGGAACATTTCCGGGCCTGATTTTTTGCTGTGAAAAAATCAAATTACCGGTCGACGCCGATAGTAAAATTACCAGTAAAAAAATCTTCTTATTCATAATCCGTACTGATTTTAAGATGATTATTTATTAAAAATTCCCGAGGTCGTCAAAATCAAATGAGTACCCGATAATCAGTGAAATGCTGTTGACTTTATTTTTATTTTCGCTGTAGCGGTGTCCGTTTTCTTCGGTTGCCAAAGCATCCGTCAGGCCTAAAGTATAGCGTGCACCAACAGATAAATTCGAGCTGAATTCGTATCCTAAAGACAGCATTCCTGAAAAATAATTTTTACCGGTCAAGGATTCCTTTAAAACTTTCTGCACATTCGCATCCGGCTCAAAATAAGCCCCCGAGCCGCCAAATACTTCCTGGCTGTTGGAAGTGTATTTTATGTTATCACTGGCGATATTGAAACTAACGTAAGGCCCTGCACCAATGTAAAATCCTTCAACAGGATAATATTTAAATTGTGCTCCAACATTAATATAGCTGTAACCAAAAGTCATTTTGTATTTCAGTCCTTCCGTGTCTTCATAATTCAAATCGGTACTTTGGCCGGAATACGAAACTTCAGTCTGAATACTCACTTTGGCATAAGGATATTTCCAATTGATAAAGAAACCGCCTGTTCCTCCAAACTTGCCTTTCTCCGCTAATGTATATCCTTCGTAAATACCTTTGGGAACTATAACATCCGGAAGATTAGACAATGTTGAATGTATACCACCGGCAAAAATACCATAGGTGATCTCTCTGTCACCCTGTGCAAAAACAGCTTTTGTGCTTACTAAAAGAAGAAGCAGAATAAATTTTTTCATTTTTTTTATTGAAATTACCATTGATGAAAACTATAGCCTACAGAAAAACAGATCACACCGCTTTTATTCTGATTTTCTATAAACTGAAAAGAAGAAGCATTACTTTTTACGACATCTTTTACCCCTAAGTAATAACGTAAATCGAAGTGGATGCTTTGATGAAGTTCATAACCTGCTGCAAAACATAAAGAAAAATCGTCTGCACCCTCAAGTCCGTCCTGATAGAACTGTCTTGTGGCAACATCGTACATTCCTCCTGCTTCATTCGAGGTATAAGTAACATTATTGGGAGATAAACTGATGCCGTAAAATGCACCAAAACCTAAATTTAATCCCTGGTATGGATATACTTTATACAAAGCTCCGATCTGTAAATATGAATAATGAAGTCCTAACTCAAATTCTTTTCCCACGGCATCGCGATACGTAACTTTTTCTCCGGATTGCCTGAATAAAATTTCCGGCTGAATAGCAACGCGCGTATCATAAAGTTTGAAATTTAAAAAGAAGCCGCCTTCTAAACCATAGGCCCCTTTACTTTCCATAACACTGTTATCAAATGTATTGTCCCTCCCTTTTATGCTTTCCGGAAGATTACTGATTTTAGACTGCAGTGCACCAAACTTAAGTCCGTAGGTGATATTGGTTTCATTTTGACTGTAAACGGAAGCGTTAAAAAAACAACAAAAAATTGATAAGTATAGTATTACTTTCATGCGGGAAAATTTTTGCGAATATATGTATTAATAATTGAAAGGTAATCCTCCTAAGTCGACAAAATGTCAAAATAATCGTCCAAAAACACCATTTTATCGTTAAAAAACATAGCGACAAATTTTATGCTGATCGTTTGCGTGCTGATGACCTTCGCTTCGTCTGTTTTTGCATCTATTTATGCACTGATTTCCGTTAAAAGAAAATTATAAAACAGAAATCACTATTTTTGATTAACCTTCAGTGACAAAACTGGAATTACCAATCCAGAAATAACAAACCTGAGAAACCAAACTTCCATGACCAGAAAAACGATATTTTTAATTGGGTTTATTATCTTAAAATTTGTTTTGCAATACGTTTTACTAAGTCCTGAATACGATTTACAGCGTGATGAATACCTGCATCTCGATCAGGCGCATCACCTGGCCTGGGGCTATTTGTCGGTCCCGCCGGTAACCTCGTGGATTTCTTATCTGATATTTTTACTTGGGAATTCTGTATTCTGGGTTAAGTTTTTCCCTGCCCTGTTTGGCGTTTTAACGCTCGTTATCGTCTGGAAAACGATTGAAACCTTAAAAGGGAACTTATATGCTTTAATCCTGGGTGCCACCTGCATTTTGTTGTCATCACTCCTTCGGATCAATATGCTGTATCAGCCCAATTCATTGGATGTCTTGTGCTGGACGGCCTTTTACTATGTGGTTGTCGTTTACATCAAATCCGAAGACAAAAATTGGTTTTATATTGGTGCTGTAGTATTCGCTTTTGGTTTCCTGAACAAGTATAACATTCTGTTCCTGCTTATTGGTCTCCTGCCTGCGCTCCTGCTTTCTCCGCAAAGAAAGATTCTGGCAGAAAAAAAGGTGTATCTGGCCTTACTTCTTGGATTGCTGTTCATTCTCCCGAACCTTTTATGGCAATACAACAATCAATTTCCGATTGTGCATCACATGAAAGAATTAGCAGAAACACAACTCGTGAATGTGGATCGAATCGGATTCCTGAAAGAGCAGTTGTTGTTTTTTATTGGAGCGGTTCCGGTTATTTTGGCTGCTTTGTATGCGCTGTTGTTTTATAAACCTTTCTCAAAATATCGATTCTTCTTTGCCTCTATCATTTTCACACTGCTTGTCTTTTTATATTTTAAGGCCAAAGCCTATTATGCCATTGGTTTGTATCCGGTTTATATTGCTTTCGGAGCTGTTTTTCTTTCTGATATTTTAAAATCCGGATGGAAACGGTATTTGCAGCCAGTTTTTATCCTGATTCCTTTGTTATTTTTTATTCCGATGTACCATTTGGCTTTCCCCAATAAGAGCCCTGAATATATTGTACAACATCCGAAGAAATATAAAGAACTCGGCATGTTACGCTGGGAAGACGGAAAAGATCATGCACTGCCGCAGGATTTCGCCGATATGCTGGGCTGGAAAGAACTGGCCCGCAAAACCGATTCGGCTTATTCGGCTTTACCCGATCAGGACAAAACGATAGTGCTTTGCGACAATTACGGACAGGCCGGAGCGATTAATTATTACACCACAAAAGGAATCAAAGCGGTTTCTTTTAATGCCGATTATGTCAATTGGTTTGATCTTAGCATACCGTACAAAAACCTCATCAGGATCAAGGAATACGAAGAAGAGGACAATGAGTTTAAAGAAACCAGTCCATATTTTAAAACGTCGCGGATTGCAGGCGAAATAACCAATCCGTATGCCCGCGAGTACAAAACGACTGTTTTCGTTTTTAAGGATGCGACAGTCAACATCAACAAAAGGCTGGAACAGGAAATCAGGGACGAAAAAGATTATAGCAAGTAAGCCCAAATGATTGATTTCACTACTATCGAATATTTAAAAACCGGAAATCCAAAACAAATCCGTGCCTACGAAGTCTTGACCCAAAATAAGATTTTGTCTGAGCTTGCTGAATTTGACCCGGTTTTAGTCGGTACCATTCCGATAAACATTGCTATCGAAAACAGTGATCTCGATATCATTTGTTATTGGAAAGACAAGACCCATTTTATCGAAAAGCTAATCAGTCTTTTTGGAAATGAAACTGATTTTACAATTCGGGAAACCATGATTAATGATGAAGAATCGATTATTGCAAACTTCAAAAAAGCAGCTTTTGAAATTGAAATCTTCGGACAAAATATTCCGGTTCAAAATCAGAATGGATATCGGCATATGATCATAGAATACAAGATTTTACAATTAAAAGGTGAAAAGTTCAGGCTTGAAATTATAAGACTCAAGCAAAAGGGTTACAAAACCGAGCCTGCTTTTGGTCTTTTGCTGGGGCTAAAAGACGATCCTTACCTCGAATTACTGGAATATAAATTTTAAAAATTGCCGTTTATAATTTGGCAACCGCCTATAGATTACCATAAACCACTACACACCAATAACTTAACAGATTCAAGACGCTAAATAAAAAAAAACAGTAATTCCTTTGCAAAACTGTATTTACTGCGTATCTTTGCACCCGAAACATCGCGGGATAGAGCAGTAGGCAGCTCGTCGGGCTCATAACCCGAAGGTCACAGGTTCGAGTCCTGTTCCCGCTACTACATGGGACAAAGAAGAAAAAGTCTTCTT
>NZ_QWDM01000276.1 GCF_003996965.1 Flavobacterium cupreum | reverse complement strand
ACAATGTGGCTACGAGTGTAGAATCAATACCAAATACAGTTGCTTTTACAGCCTTTGTACCGGACGTAGTGAGTTACTCAGATTACTATCCTTTTGGAATGCTGGTACCAAACCGTCATGCCGACACTGAAGAATACCGTTACGGGTTCCAGGGGCAGGAGAAAGACAAGGAACTTAAAGGGGAAGGGAACTCGCTTAACTATACC
>NZ_QWDM01000275.1 GCF_003996965.1 Flavobacterium cupreum | reverse complement strand
GAAAAATGCCTTTTAATGCAGTTTTGAAGATTTTATATTATAGCTTGAGTTCTTGTCTTTATTGGTCTGATGGTATTTTAGATTACTATCCTTTTGGAATGCTGGTACCAAACCGTCATGCCGACACTGAAGAATACCGTTACGGGTTCCAGGGGCAGGAGAAAGACAAGGAACTTAAAGGGGAAGGGAACTCGCTTAACTATACC
>NZ_QWDM01000274.1 GCF_003996965.1 Flavobacterium cupreum | reverse complement strand
CAATTGATAATTAAAATAATATCTTAACATACTGAGATAAAGAATATAAAAAGTGTCATCCTGAGCCGAAGCCGAAGGATTAGAAAGTTTCTCCCCCAGTGTTGCCACTGGGGAAAAGGGTGTACATAAGCTTACGGATTATTAGTACTACTCGACTATGACATTACTGCCTTTACATCTATAGCCTATCAACGTGGTCATCTTCCACGATCCTTAAAAG
>NZ_QWDM01000273.1 GCF_003996965.1 Flavobacterium cupreum | reverse complement strand
ATGTACACCCTTTTCCCCAGTGGCAACACTGGGGGAGAAACTTTCTAATCCTTCGGCTTCGGCTCAGGATGACACTTTTTATATTCTTTATCTCAGTATGTTAAGATATTATTTTAATTATCAATTGTCAATTAAAAAGTTACCTCAAGTAACAACGACCTTAAGGTGGTTATTGCGGCGGGGCTCACCTCTTCCCATCCCGAACAGAGTAGTTAAGCCCGCCTGCGCAGATGGTACTGCAG
>NZ_QWDM01000272.1 GCF_003996965.1 Flavobacterium cupreum | reverse complement strand
AAAAATTAACAAATCCAATCCAACTTTTTTTTTCAATTGAAAAAAGCTATTTTTGAAAAAGTAATATACGTTCTTACAAAAAAACAGACGCTCGGGCGAGGCTGATATGGTGTAGATGTGGTTATCTGTTGACCCGTTGGCGGAGAAGTATCCGAACATAAGTCCTTACGTTTATGTAGCTGATAATCCGATAAATGCAATCGATCCTGATGGTAGAGATATCATATTTTTAACAAGAAACGATAATGGTTCC
>NZ_QWDM01000271.1 GCF_003996965.1 Flavobacterium cupreum | reverse complement strand
TTCCTGAAACTGTTTTATAAGTTCCATATCGGTTAGTTGCGCTTCTACTTGCCCTGTTTTGCCGTTCATTAAATAATCGGTGCTAGTTCCTAATACAGAAGCTAATTTTTGCAATACATCAGACGATGGATTGCTTTTCCCTTTTTCATATCGACCAATTTGTACATAAGTCAAACCTACTTTTTCTGCCAGTTCAGATTGAGTTAAGTTGTTTTCTGTACGAAGTTGTTTTATGCGTTCACTTATCGTTGTCAT
>NZ_QWDM01000270.1 GCF_003996965.1 Flavobacterium cupreum | reverse complement strand
ATGACAACGATAAGTGAACGCATAAAACAACTTCGTACAGAAAACAACTTAACTCAATCTGAACTGGCAGAAAAAGTAGGTTTGACTTATGTACAAATTGGTCGATATGAAAAAGGGAAAAGCAATCTATCGTCTGATGTATTGCAAAAATTAGCTTCTGTATTAGGAACTAGCACCGATTATTTAATGAACGGCAAAACAGGGCAAGTAGAAGCGCAACTAACCGATATGGAACTTATAAAACAGTTTCAGGAA
>NZ_QWDM01000026.1 GCF_003996965.1 Flavobacterium cupreum | reverse complement strand
TGTACGTCACCGTTTTAATATCATTCTGGGTCATTGTCTGGCCAATGACCATAGCCGGAAATAAAACTAAAAGAAGTTTGCTGAAATTTTTCATGATTTATTGGTAATTGGCTTGTAGTGATGCTGGCTTTCGGAGGGTATAATTCCAGTTTCATAATCAAATTCGGTTTTACTTTATAATTGGTTTTGTAATGCATCCATTATTCCGATCATTAATATTGTGCGAATAATGTTACGTATTACAAACATAGTAATAAATTTTAAAAGTAAGAATAGTACTCAATAAATTAGATGACTATAGTTAAAAATAGTAAGAAAAATAGTATATTACAACAAAATACTTCTATATTTACCACTTTAATAATAAATATTTAATAGTAGTAAACTATGGCAGAAAGTAAAAACAACATCATCACTCACGGATTGAGTGGGAAAGTGGGCGACATCATTGTATTTAGCCAAAGAGGCAGTAAAACAATCGTTTCAAAAGCGCCAAAAGAGCGTACGGGAGAGCCGACGGAAAAACAAAAAAAACACATTGCAAAATTCCAGGAAGCTACTATCTATGCCAAAGCAGCCTTACAGGAAGCAACTACCAATGACATCTATGAAAAAGGGGCGAAACCTGAAAAAAACATTAGTGCCTATAATGTAGCGGTAGCCGATATGCTTGGCGCTCCGAAAATAGAAGAAATTGATCTTTCTCAGTACAAAGGCAAAAAAGGAGATACGATTAGTGTCAAAGTAACCGACGACTTTAAAGTGGTCGCCGTAAAGGTAATTATAGAAAATGCCGACGGGACACTGGTAGAAGAAGGCAATGCCAAAATAAGTACCAATGGTCTCGATTGGATCTATACGACTACTAAAGAAAATGACGATTTAACCGGTGATAAAATCACTATTCAGGCTACAGATTTACCTGACAATTTGACCGAAAAGGAGCAAATCCTATAAAAATCCCAAACGGAGTTTCCGTATAGGAGTGACGGAGCAGTGACGGACAAATGACGTAAAAAAACGCAATGTCAAACTGGCAGAATTACCGTTAGAAATTTGGATCTGTCGTTCTATTTTGAGGAAGGTTGAAGGAGAAATTTATAACAGGGTTCAAAAAGAAAAACCTGGTACCAGAGTAACATCTGGTATCAGGTTTTTTTGTTTTAATCGATGAGCTGTGCGGATTATCGTTGCGGGTACGAAGTCATATGAAATTACGTTCTTGTTTAAAAAATTCTATTTCAGGTAAATATACCTGTTTACGTGTAGTATTATTATGTTAATTTCACTTCGTTAAAGGTTACTTTTTAGTTCCAATGCAATGCCATGATTCAATTATAGTGATTAAATCATTTGATTTTTTAGCATCAATATTTAAAATTGATTCTTCAAGTAGATTTATAAATGAACTTACGCTTCAATTCGTCAAAATAATTTATCAGCAGTATAAATTTCCATATAAATCGAAAGGACTAATTAACAATCTCTCATATTAAAACATTTAAAATATGATGTGTTAAGAATATTTCAAGCTAAAAATAGATAGTAATAATAAAATAATATAGTCATGGTAAGAAAATTACTCTTTTTTGTAGCATTCGTATGCTCAATAACATTTAATGGACAACAATTAAAGACTGAGTTTGCTAAGGCAAGTGATACTATTTCTTCTGATTCTCAGAAGGAAATTTCAGTAACTTTTAATGTTCACGTACCTAAACAGTCATCATTTGAGGGAACAAAGGTTTATTGGTCTATAATACCTACAGATGTTTCATTAAAGGATTCTGAAATTTTTCTGCCTTCAAACAGGGAAATTATAGTATCCAAAACATCAGATTTTTTTAAACCTTTTACCATTAAAATTCAACGCAGTAATACTCTTGACCGGATTATTAAAATAAAATTGTCTGCTAAAAAAGATAATGCTGATGTGCCTATTGAATCAGATCTTTTGACAGAGTACATAATTTATATAAAGCCTATTGCAGAAGGCGAAGTGAAGGCACTGCAAAAAAAGAAGGATTATGAACTTTGGCTTTTGACTGGTACTAATCTTGATTTAATTGATGGTATTAAAGCAGAAGATTTGTATTTTAAGGCAAATTATTTAGCCAACATAAAAAGTGGAAGTAAAAGCACCCGGAGCTGGATAAACGTTGACTTTGGTAGAAATCGATATTTTAACAGTATTGATTCTTTAGGCGGTATCAGTTTCGTACAAAGACTGCCTTCTGTAAGCCCTGACACCATACGTCAGGTAGTGGGGGAGTATAAAACGGTTAAAAAAGTAGAAACCAACAATACCTTTGTTGATATATATTATATGTATCAAATAAGAAAACTCTCTTCTGAAACTTCGAAACTTTTTTTCACTTTAGGACTTTCTTTGAATTCACAAACTGTGAAAACAACGTACAATAATTCGATAACTGCTACAGATACAATTTCATTTGCTGTGGGGCAACAAGTGCCGAGGCAAACTTTTCCCATGTACCGTAATTCATCTTTAAAACAAAATTACAAGGGTATCGGATATGGAATAGTTTATGTTTTAGATGAGGAAAAAATTAATGTTAAAACATCTCTTATTGCAGGTTGGAATACTTTTACTTATCCAATTTATATACGCTATAATGGAGATGCTGTAGTTGAAGAACATTACAAAAGTGATCCCAAAGCTTTCATGCGTTTCCGATTCGAAGGAACTGTACTTAATCCAGGACTTTCATTAGGGTTTGAAACCTTTTTACGGGCCGGTGAAAATCCAATTTACAATGTAACTCTCACTAAAACAATCGAGTTTGAACAGCTGGCGAGTTTATTTGGACCTTTACCCACGGCAACAAAATCAAAATAAACAAAAGCATGTTGCATTAAGGTCAATAATTAGGGCGAGCATAGGATATGTGTTAATTAGAAGTCAGAATTTTATGCTTACGATAGCGATAACAAATAATTACCTATAAGTTTTAAAAAATCAATATTCACGAGCTGGACGATCGCACCAGCAGATTAATTATTTATAGATTATATGGAAACATTAGCTGAAAAGTATAGATCGTTACAATTATCCAGTTTGAATTTAATCAAGAGTTATACATGTATGCTCTTGACCAACAATCCTAAATATAAAGTTTATGGAACAGGAGTATTTATTCAGATTCAAGACCACTATTTTCTTATTTCAGCTGCTCATGTTTTTGATAAGTATAGCGAGTTATTCATTTTTTTATCAAGAGACGGTGAAATAATTACGCCAGGAGGAACAACCTACAATCATAATGCAGCAAATAGGAATAAAGATACAATTGATATAGGTGTTATGAAATTAGATAAAGAATGCGTTCCTCATCTTTTGCTGTCTTATAATTTTTTGAAGGCTGAAGATTTAGCTATCAATCATATATTTCAAAGTGAAGAATATTATACATTTCTGGGTTATCCTTCCACAAGGTCAAAAATATTACGGAATACAAATATTTTAGATTCTACCAGTTTTTTTCATTTTACTACTCCTGAAAGGAACGAGGATTATTCAAAGTTTAGTAGAAATCCTGCTGTTAATGTTGTTACATCATATAATAGAAAATTTTCTTTTAACCATAAAAAATATATGTTTGGAACTGGTCCTGATTTACATGGTATTAGTGGCTGTGGCCTATGGTTTACAGATCCTTTAGATTTATATGCGGGGACTATGAAGCCTAAATTAACAGCAATAATGACCGATTGGCCAGTTAATAATAGAAATATAATTATTGGAACTCGTATTGATGTTATTACTGAAATAATAAGGAAGTATCTTAATATCGATTTTCCTGAATCGAAAATTGTAAGAGCCCAGTAAAAATTGTAAATAATATCTACTATGAGATATAAAACCCACTTTTTCAGGATAATATGGCTTAATAAATTGAGATTAGATCTAAAAATTTTAGAACTGCGCAAAAACACTGCGTACTACAAGGATATCTTTGAGTAATAAATAATTAAAAATATAAGATATGAGTGATTTTCTAGATTATGATGAGATTAAGCGTAAAATTGAAAGTGAAATATGTCCAGAACATAATGAACATCCTGAATTTAAAAAAATCGCAAAGGGATTTGAAATTAGCTCTTGTTGTGATGATTTTAAAAAGAAACTGACTAAAAAAGTAAAAAAAAACATATCAAAACAAACAAAGGCAGCTCCTCCGGCAGCCAAAAAAATGGAGAATAACTTTGATAAATTACAAAAAATTGAAGGAATTAATGCAAAGCTAGATCAGTTTGCTAAGCTTGCTAATCCATTTTCAGAAAATATAAAACAAATTATAAAAATGCAAGATAATTTAAAACTTGCAATACCTACTTTCGATTTTTCTAAAGTTGATTTTCCTAAAATTGATTTTCAAATTATGAAAATTCCAAATTTAGTTTTACCTAAAATAGAAATTCCAAAATTTGACAATTTATTTAATTATGAATTTTTAGAAGCTTTAAAACAAATTTCGACTATAGGAGAAAGGATAAAAAATAATCCTGAACTACAATTTGGTTTTATTAGCGATTTAGAAATATTAAATTTAAGATCTGCTGAAGAATTAAAAAACTCGTTAATCTCAGATTTAGCAGATACTGACATTGAAGAAAAAGAAAAAGTCTTGAATGATAATCTAATACCATATTTAAAAAATCACAATCTTGAAAATCTTTGGATTGGCGCAAGCCAAGTTCTGGAATCTGAAAATAATCCCGATAGATTGAGACAATGCTTAATTTCTTTGAGAACTATTCTTGAGTATTTAATAGACGAAAAATTGGCTCCACTTGAGAAAATAAAAGATGTGAAAATGTTTGAAAGTTATTTCAAAAGATATCATTTAGGAAAGAAAAAAATAGAATCCATAAAAATTAAAAGAGAACTAAAAATAGAATATTTCACCTCCAAATTTAAATATAGAATACTTGAAGATTTTACAAAAAATGAAATTCAATATGTTTGTAATTGTTACTCTATTTTATGTAATGTTCATCAACCAAATATAGGACTAACAGAAAATCAAGTCAGAAGTTTAAAAGTAAAAACGGGAATAACAATTTGGCTGTTAGCCTACTTATATGACATTTTGGAAGAATACAGTACTAGGCTCGCATCTACTACAAAGGATTAGGGCATAATCTTAATATAAATTAAAGAAACTAATACATCAAAGACAACTTTTTAAAAATAATTATTATGTACGAAGAATATAGTCGACAGGTATTGCCTTCAAAAAGGTATAGAGAATTGCTAGGTTCTGCAATTTGTGTGTTTAATTCCAATAATCAATTTATCATCGAAAATATTTTGAGAATAGACGACTCAAATTACAATTGGCATGAATTAATAGATAAAACTTCGGGAAGCTTGTTGCAATCTGTAAAAGAAACAATTAGTAAAAATTCCGACACAAAAATTGCGGTATTATTTTCATCAATAATTGTCAAAAGAAACCGAATAATTCATAGTTATCAAATAACTGAAAATGACCAACAAATTCTTAGTACTAAAACAAAAAATAATAAACAATTCACAATCACAGAATCATATTTACTAGAATTTATTAAAGACAATGAACATTTAAGTTTAATGTTGCATAAGTTAAGGGGCTATTGATTTAGACGAATTATTAGAAAAGCAAATGCACGAACCACTAGATAAGCTTTTCTTGTTACGCAAGTTGAAGTACAAAATTGAAGTTTTGTAATTGTATTTAAATTTGTAATTTAATAAAATATTTAGGTTTTGGAAATCAGGTTGCTACAAACCCTTGGGATATAAGAATTAATTTAAAAAAGAATGAATACAGAAAAAATATTTGATGAAAACGGACAAGGATTTATTAGGGCTTTTTATTCTGATAAAATAGAAAGGGTAAATCCTATTGAATTTTATAAAACTGCTGAACTTAAGCATAGTGCAACTCTTATAAAAGACATTTTATTTCTTAAAAATCCTCTATTAACATCATTTTTAGATAGCGAGTATTTTGAGCGAAAAGCAAAAGAAATGCTTGTTGGTTATTGTGAAAAATGCTTAAATACAGAAATTCATCAAAATTTTATTGAACTTCTTAACACTACTCGTAAAAAAGATCAAATAAGATTATTAAAAAAAATGACTTTAAATCCAGATGAATTGATGTCATTAATTTTTAGATCTTATAACGAATTTGGCTATTTATACAGTAAATATCATTTTAAGAACTTACCTAATGGTTTTGAACAAAAAATATTACCAAAAATTTTTCGTTTAGATGAGAATGATAATATCATAAAAACTGGAGATACTGATTTAACTGATGGAGAACTAAAACATATAATAGAGAATAGAAAAGTTATTGTGTCACATTTTTTTGAAAAACAAGATGTTTGGCATTGTTTTTTTTCAACATATAAAAGTATGGGAGGAAAAGAAAATTGGAAAGATGGACAACCACATTTTCACTACATTTCAAGTGGGTTTGGGATTTCTAAGGATGATTTTATTGAAAGTATGAGAACAGGAAATTATAAATCAACTTCAATACATATTGATCTATTAGAATATGGAGAACAACCAAAAAAATAAGAAAAATAAAAAACTACTGACACCATCTGTTACAATAAATCTTTGGGTTAGGGGACTTATGTTAATATTTCATATTTTCCGGCGGTGGCGCGAGGAAAAAAAAGAGAAATTTAATGAAGTTATTTTCTAAAAGATTGGATAGTCTTAGCAAAAATTTTCAGATTAATTGGCATTAAAATAAAGTTTCAACCTTCAAAATAAACATTCTATGAAAATTCTATCTGAAAATTCAATTTTAAATTTTTTACCATTAGGAATAAAGGAAGAACAATTATTAATATTTGATTCATTAAGAATTACTCTCGAAATTATTGAACATAATTATAACTGCTTAGAGACAAGCTTAGATAAATTATCAGATAGCAATAGAAAAAAGGAAAATGTTTCCATAACTTTTAGCTACGCTTGGGGAATTATTGGTAATATTTCTCGCTTTATAAAACTATATCAAAAATTGCCTTCAGAAAGTAATTATCAAATTTTAGATGGAATAAAACACATAAATGCCTTTCGAAATACACTTCAGCATTTAGATGAAAGAATTGATGAATCATTGCTGAAAACAAAAAGTCCCTTTTATGGTGTTCTAACATGGTTTCATAAAGATAAACAAACACACGAAACAATTCCTCATAACTTGTTTAGTGGACTTTATCTAAGTGGAATGGGGGTTAAATTTACTGTGCCTGATTTGTCTCTCAGCGATACTTCAGTAAATGATATTTTGATACAAACCGTCGATAAAAATAAAATTATACAAACTAATTTAACTGAATTGATTAATGAATTAAAAAAAATTTGTGAAGCAATGGAGGGAAAATTACAATCGGTTTGTAATGATAATAATCTAAAAAAGTGTGATTGGTCGTCAAGAAAGGATATATTAATTATAATGAAAAGCTAGAAAACTAATAAGACGATGCAAAAACAAAAATGAACTTTGATAAATTTATTGAATACATTCTTTTAAAAAGTAAAACTGTCCAATATAATCATAATGATGTTCAGACAATTGAATGTAATTTAATATAGATTCTTATGGCTCCACCCCCGCTAGAGCTGGCGTCCCGCTCGTGAGCACAATCATTTAAAAACAATTCAATATTCACGCGCGGGTAAGCGCGCAGGCAGGAGTCTTTAAAACACGTTTCTATAAATTTGTAAATTTAGTTGAATTACCCTTTTTATTAGTATTTTCGCTTTTATTAACCAAACGTTAGTGAAAATATTATTTCAGATGAATAAAGTCGAAATTAGGCAAAGAAAGAAAATAGTGCTACCTTTTCTATTAATTGGAACGATTATAATAGTAGGTACTGGCTTCTGGATTTTCTTCTCAGAAAGGTATACAGACATTACGAGCAAAAAAATCAGCTTTATTGCTGGTGTTTTAATTTTTTGCTATTTAATATATTCTCCAGTAAGAAAGCTAATTAAGAATCAACCGATAATTATCTTTGAGAGTGATTCGATAATCTTAAACAATAATAAACCTATTACAATTAAAAAAAACGAAATCGAATGCATATCAGTGACATATGTTAATGAGACAGGCTATTTTTTATATATCCAGACAAAGGAAACCATTCATAAGACAAATATATATTGGCTGGACAGAACTCCTGACGAAATTAAGAAGTTGATTAACGTATAAGGGAAATGATGCTTTTAGAGTTCAATGATTAATTACCTAATTTAGTCGCAAACTCGCTTTGTTCTAAAACAAAAAAAGAGACTCAAAAGTCTCTTTCCAGAATTAATATATCTTCTACAAATAATTATTTATTTACCAATCAATTTCTCAAGCCTCACCATCATTTCATCTTTCTCTTTCAACATACGCTCGTACAGCGCAATTTTTTCTTCGTGTATTTGTACAATTTTATCAATCGGATTAATAGTAGAACTGACATGTCCAGAATTGTTACCAACTGCTATTGCTCCTTCATGAAAAGTGTTGGAAATAATGTTCACAGCCTGCTCTTCATCAAAATTCTGAAACGCTTCCACAGGAATTTTTAAGGCCTGTGAGATTTGATCCAGTATATCGTTTTCAATAACCTCTTTTTGCTCCAGCATCGAGATTTTCTTCTGATTCCAGTCGTTTCCGAGATCAAAAGCTAATGCCTCTTGTTTGATGCCCAGCATTTCTCTGAAGCGTTTTACGTTTCTTCCCTGATGTATTTTTTGTTCCATAATGCGTATCCATTTTTCTGAAGGCTCAAAGATAACCCCATTTTGATTAAAATCCTGAATTTCAAAGATAAAAAATTATCGCATAAAATAACTTTTTTGTCAGAATATTATAGCGGTATTCTGAATAGATTATCCTTTGTAAAGAACCGAACTTCGTTGGTGAATTTTAAATCTCTTTACCATGAAAAAAAATAAAACAGCGTTCGATACCCGCTTTTGGGCTGGGTTTACGGCAGAAAATCCCTTTAAGGTCCTGGACGCCTTTTTTGACTTTGCCGATCTTGATGATTACAAACAGCAGTTAAATGAAGCGTTACGTTACAGCGGTTCCAGCAAAGTTTACGAACAGGACAATCCCGCCAGTGTTTTTGTCTTTTATACGGTGGTGAGCTCTTTTCTCAAAGCCTGTTACTGCCTGCGGGAGAAAAGCAAAAAATGGAAAGTAAAAGCGTCTTTACCCTCTGAAACCGTATCGCAGCTTTCTTCCCTGACGAAGGAAGAATACGAGAATCCTTTTAGCGTATTTCAAAAAGCATTTAACGAAAAAACTCCGGAAGAATTTGAATTCTTCCTACGCGAAATCGTCCGCCTGTCCTTGTCTCCGCAAGCCGAAGATGCTGACACTGACCTGACCATATATTATATTCATGTCATTAAAATGCTCGATGCAGCGGAACTCATGAGAGAAAGGGGAGTAGAGAAAAGCAGGAAAAGGAATCAGATGGCGCCTGTAACGGCCTAAAATATTCGGGATCCCAACGTTAAAATACGACAGGATGAAACGATGTAAAAATAGCCGATTTTCACTAAGAAAATCGGCTATTCATTTTTAGCTTTATTTGATTAGCACCAAAGTACTATTTAGTTTCGAATTACTTTTTTGGTTACCGTTCGGGAGTCAAACGAAATTTGAAACATATAAACTCCAATCGGTAAATGAGAGATGTCTAATCGGGTAGATTGCCCTTCTAACTGTTTTGCAAAAAGAAAGTGTCCCAGAGCATCAAAAACACGCAATTGTGCATTTTCCAGCTCGCTTTTTTCAATGGTGATATTCCCGGTTGTGGCGTTTGGATACAGTTTGATACTATCCTTCTTATCGAAATCACCTGTTCCTAGGTCATTTGCTAAAGTGGTCACAGAAAATACCTGACTGGTTTTTGAAACGTTTCCTGCAGCATCTTTTGCCTTAATGGTAAAGGTATACTTGGTATTAGGACTTAAACCCGTAACGGTATACGTGGTTTCAGTTACCGTAGCCAACAGTACGCCGTCTTTAAAGATATCATACGATATAATTCCCGCCTCTTTCTTTTTACCTGAAAGAGCACCTGTATTTTCTGAAGCCGTCCACGACAGGGTAGTGGTGGTGGCAGTTGTTCCGGACGCACTCACGTTTGTTGGAGTGGTCAATACCGGATCTTCTGCAATCACTGTACCAATAGTAATAGCAAAGGTCCCTTTTCCGGAAGCATTCGTTCCGGTTACGGTATAAACTGCTGCAGGAAGTACTGCGGTGGGTGTACCGCTAATAATCCCGGTGGAAGCACCAAGAGTCAAACCTGCCGGTAAAGGCGGTGTAACGGTATAGGCTGCCTGTATCTTTCGTATTTTATTGTTACTGTAATCCCCAACATACAAATTTCCTGAAGCATCAACGGCTATTCCGAAAGGGGAATTAAAACTTGCTGCTGTACCGCTGCCGTCGGTATCGTTTATTAGTCCGCTTCCTGCCCAGGTGCTTACTACGCCCTCCGGAGTTATCTTTCTTATAATATGGTTATTGTTATCTGTCACGTAGACAGTTCCTGAAGCATCTACTGCTACTCCACGGGGATTATAAAAACTTGCTTCAGTGGCGTTCCCGTCAAGAGTACCTTGCGCTCCGCTTCCCGCCAGCGTGCTTACCACACCCTCGGGCGTTATTTTTCTTATTTTATGGTTTGCGGAATCTGCCACATAAACCGTACCTGAAGCATCAACTGCTACTCCGACAGGATTAGAAAAACTTGCAGCCGCGCCGGTACCATTGGCACTACCGTAAGATCCGCTTCCTGCCAGCGTGGTTACCACTCCCGCGGAAGTTACTTTTCTGATCTTATTGCTATAGGTATCCGCCACATAAAGGGTACCCAAAGCATCAACCGCTATTCCGAAAGGATGATCAAAACTTGCTGCAAAGCCGGTACCATCAGCGCTTCCGGCCGATGCACTGCCGACAAAGGCGCTTACTTCTCCCGCAGGCGTTATTTTTCGTATTAGATTGTTTTCTGTATCTGCCACATAGACCGTACCCGAAGCATCAACGGCTACTCCGTTGGGATGCTTAAAACTTGCCTCAACACCCGTGCCGTTGCCACCACCAAACGTTCCGCTTCCTGCCAGAGTGCTTACCACTCCCGCAGAAGTTACTTTTCGTATTTTATTGACACCCACATCTGCCACATACACATTACCCGCAGCATCTACCGCTACGCCGCTGGGGAAATAAAAATTTGCCCCGGAGCCAGTACCATCGCCTATAGCAGCTCCGCCGCTTCCTGCCAGGGTGGTTGTAATGCCATAGGTAATGGCGCCACCGGTATTGGTAGGAGTTAGGGGTGTTATAGCTGTTCCTGCCTCATAATTTTGCGGGGTAGTGTAACTGATAACCGGTGCTTTTATTACGGTGCTTATCGTGATCTTAAAAGTTCCTGTTCCTGAGGAATTAGTTGCCGATACCGTATAGACCGTGGCAGGAGTAGCTACTTTGGCTATGCCGCTAATAGTTCCTGTTGCAGCGTCCAAATACAGTCCTTCCGGTAACTTTGGTGTGATGGAATAACTTGCCTTTATTTTGGTTATTTTATTGCTGTCAGACACATAGACGTTGCCAGAAGCATCAACACCTACGCCGCCAGGGGAAGTAAAACTGGCTCCCGGAACACCGTCCGTTCCGCCTCCTGCCAGTGTAGTGACCACTCCTGTTGGAGATATCTTTTTAATTTTACCATTATCCCTGTCTGCCAGAAACACCGTGCCCGAAGCATCAACCGCTAATTCGGAAGGGCGGGCAAAACGTGCAGCACCACGGGTACCGTTAACATCACCGGAGGTTGTGCTTCCTGCCAGGGTGCTCACAGCTCCTGCGGTGTTTATTTTTCGTACTTTATTGTTGCCTACATCTCCCACGTAAAGATTACCCGAAGCGTCTATCGTTATCCCTCTCGGATAATTAAAAGATGCCGTAGCACCGATGAAGTCGGCGGAACCCGTTCTTCCGTTTCCTGCTAAAGTGCTTACTACTCCCTCAGGAGTTATTTTTCTGATCATGTAGTTATTGGTATCCGCCACATATACATTTCCTGAAGCATCTACCGCTACTCCGCTAGGGAAAACAAATTGTACCGCAACACCAGTACCGTTTGCAAAACCGGGTATTCCGCTTCCTGCCAACGTGCTTACCACACCCGCAGGCGTTATTTTACGTATTTTATGATTATTGGTATCTGCTACATAGACGTTTCCCGAAGCATCTACTGCGACTCCTATCGGGCTTCTAAAACTTGCCGTAGCAGCACTTCCGTCTGCAAAACCGTATGTTCCGCTCCCTGCAAAAGTAGTCGTTACTCCGTCGCGCGTAATTTTACGTATTTTGTTATTATTAGCATCCGCCACATAAATATTACCGGAAGCATCCATAGCTGCTCCTAATGGAGAAAAGAAACTGGCGGCAGTACCATTGCCATCGGCGCTTCCGTTGGCGCCGCTTCCTGCGAGGGTAGAAGCGGTTCCAAAAGGAACCGGGCCGCCCGTATGAACGGGACTCAGAGGGGTTACGACGGTGTTTATCTCGTAGCTTTGCGACGTAGTATAACTGAAAATAGGTACTTCTATTTTTGTTTCGATAGTACAATCAAAAGTACTTTTTCCCGAACCATTGGCTGCTGTTATGGTATAGACCGTTGCAGGAGTGGGTGCAGTGGGTGTACCGCTAATACTTCCGGTGATCCTGTCGATGCTCAGACCGGCAGGCAGGGCGGGAGTCACTGTATAACCTCCTGTATTTACCTTTCTGATCTTATTAATATCAGTGTCCGCCACATAAACGGTACCCAAAGCATCAATCGCTACTGCAAAAGGATTGTAGAAACTGGCAGCAGCGCCGTTACCGTCGGCAGTACCTCTAAGTCCGCTGCCTGATAACGTACTAACCTCACCTGAAGGGCTTATCTGTTTTATTTTATAGTTATCGCCATCGGCCACATACACCGTACCAAAAGCATCAACCGCCACGCCTTTCGGATAATGAAAACGAGCCAGTCTCCCTTTAGCATCTACATCGCCTGATGTGCCATTTCCGGCTAAAGTGGTTACTCTTCCGTCAACCGCTACTTTTCGTATACTATTGTTATTGTTATCGGCTACATAGACAATCCCCAAAGCATCAACTGCTACTCCGTAAGGGCTAAAAAATTGTGCCGAAGTACTATAACCGTCTGCAAAACCGGGTGATCCGCTTCCTGCTAAGGTGCTCACCACTCCGTCGGGCGTTATTTTTCTTATTTTATGACTACCGCTGTCCGCTACATAGACAGTACCTGACGCATCAACCGCCAGTCCGTTTGGTGATTTAAAACTTGCTGAAGTGCCTGTGCCGTTGGCAGCACCGGCTGCGCCGCTTCCTGCCAGCGTAGTGACCACTCCCTGGGGCGTTATTTTGCGTATTTTATTATTAGCCGCATCCGCCACATATAGCATACCGGCAGCATCAACTGCTATTCCACTGGGTAAATTAAAACTTGCCGCAACACCATTGCCGTCGGCCGCACCTGCTGTTCCGCTTCCTGCCAGTGTGCTTACGACTCCTGCAGGCGTTATTTTTCTTATTTTATGGTTATAGGTATCCGCCACATAGACATTACCCGCAGCATCAACGGCTACCCCATAAGGACGATCAAAACTTGCCGTAGCAGCACTGCCATCGGCATCGCCAACTTCTCCGCTTCCCGCAAAGGTAGCTGTGGCTCTGTAAGCAATTAAACCGCCGGTATTTACAGGGTTTAGCGGGGGTATGGCTATCCCCACTATATACGTTTTTGGCGTGGCATAACTGATTGCCGGTGCCTGTGCAAAGCCCGACTGAACCAGCACCACGGCTAAAAGAATGTAAAGTTGTTTCATCCTAAATGTTTTATAATTAAATCCAATAGCGAAGATATCTTTTTTCTATGAAGAAAAACAGTTTCTGTCGCAGCTATATGTAAGTTTTATGTTAGTTTTTTTTTGGAATTAAATTTAATGCAATGGCTGGATCCCGTCAGGGTAACGCTGCGTGAAATCTAAAAAATGCTTCTAATTTGCTCTATATATTTTAAATAGCAGGGAAAAGGCATAAAAAAATCCCATTCCGTAAGAAATGGAATTTTTTTTAAATTAAAATGTGATGACAATTTTCCCAAAATGTGACCCGCTTTCAAGCCTTTTAAAAGCATCAATTGTGTCCTGAAATAAAAAAACCGAATCTATAACGGGATGAATTTTTTTTGCCTCGAGGGTTGCATTCATTCTTGAAAACATCGCTTTTGAGCCAACGTTAATTCCCTGTAATCTGACTTGTTTACTCATTAATTCTGCCGTATTGATATTTCCGGTTAGTCCGTCCATTATTCCTATGACTGAAATGGTTCCGTCTGGCGCAACTGCTGCTATAGATTTGTTAATGTGGTCACTGCCTACAACTTCTACGATGTGTTTTGCACCAAGTCCGTTGGTAATTTTCAGGACTTCATTTTCCCATTGCGGTACACTTTTATAATTGATTAAATGATTTACGCCCATTTTTTTAGCACGTTCTAACTTAGCATCGCTTCCGGATAATAAAATGACTTCTGCGCCTGCAGCTAATGCAAACTGCATTGAAAATAAGGATACTCCGCCAGTGCCTTGTATCAATACGCTGTCGCCGGCTTTTACATTTCCTTTTTCCATTAAACCGTGCCAGGCCGTTATGGCAGCGCAGGGTAGGGTAGCGGCTTCTTCATTGGAAAGATAATCAGGAATTTTAATTACTGCATTCTCTTTTAAAACAACAAATTCCTGTAACATTCCGTCACTGGCACTTCCGCCAAGAGAATTTAATAACTTCTCAGAAGATAAATTTCCATCCATCCAATTCGGAAAAAAGAGACCCGCAACACGATCATTTAAGGCCACTTCTGTTACCTGATTTCCAATTTCAACCACAATTCCTACACCATCAGAAACAGGTATCCTGCCCACTGGAGGTTTCCACTTATCAGTACCTTTAATAACCAGTAAATCCCTGTAATTTAAAGACACGGCTTTTATTTGTACCAAAATTTCGTCTGGCAACAGCTTGTTATAGCTTTTCTCTACCTGTTTTAAAGTTTCGATGCTGTAATTCTCAGATATTTGATATGCTTTCATAGTATTACAAAATGCATTGGGGAAAGACCAGGATCAGTTATTTTACTCTCTTTTTTTAATAAAATTAAGACCAGGTGGCCCAATGACAGTACAAATGTATTACTTAATTATAGCAGTTACTGACACGTGGTCCCATTGTGAGTTACTCATAAATTAAGGAGTATGTGCCATTACAGTCTTCGGGATTGCTATTTCACTTTTTTAGTGTAAGAAGCAGGCTGAATGCGAATTTCATAAGGAATATTAGCTTTACCCCAATCACAGAGCTCGTGTAGAACTTTAACCAACGTCAGTCCGCTATCCGTAATCCGATATTCCACCCGAAGCGGAACTTCGTTAAAAATTTCTTTCTCTATCAGTTTGGCTGTTACCAATTCATTTAAAACATTAGAAAGCACGTTGTCTGAAATACCGTTTAAAGATTCTTTTAAATTAGAAAACCTTGAAACGTCCAATTTTATAAGTACTAAAATTTCCGATACCCATCTCTTTCCTACTATACGAAGAACCTTGTTTAGCGTACATCTTTCATCAAGATAATATTCATTTAAAGTATTAGTGGAGTTCAGTTTCTTTTTGCTCATATACACAATATTTAGTAGCAGTCAAATAAGACAGTCAAAACAAAAATAATTAAAATTTTGCCAATGCACAGTATTAATTCAATCCCTTTTAAAACAATCAGGAGACCCTACTAAAATGGATTTATTCGCTGATTATTTTAAAAATAAGCAAGCCGTAATTTTATAAAAAAGGGTAAGTTCAGGTTTATAAATCTAAAACCGGATCCTAATTTATTATAGTAAATAGATTGTTAATACTAACAAAATGTAATAGTAAAAATGCCATAACCTGAGTGGTAAGATTAAATTGTTTTTTTGATATAAAAATTTTTTTATGGAAAACAACAATGATTTAGGCAGAAGAAGGTTTCTTAGAAATTCATTACTGGCTGCCGGAGGAATATTTATCGCGCCCCTTATTGAAAGCTGCAGTGACGATGATAAACCGGATAACAGCGGTGCGCCCGACGGACTGAAAAATGAAGGGTTTGAGACCGGAGTAGCCAGTTTTGACCCGACGGAAACCGGAGTGATTATCTGGACACGATATTCAGCAGGCTCAGATGCAGAAATTACCTGGGAGATCAGTAAGGATGCCGGATTTTCTGAAGTGATAAGAAAAGGGCAGGCGGGAGCATCATCTGCGAATGATTTTACCGTAGCGGTAGATGTTCAGAATATTGCTTCGAATACCAAATATTATTACCGATTTTATAATGCCAAAACCAAACAGGTAACGGTTACCGGAGAAACACGCACGCTGCCGTCTAAAACAGATGTTGTAAATGAGGTAAAAATGGCCGTTGTTTCCTGTTCTAATTTTCCGGCGGGACTTTTTAATGTCTATGGAGCTATTGCTTCTTCTGATGCCGATGTAGTGGTGCATCTTGGTGATTATATTTACGAATATGCGCCGGGACAGTACGGTACCAATCCCTTTACCAACCCGCTGGGCAGGGAACATAAACCGGCCAGGGAGATTACAAGCCTGAGTGATTACAGGGAACGATACAGACAATACAGAGGAGATAAAAACCTGCAGCTCCTGCATCAGAAAAAACCTTTTATATGTGTCTGGGATGACCATGAGTTTGCCAACGATTCTTATAAATCCGGTGCAGAAAACCACCAGCCGTCTGAAGGAGATTTTCAGATGCGAAAAATGGCTGCTTTTCAGGCCTACAGCGAATATATTCCGCTTAAAACGGGAAAGGATCTGAGAATTTACAGAAGTTTTAATTTCGGTACTATTCTTTCGCTGTATATGATGGATACCAGAGTGATTGCAAGGGATAAGCAGATGAGTTATGGGGATTATATTGATAATGCCGGAAACTTCGACCAGACAAAATTTAAAACAGATCTGTTAAGCACCAGCAGAAAATTAATTGGAAGCGAACAAATGACCTGGCTGGGATCACAGCTCAGTGCCGATACTGCCAAATGGAAAGTATTGGGCCAGCAGATCCTGATGACTAAAATGCTGATCCCTGCCGAGCTGCTGCTGCTTTTGAACCAGGTTCTGGCAGAAGTGGACTATTATGGGAGTGCACAGCCGGCCACGATGCAGGCGCTTACTGGTGCCATCTCTCAGCTTGTTGTGATTAAAATGAGACAGCAGCAAAATGATCCTTCTTTAACGCCTCAGGAAATTGCGAGGGTTACGACAACTTTGCCGTATAACCTGGATGCCTGGGATGGTTATTTTGTTGAAAGGGAACAATTGTATGCGATGCTTTCCGGAAAAAATGTGGTGGTTTTGGCCGGAGATACACATAATGCCTGGATGGGTAAACTTACGGATATGCAGGGGAAATTTATTGGTACTGAAATAGCCTGCAGTTCTGTTTCATCACCGGGACTGGAAGCGTATCTGGGCATTACGGCAGACCCGGCAAAAGCGGTAGAATTGGCGCAGGCATTTACGGTTCTGATCGATGATTTAGAATACGCAAATTTGTATAAACGAGGCTATACGTATCTTAAATTTACAGCATCCGGTTCTGAAGCGGAATGGCGATTTGTAGACAGTGTAACCACTGAAACGACCACTACTGTTACAGAAAAAAAATACACTATAGCCTAGTGGATCAGGAAGAGATGGAAAATTTTCCGTACTGCCCAACAATTATATCAATTGAAACTATACATTAAATAGGGGCAGGAGTAATCCTGTTCCGGTTTTTTATATCAGATGATCTATCGTGGTACGACTTTCAACAGCAGTGAACTTAGTGTTCGTTCACTTTTTGGAAATACTTGGCCTTCCATTTCCACACGAGACCCGATTTTAAAAAGAATGTTACATAAAAAAAGGAAACAGCACGTAAATGCTGTTTCCTTTTTTTATTTATTTTTTATGTGAAATACCGGGATCTATTTACCGCTTGAGGCAGTAATTTTACCTAACTGAAGTCTGTAATCCGGTCTTTTTGCATTAAACACGTCCACAAAAGTTTCTTTGTTCTCTGTGTGGGAATACACATTAAAAAAGATGCTGTTACCATACCAGTTTTCTAAATCTGTATTGTCAGCATTGTTTTCTTTAAAGATATTGCCGCTGCATTGATTAAAGAACATCTCTTCAAATTTGATTTTCTTTAGATTAGCGTCATTGATTTCAGTTTTGCTGTCTATAAGTACGGCAGGATTAAAACCTGACACTACACTTCTTTTTAATTCCAAAGAGGCACTTTCGGCAACATAAATAGCTTCTTTAACCAAACCTGCCTGAATGTCTGCTGTAATATTTTCGCTGTCGTTTAACATTGTCATGTTTGAAGCACTAACGAATGTGGCTTTTTTGGTAAAATCAGTTTCGTTTTTCTTTTCATATGTTCTTACTTCCAGACATCTGGAACCATCTTTATTGCTTGATAAGTAAGAGGATCTCACCGCTAATGAATTAAATAAACGGCACTGGATTCCCTGCGTAAATTTAAAATCATCATTAATAGATTTATAAGATACCAATTGAGCTGTGTTCACATCACCTCCGTAGAAAGCAAATGAATCACCGCCGGAGTAACTTACCATGATATTCTCTAAAATGGTTTTATTACCAACTCCTGCAACAGTCAATCCGTTAAAAGCATCCATTCCTTTTACTTTTTTACCGGCAAATTCGATACGTACAAATTTTAGTACTCCCGAATTTGAAGCGGGGTTGTTCCCTCCGTATACAGTAAGTGCAGGATCAAGATCCATACTGTAAGAACCGGCACTGCCAAATTTATTAATCGGGGCATCACCAAGAATTACCACGCCTCCCCAGTCACCTGCTTTTTTCATGCTTTGGTTTGAGGTAAAGATAATAGGGTCTGTTTCCATTCCCGCTGCCATAATCTGGGCTCCTTTTGTGATGACAAGAGTACCTTTTGAAACAGCGTCTCCGATAATTACGGTACCAGGCTCAATAGTGAGCACTGCATTGTTCGTTACATATACATTTCCCTGAAGGATGTATACATTTCTTTTCAGCAGTTTGGTATTTTCAGTAATATTTCCGGCTAAAATTTGGTTTGCATCTTTGGAATCGGACTTTTGAGGCTTAAATTCTGTCCAGTTATCCAGCCAGTTGCTGTATCCTATAATTCCTTTTTCCTGCTGTGCACTTGCGCCGGCCGCTGTAAGCAACAGGCAAATCATTAGAGTAATTTTTTTCATAGTTTGGGGCTATTAGTTATTATACCGTCTTTCGACATTCGGAAAACAATGAGATAAATTAACAACATTTTTTTCAATCTTCGGCAATAAATCTGAAAAAATATAGCAGTTAAAAAAAAATACAGCACAAATTGATCTGATGTCTGCTACAAATATAGACAAACAAGCTAGAGTCTGCGCGAGATTTACTCTTATTTAACATCAGAAAGACAAAACTTAACAGTGGGGCTAATAGTACTTTCTACCTATAATAAGTGCGGGCGCTGAAGACTTTGAATATTTATGACTGCATTCTTATTGATTACCAGAGAATTTGAATCCGGTATCAGTCAGTAAAGAAATGTATTGTGATAAATTATTCTGTATTAATTGTAAGTTTTTATTTATTTTTTAGGCAAAATGAATTTAGTTCGTGGGAAAAGCTGTGCTGTGGCGTCCCAAATGCTGTGTTTTGAAAGCTTAACATTGGAGAATATATTTTACCGTTACATTTGTTTACAATTTGATAACAATAAGGTAATCTTTTAGTTAAATGCTTGTTGAATTTGCGCGTGCAGGATCATTTTTGAATTAAAATATAAATAGCAATGAGCAAAAACAGCCGAAAGGAAAGATTGAATGATCAGCAAGACAATAACAATAATCATCAGGTAGTGCAGACTCCTGCTGTTTCTGAAATCCCGCCCGCAGAAATTAAAGAGACAGAAGTTAAAGATACTGTAGCTGAGGATTTAAAAATCAATACCGAAGAACCATCAAAAGAAATTTCTGAAGAAAAAGGAAAATCAGAAAAGAATAAACTTAAAATCAATAAGATGAAGGAAAAAGAAAAAGAGAAGAAGCAGTCCGGAAAGAAAAAGGAAAAAGCTAAAAAGAACAAGAAAGATAAAAAGGCAAAATTAAAAGCAAAGGCAAAAAAGAAAGACAGGGCCCAAAAAGCGAAAAATAAAGCCAAGACAAAGAAAATTGCAAAAAAGAAGGCAATAAAAAAAGCGAAAAAATCTAAGTCAAAAAAAGGTAAGAAATAAGACGTGGCCCTTGCGAAAGCAGGGGCTTTTTGTTGCTATGCCAAATCTGTTTTTAGATAAACGGGAGTTTTACCTGTAAATTCTGTGTTATTAAAAAAAAGTAAAAACACCCTCTGTTTTTATCAAATCGTAAATAAAAAGACATAATAGACTTCCTGCTTCCTGCACGTGGCATCAGCTGAAATGCTATGTTAAGTTTATAACAGTGTGGACTATCGGATTCGATATTTACCTATTTTTGTTTTTAAATCTATAATTGTAAACTACAACAATCAACTAAAAATGGAAATCTTAAGTTTTTTAAAGCCTAAAAAAAAGAAGCGGTTTGTTTCTGAAAATGATTTTATTGCCAATCAGGATAAACAATTTCGACTTTCAATAGAATCACTTGTACAACTGCGTGATGGCGGGGTTGAAGAAGAAGATGAATTAAAAATTGATTATTTCTTTTATACGGATACTTTGGAGAAATCCGAAAAACTGGAAGAGGAAATCCGTAAATTAGGTTACATTGTCAATCATGGAACTGCTGCGCATGACAAAAGCCTTTTTGTAATATCAGGCAGAACCACAGCAATCAAAATGATGCATGAAACTTTAAGGGAATGGATTGGAGAAATGTGTGATCTGGGATACCAGTACGACTGCAGCTTTGATACCTGGAAAATTGTGGAAGAATCAAAATAAAGTAAAAGGCTTTATTAAGACATTCCAATAAGGAAGGGGCTCGTTTTATTTTTTAACGTTGTACAGATCTATATACAATACCATTTATAGCAATAGGTAATTAAAAATATACAATTCAGCACAGATGATCTGATACTGTATATGTTTACTATTTTTAAAATTACCTGTATCTTTCCGTATACTCAGTCAACCGGGGGCTTGGGTAGGCTTCAGCTGTGGAACAAGGGTTAAAACGATGCTTGATGGTATACCTCTATTTTATTTTTTGAAATGATTTTGGTTTCGTTCCGATATGTTCTTCAAACGCTTTGGCAAAGTGACTTAGATTCGAAAACCCCATCTTAAAGCCAACTTCTGAAACAGTCATTTTATTTTCTTTTAATAATCGTGCCGCTTCCTTCATTCTGAACTTTTGGTAGTAGCTAAACAAACTGTCCCCAAAAATCTGTTTAAATAATCTTTTAAACTTCGATTCGCTCATTCCAATTTGTGAAGCCAGTTCCTTTATAACCGGAGGTGCCGCAATGTCATTCAAAATCAGGTCTCTCACTTTATAAATTTTCTGGACATCGATTTGGTTCAGCGCGTGCGTAGTTTGGTTTTCCCTTTTAAAAAGTTCTTTTAAAGTCAGGCATATTAATTCCTCGGCTTTAATTTTAAAAAAGAAATCATTCAGCGAAGGCGGAACGTCAGCCTGGATAATTTCCATTGCGACCTGCTGAATTTTTGGCGAAAGCAGTTCTTCAAATAAAACCGACTGTTCACTGGTAATAATATTTCTGAAAATTTCATTGTCAATATTCAATCCCAGCGTTTTTGCTAATCTATCCGAATCGATTCCAATAAAAATAGAATTGAATTTAGTTCTGCCGGGATAAAAGGTTTCGATATTAAGTTTTCCTTTAAAAATCTGCATAGAAGGAAGATCCCCTGAATATTTGTCTTTTGAGTCGGCATCGGGAAAAATGTTGTTAAAAGAAAATAGTATACGGTTCAGTGTATTTTGGCCTCCAAGCCTTTTCGCAAGCACATTGTCATTAAACTCATAAAAACGTACCAGCATATTTATGGAGTTGTCTAATCTAAATCCCCTCAGATATCCTTTCCCTTTATTCTCGGGTATTACCAGTATTCCATTTTTTACTTCCGTGTCTAATAAACTGGCGAAACCTGCTAAAAAACCGAATTCTTCCTTTAAATGTAATTCCATTTCTATGACCTTTTAGAGTTATTATTGTGTCAAATGTAGCTATTTTAATCCCTATTGACTAGATAAATTTGTCAAAAGAAAATTAATTTAAATGATTCAAAAATGACTACCACTAAAAGTAAAGCCATCATAAATGCCAAAGTATTTGACGGCATAAATGTAATTGGTACAAAAAACATTGTATTTACTGACGGAATAATCACTTCAATTTCTGATGAATTACCGCTGGATGTTGATGAAATAATTAACGGTACAGGCTGTACTCTTCTGCCGGGACTCATAGATGCCCACGTCCATACATCGGTTGAATTTTTAAGAGATGCCTTAAAATTCGGTATCACCACCGAGTTGGAAATGATGGGAGGTTTTACTCAAAAAGGGCGTGATACACAGTTAAAGGGGATTACAGATGCAGCTGATGTTCGTTCCGCCGGTATGGGTCTGACGGCTCCCGGCGGGCATCCTGACGAACTGATTCCTAAGGGCGATGGCATTCCGGAATTTGTTTTAAAAGAAATGGAGAAAATGAGTGAAGAGGAAAAGGCCATTTTTATAGCGGCCCATCAGGCTCAGCAAGAAGAAGAAGAATTAGGACCCGATGTTACTTCACTGGAAGGAGCGATAGATTTTGTTAACCGCCAGGTAAATAATGGTGCTGATTATTTTAAAATAATGATTGAGGAAGGAACCGTAATGAATGCACCGGGCTTGCCTGTTATTGAAACCAGGGTGTTAAAAGCAGCGGTAGAGCAAGCCCATAAATTAGGTAAAATTGCCATAGCCCACGTTTTAACAGCCGAAGCGGCAAAAACAGCAGTAGAAATTGGTGTTGATGGCCTGGCACATTTATTTATTGACAGACCTGACTGGACACCCGATCTTATAGAATCTATCGCAGCCAAAGGAATTTTTGTGACACCCTGCCTGGTATTAAATTCATCAATCATAGGAAATTCGGCCTGCCACGTTGCCCATGATGAAAGAGTGGAAAGTAAATTGAATGAAGACTGGAAAATGACAATGTGCTCTTATTTTAATACGTTTCCGGAAGGCAGTATGGCAGATAACTTTAACAATGTGAAGGATTTGCGCGATGCCGGCGTAGATATACTTGTGGGGACAGATGTATCAGTACCGATGCCTCATTTAGGAGGTCTTGCACATGGTGTGAGTGTTCATCATGAAATGCAGCTGCTGGTAGAAGCCGGATTAAGTCCGATTGAGGCACTAAGATCTGCGACATCAGTAACTGCCAAAAGATTTAATTTATCAGACAGAGGAATAATTGCTGAAGGAAGGAGAGCTGATTTACTGTTAGTTAGTGGTGATCCTACCAGTACTATTTCTGATTCTCTTTCTATAGTGGGCATATGGAAAGAAGGGGAAGCTTACCATAGATAGCCTTGCGGGATTTTATAATCCATAAGAATTAGAACTCGACTTTTGTCCATTTCATTTCTCCTTTTGTCCATTCGGGCTCTATTATCATTTCAATGCACGTGATGCCTTGGTACTTTTGACAGAGAAAATTAATAAAAACAACAAATTAATACAATTAACACATGAAAACTTTAAATTTTGCATCAACTACAGTTTCTGCCCTTAGCTTTTTAGCATTGATTATTACAAGTACTGCTGCTGCCCAGCAATCAGGAATAAAACGTACTGACTTACAGCGGTATGACCTGAGTGTTCCGGGATACGAAACAGTTCAGGCCCGCATCGATTTTGATGCTCATACCGCTTTTGGAAAACACTCTCACCCGGGTGAGGAGGTTATTTATGTCCTTGATGGCCAACTAGAGTATGAAGTTGAAGGGCAGTCTCCTGTTACCTTAAAAGCGGGAGAAGTGCTTTTTATCCCGGCAGGCGTAGTTCACTCTGCACGAAATAACAGCCATGCAAAAGCTTCGGAGCTGGCAACTTATATAGTGGAAAAAGGAAAACCGGTGCTGGTAATGAAAAAGTAAAACCGTAGTGATGTGCCGGACGCTATGATAAAGTCAGCGGCTAATAAAAAGCTAGTATTATAACTAAAATTTATAATTGTAAAAAATTATTAATTTGATTTATAATCGCAAAAATATCAATTTTGCTCTGTCAATACGAAATAACAGCAGTAAAAATCAAAAGCTAAAATAAAAATTAAAACCAAAAGAATGAAAACAAATTTAAAAACAATCGCAGCAACAAGTGCAACAATTTTTTTATTAGCAGTATCAACTGTCTTCTCTCAAAGCCAGAGAAAACCAGCAAGCTTAGGAAGAGAAGAATATATTGAAGTAGAGAAAAATGTAAAACTGCATGTAACAGATTTAGGTGAAGGAAAACCGGTCGTACTGATTCACGGATGGCCGTTGAGTGATGCCATGTACGAATACCAATATGCAGAACTTATCCAGAAAGGCTACCGTGTTATCGGAATCACCTTAAGAGGTTTCGGACTGTCAGACAAACCGGGTGGGGCTTACAACTATGATGTGTATGCAGATGATATCAAAGTGATCCTGGACAAGCTTAAAATTGAAGGAGCCACCATCGGCGGATTCTCTATGGGAGGTGCGACGGTGATTCACTACGTTGCCAAATACAATGCAGCCCACGTTTCAAAACTGGCTTTATTTGGTGCAGCAGCTCCCTTATGGACCAAAAGGGCAGACTTTAACTATGGTTTCTGGACCAAAGAAGATGTAAACGGCCTTATTGCCCTTAATAATACCAACAGACCACAGTTGTTTGAGAATTTCGGAAAAATATTCCCGGCCAATGAAACAAGTGTATCTGCAGGACAAGCTGCATGGCTTGGAACGATTCAGGCACAGGCTTCTCCATATGCAATGGGTGAGTCTATGAAAGCACTTCGTGATACCGATTTGAGAGAAGACCTGAAAAAAATCAAGATTCCAACTCTTATCCTTCACGGCACACAGGACAAAATTTGTTCTTATGAACTGGCGGAACAAATGCACAAATCAATTGCCAATTCTACTTTGGTTCCATTTGAGAAAAGCGGTCATGCATTGTTTATTGAAGAGCTTCCAAAATTTAACGCCGAATTAATTAAATTCTTAAAATAAATAAAACAAAAATCAGGGAAGCTGTCTTTTTAAGATGGCTTTCTTTTTTTTAAATCTACGAAACAATGAAAACGATCGTAACGCTGGCACTACTAGTAGTGAGTTTAAATTTATCGGCTCAGACTCCGGAGCAAAAATTAAAGCAGTCCGGAATTTACTTACCACAAATACCGGAATCCCTGGGCAGCTATGCGGATATGGTACAAACCGGAAATCTCGTTTTCCTTTCGGGAAGAGGACCGCTTAAAGCAGATGGAAAGTACATTACCGGAAAGGTAGGGAGCGAACTCACTACTGAGGAAGGTTATCAGGCTGCAAGGTTAACAGCCATAAATCAGCTGGCGGTACTTAAACGTGCTTTTGGAAGTCTGGATAATATAAAACGAATAGTAAAAGTAAACGGTTATGTAAATACAGACGACTCGTTTAGGGAACAGTCAAAAGTAATGAATGGTTTTTCTGATTTATTAATTGAAGTGTTTGGCGAGCAGGGCAGGCATGCGCGTAATTCTATAGGCGTATATACCCTTCCGCAGAACATGGCGGTTGAAGCAGAAATGGTTGTCGAAATGAAATAACTTCGGAAGCAATGGCTCCTTTCAGATCCTAATCATTAAAGATTTGATCCGTTTTTAAGTGAAGCTTACCAATTATATAATAGGGATAAAAAAAGCTCTAAATCAGCGATTTAGAGCTTTTAAGTTGTCAAAGTGGTTAATGTACTTCTATATATTTTTGTTAGCTTGTTTAAGGGGGAGGGTAACTATAAATTCAGCACCATTTTCTTTTTCTCCTGTAACCATTATAGTTCCATTGTGCCTGTCAACTATCTTTTGGCAAAGGGCAAGTCCAATACCATTTCCCTCGTATTCATTCTTGGAATGAAGTCTTTCAAAAGCAGTAAATATTTTTTCTGCATAAATAGGATCCACTCCGATACCATTATCTTTGAAGGAAATTTCAACAGATTCAACCGAATCGATATTTTTTACAGTCGATGTAATACTAATTCTCGGAGGCTGGTTGGCTTTTGTGAATTTCATTGCATTTTGGATAAGATTATAGAAGAGCTGCTGAATTAGAATAGCTGCTCCCTCAATTTCCGGAAGATCATTTACAATCAGAATAGCACCTTTTTCTTTTATGATAAGTTCAAGATCGGTCCTGATGTTCTCTACGAGATCGTTTAAGAAAATCAATTCCACCGGCTGACTGCTTTTGTCAATAGTAGAATAGGAAAGCAGCCCTTCGATTATACATTGCATACGATGGGCAGAATGGGCAATTTTGTTTAAGTGCATAACAGAACGGTTCGGTAACCGGTTTGCAATCTCATTTTGTAAGAAGTCATTGAAGATTTTAATTTTCCTGACCGGTTCCTGAAGATCATGGCTCACCACATTGGCAAAATGCAGCAGATCATCATTCGATCGTCGGAGTTCCAGGGTACTTTCTTCGATCTTTCTTTTCAGTTCTACTTCAAATTCTTTTTGATCATGTATATCCTGCACAACTCCAAAGATGGTTGATGGATTACCCTTTTCATCTTTTACGATTTTTCCAAAAACCTTAATCCATCTCACGGAGTTGTCTTTCTGTATAATTCTGGCTTCGTAGCAGACTACTCCGTTTTCAAGGGCATCTCTGTGAGCTTTTTCCCGAAGTTCACGATCCTCCGGATGCAGTTTTGCTACCAGTGCGTCTATAGTAATTTCAGAATTAACGGACCAGAGCTTTTTAAAATTCTCAGAAGTTTTAATCCTGTTTGATATAAGGTCGATTTCATATGTTCCCATTCCACAGGCTTCGATAGCCATCTCAAGCATTTCATCGGAATTTACTATCTGACTTCTTACTTCATGTAATTTAGTTACTTCTGTACAGGTATGTACGACGCCATAAATAATTCCTTTTTCATTGCGAAGCGGCGTAAAATTATAATTAAAAAAAAGTGGTGTCCCTGTTCCCTTTATAAGGATGTCAAGTTTTCTGTCGCTGGCCTGAAAAGGTATTCCTGTTTTCATTACCCTTAGAATTTCCTCGCTAATCGAATCATTCTGAAAATCAGCAATGCTATCGGCGATTTTTTTTCCAATAATCTGCTTGTCCTTATTCCATAAATTGAGCATGGCGGGATTAGCAAAGGAAATTACTAAATCGTCAGTACAATAAACTGCAGTTGGCACTGGAGTATGTAATAATATATCTTGTAGAAAAATTAAATTATTCGGCACATCTCTTAGCTTTATGGTTTATGCTAAAATAGTGTGCTGTGCAAAAAGTTATGTTATACAATTTAGTACTAATGATTTCACAACTTCAACATAATTAATCTTCTAACGGTGATGTTCTGTGAATGTTAAATAATAAATATATAGTAATATTATTGCCTTGCCGAAATTTTAGTAAGCATTAATATAGTACTTTTGGTGATTGTAAAACCGCTTTAATATGACAAGCTCTAAAAATTCAGACGTGACTTCTAGTGAACCAGAAGAAAATGAGTCAGTAAAAATTATATTGGCTGAGGATGACAAGGACGATCAGGAATTATTTATGGAGGCACTTAATGCAACCAAAGTCCCTTCTGAAGTTATTACGGTAGAAAACGGGGAGGAACTGGTTAACACCCTGAAAGATCCTGCTGAATCAAAACCTGATATTGTTTTTATAGATATAAATATGCCCGTTAAAGGGGGCAAGGAGGCACTGGCAGAAATAAAAAGCGATCACGAACTTAAGGAAATTCCAGCGGTTATGCTTTCCACTTCCAATCATCCCAATGATATTGAAGAGACTTTTAAAAAGGGAGCAAGCCTCTATATACAAAAACCAAGCTCTTTTACCGGCTTTATTCTCATTCTTAAAAAAGTATTCATTCTACACTGGACGAAAGCTTTAATTAATCCGGTAAAAAATATATTTTTTGTTTCAGAAAAAACGGTATCCCGTGAGGATTAAATGATCGCTCTTTTATCGTGTAGTAGCCAGCAGAAGTGTTAGTTTGAACTCAAGTAAAGCTACTACATTACGGTATGAAATGAGAAAGAGTTACATTAATGAATTAATATAACTCTTTTGCTTAAGAGGCTCGAAAAATCAATAAAAAAATTGTTCGAAAACTATTTTGCCTTCCTGTACTTTATATACACAGATTTCATCCGTTGTGAATCTGTCTCTTCCTTTGAATGTCATATCAGCTGACCACGACACCGTAAAGTATTCGCCGGCGATCACGGGATCTGAAATAACACGTCCATGAACCTGCTCCACTAAAGATTCAAATAATTCTGATTTTTTCAAAATTTCCTGCAGTCCTTCGACCGTTTTTGGCAGTAGAAAATCATTGGCTTCTACGCTGACGCAATTATCGGCATAGAATTGTGTTTGTACTTCATAAAATTTATCCTGACGGCAAAGTTCTATAAATTTGGCTGCAACTTCTTTTGTTGTTAAAATTGTTTCTTTCACTTTAAATTGATATTTATTTAATATTATTATTTAAGGTGGCAAAGTTAGGGTATTGAACTTACCATAGGATAGTAGTTTCCCAAAGGAAAGCGCTTACTTTTAGGAAAGTTTCTTTATAAATACAGTCAGCTGCCCTCAAAAGGACAGCTGACTGTATTTTTATTTGATTGTCTATCATTCCTTGATTTCCGAAGACATTGCAAGTTCCTTTTGAGCGTCTAATTCTTCAAGTCTTGAAACTAATGATGCCCTTATGTGGGTATAGGCATCGGTTCCCATTGTCAGGCGTCGGGGCGCCGGAGTAATTTCAGTGGAATCAATCATAGCCTGAACGGTTATATTCACATCTCCTTTTACAGGAAAAGCACCGCTGTAAAATGCCCTGCGGATATCTCCGGCAGGTGTAGCGTCGTAAGCTTCCATAATAGGCGCTGTAACCATTCCCGTGCCAAATGATGTTCTGTGGGCGCCTGGCTCTACAATAGTAACTCCGATATTAAATGGAGCTACCTCCTGCAGTACTGTTTCGCAAAAACCTTCCATTGCCCATTTTGTAGTATGGTAAAAGCTGAAATTGGGATAGGTTGTCTGCCCGCCTGCAGAGGAGAGCTGTAAAATTCTGCCGCCTCCCTGTGAACGTAAATGGGGAAGTGCTGCGCGAATAACTTGTATTGACCCTGTAATATTAGTTTTCAGCTGCTGCTCAATCTGCTCATCACTCGCTTCCTCAACCGAGCAGAACAGTGCATAACCCGCATTGTTTACAATTACGTCAATTCGGCCAAGATCTGAGAATGCAGTATTTACAATCTCCCGGACTGATTTGCTGTCGGTAACATCTAAAGTATAAACGTGAAGCCGCTCCGGGTATTCCTTTTTCAGATCATCCAGTACGTTGGCTTTTCGCACTGTTGCTGCAACGGTATGTCCCTGCTGTAATAATTTTTCGGTAAGTATTCTTCCAAGACCGGTTGACGTACCGGTAATAAACCATGTTTTCATAAAGTAGATTTTTTAGTGCTTTTTAACTTTACAAATCTACTTTGCTGAAGAATCTAATGACGGACGTATTTCAAACCAGTTCAGACGTAAATCAAACCGTTTGCCTAATTACTGTAGGTGCCTGACCTGTATATTTTTTAAAAGCCTTTGCAAAATGTGTAGGCTCATCAAAGCCCAGACTGTAGCTAATCTGGCTGACTGTCCAGTTTGAATGCAGCAGTAAAGCGCGTGCTTCCTGCATAATTCGCTCTGTGAGCAATTGAGTAGTAGTTTTACCGGTAGTGTTTTTTAAAGCGCGATTTAAATAGTTGGTATGTACTGCCAGTTTATCTCCGAAAGCCTGCGGGGTGTTAAGGGCAATTTGCTGCTGAGGCGAAACAACCGGAAATTGAGATGCCAGCAGGATTTTAAATGATTCAGTTAAATTTTGTGCAGCATTTTGACGACGCACTTCTGTTTCAGGCTCTAGTTTTAAGGCTTTGTGAATACACTCCAATACATATAAAAACAACAGATCATATTTGTTTTGGTACGCTGACTGCTGCTCTTCAATCATTTTTAAAAACAATACTTCAAATTGCTCTTTCTGATCTCCGTTAATCATAAAAACAGATTGTGCCCCGGTGCCAAATACTTTCAAATCTGCCGGGCGCTGGTATGTATGCATGGGAAGAAAATCATCTGTAAACATGCAGGCATAACCACTACAATGGCCGCTGTAAATTTCCCAGCGGTATGGTAATTCACTATTGGTAAAAATCAGGGCATATTCACCGGGATTAATTTCATATTTACGGTCGTGGTAAAAATACGCTGCATGACCTGTGACCAGTGAGATCTTATAGAAATCTTTTCGGCTGTATACTGTCGTTGCTTCAAGGCTTTCAGCAGAAAAGTCATCTAGCCTTACGGTTACAAAATGGCCACCGGCAGAATGTCGCTGCGCAATTAGGTCAGAGGTAACATAATCTGTTATTGTCTGCTGTGTAATCATATTGCAAAAATACTAAAAAAGCGCTAACAGGTAACGGGATATCTGGTGAGGCTTCTTCTAATAAAATGATTACGGAGAGAATGTTGTTGAAATGAGATGGCTAGACAATATTTATATTTAGGTTTCAACCATGGCAGCGTAGTGCATTTTCCTAAGACAAATTATCTCAATACGTTTCCCAAGGTTGAAACCCTGGGCTATATTTGAAATACAACATAAAAAAACCCGTTGAAATGAGATGGCTAGACAATATTTATATTTAGGTTTCAACCATTGCAGCGTAGTGCATTTTCCTAAGACAAATTATCTCAATACGTTTCCTAAGGTTGAAACCCTGGGCTATATTTGAAATACAACATAAAAAAGCCCGTTGAAATGAGACGGCTAGACAATATTTATATTTAGGTTTCAACCATTGCAGCGTAGTGCATTTTCCTAAGACAAATTATCTCAATACGTTTCCCAAGGTTGAAAACCTGGGCTATATTTGAAATACAACATAAAAAAGCCCGTTGAAATGAGAAGGCTAGACAATATTTATATTTAGGTTTCTACCATTGCAGCGTAGTGCATTTTCCTAAGACAAATTATCTCAATACGTTTCCCAAGGTTGAAACCCTGGGCTATATTTGAAATACAACATAAAAAAGCCCGATAGCCCGGAAATTCTTTCCGTGCCGTTGGTTTATTAATAAAAAACGGCGCTCTCCGAAGTCTTCGCACGAAAAGCTGCGCAATTTCGAAAGCGTTCGGGATTGCGCAGTGTAAAGAAAAACACTTCGGAGAGCGGGCTTTATGACAAGGAAGAATACCAGCTGCTAATTTCTGTCGAGTCTACTTGCTCAAAATTTTGGATAACAAACTCAGCTATACTCAGGTCCGTATCATTATTTCCATTTGTAAAAGCCACTATTCTCATGCCGGCCCTTTTAGCGGCGAGCATTCCTGAATACGAGTCTTCTACAGCAACACAGTGCATTGGATTTACATCAAGTTTTGCACACGTAGTTAAATATACCGAAGGATGGGGTTTCCCGTTTGTTTCGAAATCCGAAGAAGATATGGCATCAAAATACTGCGTCAATTTTAGCTTTTCCAAAACAACGGGAATGATTTTGTCAGGTGAATTTGTAGCCAGTCCTATTTTGTATCCCTGGTCTTTGATTTTTTTAATGAAATTCCTGATTCCTTTTATTTCGCAATTATCATTTTTAATCAGTTCAATAACGCGTGAAATAACCAATTCCTCCACCTGCTCAAGGCTGATATCTTCCCATGAAAATCTGCTTTTCCAGAATTCAGTAACTTCTTTAGTAGTCATTGCTTTTGTAATAGCTGCCAGATCCTCTGTAACCGTAACACCAAGGGAAGAGAAGACTTCAAATTCAGCCTTTTGCCACAAATGCTCAGAGTCAATAAGCACGCCATCCATATCAAAAATAACAGCCTTTTGTACTGAATTAAAATTATCGCCCATTTTCTTTTTGTATCACTTAAGTTTCGAAGAATATTCTTTTTCAAATTTAGCAATTTTTCTATAGATTAATAGCCGGCTATAGCGTATGGCATTTTTCAGTGCTGCCGGGATACATTTTGCAGTATAAAAAGTAATTTGCAATGATTTTACAGAAGTATTGAACTAAAATTTAACCCGCTCTTCGAAGTGTTCTCATGAAAAGCGGCGCAAATGTCTCTGACGGTTTAATTTTAAAGTCAGAGACTTTATGAAGTCTCTGTTTTTCAATTATATTTGTTTAAAACGGTGCATAGTCAGTCCCGAAGGCTTTCGGGATTGCGCAGCGTAAGAACACTTCGGAGAGCGGAGGGAGCAGGTCTAAAACAAAAAAGAGACTCGAAAGTCTCTTTATACAGTTAATATATCTTTATAAACAATTATTTACCAATCAATTTTTCAAGCCTCACCATCATCTCCTCTTTCTCTTTTAACATACGCTCGTATAAAGCAATCTTTTCTTCATGAAGCTGGATTAATTTGTCGATCGGATTAACATTAAATGTTGCACTATGACCTGTATTTAAAAAAGCTCCGTTATCGAAAGTATTAGAAATAACATTTATCGCCTGTTCTTCATCAAAATTCTGAAAAGCTTCCACAGGAATTTTTAATACAGCCGAAATTTGTTTCAGCAGGCTGTCTTCAATTACATCTTTTTGCTCCAGCATAGAAATTTTCTTTTGGTTCCAGTCTGCGCCCAGATCATAAGCTAATGCTTCCTGCTTTATGTTAAGCATTTCCCTGAAACGTTTTACGTTTTTTCCCTGATGTATTTTCTGTTCCATAACGAGTATCAATTTTTCTACAGGCTCAAAGATAAAGCGATTTTGATTAAAAAAACCTGAATTTCAAAGATAAAAAAATATCCCGTACAACATTCTTTTTTGTAAGATATTATATCTGTTTTCCGAATAGCAAAATTTTTTGATTACATTGTATTTAGAATTCCTCCATCTGCCCGAACACATGCGCCATTTGTGGCTATTGAAAGCGGACTTGCAATATAAACCGCCAGTGCAGCTATCTCTGATGGTTCGATAAAACGCTGCAGTAGGGAATGTGCATTTGTCTGCTGTATAATGGCACTTTTCATCTGCTCTATTTCTATATTTTGTGCCGATGCAATTTGTTCGATTGCAGCAGCAACTCCGTCAGAATAAGTTGGCCCTCCCAAAATTGTATTTACGGTAACTTCAGTTCCTATTGTCAATTTTGATAAACCATTGCTTATTGCAATCATGGCTGCTTTGGTCATTCCGTGCAAATTCCGGTTATATTGATCACCCCATTCCGTTTTAAAGTGAGCACCTGATTCCAGTTCAAAATGACCACCTAATTCCGGTGCAAAGTGAGCACCTCCGTTTTGATTAAAAACTATATTTTTT
>NZ_QWDM01000269.1 GCF_003996965.1 Flavobacterium cupreum | reverse complement strand
GTTTATTTCTATTTGGAAAATCTAATAAATAATGAAGTATGATACATGTTAATGTAAATGACGCGGGTCTTGGAAGATCCTTTTTAAAGAAGATTCGACTTAAAAATGTCAGTTTAAAGAACGTAGCCAAAGCAGCATTTGCACCGCATTTGCTTCTTTCAAAAAAGGCTCAGGGCACAGTTGCAAAGGCAGCCTTTGCACCGCATTTGTTGCTTAAAAACAAAAAGAAACGTTTGGTTCGATCAAACAGAAGAC
>NZ_QWDM01000268.1 GCF_003996965.1 Flavobacterium cupreum | reverse complement strand
CGGAGATTTACGCTAATGATTTGAATGAATTTTTAATTGAGTTAGCAGATAAATTCTTTTACGGTTCCGCGGGGTCTTCCAGTTCAATCCCTTCTCCGCTGGATGTAAATGTGATTAATTTTGAACCCTATTTGCATAAATATAAGAATCCTTATATGTGTGATGCCAGTTACTACACAAGTGATTACAATCCTTACATAGTTCGTTGTACAATGCAATTTGATTCGGCTATTAGTGCGACGAGTTATAAGGTAA
>NZ_QWDM01000267.1 GCF_003996965.1 Flavobacterium cupreum | reverse complement strand
CAAAAGTATACTATTTGACGGTTTTAACAAATAATCTAAGTATTTTTTTACAAGAAAGTTTTAAAATGTAGATTAAATTCCCGTAAGCCCCATCTTTAGGGCTATCGCCTTTGCAAAGGTTTTGCAAAACCTTTGCAAAGCTATCCGAACATTTACAAATCAAACCCTGCCTTAGTAATCCTTTATCGCATCATTATATCCTATTCATATTTGTAATCGAATCAGCCTAATAACCTAACACAAGAACGAAAATGA
>NZ_QWDM01000266.1 GCF_003996965.1 Flavobacterium cupreum | reverse complement strand
ACGGTACTGGTACTAATTACCTGAAGTTTAGAGGTTTTTCTTGGAAGCCCTTAGGCGCACTATCTCTTTGTCCGAAGACTCCGAGTACTATCGTATTTCCCCAAAATCTGTGGATTTGCCTGCAGATATTATAGGTAGGTACTTCAACGAACTATTCCGTCAGTTCGCGGCGCTTTCATCACTCCGTCACCCCATCACAGTAATTAGTAGTACGGGAATATTAACCCGTTAGCCATCGACTGTCCCTTTCGGGTT
>NZ_QWDM01000265.1 GCF_003996965.1 Flavobacterium cupreum | reverse complement strand
ACGGTACTGGTACTAATTACCTGAAGTTTAGAGGTTTTTCTTGGAAGCCCTTAGGCGCACTATCTCTTTGTCCGAAGACTCCGAGTACTATCGTATTTCCCCAAAATCTGTGGATTTGCCTGCAGATCTTATAGGTAGGTACTTCAACGAACTATTCCGTCAGTTCGCGGCGCTTTCATCACTCCGTCACCCCATCACAGTAATTAGTAGTACGGGAATATTAACCCGTTAGCCATCGACTGTCCCTTTCGGGTT
>NZ_QWDM01000264.1 GCF_003996965.1 Flavobacterium cupreum | reverse complement strand
CCTTGTCTTTAAAATTATATCTGCAGTATAATTTAAGGGGTAATGTCTTTTAAATAGTTTTATTTTTCAAATAATTAATCCACTTTTCTACTTCATTTTTTATTTTACCTGCATTATGTTTTGGATACTGATTTTTTACATATTCAAAGAATTCTGTTTTAGTATTACCTGTTTCCCATTCCATAACACTTAGATAAAGCATTGGCCATTTTTTGGTCTGTTGCATAAAATCATATAATGCATAATAAGGAGGTCCAT
>NZ_QWDM01000263.1 GCF_003996965.1 Flavobacterium cupreum | reverse complement strand
GCCGAGTGGGCGAGAAAGTAGCCGAGGAAGCCCGGCAGGCGCGAAAGGGCGGGCCATGCCTGGCCGGCCGAGGGCTTGCCGAGGTGCATGCTCAGCCCGGCGGCCAGAATGCAGGACGGCACGCCGAACCACCAGGCCGCCGGCCGCCCACCGCTGAGTATCCACCATACCGCGGCGAACACTGCCAGTCGCGTTGCGATTGCACCTGCTTCCATGATGAGCACCCGCGGTGGGAGTTGAGGGGAACGTGCCGGCGTGGCGCAGCTTACCGTCTGGCTG
>NZ_QWDM01000262.1 GCF_003996965.1 Flavobacterium cupreum | reverse complement strand
CATGTCCTTCCCGCCTGGTCACACCACGGAAAAATCTACTTTTTGTTGAAAAACCGTGACTGTTTAGCCTGAGCGCTGCCGGGGCCAAGGTTGTTCGTTTCATGGAATCAGTTCATCATGTTAGCGATGAAGAAATTGCGCGCACTCCCGGATCTTTCCAAGCTTTCCCATGACGAGAAGGATCGTCTCATTCTGAAGCTGTATGCGCGCGCTCGCGAAGAGTTGACCAAACTGGACAATCTCGATTTTGAGCGCTCCGTCGAGCGCGTTGAACGCCCC
>NZ_QWDM01000261.1 GCF_003996965.1 Flavobacterium cupreum | reverse complement strand
AGTAGATGAGCAAAAAACCTTCACGAAATGATCCCTGCCCGTGTGGTAGTGGCCGCAAGTTCAAGAAATGCCATGGGTCATTCGCCAGTCTCGACACTCTGCGAATACTAAACAGTCCGACCATGCGTCAGGAACTGCAGACAATGCGCGCCCGGCATGATGCCCAAGAATTCCAACGACGTGAGCAGCAGGGTCTTGGCAAGCCAATCATTTCCGTGCAATTTAAGGATCACAGGATCGTAGCCGTTGGCTCAACAGTCCATTACTCAAAGAACTGGG
>NZ_QWDM01000260.1 GCF_003996965.1 Flavobacterium cupreum | reverse complement strand
CCATTTTCCCGTACAGGAATGCGAGGTTATTGAGCGTGTTGGCTACCGCCAAGGTGGATTTCCCCTGCTTTTCTTGGAGGGTTAAGCCACGTTTTGTCAACGCTATGGCGGTTTCATAATTGCCAGCATTTCCTTCCCCCGCTCCCACGTTCGCAATCCCAACGGCGAGACTAGGATGATCCGGTCCGAGCTCGCGCTCCATGGCCACAAGGGCGCGCTTGTAGTAGAGCAAGGAGTTGGTGTTGTCGCCGCTTCGTGAATAAACGGAGCCGACCTGCC
>NZ_QWDM01000025.1 GCF_003996965.1 Flavobacterium cupreum | reverse complement strand
CGTTACGGTTATCAATACGATAAACTGAACCGGTTGAAAAATGCGATTTACGGAAAAAACGGTTTGACGACCAATGCCTATAATGAAAGTTTAACCTATGATAAAAACGGAAATATTCTGTCCCTGAGACGAAATGGAGACACAGACCCGCAAATACAACCCATAGGAATTGACGATCTAATGTATACTTATGCGGCCAGCTCCAACCAATTGGGCAACGTAGCAGACAAAAGCAACAATAGCAGTGGTTTTAATGATTTCAACAAAACAGGCAATGATTATACCTACGATGCCAATGGAAATATGACGACCGACAAGAACAAAAACATCACGGCGATTACCTACAACCATCTTAACTTACCCACTAAGATAAGCTTTGGTACGACCGGGCATATTGCGTACATTTACAATGCGAGTGGTCAGAAAACAGGGAAAACAGTTTTTAAAGCGGGAACAGCTGTTCTGCCCCCCAGTACAATAATCACCGATTATTTAAGGGGAGGATTTCAGTACAGTGCCTTGAATTCAAAAATATTCACGCTTGATTTTTTCCCCACCGCCGAGGGCTATGTACAACCTTCGGGAAGTTCTTATGAATATGTGTATCAATACAAAGATCACTTGGGAAATGTGAGATTGAGTTACAGTGATAAGGATAACAATGGCATTGTAAACAATACCGAAATTATTGAAGAAAAAAACTATTACCCTTTTGGGTTGACACATAAGGGGTATAATTCTTTGGTTACTTCATCTAATCCGGGTCAGAAATATAAGTATAACGGTAAGGAATTACAGGATGATAGTATTGGGGGTTCTCAGTTAAATTGGTATGACTTTGGCGCCAGAAATTATGATGCTGCAATTGGAAGATGGATGAATATTGACCCCTTAGCTGAACAAATGAGAAGACATAGTTCATATAACTACGCTTTTAATAATCCTATTTTTTTTATCGACAGCGATGGGCTTGAGCCCACTCCTGTGGCAATTGTACAAGCTGCAAAAAAACTTGGTATTCCAATAGCAAGTGTGAGAGCAGTTTATAAAGTAGAAACTGGAGGAAATGCATTTAGAGAAAATGGAGATCCAAAAATTTTATTTGAAAGACATTATTTTAGTAATTTCACGAATGGGAAATTTGATAAAACAAATCCTGATATTTCAAATCCTCAGCAGGGAGGTTATGGTAATTATAGTGAACAAATTGGAAAGTTAAATAAAGCTGTTGGACTTGATAAAGATGCTGGTTATAAATCTGCATCATATGGTGGCTTCCAAATAATGGAGTCTAATTTTAAAGCAGCTGGTTTTAAAAATGTCTCTGATTTTGCAACCACAATGATGTCTAACGATGAGGATAAACATTTGACTGCCTTTGTAAACATTATTCTTAGTAATGATGACTTATTAGAAGCAATTCAGTCAGGAGATTGGAAAACCTTTGCGAAGATTTATAATGGACCAAAATATAAAAAAAATAAATATGATGAAAAATTAAAAAGTGCTTATGATGATTATGCAGAGCAGCAAAACGAAATTGATAGAAAAATAAAAGCTGCAAAAGAATTTTGGGATTCGGAATATAAAAAGTTGCTTGATAATGAAAGTAAGCTTTTTTATCAAAAATAATATTAAAGAAATAAATTATGAAAAAAATATATTTATTACTTGTGTTAGTTTTCATGGGTTTAAAATGCAATAGTCAAGTAAATAATTTTAAGGATTTAAAAACGGAAATTAAAGTAAAATCCTTTCCTGTTAAATATGAAAAAGTAATATTGAAAAATATTACTATAAATAAACCGATAATTTCTGATTTGTCATCTCAAAAGTTAATAGAAAAAATTATTTCAAAAGAATTATTAAATAAATATTGCGAAGATAAAGATCGGGAATGTAAAATAAATGTAAAATGTGAAGTAGGACATTCTTCTAATGGATTTATAAGTTTAATGATAATTAGTAATACAATATTTCGCTCTCCACGAGATATTGAATCAATGGATTTTTATAATCTTATACGGCTAAAAAATGAATTGTTTTGGGTGAAATTAAATAGAACAAAAGATTTTGAAAATAGGGTAAAAAAAATTTTAGCAGTAAAAAGAACAAACCTTGAATGTAAATATCAATTAAAAGATGTGTTAATGGATTTATATTTTAAAGATGGATTATCTTATATAAATATATACAAAGATGAAGTTTGTAATTTATTAATTCCTATAGATTTAAAAAGTTCTGATTTGAAATATTTAAAATTAGAAAATAATAAAGTAAAATAGATTTTTTTATTGTTTCTGTAATGTACCAGATGTGTTGGGGTTGAATTTCTTTTTATTAGGATTTATATAAATTACAAATATGTAAACTTTTTTCAGGACGAGACAAGATGATGTGCACGAGCGAAACGATAGCACCAGCAAGAGGCTTCGACTCCGTTCAGCCTGACACCAGGTTTGAATTATACTCAATCAGTTGATTTTTATAATTTCCCATTAGCAACTAAGGTATTCAGTTTACCTTCTAATGCAGTTAATCCATCAGAAGAATCAACATTCATTTGGCTTAAAATGGTGTAGAAATCCGATGTGTGAACAGAGCGGTTGGAAGATTTTTCTGCAGCAGCGGCGATTGCAATTTTTCTGACCTCCTCGAATTGTTTTTTCATTCCTAATCCCTTATTATTTATACTGGTCACTTTTTCCATTATTTTTTTTACACCCGATGGTTTACTGCCATATTTTGTATGTTCACTCCAATTGGCGTCAGCGATGCGTTTAATAAGTTCAAGGTTCTTTTTCCTGTCGGGTGTTAAGTTATAGGTAAGAGTATCCCACTTCGTTAAGTCAGTAGCCATGGATTCTCTGTCCAGTGCTGGTGAAGCAGCATCCAGCCCGCCCATGGCGCCATGAGCAATCCTTTCCGGTAATTTCATTTGGTCTGTAAGTGCTTTGTCACTATGTTGATCGATACTGATATTATGCATTTCTTCTTCGTCTGTAAGCTGATTTAGAATGGGTTCACCCCTGTATTTATCAGCAGAAACTCCTGCCATTCCCTTTAATTTATTGACTACATGGCCAAGTTCATGATGATTAGCGGCAAACATAGGAGAGGTAAAAGCCTGTATGTCTTTTGTATCGGTATGGCCGTAATAAATTGGGAGTAAAGTCTGACTTCTTTCCATATTGACTGTTGCATCACCAATTTCTGCCGTTCTGGGGTTTGCTGTGCGTGTATAATCACCAGTTGCCTTTGCTTTTATAAATTCACTCAGATTATTATGGTGTTGTGCAAGCAATTCGGCGTCTGCCACTTTATCCCGGCGTTCTGTTTTTTCTCCCAGTGGATTATCTCTTTCCGGATTCTGCAATCCGGCACTGGGACCAATGAGAAGTTGATTGATTTCGATATTCCGGTCTCCTAAAAGCTGCATTAATTCTTTAAAACGCCCTTCACCGGCTGTGAATTTCATTCCCTGAAGCACATAAGACAGGAATATTTTTTTATATTTAGCATCCACACCATCACCCAGTGGCGTCTGATTAATGAGTTGGTTAAACAGAGGTTTTAAAGCTTCCGAATCTTTTTGTAAAACCGTATCCAGAAATGTTTTTCTAATGGCTTCATCAGTAATATCAACGTATTCCTGAACCAGATCAGCCTGAATATTGGTTTGGGCGTAACAAGCATCTCTTATTGAAGTTAGTTTTGAACTAACAGCATGAAAGGTTGCTGGAGAATCGTGTTCACTAAAATCCTGCAGTAATTTATTTGCTTTAAAGATCAATTGTCTTTCCTCTTCATGCGCTGCTAAAAACTGATGGCCTTTGGCTGCCACGTTTTGTGCATTTAAAACCCTTTGTACGACCGGGCGAAAATTAAGGGCTGTTTTTGGCCGCATTGTTTTTTGCCGGCTAAGCATTTTTGCGCCCATCACGTCGGCCTGGGGATCCGGCAGGCCGGTGTTGTTCGCTTTTCGTTGCAGGAGAGAGGCATGGCGATTGTCCTCAAGTACTATTGCCATATTCTGAACGGTTTTCTTATTCAGACTATCTGAAACAGATTGCGTTTTGCTTCTGTTAGTTATATCTTGAGAATGTTCCATACTAATTTCAATTTGTGATGCGCTTTTTATCAACTATTTAATAAGGCCAGAGCAATTTCTCTAATAACACTGGATTTTTCTAACAGGACCAAAGAGTCCTCATCTTCAGAATCAGTATCATCAGCATCTGATTCTGGTTCGGCATCTTCTACATTTTTATCCCCCGCAGCTCCGGTAAATCTTTTTAGAGATAATAATCTGGATTCTAATATTTTGACAAGGCTTACCAGATAATCTTCCGCTGTTTCTATAGAATCTATTAATAGTTTGATTTGTGCCAGCGATGACTTAGAGATCCATCCATACCCGGTATGATCTCCCAGTAACTCGTGTTCGCCTAATTTGGTAAAATAGGCCTGACACGCCATACAGGCAACTTTTGTGCCTCCAATTTCTAATATTTTTTGTTTGGTATCACGTATACTGGCAAGTATGGCCGATTCTGCATGAATATTTTCTTTATTAGTAGGTACGTTCATCTGTTTAGAAGCGTGGGCTCTCGCAAATTTTCTGGAACTGGTTCCGGTCAGACGAAGAGGATTACGCTTATGCTCCGTTAGTAAACTTCGGATTATTTTTTGTGCTATAGTATTTTCCGTATCGCCTTTGACTACTTTTATTTTAGTCCTGAAATCTTTCTTAACCACATATCTTCCTTTTGCTTTATACCCCATGCTCCGCGCAACGTTTTCAATGCCTTTTACTCTTCTCCGAACACTTATCGGGCGAATATTAGCTTTGTAATAATCACCTAAAACCATTGCTTTTTTACCTCTGATTTTATTATTGGCATTAGAAGTATTTCCGGAAACATAAATTGATTCTGAAGCTCCCAAAGCCGTTTTTACCAAAGCTGTTTGTATTTCCGGAGTTACGTTATTCTTTTGCATTGCATTTACAAATTCTTTGACCATTGAACTGAAATTGGCTAATCTTGCTTCTTTTTTTGAAATATTCAAATGGTCTGTAGTAGGAAATCCGCCTACAAAAAAAGCCGGATTCATTGGTGTTGCAGTCGCATCAATACCAAGTTCAGCTTTTATTTTATGTATATTATCTATTTTTTCATTTGCTTTTTTTATACGTTCGTTCATCTCCTTCATCTGTCGGTCAAATTTCTCTTTGGCGGTTTCCTTACTTCTTACATTCTGAACTACATAGGAGTTGGCGGACTTCTTTTTAAGAATTTTTAATTGTGTACTGGGTGTGGTATTGAGAGCTTTGGCTCCCATAACATCAGCCTCTTTTTCGAGTCCTTTATCATCGTTTATATTTACTTTACCTTTCATCTGTAAAGTTGGTTTTACCCGTCCTTGCTTTTGCTGCACCACATGCCAGGCTTCGTGAGGTAGATGTTTCTCTTGTCCGGAAGCAATATGAATGTCGGTTCCCTGTGCATAGGCATGCGCATTAAGTTGTGCAGGCTTGTCGGAGTTATAATGTACTTTGACATCATCCATACTATGTCCGGAAAGGTTTTCTATTCCTGATTTTAAGGGGTCGGGCAGTCCGGTATGGTTTGCTTTTCTTTGCAGAATAGAAGCAGGGCGATTGTCCTGTAATGCTTTTGCTTTATTCTGAGTATTTTTAGTCGTTAGGCTATTAGAAACAGATTGTGTTTTGATGTTGTTTTTTATATAATTTGACTGTTCCATAAGTTTTGCAATTAATTATTCTCTTTTTTTAGTATAACCATCGGTTTCTAACAATAGGAGTGAAAATAGAGTTGTATTATTTTAGATGTCTACCAAAAAACGGTCATTGCCTGTACGCATTTTATATACTACATCTTTTAGTTTTTCTGAAAATATCATCACCAAATTACTGAAGGCTTCTTCTCCCTCTTCCCTTGTCTGGATTGGAGTGTCTAATGCATCTTCATGCATAAACTTCATAAATTCCATATCTGTTTCATTGTCATTTAGTGCCATTAAATGTATAATCTGACTGGCGTTTATTTTTTGTTTTCCGGCTTTACCCAATCCCCCATAGACTGCTTTTTCTATGTCTTTTGGCGCATCTGTTCCGTTCATGCCCTGTACCAGAAGAAAAGTACTTTTACTTACAGATTGCTCTATGAGTTGTCTTGGTGTTGTGTGACCTAAACGTATTACAACAGTACGGTTTAAGGAATTGGAAATAAAATGATCTACATTAGCAATAAATTTATTGATCACCTCAACGGGTATTGGGGTGTTTCTCAATAAATCGAATGACATTCTGGGATTTTCACCTCCAATAGCGTTCAGGGGGACCGCATCGCCACCTTCGGTTCCATGTAATTTTTCATTTTCTGCGGAAGCTTTTGTACTATGATGCCTTAAACCGAATTTGTTTTCATACATAAACTTTATGTCCTCCTGGGTAAATCGTTGTACTGTTGCTGTCACGTAGTTTTTTGTGGAGGAAAAAGACGTATTTTCCGGAGCAGAATGAAATATGCTTTTATTCTGAATGGCTTTCGCACCCATAACATCAGCCTCTTTTTCGAGTCCCTTATCATCATTCACATTAACTTTGCCTTTCATTTGCAGAGTCGGTTTTACGCGCCCCTGTTTTTGCTGTACTACATGCCAGGCTTCGTGTGGTAAATGTTTTTCCTGTCCGGAAGCGATATGAATGTCGGTTCCCTGTGCATACGCGTGTGCCTGAAGCTGGGCAGGTTTGTCGGAGTTATAATGCACTTTGACATCATCCATACTATGGCCGGACAGATTTTCTATTCCGGACTTTAATTGGTCGGGAAGGCCGGTATTGTTTGCTTTTCTTTGAAGAATAGAAGCAGGGCGATTGTCCTGTAATGCTTTTGCTTTATTTTGAATGGTTTTCTCACTCAGACTAGCCGAAACAGCTTGTGTTTCGCTTTTGGTTGTTTTATTGAAAGTCTGCTCCATATTATATTTTTTAGAAGACAAAGTAGTCTGAAATTTATTTTTTATGTGCTACAGTCGGCATTAAAAGATTAAGGTAAAAGACCTGTTTCTTCTGTTTGTTTTGGTTTTTGTATTTGTGCATCTTCCAATTGTCCTATTGTTGGAGTTTTATACTTTTTTTGAGCTTTATGACTCTGATCGGCTGTTCTCACACCTTTGGAAGTGGCCACTCCAAGACTTAAACTACCAGTTACAGTTTTGAGTGCGTTTCCTCCGTGAATGCCATTGTGAAGATCTATACCACCTGATCCATAGGTTATAAGGACCTCGATCGCATGTAGAGCTGCTGCGAGGATAGTGGCTGCTTTTTGACCTCCGGGATACTTGTTTTTATCCAGAAAATCACTCACGAAATGCATTACTGAGCGCAATATTTTTGTAATACTAAATGCCAGTCCTAATGGATTGACAGTCAAGGAAGCACCTACAAGTGCTGTAGTAGCTTCAATCATACGAAGTAGATTCATACCTATTTTATGGAAGGGACCAGCCTCATCGCCACTAAAATAAGTCAACAAACTACGAATAATTTTTTCGGATCCTACAAGTATGGCTATAAGACCCGGAGTGAACCCATCTTTAGATAATTTTAGGGTTGCTATACCGGCAGCCACTGATAATGATCCTTCCAGAAGTAAAAATACGGAGACAGCAGTGCTCCCTAAAAAATATTGTTGTACTTCGTCTGAGTTTTGAAATTGTGTCACCACAACCTGATTGCCGGCATGGCTGACACCACTCATAGCCTTTGCCTGAACGGTTCCCTGCCATTTTCCATAATCCGCCTGACTCATCAGTGCATAATTGACACCCGGGACACCCAGATGGTCCATGGATTGAAATTGGGCCGTGTGGTCTTCCTGCGTTTTTTTTGCCTGCATGGTTTTGGCATTTTCCGGAGGACGCGAAATGCTGGCGCGCTGAATGGCACGCTGGCCCATATGGGTTGCTTCCTGTTCCAGTGCCGGATCATTATTTACCGGTGTGCCGCCAACCTTCATGGTCGGTTTTACACGTCCTTCCATTTGCTGTACCACATGGCCTAATTCGTGGGGCAAATGTTTTTCCTGCCCCGGTGCCAAATGAATGTTTGAACCCTGTGCATACGCAAGAGCTTGTACAGTACCCGGTTTGGAGGAATTGTAATGTACTTTGACATGATCCAGGTTTTTATTGCTCAGGCTCTCCATTCCGTTTTTTAAAGCATCAGGCAGGCCGGTGTTATTGCTTTTTCTTTGAATGGAAGCAGAACGATTGTCCTGCAATTCGATTGCTTTATTACCTTTTAAGTTTCCGGCGGAAGAGGTAAGCTGTTTGGTCTCTGTTTTATCCTTTGCGTATTTCATAGTATTTATAAAATTACATTAGCGGTTCTCTATCATTTAAGGTAAGCCGATTATCTGGTTGCCTCAGACAGCTATGCCTGCGCCACCGGAACCCGGGTCAGGGGCGGATCTTTACGAAAATCCTTGTAGTTGCCTTTGTTTTCATGTTCCCCGTCATCGGTAACATAGCCTTCTTCATCGTCCTCACTTTCGTACCCGAGCTTTTTTCTTTTCTCGTATTTATGGCTCTCGTTGCATTTTTTGCATATAGCCCTTAAACGCGACGGATCGTTATGATCCGCTCTTATTTCTTCTGGAGTAGCTCCTCTTGCTTTCAGTGCGAGTTCTCGTCCTGCCCATGCGGGGTAATGATCCAGGGCTAAGGCCCGCAGGCTGTGTCTGTTTCCTCCCTTACTCGTATAGGCAAACTTCGTCAGGTCCATAGTGCTCTTCCCTTTCTTTATGGCCGCCAATGGGCGTCTGCAGGCAGGACACGTAAAAACATGACTGTATTTGCTGTTGGTGTGGGCACGTTTATGCGCGGTGCGTCTTATAACTTTTTCAGTAATTCGTTTCGGTATGCTGAATCTTTTTTGCTTTTTGCCTTGCGGCGGCAGATAGTCATCGTCGTCTTTTTCATTTTTCTTGCCGAATTGAATGACTCCATTACCTAAAGTTTTTCTTTGCAGCTGAACAGTTGCCTGTGCAGGAGAACTATTGCCTGTTATCTCCTGTAGCTTTCTCTGAACAGGAGACAACTCCCGATTGTCTTTGAGCTGTAGGGCAGCACTGCCGTGATTTACATTCGCAGCAGTGAACGTGATTCTGTTTTCGGCTATTTTCTCCTGATGTCTTGCCATTTCCTGCTTTTTTAAAGTGAAAAATTTCCTGTTATGCAGCGCATTTTAACTGTTTTGGATGAATGTTGCAAAAGCGGCGGCATCTCCATTAAAAACATCAAAATCATTTAACTGGTTATTTAAGGTATAGTTCGCAGATTTTTGCCATAATGTCCACGGCTGGGATTTCCAGACGTTTGGTAAAGTGAGTGTGGCATTGTAATCGGCTATCCACAATTTGTACGCGGCAAAAGCAGGATCTGTCAGATAGGCATTTGCCGTGTTATTGTCTGTGTAAATAAGTGGTTTTCGTCCTGTTTTTTGCTCCAACAGCGTTAAGAATTGCAGTAAATTGGGCTGTATGGCAGTTTTATCAATCCCGGGATCGATACTGGTTTCTTCAAAATCAACAATAGGAGGGAAACCGGTTTTTTCAACTTCACCAATGACTCCCAGATAATTAGCGACCTGTTTGGCGGGATCATCATCACAATGGTAAAAATGATAAGCACCGCGCACAAAACCTTTTGCCTGAATTGCCGGCCAGTTGGTTTTAAAACTGGAATCAGTATAGGTAATGCCTTCTGTCGCTTTGCAGATGATAAAAGTGAGGCCGTCGGACTGTTTGTTCAGAAAATTGATTTCGTCTCCCTGGTATTTTGAAATATCAATTCCAAAAACGGTAAAATTATCGGCTATTGCTGGTGCTGTACTCATAGTTTGATTTTTGGTTGGTTAAATGCCTTTAGGCTGGATTATTAGTGTATTATTTTTGTCATGCACATTCTTTTTAGAAATCAATGTCATCCAGAGCGAAGCCGAAGGGCATCCAGAGCGAAGTCGAAGGCTTTTTAGACGGAAAGTGCTTCGACTTCACTCAGCCTGATCCTACTTTTTAATTATACCTGAAGAGTTGTTTTTTTAATCTTGTATTAAGCTTACCTGTACCGGCCCGATTGCCCCCGAATAATCAACAGCGGAACAAAACGGATGATGGTGCACCAGCTGTTTTAAAGCTTCAAGTCTCCGGTCGTAATAAGGCAGCTCAATTTTTTTACCGGTAATGAGGGGAATCATATAGTCGTTTTTTAAAGGATATACTTTAAAAAAGGGCTCCTGAATCTCAAAAAAAACATCCTCATCGTCCAGTATAAAATCAATATTGTATTTCTTGTTTTTTACGATTCGGTTATCCTCTTTTAACAGGAGGTTGATGTGATCCTCTATTTTATTCAGCATCATATCCATTGACTTTTCATGTGTTTTGGCTACTAAATACAGGCTCTTTGCTGTGATTAAATAACCATTGATGATGAGATCATGATATTTGCAGCAATGATTCAGTGCAATTGCAATAAGGGTCCGGGTATAATTCAGATCGAAATTGTTTTTCCAGTTTCCCATTTTAAGCTCTGTTTTATGATGATAAAAATGCTTTTTGGAAAGCGGAAGGGCAGGTGTATTTTCAATATTTTTCATAATCCGCTTCTATTTTTCCTCCTACTTAATTTTTGCATCGGTATGATCCGCTTTTGAATTCAAAAATGACATAAAAAACAGTGTGGTTTGAAGCTCATCTCGGCCACACTGTTATTAAGTTAAAGAGCTGCAGCCTTTTTAAAACCTAACATGGCTGTAAATAAAGCTTTGGCATGTGGTCTTTCCGTTAGTACATCAGGTGCATAGGGTGCATTAGCGTCCGGATTCCATGGACCGATACATCCATCTTTTTCGACAGGTTTTCTGGTAGCGGGGCTCACCGGAGTAATGGAAAACAATCCGAATGCTTCCTCGTCGTAATAGTTTCCGGGGAAATGGGGTACAAAAGCCATGTTAGGCCCTGGATTCCACACACCGGAGTTGCAGGTCGGTGCTGCATTAGCTTCCAGACATTTTGTACCATCAGGATCTGCTTTCCACCATTCATCCGTCCATTCAAAATAGGTACCTCCACAACAAACTCCCGTACCGCTATCAGAACGATTGGCGACCATATCGTTATAATGACCGGTAACATAAGTTACTAAATTATCCATCTGCGTGGCATTCATCGCCTGAATATTTCCTGCAGCATCATGCGTAGAAGCAGGAACTCCCCATTCGGTAAGCATTAAGGGGCGAGGATTCGCAGCAGTTGCTGTTTTGTATGTGGAGAATAAATCACCAAACCCATTTGCGTGAGTCCAGTCTCCCCGATATACATTATAACCCCAAAAGAAATTGGCAGCCGTTATATAGGAGTTTCCTTTAGTGGCAGTATGCATGCTGTCATCAGAATTTACCAATGTGGTCAGCTTCCCCGGAACGGCACTGCCAATGGCTGTGGCAACCTCATTCCAGTATTTAAAAAACAATGGATTTTGGATTACATTCTCTGCATTAACTTCATTTGCCATTGCAAACCCCATTACTGCAGGATAGGCTCCCCAGGCAGACGCCAGGTTAAGTAAACCTGTTTTGAAAGAAGCACGCAAATCCACATTTTTCTTTTCCGGCCATGTTTCAGGCAGAAAAGCTGACTGCTTTTCTTTGGGTGGTCCGTAACCCATTAAAACATAAATAGGATTTTTGCCATTGTTCCAGCAGGCATCCAGAAATGCTTTGTGATCGTGGTCCCAGTTCCCGGGTTTCCCCCCCGCTATGAGCTGTGCAGAGTCCAGGGTATTGTAGGTTTTTAAAAGATTGATTCCATTGGCTCTCATCACTTCCAGATCTCTTCTCCATATCGAGCTCCAGGTGTTGATTGTAAAATCTCCGTAGGGAACAAAATCCGGACAAGTTCCCCAGGGTACAGGGGCGTAACTTACTCCGTTGCCAAAAAATGGCTGACCGTTAACCGTAATTTTATACTGGTCAATGACCCAATTTGTAGTTGATTCCATAATAAAAGGTTTGTTTTATTAAATTGATTTTTTGATAATTATTTTTTGAAAGAAACATCTAATTAATTCATTTGCGTAACACTCAGCGTGCGGTTCTCTTTCTTAAATTCCCTTCTGATACCTTCCAGCAAATCCTGAAAACCCACTATGGTTTCGTTTTGCTGAATGGCTTTCAGGGCACAATAGCGTAATACATTTATAATGGCACCACCAGCGAGTTCGTATTGTTCTGCAATGTTTTCGAGATCAATAGCAGGATCGAGTTTACATTTTCCGGAAAAGGCATTTTCCCATAACAGCAGGCGTTCTTCCGGAGCCGGCATTCCAAAATGAATCATCGACTGAAACCTTCTTGAAAAAGCCTCGTCCATATTCTCCTTTAAATTGGAAGCCAGTATCACTACGCCCGGAAAATCTTCAATGCGCTGTAATAAATAACCCGTTTGCTGATTGGCATGCCTGTCGTTTGAGTAAGAGGCACTGGTTCTTTTTCCAAAAAGCGCATCTGCTTCATCGAAAAACAAAATCCAGTCTTTATGCTGCGCGACGTCAAATATTTTCGACAGGTTTTTTTCGGTTTCCCCAATGTATTTGGAGACAATCATCGAAAGGTCGACCCGGTACACTTCGCGATTGGTATTTTTGCCCAGTAACGTAGCCGTAAGGGTTTTTCCTGTTCCCGGAGGCCCGTAAAAAAGCGTCCGGTATCCGGCTTTGATTTTGTTTTCAAGTCCCCATTCGGTCATCAGGGTTTCCCCGTGATTCAGCCAGGCGTTAATTTCCATCACCTGTTCCATGACATGATTCTCCAAAACCAGATCAGACCAGCTGAGGTTCGTCGTGATTTGCTGGGCGGGAAACGAAACACTATGCTCGAGCCTCGGTAGCGTACCGGTGATAAAATAATGCAGCCAGCGCTCGTTGACCGTTATGGTCTGGTTTAAAAGCGGCACACTTGATTCTGTGGATTCCAGCACCAAAACCTGTTCTTTTGCCAGGATGTTAGCAGCACTTAAAACCTGTAATATTTCCACCTTTAACTCCGGATTGACCGCCGTGATTAGAAAAGACAATGTCTGGCCTGTGGGTATAAATCCGCTGTGATTTTTATTGATAACGCCGCCAAATTCCGTAAAACCGCGATCGTACAAGGCATTTTTACTGAAGAAAATATCCAGTGCTTCCGGTTTGATCTGCGGGGCCAGTATCAGGGCAAGGCAAAGTCTTTCGAACAGGTTCAGATTCCATTCTTCCAGTTTTTGATAGTACACACTGCCTTCCGTTTCTGCTGAGGCTTCCGGCAGCGGAATATCCATCCAGTGATTTTCATGGCCTTCCTGAAGCAGGTAACTGCAGATGACCTGATCAATTACTTTTTGCAGCCAGTCCATCTCCCTGTCCAGTACCAGTAAGTTGGGATTAGTTTCCATAATTGGCAAAGAGTTTTTCGACATCGTCTAAGTTGGCGTCTGCCCATTTAAAATACAACAAGGCCGTGTTCGGATTCAATTCGTTGGCTTGTAACATATCCAGAAAATAACCTTGTGCATTTTGCATGATCATTTGAGAATTCTGGTCGGCATCGTTATGAAAGTTGGAATTGTAGAAAGTATCCGTCCATTCCGTCGAATTATTGGTTTTACTAATGAAATCACTAATAAAATAAGCCAGTTTTTCCTCCTGCACCACGAGTTTTTTCGCTTTAAAATAAGCGGGTTTTCTTTTGGTTTCGCGATGGTAGTATTCAATATCCTTAGACTGGATTGTTTTGGTATTTTCCTGTCCGAAAATATCCACCAGTCCAAAATTTTCACTTTCGCTCGCCAGTTCCAGTTCCGCTTCTTTTTCACCGGCAATGGCCAGTGTGGTAGCGACAGCAGTCGCACTTTCTGTTACAATATAAATTTCACGAAAGGAGAATAAGGTCTGTGTCAGTTTTATGATTAACTGCTGCTGAATATCATTCCAGTTATTGATTTTTACGGACTGTGGTTCTTCGGCTTTAAAGATAAAACTTCCCTTATTCGCAAAAGCCAGTATCTGCTTGCTGAACTCAAATTGTCCTTCAATAGCGGTCTGGCCATATCCACGGCCGGAGTATGGTTTTGAAATGCCTTCACTAAAATTCCAGTTAGACGCATTTAAAAGCACTGCAGCACTTAAATCGGCATCTTCCGGAGCGATGATCGCATTGCGGTACAAATTGCCCAATACGGTAATTTCGCCATTTTTGATCTGAAAATAATCGCCGGGAAAGAGGCTTTGGCTTAAGGGCTTTGTCGGTATAAAGCCGGCTGTTTTTAAATAAAACTGTCTGTAAAAGTTTTTATAGATGTTATCCATACGATCTGAGATTAAGAGATTAAAGTCCACTGAAACAAATATACTGCAACAGTGGACCTTTTAGTTTTCTTAAGAGGCCAGGGCAGCTGCATTTGCCGCAGCCAAAGCAGCCTGAAGCGATTGATGCTCCACCTGGGCTTTGTTTAATTTGGCAGTGGCGCTATTCAGCTGTCTCGTGGTTTCGTCATTGGCTTTATTGGCTTCGAGATAGGCTGCTTTTGCCTCAATATCCGCGGTAGCGAGCAGGGCCAGGATAGAGGAGTTGTCTTTTAGCGTAAAAGGCTGGTTCACACTCTTTTTTCCGGTCAGGGTCAGGTAAAGCGTTAAGGCCTGCTTTTGCTCCAGCGCCGTGATCGCTTCTGATTCCAGACAAAGCGACTGCGCGGCAAAGATCGATTTCAGGGCAATAAGGGTAAGGGCAACAGCATTGTTGGCGTCTGTTCCGGCGGCATTTATTTTAGTAATCAGATCATCTGAAATAAGCGGGTTTAATGCTTTTTTGCGGATCACCACATTCGACAATTTATTGATAATTTCTACCGAGTAAATCAGTTTATTGATCAATTCCGCTATTTCTTTGGCTACGCCTTCGGTGTTTTCGTTGGCAGCAGTCATTTTAGAAAAGGCGATTTGCGAATTTTGGGTCAGGTCCAGTGCATTCTGAACGACCTGCTCGGCAAGTAGCTTGTTGCTCAGCGACTGGGTTCTGCTGTTTTCTGCCTCTACTAAATAGCCCTGGTATTTTATGGCTTTTTGGTTAAGGGACGAAACAACAGTCAGCTGCTGCTGAACAACTGCCTGAGCGTCTGTTACCTGAGAAGTTAATAAATCCAGGTCTGATTTTTTCTTTTCTGTAATTCCATATCTTTTCGGAGTTGGTTTTACTACGGCTATACTTTCCATATTTTAGAATTTAACGGGTTAGTTTACTGGTTATTGGTTATGGAAAAATGAAACGTCTCTTCGTTTTCCCAATCGGATAAATTGTTGTTGTATTGATTTTCGGTTGTTTCATTTCCTGAATAAACAGAAAGCACCACAGGAATGTAGGTCTTGCCGTCTATCAGCGCATTACCAAAATTATCTGTCGTAGTCGGGTCAATTACGGCCTCGTAGGTCAGGGAGTTTTTAGAAACCGGGACGGCTGTTGTATAATTGCCTGAAGAAACATTCTCGGCCAGTTTCAGATTGAAGAAAAAGCCTTTTTTGTTTTTGATCTTAGGCAGTTTTTTAGCAACCATTTTTTCAAAAGAAAGATACAACTGATCCAGTTTCGTAGTCACGATTAACAATTTCGAATTGATTTCGGTCTGAATCTGAGTATAATTATTTAAAATCTGATTGTGTTCCTGATTCAGTGCTTTGATTAAGTCTTTGTCTTTAACCGGGTCAAGGCTTTTAATTTTTTTGCTGAACTCATCGTTTAACTGGGTAATTTTTCCTTTTACGGCCCCTAAGTCACCATTGTACTGGTCAATATCATTTTTGGAGTATTGGATTTCTTTCTTAATGACAGATACCTCGATACTTTCTTCAAAATAATCCAGTTCATTGCTGGTAAAAAGGTCTTCATTATACGACAGGTACATACATCTGTATTCGGTATGTTTATGATCGGTCTCGTCTACAGTAAAGGTGATGGCATAAGGCGACAACACCGGCAAGTCAGGATGGATATGGATGTTTTTTGCCGGTTCTTTTTCTATGGCAATATCCGTTACGGCTTTCAGCGTGTTTTTTAAGCTAAAAGTTTCCGATGGGGCTGACAGAAAATCATCGTATGTGTTGATCCCTTTTTTGTAATCATCCGTAAATATGGTCAGTAGAAAGATCACATACTTTTCGCCTAACGCAAGCATCTCATTATCTGAATCTACCAAATCAATAGTCTGGATATTTTTGAATCCTTCTTTTTTGGAGCTGGCAACCAGTTGCCCGGCAGTTTCGACTTCTTTTTGGTCATTCTCAGCCTGTGATTCAGCATTTGCCAGGTCTGTTTTGGCATTGGCTGCATTGGCAGTGGCAATTTTCAGGCTATCGGCCGCAACTTTAGCCGCGTCAAATACTTTGGTTTCATTCAGCTTTGCATTTTCAAGTGTCTGCTCTAAAGTGCTCAGAGATTTGGCAGCCTGTGCAGCAGCTTTGGAAAGATCGTTGTTTTTAGGATCTTTTTTGGATGCTTCAGCCGTATGAGCCGCTTTTTCTTTGGCCTGAGGCAGTTCTTTTGTTAATTTGGCAATTTCGTCTTTTCCGTCCAGGACAATTTGGTCTGCATCCTGTTTTTCCTTAGTAGCAGTTTGTAAAGCAGCATTGGCATCACGCAGTTGATCTTTGGCCTGAAGTACTTTCTCTTTAGACAGTTTTGACGTATTCAGCGCAGCAAAATAAGAATTGGAATTATCCACGGCAGCAGTAAGTGCTTTCGCCGGATCTGTATCTGAAAGTGAGGTAAGTGCCGGAATAATCTGTACATATTGCAGCGAATTATCCATGGCTTCTTCTGCTGTTAAGGCCGAAAAGGTCGATTTTTTACTGTCCTTTACCAGGAAAAGATTGTAGCTTTTTACCGGGTTGTCCAGGCCAGGAGCGGAAGTGTTTTGCCCTTTTTCATTGCTTTTAAACGGCGGTTTGTAAAAATCAAAAGATACATTGTAAGAGCCGTCGAAAACTTCAGGCACGTGTACTTTTAAGTTATAGTTCAGGCTTTTGTTGTTGAGGTTGTAGGCCACTTTTGCAGCTTCAAGTTCCACCTTATTCGATTCGATGGCACCCTGCGCATTTTTGGTCACGACGCTTGCCGCTGCTTTGGCATCATTTTCGGCGGCTACCACGGCTGCTGTAGCTGTAAAATCGGCGGTTGCCACCTTCAGTAAATTGTCGACCGAAGCGTCTGTAGCTTTGGCTTTGTCTTCTACGGTAGAAGAGGCCACTTCGGCAATAGAGGCGGAGGTTTCCATGGCATGCTGGGAGGCTACTTCTGCCAGATAGGCTGTTGTATTCATCAGCGTATACGCCTCAAAACTTTGCTGGTAAATCTGCGTACCATAGTCGGCGGCATTTACAATACTAAAAATGCTTCCCATATCGCTTGCCAGTCGTACGATAGCATTAGCCGCAATCTGAATGTTGGAAGCACTCACGGCGACATTGGTTACCGATTGTGCCGTGTAGCTGTTTTGCTGGCCGGCCGACAATACAATATTGGTAGAAATATTTTTGCTTTCAGTAGCCTGCTTTTTAACTTTCTGCGACTGATTGTATTTTTTTGCTGCCGTAACAGACTTGTCGTTGGTCACTATTTCAGCGCCTTCGGCATAATAAAGTGTAAACATGGAAGAATTCAATTGGGAGTCCAATTTTTTCTTATTCGATTCCTGGCTTTCTAATGAAGCCAATACACTGGAATGTAGATTTTCACTGTAGCTGTTCATAATTGTTCTTTTAGTTGATTAATTTTTATTTTCAAGGGTCGGTTTATTATTGTTCTTATTTTTAAATCCGGATGGGCTAATATGGCCAGTTCACGTGCAGCGGTTTATCCATCCACGGGTATTTCATGATCGAAAAAGCAAAGGGCGATTTGTTGATCAGGACATCGTAGGGCTTTTTGTCTACGGTAAGTTCCCATCGGTCTTCCATTTCAAATAAAGTTCCTTCACGCACCAGCCAGTTGCCCCTGAAACCGGTCACCGAACATTCGCCAATGGCATCCCAGTACGAAATAGCCGCCTGTATCAGGCCATTTATCAATTGTGTATTCGCTTCCGTAATTTCAATTTCATCCGGAACGGTGTGCAGCATCGATAACCCGCATAGTACTTTGTTCAGCGGTAAATAGGTTTCTTCCGTTTCCGTTAATCCGGTCACTACATATTGCAGATACTGAACGGCACTAATCTGATTTTCAATACTTGTAAATTCGTTATCTTTTACCAGTCCGAGGCGTTCAAAAAGCATTACGATATAGTCGTTTAAGAGTACGATTCCGGCATTTCGGACTGTAATCCCTTCTTTTACCGGTGTTTTTGGATGTTGCGGTATTTTTAATTTTTCGATTTTTAAAAGCCTTGCTTTTTTTTGTACCGTCTGAACGGTTTGTTTTTCAGACTGAATGACTTCCCTGAAACTAAGCTGCAAAGAGGGGGGAAACTGATACAGCTGCTTTTCGATATCCGCAAGGAAGCTTTTTTTGGCAATTCCTTTTTTGGTGACCACCTCCCAGATCAGTTCGTTCCAGATTTTATCAATAGAAATAAGGCTCCAGTTGTTGTGGGCTGCAGCATTCAGCAGTTTTTTCAGCAAAAGGCTCTGCATGTCTTTTGCTGCGATGCCGCGAATGGTAATGGCACCCAGTACATGATAGAACTTCTCCAGAATTCTCAGGTACGATTCTTTGCTTTGGTCTGATTGAATGACCGCTTCACTTAAAATCCGGAAACTGATCGTTCGGCTCAGCCAGTCGCTTTGTGCTTCGGAAAGGAATTCTTTTTTGATTATTTTAAAGAATAGGTGGGGAGCACTGCGGATCATTTCATTCAGTACCTCTTTAATTTCGAATGTCCCGGAAATTGTAAAACCAGCTGGCATCTGTCTTTCGACAATGACTTGTAAACACCAGTCGTACTTTTCTTTTTCAGAAAGTTTTTGCCCGCTAAAGAGCAGGACATTTCCCGGAGTTGTTACTCTTTCTGATAGTTCCTGATCTGCCAGCAAATCTTCTTCGGGACTAACAAGAATGTTATTTTCTGCGAAAGAATAAGGGGCTGTCGGTATGTTAAAAGTGTCGGTATCCATTATTTTTGTTTTGTTTTTGAATATGCTGTTTTGAGGAAGAACCCTTTGTTTTGCATAAACGGTAAAAGCTTTTTGCAGCATTTTCCCAAACAGGACTTCATTTCCTTTATAAGCGGAATAGTTCAGAAGGGTTTGCCAGAACAACTCCCTCAGCTCATGGCTGATTTCATTTTTAGGAAGTGCTTTCGACTGTTTAACCAGTTCAGCAGTGCTGTTTTTAATCCAGTTATTTTTCAGGAATATTCCGTTTTTCATCAAATAGGAAATGATGTCCTGACCCTGTTTTTTGTCCTGTTTTCGCAACTGGGTGAATGCAGTATCATTGAAATTCGAAACCAGTAAATGCGACAGCTCCGCCTGAGCTTCCGGAGATGTACTCTGAAGCAGCAGGGCAATCGCCACAATATCAATAGTACTGTTGTTTTTTAATTGGTTCAGGAAGGTTTTTTTAGTGGTAATACCAAATGATCTGACCCTTCCGGACTGCAATAATTTAGCAATGAACAGCAGGTAATTCTGACGTTTCGTACTCGTTACTTTTTTCGCTAAGGAAATGAGCACTGTTTCCAGAAACAAAGAAAGGTCATGTTCCGGATGCAGCAGTATTTCCTGTACGCTTATCAGGAGCAAATCTTCGGTAAGAAGCTCTTTCGGAAATTCATATTTTTCTTTTGCATTTAAAATTTCATATACAGTTTGTATGGTCTGCACGAGTTCCGTTTTTTTATAACCGGTCTTTTTGATCAGTACCTGCAATACGTCACGGTTCAGGAGCAACGGAAGTGTTTTTTTGATAAAACCATTATTTCCGTAAGACAGCAAAACTTCAAAAGCCATTTTCGGATGCAGGGAAATAGTGCTGGTCAGTGCGTTTTGCAAGTCGGAAAAAACCTTGTTCTTCGCCGATTTTTTTTGCAGCTGTACTTCCAGTTTCGACAACAGGTTCCTGAAATGCCGGGCCGGGTAATCTGAATTGGTTCGGGCGATTTCATTGCAGTAGGCCGTACTCAGCTGGTTGTAAATGACGGCTGAGCTCGTTGTTTTTAATGACGCGGGAATTTGTGCCGTTGTAAAGGCTTCCAGCAATTCTTCGGTACTCAGATGGTTCTTTTTGCTTAACTCTTTTATGCAATGCAGCAGAAAAACGGAAGCATCGGCACTTTTATTCCGGATCAGAAAGGCAATGCCGATTTGCCAAAGCAGTCTGCTGTTTGTTTTTAGTTTGAGCCTGCTGCTTAACGTGTTTAGGTAGCGTATTGTATAACTGTTTAGTGAAGACGGGCTGCTGTCGAGTTTTGAAAATACTATTTGTAAAGCATGCTCCTCTAAATCGCCGATAACAGCTATAAAAGCCTCTTCGGCAGCGAAAATCCTTTTGATCAGCGTGCTGAGTTTGGCGCTGTTCTGATTGTTCAGTGCCGCCATTAATTCATTCAGGATATCTTTCTCCGATTTCGATTTTCGCGATTTTTTATCCGTCAGCAATTGTTCGAAAAGAGCCCAGTAGTCAATGCTTTTTTCAGCCTGGTAAGGTGCTTTTTTTTGAGTTTCGTACTCCTGCGTCAGTGTTTTCAGGGAGAAAATAAAATCGTTATGTTCGGTAGTCTTATCAGACAGTTTGATAATGGTATTTTCGATTAACAGAATAAGCTCCGGGTATGAAATATTGTAATGATTGGCCATTTGCAGGATACTGCTTTTCATAAAAGCGATTTTATTAAAAAGCGTTCCGCGCTCCAGCAGCAAAAAGTTCAGAATAAAGAAATACAGGTTCTTTTTGAAACTGGCCGTACTGGTCTGAACAATAGTTTCCCTGACCTGCAGGTTCGTCATGATAGAAGAAAATTCGATAATAGAACTGCTGTTATTCGGTTCAAGGGCGGCAATTATTTTGTTGACATTTTTGGCGTCAAACTGCCATGAAATTCTCTTGCGCACTTCTTCGTGCGTTAATCCGGTTTGTTTGATAATCGCAACAATCTCGGCCGGATGGTGCTGCAGCAGCTCTGCCATAATCTGATTCGCAGAACCTTCTTTATTTTGGAAATTCCACGGCAGATAGCCTTTCAGCAAAAACACAGTAAGGTTTTCGAGCATCGATTTTTCCTTGTTGTATACCGAAATCAGGTTTTGTTTCTGATTGTTCTGGTTGATGATCAGTTCGGCTATTTTTTCCCGCAGCAGACTGCGGATCTTAACGCCCAGATCGAATTCAAGATCGTTGTAATCGCAGGCACCAAGATCTAATTCCAAAGACTGAATTCTCCAGCTCTGTTCGGGCGGACAAAGTTCATTGAATACGCTGGTCACTTCCCCCGGCAACGCAATTTTGCTCCAGGTACTCAGGCGTTCCTGAAGGCGGTATCCTTCTGCCCGGGTATCAAAAGTAGTATCCCACTTCAGACGTGCTACAATATGGCTGTTAATGGGTTCCATTTCTTGTTTCTAAAATTGAGGTTAAACTACTGATCAGGTTCAGGGCAGCCGCAACAGGATTTATAACTATTTCCGGGGTTGTTTGGACTGTGGCTGTATCTCCCGAAGCGGTTTGCACCGGAAGTAATTTGTCTTTGTACCGCAAACTTTCATACCAGTATATATAATCGGGAATAAAAGTCTCCAATTCCTGAGTGCTTAAAAAAAGGCATTCATAACTTACGTTAAAAGGAAGGTTCAGTTTCAGAAATTGTTTCAGTCGCTTTTTGAATTCCGGGGTCTGCAGGGATGGAATAAAATCAGGGAATGCTAATAAGATGCTTTTTTTGAATACTTTAGAAGCGATAGTGATCTTTTCATTGCCCGAAGAAACCGTAATACGGAACGAATAATTCGAAGCAGCCGTTTTTACATAATCATTTAGGCTTTCTGTCGCGATATTGCCTGCCGTAACCGCATATTTGGTGCCGGAAAACAGCAGATAACCGTTCTGCAAATCCGTGTCCAGGGTTGTTTCGTCGGTAGCGTTTAAAATATAATTCAGGTTGCTGACCGTTTCAAAACTAAGATTGTTCATCGTATAATACGCCTGGTTTACGGCATTGGGTTTTACGATTTCAAGAGTAAAGGTTAAGGGTTTCAACAGTAAAACCGTTTCCAGCAAAAGACTTCCGTGCCTGTTTTCGCTAAACCATAAAGCTTTCTGAATGGTTTTGTAAATAGTGGTGTTGAACAGATTTTCGATATTGCTTTTTTGATTGTCCAGTCCGGCCGAGATAAAATTTTTGTAGCTGTTCTTAAGCCCGAACAATAAATTCAGTTTCAGTTCCAATGCCGAAAAATTATTGAAGTCGTACTGGTTTAGCTTCTCCTTTTTGTTGATTTGTTCTGATTTGAATATAAAATCGGTGGTATTTTCGTTTATAGCGCCAAACAGGCTGTCGCTTATTTTCGGAAGGCTCACTTCGAGGTTTCCGTCACTGGTAGCGGCTATTTTTTTAGCTGCCAGAAAATTGTAGGCCTTTTGTCTGTTGTAGGACAACAATCCGAGGTTTTGCAAATACAGGCTTTTTAAAATAATCCGGTCTTTTCTTTTGTCTCCGGTATACACCGTGTCGTGTATAATCGCATCAATCAGTTTTGGAGATTCCCCATGTCTGGCCAGCAGGTGATCCAGCAGATTGTTTCTTCGGTCGAGGTTCGTTTTTTCCTCTTCCATGATTTTCATTAAACCAAAAATATACGGATTGTACGGATCCTGCTGGTATTCAAACCAGCTTTTTTCCAGTTGTTCCGCCGGGGATTCGTTGCCGGAACTGTAATTAAAAGCCGTATTGTCTTTCAGCAAAGGCTTAATATGAGGCACGGTATACAGCGACTGATAAAAGTAACTTGGGGAAAACATTTTATAAGGCACCGGGTATTCCAGATGTTTTTGCTGGTATTTATCTTTTACGGCATAAAACGTTTCTTCATCGGAAGGAGCGCCGCAAAGGGAATTTTTAAAAGAAAACAGTTGGGAAACATTCGCCAGTTGCGAAAACTGATTCGCCAGTATCTGATCAAACAGGGTCAGATAGCCTTTTAGCTGACGTGCCTGTGCCACCTGAACAGGTTGCGAGGCATCTTCCAGCGTATCATCTCCAATGCCGTACTGATGCGGAAATGTATTTTGAATGGAATAGTAGCTGTTGATGTCCCTAAAGCTGCTTTTTGGCACTTTTGGACGGGTTGTAACGTTGATGCAGGCCAGAGTTTCACTAAAATGATCCATATTGCTGCGTAAAGCTCCGAAAGTATCGGCCGGTAACTCTTTTCCGTTCGCATTTAAGCTCAGTTTTTGGTTTTGAAAAGAAGCCATCACATCAATAGCCAAGATTTCGCTTATTTGGGACTGAAGCACCGCAACCGGCACCTGATTCTGATACAGCTGCACGCCCGATACTGAAGCAACACCGTTGACAGCGGCTATGATGGGTACTAAATCGATTCCCTGTACGGTATCTTTTTTATCGGTTAGGGAATAGGTTAAAATCCATCCGTTTGCCAGTTGCGGCCCGTCATAAATCTCTTCGGCCGTGTAGCCGTTTTGTTTTAAGGTATTGTAACCTGACTGCGTTACTTTTGAAAATATGTAAGAACGGATACTGGTTTGCAATTCCTGTAAAACAGTAGAGGGATCGGCATCTTTTTCGAGGACAATTTTGGTATCAATCCAGCAATCTACGGGAAGCAGAGCGATTGGGGTATTGAAAATTTCCCCCAGATTACGGCTTTTATTCAAGAGGTAATAGGCCGATTTGCAAAGCCCTGAAATTTCAGCCGGATCCGTAATTGCCGGATCTATATACAGATAAACCTGATACACCTTATTAAAAGGGAAAACATTATCGCTGTAACAAAGGATCGTAACATTGTCGATATTATCAACGCCATCGATCAGGTATTTTTTATAATCATCGACAGTATACGGGGCAGTCGTGAGAATTTCATAAGGCTGATAGAACTGGTCTTCCATTTCCATCTTGCCGTCAGGACCAGTCAGGATGTCCGCAACACTAAAATCGGTACAATAGCCCAGTTCCGTGAGCGCATAACAAAACTGGTCCACAATAGTCATTCCGGGATCACTCGGGTTGAAGTTCGTCCATTCGCTGCCGATATGCTTTTGCACATAATCCATCGCCTCTCCCTTCAGGAAAGTAAAATCCTGGGAAGGAGGAAGCTGTTTTTTGGTGATGTGATTAGCGTTATCCATGATGATTTAAAAAGTTATAGTATGCTGGTCTGCTGAAACTAAAAGCGCTGCGGGTCCGTAAGGCTGCAGCTTCGTTTTAGCGCTTTTTATAGTGGTTTGTATTCCGGTTTCGGGATCAATAGTATAGCTTGAAAAAGAAATGTTTTCGACAGCCTCAACGCCTTCAATTGTCCTGATGAACGTATTTACGCTGGAATCCATAAGCGGCTGATTGATTTCTATCCAGGACGGAAAGGCAGTTATCCAAGGGGACAAATACTGTTTGAGCGCCAGGTTTACCGTATTTTGAATCAGCGTTTCCTGATAGCCGCTTTTCACTGTTATTTTTGCTGTAATGGTCACGTATTCCGGATTAAAATTGGAAACATTTACAGCAGCGAAAGGCGAGGTATTGTCATTTAGAAATTTTTGTATGTCGCTTTCAAGGCAGTTCGTTACCAGCGGAAGATACGCACTGGTGTCGCTTTCATCGGTTATTTTACGGACAACATAAACAGTAGTGCTGTTGTCTGATTTTTTCTGCACCACTTTTGAATAATAAATGGTATCAAACTCTTCAGCGATCAATATATAGTAATCGGCAGGCGTAACGGCTCTTTTTTTGGTTTTGATACTGTTGCTGATTCTTTGGTTTTTAGTGGTTTTATTTTCGGCTGCTTTTCCCCCGAAGGAAGCAAACGGCTGCACCAGTGTCGCGATCTGCGGAATGGCAGTTTGCGGTTTGGTGATCGTGTTGCTACTGATCTGCGGTGTCTGGGTATCGTTCAGGAAAGTCGTTCCTCTGCGCTCTGCCATAAATCCGTTGGTTTGCAGAAAAGTGGTATTGGAATACGTATTCACTTTACCGCTCACCACAATGGAAAGCCAGTTGTTGGTGCCGGGCATAAAAGTGCCATTATTAGCACAGTCTTCCGGAATGGGAAGTACTATAATTCCCGAACATTTAAACTGATTGGTCTGATCAGATAAGGCTTTTATTTCCTTCCAGCCGGAATTATTCAGGTAGAAATAAGACACCGTGTCTCCGGGACTAATCGTTGTTGCATTTCGGGCAAGCTCAAAATATAAATTTAAGGTACTGTTGCAGATTAACTGTTCCATTTCCACGAATAATGCTCCCGAGTAACCAAATGACGGATAAAGCGGAAAACCGGCTGTCAGGTCGGTTTGCGGAGCACCCACAATAGCGGTATTGGCTACTGTAGCGGTTGTATCGGTACTGTCAAACAACTGGTAATTATTAAAAGGAGTATAGATAAAATACTGCAGCGGATAATCTCCGGCAGTACCATCCAGCTGATAGCGTATACTTGCCTTGTAATTTGCCGACAAGGTTTTGATTTTCGGGGCAAAAGGCAGGTTGGCCGGTACGATAAAATTGGAAACCGGGTCGCCTTTTGCCTTATTGAAAAGATTGCCGTTCTGCAAAGCAATATTCGCTACGACATTTGGATATATTTCGGAACCAAAGCCATATTCATTTCCGGATAAAACCATTTTTATACATCCGGAAGAACTGGCATCCGTGAATTTGAAAGGCTGGTTCTGAATGTACGGATCGGGTTGTAGTGTACTGGTCGGTTCTTCTTTCGAATGTGAATTGATACTATATTCGAAATAACTGCTGCAGGTACTGTTGAAAGGCACATTCGGATCTCCCGCTGCAGGATCAAATAAATAAAGCGCAGTAACAATCTGCTCAGCGGGAATAAAAACAGGCTGATCTTCAGATACAACAGGAGTTACAACGGGAGGCACGACAGGTTTGGTGGTTTTGGTCATGGTCAGGTTATTCCATGTTTTTTCCTGCAGAATACTAAAAGCAGCCGTAAAACAGGGATTATTAAAAGGTCCCGCAAGAATCACGGGAGCTGTTTCCTTTGTTCTGTGCAGGAATCTGGCCAGACTGGTGTTCGCTTTGAGCACCGGGCCTGAGGCATCCGGGTAAGCGATATAATTATTGTAAGCAGCATAATACGTCCTGAAATCAGACGGAATCTTATCCCAGTCTATACTGACCACAAATTCAGTAAGCGGCTTGCTGAATATTTCATTGTTCGCGATTATAAAATTAGAATTAAATAACGGAATCGGCCCAAAAGGAGGGAAGGGATTTTTGGTATTCAATTCCCCAAAATCGTTATACAATTGAAACGTTTTAACTTCTGTAATATCCAAAGCTATTGTAATAGCCTGTATTTTTGGAGGCGTGCCGGGTTTAGAAATGGTTTGGAATACCATTTTAAGCAAAGGCCAATTCGACTGTATTCCGTCCGGATTGATAAGAAAGGGCTCAATGGCCGGTTTAGAAGGGTCAAGGCTAATAGTGATGATAAGACTGTTGGCAGACACAGTACTTAACTGAAAGGCAGACGGTAATAAATGGACTTCCAGCCAGCTCATTTGGGTACTGAGGAAATAACGGCCGCCCTGAAATTCATTTATATTAATGGCCGAATCAAATTCGAGTGTCAGCGTGATATCCCGTTGGCCTTCGCGCAACAGCAACATCGGAGAAGCAAAAGCAATTCCGGTATAGAGTGGGGCAGCCGGAGGAGTTGTATCTCCAAAAGCAGACCAGCTGATCGTTTTACCGGCCTCATCCTTTTGAATCACGGACGGTTTGGCAATAGTCTGTAAGTTATAGGACAAAGTATTCGGTGCTTCCTGGTACGAAAGGGTCTGCACGCTTTTGATCACGGCCGGATTTAGCGTGACGTCTTTTTGGGAAGCAAATAAAATGGGATTCTTGTCCGCATCAACGCCGCCATTAAATAAAGTGCCTTCCGGCAACTGCAGTACCGAATTGTTTTTGGCCAGTGTGGCGTATAAAAAGACACGGTCTGCAGCGGCAGGTAATTTGGTCTGTTTTAAAATGTCTTTATAATAAAAATCAAGGTGTTTCTGAGAAATTCCGTTGAGCTGGTCCTGCTGTACTTTCAGTACATTTACAAAAGAACGCAGCAGTGTCGTATCCGGAAATTTACTTTTCTGAAGGCTTAATTTTTTAAATTCATTGGCAGAGTGATGAATGATAGTTTCTAAAAAACCAAACAGGCGGTCCCCAATTTTCGTCAGGATACCGAGACAAAAAGAAGTGATGGTATCGAGTGCATTCAGGATCGTTTGTTCGGTGTCGTATCCGAAAATTTCCCAGAAAGGACTTTTATCCTTATTGATCGTCCAGAGCGAAACCTGAAACGATGCAAAATCGTTATACGGTGCACCGGCAATAAAAATTCCTTTAGACGGAGCCGTATACAAATATTGCCTGAAGGCCTGAACCGCCCAGAAATCAATGCTGAGTTTGGTCTGAACTTCGTTGAATATATAATTTTTAAGGTCGTACTTTTCGTTGCCAATCTGCATATAATGCGTCCAGCGTTCAATGATTTTATAAATAGTTGTAATGTGATCAAATAGTTTGTTCAAGGCATTGGAATTCGAAATTCCCTGGCTTTCTGTGCTTATTAAAGTCTGAATTTCGGTACAGCTGTTTTTATAAGTACCATGCAGCCCTTTGTAATTGGTACCGGAGATAGCGGCCATGAGGAAAACAGGATCTTTCAGTAAAAACGGATTCCAGTTTCCTTCGATGGTATTGGTATTATTATAAAAATTAATCAGCTTGCTGAATTCGGTAAGAAAGTACAACCAGTCCTGCTCGGTCCTTCCGTCTATTAAATACGGATTTGGAACGAGTGCTTCGTTGCGTGAATTCAGGGCGCTATTTTGATCGGTTACAATCATTATTATTTTCGGGATAAATTGGTTCCTTCCTTCAGGTGAAATGGAAATACATAATTATGTCTGGTATTAGTTTGCGAATAGATGTAAATGATCAGTATTTCGATTACACCATTCGTCAGGTCCGTGGTGGCAACCCGCACTTCCTGTACCAGTATTCTGGGTTCATAGCGCAATAAGGAAAACTTGATGGTTTCTATAATTTCGCCTTTTAAATTCGGATCAATTTTTCTGAACATAAATTGCTGTAAACCGGAACCAAAATTGGCTTCCAGTGTACGCTCTCCCTTGCGGGTATTGAGGATAATATTGATAGACTCGTTGATATTCGTTTCATTGGAAGACGTATTAAGCTGGTAATTACCCACAGAAAAAGACACGGGAAAAGCCCATCCCGAACCTAAAAAGGTGTTTTCTCTTTTATCTTCTGTACTATCCACCGATCATTACATTAAAAGCTCCAAGGACAATGGATCCCCCATGAGCAGTCTGATCTCCCATTCTTGCGGCAGGTAATCCGCCTATCATTACAGTTGCCGATCCTTTTATGATCGAATCCGGCGGCCCGACACAAACCAGCATGTCACCGACCCTCGCTGCCGGTAATCCAACGATAAGAACCGTTGGTTCTCCTACACCAATTATTGGCCCGCCAACGTGGGGAACCGGCGGAACAGCAGGAGTAACCATCGGACATTCATGAAAATCTGTTAATCGTGCAGCTGGTGGCATGGGTTTGTTGTTTATTGTTTGTTGTTTGTTGTTTGTTGTTTGATCGTTTGTCTTTACTCTTTACTCTTTATTCCATACTCTATACTCTATACTCTATATTCTATACTCTTTTTCTCACACAAAGTCGCAAAGACGCCAAGCTAAAAACCTTTGTCCCTCTGAACCTCTGCCCCTTTGAACCTAAAAACCTCAGAACCTTAGCCCCTCAGAACCTCAGAACCTTCTTCTTAATTAATCATCACCATCGCGCCTTTCAGCGTTAACTCCATTCCTCCTGAAACCTGCGCCATTTGTCCGCCCTGAGCGGAATATTGCATGTCGGCATTGTCTTTAATATTCAGGCCTTTTGTGGCTACATCGCCGCCACTGGATTCGATAGTAACGCCCTGCATGCCTTTGATGCTGACATTTTGCTGTGCCGAAATGCTAATGTCTTTTTGACTGGACAAATCAATGCCGCTTTCCGACATGACCAGCGTGTTTTGGTTCTGATCACTGACGGTGATTTTCTTATCCTTATCGCTGATGATGATCGTATTTTTATTGGGTGTGGCAATAGTCCAGACAATATTCTCGTCATCAAACTGGATTGAAATCCCGGATTTGGATACAATGGCTTTGACTGAATTTTTTTCGTTGGGTTCCAGGCCTGTAAACGGTTTTATTTTCGTACCGCTGTATAAACTGCCCAGAATGACAGGATAGCGCGGATCTTCGTTTAAGAAACCAAGAATAACTTCGTCTCCGACTTCGGGCAAAAAGAAGACTCCGGCACCACTGGTCGAATAAAAATTGGACAGTCTGGCCCAGATTCCCGCACCATTGGCATCAAACAAAGGCACATTGACCAGAATCCGGAATTGCGAATCGGGATCTTCATACATTTGTTTTACGGTTCCGTTGAACAAACCCCTCGCGCCCGGAATAAGCCCGGAAGCCGGCGGGGACATTACATCCGGTTTTTCGGTAAACCAAAGCGGCGAAATGCCCAAATAGACTTCAGAAATCCAGTTTCCCTGTGAAAGGTCATGCACAACGCCCGCGATGAGGTAATCGCCGTTAAAACGATCCCCGACACCACTGAAAGTCATGTATTTTCCGGGATCAATCAGGTTGGTTCCCTGAAATTTGGCTTCACCGGTTATTTTGGAATATTCACTTTTAATGATTTGCGCTTTCGACCAGGTCGTTAAATCAGCGGTTTCCATTGGTCCTGAGGTCTGCAGCTGGAAAGCGGAAAGTCCGATAACCTCGGATAATTTTTGAGAACTTAAATTCCCTGATCCGCTTACATTAGGTGTCGCCTCACTATTGATGACCACCTGATTTTTATAATCCCAGGTATTAGCTGTTACATTTCCTAACTGATTCACAGCGTTTAGTTTGGCATTAAATTCAAGTAAATTATCCCCATACGTTACCGTAAGCACAGAACTGGTATCACTATCGGGAGCCGTTACGGAAACTTTACCGTTGATGGTCGTTACAATTAACCCGTTGGTTTCGGCAAGAGCGAGAATATAGTCCCAGTCCGTTACATAATATTGTACCTGTTCCGGCCAGGTGGTCGCGGTGGCCGTAACATTGGCACTTAATCCGGAATAGGTTCCTATGATGGACGAAATGATATCGCTGTCTTTTTGATTCGAATACGTCAGGCTTTTTCGGCCCACAATCATTTTGACTGCCGCATCGCGACATTCGATTTCCAAAGCCGATCCTACGAGGCTGTCAATACGAATAGACTGGCTCATGATGACGCCGCTAAAAATAACGGTATTAACCGCATCGTAACCCGCCAGGATACTAATCGCTGCCCCGGGAACAAAAGTGGCCGAAGAACTCGCCTCAAATTCTCCCGTACTGGCTTCTCCGTCTAAAATCACAATTTTGGCAAAGGCAATGCTGTTGACGCTTTTTTCGATATGAACAGAAAGCACGCTCAGCTCATCAGGTATGGTGCTGCCACCCACCTGAATGGAGAAAGTTGCGATTCCGCCGGCTTTTATTTCGCTTGAAGTACTCATGAGTGGGAAGGAATTACAGGAGGAAATATTAATTTATCAATCCCGCTCAGGTTTCGGAACTTATTCAGTTTGTTGTATTGTGCCACTTGTACGTACATCGAATCATCATTCCAGGTTTGCAGGCACAATTGGGGCAAGGACATTCCATCAGATACCGTAACGATATGCGTTAAGTCCGGAGACTCGGGCGCATCGGTCATGGTGACTGTTTTGGGAGAAATGTACTGGCTGAAGGACAACGATATTTTGGCCCTCAGCGGACTTCCGTCCGGTTTAAAGAGCGTATACGAAATGTCGATGGAATCCAGGACGCCATTAAAAGTAATATTCTGTCCCCATTGCACTTTTACAAAGTTGGGACGGTGAATTTTACCGTTGTAGGTGTAAATAATCGTTTCTAAAGCGGTTATTTCCTTCGCCATATCCACACGTTTGGCATCCACAACACCCGTACAGTCAATGACAATTTCAAAACTTAATTTATCACTTGGGGTACTTTTGTACTTTTGCGAAGCCGAGCTGGTAGCCGGCGCCTGCTGTTCGTTGTACTCAATGCTTTTTTGAACCTTGATTGATTCCGGGTTGATCATAAAAGCATACGGATTTCCGGCGAATTTGTTTTGAAATTCCTCGTCCGTGTATCCCGTGATTTTCATTAATTCTAAACCTGCCATTGCTGTATTCTTTAACGTTTATAACTGTTGACCTGATTTTTCTCTGCGATTAGCCTTTTGCATTCCTCGAGTAATTGTTTCCTTAAAAGGGACAATTCTTTCTCTTTGGACACGGAAGAGTGCTTCGCATTGGTACTGACGATCTCTGTTTTGATAATGAGTTCTCTTATTTCGATTGGCATACGTACTAGGTAAAAAGATTATCAAAAGTTGTTTTCGATGAAATATTGAAATAGGTATAAGCCAGTTCAATAGATTCTATGGCAATGCCGCTTTCCTGGGAGTTTAAGTCAGAAACGGAATATTTAACCGGATAGGCATTATTGAACGTCCATTGCATACAGACAATACCGCTTGCATTGAGCAGGCTCAGTATCACATTGTGCGGCTGGATCGGATTCGATAATCCCTGATCAATACAGTTGGCGCACCAGTTTACCAATTGGGATCCGACGGGAACAATCGCTCTCTTGAGAACTAAGTTCTGACTGTTGGAAACCGTTGGGAGGCGGTATTTAAACCTGTTTTCGCCTCCGCAGACAATTTCTTCCATGCTTAACTCTTTAGAAATACCGGATACTTCCTTGAAAGCCGCATCTACACCTGAAAAAGAAAGGGTAAAATAAAAGCTAACCGGATAATCGCTATTTGCCACCGTTTTTAATGATTAATTGTTCGTGTGCAATTTCTATCGTGTCTACGGCCACTTCATTTCCATCAGATTTCAGGTCTGTACTGGTAATTTTGGTCGGCCAGGCATTGTTGAGTGTCCATTGCATGGTGACATTTCCTTTTTCGTCCAGTAATTTGATCAGCACTGTTCTTCTTTTAATCGTGTTCATCACGACCTGCTGATGCCAGTCCCAAAACGTATTATCGTTTACGAAGATGCCGCGTTTCATGGTAATATTGCCGTATTTGGTAATTCCGGGCATTTTTTCGACAGAAAAAAGCGGACTGTTACTTTTACGGTATTCTATAATCTGATTTTCGACATCCATTCCTGTAACTTCCTGAAAAGCTACTTTAGTCAGTTCGGTTCCAAGATCTACTTCAAACCTAAACTTAGGCATCGGCCACGTTGCGCCTTGTACGCTTCCATCATCTGTTGGCATAATATTTTATTTTTAAATTAAAAATTTACTTAAATTGAGAGGGTTGCGGCTTAACTGGACGCTACCATTTGTTGTTGAAAGGTCAGCACGATGAATTCCGCAGGATGTACGACTGCTACTTTTACGGTAACATTCATAAAACCGTTCAGGATATCATCTCCGGTCATGGTCGAACCCAGTCCACAGGCTACGGAAAAAGCATCAGAGGCACTCGCGCCCTGCAAACCGCCCTGTTTCCAGATGGAGGTTAAAAAGCTTGAAATCATAGCAATTACCGCTTCCCAGGTATTTTTGTCATTCGGTTGGAAAACATACGCCTGAGCCGCCAGTTTACAGGATTGCTCGAGGAAGATCATTGTTCTTCGTACCGGAATATATTTCCAGTCCTGACTGTTTCCGTCCAGTGTTCTGGCACCCCAGATCAGAATACCAAGTCCGTTGAACAATCGGATCGCATTGATCGATTTACCCGAAACGGCATCCACGTTTAAATTGGCCTGCTGGCTTTCCGAAATAGAAATCGGCAATGAAGCCGCTCCAACTATCGAAGTATTGGCAGGTGCCTGCCATGGGCCAACGGCATTGTCTGTGGTGGTAATCACCCCGGCCATAGCCCCGCTTGGAGGAAGGATATTCGCATCACTCAACACGTGTTTGATAATTAAGGAATACGTCTGACTTGCAATTAAAAGGGCATTGTTGTTCTGTGTAACCGTTAATGTACTGTCAGGATTCTGAATACCGGCAATAATGGTCGCCACACTTGCATTGGGCGCACTTGGCGGATTGATAATCGGTTCTAATTGTTTAAGGTCTCCGCCAAACAAATTCGTATAATCAATATCCGAATTTTGCATGATGGTGGTCCCGATAAAAGGGTAGTAGGCCATTCCGTAATTCAGTCCCACAGAACCGGTGTTCATTCTGAAGTTAGCAATATCCTGCGTGTATAAAATCGGGTCCGGATCATCACCTCCAATAATGTCAAACAAGCACATGGCCGTCTGCATCGTTGTACACTGCAGAAGCATCGATTCCATAAGCGTACCATTGTCTGCTACGCTTAACAAAGTTGCCTCAGGGCAGATGTACATGGTCGGTTCCGGCTCATTTTTTAAAAGGGCAAGACCCGTCGTAAGATCGTTAAGTTGTACGTTCGGATTGATCAGCGGAGTGCCCGGAGTCATTGGTTTTTTGGCCTGGGTTCCGTAGGATCCAACCGATACAATGTAAGCGTCGCCGCCGCCGTTTTCATAGAAAAGACGTACACTGTTGTACAGGTAATACACCGTAGAAGGATCCGGAACTATGGAATAGAACGATCCTGAGATCAACATATAATCGCCTTTTAGCGGCTGACTTTTTTGCTGTACTAAGTAATATTCAGGACTGTATTGTTTGGCAGGACTCGCAGGAAGCGGTGGATCCGGAAAACAAAAAAAGGCTTGAAAATCAGCAAACGATGTAATTCTTACCGGAACATTCGTATACGATTTCCCTTCGTAAGAAGCTTGTGGTGTGTATCCAATAAATGCCGGTACTGCCGTAGCCACTGCTACAACGGAATTCGGAAAAGCATTTAATTCCTGAATATAAACACCAGGAGTCTGGATGGTAGATAAATTCATTGATTTTAGTTTTTAAGGTTCATTTTTAAATAGTTTTTTATAAATAAATATACATGGGTGATGTAACTTGAATAGTTCCTGCGTTTTCGATGATTCCAATCCGCGAAACATCGGGAACGGGCAGCCCTTTGAGGAGCACTTTGTCTTTTGTGTTTTTCGGACCGGATTCGTTTGATCCGTTTGTACTGATGAGATCAAATTTATATTTTGGTTTTTCGCTGAGCACAATAGGAGTGGCACCGGAGGTAAAAAGGAGGGCTTTTTCTCCCGTCTGCAATACGACCTGTTGCGGATCGTCAAACTGCATTTTTCCTTTTTCGTTAATAACAGGATTTTGAAGCGGAACTGAATTTTTATTAATGACATAATACTGCCACTGCGTTGCCCGGGCTGTAAACTTCATTTGGAAATGCAACGGACTAGTATCAGCTGTTTTTTTAAGATCTTCAAAGGAGATTTTTAGCTGACCAAAAAACAAATTTGATTTTTCCTGTTCTAAGGTTTCATGCAGTACTACAGTACCGTTGTTGTCCTGATTTTCCGGATCCTGGCTGGTATAGGTAAATTGTCCCGGAAAATTGATGGGCATTGCCGTGAAAAGCATAAAAAAAGGATTGTCGGACTGGATATTAAACACAAAATAGTCCAGTGATGTGGTTTTCGATATATACGCTAAGGTGTCGCTGATCGATGAACCGGATTTCAGAAAGAGTTCAAATCCATTGGAAAGCTGATTCATTCGCAGGCCAAACTTCCGGAATATTTTTTCGGTAGCTATGTCCGGAATAAAATGCAGGCTGTTGCATTTGCCGGTATCAAAAAAAGTATGGAATACCATCACATCAAAGGCTTTTATGTAAACGCTCTGACTCATGATAGGATCTTATTATTGGTATTGGTAACCGCCGGTATGATTTCGGTCATTTCATTCGCCTGAACTTTAATCAGTTTCATCTTGTAAATGATGGAGGGCTGATATTTGGCCCCCATGGCCGTCCATAAGCTGTGCATCTGGTGGTAGGATATTTTTTCGTATTCGAATTCCAGTCTGGTGATTCCGTCGGGAATACTCGAAGAGGAGGAGGCATCCAGATAATTGTTGATCTGGAAAAAATACATAATAGCATCCAGGAATTTTAAGGATTCGGTATAGTCATCAAAATTGCTGCTGATCAGGATATCCAGATTGTATTTTTCTACGGGATTAAAACTCGAATAATTGCCGTTTTCGAGTCTTTTGTTTTTGATATAAAAGGGCTGATTGGTTTCTTTCTCTACATTAATCAACGATAAAACGACTTTGTTCTGGTTGGCTTTCGGAAACGCACCATTGGTATCAATAAGATAATTCAGGACGATTTTTTCTTCGTCGAGCCCAAAACGGTTTTTTAAAAACTGTCCCAGCAATTTATTCGTAAATAGAAGTGACTGATGTATCATGGTGCTGTAATTCTAAATTTCGGCTGAACGGACCAAACAAACTGGTAGTCAGATTATACTGGTAAAAGTACTTTAGAAAGGAACACGGATGCGATTTTAAGAATGTACTTTTCGTATACATCCTGTAAAAATGTAACGCTTTTGTAGACAAAATGTAGACAAGGGCTTTTTTTGCGTGAAAAAGAAAAATTTTATACTTATGTGAGTAATAGAATAGGGCTCAACGGAAAAACATAAAAGAATACGAACTGCTTATTTTTTACCGCAAGGGACGCAAGGATTTTTACTTTTAGCTCTTATAAAAGGCAAAGTTCACAATCCCGATAGCTATCGGGATTGTGTTGGGTTAGCTTTGCGAACTTTGCGTATTTAAGGCATTGTTACATAAAATCCTTGGGTCCCTTGCATTAAATATATTTTACATTTCACAGGTTTTAGGATTGCTCCACAAATACCTCTGTTTTGAAGACTAAATAAAGCTGCCATAAACAAAAAATTCGATTACAAATAAGTAACCGAATTTTCAGTAGTATAAAAGTTGAGGTATTGAACACTTTACGAAACCGTTCTTAAGTACGAAATAATATCCTGCTCTTTTTCAAGCGTCAATTTTTTCTTCAGGCGGTATTTATGAGTCCGTACACTATCCTGATTGATTCCGAGCAGGTTAGTAATGTCATGGTTGCTCATGTTCATTTTGATGTAACAGCAATACTTTAAATCCTTCGAACTTAAGGAAGGATGTTTTTTGGCCAGGGTCAGTAAAAAATCCGGATTGGATTGTTCAAAGTAAATCTTAAAATCATCCCAGAGTTTGGTGTCATCCGCCACCGTTTTGATGGAGTTTACAATCGACATCAATTCCTTGCGGATGGCATCATTTACATTCGGATACAGATACGAAATACGGGTTTTTACCTTTTGCAGGATTTCAACCTTCTGGTCGAGTTCCATTACATAATGGCTGAGTTCCCTGGTCGTGCTGTCGTTGCTTTTTTGTCTGGCTTCCTCTGCAAACGAAGCTGATGTGCCGGTAGTACTTTCTGCTTTTTTTAATTGAAAAATAGACTTGATTCTGTAAATCAGAAAATCAGCATTGTGGATGTGTTTGTAAGGATGGGTAAAAATGATGCAGTTTTTAGACCAGCAGGTCGACTCACATTCATAGTTCTGCGTCAGGCATAAAATGGGAGTATCAATTTTATTTAAGTTGAAATGGGTGTCGTTTATAACGGGCTGGTTTCTTCTGAAACACAAAATAATCAAATCGGGAAGCAAGGACTGGGTATTGCTGTAAAGGTCGGATGCCCTTGAAACAGCGGCGATAGAAAAAGTAAAATCAGCTATAGCCGACAGAATACTCAATACCTGAGTCAGAACTGTGGTATCGTCACATCCAATCAATATTGATTTTTTTTCAGGCATTCCGGTGGTTGATTTTTTGGTTTTTGGTAGGGGTAGGTTAAAAGTACTTATTTAGTGTATTGTTGCAGAAAAAGATGTCATGGAACGTGTTTTTATTGTCATGGGATTTTTTTTAATTGTATTGAAAGGGTTTTATGGTACTTGAACGGGGACGTTTTTATCTTTCCGAAAAGCTGGATATTGTACGATTTGTACAGTAGTAACTTTATAAAAAAACAACTGTTTTTTCTTAATTATGCCACTTTGACATTGCCTTTTTTGGTCCGTCATTTCTCCGTCACGTTACCGTCACTCCTCCGTCACCGCTCCGTCACCGCTCCGTCACTCCTATACGTGAACTTTAAGGCCGATTTTTGAGGTATTTTGGCCTTTTTCGGTCACATTGTCAGGGATATTGGAGGTTTAAACCTGATGATCACTTTTTCTGAATCACTATTTTTCTATACTAATGGTATATCCGGGGACTTAGCCATTGGCCGTTATGTTTGCAATAGGCTTTTCTTTCTTCCATTTTGTTCCTCAAAGTGGAGTAGGAATCGTATGTTTTTGGGTCTCTTAAAAGTAGGGTTGAATTAAATCAGCAGTCTTTTTTGGTTGTTTTCAGACTGATTTTTTGACGAATATCAATTAAAACCCACCACTTATAAATCGGATTCCGTCTAATTCATTTTATTAAATATGTTTGTAATCCGAATTTCAGAAAATGATTTCCCGGCAGCTACATAAGAAGATTTTACCATTTGCTTTTTTTAGGTACTTTCAAAAAAAATGCAGGAAAACTACTATTGAGGGCTATCAGATGAGTATGCTGTTTTTCAGCCTGTTATAATATAGCAAAAGATTTTTAAACCCTTAAATACAGAAAATGTGGAATGCCGTAAAAATATAACCAATGAGTTAATTAGATTCGCACTCGAAATTCAGTTATCCACTTATTTTATAACAGATGGCTGAGGGCAATGCGGTGTTATTCTAAAGTTTAAAAGCAATAGAAATGGCATCAGTAATAGCAGTTGAATAACAGCCCTAAAATAAAAAAATGCTTTGCAGGCAGCATCGTTTGAAATAATAAAAAACCAATTCATTAAATATTTATCATAATGCACAAACTCCTTTTAAAGCATTCCGTAAAAACATTGTTTTTACTGTCTTGCCTGTTTACATCAGCTGTACTGCTGGCACAGACCGATACTGGTAAATTCTTACCCAACATCACCCCGCCATCGCCCGTAGCAGGGGAACTTGGTAAGTTTGGTAACGTCCCTGTCGGGTTGTTTACCGGAACAGCGAATATTTCAGTTCCGTTGCTTAGTTTTAAGACAAAGGACCTGGAGTCGCCATTATCCCTTTCTTATGGCTCTAATGGCTTAAAGGTCGATGAAGTAGCTTCAAATGTAGGGATGGGCTGGAACCTGAATGTGGGAGGTGTTATAACGCGTACCGTAAGGGATCAGCTGGACGAGCCAATTACAGCGGTTTACCCGCCCGATGACCTGCCCAATGCGACCAATGAGCAACGCCAGCAATTTTATACTGCTGCCGGACAAGGCAATGCCGATACCGAAAGCGATATTTATTCTTTTAATTTTAATGGCAACTCCGGTAAGTTTGTCTATGATAAAAATGGTGTTCCTGTTTTAATCAATAATCAGAAAATAAAAATAGAAAAAACCGGAACCGGCAATGCCGATTTTTTACTGACCACCACCAACGGGGTCAAATATTATTTTACAGAAAAAGAAAACACGGCTTTCAGGAATATGGGTGCCGGACATTCCGTGATAAGCGGCAGTGTAACGGCCTGGTATTTAACTAAGATCGTACATCCCAATAAGTCAGAAGTTTATTTTACCTATGAGGACACTGGAATGGATTATACCGCTTCGAATTCCCAGACCTTTACCATGGCCTATCCGCAAATGCAGGAAGACTGTAACGGTGGTATTTATTCCAGTGCTCCGGTTTTAAGTGGTATTGTGGCTTACAATATGACTGTTAGCGGGAAAAGAATCACCAAAATCTACAGTAATAATGCCACTGACGGTTATATAACGATTGCCTACAGTACTGTCGGGATTAATGAAGAAGTAGATGGAAACAGTAAAATAGAATTCATTAGTCAATATAACGCTGAAAATCTTTTAATCGAAAAAATAAGTTTCAATTATTTAAAAACAGCCAACACGCGCGTCTTTTTGCAAAATGTTACATTTTTTGACCCGACCAAAAAATATACTTTTGAGTATATCAGTCCGTCCGCTTTTCCCCAAAGGCTCTCCAAGAGCCAGGATCACTGGGGGTATTACAATGGCAAGGTGAATACCAATTTAGTCCCTAAAAACGTAACAGAATACAGCCTGAATGACCTGGATTATAATGGAGCCGATAAAGAGCCGGATATTAATTTTGCGAAAACAGGACTGTTAAGTAAAGTGGTTTATCCGACCAAAGGATATACCGAACTCGAGTATGAAAGCAACACCTATTGGGGAGCTAAAACAACCTATCCGGCTAAAAAAGTAGATCAATACAAAAGAATACCGGAGGACACAAGTGATTTGCCGGAGGTTTATACCCTTACTTCTGCGGTCGATCAAAAAATTGTATTTAATGGCTACGTTACTTATGTAAGAAATGGACCACCACTCGCGGAAGGAGAGAATGATCCTTATGATACCGGTCATGATATCGCCTCTCTGCAGGTAACCTGCGTGGATACACCGGAACCATTATGTCCTAGATTTTATATTAATAGTCGGTTTGGTCCAATTTATTATGAGACATTTAACTTTGTAAGAAGACAAACCAATATTTTTTATTTAGATGCTAAAGCAGGCAAAACCTACAAGTTGTATTTTTCTAAAGGAGGATTGAGTACGAATGCAACTTTATCTGTCAGCTATTATCCTACTGCCCCGGTAGTAACCAATACCAATCTGGAAACCGGAGGGGTAAGAATCAAGACTACCAAAGATTTTGCAGATGCTTCGGCCAGAGCCAGCTACAAGCGCTATTATTACGGCCCTAAAGACGATATCAATCACTCTTCGGGAGATAAGGGAAAAAATGCTTTTTATACCGATATCTTCAAACAAAGAAGAATGTGTCCATCAGACGGACTGAGTTTATGTCGTTATGTTGACATTACTTTTCTAACCATGAGTTCCAGCAGTATCATTTCTTTGTTTGATACGGGCAGCAGCAACTGTTTTTATAAATATGTAACGGTAAGCGAAGGCGGGGATAATTTTGAGAATGGTGGCGAAAGCAAAGAATTTATAGTGCATCGGGATGATATTGGAAATCCAATTTTGGGTAACGAGATTATTAAAAGCGCTCCGCTGACCAATTTCGGATGGGACAATGGCCTGGAGATCAAATCGCAGGTATTGCAGAAAAAACAGACCGGATTGCCCTTTGTAGTGGTACAGGAAAACGAAAACAAATATAAATTAGACCCCGCTTACAGCAAAGAAATCAAATCGTATACTGTGAGGAAAAATTATGATGAGCTTTGCCCTCAGGCTAATTATGTCGAGAATCTAAGCATAGTCGAATACAAAACAAAAGGCTACTGGTTTTATGTGGAGTCTTCCATAAACAGAAGTTATGACCTTAACGGATTAAATCCGATAGAGACTACGACCACGTATCAGTACAGCAATCCAACACATATTCAGCTGACCTCACAAAGCACAAAGTCATCCCTGAAGGAAACGCTGGAAACCAAATATTACTATCCGCAGGATGCCGTTATGGCAAGCGAACCACAGGTGTCGGAAATGATAACTACCAACCGGATAGATACGCCGCTGAAGACCGAAATGTTTAAAGCCGGTATCAAACAGTCCGAGCAGAAAACGGAATACGCCAAAGATGCGACCACCGGAAATCTGCTGCTGCCAAAATTTATTTATGCCGCCAAATTTCCCAACGCGCTTCCGGGGAATGCCTTAGAGAAAAAGATAACTTACGATAAGTATGATGATGTGGGGAATATCCTTCAGTACACGTTAGAAAGCGGTATGCCCGTGGCGATTATCTGGGGATATAATAAAACCAAACCTATTGCCAAGGTAGAGAATGCCACTTACGATCAGGCGCTGGCAGCTTATTCGCTAACTGATCCAACGTTCAGGACCAATCTTCCAGGCGCCATGATTACGACCTACAGCTACAAGCCGTTAGTCGGCATCACGACCATTACAGACCCGAAAGGATTTATTACCACGTACGATTACGACACCTACAACCGACTGAAAACCGTAAAGGACAATCTGGGCAACGTACTGTCAGAGAATCAATATCATTATAAAAATTAAGAAGACGGCAATGAAAACATATTTATATAGTATAGTACTGATCCTGATGGTGTCATTGGGATATGGACAAACCAAAGACGTTCCTGTAACTCCTGTGGAGACTTCTGTAGCAGCCCCTATGGCAGCCCCTCCGGGAGGTGGCGGAGGCGGCGAAACTTCCTACCGCTGGTATGAGGATTACGATGGTGATGGCTTTGGAAATCCAACCATAAGCCTGTTAAGTCCAACCAAGCCGAATGGTTATGTGAGTAACCAGAGCGATCTGGATGATAATAACGCCTACATTACCAATATTGCGCCCCAGACCTTTTACCAGGATGCCGATAATGATACGTTTGGGAATCCGAATGTTACCGGTTCCTATAGTGTAAAACCGCCGGGGTATGTGACTAACAACTCGGATTATAACGATACCACGGCCAATATTACCAACATTGCACCACAGTATTTCTATCAGGATAGCGACGGGGATACTTTCGGAAACCCGAATGCTAAAGTGTATTACAGTGTAAAACCAACAGGCTATGTGACCAACAGCAGTGATTATAATGATACCACGGGCAATATTACCAATATAGCACCCTCGATTTTTTACAGGGATGTCGATAATGACACTTTCGGAAATCCGGCCGTTACGGTCTTTTACAGCGTAAAACCGACAGGCTATGTGACCAGCAATACCGACTGTAATGATAACGACGTTACCCTGAATCCCAATACAAAATGGTACGCCGACAACGATCTGGACGGCCTGGGCGATCCAGCTGTTTTTGTGTCCCAATGTACCACTCCGGCAGGCAACTATGTCCGAAACAATACCGATAATTGTCCACTGGTAAAAGGTACCAATGCGGACTGTTCCAATATACTGACCCCGTCGGATTATAATTATGTGGTGACCAAAAACTATAAAAAAGCCACCACTGCAGTTTTGGAATTTCCAGCGGTAGATCAGGTACAGACCAGTATCACGTATTTTGACGGACTAGGCAGACCTGTACAGCAAATTGCCAACAAGCAGTCGGCCAATGGAAAAGACATTGTAACACACATCACCTACGATGCCTTTGGCAGACAGGTGCAGGAATACCTGCCGTATGAAGCCGCTTCGTCTAATATCTCATTTGTACCCAACGCACAGACCGGGGCAGTAACGTTCTACAATACGGCCAAATACGACAATACGGCCAATCCGTTTTCGCAAAAAAAACTCGAGTCTTCGCCATTAAACCGTGTCCTGAAACAGGCAGCTCCCGGAGCGGCATGGGCAATGGATCAGGGGCATGAAATCAAACTCGATTACCAGACCAATACCGCCACGGAAGTAAAACTGTACAAGGCGACAGCGACCTGGACGCCAGCTTTAGGGCTGTTCGACATCGCTTTTTCAGACGCCGGAAACTATGATGCCAGTGAACTTATAAAATCGGTTACCTATGACGAAAACACCGCGGCTACGCCAACAGAGACGGCCGGCTCTACGGTAGAATTTAAAAATAAGGAAGGACAAGTCGTTTTAAAAAGAACCTACGAAGCCGGAATCAAACATGATACGTATTACGTATACGACGCTTACGGCAACCTGACCTATGTGATCCCGCCCAAAGCAGACGCAGCCATTACACCCGCTATTCTGGATAACTTATGTTACCAGTACAAATACGACTACCGCAACCGACTGGTGGAGAAAAAACTGCCGGGCAAGCAATGGGAGTTAATCGTCTATGACAAACTAGACCGTCCTGTGGCGACAGGCCCTGCCAATTCCCCTTTTTCGGATCTCACCACGACAGGCTGGCTGATTACCAAATACGATGCTCTGGGCCGTCCTGTTTATACCGGATGGAACAATGTCAGCAGCACTTCTGCCACGAGAAAAACATTGCAGGATGCGCAAAATCTGGCCACGGTCTTATTTGAAAGCAAACAAGCAAGAAGAACCATTGATGGTGTAGAGGTCGATTATACGAACGCCATAGCGCCCACCACTTTTAAATTACTGACTGTTAATTATTACGATAATTATGGTTTTCCGGGCGCTCAGGCGGTACCGGCTGCTATCGAGACCCAAACCGTTTTAACGAACGTTAAAACACTGCCCACGGGAAGCTGGACGAGAGTCCCAACCCTGGCTGCTGCTGTTTTGGCAGAAATAAGCACTGCATTTTACGATACTAAAGCGCACCCTATACGATCCTATACCGCCAACCATCTGGCAGGGTATACCGTTACGGATAGTAAGTTGGACACATTCTCGGGACAACTGCAATACAGCATTACCAAACATAAAAGATCAAGTTTGGCTACTGATGTTGAAATCGTGACCAAAGACGCTTTTACGTATTCACCTCAGGACCGTTTACTGACCCAGACCCATCAGATCAATGGAGGTACTATTGAAGTAATTGCCAATAATACCTATGATGAGCTTGGACAGTTGATTTCTAAAAAAGTTGGAAATACGATTGCAGCTCCAACCCAAAAAGTAGATTATACGTATAACATCCGTGGCTGGCTGACGGGGATTAACAATACAGCTGCACTTCAGCAAGGCAGTGATCCTAGAGATTTGTTTGCTTTTAAGATCAATTACAACAATACACCTGCTATTACTGGAGGTAAAGCCTTATACAACGGAAATATTGCCGAGACTTTTTGGAGCAGCACTTCAGATGCGACACCCATAATACGTGGATATGCTTATTTATACGACAATCTTAACCGTCTGAAGACAAGTGTTTACAAACGTGATGCTGTAATCACTAATGCCTACAGTGAGAACCTTACTTATGATAAAAACGGAAATATAAACAGCATCATCCGTAACGGAAACAGTGAGACCGCTACACAGATTGATGCTTTGGTATACACATATGCAGGTACCAATACCACCAACCAGCTTGTAAAAGTCGTGGACAATGCCCCGGCAGCTTCTAAAGTTTTTGGTTTTACGGACAGTACTGCCAACACCGTTGATGATTATAGTTATGATGCCAATGGGAATATGACTAAAGACAGCAACAAAAACATCACGGTTATCACGTACAATCATTTAAATTTACCCACTAAGATAACTTTTGCAACGACAGGGAATATTGTTTATATTTACAACGCTTCGGGACAAAAAGTACAAAAAATTGTAAATGAAGTCGGGAAATCTGTGGTAACAACGGATTATCTGGGCGGTTATCAATACGATAATGGTTTGCTAAAGTTTTTCCCAACAACCGAAGGTTATGTTGAACCTTCGGGAAGTTCTTATAAATATGTGTACCAGTACAAAGATCATTTAGGCAATGTACGCTTGAGTTATGACAAAACTCTTGTCATTAAGGAAGAAAGTAATTTTTATCCTTTTGGTTTAAAACAGGAAGGGTATAATACGCTTAAAATCGGTGTTGAGAATAAGTATAAGTACAACGGTAAAGAACTCCAAGACGAGCTGGGGCTTAACATGTACGACTATGGTGCACGTAATTATGACCCTGCTTTAGGAAGATGGATGAATGTTGACCCGTTGGCGGAGAAGTATCCGAACATAAGTCCTTACGTTTATGTAGCTGATAATCCGATAAATGCAATCGATCCTGATGGTAGAGATATCATATTTTTAACAAGAAACGATAATGGTTCC
>NZ_QWDM01000259.1 GCF_003996965.1 Flavobacterium cupreum | reverse complement strand
TTCCTTCAGGCGCATCGCTTCCTCGAGCGCGATCTCGTCGAACGGGTTCATCGACATTTTGACATTGGCGATATCGACGCCGCTGCCGTCGGTTTTGACGCGCACTTTGACGTTGTAGTCGACCACGCGTTTGACGGGTACCAAGACTTTCATGGGGGTGCCTTTGGAAAAAGTGGAATGGGGTGGCTTAAAGTGGCCTAGATTATATGAGAAAAACGCCTTCCCCACTGAATTTAAGCACGATCGTGCGATTTTTAGTTAGAGGAAACCGCCTAAAGAA
>NZ_QWDM01000258.1 GCF_003996965.1 Flavobacterium cupreum | reverse complement strand
AGCTTCACCAACACCGACCGGCTGGTGCAGATCGGGCGCCAGGCGCTCGAACCGCCGGGCCAGGCGCGCCAGGACCTGTGGATCATCGAACAGATGGCCGTGCGGCTCGGCCTCAATTGGGCCTACACCCACGTTTCGCAGGTGTTCGACGAGATGCGCCGCACCATGCCCAGCATCGGCGGCATCACCTGGGAGCGCCTCGAGCGCGAGAACGCGGTGACCTATCCGTGCACGCAAGAGGGCGACCCGGGCACCCCGGTGGTGTTCACCGAGACCTTCC
>NZ_QWDM01000257.1 GCF_003996965.1 Flavobacterium cupreum | reverse complement strand
CCCCGGGGCCGAGCAGGGTGCAGTCGACGCCCTCGGCGCAGCGCGCGAGCGCGCCCAGCGCGCCGGCGCACACCCGCAGGCGCGCCGGCGCGGGCAGGTCGAGCAGCAGCGCCTCGCGCGCCAGGTGGGTGGCCAGCCAGCCGGGCGCGGCGCCCTCGGGCAGCGCCACGCTGCGCACCGCCTCCAGTGCGCCGCCGCCGGTCGCGCCGAGCGTGAGCACCCGCTCCTGCAGCAGCGCGAACCAGGCGCCGTCGCCGAGCGCGCCGTGCCAGCGGTTCCAG
>NZ_QWDM01000256.1 GCF_003996965.1 Flavobacterium cupreum | reverse complement strand
CGGCTGCGCCGTCGCGCCCGAGCCGGTCTCGGTGGCCGAGCGCAGCGAACGCGTCAGGGACGATGTGGCGACCCTGTTCAAGGACATGGAGCCGGTGGCCGGCGACGTCACGCTGCACGAGGCCTTCGCGCGCGCCCTCAAGTACAACTACGACTACCGCCTGCGCTCGATGGAGCGCAGCATGGCCGAGGCCCAGCTCGACCTGTCCAAGTACGACATGCTGCCGCGCCTGACCGCCTCGGCCGGCTACACCAGCCGCAGCAACGACGCCGGCGCCCGTTC
>NZ_QWDM01000255.1 GCF_003996965.1 Flavobacterium cupreum | reverse complement strand
CTTTCAAAGCGCGCAATGCGCTCGCGTCCATTGGTCCATTCTTCGATCATGGTTCGGATTTCGGCGGCCAGCATGCGCTGCGTTTCCTCCCGCTCGGCCCGGGCTTGCTCCACGGCCGCGAGCTTTGCCGCCAGCTCGCGGTCCTGGCGGTTCCTTTGGTTCCACTGAAGCGGAACCGACACGCCCACGGAAGCCATGTTGGAATAATCGGGACCGCGCTGCAGGAACGCGACTTCAACGGTCCAGTCGACTTTTTTGTCGGCCTCTGCCAGTTTCGCTTCC
>NZ_QWDM01000254.1 GCF_003996965.1 Flavobacterium cupreum | reverse complement strand
CGAAAAGGTCAGCAGCAAGATGCGCTGCGGGTCGGCGCCGCCAATGATCAGGCGCGCCACGCGGTGCGCCAGGGTGTTGGTCTTGCCGGAGCCGGCGCCGGCGATCACCAGCAGCGGGCGCGAGACGCCGTCGGCGGCGCCGATGTCGTGCTCGACGGCGGCGCGCTGCTCGGGGTTGAGGCTGGCGAACGGGTCGTCGGGGACAGTCGTTGCAATTACGGCGCGCATGGCGGGCATTCGTTCGGGGACGGGCCTTGACTGTACATTTATCCAGTATTGGAAG
>NZ_QWDM01000253.1 GCF_003996965.1 Flavobacterium cupreum | reverse complement strand
CCAGGGGGCGCGTTCAGGTCCGGCACCACGAGCGGCGCCGCCTTGGCCTTCACAATCCCGTCCTTCTGGTTGCCGGCGATCTCCCTCGCGAAGATGTTGGTGTCGCCGCCTTTCGCCTGCTCGCCGCCGCGGCCCTGCGCAGGGTCATTTTGCTTTTCCGCCCGGCCCGAAGCGACGAGGATCATGACCAGGAGGAATATGACCAAGCCCGTGCACATGATGTAGATCGGCAGGTTGTTGACACGGCGAACGCCGCTGCGTTTGTTCGACTTTTCGCCGGGCG
>NZ_QWDM01000252.1 GCF_003996965.1 Flavobacterium cupreum | reverse complement strand
CATGGCCTGATGCGATGATGAACTTGCTGCTGGACGCCAACAAGCTATGTGAGGCGGCCCGAAAAAAACAAACGACGTTTGGCGTCTGTTACGTCCGCCAATATTTGAGCCTCGGCATGGGTTTTTTTCCCATTGTTTTTGAGGGCGTTCCGAAAAATTTCCCGCCATGTAGCGCGGGACGGGATGGGGCGGCGCCGACGTCAAGATTCCACTATCAGCGTCGTTGGTGTTGAAGTCGCGGTTTTTTTTGGCGGGGCCCCGAAGGGAGCCCGGAGGGCGACCG
>NZ_QWDM01000251.1 GCF_003996965.1 Flavobacterium cupreum | reverse complement strand
TTTTCAGCAAGCGCCCGGGCACGCCCGCGGCCAGCCTGGCCGACGACACCGCGCACGAGGTCAAGCTGGCGCGCCTGCAAAGGCTGCAGGCGGCGATCGACGCCAACACGCGCAAGTACAGCGCGGCCATGGTCGGCACCGTGCAGCGCATCCTGGTCGAGGGCCCGTCCAAGAAGGACGCGCGCGAGCTGCAGGGGCGCACCGAGAACCACCGGGTCGTCAATTTCGACGCGGGCGCCCATTTCGCGACCCTGCCCGGGCAGCTGGCCGCGGTCCGCATCGCC
>NZ_QWDM01000250.1 GCF_003996965.1 Flavobacterium cupreum | reverse complement strand
CCATGTCAAGTTTTTATCCCGGACAGCGGTGCGCGTCCGCGAGGACGACGTTTGTTCTTGTTAGTAATCACGGCGGGTTTGCGGTTTCTGATGCTGTCAAACCAATCGACGACGACAGCGCTTCAGTGGTGTGGATGCATCACCACCTTCACGCACTGCTCCTGTTTGTTTTTGAAAATCTCGTACCCGTGTGGCGCGTCGTCGAGGTCGAGGTGGTGGGTGATCACGCAGGCCGGATCGAGCTCGCCGCGCACGATGCGCTCCAACAGCGGGCGCATGTAGCG
>NZ_QWDM01000024.1 GCF_003996965.1 Flavobacterium cupreum | reverse complement strand
AAAAATATAGTTTTTAATCAAAACGGAGGTGCTCACTTTGCACCGGAATTAGGTGGTCATTTTGAACTGGAATCAGGTGCTCACTTTAAAACGGAATGGGGTGATCAATATAACCGGAATTTGCATTCTATCGGCGAAATAGCTGAAAGATTTCAAATTTCTGAAGGTTCTGTCTACAATCATATCAGGAAATATTCAATCCCTACCAGACAGATCGGAAAGTACGTATATGCCCCCAAAATGGAAATTGACAACTTGTATAACGGAAATGATTTTATATGAAGCAATTAGCAAAAACCAAGGTGACTGTGCGTCTTCGAAAAGCAGAAGACCGAAAAGAATGGTATGTTTACATAGAAAGCTATCCTGTAGAGATTTCCGAAAAGAAAGCTCCCCAGAGAATCCGTGAATATATAAACCGATCCGTAACAACAGTGGAGTGGGACAAAAAAAGAACTGCCCGGACAGATGCAGCTGGATCAAAGTCGTACAAACCCAGACGCAGCGATAACGGAATTATAATCTGCAGAAGCGAAAACGACCGTGAAATTATGCTGTATGCTGACGGAGTGCGTAAAATTCGGCAGAAAGAATACGATAACACAGATTTGTACAGTGATGCTGAGAACCTATTGGCTGAACAAAAAGAAAAAGGAAAAGAGGATTTTATTAGATATATTTCTGCCACTGCAGCTAAAAGACATGCCCGAAGTTCGAAATCTATTCAGATCAATTGGGAGCGGTCCAAAGAATTTTTAAAAAGCTATTCGAAAGGCAGCCTTATGTTTTCTCAGATTGACAGCAGAATGGCGGAAGATTTTAAACTATTTCTGCTAGGTGCTCCACTCGGAGGAGGCAAAAAAGGAACCATTTCCCGCAACACTGCGGGTACCTATTTTTCCATATTTAAAGCGGCTTTAAAACAGGCCTTTATCGAGGGATATCTAACAGTTGATTTATCTTCAAAAATAAAAGGCATCCCGGAGCAGGAGTCAAGACGTGAATATCTGACCATTGAAGAATTGAATACACTGGTATCAACACCATGTGAAAAAGACGTCCTTAAAAGAGCCGCACTTTTCTCAGCGCTTACAGGACTGAGGCATTCCGACATTCAGAAGCTCCGCTGGAAAGAGATTAGTCTGGAAGATGGTATGGCTAAACTGCATTTTACGCAGAAAAAGACAAAGGGCGTTGAATATATGCCTATTTCTCAGCAGGCTTTGCAGCTCTGCGGAGAACCGAGGCTTCCCGCGCAGCTTGTTTTTGAGGATCTGCCGGACCCATCGTGGATTTCGCGCCCTCTGAAAAAATGGGTTGAATCTGCTGGCATTAAAAAAAATATTACCTTCCACTGCTTCCGCCATACATTTGCAACACTGCAGTTATCGAGCGGGACAGACATTTATACGGTCAGTAAAATGCTGGGACATACCAACGTAAAAACTACTGAAATCTATGCAAAAGTAGTGGACGAGAAGAAAAATAAAGCTTCGCAGGCAATACAATTGGAATCTTTAAAGAACAAGCCGCAATGAAAACAAAATACTTTGAATATATTGTTATTTACCTGTCTGTTTTTTTAGTATGTGTTTTTGTCGGCATAATAGGAAGACTGGTGCTGCTGGAAAAAGGTGCGGATGAGTATACAGCCGGCGCTTTTTTTTGGATCAGCACTGGATTTGGAATTTTAATGTTTGCAATTCTAAGTTTATTTCTAAACGAATTGGCCGCTCGCGTACTGAATCGTTTTTTGAAGGTTAAAAAAAATGAATCGCCTGAAAACCATATTCCAAGTGAAGACCTTGAAAAGATCGAAGAGGAGCGTCAGGATACTTTAATTAAACCCGAATTGTCTGAAAATAAAAATTCAGCCAGATATATTGAACAGATAAGAGAGCAGCAGCAAAATGTAATCAAAAATCAAAAACAAGCCAGAATTGATATTGTAATTCGTTATACGCAGGAAAAATTTGCCATATATGCTGCAGATGATGATTTGAAACAATTGTGCAGGAATATAATAATATATGCTGAAGAGATAAATTTTGAAAATATTAAACAGGTAAAAGTAAAAGATTTGTCAAATCTCGATTTGTATCATTTTGGCTGGAATATCTGGAATTGTTTTAAAGTAGGAAAACAGGACAGTATCGCACAATTTTTAAAATTAACTTTTGCGGAATCCTTAAAGGATGTTGAAGAGAACAGCATTAAAACGCATCTGAAAGATGATGATCAAAAAGGCATTATAAAAATTATGGAAGACTTTACTTATTTCTAATTATCAGTAATTAGAAATGCACTGTGTTTTTTAAGTGTTTTTGTTGTGGCTTAGGACACAGTGAAAACACTTTTTTCATTTGCTCTATAACAATTAAAAACGATAGTTATGGACATAAATGAAATCTCATTTGAGAACCTGCCCAAAGCAGTAGCACAATTAGCGATTGAAATTGCCGAGATTAAACTTATGATTCAGAATGTACAAGTATATGAATCTAAAGAAAAAAGTGTTCCTATTGGTATTGAAGAAGTAAGCCGGTTAATAGGAAAAGCAAAGCCTACAATTTACGCTCTTGTAAGGCAAAGAAAAATCCCGTGTTATAAGTATGGTAAAAAGCTGTATTTTTTTGAAGAAGAGCTTTTAGAATGGATTTCTAAAGGGAAAAAGAAAACAATACAGGAAATCGAATCAGAAGTATTGAAATATAATCATAATCGAAATAAATAGATGGATTATAGCCAGGAAGAATACTTATTGTCATTCTATTAGATCATAGTGAAAAATTCATATTGTGGTTTCATGAATAATTAGGTCAGTAATACACAAATTTTGTTGATTATTAGATAGGAAATTTTCAACGGATAATTAGGGATTCGAATTCTTCTTTAGACCCAGTTAATATAGGTAATGCAATGCTGATTATTTCAGGGATACTTCTGAAATTTTAATAGAATAAATATACATTTTTTTATTATTTAATAGGTATTTTTGGATCAACTTGATGTGTAAAAGCTGGATAGAGTAGAGCAGGATTCGAACTTAATCGTTCAAACCCGTTTCTATGTTACGTTTTTATAATGTCTTAAACCTAAGTGCACCGATTCTGCACCTGAATTACAATTGTTGCTTTTTTACTGTTTATTTATTTCAAAAACAGCTTTGTTTTTATGTTTAACAGACTCTTATTCAGTGATATTATTCTGAATAATTTGTTTGTAAATATATCATTATTTTTCGATTATTAATAATTTAATTTTTGATGATTCTTTGTAGCGGGAAGCATTCAAATATTGATGATTATGCTAGTATTATTGAATGCGCATCTTAAATTTGATTTTGAAAAATTAGGATAACTTTTTTGAATAATAAAAATAAGCCTCACTATTTTGAAATATAAACTATTGAAAGATTAAAAAATTATTATTAAAAAATGAACCTTAATTTTTTCGATACAGAAAGTAATATTCCTTTATTTATAAGGTTTTTCCAACCATGAAATACAAATGAGGTACAAGTTTTTAGCTAATAAAACAAAGTAACAACAAATAAAAAATTATAGATATAAGGATCGTTTTTGTTTGACCTTTTTTACTTATCTCAAAGAATACATTAACCCAACGGTTAGCACGAATATATTTAAAATATTCTATTTCAATAGATTTTAATTGATCGCTTGTAGTCTATTGTATTAGATCTGATTCTTTTATTCAAATGACTTGTTTTTATTCTTTATACTATGATAGACATCATGTCTATGGCAAACCATTGAAAGTATGTAGCTCTTTTATCGAACTTATTTTGATGATATTTTGCTCAGAATTTTTCATATTTTAAAATTCGCAGACAGTTTTCAAATACTGTCTGCATTTAAAAATCTATAAATTTAAGCATTTAAAAAATTACTCCCAGATGCACTTCGGTCTTGTGTCATTACTTCTAAAACACCGCCCGGATATTCGCCTGGTAATTTGCTTACTTCATCCAGTTGTGCTAATTCTTCTTCTGTAAAAACCACATCAATTGCTTTTAAATTATCCTCTAACTGATGCTGTTTTGTTGCTCCAATGATCACACTTGTTACTACAGGTTGGTTTAAAGTCCAAGCCAATGCCAATTGTGCAATAGTTGTATTTTTTTCTTCTGCCATTGGCGTTAAAACGTCTAAAACATCATAAGCTCTTTCTTCGTGAAAAGATGGAAAAGGAAAATTATTTAAACGCCCTTCTTCTTTTTGTCCATCTCTTTTGTATTTTCCAGTAAGCAAACCACCACTTAAAGGACTCCAGATCATCATTCCAACTTTTTGGTCTAATAATAATGGAACTAATTCTCTTTCTGCATCCCTCACATCTAATGAATAATTTGCCTGTAACGAAGAAAAACTGTCTAAATGATTGTATTTAGAATAAGACAACGCTTTCATTAGTTGCCAAGCTGCAATGTTACTTGCACCAAAGTATCTAATCTTACCACTTCGCACCAAATCATCTAAAGTTCGAATAGTTTCCTCTATTGGAGTTAATGGGTCTGCTGTATGAATTTGATATAAATCAATATAATCTGTACCTAATCTTTTTAGACTGGCATCCACTTGTTGAATGACATGCTTTTTTGAAAGCCCGAGGTCGTTCTGGCTTTTACCCATTGTTCCTCTAACTTTTGTTGCCAAAACCAAATCGTCTCTGTTGATACCAAGGTTTTTTATAGCTTGACCAATCATTACTTCCTAAAGTCCTTCGGAATAAATGTTTGCAGTGTCAATATAATTAACACCTGCCTCTGTTACCGTTTTGATTTGTTCGTCCACTTCTTTTTGGTCAAGATTGCCCATATAACCAAAAAATCCTTTTCCGCCATAATTCATTGTACCTAAACAAATGGTTGAAACTTTTAACCCTGTATTCCCTAAAGTTTTGTACTTCATTTTTTCTATTTATTTAATTGTGAAGTACAAAGGTCAGCAGTTTAATAAATTTGGCTGTGTCCAAATAAAAGATATTTGTGTTCAAAATGAATTACATACAAGCTAATTAAAAGAATTTCTAAACTCTAATGGTGTAAAATTTGTTTTAGTCTTCTATACTTGTTAATTTCAAGCTTGTTTCAGTTTCCTACTCTTGTATGAATTCCAGATTTGGGAAATAGTTTGGCACCAATATTAAATGATATGGCAAATTGGGGCAAAGAAAATGTATTGAAAACAGAATGATAAATAACAAATTTAATAAGACTGTTGTTCGATTGATTTTGTTATTGCAGACTTAACTTCTCCCGTATGTTTTGTTGTTTTGGTTTCTATCAACATAATTGAGCATTCTTCAATAGATGAAACTCTATGATTAATACCTTTTGGGACTACAAACATATCTCCAGATTTCATAGTTAGATTAGCTTTATTTTCAATTTCCATTAAAAGTTCACCTTCTATAATGTAAAATAGTTCATCTTCGTTTTCGTGATTATGCCAAGGAACTTCTTGACCTTTAATTTTGGCAACTTTTACATATTGGTCATTAACTTCAGCAATGATTTTTGGAGAGAAGTAGTCTTTAACGTCTTCTAGTTGATCTTTTAAATTCATAATATAATATTTTAATAGTTTACCGTATATGTTGCTAAGTACACAATGCCGACAATCAATCCTGTTGCAATGGCAGACTGGTAAGCAAAATGGATATAATTTTCAATAACTATGGATTAAGCAGCTTCAGGTACTCTGAAATTGTTTCGTTGTTCGCTTTGGCTCTTGTTTCGCTGCTGCCAAAGGTCAGTTCGGTTTTGCCTTCTTTCAATTGCTCAAATATTGATGCCACAAAATCGCTCACTTCAGGTAAGCCTTTGTGAACTACTTGTCCGCCCAATGCTGTGTTTATTGCAGGCGGTATCAATTCTATTACTTCTATATTTTTGTCTTTTAGCTGATGGCGTAAAGAAATTGTGAAAGACCTTGTAAAAGCCTTCGTACCGCAATATACCGGCACTTTGGAAAATGGTGTAAACGCAAGTCCTGATGATACATTGATTATTGTATTTAATGAAGGAATACTTAAAAAGAGTTTTGTAAGATGGATAGGTGCCAAAATGTTTATGTCCACTTCCGTTTTAGCCCTTTCATAAAAGTCATCGTCAGACACATTCATCCAGTTTTGAACGCCCGCATTGTTTACAAGCACATTTAAGTCGGAATGATTTGCTGCAACCCATTCATATAATTCATTGCGGCCTTCTTCACCTTCCAGATCACATACTTTTGTGATAACGGAAGGAAATTTTTCTGCCACTTCTTTTAGTGCAGTTTCCCTGCGTCCACAAATAATAACTGTATTGTTTTCGCTGATAAATCTTTCCGTCAATCCTAAACCGATACCGGTAGCACCACCAGTAATTAAAATTTTGTTGTTTGCTAATTTCATTTTTTTTTATTGATATTGTTAAATTGGAAAATAATGTAAACCGTGCTTTAGAGCTTATATTTTTTTTTGTGTGTAAATAAGGTTATTTTATTTTAAATCACTCTTTTATATTTGTTAATTTTAAACTTGTTTCCCAAAGATTTTTTTGAAACTCCAAATTATTAAGAATCAACAGAAGATTTCACTACTTTGCCATCTGAAAAATAAATTCCTTTCAAATTGCTAAATTCTTTAGAAAACGCAAGGTTGGCTAATCGAGTTCCTGATTTTGACGGTGTGTTGGTATTTCGCTTAAAAAGCGTCATTGAGGGCATGATGTTTTTCCATACAAATCTCAAAATCGCAGGATAATTTTTTGCAAGTCCTGTTCCTGGAGTAAGTCCGGGATCAAAAGCATTAACCCTAATTTTTGTATTAGCTAATTTTTGTTGTAAGCTGTAAACCGTGAGTACATTTGATAATTTTGATGTTGAATACCTTCTTTGTCCTGTTGTCGTTTTCTTTTCATTGGTTTCCTTTGGATAAGCCAGCTCATTGGCACTTTTATAAACAGGTGGTTCTATTCCTGTTTTTTGTAATGGGTCGTGAGTATCACTTGCAGTAAAGGTTATACTTGCATTATTATCCATAAATGGTAAAAGTAATTGTGTCAACGCGAATGGACCTAGATGATTTGTTCCAAAAGTGATTTCAAATCCGTCAGCCGTATATTCTGTTTCACCAATATTTTGTATGCCTGCATTGTTTACTAAAGCTGAAATTACAGGTTCTTTTTCTTTACTAAAAGTACTAGCAAATTGACGGATAGATTTTAGTGAAGCCAAATCTAATTGTAAACATTTCAAATTTTGATGTCCTGTTTTATTCTTGATTATTTGAATTGCTTCGTTTCCTGCTTGTACATTTCTGCAAGCTAAAATTATTTGCTCGTTTGTTGCGATTTTTGCCATTTGTAAGGCGCACTTAAAACCAATTCCGCTATTGGCTCCTGTAATAATAATTGATTTCATTTTTTATATTTTTAGTTTATGATGCAAAATTGCCTCAATTAAAAATGAAATTATTTGCCATTTGGCAAAAAAAAACGATTTAGCGAATGTTTTTTCTAATTCTACTTAATGAAGATTGGGTAATTCCCAAATAAGAAGCCAAATAAGATAGTGGTATTCTATTAGCAAGGGTTGGGAATTTATCTAAAAATTCCTGATAGCGTGTAGTCGCATCTTCGGATAGCATCGGACTTAATTTATTTACTTTCTCTATTAGTGCTTTAGAGGTAATTTGACTAATTATATTGTCCCAACCGATAATCGTTAAAGACAATTCCGTTAATGCATCCGTTGAAAGGATTAAAAGTGAACAATCTGTGATGGCTTGTACATATTCTGATGATGGTATTTTTTGGTTAAAACTGTTTATGTCAACTGCAAAATTATGTTTGTCAATAAAGTATTTTGTTATTTCTTCGCCTTTGCTGTTGTAATAGCAAACCCGTAAAATTCCTGTGTCAATAAAAGCAACCCTTTTGGGTATTTTCCCAGCTTCAGAAAAATACTCGTCTTTTTTTAGTTCCAAAACTTTCGCTTTACTTTTAATTAAATCGATTTGTTGTTGATTTAGTTGACCAAATTGCAGTAAGTAGTTTATTAAATTATCCATAGCGATAAAGGTCATTAATTTAAATTTGTTTTAATTTGTCAAATGGCAAAAAAGATTATTGCAATACAATTTCTTGTTTTTTTAGACAAGGTTTGGCATAGTTTGAAGGTTTGCTCACAGCATTACGCATAAAGTTTCGACAACCTTTTTTATAGGCAGAATTTTTGTTTGCCTATATTTTTACAGAGGGCAACTTGCTGGTTCAGGAAAATATTCTTCACTGATAAATTTTCCGGTTGGACCATTTTCATCAATAGTAGCATATTTAACAATACGTTTCCCTGCTTCTTCTGGTGTACTTGTGCCTTGATGTCCTGTAAAGTCAGTTTGGGGATAACCCGGTCAAACCATATTGACTTTAAATGGATTATTCTGTAATTCCTGTGCCTTTTGGATGTCAATAAGTATTAACGCAGGTCTATCTAATTTTGTCATAATTATTTATTTTATTTACCGTCATATGATTTTTATATATGAAAATTTTTTATCAAAATGACGGCTTTGAATTTTAAAATCTATGACATATTTTATTTTCCGTAAATAGTTTTTAGAAATTCTTTTAGAGAAATTGGCTTTCTGCCTAACAACATTTCTACCTCACTTCGATTTGTATCAAATTCTCCATTTTTAATAGCTTCTGCAAAAGTGGCAAAAAAAGCAGCATTACCTTCTGGAACTCCTGCATTCACCAATTGTTCTATATATGTTTTACTGTCTGGTTTGTGATAATTAACCTCTTTACCAGTAATTTCCGAAAGAATTTCAGCTATATCCGAAAAAGAGTATGCAGTTTCATTAGCTATGGCATATTCCTTATTATGCCAGGGAACTTCTAGCCCTTTAATTTTGGCAACTTTTACGTACTGGTCATTAACTTCAGCAATGATTTTTGAACAGAAATAGTGTTTAATGTCCCTTAGTTGATCTTTTAAATTCAGTGAAATTATTTAGAGTTTGCTTCTCTTGTATCAAAAACAGTACACAAAAAACGCTGAGACGACAAGGCAATTTTACTGCCCTCAGTTATCATCCTTTTTCCACCTTCGCTATTAATCACTCCTTGAAAAGCTTCCATATTTTCGTATTGAGCATAAAGTGCTACATTGTTTCCGTCTAAACTTTTATGATAAGTTGCGGAAATAAACCCTGGGCAACTCGCAATAAACTCGTCGGTGCAAGAAACAAGTAAATTGATTAATTCATCTTGTTTTTCTGGTGCTACTGTAAAAAGACTAACTAAAGTTAATGCATTTTGTTCTTTTGAAATTGTGATCATTTTTTATTTTTTAAATTTATGATTTGGTTTTAAAATTAAATTATTGAGTGAATATGTGTATATTTTTTTAAATAACTTTTATTCTAACGTTTTTTTATTTAATCAATTTCTTTTCGCTATTATACCTAATGAAAACGCTGCAGCAGATGCACAAAATACGGAATAATCAAGTGGTGCTTTTATATTAGTTGAAAATGCCATTGACAATCCAAATAATAAAAGTAAAAAGCCTGTTGCCTTGGCAAAAAATGTGGTTTTAAAAGTAGAAAGTAGCCCTATTGCAAATGCTATTTCTAAAATAGTAGCTAATCCTCCTAAAAATGGAATTAATGATGGAGGAAACATTGGATTTATTTTTTGTGTGTAAGCCAAAAAACTTTCCCAGTTTCCCCAAGCCGAAAGTTCTTTACTCCAAAATCCAAATCTATCGGCAACAGCTGATAAAAGACCAACACTAAGAGCGATACGTATAAACCATTCAACAATTTTTGTTCCTGATATTTTCATATTGTTTTAAATTTAACTATAATTTTTTATTGAAATTATTTTCCAAGACCAATTTGATCCATATAGGTTTTATTGTCCCAATACAAAAATTCTTCAATCATTACACCATTTTTCCATATTCCGATGGTAGCCATTGGCAGTTTAAAACTTTTTCCTGTGGGTTGAATGAATTTTCCCTCTCCAATAGGCATTGGTTTTGTAAAAGTTCCTTCCATTATTCCTGCTACTGCGGTATATTGTCCAGAACCAAAACGGATAGGATGTTGTTTAATTCTCGTATCTGGCGCATATACAAACATTGCTTTCAAATCTTCAATATGTTTTTCGATACCAGTTGTGAAATGACCATCGGGCCAATTTACTTTAATGTTTTTGGCGTGACTTTCGTGTAATCTTGTCCATTCTTGATTTGAAAAAACGGTATAATCAAGCGTGTCAAATTTTATTAAATTTTCATTTACCAAAGTACTATTAGCAGTTAGTTCTGTAATTTGTTTTTGTAGAGATGTAATTGTTGCTTGACTTTCAGAATCAGTATTAGCTTCTTTTTTACAACTTATAAAAGTTGTTAGTGCGAAGGCAAGTATGATTGCGTAAATTGCTTTTTTTGTTTTCATATTTTTTTTAATTGGTTACCAGTAAATTAACAATGCAAAGATAGAGACGAGGCCCACTTTATTTAATACAATATTCGGTAATTGAATTGTAGATTTAGGAAATAAGTCTGTTTTTCATTTCTTCTCTAAACTCGGTTGGTGATTGCCCAGACTTCTTTTTGAATACATTGGAGAAGTATGAATTTTCATTATATCCTAATTCATAAGCTATTTCAGAAATTGTTTTTTCAGTTGAAATCAATAAATTTTTAGCTTCAATAAGCTTACGTGTTTCTATGATTTCAAAAACACTTTGTTCTAAAATAGTATGGCAAATTAGATTTAGGTTTCGGGAAGACATAAACAACTTTTCGGCATAAAATTCAACCCCAACGGGGCTTTTATAATTTTCTTCAAGAATTTTAAGAAAGTTTCCAAATGAAATGTGTTGAGTTTTTTGTTGAGATTCATTTGACCATTCAATTTTTCTTCTTTCGGCTTCTATCATCGTTAATAAAACACTTAGAAGCTGCTTTATGATTGCATAATTTGGATTTTCTTGAGTTGTTTCATCCAACATCATTTTACAGAGTTCAACAAACCTTTGAAAACGTTTGTCATTTTGTAATTTTAGGTTGGCTTGTTTGTGATAAAGAGAATACAGCTGAAACGTGGTTTCTGGAATAAATTCGCTTTTGAAACGAATCACCCAAATATCGCATTCACCATTATAAATGCTAGGAATAATACGGTGCATTTTTCCTTTGGTAATAAAACTAACAAAAGGGGCTAGGGTTTTGGTAGAATTAAAATCTATAAAATGTTCTAGTCCTCCATTTAATCCTATCAATAATTCTTCGAAATCGTGATTATGTGGCGCATCAGGTTGGTCAGAAATCTTTTTGGCTTCCAATTCGTCAACTTTGAATATGTGGAATATCTTATTCATCAATATTAGTTTATGGAAATGTTTAGTTTCCTTTTGAAATTGTGATCATTTATTTATAATTAGATCAATATATGAATTAAAGATATTTATTTTACTTCAAATTACTTTAGCCTCACTATTACCAAATTGTTGTTGCTTGTAACTTTTTTAACTTAATTGAAATTCAATCGCTGCTTTTGAATGTAATAATGCCGTGTCAAATACCGGCACCTTAACGTCATTTTGATGAATAACTAATGGGATTTCGGTACAACCCAGAATAATCCCTTCAGCTCCGTTTTCTACAAGCTCCTCAATTATTTTTAAATACCTTTTTTTTGTTTCGGCAGTTACAAGACCTTTTCCTAATTCTTCAAAAATTGTATTATGTACAAATTCCCTATCCGCATCATTTGGAATAATTGTTGCAATTCCTTTGTCTGCCAATTTAGATTTAAAAAAATCAAGTTCCATTGTGAATTTTGTCCCAAGTAAGCCTACTTTCTTTAATCTTTTTTTCTCAATTTCTGTCGCAGTGGCCGTAGCAATATGAATAATTGGCAAACCAATTTCATTTTCAAGTCTGTCTGCTAAAAAGTGCATTGTATTGGCACAGAGTACAATCGCTTTTGCTCCACAAAATTTTAAATCATTACAGGCCTTTAAAACCATTTTAAAAGTTGTTTCCCAATCGTTTATGTCATTGTTTTTTTTAATATCCGCATAATTGAACGAATATATGAGACATTGAGAGTAGTTGAGCCCGCCCAATTTTTCATTAATCCCCTGATTAATTAATTTGTAGTAATCAACTGTTGAAACCCAGCTAATTCCGCCGATAAGACCAATTGTTTGCATATTTTTGTTTTAGTGTTTAATAAAGTTAAACCGGAAATTCAACGTTTAATAGTAGCTGTAACATTCTGGATGAATTCTATCGACTAAGATATAATTTATTAATAAAATTAAATTTTATTTTACCTGCACTTTATTTTTAAAATGTATATGCTTGCTATTCGGTTCTGTCTTATTTAAAGCTTAATTTTATCTTCGCCATATAAATTCTTAAAACCGATTAATACTAAAAGGTAATTGATAATCGAAATCTATTATACAACATCAGTATATTTTAAATTTAGGTTTATATTAACCTATTGGGATGTCAATACTGGGAGTAAAAGTTCTCCTGCCCTGCATATTATCAGCAGAAAGTATTTTCTATACGAGTTACTTCCTTGTTCGTAGTAATTCTATCAATTGATTGTCCATGTACATAAAATAGAGACTTAGAAAAAACATGCTTCCAATATTTTTTTTAATATTAAATCAGGCAATACAGTAGATTTTCTTTTGACCAGAAAAAGGCAGAGAATGAACATGCAGTCATTTCCAATTAAAGCACTTGGTAATAACTACAGGCCAAGAGTGATTAATATTGATAAAAGTGGCTCTAATATTGCCGCTATCAGAGTCTATAACAAGTATTCTTTCTCAAAGATTAAAACCCGACAGTGTAAATATCTCAACAATATTATAGAACAAGATCATCGTTTTATCAAGTGGCTCATACAAAATGTTTTAATTTATATTATTCTACTACGCAACTTTTTAATTAATTTTTTATAGCCGAACCATTCAATTTTTTTCTGTGGCTGATCCATTTATAAAAAGATTAAAAGTCACGCAGTAGAATGACCATTTGTTTATTCCACAACTATTTTTTGAATTCTCGCTTTGGTAGAATTTGTAGTTCTTAAAAAGTAAATTCCTTTATTTAAATTTGGCAGCTGAATCTTTACAGCGTTTTCCGTATTCATAAATTGTGAATACACGATACTACCATTTATATCCGAAAGAACAACATCAAAAGGCAGTGCGTCAGTTGACGTAATATTTAACTGCGAATCTGACCTTACCGGATTTGGGTAAGCCATAAAATTTTGAGCTCCTAATATACTTTGATCTTCATTTACAGCCGATGATACTTTTTTTGAACTAAGTGTGGCATTCGAAGAAACAGCAGAAGTAAGGTAAAATTCAATATCATCGTAATCTAGCCATTTATTAGCTGCCCCGGAATATTGATAAAAACCCAGTTCACAGCTGTTATTGGTTACTAATATATTATTTATTTGTACTTCTGTCCAAGTGGCGATACTTGTATTTAGAGGATATTCTATCGGACCAGCCCCATAATTTTTGGCATACATAACGGCGGTGCTTTGTCCGCCTGAACTGCGAACCCATGCTTTCATGGTATAATTTCCGTTTACGATTCCCGAAAGAGATTGAAAAACGGACACCTCAAATTCAGTATTTCCCCATTGAATTCCTTTGTAATTTGGAGAATGCGGAGCATCTGCAGAAGTTTGGGCATTTGCAATGCCCGGTCCGTATTCTGTCCAGCCTGTTGGTGTCTGGGTCGCTGTTGTATTAGCATCAAAGTTTCCGTTTACCAGTTTATTTACATTTACCAAATTTTGTACAGAGACTGTACATGTTGCAGTTTTACCGTCTGATGCTGTTCCGGTAATTATTGTAGAACCTGCACTTACTGCATTTACGATTCCTAAATTGCTTACTGTCGCCACAGCAGTATTGCTTGAAGTCCAGGTTACGCCTTGGTTACTTGCGTTGTTTGGGGAAAAAACGGTATTTATTACCCTACTGCTTCCAATAGGCATTGTCATACTGCCCTGTGAAAATGTAAATCCTGTTATTGCAATAGGCGAAAGATAAAATTCGACATCATCGTAATCTATAAAATTATTAGCCAGTCCTGATTGATAGAAACCAACTTCGCAGGTATTATTGGTAACTTTAATATTGTTGATCTGCACTTGTGTCCAATTTGGTATACTCGAAGCTATAGAATAGCTTAGGTCACTTCCGCCATATCCTTTGGCATACATGGTTGCCCAAGTTTGTCCGCCGGAGCTTCTAACCCAGGCTTTCATCGTGTAATTTCCATTGGCTAGTGCGGTTAAGGTTTGTGATACAGCAACCTCAAAAGGAGCCGCTCCTGACTGTGTTCCTTTATAATTTGAAGAATGTGGCGATAGATTAGAAGTTTGTGCAGTTGTGACACTTCCCCATTCGTTCCAGCCTGTGGGTGTTTGGGTCGGTGTTGTATTGGCGTCAAAATTTCCATTGACTAATTTATTGACATTGGCAAAAATTTGAACAGATACAGAGCATGTTGAGGTTCTTCCGTCGGAAGATGTTCCAGTTATTGCTGCAGTTCCCGCGCTAACTCCCGTAACCATTCCCCAATTATTTACAATAGCTACAGAAGTATTGCTCGATGTCCAGTTTACAATTTGGTTTGTTGCATCAGAAGGTGTAAATGTTGTATTGATAACTTGTCTGCTGCCTATGTTTAATGTTAGGTTAGCTGGGGAAGTTGAAAAACCTGTAATTGCTTTTTGAGTAGTGTCTATATTTTTGTAAACCCTAACATAGTCGCAATACATAGTAGCCGGCAAAACTGTTGTTGCGTCAGGATCGCCCGGCCAGCTTCCACCAATAGGCAGGTTTATTAAAATATATTGAGGCAGATGGTACTCTGCAGTATAATTATATCCATCTGTAATTCTAAATTGTTTGTAAAGCACATCATCGACATACCATTTGATATAGTTAGCATCCCAGGTTATCGAATAAACATGCCATTGCGTAACATCAACAGTGTAAGAAGTTCCATCCTGCACATGCAGTTCATTGGCACCTGCCCAATGTGCCGTACCGTGCGCTACAGTTTCGCTGTTAACATGTTCGAAAATGTCGATTTCACCACACCTTGGCCAGCCAATTTGAGGAAAGTTTGATCCTAATGTCCAGAAACACGACCATAATCCTTTACCTTTTGGCATTTTAAAACGTCCTTCGATTTTTCCGTAAGTCCAGGCAGCTTTATTCAAAGTAATTACACTTGCCGAAGTATAATTTTTTCCGCCTACATTTTCTTTAACAACCGTAATTTCCAAATTTCCATTGTTTTGTTTTATGTTATTAGAATTTGTTGTGTAATACTGTAACTCGTTGTTTCTGATATTTCCTCCTAATTCATAACCCCATTTTTTGGGATCTGGAGCACCAGTGCCGTTAAACTCGTCAGACCATACCAATTGGTAGTTTTGGGCTTTTGCGCTAAAATTAAAAAGCAGCATACATGATAAAGTGCAAAAGAAAACTTTTACACTAATAAAGGTTAGTGTTTTTTTCATAAAAATGATTTGGTTTATAGTTAGTAATGTATAAAATTAACAATGAGTCTTTAGAATTCGGATTTGTAATTTGAAAGTCGAATTCTTTTAAATTAAAATTTAAGTACTTAGTTTAGAGACTTGTATTGTTGGATATTTGGCGAAAATTAAATAAAAAAATTATACATGCAATAAAAAATCTCGGAAAAAATGCTATTTATTTGCGCAAACGTAAATTAAATTTGCGCAAATTATTGTATTTGTATTTATTGAAGAAAAAAACGATTACTATTAAAGGTATGCCTTGAAAAAAATAATATTATATTTCGACAGTTTCCAAGTCAATATAAGATCCTTCGGATATCATGGGGAAGACAAAACAGATTGTAAGAGAAGATTTTAAAATATTCAATTAAGCCAATAAGCGCTCTTCGGTAATGGTTAGAGATTTTGGTACCAGGATCATTCCGAATCTTTTGTATCCCTGTTGTAAAAGATGTTCGGTGACTTTTTCAGCACCTTCTATATTTTTGCCAAAACTTTTGATGTTTTAGCCGAAGGGCTTATTCTGTAGACATTGATAATTGCAATTCCTTTTTGCTGTAGTTATCGATATAATCAAAATGCAGTGGTACTTGCGGAATGACAAACCAAAAGTCCGTCAACAGGGCTGTCCATTAATGCCTATACATTTTCCAATTCAGTTTGGTAATCTTCATTCGAAAGGCAGATAGTTACTTTAAACCCATTTTTAGAAGCAACCTTTTGAATTCCGCCAAGCATTGAAGAAAAAAAAGTAGACTGAAGATGCGGAATAATCACCCCAATGGTTTGAGTTTGTTTGTTGGCGAAATTTCTTGACATTAGATTTGGGCGGTATTCCATTTCCAATGCTACTTGTTTTAAGGCCTGAATAGTCGCCGGACTTATATTCGGATGATTTCTTAAAGCGCAGCTTACCGTTGTTGCCGAAATTCCCATTGCCTGACCAATATCTATAATAGTGGTTTGGTAATTTTTCTTTGTTTTATTTTTTGCTTTTCGGCTTTCATGATTTAAGTGAAATTACAATAATAACGCTGCTTTTGTCTGATAAATCCTGACTTTAAAACAGCCTCTACTTTACTGCATTTCGGGCTTTTAACTCCCGGCATGACATTTTAGATTGATTTTGTTTTTCGAAGACAGAAATTTTCTATCTATCGAAAACGATCGTGTAAACGTTTGAGATAGGAAAAACATTTGAAACGCTGTAGTGCACATTGTCAGCATATGCTTTAAATTCTACATTTGGAATAAGACTTTCAACGTGCTGAAAGTTTCTAATGACGTAGGGGGCTAGTTTAATGAAGTTTACCGCCATGGTTAATTTTAGTCATGAACTCTTTGATGCGCTTAGAAAATACGCCATCAAAGAGTTACCGAAATGATTATGGGATTAGGGTCAGTTATAGATGTATCTTCGGCCTCATTGTATATCAAACTGGGAGCCAACTTTATCGTAACCCCTGTTTTAAGAGAAGATATCACAATAGTCTGTAACCATAGAAAGTATTATAGTCATTGTAGTGGCAACTTAACGGAGATTACAAAAAGCAGAATAATTAGGATGCGAAATTGTAAAGCTTTTTTCAGGTTATCTATATGGACCTGAGTTTATCAAAGGAGTAAAAAGACCACAACCATGGACTTTAATTATGCCTACAGGAGCAGTAAATCCAAGTGAAGAAAATCTTACGGGCTGGTTCAATGCGGTGTGACTTGTGTGGGTATCGGCTCTCAATGAATAACTTAAGAAATCATTGCAGACAAAGATTATTCGGGGTTACCCAAAAAGTTAAAGAAGTTTTTGAAAATATAGCAAAATTGAGGTAAATGCAATTTGTTTTTAAGAAAATAACGCTGAAGAATTTTTTGGACAGAGTGTCGATTAAAATAATAATATAGTCATTTCAGATGAATGATCCGGATTGGCTGAATATGAAGTAATCAAAGTCTTTTGCGGGTTTTGGCTACTGTTAAAAAGGAAGTTTTTATTTGTTTATTTTGTTTTTAAACGGTGGATCTGAGTTTTTGTCCACCGTTTTTTTAGTTTCCTTGTTTAGGATTAAAAAATAACTGTGTTCTTTTCAAATTATAACTTTTCAAATGAAAAAAAAATCTGTTTCCATCAATACAATTGCCAAGGATTTAAATATTTCTATAACGACTGTTTCTTTTATTCTTAACGGAAAAGCAAAAGAGAAGCATATTTCAAAAAAACTCACTCAGTGTGTATTAGATTATGCCCAAAAGTTAAATTACAAGCCAAACCAAATCGCACAAAGCCTAAGAACCGGAAAAACCAAAACCTTGGTTTTTATGGTAGAAGATATTTCTAATTATTTCTTCTCTAAATTGGCCAGAATTATCGAAGAAATTGCGTATTCTAACGGCTACAGAGTTGTATTTTGCAGTAATGAAAATCAAGATGCCAGATCAATTGAACTTATCAATTTGCATAAAAGCAAACAGGTTGATGGTTTTATAATTGTCCCGTCCCCGGGAATAAAAAAAAATATAGCAGAATTAATTGAGGACAATTTACCCGTTATACTTTTTGATCGTTGTTTTGCTGATTTGGATTGTAATAGTGTTATGCTCAATAACCTTGATGCAGCTTTTAATGCAACGAATCATCTGATTTCAAATAATTATAAAAACATCGTTTTTATAACCACAGATTCGAATCAAATGCAGATACAGGATCGTTTAACAGGCTATAAAAAAGCGATTAAGGCTCATAATTTAAAATCCTGTTTTCTTAAAATTCCATACCAGGAAATCACTAATGAAAAATCAAAAGATCTCATCAGAAGATTTATTGAAACCAACAACGAGTTGGATGCTGTGTTTTTTGCAGCGAATCATCTCACGAAGACTGGATTGGAAGTTTTCAAAGAAAGCAATCCGGATTTAATCCAAAGTTTAGGCGTTATTACTTTTGATGATAATGAACTTTTCAAAATTTACAGTCTTGCAATTATAGCCGTTCCCCAGCCTCTGGAAGCTATGGGGGATAAATTAATGGAGGTAATGATGCGATTGTTGAATCAAAAGGAAGTGGGTGAAGCATTTGAAAAAATTGAATTTAATGCTGAATTAAAAATTTGACCATTTTTATTCTTTTCAGTTTTTCTTTCCGCTAAAACAGGGTTGAAGTAACGATGCAAAAAACAAAAAATCAACCGTTAATCCTGAGTTTTTTTGATCAGTTCTTCCTTGAAAATCCTTCCCAATGGTAGTATCTTTCCATCTATGGTGACCCTGTTGCCTTCTATAGTTTCAATTTTTTTCACGGCAGCAATAAAAGATTTATGAATACGTAAAAATTTAGATTCCGGAAGTTTTTCTAAAATTTTATTTAATGAAGAATATGTAACTAATTCCCTGTTTTTAGTTTTTACTCTTACATAATCTTTTAGGCTTTCGATATACAAAATATCATTTATAGCAATGCGGATTAATTTTTTATCCACTTTTACCCATAAATCTTCATCTTCACCGGTAAAATTTGATAAATCGGTTTTTTCTGTCGCCGGCGGTATTTCAGATATGATTTTTATTACTTTAGAAGTGGCGCTTATAAAACGCTGAAAACCAATTGGTTTTAGTAAATAATCTACAACATTCAATTCGAAACTTTCTACAGCATAATCCCGGTAAGCAGTTGTCATAATAATAGCAGGATTGTAATTTAAAGTTTTTGCAAATTCTAAACCATTAAACAAGGGCATTTCTATATCAAGGAAAAGAAGATCGATTTTGTTTTTTTGTACATAAGTTAAAGCATCCACAGCACTTGTGAAACAGGCTGAGAGTTCAAAATCTGATAATCTTTCAAGATAAGTTTGTATTATTTCAATGGCGAGTGGTTCGTCATCAATGATTACACATTTGATCATGATAATTGAATATGGAGTTTAGTTATGAATTGATTGTTTTTTCGTTCCTGAAAAAGTGTGTACGATTGCCCGTAAGTTAAGTCAAGTCTTCTCTTTACATTTCGAAGTCCGATACCACCTTTTTTTGTTTGATTGAATACCTCTGAAGAGGGATTGATAACTGTTAAATCAAGTACATTTTTACAAATCTGAAGCTGAATCGTTATCTCTATATTTGCTGTAGCACTTTTAGGGCTATGTTTAAAACTATTTTCAATAAAAGGCAATAGCAATAAAGGTGGTAAATAGATATCTTCTGATTGAGCATTAATTTCAAAAATGACCTTAGGACTTACTCCGAATCTTAAACTTTCCAAATCAATAAAATTTTGGATATAGCTGATTTCTTTTTTTAAAGAAGTCTTTTCCTGATCTGTTTCATATAAAACGTAACTCATAAAATCTGATAATTTTAAAACTACTTCTGGGGCAAGGTCAGATTTCTTTAAGGTCAATGCATACAGATTGTTTAATGTGTTGAAAAAAAAGTGAGGCTGCAATTGTGATTTTAAGAAAGAAAGTTCTGTGGTCAACTGTTCTCTTTCCATCTCTTCTGCTTTTTGTCGTTGCAGGAAATAATCTTTAGATAATTTAATTCCGGTTGTTAATACCATTACAGTAATCATAAAAATCTCCTTACCGATAAAACTGAAGGCTGTAAATTGGGAATCGGCTTTTAAAGCAGTTGGGAGTATGCCCGACTTCATCAGTATCCCGAAAATAAACAGATTAAAAGCATTTGTAAACAAAGCGCTTAAAATAAATAATGTTACATAAAAAATGAGTTTTCCCTTGTAATAAAACAAAGGCAAGAGGAGATAGAGATTAAAATAAACTACTGCTGCAATAAAGGGCAGTCTTATACCAAAACAGATTATATTATATTTCAATGCACCTGTCAGATACCCCTGGGAGACAGCGGTCAGTAAAAACAGCATGATCCAGAAAGCGATGTGATAATAAATACGAACTGTAAAGGCACTCGTAAAGTAGTTAGTGCGATTGGTATTCAGTTGATATAAAAATCTGTCTTTTGAAAAAATCCCGGAATCAGAAATATCCATATTATTTTTTGCATTTGTTAGTGTCAGCATATAAAATTACATCATTTCAACTGAAAAAAAATCATATTTTCTACAAACGGCAATTTGGCCCGGACTAAAGGCTTATAATACTTATAAACGGTATAGTGCTCAAAAACTTCATTGAAAGGGAAAAAAAAGACGTTCAGCTAATAAATTTTCAAGACGGATTAAGGCGCAATATTTTTGGCAAAAATTAAATATGAGAAACTTTAAAACAAATCCGAAAATATGGTTGTTCTGCTCCACTATTACTAATTCAAAATACGTATTGGAGCTGGTTGTTTTTTTTATACTTATATCAGTAAGTAGTGTAAAAGCGCAAGATCTTTCGGTTAGTGGTGCTGTATTGACAAAAGAAGGAAAACCTCTTAATTACGCAACGGTTTCATTAATAAATGCCAAAGACTCGGCTTTGATGGAAACAGCGTTTAGTGATGCTAACGGCATTTATAAATTTATGCCCCTTAAAGCCGGAGAATATATTGTTAGTGTTGAAGCTATCGGTTTTAATACAAAAACCAGTCTTCCTTTTCTTTACGCACTAACACAAGTTGTCGTGGATACGATCACTATTGAAGAGTCATCCGAAAATTTAAAAGAGGTTGTAGTTACGACAAGTAAGCCAACTATTGAAAGAAAAGACAACCGAATGGTCATAAACGTTGCCGGCAGTGTTTTGGCTGCGGGTAATAATGCAATTGATATTTTGGAAAGAGCACCGGGTGTTTCGGTTGACAGAGATGGTAATATCAGTTTAAATGGTAAGGCGGGAGTTACTGTGATGATAAACGATAAACTGAGTTATCTTTCGAACAGCCAATTGGCGGGTATGTTGCGCTCCACAAACGGTAATACAATTCAGGCAATAGAAATCATGACTAATCCGTCATCGAAATACGATGCAAGCGGAAATTCGGGTATTATCAATATCAGACTTAAAAAAAATAAAGAAAACGGATTTAATGGCAGTCTGATTTTAGGAGTTGGACATGGACATTATGTATCAGACAATGCGAGTCTTTCCTTAAATGCAAAAACAGGTAATTTAAACAGTTTTGCTAACATAAGCAGAATCAATGACAAGAAATTCATAAACCTGTCATCCGACAGAATAATAGACAGTTCAGGGTTTAAAACTATTTATTCACAGAAAAGTAGCATAAAGGATGTAGCAATTAATAATTCTTACAGGATAGGAGCGGACTACGAAACAGGGAAAAATAATACATTAGGCATTGTCATCAATGGATATTTTAATGATAAAAACATTGCAAATAAAGGGATCGCCACCATAATTGATCCACTGAATAAAAATTTGACTAAACAGATTTCAGTATCTGACGATAACCGAACGTTGAATAATGTTGGAATTAATCTGAATGACCGATTTCGTCTGGACACAATCGGACAAGCGTTGAGTATTGACCTGGATTATATAAAATACAAAAATAATGGTGATGCTCTTTTAAGTACTTTATATGATAATTCCGAAGGCAATAGGCAACAGCAATCGCCCTATTATTTACGGCAGAATACATCGGCTGCAATAGTGGTACATGCAGGAAAAGCAGATTATATTTCCCCGGATTTTAAAACTGTCAAAATAGAGACAGGGATAAAAATTAGTGAAGTAAAAACAGACAACACCCTTGAGGTGCTAACAAGTTCTGATGATGTAGATTATGTTTTCAATCCGCAATTAAGTAATCAATTTATTTACAAGGAAAGAATACAGGCGAGCTATATTAACCTGACAAAAAAAAGGAAACAAACAACTATTCAGCTTGGACTCCGTTCTGAACATACCACTTCTAAGGGAACTTTACTCAATAGCAATGAGCCATCGATTACACAGAAATATTTAGACTTCTTCCCTAATCTGTTTGTCTTACAATCGTTAAATGCAAAAAATAAAATCAGTCTTAATTTAAGCCGTAGGATTGAGAGACCGAATTATCAAAGCCTGAATCCATTTGCATACTATATAGATCCATATACCCGTCAGCTTGGAAATCCATTTCTGAAGCCTCAATACACTAATAATATAGAACTGAATTACAGCTACAGTCGATTTGATGTTGGCTTGAGTTATGCTCATACAACGAATGTGAGTACAGAAACTGTAGTTACAGATACAATTTCTAAGATTTCTTCTGTAACGTTTATTAACTTAAATTCTCTTGAGCGTTATACAATTAGTACAAACTATTCCTATAGTTTAGCCAATTGGTGGAGCGGTAATATTAATGGCTATTTAACGTATAATAATTACAATTTAAATGGTTCAAGTGGTGTAAATCAGGAAAATAAAAATCTGTCTTACAATATTAAATCGACACAGAATTTTCGTATCAGTAACAATTATAAATTAGAAATTAACGCAAGGTATCAGTCTCAGTTCGTCTATGGTCTTTATCATTTGCGTCCTTTCTCGAGTATTGATGCCGGAGTCAGTCATTCCTTTTGGTCTGACAGAGCCAATTTAAAGATTTCTGTGAATGACATTTTCAATGAAAGAAAAACAGATTTAACACTCGAAACAAAGGGAAGTCATATTCATGGTTACCAAAAGAATGATACCCGCCTAATAAGATTTGTATTCACCTACAATTTCGGAAGCAAAAGTCTCAAATCCACCAGTCATCTAAGCTCAGCTACTGATGAAAAATCAAGGGCAGGAAATTAACCTGAGATTACAAACGAGCGTCACAGTACATTAAATTTAACATATATAAAAAATCATGATTATTCTATAAAAAAATCCTAAATAAAAAAACCTAATATTGAAAGCTATGCTGAGATAAAATTTCCTACGAAAGATAAACATGAATTTACCACATATTTCGCAATTTCGGTACAAAAGAAAGATTGTAATTATTACAGATTAGTTTTTGATTTTGAGTATTTTTCGGTAACATTGCCTGTAACTTAAAAATATGACAGACTTTCAACAATTTTGCAACCAATTTTCTGAACTTAATGAACTTGCTTCATTAGAATTAGTTCAAACTTTGAAAACCAAAACATTTCAAAAAGGTGATTTTATCCTTAAAAGTGGCATGGTTTGTAAACACTTCTATTTTGTAAATAGCGGTCTAGTAAAAATGTTTTCTACTAAAGATGATAAAGAATTTATAGTTCGTTTTTTTTCTGAAAATCTTATGTTCACCGCTTTTGAAAGTTACTTAACACAAACAGCTTCAAATTTTGCTATAATTGCATTAGAAACAACCACCGTAACATTAGTGTCTCAAAAAAAATTAGAAGAACTTTGTAAAAAGCATCACAGTATAGAAACGTTTTTTAGGAAATTAGTTTCTGTTGCAACTTTAAAAATGACAAAAAGAATTCGAGAAATGCTTGAAGAAAATGCCACTAACAGATACAATCAATTTATGATTGATAATGATTTAATTGTCCAAAGAATAAGCCTTGGAGAAATTGCAAAATATGTTGGCATCACACAGCAATCTTTGAGTAGAATTAGAAATCAAAAGTAATTATTTACCATTTGATAAATAATAGTCTATTTTGAATTTATACTTTTGCTTATAACAAAATAAATATTAAAGCGATGACAGCAATTAGAAATTCAAAATGGGCGGTTGATCAGGGACATTCCGAAATCCAATTCAAGGTAAAACATTTAGCAATATCCAATGTTTCTGGCATTTTCAAAACATTTAATGGAACATTCCAAACAGAAAATGAAGATTTTACTGATGCGGAAATCCAATTTGAAGTGGACACGAATAGTATTGATACCAACAACTCAGATAGAGATGGACATTTGAAATCACCACTGTTTTTAGACAGCGAAAAATATCCAAAAATTAAATTTGTAGGCTACTTCCGAAATCAAAATGGCAATAAATTTATTGAGGGTGATTTGACAATATTGGAAACTACAAAAAATATAAAAATGGAAGCCGAACATACTGGTATTGGTACAGGACGCTTTAACGACATTCGAGCAGGTTTTGAGATTTCAGGAAAAATTAATCGAAAAGATTTTGGATTAACTTTTCATTTGCTGAACGATGCAGGAAATCTTGTAGTCGGAGAGGACGTTAAACTTCATTTTGACATTCAATTAATAAAGCAAGCCGAATAAATTCTCAGAAAAAAAACATTATTAACATCCATTTAATGCAATGTTAGAAGCGCCCTACAAACATCAACAGTTAGAAAAAATAGATGAACGAAAACGATACTAAACGTCTTTCTAGGCTAACGGCAATTTTGACACAATTGCAAACGAAACGTCTTATTACATCAACAACACTTTCCGAAAAATTTGGTGTTAGTGTCCGGACAATTTATCGGGATATTAGAGCGCTGGAACAAGCAGGAGTTCCCATTTTGACAGAAGAAGGGAAAGGGTATTCTTTGATGGAAGGGTACAAAATTCCACCTATAATGTTTACCGAAAGCCAAGCAAACGCATTAATTCTTGCCGAACAATTGGTTTTGAAAAACAAAGACGCCTCTTTCATCAAAGATTATTCAGAAGCGATTGACAAAATAAAGGCAGTATTAAGACAAACAGAAAAAGACAAAGTAAACTTACTTGCCGATAGAACTCGTTTTGAACAAAACATAAATGGAGAGAGAAACAGCAATAATTTATCACAGTTTCAAAATGCACTAACAAATTTTTTCGTTACAAAAATAGATTACACCAACGAAGAAAACAAAACTTCAAGCAGACTGATTGAACCATTTGCATTATTAAGCACACAGGAAAATTGGTTATTGGTTGCTTGGTGTCGTTTACGCAAAGATTTTCGGTACTTTCGTTTGGACAGAATAACAAAATTGGAAATTCTTTCAGAGAAATTTGCACCACACAAATTAACCCTTCAGGAATACTTCGATAAATATTATTAATTATTTTTTGACCCCTGACATAAGGCTGTCATTTGCCTATTTTATCTTTGTAAAGTCAATAACGACAAACAACTATAAAAAATATAATTATGATCGGTCAACTAGCAAATTTAAACTGGATTAGTATAGCAATCGCTTTTGTAGCTTATTTTATACTCGGAGCATTGTGGTTTACTTTGCTTTTCAAAAAGCAATACCTTATTTCGTTAGGAAAAGAAAATGAACCAGAACAAAAACCTGCACCTATTTTCATTATTGGTCCAGCAATTTGCTCACTCTTTATTACAATTACGACTGCAATATTAATGTATGTTTTAAAAATTGATTCCTACCAATCTACAATTGAATTAGCATTAGTTGTTGGTATTGGATATTTAGTTGCCAACACCGTAAACATTGCCATTAATCCCAACATTCCAAAACCAATTTTTTATGGTTTGATCAGCGGAAGCTATCATTTATTGGGAATTTTTATTGTTTGTTTGGTTCTTTTTGCAATGAAATAGTAATAAACAAGCAATAAGTAAATCTTTATCGAAAGCCAAGCTATTTGAACTTTGGCTTTCGATAAAACATTAAAGTTATCTATTTTTTTAAACAGGATTACATTATTTTCAAAACTATATTTCTGAATTAGATAACTTGCTCAAATAAAAAATTGAAGAAGTTTTTTTGTTCGTAAAATCTGTGGGCATCCCACTATGAAAGTATATTGAATTTACATATTTTTCAAACAAATGAAACGTATGATTGATAATTCTTTATCGTAATAAAGAAATAAACCAAAACTAAATAACAAATGCATAATAATTGTTTTGCTAATTGGCCACCTTCAACTTAAAATTGACATCATTCATTCATTCAATAAAACCTTTACCTTTTTTTCCACTTGTTTGTCACCCCAAAGTTTTAGATGAGTTATAAAAGGGATTAATTCTTGACCAATGTCAGTTAAAGAATATTCTACTTTTGGTGGTACTTCGTGATACACTTTTCTCGATACCAATTCATCATCTTCCAACTCTCTCAACGTTTGGGTAAGCATTTTTGGTGTGGCATCGGCTATTATTCTGCGAAGCTCTCCATATCTTAATATTTTACTCTCACCCAAATGCCATAAAATCCTGCCTTTATATTTTCCGCCAATGCGTTTAAAAGCAAAATCTACGGAGCAAACATAATCTTCACAAGTGTTCTCAAAATTATTTTTCATTTATTTTAATTTTTAAATCATTGATAATCAGTAATAGTATTGTTTTGGTGCATAGATTACTTAAATGTGCATACTTGTGGTAAAGATAGCTATAATATACATTTGTCATTCAATTATATAAAAAAAATGAAAGCAATTATTTTAAACAATAGCGGAAGTGTAGATAATTTTAATTATGTACATGTATCTAAACCATCTATTAAGGAAAATGAAGTTTTAGTGAAAGTAACTTCAGTAAGTGTTAATCCGGTAGATTACAAGGCAAGGGAAAACGAAGGAACCTTGAATTGGCTTTTTGGAGAACAACGACCTGTAATATTGGGCTGGGACTTGTCCGGAATCATTCAAGAAGTTGGTAAAAATGTGAGTGATTTCAAAATCGATGATGCTGTATTTGGAATGGCGAATTTTCCTGGCAACGGAAGTGCTTATGCCGAATATGTTGCAGTGCCCTCTTCCCATTTAACATTGAAACCTGCAAATATTTCACATCAAGAAGCGGCAGCTGCAACACTTGCGGTGCTCACTGCTTGGCAAGCATTGGTAACAAATGGAAATATTAAAAAAGACAACAAGGTTTTAATTCACGGTGCTTCTGGTGGTGTTGGACATTATGCCATTCAAATTGCCAAACATTTTGGAGCTTACGTGATTGGAACTTCTTCTGAAAAAAATAAAGAATTTGTGTTGCAAAATGGTGCCGACCAACATATTGATTACTCAAAAGTAAACTTTGAAGAAGTTGTTTCGGATGTTGATTTGGTACTAAATACCGTTTCGAATGAAATCAATACTCGTTCGGTAACCGTCACAAAATCAGGAGGGAAAATCATTTATATTTTAGGAGCAGTACCACAAGAAATTTTGGATGCTGCTAAAAATAAAAGTATTGAAATTAAATCCATTCTTGTACAATCATCGGGCGAGGATATGAAAACCATTGCTGATTTGATGGAACAAGGAATTATCAAATCCCATATTTCCAAAGAATTTACTTTTGATGAAATGGCTAGTGCACATTTACAATTAGCAACAAGTCATACCGTGGGAAAAGTGGTGGTGAATATCTAGATCTTCAAAAACGAATCAGCTCGCAAACGTAAATAAAATTGTTGTAACTGCTCACTTCAAAAAATTTTATAACAAAAACAAAGGAAGTACTTTCAGAACCATTAATACATACAAAACAATACATTTTAACATAAAAAAATGAAAAAAAACATCTTGATTATAGCCGTATTTTTTATACAAACGCATTTTATAAATGCGCAAAAATCCAATACAGAACTTCAAATAGTAGCTGAATTACCTGTGAGACCTGCAAATATTGCTGTTACCAAAGAAGGTAGAATATTTGCAACCATCCACCCTTTGGGAAGTAGTGAATTACAGTTAGTTGAAATAACCGGGAAAAACAAATTCAAACCCTATCCTAATGACGGATTCCAAAAAAATGGAAAACCTGCATCGGAAAAAACATTTGACGCACCACTTGGAATTGCAGTAGATAAAAACGGCAATTTATTAGTTCTTGATATGGGATTAACATTAGGCAAAACGAGATTATTTCGCTTCGACACTAAGAAAAATCTCCTAATCTCTTCAATTGAATTATCAGAATCGGTTGCGTCAAAAGGCAGCTTCGTTCAGGATCTTGCCGTTGATGAAGTTAATGGATGGGTTTATATGGCAGATATCATAAACCCTGCAATTATAGCCTTGAATATTAAAACTAAAGAGGCTAGAAGATTCGGAAATCATCCCTCATTACAAGCGGAAGACAAGGATATGATTATTGATGAAAAACTTATTAATTTTAATGGAGGCCCTGCACGAGTTGCCATAGACCCAATAACTATTTCAAATGATAAGCAAACGCTTTATTACGGGGCAATGAATGGTACAAGTTGGTATGAAATAAGTACAAAATTTTTTAGAAATAATGCTGATGACAAAACTATCGCTGACAATATTAAAACAGCGGGCAGAAAACCCATAAGTGATGGTGCACTAACCGATGATAAAGGAAATCACTATTTTACCAATACAACAGAGCATGCTGTTAGTAAATTAGACACAAACGGAAACTTATCAAATATTCTACAAGACAAGCGTTTACAATGGCCTGATAATTTAGCCATAAATAAAGAGTGGATGTACATTTGTACCAACCAACTCAATACAACACCTGCTTTCACGGGAGGAAAAGATGAAGGAAAAGCACCTTATTACATTTATAAGTTTAAATATAATAGTATCGAAAAAAGCGTTATTCAAGATAAATATACCTTAAATAGCCCAAGTCTTTATCCAGAAGGCATTGATTATGACTACAATAACAACCGATTTATTATAGGTTCATTATATAAGGGAGAAGTTTTTACACTATCCTTAGATGGAAAATTGTCTAGTTTGATAAGCCAAAGCAAAATAACTGCCATTGCTGGAGTTTTTACTGACGAAATTAGAAATCGTTTGATTGTTGTAGGTGGAGATATTGGAATTTCTAAAAAAAGTTTACCAAAAGGCGCAAGTGCTGGTAAAAATGCTTATGCGGAAATTTATGATTTAAGGACAGGTATTTTAATCCGTTGTGTAGATTTAAAATTTTTGACACCTAACGGAGGTGCCGTAGCCAATGATATTGCTGTAGATGAAAATGGAAATATTTACATAACTGATTCCTTTTCACCAGTGATTTATAAATTAGACAAGTATTATAAAGCAAGTATTTTTGCCGAAAATGAATTGTTTAGACCAGCTCCAGGTACTTTTGGATTAAACGGCATCTTGTTTCATCCGGACGGTTATCTGTTAGTGTGCAAGACCGATAGTGAAAAACTATTTAAAGTCAACATAGCAAACCCAACACAAATTAGTGAAGTTGTTGGCATTTCTTTTAAAGCACCTGATGGTTTAGAATTTACCAAAGACGGCAAACTTGTTCTAGTAGGAGATGCGGTAAAAGGCGACGGAAAAGCATACACTTTCACCAGTAATGATCATTGGAAAACTGCCAGCAAGGTTAACGAAATGTCAATTGGAAAAGATGAGTTTCCTACAACTGCTGCATTGTTGCCAAATGGTGAAGTATATGTTGTGTCCGCTAAATTAGGAAAATTATTAAGTGGGGATACTGACCAATCTGTTTTTGCAATTCAGAAATTGAAATAGTTTTATAATAGAATTAAAGGCATCAGTCAATATATTATTTTTGGCTGATGTTTTTTTATATGGTACATTTTTTTGATTAGTTTTTAATACCTGACAGTTTTCAATGTTTTAAGAATTGATGCATTGCAATATAAGATCATTTCTTTCTTTGGTGAGGCAGTCAGTACATTTTGATTACCTCATTCCATGGGGTTACTACTATTTTTATTGTTGCAAAATGGTAACAAGTTATATTTTGAGATTAATATTTCTTCCTGATATTCTTGTTTCCTTAATATATTTCTAAATTTTCAATAAGATTATTGCCTGTTTCCCTTGCAGTCTAACAAAAGTTATTATGTTAATCCTACATACCTTAGTGGTTCTTTAAAGGTTGGCAAGCTATTACATAACTGTTCATGAAAACGTTTATCATCGGTTCATAAATACCCTTATATCAGGAATTGTACAGTAATTAATAAGCAAACGGTCAATACTCAATCCAAATGCCCAGTAAGTTTCTTGTAATCTTACAGTTTTTCAGTATAGCTGGACCTACCGTGGCACCTAATACTTCTATCCAGTCATCGTTTTGTTTTATCTCTGCCTGTATGGATGGCTGCGGAAAGTAATCGTCAATAGAGCGATCTTCCGTGTCAAGAAACAGATATAACATAAGGATCTCAAGCGTTTTTTGCAAATCTGCGAGCGCATCTGCGCCCTCAGGCAGGAGTTTTACCCCTGCCATCTGTTGAAAAATAGGATAATGGGGTACGTCTATGGTGTCTTTGCGATAAACATTGCCGGTTACTAAAAACTTAGTATGATCCTGTTTCATCAAGTTATTTTGATGTCCGGAGGTATGGGTGTGTAATAAATGTCCCTTTATCCACATAATAAGTATTATTAACTTAAGTTTGCGGGATGATCTGCAGGAATAATAAGTTCTCCAAAATTATTAAATATGGTTAACACTTCGCTCAAAGAGTCAAACAACTCAAAGCCTTTAAAGTACAGTTGAATTACTTTTTTTAAGAGACATATAGGATGTCCCTCTGAGTTGTAGAGTTTAAGCGTTCGTTTTTGGTTTATCGATGGGGTTATATTATTCATAATTTACCTTTTATATTAAAATTATTTGCATACATTGTGTATCCTGAATTGATGATACAATTAGTACGGGGTGATATATATGGGAAAGTTTGGCTCCTCGAGATCCAAAAGAAAAAAGAAAAAAAGAAAAAGTTGAAATAATTTTCATATTTACAAAAGTATTGTTTGAATATGCAAATTTTTTGATGGTAATCATAATACTACGATGTTGCCTTTGTTTTTTTGGGACATAATATTCAATGTAAAACAACATTCATTATTTATATAGAACAATCAGTTTTACTTTTGCCGTACTTAAGATAAAAATAAATATTTTTACAACGTACAATTCGAAAAATTTCCATGCCAAATAAAAATCAATCAAACACTTGCGACGAAATAATTTTCTCGTCTTTTTTTAAAAGTCATGTAAAAGCGCTTCGGAATTTTCTTTTTTACAAATTTGGCAATATGGGTCAGGCTGAAGATTTAGCACAAGAAGCATTTCTGAAACTTTGGCAAAATTGTTCTTCTGTATCCATAGAAAAAGCAAAATCATATATTTATACTATCGCCAATAATAGTTGTCTCAACGAAATCGCACATCAGAAAGTCGTTTTGAGATACGAAAAAAACTTCACATGGCTACATAAAACAAATGAAAATCCGGAATATATTTTGGAGGAAAAACAATTTCAGTTCAAACTTTTGAAAGCTATCGAAAACTTAAACGAAAAACAGCGTATTGCCTTTTTGATGCATCGTATTGACGCAAAAAAATACAGTGAGATTGCTTTAGAATTAGATATTAGTGTAAAAGCAGTAGAAAAGCGAATTCACTTAGCTTTAGTAAGCTTACGTAAAGAAATTGATCTATAAAAGTAGGGGAAAAGTAGTTCCAATTGTTTTAATGATATAATCCAGCATTATGAAAAAAGATCGTTTATTAGCAAAATGGCTCAACAATGATTTGTCTGAGGATGAATTGGTTGAATTTAAAGCAACTCCCGATTTCGAAAAATACCAGAAAATAAAAAATTATACAGACCATTTAGCAGTAGAAGCTTTTGATGAAAATACTATGTTATCAAACATTCTTAAGCAGAAAAAAGAGGTTCCAAAAGTGATTCCTTTATACAAAAACTGGATGTTTAGAGCCGCCGCTGTCTTTGTTTTAACGCTTGGAATTACCTTTGCATCGAAAAAATTTGTACAGCAGACACAAACGGCAGATTTTGGAGAAAAAACAACTTTTGCTTTACCTGATAATTCTGAAGTAATGCTGAATTCCGGTTCTGAAATAAAGTATAAAAAATGGAACTGGGAAAATAACAGGCGTCTTGAACTAAAAGGAGAAGCTTATTTCAGGGTAGCCAAAGGAAAACGTTTTGAAGTGCAGACCAGTCTTGGAAAAGTATCGGTTTTGGGAACTCAGTTCAATGTTAAAGCCAGAAAAAACAGGTTTGATGTTGTTTGTTATAAAGGACGCGTAAAGGTAAATTATTCAAACAGTCAAATTTTGTTAACGCACGGACAAGGCGTTAGTTTTGAAAACGGAAAACAGGTTAAAATCATAATAAAGTCATCAAAACCAGAATGGATAGATGGTCAAATATGTTTTAATCAGGAAAATATCAGAACTTTATTAGATGAAGTTGAAAGACAATATAATATTAAGATCGAATTAAAAGCGAATGACACAACCTCTTTGTTTACCGGAAAATTGCCTGCTAAAGACCTGGATGTAGCTTTACAAATTATTAGTACAACTTATAATTTAGAAGCAAAAAAAGTTTCAAAGAACAAAATAATTTTTGACGAAAAATAAATGTTATTCCGCAAACGATTTTATTTTTCATTTTTTTTATTTTTTCATGTGCTGAGCTTTTTTGCTCAGGACAACGGGAAAGTTGTGCCTTTAAAAAAAATCATAAACAATATTGAACATCAGCACAATGTTAGTTTTAATTACACCGAGAATATTATTTTTGCAGTGCAGTTAAATCCGCCAAAAAAAGCACTTTCGTTAGATCAAAAGTTGCAATATCTAGCCAGAAAAACCAATTTGTCTTTTGAAAATATTGGAAATAAATTCATTAATATCTATAAAAAAGATAATCCGTCCAAGATGATATGTGGATATGTTTTTTCTGCTACGGATAAGCAAACTATTGAAAACGCAAATATTACTTTCCTTAATAAAACCCAGATTCAAACAGATTCACACGGGTATTTTAAATTCGAAAAAGAAGATGCGGCTATCTTTTTAATCAGTCACATCGGATTTATTTCCAAAAGAATTGTAGCCGATAATTATAATTCTAAAAATTGTCTCGAAATAACCTTAGAACCTGAAATTACGGAACTTGAAGAAATTAAAGCCAATGCTATTCTGGCGTCGGGAATTGCCAAAAATAAAGATGGATCATTTGAAATTAAGCCCAAGAAATTTGGTATCCTGCCTGGACTTATAGAACCTGATGCTTTACAAGCAATGCAGCAAATACCAGGTGTAAACAGTCTTGATGAAAGTGTAGCAAGCATTAATGTACGCGGTGGTACACACGACCAAAATTTGTTTTTGTGGAATGGAATACGAATGTTTCAGACTGGGCATTTTTTCGGTTTAATATCGGTCTTTAATCCTAATTTGGCCCATACTATTTCTATTTATAAAAACGGGAGTTCTGCCTTTTTTGGAGAAAGTGTATCGAGTGTAGTAGCTATTTCGTCTACCGCTGATACAACGGAGAAAAATTCTTTTAGCGCCGGAATCAATATGATTAATGCTGATGTATACGCACAATATAATATTTCGAAAAAGGGTTCTATCGAAATTTCGGCACGTAAATCCATTACTGATTTTGTCGAAACTCCAACATATAAACAATACTTTAACAAAGTGTTTCAAAATACTACCATTACCGATTTTTCATTTAACCATAATGTTAATTATCAAAGTGATAAAAAATTTGGTTTCCACGATGCTACTCTTAAATATATTCAAAAAATAGGACGTAAAGACCAACTGGTATTAGACTTAATAACGATAAAGGATAATCTGGAAGTTTTTCAAAGCGCTACTGTATACAATATAAACAAAACGGCAAACAATGTTTTACACCAACAAAACTATGGTGGAAATTTGTTGTGGAAAAGAAATTGGAATAGCTTGAATACCACTAAAATTAACATATATAATTCTTCTTATGCACTTTTAGCTAACCAACAAATTACCATGGGAAATCAAATTGTCCTTCAGGAAAACAAAGTTCACAATAACGGAATTAATTTAGAGAATTCTCATATCATCAATTCTAAATCGAGTTTTAATGAGGGATATCAATTCAATGAAATAAGTATTGCTAATTTGGAACAAATAAGTAATCCTGATTTCTACGTTAAAGATCGCGAGGTGCTGAGAACGCATGCCTTAATTTTGGAGGGGAAATATAACGATACACTTTCCAGAATATATTTTAAAGCAGGAACCCGAATTAATTACATTGAAAAGTTTAAGAAGTATATTGTTGAACCTCGTATACAATTTCTCTACGGCATTAGCAAAAGTTTAAATTTAGAAATGTTGGGAGAGCTAAAAAGTCAAAATACCCAACAAATCATTGATTTGCAAAAAGACTATTTCGGCATCGAAAAAAGACGGTGGATTATATCCAATAACACTACAATCCCTATTCAGAGAAGTAAACAACTATCCTTGAATTTATTCTATACAAAGAATGACTGGCTGGTGGATATTGAAAACTTTTATAAAAAAGTAACAGGAATTACCACCTCAAGTCAGGGTTTTCAAAACCAGTTGGAATTTGTTCGAACAACTGGCGATTATGAAGTTTTAGGAACGGAGATTTTAGTTCAGAAAAAAATAAATCATTTCCTGACCTGGCTAAGTTATACGTATAATAAGAATAATTACCATTTTTCGAATTATTCGTACCCAAGTTTTCCGAACAACTATGAGTTAACACATACAATATCTTGGGCAGGGATTTATGAAAAAAACAATTTTAAAATCGCTTTAGGGGTAAAATGGTCTTCTGGCAGACCAAAAACGTCTCTTGATGACTCGCTGATTGATCCTTCAAATCCTGTGCTCATTTACAAAAAACCCAACGAAACTAACCTAAAAGTTTTTTCTCAGATTAACCTTTCCTCTACTTACAAGTGGGAAACTACAAATGGAGTTCAATTTAAAGTAGGAATCTCGATCTTAAATATTCTAAATAGAAAAAATGCAATCAGCGAATCTTACAGAATAAATTCTTTAACAAATTCTATAGAAAAAGTCGAAACATTCTCATTGCAAAGAACCCCCAATGTGAGTTTTAGAGTCTCATTATAACCTTGTTTAGATAACGTTTACACAAAGATCATTTCTCTTTTCATTTTTTAACAAAAAAAATCAATTCTTTGGTAGGGTAATCTGCTTCAAGACTGTTTTACTATTGAACCTTACCAAAAGAATAAAAAATGACTTTAATAAAATACTTTATCGCCTATATGGCTATTTTTTATGACAGTTCGTAACAATAATAATTAAAAAATATGGGACAAAATGCGTATTGCAAATGCGCAAAAATTCCTGATATATAATGTTATTACAACGAAACACTTTACTAAATCGGTAAAACTTATTTCCCATTTCGATATAAATTAAATTAAAGAATCATGAAATTAAAACAAATTAAATTTACTTTGATCACTCTTGCGGCAACAACATTTTTCGTAAGCTGTAGTAATGATAAAGACAATGACAATAACAATGTTACTCCTGTTCAAGTAAAACCAGAAATTGCACTTTCTACAAGTGCAACATTAGGTTCTTATCTTTCTGATAAAAATGGAAGATCTTTATATTTTTTCGCAACTGATGCAAACGGACAGGCGTCCTGCACAGGAGGATGTGAAGCCTTATGGCCGGCTTTTACTGTGGATAATTTAACCGCTGATAAATTAGGCACAGGATTAACATTATCAGATTTTGCAACTATAACCACTGCATCGGGTAAAAAACAAATAACGTATAAAGGCTGGCCGCTGTATTACTATGCACCGGTTTCTCAAGGCGATGCATATGGTAACGGTGGCACCAATACACCGGAAGCTGCAGGTAAAACAACCGGAGACGGAGTTGGCGGTGTTTGGTTTATAGCAAAACCGGATTATTCTGTTATGCTTGTAAAAAGTCAGCTTTTAGGCCATGACGGAAAAAACTACAAGTCAGATTATACTGTTGGTGATGGTTTGACTACTTACTTTACGGATGCTAAAGGAGTAACGCTGTATGCTTTCAAGAATGACAATTTCAAAAAGAACAATTTCACAAAAGCAGATTTTTCAAACAATGCTGTTTGGCCAATATATGAAACCGATAAAATTGTTGTTCCCTCTATTCTTGATAAATCTAAATTTTCTGTTATTACTGTATTTGGCAAATCACAACTGGTTTACAACGGCTGGCCATTGTACTATTTTGGACAGGATGCAGGCGTAAGAGGCGCTAATAAAGGAATTAGTTTCCCTAGCCCCGGTGTATGGCCTGTACCGGTAAAAGATATAGCTGCTGCAATATAAAATCAAATCCATTTATTGGATTCGTTTTATAATCTAAAAGTATTTCAGGTTAGTTTAAATACACTATTGAACTAACATGAAATAATACAAGGAAGTTGCAACGTTTTTTTCGCTGCAAACAACTCCAAATGTGAGTCTTAGGATTTCTTAACAATGCTCTTTGTGCAAGTTTTGCAAAAAAATCCTTGTCTCCCCTTTTATTTTTTTTATAAAATAACAATTCTTTGGTAGGGTAATCTGCACCAAAGCTGTTTTAGTATTGAAACCCATCAAAAAATAAAATATGAAAAGAAAAAGAATAGCATTTATAATTGTAGCCTTGCTGTTAGTGACTTCTGCCGGCATTTATTTTTATTACGGTTTTCTTTTTAAGGAAGCACGCAATATAGAATCAGAAGTGCCGGATTTTAATGTAGCAGCGACAAAACTACTTAAGGATTATGAATCCGATCCAAAAATAGCAGATTCATTATACCTCAATAAAACTATTGAAATAACGGGAAAAGTAACCAAAGAAACCGATTCTGTAGTTGTCCTTGAAAACAGTGTTTTCTGCCTGTTTACTCAAAAAATAAAACAGAAACTTATCGGTAATAAAGTAACTGTAAAAGGGAAATGTATTGGTTATGACGAACTCTTTCAGGAGGTTAAATTTGACCAGTGCTCTATTAATAAACAAAACAATTAATTAATTTATGAAGAAATTTTTAGTCCCAATCTGCCTTTTTCTGGCTACGATGGCATATTCGCAAGACGACTTACTGAACAGTCTTGATTCTACTCAGGTAGAGGAAAGCTATTCTACAGCAACTTTTAAAGCTTTACAGCTGGTCACCTTACAAACCACAAAAATGCCTGCAAAAAAGGAATTCTATTTTGTGGTCTCGCACCGCTTTGGAACTGTAAAAGATGGTTTTGACAGCTTTTTTGGTCTTGATAACGCTACTACAAAACTGGGCGGTATTTACGGCGTTACGGACTGGTTATCTGTCAGCCTTTCCCGACATACCTTAAACAAAATGTATGAGACCGGAGTGAAATACCGACTGATGAGACAAGACAATAATTTTCCGCTGGACATTGTCGGCTATAGTGTAGCCGATATTAATACCTTTTTGGAAAAAGACCAATATCCGGGTTTAGAATTTAAGCACCGTGTCGCATACGTACAACAGTTGTTACTGTCCAGAAAAGTCAGTGAAAAACTATCGTTGGAATTAGTACCGTCATTTATTCACAAAAATCTTTACAATCCTGATATAGAAAGAGATAATCAGTTTTCTTTTGGAGGAGGAGGTCGTTATAAAATCACGAAAAGATTATCTGTCAATTTAGAGTATGCACACAATTTTGACAAACCAACTTTTTATAACAACCCATTATCAGTAGGTCTTGACGTAGAAACCGGAGGACATGTATTCCAGTTAATATTTACGAATTCGCAATCTATGAGTGAAAGCGGCTACCTCACAAATGCAGCAGGAGACTGGGGCAAAGGAGATTTCTTTTTCGGATTTAACTTATACAGAGTATTTTAAAAACCATAAACAACAAATTATGAAAAAAGCAATAGCATTTACAATTTTACTGGCTGCCCTTACGAGCTGCAGCGATTCTGACACTGTTCAGGATATCCAAACGCCACCAGAAACCGGAACGCCAGGTACAGATCCTACGGTAACCACAATCAGTTATACTAAAAACGTAAAATCAATTATTGATGCCAATTGTATCTCCTGTCACCAATCCGGAAGATCTGCAGCTTTCAGGCCTCTGACTACTTATGCTGAGGTAAAAACAGCTGTTGAAAATGCGAATCTGTTAAACAGGATTCAGCTGCAAAATGGACAGCAGGGACTTATGCCACAAGGTGGAAGAATGTCACAGACCAATATTGACCTGATTGTAAAATGGAATACAGACGGACTAAAAGAAAATTAATTATTATGAAAAAACCGCTTATTAATTTCTTTGTATTACTGCTGATTATTGTTGCAAATACAGATGCGTTTGCACAAAAATTAATCACAAAAACAGGCAGTATAAGATTTCAGGCCTCTATGCCTTCTTATGAAGAAGTTGCGGCCGAAAATAAAAGTGTATCTGCCGTTTTAGAACAATCCACGGGAGATTTCGCTGCTTTGGTCCTTATTGAAGGGTTTCGCTTTAAGGTTGCTCTGATGGAGGAACATTTCAATGAAAACTACATGGAATCTGAAAAATTTTCAAAAGCAACTTTAAAAGGCAAGATAGCCGATTTTGATAGTTCTAAAATTACAAATACAGCCAAAAATTTTACTTTAAAAGGAGATCTTACCATACACGGAAAAACAAAACCTGTAACAGTTACCATAAAAATTTCAAAAGCTGCCAACGGCGTTATTGCTCTGGGTTCATTTGAAGTAAAACCCGAAGATTTCGATATAGAAATCCCAGGTGTAGTAAGGCAAAAAGTGGCAGATAAAATAAAAGTCAGCTACAATTTCTTATTAGTTAAATAGTCCTTTGACTTAAATATTTAGAAAATAAAGAGTACCCATTAAATTGGCTAAATAGATCTCTTTTTGATTTGGAAGATCATTAAACATGGCTAATGTTATGAGGTCAGTTTCATCATAAACTGGCCTCTTTTTTTTAAACAATCCTAACTAAATTTAAAATGACCTGCAAAAATTATATTGTTACCGGCGAGGATGTAAATGACGCTATGGTAATGGAAAGTACGGCGTACATTTCATACACACTTCGATTACTGTATCATTTTTTGTTTGCTAACGGATATTCAAAAGAGAGGCTTAATGCTTTGCATCTGGGCTTAAGGGAAGGAAATCAGGAGTTAGTCATTCATAAGAACTTAATGTTTACCGAACCTTTTTTTGTTGAGATGAAACATTGTTATATAGAGGATAAAATCAATATTAAAAGTTGCTTTTTCAACTCCATAAACGAATGCTGCGCAGAAGTTACTAAAGAAGTAGAATGGTTTGACCCTATCCGTAAACAAGTTATTGTGGCACCGAAACAAATTCTGCAGCATTTTAATTCAAATTTTAAACTTTCCATGAAACCTTAAAGAGCCCATTTTTGTGCCATGGTAAACATTGTACAAAGTGATAAGTTCACCCATAGAAGTGGTGTTGATAATAATTCCACCTTTTTTAGCTCTAAAATAGGGTAAAATAGCTCTGGTTACATTCATCACTCCAAAAACATTAGTATCAAATTGTTTTTTAAATTTGTTCATTTGTCATTGCCTCAAATGCACCTACTAAAGCATAACCTGCATTATTAAACAAAAACATCAATGTCGCCAAATGCTTCAATATTTTCGTCAATTGCTTTTTTGATACTTGTTTCATCCATTACATCTAATGCAAATATTTTTTAGATTAGGATGGTTTAATAAATCCTGACCTTTTTCAACGTTTCGCATTGTGGCAGAAACATTCCATCTTTTTCGCATGAAATAAGGGGCTGTTAGCTTACCAATTCCTGTTGAAGCTCCAGTTATTAAAATTGTTTTTTTTATTTTTATTGCTCTGATAATTGATTTAAGCAAAAGTAATTATTAAATTTGCAACCGTAAAGTATGAAGTATAGTTTATAGTTATTGAATTAATAAAAAACTAACGAGCATTAAATTAATTGGTCAACTTTCCAAGGAAATAGGAATTCCAATAGCGACGATACGTTTTTATGGAAAATCGGCTTTAATTGCTTGCAAGAAAAAAAGTAATGTGAAAAGTAATAACTATGGTTATTATGATGAAGAAGTAATCACTAAATTAAAATTAATAAAAGACCCAAAATCTGTAGGTTTTACTTTATCCGAAATAAAGGAACTTATTGATGCATGGTACAGCAACCACATAACAAAAGCAAAAAAAAATTGAAAATTTTGGATACTAAATTAGCTCAAATAGAAGAAAAAATAAAGAAATTAAAAGGAGTGAAAAAGCAAATTGCCTACCTTAAAAATGAAGTTGAAAAAGAGGATTGTTGAATTGTTGTTTTTGACTTGCACCGTTTTTGGGATAGTGCCTTTTTCGACAATATTTTTAGAAATTTAGAGCTTTGAATTTAATTATAGCTGAGTTCATTCATAAAAATACCCTCAAAGAGATCTAACTCTTGAGGGTAGTTTTCAATATTGTTTTTATTTTTTTAAAGTTTGATTATCAAATTTTTACCTGATGAAGTCAATTATTTGACTATCAGCTTCTGAGTTTTGCTCATAGTTGCGCCTTGAATTTTAATTATATAAATGCCTGATTTGAGTAAATTTGAGGTATTAATGTTTAAATTATTTAAACCTGTCGAAGTTTTTCGATACAATTCTTTCCCCTGTAAATCCATAATGCTTATTTCTACCTTGTCCTGACTATTATCTAAATTAATATTAACCGAACCATTAGTTACGGGATTTGGGTAAACAAGTAATTTCGTCTCATCAGCTACTTCTTTATTTTCAATTTTGGTATTAGCTAGCTTTTTTGCTAGTGAAGTTGTTGTTGCTATAATTTCAACATCGTCAATATAAACAGCTGAAGTATTATTGCCTAACAAAAATCTAAACTCATTGGTTACATCGGTTGTTGTACAGTTAAATGTATATGGACCAAATATTTGTGGCGTTGTGGTCAAGTTGATTCCATATTGCGATTTCCAAACATTTTTTGGTAACACGCCTTGTTGAAACATTAAATCTATTGTACGTGCTGCGTCAGCGCTTGCCTTAAATTTTACAGTATAAGTTGTACCAGCTACAAGAGGTATTGTTTGTTTCAATTGTATGTTCCAGCTGGCATTTCCCATATTAGTAATTGTAGTTTTACTTGCTTTATCTGTATAGCCAGTTCTGGTAACCGAGGCAATACCGGCCGATGCAGGAGAGGTCAGATGGGTATTCCATCCAGTGGTATTTAAGTTAAAACATGGATTTGTAACTAAATTAGGCAGTACCGTAACGTTATCCTGTACCCAGCGGGCTTTCTGTACATTGCTAAGGTTTCGAAAAGAAGCATTCCAATGCAAACCAGTATCAACAGCTACATCGGTCAGCGTTATGGGTATGGTTAGCGTACCGTTTCCAGCATTTACAGATACTTCATTACTTGAGTAATAATTTGCCCAATTAGGACTAAAAAGACCGATCCAAATTTTACCATTTTCCGCAGTGACATAATTAACCGTTATATTATAAGTATCGCTTTGATATACTTGTGCAGGTGCTGCGGTTATTGTAACAGTATTTGTTACAGATGATTCATATGCACCCATATCAATAACTCCTCCTTTTACTCTTGTATCTCCGGCCAGATCAAGTGAAGAAACTCCATAAGATGAAGTCCCTGCATTAGCTGCTGGGCTACTGTTTTGCAACTTAAAGTTAGTTGTTGGGCTGATGAATAAAGGATTTACGCCTAAGATGTTGGGTGCATCAATGCTGGTTGTAGTGGTTTTGTTAATTCTTACAGATGATTGACCCGCAGTGCCATTGAACGAGAGATTGTTCTTCCAGGTGATGTTTGCATTATTTCCCCATGCACCGTCATCAACTATTGCATAGACAGACCCGTAGGAAGGATTTGCCCAACCGATGTTGTTCACCCAAGTTACATTTTTACTATCGTAGCAAACCAATTCACCAGCACCAGTACCTTTGGCTTTTTCGGTAGAATTCCAATAGGATGTATTATTTCGAAAAAGAGCGTTTTCGGAACTCATAATGTAAACGCCATTTCCACCGTTAGAATAGCTTAAGTTGTTTTCAACTAGAAAACTGCCTTTATAGGGAGCACCATTAATTTGTGTATTCATATTATCGTCTATAATAATTCCATTTCCATCAGAATATTTTTTTACATCAATCCACTTTACTAGAGTTTTATTGTTATAAACAATATTGTTGCGGACAATCATTGAAAAATCAGAATATGAATCGACACTGTTTGAGCTGTGAAATATACTAATGCCACTAGTTCCATACATTGCATACCATGAAGTATTGTAAACTTTATTGTTTTCAAGGGTTATAAAATCAGTTTTTATTGCAGATATACCACCACCTGCAAAATCATGTACTTTACAATTTCTGACTTCAATATGGTGAGGCACTATATTACTATTGCCAATTGATATACCATTTGTATTTGTTCTGCCATATTTTGCCGAATCGGTTCCTCCTGCAACGGCTTCATTGTAGTTAGACTCCCCTTGGGCAAGCGTAATGTTGGCATTATTGCCTATTAACTCAAGCCCTTCAATTTTAATATAATTGGCTTGAACATTTATGGCATTCCATAATTCACAAGGATTCTGACATTGTAAAACAGGCAAAGCACCTGGTGCAGCTGAATAAGTAATGTAAGCCGAAGGTGTTCCTGATCTATTGATTGTCAGCCCGGTAAAATTGTAAGTTCCAGTAAGGAAGTACACAATATCACCAGCGTTTGTTTTATTGGCAGCTTGCTGAATAGTCAAGGGGCTATCTTGGGTTACTTTGTTGGTACTGAGGCCATTGGGTGAAACATAATAGGTTGCCGCATTTACAAAGTGGATGCCCACAAGAGCAAACATAAAAAATGTAATTTTTATTTTTTTCATTTGTTTGATTTAGTTATAATGGGTATTTAATTATAAGTAAAATTTAAAGAGAACTCATTGTTGGTTTTGCAAGCCTAACTAAGCCATAGTCCTTAGTGGCAGTATTTGTCTGTCACTAAGGTCATATTTTATGTCTTTCGTACTTGTCAATATCTTTCCCAATGTGTCCCTATTTTTTTTAAATCTAATAAGACTGTTCTTTAATTGATTTTATTATTGAAGATTTAACTTCGCCAGTATGTTTGGTTGTTTTAGTTTCTATCAACATAATGGAACATACTTCAACCGATGAGACCTTATGATTTATTCCTTTTGGAACTACAAACATATCTCCGGAATTCATAATTTTAGGGATTCCATTTTCAATCTCCATCAAAAGTTCGCCTTCTATTATATAAAATAGCTCATCCTCATTTTCGTGATTATGCCAAGGAACTTCCTGACCTTTAATTTTTGCGACTTTTACATATTGGTCATTAACCTCCGTAACGATTTTTGGAGAAAAATAGTCTTTAACGTCTTTCAACTGTTCTTTTAAATTCATTTATCTTGTATAATTAATTATTTTAGAATTTGCTTCACGGGTGTCAAAAAACTTAACTTAGGAATTCATTGAATAATTATTCAATGAATATTTTCTTAATTTTAACTTTATTAGCGCTTGTTAATCTTAAAAAATACAGGCCTTTATTTAAATTTGGCACTTTTAATAGGGCAGAATTATTACTGTTCAACTCTGAATAAACTACCTTACCTGCAAATTCTGGCAAAAGTGAGCATCCCATTCCGGTAAAAGAGAGCAATTTGTTCCGGTTTAAAGTGACCACCCTATTCTTGTAAAAGAGATCAGTTGATTCCGGTTCAAAGTGACCACCTCAAAAAGTAGTGTTTATAAAGAATATCTTACTTGTTTTTAAAACAAAAGATATGGCAAATAAACGACTGGATATGAGAAACATTTTGCAATTATTACGTTTATATACTCAAGGAGTAAGTAAGCTCCAAATAAGTAGACAATTAGGCTTATCGCGCAATACTGTAAAGAAATATATTGAATCATTTCATCAAAATTCTTTTACCTATCAAGAATTATCAGGTCTTAGTAATGAAGATCTGGAAGAACTCTTTGATGGCCAGATAAAACCCGTTCCCGAAAAAAACATAGTTTTAGAATCCTTATTTCCCACGATAGAAAAAGAATTAAAGCGAGTTGGTGTTACCCGACAATTGCTCTGGGAAGAGTATAGGGAAAATCATCCTGATGGCTACAGTTATTCTCAGTTTTGCTATCATTATCAAAATTGGCGAGGCAAACTCAAGCCCTCTATGCATATGCATCATAAGGCAGGAGATAAAGTTTTTGTAGACTATACAGGAAAGAAATTATCCGTTATTGACCAGTCTACAGGAGAAGTGTGTGAAGTAGAGGTTTTTGTAAGTGTACTGGGAGCAAGTGGACTTACTTTTGTAGAAGCTACCAGGACTCAAAACAAAGAAGACTTTATGGGAAGTCTGGTAAAAATGCTAGACTACTATCAGGGTGTTCCAAGTGCTATTGTAACGGATAATTTAAGAACAGCCGTTAAAAAAAGTGATAAATATGAGCCCTTAGTCACGGAATATTTATTAGACTTTGCATCTCATTACGCAACTACAATACTTCCCACAAGAGCTTATCACCCAAAAGATAAGGCTCTGGTTGAAAATGCAGTAAGAATAATCTATACCCGTATTTTTGCTCCTTTACGCAAAGAAGAATTTTTTACTATAGAAGCCCTTAATGATGCTATTTTACCACTTTTAGAAAAGCATAATACAATGTCTTTTAAAGGCAGAAAATACTCAAGATTAGATTTGTTTAATGAGATAGAAAAAGAAGCACTATCATTTTTACCTGTTAATCCCTATCAGCTCAAAGGTTTTGCTAAAGCAACCGTTCATAAATCCAGCCATGTTTATCTCA
>NZ_QWDM01000249.1 GCF_003996965.1 Flavobacterium cupreum | reverse complement strand
ATTTATAACTTTCAGCCTTGAAACCTACACTTGCCTGCCTTATTCTGTTTGCCTCAGTTATATCACCGTTTCTCTTCTTACGGATTGAATAAAAACGCCACGCATAGTACAACCTCATATGCAAATTTAACAAACTACCCATGTTTTTTGCAGTTCCAACATGACTTAAATAGTATTGATAGTCCTTGACGACCTTATCATCAACCGCGAAATCCACTTTCGTATCATCACTCCAACAGGTTGACGGATTCAATGGAACGCCACTACCCAAAGCGAATCGGTAC
>NZ_QWDM01000248.1 GCF_003996965.1 Flavobacterium cupreum | reverse complement strand
CAGGAACCGCGTCCGCGCCCCTTTTTGAGCGACAATGCGGAGGCACCCATAATGTGAAGCGTTTAAATGCGAAAGAATCAATGAAATCCAAGCACTTTCCGAATCCAATGAGCACTCAACCATCATGAAAAAACCGCGGCCGCGCACCCGCCTGCAGCGCCATATCGCGGCCCGCTTCTCGCCGACCGAAGCCTTCGGCCTGCACCTGACGGTCGGCTTCGTGCTGCTGCTGCTGGCCGGCGCGGCGTTCGGCGTGATCGCCGCCGACGTCGTCGCCGGCCGGCC
>NZ_QWDM01000247.1 GCF_003996965.1 Flavobacterium cupreum | reverse complement strand
AATGCTGCTACCGCAGCGGACATGGCACGATGGTAGCCGCTGCGCTCGCCGCGGGACCGGCCGTCGGCTTCAACTGCAAACAACACGGAAACACCGCGATGCGCGACAGTACGATATTGCGCCGGCTCCATGCCAAATGGCAGCACGACTACACGCAAACTAAGGAAATTTCCGTATTTGCGGCCACCACTGGTTGCTGCGGATTCCGTGATTGCTACAGTACGGCCGATGCTGTCCAGCTTTGATTGATGAATTTTCATGATGGTTCCTTCCGTGGTTGGGATT
>NZ_QWDM01000246.1 GCF_003996965.1 Flavobacterium cupreum | reverse complement strand
CGGGGGCCTTCCTCCCGGCTGCAGAGCGCTTCCACATGGCCACGCGCATCGATCGCTGGGTACTCAAGCGCGCCGTGCAGCAGATCCAGGACATGCCAGATATAAATGCTCTCGACACTCTGTGCATCAACCTGTCAGGGCAGTCGGTGGGCGACCGGGCGTTTCACCGGCATGCCATCGCCGCGTTGACCGAAGCCGGCAGCGCGGTCTGCCGACGCATCTGCCTGGAGATCACGGAGACCGCCGCCGTCACCAACATGGCTGACGCCGCGATCTTCATTGAAC
>NZ_QWDM01000245.1 GCF_003996965.1 Flavobacterium cupreum | reverse complement strand
CTGATAGCGCCAGATTTACGCGGTTTTCCACAGCCGTTCACACGTGCCGCCTAACCAACTTGCATCCGTTATTGAAAAGCTCCGAAAAGGAGTAAATGGTCCTATCAACGCGGCGGACGAAACATCTGAATCGACCGCCGCAAGGAATTTTCTTTTCGAAGCTACAGTGGCGGCAAAAGCACACCGACCTGACCGGGGTGTTGAAGCCATTCTTGATGCAGAGTCAGATACAGGCATTCTGATCAATGGAAAGAGAATATGGGTCGAATGCAAGCGCGTAACAAC
>NZ_QWDM01000244.1 GCF_003996965.1 Flavobacterium cupreum | reverse complement strand
GCGGTCGCGCAGCAGGCGCCCCAGGCCGCCGGCGGCGCCGGTCAGCAAACGTCGGTGGAAGGGCTTGGATTTCGGTGTCTGGGTCATGGGGCCGCCGCTGAGGTTGGGGGAGTGTCAATGTTTGGTTAATCGTTTAACTACGAGTATAACCGGTTTGTTTGCACTGTCAAATTGTTTATCGGGGAAATTCACGGGCTTGTAAAACGACCGAAAACTGTGCGAATATGGCATTCTTCAAGTAATAAACGTTAATCGCTTACCCGCCCCATGAAAAAAAGCATTCCGC
>NZ_QWDM01000243.1 GCF_003996965.1 Flavobacterium cupreum | reverse complement strand
CCAGATCGACATCAGCGACGAGGGCGTGGTCACGAGCGCGTCGGTCGACGCCGCCGCCGGCCAGGAAGCCAAACGCCGCATCGAGGAGTTGACCGCATCGGTCGAAGTGGGCAAGACCTACGACGGCGTCGTGCTCAAGCTGCTCGACTTCGGCGCCATCGTGCAAGTGATGCCGGGCAAGGACGGTCTGCTGCACATCTCGCAGATCGCCAACGAGCGCGTGGCGGCTGTCGCCGACTACCTCAAAGAAGGCCAGGCAGTGCGCGTCAAGGTCCTCGAGACCGAC
>NZ_QWDM01000242.1 GCF_003996965.1 Flavobacterium cupreum | reverse complement strand
GGGATCTTCATGCTGGTATGGGGCTTGGTGCTCATCAGCGGGGTCGACAACGTGGTCAAGCCGATGCTGATCAGCCAGGGCAGCGATCTGCCCTTCCTGCTGGTGTTGCTCGGCGTGCTGGGCGGGGTGCTCGCGTTCGGCTTCGTCGGCCTGTTCATCGGCCCTGTTTTGCTGGCGGTCGGCTACACCCTGCTGCGCGACTGGATCTCGACCCGTTCGCCGCCGCTGATCCAATTGCCCGGCGAACCGAAGGCCTGATCGTCTCCTGGTCGCGCTCGTCCAGGTC
>NZ_QWDM01000241.1 GCF_003996965.1 Flavobacterium cupreum | reverse complement strand
ACATAGACCAATTGGATGCGTTCGGATTGGGCCAGTTTCCAGGCCAGGGCGTGTTCGCGGCCGCCGGAGCCGACTACCAGGATTTTCATAGGCTTATTCTTCGATCAGGGCGTTGGTGTAAACTTCTTGCACATCGTCGAGGTTCTCGAGCGCGTCGAGGATCTTTTGCATGCGGATGCCGTCTTCACCTTCGATCACGGTTTCGGTCGCTGGTTTCATGATGATCTCGGCCACCTCGGCCTTGAAGCCGGCCGCCTCGAGCTTCTCCTTGACGCCCGCGAAGGCG
>NZ_QWDM01000240.1 GCF_003996965.1 Flavobacterium cupreum | reverse complement strand
CGGGCAGCGCCTTCGTCACGCGCCATCCGAGCGGCGACCCGGCCGCGCCCGGCGGGGAATTCGACGACATGCTGGCATGGGTCTCCCCCAACATCTTGTACACCCGCATGGTCGCGGCGCAAAAACTCCCGTGAGCGCGGTCTGGACCATCGCCGTCTTCACGCTGCGTGAAGCCATCGGCAGCCGCTTTCCCTGGCTCGTGATGCTCGCCGCCGCCGCCGCGCTTGGCCTGGCCAGCTTCGCCGGCGCGCTGGCCCTGACCGAAAGCGAACACATCACGCTTGCCC
>NZ_QWDM01000023.1 GCF_003996965.1 Flavobacterium cupreum | reverse complement strand
GTAATAACGTAGTTGCCCCATTTGATACCATACCACCTAGTACCCCTCCTCCAATAATTACTACTTCTTTATTCATTTTTGATTAATTTAATTACTAACTCTTTTTTGTGGCTAAATAAATTCCGCCCAGTACGACAACCGCACCTACGGCATATAAAGCAGTATTATCCTTTGCAGGGCTTTGCAAAACAGTTGCACCCGTTGCAGGGCTAACGGGGGTTAAATCTCCGACAGGCTGTTCAGATTGATCTGCGTTAAACGTTGGGTTGGTAACAATTGGCGCAGGTTTTAAAGTGCTCACGGCCTGAACTTGTGGGTTAATGTTATTTTTAACAGTACTCACAATTGTTTTTCCAACGGCTGTTTTTGAAAGCGATGTCGCAGTATTGGCAATTTTACCAATAAAACTTGCAGAACCATCTGTCTTCTTAAGCGCTTTTGATAAAATACCCGAAACGGCTGAACCGCCAACAGGGATAAGACTTGTAGCAATTGGTAAGGCTGCTTTAGTAAGCTTTACCGCGTTTTTCAAACTCACATCCTTGATTCTGATCTTTTTCCAAAACGGTTTTCCAAGGCCACTATTTACATATACATAATCTTGCATCTGGCTATCTTTTAAGGGTTATTGGTCTTCTGTTTGATCGAACCAAACGTTTCTTTTTGTTTTTAAGCAACAAATGCGGTGCAAAGGCTGCCTTTGCAACTGTGCCCTGAGCCTTTTTTGAAAGAAGCAAATGCGGTGCAAATGCTGCTTTAGCTACGTTCTTTAAACTGACATTTTTAAGTCGAATCTTCTTTAAAAAGGATCTTCCAAGACCCGCGTCATTTACATTAACATGTATCATACTTCATTATTTATTAGATTTTCCAAATAGAAATAAACCTCCTAAAAGTGCTCCTATCCCTAGAAGTAAAGGTTTATTGGATTCCTTTGCAACGGTTTTGGTTTTTGTTGCAATTGTTTTGCGCTTACCCTTTGCAGTGGGAGCATTAAGCCCGTAATGCGGTAAATTAACTTCGGTGTCGTGTGCCATAGTGTATATAGGTTCTCTGTTATTACTTGTTGTACCGTCTATAATAAAATAGCCGTCTTTTATATCGCCTGTTTCTTGGTTAAGGGGTACAATTACGTATACATGAGTATACAGGTCAGGGCGAAAACTCGGTTGTTTGATTTGCCTGATATAATGGCGAATACCCATATTGGCCAGTAAACAACTGGCAAAGATGGAATAGGTTTTACAATCAACGCCCGAAACCCTTTGCCTGAAAGCGCAGGCAGGACTTCTAAGGTTTTGTTCGAGTCCATCGGCTTTGTACTGTATATGATTGTACAAAAACCAATAAATCTTATCACACGTTTCTTTCAATGAACTTTTTTGCAACACCTTTGCAACTTCCTTTGTCTGATGGTTATATTTTATAACCATTTCTTTAATCATTCTCACCGTATCAAAAGTATTGCCGTTGCCCAGTTTAGTCTTATCACAGCTAACACGTGGAAACAACGGTTCGTACTCCTGACCGCCTAAGATGTTCCTTTGTAACAAGTTATCAATATCCATTTATCTCATTTTCGTTCTTGTGTTAGGTTATTAGGCTGATTCGATTACAAATATGAATAGGATATAATGATGCGATAAAGGATTACTAAGGCAGGGTTTGATTTGTAAATGTTCGGATAGCTTTGCAAAGGTTTTGCAAAACCTTTGCAAAGGCGATAGCCCTAAAGATGGGGCTTACGGGAATTTAATCTACATTTTAAAACTTTCTTGTAAAAAAATACTTAGATTATTTGTTAAAACCGTCAAATAGTATACTTTTGATTTTCGAAAGAAAAAACTGTAATAAATGATATTTGTACTTAAAACAGTAAAGCAGCAATCATAAAAACAAGACGATAACTGCCAAAAGCTTAACTAATTAACCGTTAAAAAATGAATAGAAAATTAAAACAAATTACAAAAGTAGTTTTATGCAGTTTCATTCTCCTTGCCTCGGGTTGTGCCACTGACAACGAGTTTACCCAGCAGGAAGCCCAAATGAATCAGGCCAAGAACTGGTTTGATAAGTATGACGCCAACGGGGCGAATTATGCTTTATTTCAGAAGATGCAATATAATTGGAACCAGGCAAGCGTTACAAGATCAGAGGACGGGACAGAGACGATTATTGTACCCGTTACGGAACTTAAAAAAGATCAGCGCGAATTTTGGGAGCAGAAATTGTATATCTATAAATCAGATGAAGGTAGATATTCAGCCCTATTGTTCGAAGCCTATTCCAATAAGGATATTAAACCGGAAAGTCAATCCGTAGACGGTGGAGATTTTACAGGTTATATGACGGTTTGGGATTTGAAAAAAGGCGCTGTAAGGGCTGCGAAGTTTTTAAATAATCAGGTAGTTGAAGAGGGAGTAGCGGCATTTCCTAATGATAGAAGCAAGACCAACAAAGCTCCGGAAACTGGTGAATGTATTTACGCTGATTTTGGTGAGGGATGCCATAATGATGGTGGAGACGGTACTGGTAATGCAATTCCGTTAAGACCAGTTATTGTAACGGGTCCCAGTACAGGAACGCCAGTGATTTACACCCCACGTGGCCCTGTAATTGGAGGAACAACCCCGGGCGGTTATACTTCACCCGGTGGCGGAAATGGTGGCGGTGGTACTGCTCCCCCTCCTTCAACGGCTATAAATCCATGTGATAAAATAAAGACACTCTTAACAAATGCAAATTTTAAAGCCAAAGAAGAGGAACTTAAGAAAAAAACAAATTTAAAAGTTGAGTCTGGATATATGCAAAGTAAAAATGGTCCTTTTACACCTCTTACAGGAACTTCAAGTACGGAAAATTCAGATCAGATAAGTCTTGGATCAGATGCGAATACAGTAGGCTATATCCATACCCATCTTGACCCTTATGAAAGAGTACTGCCAAATGGTGAGACACAATCTGTAGCGCCGATAAAAATGTTTTCTCCCGGAGATGTGAAACAGTTTGTAATTTTGCTTCTAAATGCCAGTAGGAATAATATTCCTATTGATAATATTTACGGAACAATGGTTTCCAGTTCATCAACATATCAACTGAGGTTCTCAGGAAATATAAATGATGTTATTTTAAAAGGCGGCAGTATTAATTGGAATGGGTTAGATGACCTCTATAAAGTAGCAATGAGAGGAAATAAAGAATTGGGTTTTTTAAAATTTTTAAATGAACAAATAGGGATTAACGGGATTGAATTGTATAAAATTGAAGCCTCAGGAAATTCTAGAAAAACATTGGATAATAACGGAAAAGTATCAACTATTAATTGTAATTAAAATAAACATGAAAAAAATATTCATATTAGGAATTATTCTGCTATTTGCATTATCCTGCAAAGCACAAACAATTGAACCTATCGAAAAAGCGATCGACTACAGAACATCAGAAAATGGAATACCAGACAATACTTATTTAAAAGACATTAATAATTTACTTAATAAGTATGTAGGCACTTGGAAAGGTAGTTATGAAGGCAAAAACTATACGCTTTTTATAGTCAAAAATACTTCAAAATTTGATAAAATAACTGAAGACATATTGTTGACACGTTATTTAATTACGTCTTCAAATGGTACTGTATTGGAAGATACTAGAAATGTACCGGACAACAATACTTATGTGATAAAAGGAAATTATTTCAGCAAGGATTTAACTTCGTATGCATCAGATTTTACTGGTAAAAATTCTCTCTGTGGAAATGCAGGAACAGTATTTATTCGAACCAAAAATGCAGCAAATACACTAATGTCATTGGGTTTTGAACCGGATAAAATCATGATTTCTGAGGAAACCTGTCCCGGTTTTAAATTAGCAGAACTCACATTTCCACGTAACAACTCAATTATGCTTACTAAACAATAGCAATAAATAAAAACAGCTTTCAATATTTTGAAAGCTGTTTTTATTTACTTTAAAGTTATTTTGATTGAAAATCGATTTTAAGCCTACTTCTTATAAGGAAAGTATATTTGTCCTTGCCTTCGTCTAATACCTTCTTAAATAGCTTTATTTTGATTTCATCGTCATTTATATACTTCGAAAGCTTGTTTGCAGAAGTTAACTTTGTGTTTTTAACGTTGTTTTCCTTTGGATTCTCCAAAACACGGATAATAAAGTTTTGATTAATAAATGCATTTGTCGGATTATCGGATTTCTTTGCCATAAGATTATTGTTGTTTTTGTAAAGCCACTTTCTTGGCAAAATCTTCTCTGTATTCCCGCAACTTAATTTTCAATTCTTCGGAAAGAATAAAGCCGTCAGGAACCCCATTTCTGTCAATAAAAATTATGGCTTCAAATGTTGATATATTTTTAGCGAATAATCTTGTTCCAACAGAAATACATTTTCTGGTTTCACTTATAATATCGTTTATCTCTTTTCGGATATAATCAGCCGAAAATTGACTTATAAACAAATCCTGTAGTTGAGATTTGTTCCGTATATAATTTAAAGTTTTTAGGTTCATAGATTTTTAGTTTTGCTAGTTATTGAATTTGATTTACTGTCCGTTTTTTGATTGATGATTGATATGCTTATTTCGCCTTTTTCAGGAACTCATTTAATTCATTTATCTTTTTTGAAGCTGATTTGAAAAAGTCAATTTTTAAGTTCAGTTGGAAAATTTCTTCCTTCTTTGTGTTAATGATTCCGTTTAGTTTTTCGATTTCTTTTTTTTGCTCCAAATATTTATCGAGGCTAAAAAATAATATCTCAGGAGTAGTTTTAAAATTTTGCTCCTTTCCAACCTTTTCAAGTTGCTTTATCTGCGAATCTGTAAAACTTCGGATGTAAGTGCTTTTCTTTATCATGATGTTTAATTTGTAGATTTTTTTTGAAAAGATCCGGAGCTGCAGCGTTTCCAGGTTCGCAAAAAAATCTACTTTTTTTAAAGGTTAGTTTATGTTTTTAATAGCCTATTATTAGACCGCCCCCGATATACATAACCGGAATGCCGTCTTGCTTTTCTTGCGTTGATCTAGTGACCGAAACACTAAAATCGTGATCGTTTGTATGTTCGCCTTCATAATCCCAAGTGGTCAAACTTGCATACTTTTTGCCGTTTCCTGCAATGGTTATTTTTTCGGGCGGTATATTTTCTAAATCGGTTATGCAAATAGATAACCTGCGTAATCTTGATGTTTTCATATTTTGCTTATTTAGTTGTTATCTTTATCAGTAAGTATAAATGTTATGAAAAGTGTAAATACATAAATCAATCTTAGCCAAAAACCCCATTTATTAAGGTCAGTTGTCCCCGCTATAAAACTAAAAACCAACGCTTCTAAAAATATTATGATTACTGGCCTCATAAAGTATTTTATAAATAATCTTAATTTTTTTGCTTTCATATTTTGAATTTTTATTGTGTTATAGTTTCTTTTTCTTCGACTACTTCGATATCATCAAAAAGCCCCACAGGTACATAAATTTGATTGCGTGTGTACAATTCCCTGAATGTCGATAAATCCGTTTCATCTGAAAAATAACAAGGCTGAGTACAAATCGCGCCTGTTATCGATTGGGTGAAATAAATTGCACCGATTTTTTTGCGTCCAAACTGATCTGCAAAATCTTCCTTGTCAGCTACTCGAATTTTCATAAATACATATCGTTTCATAGTGATAGTTTTTAATAATTTTCGATTAAAAAGCTTAAAAACTCTTTTGTTAGTTCTTTACTTTTAGCATTTCCATGCAATACTTCAAAGTCTTGTCTTATTGTATAGATTAAATGAGAAACAATCAATTTGTTTGCTTCTAAAATGTTTAACGTTGTGTTTTCTTGTAACATTAAAGAACTTGACAAAAATTCGTCATTATCAAATTCAAAAGTAAATTCAGATACTTGCATAGTGATAGGTTTTAAAATGGTAAATCGTCAGGGCGGTCGCCTAAATTCAATTCTTTTTGTTCCGGTATTGAAACTTCAATATCATTAGTTCGCACATAGAAAAATTCAAGAATGTTGCGGTTTCCTTTTTCGTTGGTGTGCGGTTTTTTGATGGTTTTTTTATCAGCACTTAAATATTCAACAGGGTTGAAAGTCCAACCTTTCATTTTGCAATATTCTCCCAAACTCTTTTTAAAGTTCGTGGCTGTTTTTTTGTATTTTTCCCCGGCATGTGAGGTATACGCTTTTTGAACTTCATCACGCAATAAAAATCTGTTTAATGTCCCGTGTACTATTTCTTTTGTTGCGCTGTCTTCATCGATCATAGAAAGAGTAAAGTAGCTATCACACCAATTCATAAAGTTTTCACCCATTGAAGCTTGTATGTTGGTCAAATGAATATTAGTTTGCGGGGCTTGCAATTCGTTATCCCTGTTCGATAAATACAACTGGCAACACTCCATTAAGAAATAATAAAACTTATTCCATTGCTTTTCATCCCAGTAGCTTGAAAACAAATCTTTATTATTGAAGTCATGGGAAATTTTACGCTCTTCGTTGTATTTATCGGTTTTTACGTGATAGTAATCTGAAAATGAAATAAAGAACAAACGCCCTAATGTGGATTGATTTATTTTACCGATACCAAAATTTGAAGTTGCAGCCATTTTTCCCGCATCGTGAAACTCAACGTTGTAGGGCTTCTTTGTTTTTGGATTTACAGAAATCGGACCCGTAACCCAGTTATAAAAAAATTCAACACCTAAATACTGGTCAATATCTTCAATTCGCAAATAATCGTTTTCCTTTGTAAAACCATCCAATAAGTGAGAATTAGTAGTTATGTTTTTTGACTTCCCATTGATATAATAATGATTGTTCAATAGTTTATCTATACCATTTAAAAGAACTGACTTCCCGGAACGTCCGTTGCTGTCCTCTTCGCTTTCTTTGGGAGCATCATCCATTATATAAATGAATTTTGCAAAGGATTCAATTTTGTACCTGTGTAATAAATAACCGATTCCGAAGCATTTATTTAAGAAGTGTTTTTCCTGAATTAATCGCTCACTTTCTGTCAAACATTCAGCAGAAAGATTAAAACGGTTTTCGTCGTGATATTTTTGTTTCGCTTCTTTTAGTTCCTTGTTATTTGAAAAATCCCCGAAAGGCTCTTCTAACTCTTTTCTCCAAGACATTCGAGAGCCGTTTATTAGATAATTCATGAAGTCACAATCCTTTTGCAAAATTTCTACCCTATCGTTGCAATTGTCGTCTTTGTAGTGGCGGAAGCTTTGCTTTTCAGCAAAAATGGTTTTATTTACAATTCTGTAATCCCAAACATAATTTTTCAAATCTTTGTAGGGTTTGAGTTCGATACCGTCTTTTGAAATGGTGGCAAACTGATTTTTATAAAAGAATGTTTGTGTTTCCTCTGTAAAATTTTTAAAATCCAAAACTATTTTATCCATTGATAAAAGCTTTGGTTCATTAAATTGCTCCGTATTTTTTATAAGATCAATAACTTCAATCGGCTGGCCTTTTTCAATCAGGTACATTTCCGTAAATTTTCTTATATCATTAGGGAAAAATTGCTCTACAATATGCTCGTTTATCCTGATGAAAATAAATTCCTGAACGCCTGTTTTTTCGGTGTACTTTTTCTCCGGGTAATACAAGTGAAATCCTTTTATCTTAAGGAAATAATGCAAATAAGAAGTTTTGACAGACCATCGTTTGGATTTTTCGTTTTTTTCAAAGAATTTCATTTTTAATGCACCTGTAAGAAGGTTTCCAAACTGGAATTTAACAGCACCTAAATCCGCTTTTTTGTAGAATTTCATCCAGTCCCTGAAATCTTTGCCGTTTGTTCCCAGTTTTTCTTTAGGAAGCCAAATACTTTTCATATTCCAAAACTTCTCAGCAACTTCATAGCCATATTTAACGCCCGATTCGTCAAGATCAGGAAGATTGTAAATGTTTTTACAGATTTCCTTTAGTTGGTTGTATTCTGTGTAATTGATTTGTTCACTTTCGGAGTTGTACCAAATCAGATCATAACCTAAACTCGCAACATTTAATCCGTCAGAACCACCCGAAGCGACTATACAATTTGGTATTTTATAGGCGTCACGTTCTTCAATTAATCTAATTTCAGTGGTTTTATCGCCTTTTGTTTTTTTTATTTGCCTGTTGAAATCGTCAATTTTATCATCATATTTTTTGATAATTCTTTGCAATCCGTAAACGTGACGAACAGGTTTTTTACCTAAATAACCGTGTTTAAAACTTTTATCTTTTGAAAAAGGAGCATAAGTTTTGCACCAAGTTTTTTCAGGCATATAGCAAAAGATCGGGAAACTTTCAGTTGCCGAAACTTTGATATGATTTTTTTGGTTTGTCTTTTTATTGATGAATATTTTTTCATAATATTCTACGCTGAAAAAATCGTATTCTTTGGCCAATTCAGCAGTTACGTAAGTTCCGATTATATCAAGCTGTGTATGCTCTTTTGTGACAACATTGAACCAGTCTAAGGGGCGTTTGTCTTTATCGTCAAGGGTTGTTATTTCGACCGTGGCAGTAAAAAAAGTATTGTTCCCGTCAAGATTAAACCATTCGTACAACATTTTTAAACAAGGGTAGAAATCTAAACCGCTTTGCTCCATTGCAATGCCTATAGGGGTGAAAAAATCGCCTCCAAAATCCTTAACACGCCAATAATTAACCCCGATGCTACCTTTTAGACCTTTATCGTTTTTTACCAAATAACAGGACGCAGATTTATCTGTATCTCTGTATCTAAAAGCGTTTTTGTCGTTTTCTAACGCTTTGCTGAAACCGTCACAATTGTCAAGATATTTTTTTATGATATCTAAACCGTTATCGGTTTTCTCGTAAAGTGTTTCAACGTTAAATTTATAGTTAGCCATTATAGGTATTTACTGGTTTGGTGTAGTTTGTTAGTTGTAATTATTTACCGGAATCATTATAAAATGATAGGTTCTATTACTTCTTTTTCCTTAATAATAGCAGCATGACAGATTTCTAATATTTTGTCGTAAAGGCTGTCTAATTCTGTTTTTTGGTGAGGTGTAAAAACCGTTGCAAGGGGCATAATTTCCCTTTGCAACTCTAGTCTTTGTGTATAGGCGATTAGTTCTACTGTTTTGAAAAGTGCCATGATTAAAGGTTTATTAGAATTAATATTATAACAATCACTATATTAATAATGATAAGTGCAACAATTGAAAGTTTTACAATCCGAAGCGTTTTGCTTAAATTTCTATACTCTTTTCGAAAGCTGTCTTTTTCCATTAGAGTAAGGTTTGAAGTTTTTTAGCAGTTTTTTCATTACGCTTTTTAACAGCGGTTACGAGGTTCACGATTTGCAATTCGACAATATCATTTTTTTGAATTCCTGATACTATTTTTTGAATTGATGCACTGGAAAAAGGATTGCCATTTGAATTGCAAATTTTCTTTTTATTCAGGTATTCAATAATTTTAGGAGAGTACTGTTTACCCAATACTGCAATTATTGTGTCTTTTTGGTTCTCGTTTATCATGATGGTATTTCAAATTGAATTTGATAATTAAATTTTTCGTGTAACTCTCTTAAAGCTTTATTTGTCATATCGTCCGAATCAGGTACATAAATTATTTTCTGACGAACCTGAAAGCGATAAAGACGCTTTATTTTACGATGTAATCTGTACCGCCTGTTTGTCTTTTTGTTGTCTGTATCCATGATTAATATTATTTGACTTTTTAAAAAATTGTAGACTTTTTACGCTCAGATCCTCAGCTGCAGGTTTTCCAGGTTCGCAAAAAAATCTACTTTTTGAAAAAGAAACCCTTATATTCGTTTTGATTGGTGTTAAGCAAATCAATCTTAACACCATGAATGAACATGGAAATACAAATACCAGTTTGTGTGAATGTTAAGAATGTTACAGTTTTGCCGATAGTAAAACGGTCAGTAGAATATCGATTGGGTGAAGCTTTTGCCAAACTCTTTATTTATCTAGTGACCACGTAACAAAACTAGGCGGGGCAATGCTCCGCCTTTGTTTTATAAGGGTTTCAGTATTTCAATGAACTATTTAATTATTTTTTAAACAAATTTTCCATTTGCTCATCTGATAGTGGTTTTTCTCTAATCTCCCAAATTTGTGTGTTCCAGAAAAAACCCTCTTTAATAGTGAGTTTGAAAAATTTTATTTTCAATCTAAACTCCTTTTCGTCAGTATTGATTTTATTAATATCTGGTTGATCTTCCGGGCACAGAATTATTTCTTTATTTTTTATAAATTGAGCTAATGGTAAAAGACCGCCTGCGATTAAAAACTGTAGTACTTTGTTATCCATGATTTATAAATTAATTACGTTATAAAAATTGTAGACTTTTTGCACTCAGATCCGTTCCAGGAATTTGCACCGGTTATCAAAAAAATCTACTTTTTGAAAAAAGAAACCCTTGCATTCGCTAAACGCTGCAATAAAGCTTGCGTACTTACACTCTTATTTTATGAAAAACGAACCCATCCAAATGACAGTTTGGAAAGGCAATGCTGTTGTGAATTTCAAGTTTAACGAACCTAACGCCTTACTTTTAAGTATTGCAGTCGGGCTAATCGCTTACGCTTGTTTAAGTACAAAAAGCATTGCTTAGCGAAATTTGAGGGAGGTAAAACTCCCTCTTTTTTAAGGGTCTCAATATTTCAATGAACTATACCAATTTTGCTAAAACATGGCACTTGTTTTGCATTACGTATTCTTAATGAATGCAACAAAAATTGCAATCATATTGCAACCCAATTTTTTGTATATTGCAGGTTGCTTTTGATCTGTTTTTAAGTGGTTTTCAATCCGCTTTCGGGAACCAAAAGTACAAACTATTTTCTAATAAACAAGTTATTTTCTAATAAATACATATTTTTTTCTATGTCAGAAGATTTTATAAGTGAAAGAATTAAACAAATCATTGAACACATGGGGGTTTCCGTAATGTTTTTTGAAAAACAAATTGATACTTCTAATAACTCAATAGGGAGTGGTGTGAGAAAAAAATCTAATTTCAGTGGTGAAATATTAAAGAAAATTCTAAATAAATATCCGGGTATTTCAGCAAAATGGTTGATTACAGGAAAAGGTGAAATGTTTGTAAATCCAGAAGAAAATAAAGAAAAACTATCCGAGAAGGATAATAAATATATTTTGTCGCTTGAAAAAAATGTTGAGTTACTGGAAGAAAAATTGCAACAATGCCAAGACGAAAAAAAGTTACTTAAGAATAATAAATCTAACGTATAACTTGAATTGATAGATTATCAAAAACATATCCATTTTCCCGATAAGGCCAAAATTAAATTTTGGCTTATTTTTTTGCCTTTTTCAAATGTTTATATTTTTTTTGTAAACAAAAAAATATGTAAACAAATTTATAAACAGGGTTAAAGCCTTGAATTTGTTGCTTATTTTACAATTGTTTATAATGTTTATATTTTTTTTATAAAAGAAAGAAGATAGGATATAAAGGAAAAAAGGGAAAGAGCGAAAAATCGGGAAGTTATGAGGAAAAAAGGGGGCGGGGGTAAAAAAACCACCGTATGAGTGCGGACAGACAATGTGCTGAACGATCTTTTTTCCAAGCTATTAAAATAGAGCTTTCGAATAATTACCGTCCGAGGGTGTAAAATAGGAACGTTGAATAATTACAGTACAAGGGTGTTGAATAAGGGGTAAGATAAAATAAAGAGGGCTTATTGTTCCTTTGTTTGCTGATCGCAAACCAACTCACAAAAAGCCCTCTTTATTTTATCTTACAAGTTTTTTATACAACCGCTTCGCTATTGACTTGGTGTCAAATTCGTGTCAAATTATTAATTTATATATGTTTATTGCAACGCAAATAGTGGGTTAAGCAATTATTTTTTGTGTCATTTTACGGAAAAAGTATCCGGTATTCTCCACATCATTTAAAAACCCTTGTAAAACTAGCTTTCACAAGGGTTTTCTTTTTTCTTCCTAATATTAGAAACTATCGTTCATTTGCCGTATTATCTACATCCGGCTCCTCTTCTTCGTTTTTCTTAAAGTCGTTATTTAAGAATGCAGTCAACTTCTTTTTTTCCTTTTGGTTTTTTCTAATCATAAATAAGATTAAAACAATTAAAACGGCAGCTACAATTCCTATTATTGTCCAATTGATTTCCATAACTTTAATTTTAGATTAAAGATAAAGTATTCTCTGTTGGCGCATATTATGATAAGGTTAAGACTATGCCTAACACCAGACTCCAATTTTTGTTATCAGACATGCCACCTTTTCATCCTATGCTACTATCCCTGAAAAATTAAAAGTTAATTTTAAAATTGTACTTATTTAAATTAACAGGCTTTTTACTCCAAAACTGTTTATTGTGTAATATGTACACTATTTATAAATCAAAATTTACACTATAATTGATAAATTTAACCTAAAATTGACAATTTATTAAAACTTCTATTTGTACTTTTGCAAAAAAATTGGGAGGCATTCGTAATTTATTTTAATTCTTCCTTATTCATTTAAGTAAACATAAAATTGTATCCAACTAAAAACATAACTGAAGTATAACGCAAAACAATCCGGAGATCTTCAAAATAATAAAATAGTATCTGTTTTCTGAATTTAAGTATCATTTTTAAATATTTCTGAATTAGTACCCTGAAATTAAAGCATACCACATTCAAATATAAAACAAGTACCAAAAGCCATAATCAATATGATTGTGGCTTTTTTTATTTAAGCTCATTTCCATAGAGATTCTTCAGTATAAGCAAAAGATAGGTTAAGGCCGTTATTCTACTATTTTCTTCTATTTACTAAAAATGCAATCCAACTGACTTTCAATTTTCACAATCTTACAAGAATAATTTACGGCGAAATTTCCAGGCAACGTCGATCCAAAATATTTATTGTGTAAGACATCCGCAACGCAACATATTCATTATTATTGCATTACAAAAAAACGCGTAAGTAAAGCATTACAATATAATGCCATTTTTTATTAATTTGTTGAATTAAACACAATAAATCTCACAAGAAACTTGAAATATTTCATGATTTAACAAAAATAAAATGAGAATTTTCTTTGTTAAGAAAAATAAAATTATATTTTTACCGAAAAATTAACAAGTCTTTCCGTGATAAAAAATAAAAGCCGTTTGTTGCTCATTTTCAATTATTTACTAATTTTCTCACTAATATTTTATATTATAGTTAGTTCATTTATTTCTAAAACAAAAATTGTTTATGTGAACAACAGCGAATTATTTGATGGCTTTGTAATGACCACTGAATTGAAACGCGTTGGGGAAAAAGAATTTATAACCCGAAAAACAGCACTTGATAATTTATATTCTAAAATACAATCACAATCTATTTCTGCATCGCAAAAAGAAGCTTTAATGGCTGAGTTTATTAAAGGAAAAGAAGAACTTCAACAGTTCAACCAGGCCTTTGCATCAAATGAATCTGCCAAAATCTGGTCGAGAATACACAGTTACACAGAAGATTTCTGCAAAGAGAATAATTACCAGTTAATCTTAGGGTCGGAAAACAAAACGAATGTTTTATACGCGGACGAAAAACTCACTGTAACCAAAGAATTACTTACCTACATAAACAAGAGATATGAAGGACTTAAATAAGTTGTTTTGTATCCTTTTCGTTTTTTTATGTATTTCCTGTAAAAAAGAGACTAAGGAAGATACGCGAAATTCAGAAATCCGCGATCGCTATTTTAACTTAGAAAAAATAGGATGGAAATCCCGTGCCTACACCCAAAAGGTCGACGACATTGGTTTTATCGCAACCGAAGTACCTATTCAGTATTATCTTCTAAAAGATCTGGGAACCGAAAACCTGATTCCGGTAGACTCCCTGTATGAAGCAAACAAAAGAGAGCGTATTATAGAATTCACTTTTCAGCAGGACGAAGAGAAAGATTTACTTGAAAAAGAATTTACCGGTATTAGCTACACCGATGCGGTAAAATATATGTCTTTCGGACTTGACAAAGATTTTTACGTCGTGACTTCAAAAAAAGATACCATTGCCTGTTCGGGGGTTACTTACGAACGCAATTATAAAATAGCGCCTTATCAAAAAGTTTTACTGTTTTTTTCCGGGATTGATCCCAACGAAAAAATACAGCTGATCTACGAAGATTATCTTTTTAGAAAAGGAACATTAAAATTTCAATTTAAAGACACCTATACTCAAATAGCCTTATGATTCAGCCAAAAATTAATAAGTTTAAAAAAACTCTTGCTATTTATTTAGCAATGATGATTCTTTTGGAAACAATTCAACCGATGCAGATTTATGCATTGACCGGAGGTCCTTCACAACCGGAATTTGAGTCCTTTACTCCTATTGGAACTTCAGATATGGTTGATTTGTCAAGCGGGGACTTCAATTACAACATTCCTATTATGGATGTTGGTGGATATCCGATCAACTTAGCCTATAATTCAGGTGTAAGCATGGACCAGGAAGCATCGTGGGTAGGCTTAGGCTGGGATCTGAACGTTGGACAGATTTCAAGACAGTTACGTGGCCTTCCGGATGATTTTAACGGGGATGAAATGACTTATGAGAACAGCATGAAACCCAATGTAACAGTAGGTTCTAACTTTAATGTTTTTGTTGCCGGCTTTGGTGTTAGTGAAGCCAGGGCAAGCGTCGGAATGGCTATTAAATATAATAATTATGACGGATTCGGGGCTACTGCCAGTGGTGGTATGAGTGTTCAGATTGCCGATAACTTAAGAGTCGGAATGGATTTGCAATCTTCTGCCTCTGAAGGCGTTTCTGCATCTCCGACCATTACTCTGGATAATAAAAACAAAAATAGCACAACCCAAGATAACGTTTTAACAGGGAGCCTTGGTGTTACTTACAACAGCAGAAAAGGTATTGAAGGTTTTACTATGTCAGCTTCCCGATCACGAAAAGATGATAAGCAGCGCAAAATAATGGGTGGTGAACATAAGGGTGAAATGATCAATGGTACTCCATCATTTGGCGCCGGAGGTGCTATCTCTTTTATTGATGCCTCATACACTCCAACAAAAAGAGTGGGTATGGTTTCAACCAATTTTATGTTTAACTTAAATATAGAAGGAGAAATCTGGGGTGTCGAGCCCGGAATGAAATTTACGGGATACAGAACCAGTCAGGGAATCAAGAATTCCGAAAAATACAAAATAGAAAAAGCATACGGCTACGAGAATACCTATAATGCTGCCACTTCGGACATTTTAGATTTTAACAGAGAAAAAGACCGGACTTTTAATAAAAATACGACTTCATTACCGATTACCAGTAATACCTATGACATCTACAATATTCAGGGACAGGGAATATCCGGAATGTACCGTCCTTACAAATCACAGGTAGGTTATGTATATGATAATGAAACCAATGACGATACTGCCGGAGGAAACCTGGGATTGGAATTCGGTGCAGGTGGTGGTGTTCACTGGGGTTTTGATGCTACGGCTACAATAGGTAAAAGCAGTTCAGCAGTATGGAAAACATTAAATCCTGCTTTGGGCAGATTTAAAGAGAAAAAAGATGGCAACAGACCCGATTACGAAAAAGTATTTTTCAAAAATATTGGCGGGGCACATGTAGACAAAGAGTTAGATTTATTCAGCACCCAAATGGGAGGTTATGATGCTGTAAAATTTGGGTTAGAAGGTGGTAAATTTTCAAGACGTACTAATGTTAACTATTCAAAAAACAGCGGGACGATTGCCAACACCGGAATTCTTAAAAGAGAATCCTCCCGTTTGTCCAGAAATCAGTCAATACAAAAATTAACCAAACTGGAAGCCAAAAGATTTGGTTCAAAACTTCAGGCAAACGAATATGCCAGAGATCATCATACGGCCGAAGTAAGAATTACCAAAGAAGGCGGTGAGCGTTACATCTACGGCAAAACAGCTTATAACGTCATTAAAAAAGAAGTAACCTTTGATGTTAGTAACAAGAGTAACCCTAACGAAAAAGTTAAATTTGATAAAGGTCTGGTAGAATACAATCCGGGCGTTGATAATTCTGCCAAAAACAACAAAGACGGAGACCAGTACTTCAACAGGGTAACTACTCCTGCTTATGCACATTCCTACTTATTAACTTCAGTACTGTCACCGGACTATCAGGATTTAAAAAATGACGGCCCGACAGATGATGATTTAGGAAACTATACCAAATTTGAATACGAAAACAAAACTCCTGATAAAGACAATTTATACAAATGGAGAATTCCGTTCCTGAAAAATCACGCCAATTACGACGAAGGTTTGCGTTCCAGCAGGAAAGACAACAAGGGAAATTATCAGTACGGGGAAAAAGAACTGATCTACATTAAAAAAATTGTAACCAAAACCCACGTGGCTATTTTTCACCTTTCCGTGAGAAACGATGGTTATGGCGTTGAGGGAGAAAATGGTGGCCTGAGCGATAAATCTAAAATGTACAAATTAGATAAAATCTCACTATACTCCAAACCGGAATATTTAGCTTCTGGAGACGAAGCTACTCCAATAAAGGAAGCCAACTTTGAATACAACTACAGTTTGTGTCCGGGTATTGACAACAGTATTACCAAAGAAGGGAAACTAACCTTAAGCAAAGTTTATTTTACCTATAAAAATTCTAATATGGGTAAATTCACTCCGTATGTGTTTACCTATGGTTTTAACCCTGCATACGATATGAAAGCGTATGACGTATGGGGGAATTACAAACTTCCACAAGACAAACTGGGTCCTGATACAACATCTAATCTTTCTAATGCCGAGTATCCGTTTGTAGATCAAAGCAACAGAGCGACTGCAGACGAATACGCTGCAGCCTGGCTTTTAAAATCGATTCACCTGCCATCCGGTGGTGAAATGGAATTAAAATACGAGTCAGATGATTACAGCTCGGTACAAAACAAAGACGTCATGCAAATGTTTAAAGTGGTAGGAAGCGGTCCTAAAACAGGACTGACTGCATCGAACATTTCTAACATAATCGAAAAGAGAAATCTTGGCGAATATATTTATGTGGAGTTAGATCATAAAATAGATGATAAACTGGCTATCAATGATCCGAAAATTGCAAAGATTTTTTACGATAAATATATACGAAATCTCGGAGAGGCTTCTAATCCCCTTTATTTCAGGTTCCTGTTAAACATGGCCAATCCCACTCCAATACCAGGAATTGACGGGAGTGATAAGTACGATTATGTAACGGGATATGTCAATATTTCTAAAAAATCAGCCGATACCGATTATGGTTTTCTGGAAGTAAACGGAAAACAATACGTAGCCATTCCTGTGGATTATGTTGGAAAAGGAGACGGTTTTAATGCAAAATCGGAAGTAAACCCAATTACAAAAGCAGGGTGGAATTTTGGAAGACAAAATTTAAACCGATTGGTGTACAGCATGACTAATGAAGAAGACACCACCGACCTGAAAGGTATCGTAATGGAACTTATCGGCTGGATCCCAACCCTTCTTGACATTTTTAAAAGTCCAAATGCAAAACTGGAACAAAACGGTATTGCATCGAAATTTGTAACCGACAAATCATGGATCCGTTTATTTCAGCCGGAATCGAGAAAAATTGGTGGCGGCAGCAGGGTACATGACATCAGGATCAATGACCAGTGGAATGTCATGACTAATAATCCAACCAAAGAGATTTACCAGCAATCGTATGGTCAGATCTATTCTTATGATGCTGAAAACGGAAAATCTTCAGGAGTGGCAACTTACGAACCGTTGGGTTGTAAAGAGAACCCATTTGTGAAGCCCTTTTACGACGAAAAGAAAAGAGAATTATTACTGGGACCTGACAGCAGCAATTATGTGGAAGAGCCTTTCGGGGAATCTTTCTTCCCTTCTCCTAAAATAACCTACAGCAGGGTAACCGTTACCAATCTTCCAAGAGATAAACAAAATGCGTCTAATGAGATTACCAGTATCGTAAAAAAACACGCTACCGGATCTGTGGTAACAGAGTTTTACACCTCTAAAGATTATCCGACCATTACGGATCGTACGACCTTATCGTCTAATTATGATAAATCATCGGCCCTGGCGAGCATTCTTAACCTGAGTGTGAAAGATCATATTACTTTGTCTCAGGGATTTGCTGTTCACACCAATGATATGGATGGTAAGATGAAAAACCAGCGTGTCTACGCAGAAGGTCAGACTGATTTTATTTCGGGCGTTGATTACAAATACAAAACCTTACCGACCAGCAAAAATCGCCGTAACAGTTTAGGAAAGCTTGACAATACGGTTCAGACTATTGATTCAAAAGGAGTGATTAGTGATAAATTAGTTGGCGTCGATTATGACGTCATCAATGACTTCAGAGAAAGCAAATCTAATACAGAAACTGCAGGTATTCATTTCAATACTGCCGGTCTTCCTTTGTTTTTAGTTTTAGTTATTGTGCCGGTTCCTTTGCCAAGTTATTCCAGACATGAAAGTTTAATAAGAACTGCAGTGACTACTAAAGTAATCCATACTACAGCACTTCTTTCAGAAAAAATAGCCTATGACCTTGGTTCAAAAGTATCGACAAAGAACCTTGCGTGGGATGCAGAAACCGGGGATTTATTACTGACTGAAACGGTCAATGAATACAATGATAAATATTTCAGTTTGAATTTTCCTGCTTACTGGGCATATGCCGGAATGAGTCAGGCCTCTAAAAATATTGGTTTGGAATGGGATATCACGGCAACAGGCGGTAAATACCAATTGAATGGAACGCATCTTGAATCTGATTATCTGATTGATGGTGACGAATTATGGTTAACGGGTTTAGCACCGGATAAAAAGACGAAAACATTAATGAAAGCCTGGGCGGTACATGTGACCGACAGTAACTTCAAACTGATTGATGATAAAGGATTGCTGATCAAACCGGAAGTAATCAATACGGCTAAGATGAAAGTAATCCGTTCCGGATACAGAAACATGCAAATGGCTTCTATGGCAAGTGTGACATCTATGACAAATCCACTATACGATTATGATGCGAATAATACCATCGTAAAAGTAAAAGGAAACATTGGTGAAAATCCGTATATGTCTACTACTGCCGTTAACAGAATCGTCAATGCGTCTGCGGTACAATACAATGACAAATGGCCTTCTCAGTGTGAATGTGATTTACCAAAAATGACCTTTGCCACTAATGGTGAAATGACCTTTGAATACGAGAAAGAAAACAATACGGCTGAGGAAGATGATATCTTAAAAAGATCATTCAACCCTTACCTGTACAATATTCTAGGAAACTGGAGAGCCAATAAATCGTATGCGTACCTAACCGGTAGAAATTACACCATCGATCCGACTCCGCGTAAAACAGGATTCTTCAATGATTTCTTCCCGTTCTATGTATTTGATACAACTAAAAATACCTGGGGAAAAACGGCTGCCAACTATGACCGATGGACTTTTGCATCGGAAGTAACACAGTACAGCCCTGCCGGACAGGAAGTAGAAAATAAAGATGCCTTAAAACGTTATTCTTCTGCTTTGTACGGATACAACAATCGTTTCCCGGTTGCTGTAGCTTCAAACACCAAGTACACCGAACTTGCTTCTGATGGTTTTGAGGATTATGATTTATCAAACTGCGGAAATGCTTCGCACTTTGACTTCCAGGCACAACTGAAAGTAAATGATGTTTCTGTTTCCGACAAACAATCCCACACCGGAAGAAAAAGTTTAAAAATAGCACCGAGTAAAAAAGCAATTATAAAAAAACAGGTTGTTTCATGTAGTACACCTGCACCTGCTGTAACCGCTAAAAAATAATGAAGAGCCAGATGAAATTAAAATACACATTAGTTTTTACTATAATTAGTTTTTTTATTACGATAGCGGGGTTTGCTCAGCAGTATAGTGATCAGGAAATTGGGTTTAACGCTACAAGGGTTGCTACTTCATTGAAAGAACACGGAGTTAAGGATGCTGATATGAATAGTGAGGTTGCGAGAATGCGAGAAATGCATACTGCACAATATTTGCAAAATATCAAAAGCTTAGATACTTATAAGAAAGAAATTAAAAAAACGGCTAAATCTAGCATGAAAAGTGAAGAGCTAGCAACTCCTGCTGAATTAGCTCAGGATAGAGCTGCCTTAATTGCTTTGTATAATAGTACTAATGGAGCCGGCTGGGCTAATACACAGCAAGGCAAAGGTGTTTGGGCTATAAATGATCCAAATGCAGTAATAACATCCTGGAATCCTGATACAAATACAGGATGGTATGGAATTACTACTGAACCAAGCGGAAGGGTTACCGGCTTATATCTTGAAAGCAACAATCTAAATGGTACTTTGCCTTCTCAAATTGGACAGCTTAGCAAACTTTACTCTTTAACAATTAAATCTAATCTATTATCTGGCACCAATATACCTGCTGCAATTGGTCAACTACAAGATCTTTTAGTACTAGACTTAGGAAATAATAATTTATCAGGAAGCATTCCTATCGAACTAGGTCAATTATCAAAAATGGTATATTTAAGTCTTGACTTTAATGCATTTACTGGATCAATTCCAACAGAGATTTTAATGCCTAATCTTATAAGGATTAATTTAGGATATAATCAATTAAGTGGAAATATTCCACCTGAAATAGGAAACTTAATTAAAGTTGAATCCCTTACGCTAACCGGAAATAAACTAAACGGATCAATTCCGCCTCAAATAGGTAACTTGGCTAAAATTGATTGGTTGGCCTTCCCTAGTAACGAATTAACCGGAAGCATTCCTACGGAAATAGGCCAATTAATTACTGCCAGAACCCTATATTTTGATTATAATAACCTAACAGGTCCTATCCCATCGGAAATAAAGACTTTAGCTAATCTTGGCACTTTTTGGGCCTATGATAATCAACTTAGTGGCTCCATACCAGCTGAATTTGGCCTGCTAAAAAATTTATTCACTATACGACTATCCCTAAACAATTTTACGGGCTCAATACCTCCGGAAATTGGAGAAGCAACACAACTAAGACAATTCGAGGCAGGTGAAAATAAATTAACAGGCAGTATCCCAGATACCTTCAAAAATTTACCAAAATTATCTACACTTGTATTAAATGATAATAGATTAAGCGGTAAAATACCTAATCTAACTGCGTTACCTTTAAGCACTTTCCGACTTTATCGTAATGCATTCCGTTTTGTAGATTTCACAATTGAGGAGCATTCGATTTATAGAAGTAAGATGGGTTATTCAAACTATTCTTACCCCCATCAGGTTTTTGTTGATGAAGAAAAAACTATTGTCAAAAATTCTGGTGAATCGGTAACTTTTACGATGTATGAAGATGGTAGATTTACACCTAATGACACATATCAATGGTATCATTTTCATGGTAATACCACAATAGCAGTCCCTGGAGCAACATCAAGGACTCTTACCGTTGAAAATATTAAGTTTAAAGATAGTGGTGATTATTATTGTATATCTACAAATCCTTATATCACATATAAGCCGTACTGGGAATCAAATTTGTACTTGACAAAGAATACAATACACTTAAATGTTAATGTTATCTGTGAACCTCTTGTTGGAACAATAAAAACTCCTGCGGGGACTATTTCAGCAAATCAGGATATTAATATTTCTTTTGAAAATAGTGGGACAAATTTAACTTATAACTGGACATTCTATGATTTAGATAATACTACTATCTTATTAAATACAATAGATAGTTCACCTAGTCTGTATTATCCATTACCAGGAACTTATAAGATTAATCTAGTAGTAACTGATGAGAATCGATGTACTACTTCTTTTGATAGAACAATTACGATAGCTCCACAAGTTTGTCCAATAGTAACAGGAACGATAAAAACTGGGGCGAATAATTTATTGGTAAATGCTAATTCCTTATTTTATTTAGATTCACCTTCCAACTTCTCATCGTATGAATGGACATTTTATGATTTAAATAATAACATCGATGAAACGATCTACGGCAACTATAGAATAAAATCATTTAATGCACCTGGAAATTACAGAGTTCGTTTAACTGTGATTGACCAAAATAGATGTAAAACCAACATAGACAAAACGGTAACTGTTACTCAACCACAAGCTTGTCCATCTCAGGAAACCGGAACTATTTTTTCCGGAGAAAATGATACTGTTTACATTAATACTAATAATGAATTTTATTTTAATACCAATACAGATCAAGACCTTCATTATAACTGGACCATTTACAATCCCGACAATACTATCAATAATACTTTTATTGGTAACGATAATTATATATCTGGATTAAATTTTACAACTGCAGGAACGTACAAAATCATGTTAAAGATAACAGACATGTCTGGCTGTACTGCAACTTTTAGCAGGAATTTTAATGCTATATATAATTGCTACACATATGGAATGATTAAAGATCGTGATTATCCCTTCTCAAATGAAGGTTTGCAGCCTGTTGTTCCAAATACCAATTTAACCCTTTATTATAATTCATTTACTTCCGATACAGATAATAAGGAGTACTCTTGGAGCTTTTTAAGTCCAAATGGCGATATTATCAAAACAGGAAACGGGGAAAATTTTAATGTTACACCTACAACAATCGGAGATTATAAAGTACTAGTACAACTGACAGACACCGTTACAGGGTGTGTTAACAATTTTGACGCTATTTTACCATGTGTTGATGAGTGTGAAATGAGTAATTCAGAACGTGGCGGTAAAATTACTATAAATGGCGATTATGACACTTCGGAAGAGGCTATTTTTGTTGAACTTAATAAACCAATTGATTTAGGTTTAAATCGAACATATTATTCAGATACAGGTAGGCCTTTAAGTTTTGAATGGAGTTTACTTAATCCTAATGCACAGATAGTAAGTACGGGAACTGATACACTATTCCCTATTGTACTAACATCTCCTGGATTCTACAAAGTCGTTTTAAAAGTCACTGACGCTTTTAATGGATGCAGCACTGAAGTTACAAGAGCATTTGGTAATCAAATGACCAATAGTTGTACACAAACAAATGAAAGATCATCTCAGGTACATGAATTAGCCAGAGCTTTGGCAAAAAAACTTCTTCAACGTACAGCAAGTGGTGAAACTGATATTCAAATAAACAATAGTAGTTTAATAGACGAATTTATTGCTTTAAAACCCTTTATTACAAATTCTCCTAAAGACAAAATATATAATTATAAAACGACCAGAGATAGATATAATGCTATAATTAGTATGAATTTTTCATTCTCGCCAGATAGAGAATCCGATTTTTATATTTCGATCAGAGATGGTGTGTATACAAACGGCGTTACTCCTGATTATTTAAATTATTTAATTGATAAAGCAGTTTATGTAGATGTTAGCCAATATGTTTCTTCTAATGAAATATTAGCTTCATGCTGGGTTTACGACCAGAATAACAGAAGTATGGCAAAATCAGTTTTGGATCCAAAAGATTGTCGATATTCTTCTGAAATTAAAAACATAAATTTTTGTCCGCCAGCATGTAATGTAGTTACGGGAGCACTCAAACAATCAACTCAGGAAATTTTTACCAATAGAAATACTAATTTCTCTTTGGAAACTGCGGCAACAGATTTAACTTATAAATGGACATTTTATAATTTAGGAAATGAAGGAATTACTGTTTATACAACAAATAGTGTAGATAATATATATACACAACAAGGAAGTTATGATATCAAGTTAGAAGTGACCGATTCGAATGGATGTGTTACTACTTTTAACAAAACCGTAATCGCAACTGTAAATACAAATTGTAATGCACCTGTAGGAACAATAAAAACATCTACACCAGAAGTTTTTGTGGGTACAAACACTAATTTCTCTCTTGAAACTGCTGCAACTGATTTAAGTTATAAGTGGACGTTTACTCAAAATGGTGAATCTACTATTATAACCACTAAAACTGTAGACTATACATACATCGCTCCTGGCACTAATAATGTTACATTAGAGGTAATAGATTCTAATGGTTGTAAATTTACATTCCAAAAATTAGTAAACCTTAAAACAGGATCTTCTCTTTGTGACAACGTAACACAATTTGGGCGTTCATTTGTTCAGGTGGGAAGTGATAACGATTTATATAGAGCTGCAAAAATTATTGCAAATCAAAGTACAAACGTAACTTTCCCAATTCAGAGTTATGGTTCTGCATTTGATTTTGAATATAAATGGAGCTTATTAAACGAAAATGATCAATTAGTAGATTCCGGCACCAGCCTGAATTTTCCGATTATGCCTACTAGTGGAGGATTCTACAGAATAGTATTAGATCTTAAAGAAAACACAAGTGGCTGTGTTCATCAATTTTCAAGATCTATAGTTTGTCTGATACCAAACAGCTGTGCGCAAACTAATCCGCAATCTTCAGTTGTAAAAGGTTTAGTCGTTAATCTAATAAAAAACCTAATAGCGCGAGCTATGTTAGGTGAAAATGACGCTCAAATAAATTCAAGTACCGTTACAGCAGAATTTAATGCTTTAAAACCTTATATAACATCTGGCTTAAAAGATAAAATATACAATTTTACATCAACCCGAAATCTTAATGGTGAATTTACTGGTGTAGATTTTTCTTTTGCATCTGATAGAGCCTCTGACATACATATCTCAATCCCTCACAGTTTGCGCTACGAGGAAGATATGCCAATGGAAGATCTTTTGTCATTAATTGAATCTAAGATTTACATTAACCTTAACCAATACAGCTCTTCAAATCAATATTTAGTTTCATGCTATACACAACAATCTACAGGTAAAAGTTTGTTAAAACCAAATGATTGTCAATATGGATCTGAGATAAAATTTATTGATTTTTGTCCTAATGAGTGTGATCCATTGTTAGGCGTTATTAAACTAAACACTGAAAAACCTGCTTTAAATACGGTTACCAATTTCTCTCTTGAAACTGTTGCAACTGGTTTAACTTATAACTGGACTTTTTATAATGCTGATAATAGTATTAAAGAAACTCAAACAACGGCCACTGTTTCTCAAACGTATACAGTTGCCGGAACTTATAAAGTTATTTTAATTGCTACTGATGCGAATAATTGCACTACAACTTTCACGAAAACTATAACTATAACTGCTCCTTCATGTGTTGCTGCTACCGGCACAATAAAAACAGTATTACCTAATATATTTGTAGGAACAACTGCTAATTTCTTTTTTGATACAACAGCGACAAACCTAACGTATCAATGGACATTATATAGAACCGTAAATAGCAGTACAGCAACTTTTACCAGCGGTACAGCAGACATGTATTATGATGCACCTGGAAATTACAACGTTAAACTTGTAGTTACAGACGTTAACGGATGTACAAATACTTTCCGCACAACTGCTGTAGTAACTGTAAAACCGCCTTGTGTAACTGTTTCCGGAGATATAAAAACAGCAAATCCAATTATTTCCACAAATGAAAATACAACATTCTCTTTTGAAACCACTGCAAGTAATCTTCGTTATAACTGGACATTCCATAGCTTAAATAATACGCCACTTTTAACGACAACTCAAAGTAATCCAACGCTAGTATACCCTTACGCCAACGATTATAAAGTTAGTTTAACTGTAACAGACGAGAATAATTGCTTCACTACTATCGAAAAATATATCACAGTACAAGTAAAACATATCTGTGCTGAAATCGTCGGAACCATTAAAACATCAACAGAAAAAATAAAAACCAACAACAGTGCTGTTTTCTCTTTACAGACAGCAGCAACGAATATTGCTTATAAATGGATCTTTTATAACACAAACTCTGTTGAAATTGGTACCGCAACAACAAGTACGGCAGAATGGACATATACCACTCCTGGCGATTATTTAGTTGAATTAGTAATTACAGATCAATACAGCTGTATAACTAAATTGTATAAAACTGTAAAAGTTACTGAACCAGTGGAATGTACGCCTATAGTTGGTACAATAAAAATGGACACTGAAACTCCTTTTTTATATACATATGTCAATTTTACGTTCGAAACTACAGCCACCGATCTTACTTATACATGGAATGTTAAGATCCCCGAAAATGGTGGAACTTATAATTATCCACAGGGAGGCAATCCATTTCAACTTTACCTTCAATATGGAGAAGGAGAATATACAATACTGTTAGATGTTAAGGATTCTAATGATTGTATAACCCATTTTGAAAAAACATTTACACCAACATATGACTGCAGTAGAAATTCTGTAACTGGTATTATATATAATCGTACTCATTCTGAATATTATAGTCCTAATATTTTAATAAACAAGCCAAATGAATTTACATTTTGGCCTTACAGCATGTGGAACTTAAGTGATCTTACACTCAATTGGGAATTAACCAAGCTGGACGATACGCCTATAACCTCTTTTACAGGAGAAGTATTTGTTTTTACACCAACAACATCGGATAATTTAAAACTGAAATTAACAATCAAAGACCGTAATGGCTGTCCTCATTATTTTGACAGAGAGCTGGAAGTTATGGATGCCTGCGCATTTAGTGGTGAGAATCTATCCGGCTCTATTGCTTTCGAAAATGAGGACAATGCCGAGGTATCAACCCTACAAATCAATCAGACAAAAGAGTTAGGATTTCGCCCTGATCGCGAAATAACAAGATCTTATACATATAAATGGGAGATTTACAATGCCAATGATGAATTGGTAGATTCCGGAAATCAGGAAAAACATTTATTAACACTAACGACAGCTGGATTTTACAAAGTGAATGTTGCTATTGAAAATGCAGCAGGGTGTATTCTTAATTTTACTAAACCGGTTAATTGCCTGATTCAGAACTCCTGTACTAATGAAAATCCAAAATCGGAAATTGTAAAAAACATTTATCTGAATGTGTTAAAGAATCTTATCGCAAGATCTCTTACTAATGAAACAGATGAGCACATTAATGCCAGCAGAGCCACAGATGAATTTGAGGCATTAAAACCTTATATCACAAATGGTACAAAAGATAAGATCTATAATTATACTACTGCACGAGATGAACAGGGAAGATTAATTAGTGTTAGATTCTCATTCTCACCAGACAGGAACTATGATGTCCAGATCTTACTGAAAAAAGGATTATGGAATTTCGATTCGGATTATGATGGTACATTAACGCAATTTTCTGCGAATATTGCAGCTGAAATTTACATGGACTTAAGTCAGTATACTTCTTCAGATAATTATTTGATTTCGTGTTATGTTCAGAATGCCCAGCAAAGTTCTGTTCCAAACCCGGAGAATCCACCAACCGTTCAAAGAGCACAAAAAACAAAAAAGCTAAGTAAGATATCCTTAAATACAACTGACTGCTATAAAGAATCAGAAATCCGATACATCGATTTTTGTCCTGCCCAAGCATGTAAACCAACTATTGGAGTTATTCAAAGTGGCTTTGGTTTAGCAAATCCATCCCGACCAGATAAGAATTCAAAAAAATCAGGTTCGAAACTATAACTCATTTAAGATAAAAACATGCTGGTGTCTATGAAAAACACCAGCATAAAAAACAAAAGATAACTAGATTATGGTAAACGATCTTAAAATAAAAAAATACTGGATAATCACGCTTTGTATGGTGTTTTGTTCATTGGCTTCTTTTGCGCAGGAATGTACCGATTCATGGAATCGAAGAGGTGAAATTTATTTCACAAATGATGTTTACGGGGATCCCAGAGGAACACTTATTAACACTGCGGTAAATCTTACGTATGGAAGTTATGGCAGTCCTATTTCAGGCTTAACCTATGAATGGAATTTATATGACGCCAATGGGACCTTCGTTAAATCAGGAAATACAATTAATTTCCCAATTATGTTAACCAGAGCGGAAAATTATAAAGTTACCATAAAGGTTACCAATTCTCAAGGTTGTTCCTATTATGAAAAAACAATCACAGGAAGAGATCCTAATGCCTGCATTGTACCAGCTGAAGATCGTTTTCAGGGTTCTTTCGATATAGAAACCTATTGGAGGGGAATTCCGTTACATGTTGAAACGCCTATGGTATTAAGTAATCCCATCGGATACAATGCTGCAAACTTTACTTTTCTTTGGAAACTGTATAATGCTGCAGGAACATTAATCACTACTGGAACGCAATCGACTTTTCCAGTAACATTTACTTCTATTGAGGAATACAGAATAGAATTAGAAGCCAAAGACCTTAGGGGCTGTATTACTAATTTAACCCAGTTGATAACGCCAATTGAACCTTGTATTTATAATTCAGAAGAAAGATCAGGATATATAGCCACAGATAAATCTCCCTACGATAACGGTTTAGAAATTTACGCTAACGAATCTAATAATTTATCTTTCTATTCTTACGGAAAACCAGCGGAAGATTTTACCTATAAATGGGAACTTTTTAATCCTAAGGGAATTTCAATAGGCACTTCAGAAGAAGCCAGCTTTCCTATGACCTTACCTTCAGGGGGAGAATATGAACTCCACTTAAAAATTACGGACCCCTCTAACGGATGTGAAACAGATATGGTTCAAGGTATCGTATGTTTAATTACAGACTCTTGTACGAATGATAATCCAAAATCCCAAAAAGTAAAAGCTTTATATGAAGATTTATTAGTAAACCTTATTTCGAGATCTATTCAGGGAGAAACAGATGCTCAGATTAATGCGAGTGCACCAACCGCAGAATTTATAGCATTAAAACCCTATATCACAAATGGGCGAAAGGATAAAATATATAATTATGTATCAACATCACGAAAATATACTGAAGTAAGTGGCAGAGAAAAAATTGTGGGAGCCCGTTTTTCATTTTCTCCGGACAGAGAATATGATGTTGATGCTGTAATTGGTTGGGGTATTGGATATGATTCGAAAAAAACAACTATAGAACAGCTTAAAAAAACTATAAGAGATTCCATCTATACTGATTTGGGTCAATACATGACTTCAGAGCAATTTATAACTTCCTGTAAAAGCAGATACAGTGGCGGAGGAAAAATGAGTAAAAAGAAAGATGGTTCTGATCTGGAGTATTGTGATTTTGGTTCACAAATCAGACATATTGATTTTTGCCCGGGAACAGGAGTTACCTGTGATCCGGCAATAATTGGCTTTATCGATAATCGTTCCCAAACTGTATTTACACACGAGGACGTTCCTTTTAAATTTACTACAACTGCAACAAATTTAACGTATAGCTGGGCTGTCGCATTAGAAAGCGGAGAAATAATCAATACGAGTGATCCTGATATCACGGTCCCCTATATCTATAAATTTAAATATGAGGGCACTTACTTTGTTACAGTAACCGCTAAAGACCCAACAGGCTGCAGCAAAACTTTCAGCCGTCTTATATCAGTTCGTGATACACATTGTGAGAACACGCCCTATACTTTTAAATTTGAAACAGCTGATACGATTTTAAATTATGAATGGAAAGCTATTGATACTCTAGGACAAACTATTAATCCACAGACAAACACAACAGGCACCTATACGTTCACGCCTCCTACAGCCGGAAATTATGAGATCCGGTTGGCGACAACCAATGCCGAGAATTGTGTTACATTGTTTTCGAAATATGTACAAATAACAAGTTGTAATGGCAACCCTGTCTCCTGTACACAAAACAGTCCAATGACACCAAAAGTACACAGTTTATTTATTGCTTTAATCAATAAATTGGTTACTACACCAAACGGAACGGATGTAAACAGGTATGCCCGTAATGAAATTATAGCATTGGCTTCGTATACCTCGACTTCAAGAACCAGAATTTTCAATTTTGTAAACACCAATGCTGCTGTAAGTTTTTCTTTCACGCAAAATGGAGCTTCAAATGATGTATCCCTGCCAAAATCTGCATCCGGAACGATTTCAGGTATTGATTTAAGCAAATATTTCGGTTCGCAGCAAATTACTGAGGTCATTACCAATTATAGCGACGGATCGAATAATCCTGCTGGCGGATTTGTTCGAAATATTGATTTCTGCCCTGCTGCAGACTGTTTACCGGCTATTGGTCAGATGACTATTATTCCTTCAAATGGAGCAAGTAAGAGTTCAACAGGCAATCGTTCAAAAATATAACACACTTAAGATAAAAACACACTAATTGTTTTAACCGACAAGTAGTTATAAAAATGATAATCAGATTATGGTAAAGAATCTTAAAATAAAAAAATACTGGATCACTACGCTTTGCATGGTGTTTTGTTCACTGGCTTCTTTTGCACAGGATTTAAGTGATGCAGCGATTGGTTTTGATGCAGCCAGAACTAATGTTGCTTTAAAACAACACGGCATTAAAGATCAGGATATGGAGGCTCAAATCTCTATGATGCGTGAGGCACAAAAACGTCAGTATTTGGAAACTAGCAAAATAGAAAATAATATTTCACAAAAAATTAAATCTGAGCAAAGTAAAAAAGCAAACACAGGTAAGACAACATTAGCCAGCCCAGAGATTCTTGCCCAGGAAAAAGCAGCTTTAATTGCTTTATATAACAGCACTAATGGCGCTGCATGGACAAATACAAAAAATAATCAAGGCGCCTGGCCAGTAAATGATCCTAATTCAGTAGTAACAAGGGATTGGGCTGGAGTTAGTGTAGATGGTGCAGGAAGGGTTACAATGCTGAATTTATCTTCTAACAATTTAACGGGAGTTTTACCAAATCTAAATGCTTTAACAGAGCTATCAGCAATATGGCTTCAGGGAAACAAAATACAGGGAGGAAATATTGATACATTCAGTGAATCGACAAAACTATCACTATTAAATATACAGTCATGTAACCTTGATGGAAATCTTCAATCACTAATGAAGTTAACAGATTTACAAGTTTTTACCGCATCCACTAACAATATAAGTGGTAGTTTTCCTGAAGATTTTTATAAATTATCGAAGTTACTAACATTAGATTTATATCTTAATAAATTAGAAGGAGACTACAGTATTCTTGGGCAAATTCCTACATTGACAACTTTGGCATTAACCTGGAATAACTTTAATAAGGCAGGATCTTTGGATTATAATAACAGATCAGTTCCGGAAAGTTTTAAAAACTTAACGAATCTGACCTCTTTAAGATTACAAGGACATGGCTTGAAAAACAACCTGAAAGTTTTAGGTAATCTGGTAAATTTAAACTCTCTGGAAATCGACAGCAATAAGCTAGAAGGCCCTCTGCCTTCTGAATTCTCAGCATTACAAAAATTATCTTTTTTCACTGCTACAATTAATATGATAACAGACATTTCAGTGTTATCGGGTATAAATTCATTACAAACGATTGGATGTCAATCAAACTCAATTGTTTCAATACCTTCCGGCTTTAGCCAGTTAAGTAATTTATCTTCCTTAAATGTAGCCAAAAATAAACTCAGTGGTCCCCTTATTGATTTAGCCTCTCCTAAGTTAAACTATTTGGATATTTCTGAAAATTACTTCCGATTTATTGATATAGAACCTGTTTTTTCTAAGTATAGCAGCTTTGCTGCTTTTAGTTTTCGTTATGCCCCTCAGGCAAAAACAGATCTGGCTGAAACAATAAATCGTGGTACAGGTGGTTCTATAACTTTATCCATGTCTGATGATGGAATTCACAGATATACCGACAGTGATAAATTTAAATGGTATAAAGGGGCTTATCCTAATGGGGTACTAATTTCTCAGGATGAATCGAGACAAATTACTATATCGGATTTAAAGCTGGCCGATGCAGGATATTATTACTGTTTATCGACACATCCTCAAATTACAAATGCAGCAATAGCAAATCGAAATCTTATTTTAGAGAGACAACCCATTACATTAAAGATAACAAACTGTCTGATAGTAGAAGGAAGTATAAAAGCAGCCACGGAAAAATTCCACACCAACGCCGCAAACAGTTTCACATTCGAAACTACGGCTACCGGTTTAACGTATGAGTGGTCTATCGCCACAGCGGCAGGAACTCCCGTAAATGCAGCACCATCCAATACAATTGGATCCTATTCCTATACTTTTTCAGAAGCCGGGGATTATATAGTAACCTTAATTGCGAAAGATGCCAATGGGTGTGCGACAACATTTACAAAAACTATTCAGGTCATTGTCGAAAGATATTGTGCAAAAGAACCCATAAATTTTGGCTTTGAAACCACTACTCCGGGATTAACTTATACCTGGAACAGTTCAGACGCTTCGGGTACTATAGTACATACGGTTACAAACACAACAGGCCTTTATACTTTTACACCGCAACTTGGTGGTGAATATGAAGTAGAATTAATCGTAAATACGGCAACAAGTTGTAAAACGTTATTTACGAAAAACATTACCGTAGAAGATTGTACACCAATTGTTTCCTGTACGGCAAACAATCCTATTACACAAAAAATACACAGTTTGTTCATCAATTTAATCACGAAACTGGTAAGTACTCCAAACGGAACAGATGCAAACGTGTATGCCCGTAATGAGATCATCGCTTTATCTTCTTATGTGGCAGGTACAACCAACAGCATTTACAATTTCAGTAATTCAAATGCGGCTGTAACCTTTACGTTTTCTCAAAACGGAGCTGAAAATGATGTGTACATTCCAAAATCTGCCTCGGGAGCAATTACAAGTATTGATCTAAGTAAGTATTTCGGTGCACAGGGCACCACTGCTGTTACGACCAATTATAGCAACGGAACTAACGGTTCCGGCGGATATGTTCGCAATATTGATTTTTGTCCAATCGCAGAATGTATTCCAATTACCGGTGTGATCAACATTGTCAAAAAAGCAACTGCACAGGCAAAAAAAACAGGTCAAAGTTCAACAAACTCTAGTTCAAAAATATAACTCACTTAAGATAAAAAACACTAATTGTTTTAACGGACAAGTAGTTATAAAAAAAAGAAAATTAGATTATGGCAAACAATCTTAAAATAAAAAAATACTGGCTAACCACTCTTTGTATGGTGTTTTGTTCATTGGCGTCCTTTGCACAGGATTTGAGTGATGCAACGATTGGTTTTGATGTAGCCAGAGTAACCGCTTCTTTAAAAGAGCATGGTGTTAAGGATCACGATTTGAATCCTGAGATTTCTCGTATGCGAGAAATTCAAATACATCAATATACTGAAATGAGAAAAACAGATGCAGAAATTATAGCAAAAGCGGAGTCAAAACTTTTACTAAAAAATTATACTTCACGTACCTCTGCTGTTACAGATATACCTCAAAGTGAAAAGAACGCCTTAATGGCATTTTATAATAGTACAGGTGGGGCAACCTGGAGAAATAAAACAGGTTGGAATTTCGACAATCCCGTTGTTGATTATTTCTCGGGAGCAGCCGGTGGCTGGTATGGAATACGTCTTAATAATGGGCATGTATCTGAAATAATTTTATCTTCAAATAATCTTACTGGTCCAATTCCATCGGAAATTAAAGATTTACCGTATCTAAGACGTTTAGATATAAATGCCAATAATCTAACAGGAGGAATTCCTAAAGAGATTGGAGATCTAAAAGTTTTATACAATTTACAAATAAACAACAATAAGTTAACAGGACATATACCCGTTGAAATTGGTGCTATGCCGGAATTATTATTTGCATATTTATCAGATAATCAACTTACTGGAAGTATTCCTCATGAAATTGAAGGAGCAACAAAATTGCAATTACTTTATCTAGGTGGTAACCAACTATCCGGAACATTACCTCCCGAATTAGGGAATCTGAAAAATTTGAAAGAACTAGCCCTGCAAACCAATCAAATTACCGGAAGTATTCCGACTGAATTAGGAAATGCAACTTCATTACAACAGATAAATTTTAACACTAACTTATTATACGGAACAATACCTTCGTCCTTGTTTAAAGCACCTAAACTTTTTTTAATATCAATAACAGATAACAATTTAACTGGTCTTCCTTCTGATATGGGGGAAAATACTAATGTTAACTTTTTATATCTAAACAGAAATAAAATATCCGGAAATATTCCTTCCACTTTTGGACTCTCTTCATCATTTCGTACAGTAGATTTATCATATAATCTGCTACAAGGAACAATACCAAATGAAATTTCAAATTGTCAATCAGTTACTGCATTACTTCTAAATAATAATTTATTGGAAGGAAACTTTAATTTAAACGTAGGAGGCTTTACTGCTTTAGTGAATCTTGATCTGAGTTCTAATAAATTAACCGGAGCATTTTCAAACTTAACATCACTTTCTAATTTAAAATTTTTAAAGATTAATAATAATAATTTACGTTTTATAGATTTTATAGATCAGTTCCCATCATATAAAGCTACAAAAACAACATTCAATTTCTCACCTCAGGCAAAAATTGGAAATTTAGAAACAATTAATAAAAATTCAGGAAGTTCTGTTGTTTTAGATATGTTTTTAAACACGGATAACAGATCTCACGAATTAGATACTTATCAATGGTTCAAAAATGGCAGTGAAATTACAGGTGCTACTAATAAAACATACACAATTAACAATTTATCCGATTCAGATGCCGGGGTATATACTTGTAAAGCGTATCATATTACTAATCCTGATATGTCACCGCTAATTTTAGAAAGAGAGGCCATAACATTACAAATAACAAACTGTCCATCAGCACCGGGAACTTTAAAATCAACCGCAGAAAAATTCTATACCAATGCCCAAAGCAAGTTTTCATTCGAAACTACTGCTACTGGTCTAACATACGAATGGTCTGCAGCAACAGCAGTCGGAACCCCGATAAACACAATGCCATCCAGTACTAAAGGATCGTATTCCTATACCTTTACGGAAGTTGGCGATTATGTGGTGACCTTAGTTGTGAAAGACGCTAATCAATGTTCGACCACATTCACGAAAGCCATTAAAGTGGTAGACAGATATTGTGCAAAAGAACCGGTTGATTTTGCTTTCGAAACAACATCTACGAATCTGAACTATACCTGGACGAGTACCGATTCTTCAGGAAATATTGTCAATACCGTAACCAACAGAACAGGCCTTTATACTTTCACACCAGAGCTTCCCGGAGACTATGTAATTGAATTAGTAGCCAACGGAGCATCACAATGTGTGAGCTTATTTACCAAAAATATTACGATTGACGAGTGTGTACCGTTTATTTCCTGTACCAAAGACAATCCACTTTCTCCGGAAATGCACCGTTTGTTTATTACCATGATTAGTAAACTGGCAACCGCTCCAAACGGCAGTGATGTAAACGTGTATGCACACAAAGAGATTGCAGCAATGGCTCCGTATACTACGGAGAAGACTGCCATGATCTACAATTTTATCAATACCAGCAGTGCTATAAGCTTCTCTTTCACCAAAACCGCTACGGAAAGTGATGTCTATCTTCCTAAATCTGCTACGGGATCGATTCTGGCAATTGATTTAAGTAAATATGAGGATGCCCTTACAGCAACTACTGTAACAATTACGTATAACAATGGTATTCCAAATACGAAAGACGGTCACGTTAAAAATATTGATTTCTGTCCTAAGGAATTGTCTTGTGTATCGCATGTCGCGCTTGTTATAGATGAATCAGGTTCTATTGATGCAACCGAATTCAATAAAATCAAAAAACAATTAAAATCATTTGTGCTGCAACAAGCCAAAACCAACGACGATATCGGATCTAATATTCATGTTTCCATCACCGGTATGTCGGATAGTGATTTAAATACAAGAACGGATTTTATTGCTCCTCTTAAAATGACAATGAGCAATGTAGGCTTGTTTAACGACTGGATCGATAAGTTAGGAAAACGATACGGGAAACAAGAAGGAATCAGCCAGGCTTCCGATTACTGGAAAAGTGGACTGGATGGCGCTTTAGCCTATCAGATGAAACCAACTTTTGTGATCATGGTAACCGATGGTGCACAAACGGATGATGTTGCTGGTTTAAGAGCCACCTTTAAAAAGTTCAACAACAATAATAAAGCAGAAACAGAACCAAAACTGCCTCACTTATATGTAGTGGGTATCGAAAACGGTTTCTACATTGACAGGGCTTCGTATACCAGTAAGGGCATACCAAGAGATCAGGATCCTAATTACAATCCGTCGTTAGCGCCTAAAGATAATCTGGCAGCAAGAACAACACCATGGCTTACCAAATCCTTACAGTACCTGTTGGATCTTTCACCAACTGAATTCCCGTTATCAGACATCAATCAGTTTACGGTGGGTACGTATTACGGACACGATAATTTTGAATTACTGGCTTCAGATGAAACCTATTTCTCAGATAAATTAGCCGATGGAAAAGTAGTCTGCGGAACTGCTGCCATAAAAGATTTCTGTGATGACTGTTTCTCTTTCAAACCGGAACCGGGAAAAGAATATATCCTGAGTGCCTGGGTAAAAGAAGAGTCTTTTATACAAGTAAAGAATTACGAAAACCCAATAATCAAAATCGTTTTCTATAACAATAAAGAAGCATTGGACATCCCTGCCCAAAGAATTGATTCATTAGTAGTAAAAGCAAATGGTGATATTATCGACGGCTGGCAGCGTGTCGTGAAGAAATTCAAAATACCAACAGCAACCATTACCATGGCAATCGAGCTGGAAAACATGAGCCCGAGTATCCCGGTGTATTTTGATGATATCAGAATTCATCCGTTACGGGGAAGTGTCAAATCATTTGTTTATGATCCTGTAACCTTCAAACTGATGTCGGAACTGGATGAAAACAATTACAGTACTTTTTACGAGTACGATAATGAAGGCGGCCTGGTTCGTGTGAAGAAAGAAACCGCAAAAGGGATCAAAACCATTCAGGAAACCCGCTCCGGTAGTGTAATTAATATAACCCAATAATAGTATGTTCTGTAAAAAAATAATATACGTATGGGTTTTATTCACTTGTTGTTTAGCACATACACAGACGGTAAACGAGGTTTTTCAGAAAGTAGCGAAGCAATACAGCCTTGCCCAGCCTTTACAATACAAATCCAGTTATGCCCTGTACAAGGATTTCGATTCCAAAAAAATCGAGGAAAGTTACAAAGGCACTTATTATAAGAATGCGGGAAATGAAGTCTATACCAAAGTCGGCGAGACCGAAATACTGAATTCAAAAACCGTTTATCTGAAAATAAGCCATCCGGAGAAAGCCCTGGAGATTTCAGATCCGGTCCCCAATTACGCCGGGGATTTTGATATGAAACCGCTGCTGGCTCTCTGCAAAATTGAAAAATTTGTTGATCGCAAAACCTATTGGGAAATAACCCTGGTAGCCAAACCCTACTCGAGTCTTCCCTATTCTAAGATTATCGTACAGATTACAAAAGGCTTTTTAATACAAAAACAGACCTTTTATTACAGTACAGTAGTCAATTTTTCGAAAGATTACCGAAGCCCGGATCCACATTATCCGAGATTAGAGATTATCAATACGAATTATAACAGAAATCCGGTTAACGCTTCGATTTTTAATAGCAAGACCTATTTTACAACATCGGCCAAAAAAGAAATCATTTTAGCCGAAAGATTGAAAAAGTACGAGATTATCGATCAAAGAGTTTCCAATAAATAAAATAAAAAATAGATATATGTATATCAACAAGCATCTAATAGCATTTGTATTTACACTGTTTTCATTGTTCGCTTTCAGCCAGCAGGAAGAAACTTTAGGAGATAAAAAACAGGGCAATCAACTGAGCGGAAAGCCAAAGCTGCAAGTAACAGACTCTAAAATTGCCGACATCGACAAGCAAAATGTCTTTACTTCTGTAAACCCGGGAGTATCCATTCATTTTGGTTTTGCTGATGAGACGACTAACAGCGCCGCTTTTGCAAGTGTGTATTACAGCCAGGTCGTGTTAACGGTGATTCCGCTTGATAAAAACGGAAACCCGATTACTACTTATAAGGACAAGACCGGAGCGGTAAAAACGTTCCAGAATTCTTTGACCTTAAAAATCAAACACGATTATGCAACAAAAGAAAAGAAATTTGACGATTACGCCATATACCGTTTACCGGGCGTTCATAAAGCAGAGGTCATCGTTGAATCGATCAAATATTTTGACGCCGATGGTACCACTGAAATCAATATCACGAATGCTCCGGCCTATCTGGAGCTGAAGTTTAATACCGAACGCTATTACAACATGCAATTGAGCAATACACAGTTTACCTCTGTGCTTCCGCTTACGCACCAATTTGTAAAGTACAATTCGACAAGAGGAACTGTAGTTTCTAAAGTAAGTGACGGTGCAGATGAGTTAATCATCAACTGGACCAAAGACCTTGTTGCCCCTGCAGTAGAATACGAACTGGAATGGACGTGGATTGACAACTACAAAAGAGACGGCAGTAAATTAATGCCGGCTGAAATTGCCTTAACCGAACAGGATTTCAAACAAAACAGTACCCGAATCCAGACAAAAGAACTGGGGTACAGAATTCCGTTGGTGTATTCCAATGGTTATCTGGTATACAGGGTAAGACCTGTTGGACGCTTTCTGGATAATATTGCTAAAAACTATTACGGAATGTGGTCTTCGGGTTTGACCGACACCTTTACAAACATAAGTGATTGGAAGAACGTGGTTGAAATAGACCAGCCACACGAATTGGGTAAAAAGAACTGGCAATACCAGGCTTCTTTTGCCGAAGACGGAAAAAAGAAAGAGGTCGTAAGTTATTTCGACGGAAGTTTACGTAACCGTCAGACTGTAACCAAGACCAATACAGAAGGAAAAGAACTTTCCGGCGGACAATTAGTCGATACTCAGGGAAAAGCCATTGTTGGAGAGGTAATCTACGACACACAGGGAAGACCAGCTGTAGAGATACTGCCGGCGCCTGTTAACTCATCGGGAATTCATTATTATAATGACCTCAATAAAAACATGGGGAACACAATTTATTCCCACAATGACTTCGACTGGGATAACCCGAGTGTTTTGGACTGTACTCCGGTACCGGCTTCCAAAATGTCGAATGCAAATGGTGCAGGTAACTATTATTCAGAGAATAATGCTGTTGCTGATAATTTTCAGGATTTTGTTCCAAATGCAAACGGATATCCGTTCTCGCAGGTAGAATATACGCCTGATAATACAGGAAGAATCAAAAGAAAAGGAGGCGTAGGATTAGACCACCAGATTGGAAGCGGCCATGAAATGTTATATTTCTACGGTCAGCCAAAACAGGAAGAACTAAACCGTCTTTTTGGATATAAAGTTGGTGATTTCAAACGTTACAAAAAAAATATTGTAATCGACCCGAACAGCCAGGCCAGCGTTACCTATGTGGATCCGCAAGGAAGAACCGTGGCGACTGCCCTTATTGGAGACAACAAAGGAAATCTGGTGTCTTTAGACGATGAAACCAAGGATAATCTGCATCTGATCACAACTACCAATTTATTATCGAACAACGATAAATATTCTTCAGGAGTTGCCGGTATAGAAGAAGACGGAATAAGATTAAACGTTCCTGTGTCGGTGGTGAAAGAAGGTGAAACTACATTTGCCTACACCCTGACCAAAACAGTGGGTTCTTATACCGACTTATGCCTGACCGGAAAACAATATCCGTTTGTGTATGACTGGTCGATGGGTATGAAAAATGACTGTGCCGACGAATTACTTGTAGGAGCTGATCCGTTGCGTGCAAAATTCGGAACAGAGAGTATCAGTACTTTTGCCCCGGTTGCCCTGACGATTGCAAAAAGAGAATACAAAGGCTTAAATAATGGTCAGTTCTTAAAAGTCGGAACCTATCCTTTAAGCAAAGATCTTAAAGTAGATCACGATGTCTTAAACAGATATGCCAATGATTATATCGCTCAATTGGTACTCGATAAAAAATGTCTTCCGGACTATTCGGGGTTAGAACCGGATATCAAAGAGGAAGATTGTAACGTAACCTGCAAAAGCTGTGAAGAATCATTGGTATGTGACAATCTTACCATAGAACAGTGTGATGCTTTTAAACTGAAACTTTCAACAGATCCTTCTTCGCTTGGAAAAACCAGCGAAAGAGAATCGTATATTGTGGATGCCGAAAAACAGTACATTCTTAAAAACCTAAATGCCGAATTTGCGATAAGTACTATTAAGCATAACGGATCTCAGTATACTGATTCTAATGCTGCTTCTACCCTGACGCAAACTCAGATCAATACGAAAGCAAATGCCTTTAAACTTGAATTCAGAAGTTTATTGTCGGGCTGTCGTGAATTGTGCGCACAACCGGTGAATGTTTGTAATCTTAACCTGCAAAATTTATTAGGGGATGTGAGTCCGCATGGCCAATACGGTTCCGTGGATGGTTTAGAATCTGAAGACGACGAAATCAACGATCCTTCAAAGAGCAAAATAACAGACCCGCTAAGTATTTTCAACGATCAGAACCAATTTTTATACGCTGGCTACACCACTGCAATGGATACCGTTCCGGATACGAAGGAAGTGGTAGAAATTAAAGTTTCCAATTACAACTGGAGAAAACCTGTTGGAGGTCATTACAGGCATGGAGAAGACGAGACCATATCTAAAATCCGTGTAAAATTAGTGGGAGAAAACCTTTATAGTCCGGAATTGGTAGATGCTGCTGTTGTAACAGAAGCAGACCGTGACCCTGAAAGTGACGATCCGAATGTATTTTTAGTGGAGCCGCAATACCTGCGTTATGTGGCCAATTTTGTACCCTTATGGAAACCTGAGTGGGCCAATGCGTTATTACCATACCACCCGGAATATCAATATTACATTTACAATAAAGCCATATGTGAAAAATTCAATACCATTGGCGATAACTCAGATGGATTTGATGAAAAAATAAGAGACATCCATTACTACGACAGTGAAAATAATATCGTTAAAGACAATAGCATCTTTACACCAACAGGAATAATCAATTCCCTGTTAACAAAAGTTGATGTTGTAAATGATAATAGCGATCCATATTATATTTCTAAAAACAATTTAGAGTCCGAGGACGACTTTATACTCCGCAGGGATTTAATGAGAGAAGCCTTAACGACCAATTTTGATGGTATTGTGATGAGCAACGGAAAGAGACTGAACATGCTTCAGGCCTCTTATTACTTTGCCGTGTACACGAATGGAATTGCTCCGGAATCTGTATACGAAGATTTCGTAAACCTGAGTCAGGACCAATTACTGAACAAGATTAATACCACCCTGACAGATCCAATCAAAGAACAGGTATGGAGCAATTTCAAAACGAATTATATTGCTTTAAAACAAAAAACAAGAACCGTTTTTGCTCATATTTTTGCAAGTAAAAACAACAATTACAATGATTGCATCGGTAATCCTGAAAGCTCAGATACCTTTGTTACGTTGTTTAAAAAATATACAACCGTTGGAAATCCAACTAATTATGGAAGACTTACGAAATTAATAGACCCCATTTCTGATCAACCCGCTAAACCTGCAGGAAGTGACGGAATTGAATGGGCTTGTTCCGAAGAAACTTCTGCTTTGTACAAAACCAAAGAAAAAAGATTTGTACCTGCCGATTATGGATATGACTCTGCTCTTAGTGATGCACAGGCCCTGGCCGATATTAAAGCAAGTACGGAAGCAGCGATGTTTATGGAAACCGGAAAATGTCCAATGGCATTTGAAATGGAATATTTTCTTCAGGGATTAGTAGACCGTAAAATTCAAAGTCAGGGATTATTGATCAATGGTTTCAAGACGACCAGCATGCCGTATCTGACTAAAAATTTATTCAATGCGCAGGTTAACCCAACCTTTAATTTACAGACCGCTTCAGAAACACCGAAAATAAAAGCTTTCGAAGATGCTTCGGGAACTTTAAACATTGGTTTTACCTATTTAGGCAATGATATTGCAACACCAATCGAATTGCGTTTTACCAACAATACCTCCGACTATCACGATGCCTGTGGAAACAGTGTAAATGCACCAGGATGGCAGGATATCGTTGGATTCAAAACGGTATATTACATCCCGGGATCTTATGATATGGTGGACAAAACCTACAGGTTCCAGATTATCGCGCTTGTAAAAAGAAGTGGAACAAGTTCTGATTGTAAATCTCCGGAAGAAGTAATTATTGAAGGTACTACTAAAGCAAACGTTGGAGAATGTTCTTATTTAGCAACAGCACCTTGTGATAAAAAAGATAAATTCGATGAATCTTTTAGAAAACTGGTACTCAATCTTCAGGCCACAGGACAAATTAGAAATGCCAGTTTAGATATTACGAAAAATCCTGTTTTTACAGATGGTTATTTGTATACGTATTTAGGCGTTAAGGAAAATGATGTGGTAACCTGGAGAAATACTTCAGAAGGTATTTCCATTTTTGTTAATGATGGCAAACGTGTTGCCCTTAATACAGGAAGCTACACTTTAGGAACAGACCGTATTACGAATATTTCAATCGGAAATTTACAGGGCGGTTATAACCTGGTTAGAATCACAACCCGAAGAGGTCTTTTGTTTTCAAGCAGACAAGTAACGGGAAGAATCACGTCCGGAAATACCAACAGACCGCTTTATTTAACCTGTTGTTCGCCTTGTGGAGAATGGGATTATAATGGAGATGGTTTAGGTGACGCCTGTGGCGGTGGTGGAAATTGTGGTACTATAGATACAGATGGTGACGGAATTTATGATAATTGCGACAACTGTGTTAACACACCCAACCCGAATCAGGAACCATGTAACAACTACACGCCTGTAATCTCGTGTAATGTGGTTGCCGCTGAGGAATTGGCGTATGAAACAAATGTAAAAAACCTGTTAAACGATTTCTTAATCTCAAGAAACCATGAGATTAATGCTGAAGGGGACTTCTACAAAGCAGGAAGCGTATCAGGAAACAGTTTGGTGAATACTTTTGTGAGAGATTCTAAATTAGTATCGCACTTCCAAAAAGAAAGAACCCGATATACGGAGAACAATTTCCGTCCGGTCGTGATCGATAAATATTCTATCATTGCGGAAAATACTTTGGTAAGCATCACGTTTGATGAAAATTCAGGTTCGGTTTACAACAAGAATTTCATCAACTTTTATGATATCAATCTAAAAAATGCCAGACGTATCAACTACATAGACGTGACAAGTGATTTATCTTTTGTCATTAACTTTGTAGACAGTCAGAACAGAACCATCACACAAAAAGGGGGTAAAATTTCGCATTATACCTTTACGAAAATAACAAGTTCAGAAGCCAAAGCTCCTGCCGTAGCCTTCTGTCCTTTTGTGTCGGAAACGTATCCGCCTAAAACCACCAGCAAAAAAGCAGACAGTTCAGACGATTTGTATGTTACTATTTCTAAAGACGGAGAAGTAGAATTCCAGAATAACAAAATGGCGTTATCGTCAAAAACAGGAAGAAGCAAAGCAGTTCAGTCCATTGAAGCGGAAGTTCCGACTTTCAAATGTTCTGATGTATGTATTACCAGTGTAGTTGCTCCTGTAGTGTGTGGTGACAAGTGGCGTACCTTCGCCTCTGTAATCAGCATGCAGGTTCCGGATTATAAATTAACGGAAAACATGGATATCAATCCTAAATATTTCTGTGAAGCAAACTTTGGCTATATCAGTTCTGATTATTTACAGTACCTGGCCAAAATGGAAATTACAAGTGTTAAGAATCCATTGTTTGTAACCATCAGTGAATTTGGTTCTACTAAATTAAGATACGGAAATACAGCAACAAGTGCTGTTATCAATGAATACTACGCTTACATCGAAGGACAAAAAGTAAATCCTACCGAAGAATCATTAGTATGGATGCAGTTTGCAGACCGTTATGTTATTGCCAACAAAATTTGTGCACCTGCTGTCATGGTTCCGACTTTTAGCCTGGAAATCCCGGATGAAACCATCACAAAAACACCATGTGAACTGTACGCGGCTTCTGTAAAAGCAGCCAATAAACAAGAAATTGAAGCAGCTTTCTTTGCCAACAAAAAAGAAGAGTTTAAAGAAAACTATCTTGCTGCTGCCTTAGAAGGCGTAACAGAAACGCTGACTCAGACTGCTGCAGACAAAGAATACCAATATACTTTATACTACTATGACCAGGCCGGAAATCTTACACAAACGGTTCCGCCTGAGGGAGTAGACCGCTTAAAACCAACCTCAGATGAGGCGATAAAAGACGTGAGAGCCAACAATCCGGAAAAAACAGATACAGCCTTTGTCAATGGCGTAGCAGTTGCTCCGGAACATAAAATGCAAACGCAATACCGTTATAATTCCTTAAACCAACTGGTATGGCAAAAAACGCCGGACGGAGGCGAAACCCGATTTGCCTACGATGCTTTGGGAAGAATTATAGCTTCTCAAAATGCCAACCAGATCAAAACAAGACCGCTTTTCAGCTACACCCGTTATGACGGATTGGGCCGAATTATGGAGGCCGGTCAATTTGAAGTGAAAGACGGTGTTACGCTTACGATTAATGAAAACGGAAGACTGGTATTCGGAAACACGACCGATTTAGTTCCTGTTGATGCGGTTTCAGATGCATTCCCTTATAATCAGGGAGCAAGTTTTGAACAGATCACCAAAACGTTGTATGACGTTCCGGTAGAAAATACAAATAATTGGTTTACCGCTTACGCTGCCGATAACAATCATAAAAGAGTTACAGCTGTGCTTTATTATGACAAACTGGCTTCAGAAGTAACCGCAATCAAAGCATATGACAAATATGACAATGCCATATTGTACGATTATGATGTACACGGAAATGTAAAAGAACTCATTCACCATACCAATAACAATACAGAACTAAGAACTTTAGGTCTGGACCGTAAAAAAGTGGTGTATGATTATGATTTGATTAGTGGAAATGTAAATCAGGTAACCTACCAGCCAAATAAAGAACAAGACCAGTTCATACACCGTTATGAATACGATGCTGATAACAGGATCAAACAAGTATACACGAGTAAAGACAATGTGGTCTGGGAAAAAGAAGCCAACTATTTGTATTACGAACATGGTCCGTTGGCCCGTGTGGAAATCGGAGATAAAAATGTACAGGGCTTAGATTATATTTATACGCTGCAGGGCTGGCTTAAAGGAGTAAACTCCGAAAGACTGGGTGTCGGTTATGATGCCGGTAAAGACGGATTGAGCGTAGCCAAAGATGCTTTTGGTTTTGCTTTGAATTATTATAAAGGCGATTACAAATCAAGATTTGGTACGCCTGACAATACTATTTTTAGCTACAGCAAAGCGGAAAAACTGGAAGGGACTTCGAACCTGTACAATGGAAATATCAAAGAGATGATCACTTCCTTGTCAGGCACGAATAACGAACCGATCCCGACTCAGTTTAATTATTACAAGTACGATCAGCTGAACCGTATCAAGAACATGGACTCCAAAGCGATTGCCTACACAGGTGGTCTGTCCGGTTCTCCTGCAACCGGGTTTAAGAGTGATTACAAATACGACAAAAATGGTAATATCACTTATCTGAACAGCTGGGCGCCTTTAGCCAACGGGGCGTTAAACACAACCCAAATGGATCAGCTTACGTATAATTACCTTGCCGGTACCAACAAACTGGACCATGTTACCGATGTGGTTCCGAACAATGCCTTTACCAATTTCATTAATAAACCGGATGATACGTCATTTGATATCGACAGCCAAAGTGCGAAAAATTACGAGTACGATGAAATAGGTCAGTTAATCAAAGATGCGAAAGAAAATCTGGACGAAATAAAATGGCGTGTAGACGGTAAAGTAGCTTCTGTTACCAAAAGTAAAGGGCTTTCAGATCAGGTCATTATCAGTTTCGAATACGATGGTCTAGGAAACAGAACCGCCAAAACCGTAAGCAGCGGCACAACTGCAACTACCACTTATTATGAGCGTGATGCACAAGGAAATACACTGAGTACGTACGAAATGGTAAAAGAAGGTGCCGTTACCAAATACTATCTTGTTGAACAGGATATTTATGGCAGCAGCCGTTTAGGGGTAGAAAAAGGAAAAAGAGAAATCACAAAAGATGTTTCTTCAGCCCTTAAAAATTCTAACGTAATTACTGCAGATGCTAAAAATGCTGTCATAGCACAAGTGGCTGCAGATATAAAAGCAAAATCAGGAATAGGATTTACTATCGACACACAATCTGCGACCTGGCCTGTAGATGCGAAGAACGGAATCAATTTATTTGAAAATAAAACCGCGCAAACAGAATCAGTGTCATTGAGTTCACACTTTAAAATTAATCCTTCTAATACCGGGATGACTACTATTGCCACACTTCACGGATCGTCGATAGAAGGAGGCGACAATTTCCCCGGTGATAATACCTTCGGGTACAGAAGTTCGATTGTAGTAAGTGTCAAAAAAGACGGTACTGGATATACACCAGTCATTTCGTTAATCAAATATCGTCGTAACCATAACAAATACAAAAAAGTAATCAAACTGAAGAAGCGTACCCGTTTCTCTTTCAGGAATTATGAAACCTTGACAGAATACACCATGAAACCAATCGAAAGAGCCGAAGATCAGGGTATTTCGATTCCGGAAAAAGAATGGGATTTCAAAGCCGATATTAAATTGAACAATGCGACATCCAATTACGATATCGTACTGAACATTAACGGGAATATCTATACGACAGTTGCCAAAACAAGCCAGCCATTAACCGGGCAGGAAAATGTAGGATTTGACAATGGTGATTCGGGGCTTAAAATCAAGATACCGGCCAATACGCTTGGTAAAGCTGCTATTGAATTTCAACCGGGTGTAGTACAAAATTATCCGGCCACTATCTCACAGATTTGTGACTTTACCTATAGTATCAATAACGGGGAAGATCCGGAAGATATTAAAGTACACAAATTTGAACTGGACGAAGGAGCAGGTACTACATCACTATCTGATACCAAAATTACAATGACCTTGTCAGGCAGTAGTTTTGAAAAAACGTATTGTGGAAATCCGGATGAGGATACAGACGGAGATGGTTATATAAACACAGAAGACAACTGTCCTTTTACCTTCAATCCGAAACAGGAAGATGAAGATAAAGATGGTGTAGGTGATATTTGTGACAACTGTAAAAAAACGATTAACAAAGATCAGTTAGATGCTGATAACGATGGTGTTGGTGATGCCTGTGATAATTGTAAATTAAAACCTAACTTTGACCAGGTGGATACCGACAAAGATGGTTATGGTGATGTTTGTGACAATTGCAGAATAAAACCAAATCCGGGACAGGAAGACAGCAATGCTAATGGTATCGGAGATGCCTGTGAAGGTGAGGATCAGGGAGAAGGAAGCGACACCGTTGCCGGAACGCCACTTACCTCCTACCGTTTTGTTGGAGATAAAAATTATGAGTTATCCAACCATTTAGGAAACGTGTTAAGTGTTATTACCGATAGAAAACTTGTTCGTACGAGTAGTGAACCAATTCAGGTAGCCCTTGATAATTTTGATTTTACAGGATGGGCAACTATCAGAGCCAACAGCAATTGGAATACTACATACAGTCAGGCCGTTGCTACCAATACGGATAGAGCAGTAATTACTGCTGATGGCCCGGGTAAAGGAGTATCTTATGCTATGAGCACCACCGCGGGCAAAAAGTATACCATCTCGTATGATTTAGATTTGATGGCAACACCTGAAATAACGGTTAAAGCAGCAGATTTGTCAAGTCCGGGCCCAATAATTAAAAAAACAGATAATGCTTCTGGCAGACAAAGTGTAACATTCACTGCGACGTCTAGTGTTACTGTAATCGAATGGTTACGTACCAGAGCAAAAGACAATATAATTGATAAATTTGCTATAGACAATGTGGCTACGAGTGTAGAATCAATACCAAATACAGTTGCTTTTACAGCCTTTGTACCGGACGTAGTGAGTTACTCAGATTACTATCCTTTTGGAATGCTGGTACCAAACCGTCATGCCGACACCGAAGAATACCGTTACGGATTTAATGGTAAGGAACTAGATAATGAACTAAAGGGTGAAGGGAATAGTTATGATTATGGT
>NZ_QWDM01000239.1 GCF_003996965.1 Flavobacterium cupreum | reverse complement strand
CCTGGGGGGCGTGGCCGTGATCATCGCCGGCTTCGTGATGCGGGCCAATCCGGTGCTGGTCGTGATCGCCGCCTGCGCCACCACCGGCATCGCCGCGGCCATGCCGGTCGGGCAGATCCTCGCCTCGCTCGGCACCGCCTTCATCAAGACGCGCAACCTGCCTTTGATTTTGCTGCTGCCGCTGGCGGCCATCGGCCTGCTCGCGCGCTTCGGCCTCAAAGAGCACGCGCAGGCCGCCATCGCCCGGATCCGGGTCGCCACCCCCGGGCGCCGGCTGAGCGCCTACC
>NZ_QWDM01000238.1 GCF_003996965.1 Flavobacterium cupreum | reverse complement strand
CATTCGCGGAATCTGTCCGGTGTTCTCATAATCGGATATCGCTCTCAACTCGTCCTGAGTTAGCGGAGGACTCAACTTACGGCGAATATGATCTCCGATTGGGCCAAGCAGTTTTAAATAGAGTATGTCTTTTACGGCTACGACACCCTTCCTATTTTCCTCGTTTCGCCGGGCAATCATGCTAATCAACTTTTGTTTCATACCGGCTTCGCGGTCTGGATTACCAATTGGTATCAGTGTGGACCAAGCACGCGAATCATGAACGGAATCGTCGAAGAAGCTCATACC
>NZ_QWDM01000237.1 GCF_003996965.1 Flavobacterium cupreum | reverse complement strand
ACATCCGCGCCAGCATGGGGGTGAGCATCTATCCGCACGACGGCGCCAGCGCGATCGAACTGATCCAGGCGGCCGACGTGGCCATGTACCACGCCAAGGCGGCCGGGCGCAACGACGTGCACTTCTTTTCGCTGGCCATGCGCCGCACCAGCGAGGCCGCCCAGGAGCTCGAGGCCGGCATCCGCGGCGCGAGCGAAAAAGACCAGTTGTTCCTCGCGTTCCCGCCGCGCGTGTGCCTGCGCCCGGGCACCATCGTCGGCGCCGACTCCCTGCTGCGCTGGCGCCCCC
>NZ_QWDM01000236.1 GCF_003996965.1 Flavobacterium cupreum | reverse complement strand
AGTGAAGGTTTAATCATGGCCCGTCTCCAGCAGTTTTATAAAGATAAGGTCGTTGCCGACCTGGTCGCCAAATTTGGCTACAAATCGGCAATGGAAGTCCCGCGCCTGACCAAGATCACCCTGAACATGGGCCTTGGCGAAGCGATCGCGGACAAGAAGATCATCGAGCACGCCGTCGGCGACCTCACCAAGATCGCCGGCCAAAAGCCGGTTACCACGAAAGCCCGCAAGGCGATCGCCGGTTTCAAGATCCGTGAAGGCTACCCGATCGGCACGATGGTGACGCTG
>NZ_QWDM01000235.1 GCF_003996965.1 Flavobacterium cupreum | reverse complement strand
CGACGGGCTCAATACCGCCGGCTTCATTTCCGGCTATCGCGGCTCGCCGCTCGGCGCGGTCGACCAGGAGGCGTGGCGCGCGTCGGCCTTGCTGCAAAAAAGCGGCATCGAGTTTCTGCCGGCGATTAACGAAGACCTTGCCGCCACCGCCGTGCTGGGCTCGCAGCAGGTCGGCACCGACCCGCAGCGCACGGTCGATGGCGTGTTTGGCATGTGGTACGGCAAAGGACCGGGCGTCGACCGCTCCGGCGACGCGCTCAAACACGGCAACGCCTATGGCTCGTCGCG
>NZ_QWDM01000234.1 GCF_003996965.1 Flavobacterium cupreum | reverse complement strand
CAAAACGTGTATATCAGCGAGCAATTCCGGCTCGCCCGCGACGAGGTGCAGCAACGCATCGAATTCGATCGGCGGCGCGCTGTTGTAGGTTTCGATCCAGCGCACCGCGAGCAGGGGCCGCAGCACGTAGAAGTATTTTTTGAGCCGCACCAGGGCGGCCTTGAGGTACTCGCGGTAGTTGGTCTTGGCCATGCTGCGGTAGTGGAACATGCCGCGCTCGTGAGAGTACACGGCCGGCAGCAGCTCGAGCAGCGCGGCGCCGAACTTGCCGCTGCGCATGTACTGGATG
>NZ_QWDM01000233.1 GCF_003996965.1 Flavobacterium cupreum | reverse complement strand
CAACATCTTGGCCGACAAAGGCTATGTCGATGGTGAGCGCGAAGCTCGACTTACGAAGCAAGGCTGGCGCGTGCACATCCAGCGCAAGGGCACGAAGGACAAGCCGGTATAGGAAGCACAGGAGCGGCGCAACCACCCCATCGCCAAGACCCGCGCCCGCGTCGAGTACGTGTTCGCCGGGCTGGTTCAGCTCAGTGGCAAAGACGTGCGCTCGATCGGTCTGCCGCGCGCAACGCTGCAGCTGACTGGAAGGTCGCCGCCTACAATTTGCAGCGCTTAGTTTTGACGGC
>NZ_QWDM01000232.1 GCF_003996965.1 Flavobacterium cupreum | reverse complement strand
CGAGCGGTACGATGAGGATGGTTACGGGATCAGAACCGGGGTCAGACCCCAATCCACCGGACTTAAGCGCATAAGAAATTTTTAGATCAGCGCGGAAAACACTTGACAAAACACGCGCTTCGCGCGGCCGCCGCCCTGCTTGCGAGGCTTTTTTCGCGGGCAGGGCGGCGGCCAATAGAGACCTTTTTCTCTCTATTGGCCGCCATGTCAGTCCAACAATTGTTACTCGACTTATGCGCAAATAAGGAATACAGCCACATACGCGCACGGGCGGGCAATCCCGAATTTCCC
>NZ_QWDM01000231.1 GCF_003996965.1 Flavobacterium cupreum | reverse complement strand
CCTCGAACAAAAACTACGTCCCCTATTTGTGCCATTGGTTTATGGGCTGTTTCAGCGGTGTGGATCGTGGAGTGCGCAAAGGCAAGACCAGCCGAAAAGTCGGGGACGGAGGGAGTGGTGTTGCCCGCTTCAATCATTGCATTCACAATAGATTTCCTCTCAAGTTAGTTGACTAGGACCGGGGTCATGCGAGGACTTTTTCCTGGAGTAAGGCAATGGGCCAAGGGCCGCTGTTCAAGTCCGTCCCGATGCGCCTATCCCCCCACACGTCCCCCTCGCAGAGGATCGGGG
>NZ_QWDM01000230.1 GCF_003996965.1 Flavobacterium cupreum | reverse complement strand
TCTGGACCGAGGTGTTGCCGGCCGCGTCGATGGCTTGGACGTCAACCACGTAGCTGTTGTTCGTGTCGCTGTCGTTTGGAGCTTCGAAGTCGGGTGCGCTGATGAAACGCAGCGCGCCAGTCGTCGCATCGATAGCGAACAGGGCCGAGTCAAGGCCGCCGGAAAGCGACCAGGTGACGGCTTCGTTGGCGGTCAGGGTGGTGACAGCTGTCGTGTTCTCGGCGATCGAGGAGCTTGCGGTTGCGCCGCCGGTGATGCCGGGTGCCACTTCAGCTCGGAAGAGCACACGTC
>NZ_QWDM01000022.1 GCF_003996965.1 Flavobacterium cupreum | reverse complement strand
TTTTAATACTTAATTCACCACAAAACCTGGTGGTCAATTTGCTCCGGAATTAGGTGGTCAGTTTGCTCCGGAACGGGTGGTCAATTTACTCCGGAATTAGGTGGTCAAATTGACCGGTTTTTCCAGCTTAGCTGTCCAATCGGTGCGAAACATAGCGGCATCAGGTTTCCAATGTGCATTTTGCCAAAATCCCCATTTAACAAAACCGCTAACAGTAGGATGACTGTAACAAGCTATCAAAAAGTCACGTGTATAATCGGCCTGCAATTCTTCGTCGGGAGTATTCACGTCAAATTCGGTAATTTGTACTGGCAAACCAGTAGAATTAAACATATCCAAATCGGTAATTACCTGAGCCGGATTTCGGGGCTGGCGTCCCACATGTCCTTGAATACCAATGGCATCTATCGGCGCACCTTTTGCACGCATTGTTGCAATAGTATCGAGATAGGTTTTAATATTACGTGGACTCTCGATACTGTTGAGCATTGCGTACTCATTCATAAAAAGTTGCGCTTTTGGATCGAGTTCTTTTGCCAGTTTATAAAACTTTATGGCAATATCTTTTGGTAAGTATTTTAAAAAATCCTGCTCATGATTGTATTCATTAATTACATCCAAAGCAATAACACGACCTTTGGTGTAAGCCATTTTTTCTTTAATATTTTTGATAATATAAGCTTCAAAAGCCGCAGTATCTGTCAAAGCCAACTCTTTCACTTTTGGATCATTGAATTTCCAACCCATCCAAACCAAATTATGACCTCGCTGACGCAGTCCTTCTTTTTCCAGCCATTCAAAAGCACGTTTAGTTTGAGGTTGCAAAGGCGAATCCCAGCGAAGACACTTAAAACCATTTTCAACGACAGCTGTATTGAAAAATTCTTTTAAAGTCTGTTTATATTTAACTGAGTTTGGTAAATCTTCTGCAAGTAAATCTTCTTTGGCAGCCGTTCCCCAAATAAAATCAGACTGTACAAGTCGGGCTTCTACTTTTGCCCCTTTTACGGGTTTACCGTCTGCACTCACAACTTGAATATTAAGTGGTGTTGTTCTAATTTCTTCAATCCTTTTAAGAGCAGCTATTCTCCATGCCGCATTTTCTTCACGCCCTAAATAGGTAAATCGGGTAATCGGTAACTTTTCTAATGTTGTTTTATTTTCAAAATTCAAAACTTCAATATTAGTTATTTCAACTTTTTGAGCAAGTGCGCCAAATGTAATACCGATTAAAGCTTCCCCATCAGGTATATCCGCATTAACAGTAAAAGGAATATTGTAACTTTTCCATTCTGGACCCGCTGCCAGAAATATGGCGACACTTCTGCTACCATTTTTCGAATCTATGTAAAAATTAACATTCGATTCCCCTGATTCCTGTTTAGCATACACAGCACGCATGGACATTCGCGCCATTAAAACAGCTCCTTTCTTAATTTTTCCGTTACTTTTCCATCTTGCTTGTATATTGAAATGTGATTTTGCAGTTGAAAAAACTTCTGCTACAAATACAGGTGAGTTCTTATTACTATTGACCTCAAATGTGGCTGGTTTAGTTCCATTACTGGTATCGGTAAAACTAAAACTTTTAGTAGCGTCTGCCGGAAAAATATTTGATGGTGCAAGTGCACTTAGTGATTGATTCAGCGGCTGATATTCCTGAGCAGAAAGCATATAGCTGGCGCTAAAAAATAAGCTTATTATAAGTATTCTAAATTTCATTACTATGTTTTATTTTATAATTATTTTTTCATTAAATATTTTGTACTCATCGCAGTCGGCTTGGAGATTTCTATAATTTAGCTACGTTAAATTCTGATTTAGGGACTATTTATGATTTTCATTCTGCTGATGTTCAAACATTTGAAAGGCACGTAAATAAAGGTAACTATAGTTTTATCCAAATGATATATAAATTTCGAAACCACTAGGTTTCCTGCACCAAATTTTGCTTTTGCGGATACCGGAGTGATACATAAATCCAGAATAGAAATTTGTTATTCATTTTTTATATTTAGTTAATTATTATAGAATTATGTAAAAACAATTTTGAGACACCAAATATATTATCGATAGATTAAGAGTTATAGGATACATCGCTCAATAAATAGAAAAAATCGCTCATGATACTAACTAATCATTGCTAAACAATACTTAATTAAAGAATTACGACTTAATCGGTAAATTAAGCTTTTAATGATGACATATTCTACAGCCGTATTGGTCTCATATAAGTAACCGCTCAGAAAGTATAGATAAATGGTTAGGTTAAAAATTTTCCCTCCCAAGTATAAAGCCTGATTTTCTCTATGTTTGATTTTTTATATAAGGTCAATTTTATAAAGTGAAGTTGATCAAATTCTAAAACTCTTATTTCGAAAATTTTAAATGCAATAAATGATCTGGTCAGCAGGTATTAAAACTTAAGGCTTGGCTCAAAGATTTTACTAGAAATTTATCAAAAAAGGCATGAGCGTGTTGAATATTATTTGATGTAGTTTCGGTTAGCTACTTCTTAATTAATAATACAATCAATATTCTTATAGTGGTGGTTACAATTTAATATACTTTTTTTTAATTGTAAATCAATATTATTGAAGTACGCACAGAATGAACATTTTTTTCTATTTATTGAGCGATGCATTCTATCCCTACAACTTTTACGATAATACATTTGTAGCAAAAAAATGATTAACATAATGCTAAAAAGTCAATATCCGGGCTGGCATTGAAATAAAAATTCTCCTTTACAACTACCACTTAACTATAAACCATTTTAATTAGTAAATAAATTTATACACATAAGTAAACAATGATAACAGTAAAAAACTATTCACTTAAGCAAGTACTTAAATTAACAACTGTATTTTTTCTACAAAGCCTTTTAAATCTTTCAACAGTCTATTCTCAACCTCGAATAAAAGATTTATGGATGGTAGAGACAACCGATACTATCAAGTATACTCCAGCATATCTTGGTAACGGAATGATTGGATTCAGGAGTTTAAAAACTGGATTGGGTGCAGAGCGTGTTCTGATAAACGGACTGGATGACCGTGCTCCTCTGAGCGATTATGTACGTCTGATCAATAACTTTAATCCTATTAACATAAAGGTCGTGTTTGCGAATAACAAAGAACTTCAATGTGGTTCTGAGGTAAAAAATTGGAAACAACGTTTGAACCTTAAAGAAGCCAGTCTTGAAACCTCCTATACATACGGAAACCAATTAAATATTCGCACACAGCAGGTGGCATTACGAAACCTGCCAATGGCCACAATGGGGGTATATGAGTTTGAAGCTTTGGAAGACATTGAATTTACTGTACAAAGTGTAATGAATATTCCTAATCGAGAGAAAACGTTCAGTATCTATAAGAGCCATCTTGATTATAACATGTATGGTTTAAGCACTACTGTAAAAGAAAAAATCCCTGTAATGTCTGCAGTTTTTCCAACCGAATCAGGCACAGATTGCGTTGCAGGGGCAAATACGTTCTTCTTCAACGGTCATACACCACAACTTAACTACAAAAAAAACAGTGCTACCAGTCAGCAACTTGCATTTTTAGTAAAGCTTAAAAAGGGAGAAAAATACTCTTTCTGCTCGTTAAACACCTTTACCCATTCTAAAATTACCGGAGACGCTTATAGTGATGCGGTGCGTATCTGCGGTAGGGATTACAATCTGGGATACCAACACCTTCTTGATAACCATAAAGCTGCATGGGCTAAATTATGGAAAAGCGATATTGAAATTGAAGGAGATGATGAAGCTCAAATAGATGCGCGTCTGGCGTTATATTCATTGTATTCCTCTATCACAACCGGATTTGAGTTAAGCATCCCTCCCTGCGGACTGTCAGAAACGGGTTGGGGCGGTCATATTTTTTGGGACGCAGAACTTTGGATGTATCCTCCATTACTTGCAATGCAACCTGCTTTTGCCAAATCTATGATGGATTTTCGTTTTAATACCTTGCCCCAAGCTAAAAAACGGGCTGCGCAGTTTGGCTATCAGGGAGCCATGTTTCCATGGGAATCTGATCTGAAAGGAAACGAGTCTACATCGATTTCCTACAAGCTGGACATGAATGAACACCATATAACTGCCGATGTTGCAATAGCTGCCTGGAATTACTATAAAGTTACTAATGATAAGTTATGGCTTCAGCAAAAAGGATTTCCGCTGATACATGCTATTGCCAATTTTTGGGTATCTCGATCTGTTAAGGACGAAAAGGGTTCTTACCATATCAGGAATATAGTTGGTCCCGATGAATATCATGAAGACATTGACGACAATGCGTTTACCAATGGTGCAGTGAAGGTGGTATTGGATGCAGCAATAAAAACCGCAAAGATACTAGGCCAAACAGCTAATCCAGACTGGCAGAAAGTGCACGATAAGATTGTAATTTTGAAAGATGTAAACGGAGCAACACTTCAATATGAACAATATAAGGGTGAGCGCATTAAGCAAGCCGATGCCAATTTATTAGCATTCCCATTAGATTATATAACAGACAAAGCCCAAATACTAAAAGATTTGCAATATTACGAGCCAAAAATTGATCCCAATGGACCTTCAATGAGTTATAGTGCGCTTGCTGCTGCTTATGCGCGTTTAGGCAATACACAAAAAGCATATGAACTTTTCAAAAAAGCATATCAGCCTAACAGAAAAGCTCCTTTTGGTTTTATATCAGAAAAACCCCGCCCGAGTGTAACGGTATTTTGTACCGGTTATGGAGGGATGTTACAAACCATAATTTTTGGCTTTGCCGGGATGACGATTGGCGAAAATGGTCTTTACCAGGAAAAAGCAAATTTGCCCGCGCACTGGAACAAATTAACTATTAAAATTAGTGGCAAAAAGGATATTGTTTGCAGGCAGAACTAAACCCTTTCACTCAATGCATACATGCTTAATATATACTTACCAATAAATATAAAATTATGAGACTACTTAATGCCATCGTGTTTTTAATACTGTTATCTACCAACCTCTATAGCCAAACAACTGTTCATTGGGTAAGTACAACACAAACATCACCCTGGAAAAAGAAAGCCGGTTTAACAACCACCAAAGCTACTTCGATGGCAGATGTCGAGATAGAAATTCAAAACAAATTGCAGTCGATTGATGGTTTTGGCACTTGCTTTAATGAATTGGGCTGGACTTCTTTAAGCCTGTTAAGTGATAAAGATCGTCAAAGCATTTTTAGAGAATTATTCAAGCCTGACTATGGCGCAAGTTTCAATCTCTGCAGAATGCCTGTAGCGGCAAACGACTTCTCTACAGCATGGTATTCATATAATGAAACAGACCAAGATTTTGAGATGAAGAATTTCAGCATTGCCCAGGATCTCAAAACTCTGGTTCCCTTTATAAAGAGTGCACAAAAATACAAACCGTCTTTAAAAATATGGGCCTCACCGTGGTCACCTCCAACCTGGATGAAAACTAATAAACATTATGCTCTAAAACCAAGTAAATATAACGATTTGCAGGCTGAGCAAAGCGGTTCCGAATTTCAGGATATGTTCATTCAAAAGGATGAATACTTTAAAGCCTATGCTCTATACTTTGAAAAATTTGTAAAAGCTTACCGTCAGCAAAACATCTATATCAGCATGGTGATGCCGCAAAACGAATTTGTAGCGGCGCAAATTTTTCCAAGCTGTACATGGACAGCGCAGGGGCTCGGAAAATTCATCGGTTACTTAGCCCCCAAAATGAATGCAATGAAGGTTGATGTGTTTTTCGGAACCATGAATAGTGATAATGACAAGTTTGTGGATACCATTATGCAAAAACCTGCCATTAATAAATACATCAAAGGTGTTGGCATTCAATGGGCAGGAAAAGGTGCAATTGCAGCTTTAAATAAAAACTATCCCAATCTTTCACTCTATCAAACCGAGCAAGAATGCGGCGACGGCAAAAACGACTGGAAATATTGCCTGTATACCTGGGATTTAATGAAACAGTATTTAAATAATGGCGCTAATGCTTATACGTACTGGAACACTTCCTTAAAAGAAGGGGGAATAAGCACCTGGGGCTGGCAGCAAAATTCTTTAATTAGTGTGGATACTTTAAACAAAACGTTTAAATACAATCATGAGTATTATTTAATGAAACATTTGAGTCATTATGTGAAGCCCGGTGCCAAACGCTTAAAAACCAACGGAACATATACTAATCTGCTTTCATTTATCAATCCCGATAAAAGTATTGTAATTGTGGCTCACAACCCCGAAGATTCAGAAAAAGCAATTACTTTTAAAATTGGAAATAAAAAAGTTAGTCCGGTTTTTGAAGCAAGCTCATTTAATACTCTAGTTATAAGGCAGTAATAGCTTAATCGCTGCGCAAATTCTGTGATATTCAAATACTGGTTTACAAAAAAGACCCTTATCAATTTAAGATTACATCCCTTTACAAACTTATAAGTAGATTATAAAAAAAGCTTATAAAACAAAAGCATAACAAATGAAATTTAAAATTATGTTATCACTTTGGAGTGATTTTGTAGTCTTTCAGAGCGTAGATTGGCGTGAAGAACTGCTACTACAGGGTCTACAATGGGGTTGGTTTCATCGATTTAAGCTCCATATAATTATTAATGACAAAGGAGAATTGTTCAGCTTTGCTGTAACTCAAGCTAATGTTGATGATAAAGAACTACTGAAAAATGAAGATTTTTTCGAATGCTTTTTAAATCACTTTTTCTGGCGACTTTTATTTTCCTTCCAATGACAGCTATCTTTTAAAATAGGTATGATTTATTTATAAAACTTAAGGCAAAAAAATATTGATACTACTTTGCGATTCGCAATTTATTTTTTACAAATTTCAAAAAGTTCACCAGTGTAAAGCTGATCTAAGGTTAAAGTAAATCCTTTTTGGTTGAGTTCTAAGCCTGTCAAAGTTGCCACTACTGTACCATCCATTTTTTTAACCTGATAATTATTTTTCAAATCAAGTCTTGAAATAGTAATAACTCGCTTACTCTCAATTGCACCATGCCTAAAAACGCCAATTATTCCTCCACTTTTTGTATCAGAATTTATTCGTTGAAAACCATCCCAACTGCCTTCCATCGGCTCACCAAAGTTTGCCAAATCCTGTCGATAGGACATAATGCCGTATCGTTCCTCCATTAACTGCAACCAATCTGCGTAGGCACGGTATTTTTTAAAATCCTGGTCAGATAATTTCCGGGGATCACCGAGCATAATGGGCAAAGCACCTGCCAAAGATTTTATGTGCATGTCCCAGCCTTTATCTTGCATCTGAGGATTGCCTATTACCAATGCCGTAGCTGGGATTGCTGGTGAACGCCACCACGCCATATTGCGAACCCGTAAATCTGTATTTGCACCCGCAACTCCATCAAAATTTGACAACCAATTGCCCTCTGCATGTTTGAGCATTGCGTAATCAATTAATTGTAAACCTCCCATTGCTTCGAATGTGCAATCAATAAACAAGTTTGGTTTGGCTGCATGTAGTTCATCAAAAAGAGTCCACATCTGCTGATAATTTGTATAAAAAGATTCGTTATGATCTTTGTGTCCAGAATGGTTTGAAGCATAACAACCCGACTTTTCTTTATCAAAAATATAGGCACTTGTCACCACGGCAAAGTCGAGTTTCATATATTCCAATCCGTAATCGAGACTCAACTTCAACAATATTCCTTTCATATAATCTTTCCAACCCGTTGAAAAACAAGCCGATTTCATTTCATGATCCTCTACTTCGATGTGATTGTTGGTCAGATTTCCGTTTTTGTCCTGCAAAAACCATTCGGGATGTTCTTTATATACTTTACTATCTGTCGATGCACTTCCTACGCTTATCCACAAACCTGGCTTCATACCCAAAGACTTAATGTAATCGAACACCGGCTTTAGACCGTTTGGAAATTTCTCTTTGTCAATTTCCCAGTCACCATAATTACTGGACCAACCGTCATCAATTACAAATTCTTTCATCCCTGCATCAGAGGCTGATTTAGCTAATTCAAAAATCAATTTTTCATTAATATTTTTCTCGAAAGGAACCCAGGTATTATAGACAAAAGTTGGTTTTTCATCGAGGGCAGAAAGACGAATATCCATATTTTTACGAATAAAGTCAGGTACGACAGTATTTAAGATCTCATTTGGATCTTTACAATTATTGTACACCATAGTAAAAACTTGTGGAGTTTCAAATGATTGATTGGATTTAATCCATTTTCTAAAGGGAAAACGTGCCTCTTTATGTGTTAGTCCGGCACAAATATCATTCGCATTCCAGTAAGCAGATGTCCTCTTCAAGACTCCTGTTGCTTCATTGCCAATTACTATTCCTGATGCCCAATCCATATTATGAATAATCACAAGTGCATCCTGCATATTTCCCTCGTAAGGCCCAATATGACGACGACGACCATAATCGGAACAAATCCAACTGAAAGTGCTTGCCCAATAGGACACCGTATTTAGTTTTTCAACATCGACTGATTCCAATGCAATTTCATTAGCACCTAAATTTTTAATAGTCAAACTTTTGCGAATCACCGGCAAGTTTGGATATAAAAGAAAATTGATGGTGACTTCTATTTTTTTATCTGCACTTTGTAATGTTACAGCAGCTCCATCTCCTTGATTTTTATCTGAAATTTGTTGAATATTTACCAAACTCCAATTACTTAAACCACAATATGAAACACTATTTGCTTCGAATTGAAAGTCGGTGATTTTAGCTGAGAAATACTTAAACTCACCATTTACTGGCTTGTATGAAGTCGTAATAAAATTTCCTTCGGTAGTTGGAAGCTTTATTTTTCGTTGAACAAGTCCATTATTAAGGGTTAGTTCTGTACTTGTCCAAGTGGCAAATGGTGAAGCAAACAAATAATTTGTAGCAAAAAATAGGAAAGCAAGGATTACTCTCATAATTGGATAATTTGTATTTTGTGAGACATTTTTCATCACATATGTTTTAATCAGCATCTTACTTAGTTATTGAAAATAAGTAATACTCCATTATTTTACAGGCACAGCAGTTATTTTTAATACAAATTTGTTCATTTTAGCGTATTTTAGCTTAATTAACATCCTGCTGACGCCGGGATTATCTGAATCCTGTACTGCTTTTGCTTTTGAAACATCTTCAATAAGGATTTGTGGTTTCACATTGGAATTTGGAATTTCAACGTTCAATTTCATCGATTCACCATTTTGTTCTAATAATACACCATACGGCTTAATACTAACTTTGGCTCCCGTTACCCATTGAAAAGTATATTCTCCCTCCTTCTCTCCCGTTTCCCATTCATCTTGAATTACTATTGATTTATCTGGAAACATTTTTACTGTTCTGAAAACTTTCTCTACCTGCGATTTATAGAGTGAAGTGAGGTCAACAACATTTCCAACTACCCCTTTTTGATCAGTTAATTTACTGATAGTTGCTAAACCCGAAACATCTTGTCTGGAATTATTGAATCGCACTATATTATGAGAATCCGGTCCCGGCCTGAAAGTAGTCCAGCGATTGCTGTCTTGTGAGTAATTCCACAAATCGAGTTTGGCTGCACGCATTTTGTCATAACTTTCTGCGCCTAAATCCAGTGCCCAACGCACTCCATTGGATTCAATGATAAAACTACCTACATCCATATGTCCATGCGAATTATTGGGTGTACCGCCTTTTATGGCTATATATGAAGCCAAAGGATCATTCCAAGCCGAGCGAATTACCGCCATAGGCATATGACCATCGGCAGTCCAGTGCAAGGGTAAAAAACTCTTTTTATCCATAGGTGGTAATTTTGGATCCCACCATAATACTTCTAATGCAAAATGTCTGCTGTGTTTTTTTTGAGCATTAGAAACAGTATCCTTTATTACTATGCTTTTGGCCAATAAAATACTAATTATCTCATCTCGAGCAATTACCCTGTTTCTATTTTCTCGGGCAAACCAAAACATAAGTGGTTCAGAAGTAAATCTTTCGGCAAGAGGTTTTGCGGACAATTTTGACTCTTTAAATCCTGCATCTGAAAAAGTATATTCATAACCTGTAGGGCCAACATTTTGTGTAATAAAATTTGTTGATTTTAGAAAACCCGGAAAGGATTCTATTTTGAAAGAAGACCCAAATACGGATCGTAATGCTTCAATCATAGCTACTTGATATAGCGTACCATACGACCAATAAGCCATCCCTTCTGCATAAGTTCCATCGGGTGCATATACCGCTCCGTGGTATGGTATATACTTGATGGAACGTTCCACAATCTGACGTGCCAATTTGGGTTCCCTTTCATAAATGGCCAATGCTCCCACCAACAGTCCGCCATTGCATACAGGATTCCAATTGAAGTTGGCATTCATCCAGCTATTATTTTCTTTGCTTTCTTTTACATCCAGTGAAGGATTGATTCCATTTTTTATAATTGCCTGAGTAATTTTTTCTCTTTCAGTTGGGGTAAAATCGTTGTAAAACCAATCCAAACCAACTCCTGCAGCCAAAGTGGCTTCGCCAACATCCAGAAAGTGAGACGGGTTCCAGTCTGGTAACTCTGTCAATTGCATCAACTCTGCTTTGGCACGTTCGAAATAACGTACGTCTCCAAATACCTGGAAAGCCAGCCCTAACGTCAATATCCGGTCTTGCACATTCCGAACAGCTTCTAATTTAAAACCTTTAGAAGGATATTCAATCTTGCCTGCCTTTAATGTCTTTTCTGCATTATTTTTCAATAACAACAATAGTGCTTTTGAAACCTCATCGTTTTGTAATTTCAATGTTTCTATACGTGCATCGTTGGCAAATAACCTAGGATGTACTGGTATACTTTCCCATTGTTTTTCACTCGGGTATTCAGACACAAATTGTTGAGAAACTGTATGAGATTTCAGTTTGTTTTGCGCCGAACTCTTTGCTATAACGAGCAACATCAATAGAAAAATAGCGGTCTTTGCGTTTTTTAAAAACATTTCTTATGTGTTTTAGATTGTATTGATTATAATTTAATTCGTAAATGTCAAGAATCCTTTAGCTTTAATAACATTTCCTTCTAACACAAAATTTTCATCACCAAAATTGACCACAATTCTATTTCCGGAAGAAAAGATTGACTCCTGTACTTTGTGATCTGCTGACACAAACTTGTGTGAAACCAATTCATCATAACCAATTTTCTGCAACCAAGGACAAACATTTTTATAACTTTCAATAAAGGTAACTTTATGATCTTCCCATTGTTCACGAGCTAAATTCCAAAGTGGCACTGAACCATAAAGCATGTTAAAAAGGTCTTTTTTCCACCAAATTTCTGGATTATGGTGATTGCTGTCTTCCCAGCGCCAGGATGTTACCACTGCATCGTGATAAACCAGTTCGTAAAGAGGCACGCGAGAATATTCGTTAATGGAATATTTTAAATATTTACCCGGAGCCACTCTTGTTCCTAACATTTGAGTTGGACGCGAGTTGTTTTTCCAATTTCCAGTATAATAAATGGTGTTTTTATTATCTATTTCGCTTCCCCACCAAGTGCGTTGCAACGTCATCATTCCGTGAACATAAACACTATTGGAACCTAAATAGTCTGCGCCCCATTCACCACCCAAAAATTGATGGTACTGATCCGTCAATAATTGATGATTTTTCTTTACCTCGTTTGCAAATTGTTCTCTGGTCAATGGGTGCTTATCAGAATAGCATTCGAATAATCCATTGGCTTGATAAACATCTAAAAAATAGGATTCGTGTGGATAATCTTTTAACTCTCTCTCTACTCTTTTGATGATTTCAGGACGAATGGCCAAAGGACAGGAAGTGTGTCCAAAATTATTGGAATAGGTTTTGCCTTCTTTGGTTCGGGCTGCCAATTCATTAAACTGTCCAGGATAAGATGTTCTTCCCAAATGAAGTCCTTCTCTAGATGGTGTAAAAGTTTTTTTTACAGTATCTCTTAATTTCAAATCTGTAAATAATTCATATCCTCCCGTGGCATAGCCCAAAGCGGCAATCTTTTTATCATAACCCACTTCAGGATAAGGGGTGTGATTGGGATTCCAAATGACAAAAACTTTTTCTATACCCGAATCCTTTAATTCTTTTGCAAAACTAACTTCGCGAGCATTGTCCCACACATAAAGATGCACTGCACCAATCATTTTCGCCAAAGCCGGCGTTTTTTTCTCGTTTTCTCTCAAGGTAATTACCTCATTCTTCTTCCAAATATGATCGCGATAGGTTTTTGCTTGTGCAACATATCCCCCTTTATCGAAAAAATGATACGTAACTTTACGGTCGTAACCAAATTTACCCAATGATGGCTGCCATACCGTTGAGAACGTGATCAAACCATCCACTTTTTGTGTGTGAAAATTTGCATCATATGGCGTTTCCAAAATGGCCATATATCCAGCTTCAAACTGCTTATCTACCATTCCCATCCAAGACATTGCGGTGTTTCCTCCACAAAAAAAAGGTCGTTCTTCCTTAGAACCAATTGGATATTCGGTGTCATCAACAGGGAGCAATAATCCTTCACTATCTGTTAACAGCAAATAATGATTCGTATCTGGCGTTTCAAAGGCTGATGGAAAATCAAAATTTTCTACTTGCAATTTTTTATCTGCAATTAGTTTTATTTCTAAAGCTGATTTTGAATTTAAAGTATAAATCACTTTAAACGGAAACTTTCCTGACAAACTAACTGTTATCTCATTTCCCTTAATCAAAGTTTTTTTAACCAAATACTTTTCCTTCAAGGGAGATTGATTCCAGACCTTATTGCAGCGTTTGTCCGTTACACTCAAAAGAGCAGTTTGATCATCGAACTTTACCACAAGATTGTTATCCGAAATTGTCCAAACTTTTGAATAAGCTTGAACTGAAATCAGGGTAAATAGAAATAGGAATATTAGCTGTTTTTTCATTACTTTTTATTTCAAAATTGAATTGTAAAATCACTTGTATAATTAATTTTCCTTAAATAATACTTCTTATTGAATGCTCAATTTTTCAGTAAACTTTATGTCTGCTGAAGAAGCTCCAATCATTATTGAAAAACTACCTGGTTCCAAAACCCATTTCATCTCCTTGTTGTAAAACGAGAAATCTGTTGGGGTCAAAATGAAATTCACAGTCTTTTTTTCTCCCTTTTTTAATGAAATTTTGGCATATTCTTTCAGCTCTTTCGCTGGTCTGGCAACAGAAGACACATCGTCTCCGACATACAATTGAATTACCTCTTCTCCATCAGCCTTACCTGTATTTGAAACTTCCACACTAACATTTACGGATTGATTTGGGTTGATAGCAGAACTTGATAATTTAAGATTGGAATAACTAAATTCAGTATAACTTAAACCATATCCAAATGGGAATAAAGGTGTGGTAGGAATATCCAAATATTTGTTTGTCCAACGTACTGTTTTGTTGGTTTCATTTACATCGTGCGAAGTTCTTTTGTAATTATAATAAATTGGAATTTGCCCGGTGTTTCTAGGAAAACTAACCGTCAGCTTTCCTGATGGATTGTATTTTCCAAGAAGTATATCGGCAACAGCCAAACCACCCATTGTTCCAGGCTGCCAAGCTTCCAGCACTGCATTCGATTTTGTGTTTACATTTTGAATATCAAACGGGCGTCCGTTTAACAATACCGTTACTAATGGTTTTCCTATTTTGGCAATTGCATTCACCAATTCTTCTTGTGCTCCAGGCAGGTTAATATTTGAAATACTTCCAGCTTCGCCACTCATCGAAAACTCCTCGCCAACAACCAAAATAACTACATCCGATTCCAATGCCAATTTTACTGCTTCTGGAATCAACTCAAGCCCTTTTGCTTCGAAACCATCTAATTTTACTCCTTCGGCGTACTTGATTTCAACAGAAGAATCCACACTTTTTTTCAATCCATCTAATATAGAAACTACTTCTTCTGGTTTCCATTGAGAATAGTTACCTCCCCACCAAGACAGTAAATCTTTTTTGCGGTTGGCAAGCGGTCCAATGACAGCTATTTTTTTTATGTTTTTATTTAATGGTAATAACTGGTTCTCATTTTTTAAAAGTACCATACATTCACGAGCTGCTTTTCGGGCAAATTCTAGATGCTCCGCATTCATCAATGTCTCTTTCTCTCTTTTAAGGTCAAAAAATCTATAAGGATCATCGAATAATCCTAATTTGTATTTGGCAATCAAAACTCGCTTTACAGCTTGATCAATCACATCAACATTAATTTTGCCTTCTTGAACTAATTCCTTTATATGTTTTAGGAATAAACCACTAGTCATGTCGACATCTACCCCTGCATTAATGGACTGTAAAACAGCTTCTTTTTCATTGGCAGCGGTACCAATTTTTACTAAATTACGAACTGTTTCCCAATCCGTTATCAACATACCATTGAAGCCTAACTCTTTTCTTAAAATATCTTTTAACAACTTTTGATTGGCAGTGGCTGGAATACCATCATAAGCAGAATAAGCAGCCATTACACTTCCAACACCTGAATTGATAGCCGCTCTAAATGGTGGCAAATAAATTTCTCTTAAAGTTCGTTCCGAGAAATCTGCAATATTGTAATCGCGTCCTGCCAATGCAGCACCATAACCCGCAAAGTGTTTCACACAAGCCATTACATTTTGTCCGCTAGCCAAGTCATTGCCTTGAAAACCCTTAACTCTAGCTGATGCAACCAAACTTGCATAAAATGGATCTTCTCCTGCTCCCTCAACTATTCTTCCCCAACGAGGATCATTGGATATATCAACCATGGGGGCATAGGTAAGATGAATACCGCTTGCAGAGGCTTCTTTGGCAGCAATACTTGCCGATTTTTCAATTGTCTCCAGATTCCAGCCGGCAGCTTCACCCAACGGGGAAGGAAAAATGGTTTTGTAACCATGAATTACATCTTCTTGAAACATAATTGGAATTCCAAGCCTTGATTGCTCGACGGCAATCTTCTGCAATTGAAGGTTTTTTTCGGCACCATTACTTTTTAAGATAGATCCAATTTCACCACGTTTAATCATTTCAGAAAGTGAATTCGTAGTGTTATTTTCATTTACAAAAGTGGCTAAATTAAGCTGACCCACTTTTTCTTCTAAAGTCATTTTTTGGATTAGGGCATTGACTTTTTTATCCATAGTAGAGGTATTTTGAGCTGTAATAACTCCAACTGAAAAAGTGAACAGTAATACAATTTTTGAAATTTTTACTTTAGCTTGATTATTTTTTTTCATTTTAAATCTGTTATAAATTCTTAGTTATTCTATTTAATATTTATCACTCATTGATGGTGGCACAGCATTAGCCCCCCAATTTGAAGGTTTTGCACCCATCACAAATTCAAATTTTGCACCATTTACAATGTCATCGTGAGTAAAAAATGCTTTGTCGTAATTTTTACCATTGAGTTTAGCCGATTGAATATAAATATTCTCCTCCGAAGCATTTTTTGCTGAAATAACAACGTCTTTTCCGCTTTCTATATGGATGGTAGTTTCGGTACAACTTGGGCTACCTATTATGTATAAATTCTGTCCTGCTACTGGAAAAATACCCATTCTGCTCCACAGATACCAAGCCGAAGTAGTGCCACTATCATCATTCCCTGGTAAACCATCATATTTATCTGTAAAATTATCGGAAGTTGCTTTTCGAATAAATTTCTGTGTCAAATCTGGTCTGCCTGCCCAAACAAAAAGATAAGCCTGCAACATACAAGGTTCGTTATACGCTTCGTAATGGTTGGAAACTGCATTGGTTAGATTATTGATGAATTTTTCTTTTCCTCCATTCAATTCAATTAATCCTTTTATATCATGTGGTGTAGAAAAACTCCAGGTGTAGGCATGCCCTTCGTAATAATTAGGTCCGGTTTCATTATTTAATGGATCGAATGGGGTAACCCAAGTACCATTTGAATTTTTGCCACGCATCAATTTCAAATCATTATCCCATAAATTTTTATACCAAAAACTTCTTTCTTTAAACATTTTAACCTCCCCTTTGTTTCCAAAACTTTTTGCCAATTGATAAGCGCTGAAGTCATTGTACACATATTCGAGTGTTCTGGAAACTGTTATTTTTTGATTGACATCAATGGGTATGTAATGATATTTGGAATAATAAGGTAAGGCAATTCTACCGGCATGATCCACTTTTTTATTCGTAAAGCTAGTATCTGTTGCATTCTTTCTTACTGCTTCGTATGCTAATTTATAATCTATTCCTTTGAGTTTTTTTGCAAAAGCATCGGCAAATAATACATCGGTATTGGTACCTACTTGAGTGAATTCTCTTTGTAAACTACTGTGTGCATCTGCTAACCATCCATCATGTTTGTATACATCCAGCAAAGTGTTCAACATATCGGTATGTTCCTTTGTGCTAATAAGAGTTAACAATGGACTTACGGTTCTAAACAAATCCCACACACAAAGGAAATTTTCATAGTAGGGTCTTTTATAATCAAATACAGGATTTTCACCTGTCCAATCATCTTGAGAGAGTAGTGCGTGATACAATGAAGTATAAAAAATTCGGCTATTTACCTCAGACATTCCTTTAATTTCAATTTTTCGCAACTCCTTTTCCCATAGCATATTGGCAAGATTTTTAATTTGATCAAAATCCCAATGGGGTATTTCCTTTCCAACATTTTCTTCAGCTTGTTGGGTGCTTATCATCGAAATACCTACTTTGAGATTTATCTTTTGCCCTTCTTTGGTTTTGAAATTCAAGTAGGCTCCAATCTCATTTCCATTCATTTTATTTATTCCATCGTGTTTAATGCTATCAAACCACGTCCCAAAAGAATCGAATGCTGTGTCGAATACTGCATAAAAATAAACCCTCCAAGGTTTTCTGGTTGATCGACCACCACTATAGGTACCATAGCCGTACACAGCTTTTTTTAAAGGGTCGATGTGTACTTCGCCTCCAATGGGTTGACTTGAATTCCAATTTTTTGCAACACCATAAAGCGTAGCTCCGGCATCAATCAAAATGTGTGAGGATTCGCTTTTTGGGAAAGTATATTTATGAAAACCCGCGTGAGCTGTAGAGGTTAGTTCAGCAGTTGTTCCATATTTTTTCAATTGCACCTTGTAATAACCCGGTGCTGCAATTTCTTCACCTTTATCCGAACTATGATTTAAGGATTCTATAGTGCCTGTCGTTGGTATAACCTGAATATTGCCATACATAGGCCCCCCCATTCCAGAAATATGCAAGTGCGAAAAACCTTTGATTTCTTTATCCTTTTTATAACCAGAAGCTCCACTGTTGTATTTGGTATCTGGTCCTAACTTTACAAAACTGTGAGGTAAACAAGCTCCTGCAAACACATTCCCATCTCCTAATGTTCCAATGAAAGGGTCGACAAATCGAGTTAGATTATCATTGGGAACTTTATTCAGAAGAAATGTTTCTGTCTTAACTTGATTTTTTTCTTGTGATGTCGTTTTGTTTGAAACGATAGTTTCGCCATTTGTTTTGCTTTCTGAACCAAGTACTACCATACTATTTAGGAAAGTAAAAAATAGTATGAAATGGATAGTGAGCGATGATTTTTTGTCCTGTAAGTTCATGTTTCTATCTGAGTTTTTTTATTCAATATAAAATTCCCTAATACTTTTTACCGATTCTCCTTTTACAATTATTTCAGCCACAAGTAGGTATTTGCCTTTTGCAGTAGGCAATTTCATTGTAGTGTTAAAGTTTTCGTTGCCCAATGCTTGAACTACTTCTTTAATTTTGTGTTTTTGAATTATTTTACCTTCTTTTTCAATGGAAAATTTAATATTTCCCGACCAAGATTTGTAAGTATCATTTACCATGATTATTGGGAATGCTTGTTCTGTTCCAGCTTGTAATTTGCTTTTCCAAAAATTAATCATTAATCCTACAGGGCTAAAAGCAGGTTTCATGTATTTCACAAAATGAGGCTCCATTTCTAAATTTTTCAAGTCATGCCAATTATCACTAGTTTGTCCCACTGGGTAGGTTGAACGCGAATAAGACAGACCACAAAAGTGTAACACTCCAGCAGCTAAGCGGTGCGCCCGCCAAAACTCGGTTTTCATGCCCATTATTTTTGCATAGACTTCAAATCGTTTTTCTGGTGTATCGGCTTCGGGGAACACATTGGCATAAATTCCTTTGTCCAACGTGGTAGGCGATCCATCGCGATTCAACCATAACCATCCGTATTCATTAATAATTATTGGAAATTTAACTGTTTTTCTATCCTCGTCTTTGGATTTATTTACCCACGAATTATCGGGAATTCGTGGATTTGCCATTAAACTCAGATAATCGTCTGGAGATTTTACTCCGTCCTTTTTTACATCATTGGCTTCAAAATAGGCATCGGCTATGGTTGTGATCTTCTTTAAATCATACTGATTGAAGTATTTGCCAAACAGATAAGGATGAGATTCCATAATATCGTTTTCACCCGCTGGTCGGTTATACCCATTGTCCCAGGGACGATTGGACAAATCGAGCGATCTCACTTTGTTTGTGGCCACATTTGTAGTATCGAATTTCGACTCGTTTTGAGCATCCCAAATTACTACACTGGGATGATTCCAACGTTCACGCATCCAAGCGTTGTATTCGTTTGCCAAATGTGTAGATGTAAGAGTTTTAGGGTCAGCTTGTTTCCACAATGGATATTCATCTTGAATCAAAAACCCCAAACTATCGGCAATTTCGTACCATCTTTCAGGAGGAAAGCCCAGCGTATTGCGGAAACTATTCCAATGCATTTTTTTGAAATTTTTATGAAGTTTAGTTACCCATTTATTATCCCAAGGCAAATTTCCCCGTTGACTGTCTTCAAAAAAACGAAGGATGGCTATGTTTGTCCCACGCATGTAGTAGGTTTTCTCGTTGAGCAACACCACACCATTCTGTTTGTCGGAACGAAAAGTACGCATTCCAAAACGGGTAATAGTTTTATCGGCACCCGTGTTAAGTTCAAGTATGTAAAGAAATGGATTTTCGGGAGACCAAAACTTGCAGTTTTGTAAAGCTATTTTGAAATCAATTTTTTGGTTTTCTTCACCCACCAATATATTTTGAGGCGCAATGCCTTTGGCCACAACCTTATTGGATTTTAGCTCACGAACCACGTATGAAAGTTGAGTGTTTTTTGCTCTTTGGTCGTTTTGTATTTCGGCTACAACACGGAGTTGCTTGTTCAAAATATCGGGTGCAGTCTGAACATTGGTAACATATGGAAATCCAGACATAATAATATTCACATCATCATATATTCCGGGACAAAAAAGTACTTTTTCGCCATCATCAGCCCTACATATGGTATCCGGCAAATTATTGCGACAACCAACAGAAATGATTAGCTCATTGGCTTTGCCAGCTTCATTCAAATAAGGTTTGATATTAACATAGGTGGGAGTAAAAGAGTAACTATTTTGTCCAATCAACTTATCATTTAAGTAAATGTGGGTGCTAAACATGGCTTTGTTTATCTTCAACAGAATTACTTCCGATTTGATGTTTTCCAAACTAAACGTTCGTTTGTACCAATACAATGAATTATTATACATATAACTTTTATTGCCATAATTATTGGCAAAAGGATTATTTTTATCCTTGTCCAATGTACCTGTAAAAGGGGGTTCCACAGCAGGAATAGCCATGTCAACAAGTCCCGGGACAGATACTTTGGAGCTAAAATTAACTGGAATCATTGACCCAACATCTGTTTTGGCAATTTCCCAAGTTCCGTTGAGACTAATTACATTTCGTTGTGCAATAGACATGGAACATCCGAAAAATAGTGTAACAATGAAGGCAATGAGATTTTTCATTTTTTTTATGTGTTGAATTTTTATAATTTGAAATATTGCTTTCACAAGTGGTTTTAAAGAAATATTTAGTCAGTATAATTTGTAAAGGATTCATTTTTTGTAAGTCCTGAATAACTTTCAGATCAGGCAAAAGTCTTCACTACTTATTCCCTCAATTTAAAATAACAGAAATACGGCCAAATATGGAGGTGTGAGCAATAGCAAGGAAATGCTTGTCTGAAAACCGGCAATAAAACCCAAAACTGATTTTTATTTCTTGAAAACAGGGTTTTCACCCATCACAAATTCAATAGTTCCACCATTTTCAATTTCTTTATGAGTAAACCAAGGGTTATTCCATACTTTACCGTTTATTTTGCATGATTGAATGTAGATGTTTTTCTCTGATGCATTTTTGGATGTAACAGTCAAAACTTTTCCATTACCCAGGGTCACCGCTACTTTTGGAAATGAACCACCGGTTAAGTAATATATATCTTGTCCTGCATTCGGGAAAAATCCCAAAGATGAAAAAATATACCAACTGCTCATGGCGCCGCTATCATCGTTTTCAATAGAGCCTTCTTCTGTAAAGCGTTTTTTCTTGAGATTGCGAATATAAAAACTTGCTAAATCGGATCGGTCAGCATAGTGAAAAGAATGTACCGCCAAAAATGCTGGTTCGTTGCCATAATCAATCAAATTATTCTCGAATGCATATTGTAACTTCTTGGCAAATAATTCTTTCCCTCCCGAAATAGTAACCAGTTTTTCAAATTGATGGGGAACAAAATAGGAATAAGTCCACGAACTTCCTTCATAAAAATAATCTTGCCACGAACCCCAGTTCTTTTTTAAATCTATAGGAATAAAATCTCCTTTTATGTTTTTTGGCTCAATAAATCCTTTGTAACCATCGCTAACAGCTTCTGGATTCCAAAGATTTACCCATTGCTGACTGCGGTTTAAGTACTTTTCATAATCTTCTTTTGTACCAAGCGTCCTGGCCATTTGAGCTGCACAAAAATCATTATAGGCATATTCCAAGGTTAATGAACAACTCATTTTTCCCCCCGGAATCCAACCCAATGTTTTGTATATCTTATCATTTTCATTCTTTCCTATTCCATTTCGCTCGTTATCAGCCTGAGATTTTATTAATTTATAGGCTTCTTTCCAATCAACTCCTTTGACTCCTTTTACATAAGCATCAGCAATTATATTGTCTATATTGTTTCCACCTTGTTCTGCTGTCATGTCTTTCCCTGCCACATAAGCATCTTTTACTCTGCCATTTTTTTTCAACCTAGCGATAAATGAATTTATTGTTCCACTAACCATATCAGGATTTGTCAATACCTTTAATGGATACAGTGTACGCCAAGTATCCCATACAGCCAAATGATCGTCCCAAACAGATTCACCTTTCTCAAAACCCATCATATCATTCGTTTTATTGCGAGGCATTATCGAAGTATGATACGATGCAGTATAAAAAATTCGTTTTTCGGATTCAGTTCCGCCTTCCATTTTAATTTTTCCCAATTCCTTATTCCAAATCTTTTTGGCATTATCCCTTACTTTATTGTAATCCCAAGCTGGAATTTCTGCATCTAACCAAGCGGTCGCCTGTTCGACACTTATCATCGAAACGGCTACTTTCAAATAAACAGATTCATTCTCTGAAGTTTTGTATTGAACATAAGCTCCAATACGATCATCCGCTTTTATAGGAGCTTCCGTTAATTGCCCCTGATTAATTTTTCCATTTATAAAAGTTCCTTTGTTTTGTGGAATTTTACTTAATTTCATACTAAAGAAAACTTTGTAAGTTCCGTCAGAAAAACCGCCTTGATATTCCCCATAGCCGTTAATTTCGGTTCCATCTGAATTAGTAAATGTTACCGTTCCTTTCAAAAAATTCCCGTTTTTGAGTTTCAATGCCGTAGCAATATCGGCTGTGTTATGACTCACATCCAACAAGATATTTGAATTGTCCGACTTTGGAAATGTAAACTTATAAATGGCTGAATGCGCTGCTGGTGTAACTGCCGTCTTTATTCCATAACGACTCAAGGATACTTTATACTCGTATGGTTTTGCTTCTTCATTCTCCTGTTGTGAATCGTGTTCCGTTTCTCCAACTGCCAAACCCACTTGTGGCGAGATAAACACTTGTCCGTATTTACCCCAACCGGTGCCACTTACATGCAATTGACCAAAACCGCGGATGGGTTGCCCCATAATATATCCATCCATATCATAATTTACAGATCCTGGTGCCGTTTGCGGGCTTGGACTTATGGCTCCATTTGGCAATTGTGGACCAAGAACACAACTGCTGTTTTTATCTCTTACGCCAATGAAATTATCGACATAATCTACGGGCTGTTTTTTAGATTGTGCTAAGCTAGATTGCAAGCTTATCAGCAATACTATTATAATGAATTGAAATTTAATCTTATAATTAATCATGCTCTTTTAGATTTTATTAATTGTGAATAACAGTTTTTTTTTGGCTTTTAAAAAACCTCAGTGACTTTTCCGCCAACAACAAAGGTTTCCGTTATATTTAGCTTTTCAGCAAGATAATAGGCCATATAATTAAAAGGTACCATATTATGGATTACTGAGAAATTTTCTGCTACTTCTGGTTCTTCAACCGTGATAACATGTGCCCCAGAATTCTTAATTATTTCGGTTAATTTTTGTGAACGTTCATACGATTTTCCTTTGGCAATAATTTGAATTACAATACTATTGGCAGCGGTTTCTTTTGGGCCGTGATCGTATTGAGCCATAGCCATACCGTTGAAACAAAGTTTGGTAATTTCGCACATAATCAATGCCGATTGAAAAGCCGTTGCAATATTGGGGCCGCTTCCAATGATATAAATACCGTGAATCTTTTTGGTAGAAATTAATTGGAATACTTCACTCGCCATACGCTCGCCGAGCTGTTCATACTTTGGTATGTTTTTAAACAAAATATCTACAGCGTTTTGACAATCCATATCAAAACCTTTAAACAAAGCAAGCAAAGTATTGATATAAGTTTTTGAAGATGAATATTGTTCGTCACCAGCCAACAAATTAATCTTTTGGGCAACATTTGGGTTTGTGCTTAATGTGTTTTCGGGATAATTGGTTATGGCTGTATATTTTTGAAATAAATCAGTGCACCATAATGCCTCACTGCTGCTGCCTGATTGGGAAAGGATTACTCCATTTTCCAATTTAGTCTTTGGTTGCAGATAATTGAAATATTCCGAAGCCATCTCTGGCTGAATATCCACTCCCATATATTTGAATGCCAATGGGGCAAAAAAACGAAGAACCCATTCCAAGATAAGGCACACCATGGGGCAAAGTATAGGTTGGAGATTGATTTAGAAACTCCATGGCTTTTACAGGAATTTCATTGATTTCGGCAAGCATTTTAGCATTCATAGTACAACTTTTTTATTTCTTATTTATTTCTAGATATTTTTGAGCAAACCGCTCACCCATTATCCGCTGTGACCTTGAATCGAAATGCAACTTATCACCTTTATCAGTAAAGTCGTCAGTTTGAATCAAGAAAGTATATTTATCCTTTTTAGCATTATTTACAATAACCTTGTTAATAGCATTTTCGAAAGTAGTATCAGTAGAAAAAGTTTCTATTTCACCTGTAAAAATTGATAATTTCTTATCATCTATGATTTTTCTGAAACTTACAAACAAACCCTTCAGTTTTTTCGAATATGTATTAACCAATATTTTTGAATATATTTAGATAAAGGGTAATCATCCATAAATTCCAAAAATCCATAAGTAGAATCCACCTTTCCGTCCTCGAAAACAAAACCAGTAACCCCAAATCCCACTCCTAATATAGTGGACTGTTGTTTTTGGGCAAAAACTTTTAGCTGGTCTATTGCGAAATTTATTGTTTTTAGAAATTTATTCGAATTTTTGTTTCAGTCGGTAAAATCAACATTTCTAAAACTTCGCCTTTATATACGTCAACTAACCTTACCTTAGTGCGTGTTCCTCCAATGTCAATGCCTATGGCCAGTCTTTTTCATTTCTTTTTTTATCGGTTTAGAAAGCCTGTTTTGTTGTAAATTCTATTTTTAAAGTTATTCTGTGCTTTTTGGTTTTTAATATTTAAGATATACAGCCCTTCACCACCATATCTCCATCTATTTCTAAAATGAAATGAGTTTTTGGGTTCTTATACGCCGTATAGCTAAATTTAAAATTGACCCTCTGGTGTAATTCTTTATTAACAAAATGAAGCAAATTTAGAGGTCTATCAAACTTTTTTTATAAACTATAAATTCTATGTTTCCATGTATTAAAAATAATTACACCCAAAGGTTTTAAAATATTTTTTTTGTTTTTTAATGTTTTACCACCACTTTTACTGTATTGTAGTTTATGTTATTCTCCGTGGTTTTTATAAGGTAAAGGCCATTGGCTAAAGAGCTTACATTCAATTCAATCGTATTTTCACCATATACAGCTAATTGTTCAGTAGTAATTAAAACTTGTCCATGTAAATCAATTATGCTAACTGTTACCTGCTGACCCGTTTCAGAATCAAAATCAATACTCAATAAATCCCCTACAGGATTTGGATAAACATATACTACTGGTGCTTGAGATGTGGCAACCTCGATTTCGTCTACATCAAGATTTCCATCCTCTACTACTGATACATTGTTAAGGTATATAGGCGCATTTAGAGAACCTGAACCTCCTATATGAAAACGCAAATCTACATAGCCTGTAAAAGTACTTATGAAATTATAAGGACCCAAGTTGGTAGGTGATGTTGTTAATGGGATACCACTTTTTAGAGCCCATTGTGAATATGGTGAACCATTCATGATAAATACCGTATTAATATTACGAGCAACATCAGCACTAGCTGTAAACGAAACGATATACGTTTTGCCTTTTTCTATAAAAAATTTGTTGTAACTAAATTGAACATTATCTGTTCCTGTAGATGTTCCAACATTTGTCACAGTAATTTTGGCAACCTTGGTTGTGTATCCAGTACCAATAACATTTTCCAGAGTAGTTGTTGCACCATTTTTATATGAAAAACTCCAACCTGTTGTATTGGCATCAAAAGTTGGATTTGTTACTAAATTTGTACCAGCTGGAGGTATAACAGGAGTTACAGTTAATAATTGTGTAACATCTTTTGCTGGATTATTGGCTGCATCACCTGCTTGAGAAGCTTTGATGTTGGATGTCCCTGCACCTATAATACGAATTTGACCCGATACAATTGTTGCTACTGATGTATTGGAACTCGTATAAGTAACAATCAAACCTGAATCAGAAGTAGCTCCTGCATTAAAATCGGCAACACCAATTATTTTTGTTGGAATAGCAGGAAAAGTAATGGTTTGCAATGCTTTAGTACCATCATAACCATAACCTGTAATTGTAAAATTATAAGGATTTTCGTCAGCATCATTACTAGCAATGCTTATTGTACCAACATAGTTAGCTGCTGCACCTACAGGAGTTAATTTTATAGTAAAAGTAACCGAACCATTGGCCGCAACCACAGCTGGAGCATCGGTAACAAGTGAAAAGCCTGTACCTGTAACAACCACTTTTGGTGTTCCTGTCAAGTTCAAGGCAGCATCACCAATATTTTGTATGGTAAACGTTATGTCTTTTGGCACTGTTGAAGAGACTGAACCAAAATCAAAAGTTCCTGAATTGTCAGTGATGTCAGTTGCACCTTCTTGTATATTCATTTCTGCTCTTGGAATGACAGTTCCATATTCATATGCACCCATGTCGCTAGAAAAACCAACTGGACGTGAAATTCCCAAAATATCTTTGGATGCGAATAATCCCGATATATTATTTCCGTTATTAATTGCTGGGCTCGTGTTTAATAACTGAAAATTGGCACTAGCATCCAATGCCTTATTTACAAATTTTGGATCGATGGTTTTGTCATTTGGTCCGTTCTTGTAGCTAGTCCCATTAAAATAAATATTATAATCGTAAATCGCTCCTGCATCATTTCCATTTAAGTTTGCGCCAGCACCTCTTCCGTACATGATATTATTGTATATTTTAATATCGGTAGATTGTTGAGCATCGATTTCAGGATAACCCATATTTGTTCCGTTATTATAGGCAGTATTATTGATTATGTCAACATGCGCACATTTATAAGCATGTACACCTCCACCACCATTATTGTAACTTACGTTGTTTTCAACTAGGTAGCGACCAACGTATGGGAATGTGGTAGTTCCATTTCCTATATTTACATCTAGAATAATTCCGTTACCATCACTAAGGGCATTAATTCGTTCCCACGGAACTAAACATTTGTTGTTGTAGACCACATTATTGCGGATATAAATTTTGTAACCAGTTACTGCGTCAATACTTTTAGGGTCAAGAATGCTAATCCCACTTCCAGCATACATGGAATACCAGCAAGTATTGTATACGACATTATTTTCAATGGTAACATAATCACATCTAAAACCTCCAATACCACCTCCTGTATCGTGTATTTTACAATTACGCACTTCAATGTGATGCACATCTGCTGTGTTGCCCAAAGAAATGGAACCACAGTTATACATCGAAATTTTATTCCAGTCCTTTATGTTGTTTTCGTAATCCTGCCAGGTTTGGTAGGCATCAGTATAATTTAGGCTTTGGTTGGTACCTTCAATTTCAACACCATCAATGATGATATATGAGGCATCTATTGCTATAGTACGCCAAACTTGGTAGCTCAACCCCGTTAAAAGTTGAAGTTTGGGAGTATGTCCTGGATAATTCTTATAAGTTATGTAATTTGCAGCTGTACCACTGCGCGAGATTGTTAAAATACTCTGAAAACCACTGTTGCTATCTCCAGTAGGATTATAAATCCCATTCATAATAAAAACAGTATCTCCTGGATTGGTCAAGTTAGCCGCTGCCTGAATGGTTCTCTTTGCTAAAGCTTCGGATGTTCCTGAATTGATATTATTTCCGTTAATGGCATCGACATAATAATTTGTAGCAAATGATGATGCGATAGAAAAGAGCAGGAACAGCATCGTAAACGCGGATTTTAAGTAATTTTTTGTTTTCATAAAGATTTAAATTTATTTTTTAATTTTTAAGCCGACAGGATTTTTTAAAATATTTTTGTTAGTTAATAGAGCCCTATTTGTTTTTATTGTAATTCCTCAATTCTCTAAAGTTGCAATTTGAAAGAGGTTAAATTTGAATTGAATTTTCATTTACATAAATAATTTAAATATAATTTTTTCTTTTTTTTTATATTTATCAGGCTAAATATCTAGTACTTATAAATTTTATAAAATCATTTCTCAGGTTTCAAATATATCATCATTAGTCTCGGAGAGACTAGGACGCATCGCTCAATAAATGAAAAAAATCGCTCAATGAATAAAACCATCGTTAATTATGCTTTGTACGGCATAAATAGACCCGTGAGTTTGTAGCATCTTTTTTTTAATATATAGAACTCTAACGATTTTAATTTTTAGTAATCAATTCTCTAAAAGTTGCCATTTGAAAAGGTTTTAATTTAAACTGAATTGAATTTTTTCCTAACTTGATTTCCTTTTCATTAGTTTCAATATGCGAAGTTTGAAAAGCGGATCTCAAAGATGTACTGAAGTGCACTTCAGGAGTTACCTCTTTGCCTGAAAAATTCCAAAACCTTGTAATTATTCCATTTTCTATTCCTTCTTCTGAAGGCTTGATGCTCCAGAGTAAAACATTTGGATTATTTACATTTAATAAAGAGAAAGATTTAGAATGAAAATCATCATTAACACCGGTTATAGTTCCTGTTACCAATGGATTTTGATGTTCTAAAGCAAATTTCATTGACTTTGCTGCATCAAAATTTCCTTGCTGTGAAGAAATGGCAAAGTGATATAAAAAATCTTTTTGACCATTTTGATTCAATATGCCAACAACCCCGCCGTCTTCCACTTTTTTATCTGTATTTCCACCAGCCAATGCGTTAATTTGCGCCGATGCCTCCGATAAAAAATTTATAGTACTCTGCCCTAATTTAAAAAAACTGCAATCCAAATTTGATAATGTGATACCGTAATTATTTTCACTAAGGTTAGCAAAATGATTGAAAGTCTGCCAATCATAACGAGCGATACTATTGGCATAATGCCCACCATTTTTTTCTAATTTATCAATAAGTACAGCTCCCAGTTCTTCGTGTCTGGTGGTGGGATTATTTAAATTAAAAGAAAAAGCCCAAGTTTTTACATCTCCAAAATTTTCTTGGATATTGTTCTCAATATCAATTCGTGGACTCTCAGCATATAAAGTAATTCGGGTTGTATGCAAAACTGGTTTGGATGAAACAGCACTTAGAGTGACTGAGATTGGCCCAGGATTTTCAACAGTTATTTTATCACCGTCATTTACATCGTTTGTGCCTAAATCATTGGCATATTTTCCATCTGTATGCTTAATCAATTGTCGGTTCCCTAATTTATCTGTAATCTCTGTAATCACACCTGATTTGCTGAAACGTAATTTGTAAAATTTATTGCTTATATATTCATTTTCAACAGCTGCAGCCATTGATTTTACTTTTGAAAAACCCTTTTTTATTACAAAGACTTTATATCCTAAAGAAGGAATATTTTGAGCAAAAATTCTCAAAAATCGTTTTCCGTTTTTGGTAATTAATTGACTATTTACTTCTTTATCTGATACTTTATCTATTACTTTTACTGGGTATGCTCCCTTATATTCTAAATCTGCAATATCATTCCTGATCCAGCTTAAGGGGTTAAAAACAAAAAAACTAGGATCAACATCCACTTTTATATGGCTGCCCATCTTTTTTATAGAAAGATTAAGCAGAGTATCAATATAAGCCGTTAAGCTTTCCTGGGTTTTAATTTGCCAATCTGCCCTTGCTTTTCTGGATACTGGTCCGTCTGCTGTCCAATTGTGTTCCCAATACATCCCATAAGATTCCCAGGCTTTGTCCCTTGCATTTTGGGTTGCTTCCATAAAGTTTTTATCTTTTAGGGAAACTAATGTTGCCAATGCTTCGGCTGAGCGCATTTTCTCAGTTGCACGGCGCATTCTGGCTGTAATTTCGTTCATTGATGCTGGCAATAAATCCCATTCGTTGCCAAAACTGACAGCTTGTGCCGGTACATTTGGATAATGCTTTTCAAAATCTATAAAAAAGTCTTCTTCATTACTTACTCTTACCGATCTTTCCTTGTTACTTCCATTTTTTGCTGCATTTATATAGGCTGGCAAAACATAAGTATCTAAATCATCGTGACCAAAACCAAAAGCTCCTCCAATAGTATAAGGATATGCAGATTGAGGTGAGATAGTATCACAATGTTTCTCTAATACATTGATAACATGTTTAAAATCATCTCCCAGATTTTTATATTTAACATTTAATCTACACTCAGCATAACCGCCCAATGGTGCGGTAGTTTTTTCATTATAATTGTACCATTTCATCAAAACACCGGTTCCGTCTAAACCATTGTAACGATACATTTGATGGGCACGCTTTTCTCTACTTTCTAAACTCATTTGACTTCCGTAGCCTCCAATACCTTTCCAGCTATATTTTGCACCTGAACCTGCCCAAAGCGAGGCTAATCCTAAAGGCAGCGTATTATTTTCCATCGCACCTGCCATAGTAAAACGCAAATTGTACTGTCGCTCTAACTGCCCCGCATAATACATGCCGCGAATAACTGCTTCTGTTGGCTGCGCTCCATAACAGTTTACCAACATATTAAGCGGACTACTGATATGTCCAGATTTAATGGCTTGAATAAGTTTATTAAATTGTTTATCTGAACGATACTTTTGGTATTTTTTTAACCATAAGCTCCCATCACAATTAAATCTTGCCTGAAAGTTCGATGGAAAGTTTTTGGTAGAATCAATCTGTGTTAATGAATAATCCAACATCTTTACAAAAGCAGAATCATATTTTGCTTCATTTGCTGTCCACATATAATCAGTATGATCATCATTAGCAATGTAGAGTCGCTTTTGCTGTGAAAATAATGCATTAGGTAGTATTATAACCAAAAGAAAATATAATATTAATTTGCTCGACATAGTCAATGTTGTTTTATTAATAGTCATAAAATTGCACTCTTTAAATAATACATTTAAACCTTTACAATACTTTGTTAAATAGAAAGCTGTCCTTAGTATTTTTTACAAATCTCTTGACAGTAGATTCCCTAATAATAAGTTCTGATTTCAATATGCATTTATTTGTCGATTCCAATACGTCTTTGCTGTTTAAAAGTACAAGCATGATTTCCATTAATTTAGAGCAAATCTTCTCCATAGGCTGCGAAATACAGGTAATCGTAATCGGATATATATTAAACATTTCATGATCATCAAAGGAAATAATTCCTATGCGGTCAATTAAGCTGTAATTGTCTTCTTTTAAAACTTCCAACCCGCGTTGCGCGAGATAGTTTGTGGCAAAAAAAACAGCATCTAATGCGGTATTTTCACTTAAGAATTGTTTTACCTGCCCTTTGTCTTGCTGCATTTCATTATAAGGTATGGATAGTATGGTTGAATTTAAACCAAAGTATGAAATTGCTTTTCGATAACCCGAGAGACGATCCTGCATCTGGCTTTGGTTGGAGTCTGTAGTGATAAAACCAATATTTTTAAACCCATTGCCTATTAAATGAGCTGTCGCATCAAAAGAGGCCTGCTTATTATTGATAGTCACAACATTGCATTCTAATTCTTCAAAATAACGATCCAATAAAATAACAGGAATGTTCTGTTTTATTAAATTTTCAATAGTACTCCTAATACCCGGGGATGGAACAATAATAAATCCATCAACCTGACGGTAAGTAAACAAATCAATAAGTTCGCGGGACTTCTCATCGTCATTATCATTGCTGCAGAAAATAACCCTATAGCCTTCTTTGTAGATAAAGTCTTCAAAAATCCTGGCCAGTTTACAGAAGAAACTGTTTGATATATCTTCCACCATAAAAACCAGAATATTAGATTTGCCGGTCCTCAGGCTCTGGGCAAGCTGATTAGGCTTATAATTGATCTTTTTGGCGTAATCCAGAACCTTGGCAGTCAGCTGCTCTGAAATATTTTTCTCCTTTGATTTACCATTCAGTACAAAGGAAACCGTCGTAATGGAGATTTTAAGATCATCTGCAATGTTTTTAAGTGTTACAGGTTTATTTTTCATTTTTGTTCTGTTTTAAAAGACTTTAAACAAAATGAAAATTCAGCCATGAATGTAATAGGAGCAGCAACTGTTCCTAAGTTGGCAACAGCTATAGAAGGAATTGATAAACAGGTTCCTGATTTAACATTTACTCCCATATCTCCGACAATTTTGACAGGAACTGAAAGTCCTGTAATTTCAGAAAAGGCTAATGTTTTATTGTCATCAATATCGTTGGTATTGTATCCATTACTGCATACTATTGTCAAAATAAAAATAACAACATTGCGAAGCCAAAATCGGTTTTTTAAATTTTTCATGTTTGAATAAAGTTTATTATTTAAAACATTTTAAGAATTCAAATATAATATCGTAATTGCACCAGCGATAGGATACATCGCTCAATAAATAGAAAAAAATGCTCATTATGCTTCGCAAAACAATAATAACCTGTTCTAAAATAAAGTAACATGCGAATGATCTATTATTTATATAAATAGCTAGTGTGTACCATCTTGCAATTGTCACCTTATAATCAAAAAAAGATCCTTTACTTGTAATTTGCTTTCCGGAAAGGTTATTTTTTTCAGCTAAGTTTAATCTCCTTCATTCAAAAAAACAAAAACTGCAATCTAAATAAGAAATCGGTATGTTTACTCCTTATTTATTTTCTAATATTTTTGATGATATCCAAAACCTGACTTACTTTGTTTTTTAAGCCGTTAAAGTCGTTTTTATCTAATATATCTTTCGAAATTAATTGTGATCCAAGACCCACACAAGTGGCTCCTGCACCCAACCATGCAGACAAACTCTCCGCTGTTGGATAAACCCCTCCTGTTGGCATGATACTCGTCCATGGACACGGTCCTTTTATGGCTTTTATAAACTCTGGCCCATAAATATCGGCAGGGAACAATTTCACGATTTCGCAGCCTAATTCTTCGGCTTTTGCAATCTCAGAAAGTGTACTACAACCTGGTGACCACAATACTTTACGACGATTACAGGCAATTGCGATATCTTCTCTAAAAACTGGCGTGACAATAAAGTTAGCACCTAAACTCATATATAAAGAGGCTGAAGCGGCATCCGTTATTGAACCTACTCCCAACATCATTCCCGGCAATTCAGCCAAAGCATATTTGTTTAAAGCTCCAAAAACTTCATGAGCAAAATCACCTCTGCTGGTAAACTCCATTAATCGTGAACCACCGTCATAACAGGCTTTTAAAACCTTCTTGCTTACTTCGATATCGGAATGGAAAAACAACGGTATCATCCCGTTTTCTTTCATTTGCTGTGCTACTTCAATTCTTGAATATCTCGCCATTTTTTACTTTTTATCTTGATACTAATCCGGCAGAATCACCATCAAGCATATTTTCAACTTCTTTCAAGCTAACCAGATTATAATCTCCAGCAATAGTGTGTTTTAAACAACAAGCTGCCACTGCAAAATCTAAAGCTTTCTGGTTATTATTCTGATATTTCAATAATCCATAAATCAAACCTCCCATAAAGGCATCTCCGCTTCCTACCCTGTCTACAACCGGTGTAACTTCTTTCATAGTAGCATTGTAAATCGATTGACCATCAAATAAAACGCCACCAATTCTTTGGTGAGATGCACTAACAGAATAGCGTAGAGTTGTAGCTGTAATTTTTAAATTAGGAATTAAATCAAATAACCTATTATATAAAACAGGAAGTGACTTCTCATCCTGGTAATTCGGGTTCACTTTTGGAATGTTCAGCATAAAATAAGCAGTATCGATATCACCTAAAATAACATTGCTGTAGTGCAGCATCTCGGGCATAACATCACTTGGTTTTTTGCCATACTGCCATAATTTTGATCTGTAATTCAGGTCACATGAAATCGTGATTCCCAGTTTATGAGCCACTTTAATAGCCTCCAAACAAGCCTCGGCAGCACTTTTTGAAATAGCGGGTGTAATACCGCTCCAATGAAACCAATTGGCTCCCTGCAGCACTTTTTCCCAATCAATTATCCCTTTTTGAATCGTGGCCATTGAACTATGAGCGCGATCATAAACAACAATGCTTCCGCGGCTTGCTGCCCCTGTTTCCAGAAAGTAAATTCCTAAACGTTCACCTCCAAAAATGATGTTTTTTGATTCAACGTTCATTTTTCGCATTTCTTTCAATGCTGATGCTCCAATTTCATTTTCAGGGAGTCTTGTTACAAATTCTGCATCTACTCCATAATTAGCTAAAGACACACAAACATTAAATTCACCACCACCGTAAGAAGCGCCAAATGCTGCAGCTTGCGTGAAACGCAAATGTCGCTCTGGTGAAAGACGCAGCATGATTTCGCCAAATGCGACCACTCTTCCTTTGATATTATCCATCTGTGTTTATATTTTATAATTATTTTCTCCGGCTTTCAGGAGCTCTAAAAGTCATTTTAATTATTTCAAAGAAAAACCTTGCTTTAAAAGCCATTCGCTGATATCGGCCATAAATACATTTCTTGTGTTGTTAATATACCCGTTAAAGATGACGTATCGTCCGGTTTTATCCCAGGCTGGATGAGGATCAATGCGGAATTCTCCATCGATCTTAGAGACGAAAATCTCTACAATATTTTCTTCTTTTCCGCTGGCCATATTTAAAAGCCTTATTGGCACAATGCCGTTTCTTGCAGTAATGGATTCATTTGGATAGGCATCGGTAATAATTAAAGGCAAGCCTTTAGGATGATAAGAAGGATGGCCTGATCCGGGGGTAAAAACAGTTTTCAGATTGCTTCCGTCATACTTGACCTCAATAAGTTCGAGTCCTTCTTTTCCGTCAACATTCAAATTCATGGAGAGATGCTCGCCATCTGCGGTCCAGTTTACATGATGACCTCCCTTCTCCCATTGTTCAGGTGTTATGGCGGTTCTAATCTCTGAACCATCACTGCGCATAGTTATGACCGAACGTTTCCTGGGTCCCCCTTTAACAGGAGCCCATTGCAGTGTGGTAAGAAGTCTTGTTCCCTGCGGGTTCCATTTTATCTGAAAACAGTAAAATTCATAATCATTTGAATTTTTAAACTGTATTGAAGGTATGGTCGTTTGGTATAAATCTTTTAAGGTTACAATCTGTTTTGATTTTCCCGAATTAATATCGATAACTGTAATTCCGTCTTTCTGATCCGCGCCAAAATTGCGTTTCACGAGCTTTTTAGGCACAATTACTCCGTAACCAACCTGAGCATAAGTAGATTTCATCAGGTCATAGCTTGCTATTTTTCTTCCGTCACTTGAAGCCATAAAAACAGTACCTCCCAAGTGTCTTTTTTTTCCGGAAAATGGATCAAGAACGGTACAAAAAGCTTTCCAGCTCAAGGTATCAACATCATTAAATAACAATTCATGATCGGACTTCCCCCACTGGACATTGGCACCGAGCTGTACTTCCCATCCCCTTGATTGGGCCACCACTTTTTCTTTGCCTGTTTTTAAGTCCACAAGTATAACCTGTCCAGCATCGCCTGCCTTGGGCGATACATTTTCATACGGCAGTTTAAATAATGCAACATAACGTCCTGATGGGCTCATCGGTGACGTGTCGAAAAATCGGTGCAATGTCATGCCATCATGACTCAATTGAGTGAGCTTAACACCAGAAGCCACTTTAATACCATTATAATCAGTATTAAAAGGTGCCTGAGCATTTATTGTCTCAATACAAAAAAAAAGAGCTGCTGAAAGTAGACTTATACAATATTTTATTTTATGAATAGCCATATCTAATTTGTTTATTATTTTACTGTAAAATTTTCACTAATTTTAATATCAGAAGGTGAGGATCCTATCATTACCGTAAAATTGGTGTAGTTAAGATCATATCCAAATACGTGGGATCAAACCAGTAAAATTATTCCTTAACTGCTTATCTTGATTTAAGCTTTTTTGCTTTCCTGCCCTTAATATAAAAAATCACAGCGCCTACAAGACAGATTGTTCCGGACGCCATTGCAAGCTTTCCGCTCATATTAGCAGATGATGGAAAGCCCATTACAATAAACATGGAACCTGTGACAGTAAATGCAACAGCGTAGAGCATCATAAGTCCGCCGACAACAGCGTCATCATTCTGCTCGGTTTTGGCGCTCGGTGTGGATAATTTGATAAAAAAAGCTTTTACTTTCTCATTATAACGGCTGTCCTGAGATAAAAATAGTCCCGACAATAAAAATACCCCAACGCAAACCACTACTTCAATTAGTGTTGCAATTTCCCATGAGAATGCTTCGGTATAATTCAATATTATTCCAAGTATAATACCAATAATCATAGATGCAAGTGCTCCCCATGGCTGTGGTCTCCAAAAAATTACACCCATGATAACGGGAATAATCATCGGAATAGAGAAGATACCCGATAAATACTGGTTGACCTCAAAGGCACCTCCGAGCTTTTGAACATACAGGGCTCCGACTGAAACTATGGTACCAACAAGCAGTGTCATAATTCTGGCGGCCCAGAGCAGCTCTGTCGGCAGGGCATTTTTTCTAAAAAGTCGCTGATAGATATCACGTGTAAGAACACTTGCAGTCACGTTAAATTCAGCACTTAAAACAGACATGGTGGCGGCAAACATCGCCGCAATCATAAGTCCCATGATACCGGGCGGCAGCAGTTTTAAACATAAGGCTACATACGACATCTCAGGATTTTCCAGGTCAGGGAGGATAACCCTTGCAGCAACAGCTGGAAAAAGGAATATTACAGGAAAAATAAGAAATAGAACTGCTGATAAAATTCCTATTTTTTTTCCGTCAGATTCACTCTTAGCGCTGTAAAACCTCTGAATGAAAGTCCAGTTTCCCAGATATTTAATGATAATGGTCAGATAATAAACTGTCAGATAAATTGGCATCCCTTTATCTCCGTTAAACCAGTTCATATTATTAGGAATTACTTCCTGCATGTGCGAAAACCCTCCGGCTGCATCATAAGCCAAGGGTACCAAAATAAAAGTTGAAAATAATAAAATTACAAACTGAACAACATCGGTCACAATAACGGCCAGAAATCCTCCGACTACAGTGTAAACTGAAACTACAATGCCGCAGTATATAATGGCCGTTTCAAAAGGTATGCCTGAGGCAGCCATAACAAATATACCTATAGAATATAATTTGATCATATCATCAAGTAGCTTCAACAACACACCGCACCATGAAAATATTTGACGGATTGAGGCATTAAATCTGGTTTCTAAAAATTCGACCGGGCTTATAATTCCAGCCCGTTTCCAAAGTTTGGCGTAAACAAAAACCGCTATTAAAGATGGAAATATTGTCGACCACATTATAGTTATCGCCACCAGTCCATCTGAATAGGCAATTCCGGCATAAGCAACAAAGACAAATGTGCTGAACTTGGTCATAAAGTTGCTGATACCGCCTGCTACCCAGGAAACAGCACTTCCACCTTTAAAATAATCACCTATATTCTTTATGTATTTTCCAAGAAAAATACCAATACCGGCCATAAGAAGCATATAAATGATTATTGTCACATAATCCAGCGTTTGTAATTGATTCATCTGTCAGATTTATTAATTTTATTATTATGTAATTTTCTTTTAATTTTATGTACAGCCATCTTTCAAAATAGCATTCTTCAGTATTTTATAATCAATTTAAAAAATTATATTGCCTCGCTGACCTGGTCGACTAAATATACAATCGACTGGTAGGATATGCCCGAATGAAGGCTCAGACCAATCTCGCAGGTTCTGCTGTTGGAGTATCCGCGTTTGACGTCTGGACCAAGCTGCTGACTTAGCCCTAAAAGCCCTGAAGCATTAAGCTCCGGAATCTCGAACCCTTTGTCACCAGAAAACCCGCAGCAGTTCGTTTGGGGAACAATTACCTTTTCGGCACATTTTTGGGCCAGTTCAGTTAATTTGTTTTCTATTCCCATTTTTTTCATACTGCAGACCTCAAAAACTGCCACAGGTTCAGATGTGGGCGTAATTTTGAGAAAAGATAATAAGATATCGTTTATAAATTCAACCGGTTCATATATTTTGAGACTGCTTTTTAATTTACCGGCATTCTCATGCATAGTATATAGGCACGGACTCATATCACATACAATGGGCCATTTACCATTTTCACTAGCCTTGGCAAGAGCTAGTTCCAGCAAATTTCCCTTTTGCTTCGCAATATCGAAATATCCCTTACTTGAAAAAGGCATACCGCAGCAAAGTGTCTGTAAATGCTCAGGATAAATAACCTCAAAACCGCCTTTGTGCAGCAGTTGAACAATTTTATCAGAAAGCTGCTCCTGTGAATAATCTTCAGAGGAAACCCCCATGGTTCTGTTGATACAAGAGGGATAATAAACCACTTTTCTCTGGCTTGCGACCTGACTTTCTAAAGATTTAAGTCTTTTGGCTCCTCCTGGCATAAACCGGTTCCATTGTGGAATCCTGCCTTGGGAAATAAATCTTAAAAAAGAGGAAATTCCGGACATTAGCTTATTTCCAAGCAACAACTGAAAAAAACGCACTACCAGTAAAATTTTTCGAAGCAAAAAGGTGGTAAAAGATAAATGTAAACTAATCCAGGAGGCTATACGGAACTCCTTCCCAATTCTTTGGTTACGAAGCTCTTTGACAAATGCTCCCGTGTCGATATGCACCGGACAGCTCAGGGCGCAGAGGCCATCTGTGGCGCAGGTATCATCAGCCTTATATTGAAAGTTATCAAGCAGCAATTGGAGCTCTGCAGGATTCTGGCCAGAAGCAACGAGCCTGCTGATCTCACGGTTAACAGTAATTCGATGTCTTGGTGAAAGCGTATAATCAGCTGAAACACAATTCGGCTCACAAAATCCGCATTCTATACAGGGATCAATGATCGGGTTACAAGATGGTATCGGTTTTAAATTTTTTAAATGAATCTGGGGATCGTCGTTTAAAATAACCCCCGGATTTAAAAGATTTTTCGGATCAAAAATAGCTTTGATCTCCTTCATAAGACCATAAGCTTCTTTACCCCATTCCATCTCAACGTAAGGCGCCATATTTCTTCCCGTACCATGCTCGGCCTTAAGGGAACCATCAAACTTCTTTACCACAAGGTCAGCCACATCATCCATAAAATTGGCATAGCGGTCAATCTCATTTTGAGAATCAAAATTCTGTGTAAAAACAAAATGAAGATTGCCCTCAAGGGCATGCCCAAAAATTACAGCCTCGGTATAGCGCCATTTTGCGAAGAGTTTCTGCAGTTCCAGAGTTGCCTCTGCAAGCTGTTCTGTCTTAAAGGCTACGTCTTCTATAATAACAGTGGTTCCTTTTTGCCTCATGGCCCCCACTGATGGAAAAAGTCCTTTTCGGATTTTCCATAGCAGCGCATATTCTGCCGGATCATCAGTAAACAATGCAGGGAGTTCCATAGATTGCTCTTTCACAATATTTAAAACTGCTTGTATCTGCAGCTGAAGGTCCTCCGAACTTGACGCTCTGGTATCTACAAGCAGCGCACATGCTTCGGGGTCAAGGTCTTTGAGGTACGAGGGAACACCTTTATCGTTTTCAACTGATCGAAGCCCTGAGCGGTCGATGAGCTCTACTGCAGCCACAGGTGCCCTCTTTAAAAGACTTACAACACGACAGGCACTCTCAACGTTTTGAAAAATCATCAAAGATGCTGCTTTATACTTATGGTTTTCCACTGTCTGCAGCGAAATTTCAGAAATAAAACCCAGAGTACCTTCGGATCCAATCATGAGATGCTCAATAATTTCAAAGGGGTCAATATAATCTATCAGGGCATTTAAGCTGTACCCTGTTGTGTTTTTCATTTTATACTTACCGGAAATTCGTTCCGCAAGAATGGTGTCAGCTTTCGCACGCTCGGCCAGATCCTGTATTTTTTTAATAAGATCAGGCTGCAGTTTTTGAAAATGTGTTCTGCTCTCTGCATTTGCAGTGTCGAGAATTGCTCCATCAGCAAATACTAATCTCATCGACTTAACGGTCTTATAGGTGTTCTGAGCTGTTCCACAGCACATACCGCTGGCATTATTGGCTGCGATGCCTCCAATCATGGCTGCATTTATTGACGCAGGGTCGGGGCCTATTTTTTTATTATATGGCTCCAGCAAAATATTAGCCCTGGACCCAAGAACTCCTGGCTGCAACCGAATAGCGTTTCCGTTGTCAAGTATTTCGTACTCTTTCCAGTGCTGTCCTGCAACTACAAGTACCGAGTCTGTTACAGCCTGTCCTGACAAGCTCGTTCCTGCGGCCCTGAAAGTCACGGCAAGACCTAGCGCAGACGAATGCTTTAGGATAAAGACAACTTCTTGCTCGTCTTTTGCCTTGATGACAATTTTAGGTATCAGTCTATAAAAACTGGCATCAGTTCCATAAGCCAAAAGCGATAAAGAATCATGAAAAATTCTATCCTTATCGATGGTGGAAACTAATTTATTATGCAATATTTTATAATTACCTGAAAGCATTATATTATAGATTTACTACTAAAACGAGCAGTTGTGTTTAATTTATTAACAGATTCTAATAAAATTCTCTATTGAATGCCACAAGCATCCATAAGTCCTTTGATATAACCAATTCCAAAGAGATTCCCCTTCATCTCATAACCGAAATGTTCATTGCTTTCTCCCGCCATTGTCGGTACATGGTCCGAGCGCAGTGGGCCGTCAAATCCCACAGCTTTATAAGCCTGCATCATCCTGAACATATCAGTTGGTCCGTTATCATGGAAAGTCTCCCGGAAATCCTCGGGTGTTCCTACAACATCCCTTATATGCACAAAAAATATCTTATTGTTTCTGCCGTGTTTTTCAATCATACCTAATACATCTTCATTCATAGTGGTATAGGTTCCCTGACAAAAGGTAAGTCCATGCGACGGACTTTGTGAAAAAGATAATGCCCTGTCGATAGCTTCCGCTGAAATTAAAATACGGCTTATTCCATGTATAGGCGTAATAGGCGGATCATCGGGATGAAGCGCCATTTTAACACCGTTGGATTCCGCTACCAGCATAACCTGCTCTATAAACCACTGGTAATTATCCCAGATTTGATTTTCACTAAATAGACCATGTTGCGATGCGGGCTCAAGGGCTGCCTCTTTCATGGAAAATCCACTGACAATGGCACCTCCTCTTTCTTTAATGTCTTTACGGGTTCTGTACCAGCCTGTTGCCATAAAATTATAACAGAGCAGTCTCACATCTAGCCTGTTCATATTCTCCAACATCCGGCAGTATTTTTCAATATCCTGCTCTTTGCCCGGAAGTCCTAATTTTATCCGGGTCATATCAAACTGGTCACCTTCAAGTCCGTATAAATTAAAGCCTTGCTTTACATAAATTTCTTTTGATTTTTCAAAAGATTCAAAATTGTCAATGGAAGGCATTCCTGTTAGTTCAGGGGCTAATTTTGCAATAGCGTAGTCAATACCCATCTGTCTGCACAGTTCCCACTTTTCATCCGGGGTATTGCCAAAAAATAAAAATGATAATTTCATTGTATTTTTTTAGAAATTAAAAATAGCCGCCCTTGTCAGTGATATCCCTTACACTCTGTCCTTCTGCAACCCATCCAAAAATCTTCTTTTCATTTTCCTTAATTTCCTCAGCTCTTACCAGTACTTCAAAAGCAATATCCCTTGGAACTACCAAAACGCCGTCTACATCTCCCAGAACGATATCTCCAGGCTTTATAATTACATTTCCAATCTGAAGCGGCACCTGATAATCTGTAATCAGACAACGGCCCAAACTACCATTGGATGAGCGGTATTTATAAAAAACAGGAAAATCAGCTTCTAATATCTGATGCGTGTCACGAATACCTCCGTCCAGACAAGCTGCCCTTATCTTTTTTCCTTTTGCGGTAGCGGTCATTACACCACCCCATGAAGTTGACTCTTCATCCTTACTGCTGTCCCACACTACAAAGGCATTTTCATGCATTTCATCGAGCATCTGGGTACGGAATTCCATTTCTCCAGATACCTTCGTGCTGGTAGAACTTTTTACCGTAAAGGCAAATCCTGCCACAGTACGATATTCCCTTAGTGGAATAATATGATTTGGGAGAGCCTGATTCATTAGGCAGAATTCTCTAAGTACATCATTAATTGCCCCGGTATATAACTCCTGAAACCTGTTTAATAATTCATTATCTGAAATAGGAAACATTGCCTTGGAAACATTCTCCCGCATTTCAATAAGCTTATCAAGCTTCATCATGCTGACTTCTTTTTTGTATTGATCTACACTCATATCTTTATTATTTATAATTTTAAATTTAGATTAAACCCCTGATGATGACAAAAATCCTCCATCTACCGGAATAACAATTCCGGTAACAAATGATGCTGCCTTATCATCGATAAGCCAGTTCATGCATCCGATTAATTCCGAAGCTTCTCCAAAACGCTTCATTGGAGTATGCCCCAATACATTTTCGGCGCGTGCTGTCTGGGAGCCGTCCTCATTATACATGATTTTTTTGCTCCTTTCATTTAAGAAAAATCCCGGAGCAATTGCATTTACCCTCACATTGGCCGGTGCAAGATAAGTGGCAAGCCATTGGGTAAAATTGGCTATTCCAGCTTTTGCCATTCCGTATGCCCCTACTTTTGTCAAAGGACGGTAGCTGTTCATAGAGGCAATATTGATAATTACCCCATTTTTCTGTGCAGCCATATCTTTTCCAAATACAAAAGACGGGATGACCGTACCCATAGTATTTACATTAATTACACTTTGGAAAACATTCATATCAAGATTAAAAAAGCCTTTAATCCCATCGGTTCCATCAAGTTCACCTTCGTTGAATTCTGTTGTATTTGTAAGCGCTTCCATTTGATTTCCTCCTGCACCGTTTATAAGCACAGTACAGATACCAAGTTCTTTCTTTACAATATTTTTTGCCTCAGTTACAGATTCGTTATTGGAAACATCAACCGCTATAGAAATGGCAGTTCCTCCCTGAGCTGTAATCTGCTCTTCTACTAATTTTAATTTTTCAAGGGTTCTTCCAAGTAATGCTACCTTAAAACCCTGAGCGGCTAAACTGCGTGCCATCTCCGAGCAGAGTGTTCCCCCTGCACCTGTTACAACAGCTACTTTTGTTTGTGTATTATTCATTTGAAATCATTTTTTTACTATTGGTATAGCATATATCGGTTATTAATTCTTTTAGGTAAATATTATCTTTTGGAAGCAGTCCCTTTTCCACCCAGTCTCCGATTATATTGCATAAAATTCTCCTGAAATAATCATGCCTTGAGAAAGACAATATGCTTCGTGAATCTGTAGTCATGCCAACAAAACGACTTAAGAGCGAATAATTTGCTGATGCCAGAAGCTGCGATTTAATGCCTTCAATATGGTCATTGAACCACCATGCAGGTCCGAACTGTATTTTTCCCGGCATGCCATCTTGGGCAAAAGACCCTGTTAGGGTGGCAAAAGCCTCATTATCTGACGGATTCAATGTAAAGAGTAGCGTATTAGGCAGACTATTATTTTGTTCAAGTCTATCCAATAAACTGCAGATACTGGTAATGCAGGCAGCACTTCCAATTGATGCGTAACCTCCTGCGGCTCCCGCCATACTTCTCAAACGTGAGCTCGTATAACGCTGGGCTCCAACGTGAAGTTGCATCGTCCAGCCTAAAGAAGCAAACTCACCGCCCAGAAATAATAAAATAAAACACTGCAATTGTGTCTTTTCCTCAAAACTTAATTCTTTATGGTCTAAAACTTTAGCAAATAATTCAGCAGCCTTTTGCTCCGAAACAATCTTAAAAGTAAAGCCTGCATCCAAAGCCTGATCCGCGAGTCGGCACCCATTTTCATGAAAATAATCCAACTGAAATCGCAAAGCTGCCTTAAAGTCCGAAAATCCATCAATTGAAATTGAGGAATGCTGTGATAACTGCTGCAGAAACTGAGATGATTCCCATGAATCAGTATGCAGTGCAAGGTCGCAACGCAAAGATGGCAGAACGGTAAACTTCGATCCTAATGATGCTTCTTTATGTACCTTTAAATCATCAAACCAATTATCTGAAGTACAAAAAGTCTCTACATTATACTTCTCCATCAGTGCTCTTGCTGAGAAATCATCCTGTTCCAGAAGTCTATTACAAGTGTCCCATATTCTTGGAGCACTCTCTTCTGTTAAAAGCTCCTGGATGCCGAAGATATTTTTCAACTCTAAGTAGGACCAGTGAAACAGAGGATTTCCCATCGTTTTGGGGAATGTTTTTGCCCAGTGAAAAAATTTTTCTTCATCAGAGGCCGCTCCTGAGATATAATGTTCTGCTACACCGTTAATCCTCATTGATCTGTGCTTGTAGGGGTCACTGCAGACCCAAAGTTCAGCGATGTTACTGAATTTTTTATTGCTCGCCAAATGCGATACATTGATATGATTGTGGTAGTCCACAATAGGAAGAGCTTGGGCTATCTCATGAAAAAGAAAAACTGCCGTTGGGCTCTCCAGAAAATAATTTGGTCCAAGAAATTCAGGTTTTGACATTATAAAAGGTGTAAGTAGCTTATTTTTAACTGCTGTTCAGAGCATTTGCATAAAGCAGTTAACATTTTGCTTATATAAAAAATCAATTATTATATATAACCCCGCATGTAGATACAGGCGGGGCTACAGTTAAAAAACAAAAACTAATCAAACTAAATTAATACCCTGGATTTTGAACCAGAACGGCACCAGTATTGGCTTCAATTTCTTTTTGAGGAATAGGCCATAAATCATATTTAGGTGCATATGTAGGTCCTGTAAGCCAATTATATTTAACAACACGCTCTCCATATTTACCTACACGTCTTAAAGTAATTGAACGCATTTCCTCAAAAACCATTTCTCTGGTTCTTTCATCAAGAATGTAATCGATATTAACATTTCCTGGCAAAACATCAGCAGCACCTGCTCTGGAGCGAACAACATTAATATCAGCAGCAGCTAAGCCTTGATTTCCTAAGGCTAAATATGCCTCAGCTCTTAATAAGTAAGCTTCAGGTAAACGCAGAATATAATCATCGTGATAAGTAGCACCTGCACCACTGCCTAGAAGTAGTGGATTGTTAGGATCATTCAAGCCTGCAGGATGATCGCCCGGTGTTGTTGACTTTACAAACCATTTATAGAATCTCCAGCCCCCTGCATTTGCAACCTGCAGAGGCGTGCCTACTCCTGTTCCCATATTTTTACCTCTAAATTGCGATACCTTTTTTCCAAAATAAGCCGATGCAGGATTATCATAAAGTGCGTCCTTAATTAAATTGGCATCGTTGCATCTGATATCTCCAATGTAATTAGCAGGCCATAGTCCGCCGCCTATGTCGTTAACTGTATTTGTGGTATAAGCGGTTGGCTGCAGAAAGGATACACCATTGCCGCCGATATTGTCATTTGAACGTCTTCCCAAAAACCCTGGTTTTCCATCGGGATCAGTAATGCTCCAAACAGCAGGATTACAGCTGCGCTCGAATTGATTTGCTCCCCCTGCATCTGTTGATTTAATGATTCCACCTGGAACATCGGTCTCAAACTGTACAACCCAAAGCGCTTCTTTGTTGCCCGATGTCCTGTTTTGATTCCCTCTCTGCCACAAATCCCAAAATACATCTTTGCCAAAAACCGAAGAACGCGTACCGAAACGGCCTTTCATCAAACCAACATTTGGATCGTTGACTACCTTTGAAATTTCGGTAACAGCTTCTGCCGAACGGCCTAGTGATATTAATGTTTCACCTAAATAAAAGCTGGCTACTATGTTAGAAACCCTCCCGTCTTTCACTTTATTTATGGGCAGCATACCGTCGGCTGCGTCCTTAAAATCAAGCGCCATTTGATTAAGAATTTCTATCTTTGTAGCACGGACCCTATCCAGTACTGGTGTTGTAGCGAATTCTGTTACCAATGGCACACCTCCGTAAAGATAAACCAGGTCTCGATACGCTTTTCCTCTGAAAAATTTTGCCTCGGCAATAACTGGTATTTTTTGTTCGGCAGTCAGGGTGGATTTATTAATGTTTTCAATTAATAGGTTGGCCAAGGCTATTATTTTAAAATTCTCCTGATAATAGAAGGTTGGCGCATAATTGGAAGGTACTAAAGCAGTAACCAATGATCCGATTTTCTCATTGGTTCCAGTTCCCCTTCCAGAAAAGAAAGAATCAGTACCATATAGCAATGATTGGGAAACATCTGAGGCTCCGATATAATAAATGTAGCGCTCCTTGACGTAGAAGTTAGTAATAACTCCCTCAATTCCGGCACTGTTCGAAAATACATTTTCAGGAGTATAAAGAGCTATTGGATCTTCCCTTAGAAACTCTTCCTCATTGCAAGATCCTAATGTTCCGAATAACACCAAGGCAGCAAAAAATTTAGTATAATTAGATTTTTTCATAATGAATATATTTTTAAATTATTAAAAAGTTAGGTCAAGTCCCAAATTAACACTCTTCATAACCGGTAAAGCAGGATAAACATCATTTTGAGTGCCCGGAACTTTTGGAGAAATACCTAATCCTGAAACTGTTTCTGGATCCCACCCTTTCCACTTGGTCCAAGTGGCAAGATTTTTCCCGCTTACATAAATTTTCACATTAGAAAGCCCTGCTTTTTTTACAAGTTCTTTGTCCATTGTATAAGCAAATGATATATCCTGCAGCCTGACAAAACTTCTGTCTTTATAAGGAGAAAAGTCCGTTATTGGAGAAATTGAGTTGGCTCTGCTGTATTCTGCATTTGGATTATTGGGAGCCCATGCATCAATATCACTAAAATGATTATTGGCAACATAAGTGGTTAAACCATAATAACCACCACCATTTGACCATGGATCATTAGCTGCAATACCACCTTGAATGGAACTGATAAAGAATTTTAAAGAGAAGTTTTTGTATGTAAGATTATTGCTTATACCAAATTGATAGTCAGCTTCTGCTTTTCCTATAAAAGTCCTGTCCTTAACATCTATGACACCGTTACCATCAAGGTCTTTAAATTTGTATGAGCCCGGTTCTGAACCTGCCGGTATTGCATCTCCAAGCTGATAAATCCCGTCCTGTACATACGTATACACCACCCCTATTGATTTTCCAATAAAATAATTATTCTGAACCAAGTCATCTTCTTTTCCATTATTGTCTAAATCTTCTCCTGTCAAACCTGTAATTTTATTATCATTATGAGAGAAGTTTAATCCCAGATCCCAATTCCAGTCCTTGCTTCTAACTGGGTTAAAACTTAAATTAAATTCAAATCCGGTATTTTGCAGCTCCCCAATATTAACCCTAACTGAATTAACACCCGCAGTTGCACTTAAAGCTCTGTCGAATAGCATATCCCTTGTAGTTGACAGGTAATAATCTGCACTACCGGAAATACGATTATTTAAAAAAGCAAAATCCAATCCAACATTATAACCTTCTGTTTTTTCCCAAGTTAAATCCGGACTAATTAGTCCATTTAAGGTAAAACTATTCACTGTCTGTGCATTATCTCCAAAAACATATTGACTATCGGTGCTTGAGGAATAAGTACTCTGTGACGAATAACGCGGTGAAGTGTTACCGTTTAAGCCGTAACTGGCTCTCAATTTAAGCAGGTTAATTTGTGAATATTTAGATAGAAAACCTTCTTTTGACAAGACCCAACCCGCAGAAACAGCAGGAAAATAGCCTATTTTATTACCTTCAGCAAAAGCGGAATGCCCGTCCCTGCGAATACTTGCATTAAATAAATATTTCCCGTCATAATCATAAATTATTCTGGCTGTTGTTGAAAGGAAAGATTCTTCATAGCCTCCTGATCCAACTTTTGGAATAAGTCCAACCCCTAAGTTATTATATCCTAAAGTCTGATTTGAAAATTGACTTGCCGAAGCATTGGTAAATTCATTCTCAATTCTGTTCCATCCATACACTAACGTAGCATTTAATCCATGCAGATGCCTTTCATCTAAGTGAGTATTATAACTTAAGATATTATCCAACGCGGTATCATAGGTGCTTGCATTATTCTTATAAGCTGTCCCTTGTTTGTTGGCACCATTTGGATTTGAATTAAACCTTTGATTCCATCGGTAGTTGTTATTATAATTAATTCTGTAGTTTAATCCTTTAATTCCAGGAACATCAATAGAAGCATATGCCTGAGCGCCTATATTACTTTGCTTGTCCAAATCATCGGACAGAACTGATAAAAAGGGGTTTTCCAGGTTATTCCCTGCAGGGTTTTGTCTTAAGGTTCCGTCCGTATTGAACGGGGTATTTAACGGGCTCATTAAAACAAATTGCTGAAGGTTGGGTGAAACTCCCGAACGGTCAGAAAAAGCTCCAAAAGTATTAACACCCACTTTTAGCCAGTCATTTACCTGAGTATCAATATTTACACGTACTGAATTACGTTTATAATTATCATTTACAATCCATCCAAGCTGATCGGTATACCCTGCAGATAAAAAGAATGTTGTTTTTTCACTTCCTCCTCGGACACTTAACTGATGATCTACTATATATGGACTGTTATTTTGTCCTGCCTCAAACCAATTGAAATCAGTTCCATTATTAATGGAATTTTGAATATCAAGGTTGGCCGCTATCCCACTATCAGTTAAATAATTGTAATTTGGATTTGGAGTAACATAATCAGGTGCAAGAAATCCTTTAGTATATTGATTTACTCTGGAAGACTCTATAAACTCTTCTCTATTTAAGGTCCTTCTGTTTATGATAGGCGATTGGATAGAGTAAAAAGTTGAATAATTCACTTCTGTTTTCTGGCTCTTTTTACCCTTTTTTGAAGTCACCATAATGATACCATTTGCAGCCTGAGCGCCATATATTGCCTTGCTGCTAGGATCCTTCAAGACATCTACAGATTGAATATCTGCCGGATTTAAATCAGTAAAGGCCCCGCGGTATACTGCACCATCCAATATGATTAAAACACCCGTATTTCCTCCAAGAGTATTTCTTCCACGCACTACAATGGTTTGGTCAGTACCCGCCGTGGCTGTCTGACCTATAGTAACTCCCGGAAGTGAACCTTGAAGAGACTGAAGAATACTGGTATTAGGCGAATCTTCAAATTGCTTTAAATTTGCAGATCCAACGGCTCCTGTTAAATCCTTTTTCTTTTGAGTACCATACCCTACCACTACTACCTCATCCAAAGCTGTCCCGGCTTCAACAAGAACTATCTTTAAAGAGGCTCCCTGACCTGCAGGAACTTCTTTAGTTTTAAAACCCACAAAACTAAATATCAATATTGATTTTGAATCCTGTACCTTCATTGTAAACTTGCCGTCAAAATCTGTTGAGCCACTATTTGTTGTGCCTTTCTCTAGAATATTAACACCCGGAACGGGCTGGCCTTGCGCGTCAGCAATAACTCCGTTTACAGTTTTTTCCTGGGCATTCATAGAATGGACCACCAAGAACAAAACAAACGAAATAAATACATTAAATTGGTTTCTCATTTTCATAATAAGTTGGTTAAATTATAAGTTAGTTAGTTGTTTTTTCCTATCTGTGCACGAGCACAGTTTCCGATTTAAAAAAAGACTAAATACAAGCCCTGAATTGTCTGTGCCCCAGCACATATTTAAAATACAAATATATGTTTAAATTCTATGTTTCCTAATTAATTTTGCATTAATCTAAAATAAAAAGAATAAAAAAACATTTAATTTAATTTTTAAACGATAGTAAAGATAATTTATCAAAATATCAAACAAAAAAAATTGTTTCTTTATAGTATTTTCAACAGTGTTAATAGAATAATCTTAAATTATTATTGATTAAACTGTTATTTAGTAAGAAAAACTCAATATAATTGTTGATTGCAAAATAACATTTCTAAAGATTTTGAGCGCTTATGGTGTTTTATAAGCCTACACTAACACATTTTTATTTATTCTTTCTTTACTATTGTGTTACAGCTACTAATTTTGACATAGCGGCGCCGCTTTTAATGGCGGCCACAGAAGGCTGGGATCCGCCTATTGAAATTTCAACGCTGCCCAGCGGCTGCAAGGTGTTGCCCTCATCATTAATTATGGAAAGATCACCTGGATTTAAATTAAAATTTATGATCTTACTCTCCCCTCTTTTTAAATGAATTCTCTCAAAACCTTTCAACGAACGTATCGGAACTTTTAAACCTGCATCTTTATGCGATACATAGAGCTCAACAACTTCATCGCCATCCATTTCTCCATCATTTTTGACCTGTACACTTATCGCAAGGTTTTCACCTTTTCTGACACTTACAGGAGTTTTCAAATCTGAATACACAAAATGAGTATAACTCAGGCCGTACCCAAATGAATATAAAGGTTCCCCTTTGTAATAGCGGTACGTACGGTTCTCCATACTATAATTTTCAAAATCAGGAAGATCATTGACATTTTTATAAAAAGTCACAGGAAGACGCCCGGCAGGATTATAATCTCCAAACAAAACATCGGCAATGGCCTGTCCTCCGGCCTGACCTGCATACCATCCCTGGAGAATAACAGGAAGATTAGCAGCTTCCCATTGAAATCCCATCGCACTTCCTGACATATTTATAAAAACTATTGGTTTTCCCGTAGCTTTCAAAGCCTGCATGGTTTTCGTTTGTAACACTGGAAGATTGATATGGGTTCTATCTCCACCTTTAAAACCGTCAACAGAAACTGGCATGGATTCTCCTTCGAGTTGGGCAGATATTCCTCCGGCAAAAACAATAACATCAGCATCCTTTACCCTTGATGCAAGTTCCTCAGGTGAAAGAGTTTCAATTATGCCAATGTCAAATTTTACCTCGGCATTGTCATTGAACTGTACATACTCTATAACAATCTTATATTTTTTTCCTTTTTCAGCCTTAAGTGTATAATAAGAATTCTTTAAATCTGTATCTATTACCTTATTATCATCAATGTATAACATCGCATGGTCATCACCCATAAGACTAAATGTTACTTGCTGCGACTTTAAAGGAGTATAATCTGTACTCCAGCGCACAGACATTTCTCTAATAATAATTTTATTATCAATCGTGTGTCCGTCTCCCCATTTAAAATCTACTTTCTTATCAAGTCTTTTGACCTGTGGATCACCCTGGAATTTTGTGTTTTGAAAGTAAGAAGCATCAAACCCGTCCTGTTTCCCTGAGCAAAATTCTTTTGGGTTATAACTGGACTTAAATACTTTATTATCTACTAAGGTAAGTCCCTGTTCAAAAATCAATCTGTCACCTACTTTGCTTTGGATTCCTTCCAAAATGGTGCTTACATGAGAAGGATACCCGTAATAGTTAGCCAGCATAACTGACTTCTCATCTGCATTTGGCCCAACCAGTGCAATCTTTTTTATCTTTTTGCTAAGTGGTAGAAGATTATTTTCATTCTTAAGCAATACTAAAGATTCCTGAGCCATTTTTAAAGCGTGGGCTTTATGCGCAGGACTTTCAAGAGCAGAAATATCTATCTTTCCCAGTGGCACGATTTCATCAGGATCAAACATTCCAAGACGAAAACGGATTGTCAGGAGTCTTCGAACTGAATTATCAATGCTTTCCTGAGTCAACAGTCCTTTATCAATTGCGCTTTTTAATGCTTTATAGGTAGGATCGGAGGAGCACTCGCAGTCAGTTCCATTTAATACCGCATCTGAAGCAGCTGTTTCTTTATCTGTATGTGTTTTGTGCGTTTTCCAAAACATCCCGATTCCGCCGCAGTCAGAAGTAACATATCCTGTGAAATTCCATTGCTTTCGAAGAATATCCTGCATAAGAATATCATTTCCACAGCATGGCTTACCTTCAAACTGGTTGTATGCGCACATTACACCGCTAACCTTCGCATCCACAATCAAATCACGGAAGGCAGGAAGATAGGTATCCCACAAATCATGTTTGGAAACCTCCGCATTGTAGGTGCTTCTACTCCACTCCGGTCCGCTGTGCACGGCAAAATGTTTGGCGCAGGCTGATGCATTGAGGTAAACAGGATCATTTCCCTGAAGTCCCTTAACAAATGCACTTCCCAGATTACCAGTCAGATAAGGATCTTCTCCGTATGTTTCCTGACCCCGTCCCCAGCGTGGATCTCTGAATATATTTATATTGGGTGACCAATATGTAAGTCCGAGATAAATTCCGGTTTTTCCTTTCTTTTTGGAATCATTGTAAATCGCGCGTCCTTCCACTGCGCAGTACTCAGCCATGGTCTTAAGAGACGCTGGATTCCAGGAAGCAGCCATAGCAATTGCCTGCGGGTATGAAGTCACATTATAGGGACTTCGGGCGACGCCGTGAAGAGTTTCATTCCACCAGTTATATGCCGGGATATTTAATCGTTCAACAGCGGGTGAATTGTTTACCATCTGACTCAGTTTTTCTTCCAGAGTCATTTTGGAGAGCAGATCGTTTACACGCTCTTCAATTGTGTTTTTTGGATTTTGATAAATTGACTGACCCGCAGTTTGAAATATACAAAAAAGCGCTAGTAAGATGAATCTATACTTACAATTAGAATTTGTATTTGTATTAAATATTGTATACATAGTAGTTAAATTTAAATAGTAATAGTTGATCTAATTTGCAAGCTGCATTACCATAATTTCTGATTTTCAATGAACTTTATTAAAGTCTCAGCCATGACAAGTTGTTCCTTTTCTTTCGGATGGCCTGGCGTGTTTTTATATTCAAAAAAACAGGACTTCACTTTAAGGTCACCTAAAGACGCTATTGTCTTGTCAACATAATCAGGCCACTTAGAAGTTTTTCTAGTAGCATCCATATTTCCTAAACAACAAATAATATGGGCATTGGGATATACGTTTCGTAGTGATTTAATAAAATTCATATACGAATTAATAACTTGTTCTTCCGATGGTTTCACAGTCCCAAACCGTGCTTGAAACTGGGCTTCGTTTGGCATATTTACAATCCAGCTATCATTTTGAAATAGGTTTACTACAACGATATCAGGCTGATATTTACCAAATTCCCAGACACTTTTAGCATCATTTGGATTTAACCTATTGTAAATTTCTGGCATAATCTCAGGGAACCAACTAGCCATTACCCCTATACCACTTTTAGCTGTGCAATGATATTCAGCATTAAAGTATCTGGCGGTAATAGCTGCATATGTTTTATAATTATTAAAATATTTAGCTGCCCCTGAATCAGTACTATCGACGGGGACATCCACACCGTGTCCCGCTGTTATAGAATCTCCAAAAAATTCTATTTTTCTTTTCTTTTTCTTATTTTTTAAAACTTTCGAATTTTTATCTGTTATAAAACCATAGAATCGAGTTGTTAATCCATTAGTGTCTGTAATTTTAAACAGTTCTAAATGATGTTTTTTATTATCTGAAAAGACCGCAAGAGTGTATTTTTTCTTTCCTTTATTTATTTTAATCTTTTTTGCATATTCTTTTTTCCCATCCACAATAACATAATAGTAGTTATCTGCTTTTTCGCTTTCAATTGTCGCTTGAACAACTTTGGTATTTTTAATTGTAATGCTAACACTGGAGCCTGTCCAGTAAAAATCTGCATAATCATTTTGCAAAGAAACTCGCCCCATGTAATCGATTAGGGGATTATTGGCAGCAATAATTTTTTCCTGTTTACTTTGAGATTGTATAATTCCAGCTGTAAAAAAGAGAAAAATGAAAAAATATCTATTATTAAATCTCATAATATCTAAATTAAATAAATTTTTAATCAGTGAGTTCAAATTCAACTTTTTCATTCCCAACATAAATGTAAAAATTGCCTGGCTCGAGTATTTTATTTCCTGTGGAATCAAAATAATTCAAATCGCTTTTCGGATCAATTTCAAATTTAAAAGTAACTTTTTGTCCAGCTTTTATTTCTTTCTTCTCAAAAAACTTCAGCTCTTTAACGGGACGAGAAATAGATGCAACGGGATCTGATATATACCAAAAAACTGTTTCTTTTCCATCTACTTTTCCAGTATTGGTAATATCAACATTGACTGTTATTTTTTGATTTTTATTTATTTTTGTTGCAGATAATTTTACTGGGCTATATTTGTAATTAGTATAACTTAAACCATGTCCAAACCAATACAAAGGTTCGGTTGAAATATCTTGATAATCTCCTTGTTTGTCAAAAGGTCTGGCACTTTGACGCATACTATAATAGGTTGGTATTTGACCAGTTGTTAAAGGAAAAGTAATAGCCAATTTTGCAGAAGGATTTATTCTGCCTGACAATATTCCAGCCAAAGGAGTCCCGCCTGCAACTCCCGGCTGCCAAATTTCGACAATAGCATCCACTAAAGGTTCTACACGCACTAACTCCAAAGGACGGCCATTTGACAAAACTAAAACAATTGGTTTGCCTGTTTTTTTAAGTGCTGACACCAATTTTTCCTGAATTTCCGGTAAAGCAATAGTAGAGCGCGAAGCATTTTCACCACTCCACGTTTTCTTTTCGCCTAAACAAAGTACTATAACATCAGATTCGTTTGCTTTGGCAACAGCTTCGACAAAACCTGATTCATCAACTCCATCAAAATCACAGCCTAATGCATAATTGATTGCTGCATTTTTAATTTCCTTTTGAATTCCTTCAAAAAGAGTTTCCGCATCTTCTGATTTTCCATTAAATGACCACGAACCCAAAATATTTTCTTTGTCTTTGGCCATCGGTCCAATCAATGCAATTTTATTTATTTTTGAACTTAAAGGCAAAGTATTGGATTTATTTTTCAGCAAAACCATTGATTCTTCAGCCAAATTAGTTGCCAATTGTTTGCTTTTTGGCTGCAGGTAACGAGATGGCTCGTCAACAATTTCCGTATACGGATTATCAAATAATCCCAAATTAAATTTCACTCTCAGGACACGAGAAACAGCATCATCGATTGCCGAGATCGGTATTTTTTTTTCGGCAATTAATGCCGTAAAATTTTCTAAATAGATATTGTCTTTCATATCCATTTCTACACCAGCCATAAATGCCTTTTGTCCTGCTTCTTTTTTATCTTTTGCAACACCCTGGTATATTAACTGCTCTACCGCATTCCAGTCCGATACTACAAATCCGTCAAATTTCCATTGTTTTTTTAGGATCTCGGTTAATGTGTAATAATTAGATGTTGCCGGTACACCACTAATATCATTAAAACCGCTCATCACAGTTGCGGCTCCAGCATCAATACACGCTTTATAAGGTGGCAAATAAGTTTCCCATAATGACTGTGCCGAAACATCGCTAAAACGATAATCACGCCCGCCCTCACTCATGCCGTAACCAACATAGTGTTTCAAACAAGCGGCAATAGAGAATGGATCTGACAAATTCTTGCCTTGATATCCTTGTACAGAAGCAACTCCAAAAACGGCGTTTACATAAGGGTCTTCACCATATCCTTCCGATACGCGTCCCCATCGCGGATCTCGAGAAACATCAATCATAGGTGAAAAAGTCCAATCAACACCTGACAAAACAGACTCTCTTGCTGCTTCACTGCAATTTAGTTTTACTAATTCCGGATTCCAAGAACAGGCTTGTGCAATAGAGATAGGGTAAACTGTACGAAACCCATGAATTACGTCGAAACCGAAAAGAATAGGAATGCCCAAATGGGTTTCTTCCATTGCCTTTTTTTGGATGGTGTTTCTTAAAACCGGATCGGCACTGAAATAAATTAGTGAACCAATTCCAGCCGGTAATCCCTTTACCTCCGGACCTATATTATTGGGATTGCTATTAACACCAAAAGTATACTGGTTTAACTGCAGGATTTTTTCTTCAATTGTCATTTTGTTTAATAAATCACTTATACGCTTTTCAACAGCAGCTGTTTTATTTTTATATACTGGTACTTGCGCCACTATTAAATGGGACAAAAGAACACAACATACAATTGCTATTTTTTTCATTCTTATTTTGATTATATTTATTTTTAAATTAATTGATAGTAACCACTATAGGTTTTTCTCTTTTAATGATATTTAATCCAATTAGTTTTTTGCCAGAATGATTAAGACAATACCGATGACGTACAACAATAACATTAAATATAAATTTCTGTACGTTGCTTTTGTGGCGTTGGCAAATTCCTTCCAAATAAAAATCCCCCAAATAGCAGCTACTATGGTTGCTCCTTGCCCCAATCCATAAGAGATAGCAGAGCCTGCTTTTCCTGAAGCGATAATATTAAAAGACATTCCCAAATGCCAAATCACTCCTCCTAAAATACCAACCAAGTGATCTCTTTTTGAACCGCTCCAATAATCTTGAAAACGTAGTGGAGTTCCAGCAAAAGGATAACGCATTAGCAATCTATTAAAAACAAAATTACTCACCACAATACCTGTAGCAAACAATACCAAAGCTGTGTAAGGCGTGAGTTTACCTACTTCTCCAATTTCAAAATCAGTAGCCATACTTACAGCAACATATTTATAGAAAAAGCCCATTAGTACCCCCGCTACAATTGCGAGAACTAATCCTTTTACAGAAAAAGAACCAGTATCTTTCGATACCTGTTTGTATGCCCTCGCATTCAACAAAATGGCAATTGCAATTAGCGCTACACCTCCAAACAATAAGGTTACATTTCCTTGCGGATTGGCAGAATAATTAACCAAAACTCCTAATATTAGCGCAATTCCAATTCCTACTGGAAAAGCAACACTCATACCTGCTAATGAAATGGCTGAAACCAACAGAATATTTGCCAGATTAAAAACAATTCCTCCAATGAATGCAGAGATCAAATTGCTATTGTCTGCTTGTTCGATATTTTCTAAAAAAGACATTCCTGTCACACCATTGCTTCCTAGTGTAAATGCCATTATTAATGACAAAATTAAAATCCCAAAAGCATAGTCCCAATAGAACAATTCAAAACGCCATTTGGCAGAGCTGAGTTTGGTAGTGTTAGCCCATGAGCCCCAGCACAACATTGTGATGAAACAAAATAATATGGCCGTAGTATACGAATGAATTACAAACATAATTTATTGTTTAAAGATTATAAAATATTGAGATAAACAGACAACATATAAAAAGCGAGAATATATTTTTCATAAAACACAATTATTTGGTTATTGATCAATCTCATTCCTTGTTGGAGCCGATGTTTGGGCACCCATTCTTGTTACTGAAATAGCTGCAGCTTTGCAGGCAAATTCAACCGCCTCTTTCCAGTTTTTGCCTTCCGATAATGCCACAATTAACGCTCCGTTAAATACATCTCCGGCAGCTGTTGTATCAATAGCTTTTACTTTCTTTGATTCAATAATTCCTGTATAAGATTCAGTCGATAAATAAGCACCTTTACTGCCTAAAGTAATGATGCTGTTTTGAACACCTTTTGCCTTAAAAATCTCGCATGCTTGGCTGGCAGTAAGCTCATCGACAACTTTAATACCGGTCAGCAATTCGGTTTCGGTTTCATTAGGCGTGATCAAAAACAGTCCATCATACACTTCATCCGATAAAACCGCCGCTGGAGCTGGATTCAAAACCAAATTCTTGTTGTTGTCTTTGGCATACTTTGCCAAATAAACGATAACTTCTATAGGGGTTTCTAATTGTGTAATAAACCAATTGGTTTCTCCTGTATTTTTAATGGCTTTTTCCACATCTTCTACATTCAATAAAGCATTGGCTCCAGAGGCTACAATAATAGAATTTTCTCCCTCTCCATTCACCGTAATCACTGCCACACCTGTTGGCGCTGTGGGATCTTGAAAAATGCTTGTTACATCAATATTCTCCTTGCCATAATGATTAATAGCGTCATTGCCGAAAGTATCATTCCCCAACCTACAAACAAAAGTAACATCACCGCCTGCCCTTGCCGCAGTAACTGCCTGATTGGCTCCTTTTCCCCCTTGAAAAGTATAAAAATCACCACCCAAAATAGTCTCGCCTGGCTTTGGGAATCTTTCCGTTTTCAATACCAAATCAGTATTGGAACTCCCAACTACAATTATTTTATTGCTCATAATTAATTATTTTGTTTTTTAAGCCATGTAGAAATTATTCCGCCAGTTTGACTTGCATCGGCATAAGGTACCAGTATGATACTTTTGCTGGTTTTCTCACTGTTGGCTTTAAGCTGGAATTTTTCTGTGCCTACCCAATTTTTTGGTAAAGAATAATTAGCTGGTTTTAGTTCTATATTGGCTGTGTTTATAGTAATAGCATTAAAATCAAAATCATTATTGAGCCTTTGATCGTAGGCCAATACTTGAGGGCCTCGTTGTAAGGCAATTTGATTTGGATAACTTTTCCCTCCATCTAGTACTATAATTGGCATAATAAAACTGATTTCTATCTTATCGCCTTTCTTCCAAACTCTTTCAATTGAGGTGGTTTGCTTTTGGGCAATTATTTGTTTCTGACCGTTTATTTGAATGCTAAAATCACTTGCCCAATATGGTTTTCTAAATTCAACAGGAAATTGAACTTTACTTTTGCTATCGACAGTTATGGTTACTTTTCCATCCTTCAAAAAGTCGCCAGTTGTTGTAAAGGCAATTTTATTTTTATTAACCACTGTACTATATGTTCCTGGCTGATACAATAAAAAGGCAGGGTTATTGTTTATTTTTCCGTTTCCAAATAGCGGTATCATGGCAATTCCTCTAGGCACACTGCTCATACAACAAGTGATTACTGTTCGGAAAGGCTTTTTGCCCACCAATGGAGTATAATAACTAACACCGCCCGTTTGCGGGTTTTCTGCTCCCGTTAAATGATTGTATATGGAGCGCTCCAATTCATCTAAATATTTCATTTCACCTGTAATACAAAAAAGCTGATAATTAAGCTGAACCCAGGTAGTGGTCACGCAACCTTCTCCCATATTATCCTTATGGCTGCCCGGCAGAACATGATCGTCTTGAAAATGCTCGAAAGAACTAGTGGTTCCTGTGATATATAGTCGACTTTTCACAATATCATTCCAAGCTGTTTCAATTGGTTTTAAAAATTGATTATCATTAGTTAAACGATACAATTTTACAATTCCTAAAAAATTAGACATCATTTCATAGGCTTTGGCATTGGCAACCTTATCCACTCTTCCCTCTGCGTCCAAAGTTGTAATTATTCTCGGACCACCTGGATTGTCGAAACTTTTTACCAGTCCATAACAATACTCTAGATATTTTTTATTGCCTGAAAAACGATAAAGTTCTGTCATTGATTCTAAAATGCAGGTTGCTGCCATACCCACGTGTCCACCCGCTTTTACAATATCTTTTTGTCCTTTCTCTGTACCAAAAGTCTGCATTAACAAATCGCCAATTTTTTCACTTGATGCCAGAGCGGGTTTGAATCCGGAAAGTTCATAATAGCGTAATAATCCCATTAAATCATAACGATGACTCCACACATCCCAGCTGGTCCAATGGCTGTCCATGTCATAAGTACCCAGATAACCATCTTCCAATTGAGCGCCAATAAGCTGTTGGGCTGTTCTGTCAATTTGATTTTTTAATTCTGGGGTTGCTTTATTATCATAGGCATTACAAGCTGCTTCCAAAAATTTACCTACATGCTCTCCAATCCAGGAATGGTTACCGGGGCGATTAATAAAACCTGCCAATAATGCTTCTTCATCCACTTTTTGAAGCCGCTGTTCTGTGTTGGCTTTAAGTCTATCTCCCAACCAGCCATCAATTGCAATTTTATTTAAGTCTGCAGGGATATATTTTTGTGATGCTTTGTATTGAACAACTGGCAAAGCTGACTTGTAGATGATACTTTCATAACCGTATTCTGCATTCCATTGACTGGTATAATCGAATGAAGGAACGCTAAGTGTATATACTACTTTCAAAAAAGGGGATGCCGATTTGTATGGAAAAACAATTGGATTTTCTCCCACTCCAAGCACAATGTTTTTTTGTGAACTATGGATTTTTGTACCCTGAAAATTATAAAAATCTGCCAGCAAAAATCCATCTATCTTTTTTGGAGATTTATTGGTAATTTCTAATTGATATTCTAACTCTTTATTTTGAATTGTACCTTTAACATCTCCATTTTTAATAGTGCTTTTATAGACAAAAAAATTGGAAGGAGCTGCAGCGGTGAATGTTGGGATTTTAGAAATTTTAAATGCCCCCCAATGACTCACCCTAAGGGCAATGATATTTTCTGTATCCCATAATATATCTTCTTTTGCTACCAAATAATTTCGATAGGTATCACCTGAACCTGTTGAACCAATCAACTTTCCATTTAGGTAAGTATCATCGCTTTGAAGCACTTTTCCCATACTCAAAGTCAATAAACCGGTTTTCTCAAATTCGGATTTCAAAGAAGAAGGTATGATTACTTTTTTTCGGATCCACAAGGTTCTGTTGGCTGTTGTCTTATGATCGTCGCTCCATTTCAAATCCGTCAAACTTTCCCAAGAGCTATCATTGAATTCCGATTGACTAAATTCTTTTTTATCTTCAAAAGTGATCTTCCAAGACCCTTCAAGGACAAAAGCCTGAGCATTTGCTGTTCCACTTACCAAGCAGAGAAGTATGGCAAGAATGATAATTTTAAATTGATTCATGATTAGTACTATTATAATTTATTGATTTTCAAAACTATTGCATCATTTGCTGGAATTGTAACTGAATCCGAAATGGGTAAATTCCCATACAATGCAGATTTAACTTTCCAGCCTTCTTTTACCACAACATCCGACACAATATCGTCTATGCTGTAATTGATAAGAATGATGACTTTCTCTTTAGCGTTAGTATCGTGTTCCGTTACGCCTATAAAAGGATTAGATTGTTGTAAAACTCTTTTTTCTAGTAAAGGTTTTGCAATTTCTTTATAAATAGCGGCATATTTAGGTTGTCCTTTATCAAAAGCACCAGTTGTGGTGCTTAAATTATTTTCTAGCGGGAAAGTCAACAAATAAATAAATCCTTTACCGTAACTGGTTTTTAACAAAAGCGGATTGCCATCTTCTTCTGCCGCTAAAACAGTTGTTTTTTTAGGGTCAATTTTCAATTTTCGTTCGGATTTTGAAGTAAAAATTAATGGCTCTGAATTGATTGTTGCATTGAAAGCAATTGAACCCCTGCGTTTTTCATTCACTGAAACTTCAACACCTAGTGGTTCGTTAAAAGTAGGTAAATAAGCATCGTCTAAAGAAATATATAATGTTGATCCGCCTTTTACTTTTTCTAATAGTTTAAACCAATACTCTTTATAAAAAGGATCTATTCCTTTTAAGGAAGGCAGTAAATACAGTGGTGAATCAATCAATTCCTGATCTGCTTTTTGAAATTTAAAATCAATACCGGCTTGCTTTGCCAATACAAAACTAGAATACGCAACCGACCAGGAATCTTGTCCTTCAGTTAAAATGCAAACGGCTTCCGTTTTGCGAGCAGGTAATGTTTTAAAAGGCAATTTATCAATAAAATTACTGAAAGATTTCAATTCGGACATAACTGGTTTTGGTGTTCTATCTTCCTTAATAAGACCCAACTCTGCTTCAACAGAAGCATAATTATAAGGAGGATATTTAAAACTCAATTGATCGTAAGCACACCACCAAAAAGTTCCCATACAGTCGTGAGCCCAATTAGAGAATAAAGCTGTTCTTGCAAAAGCGGCTTTCTCTTTCTCGCCTCCCGTCATGGGGCCCATAACCCCAGTTTCTTCAGTTAAGGCAGGTTTCCCTCCAATATCTCCGTATAATCTGGTTTCGGCAGCAGCGTGCAAAATGGTACGCATTGTGTTTATTCCATCCTGACTGGTATATTTTGTCCACAAAGAATAAGGGTGGGTAGTTAGAATATCGGTTGTTGCCGCTTGGTCAATAATTCGCCAAGTGGCATTATTCTCCGCTTGCAAACTGTGCATTCCAGAAATAATTGGTCTGGTATTGTCTGCACTTTTAATAGCGCCCGAAATTATGGAAGACCAAACATAGGCCTGATTGTGATTCTCTAATTTTTGCATTTCGTTGCACTCATTTCCAAAATCCCAGGCTATAATGGCAGGTTTATTCTTTAATCTTTTTACAAAAGAAGTTACAAATTTTTGTTGCCAAACCAATGAAACTGGATCGGTCATGATATCTTTTCCTTCTAAAGCGGGTGGTAAATAAAGCTGACCGCTCATCCATCCCGTTACAAGGCCCACTACCAATTTTAAATTGTGTTTTTGTGCTAAATCTGCAAAAACTTCAAAGTGCTTCAATTGCTCTTCGCTCATACCGTCACTTCCTACTCCTGTTAAAGGTAAAGGCTGTTCGTCTTTAAAAGCAAAATATTTCGCTTCCCCTCTACCTGAATAAACGATATGAATGGGTTGAAAATCAGGCCACAGCGGAAAAACCCGCAATACCTTTATCCCATTCTCGGATAACTGCTTAAAATCCTGCTCAATAATTTCAGGTTTCCAATCCCTCCACATATGGGTTCCGGCGTGAGATGACCAATAATTGACACCTACAGCAAATGTACCCGGAGTAGTGAGTAATTTTTCTTGTGCATAAATAGTATTGAATGTACAGCAAATAAATAAAACGATAAATTGTTTTATTATATGCTGTGCAAAATTCCCACTTCTTAAAAATCCTTTCTTTCTCATTGGTTATAGTATGTATTTATGCATCATAAATTTTATTTTATGTGCAGAAACCGAAATTTATTTATATTTTATAATCCTACTCAAGCAATACCAACAGTGTTTTTTGCCATTTCGGCCATAGCATTATTAACTTAGTAAATGAGGCCTTTCATCAGCTAATTTTATAATGAATTCCCCGAATAAGGTATTTGCCCATGCAAACCATTTACGGGTAAATTTGGTAGCGTCATCCTTATAAAATGCCTCGTGCATAAAACCGGTACCGCCATGACTTTTCTTAAGCATTTCAATACATTCCTTTATTTCCATTTCATCATTTGATGTAATACCACGCATAATAATGCTCATGGGCCAAATCATATCCCTTCCTACATGAGGACCCGTTATTCCCTTTGCCACTTTGCCTTCAGCATAATACGGATGATTACCAGGTGTAAGTAAAAATTTCCTTGTATTTTTATACAAGGGAGTATTCACATTTATTGCTCCTAAATAGGGCAGTGATAACAGGCTGGGAATATTTGAATCATCAATTAGATAGCAACCTCCAAATCCGTCTATTTCGTAAGCTAATATTTCACCGGCCTTTTTATGATTTATGACAGCGTACTCTTTCAAAGCATTTTCAACTTCATTGGCAAGCTGCAAACATTCTGATGAAAAAGTTTCATCTTGAAATTGTTTCTCTACTATTTCAGCTAATTGGCGCAACGATACAACAGCAAAATAATTGGATGGAATTAAAAAAGGAAAAACAGTACCATCATCCGAGGGTCTGAAAACAGAAGCTATTAACCCAATTGGATTTACAGGTGCGCCTGCACCCCCGCCAGCAGCGGTATCGGTTGGCCGATTGGTCACGCGTTTGAAATTGTAAGAACCGTTATTACTTTTACGCTGTTGATTTTTAAAAGTGGCAACAATCTCTTTCATTGCCTTTAACCAGGTGCTGTCAAAACATGATTTATCGGCATTTTGTTTCCAGTATCCATAAGCCAGCCTAATGACATAACATAAAGAATCCACCTCCCATTTTCTTTCATGAACACCAGGTTTCATCAACGTTTCATCATTATGTCCCTTTCTTTCATTGTCATTAAAAAATGCATTGGCATAGGGATCAATCAATACATAGTAAGCATGCCTGTTAATTACTCCTGCAATCATTTTCTCCAGTTCTGTGTCATTTTTCATTAATGGGAGGTAAGGCCAAACCTGTGCAGATGAGTCGCGCAGCCACATGGCATCTATATCACCTGTAATAATGTAAGTGTCCGGTTTATTATCTTTTACAGTAGTAAATACTGTAGTGTCAAGTGTATTGGGAAAACAATTACTAAACAGCCATGCCAGCTCTTTATCTTTTATCTTTTTAGATACTTCAACTATTTCTTTTTCAACTGCCTTACTAATAAAACGCCTGTCCGCTAATGCCGGTCGTAATGACTTATAATCAAAAACCGGCATTTTAGCAAACACCATTTCTGGCAAGAGCGTAATGCCTAAACCGGCAATTACAGTCCCTTTAATAAAGTCTCTTCGTTTGTACATCTTTTTATTTGTTATTAATAAAATAAGGCAAACGATTCAAAGGCACGTCAATAGTGATAGTTTGGCCACCTTTATATTTTTTTCCCAGCTCATCTGTCCAATTTCCTTTAGGAAGTTTTACAGACCTGCTATTTCCTTTTACTGTCATAGGAGCAACGAGGTATTTTTCTCCCAGCATAAACTGCGTGTCGCAAGATTCAAAGCCTTGATTTGGAAACGAATACTCGAGATGACGCACAATTGGTTCCCCATCAATAGCTGATTTTCGTGCCAGTCCAACAATATGGTCACCCATCTTTGCGTGCAGCTGAGCAGCTTCCCTTACAATTACCAAGTGCTTTTCATCCAACACTCTCCACGGTGCAACAGAAAACTGCATCATTGGCATCAATGCCTGAATTTGGGCCGAACGCACCATTAATTCTTGATCAAATTTTGAGTAATCAATATTTTCAAAATTAGATAACAAACCGCCTCCTATCATATCAGGACAGGTGTAAGGATGTCCTATCAAACCGGCAGAAACCATGTCAGGAATTAATAATTTTAATTCATCCCAAGAGTAACCTTTGTCTTGCAAGCGCTGTGCAAGTGGCTGATTGCCATTCTTCCAGCCGGCACGAAATTCATTAAAATCAAACTCTGCACCCAATTTTCCAAATAATTCAGCCTGAATTGGACCGTTGGTATTTGTATCATCATTAGGAAAAACTCTTGAACCTTTGGAATAAAAATCAGAATCAACAGCATCAAATTTAAAACCGTCAATACTATAAGTACTTTGCAAACCTTTTAATTTAGATCGTAACCAATCAACGGCAAATGGTTTTGTAAAATCCAAACAGCCACTATAGCCATTCCACCATTTAATGATGGCAGGTTTAGTACTATCTTTCTTTAATACTACTGCTTTGTTTTTAGCCAAATGACCAAACTCTTTCCCATCTGGGCTAACAAACGGAGTCAGCCACAGCATTACTTTAAATCCCTTACTATGCAGTTCATCTACCATAGCTTTAGGGTTGGAAAATTTACTTGGGTCAAAATCAAAATTCCCGTAATCTTTAGACCAGATATCATCAATCATAAAAACACCTGAAGGGAAATTGTTTGCCAGAATATCATTGGCATATTTCAATATCTTTGGCTGATCCTGATTATAATTAAGCTCAATCCACATATTATACTGTGGCATTTTAAACATTAACTCATTAGGCATTTTTCCTGAGGCAGGAAAATAAAGCTTCATGGCACCTAAGTAGGCATCACGCAAAGTTTTGCCTGATGTTGCCGCATTGATTTTTTCATGATTTGAATGCAGCGTCATATCGCCATCCTTAAATTCAAAAGCAAATGGCTGATCGCTCCAGACATAACGTCCTTTGTTGGAAATCAAAAGCGGTGCTGCCTGATTGCCCCGATTATCAACACTAAGGTCATTTAGCTTTTCATTGGGACCATAAGGCTGAAAAGTGATATCCTTGAGAGGGGTGTTGCAGAAAGCTTTGGCGGTATAGGCTCCATACCATTTTTCATCTGATATCGATTTTATTTCTGAAATATTCTCTTGAGCCAATAGATTTAAAGAAAAAATAAAGGCTAGACAAATAAGGGCATTTTTTTTCATTTTTATTTTGTTTTTATTCCAATTTAAATTATTCAATTATTATTTTACTAATACAATCTGGCAAGCATATCCCTTTTAGCAATTTGATTTTCGATAGTTAAATTAATGGGACGACAACCTCTTTCTCATTCATTACAATTATGATTAACCTATCATCCGGATTTAAGAAACCAGTTGCAATAAAATCTTCTTCTGAATTGCTAAAGGTGACTTTTCCATCTAAAAAAGTTTCTTTTACTCTTCATAACCGTAGCTATATCCAAAATATAATGCATTTGCAATATTGCTTGCCAGAGCAATTAATTTAAAGTTTATCTCCACCAATTAAGATTTCAAATATATTATGATAATTGCTGGAGGGATAGGAAGCATCGTTCAATAAATAGAAAAAATTGCTCATTATGCTTTGCCAAATGGTTGCTGATCAAAAGAAACCATATATAATTAGTTAGTTGTTGTTAAAAATTTAGTATTGTACTTTTATTTTATATTTAAAAATTACGTTTTTCCAAAAACGAGTCTAATTCTTTTCTTGACATCGGGAGTTTTCCCTTATAGGTATTAAGCCAGCTTCTAAAATCTTTTTTAATATCCTCACTCCACTTACTATCAATGGTACCAGCTGTATATTTGCCTTCCTTTATACGCTGCTGTCCAAAAATATCGAACAGCTCTGTTACTTCGCCAGTCAGTACAATATGTTCAACCAAATGGGCGGGAATAAATATCACGCCGTCTTTTTTTGCTAAGACTGCATCTCCGGGAAGTACGGTTGCCTCACCGATGCGGATGGGAGCGTTAATACTTGTCAGGAGTGTTTTGCGCATGTAGGATGGATCAGTACCTTTTACCCAAGCATTAAAGCCTTCTACCTTTCGCAAATCTTCGGTGTCCCTGATATGACCGTATACGATTGCACCCCGATGTGAGCGCGCCCATACTCCGTTTCCTAAATTGGAGCCCACTACAGTACCATAAGACTGTTTATCATATCCATCAGCTACATAAAAGTCACCCTCGACCAATGTGGTCATGGCCCAGGAAACAGTACGTTTTTGCTGCCACATGCGCCCTTCAGTCTTTCCTTGCTCTATGACCTGATTCTCAAGATCGGTACGTGAAGGCATGAACTGAGCTGTTACTGCACGCCCAGTCATTACAGTATTATCATTCTCTTTGAGCAGTTTCCAATTACCTTCAAACTGATTGAAGTACCCTTTCTCAATAAGTTCAGCCCATGCCTCTTCAAGGGTAATCTCTTTTAACCTTTCCAGTAAATTATCTGAAACCTTAGGCCGTCCGTCTGCAAAACGCTCTCCCGTCCATTCTGTCGTTAAAGCTTTAATATAATCTGGCGACTGCATGACATTCTGTGCATTGACATAAATTGCTATGAAAAGAATTGTAAACATTAAAAAATTCCTAATTTTCATATTTAATAGTATTAAAATGAATTTAAAATTTAGTCTCTGAATATAACAGGATTATTTGTAAATAGCTGTACCATCTTTAAAATCAAGTGTTTTGACTTCCGAATTAATATAATTAAACCAATCGTCCTTGCTTTTAAAATAAATGCTCTTATCCCATCCTGCTCCTGCATAATAAACAAATGGGACGTTGGTTTTTACCTTGATCAAAAGATATTGATCGCCCTGATATGATTCATAGCCAATAAAATTTTTAGGATCAGCAAAAACGGCAGATCCAATACTTCCGTGCTCCGGACTTGTATTTTCCCAAGTACTTACCGATGCCGATTTTTCGTTTTTATAGATTTCGGGATGCCCGTATGTGGTGATGCCTATGGCAACAACAAGTTCACGGTCACTATCACTTTTTATGGTACTTGTAACTTTAAAAAGATTGGATCCTAGACCCATTTCAATGATTTTTTTTTCTTCCAGACCTGTTATGCCCGGAGCATTCCATGTTTGATAATTAAGCTGTACCCCAACGCCATCTGTCTGATTTTTAAGAAATTTATAACTGTCAAAAGTTTCTGAAGCATAAGGCTTTCCATCAACCCAAACTCCTATAGCGCCACAGCCTCTGAGTTTGCCCATGTGATAAAAATCACAGCCTTCTCCCCTGTCAATATGATAATCTTTTCCCTCAGCATTTAATTTGTACCAGTTATCTATAATTGGATAATCTACTTTTTTAGTCCATACATCTATACCATTGCCCACTTTAGACCTTACCGAAGGACCATAAACTCTATAGGCGATTCTATCATTTTCCCAAGCCACATCGCTTCCCCTGTCAAATTTCATATAGGTCCTTACGGTTTTTGGTGAGTCTGCAATAGAATAATGACCCATTTTTTTTAATGGCGTAACATCCTCTATACCCATTTTGCACGCCTGGGCAAATGCCAGTACGGCAGGACCAAAAGCATGATGGTCATTAAATACCCATGGACGGGATTTGTAGTCTTCCTTTGTTCCCTGATTGGGCGCCAGACAACTGAAGCAGGTATGACTAACAGACCCATCTGTTCCTATATAGGACATATATCCCGCAAGGCCAAGTTTGAAATTTCGGATATATTTTTGATCCAGTATCTTTTCTTCAAGCATAATCCCCAAGCCATATAAGAGTAATCCGCTTCCTGAAGTTTCAACGTAGGAAGATTTGTCTGTTATTTCCTGATGCCATAGTCCTTCTTTATTTTGATATTTTAATACTGCTGTAAAAAATTGCCTGCCTAATTTCTGAACTTCTTTGTATCTCGGGTGTGTCTTTGGCAGGTCACGTAGTAATATCGCTAATGCAAAAGCCCCCCATCCGTTGCCACGGCTCCAGTTGTCCTCAGAGATACTTCCCGCTCCTGCAAATCCTCTTGCCTGATGTAAAAGACCTGTCTCTTTATCTTTAAGAATCCGGAAAAGCCCTATAGTCTCATCAACTGCCATATTTATATATTTTTGGTTGCCAGATTTAAGTCCTGCATATAAAAGGTATGGACTTACTGCAAATGCAACGTCGATAAAAATTTTATCTCCAGTGGCGAAATTAGCAGTCATCAAGCCTTCGGGAGAACGGTTCTGTTTATGCATCATCTTGGCTGCAGCTACATTAACTTGTTTGTCCAACTCAGTCGCAGCATTTTTCCAAGCCAGAAATGCCGCTCCAGACCCACCTGCCTCATATGATATAAGACTCCCTTTTGCATTGATGGAACCATCTGAGAATTTTTTATAGGTTGAAATCGTATTTTTAAGCAATTCTTCATTTCCAGGCAAAACTGAAAACTCGCTTATTCCGTGCAGAAGCAGTGTGCCGGCATAAAAATCAAGTTCGGTGTGTTGTAAGCCTTGGTCGTAAACCGATTTGATAATGTGTTTAACATTGTAGGTCGTTTTATTTTGCTGTGCATTGGCCAAGATGATCCAGAGGAAAGTCAAATAATGGAATAAAATACGCATTTTCATATTATTTTTCAATAACTATTTTGGCAGAAAAAATTTCACCATTTTTATCAACAATTTTTAGCACATATAACCCGCTGCTAAGTTTATTGCTATTAATACTAAATGAATCAGTACCTGATAGCAAAATAGCCGAAGCATCTTCGCTGTAAATTAACTTTCCCTGCAGATCATACAACGCTACTTTATATTCACGGGCGTCAACAAACGGCATATCTATGTTTATGGTTTCCTTTACCGGGTTGGGATATACCCTAAAATCTTTTGCCTCTTTTTGAATTAAATCTGCTGTACCCAGATTAGGGCTGTATTCAAAGGCTCCAAGATCGCCCTGATTTCCTGAAGACCTCGCCAAATCATTAAAATCCTTAATAGACAAAGGCGCTCCTGCAACTTTATTGATGGCGGGAGATCCTTCCTTTAATTTATAATCATTGGATGCAGCGTCTACAAACTTAGGATCAAGTAAAATTGCATTGGTTCCTGAAAGCAAGGTGCTTCCAAATAATATATTGTTATCAATAACAATCGGATAGGTCTGGTTGTTGCCTCTTATTTGGACAGGTGATCCGGCGATTATGTTGTTTCTTATATTGAATCCGTAATTTGCTGCATTTGTGGCTTCAATCAACAGTCCGCAGTTCTCCCAATTTCCTGCACTTGTACCGCAGTTTACAATAGTATTCTGATATACATCAATCTCCTGCAATGGACCGTTGTTAAGATAACCGGCAATCCGAATTCCTACTTTTTTTATATTATATATGACATTATCGTGAACTTTCACTCCTTTTGCAGTGCCGCCTTCCTCGCTGGCGATAGTAATTCCTCCGCCGCCTATATCATAAACTTTGTTGGCATAAACCTCTACATTATTAATATTTTTTTGATAGGCATCTACATAAATACCGACACGATACAAATTAAAAACCGTATTATGGTGGATAGTTCCATTACTGCTGGCATTTTTTGCATCAATTCCCTCTCCTCCGTTAGATGGATCTGTCGGGCGATCAGAAACAGTATTATATCCTACCTCAAATGTCTCCACGCTTGCCATAGTGATACATTCATTTGTACCTGCTGCTTTATCTGGATACACACAAGCCTGCTGAACTTTATTGTTTAATACTTTGATATTTGATGACGTAGCACCAATTATCCCTGAGGCTCCAGTATTAAATGTACTGCAATTTTTTATGGTAATATTAGAGCTGTTAATGGCTATGATGCCTGCCCATTTCGAATTTATAATTCGCAGCCCGTCAATAATAATCCAGCTTTTCAGATTTGTGGCATTTGCCCCTGCAATAGTAATTAGTCCTCGTCTGTTTGAGACGTTAGGGGTTACAGAGACTGAACCATCTATGATTACCTCCCCTGAAATCTCTGCTTTGTAGGTAATTGGGAGGAGAGATGTACCGGAATTTATAAGATCAATCTGAAGTGTTGGAGAATAAGTGCCCGATTTTATAATCACGACATCTCCTGCCACAGCAACATGTGCAGCTTTGTTTATAGTAAGGTAAGGCTTGTCAATTGTACCGTCATTAGGGGAATCATTGCCGGTTGTAGCCACATAAATATTCCTGGCACCTGAAACTGATGTTGTCAGAACAGCCAGCAGTAAAATCAAATTTATAAAGATAGCCCTTTTCATATTTTTTAATTTTTTAGTATTTCTAAATGTATAAAACGATTCCTATTATCTAAAAAATCATTACAATTCTTTGGGATCCAGTACTGTCAGCTACTATAATTTTATCTCTAATTTCTGGCTGTCCTTATTAAATTGATGCATTACTTTTGTTACTATTGTTCCTTTTGTTACTGTTATTTCATAAAGTCCAAAATGTCCTCTTGAACGAACAGCACCTTCACTGTCAGACTCCTGTGTGAAGTTTGTTTTCCACTGCTTGGTAACCAGCTCACGCCATATGTGAGCATTAGGCTTTGGTGTCCAGTCTTTTTTAAACATAGCAGCATCCGGTTTCCAGTGTCTAGGCTCCCAAAAACCCCATATAGTAAATCCCGTCACAACAGACGAGCCGTAACATGCAATTAAAAAATCTCTTGTGTAGTCTGCCTGAAGTTCTTCATCTTTCATATTAATATCAAATTCTGTGATTTGAACAGGAAGTCCAGTGGATCTGAATAACTCAAGATCGGAGATTACCTGCTCTGGATTTCGCGGCTGCCTTCCCACATGTCCCTGAATGCCTATTGCATCGATAGTTGCTCCCTTAGCTCGCAAATCTCTGATTAGTTGTAAATATTCCTGGATATTTTTCGGGCTTGCGATGCTGTTAAGCATCCCATATTCATTAATAAACATTTGCGCCTGAGGATCTATCGATTTGGCAATCTGAAACCATTTAGCCTCAATGTCTTTTGGCAGGTAAGCAAAAAACTCTTTTTCATGTATTAGTTCATTTATAACATCCCACCCAATTACTCTTCCTTTTAAGAAAGAAGTTTTCTCGCGTATTTCATCTTCAATGTATTTTTCGAATGCCTTCGGATCTTTCTGCGCCAGCGTTTTTACATTTGCGGGATTAAATTTCCATGCTGGCCATACTAAATTATGACCACGCTGTCTGAATTTATTTTTCTCCAGCCATTCAAATGCTTCTATTGTTTGCTGTTGCTTCTTTTTATTTTGTTTCCATGACCCTCCTTTAAAGCCATTCTCTATTACGGCTGTATTAAAAAGTTCTAAAATATTTTTCTTGTAATTTTTAGAATCTGGCAGTTCTTCGGCTAAAATCTCCTCATTAGCGGCTGTTCCCCATATAAAATCTGAAGTTTTCATTTTAACCTCAACTTTTGCCCCTTTGACCGCTATTCCTTTCGAATCTGTTACACGAATGTCAATTGGCCCTGTTCTAATTTCTTCAATTCTTTTTAAGGCTTGGGTTCGCCAAGGAGCCTTCTCTTCACGTCCCAAATAGGTAAAACGTGTTACAGGCAGTTTTTCCAAAGAAACCTTATTCTCGAAATTCAAAACAACTAAGTCTTTTATTTCTACCTTTTGTGAAAGTGCTCCCAGAGAAATAAAAATTTCACCTTCTCCGGCAGGCATATCTGTTAACGCTACAAATGGCATATTATATTCTTTCCATTCAGGTCCTGCACCAAGCTGGATAATAATACTTTTGTCCCCGCTATAGTTTTTACGGTTCATATAAAAATTTACTACAGCCTCTCCAGATTCCTGTCTGGCGTATAGGGCTCTCATAGATAATCTGGCCAGTATCACATCGCCTTTTTTTACAGCTTTGCTACTAATCCATTTCACATTGACATCATAATGTGATTTTGCTGTTGCAAAAACTTCTGCTGTAAAAATTGTATTGTCGTTTTTATCTGTCGTGCCCACAAAAGTCGCTTTTTTATCAGGTGTTGAGCCATCTCTAAAGACAAAATCGCTTTGCGCATTTTCAGGAAAAATATTAATCGGTTTTAAAGCTTCAATGTCTGATGTGAGGCTGTAGCTTCTCTGTGCACTAGCTCCTGCATAAACAAGCAGAAGCAGCACAAATAGTTTTTTGAATTTCATGATTTAATTAAATAAAATTAGAGGAATGAATTATGGTGTCTTTATTTTTAAAAGACTTTTGTCAATTATCAAAATAGGTGAATCATAAATTAAAATATCTTTGAAGGTAAAAGTGTTCCCGCTTTTACTCCATTTATCATTTGGAATTGTATAAACTTTTCCAGATAAAATATCAACATATACCGGATTTTCAAAATTTGCATTTGAAAATGAAAAATCCTGGAGCCTGCCTGTATTGGAATTGAGCGGAATACTTTCATCCATCCAGATGGTAAATACCTGCTTTTTAGAATTTTTATGCTCATAACCATACACTGATAGGCTCCGGTCTGTGCCATAACTGTACCGGTGTTCTCCATTTTCAGCACCTTTTATGTTATAGGTATGGTGAAGGTCTGTTAAACGCTGCAGGGAATCATCAAATATAGATGCTATATGCTGCATAGCATAATATGCCATTTTCGGTCGCACTGCTTTTCTTGTTGCATCAGATTCAATAATACCTTTTACATTTAGTTTTGTTATAGGACTTCCGGCCAAGCCATAGTTCATATCAATAATTCCCAAAATACTGCACTGGATATCATGCCCAAGGTTACCCAACATTCTTCGCGTGTTCCATTTGGCCTGAGAAAGTTCTGTCCAGTCATAATCACCCAATGCTCCTCTTCCGCCACCTCCAAAGGATGGAGCTCCATTTTCTCCCTGCCGTAATTTAATTTTAGGATCGTATTTGTCCAGAACGGAGCGTAAAGCAGCTACATTCCCGTAATTAGAATCAGGATTGTATACATAATCATGATAAGTCATATTATCAAAAAGATCTAATTTTTTTTTATCATGAAGTACTTTAAAAAAGCGGTCGGCATATTGCAGATCAATATGCCCCAGAGATAGTCCTGAGATTATTGCCTTTGGTTGAATGCTTTTTATTATTTCTGCAGTGCGGATATTTAATTCGGCTACTTTTTCAGGAGAATTTATTTTATTGTCTCCAAAATTAGGTTCATTCCAAACTTCCCATTCCTTGATCTTATCCTTATATCTTACAACAAGAGCTTTGACCCATTTGTCCCATGCGAGAAGTGCCTCTTCAGAATTGGGAAGCCCGGCACTTAAATTGATACCTCCTCCGCCTTCGTATATTGGATTGCCATAAGAGGTTTCCATCCAGATTTCTAAACCGCGTTTTGTGGCATCATCCACAATTTTATCCAGCCATTGCCAGTCATACTTTCCTTTTTGCTTTTCTGTTTTTGCCCAGCCAGCCTGCATTCTTAATCTTTTGATCCCCAGCGGCCCTAAATATTCCTTGTACTGATGATAGTCAGTCATATCCCTGTCAAGGGTCTCACAGCCGATAATCCAATTAGAAACTTTTATTTCTCTGGCATTTCGAGATTCAACTGTTCCAATTAGCGGGATAGCAGGTTCAAACTTAGCGTTATTTATTTTGTTTTCACTCTGGCTCCGCATAAATTGTCCGGTAAGTAAAAGACTAATTAACAGTAATTTAAATTTGCTATAAGGATAAAAAACTTTTTCTAGTGTGGTTATTTTAAAAATCATGGGTCAATAATTTTATTCAACAAATAAAAGGCTTTCGAAATTTACTTAATCTGTGCCCGTGCACAGATTAAGTAAAAATATATATATTTGTAGCAAATATCCAAATTTTTTTGAATATAGCAATAAAAAATTATATAAAATTTGCTTTTAATAATTTTGAAGATAAAAAACACTTAAATATACAATACAAAGCTTACTATTGAATCAAGTAAATAAAATATACAAAAAATTGATAAACCGGATGAATCACTATTGATCTGGTTGATAACTTTAAATATTTCTATTTTTATTTATTTTTGGAAGAATATTATAAATGGTATGTGAAACTATTTACTTTTGTCAGGTACGTCAATAAAACTTAGCGGGATTATTATGAAAAAAAATTTAACAATTAATGAAATTGCAAAAATTGCAAATGTGTCCAGAGGGACTGTTGACCGCGTAGTGAATAAAAGGGGCTATGTGGCAGAGGACAAGCAAAAACAAATTGAGAAAATTATTAAAGAATATAATTTTACTCCCAATACGCACGCTAGAAACTTAGCGTTGAGCAAAAGCCTGAAAGTAGCGGTCATACTTCCTGAACATAAGGCAGGAGATTATTGGGAGCCAATTGCTAAATCAACCGAAATGGCGGGAAAAAATTATCTCCCCTTCGGACTGCAGATAAGTTATTACTTCTATGATCAAAATAATATTGACACTTTCAAAGATGTTGAAAAAAAGATTTTTCTTGAAAAAAATAGTGCCATTATCACCACACAGCCGCAAAATCCTTCGATTAAAGCGTTTTTGAGAAAATGTGTAACCAAAAAAATTCCATTTGTACTGTTGGGAACTAACAACACCAAATATGGCGCATTGTCAAATCTTGGGCAGGACGCTAATCAAGGTGGGAGACTCGCCGGTAGATTAATTAATTATGGACAGGAACATCCCGCTAAATATCTTATTTTCAATATCTTCAATGAACAAAATATCAATCCAAATGTAGTTAGCAGAATAGATGGATTTAAAGCTTATTTCAAAGACAATAAAAAAATAAAGACAGAATTAATAAATATAAATATTAACGATGCTCAACTAACTGCCAAAATAACAGAGAAATTAATGGCTCTTACTAAAAGTGATGGAATATTTATTCCAAACTCCAGAGCTCATATGGTAGCTAAACTTTTAAACAAAGATCAAAAAGTTCGATTTTTAGCCTTTGACCTTGTTACGGGCAATGTACCATATTTAAAAGCTGGAGTTATTGACTTTCTAATTAATCAAAAACCTTACGAGCAGGGATATAGAGGAGTTGAACTCCTTTACAGGTATCTGGCAACTTTTCAGCAGCCAGATGAAGTTATCAATATTGCAGCCGAAGTGATTACAATTGAAAATCTTACCAGCAATGAAGAAACAAGTTTTGAGGAAGAAAATAAATCGCTGAAATAATTCTTACTATCATTAAAAGAAACTATCAAATGAATCTTAATAAATAAATAAGGCATCAATCTTAAAATATCAGTTAGCTACACTATAGCTAATTCACAAAAAGTCTCCAATATCAAAATAACCCAAATTATTTTCCGCAAAATAGAAGAGCCTTTATCCGTTTCACAAGATAGGATGCCGTCCAATAGTTCCCCTTTTGTTCGGAAGGCACCGAAACTCTTACTAAATTGATGTTCAAAATGATTTTTGAACTTTGGATCATAATCAAAACTGTATCCATCGCCAACGTAATACATTTTATTTATGCCTACGACATTTTGAATATTTGCTTTCTCCTTAAGTTCTTCTTTAATAACATCGACAAGAAAATCCGTTCTTTCGATATTTATAATAGGTAATTCCCTTTCCATACTATTCCATTTTTAAAAACAATGGAAAACTACCTTTTCAGACAAACTCTCCAATGTCAAAATCATTCAAATCATTATTCCGCAAAGTGGAAGAACTGGTATCGTTCACAGATGAAAAGGTGCTATTCAAAAGCTCAGCTATTTTACGGGAAGCACCCTCAATGGAATTTTATAGCAGGCTGAATAATTCGGGTTCTTCTATTTTCTAAACAGAAATTGGGTATAAAAAAATGTCAAACTTTAGCCGTTTTAATGTCTAGCATTTTCGATTTACATTTTGCGACCTTTTTGATTATTTTGTTTTGGCTGGATTGGCTGTTGTTTTTCGGTAGTTTTTTTTATCATCTTTTCTGCTTGAAGGTTGCTTTTAATTAAATTCAAAAGAAATGTTTCTTTCCACGGAACATTTTTTGCTATAAACTGCAATTTTAATCCTTGTTTTACCAATCCGTGCTTAATGTCCAATCCATACCTCAGATTCCAACCTATCCTGTCCAATAATCTTTCAGATGGAAATTCAACGGCTATTAAATCCTTAGGAAATCCAGCTATGGTAAGATAATCAGGTTCCTGAAATTGGTGTGTTTTTGGATTATAGGGAATGGTATATGTTCTTTTATCTCCGTCATAGTAGCTTTCGATATCTGAAAATGCAATGCCTTGTGAAAGGAAATCGTCTTTAGGTCTTAGCTTGTCCATTCGTAAATCAACATAGAAAGTATGCCCTGCAATTTCTATAGTGGGTAGCAGTCCCTTTATACGTAAATCAAAAGCTTTCTGATCCACCATTATTTCAAAGTCGGTCTTTTGGCGAATATCATCAAGTGAGCAGTTGTACTTTTTGCACATACCCAATGGATCCATTTTGGAAATTTGGGGTATTTTGACAGTTGTAAAGATTTCATTTGCTATATCAGATGCATTTATTCCATAGCTCGTCTTTGTTTCGTCAAGACGTTTGGAATTTCTATTATATACAAATTCATAATGAGTACCGCAATCTTTCATATCCTCCAGCAACAGTCTCCATTCAGGCCTTTCTTTTTCGAGTAATGCCATTTGGTTTATGTCGAACTCGTATTGTGTTCCCTCAATTTTAATTTCGGGTAATTCTCTTTTCATAATGTTCATCTTTTATAAAAAGACAAAGGAAAGTCTATAGAAACTCTCCAATGTCAAAATCATTCAAATCATTATTCCGCAAAGAGGAAGAACTGGTTTCTGTTTCAGAAGAAAGGCTACTGTCCAATAGCTCGGCTATTTTACGGGAGGCACCTTCCATAGAATTTTCCAGCAGGCTAAATAATTCGGTTCCCTGTATTCTTTGAACTATATCAATCGCTGTTTCCTTTTGAGACGGCTCCAATTTTTCTTTTTGTAGCAACATCCCCACGGAGCTTAGTTCTTCAAAGGTAACCCCTTGGGCAAAACCGGTATCCACACCAGATATTCCGTACCTGTTCCATTCTTCTTCCTCTTCTTCAAAATCAGGCATATTACTGAAAACTTCGTCCAGTTCTTCCTGCGGAACTTGAATACCTACGTTTTCATTTTCGTCGTATTCTATGTCTAAATTATCTGGGTTTATCTCCTGTTCCGTTATTTGGCGTTCAGTGGCAGTATTTGGCACTGATTGGCTTCTTACAGGCTTCGGTTGTCCCATAATATCGGGCAGATTTGGATTGACTTTTTCCGGTGTTGTCTTTTGTACTGACCTTCTTTTAATGACGATTTTATCCTCCACAAGCAGAGCAATAATAATCAGAAGGCATATCACAATTACTGTTTCCATAGCTTATAAAATGGGTTTAAAACGTTCATTGAAATAATCAGTAATATCATCCCCAAACTCCCTAAAGTGATGCTCAAGAATGTTGTCAATGTATGAGTAAAGTGTTGTCTTTTCTTCCCTGGTTAACTGCACAATGCGGAGTAACCTTTCGTGGTATTCGGGACGTATGTAAACGACCTTTCCGTTACGACCTGATGGAAACCGATTGACTAGAAATACCTCCTCATAATCCACCTTCTTTGAGGAATTATTGCGGGGTTTTTCTTTTGGTTTTGTTTCCTTCTGTATTTCCTGTTGTTGATTAGCTTCGGGTACAGTAGAAGAATGATTACCACTCATAATATTCATAATCAATTCTTCATCAACAACAGGCTTATCGAAGTCTTTTCTTCTCTTATCTGTGGACATCCTTAACTATTTTAGAGATTGACAATTTTTAAAAATTCCTCGACAAACAAATCCATTCTAGTTACTTTCATAAGCTGTGGTTCGGCAGGTAGCAAACTTGACCGAAATACACTATTCAGTGTGTCATCCGTTTCTTTCCTAAAACGCTTACTATCCATGATTTGTGATGTCATTACAGATAAATCAAGCTCATTAATAACACTTTGATAAGCCTCGTATATTCCTGTCTTTTCCCGACCATCTACCTGATTCCAAAACATCCACATTTTTTGATCCTTATTACTCTCAGCCGTTTCGGGTAAACTAAGGAATGCTTTAGTAAAGCTCAACGTACTTTCCATAACCAAACGGTCAGCACTGATTGGAGAGAAAATAAAATCCATCGTTCTTAAGGTAGTAAGCACACCTTTTGTATTGGCTGTGCCGGGAAGGTCAAAAAAAGTTATATCAGGTTCTATTACAGATTTATTTACGTATTCCAAAGCTTTTGACAAGGCATCCTCTGCTTTGCAACTTATAATGGGATACGCCTTTTTATTGATGCTTTGATACAACTTCATTGCAATTCTTTTATGGTAATCATTCTGCATAATCGTTTTCAAATCCCTTTCTCTCATATTAGCTAAGCTGTGTTGTGGAAAATCACAATCAATTACAAGTACATTAAATCCTAAACGATAATGCAATACACTTGAAAGTAGTGCAGTCATAGTAGATTTTCCAACACCGCCTTTAGGCGTTGAAAAACTGATTTTTAAAGTTTTCTTTTTTGTTTCCATTATTTAAATATTTATTGTTACACATTTTATTTGTTTGGCAGGTTTGAATATTGGTGTATTTGAACTGTACCTATTTCCCGTATGCCTGTATTCCCTTTTTGGAAATTTTCTTGATTGTTGTTTGCTTTCATTACCGGTTGGTGGGTAATCCTTTTTAGGAAACGGTAAATCTTGCAACGGGTAAATTGCTTTACCGCTTTTATGCTTTTACATTTTTAAAGTTTTATGCTTTTAAAACCTTATACTTTTATTCCAAAATATCTGTGCTCAAATACGCTTTTCTTATTTACCTGAACACATTTTTTATAACCTGCATTAAAACTATAAGGCAAATAAAGCGATTGAATTGGCTATTGATTAATGTCTGGCGGTGTTTGGTACTCAGAGGCAGGGTTTGTCCGAGTATCACAATGCAATACTCTTATCAACAGGTCTTTACTTTGTAAAATGAATTTTACTAACGGATTTATGCAAAGCATCTTGACAAAATGTACACTAAGCAGAACGGCATCGAGCCGTTTTTCCCTGCTACATTTAATCCGTCCCGAAGGGCGGATTTTTGTGTTCATCAGAACACGGCAAGTTGTGTTTTGAGGCACTCGAAACTGAGTTCGTGCCTCAAAACAACTTGCCCTTGCAGGGGCTGGAAAACACCTTCCGAAGTCAGGTTTTTGTAGAACATTAAAATGGATTTGTGATGAATGAAAACAATAACAAAAAACAGCATAAAGGTGGACGGACACCCAAAATCGATCCGAGCATCCACCGCCATGTTTTTCGTCTGACGGATGAAGAAAATGCGCAACTATTATCACTTTTTGAAGCATCTGGCATGAACAACAAAGCAAAATTTATCATTTCGCAATTGTTCGGAAAGGAGATAAAAACGGTTAAAATAGACAAAGGAACAGTTGATTTCTATATGCGGTTGACTTCATTTCATAGCCAATTCCGTTCAGTTGGAGTTAATTATAATCAGATTGTGAAGCTATTGTATCGCAATTTCTCGGAGAAAAAAGCCTCCGCTTTTCTTTATAAGTTAGAAAAAAAGACGGCAGAAATGGCGGTATTATGTCAAAAAATAATTCAACTTACCGAAGAATTTGAACAAAAATATTTGAAAAAAAAGTGATGAAATGATAGCTAAAATTGGAAGAAGCAGTAATTTATATGGTGCATTGGCATACAATCAGCTCAAAGTGGAGAATGAAAACGGACAGATTTTGTTTGCCAATAAAATTATTGAAACATCAAGTGGGCATTATTCTGTGACACAATTAAGCCAATCTTTTGCTCCTTATCTCATCGCAAATCGAAATACCGAAAAACATACATTGCACATATCACTCAATCCCGACCCGAAAGATAAGGTAAGTGATGTAAAATTTAGGGAAATGGCGGAGCAGTTTATGCGTGATATGAGTTATGGCGAACAGCCTTTTATAGTATTCAAACATACCGATATTGACCGAACACATATTCATATTGTTTCGGTTTGTGTGGACGAGGAAGGCAAAAAGATTTCGGATAAATTTGAGAAAAGAAGATCCATGAACGTATGCCGTGAACTCGAAACCAAATACGGATTAATAGTGGCAACAGAAAAAAAGCAACAACAAAACGACAAAATTTTCAATCCAGTAGATTACAAAACAGGAGATGTGAAAAGTCAGATAAGTTCTGTTATTAGATATTTACCAAACTATTACCGATTTCAGACTTTGGGAGAATATAACGCTTTACTTTCTCTATTCAATATTATCACAGAAAAAGTAGAGGGCGAATTGAGCGGTAAACCTCAGCGAGGATTATTGTACTTTGCTCTGAATGAAAAAGGAGAGAAAACCAGCCATCCTTTTAAGGCATCTTTGTTTGGGAAAAATGCAGGACTTCCAGCGTTAGAATTACATTTTGAGAAATGTAAAGCCACATTAAAAGACCATCCAACAAAACTGACATTAAAATCAGCCGTTACCATTGCCTTGCAATCAACATCTGATGAATTGAATTTTAAAAAACAGTTGGCAGAACAGGGTATTAATGTAGTAATACGACGAAATGATACAGCACGAATTTACGGGATTACTTTTATTGACCACAACTCCAAAACGATTTGGAACGGTTCCGGTTTGGGAAAGGAAATTTCTGCCAATGTTTTTAATGATTATTGGAACCATAACATCAAACCCGAAATAAAAGAAGCTGATGAGCCACAAATCAAATTATTTAAACCAAATGAAACGGAAGATTTACCTGCGGAAAAACCTCATCATTTATTCGATTTTTTAAATACCGAAAAACACGGAGACGGTTTAATTGAAGCATTTGGTGGATTGTTTCCCGAAATACAAGGCGAAGATTACGAGGAACAGGATTTTGCCAATAAGATGACGAGGAAACGGAAACGTAAAAGAGGTCAATAGTAATCACTTTAAATATTAAAGAACAAGATGTGTTGTAAAAGTATTTAAGTATTTCCTGTAACCTGCGCTAAAAGCTGTCCATTAAACCCTAATAAAATTTCTAAATTAAATTTTCGCTTTCTATCATCTAAATTCTAATGTCTTTTTTATAAATTGCCACTGGGTTTCTGTTAAATCAGTTGGATAGAAGTGCTAAATTTAACATTTGTGCTTTTAATATAATATTTGTGCTAAACCTGCCAGCAGACCATACAAACACTACAAAATAGCAACAGATAATTAAATGATTAAAATTAATGTAAGACAAATTAAGGAGCCTGAATTTTCAGCAGGTTTTAGTATCCGTAACATCGGTACTTTGCTTTCTGAAAAAGATATGGTGCAGGAATTGCACAGGCACAACTTCTTTTTGGTTTTGTTTTTGGAAAAAGGAAAGGGCGAACATAGTATTGATTTTACCAATTATCCTGTTGACGACTATTCGGTTTTTTTTATGCGACCAGGGCAAGTGCATCAACTTACCTTACAACAAGGTAGCGAAGGGTATTTAATCCAGTTTAACCGTGAATTTTATGCTCCAAAAGAAGAAACTGTTAATTTTGTTTTACGAAAAGTGAGTAATAAAAATTACTGCTCGCTTTCTGTTGAAAATTTTAGAAAATTCAGTTCTCAATTATCATTCATATTTGAAGAATATACCCAAAAAAAAGACCGCTACAAGGAAGCTATCAAAGCAAGTCTTGAAATACTTTTTATTGAATTGGCAAGGCAAAGCAAAAACCCGAAAGAAATTACAAATGATGGCAGTAAATATTCCCAAGAGCAATTGGAAGAGTTATTAGAACTATTACAAAAACATATTGTAACCCATAAACAAGTGACACAATATGCCGAAATGATGCACCTTACTACATTTCAGCTAAACAAAATAACCAAAGAAATTATTGGCAAAACCTGCTCGCAACTCATCAATGAGCAAATTATATTGGAAACAAAAAGAAACCTATTAGCTACTAGCAATCAGGTAAATCAAATCGCTTTAGATTTAGGTTTTGAAGACCCATCCTACTTTATTCGTTTTTTTAAAAAATACACCCACTTTTCACCCGAAGTATTTCGTAAGAACTTTAAATAAGTCCTGCACCATTAAACTTTCGTCCTATCAACCAAGCTTTATCATAAGTTAATTTTGTAAAGAATTAAAAATGAAAAAAAATGAAAATAGTAATTGTTGGTGCATCAGGCACAATGGGGCAGTATTTAGCCAATGTGTTAGAAAAAGAAAATCACGAAATAATTAGGGCAAGCCGTTCTTCAACCGATGAACAAGTTAATACAACATCACCCCAATCAATAGAAGAAATGTTTGAAAAAATTGGCGCTTTTGATGCTTTGATTTCTACCGCAGGACCAACATTTGTAGGCCCTTGGAAAAACCTAACAGATCAAACATTCAGAACCGGAATAGAAGGAAAAATGATGGGACAAATCAATTTGGTGCTAATTGGCCAGCGTTACATCAATCCAAAAGGTTCATTTACACTTATCACAGGTGCGTTAGCCCACGAACCACAAATTAATTTTGCCAACGCATCTGCCGTAAATGGAGCAGTAGAAGGTTTTGTAAGGGGCGCATCAATTGAGCTGCAAAATGCTATCCGCATCAATGCCGTGAGCCCAACAGTAATTGAAAATTCACCTCATTATTTTCCATATTTCCCTGGAGAAATTCCAACAACGATGAAACAACTGGAATTTGGCTTTAAGAAAAGTTTGTTTGGAGCCATAACAGGACAAATTATTAAACCATAAAAAAATACTATGAATACTAAAACCAAAATTATTCAGTCTATCAAAATTTGGATAGTAATTTATCCTTCCATAACACTCTTTTATGCTTTGTTTGGTAGTTATTTGTCAGCAGTTCCATTGTACTTGCGAACATTAATCCTAACATTAATATTAGTGCCTTGGATGATATTTGTAGGATTGCCACTGGTACATCTGCTACTAAAAAAGATTTCAGCAAATGAAAAACCTTGACAGAAGAACTTTTATTAAACAAGGCGGAATTTTGGCAACAGCATTTGCAGTACCATTAAGTTTTAATCCATTTATAGAACATAAAGAAATGACCGAAAAAAAACACTTTGACGTAATTATTATAGGAGGCAGTTATGCTGGACTTGCCACCGCAATGGCGCTCGGCAGAGCAGTAAGAAAAGTACTTATCATCGATAGCGGAAAACCTTGCAACTGGCAAACGCCGCATTCGCATAATTTTTTAACACAAGATGGCAAAACACCAAAAGAAATTTCATCACTTGCAAAGCAACAAGTATTGGCCTATAATACAATTACATTTTTTGAGGGCTACGCAATAAAGGGATTAAAAACTAAAAATAATTTTGAAATTGAAACCGAAACTGGTGTTGTATTTTCGACTAGTAAATTGGTTTTTGCCACAGGAGTTAAAGATATGATGCCTAGTATTGGTGGGTTTTCTGAATGTTGGGGCATTTCTGTTTTGCATTGTCCATATTGCCACGGTTATGAAGTAAAAAATGAAAAAACGGGTATTTTGGGCAATGGCGAATACGGATTTGAGTTTTCTAAACTTATATCAAACTGGACGAAAGATTTGACGCTTTTTACAAACGGAGCATCAACGCTAACTATTGAACAAACATCTTTACTTGAACAAAAACACATTAAAATAATAGAAAAAGAAATTGAAGCGCTGGAACATATAAACGGATACCTCAAACAAATCATCTTCAAAGACGGCTCAAAAACAAGTATTAAAGCCATATATACACGACTCCCTTTCGAACAAAACTGTTCTATATCAGAACAATTGGGCTGTGAACTAACCGAAGAGGGACACTTAAAAGTAGATACTTTTCAAAAAGCAACTACAAATGGAGTGTTTGCTTGCGGTGATAATGTAACACGGATGAGAACTATTGCCATTGCCATAGCAATGGGAACAACAACAGGAATGACAGTGAATAAGGAACTGGTTGAGGAAAGTTTTTAAGCAACGAATTTACTAACTGACAAACATAGAGGGTTAAAATAGTTTTGCTCTAACGACGGTTAAACAAACAAAAAATGGTCTGCCATTAAAACAAGAAAATCAAATATTGTACTGCAAAAATAAAGCGACACATTTGATACTTTAATCCTAATTTTGAAGGATATTCAGTTGCTTTAATTTTGCGTATCTAATAGCAAATACTTAAAAGGTGATTGGTTGTAAATCACCTTTTCGGTTATAATATAGAGCCAATGACTTCCTTTGGACTCCAAAAGTCCATATTTTTGCATAGTAAAGCTTACACCTAATACATTCACGCCCGAACATTAAAAAATCAAAATAATAGAGGGAGAAGATGATTTAAGAGGACTAGCTAAGATAATGGCTTTTATGCGAGCAGTGAGCATTCTGGAAAAACCGGTCAATTTGACCACCTAATTCCGGAGTAAATTGACCACCCGTTCCGGAGCAAACTGACCACCTAATTCCGGAGCAAATTGACCACCAGGTTTTGTGGTGAATTAAGTATTAAAA
>NZ_QWDM01000229.1 GCF_003996965.1 Flavobacterium cupreum | reverse complement strand
CGGCCCGCAGGCGCCCGGCGTCGACCGGTTTGACGATGTCGCCGACGGCGCCGTAGGCGGCCGCCTGCTTGGCCGATTCGGTGGCCTCGACGGCCGACAGGAACATGAACGGCACCGTGCTGTTCTCGCGCAGGTGGGCGCCGAGCTCGAGCCCGCTCATGCCGGGCATGGTGATGTCGAGCAGGGCCAAGTCGGGCTCGCCAAGGGCGATCTGTTCGAGCGCCTCCTCGGCCGAGCAGGCCGCGACCGTGTCGTAGCCGGCGTGGCCGAGCACTTCGGCCAGGAACTGCAG
>NZ_QWDM01000228.1 GCF_003996965.1 Flavobacterium cupreum | reverse complement strand
CGTTCTTCTCGACCACGCCTTTCTCCCACCCCGAGGCGCGATTGCAGAAATCGGGATCGAACAGGTAGTGCGAACACATCGAGGCAAAGCGCGCATTGACGATGCGTCCCTTACCCTTGTTGACCTTGTCGACCGCCGTCTTCATGTTGTCGTAGATGCCGCGCCGGCTGACGCCGCCCAGCGCCGCGAACGAGCGGGTGTGGGCGTCGAACAGCATCTCGTGGCCCTGGCTTGGGTAGGCCGCCAGCCAGAACGCCCGGCTCGCGCATAGCTTGAGGTGCGACACCTGGCT
>NZ_QWDM01000227.1 GCF_003996965.1 Flavobacterium cupreum | reverse complement strand
CCACACCCCGGGCGTCATCCTGCGCAACATCTTCGAGAACCCGGCCTGGTACACCGCCTACACGCCCTACCAGCCGGAGATCTCGCAGGGCCGCCTCGAGGCGATCCTCAATTTCCAGCAGATGATCACCGACCTGACCGGCATGGGCATCGCCAACTCCTCGATGCTCGACGAGGGCACCGCCGCCGCCGAGGCCATGACGCTGCTCCAGCGGGTGGGCAAGTCGGCCTCGAACGTGTTCTACGTGGCCGACGACGTGCTGCCGCAGACGCTCGAGGTGGTGCAGACGCGCG
>NZ_QWDM01000226.1 GCF_003996965.1 Flavobacterium cupreum | reverse complement strand
CCGATCCGGTCGCCTTCATGGAAGGAGTGGCGGGCGCCTATCCGGACAAACAGGTGCATGTCGTCTGGGACAACCTGAATACGCATCGCGCCCAGGCTGTCTGGCAGGCATTCAATGCACGGCACGGCAAACGATTTCACTTTCACTTCACACCCTTGCACGCAAGCTGGGTCAATCAAATCGAAATCTGGTTTGCGCGCTACTCGCGCCGCGTGTTGCGCCACGCGAGTCATACAAGCACCAAACATCTACGCGAGCGCACCGAGCTGTTCATCCGCGAGCATAATGAGACC
>NZ_QWDM01000225.1 GCF_003996965.1 Flavobacterium cupreum | reverse complement strand
CGGCGTGCTGCCCGGCTTCAAACAGGAGCACCGCACCGAGTGGTCGAAGTTCGACAACTACACGCAGGAGCTGCAGCTCAAGTCGACCGACGAGGCGGCCGCGCTGCAATGGATCGCGGGCGCCTTCATGATCCACGAGGACAACAGCATCCGCTTCGACATCGACATCTCGTCGTCGGCGCTGCCGGCGGGCCTTGGCCCGATCGTGGTCCATCCGCCCCAGCCCAACGCCACCGCGTGGGCCCTGTCCTTCATCCCGCCCAACCGCACGCTCGATTCGAATGCGGTGTTCGG
>NZ_QWDM01000224.1 GCF_003996965.1 Flavobacterium cupreum | reverse complement strand
GTCCTGCAGTTTGCCGGCGGCCGCGGTGATGCTTTCGCGGCGTACGCCGAGCATGATCGAGATGAGCTCCTGCGTGACCTTGAGTTCGTTCGACGGCGAGCGGTCGAGGCGGTCGAGCAGCCAGCGGCACAGCTTTTGTTCGATCGAGCTGTGGCGCCCGCCGACGGCGTTTTGGGCCATCTGCGCGAACAGCGCGTTGGTGTAGCGCATGAGCAGTTGGGGCAGGGCGCCGCCCTGGTTGAAGGCGTCGCGCAAAAACTGGGTCTTGAGGCGGTAGCCGTAGCCGGCGCTCTG
>NZ_QWDM01000223.1 GCF_003996965.1 Flavobacterium cupreum | reverse complement strand
GGATCCAGGCCGACCGCGCCATCGCCCTGCTGCAACGGGAGCGGCACAAGGCCGACTGGCTCGCCGCGCTGGCGCAATGCGTGCGGGTGCAGGTGCACGCCCTGATCGCCGGGCGCGCCGTGCGCATTTTGCTCGATCAGGAACACTGGAGCGTCGTGCAGACCGCGCAGGCGCTGTCGCTGGCCTGCAGCAACCCGATCAACCCGCTCGCCACGGCCGAATGGCTCGAGGGCTTTCTGCAGGGCAGCGGCTTGCTGCTCGTGATGAACAACGCCCTGTGGCACATCCTCAACA
>NZ_QWDM01000222.1 GCF_003996965.1 Flavobacterium cupreum | reverse complement strand
CAGCTGCTGCCGGCCCAGCTCGGGCGAGCGCGCGTGCAGCGAGGCGAACACGAGCGGGCCCGATTCGGCCAGCGCCAGCGCCTCGAGCGCGGTCTGGGCGTCGCGGATCTCGCCGATGACGATCACGTCGGGGCGCTCGCGCAGGGCGTCGAGCGCGCCCAGGTAGTAGCTGTCGACGTCGCCGTCGAAGCCCACCTCGCGCTGCGTGATGATGCATTTGCGCTGCGGGATCAGGGTCTCGACCGGGTCCTCGATGGTGATGATGTGGCCCGAGCGCTGCTTGTTGATCTGGTC
>NZ_QWDM01000221.1 GCF_003996965.1 Flavobacterium cupreum | reverse complement strand
GGCGCTGTCGAGCAGCAGCTGCCAGGCGCCGGGCGGCAGCGTGAAGGCGACCGCGTGCGCGGTGGCGTTGACCAGCAACAAGCAGGACTCAAGGCCGGCGCCGAGCAAAATGGCGATGCTGCGCTGGGCGCCGCTGTGCCAGTCGGCGCCGTCGAGCGGCGCGCCGTCGAAGCGGGTCCAGGCGATCGGGCACTGCCAGGTCGCGCGGCGCAGCGCCGGCAGGCGCTTGCGCAGCCCGACCAGGCGCGCCACGTAGTGGCCCAGTTCGAGGTCGGCCCCGGCCCAGTCGATCCA
>NZ_QWDM01000220.1 GCF_003996965.1 Flavobacterium cupreum | reverse complement strand
AGCGCACCTTGTACGGGCTGCTTTCCGCCGCCCCGAACGACGGCATGCTGAACGACGCCGACGTCGCCAGCGCGTACGAGGCGGCGCCGCTGATCGCCACCGCCACCATCATTTGCATCACTCCTGCTCGCATGGGCTCTTCCTTTCGCGCTCGGTTAGTCGTTCTTGATGACAATGCTCGGGAACTTGCTCGTCATGTCCTTCGCCTTCTCGGCGATTTTAATGGCGACCTTGCGCGCGATGTCCTTGTAGATCGCCGCCACCGGGCCGTCTGGCTCGGCCCCGCCGGTCGGG
>NZ_QWDM01000021.1 GCF_003996965.1 Flavobacterium cupreum | reverse complement strand
TTTAATACTTAATTCACCACAAAACCTGGTGGTCAATTTGCTCCGGAATTAGGTGGTCAGTTTGCTCCGGAACGGGTGGTCAATTTACTCCGGAATTAGGTGGTCAAATTGACCGGTTTTTCCAGCAAACCGACTATACTAACGGCCATGAATGAAATCTGGAATTAAAATTCTCATGTTCTAAAAATGCCAAATTCCAAAGCTGGGCAGTAAAGATTTAACCGCAAAGAGCGCTATGATTTACGCAAAGGTTCGCAAAGTGATAAATAAACTTTGCGAACCTTTGCGTTTTTCTCCTTGCGGACCTTGCGGTTAAATATAAAAATAAAAAAGCCTTTCCGTTAAGAAAGGCTTCTTCCAATATTGCGGTCTGGACGGGACTCGAACCCGCGACCCCATGCGTGACAGGCATGTATTCTAACCAACTGAACTACCAAACCAACTGCGTTATTGTGAGTGCAAAAATACAATAGAAGTTGGGTTCTGCAAGGTTTTTTTCGTTTTTTAAACAAATAAAATAGTTAAAATTTTAACCAATTGATTTCTATTGAAGTACAAAAACAAAAAGAGCCGGATTTAACCCTTATTAGGTAAGATAAAAACATTAAACTGTGTTAAGTGTATTATCATAATCCTTGAAGGATGAAAATTTTTTATTTTTTACCCTCTTCTACAATTTATAAATTATCTGTGTCAGAATTTTAAAACTGCAATCTAAAAGTATTTATGTTGAATAAAAACTTAATATTTGTAAGGATATGCATCACTGTTTTTTTTTAGTGTTGCAGACACAAATTCCAAGTGTCTTAAATGATTGGAATATTAAACAATATTAAAACCATAGATCTATGTTAAAGAATTTAAAAGGTGCCGAAAAATTAACCGTTAACGAATTAAAATCTATTAATGGGGGCGTTAACCCAACATGCCCGGCAGCAGATGTTACAGACACTTGCTTTACCGGACCGTATTATTGTCCAAATCCAAGAAATCTTCCAAGATGTGTAAAGGATGATGACCAAAACTAGCTGTTCGTTTATTTGAAGTAAAATTTAGGAATTAATCCTAATTTAACCGCAAAGTACGCAAGGTTTAAATCGCAAAGGTTCGCAAAGCTATAAACAAACCTTGCGAACCTTTGCGTTTTTTTCTTTGTGTGCTTTGCGGTAAAATCTTAAAACCCGATAGGTCCTAAATCAAAAAAGCCATCCACAAAAGTGGAAAGCTTTTCATTGGTCTAACTACTAAACCAGCTACGAGTTACAAATTCGTAGCAAACAACACAACTAATCTTAGATACCGTATTTGGGCAAAAAAGCCTTTCCGTTAAGAAAGGCTTCTCCCAATATTGCGGTCTGGACGGGACTCGAACCCGCGACCCCATGCGTGACAGGCATGTATTCTAACCAACTGAACTACCAAACCTCTGCGTTATTGCGGTTGCAAAGATAGTACAGAATTTCATTTCTGCAAGCGTTTTGCTAAAAAAAATTAAATATATTTTTAATTCGTTAGCCAAAGTTTTGTTTTTCAACTAAATATGTAGTCAATATTTTTTCAAAATTATCTCCCACGTTCACCGGAACGTACTTAATCTGGTTCTTTGCACAGGTCAGCGCAAGTGTTTTAAAGTACTCCTCTGCCCTTTTTTCGTATTCTGCTTTTACATTATCGGCAAAAATAGACACTTCTTCTCCTGATTCTAAGTCGATAAATTTTCTGGGAGTATTGTCAAAATCGAATTTCAGTTCCGTTTTGTTGTCAATAACGTGAAACAGGACCACTTTATGCTTGTTGTGTTTTAAATGCTGAAGGGCATTAAACAACTTTTCATCCTCCTCTGATTGCAGCATATCCGTAAATAAAATAATCATCGAGCGACGGTGCATTTTTTCGGCAATTTGGTGCAGATAAGTAATGGTATCGGTGCTTTTTTTGACTTTTGGCTGTTCTAATAACTGTTCTAATTTATTGAGCAGCATTCTGTGGTGACGGTCACTCCCTTTTTCAGGAGCATAGTATTCGTACGTATCCGAGAACACACTCAAGCCAACGGCATCGCGCTGTTTCTTCAGGATATTCATTAAAACCGCCGAAGCCAGGACAGCAAAACCAATCTTCTTTTCGTAAAAAGGCTGATTTGATTTTAATTCCGGGTAATGCATCGACGACGAGTTGTCGACAATCAGGTGACAGCGCAAATTGGTTTCTTCCTCAAAACGTTTGGTGTACAGGCGATCGGTTTTGGCAAACAATTTCCAGTCAATATGTTTGGTGCTTTCTCCGGCATTATACACTTTATGCTCCGCAAATTCAGCCGAGAACCCGTGAAACGGACTCTTGTGCATTCCCGATATAAATCCTTCCACCACCTGATTTGCCAGCATTTCGAGGTGCTGAAAACTGGATACTTTCTCTATTTCCGATTCGATCTTCATCTTTCAAATGTATTAAAAGATTAAATCATTTAAAAATAAAAAAAGGCCTGACTGACGCCAAACCTTTTTAACTAATTCAAATCATCCAAAATAAAAATTATTCAGTTCGTTGAAATTTAAAACTCATATCTCCTGCATAATAAGTATTACGTGCATTTGTCGGAAAAATAGTTTCTACAGCTGTACTTGAGATATACGCATATCCTGTAATGGTTATATTTCCGGCTACAATCGGGTAAGTCGCTGCCGATCCGTCTGTTTTGGTTCTGTTGATCCAGTCGTCGCTGTTTACCGTGAAGAAATATTCTTTATCTTTCGTCAAGGCAATCGGAGTGATCGCTTTTTCAACGGTAACATTGGCTGTTGCTACATTTATAACTTCAGATTTTATAACTGTTTTGGTTGCTGCATCCCATATTGTAATTCTTAAAGTTGGGTTTACATCCGGAATTTTTACCACCAAAGCGTTTATTTTTCCTGTTACTGTTGGTTTAAAGCTAAAACCATATTCGTAGATTCCTGAGTTTTTTACATCAACCGCTTTTTGGCTGAATCCTGAACCTGCCATATAAGCATCTAAAGGATTTTCTTCTGCATATTTAATCGGTTCCGGTCCGTTATCGTTGTCACTGCTGCAGGAAACAGCAAACACAGCAAGGCAAAAAATGGACAAAATTGTTTTTAAAGTTTTCATAATAATTAATTTAACTGGTTATTTATCTGGTCTTTTAAATTCTAAATATTTATTTATTTTTCTAAAAATTAAGGCTGAATATTAAAACGTGCACAAACTTCCTGATAACTCATTTTAGAATAATCCGGTTTTGCAGTTTTAGCTGTTGCAGCGGCAACGCCACCCGGAATCAGGATATAACGCCAGCTAAGTGTTGTTGGAAGGTTGACAGTTCCTCCTGCGTCATGTCTAAATCGGAACAATTTGATTTTCTTTACCGTAGAGATAGCTGTAATGGTGTTAGCAAATCCTCCTGCTGTTGAAGTGTAAGGCAATGGATAGTTTCCTGCTCCGAAAGACATATAAACCAATACCGTTCCTTTCGAAAGAATATCTTCTGTTAATTGGGGCGCAACAATGCTGGTAGACATTCCTGAAGTCCCATCAATAGTTTCTGCAACTGCTGTTGGAGCTGTTAACCACGCGCTGTAAATAACGTTGGCTGTTCCGGTTGCTCCTGTTTGTCCATCGATTCCGTCTTTTCCGTCAGTTCCGTCATCGCTGCTGCAGGACATGGTAGAAATGGCGACTAAAAAAAGCGTAAAAATGGTTTTTGAAATTTTCATAATAATTTTGGTTTTAAAATTTGGCTAAATGATTCGTATTTAATTCAATAACATTATTTTTGTAAATGTCAACCGATCGTAAAAGAATATTCTTTTGGCTGATGACGTAATTACAAAGCAAATTTGCAGCATTAAAACCGGCGGAAAAACAGCTAATAGACAGACGACATTTTAAATAGACAGACGACCTAAAACCGAATTAAATGACCAAAAAATACACCTGCATTATTATTGACGATGACGAAATAGACAGACTTACGGTGGTATCGTTTGCCAAAAAATTTCCGGTCCTGGATATTTTAGGTGTTTTTGAATCGGCCGATGAAGCGCTTCCGTTTATCGAAGAACAAAAAGTCGATATCTTATTTCTGGATATCGATATGCCGGGCCTAAACGGAATAGAGTTTAGAAAAAAGGCCATGGAAATTCCGGTTTGTATTTTTATCACCGCACATCCGGAACATGCCGTAGAAAGTTTTGAAATAGAAACACTCGATTTTATCGTAAAACCTCTAAAACTTGATCGCTTCACACAAACCATGAGTCGTGTCGAAGAGTTTATGGAAATTAAACTCAAAGCTTTACTTTTTGAAGCCAGTATTGGCGGCGATACCATTTATATCAAAGAAGGCCACGAACAGACCAAAGTCAAACTGCATGAAATTTTATATCTCGAAGCCCTGAAAGATTACACGCTGGTGATTACAGAAAAAAAGAGACATTGCGTGTTGTCGAGCATCGGCAATCTTCTCAAAGAAGATCATTTTCAGTCCTTCATACGCATTCACAGAAGTTTTGCGGTGCAGAAACAGTTTATTCATAAAATGAACTCGACGGAAATTATTCTAAACAATAATATTTCAATTCCGGTGGGGAGAAGTTATAAAGAAAACCTAAATCTGATCTAGATGAGAAAGGGCTGTTTTTTATTTCTGTTTTTTATAACGCTTTCTGTTTTTGCACAACAAGAACCGAATTTGTCCCGCTATAAAACCACAAACGAAAAACTAAAAGTCTGGCTAAAATATACCAATGTGTTTTTAGATTCCGAAGATTATCCTAAACTGCTGATCGCGGCACAAAAAGGGATTGCACTTTCTAAAGATCATCCCGCGTACAAATCAAGGTTTTATTTCTTAAAAGGAAACGCTTACGAATTCAACAACAATCAGAACAAACAAGCATGCGTTAATTATGAGCTTGCCTTAAAATTTGCACAAAAGGCCCGCCATCTTAAAAACGAAACCTCAATTTTAATGCGCCTCAGTTATGCCTATTACGCCCTTAATGAAACTTCAAAACGAAAACAATTAATAGCCCATATCAAACAAGTTCTGGACACGACAAAAAGCACCTATACCAAATCTGTGCTTTACGGAAGCCTGGGCGAATATTATCTTGACAATGCCGAATATGAAACCTTTATTAGTTATCAGCTCAAAGCGATTAATTATAAAAAACTGCTTAGAGAAACCGTGGCCAACGATGAGACCATCGGCGTTTCTTATAGCCAGATTGCAGCTGCTTACACCAAAATGAAACAATACAATAAAGCCATTGAATATTTAAATTATGCCCAGCCTTACATACAGACTTCCCCTTATGTCAGTGCTTTTTCCTGCAACTATTACCTACAGTGTTTTGTTCCTTTAAAAAACCTCGACAGCATTCAAAAATATTACCGCTTAGTATATACTTTTCCTTCTAAAAAAGATTCGTTATTTCTTAATTTAAGTTTTGCCAATAGAAGCGTATCGGAATATTACGCTAATGAAGGCCAAATAAATACCGCCTTTAGTTATGCTAAAAAAGCAGTTGTATTAGGAAAAAAATCAAATGATGAGGATATCATTATGGAAGCAAACGCCATAATGGGAAGGGTTTTATATGAAAAAGGAGAATACAAAAAGGCCATCGAAACCTTAAAAAAAGCTTCAGAAAATGCATTGACCTACGATAAGGAATCCTTTGTAAATATCAATAAAAAACTATCGCAGAGTTATGCCGCATTGGGGCTGTGGAAAGAAGCGTACCATTACAACGAAATCTACAGCAAATACAATGACGAGATAATGCAGGAATCGGCCAAACAAAGCATTGCCAATGCCGAAGCAAGTTATCAGAACAAAACCAAAAAGCAGGAAATAAAAAGCCTTTCAGCACAAAACACGATTAAAAACATTCAGATTGAAGAAACTAAAAAACAGCTTTTATTTTTAGTTTTCGGACTGGCATCAGTCGCCATTATCGGATTATTGTTATTCAAACAAAGTCAGAACCGCAAGAAAACCAATCAGAAATTACAGGTTTTGAATCAGGAATTAGATGAAGCCAATAAAATAAAAGCCCGCTTTTTTAGTATCCTGAACCACGATTTACGAAGCCCGGTTTCCAATTTAATTCACTTCCTGCACCTTCAGAAAGAAAGTCCCGAACTCATTGACGAAGCCACCGCTTTGCGAATGCAGACCAAAGTCATTAGCGGGGCGGAGAATTTGCTCTCCTCTATGGAAGATATTCTGTTGTGGAGTAAAGGGCAAATGGAAAACTTCAAACCTCATCTTCAGGAAACGCCGGTTGCCGTTTTATTTGATGAAACCGAAAAGCATTTCTCCGGAATTGAAAACATCGAAATTTTATTTGAAGATCCCGAAAACATCATTTTAGATACTGATGCCAACTACCTGAAAACCATTATCCGAAACCTGACCGGAAACGCCATAAAAGCACTGGATAAAACTCCGGACGGAAAAATAATCTGGAAAGCCCAAAAAGAAAACAACCAAACATGTCTTTCCATCACTGACAATGGCCGCGGCGGAACTCAGGAACAATTTAAAGCCTTATACGACGACTCCGAAGTGATCGGAATCAAATCCGGATTGGGATTACACCTTATCCGCGATCTCGCAACCGCCATTAATTGTAAAATCGAAGTAACTTCAAAACCCGACTCAGGAACTACTTTTACGATTAAATTCTTAAAATAGAGTTTGCCACGAATTGCACGAATTAGCACGAATTAAAATGTGTTTATTTTTTTTTGCCACAGATTAAGGGATTTTCACAGATTAGAAAAATCTTTTTAATCCTTTAATCTGTGGCAACCTTTTTTAAGCAACATCATAATAAATAATTTGTAAAAATTCGTGTAATTCGTGGCAAAAAAAATCTTTTTAATCCTTTAATCTGTGGCAAAAAAAAATCTTTTTAATCCATTAATCTGTGGCAACCTTATTTAAGCAATTTGGCAACCGCCATTAATTGTAAAAATCGAAGTAACTTCAAAACCCGATTCAGGAATGACCTTTACGATTAAATTCTTAAAATAGAGGTTGCCACGAATTTGCACGAATTATTTTCACGCAGATTTAAGCAGAACTACACAGCTTTCATTTTACCGCAAAGCACGCAAAGTTTTTGCATCAGCTTGGTTTGGTAAAACACAAGTTCGCAAAGCTGGTTCAATACAAAGCTTTGCGAACTTTGCATTTTCTGAAGATACTTTTGTAGGTAAAACTTTGCGTGCTTTGCGGTAAAATCAAAGTAGTCCTGGCAAAATAAACGTACAGATTAGAAAAATCTTTTTAATCTTGTAATCTGTGGCAACCTTTTTTAAGCAAAATCAAAATAATTAATTCGCGGCAATTCGTGACATTCGTGGCAAAAAAAACCTTTTAACCTGTAACGATTAGACCCGACAGGTTTTAAAAACCTGTCGGGTCTGACATTTTTTTATAAATAAAAAAGGTCTGACTTTCGCCAAACCTTCTTTATATAAATCATAATCTTACGATTACAACAAAGCGTCTAAACTATCTGCGTAGGTTTGTTTCGGAGCAACTCCTACTTGTTTTCCTACTACTTCACCGTTATGAAAAACCAAAACGGTAGGTATGTTACGCACACCATATTTTGCAGCGAATTCCTGGTTAGCATCTACATCTACCTTACCAACAACTACTTTACCTGCGTATTCTTCGCTAATCTGATCAATGATCGGACCAACCATTCTACAAGGACCGCACCATGCTGCCCAAAAATCTACCATTACTGGTTTATCTGATTTCAAAACTACTTCGTCAAAAGTAGCATCTGTTATTGCTAATGCCATAATAATTTTTATTTAAAGTTTATCCCTTGAATTTCTCTCAGGGGAGCAATTTTTAATTTGTTCCTTAACTGAGTACAAATTTAGAAATTTTAAATCAATCAAACGCCATAACCAAATTAGTTTTCATTATAAACGTATTGTCATTAATTATATTAGTACTAAAATTCTTATTTGTAAGTTTTGTCCTATACCCAATTGAGCGTCCTGTTTTTAGGAATTTCACTCATTTTTAGTGTACCTTTAGTAATCCGGAAAACCCGTTCAGATGAAAACAGCCTTACTTCACATAAAAAATTTCTTGCAATCACCACATTTTAAAAAATACGCCAGACGATTTGGCTATTTCGTTGCAGGCTGCATTGTACTGGTTCTTATTCTGGCCGGAAGCCTGTCTTTTTATTTCAACCGGAACAAGACTGAAATCATCGCGAAGATCAACACCACAATCAACGAAAACATCAACGGACAGTTTCATGTGGGTGATTTTCAGTATAAGTTTCTAACCGGTTTTCCGAACTTCACGCTGGCTTTAAAAGAAGTTGAACTCAAAGACAATCAGTGGAAAAACCATCAGCACACTTTACTAAAAGCCAAAGAAATCGAAGTCCGCCTGAACATCTGGAGCCTGCTGCAAAACGAAATCAACATTCATAAAATCCTCATTAACGACGCGGATATTTACGTCTACAAAGCCGAAAACGGTTATTCGAACGCCGATATCTTTAAACCCAAAAAGAAAAAATCACCCGCAGATCAATCCAATACCGGAACGACAATCGATCAGGTAGACCTTAATGATGTACATTTTATTCTGGACAATCGTTTGGGACATAAACTGTTTGATTTTGATGTTTCGAGCCTGAAAACCAAAGTAGAATACGACGGAGACGACTGGCAAACCGATGTATTTCTGGACACGCAGATCAAAAGCCTTGCTTTTAATACCAAACATGGCAGTTTTGCCAAAGAAAAAGAACTCAGGGGAACTTTTAATGTTGCCTATTCTTCCGAAAAAGAAAAAATAAATGTCGTAACCCGAAACCTAAAAATCGGAACGGACTCTTTTGACATCATCGCTTTTTTTAATCTCGCTAAAGGCAATGCCTTGTTCGGCATCAATATTGGGACTACCATTTTATGGCAAAATGCTTCGAATGTCTTATCTGCCAACATCAGTTCGAAGTTAAACCGGTTCAATTTGAGTAAACCCATAGACGTGAATTGCGACATCAAAGGTGATTTTAATGCCGAGGGTGATCCCAAAATTGTCGTTCAGGCGATTATAAAAGACAACGAACTGAGTATTCCCGACGGATTAATCAAAAACTGTAATTTCAAAGGAATTTTTACCAATAATTTCAAACCCAAAGACGGTTACAACGACGCCAATTCGGCAATTATCCTGACCCAATTTGCGGGTGATTATGAAAATATTCCGCTTACGATTCCGCAATTGTCGATTAACAATCTCAATAAACCTGTGGCTACCGGAAACGTAAGTTCTGATTTTGAGGTGGAAAGGCTCAACGAAATCAGCAACGACAAATGGATTCAGTTTACATCCGGTCACGCCAAAGCCAACCTGAAATTTCAGTTTGATATCGTCGGTTTGCACATCAAAAAACCGCGTTTTATTGGTAAAATAAATGTTGACGATGCTTCCTTTCATTACATCCCGAAGAATCTTCATGCCATAAAAACCAATATCCATCTCAATTTTACAGAGAAAGCTTTACTGATCCAGGAAATTGCTTATAAACACAATAAGAATACGATTTTCATCGAAGGAAAAATTGACAATTTCCTGAACCTCTATTACGACGCTCCGGAGAAAATGATCGTCAACTGGAAAATTTATTGTCCGAATATCGACCTCAAGCAATTTCTGGGTGTTTTGGCTACCTCCAAAAAAACAAAAGCGATTGCAAAAGCGGGCAAAAGAACCACCATATCCAACCATCTAAGAACCGTAATCGATAAATGTTTGGTCGTAATCGACATCAAAGCCGACAAAATCAATTATAATAAACTAACGGCGACTCATACCACGGCAACGGTTCAGATGATCGATTCGAAATTAGTCATCAAAAACGGTTCGCTGCAAACCTCCGGCGGAAGCATCACCTTTAACAGTGAAGTACAGCCCAGCGGAAAAAACTTTGCCTTTAGCGCTGATGCGCAGGTCAAGCGGGTAGATATTGCGAGTTTTTTACGCTCTTTCAACAACTTCGGCGTTACTTCTTTTAATCCCGGCAACATCAAGGGAAAACTCAGCAGTCAGGCCAATGTAACGGGTTTTATCAATGGCAATGGCTCGCTGATCACGAATTCGATGCACGGCAACCTGACGTTCAACGTCAAACAGGGGGCTTTGTTAAACTTCGAGCCTATTGTAAAAATCGGGAAGTTTGCTTTTCCTTTTCGCGATGTCAAAAATATTACGTTTAGTGACTTATCTGGCATTCTTAAACTTCGCGGAGAGCAGATCGATGTCAATGATTTCACCATTAGTTCGAGCGTTTTAAACCTCGATGCCGCAGGTATTTATTCCTTTGGCCGTGGCACCAATCTCGCCCTCACCATCCCACTCCGAAACTCCAAAAACGACATCAACCTCGCCACCCAGGCCGAACGCGATGCGGTTCGCGAGCGTGGTCTTGTCCTGCATTTAAATGCGGTTGATGATGAAGGGAAAATGAAAATTAAGTGGGGGAAGAAGGGTAAAGAGAAATAAAGTTATTTTCACATTTTTCACCCAATCTAAAAAAGCGTATAAATACGCTATCAGACGTTTTAATTTAGTGCTATACTTGTTGTCACTAACTTAATCAAATAAAATATGCCACAAGCAGGAGATTCATTTATCACAACACTAAAACAAGCTCATTTAGAATGGGGAGAATTTAGACATACAACCAGTCGTGGAATTATAATTGGTGAAGGTTATTTACAGATACCTTCTGATGAAGCATATAGGCTTGGAATTACTAATAATAAGTCACCTTTAAGATCCGCAGAGTATGATTTTAGCACTTTTGATGGCTTTATTACTAATAGTAAGCTACTAGCAGCTGGCAATCAATCAAGGGCTGAATTTGCAAAACAATTTCAGGGATCAGGAGCTTTAAAATTACTGGGGATTGGTACAACCATATAAATGCTCAAATTGGTGACCAAATTGAAATTAAATTTATAAGTCCAACAGAAATTCTTTTAACAAAAGTATAATTAAGTCTTAAATAAAAATCTAGCCTTTACGATAATTATTAACGCTGATCAGAAATGATTGGCGTTTTTTTTACGGGATAATAAAACACAGTTAATATCACGTTGAAAACTATTTCCTCATGAGGTCAATTGTAAGCAGGTCAATTGTCCTCACAAAACTACTTTTATAAACTATGAATATCAAAGAAAAATTCGGATTCAAAGTCAAAGAACTTCGAGAACAAAAAGGATACTCAATCGAGTATTTAGCCAATATTTCTAACGTTGACAGAAACTACATTTCAGATATTGAAAAAGGTCAACGAAATGTTTCAATAGAAATTATAGAAAAAATAATTACTGCTCTTGATAGTGATTTTGGGGCTTTTTTTAACGACAACAATTTTAAGAAATGAAAATGAAAGAGCAAATATCAATCGAAGAATTCGATGAAAAGAAGTTTAAAAGCAGAACTTCAGAAATAGACGATGAAAAAAAAGCGGTTGTTACCCATTATTTGCATAACATGCATAATGGAGTTAAAAAGCATTACGAAAAAGAAGCGAAAAAATATTTAAACGAAATTGTTGAATATAAAAATGAGGAAGAAAACCTGAATATGGTTTCCGATTCCGCAATACAACAGTTGTTATATGAAGTTGAAAATGTTCCATTTACAACACCACAAAATTATACTTTCAAATTCATCGACTTGTTTGCTGGAATTGGTGGCTTTAGAATTGCATTACAGAACATTGGAGGAAAATGTGTGTATACAAGTGAGTGGAATGTAGATTCACAAAAAACATATCGTGCTAATTTTGGTGAAATTCCATTTGGAGATATAACCAAAAAAAGCGTCAAAAATTATATTCCTGATGATTTCGATATATTATGTGCTGGCTTTCCTTGTCAGGCTTTTTCAATTGCTGGAAACAGAAAAGGCTTCCAAGATACAAGAGGCACATTGTTTTTTGATTTGGAAAAAATAATTGAAACTAAAAGACCTAAAGTCATCTTTCTTGAAAATGTAAAAAATTTAGTTTCTCACGACAAAGGAAAAACCTTTAAAGTTATTTTAGAAATATTAGAAGAGAAACTTGGTTATAAGGCTTATACTAAAATATTAAATTCTTCTACGCATGCAAATGTTCCACAAAACAGGGAGAGAATTTTTATTGTTGCATTCGACACAGTACAAGTAGAAAATCATGCAGATTTTAAATTTCCTGAACCCATTCCTTTAACAAAAACAATTCATGATATTTTAGAAAAAGGAAAACAAGCCGATAATCTGTATTATAAAAAAGATCATCAGTATTATCCAGAATTAAAAAAAACAATGACTTCAAAAGATACTATATATCAATGGAGACGTGTTTATGTCAGAGAAAATAAAAGTCAGGTATGTCCAACTTTAACTGCAAATATGGGCACAGGTGGTCATAATGTACCTTTAATTTTAGACGATTATGGCATTCGAAAATTGACTCCAAAAGAATGTTTTGCTTTTCAAGGATATCCAATGGATAAATTCATCATACCAAATATTGCTAATAGCAAATTATATATGCAGGCAGGAAATTCAGTAACAACACCTTTGATTGAAAGAATCAGTACTGAAATTATAAAAGTCTTACTACCATGAGTGTTTGGGAACAATTTTCTGGAGAACAAAGAGATGAGTATGTAAAATTTTTGCAAGTTTATGGAGCGTTATCTAATTTGTTTCGTCAGAAACAAGGAGATCTAATACCGTATCTTGATTCTAAATTTCAAGAAACAGTTTTTACGAAAATTTTCAATGGACAAAATGTAGATATCGGCAACACCCCACACGATGTTCTGTCTGTATTTGGTAATGAAAGAGTTGGAATTGGTTTAAAAACTTGGATGGGAAGCAAACCTTCTTTTCAGAAAGTTATGCAACTTAAACGCTATCAGAGCGAAATTAATGAGTATCGTAATGATTTGCATGCATTAGCTTATAAAATTTCTGAAATTAAGAACGAAAGAATGAAAAGCGATTATGTTCGCTTAGGTTTGTCAGAAGATAAAAATATTTATCATTACATAACTCGGGACAAAGGTATCTTTACTGTAAATGAGTGTGCATATCCATTAATTGACTTAACCAGGCTTAATAATTTTAACTTAACGCAATCAGCTTTGTCTTGGTCTGATGGGAATAAGGATTATAGATATACTTTTGGCGACTCTCAAATATGGCAGAAATTCGACTCAAACAATTATAACACTTTAATTCTAAATAAATTTGATGTAAAAATCATTGAAGATCCTTTTTCATTTCTTCTAAAAGCATATTTTGATATCATTGAAACTTCTACTGTTGCAGAGCCAGATATAGTTGAAGCGTACTTACCATTGTATTCATATGAAACAAAAGAAGTAGAAGAAAAATCCGGATTAAATGCTTGGAACGGAGCGCCTAAAAGCAAAGGGAGCAATACTTTAAGGCCACTTAACGAAGTTTATATACCAGTTCCAGTAGAATTTCATCGAAAACACCCTAATTTTTTTACCGAAAACATACTAGAGTTTTTGAAATTTAGAAAAAGTTATGATGGAGCCAAAAATGAAAAGCCTGAAATACGTTTCTATTTACAATTACCCAATGGCAAAAGAATTCCTTCTTTACTAACAGGAGATAACATGAAAAACTTTCAATCAGGAAGTAACACAGAATATGATGAGAGTGGTAAAAGATACGGACAATCTGCATTAGGACAATGGTTATTAGTAGATGTACTAGGATTAAAAGAACGACAACCAGTAACACGTGAATGGTTAAAGAAAAAAGGAACTGATTCTATTCGTTTATGGAGAAAAAAAGATGACTATAAAACAATTAATATCGACTTCGCACCCATAGGTTCTTTCGAAAAATTTATGAAAGATGAACCAGTACCACTAGAAGATGAGGAATAAATTATCTTTGAATACATATTTAGAAAATAAAATAATATAATTTTACTCTAAGAGCATGTAAGATATTATAGAATATTAATTATTAAATTTCAAAAATAATTAATAGTATTATTATGGATTGCTTCACCCCTGAACAACGCTCCAAAAATATGCGTGCAATAAAAAGCACCGCAACAAAAGCTGAACTTACTTTAGCTAAAGCATTATGGAATTTAGGTTATAGATATCGAAAAAATAATAAAACAGTTTTCGGCAAACCAGATCTTACTTTTAAAAAACATAAAATTGCAATTTTCGTAGATTCAGAATTCTTTCATGGAAAAGATTGGGAAACCAGAAAAAAACCTGGAACAAATCCGGAGTATTGGATCAAAAAAATTAACAGAAATATTCAAAGAGATATTGAAGTCAATGCTTATTTAGAATCTCATAAATGGAAAATTTTACGTTTCTGGAGTAAAGACATACAAAAGAATTTAGATAACTGCATTCTTGAAATTCAAAACGCAATAAACGAAAGACAAATAAAAAACATAAACCCGCACAGCTAAGGTGTCCTACGCGTGTAAAAAGCGTTACGGTTCGTTTCCAATACCGCCACCATACCACACGGGTAATTTTTTCTAATATTTAGGACCGCGAAGATATCAAAAAACCTTTGCAATCACTACAGATTTCATTATCAACCAAAAAAACTTTAATCTGTTTCAATAATTGCAACTGAATCACTTTTAGACATTTCTCCGAGATCACGACTACAAGCTGAATAATCTATAAAAGCTAATTGTTTTTATTTCTACGAGTTATTCTATACTTCCTATTCTTTATATTTACTGAAAACAAATTTAAATGCCACAACCAAAATCCAAACCTTTACTTTGGACACGAGATGAGTTTATTCTTGCTTTCAATTTATACCTTAAAATTGAATACAAAAAAATTAACGATCAAAATCCAGACGTAATTAAATTAGCAAATCTAATCAACAGAAGTCCTGGTTCAATATCTATAAGATTAGCCAACTTTGCTAGTGTAGATCCATATCATCAACAAAGAGGTGCTGGAGGATTACAAAATGGAGGGAATCAAGTTCAACAAATCTGGAATGAATTTTTCAATAACAAAGAAGAATTGATATTTTTAAGCGAACAGATTCTTGCACAAAAAGAGAATACTTCAATTGAAAATAAATATGAAGACATACTTTTCGATATAAAAAACCTCAAAGGACAAGATATCATTAGAGCAGTAAAAACAAGAGTTAACCAATCTGTTTTCAGGCAAATGGTTTTATCTAACTATAATAATAAATGTGCAATTACAGGTATTGATATTCCTGAACTTCTACTAGCAAGCCATATTATTCCTTGGTCAAAAAATGAAGAACATCGATTAAACCCAGAGAATGGAATTTGCTTTTCCGCTCTTTACGACAAAGCTTTTGATACAGGATTAATTGGAATCAACACAAATCATGAGATAATATTCTCTGACACAATTAAAAAGAAAAAAGAAAGCGAATTCTACAATAAATATTTTACTTCTCTTGAAAATCAAAAAATCATTGTAGCTCAAAAATATTCTCCCCGAAAAGAATTTCTAGAATATCATTTAGACACAATTTTCAACAAACAAATAACCGTATAAGAATAGAGAAAGCTACTATTAATGTTGGCTTTTCTTTATTGTATTTTTACTTTTTGATTTCATTTGTACAACAAATTTGTTGTAAATATTCTGTTGTACTTTTTTCTCCAACAAAACTTTTACAACAAAACCGTTGTAAATATTTTGTTGTAGTTTTTTTTACAACAGAAATTTTACAACAGAAATTTTTTCAAAATAAACGGTTTTAAACAAAAAAAAGCCACTATTACAGTGGCTTTTCCAATTTTTAATCAGTCAACATCCAGATACGGATTTAGGATTTCGGCTAATTCGTTCATCCAGTAAAAGCAAACTTCGAGACTTCTTTTATCTGAGTGCAGCGGTTCGTGGTCGCGCATGACGCCGAGCGCAAGCAGATAATTGACGTGTCTGATGGTTTTGGCCATACTCTCCGGATCAATTGATTGGGTGAAGAAATCATTTAACCTCAATTCGGTTTCTTTTGAAAAGGTGTTGGTACTCATAATTTAACGGTTAGGAATATGAAGCCCGCATAGCTTAGGTGTCCTACGCCGTTAAAAGCGTTGCAGTTGTTTCCAATACCGCCACCATACCACACGGGCAAAAGTTTAATCGAGTTCATGTTTTAACGTTTAGGACTGCGAAGATACCAAAAAAGATGGAAACTTCTGCAAGTCAGCACAAAAAAATACAGGATAAATTCTTACAATTTATATTTTCCTATTGGTGTGGAGTTTGTGATGTGATTTCTCCTTCGTCGAAATGACAAAATGGGGTAAATATTTTCATAATGTTTTATTAACTCACTTGGCTTTTCACTCTAATTAAGATAGCTTTGAGAAACAATCACTAAATATAAACCATATGAAAATTCAAATCAATACAGACAAGAACATCGAAGGCCACGAAAGATTAGCAACTTATTTTTCTGAAGAACTGGAAAAAGGCCTAACTCGTTTTGAAGAAAAAATTACCCGCGTTGAAGTACATTTCGGAGATGAAAACGGAGAAAAATTCAGCTTAAACGACAAAAAATGCGTGATCGAAGTTCGTGTAGCCAATTTACAACCCTTAACTGTAACAGACCACTCCGATACGATCGAAAAAGCGTTCAGCGGTGCGCTGTCCAAAGCAAAAAAATCACTTACTACGACTTTCGAAAAAATGAAAGAGTATTAATTTATATAGATCAATCTACCATAGCGATATCGCTAACGAATAGAAACAAAAAACCGAATACGATTTGTATTCGGTTTTTTTGTGTTTATGATTTTGGTAACGGCTGCCCAACTGGAATATCGCAACGATGTCCCGGTTGCCCGTGTGCCGGATTCATGCCTTCTGCTACCTGATTGGCGGCTTCTGTACTCAGCAATGCCGGTACGTTACTATTGGCAGGCGGTGGTGTTACGGTGATTTTTTGCGAAAACGATCCGCCTTGCGAAGGAGCCGAAGCTGTAGCGGTGGTGCTTGCTTTCGGAGAATTCAGCGGTGCTCCAACGGGAATATCACATCTATGTCCCGGTTGCCCGTGCGACGGATTCATTCCTTTGGCTACTTTTACCGGTGCTGCCGTTGTAGTCGTCGTTACAACCTGCTTGCCCGGATTGACCTGCATGGTTTGTGCTGTCTGCGTCGTGGTGGCCTGCGTTTGTGTTTGTGTCGGAGCCGAATTTAACGGTGCGCCAACCGCAATATCACAGCGGTGGCCGGGTTGTCCGTGTGCCGGATTTATTCCGCCGGTGGCGTTCATTACGGTATTCGGGTTGGCAGTTGGCGCAGGTGCGGCCGCTGCTGTATTGACTTTGGTGGTGTCTTTTACCAGTCCCAATTTTACCAATTCTGAGGTTGGGGTGTTTTCCTGTGGTTCGAGTTCCTTCTTGCAGGATACCAAAACCAAAGAGGAAAGGACTATAGAGCTTATAATGATTTTCGAATTCATAACGGTAGTATTTTTAGAGCACTCAAATATAGTAAATAAACCATATAAGGGATATAAGTTCATTTAAGTTTTGATTACTGTGTGTTTTTAACCGCTAGGAGCGCTAGGATTAACATTGTAATGGAATAAACCATGTAAGGGAGGTAAGTTCATTTAAGTTTTGAATACTGTGTTTTTAACCGCAAGGAGCGCTAGGATTTACGCAAAGTACGCAAGGCTAAAAAACTTTGCGCCTTTGCGTCTTTGCGTGCAATTCTCGACGCTTTGTGCATTTTTTTAATCACGCAAAGGCGCAAAGAAAAAAATAAAACCTTGCGTGCTTGGCGCTTTTTTCATTGCGCCCTTTGCGGTTAAATATATTTACTAACTTTAAAACCAAAAACAAACCCATTATGAAAAAATCACTTCTCCTTTTATTATTCATTGCGACTTTTGCCCATGCACAAAATGCTGAAAAAGAAAATATCAACAATACTTTAGACCACTGGCACAAGGCAGCTGCCGAAGTAAAGTTTGAGGCCTACTTTAATGCCATGGCCGATGATGCCATTTATATCGGAACCGATGCCACCGAAAACTGGACCAAACCCGAATTCAAAGTCTGGGCAAAGCCTTTTTTCGACAAAGGAACTACGTGGAATTTTAAGGCTTTGGAACGCCATATCTTTTTTGACAAAACCGGAAAAATCGCCTGGTTTGATGAATTGCTCAGTACACAAATGAAAATCTGCCGCGGATCGGGTGTTTTGGTGAAGGTGGGAAAAGAATGGAAAATTCAGCATTATGTTTTATCAATGACCGTTCCGAATGATGAGGTTGACGCTGTGACCAAAATAAAAGCGCCCACTGAAGATGCCCTGATTGCAAAGCTTCAGAAAAAATAAACAAATTAAGGGATTGTTATTATAATCCTAACTTTTTGAGTGCTTTACAAAACCGAATATCGATTTAATTATAACATATTTATCAAGTAAGCCTGTTTTTTTAATCCCGAAAATAGCATACTGTCAAAAAAAGGTATAGAATTTTGTAAAATTGACTAAAATAAAGCCTAGCCCTCTATTTTATGAGCCCTAAAAAGCTGAATATTTATTTTTTTTTAACTTTGACCCCAAAAAAAATAGGGTTTAAATAAAGTATCTGAAAAATGAAAATAGAAAAACGCTGGATCATTTCCTTTATTATTATAAGTATTGTTTGTATTACAGGCGCATTTTGGCCAACGGTTACCGAAAACAATTACGTACTGTCTGAATTTGGAACTACAGACCACATTGTTCCTGCCGATGTTGCCTGGATGCTTACCTCCTGCTGTCTGGTTTTGATTATGACTCCCGGATTATCGTTTTTTTACGGCGGAATGGTCGGCAAGAAAAATGTAATCTCGACAATGCTGCAAAGTTTTATCTGTCTGGGTGTGGTAACGCTTTTATGGGTTACCGTGGGGTTCAGTTTAGCTTTTGGAGACCCGGTAGGTTTTGGCTCAGGAGAACATTTTTACAGTTTCTTTGGCAACCCGACCACTTTTGCTTTTATGGATTATGTGGGCGTTCTTCCGCATAAAAAATTAGCGAGCACGATTCCGTTTATGTTATTCGCTTTGTTTCAGATGAAGTTTGCCATTATTGCTCCGGCGATTATTACCGGTTCATTTGCAGAACGCGTTCGTTTTATATCGTATTTAATTTTCATCAGTTTGTTTACGATTTTCATCTATGCGCCTTTATGCCATGCCGTTTGGTATCCAACGGGTGTTTTGGGCAGTTATTTTGGCGTGAAAGATTTTGCAGGGGGAACCGTGGTACACATGAGTTCCGGCTTTGCTGCTCTGGCCGGAGTGCTGGTTTTAGGAAAAAGAAAAAACAGTTTACATATCCCGACCAATATTCCGTTTGTCTTATTAGGAACCGGAATGTTATGGTTCGGCTGGTTCGGGTTTAATGCGGGTTCTGCTCTTGCCGCCAACGGAACCGCTGCCATGGCTTTTGCCACCACCACGACCTCATCGGCAGCAGCCATGCTGACCTGGGTTTTCTTTGACCGAATGAACGGAAGAAAGGTTTCGGCTCTCGGCGCCTGTATCGGAGCTGTGGTAGGTTTGGTGGCCATAACGCCCGCAGCAGGTTATGTTTCGGTTCCGGAAAGTATGTTTTTCGGATTTATAACGGCTTTGGTTTCCAATTATGTTGTGAACTGCAGCTTCTCGAGAAGATTTGACGATACGCTTGACGTTTTTGCCTGTCACGGTGTGGGTGGAATCATGGGAATGATCCTGACCGCGATTTTTGCGCATGGCGAAAAAGCTAGTTTACTGCACGGTGGCTGGAACGTATTTATGCATCATATGATTGCTTTGGTGCTGGTTTCGATCTTTACTTTCTTCGGGGCTTATTTCTTATTCAAGGTAACGAACTTTATTATTCCGCTGCGTGTTTCCGAAGAATCCGAACACATCGGACTGGATTTATCCCAACACGACGAAACCCTCGACCCTAAAATGCTGGCCGTACCGGAAACACAATACCATTAAAATAGTTGGTTTGCCACGAATTATAATTAAAGGATATGCCACAGATTTCACAGATTCACACAGATTGAAATATAATTTTATTAAAAAATCCTTTCTAAACTTTTAAATCTGTGGCAAAAAAACAATTACAGAAATATATTATCCTAAAATAGTAGTCACAAATTTCGAAGATTCACAGAGATTAGAAAAAGAAATCCAACAAATCTGTGAAATCTGTGGCAAAAAAACATAACATTACGCATAAAATAGTAGCCTCAGATTTCGAAGATTTACACAGATTAGAAAAAAGAAATCCAACAAATCTGTGAAATCTGTGGCAAAAAACAAAACCTGCCTAATTCATTCGTTTATATTCCTTAATTTTGCTGAAAATTTTTGTAAAAGTGGGAAGTAAAAATAAACTTAAAAGATTCAGGGAAAACGAAACATTTGAAAACGTTTTTCAACCAACCAGAGAAGAAGTGGTGGGCAATTTAATGCCCTTAAGAGGAAAATGGAATACTGATTTCTTTAAAAATGACAATCCGTTAGTTTTAGAATTAGGCTGTGGAAAAGGAGAGTATTCTGTTGGATTAGCCGAAAAATATCCCAACAAAAATTTTATAGGAATTGATATAAAAGGCGCGCGTTTCTGGAGAGGTGCGAAAACTGCTGTTGAAACAGGCCTGCATAATGTTGCGTTTATCCGAACTCAAATCGAACTGATTAATCATATTTTTGCTGAAAATGAAGTGGATGAAATCTGGATTACTTTTCCGGATCCGCAAATCAAATACAAAAGAACCAAACACAGAATGACGAATTCTGAGTTCCTGAAATTATACAAAACAATCCTCAAAAAAGACGGTGTTGTAAACCTGAAAACCGACAGTGAATTTATGCACGGTTATACCTTGGGATTACTTCACGGAGAAGGACACGAAGTTTTATACGCCAACCATAATGTGTATACAAACGAAGGAAGTCCGGAAGAAGTAACTGCTTTCCAGACTTTTTATGAGAAACAATATTTAGAAATTAACAAGGCAATTACGTATATTCGTTTTAAAATTAAAGATTAATTTAGTTTTAAAACCAAATACTAACCCATCATTTAACTGAATGGCATTACTTACTCCATTACTTTCAGGTTTTATTGCCGCCTTCATCGGAATTATTCCTCCTGGTCTAATCAACATGACGGCAGCCAAAATAAATCTGAAAGAAGGAAAAAAGAATGCTTTATGGTTTGTCGTTGGTGCGGTTGTCGTTATTTTTTTCCAGGTTTCCTTAGCCGTTTTATTCGCACAGGTCATCGACAACAGGCCGGACGTTGTAACCTTATTGCGTGAAGTTGGATTTGCGATTTTTTCGATCCTGACGATTTACTTTTTGTTTATCGCCAAAGAACCTAAAGCCAAAAAATCGAAGATCAAAAAAAGCAGTAAAAAAAGCCGTTTCTTTCTGGGCATGCTGCTTTCGGGACTGAATTTCTTTCCAATTCCGTATTATGTTGTGGTGAGTGTCACTTTGGCTTCTTACCATCTTTTTGCTTTTGAAAACAATGTGATTTTTACTTTTGTATTTGGATCTGTTTTAGGTTCGTTCGCTGTTTTGTACAGCTACATTGCTTTCTTCGGAAGAATCGAAAAGAAAACCGATTATATCATGCGAAATATGAATACGATCATTGGCAGCATTACCGGTTTGATTGCTGTGGTGACGCTTTTTAATATTCTGAATTACTATTTTGGGTAAAAATATATTTGCCGCAGATTAAAAATGATTCTTGTTGTGAGGAGTATTTTTCACGCAGATTTTGGAGATTTAGCAGATAAAATCAACTATGGCTGAAGATAATTTTTTCGAAAGAGTTTATGCGATTGCCAGACAGATTCCGTATGGGAAAGTAACTTCGTATGGTGCGATCGCAAAGGCATTGGGGACAGCCCGTTCGGCACGAATGGTGGGCTGGGCTATGAATGCCTGTCATAACATGGAAGATGTTCCCGCTCATCGGGTCGTCAACCGAAAAGGACTTCTAACCGGAAAACACCATTTTGACGGAACCAATTTAATGCAGCAGCTTCTGGAAAGCGAAGGAATTGTTATAGAAAATAATCAGATTATCGATCTCGAAAAACACTTTTGGGCACCGGAAATTGAACTTTAAATAACTTTACCATATAAGTAATGTAAGTTCATTTAAGTTTTGCGCGGAACGTTTGAGGTCATTTGTCAAAATGGAACAAGCTAGAATAAACATCCCTGTTATATGAACTTATAATCACTTATATGGTAAAAAAGTTCAAGAGCTAAATCAAACAAATCACAAAACTCGTCCGGTCTTCATCGGTCTGGTAGCTTAAGTAACCGCCGTGTGCTTCTATGATATTTTTAGAAAGCGTTAACCCAATTCCGGCGCCGTCTTTTCTGGTGGTGAAAAACGGGAGAAATACTTTGTCCCTGATCTCGTCGTCGATTCCTTTTCCGTTGTCTGAAATGGTGATGAAAAAGCGATTGTTTTCGGTATAACTGGACAAAAACATTTTCTTTTCGCTCTTCTCTTTCAAAGCATATACGCTGTTGGTAATTAAATTGATAATCACCTGTTCCATCTGGTTTTTGTCAATCAGGATCGATCGTGAACTATTTATTTCGTTTATCAATTCGATATTTTCCGCTTTCAGAATCGGACTCATGATTCGCATACAGTCTTCAAAAAGCGCATTGATGGGTGTCATTACTTTGGTTGGTGTCGGCAGCATGGCCAGTTTTCGGTAATTCTCTACAAAAACCTGCAGGTGATCGCTTCTGTTTATAATGGTCGAAATACTGCTTTTGATGTCCTCAAAATCTTCTTCCTCCAATTGCTCCTGATCGACAATGTGCAGTAAATTTTGGGAAAGTGCCCGAATGGGCGTCAGGGAATTCATTAATTCATGTGAAATAATCTTCATCAGATTGATCCAGGCTTCTTTCTCCTTTTTTTCAATGACGCGCTGTATGCTGTCTAATAAAATGATGAAATATTCTTTGTCGTATGTTTTGGTATGGGAAGTCTGCAACACAAAAGTCTGCAGATCCTGCTCTTCAATTTTTATCGAAATAGCTGATTTTAATTCGGCAAAACCCAGTTTCTCGATTTCAGTACAAAGCGAAGGCAGATAATTTTTAAGGTATTTCCAATGACTGACCTTTGGGACTTTAAAAAGGTTTGAAAAACAATCGTTCATCAGGAAAATATGCCATTCGTCGTTTTCTTTTTCCAGAATTAAAGTGGCGGTATCAATATTGTCCAGAATCGATTGATAAATAAGTTCTTTCGACGTCTGCTCTTGTTCCTTAAACTTTAATGTATTGTACAACAGATACAACGTCTTGAAATTTTCTTTTTTATAGTCTTGCGGGAAATTGGTCGAAAAATCATTCTGCAATATCGAAAGCAGGGTTTTATCGTAAAACAGCAATCGGTTTTTTATGGCAACATACATTTCCGAAATCAGTATAACCGCAAAAAAACCAGCTAAAATGGCATTGTAATAAAGGCCTTTGTAAATCAGAAAAACGCAAAAGAAAAACAATACCATAATACACAGTATTCTTAAAAACAAAGCATTGTAGAATTTCAGGTTTTTCATTGTTTATTTATTTATCGCCACAGATTAAGGGATTTCACATGATTTATTAAAATGGTTTCCCGCAGATTTGGCAGATTGTGCAGATAAAATAGATTAAAAAAATCCGCTAAATCTCCAAAATCTGCGAGAGTAAAAACTGTTTATCAATATAATCTTTTAAATTATTACTTAAATATTGGCTCCCGCAGATTTGGCGGATTGAGCAGACTCTCACTGATTAAAAGTTTAAAGTTTCTAAGCTAATTTATCTGCTAAATCTCCAAAATCTGCGAGAGAAAAACTATTCATCAAGCTACATCTAGGTATTTTTCAAATCGTATTTTTCAATTCTGCGGTACAAAGCCGCTCTTGACAACCCCAGTTCCTCAGCTGTTTTACTAATGTTTCCGTTGTGTTTGAATAAGGCTTTTTCGATCGCATTTTTCTCCAGTTCGGATAACGGGTTATCATCATTTTCCTGAAAATCCTCGAAATCAAGAATATCAAGATCGGTTACCGAAATGGTCTGGTTATCGGCCAGAATCAAGGCACGCTCAATTTTATTCTCCATTTCACGGATATTTCCTTTCCAGGGATACTTCTCTAAATAAGGGCCAACATTGGCTTCAAAATGCCAGTTTTCCTGATTGTATTTGGCCGCAATCTGATCTAAAATAAAATCCGCCATCGGCACAATATCATCTTTTCGCTCACGAAGTGACGGCAGCGAAATTTCCATCGTATTGATTCGGTACAGTAAATCTTCCCTGAAGGTTTTGTTTTTTACCTCAGCCTTAATATCGCTGTTTGTGGCTGCAATAATTCGTACATTCAGCGGTCGTGGCTTGCTTTCTCCCAGACGCGTAACGGTCTTGGTCTGTAAAACATGCAGTAATTTAACCTGCAGATGAAGCGGTATATTTCCAATTTCATCCAGAAAAATGGTTCCTTCAGCAGCCATTTCGAACCGTCCGGGCGTATCGGTTTTGGCATCTGTAAAAGCTCCTTTTGCATAGCCAAAAAGCTCACTTTCGAATAAACTATCGCTCAGTGAACCCAAATCTACATGTACAAACGGCTGTTTCTTTCGCGCTGAATTCAAATGGATAAACTCGGCGAAAACATATTTTCCGGTTCCGTTTTCTCCCAAAATCAAAACATTGGCCTCTGTTCGGGCTACTTTTTCGGCCATCAGATAGGCTTGTTTTATTTTAGCCGAGGTACCTACAAAATATTTTTTATCTTCTTTTTCAGCTGGTGTTTTTTTGCTGTTTTTTCGGCTTTCGGTAACTGCTTTATCAATGGTTTCCAGTAATTTTTCGTTGTGCCAGGGTTTCAGTACATAATCGAAAGCCCCTATTTTGATGCCTTCAACAGCGGTATCAATTTTTCCGAAAGCAGTCATTAAAATCACAACGGTTTGCGGCGAAAGTGTTTTGATTTCTTTCAGCCAGTGAATTCCTTCGCGTCCGTCTTCAAAACCTATCCGGTAATTCATGTCCAGTAAAACCACATTAATTTCATTTTCATTCAGGATTGAAATTATTTTTTTTGGACTGTTTGCCGTAAAAATGGTTTCAAAATGCTTTTTCAGAATCATTTTTGCCGAAAAAAGAATTTCTTCCTGATCATCAACAACTAATATTTGGGCTAGTTTTTTTCGCATGTCATTTGTTTTTGTTCGATTTCGAACGGTCAACTGTTCATTATCGGACACTCCTTTTTTTGATGTTTTTTAAAGTCTCTTTAAAATCAATGCTTTACCAATAATACTTTTTATGGCACAATATTTACCTATTGATTATCAGTAAATTATTTAAAAAATGGACAAGGTAATTCCTCGTAAAAATAGAAAATTTAGAAATCTCACAATACTAATTGGTGTTTTTTTAGCTTTGGCAGTAATTGTCTTTTTTTCTTTCAGTACTAAACGAACGCTGAATGTAAAAGCAGAGGAACTGACGGTTCAAAAAGTCGAAAGAGCATTTTTTGAAGACTTCGTGGTTTTTCAGGCCAAAGTAGAACCTCTGAACGTAATGCTTGTCAACGTAACCGAAGGCGGATCGGTAAAAGAGATTTTTGTAGAAAATGGTGCCATGGTAAGCAAAGGACAATCGTTGGCCCGTTTGTACAATCCGAACACCGAACTTAATTACCTGACGCAGGAAACGGCCATTATCGAGCAAATCAACAATCTGAATTCAGGCAAACTGAACATTAGAAATCAGGAGCTGAACCTCAACAAAGATTTGGTGCTGATTGAGCATGATTATAACGATGCCAAAAGATTGTACGACATGAACTCAAAATTGTTTGACAAAGATGTGATTTCGAAAAATGACTGGAATACGTTTAAGGAAGGACTACGTTTTCAGGAAGAACGAAAAAGAACGATTCACCAAAGTATTCAAAAAGAAAAACAAAGCAATCAGGTTCAGATTTCGCAAATCAACCGCTCTATACAAACGATGGAAAAGAGTCTTGAAATTCTGAGAAACAACAAAAATAACTTTTTGATCACGGCTCCGGAATCCGGAAGACTGACTTCTTTTGAACCGGTATTGGGAAAAACATTTCAGGCCGGGGAAAGCATCGGAAAAATCGATTCCAAAAAAGGATACAAACTTATCGCAGCAGTAGATGAGTTTTATCTGGAGAAATTACGCGAAGGCCTGAAAGGTCAGGTAGAATTTAAAGGCCAGACTCTTGAGGTTTTGGTAACCAAAGTAATTCCCGAAGTAAAAAGCGGCCATTTTACCGTTGAACTGGCTTTTACCTCTAAAGAAAATATTGTATTACAGGACGGATTAAGCTTCGGTGTGAAACTGATTTTATCGGAGAAAAACAAAACGCTCGTCGTTCAGAAAGGAAGTTTCAATCAGGACACCGCCGGAAAATGGATTTTTGTAGTAAAAGGAAATAAGGCTCAAAGAAGAACCATCAAACTAGGCCGCGAAAACCCTTCGTATTACGAAGTACTGGAAGGATTAAAAGAAGGCGAATCGGTAATTACATCTTCTTACTCCGATTATAAGGATATTGAAGAGCTTTCTATTAGTTCGCAGTGACAGTTTGCAGTCACAGTTTACCATTTACAATTCACAATTAATAAAAGTTTCAATCATCAATCAATCAAAAAATAAATCAACAACACCTAATACTTTAAAAATATGATAACCATTCAAAATTTAACCAAAGTTTTCAGAACCGAAGAAGTAGAAACAGCTGCCTTAAACGGAATTAACTTAGAAATTAAAAAGGGTGATTTTTTAACGATTATGGGGCCTTCGGGCTGTGGAAAATCGACTTTACTAAATATAATCGGGCTATTAGACAGCGCAACCGACGGAAGTTATAAATTACTGGAGGAGGAAATGATTGGCTTAAAGGAGAAAGGAAGAGCACGTGTCCGTAAAGAAAACATCGGGTTTATTTTTCAGAATTTCAACCTGATCGATGAGCTTTCGGTGTATGATAATATCGAATTGCCGTTGCTGTACAACAATGTCAAATCATCAGAGCGAAAACATAGAATTGAAGCGATTGCCGAAAAATTAAATATCTCACACCGTTTAAAACACTTTCCGCAACAACTTTCGGGAGGGCAACAACAAAGGGTTGCAGTAGCAAGAGCCTTGGTCAACGATCCCAAAATTATTCTTGCCGATGAGCCAACAGGAAACCTGGACAGTAAAAACGGTAATGAAGTAATGGAACTTTTAACCGATTTGCACGCTAAAGGTGCAACAATCCTGATGGTGACTCACTCTGATTATGATGCTTCGTTTTCGCAAAAAACGATTCATATGAAAGACGGGGTAATCTTCTCTGAACGTTTCAACCAGAGAAATGTGGATGTTTTTATGGACACTAAATAACAATTAAAATGATCAAATTTATTGTAACTGCAATCTTAATTCTGGTAGGATTTGTTTGCAAAATAATGACTATCGAAACTAAAAACAAGGTTACTGCCCCGACTTTGACCGAACTAATTTTAAAGAAATAAAAAGATGATCCGAAACTGGTTTAAAATATTTATTTATCATTTAAAGCAAAACAAATTGTTTTCCTTTTTAAATATCTCAGGGCTAAGCATTGGAATTGCCGGTATTATTTTCGCTATTTTATATTGGAATAATGAAAATGCATACGATCAATGGAATCCGGAAAAGGAAAATTCCTTTCAGGTACTTAACCAAATAGGAATGACTGGCGATATTTGGGCCACGAACTCCATTCCGTTTGGGGAAACTTGTAAAGCTACAATCCCTGAAATTGAAACAATATCTTTCATGAATGTTTGGTACAATGGAGATGTTGTTAAATTTGGAAACAAGAAATTATTTGATAAAAAAATAATGGTTTCTGATAATGGCTTTTTTGATATTTTCCCTTTTGAAATATTAAAAGGTGCAAGAAAAGATATATTAAAAGAAAAATTTAGTGTTGCTATTTCAGAAGAGCAGGCGGATTTGCTTTTTAGAAATGAAGACCCAATTGGTAAATCGATTACCTATAATAACGAGTCTTATGTGGTAAAGTCCATATATCGCATTTCACGACCTTCATCTTTTGAACCAAATTATGTTTTTAGTGGTATTAGACGCCCTGAATCTGGAGATGAATGGGGGAATTTTAGCTTTGGATTATTTATTAAAATCAAAAAAGGAGCTGATCCTGCTGTTGTTTTAAAAAAAATGCAGAATGTTGATTATATTAACCGAACTTTAAAAGAAGCAAAATCAAGTGGCAAGTCATTGAAAGATTTCATAAAGGAATATGGTCAGACTATTGTCATAATAGATCAGTTGAAAACAGCTCGTTTACACGGAACAAAAACAAGTGGAAACAATCTTCCCGAAGGAAAGGGAAATTTGCAATTGCTTTATATAATGGTAGGTTTATCAATTTTAATTTTGGCTTTATCTCTTGTTAATTACATCAATCTTGCAACTGCATCTGCTATAAAACGCGCCAAAGAAGTTGGCGTTCGCAAGATCGTAGGCGCTACCAAAAAACAAATTATTGCTCAATTTATATTTGAAACAGCCATACTTGTAACTACAGCTATCCTGTTTGCTTTAGCAATTGTCGAACTTTCATTGCCTTATTACAATAGTTTTTTGCAAAAGACATTAACTCTCAATGGTGGCGAATTTTACCTGCAGCTTATTTTTATTTTTGGATTAGTAATCGTTCTTGCAGGTATTTTCCCAGCCATTTATATCTCAAATTTTGAAACACTTAAAGTCTTAAAAGGAAATTTCTCGAGAAGTAAAAGCGGTATCTGGATTCGAAATTCAATGCTTATTTTTCAGTTTGGCATTGCTGCATTTTTTATTATTGGTGCTTTGATTGTCAATAATCAGGTGAATTACATGATGAATAAAGATCTTGGCTTTAGCGGAAATCAGGTTATACGAATTGCGTTTAATTATCAGCAAGAAAATACAAAAGCACAAAAGTATTATACTACTAAACAAGAAATTTCAAAAATATCCGGGGTTCAGGAAGTTTCAACATTTGCCGGAACTTTTGGCAATAGTACTAATTCGAGCTCAGGATTTACCCATAATGGCGTTTTTGTACAGCCCCGAAATGTAGAAATGGATTTTGGTTTTCTGGAAATGATGAAAATTAAAATGGTCAAGGGTCGCAATTTATCGCCAAAATTTGCCTCAGATACTATTGACAACTGGTTAATAAATGAAACGCTTGCGAAAAAATTAAATCTTAAAGACCCTATAAATACGGTTATAACTTCTGGTTGGGGAAATGATGAAAAGGAAAATTTAAGGTTTAAAGTAGTAGGAGTTGTTCAGGATTTTCACATTACCGGGCTTCAAAATAAGGTTCCGCCAATGGTATTTATTAATATGAAGACTTTAAAATGGAATAATTTCCAACATATGTATGTAAAAGTTTCTCCAAATAATTTAAGCGAAACCTTAACTAAATTAAATGCTTATTGGGCGAAAAATGTAAATCCGGATTATCCTTTTGATTATGAATTTGTAAACAAAGGATTTGCTAAAACGTATCAGGAACAGGTAAAACAAAAGGATTTGTTTTTCATCTTAAATTTGGTTGTCATTATCATCGCCGTTTTTGGATTGTTTGCTTTGGCTTCTTTTTCTATGGAAAGACGATTGAAAGAAATCGCGATCCGGAAAACGCTGGGTGCAGAAACTGATGTTTTGCTCAAAGAACTTTCAAAACAATATATTGTTTTTTGTTTCATTGGTTTTGCAATTGGCGTTGTTCCGGCTTACATTTTATTGCAGAAATGGCTCGAAGATTTCGCTTTCAGAATCGGGGTTTCGATTGTTCCGTTCAGTATTGCATTAGTTTCTTTGCTGGTTTTGACGCTGATAATTGTTTTAACCAAAGCGTATCAGGTCACTAAAATAGACATCCTGAGGTATTTGAAATACGAATAGTTTTTAGTTTTCAGTCGCAGTATTCAGCCGCAGTGTTCAGTCTCAATGTCCGTTAGAACTGGGACTGAACACTGCGACTGCGACTTTACTTCACAGTACCTGAATCTGAATATAGTAGCTGATCAAGGCTTTCATCGCGTCCGTAAACGTCAGGAAAAAAACTAATTTCACCCTGATCATTTACCCAGGAAGTAAAATAGCCGATATAAATCGGGATTTTCTTTTTAAGCATGCAAGTGGTTTCTTTTTCGCCATTCATTGCTTTATCAATTTTATCTGCCGGCCAGTCGGGATCATTTTTCAAAATGGCAAGTGCCAGTCCTTTTGCTTCTTTTACGTTGATACAGCCATGACTAAATGTACGTTTTTCGAAGTCGAACAAACTTTTTGCGGGTGTATCATGCAGGTAAATATCATTGGGGTTCGGAAACATAAATTTAACCAGTCCGAGAGAATTTTTGGGCCCCGGTTTTTGTCGGACAAGCCCCCTGTTCCATTCCATATTGTGGTCTGCGAGGTAATTTTTGTCACTGGCCATCTGCAGTTTTAATTCATTTTGAATGATACTTTTCGGCACATACCAATACGGACTAAAAACAATTCGATCCATATTGCCGCTAAAAATAACCGTTTCGGTCATTCTTGTACCCACAAAAATATCTGATGTAAAATCATATTTCCCGTCTTTGACATAAATCAGCCGGAACGAAGGAATATTGACCATAATGTATTCATCTGCTTTTGCGAGTTTCGCCGGTATCCATCTGCAGCGCTCCATATTGAGCATGATGGTTTTTATTCTTTTTGAAATCGGCTCATTCAGCTGATCGATATGTTCTTTGGTTAAGGTATAATTCAGCTTCAGGCCATATCTTTTCTTGTAATTCAGAACGCCAGCCATGAGTTCTTCGTCATAAACATCACTTTTAGAATCCTGTGCCAGATCACCTGTTACAAATAAACGCTGTCTTATATCCTTAATCGTATTCGATATATCAAAAGGTTTTAGGTCTTTGTAAGTTGCAGGGTCAATTGTAATGGGCTTCCACAAATTATCAGTCTCCATTTTTCGGTATTTTTTTAAGGCTGACTGAAGTTTGTAATACTGACTGAATAACAGATTATCATCTTCATCTAACCGGTTTGAATCTACTATAAGCGAATCTAATATTTTGACATACGAAATTGTTTTGGCCGGCAAAAACCATCCGATTTTCTTTAAAGTTGCCGGATCAACGCCCGAATACACATTACTGGCATAAAAAACATACATGTTGGTAAGCAGCAATTCTGTTTCGGTCTGAGAAGGTTTTTCAGCCGAACTTTCATTAAAAACTTCATCTATATCGTCTTTATAAGGCATTTCCTTTTCGATTCCCTGCTCCTTTAAAACATTTACCTTTTGATACAGCAAATGACCAAATTCAGTGATGTTTTTTTGATCGTACCATATTGATTTAAACCGCCGGTTTTTATAAATATCCAAAACATCGTTTTTGTATTTTTTTAATTTCGAATATTTTTTAAAAAACTGATTCACAGAAACACTATCCAATGTAACTGTTGTGGCACAATTGGTAATGGCAAATGACTTTTCAAAAGTTTTATTAGATGTACTTTCGATGGCTTCAGCCGAAGTGAAAGAAAAACAACAAATGCCAATGGCAATCATGAATTTAAAGGGAATAAAATTTCGCATAATTTTATTTATTTAGATTGATAAATAAACTCACATAAAATTAGCAGGCTTATGGCGCAGTCATCATAACTTTTGCCTGTTTTTTCTAAACGATGAAAAATTGAAATTTGAGGTAATTCAAAGATAAAGAACATTTCTGAAATTACTTCTGGTTCAAGGTTAAAATTGTAATAAAATTCATATGTTTTTAATGTAAAATACGTTGCATACAGCAAAGCAAATAAAGCTTTTTTTCCTCAAACACAATGGAAGAGAACTTTGGTACCCATAATTTTGAATAATCTCAATATCAACAAATCCAATGTAAAAAAGTTAAAATCCGAACATAATCCGTTATCTTTGCAGTCTGAAATCAGTTTAAATAAAAAGAGTTTTTAAATTACTTTCACTCAATAGAAAAATACAACGTTAAAATGAAATTAGACAGAAAAGAAATTCTTAAAGCTCTAGAAACAATTACTATAGCCGGAGAAGGAAAAAATATGGTTGAAAGTGGCGCTGTTGCCAATGTAATTACTTTTGGTGATGAAGTGGTGGTAGATTTAGTACTTCACACTCCTGCTATGCACATTAAAAAAAGAGCAGAAGACGATATCAGGAAAACCATTCACGAACTGGTGTCTCCTGAAGCAAAAATTAAAGTAAATATTAAAGTTGAAACTCCTGAGAAAAACGAAATTAAAGGTCGTGCAATTCCGGGAATTAAAAATATAATCGCCGTTGCTTCCGGTAAGGGTGGTGTAGGAAAGTCTACTGTTACGGCCAATCTTGCGGTAACACTGGCAAAAATGGGATTTGCAGTGGGTATTCTTGATGCTGATATTTACGGTCCATCAATGCCAATTATGTTTGATGTTGAGAATGAAAAACCAATTTCTATTACCGTTGACGGAAAATCGAAAATGAAACCGGTGGAGAGCTACGAAATAAAAATACTTTCTATCGGATTCTTTACCGCTCCGAGTCAGGCCGTTATCTGGAGAGGTCCAATGGCTTCAAAAGCATTAAACCAAATGATTTTTGATGCAGACTGGGGAGAATTGGATTTTATGTTAATCGATTTACCTCCGGGGACAGGAGACATACACCTTTCGATCATGCAATCGTTACCAATTACAGGAGCAGTAGTCGTAAGTACACCTCAGGCTGTAGCGCTTGCTGATGCCAAAAAAGGGGTTGCCATGTTTATGCAGGACAACATCAATGTTCCTGTTTTGGGGATCATAGAAAATATGGCGTACTTTACACCTGAAGAATTACCTGACAATAAATATTACATCTTTGGACAAGAAGGGGCCAAAAACCTGGCCGAAGATTTAGATGTACCTTTTCTTGGAGAAGTGCCAATTGTACAGTCTATTCGTGAAGCGGGAGATTATGGCCGCCCGGCAGCTTTGCAGACAGCTTCAGTAATTGAAACTGTTTTTGAAGAAATTACGCGAAATGTGGTACAGGAAGTAGTAAACAGAAATGATAGCTTACCCGCTACCGAAGCCATTAAAATTACAACTATGGCAGGTTGTTCAGCAGTTAAAAAAAATTAGATAATGAGATAATTGGATAATTAGATAATGCTGTTTTGAAAATTTAAATTTCACAGATAACACATTTTCTAATTCTCTAATTCTCTAATTGACACATCAAAATATTATGACAACAGAAGAATTAACAAGCAACGTATTACTGGCTCTGGACGAAATCAGACCTTTTTTAAATTCTGACGGAGGAGACATTACACTCATTTCTATTGACGATGACAAACATGTAAAAGTTCGTCTTGAAGGGGCATGTATTAGCTGTAGTGTAAACCAGATGACATTGAAAGCGGGCGTTGAAACCACTATAAAAAAATATGCACCGCAGATTGAAACTGTAGTAAATATCATGTAATAAAAAGTATTTTTTGTGCATGTTTCTACGCAGTAGAATTAACAAGAATAATAGGCCTTAAGGTGTTTTTAGGTATAAAATCAAAAAAAGGATTCAAAAAAATGCTTGTTTTTGCGATTTTAATAAAAAATAATATAAAGTTTTAAGAGATTATATTGCCTTATTGTTACAGAATTAACTTAAATTTGTGACAGAACCCTTAAGCCATGATCTATGAAAAATTTTTACACTTTATTTTTAATATTATTTTTTGTTTCTGCGAACTACGCACAACAAAGTTCCAAAACCCTTGTGGTTGATAAAGCCTGGGTAAATGAGTCTGAGGAGTGGTCTGATTTTACTTATGCAGGACAAATTGTATTTTCGACAAATCCAAGTGCAGAAGAAGGATCATTGAGAATTGGTAATTACGATTTTTTATATGATTTCTGCGAAGGCAAAGCGAAATTTGCGAATAAAGCAACGTATAGCGCAGCTGAATTTGCACACCCAAGAAAACTTTCTGTAACAACAGATAAACAAGGAGTGGTCAATTCAACTTATGAAGGGACTTTAATTTTTCAGTCTGACAAAGATTATTACTCCGTAATTGCGGTAGTGACATTGTTGCAAAAAGAAGGAACGATGCTTGGTGTAAAAATGCATTTAAAAGATAACGACAGAAGAGAATATGCTTTTAGTTTAAAACCTAACAGTTAATAAAGATAAAGGGTTTGTTCACGTTTTCAGATCCCAAAAAAAATTCCAACAATTAAAATGGATGTATTAATAAAGATTAAAGATCGAGAAGGAGTTATTCACGAATTACAGGCTCCAACTGATATGGCAATGAATATAATGGAGTTATGCAAAGCATACGAACTTCCTGTTGAAGGAACCTGCGGCGGAATGGCAATGTGTGCTTCCTGCCAGTGTTATGTTCTGAATGATGTTGCATTGCCGGAAATGGGAGATGAAGAAGAAGCCATGCTGTCGGAAGCATTTTATGTTAAATCTAATAGCCGCTTAGGCTGTCAGATCCCAATTACAACAGAATTAGAAGGGCTGGAATTAGAACTGGCACCGGAATATTAAATACTAAATTCCAATATTTTAAAATTCCAAATTCCAATAGTACTGAGTGTACTATTCGAATTTGGAATTTTTTATGCATTTAAACCCGACAGGTTTTAAATGTATGAAGTTTTTATTTTTCCGAATCTTTGTACTCTTTCCATTGATTATACCGTTTATCTATCACCGGCTTAAATGAATTGTAATTCTCCCAGGTATTTTCTACCTCATAAATAGATTCATATTCAAAATCCTTCCTTTCTGCCATGTCATCAAAATGATTTGCATAATCATCATTGTAGCCCCCATAAGTTTTAGCGAAATCTGATTCTTCTTCGGCATAATAGACTTTGGCAAATTCATTTCCTAAATCATTAAGATCGTAATCGGTAAGTTTTTCGTCGCAATTGTTGATTAAAAATTCAGCTCCCGTAAGCTCTCTGTTTTTTACCGCACTAATATCCTCCTCGGAATCTTCCAATTGCTCCTCAGACAAAAGATTATTATCTATACACCAGGTTAAAAACATGCCTATATGAGTTGACGCATTTTCTTGAGGTAAATCATCTGGGTAATCTCCTCCGTAATGCCAGGAGGAATCATCGTACTTTGCCATGTTTTTAATCTATTATAATTTAATTCTTTTCAATCTTTCCAGTGCTATTTCCAAATTCTCATCATGATCTATGCAAAAAGAAATAAAGCCTTTACTTTTCGGAATATTTTCAAAAGTTTTTGTACTTCTAAACTCCAATAGACATTCACAAAACAATTCTCTTAAACTTTCTACAAATTCATTCCACGATTTGTAATCATCATCAGGAAAACCAGCAAATATATCATTCAGTTCTTCATCTGATAAAACATTCATGCTTTCAAAACATTGATACTCCCAATCTCCTGTATTATATTTCAAATCTCTTATTTCTTCATCAGATCTATAATTTTGACCAAACTTCCCATTTTGATAATACTCCAGAGTTTTATCGAAGTCTGATAATGTATTAAAACATAAATTCAGCTCTGCATATTCAGCATTGCAATCATAAGCAAAAGCATAAAACTCAAGTTCAGGATTATTCTTTAAAAATTTACTCACTGCTTTAATAGTAAAACTAATTACTTGCTCCTTTATTTTTAGTTTCTCCATGAGGCAAAACTAATTAAAAAACCGGTTTTAATTAACCTTATTCAGACATAAAACTAACAAAATAAGACACTGTATAAAAACAAAAAAACCGCAATCACATTCCTGCAATTACGGTTTTCTCTTTATAACAATTTTCTTTAATCTCCGGTTTTACACCAAACCTGCCTGAATTAAATATTCAGCGATTTGAATCGTGTTTGTCGCGGCACCTTTTCTAAGGTTATCGGCAACAATCCACATGTTTAAGGTGTTTTCCTGGCTTTCGTCACGACGGATTCTACCCACAAAAACATCATTTTTACCTTCAGCATACAAAGGCATTGGGTAGGTAAAGGTGTCTAAATTATCCTGAACGGTTACGCCATCGGTGTGGTGTAAAATTTCGCGCACTTCGTTTACATCAAAATCATTGGTGAACTCCACGTTTACAGCCTCACTGTGACCTCCCACAACCGGTACGCGTACCGCAGTGGCCGTAACTCTGATCGTATTATCGCCAAGGATTTTTTGAGTTTCACGAACTAATTTCATTTCTTCTTTCGTGTAGCCGTTGTCTTCAAAACTGTCGCAATGTGGAATCGCATTTCTGTGAATAGGATATTTATACGCCATTTCTCCCTGAATTCCTGCGTACTCATTTTCTAATTGTCTTACCGCTTTTACGCCTGTTCCGGTGATCGACTGGTACGTAGAAACAATAATTCTTCTGATGTTGTATTTTTTGTGCAAAGGCGCCAATGCCAGTACCATCTGAATCGTAGAACAGTTTGGATTGGCAATAATTTTATCTTCCTTTGTTAATATTGATGCATTGATTTCAGGAACAATCAGTTTTTTGGTCGGATCCATTCTCCACGCAGAAGAATTATCGATTACTGTAGTTCCCGCAGCTGCAAATTTTGGTGCCCACTCCAATGAAGTCTCTCCTCCTGCAGAAAAAACCGCAATATCGGCTTTCATATCTACAGCGGTTTGCAATCCTACAACTTTATATTTTTGACCTTTATATTCAATTTCTTTTCCAACTGACCTCTCAGAAGCAACGGGAATCAATTCTGTAACGGGAAAATTTCTTTCCGCTAAAACTTTCAGCATTACTTCGCCAACCATACCAGTGGCACCTACAACCGCTATTCTCATTTTTATATTTTTAGTATGAATTAATCTAAATTACAATGCAAAAGTATACATAATAAAAATCAAAACAAGGCGATTCACAAAAAATAACAAAATGTTACAAAACAAACAAAAGTAAAAAAACCGTCCCAATTAAGGAACGGTTAAATTAGACTTAGTGTAGCGGTATATTTTATTATTGTTTATTTTTCAAAAGATCTCTGATTTGGATCAATAACTCTTCCTGAGTCGGGCCAGCAGGTGGCGGTGGCGGAACGTCTTTCTTTTTAAGATTGTTTATTCCTTTAATAATTAAGAATAAAACAAAGGCAACAATGACAAAGTTAATGACTGCCGAAAGGAACAAACCGTACTTGACCCCTCCAAATGCCGTCAGCTCTTCTATAGTAGACAAATGGGCCGCATCTAATGCAGGTTTCAGTAACAATGGTGTAATAACATTCTCAATTAATGAGCTTACAATTTTCCCAAAAGCAGCTCCAATTATAACCCCGACAGCCAAATCGACTACGTTGCCTTTCATTGCAAATTCCTTAAATTCTGAAAATATTCCCATGATTCTCTCTTTAGTTTAATAATTAATTGATATCGAAAATACGTAATTTTCTCTAAAATATCTGAAATCTACCTGAAAAAAACGCGCTTCACCCGTTGCGAAATACTCGTGAGGATCTCGTACGGTATTGTCTGCAAAGCGTTTGCAATCTCCGTTACGGTCGGATTTTCTCCGAAAATAACAACGGAATCTCCTTCTTTGCACTCAATTTCAGTTACATCAACCATCAGCATATCCATACAGATACTGCCCACAATGGGTGCTTTTTGGTTTTTAATATTGATGTACCCCACCTGATTTCCCCACAATCTCGAAATGCCGTCGGCATAACCAATCGGGATGGTTGCAATTTTTGTTTCTTTCTCTGCCATAAAACGACGGCCATAACCCACGCTGTCTCCTGCCGGAATGGTACGAACCTGCGAAATAATCGATTTTAGGGTTCCTACATTTTCGAGATATTTCTGTTCCACTGGGTCGTTTGAAACGCCGTATAAACCAATTCCAAGACGTACCATATTATATTGGGCTTCCGGAAAATTGCTGATTCCGGATGTATTGAGGATATGACGGATCGGATTTATGCCTAATTCTGTTATCAACTCAGAAGATAATTTTTCAAATAAATGGATCTGGGAAATTACAAAATCATAATGATTCATATCATCACTTGTCGCAAGATGTGATAAAACACTCTGAACTTTGACGGTTGTATTTCCTTTTAAAGTGGCAATTAATTCCCCGATCGTATTTTCTTCAAAACCCAAACGGTGCATCCCTGTATCTAATTTGATATGGATTGGAAAATCTCTCAGGTTTTTTTCGCGGGCGATTTTCAAAAAGGCATTTAATCCTTTTATGCTATAAATTTCAGGTTCCAGCTGGTATTGAATAATGGACGGGAAGCTTGTCGATTCCGGGTTCAAAACCATAATCGGTAATTGGATGCCGCCACTTTTGAGCGAAATTCCTTCGTCGGCGAAAGCCACGCCCAAATAATCTACTTTGTGATATTCTAATAATTTTGCAATTTCCAAACCTCCGTTCCCGTAGCCAAAAGCTTTCACCATTACCATCATTTTCACCTTGGAGGCTAGCTTGGCTTTAAAGAAATTCAGGTTATGACTGATGGAATTGAGATTGATTTCGAGAATCGTTTCGTGCGTTTTCTCTTCGAGTAAAGTTACAATCTCTTCAAACTGAAAAGACCTTGCCCCTTTAATCAGAATAGTTTCATTGGCAAAATTCAGGCTTTCAAAACCGGAGATAAAATCGGCTGTGGTCTGAAACATGACAGCATTTGAAAATTTATCTGCGAAGGACGAAATCGTCTTTCCTATTCCTATGATACGGTTTACTTTATTGTCTGCGATTAGCTGTGCTACTTTGGAATATAATTCTTCATTTGAAAATCCGCTCTGGAAAATATCCGACAAGATAACCGTTTTAGAAGCGTTCTTTTTCTGGCTTTCCAAAAAGTCCAAAGCAATTTTGAGGGATTGAAAATCGGAACTGTAACTGTCGTCAATAATACTGCAATTATTAATTCCGTTTTTTACCTCAAGGCGCATTTCTACCGGATACAGCAGCTGCATTCGGTTTTGAATCGTTGGGGAGTCGTATTTGAAATACAGCAAAACCAACAAACAGGAAACGGCATTTTCTATAGAAGCAGAATCCTGAAAAGGAATTTCTAAATTAAAAATTTCATTTTGATATTGATACTGAATACGGGTGGTGTCGTTTTTACTTTCTTTTTTAAGAATAAAAACATCCGCAGTTTTATCGCTGAAACTCCACGAAAAAAGCACCCTGTCCTTTAATTGGTTTTCTTTCGAAAAAGAAGCCAGACAACTATCGACAAGTTCATTTTTCTGATAGATAATTACTGCTGCTCTTTTGAAAAGCTGGAGTTTTTCGTTTATTTTTTGTTCCAGATTGTGAAACCCTTCATCGTGGGCAGAGCCAATATTGGTTAAAACGCCAATATTCGGTTGGATGATCTGCTCCAGATTGGCCATTTCATTGACCATAGAAATTCCGGCTTCAAAGATACCCAGATTATGTTTTTCATTAATGGCAATTACCGATAAGGGAACTCCCACCTGAGAGTTGTAACTTTTAGGGCTTCGGATGATATTGTAATCGGGGCTCAACAGAAAATTAAGCCATTCCTTTACGATCGTTTTGCCGTTGCTTCCGGTTAGTCCGATAACAGGAAAATGAAATAAATCCCTGTAATACGCCGCAAATTGCTGTAGGGCACTCAGGCTATTTTCGACTAGCAGGAAATTGGCTTTTCCCTTTGCTTTTTCAGGAATATACTGCACCACGAAATTCTGAACGCCTTTTTCAATAAGTTCGGGAATATACAAATGAGCATCATTGTTTATGCCGGACAGGGCAATAAACAAAGTTTTTGATCCGTTTTGTAAAGAACGGCTGTCGATCGAAACGTGATCTACAAAAGTAGCTGTATTGAAACCAATCCATTCGGCCTGAAGAACAGGAATGAGGTTTTTTAGGTCTATGCTCATTTAAAAATCTTTTTGTCAAATTTAAAACATTAAAGACAGAAAAGAGTTGTGATTTTCTTAAAAATACAGGCAGTGATTATGGCGAAAAAAGTGCCCCTGGAATAATTTTATTTCTGAAAACGTATCAAATTAGCAGCAAAAAACTTTATTTTATTATATTTGTTTAACACCTCAAATTACCCGGTTTTGAAAAAAATACTGCCTCTCTTCTCTTATATCCTTCATCCGATTTTTATATCGGTGTATGCCACTTTGTTTTATCTGTACTGTAAAGAGGATATTTTTACGAACAGGGAAAAATATTATGTTCTGTTTCAAATCCTGATTATAACCGTTTTGGTTCCGATATTGTTTTTCCTGTTACTTCGCTCCACCGGACATATAAAATCGGTGATGGTTCCTGAAACTTCACAGCGCAGAATTCCGCTTATTTTACAATGTTTTTTATACATTTTATTAGTAAAAAGAAGTATCATTATTACACGTTATCCCGAGCTTCATTTCTTTTTCCTGGGCGCCTTATTCAGTACCATTGTAGCACTGGTACTTTCTCTTTTTAAAATAAAAGCAAGCCTTCACATGCTGGCGATCAGCGGACTTACCGTTTTTATTATCGGACTAAACATTCACCTGCAGATGCAAAATCCGTTTTGGACCGCTTTAGTGGTAGTCTTAACGGGTGTAGTAGCATCGTCACGGCTGGAAATGGGAGCCCATACCAGTACAGAATTGCTTATTGGTCTTTTGGCAGGAACCCTTCCCCAGATTTTATTCCTGTTTTTGTGGTTATAGGATATAGAAAATAAGACCCGCATTGATGGTCTGAATGTTTACATTTTGTCCGGAAATCGTTTTAACTGAGGATTTAAATAAAGGATTTAATCCGTAATAAATATAAACATTCCAGGTATTATAACCCGCTGCCAGGTAAGTACCGTACTGCAGTTTATTTATGTCGGGATTATTGTTGATTTTATAAGTCGTTTCCCCATCATCTACAGCAGATTTGGTAGAAAATGCATAACTAAATTTAAGTCCTCCGTAAATTCTCCAGAATTTATAACTTTCATAAGTGGAACTTCTCCAGCGAAATTCTACCGGAAGATCTACCAAATATTGCCGGTATCGGTTTGAGACAATCTCATTATAATCATTTACACCATAGACCCGATTTCCCTGACCGTCTTTGGAAATCGTAAAATTCTGAAAGAAGTTCTGATAACTCAAACCAAGACCTGTAGCAATGGCAAGGGTTCTTTTTTTGTTAATGGGCATATCGCGTAAAAAACCGGCCGAAAGCCCCACTGAGAATTTATCCTGTTTCAGTGCAGGAGGTATATTGACGAAAAGATTATAGGTAACGGAAAAGTAAAACTGATCTTCACGGTACAACGAATCGATTTTAACGATTGGCTCTATTTTAGGTTTTGTTTCTTCCTGGGAAAAAACAGTAAAAAACGACACTAAAAAGAAACAGCTAAAAAGTAATCTCATATCGTATTTTGATTTTAAAGAGTTTTTCAAGTAAACGTTTTTTGAGGATGATTTATTTCACTTACAAATATAATATAATGCCCGTTCAAGAAAGGATTAGAAAGCAATTATTCTCTTTTTCAGTAAAAATAAACCGATTTCCCCGGCAAGTTTTAATAAATCAGCAACAGAATTTAAAAAAAGCAATTCATTTTTGATTGGTCTTTTATACCTTTGCATAGCAATGAAGAAAAAGCAGCTCCTATTAAGTGTCTCTCTGGCTCTGACAGTATTGTTCTCAATATTGTTTCAGTCCATACACAGTTATGAGCATATTGTAAAGCAACTTTCCGAGAAACAATGCCATCACGACTATAGTGATCCAAGCGGAGAAATCACACATGAGCACCATAATTATGATCTTTGTTATGTATGCCATTTTTCTTTTGGAAGCTATATCGTTCCTGAAGAATTTTCATTTCAATTTCATACTTTCCATAAAGAAATACCTTATTTCTTTGCCCTTTCAGAAAAAATATTTCCATTTTCAGAAAGCGCTTACTTACTTCGTGGTCCCCCGAACGCTATAGTTGCTTAATTTCGAAACATCGAAATAAAATCAAAAATCTTTTAAGTTACATTTCAAAAAAGCATTGGGTTTCCCCATCCTGACCATATCAGGATCGGCAGACTTTAGTATTGTTTTGATGTTTTATTTTAAAAGAAAAATCCATTTAACTATAGCATCATTTTCAAATGAAAAAATTACTACTAGCCCTTATTTTAGGGTTTTCAGGGCTGCTTTCAGCTCAAAATTCCGTTTCAGGAACCGTATCCGATCTTCAAAATCAACCTATGCCGGGAGTTTCTGTGTATGCTCCGGAATTACATAAAGGCACCACAACTGACGCCAACGGAAAATATGAATTTACCAATCTTCCAAACGGAAATCTGCGCCTTTCTTTTACTTTTGTCGGTTACACCACGCAAAACAAAACAATTGCCAAACTGGTAAAAGAGAATACGCTCGACATTACATTGCTTGAATCTATTTTTGAAATGGATGAAGTAATTGTCTCTACGCCTTTCAATAAACTGCAATCGCAAAACGTGATGAAAGTAGAACATGAAAGTATCAAAACATTACAGCAAAAAGGAACCTCAACTTTAATAGAAGGTTTGGCAACCATTCCGGGGGTTTCTCAGATTTCCACGGGAACTTCTATCGGGAAGCCCGTAATCAGAGGTCTAAGCGGGAATCGTGTTTTGGTGTATTCGCAAGGTGTGCGGATCGAAAATCAACAGTTTGGAGACGAACACGGATTAGGATTAAATGATGCCGGAATCGAAAGCGTTGAAGTCATTAAAGGCCCTGCTTCCTTGTTGTACGGATCGGATGCTTTGGGTGGGGTTTTATACTTTAACCCTGAAAAATTTGCCGATGCGAATACTTTCAAAGCCAATTTCAGTCAAAAATACTTTACTAATACGCAAGGAAGCAATTCCTCGATTGGACTGAAAACGTCTACGGACAACTGGAAATTTTTAGCCCGCGGAAGTTTCAATACCCACTCCGATTATAAAATTGCCGATGGAGACCGCGTAACCAATTCGCGTTACAACGAAACGGATTTTAAAACCGGAATCGGCTACAGCAACTCCACTTTTTCAAGTGTATTACGATACAATTACAATAAATTAGACATCGGGATTCCCGAAGACGGGATTGCGGAACAGTCTTCCAGTAAAGACACACAGTTTCCAAGACAGGGAATTTTCAATCATTTATTGAGTTTAAACAACGTGATCTTTTTCGAAAATTCGAAATTAGATGTTGATTTAGGTTACATTTCTAATGACCGAAGTGAATTTGAAGACAGCAATACAGCGTCTTTGCACATGAAGCTGAACACTTTGAATTATAATGCAAAATACCATTTTCCGAAATTTGGTAAAATTGAAACTATTCTTGGCGTACAGGGAATGCATCAGACCAATACCAATTCGGGAGAAGAATATTTGATTCCGGATGCGACTACCAATGATTTTGGGGTTTTTGGAACTGCAAATTACGAATGGAACAGTAATGTTATTCAGGCCGGACTGCGTTTTGACAACCGAAACGTGAGCTCTGAGGCGCATGGCATTGTAGACGAAGAAGGTTATTTTCAGGCTTTAGACCGCTCTTTTGACAGTTTTAATGCTTCATTAGGCTACAAAACCAAACTGGCTGAACCTCTAACCCTTCGCCTGAATGTTGCTACGGGATTCCGGGCACCCAACTTAGCTGAATTAACGTCAAATGGTGTTCACGAAGGCACCAACCGATACGAAATTGGAAACGCTGCCTTAAAAACCGAGCAAAACGTTCAGACAGATTTGAACCTGGAATACAAAAATTCGCATTTTGAGTTTTTTATTAACGGATTTTACAATCACATCAACAATTACATCTACACTTCCCCAACAGGGCAAACCTTAGAGGACAATGATGTTTTTGCCTATATTCAGGATAATGCCAAACTATACGGTGGTGAAGTTGGTTTTCACTTTCACCCGCACCCGTTAGACTGGCTGCATTTTGAAACCAGCTTTGAAACCGTGACAGGTAAAAAAGACAATAACGATTATTTACCTTTAATTCCGGCTAATAACTGGAATAACACGCTTAGAACGGAATTCAAAATTAAAAACTGGTTAGAGGAAGGATTTGCATCCGTAAACGTTTCGTCTACTTTTGATCAGGATAACGTGAGTGGTTTCGAAACTGCCTCAAAAGGGTATATACTGGTCAATTTAGGTTTTGGAGGAACGGTTAAACTAGGTAAAACGGCCTTCGATATTAACCTGAATGGAAATAATTTATTCGATAAAAAATATATTGCACATCTCTCCAGATTAAAAACAGACGGTATTCCGAATATTGGAAGAAACATTGTGTTAGGAGTTAACTTCAACTTGTAATTTTTGTCTTAACCGCAAAGTGCGTCAAGGAATAGCGCAAGGTTCGCAAAAGCTTTATTTTAAACTTTGCGAACTTTGCGAAAAACACCTTGCGTACTTTGCGGTTAATTTTTTAATCATCCCACAAAAAACGCTATTTTTGTTACAACCATAAACTTTAACTATGAAAAAAACAATTCTTATAATGGCTATTACTACCGCAGGAATTTCATTTGGACAAAATAAAATTCAGTACCCCGAAACCAAAAAAGGAGAAACAATTGATACTTACTTTGATACGAAAGTAAATGATCCGTACCGCTGGCTTGAAGATGACAAATCAGCAGAAACCGGGGCCTGGGTAAAAGCTGAAAATGAAGTAACTTACGGTTATCTGGATAAAATTCCCTTTCGTGAAGAACTTAAAAAACGAATGGAAAAACTTTGGAATTACGAAAAAATAGGCGCCCCCTTTAAAGAAGGAAAGTTTACGTATTATTCTAAAAACAACGGACTTCAAAACCAATCTGTAATTTACAGAAAAGGTGAAAAGGGTAAAGATGAAATCTTTCTGGATCCCAATACTTTTTCGAAAGACGGAACGACTTCACTGGGTGGTTTAAATTTCTCTAAAGACGGATCGAAAGCAGCTTATTCCATTTCAGAAGGCGGAAGCGACTGGAGAAAAGTGATTATCATTGATGCTGTTTCGAAAAAAGTTTTAGAAGATACTATCGTTGATGTAAAATTCAGCGGTGTTTCCTGGTTAGGAAATGAAGGTTTTTATTACTCCAGCTATGATAAACCAAAAGGAAGCGAATTATCTGCCAAAACAGATCAGCATAAATTGTATTTCCACAAACTGGGAACTGCTCAAAAAGACGATAAAATAATTTTTGGAGCAGATCAAAAAAGAAGATATGTAGGTGGTTACGTGACGGAAGATGATCGCTATCTGGTGATCTCGGCAGCCAATTCTACATACGGAAATGAATTATACATTAAAGATTTATCCAAACCGGAAAGTCCGATTATTACGATTGTTGACAATTTTAACAGCGACAACCAGATTATCGAAAATGTAGGCAGTAAACTGTTTATTGATACTGATTTAGGCGCACCGAACAAGCGCATTGTTACCGTAGACGTAAGCAATCCAAAACCGGAAAACTGGAAAGATTTCATCAAAGAAACCGAGAATGTTTTGGCCCCTTCAACGGGATCCGGATATTTCTTTGCGAATTATACCAAAGATGCTGTTTCATTGGTTTTGCAATATGACTACGATGGAAAATTAGTTCGTGAAATCAAACTTCCGGCTGTTGGAACTGCAGGAGGATTTGGAGGAAAAAAAGAAGAGAAGGTGCTGTACTACAGCTTTACAAACTACACGACTCCGGGAACTATCTTTTCTTTCGATCCTAAATCAGGGAAATCAGAAATTTATCAAAAGCCAGTAGTGGATTTCAAAAGTGAGGATTACGAATCAAAACAGGTTTTTTACACTTCTAAAGACGGAACAAAAATCCCGATGATTATTACCTATAAAAAAGGACTGAAATTAAACGGTAAAAACCCAACGATTCTTTATGGGTACGGCGGATTCAATATCAGCCTGACGCCGGGTTTCAGTATTGCCAATGCAGTCTGGATGGAAAACGGCGGTGTATATGCTGTTGCCAATTTAAGAGGCGGGGGCGAATACGGGAAAAAATGGCATGATGCGGGAACCAAGCTGAAAAAACAAAATGTATTTGATGATTTCATTGCTGCTGCAGAATATCTGATTGCCCAAAAATATACTTCATCTGATTTCTTAGCCATTCGCGGAGGTTCTAACGGAGGTTTATTAGTAGGTGCCACGATGACGCAGCGTCCTGATTTGATGAAAGTAGCTTTACCGGCTGTTGGAGTTATGGACATGTTGCGTTACAATGCTTTTACTGCCGGAGCGGGTTGGGCTTTTGATTACGGAACTGCACAGGACAGCAAAGAAATGTTCGAATACCTAAAAGGATACTCGCCAGTTCAGAACGTTAAAAAAGGCGTACAGTATCCGGCAACTATGGTAACGACAGGAGATCATGATGATCGCGTTGTTCCGGCGCACAGTTTTAAATTTGCTGCCGAATTACAGGAAAAACAAACCGGAGACAATCCTGTTTTAATCCGTATTGATGTGAAAGCCGGACACGGTGCAGGAAAATCTGTTGCTGCCACCATTCAGGAAAATGTAGATATTCAGGCGTTCACGCTTTACAATATGGGGTTTACGGCTTTACCTAAAAAGTAAAACTAAATCTGTTTTTTTTAGCCACAGATTTAAGGACTAAAATGATTTTTTTGCCACGAATTCACGAATTATTTTTGTGAGTTCGTGGCTATTTTTTGCATTATTTTTTTGCGATGGACTACTTTGATTTTACCGCAAAGCACGCAAAGTTTTACCTATAAAAGTATCTTCAGAAAATGCAAAGTTCGCAAAGCTTTGTATTGAACCAGCTTTGCGAACTTGTGTTTTTACCAAACCAAGCTGCTACAAAAACTTTGCGTGCTTTGCGGTAAAATAAATCTGTGTACATCTGCTTAAATCTGCGTGAAAATAATTCGTGCAAATTCGTGGCAAACCTTTTCAAACAATTTTTAAATTTGAAATCTGTTACTGCCACCATTCAGGAAAATGTAGACATTCAGGCGTTCACGCTTTACAATATGGGGTTTACGGCTTTACCTAAAAAGTAAAACTAAGTCTGTTTTTTTTAGCCACAGATTTAAGGATTAAAATGATTTTTTTTGCCACGAATTCACGAATTATTTTTGTGAGTTCGTGGCTATTTTTTGCATTATTTTTTTGCGATGGACTATTTTGATATTACCGCAAAGCACGCAAAGTTTTACCTATAAAAGTATCTTCAGAAAATGCAAAGTTCGCAAAGCTTTGTATTGAACCAGCTTTGCGAACTTTTGTTTTTACCAAACCAAGCTGATGCATAAACTTTGCGTGCTTTGCGGTAAAATCTTTGTACATCTGCTTAAATCTGCGTGAAAATAATTCGTGCACTTCGTGGCAAACCTTTTTCAAACGATACTTAAATTTGAAATCTGTTGCTGCCACCATTCAGGAAAATGTAGACATTCAGACGTTCACGCTTTACAATAAGGGATTCACTACTTTACCTAAAAAGTAAAACTAAGTCTGTTTTTTTTAGCCACAGATTTAAGGATTAAAATGATTTTTTTTTGCCACGAATTGCACGAATTATCGCGAATCTAATTCTTGGATATTAGCGTAATTCGTGGCTATTCTTTTTGAATTTTTATTATAATTTACTCTCGCAGATTTTGCAGATTTAGCGGATTTTTTTCCAACAGAATCTGCAAGATCTGCGGAAAAAAATAGTTCATGCATTAGCAACTGATTTTTTTACTCCTATACAAATTAAATAATTCGCGAAAATTCGTGCCATTAGTGGCAAACCTTTTTTAAATTTGAAATAACTAAAAAACCAGAAAAATGAAAATTGTAAAATGGGGAATCATAGGTTGTGGGAATGTAACCGAAGTTAAAAGCGGGCCTGCTTTCCAGAAAACCCCAAATTCAGCTTTAGTAGCTGTAATGCGCCGGGATGCTGCCCTTGCCGAAGATTACGCCAAACGCCATAATGTGGCAAAATGGTACTCGAATGCAACAGATTTAATTAACGACCCGGAAGTTGATGCTGTTTATATTGCTACTCCGCCATCCTCCCATAAAGAATATACAATTTTGTGCGCCAAAGCCGGAAAACCGGTGTATGTGGAAAAACCAATGGCATTGAACTTTGAAGAGTGCAACGAAATGATCAGCGCCTGCAAAGAACATAATGTTCCGCTATTTGTGGCTTATTACAGAAGAAGTTTACCGAGATTTTTAAAAATAAAGGAACTCATAGATCAAAATAAATTAGGCAAGATCAGACATGTAAATTGTGTTTTATATCATCCGTTTGAAAAAAGATACGACGATGATATTAATTTGCCCTGGACGGTTTTGCCCCATATCTCCGGAGGTGGTATTTTTGTTGATCTGGCTTGTCATACTTTAGATTTTCTGGACTTTGTCTTTGGCCCTATTAAATCGGTTCTCGGACATGCAACTTCACAACTTCTTGCTTATCCTGCCGAAGATTCGGTTTCGATGTCGTTTTTATTTGAAAACGGAATTCATGGAACCGGTCTATGGAATTTTGCCAGTTTTGAGCGTTATGACAATACTGAAATTGTAGGTGATAAAGGAAAAATCTCTTTCTCTACTTTCGGAAATGACCCGATTCATATTCAATATGCAAACGGGGAAAAAGAAACTATTACAATCGAAAACCCGCTTCATATTCAGCAGCCTTTTATCGAAACCGTCGTTGCCGAACTTTTGGGTAACGAAGGGGTTTCTCCGTCAAAAGGAACCTCAGCAGCGAGAACAACCTGGGTTATTGATGAAGTGCTGAAAGAATTTAGAAATTCGAAATAATCATTACGATTTTAAATTGCCTCCGGCTTTAGCCGAAAGCTGAAGAATCAAATATAAAAAGGCTTTAGCCAAAAGACGTGAGCTTTTGGCTAAAGCCTTTTTTATCCTTCAAAATTTAATATCACACAATTTCGGAACCCGACAGGTTTTAAAACCTGTCGGGTTGGCGTAAACTAAAAGCTTTTATGAAAATGATTGCCATAGCCCCGATAGCAGTGCAAATCCTTTTGTGGCGGGGTTCGCCGCAAAAGATTGAAACGAATAGCGGGATTAGCTCCTAAAAAGATTTAGTTTTATTAGAGAAATGAAATGACACAAGGCCAAAAAAAAGAGGATATTCATTTCGAATATCCTCTTTTTCTAAAAACTATAAACTGTAAAAAATTATAGGCTGTATTTAATTCCTAAAGTTAAACCTAAACCTGAAATTCCAACATATGAACTTAATTCATCCATTGCATCATTAGGTCTTGTAGTATCTCTTTGATCAGGAGTAGCTGTATTTGGGTTAAATAAAGCATTATTAGAATTAACATCTAAATGATCTTGATAGTTTGTATGAATTTGCGCTGTAGTTCTAGTTGCTAACGCATCTTGTCCATTCACTGTAAATTCAGTTGTTTCTTTTGTTTTACCATGCACTGTAAAGTTACGGTACTCTAATTCCGCAAAAGCTGAAAGATGTGTAGTAAGCTTGTAAGTTGTACCTAGAGCTGCAGTAAATCCTAATGTCGGATTTGGTTTTACTTTATCAACACTGTGAACATTTCCAAAAGCAGCTGGAGCTCCTTGAGGTGTAAAAGCAATTGGAGCATATGCATCAGAAGTAATTTCTAAATCTCCATGGATAGGAACTAAAATCCCAACTTTAGTATAAGGTTCAAAACCTTTAGATTCACCTAAAAACATTACAATTGCAGGTGCTACATCAAACGCAGTGATTTGACCTACCGATTTAAAACTATATACACCAGTTGGAGTAATAGGTAAATCAGATGTTGTTTGAGCCATTTTCTTATCATTACTAGTGTAATAATTAACTCCTAACTCAACTCCTATACGTGTTGAAAAGCGATATCCTGCAGTTATACCTGTTCTAAAACCTTGTCCGAAAGAACCTGTTACACTTTTTTCAGAAACTAATTTTCCTCCTACATATGTTCTATCTAAAGCTGCATTTCCTCCAACTGTTGGAAATTCAGTTGAAGCTGTTTGGTTAAAGTATGACCCTCCCAATTTAAAATACCAGCTTTCTGGTTTGTCTGCTTTTTCTGTCTGCGCCATTGTGGCCATAGAGCAAACTAATAATCCTAATAAAAATAGGTTCTTTTTCATAATTCTGATTTAATTAATTTATACAAACTTAGATTATTTTAACACAATCTTACAGTTTGCTTCGTTAGACTTGTAGCGAAATCGTTGTAATTTTGAGCAATATTACTAAAAAAGTATTATGCATGCATATTTTTAACTAAAAAAAAATGCATACTCTTAAATTTTAACTGTTAAAATTTAGTTCAGCTTAAAATTAACCTGCATTTTTTCTAATTCCTGCAGTAATTCGGTCGAAATTTTAATCTTTAATCTTCTGCTTGGCATCGTTAATTTGGTTACTACCTTAATTTCCTCAACTTCATTTACTTCCTGAATTTTAGTTTCTTCGAGTGGTGCATCTTCATTTTCATTCTCCTCTGCAAAAACAGCATCCTCGGTTTCTTCAAAATCGGTTGGTGTTTCTACTGCCACGAGTCGTTTTATTTTCTCCAGTTCCATGATTTCAAAAGTCACGGTATTATCGCCTTTATTTTCATTAAATAAATGACTCAGTCTGTGAATAAATTCCGTTTGCAGATCTTTAATATTCAGCAACAAAACCAATTTTTTGGCAAAGGCTTCCAGAATATCCTGCAATTGCCTGATCTCAACAAACTGCATTCTCGGTTCTGATTTTTTACCTGTATCGTGATTGACCCAGCCGTCTTTTATTAAGATTTTCAGGAAAGCAAAATTATTCTGAATCAGGAAATGGCGAAACTTTAAATATTCTTCACCAAAAATCTTAAACTCATAACTTTCATCATAGCCTTCTAAGTTGAATACCGCCCAGCCTTTTCCGTTTTTAGCGACACGGTGCTGTACATTATTTATGATTCCGGCAAAATTCAGGTTTTTACCGACATATAATTCCATGCTTTTCAGGGCTTCGAGTCGGGCATTGCAGAAGTATTTCATTTCAAACCTAAAATCATCCAGCGGATGTCCGGAGATATAAATCCCCACCACTTCTTTTTCTTTGGCCAGTTTTTCCATGGTACTCCAGTCTTCGCACGGAGGCACAACAGGTTCGGCAATCTGGACTTCACTTGCTTCTCCGAATAAACTTACCTGAGATGAGTTTTCATTTTCCTGAAATTTCGCCCCATAACGCATTGCTTTTTCATAGAATGTAATTCCGTCACCATCGTCATGAAAATACTGCGCTCTTGTTGTTCCTTCAAACGAATCAAATCCTCCGGCCAAAGCCAGGTTCTCGATTGCTTTTTTATTGGCCGCACGCAAATCAATTCGTTTTGCCAAATCAAAAATAGATTTATATCTTCCGTCTTTTCTGTTCTCGACAATTGTTGCAACGGCTCCTGAACCTACTCCTTTGATGGCTCCCATCCCGAAACGGACAGCATAATTATCATTTACCGTAAATTTATAGTACGACTCATTCACATCAGGGCCTAAAACTTCCAATCCCATACGTTTGCACTCCTCCATAAAAAAGGATACCTGCTTGATATCATTCATATTATTCGAAAGCACCGCTGCCATATATTCTGCAGGGTAATGTGCTTTCAGATACGCCGTCTGATAGGCAATCCAGGCGTAACAAGTGGAGTGGGATTTGTTGAAGGCATAACTCGCAAAAGCTTCCCAGTCTTTCCAGATTTTCTCCAGAATTTTTGCATCATGGCCTTTTTTTGCCGCCTGCTCCACAAATTTAGGCTTCATTTTATCCAGAACGTCTTTTTGTTTTTTACCCATCGCTTTACGCAAAACGTCGGCTTCACCTTTGGTAAAATCAGCCAGCGATTGCGACAAAAGCATTACCTGCTCCTGGTAAACCGTAATTCCGTAAGTCTCTCCTAAATATTCCTCACAGGCATCTAAATCGTATTTGATTTCTTCTTCGCCATTTTTTCTTCGAACAAAAGAAGGAATATACTCCAAAGGTCCCGGGCGATACAAGGCGTTCATGGCAATTAAATCACCGAAAACCGTCGGTTTCAGGTCCTTCATGTATTTCTGCATTCCGGGTGACTCGTACTGGAAGATTCCAACCGTTTCTCCTCTTTGAAAGAGTGCATACGTTTCCTGATCATCAATTGGGAAAACATCCGGATCCAAATCAATTCCGGTTCTGTATTTTACCAGCTTAACGGTATCTTTTATCAGGGTAAGGGTCTTCAGACCCAGAAAGTCCATTTTTAGCAATCCTGCACTTTCGGCCACCGAGTTATCAAACTGGGTTACATATAAATCAGAATCTTTAGCGGTGGTAACCGGAACGAAATTCGTAATATCCGATGGCGTAATGATTACCCCACAGGCGTGAATACCGGTATTTCGCATCGATCCCTCCAGGATTTTGGCCTGCTGGATGGTTTCTCCTGCCAAATCGTCTTCGTTGGCAATCGCGATCAGTTCTTTTACATTGTCAAATTCATCCGAACGAAGTGCTTTTTTAACCTCATCTTCGTTTTCAGAAATAAAACGCGCTAAATTCCATTTCGACGGCATCATGGCCGGAATCAGTTTTGCAATCCTGTCAGCTTCAAACAACGGCAAATCCAACACACGCGCCGTATCACGAATCGCCGACTTGGTGGCCATTTTACCATAGGTAATAATTTGCGCTACCTGATTTTTACCGTACTTATTGATTACATAATCCATAACACGTCCACGGCCCTCGTCATCAAAATCGATATCAATATCGGGCATGGATACACGATCCGGATTCAGGAAACGCTCAAAAAGCAAGTCGTACTTAATCGGGTCAATATTCGTAATTCCCAAACAGTAAGCAACGGCAGAACCCGCTGCAGATCCACGGCCCGGACCTACCGAAACGTCCATGTTCCGGGCTTCGGCGATAAAATCCTGAACGATCAGGAAGTAGCCCGGGTATCCGGAATTCGAAATCGTTAATAACTCGAAATCCAGACGTTCCTGAATTGATTCCGTAATCTCTCCATATCTCTTTTTGGCACCCACCATCGTCAGGTGTCGCAAATATTTATTCTCTCCTCTTACTCCGCCATCGGCTTCATCTTCCGGAACTATAAATTCTTCGGGAATATCAAATTTCGGAAGCAATACATCTCTGTAAAGCGAGTAAATCTCAACCTTGTCGACAATTTCCTGAATATTGATAATAGCATCCGGCAAATCGGCAAAAAGTTTTTTCATCTCTTCCTGCGACTTGTAATAGTACTCCTGATTGGGTAATCCGTAGCGATAACCACGGCCACGGCCGATTGGTGTTGCCTGTTTTTCCCCGTCTTTTACACACAATAAAATATCGTGCGCATTGGCATCTTCCTTATTTAAATAATAGGTATTGTTTGTGGCAATTAACTTGACATTGTGCTTTTGGGAAAACTCAATCAGCGTTTTGTTGACACGATTCTCGTCTTCCTGGTTGTGGCGCATGACTTCCAGATAAAAGTCATCCCCAAATTGTTCTTTCCACCAAATCAGGGCTTCTTCGGCCTGGTTTTCACCTATGTTCAGAATTTTACTCTGGATTTCTCCGTATAAATTTCCGGACAATACCATGATATCTTCCTTGTATTGTTCGATAATTTTTCGATCGACCCTTGGAACATAATAAAACCCGTCGGTAAAGGCAATCGACGACATTTTGGCCAGATTGTGATAGCCTTTTTTATTTTTGGCCAGCAATACAACCTGATTACCGTTGTCTTTTTTGCTTTTATCCAAGTGGTTGTCGCAAACATTAAATTCACAGCCCACGATTGGTTTGATTTCGGTTTCCGTTGGCTCTTCACCAGCCTCAGCCAAAGCTTTGTTTTTAGCTGATGCCGCCTTGTTGTGATTCATAACGGCGCTCACAAAATGGAAAGCCCCCATCATGTTTCCGGTATCGGTCATGGCAACGGCCGGCATTCCGTTTTTGGCTGTAGCCGCAACGATATTGCCAATTCCTATGGTGGATTGTAAAACCGAAAACTGGGTATGATTGTGTAAATGCGCGTATTTTGCCGCTTTAAAATCTTCTCTGTCAGAATCTGAAACCGTTGTCTGCCTTGCATTTCCTTCTAAAGCTCTTAACTGCTCCCTGATTTTATCAGAGGCTGCTTTTAAGTTGATGTGTTTCAGACCAATGAGCGGAAACTCCTGCGGGTTTCTATTTTGAAATTCCCTGAAATAATCCTGCGGGACATCTAATTCTTCTTTGGTAAAAACCTCTCTTCTGATTAGTTCCAGAAAGCAACGCGTTGTTGCCTCAACGTCGGCAGTTGCGTTGTGGGCTTCTGCAAACGGTTTATTAAAAAGATAGCTGTGTAATTCTGTTAAGGTTGGCAATTTAAATTTACCGCCACGACCTCCGGGAAGCTGCAATAAGGAAGCGGTTACTTCGGTACAGGTATCTAAAACCGGCATAGCACTCATTGGAGAATCCACTCCCATTCTATGGAATTCTGCTCCCATGATGTTAACGTCAAAACCTAAATTCTGACCGACGATAAATTTGGTTTTGCTTAAAGCGATATTGAATTTCTCTAGAACTTCGGCCAGGGTGATTCCATCGGCTTCAGCCAACTCTGTTGAGATTCCGTGAATACGTTCTGCATCATACGGAATATTAAATCCGTAGGGTTTAACCAAATAATCCTGATGTTCGATTAATTGTCCCATTTCGTCATGCAGCTGCCATGCGATCTGTATACAGCGCGGCCAGTTGTCAGAATCGGTTATCGGGGCATCCCAGCGTTTGGGTAATCCGGTGGTTTCGGTATCGAATATTAAATACATAAGTTTAAATAGCAAAAATTAAATTCCAAATTCCAATCTTCCCCATATAAATATCTGATTATATGGATTATAAAAAATTGCCTTATAGAAAATGGAGGGAGTTCAAATTTACACTTTTTTTAAGCGAATGAAAAATGAATTATCAACAAAAAGCATTAATCAGGATCATGATTAGAAACTGTTAAAAACCAATAAAAATGATAAAAATTCGATTATTTGATCCTGAAAAATTCGATTATCCATTTTGGATACTCATTGCACCAAAATGAACACTTTTAAACTGCAGCCTATCCTGAACTTTGCCTTATCAAATTAAAACAATTAGTTATGAAAACAATTTTTATCACAGGCGCTTCTTCCGGATTAGGAAAAGCTGCAGCAAAATTATTCCAAGCAAAAGGATGGAATGTAATCGCAACAATGAGAAATCCTGAAAAGGAAACAGAACTTTCTAATTTAAACAATATAACCCTGCTGCCATTGGATGTTACGAATTATGACCAGATACAAAGCACGGTTCAAAAAGCACTGGTATTAAGCGATATTGATGTCGTTTTCAACAATGCAGGTTATGGTTTGATAGGTCCATTGGAGAGCTTTAATGACGACCAGATTACCAAACAGCTCAACACCAATCTGCTTGGAGTAATTCGCGTGACCAATGCTTTTATTCCGTATTTCAGAGAAAGAAAAAGCGGATTGTTCATCTCAACTACTTCTATCGGCGGATTGATTTCTTTTCCTCTGGGCTCCGTATACCACGCCACCAAATGGGGACTGGAAGGCTGGAGCGAAAGCATGGCGTATGAACTGAATCCGTTTGGCGTACACATTAAAACGGTTTCCCCGGGCGGGATCAAAACCGAATTCCTGCACGGCTCACTTGATTCAGCTACTAAACCTGAATACGAAGCAATGACAAAAAGCTTGTTTGCAAGTGTTGATACGATGTTTGAAATGGCATCTACTGCAGAACAAATTGCGGACGTAGTTTACGAAGCTGCCACAGACGGAAAAATCCAACTGAGATATGTTGCCGGAGAAGATGCTAAAGCACTCTACAAACAAAGACAGGAACAAGGAGACGAGGTTTTTCGTGCTGCCTTCGGCAAACAATTTCTGGGCGCCTAATTCAGTACAATACCGCACAGCTTTTGATACCCTGTGCGGTATTATTATTCTTGATTTTTTATACATTTATATCATGGAAAAGAAAAACAACAATCCGACCAGAATTTCCTCAATATCACAATTTCATAGTTTGTTCCGGTTACCTAAACCGGTTCATCCTCTGATTACCTTGGTGGATAATACCAAACTTGTTATAAATGCTGATCTGACCAATAACCATTTCCTGCTCGATTTCTATAAAATATCATATAAATATTCTACTAATGGAAAAATGGGTTACGGCCAGGGATATTATGATTTTAATGAAGGAGGCCTAATGTTTACCTCCCCCAACCAATTGATTTTTACCGATAATGAAGAAGGGGCTGAATATTTTGGCTATACGCTTTTTTTTCACCCGGACTTTATCAGGAATTATCCTTTAGGAAAAACGATTAAAAAATACGGCTTCTTCTCCTACGACACCAATGAAGCACTGCATCTTTCCGACAGCGAAAAAACGACTATTATCGGATTATTAACAAGCATTGACAAGGAACTTCATACTACTATCGACGAAATGAGCCAGGATGTGATTGTATCGTATCTTGATGTTTTACTTAATTACAGCAATCGTTTTTACAAACGCCAGTTCATTACGCGAAAAACAATCAGCCACGACTTATTACTCAAAGTCGAAGAAACGCTGGATAATTATCTTAATAATGCTGAAACACTAAAAAGAGGGCTGCCTACAGTAGATTTCCTCGCTTCACAAATTAACGTTTCGAGTCATTACCTGAGTGACATGCTTCGGAACCTAACCGGGCAAAATGCGCAACAGCATATCCATTCCAAACTAATAGAAAAATCAAAGGATTTCCTTATTAGCTCCAATCTTTCGGTAGCGGAAATAGCTTATCAACTGGGTTTTGAATACCCTCAGTCCTTCAGTAAACTTTTCAAAAAGAAAACCAGCCTCACCCCATTAGAGTTTAAAAATTCACTCAATTAGCCTTCGGAATTATCTGCATTCTCAAATCATTTTTTTACCTCAAAAATCATAAATTTTCATAAAAATACACTTCTTGGATGTCGTAGTATTTTGGTAAATTTCAGAATAATAAAAATCTTTAAAAATTGCTGTTTTAAGCCCTCAAAACCCTGGAGGCAGCAGATTCCTAAAACAAATCAAAACTGATAATTATTACTACTTTTATTCAATTTGTTACATTTTTTTAGCCAAAACACCCTGTTTAGTAGCGATTTTAAGATAATTTTGCAAAATATCAAAACAAAAACCAACAAGAAATAATTTAAGCAGAAAAAGAAAAATAAATTCAATTTTCTATTCCTTTTTCGATAAAAATCCAAGCGCATAAATGCCAATTGCAATTTGTATTCCGGTTTGGGTATCGTATATAATGAAATATTGAAATTGACGCCCTTGTATCTTTTTTTACTTTTGTTTTCCTATTATAATGAGCAGGAAATTGCTGTGGTTAGAAATTACAATTAAAAAAAATAAAAAATGAGTAAGACATTATTTGACAAAGTATGGGATTCACATGTAGTGCGTAAAATTGAAGATGGACCGGATGTGTTTTTTATTGACCGTCATTTCATTCATGAGGTTACAAGTCCCGTTGCTTTTTTAGGATTAAAAGCCAGAGGCGTAAAGGTTTTATACCCGGAACGTACTTTTGCAACTGCCGATCACAATACACCAACCATAAACCAACATTTACCAGTGGAGGATGCCTTGTCTGCCAATCAGCTTAAAGCTCTTGAAGATAATGCTGCCGAATACGGAATTTCGCACTGGGGATTAGGTCACATTAAAAATGGAATTGTGCACGTAGTGGGTCCTGAAAACGGAATTACTTTGCCGGGTGCTACTATTGTTTGTGGGGATTCCCACACGTCTACTCACGGTGCCTTCGGAGCGATTGCTTTTGGTATCGGAACTTCTGAGGTTGAAATGGTACTTTCTACGCAGTGTATCATGCAGCCAAAACCAAAGAAAATGCGTATCAACGTAAACGGTGAATTGAGCAAAGGTGTTGGTCCAAAAGACGTAGCACTTTATATTATTGCACAATTGACGACTTCCGGAGGTACCGGATATTTTGTTGAATATGCCGGTGATGTTTTTGAAAATATGACTATGGAAGGCCGTATGACGGTTTGTAACCTAAGTATCGAAATGGGTGCCCGTGGCGGAATGATCGCTCCGGACCAAAAAACTTTCGATTTCCTTGAAGGAAGACTTTATGCCCCAAAAGGTGAAGCCTGGGACAAAGCAGTTGCTTATTGGAAAACTTTAAAAACCGATGCTGACGCTGTTTTTGATGCGGAATTAAACATCAACGCTGCTGACATCGAACCAATGATTACTTATGGTACGAACCCTGGAATGGGAATTGGTATCACCAAACATATTCCGAACGCCAATCAGGTGGAAGGCGGAGAGGAAACGTATAAAAAATCCTTAGCCTATATGGGCTTTGAAGAAGATGACGTGATGATTGGAAAACCAATTGACTTTGTTTTCCTTGGAAGTTGTACAAACGGGCGTATTGAAGATTTCAGAGCCTTTACAGAAATTGTGAAAGGAAGAAAAAAAGCAGATAATGTTACCGCCTGGTTAGTTCCGGGTTCCCACGTTGTGGAAGCCCAGATTAAAGAAGAAGGTTTATTGGATATTCTTACCGAAGCCGGTTTTGTATTACGTCAGCCTGGATGTTCCGCATGTCTGGCGATGAACGATGATAAAGTTCCAGCCGGAAAATATGCGGTGAGTACTTCAAACCGAAACTTTGAAGGCCGTCAGGGTCCCGGTTCAAGAACATTACTGGCAAGTCCGATTATGGCTGCCGCTGCTGCTGTTACCGGAAAACTAACTGACCCTAGAGAATTATTTTAGATTGGAGAGTTTAGATTTTAGATTTTCACTTTGTGTAGTCTTCTGTCTAAATATTTTCAAACAAAAAACTGATTTACATTATTTAATACAAAAAAATTTAGCGTTTAGAATTCATCCCAGCGAAAAAATCTAAAATCTAAAATCCAAAAATCTAAAATTAAAATGGCATACGATAAATTTAATATACTTACCAGTAGTGCGGTGCCACTACCAATTGAGAACGTAGATACAGATCAAATCATCCCGGCCCGTTTCCTGAAAGCGACAAAACGTGAAGGTTTTGGAGACAATCTTTTTAGAGACTGGAGATACAACGGAGACGATTCTCCAAAAGCGGATTTCGTTTTGAACGACTCCACTTACAGCGGAAAAATCCTGGTGGGAGGAAAAAACTTCGGTTCAGGTTCTTCCAGAGAACATGCTGCGTGGGCCGTGTACGATTACGGTTTCAGAGCTGTGGTTTCAAGTTTCTTTGCCGATATCTTTAAAGGAAACTGTCTGAATATTGGTGTTTTACCGGTTCAGGTTAGCCCTGAATTTGCCGATACCATTTTCAAAGCCATCGAAGCAGATCCGAAAACCAAGTTAGAAATCAACTTACCCAACCAGACGATTACTTTATTAGCGACAGGACAACAAGAGTCTTTTGCCATTAACGGATATAAAAAGAACAATATGATCAATGGTTTTGATGACATTGATTATCTGCAAAATATTAAAGAAGATATTGTGACTTTCGCCGATAAACTTCCGTACTAAAAAAATCTTGTTCATTCTATTCAGACCCGACAGATTCCAAAAACCTGTCGGGTCTTTCTAAATTAAAGAGAGAAAAACATAAAACAACTATAATTTCATTTTTAGAAATATAGCATATCAATATGGAAAAAAGAAAAATTGAAATAATGGATACGACGCTTCGTGATGGTGAACAAACCTCCGGAGTATCATTTTCTGCTGCAGAAAAACTGACCATTGCGCAATTATTATTGGAAGAATTAAATATTGATAGAATCGAAATTGCTTCTGCTCGGGTGAGCGAAGGCGAATTTCAGGGCGTAAAAGGCATTATGTCCTGGGCTGAAGAAAAAGGATACGCCAACCGGATCGAAGTTCTTACCTTCGTAGACGGAGGATTGTCTATTGAATGGATGAAGAAATCGGGTGCAAAAGTCCAGAATTTATTAACGAAAGGTTCTTTAAATCACCTCACCCATCAATTAAAAAAAACACCCGAACAGCATTTTTCCGAAATAGCACAAGCTATCGCTTTAGCAAAAGAGAATAACATAGAAACCAATGTCTATCTGGAAGACTGGAGCAACGGAATGCGTAATTCTCCTGAATATGTTTTTCAGTATTTGGATTTCTTAACGCAGCAGCCCGTAAAGAGGATTTTACTTCCGGACACGCTGGGTGTATTAATTCCGTCGCAGGCTTTTGATTTTATCTCAAAAATTACAACTAGATATCCCAATATTCATTTTGATTTTCACGCCCACAATGATTACGATTTAAGCGTTGCCAATGTGATGGAAGCTGTAAAAGCCGGCATCAGCGGTTTACACGTGACCGTAAACGGAATGGGGGAACGCGCTGGTAATGCTCCTCTGGAAAGCACCGTAGCCGTGATAAACGATTATATGCCGGAAGTGCGCATCAATATAAAAGAGACCTCGTTATATTCGGTGAGCAAACTGGTGGAAACATTTACAGGATACAGGATTCCGGCCAACAAGCCCATTGTAGGCGATAATGTTTTTACACAAACTGCCGGAATTCATGCCGATGGCGACAATAAAAACAACTTGTATTTTAACGATTTGCTTCCGGAACGCTTTGGAAGAAAAAGAAAATACGCTCTCGGAAAAACCTCTGGAAAAGCTAATATTGAAAAAAATCTTCAGGAGCTGGGTTTAAAACTCAACCAGGAAGACTTAAAATTAGTTACACAGAGAATCATCGAATTGGGAGACAAAAAAGAAACTGTTACCAAAGAAGATCTTCCCTATATCATTTCCGATGTTCTGGACAGTCATACCTACCAGGATAAAATCACGATTGAGTCCTATATATTAGTACACTCAAAAGGAATGCGTCCGTCAACCACTTTGCTATTAAAAATTGATGACGAAGTTATCGAAGAAAATGCACAGGGCGACGGTCAGTTTGATGCTTTCATGAACGCGTTATCTAAAATCTATAAACAAAAGAAATTAACATTACCAAAACTCATTGATTACGCCGTGAGAATTCCACCGGGCAGTAGTTCTGATGCCTTGTGTGAAACGATTATCACCTGGGTAAATAACGGAAAAGAATTCAAAACCCGAGGATTAGATTCAGATCAGACTGTTGCAGCCATTATTGCAACACAAAAAATGCTGAATGTGATTCCGTAAAGCTACTAAGGTGCTAAGTTTCTAACACATTAAAAAAGCTTAGGAACTTAGCATCTCAGAACCTTAGAACCTAACAAATAACATAACAAACATAAAAAATGAAATTTAACATAGCCCTTTTAGCAGGAGACGGAATTGGTCCTGAGGTAATAAATGAAGCGGTAAAAGTATCTGATGCTATTGCAAAAAAATTCAATCACGAAATAACCTGGACACCAGCTTTGACGGGAGCTTGTGCCATTGATGCGGTTGGGGTTCCTTATCCTGATGAGACTCACGAAATTTGCATGAAAGCGGATGCCGTTTTATTTGGGGCAATCGGTCACCCAAAATACGATAATGACCCAAGTGCCCCTGTTCGTCCGGAGCAGGGATTATTGTTGATGCGTAAAAAATTGGGATTGTTCGCAAATGTGCGTCCAACTTTTACTTTCCCATCTTTAATTGATAATTCTCCTTTAAAAAGAGAGCGAATTGAAGGAACAGATTTGGTTTTCTTAAGAGAATTAACAGGCGGAATCTACTTTGGCGAAAAAGGAAGAAGAGACGACGGAGAAACTGCTTTCGATAACTGTGTGTATACCAGAGCCGAAGTACAACGCCTTGCCAAAAAAGGTTTTGAATTAGCCATGACACGAAGCAAAAAACTATGTTGTGTAGACAAAGCAAATGTTTTGGAAACTTCACGTTTATGGAGGGAAACTGTTCAGGCAATGGAAAAAGACTATCCTGAAGTTACGGTTTCTTATGAATTTGTTGATGCTGTTGCCATGCGTTTGGTGCAATGGCCAAACTCTTATGACGTATTGATTACTGAGAATTTATTCGGAGATATTTTAACCGATGAAGCTTCTGTAATTTCAGGTTCAATGGGATTAATGCCTTCTGCTTCTGTTGGGGAACATACTTCCTTATATGAGCCAATCCACGGCTCTTATCCACAGGCAACCGGATTGAATATTGCGAATCCGTTAGCCACTATTTTATCTGCCGCCATGATGTTCGAAGATGCTTTTGGACTAAAAGCCGAAGCTGAAGCTATCAGAGCGGTTGTAAACAAATCGTTAGAACAAGGAGTTGTAACGGAAGATTTAGCACCAAAAGGATCAAAAACCTACAAAACCAGCGAAGTTGGAGACTGGCTTGTAGCGAATTTATAGTTTTATTTGTTTCAGGTTTTATTTTGTTCAAGTTTCAGGTTATTATTGGGAACGTGAAACAAAACAAACTTGAAACCTGAAACAAAATTTTAGTCCATGAAAAAAAGGATCAACTTTCGTTGATCCCTTTTTTTCTTATTACTGAATCTTTTTTTTTTTATTTTTTCCTTAGGATCTCTATCAACTTCGCTTTTTGTTTATTATCCTCTATGAGCTTTTTTATATCCTCAATTATTTTTTCAGGATAAAAATTAGTTGATGCAGAAATATTATAATCACTTCGTAATTCCTCCTTTTTATTAATTTGATGCTCTTTTTCGATAAAAAATTCAAGGCTCGTATCAAAATAACTACAGACTTTATACATCAGTAAAAAGTCAATTTTTTTTGTTTGACCATTTTCAATTTTAGATAATTCGCTCTGAGAAATATTCAATGTGATAGCCAATGAATACTGTGACAAATCTTTTTGCTCCCTGAGTTTCTTTATCTTAAATCCTACCGACATTCTCCTCTTTAATTCGATTAGTCAAAAACGAATGTAAAATATTTCTTTCAGAATAGCAAATAAATTAGTTATTTATAATCTTTGTTTATAAGAAATATCTCTAAATTATTGATTGTGAAAAAATTATTATTAGGAATAGTCGCCTTTATTTCTCTCTTTTCATGTGATGGTGATGAAAAAATTGATGGTAAAGCTATTAATCAACTACATCAATTAAGTGATGATGAAATTATTGCAGTTAGCAATATGATGTTAGTTCCGTTTGAAAAAAGAAATACTACAAAAACTTTTCAGAAAGCAGAAGATCCCTCACCAATTGTGGCATACTCACAAATTTTAGCTGCACAAGAAATGACCATGAAAATAGATTCGGGAACTCTCTCGATTATGGATAATTCATACGAAGAAAATATAAAACTTTTAAAAGACTTAAATCTAATTAGCCCTTTAGAAATAACAGTAATTGATAACTTTAGCAAGCAAATCAACACAACACACAACTTTGAAAAATCAATAAATGATTTTTCAAAATCTATATTAAATCTACCTTTATCCATTACTAAAAAGCAAAAATATATTAATTTTATTGATGGCTTAAGAATTCTAAATCAAATGGAACCTGAATATTTTAAAGATTCTTTAACTCCCGAAGATGCCTTGTTTGGCAGTTGCTTATCCGCTTCAATAGGAGTAGGTATTGCTTTTGTAGGGCTTGCAACAATTGAAGTTGGATCTTTCGGATTGGCTACAGGCGCAGCTGTGGTAGGTTTTATATGGGCAAGTGCTGAATGGGGCAAGGCTTGTAAAGGACAAAGGGGAAAAATAGTTTCTGCACAAATCAAAAAATTACCTAAAAAGATAGAATTTGATGGAGACGGCAATATTCTTACTGAAAAAGAGAATAATTCTGTCAGAACTAAAGACAGATTTTTTGACGAAGTAATCTTTAACGTTATTATAAAATAAAAAAACGCAATATTATGATAAAAATAAACTTAAAAATACAGTTTTTACTTTTTGTTGTCTGCCTGTTTTTTATCGGTTTAGGCATAAATGACATTTTAACAGAAGGTTTGAAATCAGGTGTAAATCTTTTTTATCAGATTTCACCAGTAATGCCTTTTGTCTTCTCCGCTTTTATCTTTGGAAATAATATCTATTCGAAAAAATCTTCGAAAAAGTAATTATATAAAAAAAGGGATCAACTTTCGTTGATCCCTTTTGTATATTTTAGAAAAAAATATTAATATCCTCCTCTGTTACCACCACGGTCATTTCCACCACGGCTGTTTCCTCCACCATAACCTCCGCGTGAATCTCCACCACGACTGTTATTGTTGAAGCTTCTTCTTTCGCCTTCTGGTTTCGGTTCAGATTTATTAACCACAATTGCACGACCTTGAACAGTAGCTCCGTTCAATTCATCAATTGCTTTTTGAGCTTCAGCATCGTTTGGCATCTCAACAAAACCAAAACCTTTGCTTCTTCCTGTAAATTTATCAGTAATGATTTTAACTGAATCTACTGCTCCGTAAGCCTCGAAAGACTCTCTTAAATCTGCTTCCTCAATACTGAATGGAAGGCTTCCAACAAAAATGTTCATATGTACTTATTTATAATAATGTAGCAAATGTAATCTTATTTTTCTCTAATCTACTATATATTAGTTTATTTATGTTTTTATTTTGATTTTAAAATCACAATTTCACCAGAATCGAAGCAATCAGAAATCAAATCACTAATCTCACTGTGTCTGAACAGGTTCAATCGGAACTTTATAAAAAACTCCTTCCGTAAAATTAACTGCCGGTTTTTCGGTATCACTTTTATCCAGATTTACAGCAGTAAATCTAAAAGTCCCTGAGATAGTATTGGTTTCCGTATCATAATCCGTAATAACTATCTGTCCGTTCCCGGAATTGGTTCCTGTAGAAAAAGCAGTCGCTTTTGAAGCTGTAGTGTCTGAATATAAAGCTTTTGACAGGTCATCAGCGCCCAGAGCATAGGTTTTCTCAATAGGGGAAGCGGCCTGAAGAATGACTTTTTCAAATCCTAAAGAACCTTCAATGATAATACTGCCATTGGAACTACTATAGGCTTTATAACTTTCTGCTCTCCAAAAAACGTTATCCTTTAAGGTCTGAAAGGCAGGGTTATTAAACTTCACTTCTTCTGTACAAGAGGCAATCAAAAAGAGTAATGAAAGAAAATAAAAACATTTTTTCATGTAGAATAATTTTAGCGCAAAAATATCTCATTTGCGAGAAATAATTAAAAAGCAAGGCCAAAAACAACAAAATTTTAGGAATAATTTACCGTAAACGTATTTAGTATCATTTTGAACGTACAATTCAGAAAAAAATTATATCTTTGCGCCCTTAATTAACAGAGGTCGAGTACCTCAAAATTTAATCATAAGATTATGTCAGTAAAAATTAGATTACAAAGACACGGTAAAAAACAAAAACCTTTTTACTGGGTTGTAGCTGCAGATGCACGCTCAAAAAGAGATGGTAAATACTTAGAGAAAATCGGTACTTACAATCCAAACACAAACCCTGCAACTATCGAACTAAACATTGATAGTGCCGTAAAATGGTTGCACAATGGTGCACAACCAACTGATACTGCCAGAGCAATTCTTTCTTACAAAGGAGCTTTATTGAAACACCACCTTGATGGAGGTATTCGTAAAGGTGCTTTAACTCAAGAGCAGGCTGATGCTAAATTATCTGCCTGGTTAGATGCTAAAGCCGGAAAAGTTGATGCTAAAAAAGAAGGTTTGACAAAAGCGCAAGCTGATGCTAGAGCTAAAGCTTTTAAAGCAGAACAAGAAGTTAATGCTAAACGTTTAGCTGCTGCAGCTCAGGCTGAAGCTGATGCTATCGCTGCTGCAACGCCTGCAGTTGAAGAAGAAGTTGCTGAAGTTGAAGAATCAACTGAAGAAGCTCCTGCTGCTGAAGAAAATAACGAAACAACTGAAGCATAATTTTATTTAGCGGGAATGCGTAAAGAAGATTGTTTTTATTTAGGTAAAATCGCTAAAAAATTTAGTTTCAAAGGTGAAGTTCTGGCTTATTTAGACACGGACGAACCTGAGTTATACGAAAATCTGGAATCAGTGTTTGTTGAATGCAACAAACATCTGGTTCCTTTTTTTATTGAAAAAAGTTCCTTGCACAAAAACGATTTTCTCAGAATTCGTTTTGAAGATATGAATACCGAAGAAGATGCAGATGCCATTATGGGCAATGCTATTTATCTTCCTTTAAATATGCTGCCAAAACTTACAGGCAACAAATTTTATTTCCACGAAGTAATCGGTTTTGAAATCGAAGACCAGCGTTTAGGCGTATTTGGAAAAATTGCTGCCGTAAACGATACTACTGCACAGCCCCTTTTTGAAGTTTTAAACGGTGAAGTTGAAATGCTGATCCCTATGATCGATCATTTTTTAGTGAAAATTGATCGTGATAATAAAAAGGTTATCATGAACCTTCCGGAAGGATTGGTGGAGATGTACCTTTAGTTTTAAATTCCAAATTTTTTCAAATTCCAAATTCCAAAACTAAACTGTTAATTTCAATTTTGGAAATATTTTTTTTGAAAGAAAAACCTTCTTTTTATTTTTTTCTTATTATTTTTAGACCCCAACCTTTGGGAACTGGAATTTAAAAAGATTAAAATTTACATGACTAAACCTTACGATTTAGAAGAAAGAACTTTTCTTTTCGCAAAAGAGTGCAGAATTTACATCAGAACTCTGCCAAAAACGACATCAAATATTGAAGATAGTAAACAATTAGTCAGATCATCTGGTTCGGTTGGAGCAAATTATATAGAAGCCAATGAGAAATTAGGAACAAAAGATTTAATATTCAGACTTAAAATATCCAGAAAAGAAGCAAAAGAATCTAAATATTGGTTGCGCTTATTACATGAATTAAATCCTGATCAAAAAACACTTTCTGATTCGTTATTATTCGAAATAGAAGAATTACGAAAAATTCTATCCGCAATAATAACTAAAACATCAAAATAATTAATTAAGATTTTAATTCTACTTTTGTAACTCAAACAAAAACATTCATTTTCATTTTATATTTAGAATTTCTTTTATTGAAATTTCTTTTTTTAATTGGAATTTGGAATTTAAAAATTGGGATTTATCATATGTTTTCATTCAAGCAATTCTCTGTTCAACAAGATAAAACCGCTATGAAAGTTGGAACCGATGGTGTTTTATTAGGTGCCTGGGCTCCAATAGACCACAATCCATTTAGCATTTTAGACATTGGCGCCGGCACCGGAATCATTGCCTTAATGCTTGCTCAGCGAACTCATGCGGAACAAATTGATGCTTTGGAAATTGACGAAGAGGCTTACGAACAAGCTGTTGAAAATTTCGAAAATTCTCCCTGGGGCGATCGCCTATTCTGCTATCATGCAGGTTTAGATGAATTTATTGAAGAACCTGAAGACGAATACGATCTCATCGTTTCGAACCCTCCTTTCTATTCCGAAGATTATAAAACCGAAAATGAACAGCGTGATCTGGCCCGTTTTCAGGATGCCATGCCTTTTGAGGAATTAGTCGAAGCTGCAGACCTGCTGCTTTCTGAAGATGGAATCTTTGCCTTAATTCTTCCTTATAAAGAAGAACAAAATTTTATAGCCCTGGCTAAAGAATCAGAGTTGTACCCTATAAAAATTACCCGCGTAAAAGGAACTCCAACCTCACATATCAAGCGCAGTTTACTGGCTTTTAGCAGAAACGAAAAAGCAGCAATTGAAATCGATGAATTAGTTATCGAAATCGAAAGACACCATTACACTCCCGAATACAGGGAACTGACTAAGGATTTTTATTTAAAATTTTAATTCTAATATAGAGAGAAAGCCATGCTCCCTCTCTATACTTGTAATGTGATTATCTTTCGCAACACCAGCTTCCGGGATATTGCACCGGATAGACTCCTCCACAAGTTGGACTTGGATTCACACAATAGCCTGTTTTTGCAGAATAGCTCCAATCTCCTCCTTTTACTAATTTCTGTTCTTTTTCAGTTAACTCTTTAACCCCTTGTAAGTTTAAAACTTTTTTTAACATAATTTAAAATTTAAGATTTGTTAATAACTCAATCATTTTAAGACACCTGAGCTTTATGTCTACTCTCGCGCAAGAATATTTTAATTCATTTTAGAATTATATAAAAAAGAGCCATTCAACGGGGGAGCTGAAAATCTAAATGACATAAATATTTAATATACCAACAAGGATATATTACCATAAATTGAGACACAATCAATCTGCAAAGATGATTATGTAAAACTAACCTTATAAAGATAAATATTGATCACTGAAAATGAAGCAAATAAAAGGTTAATTAAAAACATTTTCGCACTATTTTGTTAAATTAAAAAGTTACAAGTACGACTTCACCATAGAATAAGCATTCTTGATCAGTACTATAAGATGTAAAGCTTTGTGGTCCTAAACCTGCTCAAAAATATTTTTAAACTGATATAAAATCCTTTCGAGCAATCGTAAATCCTCGGTTACGATTTCGGCACTGCCTTTCATTTCCTGCTGGAATATGATTTGTTTTTTATATGAAGTTTCTAATCCGTTTGGCAAGGCAACGTCCAGTAATAAATTGCCGTCTTTATCAGGAACCAGAGAGATGTTCTGAATTTTACCGTATAAAACCCCGAATTCACGATCTGGAAAATTGGCCAGTCTGATATTCACTCTCTGCCCTACTTTTATTTTTCCGGAATTCAGCGCCGGTGCTTTTACTTTACCAATAAATCCATTTTTAGCATCCGGGATTATTGAAAAAACATTATCTCCCGAATTGATGGTTTGATTTTCTGTCCAGACCTGCAAAAAAGTAACAACACCACTAATCGATGACTTTAAGGCATAAGTAAGTTCCCAGTCTTTTATCACTTTTTTTAACTGGTAAAAAGACTGTGCCATATTTCTTCCCAAATTAACCTCCTCCTTAGTGCTGTTTATATGAGAACTCTGACTTGATTTCGTATTATCGATCAATGATGACCTTAATTGGGAAATAGAGGACAACAGGCTTCTGTAGTTCTTCTGCGCCTGAAGGTAATTTAGTTTTTTTGCTTCCATTTCCTGAGTGGAAACAATTCCCTTATTAAACAATGTTTCGAAACGGGAAACTTCATTCTTCTGAAGCTGTAATTCGCTTTCATTGATTACTTTTTGCTGCTGCAAAATTTCCAAACGCTCTTTAATCTGAATGTTTTCTGAACTCTGCGCCCTGTTTTCGACTTCGAAGGGCTGTAAATTTTTATTTAATTCCTGCGCCTGATAATCTTTTTGAAAAACCGCATAAGCGCTTTCAATTTCTCCCAACTGCGCATTTTTGAGTAAACCAAATGGAAAATCTTTCTTTGAATCATTGATACGGTAACCTTCCACGATACTTTTCAATAAAAAAACATCTTTATAACTGGCTGTATTCTCTATAACAGCCAGGGTCGTGTTTTTCTTAATAAGTGATTTATCTTTAACCAGTATTGCTTCTATGCGCCCGGATGTTTTAGAAACTATTTTCTCCGGTGGGATATTGGTTGTAATTACAATTTCGGTATTTACAACATCTGGGTATTTAATAAACCAGGACACGAAAAACAGTATAAAAAGGATGGCAAATATCAGTACCGTTCCCCAACGTATCATCCAATGTGGCACTTTGGTGAGAATGTCCTGAACTTCTTCACTTCTTAATTCAAATGTATTATGATCTTCTGCCATGATTAATTTCCTAATTGCAATTGATTTCGAACCAATTCAAAATAATTCCCTTTTTGTTCTACTAAAGCCGAATGACTTCCAATTTCAATAATTTTTCCTTTATCTAAAACCACAATCTGATCTGCATTCATCACGGTACTTAAGCGGTGTGCAATTACAACTACTGTTTTATCTTTGAAGAAAATATCCAGCTTCTGCATAATTTCCTTCTCATTATTAGCATCCAAAGCAGAAGTGGCTTCGTCAAAAAACAGAATTTCCGGGTTTTTATAAACGGCCCTTGCAATGAGTAACCGTTGTTTCTGACCTGTACTCATCCCTAATCCCTCGGCACCTATTTTTGTGTTGTACCCCAGCGGCAAACCGCTTATGTATTCTTTTATATTAGCCACATCGGCTGCATAGACCAATCGTTCCTTATTTACCCTGTCAACACCAATGGCAATATTATTGGCAATAGTGTCACTAAAAATAAAACCTTCCTGCATTACGGCACCAATATTAGCTCTCCAGGCCTTTTGAGAAATATTCTTCAGTTGCAGATTACCAATAGTTACCTCTCCTTTTTCGGGTTCATAAAACTTTAACAGTAATTTCATCAGGGTTGTTTTCCCACTTCCGCTGACGCCTACAATCGCTGTAACCTTATTGGCCGGAATTACTAAACTCAGATTATCTAATACGGGAATATCAGATCCCAAATAGCGGTACGACAGATTTTTTATCTCAATATCAGCCTCAAAAGGCACTTCGCTGGTCTGATGGGCTTCCTGCTGGGTTTCATCTTCCTTGTTATGAATTTCAGATAATCTGGCCAATGAAATTTTAGCATCCTGAAGTTCCCTGACAAACTCGATAAGCTGCGTAATCGGGCCGTTTAAACTTCCAACAATTGAACTTATCGCCAGCATCATACCCAGTGTAATAGAACCGTCAATAACCAATTTTGCAGATAAAAATATGATAAAAATATTCTTAAGCTCATTTATAACAGAGGAGCCAATAGTCTGTGTTTGTTCTAAAACCAGTCCTTTTATGGAGACCCTGAACAATCTGGCCTGCACATACTCCCAACCCCAGCGCTTTTGCTTCTCGGCATTGTGAAGTTTTATTTCCTGCATACCGTTAATCAGCTCCATTACTTTACTTTGTTCCTGCGACACTTCCGCAAAACGTTTGTAATCCAGAATTTCTCTCCGTTTTAGGAATAAAGTGATCCATATAAAATAAAGAACACTTCCTGCAAAAAACACAAAAAAGATCTTGAGATTAAAGTAAGCCAGAACACCTCCCATCACAAACATATTGATTACAGAAAACAATACATTTAATGACGAAGTCGTCAGAATTCGCTCTATTCTTCGGTGATCGTTTATACGCTGCATTATATCTCCCGTCATACGGACATCAAAAAAGGAAATCGGCAGGTTCATTAGTTTAATAAAAAAGTCTGAAATCAACGAAATATTTATCCGTGTAGAAAGATGAAGCAAGATCCAGCTCCGGATAAGTTCTAAACCTGTTCTTCCTGCAAAAAGAAACAATTGCGCAAAAAGAATGAGATATATAAAATGAATGTTTTGATTTTGAATTCCAATATCTACAATACTCTGGGTTAGAAAAGGGAAAATCAATTGCAGCAAACTGCTCGCCAGCAAGCCTACACTTAACTGAATCAAAAATGATTTATAGCGCAAAACATATTGTGATAATAATCCGAATCCGAAACCATTATTATCTTCCTTATCAAAATCTGTCTGAAAGAATTTTGGAGTTGCTTCTATCAGCAATGCAATTCCTTCCTGAGTCGATTCATCGGCATTGTTTCCGATCCAGAATTTAATAAAATCTTCTTTATTATATGCAATTAAGCCAAAAGCCGGATCTGAGATATAATAAATACCTCGTTTTATTTTGTAAAGTACTACGTAATGATTTTGATTCCAATGTAAGACACAAGGCAAAGGAGCTTCTTCGAGCCTTTCCGGGCTTAGCTTAACCCCCAAAGTTCTAAAACCAATTTTCTCAGCTGCATCGCTAAGAAAAAGCAAATTACTTCCTTCACGAGTCGTTTCACTATGATCTCTCAACTCCTGAATATGGATTGTTTTGCCGTAATGTTTTGCTATGATTTTTAAACATGTCGGGCCACAATCTTTAAAATCTGCTTGTTTGTAATTGGTGAATTTTTTCAATTCTAAATTGATTTTATGTAATAACAATATTATACAAAAATTCTTAAAAAAAGAACATTATGTCCTGAATATATTGGATTAAAAATTTAATTAGATATTTTTTTAACGATATGATAAAAATAAATTAATTATCTGCATATCAAATCATTACCTGAATCATGTCCTTTATTAATAAAGTTGTTTTAAAAAAATTAATTCTTATAAACAAAAAAACAGAGAGGACAATTATTTCCTCTCTGTAATATTATTTTTCATATCCAATAAAAACTATCCGCATAACTCTGATCCGATCTCAAGTATACACATATTCTGGATCGTATTCCATTTTCCGCCGGCTGCTGCACATTCTGCTATAGAAATAGCAGCGAAACAATGATACTTATCAATTCCGCCTTTAATTTCTTTTTGCTCATTTGCAGTTAAAATTTCAACTCCGTTTAAATTTTTTAATTTTTTCATAATTTGGGTTTTTTGTTTAATGTTACTTTAAATAGTTATTGTGAGTAAGACAATTCGTGATTAGATAAATTTAATTAAAATGGATTGTGAGTTGCTTCCATTAAAATTTACATTAACCCGGTTTAGATGTTTGAAACTATTAGACTTCATTTTTTCAGATGTTAAAAGCTTCGGGAACGACACAATAATAGTATTTTTACTACTATTTTATTTAAGGGCAAAAAAAAAAGAGGACTGATCCTCTTTTTATATTGAATAAATTTTAGTAACTAATTTCTCTAGGAGATGGTACACTGGTTAGTCCTAACCAAATAAAACCAACCAAGTGACCAATTATCCTGAGAATCCCAACACCAATCATCAATGTGGGGATATTTGCTCAATGTTCCACGATCGAGCGCCTACAAATTCAAAAAAAACATGACTAAATTTTAAATAAGGCTTTATTTTTTATTCTACTAAAACTGTAAAATCATATTATGGGCGTATGCAACGCCATGAATCATATTCACAAATCGATCCTTTCGGACACGTTCCGTCTTCGTAACAGGCAAGACCTCCTTTAATTACTTTTTTTTCTTCCTTAGTAAGCTCTTTGGCTCCTTCAAGGTTTAATATTTTTTTTAACATAACGTAAGTTTTTGTGAGTTATACTTCAGCTACTTAGAGACATCGAAGTTCATGTCTGTATTTGTATTACTTTATTTATGCTATTTTTTCTAAAACTTCTATTTCTTTTTCTTCTACAAAATCATTTAAAAAATATTTCAATTCGCTTAGCTCATATTCATTGGGAAATATTTTCTCATTGACAATCTTAACAGGCGTATAATTAAAATTGTTTTTAGAACACCATTCGTATTGTTTTTGTATCTCCTGGTTTATCAACATGCTTACAGGTTCTGTATGCCATTTTTTCAACCATTTTTTAAGACCTGTTTTTTTAATGTGCCAATCTGAGATCGCTTCTACAGTTTTCCCCGGAGTAGCCCTGTTTATGGTTAAAAGTCGCTCCACAACAATCTTATAAGGATTATCTATATTTTCAGGATTAACATTAAACAATACATTTAGAAATATCTTGTCCGGAAATCTTAACACCAGATCAAAGGCTTCCTGAAAAGTTTTGTGACAATGTCCGCAACTTGGGCTTATTATCACTGATAATTTTATTCCTGCATTTCTGTTTCCAAAATTCAGCCCTCTTAAATCTTCAAATCCTGCCGTGTATGGCACTTTTTTGGATAAAAAATTTAATAAGGAGAAGTTTCTTTTAAACTTTTTCAACTCTTTTAAATCACCATCAACATTTAATATGTTCCTGATAATGGGTTTTAAAGCCATCCATAACGTTATTAAAAAGATTAGTGAGAATAAGAATGGGAAAACATTGCCAAAACTAAAACTCAGGGTAAAAAAATCGGATGCAAACCAAATAACACTTTGTACCAAAATCAGAGTTGAAACTGCCAGGCACATTACACACCATTTTTGAATTTCAAATTTCTGTATCCAAATTGATGTAACAACAACCGGAATTGCCAGTAAGCTCAGAAAACCAATAAAAATTGCGGATTCTGCAGGCTTAAGCAGGATTGCCAAAAAACCTGAACTAAAAAAGATCAGAGGCAAATCTGAAAAACCAACCCATTTTCTACTTGAACCATCAAAATTAAGAACGGAATTGCAAGAAGTATTAGGAGTAAGATTGCAAATCTTAGAAATAAGACTATTTTTTAAACCTAATTTTTCCTGAACAATTAAAATGCTAACGATTAATCCTAAAAGCGATGTAAATAAAAATGTTCCGCTTAAAAAATTATAACTATTATAAAAAAAAGACAATCCAACTAAAAGAAATAACGGAACGTAATACTTTACGTTTTTAAACTGCTCCTGCAATCCGTCTCTTCCCACTATGTTGTTTGGCTCAATTGCTACTATCACACCATTCCAGTCTAAAAGAAAACTATCATACGATATTTTCTGACTTCCATTTTTTATAGTTTCAATACGAACATAATCGTTTGTTCTTTCAACCAAAGTAAGTTCTTCTTTAAAATAAGCTAAAAAATTAGATGGTAAATTCTCGATCTGTTCTTTCGAAACACGTACTGCAGCATTCTCCACAGACAACAAATCCAACGAATCTGTTATCGCAAACAAACTTGGATAATTTGGGTGAGAAAGAAACAAATCTTTAAACTCATTTTTTATATCCGAGTACTTGTTAATTAGAAGAAATTTCTGAACCAGTTTTAACATCTTATCGTGGCATTTAAATCATAACTACGATGCAAATATTGTAGTTTTTATTTGAAAAAAATGCCTTTGTATATACTTTTTATTAATTATAGCACATACAATTTATAAATTATACCAGCCTGAATAAAACACTCAAGTATTTGTATTTCAATAAATTAAACTAAATTTACATGGCGTAAAATCGCAAAAAGCCCATTCTCGATTAAGGGTTTTGCTTTTTGTCTAGTTTTGAAAAAGTTAAATCATAACACACAAAAACATGACAAAAAAAAAATTAAAATTCGAAGATTTTGACGCAGAAAAATTATCAGCAAATCAGCAAAAAAAAGTACTTGGAGGGAATATTCCCGAGGAGGAAAAAGATCCGGTTCGAGGTTCAGGAGGTAATAATAATGGAAATGGATAATTAAAATAAACAGATAAAAAGCATAACTTTAATAAATGAATATTATGGAAAGTAAAAAGTTAACATTCGAAGATTTTAAAGCTGAAAAAATAACCAGAAACCAACAAAAAATGGTTCGCGGTGGTGATGGTACAACTGGCGGAGAGGATCCTACGGGCGAAGATCCGATTGATGGAAAAGACCCTATCAGAGGCGGCGGAGGTACCGGCAACGGAAATGGAAACGGCTAAGATTTCCCCGAAAAAATTAAATATTATTCGCAAACTGAGCTGGAGATACTCCAGTTCTTTTGCGAAATGATTTTGCAAAAGATACTGCATTCTTAAAACCTACACTCTCTGCAATCGCCTGCGTAGAGTATTTGCGGTACATATGATTGGTAATCATCTCATTGATTACATAATTAATTTTAAGCTCATTAGAATATTCCCCAAAGGATTTTCCAAATCTTTTATTGACCACATAAGATAAATAAGTGGTATTTGTCTTTATCTTTTTGGCGACGTAAGACAACGTAAAATCAGCATTTAAGTATTCCAGTTTATTTTCTAAGGCCAGCAGTTTTTCTACAATTTTATTCTCTTTAGCCTCGTCGATACTCAGATTAGCATTTTCTTTCTTCAGCAATACGTCTTCTTCCTGCTCCACTGCGGCAATTTCGATCTGAGGATTTTCTTTTTTCTCGAGATTAGCTTTAAATTCTTCAATCAGCGCATTCATTTTTTTATGCGCCTTATTTTTATCCCTGATATTTTTAATCAGTAAAAAGACAATTCCAATAACCAGTAAAACATAAAAAACCTTCAGTGCCTTATTCAATAACACATCCTTTTCATATTTTTTCTGAATAGTGACCATCTCATTGCTCAAATCACCTGTTCCTAATTTGTAATTAACCTCTAAAGCCTCATTGTTTAATTTTGCTTCCGATTTCTCATAATTATCCAGGTATATTTTTGAATGTTTGAAAGCCATTTCAGGTTCTTTCTTTATATTATAAATTTTTGCCTGATAGTAATTGGACTTTAAAAAGCTTTCATCTTTTCTGTTATCCACCATCGAAACAGAATCTACTTTTTTGAAGAAAACCAGCGCTTTGTCATACTTTTTTATTTCATAATATAAATTACCCAGATTATAGGTTGCAATTTTATGCTCTCTGTTAAAATTATTCTGTTGCGCAAAAAATATAATATTGTAGTAGGTCTTTTCAGCATTCTTAAAATCATTTTTCATATAATAAACATTCCCTAAACTTATTTTAGCAGAAATATTATTCATTGGCAGATTTTGAGAATAGGAAACTGTTTTTTGGTAGAAATATGCTGCAGAGTCCAGCAATCTGGTCTGGCTCTGGTTTTTCATATACCAACTTTCATAAGACCCTGCCAGAGTAAGATTATTATTACTCTTTATGGTATGAAACTGATCTTTGGTATAAAAGCTTTCATTTTTGTCTATAAAATCATTGATCTGTTTTAAGTTTTTTATAGCCAGTTGGTAATTGCCGATCGCATCATTAATAAAAGCAATGTTACTTTTGAATTTTACAATCTGAATAATATCGTCTATCTGAACTGAAATTTTCATTCCTTTCTGGTAATTTTCCAGGGCAGCACTATAGTTACCTTTAGCGGCATCTATCAATCCTCCATAGTTGTACAGGTACGACTTAAGCTGAATCTTATCTCTGGATTCCGGCATTTTATCTAAGTACTGAAATGCCAGTGTATATCTTTCTGTGGATTTTGCGGTGTTATCTTTTAATTGAAATAAATAGGCCAATGCAACATTTGCAAAAGCCATGTGCTTATTATTGTCCGATTTGGCCATTTTATAAGCATATACTGCTGCACTATCTCTATTTGCGTTAAGATTTAAACGTATTTTATCCTGCAAGAGCAAATATTCTTGTTCCGTTAACTCTTTCTTTTGTTGTGCAAAAGAATTATTCAGGACAAAAAAAAGTAAAAAAGAGATGATCAGCCTCATTTATATTGTTTTTGGGACTCAAAAATAGTTTATAAATAACCAATAAACTAAATTTAATTCGTCTTATTCTTATTTATTTTTATTCAATGTTGCTAAAATATAACAAATTACCTTTGTTTTGTTATATTTTTATTGCGTAAATTTGTTTTGTAAAACTAACTAAAGATGAAACCAGACTTATTTCAGGCCCCGGATTATTACAACCTTGACGATTTATTGACAGACGAACACAAATTGGTTCGTGATTCTGCACGTGCATGGGTAAAAAGAGAAGTTTCTCCTATTATAGAAGAATATGCTCAAAAAGCAGAGTTCCCGAAACAAATTATTAAAGGGCTTGGAGAAATTGGTGGTTTCGGACCGTATATTCCTGAAGAATATGGCGGAGCAGGATTAGACCAGATTTCTTATGGCCTGATCATGCAGGAAATTGAGCGCGGTGATTCGGGTGTGCGATCCACTTCATCTGTGCAGTCTTCCTTAGTAATGTATCCAATCTGGAAATACGGAAACGAAGAACAAAGAATGAAATACCTGCCAAAACTGGCAACCGGTGAATTTATGGGATGTTTTGGCCTTACAGAACCTGACCACGGTTCTGATCCGGGGAGCATGATCACCAATTTTAAAGACATGGGTGACCATTACCTTTTAAATGGTGCCAAAATGTGGATTTCGAATGCTCCGTTTGCTGATATTGCAGTTGTATGGGCCAAAGATGAAACCGGCAGAATCCATGGTTTAATTGTAGAACGCGGTATGGAAGGTTTTTCTACTCCCGAAACACATAATAAATGGTCTCTTCGCGCCTCCTCAACAGGAGAGCTGATTTTTGACAATGTAAAAGTTCCTAAAGAAAATCTTTTGCCTAACAAATCTGGTTTGGGAGCACCTCTTGGCTGTTTAGATTCAGCGAGATACGGAATCGCCTGGGGAGCAATCGGAGCAGCAATGGACTGTTACGATACAGCACTTCGTTATGCTAAAGAACGTATTCAGTTTGGAAAACCAATTGCGGGAACTCAGTTACAGCAAAAAAAATTAGCCGAAATGATTACCGAAATTACAAAAGCACAATTGCTAACCTGGCGTTTAGGCGTTTTAAGAAATGAAGGAAAAGCAACGACTGCACAGATTTCGATGGCCAAAAGAAACAATGTTGATATGGCTATTCATATCGCCCGTGAAGCCAGACAAATGCTGGGCGGAATGGGAATTACAGGCGAATATTCGATTATGCGTCACATGATGAATCTCGAAAGTGTGATTACCTATGAAGGCACACATGATATTCATTTATTAATTACGGGAATGGATGTAACTGGAATTCCAGCATTTAAATCGTAATCAACTATTAATATATATACAAAATCAATATAAAAAAGCTTCTTGGTAACGGGAAGCTTTTTATCTTTGCCTCAAAATTTACGAAAATGAATATTGAAAGTATAAATAATAGCATTCAACCCCAAAAAGATCAGCTTTTACAACATTCACTATATAATAAAATACAAAGTATAGATGATTTACATAGTTTTTTGGAAAACCATGTTTTTGCTGTTTGGGATTTTATGTCATTATTAAAGGCATTGCAGGCTAAACTTACCTGTACTACAACACCCTGGTTTGCGACAAAAAATCCGGAGACGAGATATTTAATCAACGAAATTGTCCTGGCCGAAGAAACCGATTTAACAATTGACGGAAGGAGACAAAGCCATTACGAGATGTATCTGGAAGCTATGGAGGATTGCGGAGCAGATACCAACGGTATCAAGGCCTTTTTGTCTCAAGTACATTCGCTTCATAATATCTTTGTTGCCATCAAGCAAAGTACGCTTCATCCTGATGTAAAGTCCTTTTTAGATTTTACTTTCAGGGTTATCGAACAGGGGAAACCACACGAAATTGCTGCTGCTTTTACTTTCGGAAGAGAAGACCTCATTCCGGGTATGTTTACTGAAATCCTTAAAAATTTCCAGAAAAACCTGCCGGAAACCGATTTAAGCAAATTGCTTTATTATTTTGAAAGACATATCGAACTTGATGCAGACGAACACGGACCAATGGCGATGCAAATGATTACGGATCTTTGCGAAGAAGATGCCCAAAAATGGAAAGAGGTGGAAGAAATTTCAATTTTAGCATTAGAAAAAAGAATTGGTCTCTGGAATGCCATTGAAGAAGAAATCCTGATGAAAGCAGAAATGGTGTAAAACCAAAACTGCCTTTTTAACGTAACTATTTGTTTAGCATTCCAACTTAATTTAACCAAATTATGGCAACAGAGTTCAAACAAATAGTTATTGTTTTATTTTCAATTTTCCTTATGAGCTGCAGTTCTGATGAAATGTCTTCACAAAACAACTTTATAATTGTACCTCCTGCAACAATTCCGGTCACTCCTGTTGTCAATTCAATTAATTATCTGGCTCTGGGAGACAGTTATACCATTGGTCAGAGTGTGTGCGAAACCTGCCGATATCCCGAACAGCTCAAAGCAAGCCTTAAAGCCCTTTATCCTCAAAAAAGCATTTCACTGGACGTCATTGCCAAAACCGGCTGGACTACTACTAATTTAATTTCCGAAATAAAAGCACAAAATCCAAAATCGAACTACGATCTGGTCACATTGCTAATAGGCGTAAACAATCAATACCAGGGCAGAAATTTTTCGATCTATGAAAAAGAATTTCCGGAGTTGGTTACCAAAGCGATTGCGCTGGCCAAAGGCAATAAAAAAAATGTAATTGTTATTTCTATTCCGGATTATGCCTATACTCCGTTTGGTAAAGTCCAGATGGAAGGCCAGGGCGAAAAAATAACTGCAGAAATAAACAAATACAATATGTTTGCAGAGCAATATTGCATGAGTAACAATGTTGTTTTTGTTTCGATTACCGACATTACACGTCAGGGGCTTCTTAATCCCGCGCTGGTAGCCGGAGATGGCCTGCATCCGTCTGAAAGTGCTTATAAATTATTCACAGAGAGACTATTGCCGAAGGTAAAAACGGTGCTTCAAAATTAATAGTTTATGCTGCTGTGTATTTTTCATAAGTACCTTAAAACAGTAAATGTATCAAAAAAGAGGAAATAGCTCCAAGAACAAACCATAGCAATCTTGAAACACGATTGTCACGGATGATTTCCATTTTATCCAGATCTTCCATAGTGTTGATTTATAGGACAAAAATAAAGTAACACAAAAAAGCAAATAGTCCGTAAAAGTCATAAGTCTGTCAAAATAAGACAACTATTGATCTTTATAAAAAAATAATAGCTTTTATAAAGCGCCCCACCCTAACAAATCGGAGCACCCAGAAGAATTCTCAAAAAATATATTTAATTTTACTTTCCCGTGCTGCTACTAACATAGGGGAATACCCATACAGACTATGCAAGTTTTGCCTCCCAAGGAATTATCAGCTTATATAAAACATTATCTTTTTTTAGAGAACAACAACAGCACTTCGCAGCAACTCCGCTTTTTTTCTGATGGCAATACCGGTATCGTATTTTCACAAAAGAGCAAACTGATCTCCGGATTAAGCAATTCCGAAACACAAAATTACCTGCCCGGTTCTTTTTTATACGGACAGCCAGACGGTTTTAAAAATATTTATTCGGACAACGGAATGCTGATTGTTATTGTTGTTTTTCAGCCTAATGGCATCAACCAGCTATTGGGAATTTCCGGCAGTGCATTTCGCGATGCTATTATTACTATTGATGCCGTATTGGGCAGCAAAGGTTTGGAATTGGAGGAAAAATTAGCGGAACAGGCCACAATTCAGGGGAGATTACGACTGTTAAATCAATTTTTTAAACGGATTGAAGCAAAAAAACCCAAAACCAGCCAGTTAATCACAAATGCCTCACTAGATTTTATTCTCAAAAACAACGGCCAGCTTACTATCAGTCAATTAGTGACTTACACAGGTTATACGGAAAGACATATCGAAAGAAAATTTACCGAGGGCGTTGGATTAAATCCGAAACAATTCGCTAACATAATAAAACTGCATCATTTTTTAGGGCTTTTGAAAAACAAAACGGATACTACCTCGCTCACCTCACTTTCTTATGAAGCCGGTTTTTCGGACCAGTCCCATTTAATACGGGAATTCAAAAAACATACGGGAATAACACCACGGGAGTACCTGTATCATACCGAAAAGCTAACCAATAATTTCATTGAAACCTTCCCGAAAAATACTCTTTAAAATGTCGGTTTTGTACAATTTCTAAAGTACCTGTCGTGCTATTTTTGGTCTATTCTTAATTGTTTACCAAATGAAAAATCTAAAAATAGCTACTGCTCAGTTTGAAAACAGGAGCGGCGACAAGGAGTACAATTTATCTGTAATTGAAAAACTTTCAGAGAAAGCATCCCAGGAAGACTGTGATGTAATCGCATTTCACGAATGTTCTGTCACAGGATATACGTTTGCCCGGCATTTATCAAAAGAACAACTGCTTGAGGTAGCAGAAATCATCCCTGAGGGCAACAGCATTCTAAAGCTTACAGCAATAGCAAAAAAGAATAACATTATTGTATTGGCGGGGCTTTTTGAAAAAGATGAAAATAACAATTTATTCAAAGCTTATGTCTGTGTCGACAAAAATGGTTTAGTGGCCAAATACAGAAAGCTGCATCCGTTTATCAATCCGTATCTCACTCCGGGAGACGCTTATTGCATTTTTGAAATCGGCGGCTGGAAATGCGGTATCCTGATTTGTTACGACAATAATATCATTGAAAATGTGCGCGCCACCGCTCTTCTGGGAGCTCAGATAATCTTCATGCCACACGTGACCATGTGTACCCCTTCTACGAGGCCGGGCGCCGGCTTTGTGGCTCCCGAACTTTGGAAGAACCGTGAAACCGACCGCACTTCCCTACGAATAGAATTTGACGGAATGAAAGGCCGTGACTGGCTGCTGAAATGGCTGCCGGCAAGAGCGTATGACAATGCCATTTATGCGGTCTTTTCAAACCCCATCGGTATGGACGACGACCAGCTGAAAAACGGATGCGCTATGATTATTGATCCTTTTGGCGACATCATTACTGAATGCCGCTCTTTTGAGGACTCTTTTGCCTCAGCGATCCTTACTCCTGAAAAATGCCTTCAGGCCGGAGGATACCGTTATATAAAAGCCCGAAGACCCGATTTATATAAAGACATTATTGGTCAGGATCATATAGCCGAACAAAATGTAGCATGGCTTAGCATTGAAGAAAAAAAGAGTTAAAACCAACAATGGCAAAGCATTTCAACTCTTAAAAATTTATCTTTGGTGTAGATTCATCTACAGCATAATTACAACTAATGGAATTTTTTAACACAACAAATCAGGATATCGATGCCGTTTTCGATATCTACCAGAAGGCTACCGCTTATCAAAAAACCGTCAACACAAAAAGCTGGAGAGGCTTTGAAAAAGCACTGATCGAAAAGGAGATTGAAGAAAACCGCCATTTTATAATCAGGGAAGAAGGCGAAATTGCCTGTACTTTTGTGCTTACTTTCAACGATTTGATTATCTGGAAAGAAGCTGCTGCAGATCCTGCCGTGTACCTTCATCGTATTGCCACGAATCCAAAATTCAGGGGACAATCATATGTCAAAAAAATCGTAGAATGGGTTAAGGCGTATGCCAAAGAAAACGGCAAAGAATATATCCGACTGGATACCCATAGCGGCAACGAAAGAATAAACCAATATTACACAAGCTGTGGTTTTGAGTACAAAGGCATCAGTACTATAGAATGGACAGCTGAATTACCGGAACATTATAAAGAAGGTTCTTTTAGTTTGTTTGAAATTAAGCTTTAAAAATCCAAGCCCTTGCGAAATTTTCACAAGGGCTTGGATTTTTTCATAATGCTTCTTTATTTGTAATTTTCAAAATCTACATCTACTTTTTCAAACTGTTGCGCCTTTTCTAAAATCGAATTGATTCGGTGCAGGCCCTCCTGATTGTTATCGGCCATAATAAAGGCAAATCCCCAGATATCTTTTGAAACGGTAAATGTTCCGGCATCGGAGTCTATGGTCATCAGCACCTCATCGTTCATCCAAAGATCCAGAATATCAATCATTTTTGGGTTTATTTCTTTGATTGCCTCCATAAAATCCGGAAAAAAGCTTTCCTTTTCGGCCCCGCCAAAAACATCGATTAAAAGTTCTTCTGACTGGTATCCCGGGCGAAAATAATACTGATACATTTTTTTTCTGTTTTAGTTAAACAATAGTACGCAGATCCTTTATAATTAGAAACTTTTTAGAAGGAATTTTGCCGTTCCTTTTACCCTTGTCATGGACAGTGTTAACATGGCTTTTTCTCCGTCACGTTACCGTCACTCCTCCGTCACCGCTCCGTCACTCCTATACATGAACTTTATAGTAGATTTTGGGTAGATTTGGTCTTTTTTTTTCATGTTGTCAGGAATACTGGCTCTTATTTCGCGGCTTTTTTCCATAGCCGTAAAAGAACAATCCCCTCTCCCGAAACCAAAATACCAATCGTATCTTTTTTTACGTTCCTGAAAGTATAGTTTCTTTTTAAATGAACAGCTTTTTTTCGTTTTTGACCTCCTTTTAAAGCCTCTTTACTACGAATATCAAATGAAACCCTACACTTATCAATCGCTTTTTGTATAAATCATTTTATTCTATACGTTTGCAGCACCTAATTTCAAGAACAACCAAAGTTATGTTTAAAGAAGGGAAAATGGCTATTGACAGCAGGTCTGTTTTTTAAATTATGAAGGTTTTTTAAGACTATTTTATTTTCAAAATAAAAATCAAAAAATGTTAGAAACGTAAAAATATTACCCATGAGTTAATTAGATTCGCACTCGGAATTAACACTCCGATTAACGTCCCTTATTTTATGAAAAAACTATACTTGCTGCTGCTCTTATCGTCTTGTTTAAGTGCGTTCAACACTTCTTTTGGGAAAATAGTGGATGCAAACGGGATCTGTTTGTTTTACTAACTACGAACGTAAATATTACTTCACTGCCCTTAATATAAAGCTCTATTTATAAAAACAATTAAAACTATAATTCTAAAATGACTAAAAACACAAAATTCAAATTAACGTTTTTAACCTTTTCATTATTTTTTAAGATTTCAGTTATTTGTTCACAAAATACGTACGAACCTAAAATTTTTCCTCCTGATCCCAATGTTCAGTTAATGAATAAGTTTATAGAACAGCCTGTTTCATTAAACTCCGGACTGGCAAACGTTTCAATACCAATCTATACCATTGGTTTAGACGGTTTACAGCTACCTCTAAATTTAGATTATTTTACAGGGGGCGTCAGGGTTAACGAAATAGCCTCAGAAGTTGGCCTGGGCTGGACTCTGAATTTAGGAGGAAGTATCTCAAGGGCGGTAAGAAGTAATCCGGATGATTTAGATGGCGGATATATGAATACAATATATACCGTTGCACAGGCAAGAGCAGGAGTTGAGAATGTTGAATTCAATAATGACCTGCAATATCTTGACCAAAGAGATTATGAGCCGGATGTTTTTACTTTTAATTGTTCCAGTTTTAGCGGCAAGTTTTATTTTGATAAAGAGCAGAATGAGTTTATACAGGTACCTAAAACAGATGCTAAAATCAGGTACAGTAGAAATTCTGCCGGGCAAATCATCTCATGGATCCTGACGGACGATAAAGGAAATCAATATTTTTTCGGACAAACTGAAGACCTTTCAAGAACACAGATTGAGAGAAGCAGTTCAACAATATCCAGGTCATATACCGATACAGGAATTGTTGGCGGTGCGTCCAATATAGCGGACCATATTATTACATGGTACCTTATGGAAGTAAAAACAGTAGCTTCTAATAAAGTAAGTTTCTTTTACACTGAAAGTGCCGAATATTCTGATGTCATCAAGACAGAACAAAGTTTTTTATATAAGGGAATTTTGGTTAACAACGATCAGGGACAAGAACTTTCCTCTGGTTTTTTACAAAGAATAATAAAAAACACTTCCGTTTCTAGAATTGAAACAAAAAATGAGCAGATTCTTATAGCCCAAAGCAGCCAGTCGAGATTAGACGCAACGAATGCTAAAAGTCTGGAATATGTCACCGTACTCAATAACAAAGGCAGCCAGATTAAAAAATTCAAATTCAATTATGGGTATTTTTCTTCTCTGGAAAATACAAATGAAACGAGAATTTCAAATCCGGAGCAATATAAGTATCGCTTAAAACTTTTGTCTTTAAACGAACTCAATACTGAAAATACCGCCGTTAAAACGACCAGTTTTACTTATGAAAACAGTTTTCTTCCCAACAGAAACTCCAATGCGCAGGATGCCTGGGGCTTTTACAATGGGAAATCAAATGTAACCTTAATTCCGGATCTTGCACAGATAACCAAAATCAACAGAAGCTTTTTAGCCAATAGGAATATCGATGAGGACTTATCCAAAGCTTTTATACTTAAAAGCATGAAACTTCCAACAGGAGGGACTGTAGAATATGAGTACGAATCAAACCGCGTGGGTTTGATTGAGAACAAATCCTATCCTGAAAATTTTGATCAAAAAGAAAGTAAAGCACTTTATTTTACGCCACTGGTTCCGGATCCTGGCCCGGAAGGAAATGGCAATTTAAATTTTGACAATTATTACCGTCAAAATTTTACCATTCAGAATGTAACCGGTCCGGTAGCAATAACCGTAAATATTGAAGGTTGTTCTAATACCCCTGTCCCCTCTTTGGATTGTCATTTTTTCCTAAAAATTAAAGGAATCACAAATCCGGGGTATACGCAGAATATTTATAGTGGCCAATTTACTTTAAACCTTCCTGATGGCGAATATTATGTTGAAGCAACCAAAAATGGTTCTCCTGTTTCTAACTATGCCTTTACCTCGTCTTTATTCTGGAACGAGAAAATGTTAAGTCCGGAAGGAGGAGAACGGGTTGGAGGGCTGCGTATCGCAAAAGTAACCCTGAAAGAAGCCAATCAGCCTGATATCGTTAAGCAATTTAAATACATTAACCCTGCACTCGGTGTAACCAGTGGCAGAATGTATCAATACCCTGTTTTTTTTGAAGCTAATTATAAAGGCAATGAAGATGTTGGTTCTTTTAAAGCAACTTCCAGCAGTATAGTACAAACCTCCCTGACAGCAAATACGCCTGTTTCGTACCAATATGCAGCCGTTTTAATGCCTTCGAGTAAAGATTCAAAATTAAACGGTAAAATTGAATATGAATATGCTACTAATTTTTCTTCTTTGGAGAACACTGGTGTATACAGAACCATTAGTCTTGATAAAACAGAGAAAAATATTGGATGGCTGGAAGGAAAACTCCTTCATGAGAAAACATTTGCGTATGATAATGATAATAAGACCTATAACTTAATAGAGGAAACTATCAATAATTATGAAATTTTAGATCCAAAAAGTATTCCCAACTTTGGAGTCCTTTTTGAACACAGGGGAGTGTATCAGGCTTTAGCTGGCGGACCTGCGGAAGTTAATTTCTATAGATTTGCATTTTATCCCCTTTTTACAGGAAGACATAAAATGACCTGGTCGTTAAATAAAAAATATCTTACCAACGGGCCCGTTGAGCAACTGACCAATTACCAATATAAAACTGAGACCGATTTATTAAAATCACAAAAAGAGAAAACGTCTCTCGCAAATGAAGAGACCGAAACGAAATACTACTATGCTCCCGATGCTGAAATGAGCACGGAACCCTTCATCAACGAATTAAAAACAGCCAATATTGTTAGTACCCCTCTGGTCGTACAAACCTTTAAAGCGGGAGTAAAATTATCGGAGCAAAAAACAGTTTACGATAAAAGTGCTGCCACCAGCGGCTTGTTACTTCCCAAAACGGTATATGCCAACAAAGGATTAGCGGCTATAAATGTAAATCTGGATAAAAAAATTACTTTTAATCAATACGATACAAACGGAAACATTCTTCAATATACTTTAGAGAGCGGTGTTCCGGTGAGCATTATCTGGGGTTATACCAAAACACAGCCGATTGCCAAAATAGAAAATGCCACCATCCCGCAAATTACCACAGCATTAGGTGTTTCAGACCTTAGTGCTTTAAACGAAACGAATCTTACCGCTATCAACAACTTACGAAATAATAGCACTTTTGTTAATGCTATGATCACCACCTACACCTTTATTCCCGGGGTAGGCATCAGTACCAGAACCGATCCTAAAGGAGATACTACCACTTTTACCTATGATACTTTCGGAAGGCTGGAATTCGTAAAAGATAAAAACGGAAATATCCTTTCTGAGAACCAATACAACTACAAACCCTAAACCAAAAACAGCATGAAAAATTTTATAAAACTTCTTTTGGTTTTGTTTCCTGTTATGGTCATTGGCCAGACAAAGACCCAAAATTATATCAAGACGGTAACCTACAAGACAGCAAGTCTCACGGCAATACCAACTCCCACCCCTACTCAGTCCTCCCAAAATATAACCTATTTTGACGGACTCGGAAGACCCGTACAGCAAATTGCCGTACAGCAGTCTAATACTGGAAAAGACATTGTAACTCCAATTGAGTACGATGGTTTCGGCACGCAGGTAAAGGAATACCTTCCGTTTGCTTCGGCTCAAACCACTTCAGCATATATCAATCCAACAACCCTGGTTTCGGATTTAGTAGCACAATACAAAACCAATTACGGGACTATCAATGCCAACCCCTATAGTGAGAAACAATTAGAAGCTTCACCGCTTAATCGTGTCCAGAAACAAGCTGCTCCCGGAAACGATTGGAGTATGGGATTGGGGCATGAGATCAAAATGGACTACCAGACCAATGTAGGCAATGAGGTCAGACTCTTTACGGCTACCGCTGCCTGGGATCCTGCTGTAGGACTGTATGCAATCTCTTTTTTAAACAGTGGCACCTACTATGCCGCCGGACAGCTGTACAAAACAGTAACTTATGACGAGAATACGACAGCTCCGCTATCAGAACTAAATGGTTCCACCGTAGAGTTTAAAAATAAAGAGGGTCAGGTAGTATTAAAAAGAACCTACGGTACTGTAGGAACCGGAACCACAAATGAAAAACACGATACTTATTATGTGTATGATGTTTATGGTAATTTAACTTATGTCATCCCGCCAAAAGCTGTAGATCTTATTGGTGCTCCCACAGGCCTGCAGGCTGACGTGACCTCTACGGCAGTAGTTGCTTCCGCGACTTCCTTAGCCCTGACGGCTTCCAATTCGATTCGATTATTACCGGGATTTAATGCCAAGGCAGGCAGCACTTTTTCTGCTGTTATTGACAATGGTAATCAAACGATTCTCGACAATTTATGTTACCAATACAAATACGATTACCGCAACCGTATGGTAGAGAAAAAACTGCCCGGCAAACAATGGGAGTTTATCGTTTATGACAAATTAGATCGTGTTGTGGCTACAGGGCCTGCTAATTCTCCTTTTTCAGATCTTACGTCGGTGGGATGGCTCGTTACCAAATACGATGCTTTCAACCGACCGGTACTGACGGCATGGTTACCGGCCACCGTAAATAATACTACCAGAAACACCTTACAGGGAACCCAAAACACCACTACCGCTAACTTTAGCGAAACCAAAACGGAAACGGCAACCAACACTACTATAAAAGGAGTCGATTTCCTTTACAGTACTGTCGCCTGGCCAAAAGCAGATTATCATGTACTGACGGTAAATTATTATGACGATTATAATTTTCCAAATGCACCTGTAATGGAAACAAGCGTTGCAAACGGTGACCAGCTTGTGTATTACAACAACACAACCAAAAAACCAAAAGGACTCGCTACGGCAACCTGGACAAGGGTTCCTGATGTCAGTACCGACTATAAAAACGAACAGACCTATACCTTCTATGATGAAAAAGCAAGACCTGTTCGTTCCTATACCAAAAACTTTCTGGGAGGTTATACCTCTACCGACAGTAAACTGGACAGCTTTTCCGGACAATTGCAGTATAGCATTACCAAGCACAAAAGATCACCTTTGGCCTCTGATATTGAAATCATCACCAAAGACGCTTTTACCTATTCTGATCAGGACAGGTTAAAAACCCAGACTCATCAAATCGGGACAGTAACAACACCTGAGATTATTGCCAATAATTCTTATGATGAGTTGGGACAGCTGATTTCTAAAAAAGTTGGAAATACGATTGCGGCTCCAACCCAAAAAGTAGATTTTACCTATAACATTCGTGGATGGATGACGGGGATTAACAATACGGCTGCGCTTCAGCAAGGCAGTGATCCAAAAGATTTGTTTGCTTTTAAGATTAATTATAATAATATGCCTGGCATTACAGGTGGTAAAGCACTATACAACGGAAATATCTCGGAGACCTTCTGGATCAGTAGTTCTGAAGCAACCCCGGTAATACGAGGATATGCTTATTTATATGATAATCTTAACCGACTCAGGACAAGTTTTTATAAACGTGATGCTACCGTTAGCAATGCATACAGTGAGAACCTGACCTATGATAAAAATGGAAACATAGGAAGTCTCAGTCGTAACGGAAACAGTGAAACTGCCACACAAATTGATGCTTTGGTCTACACTTATACCAATAGCAATACCACCAACCAGCTTTTAAAAGTAGTCGATAGCGCCCCCGCTACTACTAAAATTTATGGTTTTGCTGACAGTGCCGCCAATACGGACGATTACAGTTATGATGCCAATGGTAATATGACCAAAGACAACAATAAAAACATCACGGCTATTACTTACAATCACTTAAATTTACCAACTAAGATAACTTTTGCCACCACTGGAAATATTGTGTACATTTACAATGCTGTGGGACAAAAAGTACAGAAAATTGTAAATGAAACGGGGAAAACTGCTATAACGACAGATTATCTAGGCGGTTACCAATATGTAAGTGCGCTACCTAAATTTTTTCCAACAGCCGAAGGGTATGTGGAAGTTTCAGGAAGTTCTTACAAATATGTATACCAGTACAAGGATCATTTGGGTAATATCCGTTTGAGCTATGACAAAAATCTTGTTCTTCAGGATGAAAACCAATATTATCCTTTTGGGCTACAACAAAAAAGACCTACCGATGTAATGGTAGCATCTAATTATAAGTATAAGTACAATGGAAAAGAGTTCCAAGACGAGTTACAGCTTAACGTTTACGATTATGGAGCACGTAATTATGACCCTGCTCTTGGTCGCTGGATGAATATTGACCCATTGGCTGAAAAATCAAGACGTTTTTCACCATATGTTTATGCGTTGAATAATCCTGTCTTCTTTATTGACCCTGATGGAATGGAAGCGATTGGTGGTATTACCGACCCCTCCGAATATAAACTTAACTCTATTTCTTATAACAGTAAAAATAAAACATATTCAATTAATGAAACTGTTAATACCACAAAAACAAATTCATCTTCTCGAAAAAATGAATTTGGAGCCACAGTCAAAACAACAAGTACAGTTAATACAACTATGAATTTTAATACAGTAATAAATAGTGCTGGAGAGGTATTGAAGACAGATAATAGCGTATCTACTACCACTACAGTTACAGAATCTCTAGTTAGTGAAAATGGTTCTGATATCCCAACAGATAATATAATGTCAACTAATTCAGATACAGTTTTAACTACTGATAATAAATCAATTGGTCCAATGGGAGCTACATTTGATAAATACTTAGATGAGGGTCATGGTATATTTAAAACACCAATTAGAAATGACCAAGAGGTAGTTGATGATTTGAACAAGGGACCTGAAGACCCTCATGCCACATCTGGCGGTTATGGTAGGCTTGTTAATTTTGCGGTTCGAAAACTTGTCGGAAATGATAATAAATTTTCAGAAGTAAGTAGAAAGTCAAAAACAGAGGGATTAAATAACAGTGATTTTCATTCTTCAGCATCAGTTTATTTTGCTAAAGCATTACAAACCACATTAACAAAAAAATAATTATGTCAAGAGAACTATTTGCATCAAAATTAACATCAATATGGATTGGAGGGCTTTTCTTTTGGATTTTCAAAGGATTTAAAGGGTCTTATCATGATATGATTTCTGAAAAATATGAAACCAGAAATTTATGGGTTGGGTATTTTATAATGTTAGCAGGAGCTTTAGGATTGGTTTATTTTATAGTTAAAGACGACCTATAAATATTACGATAATACAGATTTGCAATCTGCGTTCACAAAGAATCAAAAAAGCCACTTCAAAAGGAGTGGCTTTTAGTTAAATAATAAATGATATTATTACGGAATAGCCGTAAATGTACCTGTAGTGATATTGAATCTTTTTTCTACTATTTTAGTACCGTCACTGGAAAAACCGGTCAATTTGACCACCTAATTCCGGAGTAAATTGACCACCCGTTCCGGAGCAAACTGACCACCTAATTCCGGAGCAAATTGACCACCAGGTTTTGTGGTGAATTAAGTATTAAAAA
>NZ_QWDM01000219.1 GCF_003996965.1 Flavobacterium cupreum | reverse complement strand
CTTGACCGCGTCGTGGAAGCGCGTGCCGTGCACCAGCGGCACGCGCTCGTCGGCGCTGCCGTAGGCCATGAGCAGCGGCTGGCGCAGCCGCGCCGCGTGGCGCAGGGGCGAATTGGCTTCGAACATCGGCGCGTCCTTGACGGGGTCGCCCACCAACTGCGGCATGCCGTATTTCTTCCAGCTGTCGCCGAGGTCGCTCCATTTGACCGTGTACATCAGGCCGATGTCGGTCACGCCGACCCAGTTGATGCCGCATTTGAAGAGGCCCGGGTCGTTGATCAATCCCATCAGGGTG
>NZ_QWDM01000218.1 GCF_003996965.1 Flavobacterium cupreum | reverse complement strand
CTAACACAAGAACGAAAATGAGATAAATGGATATTGATAACTTGTTACAAAGGAACATCTTAGGCGGTCAGGAGTACGAACCGTTGTTTCCACGTGTTAGCTGTGATAAGACTAAACTGGGCAACGGCAATACTTTTGATACGGTGAGAATGATTAAAGAAATGGTTGTAAAATATAACCATCAGACAAAGGAAGTTGCAAAGGTGTTGCAAAAAAGTTCATTGAAAGAAACGTGTGATAAGATTTATTGGTTTTTGTACAATCATATACAGTACAAAGCCGATGGACTCGAACA
>NZ_QWDM01000217.1 GCF_003996965.1 Flavobacterium cupreum | reverse complement strand
CTGACGGTGACGGCGTCGCCAGGGCGTGTGGCCACTTGCCAGGTTCCCTTGTCGGTCTTGCTGACGGCGAGCGCTTGGCCCTTGGCGTTGACCGCCTTGAACTGGCGACGCCGTTGGCGGAGTTGACGATCTGGTAGCGGCCAGTGCGCCAGTTTGGCATCTGCACATCGAGCGTATTGCCGGCAACTGCGGGTAAGGTGGCGCGCACTTCGGCCAGATGCTGGGCGGCGTCGGAAACGCGCAGCTGATAGTCGACGTCGGCATGGGCAGCAGGTGCTGCGCCAAGCAGGAACAAG
>NZ_QWDM01000216.1 GCF_003996965.1 Flavobacterium cupreum | reverse complement strand
CTGCGAATTGTTTGGTATTGCTATTTGGCAAGTCGACCACAGGTTGTGCCACCCGGGAAGCGGTCCGCGGGCCCGCGCCGGGTCGCGGGAAAATTTCCTTCGCGAAATCACGCGATTGGCGCGCTTTTGTGAAGCCACGCGGCCCCGGATCTGATATTTGCACGGCCGCGCGCGCGGCGCGGACCATGCCCGGGGGCGCGGCGGGTGCGCCTCGCTGGTGTTTTATTGTAAATCGAAACCGGATGGCATGGCGCCCGGGTGGGCGCCCCGGTCACTGGCGCGCGGTGCGCAGGTTG
>NZ_QWDM01000215.1 GCF_003996965.1 Flavobacterium cupreum | reverse complement strand
AAGCGGTAGTCGAGGCGGGCCAGCAGGCGCAATCCGGCGCCGGCGCCGTTGCGCAGGGTGATGCGGCGCGGCTCGACGTTGAACGGGATGTCGTCGACGAGGGTGCCGTCCTTGTCGAGGAAAACCGCCTTGATGGTCACGGCCATGACGACTCTTGCAGCGGCAGCACGGTGATCTCGGCGACCACGCTCTCGGGCAGCAGCAGCACCGCCTTGATCGCCTCGGCCACGTGGGCCGGGTCCTGAAGGCTGGCCGGGTCGAGCCCGGGGAAGCGCTCGAGCAGGAACGGGGTGCGC
>NZ_QWDM01000214.1 GCF_003996965.1 Flavobacterium cupreum | reverse complement strand
TAATGGGTCTCCACTCGCAGCTGTTGGAGCCGCGGGGCGCACCTCACTTTGGATGGAAATTGCCATGAACGCTAAGCTTGATTCGGGTGTCACAACGCGGCCTGTCACGAGGCAGACTTTCGACGAGGTCCTCGTCCCGACCTACGCCCCGGCCGCGATGGTGCCCGTGCGCGCCGCCGGCCTCGATCTGTTCGACCAAAATGGCAAGCATTACCTCGATTTCACCTCCGGTATCGCCGTCTCCAGCCTCGGCCACTGCAACCCGGCGCTGGTCGCCGCGCTGACCGAACAGATCA
>NZ_QWDM01000213.1 GCF_003996965.1 Flavobacterium cupreum | reverse complement strand
AGACGCACGTGGAAGCGGTCAATTGCCACCACAACTACGTGCAGAAGGAGCACCACTTTGGCAAAGATGTGCTGATCACGCGTAAGGGGGCGGTGTCGGCGCGTCCGGGCGAGCTTGGGATCATTCCTGGTTCGATGGGCGCGAAGAGCTTCATCGTGCGCGGAAAAGGCAACCCGGAGAGCTTCAACAGCTGTAGCCACGGCGCAGGGCGTTTGATGAGCCGTACCGAGGCCAAGAAGCGTTACACGATCGAGGACCAGGTCAAGGCCACCGAGGGCGTGGAGTGCCGCAAGGACG
>NZ_QWDM01000212.1 GCF_003996965.1 Flavobacterium cupreum | reverse complement strand
GAGTTGACGATCGCCTTGCCCTGCACGCATTTGAGGCCGGCCTCGATCACCGACCACTTGGACGAGTCGATCATGATCGGCACGCGCGAGATGTCGGGCTCGGACGCGATCAGGTTCAGGAAGCGCGTCATCGCGGCGGCGGAGTCGAGCATCGCCTCGTCCATGTTGATGTCGATGACCTGGGCGCCGTTCTCGACCTGCTGGCGCGCCCCCGACAGCGCCTCGTCGTACTGCTCGTTCAAACTCATGCGCGCGAACGCCTTCGCGCCGGTCCCGTTGGTGCGCTCGCCGACGTTGC
>NZ_QWDM01000211.1 GCF_003996965.1 Flavobacterium cupreum | reverse complement strand
AGATGTACGCGAGCTTGGGGTCGCCCTCGACATGGCCCTTCATGGCCTGGTGCAGGCGCAGGGTGATGTCGGAATCTTCGCCCGCGTATTCGGTCGCGCGGCCCAGCTCGACCTGGTCGAAGCAGATCTGCCCGACGCCCTTGCCGCACACCTCGCTGAAGGCGATGGTGGTGTAGTTGAGGTGGCGCAGCGCCAGGCTGTCCATGTCGTGCGACTTGTGCGACTCGAACACGTACGACTGCAGCAGCGTGTCGTGCACCACGCCGCGCAGCGTCACGCCGTGGTTGGCGAAAATGTG
>NZ_QWDM01000210.1 GCF_003996965.1 Flavobacterium cupreum | reverse complement strand
GCAGGCTGAACGGCATGTCGCCGATCTCGTCGAGGAACAGGGTGCCGCCGTTGGCCTGCAAGATCTTGCCGACCGCGCCCTTCTTGCGCGCACCCGTGAACGCGCCGTCCTCGTAGCCGAAGAGCTCCGACTCGATCAGGGTCTCCGGGATCGAGGCGCAGTTGACCGCGATGAACGGCCCCATCGCGCGCGGCGAGTCGTTGTGGATGGCTTGGGCCAGCAACTCCTTGCCGGTGCCGGTCTCTCCCATGATCAGGATCGGGATGTCGCGTCCGAGCACCTTGTTGACCTTGTTGAT
>NZ_QWDM01000020.1 GCF_003996965.1 Flavobacterium cupreum | reverse complement strand
TTTTTAATACTTAATTCACCACAAAACCTGGTGGTCAATTTGCTCCGGAATTAGGTGGTCAGTTTGCTCCGGAACGGGTGGTCAATTTACTCCGGAATTAGGTGGTCAAATTGACCGGTTTTTCCAAAAAGAGAACAGAAAAACCGAAAAAAAGAAAAAGAAAGCAGTTTTGAAAGTACGGGATGCAGGCAGGCCAAAAGGAAACGGAATAAGTCCCGAAGGGTGGCTTGGGAGGAACGAGCAAGACATTATGCCGTAGTCTTTTGGCTCGCCAAGCTATCCCGAACTACCTTGATTTTCTTTTTATTATTTCTCGTTTAAATGCTTATTAAAAATATAAAATCCAATCCGTCCATAGCATCTGCAATGCAATACCCGCTATATTCTGCCAATTAAAGCCACGAAGTGCCACAATAGGGAATGTATAAGCCTAATGAATACCTTCTGTCGCAAAATCAGGAATTATGAAAAAAAGAAACGCAAAAAAAGAAGTTCAGGAAAAAAGGAAAGAAATAAAAAAAACAAAACAAACAGAAAAAAGGCCGTTTATGCAGGTAGATAAAAGCGGAGATGTGATTTCCAATTTTCTGTCGAATTTCCTGAGACAGCTCAAAAATCCGACCAGATCGGGATTGGGAAAACTCTTGGGCAGGCTATTGTTTATAAGAATCAAGGAAAATCAAAAAGAACCTCAAAAACCTTCGAATCTGATTGGCCCGGTTAAAACGGTTTTTCGTCGTGTAAATAATCCTGAGGGTGCTGTTGAGAGTCCCAGCCAAAACAAATCGCTAAGCCAGCACACAAGCCAGTACAACAACACTGCAGTCAAACAATCGCAGGATAAGGAACAGGAAATAAGCAAACCAAGAAAAACCAAGTTAGAGATGTAATGCAAGATTGAAAGCGTCCCGCCTGTCCGAAGTACTATATCCAGTGATACGGTTTGTCCTTACGGTTAAGGTAGCAGTACATATCTTCCTTTTTTAGTTCGGGAAAGAATTTAAGTGCATCTTCAATTGCATAGTTGGGCAGAAAGGAAATCTCTTCACGGACTGCCTTGATTACTTTTTCACGTCCGTAAAAACGGACGATTTCGTCAACTTGATCCTGACCTCCACGCTCCACAATGCGGGCAATAACCATTTTATATGCTCCTTCCCAATCAATGCTGTCGAATCTAAAATCCCAGAAGAATTTAGGATGGAGATTGGGTATGTTTTTAGGCAGTTTTTCCATTGTTTCTTTAATAATGGTTAGTATCAAATATAAGCAATTTCTGCTGAATTACCTGCGAAAACCTCTCTTTTTATTGGGGTTAATTGGTAAATCCTGGCTTTCTGATTTAAATTTATATAAAGGATTTTTTACTGCCAGTTCCAAACGCTTTTGGATGTTTTTCCAATTCTGCTCTTTTTCTTTCAGCATATCTACACCGTCAAATGTGTCAATCTTGTCATAAGTATTCAGGCCTCTGCAAGCCCAGTACGGATCTTTGCCATATTTTCTCTGATAGGCTTGCAGATAAAATTTAAGAGGTTCTTTCTCCAGCATAAAGTACATGTCGACAAAATCCTTGTATCGGGTGCCGTTCTGATGGATTGCATGGAGTTTCATTGCCCCAATATCTTCATTGGAAATCATGCGGACTCCTTCGGTTGTTTCCACAGAATTCAGAATAGGATAATTGTGCGTTACAATATCAACTTTTATATTATCGATGTACGTAAGAACTGTGTTATTGTAGAGTCGGCTTTCCCTTTCATCCACACCGTAAGTAGCATGCAGGTATTTGAGCATCGTCTGCGGATCAAAATTTTTTGTTGTAAAAAGATCTATGTCTACCGATAAGCGGTGTCCTAATCTTAAGGCCAGCGCCGTACCGCCAACCAATATATGGTCTTTCAAATTTTCATCTTTCATAAGTCTTTGGAGAAGTTCCCACATCTCCGAAGTAACAGTTTCTTTACAGAGCATAATTTTATATTTTCAGAAAATTAAGTCTGAAAAAGCCCTGCTCTTTTGAAGTGTCCTCTAATGGCTTTATTTGGCAGAGGATGTCCAATCTAAAAGATTTAAGTGTCTTTGGAATAAATAAGCCAAATGCTTCTAAGCGCTTCCAAGTACATCCACATTATGTCAACAATACTGAATATAAAATATATTAGTTGCAATTAACAACAGCAATTAAAGTCATGGAAAATGAAGAGAAAAAGAACCCGCGTAAAGGAGGAAGGCCACCAAAAATAGATCCCGCTTTGCATCGCTATTCCATCAGTTTTACCGCAGAAGAAAATGCACGTTTCCTGTCTCTTTTTGAAGCATCTGGAATGCGTGTAATGGCGCACTTTATTACAGCGTGTGTTTTTCAAAAGGGAGTCAAAATAGTCAAGATTGATAAAGCGACGATGGATTATTATATGAGACTGACCTCTTTCTACAGCCAGTTTAGGTCGGTCGGGGTAAATTACAATCAGGTTGTCAAGATTCTATATCAAAGATTTTCCGAAAAGAAAGCTTCGGCATATCTGTACAAACTGGAAAAGCAGACCGCAGAATTTGCTGTTTTATGCCAAAAGATCATACAGCTCACCGAGGAATTTGAAGAAAAGCACATTAAAAAAGCTTAGCACAAAAGCGAAAGTTTAGGAAAAACTATGTCGATAATGATGTTTGATATAACTCTTATGTATGATACATGATTTATCTTGTAGCCTATATAAATAATTGATAGGATACATTATTTTGTTTTTATTAATTGCTGGTTAGTGCAAATTGCATCCTAGATGTAGTTGCAAAATTGGAAGTGGAGATTTTAGAATCTCCATTTTATAAAAAATTGTACAGCTTACGGAGGAATTTGAAGAACATAATCTTTTATAGTGTTTAAAGCCAAAAGAAGCCACGTCATTCCAATAAAAGCAAAATTATTAAAACTGCAAAATTGTAATTTAAATTAGTTTTGATGCCGTGAGACACATGGCATCTTAATTGAATTTAACGATGTTTGGCATGGAAAATTTAAAAGATGAACAGTTTGAAAATAATGATATTGTATCAAAAAATCATGAGGATTTAGAAAGAGAAAAAGAACAGAAATTAGTAAATCTAATGATTGAAATTATTGTTTCATTAACATTGAAAGAATTATATGAAGAGAGCGATTAGATATTTAAGATTTAGCCAGTTGGGGCAGAGCAATGGCTCGATTGAAAGACAGGAATTATACACTGACCAGTACCTGCAATATAACAACATACAGCTGGTGGATTCTTTCATTGACAGGGGGAAAAGTGCCAAGACTTTTGACCGTCCTGATTTTATAAAATTGCAGGCATTTATAGCCAAGCATTATAAATCCGTTGATTATCTGCTTGTAGACCAGCTTGACCGCTTTAGCAGAGATGCTGGCGAAGCTATGAACATGGTCAAGCAGTTCCAAAAAAAATATAGTATTCAGATTATCAGTGTGACAGAAGGGATAGTCTTTGATTATGATACCCCGGGAAGCTTTTTCAGGGCAGGCTTACAATTACTGCTTGCCGAAGAAGATAATATAAACAGGAGTATTAAAGTGCGTGGCGGACTCTACACTGCCCGTGCTAAAGAAGGTCGTTTTCTTACCAGAGAAAAACCTTTTGGCTACAGCAAGGTTGGTGAAGGAAAACAGCGACATCTTGAAGTAAACGAGATGGAAGCTAAAATTGTCCGATTAATTTATGATATGTTCCTTCGTAATGTGCCTTTATATAAAATAAAAGAAATGGCGTACCAGTCTGGTTTTGACAGAAAAGGCAATATGGCTATTGACCGCGTGCTGGCAAATCCTGTTTATGCAGGACTGGTAAAGGTTGAGCCGTTCAAGGATCTGCCGGGCGGTCTTTTCCCAGCTATTCACGAGCCAATAGTGGATAAGATAACATGGACAATGGTTCAGTCCAAAATGAAAAAGGAAGATAAAGTAAAGGTAACCGTTGATGATGAGATACCATTAAGGGGCGTTGTAAAATGTCATTGCGGTACACCCCTTACAGGTGCTCCTTCCCGTGGCAAATCTGGAAAATATTTCTACTATTATAAATGCAAGCATTCCAAGCACAATAACATAAGTGCTGTAAAAGCACATGAGCAGTTCTTAAACGCCTGCGAACTAATGAGTGTTTCAGAAAAACTGATTAAGGAGATAAGAGATGGGAGTTATGCTTCCATTGAGCAGGAATTAAAAACAAACAAGAAAAAAGCAGTAGACAAAAAGCATAAACTTGAAGAGATACAGCAGAGATTAAATGCCGTGGAAGAAAAATGGTTCAGGGACGAAATAAATAAAGATACTTACGATAGATGGTATTCTACATACAGCGATCATATCCTGACCCTTACAGCATCGATAGAAAGACTAAACACAAACCAAGGTAAAGCTTTTGAAATTTTAGAAAGTAATCTCGATTTATTGGGAGATATACGATATGTTTACAGCAGAGCAAATACTTTGCAGAAACGTGCCTTTGTGAACATGGTGTTCGATGGCAACTTGTACTATCAAGAGGGTATATATCGAACACCTACAATGATGGATATATTTTCTCATAATGCCAGTAAAATGGAGGAAAAAGGGTATCTTATATACAAAAAAAAGAGGGATAACATTTCTGTTATCCCTCAAAGTGGGCGATGAGGGGTTCGAACCCCCGACCCCCTCGGTGTAAACGAGGTGCTCTGAACCAGCTGAGCTAATCGCCCTATTTTATTAGGCTGCTATCATTTTGTGATTGCGAGTGCAAATATACAGCTAGAATTTGTATTTGCAAGCATATTTAGAAAAAAAATGAAATATTTTTTACTATTATTATTTAGTACTCTATTTTTCAGCTCCTTAAAATGGCGATTAAATTTTACTTTTTCTAAAATTTAGTTAAAAAACAAAATCCCAAACGGTAATCTCGAATAATCTTTTGTAGTGCGATGCTATAATCATACATTTGCATACCTTAATAGTATACTAAAATGCCACGATTCCAGGAAAACGATTTACCGAAAGCTAAATTAAACTCTAATTCACTTCAAAAAGCACTTCAAATTTTTAAATATGGTAAAAGCCACAAGTGGAAATTTTTCCTCGGTTTGGTTTTTCTTTTACTGACCAGTGCCACTGCCCTCGCCTTCCCTAAACTAATGGGAATGTTAGTCGATTGTGTAACCAAAAAAGACCTGAGCAGGGCTAATGAAATTGCTATTGGACTTATGGGAATCCTGACACTACAGGCTATTTTCTCTTTTTTCAGGATTTCGCTTTTTGTAAATTTTACAGAGAACTCCCTGTCAAATATCCGTTTTGCCTTGTATGAGAATCTGGTTAAACTCCCAATGTCTTTTTATGCCCAAAAGCGTGTTGGTGAACTCAACAGCCGCATCAGTGCCGATATTTCGCAGTTACAGGATACTTTTACCACGACCATTGCTGAATTTTTACGTCAGTTAATCTTAATCATTGGTGGTTTTGTTATTTTAGGAAGCATCAGTCCGAAATTAACGTTAATGATGCTGGCTATTGTCCCTATTGTCGCCGTTGCAGCTGTAATTTTCGGAAGATTTATTCGTAAGTACGGAAAGAAAACACAGGATAAAGTAGCCGAAAGCCAGGTTATCGTCGAAGAAACCCTTCAGGGAATCAGCAATGTAAAGGCTTTTGCTAATGAATGGTACGAAATTCAGCGTTATAAAAACAAAATAAAAGAGATTGTAAAAATCGCTATTAAAGGCGGTCAGTACAGAGGTTATTTCGCGTCCTTTATTATTCTTTGTCTTTTTGGCTGCGTAGTGGCTGTCGTTTGGTATGGAATTACTTTAACGATCAAAGGCGAAGTTGAAGGTGTGGGTGATTTGATTTCATTTGTACTTTATACCACATTTATCGGGGCCTCTTTTGGAGGAATCGCCGAAATGTATGCACAAATCCAGAAAGCAGTTGGTGCTACGGAACGTGTGTTCGAATTACTGGAAGAAACCCCGGAAGAAATCAATGCAAAAAGAGCAACTACACCGATCGAAAAAATAAAAGGAAATGTTTCCTTCAAAAATGTAGCCTTCAGCTATCCTTCCCGAAAAGAAGTCGAAGTGCTAAAAGATGTCAATTTTACGGCAGAATTTGGTCAGAAAATTGCGATTGTGGGACCGAGTGGTGCCGGTAAATCGACTATTTCTTCCTTATTGCTTCGTTTCTACGATATCACCTCAGGAGAAATCACCGTTGACGGAAAAAATATCTATGATTATGATTTAGAAAACCTTCGTGGAAACATGAGTATCGTTCCGCAGGATGTAATTTTATTCGGAGGAAGCATCAAGGAAAACATCGCATACGGAAAACCCGAGGCTTCCGATGAAGAAATCATCCAAGCGGCCAAACAAGCCAACGCATTCAACTTTGTAGACGGTTTCCCGGAGAAATTCGAAACTTTGGTAGGAGAACGAGGCGTAAAATTATCAGGCGGCCAGCGGCAGCGTATCGCTATTGCAAGGGCATTGCTTAAAAATCCAAGTATCTTAATCTTAGATGAAGCGACTTCCTCTTTAGACAGTGAAAGCGAAAAATTAGTTCAGGAAGCATTAGAAGTACTGATGGAAGGAAGAACAAGCATCATTATCGCGCACCGTCTGTCTACCATCAGAAATGCCGATAAAATTCTGGTCTTAGACAACGGAAAAATATCAGAAGAAGGAACACACCAGGAATTGATAAACCTTGAAAACGGGATTTACAAAAATTTAAGTAATCTGCAGTTTAGTAACTCGTAAGAATTGAAATTCCAAATTTTTTAAATTCCAAATTCCAATGATAAACTTTAAACAAACCCGACAGGTTTTAAAAACCTGTCGGGTTTAAGAATAAAAAAACTCCATTTGCATAGCAAATGGAGTTTTTTTATAAAATCTAAAAATCTAAAAATCTAAAAATCTAAAAATCTAAAAATCTAAAAATCTAAAAATCTAAAAATCTAAAAATCTAAAAATCTAAACTGAGACTGAAAACTACTTCCCCTTCCTGCGTTTACGCTCCGCCTTAATCATCGATAATTCACGGCTGGTCTGCCCTGCTACAGAAGTGTTTTCTTCAGCACGACGGATTAGGTACGGCATCACATCTTTTACAGGTCCAAACGGAAGGTATTTAGCAACGTTATAACCGTTTTCGGCTAAGTTGTAGCTGATATTATCACTCATTCCGTACAATTGACCGAACCAGATTCTGTTATCATTTTTCGCAATTCCTTTTTGCTGCATCATTTCCATCAATTTATAAGAGCTCAATTCGTTGTGAGTTCCTGCAAAAATGGACATGGTATCTAAATGATCCAGCATATAGTGTACAGCTGAATCGTAATTATCATCTGTTGCTTCTTTAGAAACACAAATTGGGGAAACGTAATTCTTTTCTTCGGCTCTTTTGTTTTCTTTTTCCATGTAAGCACCGCGAACGAGTTTCATTCCAATAAAGAAACCTTCTGTTTTGGCAACCGCATGCAGCCTTTTCAAATAATCCAAACGATCCCAACGGTACATTTGTAATGTATTAAAAACAATTGCTTTCTCTTTATTGTATTTGCGCATCATATCGGTAACCAAATCGTCAGCGGCATCCTGCATCCAGCTTTCTTCACCATCAATCAGTAAAGAAACATCTTTGGCGTGAGCCTCACTGCAAACCTTGTCAAAACGGGCCACTACTCTGTCCCATTCTGCCTGTTCTGCCGGAGACAAAGTTTGTTTTTCGCCTAATTTCTCATACAATTCAAAACGGCCTAAACCGGTTGGTTTAAAAACCGCAAACGGAATCGCCAGACGTTCTTTGGCAAATTCTATTGTTTTTAAAGTCATTTCCAAAGCAGCGTCAAACTGCTCTTCCTCTTCTTTTCCTTCAACTGAATAATCTAAAACAGATGAAACGCCTTTTGTAAACATTTTGTCTACTACAGTAATACAATCGTCTTCGTTGATACCACCACAAAAATGGTCAAAAACGGTTGCACGGATTAATCCTTCTACTGGCAAATGTGCTTTAATAGCAAAATTGGTAACAGCAGTTCCTATCCTCACCAAGGGTTCGCTGTCGATCATTTTAAAAAGAAAATAAGCTCTGTCAAGTTCCGTATCGCTTTTTAACGAAAATGCAACCTGAGTATTGTCGAATATTTTTTCCATTTAGGTTATTTTTTTGTGCAAATATAGACAGAGTTTCAATATTATTTAGTTAAAAATGCCTTATTTTGCGGATTCAATTAACCAAAAAAATATGCAATCCATTCAGGCCAATAATTATCTGGTGCATTTCAACCAAAATGCATACGAAGCTTTAAATACACATTTAAAAGAAAATAAATACTCTAATTTGTTTATTATAGTTGATAATGAAACAAATGAGCATTGTTTACCTAAATTTTTGCCCTTACTTGAAACTGATTTAACCATCGAAATAATCGAATTTGAATCCGGTGAAATCAATAAAAATATCGAAACCTGTATCGAAATCTGGAAGGTTTTAACAGAGCTTGGTGCCGACAGAAAATCGCTTGTTATTAACCTTGGTGGCGGTGTGGTGACTGATTTAGGCGGATTTGTAGCCTCGACTTTCAAACGCGGCGTAGATTTTATCAATATCCCAACTACCCTATTGTCTATGGTCGATGCTTCTGTTGGAGGAAAAACCGGAGTAGACTTAGGGAACCTGAAAAATCAGATTGGGGTCATTAATGTACCTCAGATGGTATTAATTGATACACAATACCTTGAAACCTTATCACAAAGCGAAATGCGTTCAGGACTGGCGGAAATGCTAAAACACGGACTGATTTATGATGCAGCCTACTGGCAACAGTTTTTAGACTTAAAATCAATTGATTATGCTGATTTTGACGAACTTATTTATCGTTCTGTTGAAATTAAAAATGAAATTGTTATTCAGGATCCAACAGAAAAAAACATCCGTAAGGCGCTGAATTTCGGTCATACCTTAGGGCACGCTATCGAAAGTTACTTTTTGGAAAGCGAAACGAAACAGACTTTGTTACACGGTGAGGCCATTGCAATCGGGATGATCCTGGAAAGTTATATTTCACTCCATAAAAACTTAATTACTGCAGCAGAATATGCAGAAATTAAAATCGCAATTCAAAGCATTTATGACAATGTGACTATTGAAGAAAATGACATCGAACCGATCCTCGAATTGCTGATTCACGACAAAAAAAATGAGTACGGATTAATTCAATTTGCATTGATTGAAGGAATCGGAAAAATAAAAATTAATCAATCCGTTGAAAATAAATTAATTCTGGACGCGTTTGAAGATTATAAATCTTAAACTTTTTTTAATCAAAACCATTGCTTTTGGTATATTTTATTTTTTACATTTGCCACGATGAAAACAAACAGTAAACAAAGACATTTTAGTTCTTATAGAAACCGGCTCAATAGTTCCTTGCTAAGGATGTTGAATCGTTTTTATAATAGTAAAAGTCCGTTTTGTTTTGATGTTTTCCAATGCTCAAAAGCAGAACACGAAAAACTGCAGATTATATTTGCCAATATTAGGGTTTGAATTTAAGATTTAGCACCGTTTTCCTAAATTAATAATACAATCTTAAATATTGAAAAATAAATGAATACAAAATATTCGGACTTAATAAATCAGACATACTACTTTCCACAAGAAGAATTTAAATTAAATAAAGACAACCTGCAATTTCACAATATCGATTTGATGAAATTGGTGGAACAGTACGGTACTCCGTTAAAATTTACTTATCTGCCTCAAATTTCTGAAAACATCAACAAGGCAAAGGCCTGGTTCAGAAAATCGATGGAAAAAAACAAATACGAGGCAAAATATTACTATTGTTATTGTACAAAAAGCTCTCATTTTGAGTATATCATGAATGAGGCTTTCAAGAATAACATTCATGTTGAAACTTCCTCTGCATTTGATATTAATATCGTTGAGAATTTATTGGAAAACGGTAAGATCAACAAAAGTACTTATGTAATCTGTAATGGTTTCAAAAGGGACGAATACATCAGCAATATTGCAAGATTAATCAATAACGGACATAAAAATACTATTCCGATTATTGATAACTATGAAGAACTTGATTTGCTTCAGGCAGAAATTAAAGGAAAATTCAAAATCGGGATCCGTATTGCTGCTGAGGAAGAGCCTAAATTTGAGTTTTATACGTCAAGATTAGGTATCGGATACAAAAACATCGTTTCCTTTTACAAAAAACAAATCCAGGAAAATGACAAATTAGAGCTGAAAATGCTTCACTTTTTCATTAATACCGGAATAAACGATACGGCCTATTACTGGAATGAACTGGTAAAATGTATCAAAGTATACATCGCGCTTAAAAAGGAATGCCCTACTCTTGACGGACTGAACATTGGAGGTGGTTTCCCGATTAAAAATTCACTGGCTTTTGAATACGATTACCAGTACATGATTGATGAAATTATCAATCAGATTAAAATTGCCTGTGATGAAGCCGAAGTGGATGTTCCGAATATCTTTACGGAATTTGGATCCTTTACAGTAGGTGAAAGCGGTGGCGCCATCTACCAGATTTTGTATCAGAAACAACAAAATGACAGAGAGAAATGGAATATGATCGATTCTTCTTTCATTACTACTCTTCCGGATACCTGGGCGATAAACAAACGTTTTATCATGCTGGCGGTAAACCGCTGGAATGATACCTATGAGCGGGTTTTGCTGGGCGGACTGACCTGTGATAGTGATGATTATTACAATTCCGAACAGAATATGAACGCCATTTACCTGCCTAAATACAACAAGGAAAAACCGCTGTATATTGGTTTCTTTAATACTGGTGCGTATCAGGAAACTATTGGAGGTTACGGAGGTTTACACCACTGTCTGATTCCCCAGCCTAAGCATATCCTTATCGATCGTGACGAAAACGGAATTTTAGCTACTGAAGTTTTCTCAGAACAGCAGACTTCTGACGATGTATTAAAGATTTTAGGCTATACCAAAAAAGTATAAAAAAAAACTGCTAAATAAAAGTTAATAACCATAAAATTATTAATTTGCAGTGTCATCCAAAAGGTTACACTTTTAATTCAAAAAAAAACAAAAAAACAAAAAAAAATGAAAGGACCAATCAGTCAGTTTATTGAAAAACATTATTTACACTTTAATTCCGCTTCTTTAGTAGATGCTGCAAAAGCATACGAACAACAATTGGCAAATGGAGCTAAAATGATGGTGAGTATGGCTGGCGCTATGAGTACAGCAGAAATTGGTAAAATTTTTGCCGAAATAATCAGACAGGATAAAGTACAGATTATTTCATGTACCGGAGCCAATCTGGAAGAAGACATCATGAATTTAGTAGCTCACTCTCATTACGAAAGAGTTCCTAACTACCGTGACTTAACACCGGAAGATGAATGGGCTTTGCTTGAAAGAGGATTAAACCGTGTTACTGACACTTGTATTCCTGAGCATGAAGCATTTCGTCGTTTACAAAAACACATTTACAAAATCTGGAAAGATGCTGATGACAAGGGAGAACGTTATTTCCCGCATGAATTCATGTATAAAATGTTGTTATCAGGTGTTTTGGAAGAATATTATGAAATAGATTTAAAAGATAGCTGGATGTATGCGGCAGCTGAGAAAAATTTACCTATTATTGTTCCGGGTTGGGAAGATAGTACTATGGGGAATATTTTTGCTTCATACGTGATCAAAGGTGACCTGAAAGCTTCTACGATGAAATCAGGAATTGAATATATGGTATTCCTAGCAGACTGGTATCCAAAAAACAGCACTAACGGAATTGGATTTTTCCAGATTGGTGGTGGTATTGCAGGAGATTTTCCTATTTGCGTGGTACCAATGTTGTATCAGGATATGGAAATGCATGATATTCCGTTTTGGAGTTATTTCTGCCAGATTTCAGATTCAACAACCAGTTACGGTTCTTATTCAGGAGCAGTTCCGAATGAGAAAATCACCTGGGGTAAATTAGATATCAAAACCCCTAAATTTATTATTGAGTCGGATGCGACAATTGTTGCTCCGTTAATTTTTGCATATTTATTAGATTTATAGGATAATTTTATGAAAAGAGTTATAGTAGACTACGCTAAACTTACCAACGAAATTTTAAACCTTTTGGTTGAAAAATTTCCTGATGGTTATGATGATTCGGATGTTATCCGTTTTAGAAATGCTAAAAACGAATTGATCGAAGCTGTTGAAGTTCGTACTGAAGACACTATTTATTTAGTAAAAATTAGTACTAAACTGGCTGATAGAATTGAAAATTACGATGAAGATGATGATATTGACGTAGATGTTGATGTAATCGAGCCAGTGAAAGGTCTTGATCTTGATGATGATATTGACGATGATGATGATGACGATACGCTGGACAAACCGGATGTTGACGATGACGACGACGATAAAGACAAAGATGATATTGCTGACGATGATGACGAAGATGATGATGAAGATTAATTTATCACTTTCTAAATAAACAAAAGGAACTCTTAATCGGGTTCCTTTTTTTATTCGTTCCGATAAATTAATTTAATTATAGGAAAAATACTATATTTGTTCCTGTTAAGAAAATATCAGCCAGATGAATTCAGAAATATTACATGCCAAATTAAAAGAAAATTTTGGGTTTGAAAAATTCAGACCCAATCAGGAGACCATCATCAATACGATACTCTCCGGTCAGGATACTTTGGCAATCATGCCAACCGGAGGAGGAAAATCAATCTGTTTTCAGTTACCGGCTTTGGTTTTGCCGGGAATTACAATTGTTATTTCGCCTTTGATTGCTTTAATGAAAGATCAGGTGGACAGCCTAAAGACCAACGGTATTCAGGCTTGCTACATTAACAGCAGCCAATCTGCGGAAGAACAGCAGTACTTTATAGATAATTTAAAATCCAATACTTTTAAACTGGTTTATATCGCACCGGAAAGTTTATCGTATCTGGATGTTGTTTTTAGCGAACTGACAATCAGTCTGATCGCCATAGATGAGGCGCATTGTATTTCGTCCTGGGGACACGATTTCCGTCCGGCATATACCAATTTGGGGTATTTAAAAAGCCGCTTCCCTTCTACTCCAGTGCTGGCACTTACAGCCACAGCCGATAAAGCAACGCGTACCGATATTACCAAACAATTAAAATTAAGAAACCCGAAAACCTTTGTAGCATCTTTTGACAGGAAAAACCTAAGTCTGGAAGTTCGTCCGGCTTTAGATCGTGTCAAACAGATCATTGATTTTGTAGACGGAAAACCCAACGAATCCGGGATTATCTATTGCCTGAGCAGAAAAACCACTGAGGAGCTGGCTGATAAACTGAAAAAAAACGGAATTGCAGCTAAAGCCTATCATGCCGGATTAGATAATAAAATACGTTCTAAAACACAGGACGAATTCATCAATGATGATTGTCAGGTCGTTTGCGCCACAATTGCTTTCGGAATGGGAATTGACAAATCGAATGTTCGATGGGTGATTCATTACAATTTACCCAAAAATATTGAAGGATACTATCAGGAGATTGGCCGTGCTGGCCGTGACGGATTACCGGCGGAAACAATTTTGTTTGAAAGTTACGCAGATGTCATTCAGCTTCAGAAATTTGCTTCGGAAGGACTTAATGCTGATGTGCAACTGGCAAAGCTGGAAAGAATGAAGCAATATGCCGATGCCTTAAGCTGCAGGCGAAAAATTCTGCTTTCCTACTTTGGTGAACTGGTGAAAGAGAATTGCGGTAACTGCGATATTTGCAAAAATCCGCCAACTTTTTTCGATGGCACGATTCTCGCGCAAAAAGCATTGTCGGCCATTAGCCGTTTACAGGAATCGGAACCTCTCGCTGTAATTGTAGATTTTTTAAGAGGCTCGAAAAACGCGTATATCTACGAAAAAAATTATCAAACGCTAAAAACCTACGGAATTGGCGATGATATCTCCTGGTACGACTGGAATCAGTACCTTATTCAGCTGATCAATCTGGGCTATTGTGAAATTGCCTTTCATCAGCATAATAAAATCCTGCTTACTCCTTTCGCCAGAAAAGTTTTATTTGAAGGTGAAAAAGTAAAATTGAATACCGTCGTTAAAAAAGTAATTGATAAAAACGAAATCAAAGAAACAAAAGCTAAAACGGCTAAAAATTCCCTTTTTGAAATACTGCGAAAACTACGCTATGAAATTGCCAGTGATGAAGATGTTCCTGCTTACGTAATTTTTAGTGATGCTGCTCTAAGACAAATGGAAACTTTAAAACCCATGACCGACGAGGAATTCCTTGCGATTGATGGTGTCGGAAAAGCAAAACTCGAAAAATACGGCTCCGAATTTATAGATGCCATTATTTATTATGAAAAGGTAAAAAAAGCAAATGCGAAACCCAAAAAAGAGAGCAATACCTATAAAGCAACTTTAGAATTATTTCAAAATGGTGCTACTGTTGAAGAAATTGCCGCACAGCGAAATTTAGGCCGTACTACTATTATTTCACATTTGGCCAAATTATATGTTGATGGAAATGATATTGATTTAACTTCTTTTGTGACTGATGAAGAAGTTAAATTACTCCATAAAGCGCAGGTAGAATTAGAATACCCAACAGCCTTAAAACCTTACTATGATTATTTTGAAGAAAAAATGCCGTATGATAAGATTAGGTTTGGACTTGCAGTTGTGGAGCGGAATAAGTAGTTAAAAGATTTTTTTGTCATTTCGACCGAAGGGAGACTCGAGCGATAGCGAACAGACGAAGTAAATCACATGAGTTAAATCCGCACAGGATGTTACGCTCTTGATGCGATTTCTCCCTTCGGTCGAAATGACACACTTATGCAAACAAAAAATCCCGTGAATTCAATTCACGGGATTTTTTTATGATCAGAAAAAAAGAAAAGTTACAAGTATCTTTCTTCAAAAACTTTCTGATGGTGTTTTTGGTGACCAATGATAACAAATCCTAAAGCACCCGCTGACATCTGGTACGTTGAAGCGGTACCCACTCTTTTAAGCTGTTCCTCAGATAAGCTTTTGTAAAATAATAAAGTTGAATGTCTTACGGCAGAAAGTTCGGTTAATAAATCCTGAATACCTCGTCTGTTTGCATCTGTATTTGTTACATAATCATTTTCCTCAAATCCGGGCAATGCTGTTTTGTCATTTCTGGAAAAACGCAAAGCACGGTACCCAAAAATACGCTCGCAATCAATCAGATGCTGAATGATATCTTTAATCGTCCACTTTCCTTCGGCATAGCGGTAATCAAATTTATCCAATGGAATATTTTGTACAAACCTTATAAAATCATGAAGGGAAATTTCTAACTCTTCAATTAAATTAACCTGCCCGGCTTCACGAACATAATTAGCGAAGGGACCGGAATATTCTGTTTCTAATAATTGATCTGAATTCATTTTTTATAATTTATACTATTCTGTAATTACTTTTTAAACCAAATTATGCAGAGTTTCTGCTGGCATTGGTATTTCCGAAAAGTGATCTGGTTACGATTTTTTCATATACTTTGATCAACTCTTCATTCAGTTCATTTTCTTTGTTTAATTCATTAATACGCAACAAAGCATATTGTTGTATCGTTAACAATGGCAGGACAATACGCTCTCTTACCTGAATAGAAGCTATACCATCAGGATAATTTTCCATCAGTGTTTTATGTCCTGCAATTTTCAGTAATAAACGTTTTGTTTCCTGGAATTCATCGTAAATAATCTGCCAGAATTCTCCAAATTCAGGATCTTTTCGCATATAGGCTGTCAGTGGTAAAAATGACTTTGCCAGTGACATCATACTGTTTTCAAGCAACGTTTTAAAAAATAGCGAATTGTGGTACAAATCATGGATTTTATCCCATTGATTCGTTTCCTCAAAATATTTTAAAGCAGTTCCCACTCCAAAAAATCCAGGGACATTTTGTTTCAGCTGACTCCACGATCCAACAAAAGGAATCGCTCTCAGGTCAGCAAAATCCAATGACTCTGATTTACTTCTTTTAGACGGACGGCTTCCGATATTTGTTTTGGAATAATATTTCAGCGTACTCATTTTTTCCAGATACGGAATGAATTTCGGGTGATTTTTGAAACTTAAATATTTATCATATCCCAAACCGGCTAACTGTGTCAAAATCGCAGTCTCATCGGCACTTAATTCATTTTTTTCTTTGCTGAATACCTGGTTCGTCACACCCGCAGTCAGTAAATTTTCAATATTATAGCGGCAGGAATCCAAAGTTCCGAAATTGGAACTGATAGTTTGCCCCTGAACTGTAATCTGAATTTCGTTATTTTCTATTTTTGGCCCCAGAGAAGCGTAAAATTTATGTGTTTTTCCGCCACCACGTGCAGGAGGGCCGCCACGACCATCAAAGAAAATAGCTTTTATACCATATTTTCTTGAAATCTCGGTAAGCGCAATTTTAGCCTGATAAATACTCCAGTTGGCCATTAAATATCCGCCATCTTTAGTCCCGTCAGAGAAACCTAACATGATCGTTTGTTTATTTCCTCTTGCTTTTAGGTGTTTTGAATATTCAGGATTAGTGTACAACTGCTCCATAATATGGTGTGCGCTTTGTAAATCATCAACCGATTCGAAAAGCGGTATAACATCAACCGTCGGATTTTCCCAATTATTCAGTCGAATCATTGCAAAAGTCTCCATAACGTTCAGTGCGCTTTCGTTATTGCTTATAATATAACGGTTTGCACCATATTCCCCATTTGCTTTCTGTATGCTTTTGATTGCCTGAACAGATTCCAGGGTTAATCTTGTAATTTCATCCTCAAAGTCTGCAGGATTTAAGTCGCCTTTTACTTTAGATAAAACAATTAATTTTTCATCTTCAGATAATTCAAAATAATTTGCCGGAAATATTTGAGAACCGGAATTCAGGTAATAATTCACAACATCCTTAAAAACCACATCATGAATTTTGCTGTTTTGACGAATGTCTAAAGTTGCAAAGTGAAAACCAAAAAGATTTATTTTTACTAAAAAGGCTTCCAGTTCATCTAAATAAAGAGACTGGTGTTTTTCAATAATAATATCACGAATAAGGTTCAGCTGTGTTAATAATTCTTCTAAAGTAATGTAAATCTCACCTTTCGAATAAAAAACAGAACGATAAAGTTTTTGTTCAAGTTCAGACACCAATGTATCTACTCCTGAGAATGTTAGCTTACGTTTTAGATTTCTCATTTCAACATAATAACATTTCAAAATGGAGGTACGCAAACGTTCTGCCACTTTCAAAGTTATTTCGGTGGTAACGAAAGGATTTCCATCACGATCTCCTCCCGGCCAGAAACCAAGTTTTATTAATTTATTCTGAATAGCTTTTCCCTGTAGTATATTCTTTTGTAAATAATGAACGATCTCTCCCGAAGTCGCATAAAACACATTCTCCAGATACCAGATCAGCGAAACCGCTTCATCATAAGGATTTGGTTTTTCATTTTGGATAAAAGGAGTTTTTCCCAACTGGGCTAATAGTTCCTTAATTTTTAACAAATCATTTAAACGGATTGCATCAGTCAAATCGTTGATAATTCCTAAAACAGGCCCGGGATAAAATTGGGTCGGGTGCGCTGTTAATACAGTTCGTACATTAAAGTTTTCCAGGAATTCGATCAATTCATCGTCTTTTTCCTTGGCATCTGATTTTTCTTTAATATCACGCAAAGATCCACGGCCTTCCATGTTATTCACTTCCGGAAATGCAGCGTCTTCAATAGCATCAAATAATACAATCTGACGTTCTGTGTACTGAATAAATCGGAACATCAAATCGATTTTTTCCGTTTCGGAAGCGTTGTTTAAATATCGTTCAGAAAAGAAATCAAAAATTTCTTTAGGTGTTTCCTGTTTTTTGAATCCTGTCTCGCATGTTTCTGTAAATAAAGGAAGCAGTGCTCCTGTATTATCTATAGAATCAAAAGGTAATGTTATAAAAACACTGTTGTAAATGTGGTATTTTGAGAGAACATCTTGATTAAAACGCTCAATTTTGGGTAACGTATACATAATCGTGTTATAGTTGGTTGGTTAATTGGTCATAAAAAAACCCCAAGAATAAACTTGAGGTTATATTTTAATATAGCATTCAAGAAAATATTACATATTTTTAAAAATAGTATGCATCAAACGCTTCTTATCGTTTATACTTTCTTCTAGTGAAATCATAGTTTCAGTTCTGTAAACTCCCTCGATATCATCGATCATGAAGATTACCTCTTTTGCATGCTTAGTATCTTTTGCTCTGATTTTGCAAAAAATATTAAATTTTCCTGTAGTAACAGATGCAACTGTTACGAACGGTATTTGATTGATTCGCTCTAATACAAATTTAGTCTGAGATGTATTATTCAAAAATACTCCCACGTAAGCAATAAATGAATACCCTAATTTATCGTAATCTAAGGCTAGTGAAGATCCCATTATTATCCCTGCGTCTTCCATTTTTTTTACTCTAACATGTACTGTTCCAGCAGATATCAATAGCTTTTTTGCAATGTCAGTAAACGGAACTCTCGTATTGTCTATTAACATATCTAAAATCTGGTGATCTACTTCATCTAAACGAAATTTACTCATAATTCTTTAATTAATATTACTAATTGCTATAACAAAGTATAAAAATATATATAAAAAATAACAAATTCACATAAAAATTAACTTTTTATCAATCCGTTAACAAATTTAATATTTTTATTTAAATAAAAATCTGCTTTTTGATTCAAATTCGGAAAACTACCCAAGTCATCTGAATAACTCGCTCCTTTAGCGTCATATTCGTAATGTCCAAAATAATTTTCCAGCTCACCTACTTCAACTATGTAGGCATTGAAGTGAATCTTATTTTCAATCAATTCTTCTCTGTATTGTGCGACAAAATTCGTAATAATTTCGATACCATCATAATTTATTTTGATATTTTTATACATAAAATCATAAAAAACGACTTTATTTTGTGAAATATTCAAATAATCATAAAATCTGTTATCAACTAAATCGTTTTCGGAAAGTATTTTGAAAGACGAAATAAGTGAGAAAAAGATGAACTTTCTGGTAATTTCACGGCTGTAGTCGTTTGTGTAGTGGCCTGCCTCAAATAAAATTGTCGGAACGCCTAAAAACTGAAACGTATCCCCTATACAATTGATATTAAACGAATCATCAAAACGCCCCACCTGTCCGGGAATATATTCCTGCAGCACATCATTTATACCTGCAATTAAGTTAATCGCTTTTAATCGGTTATCGTTTACGTCCCTTTCTTCATTATAAGAAGGAGCTAAAAATGAAACGGTAGCAGGTTTTCCGGTGTCTCCAGCACCAAAAATAGTACGCTGATCGTGAAGGTTAAAACAGTAATGCGGTTTAAATGATTCAAAAACATTCCTTAGTACATTACTTTCCGGCTGGGTAAGATTCTGAGAATCACGGTTCAGGTCTATCTTATTGGCATTTTCACGCGTATAAAGCGCTGCCCCGTCAGGATTTAATATCGGAATACAATAAAAAGTAAAGTTCTTAAGCATTGCATTCCCAAATTCAGATCCGCTGTTTAACACATTGATAAAGTCAAAAAGTGCTTTTGTGGTGGTACTTTCATTTCCATGCATTTGAGACCATAAATAAATACGTGTTGCTCCTGTACCAATCTCGTAACTATATATAGGTTTGTCTAAAACCGATTTCCCTATAAGCTGAACCTGATTATTGGTATTTAATTTGTCTAATAGAGGCTGAATGTGATCTAAAGTCAGGTAACGTCCTTCTATGGATTGTTCTTTGTATTGGTTAAATAATTCTTCTAAATTCATTGTATTTCGATTAGTTTACAAAAGTAAACATCTTTATTTTTACATTTGTAAACAAGTAAAAAGAATCAGAATTTAGATTTGTAAACAGTAAATGAGTCTTTAATCTGTTGTTTTACAGTCGTAGTATTGACAATTGTTAATCGTGTTAATGAAATATAGTATAGTCATGTATATCAATAAGTTAAGATACTCTACTTATAGTAAAAACGTGCCATTATTTAATTTAAAGTGCTAATTTACAAGTGTAAAATAGGTTATACGGTTTCTTTTAATTACATTTGTAAACACACTAATTAATTATAATAATTTACAATGGTAAACATCGATGATTTTGTAAAAAGACTGGAAGTTATCCTCGATTATTATGGATTAAATGCCTCTGCGTTCGCAGATAAGATTGGTGTGCAACGTTCCAGCATGTCTCATCTCCTCTCCGGAAGAAACAAACCGAGTCTTGATTTCGTATTAAAAATTCTGGATGTTTTTCCGGACGTAGACTTATATTGGATCTTAAACGGTAAAGGAAGTTTCCCTAAAAAAGAAGATGAACCGAAAAATGATGCATCGGCAGTTATTGGTGAAAATGAAAAAGTAAGCCCTCCTATTTCATTAAGTGACAATTTTAACTCAGCGGATCTATTTTCACAAATTGATACTGTCGAAGATATAAAGGAAGAAAAAAGAAATCTATTCGAAACAAAAAGTTCAAATGTTGTCTCAAATGAAGATGAAATTGAAAAAATTGTATTTTTCTATAAAAACGGAACATTTAAGATATATATACCGTAATTTGAAAATAACGGATATTTGAAAAAAAAATAAAATAATTTTCATCTAAGGGATTCTTATGGGATTTGATAATACAATAAAAAACGGCCTGAATCCAGATTTGAATTTAGGCCGTTCCAGTTATAAAATAAAGAATAGTTATTTTCTCACTATAAATATCGAAGTTACTCCTGCTTCAGCCCTTACATTTACCGGAGCAAAATCACCCGTCATTGTCGGATTGTTAAAAGTCAACACTTGTCCGCCTGCATTAAGTCTCTCGGCTACATAAATCTTTTTGGTAACAGAATCATAAGCAACATCTACAGGATTCCCCAGTGTTGAATTGGGTCCATAAACTCTAATCTGATTCATTAAAGCAATTGTTCCGCCGGACATTGTAGCACTAAAAACAGTTGAAAAGTTTTTTATTACAATCAATCCCCCGTCTGTTCCTGATGCTGCGCTTGCTACGTCTGTTAAAATCATTACATCATCTGATGCTGAATAAGTTATACCATGCGAACGTGTTAAACCTGCAATTGAAACTCTTTTGGTTGCGGTAATTGCTCCCGAAGCATTACTCATATAATCTTTAAAGTAAACCAAATCCCCTGTTAAATCAGCAACAGCATATAAATCATTTCCATTAATGTGAATGCCCCACAATTTAAAATCTGTGGTAAATGTTTTCAACAAAGAAAAATTTGCAGCAGTTTTTTTATAAACAAAGAACTTATTTAGCATTCCGTTGGAAGCAAGCTGATCCTGAGCCACTACAACTATGTCTCCTGAAACAGCAGTTTCGCGGGCGTTGGTAAATTCACCGGTCAAACTACTCAGGGAAACCGTCAAATTCTCTGTACCTGCTTTCGCAGCACTTTTGATTCCGCTATAGGTTTCTAATTTATTATTTGTTCGTGAAGCTACTATAACAGCATCTGTTGTACTGTCATATGAGATTCCTTCAGCATCCAGTGATGCTATGTTAAAAGATTTTACCATTGGTGCAGTTGCCAATAAATCTGTGTAAGTAATTTTCCCAGAAGTATTACTCGAAGTAACCAATGTTAATTCAGGTACTTGTGTACTATCGTTGTTATCAGAGTCGTTACTATCGCAAGATGCAAAAAGTAAAACCAAAAATGCAGATGTAATAAATAGATTTTTCATAATTATAATTTTAGAAAGTTACTTATACTTACGATAAAATTATAATTATGGTTTTTATCTTGTTAATATTATTATTGTTTTGTTAAAAGTGATAAACTCTTTCAGGAATTTTACCTGCAATGCCGTCGTAATGTTTTTTTAATATTTGTAAATCGGCTTCATAATTTCCGGTTGGAAAAAAAGGTTTTCCGAAGTTCACTTCCTTTTTGCCCCAGTCAAAAGCTACAGGCACTATGGGAACATTCGCTTTAAGTGCTATATAATAAAAACCGCTTTTTATTTCAGCAACTTTTGTACGCGTTCCTTCCGGAGCAACAGCTAAGCGGAAAACTTCCTTGCGCTCAAAAATAGCCGCTATGGAATCTACTTTATTCAATCCTCCCGAACGGTCTAACGGTTCACCTCCCACGCTTCTGAAATAATAGCCGAACGGAAACTTAAATAATTCTTTCTTTCCAACCCAATTCATTTCTAATCCGGAAATTCCTCTCGTGAAAATTCCCAAATAAAAATCATGATTGCTGGTATGAGGCATTACCATCAGGATACATTTTTTTACTTCCGCATTTTCAATCCCCACTATCTTCCAGCCCATTAGCTTAAAAAAGATAAATTTATACAACTGTTTCTTCATTAAAATTTATTTTTTCAGGCAAAATAAAAGATTTAAATGGTATTTTTGGGTAAAACGAGGACAAAATGATTCAAAAAATATTCAGCTATCTGATTCCTATAAAAATATTTAAAAAAAAATCAGCCAGAAGCAAGGTCATTGAAGTAACCTGGGCCAATGGAGAATTAGTACTGGATTCTGAAAACACCAATTATTCTTACGGAAGCCTGCAGCGTATATTAAGGTATGGGCTCAGAACTATCGGCTATAAAAATATTCTGGAAATGGATCATATTCTTTTGCTTGGGGTTGCCGGTGGAAGTGTTATTAAAACCCTGGTCGATGAAATTGAATATAAACGTAAAATAACAGGTGTTGAAATTGATCCGGATATCATTCAGATTGCGAACCAGTATTTTAATCTCGACCAGATCAAACAGCTGGAGATTATTATTGACGATGCGTTTGAATTTGTCTTAAAAACAAAAGAGCAATACAATTTAATTATCATTGATGTTTTTGAAGACATAAAAATGCCTAATTTTCTATTTGAAAAGTTTTTTAGCGAGCGGGTCTGTTCTCTTCTGAAAAACCGGGGTTTCATCCTTTTTAATACCATGATTCTCGATGAAGCACATAATGTAAGAAACAGGAAGTACATTTCAGAAATAAATCCTAAATTGTTTACGTCAAAAATGTTGCCCCGAATAGAAGATCATAACGAATTAATAATCATTGAAAAAGTAGCCTAATTTACCCTTATGAAAACTCTTGTCTCCATTTTAAAAGCCTTGCCTGCTACAAAAGTAATTGACTCCAGTATTAATTTTTCAAAATACATTCCATTAGACTTATCGGTCACTAACAAGGAATTAGTTAAAAACAAACCTGTAAGCGCTGCCGAATTTGAAGTTTTTATTTCAAATTATTTAGAAAGAAATAATGCTGAAATTGCATTTGGCGGGTATATCGAAGGGCGGAATCTTTATCAGAGAAGCAGCATTTTTAAAGACGGATCACGGCCGGAGCGCAACATTCACATTGGATTGGATTTATGGGGAAAAGTAGAAACAAAAATTATAGCACCGCTTGATGGAAGAATCCATAGTTTTAAAAACAATATTGGTTTGGGAGATTATGGCCCTACTATCATTATGGAACATGAAGTGGAAAATGAAAAATTTTATACTTTATACGGACATTTGTCGTTAGAAAGTATAGAAAACCTTACGGTTGGTGACATTTTCAAAAAAGGGGAAAGTTTTGCGACTTTCGGAAATTCAACAGTTAACGGGGATTATGCCCCCCATTTGCATTTTCAGATTATCAATAGTATTGAAAATTACAATGGCGATTATCCGGGAGTCTGCAATATAAATGACCTGAATTTTTATATAGAAAATTGTCCCGACCCTAACTTATTATTAAAAATAACATAAATAGTTATGAAGAAAGCAATATTGATTATATGTTTGTCCTTATTAGTGGGATGTAAATCAAAAACAGTCAGCAGAGATACTGAGGACCTGAAAATTACAAAAATTGAACCGTCCGAAATTAATTCCAATCAGCAGAAAAAAGCGTATGATTTAGGGAGGAGGGTTCTGGAAACCTGTAATACCTCTAAGTTCAAACCGTTTAATGAAACTGAAGTGACACAATCGGTTATGGAAAATACCACCGAGGAGCGCCTGACAAAAACATGCCAGCGGTTCAGACAGTATTACGGAAGTTTTATTGATTTGAAATTAGACGGTGTTTACAAAACCAAACGGGAAACAATTTACCGTTATCATGCCTCTTATACCAAAAAGGTAGCCAACAAAGAGCTTCGTGTTTTTGTGAACGAAGAAAATTTAATTTCAGCCATAAAATCAATGGACTGGGAAGAGAATTTCGAAACTAAATTAAAAGAATAAAAAATATGACTTTAAAATTCCCTCTTTTTGTGTTGTTGTTCATTTCGACTCTGGCAAGTGCTCAGGAAACTATGACAGTAAACGGTTCAAAACCTTTTCCCGCTACACAGGAGTATACTTTTATCTGCGAAAAATATGCATACACCGGAGAAACAAAAGTTCAGGTGGCAAAAACAGAAAAAGGCGGAATTTTAAAATTATCAATTGCGACAGCCAGTGAGAAATCAAGGATTTCAGGTGGTGTTTATGTAGATTTAGCCAATGGCGATGTTATCGCTTGTGTAGATAAAAATGTTAAAGAGTCGGCTGATGGCAAAACAACTTCGTATTATTATTTTACGCCGGCAGAAATGGTTAAATTGAAAAAGACTGATATTAAAGGTATTAGGTTTATTATCGTCGGAGGCTCCAATACATTCGGAAATCAAACCGGATATTTTACGACAGTCAATAAGACAGACTATTTTTCCACAGCATTCGACACTTCCAAAAAATCATATGATACTGCAAAAGAAATTAGCGTTTTGTAAATAATTTTCAATACAATATGTCTTATATTTAGGATCTAATTATTAAAAAATGAATTCAAACGAAAATTTAATTGCTAAGTTCTATACGGCTTTTGGAAATGGGGACTATAAGACCATGAGCGAATGCTATCATCCAAAAATACATTTTATTGATCCTGCGTTTGGTTTGCTAAAGGAAGAACAAGTTTCTCAAATGTGGGAAATGTTGCTTTTAAGAAGCAAAGGGAATATAAAAATTGAATTTTCAAATGTGAAGGCCGATGAATTTTCGGGTTCTGCCAACTGGGTTGCCACCTATAATTTCAGCAGAACAAACAGAAATGTTGTAAACCGTATTTATGCCGAATTTGTTTTTCAGGATGGTTTGATCATTAAACATACCGATCATTTTGATATGTGGAAATGGTCCAAACAAGCTTTTGGCCTTAGCGGCCTCTTATTGGGCTGGACCGGTTTTTTTCAGGGGAAAATTCAGAAACAGGCGTTATTGTCGCTCAAAAAATTTCAGGAATCAAAATAGTTGAAATAAAAATAAACCCGACAGTTTTCAAATCTGTCGGGTTTATTTTTATTTAGAATCTTAAGAGTTAAACCAGCCTGCTACCAATTCGTCTTCAAATGAATTGGCATTTTTATGAATAAACTCGTTTGTGTTTTTATTATACGAATAATCCAAAGCCCACTCTTTATGATTTCCGGCAAGTTCTTTAATACTTTTACAGACAAAAGCAATTTCTTCGTCAGTGGTTGTTGGGTGAATAGACATTCGGATCCATCCCGGTTTTTTGATTAAATCACCAATGGTAATTTCATCGACCAATTTATTTGATGTTTCCTGATCTACATGCAATAAAAAATGCCCGTAAGTTCCGGCACAGCTGCATCCGCCGCGGGTTTGAATTCCAAATTTGTCATTCAGTAATTTTACACCTAAATTAAAATGAAGATCATCTATAAAAAAAGAAACAACCCCCAGACGGTTCTTATGCTGTCCTGCTAAAATTTTAATATTCGCTACAGCGTCCAGTTCATTAAAAACAAAATCAACAATTTCATGTTCACGCTGCAGGATATTTTCAATTCCCATTTCTTCTTTCAGCTCAATGGCCAAAGCCGTTTTTATAACCTGAAGAAATCCTGGAGTACCGCCATCTTCACGATCTTCAATATTATCAACATATTTATGTTCACCCCACGGATTTGTCCAGCTTACGGTTCCTCCTCCCGGACAGTCGGGAATCATATTATGGTATAATTTTTTATTGAAAATCAAAACACCTGAAGTTCCGGGGCCTCCTAAAAATTTATGCGGAGAGAAGAAAATAGCATCTAAGTACGATTCCGGATCTGCCGGATGCATATCAATTTCTACATAAGGTCCTGAGCAGGCAAAATCTACAAAACAAACGCCATTGTGCTGGTGCATCAGTTTGGCCGCTTCATGAAAAGGAGTTTTTAATCCCGTAACGTTCGAGCATGAAGTAATAGAGGCAATTTTTATGGTCCTGTCGCTATATTTTTTCAATAATTGTTCCAGATTATCCAGGCAAAAAAGTCCTTTTTCGCAGGAAGGAATAATTTCAACATCTGCAATCGTTTCCAGCCAGGAGGTTTGATTCGAATGATGCTCCATATGTGAAATAAAAACAATCGGTTTCTTTTCGGCAGGAACAATCGTGCAGTCTTTTAGATTTTCCGGTATTTTTAAACCCAAAATACGCTGAAATTTATTGACTACGCCCGTCATTCCGGTACCGTCGGTAATCAGAACATCGTCCTGACTGGCATTGGTATGACGCTTGATGATATTTCTGGCATGATGATATGCTTTTGTCATGGCAGTACCTGACACAGTAGTTTCAGTATGAGTATTGGCAACAAAAGGGCCAAATTCATTCAGAAGTTTCTCTTCTATCGGTCGATACAGCCTTCCACTGGCAGTCCAGTCGGTATAAATGATCTTTTTTTTGCCGTATGGAGACGTAAATTCCTGCTCTACGCCCACAATATTTTTTCTAAATTCCTGAAAATAGGTTTCTAAAGTGATGGTACTATTTTTGCTATTCATTGGGTGTGCCTGTATTTGATTGCAAATATATTGCTTTTTTATAGAATTGAGAATTTATCAATTATAAACTTCAAACATTAGATTACCTTTTGGTATCTTTAATTAAATAGTCTTTTTTATAAAAAATTATCATAATATTCTACCAGATTAATAGGGTAACAGAACTTAAACGACAACAATATGGTAAATTTATCAGTTGCAACTTTTGGTGGAGGATGTTTTTGGTGTATTGAAGCTGTGGTCCAGCATTTAAAGGGAATAGAGGCCTTAAAATCGGGATTTTCAGGTGGTTTCATCAAAAATCCGCCCTATCGTGAAGTTTGCACCGGAAGAACAGGGCATGCCGAAGTGATTCAGGTATCTTTTAATCCTGACATAATTTCATATCATGACCTGATTTTAATTTTTATGACAAGTCACGATCCCACGACTTTAAACCGTCAGGGAGGTGATAAAGGAACACAATACCGTTCGATTATTTTATATCATGATGACACTCAAAAAGAAATTGCAGAACAGGTATTTGAAGAAGTTACATCTTTATATGAAGATCCTCTTGTAACGGAACTAAAACCTTTTGAAGTCTTTTATAATGCCGAAGAAGACCATCAAAACTATTTTAATAACAATCAGGACACTCCTTACTGTGAAATCGTGATTGATCCTAAAATACAAAAATTAAAAAAAATGTACGCTGATAAATTAGCTTAACAACACAATGAAAAACTTAAAAATAAACAATAGATTTACGGTTGAATTGCCAGCAGACCCGAACGAAACCAATGAAATTCGTCAGGTTTCAAATGCCCTATTCTCTTACGTAAATCCAACAAAACCCGCTGATCCTAAACTCATTCATGCCTCTGAATCTGTAGCGGAGCTGGTGGGGATTTCTAAGGATGAAATTCAGTCGGAATCGTTTCTAAATATCTTTTCCGGTAGAGAAATCCTTCCCGGAACACGTCCGTATGCAATGTGTTATGCCGGTCACCAATTTGGGAATTGGGCAGGACAATTGGGCGACGGACGTGCCATAAACTTAACGGAAGTCGAACATAATAATCAGTTTTTTACCCTTCAGTTAAAAGGCGCCGGAAAAACGCCGTACTCCAGAACTGCTGATGGTCTGGCAGTTTTACGTTCTTCGATCAGGGAATATTTATGTGCCGAAGCCATGTATTATTTAGGTGTGCCAACTACCCGATCGCTTTCTTTAATGCTTTCGGGTGATGAAGTTTTACGTGACATTTTGTATAATGGAAATCCTGCTTACGAGAAAGGTGCAATTGTTTGTCGTGTGGCGCCATCGTTCATTCGTTTTGGAAGTTTTGAAATGATTACTTCCCGAAATGAACTGAAAAACCTGAAACAATTTGTCGAATATACCATCAAACAGTATTTCCCAGAAATTCACGGTGAGCCTACAGAACAATATTTGCAGTTTTTCCAAAAAGTGGCTGATACGACGCGCGACATGATTTTGCACTGGCAAAGAGTCGGTTTTGTCCATGGTGTCATGAATACCGATAATATGTCGATTCACGGAATTACAATTGACTACGGTCCGTACGGCTGGTTGGAAAACTACGATCCAAACTGGACGCCAAATACGACTGACAGTCAAAACAGAAGATATCGATTTGGAAATCAGCCTCAGGTCGCACAATGGAATTTGTATCAGCTGGCCAATGCCCTTTATCCGCTACTTAATGAGGCCAAACCTTTAGAAGACATTCTGGAATCTTTTATCAATACATTTGATTCGGATTATAAAGAAATGTTCCTAAGTAAATTAGGTATATTTACTTCAACTGAAACTGACAGTGGATTAATTACTGATTTGGAAGAAAATTTACAATTATCAGAGACCGACATGACAATTTTTTTCAGGAACCTGAACCGAATCAAAAAAGAGGATACGGCTGAATATGCCCTGGAAAAAATTAAAGATGCTTTTTATATTCCCGAAGAAATTGCCAACAATGTGTTGGACAACTGGATCACATGGTTTTCTTTATACCTAAAAAGATTAGAAACAGAAGAGCTTTCAGATGAAGAGCGTGTTGCTAAAATGAATGCAATAAATCCGAAGTATGTGTTAAGAAATTATATGGCGCAATTAAGTATTGATGCTGCAGATCAGGGTGATTTTTCTTTGGTGAGCGAATTGTACTCGTTGCTTCAAAAACCCTATGACGAACAGCCGGAAATGGAAAAATGGTTTGCCAAAAGACCCGATTGGGCCCGTTCTAAAGTAGGGTGTTCTATGCTTTCCTGTAGTTCTTAATATTTTTATTTTGCCACCAGATTAAAAGATTTAACGGATTAATCTCTAAAATCTTTTAATCTGTGGCTATTTTTTATTAAGCAGTAATATAATCTATTATCATAGTTGCGTGAATTCTGGAATTTTCAATAAACCATTTGTGCGTGTGCATTCCGCCACAAATGACTCCTGCAAGAAATAATCCCGGCACATTAGTTTCCATGGTTTCCGGATGATAGGTTGGTGTTTTCAGTTCATCATCAGACAATTGAATTCCCATATTCTCCAGAAATGACAGATCGGGTCTGTAACCTGTCAGCGCCAGGACAAAGTCATTTTCTATCGTAATTTTTCCTTCCGGAGTTTCAATTTCAACTTCATTATCCTTTATTTCAGTGATATTCGATTCGAAGTACGCTTTAATACTTCCTTCTGCTATCCGGTTTTCAATATCGGGTTTAGCCCAATATTTAACGCGATTGTTGATTTCGTTTTTACGAATCACCATAGTCACATTAGCCCCTTTTCTCCAACATTCCAGAGCAGCATCAACAGAGGAATTATTAGCGCCAACCACCAAAACATTTCTAAAAGCATATTCGTGCGCTTCTTTATAATAGTGGCGGACTTTTCCTAGCTCCTCGCCTTTTACATTCATTTCGATCGGAATATCATAAAAACCGGTTGCAATAATTACGTTTTTCGCTTCGTATGAATTTTTATCGGTCTTTATTTTAAACAAACCGTCTTGCTGTTTTTTCACTTCAGCAACTCTTTCAAATAAATGAATAGCAAAATTAAAATAACGATGTATATTTCTGTAATATTCCAAAGCCTCCTGACGGCCCGGTTTTGGTGCGAGGCAATTAAACGGAATGTCTCCGATCTCCAGCCTTTCGGCAGTTGAAAAAAAAGTCATGTATAAAGGATAATTGAAAATACTGTTTACAATTGCCCCTTTTTCTATAATCAGGTATTTCAGGTTTTTCTTTTGGGCTTCTATTGCACAAGCCAGACCAATAGGACCGCCTCCCACAATTATTAAATCATATTGTGTCATAAACTATTCTTTTGCCCAGTCTTTAAATGGATTTTTGCTTAAATAAGCGTTGTAATATCTCGGATCGTTGGTTACTTCTTCCCCCAGCCAATCTGGTTTTTCGAACTCATCTTCTTCGGATTTTAGTTCTATTTCAGCCATAATTAGGCCTTCATTTTCACCATAAAACTCATCCACTTCAAAAATATGATCTCTTGATTTTATTTCGAAACGTGTTTTTTCAATTTTGCCTTTTTCGCACAATTTGAGTAATTCCTGTGCTTCGTCAATCGGAATTTCATTTTCCCATTCAAAACGGGACATTCCGCCCTGATGTCCGATACCTTTAATCGTAATAAATCCTCTCTGGCCTTTAATTCTGACACGAACTGTCCTTTCAGGGATTGAACTTAAATATCCCTGAGCAATTTTATTTTGAGTAAAAGCCTGTTCTTTAAAATCATCCGATTTCACAAGAAACTTTCTTTCAATTTCAACCATCTTGATGTGTAAATTAATTTTAATGCAAGTTACTCAATTTAATTAAGTCTTAGAATTGACACGCTATAAACTCTTTTGATTTACAGATTTTTAATCTAATAGCATCTTAACTGCAAGACAATACCAAAATAACTGATTATTAATACTTTAGGTATTTATTTTTTAGCTAAATTTGATGTGATCTTAATTTTATACTTATGTCTAAAAAAGTACTTTATCTGTTAGGCATTGCAAAAGTAATACTTTCAGGCAGCTTTTTTTATCCGAAATTGTGCTGCAGTTGTATGAAACCTGTCCCAATTGATTCGGTTGAGAAACCAATTGCGACGGCGTCTGACGGTATCCTAAAATAATTAATCAAAACAGCGATCATGAATATACCTTGTATCTTAATACCTGCGATAGTTGGAGTAATCTGTGGAATTTTAGGTTTTTTACTTGGAAAAATGAACTCAAAAAATGAAGATTCACTTGCTGCTTCTTTACAAGCTGACCTGGATGCCTGCCAGGCCAATACGAAAAATTTAAATGCACGGCTTTCTGCATTAGAAGCCGAATTAGCCGGCAAAATATCCCTTACTTCAATGCAATCACAATCATTGGCCGAACCTGACGCTGCGTTTTTATTATTCGACAGTGCTCTTGCTGAAAATGTTCTGGGTAAAAAAATAAAAGAAAATGACCTTACAATTGTGGAAGGGATCGGCCCTAAGATTGAAGCTTTATTCCATAATGCCGGAATCAATACGTGGTTTGAATTATCAGAAGCTTCAACAGAAAAACTAGAGTACATTTTGGAGGAAGGCGGCGAAAATTATGCTATCCACAATCCAAGTACCTGGGCCAAACAGGCGTTGCTTGCTTATCAAGGAAAATGGCAGGACTTAAATGACTGGCAGGAGAATTTAAGAGCCGGAAAAGAATAAAACCAATAACTAAATAACCTTAAAAACTGGCTTTCGGCCAGTTTTTTTATGCTTTATCCAGAAAATCAGATGACCAGTTTTTAGCGGTATTGTACCATAATTGCCCTTTCGAAACTTCCAGTGGGCAGTCAAAATTATTAATATAAAGTGCGCCAGTTCCGAGTCCCTGAGGCATTTTTGAATGCTGTAGAAAAGTCCACTGAGCGATAGCATTAAGTCCAATATTGCTTTCTAAGGCCGATGTAATCCACCAGCCAATGTTATATTGATCCGCCAAAGTAATCCATTCCTGTGTTCCTCTGAAACCACCAACAAAACTTGGCTTAAGAATAATGTATTGCGGCTTTATTTTCTGCAGTAGTTTTTCCTTTTCTTCCAATGAAAAAACGCCAATCAATTCTTCATCCAAAGCGATAGGAAAAGGGGTTACTTTGCACAATTCTTCCATGGCTTCCGGACTTCCTTTTTTAATTGGCTGCTCGATACTATGCAATTGAAATTTATTGAGTTGCTGCAGTTTATCTAAAGCTTCACTTAGTGGAAAAGCGCCATTGGCATCTACCCTGATTTCTACTTGTTCCGCGGAAAAATGACTTCGGATAAAGTGTAACAATTCCAGTTCTTTTTCGAAATCTATAGCTCCGATTTTGAGTTTGATACAATTAAAGCCATCCGCTAATTTTTCCTCTATTTGCTCTTTCATGAAAGAAGGTTCTCCCATCCAGACCAATCCGTTTATGGCTATTGATCTGGAATTATCTGTAAAATCGGAAGGAAATAACAAATAAGGACTTTCACTTTTAAGTGATAAAAAAGCCATTTCTAATCCGAATTGTATGGAAGGAAATTCGATTAAAGCCTCCCAAAGCGTGGTCTCACCCAAATGAATGTTCTGACAGGCCCAATTTAGTTTTTCCTCGTAATCATCATGATCGTCAGCACTTAATCCTCTTAAAATGCCGCACTCGCCTATTCCCTTTTTACCGTTTTCTTCCAGGACAATAAACCAGGTTTCTTTTTCGGTCATAATTCCCCGTGAAGTGCCTGAAGGGCGTTTAAACTCCAGCATATATTTGTGGTAGGTAGCTTTCATTTTTAAAGTACTGATAGGTGTTGCCAGGATTCTAAAAAAGCTTTAAGACTCTTTCGTAATCTTCGGATTTAATCCCTGCTTTTTGAAATGTTGTGAAGTCTAACTTCGTTTTGTCAGTCCAGCTCAGGCTGTCTGTTACATTCTGGTTTTGGTATTTTTTATAAATAGATTTTGCAGCACTATAATCGTCGCTTAGCAAATAAACATGCGCCAGATTCAATTTCACTAATAATTCCGTATCATCCAGTTTTTCACCTTCCTTAAGTGCTTTTATTGCTTTTGCATACTGCTTCGTCAGGATATAGCAGTAACCAATTGAGCTGTAATCTGTTGCTGTTGCTTTTCCGTCATTAATAATGGTGTTTAATTTAGGAATAGCCTCGTTGTATTTTTCTTTTTTTAGTAAGGCTGCAATTTGCGTTCTTAAATCATTATAAACGTTTTTAGAAATATCCGCATCATTATAGCAGGCATTTCCGAAATCTTTATACACTTTTGTTTTTTCAATTGCCAATAACTTCTGAAATTCAGAATAACGATATTGTTTTATTATTTTATTCAAAATGCAAACACAGAAATCATCTGAGTTAGCCATTTTCTGGGCCATGGTAGAGGTTTTACACAAACTGATAATTTCGTTTTTATTATCCTGATTCCAGCCGCGATTGAGTTTGGTATCAACCCAGGGCACCACTTCTAAAACAATCTTTTGGTTTAAAAGCCAGTTTTTACTTTCGAAACCAAACCAGATCGTAGTCGTATTTTCTTTCAGGCAGGATGATTTATCCAAAGACAATCTTTTGGCATCTTTACTGACTGGTTCCAACTGAGCAAAACAAGCTGTATCTGTCTTTCCGTCACTTACATATTTTTTAGCATTTTCATTGGATGTAAAAATCGAATACGTGCACTGATCGTCTCCTGAAATTTTTGACATCAAAAAAACAGCTCCTGCAGAACCCTGGCCTATCCCGTAGGGATCCGGTATCGCTTTAAGCATCGACACCAGACTATTGGTCATTTCCTGGTTTTTATCCAAAAGCGTAATTCTGTAGACTATTTCAGTAGTTCCAACGGGTAAATCTTCTGTATGAACGGTAATACGGTCACGGGCAGAAACAACAATTTCTCTTGTAGTGGCGCGCTCTTTGTCCCAATAACCCTCTTTTTGGGCATAAGTGCTGTAAAATGAAATTGCACAAAGGAACAGAAGTGTTTTTTTGAAAGTCATATCTTATGAATTTTGTTGAGTAGCATGAATCATATTTTTGATTCGGCTTTCAGCTTTTGAATATCTACAATTCTATCGATTCCCCGATTTCAAGAAGCATTAAGTCTTTTCCTTTATCAAAAAATTTACGAATTGATTCTTCATGATTAATTTCAATATAACCAAAAGTATCAAAATGATATCCCAGGATTTTATCGCATTCTAAGAAATCTGAAGCTATAATCGCATCTTCAACATCCATAGTAAAATTATTTCCGATCGGAAGAATGGCCAAATCTAATTTGGTGCGCATTGGAATCAGTTTCATATCCATAGAAAGTGCTGTATCCCCGGCAATATAAATATTTTTATGCTCCCCTTCAATCACGAAACCACCCGGATTTCCTCCATAACTTCCATTTGGAAAAGAGCTGGAATGAATGGCATTTACGTATTTTACCTTTCCAAAATCAAATTTCCAGCTTCCACCGTGATTCATCGGGTGCGCCTTGAATCCTAATGTGGCATAATAACTTGTAATTTCAGCATTTGAAACAATCACTGCGTCGGTGTTTTTTGCAATAGCTTCAACATCCAAAACGTGATCACCGTGCGCATGGGTCAATAAAATATAATCGGCTTTTAAAGTATTGATATCAATTGCCGAAGCTTGTGGATTGCCTGTAATAAAAGGATCAACAATAATATGTTTTCCTTCAACTTCAATCCCTAATGATGCGTGTCCGTAAAAAGTAATTTTCATTTTTATAAAATTTAAAGTTGAACGAATTCTATCTTCCGCCCAGGAAAAGATTAACAATAATGTCTGAAATTAATGATATCATACAGATCGTCAAAAGCAGCGAAAGCAGGAATGTACTTAAGGCTAATTTTTTTAATTCCGGATCTAAAAGCCTTGGATCCTGATTTTTAGAAACGGTAATTAAATGTTTGGTTAATGGGATATAGGCCAATAAAAACAAGTACTGATCGAAACGATACTGGCTTAAGACAGCAAACACCACTACCAGTATCATTGCAGTTCCAATAAGTGTAAAATGATATATTTTTGCATTTTTACCCCCAATCTGAACTACAATTGTATTTTTACCTGATTTTTTGTCTGATTCTTCATCGCGCATATTGTTCAGGTTTAAAACTCCGACACTTAACAAACCGATTGCTATTGCCGGTAAAATCAGAAGAGGCGCTATTTCTTTGGAGTACAAAAAGTTAACACCCAAGGTACTTACCAATCCGAAGAAAACAAAAACAAATACATCTCCAAAACCTTTGTATCCGTAAGCAGAATTTCCAACGGTGTAACGAATAGCGGAGGCAATTGCAGCAATTCCAAGTAGAAGGAAAAATATTGAGTATCCAAAGTTAGACTCACCAAAGGCAAAATAGATCAGTGTAATTGCGGATAGTAAAGTTAAAAACGATGTAATGATAATCGCTTTTTTCATTTCCTGTGGCGTAATCACACCAGACTGGATAGCGCGTTTCGGTCCAACGCGGTCCTCATTGTCAGTGCCTTTTACTCCATCTCCGTAATCATTGGCAAAATTTGATAAAATTTGTAATCCCAGCGTTGTTAAAAGTGCAAAACCAAAAATTTTCCAGCTGAAAACTTCAGTCGGTGTATTGATGGCTTCGGTTGGGTGGGATAAGGCATAAATGCTTCCCACTATTATTCCGGAAACTGATAAAGGTAATGTGCGCAAACGAGCGGCTTCAATCCAATGTTTCATTCTGTTTTTTTTTTATTTTGTTTTTTTAGTCTCAGGTTTCAGGTTTCAAGTGCTGTGTTTCATAACATGAAACCTGAAACAAATTTAACTTTTTATGGCAACCACTTATTTTCTCCGAAATTTGGTTTTCTTTTTTCCAGGAATGCGTTTCTTCCTTCTTTCGCTTCTTCGGTCATATAGGCCAGACGGGTGGCTTCACCTGCAAACACCTGCTGCCCCACCATACCATCGTCAGTTAAGTTCATGGCGAATTTTAGCATTTTTATAGAAGTTGGTGATTTTTGAAGGATTTCCTGTGCCCATTCGTAAGCGGTATCTTCCAGCTCATCATGCGGAATAACAGCATTGACCATACCCATATCCATCGCTTCCTGAGCAGAATAATTACGTCCTAAAAAGAAAATTTCACGTGCTTTTTTCTGACCTACCATTTTAGCCAGGTACGCAGATCCGTAACCACCGTCAAAACTGGTAACATCGGCATCTGTCTGTTTAAAAATAGCATGTTCCTTACTCGCCAGGGTCATATCGCAAACCACATGTAAACTGTGTCCGCCTCCTACTGCCCAGCCCGGAACTACAGCAATAACAACTTTAGGCATAAAACGAATTAAACGCTGCACTTCAAGAATATTCAAACGATGCTGACCATCTTCTCCTACATACCCCTGATGTCCGCGGGCATTCTGGTCGCCTCCGCTGCAAAAAGAATAAACGCCGTCTTTAGTTGAGGGGCCTTCTGCGGAAAGCAGCACTACTCCAATTGAAGTATCTTCCTGTGCATCGTAAAAAGCCTGGTATAATTCTGAAGTTGTTTTGGGACGAAAAGCATTTCTCACATTTGGTCTGTTGAAAGCAATTCTTGCAACTCCATTACATTTTTTATAGGTGATATCTTCAAATTCTCTGGCAGTTATCCAATCCATTTCTATTTGTTTAGTTTTAATAATTATAGTGTAAAAATAAAGCATTTTTATATTTTTACCTACTCTATTTCCTTTTAGTCTGCACGAAAATTACTCCCAATGTTAACAATTAGTATTTACTTACAAAAAATAACATTATTTAACATTTGTATTCAAAAAAAATAAGTAATTTTACACACTAGAAATCAATGAGATACAATTTATTTTATTGATTTATGATTGATTTTCTTTCACTGATTTATTAACCTAAAAAATGACTTTTTTTGAGAAAATTTAAAAAAATTGTCGCTTATTTTTTGATGGTTTTTATTAGTAAGCCCTTAAATAATGAGCAAATGGTTTATGCGTTTGTAAAAACTTCAAAGAGGATATAGTAACACCTACGGTTAAAAGCTGGAAATGTCTGTAATTAGCAAAAGACTGAAAAACGAAAATGAAAAAAGCTAATCAACTACTTTCTATAAGTTATTCTATACAACCAACGGATCTGCCGTGAAATTGAATTTTTGCTTTTAATATGAATGTAACAACTGTTTAAAGACATACCCATATAAAGGAGTAATTTCTAAAATTTTTAAAGCTGTTACTTTTTTAATGGATTCGAATTATTTTATTTCTGTTTTTTTTTAATTACAATTTTTTTTAAAACTAGAATAAAAAGAGAAAGGCTACTTGTTATGAGTAGCCTTTCTTGTTATGTTTATGGTAAATTCCAAAGTTTTAAATTCCAAATTCCAATGCTGCCTGTTGTTGTAATTTGTAATTTAAATATTGGGATTTAAGGAAAACCTTAATTTTCGTCTTTTACCAGATAAATTCCGTCTTCTTTGATTTCGATGAGCTTTTCTTTGTACAAGGCACCAATTGCTTTTTTGAACGTCTTTTTACTCATTTTCAGTACCGTTTTGATGTCCTCAGGGTGAGAATTATCAGTTAGGCGTAAAAAACCACGATTGGCTCTTAATTCATATAAAATTTTCTCTGCATTTGGTTCAATGCTCTGATATCCCTGTACCTGCAAGGCAACATCGATTTTGTTGTCCGGGCGGATATTTTTTATGTAACCTGTCATTCGGTCGCCTGTTCGTATGGCGTCATCGTATACTTCGTCTTTGTACAGCAATCCTTTGTGTCTCTCGTTGATAATCACATTGATTCCGATTTCGGTAATATGCGAAACGATTAAATCGACTTCCTCGCCTTTTTCGACAGTTAAGGTATCATTATTCAAAAACTGATTGGTTTTGCTTGAAGCTACCAGACGATTTGTTTTTTCGTCCATATAAAGGTAAACGAGATAACGTTTTCCTTTTTCCATAGGGCGTGCCTGTTCTTTAAACGGAACCAGAATGTCTTTTTCCATTCCCCAGTCCATAAAAGCACCGACCTGATTAATGTAATTCACTCTTAACAAAGCAAATTCATTCAGTAATATATAAGGTTCCAGCGTTGTCGCAACCGGACGCTGTTCGTGGTCTAAATAAACAAAAACGATAAGCTCCTCGCCTATCTCAAATTCATGGGGAACGTATTTATTGGGTAATAAAATATCGTGAATTCCTTCGGGATCTTTTTCAGGATTCCCTAAAAACAAACCCACTTTGGTATCACGTAATATGGTAAGCGTATTGTATTTTCCTATTTCAATCATATTATAAGGTTCTAAGTTGGTAAGCAACTAAGTTTCTAAGCGGCAAAGGTACGAAGTTTGAAAATGGTAATCCTAAAAATGTTTCTAATTAAAAAAAGACAGGCACATCTTACCTTAGTGTAGTCATTTTAATTAAATTTGAGAACCTGTAATTAATCCAAAATCAATGAAAAAGACCATTTTCTACTCCATTTTTACCTTTTTGTTTTTTACTCATAGTACTAGTTCGCAAGTTGCCGGGGATCCCGAAATAAAAAAAATGATCGGCGAAATCAAGGCCGAAAACCTGGAAGCTACGATCCATAAATTAGTTTCTTTTGGCACCAGGCATACCCTTAGCGATACCAAAAGCAAGACCAAAGGCATTGGCGCCGCACAACAATGGGTAAAATCTGAGTTTGACAGGTTTGCACTGGAATCTGACGGAAGATTAACGGCTGCAATTGATTATTTTGAAGTGAAAGCAGATGGAAAACGAATTATCAAAGACAGTCAGCTTGGCAATGTTATGGCGACTTTAAAAGGAACCGATCCGGCCGATAACCGTGTTCTCATCATCAGTGGGCACCTGGACTCAAGAGTTTCTGACGTAATGAATGTAAAATCGGAGGCTCCGGGCGCCAATGACGACGGATCCGGTGTTGCGGCTGTCATGGAATTGGCTAAAATAATGAGTAAAAGGTCATTTCCCGTCACCATAATTTTTGTAGCCGTAACGGGCGAAGAGCAGGGGCTTTACGGAGCGCGTCATCTAGCAGAATTAGCCAAAGCATCCAACTGGAATATCGTGGCCATGCTGAATAATGATATGATTGGAAATAGTTTGTCCAGTGGCACTAATGTAAGAGACAATACACAAATCAGGGTTTTTAGCGAAACGATTCCGTTTTTAGAAACTGAAGAAGAAGCTAAGATGCGTAAAGCGACAAGCCGTGATAACGACAGCCCTTCACGATTACTGGCACGCTATATCAAAACAGTTACGGAGCAATATGTTGACCAGTTAAAAGTAAAATTAGTGTACAGAAACGATCGTTTTTTACGTGGCGGAGATCACACACCGTTTAGTCAAAATGGATTTACAGCCGTTCGTTTTTGCGAAATGAATGAAAATTTCAACCACCAGCACCAGGATTTAAGAACCGAAAATGGTATTCAGTATGGTGATCTTGCCGAGTTTATGGATTTTGAATATCTGCGAAAAAACACTTGTGCCAACTTAGCCGTCCTGGCCAATCTAGCCTGGTCGCCAAAAGCGCCTTTAAACTTAGGGATTGAAGTAAAAGAACTTTCTAATTCTTCCACATTAGCGTGGAGCGCGCCGGAAGGTAAAGCACCATACGGTTACCAGATTCTAATGAGAGAGACTTCTTCTTCTCACTGGGAAAAAACTTTTTTTGTAAAAGAAACTAAAGCCGAAATACCGTACTCTAAAGACAATTATTTCTTTGCGGTGCAGGCTGTGGATGCCTTGGGGCATGCCAGTTTACCGGTTTTTCCCGTACCAATTAAATAAACGAATGGGGATTCAAAATAAAAAGCATCATTATTGATGCTTTTTATTTAAGATTAAACTAACTCCTTAAAATATTGTTTTAAAATAACATCGTTTTCAAAAGTAGGCGTAAATACTTCCAGAATGCACGGAGCGTCATTTGCTTCATAAAGCGATTCTATGTTTTTGACTAAAGAATCCTCGTCAGTAGCCGTGAAGTAATTCAACTTATACATTTTAGCCAGGTGTTCTGCTGTTAAATGATGTGAAGTTTCAAAATACGTATTGAAAACCGGTTTTTCTTCGTGTCCAGGCAAAATCCTGAAAATTCCGCCACCTCCATTATTAATTAGGATAATTTTGAAATTCTGAGGAATATAAGAATTCCATAAAGCGTTGCTGTCGTATAAAAAACTAATATCACCGGTGATAAAGACGTTTTGTTTTCCGCTTCCGACTGCAGCGCCGATAGCTGTTGATGTACTTCCGTCAATTCCGCTCGTTCCTCTGTTGCAAAAAACTTCAATCGATGGATCTATATGAATCAATTGCGCATAACGGATGGCTGAACTGTTGCTAATCTGCAGCTGACTGTTTTTGGGCAAAGCTTCAATTACTTTTTCGAAAACCTTAAAGTCAGAAAACGGAATTTTATCGAGATATTCTTTTCTTCTTATTTTTCGTAAATCGTAGCTATTTTTAGTATTCACAAAATAATCGCTTTCTGTAATACCAGCCTTCGAAAATAAATCTTTAAAAAAGTCATTCGGCTGCATTACAAAATGACTGGACAGCGCATTAAAAGTATCATAAGCCCTCAAAGTGTCAATATGCCAATGGTATTTTGGTTTGTATTTTCGTAAAAATGCCTTGATTCGTTTGGAAACAATCATTCCACCGAAAGTTACTAAAATTTCAGGTTGAAAATCCTTAAAATCAGCTTCTTCAAAAGGGGTAATTAAAGTATCGATACTATTGATAAAAGCAGGATGATGCAGGTTTGAAGTCGTCTCAGTCAACACCACTACAGACGGGTCTTTTGCCAGCACTTCTGTGATTTCATCATCAATTGCATTGGCGTCATTTACACCCACCATAATTAATTTTCGTTTGGCCGAATTCCAGAGGGAAACAATTTCTTCGCTGTTTTCTATAGTTTTTATTTCCAGCGCAGGTTCTGCATTTGTAATTTTTGAATGTACAGAAAGTGTTTCTACTATTTCATATAAAGGCTCTTCAAAAGGTGCATTAATATGTACAGGGCCTTTTTTAAGGATAGCGGTTTCAATTGCCTTATTGATTTTCAGGTCATTTTCAACTGAAGCTTCTTCGGTTAAATTGGCATTGAAAACGGAATGATTTTCATAAACATTCTGCTGACGAATCGTTTGTCCGTCTCCAATATCGATTTTGTTTTGCGGACGGTCTGCAGAAATAATAACTAACGGAATCTGACTGTAAAATGCTTCTGCAACAGCCGGATAATAATTTAACAACGCTGATCCGGAAGTACAAACCACTGCTGTTGGCTGCTGGGTCTGCTGGGCAATTCCCAGCGCAAAAAAAGCAGCACAGCGCTCGTCGGCAATGCTGTAACATTTAAAATTATCATTTTGGGCAAACCCAATTGTTAAGGGTGCGTTTCTGGATCCGGGAGAAATTATGATAGTAGTGATTCCTTTTGCTAAACAAATTTCGATAATGCTCTGAGCAAGCGGTATTTTGGGGTAAATCATTCTTATGACGTATTTTTATTCCAGAAAATCGAAAAATTTTCTAATACTACAAAGTTACAAACTTCAATATTGATTTAACTTATAAATGGTGAGATATTAAGTCAAATTTTAGAAAAAGGAGATATATTTGTAAAAGCTTTTTTTTGAATAAAATAAACTTCTAATGCGTTTCCTCTACCTGTTTTTATTTTTCATTTCGATACAAACCGTACACTCACAAAATCAGTTTGTTCCTGATGATACGCCTTATATAACCGCTTTAGAAACGGCCAGAGTCACCAGCAAACCCCTTTTTGTAATGCTCTATGCCGATTGGTGTCCGCATTGCAATCAGATGAAAAAGGAAGTTTTTAGTAATCCTGCAGTACTGGATTTCCTTAAAAAAAACTATGTCTGCCTCTGGAAAAATATTGAAAAGGAAGAAGGTAAAACACTCAAAGATAAATTCAATACCAAATCGCTCCCTACTTTTTTATTTTTAGATGCTAATGAAACATTGCTGTATGCGCTAAAAGGTGAAATGAAAACAGCAGCGTTTCTGACAGAGGCGAATTATGCTTTGAATCCAAAAATGCAGCTGCCTTATCTGGAAAAAGAATTTCTGGCTGATCCGGCTAATTCGACAAAATTCTATGCTTACCTCAATACTTTAAAAAAAGGAAGGGACAGAACCGATTTATCGCCGGCTACGCATCTTTACCTGAATACCCAGTCGGATGAGCAATTAATCAGTGAAACCAACTGGCGTTCGATTGCAAATGGTGTAACGGATATTAATTCGAGGGAATTTCAATATGTTTTAAAACATCAGAAAGAATTTGCTGCCGTAGCTTCGCAAAATCGTGTAGACCGCAAAGTGGAAAGTATCGTAAGTGAATTGCTTCGTCCTTTGGCAGATAACTTAGATACCGTTAACTATTATAAACAAAGGGAAATTGCGAAATCGATCCGATTGCAGAAAACGGATTCCATGGTTTTTAAATTTGATCTGACATTAGCCGAAAGAACCGAAAAATGGCAATTTTACAAAAAAGTAACGCTTGAAGACACTCAGAAACTGGTTTGGAATGAAGCCAGCTTCCTAAAAGACATTGGACAAACCTATCTGAAGCATATAGCCGACACGGATGCTTTGAAAAAATCTATTTTCTGGGCAAAACATTCCCTGGAATTAAACGATTCGTATGATGGTAATTTACTTACAGCCCGGCTTTATACTAAAATAAAAGATAAAAAATCAGCGCTGAAATATGCCGAAAAGGCAAAGGTAATCTGCACCGAAATGACCTGGAATACCAAGGATGTTGACGTCTTATTAGCAGAATTACTTTCTAAATAACATTAAAAAAATCAAAAAACAATCATGGACATCACGCTCAGACCAGCCACCACAAACGATTTGGAAAAAATTCTTGCTATCGTAAATCATTCTATTCTGCACACCACCGCAAATTATAGTTATGATATTCAGACCCTTGAAGTCCAGACAAAATGGTTTGAAGATAAAAAAGCTAAAAACTTACCCGTTGTTGTAGCTGACTTAAACGGTGAAGTTGTTGGTTTTGGGAGCTACGGACAATTTAGGGAGAAAATTGGGTATCAATATACCGTTGAACATTCTGTTTATGTAGTGGATCATGTGATTGGAAAAGGAATTGGCTCTCAATTACTCACCGAACTTATTCGTCTGGCAAAAGAACAGGGTTATCATGTCATGATTGGCGCCATCGACGCTGAGAATGCCGGAAGCATTGCTTTTCACGAAAGATTTGGTTTTGTCGCCACAGGAACGATTCGCGAAGTGGGATACAAATTCGATCACTGGCTTGATTTGGTTTTTATGCAGTTGATTTTGAAGTAGATTGCGCACGAATTTTACCGCAAAGGACGCAGGGATTTACGCAAGGAACGCAAAACAAAGTAATGTGGACCATTGTGTCGTTCCCAGAAATGCCGGACTGTGCTACAAAACTGTATGGAGAGTATAGCAACAAAAAATCCACAAACCTGTATCGCTACAAATTGTGGATTTTTTGATTAAAACAGCTTTGTTTTATTAGCTTTTTATCCAGTTGATTACTTCAGGATCTGTAGGTAGCGTTCTTGGTTTAATCACTTTTACCAATTCTCCTTTTTCGTTGATTAGGTATTTTTGAAAATTCCATTCCACTTCAGAATCCTGTAAACCATTTTTGGATTTTTGAGTTAAGAATTTATATACTTCACACATGTCATCCCCTTTTACGGAAACTTTATCCATCATAGGAAAAGTCACTCCGTAATTTTGCTGGCAAAAAGCACCGATTTCTTCATTTGTACCCGGTTCCTGTGAAGCAAAATTATTGGCAGGAAAACCAACTATTACAAAACCTTTGTCTTTGTATTCTTTGTAAATGGCTTCAAGATCTTTGTATTGAGGTGTTAATCCACATTTTGAAGCTGTGTTTACAATCATTACTTTTTTTCCTTTTAAAGAAGCAAAATCAAAAGGATTTCCTGATAAATCTTCTACTTTAAACTGGTAAATAGTTTCTTTTGTCATAACCTTTTCCGTTTTAGGAGTTTTTATTTTATTGGTTTGTGCTTGATTTTGGCAGCTAAATAAAAACAACATGCCATAAGCCAGAAATAATATTTTTTTCATCGTCTTAATTTTTTATAAAATTAGTCAAAAACCGTTTTGCAGCTGTTTTTTAGTGGTCTTATTTTGTATTAAATATTAGTTAAATAAAAAAACGAAGCCTAACGTTAATCAGACGTTAGGCTTCTCCCCATACAAACAAATCAAACCATGAAATTTGAATCTTTTAAGCAATATTTGCTTTTAATCCTCAGGGAGCTCCGAATGTGAAATTTAATTTTCCTGCTAATTCCGGACTCGTGTTTATACTATTTATTCAGCAGCACAACAATGTATTCTAATTCTACTGACTGATTTCTTAAAATTCATTTTTATTCTTCTCCTAGTTGAATTCCCCGGTTTTGATCGAAAAATCTACATTTTACTTGGTGCCAATAATTTCCGGTATCGGTGTTTACAATAGCAAAAAATCTAATTCGTTGGCATCAGCATCATTTTGAACAACTTCAACATCTATCACCATTTCGATTGGAAGTCCGGGAGCATCAACTATTTAATCGTCTTGTGATCTATATTAAATGAAATGTAAATCAGATGAAAGAACTGAAACTGGTCTGTCGTGTATCCTTACTTCCCTTAAATGCCTTTTATTGAAAGTTGCCAGTGCCAAAACACTTGTCAGGCCTACAATCAATATTTTTAAATTATTTATTTTATACATGACCTTACTTATTTTCCTGCGATTTACTTTACGATTTTTACGTTAAAAAATGGATGTGTAACTAATTTATCGGCGGACAGTATACCGTAAAAATTTAATTTTGCCGGAATATTTGTTTCGTTTGCTATTTAGCTTAAACATTTCATTTTATGTTATAATAGCACTTACGTAATAGGTTTGCTTTTGGTTTTAAAAAAGTCAAAAAAAAGTTACTTTTTTTAAAATCCCCTTATTTTCCTAAGTTTAAGACTGTTAAAAAAAATATCGTTTTACCGGAAAAATAAATTATCTTTATCTGAGGTAAGAAAAAAAATGTTTTAAAAAAATTGTTTAAGCTTAAAAATCCCATTCTATGAGTCAAGAAGAATTATTAGTTTTAATTTACAAGAAAGACGAAAGAGCTTTTACCCACTTGTATGATATGTATTCGAAAAGTTTGTTTTCGGTTATTAACGTTTTAATAAAAAACCGCGAAGAAGCCGAAGATGTTTTGCAGGAAGTTTTTGTCAAAATCTGGAAAAACATAGATTCTTATAACGAAAGTAAAGGCCGATTTTACACCTGGATCCTTAATATAGCAAGGAATACATCGATAGACAAGCTGAGATCCAAAAACTTTAATAACAGCCAAAAAAACCTTTCTTCAGATAATTTCGTAAATCTGTTAGATGACAGTAATAAGTTAACCAATAAAATTGATACCATCGGTATTCAGGAATTTGTAAAAAAGCTGAAACCTAAATGTATTGAGATCATCGATTTATTATTTTTCAAAGGATATACCCAGCAGGAAGCTTCAGAAGAACTGGCAATGCCATTGGGGACTATCAAAACACAAAACAGAAACTGTATTAACGATCTACGTAATTATTTAAAAATATAATGGAAGCACAAGAATATATAGAATCAGGAATTCTGGAACTTTACGTTTACGGCCTTTTAACCGAAAAAGAAAATCTGGAAGTAGCAGAAATGGCTAAGAACAATCCCGAAGTGGAACAGGAAATCCTTTCGATAGAAAGAGCAATTGTCGCTTTATCGTCAAGCTTCTCTCCTTTTCATTCGGTGGCCAATTTCGAAAAAATCAAAGCGCGCCTTGAGCTTAAACATGGCAAAGTAGTCGACCTGAAACCTGCCTCAAACTGGTCACAGTATGTGGGCTGGGCAGCGGCAGTAGTACTTCTATTAGGTCTGGGGTACCAAACTTTGGAATTAACAAAAACAAAAGATGCGATTACAACTGTTGGTAACGAGAAAACTAAAATTGAAAGAGATTTTGCTTATCTGGACCAGCAAAACAAACAAACCGAGAAGAACCTTACTATTGTAAGAGATATTAAAAATACAGGAGTAACACTTGGCGGTCAGGCAGTTTCTCCAACATCATTTGCAAAAGTATACTGGAATAAAGACACCAAAACCACTTATATTGATGCCGCAGGTTTACCAAAACCCCCAAAAGGAATGGTGTATCAGGTATGGGCGCTGAAATTGAGTCCGGTGCTTACACCAACCAGTATTGGTTTACTGAGTAATTTTGAAGGAAATAACCAAAAAATATTTGCTGTGAATCAAACAGATTCAGCGGAAGCTTTTGGTATTACACTGGAACCGGCCGGAGGAAGTTTAACACCAACAATGGAACAATTATATACTTTAGGAAAAGTATAAAACATACATCTCGTTACTATTTAAAACGCATATTAATTTATTTTGATATGCGTTTTTTTATTATTTTTAAATCAAAAACCACCCATGAACGGAACTTTACTTTTAAGGATTGCTATGGCTCTTATTCTCCTGACCCATTCCGTATTCGGAATGTTTAATAACGGAATAAACGATTTTGGTAATTTATACCTGAACCAGATTGGCTTTGCTCCTTTTGGAGTTCCTCTGGCCTGGTCGGTCAAATTATCACATGTTGCGGCGGCTGTTCTTTTACTTCTGAACAGGTATGTAAAACTGGCAGGATTTGTAACCATTTTTGTTCTGATCATGGGAATCATTCTGGTACACTTTCAGGAAGGCTGGTTTGTAGTCGGTGGCGGAAGAAATGGCATGGAATATAACTTCTTACTAATTATCGTTCTTGTTGCCATTATGTATCCAAATGGCTTTAAAAAAGACAAAATTCAGGAATAGCATCTCTACATTCTATTTTTAATGTAAAACAGCCTAAACAATGGAAATAACCTGTAAAAATTGCAAACAGATTTATAAAGGACATTATTGTAATAATTGTGGGCAGCCTGCTGCAACCTACCAAATAAACTGGCATTATTTATGGCATGAAATCAGGCATAGTTTATTGCATTTTGATGAAGGTATTCCTTACTCTATAAAACAATTATTTACAAGACCCGGGCATTCTATCCGCGAATTTATCGAAGGAAAACGCGTCAGGCATTTTAAACCTTTATCTTTAGTTGTTGTAATGGCAACACTTTACGGCCTGTTATACCATTACTTTCAAATTAATTTATATGATGATCCGTCTTATAAAAGTATAGATGTTGCAAAATTTAATGAGTGGAGTTCTAAACATTATTCATGGATCATAATTGTGACCATTCCGTTTTTTACTTTGGGCACCTATATTAGTTTTAAAAAACAAGGTTATAATTTTGTAGAATATTTTGTACTGAATACTTACAGAGCATCCCAAAAGTTATTTGCGCATATTATTATATTTCCTCTTGTAATTTATTACAACGAAAAACCTGAACTGCATAAAATTCTGGTTGCCGTATATATCATTGATCTTCTTTTAACTCTTTGGACGAACATTCAGTTCTTTAATAAAATCTCTAAAACCAAAGCTTTTTTGCTCTCCATTTTAAGCCAGCTTATTTTCTGGACCAGTTTTCTTTTAACGGTAGGTTTTATAGTTTCCCTTTTTGGTCTATAAACCAGACTACGTAATTTCGTCCGATTGTACGTAAAACTTATAAAAAAAAATGTCCGGCTTTGCAGCCGATCATTTTTTATGAATTAATAATTGGTATATTATTTTTTGCTTTTATAGTGTTTCCGATAACCTGGATATGTTATGGCGCCAATTACTGAAATTGTTCCCAAGGAATACCAGATCCAGTTTAGAGAATGAGCTTCCCCCGTTGCGTAGGAATGCAGACCCACTAAGTGGAAATTTACTCCGTAATAAGTAAACAGAATTGAAATAAACGCAAACATACTCATCAGGTTAAAGAACCACTTTCCGCGTAAAGCAGGCACAAATCTGGCGTGAATTACGAATCCGTAAATCATAATCGAAATTAGTGCCCAGGTTTCTTTCGGATCCCATCCCCAGTAACGCCCCCAGCTTTCGTTGGCCCATTGTCCTCCAAGGAAGTTTCCTATTGTTAACATAATTAAACCAATGGTAATTGACATTTCGTTGATATAAGTGATTTCTTTGATATTTAGGCTCATTTTGGCTTTGTTTTTCTCATTGGTAAAGAAAATCAAAAGTAAAGCTACAAAACCTAAAATCATTCCTAATGCCAATGGACCATAGCTTCCTACAATTACTGCTACGTGAATCATTAACCAGTAAGAGTTAAGAACCGGCTGCAGATTTGCTATTTCCGGATCGATCCAGTTCATGTATGCTGCCATAACAATCATGGCTGTTACAAAGGCTGATGAAGCAACGGTTAACTTTGATTTTCTGTCAAAAGCCAGTCCGAAGAACATGGTTGCCCACGCCACATAAATAATGGATTCATAAGCGTTACTCCAGGGCGCATGCCCCGAAATGTACCAACGGGAAATTAATCCTAAAGTATGCAATGCAAATAAAAGGCCGATGATAATATGAAAACCGTTTAGCGTGATACGAAGCCATTTTTTTTCAAAAAAGATATTTATAATCGTAAATAACAACATTAAAACAGAGGCTGTTAAATACCAATAAGGAAGTTTCTTGAAAACATCATACTTGTTATAGGCAATTTCGGCATCAATTTTTTGTTCACTTGGGCGAACTTTGCTTCCGAATTTCTTTTGGAAGCCATTGATACTTTCCACTAAATTGTCAGCGGTACTAAAATCTTTGGAAATGGAAGCATTATTCAGAGCACTAAAATATAATGGCAGAATTTGTTTCACATAAGTAGAGTCCATTCCTTTCAGTCCGGCACTTTCGCGCTCTAAATACGAAATCCATTTATTATTCGGATCATTCGGAATTGGGAATATTTTCAGGATACTTCCGCTTAATGCCGATTCCATTAAATTTACCCTTTTATCGGTTTCAATAAAATCTTTCTCAAACTGATTCGGATTAGCCGCTTTGTATGCTGCGTCTAAATACGGTGCCAGTTTGTAATTTCCATTGGCATCAAAGAAGTTTACAAAAGGAGCGCGTTTAACGTCCTTTTCTACTCCGATAATTTTACGGATACTGTCATTCCCTGATCTTAGGTGGATAATTGGAACCTGAATCCAAACCTGTGCATATTGCGTCATAGACAAAAATACCTGATCAGAATTCATGTCGTTGTACGTATCGCTCTGACTCACTTTTCGAAGCAATTCTGATGAAAAAGTATTGATAGGTTTCATCCTTCCTCCGGCATCCTGAATAATCAAACGGCCGAATTTGGCTGCATGTGATTCCGGAGCTTTGTAAATACTCAATAAAGAATCTAATTGTTTCTGACTTGGTGGTGCTGTGACATGATTGGCATGATCGTTCGGATCTTCTGAATGTGAATGCGTATGACCCGGCGTATGAACGTGAGGAGCAGGCGCTTCCTGTGCAAAACCATTTAAGCTTAAAAGCAAAGCTAAAATTGTAATGAATTTCTCTTTTTTCTTTTTTACAGTTTCAAGTTTGCGCTTTAAATCGGCAAAGCGGGAATGTTTGGTAAACATAATAGACATCAGACCGAAAAACAGCATGAAATAGCCTAAATAAGTAATAGACGTTCCCCAGAAATCATGATTAACAGATAATACAGTTCCTTTTTCATCCGGATCGAATGAAGACTGGAAGAACCGGTATCCTTTATGGTCTAAAACGTGGTTCATATAAATATCAGCATCAAAAGTTTCTGTAGAATCCTGAACGGTTACTTTACTTTCAAAAGCCGAATAACTTTTTTCTGTCCCCGGATATTTTGTAGCAATAAAATCGTTTAGCTTAACTTTAAAAGGCAGGATATAAGCTTTGCTTCCGTAGAATAAAGAATACTCAATATTGCCAATTTTAACTGTTTTTGGTTCTCCGACACTTCCTTTAGAGCCTAAAAGCGTAATTTCTTTTTCCTGTCCTTCTGATTTTACTTTTACGATTAAGGCATCGTGATGCGATTTTGCCTTAAAATCGTTATTCGATTCATATGCTATACTTCCTTTCATCGCAGGATCGGGAAATACAATTCTGATGTCGCCAATACTGTATAAAGAACGCATCATCAGCGGCTGTACATTGTCTTTGGTAACTTTTCCCTGAAATTTATCTGCCATTCGCATAAAATTACCTTCGAACGGTGTTTGAATGGTATATTTTTCTCCGGTCGTATTGATATTAATCGCTCCGTCCGTAGGTTTATTCAAAGCAAACAAAACATTATGAATATTCTGAACTTCCCCTTCTTTCAGGAAATGTTCTTCACGTCCTCCCGCTCCTGCTTCGACTAATTTTAAGTATAAAGTTCCTTTCGGATCTGGCTTCACCACTTCTTTGGCTCCCATAATGTAGTTCTCGTACGTTACTTCAAACGGAGTTTCATCAAACTTTCCTGAAATTGAGAAATCATTATTAGTAACGGGAGATAATAAAAGGCTTTCTTCGAAAACTCTTCGTTTCATTTCTCCTTTATATTCCCCATCAGCAAAGACTGTCAGAAATGTTTTGTCTGAATAAATCTGGTTTTCGGCAGCACCTTCACGAATCGGCATCATACCTTCATAGCTGATATATCGTGTAATAAATGCTCCCAAAAGGATAAAAATAAAAGCAATGTGCAATAAAAAAGTCGCCCATTTTTCTTTTTTCAGGAGTTGGTAACGTTTGATGTTTCCAATGAAATTAATCATAAAAAAGACCATTATCGCTTCAAACCACCAGGTATTATAAATTAAAATTCGGGCCGTATCAGTATTGTACTTACTTTCGATAAAAGTACCAACACCCATTGCTAAAGCAAATGTTAAAAAAAGAACGGCCATTAATCGTGTAGAAAACAAAAAAGAGAATATTTTTTTATCCATTTCTGAGGAATTACATTGTGTTAAAAGTGGGACAAAAGTACTTAAAAATGTTGAGTTCCTATATTTGTGATTTGTTAATTAAAACCAAAAAAATCCCCTTCAATAAATGAAATTCTTAAAACGTGCTGTGTAATTTTACCATGCTTTTAAGCCATCGTTATTTTTAAGCCAGAGATTGTACAGCTTAACTTTTTCATTAATTCATAAAGAAGGCCCTCTTCCTTAAATCAAAAAAGAAACGGTTTAATCCGTGCCATGTGTGGCTAAACTTCTTTTGCACTTAATTTTCTTTAAAAAAATAATGCTAATTTTGCGCTATGATTCGAATAACAATAATTGGTTCCGGAAATGTAGCGCAGCATCTGATTAAAGCTTTTGCTAAAAGCGAACTTGTAGAAATTGTTCAGGTACATTCCAGAAAGAAGGAGAAATTAGCCACACTACTTGAATTTGATAAAATTACCGATTCTTTTGAGGATTTAAAAGAAGCTGATTTATATATTATCGCCGTTTCTGACAATTCGATCTCAGACGTGTCGCAGCAATTGCCTTTTCAAAACCGAATCGTGGTCCACACCTCCGGCGCGGCTTCACTTGAGGTTTTAGATTCAAAAAACAGAAAAGGTGTTTTTTACCCGCTTCAGACATTTTCCAAAGACAAGGATGTAGATTTTTCGGCAGTTCCGATGTGTCTGGAGGCTGAAAATACTTTTGATTTCCGGGTTTTGGAAACAGCTGCAAAAGGTATATCAAATGTGGTATTTGCCATTAACTCCGATCAGAGAAAAGCATTGCATGTTTCGGCAGTTTTTGTGAACAATTTTACCAATCATCTGTACCAGATCGGACAGGAAATTTGTGAAGAACACCAGGTTCCGTTTGAGATTCTGAGACCATTGATTCAGGAAACCGCCGAAAAAATAAACACCTTAAACCCTGCTGATGCTCAGACTGGCCCTGCAAAACGCAACGATTCCCTGACGATCGCAGCACATCTGGACTATTTAAACACTGAAAATCAAAAAAATATTTATAAAATACTAACCCAATCTATACAAAATAATGGCAAAAAGTTATAAAGAAATAATGAATGACATCACGACGTTTGTTTTTGATGTTGATGGCGTGCTTACAGACAGTTCGGTTTTTGTAACCAATGAAGGAGAAATTCTTCGTACGATGAATATTCGTGATGGTTATGCGATGAAAGCGGCGGTAGAAAGCGGCTATAATGTTTGCATTATTTCTGGCGGAAGCAACGAAGGTGTTCGTGTTCGTCTTCGCAATCTGGGAATTACCGACATTCATTTGGGAACTCCGGATAAAGTAAAAACCTTTAAAGAATACACTGATACTTATAAAATTAATCCTGAAAATGTGCTCTACATGGGGGATGATATTCCGGATTTTCATGTCATGAAGTTAGTGGGATTACCCACCTGTCCGCAAGATGCAAGCCCTGAAATCAAAAATATCTGCCGTTATATTTCACATGTTAAAGGAGGAAAAGGAGCTGCACGTGATGTGATCGAGCAGGTAATGAAAGTACAGGGAAAATGGATGGAGCACTTTAGCGGAAAACACGATTAGGTTTTTAGTCTCAGTCGCAGTCACAGTCTAAATAGCAGTTTTCAGACCAATAAATAACTTTTGTTCCTTTGCCTCTCTGCACCTTCATGAAAAATTCAGAACCTTAGTAACTTACCACTCAGAACCTTAAAAAAACTCAGAATCTTAAAAAATGAAATTCCTCAAACTCATTCGATATCAAAACTTACTGATGCTTGCTTTTATGCAGCTCTTATTTCGTTATGCTTTTTTAAAACAGCAGGATATTCCGTTGGCTTTAGCGGACTGGCAATACGGTCTTCTGGTTCTGAGCACTGTTTTAATAGCGGCAGCGGGTTATGTAATTAATAATGTTATGGACGTTGCCACAGATACAATAAACAAACCCAATGATGTCGTGATCGGAAAAGGAATTTCTGAAACTGCAGCTTATAATATTTATATCGGGTTAAATATTACCGGTGTCGCTATTGGCTGTTATTTATCGAATGTCATAATGAGGCCGGGTTTTGTCGTTCTCTTTATTCTTATTGCGTCTGTGCTTTATTTTTATTCCACATCACTAAAGCAAATCATGGTTTTAGGGAATTTTGTGGTAGCCGCCCTATTATCATTTAGTGTCATTATCATTGGTGTTTTTGATCTTTTTCCCGCAACTAATGGGGAGAATCAGGCTCAGATGGCCAGTATGTTTTCCATTTTGATCGATTATGCCTTATTTGCTTTTATGATTAATTTTATTCGCGAAATAGTTAAAGATATTGAGGATGTAAATGGCGATTACAATCAGGGAATGAATACCTTACCCATTGCCATTGGGATCAGCAGAACCACAAAAATTGTTTTGGCGCTGGCAATTATTCCATTTATTCTTTGCCTTTTTTATACCAACAAATACTTTTTAGCAAACAATCTTTTTATCGTTACTTTTTATGCTTTTGCCTTTGTTTTGGCACCGCTTTTATATTTTATAGTAAAAATATTCAGTGCGAAATCTCAAAAGGATTTTCATCATTTAAGTACTGTTTTAAAACTAATATTACTTTTCGGAATTTTATCAATCCTGGTTATTGCCCTAAATATTAAATACAATGCTTAAAGAAAAACTAAAAAAATATACTATAATCCTGGCTTCAGGATCACCCCGCAGACAACAGTTTTTTAAAGACCTGGATTTGGATTTTGAAATCAGGCTTAAAGACATTGAAGAAATATATCCATCCGACTTACAAGCCGTGGAGATAACAGATTACCTGGCTGCCCTAAAGGCAAACGCTTTTGAAGGAGAATTAAATCCTAATGAGATTTTAGTGACCAGTGATACCATCGTGTGGCATCAGAATCGCGCTTTGGGGAAACCTAAAAGTGCCGCAGAAGCTTTTGAAATGATAAAATCGATGTCCAATACTACACATGAGGTTTTTACATCGGTTTGTTTTAAAACCAGCACTGCTTCTACTGTCATCAATGATGTTACCAAAGTTACTTTTGGCGATTTATCAGACGAAGCAATTTTATATTACATCGAAAATTACAAACCCTACGATAAGGCAGGGGCTTATGGCATACAGGAATGGTTTGGTTTTATGGCTGTTACCAAAGTAGAAGGTTCTTATACAAATGTTATGGGGCTTCCAACGGCTAAAGTTTACCAATATTTGAGTACTTTAGTGTAAAAAAAATCACATATGTTTTCTTTTAAAGAATATAGTCAGGAAATAGTAGCTACGGGAATTCTCATTATTGCATTAGTCGCTCTAAGGATGATTATTGCCAAGTTGATTCGCCGTTATGCCAGTTCCAGCCAATTGCTGGAACACCGGACAAACTTAGTAATTAAATACATTCATTTGTTAATGAATACACTGGTTGTCATTAGCCTGATTGTGATTTGGGGAGTAGACACCAAAGATATTTTTATCACTGTTTCTTCCATTGCAACCGTTATTGGTGTGGCCATGTTTGCGCAATGGTCCATTCTGAGCAATATTACTTCGGGAATGATTTTATTTTTTTCATTTCCGTTTAGAATCGGTGATACTATCAAAATACACGATAAGGATTTTCCAATTGAAGCCGAGATTGAAGATATTAGCGCTTTCCACGTCAATTTAAGAACCAAAGAAGGCGAAAAGATCATTTTTCCGAATAATCTTTTACTGCAGAAAGGCATCTCGATTATGCCGGTTCACTACGAGGAGAAAGAGTTTTTTGATTAATTTTTTAATGGGAATTTTATAAACTAAATCAGAAAAGCTAAAACAATATTATTTAAATAAAATATAATATTTGTTTAACAAACTCTCTGAACTTTATTTAAATTCCCAAAAAATGACTCGACCATTACAATTGCCTTTATATGCAAAACTTTCTCTGATATTAGTAAGTTTAATTTGTTTTGCATTTATCTTCTGCATCGGAAAAGATATTATTACTCCGGTATTAATGGCATTTTTGTTCTCTGTTTTATTACTTCCTGTATTTACCTTTTTAAACACGAAATTAAAATTCCCCAGATATCTGGCTGCGATTCTTTGTGTGATTCTTTTTGCTTCCTTTATTGTGGGTATCCTGCTTTTCATTTCCTATGAAGTCACGGATATGGCAAATGATTTTGCTACCATAAAAAAGAATGCAAATACCTTTCTTGTTGATATTCACAAATTCATAAAAGACAATTTTAATATTAGCATCGGAGAACAAAAAAAATATATTGATACTGTCACCAAGGATTCTGTCAAAAACGGAAATGCGACTATCGGCTCTGCCATTATATCTATAAGTGATCTTCTTTTAGATTGCACTATTATCCCAATATATACTTTTTTATTCTTATTGTATAAAGATCATTTTATTCTTTTCCTGGTCAAATTAATCAGTAAGGAAAATCATGCTGCCCTGAAAAACATTTTATCACAAATAAAGGTTTCGATCAATAATTATATCGTAAGTTTAATTTTAGAAATGATCGTAGTTTCAGTCCTAACCAGTCTGGGACTCTGGATTATCGGTGTCAAATATTTTATACTTCTGGGACTTATCACCGGAATACTGAACCTGATACCTTATATTGGTATTACTGCTGCAGGAATTATAACCATATTAGCCTCGCTTACCGGCTCTGCAGAAACATCTGTGATTATTAGTATTTTAATTGTAAACCTGATTGTTCAGTTAATTGACAATAATATTCTTGTGCCGTTAATTATTAATTCCAAAGTAGAAATAAACGCCTTTGTATCCATTATGGGAATTATAATCGGTGGTTCGGCGGCCGGAATATCGGGTATGTTCCTGGCAATACCGTTGTTGGCAATTTTAAAAATTATTTTTGACAGAATAGAATCACTGGAGCCCTGGGGTTATTTAATGGGCAATCATATGCCCAAAAGGTTTATCTGGAGAATTAGAAAAGTAAATCCTCAAAATTAAATGACACTCTTGTAAGATATAAGCAATATTTATCTTACATTCATACAAAATCTGTAAAAGTCAAAATACATCTGAATGTTTCTAAAATTAAAAATAGTAATTGCTGTTTTACTTTGCCTGTGCCTGCAAAGCGTCTGCGCACAAGTAGATAAACCTAAAAAGGAGCCCGTTAAAGACAGTGCAGCAGTTTATAAAAAAATTCAGAATTATTCTAAAAAGCGCAAGTTTACCAAAACCCTGCATAAATGGCTTTTCAGAACCAATAAACCGCGAAAAAGAGAAGCTGAAATTATAGAAAAAGACACTACCAATTACGATGGTAAGATCATACGCAAAATAAACGTAGTGACTTTGGATCCTTTCGGGCACTCGGTAGTAGATTCTACAGCTATGCCACGAAACTGGGGAGAAAGAACCGGTAATAAACTCCATTTAAAAACCAAAAAAATAGCTATTTATAATCTGCTGTTATTTAAAAGAAATACACCTTATGACGCTTATAAAGTGCTGGAAAGTGAGCGTATTATCCGATCGCAGCGATATGTGACTGCGGTAAAAATTACCAGAAAACTAGTAAGCAAAGAATCGGATTCCATTGATGTTACCATTCGTGTTTTAGATTCATGGAGTACTATTCCCCGATTGTCTTTTTCAAGCAACAGGATTGCCGTAGGGATGAAAGAAAAAGATTTTTTCGGTTCAGGACAGCAATTGGATTATCGTTTTACCAATCGTTTTAAGGACGGTGCAAACGGCAGCGATGTTACCTACACTGTTCCGAATATTGTCAATACGTTCATCAGTACGACCTTAAAATACAACATGGATCTCGACAATAATTATAGTAAAAGTGTTGATTTCGAACGGGCCTTTTATTCTCCCTTAACCAAATGGGCTGGAGGAATATTACTCGGACAGAGTTTCAGACGGGATAGTTTGCAGGGACCGGATTTAAATTATTATTTTCAGCCTTTTAAGTATGATTATCATGACCTCTGGGCCGGAAAAGCCGCAAAGGTTTTTGAAGATGAAGCTAACGGAATAACGAATCTGATTGTATCCGGGCGATTTTTGAATATTGACTACAAAGAAAGTCCGTCCAGGGATTTTGATCCCACAGATTATTATTCGGATGAAAAATTAATTTTAAGTGGTGTCGGAGTTAATACGCGAAGGTTCGTCAAAGACAGCTATATCTTTAGAAACGGACAGACAGAAGATGTCCCCATAGGCAGAATTTACGGGATCACATTTGGGTATCAATATAAAAACACGTTCTGGAGGCCCTATGTCGGGGCGCAGTTTTCTTTTGGTAATTATTACCGATTGGGATTTCTGAGCATGAATTTTGAAGCCGGAACTTTCATTCATCAGTCCAAAACATATCAGACGACCTTGTTGTTTGAATCTAATTATTTTACAAAACTCTATAGCATCGGAAACTGGAAAATAAGACAATTTATTAATCCTAAATTTGTATTGGGTATCAATCGTGTCGATGTTATTGGCGATCAGCTTAATATTAATGACCGCGAAGGATTGGCGGGGTTTAACACTGCTTTGTACGGGACAAGCAAAGTACTTTTGTCCTTACAAACACAGACCTACGCCCCTCACGCCCTTTGGGGATTTCGTATGAATCCGTTTTTTAATTATACTGCGGCCATACTTGGAAGTCAAAATCATGCCATGTTTAAAAATAAACCGTACCATAAATTCACTATAGGTTTAGTGATCAGTAATGATTATCTGGTTTTCAGTTCTTTTCAACTGTCGCTGTCCTACTATCCTACCATTCCGTTGCAGGGCGATAATGTTACGAAAACCAATACTTTTGAAACGACAGATTATGGACTGCAAACTTTTGAGCTGGCCAAACCAAGAGTTGTAGAATATAAATAAGTTTAAAATGAGAATCCTTTCTCTTATTTTTCTTTAAAAAGTAATTTTCTTTTAAATTTTAACCATTTTATAAGATATTAATAATCAAACATTTCCAAAACAATTAAAAATAACCCATCGATAAAACAGCTTTTTTATCGGTCGAATGCATTTAGTTTTTATTTTTGGCACAGTATATGAATATCGATCATTACGATTAATTAACATAAAACTAAAAAAAATGAAAACAATTAAAATAGCAATCGCGGGACTGTTTCTTTTGGTTGCAAGTGCTACACAAGCTCAGGTATCTGTAAACGTAAATATAGGAAGTCCTCCTGCATGGGGTCCTTCAGGTTATGCCGAAATGGAATACTATTACTTACCGGACATCGAAGCATATTACGATGTAAGAGCTTCACAATTTATTTATTTTGGAGGAGGAAGATGGGTCAGAACTGCTCGTTTGCCAAGACAATACCGCAATTATGATTTGTACGGGGGGTACAAAGTTGTTTTGACAGACTACCACGGCAGAACTCCTTATACTTATTTTGACAGACATAAAGTAAGATATTACAAAGGGTATCACGGTGCCCCACAAAGACCTTACAGACCAAGACCGGTTTATGGTTATAATGATCGTCACGATCATCATCGTAATGATTACAGACATGATAGACACGATAGACGACATGATAGACATGATGATAGAAACCATCATGATAAACACGACAGACATGACCACGATGATCACCATGGTGGAAGAAGATAATACTAAATTGCAAATTATTAAAGGGAAGAGAGTATCATAATCAGGATACTCTCTTTTTTTTGCTTCTGTTTTTTTCTAATTTTAGTTAAATCATTGCATTTTTTACATAAATTCATAACATAGTGATTTTGAGTGAATTATTAACAATTCGGATGTTATTTTAATCGAATTAAAACCTACATTTGCACCGAATTTTAAAAAACACCAAAAGATTTATGAAAAAGAATATTTATTTATTTTCATTTTTAACTTTGTTTCTTTTTGCATGTTGCGATAATAACGACAATAATGCAAATGATAATCAACCCGTTAATAACGTTACCATCAACAATGATGTAACAGAATTAGGTAAAAGAATAGATTTCACTACATCAGGTGTAATTTCAATCGAAAACACTTCAGTTACAGGAAAATCTGCTGCAACTGCTTCGACATCTTTTCCTTTAGTGCAAATTGGTGAAATAAAACCACCGGTAGACAGCCAGGGCAGAACATTACAAGCGAGTCATGTTGCCGTAAACGGAAACTACGCCTATGTATCTTATATTATGAGAGGCGATGCATATTCCGGAGCCATTGATGTTATTGATGTTTCAGATCCTTATAAACCAAAATTAGTAACTTCGGCCTTAATTGCCAATACTGATATTACTTCACTTACCTATTCGAATGGGAATTTAATTTTGGGAGGAGCAGCAGATATTGATAAACTTCAGTCTGTACCAAATCCTGCCATTGTAATTAATATGCAATTGAGCTCAGGTTTACTTACAGATAAATATACCACTAACTATTTAGAAAGCAGAGTTACCACTGACGTAGCTTCTAATGCCACTTCTTATTTTGCTGTAACCGGTGACAATGGAAGTTTGTTTAAACTGAATGCTTCAGGCAAAGCAGTAGAAGGAAAAACACCTATGGCAGATTTGCGTTCAATAGCCTTAAACGGAGATAAAATTGTAACCTTAAGCGGAACTAAGGGAGTCAATATTTACAGCCAGTCGACGCTGGCATTGCAAAAAAGCTTTACAGTATCTGCAGATGTAAGCGGTGCAAAAAGAACAATGGATTTTGACGGAACAAAACTTTTGATAGCTGAAGGATATAAAGGTCTTGGTGTTTATGACAGCAATAGCGGATCAAAATTGCAGACTATTGCCATAGCGACTGCAGGAGAAGATAATGTTACCAATGCTGTTGCCGTAAACGATGGTTATGCATTTGTTGCCAATGGTGCATTAGGCCTTAATGTATACAAAACGGGTACGCAACTAAACTTATTAGGAACCTTAGGAATTGCAGGTTCTACCAACTATGTAAAATCAAGTGGTGATTATATTTATGTCGCCAGCGGAACAGGTGGTTTAAAAATTATTAAGATGGAAAAACCAAGTACAACTTTTGCGAGCTGTACACTATTTGGAATCTACAATCAGGGCGCTAATCTGATTTTAAATTCAAATGAAGTAAAATCATATTCGGGAGCAACAGCTATTAATTCGGCTATTGTAAACTCCGGTGCAGTTTTAACACATTGTGGTTCTATCAGTATTTTAAATGGTTTAACCTTAAACAGCGGATCTACTTTTAATATGAGAGGAACCCTTGCACAAGGTAAATACCTGCCTTTAAGTTCAACAGAACTGATCATAAATAACAACGCCTTACTTCAAATTGAAGGTTCAGTAGTGATTTGGGGAGATTTACGATTAAACAACGGTGCTAAAATTAATTTTATTGGTAACGACTCTTCTATAACAATTTACGGCAAAGTGATCAAAAGCGGTACGGTTACGATTACCGGAACTTACAAAGACACAGAAAATAAATTAAAATAAATGCAGACTGCTCAGGCAGTTAAATAGATTTTTCATAGAAAGCTGTCAGATTAGTTCTGACAGCTTTTTTTTGTTTTTATTAAAAAATTAAATCAATTATTGACCATTAACATTTCATTTACATAATCTTCAAAAATATAATTAGTATTTTTGAAGCTCTTTCAAAACACCTAATTACAATATGCGAAAAATTCAGATACAGATTCTTTTTATTTTTTTAGCTGGAACTTTCATTTCTTTTGCACAACAACCACAAAAACCAAATGCTGTTGAAATTTACAATCAAATCAAAAAATTAAACTTTTTAGGTTCCGTATTGTATCTGGCGGCACATCCCGACGATGAAAACACGCGTCTGATCTCGTATTTGGCCAATGACGTAAATGCAAGAACAGGATATTTGTCATTAACGCGGGGCGATGGAGGTCAAAATTTAATTGGTCCGCAACTGCGTGAATTATTAGGTGTTATAAGAACGCAGGAACTAATCGAAGCCCGAAAAATAGATGGCGGAGAACAATTTTTTTCCCGTGCAAATGATTTCGGCTATTCCAAAAATCCGGATGAAACGCTCAAAATCTGGGACAAAGACAAGGTACTTTCGGACGTAGTCTGGACCATACGAAAATTCCAGCCGGATGTCATTATCAATCGGTTTGATCACAGATCTCCGGGTACCACACACGGACACCACACATCCTCTGCCATGTTAAGCGTTGAAAGCTTTAATCTGACCAATGACCCGAAAATATACCCTGAGCAGTTAAAATACGTAAAACCATGGCAGGTTAAGCGTCAGTTTTTCAATACTTCGTGGTGGTTTTACGGAAGCCAGGAAAAATTTGATGCAGCCAGTAAATCCAATTTCACCAAATTAGAAACAGGGGTTTATTACACCGGAATCGGAAAATCCAATCAGGAAATTGCCGCACTGAGCCGCAGCCGTCACCAATCTCAGGGATTTGGAAGTACCGGGGCGCGTGGAAATGAAACAGAATATCTGGAACTTATCAACGGTGATAGCCCAAAAGACCGCGATCAGTTATTTGATGGAATTGACACAACGTGGAACCGTATTAAAAACGGAAAACCGGTTGGGGAATTAATTTCTAAAATTATAGCCAAATATGACTTCAGTAATCCATCGGCCAGTATTCCTGACTTAATAAAAGCCTACACGATGATCGAATCGCTCGAAGACGATCACTGGAAAAGCCTGAAATCTTCTGCCATTAAAAACATCATTGCATCCTGCTCGGGACTTTATCTTGAAGCAGCTACCAGCGAGCAGGAAGCCACTCCCGGAAGTACCGTTAAATTAAGTCTTGAAGCCATTAACAGATGTGCTGTCGAAATGGAATTAACAAGTGTGACGACACTGCCGGATCATAAAAATACCATTCAAAACAGTATTTTAAAAAACAATGCTGATCTGAAAACTACTTTACAGCTTCAGCTTCCCAATACAATCGAATATACGCAACCGTATTGGCTAAAAGAAAAAGCCAGTGTCGGAATGTATACGGTATCCAATCAGGAAAATATTGGAATTCCGGATATTATCAGAGAAGTCAAAGTCATTTTTAACGTAAAAATCAATGGTGTTGAAATTCCGTTTGAGCGAATCGTTGTTTACAAATACAATGACGGTGTAAAAGGCGAAATGTATAATTTCCTTGATATAGTCCCTGAAGCTACCACTTCAATCCTGGAAAAAGTTTTGATTTTTAAGGATACCAAAAGTAAAATGGTCCCTGTAAAAGTCCGCGCCGGAAAAGATGACATCAAAGGAAACGTACAATTGGAATTGCCGAAAGACTGGCTGGTTTCCCCAAAACAAATTCCGTTTGCGTTAGAGAAAAAAGGAATGGAACAAACGTTTTATTTTGAGGTAACAGCACCAGTTCACCCGGAAGAAGCCGTTGCAAAAAGCATTGTCACAATAGAGAATCAGCGTTTTGACAAAGATGTGACGATTATAGATTACAGTCATATTACGAAGCAAATGGTTTTAAAATCTGCAGAATCAAAATGTCTCCGCATTGATCTGAAAACTTCGGGAAATGCAATCGGATATATTATGGGTGCAGGTGATGAAGTTCCTGAAAGCCTGACTCAGATGGGCTATAAAGTAACTATTTTGAAACCGGAAGAAATCACACCTGAAAAACTGGATTCATTTAATGCAGTCATTACAGGAGTTCGTGCTTACAATACCGTTAATGCTTTAGCCAACAAACAAAAAATACTTTTCGATTTTGTAAAAAGTGGTAAAAACATGATTGTTCAGTACAATACGTACGGCAGAACGGTAACCGATCAGATTGCACCGTATCCTTTAAAAATATCAAATGACCGTGTGACGGAAGAAAATGCAAAAATCACGTTTCTCGCACCCAATCACCCGGTTTTAAATACTCCCAATAAAATCAGTACTAAAGATTTTGAGGGCTGGACACAGGAACAGGGCTTGTATTATCCGGATCAGTATGACCCGGCCTTCACTCCTATTCTATCCTCACATGACAAAGGGGAATCTCCGAAAAACGGAGCCTTATTAGTCGCGCCATACGGGAAAGGATACTATATTTACACAGGTCTTAGTTTTTTCAGGGAACTGCCTGAAGGAGTTGCCGGGGCGTATCGGTTACTATCGAATATCATTTCACTAAAACAGCCTATAGAAGCTCCTAAACAGGAATTAAAGAAATAAATATTCAAAAATGGAAGATAAAAAAACAAAAAAATGGAAAAAAAGCTACACCTATGTTTTGGTAGCCAATGCTGTTTACATTCTGATTTTTTTCCTAATCATGCAATTATACTCATAACTTATGCAACTATTTGACTGGATCGTACTTATCGTTACACTTTTGTTTATTGTGGGGTACGGCTCCTGGAAAACCAAGGGAAGTAAAAATGTCGAGGATTTCATTTTAGGAAATCATGAAACCCCCTGGTATACCGTTGGACTTTCTGTAATGGCCACTCAGGCAAGTGCGATTACCTTCTTGTCGACTCCGGGACAGGCGTATCATGACGGAATGGGTTTTGTGCAATTTTACTTTGGATTGCCGATTGCCATGATTGTCATCTGTTTTACTTTTATTCCGCTGTATCATAAAAGTAAAGTTTTTACAGCCTATGAATTTCTTGAAAAACGTTTTGACATAAAAACACGATCGCTGGCGGCCATTCTTTTTCTGGTACAACGAGGCCTCGGAACCGGACTTACCATTTATGCTCCCGCCATTATCCTGTCGGCACTTTTAGGCTGGAACCTGACTTTTATGAACATCATGATTGGGGTATTGGTTATTATTTATACTTTTTCAGGGGGAACCAAAGCGGTGAATGTCACTCAAAAACAGCAGATGTTTGTGATTATGACCGGAATGTTTATCACTTTCTTCCTGATTTTGCATTACCTTCCAAATGATATGACTTTTACCAGTGCACTTCATATTGCAGGAGCAAATGATAAAATGAATATTGTTGATTTTTCCTTTAATCCCGAAGAAAAATATACGTTCTGGAGTGGCATTACCGGTGGTTTTTTCCTGGCGCTTGCCTATTTTGGAACCGATCAGTCGCAGGTGGGACGTTACTTATCCGGAAAATCAGTTCGTGAGAGCCAGATGGGACTTATCATGAACGGCTTGTTGAAAGTGCCAATGCAGTTTTTTATCCTGCTTACGGGTGTAATGGTTTTTGTATTCTTCCAGTTTAACCCGGTACCGTTAAATTTCAATCCGAATAATAAAATTGTCATTGAAAAATCCGCTTTTAAAGAAGAATATCATGTTTTAGAAAAAAAACTGAATACCCTTTCTGAAGATAAAAAAGTAATCAATTTATTATACATCGATCAGCTGAATCAGGATTATGACAATCCTATCTTGAGAAAAGAACTGGTGGCATTATCCAATAAGGAAAAAGATTTGCGGGACCGTGCCAAAGAAATCATTTCTAAAGCGGACAGTAACAGTGAAACCAATGATAAGGATTATGTGTTTTTTCACTTCATCCTGCATTATTTACCAAAAGGCCTTATCGGATTACTGCTGGCTGTGATTCTTTCCGCTGCCATGTCCTCGACAGCATCAGGGTTGAATGCTTTGGCTTCTACAACCGCCATAGATATTTACAAACGAAATCTGAAAACCGAAAAATCGGAGAAGCATTACTTAAATGCAACCAAATTTTTCACGCTTTTCTGGGGAATTATTGCCATTTTGTTTGCCTGCGTAGGTACTTTGTTTGAAAACCTGATACAGTTGGTCAACATTATTGGCTCCATTTTTTACGGAACCGTTTTGGGAATCTTCTTAGTTGGTTTTTACCTGCGTCGCGTTCAGGCGAAAGCCATGTTTTACAGTGCCATCATTAGTCAGATCACCATTTTTGTAATCTATTATTTCATGATCTACATCTACCCAAGCGGACAGGAAAAACTGGGTTATTTATGGCTGAATTTCATTGGTGCAATTTTGACGATTGTCTTATCATTATTAATGCAGCTTTTGGTATTTAAGAGAAATGAACTTGAAATGAATGAATTGTAGTTTTAGGTTTTATATATAAAGACAGCACACGGATTTTACTGATGTAACGGATTCTTCTCATGTCAATTTGAGGAACTCTGTTGCTAAATTATCTATCTTTGAGAAGCTAATCATTGATAAAGGCATCATTATGAAAGATTTAAAAAAATACAGCAATAAAACCAAAGCTGCTTTCATTTTGCTTGTTGTGATGCTTATCATTATTGTTAGCAATTTCAATACGCTTGAGAACTCGAAAAATGTCAACGAAAATATCAATGCCATTTATAAAGACCGACTGGTTGTGGCACACTATATTTTTCAGTATTCGAAAGAGATTCATTTTATAAAAACAGAAGCAGAACAGCTACATCTGAGCGATACCATCAAAAAGAATGAAATTACTACGACCTTAAAAGTCATTCATTCCATAGATGATTTATACAGCAAAACGGTTTTGACGCCAAAAGAGAAAACGTATTTTGAGGCTTTTTTAAATTCCTGTGAAACCATCCGGTTACAATCGCAAAACAATAACTGGAAACAGGTTTCGCAATCAGGTGCTGAAGCTTTGAGAACTTTAGAATTGTTGTCTGAAATTCAGATCACCGAAGGAAAAGCAAAACTAAAAGCGGCAAATGAGATGTACATCGGGAACAATAGCCTCGGACAGCTTCAGATTGCTTTGCTTATTATTCTGGGCGGAATCACCTTCTATTTATTAATTATAAAAAAGAAAAAAACAATCCGGATCCCGGAACCGCCGAGTTTGAATTGAGTTATGAGTTGTGAGTTGTGAGTTGTGAGTTTTGAGTTATGGGTTTTGAGTTTTGAGTTTTGGGTTTTGGGTTGTGAGTTTTGGTTATAAGTTATGCGTTATAAAAAACACAAATCTCCATAAATTGGAATTTGGTATTTTAATATTTTGGAATTTCAAAAATTCAAATCATGGTTTACAGATAAAAAAAATCCAAATCCCAATAAATTGGAATTTGGATTTTAAATATTTTGGAATTTCAAAAATTCAAAGAATTTGTTATCTGCTCCACTCAGCGATGCTGTCTTTGTTCATTTTTACATAATCCTGATTGTTGGCTGTTTCAGCAGCAGCTAAAGAAAGTTTTGCCGTTTCGATCGCTCCTTTTTTATCGCCTTGTTTGGCCTGGATCAATGATTTTAATCGCAAGATAAAATAAGGTTTATCAGTACTCATATCCAAAGATTTATCAACATAACTTCTTGCGTCTGCAATGTTTCCGTTAGATTGGAACAGGTATTGTGCTGCAGCAAAATAATCGTTTGATGTTGGTCCTGCCAGAGTTTTATCAATGCTGGTTGTTGCCGTTTTTGCAGTCGGAACTTCAAATTTTAAAGCCACATGTGAATTTTCCCAGGCAATTTCAAGAAAGGCAAAATTTGGATCTAAACCATTAATTCCAATCGTAAAAGTTTCAACCGGAGTTGGTAAAGCATTTTCTTTAACGGTCGTTCTCAAAGCCACATAGGCATCATTCCAGTTTTCCGGTAATCCCCAATTATCAGTGGAAAGATAGAAAATCACTTCCCAGCTTTCAATTTTAGGAATAGTATAAATTGCATATTTTCCTTTTTTTAATGTTTTACCATCAATCACCACATCATCGCTAAAGTTGATTATAGTGTTTTCGTTAGCACCGGTTCTCCACAATTTTCCAAACGGAACTAAATTTCCGAATACAGCTCTTCCTCTCGCACCTGGTCGTGAATAGGTAACTTCAACATCTGTTAAACCAACGGTTTGTTTGATGTAGGCTTTTGGACTCGCTTGTGGTGTTTTTATCTGCGCTTCCGATACAAAAGGTGCCATTATAATGGTTAATGCAATAAGTAATTTTTTCATTTAGTCTTAAGTTTATTTGTTTTGTTCAAATTTACAAATTCAATCCCCTAACAAATGTTAAATTTTATATAATTCAGGTTCCAAACTGTGATATTTTTTCAGCATTTAATTCCTTAAAATCATTAATAATGAAATCTGCAGTAGACAGGTCCTGTAATTTAGAATGATGGCTATTATAACCTATACACAACAGATTTGCGGCTTTGGCTGCCTTTACGCCATTGGTGCTGTCTTCAATTACAATACAATTTTCCTTTGGTGCGACTGACAGCGAGGCTGCATGAAGAAAAATAGCGGGGTCGGGTTTTGACTGCGGAAAATCTTCACCACTTACGATATCCGTAAAATACGGGTGAAGTTTAAATCGGGTAAAAACGCGTTCAATTGTTACTTTTGAGGCTGACGAAGCCAGTATTAACTGAATTCCGCTTGCATACAAATCCTTGATCAGATCGTGTACTCCTTCCAGCAGATACAGATCTTCTTTAGTATCAAAGGCATCATTAAAAATATTTCTTTTTCTCTGAATCAAATCCTCTACTTCCTGCTCTATCGTTGGAAAAAATCCTTTTAGGGCCTGAAAGGTATTACGCGTGGAAAATCCCGTAAACGAAGTGTACATTTCTTCCGACACATCAATATCCAGTTCAGAGAATTGTTTGTAATACGAATAACGGTGAACGGGTTCTGTGTCTACAATAACACCATCCATATCAAAAATTACTGTTTTTATCATTTTTTTTTAAGGGGCTAAGTGGCTAAGTGGCTAAGGGGCTAAGGTTCTGAGGTTTATTTTTGTTTTTTTTTGTTTCAGGTTTCAGGTTTCAGGTTTCAAGTTTCAGGTTATATGGTGTGGTAACTTTGTGAATGTTTTAAAACTTCAAACATGAAACTTGAAACTTCAAACTTGAAACCTGAAACCTGAAACTATTCCTTCTTAAGCAAATGTCTTATGACAGTTTCTGCGGCATGAAGTCCAAATAATCCGGGCATATAACTGTTGGTTCCGTAAAATGATTTTTTGAAATTTTTACCGTCTGTCAGTTTTAAGCTTTTGGTGTCCTGGATTTCAGAAGAGAAAACTACTTTCAGCTTGTTGATTTTTGCTTCTCTAAGACGTTTGCGGATTGTTTTGGAGAAATAGCAGTTTATGGTTTTGGAGATATCTGCTACTTTTACTTTGGAGGCCAGCATTTTCCCTCCTGCGCCCATACTGCTGATGATTTTTACTCTTTTGCGTTTAGCTGCAAAAATCAGATTCAGTTTAGGCGTAATACTGTCGATACAGTCCAAAACGTAATCAAACTCGGGCGAAACGATTTCAAAGGCACGTTCCGGAGATAAAAATTCCTGAACACGTGTTAGTTTTAGTTCCGGGTTTATATCCATTAAACGATCTCCTACAATCTTGATCTTGGCTTCGCCAACTGTAGAATGCAAAGCCGGTAATTGTCTGTTGATATTGGTAATGTCTACCACGTCGCCATCAACAATAGTCATGCTTCCTACTCCGGCCCTGGCCAGAAACTCAGCTGCAAATGATCCGACACCACCTAAACCAACCACCAGCACATTGGAGTTTTTCAGGTTTTCTAATCCGTTTTTGGTAAATAAAAGCTCGGCTCTTTCTGTCCACTCTGCCATATCTCTGTCTTTTTGTTTAATTTTTATGTTTTTTGTTTCAGGTTTCAGTTTTTTTTGGGCTGAATACCTTTTTTATTTATGGAATACTCTTTTATAATTACTTGAAATTACCTCTCGTAATTCAGTATCATTTAAGTTTTTATACTTTGAGGCTAAATCGTAAACCTGTTGTATGGTTTCTTCAACTGTATCTGTTTCGAGAAAAAAACGGTCATTAGCGATTTGCTGAAAAACAGTTTTTAATTCCGGATTTCTTAATAAATATTTTCCAAAGGAAAGGTAGAATCCTTCTTTTATCAACTGCTCTGCAAGCTGGCTGTTTTTTGAAAATCCATGAATAATCATCGGCACCGTTACCTTCATCTTTTTCTTAATCGCCATCACTTCCTGAAAAGCTGCCACGCAATGAATCACAACCGGTTTTTTGTATTTTTCGGCAAGAAGCAATTGTTTTTCGAAAACTGAAGTCTGCAGCTCCAGTGGAATTTCAATTCGTTTGTCTAACCCGCATTCGCCAATCGCCAGGCAATTTTGGGTTTGTAATTTTTCTTCTATAATTTTCAGATCGTTATCAACTCTGTCTTCTTCAATATACCAGGGATGAATTCCAATGGAATACAACGGAATTGAAGCATCAAATTCCCACGGATATTGATTCACCAGTTCTAAAATATCAGACTGGTTTGTGAACCGATGGGTATGAAAATTAAAAAAATCCATTAATGAAAGGTTTTAACACCTGCTTTAATTTCGATTTTCAAATCATTTTCCAAAGGCACCAACGGGCAGGAATATTTGTGGTTGTAAGCACAATACGGATTGTACGCCTGATTAAAATCAACTGCGATGGTCTCGCCTTTCGGAATTTTCAAATCAATATATCGTCCGCCTATATAGCTTTCTTTCCCCGAAGTCAAATCCGAAAAAGGCAAAAACAAATGGTCTTTATATTCTTTTGTTTTAGAAAGCTCAATACTTCTGTAAACATTCAATTGCAATGCAACACCATCTATCTTAAAATATAAAGTTCCGTATTTAATGTACTTTGGTGTTCTTGTTCCCGTGGTTTTCATTTCAAAAACCTTTTCGTTTTTCGCTTTTACCAATTTTGCATTCACAAAATATTTACCGTTAACCGGGTAAAAATCCAGCGTTTTAAATGACTTTAGATCTTCTTCCATCAGCGGACTGGTCTTAGCGTCAGCATATTCTGCGTTGATCGTCTTCTGAAATTTTTCGGCATCACTTTTATTGAATTTCTTTTGGCTAAAGCCTAAATTAAAAGCCAGCAGTAAAACAAATGCGATAATTTTTTTCATCTTGGAAATTTTATGCAAAAATAGTTTAAAAGTAACAAAGCAGCAACCGCTCTACGTTACAAAGTTTTCTAACTTTGTTGCAAATAACCTTTTTATAATGCTCAAGACCGCTTTTACCCACTACATCAATAACTTCAGAGGATTTTCGAGGGAAATCTGGATCCTTACACTTGTTACTTTTATTAATCGCGCCGGTACCATGGTGCTTCCGTTTTTATCGAAATATTTAAAAGAAGACCTTCATTTTACCTATAATCAGGTGGGCTGGATAATGGTTTCGTTTGGTTTGGGATCGATGCTGGGTTCCTGGCTTGGCGGTAAGTTGTCCGATAAAATCGGATTTTATAAGATCATGATTTTTAGTTTATTCACCAGTGGGGTTTTGCTTTTCTTTGTACAGTATATCACCACTTTCTGGGCTTTATGCGCTGCCATGTTTATATTGATGGTGATTGCAGACATGTTCCGGCCGGCGATGTTTGTTTCTTTAGGCGCTTATGCCAAACCGGAAAACAGAACCCGTGCTTTGACTTTAGTCCGTCTGGCTGTAAATCTTGGCTTTGCTGCCGGACCTGCCTTAGGAGGCCTGATCATTATGGGAATCGGGTATCAGGGATTATTCTGGGTTGACGGATCTTCGTGTATTGTCTCTATTTTAATCTTTGCCCTTTTGGTAAAGGAAAAGAAAAAAGTAACCCATGAGGATAAAATTGAAAGCGCTAAATCGGTAAAATCGGTTTTTCATGATACTATATTCTGGGCTTTTTTATTCGTGAGTTTTGTAACCGCCATGATTTTCTTTCAGCTTTTTACCACTCTGCCTTTATATCACAATGAAAAATTTGGCCTGAGTGAATTTCAGACAGGATTACTAATGACGCTAAACGGCCTTTTGATTTTTGCGTTAGAAATGCCGACCGTTGGTTTTATGGAACGCAAAGGCTTTCCTAAAATAAAGATTATCATTCTGGGCTCTTTTATCATGTCGTTAAGCTTCTTTTTATTACTGATAAATGTCTGGGCCGGAATATTAGTGATTTCAATGATTTGTATTTCTATAGGTGAAATTCTAACCTTCCCCTTCTCTAATGCATTTGCCTTAAGCCGCGCGCCACGTGGTCAGGAAGGACAGTATATGGCACTTTATACCATGAGTTTTAGTCTTGCACATATTGTAAGTTCCAAAGTTGGTTTCGAAATTATCTCCAGACTGGGGTATCAGATCAATTGGTTTTTTATGGCGTGCATCGGAGTTGCGGCCACACTTTGCTGCTTCTGGATTAGGAAGGCTTTGATAGACGAAAAAATCTCTTAAATTTTAATTCTAGTTTAAACTATTCATTTTCAATTTATTAATCTTAAATTGAACTGAATTCCTACGCTGTAAACTGAAATTTTAGTTAAATAACTATTTTTATAGTTGTGTAACTAGAAAAATAGTTGTAGGTTTGAATTAAAATTAGAAAACATGCAAAAGCTAACGAACAAAGAAGAAGAAATCATGCACATTTTATGGAAGCTTAAAAAAGCATTCGTAAAGGAAGTTCAGGCAGAAATAACCGAAGATCAGCCTCATTATAATACACTTTCGACTATTGTACGAAATCTGGAAGAAAAAGGATATGTGAGCCATAATGCCTTTGGGAACACGCATCAGTATTATCCAATTGTGACTATCGAGGATTACCGAAAAGGGTTTATGAGTACTGCTATTGATAATTATTTTAATAGTTCTTATAAAAGTATGGTTTCGTTTTTTGCCAAAGAAGAAAAAATATCCGCAGCAGAATTACGCGAAATTCTGGCTATGATTGAAAATCCAAAAGAAGAAAAATAATCGTTTATGGAAGCACTTTTCATTTTTATCGCAAAATCAAGTGGATTACTGGCTTTGTTTTACTTTGCATATTATTTATTACTGCGCAAGGAAACTTTTTTCAACAGCAACAGATGGTTTTTACTGGCCGGTCTGATTACAGCTGTGGTACTGCCTTTTTTAGTGTATACTAAAGTAGTATGGATCGATCCTGTACCCGTTTCCAATATGGGCTACTCTCCTGCTTTTACACCGCATGCTATACAGGAAGAGCCTTTTGAAATTGACTGGAATCTGGTTTCTCTTGCCATTTACGCACTTGGTTTTACGGCTTTTCTGGTAAAATTCGGAATAGATTTTTACAGCCTGAATTCGGTTTTAAAAGGCAAAAAAGTACAACAGCAAGCTGATTTTAAATTTATCGATACCAATGAAAATATTGCCCCATTTTCTTATTTTGATTATATCGTGTACAACTCATCACTGTACAGCGCCTCAGAATTAGAAAGTATTATTGAGCATGAAAAGGTACATAGCGATCAGAATCACACTGTTGATGTTCTGATCTCAAGACTCTTTTGTGTACTGTTTTGGTTCAATCCTGTTATCTGGCTTTATAAAAAAGCTATTCTTCAAAATCTTGAATTCATTGCAGATAGCGAAGCGGCCAAAAAAATATCCGACAAAAAAGCGTATCAGTACACGCTTTTAAAAATAACAGCTCATGAAAGCTGTGTTTCAATCACCAATCATTTTTATCAATCATTAATCAAAAAACGAATTGTCATGTTAAACAAAAATCAATCAAAAAAGAGGAATTATTTAAAGTATTATGCCATAATTCCGGCACTTCTAGCCTTTGTTTTATTATTTCAGGTTAAAACAATTGCACAGGAGAAAGCAGCAGACCCTATTACAAACATCGATCCTAAAGGGATAGAATCTATGGATGTATTCAATATTTCCAAAACTACTACTGATGCCGAAATTGAGGAAAGACTTAAAATTTTAAAAGAAAAACATCAGATTACAGCAGTTATTTCCGAATTAAAAAGAGATTCTGATAATCAGATCACTTCCATTCAGATTGAATTGAAAAATAAAAACGGAACTGTTAAAGTAAAAAGGACAGAATCTACCAATGGAATTGACAAAATCGGAATCATTGTGATTAAGGAGAAAAGCGGTAAAATCAGTTTTAATTTTTCTGACGACGAGCAAATAAAAAACATTGACAGGTCTGATGAAGACCAGGATGATGAAATGAGAGAAGTCGAAAATATTGAAGCTCCTGATGCTCCCAATGCTCCTGATGCTCCAGGTGCTTACGGTACTCCCACTCCGCCAACACCACCTACACCTCCCTCTTTTCCGGGTGGTCCTATGCCTCAGGTCCCTGCATCGGCTATGGCCAATATGCCAAAACCACCCACACATCCAGGAAATGTGAACGATAAAGCAGCCATGAAAAAATTCGAAAAGGAAATGGCTGAATTTGAGAAAAAAATGGAGGCATTTGAACCGGATATGGCTTCCTACGAAAAAGAAGTAGAAGAAGTAATGTCAAAACGTGAAGCTATTTTTGAAAAAGAAATGGAGAAATATGACATTGCCATGGAGAAATTCAATGCTGATATGGAAAAATTTAACCAGCAAAACAATCAAAATGTCAATTTCAATAAGAGACAATATCAAATCGACATGAAACAGCATGCGATTGATATGAAGCAATATGAAAAAGACATGAAACAGCACGCTAAAGATATGAAGCAACAGGAGAAAGACATGAAGCAGCATCAAAAAGACATGATTCAACATCAAAAAGATATGGCTAAACAGGAAAAAGAAAGAGCCAACAGACAAAATAATTAATGCGTAAAAGTTTAAAAACGTATAACTTATCAGAATCATAAAAAAACCAGTGCACCACACTGGTTTTTTTTACGTCAAAAAATCAATTCTAATTTATTTGAATCCTGTTACAATGAAAAAAATAGTATGTATTTTATTTTTAATACTTTGCTTTTCAGGTAAGGCGCAACAAAAATCAGAAGCCCTGACCGAAAAAGAGATTTTATTCCTAATGGATAAAAGTGCCGCAGATTTGCTGAAAGAAGCAAAAGCAAATTCAGTTTCTGTAGGCGTTGTGAAAGATGGCAAAACCTATACGAAACATTATGGGGAAATAGACAAAGGAAAGGGTAATACCGCCACCAACGCTACGACTTTCGAAGTGGCTTCCATTACAAAATTATTCACGGGTTTGCTCGTGGCTCAAGCCGTTTTAGAAAAAAAAATAAATCTGGATGATGATATTCGAAAATACATTACCGGTGATTACCCTAATTTAGAATATGAGGGAAAAGCGATCAGGTTTCGGGATTTGTTATCGTTCAGAACGGGATTTAGCCATGATTTGCCTGATAATTCGGAAATCAGAAAAAACATAAATGACACCAGCTATCTTGCCTTTAAAAGACTGGACGATTCGTACAACAAAGCAACCTTTTTTCAGGGCTTACATGCCATGAAACTGGATACTTTACCCGGTAAAAAATTTAAATACAGTAACGGCAGCGTTCAGCTTACTGCACACATTCTGGAAAATGTGTATCATAAGAACTATGAAACTTTACTCAAAGAAAATATTTTCGACAAATTAGCCTTAAACGATACGCAGCTTCATCTAAGTCCGAATACCATAATTGCCAACGGATATAATTCAAAGAATATTCTAATGCCAAATTTATCAGATAATTTATGGGGAGCAGCCGGTGGTATCAAGTCGACTTTGGGAGATTTGGTAAAGTTGCTGGCCTTCGAACTGGATACTAAAAATAAACTTGCTGTAGAATCACAACGAAATCTTCTGGATAGCGAAACCATGTGGAACGGTTATTTTTGGGATGGAATTGAAGTAAGCGGTTTTGGGAAAAACAGCTGGAAACATGGTGGGGCTTTCGGTACACAAAATATGTTTTTGGTATATCCTGAAAGTAAATTGGGAATCTCTGTTATTGTAAATGTAAGTGATCAGAATACCAGCAGTGCCATCGGACATGCCGCTGCAAAATTAGCCTTAGCGCTATTGCCAGTAAAAGAATCACAAAAAGGAATTTACGGATATAAAATAAAAGGTAATTCGGTACAATTTACCTACGAATACAATACATTTTTTAATTCAGATTTGGTAAAAAGCGTCTCCGTTGCCGGTTCTTTTAACAACTGGAATACTGAAGACAAGAACTATCAAATGATTCGAAAAAACAAAAATACTTTTGAATTATCCGTTCCTGTATGCAACTTTAAAAAAGATTACCCCAATACTTTTAAATTTGTGATCAATAAAACAGGCTGGGTGGAAGCTCCCGAAAATATTTCGAACAAGGAAAATAGCGGCGACAAAAACCTTATTCTAAAACTTTACTAGTTTACAAATACAAATTACTATTACTCAGAAAGACTTTGCAGTTTAGCAAAGTCTTTTTTATATCTTTGAAAAAAATAAACCTGTCATGTATAAAATTTTAGCTAAAATCAATAAAGTCCTTTTACCTAGTTTTACGAAACAAGGTTTAGATATTACGAAAGCAAAAAAATGGCAAATGGCGCTTATTGGGTATCGCTATTATGTAACGAAACGTGCTTTAGATTAATTTTTTGCCATATTACTTCTGATTTATAACCATATTGTACATTCTTTGTATAATATGTATCCTTTTACATCTTTCAAACTCTTTTCTGTTCCGTAATTTGTAGTTTTGCTTTTCAGTATAAAATTGCAATGAAAAACAAAGAATTTAACCTCCCTCCTGTTCCGGCAGTCCTTTTGGCTATTATAAGTGTACAATGTGGTGCTGCAATTGCCAAAACCATATTTCCGGCACTTGGCGCGGCAGGAACAGCATCGATAAGAATTGGTGTATCTGCCCTGATATTATTATTGGCTTACCGTCCCAATTTATCGAAAATCACGGCGCCACAATGGAAAATAGTCATTCCCTATGGTCTGACTTTGGGTGCCATGAATTTAATCTTTTATATGTCCATCGAAAGAATTCCGATTGGGCTGGCTGTTACTTTAGAATTCATTGGCCCTCTTCTGGTTGCCATATTCGGATCGCGACGCTGGGTGGATTATTGCTGGGTATTGCTCGCCGCTGCAGGAATTGTTTTAATTGCCCCATGGACCAATAGCAGAATAGATCCGTTGGGGGTTATATTTGCATTGTTAGCAGGAGCGCTTTGGGCGGGTTACATTGTTTTAGGAGGGAAAGTTTCTAAAATCATGAACAGTGGCGAGGCCGTTTCTATTGGAATGCTTTTCGCTTCTATTTTAATACTGCCCTTCGGTTTTTATGAAAATGGATTAGTGAATCTGACTCCAAAACTTATGGGACTTGGAGTAGCACTGGCCCTGCTATCGAGTGCCATTCCGTTTACACTGGAGATGAAAGCTTTGGGACAGCTGCCTCCGCGAACGTTTAGTATTCTGATGAGTTTAGAGCCTGCAGCGGCAGCCCTCTGTGCCTTTGTTTTTTTACAGGAAAAACTGAATTTATATGAAATTTTAGCGGTTATCTGCGTTGTTATTGCGTCAGCCGGATCAACCTTAACGGCTAAAAAGTAAACGCATACCAGTCAAATTAGTATATAAAAAAACCTGTAAATCGTATTTACAGGTTTTTTTATATGCTTGATGCTTTTGCTTAGTTTTTAGGCAATAATACTGCATCTACTACATGAATCACGCCATTGGACTGGTTCACATCTGCAATTGTAACTTTAGATTTATTACCGCTTTCGTCGCTGATGTATAAATCTTTTCCGTCCATCCAGGCTGTTAGAGTACCACCGCTTACTGTTTTAAGAGTTGCTTTTCCTTTACCTGTTTTTATTGCTTTTGCAATATCCGAAGAATTCATCTTTCCGGCTACAACATGATAGGTCAGGATCGTTTGTAACGTTTTGATATTTTCCGGTTTCAATAATGTCTCAACAGTTCCTGCCGGCAATTTGTCAAACGCAGCATTTGTTGGGGCAAAAACGGTGAATGGTCCTTTACTTTGTAATGTTTCTACTAATCCGGCAGCTTTTACGGCAGCAACCAATGTGGTATGATCTTTTGAGTTAACAGCATTTTCTACAATATTTTTTGTTGGGTACATTGCTGCTCCGCCAACCATTACTGTTTTTTGTGCATTAGACGTAAATGCAAATCCTAAGGCTAAAACTGCTGTGGCTAAAAATTTTCTAGTTTTCATAATTAATATTTTAAGTTATAAGCTCATTTACGCTGTAATATTTGTTTTGGTTTTAGCAAAAAAATAAAAAATTAGAAATAAATATAAATTATCCTCAAAATATACCGTGAAACAAGGCATTAATGAAGGAAATTATTTTTAAATATTTTTAGAATAGGCTTCCTTATTGCATTACTTTTTTCGATAAATTAGTAACAAATTAATTCATTATGGAAAACCTGCCCCGAAAAGTAAGAAGTAAAAAGTTAAATGCCAGAGTCGATTTAACTGCTATGGTTAGCGTTTCTTTTTTGTTGATCATTTTTTTTATGGTCACTATTGAATTGGGCAAACCGAAAGCTGTCGATTTAACTTTACCTGAGAAATGGCATGATGATGGCGTTATCAGATGTGGAATAGGTACTAATAATCGCATCATCACAGTTTTATTAGATGAAAATAATAAAATAATACTCTATAGTGGGATTTTGGGATTAGAATCGGAAAGTCCAAAAGAAATGAAATACGGTAAAAATGGAATTCGTCAGGAACTTTTTATTAGAAATAAAAATATTCAGGAGTATTCTGCTCAATTGGGAAAACTAAACAGAGGAGCAATTGTGATCATTAAACCAAGTAAAAAATGCAACTTTAAAAATTTAATTGATATCCTTGATGAAATGACAATTGCTAAAATTGATACCTATGCAATTGTCAATGACTTTACTCCGGAAGAATCTAAACTATTAGCAGCAAAATAAAAACTAAACCTAAAACAAAATAGTCAAACAAAAAAGTCCCACGAAATGTGGGACTTTTTTGCTTCAGCTTAAAATCTATTTCTTAATAAATTTCATATTGGAACTGCCTAAATCTGATTTCACTTTTATAAAGTAATTTCCCGTTCTAAGCTTTGAAACATCAATACCGGAAACTGATTGTGCATTGGGAACTGCGATAACAAGTTGTCCCAGAATATCATAGATTTCCAATGCTTTTATTTCTATTGCCTGTATTGTGTGAATGTTTAAAATATCATTTACAGGAACGGGATATACCGTAAAATAATTCGAAAATTCGAAATCCTGAATACCCAGCGTTTTAAAGGTTGAAGTCTCTTTATTGGTCAGAACCGGAAAATTATAATCAAAATAGATATTTGCTTCATTCGTAAATGAATCTCCAACAACAAGCGTCGGTTTTGTCTTGATTTTAAAAGCGATATAACCGTCGTTATGATCGTCATCAAATGCAAGATTGATGTTTTCGAAAATAAATTCCACTTTATTTCCTTCTGAAATTTTGGTTTCAAAAGAATGACTTGAACTTGTCGGCACTAAGGTCGAAATATCGAATTTTGACAAATCGATCTTATCTTTAACGACAATATTTTCAGCAGGATAAGTTCCTGTATTTTCAAACCGAATCATGTAGTGGACATATTCACCTATTAAACCCGGAGCAATAACTGTTCCTTCTAAACAGGTTTTGTCATTAGGGTCTAAAGAGCCGACAACAGTTTGATTTAACGTAAAAACATTGTCGACCGGGGTTTCATCTGTACCAACTGATTCAATTGTTGTCATGAACTTTAATACATCGTCGATATTTACGGCCGGAGTTTCTGTCGGGTCATTCAAATTTAGCTTAAACACTATTTCCCTGCTCTCAAAAGGTTTTAAATTCGTGAAACCCCACTGAATGTTATTTACTGTTTTGTTGATAAAAGCGGTATCTGAAGAAATGTAATCAAAGACAGCGTCATCAAATTTAAAGTTAACAGAACCGGATTGTATGACATTCCCTTTATTTTTATATACTATTTTATAATTGCTGTTAAACCCGGGTCTTGCTGCATTTAAAGGAAGTAAAGTAACCTCTAAATCAGGATGAGTACCATTTGCAGTAATGCAAAAATCCTGGATAAAAGGACTGCTTTGCAACGGGAAATCAGCAATAACTGTGGAAGGCAAAACACTGAAAAATGATGAATTCTCTAAAATAACAGGCGTAATTGTATGTTTTCCTGCCTGAGGATGCAGAACATAATTCCCTGATTTATCAGTAATAAAATCCTGAGACAGCACACCATCTGTAATATTAAACTTTAGGAAAGGAAAAAGGGGATCATCAGTACCACAGCCATTATTATTAGAATCCCATCTTTGACTGCCTTTTACAGTATAAGAAATACCCCCAGGAATGAAAGTGCAATAAGAACCAACCATACATTTACCTGCTAATTGCGGATAAGTTCTATTGATACGATATTCTAAAGTGGAAAATTGAACTTCATCTGCACAGATGTATTTTAATTCATATTTGTTCGTATTATTTCCAAAAGAGACTGTTTCATCACTGCCATTTTTAATAAATATGGAGTTTAGCAGGTAGTTATTGGAGAGATTGATATCTACAGCACTATACATCGCAGAAGCGTCAAGTGTTGTAAGGTTATTGAATTTACAATTCAGGTATTTCAGGTTATCAATTCCGGACATTTTTAAATCAGTCAGCTTTGTGGAACTGCAATCAACATTGACCAGACCTGGAAGATTCTGCAGTACCAAAGTGGTTGAAGTTATGGTGGTATCTCCAAATCCGAATGCTGCACAATTTGCTGTTTCCAGCAAGAGAAAATCTGCAAGCACAAGATCTTTTATAGCATTTTGCGAACAATTAAAAGTGGTCAGTTTTGAAAGTCCGCCCAAATCAAGCTTTTTGATCCCGTTATTGCTGCAGTTTAGATAGGTTAAATTAGAAAGGCCGGCAATATTTATAGTTTTCAGCCCGTTCGAATTACAATCTAAGTATTCCAATTTTTTCAGGGTCGAAATGTTTAAATTGACAAGCTTATTACCCTGGATTTTTAAAGACTTAAGATTTATAAAATATTCTATTCCCGTAACATCAGTAATATAACGGTTCTCCTCCTGCAATTCGTAAATATTTAAAGCTTCAAAAATATCAATTTCCTTATCTCCATTCGTATCAGGCATCAGATACAGACCTTTACTATCTCTCGTAATTCCGCCAGCCAGTAAATCTGACTTAAATTGTGAATTTGAAAAAGTAATGATCTGGGCAGTCAAACCATTAAAAAAACATAAACTAATAACTAAAAAGTAAATTTTCTTCATATAAATAATTTTTCGTATTAAGATTAAAACAATAACCTGTTTTTTGAAATTTCTATCTTTTTATAAACTTCATCGATGAACTTCCTTTATCCGATTTTACTTTTATGAAGTAATTACCGGTTCGCAGCCTGGAAATATCAACACCTGAAAGGGAATGTGCATTCGGGACAGCAATAACAAGTTGTCCCAGAATATCATAAATTTCAAGCGACTCTATTTCGATAGCCTGTGTTGTATGAATGTTCAGAATATCATTGGCAGGAACAGGATACACAGTAAAATAATTCGAAAATTCGAAGTCCTGAATACCCAGCGTTTTAAAAGTGGAAGTTTCCTTATTGGTCAGAATCGGGAAATTGTAATCAAAATAAATATTGGCCTCATTGGTAAATGAATCTCCAACAACCAGCGTCGGTTTTGTTTTGATTTTAAAAGCGATGTAACCGTCGTTGTGATCGTCATCAAATGGAAGTTTGATATTTTCGAAGATAAATTCCACTTTATTTCCTTCTGAAATTTTGGTTACAAAAGGATGGCTTGAACTTGTTGGGATTAAAGTTGAAATATCAAACTTATCCAGATCAATCATATCTTTTACAACGATATTTTGTGCGGGATAAGTTCCGGTATTTTCAAAACGAATCAGGTAGTGAACGTACCCGCCTATTAAACCCGGTGTAATAACAGAGCCTTCTAGGCAAGTTTTATCGTTTGGATCGTAAGATCCTACAGCCGTCTGATTTAAAGTAAATGTATTGTCATCAGGGGTTTCATCTTTGTTTTGAGATGAAACAACAGCTATGAGTTTTAAAACATCTCCATTATTTACGGCAGGAGTATCAATTGGAGCATTTATTTTTAATTTAATTGTAATTTCTCTTGCTTCAAATGGTTTTAGATCGATAAAGTCCCATGAAAAACTATTTGGAGATACTGCTTCCGGAGTAGCTTTTATAAAAGTTAAAGTCTTATCAAAAATTAACTGAGCAGAACCAGACTGCACTTTATTCCCTTTATTTTTATAAATAATTTTATAAGATCCTTCAAATCCCGGCCTGGCAGGCTGCAATGGTAAAAGTGTAATTTCCAAATCATAATGAACACCATTTGGACTAATACAAAAATCTTGTTTAAATGGGCTTACTTCTGTCGGAAAATTAATTTTTGCAGTTTTGGGTGTTACATTAAAATAGGACGGGTTTTCAAGAACGGGAGAAATTGTATGGGAACCATTTACTAAAGATGCAGAATATGTACCGGTTGTGTTTGTTATATAATCAAAACTATTTTCCTGCGATGCAATATGCATTTTTAAATTTGCAAAAGCGGCATCTTTACTATCACATCCATTGTTATCTAAATCAATTTTATTACTGCCCTGTACCAAATTATAATCTTCTCCTGATAAACGATTTAATCCCGCTCCGGGATTTCCTTTAGAATTTAACAATTGCCCGTAAACCAGAGTTTTTCCATCTGCCTGTGAATATAGGTTTACCAAACCATTTGGCGAAAACTGATCGAATGAAGCATCAGTTGTTCCGTTGTTGTTCAACCTCATTATTTTACTTTCAGCAACTGTTTTGTTAAACAAGTAAACTAGAATTTTCTGATTGGGCAGTAGTGCAAAATCATTTACTATAAAATCTTTATTTTGAATATTAAAACTGAATGAATTGTCAAGGCTTCCATCACTAAAAATTCTCACAATGCTCATGGCTGCTCCATTTACCGTAAAAGTTCCGTTTAATAAGATTTTGCCATCCTGCTGAATGTCTATAGAATTTACGCTGCCTCCGGACAATAGTGGATCTAGTATAAAAGAAGTATCTAAAACCCAGTTATCTTTATATCTTTTAAGGGTACCTAATGAGTATTCTCCTCCTCCGGTACTGCTTAACCCTACTAATAATTTACCATCATCCTGAATTTTAAAACAGGTAACTTTGTTTCCAATATCAGGATAGCCAAGCTGGATTCCCTTTGGACTTAAATTTATAATTCCCTTTGCATTTGAGCCGTTATAAGTTACAAATGAACCTCCGACTAAAATATTACCATTTGCCAAAACCACAATATCATTAATTCGGCCGGGATAAGATACTCCGTAATCAATTCCGTTTCCAGTATTAAATGTGGTGTCTTTAGTTCCATCTGCATTGATTCGCACCAGACGTCCGGCAGCTGCTCCGTTAAAAGTATTAAAATAACCTCCCAGGTAAATTTTCCCATCCGGAGATTCGCATATTGCGGTAATATTGCCTCCGGTTCCATTTCCTTCAAATCCGGACATGCCACCATAGGTCAATGTGTTATCTGCAGAACCATCTTGATTTAATCGTATAAAACCATGGCTTTTTGAACCGTTATACGAATGAAAATCACCTCCAACAAGAATTTTTCCGGCTTTTGTCTGGACAACCGTACTCACTCTAACATTGTAAAAACCTTTACCAATATTATTAAAACTATTGTCTTTTGAACCATCGTTATTAATTTTTACAACAAAATTATCCTGCTTTTTATAATCTCCAACACCTCCGGAAACCAGAATTTTTTCATCTGTAAATAAAGAAACAGAACTTAATACATTAATATTCAGAAAATTAACAACATCCTGAAAAGAGCTGTCAAAAGTTCCATCCGGGTTTAATCTTGCTAAATTTTCTCTGTCAGTAGTATCAAACCTTTTAAAACTTCCGCATACTACTATTTTATGGTCTTTTTGCTCGACTACATCTTTTACATAATCAGATGTAGTGGCAAAACCTGCATTAAAACCTAAGCCAATTGCAAACGAAGTATCCAGTGTCCCGTCATTATTAAGTTGTGCCAGATTTCGGGATGATTTGCCACCTGCCCCGGTAAATTTACCGCCAACAATAATTTTTCCGTTACTAAGAATTAATAATTTATATAAATAAACCGAAGAACCTATAAGGGTAGAAAACTTTGCTTTTACAAAAGAAGTATCGAATGAACCATCTGTATTTAATCGTGCAACATAATTATAATCAGAATAAAACTCATTATTTGTATTATGCACTACAATTATTTTCCCGTCCGGCTGAATAGCGACTTTATCAAAATGAAAATCAGGAACTGTTATAAACGATTTGTCATAACTTCCATCAGCGTTTAGCCTGATCAAATTATCAAATTTCCCGGTATTCATTGTTTGTTCCGCTACCAGAATAATTTTACCATCAGCTTGCAATTCAATTTGTATACCGCCTCCAATTAAACTAATACCTTGAAATTTAAAAGTTGCATCAAGTGTGCCGTTTGCATTAAGCCTTATAATATCAGATACATTTTCTCCGTTAAAAGAATTAAACCTGCCCGTAACAAGAATTTTTCCATCCGGTTGAATAAAAAAATCATTTAATGCTGCAGTCTCGTTACCATTACTAAATCCGGTACCCAGATTAAAACCTGTGTCTAATAAATTACCATCTAGCCTAACTAATTGATTGTATTTTGAAAGTAAAAGAATTTTATTATCTGACAAAACTTTACTTTTAATCACAGTTCCGTCTACAAAATAATTATTTATGGGTAATTTAAATTGGTTAAAATCAGGATCAATATTTTGTGCAACAACACAATTAAAAAAACATAGCGTAAAAAACAAAAAGTAGATTTTCTTCATAGGAATAATTTGGTATAAAAGTAACGTTTAAAGACTATATCACAACTTTATCTGTTAAAATTTAAAGAATACATCATTAAATTCTTTTAAAAAGCCCCTCATAAATTTGGAGCTTTTTTATTCAAAACACAATTTCTATTGTTTTATAAACTTCATTGCCGAACTTCCTTTGTCAGATTTCACTTTTATAAAATAAGTACCTCTTGCAAGTCTGGAAACATCAACACCAGCAAAGGATTGCGCATTGGGAACAGCGATAACAATTTGTCCCAGTATATCATAAATTTCCAATGCCTTTATTTCTATGGTCTGTGTCGTATGAATGTTCAGCCTATCAGTTACAGGTACCGGATACAATGTCAGATAGTTCGAAAATTCAAAATCATGGGTACCTAATGTTTTAAAAGTCGAAACAGCCTTATTCGTTAAAATTGGAAAATTGTAATCAAAATAAATGTTTGCCTCATTTGTAAACGAATCTCCTACAACAAGTGTCGGCTTTGTTTTAATTTTAAAAGCAATATAACCGTCATTATGAGCATCGTCGAAAGGCAGATGGATATTTTCGAAAATAAATTCTACTTTATTTCCCTTCGAAATTTTTGTTTCAAACGGATGGCTTGAACTTGTTGGCACTAAAGTCGAAATATCAAATTTAGACAAATCAATCATATCTTTTACGACGATATTTTGAGCAGGATACGTTCCTGTATTCTCAAATCGAATCATGTAATGTACGTATTGTCCAATAAGATCCGGTGTAATCACTGAACCTTCCAGGCAGGTTTTATCATTTGGATCATAAGAACCAACCACAGTCTGGTTGAGTGTAAATAAATTGTCAGCTGGTGTTTCATCTGTTTCTTGTGCTGCGATAGTCGTGGTGAATTTTAAAATATCGCCATTATTAACGGCAGGATTTTCGGTAGGCGCATTTGCATTCAGTGTAAAAACAATTTCCCTTTTTTCAAAAGGCTGCAAATTGGCAAAATTCCACGATAAACTATTTAATGCCTGTGCTGATACCGAAGGATTTGAAAGCAGTATATCTAAAACAGCATCATCAAAAGCAACATTAACAGTTCCCGATTGGGTTACATTTCCTTTGTTCCTGTATATTAATTTGTACTTAACATCAAAACCCGGACGTGCTGCTTCTAAAGGAATTAATACCACTTCCAGATCCTGATGCACTCCATTTGAAGAAATACAGAAATCCTGCGTAAAAGGGCTGCTTTGGGCAGGAAAACTAATATTGGCAGAGGTTGGAGAAACAGTAAAATACCCTGGGTTTTCCAAAACTGGCCTGATGTTAACCGTTCCTTCCTGAACCGGTATACTAAACGAATCTTTATTGGAATAAAAATCACCCGAATTAGTTCCGTTTGTAATGGTATATTTTATATTTGGATAGGTTGAATTATTACGCACACATCCCTGATTGTCAAAGTTAAACTTGTTGACCCCGTTAACAATATAATATGCTTTACCGGGAATAAAATTACAGTACGTATTAATTTCACAATCTTTACCAGCAATTGGCCTGTAATAATTTATATTTTCTTCGTCAACACATAAATATTTTAAGTGCGAAGGTTTATCTTCTAAAAAACTGTAGCCAGAGTAAAGCTTCCCGTTTTTAATCATTAAATGTGTTAATAATGGATTATCCCTAACGCCCAGACTTTCTAATTCCTTAAGATGGGACACATCTAAAACTGCAAGTTTCGTTGCCTGGCAATACAGGCTTGAAAGTTTTAAACTCCCGGACACATCTAAATTGGAGATCCCACTACCGTCACAAGTTAAAGTTTGCAAATTTGGGTAATTGGAGGTTTCTAAAGTGCTTAATAAAGTATTAGCACTACAATCTAATTCTTTTAAATTAGGAAGAGAACCAAGATTTAACGTTGTAAATTTATTGTTGCCGCAATCCAATTGTTCTAAAGCGGTACAACCTGTAACATTCAGATTAGTTAATTGAGAATCTGAACAATCTAAGATCGTAAGATTCGCTAAATTGGAGACATTCAAATTTGTCAGTAAGCTGTTAGAGCAGTAAAAATTTACCAGATTTTTGCAATTTAGTACATTAATATCTATTAATCGATACGTATTTGCAATATCCAGAAGTTTTAAATTCGTTAAGGATGAAACGTCAAGAGTCGTTAATCGGGTGCTCCTGCAATACAGAGACTGAAGATTGATTAATCCTGAAACATTTAAAGTTTTTAAGTATTGATTTTCCCTGCAGTCTAAATATTCCAAATTACTCAGTTTACCCAATGTTATTGTTGTTAACTGGCCTTCAAAACAATACATTTTTTTAAGATTAACCAATTCGGTTACGTCCAGGGCCGTTAAAACGTTTTTATAACATCTTAGTTCTGTGATTTTTGTTAAACCGGATAAATTTAAGGAGGTTATCGGTAACTGGCTACAATTCAAATACTCTAAATTGGTCAAACCGGAAAGATTCAAAGAACCCAGGTTTACACAGTGATTCGTATCCAGGTACTTTAGTTTTGTCAATCCCGAAATATTTAAAGTTTTCATCTGATGGGTTTCCGAGCAAACCAATTTTTCCAGGTTTTTAAGCGATGAAAGATCTAAATTCTGACTGTAGAAGCCCGAACAATTCAAATCTTTTAAATTCGAAAAATACTCAATACCGCTCAAATCCTTAACGATGCCTTCACTAAGCAAGATGTACGTATAGAGACTGTAGACATTTAAAGCCTCACTTACTTCTATCTCTGAATTATTGTTTGCATCAATTTTAATGGCATTTCCATTTATATCTTTTGCAATGCTATTCGTGATATCAGCCTTCAGTAAAATGCCTTTAAAAACAGCATCCGGTATGGTAATTACCTGTGCAGTTAAACCGTTAAAAAAGCATAAGGCCAAAAGTAAAAAGTAGATTTTCTTCATATAAATAATTTTTCGTGTAAAATAATCGTTTAGTAATACTATGTTTTTTGTGAAATTTCTAATGCTTTATAAACTTCATCGAAGAATTCCCTTTATCGGATTTGATCTTTATGAAGTAATTTCCCGCCCGCAGTTTCGAAACATCAACACCTGAAACGGATTGTGCATTGGGAACAGCGATAACAATTTGTCCGAGAATATCATAAATTTCCAATGCTTTTATTTCTATGGTCTGTGTAGTATGAATGTTCAGAATATCAGTTACAGGAACCGGATACAAGGACAAATAGCTCGAAAATTCAAAATCCTGCGTACCCAGTGTTTTAAAAGTCGAAACAGCCTTATTTGTTAAAACCGGAAGATTGTAATCGAAATAAATATTCGCTTCATTGGTGAAAATATCACCCGAAACTAATGTTGGTTTTGTTTTGACTTTAAAAGCCACATAACCGTCATTGGTCGCATTATCAAAAGGCAGATTGATATTTTCGAAAATAAATTCAATTTTGTTTCCTTCTGAAATTTTGGTTACAAAAGAATGACTGGAACTGGTTGGCACCAAAGTAGAGATATCAAATTTATTCAAATCAATCATGTCTTTTACGACGATATTTTGTGCGGGATAAGTTCCCGTATTTTCAAAGCGAATTATATAATGAACATATTCCCCAATTAATTCTGGCGTAATAACGGAACCTTCCAGACAGGTTTTGTCATTGGGATCAAATGAACCTACAACGGTTTGACTCAAAATAAAGGTATTGTCTAATGGAGTTTCTTCACCTGTCTCAGAAGTAATGGTGGTACTTAATTTTAAGATATCACCATTATTTACTGCAGGCTTATCTGTTGGTTTATTCAATTTCAAAATAATAGCAATCTCTCTGCTTTCAAATGGTTTTAAATTAGAGAAATTCCATGATAGGTTATTCACAGTTTGTGTGGAAGCTAAAGGATTAGCAACAATCAAATCCAAAACATTATCATCAAAATTTAGATTTACCACGCCAGATTGTATTTGATTTCCTTTGTTTTTATAAACTATCTTATATGCAGCCTCAAAACCAGGCCTGGCAACTTCAAGCGGAATTAGCAGTATTTCTAGATCAGAATGTACACCGTTAGCGGTAATGCAAAAATTTTGGAAAAACGGACTTATTTGCGTTGGAAAAGTAACCGTTAATGTACTTGGGGAAACATTAAAATAATTCTGGTTTTCTAAAATTGGGGTAATAGTATGAGTGCCGGCTTGTACGGGAATAGAATAACTTCCGTTTTCATCAGAAATTAAACTTCCTTTTTTAGCTCCGTCAGTTATATTAAATTTTAGTTTTGGAATAACTATATCCAGTTTGTCACAGCCATTTTTATCTAAATCTAATTTCTGATTTCCCTCAATCGTATAAAATGTCCCTCCTGGTGTGAATGAACAATAAGAATTATAAACTAAATTTGGAAATGACCCGTCTTTATAGCCTGAAAAATACATTAATGTGGTCATATCAGAAGACATCTTATCTTCATCTAAACAAACATATTTCAGAGTAGGGTTATTGGCAATGGTTAAGGCATCGGAAACTCCATTTTTTAAGAAAAGAGTTTCTAACTTATTATCATTAAAAGTATACTCCACACTATTTTTACAACAATTTGAAAGATCTAAACTTTTAAGGAGATTATATCCGCCATACGCTTTTTTTAAATTATAACAACCTGATAAATTAATAGATTCAATCTGATTGCTACTGCAGTCTAAAGTGGTTAAGCTTTTACAATTTGATAAATCCAACGTATTAATTTTATTTTGAGAACAATCAAGGATAACTAATTCATCTAATCCGCTTGTATTCAGTATTCCAATTTGATTGTTATTACATTTTAAATTTACTAAGTGAATTACCCCTGTTATATCTAATACTTCTATTTGATTCTTTTCGCAAAGTATATCTGACAGGTTTTGTAATCCCGAAAGATCAATTTTTCTTAAACTTTGAGCATTATAAATTTTTAAATTTTTAAGTTTTTTTAAACTTGAAAAATTCAATGACTGCAATTTCAATTTGTCACTGACATTATCTCCTATTGTTAATGATTCTAAATTTATTAAATTAGAAAAATCAAGGGAACTGAAGTTATTGTTAATAGTAAGAGCCTTCAATTTACCCAAATTGGATAAATCAATTTCAGTTAAAGGATTATTGGCGATATTTAATTGAATTAAATTAGACACCCCCTGCAGGTTTAAATTGTTTAATTTATTTCCATTACAATGTATTTGTTCTAACTTTAATAAACCATTTACAGATAAATTTTCTAAATTACTGTTGAAACAAAAAACAGCCTTAAGGTTTACCAAACTGGTAAGAGTAAGACTCGTTAACTTACTATTACTACAGTTTAAAGTTTCTAATTTGGTAAGGTTGTTGAGAATATCTAAATTATTTAAACTCTGAGACTGAATATCTAAATATTTTAAGCTAGCAAAAAACGCAATTCCGGTCAGATCAGTAATTTCATCTTGTGGATTTCCAAATAAATTTGGCAGTTCCATATAAGAAATATTTAAAGCTTCACTGACTTCAATTTGACTGTCTCCATTTGAATCAATTGATGTGGGATTTCCATTAAGATCCTTAAGAGTTCCCCACTTATTGCCGCTTGATAATAATGCTGTCTTAAAATTTACATCAGGAATATTAATAACCTGCGCACTCAATCCATTAAAAAAACATAAAGTAAAAAACAAAAAGTAGATTTTCCTCATAGTGTATCAATTTTCAGACAAAAGTAACTTTTTAAGACAATAACACAACTTTATTTGTTAAAATTAGTTAAACTAAAAAGCATAAAGCAAAAAAAAAGTCCCACATTGCTGTGGGACTTTCTATATAAAGGAAAACGAGAATTATTTTTTCTCTGTTTTTTCCATTTTAGCTTTCAATGCAGCTAATACATCATTGTTATCTCCTAAAGTTGCAGCTGGTGCATTTGTAGTAGAGTTAGATGAAGTATTTTCAGTTGCAGCTTTCACGTTTTTCTCTTCTTCTTCACGGAAGATAGCAGTGTGAGAAGCAACTACTCTTTTGAATTCTTTGTTGAATTCGATTACTTTGAAATCAGCAGTATCACCTTTTTTCAATTTCTTTCCGTCTTCTTTTTCAAGGTGACGAGTAGGAATGAAAGCAACGATATCATCTCCGAATTCTACAGTAGCTCCTTTGTCAACGATTTCAGAAATTTCACCATTGTGGATAGTTCCTACAGCGAAAGAATCTTCGTATTGATCCCAAGGATTAGCAGTAGTTTGTTTGTGACCTAAAGATAATTTACGTCCTTCAACATCTAATTCTAATACTACTACATCAAGTTTCTCACCAACATTTACAAATTCAGATGGGTGTTTGATTTTCTTAGTCCATGATAAGTCAGAAATGTAAATTAATCCATCAATTCCTTCTTCTAATTCTACGAAAATACCAAAGTTTGTAAAGTTTCTAACGATACCTGTATGTTTAGAACCTACCGGGTATTTAGAAGTGATATCAGTCCATGGATCCTGAGTCAGTTGTTTGATACCTAATGACATTTTACGGTCATCTCTGTCTAAAGTTAAGATAACAGCTTCAACAACATCTCCAACTTTTACGAAATCCTGTGCAGAACGTAAATGTGTAGACCATGACATTTCAGAAACGTGGATTAAACCTTCAACACCTTCAGCAACTTCGATAAATGCACCGTAATCAGCGATTACAACTACTTTACCTTTTACTTTATCACCAATAGTTAAATTAGCATCTAAAGCATCCCATGGGTGAGCGTTTAATTGTTTCAATCCTAATTGAATTCTTGTTTTCTCATCATCGAAATCAAGGATTACAACGTTTAATTTTTGGTCTAATTCAAGAACTTCACTTGGGTGGTTGATTCTGCTCCAAGAAAGGTCAGTAATGTGAATTAATCCGTCAACACCACCTAAGTCAATGAACACACCATAAGAAGTAATGTTTTTAACAACACCTTCTAATACTTGTCCTTTTTGTAATTGACCGATGATTTCTTTTTTCTGTACTTCGATATCAGCTTCGATAAGCGCTTTATGAGATACAACAACGTTTTTGAATTCGTGGTTAATTTTTACCACTTTGAATTCCATCATTTTGTTTACATATACATCGTAGTCTCTAATTGGCTTAACGTCAATTTGAGAACCAGGTAAGAAAGCTTCAATTCCGAAAACATCAACGATCATACCACCTTTAGTTCTGCATTTTACAAAACCATTAACGATTTCTCCTGTTTCATTTGCAGAAATAACTCTATCCCAAGATTTGATAGTACGTGCTTTTCTGTGAGATAATACTAACTGACCTGTTTTATCCTCACGGATGTCAATTAATACTTCTACTTTGTCACCTACTTTTAATGCCGGGTTGTAACGGAATTCGTTTAAAGAAATAACACCTTCCGATTTTGCGTTGATATCAACGATAACGTCTCTATCTGTAATTCTAACAACTACACCTTCAACTACTTCTTCCTGATCTGTAGCGATGAAAGTTTTTGATACTAAGTCTTCGAATTCCTGTAAGTTTTTCTCATCTACTGCATCGATACCTTCTTCGAAGTTATGCCAGTTAAAATTTGCTAAAAACTCTTCTTGTGATTTTAATTGTTCAGACATGCTGATAAAAAATTTGTATTCTGTTTTTCTTGAGTTTCTCAAAGCGATAGAAAAAACAGAAGTTGTTTTACATAAATAGTTGATACCTAATGGAAACTCTTCTCTGCCAAAAGGTTTGCAAAATTAATACATTTATTTGTAATAGCAAAACAATTCCAAATGATTATCAATGTCATCATTTATTCAGTAATAATTTTGACAGCTCACTATTAATTGCAATATATTCTACAATCTCATCGCTATCAAATTTTACATTGCCTTTATCATCAACTTTTGAAGTTTTATTATCAACTGACAAATAATTTTTTCCGGATTTAGATTTATAGAGCGTAAACACGCTATGACTATCTACTTCACTATCAATATCTTTACTCAATAAATCAAAACTAGTATGATTGCTTGCCACTATATCGGCTATCATTTGCTGTTGGTCTTCTATATAGCTAAGAGCCGGGAGTGTAATTTCTTCATACCACGAATTAGTAGATTCGGAAAAAGGTTTTTTTGCCTCTAAATAGGATAGGAAACCAGAAATCGTAATAACAATAATAAATTCTATTGACCAGACAACCCAAAGGAACGCACCGCTCGCTGTCGCTCCACGAATACCCCATGTACCATTTTCATTAACCTGGCTGATATATTCTAAAACTAAATCTGGTCGAAATATTAATGAAAAAACCTGTAAAAACTCAATATTACTGACTGTAATCCCTATTCTGTCAGACCCATAACTTTCTCCTGCATTAATTACTAAATCTATCCAGATTGCCCAATGAAGGTACAATGCCAAAAAAGCAGCTGTCAATCCGATAAAAAATCCTAAAAGCGGATTTCTGACTTTTCCTTTTTTAATAACAAATAAAGCAACTACAAATCCAATGAGAAAACCAAAACCTAACGTAATAAAAAAGTTAATATATACGAATGGAATATACCAAATGCAGTAAGCATAGATTAATCCCAATACAGGAAATGCCGTAACACTGACCAGAAAAAAGTATAAGATAAAAATTAACGAAAATTTGCCCGATGGTTTATAATATTTCTCCATATAATTACTAATGATTTAAATTATTGATTGATTTTTTAATGGTTCAAAGAAGAAGTTCATTCCTAAACAGTCAAAACTTATTAAAACTTTCTTACCAAATCATCTGCAAGAATAATATTAAATTTCGGACTTACAAAATAGAAATTGTTGTTAAGTAATAAGAAGCAGAAGCCGTCGATTTTCATGATCCGAAATCCCTTACTGCAATAAACCCGACAAGTTTCAAAACCTGTCGGGTTTAAAAAATGAACCTCTTCAACTCAAAACGCTGCAGTCACGTTTGTGTTTTTACTTTTTGCAAGTAATACGTCCAATTTCAGAACCGTTAGTCTTCCGTCATTATCGATATAATTAAGGATTTCTTTTTTTGCATTGAGCGAAATCGTTTTGGGTTTCTCGAAATTTGGCACAATTTGGGAAAGATTAATTTCAATAGGCTCTCCTGCCCCATCCTTGTAACTTAAAATACCGGTGTTTTTTTCAAATACCGATTCTGTCAGGGTTTTATTATGCGTCGTCATGGCAAGCCAGATCGTTCCGTTATAAAAATAGACATCTCTGGTAGAAAAGTCCAGAAAAAGATCTCCTGCCTGACCATTAGTTCTCGGTATGCCGCTTTCTTCTGTGAGATTTTTCAAGTCATTCCACTTATCGTTGTACCAGTAATAGTAACCCGTTGAAATCTGCGGTCCTTTTACCGTATTGAAAACCAATATAAATTTGGTATTCTTATCCACAATCGTCGACTTATCAGATCTGCTTTTTAATGCTGCTCTTGGAATTATAATCTCTTCATTTTTACAAATTAGATCGAAACGTGATGATATCCCGGACAATTGTTTGTGGCTGCCTGTCTGGCAGAGTGCTATAAAAGGAACTAATAACAGGACATAAAAAATTACCCTTCTCATTCTTTGTATCTTTTTTAAGGATTTAACCATTAAATCCGATACAAAAATACCATGCTGATTTTCAATTAATTAGCTCAAAACAATAAATGACTTACCTGCGTAATAAACGGTATGTTGCTGTATATAAGTGGTAAAAACAAAAAAAGAAAAACCCGTTTCCAATAATTGAAAACGGGTTTTAAATATTTGATGAAGTCATTAATGACTTAAATTTTCTATTTCCTTAGGATCATGTTTATGTTTAAACAGAACAGCAAAAGCAATCGCGATAACCAAAGCGTAAGCTGCAAACGACAACCAGATCGTATGCCAGTCTTTCATTAAAATTGGGTTCGCAAAAATTCCGTCCGTTGAAACTGAATTCCCCTGTCCTTTAACAAATTCCAGCATTTTAGAATTTGTGGTTTCTGTTTGCAAAAATCCGGCTAATTCTGTGGTGTTGGTAAATGATTTTGTAAAGAAACGATCAATTGCCCAACCAGAAGTTAAACTCCCTAAAACAGCTCCTACTCCATTGGTCATCATCATAAATAAACCTTGTGCTGATGAACGAATTTTAGAATCAGTATTACTTTCCACAAATAATGAACCTGAAATATTAAAGAAGTCAAATGCCATTCCGTATACAATACAAGACATAATAATCATCCATAAACCACCCACAGGATCCCCGAAAGCAAATAATCCGAAACGCAATACCCAAGCCAGCATACTAATCAGCATGACCTGCTTGATTCCGAAGCGTCGTAAGAAAAATGGAATCGCGAGAATAAATAGTGTTTCAGAAACCTGGGAAATTGACATAATAATAGTCGAATACTGAATCACGAAAGAATCGGCATACTTGGGAAAATGCTTGAATTCATCTAAGAATACATCCCCGTAAGCATTTGTTAATTGCAATGCGCCTCCTAAAAACATAGAGAATACAAAAAACAATGCCATTTTGTAATTTCCAAACAATTTAAAAGCTTCGAGTCCTAAAGTCTCCACTAATGAAGCATCTTCTTTCGTCAGACGCTGTGGTTCACATTTTGGCAATGTAAAAGCGTAAATCCCCAGAATTAAGGCACCAACTCCCGCAATATAAAATTGATATTCCGTTGCCTTGCTTCCACTCAAATTGGTAATCCACATTGCGGCGATAAAACCAATTGTTCCCCAAACGCGAATTGGAGGAAAGTCTTTTACGATGTTTTTATTGTTCAGTTTTAACGAAGTATAGGATATCGAATTACTTAAAGCAATTGTCGGCATATAGCAGCACATGGCAGCGAACATTACATATATAAAATTATCCGGTGTGGTAACTTGGGCAATACCGAACAAAACTAATGCGTAAATGATATGCAGAAAGCCATATAATTTTTCAGCATTGATCCACCTGTCTGCAATTATTCCGGTAAGAGTCGGCATGAATAAAGAAGCAATTCCCATGGTTCCGAAAACAAGACCGAACTGGGTTCCTTCCCAGTTTTTAGTTCCAAACCAATAATTTCCAATTGTTATAAGCCAGGCTCCCCAAACAAAAAATTGAAGAAAGCTCATTATAATCAACCTGTTTTTAATTCCCATATGATGAAATTGTCTTTGTAAATGAATGAAGCGGTAAAACTACCATTAAAAATGATATCTGCAAAAAATTAAGCGGTTTTAACAACGTCATGTATTAATTCCAAAACAGCAGAGAATTGTTCCTCGCGACTCAGATAAGAATTATCTATTTCGATAGCATCATCTGCAATTACCAAAGGAGAATCGGCACGATGCGTATCGATATAATCTCTTTCAACAACATTTTTCAAAACATCTTCGTATGAAACGTTATCACCTTTTTCCTGCAATTCATCAAAACGTCTTTGTGCACGGGTCTCTGCGCTGGCAGTCATAAAAATTTTCAATTCGGCATTCGGAAAAACTACAGTTCCGATGTCCCTGCCGTCCATCACTATAGCCTTGTTTGTACCCATCGCCTGTTGCTGCTCCACGAGCTTGGAACGTACTTCAGAAACTTCTGCCACTTTGCTTACATAGCTGGACACCTCAATGGTTCTGATCTGTTTTTCAACATTTTCACCATTCAGGTACATTTCAGCAAACCCTAAGTCAGCGTTGAATTTAAATTCTAACTGAATTTTTGAAAGGGACTCTGTAAGGGCTTTTTTATCAAAAGTATTCGGTCCTATAAATTGATTTTGCATGGCAAATAGGGCTACAGCCCTGTACATTGCTCCTGTATCAACGTACACGTATTCTAATTCTTTTGCCAGCTGTTTTGCTAAAGTACTCTTTCCTGTTGACGAAAATCCGTCGATTGCAATGGTTATTTTTTTCAAAATAATCTTTTTGATTTTATAAATTTATAATAAGATGCGGTACATTTAATAGTAGATATCTAAGATGATTTTGGACTTAGAACTGCCTATTATTTTTTCTATTCTTTAAAAAAAGCTTCAATCACCATCGACAGCCCTGGCTGCACGAAATATAATAATCCTGTTCATTCTCCGGAACAGCCGAATACTGATGCGGCATTATCGCTCTTTTCAGAGCATTATTAGTCGTCTCGTCTAAACCTGACGTAACAAAAATAATTAAATAAAATAGTTTCATAAAATTACCTATTGAAAGTTTAAGATTAGTCCAAAAAGGCTCGTATTAGCCGCTAAAGTATATTTTGAATAGGAATAATTAAATTTTAATCGATTCATTTTTAGACCAAACCCCAAGGAAACTCCTGAAAAATTACGTTGTTCTTCTACTCTTAATTCTTCCCCTCTTCTGAAATTATACCCCATTCTGATGTTAAATGCTTTTTTTGGAAAGAGTTCGAATCCCACAACTACATGTCGCAAAGCATTATTGACAAAAGAAACTTTTTCTTCTTTAGTGGAACCATCAATATTCGTTTCTCCGCGAACGGGATTCGAAAAGGAAACATTCCATTGCTGCAGGTTTTCTAAAGAAAGATGCCAGCGAAGCGGTACGTGTTCGAGTTCTTGTGACACTCCTGCAATGATCTCAAGAGGCAAATTCTCCTTTATTCCGGAATATGTGGTAAACTGTGTTCCAATATTTCGAACTACAAGGGCCAGATTTATATCATTTTGTTCGTCTACATACAAAAAGCCCAAATCAATTGCACCACCAATAGAATTGTAAGTTTCTAAGGTCGATGTTATTAATTTTGCATTGGCGCCAAAATGAATATTCGTATAGGGAATATTATAAGCATAACCTACTGAAAGTGCCCCTTCACTCCCTGTAAAATCTGAAGTAGCCTGACCGTTCTCATCATAACCGTCAAATTTGCCGTAGTTTATATAGCTGACGCCCGCGTAAAAAGTCTGAACATGTCTGTCATAAGTATAGGCATAAGAAGCGGTTCCGTAAGACGCTTCTCCATAATAACTTCCGTAATTCATCGCCAGGTGATTATCCATATCCTCATTTAAAGTTGCCGGATTAAACATAACCTGATTGACATCTTCATCATAGATCGTTATCGTATTTCCACCTAAGGCTGCCTGCCTGGGTGAAGTGGTTAAATTAAGAAACTGATAGGTGTGACGGCCTCCAATTTGTCCGAAAGAAACCGAGCAAATCAATAACATTAAAAATAAAACAAGGTGTTTTAGCATGCTTTTTCGAGGCGTTCCTATATATGGGAATAACGCAAATGCAAATATAAAATTATATAATGGATAAAATAATTTTATATTAGATTCCAAAAAGAAAATTCAAATTGAAAAAGAGAAATTCCAAAAAATAAATTCCAAATCTCCATTGAAAAGAAAATTCCAAATCCCAATCTTTAAATAGAGTCTGGAATTTGGAATTTAAAATATTGGAATTTAATTAAAAAATTTATTTTAAGATTTTAGCATTTTTGGCATTTTGGTCTGTCAGGGCTAAAGTCAGGACTTCACTCATTTCTTTCACATAATGAAAAGTAAGGCCTTCTAAGTATTCAGCTTTAATTTCATCGATGTCACTTTTATTTTCGTGACATAAAATGATTTCTTTAATATTAGCTCTTTTAGCCGCTAAGATTTTTTCCTTGATTCCGCCTACTGGTAAAACTTTTCCGCGAAGGGTAATTTCTCCTGTCATCGCAAGGCTTTTCTTTACTTTCTTTTGGGTTAACAAAGAAACCAGCGAAGTCAACATGGCAATACCGGCACTTGGGCCGTCTTTTGGTGTCGCGCCTTCCGGAACGTGCAGGTGAATATTATATTTCTGGAATAATTCTACGCTTAGTCCTAATTTTTTGGCGTTGGCTTTTATGTATTCCAATGCAATGGTAGCTGATTCTTTCATTACGGTACCTAAGTTACCTGTAATACTTAAGGAACCTTTTCCCTCGGAAATTAGAGACTCAATAAATAAAATATCTCCGCCAACACTTGTCCAGGCCAAACCTGTGACAACTCCCGCAACATCATTGTTTTCGTATTTATCACGCTCTAATCTTGGTACACCCAAAACAGTGAGGATATCTTCATCTGTCACTTTTTTATTGTACTCCTCTTCCATCGCTACTGCTTTTGCAGCATTACGAATAACCTGAGCAATTTTAGTTTCCAGATTACGCACCCCTGATTCACGTGTATAACCTTCTACAATTTTCTCCAGTTGTTTTTTACCAATGGTCAAATCTTTGGCAGTTAATCCATGTGCTTCCAGTTGTTTTGGAAAAAGGTGTCTTTTGGCAATTTCCACTTTTTCTTCAATGGTATAACCTGACATCTTAATTACTTCCATCCTGTCGCGTAATGCGGGCTGAATGGCAGCCATATTATTAGAAGTGGCGATAAACATCACTTTTGATAAATCGTAACCCATTTCAAGGAAGTTATCATAAAAAGCACTGTTTTGTTCCGGATCCAGTACTTCCAGTAAGGCAGAAGAAGGATCTCCGCTGTTCCCACTTGAAAGTTTGTCAATTTCGTCTAGAATAAAAACAGGATTTGATGTCCCGGCCTTTTTCAGGCTCTGGATGATTCTTCCGGGCATTGCACCGATATACGTCTTTCTGTGTCCGCGAATTTCTGCTTCATCACGCAGACCGCCTAATGAGATACGCACATATTCACGTCCCAGCGCTTCTGCAACAGAACGCCCAATAGAAGTTTTACCAACACCCGGAGGCCCTGTTAAACAAATAATTGGCGATTTCATATCGTTACGAAGTTTCAAAACAGCCAGATGTTCAACCATTCTTTTCTTCACTTCTTCAAGTCCGAAATGATCCTTGTCTAATATTTTCTGAGCCAGTTTCAAGTCAAATTTATCTTTCGAATATTCGCCCCATGGCAATTCCAAAAACAATTCTAAATAATTACGCTGAATTCCGAAATCAGGAGATTGCGGATTCATTCTGCGCATTTTGGACAATTCTTTTTCGAAATGTTTTTGCGTTTTTTCGTCCCATTTTTTCGTTTTTGCCTTCTGCCCCATTTCATCCATTTCCTCTTCCTGCGAAACGCCTCCCAATTCTTCCTGAATGGTTTTCATTTGCTGATGAAGGAAATATTCACGCTGCTGCTGGTCTAAATCAAAACGGACTTTTGACTGAATGTCATTTTTCAATTCCAGTTTTTGCAGCTCCACATTCATATAACGTAAAGTCTCAAGTGCTCTTTCTTTTAAGCCATTTATCGACAATAAACCTTGTTTCTCCTTTACGGATAAATTCATATTCGAAGACACAAAATTGATTAGAAACGACTGACTCTCAATGTTTTTAATCGCAAAAGTGGCTTCTGAAGGAATGTTTGGACTTTCTTTAATGATCTGAATAGCCAGTTCTTTAACAGAATCTAAAATAGCAGTGAATTCCGTGTCGTTTTCATCCGGACGTTCTTCTGATACTTCTTTTATAGTGGCTGTAATATAAGGTTCCTCTGAAACTACCTGATCAATTTCAAAACGTTTTTTTCCCTGCAGGATGACGGTAACATTTCCGTCAGGCATTTTTAAAACACGCAAAATTCTGGCTACGGTTCCAATTTTATGAATATCATCTTTAGACGGATCTTCATCTTCTTCATTTATCTGGGAAACTACACCTATGATTTTTCCACCGGCGTTAGCGTCATTAATCAGCTTTATGGATTTATCCCTTCCTGCCGAAATCGGAATAACAACACCCGGGAATAAAACAGTATTGCGTAAAGGTAAAATAGGCAACGATAGCGGAAGCTCCTCGTTGTTCATTTCTTCTTCGTCTTCCGGAGTTAATAATGGAATTAATTCTGCTTCTGAGTCAAATTCCTGAAGTGACAGATTGTCAATAGTAAGTATTTTATGGTTTGACATAATAATGTATAAGTCGTTTTGTCATTAAAAGTTTCATTCTAATTGTAAACATAATCCCAGATGCTGCCCTTTTAAGCCAAACAATCATAAGTGTATCCTTTACAAGATAGGCCATAAAAATAGACAATCATTGTGCCAAAAGCAAAAAAGACAGTTTTGAAATTAGGAACAGCATTCAAATTACCATAAAAACAGAAGTTTTAAAAAAAAATACAATTAATTTTATGCAAACTGTAACAAACCAAAAAAAGTCAAGTCATTATAAAAAACCAGCAACCAGTACTTGAATATAACAAACCAAAATATCGAAGAATTAATCACGCTTTGTAAAGAGAATAATCAAAAAGCACAATTCGAAGTTTACAATCGTTACTGTAAAGCCATGTACAATGTAGCTTACAGAATTGTAAAAGACGAACATTTTGCGCAGGACGTCATGCAGGAAGGCTTTTTGAAAGCATTTACAAAAATAAACGACTACAAGCAGGAAGTTGCTTTTGGGGCGTGGTTGAAAAAAATAATTGTCAATTACAGCATTGACTTTTATAAAAAGAATAACGCTTTTCAGGTAGAAGATCTGAGCAAGACTTTATACAAAACAGAAGAAAACGACAGTTTTTTCTCTGAGAACATAGATTTGAATTCACTAAAAGTGAAACAGGTCCTGGATGTAATTTCAGGATTAAAAGACAACTACCGCATGGTCTTAACCCTTTTTTATATTGAAGGTTACGATCAGGAAGAAATCAGCGAAATTCTAAACATTACTTATGCCAACTGCAGAACAACACTAAGCAGGGCCAAAGAAAGCTTACGAAAAAAATTAGAGGAAATATGAAAAAGGAAAATGAAAACGTAGATCAATTGTTTAAAAAATTTGAAAATCAGTGGGATGTTGAAGAGATGAATCCGGACCATCAGCTTGACTTCCTGAATAAATTAAATAAAAAAAAGAAGCCTAAGAAGAATTATTACGCTGTTTGGGGAATTGCTGCTTCGATAGTCCTGTTGCTGGGAATATCTGTTTTTTACAACAATAACCAAAAACCGAAAGAATTCAAATTTGCATCGAATGAAACCAAAAGAACCGATTCAATTTTCAATATTCTAATTGATAATGAACTGGTGAAATTAAAAGAAAAAAGTTCGCCGGAAAACGAGCAGATCATTAACGATGCATTAAAACAGATGAAAGTCTTTGATGCCGATTATCAGAAGATCATAAATGAATTGCAAAAAAACGGCGAAAACAAACAAATTATTTACGCTATGATTAGCAACCTGCAAACAAGAATCTCTTTTTTGCAGACCGTTTTGCAAAGAATTGAAGAAAACGAAAATTTAAAAAACACTACACATGAAAAAACACTATAACATACTGATTTTATTCATTTTGATTCCATTTTTGGGATTTGCAAATGATGACACTTTTATTTCAAAGCAAAAGACCATAAAAAAAACATACCTTGTTAATTCGAATGCAGGAATTGATATCGATAATAAATATGGAAATATCACCGTAACAACATGGGATGAAGATAAAATTGATCTTGACATTACCATAAAAGTAACAGGAGGAAATGAAAACTGGGTAAACGAAAGACTGAACAGTATTGATGTTGAAATTACAGCCTTAAAATCACTGGTTTCCGCTGTTACTTCTACCGGAAATTCCTCGATAAAAAGTAAAGGAAGCAGTAACAGTTTTGAGATTAATTATGTGATTAAAATCCCAAAAAACGGAACCGTAAAACTTAGCAATAAATACGGAAATATTATTGCGGGCGATTTAGCTTCAACAACTGATATCTTCTGCAAATACGGCAAAATAAGCCTGGGAAAACTAAACGGAAGTGCAAACACTGTGCATATTGAATATTGCCAGAATTCAAACATTGAATACATTAAAGGTGGAAATATTGAAGCACGCTATTCCGGTTTACGAATTACGGATGCCGGAAAAATCAATCTTGATACCAATTATACCGATCTTGTGGTTGGTGACGGCCAGAACATAAAATACGACTGCAATTACGGGACATTTAAATTTCAAAAAATGGGCAGCGTTACAGGAGCAGGTAATTATCTGACTGTTAGCATTGCAGAGATTTCAAACACATTGATCTCAGATCTTAATTACAGTAAACTAAATGTTGGGATCATAAACGAAAAGGCCAACAATATCAATGTCACCTCGGGTTATTCAGACGTTTCATTGGGGTATGATACCAATTATTCTTTTGATTTTGACATTAATACTAAATATGGAAATATAAAAAGTGACAATTCTTTGGATGTCTCCGTTAACGAAAGCAAAAATGCAAGTAAAAGGGTAAGCGGATACAATAAGAAAAAAGGCCAGAACAAAGTCGTTATTATTTCAAATTACGGAAATGTAACATTAATCAAAAAACAATAATCATAAAATCAGTCAAAAAATGAAAAAGTCAATCAAACTATTAATTTGCGGTATATTTCTTCTTAGCACGGCAGCCAATGCTCAGTGGTCTAAAACCAAAATAAAAGGAAACGGAAAAGTGGTAACCAATAATCGCTCGACAGGCGGATATGACGAAATTAAGGTTTCCGGTTTCTTTGATGTGGATTTGGTATCGGGAAAAGAAGGAGCGATCACTGTAAAAGCCGAAGAAAATTTACAAGCCTATATTAAAGTTGAAGTGGAGGGCAATGTGCTTAAAATTTATACCGAGAAAAATACAAACATTAGTCCAGGCAGCGGAAAAACAGTTCAGGTAACCATACCTTTTGAAAAAATAGCCGCTATTTCACTTTCAGGTTCAGGAGACATACGATCAAAAAGCACTATAAAATCGGATTCTTTTTCGGCGGCACTATCTGGTTCCGGCGATTTAAATCTGGCTATTGATGCGACAAAATTTAACCTTGCGGTAAGCGGTTCCGGAGATATTGTCTTAAAAGGAAATACTGGAAATTTCGTAACGAAATTATCCGGTTCCGGAGATATTGATGCGGCTTCATTAAAAGCTAAAAATGTAGATATCACCATTTCGGGTTCAGGTGACGGTAAAGTATTTTGCAGTGAAAACCTAAAAGCAAGAGTTTCGGGCTCGGGTGACATTGAATACGTGGGTAATCCAAAAACAAAAGACACGAAAGTCAGCGGATCAGGAAGTATTTCGAAAGCCTAAAAAAAACGGCTTCTTTATATTCTTTGAATGATATTTTGAATAAATCCTAAAATGAAATTTAAAATGAAATTTTTTTTTTTTAAAAGACCTGGCGCATACTAAAGTATGCGTCAGGTCTTCTTACTATATTTTAAAAGCTATATTATTTTGAAGTGGCATTTTTAGGAATCCTTCTCAACAGAAAAATAGCTGTTACGAAGAATACTCCCAATATTACAATAGCAGCACGAGGACTGCCGGTAATCTGATCGATAATTCCGTAAACGCACATTCCGATTACAATTCCGATTTTTTCCGCTACATCATAGAAACTAAAAAATGAAGCGGTGTCTTCTGTCTCAGGCAATAATTTAGAATAGGTAGAACGAGACAACGCCTGAATTCCCCCCATTACCAGTCCGGCCATAGTCGCCATCGCGTAAAAATGCATCGGTAATGTTATAAAATAAGCAAGGGCACAAAATACAGCCCAAATGATATTGATCACGATTAGGGTTGGAATATTACCCCATTTATCCGAAGCCCTGGAAGTCAAAAACGCTCCTAAAACAGCTACCAGCTGTATTAACAGAATACAAATAATCAGACCGATAGTACTTTCTTCTTTGGAAGCCCACTGAATTTCCTGTGCACCAAAATAAGTGGCTACCAACATCACGGTTTGTACCGCCATGCTTGAAACAAAGAAACTTCCTAAATAACGCTTTAAAGGAATATTTTCTTTTAACAAAGCCCAGACTTTTTTTAACTCTTTGAAACCGTTAAACAATACGTTTTTTGTCAATTTTTGTCCGGTTTCCTTACTTCCCTTTGGTAAAAAATAATATGTATACTGACTGAAAAGAATCCACCAGACTCCGACCATTATAAAAGAATATCGCATCGCTTTCATCGCTGCTTCGCCATCGGTTCCACTAATTCCAAAAAGTTTTGGTTTCATAATCATCGCCAGATTGACGATTAAAAGAATAACACTTCCGATATATCCCAACGAATAACCTTTGGCGCTAATTTTATCCTGCTGCTCCGGAAAAGCAATATCAGGCAGATATGAATTATAGAAAACCAGGCTACCCCAATACCCTATCAATCCTAAGAAATAAAATAACAATCCCACATATATATCCGTAAGATCAAACCAGTATAGACCCATACAGGATAAAGCGCCCACGTAACAAAAGAACTTCATAAATGATTTCTTGTTGCCCACATAATCTGCAATTCCGGATAACAAAGGAGAAATAAACGAAACAACCAAAAATGCCGCTGCTGTTATAAAACTAATCAGGGCAGAATTTTTTAAATGCATTCCGAAAACATCAATATAATGATCGCGTTCGGAAAATAGAGCTTCATAAAAAATTGGAAATACTGCTGATGCAATTGTTAATGTGTAAACAGAATTGGCCCAATCATAAAATGCCCAGGCATTTAGCAATTTTTTATCTCCCTTTTGTAAATTTTTCATAGAAATGGTTCGGTTAATTAAGCTACGAATTTATCTAATTTTTATTAAGAATTCATTACTACAGTATTAAGAACTTTATTTTTTTTTTATGTGTGTAGTCGCAGTCGCAGTTTTCAGTCACAGTTTTCAGTTTCAAGTTTCAAGTTTCAAACCGAGACTCAGACTGAGACTGAAAACTAAAAAAGAGGTTATCTACCTAGTAAATAACCTCTTTTTGAGATACGTAAAAAATACGTTTATTTTATAACTCCTACTTTAAGCGCGGTTGCTTTTGCTTCCGGAATTAGTGATTTTATATTGGCAATTCTTGTCGCATCTGACGGGTGTGTACTCATAAACTCGGGTGTTGATCCTCCACCTGATTTAGCAGACATTCTGCTCCAGAACGAAACAGCGTCATCAGGATTATAACCTGCAATGGCCATTAAAGTCAATCCTATTTTATCGGCCTCTGTTTCATTTCCTCTGCTAAAGGGAAGCATTACTCCAACCTCTGTCCCAAGTCCGTATGCTTGTGAAAATATTTGTTGTGTCTGCTCTGATTTGCCACTTGTAGCAGCTCCAAGGGCTACACCGCCAATTTGCTGCAATTGTGCCGCACTCATTCTTTGTGCACCGTGATTCGCTAAAGCATGCGAAACTTCGTGCCCCATAACGGTTGCTAAACCGGCATCATTTTGGGTTACCGGCAAAATTCCCGAATAAACCACAATCTTACCTCCCGGCAGACACCACGCATTAACTTCCTTATTGTCTACCAGTTTATATTCCCAGCGATAATCCTGTAAATACTGACCCTGTCCTAAAAATTTCAGGTATTTCTCTGCAGCAGCTTTAATTCTGGATCCTACAACATCTACTCTTTTAGCATCGGCTGTACCTGTAATGACTTTATTTTCAGTTAAAAACTGATTGTATTGCTGAAAAGAAGACGGAAACAATTCGCTGTTGGATACAAAATTCAAATTTTGTTTTCCTGTAATTGGATTTGTTGCACAAGCAACCAAAAGAATAGTAAATATTCCTCCTATTAAATATTTTTTCATAATTTTTCGTATTTAGCAAAACAAAAATACGATTATTATAAAATCATCATTTACATAATTTAACATAAACATATCAAAAATTCGACTATTCCCCGATGATATGAAGTTCACTAAATTCCTTATTCACAATTAGAAAATGGCTTTCAGAAAAACTTACTTCATCAAAAGCAACTTTTTCGTTATCAATTTCGATTTCGGTGACTTTAAACGGCAATCCAATTAAATTGATTTTATATTTACTGTAATTCGTTTCAAATTTTCCTTCTTTATGCAGCTGGACAATTAATTCTTTTTCTTTACCGATGGCTGTTAAGGAAAGAAAACTGTAGCGTCCTTTTTTATAATCGTAACCATCCTGGGAATCTTCGTAAACAAATGACTTTTCTTTTCCGTTTTTAAAGTATAAATCCAGTGTCAGTTCATCAAATTCAAGCTCTCCTACATATTGCTGAACGGGATATTTCGGAATAATAGCTCCCGCTTTTACAAAAATCGGAATTTCATCAAATTTCGTATCCACCCAGACTTCACGCCCTCCATTCGAAAACTCGTTTGTCCAATAGTTATACCATTCTCCACGTGGAATATACATGCGTCTGCCTACAGCGTTAGGCTCAAGTATCGGGCAAACCAGTATTTGATTTCCAAAAATAAACTCATCATTTCTGTAATGCGTTTGTGTGTCTTCCTGATCGTAGTATACCAATGGTTTTAGCATCGGAATACCTTCTTCAATATACTGCCAGAACATGGTGTACAAATATGGCAGTAACTGATATCTGAGGCTAACAAATTTTCGGGTAATATTAATCACTTCTTCATCAAACGCCCAGGGTTCCTGATTGCCATGATCTCCCGAAGAATGTGTCCTGCAAAACGGATGAAAAACCCCTAACTGAATCCAACGTGCGTACAATTCTCCCGTGGGTTGTTCGGCGAAACCTCCAATATCAGAACCTGTAAAGCCCATTCCTGAAATAGACATTCTTTGTACCTGTATATTGGCAATCCATAAATGTTCCCAGGTTGCGACATTGTCTCCCGTCCAGGATGATGTGTAGCGCTGCGCACCTGAATAAGCAGATCTGGTAATCACAAAAGGCCTTTTCGGATACGCAAATCGTTTTACGCCATGATAGGTTGCTCTGGCCATTTGCGTACCATAAATATTATGCGCTTTTCTGTGACTGCAGGGATTTCCATCGTAAGAATGGCGAACATCCATCGGGAAAGTTTTATTAGGAACCTCCATAACGGCTGGTTCATTCATATCATTCCACACTCCTTTTACACCAAAGTCTGAAATTAATTCCTTAAATAATCCTGCCCACCATTCTCTAACTGCGGGATTTGTATAGTCCGGAAAATTACATTCACCGGGCCATACTTTTCCTTTCATATAAGGTCCGTCGGCTCTTTTACAGAAATAATCTTTCTCTAATGCTTCCTGGTAAACGGAGTATTCTTTGTCGATTTTTATTCCCGGATCAATAATGACAACGGTTTTAAAACCATCTTCGGCCAATTCCGCAATCATTCTTTTCGGGTCCGGAAAATATTCCTTGCTCCAGGTAAAACATCGAAAGCCTTCCATGTAATCGATATCCAGATAAATGGCATCGCACGGAATTTTGAGTTCCCTGAATTTCGAAGTGATTTCTTTTACTTTGCTTTCCGGATAGTAACTCCATTTACATTGGTGATACCCTAAAACCCAAAGTGGCGGTAATTCCGGTTTGCCTGTCAAATCAGTGTAGGTCGTGACAACATCCTGCATTTGTGGCCCGTAAATGAAATAATAATTCATTTCACCTCCTTCTGCCCAAAAACTGGAAACATTTCTTCTTTCCTGACAGAAATCAAAAAACGTTCTAAAGGTATTATCAAAGAAAATACCGTAGGATTGTTTGTTATTTAATCCGATATAAAACGGAACTACCTTATATAAAGGGTCCTGTTCTTTTTGAAAAGCGTATTGATCGGTAGCAAAATTTTCCAGCCTTTTGCCTTTCAAATTCATTTGAGTGGCCTTATCTCCAAGTCCGTAAAAACATTCCCCGTCTTTGGAGGATTTACTCATTTTTACGATATTCCCTCCATATTCGTAGCTTTCTTCCCAATGAAAACCAAGCTCATCTTCCAGAATAAGAAAATCATTTAAATCATATATAGACAAACGTAGATCTGCTTTCTGAATTTTACATTTGACTTTGCTGGTTCTGATCTGAAAATAGGTTTCTTCCTCAGTAAGTTCAAGAAAGTTATAACCGTGCAATTGTGTTTTATCAATGGCATACGAAAAATCATTACTAAAATAGCCTTTTGTCGTAAAACGAAACCGAATTAAACTGTCTCTGAGAATGGTAACTTTTAGTATTACTTTATTATCAGTATGAAAAAAAATGGAATCCCCTTCATGTTCATACGAAACAATTTTTGATGGATATAAATCGCCTTTGTACTCTAATGATGTGTTTGTAATCATATCGATAATGAATTAGTTATAACAACGCTACCTCTTCCAAACATACAAAAAAACTATATAAGCCGCTATGAATATAAAGATTATTCACGAAAACGTTTTTTCTGTATGAGTGATAAATTCGGCAGTAAAAAACCAAAAAATCGATAATTTATGAGCTCAAAATTAACAAATACTCATCCCGAAAAACCAGGCTGAATTTTATTCAAAAGAATATACGGTTACACTCAAAGGAGGCAAAATTAATTCGATAGAAAAATCCCTGCCATCATAGGGTGAAGCGTCAATTTTAAGGGAACCCGAATTGCCAATTCCACTTCCGCCATACTGCTTTTCATCACTATTAAAAACCGGAACTAATTTTCCTTGCTGAGGAATTCCGATCCTGTAATTTTCGCGGACTACCGGAGTGAAATTACAAACGATAACTAAATTTTCATTCGGATTATTTCCCTTTCGAATATAGGAAAGAATGGCATTTTGATGATCGGAATAATTGATCCACTCAAAACCTTCACCGCTAAATTGTTTTTCATACAAAGCCGGTTGTGTTCTATATAAATGATTCAGGCCAGTAATCACTTTTTTAATTCCGGAGTGATAATCGTATTGCAGTAAATGCCAGTCGAGGCTTTTTTCGAAGCTCCATTCATCGCTTTGTCCAAATTCAGAGCCCATAAACAATAATTTTGTTCCGGGATGCGTAAACATATAGCCGTACAACAAACGTAAATTGGCAAACTTCTGCCATTCATCGCCGGGCATTTTATTCGCAATTGATTTCTTTCCGTAAACCACTTCATCATGCGAAAACGGCAGCATGAAATTTTCGGTAAAAGCATAGGTCATCGAAAAAGTCAGTTCATTTTGATGGTATTTTCTATAAACCGTTTCTTTTTGGAAGTATTTCAGCGTATCGTGCATCCAGCCCATCATCCACTTCATTCCAAAGCCCAAACCTCCGGTAAAGGTTGGCCTCGAAACCATAGGAAAAGAAGTGCTTTCTTCGGCAATCGTCTGCACGCCAGAAAAATTAGCATAAATAACTTCATTGAATTCTTTAAGAAAACTAATAGTGTCAAGATTTTCTCTTCCTCCATAAATATTGGGTTCCCACTCTCCCTCTTTTCGGGAATAATCCAGATACAGCATCGAAGCCACAGCATCGACCCTCAAACCGTCTGCATGATAATACTGCAGCCAGAAAACAGCATTGCTAATCAAAAAAGCACGCACTTCATTGCGGCCATAATTAAAAACAAGGCTTTTCCAATCTGGATGATAGCCTTTTCTGCGATCCGGATGTTCATATAAATTTGAACCGTCAAAAAATCCTAAACCGTGTGCGTCATCAGGAAAATGAGATGGAACCCAGTCCAGAATAACGCCTATTCCCGCCTGGTGCAATTTATCGACCAGCACCATAAAATCCTGTGGTTTTCCAAATCTGGAAGTCGGTGCAAAATAGCCTGTGAGCTGATATCCCCAGGAAGGATCGTACGGATATTCCATTATGGGCATAAATTCGACGTGCGTAAAACCCGTTTCCTTTACGTAAGCTACTAAATCTTCCGCTAATTCCAGATACGTTAAAAAACGATTGTTTTCGCCGCGTTTCCAGGAACCCAGATGCACTTCATAAACCGAATAAGGTTTATCCAGGCCATTTTTCTCCTGACGCGATTGCATCCAGTTTTCATCTTTCCAGTTATACTCCAGATCCCAGACTACAGAAGCCGTATGGGGCGGTTTTTCACAATATAAAGAGAAAGGATCTGCTTTTTCGGTCACTATGCCGTTGCTATTCGATTCAATTTTATATTTATAAAGAACGCCTTTTTCAAGCTGTGGAATAAACCCTTCCCAAATCCCGGAAGAATCCCAGCGTACCTGCAATTGATGTTCTCCTCCTGTCCAGTAATTAAAATCTCCTACAACAGAAACAGATTGTGCCGTTGGAGCCCAAACCGCAAAATAAACGCCTTTTACTCCATCAACTTCTATTAAATGTGCACCAAGTTTCTCATATAATCTGAAGTGTTTCCCCGCTTTGAATAAATCAATATCAAAATCAGTAAAAAGGGAGTGTGTGAGGACTTTATTCATATTTGGTTTTTAAGGCAATACATTAATTTTTAAGTTCTATTCAATTCTAAAATTATCCGAAAGAACAACTCCTTTTTTGATCACAACAATTCCGTCTTTTATACTGTATAATTCGTTGGTAAAATTATCTAAATGTTTACCTCCATTAATATGAACATTGTTTCCAATACGCACATTTTTATCTACAAGCACATTTTTTATAAAACAATTTTCGCCTATTCCAATATGAGTTTTATTGCTTTCAGTATCCTCATGGAGTTCATCAAGGTCCTGATAAAAATCATTCCCCATAACATAACAGCTCTCCAGCACTGTTCCCTCGCCAATTCTGGAACGAATACCAATTACGGAACTCTTAATTTCTTTGGCATTAATAATACAACCCTCAGAAATCAGGGACTGATTGATAACGGAATTTCTAAATTTTGACGGAGGCAGCAATCTTGGACGCGTAAAAATCTTATTGTCATTGTCAAACAAATTAAATTCAGGAATATCTGCCGTAAGACCAATATTTGCTTCAAAAAAGGATTCAATATTCCCAATATCTGTCCAATAGCCTTCATACTGATAGCTTAGAATTTTATGTTTACCAACGGCTTGTGGAATAATTTCCTTTCCAAAATCTTTGGTATCAGGATCAGACATTAAGTCTTCTAACAATTTCTTATTAAAGATATAAATTCCCATTGAGGCTAAATACTTTTTACCCTTAGCCTGCATGTGTTCACTTACTTCTGATTCCCATTGCGGTAAAAGTGAAGCATCCGGTTTTTCAATAAAAGCTTCTACACAATTCTCGTGATCTGTTTTCAGAATTCCGAACTCCGGAGCATCTTTTGCATTTACAGGCAATGTCGCAATAGAAATTTCTGCATTGCTGGCAATGTGAGCCTCCAGCATTTCGTTGAAATCCATCTGATACAACTGATCACCGGATAAGATCAACGCATGGTCAAAATCATGCTTTTGAAAATGTGACATACACTGACGAACTGCATCCGCCGTACCCTGAAACCAGGTCGGATTATCGGGAGTTTGTTCAGCTGCTAAAATATCAACAAAAGACTGGCTGAAAATACTGAAATTGAAGGTATTTTTGATGTGTGCATTCAAAGATGCAGAATTAAATTGTGTCAGTACAAATATTTTAAAAATATCAGAATTAATACAATTTGAAATTGGAATATCAACCAATCTGTATTTTCCCCCGATCGGAACAGCCGGTTTTGATCTTGTTTCTGTTAAAGGGAACAAACGTGATCCCTGTCCTCCTCCTAAAATAATGGCAACTACATTTTTCTTTTTAAACTTCATTTTGCTGAATTATTAAGTTGTATATTTTTATGTATTCCTCACATACTCTTTCCCAGGAATGGTCTGTTGTCATTCCTCTTTCAATTATTTTATTGAAATTTACTTTATCGTCATACAATTTTACGGCACGATTAATCGAATAACAAATATCACCAACGGAAGCCTGATCGTGACAAATTCCGTTTCCATCATCCCCAAAATCAATCACAGTATCGCGCAATCCGCCTGTTCTCCTGACAATAGGCACTGTTCCATAGCGCAATGCATACATCTGGTTTAAACCGCAGGGTTCCACACGCGAAGGCATTAAAATAAAATCGGAACCTGCATAAATCAAATGGGCTAATTCTTCATTATACCCTATAAAAACATTGTAATTTCCGCTATAATCATTTCTAAGCTGCGTCAATTGTGACTCAATCTCCGCATTCCCCGATCCAAGAATAAGGATATTTATATTTTCAAAATTCTCTGACAAAGCTAAAGCGGAAGCCTGCGGCAATAAATCTCCGCCCTTTTCTTCAAACAATCGGCCAATAAAACTAAACAGTGGTTTTGCAGGATCTAAATCAAATTGCTCGCAGATTTTCTCCTTGTTTTTCTGTTTTCCCGGACCAGAAGTTTTGGTTGTATAATTCTCATAGAGCATTTTATCCGTAGACGGATCCCAGATTTCAATATCAATTCCGTTTAAAATACCTTGTGATTTGCTTCGCACCGTTTTGAATAATTCTTCCAGCCCATTAGCCGAATAATTGATTTCGTTCAGATAACTTGGCGAAACCGTTGTAACGGCATGGGCACATTTAATTCCGACCGCCAACGAATTTATAGCATTATTCCATTCCAAAAAGCCCACATGAATTAAATCGAATTCCGGTAAATAATGCAGTTTATCAAAGCCAAACCAGCCTTGATACAATCCGTTATGGATGGTAATAACTGTTTTTACATTTTTTATTTTATCGTATTTATAAGCATATTTTATCAAAAATGGGATTACACCGGTATGATGATCGTGACAATTGATAATATCCGGAACCGTTGCCCTTGCCGAAATCCAGTCTAATGCCGCTATCTGAAATGATAAAAAGCGTTCAATATCATCTTCATATCCATATACATTGGGCCTGTCAAATAATTCCTTAATTTCGATCAGATACAATTCGTATCCTAACTTGTCCGTTTTTTCTTTTAAAACGCTGAATGGAAAATCAAAACTTCCTAATTTGATTTCTCCCCAGTGAACGCATTCAAATTCATTTTCCTTTTTGAATTTCGTATCATAACACGGTACAACAACACGAACCTGATGACCTGCCTTATTCTGATATTTGGGCAATGCCCCTACAACATCGGCCAATCCGCCAACTTTTGCCATAGGATAACATTCAGCACTGATATGAAATATTTCCATTTTAGAAATTTATAAATCTTTTAAATAATTAATCAAAAGCAAAATTCTTTTTTAAGCAACCATTTATTAATTATGTTACTTTTATGTTCTTTAAATTTAGGAAAAAATATACAGAATAAAGACTCGAAAAAAAAATTATCAATATGGCAAAAAAGGCTGTCAATCCTACCCAATCCTTAAAAATTCCGCAGTTTATAATCATATCCTGCAAAATATGCGCTTTTATTTCTACTAAATTGGCTACAAAATACGCCGCGAGGCTTTTTACATCGCCCATAAAACATAAGGTTCCTAAAAGAGAACTGGAAATGGATCGTAAAAGCATTCAGAAAACAATCTTTGTTCCTGCGATCCATAAAAATATTGTTACCTATGAATATGGAAAAAGCGAGCAAAAAATACTGCTGGTTCATGGCTGGTCCGGACGAGGAACCCAACTGTTTAAAATTGCCGAAGAACTTTTACAAAATGGTTATGCAACCGTAAGTTTTGATGCTCCGGCTCATGGAAAATCAAAAGGAAAAACAACAATTATGTCTGATTTTATAGAATCTGCTTTAGAAATCGAAAAGCATTACGGTCCCTTTGAATTTGCAATTGGTCATTCTTTAGGAGGAATGTCGGTTCTTAATGCGATAAAAGACGGATTAAAGGTCAAAAAAGCAGTTATTATTGGAAGTGGAGATATTGTACAGGACATCTTAGATGATTTTATTTCAAAATTAGAATTGAAACCGGAAATGAGTACGTTATTATGCACTTATTTTGAAAATAAATATCAAACTAAAATGGATAATTATTCTGCTTACAGGGCAGCTTCTCAGGTAAAAATCCCAGTTCTGGTAATTCATGACAACCATGACCCCGAAGTTGCAGTAAAAGCGGGAATCCATATTCACGAACATTTAGAGAACGGAACCTTAATGTTAACGGATAATTTAGGTCACAGAAAAATTTTAGGAAATCAAAATGTCATTAAAAAAATAATAGATTTTATTAAAAGCACTTAATTTTGTATTTTACAGTTCACATTTAAAGAAGCTAAAATGGATTTATTTGGAGAAACATCCGATTGGGGCATAAAATTAAAACCCCTCTTGAAAAAATATAAGGGTAAAAAACATCCCCTTGAGTATCACAGCACTTATCAATTACTTGTAATGGTAGTTTTGTCTGCGCAGGATTCTGACGCCAATATAAATTCCATTGCTCCCGCCTTGTTTGATAAATTTCCAACTTTAAGCAGCTTATCCAAAGCAAATACAGAAACATTTGTGCCCTATATAAGCAAAGTCAGGAATTATCCGACTAAAGCTAAATGGTTATTGGAAATCGCAGAAACACTACAAAAAGACAAAAATATCCCTTTAAGCATGAAGGAATTAACGGATTTAAAAGGAATTGGAAGAAAATCTGCCAATGTAATTTTACGAGAAACCAATCAGCCGGCAGAAGGCATCATAGCCGATTTACATGTAATTCGGGTTGCCCCAAGAATCGGAATAATCAAAGAAGCTAAAGATGGCAACAAAGTAGAAAAAGAGCTGATGCAGGTACTTCCTAAATCCATTTGGTCGGAAATCGGAATGGCAATTTCGTTTTTAGGACGCGAAATCTGCAGGCCAAAACCTAAATGTGAGGAATGTTTAATGAAAGATTTTTGTCAATACTATGCAACACACTTAATTCCGTAATTATTTTCTTCTTGTGTCAATCAGATAAATAATCCGCCATTTATCTTTCTCTTTAAACAAAGTAAAAGTATTCACACCGGAATGGCTTAATTTGTCATTGAAATAAAATTCATAAGGCGCCCAAACATGAGCCATGCTTCCATCAATTTGAATAACAGAACTTAATATCTTCTCTTTAAATGTAACATTCGAAGGAATTGCAGCAATAGATTTATAGAACTCTTTTACGTTTTCGTCTGATAATTTATTTCCTTTTATTGCACTTTCTGAAATAGATTGCAAAATAAGTTTATCCGAACAGACTAATTTCAGTTTGAGTGTATCTTTTTGATGAAATGCAACAAAGAAATTATCAATCACTTCCTGGACATCTTTTTTTTGAGCATTACCAACTACCCCGAAAAGCAATAAAGTCAAAACAATTACCTTTTTCATAGAAATGAATTTAAGTTGTAGATTAAAAGTATAAAATTTAATTCATTAATATATACAGGTATTCAACTTATACCTAACTCATTTTGCGCTGTAGCAATTTTATAAATTATTTCAGCCGTTTAATAGAATCTCATATCATCAGCTATTCATTTGGGCGTTTCCCTTCGGGCCGGGCTCTTCGCTAAATCTTTTGCGGGAGTGGTTTGGTTGTTACTTCAGGACTTTGGGGGTTCCGCAAAAGGATACCGCTGCGATCCCTAACGTACTGAGGTATAGATACAAAATTCCAATTAAGATCGCCATCGGACAAGCTCCAAATTCCAATACTTTCCGCACAGCCTTTGCGCACCTTGCAATCTAACCGTATTCCAAAAAACCTTTGCGGCCCTTGCGGTTAAAAATCCACGAATCAGTATAAAACAAAAAATCCTCATCAAATAAATGATGAGGATCTTTAAAAGAAAGGCGACGACCCCCGATAGCTATCGGGGGTCCCACATTATTACAGTACTTTGAAAACAAAAAATCCCCATCAAATAAATGATGAGGATCTTTAAAAGAAAGGCGACGACATACTCTCCCACATAACTGCAGTACCATCTGCGCAGGCGGGCTTAACTACTCTGTTCGGGATGGGAAGAGGTGAGCCCCGCCGCAATAACCACCTTAAGGTCGTTGT
>NZ_QWDM01000209.1 GCF_003996965.1 Flavobacterium cupreum | reverse complement strand
CGACCGCCGCCAGCATCGCCGAGAGCAGGCCGACCAGCGACAGGAAGCGGTCGGCGCGCTCAAGCGTGGCGCTCATCTCGGGGCGCCCGCTGGCGAGCGACTCGATGCGCACGCCCTTGACGCCGGCGCCGGCGATCTGCGCGGCCAGCCAGCGCTGGTAGCCGGCCACCGCCTCGAGGTCGGCGGCGCCGGCGCCGGGCGCGGCCACCTGCAGCCGGTGGGTCACGCGCGCGCCGTCCTGCGACAGGCCGGTCGCGGCCAGGTCGCGCGTCGAGAGCATCACGCGCGGCGCGAAGTTG
>NZ_QWDM01000208.1 GCF_003996965.1 Flavobacterium cupreum | reverse complement strand
AACGTATGGCGGATGGCTTGTTCTCTATTGCTATCCCATGACGGGCAAACCCGGCATACCTGTTCCTGATGGCTGGGCCGCTATTCCGGGTGCGGCAGGCTGCACGCCCCAATCCTGTTCTTTCCGCGACAGCTATGGGGACTTGCAGTCGCTCGGCGTTGAAGTATTCGGGATGAGCACGCAAACCACGGAAGATCAAGTCGAAGCATTTCAACGTCTACAACTGCCCTATGCGCTGCTTGCTGATAGCGCATTGTCATTTGCAAAAGCGTTGGGTTTGCCTACTTTTGATGCTAACG
>NZ_QWDM01000207.1 GCF_003996965.1 Flavobacterium cupreum | reverse complement strand
AAGACCTTGAAGCGGCGGTCGAACGGGCCGGCTACAAGTCGCGCCGCTTGTCCGACGGGACGGCGGGCGCCGGCGACCAGGACGCCGAGCGTCGCGAGGGCGAGGCGCTGGCGCTGCGGCGCGATCTGCTCATTGCCGCCATCCTCACCTTGCCGGTCTTCGTCCTCGAGATGGGGTCCCACCTCATTCCCGCCATGCACCATTGGGTGATGGGCGTCCTTGGAGAGCAAACCAGCTGGTATATCCAGTTCGCGCTCGCCACCCTTGTGCTGTTCGGTCCGGGACTGCGCTTCTTCCGCCA
>NZ_QWDM01000206.1 GCF_003996965.1 Flavobacterium cupreum | reverse complement strand
CACCAGTGCGGGCTACTTTCCGCGCATCGCGGGCAAACCGCAGGCCTACTTGTTCAACCAGCTGGTCAACTTCCGCCAGGGACGGCGCACCAACCCGTCGATGAATCACCTGCTTGCGCACCTGTCCGATGAATACCTGGCGGAGATCGCGGCTTATTTCGCGGCGCAGCGGCCGCCGTACGCCCCCGCGCGCGCCGCCGGCGCGTCCCGGGCAACGCTCGCGCGCGGCGAGCGGCTCGCCACGGCCGGCGACCCGGCACGAAAGGTTCCGGCCTGCATTGCGTGCCACGGGCAAAAGCTG
>NZ_QWDM01000205.1 GCF_003996965.1 Flavobacterium cupreum | reverse complement strand
AAGAACTCGCGGATTGCGGCCGAAATCGGCTTGGAGTTGATCAGGTCGTGCGGCATCAGGTTGTCGGCTTCGGCTTGGCCGAGGCGTTCCTTGACGGCGCGCTCGACGCGCACCAGGCCGGCGCGGAACTGGTTTTCGGCCCGCTCGCCCACGCAACGAACGCGACGGTTACCGAGGTGATCGATATCGTCGACTTCGCCGCGGCCATTGCGCAGTTCCACCAAGATTTTGATCACGGCCAGAACGTCTTCGTTCGACAGTGTCATCATGCCGGTCAGCTCGTCGCGACCGATACGACGGT
>NZ_QWDM01000204.1 GCF_003996965.1 Flavobacterium cupreum | reverse complement strand
ACCTGAGGCGAAAGCGCGGACGAAAAAAAACCCCACCGGCGCTGAACGCGATCTTGAGCGCGTTCAGGCTGGTGGGGTTTTCCCTTTATAACTAGCCTGACGATAACCTACTTTCACACTGGTTGCAGCACTATCATCGGCGTAATATCGTTTCACGGTCCTGTTCGGGATGGGAAGGGGTGGTACCGATTTACTATGGTCATCAGGCATAACTTGTACAAGCATCTGTCCCCGGTGGGGCGACAGCGCTTTGAATCTGGAAGAAGCGACGGTTTTATCGTCGTCCCCGTGCAAACGGGAA
>NZ_QWDM01000203.1 GCF_003996965.1 Flavobacterium cupreum | reverse complement strand
AAATAACGCGGCCCCTGGCCGCGCGCCTACCAACAGTTACGGCTGTCACACGTCCGGCTGAAATTTGGATACCGTCCGTGTGTTTTCGGCGCAAATTGTGCGCTATACTTGCTCTGAAGTTTGCCAGTTGCAACACTAAAGGGCAACACTCAATTGCAACACTAAATTGCAACACTTCACCGCCGCGGCGATCCCAATCCCGCTCCCGCGCGCACCGCCGCCGCTGCCTGGCGACCGGTTTTTCTTGTCTCGGCCCAGCTCCGCCGATTGTCCAGCCTGAACGTGCGCGCATGTTTTTCGCG
>NZ_QWDM01000202.1 GCF_003996965.1 Flavobacterium cupreum | reverse complement strand
AAGCTCGACGCCCTGCTCGAGGTGGCCGGCGAATCGGTGCAGGCGGCCAACCAGGCCGCGGTGCTGCTCGAGCGCCTGCTCAAGTTCAAGTTCGAAGGCGCCGCCGCCGGCCTGATGGTGACCCTGGGCGAGACGCTGGAACGGGCCTCGCGCTATTCGGCCGAACTCCAGCGCGCCACGCTGGCGACCCGCATGCAGCCGGTCGGGCGCCTGTTCCAGAAATTCCCGCGCCTGGTGCGCGAGCTGGCCAAGGCCCTGGGCAAGGACGTCGAACTCAACATCGAGGGCGCCGCGACCGAGGTC
>NZ_QWDM01000201.1 GCF_003996965.1 Flavobacterium cupreum | reverse complement strand
CGCCTTCTTGCGCTTGGGCCGGCACGCCCACCAGCAGCGCCAGCGCCACGGCCGAGGCAATCGGGGTTGGCTTGCAATTGATGGTCATGCGTTTCTTTTGGTTTTTCATTTTCGTCTCCCTGTCTTGGTTTTTATGATTGTGTTATCGGTACTTCAGCACCCAGCGGACCACCAGCGGGCGTTTGAAACTGAAAGGCGGCGAGGCGCACCGCACATGGCTTAACAAGGCGCCGTTGGGCGACTTGTGCAAATCGCTGCCCTCGGTCGGCCGCGCCTCGCAGGCGGCCAGACCGTCGACCTCGA
>NZ_QWDM01000200.1 GCF_003996965.1 Flavobacterium cupreum | reverse complement strand
CATCTGCTGCAGCATGTGCGGCACGTCGATCATCACCCAGTTGTCGATGATCTTGTCGTCGCGGTCGAGCCGGTACCAATCGGCGACCCGCATCTCGACCTTGCGTCCGGTCGGCGGCAACCCGAGCCACTGCCCGCCGGTGTGGGTCGCATGGATCGAGGGCCAGCCGCCCGTCACGGCGAACAGGCCGTCGCCGATGCGCGTGTAATGGCCCGGCCCGTCCTCCGGCCCGGTGGGGTCGCGCGCGATGCCGGAGCGGTCCGGAAACGCCTGCAGGAACAGCGCGCCGTGGGATTCGCGAAAG
>NZ_QWDM01000001.1 GCF_003996965.1 Flavobacterium cupreum | reverse complement strand
GTTTTTAATACTTAATTCACCACAAAACCTGGTGGTCAATTTGCTCCGGAATTAGGTGGTCAGTTTGCTCCGGAACGGGTGGTCAATTTACTCCGGAATTAGGTGGTCAAATTGACCGGTTTTTCCAGCAGCACAAAGGTATTCATGGAATCATCCAGAAACTGCAGTTTTAAGGTTCCGTTATGCAGTTCAGTAAGCGAATGCGCGAGTGACAAACCAATCCCGGTTCCGGTTTGGGTTTCAGATCCTAATATTCGGAAGAAAGGTTCGAAAATTTTACTTTTAAGCCCTTTCGGAATCAGGTTTCCGTCATTCTTTACAATAAATTCCAGGGAATTTTCATCCCGGAACAACGTAATAATTACTTCACTTTTGGCATATTTAACCGCATTGCTGATCAGATTGCTCATGATTTTGGTAATGGCCTCTTCATCTACAAAAGCGTAAATATTCTTATCTCCCAATTCCAGTGCTAAGTGAATATTTCTTTCTTCAATCAGCGGCGTAAACTGAGATTGCAATTGCCTTACTAAAAGCGAAATATTGGTTTCTACAAAGGTCAGTCCGAGGCCTTCGATTTCTGTTTTTCTGAAATCAAGCAGTTCGTTTACCAAATTCAGCAGACGGGACGTATTCTTCTCCATTATGGATAGATTCGGTATAATTTCCGGGGATTCATACGTTCTTTTGAGCAAACTTTCCAGCGGGCTTTTGATCAGCGTTAAAGGCGTTCGGATCTCATGCGCCACATTGGTAAAAAATTCAATTTTGGCATGGTAAATTTCCTTCTCTTTTTCGTTGTTAAGATTGGCAATTTTCTGGTTGTTTTCCTTGATCGTGATGTGGTGATAACGGCGTAAAAGCCAGTAGAGGCAGCCCACAATGACTAAAAAGTAAAAGAAAAAAGCATAACCGCTCGCCCAGAATGGCGGTAAAATGGTAATTTCGACAACAGCCTCTTTACTCCATATTCCGCTGGCGCTTAATGATTTTACCCTGAATTTATAATTACCCGATGGCAGTTCCGTAAAGAAAACCTTGTTGTTTTTATTCAGGTACACCCAGTCGTCGCTAATCCCGTCCAGTTTATACCAATACTGCGTCAGTTCCGGAGCAGTATAACTTAAGGAAGCAAAATCAATATTAAAATTAGACTGATCATTTCTTAAAGTGATTTTCCGGATATACGAAACCGATTCATCGAGCGGGGAGCCTTCATCCTTTACAACTACTTCCTTATTGTTGATCTGAAGCCCGGTAATAAAGATAGGAGGATTGTATTTATAGGTACTGAAATTTTTCGGGTTAAAACTAATCATACCGTTGAGGTTTCCAAAATACATATCGCCATTGGCATCCTTAAAAGCCGAACTGTAATTGAACTGGTCACTCAGCAATCCGTTTGCGGTGGTGAAAATTTTAACGGATTTCGTTTTATAATTAAAACGCACCAGCCCTTTTGAAGTGGTAATGCATAAATTCTGCTGTTCATCCTGTAAAACAGAATAAATCACATTACTTGGGAATCCGTCTTCGGTAGTGAATTTTCGGAACTCTTTTTTGCTGGTATCCAACAGGTTCAGGCCATTTTCGGTGGCAATCCACAGATTGTTTTGCTGATCCTGAAAGATGGAAGTGATAAAGTCATTGCTGATGCTTTTATCATTTTTAAAATCATGTCGGTACACTGCTTTTTCTTTCGTCTTCGGATTGTAGAAAAACAGTCCGTCACGATACGATCCGGCCCACAAATTTCCTTTTTTATCCTGAAACATACAGGTGTAATGGGTGGTTTCCGAAAAAATAGCACAAATTTTAAAAGTGTCGTTCTTGTCGTCGTACAAATAGATTCCAACAGAAGTGACTACATACAACTGCTTCTGCTGAGTTTCAAAAAACGTAACAATAAAATCACTTTTAAAAGTACTGTTCGTGTGGTCGTAATGTCTGATAACTTTTCCCGAACTGGCATCCATCACATCCAGTCCGTGTTCAAAAGTACCGATCCAGACTTTATTGCCCCTGGGTAAAACCCCGTGTATGTTGTAAAAAGAAAGCCCCGATTTTGTTCCGTCGGGCAGGTAGTTGACAAATTTGCGGGTTTTCAGGTTAAATTTATTGATGCCAGCATCCTCGGTACCGATCCAGAGATTTCCCTGATTGTCTTTGTGAATTTCACGAACGGCACTTCCCACAATGGCATTTTCACTTTTTCGCGGAAAGTATTTCTTAAACTGATCGTACTGTTTCTGATGGTAATTGACGCCGCCGAAATACGTCCCGATCCAGACCCCGTTTTCTTTGTCGATCGTAATGCAATACGCGGCATTGTCTGAAATAGCATAGGGATCACTGGCACTCTTGCGCAAATTACGAATGGTTTTTTGCTGTAAATCGTAAATGTATACGCCGGATTCGCTGGCAATCCACAATTCATTTTTATTTCTGTTAAATTGTCGGACAAATACCGGTTTCTGTGCACCGTTAATAAAAGGTGTTGTTTTGCCGCTGGCCACATCGTATTTGTAAATGCCATGATCGCGGGTCCCGATCAGAACCGAATTGGTATCTAAGGCATAAATGACCGATATGGAAAAAGTACTGCCAGGCAGCTGCACCCTGATTTTATCAAAACTTTGAGTGGCTTCCGAATACCGGTACAGATCATCATAAGAAGATACCCAGACCACTCCGTTTTTGTCGCAGCTGATGGAAGTGGCATAGAATGAATCTTTGCCGTCGAACATCACAGTCTCTTTGGTGTCTGCATTATATTTAATCAGTGTCCCTATCGAGATAAACCATAAGTTATGCTTCAGGTCGTTGTCGATATCATTAATACGATTGTTAATGGCTTCATTGATAAAGGTAAAGCGCTCCAGTTTTTTATCGTAAGAATACAATCCTTTGTCCGTTCCGACCCAGATGAGGTTTTTGAATTCGTGCAGCGACTGAATGTAATTGCTTCCTAAGGATGTTTTGGGATCTTTCCCACTGCGAAAGGTTTTGAAATGATACCCGTCAAAACGATTCAGGCCATCTTTCGAACCCAACCATAAAAATCCGTCCTTATCCTGAATCGAGGCCAAAACGGTATTGTTTGACATTCCGTTCTCGACCTTATAATGTTTGAAATAATATTCCTGGCTGAAAATTGTAGTGGACAAAAATAAAAGACAAACCAATGTCCCTATTTTAAAAAAACGTTGCGTATACATGTTTTTAGTATTTTTTTATAAAAAAATAAATTCCCCGGTTGTGTCATGAGTATTCATTTTGATTAGTCCTGTGTATTGTTGGTCTTATAAGGGATTATTTGCATCAATTGAACACAATTGTGAAACAAAATGAGACAGAACAATGTTGTCAATATGCTACTTTGGTCGAAAATTAAAATGATATTTTTTTAATATATAAATTATCGTATTAATAAAAAATAAGCAAAATAGTACAGTAGAACTCAAAATAAACACGATTAGATCGCTTGCAATATTACTTATATTTTTAAGAATACAAATGAAAATCGTAAAAGTTATTTTTTTACATCACGACATCAAATTCTAACCTAAAACCAAAAACCAACCCGGCCCAAAATGGGTTGAAAACAACAAAAGTTATTTATGAAAAGGAAACAAAACAAACTAAAAAAAATACTCACACTGATGCTGTTTGGCATCTTCACCCATATGGCACTGGCACAGGAAAAATTCAGCAATCCGATTTTGGATTACGGGCCGGATCCTTACAGCACCTATTACAATGGCTTTTACTATTACACTCATACCATGCAGGACCGGCTGGTGCTTTTAAAAACCAAAAATTTGGCAGATCTGAAAAATGCCGAAAAGAAAACCATCTGGATTGCACCCAAAAACACCGACTATGCAGCCGAAATCTGGGCGCCTGAATTTCATTATCTCAACGGGAAGTGGTATGTGTATTTTGCGGCTGACAACGGCTCTAACGATACGCACCGCATGTATGTGCTGGAAAATAATTCGAAAAATCCAATGGAAGGCGAGTGGGTTTTTAAAGGAAAAATAGCCGCACAAACTGATAAATGGGCGATTGACGGCAATGTTTTTACTTATAAAAAACAATTGTACATGATTTGGTCGGGCTGGGAAGGGGATACCAACGGACAGCAAAATATTTATATCGCCAAAATGAAAAGCCCTACCCAAATTGAAGGGGACAGAGTGCGAATTTCCAGCCCTGCAAATTCCTGGGAATTGTTTGGTGCCCTGCACGACGACATCAATCCGGCACAGGTAAACGTAAATGAAGGGCCTCAGTTCCTGTCCCACAAAGGGAAAGTATTTATTGTTTTTTCTGCCAGTGGCTGCTGGACGGACCATTATAGTCTGGGTCTGCTTACCTTTACAGGAAAAGACAATTTACTGGATGCTTCGGCCTGGGTAAAATCAGACCAGCCCATTCTGCAGCAATCCGATAAAACGAAAGTATATGCTCCGGGGCACAATTCCTTTTTTAAATCACCGGATGGCAGCGAAGACTGGATTCTGTACCACGCCAATTCAAAACCCGGAGAAGGATGCGGCGAAAAAAGATCACCCAGAATGCAGCCCATCAAATGGGACAAAAACGGAAATCCTGTTATTGGCGATCCGTTGTCGGAGGAGACCGTACTGGCCATTCCGGCGATGTAAAACCTAATCACGTACCTTTTATAAATCGCAGATCCATTGGTTTATAGTAAATTACTAATATTTAAATTTATAATATGAATTTGAAATCCATTTTATACACCGTATTTTTTCTTTCAGTTGGCATCGCTGACGCCGGGGCGCAGGAAGTTTCATTGCTCAAAAGCGAATTAGTGGGCGACAGGATTGCCCAATTTATTCCGAAAGGATTTGATAAAACCAGGACGCCCTCCTTAATACTGGCCGCTGAACTAAAATCGAAAGGAAAGCTGCCATCGGACTGGTCGCTGATTCCTGAATTTACCCTTAAAAATAATAAGGCAGGCGCTGTCTTACACCTCAAAGGAGAAGTCAGCCTGTATGGTGGCGGAGAAGTTACCGGACCTTTATTGCGAAACGGGCAAGCTATAAAATTATGGAATACCGATACGGGAGCCTATAGTGTGGAGGGCGGTAAACGCTTATATCAGACACATCCCTGGGTGATGGGAGTGCGTCCGGACGGTTCTGCTTTCGGAATTATTTTCGACAGTACCTGGAAGGCCGAACTAATAACGAATTCGGACAAGATTATTTACAATTCGGAAGGGGCCTTGTTCCGGATTTATATCATTGACCGAAAATCGCCTCAGGAAGTTATCAAAGGGCTTTCGGAATTAACAGGAACCATCAAACTGCCGCCACGCTGGGCTTTAGGCTATCACCAGTGCCGTTTCTCTTATGACAGTGAAAAACGGGTGATGGAAATAGCGGATACTTTCAGGGAAAAGAAAATTCCGTGTGACGTGATCTGGATGGATATCGATTATATGCAGGGCTACCGCGTTTTTACATTCGACAGTATCCGGTTTCGCAATCCGAAAGTCTTAAACGACAATTTGCATAAAAAAGGGTTTCGTGCAGTTTATATGATCGATCCGGGAGTGAAAGCAGATAAAGAATATTCCGTTTATAAAACCGGGACACAAAACGATGTCTGGGTGAAACAAAATAACGGAGAAGAGTACCACGGAAAAGTATGGCCGGGAGATTGCGCCTTTCCTGATTTTACCAATCCTGAAGCCAGAAAATGGTGGGGCGGACTTTACAAGGATTTTTTAAGCACCGGTATTGACGGAGTCTGGAATGATATGAATGAACCTGCCGTAAACGACAATGATTTTCCGGAAGACAAACGTCTCGGTACCATGCCGTATGACACGCCGCATAAAGGCGGAGGCAATCTGCCGCAAGGTTCGCACCTGCTGTATCACAACGCATACGGGCGTTTGATGGTAGAAGCCTCTTATGACGGAATTTTAAAAAGCAATCCCACAAAACGCCCTTTTCTTCTCACGAGATCTAATTTATTAGGAGGCCAGCGCTATGCAGCCACCTGGACAGGCGATAACTTTGCGGGTTGGGATCACTTAAAATTATCAGTTCCGATGTCGCTCACCTTGGGATTGTCAGGTCAGCCTTTTAACGGGCCGGACATAGGCGGTTTCCTGGGTGATACCAGCGGCGATCTATGGGCAAACTGGCTGGGCTTCGGGGCATTGATGCCTTTTGCCCGCGGACACGCCTGTGCCGGAACCAATAATAAAGAACCCTGGGCGTATGGTCCCGAAATAGAAAAAACATCGCGCATTGCTTTGGAAAGACGCTATCGTTTATTGCCGTATTTATACACTCTTTTTTATGAATCGTCTAAAACCGGAATGCCCGTGATGGCTCCGGTATTTTTTGCCGATAGCAAAGATTCCCGCCTTAGGGCCGAGGAACAGGCATTTTTGTTAGGTGAAAGTCTTTTGGTAATTCCGGCATTTGCTAAAGATCCGATACTTCCCTCGGGAATCTGGGAGGAACTGAATCTGATTGAAGGAGAGGAGCAGGATAAATACCAGGCAAAACTGCGCATAAAAGGCGGAAGCATTATTCCGGCCGGTGCTATTATCCAGAATGCAGGCGAGAATTCATTCGATCCCTTAAGTCTGTATGTTTGTCCGGATCAGAATGGTAATGCAATTGGGGAATTGTACGTAGATTCAGGTGATGGTTTTGGATTCCAGAAAGGCGATTATGCCCTGGTCACTTTTACGGCCGAAAAAAAGAAGGATAGTGTACTGGTGAAAGCCACCGGAAAACTAGGAAAAAGAAACATCGATCAGGAAATAACCAAAATAAAAGTGCAGTTGCTTTTAGATGGAAAAACATATCAGGGCAGCGGTACGCTTAAAGATGGGATTACAATTGCGGTAAACTAATCTGCAAAATTCCCGGCGTTCCTGTCATGCGCTTCCTAATTTTTTATAATTTACAATACTTTAATTATCAGTATTACCCATTAACCAAATCCGGATGTTATGAAACAAGTTATATTTTTTCTTTTTATCCTTGCGTACGCAAAAACAATGGCACAAACGGCAGTCACTTCCAAAAATAATAATCCTGTATTCAAAGGCTGGTATGCCGATCCCGAGGGAATTATTTTTGACAAGACGTATTGGATCTATCCCACTTTTTCTGCGCCCTATGCCGATCAGGTTTTTCTGGATGCTTTTTCTTCAAAAGACCTGACCAACTGGACGAAACATTCCAGGATTTTAGATACAACAGGCGTAAAATGGGCAAAGCGTGCTATATGGGCACCGTCGATCATTAAAAACAAAAATAAGTACTTTTTGTTTTTTGGTGCCAATGATATTCAGAATGACCAGGAGATGGGTGGAATAGGGGTTGCCGTGGCTTCAAAACCCGAAGGCCCTTATAAAGATTATTTGGGAAAACCATTGGTCGACAAGTTTCATAATGGGGCACAGCCTATTGACCAGTTTGTTTTCAGGGATAAGGACGGTCAGTGTTATTTAATTTACGGAGGCTGGAAACATTGTAATATTGCAAAATTAAAGCCCGATTTTACGGGGTTTGTGCCTTTTAAAGATCAAACTATATTCAAAGAAATTACTCCGGAAAATTATGTCGAAGGCCCTTTTATGTTTATTAAAAACAACAAATACTACTTTATGTGGTCGGAAGGCGGCTGGACGGGTCCCGATTATTGTGTGGCCTATGCTATTGCAGATTCTCCGATGGGACCCTTTAAAAGAATTGGAAAAATTTTAGAACAGGACCCTAAAATTGCAGTCGGGGCAGGTCATCATTCCGTTATCAAAGTACCCGATTCCGACACTTATTATATCGTGTACCACAGAAGACCGCTCACCGAAACGCATGCCAACTCCAGGGAAACCTGTGTCGAAGAAATGCATTTTGATGAAAATGGTTTCATCAAACCCATAGTGATTACCAACGAAGGCGTAAAACCACATATCATTAAATAGCTCAACGTAGCTCCAGACCGTTTCTTTGTGCCAAAAGTTATCTCCCGCAGATTTAGCAGATTAGTTATGCTGAAAAATTTTAAAAAAATCTGCCTCATCTGCAGAATCTACGGGAGAAAAAAACTACGCCTTTTTTAAACGAAAAGTTATGTCTCGCAGATTGGGCAGATATAGCAGATTACTTATGCTGCAAAATTTTAAAAAAATCTGCCTGATCTGCAAAATCTGCGGGAGAAAAAAACTACGCCTTTTTTAAACGAAAAGTTATGTCTCGCAGATTGGGCAGATATAGCAGATTACTTATGCTGCAAAATTTTAAAAAAATCTGCCTGATCTGCAAAATCTGCGGGAGGAAAAAAAACACTATTCTTTTTTAAAGCGAAAATTTATCGCTCGCAAATTTTGGAGATTTAGCAGCTTAGTTATGCTGCTAGATTTTAAAAAAATCTGCCTGATCTGCTGAATCTGCGGGAAAAAAAACACTATTCTTTTTTAAAGCGAAAATTTTTCTCTCGCAGATTGGGCAGATATAGCAGATTACTTATGTTGCAAAATTTTAAAAAAATCTGCCTGATCTGCAAAATCTGCGGGAAACAAAATGGAAGTATCTTATAAAAAATTGCGATTTACTCTTTGATCCAAATACGTTTTTCATTTGGTCTCTCTTTAACGCTGTTTTGTGTCATATTGCTTATATACAGTGTTTTCAATCCCTCTGTGAATGATTTAAACACAATTATGAAACAAAATGGGATTAAAATAATGTTACCAATCTCTTAATTTGGTCAAAAATTAAAATGTAAATTTTTAGGATATAAATTATGGTATCAATAAAAAAAGACGTGATATTTTGTAATGTATTAAAAATTACCAGCACGAATCGTCTTATTTGTATTTATAATATTATTCTTTCAATTTGTATGCGTGCTGAAATAGTGCGTATCCATTTTAATTTTTAAAACTAACTAATCACCAACCAAAAAATTAACTGAAATGGAAATTAAAACGACCTGGAAAATGTCATCCCATCCACTGCACTTTTTTACCTGGAGTAAATCAAAGTTAAGGAGGAACGGAATGATAGGCTTATTGTTTCTAATCCTCTGTGCAGGGAAAAGTTATGCACAGAATGGTACTTCACAGAATGCTGTAAAAATAACCGGAACAGTAACAGATTCAAAAGGATTATCATTACCGAGTGCCACCGTACTGGAGAAAGGTACAAAAAACGCCGTATCGACAGACTTTGACGGAACTTTTACAATTACGGTATCTTCTGCTCAGGCGGTACTTGTATTTAAGTTTATCGGAATGAAAGAGTTTGAAAAACCTTTAAATAATCAAAAGACCGTAACCGTAGCAATGACAGAGGAGAGTAATGACCTTCAGGCCGTTGTAGTCGTTGGTTTTGGTACACAGAAAAAAGCATCGGTTGTAGGTGCGATCAGTACGATAAAACCCTCGCTGTTACAGGTAGGAACGGCCCGTACCTTAGGAAATAACCTGGCAGGTCAGATTACCGGGGTTATGGCCGTACAGCGTTCCGGTGAACCGGGTTACGATCAGTCGGATATCAAGATTCGCGGGATCTCTACTTTTAAAGGAGGAACAAATCCGCTGGTACTGGTAGATGGAATTGAGCGTAACCTAAACGATCTTGACCCTTCAGAAATTGAGTCATTCTCTGTTTTAAAAGATGCAGCGGCAAGTGCGGTATACGGAGTAAGAGGTGCCAACGGGGTCATTCTGATCAATACCAAAAGAGGTTTTGTAGGGGCTCCGACGATACAGGTAAGAACCGAATATTCGATTCAGGAACCTACCAAATTACCGGAGTTTATCGGTGCTGCTCCTTATATGACCCTGCTGAATCAATTAGCGGCCGAACAGGGAAAACCGCTTTTGTTTACAGAAGATCGTATTTCAAAAACAGCCAGTAAATATGACCCGGACTTGTATCCGGACGTAAACTGGGTAGATGCGATTACCAAAGATTATGCTTTTACATCCAGATCCAATCTGAATGTTGCCGGGGGATCTGAAATTTTACGATATGCCTTAACGGCTTCTTACTATAGCGAGAAAGGGATGCTGGCAGCAGATCCGAAACAATCGTATGATTCGGAAACCAAGCTAAACAGGGCGAATGTCCGCACCAATGTAGATGTGAATGTTTCGAAATCGACTCTTTTGCGCGTAAACATTGGCGGTTTTTTGCAGAACCTTCAAAAAGGAAACAGCAGTACCGATGTGCTGTTTGGTACGGCTTTCGAAACCACTCCGTTTGTACATCCTGCAATTTACTCAGACGGAACGATTCCGAGGGTTTTTGCACGCGAAAATCCATGGGCGATGAGTACGCAGCAGGGATATTATCAGCAGGGTGGCAGTAAAATAGAAAGTTTAGTGTCATTGGAACAGGATTTTAAAGATCTTATTACACCGGGATTAAAAGCAAAATTTACGTACTCGTTTGATTCCTATTCTGAAAACAGGATTACACGCGGCAAGTCGCCGGACTACTACAATTTAGCGACACAAAGGGATCTTGACGGCAGTTTAATTCACGGCACGGTTCAGGCCTACGGCCAGGAATATCTGGGTTATGCCAGGGCAGCTGAGTTTGGGAACAGACGTGTGTATCTAGAAGCCAATACGACCTACAACCGCGCTTTTGGAAAACATGATTTAAGCGGTCTTTTACTATACAATCAGGACAGTTATAACGACGGAACGGCTCCTCAGGCATTCAGGCACCAGGGAGTGGCAGGAAGGACTTCCTACACTTTTGACCGAAAATACATTGGGGAATTTAACTTTGGGTACAACGGATCGGAAAATTTTGCAAAAGGAAAACGATACGGATTTTTTCCATCGGTAGCGATGGGCTGGATTGCCTCCGAAGAAAAATTTATGGAACCGGTTAAGGACATTATCAATAAACTTAAAATCCGCGGTTCTTACGGGTTAGTCGGAAATGATAACATTGGAGCCAACAGAAGGTTTGCTTACCTGACGACCATTAGTGATGATAATAATTCTGACTATTGGTTTGGTACAGGACAAGGCGTAAAATATGAAGGAATTGAGGAAGGACAGATTGGCGTAAACGACCTGACCTGGGAAAAAGTAGCCAAAACAGATTTAGGTATCGAATTGGGAATACTCAATATGATGGACCTGACAGTCGATGTTTTCCGCGAAAAAAGAAAAGACATTTTTGTGGAACGAAACACGGTTCCCACTCAGGCAGGATTTATTAATGCACCCTGGGCCAATTTTGGAAGAATGGAAAATAAAGGAATTGAGATCGGATATAACTTCAACAAACAGCTAACCGCTGATTTCTTTATGAGCTGGCGTTTTAATTTTACTTATGTAGAAAATAAAGTGACGGAAAGAGATGAAGCCGCTGCTGTAAAAGGGACTTACCGTTCAGGAACAGGCATTCAGAACAATACGTTGTACGGTTATACCGCAACCGGCTTATACACCAGCGAGGATTTTACGTCTCCGGGGGTACTCGCACCGGGTTTGCCTGTACCAACCTTCGGAACCTCTTTGCGTCCGGGAGATATCAAGTATGAGGACAGAAATAAGGACGGTATCATAAGCGGTCTGGATGAAGGTTTTATAGGCGGTACAACAGATCCGCAAATTGTATATGGTTTTGGAAATAATTTAAAATACAAACAATTCGATTTCAGCTTTTTCTTTCAGGGAATAGGCAAATCAGAACGCATTATCGGGGGATCCAATTTTATACCGGGAAGCGGTACGGGTACGCTGGGGAACATTTATTCGAATTACAAGGACCGCTGGACCGAACAAAATCCGAGTCAGGATGTGTTCTGGCCAAGATTGAGTTACGGGCCTAACGCCAATAATGCAGTGGCTTCTACCTGGTGGAAAAAAGACATGAGTTTTGGACGTCTGAAAACGATGGAAGTAGGTTACACTTTGAATAAAACCCTCGCACAACGTATGTATCTGCAAGGATTAAGGGTGTATATCAGCGGTAACAATTTATGGTACATCTCTAATTTTAAACTTTGGGATCCGGAGCTGGATACCGGAAATGGACTGAAATATCCATCGACGAAATCAGTGCTTTTTGGATTATCAGTAGCGTTATAATTTTAAAAAATCAATTCAAATGAAAAATATATACATTAGAGCAATATTCCTTATTCTGGGATTATTTTTATCGTCTTCGTGTTCTGATTACCTCGATAAGGAGAGCGATACCGAACTTACGCTGGATGGTGTTTTTGAGAGTAAAACCAAAACCGAAAACTGGCTGGCAGGCTGCTACTCCAGAATTCCTGACCCTACCTGGGGCTATACGCGCAGTCTTGGATGGGAGATTCTGGGAGATGATATGACACCATCAGAAAGATGGCGTCAGTACGACTGGCAGGTCATCCCTTTTATTCTGGGAGACTGGTCGGTAGGATCACAATGGACCCCAGGCTACTGGAATAATCTTCCGCAAAGAATCAGGGAATGCAACCTGCTGATCAAAAACATTAAGCCTTTACCGGAACAAAATCTAAATGCCGATGAGGTAAGGCTAATGGTGGCAGAGTGCCGTTTTTTAAAAGCGTATTATTATGCCCTTTTAATAAATACCTACGGGCCAATTCCTTTCAGTCCCGATGAAATTACGCCCGTAAACTATAACCTTTCCGATTTACAGGTAGGACAAACCCCGTATGATGATATTGTAAGCTGGATCAATAAGGAACTGAAAGAGGTAGAACTAATTTTACCGGCATCGTATTCAGACGGAAGAAAATTTGGCCGCGCAACTTCTATTATGTGCAAAGCGGTCAGAGCCAGAATGCTGCTTTTTGCTGCAAGTCCGCTGGTAAATGGTAATTCAGAATATGCGAACCATATGACCAAAGACGGTAAGGCTTTATTTAACGGAACATACGATGCCAATAAATGGAAGATCGCTGCAGAAGCCAGCAAAGATTTAATTCTGAGTGCAGAAGCAGCAGGACATAAATTATATACGGAAATGAATGCGGCAGGGAAAATAGATCCTTTTTTATCCTGCCAGAACCTGCATCTAATAGAAGCCAGTAAGGGAAATACCGAAGTATTGTTTGCCCGTCCAAATGTGGATTCAAGGGAATATGACAGGCACACTGCACCCAGCGGAAGCGGCGGTGCCGGAGGATATGGCGTAACACAATCTTTGGTCGATGCGTTTTTTACAGCAAACGGCCTTCCGATCACGGACGCAAATTCAGGCTACATAGAAAATGGTTTTTCGGTACAGGACGGTTACTGGACTAACGGCGTAACCAAATTCAATGAAGTGAAAAGCCCCGGACTGGTAACGCTGGCGGGGACTTATAATATGTACTGCAATCGTGAACCGAGATTTTACCTGGCCGTTAATTTTGATGGCGCCTGGTATACCGACGGAGATAATGCAGGAAAAGATAAAGGCCGAAAACTGGAATTCTGGAATGGCAAAAAAGACAACAACAATACACATGATGCACCCCAAAATGGCTATCTGGCACGAAAAAGAACAGACCCGACCAGAAACCCGATCAACGGCTACTTTGCACCGCGTCACGGAATTCTGTACCGATTAGGTGAAGCCTATCTGAATTATGCCGAAGCACTTAATGAATCCGATCCGGGGAATCCTGAAGTTTTGATTTACCTGAATAAAATCAGGGAAAGAGCAGGAGTACGAACCTATACAACAGGCGGAACAGATGCGCAAAATATACACGTCGACAGTGATCCGGAAAGCATTCGAAAAGTGATCAGGATGGAACGAAGAGTCGAATTGTGTACGGAAGGAATCCGTTATGACGATTTGAGAAGATGGAAACTGGCCGAAACCGTTTTAACCGGTCCTTTCTACGGAATGAATTTTAACGGGAAAACTGCGGCCGAATTTTACAAAAGAACAGCGTATCAGAACCGCGTGTACAGAAAGCCTTTTTACTGGTTTCCGATTTACCTGGCTGAAATCGAAAAGAATCCTAACCTGGTTCAGGCGCCTTTCTGGGACAAATAACTAAAAATCAAAACAAATGAAAAATATAAAAAATATTATCTCATTTATAATAATGAGTTTGGTTCTTGTCTCTTGTGAAGACAAAGGAATTGAGGATGCGGACTGGCTTAAGGAGCCTGATTTCGCCAATCCTTTAACAATGACCCTTTCCGGTAATGAGGTGGTTTTGAAAAAAGAGAACGAAGCTGCAAACGCCATCACTTTTACCTGGACAAAAGGAAATGACAGAGGAACCGGAACTACTCTGACGTATTTTTTCCGTATGGATATCGCGGGTAATAATTTTGGCGAAGGTTCCGCGCCCGGAACCAGTACGACTATTACAGAAGAAATTCCGGCAGGAGTTTTCACTAAATCATATACGGTAAAAGAACTCAACGCTTTATTGCTGAAAAATTTTAAACGTCCGGGCGATGTGGCCACAACGCTTCAGGTACAAATAATAGCAAGAGTCGATAATGGTGCACAGTTTCAGAAACCCGAGGTGTCAACCACTACTTTTATTGCCACTAGTTTCAGCCCGGGCCCGTTACCGCTCTTTATGGTTGGCGATGCCATAAGCGGCAGCTGGGATTACAGTACTGGTAAAATTTTACCAGAAAAAACGGAAAGAACGATCTACAATTTTACCGGTGATTTTTCAGTGGGTTCTTTCAAGGTTATCGAAAAACCAGGCAGTGAGTTACCTTCTTACGATCCGGTTGCCGGAAATAAAATTGTGTATAACGAAACGGAACCCAGAACAGACGATAATGTTTTTAAAGTAGCCCAGGCAGGCCGTCATTCTTTCTATATGGATATTGATCAGGGAATCTATGCTTTCGGATATGTACCTTACGAAAATGTGTACATGGTCGGAAATGCCATAACCGGAATAGGCTGGGATATTGGAAAAGCCAAACCCATGATCTGGGATCCTAAAAATCCTGAAGTGTTTACGTTTACCGGACAATTTGATGCAGGTGAATTCAAACTGGCATTGGATCTGGGGAACTGGGGTGGTCGTTTTTTAATGCCTCAGGTAGGCGGTACCGTACTGAAAGGGGATGGAAACGATATTACCACAATGTCCCTGATGCCAAACGGCCAGCCGGATAATAAATGGGTTGTTGCAACAGCAGGACAATATGAACTTACCATTAATCCGGCGAAAATGACTATAGTATTCAAAAAGCTGTAATATTTTAAAAAGAGAAAATCAAAACTTTTCAGCCGATTCTGTGTTGGAAAGTTTTGGACTCTTATCAAAAGTACTTTCGGGTATTTCATACAGCTTTACTCATTTCATTTCTTACGCATAAGTTGCTTTTTGAATAAAACAGTGATTGAAAATCCATTTAGCTGAATGGCATCCTGTACTCGTTTTGAAAACGGACAGGAAAAAATCACAAAACAATTTATTATAAATAAAGTTCAAACACTACGAATTATGATACGAATTAAAATAAATAGTTATACTTCCATTGCAAAACTGAAATTGCGTCTGGCAGCATTTTTAATCTTTATGTGCCTGGGCACTTCCGTGCAGGCACAATTAAGCGGGAACCCTTTGTTTACAGGAGCAGATCCTGAGATTCATTACTTTAACAATAAATATTATATCTATACCACTGCGATTTACGGCACACAATTCCATGCCTATTCCTCAACCGATCTTACGAACTGGATAGACGAGGGGCTTATTTTTGATTTATTTCCCGATAGTCCGTGGGCACAATATAACGGCTGGGCACCGGCAGTGGTGTTTCGCAATAATAAATATTATTTCTACTATACCGCCGAAACCAAAATAGGGCTTGCTGTGGGGAACACGCCTATCGGCCCTTTTACGGATATTGGGGCGCCCCTTATCGCCACAGATCCTTATACCGATGATATTATTGACGCCAATGTCTTTATTGATGATGACGGACAAGCTTATATTTATTACGGGGGATCCGGTAAAAGCAGAATGGTGGTACGTAAATTAAATCCCGATATGGTTTCGCTGGCCACGGGACCAACAGATATAACGCCTCCCAATTATACCGAGGGACCCTATATGGTCAAGCGCAAAGGAATTTATTATATGATGTATTCCAATGGATCCTGGTTTAATGATACCTACAATGTGCAGTACTCGACTTCCAATTCACCTATGGGACCCTGGACCTACAGAAGTAAAATCTTAAGTTCTAATGCGGAAGACAAAGGCCCGGGACATCATGGTGTATTGAAAATGGGAAACTGTGATGAATACTACATCATTTACCACCGATATGAAAATGGTACTTCGGGAGACCGTAAAATTGCGATTGACAGAATGTATTTCAATTCCGCCGATCAGATCGAACCTGTGAATATGACCAACTACGGGGTGGCTCCAAGGGTTCCCGACCAATCCTGTCCTACACAAAGTATCGTTTCAGGGGGAATTTATAAGTTAACACACAAAGGAACCAATCAATGTCTGGATGTCTTTAATAACGGAAGCACATCAGGAACAAACGTACAGCAAAGTACAGACAATGGCAATGATGCCCAACGATGGGTCGTTACGCTGGAGTCAGATGGTTTTTATAAACTTACACACAAAGGAACCAATCAGTGCCTGGATGTTTTTCAGAACAGCAGTGCTCAGGGTGCAAACGTACAGCAATCGGCAGACAACAATAATGATGCACAGCGCTGGAAAATCGAAATGATGTCAGACGGGTATTGCAAGCTGACCCATAAAGGAACCACCCAGTGCCTGGATGTAGACAACAACAGCAGCCAGCCGGGTGCCAATGTGCAGCAATGGAGCGATCTGGGCACCGATGCACAGCGCTGGAAACTGGATCTGATTGAAGTGCCGATTATCTCCGGCGGCGTTTACAGGCTGACCCATAAAGGAACCAACCAAAGACTGGATGTGAGTGGTGGCAGTACGCAGCAGGGGGCCAACGTGCAGCAGCATAACCCTAATGAAACCGATGCGCAACGCTGGGTTATTACAAAAGAATCCGATGGTTTTTATAAATTAACCCACAGGGGCACCAATCAATGCCTGGATGTGGACAACAACAGCAGTCAGCCAGGTGCCAATGTACAGCAATGGGGCGATCTGGGGACCAATGCACAGCGCTGGAAAATTGAACTGATGCCTGACGGCTATTTTAAAGTGACGCATAAAAATACTACTTTATGCCTTGATGTAGCCAATAACTCAGCCGAACCCGGCGCCAATGTACAGCAATGGACCGATAATGGCAACGATGCACAACGCTGGAAACTGGATTTGGTAAAACCCGCCACAACCTTGGGCACAGCCAAACCAGCAAATGGCGCGTTAAATAATACGGATGAAACGTCGTCACCTTTAAATGTATATCCAAATCCGGTAAAGGATACCCTTTTCTTTACCACTGAAATGTCAGGTATTCCGGTTCGTGTTTTTTCAGAATCAGGAAGCCTGGTGAAACAGCAAATCGTAAAAGAAAACAGCATTGATGTTTCCGGTTTGGCAACGGGAATTTATTTTACGGTTTTTGAAAAAGACGGGGCAAAAATTACCAAACGATTTATTAAAAAATAAAAAGCAGCATAAAAATAAAAACTTCCGGTAAAAACGTTCAGATTGTCTATATTCAATGATTAGTATGGAGAGACCGGAAGTATTTATTTTAAGATTAATTTTAAAAGAGAATATGAAAACAACAAAACTTTTAGTTACAATTTTTTGTCTGGCTACGGCTGTTTTAAGGGCTCAGGACTATAAACCCGAAGCAAATCCGAAGGCAGTAATAGTATCAGGCAATGCCAGGTTTACCGTGCTTTCGCCACGTGTAATACGAATGGAATGGAGTGCAGATGGAAAATTTACAGATAATGCTTCGCTGACCTTTGTCAATAGAAACCTTCCGGTACCATCTTTCACTAAAAAAGAAACTAAAGGGGAACTGCAAATTACAACCGATGTTCTAAAACTGCGCTATAAAACCAGTGAAGGGAAATTTACCGACAAAAATCTGAGCGTAGATTTTATGGTAAACGGAAAGTCTGTTGCCTGGAAACCCGGGTTGGCAAACACCAAAAACCTGCTGGGTACCACCCGTACTTTAGATGGGGTTAACGGCCCGGCCAAAGAACTGGAAAATGGTATAATATCACGTGACGGATGGTACCTGATAGACGACAGCGAACGCCCGCTTTTTGATAATTCAGAATGGCCGTGGGTCATGGCGCGTCCGGGAGATAAACCTCAGGATCTGTATTTGTTTGCCTACGATTCTGATTATAAAACCGCTTTAAAAGACTATACCGATATTGCGGGTAAAATCGCCATGCCGCCAAGATTTGCTTTTGGTGCCTGGTGGTCACGCTACAGGGAATATTCGGATACTGAATTTCGTGATCTTGTCGGCGAGTTTAAAATGCATGATGTTCCGCTGGATGTATTTGTAATTGATATGGACTGGCACGTAAAATCATTACCGGAGTTCTTTAAAAACGGACAGCGCCAAAGAGATCAGGCCGGAGAAGATGCCGGATGGACCGGTTTTACCTGGAATAAAAATTTGTTTCCTTCTCCCGAAAAGTTTTTACAATGGACCAATGAACAGCATCTTAAAACCTGCCTGAACCTGCATCCGGCTTCCGGAATACAGCCGTACGAAGAGGCCTATCCCGAAATGGCAAAGGCAATGGGAATTGATCCCGCTTCCAAAAAATATGTGCCTTTTGACATTACCGATAAAAAATTTGCAACCAATTATATGAATCTGGTGCTGCATCCGATCGAAAAAGCAGGTGTTGATTTCTGGTGGCTGGACTGGCAGCAATGGGGAAGTACCAATATTCCCGGTGTCAATCCGACGATTTACCTGAATTATGTACATTACAGCGATATGGAACGCCAGAACAAGGTGCGTCCGCTTATTTTTCACCGTTGGGGCGGTCTTGGAAATCACAGGTACCAAATTGGCTTTTCGGGCGATACACATGTATCCTGGGAATCACTGAATTACCAGCCTTATTTTACCGCTACGGCCGCAAATGTCGGATTTGGATACTGGAGCCACGATATCGGGGGACACCAGGGAGATGCCGGTACCGCTGAACTCTATACCAGATGGATTCAATGGGGTGTTTTTAGTCCGATCTTCAGAACGCATGCTACTGCCGCACCACAGCACGAAAGACGTATCTGGGCCTATCCGCTGGACAACTTCCTTATCATGAGAGAAGCATACCTGACCCGATATGCGATGGTACCCTATTTATACAATGAAGCCCGTAATACCTATGAAACCGGGGTTTCTACCGTTCACCCAATGTATTACGATTATCCAAAAGAAGAAAATGCCTATTCGATTCCCAACCAATACATGTTTGGTCGTGATATGATGGTAAACCCTGTTACCAAACCGATTGAAAAGGGTAGTGTAGCTGTGGCGCAGGAAACCTGGCTGCCGGAAGGGAAATGGTACGAAAGCAGTACCGGAAGTATCCTGAAAGGCGGTAGAAAAATCACCATGCCTTTTACTCTGGGAGATATTCCGGTCTTTGTAAAAGAGGGAGCCATTATTCCAATGCAGCCAAAAGTAGAAAGAACAGATGAAAAGCCGCTAAACCCGCTTATTCTTTCTGTTTATCCGGGTAAAAAAGGCGCGTTGAAATTGTATGAGGATGAAGGCAATAATAACAATTTTAAGAAAAATGCTTTTACCTATACGACTGTAACTTCAGAACAATCCGGAAATAAGAGCCATGTGGTAATCGCACCGGTAGAAGGTTCGTTTCCCGGAATGTTAACTTCCAGAGGATATGAACTTCGTTTTCCGTGTTCTTTTCCTCCGACAGCCGTAACGGTCAACGGGCAGAATATTCCTTACAGTTCAGAGCCTAAAGCAGGAAGCTGGTCGTACGCGGGAAATGATTTTGAAACCCGTATTTTTGTTCCGGAAGCTCCAACTAGTACAAAAGTTTCGGTTGAGGTACAATTTCCGGATTATGACCAACAGCTTCTTTCAGGCAAAAAAGGACAAATTAAGTACATGAAAAATTTCGAGGCATTCCGTTTATTAAATGACTGGAATGACGGACTGTACAGCCCGTTCGAAATTATGTCGCTTTCCCAATTTGGTCAAAACCTGGAATACAACCTTACGACTGCTAAAAAAGAAATTGACGGATTTGGAGACCGCTGGAACAATGCACTCCTAACGATTCAGTCTATCAGTGAAACCAATAAAGTGTACAAACCGTATTACGAATTCCTTAAAACCTACGGAAGTATTGCCGAAAAACCTGAATTTGCAACCCATGAAAGTGGGCTGGAATCGGACACGAAAGCGAAGGTTGAATTTATGCAGAAAGGTACCGATAAGATATATTACACCACTGACGGTTCGGCTCCAACGCGCCAGTCACAGCTTTACACCAAAGCGTTTGAGGTTACGGTCCCTGCACGCGTAAATGCTATAGCATGTCCGGCAGGTGACGGCTCCTGCAGTTCTGTTATTTCAAAAATATTTTACAATAAAAAAACAGGATTACAGTATAGTCTGTATAAAGGAAAATGGAATAAAATACCGGATTTCAGTAAACTAACCCCGGTCGATAAAGGATATGCTCCTGATTTTGACCTGAACAAAATCAAACATGATTCTAATAATTACGGCCTGGTATACAATGGTTTCGTGAATATTCCGGAAGATGGAAAATATACTTTTTATATCGCTTCAGATGACGGAAGTAAACTTTACATCAACAACCAACTGCTTATTGATAATGACGGATTGCATGGTTTTGATGAAAAGAAATCAGAAGTAACTTTAAAGAAAGGGCTTGTGCCAATTCGACTGGAATATTTTCAGGAAAGTTACGGTGAAGGTCTTTCGGTTGAATTTTCATCAGACAAGATGGCTAAAACGAGTCTTTTCCCTTCTATTTAAACGGATGCAATAGTATGATTTAATTTGTATCGGATCAGCGGAAAACATAAAAAACAGACATTTATTTTTACCGCAAAGAGCGCAAAGATTTTATATAAGAATGCCTTAGAAAGTGCAAAGTTCGCAAAGCTGTGTAAAAATTTAGCTTTGCGGACATTGCCTTTTATAAATAAAAAAAAACATAGCGTTCTTTGCGGTAATTTTTTTTTCTCTTCCACAAAGTTTGCTATTACGGACAAACTCGTACTTTTATATCTCCTAACCTAAATCATAAACAAACAAATCACGAAGCTGCAGTTTGAAAGCAGATTCGGTTTTTGATAATTAATATTCAATAAAATGAAAAAAATTATAGCACTGGTATTGATGCTGTCTTTTGCACCAGCCATCAATGCGCAGAAAGGTTTCAAACCTCTTTTTGACGGAAAAACCACCAAAGGCTGGCATACTTACGGTAAAAATTCGGTGGGAGCCGCATGGAAAGTAGAGGACGGGGTTTTGTATTTTGATCCTGAGGCGGCGAAAAATGGCGAAGGAGGTGATCTGGTAACCAATGCCGAATTTGAGAATTTCCATTTAAAACTGGACTGGAAAGTAGCTCCCAATGCCAACAGTGGTATTATTTTTTATATCAACGAAGATGCTGAAAAATATAAAAACACCTACGAAACCGGCCTGGAAATGCAGGTTTTAGACAATGACGGCCATCCGGACGGAAAAATTACAAAACACCGCGCCGGAGATTTATACGATTTAATTCAAAGTAAATCAGAACCTGTAAAACAAGTAGGAGAGTGGAACACCGCTGAAATTATCAGCAATAAAGGAAAACTAACCCTGATCCTCAATGGCGTTGTTGTAGTGGAAACAGTTCTGTGGGATGCAGATTTTAAAAAACGCATAGCAGAAAGTAAATTTGCGACCTGGCCCGGTTTCGGAACCTTTAAAAAAGGAAAAATAGCGTTGCAGGATCACGGGAATGCCGTATGGTATCGTAATATCCGGATAAAGGAGTAAGTTGTTTTTAACTGCAAAGAACGCAATGTTATATAATTATTTGTAAGCACAAAGAACGCAAAGCTAAACCTAAACTTTGCGAACATTGCGTTTTCCCCTTGCGCACCTTGCGGTAAAATATTAGAATTTGTTTAACCGCAAAGAACGCAATGCAATTACACGCAAAGACCGCAAAGCAAAACCTAAACCTTGCGAACATCGCGTTTTTCCCCTGGCGCACCTTGCGGTAAAATATTTGATTTTGTTTAACCGCAAAGACTGCAAAGCAAAACCTAAACCTTGCGAACATTGCGTTTTCCCCTTGCGTACCTTGCGGTAAAGCATTTAACTGATTCATCATTAACTCAAAAAATAAATTTGAAAATTCCCATTTACAATCAGAATTCAGAAGCCGTTGGCGGTATTTTTATCGCTGAATTATCGGCATTGGGAAAAGATCCGGAAACAGTAAACACATTAGGAGCCCACAGACATGATTTTTATGTTTTTTTTGTCCTGACAAAAGGAAAAGTCATCATGAAATGTGATATGACCGATGTAAAAATAAGTGCCCCCAGTATTGTAATTATCAAACCATTTCAGATCCATTCGCCTAAGTTTGTTTCTCCCGATGCAGGTGGATATTATATGAGTGCCGCGCCCTTTTTAGTACCCAATAACTGCGATTCCGTTTTTCAGAATATGAAAATTGAAGATCAGGTCAATAAAGTAAGCAAATTTCAAAAAAAAGAACTTTTTGAAACGGTTTCACTTTTGCACCGCTCTTTTGAAAATACCTGCTCCCATAAAACGCCTATCGTAAATGGCCTTTTTAGTACTTTAATCTATCGTTTTGTCAATATATATTCAGACGCCAGTCAGTCAGCATCGGAACTTAAAAATCAATCGGCCGTCATCTATTCCAACTTTAAAAAATTAATTTCGGATTCCACATTTTTGGAAACACCCTCTTTTTTCGCCAAAAAATTAAACATCACCACTTCGCATCTGAATTATTGTGTGAACATTTCGACTGGAAAATCAGTTACCTACTGGCTTCAGAATGCCATGATCCTGGAAGCACAGCGGCTGCTTTATTATACGGACAATGATGTAAAGGAAATTGCATTTAAGCTGGGTTTTGAAGATCATACGTACTTTTCCAGGTTATTCAAAAAAATAACCGGCGAAACAGCATTGACGTTTCGTTTGAAATTCCGCGAATAGTCCAATCATCCCTATTTCTTCTTCAACTTCCTCTTGTTGTTTAATTGTCAATTTTGTATGGAAATTTAAACAAGAAGATTATGAATTCGATGCCCAAAATTATTGGAGATTTTATGGAACTGGCTTTTAGCAAGAAAATTTGCAAAGTAAACGTCTCAGCAGTTACAATGCTGAGTGAAAATATAAAATTGATTCGGTTTAACGGTCATTTCCCACAAGTAAAATTTAAAACCGGACAAGCCATAATCATCAGGATAGACGATACTAATTACCGCAATTACACCCCCAGTAAATGGAATAGTGAAGAAGGATGGTTTGAAGTTATTTTTCACATTCATAAAAACGGTCCCGGAAGCTATTTTGTTGAAAATCTAAGACCAGACGATCAATTAACGGTTGGAATGCCAAGAGGTTTTGATTTTTTTAAAAGGGAAGAAAAATACCAGTTCTTTTTTGGAGATGAAACCTGTATGAGCGTCTTTAAAAGTTTTCAGCATGAAATTAATGCCAGGGAAAATAATTATTTAGGAATTATGGAATTAGATCCGGTCGCGATGGAAGTTCCGAACCACTTGGGACTCATAGTGGATACCGTACCAAAATCGGTTAATAAGGCCGAGTTTGCGATTGATATTCTTCATCAACTCGATAGCAGAATCTGGGAATTATGGAAAGACGGTTACTTTTACCTGATGGGAAATGCAAAGTCAATTCAGGCCTTTAGAAAAGCTTTAAAAGAAAAAGGGGTTTCAAATAAAAACATTTATACACAGCCGTATTGGGCTGACGGAAAAATCGGATTGTGATTTAGTACGCGGCTTCTCAAAATTTAGTTTTAAAGAAATCTGCGTAAATATTTTATAGTCAATCATATAGGATAAAAACAACGATATATCGTTGGGATTCAATTTTGGAATATTTTAAATTTAAATACAGAATTATCAATACCTTCGTATAGCCAGTTTAATCCTTACGAAAATGCTCTCTAATCACTACAGAATTGTTCTGTTTCTCCTAATATGTCTTTCAATTGGAGAAGTAACTGCATTGGCTCCTCGTAATGGCATGGAGCGGATAGAAATAGCAGAAAAAGATCTGTCTTTTTTAAAAAAGGGTTTAGATCTTAAACAACCTTATAGTGAACTGCAAGTGAGTAAAGCAGAGGAATCACTAAGGCTAATACCTGAAAACATAAGCAAAATCAAAATTTTATTAAAAGTAAGTGATTGGTATGCAGCTTCTTATGATAACCCTCTAACATTGGGAAAAGCATTTCGATATGCAGAGGAAGCGCTTAGGATTAGCCAAAAGTTGCATTCTAATATTTATTCTGGTAAATGTCATCTACAGCTTTCCATGTTGCAGCAGTTGCGAAACAACAATGTAATGATTGAAGTTGAAGCCAAAAAAGCGATAGAAATATTAAACAAGACCAATCAGACAGATGATTTGGCAGAAGCATGGGTAATGGTCTGGTCTGCAAAAATGCGTACGATGGCTCCAATACCAGAGCGATTAGTTCCAATTTTTAAAGCCGCATCTCTATTTGAAATATCCAAAAACAATAAAAGAAGTGGCGATTGTTATAGTCAGATCAGTGAATTGTATTTTTCTGTCTCAGATTTTCACAACTCTCAAATTTCGCTTCAAAAAGCCATCTTTTTCTATAGAGCCGCCAACCTTAAAGAAAGCGATATTTATCCTATTTCCTCCAGACTTCAAATAATTTATGAGTCAGAAAAGAAAACAATGGATATTATTAAACTTAAAAATAAAACCTTCTTACAGCAAAGCAAACTTAAAAATGAAATATTTTTACGTAATTTCATGATAACTTTTGTTTTGCTCTTACTTATAATCCTTGCACTGCTTTATAAAAGTTTTATATTTAAGAAGAAAACAAACAAGGTGCTTAAAACACAGCAAAATGAAATCAATAAAAAAAATTGCACCCTACAAAATTTGGTCGTTGAAAAAGAATGGCTTTTGCGTGAAATTCATCACAGAGTAAAAAATAACCTCCACATGGTGGTTGGTCTGCTTGCCAGCCAAGCTGAATTTTTAAAAAATGAAGAAGCGCTGCAGGCTATTAACAGCAGTCAGAATAGAATTCATGCCATGTCTTTAATTCATCAAAAATTATATCAGTCTGAGAATTTATCGATAATTGATATGCCGTCTTATATATTTGAATTAACAGAATATTTAAAAGATTCATTTGCGATCAGAAATTCAATCCGATTTGTACTGGATATTGATAGTTTTAATCTTCCTTTATCTCACTCAATACCCATTGGATTGATTTTTAATGAAGCAGTTACAAATGCTATTAAATATGCCTTTCCAGATTATAAAAATGCAATAATTAAAATTTCCCTTAAAACAAATGACAATAAAAACTTTATTTTAATTATTGAAGATAATGGTAAGGGGCTTCCAAATGATTTGGATCCCTATGACAGTCCTTCATTAGGTATAAAACTAATGCATGGGCTTTCTGATGATATAAGAGGAAAATTTCAAATTGCTAGTGAGAATGGTACTAAAATAACTTTGGAATTTAGCACTAACGATAGTAGTCTTTTATTAATTTAATTTTATAAAATGGCAAAACCATTAAAAATACTTATAGTTGAAGATCAGTTTGTTGAGGCAAATCATTTAAGATTAATGCTTAAAAAAGCCGGACACTCCATTATAGGAATGGCAAGATCTGTTGCTGATGCTAAATATTATATTGCAGAGCAGAGGCCAGAATTGGTATTACTGGATATTTTCCTGTCGGGGAAAGAAACGGGGATTGATCTTGCAGAAATGCTTAAAGACGAAAATATTCCTTTTATTTATCTTTCTGCCAACTCTAACGAAGAAGTGCTGAGTAAAGCTAAACTGACTCATCCTCAAGGTTTTTTGGTAAAACCTTTCCGTGAGAAAGATTTATTAATAACAATTGAAATTGCCGAATATCATCAGCAGTATGGTATAGAATCATCCATAAGAAAAGAACTTTTATTTCAAAAACAATTAAAAACTATAGTAACAAAAAGCGGCAGCTGGGACGATAGGGTTCTTAGCATCATTACCGCCCTGCAGTCTCTTATTTCCTTTGATCTGGTCATGGCTGTTTTTTATATTGAAAATAAATTGTCGAGTAGAGTTTTAGGATATGCAAGAACAGGATTGCATGAATATCAACGGATAGGAATTGAAGAATTGCAAAATATTACGGGCTTAAAACAGTCTGAAATCACAGAACTACGAAACAAAAGCAGGGTCGAGACCGAAGCCACATTTTATAATGGCCAGGACTTTATAAAAGTATGCGACAAAACGCCTATCAAAAAGGTAATCGCGACTTCAATGAATATGAAATCAAATCTCATGCTGCCGGTTCCTTTGGCGCTCAGTGAAAACGGCGGACTCTATTTGTCTTTTTTCAGCAGGCAGGCTGACAATTATAACAAAAATCATCTAACGTTATGCGAAAGACTGCAGGAGCCCTTAATCTTTGCCATTGAAAATTTAATCAGTCATGATAAGAAATTAGATAAAAAAAATACAGTTGTTGAAAATTACGGTACCGGTAAACCTGTAAAAAATTCCGGCTTTGAATCGATTGTTGGAAAAAGTCCGGTGCTGCTCAAAATATTTGATCACATTTTGCAAGTGGCTCCCGCTGATACAACCGTTTTAATTACAGGGGAAAGCGGAACAGGAAAAGAGAGTATAGCCCATAGTATTAAGGAACTTTCGACCAGAAAAAACCAGCCTTTTGTCAAAGTGAATTGTTCTGCGCTCCCTCCGGGCCTTATAGAATCAGAATTATTCGGGCATGAAAAAGGATCTTTTACAGGCGCGTCAGAAAGACGGATCGGTAAATTTGAACAGGCAGACAACGGTACTTTATTCCTGGATGAAATTGGAGACATGCCACTGGAAATGCAGGCAAAACTACTGCGGGCAATCCAGGAAAAAGAAATTGAACGTGTGGGAGGAAATGTTTCCATAAAAGTAAATGTCCGCATTATTGCCGCTACCAATTGCAACCTGGAAAAGGAAGTTGCCGACGGCCGTTTCAGACTCGACCTCTATTACAGGCTCAATGTATTCCCAATTCAGCTGCCTCCGCTAAGGGAGCGTAAAGAAGATATCGGTTTACTCGCCCGCCATTTTATTGCGGTCTATAGCTTTAAAACAGGAAAAAACGTAACCGAAATAGCAGAAAGTGCTTTAAAAAGTCTCCTGTCTTATCAATGGCCGGGCAATATTCGCGAATTAGAGAACCTTATTGAAAGAAGTATTCTATTGGCAAAAACAAATACGATTGAACATATTCCGCTTCCGTCTCTTGATGAAGTTATAATAAATACTAAGTCAAATGACTGGTATTTTAAAACTATTCAGGAAAACGAAAGGGAGCACATCATTAATGTGCTTGAAAAATGCAACGGAAGAATAAGAGGTGCCGGAGGTGCATCAGAAATATTAGGAGTTCCACCCACAACCCTGGCTTCCAGAATGCAAAGGCTAGGAATTAAGAGAAGCCATTTTTGAATTTGCTAATTAGATAGTTGGACTGATAGATTATTTGATAATGTGAATTGGATAATTAGAAAATTTGATAATTGGATAATTGGATAATGTGGAAATTAGGTAATGAAAATTAGATAATTGGACTGTTTGATTGTTAAATAATTAGATAATGAGGTGATTGAATAATGTGAAAATTTTTTACAATCTGAAAATGAGCATTATATAAGTTGTGTTTGCTGTTTAAACTAATATGTTTTACATCGTGTTGCGTTTCAAGTTTCAGTTTTACATTATCCAACGTGAAAATTATCCAATCATCAATCATCAAATTTTCTAATTATCCAATTATCACATTATCCAATTATCACATTATCTAATTTTCAAATTATCTAATTTTCAAATTATCTAATTTAAAAAAAACGATATTAAGTTGCTTAATTTTCGTTGCACAACGATATATAGTTGGTATAAAAATCAGTTTAAAAATTCAACTTACTGATTTTTAATTATTTAATAAAAAGGTTTGATTTTAGTTTACACTTTGGCATAACATTAAAATATGTATTATGCTGACTGAAAATCCTACAACAATACTTTTTATTACAGGTGCATTTGTAAGCAACAGATGCTGGGATGACTGGAAAATCTTTTTTGAAAGTAAAGGTTTTACAACTCTTGCACCGGCATGGCCGTACAAAGATGCGCCTGTAGATGTTTTACGTTCACGACATCCAGATCCGCAGATTGCCAGCTTGCGCTTAACTCAGCTAATAGATCATTTTGAGAATATTGCCAAAAAACTTCCTCAGAAACCTATTATAATAGGACATTCTATTGGTGGACTTACTGCGCAAATACTTTTACAGCGTAATTTGGCATCAGCAGCAATTGCTATACATTCTGTTCCTCCGCAAGGAATAATGACTTTCAAATTTTCATTTTTAAAAGCTGGCTGGGGACCACTTGGCTTTTTTACTTCTACTAAAAAAACTTTCTTAATGAATTTTAGCCAATGGCAGTACTCGTTTACTAACGGAATGCCTGAAGAATGGCAGGAAAAAGCATACTGTGATTATGTTATTCCCGAATCTAAGTTAATTGTTCGAGACACGATAACTTCAGCTGCAAAAGTTGATTTTCAAGCTGCTCATAATCCGCTCTTATTAATTGCGGGATCTGCAGATCATACGATTCCAGAATCTCTCAATTATTCCAACTATAAAAAATACACGAATAAAAATTCGATTACCGATTTCAGGGTTTTTCCCGAAAGAAATCACTTTGTTTTAAATCAACCCGGCTGGCAGGAGATTGCAGTCTTTATACAAGACTGGATTGGAAAACTGCCTGCTTAAAAAATATAATAACCATTATTCTACTAACCAATTAAATTTTTAAATTATGAAAACGAATTTATTGAACACTACTTTTTTAAACTTGAAAAGTAAAACAGCCCACATTTTAAGCTTTGTATTTTTACTACTGGTTTTACTATCATGTAATAAAAAAACGGAAGAAACTACTGTAACAGAAACCACACCTGCCGCATCTGTCGAAACAACTCAGCCAGCACCTGCAAATCCACCTGCGAATTTCAAACATGCCTACGAAGAAGTAAATGGAGTTAAAATCCATTACGTGATTGGCGGCAAAGGAGATCCCTTGGTATTGGTGCACGGTTTTGGACAAAATTGGTACATGTGGAACCGTCTGCTTCCGGAACTTTCAAAACATTTTACCGTTATCGCTCCGGATTTAAGAGGAGTAGGAGAATCTGATAAACCAGAAGGTGGTTATGACAAGAAAAACATGGCAAAAGATATTCATGAACTGGTGAGAAAATTGGGCTACGACAATGTCAATTTGGCCGGTCACGATATCGGACTTATGGTTGCCTATGCTTACGCCGCGCAATATGGCAGTGAAGTGAAGAAATTGGCTCTGATGGATGCGCTGCTTCCAGGCATTGAACCGGTTTGGTCTCAGGTTTCTGCTTCTGCATGGTGGTTTGGATTTTTTGCATGGCCGGCTTCCGGAGATATTGTTAAAGGAAAGGAAAAAGAGTTTTTAACTAATTTCTGGCCAATGGTAGGACATGTGAAAGATCCTTTTACAGCAGAAGAAACTGCTGAATTTGTGAGAGCTTATGCTGTTAAAGATGGTGCAAAATCAAGTTTTAAATGGTTCGGAGCATTTCCGCAGGATGGAAAAGACAATCTGATTTTGGCAAAAACAAAACTTAAAATGCCTTTGCTGGCTATGGGGGGTGAGTATTTTGCAGCAGCTTTCCTGAAAGACCACTCTAAGTTAGTGGCCGAAAATGTGACCGAATCAAAAATTGCAGGTGCCGGACACTGGCTGGTTCAGGAAAATACAGCTCAGGTACAAAAAGATTTGCTGGCGTTTTTCCTTGCCAAATAAAATGACCCAAACAGACCAATTAAATCTGAAAAAATGAAACAACTATTTGTATTACTATTATTTTTCTTTGGTCTGTTGGTGCAGTCTCAGGAAAAAGCGGACCTGATTATTTACAACGGGAAAATTGCCACCATGCAGAAACCCGGTGAATTTGTTCAGGCACTGGCCACAAAGGACGGAATCATACTGGCAACCGGAACTTCTAAAATGATTTTGGAAACTTATAAAATAACAGCGACTAAAATCATTGATGCAAAAGGCAAAACCGTTGTTCCGGGATTAAACGACAGTCATATCCACGTGATTCGGGAAGGACTCAATTACAACGCCGAATTACGCTGGGACGGAGTGAAGACTTTAAAAAGAGCGATGGAAATGCTTAAGGAACAAGCAGCCAGAACGCCACCCGGAGTCTGGATCAAGGTGATTGGCGGCTGGAATGAATTTGGCTTTGAAGAAAAAAGACAGCCTACCATTGACGAAATAAATACCGCAGTTCCGGACAAACCTGTTTTTATCACCTATCTGTACGGCAAAGCATTTTTGAACAAAAAAGGGATAGAGGTTTTAGGCTATACCAAAGACACTCATTATGAAGGAAGTGTTCTGGAGCAGGACAAAAACGGAAATTTAACCGGGCTGATGTTTGCAAAAGAAACACCAAAGGCCATTTACACCACTTTAGGATTGACCACAAAACTGACTCCGGAAGAAAGAAGCAACAGTTCGCTTCAGTTTAACCGTGAACTCAATCGTTTTGGCTTAACATCGGTCATTGACGCGGCAGGAGGAGCACAGAATTTTCCGGCCGATTATGCCACCTCTATGGAATTGGCGAAACAGGGCAAACTGAACCTGCGGATTTCCTATTACCTATTTGCCCAGCAAAAAGGAAAAGAACTTCAGGATTACGAAAAGTGGGTGGCTGAAACAGTGATTAATAAAAACGATAATCTTCTGACAGCGAATGGGTATACCGAAGAAGGCGCCGGAGAAAACATTGTCGCTTCCGCTGCAGATTTTGAAAATTTTCTGGAACCCAGAATTGTGCTTTCTGATGAAATGGAAAAAGATCTGGAACCCATTATTCGCTTGCTTGTTAAAAACAAATGGCCGTTTCGATTGCACGCCACTTACGGAGAATCGATTGACAGAATGCTGAATGTTTTTGAGAAAGTAAACAAAGAGATTCCCTTTAACGGATTGCGCTGGTTTTTTGATCATGCCGAAACCATTACACCTCAGGAACTGGAAAGGGTAAAAGCACTTAATGGCGGAATAGCAGTCCAGTTCAGGATGTATTTTCAGGGCGAATTGTATCAAAAAATGTATGGCACTCCAAAAACACAGCTGCCTCCCATCAAAAAAATGTTAGCAATGGGAATCCCGGTTGGAATGGGAACAGATGCCACGAGAATTTCAACATACAATCCGTGGATGGCGCTACATTGGCTTATTACAGGAAAAACCCTGGGAGGTATGCAGTTTTGGCCAAAAGATCAGGTTCTGGATAAGTTTACCGCACTGCAATTGTATACGTCAGGAAGTGCGTGGTTTTCGGGTGAGGAAAACGAAAAAGGAAAGCTGATTAAAGGAATGTATGCTGATATGTCGATCTTATCAGAGGATTATTTTACAGTTTCAGCCGATAAAGTCCGAAATATCGAATCGGATCTGACTCTTGTCAATGGAAAAGTAGTGTACGGTGCGAGGGATTTTAAAGCACTCGATCCTGAAATAGCTCCTGTAATTCCGGACTGGTCGCCAGTGAAATATTTTGGCGGCTATGCTAAAAAACTTTAAACATAATAAAATCCATTGGATGTAATGCTGACACAGAGCTATGGGAATTAAAATAATAGCCACAGATTAAAGGATTAAACAGATTTCAAAAATAAAATCTGCTCCATCTGCCAAATCTGCGTGAAAAACAAACACACAGATTTAAAATTCTAAATCATCATTTATCTATATGTTAATACAAATTACACCCAACGAATTACATCAAACAAAATCTATAAAATTCAGATCATGAAAATTCAAAAAATAATTTCAGGAATTGCATTAATCTCTTTGTGTTTGCTGGCGAATACAGTTGCCTATGCACAATTTCCAATGCCTGATCACGTACCAATCTGGGACGCTAACAAAGTCACTTTGAAACTGCATAAAATAGCAGAGAATGTCTATGCCGTTTCGCCATCTACAACAGAAACAGAAACCGCAAAAGGAATCGCACAGGCGACTTCGGCAGGATTTATTGTGGGGGATAAAGGCGTTTTGCTTATTGAAACCATGCTGAACAAAGGGCTCTACGACCAGCTTTATAAACTGATCCGTTCCGTGACGCCAAAACCCATTGTTTATGCGATCAATACCAGTGATCACGGCGACCATTGTTTCGGGAACTATTTACTTCCCAAAGAAACTATTGTGATTCAGAACGAATTCTGCAAAGACAATCTCGCCAAAAATTATGACAATATCAAACAGTTTATGATTATGCTTTTCGGCAAAGGCAGAGGGATTGAAGAAAGTGCTTACCGTCCCGCAGATATTACCATAGCCATTAACCAGACCCTGAAAATTGATATGGGAAAAGGCAATGTGGTGGAAGTCATCAATGTGGGTACCGCACAATCTCCGGCCGATCTTTTTGTATATCTGAAATCGGCTTCCGGAAATGTGTTGTGGGCAGGAAACCCTTTTATCGCCGAAAGTCCAACAATTCCGTGGTTGTTTGACGGTTATTTTTTAGAGCCGGTGCAGAACCTGAACAAAATTTACAACATGATTTCGGATAAGGACATTGTAGTTCCGGGACACGGACGCATGACCAACAAAGCCGGAATTAAATATACGATCGATTATGTGACCGCTTTGCAGACCAATGTGGAGAATGCCGTGAATAAAGGACTCACTTTAGACGAAACCAAAGCCACTGTGACCATGAAGGAATTTGATAAAGGCTACGAACTTTTTAACTGGCTTCACTTTAATTTCAATGTGCCGAATGCGTACAAGGATATCAAACAAAATGGAAGTAAATAATTAAAAAACAGCCCTGAGGGTAATTGCTTCTATGTGTTTAAAAATTAAAAATTGAATCATGAAAAATACGATCCAATTACTGGTTTTATTGCTTTCGTTTTCTGGTTTTGCACAGCAGTACCCAGACTTTAAATCACTACGATTTGATGAAGATTATAGTTTTTTGAAAAACGATACTGTACGTAATAATTGGTATAAAACAGTGAAATTCCTGCCCGTTTCTTCTGCTAAAAAGACGTATATCAGTTTTGGGGGCGATATACGGTTTCAGTACTTCTATGCTCAAAATGAAAATTGGGGTGATGGCCCGCAGGATAACGATGGTTATGTTTTAGGAAGATATTTGTTTCATGCCGATTTTCATGCCGGAAAGTACTTCAGAACTTTTGTTCAGGTACAAAGCAGTATGGCTGACGGAAGAATTGATCCGAATCCTGTGGAACAAAATCCGCTTGAAGTACATCAGGCATTTGCTGATTTGAATATTGTAAATGAAGGAAGCCAAAGACTGATTTTAAGAGTAGGAAGGCAGGAACTCACTTACGGATCACAACGTTTGGTAGCCGTTAGGGAAGGCCCTAACAACAGACAGTCTTTTGATGGGGTCAAAGCAATTATTAGCAAAGAGAATAGTGCCGCGGATTTTTTTTACACGCATTATGTAGTAGCACAGGACGGTATTTTTGACGATGCTTCGAATAAAGGCAGACAGCTCTGGGGAAGTTATCTGGCCTTTACTAAAATACCCATTGTCAAAAATATCGATGTGTATTATTTGGGTTACCAAAGGGCAAATGCGGCCTTTAACGATGCAGCAGGAAAAGAAAAACGTCACTCGTTAGGAACCCGTATCTGGGGAAAAACGGGGAACTGGCGTTACGATGGCGAAGCCGTTTACCAGTTTGGTGATGTGGCTGAAAAAAGTATTAATGCGTGGACGGCCTCGATTAATGCCGGATATCGTTTTAATGATATAAAGTTTCGTCCGGAAATTGGCTTTAAAACCGAAGTAATCAGCGGAGATAAAAAGGCGGGAGATTCCAATCTTCAGACTTTCAATCCGCTTTTTCCGAGAGGAGCCTACTTTGGACTGGCTTCTGTAATCGGGCCTTCCAATCTGATTGATTTCCATCCGTCGCTGAGTTTTGAAATTGCCAAAAATGTAGATTGGGTCATTGATTATGACATGTTTTGGCGATACAGTGGCTACGATGGTATTTATGCGCCAAATACATCACTCATTTATCCCGGGGACACCACAACCGAAAAGAAAATCGGAAATCAGCTCGAAAGCGAAATCGTCTGGGAACCGAATCAATATATTTATTTCAGGCTCGAAGCCACCTGGTTTAAGGCGGAAGACTATATCAAAGCCTCCGGAACCGGTAAAAATATATTCTTTACCGGACTCACCATGCAGCTTCATTTTTAAGTTCTAAAGCAAATCATACGAAAATTTAAAAGCGATAATTATGGAAGAAACTGTAATACGATCAAAAATGAAAACCTTACAATTAATAGCAGTAGTGCTGTTGACGGGTTTTTCACTACAGGCGCAGGTCTATACTGATGAAGAAATCAATACGAAGCAAACGGCAGATAAATTCTTTGGCTCTATCGGAGCCAAAGATCCCGAAAAGATAGCCTCAATGGTTTCAGAAAATGTAGACTGGTATATTTTCGAATCGAAATACATGCCCTGGACAGGACACCGTTCTAAACGGGAAGAAATTTCGGAATTATTCAAAACGCTCTTTAGTTATTTTATTGATGGGAGTAAAAAACTTGAGGTACAGTCCTTTTTAGTGCGGGGTAATGAAGTTGCGGTATTCGGTTTTGTCGAACGAACGGTGAAAAAAAACGGAAAGCATTTTAAAATGCCTCTGGCTATTCATATAACAATCACGAATAATCTGATAAGCAAATTTTCGCTTTATGAAGAAACGCTGATTATTGAAAAAGTACTTAAATAAAAATAGCCATAAAAGACTGTTGAACCTTAATTAAATGATGATATCATGAAAGACAGAAGAACATTTCTTAAAGAAGCAAGCATGGTCGGTCTGGCGGGTTTGCTGCCAACCAACACATTATTGGCAGGCAATTTAGAAACAAAAAGACTTGCCAGTGAAGAAGTATCTCCCACAAGCTGGGCTGACGGATCTCGTTTGGTGGTATCGGTATCGATGCAGTTTGAAGCGGGCGGTCAGCCTGTAAATGCCGAGAGTCCGTTTCCGCAAAACATGCAAAAAGGATTTATTGATCTTCCCGGGGAGAGCTGGTATCAGTATGGGTATAAAGAAGGAATTCCGAGAATGCTGGACAATTGGGATAAGCTTGGCATCAAAGTTACCTCCCATATGGTGGGTTCCGCGGTACTAAAGAATGCGGATCTTGCCCGGGAAATTGTCGCAAGGGGACACGAAGCTGCCGCCCACGGTATGGACTGGGCAACGCAATATTCGATGCCTTATGAAACCGAAAAAAAATTCATCAGGGATGGGGCGGAAGCTATTAAAAAAGTAACTGGTTTTGAACCTGTTGGCTACAATGCAAATTGGTTAAGAAGAGGTACAAATACACTCGAAATTTTACAGGAAATGGGTTTTAAGTATCATATTGATGATTTAAGCCGTGACGAGCCGTTTTTAGTAAAAGTAAAAGGAAATGATTTTGCAGTGGTCCCGTATACCATTCGCTGTAATGATATTGTTTTGATAGAGGGAAAGAATTTTAGTGCGGATCAGTTTTCCCGTCAGGTCATACTGGAATTCGATCAGCTTTACAAAGAATCCGAAAAAAAGCGCAGGCAGCTGTCCATAAGCTTTCATGATCGTATCGGAGGCACCCCGCAAATGGTGGCCGCCACTACGGAAATCATTACTTATATCCAGAAACACAAAGGGTTAGTTTTAAACGAAAAGACGAGATTGCCCGAATGGCTTATGAAGATAAGAGTATTATAAGGGAATAAAACGTAACCGAAAGCACCTGAAAAATACAGTAAGGATCTATAGTTTAACCGCAACGCACGCAAGTCTTACACGCAAAGTTCGCAAAGCCTAAATAGTAAACTGTGCGAACCTTGCATTTTTCCTTTGCGTGCCTTGCGGTTAAAAATTTGGATTTTTGAAATAAAAAATGACAGTTTTAAATTACATATGGATTGATTCCTTAGATTTGTAGTACACACCACAAATTTTTTTCACCATGCCTATCATTGAACAATCAGAATATAATTTTCCACCGATGATGCATCGCAACAGGCACATTTCTACCATTTATGCTGCTTTGTTTAAAAAGTTTGACGCTCCCGGATACACCAGGGAAAAAAAGGAGTTAAGTGACGGTGATTTTATTACTATCGATTTCATTCTGAATGATCCTAAAAAGGCGGTTATTTTATGCCATGGTTTAGAAGGTGATTCCCGGAGAACCTACAATAATAGCTGTGCAGCCTATTTTCAGCAGCAAGGCTTTTCGGTTTTCGCCTGGAACAATCGTACCTGCGGAGGAGAAATGAACCGCCTTCCGAGACTTTACCATCACGGTGCGGTGGATGATCTTGACGAAGTGGTGCAGTTTGTTTTAGAAAAAGGATTCGATGATGTTTATCTGATGGGATATTCAATGGGCGGTGTGCAGCTCCTGAATTACCTGGGCTGGACCAAAATCGATGCGCGCATAAAAGCGGCAGTCTGCATTTCAGTGCCAACCCATATTGCCACAAGTGCCGAAGTACTCAAGCAAGGTTTTAACAGGGTCTATTTAAAGAATTTCACAATTGATATTAAAAGAAAACTTAAACACAAAGCGGCACAGTTTCCTGATTTTATAAACCGTGACCAGATTGATAAAATTACCTCTTTTGATGAAGTTGACCAGTATTTTACCGCACCGCTGCACGGCTTTGCCAGCCGTGATGATTATTACCAGCGCGTCTCTCCGGAATTTTCCCTTAAGGACATTACCACTCCGGTTTTAATTATTAATTCGCTGGATGATCCTTTTTTAGGCGAACGATGTTACCCCAGAGCTATCTCGCAGGACAGCGCCTACGTCTACCTGGAAACGCCAAAGTATGGCGGTCACTGTGCTTTTCCGCTGCGTAATTCTATGTATTCGTATGCCGAGAAAAGAGCTTATGAATTTTTTAAATCCTGCAAGCCTGCAGCGGTTTTTAAGGCGTAATCCAATACATTATTTTTTTGTATTCTCCAGCTGCACCTCGAATTTACCCCAATAAGGACTGTCAGCCATTAGCGAATGCCCGATTACTAAAACATGGTTTCCTTTTTGTGTGAGTGGAATTTTTATATCCATTCCAAATGGTCCGTCTGAGGAATTGTCGGGAAAAATAATTTGGTTAAATCGGATGTTTCCTTTTCCGGGAGTAGGTACAATCGTTCCTTTCAACTCGCCGGATTCTTCATTTTTAAATTTCACGAATACTTTCGAATGAATGGAATCTAAGACTCCTTCGGCGATAAAAAGACCTTTTTTATTCCTGAAATTCATGAAGATCGTATCGCCTGTTTGCTTGTTTTCTTCTTCTTTTTGTGTCTCATCTTCTTTATGTTCCGTTACAGGAATTGAATCGGATGCCGTAACCACGGGATTTTTATTTTCCTTTTGCTGACAGGAAAAAAAGAAAATGGATATTGTAAGTATTAAAAAATTTTTCATAATAGTATTTTTAGTGAGACATCAAGCTTAGTTTTGATGTTTTTGTTAGATAATTGTCCCGGGAACTGTTTTTATATTAACTGCAGGTGCGGTCGTATCTGCATCGTTACGATATCGCATCTTTTGGGCTGCGACAGGCAGAAAACGATACTCATGGCAATGTCTTCGGCCTCCAGCATTTCCAGTTTTTCTATTTTCTCGTGCTGTTCTTCTTTTGTACCGGGCTGCATTTCGCTGGTGACTGCGCCGGGTTCAATTAGCGAAACTTTAATTCCCATAGGGTTAAGTTCCTTTCTCAGTGAGGTAGTGAAACCACGCACAGCAGATTTGGTAGCCACATAAACAGTGCTTTTACCTTCACGGCTTTCCGCGCTCATCGATCCGATGTTGATGATGTGTCCCGATTTCTGAACTGACATTCTCGATGCTGCTTCCTGGCAAAAGGCGATATAGCCCATGACATTGGCATCTACGATATATTTGAAATCTTCGTAGGTGCATTTGGTGACACCCGGAGCACCTAGCGCTGCATTATTGATCAGAATATCAATACCGCCCATTTCATCATCGACAATTTTCATAATTTTATCAATGTCTTCCTTTTTGGTTACATCGGCTGGAGTGCCGTAAAGTACCGCCTCTGGGAACTGTTTTTTTAGATCATCGATGGCAGTTTCAAAATCCCCGGGATCTCTTCCGAAAATTAAAACGTGTCCGCCCAGCGCTGTTAACACTTCAGCAGTTGCTTTTCCGATACCGGTGGTACCGCCCGTGATTACAATTCTTTTTCCCTTTATATTTTGTCCAAAGTAATCTGTTAATTGTTTCATATATGGTGTATTACAGGATTTTTATATCAGTAGCTTTTATTGCCATGTTCAAAAAGCGACAGGAAATATTCAATAAGCTTCAGCTTGCGCAATTTCCTGTTGGTGTAACTGATGATTCAAATTTCAGCAATACATTTCAGATTCTTTTATATAATATTCTGCAAACCTTATATGATTATTCCGTGAAAAAGGGAAGACAATGTCTCATTGAAGGTTATTGTTGATTTCATTCTCCTTTTAATAAATTGATGCTCACCGTGGCTATATCTGCTTCCGGAAATCGCTTGAAAATGGACTTGTCTGAAAATAACCCCGCTTCAGCAGCAACACTGTTAAAGACATCTATTTCCACTATATACTGGTCCGAAAAACCATGGGTGGCATCATAGGCTGTTGCCGGAGTTTTTCCCAGATTACTGGCGGCAAGTTTTGGATTTATAGTATGCAATTCAATAAGAAGCAAACCAAACTTACGTACATAGGGCGACCATTTTTGTAAATGTTCCAGAAGATTATCTTCTACCAGGTTGTTACAGATTCTTTTTCCCCTGTAGGCAAATGCGCCGGTAGATTTACTGATCCTGTTTTTGTCTGAATGCTCAGGATTTTTCCAGATTCGGTTGTGATCCAGAAAGGTTCTTACATTGAGCAGGTCTTTCAGGTCAATATTGTAATTTTCACTCAGGTCCTTTGAAAGCAAATCAGGTCGCCCGATATCGCCCCAGATTACCTTTGCCCAAATATCGGCCTTAATAAGATTTGCCCGGGTTACCTTAAGGGCTGCCTGATTGTAATCTGCCCCAACCAGAAACAACGGATAGTCATCGAGCATTTTTCCTCTTAAGGTCTGTCTGTCGATCACTTCAAAGATGTGCTGTAAGAAAGCGCCATTTCCGCAACCCATATCCAGGATTCCTTTGGGCTGTTCTTCAATGGGCAGGTTAAAAAGTGTAATGATAATTTCATCTACCACCTTAAAATAAGTGTCGTGAGCGCCTCCGCTTCCCCAAACATTCATTTCACGGTCAACATGAATTTCGTTTTCGCCATCGCCAATCATTCTTAAGATCGCCGGATCGCCAAAAATCAATTCTTCAATTTTGGCAAATGTTGGCAGATAAGAAACGGTAACGCCATAGGCACTGGCTCTTTTAGCGAAAAACAACCCCATATCGGTAAATTGATAATTGCCGTTTTTTTCAAGAAACCATTCAAGATGTACAAAAAAGTCTAATATTTTTTTAAAGTTTTCAGGCGATTTATGAAACTCTTCCGGCTTGAAAGAAGTTTCCATAAAATACTTGTGAAACATTCCGTTTTTCGCCAGACGTACTATCGTAGGGCCAATCAGATATCCTTCTATATGTTTTAAAATCTGTTTCTGAATGCTGTTTGTCAGGGCATCGCCGGAAAATTCAATTCCGTAATTTTTTTTATATTTTTCAAAAATAAGGTTGAGTTTTTCAAAGGGCACATCATCGAAGAGACGCGGATGAAACTGGGTAGAAAATTGAAGTAAATCGACCACATCTTCATAGAGATGAAACATCGAAAATGCGATTTCTGTTTTTTCATTTACCGCCACCGTAATTTCCTGTGTGTGGTTATCGACTTCGTAGTCTAGAAACCCCTGGGAAGCCAAAACGCGCAAAGCAACATTCAGATATCCTTCATTTGCTTTGAAAACAGTGGTAAGCTGCGCTAATTGAACCTGCTTTTTGTCCAGGATAAAATCCAAAATTTTATTTTTATGTAGTGCTACTGCTACCGGGGCAACAGCTAAGCCATCGAGATGTCTGAAAATGGAACTTCTAAATTGTGCTGTCTGGGTCATAGTAAAGATTGAAAGTTGGTATTAAAATTAGTGATTTTATTTAATCCGGCATCTATTGGTTGTAGGGGATGTACTATAATGTTAGCCTTTTTGCAGCCGAATTGCATTTAAACGCCAAGCGTGCAAGGGGTAAAAGCGCAAAGTTCGCAAAGTTATTATTTGACTTTGCGAACTTTGCGGTTAACATTAAAACTTAAAACTTAAAACCTGAAACCTGAAACTTGAAACCTGAAACTTAAAACTTAAAACTTTACCCGTTTACAGTCTATTGCTTCGATAATTCAGTTTCGGTATGAAGGACACAAGTCCATTTCTCACCTTCCTTAATCCAGGTAGAAGTGCAGGCACACTTCATTGGGGCTTTTTGTTTATCGTCTTCAATTCCTAATTCTATCAAATAGGCTATTACGGCACTATTTTCACCAATGACCTGGGTTTCGATATCCGAAAAATTCAAAATTTTTATTTTATCGCCATCGCCCGACTCAAACATCTTTTTAAAACTGGCCTCATCGACACTATGTACACCATTTTTACCGGCAATTAGACAGGGAAAGTGTGTCAGGTTTTTTACAGTTTCATAGTTGTGATCTTCCATTCCCTGCCAGTATTTTTTTTCCAGTTCAACAATTTGCGTTTTCATAATCCTCATTTTTTAGTTTAACAGAAACACAAAGTTCAAATTAATATTAAAAAACAGCGCTGTTTTTAACATAAGTTTAGTGTATTTAAGTCTGTTTTTATTTTATACGGCTCTGATTTTTAGTTTTTTAAAGTTTGATGCAAACCATGCAGTATAATTGGGTTGCTAGATTATTCACCTGAACCGTTTTGACTGCTGAAGTACAAGTACCGGATTTAAATGCTTCCACCCGCAAATACTGCTAATTTGTCAAAAGTTATTCGCTGATCCATTATAAAAGTTTAATTCATTATTATATATTTATACCCATATTATGGATACAACTTTAGAATTATTGAGTGCGTTTTTCGGCTTCATGTCTGTTTATTTTACGATCAGGCAAAACATCTGGTGCTGGTATTTTGGTTTACTTCAGGTAACACTGTATTGTTTTGTTTTCTTTACAGCCAAATTATATTCAGATATGATTTTGCATATTATTTATATATTTCTGCAGGCATTCGGCTGGTACAGCTGGAAATATGGCGGAACCAATAAAAAAGAACTGATGGTAACGCAAGTAACAAATACTCCGTTCTGGATTGGCTTAACTATCCTGACCACCATGGGTCTGGGTTATATGATGCACACCAAAACAGATGCATCGTATCCTTACGAAGATGCTTTTATCACTATGGCAAGTCTCGTTGCCCAATATCTAATGATCAAAAAAGTATTGCAATCCTGGTTATTCTGGATTATTGTAGATGTGGTGGCCATCGTCATTTACTGGTACAAAGATTTATATTTTACCACAGCGTTGTACGTGCTTTTTTTGATCATGGCGATCATTGGTTATTTCGAATGGAAAAAAGCCTGTCAAAAAGAATTTGCATATGAAGAACAGTCATAAAGTTGGATTGACACTGGGGAAGTTTGCCCCTTTTCATAAAGGGCACCAGTTACTAATAGAAACGGCCATTGATGAGGTTGATGAATTGCTGGTACTCATTTACGATGATCCTGTAATCAATATCCCTCTAGCCACCAGAGCCGGCTGGATACGGGAAATATACCCGGAAATCACAGTTATTGAAGGCGTAAATTCACCTAACGATACGGGGTATACGCCTGAGATTATGAAAATTCAGGAAGATTATGTCTTAGGCCTTTTAGGTGATCTTTCCATCTCCCATTTTTATTCCAGTGAGCCTTACGGTGAGCATATGGGTATCGCGCTGAATGCCATTAACCGGCAGGTAGATGTGAGTCGGAATATCATTCCCGTCTCCGCTACAAAAATCAGAAAGGATTCATTCCGAAATAAAGAATTTATACATCCCAAAGTGTACCGTGATTTGATTACGAAAGTGGTATTGCTTGGTGCCCCGTCAACGGGTAAAACTACTTTGGCAGAGCAGCTGGCCGCTCATTTTGACACGCAATGGATGCCCGAATACGGAAGGGAATACTGGGAACAGAATCAGGTAAATAAAAGGCTAACTTTAGAAGACCTTTTAAAAATAGCCGAGATTCACATTGAAAGAGAAGATGCCCTTGTTTTACAGGCCAATAGGTTTTTGTTTTCAGATACCAATGCCATCACCACCTATCTGTTTTCGCTGGATTATCACGGCACTGCTCTGAAAGCACTGGAAAATTTAGCAAAAGCAGCTGAAAAGCGACATGATATTATTTTTGTATGTGATACGGATATCCCTTATGATGATACGTGGGACAGGTCGGGCGATGTGAAGAGAAAAACGTTTCAGCAAAAAATCATTGAAGATTTAGAGGACAGAAATCTTAACTATTACACGATTAAAGGTACCGTTGCCGAAAGAATTGAACAAGTCTCAAAAGTATTGTCTGCAGCAGAAAACCGTAAATTTTAAGTAACTTAGAAAAAAAATAAGAACCATGTCTGATTTAATAAATAAAACGATGGGATTTTTCAAAAAAGTTCCGGAATCCCCTACGAATCCCCAGGATGTCAATACGAATAAAAAATTTCAAATAGAAGATTTATATTCAGGCGAGAGCCATCAAAATGAAGGAAGCGATTCCATTACACTCGATGAAAAATTGCGTCAGGCCTATTTCTGGATCACGAATACAGCCATCATCAGTCCGTATTATGATATAGAATTCAATGACGGGGATCCTAAAAAGTTTTTATTTGGAGACAGTAAAGTACCGGTTTACCTGCCTACCGACCAGAGTTATTCCAGTTTTGTCTTAATGCCATTACTGAATCTGGCAGCAAGGGGTAAATGCCTTATTGTTGGCGGACCCGGCCGTGGAAAAACAGCCACTTCGGTGCTGATGGGTTTATTGGCGGGTTATGATAAAAAGGACGTCATGCGGGCTATTCAGCATGGTCAGCCCCAAATGACGATTTCAGATTTACTGGGGCATCCGTTACCTTCCGATATGGTCAAGGCCGAGAAAACTTCAGACATCAGGATTGCCTGGCGAAAATGGCTGGGCATGCGGGTAAAAATCATTGATGAATACAATCGGATTCCCACCAGGACCCAGTCTGCCTTATTAACCGTACTGGCCGATAATTACGCTGAAATCTTCGATCAGATTTATGAATGCCCGGAAGGTGCCTGGTACCTGACTGCTAACGACGATGCCGGCGGAGGAACTTATCAGGTGATTGAAGCCTTAAAAGACAGGATCGATATTGTCATTAGGGCGATGCATTTTAATACGCGTTTTGTAGACGATTTATTGCAGCGTATCGAACTCAATTTTAAACCCGAAGCCATCATTCCGGAAGAGATTATTTTTACGGAAGAGGAGCTGAATACGGTGAATAAACAGATTAGAGGTGTGAAAATTGATCCCGAATTGCGTAAACGCATCGAGTTTTTCTGTCGTCAGTTTGAATTTTTTGAGCCTGCGTCCAACCGACTGGAGTATATGACCAAAGACACCGCAAAATTGTCGGGTATGGACATGCGTTCCCTTTTTAAAAAAGAAACCGGAAAAGACCCGATAAAAGATTTAGGTTCGCAGGCGAAAAATGGTTTGTCGGTTAGGAAAATCATGACCTTATTGATGTTTTCCAAGGCACTGGCTTATTTTAGAGGCAATAAAAAAGTAGAATTAGAAGATATCAGACAAGTTTTGCCATTCGTTTTGCACGATAGCTTAACGCCACATTTAGAATCGCCATTTTTTGATCAGGCCGGTCATGAGGTTTACAGAGTAGACAGAATTGTATGGCTTCGAAACCTGTTCGATTTGTCGTGCGATGAATATGTGAGTCAGGATCTGGACAGAAATGATCCGGTAGATCGCTTTGAAGAAGAATTTAAAAAAGGACTCGAAAATATCTCTTCAAAAGAAATCGACAGCAGGCTTTTAAATATTGAAAAGCAATTGCAGAAATGGTCGGAAGAGAAAAAACTGTACGGATACAGGGCAGATGATATCTTAAAGTTAAAATACCTGCACCAGCGTTATACCAATTATAAAAGATGGCTGCAATGGAAAAAATAAGCCTTCCGCAACTTATTACGGCATTAAGCGATAATAGTGCCCTGTACAATCAATGGTACAATGAGAGCGAAATAAAGTATGGCAGCCTGGATTCCCATACTATTGCCGGCTGGATGACAGAAGTGGTGGAGCCTATTGTAAAAGCAGCTGTAGCGCTGGATGTAGCCCCGGAAAAAATTCAGGAAATAGTAAAAGCGCTTTATCTCGAAACATTGAAATTAATTGGAAGCGGGCAGGCCATCCGATATAAAGATGAATTTAAAGCGGCCTGGCTGTTATTGGTTCAAATGCCCGGATTGGTGGTGAAATTTCCAATGAAGATTATTTCATTACTGAATGATGTTCTTTTAAACCTTCACCAGTACGCACCGGAAAAAATAGTATACTGGTGCAGCCTGATCGCGAAGAGTGCTGCAGATATTAAAACCATAGAAGATTTTAAAAGTACCGGACGTATTTATGCATGGCATTGTGGTCTGGCGCATTTAAGGAATCGTTTAAAAGCAGATTTCGCAGCACTTCCTGAAAACCTGCAGCAAACTATCGTCCATACTTTAGATTTACATAAAAACACAAATCAGTTGTTTGCAAATCCATGGATAGGGGACGTTACAAAATTTGAAGGCGTACATGGCGGTTTTAAAGGGGGAGCCGGTTTCTTTGAACATCCGCCAAAATTGGCACAGATAGAAGGAAATATATTTGTGACCGATTCAAAAAGCAGTTATGCACTTTTTGCCGACCAGTTTGGAAAGGTCTTACTGCCTGCCCATACCGTTGCTGCAAACGCCATTTTATCGAATTCGAAACGATTGGAATCCCTGACAAAATGGATTGGAAATGACAGTGATAAAATTGATGTACAAAATATTTCATCGGTGGTGGTAACAGAAGATACCTTGGTTTTTACCTTAGAGAACTCCTATTTTTTATACTTATTCAGTCTTGGAAATGCATAATCAATCCGAAATAGAAGCAACATTGGCATTGTGGAAATCCCATTGGCAGCAGGCAAAGCTGGAATGGAATCCGCTGTTGCGTTTACAGGAACCGATCTGGTGTTCATCACATGAGGAGGCCCGAAAAGAAGGGCTTACGGGCAGTTTTGCCATGATTCGGTTAACAGATCATCGCATTGTGATTAATTTGGAAGAAATTGTCGAACTTAAAATTACCGATTATGCTGTAGAGGTACTGGCACACGAAATTGGCCATCATATTTTTACACCTGCAAATTTATACGATAATGCCATTTTGCTGAACCGTATTCGTTTTGCGCTGCCGGGTATTGAGGACAGGGCTCCGATGGTATCTAATCTGTATGCTGATTTTTTAATAAACGACAAATTACAGCGAATCAATCAGTTAAGAATGTCGGAAGTATACCAGGCGATTAATTCAGAGGATAATTTTTCTGAATTTTGGACACTGATGATGCGGACGTATGAATATTTATGGCGTTTAAACCGTGGAGCATTAGCAACAAATTTATCCCTTCACAGTAAAAAAATAGATGCTGATGCGTCATTACTGGCATCTTTGGTCAGAAGTTACGCCAAGAACTGGATTCACGGTGGTGGCCGGTTTGCCGTGATGGTCTACCCGTATTTAATGGAGGATAAAACCTTTCAGGACTCACGTAAAAAGATATTGGTATTATTGGATGCAGAAGATGCAGGGAAGGGAGCAATGGATATCTCCGGCATGACCCAACTTGATTTGGAAGGCTACGATGAGGTCATTGATATGCGCAAGGAAGCCATTAGCCTAAAAGAAAGTGATGCAGATAAAAAGAAAAAGAAAAGTTTAGGGATAGATAAAAACAAATTTGGCGGACAAGGCCCAAGGAATGGCTATATGGGACCCGGAAGTTATATTGATTTAATGAAACAAGTCAACGCAAATGCAGACGAACAGCGCCTGGTCAATGCCTATTATAAAGAAATTGCATTGCCGCATTTGATTGATTTCCCTGTAGAAAGCTCCGAAAATTTGTCCATGGATTTACCGGAAGGGCTGGAAACCTGGGATATTGGAGACCCCATAGAAGAAGTAGACTGGCTGCAATCTGCGATTGCATCACCCGCACTTATTCCGGGATTGACCACTCAAAAGAGAACATACGGTTCAGATTCTGATACAGTTCTTTCAGAAAATCCGTTAAATCTTTATATTGGTATCGATTGCTCGGGATCGATGGTGAATCCGAAACAAAATTTTTCATGGCCCGTACTTGCAGCCACGGTTTTGGGATTATCTGCTTTGCGTGCCGGGGCGTCCGTGATGGGATGTCTTTCCGGTGAGCCCGGCGATTATTTGGAAACAGACGGCTTCATTACAGACGAAACAGATCTCTTAACCACCTTAACCTCCTATTTAGGTACAGGTTATGCCTATGGAATTGAGCGCCTGCGAAAACCATTTGAAGAAAAACCAACTAAAAAATCGCACATTGTAATTGTAACCGACAATGATATATTCAGTATGTTAGATTCTGATACGCAAACAGAACAGACCCATTGGGAACTCGCCGAATTAGCATTGAAAAATGCCGGTGGTCACGGTACAATGGTGTTGCATTCCCAACCCGATTATAATAAAGATTTAGTGATCCGGCTAAAAAGCATCGGCTGGAATGTGTACTATGTTACGAACGAAGCAGAACTTTTAAAGTTTGCATTTGAATTTTCACAACAAAATTATGCCTATGTCTAAATATGATGTTTTTGAGCTATTCACCTATTTAAGAAAATGCCCGGATGCTTATGTACAGCCTTCTGACTTTTTTATGAAGGAGGGATTAAATTCAATAGCTTTGATTTACGATACGTACAGGATGGTAAGCAATGATTTTTTGAAAAATGAATTTGATATACCGGCAGGTTTTAATTTTAGAGCTATTCAAGATAATCATTGGCGTGCCATTCACATTTCTGCATGGTTGCTCTCCCATCCGGATTTTATAAATTGCCCATCTATTGAAAATAAACTGTATTCTTTTTGGTTTGAAGAATTATTGCATGCCTCCGAATATGTGAAATATAACGAATGGATTTCTGATGATGAGCGTGCGGAAGAGATGGTCAGGCTGTTATTATATTGCTGTGAAATTATACCTGACGGAGAAACTAAGGACGAAGCAGCCGATAAATTATCGTCTTTGAGTAGTGTAGATCGTCATAAAGTTTTAAAAGAATCCTACGAAGCACATGAAAGAATAATGAATATTAAAAGAGAGATGGCTGAAAAAAAAGCGCGTGAAGCGGCAAATACCTATGGACGTGAGTAGTGATCCGCAGATAGCATTAACAGACGCGGAACGTTTTCCGCTGCTGGATGATTTAAGTTTTTTAAATGCGCTTAAACAGGATGCATGCGCCCCTAAATTTAATTTTAAAAGTGGTGACCGGTTAGATGCTGTACGACTTTCAAAAGTGAATGCTTATAAAGCCCAATATTATAATGAAAAAGTATTCTGGAACGAAGGAGAAACTCCAATCTGGCTTACGGGCTATTTAGAATGGTGTCTTCGAACAGTTCCTTTTTACCGGAATAAAGGCAGTGACTTCGATTCTTTTCCCACTATTTCCAGGGAAGATATCAGAAAGTACCCTTATTTATTTGTTTCTAATGAGGCAGATTTAAAGGAGCTGCTGGTGTATTACACTTCGGGATCAACAGGCCCGAAATTAGATGTGCTCTTTGACGCGGTTTCCCAGGCCAGCTGGCTGCCGCAAATTGAGTCGGTTTTGAAAGATTTTGATATTTCGATCACCAAAAGTAAAGATACCACGGCAATAGCTTTGATCTGCGCCCAGGAAAAAACACTGACTTATGCTTCTTTATCCGCCTATTTGGAGGGGGCGGGGATTTTAAAAATAAACCTTAACCCATCAGAATGGAACCATCCGGATGATGCTAAAAAATATCTGGAGAAATACAATCCACAAATCCTGACCGGTGATCCGATCGCTTTTATGGCGTTGCTGGATCTAAAACCCAAACTGACTCCAAAAACGCTGTTGTCTTCGGCTATGAAGTTAACGAAAGGCACAAAAGGCAAATTGGAAGCGTATTTTAAATGCCCGGTTATAGATCTTTATTCGCTAACGGAATGCAGAAATATAGGGTATGCTTCCGAATACGGACATAAAGTTATTCGTCCCGATTTGTATCTGGAAATTTTTGATGAACATGAGGATGTGCAGCTTCCGTATGGTGAACGCGGAGAATTGGTAGTTACCGGAGGCATCAATCCCTTTCTGCCCTTAATACGTTACAGGACAGGTGATTTTTGCAGTCTTAAAATTGAAAATGGCGTTCCGTATCTGGTTGATTTAGAAGCCCGGAATCCGGTTGTGTTTTTTACAAAATCAGAGGTGAAAATTAATAATATTGATATTTCGAACCGGTTGTCGAAATTGTCTTTGGCTGGTTTTAAAATGCATCAGGAAAAAGATAAACGCATTCAGTTTACAGGATATTCTAATGATGTTACTTCTGAGGAAATTATTGAAATATTGAATAGTATCTTCAAAAATGATATCGATATTGTGGCAGAGATTCAAAAAATATCTCAAAATAATAGCATCGATAAGTCGCAGTATTCTTCAGAATTTTCAATTTTATAAATTCCAAATTCTAAGCTCAAAATTCCAAGCTCAAAATTCCAATTACCTATTCTAAATTTAAATCGTGGCGTTTTAACTTTTGAATTACTTTGACGGTTAACCGAAAAGTTCGCACAGCTTTGTTAATAAAACTTTTGCGAACTTTGCGCTTTTACCTTGCGTACTTCGCGGTTAAAAAAACATCAGACAAGTAGCTTAAAAAACAGCAATTTTTCCTGTTTGCACTTCGCCTGAGTTCGTAATTATTTTGTAGATATAAATTCCGGAGGCCGTATTTTTCAGACTGATGTTGCTCGTTTTGGAAAGTAGCGGGGAAGTAATAGTATTTTGTCCGCTAACCGAATACAGATAGAAAGTAGCACTTTCCTCTTTTTTGGCTTCAATATTTAATTCTTCATTTTTGCGCAATAGCGTAGGGTGCACAAAAAATAAATCATTGCCTAAATAATTCGTATCGAGAAGTAGGGAACTGATCACAGTATTGTTTTCTAAAATTATATTTATTTTATATTTATTACTGCCTTTTAAGGGCGCAGCATCTATAAAAGAGAATGTTTTAGAATTGATGTCATCTAGTGTGCCAGCGACAGTTTCAATATTATTAATTATTTTGACCAGCTCAATTCTTTTGATATTGTACAAACTGAAAAGGCCGGCACTAATCTTTATTTTATTTTCCTCATAAAGTTCTGCCAGAGCCAGCTCGAAATAACAATTTGAGTTTTGGGCATATTGTAAGGTGGACTCACTTTTTATTCCTTCATTGTTCTCAAATACAGGAGTAACAGTGTAGATTTTTCCATCAGTGTACGTATAATTCGTGTTTGCTGTCTGTTCTTTAAATGCTAAATGATCTCCTTGCAGCTGATAAATATTAAATGCTTCAACACCGGCAGGTTGGTCCCAATTAATTTCAGTGGTACCATCGCAAACTAAGCTCGTGGTGATATTTAAATCATAAGAAATCATAAAGCTGTCAGAGATATAATCGTTAGTACCAATAGTCATTTTTAATTTTGCCTTTGAAAATTTTTGTTCCGGCGGCGTATAGGCAAATTGTTCAAGATCAGTATTTATACCGGCTGCGATAATTTCCCAGGTCTGCCCGTCATTGTAACTAATAGACAATTGTCCGGGAATACCGGAAAACGAAGAATTCCATTTGAAAGGAGAAACAGTCTTGCCATCGTAAGGAAAATTATCATTGGCAACCGGATAATTCCATTCAAATTGATTCTCTAATTCATAGTCGTAAACAATACTGTATTCCTGCGCCGTACTTGACACGTAGAATCCCCTGACATTGATGCTGTAAGATCCGGGTAAGGGATTTTCAATAGTTACCTGCTCGATCGTATTAATTTTATCTTTTCCTCTTACGGCTGGCTGTTCAGGAGCGTCAGGATTAAGGATCCACGGCAAAAAAGTGGTATTGTCCGCCGAAATAACTTCCAGGTCTAAATCGTTTACCAAACTGATATTACTGTTGATTTCAGCAGGCAGATCGTTCCAGACTACTGTAATTTTTAAGTTTTTCGCCTTGGCGGGAATGGCAATGATATGTGAATTTTTCTGGCCGGATGTCACATTGCCGGATATAATTCTATTTTCGCTGATTGTTTTTAAGCTTTTATCAGCATTTATATTGCCATAACCATACGTGAAATCCGGGCCTGTGTTCCCTAAATCCTTGGCACTATTGATTAAAATAGCTTTGGTCATTGCATTCGTCAGGGCGTTATTGTTTATAGTTTTATAATGTTGTTTCATCAGTGTAATAATCCCTGTAGCTACTGCGGTAGAATTTGAAGTTCCCTGTGTGCTAAAGGCTACTAACTCGGGTTTTATACGGCCGTCATAGGCCGGACCTTTGGATGAAAAAGGCATAATTACTTCATTTTGGTCAATGCAACCCAGTACGATACTATTTTTGGATTGCTTGAAATTGCCCGTGATCGATTTATAGCCCTGAAGACCGCTATTGCCCGATGAAAAACAATGTGTCAAACCGGCATTTGAGAATAATTGTGCGTCATAAGCATTAGCAAGCGAACCGTAGAAATTCTCAATCACGGTACCGTAGGAATGATTTTGAGTGAGCGCACCCTGTAAAGCTGCTACTTCGTCGGGATAGATTTTCAGAAAGTCAGACGATTGTATCTTAGCCTTTTGAGCGACGCCTTTTCCTAATGCCGAGCTGTTTCCCAGTCCGGAAACTATAGTTGCCATAGCCGTTGCGTGGCTTGAAACTAAAGCAGATTGTACTGGGGAAGGAATCAGCTTATCTAAAAGATCAATATCGTTTACATCAAAAAAATCATCTTTGATAGATACAATTTGATTTTCGCCCGTTAGAAGAGGAAAATTACTCTTGGCTTTATTTATAGAATTGACCGTAAAATTTTGATCTGTAATTTTTGATTCCGCTTTTGGCTGTAGAGATTCCTGCGAAATAGAAGATACGCTGTTCAGAGCGATAAGGACATCACTAATTTTTTTGGAATCACTTTTTATCATTACAAGACGGCTATCCAGTATGCTGATGTCAGAAATATTGATGGATTTCAGGTCGGTAAGTAAGGCTTCAATATTGTCAGTTGCGATTATATATTCTTTTTCTTCCCTATGAGCTGAAAAATTGGAGGGTAATTTCCACAGGTTGTTGACCGGGAGGACTTTTTTTAAAGTTTGGGGAGATTTTAAATTTTCATTTTCAACAATGCAAAAAGTACTGTCCAGCTTTTTAACAATTTTGTATTTGTTCTCATGTGCATTTTTTAAAGAAGTAAAGTAGTATTTCTCCAATTTTCTTTCGGTTTCTTTTTTTAAATACTGTTTCCATTTTTCAGCATTTTGGGAGAGACTGATTGTCGTTATCATCAAGAGGAGAAAAGTAATTTGTTTCTTCATTTACTGTAGCTGTTAGGGCATTATACGATAGCTATTAGCTTTCTGTCGCTTCTTAATTTAAATAAGGCAAAGATGAAAATTATGGGTAATGATTTCTTTTTTAAATCTTTATCGATGCAGATAAGCCAAAGTTATTAAATTATTTGTAATAATTTTATGATTTTTTTCTTTCAGGAACAGGTTTGGTAGCTGTAAGGGGAATAGTATTTTTATCGGCAGTTTGTATTTTACAGGATAACTGTAATTGAAAATGATTTTTTAACACAGGCGAATTAAAAAAAATATTCACAGAGAATTATTTTGCCCTAACAAGCTGATTTGTATTCAATTATTGATTTTACTGGGCTTGTCATAATAATCAGATAATTATTATTAAAAAAAGAAGTAAAAAAATATAACAAAAACTGTTAAATTTGTTATATTTTATTTTTATAAGTATTTTAAGATTAAAAATTATATAAATTTGATGACAAATATTACAATATTTTGTAAAGAAACCCCTTTTAGAAACTTAATTTAACAACCCACAAAAACCTATTATGAAAAAAATTAAATCAATTTTAGCCTTGTCTTTTATAGCGCTAACACTATTTTCCTGTAACAAAGAAGAGGAAACAACGCAAACCAGCCAGGAATCTCTTAAAGTAACACCTGAGGTGTTAAATAAAATTAGTGCTTTATCACTAAATAACTCAGATGTTCAGGTGGTTAAAAATACTAAATTAGATGGTACGACTGAAGATGCCTTCTTAGTAGAGGGAGATATTATCATTACACAAGATCAATTAAACAAAATGGATCTTCATGGTGGTATTACTACAGAACAATACCGTACTACCAATTTAGTATCTGCTCCAAGAACAATCAGAGTTGTAGGATTATCAGGAACTGGTACATCAGCCCTGACTACAAACATGCGTAACGGATTGCAGGCAGCAATCAACAGATACAATAATTTAGGCTTGTCAATTAATTTTACACTAACGTTTAGCTCAAGTACCTCAGGTGCAAACATTGTGGTAAGAAGACAGACCGGATCTGCCGGTGGAGTAGCAGGTTTCCCTTCAGGAGGGGCACCTTTTAATTCAGTTACCTTATATTCCGGATTAGATTCTTATTCAACTGGTGTAAATGCGCACGTATCGGCACACGAAATCGGTCACTGTATCGGTTTACGTCATACTGACTGGTTCAGCCGTCAAAGCTGTGGACAGAATTCAAATGAAGGAACAGCCGGTGTTGGAGCAATTCACATCCCGGGAACACCTACAGGATATGATTCATCTTCTTATATGAGAGCATGTTTCGGTTCAAATGAAACAGGAGCTTTCAATTCTAATGATATTACTGCCCTGAATTATTTATACTAGAAAGTTGAATTAGAGTCTTCTTTACAAAATAGGAGAGGCTGTTTCACAATTTGTGAAGCAGCCTTTTTTTATTGGATATAGCCTCCAAAATTCCGGGTCATTTTATTACTTCCCTTACTGAGTTTGGGATTTGTTATTTATGGTAATTGGCAGTTGAACCGCAAAGCACGCAAGGAAAAGCGCAAAGTTCGCAAAGTGTATCAATCAGCTTTGCGAACTTCGCTTACAGTTAAGTCATGAAAATTGCGTGCTTTGCGGTAAAAAATAACATTGGAAATGGCAGTTGAACCGCAAAGCACGCAAGGAAAAGCGCAAAGTTCACAAAGTGTACCAATCAGCTTTGCGAACTTCGCGTACAGTTAAACCATAAAAAATTGCGTGCTTTGCGGTAAAAGATAACGTTGGAAATGGCAGTTTAACCGCAAAGCACGCAAGGAAAAGCGCAAAGTTCGCAAAGTGTACCAATCAGCTTTGCGAACTTCGCGTACAGTTAAGTCATGAAAATTGCGTGCTTTGCGGTAAAAAATTACGTTGGAATTTGAAATTTATATCTACCACACCTAAAATGTTTACCGCTATAAAATTTACTATTTGTAAACAAATTGAATGTCAATCTTTATTTTATTCAACGGTTTGACAATTAAATTAAATCTGCATTTATTCTCATCACTAGAATACTAAATGTTAATATTCCTTATTTTATTGGGACTTCAGATGTTTTTTGCCACCTTTTCCTATTTAGTTTTTACAAATTCTTAACAAACAACGTGCGTTACTTTTCATTTCTTTAACAATTCCATAATTTTAATTTTTTCACTATTTGTAAAAATCGCAGTTAATTTGCTTTAATAAATTTAATATTTGTAAACAAACTAACCATGAAAACAATTTACAAGGCAATTTTTATTTTTTCAGCTTTATTTTTTGTCCAGCACATGACTGCGCAAAAAGCAACAATAAGCGGAACTGTTACAGATGCACAATCTCCTTTGCCGGGAGCCACTATTATATTATCTGACAATCAAAAAGCAACTACGGATTTCAGTGGTTCTTTTGCAATTCAGGATGTAAAATCAGGAAGTTTTGAATTACAAATCGCTTACATAGGATATGAAACAAAAACGATTACCATTGAAATAAAAGACAATCAAAAATTAGATTTAGGAATTATCAGACTTACAACAAATTCGAAAGAATTAAACGAGGTAGTAGTAAGTGGCATGAGCCAGAGAAACAGTGAAGCAAGAGCGCTGAACATGCAAAAAAAATCCATGAGCATCGTAAACGTAATTGCTGCCGATGGTATTGGGAAATTACCGGATCGCAATGCTGCAGAGACGGTTCAGCGTATGCCTGGAGTTTCAATCGAAAGAGATCAGGGCGAGGGACGTTTTGTTTCGGTTCGCGGTTTACCGCCTTTCTGGTCATCGACTACAATCAACGGAAACAGAATCCCGACTGCTGAAGAAGAAACCACTTCCAGAGCGACAGCATTCGACTTTTTTCCATCAGATCTTATTGCTTATGTTGAAGCGACAAAAGCCATTACGCCTGATATGGACGGAGATGCGATTGGCGGAAGCGTAAATTTTACGACGCAGACTGCTCCGGCAAAAAGAACGGTTAAAGCGAGTATTTTCAGCGGATACAACCAAAAATCAGATAAAGGGATTTACAGCGGATCACTTACCATTGGAGACAAAAGCAAAAACGGAAAATTCGGCTACATTATCAATGGAACGTACTGGGACAGAAACTGGGCGACAGATAATTACGAAGCCAGAAGAAATGGTGATCAGGGAGTTTACAGATTAGAATTAAGAGATTATACGGGAGTCAGAAAAACAACAGGATTAAATGCTGCAATGGAGTTTAATCCTTCCTCAAGAGATAAAATTTTCCTGAAAGCAACTTATGGAGGACTTTCTGATGAAGAAACACATTATAAACACCGCATCAGATTTGATAAATTTAGCAGTGCTACCAATGCTTTAACAGTGGAACAGCAGGATATTCACAATGAATTAAAAACACAGTTTATTGGTATTGATTTAGGCGGAAAACATCAGTTGGCAAACGGAACTTTAGACTGGAGTCTGGCTTCTTACAGAAATCAGTTTAAATATGGCAATATTCCAAATGCGGAAGATAATAGCTATTTCCTAATTCAGTTCAACCAGACCGGAGTTGGGGTTAAACCCGGATATTTAAATACGGTACCTGTGGCAAATGGGGGAGCTGGCGGACCAAGAGCCTACTGGGCTGCTGATGGCGGAATGCTGGATCCGAACAATCCGAAATCAATATTTGATTTTTATTTCGATCCGAATTTTATAACAGATCCGGCAAAAATGAAGTTTTCTACATTGGAGCTGTATAAAATCAGTATTGTAGAAAGGGATAATATTATTGCTGCTGCTAACTATGAGCATCATTTTAACGAAGATTTTAAAGTGAAATTTGGTGCGAAGCTGACAGATAAAGATCGTATCGCCACTTTTAGAGATGAATATTACAGCTGGGCAGGATCAGCAGCACCATTTTTATCGAATTACAGTTCAGATTTAATCCAGCAGCCAGGCGGAACAGATTATTTCAGAAAAGAAACGGGAACTTCAATAGGTACTACTTTTGGTCCGGTTTTATCTGCTGACGGAATGACAAAATTATTCCATAACGCTCAGGGGAATTTAGTGTTGAACCCTGCAGATTCTCAAATTCCGGAATTAGGAAAAGGTTTGGGAAGAAACTTTAATGTAGGGGAGACTACTTCTTCTGCTTATGCCATGGCAACGTATTTACTGAATGATAAATGGACCGTTTTAGGAGGAGTCAGAGTTACTCATACAATTACCCAGGTCACAGGAAAAACAGTAGAAAATGATGTAGTGGTGGATGTTGAAAATACAAAAACATACACCTCTGTCTTACCAATGTTACATGTGAAATTTTCGCCAATTGAGAATGTAAACCTTCGTTTTGCTGCCACCAGAACATTTGCAAGACCAAACTTTGGAGATATTTCCCCAGCCGGATCTTTGAATACTATTGATGGGGAATATGCAGGAGGAAATCCAAATCTAAACCCGACTTATTCCTGGAACTTTGATTTATTAGGAGAATATTTCCTGGACGAAGTAGGAATTATTAACGCCGGGGTTTTCTATAAATCGATTACAGATCCAATTTTTGACGATACTTATCAGGGTACTATAAACGGAATTCCAAATATCGAAATCAGTTCGCCAACTAACGGCGGCGATGCGTGGATTGGCGGAGTTGAATTTGGAATCACAAAAAGATTCAGCTTCCTGCCCGGCTTCCTGAAATATTTCGGAACACAGATCAATGCCACATTGATGAATTCTGAAATGACCCTGGCACAAAATGCCAACAATCCGAACGGAAGAAAAGTGTCCACCCCTTACCAGGCTAAAGAATTATACAACTTACAATTGTTTTACGAAACCGGAAAACTTAACGTAAGAGCTGCTTTTAACCACAAAGGCGCTTATGCTACAAGTTTTGATGCCAATGCCAAAAATACAGACATGAACGATATTTATTATGGTAAATACAACTCACTTGACTTTTCTGCTTCGTATAAAATTGGAGATCATTTTACCATCTTCAGTGATTTGAACAATGTTTTGAATGAGCCCCTGATGTACCATTTTGGGGAAACGCCAAACCGTCCAAAGCAGGTTGAATATTACGGAGTCAAGTTTAATCTTGGTTTAAAATATAATTTATAGACAACTATAAGTTAACCCGTTGGATGTAGGGAGATTCTATTTTTGCAATTTATTTTTTTTAATCGACCGCATGCAACGGGTTTCTGAAGAAAGAAACACTTCTAAACGTTACACTACACTTATCAAGCTAAATATCAGGAGCCAATGTCTAAAAAAGCATCTAATTTCAGATTTATATTAAAAACATCCATTGCGGCATTTGGTACTTACTTTTGTATGTATGCTTTCAGGAAACCTTTTACGGTAGCCACATTTGACCACATGGCTTTTTGGGGAATTGACTATAAAATCCTTTTGATCCTGGCTCAGGTTTTAGGATATACGCTTTCTAAGTTTTTGGGAATCAAAATTATATCAGAACTAAAATCGTCCAGGAGAATTTTATATCTAATAAGCTTTATCGCTATTTCAGAATTGGCATTGTTAGGTTTTGCGATTGTGCCGGCGCCCTACAATATTTTGTTCTTATTTATAAACGGACTGCCTCTGGGAATGATCTGGGGAATTGTTTTCTCTTATATAGAAGGAAGAAAAACTACTGAATTGTTAGGCGTTATTCTATGTTCGAGCTTTATTGTTTCTTCAGGCGCTGCAAAATCTGTCGGAGTATTTGTATTGAAAGTTTTGGGATGCACCGAGTTCTGGATGCCGTTTGTTTCGGGTCTGATCTTTATTATTCCGTTAATCCTCTTCTCTTTATTTCTCGAAAAAATTCCAAATCCGGATGTTGAAGATCTGGCTTTGAAATCAAAACGAAAACCGCTTAATAAAAAAGAACGCTCCTCGCTGTTCAGGCAGTTCGCCTTTCCGCTTACGGCGATTATCGTTTTCTATGCCATGCTTACTGCCATGCGGGAATTCAGGGATAATTTTGCAAGGGAGTTATGGGATACTTTAGGTTATAAGGAAAGCATTTCGATTTATATGTATTCTGAAATTCCAATTGCAATCTCGGTTTTGGTGATTTTAGGATTTTTAGGAAGCATGAAAAACAACTACAAAGCTTTCAAAAACTACCATTTGGTCTTGTTCATCGGTTCGGTGTTAATTGGTGCGGCAACGTTCTTGTTTCAAAAGCAATTACTAGCGCCGCTTCCATGGATGATGATTTCCGGATTTGGCATGTACATCTGTTATATTCCGTTTAATGGTTTGTTTTTCGACCGAATGATTGCGACCTACAAAATCGACGGAAACACAGGATTCTTAATCTACATCGCTGATGCTTTCGGTTATTTGGGAAGCGTTTTAGTATTGTTTTTCAAAAATTTCGGAGATAAGAATATTTCTTTCTTAAGCTTTTTTACCACTTGTATTTATCTGTTATCCTTTGTGGGGATTATCACCACGATAATGTCATTCCATTACTTTAGACGCAAATTCAAAAAAACAACAAAAATTAGCACAACACCTTTGTACACCTGAACAAAGAAAAAATAATAATAAAAAAACGAGTTACACATGAAAGATAAATATGATTTAATCATAGTTGGATCAGGGGTTTTGGGCACATTTCATGCCTACCATGCCTTGTTAAAAGGAATGTCAGTTGCCATTTTGGAAAAAAACAGCAAACCGGAAGGGGCGACCGTTAGAAATTTCGGTCAGGTGGTGCCATCCGGAATGGACAGGAAGTGGCAGGATTTCGGAAAAGAAAGTTTGAAAATCTATAAGGACATCCAGTCTCAGTTTGACATCAGTATCCGTCAGAACGGAACGGTTTATCTGGCTTCAAATGAAGAAGAAATGCAGTTAATAGAAGAATTGCACGAGATTAATATTTCAAATGATTACGAATCTACTGTATTGACGAAAGAACAATGTCTGGCAAAATACGCCGGTTTGCGGGCTGATTATTGCACAGGAGGATTGTTTTTTCCGCAGGAAGTAACTGTTGAACCTTCAAAAATGATTCATAAGTTGCATCAGTACATGACTCAAAACTTAGGCCTTGATTTATTTATGAATACGACGGTTGTTCATACCGAAGACAAATTTAGTGAAGTGATTGCAGCCACTTCATTAGGAAAAGAATTTACAGCTTCAAAAATGATCATCTGCAACGGAAGTGATTTTAAAATTTTATATCCGGAGATTTATAACAACAGTGATCTGATTGTTTCTAAACTTCAGATGCTGCAAACCAAACCTCAAAACAATTACAAATTAGACGGTTCGATTTTGACGGGACTGACCATCAGAAGATATGAATCTTTTGAAGAATGCAAATCGTATCAATCCATTAAAGCAAAAGAAGACCCGGGTAGTTTTGAGAAAAAGTACGGTGTTCACATCTTATTCAAACAAGCCACGGACGGATCAGTGATTTTAGGCGACTCGCACGAATATGCCAGCGCAAAAGACGTAGATTCTTTAGGATTCGATCTGAATATGGATATTGATAATTTTATGATTGAGGAGGCGAAAAAAATCATTGATCTGCCCACTTACGAAATTCAAAGCAGATGGTTTGGAATGTACTCGCAATGCAAAACCAAAGATATTTTTGAACATACCGTTGACGAAAACATTCACATTATAACCGGAATAGGAGGCAAGGGAATGACGGGAAGTGCAGGATTTGCCAAACATACTATTGATAAAATTTTTAATACTTAAAGCAGCTGTTTAATTTTTATGCGGATTAAAAATTAAAAATTAAAAATTAAAAATTCTGCTTAATCTGCCTAATCTGCGAGAAAAAAAATAAATAAAAGCATTCTAAGCCATGACAATGGCATGTTTATAAAAATAAATATACGAGATGAAAATTAATGAAATTGAAATGGTCGTTTTTGATATGGCCGGAACCACAATCAATGAACAGAATATCGTTTATAAAACGCTGTACAAGTCAATAAACCATTTTGGTATTGAAGTTTCTCTGGAAACAGTTCTTTCCTTAGGTGCCGGAAAAGAAAAGTATCAGGCCATAAAAGATATCTTAAAACACCTTGATAGTAAGGATGCTGAAAAAGCAAATGTAATATTCGAACATTTCAAAAAAATCCTGGATCAGGAATATTTATCGGCCAGAGTTGTACCAATAGAAGGGGTCGAAAATGTTTTTGAAAACCTGAAAAAGGATGGTGTAAAAATAGTTTTAAATACAGGATACAACAATCATGTTGCGAATACGTTATTAGAAAAATTAGACTGGAAAAAAAACACGCACTACGATGCTTTAATTACAGCTGATGATGTGGTGCGGGGACGTCCTTTTCCTGATATGATTTACAAAGCGATGCAGTTATTTGCTATTACAGATGCCTCAAAAGTAGTAAAGGCCGGAGATTCGGCTATTGATATTGAAGAGGGCAAAAATGCTAAATGTGGCATTACCATTGGCGTTTTATCCGGAGCCCAAACCAGATCGCAACTTGAAGAAGCAAAGCCGGATTACATTTTAGAATCCCTTGCTTCCTTATATAGCATTGAGAATTGATTTTTAAACACACAGAAGCATAGAATTTAGATACTCAGTAAAGGCATTTCACTTTTTTGAATGCACCTGGTTTTTGCCACTGATTAAAGGATTAAAAAGATTACAATCCTGGCAATTCGTGGCGTACATTTTTAATTTGTGAAAAACAAGTCACAAATAATATACTAATTAGTTAAAATAAAAATCCCTGCAGGAAATAGTTTTACAAGTAAATCAATAGTAATCCCTAAAACAATTCAACCCAATGAAAAAGATTTTTAGATTAAGTTACGTTACAATTCTGGCAATTGTGCTTCTGGTCGCTTCTTGTACCAACGATGCAGCGCTTACACGCGATGAAAATGCGGCAAATGCTGTTAAAAATCCGAAAACGGATAAATCTGCCGTAAGCAATGGCACTAAAAAATTACTGATTATAGGCATCGACGGCTGTCGTGGTGATGTTCTGATGGGCGCAAATACGCCGAATGTTCACGGCTTGCTTTCTAATGCCGTATACAGTGTAGATGCGCTAACCGAAGCCCCAACCTGGAGCGGCAATGGCTGGTCGACCATGCTGAGTGGTGTGACCCATTTAAAACATGGCGTAACAGACAACTCCTTTTCAAGTCCAAATTTCGGAACTTATCCCAGCTTCTTAAAACGCCTTGAAATCTATAATGCAGCTTTAAAAACAATGTCGATTGTGCACTGGGCGCCAATCAACACTTATATTGTAGACGGAATTGATGTAGAGAAAACAGTAACAACAGATTTAGCGGTAAAAAATGAAGTGGTAGCCGCCTTGACAAACGATAATCCGGATGCCTTATTCCTGCATTTTGATGATGTGGATCATGCCGGTCACAGTTACGGATTTTCGATTAATGTACCGCAATATAAAGCAGCTGTTGAAACTACGGATGGATATATCGGTGCGATTTTGACGGCGCTAAAAAACAGGCCTAATTATGCCAATGAAGACTGGCTGGTCGTCGTGGCACCCGATCACGGTGGAATAGTAACGGGTTCAACAGGATCCCACGGCGGCTCCTCTTATGAAGAACGAAATATTTTTACCATCTTCAGTAATAAAAATTTTACTCCGGCTAAAATTGAAAAACCTGTCGATCCGACAACTGGTATTACAGGTAAATTCGCCAATTTTAATTCGAATAGTATTTATGCATCGACAACTAATGCCTTGTACAATTTTGGCAGTTCAGGCTTCACGGTTGAATGCAGGGTAAAAACTTCCGGTTATTCAAGTGATCCGTCTCTGGTTTCTAATAAAAACTGGGCAAGTGGCAAAAATCGCGGCTTTGTGATTTGTGCTAATACGGGAGGAACCTGGAAAGTAAATATTGGCGATACTCAAAATCGCGTAGATATTTCCGGAGGTGCCATCAATGACGGAAAATGGCATCACCTGACATTAGTAGTCGATCGTACCGCTAAATTGGTAAAAACATACCAGGATGGCGCTTTTGTCGGACAAGCTGCTATTGTAAGTACCTTTGGAAGCTTAACTTCCGGATTGCCTTTTGCAGTAGGGCAAGACGGAACCCTGACTTATGGCGCAAACGTAAACGGAAATATTGCTGAAGTCCGCGTTTGGAATAAAGCCTTGTCAGAAAGTTCGATTGTCAATTATACCTGTTCGCCTGTTACAGCTTCTCATCCTGATTACGCCAGTCTTATCGGGTATTGGAAAGGTGATAACGGCTCAGGAAATGCGTTTACGGATTCGAGTCCGAAACAAGTTGCCCTTACTTTTCCTAATACGCCATCATGGACAACAAGTACGGCAACCTTAAAATGCGGGACCGCTGGCGGAGTAGTGCCAAAAATGGTAGATATTGCCTATTCGTCGCTGCAATGGTTTGGTGTGCCAATCAATTCAGGATGGTCTCTGGACGGGCGCTCCTGGCTTCCAACAGGAAATTAAACTGCTTTTAGCATTTGTGTTTATTGTTTTTTTTAAGGTTATCTCCATTTTGGAGGTAGCCTTTTTATTGTTTAACGCGGTGATTTTATTTAACCGCAAAGAACGCTAAGGTTTACGCAAAGTTTATGATCATAAACTTTGCGAACTTTGCGTTTTATTTCCCCGCGCTCTTTGCGGTTAATTTTTTCAGCTATTACTTTCAGAATAGAAATAGAGTACCAGCATCACACAATTTTCTGTAGTTCTGTTTTCAGGAACGTGAGGAAGTCTTCCGTTGAAACATAATGAATCACCTTCGTTTACAACTACTTCTGCATCGTCAATAATATACGTCACGCTTCCTTTTATAATATATTTGAATTCCCAGGCATCAGTAATAACTTTTTCACGCTTACTATCCGGTTCGACTTCAAGAATCACAGCTTCAAAACCGATAGAATTAATGCTTTTACTAAAGATGTGATAGTAATTAAAACCCTTTGTTTCTGATCGGTCTTCTTTTTCTATCTTCTGATAGTCTTCTTTTTTTAGGTGAATAAACTTGGCATTTTTAATGTTTTTGACTCCCTCAAAAAAATAAGTCACATCAGTATCTAACGAATGGATAAGTTCTATTAAAACCGGAAGCGACGGAATAGTTCTGCCATTTTCAATTCTTGAAATCAATCCGTTGCTCACTCCGGCCCTGCCGGCAACTTCATGTATGGTTAAAGCACTTTTCTTTCTAATTTCTTTTAATCTTTTTCCAATACCAATTAAATAATCTTCCATAATGCTGAATTCACTTTAAAGGGTAAATATAACATAATTAGGCACAAACCCTTTTAACAGAGCAGGAAGAAAATCATTTTTATCTGAAAATTATAATCAGTCAAAAGAGCTTTATTCCTGCAAAGTATAGAGTACTTCTTATTTTTATCGTTCCAGCTCTATAAGCCAATTATTTTAGTTCCAGATCGCTAATACTGAGATAGTAAAACGTTTTAGTAATAATTTTGGTATAAATTCTTCCTTTCTGATCAATTTACGCTGTCCGATTTAATGTCAAAAGTGTCGTTTTTGGCTTTTGGTAAAACGATTTAGTAAATAATTATTAAGATAATTATCATTTGTATAAAAAAAAATGAAAAAAAATAATCATATGTGAAATTATATTTTTTTTACTAAAACGTTTTAGTATGTTTGTCATATACAAATAACTAACGAAGTACTAACCAAAAAAAATTAATAACACAGACATTATATGAAAACGAAAGATTTCTTAGAGACTGTTTTTAAAATGAAATACCAGGAGCTGTTCAGGTCCGGCGGTAAAGTGAAATTACATAAGATTACTTTGCTGTATCTGCTTCTTTCATTTTGCGTGACCAACCCCGTTTCTGCAGCCAGAATCGCCTTTCAGCAGGATCCGGTTACCATAAAAGGAACAGTGATGGATAATGATAAATTATCATTGCCGGGAGTTTTTATTGTAGAAAAAGGAACTACTAACGGAACCCAGACCGATTTTGACGGAAGTTATACCATCAAAGTAAGTTCCAAAAAAGCCATTTTAGTTTTTAGTTATACGGGATTAAAATCGGTGGAAACCGAAGTAGGCAATAAAGAAGTTATAGATGTTCAGTTAATTTCAGATTTGAACTCCCTTAACGAAGTTGTTGTAGTCGGCTACGGAAAACAGAAAAAAGTAAGCGTTGTGGGTGCACAATCATCTATAGACGTTAACGAATTAAAACAACCGGTGGCAAACATAAGTACCATGCTGGCCGGCAGGATATCCGGTCTGACTGGCGTACAGCGTTCCGGACTTCCGGGTAGTAACAGTGCAGATCTTTGGATTCGCGGTATTTCAACTTTTGGCAGTTCCAGTCCGCTTATTTTAGTGGATGGCGTTGAGCGTGCTATTGATGATTTGAATCCCATTGATATTGCGTCATTTTCAATTTTAAAGGATGCATCTGCTACGGCCGTATATGGTATTCGTGGTGCTAATGGTGTTATATTAATTGAAACTAAAAAAGGTAAAGTTGGAAAACCACAAGTGATGGTCGACTACAACCAGGGAATTACGACTTTTACCAAAGTACCTGATTTAGTAGATGGTGTAACCTACATGCGTCTGGCCAATGAGGCTTTGGTAACCAGAGGGCAGCAACCTAAATATTCTGAAGAAACCATAAACCGTACGGCGACAAAATACGATCCGTTATTATATCCGGATGTGAACTGGCTGGACGCTGTTTACGATAAATACGGACAAAATCGTCAGGCTACTGTAAATGTTAGTGGTGGGGCTGAAGCTGCTAAATATTATGTCTCGTTAGGATATTATGATGAAAAGGGATTATTTAAAACAAGCAACACAGAGAGCTATGATTCTGATACGCGTTTTAAAAGATATAATTTCACCACCAATTTAAATATAGATATCACTAAGACAACCAGTATGGTTCTTGGCGTACGTGGTTATCTTTCTGAAGGAAATTACCCTGAACTTGGCGCAGATGCAGTTTACAGTGCCGCACTTGAGGCTTCTCCGGTTAATTTTCCGGTAATGTATCCGGGAGGTTTTATCCCCGGGATAGGACCCAATTCAGTATTTAACCCGTATGCGCAGGTAGCCCTGAGAGGTTATAAAACCAATACTAAAAATCAAATCAATTCTAATTTAAGAATAACACAAAATTTAAGCGGACTTACCAAAGGTCTGACTTGGACAGGAATGTTCGCTTTCGATGCGTACAACGAGCAAAATGTGAACAGGGGAAAACAGCCCAGCACTTATCTTGTAGATCAAAATACCCCGTATACCCAGGACGGTCAGCTGATTTTAAATCAAACGAATTTTGGTACTAACTATTTAGGATACAACAGATCGAATGGGGGTAACAGAAGAATTTACTTAGAAACCTCTTTTAACTACGACCGTACTTTTAACAAACACACTTTTGGAGGTTTGTTATTGTTTAACAGGTCTGATTATGTAGATGCTTTTGCCAATGATTTTACAGCATCTATTCCGTACAGAAACCAAGGTCTTGCCGGACGTGTTACTTACGGTTACAATGACAGGTATTTTGTAGAAGTAAATGGTGGTTACAATGGTTCGGAAAATTTTGCTCCAAATAACAGATACGGATTTTTCCCTTCTTTTGCGGCAGGTTGGGTCGTGTCAAATGAAGCTTTTTTTGCCCCTCTCAAAAACACAATCAATTATTTGAAATTCAGGTATTCCGATGGAAAAGTCGGCGCATCTTCAGGAGCCGGACGTTTTGCTTACTTAAGCCGCGTGGAAGACGGTCAGCCGGGGTATGATTTTGGTGAAGATCCGCAATATACACCAGGTATTCGTGAAACCTATTATGGTTCAGATGTAACCTGGGCAACTTCCCGCAAACGTGATTTAGGAATTGAAGTAAATGCTTTCAACAACAGTCTTAAAGTAATCTTTGACTTATTTAAGGATCGTTCATCAGGAGCCTTCCTGCAAAGAGGAGATGTCCCGATGTATATTGGACTGGCAGCTTCTCCTTACGGAAACATTGGAGTGGTGGATAATAAAGGTTTTGACGGAAGTGTCAACTATACCCAAAATATTAGTGATGTAAAACTTTCCTTCAGGGGAACCTTTACGTACAATAAAAATAAAATTATCGAAAACGGTGATCCAGAACAGCTTTATCCTTGGCAGGATAAAAGAGGAACACCTTTGAATTCCCGTTTTGGATATGTGGCTGAACGTTTGTATACACTGGCAGATGACGTGAATAAAGACGGTTTTATTTCTCCGGCTGACGGCAGTCAGTATCCGGCACAGTTTGGACAAATCATGCCGGGAGATATTAAATACACGGATTTAAACGGTGACGGAAAAATCGATTCTTACGATCAAACATTAATTGGCAAAGGCGATATTCCATCTTTTACGTATGGTTTTGGTTTAACGGCAGAATACAAAGGCTTTGACTTAAGTTTATTCTTCCAGGGACAATCAGATGCGGACATTATGTTAAGCGGACAGTCGGTTCAGCCTTTCGTAGGTGGCGGAGGTATTGGTAACTTATACACGGCAGCCATCGATCGTTGGACTCCTGACAGTGATAATCCTTATGCAACCTATCCGAGATTATCGTATGGAGATTCCGGAATTGGACAAAACAACAATACGCAGACTAGTTCATGGTGGTTAAGAGACGTGAGTTTCTTACGACTAAAAACTTCTGAAATAGGCTATAATCTTCCCGCAAGAATTTCCAATAAAGCCAGTATCCAAAATACCAGGTTTTATATCAGGGGAGTGAATTTACTGACGTTCTCAAAATTTAAATTGTGGGATCCGGAATTAAACTCAGGCAATGGAAGGGCTTATCCAAACATTACAACCGTGTCTGTTGGTGTTAACATACAATTCTAATTAAAAAAACAATTACTATACTATTTAAATAATCAAGTGATGAAAAAATTAATATTAATATTTGCGGGACTTATCTTTTTTTCCTGTAATGATGATTTTTTAGATCAGGTACCGGACGACCGTTTAACTTTCGACGAAACTTTTTCTCAAAGAAGCACTGTAGAAAAATACCTTGCGAATATCTATTCGCGTGTCCCTAGTGAACTAGATCAAAGAGAAACCAATTCACATTCAGGTCCCTGGTTAGGAGCCTCTGATGAAGCGGAATACTGGCTGTCCAACCACTTTGGTAACTTTATGGACATAGGTGACTGGAATGCTGCCAGTGGGGAAACCTCCGATCAGTGGTCTAACTTTTATGGCGGAATCAGAGACTGCTCTACCTTAATCCAGAATATCGGAAAATGTAAAGATTGTTCAGATGCCAGAACAAGTCAGTATATCGCTGAAGCCAGAGTTTTAAGAGCCTACTGGTATTATAATTTAATTAGAATTTACGGTCCGGTGATCCTTATGGGAGAAACCCCGGTTCCTGTAGATGCTGATTTAGTAGCGCTTAATCTGCACAGGAATACGATGCAGGAATGCGTTGATTATATCATTAGTGAACTGAATACAGGAGCTGAAGCTTTAAAGCCAGTTTCGTTTGTAGGGGACAATGCAGGCAGAATGAGCAGGCCTTTTGCTTTGGCGATCAAAGAAAAAACGTTGTTGCTGAATGCAAGTCCGTTGTTTAACGGAAATACAGATTACGCCACTTTTACAGATGAAACAGGCAAGCAATTTATCACTCAAAGTACAGATGTAAACAAATGGAAATTAGCTGCAGCTGCCTCAAAAGCATTTATTGACGAATATGTCCCGGCCACATATGATTTATTCAAAGAATACAATACAGACGGATCTTACAATCCTTATTTGTCAACACGTGATGTAATGCTTAAAGACTGGAATAAGGAAATGATCTATGCCCGTCCCCGCGGTGGAATTTCATACCACTATGACGTGACACCAAAGCATGTTGGATATCCTGATGATGTGCATGGAGCAGGCGGACTGGCTGTTACGCAGGAAATGGTTGATGCTTATTTTACGTCAAACGGCCGTTCTATCGATGATCCTGCTTCGGGGTATCAATCCACTGGTTTCTCGAATTTTCAGGCACCATTTGATGTGCAGCAAAGATCGACTTACAACCAATGGGTAAACAGAGAGCCAAGATTCTATGTGGGCGTTACTTATAATGAAAGCCTTTGGTTAAACCGCCAGTTCGGAAATATTATTACAGGTTTATGGTACAGCGGAAATTCCGGTCGTGGCGTAGGATCAGGAAATGACTATGCGCCAACCGGTTATGTGGTAAGAAAAACCATGATTACAGGAAATAAAAATAATACCAACAGAAGTATCCCAATGTTGCGACTGGCAGAAATCTATCTGGATTATGTTGAAGCCCTAAACGAATCAGATCCTGCAAATCCGGATATCCTAATTTACCTGAATAAAATCAGAGAAAGAGCCGGAGTGCCACAATACGGAGATGCTGGTTTAGCGGTTCCCGGAGGACAGGCACAAATGCGTGATGCCATTCATAAGGAACGCAGAGTAGAACTTGCCTTTGAAAACGTGCGTTATTTTGATGTTCGCCGCTGGAAAGAAGCCATCACAAAATTCGCCGGTGATTTTCACGGTATGGATATTAATGCGACCGATGAAGCTAACTTTTACAAACGTGTAGTGTTTGAACAAAGGATTTTCAATCAAAGACATTATTTATGGCCAATACCACAAAGAGAACTGAATACAAACACCAGGTTGATTCAAAATCCCGGCTGGTAATCTATTTTACAGCGCTGTTTTTTAACTACAAACAGCGCTTAAATAACCTTTAAAACCTAAACCTATGAATAAAAATATCATAAAAATTATTTCATTAATTTTTGTTACCAGCTTATTTTGTTCCTGCAACAGCGACGATGATTCCGTTATCGATGGATTGCCGGATGCAATTGTAAACACAGATCCTGCAGGAGCACCCCCACGGGAAATTAAAGAAAACTGGAGCGGTCACACCGATAAACTGTACCGTCAGTTTTTTGATAAAAGTGTCGCCGTATATTATGATAGTGAGGTCAAAAGACCTTTAGACTGGCCAAATGATTTCTTTAAAAACACCTGGAAACAAGTAACAGCCACTTACGGGGATTTTGGCGGAGACAATAGATTGTATGCTGTCTTTCATGACAAAAGCAAAGGACCAATCTATGTAGCAACGACTTTTAACGCCGCGAGCGGAAACAGAAGTATTTTTGACATTGCCTTCGAAGGATATGAAATGAAAGGAAACAATATCGACAACCCATTACTGGCGGTAAGTCAGATTGTAGAAACGTCTTCCAGAGGCATAAACGGTTCTCCCGCAAAAGCGATTTGGGGAGATACCTATTCGCAAATCTTCTTATATGATATCTATACAAAGTTGCAAATGCAGTCCGATGCAGATCGTATTGCAGCGGCTAACAACGCAAAAACATCCACTTTTCCAAAACAAAACACCTATTGGTTCAGGGATTGGTACGCTCCAATTTACAAAGATCATGGCGGAAGTTTGTCACTGGGAAACTTCTTTAAACTTACGGCACAATTTTACCCGACAAATGGAAATACGTATGCGCATGATATGAACATGGGAGAGTTTGTACACTTTTTTAGCGGTGCCACAGGAGATGATTTGCAGCCACTTGCCGAAGCAGCTTTTGGATGGAGCGACGAATGGCAGGAACAATTATTAGACGCCCGTGCTGATTTTCCAACCCTGAATTATCCATTTACACCTGTTGTAAACATTACCGATTTAACCGTAGGCGCTACAATAACCGTGAGCAAAGACAACGGTAACGGAGCTCAGGGAGGCGAAGGGTCATTAAAATTAATTGATAATGACTTAAGCTCTAAGTTTTTGGTTGGCGGTTTAGATACCAATAATATCAATTTCTGGATGCAGCAGGAACTTACAGAAGCTGCAGTTGTCAACAAATACAACTTTACCTCCGGTAATGATGCACCGGACAGAGATCCTAAAAACTGGGAACTTTTGGGTTCTGACGATGGTTCGTCCTGGACGTCTTTAGACACAAGAACAAATCAGGTTTTTAGCGGAAGGAATCAAACCAGGGAATTTGTGGTAACTAATACAACAGCGTATAAATATTACAGAATAAACATTACCGCTAACTATGGTAGTGATGCGATCCAGATCAGCGAGTGGAGACAATATTTCGTTAGAAAATAAAGATTTAGTTTAAATTAAGTTTAGTAGTTCGATTGACGGGCATTCTGGCCTGGTTAGCCAGGATGCTCCCAATCATTTAAACTTTGCAAATTGCTTTAAAAGTAAAAAATCAATACATAATGATACAAAAATATATATCGATTATAACCATTGCTTTGGCTGTAGTCACGAGCGGTACTGCTCAGGTCTTAAGAGCACCGTCTTATCCTTTAATCACGCACACGCCTTATCAGAGTGTCTGGTCTGCCGGAAATGAGTTAAACACAGTGGCAACCCAGCACTGGACAGGAACAGACCAGTCTTTGACCGGATTAGTAAAAGTAGATGGCGAAGTATACCGCTTTCTGGGCGTAGAATCAATTGCCTATAAAACAGTTTTGGCCACAGCCGATGAAGAAAACTATTCCGTAAAATATACAGAAGAAACCCCGTCTTCTGACTGGACAAATGCTGACTTTAATGCCGCTTCATGGAAAACCGGAAAAGCACCCTTTACAGATGACGATTCAGAAGCCAAAACAAGCTGGAAATCCAAGAATCTATGGACCAGAAGAACCTTTGACTTAGCAGATAAAAACTTCCGTAAATTATTCCTGAAACTGCGCCATGATGATAACGTTCAGGTATATTTAAACGGAGAAAAAATCTACGAGGTAAGCGGCTGGAAACACCAGTACAAATACATTGCAATTGAACCGGCTGTACTGACAAAACTGAAATCAAAAGGAAATGTTTTGGCCGTTCATATCGAAAATACAGCAGGCGGACAATGGCTTGATGCAGGTTTAGTGACCGAAGATGTATCCATGCGAAATGTAACCATTCACCAGGCCAGTCAAACCAATGTTTCCCTTGAAGCTACAAACACAAAATATACTTTTGATTGTGGAAAAGCAGCACTAAAAGTAACTTTTACATCACCGCTTTTATTAGATGATTTACAGTTATTAAGCCGTCCGGTAAGTTATATTTCGGTTTCAGTGCAATCAAAAGATGATCAGAAACACAGCGTTCAGCTTTATTTAGGTGCTTCAAGTACATTGGCCGTAGATTCTCCGGCGCAGGAAGTAGAAGCATGGCGCTACCATCAGAATAATTTAGCAATTTTAAAAACCGGAACCGTACAGCAGCCAGTCCTTCAGAAGAAAGGGGATGATCTGCGTATTGATTGGGGATATGCCTATGTGGCAACCCAGTCTGCTAAAAATGTAAAACAATATATTTCATCTGCAAACAGTGGTTTGGAACCATTTGTTACCACAAAAGCAGCCTCAGAAGTGAACAGCGTAAAAGGAAATAATTTATACCTAAACACTATTGTTGACCTGGGAGATGTTGGAAAAAAAGCACAGGAACAAATATTACTGATGGGTTACGACGAATTGTTTGCGGTAAATTATTTTGACACTCCATTAAAACCGTGGTGGAAAAAAGATGGAAAAACAATCGAAACAGCACTTGCTGAGGCAAATTCAGAGTATAAAAAAGTAATCCTGAAAAGCGAAAAGTTTGATGCAAAATTACAAACTGATGCTGTAGCAGCAGGCGGAAAAAAATATGCCGATTTGTGTGTTCTGGCTTACAGACAGGCTATTGCGGCGCATTCGATTACGCAGGCCCCAAACGGGGATATTCTTTTTCTTTCCAAAGAAAACCACAGTAACGGCTCTATCAATACAGTCGATCTTACCTATCCTTCAGCACCATTATTTTTGCTTTACAATCCAAAATTAATGGAAGGAATGTTAAACGGAATCTTCTATTACAGCGAAAGCGGAAAATGGAAAAAACCATTTCCGGCACACGATTTAGGAACCTATCCCATTGCAACCGGACAAACCTACGGCGAAGATATGCCCGTTGAAGAAGGAGGAAATGCAATACTGGTGGTAGCGGCCATCGCACAACAGCAGGGAAATGCAGATTATGCTAAGAAACACTGGGCAACCCTTACAGAATGGGCAAATTACTTACGAAAAAGTGGTTTTGATCCTGAAAATCAATTATCAACAGATGACTTTGCCGGACATTTGGCACGTAATGCCAATCTTTCTATAAAAGCAATTGAAGCTTTAGCCGCTTACGGAAAACTGGCCGGAATGTTAGGCGATAAAAAAACAGAAAAGGAGTTTACGGCTGAAGCCAAAGAAATGGCGTTGAAATGGATGGATCTGGCCAAAGATAAGGATCACTATTCTTTAGCATTTGGAAAACCGGGAACCTGGAGCCAAAAATACAACCTGGCCTGGGATACTATTTTAGGCCTGAACGTTTTTCCTGAAAGTGTTCGGAAAACAGAAGTTGCGTATTACTTAACAAAACAAAACAAATACGGGATGCCCTTAGACAGCCGTGAAAATTACACCAAATCGGATTGGGTAATATGGTCCGCAACTCTGGCCGATAATCAAAAAGATTTTGACGCCATCGTGAACCCAATGTGGGATTATGCAAACGAAACTCCTGACAGAGTACCATTAAGTGACTGGCACCAGACAATAGACGGACATACGGTAAACTTTAAAGCAAGATCTGTAGTAGGAGGATATTACATGCAGCTTCTAAAATGGAAAACAGCCAAAAAATAAAACATAAAAATTATGAAAAATATTAAAATAGTTTATCTGGTTGTAGCGAGTTTTCTTTTTACGTTCTGCAGCAATGACGAGCCTACAGGGCCACCTTTATGGACACCGGACATCAGCAATGTTGTACCGTATACAACTGCTGACGCAACAGTTGCCTACGAGGCGTTCAACAAACAGTTTTACAATCCAACAGCAAAATTATATTACAGCACAACCGAAAAAGGAGGATTAGGCTCGATCTGGACACAGGCTATTTTTTGGGACATTGCCATGGATGCTTATAAACGTACCAATGATCCTAAATACCTGACGCTGATCAAGGATATTTATCAGGGCGCTTATCAGGAATACGACGGTTTCAATTACAGCAACAAAGTAAAATGGTTCATTTACGATGATATGATGTGGTGGGTAATTTCGTTAAGCCGGGCATATGAAATCACTAAAAATGAGGAATATTTACAAAACTCCATCAAAGGTTTTGAATATGTGTGGAATGGTTCATACGATCCGGTCAATGGCGGAATGTTCTGGGATTTCCAGCACTCGGGAAAAAACGCCTGTATCAATTATCCAACTGTCATTGCAGCAATGGAATTATACAAAATCACCGGTGACGAAGAGTATCTGACAAAAGCAAAAAGCATCTACGACTGGTCAAAAAATAATTTATTCGAAAAAACAACAGGACGCGTAGCCGATAATAAAATCGGAAACAATCCGGGCTGGTCTGATTACACCTACAATCAGGGAACTTGTATAGGAGCTGCAGTAGCACTTTATAAAGAAACCAAAGACGCAGCCTATTTAAATGATGCAAAATTAGCCGCCGATTATACAAAAAACGTCATGTCAAGCGCAGAAGGAATTCTTCCTGCCGAAGGCGACTGGAACGAACAAGGAGTCCTGAAAGCCATTTTTGCACGATACACCATGGCATTGGTAAACGACGGAGGACAAGAGCAATACCTGCCATGGCTTCGTAAAAACGGTGATGTAGCCTGGAGAAACAGAGACAAAAACAGAAACATCATGTTCCGTGATTATGACATTCCCTGTCCGGTTTTAACCGTTCAGTCATTCGAAGCCTGCAGTGCGGTAGGTATTATGCAAATTGCACCGCCTGCCCAAAAATAAATTGGAAATGAAAAAATATTCTAAAATAATAATCCTCTCAGGTCTTTTCGTTTTGCCGGCGCAATTCTTTGCGCAAAAAAAAGACCCCAAAACAGTATTCCAGGTAGCTGATGCCTGGAGTCCTGCTTATGATGTCAGGGCAGATGCGGCTATTGTTTACGGAATAAACGATGCCGGCGGAAATTTTAAAGAGAGAGCCAAAAGCTGGAAAGACCACGGCTATACCATTCAGTTTATGACCGGTATTGCCTGGGGACAATATAAAGACTATTTTAAAGGAAAATACGACGGCAAGCCCCATTTTGACGAAGGTCAGAAAATGAAAAACGGCGAGATCATCTGGCATGGCGAAGATGTTCCGTACACCGTTCCTACCGCCGGATATATTGCCTACATCAAAGGATTGGTAAAAGAAGCCATTGATGCAGGATCGACCGCGATTTATCTCGAAGAACCTGAATTTTGGGCAAGAGCCGGCTATAGCGACGCCTTCAAAAACGAATGGCAGAAGTTCTACGGATCGCCCTGGCAGGCCCAGCACGAATCTCCGGAAGCCACTTATTTGTCCTCAAAACTAAAATACGATTTGTATTTCAATGCCCTGAAAAATGTATTTGAATACGTTCATACCTATAGCAAAAGCATTGGCAGAAAAGTAAAATGTTATGTCCCGACACATTCCTTAATCAATTATGCTTCCTGGGAAATCGTAAGTCCTGAAGCCAGTCTGGCACAATTGCCACACATGGACGGTTACATTGCACAGGTCTGGACAGGAACTTCCCGTGAAAGGGTTTATTTTAACGGAGATTTTAAAGAAAGGACTTTCGAAAATGCCTTTTTAGAATACGGTTCAATGGTTTCGATGACGGCTCCAACCGGCAGGGAAATGTTTTTTCTGACAGATCCAATAGAAGACAGAAGTCAGACCTGGGCCGATTACAAGAAAAATTATCAGGCCACTTTTACCGCTCAGTTGATGTACCCAACCGTAGCCAGCTATGAAGTAATGCCTTGGCCGCCAAGAATTTATTTAGGTAAATTTAAGATGGAAGAAGGTCAGGAAAAACAACCGCTTTCTAAAGCATACGGCACGCAAATGCAGGTGATGATCAATTCGCTGAATAACATGCCGCTTTCAAAAAATGAAATCAACGGAACCAAAGGAATCAATGTCTTATTGGCGAATTCGATAATGTTTCAGCGTTTTCCGCTTCATGACGGGTACACAGATCCGTCACTTTCTAATTTTTACGGGATGGCGTTGCCGTTGCTGAAAAGAGGAATTCCCGTTGGAACCGTTCACATGGAAAACCTGGATTTAGTTTCTAATTTAAAGGATACCAAAGTCCTGATCATGTCGTATGCGAACATGAAACCGCTTTCGGCTAAAAATCATGAGGTTTTGGCCAAATGGGTAAAAGATGGCGGAATGTTGATTTATTACGGAAAAGATGACGACCCGTTTCAGAAAGTAACCGAATGGTGGAACCAAAACGGGAATGCCTACAAAGCGCCATCAGAACATCTTTTCGAATTAATGAACCTGAAAGCAGAAGATTCAAAAACAAGTTACACTTATGGAAAAGGAAATGTTTTTATAGTTCGAAAAAATCCAAAAGAGCTGGTTTTAGAAAAAAATAATGACACAGGTTTTATCGACATCGTTGCTGAAGCCTATCATAATGCGGTGCCCAAAGAAAAACTGGAACTTAAAAATTTCTATTATCTGGAGCGCGGACCTTATGACATTATCGCTGTTTTAGATGAAAATGACAACAAGGAACCTTTGCATATAAAAAGACCAGTGATTGACCTTTTTGACCCCGAATTGCCTGTTTTACAGGAAAAAACAATCCATCCCGGCGAACAGGCTTATTTATTCGATTTAAACCGAATTGAAAATAAAAAACAGCCTCAGGTATTGGCTGCGGCTTCTAGGGTTTACGAAGAAAAAACGACTAAAAACAGTTATTCCTTTTTAACCAAAAGTCCATCAAATACAATGAACGCCATGCGCATTCTTTTGCCATCAAAACCTTCGGAGATAATCCTGAGCAATGATGCCAAACAAACGAGTACAGCATTTACCACGAATTGGGATGAAGCCAGCAAAACCTGTCTTTTAAAATTTGAAAACGACAGCAAAGGCATCAGCGTACAACTGAAATGGTAGATTAATTACGAATAAAACTGAAAACATGAAGTATCATAAATATCTAATCTTTTTTCTTTTAGCACAATTTTCAGGTCACGCACAGGCTTTAGATCTGACGCAATATGTGAACACCTTGCAGGGAACCAATTCTAAACATGAGCTGACAAAAGGAAATACCTATCCTACAACGGCATTGCCTTTCGGGATGAATACCTGGTCACCTCAAACCGGGAACAACGGCGATGGCTGGAAATACCAGTATTTCAAGGAAACCATCAGGGGATTTCAGCAGGCACATCAATGCAGTTCATGGTCCAATGATTACGCCGTATTTTCATTAATGCCCGAAACAGGCGCTTTAGAACTGAACGAAGATAAAAGAGCAGCAAAATTTAGTCATAACAATGAAATTGCTAAACCGCATTACTACAAAGTACAATTTGAGAATAATGTAACAACCGAAATGGCTCCGACAGAAAGAGGCGTTCACATGCGTTTTACGTTCCCGAAAAAGCAAACTGCCTTTATTGTTCTGGACGGATATACCGGAATGAGCGGTGTGACGATTGACGTTAAAAACCACAAGATTACCGGTTTTGTTCAAAACGGAAAAGGTTTTGATCAGGTGAAAGAATTAAAAAACTATTTCGTAATTCAGTTTGACAAACCTTTCAAAACACAGGGAACCTGGGAAAACAGAAACGGCGAAAAATCAGATAAACTTTCGTTAGAAGGAAAAGGCGCAGGTGCCTATCTTCAGTTTAAAGACGGCGAAACCGTTCAGGTAAAAATCGCTTCCTCTTATATAAGTTACGAGCAGGCGCAACAAAACCTGAATCAGGAATTAGGAAACTTCAAAAAATTAGAAGATACCAAAGAAGCCGCCAGAAAAGTATGGAACAAACAATTGGGAAAAGTGGTTGTAGAAGGCGGAACCGAAGAACAATTCAGGACTTTCTACTCCTGTTTGTTCCGGGCGAGTCTTTTCTCCAGAAAATTCTATGAAGAAAAAGCCGACGGAAGTCCGGTCTATTTCAGCCCGTACGATGTAAAAGTACACGACGGATACATGTACACAGATACCGGTTTTTGGGATACCTTTAGGGCGCAATTTCCTTTGAATGCGCTATTGTCCCCGCAAATGCACGGACGTTATGTAGGGGCGTTGGTCGATGCGTACGATCAGTTTGGCTGGCTGCCGTCATGGTCATTTCCCGCAGAAGCCGGAAGTATGATCGGGAATCACGGAATTTCACTTCTGACAGATGCCTGGGCAAAAGGATTCCGAACTTTTGATCCTAAAAAAGCACTAAAAGCCTATTATCACGAAGCCACCAATAAAGGCCCGCAAGGCCCTTCAAACGGAAGACACGGCTGGAAAGAATACTTCACTCTGGGCTACGTTCCGTATCCGGAATATGGAGAAGCAACGGCAAAAACATTAGAATATGCATACGATGATTTCTGCGGATATCAATTGGCAAAAATGACAGATAATCAATTCTATCAGGACGTTTTCTCCAGACAAATGTACAATTACAAAAATGTATACAATGCCAAAGATGGTTTCATGGAAGGCAGAAATACCAACGGGGAATGGAAATCAAACTTTGATCCGTACGAATGGGGAGGCCCTTTTACAGAAGGAAATGCGTGGCATTACCTGTGGTCGGTTTTTCAGGATCCCCAGGGTTTGATTAATCTACTCGGAGGTGAAGCTAATTTCAACAAAAAATTAGATGCCGTTTTCTCGAGCCCAAACACGGTGAATGTGGGAACTTACGGCGGTAAAATTCACGAAATGACCGAAATGGAAGTAGGGAATATGGGACAGTACGCTCACGGAAACCAGCCCATTCAGCACATGATTTACCTTTACGATTACGCAGGACAACCCTGGAAAGCGCAATATCACGTAAGAGATGTTATGGAAAAACTGTACAATTCTACCGAAAACGGTTATCCGGGTGATGAAGATCAGGGACAAACCTCTTCGTGGTATGTTTTAAGCGCACTTGGTTTTTACAGCGTTTGCCCGGGAACAGACCAATACGTTTTGGGAAGTCCGGTTTTTGCAAAAACGACCATCAATTTAGAAAATGGTAAAAAGTTTGTAATCGAGGCCAAAAACAACAGCAAAGAGAATGTTTACATTCAGTCGGCAACCCTAAATGGTAAAGAATACACCCAAAACTTTTTGACGTATGGCGATTTAACAAACGGCGGTGTTTTTACACTCGAAATGAAAAATACACCAAACGAAAAAAGAGGGATCAACGCCTCAGATCGTCCATTTTCCCTAACCAAAAAGTAAATTAAACGAAGAGATTTTTAAAAAGTCAGTAAATAAAAATACCACCAGAAAATGTCAATAATTATAGGAGTCGATATAGGAGGAAGCCATATTAGCAGTGCGGCAGTAAATCAGGACAATCTCGAAATAATAAGCGAAAGTTATTTTAGTGGTGCCGTTGACAGTAAGGCATCCAAGGGAGTAATTCTGAAAAAGTGGGCCGAGATTATCAATCGAACGCTCAGTACAATTGATGTTGATACCCCGATTGGTATTGCTTTTTCTATGCCCGGACCATTTCAGTACGAAACAGGAATTGCCTTGTTTGAAGGAAATGACAAGTACGAATCATTATATAATGTGAATGTGCCACTGGAATTAATTCCGTATCTGAACAATAAAAATGTGACATTCCGATTTTTGAATGATGCCACTTCGTTCGGAATAGGAAGTGCCTTAAGCCAAAAAGACGGCAAAGGGGACCAAAAAGTAATTGCCATCACATTAGGAACCGGTTTTGGAGCTTCATTTCTAAACGACGTTATTCCGGTAATAAACAGTTATGATGCGCCTGAAAATGGCTGTCTCTGGGATAAAAATTTTAAGGATACTATCGCCGATGATTATTTCTCTACCAGATGGTTTCTGAAAAAATATGAGGAGTACAGCGGCCAGAAAAGCGCTGATGGGGTGAGAGAAATTGCCCGTATCAAAAACGAATATTCAGCCAGGATATTTGACGAGTTTGCCCATAACCTGAGCGATTTTCTTTTGCCTTATATTTTGAAATTTGAAGCAAATTCACTGATTATAGGTGGAAACATAGCCAGGTGTCATGCGCTTTTTTTACCCAAAGTGCTGCAACAATGGAAAGAGAACAATGTTGAAATCTCCGTAACAATACTGGACAACACCGAAGAATCCAGTATTATCGGATCAAGCCATATTTTTAATGAAGGGTTCTGGGAAAAAATAAAAGAAAAACTTCCCAATTTTTAAGTAATAAAAGTAGAGAAAACACAAATCATAAATGAAAAATTTCTTAATTAAATCAGTTGCTTTCTTTTTTGTCTTTCAATGCGTATCGGCACAAGAAGGTATTATCAACAACATTGAAAACCCTGTTGACTGGGTAAATCCTTTAATTGGCAGCGATTCTGATCACACACTTTCGAACGGAAATACCTATCCGGCGATTGCCATGCCGTGGGCTATGAATTTCTGGACACCACAAACAGGAAATATGGGTGACGGCTGGGCTTATACCTATTCGGCAAAAAAAATAAAAGGATTCAAGCAAACCCATCAGCCATCACCCTGGATGAATGATTACGGACAATTTTCGATTATGCCGGTGACCGGTAAACTTCGCTTTAAAGAAGCCGAACGAGAAAGCTGGTTTTCGCATAAATCAGAAATCGTTACCCCTTATTATTACAGCGTTTATCTGGCCGATCATGATGTTACGACCGAAATTGCACCAACAGAAAGAGCGGCAAGATTTAGGTTTACTTTTCCGGAAACAAATGAGGCATATGTGGTCATCGATGCTTTTGATAAAGGTTCCTATGTAAAAATAATTCCAAAAGAAAATAAAATAATAGGGTATACCACTAAAAACAGCGGTGGTGTTCCGGCAAATTTTAAGAATTACTTTGTGATTATTTTTGATAAAGATTTCACGGTAAGTAAAACTTTCGACGGAGATAAATTACTGGAAATCAAAGAAACCCAGGCGGACCATGCAGGAGCCGTAATTGGATTTAAAACAGCAAAAGGAGAAAAAGTAAATCTAAAAGTAGCTTCGTCATTTATCAGTTACGAGCAGGCCGAAAGAAACCTGAAGGAACTTGGCAGGGATGATTTTAACGAAATAAAAGAAAAAGGGAAGAAGATATGGAATACCGAACTAAGCCGCATTAAAGCAGGAGGAGGAACAGCAGAACAATTTACCACTTTTTATTCCAGTTTATACCGTTCGCTTCTTTTTCCACGAAAATTCTATGAGTTTGATGCTAAGGGAAAAGTAGTTCATTACAGCCCGTATAACGGAAAAGTTTTACCCGGATATATGTTTACGGATACCGGTTTCTGGGATACTTTCAGAGCTTTATATCCCTTTTTAAACTTGATGTATCCGGAATTAAATCAGCAAATGCAGGAAGGTTTGTCCAATGCTTATAACGAAAGCGGCTGGCTGCCGGAGTGGGCAAGTCCCGGTTTGAGAGACATTATGGTGGGTAACAATTCGGCTTCAATTGTAGCGGAAGCCTATTTAAAAAGTGAAAAGAAAAATAATCCTGAAATCGAAAATCTGTACAAAGCCCTGATTCATGGCGCCAATAATGCAGGACCATTAAGAGCGGTGGGGCGCCTGGGGATTGATTATTACAGTTCTTTAGGGTATGTGCCTTACGATGCCGGAATTAATGAAAATGCGGCAAGAACATTAGAATATGCCTATGACGATTTTGCTATTTACAAATTAGGATTAGCTTTAAACAAACCAAAATCAGAAACCGATTTGTATAAAAAACGCAGTCTGAACTACAAGAATTTATTTGATTCTTCCACTAATTTAATGAGGGGAAAAAATAAAGACGGAAAATTTCAGGAACCGTTTAGCCCATTTAAATGGGGTGATGCTTTTACAGAAGGAAACAGCTGGCATTACTCGTGGTCTGTTTTTCATGATATGCAGGGCCTGATTGATCTTATGGGAGGCAGTGAGGTTTTTGTAAGCCAGCTGGACAAAGTATTCTCGTCTGCCCCGGTTTTTGATGAAAGTTACTATGGCAGCGTCATCCATGAAATAAGGGAAATGCAAATTGCGAACATGGGACAATATGCGCACGGCAACCAGCCGATTCAGCATATGACGTATCTTTATAATTATGCAGGCGAACCCTGGAAAACACAGTATTGGGTAAAGGAAACCATGAACCGAATGTACAAAGCAACGCCCGACGGCTATTGTGGAGATGAGGATAACGGACAAACTTCTGCCTGGTATGTTTTCTCTGCTATGGGATTTTATCCTGTAACTCCTGCAAGCGATCAGTACGTGATTGGTGCACCTTTATTTAAAAGGATCACACTTCAGTTGCAAAATGGAAAAGAAGTTTCGATCAACGCGCCTGAAAACAACGCTCAGAACAAGTACATCAAAAGCATGAAATTTAATGGCAAAGTTGATAACAATAACTGGCTGAGCCATTCAGAATTATTAAAAGGGGCAGTCATTGATTTTGAAATGAGCAGCACTCCTAATAAAAACAGAGGAAATTCAAAAGCCGATTTTCCTTATTCCCTTTCGAATGAAAAATAGTAAAATGGCAAAACACCTAATTGTAAAAGTTAGGTGTTTTCTCAATTTCAGGTGTTTTCCAATGTCAGTTGAGAGGTAGAAAATAAGTACGAAATTTGTAAATAATAAAAGGTGAAGTTCCCTAAATAATAAACCCCAATAATGAAAAAACATAGACCCCGATACAGTTCCGCACTGCATTTTTTTTCGCTTTGTTTATGGATCAATTTTATTGGATATGCTCAGGCTCCGGTGCGTCTTCAATGTGAACATCTTGTTAACCCGTTGGGTATTGATGTAGCTGAACCCAGACTTTCATGGCAATTGCATGATAGCAGACCAGGAGCGTTACAAACGGCGTATCAAATAGAAATTGGCATTGATTCAATCGCTTTGTCAAAAGGAAAAGCAGCGGTCTGGAATACAGGAAAGGTAATTTCTAATGCTGTTTTAGTTTCGTATAAAGGAGAAAAACTCCAATCGTTTACCACTTACTTCTGGAGAGTAAAAGTGTGGGACAAAAAAAACGAGGCCGGAATTTCCAAAATACAGCGCTTTGAAACGGCAATGCTCGAACCAACGGACTGGAAAGGAAGCTGGATAACAGATTCACACGATATGCATTACAAGCCGGCTCCTTATTTCAGGAAGGAAATTATAACAGCAAAAACAATAAAATCAGCTCGTGCTTATATTGCCGCCGCGGGATTGTATGAATTTTACATCAATGGCAAAAAAGTCGGAAACCGAATGCTGGATCCAATGTTTACGCGCTTTGATGCCCGAAATTTATATGCCAGTTTAGACATTACAAAGCAGTTGCAAAACGGCAAAAATGCATTTGGAATCCTGCTGGGAAACGGATGGTACAACCACCAATCAACAGCAGTTTGGGATTTTGACAAAACAATCTGGCGCAATCGTCCCCGTTTCCTGGTGAACATCAAAATTACCTACACCGATGCTACTTCTGAAACAATAACTAGCGATGAAACATGGAAAACAGCAGACAGCCCTGTTATTTTTAATAGTATTTATACCGGTGAACATTATGATGCCAGAAAAGAAATAAGCAATTGGAATCAACCTGATTTTAATGATAACAATTGGGAAAAATCGAAAAGCATTAGTGCCCCGTCCTCTAAGCTGGTAGCGCAGCAAATGCATCCTATCCGTGTTGTCAATGAGTTAAAACCAATCAAAGTGGACAAACGGAATGATACCTTATACGTATTTACATTTCCCCGAAATATTGCGGGAACAGTCAGGCTTTCCATAAAAAATGCGGTAGCCGGAACTACTTTCAGCATCAAGCATGGCGAGCGGTTATACAAAAACGGAAGAGTTGATATGTCTAATATCGATTTGCATTACCGTCCGACTGACAATTCCGATCCTTTCCAAACGGATATTTATATTGCAAAAGGAAATGACGGCGAGCATTTTTCACCGAAATTCAATTACAAAGGATTTCAATATGTAGAAGTAACATCAAGTCGTCCTTTTGCTTTAGATAAAAAGAGTCTTTTGGCACTCGAAATGCACAGCGATGTCCCTGCAGTTGGAACTATTAAAACCTCAAATGAAGTAGTCAACAAGATCTGGAAAGCGACCAATAGCAGTTATCTGGCAAACTTATTCGGTTATCCGACCGATTGTCCGCAGCGCGAAAAAAACGGCTGGACCGGGGATGCCCACACGGCCGTAGAAACGGGACTTTATAATTTTGACGGAATCACGGTTTACGAAAAATGGCTTGCCGACCATCAGGACGAACAGCAACCCGATGGCGGACTGTCTAATATTATTCCCAATCCGGGCAAATTCGGCTATCAGTTTGCAACAGGTCCTGACTGGACAAGCTCGGTGGCCATTATTCCCTGGAAAATTTATGAGTTTTATGGAGACAGCAGTCTGCTGGCTAAAATGTATCCGAACATCAAAAAGTATGTAGATCTGATCGAAAAACGTTATCCGGGTGGTATAACCGATTGGGGATTAGGAGACTGGGTTCCCGTGAAAAGTACAAGTTCTAAGGCACTCACGTCATCGATGTATTATTATACCGATGCCCTGATTTTAGCAAAAACAGCCAGAATACTGGGAAAAACAGACGATGCTGAACGCTATTTTAATTTGGCAGAAAAAATAAAAAAGGCCTTTAACGCACAGTTTCTAAACAAAACAACAGCTGTTTATTGCAGCGGGACACAAACTGAACTGGCTGGTCCGCTTTATTGGGGACTGGTTCCGCAAGAATTTAGACAAAAAGTAGCTGATAATTTATATAAAAAAGTTCAGGAAACCAACTTTCACCTTGACGTGGGCTTATTAGGGACCAAAGCTTTACTGAATGCTTTAAGTGAAAACGGTTACGCAGACGCGGCTTATAAAATTGCTTCCCAGGAAGATTTCCCATCATGGGGGTACTGGATCAAAAACGGAGCGACTACGCTGTATGAAAACTGGCCGCTTGATGTTGAAAAAAATGACGCTTCACTGAATCATATAATGTTTGGGGAAATTGGTGCGTGGATGTACAAAGGGCTGGGCGGTATTTTTCCGGACGAAAACATACCGGGTTTTAAACACATTATCTTAAAGCCTCATTTTGTGCACGGTCTTACTTCTTTCGAAGCAAAATTTCAAAGTCCATACGGGGAAATCGTATCGCGTTGGAAACATAAAAAAGGAAAAATTCACTACACAATCACTATTCCGCCAAACGCAAACGCGAGTTTGTATCTGGAAAATAAAAATACAGTCCATATTTATCCAAAAGAAAACAGCGCCGCCAATGAGGGATTGTATAAAGTTTTCCAATTAGAAGCGGGATCTTATTCTATTACTATTACGGAGTAGTAATTTCCCGGCTTTGTAGTCATTTTAATGTATTGTCATTTTTGATACTCGCCAGTTTTAGCCCGGAGAAGGCATGTTTAATAGTGTGTTATTCTGTAAAGTTATTGCTGTAGTACTGATAAGAGTACAATACAAATACTAGTATTTTGCTAAAACGTTTTAGTATATTTGCCGTAATATGGAAGGTAAGTAACAGAATAGTATTGTTTTTTGACAATATAATACCGGATGTTACAAGTCTTTCTGTTTAGGTTTGGATGTTATTCTGAATGTTTAAAAAAGAGAAGTGAAGACCTCTTTTTTTTATTTTTTTAAATTTAAAAATAACACTGGAAAAGGTTGATATCGCATACTTACATACGGCGGAATGATAACTTTACTATATTTGACTAATATTTGTAGTTTTGGATTATAAAATGATTATAAAATGAAAAAAAAACCTGTTTCTATTAGAAATATTGCTGATGAATTAAAGATATCTGTTACGACAGTATCTTTTGTGTTGAATGGTAAGGCAAAAGAAAAATACATTTCTAAAGAGCTGACAAAAAAGGTTTTAGATTATGCAAAATTAATAAACTACAGACCTAATCAGATTGCACAGAGTCTTCGAACCGGAAAATCAAAAATTCTTGTTTTTATGGTTGAGGATATTTCAAACAACTTCTTCTCTAAACTGGCACGTATTTTTGAAGATATCGCTTATGAAAAAGGCTATAAAGTTATTTTTTGCAGTAACGAAAATGATGATGAAAAATCAAATGAATTAATCACCTTATTTAATTTTCGTCAGGTGGACGGATTTATCATTGTACCTTCTCCGGGCATCAGGGACACGATCGAAAAATTAATAGAAGATAATATTCCTGTTGTTTTGCTGGACAGGTTTTTTGAAGGACTGGACTGCAACAGTGTGGTGATCGACAATGAACAGGCTGCTTATGATGCCACAGCGCATTTGATCCAGAATAAATTTAAGAATATCGGTTTTGTTACTACAGCTTCAGATCAGAGTCAGATGCATGGACGTTTATCCGGATATGAAAAAGCAACAAACGAAAATGGTCTGAAACCCAACACACTTCAAATTCCTTTTCATGAGATCATCAAAGGAAGAGGCAAAGAATATATTAAAAACTTTTTAGAACAGGATCCGGATTTAGATGCGATGTTTTTTGCTACTAATTACCTTGCACAAAGCGGACTGGAAGTTTTAAAAGAAACCAATCCAAAACTGATTAAAGATCTTGGCCTTATTGCTTTTGATGACAATGACATGTTCAAAATTTACGATCCTTCTATTACATCTGTTTCTCAGCCTTTAGTAGAGATAAGTACTAAGTTGATGGAAGTAATGTTACCGCTTTTAAAGAAAAAAGACGTTACCGAAACCAGTCATAAAATTATTTTAAAAACAGAACTAATCATTCGTGAATCTTCATTAGCCAAATAGTCTGTAGACTACACTCATTTTTGTAACGATTTAAAATTTACATTTATCCTTCTCACTAACCTCATTGTCAATACATTTATTTGATAAATAGTATTAGTTTTTTATGCACTTCCGCTTCAAATTGTCTTCATTTTCAGCATAATTTATTTTGAGGGTCATTTATGGCCCTTTATTTTTGCCTCATTTTATAACGTTTTCGTAGAAATGTATTGAATTATCTTCAAAATAAGGCTAAAAATAAACGCATATCTTGTAAAATTAACATAAAAATTACGGGTAGTGTTTTTTTTATTTTTATACTAAAACGTTTTAGTATATTTGTCATGAATTGATAAGTTATTGTTAATGTGTTGTGCTTTTAACGATTAAGATGTTCCGGAGCCTTTTTAACGTTTGAACCTTCACAACTAATTTTTTAGAGAAACTTCTTTAGCTTTTTTATTAATTCAAAAAAACTAACTAACCAAAATTTTTCATGATGAAACAATCAAATTGCAGAAAGAAAAGGATGCTCTATATGCATTTTTTTCTCACAATCATTCTCATTTGTAGCGGGTATAATCCTATGGCGGCCCAGAATCAAAAAACTCAGATTACCGGAGTTGTTACTTCTCTTTCAGATCAATTGTCTCTTCCCGGAGCTTCAGTGATTGACATGAGTGATCCCAGAAATGCTGTCAATACCGATTTTGACGGACATTATTCGATCTCCTTAAAAAACGGTACAGGTTCTTTACGTATTACTATGATTGGCTACAAACCGGTTGAAGTAAAAGTAAATAACCGAAGTGTGATCAATGTAGCCATGGACTTAGATGTATCAGCCTTAGACGAAGTTATTGTTGTGGGTTACGGTACACAGAAAAAAAGAAAAGTCGTTGGTGCCATAGATCAGGTGGGCAATGACGCATTTAAGGGAAGACCAAATGTAAATGCAACATTGGCTTTACAGGGAAAAGCGCCCAGTTTAACCATCCAGCAAACCAACTCTGAGCCTGGTGCGGGTTTAAATATTAACATTCGTGGCGTAAGCACACTCGGAAACAATAGTCCGCTGATCGTTATAGACGGCATCGTGGGCGGGGATATTAATGCCCTGAATCCTGCAGATATCGAAAGTGTATCGGTTTTGAAAGATGCCGGTAGTGCTGCCATATACGGATCAAGAGCGAGTAATGGTGTCGTACTGATTACTACCAGGAAAGGAAGTAAAGGAACTCCAATGTCTATTCAGTACAGCAGTCTTACAGGATTTAATACTCCAAAATACTTTACAAAACCAGTGCACGGATATGAAAATGCAATGCTAAGAAATGAAGCAGCCTTTAACTCCGGTGAAACAACCGCCGTATTTACCGCTGCTCAGATTGCAGATCTAAAGGCGAAAGGGGATACAGAATGGTTTGCAGAAGAAATTGTAAAACCGGCAGCGCAGTTAAACCAAAATCTTTCTATTTCCGGCGGAGGCGAAAATTCAACTTACTTAGTTTCTCTTGGGTATTTAAATCAGGGAAGCAATTTTGTCGGCCCTACGAAAGGTATGGAACGTTACAACTTTAGAATGAACCTGACCAACGAGTATGGTAAATTTAAACTAACGTCTACATTAGCGTATTCCAAACAATTAATTAATGACCATTCCTCAAACACCAGTACTTTAATGGTGGATGCCTTCAGGGTTCCCTTATATTATACTCAAAAAGATAAAAATGGCAATTACTTAACCAACGATGTTTTACAGCAGTTTAACTCATTGGGTATTTTGGAACAGGGAGGTTTTAGAAAATACGATAATGATGATCTTTTCGGAGCTTTAAATGCGGAACTTAAGGTAACAAATTCCTTAAAAGTTAAGGCAGTTTTTGGAGGACGTTTATGGAATGGCAGCATGTTTAGCCGGGTGAAAAAAGTTCAGTTTTCGCCACAAGGCGTTTATGGTGCTGATCGCGATACCAGAGATGAAACTACCAAAGCCCTTGACCTGAATACACAATTTATTGTAGAATACAATAAGGCCGTTGGGAATCATAATGTGGGCGCCTTAGTAGGGGTATCTAATGAAAATCATTCCGAAAGAAGAATTGGGATCTACAAGAAATTTACAGATCCCGACCTGGGAACGCCTACAAGTGAAACCGTTATTGGACAGGATTCGTATAATTCAAACGGAAGCGACCCTAATAAAAATCCGGCTTCTCCAAAAAATAGCCTTAATTCTCTTTTTGGACGCGCTTCTTATGATTTTAAAGATAAATATTTTGCTGAATTCAGTTTTAGATACGACGGTTCCTCAAAATTCAGAAAAGAAATCCGATGGGGATTCTTTCCATCAGCCACACTTGGATACGCTTTGACCAAAGAAGATTTTATGGAAAACTACAGCAATAATGTAGGGAACATTAAACTGAGATCTTCTTATGGAATTGTTGGAAATCAAAATGTAAACAATTACCAATATCAAACGACTTATTTTTCTTTTCAAAATGCTTACGGATTTGACAATAAAGCGGTAAGCGGTGCAGGATTTAATTTCGCCAATGCGGATCTGCAGTGGGAAAAAGCAGCGACTTTTAACGCCGGACTGGATGCAGATTTCTTTAAAGGAAAATTATCCGTTTCATTCGACTTTTTTGACAAGGTAACCTCAGACATCCTTGTGCCGCCTCAGGTACCGGGAGTGTACGGAAAGTCGCTTCCCGACTTTAATGCGGCCAAAGTAGGAAACAGAGGATGGGAATTTAGTGCTACCTACAGACACAATGGAAAACAAGTCAATCAAAGCCTGACTGTAAATATTGGCGATTCTAAAAATAAAGTGCTTGACTATAATAACGGACAGGAGAAATTAACGGGTGTTGAAGAGCTTCAGGTAATTCTTCGTGAAGGACTGCCTTTCAATTCCTACGTTGGTTTAAAGAGGGACGGCTATTTTCAAAATGTTGAAGAAATCCAGGGTGCAGCAGTTCCGGCCGGAATTACAGTACAGCCCGGAGACAACCGTTATGTAGATGTAAACAAAGACGGCAAAATCGATGACAATGATAAATTTATCTTTGGTAATCCATTTCCAAGATACACTTACGGGGCTACCTACAATATCGATTACAAAAATTTTGATTTAAGCATTTTTATCCAGGGTGTCGGAAAAAGAACCATGATGATCAGAGGAGAGCTTGTAGAGCCTTTTCACTACAACTATGGTATGACAATGTACACGCATCAACTGGATTACTGGACACCACAAAACCCGGATGCAAGATATCCAAGACTGGCAAACAACGGTACACAGTCGAATACAAACAATTTCAGGAGAGGTTCTGATATGTATTTGTATGATGGTGCATACGCAAGGTTGAAAAATGTACAGATCGGATATTCATTACCGGATGATGTGGCTAAGAATTTAGGAATGAGCAGGTTCCGTGTTTATGTTTCCGGACAAAATCTGCTGACCTTGTCTAAAGTGAAATTTGTGGACCCTGAACTTTCAGAATTCAACAACAGCCTGTCGACTTCAGGGGCTAACAGCGGTCGAGCTTATCCAACGCAGGTATATTACGGAATGGGTATTGATATCAGTTTTTAAAAAAAAATCAAAATGAAAAATATATTTAAACACATAAAATTCATCCCATTAGTATTCTTACTACTGGTGAGCTGTGAAGATCTTGATCTTGCACCGGAAGACCGGTTTACAGATTCTAATTACTGGACAAGCGTAGACAAGGCGCAATTGATGCTCAATACCGCTTATTCGCAAATGCAAAAAAGCCAGTATTTCTTTTATAATGAAGCACTTTCTGACAATGCTTATAACGGGAGAGGTGATAATGCGGGAGCAGCTTCACTAGGAGCAGGAATTTACGACCCTTCTTTAGGAAGAATAAAAGAAGAATGGAACGATAGATATGGCGGAATTAAATCCTGTAATCTTTTATTGGAAAATATCGACAGAATACCCAATGCAGACGCCGTTGTCATTGCAAGAATGAAAGCAGAGGCCCGTTTTTTAAGAGCATTTCAGCATTTTCAGTTAACCACCTGGTTTGGGGATATTCCGCTTTTAAAGAAAGATCCGTCCCTGCAGGAAGCAACATCGATAAGCAGGACATCACATGCAGAAGTTATTGCTTATATCTTAAGTGAACTGGATGCGATTATTCCGGCATTGCCAAAAAACACACAGCTTGCCACGGCAGACAGAGGAAAAATCACAATGGGAGCTGCTGTAGCGTTAAAAGCAAGAGTACTTTTATACGAAGGCAAATGGCAGGAAGTGGTTCAGACATTAGAGCCGTTTATTGCGAATGCTTACGGAACGTACAGCCTTTTCCCTTCTTATGAGGGTGTTTTTCAACAGCAAAATGAGTACAACAGCGAAGACATTCTGAGTTTGCAATATGTGCCTCAGGACAGAACGTGGGGCGAATTTTTTGATATGGCACCCATTTCGGCAGGTTCAAGATTAAACGCGCTGGCCCCGACACAGGAATTAGTGGACAGTTATTTAATGCTTAATGGAAAAAAAATCAATGAAGCAGGTTCAGGGTACAACGAAAACGATCCTTATATAAACAGGGATCCAAGACTTACTTATACCGTAGTTTACGATCAGTACAACTGGAAAGAAGCCGATGGAAGTTCACATATTATTTACATCAAGCCGGGATCTTCTCCAACGAATGAGCATCCGGATGAATTTGCACAAGGTTCTTCTTCAACGCCAACGGGATATTTTACACGTAAATATTACGATGTACAGCATGGAACGGATTTAAAATCAGGAATAAATCTAATGTTGTTTAGGTATTCAGACATATTATTAATGTATGCGGAAGCTAAAAGTGAGTTAAGCCAAATGACCAGCGCCGTATGGGACCAGACCATTAAACCCATAAGATCCCGTGCAGGTTTTACAGATGCGGCAGCTTTATCGTACAATAGCGCATTAGGACAAGCCCAGCTTAAAGAAATCGTAAGAAATGAGCGCCGTACAGAATTAGCAATGGAAGGTTTGCGAATCTTTGACATCAGAAGATGGAAGATTGCCGAAAATGTTTTAAACGGATATGCGCACGGAGCCAAATTTGGCGTATCCTCTGTAGATAATGGTTACTTAAGAGTAAACTTAAGAACTTTTGATCCCGGCAAACATTATTTATGGCCAATACCAAGAGATGAACGTTTGATTAATACAAATTTATCCCAAAATCCAAATTGGTAAAAACGAACTAACAACCTAAAATAAATAACATGAAAAATATATATTCAAAATTAGTATTACTACTATGTGCAGTATTTCTTGTAAGCTGCGATAATGACGAAATGAGCCACACGAATGTGAGTGCCGTAAATGCGCTTTATTCACCGGCCAACAATAAATTTTTTGATCTTAATGCACAAAGTTCTGCCGTTTTTGAGTGGGAAGCCGCTAAAGCAGAAGACAACGGCGTAGTACTGTATGATGTTGTCTTCGACAAAGAAAACGGAGATTTTTCCAAACCGATTTATGTAGTTCCTTCTGATGGAAACGGATTTCAGAAAACACTCAATCTTTCTTTTACAGAATTAAACAAAATTGCCGGATTAGCAGGAATAGCAGCTGAAACTGTTGGAAAATTAAAATGGACTGTTCATTCTTCTAAAGGGATCAACGTTCAAAAATCAGCAGCTTCGGGTATTATCGAAGTTCTAACAGCAAGCGGATTCCCAACGCCTGATCAGTTGTTTATTACGGGAACGGGTTCAGAAACAGGGGCAACTGCTGCAGCTGCTCAGGCTTTCAAAAAAACAGGTACAACAAAATTTGAAATTTACACGAAGTTAAGTGCAGGTGCTTACAAGTTTATTACCACAAAAAATGGTACTCCGCAGGTTTTCTATATTGCTGACGGTAAATTGAAAGAAAATGGCGAAACCACTTACGCAGGAGATAGTAAAGTATATAAAATTGTAATTGACTTTAGTGCCGGATCAACCACTATGACCGAAATCAAGAAAATAGAATTATGGTTTCCTCCCCGCAGCGAGTACATGTTTGAGTATACTTATGCAGGTGGCGGTATCTGGAAAGCAGCCAATAAAAAAATTGAATTTAAACAAGAATCATGGGGAAGGGACGAGCGTTATAAATTTAAGTTCACAGTTGTAAATGGTGCGACTACAAGCGAAGAATGGTACGGAAGTATCAACGGAGACAACAACAGGCCTGACGCGAATACAGCAGCATCATTCTGGTATATGGTTCCAGTAACAAGTGATTTCTGGAACAACTGTTTCAAATTTGCTTCTGCAGTAGACAACAAAAACGTAAATGCAGAAATTAATTTCAGTGCGGCAGCGCCTGCCTATACACATAGTTTTACAATTCTGTAAATAACCAGGACGTCTCTTGAAGATTGTCTTTGAGAGACGTTTTAAAAGAAGTATCAGTGCAAAGATTATAATTATAAAAGACTAAATATTCCCAATTTCAAATCAATATTGAGAAAATCTAAAGTCTAAAACCTAAAATATTATGAAAAAATTATTTTCAAAACGTTATACAATCCTGTTGCTTTCTGTAATAGGATTAGGGGTATTGACAGCATCCTGTGATGATGATGCAATTCCGCTGCGTGATCCCAACACAGCAGTTGGCCCTGAATTTAAATACACCTGGGCTCAGACGGCAGATTCGCTACAGCTTTCAACCTATAATAATTACCTGGGATCCAACGGCACTTTTGTACAAAACAATGCCGGAAACAGTTCTTTTAATTATTGGCCCAATGCACACGTTCTCGACGTCCTTGTAGACGGTTATATACGAACAGGTAATGATAGCTACAAAGCTAAAATGAAAGCATTAGTGCAGGGAATCAAAATAAAAAACGGAAATACCTATAACAATGTCTTTAATGACGACATGCTTTGGCTGGCAAATTCCTGTGTCCGCGCTTATAAAGCTACAAACGATCAGGAATATAAAGACATTGCTGATTTTTTATGGGAAAGAATAAAAGTAAGCTGGAGCGATGTTTTTGGAGGAGGTATCACCTGGAAACAAGATACACCAAAACAAAAAAATGCCGTGTCAAATGGTCCGGCCGTAATTCTGGCGTTGCGCTTATATGAAATAGATAATGATCCGGATGATTTGGTATGGGCTAAGAAAATATATACCTGGCAAAAAAACAATCTTGTAGACCCTGTGTCGGGAGTAGTATGGGACAATATTTCAGAAGTAAACGGAGCAGTGGTTACCAACAAAGAATGGGTATTTACCTATAATATGGGAACGTGGATAGGCGCTGGTTTAAGATTATACAAAGCCACAAATGACCAGGTTTATCTTGATGATGCGGTAAAAGCCGGAAGAACAGTTTTAACCAGTCCGAAATTACTTTCAGAAGGTCTTCTTAGAGATGAAGGCCAGGGCGACGGGGGATTGTTTAAAGGTATACTGGTCCGTTACTTAACAGAGCTTACAGAACAGCCAACCATCAATTCTACAGATACGGAGAAGTTTGCCGCTTTCCTGAAATTTAATGCGCAGTCTTTCTATAAAAAAGGAATTCTCAGACCTGCAATGCTTTCCGGAAATAACTGGAAAACAGCTCCGTCAGCGGGCGGAAGCGTCGATTTAACGACTCAGCTGAGCGGAGTAATGCTAATAGAAGCAGCAGCCAAGCTTGATAAAGATGGATTTTTCAATTAAGTAATTTAAGTAGTTTTTATTAGTAATTTTTGTAATTCCCGAAGGAAATAAACAGCCTTCGGGTTTTATGCTGTTAACTGTTCAGTAGAAAATACTTTCTGTACTTTCAAAAAATAAAAAATTCTAATGAACTCAAAGGAATAACAAAGAAGTCATTAATTCAATAAATAAGAGAAAGAGAAATGTGTCGTGAATGCCTTACTATTTCACAAGACCTCTAAAATTTTAAAAATATACCATAATGCAAAGAAGAAAATTCATCCAAAATGCAGCCTTATTTGGCAGCTTAGCGCTTATAGATCCAATGGAAATAGTGGCAGGAACCAAAGTAATCAAAGATTTTCCTGTTGTGCGGGTTGCAAAAGGCAAAAGGAATTTTGAAAGTGATTTTATCGAAAAAACAATTGCCGAATTCCAGAAAAACGTAAAAGATAAAGAACTCGGATGGCTATTTAATAATTGTTTTCCAAACACCCTTGATACTACCGTAACCTATTCGCAAAAAAACGGAAGACCGGATACCTACGTAATCACAGGAGATATTGATGCCATGTGGCTAAGGGATAGTTCTGCTCAGGTATGGCCGTATATGGCTTTTGCCGGTAAAGATGCAAAACTAAAAAATCTGATTGCCGGTGTGATAAACAGGCAGACGGAATATATCCTGAAAGATCCGTATGCCAACGCATTTTACAACGATCCTGATAAAAAAGGCGAGTGGACCACAGACCATACGGATATGAAACCCGGAGTTCACGAAAGAAAATACGAAATAGATTCGCTTTGCTACCCCATCAGGCTCGCTTATAATTACTGGAAAAATACCGAAGACACTTCCCCATTTGATGAAAACTGGGTGAAAGCCATCAAAACAACGTTGAAAGTATTTAAGGAGCAGCAGCAAAAAGACGGTAAAAATCCGTACACCTTTCAAAGAACCACGCAATTTGCAACAGATACGCGACCGTTAAAAGGGTACGGATATCCTGTTAAACCGGTTGGTTTGGTTTGTTCTGCCTTCAGGCCAAGTGACGATGCTACCGTTTTTTCTTTTCTGATTCCTTCCAATTTCTTTATCGTAGCAAGTATGAAACAAGCGGCAGAAATGCTCGAAACGATTCAAAAAGACAAGGCTACAGCGCAGGAATTAAGAGCATTAGGAAACGAAGTCGAAAAAGCCATTAGAGAACATGCAGTAGTGAAACATCCTAAATACGGCGATATTTTTGCTTTTGAAACAGATGGTTTTGGAGGTCATTTAGTAATGGACGATTCCAATGTGCCCAGCTTGTTAAGCCTTCCATATTTAGATGCCATTGACATTAATGATCCGATATATCAAAACACCAGAAATTTGTGCTTTCAGAAGATAATCCGTTTTTCTTTAAGGGAAAAGTAGCCGAAGGAGTGGGAGGCCCGCACGTGGGAATGGATATGATCTGGCCCATGTCGCTTGTCATGCGTGCCTACACCACCTCAGATCAAAATGAAATAAAGGAGTGCATCAAAATGCTCAAGGCATCCCATGGCGATACCGGATTTATGCATGAATCTTTTCACAAAGACGATGCTAAAAATTTCACAAGATCCTGGTTTGCCTGGACGAATACATTGTTTGGCGAATTGTTGTGGGATACCTATCAAAAACATCCGAAATTACTGGAGCTATAATTTAGTTGTAACACGTTTTAAATTTTTATAACATGATAAAATTTAACAGGAATATCGTTCTGGCAGTCGTTTCCATATCGTTTTTTAGCTTTAATGCGGCAGCGCAGAAACCGGGAGGAGGTCTTGCCAAAGGAAAATATACAGCCCTGGTAAATCCGTTTATCGGAACCGCTCCTTTACTGGATACCAAGATAATTGGTTATCCGCCGCCTGCAGATATGCGCGTGTGGGCGGGATTAGTTTTTCCGGGTTCATCTGTACCCAATGCAATGGTACAGTTAAGTCCGATGACAAAATACAGATCCGGGGCAGGATACGAATACGAAGACACTGAAATTTTAGGATTTACACATACCAATAAAGGCCATTGGAACCTCTGCCATATTCCGCTTCTGCCAGTTTCCGACGGCGCATCTTTTCCGTACAAATCGTCTTTTGGCCACGATCAGGAAAAAGCAAGTCCGGCCTATTATGAAGTATATTTAAAAGACTATAATGTACAGGTAAAACTCAGTTCAACCCTGCATTGCGGCGTACACGAATATACTTTTAAAAACAACAAAGGACGAAAGGTACTTTTTGATCTCGGGAGGGCTAATAATCATGTAGACGACTGGCAGATCAGGGAGGAAGGTTCAAATGCCGTAAGCGGTTTTCAAAGAACAGGAGGCGAAAAAATATATTTTTATGCCACATTCAGCAGTCCGATAGCTAAACTGGATGTAAAAGATGTGACGAAAAGCGACGGTTATGCCTTAGTACATATTAAAGACGGAGACACTAAACCTGTAACCGTTAAAATAGCCTTATCGTTTGTGAGTACAGCAAATGCCACTGAAAATTTAAAAGCTGAGGTTGGCGATAAAAACCTTGCCAAAGTTTTTGAAGAAGGAAGCACAAAATGGGAAAACCTGCTTTCTAAAATTCAGGTAAAAGGCGGCAGTGAACAGCAAAATGTAATGTTTTACAGCATGCTGTACCGATCGTTTTTATGGCCGGCTTTGCGAAGTGATGTAAACGGACAATTTACAGATGAAGCCGGGAAGGTCAGAAAAGAAAATTACCAGTATTACACACTTCCTTCATTGTGGGATGATTACAGAAATAAGCTGGTTTTGCTGAGTATTTTTTCCCCGGAGGTCACAGGTGATATTATTAGCTCGATGATTAACGAAGGAGAAATTAAAGGTTTTATGCCGACATTTTTTCATGGAGATCATGCAGCATCCTATATTGCAGGTTCTTATATGAGAGGAATCAGGAATTATGATGTAAAAAAAGCTTATGCCTTACTACTCAACAATGCCTATAAAGAAGGAGGGACCAGACCGTTTATTTCAGAATATATTGCGAAAGGATATATTTCAGAACCGGACATCAAAGATCCGAAAATAGAAACCAAAGCGCACGCCGGAGTTACCAAAACCCTGGAATATGCGTATGATGATCATGCCCTTTCCTTATTGGCCAAAGAACTGAACGATACTGAACATTATAATGATTTGGTTAAACGATCAAAAAACTACGCAAACGTATTTGATAAGTCTACTTCTTTTATGAGAGGAAGACTCGAAGACGGAAAATGGATCACACCCTTTAATCCTGAATTTCCCTATTATGAATATATGTACAGGGAAGCAAATGCCTGGCAGGTGTCTTTTTATGTGCCTCATGATATGAAGGGACTGGTGAAGCTTTACGGAGGGGCTAAACCTTTTGAAGCAAAATTGGATGAATTGTTTACAAAACCATGGAACCCGGAATATATTGCCTGGAACATCTCTGGTTTTATCGGACAATATTGTCATGGTAACCAACCGGACCACGAAGCGCCATTTTCGTATTATTTTGTCAATAAACCGGAAAAATCTCAAAAGAGAATAGATGAAATATTAGAAACCATGTACGGCATCGGGCCGGAAAAACTGGCTATGTGCGGTATGGATGATGCCGGCGAAATGTCTTCGTGGTATGTATTTGGTGCGCTCGGACTCTATCCTTTATCTCCTGCCGATCCGGAGTATCTGGTAACGGTACCCCTTTTTAAAGAGATAGCCTGGACAACACCCGAAGGCAAAAAAGTAACCATCAAAAATCCGAATGGGCAAAGAAATCTGGAAGCAATAAAAGTAAATGGCGCTAAGATGGACGGTTATTTTGTGCCCCACGATTTATTCAAAACCGGTGGAGAAATACAGGTAATTACCAAATAACAGAAACGCAGTAAAGGTTTGTTTTGTGATCCCTTTTTTTATAAAAAAGAAATTCAAAACAAACCTTTTCCTAATGGAAATGCAGAACTTCAGACCTGCGTTAATTAGATATCAGAGGGTATATCCTCTATTTCTTTATTGCTTCGCTCCATATAATAATATATAGGTACGCCTATCAGCACGATAATTAATCCCGGCCATGTAAATTGTGGTTTGTATAGTATCAAAAGCGTACAAAATGCTATTCCCATTATAATATAGAGAGCAGGTAAAACCGGATATCCAAGAGCCTTGTACGGTCGTGCTGCATCGGGGCGTTTGACACGTAATATATAGATACCTATGATGGTCAGTACATAAAAGATAACGACCACAAATGAGATCATATCCAGCAAATCCCCATACCTGCCGCTCAGGCATAATATGGAAGCTACCAGGCATTGTATCCATAACCCAAATTGAGGAACACCATGTTTGTTAAGAACAGCAGTACGTTTAAAGAACAATCCATCTTTGGCCATTGTATAATATACTCTTGCTCCCGAAAGTATCAAACCGTTGTTACAGCCAAAAGTGGCTATCATGATCATAACAGCAATAACATAAGTGCCCATATTTCCGAATATCACATTTGATGCGGCAACGGCAACACGGTCTTTTTCGGCTGTGGCAATCTCATGCAAAGGTAATACGCCTGTGTAAACAATGTTAGCCGATACATAAATGATAGTGACAATAAGCGTTCCCAAAGCCAGGCTTATGGCTACATCACGTTTGGGGTTTTTCATTTCACCGGCAATAAAGGTTACATTATTCCAGGCATCACTGCTAAAAATAGTGCCCACCATTGCAGTGGCTATTGCCCCCATAGCTGCCCCCATAGTCAAATTGGTAAAGCTGCCGTCACTATTTAAATTATGAATAGTCCAGGGATTACTCCAGTTAGCATCCCATACGTCTCCCTTTATCGCCAAAAATCCAAAGCCAACCAATCCAAACAGGCTTAATAATTTAGTTAAGGTAAAGGTGTTCTGAATGATTTTACCTCCTTTTACTCCTCTGGTATTTATAAACGTCAGCAAGACAATGAGTCCAATTGATACCACCTGAGCAGCACTAATTTTGATAAAATTCAGATCCAGTAAAATATTATCTTCGCTAAAAGCAGGGATGAGGTATGCCGTAAATTTGCTAAAAGCAACACCTACAGCGGCAATAGTTCCGGTTTGAATTACCGAGAAAAAACTCCACCCGTATAAAAAAGCGATTAGTTTGTTGTACGATTCTTTTAAATAAACGTACTGACCGCCTGCATTAGGAAACATACTGCTTAATTCTCCATAACTTAAAGCAGCTGTTAATGTCATAAAACCGGTAAGTACCCAGAGGGCAATAAGCCAGCCCGCTGATCCTATATTCCGGGTAATATCCGCACTTACAATAAAGATGCCCGAACCTATCATAGAGCCTGCTACCAGCATTGTAGCATCAAGCAGGCCGAGTTCGTTTTTCATTTTTAGCTGACCTGGTTCTTTTTCCATGGATTCTATTTAATTAGTTAGTAATTATTTTTTTTATTTTCATAAACGGTTCTGTTATTCAATGGCTGAATAACCCTGAAATTTTCTTCCTCATATTTTAAGGAATAATCTTCCAGCTGACCTGGGCTAAGGGAAATCGTGTTTTTGAATAATACCCATGTCAAAGGTCCCTGATTTGGTGTAAGGTCTACATTTGGTGTAGTCAGAGATCCGCTGTACGTATAATAGCTGCTGATGTCTTGCGGTAATAAAGTATTAATATTGAGGTGATTTGGTACGGAGTTTATTCCTTCATGCGAAGGGGAAGCATTGAAAAGTACCTGTAAAGAAGGGCTTACTTCTCCATTCTTAACCAGGATACCTAAAACGGCATACGCTCCCGTGGATGATTTATGAACAAAATGAATTTCCATTGTGCTGTATTCTCCGTTTATTTTGTGCTCACTGTGCCTGTGAAAATGGAATTGTTGTAATTCGTATTTGTGTCCTTTTATGGTAATATAATTCTCGGTACTTTCAGCCGCAGACAAGTTGATCTTTAAATTTTCGCTGGTATTTTCAACACTGCTTAACAAAATTGAACCATAATGAATAACAGGATCTGTTGTGTTAATTTTTGTGGTCGTGAAAGTATTCACGTCAATTGGAGTCTGCCCTAAAAGATTTGTCGTTCCTAAAGGAAATTCATAGCTGATGATATTTTCCGGGAACTCTGTCGCTGCATTAGTATCATTGTGACTTTCAGTAGTGGTACAGGAAATTAATAGTGAGGATATTAAAAGAATTAAACTGATTTTTTTGAATGGTGTTTTCATTTGGGATGATTTGGGGTTTTAACTTTCAGCAACAGAAATCCGCCATGACTATCCTGAGGGAAGCATGTGGTTTGTATTATCGGATCTGTTTTTTTGCTTTTTTGTAAAAAAAGTTTAGTACGTCGAATTCTCGGTAATGGATTACCTCACCGTATAGCTAAGGAACTATTTATAAATAGTTCCCTAGTAGTTAACGGCTAAGGTTTTTTATCAGGCTATATTACTTTTTATAAGTAAAAGTAGTAGGCGCCTCTACCTGACTTCTCACGACAAGAACTCTAACTTTATAGGTATGTCCTTCGAGTAAACGGGGCATATCTACCACTATTTTATTTTCTTCTGAAGTCCAGATAGTGCCGGTTGTACTTCCTGTATTGGTTGCAGCATCTGTAAAGCTTACGATCGTTGGCACTCCTATTCCATAGATATCCTTTAGATTTGTTCCTGTGATGGTCATTTTAGTATATTGAGCTCCTGTAGTGGGAGTAATAGCAGTAATAGTCGGTACTATTATTTCAAATAAATCGGAAGCTGTAGCTTTCATTCCGGCTATGGTGACACTTATCGGATATTTTCCTGAAGGAAGTCCTTTTGGAACACTCATGGAAACTTCAGTGTTTCCCACATTTGTTAAACTCGCCTCAATATCTGCTCCGTTAAAAGAGACCTGACCAATATGATAGGAATTTCTAAATCCTTTCCCTTTAATGGTTACCTGTTGTCCCGCAAAACCTTTCGAGTAGGAAATCGAACTGATAACCGGAGCATTTAGATGGAAATCTTCCTTAGAGACAAGCGGAGTTTCCTGCCCTGCAGTAGTAAGTGTTATTTTAGCCGATTCACTGTTAAGGTCGTCAGGAATTATTACTGTTGCAGAGGTTGATGTGGCACTTGTAATCGTAGTTTCCACGCCTCCAATACTCGCACTAAGAAGTTTCAGGTTTTTGTCAAGGTTTGTACCATAGATGGTTATAACATCGCCTAAATAAGCATTTTTTGGAGAGAAGTCGGTAAAAGTTGCAGCAGGAACAGCAACAGGCGGAGCGACCACGACAGGCGGATCTGGCTTGATTGGCTCTTGTGCTACGGGAGCTAAGTTGTCATCACTACCGGAGCAGGCTGTAATAAATAAGGCAGAGAAAGTAAGTGCTGTAAAAACGAATCTATTTTTCATGGGTATTTTTTTGTTTTTGAAGTCTTCAGATTAAATTAATGGCCAGTTAATTTTAATCTTTATTGATTTTAGGGGTTTATATTCGGAAATTTTGCTGTATTTTTTAAATTTTACGCTGCAAAATTATGCAATGATTTAAGTTAAAAATGTCTGTATATTGTTAATTAATAGTTGTATGTGGTAATTCGTTATTTGCCTTTTTTTAATTGGTTATATTTGGACAAAATTAACTGCTTCAAAAACAATTTAATGGATTTTAATGACATTGAGGAAGGTGCCCTTATCAACCTTCTTGCCAGGTCTTTCGGTGTTCCCCTTGAAAACGGAGTCTTAAACTTTCCGGCAGAAATAGGCTCCGGGTATATTCGCCGTCTGAAAATCAATCACAAAATGCAGGTTTTTATTCGCAATTTTGAATTAAAGAAGGAAAGGCGTGTCATTCGCGAGAATATTGAGAATGATAAAAATCTGATTATTATTGCTTTTCATAATATATTTAAAACTGATCACTATAAAGAAAATAATACTTCAGGTCTTTTGACATCAAAAATCAATCTCCCTTCTGCCTTAATTAGCAGTGTTAGTCTGGATCGGGAAATAATTCTGCCTGCAGGTATGAAAACCAGTTCGATCGTTATAGCAATTTATTCGGATTATTTAAAAGAACTTCTTAATTCTCAGGAAAATAGTAATTTAATACAAACCATTGTTTCAGGTGAACAATCCTTTCTGTTTGAGGAGATTGTCTCACCCGAAATGCAGGAGCTTGCTGCCAAGATTGTAAATGCGAACGTACCCGATCAATTGCAGGGACTTTACTTTAGGGCTAAGGCAGAGCTTTTAATTTATTTATTGCTGGTCGAATTATTGAAACGAAATGAAACTTCATTGGCGAGTATAAACGCTGCCGATGTAAAAATTATGTATCGGGTCAGGGATAAAATTCTCCAAAATATTAATGAGCCTCCAAGATTAGAAGACCTGGTTTTGTTTTCAGGCATGAGTAAGTCTAAACTGCAAAATTTGTTCAAACAGGTTTTTGGCGATAGTATTTATAATTATTATCAATCCTTCCGAATGCGACAAGCTGCAGATATGATACGTGAGGAAAGAATCTCTGTCTCTCAGGTGGGCTATATTATGGGGTTTTCAAACCTAAGCCATTTTTCACGCATGTTTGAAAAACATATTGGGTTTAAGCCAAAAAGATACGCGCAATTAAGTAAATGATTATTCAGCACTACAGTGTTATTTTTCCTTTCTTAAAAATAAGCTCTTTTTTTTAATGGGTACTACCGCCTGTATTTATTTCAATTCTAAGGTAAAATAATTTGTCTGTATTTCGTACTTCACTATAATCTGTGAATACGGTTAGTCAGCTTTAGATTTTTATCTGATGATTACTTTGTAGTCATATGTTGTTGTAATGCAATGATTTGCTTTTTATCGAAACCAATTAACGACGATAAATACGCAATTCACGGTCTTTAATGCTGTATTGGAGGACAGGTAAGAAATTTGTCGAAAAGAATTTTTATTTTTATCCTATGAAAGATAAATACCAGTCCCATTTTGTGTTTTTAAGGCATCTGTCTTTTTGGGTCATCATCGTTTTATATGAAGTTGTAAATGAAGGATGGAAATCCCGGGACAGGTTTTCTTTGGAGCCAATACCTGAAATGTTTAGTATTATACCGATAGCAATACTACTTACGTATTATAACTTGTATGTTTTAATGCCCCGGTATTATTTCACGGGTAAATACTTCGTATATAGTATTGCCTTAATTGTACTATTGCTTGCAGGTGGTGCCTTGCAGCGATTTTGCAGTTATGTAATCTGGGTTCCTTTGAGCGAAATCTATAATCCGCTGTCTTATCAATCCGATATAAAATACTATTGGAATAGTATTCGCATTCTGAGAAACAGTTTTTTGTTTTTTCCGATTGTTGTTGTGGCAATGCTCCTAAGAATTATGAGGGTTTCTGTTAATAAGGAAAAAAGATTTCTGGAGATGGAAAAGCAAAAAAAGATAGCTGAATTAAACCTCCTGAAAGCCCAGATAAATCCGCATTTCTTTTTCAATACCTTAAACAGTTTATATGCATTAACTCTTAAAAATTCAGAAAAAGCGCCGGAGCTGGTGCTCAGACTTTCTGATTTGATGCATTATATGTTATATGAGGCCAGTGCTGATACAGTTTTATTGAAAGATGAGATACGGCATCTGGAAGGCTATATCTATATCGAGAAAATGAGGTTTTCAGATCGTCTGGATCTTTCTTTTCAATACTCAGGAGATCTGGAAGGAAAGTCAATATTCCCGTTGCTTTTGCTGCCTTTTATTGAAAACGCCTTCAAACACGGAATTGCCAATCATGCCGGCTGGGTTACTATAAGTATAAACGTACTGGACAATGAACTGTTTTTAAAAGTAGAAAACAGTTTCCGGAAAGTACAGGTGGAAAAGCCTCATGGCATAGGGCTGGCAAACGTTAAAAGAAGATTGGATTTAACTTATGGTGATAAGTATAAATTAGTGATTCATACGTTTGAAGATGTATTTGAAATTGAATTGAAAATTAATTTATGAGAAAAATCAATTGTGTTGTAGCCGATGACGAGGAACTGGCAAGAGAAGTTATCGAAAGTTATATCGCCAAGATCGGGGATCTGAATCATATTGGCTCGTGTTCAACAGGAGTTGAGATTTATAATATGTTGAATACTGAAAATGTGGATTTATTATTTCTGGATATCCAGATGCCTGAAATTACAGGAATTGAATTACTAAGAACATTAAAAGATCCGCCTCTTGTAATCATTACCACTGCTTACAGGGAATTTGCCCTTGAAGGCTATGAACTCAATGTACTGGATTATCTGCTCAAGCCCATATCATTTGAACGGTTCCTGAAAGCAATAGATAAATGCATCACGATAAAGGGAAGTAAAGAAGAAATGCAGGCTAAAAAACGCATCACTTCTACAAATAATCCAGATTCATTTATCTACGTTCGGTCAGAAAATAAAATGGTGCGGATTTTACTCCGTGATATTCTTTATATCGAAGGCATAAAAGAATATGTAAAAGTACACACAATAGAAAAATCAGTAATAACGTATCATACCCTTAGTTATTTCGAAGAAAAGCTTTCCATTGAACTTTTTATGCGGGTGCACCGGTCCTTTATAATTGCTTTTGGACATATAAGCAGTTATACAGCCAATGAAATTGAAATTAGCCAACGCATTATTCCTATTGGTGTTACTTATGCTAAAAAAGTCATGCAAAATCTCGAACAAAAATCATAAGAGTTGAGGCGTATCGTTTTATAAATCCGAATTCAAAATAGGTTAGGCTTTTTTAAACCATTGGGATCATTGCATCTTCCGATCGAAAAACTATATAAAAAATTGAAAAAAATGAAGATTTCAAAGGAAAATAAATAAATATAAAAACAATCAAAAAACAATCAAAAAACAATCAAAAAACAATCAAAAAATTTTAAGAAGATGAAAAAAAATAATACCAGGGCACTATTATCATTAGTTTTTCTGCTCCTGCAATTAGGGGTATTTGCGAATCCGATTCAGCCCCGCTGGATACAACAGCCTGCCATTTCACCCAATGGGGAGTGGATTGCCTTTGGCTATAAAGGCAATATTTTTAAAGTAAAACAAAGCGGAGGAGAGGCTATTCAATTGACGAATGGTGGAACTTACAATGGTTATCCCGTCTGGAGTAATGACAATAAGCGTATTGCATTTACTTCCGCTATAAAAGGTAATTTTGATATATATGTTATGAGTGCTTCAGGTAAGGATCAAATTCGGTTAACGTATAATTCAAGTAAAGATATTCCTTATTATTTCTCAGAAGACGACCAGAAATTGTATTTTGGGAGTTCCAGAAATGATGTATATACTTCTGCGAGATATCCTTTGAATGATATGTTTATAAAACTATATGCAGTAGCTGTAAAAGGCGGCAGCAGTCAGATGGTGAATAGTGCAGGTATGGAATTTGCCCATTTTAGTAAGACAAATGATGCCATTATATTCCAGGACCATAAAGGCAGTGTGGAGAGCGCTTACAGAAAGCACGCCGTATCTTCTGTAACAAGAGATATCTGGGTATATAAAATAAAGACAAACTCCTATATCAAAGTATCAGATTTTAACGGTGAAGACCGGGAACCTCTATGGGGGAAAAATAATGATATTTATTACCTCAGTGAAAAGAACGGGTCACAAAATCTTTATAAATCGTCTCTGGATGATCCCTCTAAAATGATTCAGCTTACAAATTTCGAAAAGCATCCTGTACGCAGCATCTCGAAGGCAGTCCACGGAAAATTTGCCTTTACCTATAATGGCGATCTATATACCTTAGAAGAAGGAAAGCAATCCGTAAAATTATCTTTCACATTAAATGATAATTCAGGTGATCCTGTTACTCCGATTACCTTAGAAAAAGCCTCAAAAGATATGGATGTGTCATCAGACGGAAAACAGTTTGCTTTTGTTTCCCGTGGCGATGTATATGTTTCGTCCGGCGATGGTGCAATTACCAAAAGAATTACCAGTACTCCGTATCAGGAAAGAATGGTTAATTTTAGCCCTGATGGCCGTACACTGCTTTTTTCAACAGAACATAATGGCTCCTGGGATATAGACCAGGTTAGCATTGCCGATCAGGCCCAGCCTTATTTTTATTTAGCAGCTAATTTTGTACGGGAGACTGTAATTGGAAGCAATAAAGACGAGTTTCAGGCCGTATTCTCACCGGATGGAAAGAAAATAGCTTATCTGGAAGAGCGCTCTGTTCTAAAGACTTATGACTTAGTTTCTAAAAAATTCAATACCGTAGTGCCACCAGGTGTAAACTATTCTCAGAGTGATGGCGATCAATATTTTACCTGGTCACCAAACAGTCAGTATCTGATTGTAAAGGGCGATAATATCCTGCTTGTAAAAGACGACCAGTCGGCAAAGTTGGTGACAATAAGCAATAGTGCTTTTGAAAACAAAATGGCACATTGGGGCGCCAGTGGTAATGTCATGTATTCTTTATCAGATTTTAACGGTCTAACCAATTTCACCCGTACTACAAGCCAGTATGATATTGTTAAAACCTATTTGGATGCCGAAAGCTGGTATAATGATAAGTTTAAGACAGTTCATTCTGCCGGAACGACTCCCCTGGAAACAGATCTGAAAGGACCGTTTAATTCTAAAACCATAACAAAAGCGCCGGCTTCTATTTTGGATATCACCATTTCAAATGACGAAAAAAAAATATACTTTCTCGGACGCTATCAGAATAATTATGACTTGTATGTGCTGGATACAGAATCCGGGAAGATCAGTCTCTTGGCTGAAATAAATGCTCAAAATCCTAAAATGAAAATGAGTCAGGATCAAAGCAGTATTTATGTAGTTGTCGATGGCAATAAGGTTAAACATATCAGTATACCGGAGGCAAAGGTAAACAATCTCCCGATTAAGATTGAAACAGATGTCAACAGGACTGGAGAACGGGTCTATGTATTCGATCATATTTATCATATTATGAAAGATAAATTCTCAGATCCCAATTTAAATGGAGTAGACCTTGATTTTTACTATACCGCTTATAAAGAATTTCTGCCTTTTATAAATAACAATTACGATTTTCAAAGACTGTTGAGCGAGTTTTTAGGAGAGTTGAATAATTCTCATTTAGTTCCTCACTATTGGCCAAATCTTACAGATCAAGATACTACTGCAGCATTAGGATTGCTTTATGATGATGCGGGAATCAGCGATGGGATAATGGTAAAAGAAATCATTGCTGAAGGTCCGTTTGATAATGGAAAGACAAAATTGAAAGCGGGGATGATTATCGATAAAATAGACGGTAATGCCATTACTCAAAAAGAGGACTGGTCTAAATTTTTAAACAATAAAGCCGATAAACTGATCCGGATTGATTTTCATAATAGCAAGACCCATGAGAAATACCAGGAAGAAATTACACCGATTGACTCAGATACTGAAGCAGAAGTTTTATTGTACAAGCGCTGGATAAAAAAAATGGAATATTTGACCGATAGCCTTTCGGGAGGAAAAATAGGGTATATTCATATCAGGCAAATGGGAGAGGAGTCCTATCGTGAACTGTATGATAAGGCATTAGGCAGCTATGCAGACAAAAAAGCTTTATTGATTGATACCAGGTATAATAATGGGGGAAGCCTCACGGGTGATCTGGTCACATTTTTGTCCGGAAAGGTATATTTGACAGAGAGGCGAAATGGAATTTCAGCGCATTCTCAATGGCCTGAAAATAAATGGAATAAACCAAGCTCCGTGGTGATGAATGAGACAAACTATTCGGATGCTTCCATATTTCCTTACGTCTACAAACATCTTAAAACAGGTAAACTTATCGGAATGCCGGTTCCTGGTACCGGTACCGGAACTTCGGGGGAAAGACAGATCGATCCCGAGCTGGCAGTTGGTATTCCCGACAGAGCCGTTTATACCACAGGAGAAAAGCGTCGACTGGAAAATTATCAAATAGAACCGGATATCCGTGTCAGTAATGACTATACCAAAATCTTATCCGGAAGTGACCAGCAGATCGAGGCTGCTGTAAAGGAATTACTGAGTCTTCCGTCTGAAAAATAAAGTAGTCAGGAATTTGCAATTTGGAAATCAGTAAAACCCTATTGGTCGGCTGATTTCCAAAGTGCAAATGAATGTTTAGAATTGGTAGCAGCTAAATTTTAAAAAACAATAAATAAACTATTACTGGCCGGATGCTGTTTGGCTTTTCTTATTCTGATAATAGCGTTTTGCCTTTATCTGACTGCCGCAAGTTTCCATACTGCACCATTTTCGGCTATTATTTTTGCTATTGTCTAAATACAGCCAGCCACAATGTCCGCATTCCTTAATCCTGTGAATCTGACCGGACAGAAATAGTTCATAGCCTGATTTTATTATGGGAAGCAGGTAATCGTTTAAATTGCTATTATTTATTTGAAGTATTTCTGCGGGTATTCCATGATCTGCCTGCAGTTTTGTAGCTTTTTGAACTTTTAGGATCAGTTTTTCAAAAAGATTTAAATCTCCTCTGCTAATCGTTTCTTTTTTCGACAATCCGTAAAAAATGGTAAAAAGTATGGTTCTTGTTTCGACGATTTCATCGAGATCAAAAAGTATTTCGGTCTGATCTAAATCGTTTTTCTTAATTAAATCTACTTTAAGAAGCCAGGCAATCCAGTCTTCTTTACTTAAAATAAGGCTTACCGGGTTGGCTACAGTTCTGTCAAAAATGGTATTGATAAAATTTAGACAAAGATGATTACCGTCCAACCGCAATTCATTGTGTATAAAAACATCATTTTTCATACTGTAAAATAAAACTTTTAATACCTGTAAAACAAATTTTGGAGGTATAAATATTTATAGATATATTTACACTGTCATAACTGTTTTTAGTGGTGATAAAAAATTGGCAATTTATACCTAAAACTATGTCTCTGATCCATATTCGAAAAGCCGAAATAACAGATGCTAAAAGCCTGAGTGAATTAATTTGTGAGAATGCCCGGAAAATATTAAAGCCGCATTACAGTGAAGTACAATGGGAAATTTTCATTAAATATTATGCTGTTGAAACAATGGCAACTAAAATTACAACCCAATTGGTTTTTTGTGCGGAGAAAGATGATGAAATAGTGGGGACTATTGCACTCGATGGAGATTTTATTGTGGGTTTTTATACCAGGCTTCAAAGCATGAATCAGGGGATTGGAAAACTGCTGATCACCTCTTTAGAAAATCACGCACTAAATAGCGGATTAACAAAACTACAATTGGCATCAACACCTGAGGGTTTAGATTTTTATTATAAAAACGGCTGGCAAAAAGTAAAAAATTTTACTGTAAATCATTACGGGGTAGAATTTGAAGAAACATTGATGGTTAAAGAATTAAAAAACATATAAACTATAATTTATGATTATTCGAAAAGCAGCGAAAAAAGACATGAGTGCAGTGCTGGACTTAATAAAAGAACTGGCGCGTTTTCAAAAAGAACCAAATGCGGTACTAATTTCTGCAGAAGACCTGATTCGCGAAGGCTTTTCAGACAAACCTTTATTTCAATGCCTTGTTGCCGAGGCCGATGATGAAATTATTGGGATTGCCTTATACTATTATAATTTTTCAACATGGATCGGTAAAACCATTCATTTGGAAGACTTAATTGTGAGGGAGGACAAACGGGGCACCGGCGCGGGTTTGGGACTATACAGTGAAATTATTCGATTGGCAGAAAGCGAAAATGTAAAACGGGTAGAATGGCTGGTGTTTGACTGGAATGTATCAGCCATTGATTTTTATAAAAAAACAGGCGCAAAAGTAAAAGACAATTTAGTAGTTGTTCAGATGGACCATCATGGAATTACTGAATTCACAAAATAAATCCGAAAAAAAAGTAACAAAAAAACACGAACCAAAACACAATAAAATTGCAATAAATACTTTTTAATAACAGACTCAAAATTAAATTTTACAATACTATGGAATATTCAAAAAATTACACTGTTGCAGACGGACATATAGATGTACAAGGCATTATGGACGGTTTATATTATCCTTTTTATATGGAAGAATGCCGTCACGATTACATTAGGGAAGTCCTTGGTTTTGATTTTGTGGAACAGGCAGAAAACGGTGTATTTATGGTTTTATCGGAATACAGCATCAAGTTTATCCGGTCCCTTAAAAAGGATGATAATTTTGATGTGACCTGTGCTGTTTTTACCGATGCCAAAGGTTTGCCACGTCTTCATTTTAAGCAATCAATTATAAAAAACGGAAAAACAATGGCTACAGGAGTATTTACAGGAACCTGCATTCCTGCCACTGGAGGCAGACCTTATTTGCCTGAAGAGTTAAAAGCCAATTTTGGCGATGCACCAGCCTTAGAAATATAATTTAGGTTAACTTTTATAAAATCAAAAACAAAGTCGCTCTGACTAATTAGTAACAGAGCGACTTTGTTTAATAAATACATTATTTTCTTAGAAATTAATACCTGACCTTAATGACCACTGTTTTATCTTGGTTGGAGACTTCAAATTTGGAATCTTGAAAATTTGGAGAACTAAGCGGGGGAATAATGTTATTTGACGCACCGTAACCTTCTTTCGGTATGCCAAACATATTTTTGTTCATCACCCCATCTGAATTGGCATCATGCAGAATCGAAACCGCATAGGTACCGGGTTCTATATTGTCGAATACTATTTGTGCCGAATTGTTTTTAATTTTTGATGTTATTGTTTTTATTGCAAGCTTATTGCTGTTAGGAAAACCTTCTGATTTATTGTACAGGTTAATGATACAATTTCCATTTGAGTTTTTGAAGCCATTTACAACTACTGTTACTTTATAGTCTGCAGTATTGGAATGGAATGATACTAATGCTCCTAAAGCTATCAGGACGGCTAATGATTTTAATATTTTCATTTTGTCGGATTTTAAATTAATACTTTCGATTTTGTTGTTTTATAAAAATATAATTGGGTTTTTATATAAAGTTTTGCAGCTTCTGCTACATTTCAAATTCTTTGCATTTAGATTCCAGAAGCGGTAATTTAAAGTTTAGCTCTCTGGCAATTTTTAGTACATCGCGTCCATAAGAGATTGCCTCTTCGGGATTATTGTGACTGTAGACCATCGTGGTAAATGGCGGGCTTATCTTAAGTAAAAATCGCACCATTAAACTACCTATCCAGGCTGGTCGCCTGTACATTTTTATATCTTGTACATTATTGGACAAGTTTATGCCACGCTTTTCTACTAATTGTAATAACTCACGAACCTGAAGCATTATGTCTTTTAAATGTTTAGTCGAACTAAAAACTTTTTCGACATCACGCACTTCCAGTACTTTAGAGAAAAAACCTGCATCGACAGCAAAGTGTATCCACAGCCAGCCCCGAAAATCAGAATGTTCTTTTATTTTAAAACCAGTTTTTGTAAAAAGTGCTCTTACAGCTTTTTCCCTGGTGGTTGGTTCGGTGCCAAAAGTCCCAAAATGTACATCGGGCAAAATCGCTCCATTAAGAACACCATCGGCATCAAATCCACCACCGGCCAGAGGAAAGCCCCAGGCCAGTTGTTCTTTGGGAAAAAGAGCAGTTTCCTGCAGGGGATCTGTCCAGAAATTATTAAAAATAAGCACCGTTGCCTTGCCGATTTTAGGCGATAGAAAATCTGCCACTTTTGCAAACTGATAATGCTGCACACTAACAATAATGAGGTCATAATCGTGCTGATCCGGAATATCAGTAATTACTTTGGTTGTCCATGTTTCCCTGTGCATCACACCTGCAAGTTTTTGTCGTGCATCAAGAATTTTTACTGAAATCTCAGGATTGTATCCTCTGGCGCTTTCTGGTCTAATGTAAAAAGTTACATTGTGTCCTGCCTTCTCAAAAGCCCATCCGTACTGTGTGGAAATAACCCCTCTGCCAAACATTAAAATCTTCATATTTTTTAATTTATTTTACTGAAAAACAGCTTTTGTTTCTTAAAATTTCACTCAAAATTAGACACAATATAATACCTTTGCAAGAGGGTACTTCGAGGTGAGATACACACCAAAAGGTTATAAATGAATGGATAAAAGGATGAACGGAGAGAAAAAAAACGAAAATTTTCAAAACTTACAAAAAGCACTGACAGAGAATTCTTTTGAAGGACATTTTTGCTCGCTTTATGTGTTTTATACCATCATGGGAAACAAGTGGACTTTGATGATCATGGGCAGTCTTATCAATGGCACAAAACGGAATAGTGACCTGCAGCGAGAAGTAGAAGGTATTTCTCCTAAGATGCTCAACCAAACTTTAAAACTTTTGATTAAACATAAAATGGTGGATAAAAAAGTATATCCGGAAGTTCCGCCAAAAGTTGAATACTGGCTTACGGAATTTGGGAAAAGTACGGCCGATCCCTTAATGGCTTTACTAAATTGGACCGTCGAGTGGCAGGACGAGCTTAAAGAGTTTCATTGACAAATTCACCAGCATACATTTCATCATCTTAAACAAAAATCCGGACCACGTAAATTTACATGGACCGGATTTTTTTATTTAAGATAAATAGGGCAGAAGCCTTTTTGGCATGCTCCTGAAATCCTCGTTTACAGCTGGTGCTTATTCTGAAAATTTATTCTTTATTAATTTGTCAATGCTAATATTACCCGGGCCAAAAATAAATAGCAAAAGTGTAACTGCTAAATATATCGCCACTAATTCTCCATGCACATCTGTAATTTGTAATTTGTGAAAGAATACAAATGCAACAAGTAAATTAATTGACAGGAGTAAGGTGCTTATTCTGGTAAACAGACCAAAAATGATGAGGATGGAGCAAATTCCATCGGTCGCTAATGCAAAAATTAAACCCGGAAATTTACCAATACCTATAGGGTCAGGAAAAATCGCAAGCATAGCATTGAACGTGAATATTTTTTCAATTCCATGATTGATAAAAATTAATGCTCCCAGCGCAATTCTTAAAAAAAAGAATGCTAAGTCGACAGATATAAGAGGCTGATTGAATTGTTTTATTTTAAACATTGAAGTATGATTTTAAGGTGAAAATTCCGAATTTTAATACATGACTTTTTGGTATGCTAATAAAAAGTTGAGGTGTTTTAGAATTTCCCATTTTGATTTTTCCAATTATCCTTAGAGGGAATTTCCTCAATAGTGTCCCAGTGCTCGGCTATTTTTCCGTTTTCGACCCTGTACAGATCGTAGAACGAATCATGTTTTCCTGCCAGATGTCCTTCGCTTACAATGAGAACAAAATTACCTTCCCCTAAAACTTGATGAATTTTGTCATATTTCATGGTGATTCCCTGCTTAGCCCATTTTTCCAGTGTTTTTCCTAATCCTGATAATTGATCCGGAACATTAGGATTATGCTGAATGTAGTGGTCTCCGTTAAAATAACCTGCTAATTTTTCCATTTTACCGTTTATTAAAATATCCGTAATGAAATTTTTAACCAAAGTTTTGTTCGCTTCTGTTTTATCAAGGTCTTTGATTTGGGTGGTACCGTCAATCATAGTATGCCCGCTCGGATTTGGGCTTGCCGTTTCCTGCAAATTGTCCCAATGTTCCACAATTTTGCCGTCTTCAAAGCGAAAAATGTCAAAACCAATTTTAGGTCCGAAAAAATTATAGTCTGTTTGTGTAAAAACAAAGTTACCGTCTTCAAAAGAACGAACGGTATGTACTCTTGCCGAGTGTGGTGGTAAAGATTGCATCAAAGCACCAAAACCCGCCAGACCGTCAGCTGCATTTAGATTGTGTTGAATGTATTTGTCTGGATTAATGTATTTTACAGGCTCTTTGTCTCCTGTTTCAATTGATTTTAATAAATGGACTACCTTTTGTCTGTTGCTTAATCTATCAGAATTTAGAGATTTTAAAGCAGGGTAAATTTCTTTATAAGAAGATAAACTCACTATTAAAACCAAGGCGGCACTTACGATTGTTATTTTCATTTTGTTAGGTTTAAATTACCATACAAAAGTGCCAGGTTTTTAAAAATAACAAAAGGTAGAAAAATGCTTTTAAATGATACTTTTACGCCAAATTGATTTTTTCCCTAAACTCAGTTGGTGTTGCATGAGAATGTTTTTTAAAGTATTTAATAAAATAAGTGGGTTCTTCAAATCCTAAACTATAGCCGATTTCCTTAACGCTTTCTCTGGTGTGTGCTAAAATTCTCTTGGCCTCCAGCATAATTCTGTCATCAATCATTTCTTTTGGTGTTTTGCCTAAAACCTTCGTTGTAGCCTGGTTCAGCCGTTTTTCTGTGATGCTGATCTGTCTGGCATAATAATTCACCTGTTTTTTATTTTTATAGGTTTTTTCCAGAGATTTTTTAAAAAGCATCACATAATCAAAATCAGTATCCTTTTTAATTTGAGAAAAATTCTGGCTACTTCTTTCTCTTTCTGCATGCAGCAGGAAATTATGCAGCAGATTTTGTAAAATAGCAGTCTGGAAATGGTCTTTGGAGTTTTTTAATTCTGTTTGCATCTGTTGAAATAATTCTTCAAAATGTGCAGCTGTTTTTTGAAGACTGACCGGAAAATTTGAAAATAAATCGTTGAACAAAATGCTATTTTGTAAAAACGTAGTGTCGCTCTCTGTTGTACAAAAAAAGCGTTCTGTAAATAAGATGGCTTTCCCAACGACATCCGTTTGATCGTCAAAACGGTGCACAATATCCTTGTTGAGGAATAACAAAGAATTGAAATCTATTTTTATTGGATTAAAATCAACCAAATGCGTGCAACTGCCACTTTGAAACCAAATGATATGATAGAAATCTGTTCGATGGATAACAGTTAGTTTCTCTTTAAATTCTTTGTATAAATCAGCTAAATCTACAATTTCAAATTCTATCGAAAGTTCTTTTTTCAGATCATATTTTATAATGTCTGTTGTTTTTTTCAGCGCATCACTACAATTACTGGTAACAGTTTTGCCTTTCCTATTTTGTGGAACCTGAGCCGTTTCAGGATAAATTTTGTGCAAATCTTTCATGTTTTTATATGGAATTATTTAAGCAGTTTTAAACCATTTTTTTATCGGCGGAAGCCAAATTTTTGTAAAGTTCACAGGTACTTCTTTCAACCCGGCATTCTGATAGCCTCCGATCTCTCACAGACCAGATTGCTAGTAACACTATTGTTTATGTTATTTGATTTAAAATGTAAAAATGATGCGCTTCTACTTAAAATGAAAGATAGAAATGTGCCTTTAAATGATACTTTTACGCTAAAATAATTTTAATTTAAATTATGGGGACGTAAATTTCAATTTTTTTTTGAAGTTATAACAAAGGAGAAATATTCATTAAAATATCATTTTGCCTCATCTTTAAATCCTTGTCCTGATTTTGAAAGTGCAATTCGCGAACTTTTTATAAATTCAACAATCATATCATTTTGCTTTAGTAGGATATATAAATCATCTAATTCTTTTTCATGGCCGGAAACTTCAAATATCATAAAGTGTTTATCAATTGATATTGCCCTGGCGCCCATCTTCCTCAATACTATTTCGATTGGTTCATTGTCTGTAACTGCAGCTGTTGGAATTTTTAAAAAACAGAGATGCCCAAATATGATTTCCTCATTTGTATTATAGTAACATTTAAAAACATCTATAATTTTTTCTAACTGGAGGACCAGATTGTGTACAACTTCCGGACTGGTCCTAATAACAACAGTAAATCGGTACATTTTAGTAATTTCACAAGTAGATACATTCAGACTTTCAAGAGCAATTTTCTTTCTTAAAAACATAATGGCTATTTTATTTATCAAGCCTGTTTTATCTTCCGTGTAGAGCGTTAAGGTATATTCCTGTTTCATTTTGTTCGAATTTTTAATAGTATTAAAAAATATTTTTCGTAAAAGATGTTGTGTTTAAGGCATAAAAAAAAGCCTTTCTCATCAGGACAGAGAAAGGCTTTTTTTTGTTCCATAAAATCCTGACCCGTCAAGTTTGACGAATGATAATAATTGAAACCGTAATGATATTTTGTTTTAGATTTTCCATTTTAATGTAAATAAAAAAGCCTCCGGATGAGGGAGGCTTTAAAATTTATATGTATACTATCTATAATACCTCTCGCTATTTATCTAATGATAATAACGGTACTAATTGATACGATGTTAATTAATTTTTTCATTTTTTTTACTGACTGCAAATGTATTATTTTTTTATAAATATTCCAGCTTATTTTTAAAATCCGCTTAATTTGCCCGTAACCAATATACAAACAAAAGAGCGGGTGATTTAGGGAAGCCTTCTCATTTTCAATATTTTTTTATTTGCATATTGTAATTTATGTATACTTATGATTACTTTATCCTGACAAAGCTATAGCGTCGTCCTAACCATCTTGTTCCTTTACCATCGGCAAGCATGAAATACTGGTCTTTCACGTCGCTGTTTTCATCCTTAAAAATAAAAGACTGATCCATTATCATTAATTGGCCTTTTATATCGGCTGCGTCAGCTACAACAGCGAAAGGTGCAAAATTTAAGTCAATTTTAGTGCCGTCTCCACGAACATTACCCCATGCAGGCATTAGGCCAACCGGCGCACGGGTATCGAAAGACACATAATTCCAGCGGCTTTCCAATTGGTTGAAGGTGATTAGGTCAGTACGTCTTACATCATGATGCAGGGTATCTTTCAATGGTCGTATAAATTCCTGTAACATCAAACCAATCATCACACGTTCGGCTACCATGCCCTTAATTACAACAGCTTTTGCTCCGGGATATTCCCATACAGTTTCGGTAACGTTCCAAAGCCCCGCTCGTTTGGCTAAAACAGAATTTTCAGGCCCCAATTCATTCAGTGCTTCTTTAGCAGATTTTTTTTGTTGGGAAAAGGATAAAAAAGGTACTAACAGCAGTAACAGCTTTATCATTTTAAAGCATTTAACAGATCGATTACTATTTATTTTTTTGTTCATAATTTGATGATTTTATAAATTGCTTTCAATTAAAGGTTTACGATCACTTTGCCAACAGTACGTCCGCTCTCAATTTGGTTATGGGCTTCAGCCATTTGGTCGAAACTAAATTCTTTTGAAATGTGAGATTTTATCGCCCCGGAACTAAGGAGTTCAGCAATATGTTTCATATCAGCTCCATTTGAAGTTACACTTGTATAAGCTGTTTGTATCGACATGGCGTCTGCCTGAACTTGTACTTCCGGACTGATATTGGTAAGGATGCTAATCAGACTCCCACCGGGTCTGATGACCTGCAAGGAATTAAGTATACTTTGATTGTCAAGACATTCTAAAACGAAGTCAACATTTTCGACGCTTTCGCTTAAAGTCTGGGTTTTGTAATCAATATGTTCATCTGCTCCGACAGACAAAACGAAATCTTTATTGGCGGCTGAAGAAGTTCCAATCACGTATGCCCCAAAGTGTTTGGCAATTTGTACCGCAAAGTGCCCAACTCCGCCAGCCGCAGCATGTATTGAAACACGGTCTCCCGATTTGATATGGGCCCTGTTTACCAGATTTTGCCAGGCAGTCAGTGCCGCCAGTGTCGCGCCTGCAGCCTGAGGATGTGAAATACCAGCGGGTTTTTTGGCTAAATGAGCGGCAGGCGCTGCTACAAATTCTGCATACGCTGCCCCCAATCCCGGGAAATTGACCATACCGAAGACCTCGTCTCCAGCTATAAATAAAGGAGAGTTGGACTGAATGACAATTCCTGAAATATCCCAGCCTAGAATGTACTCCTTTGCCGGATCGAGATTAGCGTAGATATAAACCCCCAAACCTTTTCTTGTTTTGATATCTATTGGGTTGATACTAATACTTTCGACTTTAACCAAGACTTCATCCGCAGTAATCGAGGGTTGTGGCACTTCTTTATAAATGAAATTCTCCACAGCCCCGGGGGTTTTTAAAAATATTGCTTTCATAAAATTAATTTTTTATTGTTTGTAGTACAAAATTATACTTAAAAACCACCATTTAGAAAGTATAAGTTTTCTATAAATAAGTATATTTACACCATGAAGAAGGAAACTTTACATACGCCTTATGAAATAAGCTTTAACGAAGCTGAAGTCTGCTCTAAGTTTGAGCACGGTCATAATTTTTTTGAATTAGCTTTTATACGATCGGGTACAGGAAGACATATTTTAAATCAGTCAGAATGTAAATATCATGCCGGACAGCTCTATTTGATGACACCGGAAGACACGCATCACTTTGTAATTGAGACTAAAACAGAATTTTTTTTTCTCCGCTTTACCAATATGTACTTAGAGAAAAATAATTTTGGCAGTGACAGCCTGCAGCGTCTGGAATATATTTTACAGAATGCCAATCATCACAATGAATGTATTCTCAGGAATATTTCTGACAGGAGCTTTGTTGCACCTGTTATTGAGACCATTTATGAGGAGTACACCTTTAAGCATTTGTATAACGAAGACTTAATACATCAGTTAATAAATACTTTAATTATAATTGTAGCCCGAAATATTGCCACTTTTTTACCTGATTATATCTCTGAAACGACAGAAGAAAAGGCCGTTAAAATATTGCAATATATTCAGCAGAATATTTATGATCCTGAAAAGTTAAAAGCAGAGCAGATCAGCAGCGTATTTTCAGTATCGACTGCTTATGTTGGCAGGTATTTTAAAAAACATACCAATGACACCCTACAGCAGTATATCGCCAAATACAAGGTTAACCTGATAGAGCATAGAATAAAGTTCAGCGATAAACGTATGAACGAAATAGCATATGAATTTGGTTTTACGGATGTAAGCCATCTAAACAAGTTCTTTAGAAAACAAAGAGGATATAGTTTAAGGGATATACGGGCACTTTAGCTCTACTTAAAAATAATAATGCCATGACAGAAAAAATAAAAAAAGTTTAAGCTTTCGAATAAATAATAGTTAACAAACTAGTAGTGACTAAAGTATAATTATTATGTTTGTATCCGATTTAATTTGACGAATGAAAAACTTTTACTTTTTAGCAGTTTTATTATTGAGCATTTTCCTGATGCCGGATAATACTTTTGCGTGTGGAAGTAAATCTAAAATAGCTCATTCTGCCACAGAAATGTCATCAGCTACTGGTAAAAAAGATTGCTGTGCGGCTGCTGCCGGGCATAAAAATAAAAAGCATCATTGCTGTCATAATAATTGTAAAGACGCTAAATGCATTTGCGTACCATCTGCAACTGTTTTTTTAGTATGTAACGCAACTGCCTTAAAAGCCGGAAATTATGATTTTTGCAATGAAAATCAAAAATCCAATCATCCCGAGAATTCTGTTTCTTCGGGTTTCTCTTCTCTTTTTTTGAAACCAAAAATAGGTTAAATTCAAAAGTGACAGCCACAAGTGTGTTAAATTAACAGCTAATATTCTGCTGCTTAAACTGTTCAATTAAAAAAATTTACCGGAAAAGAATTATAACAGTCTAATAGTGACAGCAGAATAAGACATGGTCTTACGCTGCCTTACAAAAGATGCTATGTATGGGAGAAAAAGCCGGACAAAAACTAAATTTAAGTAAAGTTTTAAAAAAATGAAATCAATAATAATATTATTCTACGCGATACTAATGCTAAGTATTTCAGTATCTCAGGCAAACCTACACGCCCATATGACGTGTCAAAATAACAAAACAGAAACATTAGATACTATAAGAGCTGAATTTAATTTAAAAAAGAAAAACACCGCAAACCTTATCCGTGGTAAAAGCCCGGACCGAATATTAAAATTTTACGAGTATTACTTGCAGGAAAATGACATAAGCAGGGCAGATTCATTAATTTCGAATATTTTAAAATTAAAAGATGACGTGGGCTACCGGTATAAAATCAGCCTGATTTCTTATAATTATACGTCAGACGCCAGGTCGCAACTGCTATTCGTCTCAGATACTGCTCGTGTCAAAGAGTATCGTGATTACTTTTTAAAAACCGGTATTTCATCGTTAAAATCAAATAAGGACCTAAGGGCGCACTATCTTGGTTTGGTTGCTTTGGATGCTGCGTACTATAAAATTGCCCCTGATAGCGTCACAAAGAAAAAAATGGGAAGGGATTACAATAGTCTGGCCTGGTACAGCCTTGTAACTCAAAAATTAAATGATGTGGCGTATTATTTAAATCAAAGTATGAAGTATGATCCCGAATCGAAATATCCTATTTCCAATAAACCGCTGCTGTTTTTATTACAAGGACATTATCAGGAAGCAGAGGCTCTTTATATAAAATTAAAAGACCAGCCTTTTGAAGAACCCAACTCAACTTTTAAAGATGAGTTTTTGGAAGATTTAGCCTTAGTAGAGGCAGAGGGAATCAAGATCAAAAACGTAAAAAAAATCAGAAGGATATTAAAATCAAAAAAATAGAAACCCTGTATTTTTGAAGATTTCCACTCAGGGAACTTTCTGTATAAATCTCCAAAGTCTTTTTAAACTTTGGAGATTTTTTTATGTCATCAACGCTATAACTCCGACAGTTGCAAAAATATTTTTAAAAACGCCCTTAAGTTTATGTGGTGAAAAAAAAGTATTTAAAAACCATCAATCGTCCAATAACAGCCATTAGTTATCTATCTTTCATTATGAGTTTCCGTTTTATTTTTGCATTGTATAACAATAATAAAATACGACAATGAAACACATAGACAAAATTGCCGTTGTTACGGGAGGCAATCGCGGAATTGGAAAAAATATCGCTTTACAGCTTGCAGAAAAAGGCATAGATGTTATCCTTACCTACCACACCCACCAAATTGAAGCTTTAGATGTTGTTGAGCTTATAAGGGAAAAAGGCCGTAAAGCAGCAGCACTTCAGCTGAATTCTGCTGCTATCGCTTCATTTGATGAATTTTTTAAAACGCTATCTGGTACGTTAACGGAAAACTTTGGTACGTCCAATTTTGATTATCTTATAAATAATGCAGGCATTGGATTAAATGAGCCTTTCGAATCTACCTCTGAGGCACAATTTGATCAGTTGGTTAATGTACTGTTTAAAGGTGTTTATTTCTTTACCCAAAAAGCGCTGGGTTACCTTAATGATAACGGTGCTATTATAAATATGTCGAGCAGGCTTGCACAGTCCAGTGTATCGGGGTATTCGGCATATGCTTCTATTAAGGGAGCAGTAGAAACTCTTACCCGTTATCAGGCCAAAGAATTGTCTGCAAGAGGTATCAGGGTTAATGCAATAGCTCCGGGACCAGTAGCCACCGATTTTGGAGGAGGTATCGTTAGGGATAATCCGCAATACAACGCCTTTGTTAAAGCAAATACCGCCCTGGGACGGGTAGGTGAACCGGAAGATATTGGCGGTATAGTGTGTTTTTTATGCACGCAGGAGGCAGGCTGGATAACTGCACAGCGTATTGAGGTTTCGGGAGGGATGAATTTATAATTTAATTTTAGTAATGAATACAAATACAGATTTAATAAGCAATAACGAAAAAAGTTTTGCAAAAATAATGACGCCAATTATCCTGTCAGTGTTTGCGGTCTATTTAACAATTGGAATGACGCTGGGAACACTGCCGGGTTTTGTAAAAAACGATCTTAAATTTAACAGCTTTATTGTGGGACTGGTAATTGGCCTGCAGTCGCTTGCTACTTTACTGACCAGGGCATATTCAGGAAAAGTGACGGATACTGAAGGTGCAAAGACCAGTTGCCGAAAAGGCATATTGCTAATGGTAGTTTCGGGAGTTACCTATATAACAGCGTCTTTGTTTACAAGTAGTACATTACTTGTTTTAGGTTTATTGATAGTGGCAAGAGTAATACACGGAATAGCTGAAAGTCTTGCCATAACAGGAGCCTTGTCGTGGGGTATTGGTCTGGTTGGCACGCATAAGTCGGGGCAGGTAATGACATGGAATGGTATCGCTATGTATGCAGGGATTGCCATTGGTGCTCCGGCTGCCTTATGGCTCAAAAGTTCCTGTGGTATGACAGCAGTCTTTATTATCATTAGTCTGCTTTCTGTTGCGGGCTGGCTTTGTACGGTAAGACTGCCATCCTTACCGGCAGATGCATCTCATATACGGGAACCATTTTATAAAGTAATTGGTCTTATATCAGTACAGGGGCTGGCACTGGCATTTTCGGCGATAGGGTTTGCCTGTATATCTTCCTTTATTGCATTGCTTTTTTCTGATCATAACTGGGGAAATCCATCAATGGCTTTCATGGCATTTGGTTTCTTTTACATCCTTACAAGGGTCTTTTGTTCTTCTTTTCCCGATAAATTTGGCGGTTATAAAGTGGCGGTCGTATCATTGTTTGTCGAATTTGCAGGCCAACTGCTAATAGGTTTCTCGCCAAATAAAACAATAGCCATAGCAGGCTGCAGTCTCACAGGAATCGGATTCTCTTTGATATTTCCGTCTCTGGGTGTACTGGCCATACAAAAGGTAGCGCCGCAAATGCGCGGCACAGCTTTAGGGGCTTTTGCAGCATTCTTTGATCTTTCCCTGGCACTGGCAGGTCCGCTAGCGGGATTAGCAGCAGCTTATTATACTTACAGGTCAGTTTATTTCCTGGGTGCCATCGGCTGTTTGCTTGCCGTCGGAATCTTACTGGCTAACAGGGCTAAAAAATAATGCGCTTCCAAAACTAAAAAGAATCCTCTGAGAATTGACGCTCTCAGAAGATTCTTTTGTTTAAACCAGGTAGCAGCCTATTTTAATTAAAACTCTCCCGGTAATCCCCGTACACACGGTTGTCAAAACTTCCGGTACTCTGAGTATTTAAAGTAAATAACCAAGCCACTGAACTTTATGCAAAGGTTATCAGTAAAAAAAGAACAATAGCTTTGCGATCTGAATTTTGTTGTTTTTTCATGGTGTTGAATAGTACAGTTGGGCTGTGCTCTCCGGGCAAACCGCGGGGCAATCGAATTATAAAATTATCAGATTTAAACTTCTTAAATCGATGCGGCTTTATTAATTTTCCTTTGTTGTATAATTTGATACACCGTACCCGCTATAAAAAGGACCAAAAGGATTAACAGTGTATTGGCAATTACCGGATCTTTTATATCTTTTGCCAGTGGATGCCCAACAGGAACACGGGTGAAGGTTTCGTTAACAGTTGGTACCAATGAAAGGAAAAAGCTGAAAGACAGGCAAAAGTTTTCAAAATAGCGGGCCCTGATAGATCCTTTCTTTCTCCAGTTCAGAAAATAGGCTTCCAATATTAATATAACGATTAGTATTGAAAAAGCATGCCCAGGATTAAATCCTCCGTGCTTAGATATACCTAATGCGGTTAATGAAGTAACCAATGTACAGTAAAAATAAATTTTACCTGTGAGTTGACCTAAGTCAATTTTGCCATATTTTACAAATGCTATTATTGCGGCAATGATGGCTACAACGCCTATTACAGTGTGAAAAATGCCTAAATTTGATAATCCCATAATTTTGAATTTTTAAATTAATTGTCATAATCGACAGTACAAAAGTAATTTTAAGGGAAAAGCCGGATTTCGTTAATTAGCTCAATCTTTTGGCAATTTGGTTCAAATGGTTTATACGGAACTCCTGTAATGTCCTGTGCCTGCATGCTGTAAGATTGAAATAAAACTGAAGTCAAACCAATAATCTTCGGATAAAAAGTTTGAAATTTGCAAAATATACTTCACCCATGGCAACATCAACAGAATCTCTGGAAGAATTTTACAGACATAAATTCAATATCTTATCACAAAATCTCACGAAGCATACGGGGCAATTCAATGTGTTTAGAATTGAGGACCGTATTGCCACAAATACAACAGCTGCCAACTATATTCGCAGGGATTTTTTTAAAATTATGCTGTTTAGAGGGAATACTGTATTTCATTACGGAGACAGGAGTATTGCCATTAACGGTACTACTTTGTTGTTCTTTCATCCTAAGGTCCCGTACACTTATGAGGCATTGGAGCCGGATACCAAAGGGTGTTTCTGTGTGTTTAAAGAAGAATTTTTTCAGGACAGTTTCCGTATTAATTTAAGTGAATTACCGCTTTTTTCAGTGGGAACTTATCCGGTTTTTAAACTCAATGATGAAAATTACGGTGAGATCAGTGCCATTTTTGAAAAGATTCTTGCCACTATTGAAAAGGACTATATCTATAAGTATGAATTGATTAAGAGCTATGTCGGTGAACTTATCTTTTTAGCATTGCAGCTGCATCCGGCAGTTGATCTTTATCGGCACGTTGACGCAGGTTCGCGAATGACAGCTGCATTTACGGAGCTTCTTGAAAGACAGTTCCCAATTGAATCGACAACGCAGCGTTTTGAGTTAAGGTCACCCAAAGTGGCAGCTGAAAGGCTTTCCGTACACGTTAATTATCTCAATAGGGCAATAAAAAAAACGACTGGACGCACAACTACAGATCATATTTTCGAAAGGCTTGCTACCGAGGCAAAAGCGTTGCTGAAATATACCAACTGGAGCATAGCCGAAATTAGCTATGCACTCGGATTTGAGGACCAGGCGCATTTTAACAACTTTTTTAAAAAACAAACCAACGGCAGTCCATCGTCTTTTAGAAAGGTTTGAATTTGACAAAAAATGGTTCTGTTTCAACAAAACGGCACCAGTTATCTGTTTTAACTTTGCCTAAAAATAATAATGATGAGCACAAGTAAAGTTTGGTATATAACGGGAGCCTCCAAAGGAATGGGATTAGCACTGACGAAACAACTACTATCTAAAGGGCACAGCGTTGCAGCTACCTCAAGATCAGTGAAAGCATTTGATCCATTCACACACTATGGAGAACGGTTTCTGGCATTGGAGACAGATTTAAAAAGTGAGCAATCTATTGAGTCTTCACTTAAAAGCACCATTGAAAAATTTGGACGGGTAGATATAATTGTAAACAACGCAGGTTATGGTTTGGGAGGCGCATTGGAAGAACTTACCTCCGACGAAATAAACGAAAATTTCGAAGTGAATTTTTTTGCTGCCGTAAAGGTTGTTCAAAAAGCTTTGCCCTATCTTAGAGAACAGCGTTCAGGTCACATTATTAATATTTCATCAATAGCAGGTTTTGCTCCGGGGTTGGGATGGTCCATGTATTGTGCTGCAAAATTTGCATTAAGTGGCTTATCCGAAGCGCTTGCAAATGATTTAAAGCCACTGGGAATACATGTTACAAATGTTTTGCCGGGATGGTTCAGGACAAGTTTTGCAAAACCGGATTCTATTGCTTACAATAAAAACCAACTGCAGGAGTATAATTACCTGCGCGAATATCATGAAAAAATGAACAGCATGGATGGGGTACAGCCTGGAAATCCGGACCTCATAGCCGATGCTTTATTACAGTTGATCGTTAGCCGGAATCCTCCGGTAAACTTATTTTTAGGAAGCGATGCTTTTAACAGGGCAAAGAGTAAAATTGAGCAGCTACATAAAGAAATGTCCGACTGGGAATCGGTTTCTGTTTCTACAGATTTTTTATGACAGCAATTAGAACTGCAGTCATTTGTTTAAAGAACTTAAATTTTTAAAGTTTTCTTTTTGGACTAAATTGCCAAATAATTGGTCTTATCCACATAATCCTTCCTGGTTTTGTATGGCATCTTTGTACCGTCAATAATGACATTCAAATTTAAAAATGCAAGAAGGATGAAACGTACAGCAAAAGCACAGTGGACAGGGAGTGTAAAAGAGGGAAAAGGGGAGCTAACTACTCAGAGCGGGATTTTAAACAAAACAAATTACAGTTTCAAAACCCGTTTTACCGGAGAAGAAAAAGGAACAAATCCTGAAGAATTATTAGCAGCAGCACATGCAGGCTGTTTTACCATGGCCGTTAGTTTTGCATTGACAGAACAAGGCATGCCGCCAACAGCATTGACCACTGAAGCTGTTTTGTCAATGGAAGGTTTTGATATTTCGGGAATACATCTTTCTATTACAGGTATTGTACCGGGAATTAGTGCAGAGACTTTCAATGCCTTAGTAAAAGTTGCTGAAAAAGATTGCTTAATTTCTAAAGCGTTACGTATAGCCATTACATCTGAAGCTCATCTTGCATTTATCGAAAATTAAAAAAGAGTTTTACGGATCATGAAAGAATTAAATACAACATTTCGAGGAGTGGTTGATTTGTATTGTGATCACATGAAAGTCACTTGTTACGCAGGAAAATTTCTTGGCATTACCGAATATTGTATGACATGGAAATCATAGTTTTTTAATTTTTCAGCAAATATTATCTGTTTTATGACCTGAAGTATTGCCTGCTTCCGGTCATAGTTATTAACTTGCGTAATGAAAATATAAGTACCTAAGTGGAGGTTACGAAGCACTATCGTACTGAGTATATGTTTTTACCGGATATTGTACCCCGGTTTCCTTAAAAAACTTTGCAGCATTCTAAGGAATGGTATGTTGCATTTTCGGCCATTATATTTGAAAAATATGTCAGCAAAAAAAGAGGCTATAGAAGTACATAAAGATGAACTGGGAAGCATTGGAGTAGATCTGGCAACCTTCGACAATCTGAATGAATATTTACATGTTGCGCACCGTGACAATCATTATATGTTCATCATTCAGCAAACCGGTTATTTTCTATGGGAATTGGATTTTAATGAAATAAATCAAACCGGACCTTCTGTAAGTTTTGTAGCTCCCGGACAGATGCACCGCTATCTCGATGTTAAAGAATGCAGCGGCTGGCTGGTATTTGTCGATAATGAGCTGGTGCCCGTTCAGTATCGTGAAATCTTTACCTCTTGTTTAAATTTAAAACAAGTTGCTGCAGTAGACCATGATGAAGCGGCATTTAAAATACTTCCTTTACTTGTAGAAATGCTTAAAGAAGAATCCCAACCGCTGTATAAATCGGTAATAAGATCAATGATAGAAACTCTGGCAGGAATAATGGCTACAAGAATTTTGCTGTCCCAAAATCTGATGCCTTATATTGGCGGGACAAAATATAATACTGTTGTTACCTTTAAACAGCTTGTTGGTGAAAAAATTAAAGAAAGCAAACAGGTTCAGGAATATGCATCGCTTCTTAATATCTCGCCCCTGTACCTTAATGAAATCGTAAAACAAATTACAGGATTCCCGGCAAGTTACTGGATCAATCAGGAAATTTTACTGGAAGCAAAACGAATGCTTTATTATACCACACTTGATGTTAAACAGATAGCCTACGAACTAGGTTATGAAGATCATGCTTATTTTTCACGTTTTTTTAAAAAGAATACTGCTATGACCGCTCTTGAATTCAGGAATTTAAAACCATTAATTATCTAATAATAGTCATTATCTTGTGATTTAATATTAAATTCTTACCGCTTATTTTTGTTTTCATTTGGGCAGTTTTACAATCTAAAAATATATTAAATGGTTACAGACTATAAAAAAATTGACTTATTCGGTCAGACGTTAATTCAAAAAGTAAAATTAAAATCACCTTTTGAATTTCCTTTTCCAGTATCCGATAACGCTTGCTTTTTATTTTCTTTGGAAGGTGAGATACAATTTCATGCGGAAGAGGAACAAATTGTCGTGCCCGGCAACTACTCATTACTTCTAACCTGTGCCAATACGGGGAAGAAAGTCAGCAATTCCGCTACAAGTACTCAAAATGAACTGGTAGTTATAAGTTTCCACCCGGAAACGCTGAAGAAAATTTACCAAAAGGAATTCCCTTTATTGCTTCAAAAACCAATAAACAATGTATCGAATCAAACCACCGAAAAAATCAATAATGACTTTTTGATAAAAAAATATATTGAAGGTCTTTTGTTTTATTTCGAAAATCCGTCTTTAGTAAATGAAGAGATTTTAATTCTAAAATTAAAAGAGATTATTCTTTTATTGTCGCAGACGCAAAATGCAGCAACCATTCAGGTCATATTATCCCAGCTATTTTCGCCTGCTACTTATAGTTTTAAGCAAATTATAGAGGCAAATATATTTTTGCAGGTGGGTGTTGAAGATCTGGCACAGAAAACCAATCTCAGCGTTTCGTCTTTTAAAAGGGAGTTCACAAAACTTTACAATGACTCTCCGGCCAATTATATCAAAACTCAGCGACTTGAAAAGGCTGCCGAACTGCTTATAGTTTCAGACGAACGTATTACTGACATTGCATTTGATTGTGGTTTTAATGATCTCGCAAATTTCACCAAAAGTTTTCATGATAAATACAGCATTACACCAAGCAACTATCGTCTGAAATTAAAGTAAACAGCAGTCATTTACAATAATGCCCATCGAACAGATATTCAGTAATTATCTTTCTATGGGCATTTTTTTTGTGTAAAGTTTTTTGATGGACATGCTTTAATTTTTTGGTTCTTGTTTGGCCTAAATTGTCAAATAGTTGAGCTAATACACAAAACCCTTTCCTTTTTTGTAGCGCAACTTTGCAGGGTCAATAATGACATAACTAATAGTATCAAAAAATGAAAAGTTTAAAAAAAGTATTGGCAACAGCCCTGTTTGCCATCGTGTTTACAACAGGAGCGTACGCTCAAAATTCAGCTAAAATAATAGCAGTCGTAAAAACGGCAAGTTGGTGCAGTGTATGTAAGGCCAATGAAACGAGAGCAATGGAAGCGCTTAAAGAAAACAATAAAGACGGGGCTTACCAATTTGTAATTAACAATGTTACCAGTCCTGAAACTGCAAAACCATCGGTAGCTGAAATTGAAAAACTGGGACTTACCAAAATGATGGAACCTTACATGGCAACAGGCGTGGTTTATTTATTTGATGCTAAAACCAAAAAACCTATCAATCAATTGGTGATGTCACTTTCAAGTGAAGATCTTGGCAGAGCAATGGATCATTTTAAGAAAGGATAGTACTTTTTGCTTTCAGGCAATTTTAAGGTGGCTCAGCAATAACCTGGGCTGCCTTTTTTTTAACATCAAAATTTTAAAAATATGTCTACACTAAAAAAAGTAATTCCTGTTACAATACTTCTTGTATGTCTGTCCGTATTCCATTGCTTTGGGCAAATACAGGAAAACCCGGTAAAATGGAAAATAAATATTGAAAGGGGAAGCACGGATACGCTATTGGTCAGCCTAAAAGCAACCATAAAGAAAGGCTGGCATATTAACAGCCAATTTAAGGCCATTCACGACGGACCTTTACCAACTGTTTTTGATTTTGGAAAATCAGATCAGTATATACTGGCAGGAAAAGTACTAGAGCCAAAGCCACTTAGCCGTACAGCAAAAGAATACAATAACCAAAAGCTGTATTATTTTGAAAATGAAGCGACTTTTGTTCAGAAAATAGTACCTAAGACAAATGACAGTATTACTATAAATGCCGCCATAACTTATATGTCCTGCAGCAGTACAATGTGCCTGCCGCCTGATACTGAAGAAATAACATTAAAATACAAACCGGAACCTGTAGCGGTACGTATACCTTATACAGCACCTGCAGCAGAAAGTAATTTATTCTGGGTTTTCTTAGGTGGGTTATTGGGTGGTTTCTTAGCACTTCTCACTCCATGTGTATTTTCCATGATACCGCTTACCGTTAGCTATTTTACTAAAAACGGCGGAGTGAAGAAAGCGATACTATACGCCGCATCTATTGTTGTTATATATGTTACACTAGGTCTGACTATTACTTTGACATTAGGCCCGGATGCTCTTAATGCCCTCGCCAGCAATGGTATTGTGAACCTTGTTTTCTTTTTAATATTTGTTGTTTTTGCCATTTCATTTTTAGGTGCATTTGAAATAACACTGCCCAATAAATGGCTTGACAAATCAGATAAGATGACCGATAAGGGCGGACTGATTGGAATATTCTTTATGGCTTTTACTTTAGCCCTCGTCTCATTTTCCTGTACAGGTCCTATTATCGGGAGTCTTTTGGTAGAAGCGGCAATTGGAGGCAGCATAACCGGTCCTGCCATCGGAATGTTTGGATTTGCTTTGGCATTGTCTATCCCATTCATGCTCTTTGCTGCTTTTCCGAGTATGCTGAAAAAATTGCCGAAGTCCGGCAGCTGGCTTGGTCAGGTAAAAGTAATATTGGGGTTTTTGGAGTTAGCCCTGGCGCTCAAATTTTTATCTACTTTCGATCTGGTGTACAAACTTGGATTTTTAAAAAGAGAGACTTTTATAGCAATCTGGATTGTTATCTTTTCAATGTTTGGGCTGTACATGCTTGGTAAGCTAAAATTGGATGAATACGAAACAAAAGCAAAAGTTTCAATAAGCGGACTGCTATCATCTATTGTGATTTTTAGTTTCGTGGTCTATCTGATACCAGGCCTATGGGGAGCCCCTTTAAAGCTTGTCAGCGGATTTTTACCACCCTCTTTTTATAAAGAATGGAACCAGAATACAGGAAACGCTAACGCAAGAGTGACCAATGATGTAACAGAAAAACATGCTCAGCAATGTCCTCAAAATCTAAACTGTTTTCATGATTACCAGAAAGGGCTGGCATATGCTAAAAAAGTCCACAAGCCCATAATACTTGATTTTACGGGCTGGAGCTGTGTCAATTGCCGCAAGATGGAGGACAATGTATGGAGCGATCCGGTAGTTTGGGAAAAATTAAATAACAACTATGTATTGATTTCGCTTTATGTAGATGATACAAGCCTGCTGCCTGAAAATGAACAAATAATTTCTCCCACAACAGGCAAAAAAATAAAAACAGCCGGTAATAAATGGAGTGATTTTCAAACGGCCAAATTCAAAACAAATTCACAGCCTTATTATGTGTTGATGGATACTAATGAAAATGCGCTTACCAAACCTGTAGCCTACGAACCTGATACAAAAACCTATGTCGATTTTTTACAAAAAGGAATTGAAAATTTTAAAATACCGCATTGAACTAAATTGCCAAATAGTTGGTCTGATTCATAAAAGCTTTTCCTTTTTTGTATTGCAAATTTGTCTTGTCAATAGAGTGGTCAGACATTCTCGTAATCAATTCAGTTTATATGAAAAATTTAAAAATCAGTTCGTGCATAATTACATTTAGTTTTCTAATGGTTTCCGTTTTTTATGCCAGCGCACAGGGAAAACCTTTAGGAAAACCGGAAATAGTCTTTAGCACTAAAGACTTCAAACAAGTGCTGGCAACAGCGAAAGCAAAACACAAAAAGATATTTGTCGATGCTTATGCAAAATGGTGCGCTCCCTGTAAAGAACTTCAAAAAACGACATTCAAGGATGTTAAAGCAGCTGCCTATTTCAATAAAAATTTCATAAACGTAAGCATAGACGTTGAAAAAGGTAACGGAATTAAACTGGCTAAAACGTGGAAAATTGAAGGGCTGCCAACGCTCCTTATTCTCGATGAAAATGGCGGCGTGATCGCAAATCATGTGGGATATGTGGATGGAAGCGGATTACTTGAATTTGCTCAGGAAGCATCTGGTAAATTATAAAAACCACCCAGGTTAGCAGTACCGCCGATGTGTGATACTGCCAGAACTTGAAAATTCAAAAAGGTTTTAAAAAACAAACTTAAATCATAATCAACTACAATGAAAAATATCATTTTTTGCTATATGTTCCTCATACTGGCGGGCTACAGTTATGCCCAAAATCAGAAAAGCGATCATGGACATGAAAACAATCCATACTATTCTACAACTGACACTAAAAAATTAAATGTTTCAAATGAGGAATGGAAAAAAGTGTTACCCATTGATCTCTACCTGGTAGCAAGAGAACAAAATACTGAAAAACCATTTACAGGAAAATACTGGAAGAGCAGTACAAAAGGAAAATATTATTGTGCAGCCTGCGGAAATTTGCTTTTCAAATCAGACGCCAAGTTTGCCAGCAGTTGCGGCTGGCCTAGCTTTTATGAGCCACTAACAAAAAATAGTGTAAGGTACAGGAAGGACAACTCAGTCGGAATGGTTCGTACCGAAGTGCTCTGCGGAAGATGCGACGCACATCTGGGGCATATTTTCGATGATGGTCCAGCTCCAACTTATAAAAGGTTCTGCATGAATTCTATTTGTCTTGATTTTGAACAGGACATAACATCTTCTGGGAAATAATAAATTCTAAAATAATAAATTATGAAAATAAAAAGTATCCTGCTATTTTTAATAGTATGTTCTTATAGCAGCCAGGCACAGAACATGATCAGTTCGGCTTCAATACATCCCACGGCAGACACTACAACTGCCGGCAAAAAAGAGTTTGCTATCCGGTACCCAAGTTTAAGGCAATTTAATGTCGCAGTAAATAGTTATGGTTACAGCGATTTTACATCGAAACTTGAGGATAAGAATTTTACCAGCGGAAAAATAAAAACCGACAGGATAAGTGCATTTTACAATACACCATCTCTTAAGTGGAAAAGCAATTCGTTATCTGCTACGATCAATTATACGTATACTTCTACAGAACTAAAAGACGTTATCAATGGATTGCCAGATCAGCAACTCATGGTTTTAACATCCAACAAAAGCACGATTGATGTTGCTGTAAATTACTCGAGGTCGGATAGTATATTCAGTCACCCGGTTATTTATTCATTGGTTGCCAGAGGTATTTCGGACAATCTGAACAGTATTCGTCGTTTTAATTTTAACGGAAGTTTTAGTTTACCGCTAAAAAGAACAGCTACCACCTTCTTCTCCGTTGGTCTGTTAGTGCTAATTGACCCTTCTTCCCCGATACCTGTTGAACCTATTATAAATTACTATCATAAATTTGTTTCATCAGGACTCGAATTAATCGTGGATATTCCGACGGGTATTAATTTGAAAAAACAGGTTGCTAAAAATGCATGGGTCATGATTGGATCCAATCAGAGTTCATATAGTATTTTTTACGACAAGAATAATAATTATTTAGATGGTAAAATAAGTTACAATACCATTGAATTAAAAAGTGGTCCGGCCTTTGAATACCTGTTTGCCAAAAATATTATGTTAAGCATAGGAGGAGGGCTAAACAGCTTTTTCTCTTCCAGGATTTTTAACGAGGGAGAGAAGTATAATAATGCTTCCATAATAGCGGACAATAAAACGGTTCCCTATGTGAACTTCAATCTATCGTTACTGTCTTTCTAAAATAAAGATGAAGGCCGCTTTTCATTTGCCTTTGCACAGAATCAGATAAAACCTTGTCCCTTAAGTCAGTTAACCTGATGTTACTCTTGTGGGAGTATTAAATTTTCTAACACTTCACGATGTGTTTCGCCCCATTGTGCGGTAAGAGCAATAACGGGTATTAGTGTTTCGCCTAAAGGTGTTAGTTCATATTCCACCTTCAGGGGAATTTCGTTAAAATCAATTTTAGAGAGAATACCATGATCAATGAGTTGTTTTAGCTGTGTATCCAAAACTCTCCTGCTGGCTTTAGGAATTTTCCTTTGTAATTCTCCGGGTCTTTTAATCCCTGAATAAATACTCCAGATCAAAGCAAGTTTCCATTTTCCGTTTATCACTTCCAGAAATAAATTTAATCCGCAATCAAGGGAAACAGGTAATTTTTTTGTGTAAGTCATAAGATAATTTTCTAAAGTAAAAGTAGTAAAAATAAAAATCTGATATAGGTGAATTTAGCCGTAATTGTGTGGCTTCGCCTTTCTGCCTAATTTTGCTTACTAAAAATAAAAGTTATGAAAAACAAGTTATTTGGAAAGAAAACAGGCTTATATGCAAGTGAGTTAATTTTAGGAGCTGCTATGTTGGGAAATCGAAAAGGATATGGATCGACTGCCGAAGAAGCGAAGGATATTCTAACAGCTTACGCAGATGCCGGAGGAAATTTCATTGACATCTCTGACCGTTACCAGCTGGGTGAGTCCGAAGAAATTGTGGGTAAGTTTCTGGAGCATCAGCGCAGTAATTTTATTATCTGTACTAAATATACACAAAGCAATGAAAATAATCCGGCAATAAGCAACTACGGCAATCATCGGAAAGCAATGAGACAGGCCGTAGAATCAAGTCTGAAACGACTAAAAACAGATTATATAGACATTTATATGCCACATTTTGATGATGGTGTTACACCCATTGACGAAATTGTACGTGGTTTGGAGGATCTGGTAAATGCGGGAAAAGTTCTTTATACAGGTTTAACAAATTTTCCTGCATGGAAAGCCGCGGCAATTGCAAGAAGTACCAATTTAAGTGCCATTCAGATTGAATATAATCTGCTACAACGGACGGCGGACAGGGAATTCATACCTATGGCTTCAGAATTTGGTTTAGGGACAATGATGTATTCCCCATTAGCCGGTGGACTATTGACAGGAAAATACCGTCAGGGAGAATCCGGACGTTTAAGCCCAGCCTCAAACCCGGAATACAATGAAAATGATTCTGCAAAAAAAATCATAGATCAGCTTTTCATAATTGCTGAAGAAATTGGCGCTACGCCGGGTCAGGCAGCTTTTGCATGGATTTTATCTAGGGATGCTTTTCCAATAGTCGGTGCTCGTACTGCATCTCACCTAAAGGATGCTTTAGAAGCAGTATCTGTCCACCTTACAGCAGAGCAAATTCTACTTTTAGATCAGATCAGTGAGGTATCTTTAGGCTATCCGCACGAATTGCTTCAACAAGTCCGGGGCTGATGAATGGCTGATGACTAAAGCTGAATGCAAAAACACCTGCACGAAGTACAGGTGTTTTTTAGTAAAATGAAAATAATAATAGTAGTAAGAGCCTGCAGCTCTTTAGTTATTCTGCCGCTACAACATTTACAGTATTTAAAGCCACATCATTTAGGATGCAGTCTGCTTCTTTTTCTTCTGCAAGTGTTTGCGTTAATAATTTTGCAGCATCATTTTCGCCCAGTGCTTTTGCAAAAGCCACTAAAGTACCATAAGTTGCAATTTCATAATGTTCGATTTTTTGCGAGGCCGAGATAATTCCAGCATCTCTCACAGCTCCCGGAGTTGTTTCCAGTACAATGCTGTCGCCTTCTTTTAATAGTCCGGCCATGGCTTCGCATTTTTTTCCTTCGGCTTTTTCTCCCAGTAAATCAAAAACTTTTTCAAGTCTTGCTACTTGATTTTCAGTTATCGAAAGGTGTTCTAATATCGCACTGGAAAGACCTGAAGCCGTAGCATTTGCCGACATTTTTGGCAATGCGCCGACAAGTGCGTTTTCTGCCCAGTAAATATCTTTAAGGCTGTCAATAAATAATTCTCTTAAATCCTGAGCGGCATCTGCTGCCGGCTCTACAAAATTATTTTTAGCGTTCTTTACAGCATTTACTTTGCTTTCAGTTGGTTTTTCTGCATTTTTCATATCTCTTTATTTTGAATGTTAATTGTATAGGTTTGTTTCACGTTCCCAAAAACGGTGTTGTGCCATAGCAGCAATAAAATCCAGTGCAAACGCTTCGGCAGCAATTTCTCCGGACAGTATAAGCCCGGCGTCATCGTTTGTTATTTTTGAAGCGAAAGGTGCTGCGCTTAATAAAGCTGTAGCTTCACCATCGGCACCAATTACTTTACAGTGTTTGTAAGCGTCATTTAAAAATTCCATTACATCGTCATTCTCAGCTAAAGCAGCAAGTCCTAAACCATGCGGAATGTAAACGGCATCAAATAATACGGAAGATGCAGTTAAGAAACTAAAATCAGCTGCCAGTGCTCCATCCTGATCAGTAAGAACTGATCCTAAATGAGGCGCAATAACCAAACCTTTTGCATCTTCTTTTAAAAGCGCCGATTTTATGTTTTGAACAGCTGCTTCAGAAACTCCGTCGGCACAAAGGATCGCAACTTTTCTGGAAGCGATTGTTGGCGAATTAGTTGGATTTTTAAGCATAGAAAGTGCATCAGAACTTTCAACGGATGATTCTACTGTTTTAGGTTCCTGATTTCCGTTTTCATTTTCAGGAGATACTCCGTGATTCACCGGTGTCTCTAAGATTGGTGGTACGGTAGCCCCAAGACCTGCGGCAACCTGCTCTGCCAGTTGCATGTCTACCTGAGATAAAAGCCCTAACATTCTGACTCTGATTGCAGTAGTTTCTACTTTTCCAAGTTCAAAACGCAATGCTTTTACGATATGGCTTTTTTCTACTTCTGTCTGGCTGTTGAAGAATAATTTGGCCTGACCAAAATGATCGGCAAAACTTTCGCTTCTTTCTCTTACTTTATGTGCATCCACACGTTCGTTGAAACTTGCAAATCCACCTTCGGCAATTTTAGCCTGATAAGGGCATCCTCCGCCCAATGAATTTGGATGATAGCTTACACGTCCTTTATTGATTTCCTGACGCATATGTCCGTCACGCTGGTTGTTATGAACCGGCGCAACACTTCTGTTAATCGGAATTTCATGAAAGTTCGGACTTCCTAATCTTGATAATTGAGTATCTGTGTATGAAAACAGTCTTCCTTGTAAAAGGGGATCATTCGAAAAATCGATTCCGGGAACAACATGTCCGGGGTGGAAAGCGATTTGTTCTGTTTCCGCAAAGAAATTATCCGGATTTCTATCCAAAACCATTCTTCCTACGATTGTAACCGGTACTAATTCTTCCGGAACGATTTTCGTTGGGTCAAGTAAATCGAATTCATATTTGTGTTCATCTTCAGCAGGAATGACCTGAACGCCTAATTCCCATTCAGGAAAATTCCCCATTTCGATCGCTTCCCATAAATCTTCTCTGTGAAAATCAGGGTTTTTACCCGAAATTTTCTGAGCTTCATCCCAGGCAACAGCGTGAGTTCCTAATTTAGGTTTCCAGTGAAATTTTACAAATGTAGATTCTTCAGCTTCATTAATTAATCTAAAGGTGTGAACTCCAAATCCTTCCATCATTCTGTAACTTCTTGGAATGGCACGGTCAGACATCACCCACATAATCATGTGCATGGATTCCGGCATTAATGAAATAAAATCCCAGAAAGTATCATGTGCAGAGGCAGCCTGCGGAATTTCGTTGTGAGGCTCCGGTTTTACGGCGTGAATTAAATCGGGAAATTTTGAAGCATCCTGAATAAAAAATACAGGAATGTTATTTCCAACAAAGTCATAAATACCTTCCTGGGTATAGAACTTTACAGAAAAACCTCTCACATCTCTCGCAAGATCAGTAGAACCACGAGAACCTGCAACGGTAGAAAACCTTGCAAATACCGGAGTTTTTAACCCTGCTTCTTTAAGGAATCCTGCTTTTGTTAATTCCGGAATTGGATTTGTAACTTCAAAGAACCCGTGTGCTCCTGAACCGCGTGCATGTACAATCCTTTCAGGAATACGTTCGTGGTCAAAATGTGTAATCTTTTCTCTTAAAATAAAATCCTCTAGTAGAGAAGGTCCTCTTTCGCCGGCTTTTAGCGAATTATTATCGTCATTAACGCGAACACCCTGATTGGTGGTCAGGAACTTGTTTGTTCCGTCAGATTTGTTTGTCGACAAATCACGCTGTTTTTCGTCTTGAAAATTTTTCATATAATTAATTTGCTTTGTTAGGTTTATTTTTTTGTTTTTTTAATTTTTAGTATCTTATAATCACATTATGAGCTATTTAAAAACAGGTGATTCTCTGCAAATTCAAAATTAATCGATAAGATTAACTTGTATTTATAAGATTATTCGTGAAGATTGTACAATTACCATTCTTAAAAAAAAAGAGTTGTGGATGACTTGAAGAGGAGTTCAAATCTTTATAATTACAATAGGGATCTCCTGGCTGAAACAAAAAAACAAAAGCGTATGGTAAGATTTGCTGTCCTGTATTTTGAGCATTATAAGGATTGGTAAAATGTAAGGATATAGTGTAAATGTATAAGGATCAAATTATTAAAATCTTTAAGTTTGAAAAGCTTAAAAATGAATTAGGAAAGTAAAAGTATTTTGAAGCGCGTGATTGCTGAAAACAAATTTTCAGGACGCAATGCTAAAGGAAAAATGGTGGATTTCCCTCATAATTATTGTAAATAAAATTTATTAATAAAATACAATTCAGACAATATGAAAAAATATAAAATAGGAATAATTGGCTATGGAGGTTTTGGTAAGTTTCTTCATCATTGGTGGGGTAAGCTTGAAAATGTGGAAGGTGTGGCAATTGCAGATTCCGGGAAGCACCATCAGGAAAATATCGAGAATGTTAAGGTATATCACGACTGGAATGACCTGATAAGCGATCCGGAAGTAGATATTGTGAGTATCGTGACGCCACCCAGCCTGCATGCTGAAATGGCCTGTGCAGCCATGCGGGCAGGAAAACATGTACTGCTTGAAAAGCCTGCAGCCATAAACGAAGCAGACGCCAGACAAATATTAGAAACACAAAAGGAAACTGGAATGATTATTACAGTTAACCATATGATACGCTACAATCCTATTATTAAAAATTTCATTCAATTCGAGCAAAGCGGTACACTTGGCAAGCTTAGACATGTGGTTGTAAATAATTATGCCCAGGATGCGGCGTTACCTGCAGACCACTGGTTTTGGAATGAAGAAATCTCCGGCGGAATCCTTATTGAACATGGAGTACATTTTTTTGATATTGTTAACGCACTAAGCGGCCAGAAATATACTGAAGTGTATGGACTTTCAAAGCGCCGTAATGAATCGCAGAGAGATCGAGTTTCGGCGATGGTGTTGTACAATGAAGGACTTATTGCCAATTACTATCATGCTTTTTCCGGTCCGGGCTTTTTTGAACAAACTACCATTAGCCTTGCCTATGATCTGGCCAGGATAGAAATAGAGGGCTGGATGCCTCTTAATGGAAAAGTAACTGCCATGGTAAATGAAGCAGTTAAAGAACAATTAAAGGATCTCCCTGGCTGGAAAATAACCCAGACTCAGGCACTTGATAATTTCAGGGATAATTCGAGACCAGAGGGCTGGGGTGCTTCAGATCCGTCGATAGCATCTCCGAAAGAATTGACGTACTGCGGTGGAATAGCTTATGATGTTAATGAAATGATATCAGGAACTTTTGAGCTTGCTGAAACTAAAGGCGAGGTATATGGTAAGTGTGTACAATCAATTCTTCTGGACATAATTGAGAAGATAGAAAACAAAGATCACAAATTAGCAATAACAATCGAGGATGGTTTTGAGGCATTGATGACTGCTATTTTATCTACAAAATAGATCGTTTCAATCTGAAGTTTTCATCGGAATATCAATGTTGATTCCCATGCCCAAATTAAAAGTTCCTGTCTATAGGTGTAATTTATATCTATTGAACCGCAGTTCAGCAAGTATCGGATTTTAGGACTGTAAACGCCAATATATATTTGTGTAATATTTATTAATTAAAAAATAGACATGAATACACTAAAAGACAAAGTAATCCTGATTACAGGAGCAAACAGGGGCATTGGAAAATCACTTGTGAAGGCAGCATTGGAAAAAGGCGCAGCAAAAATTTATGCTACTTCCAGAAATTTAAATACAATGCCGGATTTCGCGGACCAACGGGTAGTAACATTAAAGCTGGATATCACGAATAATTCACAGCTTTCGGAAGTTAGCGCAATTACGAAGGATGTTCAAATTCTGATCAACAATGCGGGATCACTTAATAATGGAACCATATTAGGAGGAGAAATTAGTGGATTGGAATATGACATGAGAACGAATTATTTGGGGACTATCAATATGATGCGGGCATTTAGTGCAATTTTAGAAAGTAACGCTCCCTCTAAAATTGTAAATATCGTATCAATCGTTGCTTATTCACCACTTCCCACAATTGCCGGGTATTCTGCATCGAAAGCAGCTCTTTTTTCCGCAACATTATCCGCACGTACAGAATTGGCAAAAAAAGGAATTACCGTTCATACTGTAAACCCCGGTGCAATTGATACTGATATGAATAAGGAGAGTGATTGGGAAATGCCGTCACCCGATGGTATTGCAAAAATAATATTGGATCAGGTTGAAAATGGTGAATTAGACATTGTTCCGGACCTGATGGGAATTCAAATGTTCAATGCATGGAAAGAGGAGCCTTCAAAATTGGCAGGGATATTTCACGATATCTACCACGGAGAATAGATCTGTTCCTTTCCTTAAAAAAAACCCGGAATAGCTGTGACCTGAAGCATTTTCCCGATTGATATTTTGAAAGATTGCATGCTAAATATTGTAAGTGTTAATTGTTGGTTTTAAGTAGCTTTGATGTTCATATCCAATTGCGTAGTATTGTTGACGTTGTATTGTTGACCAGAAAGATAAAGCAATTTTTGGATTTTTTTTCAACAAATTTTTAATTCAAAAGGCAGTATCTATGGAAACAAATCAATCCCATACAACAAAGCTTACTATTAATGGATCAGTTTATAATTTAGCACTTTTGCCATGGGTTTCCTTGCTGGATGTGCTTCGCGAAGAAATTCATCTCACCGGAACTAAAAAGGGTTGCGATCACGGGCAATGCGGTGCGTGTACCGTAATAGCAGATGGCAAAAGAATTTTAAGCTGCCTTACGCTTGGTGTTATGAAAGACGGTTCAGAAATCACCACCATTGAAGGAGTAGCAGATGGTGAAAATCTTCATCCCATTCAAAAAGCTTTTATAGAATGTGACGCTTTCCAGTGTGGATATTGTACGCCCGGGCAAATTTGCAGCGCCATCGGAATGCTAAAAGAAGGCAAAGCAAATACAAGGGAAGAAGTTCAGGAATTAATGAGCGGAAACCTGTGCCGATGTGGTGCTAACAAGGGAATAATTGATGCGATTATGGAAGTAAAGAAAGGAGTTTACCATGAATAATTTTTCGTACGCAAAAGCCTCTACTGTAGATCAGGCCATCTCTCATATCGATGGCGATATCCGGAACAAAATAGTTGCCGGAGGTACCAACATAAACGATCTTCTGAGATATTTTATAACCAAAGCCGATAAACTTGTCGATATCAATTCGATTACTGAAAACAATTCCATAATTCGTCTTGACAATGGAGGGATTCGTCTTGGCGCTTTACATACCAATGCAGACACGGCTTACGATCCTATTATAGAAGAGCGTTACCCTTTATTGTCCAAAGCAATACTTGCAGGCGCTTCGGCACAAATTAGAAATATGGCAACCAATGGCGGTAATCTGATGCAGCGGACAAGGTGTTATTATTTTTACGATATCAATACGCCCTGCAACAAACGTGATCCCGGTTCAGGCTGTTCAGCTATTTCAGGTTATAATAGGATTCACGCTATTTTGGGGCAAAGCGAAAATTGCATTGCTGTCTTTCCTTCTGATATGTGCGTGGCTTTGGCAGCTTTAAATGCCACGGTAAATATTAGCAGCCCGGAAGGAGAAAGGGTTTTGGCTTTCGCTGAATTTCACCGGCTTCCCGCAGATACTCCGAATATTGATAATAACCTTAAACATGGCGAAGTAATAACCAGTATAGACCTTCCTGCACAGGGATTTGAAAAAAACTATTCTTATCTAAAACTTAGGGACCGGAGTTCTTATTCCTTTGCACTGGTATCGGTCGCTACTGGCTTTGAAATTGAAAATAATGTAATAAAAGAAGCCAGAATTGCTTTGGGCGGAGTGGCACACAAACCATGGCGTATTTTAGAAGCGGAAGATTTTCTGAAAGATAAACAACCCACCCGTGAAAATTTTTCAGCCGTTGCCGATCTTATCTTAAGGGGGGCAAAAGGATACGAACATAATATGTTTAAAATCGACCTGGCAAAAAGAGCGATTATACGCAATTGTTTTATGGCTTTAAATCCAGAATCACAACGTCCGGGTGCAAAACCATCTCTGTAAATCCCCCTCCATTTAAAATTCAGCAAAATGACAAAATTACCCTCCATAGGAAAACCAGTAAGCCGTTTAGAAGGACGTTTAAAAGTAACCGGAAGCGCAAAGTATGCAGGCGAATACGAAGCAGCCGATTTATTATATGGCTATGTTGTGAACAGTACCATAACCAAAGGAAAAATTGCAGTGATAGATACTACAGATGCAAAAGCCTTAGAAGGAGTAATTGAAGTTTTTACGCATGAAAACAGACCTTCAACTGCCTGGTTTGATTTTCAGTATGCCGATATGGATGCACCGCCCGGTACGGTTTTTAAACCCCTAAAAGACAATGAAATTAAATACAACGGTCAGCCTATTGCATTGGTTGTTGCCGAAACTTTTGAAATGGCACGGTATGCTGCCATTAAGATAAAAGTAGCTTATATTGAAGAAGAATTTGAAACAGACCTGGAATCAAATATAAACCAGGCCAGAGATCCTAAAAAAGGTCTAGCTTCGATGCTCAAACCGCCTCCGCCAAAACCAAAAGGTAATTTCGAGGAAGCCTATCAAAATTCTTTTGTTCGAAGTTCAGGTGAATTTAAACACGGAACAGAGCATCATAATCCGATGGAGATGTTTGCAACTACTGTTCTTTATGAAGGTAAAAACAAACTAAAAATCTACGATAAGACACAGGGAACCATAAATTCTCAAATGTATGTAGCGAATGTTTTTGGTTTAAAAATGAAAAATGTGCAGGTGATTGCGCCTTCTGTTGGCGGTGCTTTTGGATCCGGACTTCGGCCACAGTATCAGCTTTTTATGGCTGTTATGGCATCGCTTCATTTAAAAAGAAATGTTCGCGTCACTTTAGACCGTGCTCAAATGTATACTTTCGGCCACAGGCCGCCCACACTGCAATCTGTGAAATTTGGAGCTGATGAAAACGGAAAAGTAAACGCTATTTTTCATAAAGCAATAGGTGAAACTTCGCAATTTGAAGATTATGTTGAAGTGGTTGTAAATTGGGCAAATATGCTTTATCCTGCAGAAAACACTTTGCTGGAACACAAATTAGTGCCCTTAGATGTGTATTCTCCGCTTGATATGCGCGCTCCCGGTGGAAGTACGGGAATGCACGCGATCGAAATTACGATGGATGATCTTGCATACAGGTTAAATATCGATCCGGTCGAATTGCGCTTGATTAATTATTCTGAAACAGATAAAAGTTCCGATAAAAAATATTCGAGTAAGGAACTTAAAAAATGTTATTTGCAAGCTGCTGAAAAATTTGGATGGAATAAGAGAAATCCGGAACCCGGAAGCATGAAACGCGGCAATAAATTAGTGGGTTATGGAATGGCAACCGGAATTTGGGATGCCAACCGGCTTTTAGCGCGCGCTCAGGCAATCATGACAAGTGACGGGAAAGTAGAAATAAAAAGCGCTGTAACAGATATTGGTACCGGAACGCTGACCATTATGACACAAATTGCTTCAGATGAATTAGGCCTTCCTATTGATGAAATTACATTTTCCTACGCAGACAGTGCAATGCCTTTTGCACCGATACAAGGCGGGTCTTTTACGGTGGCGACAGTTGGTCCGGCTGTAAAAGCAGCCTGTAAGGCATTGAATAAAAAGCTGTTTAAAAAAGCAAAAAATATTCAGGATTCTGTTTTAAGTGCTGCCAGATTTGAAGATGTTATTTTTAATGAAGGTTTTATCTTTCTGAAAAATAATCCTGAACTGAAAATTAGTGTAGCTGAAATTTTGGAAGCTAATGACGGAAAAGAAATCAAAACAACAAATACTTCAATGCCAAATCCTTTGGTATATGGAAAAAAAGCAAGAGCAGTGCACAGTGCTGTTTTTGTGGAAGTGGAAGTGGACCAGGAATTGGGAATTATTGAAGTTAAAAGAGCTGTAACAGCCGTTGCAGCAGGAAAAATTATCAATCCGAAAACAGCCGAAAGCCAGATTTTAGGGGGAATGATTTGGGGAATCAGTAAAACGCTTCACGAAGAAAGAATTCTCGATAATCGTTTTGGAAAATACATGAACGCCAATTTAGCTGAATATCATATTCCGGTTCATGCTGATATTCATGAATTAGATGTAATTTTTGTAGAGGAAGAAGATTATTTTGTCAATGATCTTGGCGTAAAAGGTATTGGAGAAATCGGAATTGTGGGAATGCCGCCTGCGATTGCAAATGCCATCTTTCATGCCACCGGAAAACGCATATATGATCTGCCCATACATTTTGATAAATTATTGTAATCAGTCATTTTTGCATGAAATTAAATTGATCCTGTAAAGTGCCCGGGTATGGGACAGTTACAGGATCAAATTTTTAGTTTAAATAAATTATGGTATAAATTAAATTGGTCTTTTGTACACCGTTACATCATCTACCCACATCATTACTGTAGAAAATAGGTTGATTTTATTAGGATCAATAAAATTGGAATCTTTTGATCCAACATTCAGATTAAATATAATCGAGTGTGGTCCGAAATTATTTAAATTAAGATTCCCTGCACTACTATTGGTATACGTTGAGACGGTTACATTATCCACCTTGATAGTTACGATTACGACATTGTCTTTCATTTTCCAAAAGGATTCATATAAATGCCATCCGCCATTTCCGTTTATATCAAAATTACCCGGATAGTTGCGCTCTGCAGCGTTTCCTATAAGGTTCGTTCCGCTGGAAGTCCCATAGAAAAGATTTGAAGTAAAACGACTTGCATTAGGCGCAAAAGAATACCCTTCCATGATGTCAATTTCTCCTTTGGTTGGCCAGCCATTTTGCTGCACAGACCAGAAGGCAGGCCAGGCACCGTACGTTTGCGTGAAAGATTTGTAAGTTCCGCCATCCATCGCTACTAATTTAATATTGGCAGAAAGCATGTACTCGGTATTATTTTCAGGCTTATATTGATAATGAGAAGAAATGAATCCGGACTGATATTTGTACGTGCTCAACTTTGTAGTCTTGATTTCCAGACATTGTTTCCCGTCTCGCCATTGCGTAGTTGGGACCGAACTGGCATAGTCGCAATACCAGGAATTATAATCCGCTCGTTGTTCTTTCGTCCATTGTGACAAATTTGAACCTACATTAAATGTATCTTCAAATTGTTTTATCCATGGCGCACCGGCTACTTTGCCTGTACTGGTCTTTGTACCTGCAATTGCTGACTGCTCTTTTGCTGTTGGACTTGCGTCTTCTGCGCAGGAGGCAAATCCTAAACCTAGTACGCATGTCACTGTTAATGCTAATAAATTTAATTTTTTCATAATTTAATTTTTTTGGTTTATTAATAGTTGAAGTAAAGTATTATAGTCTTAAAAAATTTAATCTAAGCCTTCCAGAAATCCGGTATGAGCGCTTTTAACTGCAAAATTTGAATCGTACAGTAAAGGCCAGTCATTTCCCGGGTGGTTAAGTTCTGTGCTATACGGGATCCAGGATTCATTATCCCTCATTCCCCAGACAGTTAAGGCATATTTATTTGCTGCAGGAAGTGCATTATAAAGTTGCACCATCTCTTTGTATTTTGCTTTTTGGGCCAGTCTTCTTTCATTCGTAAAAGTCGAAATGTCATTCGATTGATTTACCTGTATGTCCAATTCCGAAACATGGACTTTAAGCCCTTTTGCTACCGCTTTATTCAAATCAGTCTGGATTTGGGCTTTTGTCGGGTTTAAGTAATTATTATGCATCTGAAAACCAAGACCGTCAATAAGATTACCTGCCTTTAAATCATCTACAATGCTAAAGACTTTATTTTGTTTTGGGATATTAGTTGAGGTTGCATAATCATTATAAAACAACAGTAAAGAGTTGTCTCCAGCTGCTTTTGCTGCATCTCTTGCCCATTGAAAACAATCTTTTACATAGCCGGCACCCATTCGCTGCAGAAAAATAGTATTTCTCATGGTAGTGCCATTGTCATCTACTGCTTCATTAACCACATCCCAGGATTTTACCTTTCCGGCATAATGGGTCACGACATCCGTAATGTATTTTTTTACTTCTGCTTTAAATTCGGCATCTGTACCCGAAAAGTCTTTTAACCATTGTGGCACTGAATTATGCCATACCAAAGCATGACCGTGAACATTGATGCCATTGGCATTTCCGTAAGCGACAATTTTGTCGGCCACTGTCCAGTTATAAACACCGCTTGTGGTAGAAATTTGATCCATTTTCATTTCGTATTCGGCAGAAATACTGCTGAATTCATTTTCCAGAATAATATCATAAGGGCTTCCGTTTGTTAATTGCGAAGCTTTTATGGCCATACCTATAAAAAACGGATTGGCTAATTTATTTGCTTTTACTTTTAAGAATGCAGGATCTTCCGGAACATTGCTGGTACCTGTCGTTACAACACTAATAACATTTGAATAACCGGAAATCTCTGTTGTGTTTTTGGCTCTAACGCGGTAGTAATATTGTGTACCTCCGGTTAAACCCACGACAACTTCGTTTAAGTCCATAACTTCTTTTGCATTGTAATTTGCGACAAAAGTGGAGAAATTTTCAGTTGTCGAAACATCCAGAAGATAGCTTTTTGCATAGGAAACATAATTCCATTTTGCTCTGAAACCTGCATCGTTTACGTCTTTTGGTGCGTTTGCAACAGGTGTTTCTAAAGTATTGGCTGCTATATTGTCTTCTTTTGAACAAGAATTAAAAAAGAAGAAGATACCGGTCAGCATTAGTAAAAATTTAATTTTCATACTGTCTTTTTATTATAGAATATCCTTTTGTGATTGTGAATATTCTTATTTATAGTTTCTGTTTTTTTGTTGTAAAAAGAGGTTGTTTTTGGTCACAACCTCTTTTTTGAAGTCTAAAGATTAAAACACAAGACCAATACTTATTGGTAGCGAATTTTAATATTATCGTATTTTATGACGCTGGGATTTGGTGTATCTCCCTGAGCGATTCCAACTTTAATTTCATTGATTTTTGAAGGATCCAATGCTGCAGCTGTATTTGAACCAAAACCGTAATTATCTTTAAAATCACTTAATAATATCGTCTTTGTAGTCCAGTTTACATCGGTTACTTTAAAGTTATAGCCATAATTTACACCATCAATAGTATTTAACTGAATGGCAAACTGAGCACCTGTAACATTCGCACTTACATCGATATCTATATATGTTTTTGAAGCATCATTATTGGAAGCGCTTAGGAAACTGGCACCACCGCCGGCACTGCTTCCGTTATAACCGTTGGCGGTTGAACCCGCCCATGCTAATGATGCATAATTGCCTGTTGCACCGCCTGCAGTACTGGCGTTAAAACTATCGAAATCACCATAAGAAGTCCAGTCACGTCTGGTACCGTTTCCGTCAAAATCAGACAGAAGAACCACAGTTGCAAAATTGATTGTTTTTTTTGCAGAACCTCCCGGAGTAGTAACTGCCAACTCTGATCCGGAGACTGCATCTGAAGGCAAACCGATGATAATGGACGTAGATGATTTTACAGTATAGCTTAGTGTTTTTCCGCCTAAAGTGATCGAAGAAACATTATAAAACCAGGTACCTTCAATTTCTAACGGAAATCCCGGAGTGGCAACTGCCGGAATTGTTTTCGTAATAGTAGGAACAGGCTGTAAAATCTCTATGTTTTTGGTTACAGATCCGGTTCCGGTGATAAACGTAATGGGCTGTACCCCAAATCGGCTTCCTAGTTTTTCATCAAAGGGAATAGTAAAAATAAACGCTTTATCTGAATTATAGTTAGGATTAAAACTGATATCAATCTTATTATCCAGCGTAATTTTCTTTAATCCTTTTAAACCTTCACCTTCCACTCTTACCTTATTTAACGGAAAAGCCTGATTCAGTAAATCTCCGGGTTCAGCTACCATGGCATCTATACTTGCAGTAGGGGCATCATCATTTTGACAAGCTGTAAAAGAAGCCAATGCCAAAAGAATTATAATTCTATAGGTTATTTTCTTAATCATAATAAAAATTAATTAAAGTTAAAAGGAACCGGTGGCTCTAATAATGATGGATTAGTATCAATTGCGGACTGCGGTAACGGCAATTCGAAATAATTGCTTCCAGGCGTTATCTTTACAGAAATTAAGGCTGTTCTGGCATCATCAGAATAAAAACCAACTTCCTGCTGCGAAATAATGGCTGTTGCTTCAGCCAGACCACGTCGTTTTAAATCAAAGAAATATTGTCCTTCTAGTGCAAATTCAATTCTTCTTTCGTTAAATAAATCATTTCGTGTAAGTACGGTTTTGGCTGGTAATCCGGCTCTGGCTCGTACTTCATTGAATGAGCTTAAAGCAGCGGCAGAAGTTGTTGAACTGGCTCCTGCTAAAATTGCTTCAGCATTCATAAGCAGAACATCAGAATACCTAAGTATAATCGTGTTTTGTGACGTTCTCATAAAAAACACATCGTTTCTTTCAGCAGCAGAACCTACAATGTACTTTCTGAAATTAGCTGCAGTAGATGAGTATATTTTTTTATATCTGAAACCTCCCTGATTTTTTAATAACTCAGGATAAAAATCGCCATCTGTCATGATGGTGTTCTTTTTTCTGGTGTCATTTGGCTCAAAGCCGCTTTGCAGTGAAATGGAAGGGAGGTAAACTCCCCAACCGTCTCCGCCACCGGTTATTCCGGTACCTCCGGGAACTATGTACGCCTGATTTGTATTTTGTGTTCCCCATTCCGTAGCAACGGCTTTCCATTGCAGGGCAAACATACTTTCGGCACTATTGTTATTCTCCGGACTGCTAAATAAATTGCCGTAATCGGAAATTAAAATATATTGATTTCCTATAATTTTTTGGGTTAACGCGGCACTTTGCGAATATTCATTCAGAGTTAAATGCACTTTTGCCAGAATACCCATGGCTGCAAATTTGGTAACATATCCTTTTTTTACTGAAGTGGCGGGCAAATTTTCTATGGCATATTCCAAATCCTGTTTTATGAATTTGTAAACGTCTGCCACCAGATTTCTTTTGGGCTGCGCTGCGGTTCCTGCCTTACTAATAATAGGTACAGCGCCAAAAGTTCTTACCAGATAAAAATAGGCATTGGCTCTCATGAATCTGGAAATTGCTATGGCATTTTTATACGATGCTTCAGGCAATTCGCTTTTTCTTGCTTCGACTAAACTCATCAAATTATTGGATTGATCGATAACTGAAAATAACGAAACGTATCCTTCTGTCAGGATTGGATTTTGTGAGGTTACCTGAGCATCTTTAAATTGTGCATAGGCACCATCAAAGGTAAAAGCGTTGCCGGCATACATATCTCCTACGGCAATCAGGAATTTATCGTTAAAAGTAAACCAGGGCTTAAAGTATAAACTCTCAGCAATTCCGTCAAAAGCGGTAACTCCTTCCGGTAAATCGCCCGGTGTTAATTGATTTTCAGATGGTGCATCCAGAAAATCATCAGAACAGGAAAACAAAGACAGCAATGGTATCAGCATTCCCATCATAAAAAGTTTAAAAAGTTTTTTCATGACTATTATTTTTTATTTAATGACTATGAATCATTAAGTTAATTGTGTTTTTATCAGTTTTAGAATTCTAAATTTAAACCCATTGAAGTCGTTCTTGGTACCGGATATCTTCCCAGATCAATCCCGCTAAGCGTTATATTTTGATCTAAATTTCCTAAAGCAGGGTCAAAACCGGAATATTTTGTCCACGTATATAAGTTTTGAACATTGACAAACAATCTAATTTTAGATATAATCGATTTTTCGAATATTTTCTTTGGTAAATCGTAGCTTAAAGAAACATTCTGAATTCGCAGATAAGAACCGTCTTCTACAAATCTGTTCGAGATTCTGCCATTTCCATTAGGGTCATTCAGGCTAATTCTCGGTTCATTTGTATTTTCATTTACTCCCGGTTCAAAAGCATCTACAGCTCTGGTACTCACGTTTGCAAAACGATCTCCAAATCCGGGATAAATACCATCTGTATAATGACGCGTAAAGTTGTAGATTTCATTCCCCTGACTTCCGGTTAAAACAACAGATAAACTGATGTTTTTATACTTAAAGTTATTGGTAAAGGAGTAGGTGAAATCAGGAATTGCACTTCCTATAGCGGTTTGGTCTTTTGCATCAATTTTTCCGTCACTATTAAGATCTTTAAAACGGATGTCACCAATTCCGGTTCCTGTTTCCTGAGTAGGTCCTGCAGCTAATTCTGCAGCATTTTTAAATAATCCGTCCGTAACATAGCCGTAGAACTGTCCAACTGGCTGCCCCTCTGTTGTTCTGGTCACGTTATATAAATCAAATTGTACTTTTCCTAATAAAGATTTGCCTGCTCCCTGAAAACTAGTCAGTTCATTATTATATTTTGAAAAAATAATTGTACTGTCCCATGTAAAATTTTCGGTAACGATATTTTTGGTATTCAGGGTAAGCTCGATTCCTTTAGTTTCAATTTCACCCGTATTCAAATAATAGTTAAGCGCGCTCTGATTCGACTCATCATTGATTTGCTTGGTCAGGAAATTGGAAGAATTTTTAACGTAATAATCAAAGTCTAATCTTACTCTGTTATTAAGCATTCCTAATTCAAAACCGGCATTAAAAGATTTAAGGGATTCCCATTTGATATCCGGATTACCTAAATTATCAATTGTTGGGGATACGCCTCCAAATGGAGATGCCGTCAGGGAAAGAATGGTCTGGTATCGGTTTGCCGGTATATTTTGATTTCCTACTGAGCCGTAACCTGCTCTGAATTTTAAATAGTTTACCGTAGAAGATAATGGCTCAAAAAACTTTTCGTTACTCACCGTCCAGCCTGCGGCAAATGACGGGAAATACCCCCATTTATTATTCGGTCCAAAGTTTGAAGAGGCATCTGCCCGTAAAGACGCTGAAAAAGAATAACGATCAGAAAAACTGTAGTTTAATCTCGAAATATAAGAAGTCATCGACCATCTGCCGGAACCATTTCCGTTAACGGCTGTATCGATATCACCTATATTTAAGTTATTAAAATCTTTACTTAGAAAATCACCCGATCGGTAACCGCTTAAGTATTCGTATTGACTTTCCTGCGCTTCCTGACCCAGCAAGAAGGTAAAATTGTGTTTTTCGTTTAAGGTTTTATTATACGTTAAATAGTTTTTTAAACTCCAGTAATAGCTTTGATCCTGTTGTTTGAATGACTTGTTTAAAAGCTCAGACACATTTCCTAAGGTATAGGCAGGCGCAAATGAACTGCTTTTTGCAAAATTTAAATCATATCCCAATTCCGTTCTAAAAACCAGTCCTTTGATAAGCGTAAAATCAGCAAATACATTTCCATTGATTTTATAGCGGTCTGATTTGGCATTATTGTATTCTGACAAAGCGATTGGGTTGGTGGCCTCATTTGCCGAAGAACCCAAACCACTTGTAGGGCCTGCAAAAGAACCATCAGCATATCTAACCGGTAATTCCGGAGATTGTCTTAAGGTATTCATTACTAAACCACCTCTGTCATCGTTTCGTACCACTTGTTGAGATGATTTACTGATTGACATATTGTTGCCAATTTTCAACCATGATTTTACATTTGAATCGACGTTTAATCGCAGCGACATTCTGTTGAAATCTGAATTCATAACAATTCCTTCCTGATCGAAATAATTTAAAGAGGTATAGTATCTGGTTCCTTCTTTTTCACCGGAAAAAGATATTTGATGATTGTACATCGTAGCAGTCCTGAAAAGTTCATCCTGCCAGTTGGTTCCGTTTCCTAATAAATTTGGCTTTTGATACTGATAGGGAACAGGCTCCCCATTTAGTTTGAAAATTTTAGCCTGATAAGCAGCATATTGTGGCAAGTTTAAAACATCAACGGAGTTTGTTACTTGCTGACTACCGATATAGGTTTCATAGGCAAAAGTCGATTTTCCTTTTTTTCCTTTTTTAGTGGTAATCAAAACAACACCATTTGCACCATTTGCGCCATATATTGCCGTTGATGAAGCATCTTTTAAGATGTCAATAGTTTCGATATCTGAAATATTTAATCCGGATAAAGCAGAATTTTTAGTTTGTCCGTTTCCTCCACCCAATGCACTGAATGAAAAGGAGTCGTTGTTCTTGTCCGCAAAAACAGGAGTTCCGTCAATTACATATAAAGGTTCATTTCCGTTAATAGAAGTAATTCCCCTAATTTGAACTGAGATTCCACCTCCCGGTGTACCGGAATTCTGAGTAACATTTACCCCCGCAGCTTTACCCACAAGGGCCTGATCGAGAGACGTAAAGGGTTTGTCCTGAATTTCTGAAGCTTTAATAGAAGAAATGGCACCATTTACATCTTTTCTTTTTGAAGTTCCGTAACCAATAACCACCACTTCATTTAATTTTTCAAGGTCATTCACCATAACGACCTGCATTACTGATTTGGTGTCTGCTGGTACTAACACGTTCTTATAGCCTATATAACTAAAGAGCAATGTGCTTTTTGGTTCTACATTGTTTAGCACAAAACCACCATCAAAATCGCTGGTAGTTGCATTTTTTGTTCCTTGCACTATTACACTAACACCGGGTAAGGCCATTCCGCCTGATGTTACTTTCCCTTTAACAGTCTGAGCAAAGAAAAAATTTCCCCACATACATACTATTAAACATAACAGTTTTTTTAATGTCTTTTTTTGCATAAAATTTGGTTGATTAATTAGTTAGTTTTTATTGGAAAATAGTTAACAGAAGTGTCTTTATGCATGCTTAAAATTGGAATCATGGAAAGAATACTTTTTTCTTAAATATTTCTTAACGAAAGTAAAATCTAGCGGGGTGTCATTGTAGAACAGATGAAGCATATTGTGCAACAAATGATGCAAAAAATGAAGCTACAACGTTATATGGTGTAAAAAAGGTAATTACAGTACTAAAAAGAAGAAGTGAAGTATTGCTAAAATAAATGCTTAAAAACTATTGTTTGTATAAAAAAATGGAAAAATACTTTTGATATCTTATTTTTTGTCTGCGATTACTAAGATGTTTTTTGAAAAAATTGACTTACAAAAAAAAGAGCTCCGATTTTTATATCGAAACTCTCCTGCTGATTGTATTTCATTTACAGAACTATTTTTAACGCTTATTCTTTTGTCTTTTTTTCCTGTGTAGGCAAATGTCCGTATTTAATTTTATAACATTTGGTAAAATAGGAGGGAGAAGTGAATCCTACTTTATAGCTTATTTCGTTGATGTTATTATTTCCTTTTTCGATCAGTTGTTTTGCTTTTTCTAATCGAACATTTCTAATAAATTCATTAACCGAAACGCCTGTTAATGTTTTTATTTTTCGATACAACTGACTTCTGCTCAGGAAAATTTTAGAAGAAAGCAGCTCCACCGTTAATTCAGGTTCGCTAATATTTTCATTAATAAATACAAGAATCTTTTGCATGAAATCATTATCGAGTGAAGTTGTTTTTTCCTTGCCGTCTTTTGTGATGCCGCTGTAAAACTTTTTGAACATGATCTGCCTGCTTGTAATAAGCTGTGCCAGACTCGATTTTAAGATGTCTAACTCAAACGGTTTACTCAAATACATATCGGCACCGGAGTCTATACCTTCTAGTCGGTCTTTTACCATTGCTTTTGCCGAGAGCATTAATAAGGGAATATGACTTGTTTTTAAATCCCCCTTTATGTTTTTACACAATTGCAATCCGTCCATTACAGGCATAATAACATCTGTAATGATTAAATCAGGTAATTTCTGAACCGCAAGTTCGTAGCCTTTCTGACCGTTTTCGGCTGTAATAACCTTATATATTTTGCTTAGTTCCTGTTTGAGGTAATTTCTTAATTCCGGATTGTCTTCAACAATTAAAACAGTGTAGGGTTTTGCAGGTTCAATAGCTGCATTTTCAACAGTATGGTTTGTTTCATCATCGTCTTCAGAAGAATGATTAACATGTTCAGTCAGAAATTGGTTTTTGCTTTTTTCTGTTTTGAAAACATTGTCGGCTATTTCGCTTTTCTTATACAAAGATTTCCCTAAAGGAAAGGTTACCGTAAATTTTGTGCCTTGTCCTACCTGACTTTCAACATCAATTCTTCCTTTGTGCAGCTCGATAAATTCTTTTACAACCTCTAAACCAATTCCTGTACTGCCGTAGTACTCTTTATTTACATTATTAACCTGATAAAACCGGTCAAATATTCTTTTGAGATCTTTTTTGTGAATGCCGGAGCCCGTATCAGTAATTGTGATGGAAAAAGACGGAACTTTATTGTCATTAATCAGCAACGAATTACCGGGATCTGATTTGTCTATCGAGATGGTAATAGAACCATTATCCGGAGTAAATTTAAAGGCATTTGAAATAATATTAAAGAGTATTTTTTCCAGCATTTTAGGGTCCAGCCAGTCTTCAAGCTCATCAAATGCAGATTCGAAATTAATCGTAATATTTCGTGCCGCAGCTTCTTCATCAAAATAACCAATGATTCCCTGCGTAAATGCCACAACTTCAATTTTTTTGGCCTGAAGGGAAATTTTGTTAAACTCTAATTTATTAAAATCCATCAGCTCATTGATTAATCTCGAAAGCCTGTCGGAACTTTTGTGTACAATTTTTAATTTATTATGTATTTCCGGAGACAGATTTTTGCTTCGCAGAATATCTTCCAGCGGGTTAATGATAAGAGTAAGAGGAGTTCTGAATTCATGTGAAATATTCGTGAAAAACTGCAATTTCTTATTGTTTAATTTCTCTGCCTGAATGTTCTTTTCTTTTTCTAAAATTATGGCTTGTGCAGCTTTAAAACGGTTTTGATAAATTTTATTGAAGTATCTGATCAGGAAAATCAAAACCGATGCGTATAGTAAATAAGCCCAAAAGGTTTTCCACCAGGGTGGCAGGATTTTTATTTTTAATTCTAATGGAGTATTGCTCCACGAACCATCGGCATTAGCAGACTTTACTTTAAAAACATAATCGCCCGCTGCCAGATTCGTATAGGTTGCCGTTCTGTTATTGCCCACATAATTCCAGTCTTTTTCAAAACCTTCCAGATAATAGGCGTATTGGTTTTTCTTGGAATAGTTATAGTTAATACCCACATATTCAATCGTAAAAACAGATTGGGTGTAGTTAAGGGTAATTTCTTTGGTCTGAGTAATTACTTTGGTTAGGGGCGAGGCCTCTTCATTGGGTTTTACAGATCGGTTGAATAGTTTAAAATCACTGAAATACAATTTAGGTGCTTTCTCTGTTTTTTTGATCTCATTGGGATTAAAATAATTTACTCCCTCGTAACTGCCAAAATACAATGCTCCGTTTCCATCCTTAAAGACCGCGTTATTGTTGAAATCGTTATCAACAAGGCCATCATCTTTAGTAAAATGGGTACTTTTTTTATTTTTAAAATCGAGTTTTGTTAATCCTAATCCGCCACTGATCCATAAAGAACCATTGTTGTCGGAAATTATGGCACGGACAGATTTTTCTTTAAAACCCGGAAAGTTATTATAGTTCGAAAATGCCTTGTCTTTTTTATTATAGTTAAACAATCCTTCGCCATCTGTGCCGATCCATATTGTTTTATCATTAGACTCATAGATCGATAAAATAGTCTGAATGCTGTTGTACTTCGTTTTGTCCCTGAACATGGCATCGCGCATTTTGGTCACTTTAAAATCAGCGCCGTCTTTTAAACTTACCTGATATAACCCCAGGATTGTTCCTACCCACAAAACATTATCGGAGTCTACAAAAACCTTACGAATAAAAGCGTTGTCTAAAGCGTTTTCTGTAAATGATTTCGATTCACAATGCATAAACGTGTTGCTTTTATTATCAAAATAATGCAGTCCTTTGATGAAAGTTCCAATCCAGATGCGGCCTTTCGAATCTTCCGAAAAACTGAAAATCCGGTTCGATTTTAAACCTGTTGTGTTTGCTGTATTGTAGTTTATGAAGCGGGTAGTGCCATTTTTCAAAAAGTAGATGCCGCGATCCCAGCTTCCTATCCAGATATTTTGTTTGCTGTCTATAAATATGGTCTGAATATCAGCAGCATCCAAACCGGAATAGTAGTTTTGATTGTTTTTGTTTACATGAATGTAACTTTTACTGGTAAGATTGTAAATATCAAGCCCTCCGCCTTCATTGCTGATTAACAGGTTACCTTTTTTGTCTTTTATAACCGAAGTTACATAACTGGTTTGTAGTGAATTATCGTTGTTGACCTGCGATTCAAGGGAATTGAATTTGTTATTGGGTTTGTCAAAAACGCCCAGTCCTTTATTAAAATAGCCTAACCAAAGTCGTTTTTCTTTATCTTCATATAAGGACCAGACCGAATTGGATTTTAAACTAAAGTCATTATACTTACTATGCAAATACTTCTGCAATACCTGTCCTTTATAATTTACAACCAGTAATCCGTCATTTTCAGTACCACAGATGATATAATCCTGACTGCTTTCTATAATCGATAAGATTTTGTTTTTGGTGATAGCATAATTTTCAAATTGGTAATTATCTGTTTCGGGTTTAATTTTGATCAGCCCGCTTTCCGTGGTTCCCAGCCATATATATCCAAATTTGTCGATGACAAGATTTTCTATATCCTCTAATAGAGGTTCTCTTTTAAATTTGTCTTTGTAAACCTGCTTAAGTTTTCCGTTTAAATCAAGTTCCAAAAGGCCATAACTCGTTCCCAGATAAATAATTCCGTGCTTATTTTTTACCGAAGATTTGATTAGGAAATTAAATTTCTCCAGCACCTTCGACGGAATCATAGTTGTTTTTAAAGTTTTTATGTTGAGTTTGAACAATCCAAAACCGTAAGTACCTAAGATTAAGTTGCCGTTATTATCCTGAATAATTGTTTTTACAGTAATGGGTTCGTCATAACCTTTTCTAATTACATCCTCAATATTGATTTTAGTGAAATTATCTAAATCCCTGTTGTACAGGCATAAACCATCATCTGTACCTACCCATAAATTATTATCAGAATCAATAAAAGTTGCAAAAATAAAGTTACTGTTGATGGAACCGCGCTTTTTATTGTATTGGTATCCAAAATAATTTACCCCGTCATATCGATACAAACCCGTGCCGTTTGTACCTATCCAGATAAAGCCATTTTTATCCTGAATAATAGAGGAAATGGCTCTCTTTGAAGTAGTTTCCTGTATGCTTCTAAATTGGTAGTTGTCAAATTTTTCCTGAGAAAACAGGCAATTCAGACCGATAAAGAAGCATAGGATGATATATTTAATCTTTTTCATTTAACAGTAGTATTGATCAATTCCGCCGAAAATTTCCTTTTATTTTAAGTGCAGTAAACAATATTAATAAAACTAAACAGGAAATATACTTTTTAAGTGTAAATTTTATCCTATTGCGAAAAACCTGAGCCCGATTATTAATTAATCGTGCTCAGGTTATTGGGTTGTTTTAACACAATTGTGTTTTATGCAAAGAATTAGGAACCTCTTTCCAGTTATTTCAGTTCAAATTTACCGGTAAGACCTTCATTAGAATTCCAGCCCACCATAATATTGAATAAGCCGGGCTCTGTTAAGTATTGGCCTTCGTTGTCATAAAAACCAAGTTCTTTGTCTGTCAGTGTAAATTGAATTGTTTTGGTTTCTCCCTTTTTTAAAGTAACAAGTTCAAAGCCTTTTAGTTCCTTAACAGGTCTAACTATACTGGCAACAGCATCGTTTATATACAGTTGAACCACTTCTTTTCCGTCAACATTTCCTGTATTGGTAACATCAACGCTCACCTGAATTTTTTCGCCTTTGGAAAAAACGGTTTTGTTTATTTTAAGATTTTTATAATCGAAAGTGGTATAGCTCAGTCCAAAACCAAAAGGGAACAGAGGCGTTTTTTCTACATCCATATAATGAGACCAAAAGACGTTTTTATCACTATCAATGGGTCTTCCTGTACTGTATTTATTGTAATAGATAGGTACTTGTCCAACATTTCTAGGGAAGGACATTGTCAGTTTACCACTTGGGTTATAATCTCCATATAAAACCTGGGCCACCGCGTTTCCGGTTTGTGTTCCTAAATGCCAGGCTTCTACGATTGCCGGAATGTTTTGCGCAGCCCAGGGAATACTCAACGGACGTCCATTGTTTAAAACCAAAACGATATTAGGGTTTACTTTGTAGATTTCCTCCAGTAATTCCTGTTGCACTCCGGGTAAATTTAGATCAGTTCTGCTTCTTGCTTCTCCGCTTTGAAAACCATATTCACCTAAGACCATTACCACGACGTCGGCATTTTTTGCAGCTGTTTTTGCCGCTTCAAATCCGCTTTTATCGGTTGTGTTGAAAACTGTTTCTGTCAGGAAAGTAGCTTTTTGTGAAAGTAAATCGGCACCTTTTTCAAAAGTCAGCTGATTGTCTTTGTATTGCTGCATTCCTTCCAAAACCGAAACCGCAGTATTATCGTCGGCTGCAATTCTCCAGCTTCCAAGCGGACTGTTTTTATCATTGGCTAAAGCGCCGATCAAAGCAATTTTTTGTCCGGATTTCTTTAGCGGAAGCAAATTCTTTTCATTTTTCAATAAAACGATAGACTTCTTTGCCATGTCCAGAACGCCGTCGTTATTGGCTTTACTTCCGACAACTTCTTTTTCACGTTTTTCGTCGCAATATCTGTACGGATCATCAAACAGGCCCAATTCAAATTTTACACGAAGGATTCTGCGAACGGCATCATCAACTAACGATTCTTTTACTTTTCCTTCTTTGACAAGTGCCACTAATTTTGCTACATACAAATACGATTCCATATCCATATCAGAACCTGCAAGGACCGCTTTTGCTGCTGCATCGGCTTCGTCTTTGGCATAACCGTGTGCAATCATTTCACGAATAGAAGCATAATCCGAAACGACAAATCCGTCAAAATTCCATTTTCCTTTCAGGATATCTCTTTGTAAAAATGCATTTCCCGTCGCCGGAACGCCATTTAACGTATTAAATGAATTCATAAACGTGCGAATTCCTGCATCAACAGTTGCTTTAAAAGGCGGCAAAACCGAGTTGTATAATTTAGAAGTACTGATGTCTACCATATTATATTCTAATCCTGCCTCAACAAAACCGTATGCTGCAAAGTGTTTTGCACAAGCCGCAATCGTATTTACTTTAGCCAGATCTGCAACGGTTTCTCCCTGAAAACCTTTTACTCTTGCATAACCGATTTTACTTCCCAAATAAGGATCTTCACCGGCACCTTCCATAACACGTCCCCAGCGCGCATCGTTCGAAACATCGACATTAGGGGCAAAAGTCCAGTTAATACCGGATGCAGAAGCTTCATCTGCCGCAATTGCCGCCGATTTTCTAATGGCTTCCAGATCCCAGCTTGCCGCTTCTGCCAACGGAATAGGACTTAACGTTTTATAACCGTGAATCACGTCAAAACCAATTATCAGCGGAATTCCCAAACGGGTTTCTTCTACCGCGATTTTCTGTACGGCGCGAACTTCTTTAACGCCCCGAACGGTAAGCATGGAACCAACCAGGCCTTTTCGTAAATGTTCGTATTTTAATTCAGCGCTCCCGCCTTTCGGAGCCGGTCCCGTTACGTCCCAAAAACCATTGTATTGATTCATTTGGCCTGCTTTTTCTTCTAATGTCATTTCTTTCATTAAAAGTGAAATTCGGTCTTCAATCGGTTTTTGGGGATCCATATACCTTTTTGTCTGGGCATATCCGTTTCCAAAAACGATTAGGAGTACAAAGGCATATTTTTTAATTTGTTTTTTCATTGGTGTGGTTTTAGTTTTCGTATGAGGTTAGTAATGTCAGGTCCGTAAGATTATCTTCTTTGCCCTTGCAGAAGTATGGTCATCAAAAAGGTTGCATTTTAGGATTGTAAATGTAGTTTTACGGCAGTAACGATACTAATACATTTGAAGCATTATGTACTACAAATGATGCATCTGGCACCTCTGTGATCACTCACAAAAATAGATGTGGGCTAAATATTTTGTTTTCAATTCTAAAAAAACGTGCATTAGAGTACTTTAAAAAACTGTTATCAGAAAGCAAAATTTCTGACGTTGTAAAGGGATATCAATAAATTTGTTTTGGCCTAAACCAATTTTGTAAATTTTTGAATTTATGAAGTTTCGAACCTTAATTCGACTGACCTTATAAATATTTGTTTTTTATTTTCCAAAACACAAATACGCTGTCATTGTGCCAAAAAAGTTTTGCTTATTTTTATAAAGATCGAAAATTGTTTTTAATGCAAAAAAACTGCGAATCCCTGAAATAGATTTTTCACTTTTACCCATAAAAAAAGTCCTAATTTTCATTAGGACTTTTTGGTGGGGAGAGCAGGATTCGAACCTGCGAAGTTTTCACAGCAGATTTACAGTCTGCCCTCGTTGGCCGCTTGAGTATCTCCCCGATCTCAGCGTTGTTGCGCTTTGTTGTTCTAAGCGGTTGCAAATATATAAACGTTTTTGATGTTTACAAACTAAAATCGCACTTAATTTTGAGTTATTTTTCAATTAATTTTTAATTCATTGGTATTGAATAAAATAAAAAAATATTAAAGAAGAAGTTTTTTTGCTTTATTTTTAATAGCAGCATTTTTTTGCTAAAACTACCAGGGTTTTTACTAAAAGTGTTGACTCTTGAATGCTTATTTTTTATTTTTTTGATGGACATGGTATTGAATTTTGGCGGATTTATTTTGAACGCTCTATTGATTTCTATGAACTTTTTAGGAAAATCTAATATTTATAGTCAGACCATATGAGTATGGCATAAAACAAAAAAATCTCCACTAGGGAGATTTTTTTGTTTTATGCTGAACATTGGTATTATTTAGCTAAAAGCTCTAAGATTTTTGCTTTTAATTCAGGGCCTCTTAAATCCTGTGCAACTACTTTTCCTGTTGCATCAAGTATAAAAGTTGCGGGAATCGATTCAACATTGTATTGTTTAGCGATTGGCTCGTCCCAGTATTTTAAGTTTGAAACCTGCGTCCATGTTAAGCCGTCTTTTGCGATAGCTTCTTTCCAGGCACCAGTTTCTTTGTCTAAAGAAACACCAACAATGTTTAGTCCTTTTGCGTGTAACTCTTTATAAATAGCCACCACGTTCGGATTTTCTTTTCTGCACGGTCCACACCATGAAGCCCAGAAATCAACAATTGTTACTTTGCCCAAACTCTGCTTAAGAGAAATTACTTTTCCCTCCGGATTAGGCGCAGAAAAATCTGATCTTCATTTAGCGTCACCAACAGAAGGAGCTGTTGCACCAACTGCAGGCATTTTTGCTTGACCGATTTTTGCTTTGATTTCTTTACCAGGCGTAGTATTTTTTAATGACTCATCTAATGAATTGTACAAAGCCTCAGTTTTTTTAATGTCAGTAGAAGGATCACCTAACATACCCTGAATGATCAAAGCAGAAATGTATGATTTTGGGTGACTTTCAGCGTAAGCTACATATTTCTTTTTAGAATCAGCCTGTACTTCAGTTTGAATAGTCATGTACTGTTTCATCAAACCGTTGATAGTGGCAGTGTCCTGAGCTTGTTGAGCTGACTGCATTTTCTGAGTGTTGTTTTTCTGGAAATCAGCTAATCTCTTTTGAGTTTTAGTAAGTTCCTCATTGAATTTCACATACTCATCATTATTGTAAGTTCCTGAAATTTTAGATTTATGGATACTGTCCTTATCGATAGCAATATTGATTTCTCCTGTTTCTAAGATAAAAGGGATTGGCCCGTTAGCCCCCTGAAGGATTAATGTATGGAAAGCTGGTTCAGTTACTTTTCCTTTTATTTCAAATTTTCCGTTTTCAACTTTTACAGTATCAAGTGCTACTGCCATTTTTGTAGTAGGATCCTGACCCTGAAGAATGATAGTTTTTCCGTTTTCAATTCCTTTTGCAGTTCCTGTAATTAGGTACTCTCCGTCTTTAACTTTGCTGCATGAAATGATTGCTACAGAAGCAGTAAGTAAAAAAAATATTTTTTTCATTATAAAAAATTAATTAGTTAATTGATTTGTGCAACAAAAGTATCTAAAAATATAAAATATAAAGAATTTTGTTGCCTAAAATTTTGTTATAGTTTTTTGATGCGTAATTCTCATGTTATCAGGGTATTTATTTGTGAAATTTAACTTAAAACTTTTAATAATACCAGAATTAAGGATGTAAAAGCATAATTCTTTAATTTTAAAGCATAAAAAAAGCATCCTGTTGCCAGAATGCTTTTATAGATAATTTGAATGTAAATCTATTCCTGATTTGTTTTCTTTCTCCAGGTAAAAGAGTTCAGAATATGTCTTTTTGCAAATCTTCCGGGAGAATCTGCATTTACCATTTTTACATAAGTAGCTTTAGGAACACTGATGTATTCATAAACACTACCGTTAGAGAAATCGATAATTAAACGACCTTCAACAAATTTATAATCTGTAATTGAACAAGTCGAAATTGTTTCAGTGTATTCAGGTAAATTAGCCTTAATCGTTTCAGGATTAATGCTTACCAAAAAGTGATAAGCTTCAATGATAGCTTTACTTTTTTCTTCTGCAGCTTTCAGACCAGCATCATCACCTTGAAATTTATCAGGATGAGCTTCCTTCATCGCATTACGATAAATGGTTTTCAAATCTTTTAATTCTGCAGTTTTTTCTACGTTTAATAACTTACGGTATTCAACTATTTTTTTCATAAATAAAAGGTAACTTATTGTCTATTAGTTTGAAATCTGTATTTAATACTTCAAAACGACAAATTTTTTGCAAAGGTACACTTTTTTTTAACTTTTTAGTTTTGAAGGAAAAAATATTCGGAATATTTAAGTCGAAAACTTATAGAGTTCCAAGTTTAAGGTTTCAAGTTCACGAAACCTGAAACTTGAAACCTGAAACAAAAAACTATTTCTGCTCCGGTTTGTAATTCGCCTTATCGAAGTTTTTAGACTTCTTGGGATATTTGTCGTAGCTGATATCGCTTGGATTCTCAATTACAGATTTGATTGTGATCATATCTCCTACATTAAAATTGGAGTGCGCTAATTTATAATCCAAAAGATATTCTCCACAAAAATAATTGTTGTTTTCATCTTTCTCAATGATGCCGGTGTAAACTCCCTTTTGCAACATTTTTTCGTGTGATCCTTTCGACATGACTTTTTATTTTTAGAATTGAAGCTGCAAAGTTAATCAATATATCGTTTGGTTTGGGGAGTTTGAGACAATCTCAGTATATTTGCACATGCAAAAAAACTTTAAGCCCCATCCAAATTCTTTTAAAAATACATTTTGTGTTTTTCATGAAGTTTTACACGATGAAGTTAGCGGTTTAAAAATTCAGTTCGAAAGCAAAGCCGGAAGCACCTATTATTACACGGAAGAAGGAATGTACAGGGTTTCCAACCACTGGGGAAGACTGGCCAACAGCAAGTGGCGTTTAGTGGCAATGAAACCCGAAACTCCATCGAAAACTAAAACAGGTTTTGCTGCCTGGAGTGAATTTTACCCGGACAATGCCACAGATAAATTGTATTATATTCAGGCAGATTTTGAAAAAAACACCGTTACGTATCAGCACAGGAATAATCCCGATTATGATAAGAAAGCTGTTTTAAGAACCAGTTTTGAAACTACCAAACGCATCAAACAGATTCGGAATTTGCAGCAATTAACTTCCTGGGCAAAACATTTTGAAGAAGATATAGATGTTTTAAGAACGGAAATAATTACAGAACTGATCTATACCGAAAAAACATTAGAAGAAATTAAAAGAGAGATATAATGGGACGCAACAACGAGAGGAATATTAAAAAACACAATGACAAGCTGCACAAAGCGCAGGATAAAGCCAAGCAGGCTGTAATTGCGCGAAAGGAAAAACTGAAAGAGATTGTGAGAAAGTTTAACGAAGATAAAAAGGAAGAATAGAAAAAATAGTTTCAGGTGAAAGTGAAATTTTAGATCTGAAACAAAAAAACAAAAGTAATATGAATACAAAATTTGAAGATTTAAAAGCAAGCGTGCAGGAAATAATTGATTTGATTGCAGCAAAAAATAATAGGGAAGCCAATAATAAATTACTGGAAGTTAATGAAACCTTAGATGAAATGCTGGATCATGCCGAAGAAGACGAAGATCTAAGGGAAATCAGCAGATATCAGGTTTTGCTGAATCAGCTGCATGTGAAAATCAATGGCGAAGAGCAGGTTGATGGAGAGTAAAAAATGTTTTTGCGATACAGGTTTGTTGTTTGATTCCTGTTGCGGATTGTACCTTCAGCAAAATCAAAAAGCACCTGATGCATTGGCTTTAATGCGTTCAAGATATTCGGCCTATGCGACTCATAACGCCGATTATCTTCTGGAAACGACACATGTTTCAGAAAGGCAGTATTATTCGAAAACAGAAATCCTGAAATGGGCAACCAGTAATCAATGGCAAAAATTAGAAATTCTAAGTTCTTCTGAAGATACAGTGGAATTCAAAGCTTATTTTTTAAATGCGGATCAAAAGCCTCAGGCACATTACGAATTTTCAACTTTCAGGTGTGAAAATGGTGTCTGGTTTTATGTGGATGGAAAGTTTGAATAATTTATAGATTTATGGCCATTTTCCGTCTATTGTCTGATATTTTTTTAACTAAAAATTAATAAACGTTTCTTTTTTCGTAATTCTAAAAAACCGTAATTTTAGAATTATGAAAAATGATTTTAAAAAAGGTTTTTATTTTAAGACTTACGAAGCCCCGTTTCAGTCTCCGTTTGAAAAACTTTTTGGTATTTTCAAAGAGCTGATCACCCATACTTCGGGTGATTTTGACGAAGCTATAGACTGGCTCAGGGAGCTGGACAAAGAGTACAAACTTACTGACGAGAACTACTCAATCGATGATTTTATCGAAGATTTAAAAAAGAAAGGTTACATAAAAGACGAAGCCAAAGACGATGGTACGCCGGGCTTTGGAATCACTGCTAAAACAGAACGGGCAATAAGGCAACAGGCCTTAGATCAGATTTTCGGTAATTTAAAGCGCTCCGGAAGCGGAAATCATAAAACAAAGCATGCCGGAAACGGTGATGAGCATACCGGAGAGTTTCGTGAATTTAATTTTGGAGACGGTTTAGAACGTATTTCTTTAACAGAAAGTTTAAGAAATGCCCAAATCAATAATGGTGTGGAGAGTTTTATGCTTACCGAAAATGATTTGGTGGTAGAAGAAACGCAATACAAAGCGCAAATGAGTACTGTCCTGATGATTGATATTAGCCACAGTATGATTTTGTACGGCGAAGACCGAATCACACCGGCCAAAAAAGTGGCCATGGCTTTAGCCGAATTAATCACCACCCGTTACCCGAAAGATACACTTGATATTCTGGTTTTCGGAAATGATGCCTGGACCATTCCAATTAAAGATTTACCGTATCTGCAAGTAGGACCTTATCATACCAATACGGTTGCTGGACTTCAGCTGGCGATGGATATTTTACGCAGGAAACGAAATACCAACAAGCAGATTTTTATGATTACCGACGGGAAACCAAGCTGCGTACGCGAGCGTGATGGTTCCTATTATATGAACAGTAACGGTCTCGACGATTATATTGTAGATAAATGTTACACACAGGCACAGCAAGCCCGAAAATTACACATTCCGATTACGACATTTATGATTGCAAACGATCCTTATTTGCAGCGTTTCGTGAATCATTTTACAGAAGCCAATCAGGGAAAAGCATTTTACACCGGACTTAAAGGTCTGGGTGAAATGATTTTTGAAGATTATGAAACGAATAGAAAGAAAAGGGTTCGCTAATTTTAAGGTACAAAGGTTCATAGCAACAAAGGCACAAAGGTTTTTATAAATAGGTTTTGATTGTCGCGCTGAGCGGAGTCAAAGCATTTTTAGACAACGAATATCCGTAGAGGCGCACAGCTGTGCGTCTCCTTACAGCGAAGAATCGAAGTTGAAAAGGCACAAAGGTTCAAAGGTTTTATAAATAGGTTTTGATTGTCCCGCTGAGCGGAGTCGAAGCGTTTTTTTAGACAACGAATACCCGTAGAGGCGCACAGCAGTGCGTCTCCTCACAGCGAAGAATCGAAATTGAAGAGACATAGAGGTTCATAGGAGCAAAGGTTTAAAGGTTTTATAAATTAGGTTTTGATTGTCCCGCTGAGCGGAGTCGAAGCGTTTTTTTAGAAAACGAATATCCGTAGAGGCGCACAGCAGTGCGTCTCGTCAAAGCAGCTGCATTTGTACAAAACAAAAAATATAAATAACAAAATAGATATTTCAATAAAAATGGAAATAAACAACATACATACACTAGGTCAGTTAAAAGCCGCAGGATATAAAAATACAGGTATTAAAGACGAATTGCGAAACAATCTTCGGGAAAAAATCAAATCCGGACAGCCTGTTTTTGAAGGCGTGCACGGTTTTGAGAACACGGTAATTCCGGAATTGGAAAGAGCCATTTTATCCCGTCATAATATCAATTTATTAGGACTGCGCGGACAGGCAAAAACACGTCTGGCCCGTAAAATGATTGAATTGTTAGACGAGTACATTCCGTTTGTTTCCGGTTCTGAAATCAATGACGATCCGTTGAATCCGATTTCCCGATTCGCAAAGGATTTGATTGCTGAAAAAGGCGACGAAACCCCAATTTCGTGGTTGCACAGAAGTGAACGGTTTTTTGAAAAACTGGCTACTCCGGATGTAACGGTTGCTGATTTAATTGGTGATGTCGATCCGATTAAAGCTGCCAATTTAAAATTGTCCTATGCGGACGACCGCGTGATTCACTTCGGAATGATTCCAAGAGCGAACCGCTGTATTTTTGTTATTAACGAACTACCGGATTTACAGGCCAGAATTCAGGTGGCTTTGTTTAATATTCTGCAGGAAGGCGATATTCAGATCAGAGGTTTCAAATTGAGAATGCCGCTTGATATGCAGTTTGTATTTACTGCAAATCCGGAAGATTATACCAACAGGGGAAGTATCGTTACGCCGTTAAAAGACAGAATTGGTTCGCAAATTTTAACGCACTATCCTGAAACAGTAGCCATTGCCAGAACCATTACGGAGCAGGAAGCTAAATTAGATCAAAACCAAAGCGAAACGGTATACGTTCCCGGTCTGGCTAAGGATATTCTGGAGCAAATTAGTTTCGAAGCGCGTGACAGTGAATATATTGATAATAAAAGTGGCGTAAGTGCCAGAATGAGTATTACGGCTTTCGAAAATTTAATTAGTACGGCAGAACGTCGTGCTTTGATTGCCGGAGCAGATAAAACCACCCTTCGTTTGTCTGATTTTATCGGAATCATTCCTGCTATTACAGGAAAAGTCGAATTAGTTTACGAAGGAGAGCAGGAGGGAGCAGCTTCAGTAGCTCAGACTCTGATAGGTTTGGCAGTGAGAACTTTGTTTTCGGAGCATTTTCCTAAAATTGAAAAATTAGAAAAACCGGGCGAAAAAACACCTTATTCTGATTTAATCGAATGGTTCTTTGCAGAAAGTGGTTTCGAACTATTAGACGACTGCACCGACGAAGAATATCAAAGTATCTTAGATGAAGTTACACCTTTAGATGTTTTACTGAAAAAATACCAGCCGCAACTGGATAAAAAAGATCAGTATTTCATGAAGGAATTTATTTTATGGGCTTTAGTTGAGTATAAAAAGCTGAGTAAAGACCGTTTTGCAAAAGGACATCAGTTCAAAGATATGTACGGAAGTTACATTAGTAAATTGTAGATATTTGCGATAGTAATTCAAACCCGACAGGCTTTTAAAACCTGTCGGGTTTGTTTTTGTTAAGTTTCGGAGGAACGACACATTTTGTAGTAACGGATTGTAAGCCGTTGGAAATAATAAGCCATGCCATAAAAAGTTAAATATGAACAATAGATTTAATTCTAAAATTTATGTAAAGATTAGCAGGGCCTCGACTTCGCAGAGCGCGTTAATGTTTCACGTGTAAATATTTAATGTGACCAGAATATATTTTTATATTCCGGCAAGTATTTCATTCAATTAGGTCTTTTGGAGAGACTCCATGCTTATTGGCTTTATTGATATCTGCTCCCGCATCTAATAGTAATTGAATAGTATTTGTTATCCCGCTACTATTCATTGCAGCATGCCAAAGAGGTGTGTTTCCTTCGTTGTCTTGTAAATCCACTTTAGCATTATTTAATATCAGTAATTCAACAAATTCATCATAGCTACTCTGAGCCGCATAATGTAATGCACTAAAACCATACCTGTCCTGGGTGTTAATATTGCAATGATATTGGATAAGGATATTAACTAATTCAATACCTTTTTTATAAAAATCAGTATTATTCTTTACTTCTCTTTTACTATTTAGTATATTATTAATTTTTTGAGCCTTAGATATATAAATTATTACCAACATAAATAAACTGCGTTTATCCTCATCGACGTAATCGATACCTTCTTTATTAAGAAACCTTATAAAATTATCAATTTCCTCCTTGGAAATTAATCTGTATACCTCTACACTCATTTTATTTTTATTTTTGCTTTAAAGTAAAAGTAGTTTAGTAAATTAAATAATAAACGTATGAAGTAATAAGTGGTGTGTTTCTTGAAATAAGTGACTGACGTAGATAAAAATGAGGGTTACATAGAATAAGAGTTACTGTTATAAGTATTTGTTTTTTATTATAGAATGCTCAGCCTGGCAATTCATTTTTAAGATTACGTCTGTCATTTTTTTTATTTCTTAAAAATAAGTCTTTTGCCATTTTTAATTAGTCTACCTTGTTCTGTTGGCTGTAATTGCAGTCTTTCCTAAAATAAAATGGAAGATAGTTTTGAAGATCTGATTGCTTCGTACATCGAGAATAAAGTAGGCATAGCGGAGCATTTTTTAACCCCTGAACTGGCCAATCACTTAAAACAGAATTTACTCGATTTAAATCAGAGAAAGGTATTGGTAACTGCCGGAGTCGGAAATTCGGATAAACTGTTGTACGATGGAGCCATCAGAAGCGATTCTATTTACTGGCTGGATAAAAAGCATAATAATGTTTTCGAAAATGAATTTTTTGCCAAAATCGAAGCTTTTATAGTGTACCTCAATCAAAGCTGCTATACCGGAATTACAGGCTATGAGTTTCATTATGCTCTATACGAAAAAGGAGATTTTTACCTGAAACATTTAGATCAGTTCAAAAACAATCCCAGTCGTAAATATTCTATGATCAGTTACCTCAATAGCAACTGGCAGGAAGTGGATGGCGGCGAACTGCTGATTCATCAACTCAATAATAATCAGAAGATTTCACCAACTCAGGGTAAAACTGTTTTCTTCAAAAGTGACGAACTGGTGCACGAAGTTTTAGTTACCCAAAATACGCGAATGAGCATTACGGGCTGGCTTAAGGTGGATTAATATACTTTTTTTGGAAATTTTAAAAGAGATAAACGTTATTTTTGCATTCAAAAAGAAACCTTATGTTATTTCTCGCTTTAAGTATTATCTGCAGTGTTGTTGTGGGTATTATTTTTAAAATCACTAGAAAATACAATACAGATCCGGCACAGATTGTCGCTTTCAATTATGTGTTTGCCCTGCTGCTTTGTTATTTTACTTTCAGTCCGGATCTGAGTGAGGTTACTGTAAACGCACCCTGGACAATTTATGTCGCCATTGGAATTTTGTTGCCTGTGGTGTTCCTGTTTTTGGTGGCGTCCATAAAGAACATGGGAATCGTAAAAACGGATGCAGCCCAGCGATTATCACTGTTTATACCTATTCTGGCTGCCTGGTTTATTTTTAACGAAGAATTCAACCGCTATAAGGTCATTGGGCTTCTGACAGGTTTTGTGGCCCTTTTGCTGATCTTAAAAAAGCCGGCTGCAAATACGGGGAATAAGTGGATTTATCCGGCAATTGTCCTATTTGGTTTTGGGATTATTGATATTCTTTTTAAGCAGATTGCTCTTTTTACTACGCTTCCTTATCCTACATCTTTATTGGTAGTTTTTGCAATTGCATTATTTGTAGCGTTGCTTATTGTTACTTATGAATTTATAAATAAAAAAGCGCGATTCGAATCCAAAAACATTCTTTTTGGCGGTCTGGTAGGGCTCTTTAATTTCGGAAATATTCTGTTTTACCTGAAAGCGCATAAAGCATTTTCGGATAATCCTTCGACTGTTTTTGCCGGAATGAATATGGGAGTCATCATTCTTGGGAGTGTGGTGGGCCTGCTTTTTTTTAAGGAAAGACTATCCAAAATTAATTTCATTGGGCTGTTTTTAGCCTTAATTGCCATTGTTTTTATAGTTTTTTCACAATTACAGTAATTTTTTTACTTTTCTAAAGCCTTTATTTACAGCCTGTTTTGCAATATATTTTATTTTATTGAAAATTAATTCGACTAATTCTATAGAATATATAAAGTAATTTATAAATTTGCAATGACAATGAAAAACTATAGCCAAAATAGCAGTCCGTTTATGTGCAGCTTCACGATGTGTTGCATGATGAACTATGTAATGAAATGGCCTTAATAGAAAATGGACTTGTTAGTTATTTTTTTTTTTTAGCCTTTCATGCACCATGAAAGGCTTTTTTTTAGAATTATTAAAAAATTATAAGATGAGATCAAATAGAAATACCAATATAATGATGCAGTGCTGTCTGATAAAAATACCATGTTGTATGTGTTGCAGGAATTAGAAGCACTGAAAAAAAAGAAAATCCCCCATTAAAAAGATATAAAATGAGTACAGAAATAATAAAACAGAATCCCTTTCAATCCATGATTGATCGATTTAATATCGCCGCCGATATTCTTAACCTGGAGGAATCCATCAGGCAGAAATTGCAGCGCCCGGAAAAACAAATCGTTGTGAATTTTGCGATTACGCTGGACAACGGAACCATTCAGAATTTTGAAGGCTATCGTGTCATTCACAATACGGCATTAGGACCGTCTAAAGGAGGCATTCGTTACGACACAGGCGTAAATCTTGATGAAGTAAAAGCACTGGCGGCCTGGATGACCTGGAAATCTGCCGTCACAGGAATTCCGTTTGGAGGAGCAAAAGGCGGGATAATCTGTGATCCGAGAACACTTTCGAAAACAGAACTGGAAAAAATTACCAGAGCGTATACCAAAGCACTATCTGATATTTTCGGCCCGGAAAAAGATGTACCTGCGCCTGACATGGGAACAGGTCCTGACGAAATGGGCTGGCTGATGGACGAATTTTCATTGGTCCACGGCAAAACGATTCATGCCGTAGTGACCGGAAAACACCTGCATTCCGGAGGTTCTCTGGGCAGGGTAGAAGCGACCGGGCGTGGCGTAAGCATCATCAGTATTCTGGCATTGGAGAAACTAAAGATAAGACCTGCAAGAGCTACGGCCGCGATTCAGGGTTTTGGGAATGTGGGTTTGCATTCGGCTTTGTTTTTGTTCGAAAAAGGATTGAAAATTGTCGCCGTAAGTGATGTTTCGGAAGCTTTTTACAATCCCGACGGACTTAATATCCCCGAACTGATTCTGTATTACAACCTGAATAATAAATCCATAAAAGGATATCCGAATTCTGTAGCGATCAAGCATGAGGATTTATTGCTTCTGGATGTTGATGTCCTGATTCCGGCTGCAAAAGAAGACGTGATTACGGGAAAAAATGCCAATGACATTCGTGCTAAAATTATTGTGGAAGGCGCAAACGGTCCCGTTTCTTCTGATGCGGATAAAATACTGCACGAAAATAATGTCCTTGTGGTTCCTGATATTCTGGCAAATGCGGGCGGCGTGACCGTTTCGTACTTTGAATGGCTGCAGAATTCACTTTTGGAATCATGGAAAATTCACCAGATCAACAAACGTCTGGAAGATATACTGGAAAAAGGTTTTGATACTGTTTTTAGGGTTGCGGCAAAATATAATGTAACGCCGCGTATTGCTGCTTATATTATTGCTTTGAAAAAAGTAGCTGAAACACAATCGGTAAAAGAAGTGGCAGCCGATGCCCCTAAATACAAACAGAATTAAAAATCTACGCTAAATGCAGAGGAAGATAATTTTCATCAATTGATGCTTTTTTAAAGGGAAAGAAAGGTATTGACTGGTGGAAATATTTTCTTTTTGAATTATTTATGAATAAACAAAGTAATTTTTAAAATGGAACATATTAATTTTCTTGCTTTCGCAATGCCTGCTTTTTTTCTGTTTTTATTTATTGAATTTAAGATTGCACAACGAAAAAAAAGACCGGAAATTTTCAACTATGAAAGCTCCGTTTCGAATATTAGTATTGGTATTGCCGAAAGATTAATCAATTTATTTGTCGCTGCAAGTTTTTACCAGGCGTATTATTTCATTTATAATAATTATCGCATTTTCGATATTCCGGCGAATGCCTTTGTCTGGTTTGCGTTAATTCTCACTACCGATTTTGTCTGGTACTGGTACCACAGATTAGGACATGAAGTCAATTTTTTCTGGGCAGCGCATATTGTTCATCATCATAGCGAAGAATTTAATTTTACCGCTGCAGCGAGAATTACCACTTTTCAGGCCATTATCCGCACCGGATTCTGGTGTGTTCTTCCTTATATTGGGTTTCATCCGACAATGGTGATCACGATGCTGATTGTCCATGGCGCTTATTCTTTTTTTACGCATACACAGCTCATCGGAAAAATAAAATGGCTGGAATATGTTTTCGTAACGCCTTCTGTTCATGGAGTGCATCACGCTTCCGACGAGAAGTACCTCGATAAAAACTATGGGGATATGTTCACTTTCTGGGACCGTCTTTTCGGAACTTTCCAGACGGAAGAAGAAAAACCAAAATACGGATTAACGCATCCGCTAAAAAGCTACAGTTTCTTATGGCAGCATTTTCACTATTACTTTGAGATTTATGAATTAATGAAACGCTCGAAAGGGTTCAAAGCAAAATGGAAAGCGGTTTTTGGAAGTCCCGCTCATATGGATCAGGACATTCGGCCGATATTGGAAAAACGGTTTTTACAGGATAAGGCCAATCCGAATCAGCGGCTTCGATTCAAAAATTATCTTTACATCCAATTGGGAATTTCGACTTTACTGCTGACTGTTTTTACGTATTATTTTGAATTTTTAAATGGCTTTGATAAAATTTTTGTGCTGTCGATTATCCTGATCACCCTCATTAATTGCGGGGCTTTACTGGAACAGCGAAAATGGATTTACTATCTGGAATATGCCCGGATTTATATGATCGCAGTGTATTTTTTATACGAAGAAGGCCTGATGATTTTTTTCTTTATACCACTGGGAGTCATGATTTTCGCGGAACAATTATTCTCCTTGAGTAAAAGGTATCAGAATGTGGTGCTGCAGTTGGAGTCTTCGGAGTGAAGAGCATAGAATAAAGAGCGTAGAAGAATGAGCATAGAAAAAAAGCGGTATCCGAATGGGTGTCGCTTTTTTTTTGCAACTCCCGATAGCTATCGGGATAAAGGACTCAAAAGATTATTAATCTGTGTGAATCTGTGGCATCTGTGGCATGTATTCTTTAAGTTATATCGTTTTAATCGCCATGATTTTCTCTTCGAAAGTGTCTTTAAAGTCCGATTTGCTTTTGATTCTGGTTTTGTAGGTGTAGATTGTAGCTACAGAAAGCTCGAGAAATTCGGCCATTTGGCTGCTGTCCTGGATTCCGAGTCGGTAGAGTGCAAAAATTCGAAGTTCGGTGTTTAAAAGCTCGCCTTTCTTTACGATGCATTTATGATCGTTTGGAAATAAATGATTAAAATCGGTTACAAAAGTGGGGAATAACTTCAGGAAGATTTCATCAAACTGATGGAATAAATTCTCGCGTTCTTCTTTTACATTATACCGTTTTAAACTCGCAATAACTTCATCGGTTTTCTTTGTAATGATCTTATGAAGCGTACTTTTCTGGATATGATCTATTTTATTAATGAATGCCGAAGTTGCTTTGATAAAATACGTAATGTATTCTTCCTTAATCGCATTGGCTTCACTCAGGCTGATGTTCATTTCCTGCAGCTGACTGTACGAAGAAGCCATTATTTTTCTCGCCTTGTTTCTTTCTTTTAATTGTTTGAAAATAATGATCGAAAACAAAATGATAATCACGGTCAATATGGTTAACAGAATAATGATTCTTTCAAGTTTATCATTTTTTTCTTTTACATTGTTCAGCTGTGCTTTTTCGATAATCGGTAAAATCGACGAAATCTCAATTTTGCGGTGTCTGGCGTTATAAAAAGTCGCGTCATCCATGGCAATGTTGATGTATTCGTTGGCTTTGTCGAGATACCCCATTTTAAAGAGTTCGTTGGCCAGATTTCGCAAGGCAACGGTTTCTTTAGTGGCATTTTTCACGTCCGCAATGGCAGCAAGCGCCAGATATTGAATGGCTTTTTTGGTGTATCCTCTTTCAGAATAAATATAACCAAGGCTTGAAGTGGCAATTCCGTAATAATCCGGAGGCAGGTCATAATTGTTAATCCAGTAGCTAAATGCAAACTCGGCACCGCGCCAATCCTGCTGTTTGAGTCTTTTTAAACTTTCGGCGGCCCAGTATTCGTTGGTGTTCGTTCCGATTAATTCCAGTGCCTTTTTCAGGAAATGATTGCCCTGTTGTACGTAATGGATATTAAAGCGCTGATCGCGGTTATAATCAGCTAAATCGTAATAAGCGCGGGCTTTTATATTGTAATACTCAAATTTGTTTCTCAGGTCCAGTTTTTTGTCGTCAACCACATTCAAAGTATCGATAGCTTCTTTAAACAAACCGGAGGAAAGGAGCACAAACCCTTCTTTAATACGGCTTTTGGCCAGATACTTCGGGTCTTTCAATACAATTGCCTTGATTTTTGCTTCTTCTAAATAATAATAGGCAGAATCATATTTAAAAGATTTATACTCTTCAAACAACGACATGTAGCAATTATAAAGTGCTGTGTTGTTCTGGCTCAATGTAAATTTTGATACATTTTTTTTTAAGGCTTCTATTTTTTGATATTTCTTTTTGAGATATACTTCTTTTTTAAGGAGCACCTTATCTAATTCTTCCAGGACAGGATTTGTCTCTTTCGCAGCGAGAGAAAAACCTGCAATGAAAAAATATAGCATTAATATTTTTTGCATGGTCATGTTTTGGTTTAGGGTAAAAAATAGTTTTTTGGCTGGCTTGAGTTAATTCGTTTTTAATTCAAAGTAAGCATAAGCGCTTACGCATGTAAACTTTTAGGATTTAACAAATTTAGGTGCAATACGTTTAAAAAACAAGGGCTATCCCGTTTCAAAACAGGACCTAAATGTTAAAAGTAGTTTAATAATTTGCAATTATACAATAAAAAGCAATTATATATATGTATAGTGAAAAAAATATCCGCTTTAATTTTGATATTGTCATTTCTACCATTAATTATTTGCGGTTTTTCATCTAAACAACGTCTTGATTTTTTCTACTGCAAAATTATTATAATTAACTGATTGTTAGTTGTTTGTTTTAAAATTGACTTGAATTTTATCTTGATTTTTCAAAGATATTTTTTTTAAGATTTATTTAACTTATAGATTCGCTCTGTCCTTACGGATAAAAAAAACTAACAATCAAACCACAAATTTATGAGATGTAAAAGTATTTATTGGTTGGCTGTTATGATGAGTTTAACGGCCATTGGCTGTGACAACACTGAAGACGGAAGCCACGTTGATCCCATTACCATTTATGAGAAAGTAAACGGAAACTGGGGATTAACAAATCTGAAAATGGTTGATGAATTTGCGAAAGCAAATAAAATCGAACCAAGCGAAGAAAACTTGAGTACCTATTTTAATTACGAGGATTTTAAAATCAATTTCGTAACAGATGCTCAAAATAGACCTACAAGTTATGAGGTTACCGGAAATGTTCCTCCACTATTTGCTCCAAAAGGATATTGGGCATTAAGCTCAGACTTTCAGCAGACAAATGCCAGTGCAATACGAATCTATTTGTACAGCGATGCTCAGAAAACCCAAAAAACAGATGAGCTGAGGATCATTTCTGTTCCGGGTAAAAACGAAGAAATGCAGCTTCAGCTGATGCGTACTTCCGGCGGAGCTGATTTTGTTTCGTACGTATTCAAATTAAATGCTATTAATTAAAAAGTACTATGAAAAAGTTTATATATACAATTTTACTTGCCCTTTTAATGGCTCCAAATTTTGTAACGGCGCAGGAAAATGCAGGAGCCGTAGGGCCTATGTCATCCTATCCGGTAGTGTACAAATATGATGAAGAAGTAACCTGGTACTTTGACCTTTCAGGAACCACCTTCGCAGAAACAGAAGAACTCTATATCTGGATCTGGTCACCCTCTGAACCGGACGCAGGCAATTGGGAAAACTCCTCTGATTTTGCAAAATTAAAATACGAGGGCGATAAAATCTGGAGTTTTAAGCTGACCCCGACAACGTATTTTTCTAAAACTCCGGAGGAAATCGCCGCAAGTGCCGGATTCTGGTTCCGCCTGAAAAACAAAAACGGATCGAAACAAAGTGATGTGGCCAACATGACCTATACTGATTTTTCGTCCTTTTATACCGCAAACGAACTAATCAGGTCTTATCCTGCCAAACCAACCATTGATAAACCGGTAAGTATTTTATTTAATTCTAATTTAAAAGACGGTTTCGCAGGCGTTCCAAGTGTTCACTTCCATAGTGGTTTAAACAACTGGGCGGTGCTGCAGGAATATCAGGCCTGGCTTCCGGAAGTTTCCGAAAAAACAAAACTAAAGGATTTAGGAAATGGTTTTTACAGAATGGATTTGATTCCACAGGAATATTATAATACGGAACCTGGTTTTGTGATGGAAAACATAACGTTTTTAATGGTCGCAAAAGACTGGACTACGAATTCCGGTGATCAGATTATTTATGCTGGTGAATTTGTGCCGCCACCGCCACCGGTTTTTGCTTTCTTCCCTTTGCAGATCAGTCAGAGAGACTTTTTGGGAATGTCAAGAAAAAATAATGAATCGGGTGTAAACAAATTGATTTACACGATTACAGCCGGCAGTAAAACAATTTCTGGTGAGTTTATGGGAGGAACCGCTGAAATCAAAGGATTTGTCAATTTAGTTTCAGAACTAAACGGAGTTCCGAATTTAACTGAAATCCATGTCCTGGTAAAAGATAACAAGGACAAGACGATTTCGGATACTTCGATTCCGCTTAAAACTTTAGACAAATAATTCACTATCAAATTAAAACACCAATTCTAATGAATAGTAAAAATAAAAAAGGAGTCCTGCATCTTATGTGGACTACTAAATCGGCGGTATTGATGATTTTCATGCTTTTCCTTTCGGCAGGCGCTTTTGCCCAGGGAAAAAAGCAGGTATCAGGAACCGTTTACGACAATACAGGAAGTGTACTGCCGGGAGCTTCTGTTATTGAGGTGGGAACCAAAAACGGAACCACTACAGATTTCGACGGAAAATTTACCTTGCAGGTAGCCGTAGGAGGTGCGATCGAAGTATCCTTCATTGGATCTACGACCCAAAAAGTTCAGATTACTGCAACAACTGCTAATGTGGATGTCCGTCTGCAAAATGACGGGTATGCACTGGCAGAAGTTCAGGTGGTTTCTGTCGGATACGGAAAAGTAAAAAAATCAGATTTAACCGGTGCGATTTCTACCGTTGGGGCAGATGATTTAGTAAAAGGAACGATCTCTTCTACCGAGCAGGTTTTGCAGGGAAAAGTAGCGGGACTGAATATCATTCGTCCTTCCGGTGATCCGGCTGCAGGAGCTACGCTGCGTTTGCGTGGAGGAACTTCCCTGACCGCCAGTAACAGTCCGCTGATTGTGGTCGATGGTATTGCAGGAGTTGATATCAACGTCGTTCAGCCTTCAGATATCAAATCGATAGACGTTTTAAAAGATGCTTCGGCAACGGCTATTTACGGTTCAAGAGGGGCAAACGGGGTGATCATGATTACCACTAAATCAGGGACAAAAGGAGTTTCTGTCGTTTACAGCGGCTTATCAAGTACGGGTTATGTGGCTGATAATTTAGATCTTTTATCTGCCAATCAATGGAGAGGCCATGTACGTCAGACCGGAAATACAGATGCTGTCGATTACGGCGGAAATACCAACTGGCAGAAAGCCATAGAACAAACTGCTATTTCGCAATCACACACTTTAAGTATCAATTCCGGAAAAGCAGACAGCGGTTTCAGAACTTCCATCTCCTATTTGAATAATGAAGGAGTGATAAAAAAATCAGGCCTGGAAAGAATCAGCGGTAATGTTAGTGCCTACCAATATCTTGGCGATAACAAAGACGTGAAATTCGATATGGGATTGTTTGCCAATATCGACAAATGGAATCCTATCGATTACAGAATTTTTGAACGTGCTTATAATTTAAACCCAACGATTCCGGTGTATGACGCCAATGGAAATTTCTCTTCCGTGAGTGGAAATATCTACGAAAATCCGGTAGAAATTCTAACCAACAGAACCGTTGACAACGAAAGACACAGACTTTTGGGATATTTTAAAACAGAGGTTAAATTTCTGAAAGATTTTACAGCTTCAGCAAATATTTCACTTGAACATAATGCCGTAAAAGGAGCGACTTACAAACCATCGTACGCGGTTATGGAAGGAAGAACAGAAGACGGTTATGCGCAAAGAACCTATGCGGAATACACCAATGCGCAGGGTGAAATCTTTGTAAATTACAACAAAACTTTAGACAAACACACTATTGGGGCCTTAGCCGGATATTCATATTTCGAAAATATGTATGAAGGTTTCGGAGCACAAAGAAGCGGTTTTGTGACCGATGCTTTCGGATATAACAATTTAGGTGCCGGTTACAATTATCGTTTGGGCGATGTGTATTCGTATAAAGGAAAATCAAACCTGGTTTCGTTTTTTGCCCGTGCGAATTATTCGTACGACGGAAAATACCTTCTGACCGCTACGGTGAGACGTGACGGTTCAAGCCGCTTTGGTGAAAACAATAAATGGGGAACGTTCCCGTCTGCTTCTGCTGCCTGGAAAATTTCAGGAGAAGAATTTATGGATTCGTCCAAAGGCTGGTTAGACAACCTCAAACTAAGAGTAGGTTACGGAGTTACGGGTAATCAGGACGGAATTGGCGAGTACAAATCACTTTCTATTTTAGGAGTTGGAAACGACAGTTACTACGATCCGGTTACGAAGACCTGGAGTTTAGCGTATTCTCCAAAGCAAAACCCGAATCCTGATTTGAAATGGGAATCCACACAACAAATTAATATTGGGGTAGATTTCGGTTTATTCAACAGAATTACGGGTTCATTCGAATGGTATTCCAAAACGACAAAAGATTTATTGTATACGTATGAAGTACCGCAGCCTCCATATTTAGTGGGAACCATGCTGGCCAACGTGGGTGAAATGTCCAATAGAGGTGTCGAACTTACTTTGAATGCCAACATCATTAAAGGAAATAAATTTACCTGGGATGCGAATCTGACGCTTGGACACAACATTCAGAAAATTGAAAAATTATCAAATCCAACCTATAAAACAGATGTAATCTACAGCGGATCTTTACACGGATTAGCCGGTATGTCCGGACAATATTCTCAGGTGATTGCCGAAGGATATCCGGTTGGAACGTTCTGGGGATTTCAAAGTGCTGGCCTTGATGCCGATGGAAAAATGTTATACTACAATGCAGGAGGGGAGACGGTAGCAGAGAGTGCCTTGGTAGATGCCGATAAAAAAGATTTAGGAAATGTACAGCCGGATCTGACTTTAGGAATCGGAATGAACTTTACCTACGGAAATTTTGATCTGGGTATTTCAGGATATGGAATGTTTGGACAAAAAGCATTGAATGCGACCAATATGATGCTGAACGATCCGAACAGGCTTCCGGCTTTCAACGTTCCGGATGATTTCCTGTCAAGCGGAATCACTTCTGCACCGAAATATTCCAGCTACTGGATAGAAGATGCTTCTTTTTTCAGGCTTCAGAGCCTTTCTGTGGGATATACATTACCGCTGAAATACAAAGGCTCTAAGCTCAGAATTTATTTAATGGGAGAAAACCTTGCTGTATTTACAAGTTACAAAGGTGTAGATCCGGAAATTGGCCTAAATGCACAAGATGGTGCAGACCAAACCGGACTGGCTGCGCCCGGAATTGACCGATACAACAATTATCCACGACCAACAACGATTTCTGTTGGATTAAATTTTACGCTGAATAACTAAGCGAATTGATAACCATAAAATATTAAAAATGAAAATCAAAATAACAGCAGCGATACTTTTAAGCATGCTTTTTACGGTGTCATGTACAAATTTGAATGAAGATTTATATGATAAAGTAGAAGACGGAAATTTTGGAAATACTCCAAAAGAAATTGATGCGCTGGTAGGTGGAGCTTATTCTTCTTTAAGAGGATTTGCAGACGGGATATCCAATAATTACCCAACTTGTGAATATGTTTTCTTTTTGAATGAAGTGGTTTCTGATGAAGCGACCATTCCGACCAGAGGAACAAACTGGTACGATGGCGGACAATATCAGGACGCGCAAAAACATACCTGGAAACCCGACAACAGAATGATTCTTTCGGCCTGGCGTTACAACTACACCGGAATTGCCAAAATCAATGCGATCATTTATCAGATAGACAAATCATCGTTGACCACTCAGGCAAAAACACCGATTTATGCAGAGTTAAAAGCGTTAAGAGCGTATTACTATTACAACCTTTTGGATATGTTTGGCAATGTGCCGATTGTAACCAATTTTGAGGATCTTGATTTGCCTTCTAATTCGACAAGAAAACAGGTATATGATTTTGTAGAGAAAGAATTACTGGATGCCATTCCGCATCTGAACTCCAATGTAGTGTATTCAAAACTGACTAAAAATGTGGCTTACTCCATTTTGGCAAGATTGTATCTTAATTCAGAAGCATTCATCGGAACACCGCGCTGGCAGGATTGTCTTTCGATGTGCCAGAAAGTGACGGGTTATACTTTAACACCGGATTTCTTTGCCAATTTCGCCACAGAAAACCAGACATCAACCGAAATTATTTTTGCTATTCCATATGATTCAAAAGCGGGAACAGTAGGGAATTATATGAGTTCAATGTCTTGTCATTATCTGCACAAACTGACGCTTTCCCCCACGGGAAATTATCCCTGGAGCGCCAACGGAATGTGTGCACAACCGGGCGTTTATTCTGCTTTTGCCGATACAGACAAAAGAAAAAAATGTATGCTTGCGGGTGATCAGATCAATCTGGCAACAGGGTCAGTAATTATTATGGATAACGGAGAACCGCTTACTTATACAGAAAACCTGACGAGTTTAGGCGATGCCAAAGAAAACGAAGGAGTCCGTTTAGGTAAGTATGAAATGAAAGCCGGGGAAAACTGGGAACGTGATCACGATTTTGTCCTGATTCGTTATGCGGAAATCCTTATGATGCAGGCAGAATGTTATGTGCGTTTAGGTTCACCTGAGTTAGCGAGACCGTTTTTGCAACAAATTACAGCACGTGCCGGAGAAGAAATGCCGGCCACAATAGATCTTCATTTTATCGATCAGGAGCTGCTTAAGGAATTTACTTTCGAAGGAAGAAGAAGAACAGATAACATTCGTTTCGGAACTTTCTTTTTGCCTTGGTGGGAAAAAGGGGCTACCGATAAAACCAGAGCTATTTTTCCTATTCCGAGCAGTGTTTTAACGACAAATAAAAACCTGAATCAGAATCCCGGGTATCCTGTAAATTAGATTTCTGAATGTCAGTCTTCCATGTTGGTTAGTCGTGGAAGGCTGACATATTTTAAATACTCAATTTTCACAAAAATATATTTTTAGCCACAGATTAAAAGATTTTCACAGATTCTAAAGTTAAGAAAACACTATATAAAATCTTTTTTCATCTCTTAATCAGTAGCAAAAAGATACAGACTAAATTTTGGCAGACATTTTTAAGCAGAGCGAAAGACGAGGTATAAAAACAAACATCAATTCAAATGAAAAAATACATCACATTATTATTATGTGTAATTATAAATTTTTTAGTGGCGCTCGGTTGCAGCAGCGACGATAAAAATTCAGATACACCAACAACGCCGGAAACCGTTGCAGCCGTTGCGATTGAAAAAACAAACAGCACTAAAATTTATGTGCACTATATGCCCTGGTTTGAAACCAACGAAAGCAGTGCCGATAAAAAATGGGGCTATCACTGGACAATGGCCAACAAAAATCCAAATAACAAAGATGCAAACAACCGCAGGGAGATCGCTTCTTATTATTACCCGCTTATCGGTCCGTATCATTCAGGCGATAAAAGTGTGATTGAGAATCATTTATTATTGATGAAATATTCAGGAATTGATGGTGTTCTGATTGACTGGTACGGCACTTATGATGTTTACGATTACAGAATGGTAAAAGAAAATACAGAACAGCTTATTGCCATGCTGGAAAAGGTGGGATTGGAATATGCGATTGTATATGAAGACAGAGTAACGAAAAGTGCTGTCGACGCAGGTAAAGCCATTTCGGTGACCAGCGCCGCTAAAACCGATTTAGCTTACATGGAGAAAAATTATTTCGATGATAAAAATTATATCAAGGTAAACGGTAAACCATTATTGCTGAATTTCGGGCCAATTGTATTACAGACACCGGCAGAATGGACCAACATTTTTAATACCCTGACCGCAAAACCGACCTTCGTTACCCTTTGGGACCAATCGGTTGAAGCTGGGGATAATGCTTCAGGCGAATATGCCTGGGTGTATAAAAACAGCACGTATCTGACTAATTTTTACACGAATACAAAACCAAAACTTTCAGTGGCGATAGGAAGTGCCTATCCGGGTTTTAAAGATTTTTATGCGCAGGGCGGAGGCGGAGCAGCCATTGGATGGACCATTGAACACAATAATGGGGCAACACTTGACGAAACACTTGCCATGGCCAAAAATGCCAATCTGAATTATCTGCAATTAATTACCTGGAACGACTTTGGAGAAGGTACGATGTTCGAACCTACCGTAGAATTCGGATACACTTATATCGAAAAAGTGAAAGCTTTTGCAGGAGTTAAAAACACTGAAAATGTATTTCCCGATATCAGCCAGTTATACAATTTACGCACACAAAAGAAAGGCAATGCCGATGCCCAGAGAAAATTAGACCAGGCTTTTAATTATTTTGTTTCCATGCAGCCTACAAAAGCAAAACAGTTATTAAATGAAATTAAATAAGAGTTGTCATTAATACAATTAGATAATGAAAAACATAAGATATAGCTATTGCCTGATTACTTTAGCTTCGATGCTGATTTTTGCGTGCAATACTAAAAAAACATATACCATAAGCTCACCTGATAAAAACGCTACACTGGTTTTTGAATTAACGGCTTCAGGACAGCCTCAATACAGCTTTTCATCTAATGGGAAATCAGTTATTGAACCTTCTTTATTAGGTTTTGAATTTCAGGGAATCCGGAAGATGACAGAAGATTTTGAGGTGGTTTCAACCGAAGAAAAAACGGCTGATGAAATCTGGGAACAGCCCTGGGGGGAATTCAAAAAAGTGAGGGATCATCATACCGAGATGATTGTTCATTTGAAGGAATCAAAAGGCGAAGAGCGTTTGGTAGATATTATTTTCAGGGTTTTTGACGATGGTTTGGGGTTCAGATATGAATTTCCGAAACAGCCCCATTTAGGGAAAGTAAAAATCTCCAATGAAATCACCCAGTTTACTTTCAAAGAGAATAATGAAGTCTGGTGGATTCCCGTACACCGCGAAAACAGCTATTACGAAAGCACCTATCGCAAAACGCTGATGAGTAAAACCGATACGATCAATACACCCGCCACTTTTGAAACGAAAGACAAATTGTATGTTGCCATTCACGAAGCGAACCTGACCGATTTTGCCTCAATGACCTTATTGAAAACATCGGATAAGCAATATAAAAGTGATCTCGTAGCCTGGGCAGATGGTGTAAAAGTATATGCGGAAACGCCTTTTAAAACCCCATGGAGAACGATAATAGTCGGTAAAAAGCCGGGCGACGTGGCTACTTCAACCATCGTGCTGAATTTAAATGAACCTTCAAAAATTGAAGATTTATCCTGGATCACACCCTCCAAGTATATTGGAATCTGGTGGGGCATGCATTTGGAAAAATTTACCTGGGGACAAGGCGCAAAACATGGAGCGACCACCAAGAATACCAAAGAATACATTGATTTTGCTGCGAAAAACAATTTTGACGGCGTTCTGGTGGAAGGCTGGAACGAAGGCTGGGACGGAGACTGGACTGCCGACGGATCTGCTTTCAGTTTTGTAAAAGCGTATCCGGACTTTAATCTGGAAGAAATTACCAAATATGCCGCCATGAAAAATGTTCGCTTAATCGGACATCACGAGACTGCCGGGGCTACTAAAAACTACGAAAATCAGTTGGAAGATGCCTTTAAATTGTATCAGAAAATGGGGGTAAATTCAGTGAAGACCGGTTATGTAAACAAATTTTTAGATAAAAAAGAGTGGCACGACAGCCAGTACGGAGCACGTCATTACAGAAAAGTAATTGAAACGGCAGCGAAATATCACATCATGATCGATAATCACGAACCGATGAAAGGAACCGGAATCCAGCGTACCTATCCAAACTTCATGTCACAAGAGGGAGGAAGAGGGCAGGAATACAATGCGTGGTCTGCAGATGGCGGAAATACTCCCGAGCATTTAACGACCTTGCCTTTTACCAGAATGTTATCAGGGCCATTTGATTATACACCGGGAAATTTCAATTTTGATTATAAAACGCCTTCAGGAGCGAGAGTACAAACGACATTAGCCAATCAGCTGGCTTTGTACGTAATCATTTTCAGTCCGTTGCAAATGGCTTCCGACCTGCCTGAGAATTACGAAGGAAAACCGGAATTTCAGTTTGTTAAAGACGTTCCCTGCACATGGTCTGATACAAAGGTATTAGATTCTAAAATTGGAGCATATACCACAATTGTCCGTAAAGACTGGAATGAAAAAAACTGGTACCTGGGCTCAATCACGAACAGAGATGCCCGTGACCTGAAAGTAACCTTATCATTTTTGGATAAAAACAAAGAATACGAAGCAGAAATATACGCAGATGGTGCAGGAGCAAACTATAAAACAAATCCGTATCCGGTTACCATTTCGAAGCAAAAAGTAAATAGTAAAACAGTTTTAAATATTAAACTGGCAGCCGGAGGAGGAACAGCCATAAAATTTACTCCGGTCGAAAAATAAGTTAGTTGAGTTTATTTGAGTTATATTTGAGCAACACACCCGGTTTCTGAAAAGAGGCCGGGTTTTTTTTTTGAGGTTAATTCAGAGGTTCAGAGGTACAAAGGTTCAGAGGTTTAAATATAATGAAAGTGATGGTTAAATCGCCTTTGGATCTGGCCTAAAGCTCTATATTCTTTGCTCTTTATTCTTTACTCTATACTCTTCCTAAACCCTGTTATAATCCGCTTTCCAGTGCACAATTGCTTTTTTGATAGCGGCTCCGCTCAGGCTGCTTTTAAGGGCATAGTCGACTAGTGGCAATAATTCATCATCGGGTGCAAATCGAAGGGCAAAAAGCTGGTCGTCGGTTAATTTGTATTCAAATTCTTCAAACCTTTTTCCTGAAAGTGTAAAGTAACGGTAACGAAGCTCCAGTCTCACGATCCTGTTTTGCAGCGTTAAGGCATAATGCTGACGCAGCATAAAAGCAAGACAAAATAAAAAGACAAAACCAACGCTAATAAAAGCCCAGATTAACTTTTCATCCTCTGTCACGGCAAAGTAAATACTGGCAGTTAAAAATACAGTCAGAATAGGATAGTATACAAAATGATGAGGGGGGTAAAACCGTATATGATTTTTGTAAGTTTGAATTTTCATAGTGATTTGGGTTTGGAGATCTATCGTAAAAGTATAAAAGCTATTCTAATAAAAGAATAGCTTTTTTCTCAAAATAAACTAACAACCAATATTTTATAATTTTTTTCTTAGAAAATGATTTATAATAGTGAGTTTTATAAATACACAAGAGTTAAATTATTTCAATACCTTAAAACCTTTTGGTAAAATTATCGGATTAGGTTAAGAGATTGTTATATTTAAAAACAATAATCTTATACAATTCAAACATTAGTTGTTTTCTCTAATAAATGAACTTATAATTTTCCATTCTTCCAGTTTTGATTCGAATGATTTACTGGCATTTGCGGGACTCGATGAAGGTAAAGTTATCAGTTCGTATTTTTTCTCGAGTGATACATATTTTTTAAAAAAGGCCGCCGCTTTTTGTCCGTTAAAGAGAATCGTCTTAATATGAGGATGCTCTTTTAAAAATGATTCAAAGTCATTTGAAATTTCATTTTTGATGGCACTGTCCAGGCTTCCGACTCTGTCGCAGAATTGCAAAACATCCCACACAGCAATTTTATGCCTGACGAGGATTGCCTTTTTAGTTTCGTAATCGAAGGAAGGATCTTCATTTAAAACGGTAAAAATAAACTTCCAGAAATTATTTTGGGCGTGACCATAATACTGACTCAATTCCAGCGATTTAGTGCCCGGCATAGTTCCCAGTATCAATACGGTAGCGTCTTCTGTGCTTATAGGGGAGAAAGAAAAACTTTTCATGCTTTATGGTGGAATAAATTTGATATTTAAAGTAATCATTTAGATTAAATTATAAAACAATTTACAAAAATTATATAACAATTTTCGACGCTGTTTATTGGAACTTTGACTTATCAATTTTAGGAATTTCTCTACAAAGTGGAGTTTCTTCTAAAAGAGCATAAGTAAACTAAGATTATCGAATTTTAAAATACAGCAAAATGAAAGTAGTTACTATAAATACAGAGAAAATTAAAGATATTTTTGAAGCTTTAGCTTTGAATATTGGAGGTAAAGTCACTTTTGATTTAGACGAATATACTTTAGATTTCAATAATAGTTTTGCTAAAGGATCCATAATCGGATCGTCATTTAATGATGATATCTCTTATGTTCAGTTTGACATGACTTTCTCTGCAGATGTAAGGATGAATATTACGAATCCGAAAGCATCTCCTGTTTATTTTGCGTATTGTTCGAAAGGAAACCTGTCCCACAGTTTTGGAATTTTGGGTGAGGAACGAAAACTAAAAACGTTTCAGACTGCAATACTTTCTTCCAAGAGAGACGATGAGAATGTTTTATTTTTTGAAAAAGATGTGAAAACCAAGTTTACACTTATTATTGTCGGAACTCAAATTGCCGATAAAAACCAGCCTAACTCCCTGAATGTAAAAGTAAAAGAAACGTTTTTTGAAAATGATTTACGCGAAGATTTCTTTTACCTGGGTTCGTATAATCTGAGAATTGGGGAGAAAATAGAACAATTAAATGCTGTAACACAGACTGGAATTGTTCGAAACTTACTGAAAGAAGGTATTTTACGAATTATCCTGGCTATGGAAATTCAGCAGCATACAGACGATTTAGCAGCTACATCGAGAGATGCCAATTGTCTTACTTTAAGAGAAATGGAAGAAATAAAAGAACTTTCGGAAGCTATTAAAGCAAACCCGGAGGAAGCCTTTACCATAAAATCATTAAGTAAAAAATCAGGCCTGTCTCCAAATAAACTTCAGGAAGGTTTTAAAATGATTCACAATCGCACCGTGAATGATTACATCACCCATATGCGTGTCCTAAAAGCCGAGATCCTGATCAGAACCTCCGATTTAAATATCTCAGAAATCGTATATTGTATCGGTTTTACCAGCAGAAGCTACTTCTCTAAAATCTTCAAACAAAAATTCAATTGCAGTCCGAAAGAATATAAATTCAACTTGAATCCGTTGGCTATTACAGCTTAATTTATTAGGTACTAAGTCACTAAGATGCTAAGGTTCTAAGAAAATGCTTTGAAATGGTTGGACCTTAAAAGTTGATTTATCAGGATACCAGTTAACTTGTTATTAGAACACTGAGAAAAAAACTCAGAAACTTAGCAGCTCAGAACCTTAGTATCTAAGAAATACATATATTTGCATAACTAATTATGTAATCAACTATAAAATGGATTTTTTTAATAAAGTGGGTAAGGTAGCTTTAGGAAGCCGCCTTCGATTGATGACTGCAACGATTACCGATGATGCGGCCAGGATTTATGAACTGTATGGGATTAACTTTATGCCGAAATGGTTTCCGGTTTTTTATATGCTAATGGAGGAGCGGGAAATCACCATTACTGAAATCGCTAATGAGATTGGGCATTCGCAACCTTCGGTGAGTAAAATTATTCAGGAAATGATAACGGTCGGTCTCGTTCAGGAAAATTTAAAAACAGCCGACAAACGCAGAAACAGTGTTGCTCTTACAGAACAAGGCATACTGCTTTCGAAAGAACTAAAACTGCAATGGATTGATGTTGAAGCGGCTGTGGAGTCTTTAATTACAGAATCAAACCATAATCTTTGGGCTGCACTCGAAGAATGGGAGTTTTTACTCCAGCAAAAATCACTGCTTAAAAGAGTAATTGAAAATAAAAAAATACGCGAAAGCCAGGACGTTCAGATTGTACCATTTGAACCCAAATATTTGGATGCTTTTAAAGCTTTGAATGTAGAATGGATTTCAACCTATTTTGAAATGGAAGAAGCGGATTATAAGGCGTTAGATAATCCGAAAGAATATATTCTGGACAAAGGAGGTAAGATTTTCGTGGCTTTGTATCATAATGAGCCTGTCGGTGTCTGCGCCATGATCAAAATGAAAGATGACACTTATGATTTTGAGATGGCAAAAATGGCAGTTTCGCCAAAAGCACAGGGAAAAAATATTGGCTGGTTACTGGGGCAGGCGATTGTAAACAGCGCAAAAGAACAAGGAGCGAAGAAAATATACCTGGAAAGTAATACCATCCTTAAACCCGCAATCAATTTGTATCATAAATTAGGATTCCAAAAAGTATCAGGACTGGCAACACCTTATAAGCGTTGTAATATACAGATGGAGTTAGCTGTTTAATGAAGTTACTAAGGTTCTGAGATTCTAAGTTGCTAAGAAAAACTTAGTGCCTTAGAATCTCAGAACCTTAGAACCTAAAAGAACTACCTATGAAACCTGTAATACTCCAAATCCTTATGTTTCTTACCTTCAACAGAACATAAAATCGAATTCATTCCGATGACACTAAAGGTAATTCCGTTTCCTCCGAAACCTAAAACGTAATGCTCGTTTTTATTCGGGTTTGGTTTTCCGAAATACGGCAGGCCATCTTTGGTTTCACCAAAAGTTCCTGCCCAGGAATAATCGATTTTAAAGTCAATATTGGGAAATTTTCTTTGAAATTTTTTCAATAAAAACTGTTCTTTTTTTGGTATTAACTTATCACGTTTTTTAGAATCTTTAAATTCTTCGTCACCACCGCCCATGATGATTCGGTTGTCCTGTGTGCCGCGGAAATATAGGTACGGAGACGAGGTATCCCAAAAAATAGCTTTTTTAAAAGATTTGGGAAGATCAGGAAGATTTTCCGAAACGATTACATACGTGCTTTTCAGGTCCACGATCTTTTCTGTAATTGTTTCCGTACTTTCGTAGCCACTGCAGTGCACGATGTGATCGGCGGTAATAGTGTGCCTGTTTTCAGCATGTGCTATAAGTTTTTCTTTTTGAGTATGAGTAGAGGTAATATTGGTACGGTCAAAAATTTGCATTCCTTTCTTCTCGCAGTAACGTATTAAATCCTGGGCGAGTTTATAGGGATCCATTACTGCAGCCGTTTTAGATTCGATGGCAGCAAGTGCGTTGAGCCCTAATTTCTCAAGATCCCATTTTTCCAGCCAGCTTACATCGAAACCGCTTTCTTTTCGGCATTTAAATTCAGCCTTAAGGAAGGGAAGATCTTTTTTAAGGGAACAGAAATAAATGCTTTTTTTGAATTCAAACTCACAGTCGCTTTTTATGGTATCGATGATAGTACGCAGGTCGAAAATGGCTTTTTTTCCATTTCTGTAACTGTCAACGGCGCATTCCAGTCCTCTCATTTTTACTAATTCATGCAAGGAAACATCTATTTCATACTGAAGCAGCGCAGTACTTGCAGCGGTACTCCCGTTGCAAATATCACGGCGGTCCACCATTATTACTTTTTTTCCTTCGTTGATGAGTTTATAAGCAATCAGAGCTCCGGTAATTCCTGCACCAATAATTAAAATTTCCGTCTCTAAATCTGAATCTATTGACGGATAACTTATTTCCATTGCATGTTTTAATGGCCAGAAAGTTTCTGTTGAACGTAGCTTCATTTTTTTGTGATGTTTTTGGTCCGCAATTTTGTCCTGTTTTTATCTTTTCGCTCATGCTGCTCATGTGCTTCAGCAATAGAGTGTGATGTTCTTAGGCTTTCTTCTTTTTTGGCAAGCTCACTAAGTCGGTGATAGTATTTCTGTACGATAATCATCTCTTCTTCGGTCATGCTTTCAATGTCAACCAGACTATTGCTCGAATACTCGTTTGAAGCTACTAATTCATTTAATTTTAGCTGTATTGCGAGAGAATCTTTGTTTTGAGCTTTCTGAATTAAAAAGACCATCAGAAAAGTAATAATTGTTGTTCCTGTGTTTATTACGAGTTGCCAGGTTTCAGAATAATCGAAAACGGGACCGCAAATGGCCCAGACCACAACAATTAAAAAAGCAGTTATAAAAGCAGTCGTACTTCCTGCTGCCTTAGAAACTTTTGAAGCAAATTTTTCGAATGCACCGGTGCCTTTCTGTTTTTTATTTTTCATTTTATTTAACTTTCTTTTTGCTGACTTTTTCTTCCCGTATTACTTTATTGTTTTTTTCGTCATAAACGGCGTCGTTTATCTTTTGTCCGGTCTTACTGAAAATTTTGATTTTCGGTTCTTCATGTGTTCCCGTAATGACAATCGGAAATCCGATAAGTCCAAAAAGCGGGAGCCCCAGGCGCATTCGTAAATCCAGTAGTCCGTCAAAACTGGTAGTTCCCTTTATAGTTGGTTTGAAACCTGCGACAGTAAACGTAAAAGGCTCAATGTGCACCAGATTATTATCAATTGTGGAGTTAATTTCAATGCCTTGCATATCAGGATTATTTAAACCTTTCTGTCCTGTTTGGGAACTGATTCCGTCAAATAATTTGAGTCCTTTTACCTGTACATCACGTAAAGTAATAACTCCACCGCCTTCCAGGGATTCATAAATTGGCCCCATATTTCCGTTAAGGTCACCTTTTATATTATAGTCCACAGAAATGATTCCCTGCGCTTTTTCGGCAGCACTGACCATATCGTGAAACATCGGAATTTCCTTGTAAGCCCTTTGCACACTGAAATCTTTGGCTGTAAAGTGGGCATCAAAATGGGCCGAGGTTGGCGATTCATCCTTATAGTTGGCATCAACCCCCATAATGCAGTCAATAATATTGAAAGTGGTCTTTTCTAAGTAAAAATTCCCTTTTGTGATTCCGATTTTTCCGGCAAGTTTGTTTAGAATTAAACCGTTGTACGCTACTTTATCCACATTTGTTCTAAGTCCGACGTTTAAGTTTTTCGGAATAATAACGACACCGCTCATTTTCGGGTGATCTTCTTTGGCATACTCCACTTCGATATTGCGATCCTTATTTTCTCCTTTCTCCAGCGCCATAAATTCATCGACATTGATCAGTCTGGATTTCATATTAAAATCCCCGCTCAGTGTTCCGTTTGATTCCAGGAAGTAATTAATGGTATTCAGCAGATATCCGTTAATGGCAAAATCCGATTTTCCATAAGAAGCATCAAATTTTTCAAACCACATTTTCTCATTTTGAAAACGAAAATTCCCCTGTTTGATAAAAAATGCTTTTGGGAAAAGCTCAGAGGTGGCTTTGATGTTTTTAAGGATTATGGTTCCTTTATTGTCTAATTTATCATATTGTCCGGTCGTCGCATAACTTTGTTTTCCTTTTAAGGATAAGTCCGCTTTTGCATAGCCGGTGATGTCAACACCCTTCTGAGAGAAAACTTTATAGATGCGTCCTACATTCAGTTCCCCTTTTATTTTGGCATTATAAGCCAAATCACTAAAGTCGGAAAGTGTCGCATTTACATACACAGGATTCCCTTCAAAAGCAAAAGAAGCAGGGGCGACAGAAACGATCAGATCCTTAAATGTCCCGGCCTTGTTGAGCACATTTGCGACGAAAGTGATATCGGTAATCGGATTTGGATAGGATTCTGTTTTAAGCCAGCCGTTTCGCAGTGAAATTCCGCCAATAGTTTTCGGGAATAATTTTTTTGAGGTGCTGAAAGTTCCCCTTGCCTGAATATTGGTTTTTAATATTCCTTTTAGTTCAAGTGAAGTCAGGCCCAGTGCGGCATCGACCGTAGCCAGGTCCAATGCGCCTTTTACACTGGCATTGACATCCATTTCGGTAAAGCCTTTGCTGTGCAGGTAAGCGGTGAAATAATCTTTTTCGCCTACTTTAAACTTAAGGGTATTTAAGTTAATGAGCAGTTTTTCGATATCAAGGGAAGGCATGATGGCATTCAGGTTCATCTGAAAATCCGTCAGGGGAGCAGGTGCATTTTGATAATTGATGGCGCCTTTATTTATTTTAATATTAAAAGCCAGGTCCGGTTTTAGCTTTTTGGCGACGTTATAATCTCCTTTAAAAGTAAAAAGCAAATCACTGTTTCCGGAGATCTCGGTTTCATTCATCCAGGTTAAATATTCCGGTGGCATGACCGAAAATAAATCTTTTAAGGTCGTTTTTTCGGATGCTGCCTTAATATCGATTTTATAGCCATCTCGTAAAATGGTAAACAAACCGGTAAATTGTAGGGGCAGTTTATTGATTCTTAATTCGTTTTTCTGAAGAATAAACGAAAGTGCATGTGTATTGATCCGGGTAATTAAATCAGCGCGGACTTCTTTTTTTCTGAGGTAAGCGGTTCTGTTGTAATAAAAATCAACACTGTCAATTTTTGCATCTGTATTTAAATCAAAAATATCTTCGCTTAAATTCCCTTTTCCAACATAATTAAAACCCTTCGCATCGATCAGAATTTTGGCGGAGCGATCGTTGTACTTGATGTGACAGTCTTCAAGGTCAATTCGTTCCAGTTTGATTGCAGTTCCTTCTTCGGCATCGTCCTTTTGATTTTTTTTATCTTCAGGAGCGATATAAATGTTGTAGTTGGCCTGTCCTTTCTGGTTGACCATTACATTTATGAAGGCTTTGGATACATATAATTTATTGATTTTTACTTCGTTGTCGAAAATCAATCTTTTAAGGTTGATTCCGAAAGCGACCTGTTCGGCTTTTAATAAAGTATCATTGCCGAAAGGGGCAGAGCCGGTCATCGATAAATCATCTAAGGAGACGGTTAAAGATGGGAAATGCGTAAAAAAAGAAAGCCTTGATTTCGTAAAATCGAGTCTGGTATCCAAACGTTCATTGGCAATCTTCTTGACTTCGGAAGCAACTTTTCCGGGAAATAAAAGCGGAATCAGGAATAGTAGCAGCAGAATTCCTGCTATTACTATTCCTGTTATTTTTAAAAACTTAAGGGCGGTATGTTTGAATGAAAATGGCATATACAATTGATTTAAAAATTCATATTCAGAATGAAGAGGTATTCAAAATCGAAGGTTTAATTTAAAAAAGGCGGGAAAAAGTAAAGTTCGGATACATTTTACATTTCACAAATAAACATTTTACAAGCAGTTATTTTTTCTCTTTTAGAGCTTCTGCTTTTTTAGCGTCCTCTTCTTTTTGCTTTTCCTCTTTTTCTTTTTGCTCTTTCTCCTTTTTCTCTTTTTCTTTTTGAGCTTTTTCCTGTTGTTCTTCTTTTTTCTCTTTTATTTCTTCCTCTTTTTTCTCTTTTTGTTTAGCTTTTTTCTTGTAGTAGCCTCTAAGCAGGAAATTGCTTTTTGCTGCTTCCATATTTTCACTAAAACCTTTGGTTCCGCTTTCAAGATTAGTAAGTGTTTTAGAAACGCTGTTGGCCATTTTATCGTCACGGACCAATCGTGCCAAAGCTCCGTTTCCGTTATTCATACTATGGCTGAAAATTGCAAGCTCATCGGTGATGACAGCAGCATTATCAACACTTTTTTTAACGCTTTTCATTAAATCCTGCATCTCAATTCCGTTGAGAGAGGCAATGGCACCATTATTTTCAACTACTTTAGTAGATTTAACACCCGGAGAAATTGTCAGGACTTTATCACCCATTAAACCGTCTGAACCAATACTGGCACGGGCATCAGTTTTAATAAATTCGCGAACGTCATCTTTGATCACCATTGATACCACGACCGAAGAATCGTTTATTAACCTGATTTCTTCGACTGTTCCGATATTAATTCCTGAAAAACGGACATTATTTCCTACCTCTAAACCGCTGACCGTTTTAAATTGTGATGTGATATGAAATGTTGATCCAAAAAGATTTTTTTGTTTTCCGATAAAATAAATTGCTATTATAAAAAGCAACAATCCTACTGTTACAAACATTCCCAATTTCCAAGTATATCCAGATTGCTTATCCATGATTTCTATTTTTATTTTTAAATTTTATTCAAAAAAAGAGCGCACCCATTCGTCTTCGCTTTTCTCCAGTTCTTCGTAAGTTCCTTCAGCATGTATTACACCGTCTTTTAAAACCATAATGCGGTCTGCAGTAAGTTTGGCACAGGCCATATCGTGTGTAATAATGATTGATGTTGTTTTTCGTTTGTGTTTTATATCTAAGATCAGTTCACTGATTTCTCTTGATGTTATCGTATCCAGTCCTGTTGTAGGCTCGTCATATAAAATAATTTCAGGCTTAAGAATTAAAGTCCTGGCCAGGCCAATTCTTTTTTGCATTCCGCCTGACAATTCAGAGGGCATTTTATTGATGGCATCACTTAGACCTACATTATCCAGGGCTTCTACCACTTCTGCTTCAATTTCCTCCGGCGCTAAATCCCTTTTGTGTTTTCTTAGCGTAAAAGCTAAATTTTCGCGAACCGACATTGAATCGTACAATGCGCCACTTTGAAATAAAAATCCAATTCTTACCCTGATTTCATTCAGGTCGCTTTTACTCAGGTTGAGCACATTTTCATCAAATACCTTAATTTCGCCTTTATCGGGTTCAATTAAACCAACGATACATTTGATGGTTACTGATTTTCCGGAACCTGAACGCCCCAGAATCACCAGGTCTTCGCCCTGATTTACGGTAAGGTTAACCCCTTTTAAAATTTTATTATTTTTGCCAAATGTTTTGTGCAAATTTTTAATCTCGATTATGGGAGTTTTGCTTTTTGCCTTTGGTTCTTTCTCTGTATTTTTTTCTTCCTTAATCATCTTTAAAAAAATAAGTCGGTTATTTGAACAGCTACCATATCAATTATAAAAATGGCCAGTGAAGCCGTTACCACGGCAGAGTTTGCTGCTTTTCCAACACTTTCGGTTCCGTTGGACGCATTAAATCCTTTATAACATCCAATCATTCCAATAAAAAAGCCAAAGAAAAAGGTCTTTATGGTGGCCGGAAATAAATCCAGAAATTCCAGTGACTGCAGAATTTGTGTCAGATAACGGTAAAAATTTACATCACCGTGAATATTGATACCAATGTATCCGCCAACAATTCCGATCGCATCAGCAAAAAAGACCAATATCGGAACCATTAAAGTACACGCTAAAATGCGCGTTACCACAAGATAATTGTACGGATTGATAGCCGAAACTTCCATCGCATCAATTTGCTCTGTTACTTTCATGGAACCTAGTTCAGCACCAATCCCCGACGATATTTTACCGGCACAGATTAAGGCTGTAATTACAGGAGCAATTTCACGGATTAGCGAAAGTGCAACCATCCCGGGCAGCCAGGATTCGGCTCCGAATTTTACCAGAGTTGGTCTTGATTGCAGTGTAAGCACCAGGCCCATAATAAAACCGGTTATAGCAACCAGCGGTAATGATTTATATCCTATAATATAGCATTGCTTCACGAATTGTTTTGCCTCATAAGGAGGTACAAAAACTTCCTTAAAAAACTGCTTTGCAAACAATGTTGCATTACCTATCTCTTCGAATGTATTTTTTAAAGTGAGAATCAAAATACTGCTGTTTTAGTTAGTTTAAGTTTTTGAAAATTAATATTTTAACATATCTGTATTTTCCTTTATTATTATCAATAAAATTACCTTATTAGTTAACAAAAATTCTTACACAACTTTTTTCGATGTTTATATAATTAACATAACGGTACAATAATTTTAATAAGTTAACGTTAACCCGAATTTTGGTAAAAACAAAAAATCCCTTTTATAAAAAGGGATTTTAAGCGTAATAACACTGATGTGTTTCTTTAGTTAAAAGTATAGTTAAATATATTTTTAGGAGTTAATGGCGATATTTGATTTCGCTTTCATTAACGGGATTACTTTACTGTCGGATAATTTAAGGTTTTCCATGATTAATCGGGCCGTCAGAAAACAAACTGTTGATTCTGCACCCTGGTTCAGGTTTACATTGTCTTTTTCAAGACCGTCATATCCGCCTCCGCTAACCGGGTTGTACATAATCTGGTTGAGGTGATTTTTTCCTAAGAACCAGTTAAAAGCCGTTTTCATCTGCTGTTTGTATTCCGGAGTTTTAAAAGCATTATAGAATGAATTTAAAGTCTGGATCGTATACGATACATCAATTGGCTGTTCTCCATATTGTTCCGGTTCTGAACCTTTGTGGTACCATCCGTTGTTTGAAATTACCCTGAAACTGTCGTCGTAAAACATTTTGGAGGATAGGAAATCAAGAGATTCCAATGCCACTTTTTTGTAAATCGGTTTATTCGTCACCAAATAAGCATACAGCATCGATTCCGGCAGGATTCCGTTACCATACGTCAAATAATTTTCAAACCATTTCCAGTCTTTTGTAGCACAAAGTTCATAATTGGAAAGCAGTTTCGCATTCAATTTATTGATAATTGCAGCAACATATAAATTAGGAACGGTGCTATGATATAAATACAATCCTTTTGTGGCAAAACCAATCGAACGTGGCGACTGAATAGTTTCGGCCCATTTTAAGGAATTTAATAAACATTTTGAAGCTTTTTTGGTAATGGATTCCGGCAGAATGTCAGAATGTGAAACCACTGTACCCAATGCCCAAATGGCACGCGTATTAGAATCTTCCAGATTTACTTCGGCATTTTGCTCGATATGTTCCCTGTTGTACTGATCTACATAATTCATGAAGTTGCCTTTTGGTTTCTGGCAACGCTCAATGAAATCCAGGTAAATCAGTATGTATGGTAAATCGTCCTTGTCTTGGGTTAGTTTATAATGCATACAAAGGGCTACCAGTGCGCGTGCATTATCATCCAGCGTGTAACCGGAAGAAAGATCAGGAACAGAAATTTTACTGAACTGGATCATTCCCAGCTCCGTAGTCATTTTTTTGATGTGAGCCAATTGAATGGAAGGATAACTGTATTTGATCTCATACGTTTTATCCATTAGTTTTTTATAAGTATTCATGTGGATGATCCCTACATTTTCCCAGGAAGAAGCTCTTGTTTTTCTAAAGGAGCTTTTTCCCATTTCTTCTCTTAGGTTTTCATCAGAAAGTAATTTAATAGCTGCTTCAGCAAATTGATCTTCATCTCCGATGTCAACCAAAATTCCGGAGTCAGCAGTCAGAACCTCTTTGGTATGCGGAATCTTTGATGCTACAATCGGACAGGCACAACTCATGGCGTATGAAAATGTTCCGCTTACGGCCTGATTCGGATCTTTAGACGTAAACATATAAATGTCAGTTGCTTTCAGGTATTCTAAAAGCTGGTCTGTATCCAGGTATTCGTTTATAAATCTCACATGATCCTGTAAGTGTAGATCAGCGACCATTTCCTCTAATTTATTTCTGTAGGTGTCAACTCCGTTGATAACATTGTTAGGATGCGTTTTTCCAATGATTAGGTATAGCGCATTTGGTGTGTTTTCTATAATTTTCGGTAATGCTTTTAAGCCTGTTTCAATATTCTTCCCTTCACCCAAAAGGCCAAAAGTGGAAAGTACCAGTCTGTCCTGAATATTGAATTTTTCTTTTGCTATATAAGGAGGTTCATAAACAACCACGTGAGTTCCGTGAGGTACACAAGTAATGATATCTTTTGCAATGTCGTAATCTCTAATCAGTATTTCTTCAGATTGATTGGTCATTACAAAAACAGAATTGCTGTAACTCAAAAGCAGCTTTACGAAAGTTTTCAATTCATCGTTTGGATTCGGGATCACACTGTGAAAAGTATAGGTTACAGGTTTTTTGATCTCGTTAAGAAAGTCCAGCAAGTGATCGCCGTAATTTCCGCCGAACAAACCAAACTCATGCTGAATGTGAACTAGTTTTACACTGTCGTCCTTATTGATTTTCTGAGCAACTGAAGTATATTCTTCTCTGTTTTTTGTGTTTAAAGTAAATGCCTGTTTTGATTTTGTATTTGGATTTTCGACCAGTTCACAAATTTCACAAGTAACCGATTTGCCAAAAACATCGGTAATTCCTTTGATTGTATCCTGCGTATAAGTAGCTATTCCACATTGTCTTGGTGGGAAAGTAGATAGAAAAACTATTTTTGATTTAGTTGATATTGCTTTCATTGGGATTATTTTTTAATTCGTTTAATAAATCTTTAAAGGTTCAGAGTCACCCCATTCTTGGGATCGGTTCTAAAACAGCTGTTACTTTTAACGTATTGTTTTATAGCCAATTCCATTTTTGTGGCTTGTAATTTTGTAAGGATAAAATTAGAACTAAGGCAAACCCACGATTAATCCAATCCACTAAAAAATTAACTCTAAAGCATTTACATGGGAATTCTGTAAGGCAAAAGAGGTAATTCTGATAATCCTGCTGAATTTTAAGAATTATTGTGTTTTATACTTGATTGCGATAATAAAAAAACGGATTGAGTTAAACGAAGCTGTTTTTTAAAATGAAATTTGATATAACAAATCAGACCTCATAAGTCATTTTATAAACTAAAAAAACAAATCATATGTTACGTTGGACAGTCATTTTTATTATTCTTGCTATAATAGCCGGAATATTCGGCTTTGGTGGAATTGCCGCCGGAGCAGCTAGTATTGCGAAAGTTTTATTCTTCATATTTTTAGTTTTATTCATTATTTCATTAATAAGCGGAAGAACAAAAGTTTAGTGATAAGTCATTAATCTTATAAATTAAAAGCGTCGTGAGTTCTACTTACGACGCTTTTAATTTTTTGTAAAAATGGGAGAATTGGAGAATTAGATAATTAGACAATTTGATAATGAGATAATTTGATAATGAGATAATTTGATAATTTGATAATTTGATAATGAGATAATTTTACCGAAAACTGTTACTGTGACTAAAAACTGAGACTAAACTCCCCTCTCATACTATCACCATCTTCGAAATTTCCTGAAGCTGACTTAAATGTCTTTTGATGTGAATGAGCGCAAAGCTTACCCATTCGTACAGGGTAAATTTTCCGAATCCGGGAACTTCCGAATCCAGGGCGGTTAAGGTTAAATCATACTTTTCGGAAACAGTCAATAATTCTTTTTCTATTTTTAATAAGGATAGTGTTAGTGAATTTTTGTTGTATTCTGTATTTGGAGGAATGATGTAGTCCGGGGATTTCATTTTTATGTCGTAATTTAAGAAGAGCGCTTCTATCTCTTTTACTTTTTCGTCTGGCTTTCTGGACGTTTTTTCAGTCTTTCCCGCACACATTTCCGGAAATCCGGAACATCCCATAATCAAATGCTGTATAACTTGCCCCGCTGTCCAGCTTCCTTCAAACGGGATCGTATTTAATTCTGTTTCAGAAAAAGAGGCGAGCTTTTGGTTTAATTCCTTAAAGGTTTCGATTATATTTTTTTGAATTTCCGTTTTCATTTTGGTTGATTTAGAAATTATTTTTTTACAGCTGTAATCCACCAGACATTCCCAAACGGATCCGTTACGCCACAGGCCCTGCCATAATTCTGGTCACCTGGCGGCATAAGAACTGTTGCACCGGCTTGTACTGCTTTTTCAAAAGTTGCATCGGCATCCGGGACGTATACAAATACGTTTGCGGTTTGTTTTTTCCAATCCTCAGAGGCGTCTGTAACCATGATCGTGCTTCCGTCAATACGTATTTCGGCATGCATAACAGTTCCGTCGTCACGAAGCGACTGCTGACCGGATGATTCGGCATTAAAAACATTTTTGGTAAAATCTATAAATTGTAAGGCGCCCTCTAAAATTAAATAAGGCATGATGGTCTGATGTCCGACAGGTAATTTCATAGTTATAGCATTAAGGATTAACAACAGGTAACGTTTTAAATGAGTGTTTAAAAGCACGATTTGGTAGGTTATAACAATACTTCACACTGATATCCATGCAAGTTAAGAACTTCAATTATTCTTTTGTTCGAAATCGAGGCTGCATGAATTCTCAAAATTTTATCACAATCCTCAAGGTCAAAATTAATGACGCTGTTTGGAAAGTGTTCAAGAAGTTTCATCACAATCATTTTTGACTGCTCCGTTTCCTGAACATTTGTTTTAAAAACTTCGATCATTGTCTGGAAGTTTATAACGCGATATTTTTATGTCGCTCAATTTTATGATAATAGAAATAAGAAATCAGCAGGATAACCAGAATGATTAATGGGAAAAAGGACTGAAATCCGAATCCGTCAACGGCAAAGTGGCTTATGGAAGCAAACAAAAAGTCGAAAGTAAAACCGGCGTAAGCCCATTCCTTGATTCTGTTTGGCACTTGCGGAATAACCAGGGCCAAAACACCCAACACTTTAAAAACCACCAAAGCATTACCGAAATATTCCGGATAGCCTAAATGCCTGATCCCTTCTTTTGCCAGTTCGGACTGGGAAGTAAGGGCCGGCATAACGCCTTCAAATAGAAAAATAATAATAGTGGTAATCCAGAAAATAATTTTTGCTTTGTTCATTGGTTTGTTTTTTAAATAGTTAAGTTAAATATTTAATACAAATCTACTATTGTTATTCTTTTTTCGAATACATATTTGCGACTATTTTAGGGGCATTTGGGACAGATGTTTGATTTTAGTTTGATGAGGAGTATAGAAGAAAGAGGCAAGAAGTAAGAGAATAGAATAAAAAAAATAGAATAAAAAAAATAGAATAAAGATGATAGAAAGATTAATTTGGAATTTGCTTAAATCTGTAAAATCTGCGTGAAACTTTTTTAAGTAAAGTAGCCAGACTGTTTGTCAGACTGAGCGGAGTCGAAGTCACCGCAAAGAAGCTCTACAAACTGAATGGCCAATCTTTGCGATCCTTCGACTTCGCTCAGGAGGACATAAAATGAGACATAAAAACAAAAAAATCCGCGACAATCCGTGTTTTCGCATGCGAATCCGCGTCATCCGCGTTCAAAAAACTTTGCGCCTTAGCGCCTTAGTGGCAAAACAAAAAAAAAACGCTGCAGAACCGAAATCCTGCAGCGTCACTCAAATAAATAATTAAAAAACGGGTATTATCTCCAACCTCCGCCCAATGCGCGATATAACTCGGTATTGGCAGCTAATTGTTCTCTTTTTAAGTTAGCCAGTTCTAATTCACTTTGCAATAAATTAGCCTGTGCCGTGATGACTTCCAAATATTCAGCCATTCCGTTTTTGAATAACAGATTCGAATTTTTGATAGCCAGTTGTAATGTTTTGACACGTTCCTCAAGAAAAGTTTTTTGTTGTTCCAGTTTCTCCACTTTCACCAAAGCATCAGATACTTCGCTGACAGCTACGAGAACAGCTTGTCTGAAACTCAAAACCGCTTTTTCCCTTTCGGCTTTTGCAATATTGTATTGTGTTCTTACTCTTTTGTTATTGAGTAAAGGCTGGGTTAAACCTCCTGCAACAGTTCCAAATAAAGAAGCCGGAATGTTGAACCAGTTACTGGTTTCGAAAGAATTCACGCCGCCCTGAGCCGTAATTTTAAGGGATGGGTACAAATCTGCTTTTGTAATTCCAACATTGGCATTGGCTATTTTTAAAGCTAATTCGGCACTTTTTACATCCGGTCTTCTGCTTACAAGTGAAGAAGGAATTCCGACTGCGGTATTGTTTTTTACTTCAATTGAACGTAAAAGAATACTTCTTCTTTTAGCATTCGGAAAAGACCCTGTCAATACACTGAGTGCATTTTCCTGAATCGCAATATTTTGTTCCAATAAAGGAACCAGCTGCGCGGCACTTAACTTCTGTGCTTCCGATTGTTGAATAGCCAGTGAAGTAACCTGTCCGGCATCGTATTTTAATTTGATGATATTGGTGGTACTGTCATTCAATTGGACATTTTTCTTAGCGATTTCCAATTGGGCATCCAGCATCAAAAGATTGTAATATCCTTTAGAAACATTGGCTACAATAGTAGTCTGCAATGCTTTTTTAACTTCTTCTGATTGCAGGTAACTGGCAAAAGCCCCTTTTTTCTGACTACGGATTTTACCCCAGATATCAGCTTCCCAGGAAAGTGTTGCTCCGGCAGAATAATCGTCAATGTGTTTCTGGCCTAAAGCCTGACTCAGGTTTTTTCCTGTAAAACTGTTGTCAGACGGATTACTGGTACTTGCTGTTACGGATAAATTTACCTGTGGAACATTGTTCCATTTCGATTGTGTGAATCTATACTGGGCAATTTCGATGTTTTTAACAGCGATTTGTAAATCATTATTTCGGGTTACGGCACTATCGATTAATTCGATAATATCTTTTTCCGTAAAGAAATTTTTCCACTCCACATCACCGATACTTGTTGTATCGTTTGAAACCGATGCATTCCTGAAATTTTCAGGAAATGCATCTTTTGGAGTTTCAATATCCTTCGAAACCTTACAGGATATTACTGTAACGATCAGGAAAGCGACCATCACGATTTTGGTTATATACTTTTTCATTTTATATGTTGTCATTAAATTTCTTTACAAGTATCTTTTCTGGTGTCAAGATCTCTTGAAATTTTATAGGATATGTAAGCGATGCCCGTAATAATGGTCACCAGTATTGTCGTTATATAATTTTCCATTTTTTATTTTTCTTCGTTATGAATTACAGCTATCGGTTTTCCGGTAACTTTTTCTTGTAAATACTGGAATACGATGAATAAAACAGGGATGATAAACAATCCCAGAATTACTCCCGAAATCATACCTCCGGCGGCACCAATACTTATTGAGTGGTTACCCTGAGCCGATGGACCTTTGGCACTCATCATCGGAATCAATCCAACAACGAAAGCTAATGATGTCATGATAATCGGACGTAAACGCAGTTTGGCGGCGTCTATGGAAGCTTTGACCAATGCCTGACCTGATTTTCTTTTTTGTACCGCGAACTCGACGATCAGAATCGCATTCTTAGCGAGCAGTCCGATAAGCATGACCAGTGCAACCTGTACGTAAATGTTATTTTCGATTCCGGTTAAACCAATCGCTACGAATACTCCAAAAATACCTGCAGGGATGGATAAAATTACGGCCAGAGGCAAAATGTAACTTTCATATTGTGCAGCAAGTAAGAAATAGATGAATATCAGACACAATAAGAAAATAGTTGCCGACTGTCCTCCGGAAGAAATTTCTTCACGGGTTTGTCCTGAGAACTCATAACTGTACCCTGCAGGTAATTGCTGTGCTGCCACTTCTTCAATTGCTTTGATGGCATCTCCCGAACTGAATCCAGGTTTTGGAATCGCATTGATCGAAATAGAGTTGAACAGGTTATATCTTGAAGCTGTTTCCGAACCATAAATACGCGTTAGTTTTACCAAAGTATTGATCGGAACCATTTCACCGTTTTTGTTTTTGACAAACACACGGTCAATAGCGGACGGATCTGCTCTGTCGGCAATATCGGCCTGAACCACCACTCGGTAATATTTACCAAATCGGTTAAAGTCAGAGGCTTGTGCACTACCAAAATAAGCCTGCATCGTCTGCAGTATATCTTTGACTTTTACGCCCAGCTGATCGGCTTTCTCATCGTTGATATCCAATTGTAATTGTGGATAATCGGCTTTGAAACTCGTAAAGGCTACGGCAATTTCCGGACGTTTCATTAATTCTCCAATGAACGTTTGTGAGATTCCGCTAAACTTATCCAGTTTACCACCGGTTTTATCCTGTAATACTAAATCCAAAGCTTCAACATTACTAAAACCCGGAACGGTTGGGAAACTGAATACGAAGAAACTTCCTCCTGAAATCGCGCCTAATTTGCCACGAACCTGATTCATGATTTCGTCGATATTTTTGATATCTCCGCGCTCTTCATTTGGTTTCAGCAATACGAAAACAACTGCTGAAGAAGGACTAGTAGAGTTCGTCAATAAGTTGAAACCGGATATTGCCGTTACAAATCTTGAAGCATCAAGACCTCTTAACGTATTTTCTGCCTGCGTCATTACTTTCTGGGTTCCATCAAGTGATGTTCCTGAAGGCGTATTCACCGCAATCGCAATAAATCCCTGATCTTCCGTTGGAATAAATCCGGCAGGAGTTGTTTTAACCATTACAACCGTAGCGAAAGTAATTAAAGCCAAACCTCCTAAACTCACCCATTTGTTGCGGATTAAGAATTTTAACCCGCCCACATAACGGTTGGTTAGAGCATTGAAACTGTTGTTAAATCCGGTAAAGAATTTTTCTTTAAATCCTTGTTTAACATATGGCGTTTCTCCATCGTGTGCCGCGTGATTGTCTTTTAGGAATAAAGCGGCAAGGGCAGGGCTTAAAGTAAGGGCATTTACAGCTGAAATTACAATTGCAATTGCCATTGTGAAAGCAAACTGGCGGTAGAATACACCCGTTGAACCTTCCATAAAACCTACCGGCAGGAATACAGCAGCCATTACCAGCGTAATCGAGATAATAGCACCCGTAATTTCGTGCATTGCTTCATGAGTTGCTGCTTTTGGAGACAGATGTTTATGCTCCATTTTCGCATGCACGGCCTCGACGACGACAATCGCATCATCAACCACAATACCAATCGCCAGGATTAAAGCGAAAAGTGTCAGAAGGTTAATCGAGAATCCGAATAACTGCATGAAAAAGAACGTTCCTAAAATTGCTACGGGAACAGCAATCGCCGGGATTAATGTTGATCTAAAGTCCTGAAGGAAAATAAATACCACAATAAATACCAGTATAAAAGCTTCAATCAAAGTATGTTCTACCTGCTCGATAGACTGATCTAACGAAACTTTTGTACTATAGAAAATATTGTGTTTTATTCCCGAAGGAAAATCTTTTGAGGCTTTAACCATCAATTTGTTGATCGCAACCTGAATATCATTAGAGTTAGAACCTGCCAATTGAATAATACCAATTACAACTCCTTTTTTACCATTAAGACGTGTTAAACTGTTGTAAGAGTAAGCACCAAGTTCCACTCGCGCCACATCTTTTAAGCGAAGTACAGAACCATCAGCATTAGAACGAATGGCAATGTTTTGGTAATCTTCCGGTTTGGTTAGTTTTCCTTTGTATTTAATCACATATTCGAAAACTTCTTTACTTCTTTCTCCAAATTTACCCGGAGCAGCCTCTAAACTTTTGTCCTGAATAGCGGCCATCACTTCATTTGGCGTAACATTATGAGTCGACATTTGTGTAGGGTTTAACCAGACACGCATGGAGTAATCTTTTGTACCACCAAAAATAGCAGCCGAACCTACACCCGGAATACGTTTGATTTCAGGAATAATATTAATTTGGGCATAATTGGCAACAAAAGTCTGGTCGTATTTGGCTTCGTCTTCGGTATACATACCGATTGCCATAATAAAACTGTTTTGTTGTTTTGCCGTGATTACACCTTGCTGTACCACCTCTGAAGGCAGCTGGCTGGTAGCCTGTGCGACCCTGTTCTGAACGTTTACAGCAGCCTGATCTGCATCTGTACCCAGTTTAAAGAAAACTGTAATTGCTAAAGTACCGTCATTACTGGCTGTTGAACTCATGTAAGTCATGTTTTCAACCCCGTTTATAGATTCTTCCAGAGAAGGGGCTACAGAACGTAAAACCGTTTCTGCGTTCGCTCCCGGATAAACCGCCGTTACCAAAACCGATGGCGGCGCAATATCAGGAAACTGTTGTAAAGGCAACTTTGTAAGTCCAAGTACTCCCAGGATCACCAGTAAAATGGAGATAACGGTTGCCAGTACGGGTCTTTGTATAAATATTTTGAACATTTTCGTAAAAATTATTTTTTGTTAGTTATTTGTGCAACCTTGGCAGATTTCTCAGGCTGAATCAACTGACCTTCCTGAAGTTTGTCGATACCGCTCAATACAATCTGGTCACCCGATTTTACACCATCCTTAATAAGATAGTTGGTACCGCTTTTACCGATTACGGTAATTGGCATTTTGGTTACTTTATTGTCAGTTCCTACAGTAAAGACGAAAACTTTATCCTGCATTTCAATCGTAGCCGACTGCGGAACCAAAATAGCATCGTCATGCTGAAGTCCTAAACGAATCTTGCCTGTGTTTCCGGAACGTAGCGTTCCGTTTGCATTTGGGAAAGTAGCTCTTAAGGTAATAGCACCGGTAGTTTTATCAAACTGACCATCCACCATGTCAATTTTTCCCGTTTGCGGGTAGGCATTGTTATCGGCTAATATTAAAGAAACCGGAGGTAATTTTTTGATTTTGTCTCCAATGCTGTTTCCTGCATATTGGGATTTAAAGTTGATGAAATCCGTTTCACTTAAAGAGAAATAAGCAAAAACTTCATGTACATCAGAAAGCGTTGTTAAAGCTTCAACATCTGTGGCAGAAACGAGGCTTCCTTGTTTTTTAGGCAATCTTCCGATATAACCACTTACCGGAGCCGTCACATTTGTATAACCTAAATTGATTTTAGCAGATGCTACCATTGCTTTTGCCTGTTCGATGTTGGCAGCAGCAATTTTCTGAGATGCTTTCGCTGTTTTCAGCTGATAGTCGGAAACTACTTTATTTTGTACCAAAGGAGTCAATTTATCTACCTCTAACTGAGCGTTGATCAAAGCAGCTTCGTAAGCGTGAAGACTGGCCAAAGCATTGTTTAACTGCTCACGGAAAGGACGTTCGTTTATTTTGAATAAAGTCTGACCTTTAGAAACATATGCTCCTTCATCTACCAGAACGCGGTCTAAATTTCCACTTACCTGTGGACGGATTTCTACATCTACAGTTCCTTGTATAGCAGCAGGGTATTCAGCATCTGTAGTTGTGTTGGCACTTGTGATTACCGAAACCGGTAAAAGCGGTGCCGGTGCAGCAGCTGGTGCCTGGGATTTATCAGCACAACTACTCAGTACCAGTGCCAGTATAAAGCTGGTTATAATTACATTTTTCATTTTAATATTGGTTTTAATTTGTTGGACATTCTCGTTTTTTAAAAATTTATTTTGGGTATTATCTGAATTCATTTTTAAGGGTATTAAATTTTCTAACATCGTTAAGTAAATAGGTGTAAAATTTCATATATTCCTGTTTGCCAAATCTATCTCATAATTGGTATTAAATTATTTATCACTGTTAAGTAATGCAGAAAAAAAAGGCCCTATATTACTTTATTAAATTTTCTAACACTGTTAAGTAAAGTAGTAAAAAAATAGCTTCTGCTAAATTACCTATTAAATCATTTATCACTGTTAAGTAAAAATGAAATTTTTTTTATTGTATTGATTTTATAATGCCACCAATCGCATCTTTTAAGATTTGGGCATTTATGGTTGCCATGATATCACTTTTATTAATGATGTTAATGGCAATCAAACCATGAATCACAGAAAAGAAAGTAAAATATTTTTGTTTGATAACCTCTTCCGTTGGACTACTGCTTTTCATAATTTCAGCAATTACAGAAGTAAATAATTTGTAAGGTGTTTTAGAGGCATCACATTGTTCCGAACAACAGTTCATTTGAACCCCAAACATGACCTGATACATTTCGGTATCTGTAAACGCAAAATCCCAGTAAGCCATCCACATAGCTTCTATCTGCTCTTCGGGTTTTTCAAATTTAGCTTTGGCACTTTCAAGTTCCCTGCCCAATTTCATAAAACCTTTGCCGGTTAATTCCCGTAAAATAGCATCCTTGTTAGAAAAGTATTCGTAGATGATAGGAGCAGTGTATTCAATCTTATCAGCGATCTTTCGCATACTCAGACCTTGCCATCCTTCTTCTTTAACGATAGCATAAGCAGCATCAAGAATGTTACTTCTTGTTTCTTCTTTTTGTCTTAAAATTCGATCTTTACTTGCCATTTTGATTAAGTATTAAATTGTTTAACACCGTTAGGCAAATGTATGGCAGTTTTTCTGATAATCATATAATTTCATTATAATATTTTCTTATTGTGGTATAGATTAAGGCAAAAAAGTTGGGAAATCCTTATAAATAGGAGTTTGTCTCAAAAATAATGTTTTATGGAAAAGCAATTGAAATGTAAATTTCAGCACAAATTCATGTCCTGAATGTGATCTTTAAGGCATCTTAATTGATTAAAAAGTTACAAAAGAAGTTTATCTACTTAACATAGTTGGGAGAAACACACGTTTCCCAGTAGCTTACAATTGTTTTTATTGTTTCCTTTATTTCTTTATAGTCCGAAGGTTTAACAAAAAAGCCCTGAATAGACTTTGAGTAAGCATCTATAACATGTTTTTGTTCTGCACTAGTAGAAAAGAATAAATACGGAATGGATTTTAGCCTTAAATCTTCATTTTCATGAATTTTTGCCCTTAATTCCATACCGCTTAACTTGGGCATATTGATATCAGAGAAAATAATAAAAGGCTCAATATCTGTAGAGGTTAAGTATTCTAAAGCCTTTTCGCCTTCAGCAAAAAAGATGATTTCATTCCTATAATTAAGATCTTTAAAAATATCAGTTAAAATTTCCTGATCATCTAAATCGTCTTCTATAATAATAATCGGCCCGCCTTTGTTCATTTGGTGTTTTTGGTGAAGGTAGTTTATTTAATTGAGTGCGCAATTTTTATAATTTGGGCTTTATTAATTAAAATACTCAATCAACACTTTATCTTCATCTACAATATGATCTGTAATGTGGAATACTTCCTTAATCCAAGGATGATTTAATGCATCTTTCCTGTCTAAAATAGTTCCAAGTAAATCTTGCTGCCACTCTGATTCATCTTTATCCATTAAACCTACCTGATAATTATTTTCATTGGTCCAGATTCTAAATGGAAATGCAAATCTATTTTTAGGATAATCTGTTCCCCAGTCACCAATACTAATTATTCCGGTTACAAATTTATCGTCATGCCCTTTCGTAAATTTTAAATAATAAACTGCAAATGCATCTTCATCTTTAAAAACAAATCGAGTGAGTCTAATAATTTCATTATTGCAGCAATTGCAAACTTCTACATTAGGCTCTTCAAATTCAATTCTGATCATTTGGTTTTGATTTTTAAGTAAGGTAGTACATTACTAGAGTTAAAGCGAAGTTATGAAAAAGATTGAAAAAATAAGGAGTGTTTTTGCGTCGTTAACGATTATCAATTTATTCCAAAACCGAACTTTTGAAGCTGTGACAAACTAATATAAATAATAAATTTGCAACCATTTTCGTTTCAAAATTTCTGTTTCAAAAAAAAGAAACAAAAATTTTGAAACGGTTTTTGTGACAAAGTCAAAATAAAAATAATTTTGTCACGATTTCTATCATCTGATTAAAATTCAAATTGATTTATGTTCCTTTTTTATAGTTTCTTTTTTGTAACATTGCGACAGAAAAAAAAAGTAAGAAAAATCTTTAAAGTATAAAAGTTTATTCTTATGTTTGCAGCTCTTAAATCTTCACATTAAGAACGTATTAAAATTACCTGTAACAGGTTTTATATTCACTAAAAATGGAAGATATGAGTACAAACACTTTTTCAAAAGAAGCCGAAGCAAGGCTAATTGATTTTTTTAACCACACCATAGCCCCGGAGGATATGGCTAAGGTAATTAGACAGGTAAATTATACACTGGCCTTAGGAGTGATGCGGGAAAAGGAAACTCCCCAAAACGGTGTAGAAAATAACTTTTACTGGCTGAACGAATTAGCCGAAATTCTAAATCCCTATTTGGAGGCGGAATAAAGTTTTTCGTTGGTATTATTTTTAAAAATAGAAACCTCGATCTTTAATATGGTCGATCTTTAATATGGTCGATGTTTTTTGGCAAATGATATATTTGTTTTTTATTATAGAATGCACAGCGGAGGAAATATCTATTAAATAAATGTTTTAGAAAATCATTTTAAACAGTATCATTTTTTTAATAGCCTCCAGCTTTAGCTGGAGGTTTATAACGAATTAATAAAAGGCTTTAGCCAAAATACGCGCATTTGGCTAAAGCCTATTACCACTATACAAAATCCATCCAGCTAAAGCTGGAGGCTATTCAACCTCTTGAAACTTAAAAAGGGATAAAACTTAATTTTCTTTTATCATTTATATGTTAGAAAAAACTGTACTAGTAACTCCGCAATGAGAATCCAATCTTTTTCGAGCCACTTGCGAAAATTTCTCCTTCGTCGAAATGACAAACATTGACAATAAAAACTTTGTGTTTTTTGCGGGATTATTTTGTTGCCATAAGCCTTCGACTTCGCTCAGGGTGACAATTGTGATTTGAGGAATAAGCTTAACACTTTGCGGCTTTGCGCCTTTGCGTGATTTTCTAAAATTTTTCCACATGTTTGTTTATTTTTTGTTTCCATAAGCCTTCAACTTCGCTCAGGGTGACAATCCGAGGTTGAGAAATAACCTAAAGCTTTGCGACTTTTTGCCTTGGCATGATTTAGTCACAGCCATTAAAAAAAGGCACAGAAACTTCGTGAATCTCCGCGCTATTTTGCGAATCTATGTGTAAGCTCTAAAGGACTTCGGGAATCTCCTCGATGCCTTTCATAAAAAAAGGGCGATACATCTAAAGTATCGCCCTTTCAGGTAAATTGTAATCTGCATTTTAAGATTACTTTAAAATGCAGCTATAGGCACTATGAATTATTTTACAATAATTTCTTTGTTTAAATATTGATCTCCTACCTGGAAAACAAAAAAGTAAACCCCTTTTGACCAGTTGGATACTTCTACCTGAGTAGGATTTGCTATAGTTTTTACCAAAGCACCCGTAGAAGAATAAATTTTTACGGCATCAATAGGATCCGGAGAACTAATAGAAACCGTATGACTTGCAGGATTTGGATAAACTTTAATGGTATTATTTAAAACAACATCATTCAGACCCAAATTATATTTACAATCAATACTGAAATTTACTGTTTTGTCATAAACCCATGTTGTAGTTCGAACACTATTAAGATCATCAACTTGTATACAGCTTAAATCCGGGTTTCCACTTGATTTCATTAAATTAAAGAAAAGTGTTTTTCCGTTGTCCAAGTTCAAAGACCTAAGTTTATTAGCTCTGCAATCAATAGAAGTTAGCTTCACATTTAAACTAATGTCGATATCCACAATTTTATTATTCTCGCAACCAAGGTCGTATAGCACCAGATTTTTAGTTAAGTCTAATGCAGTAAGCAGGTTTGATCCTGTTCTTAATCTTTCCAGTTTCGTATTGTTAGCCAGGTTTAATGATGGGATCTTATTAGTACCGCACTCCAACGTTTCTAGATCTACCAGTGCTGATGTATTCAACGCTGTCAAATCATTTCCAACAACATATAATCCATCAAGTTTGGTATTACTGCTTAGATCTAATGTAATTAAATCGTTATAATTCGCATTTAAACCAGTAAGGTTTACAAAAGCTTCAATTCCTGATAAATTTTTGATCGATAACCAGCTGCAATCCATGTAACCTGTAAAAGCTTCTGCTTCGGTTTTACTTATTTCAGTATCACCATCTGTGTTAATCTCAGTTTTTCCAACTAAAAAGGCTTTGAATTTTGCATCCGGAATTGTAATGTTCTGCGATTGTACTGCTGAAATTGCCAGTAATAGAAATGTAGAAAGAGTAATTTTCATTTTCATAGAAATGTTTTTTAGGATTAAATTTTGTACCGCAATTTAGAAATTTTAACATTATAAAAAAATGTTAATTAGACAATTTATACAAAGTTCCCTTACAATGCGATGTCTTTTAAAAGATACCCATTTAGATTTTTTTTTCATTCTCAGAATAAAATATAATTTATAGGAAAAGCATTAAAAAACAAGATTCTATTGCAGGAAATAACCACTAAAGAAATTTTCAAAATAAATCCAAAAGCCTCAACATTTTTAAATTCCTCCAGCTAAAGCAGGTGACTATTGAAGTGATTTAATAAAGCTAAGATTTTCATAAGCCTTCGACTTCGCTCAGGGTGACAATTAGGGATTGAGAAATAACTTTAAACTTTGCGCCTTTGCGTCTTTGCGTGATTTTTCCAAACTCATTTTCATAGGCCTTCGACTTCGCTCAGGGTAGCGATTAGGGATCGAGAAATAACTTTAAACTTTGCGCCTTTGCGTCTTTGCGTGATTTTTCCAAACTCATTTTCATAGTCTTTCGACTTCGCTTAGGGTGACAATGTAGGATTAAAACTTTGCGAATCTCCGTGTAACTTTGTGAATCTCTGCGAAACCCGCTCCCCCAAAAAAAAAGGACAGCACTTTTGGTTGATGCTGTCCCTTAGGTAAATTTAAATTTACATTTTAAATCATCACTGACCTAAAATGCCGCATTTGATTGCGTACAGTTTTTGGTAATCACTAAAATGAAGACTTAAACGCAGGTTATTCGTTTATAATGTCGCCTTCCTTAGTTTCTTCGCTGGCAATTTTTACCAGTTTATCCTGCGGATTCAGATCGCCGAATATTTCAATTTTATCGTCAATTTCCCTTCCTCTTTTTACATCAATACGTGTGGCTTTATGATTCACCACTTTGATTACAAAAATACCTTCGGCAGAATTTACCAATGCTGTTTTCGGGATTACAAAAGTGCTGTCTTTCGCGTTCAGGGGTAAAAGCACTTCGGCTACCATTCCCGGTAATAAGTTTTTAGTAGTATTGTGAACGTCCATTTCTACACGCTCCGAACGCAGTTTCAAATCTAAAGCGCCGGACATTCTGGTGATCGTTGCTTTAAATGTTTCCGGTAGCGATTTCACATTAAAACTCATTTCGTCACCATTATGCAAATAACCCGTGTACAATTCCGGAACCGAAACGGCCAGACGTAATTTGTCTTGTTGCTGAATGGTCAGTAAAGGTAGATCAGAGCCTTTTCCTGAAGGACCGACATAGGTTCCTAAATTCACGTTTCTTGCTGCCACAACACCATCAAAAGGCGCACGGATTTCAAGATAACCTCTCATGATCGATACTTCCTTGTGTGCTGCTACTGCTGCCTGATATTGGGCGTAATCGGAGTTTTTCTTTCCACTGGCCATTTCTAAATCGTTTTTAGAAATCGTTCCTTCCACTTTGCTTGTTTCGTACAAACGGTTGTAGGTACTTTTGCTGGTCGTGTAAATGGCTTCCATCGATTTTAATCTCGATTCGGCTGCTGCCAGTTGTGAACTGATTTCAGGCGCTTCCAGAACAATCAGAAGCTGTCCTTTTTTTACTTGGGTACCAATGTCTACTTTCAAAAGTTTTACGAAACTGCTTACTTTGGCATATAAATCTACTTGTTGAAAACCGGTTAATTCGGCCGGTAAACGCAATTCTGTTGTTAGCTTTTCTTTTAGTAAAAGGAAAGTTTCTGTTTTAGGCTCCAGTTCCGGAGTAACCGTTTCTTCTTTCTTTGAATTACAACTGGCCAGAAAAAATACAGCTGTAAAAAATAATGCGGTCGATTGTATAATTTTATTTTTCATAAATGGAAAAGTTATTTTAGAAAGGTCATTAATGTGATCACCTTTTAATTTATTGGTATTTGTTTTCAACAAATTATTTTTTAGTGGTGATTTCATTTTCTGATTTTAAGGATGAGATATAATGGATGCTTTCTTCGTCTTCCGGATCCAGGGAAACCGACTGTGTTGTGGTGTGTTCCTGTGCCCAGGCAAAGATAAGCGGGAGGATTAATAATACCGCAAAGGTAGAGAATAATAATCCGCCAATAACGGCTCTACCCAATGGTGAAACCTGATCGCCACCTTCTCCGTGTCCGATAGCCATTGGCAACATCCCTGCAATCATCGCTACAGAGGTCATGATAATCGGACGAAGACGCAATGCTGCTGCTTCACGAGCCGATTCTAAGGCATTTCCGTTTCGTTTTCGCAATTGTTCTGCATTGGTGACCAGTAAAACGGCATTGGCAATAGAAACCCCAACCGACATAATGATACCCATATACGATTGTAAGTTTAAGGTTGAACCTGTCAGCGTCAGCATCAATAACGCTCCTAAAACAACCGCCGGAACTGTGGTTAAGATTACCAGCGACACTTTGAACGATTGAAAATTAGCGGCCAGCATTAAGAAGATTACAAATATGGCAACCAATAATCCTACCTGTAAACTGCTTAATGTTTCTACCAATACCTTACTCATTCCAATTGGAGTGATGAATAACCCCCTCGGTAATTCCCCCAATGAGTTTATTGTTGCATCCACATCTTTTACTGCCGTCCCTAAATCGGTCTGGCTAATGTTGGCTGTAACGGTAATGTATGGCATGGCCCCTAAATTGTCATTTTCACCACTTACAAATCCGGGTGTAATTTTGGCAACGTCACTTAAAACAGGACGAAGCGAGTTTTTCAATACCGGAATTTCTCCGATATCGGTTTTGCTTTTCATTTTGTTCAAAGGTACCTGCACCTGAACGTTGTACGATAATCCGGCTCTTTCGTCGACCCAGGTATTTTTCTCGGTATATCTGGAGGATGACGTTGAAGCGACCAGTGATCTTGAAATGTCATTCATATCCACCCCCAATTCAGCAGCACGGGTTCTGTCAATATCAATATTCATGGCCGGATAGTGAATTGGCTGACCAATTTGCACATCTCTGAAATAAGCGAATTTTTTCAGCTTTTCTACAATCTGATTGGCGTACAATTCATTACGTTTTTTGTCTTTTCCGGCAATACGGACTTCGATTGGAGTAGGGGAACCCTGGCTCAACACTTTATCGGTCAGTTCGATAGGCTCAAAAGAAAGTTTTACATCCGGAAGGACTTTTTTAATTCGGGCTCTGAAGTCATCCTTAAAGTCATCCATATCGGTGTGGTATTCTTTTAAGCTTACCTGAAATACAGCTTCATGCGAACCTGCCATGAACAAATAAATCGGGTTGATCGAGAATAAAGACGGGTGTTGCCCCACATAAACAGAAGAGATACCGATATGTTCCTTGCCCACCATTTTTTGCAATTCCTTCAGTACAATAATGGCTTTCTCTTCGGTGCGTTCCAGACGGGTTCCGTCGGGAGCACGCATTCTTAACTGAAACTGGCTTGAATTTACTTTCGGAAAAACATCTTTTCCGATAAAAGAAATAAAGACCACGGCCAGTACCGTAATTCCGATAAGATAGACCAGAGCGGTTATTTTTTTATAAGGGAACAAACGATCCAACGTTCTCATGAAACGAATTTTGAAGCGTTCGAAAGCGCCAATTTTTCCGTTGTTATTACTGTCATCTCTTTCTACATATCCTTTTTTCTGTGTGATCAGATCTTTCTCCGATTGCGGGGTAATTCCGCTATCGTTAAATTCGGCTTCATCATCTGTAATATTCGGTGCATGTTCGTGTTTCGGATGCGCTTTCATCAGCCAGTTCGCCATTACAGGAACAAAAGTCTGCGACAATAAAAACGAAATGACCATCGAGAATCCAATTGCCATCGCCAAAGGCAAAAACAACGCTCCGGGAATACCCACCATGGTAAAGGCAGGGGCAAAAACGGCCAGGATACAAAGCAGGATCAGTAATTTAGGCAAAGCAATTTCCTGACAGGCGTCCCAAATAGCGAGTGCCTTGGGTTTGCCCATGTCGAGATGCTGGTGAATGTTTTCAATAGTAACCGTACTTTCATCCACCAAAATACCAATGGCCAGCGCCAGTCCGCTTAAAGACATTAAGTTGATCGTTTGTCCGAATAATTTCAGGAATAAAACTCCCGAAATAATCGAAATCGGAATGGTTAAGATTACAATCAAAGCCGCACGTCTGTCGCCAAGGAAAAGTAATACCATTAAACCGGTTAAAACGGCTCCGATGATTCCTTCTGTAATCAAACTTTTAACCGAATTGATTACATAAACCGACTGGTCAAATTCGTAAGATAGTTTTACGTCTTCCGGTAATGTACTCTGAATTTTAGGCAATTCCGCTTTCAATTTCTGAACCACATCCCAGGTCGAAGCATCTCCCGCTTTCGCGATACTGATATACACCGAACGTTTTCCATTTACCAAAGCATAACCGGCCGTAATATCGGCACCATCTTTCACAGTCGCAACATCGCCTAATTTCAGGTTTTGAACGCCGCCTTTAAACAATGGAATCTGTTCGAAATCCTTAACTTCTTTAATCGTATTGTTGGTTGGCGTAATATAATTGACATCGCCCATTCTCACATTCCCCGAAGGAGCTGTCTGGTTGTTGATACGGATTGCCTCAACTATCTGATCCGGAGTCATATTGTGCGAACGCAATAAATCGGGATCTACGTTAACCTCAATAGTTCTCGGGCTTCCTCCGAAAGGTGCCGGCGATAATAAACCGGGAATCGAAGTAAACGAAGCACGAACGTAAACGTTGGCTAAATCCTGTAATTCATTATTCGATCTGATCTTACTGCTCAGAACCAATTGTCCGATCGGTAAGGAAGAAGCATCAAAACGAATGATAAACGGAGGCTGTGTTCCCGGAGGAAATGCCGCCTGAATCCTGTTTGAAAGGGAACTCAGCTCGGCTGCTGCCTGCGCCATGTTGGTGTTTTCATAGTAGGTTAATTTCATGATCATTAACCCCTGAATATTTTTGGTCTCTACCGATTTTACACCATTGGCAAAAGGTAAAATATTGACATATGTTTTAGCAAAATAAGCTTCCATCTGGTCCGGGGTATACCCTCCGAAAGGATGCGCAATATAAATTACCGGCAGGTTCATTTTAGGAAGAATATCTACCTTAATGTCCTGGATGGCGCCAATTCCGAAGAAAAATAAACCAGCAACCATTACCAGGATGGAGATGGGTTTGCGGAGTGCGAAACGTATTAAATTCATTACGATCTATAATTAAAATTCATTTATAAATAAGTCAAAATTGCCTGTGGCGGCCACTTTCAGCAAATACGATTGCCACACATTGTTGTTCGTAATATCACGATCAATTTCGGCACGGTTTAGCGTATACATGATTTGTGTTAAATCGGTAAGATCCGTTAATCCGTTTTTGTATAAAGTCGATTTTTGCAGGTAGGCTTTTTTCGCCGCATCCACCTGAATTGGTGCTTCGGCATAATTGTCCAGCGTAATTTTGATCTTATCATCGGCAAAATTCATTTGCGATTTCAGTTCACGGTCGGCCTGGTTGTATTCTTCCTGTAACGCCTGCGAAACAAATTTCTGGGCGCTTACCTGTTTACTCATTCGGAACGGGGTCGTCAGGTTCCAGCTGATTCCGATTCCAACCAGATAATTGGTGCGGTCCGGATTTACACCATCCCAGTAATTTCTGGTAAAAGCCGTCTGATCGGTAATATAATCAGACTGAAATCCTGAAGCTCTTGTCTGCAGAACACCAAAAGCCGTCATGGTCGGGTAATAAAAGCGTTTGTATAATTTTGCCTGCTGATTGCTGTAATCAATTCGGGTTTTGTATAATTGCAGTAACGGATGAAGGCTATCAGTCGTTTTTTCAGCCAGTAATAATGCTTTCGGAATATTGTTGACAAAAAGCGTATCGGCAGCAAAATCCTGAGGGGCAACACCCATCAGATCGACTAATTTATTGTTCTGTTCCTTTACGAAATTCCTTGCCAGGTTCAGCGCAATTTTGGCTTTCGAAACTTCGGCTGTCGCTAAAGTAGAATCGACTCCGGCTAATAATCCGTTTTTTACCCTTGCAGCAGCGGTTCTTTTGAAAACTTCAGCACGGCTTAAATTCTTTTGCTGTGAAATTAATAAACGCTGACTTGCGAGTAAATTAAGGTAAGCAGCAGAAATCCTGATTTCCTGTTGAAACATTTCCTGCTTTAGATCCGTTTCTTTGGTTCGGACGTCTATTTTAGCCAGATTGATTTTTTCTTTTGCTTTTCCGAAAGTGAAAAAATCCCAGTTCATATTGACTAAGTAAAGTGCCCCAAAAGCCGAATTCCAGTTTTGATCCGGTAAAGCCGGTCCTGAAGAAGCCGTTCCTAATCCGTTGAAACCATACAAAGCACCGTTTTGTCCGTTGATGGTTCCGTAATCCTGTTGGGCAGAGAGGTTCAGGTTGGGTAAATAATCGCGTTTCGATTGTTTGAGCGTCTCCCGCGAAGCATTGGTGTAGTTGTTTTTTGCTTTGATTGAACCGTAGTTTTCAAGTCCCGTTTTTATAGCTTCTTTTAAAGACAGGGTTTGTGAATAACCAAGAGCGGCAAAAATCAAGAAAAATAATAAAGTAATTTTTTTGAAGTACATAAAATTCGTGGTATCAAATTATGAAACAAAATTATTTTACTTGAAATGATTTTTGTCATCTTAAATGATGTACTGCGATTATAAATGACCAATTGAATTGGTCATTTATTAAAAAAATAAAATAAAAATTTGTGGTTAATTTGTAAACTATTTTAAGTTTAAAAAATGAATAAAAAATTTGATAACATATTGGATAACAAATGGTGGCAGGAAATTGCCGTTGTTGCCTTTTCATTTACGATCTATACGTTAAAAAATGACTGGATGTTATTTAGTTCTTTTACTTCCATTTCAATGGGTGTGTTTTTCTATTTTATTTTATACATGCATGCCCAGTTCAACCGTTTTTTACTATTGCCCATACTTTTCAAAACCAGAAGACCCGTAAGCTACATCTTACTGACGCTTTTTGGGGTGTTTGTGTTTTCAATTGTCTTATACGAAATAACCATGCTGGATATGTTCAGCAATTGCCGTTTGTACCAGAATTCACATCAGAGAAGTTATGTCTACCAGCTCGCCAGCGTTTTAGGAACACTGGTTTGTATACTGAGCCCGATTATTGTTTTCAAGTTCTACAGGATTCACAGAAAACAAACCGATGAAACGTTGTTGTTCAACCAGATGCAGCTCAATTCACTGAAAGGGCAGCTGAATCCGCATTTTCTATTCAATACCTTCAATACCTTATACGGAATCAGTCTTGAATTTCCGGACAGAACGCCGGACCTGATTATGAAAGTTTCACAGCTAATGCGCTATCAGCTCGAAAGTAATAATAAACAATGCGTATCTTTAGAAGACGAACTGGAATTTATAAACAGTTATGTACAGCTTGAAAAAGAAAGGGTAGGATACCGTTGTGATATCACCTATGACTGTAAAATTGACAACGAAAACGCCTATAAAGTATCACCAATGCTGTTGATTGCCTTTATTGAAAATGCCTTTAAACACGGAACCTGCGCCATCGAAAAATGTTTTGTGCGCATTATTGTTACGGTCGAAAACGGCTTGTTGCACCTGCATGTAGTCAATTCTATTCCAACGAAAAAAACCGATGTCGTTTCAACGAAAATAGGTTTGAAAAATACAATCGAGCGTCTGAACCTGATTTATGGAAAGGACTATAAACTGAATATTCAGGACAATAAAAATACGTATATCGTTGACCTGAAATTACAACTGAAAAAGTTTGTAGAATGATAGAATCCAAAAAATGTATTATTGTGGATGATGAACCGGCAGCGCATTATGTGCTGGCCAATTATATCAAGCAAAATCCAAATTTGGAGCTTGTCTTTCAGGGGTATAATGGCATTGAAGCCATGAATTACCTTCGCGAAAACAAAGTCGATCTGATGTTTCTGGATATCAACATGCCGGAGATTTCGGGTATGGAACTGCTAAAGATTCTTCCCGTGCATCCTAAAACGATATTAACGACTGCCTATTCTGAATTTGCACTCGAAAGTTATGATTACGGTGTGATTGACTATTTGTTGAAACCTATTTACTTTCCCAGATTCCTAAAGGCTATTGATCGGTTTTTTGCCACTGAAAATGTAAAAGCAAAGGAAGACGAAGTGGTGGTCAATTCGGTCAGTGTAAAAGTGGATGGCTATTTGGTAGATTTAGAATTAGACCAGCTGTTGTTTGCACAGAGTTTTGGAAATTATGTGAAATTGTACACGACCAAAAGAACCTATCTGGCTTCAATTACAACAAGTGAACTGGAGAAATGCCTGCCCGAGAAAACCTTTATGCGAATTCACAAATCCTATATCGTAGCCCTGGATAAAATCGAAGCTACCGAAAAGGATTTTGTTATTATAAAAAAAGAGAAATTACCGATCGGAATTACCTATAAACGAGAATTATCGGAGCGGTTAAAAAAATAAAAAGTTTTACAAAATTCATTTTAAATTCATTTAAAAGTAGTAGTTTTAGTACGCATTTAAAAAGGGATTTAATTTAAAATTTGAAATCATGAAAAACTTAATTTTTGCTTTTAGCCTTTTTTGCAGCAGTTTCGGGATGGCGCAAAACGGAATCATGCCAACAGGGGTAATTACTCCACCTGAAAAAGTCAGGTTTACTTTTGAAAAAGAATATCCGGGCAAAGTTCCGGTCTGGTCGATAGAATATGTGGGAGACGACAATGATGAAATCAGGTATGAAGCGAAGTTTAATGCCACCAGTACTGCAAAAGCACTGGCCGTTTACGATAATCTGGCCGTTTTAAAAGCATATGAATTACAAATTCCGCTGAGCCAGCTTCCGCTAAAAGCACAGAAATACCTGAAAAATAATTATCCAGCACAGGCCATTCGTGAAATCGCAGTAGTAGTCGACTATAAAAGCAAAACAACCTACGAAGTCGGAGTAGAAAAGGAAAACAAATTTTATGATGTGGTCTTCGATAAAAACGGAGGTTTCGATGTCATCATTCAAAAAGATTAAAAATAAGAATTCTTACTAACTCAATATATTCAAAATGACAAACCCGTCAGGTTTTAAAACCTGGCGGGTTTTGTTTTGTAATTAGGATACGAAATAATAGATTTAGGTTTAAACGTTGGTGTTTTAAAACACTCAGAAATACATTTAGATTATCAAACCCGACAGGTTGAAAAACCTGTCGGGTTTAAACATCTAACATCTAACATCTAACATCTAACATCTAATATCTAACATCTAACATCTAACATCTAACATCTAACATCTAAAAATTATAAATTTATTCCTCCGGAAACCTCAATACGCTGTGCATTTACCCAACGCGCATCTTCGGTGCATAAAAAGGCAACGACGCCGCCAATATCATCCGGTAGCCCAACTCTTCCTAAGGCGGTTAGAGAAGCGATGTGCTGGTTGAGTTGCTCGTTGTCTCTCACGGCTCCGTGTCCAAAATCAGTTTCAATCGCGCCCGGAGCTACTACATTGACTTTTATTTTTCGTTCGCCCAATTCTTTTGCCTGATATTTAGTCAGCGTTTCGATTCCGCCTTTCATAGAAGCATAAGCCGAATAGCCCGGGAATGAAAATCTTGCCAGACCGGTAGAAATGTTTACGATTCCACCACCATCATTCATGATGGCTAATGCTTTTTGGGTTAGGAAAAACGGTCCTTTCAACTGAATATTACTCAATTCATCAAAATCTGCTTCCGTAGTTTCGATGTAAGGTTTATGAATTCCAATTCCGGCATTGTTTACCAGAAAATCAAACTTGTCAGTAGAAAAAGTGTTTTTTAAAGCCGTTTTCACTTCTTCAAAGAAAGAATCAAAACTGCCTGCTTCAGCCACATTCAACTGAATGGCAACGGCTTTTTGTCCCAAACTTTCGATTTCTTTTACTGTATCTTCCGCTTCTTCTTTTTTACTGTTGTACGTCAGAATCACGTTGATTCCTTTTTTTGCTATAGCCAAAGCCATATTTTTTCCCAAACCTCTGCTTCCGCCTGTTACCAGTGCGATTTTTGTATTTACTGCCATTTTGTATTTGTTTTTAAATTTTGATTATTTATTGGAATGTAGTGTGGTATATTATAGAGTTAAGAATATAGAGTATAGAGTCAAGAATATAGAGTATAGAATATAGAATGTAGAATATAGAGTATAGAGTATAGAATTATATCTTAAAAAATCCCCTGAATCTGCCAAATCTGCGAGAGAAACAAACCTCTCATTGTTATCTTAATTGGAATGCATGGCGTTAAAGTGATTTCTCAAATCTTCGGCGCTGGCATTCAGTCGTGTTTCGCTGGTTCCGAAGGTCAGTTCTTCTTTTCCTTCCTTCAATTGCTCAAAAATAGATTCGATAAAACTGCTTACGCTCGGATGTGCGTCGTGCAGTCCAGCTCCGCCAAGATCCGTGTTAAGTGCAGGCGGAATGATTTCGATCACTTCAATATTCTTTGATTTCAGGATATGACGAAGGGAAAGGGTAAATGAACGGAAAAAAGCTTTTGTGGCTGAGTATACCGGAATTTTTGCAAAAGGTGAAAAGGCCAGCCCTGAAGTTACATTCATCACTGTGGTAAGTGATTCTAAATTCGCAAATAAGGAAGTCAAATGCAGGGGCGCTTCAATATTGGTGCTGATTTCAGCCTTCATACTTTCGTAAAAACCGGGATCCGTAACTGAAACCCATTTTTGAATTCCCGCATTATTGATGAGCACATTTAAGTCGCTGTGGTTTTCCTTAATCCATTCGTAAAGGGCCACACGCTCTGCTTCAACAGACAAATCACATACTTTAGTTAGTACAGATGGAAACTGAGCCTTAACTTCATTCAAAACCGATTCTCTCCTGCCACAAATAATGACTGTATTGTTTTCTTCAATAAATCGTTGTGTAAGCCCAAGCCCGATGCCGCTTGCTCCACCGGTGATTAAAATTTTGTTGTTTGATAAATTCATCTTTTCGATCTTTTAAATTGATAAGACAAAGGTAGGGGCGAAGTAGCATGCCGGAATTGTAAATATCAAACCGAAGTTTGCGAAATTCAAATCAGGAAGTTTTCAATGTCAAACTTCAAGTGTCAAATTCCAAATTCCAAATTCCAAATTCCAAACTCCAAATTCCAAACTCCAAACTCCAAACTCCAAACTCCAAACTCCAAACTCCAAACTCCAAACTCCAAATTAAAATTAGCTTCTGAAAGCTAAAGGCGTAAAGGAAGTTTGCTTTTTAAAGAAATTAGAGAAATGTGCGAGTTCTTCAAATCCTAAAGAATACGCAATTTCAGAGATGTTCCAGTCGGTTTGTCTTAAAAGGATTTTGGCTTCGTTGGTCAGTCGGCTGCTGATTAGTTCCGTGGTGGTTTTTCCCGTATTTTCTTTTAAAACCTTATTTAAATGATTGACATGTACAGACAACCGGTCGGCAAAATCCTTGGCTGTCCTTAGCACAAGTCGCTGATGCGGTGATTCTATTGGAAATTGTCGTTCTAATAATTCAGCAAATAAAGAAGAAACCCTTGCCGCAGAATTGTGTTTCGAATATAAGGCTGTTAAGGGTTGCAGTTTTTGTCCGAAGTGAATTAATTCGGCAACATAATTCCGGATCAAATCGTATTTGTAGACGTAATCTGAATTGATTTCTTTTTGTATTTTATTGAATATCAGTTCAACTTCTATAACTTCCTCATCGGAAAGCTGAAAAACAGGATAACCGTCTGTGGCAAAAATAGGAAGTTCATCAAGGTCAATTCCGCTTTTGTTTTTAGAAAGGAATTCACCGGTAAACACGCAAAACTGTCCCGATTGATTGGTGTCCTGCGGAAGATAATTATAAGGGATTTTTGGAGTGGCAAACAAGAGCGCATGTTGCTCTATTTCAATGATTTTGTCGGCATATTCAGCCCTGTTCTTTCCTTTTATAAGACTTATTTTATAATAAGCCCTTCGGTCATACGGCATAATGGATTTTCCCTGAAGCCTGTCTAATAATTCTTTGATATTAAACACATTAAAATGACCAATTTCCTTTTTAATGTCGTTGGGTAATAAAGAACTCGGCTCAACTGCTGAACCTTCGGTAATGTCCTGGTAAAATGAATCTAGTGATTTCATAACTGAATTGTAAAATTCAAATATACGAAAATTTGTTTTGGGTTTGAAGTTTGAAGTTTCAGGTTTCAGGTTTGAGGTTTCAGGTTTGAAGTTTCAGGTTTAAAACTTTGCGTGGATTGAACCGCAAGGAGCGCAAGGTTTTTCGCAAGGTTCGCAAAAGTTTTTGTTATTTTTTGTAAATATGCGATCCTGAGGTCTGGGGTAAAACTTTGTATTCTTAATTTTGTGTCATTTCGCGGTACAAGAAATCACACTTGAAGCTTCGCAAATAAAATCGCCCATCTTCTATTTTTAGGTTTCAAGTTTCAAGTTTCAGGTTTCAAGTTTCAAGTTTCTGGTTTCTGGTTTCAGGTTTCAAGTTTGAGGTTTGAAGTTTCAAATTATCTAATTATCTAATTATCTCATTTTCAAATTATCCAATTATCCAATTTCAAAACAAACTCCCCTGAATTAATTCCGGTTGCGGATTACTGCCAAAGGGAAACGTTTCAATTGCAAAAAACTGCTTTTTTATTGGATCAAATTCTCTTAAAATAATTTCTTTACATAAAAAGGTAATATCAATTATCGTAAAAAGCTCTGAAGCTATTTTTAGGTTTTCAGGAGTCAATTTTCTTGCTATCGAAACGTGTGGCTGGGTGCTTTTTTTTATGTTTTTAATTCCAACCGAATCCTGAGTCTTTTTCATAATAATTTTTAAATTCAACTCTTCGTTTGTCTTTCTTTTTTTAATGTTTGAAATTGTCGATGTCTTGGGAGTTCTTTTTATTATTGACTTTGCAGGAATTTTAGGATTTTCATTTACGCCAATGAAAAAGGCACCATTATCATACGAATCAAAATGATCCAGATTAACATAGAAAGGAGTAAATGTATCGCAAACTTTGAAGAGCTTTTGTATAGTTTTATCTAACTGAGATTTTTCACTCGTAAATTCAAAAATGGTAATGTGAGCCAAAGAATTTTTGCTGTTAAACCAACCAATCTTTTCACCCAAATCTTCTTTCATGGTTCTGACAGGATCGATTATTTCTCGTGGCTGAATTACAACTGAATATTTATTTTCCATTTAGAACTGTTTTTTATTCAAATTTATTTTTTTTCTTTTAAATACAATCGGTGTTCTATTTCTGATTTCAGTAATCCGCTTCCTCCGCCAAAATGTTCAATTACTTCTACATCGGGCTGATGTTCTATACAAAATGAAGTGAACTCTTTTTCGACATGATCTTCGATCGCGGAACTCAGCAAAACCATGTCAATTTTATTTTTCAGGAAATAGTCCTGAGCTGCATTTTCGTCACTAAAACCAACAGCATTCCAGTTTTCATTGGCATTGACAAGTCTTAGCAGTATGGTTAAAATCGCTTCGTTTTTTCCGAGTATTAAGAATTCGAGTGTTTTCATAATCAAGTAGTTTGTTTACAAATTTACTGGTTTAAACGTGATTTGGATTTAACCTGGATTAAGAAAGTTTTTTTAAAATTTCATGTTTAAAGTTTCATGTTTGGAGTTTCATGTTTCACGTTTCATGTTTCAGGTTTGAAGTTTCAGGTTTCAGGTTTGGAGTTTGGAGCTTCAGGTTTGGAATTTCAGGTCTTCGGTTTTTGTATCGGTCTCAGTCTTTTTAATAATTATTTGAGAAATTTTTGTCTTTGCAAAAGTGCTAACCTGATCTTTTAGAGGAAACTACAATTGTAAAATTATAAAGTATTGAAAAGATTTTGTTAGAATGTGGAAAGCCGTAATTATTTCAATAAAAGACCTTGTAAATTTGCGTCACAGGAGCTGAAGCTGATCTATGTTTTTTGCCTTTTCAGTCAGTACTGAGGCTTCTGTGTGAATGTTTTTTTGGAGAAAAACAATTTAGTTGAGGAAAATTGACACATCATTTGATCGTGGGTAGCTTTGTTTAAATTTGCAAAAATACAAGAAAGTCTATTTTTCTATGGTCTGTAGATTTGGTTATTTGTTAGCCGGATCTATAGACTTTTTTTATGCTAATAAGAGCAGTCCGGTAATCCAGAATTGTATAACATCCCAGTTGATTTTAAATTTTTGCGGAGAACAGCCGTAGAAATTTTTAAAGGCTGCCGAAAAATGAGATACATCTTTATAGCCGCATTTATAGGCCGCTTCGCTTACCGTTATGGCTTTATTCTGGAATAATTCCTTGGCGCGTTCCATTCGCAGTTTGATAATATAACTCTTCACCGTAGTTCCGAAACAAGCCTTGAAACCTTTTTTAAGTTTGAATTCATTTAGTGAAATTATTCTTGAAAGTTCCGGCAGAGTCGGGGCGTGGGCACAATCTTTTTCCAGAATCTCTTTCGCTTCCAGCAGCTTGCAATAATCGTCTTCGATAATAAGATCTTTTTGGTGAGGCTGCTGATTAATAAGCGTTTCGAGCTGATGTATCAGGAGTTCGCGGATTTTTGTTTCGATATACATCTTTTTTAAAGCTCCCTGGCGCCTGCAGTTTTTTATCTCAGAGATGATCCATTGAATGGCAGGCGAAAACGGAATGTATCTGGAAGTCAGGTAACCTGATTTTTTTAAGAGAATGTTTTTTGAAAATTTTTCATGAAGTTCCCAGTCTTCATTGATAATATTATAATAAAATGCTTTTGATAAAATAATAGACAAATAATTGATTTGCTCAAAAGCAGGAATCTTAAAAGTAGCCTTGTACTTTGTAGCATAGAAAATATTATGGGTGTTTTCTTTCGTGAATTTTTCACTTTCCAGCTGATCAATTTGTGTTTCTACATTGTTGCAGCTTATAAAATCCATTACGACACATTCATCGTTAATTTCGAAAACTTCAGTCTGAGGTTTCGAAAAATACATCTGGGTATCAATTAAAACCATTCCGTCTGTAGTTAAAATATGGCTTTTAATTTCTTCTGAACCTTTCTTTTGAATGAGAATATTTTCTTCTGTCAAAGAACTTTTAGGGTCATAATAATCGCTAATCTGAATGCTGATAATTGGTTTTTCGTGTGCTGATAGTTGTGATGTTATTTTCAAAATATAATCCGTTTTTACAAAATAATAATCCGTTTTTCCCTAACTTTTTTGGAGAAGTTGATGGTACTTTTGCGGCAAAGTTATTTATAATTAGTCTAATTAAAGATATGACAACTCACAAATTTTTATTTTTAAGTATTTTATTTCTCTTCCCGTTCTTATCATTTTCCCAGCAAAATCAAGGTGTTTCGGTTAGTGGACAGGTAACTGAAAATTCAGGACAAAATATTCCTTTCGCCACAATTGCCATAGAAAAAACTGACTTTATCATGATGGCAGACGAAAATGGGAAGTTTATTTTCAAAAATGTAAAGCACGGAAAATATACTTTTAAAATTACGGCTGTCGGTTTTTCTGACTGGAAAAAAAATATGGAAGTTGCCGATCAGGATACGAATATTTCAGTTCAGTTAGCGAACGAATTGAATGAATTGGAAAACATAACAGTACTGGGACGTTCGCAAACGGAAAAAGTAAACAAACAGGCTTACCATGTCACCGCAATTGATGCCAAAAAACTGCACAATTCGACATTAGACCTTTCTCATGCCCTGGACAGGGTTTCGGGAGTGCGTGTTCGTGAGGCAGGCGGAGTAGGTTCGAAATCAGAGCTTTCCATTAACGGATTCTCGGGAAATCAGATTAAAATTTTTATCGATGGAATTCCAATGGATAATTTCGGATCTTCCTTTCAGCTGAATAATATTCCGGTAAATCTTGCAGAACGTGTTGAAGTGTACAAAGGAGTAGTACCCATCTGGCTTGGAGGAGATGCCCTAGGAGGTGCAGTAAATATTGTAACGAACAGTAAGCCAAGAACCTATGTCGATGCTTCTTATTCTTTTGGGTCTTTTAACACGCATCGTTCAACAGTAAATGCAGGTTATACGGCCAAGAGTGGTTTTACAACGGAAATTAATGCTTTTCAGAATTATTCAGACAATGATTACTGGGTAAATGTGGAGGCATCCGATAAACTTACCGGACAATATTATCCGGAAGCGCGTTTGAGAAGATTTCATGATAAATACCGCAATGAAACCGTAATCCTGAATATTGGTGTGACGGGTAAAAAATATGCGGACAAATTGTTATTCGGTTTTACGGCAGGCCAGAACAAAGCAGACATGCAGACCGGGGCCAGAATGACCAGCGTGTTCGGAAAAATATACAGCAAAGGCAATATTTTAATGCCAAGCGTAAAATATCAGGTAAAAAATTTCTTTACAAAAGGGCTGGATTTTAGTGCTACTGGTAACTTTAATTTTGGTGAAGAACAGAATATAGATACTGTTTTCAGAAGGTACGACTGGTACGGGGATTATAAAGAACTTCCCGGTTTAGGCGGAGAACGGAGCCGTACGTTACGTAAATTCAAAAACAATAACGGAATCGCTACTGCCAATGCTACTTACAGCCTGGGAACGAGACATTCGTTTATGCTGAATAATACCTTTAATACTTTTGACCGTAAGGAAAGCGATGAGCTTGTTCCGGAATCAATGGTTTACAAACAGCCGAAAAAATCACAAAAGAACATTTTGGGTGCAGGCTACAAATTTGATTATAATGAAAAATGGAGCACCTCATTATTCACCAAACAATACTCTTTAAAAAATACCTACTCCAGAAGTTATAATCCGTCGGGAAATACAGGTGATGTGGCCTATCAGGAATATGTCGATACAAACTCCCTTTGGGGTTATGGAGCAGCAACGAGTTATTATATCAAACAAAATTTACAGGTGAAAGGCTCTTTTGAAAAAAGCTACAGATTACCGGTTCCGGAAGAAGTATTCGGAAATCCAAACAATAATACCGCAGGGAACCTCGATCTGAGACCAGAAACCAGTAATAATTTCAATTTGGGACTGAGCTATCAGACTAATTTCAGAAAGGTCAATGCAATGACATTCGATGTAAGTCTTTTGTACAGGGATGCAACCGATTTTATTCGTCCTGAGCTGGATGTCAATCAGATCCAGACCAGAAGTGTAAATCAGGGCAGGGTAACCAATTACGGTATAGATGGGGAAGTTCGTTATTCGTACAGCAACAGGTTTACTGCCGGCGTAAATATGACGTATCAGAATCTTCGTAATATGACGATGTATGAGCCAAATCAAAACTACGTGTCAGCTTATTATAAGGACAGGATTCCCAATATTCCCTTCCTGTTTGGTAATGCCGATGCCAGTGTGTTTTTTAATGATTTCCTGAAAAAAGGCAATAATCTAACAGTCGGATACAACTTTTTATACGTGCATACCTACTATTTGTCATGGCCAAGCCGCGGTATCAAAGATGGTAAGCTGGATATTCCGCAGCAGTTTAATCATGACTTTAATGTGGTCTACACGCTGGCAAATGGTAAATATAATATCGCTCTGGAATGCAAAAATGCATTGGATAACAGGCTTTATGATAATTTTTCTTTACAAAAACCGAGCAGGGCTTTCAATATAAAATTCAGATACTATTTCAATAAATCAAACAAATAAATTTTAATATAACAAATAATCATTATGAAAAGAATCAGCAAAATAGCCGTATTCTCAGCTTTAATAGCGTTTACATCATTCTCTTGTGAAAGTAATTCAGACTCACCGGACAGCGGGACACCCAGCACAGGAACCGGAAAAACTAAATACATTATCACGGCAACAACCGGAGCAGTAGGAATCGCGGATTATTTACTAACGGCAGACGATATTACTACGGGTTCAATCACCACTGCAGGTAACGGATTGGAACAGGATGGTTCTTACCGTTATTACATTACCAATCAAAACAAGTTCTTTAGTTTGCTTTACGGACAGGGAAATCCCGGAGCCGTTACTTCATATGCTTTGTCTGAAGAAGGTAAATTAGTGAAAACATCGAACTTTCAGGCCGAAACAGTACATGTTTTTGCAGCAGTAAACAAAGATATCCTTACTATAAAAGTACCAAGAAGCGGGGCAGCTTCTATTGCTTCGATGTACAAAATTGATACTGAAAAATCACTTATCGTAGGTGAAGCACAACAGGACACAAAAAAATTAGCAGGAAACGGAGAAAGAGCTTTCTTTACCTGGGCCACTCAGGTGGGCGAAAAAGTATTCATGCCTTACATGAGTATCAAAGGAGACGGAGTTGATAATTTTGGAACTGCAAATCCGGACAGTACGTGGGTTGCCGTTTACAATTATCCGGAACTTAAATTAGAAAAAGTAATCAAAGACAACCGTACGAGTTATTTGGGAGCCTATTTTACAAACGGATTAATTCAGGACGAAAATGGTGATGCTTACGGATTCTCAGGGGCTATTGCAACGAGCAATGCTGTGTTGACCTCTACAAAACCATCTGCAGTAGTGAAAATCAAAAAAGGAACTACTGAATTCGATCAGTCTTATTTCTTTAATGTACAGGAAAAATCAGGAGGTTACAAAATTGCTTCTTCAACTTATATTTCAAAAGGGAAAGTTTTACTGTTAATGTACGGAAATCCGGGTAAAAATAGCGGAGCTGTAAAACTGGCTATTGCCGATGTGTACAACCAGACTTTTACATGGGTTACGAATGTTCCTGCAACACTGACTTCTGCTACAAGCCGTTATAATATTGTTACCGAAGACGGAAATTCTGCTGTACTTGGAATCAATACACCGGACGGAAACTGGATTTATACCATCAACGGAACAACTGCTGTTGCCACAAGAGGTATGAAGGTAGAAGGCGGTCAGATTACTGCTATCGCGAAATTAAAATACTAAATTAGTTTTTTTTGAAACCGTAGGCGCTTCGGGGTCTGCGGTTTTTTTGTTTATCTTTTTATACTCTTTTAAATATGTTTTCTTCTTCGTCAAACCCAAATAAGAAAAAAAGTAAAAAATCACTCTTCAAACGGGTTATGGCTGGCTGCATTTATGGCTCGGACTGGCTTCCGGAATTATCGTCGTTATTGTCAGCCTGACGGGGTGTATCTATGTTTTTGAAAATGAAATTAAAGATTTTATCGAAGACTGGCGTTTTGTAAAACCTCAGAAACAGTCATTTTTGCTGCCTTCACAACTCGTTGCAATTGCAGACCGGGAAATGAAAGGCAAACATGCCAACAGTGTAACCTTTGGAGCCAAAGACGAAGCTGCAATTGTGGGCTATTTTACGGAGAAAAAAGGAGGAAAAGATAAAGCCGGTGAAGGCCCGAAAGAAAAGAAAAACCGGAATAAAAGTGAAGTCACCAAAACGGAGCCCAAAAAACAGGAAGGCAGAGAAAGGGGAAAAGGAAAAGGCAAAGAAGAGAAATCCAAAAAAAGAAGAGGCGGTATTTTTACCAGCGTTTATATGAATCCGTATACCGGGGAAGTATTGAATGTGAAATCGTTTTCCAGAGGTGATTCACTTGATTTTTTCAGATTTATATTAAACGGACACCGCGCTTTATGGCTTCCGTACGATATCGGAAGACCCATTGTCGGAATAGCAGTTTTAATTTTTGTATTTCTGCTGATCTCAGGTATCGTTTTATGGTGGCCAACCAAATGGATTAAGTCCATTCGGGATAAAAGTTTTAAGATTAAATGGTCCGCCACTTTTAAGCGTGTCAACTATGATATGCACAACGTGCTTGGATTTTACAGCATGATTTTTCTGCTCTTCATATCCGTCACCGGTTTGGTCTGGAGTTTTGGCTGGTGGAGTAAATCGCTGTACTGGGTGACATCAGGCGGGGCAACTTTATCGGACAGCCGGGAGTCGCCAAAATCGGATACGACAAATCTGGCAACATTTCATATCACAACAGTGGACCGCGTTTTAAAGAACATTTCAAAAGAAAATCCGGACGCCTCGGGAATTCTGGTAACCATTCCGGAAAAACCTTCCGACGCGATTGGAGCTTTTGTATACAAACAGAAAAACACGTTCTATAATATGGACCGTTATAGCTTCGATCAGTATACCCTTAAAGAAATTTCTATAAAAACGCCTTTCTCAGGAAAGTATACAGAAGCCAATATTCCTGATAAAATCCGCAGGATGAATTACGATATCCATGTCGGAAGTGTCCTTGGACTCACAGGAAAATTTATAGCATTTTTTGCCAGTTTAATTTCGGCCAGCTTGCCCATAACAGGATTTTTAATCTGGTGGGGAAAACAGAAATTTGGTAAAAAATCAAACAATAAACCTAAAGTAACAGAAAAAGCAGTTGTTGTTTCTAAACTAAAAAACAGAGCGGCAAAAGAATTGTCAGCTTAAAAGTAAGATTGTTTTACTTTGATTTTTTTTTGATAATGAAAAAGGCAAAACCGGTAAGGTTTTGCCTTTTTTTATTTCGAAAAATTTAAGTTTAGAATTTGTTGCTTTTGAGCCAGTCTTCACATTGTCTGGTCCAGTATTTATTGGTATCTCCAATGCCCAATCCGAAACCGTGCCCGCCATTTTCATATAAATGTAACTCGGCTGTAACTTTATTTTTTTTAAGGGCCAGGTAGTAATTAATGCTATTTTCGGGTAAAACAGCTCCATCATCGGTAGCATGAATCAGAAATGCCGGAGGAGTTTGGGCAGTTACCCTTTTTTCATTCGAAAAAGAATCTAGTAATGCAGCAGAAGGATTTTGCCCTAATAAGTTAATTTGTGAGCCCTTATGCGTGATGTAATTTTGCATCGAAATAACGGGATAAATCAAAAGGGAAAAATCGGGACGAGCACTTAACTTTGAGGCCGTTTCATATACTTTATCATCATAATGGGTAGACAAGGTAGCTGCCAGGTGCCCGCCTGCGGAAAAGCCCAGTACACCGACCTTATTCGGATCAATATTCCATTTTGAGGCATTTTGTCTTACGTAACGTACCGATTCCTGCGCGTCCTGCAATGGCCCGATGGTTTTGTCTTTCATAATCAAATCACTTGGCAATCTGTATTTCAGCACGAAAGCCACAATTCCGATACTATTGAACCACTCCGCCACTTTTGTCCCTTCCTTGTCAATGGCCAGATGCATATAACCGCCACCTGGAAATATAACTACAGCCGTTTGATTGGGCTTGCTATCCTTAGGTAAAAACACCGTTAAGGTAGGCGTGGTCACTAAAGTGGTACTCTGTACTTTCCCGTCTTTTAGGGTTTCTTTTTCGGTATAGTCTGCAGCTTTAATTTCTCCCGGTATTTTATTCCAAAGAGGTAGTACCTGATTTTGCGCCTGAAGCTGCTGTAGCATTCCCGCGAATAAAAAGAGATTTAGGAGTACATTTTTTAAGATAAGGGTTTTTAATTTTTTCAATTTTATAAAAGTTTAGTATGATCTAATTTGATTGTAATGGTAAAATTCAAATTTAAGGTTTATTGTTTGATTTTATTCCGATAAATTAATAATTGTGTTTTTTACACTAATAAATAGCTGAAAATGATGCAAAATCGTAAATTTTTGGACAATTTTGCTACCTCAAACGGATATTTTTTGCCTATTGGCATTTAACAAATATATTGTTTAATATGTAATTTAGCAATCTGTTTTTTGTGTGATGTGTTTATTTATGATAATAAAATAATTTTTTATGCAATTTATTTGGATTATAAAGATTTAAAACTATATTTGTGCAATCGATTACATTATTTGATTTTTGTTGCATTTAGTGTTAAAGAACTGAATACCACAAGAAGCTATTTCTGTTTACCGAAAATTAAAAATTACACCAAAAACCTTTACTATGAACCAGACCAATTCAGTTACTGTCAGCCAGAAAAATGCTTCCGTCGGAAAATATCGTTGGAGTATTTGTGCCTTGTTGTTTTTTGCCACTACAATCAATTACCTCGACAGACAAGTGCTTTCCCTGACCTGGAGTGACTTTATTGCACCTGAGTTTCACTGGACGAATAATGATTACGGAAATATTACCGCATTGTTTTCGATTTTCTATGCCGTATCGCTGTTGTTCGCCGGAAGATTTGTAGACTGGCTGGATACAAAAAAAGGATTTCTCTGGGCCATCGGAATCTGGTCCATCGGAGCCTGCCTGCATGCCTTTTGTGGTATTGCAACCGCGGGAATTATTACCGGAAACTGGTTTGTAGGTTTTGAAGGTGCTAAAAATTTGATTCATTTAGTAAAAGATACCGGTTTAGTAATCAATGTAAGTGTGGCTTTATTCATATTTGCCCGTTTTGTACTGGCGGTGGGGGAAGCAGGAAATTTTCCGGCAGCCATCAAAACTACAGCTGAGTATTTTCCCAAAAAAGACAGGGCTTTTTCTACGAGCATATTTAATGCCGGTGCCACTGTTGGTGCTTTGGCAGCTCCAATCTCAATTCCGTTTATTGCAAAATCTTTCGGGTGGGAAATGGCCTTTATTATTATTGGGGCTTTAGGTTTTGTCTGGATGGGATTCTGGGTTTTTATGTATGATAAACCCGAAAGACACAAAAGAGTTAGCGCTGAAGAATTAGAATATATTCAGCAGGATGATATTGCCGACGCTAAAATAGTGGGCTACATACCTGATACTTCGACGAAGGTTTCTTTTATAGATTGCTTTAAATACAAACAAACATGGGCTTTTGCCTTTGGTAAATTTATGACAGACGGTGTCTGGTGGTTCTTTTTATTCTGGACTCCGGCTTACCTGAGTTCTGTTTACGGAATGGATTCTACTGAAGCGGCTTTACCTTTATTCGTTTTATACATGATTACGCTGCTTTCTATTATCGGTGGCTGGCTGCCTACTTATTTTGTAGAGAAAAAAGGAATGAATCCGTACGAAGGAAGAATGAGAGCGATGCTGATCTTTGCCTTTTTTCCATTATTAGCCTTAATTGCCCAGCCTTTAGGATATATAAGTTACTGGATCCCGGTCATCATCATCGGTATTGCAGGGGCAGCACATCAATCCTGGTCGGCTAATATTTTTACGACGGTTGGTGATATGTTTCCTAAAAAAGCAATTGCTACGATTACCGGAATAGGAGGTTTGGCAGGCGGTGTAGGTTCTACAATAATCAATAAAGGTTCCGGATTATTATTTGATCACGCCAAAGAAACCAATATGTCCTTTCTGGGTTTTCACGGAATCGAATCGGGATATTTTATCATTTTTTCTATTTGTGCAGTATGTTATTTAACCGGCTGGATCGTAATGAAATCACTGGTACCTAAATACAGACCGATTACAGATCTTTAAAAGAGACCTGACCCACTAACTAATCAACCAACCAAACCAATTTAAATATGAATCAGGCTAATGCGGCAATCGGAAAATATCGCTGGACAATATGTGGTTTAGTATTTTTTGCTACAACTGTAAATTATTTAGATCGAAATGTAATTAGTTACTTAAGGCCTTTTCTGGCAGAAGCTTTTCACTGGACTCCAGAACAGGAAGTTATTGATTATTCGAATATTGAACTGGCTTTTAAAATCGCGTATGCACTGGGTATGCTCGTTGCCGGAGGAATTATAGATAAATTGGGTACAAAACTGGGCTATGCAATTGCGACCGGCCTGTGGAGTCTGGCCGCCATTGGCCATGCGCTGGCAACTGGTACAGGAGGTTTTCTGATCGCGCGCGTGTTTTTAGGAATTACCGAAGCCGGAAATTTTCCGGCAGCCATAAAAGCTACGGCAGAATGGTTTCCACAGAAAGAAAGAGCATTAGCAACAGGAATATTTAATTCAGGAAGCAACATTGGAGCTATAATTGTTCCGTTGACCGTGCCTTTTATTGCAGAGCATTACGGCTGGCAATGGGCTTTTATTTTAACGGGAATTGTGGGTTTTGTCTGGGTGGGTTTATGGTTTCTTTTATATGAGGTTCCTCAAAAGCAAAAACGTTTGTCCCAGGCGGAACTGGAATACATCACATCTGATAAAGCAGATGTTACGGAGTTGGAAGATACGGAAAAAGTATCCTGGATGAAATTATTATCTTTTCGCCAGACATGGGCTTTCGCTATTGGAAAATTACTGACAGACCCGGTGTGGTGGTTTTATTTATTCTGGTTGCCGGATTTCCTAATGAAACAATATAAACTTTCCGCTACCGAAATCATCTGGCCCTGCGCTTTAGTATACATGATTGGAAGTATTGGAAGTATCGGCGGAGGCTGGCTTCCGTTACAATTAATCAACAACAACTGGCCTGCTTACAAAGCCCGTAAAACCAGTATGCTGTTGTATGCCTTTGCAGTTTTACCGGTATTATTTTCCCAGTATTTAGGCGCAATCAATATGTGGCTGGCCATTTTGGTAATCGGTTTTGCAGTTTCGGCACATCAGGCATGGAGCGCTAATATTTTTACAACAGTATCCGATATGTTCCCGAAAAAAGCTACGGCTTCCGTAACCGGAATCGGAGGGATGTTTGGAGCGTTTGGCGGAATCCTGCTGACTCTGGTGGTTCAGAAAAATATGTTTGTCTATTATACTAAATTAGGAAAAATAGAAACGGGATATTTTATCATGTTTTGTATTTGTGGCGCTTCTTACTTATTAGCCTGGTGTATCATGCATCTTTTAGTTCCACGTATGAAAAAGGTTGAATTTTAATTTAGAATCAAAAAAAAATAATAAATTTTAAGAAGGTTTATTGATATTTAGAGATAAAAATCTAATTTTGTGCAATCGATTACATTAAATTAAAAATTATGACAAAATATAGTTCAAGATACGCGTCAAGCCCCGAAGCGGTGAAAAAATACGATACACAACAACTAAGAGACGAGTTCTTAATTGATGATTTAATGAAAGAAGATGAAATTGTATTAGTCTACTCTCATTATGACCGATATATTGCCGGTTCAGCAGTTCCTGTAAAAAATGACTTAACATTAGAAACAATAGATCCCCTTAAAGCGCCGTATTTTTTAGAAAGAAGAGAAATCGGAATCATTAATGTGGGAGGAAGCGGTTCTGTTCTTGTTGAAGGAAAATCTTTTGAACTTGGTTTTAAAGATGCTTTGTATATCGGAAGCGGTAACAAGGAAGTAATTTTTAAAAGTAACGACAATACTAATCCGGCTAAGTTTTATATCAATTCCGCACCCGCACATACCAGTTACCCAACGGTAAAAGTGAGTTTGGCAGAAGCCAATAAATTAGAATTGGGTACGATGGAAACGGCAAATCACCGTACAGTGAACCAAATGATTATTGGAAGTGTCGTAACAACCTGCCAATTGCAGATGGGAATGACAGAATTGAGAACTGGAAGTGTCTGGAATACCATGCCGGCACACGTACACGATCGCAGAATGGAAGTTTATTTCTATCTGGACATTCCGGAAAATCAGGCTGTTTGCCATTTTATGGGACAGCCTCAGGAAACAAGGCATATCTGGATCAACAACCATCAGGCGGTAATTTCCCCGCCATGGTCTATTCATTCCGGTTCCGGAACCAGTAATTATACTTTTATCTGGGGAATGGCAGGGGAGAATTTAGATTACGGCGATATGGATGTTTGTAAAATCACAGATTTAAGATAAGATGACAAATTCATTATTTGATATAAACGGAAAAATTGCCCTTATCACAGGAAGTACTCACGGACTGGGTATGGCAATGGCAAAAGGGCTGGGGCAGGCAGGAGCAACAATTGTTGTTAATGGCAACTCCTCACAGCAAAAAATAGATGATGCCGTAAAAGAACTTCAAAACGAAGGAATCAAGGCGGTTGGTTACAGATTTAATGTAACAGATGAGCAGGAAGTGATTGCTGCGGTTCAAAAAATTCAAAGCGAAGTCGGACCCATTGATATTTTAATTAACAACGCCGGAATTATCAAAAGAATTCCGCTGATTGAAATGGAAGTAGCCGATTTTAAAGAAGTGATCGATATCGACCTCGTGAGTCCTTTTATTGTTTCGAAGCATGTGGCCAAAGGAATGATCGAAAGAAGACAGGGAAAAATTATAAACATTTGCTCGATGATGAGCGAATTAGGCCGAAATACAGTAGGAGCTTATGCTGCTGCAAAAGGCGGTTTAAAAATGCTGACGAAAAACATGGCTACGGAATGGGCGAAATACAATGTGCAGATCAACGGAATTGGACCCGGATATTTTGCGACAGAACAAACCAAGCCTATCAGAGTGGACGGGCATCCGTTTAATGATTTTATAATTAGCAGAACGCCGGCGGCAAAATGGGGAGATCCCGGTGATTTGGCCGGAGCAGCGATATTTTTATCTTCGAAAGCCAGTGATTTTGTCAACGGTCATATTTTATATGTGGATGGCGGAATCCTTGCAACCATTGGAAAACCTTCAAACGAAGAATAATTTTCAACTTATATTTTAAAAGACATGAGCACGAATCAGACCTTCATAAATGATAACTTTTTACTGGAAAATAAATATGCTGAAGAGTTGTATCACAATTATTCTAAAAATCAGCCTATTATAGATTACCACAATCACCTGAATCCACAGTTTATAGCCGAAGATAAAATCTTTGACAATAGTACACAGGTCTGGATCAACGGAGATCATTACAAGTGGCGTGCGATGCGTACCTTGGGCATCAACGAGCAGTTTGTTACCGGAAACGGTTCCGATAAGGACAAATTCCTAAACTGGGGAAAAACGGTTCCGTACACGATGCGTAATCCGTTATATCACTGGACGCACCTGGAACTGGCACGTTATTTTGATATCTACGATTTACTGAATGAAAAATCAGCAGAGAAAATCTATATCGAAACTTCAGAGAAAATCAACTCAGCAGCTTACAGCACCCAAAACCTGCTTAGAAAAGTAAATGCGGAACTGGTATGTACCACTGAAGATCCGATCGATAATCTGGAGCATCACCAGAAAATTGCTCAAAATCCTTTCGGAACAAAAGTGAGCACTGCTTTCAGGCCTGATAAAGCCATTCTGATTTCAAATGAGGGCTATAACGGGTATCTGGACACCTTAGGAGAGGTCTCCGGAATCGCGATTCATACCTATTCGGATTTGTGCAGCGCCCTGAAAAACAGAATAGAATTCTTTGCTCAAAATGGCTGTAAGTTAAGTGACCACGGACTGGATCAGATTTATTTTGAAGAGTTTACGGAAGCTGAAGTCAGTATAATTTTCAAAAAGAAAAGAGAAAACAGAATTATAACTCCCGAAGAAGCTTTAAAATTCCAAAGTTCAATATTGTTGTTTTTATCTGAAACGTATCATGAAAAAGGCTGGGTACAGCAATTTCACTTAGGGGCACTGCGCAACAATAATGCGCGTATGCACCGAATTTTGGGACCTGATACCGGCTGGGATTCCATTGGAGATTACCCGCAGGCGCAAAAATTATCATCATTTTTAAATGCGCTGGACAGTAAAGATAAATTGACGAAAACAATCATTTATAACTTAAATCCGGCTGACAATGAGGTTATGGCTACCATGATTGGTAATTTCAATGACGGAAGTGTCAGAGGAAAAGTACAGTTCGGATCCGGATGGTGGTTTTTAGATCAGAAAGACGGAATGACCAAACAATTGAATGCCCTTTCCAATATGGGATTAATCAGCTGTTTTGTTGGAATGCTGACCGATTCAAGAAGCTTTTTATCGTTCCCGAGACACGAATATTTCAGACGAATTCTTTGTAATCTTCTGGGAGACGAAATTAAAAGAGGGGAGCTTCCGAATGATATGGAATGGATTGGTAAACTGGTTCAGGATATTTCGTATAACAATGCGAAGGAATATTTTAAATTTTAATTAGAATATAGAATAAAGAATATAGAATAAAGAATATAGAATAAAGAATATAGAATAAAGAATATAGAATAAAGAATATAGAATATAGAAGGAAGAATATAGAAGGAAGAATTTGAAGCCTGCAGATTAGGCAGATTTTTTTAATCTTTTATCCTTTTAATTTTTGGCAAAGTAAAATAACCGTTAAGATTCAGGTGTAATCTAGTAATGGTAAAAAAACAAACTATATGAGTAGAGTAGTTGCATTTGGCGAAATCATGCTGCGTTTATCGACAGAAAGACATTTAAGGTTTGCGCAATCAACGGCATTTGGTGCTACGTATGGGGGCGGAGAATTTAACGTTTGTGTTTCTTTGGCCAATTACGGTGTGAATGCTGAATTTGTTACCAGATTACCAGAAAATGAAATCGGTGTTTCTGCATTAAGGGAAATCCGAAAAATGAATGTCGAGTCTAAAAACATTGTTTACGGTGGCGAACGTTTAGGGATTTATTTTCTGGAAACCGGAGCTGGGACCCGCGGAAGCAATGTAGTGTACGATCGTGCTCACAGCGCAATGTCAACAATCGAAAAAGGACAGGTTGACTGGGAAAAAGTACTGGAAGGAGCAGAATGGTTTCACTGGAGCGGTATTACACCTGCTATTTCTCAAAGTGCGGCTGAAGCTTGCTTAGAGGCAATTAAAACAGCGCACAAACTCGGAATTAAAATTTCCTGCGACTTAAATTACAGATCAAAACTTTGGCAGTATGGAAAAACACCAAGTGAAGTAATGCCGGAAATGCTGCAATACAGTAATGTTATTTTAGGTGATATCGATACAGCTTATTTTATGCTCGGAATTCCGAAGGTAAATCCAAATTATCAGGACGAGAAATCGCTTCCGGCATTATATACAAAATTGTTTGAATTGATTCCAAATCTGAAAATTGCCGCAACGACACTTCGTTATTCGGTAAGTGCCTCACATCAGCGTATTGGTGGTATTTTGTTTGACGGAAAAGCAATTTATAGTGCAGCTGTTAAAGAAGTTACACCAGTTGTGGATCGCGTTGGAAGCGGAGATGCTTTTATGGGCGGATTGATTTATGGTTTATTGGAATATCAGAATAACAGCCAGAGAGCGTTAGATTTTGCAGTGGCAGCCTGTTGTTTAAAACATACTATTGCAGGAGATTACAATCTGGTGACCTTAAAAGAAGTTGAAAATATGCTTGATGGCGATTCTGCCGGATTGGTATCAAGATAATTAATAGAAAATGGCAAAATATTCAAGAATTGAAGTGGCTTCGCAAATGAAAGAAAACGGAATGGTTCCGTTGTTTTTTCATTCTGATATTGAAGTGAGCAAAAAAGTACTAAAGGCCTGTTACGACGGAGGTTCAAGATTAATGGAATTTACAAGCCGTGGTGATTTTGCTTTCGAAGTATTCGGAGCTTTAAATAAATATGCCCTGGCCGAATTACCGGGAATGATGTTGGGAGTAGGCTCTGTTACAGATGCTGCTGCTGCGTCTTTATACATGCAGCTGGGAGCCAATTTTATTGTAACTCCGGTTTTCAGGGAAGATATTGCAATCGCCTGTAACCGCCGTAAAGTATTATGGTCACCGGGTTGCGGAACACTGACGGAGATTGCCAGAGCGGAAGAATTAGGCTGTGAAATTGTCAAATTATTTCCCGGGGATATTTATGGCCCGGAGTTTATAAAGGCAGTGAAAGGCCCTTGTCCGTGGACGAGTATCATGCCAACAGGAGGTGTTTTGCCAACTGTAGAAAGCCTTACTTCCTGGATTGGTGCAGGTGCATTTTGTGTGGGTCTGGGGTCACAATTAATTTCAAAAGAAATACTCGATACCAATGATTTTGACGGCTTAAAAATGAGAGTCAGTCAGGTCCTTGACATCATCAAAAATATTAAAAATAAATAAGGGATAATCATGCCTGTTCCTTATTTGGCTTGCAATTTTTTTAAAAGTTTTTAGATATTGTAACAGAGCATTGCGCTTGCAAAATATATTTTGTCACTCCTCACAGCAAAATTTATTTTACTCACTCAGGTGTAATGCTTCTTTTACAATTAAAAAACAAAAGCCAAATAAGTGTTTACTGTGGTTATTTATAATGCTTTAAAGAATTTATAATGGAAAAAATAAACAGATCAAATTCGGAGTTTTCGACTAAACTTCCAATAAAAATTGTACAATTTGGAGAAGGTAATTTCTTAAGGGCTTTCGTAGAATATGCCATTCAGAAACTAAATCAGGAAGCTGGTTTCAATGCAGGGATTGCAGTAGTACAGCCTATTGATAAAGGTCTTGTCAATATGATCAATGCCCAGGATGGTTTGTACACTTTGTTTATGAAAGGGGTGAAGAAAGGACAGGAAATTCAGGAGAAAGAACTGATTACCAATATTGTAAAAGCAATTGATCCTTATGCCTCTTTTCAGGAATATCTGGCTTTGGCAAAAGAAGAAGAGCTGGCTTTCATTATATCAAATACTACGGAAGCGGGTATTGAATACATTCCGTCAGACCTTCCGACGATGCAGCCTCCGGTTTCTTTTCCAGCGAAATTAACCGTACTTTTACACGAAAGATTTAAGCATTTTAGCGGAGACGTATCTAAGGGGCTAACGATTATTCCTTGTGAGTTAATTAATTATAATTCAGATACTTTAAAAGAAATTATTTTAAAATATGCAACGGAATGGAAACTGGGACAGGATTTTATTTTCTGGCTTTTAAACAGCTGTTCTTTCCACAATACTTTAGTAGACAGAATTGTTCCGGGTTATCCAAAAGATCAGATTGAAGAATACAACAGTCAGTTGTCGTATAAAGATGATCTGATTGTAAGTGCCGAAAGCTTCTTTTTGTGGGTGATTGAAGGTGATGATGATCTAAAAGCAAAACTTCCGTTTGAAAAGACAGATTTAGATGTGAAAATAGTGGCTGATATGCAGCCGTTCCGTACCCGAAAAGTAAGGATTCTAAATGGTGCACACACGGCTATGGTTCCGTTTTCATTGCTGTACGGGAATGAAACCGTTAAAGAAACCGTTGATAATGCCTTTACAGGAGATTTCGTAAACAAAGCTGTTTTTGAGGAAATCAATGATACGCTAAATATGGACAAAGCTGAATTAACCAGTTTTGCTGAAGAAATTCTGGACCGTTTCAGAAATCCGTTTATCAAGCATTTATTGTCATCGATTGCTTTAAATTCAATTTCGAAATTCAAAGTACGTGTTTTGCCAAGTTTAACGGAATATGTGGCCATTCATAAAAAATTGCCGGTTCATCTGACCTTTGCATTTGCCTGTTTAATTCGTTTTTACAAAGGAACTTGGAAAGGGGAAACTCTTCCCTTAAACGATAGCGATGATATCATTACTTTTTTCAATGAAGTTTGGAAATCAGAGGATTATAACAAAATAGCGACACTTACATTACAGAATAAAAGTTTCTGGGATGAGGATCTAACTGCGGTTCCTTCTTTGACGGAAGCTATTGCAAAAGCATTAAAAGAAATTGATGAAAATGGTGTAGAACAAGGTTTTGCCAATTTTAAAAAATAATAAATTCAGGAACTCACATACAATAGTTATGGAAACGCAAAAAAAATTAATAAAAGTTAACCCTACTGATAATGTAGCGGTAGCTTTGGTAAATCTGGTGGCTGGAGAGGTGATTAACTTTGAAGGTGAGGATATTACAATTGAAACTGATGTAAAAATGAAGCATAAAATTGCTTTGGTTCCTTTTGACATCGGAGACAGGATTATTATGTACGGTGTTTTGGTTGGAAAATCAAGTGCCAGAATCGAAAAAGGCGGATTGCTTTCTACGGTAAACGTAAAACACGAAAGTGATAAAGTGACCGGTAAAACGGAAACTATCGGCTGGACAAAACCGAATATCGATAAGTGGAAAGACAGGACTTTTCTGGGCTACCACAGAGAAGACGGACAGGTTGGAACTGAAAATGTATGGTTGTTTTTCCCTTTGGTTTTCTGTGAAAACAGAAACATCGAAATATTAAAAGATATCTTCGAAAAGGAATTAATGAAGCCAAAGGAAAACGATTATCAATTACTGCTTCGTTCTTTGGTGAAAACGGAAACGGGCGGTGCAGGTAATGAAGCGGCTTCAAATGATGCTAATTTATTCAATAATATCGAAGTAAAATTTATCACGCATCAGGGTGGATGTGGCGGAATTCGCCAGGATTCGCACAGTCTGGCTAAGTTACTGGCCGGATACGTAAACAATCCAAATGTAGCCGGAGCTACAGTTCTGAGTTTAGGTTGTCAGAATCTTCAGATTCAGATTTTCAAAGATGCTTTAGATGCTATAAATCCAAACAGTAAAAAACCGGTGTTGATTTACGATCAGCAGCAAATAGGAACTATTGAAACGATGCTAAGCAGTGTGGTAAAAGATACCTTCGAAGCGATTAAAAAAGCAAACGATATAAAGAGAACACCGGCACCATTATCTAAATTAACCATTGGACTGGAATGTGGCGGATCTGACGGTTTTTCCGGAATTTCAGCCAACCCGACATTAGGGGTAACTTCAGATTTACTGGCCGCTTTGGGCGGAACAACAATCCTTTCTGAGTTTCCTGAATTATGCGGAGTAGAGCAGGAACTGGTCAATCGTTGTGTTGAAGAAGAAGGCGGAAAACGTTTTCTGGATTTAATGCAATGGTACGAAAAAACAGTTGTTGATGCCGGTTCAGGATTTGATATGAATCCGTCTCCGGGAAACATTAAGGACGGTTTAATTACGGATGCGATGAAATCTGCGGGAGCTGCTAAAAAAGGTGGAACTTCACCGATTACAGGTGTTTTTGATTATGGGGAATATATCACAAGACCAGGATTAACACTGCTTTGTACACCAGGAAACGATGTTGAATGTACGACCGCAATGGTAGGTTCGGGAGCCAATATGGTTTTGTTTACAACAGGCTTGGGAACTCCGACGGGTAACCCGATCGCACCGGTGGTGAAAATTTCGTCTAATACTGAATTAGCCAGAAAGATGTCTGATATTATTGATATCGACACCGGAGGAATTATCACAGGTGAAAAATCGATAGACGAAATGGCTGATGAAATGCTGGAATTCATCATTGAGGTTGCAAGCGGTACCATTAAAACCAAAGCAGCAATCTTAAACCAAAATGATTTTATTCCGTGGAAAAGAGGGGTTTCACTTTAAGATTTTCAACATAATATAAATGTAGAGACGCACAATTGTGCGTCTTTTTTTTGTTTTACCATATAAGTGATTTAAGAAAATATAAGCTAGAGATTGTGATGGTTTAAATGATTAAAAAAAGAGTTGCCACGAATTGCACGAATTAGCACGAATCTTTACGCTAATAATTTGTGTAAATTCGTGTAATTCGTGGCAAAAAAAGGCGACAGCTGTGCGTCTCGATAACAAATGCTAATATGAACTTACATCACTTACATGGTAAATATTCGTGCAAATTCCTGTAATTGCTTCGCCTGTTCGCTATCGCTCGGGTCGTGGCAAAAAAAAGACGTACAGCAGTACGTCATATATATTGTCTAAGCGAAATAGAACTTGAGCGATAACAAACTTATATGAACTGATATAACTTATATGGTAAAGATTCGTGCAAATTCGTGCTATCAGTGGCAAAAAAAGGCGACAGCTGTGCGTCTCGATAACAAATGCTAATATGAACTTACATCACTTACATGGTAAAATATTCGTACAAATTCGTGTAATTGCTTCGCCTGTTCGCTATCGCTCGGGTCGTGGCAAAAAAATCTTTTCAATCGTTTAATCTGTGGCAAAAAAAAAGAATCACAACAGCTTAACTAATATGAACTTACATCATTACATGGTAAAAAATTCGTGCAAATTCGTGAAATTGCTTCGCCTGTTCGCTATCGCTCGGGTCGTGGCAAAAAAAATCTGTTCAATCGTTTAATCTGTGGCAAAAAAAAAATCACAGCAGCTTAACTAATATGAACTTATATGGTAAAAAGACAATTTAAATGGTACTTCTCGAAGACGATTTACGAATGTGTAATTCCGGTGCGAGCACTACCTTTTTTTCGATTTTAATAGTATCCGTTTTGTCAACCTGCTCCAGAAAAACACGCGCTGACATTTTTCCCATTTCAAGAGGAGACTGATCCACAGAAGTAATCGATAATTCCATAAATTTGGTAAACGGCTCGTTACTGAAACCCGCCACGCAAAACTCTTTTGGGATGCTGATGTTTTTATCCTTTAATTCCTGAATGGCTCCCAAAGCAGCAAAATCACTCGAAGAAAAAATAGCATCAGGCGGAGTTTTGAGTTGTAATAGAGCATTCACAGCCTCTTTCCCGGACTCTACACTACTTTTGGTGCGAATCACATATTCTTCATTAAAAGTTATTCCGTTGTCCAGTAGCGCTTGTTTGTAACCCAAAAACCTGCTTTTAAAAATTTCAAGGGACTGATCTCCGGAGAAATGAGCGATACTTTTACAGCCTTCGTCAATAAGATGTTTTGTGGTAATATAACCGCCTTTAAAGTCGTTGATAGTTACAGAACTTACACCATCAATATGTTTGCTTCTGTCAAAAAATATAAGAGGTACATTTTTTTCTAATACATAATGAAAAGCGCCTGTATTTTCGTTGGTTATGTCCGTAACAGACATTAGTATACCATCTACCTGAGCGTCAATTAGCGTATACAGGTTTTCGTTTTCTCTTTTCGGATCTTCGTGCGTCTGGCAAATAATAACCTGGTAGCCATGCGGATGTAATTCTTCTTCAATACCCCTGATTACAGACGCAAAGAAATTGCTGTCAATACGGGGAACAATAACACCTATATTATTACTGCGGCCACTTTTTAATGCGAGGGCAAGTTTGTTCTGCTTGTAATTCATTGAAGCTGCCGTTTTGATCACTAACTCACGCGTGCTCTCTTTTATTTTCGGATTGTTGTTTAACGCTCTGGAAACTGTAGCGGCAGTGATATTCAGTTTTTTGGCAATATCATAAATGGTTATTTTTTCGCTCATTCAAAAGGTTTTCAAGTTAATTACCGGACAAAAATACATTTTTTTTATCTAACAAATAAAAATTGTTATCGATTACCATAATTTATATCTCAAACGTTTGCAATGTAACAATCATAATAAATTATGTCTTTTTTTACATTAAGTGTAAATATAATTCATAATAAAAATTAAATATATAAATTTTTTCGAAATAAATTTGGTGCAATCAAACTATTTTTTTACTTTCGTGTAATCGATTACATAAAAGGTTGCATTTGCTGGCCTCCAATCATAAAACTTTCTTTAAATGATTACAAATAAGTGTATAACATTAAAAATTACAGCCGTTTTCGGTTTGATATCCCTGCTTTTTTTGTCTTGTGCGAAACAGGTTTCCGGTATTTCTGAAGCTGATCCCTGGAAAAAAATGGATTTAGTCATTAAAGGCATCCCTTTGACGCATTTTTCTGATAAGACTTATAATGTAAAAGATTTTGGTGCTGTAGCAGACGGCAAAACTTCTAATACGCTGGCTTTTGAAAAAGCAATTAAGGAATGTACCAAAAACGGAGGAGGAAAAGTACTGGTTCCAAACGGGAAATACCTGATAGGGCCGATACATTTAGAAAGCAATGTGAATCTGCACTTAGAAGATCAGGCAGAAATTCTTTTCAGTACAGATGCAAAAGAATATCCTTTGGTTCATACTTCATGGGAAGGAACAGAACTGATGAATTATTCTCCTCTTATATATGCAAAAAACAAAACAAATGTTGCGATAACCGGTAAAGGTACTCTTAACGGTCAGGCCAATAGTACGAACTGGTGGATTTGGTCAGGAGGTAAAAACTATGGCTGGCAAAAAGGAATTCCGTCGCAAAATGATCCGACAAACCGTGAAGTTTTGATTGATATGGCCGAAAAAGGTGTTCCGGTTTCCGAAAGGATTTTTGGGGAAGGACGTTATTTGAGACCTGGTTTTATTCAGTTCTTCGAATGTAATACAGTCCTGATAAAAGATGTTACCATTATTAATGCGCCTTTTTGGGTTATACATCCCCTAAAATCAACTAATATGATTATTGACGGCGTAACCGTAAACAGCCACGGACCTAATAATGACGGTTGTGATCCTGAATATTCCCAAAATATAATTATCCGGAACTGCACCTTTAATACTGGAGACGATTGTATCGCCATTAAATCCGGAAGGGATGCAGACGGAAGAAGAGTCGCTATTCCAAGTAAAAATATCATTGTTCAGAACTGCAAGATGATAGATGGCCACGGCGGAGTCGTAATGGGTAGTGAAATATCTGCAGGTGTCAATAATGTGTTCGTTGAAAATTGCATTATGGACAGTCCAAATCTTGACCGGGCGATCCGAATCAAAACCAATTCGAAACGTGGCGGAACAACAGAAGATATCTATGTAAGAAATCTCAAAGTGGGAACCGTAAAGGAGTGTGTTTTATTAGCCACCATGACCTATAATGTATACGGAGGCCAGGAGGGGAATTTTATACCGGCCATCAGAAATATCAGCCTTGAAAATATCAAAGTGAAAAACGCAGGAAAATATGGAATCCTGGCCGATGGTTATGCATCATCCCCAGTGGAAAATATTACGTTCAAAGATGTCGTAATTGAAAAAGCAGATTCAGTCTATTCACTTAAAAATGTGAAAAATGTAACCTTTATAAATACTTATATCAATGGAAAAAAAGTAGAATCAATTAAAAACTAAAAAAAACTATCAATTAACCAAACTATTAAACAAACTATGAACATTAAAGAACTATCAAAGAAAAAAATAAAATACAATGTGGTATTTTTATTTTTCCTGAATTTCCTGTTAAGTAACACCGTAAGCGCTCAGTCTACAGTGATTGAGGGTAAAATTACAGATGCGACAGGATTATCACTTCCGGGAGTAAATATTCAGGAAAAAGGAACTAAAAACGGAACTTCAACAGATTTTGAAGGAAGTTTTAAATTGAATGTTAGCAATAACAAAGCCATATTGGTTATTACCTATTTGGGTTTTCAGACACAGGAAGTAAGTGTAGCCGGGAAATCTAAGGTAAACGTGAGCCTTGCAGAGCAGTCGAATTCCTTAAATGAAGTGGTTGTTGTGGGATACGGAACCGTAAAAAAGACAGACTTAACAGGTTCAGTAAGCACCATTAGTGCGGCAACGATTAGCGAAAGAAATACAACCAGTGCCCTGGAAGCCATTCAGGGAAGCACACCGGGGGTTAGCATTACATCTTCTTCAGGACGCGCCGGTGATGGGTTTAAAGTGGTAATCAGAGGAAATAACTCTTTGGTAGGATCTTCTCCTTTATATGTTGTAGACGGTGTTCCGGTTGATAACATCGATTTCCTTAATCCACAGGATATCTCAAGAATGGATGTTTTAAAAGATGCCTCTTCTGCCGCGATTTACGGTTCAAGAGGGGCTAGTGGTGTTATCATTGTAACTACAAAAAGCGGTGCAAACGTAAAATCCGGAATCAATGTAACTTTTGACTCATCTTATGGTACAAGAGAAGCGGCAAGACTTCCGAAAATGATGAATGGGGAAGAGTGGTGGAAATTTCACCAGGTTGCTTACATGAGTGCAACACCTGCAACTCAGACTCCGGCACAGCTGGCAACATTATCAGGAAATCAAAGTCCGCTATTAGTATCAAGAGCCAACAGCGGTTACAATTTTGACTGGGCAGATGCGGTTCTTAAAACGGGTATGACCCAAAATAACTATCTGAATGTTTCAGGACGTTCTGATTCAGGTTTAAGTTATAATTTAGGTTTTGGAATACAAAGTGATGAAGGACTTATTGACAACGATTCAACCGATAAATATTCTTTTAAATTAGGATTAAATCACAAGATAAACGACAAATTCACAACAGGTGCCAACATCACTATTGCCAGAGTTTCAACACAACTGGGAAGTGATTTAGCGATGCAGGACGCTTTCAGACTTAGTCCGCTAATGTCTCCATGGGCTGTCGATGCTGCCGGAAATGAACAAGTAGGAAATTTGTTTTTTCTTCCTGGAAAACTAACGTATCCTGATGGTTCGTGGGCAATTAATAAAACGAGTGCCGTAAACCCGTTAATGGAGATTGCCAATTCTTCCCAAACCGAAAAAACATGGCAATCCGTAGGTAACGTATTCTTTCAGTACCAGCCCTTAAAATGGCTTTCTTTTAAAACCACATTTGCTGCAGGAATAGAAAATACAGTGACAAGCACCGGATATGGTGCACAAACGAATGCAGGGGTTACCTTAAACGGAAAAAACTCAGCATCGATTAAAAACTTCAACAATTTCAATTACACCTGGGATAACCAGATTGATTTGAAAAAGACTTTTGCTGAAGTACATGATTTTAGCGTATTATTATTACAAAGTTTATATTCTAACACAGATGAAACTTCTTATTTGTATTCTAACAATCAACCTTTTAATACAGGATCAAATAATATGGGATCCGGAGTTCAGACGAGTTACAACATAAATTCCGGCTATCAAAAAAATACATTGAGTTCGTATGCCGTTCGTTTAAATTATACATTCAGAGATAAATATTTATTAACGGCTTCTTCCAGATGGGACGGATCATCTGTTTTGTCGGAAGGCAATAAATGGCAGAGTTTCCCTTCTGTAGCCTTAGGATGGAAAATCAACAAAGAGTCGTTCTTAGAAAACAGTACTGTCATTTCAGACTTAAAACTACGTGCGAGTTTAGGATATACAGGAAATGATAACGTAGCGCCTTACACTTCTCAGGCTTTATTGAACCAGCAGACTTTTTATGCCAACGGAGCGAATGTAGTTTCAGGCTGGCAGACAGAAAACCTGGCGAATCAGGAATTAACCTGGGAAAAAACGAGAGAACTTAACTTCGGACTTGATTTTGGGTTCTTAAAAAACAGAATTTCGGGTAGTGTTGATGTGTATGACAGATTATCAGATAAGTTAATTTACAAGCAGGAATTACCTCTTGAAGCAGGATATAAAAATACTTTTGCCAACGTGGGTTCTGTAAGCAATAAAGGTATCGAAGCTTTATTAACAACTAAAATTATTAAGAGTGACTTCGTAAGCTGGGAAACTACTTTTACTTTTACTAAAAACGTAAATAAACTGGAATCCATCTACAACCAGGATAAGGTTAGTGATGTTGGAAATAAATTATTTTTAGGATCAGAGTTAAACCCTAATTACAATTATGTATATGATGGGGTATGGCAGGAAAGCCAGAAGGCAGAAGCGGCAACTTATAACATGCTGCCTGGTCAGGCAAAACCAAAGGACCTGAATAATGATGGTAAATTTAATAGTGATGACAGAACTATAATCGGAAACGTAAATCCGGACTGGCAGGGAAGTTTATACTCTAAATTAACAGTAGGGAATTTTGATTTCAACTTTTCGGTATTGGCAAGTCAGGGACAAACCGTTTTGAGTACTTTTCACCAAAATTTTGCCGATGTCAGCGACAGAGGACGCCAGAAATTAGCAATGGATTACTTTATTCCAACAAACGGAGCAGGTATTGAGTCGAATGCGAATAATACAAACCCAAGACCGGGACCGGTTGCCACTGGTGCAGGAGCGTACTGGACTTCTTTATTCGGGTATTACAGAGATGTTTCTTATGTGAAAATTAAAAATATATCTTTGGGATACACATTCAATACAGAGTTATTAAAAAGACTTAAAATGAGCAACCTGAGAATTTATGTAAATGTTTTAGATCCATTTGTATTCACAGATTTTGATGGATATGATCCGGAATGGGCTGCATCTACTTTCGGAGTAAACCGTCCGGCATCAGTGACTACGCAGTTGGGAATAAGTGTTAAATTTTAATTAAGACATCAAATGAAAAAAATAATTATATTAGTAGGAATTATGCTAGCTGCTTTAAGCTCTTGCAGCGATTATATTGAAGAAGAAAGCCTTTCGAACGTACCGGCAGACCAAACCTATAAAACCGCATCAGGATTTCAGTTATTGGTCAACTCAAATTACGCCTGGTTAAAAAGTATCTACGGAGGAAATCCGTGGTTGTTTGAATCAGGAACAGACATGTATGCTGAAGGAAGAACACCGGAACCGGCAGGTTTAAGCCAATACACGCTTTTAATCCCGACAGCAGATAACGTAGCTGATTTGTACCGTCCTTGTTATCAGTTAATCCAATCGGTAAATAAAACAATTTACTATTCGGGTATAACCGAACAGACTCCCAACTTAAATACTTTAGTAGGAGAAGCCAGATTTTTAAGAGCACAGGCCTATTTTTTACTGGTACAGACCTATGGAGGCGTTGCCATCGTAGACGAGCATATCACGAGTCCTGTTTTATCTTTTAAAAGAAATACCGCAGAAGAAGTGTACACAAAAATTATCGGAGATTTAGACGCTGCCTTAGCTAGTGTCGGGACTTCTGCCTACAGCACTTCCGGAAAAGTAAACAAAAGAGCCGTAAATGATTTACTGGCTAAAGTTTATTTAACCAGAGGATACGAAACATTTGGCAAGCCTGATGATTTCTCAAAAGCAGCAGCTTATGCTGACGCAGCTATTGCCGGACAAACCTTAGGTCTTGCTTTCGATCAGTTATTTAAACCCGGAAACGATTTAAATGCAGAAACGATCTTTTCTGTTCAATACGACAAAGCGTCAACAAGTACAGATCCGACAAAATTAGGAAATAACCAGTTTTACTATTTTGGCCCTTATTTGGGGGGAGCAGAAACGGGTGCACCATTAAGAAGCTACAACTTATGCCCGACAGCTTATGCTTTGAGTTTATATGAAAAGGGTGATAAAAGATGGGATGCTACTTTTATGACTGAAATTCTGGAAGGTCCTGAGACCAACAACGGACAAACGAAAACAATTCTTTATTTCCCGTATTACAGAAGTGCAAATCCAGCTGCCTTAAAAGTGAGACATTTTTACGAGCCGAAATGGTTTACACCTGCAGACAGATTAGCATGGGAAACAGCTAACGCATCCAGAAAAGCAGCCACTTTTGTATATCATCCATGGGGAGAATACGATGCAGCACATACTTTGATCGATAACCGTGACTGTTATACCATCCCGGTAAAGAAATTCGATGACCCGGATCCAACAACACCATCCAGTACAGGTCCTGTGAGTACAAGAGATATTATTTTGGCCAGATTGGGCGAAACATATTTAATTGCTGCAGAAGCCTATTTAAAAGCAGGGGTACCAACAACAGGTTTAGACCGTTTAAACGAGGTGAGAAGAAGAGCCGGAGTAGCCAATGCAACAATCGGACAATTCAACATCGATTATATTTTAGATGAAAGAGGAAGAGAACTGGTGGGAGAATACAAACGCTGGTTCGATTTAAAACGTACCGGAACATTAGTGGCCAGAGCTTCAGCGTATAATTATAAAATTAAGGCCGCAAACTTTGTTGGCGTAGGCGGACAGTTGAAAATTTTAAGACCAATCCCTCAAACGGCACTGGACTTAAATCAAAATAAAGATTTTCCACAAAATCCCGGATATTAGTAATTTGTAATTTTGAATTATTAGTTTTTTTGAAGCAGTTAAAAAGGAGTCTGAACATGGTCAGGCTCCTTTCTTAACTAAAATAAGAAATTGAAGATGAAAAAAATAGTAGTACTTGTAGTCTTGTTTTTAACAGCCATCGATGCTCGAAGTCAACACCTTGCAGATACTTCCTACACCGTAAAAAGTACCTATACCAAATTAATAAGTTCGTATCCCTTTATCACAATTGCCAGGGCAGAAAAAAATCTAAATGTCAATCAGCTGAATGAGGTGGTTTATGACCGCAACAAAAGCAGGCACTTACATTTTGATGCCTTTTTAAATATAAACAAAAAATTAAATCCCGCTGTAATCCTGATTCATGGAGGAGGCTGGAGATCCGGAAATAAAAACCAAATGCACGAGCTGGCACAGGGAATAGCTTCAAAAGGATATTCTTGTTTTTCCATCGAATACAGATTATCAACAGAAGCAAAATATCCGGAAGGGATTTATGATGTAAAAAATGCGATCCGGTTTATAAAAGATAATGCAAAAAGATTCCGTGTAGATCCGGGCAAAATTGCGGTTTTGGGATGCTCTTCGGGCGGACAAATGGCAGCTTTGATCGGTACAACAAATGGAAATCCGGCTTTTGAGGATGCAGCGAACACAAGCAAATCCTCTTCAGCAGTAAATGCAATTATCGACATAGACGGTGTTCTGGCTTTTAAGCATCCCGAATCAAAAGAAGGGGAAATGGCCGCTTTCTGGCTGAATGGCACGTATGAAGAAAATCCGGAAAACTGGAAAAAGGCCTCGGCTTTAAGCCATACAAACAAAAATACGGCACCGGTGCTTTTTATAAACAGCAGTTTCGAAAGATTTCATGCCGGAAGAAACGATATGATTGCCATTTTAAATCAGAATAAGATTTATAATGAGGTTAAAACACTGGAGAATTCACCACATTCCTTTTGGTTTTTTCAACCCTGGTTTGGTGAAACAGTGGTTTGTACAACACAGTTTTTAAATACAATTTTTAAATAATTTACCCTATAATGAAAGCAAAAATTAAAATAGCAACATTATTTTTATTAGGTTTTACTGCCGCAAATGCCCAAAAATACGATATAAAAACAGCTAAAACCTATGCTGAAATTTCAGCAAAAACGGACGGAAAGTGGGAAGGCCGCAAATATATTGGCGGTACAGTTTTTAAAAATACAGATAAACTAAAACTATCTCCGGAACATACCGATCACTCCTTTGATATTCGTTATGAAGGCCCGGGATGGGAAAATAACAGAATTGGTTACCGTTTGTATTTAGACTGGAGAAATGCAATTGACATTTTCGGAAAGAAAACTTCGGAGAATATCTTACCCAAAGTAGGACAGGATAATTTCGATTCGTACCACGAAATGAGCGATTGGGGAGCAGATATCCTGAAAGCCGGAAAAGGAATCGGAATCGGATCCATCGATCGTTACCTGAACAAGGAGAAATTACACTTCCGTGAAGTCGATTCAACAATCGCTTATGTGAGCAATAAAACCAACGAATCGGTGGTAAAAATTGATTATTACGGATGGAAAACAGCGGCTGATAAAATCAATTTCACCTCAGAACTGACCATTAAACCGGATCAGCTTTATACACAGCATACCATAAAAGCATCCAAAGCCATTCAGGGAATTTGTACCGGAATCGTAAAACAGAAAAATACCGAATTGCTTAAAAAAGAAAGCAAAAATAAAAAATGGGCGTATCTGGCCACGTACGGCCAGCAATCATTAGTTCCGGATAAACTTGGAATGGCGATTTTCTACCAGGTAAGTACGATTGAAACTATTCAAGATACAGATTTAGATTATTTGCTAGTATTCAAACCCACAACCAAATCGACTTCATTTTACCTTTTGGGCGCCTGGGAACAGGAAGTAAACGGCATTAAAACACAGGAAGAATTTGTAAAATACCTGAACGAAAAATTAGAAATACTAAACAAAAAAGGTAAAATGTAAGCGTATGTTTAAATCGGTCTGTATAAAAATCAATTTTATAAAATGCCTAGTTGTTTTACTGCTGATTTTTAGTGGTAAAACAACGGCGCAGCAGCAGGATGATTCAGAAAAAGGGGGGATTTCCTATCAATTAAAATGGTCGGAAAGAACAGCACTTTCGATTTTAAATCAATACCCGAATGCCTGGCAGCTGGATGGTAATGACAAACCCAAGTGGGATTATAAAATGGGTTTTGTATTGTCCGGTTTTGAAAAATTATATCAGAAAACAAACAACAAAAAATACCTCAAGTACATAAAAGACTACGTTGATGAAATGATCGACAGCACCGGGAACCTTAAAAAATACGATATCAAAGAATACAATATCGATTACTTAAGCCCGGGAAGACTCTTGTTTAATTTATACGATCTTACAAAAGATCAACGCTATCTGAAGATTACGGGTCAATTGAGAAATCAGCTCGAAACCCAGCCAAGAACACCAAGCGGAGGATTTTGGCACAAACAGATTTATCCGGACCAAATGTGGATTGACGGTTTGTATATGGGCGAGCCTTTCTACGCGCAATTTACCGTAAAGTATGAGAAAGGAAGAAGCTTAAACGATATTGCCAGACAATTTGAACTGGCACAAAATAATATTACAGATAAAAATACCGGTTTACAATATCAGGCCTGGGATGAAAGCAAAGCAATTGCCTGGGCCAATAAACAAACCGGAACCTCGCCAACGATCTGGGGACGCGGAATTGGCTGGTACATGATGGCTTTAGTAGAAACTTTGGATTATTTTCCGAAGTCACATCCAAAATACAAAGTATTGGTCGGATACCTGAATCAGGTTGCCAAAAATGTAAACGAATACAAGAGTCCCGAAGGCTTGTGGTATCAGGTGGCAGATAAACCTCAGTTATTTGGGAATTATGTTGAACCCTCCGCTTCAGGAATGATTATTTATGCCTTTGCAAAAGGGGCAGACAAAGGATATTTGCCATCATCCTATAAAAAAACAGCCCAAAAATCTTTTGAGAGTTTTGTAAAAGAATTTGTAAAAGTGGATAAAAAAGGAGAAATAACTATTCTGAATGTTTCTTCCAATGTCGGGCTGGGAGGGAAACCGTTTCGCGATGGCACCAATGATTATTACCTGACTGCAAAGACAAAAGAAAATGGTGCAATAGGTATTGGAGCATTTTTGTTAAGCGCAATTGAGTTGAATAAATAACCGTAATACCTCTCCGGAATGATGCATTATAGAAAGAAAAATTATTGTATTGCTGTCCTGATAACAGGGTTTTTACTGTTTTCATGCAGCAGATTAACAGCCCAGCAAACTTCAAGTCCGGCAGTTGTCATTTCCAAAGATTTAAAATGGTCCGAAAGAATGGCACTTTCTATACGAAAAAGGGATCCGAAAGCCTGGCAAATCGATAATAACGAGAAAACCAAATGGGACTATAAGCTGGGATTGGTGATGACTTCTTTTGAGAAACTTTACGAAGCGACCCATAATCCGTTGTATGCCAATTATATCAAAGACTACGCTGAAACGGTTATCAACAGCTCAGGGGGAATTCTGAACTACAAACTGGAAGATTATAATATCGACAATATCAATGCCGGGAAAATGCTTTTTGATCTGTACGCCAGAACAAAAGACGATCGGTATCTCACAGCCCTGAAAACGCTCCGGAAACAGCTGGAAACGCATCCGAGAACAAATTCGGGTGGTTTTTGGCATAAAAAAATCTATCCCAACCAAATGTGGCTCGACGGTCTTTATATGGGAACTCCTTTTTATGCGCGCTATACGGCAGCGTTTGAAGGAGGAAAGGATTTTGATGACATTGCAAAACAGTTCGAGCAAATTCAGCTGCATACACTGGATCCCAAAACAGGACTTCTTTTCCATGCCTGGGATGAAAGTAAACAAATGGACTGGGCAAGTAAGCAAACGGGAACTTCACCCAATTTCTGGTCCCGTTCTATCGGCTGGTACATGATGGCTTTGGTGGATGTTTTGGACTATATGCCCAAAGACCATTCAAAGCGTAAAGAATTGATTCAGTACTTAAATGAAATTGCCAAAGCGGTCGCAAATTATCAGGACGAGACCGGACTTTGGTACCAGGTGACCGATGCAGGAAAAAAAGAAGGCAACTATCTCGAAGCATCCGGATCTGAAATGTTTGTGTACGCTTTTGCGAAAGGAGCAAACAAAGGCTATTTGCCTGCCCGTTATAAAAAACTGGCCAATAAAGGTTTCGACGGCATAATAAAAAAATTAATTACTGTTGATGCCGATGGCGAAATTCACATCACACAGGTATGCGCCAGTGCCGGATTAGGAGGCAATCCGTATCGCGACGGTTCGTACGAATATTACATAAGAGAGAAAATAAAAACAGACAATTCCCATGGATTGGGGCCGTTTATTCTGGCCGCACTGGAATTAAAAAAATAATAGAATTTAAATATATTTTGAAAATGAAAAATAACAGAAAAAAAGGATTTGTATCGGTTGTAATACTTGGACTTATGGTTTTGACAAGCTGTAAAGTAACCTCTCAGGTACAGGCAAATAAGGATATCGTTATTTCTAAAGATTTAAAATGGTCCGATAAAATGGCTTTGACCCTGATGAAACGTCACCCCCAGGCTTATATGATCGACGATTCAAAAACAGCCAAATGGGATTATGTTCACGCCTTGGTTCTGCATTCCATCGAAGAATTATATAAAAAAAATCCGGATCCGAGATACAAATCCTACATAAGGGGTTATGTAGACACGCTGGTGCAGAATGACGGCGGTATCAAAACCTATGAACTGGACAAGTACAATATTGATTTAGTCGTGCCGGGACGTCTTCTTTTTGATATTTATGCTACTTCGAAAGAACAAAAATACCTTACAGCCTTACAATCCATCCGCAAGCAGCTTGCCGAACAGCCACGTACAAAAAGTGGGGGATTCTGGCACAAGCAAATTTATCCGAACCAAATGTGGCTGGACGGTTTGTATATGGGAGAGCCGTTTTATGCACAATATACCGTAACCTTTGAGAACGGGAAAAGCCTGGATGATATCGCAAAACAGTTTGAGCTGATCAAATTGCATGCGACCGATCCAAAGACAGGATTATTATACCACGGTTGGGACGAAAGCAAAGAAATGCCATGGGCAAACAAGGAAACCGGAAACTCTCCTAATTTCTGGTCCAGAGCTTTAGGATGGTATGCCATGGCTTTGGTCGATGTGCTGGATTATTTTCCAAAAGACCATCCAAAACAAAAAGAACTGGTTAAATATTTAAATAACGTTTCAGCCAGTTTAGCCAAATATCAGGACAAATCCGGTTTATGGTATCAGGTAACCGATCAGGGCGCAAGAGAAGGAAATTATCTGGAAGCGTCAGGATCGTCAATGTTTGCTTATGCTTTTGCAAAAGGAGCCAACAAAGGATATCTTCCTGCAAAATATAAAAAACTGGCCAACAAAGCCTTCGACGGCCTAACCACACAGCTGATCAAAAAAGTAGATGAGGACGGCGGAATTACCTTAACGCAGGCCTGTCAGGTAGCGGGTTTAGGCGGAAATCCATATCGTGACGGATCCTATGAATATTACGTAAACGAAAGAAAAAAAGACAACGATCCCAAAGCAACAGGCCCTTTTATTCTGGCAGCACTGGAATTGAACAGATAATAAAAAATCCAACCTTTTTTGGTTGCACAAACCTGACGGGTTTTTAAAACCTGTCCCGTCTATAGAAAGTTAATAAAAAGAATGAAAAATTTTAAAGCCCTTTTTTTTCTGTTATCCGTATTTTCGATACAAACGAATTTCGCACAAGCGTGGATTCCGGATAACGGGGACGGAACATACACCAACCCGATTATTCATGCCGATTATTCAGATCCGGATGCGGTTCGGGTAGGGGATGATTTTTATATGACGGCTTCTTCTTTTAACTGCATACCGGGATTACCTATTCTGCATTCCAAAGATTTGGTCAACTGGAAAATTATCAGCTACGCACTGGCAAAACAGCCTCCATTCGAAACCTATGATAAAGTGCAGCATGGGAATGGCGTTTGGGCACCGGGCATTACCTTTCACAACAAGGAATTTTATATTTATTATCCTGATCCTGATTTTGGAATTTATATGATAAAATCTAAAAAAGCCGAAGGCCCCTGGTCGGAACCGCTTTTGGTGAAAGCAGGTCTTGGACTTATTGATCCAAGTCCTTTATGGGATGATGACGGAAAAGTATATCTGGTTCATGCCTTTGCGGGAAGCCGCGCCCAGATTAAAAGTTTGTTGGTAATTTGTACCATGAATGCAGAAGGAACTGTGGCGAACAATGACGAGGTCATGATAATTGACGGACACGAAAGCGAAGGCACCATTGAAGGTCCCAAGTTTTACAAACGAAATAATTACTATTATGTTTTTGCTCCGGCAGGAGGCGTTTCAACCGGCTGGCAAACCGTTTTAAGGTCAAAAAATGTCTGGGGACCTTATGAGAAGAAAAAGGTTTTAGAACAGGGAAAAACCAGTATAAACGGCCCTCATCAGGGCGCCTGGGTACAAACCCAAACAGGCGAGGACTGGTTCATTCATTTTCAGGATAAAGGCGCTTACGGCAGAATTGTGCACCTGCAGCCCATGAAATGGGAAAACGACTGGCCTGTAATGGGACAGGATTTGGATAAAAACAGGATCGGGGAACCGGTCACCACTTTCAAAAAACCAAATGTTGGTAAAAAATACCCAATCGAAAACCCGGCCACATCAGACGAATTTAATTTGCCTAAATTAGGACTGCAGTGGCAATGGCAGGCCAATTCCAAGATTTATTGGGGTTTTCCAACCAGTTCAGGTTATTTAAACTTGTTTTGTATAAACAGTAGTAAGGATGAAAAGAAAATTTTTGAGGCTCCCAATCTGTTGCTGCAAAAATTTCCCGCCGAAGAATTTACGGCTACCACCAAACTGACTTTTAATGCCAGACTAGACGGAGAAACTACCGGACTTTTAGTAATGGGTTTGGATTACAGTTATTTGTGCCTGAAAAATAATAACGGTAAATTATACTTAAATCAGAAAACAGGAACTTTTGACAAAACAGTTTCAGAAACAGAAACTAAAGCTGTTTTGGTGGAAAACAATACGATATACCTAAGGGTTCAAGTTAAAAAAGGAGGAATCTGCAGTTTTTCATATAGCTCAGATGATCTAAAATATCTGCCCATTGGTACTGACTTTGTGTCGAAAGAAGGAAAATGGATTGGCGCCAAATTAGGGCTTTTTGCCTTAAGCCAAAAGGTGACGAATGATTCCGGTAATGTAGCCGTGGACTGGTTCAGAATAACGAAATAAAAGAAGATGATTTCATTAAAAAAAACAGCGCTGCTTTTTTTAGTAGTGACAGGATTTGGAGCAATCGCCCAGAACGCCACTAAAACCGCTACGAATAAGGTAACCATTGTAGCTCAGGACGGTTCGGGAGATTTTACAAAAATTCAGGATGCCATAAATGCGGCTCCGTCATTCCCGTATGAAAAAGTAACCATCCGTATCAAAAACGGAACCTATGCCGAAAAAGTCAGAATCCCGGAATGGAATACGCACGTGGAACTGATTGGAGAAAGCAAAGAAAACACCATTATTACTTTTGATGATAATTTTTCGAAAATAAATTTAGGAAGAAACAGTACTTTTCATACCTATACGGTTTTGGTGGAAGGAGATGATTCTTCAGTATCCAACTTAACCATAAAAAATAGTTCAGGCGATAATGGTCAGGCCATTGCATTGTCATTGGTGGCCAATCGCGTGCAGGTTTCAAATTGCAGGCTACTGGGAAATCAGGATACTTTGTACCTGTCCGGACGGGAAACAAAACAGTATTTTAAGGATTGTTATATCGAAGGGACAACCGATTTTATTTTTGGAAGTGCTACGGCTTTATTTGAAAATTGTGTGATTCACAGCATAAAAAGCTCCTATATTACCGCTGCTTCAACTCCGCAGGGAAATGATTTTGGTTTTGTTTTTAAAAATTGCAAACTCACAGCCGATCCTTCTGCGACAGCCGTTTATCTCGGAAGACCGTGGCGAATTTATGCCAAAACAGTGTTTCTGAATTGTGAGATGGGCAAACAGATCAAACCGGAAGGCTGGCAAAACTGGTCCAAACCCGAAGCGGAAAAGAACACTTTTTATGCTGAATACAATTGCAAAGGCGAAGGATATCAGCCGACAAAAAGAGTTTCATGGTCGCATCAGCTTTCAAAAAAAGAAGCTGAAAAATATACCATAGAAAATATCCTTAAGGACAGTGTACCGAACTGGTTTTCCAGACAAAAATAGTTTTCACAAAAACAAAACATATGAATTTCAGATACCTTCTTTTTCTAGTAATTTCATTTACTTCCTTTGCACAGAAAACGGATTTTCCAACTGCAGAAGCAGCTGCGATTGCCAATAGGATCCAGCTGCCTGTTTTTCCTTCGTATCAGGTAAATGTTGTGAAACTGGGAGCAAAAGGAGATTCTGTAACCAATAATAAAGCCTTTTTCGACAAAGCAATGGCCTTGTGCAAAAAGAACAAAGGCGGAACCATAATTGTGCCCAAAGGCATTTATAAAGTAAACGGCCCGATTCATTTTGTGAGCAATGTTAATCTTAAAATAGAGAAAGGTGCTAAAATTAAGTTTAGTGATAATCCCAAAGATTATTTGCCACTGGTGCTGACCAGCTGGGAAGGAACCATGCTGTACAATTACAGTCCGCTAATTTACGCGTACGAATGCTCGAATATTGCCATAACCGGTGAGGGAACAATTGACGGCGAAGGAGGTACTGCCTGGAAAAGTTTTAAGGCCAAAGAAAACGACGGCAAAATGCGCAGTCGTGAAATGAATCATAACAGCGTGCCACTGAACGACAGAAAGTTTGGAGAAGGTTATTTTTTACGCCCGCAGCTGATTCAGTTTTTTAATTGTAAAAATATCCTGGTTGAAAATATCCGTATTGAAAATTCCCCGTTCTGGTGTCTGCATTTGTTGAAATCAGAAAGTATCACCATTCGTGGAATAAGCTATAAATCACTGAATTACAATAATGACGGAATTGATCCGGAATACGCGAAAGATGTTTTAATTGAAAATGTAAATTTCGATAACGGCGACGATAATGTAGCCATTAAAGCAGGCCGTGATCACGAAGGAAGAGCCAATTCGGCAACTCCAAGTGAAAACATTGTGATTAGAAATTGTAATTTCAAAGGACTACACGGAGTCGTTTTAGGCAGCGAAATGTCTGCCGGAATTCAGAATGTGTATGTAGAAAATTGTAAAACCATTGGCTATCTGAAAAGAGGGATTTATATAAAAACCAATGCAGATCGCGGCGGTTTTATAAAAAATATCTTTGTGAATAACCTGCAGCTTGATGAAGTAGAAGACTGCCTGTATATCACAGCCAATTATCACGGGGAAGGAAGCGGTTTTCAATCGGACATATCGAATGTTTATTTTTCGAATATTTCCTGCAATAAAGCCACAGAATCCGGAATTGTAATACAGGGATTTCCGGAGAAAAAAATCAGGAATATCTCTTTAAACAACATCGAAATAAAATCGGCAAAAAACGCCCTGTCAAATGAAAACGCCGAGAATGTCCTTATGACTGATGTTTTTATTGGTCAGCGGGCCACTGTTCCTTCGGCTGCTAAGTAGGTTTTTTTTTAAGGTTCAAAGGAACAAAGGTTCAGAGGAACAAAGGAGCAAAGCTTTGCGTAAACCTTAGCGAACCTTGTGGTTAGCATTTACTTTCAAATCCAATAATCGAAAAATCCAATAATCGAAAAATCTAATAATCCAAAAATCTAATAATCCAGAAATCCAAAAAAAACAAAAAATGAAATACTTCCTTTCCATTTTATTTTTAATTTCCGCGAGTTGCCTGGCACAAAAAACAACACTGTATTGTATTGGCGATTCCACAATGGCCAATAAAAAAGATCCCGATAAAAATCCGGAACATGGGTGGGCGCAGGTCTTGCAGCCGTTTTTTAATGAAAATATTATTGTAGAAAACAAAGCGGTAAACGGACGCAGTACCAAAAGTTTTATCAACGAAAAACGCTGGGATTCCATCTGTAAAAAACTCAAAAAAGGGGATTATCTTTTTATAGAGTTTGGCCATAATGACGAAAAAATAGCAGATTCGACCCGATACACCAATCCGCACACAAGTTATCGTTATAACCTAATCCGGTTTGTGAAGGAAAGCAGGGAAAAAGGGGCTGTTCCGATTTTATTAACTTCTATTGCAAGGCGAAATTTCAACGAGCAAGGGGTTTTGGTGCCTACTCATGGCGACTATCCTTTGGAAACAAGATTAGTGGCTCAGGAATACAAAGTACCTTTTATTGATTTAGAATATCACACCGAATTGCTGGAGCAATCCTATGGTCCCGAAAAATCAAAGTCACTTCATTTACATTTTAAGGCGGGGGAAGTTCCTTATTATAAAGAAGAGAAAAATGATGATACCCATCTTTCTCTAAAAGGTGCTGTGGAAATTGCCGGAATCGTGATTAATCAAATCAAACTTTTGGAAGATCCTTCTCTTGGTAAACTCAAAAATAGCATCAAATAAAGATTTGAAATTCCTTTTCAGGTTACAACTTGAGGAGCACGTCGGGACATTTTCCGATAGGTTTTTTTGACAAAGTCTTCTGATGGTTTTCGTTGAAAAACAGCATAATATTTCGAGTGGAAATGATTCATTCTAGTATAACTTAATTCATATACAATTTCGATTAGCGTACTGTAATTACCGCTTTGAAGTAATTTATTGGCTAAAATCATTTTTTCTTTTAAAAAAAGTTTTTTCGGACTATCATTAAAATGCTTTTTAAATAACATCTTATATTTCGTAGAAGACATGCCCGCCATTTCCGATAAGAAATTTATGGTAGGGAAGGGATTGCACAAATCCTTTAAAAAATAATCCTGCGTTTTGATAACAGCCTCAAGCTCTGTATCCGTAATATCATTTTTTTTGGCCGATAAATTTTCATATCGGTTTAAAAAATTACCCAGAAGTTTTAGCGAAATTCCTTTTAAGTACGAATCGAATGAAAGTTCAAAAACAGATTTATCCATAAGGGATCTGATCAGTAAAACACTATTGCTGTCAATATTGTCATAATAATAAAGAGATTTTTGCTCCAACTTGTTTTCTTGTTTCTGAAACTCTCCGACAGCGGTTGTCTCTAAAAGTTCATTCAGTAATTTTTTATCAACCAGCAGGCGTAAGGCCAGCGTTCGTTCGTTCACAGAAGGTTTAAAAGAGCTTTCCGTCTGATTGTCGATAATCGCAAGGCCGGGATTTTTATGTGAACCAATTTTATAATCTGCCCTATCAATTTTTATAGAATTCACGGAATCACTTAAATCAAAATGAAATATATAAGATTCCTCGTCTGATTTTAAACGGTTTATTTCAACTGGTTCAGTCAAAACAAAATCGACAAACAGTACAGAAATCCCCTCAGCTACGGGTGTAAAGTAGGAGTGCCCCTTACCAAGAGTTTCGGGTATAACAATTATTTTATCATCAATAAGTTTCCCTTTTATCTCCTGAACTAATTGTTGTTGCCATTCGGGCGTTAAACTATACAAATGATTAATTTTTTTCATAACTGTGGATATTTGAATTATAATTGTTTTATAAAACTCCTTGGTGATAACCCGAAATGTTCCTTAAAGTTTAAAGTAAAATGAGAATTATTACTATAATGAAGCCTGCTGGAAATTTGGGATATGGTTAATTGTTTGTCTTCAAGAAGTTCCTTTGCAAGGGCCAGTTTATTGTTCATAAAAAAAGAATTGGGTGTTAATCCGGTTATCTTTTTAAACAAATTTTTAAATTTTGATTCAGACATTTCCACCTTTTTTGCCATTAATGAAATGCTGGGAAAAGGTCCTTCAATATTTTCAATCAAAAACATTTGCATTGCAATTATATTTTGAATGTCTGATTCCTTAACGGTTTGAATGATAATCCTGTTACGGGCTATCTTTTTTAAATAATTGGACATCAGCATATGTACTGTAGCCTTGAGATGTAAATCGAATACCGGACCGCCCACTTTCAGTTTGCGAAGATCATTGAGAATATGAAAGCTCTCGTTACTGATCCTGTCGTATCTGATGATCGTATTTTTTTTAGGATCGGTAATTTTCTGCAAATCTGAAAAAAGCACCGTATCATCTTTAATAAAAGCGGCAAGCTTACTCTTATGCACAAATATGCAAAGCGCATACGTATGACTTCCTGATTTTATCTGGTAATTGGTTTTTAAGGTACCGTCAATGACTGCTAAATTATACTTCCAGCGGCCTAAATCGCAGATAGTATTGTTGGCGGCCAAACGAACTTCACCGTCGGTAAGGTCGTAATAGAAACCTATAAAATCATTCTTTGAGTTTTTCTGAACAAAATGGAGGTTTTTATAATATTTTACATTGATATAATAGGCTACAATCCCGTCCTCACATTCGAGAAAATACCGGGTCCCGGATTGTATATCTTCGGGAACAATTATAAAATTGTCCTTTATCTTTCCTTTGAGTTTTCTTGCAAGCGGTTTTACCCAGCTTAAGTCAGCACAATAAGAATGTTCTATTATTTTCATGTGGCATTTATTATGGTATACAATAGTTTTACTGCTTTAGATTTAAGGGCATAAAAAGAATTAAATACACTTATTTCTTTCTGTTTCTTTAATTCTGTTTTTGTAAGAATTTAAATTAGATTTGCTTTTCGGAGGTAATGTACTATAAAAAATCCGAGCTTACTTAATCCGATTTATAACTGTAGGGTTTCATTTGATAACTGTAATTTTTGACGCATTTTAAGCTTATAAAATGCCTTACAAAAAGATTTTTTTGATTTGAAAAATTTGTAAAAAACCTTATTCTGATATTTTTATGTCTGAAGTGTGCTTCCTGTAATTTTTATTCCGCTTAATTTCGTTTTTTCATGACAAGAATGAAAAAAAACAAATTTGAATGGCTAATTACTAATACGATCAGGATGAATACTTCTAAATTTTCTGCAGAGTTTGAATTGAATATTAATGAAATACAAAAGCTCAATAAAATGTATTTTAAGCGCTTGTATAAAGGAAGAGTAACTTTCTTTTTTGTAATTATCATGGTGTCTTTTCTCCTTTTTGATTTTCTTAATTTAGAAAGCCAGGAAGATTTTTTCAGGTTTCAGTTAAGGAGTTTAGTCCTTATTGTGTCGTTTTTTATGTTTCATTATTCATTTGTAAATGCAACATGCAGAATTCTTTTTAAATTGGTGAGAAGGCTCATGGGGTATAGCAGTCTTATCAGGAAATATAAGCTCAACTTTACCAGTTCTGATATTCATGTAAATTCTCCCTTAGGTGCTTTTGTTCATAAGTGGAGCCAGATTGATAAAGCCGTTTTAACTAAAGACTTCTTCTTTTTATATGTTAAGGATAAAGATCAGCACATTATCTCTATTTCAAATAAATGTCACGGCAACAGGAATATGAGTGATTTAATAACATTTGTAGATTGTCATGTAACGCAAATTATGAAAATGTAAGAAGATCGTTATGGTTCATTGCAGATCCTCACAATATAGAAAAGCTGCAACTGTCCAATTTGAAAGCTTCAAGATCTAAAGGAGCAAAGGTTTATCTCTTTTTAAATGCTTTGTACCTCCCTTAAAGTGGCAGGCAATGTTAGGAAATTTAACTAAAATGAACCATTACGGTAAGTTTAAATAAAAAAATAATTAATAAAAACCCGCGTAAATATATCTGTAATTGATTGATAATAAGTTCTGAAGCGAATCAGTTAATTTAATATTAAGCACTCAGACAAAAACAGATACAATTTTAACATTAAAGATGCGTTATCTATCAAGCAAACTTTTATTTTTGCGCCTTAATTTAACAAGTATAAGCATGAAAGATCTATTAGTAAAAATCAACGCCGAAATCGACACATTCAAAGCAGAAGCTGAATCACTTACTGAAAAAGGTGTTAAAGCTGCTGGAGCTAGAGCACGTAAATCAACTTTGGAAATTGAAAAACTTTTAAAAGAGTTTAGAAAAGTTTCTATCGAAGAATCAAAAAAATAATATTTGTATTCAGAAACAAAAACCTCGTTTAAGTAAATTAGACGAGGTTTTTTTATGGATTTTATTCAAGGTTCAAAGTGGCAAAGGTTCAGAGGTGCATAGATTTGAAGGATGGAACAAACAAAGAAGGTGTTAATAGGCAGAAATTTCAATTATAAAAGTTAAAACATAAGTTATTAAGATAAGAAACTAAACCTTTGCGCCTCTGAACCTTTGCCACTTTGCACCTCTAATCAAATAGAATTTCGATCAATAAAATTAAACGGAACTTTTACCTGTCCTTTTTCCTTATTAAGGATCATTCTGGCAGCAGTTTCTCCCATTACATTAAAGTCGGTAGACATTACCGTAATTCCCAAAAGTTCTTTTAGCGGCGTATCGTTATAAGAAATCACTCCGATGTCTTCTCCTAAAACCAGTTTTTTGTCCCTGATTTGTTTCATGAGATTCACCAGATCAGATTCTTCGATAGTGATAAATAAATCGCCTTTTTTGAGGATCATGTCATCATACACTTCACTCAGAATCTCAAAATTTATTTCATGCTCGACACAAAATTTTCGGAATCCGTGCAGAATTCTTCTCGGATAAGGGTAAACGGCTTTGTCCGGGTACACTAAAATCAGTTTTTGGTATTTTGTTATTTTAGAAAGTCCTTCTTTTAAAGCATTGTAGATGTCATTCTCAAAATCCTGGTAAATTTTAATAATTTCACCTTCCATTCCGATTTTAATGTTATCCATTATCACCAGTTTTTCTTTTGGGATTCTCTCAATGGCCTTTACCACATCATCGGTAAAACTCAAATGCTTTAATTCATCAGTTTTGAAATGGGTTGTAATGACATAATAATCGTAGGCACCTTCAAATTTATCCAGTAAGTTCAGGAATAAGGTTTCATCGCAGTGATAAATATGCAGATCAGTATGCGCATTTGCTCCGACAGTGTTAATAAACGAGTTGTACGTTTTCATTTTGTACGCACTCAGTTTATTGAATAAAAAAAGAATATTTACTTTAGATTCAAGTTTGGTACGGGTAATATAATAGCCTTTCCCCCTGATGGAAGAAATTATTTTTCGTTCTTTTAAAATATTATATGCTTTTTCAACGGTATCCCTGGACATGTAAAATTCCTCGCTAAAACTGTTGATGGAAGGGATTTTTTGATTTATTTTCAGATTTCCGTTAGCAATATTCTGCAATATAGAGTCTACAATTTGTTTGTATTTGGGAACCCTGGAATCTTCATCAATTTTAATAAGTTTAATCATTTTGCAGGTCTTGTAAATCAGGCTTGATTGTAATCCGGCCTCATTTGAAATTATATTTTAATCTAAAGCCATCTGAATATTTACGACTGATAATTTTCGTACAATAAAAAGAATAGAAAGTAAGGCTTATTTTATGTTTGTTATAATTTCTTAATTTTCACAGAAATGAGGATATGATAATTACGAAATCGATTGCTAAAATAGCTATTTTAAATTTATTTTTCTACTAAATTTTGGTTGTTCTTTCTAATTATCCTTAGTTTTAACATAAATCAAAAAAAGGTAAAGGATAGTACAGGACAGTTTTCTTTTTTACATTCTCTTATTTTACAAAACCAGATTAACTATCAGAATAACCACAAACTAAAATACTAAATGGAATCATTATTAGGAATTATTTTTCACTCCATTGGAGGATTTTCTTCAGGGAGTTTTTATATGCCTTTCAAAAAAGTTAAAAATTGGGCATGGGAAAGCTATTGGATCGTAGGCGGGTTTTTCTCCTGGCTGATCGTGCCGCCCATTGCCGCTTATTTAACGATTCCAAATTTTGTGGAAATTATCGCAGCAGCATCACCAACCATAAAAGCCTTTACCTACGCAATGGGACTGATCTGGGGAATTGGAGGGCTGACCTACGGATTGGGAGTGCGCTATCTCGGAATGTCATTAGGGAATTCGATTATTCTCGGATTCTGTTCCGCTTTTGGAGCTCTGGTGCCTTCCGTGTATTACGATCTGTACCCAACAGCCGGGAAGGTTTCTTTTAGCCACATGCTTTCGCATACAGGTGGACAGCTGGTCTTGTTGGGTGTTTTGGTTTGCCTGATCGGAATTGCGATTTCAGGTAAAGCGGGAATTATGAAAGAAAAAGATTTTGCAGTAGGGCATGAAAATAAAGACAAGGATTTCAACCTTGTAAAAGGACTTATTATCGCTGTTATTTCGGGAATTCTGAGTTCATTTTTCAATTACGGAATTGAAGCCGGAAAACCAATGGCAGAGCAGGCCGTTATTGATGGCTGTAATCCGCTTTTTCAGAATAATGTCACTTACATTGTACTGCTTTGGGGTGGATTAACGACCAATTTTATCTGGTGTATGTACCTTAATTTCAAGAATAAAACATTTAGTGATTACACCAATTCAAAAGCACCAATCGCCAAAAATACATTGTTTTCTGCTCTTGCCGGAACGATGTGGTTTTTACAGTTTTTCTTCTACGGAATGGGCGAAAGCAAATTAGGAAACGGAGCCAGTTCCTGGATTCTGCACATGGCTACTATCATTCTGACAGCTAATTTCTGGGGATTTTACCTGAAAGAATGGGCCGGGGTTTCCAAAAAAACATTCAATACCTTTTTATGGGGAATCGGGCTGATTATGCTTTCCATAGTTTTGGTTGGAATAGGGAATTCATTATAAAAAATCCCATGTCAAACGGGACAATTTAAGTAAAATATTAGTTTTTTTAAGTTTGTTTAAGCAAAAGTGGTTTTTTGCAATATTCTAACGTTCGATGCACATTCGGACGTTAGATTTTTAAACGAACGAGAATCACAAAAAGAAAAAAAGAATAAAGTAAAACAGGGAGTTCGGTTTATATTTTATAAATTGAAAATTCTATTAAAATAAAATATCATGTTAATCGGAGCAAACCATATAGCCTCTCATAACGAGGAATTATTAAAAAAACATACCAGCAAATTTGCTTTTACAGCATCAGAAGTGGGGGATGCGGAATCCATTATTCAGAAATTAATTGATTTTCAAATTGCCATTCCATCCTGGGCCCTGGGAACCGGAGGAACCAGATTCGGACGCTTTGCAGGAGGTGGCGAACCCCGTTCTTTAGAAGAAAAAATAGAAGATGTTGGTTTGCTTCATGCTTTAAATAATGCTTCCGGGGCAATTTCACTGCACATTCCATGGGACATCCCTACAGATCATAATGCTATAAAAGCTTTGGCGGCACAACACCATTTAAAATTTGATGCCGTTAACTCGAATACGTTTCAGGATCAGGTAAATGCAGAACACTCTTACCGATATGGTTCTTTGCAAAATGTAAACAAAGCCGTTCGTAAACAGGCAATTGCCCATAATATTGAAGTGATTCAGCAGGGAATTGCCTTAGGGTCAGAGTCATTGACAATCTGGCTGGCGGATGGTTCCAATTTTCCGGGGCAATTAAATTTCAGGAAAGCATACCAGAATACCTTGGAAAGTTTAGAAGAAATTTATGAAGCATTGCCTTCCAACTGGAAGCTGTTTTTAGAATATAAATGTGCCGAACCAAACTTTTATTCCACCACTGTTGCCGATTGGGGACAATCTTATTCCTACGTTAAAAAGTTAGGGGATAAAGCACAGACGCTGGTTGATTTGGGACACCACTTGCCAAACGCGAATATCGAACAAATCGTTTCGTTGTTGCTTATGGAAAATAAACTGGGTGGTTTCCATTTTAATGATTCGAAATACGGAGACGATGATTTAACAGCCGGAGCATTAAAACCGTACCAGTTATTCCTGATATTTAATGAATTAGTGGAGGGAATGGATGCCAGAGGAATGAACCATGCCAAAGATTTAGGCTGGATGATTGATGCGTCCCACAATATAAAAGACCCGCTGGAAGATCTGTTGCAATCTGTGGAAGCCATTATGATCGCTTATGCTCAGGCACTTTTGGTAGACCGAAAAGCATTAGAAATAGCTCAGGACGAAAATGATGTCGTAAAAGCACAGGAGATTTTGCAAAATGCCTTCCGTACAGATGTTCGCGCACTGGTTGCCGAAGCCCGTCTGCGTTCAGGAGCCGCTTTGAATCCGGTGGAGTTATACCGCAGTCTTACCGTCAGAAAAAACCTGATCGGGGAAAGAGGGTTAAAAACAATGGCTACAGGTTTGTGAGTTATTAGTTATGAGTTATTAGTTATGAGTTATGAGTTATACGTTAGAAGTATGAGTTAGAGGTTAATAAACTATTATTGTCCTTATGGATCAGTTAAAATAAAAACAAAAGGACTTTAGCTTAATAACATGGAATGCTTTTGGCAAAATCACAATCCATAACGCAAAACCCATAACGCATAATGCATAACGCAAAACCCAAAACTCACAACCCACAACCCATAACCCATAACTCATAACCCCTAACTCACAATTACCACAATGAATGTAGTTGCAATTTTTGATATTGGTAAGACAAACAAAAAGGTATTTTTATTTGATGAAAATTATAAAATTGTTTGGGAGAAAGCCGTAAATCTTGATGAAACAATCGATGAAGATGGCTTTCCCTGTGAAGATATCGGGCTGCTCAGAAACTGGATACTCGAACGATTAGCAGAAATAAATAGCCTGAACGATTATGTGCTGAAAGCAATTAATTTCAGTACGTACGGGGCCAGTTTTGTATACATTGACAAAAACGGAAATATATTAACGCCACTATACAATTACCTGAAAGAATATCCGGAACATTTAGAAGAGGCGTTTTATCAGAAATATAAAGGAAAAGAAGTGTTTGCGGTCAAAACGGCTTCTCCGGTTTTAGGAAGTCTGAATTCCGGAATGCAGCTTTACAGGCTGAAAGAAGAAAATCCGGCCTTGTTTGCAAAAGTAAAATATTGCCTGCATTTGCCGCAATACCTGAGTTTTCTCTTGACGAACGAAGCCTATTCGGATATTACAAGCATAGGATGTCATACGAATCTTTGGAATTTTAAAAAGATGAAGTATCACAAGTGGGTTAAAAACGAGGGGATAATAGACAAGCTTCCGCCGCTGCATTATGGCAAAGACGTTATAAAAAAAGAAGGCGGTCTGGCCATTGGAACAGGACTGCACGACAGTTCATCTGCTATAATTCCCTATACGATTAACTTTACGGAGCCTTTTGTTTTGTTGTCGACAGGGACCTGGAGTATTTCGTTGAATCCTTTCAATACAAAACCATTAACCTTTGAGGAACTGCAGCACGATTGTCTGTGTTATTTGCAATACACGGAAAAACCCGTAAAAGCAGCCCGTTTGTTTTCAGGAAACGAACATGAAATTCAGACGAAAAGATTAGCGGAACATTTTAAGGTTGCCAATGATGCTTATAAGGATATTTACTTTGATAAAAAGATTGTTTCCAATCTGAGGGCACTTACTTTTTCATTTATTTATCCGAAGAAATACGAGTTTGATATTCTTAAGGAATGCCCGTTTCAGAAAAGGGACCTGTCTACTTTTAAAAATTATGAAACTGCCTACCATCAATTAATAATGGATATTGTGGAACAGCAGTTTTTTTCAACTAATTTAGTGATTCACAATAGTCCCGTAAAAAAGATTTTTGTGGATGGAGGTTTCAGTAAAAATTCAATTTTTATGAATCTATTGGCAGAGGCTTTTCCGGATATAGAAGTGTATGCCGCTTCTATGGCGCAGGCGAGTGCATTGGGCGCTGCGTTGGCGATTCATGATAACTGGAATCCAAAGCCGATTCAGAACGATTTAATTGATTTGAAATTTTACAAACATTAGAGAGTAGTACTGTAGATAAAGGATTAAAAAGATTTTTTTTCTCTCGCAGATTTAGCGGATTTAATTTTGAAGGAGCAGCGGAGTGGTTCTGTTTAACCTGTTTAAAAATCAATGCGAAGAAAATAATACGAAAAGATTTAAAAAAATCTGCAAAATCTGCAAAATCTGCGTGAAAAAATACAAACACCCGGTCAATTTTCCCAGGTGTTTAAAAAATAATTACAAGAATATGAAAATCGGCCTTTTTATACCCTGTTACGTCGACCAGTTTTATCCTAAAGTAGGTATTGCTACCTATGAACTTTTAGAGAAATTAGGCTGTGAAGTTCATTTTCCGATGGGGCAGACCTGTTGCGGACAGCCCATGGCAAACAGTGGTTATGAACATTTAACCAAAGGGTGTGATGCCAATTTTATCAGTAATTTTGCCGGATTTGACTATATCGTCTGTCCCTCGGGAAGTTGCGTCTTGCATGTAAAAGAACATTTGCACGATGACAAACAACAGGAACTGGCAAATGAATTGCGTAAAAAAGTTTTTGAACTGACGGAGTTTATTACAGACGTTCTGAAAATTGACCATATCGAAGGAAATTTTCCCTACAGGGTCGGAATGCATCAAAGCTGCCATGGACAACGCGGCTTGAAACTTTCGCAAATGACAGAATTAAACGCACCGGCTTTTTCCAAACCGGAAAGATTACTAAGTCATATCAAAGGAATTGATTTGGTTTCTTTGAACCGAAAAGATGAATGTTGTGGCTTTGGAGGTACATTTTGCGTCACCGAAGAAGCTGTTTCGGTAAAAATGGGTCAGGACCGAATCAGGGACCATCAAAATCATCAGGTGGATTATATCACCGGAGGAGATATGTCCTGCTTAATGCATCTTGAAGGGATTTTGAAAAGGCAGAAGAGCACTATCAAAACGATTCATATTGCGGAAATCTTAAATTCCTTAGAAAATTAAAAAGATGTCTTCAGAAAAAACAATAACACACAGTGAAGCAGCGACACGTTTTAACCAAGATACGGAACGCGTAAACTGGCATGACGAAACGCTGTGGTTTGTGCGTGAGAAACGCGATAAATCGGCTCACCAGATACAGGATTGGGAACTCCTCAGAGAAACCGCTTCGAAAATTAAAAATAATGTACTTTCCAATATACATGATTATTTAGTTGAATTTGAAGCGAATGCCCAGCAAAACGGAATAATTGTACATTGGGCAGCCGATGCGAAAGAACATAATGAAATCGTGCATGCGATCATGGTAAAACATGAGGTCAAGCAAATTGTTAAGTCAAAATCAATGCTGACCGAAGAGTGTCATCTCAACGAATACCTGAGCCAAAGGGGAATTGACGTAATCGATTCTGATCTTGGCGAACGAATTGTTCAGCTGCGAAAAGAACCGCCAAGTCATATTGTCCTGCCTGCCATTCACCTTAAAAAAGAAGATGTAAGCGAAACTTTCCATAAGCATCTCGGAACAGAAAAAGGAAACAATGACCCGCAATATTTAACCGAAGCAGCCCGTCTGCATTTACGGGATACTTTCCTGACCCGAAGAGCCGCTTTGACCGGCGTTAATTTTGCGATTGCGGAAACGGGCGAATTTGTAGTTTGTACCAACGAAGGAAATGCAGACATGGGCGCGCATTTGGCAGACGTTCATATTGCCTGCATGGGTTTCGAAAAACTGATTCCACAGCGAAAACACCTGGGGGTTTTCCTCCGATTGCTGGCCAGAAGCGCGACAGGACAGCCTATCACTACTTTTTCGAGCCATTTTAAAAAACCAAGAGACGGAAAAGAAATCCATATTGTGATTGTAGACAATGGCAGAAGCACACAACTGGGCAGGGAAGATTTTAGGAATTCCCTGAAATGCATTCGATGCGGTGCCTGTATGAATACCTGTCCCGTTTACAGACGCAGTGGCGGACACAGTTACCACAATGCCGTTGCCGGACCGATTGGAGCGATTTTGGCACCGAATCTAGACATGAGCAAAAATGCCGATCTGCCTTTTGCAAGTACGCTTTGTGGTTCTTGTACGAATGTTTGTCCGGTTAAAATTGATATTCACGATCAGTTGTACAAATGGCGTCAGGTTTTGGTAAAAGAAGGCCACACACCGGCGACAAAGACCATCGCAATGAAAACCATGGCGACTGTTTTGGCAAATCCTGTTATTTTTAACATGGCAGGAAAATCAGGCCGATTTGTAATGAAAAACGTCCCTGCACTTGTCAATAATAAAATGAACAAGTGGTACGACCAACGCGAAATGCCGGATGTTCCTGAGGAATCTTTCAGGGAATGGTACAAGAAAAATTCGAGGGAATCTAAAACGGATAAAGATGAGCAGTAAAGAACAGATTTTACAAAAAATAAAGCAAAATCAACCCGGTGAGGTGACTGAGTTACCGGATTTAAATGTTTTGGGTTCAGAATCTTTTGATGTCCTGAAAACCTATAAAAAAGTACTAAAAAGTATTGGAGGCGATTTCGCTGAAGTCGCAGATTATACTCAAATCATAGATTTTCTAAAAAACAGTTATGCTTTAGAAAAACGAATCATTACCACTATTCCGGAACTTTCTGAAATTGCCCGCTTAGATTGGCAAAATGATGATCCGCATTCGCTTGAAGATGTTGAATTAACGATTGTAAAAGCGCATTTTGGCGTGGCGGAGAATAGTGCCCTTTGGGTGACCGATGCTCTTTTAGGACAGCGCGTAGCACCTTTTATCGCACAATACCTCGCCATTATTGTTTCTAAAAAAGATATTGTTGCCACCATGCATCACGCCTACGACAGAATCGGAAATCAGGAATATGGTTTCGGAACTTTTATTGCCGGCCCTTCCAAGACTGCCGATATCGAACAGTCGCTTGTTCTGGGAGCACATGGTGCCAGAGGGCTGATTGTTTTTTTGATGGATTAGAGGAGTAAGATCAGATTATTATTTTTCGGTTTAATGCTATTCCGGCTTTCATAAAGTAAAGAAATTGCTTACTTTCATGGAATCGTTTCAAAAATAATTTAAATGGACAAAAAATTAAAACAATTCCTCGTTAAATCGATTGTCGTATTACTGCTGATTCATTTAGCGTATTTTATCTACGGATTTTTTAAGTTTGCAGGCCTGAAGCATATCAATATTTATACAGAATTCTACCGATTCAAATTTTATGATGATGTTTCCATTTCGCATTTCTTTGTAAGCGGTTTATTCTTGTTTTTCTTTTTAATCTTTTTGCTGCGAAACCATACCAGACAGGGTTATTCTTTTTTAAATCTGCTTAAAATTGGAGGCGTAATTTTGTTGATTTCATTCCTGTCTTTCTCTTTTTTTATCAGTTACAGTTTTGGTCTGAATGCGAAGCTGAAAAGTGAATTACCGGAAGCGGATTTCAATGCCGACAAGACGTTACTGAATGTTTTAAATCCTTTTTTATACAATTATACGTCCTACAGTTCGGAGAAATTATTCAATCCGGAAAACATTTTATATCCCAAACCCTATCCGGTTATAAAGGCAACAGAATCTATTGATTACGGATCAGAGGGCAATGAATATTCGGTTAATGAATATACTTATTTTAGTATTGACACGCTAAAAATGCTGACTTCCACATATGAAAGAGTAAACAATAAAGCGGATTCGATTTTTGATATTTTAGGTTTTGACAAGGAACAGCTCAAGAAAAGAATTATTTCGAAAAAAGCAATAAAAGACAGTACGGAAATCATTTTCAAAGGGAGAGAAGTCAATCCGGATTATGACGAAGATATTTGCATTTTTCTGCAAAATAAAAAGTTGTATGCACCAATACAGGATCTTCCTGTTGAAAAGCAACAATATCAGAATGCTGTCAAAAGATATAAGCTTCTTTACAAATACAAACCTGATTCTTTGTTATATGCTTTTCAAAAGCTGGATACAGTATTGAACAAATACAATATCGAAACACAGATTAATCCAAAATTGCTGACGAAGGATGCCTTTTATTACAGGGATAATAATAGGGAACCACTAAACGGAATTAGAAATACCTACGACAGACCTGCACTGAAAGATAAGTTTAATACGGTAGAAAAGCTTTTTTATGAACCGAACTATCTGCACCCATCCATAGCACTCATTTTCTTTACAGTCATTCTGGTAGTTTGGCTCATTTTGTTCCTGCTGTATGTTATATGGAATTCCAGGAATAAAAAACACATCACTACGAGATAGAGCTCAAAGGCGTTTATAACCGACGGCGCAGCGAGAAATCCTACGCCATCTGCTTTTGTATAAACGGCCGGCATTTGTATAGGTGGGGTAATTTGTATTTCTTTGTAAAGAATACTAATCGGTATCTTTTATGAAAAAAGCAGTTTCCACACGTCTTTCCATTCTTCAGAAATCATTTGAGTTAATTTACACACATGGTTATCAGGCCACCAGCATAGATACTATAATTGCGACAACCAACGTCACCAAGGGGGCTTTTTTTTATCATTTTAAAAATAAGGATGAAATGGGCCTTGCCGTTATTAATGAAATCATGTATCCGCTGATGTATGCTGATTTTGTAAAGCCCCTTTTGAATTCTGATGATCCTGCGAATGATATCTTTAAAATGATGCATTATTTACTTTTGGAAAATGAATTTCTGCTCAAAAAATACGGTTGTCCGGCCGGAAATTTAACCCAGGAAATGTCTCCGGTAAACCAACAGTTTAGCGAGGCACTTTCTAAACTGACGACAGAACTAAAAGAAGCCATGCAGATTGCCTTAAAAAAAGGTAAGGACTCCGGACGTATCAGACCGGACATAAACGAGGAGCAAGTGGCACTTTTTGTCTTATCGGGTTATTGGGGGATCCGGAATTTCGGGAAGCTTTCGGAGGATAATAATTACTATGTTGTTTATTTAAAGGAACTTAAATCGTATCTGAATAATTTGGAAAAAAAGGAATTTTAAAAACATACCACTTAGTATGTTTTATTTATATTTGCATTATTATTTTAAAATAAATAACAATGTATCTAACACTACTATTTGTGCATTCAGCCGTGAGATGGCTGGTGCTTCTAAGTTTATTCTATGCTGTTATCAGGTCGTACCGCGGATACCATAGCCAATCTTCTTTCACTAAAACGGATCATCTGGTCCGCCACTGGACAGCAACCATTGCCCATATCCAGCTGATGCTCGGTATTGTGTTATATTCCCAAAGTGCCTTAATAAAGTATTTCTGGAATCATTTCGCCGAAGCATCCAAAGATTTGAATACCCTTTTCTTCGGTTTAATCCATCTTGTTTTAATGTTGCTGGCGATTGTAGTCATCACGATTGGTTCGGCAGCAGCCAAGCGTAAAACAGCTGATTCCGATAAATTCAAAACAATGCTGATCTGGTTTTCTATTGCCTTAATCATTATTTTCATCGCCATTCCGTGGCCTTTTTCTCCTCTTGCTAACAGACCTTATTTTAGATCATTATGACACATCTTTTCAAAACAAACACCGGACGATTACGTATTCTTGGATTTCTCGAAGGCGTATCTTTATTGATTTTAATTTTTATCGCGGTTCCCCTTAAATATATTTTCGACAATCCGTCGCTGACCAAAATGATGGGACCTGTGCACGGGGCCTTATTTCTGCTTTTTATATTCAATGCCCTGAGTGTAGGCGTAGAACAAAACTGGAAATTTAAAACAACAACATCAAAAGTGCTTCTGGCGTGTATCATTCCGTTTGGGACATTTTATATTGATCATAAAATTTTGCGTAACATCAAAACTGAAGAGCAATAGCGAAGGGCGTAATAGATCTAGAAAACATAAAAATTATAAAAATCATGATTGAGATTTTCAAAACAAATGTAAATTCAAAAAGGCAATCCGGAAGAATTCTAAAAATACTTAAAGGGATATTCCCAAACGCTTCTTTTATTTTTGATCTGGAAGATTGCGACAGGATATTGCGGGTCGATCATATCGAAAGAATACAAATCAGGACCATCCAAAATGAAATTATAAATCTGGGTTTTGCCTGCGAAATACTGGAAGACTAATTTCATTACATAATAATTACAATGAGGTAATTTTACATTCCTATTAGGGGTTCAAAAGCGGCTGATTCTGTTACAGGATCAGCCGTTTTTTTTAGCGTACGTTAAGTTTTTCATAAACCGGATTACGTATTATTTTTTTGATTAGCTTTCGTACAATTTTAAGTGTAAAATCATATTTTTTCGTGTAAAAAAATATATAGGTAAAATCGTTAGATCTGAAAATAAATAACAGGTAAAAATTTATGTTTTGGATTTAATTACAACTCATGGTTATATTCTATAAGACCATTTGTAAGAAAAAAAATAGGATTATGCGTAATATTGCGATGACAACACTTTTGTACTATTTCCCCCAATACCTAAAATAACTATTAATAAATTATGTTCTTTACTCTTACACATGACCAGGTAACATTTTGCTATGGATCAAAACGCTGGCAATACAGTTTTAACGAAATCGTAGAGCTGGGATTACTCAAAAAAAAGAAGTCTTACCTTCTTGAAAATAGTGCTTTTATTGCCATTACAGCAATAGCTTTTTATTGCATGGTTTTTTCAGATCTTACCGAGATGTATTATATAGTACCTACTTTATTATGCTATACTCTCATTATCATTTTAAGATTTCACGCTGACATCGATGCCGAATATTATGTAATCGTAAAAGATGTTTACAGTAAGGAAATCAGGGTTAAGATAAAGAATTTAGACCGGCCTGTCATAGGGAAACAAATTGATCAGTACTTAAACCTCGAGTTCGATCGGATGGTACAAAAACAAAAATCCAACACTTTAAAATAAGTCGATGTTATCAAACGAAACTTTTGGCTACGACCTTGCCTTTATTGTCGTCGCTATAGTGTATGGTTTTATTATTACTACCAAAAGAAAATAAGAATACAGCTTCACTAACCTACGATTGGAGTTGCATCAGATTACGTATTAAAGGTATAGTTACGGTACCCTACGTTTTAATAGTGAACTGTTTAGCTGTACAAGATCCCCTATAAAGAGCTTATGACCACTTCAATAAAAAATAAAATTAAAAGCATCAGAGAGTTAAAAAATTATACTCAGGAATATATGGCAGATCAACTAGGCGTTACCCAGGCGGGTTATAGTAAAATAGAAAAAGGAAAAACCGTTCTTTCGTTTGTGAAATTAGTAGAAATAGCCCGTATTTTGGAAGTCAGTGTAGAAGATATACTTAGTTTTGACAGCCAGCGGTATTTCAATAGTTTTAATAAAGTCAAAGGAAATAATAATGGCAGCATTCAGATTAATCCGGATAACACGACAGCTTTAAAAGAGCTTTATGAAGATAAAATAATGCTTTTAGAAAAATTACTCAGCAAAACAGAAGAGGAATTAAACCGCTATAAGAAGAAATTCGGTCAGTTGTAGCCATAAAAAAACGAGGTGTACAACCTCGTTTTTTTTATTTATCTTCTTATAATTTATGCTGTCTGATCGTCTGTAGTCGCATCGGGCGCGTTTGATTTTACTGAGGCTATTCCGTTATCCCGCGCTGAAGCACTTTCGTACATTTCACTTGCTCCGATGATCTGGCCATTTCCCGCTTTAAGATTGAAATAGGGTTTTCCGCTGCTGGATTCTTTTTTATCATATCTGCTGTCGTCCTGTGAATTTGTTTTTACAGATTCAATTCCGTTTGTGCAGGCAGATTTTGTCGAATACCCTTCGCTGCTCAGGATAGTCTGACCGTTTCCGGCTTTTAGATTAAATTGAAATTCACCGTTTGATCTTGTAGTAATTACAAATTTTCCCATACGTTTTTTGGTTTTTTAAGTTAGGTATTAACTATTTTGATAGTTATAAAAGTACAAAACTTAGTAGTACAAATCATGCCGGGATAAAAAATAATTAATCTTTTCAGTAGCAAATTTTTACTGTTTTTTATTGAAAGCAGCTAAGATATATTTCTGATTGATTTCGTCACTTGGAGATTGTGAATTGTAATTTCCGCCGGTAATAATCGTAACCATATTTTGTTCTTCCCAAATGTAAATCTTCTGTCCGCCATTTCCCTGCGCGGCTTTTCCATTATAGCGAACTCCATTGATATCCAGGTACTTGAGCCACCACAAGTAACCGTAATTAACACCCTGCACCACAGATTGTCTGGTTAGGGATTCCTGTACCCAGTCTTTAGAAATTACCTGTTTGCCATTCCACATGCCTTTGTTCAGATAAAGCAAACCAAATTTCCCCATATCCCTTGGACTCAAATAAACCTGGCAGAAGGTTTCTGAACTTGAAGCATCCGGTTTAAAATTCCATATAAAATTTTTAATGCCAATGTCTTTGAAAAGAGTTTGCCTGGCAAAGTCGGGCAGGGGTATTTTTGTGGCTTTTTCAATAATCCGGCCCAGTGTGATCGGGTTTCCTGAGCAATACATTCCTTTTCCTCCGGGTACGTCAATCATCGGTAAGTCCAGGGTAAATTGTATCCAGTCGGCCGAATTATTCATGGTGGTTTCGTTGCCTTCCGATCTTGGATTGCTCACGTCACAATCCAGGCCGCTTTGGTTGGTTAAAAGGTTTTTGATCGAAATGAGCCTCTTGTCTTCCGTTAGATTTTTAAAAGTATAGTCGGGGAAAAAGGAAAGCACGGTTTCGTCTTTGCTTTTTATAAACCCTTTATCAATGGCAATTCCGGTCAGTGCCGAAACAAAGCTCTTTGTAGCAGATCGCAGTTCGTGTAATTTGGTTTTATTGTATTCATAAAAATATTCTTCAAACACCAGTTTTCCGTCTTTAATAATCAGAACACTATGAACGTTAGGCAAGGTACCGTCTACGATTTTTTGCATCATTTCACTCAGTAATGCTTTGTCTAATCCGGTTTTATCGAGATTTCCAGTTGGAATTCCGTCAGGATCTTGTTTGGGTTGCTGATAGACGTACTTAAAATCCTTCGGGTTGAGTCTCGCGTACCACATTTCTTTGGGAAAAACTACTTTTTTGGATTGCAGCCTGAAAGTACTTCCTTCAGAAGAGTAGCCCGTAATAGCTCCTGCAGTTCTGTTGAAGGTTACTTTTTCCTTTGACATATTCTCAAAAATATCTTTGTCAATGGCGTTTAATTTGTATTTGCTTTCGTTGATAATGGCGTATAAAACGGTATCTTTTGGTGAAGCAGCAATTTTAAGCGTGCCCTTATTTACATATTCATAAATACCTTCATATTCTTTCAGTTGTTCGTAGGTAATTTTGAACTTTTGTTGTGCATAACCGGAATAAACCGCCACTAAAAATAACAGAAGCAAATGGTTTTTTTTCATTCTTTTTTGGTTTTAAGAGATTGTTGGTTAGTTAATTAGGGGAAGTTATAAAAAAAAGAGACACCTAATAAATAATTAGTGTCTCTTTTTGTATTGTCGTGTATTTTTAAATACGCTTATTTAATGCTGATCGGCACTTCAACCATTGTTTTGTCCCATCCGATCACTAAATTAGTAACAGCCCCCTGAGTAGTAAAAGCGATCGATAAAGCTTCTACCGGAGCTGGGGTTGCTTTAACCGGAACAACAATTTTTACCAGGTCTTTGCCTGAATCATAAGCATATCCGCCCCATAAATCAATTTCCTTATTGATGATAACGGTCCATTTGTCTTTTTCAGGAATAGCAAAAAGGCTATATGTCCCTGCAGGAACCGCAACACCATTGATCGTTACCGGTTTGTAAAATTTGATTTCCGTATTTTCGTTAGCACCTACGCGCCATACTTCACCGAACGGAATTAATTCTCCAAAAATCGTTCTTCCTTTTGCAGAAGGTCTTGAATAAATAACTTTGATTACAGGTGAAGGAGTATCTGTTTTCTTAAATTTTACGGATTTATTCGGGAAATAAGCAATATCGGCCGGGCTGGCGTCCAAAGGCGCGAATTTAACTTCCTGGGCATTTACAGAAAAGACAAATAATAAAAGAAGGGTCAGTAAACTAAAATTTTTCATAACGTAGTATTTTTAATATGATTCATACAAAAATAAGAGATTAAAGAATAAGAAAAGATTAAATTTTTAGTCCTTTATCTTTTTTTTATACCAGTCCTGCATGATGTAAAAAGCTTTCTTTTTCTGACCGTCGTTGGAGATCAGTCCTTTTCTGTTGTATTCGTCCTGAATTCCCGGCAGTAATCTTCTTGGGGATCTGAAATCTACCAGAATCCAAGGGCTTAATCCGCTGAGGTGGGGTATTTTTTCGATCATTTTCAGGTTCTGAATGTACAGGTATTCCTGGTATTCTTCTGTCCAGCGTTCGTTTTTTTCTCCGTGCAGACCGGCTTTGGCATCACCTCCAAATTCAGAAACAATCACCGGTTTGTTGTATTTCGTTTTCCAGAGGATCTTTTCGGCATCTTCCAGATTTCCGCCGTACCAGCCCAAATACTGATTGAATGCAATGATGTCTAAATATTGTCCGATTTCATCATTGATGGTTCCAAAGCCATCTCCGCTTTGTGTTAATAAGGCAGCGCTGATTAATCGGGTGTTGTCTAATGATTTGGTGTGTTCTGCCAGGTTTTTGATGAAATTATTTCTCGCATCAGACACAGGGGTTTCATTGGCCATGGACCAAATGATAATACAGGCCCTGTTTTTATCTCTCGTAATCGCAGCAGTTAACTGGTTCTGGGCATTGTTGTAGGTTTCTTTTCGGGTGAATTCAACCGTCCAGTACACCGGAATTTCTTCCCAGACCATCAAGCCTAATTTGTCAGCCAGTCGGATAATGTTTTCGTTGTGCGGATAATGGGCCAGACGTACATAGTTACAGCCTAATTCCTTTGCCCAGTTGAGCAGGCGTAAGGCATCTTCTTCAGAATTGGCGCGCCCGCCTTTGGCATTTTCTTCATGAATTGAAATTCCGCGTAAGAAGATTTGTTTTCCGTTCAGTAAAATTTTATCCTCCTGCGTTTCAATGGTTCTGAAACCTATGTTATCTTTTAATTTTTCGCCGTTGAAATCGATCGTCACCTCATATAGTTTTGGATTTTCAGGAGACCAGTACGAAACGTTTTTGGATGGAATTTCAAATTTCACAATACCATCGGCGCCCACTTTTCCTTTGTAATTGATTTTTAATTCCGGAATGGCAATTGCTACTGCATTTTGTGCCGGATTGAAGTTGTTGATTTTGACAAAACCGGATATTTTATTTTTATCTTTTTTGTCCAGTTGAATGGTATAGTCTTCCACAAAAGAAGCTGATTCTTCGATTAAGGTGACATCGCGCGTGATCCCGCCGTAATTCCACCAGTCGGTATTAAGGGTCGGAACATCTTCTTTATGACGGGTGTTGTCCACTTTGATGACCAGATAATTATCTTTTGGTTTTACAATCGAAGTGACTTCATAATTAAAGGGCGTAAAACCACCTTCGTGCGTTCCCAGTTTCTTTCCGTTCAAATAGACATCAGCTTTGTAATTGATGGCGCCAATGTATACAAAAAGGCGTTTTTGGGTTTTCAGGTCATAATCAAAGGATTTTTTGAACCATACATTTCCTTCGTAATATTTAAGCTCCGGAACCTGTGAATTCCAGTCTCCCGGAATGTTTATTTTGGGTGATTTGTCAAAATCGTATTCTACCAGTTCCTGTTTGTTCACAGCATGGTAATTACTAAAATAAGCCGCTTTGGAAGGCTTTTCCTGCTTGTCGTAAACATCATGGTGAAAACTGTAATACCCTGTTTCGTAAGGATCGACAATGTAATTCCATACGCCGTTTAACGAAGTGGTATGTCGGTTCGGAACGTTTGAAATCAGGTTTTGATTTTGCGCTTGTCCGAGAATGGAAAAGGTCAGGAGCAATGTGATTAGTAGTTTTTTCATTTAGTATAGTATTAATAAAGATTGATGATTTAACCGCAAAGTTCGCAAGGAAAGTTCGCTATGTGCGCAAAGCTTAAAAAAAACATAGCGAACCTTGCGTAAAACATTGCGTCCTTTGCGGTTAAACCCTAATTTACCGGGATCCTCAAATATTCCCCTTTAAAATTCTGGTTCAGCACCGTCATTTCGATTGGAATATTTAAACCATCAGGAACTACTTCAATCGAAGCTTTTCCGTTTGCCATCCGGATGGATTCGCTTCCGGTTGGTGTTCCCTGGCTTTTCATTGTTTTGCCCCCTTTAAGGCATTGGAAATATACGCTTTCTTCATAATCTAAACAACGTAAATTGTTGTTATCTATCGCAATAGCCGTTACAAGATAATTTCCATTCTTTAATTTTTGGGAAGACAATTGTAACGAAACTGCCGATTCATTTTTAATAAAACGATAATTTACCTTTAAGGTATCCGAAACCGTTTTGCCGTCTTTGCTTTTTCCAATGGCGATTAAAATGTTTTCCCCTTTTTTGAAGTTAACGTCCCAGGTCAGACCACAGGCCGGATAACTGGCGGTATTTCGTTGTTTTTCTCCAAGGGATTTTCCGTCGTGGTATAAAGTCACTTTTTCGCAATTGCTGAAAACGCTTAGGATTCTGGGTGTATTTTCAGGGCCCTGGCGTTCTGTCCACGTATGCGATTCTATGTAGGTAAAAGGTTCGTCGCTCCAGTAACTTTTAAAAACATAATACGCATCTTTGGGAACTCCGTTTCGATCCACCAGTCCTTTTTGGTTCATGTACGGAATATCATCTTCGGGACGCAGCGGCGTTGCAAAATCCTTGAATGCCCATTGAACATTACCCACAAATGTTGGATCATTCTCGGATATATGCAAATGCCAGTCGAATAAGTCGACAATATAATTTTCGCTCCAGTCCCCAATTTGGGCAATATTGGCCACTTTGGTCTGTACAATGGCTTCTTCCCAGCCTTCTGCTTTTATGATGTTTTCGCCAGTGACGGGATTTTCGCTGTGACGACCCACGTGACTGTCGCCGCCATATTCGGCATGGATAAAATGTCTGTATTCTTTTTTGTAAACATCAATTGCTTTTTGATAGCTTTTATAGCTTCCGGAATACCAGCCCGACCAGATAGAAGGAGAGAAAACGTCTACAATCTGCGAACCTTCATAATATTTCCGGATGGCTGTTTTTCGGTTCGGATCCAATTTATGGGCGATATCGTTTAGCTCCGTCAGAAAAGCATTGGTCTTTTCGGTATTGTCTCCGTCAGGAAAGTCGGGAAGCCAGTTCATTTCATTTCCCAAGGACCAAATAATGATACTCGGATGGTTGTAGTTCTGATTGATGATTTCCGCCAGCATGTTTCTGGTATTGGTTTTCCAGAGTTCGTCGCCAATTCCGCCACGACACCAGGGTAATTCATCCCACACCAAAAGACCAAGTTCATCACAGGCTTTATAAACTTCAGGATCTTGCGGGTAATGTGCCAGACGGACAAAATTGGCTCCCATCTTTTTTATGGATTCCATATCGGCACGATGTTGTGCATTGCTCATGGCAGCGCCAACACCGGCTTGTTCTTCGTGTCGGTGTGTACCGCGAAGCAAAAGCCTTTTTCCGTTCAGGTAAAACGGGCCATGGTCTTTAAACTCAAACCATCGAAAACCTACTTTTTCGGTAACACTGTCTTTAGCTTTATTTTTTTCTGATAAAACAGCTGTTACCGTATATAAATTCGGTTTTTGTGTATCCCACAATTCCGGATTTTTGATGTTTTCGAATGTGATGGTTGCTATTTTTCCGGTCACCGAAACGGTTTTCCCGGCTACTTTTTTTCCTTTTGGATCCTTAAGCGTGACTGTCAGGGAAAGATCTTTTGCATTGTCCGGATGTACAGTCGATGCGATGATTTGCAAAGAGGCTTTTTTCGCCGAGACTTCCGGAGTGGTAATTTTCAGGTTATCGATATTGTTTTTGTATTTGGAAACCAGCCAGACATCGCGCGTAATGCCGCCGTAGATAAAGAAATCACTTTTCTGGGACGGGATAATTTCGATGTCATAACTATTGTCTACCCGAACAAAAACAGCATTGTTTCCTTCTTTAATATAATTCGTAATATCGATGGGAAAGCCAATATATCCGCCAATATGACCTCCGGCTTCTTTGCCGTTGACATATACTTTGGTTGTGACATTAGCACCTTCAAAATATAAAAAATAGCGTTGGTTTGGATCGATTTGTGCAATGTTGAGCTGTTTCTGATACCAGCTTGCATCACGCCTGTAACCGGGATTTAAGTCGGTGGCGTCTTCGCTGTTCCAGCTGTGCGGCAGATTTATTCCGGTCCAGTTCGCTGCTTTTTGGACATCGTTCAGGTTTGGAGTATTGTTTTCTAAATAAAGCCAGTGGTCATTGATATTTGTTTTAGTACGCAAATCAGTAGTTGCCTGAGCAAAAAGGCTGCCCAGGCAAAACTGAAAAACAAAAATGAAAGTAAAAAAAGAGCTATAGTGGTACGATTGTTTTCTCATAAGTTATAATTCTTTTTTTCTTAATAATGCTTCCAGGAAATAATAATCCGCATAAATTATTGGTTCATCAATTTCGTCTTTTTTAGGCCAGTTTCCTGTGCTGTGATCTAAAATAAAAGGCGCATTGATTTTAGGGTTTACAATATAGTTGTCTGACTGTAAAGTCGTGATCACCTTGTCGGCATAAGTCAGGTAACTTTTGTTTTGGGTGTAGCCATACAATTCGTATAATGCAGAAGCCATAACGGTTGCGGCAGAAACATCGCGTGCGGCATTTGGAATCGAGGGATCTTTAAAATCCCAATACGGAATTCCGTCTTCCGGCAGGTCTTTGTTTGTCATGAAGAATTGTGCTGTCGCCTCGGCCTGCTTCAGATAGGCCGGATCTTTAGTATATCGGTACGACATGGTAAAACCGTAAACCGCCCAGGCTTGTCCGCGTGCCCAAACCGAATCGTCATTATATCCCTGAAGGGTGGTTTTTTTTCTCACAGCTCCGGTATCAGGATTATAATCGATGACGTGATAACAACTGTTGTCTGTCCTAAATTGATTTTTCAGTGTGGTATTGGCATGCTTTACCGCGATGTCGTGAAATTTTTTATTGCCGGATAATTTGGTCGCCTCAAACAGTAGTTCAAGGTTCATCATATTATCAATAATGACCGGATATTCCCAAATGTCTTTGTTGAAATCCCAGGAACGAATCGCTCCGGTTTTTTCGTTAAATCGGGTGCACAACGTTTCGGCTCCTTTGATGATAGTTTTTTTATAGTCCGCGTTGTCTTCGACTTTTAAGCCTTCACCAAAAGCACAGTATACTTTAAATCCGACATCATGAGAACCGCTGTTCACGCTTTCTTTTTTACTGAAAGGCGTCCACTTTTCGGCCTGTTTTTTGTATTCGGAGTTGCCTGTCAACCGATAGAGCTGCCATAAGTTTCCGGCAAAAAAACCACTGGTCCAATCTCGCGAAGGTACTTTCTTTATGAGACTGGATTTCAGGTTCATGCTTCGGGGCATAGACATAGAATCAACAGGATATTCCAACAGCATTTTGTAACGGGTTTCAAGAAGAGTGCTGGCGGTTGCAGAGGTATTTTTTGTTTGGGAATTAATTCCGGATTTGCATGCTGTTGCCAGCAATGCAAACCCAAGAATTAAAGTAAAAAAACTAACTTTATTCATACTAATTAATCTAATGTTTAGTAACCCGGATTGTTTGGTTTTAAATTAGGATTGATGGCCAGCTCCGTTCCCGGTAAGGCAAACAGGTAATCCCTGTTCGGATCAAAATTGGCATGAGGCTCAAAACCAGCCGGGCCAAATACTTCAGGACCGTTTTTCAGTCTTTTAATGTCATACCATCTGATGTATTCAAAGGCAAATTCGAGCCTTCTTTCATTAATCACCATTTTTCTGAAATCCACCTGTGATAATCCCGGAGTTACATTTGCAGGAAAAGAAACTTGTTTTCCGGCTTTGTTTCGGGCTCTTGCCAGAACCCTGTTTACATAACCGTCCGCTTCAGAGGTTCCCGGCGTAATTTCGTTTAAGGCTTCGGCAGCCGTCAGCAATACTTCGGCGTAACGCATGGTGATGTAATTGTGCTGCGAAGTTCTTCCGTTGGCACCGGCTTTCCCCGGAAAACGAAAGTATTTGGCAATATGCGGACGAGGTGCTTTTTCGTTATCGCTTGACGGATAAACCTGCAAAGAACCGCCCGGACCTGTTTTCTTTCTGATAATCGTATCAAAACTTACCGCTCTTCGGTAATCTCGCTGGTCCCAGTCGTTAAAAACTTTCAAAGACGGTACAGCTACAGAAAACCCCTGACCATAGCTGTAACTATCGTCTTTTAAAGAACCCGTAAAAAACGCCGTATAGTCCTGGCCGTAGTTTCCGGATACTAAATTGTTGAAATCAATGGTAAACAATGGTTCTTTTAATGCAGCTGCTTTATTGGCATTAAACAAATCCTGAAAATCGGCATCCAGTCCCAAACCGAATTTTGCTTCGTTGGTAATAACGTATTTCGCTTCATCGTAGGCTTTTTGATATTGTCCTAAGGTCAGGTATACAGAAGCAAGATAACCCGCCGCTGTCCCTTTTCCCGGAACGGCTTTCACTTTTGGTTTGTCGTCCAGCCATTTTTTGGCAAATTCTAAATCTTCAATTATTTTGGCATAGACTATAGCCTCTTTGGTCCGGCTTAATTTATCGACCTGTGAAACTTCATTTACGGCAAAATCAATATACGGAACGTCCCCAAAGATGCGAACAAGGTGATAGTACGTAAAAGCTCTTGCAAAGTACGCCTGTGCCACGATGGCGTTTACTTTTGCAGGATCACCGGGCGTTTTTTTCGCGCCTTCAATCGCCTGATTGGCCGCTGCAATAATGATATAGGATTGTGGCCAGAAGTTCGCCACAAGCGCATTGGTATCATTCATTTTAAAATCGTTTACATCTATCCTTGCCGCCTGAGTCGTTCGGTCACCAATATCAGACATGTCGTCCCGTAGCATCAGTGCAATTGTAAATTCCCTTCCCCAGTAATTATTGTGGGCAATGTTGGCAAAACTTCCGTTTACAGCTGCCTGTAAGTCGTCTGTATTGTTAAAAAAGTTAGCGGGACGAATGATTCCAACCGGATGTTCTTCTAAATCAGAGCATCCAAAGGCGAATATTCCCAAGAAAATAAAAGCTATATATTTTTTCATGATGTGTTGTATTAGACTAAAATTTAATATTAAATCCGAACGTAAAAGTTTTCACATTTGGATAACTTCCATATTCCAGACCCAGATTCGTATTACTTCTGGCATTACTGTCATTCAGGTAACTGGTCTCCGGATCTGATCCCGGATAATCGGTAATCGTCCAGATGTTTTGTGCACTGATGTAAAAACGAACTTTGCTCAGTCCCATTTTAGAAACAATTTTTTCACTTAAACTGTATCCGACAGAGATATTTTTCAGACGGATATAACTCGCATCATACACAAATCTTGAGGTAACCCTTTTGGTTCTTGCCGCGTTGGCAGGAACGTTGGTATCGGTGTTGGTTGGGGTCCAGGCGTCTAAAACTTCTGTGGTAGCATTGTTATTTCCGGAAGCCAGTTCCATTAAAGTATAATTTAAGACCTGATTGCCTTCTGAACCCTGGAAGAAGATATTTAAATCTAAATTTTTATAAGTAAAATCATTGTTCAGACCAAAGATGAAATCAGGATTCGGATTGCCAATAATCGTTTTATCGTTGGAATCTAATTTTCCGTCACCGTTTACATCTTTGAATTTTTCACCGCCCGCAGTAGTTTCGAAGTTACCCGGAAGTGCTGTTTCTCCTTGTTGTAGCACACCGTCATAAATAAATCCGAAGAAAGAACCCACCGGTTGTCCCACTCTAAGAATCTGGGATTCTGTTGCCAGGAAATGCCCCGGCGTAGAATTGATCAGAAGGTCTTTGTTATCGGCTAATTTCAATACTTTATTTTTGTTCGAAGAAATATTAAAACTGGTGGACCAGGTGAAATCGGCCCCGATAAAGTTTTTCGAATTAATCCCCAATTCCCAGCCTTTGTTTTCTAATTCTCCAACGTTCTGAAGCTGAGATCCAATTCCTGAAACTCCGGGTAAAGGTCTGTTGAACAGCAAATCTTTGGTAATCGTTTTATAATAATCGGCTGTCAGGCTTATCCTGTTATCAAACAAACCTAAATCAATTCCGTAATCCTGCTGATAGGAAGTTTCCCATTTCAGATTTGGATTGTCTAATGAAGTTAACTGCACCGCATTAACGATTACGTCACCGCTCACATCGTAAATTTCAGAGAATCTCGACAGGGTAGAATAGGCCCCGATGGAAGGATTTCCGGTGGCACCATAACTCGCTCTCAGTTTCAGGTTTGAAATGATTTTACTGTCTTTTAAAAACTGCTCTTTGCTGATATTCCAGCCAATCGCTCCCGAAGGGAAAGTTCCGTATTTGTAGTTTTCACTAAAGCTCGAAGAACCATCGCGTCTGGCTGTAAACGTTAGCAAATATTTGTCATCGTAATCAAAGTTTAACCTTCCGAAAGCAGAAATCAGTTCTGTTTCTGATAAAGAGGAATCCGGTTTCAGGAAAACCGTTCCGGCCCCTAAATTATGATACGAATTGGTATTGGTTAAAAATCCTCTTGACGCCGCATAAGAGCTTTCGTTTTTGTTCTTTTGGTACGAATACCCTCCAAGAACCGTCAGGATTCCTTTTGAGATGATTTCTTTTTTATACGTCAGGTAATTTTCTGTCAGGAAAGAGGAATTTCTGTTGTTGTTGACAGAAGCTTCTCCCTTGATATTTTTTCCGGCGATTAAAGTCGACGGAAGGAATCTCCCTGTCTGTGAATTAGAATCGGATAAGCCTAAAGTAGTTTTGAATTCAAGATCTTTTGTGATTTTATAGTTGGCAAAAAAGTTGTTCCTGCTGACTACCGAAACTGTTTCCAGTATATTATCCATGGCTGTGGCATACGGATTATCGATATCGTCCCCGATCGGAGCCGTAGACGTGTAACTGCCGTCTGCTTTATAAATTCCTAAATCAGGCATAAAACGGTAGGCTGCCGCGATAACACCGGCCGCTCCCGTACCACCGGCACCGGTCTGGGAAATGATTCCTTCTTTGTTTTGTTTGCTCTGAAAAGTATTCAGTCCAACTTTCAGCCTGTCGGTTAAGTCCGCTTCCAGATTGCTTACTATGGAATATTTGTCTATCCCGGAATTGATGACCACTCCGTTTTGGTTGAAATAATTCCCGGATACATAATATTTGATTTTATCGGATCCGCCTGAAAAAGACAATGCCGTATTCGAAACCAGTCCGTCACGGTAAATGACATCCTGCCAGTCGGTATCTGCCGGTCCTTGTGTGTGTGTCGTAAAACTTTTTCGGTACGCAGCAAACTGATCTGCATTCAGCAAATGCAATTTATTGTTCACCGATTGGGTCGAAGTTGAATTGCTGAACTCAATAACCGGTTTTCCGGGTTTTCCTTTTTTGGTGGTCACCATAATAACTCCGTTAGACCCTCTTGATCCGTAAATCGCCGTTGCCGAAGCATCTTTTAAAACTTCAATAGAAGCGATATCCTGAGGTGCCGGCATCGAAACACCCGCAAAACCGTCGACTACAATAAGGGCATCTCCACTGGCATTGATAGACGTTCCTCCACGAACCCTTATTTTAACAGGAGCTCCCGGCTCACCACCATTGTTCGACTGAACGGCTACACCCGCAGCACGTCCCTGTAAAGCCTGCTCTGCATTCAATAGCGGATAAGCAGTAAGTTCTTTTGCCGTGACAGAAGACACAGAGCCCGTGATATCACTCTTTTTACGGGTACCGTAACCCACTACAATTACTTCTTCAAGGTTTTTGGTATCCGGTTTCAGGCTGATATTGACAACCGTTTTATTTCCGACCGGAATTTCAACAGTCTGGTATCCCACAAAGTTGAAAACAAGGACCGCATTTTTTTCGGAAACAAAAACAGAGTAGTTTCCGTCCATATCTGAAGTGCCTCCCACAGACGATCCTTTGACGTACACATTGGCACCGGGAAGTCCGAGCAAGTCTTCACTGGACGTAATTTTCCCGGTGACTTTTCTCTCCTGTGCATTCACAATAATGTTTCCCAGTAAAAAGACTACCAGAAAACACCATTTAAGCGACTTAATTTTTTGGTTTGTAAACATTCATTTTTTGGTTTAAGGTTAATGTTAGATCAAATAAAAAAGCAATAAACTCATTCCGATTATCAGAATCGTAAACAGAATCTGCAGTAATATGAATTTTGTTTTTTTGAATTTCATACGACAAATGTATAAGGCGCAAACGATATAGAAGTACAAAAAAGGGTATCTAAAAATACAGATACCCTTTTTTAAGCCTTGAAAACAGTGGATTTTTTATAGTACGGAGAGCGGTTTTGAAAATTTGTCAGCAAATTGTGACGGAGTTTCCCCGTATCTTTTCTGGAAACATTTACTGAAGTATTTCGGATTGTTGAAGCCGACTTTATAACTTACTTCGGAAACGTTTAATTTATTTTGTTCTAACAATTGGGCAGCACGTTTTAATCGTATTTCATGAATGAATTCGTTTGGCGTAAAATTCGTCCAGGCTTTTACTTTTAAAAATAACATCGTGCGGCTCACCCCCAATTCGGAACAGAAAAACGGAATGTCAAACTGCTCGTTCGAGATATTGTCTTCTACAATTCTGAAGGCCTTTTTTAGTAATTCCTCATCCAGTGAAGAAACCGTTATTTCGGACGGCACAAAACTGTCTTCACTCGAAAACCTTGCTTTTAATCTTTCTGTGGAGTTCAGCAGGTTTTTGACGCGAAGCTTAAATTCAATGAGATTGAAAGGTTTACTGATATAATCGTCAGCACCGCTTTCGAGACCTTCAAATTTATACACCAATGATGATCTCGAAGTCAGTAAAATGACCGGAATATGACTGGTTTTTAAATTTTCTTTTATTTTGGAACAAAGCTCTGTTCCCACCATTTCGGGCATAATGACATCGCTGATAATTAGATTTGGAACATGGTGCAAGGCTTTCTCCAGAGCTGTTTTGCCGTTGTCGGCCACAATAATATTATAATCTTTTTTGAGGAGATTTTTCATGAAGTTCCGCAGCACCTTATGATCTTCAACGATAAGGATGGTTGGTTTTTCGGAATTCACAACAAAATCATCAATGTCTTCGGGTTCCACAGCTTCACCGGTTTCCAGCTGGGCGGTGTATTGTTCGATATCATCACTTATTCTGAAATCCTGAATAATTTCTTCTTCCTGCAGATGTGCCCTGCCCATCGGAAGAGTCACGGTAAAAATGACACCTTCTGTTTTTTTATTGACCACATCGATGGTTCCCTTATGCAGTTTTACAATGTTTTTCACGATCGACAAACCAATTCCGGTTCCTTTATTGTAATTCTTCTGCACGTTGTTGTGCATCGGAATTTCAAAAAACAAATCGAAAATTTTATCGATATGCTGTTCGGCAATTCCAACTCCTGAATCTTCTACAGCAATATACAGGTTCTCGTGATCGTGCTTGATCTTAATATGAATGCTGCCGCCTTTAGGTGTGTACCGGAAGGCGTTTGAAATCAGATTATAGAAAACTCGTTCTAATTTATAACGGTCAAAATACACCAGAATTTCCTCTTCTTCGGCTTCAAAAGTATAGTCGTAGCCTCCGTCTTTGGCATATTCGATAAAAGACAAAAAGATTTCCTTTGTAAATTTGACAATATTTCCGTTGGCCGATTCGAGTGTGACCTGATGGTTTTCGAGTTTCCTGAAATCCATCAATCGGTTGATGAGGCTTAAAAGATGGTTGGCACTTCCTTCGATGACCAGCAGTTTTTTATACATTTCGTTTGTTCCGTTATAATCGGCCAGTATTTGTTGTAACGGGCCGAGAATCAGCGTTAAGGGTGTCCGGAACTCATGTGAAATATTGGTAAAGAAATCCAGTTTTGCCCGATTGTTTTCTTCGATTCGTTTGGTTTCGAGGTATTCGAGTTCTAATTTTTGTTTCAGTCTGGCTTTCGATTTGATAATCCAGATTAAACCGTATAAGGCCACACCAATCAATAGGCCATACAACAAAAAGGCCCAGGCACTGCGCCACGGAGCAGGATTTACCGTCACCGTCAGTGTAGTAGGAGTGGCGTTCCAGACCCCGTCGTTGTTGGCGCCTTTTACCTCAAAAACATAGGTTCCTGGATTCTGAATTGCAAAAATTGCCTCGCTGTTTTTGGTGGTTGTCCAGTTGTTTTCCAGGCCAATTAAACGATAACTGTACTGATTGTTCTTTGACCGGATGTAATTTGGAATGGCAAAACTGATCGAAAAATTGGCTTTGTCGTAGTCCAGCGTGATGTCTTTGGTATACCCAATACTTTTGGCTAAAATTGCTGCCGGATCATTTGGATGAATCGTCTGGTTTTTAATTTTCAGATTGGTGATTAAGACCTGAGGAGCATAGCTGTTGATCGATATTTTCTTCGCATCAAAGTAGGTCGCGCCGGACGGGCTGCCGAAGTAGAATGTATTGGAATCCAGTTTTAAGGAAGAATTGTCATTGAATTCATTACTCGCCAGACCGTCTTTCTGGTCGTACAATACCACTTTTTTCTGAGTGATGCTGTATTTTATAATGCCCTGATTGGTGCTGATCCATAAGTTTTTATCGTCATCTTCCAAAATGGAATGTATAGAAGTGATAATCGTGTTTCCGGCTCTTAAATTGATTCTGTTGAATTTTTTTCCATCAAAATAATGCAGCCCTTTTGCTTTTGTGCCGACCCAGATTTTGTTCTGGCTGTCCTGAAACAACGTAAGAATGTCGTCTCCCGATAACGACGCGTTGTCAAAAAAGTAATGTTTTACGGCATATTGCCCGGGTTTGAAAGTATTGAGAGGAATACAATTCAGGCCATTTTGAGTGCCAACCCAAAGCATATTTTTTTTGTCGACCAGCAGGGTTCGAATGATATTGTTGGTCAGGAAGCTGGCTTTTGCGGTATCGTTTCCGATGACGGTAAAGGTTTTGTCAGTCGAATTGTATCGAATCAGGCCTTTTCCAAAAGTCCCGATCCAGACGATTCCATTGGCTTGTGTTTTGATGGAATAAACGCCGGTTTCTTTTAGAAATTCCTGTAATTCCAGACTAATACGTTGGTCTTCAATTCTTTTCGAAAGCGTATTGTAAGTCGATAATCCTTTAGAAAAAGTACCAATCCACAATATGTTATCGGCAGAAAGGGACATCGATTTGATATCGTTTTTATTGTTCTGCCCGGTTTTGCTGTTGATATAACTGATCGCTGCGGTATTGGGATTGTAAATGGTAATTCCGCCGCCTTCCGTACCAAAATAGATGTTTTTATTTTTGTCCGTAATGATCGAACTGACTACGTCAAAACTCATCGGAATCTTTTTGGAGTTCTGGTTGTAATTCGAAAAATTGACATTCGAAACATCCCAGATATTCACACCTTTGTAATAACAGCCAATCCATACGGAACCTTTTTTATCTACAAAAACCGATTTTACCTTGTCAATTCCGTTGTTATTGTTCGTGTTATTGATTTTCTCCAGACTTTTGTCTTTGCCGTAAATGTAAATTCCGTCATAAGCGCCAATCCACAAAGCACCTTCGTTGTCAATAGCGAGAGAACGGATATCGGTATGGATTTCTCGGTATTTTTCATCTGGTAAAAAAGAAATAAAATGGCTTTTTGTATCCATTTTTAAAAGCCCTTTGTTTTTGGTGCCAATCCATAAATTTCCTTGTGCGTCTTCTGCAATAGCTTGTACATTCAGCAGATCGGTTTGGTTTAACGGATAGTTTTGAAAAGATAATTTTCCGTTTTTCCGGCTGATCATCTTGCATAGACCTTTTGTGGTTCCCACCCAGATGGCTCCTTTTTTAGTTTTTAATATGCTCAGAATATTGTTGCTCGCCAAAGTGGAAGCGTCTGTATCAGAATGAAAAACAGAGGTAAAAAGTTTTGTTTTTTTGTTGAAAATACTCAGTCCTTTTGAAGTACCAAACCAAAGCTCTTCTCCAATTTCCCTGATGCACCATACGGCATTACTGCTGATGGTATGGTTCGTTTTGTTGTGCAGGTATCTTTTAAACGTATTCGAAACCGGATCATAACAATTCAGTCCGTTATACGTTCCCACCCATATTTTTCCGGAAGTATCTTCCTCGATAGCCAGAATGTCGTTGTTGCTGATCGTCGCTTTATCAGTAACATCATTTCTGAAAACGGTAAATTTACTGCCGTCATATTTATTGAGTCCGTCCCGCGTTCCGAACCACATTTGCCCCAGTTTATCCTGATGTATAGCAATAACGGAACTTTGCGAAAGCCCGTCGGTCGTGGAGATATTTTTAAGGCGGTATTTATTCTGGGAAAACAAATTCCCAGTGATAAAAACAAAAAACAGAAAGACTATCTTGTATTTCATAGCTTTTTTTTTAAGGTGCAAAGGTTCATAGGTGCAAAGGTTCTTAGGTTCTAAGGTTTAGAGGAACAAATTGTTGAAGTTTATGTAATCGATTTTTTGTAATAATCGCTGCATCTCTGAAACTTTCTTACTCTGTGCCTTTGTCCCTTTGCAACTTTGCACCTTTGTCCCTGATTTTATTTTAATCGTTTTTTTAATTGATAGTCATATAGGGAAGGAACTTTTTCCATTGACTCATTTAAAAACTCGATATACGGATCCGGTTCGTATTTTACTTCGAATTTAGCGTTTCCATTTACACCAATGATTCTCGCAAACGGCCCGTCTTTCATGCCGTAAAGCAAAACCGGTTTTTGAATTTCTTCCGGATTTATCACTTGTACGTTCAGGTTCCAAAAAGTACTGTAAGGTCCGTGCGAAGGTTTCCAGTAATCGGCTCCGCCGCCTCCAAACAGGGCATAAGCCATATTGGTGTCAGGATGTATATGAACCGTAATGCGATCGAATAAATTCTGGTGATTCGCACCGGAATGCTGATCCAAAACCGGATCGGCAAAAACTTCACAATTATGGTAGACATTTTTAGTCGCAAAAGTATTGAAGCTCAGCGGGTGAATCGCTTTGTTATAGATTTTTAAATTTTTAACCAAAACATTATGGACGCCGCCTAACGTTACGGTATAATGTGCCAGATGGTTTCCGTCAGTCACAATATCCTGAATCGTTACATTGGCAATTTCTTCGGCCAGAATTCCGCTGTCGGCATTGGTGATGGTCACATCTCTGACCCAGCTGTTAAAAACACGGGTTAGGAAAATAGCGTTATTTCCGGGTTCGACATGATGCGCTACTCTCGTAATGTCCGGAAAGGTAAAACGCAGCTGTTCGATGCCGACTTCGCTTAAATGTTTCCATTCTGTTAATTGAGCCTGATAACCAGGTTTGATAGAGATGGTCAGAGGCGTTTTTAAGGTAATTTTGGAGCCTGAAATTTTGGTAATTTCAACCTGCTGTCTTACAATGGGCAATTTTGGGAATTTCCAGTGATGTGAACCCGGTTTTACACGAGCGCCCTTGTATAAATCTTTGATAATTTCGCCATTTTCACCGTCTTTATTGAATAATTGCAATTCGACAACATCACCCACTTTCAATCCGTTTACATCTGAAACCGTTATAAAGTGTTCACCCATAGTACCGCTGCTGACTTTTGCTAAACTTTGGGGAGCAGGCTCATATTTATCCAGATATGATTTGACGCGCTCACCCGGAATCTGGGTCCAGATAAAACCTCCTGACCAGGCGTATTGTGAAAAAGGCAAATCGATATTGTTTTCATTTTCACGTTGTCTTTTATCGAAAGTGGTGAGGTATTCACGCAATTCCGCCAGTGATTCAGGATCTTTTAAGTACATCATGGGTCTTGGGCAGTAAATCTCTGTTCCGTTGGTACCTGAACCTGTGCCGCGAAGCACGAAATTGCTTCTTTCCAAATATAAAACTGCGCTCAGTATGATCCTTCCGGCTGGTAATTGCAGGATTACATTTCCTTCAACAGCATTCGCTGCCTGTATTGCTTTTAGTATTGCTTTCGAGTCGTCTAAATCATCATTTGCTTTTACGCCAAAATCTGTAGCATTAATAATTTTGCCTTCAGATTCAGGAAGACTGGTTTCTCCAAAATGATAGCCTGCGTAGCTGAAATCAGGTAGATAATTCGTTTTGGGATCCGCAAGTATTTTAGGGATTTGCTGAGCTGTTGCAATGCTATAAATAAAAAGACTGCAACCAATGAAGAGGATTTGGCGGGTCATGTTTTGTGGTTTTTTGTGGTGGTTAGTAAAGCTGGTATTCTTGGGGAGTTATATTTGGGTCACAGGCGCAAAGTTTTTTTTTATAGGTTAAATTTATTTTTACGCAAAGTCGTAAAGTTTTTTATTGGCTTAAATGTATTTCACGCAAAGGCGCAAAGTTTTTATGTTGTTTGTGTCAACCTATTTAGGTGGTTTCTAAAAAAATCCGTTTAATCCGTGAAATCTGTGGCAATACATTCCTAAAAGCCGCACATTTTGTCATTTCGACGTAAGGAGAAATCACATTAGAGAATCTACACAGAAAGTCGCCAATCTTTGCAGAGTTTCGAGTGTGATCCTTCGTTCCTCAGGATGACAAAAATGTAGATGAACTTTGCGCCTTTGCGTGAAATTTTCATTCAGAAACATAATCCGTTTAATCTGTGCCATCTGTGGCAAAACATTCACTAGGCCCAAGCATTTTGTCATTTCGACGTAAGGAGAAATCACACTAGCCATTCTGCACAGAAAGTAGCCAATCTTTGCAGAGTTTCGAGTGTGATCCTTCGTTCCTCAGGATGACAAAATGTTACCGAACTTTGCGGCTTTGCGTGAAACTTTCATCCAGAAAAACAATCCTTTTAATCTGTGGCTAAAAAAAAACTTAAACGCTTCTTTTAATCCCCATTTCAAGGCCTCTCAATTCGGCAAGCCCTCTTAAACGGCCAATTCCTGAATATCCCGGATTTGTTTTTTTATGTAAATCGTCCAGCATCTGATGACCGTGATCCGGACGCATCGGTAAAGTGCTGCCGTTTCTTTTTTCAACTTCTAAAATAGCTTTGACCACTTCATACATATCGACATTGCCTTCCAGGTGATTGGCTTCGTAAAAACTGCCTTCTTCATCTCTTTCGGTACTTCTTAGGTGAATAAAATTCATTTTATCACCATGACGTCTTACGATTCCCGGTAAATCGTTATCGGCTCTTACGCCATAGGAACCCGTACACATGGTAAACCCGTTTGACTTAGAATCTATGGCGGCCATCAGTTCGGTCAGGTCTTCTTCAGTACTCACAACTCTGGGTAATCCTAAAATCGGGTAGGGCGGATCGTCGGGATGAATGGCCATTAAAACACTTGCTTTTTCTGCCACGGGAATGATTTCTCTTAAAAAAAAGAAAAGATTATCCTTCAGTTTTTGCCTGTCGATATGGTTATAACCGCTTAAGGTTACCAGAAAATCTTCGACCGTATATGCTTCTTCCGCACCCGGAAGTCCGGCCAGAATGTTCTGCTGTAACTTTACCTTATCAGCATCAGTCATGGCTTCGAAGTATTTCGTCGCTTTTTCAATCTGTGCGGATGAGTATATTGCTGAGGCTCCCGGTCTTTTCAAAATAAACAATTCAAAAGCAGCAAAGGCATTACTGTCAAAACGCAATGCTTTTGATCCGTCCGGCATTTCATAAGACAAGTCGGTTCTGGACCAGTCTAAAACAGGCATGAAATTATAACAGATGCATTGGATACCACACAAAGCCAGATTTCTAATGCTTTCTTTATAATTTTCAATGTACTGCAGGTATTTGCCGGTTTGTTTTTTAATGTCCTCATGCACCGGAATGCTTTCGACAACCGACCATAACAAACCTGAGGCGCCTTCTTTCGGATCTCCGTTTTTATGTTCAATTTCGACTTTTCGTTTTATTATTTCTTCTATCTGCCATACTTCCCCATTTGGGATATGGTGTAGTGCCGTCACAATTCCGGTTGCTCCGGTTTGTAAAATATCTTGTAAAGAAACCGGATCGTTTGGGCCGAACCATCTTAACGTTTGTTCCATTCCATTTTATTATTTGGTAGTTATTTTAAATACTTGTTGCAGCAAATCCTCCATCTACTTTCAGAATGGTTCCTGTTACAAATTTTGACATATCACTGCATAAAAACAGCAATGCGCCGTCTATATCCTGAGGGGTTCCAAAGCGGCCCATGGGAGTATGTTCGATGATTTTTTCACCTCTTGGCGTCAGTTTTCCGTCCGGGGTCAGTAGTAACGCACGGTTTTGTTCGCCGATAAAAAAGCCCGGTGAAATGGCATTGACGCGAATTCCTTCGCCATATTTGGTTGCCAGTTCGACCGACATCCATTGCGTGAAATTGTCGATTGCTGCTTTTGAAGCCGAATATCCTACGACTCTGGTTAAAGGTCTTTGTGCAGAGGCTGACGAAATATTGATAATAATTCCCTCTTTCTGTTTCGCAAAAAGTTCCGAGAATACCTGAGACGGAAGCATGGTTCCAATTATGTTTAAATCCACCACCTTTTGTAAATCTTCGGTTTTTAAATCATAAATCGCCTGATCCGGACTGATCGTCGCTCCGGGCATATTTCCGCCGGCAGCGTTGATGAGAATGTCCAGACGGCCGTATTTTTCTACTATTAAATCCTTTGCTTGTTCTAAGTCTTCTTTGTTCAGCACATTCGCCTGAATGGCAAATGCTTTTCCTCCGTTCTTTTCAATTTCCGCTACGGCAGCATTGGCTTTTTCGAGAGATTGCGATACGATTCCGGTGATCACGCCCTGTTTGGCCAGTACATTTGCCATATTGCTTCCGAGTACGCCGGCACCGCCTGTAATAAGTGCAATTTTTCCTTTAAGGTTAAAGATTGAATCCATATTTGAGTTACTATAATTTATTTTTTTCTGATGGTTTCAATCAAAGACAAAACCCTTACTGTTTCCTTTTCGATCGTATCGTACGCTTCGTGTTCCATTACTTTTTTACTGATCAGTCTGCTTCCCATTCCAACTGCCGAAACTCCGGCTGTAAACCAGCTTTGAATGCTTTGAAGGGTGGTTTCCACACCGCCGGTAGGCATAAAAATCAGGTTGGGGAAAATATCTTTTATACCGCTCAGGAAATCCGGGCCCAGAATGTTTCCGGGAAAAAGTTTGATGAATTTAATTCCGGCATTTTCGGCTGTTATAATTTCAGTGGGCGTCATACAGCCCGGGGCATATAAAACTTCTTTGCTTCGCAGGAAATCAGATACTTCGGCTACAAATCCGGGACTTATAAAAAAGTCAGCTCCGATCTTGTAAAATTCTTCTGCCTGTTCGATATTTTTTATGGTACCGATTCCTAAAAGCATTCCGGGCATTTCGGCATTTCGTATTTCGACCATTTTACGGAAATTAGAGACTGCTTCCGGGCCTCTGTTGGTGTATTCGACCGCTTTGATTCCCGATTTATAAAGCACGCGGAGCACTTCGATACTTTTATTTTCATCGGTATTGAAGTACAAAGGGAGTATACCTTGTCGTACAATAACATCTATGGTATTCTGAATAGCGTTCATAGCTTATATTTTTACTTTAAAAACGATTTTTTTTAATACTCCTTCGCCAATCATGGCGGCATGTACATCTTCCGGGAACAAAATGGCAAACTGTTTTTCCTGCAATTGGAAAAACATATCGGGAGCATCATGAAAAAAGCGAACATCTTTTTCGTCGCTGTATTCCCCGTTTGGATGGGTACATTTCTCTCTCGGTTTCCAGGCATAAGTCTCTGGCCCTTTAACGGAAATCTGAATGTCAATATTTTTATCATGGCATTCAAAACCTTTTATGCTTTCTTCTCTGGTAGTTCCTTCGCCGGCAATGACAATTATTTTCAGGCCTTCGGTAATATCAAAAGCGCCTTCTTCCAGTTGGGACAGGTCATTTTGGTTTACGTAATCAAAGGCTTTTTTAAAATTCGGATGCAGGCTGTAATATTTTGTGGCATTATGTAATGAATCAATTATCGTTTAGTCTGTTTTTATAGTAGGTTGTGTATGTTGTGATTAAAGTCGTTTTTGTTCCTTAAAATATAGCGCTTGTTTTTTTTTCGTGTACGCACACGGTTTTTACAAATGTATGTAAAAAGTTAACTCAAACCATTTATCTTTGATAAAAAAAATTAAATTTACGCGCTTACGGAATCATTTTAACTTAAATACTTACAATATCATAACGATTAAAAAAATAGCAGAATTAGCCAGTGTTTCTCCCGGAACTGTCGACAGGATTATTCACAATCGCGGACAGGTGACGCAGGATAATGTGGATAAAGTAAATGCTATCATTGAAAAATACGGCTACAAAAGAAATATTCTGGCAAGTAACCTGGCCCTGAATAAAAAATTTCATTTTGCAGTTTTCCTGCCTAAGTATGAAAATCTCGAATACTGGAAAAGCCAGATTGCCGGAATCGATAAAGCAGCTATTGAATTCCGAAAATTCGGAGTGGTACTGGATTATTTTTTCTACGATTTTGATATGGCTTCTTTTAAGGAATCGGTCAAAAAAGTACTGGATTTTGAATGCGACGGACTGTTGTTTGCGCCGATATTTTACGAAGAATCCATTCGTTTTTTAAATGAATATGAAAAGAAGAAAATTCCGGTGGTGATGATTGATTCTCATATTAAAAGCAACCAGGAACATGCTTATGTTGGACAGGATGCTTTTCAGAGTGGATATCTGGCCGGAAGACTGATTAGTTTTGCGGTGAAAAACGAAAGGCAGGTACTGATTTTTAAAATTACGAGGGAAATAGAAAGCACTTCGGTTTATTTGCAGCGTATCGACGGATTTTATTCCTTTTTTAAGGACCACGGGGAACTGACTAATTTCAGGTTCTCGGAAGTGACGATTAAAGATTCCGGGATAGACCAGTTGAATATGGATTTGTTTTCAGGCATTAACAGTATTTTTGTCCCTAATTCCAGAGCCTATATTGTGGCCCGCTTTTTAGAAAAAAACGACATCAGGGGCATTCGTATTATTGGTTACGATTTACTGAAAGAAAATATCGAATACTTAAATAAAGGCATCATTGATTTTCTGATCAACCAAAGACCCGAAGAACAGGGCTATATGGGCATCAATCATTTGTATAAAAAATTAGTTTTACAGGAAACGGTAGAAAGTACCCATTATATTCCGCTGGAAATCATTTTGAAGGAGAACTATTTTCCTGTTACGAAAACACTTTGAATGTATAAAACCCGACAGGTTTTTGAAACCTGTCGGGTTTAGAATTATTTCTTCACCTTAACAACCAAAGGATTATTTATTTTCTTCGCAAAGGAACTTAAATACGTTTCCCATTCTTTTTGGGTTTTAAAAGGGCTTCCTTTTTTCCATCCAAAACCTGCGTAGTAGACCACTTTGTGTTTTTTGACGTTTAAATTCCCGTACAGATTACTCAGATCTGCTTCTTCTGTAAGGTGATTGTCAAAAGCGGTCAAAGTACCTTTTGGAGCCACAAGACCGGTTCCGATTTCAGAGTCGTCGATAGGTTACCAGTGGCTTAGCCAGCCTTCTTCTACATTTGTTCCGATGGTACCTTTTTTATCGTGAAGCGTGATTCCGGCAGCGATGTTTTTGGTACCTTTAATAGCGATTTCAAAACGCGAAAGGTAACTTCCGTAATCCAGGCTGATCAGTTTCGATTCGGTTATTTTATGACCATTGGCATCCCACTTGGCGTAGTTTAGTATAAAACTGGTTCTGATCGGGCCGGTGGTAATGGTTTTCCAGCTGATGAAATTCTTGGAAAAATAATATTTTCCTTTCTCATTCACGGCAATTCCGCCAATTCCGCGACTGTCTCCCACATGAAAGTTATCTAAACCTTCACCCGTATCTTTATGGTACGTTCCGGTTCCTAAAGTGGCTTTTTCGTACCATTTATTAATGATCGGATAGTCGACCCTTTTCAGCCAGCCATCAATTCCGCTGGTCAGCGTTCCGCCCGGAATTTTGTCTTCCACCATTTTTTGCGCCACGGGACCATATGTCCTGAAAGCCACTTTATTGTTTTCCCAGGCATAATCATCGGTACGTTCCGGAACAAATCTCGAATAGCAATTGATGTTTTTGGAGTCCGCAGCATCTGATGGCACAATTTCATACTCTTTTTCAGAAGAAGCACTTATTTTGGGCTGGAACAATAAAACATCAGCTTTGCCGTCGCCGTCATTATCTACAGACTGACTTTCTAAAGATAAACCGGACTTTGTTTCTTTTACGGCATAATTTTCAAGTTTAGCGGAAGAAGGGAGTCCCAGCGATTTTTTGGTCAATTCGACCGTTTCAAATTCTCGGTCTACCGGAAGCAAATTAGTAACGGTTACAATTTTGTTCTGGGCATAAGCGGCAAAATTACAGGCCAGTATAGCGGTTAATAAAAGGTGTTTTTTCAAGATAGTATTTGTTTTAATTTATTTAAATGAAAATGTTACGTATTATAAATTTACAAATCAATTATTAGAAAGGAATACAAAATTGGGGTAAAAATGTACAGAAAACCCGAAATAAAAGTATTAGGATTAAAAAGTTTATAATTGTAATTTACGTAAGGTAAAGTATTTATCTTTATGTAACTAAATATTCAATATAATTTCCATGAAACAAAGCGCCGGCATATTACTCTACAAATTCATAGATAAAACCATTTATTTTTTACTGGTTCATCCGGGAGGTCCCTTTTGGCAAAATAAGGATCTGGAAAGCTGGTCCATTCCAAAAGGAGAATTCACAGCCGATGAAGAACCTTTACTTGCGGCGAAACGTGAGTTTAAGGAAGAAACCGGTTTTGAACTTGAAAGTGAATCAGAAGATAATTTTATTGTTCTTGAACCGGTAAAACTCAAATCAGGCAAAACGGTTTTTGCCTGGGCTTTAGAATTTGACATTGATGTAACTTTGGTCAAAAGCAATGATTTTGAAATGGAATGGCCTCCCAAATCAGGAAGTATTAAAAACTTCCCCGAAATTGACAGGGCAGAATGGTTTCAAACCGACGAAGCATTGAAGAAGATAAATCCCGCACAGGCTGATTTTATCATACAGATCGTTTCAAAAATTTCTTCCTCCCTTTAAAATATACCTGAAGCAGAGCATATTTTTTGTAAATTACATTCTTGTTTTCTGGTGAAAGCAATCCTATTAATTAACAATGCAAATAAAAAGTATGAATGTTAAATGTATAATTTTCGATTGTGACGGTGTTCTGGTAGATACAGAAAAAATTGGTAACGGAATTTTGCTGGAAATGGCAGCGGAACATGGTTTCGAAATGAAATTGGAAGACGCCTATCGCGATTTTAACGGGCGAAATTTAAAAGAATGCTTTTTACATATTGAAGATGCCATTGCCAAAAAACTACCGGAAAGTTTTGAAAATGAATACCGCCAGAGAAGCTTTGAAGCCTTCAGGACGCAGGTAAAACCTATGGAAGGTATTGTCTCATTTCTGAATAGTTTAAAAATTCCGTATTGTGTGGCTTCCAGCGGTCCGGTTGATAAAATCCGACTGAATCTTGAAGTGGCTGGATTACTGGATAAATTCGAAAATAAAATATTCAGTTCCTACGACATTAAAAGCTGGAAACCGGATCCGGGAATATTTCTGCACGCCGCCAAAGAAATGGGTTTTGAAGTACAAGACTGTATCGTCGTCGAAGACAGCAAAGCTGGGGTAATGGCAGGAAAAGCAGGCGGTTTTAAAGTGTACGGTTTTGCAAATGGCTATAACGATACCGACTTAGAAACAGAGGGTGCTGTACTTTTTAGGAATTATGAGGAGTTAGCGGAGATGGTTGGAGTTTAGATTTTAAGTTTCAAGTTTCAGGCTTCAGGTTTCAGGTTTCAAGTTTCAGGTTTACAGTCTCAGTTTACAGTCTTAGTTTTCAGGGGGCTACGGTACAGATGTCACGTTGAGCGGAGTCGAAACGCGTTTCTATTGGAAATTTTAGGTTTTCAGTTTTCAGTTTGTGCGGTATCTTTGTCATTTCGACCCAAGGAGATCCGAGCGATAGCGAATAGACGAAGTAAATCACACAATTGATTATAATACATTGTGATTTCTTTAGAATAATTTGGCTGTGGAAAGGTTTAGGTCAGCTAGTCCATTTCAAACCTTAGATATCACGTCCCACATTTCACACCCCACATTCCTAAAATTATCTAATCATCACATTTTCTAATTATCAAATTCCCCTAATTCTCTCATTATCCAATTGATATATGAATGTAATTTGTTACAATAAAATAAATTTTTATATATTTGAATTTAGATATTCGTTTTTTTTGTGACGTAAAATAATATATTATCAATATTACTGTTAATAAATAAACGATTTGTTTTATGTAAAAGCGACTTCTCCCAAAGGATTGTTTTTACGATGGTGGTTTTTACAAGCCACGAAAATAACCTACACACCAAAATAAAATGACGAAAAATATACGTAGACTTTTAGTTTTATTACTATTCTTTTTGCCCTGTATCGTTACCGCCCAAATTAAAAAAATCGGGGTTCCTTTCATCACCAATTACAATCCGAAAAGTTATAAGGCTGCTTCAGAAAATTGGGATGTTTTGCAGGACTCTAAGGGAATGATGTTTTTTGCCAACCATTTTGGGATCATGCAGTTTGATGGCGTGCGATGGAGCATAGTAACCCAGCCGGACAACAAAAGTATGGTCCGTTCGCTTGCGATCGATAAAAAAGATAAAATGTATGTCGGAGCCCAGGGTGATTTTGGCTATGTGGTTCAGTTATCCAACGGGCAATACAAATACACTTCCCTGGTGAATTTGCTTCCCGCTTCGTCCAGAAATTTCGGGGATGTGCTGCATACCGTTATTCGTAAAGATGAAGTGATTTTTTTCGCTATCGAAGGCATATTCATTTATAAGAATAACAAAATCAAAGTACTGAAGTCTGAAGTTAATTTTGATGAGTTTTTCGAAGTCAACAAAGATATCTATGTTTCAGACAATGCAAAAGGTTTGCTGAAACTGGAAAAGGATGCTTTAGTTCCAATTCCGAATAGTGAACAGTTTGTCGGAATGAAGATTCGGAAAATCTTTGAAACCAAAAAAGGCTTGCTGCTGCTAACCCAAAAAAACGGACTCTTCACGTATAAGGACAATCTGCTGAAACCTTTTGTAACGGGAGCCGATTATTTACTGAAGCAAAATCAGATTTCAACCGCTGTTTTGCTTTCTGACGGGTATCTGGGAATCGGTACACGTCAGACGGGGTTGGTAGTCCTGGATAGTGAGGGACAATTGATTCAGCATATTAACAAACAAATGGGTTTGCAAAATGAATATGTAACGAACCTGAAAACCGATAAAGAAGGCAATTTGTGGGTAACACTCAAGGAAGGTATTTCGCTGATTCAGATTTCTTCGCCTTTGTCGAGAATACTGGATACGTCTAATTCTGAAACTAAAATATACTCCAGTCAGATTTATCAGGACAAATTGTATATCGCCACCGATAATGGTTTATTCTGGCTGGACTGGCAGGCCTATAAAACAGGGAAAAGAGAAAACGCACATTTTCAGCACATAGCCGGAATGTCGGAAAATGTATGGAATATTGGTGTTTTTGGAAATTCGCTGCTGGCTTTTGAGAAAAACGGAATCTTCGAAATTAATGGCGCATCCGCAAAATTACTGGCGAAAATAGACGGGGCCTGGCAGGGCGTGATTATTCCCAATCATCCGGATTTATTACTGGTGGGCGGTTATACCGGATTATATCTGTTGAAGAAAATAAATAATGTCTGGCTATATCAGCATAAAATAAAAGGATTTGAGGAAAGCAGCAGGATTATTGTCACGGATGCCACCGGAAATATCTGGATTGCCCATGGTTATAAAGGCATCTATAAACTGAGATTCAATAAAACCTTTGAGGCCGTTTCAAACCTTGTCTTCTACAATCAGGCAGATGGTTTTCCGTCGAGTTTGTTTTTAAATACGTTCAAAATCAATAAGCAGGTTCTTTTTGGAACCACAAAAGGCGTTTACAAACAAGATGCAGCTTCAAAGAAAATGGTTCCGGATCCTGTTTTCCGGAAATATCTCGGAATGGAAAGTCATATTCGCCTGCTGAAAGCCGACAGTGAAAATAACATCTGGTATGTTTCGGGTGAAAATACCGGAAAAATAAATCAGAAGAAGCAGGGAAATCTTCATCTGGAAGAATTGCCTTTTCGAAAATTAAGATACTTATATATTCCGGGTTTCGAAAACATTCAGACCACAGCCAACGGTGACGTGTTTTTTGGAACACAGGACGGTTTAATTCATTACAACAGTACCAAAAGGAAGGCGTACCAAACCAAATACAAATCGATTATTTCGGAGGTAAAATGTATTTTTCCAAAAGACAGTCTCTTGTATTCCAGCCGGTACGATGTGCTCCCTGCGAATACGGAAGCTAACGATAATACACTTTGTCCGGTTTTGTCTTATTCCAATAACTCCTTACATTTTTCGTTTGCGGCATTGTGTTATGATGAGGCAGATGCAACCAAATACGAATACTGGCTGGAAGGCTTTGAGCCCAAATGGTCGGATTGGAACCTTCAGACCGAAAAAGAATATACCAATCTTCCCGAGAATGAATATGTTTTTCACGTAAGGGCAAAAAACATTTATGATGTGGTGAGTGAGGAAGCCGTTTTCAGGTTTGAAATTTTACCGCCCTGGTACAGAACGAGCTGGGCGTATATAATGTATTTGTTACTTTTTGGGATTTTGATTTATACAATCATTACCTACCAAAAAAATGTGGCAGAGCGCAATCGTGCCCAGCTGATTATCAATCAGGAAAAAGAATTATTGTTTACACGGGCAGAATTTAATGAACAGAAGCTGTTGCTGGAAAAAGAAAACCTGGAAGCAACGATTAATCTTAAAAATGCCAAAGTAGCTTCGAATACGGTGAATCTGATTCATTTAAACGAAATTCTGCTGTCTATAAAAGAACTTATTACGGAAATAAAAAAAGAGAAAGATTCGGCGGTGAATTTTAATGTACTGACCAAAATAAACCGTATTATCGATCACGAGCTGCAAGGGGATCAGCACTGGAATGAGTTTGAGGAAATCTTCAATCAGCTTCATGATAATTTCATGCAGCGCCTCAAAACGAGTTTCCCCGAATTAACACCACGCGATATGCGATTGTGTGCGTATCTGCGCATGAATTTCAATACAAAAGAAATTGCACCGCTTTTGGGAATTTCTGTCCGAGGTGTTGAAGATACCCGATACCGTATTCGAAAAAAATTACAGCTTCCTTCAGACGCAAATATTACGGAGTTTATCCTTAATTTTTAATTTTTTATTATTCAGTATAATCCTAGGTGTATTTACGCGGTTTGACGGCTATTTACTACATTTTTTTTGCCAGTACCGTAGTCAAACCGTATCCCTAAAATGGCTTTCTACGTGGTTTATTTGTTAATATTGTCCATTATTACCAAAAATAACAGTCCGTTTTTTACAAATTGATTATTTGATGGTTAATACGCTTTACTAACAAAAAACAAAAAAAAATGAATCAAAAAGACTCTTTTTTCGGCCGACCACCGAAAGACAATTTCAATTACCTGAAAAGGATTTTTATGCTGACAATGATCTTATTGTCCCCTTTTCTAAAAGTACAGGCACAGTGTAATACACTGGTCTGGCAAGATGAGTTTAACGGTACTACAGTTGATGCAGCCAAATGGCAGAGTATTTCCGGAAACGGCTGTCCTTCACTTTGCGGCTTCGGAAACGCCGAAGCACAGCGCTACGACCCGAATCAGGCAACCATTGTCAAAGAAGGATCCAACAGTTACCTGAACATTCAGGCGAAGTACGAGCCTAATGCAGCCTTCCCGCAACAGCCGTATGCCTCCGCAAAACTGACCACTCAGGGAAAATATGCGCTAAAATACGGAAGAGTAGAAGCCCGTATGAAGTTATCTTCGGGAATGGGTGCCTGGCCGGCATTCTGGATGTTGCCTGCAGGCCAGTCGAATTGGCCCTTTACAGGTGAAATTGACATTATGGAAGCCAAACACAGAAATCCAAAGTCCATCGATGGAACCATTCACTACGACGGAGGAGGGTACCATTATACCGGAAGAAGTTATACATCTCCAACCGATTTGTCTACAGAATTTCACGTGTATGCCGTAGAATGGGGACCAAACAGTATCAAATGGTTTATTGACGGAAATTTATTTCATACCGCAACTCCCGCTACGACTGTAAATGGTGGATGGCCTTTTAACGACCAGCAGTTTTACATCATCCTGAACCTTGCAGTAGGGAGTTTAGGAACGCCTTACACCAGTGTAAACGGAGCAGGAGTGGAACCAGTTCCTGGTGATTTTCCGGCGAAATTGCAAGTGGATTATGTACGTGTCTACGACGGAAGTTTTGCAAATGGCGTAATAGGGGATGCAAAAGTATATCACAACGAAACCGGTAAAACTTATACGCTCGGGGCAATAGCGGGTGCAAGTTACAATTGGACTGTTCCATCAGGAGCAACCATTACTTCAGGACAGGGAACCAATACCATTACCGTTAACTGGGGAACTACAGGTGGAGATGTTTCGGCTGTGGCTACTGTTTCCGGCTGTACGGCTACTACTTATAAACTGGCCGTTACGACAGAAGTACCGTTGCCGGTAGAGAAAGTCCACGAGGATTTTCAAAGCAACAGAAATGTGCTGTATCCGCTAAAAACAGGTGTTTTAACAGAAGCTGTTGCGAATCCTTCAGCTACGGGTGTGAATACCTCTGCTTTGGTTGGACGATATGTTCGTAACGCCTCTGAATTATACGATGTTTTAAACATTAAAAACGTAACTATTTCAAACGCGAATGATTATGTATACGGTAGAAAAAAACTCTCTTTCGATATTTATACATCGGCTCCGGTGGGAACGAAAATATCGATGCAATTGGAGAATAGCCTCGTAACAACGGCAATCAATTATCCTTCCGGAAGACATAGCGGTTACAAGGCGACTACAACCGTACAAAACAAATGGGAAACCATAGAATTTGAATTCGAAAAAGTAATCGATCCGAATACCAGTGCGTTGTCCATCAATAATGTTGTATTCCTTTTTGAGTCCAACTCGAATTCGGGTGCGACGTATTATTTTGATAATTTACTGACGAAAGCGGCTCCCGAAAAACCGATTATTGCTACAGACGTGCTGCAGAATTATGACGGGATCAATAAAATTATAAAAGGTACCACTACAGGAACGTATTCCGTAGTAGCGAATCCGGGTTCGAACTCAGTGAACGCTTCCGCGAATGTAGCGCGATACGTGAGAAACGTAACGGAACAATACGACGTCTTGTTTTTTAACACGCAAAGTTCGATTGAAGATGCCGGTTTATTGAAAAATCAGACCAATAAAATCATGATCGATGTGTATACTTCGGCTCCGGTGGGAACCGTGGTGAGTCTGAATTTAGAAAATAGTGCCACTTCGCTTCCGGCGAACTTTCCAACGGGAAGAAACAGTAATTATGTGGCCATAACGACCAAACAAAACCAATGGGAAACGCTGACATTCTACTATAATTCAAGCCCTGACGAAGGAACTTCAAATCTGGCTGTCAACCAAATGGTATTGTTATTCAACTCCGGATCTTACACCAGCGATACGTACTATTTCGATAACATCAGAATTGGTGCGACTAAATTACCGGATACTTTTACACCGGGAGTCGTGTACGAAGATTATCAGACCGTTCATAATATCACGTTCAGGGATGCTATCGGAACGTATACGGCGAATGCTGCAAATCCGAGTGCCAGCGGAATCAATACTTCTTCAAACGTTGGGAAATACGTGAGAAAGTCAACAGAATTATACGATAACTTCTCGTTCAATTCGACGATCACAAATGTGGGAGATTTCAAAAGCGGAACCAAAAAATTTGCCATGGATGTGTACACTTCAGCTCCGGTTGGATCTGTAATCTCGTGGCAGGCCGAAAGCAGTGCTTCGATTCCGTCGAATTTTCCTGTGGGAAGACACAGCGTATATCAGGGTGTTGTAAAACAAACCAATACCTGGCACACCGTAACCTTTACCTATGCAAGTTCACCGGATGCCTCCACCTTAAACAGCGAAGTAAATCGTTTTGTTTTCTTGTTTGAACCGGGAACAAGCTCCGGAAACACCTACTATTTTGATAATATCAGAAGTCTGAATTTAGTTTCAACAGAGAATCCGACAAACACCTTGCCGTCTCCGTGGGTAAGTACCGATTTAGGTGCTGTTACTCCGGCCGGACAGGCTACTTATTCCGGTGGAACGTTTACCGTAAAAGGATCCGGAACTGATATTTGGGAATCCAGCGATCAGTTTCAATATGTAAATCAGCCGATTACGGGTGATGCTGAAATTATTGCGAAAGTAAATTCGCTTACGAATACCAATACGTACGCAAAAGCGGGCGTGATGTTCCGTGAAACGCTTACGCCAACTTCTAAACACGCCATGAGCAATATTACGGCCGCGGCAGGAGTAGAATTTTTATCAAGAGATGCCGTTTCCGTGCCAACCATTGGTCAGGGAGCTGCAGGCACTACGCCAAAATGGCTTCGAATCGTAAGATCCGGAAATGTATTTACCTCTTATTCTTCGGATAACGGAACGACATGGACACAAATCGGTACGCCAAGAACTATTGCAATGGCAAGTACCATTTATGCCGGATTGGCCGTTACGTCTCATGCCAACGGAACATTGGCGACGGGAGTTTTTAGCGACGTGATTGTGAGAAATATTACGCCTCCGACGAACAATGTCAATTTAGCTTTAGCGAAAACCGCCGTAGCTTCTACAGAAGAAAATGCCACACTTTCGGCTTCCAAAGCAACAGATGGAGACGGTACCGTATCAAGATGGGCCAGTTCTTTTGCCAATGCCAGCGAATGGATTTATGTGGACTTACAAAGCAGCTATAACCTTAACCGTGTGGTGTTGAAATGGGAAGCGGCTTTTGCAACACAATACAAAGTCCAGCTTTCCACTGATAATGTTTTTACCGAAAATGAAACCATAAACACACAAACGGCCAGCGACGGAGGAACAGATGATCTGGTGGTAAGCGGTACAGGAAGATACCTTCGAATTTTATGTACGGCCAAAGCTTTGGCCCCTTACGGATATTCTTTATTTGAAATTGAAGCTTACGGAACGGCATCAGCTGCCAAACAAGCTTCGGCTTCTAAAGAAATCGCTCAGGAAACCGTGACAACAGATTTAGCCATTTACCCTAATCCGGCAAGTGATTATATTGAACTTTCGGTAACTGGGAATCTGAAAAATAAAGAAGTTACGATTCATGATCTGGCCGGTAATCTGGTAATTAAAAACAAAATAAATACGACCGCAGATCAAAGCATTATTGATATCAGCCGACTTCCTAAAGGAATCTACATCCTGAATTTCAGTTCGGATGAAAAGAGCTGGACGAAGAAGCTGATTAAAAAATAGCAGGACAGTCCGCAAAGTGCAGCATGCCTTTTTTGCTACGGATTTAAAAGATTTTTACCGGCGTTAGTTATAAAAAAATCGGTACTAATCTTTTATTCCGCTAGCTATGGGCAGTGACTAATTTTTCGCTTTGCACAGTCGCGGACCGTCCTAAAATAATAATTAAAAATCCGTTGGGTGTGATGAATTAAAAGTAAATATACCGGTTTCCATATGCCGGCAGTTTAAATTTAAGGATAGCACCATACCATCACATCTGGCGGGTTACTACAATCATTTTGTACGTAAAGTGATTGCACATTTAAATTTTTATTTAGTAACCCCATAAAACTTTACATATGAGAATAATTAAACTTAAAAGAGTTTTTTTTCTGATGACACTATTTTTAGTGTTTTCAAATTGGATCCATGGTCAGGGCCCTATTCCCTTTACCATCAGTAATACGTCAACCTTTAATGACAACGAGTTATATGTGGCCATCGTTGGTATTGATTATAACACCGGAAATCATGTTTGGGTAAACGCCAAAACAAGCCAGGTTTTACCAATGAGTGCCTCTTACAATACCGTGACCGGGCCAACCATTGGCGGAAACACCGGACCGGGACAAAACTCCAAATACGCCAACTGCTTTACCAAACTGAGTGAAATTCCGAACAAAACTTTCACTTTGCCGCAGATTGCAGGCTGCAGGGTTTTTATTGCGAAAGGACAGCAGTTGTATTTTTACTTCTTTGGTGCCAGTGGTGCGCCGTCGGGATATACTTCGCCAAACCCTTTAAATGCAACAGACCCAAACCAGGGAATTTTATATGAGATCATCGAATTGACCAATAACCAATACGGTTTTTTTGGAAATCCTTCGAGAGTCGATTCATATAAATATCCAATGGGACTGGAATTATTTGGTGCAAACGGATACCAGAAACGTGTGGGCGAATTAAAGAAGCATGCTGATATTGTGGCGGCTTTCAAAGCCAATGTACCTTCAGAATTTCAGGGTTGTGTAAACAATACAACCGGAGAGATTACAGCACCATCCAAAACACCTGCTTTTGCTGACGGGACAGGAGGAACTTCAGTAGGACCACAGGCCAATTATCTAAAATCGTATATCGATGCCATCTGGAACAAATATAAAAACGAAGATTTAATATTTTATGCCGGAGATGCCGGAGTTTTCAAAGGAAGAGTGATCGGAGAACAACTGGAAATGGTGGGACAATCCGGAGGATTTGTGGGCCGTACCGGAAGAGTCCAAAACCGCCCTTCGACTCAGGAAGCCCTGGAAGGAAAAGGTGTTCTGGACAGAAGACTGGTGGACGGAGATTTGGATTTGGTAATTCAGGCGCAACTTACAGCGGCAATCAACAGACATGTTGTCAACACGACAACTCCAAATCCGGGACAGCAAAACTGGTACGATGCTTCAAAATTTTATCAGGTGAATCCAACGAATCATTATTCTAAATTCTGGCACTTGCCGGGCATTAGCGTAGACAATCTGGCGTACGGATTTGCTTATGATGATGTGGCCGATCAGTCGCCATCGCTTCATTCGCCACAGCCAACAAAAGTAATTGCTGTTTTTGGAGGCTATGCCGGAACTGTTCCTTCAGTTCCCGCTACTACAGATGTGATTACGGCTTATAAAGATTGTAATTACACCGGATTTTCCGGAGGATTAACAATTGGAGATTATAATCTGGCCCGATTAAAAACATTAGGTATTGATGATGACGCCATTTCTTCCCTTAAAATTACGCAGGGTTTTCAGGCGATTTTATATCAGGACGATAACTTTGGCGGAGCTTCAACAGTAATTAATTCTGATAATGCCTGTCTGAATACCACCTGGAATGATAAAGTAACTTCTATCAGAATTCTGGCCAACGGAACGACGACTTTAGGAAATCAGACTTTCTTTTTACAAAACAGAAACAGCGGTTTAAATATGGATGTCTGGACTGCCAGTTTAGCAAACGGAGCCAATGTTGCTCAGGGAACTCCAAATTCAGCAAACAACCAGAAATTTACTTTCACGCATTTAGGTAACGGATTATATAAAATTATTGCCAATCATAGCGGCCAGTCGTTAGACGTTAATAATTTCAATAAAGCCAATGGCGCAAACGTAGAGCAGTATCCCTACAATGCAACGACTAACCAACAATTTGTTTTAGTGTCAACAGGTGACGGATTTTACAAAATTGTTGCCAGACACAGCGGAAGAATTGTTGAGGTTACCAATGCCAGCACGGCAAATGGTGCCAACGTACAGCAATGGGACAACAACAACCAGACTTGCGGACAATGGAAACTGGTTCCGGCAACGACTTCTCAGGCTTCCGTTTTAATTCAGGCAGAAGATTATTCAGCTATGAGCGGCATTCAGGTAGAAGCAACAACAGATACCGGAGGTGGTTCGAATGTGGGTTATACGGAAACAGGGGACTGGTTGGCTTACAACAGCATTAATTTCCCAACTACAGGTTCTTACCTGATCGAATACAGAGTAGCCAGCGGCGTAACGGGAGGTAAATTATCTTCTGACCTGAACGGCGGAACTATTGTTTTGGGTACTGTAGATGTACCAAATACCGGAGGATGGCAAAACTGGCAGACGGTTTCGCAAACGGTAAACGTAAATGCGGGAACGTACAATTTTGGGATCTACATCCAAAATACAGGAATGAACATCAACTGGATTAAAATCACAAAAACAGGTGCGGCAGCAAAAATAGCTGAGGTAAAAACAGTTGAAGAAAAAGCAGCTCCTGTGGCCTTAAACGTTTATCCGAGTCCGGCAGATACTACACTTTTCTTCACTGCAGAAGTTTCAGGAAATGTAAGCATCGTAGACTCTCAGACCGGAGCAGTAGTTTCCGGACAAAAAGTAAACAATAACAGTGTAGATGTTTCGCATTTAAGAGCCGGTGTTTATCTGATTGTATTAGAAAAAGACGGCCAGAAAACGGTGAAACGTTTTATTAAAAAATAGTTTTAAATGATTAAAGCCTCGAAGGGTAAATTTCAAATTTAAAAATTTCAAATCAATCTAAAATCTGAAATCTAAAATCTAAAATCGATCCTTTGAGGTTTTTTAAATTCTCCCCCAAAATTTATAAATATTAATCTATTAAAAAATTATTATGAAAAACAATTACAAAGCGATCCAGCTGAAATGGATCCTGATTTTCGTTCTGGGTATTGTAAACCTGTCAATGGCCCAAAAAAAAGTTATTGCTTACATCCCAAACTGGATTGACCTGAATTCCTTTTCAGGCAGTGTCCAGTACAGTAAATTGACGCACATCAATATTGCGTTCGAAAATCCCGATGCCAACGGCTACCTGAGTTTCAATTCCGGAAGTAACACGATCATCAATGCGGCGCATGCGCAAAACGTAAAAGTTTTTGTTTCCCTTGGAGGAGGATCAATTTCTGAAGGAGGAGCCATTCGTGACAATTATTTCAATCTGATCACACCCGGAAACAGAACAGCTTTCATTCAGAAAATTTATGATTATGTAGTCGCCCATAACTTTGACGGTGTCGATGTGGATTTGGAAGGTCCGGCGATCAATGGGGATTACGGAGGTTTCGTAATTGCCCTGGCAAACAAACTGCATGCAGGCGGAAAACAAATTACAGCAGCGCTTTCAGAAGGATATGGTGGTGCCAATGTACCTGCGTCTACTTTTGCTGCGTACGACTGGATCAATATCATGGCGTATGATGCCACTGGGCCATGGGCACCCGGAAATCCCGGGCAGCACTCTCCGTACAGTATGGCGGTAAACCAGTTTAATTACTGGACAGGAAGAGGCTTACCGGCTAGTAAAGCCATCATCGGACTTCCTTTTTACGGATACGGTTTTGGGGCTTCAGCCAATCAGGGAATTTCCTATGCCAATATCATAGCCCAGTATCCCGGTTCAGAAAATCAGGATCAGGTAGGCAATACGATTTATTACAACGGAATCCCAACGATTAAAGCAAAAACTACCTTTGCGATTCAAAATGCGGGCGGTGTCATGATTTGGGAATTGTCACAGGATGCTGTGGGTTCGAAATCATTATTAACAGCCGTCAATCAGGTAATTACAGGAAGCCAGCCACCAGTAGGAGGCGGGACTCTAATTCAGGCAGAGAGTTACTCTTCAATGAGTGGTGTTCAGACAGAAGCGACTACAGATACAGGCGGAGGTCTAAATGTAGGGTACGCAGATACCGGCGACTGGATGGCGTATTACAATGTTAATTTTCCAACATCGGGTGCTTATGTAATTGAGTACCGAGTTGCAAGCGCTGTTTCGGGAGCCAGAATTTCTTCTGATTTAAGTGCAGGAACCATTCAGCTTGGTGCCGTTAATGTACCGAATACCGGAGGATGGCAAAACTGGCAAACGGTAACCCAAACGGTTAACGTAAGTGCCGGAACGTATAATTTCGGAATATACATTCAAAATTCAGGTGTGAATCTGAACTGGTTCCGAATCACAAAATCGGGTGCGACTTTAGCAGCGAAAACAGTTTCATCAGAAAATGCAAAATCGACTGATATTGCAGGTCTTACTATTTATCCGAACCCAACAGAAGAAACGCTTTTCTTTAGTGCGGAAGTTTCCGGAGCCAACGTGAGTATTATAAATTCTCAGGGAGGCGCTACGATTTCACAGCAAAAAGCCACGAACAACAGTGTTGATGTTGCGGGTTTAAAAAGTGGAATCTATCTGATCTTAGTGGAAAAAGACGGAATTAAAACAGTAAGACGTTTTATTAAGAAATAAGGTAAAATGAAGAAAAATATAAAAGTTTTAATTCATTCAAAGCTACTCTTATTGGCCTTTATTTTTGTTGGTTTAAGCGGTCATGCGCAGGTAATCATGTTTGATGATTTTAATTATTCAGGCAATACTGACCCGCAGCTGGCATCATTTAACAAATGGCAAATTATCAATGGAGTGAGCGGGCCACCGGAAGGAGCAACATACAGCAGGAATAATGTCGCTTTTATTACAGACCCGAATGATTCCGCTAATAAGCTGATGACATTAAAAACAACGGTTAATGGTCAGTCAAAAGCTGTAACACACTCGCGAATCGAAAGTTCCTATGAATATTTTGAAGGAACCTATGCGTCAAGAGTCTATTTGTCAGATGAATCATTTGCCACTAAAGATGCCAATATACAGACCTTTTTTACCATTGTAAGTTCAAGTCTTGCGCAGGATGGTGCAAAATATAGTGAAATGGATATCATAGAGTATATGGCTGCTGATAAATGGGGAGTTTCTCCGGACAACAGGGTGGGGTATACGACTTCCTATCACAAATATATTGCAAATCCATGGAAGCCCTGGAAAACTTATTCTACCCAGCAAAAATCATTGGCCGGGTGGCATACTTTTATTGCTACCTGCACAGATGGTGTAAATATCAGGTATTATATGGATAACACGCTTATTGCCACTCATTCTGTTACTGATAATGAAACGCAGGCAGGTCTTCCGGTTTATCCCCGAAGTACGATGCAGGTGGCATTCGCCAATTGGATCTGGAATAATGTATTAGGTACCGGCACTGGTAACAGAGAGAATACTTTCATGACAGACTGGGTTTTGTATTACAAGAATACAGCATTAGATCTGACCCAGATTAATACGTTGGTTGCGAATTATAAAGCACAGGGACTGAAAAGAAGAAATCTGGCCGGACAAACATTTTATGATAGTCCGCAAACCGGTGTTGCAACGGTGTATAAAGATTGTAATTATGGCGGATATGCGGTGAGTTTACCAGTTGGCAACTACACTTTAGCGAACCTTCAGGCTAAAGGAATTTCAGATAATGATATTTCTTCACTTAAGGTGCAAAATGGTTATGAAGTAGTGCTTTATGCCAATGATAATTTTTCTGGCGCTTCTGCTGCAATTGCTTCTGATAATACGTGTCTCGTAGCAAATAGTTTTAATGATGTTGCTACTTCTGTCCGTGTCAGAGCGGTAACAAGTTCGTCTTCGGTATTGATTGAAGCGGAGAGTTATACCAGCATGAGCGGAATTCAGACGGAAGCTACCACAGACTCCGGCGGAGGCTTAAACGTTGGCTATGCCGATACGGGTGACTGGATGTCGTACAGCAATATTAATTTTCCAACATCGGGTTCTTATCTGATCGAGTACAGAGTAGCCAGTGGTGTTAGCGGTGCAATTATTTCATCTGATTTAAGTGCAGGAACGATTCAGCTTGGTGCTGTAAATATTCCCAATACAGGAGGATGGCAAAACTGGCAAACAGTAAGTCAGACCGTAAGTGTAAACGCCGGAACGTACAATTTCGGAATTTATATTCAGAACACGGGTGTGAATATCAACTGGATCAGAATCACTAAGGCGGCATCAACTTTAGCAGCAAAATCAGCTTCTAAGGATAAGATTGAAAGCCTGACCGTTTATCCAAGTCCGACCGATAACGAACTTTTCTTTACTGCTGATGTTTCCGAGGCAAACCTGAGTATTATCAATTCTCAGGATGGTGCTACGGTACTATCACAAAAAGGCAATGGAAACAGCATTGATGTGACACGTTTAAAAAGCGGAATCTATCTGATTTTAGTAGAAAAGGACGGAGTCAAAACGGTAAGACGTTTTATTAAGAAATAAGTTTTTATAAAAGTGCTATTTCTTCCTTTTAGTAGAAAGAGGGAATAGTACTTTTTATTAGCCACTCCCGATAGCTATTCGGGTAAAGGATGTAAAAGATTTTTTATTTCCCGCAGATTTTGCAGATGGAGCAGATTTTTCATTGTTGTGATTGAGTTTAATTTGTCATTTCGACAAAGTTTGCCCATTTCTTTGAGGAGTTTCCAGTGATCCTTCCTCCGCCACGATGACAAAAGCAAGCATGAAATCTGCTCCATCTCCCAGATCTGCGTGAGAAAAACATTTAACGCATTTTTTTTTAAGCCCTATATTATTTCAATGTGTTTAAAAAATCAGGCAACATACAAATAGTAACCCCAAACCTTAAATATTATATGAAAAACAATTACAGATTTCAGTTAAGTTTTCTCGTGTTTATGGCATTTAGCAGTTTTGCCATTGCACAAACCTCTTTAGGTTCGAGTAAGACATTTATGAATAATCTAAAGAAAGAACTAGTTGCTTCAACTTCAAAAAGTACCGAAAAAACAGTTTTACTTCAGGTTTCCAATTCCAAAAGCTTCAATGGAAAGATTAATTTCAAAGAGTCAAAATCTTCCAGTGAGTTTTTGATCGGAGAAATCAAAAATGTAGCAGAATCTTCTTTTTACCTGAAGGTGATGGACAAATCGCTGCAAGGGCATATCATTTTCAAAAAGTCTAAAGAAGCCTATAAATACTATTCGGATGCTCAGGGAAATGCGTATGTTGAAAAAGTTGACATTAATACCCTGATTTGTATCGACTATAAAAATGTTCCTGAAAACACCACTAAGAAAACCAGCAAAGCGACCGCAGCAGCCATTGCGCCGGCTTTACTGAATTTACAAAGTTTACCGGGAGCAGCAGGCTGTGTCATGCTGGATTTTGACGGTTACAACATGCCGGCCGGAAACCTTTGGAACAACGGAAACGCCATCAATGCAGCACCATCCGGAATGAGCGATGCAGATGTACAGCAGCATTGGGAAGTCGTTTCAGAAGATTACAGACCCTTCAGCGTGAATGTAACCACAAGCGAAGCGGTTTTTAATTCCTACCCAAGAAACAGAAGAATGCGCGTGGTGGTAACTCCAACCAATACTGCGGCCCCGGGGGCGGGAGGCGTTGCTTATATTGGATCCTTTAACTGGGACAATGATGTACCGTGCTGGGTATTTATTACCTCGGGTAAATCTGGTGGAGATGCCTCAGCGCATGAAGTTGGTCATACTTTCGATCTTGGTCATGACGGCCGTACCAATCCGTCAGAAGGCTACTTCCTTGGAATCGACGGTACTTCCTGGGCTCCGATTATGGGAGCAGGATATTACAGACCTGTCGTGCAATGGAGCAAAGGAGAATACAATTATGCCAACAACACTCAGGATGATGTCGCAATTATTGCCAGTGCCAAGTTTGGTGTCGGATACCGTGGTGATGATTACGGAAATACGACGGGTTCCGCAGCAAATTTAGATTACAACGGAAGCGGTGCCATCAACCAAAAAAACGGAATAATTTCCAGTGAAGCTGATTATGACTTTTTTACGTTTACAACAGGTGGCGGAAATGTTTCGATTAATGCCAATACAGTAGGAAGAGACGGAAACCTGCATCTTTTGATCAGGCTTTACAATGCAGCCGGAGCAGAGATGGGCACCTATTGGAATTCGGATCCTTTTGCTTTGAATGCGTCTATGAATGTAAACCTTCCGGCTGGTAAATACTTTATTGGTGTTGATGGTAACGGAGCAGGAAATGCAGGCTACGGCGGCTATTCGGCTTATGGTTCGATTGGTAGTTATTCGATTACAGGTACGATTCCTCCGGGAGGAAATATCACTCCTTCAACAGGCGTGATTACAGTATATAAAGATTGTAATTATACCGGATTTTCAGGCGGACTAACCATTGGCGATTACAATATGGCGCGTCTGAATTCTTTGGGCGTGTTGAACGATGATATTTCTTCACTAAGAATTACACAGGGATTTCAGGCTATTTTGTATCAGGATGATAACTTTACAGGAGCTTCAACCGTAATTAATTCGGATAATTCCTGTCTGAATGGCACGTGGAATGATAAAGTGACTTCGATTCGAATTCTGGCCAACGGAACGACTTCTTTAGGCAACCAGACCTTCTTTCTGCAAAACAGAAACAGTGGTTTAAACATGGATGTCTGGGGTGCCAGTTTGTCGAATGGAGCCAATGTAGCGCAGGGAACTGTCAATACAGGAAACAACCAGAAGTTTACGTTTACACACCTGGGTGACGGATTGTACAAAATCATCGCCAATCACAGCGGGCAGTCGTTAGATGTAAATGGTTTCAATACCGCCAATGGTGCCAATGTAGAGCAGTATCCGTATAACGGAACGACAAACCAGCAATTTATTCTGGTGGCTACAGGCGATGGATTTTATAAGATTGTAGCCCGTCACAGCGGAAGAATTGTTGAGGTTAGCAATGCGAGCACGGCAAATGGCGCCAACGTACAGCAATGGGACAATAATAACCAGACCTGCGGACAATGGAAACTGATTGCAACGACAACGGCACAAACATCAGCGTTGATTCAGGCCGAGGATTATTCGGCTATGAGCGGCATTCAGGTGGAAGCCACGACAGATGCCGGAGGAGGCTCTAATGTGGGCTACACCGAAACAGGGGACTGGATTGCCTACAATAATATCAATTTCCCGACTTCAGGTTCGTATTTGATAGAATACAGAGTCGCCAGCGGGGTAACGGGAGGTAAATTATCTTCTGACCTGAATGGCGGAACAATTTTATTAGGCAATGTAGATGTGCCAAATACGGGAGGCTGGCAGAACTGGCAAACGGTGACCCAAAACGTAAATGTGAATGCAGGAACGTATAATTTTGGTATTTACATTCAGAATACGGGTATGAATATCAACTGGATCAGAATTACAAAAATCGGTGCGGGCGCTCCGGCTTCGACAATTGTTGCGGAAGCCCCTGAAACAGTTGCCCTGAATGTATATCCAAATCCGGCTACAGATGTATTGTTTTTTACAACCGCTGTAACGGGAGGAACGATTAGTGTTGTCGATTCCCAGACAGGAAGTTTGGTAGCTGTACAAAAAAGCAGTGACAACAGCCTTAACGTTTCGGGTCTGAAAACCGGAATTTATCTGATTGTTCTCGATCAGGACGGCAAAAGAACGGTGAAACGTTTTATAAAGAAATAAGTTTTTTCAACAATAGAAGAAAGGCTGCCTTAAATGGCAGCCTTTTTTTGTTTCATTAAAAGGTTTGTAGTTTATTGTTCCTAAAATTACTCCATCCTAAAACAATAAACAGTAAGTTGAAAAAGAGCAGGGGCAAAAATGCTTTCGAAAGTTGTATGGCTGACGTATCTTCAAAAGTTTCCACCTTAAACTGCTTCCAGTTTTGCTGGTTTACCGCTTCATTATCGAATATTTTCGGGTAAAAATGCAAACGCAGTTTTTCATGAAATTGCCGGGTTGCCCTGAGAAACAAAAGCTGGTTTTCTAAATCCGATTTTGCAATTTCATTCAGCTGCAGCTGGGTGTGCAACGTCGGAATAAACAGCGCTATAAAAGCACTGGCTTCATTTCGTTGCGCCAGTTTTGCCTGCAGCTCTTTTGATTGTACTGCCGAATCATCGTCACCGGCCTGTTGCATCGCATAATACCAAAGCCAGCTAAATTCAGCTTCCGGTAAAGGATAGCTCCTAAATTGTGGATAATGACTGTAGAATTTGTCCATCGTTATCTTTTTATCCATGTCCCATTTTTCGTGGTAAGCATTTCTTTGTTTCAGTGTCAGTTCCAAAGCTTCGGGAACCGTATATTGGCTGACGATGTATGTATTGATCGTCGCTGGTAAAACGATAATCAGGAACAGCCAGATCGTCAAGAGCATTACGGCATTAAAATTAGAATTCTTTTGCAATGAAACGATGTAAAAACAAACGGCGAACCAAAACAGGAGGTACAAAATTCCCACGCCACAAAACACCAAAAATGATTTGTCGATCGGAATATTCAAGCATAAAACGGCTGCAAAAAGTACAATGGTGAGAAGGGCGATTACACTTAAAATCCGGATATAAAACAATTTCAGAATGTATAAAAAAGTATTCTGACTTTGGGTGGCCACGATTTTCCAGGTGCCGCTTTCTTTTTCCTCTGAAATGATATTGTACGTAAAAGCGATAATTAAAAGGGGAAAAAGATACACCAGCACAAAACTAAAATCGATATTTCCGGATAGTAAATTATTCGGATTATTGAGTTCGGCATCGTATTGCTGTGCTTCCAGACCGCGAATGGTTACACTCTGAACCGACGGATTTACATCGCGCTGGCCAATCGCCAGACTGTTCACCGGAATCGTTTTATTGACGAGCGAGAATTTGATATAGTAGAGCAGCAGACCCATTTCATCTTTATGAAAAGCCGCATTCCGTGCAATATGTTCCTGCTGATAAACGGCTGCTTCGTTTATCGCATCGTTTTGTTTTTCCTTAAACTGTTTTCCGATCAGGAGACTCACGAATCCGATAAACATAAGGAATAGTAACCCAATTTTTGTTCCTTTCGAACGTATGAAATTTTTAAAAAGTAATACTAACATATTAGATGGCTTTTAGATTTTTAGCTGCGATTCGCAATAAAAAAAACAACAGGATTATCCAGAGAATAAGTGAAATAACAGCACTGATTTCGTTTTTCAGAACAGCCCGGATGCCTTTGGGTTCATAATGGAATTCGGCTATGTCTGCCCAGTGTCCTTTATCGATGGTAAGCGGTTTGCCTGTGGGGCCGGGTTTCTTATTGCTGATGTATTTGACTTGCAGGCCGTTCATTTTCTGAGCCATGTTGTAGCGATAAGCTTCGGCTTGTTTCTGAAAATCGATATACGAATCATAATCGGTATTTGATAACCCCATCGAGAGGTTTTTCATCGCGATATACGGATTGATAAAAGAGACTGCTTTCGAAAAACGGTTTTGTTTTTCATACATTTTTAAAAGTTCCTCCAGATGTTTATTGTAAATACGCGAACTGATTTTTTCGCCTTCCGTCATGATAAAACCGGAATAGTTGAACGGAAGCTGCTGCACAGAATCGACTTTGTGTGCGCTAAGCAAAGAATCTTTGATCGCTTTATAATGCAGGTCATTCGGATTATGGCTGTCTCCCTGTTTGAGAATATCTTTTTCAATGTCACTGTTGAATTGTATTTTCGAAGGTGCTTTATACAAATAAGCACCCATAGCCTGAGTGGTTCTTGGTAAAATGATGGTACAGACCAGCCAGATTCCGATCAGGGAAATCAACGCTTTTTTGGAAGTTGCACTGGCAGCGGAAACCAAAACAGCAATCGTGCAGAAGAATAACAAATAAACAAAATGAAACAGAACGAACAAGAACATTTTCAGCGTCTCATCAGGTGAGATCGTGAAGCCCTGCAATAGCAGCCAAATGAAAACCAGAACCACAATTGTCGGAACGAAAAGCAGCATCAGGACGGAAGCGACTCCCAATATTTTGCCGGTAAGCAGTTGTTTCCAGTTGATTCCCTGACTTAAAAGCAGTTTTAAGGTTCCGTTTTCCCTTTCGGCTGCGACCGAATTAAAACCTAAGAAGAAAATCAATAAGGGCAATAAAACCTGCAGCACCATGGCAATACTAATTTCACCAAAGCGAAGCATACTATTGGAAAACCCGGCCTCAGAAAAATTGGCGGTGTTTTGTTTATGGGCTTCGAGGAAGATGGCGTTTCCGAAAAAAGGTTCCATTCCAAATTCAAAAACACTCAGCGAAGTACTTTTTCGAAATGCAAAGTTCCCGTAATGCGCCATGCGGTGCGGATTTTTATCGGGATTATTGAGCCAGTCTTTTCTGGACTCGTGCTGGTATTTTTCGCTGGTTTCATTTTGGCCGGAATAATTTTCCCAGCCTGAAAAAGCCGCGTATAGCAATAAAACACCAATAAAAAGGGTAATGATAAATACGGCCTTATTCTGAAAAACAGATTTTTTCAAATGTTGGGCTATTAAAATTTCGATGTGAAAGAACTTCATACAGCTTAAAATTTATAAGTTACGGTAAGGCTGAAATTTCGGGGTGCACCCGGAAATAACCTCAGATAGTTCTGTGCGCCCAGCCAATAGGTTTTATTCAGTAAATTGCCGGCATTCAGGGCAATTTGCAGGTTACTGATGATAGGTTTATAATACAAGGCAGCATCAAAAAGGGTAAAATCAGGAAGTGTGAAATCCCTTGTAAACCACGGAATCTTACTGCTTTGGTACTGCATTCCAAAACCGATTCCCAGATCTTTCAGGGCAGAATCGGCAGCAAAGTTGTAACGGGTCCATAAATTGGCGCTGTTTTTTGGCGTATTCTGTTTTCTCGCACCAATCAGCGAAAGATCACGGTCATTGGTAATTTTCGCATCAATATAACTGTAAGAAGCATTGATCTGCCAGTCAGGCGTCAGGTAACCGGCCAGATCACATTCGAAACCACGGCTGCGTTCCGCTCCTCTGGTCACTAACAAATCAGGATTTACAGGATCATTGGCATTCATTAAAATATTACGCTGGTTGATTTCATAAACCGCAGCATTAAAACTCATAGTGTTGTCCAGAAAAGTGGCTTTCAGTCCGAACTCTTTCAGATTGCTTTCCAAAGGATCAAACTGACTTCCGGCAGGTAAACTTCCGGTTTGCGGCATTAAAGTAACTGTATTCGATTGTGGCTGATACCCTTCAAGATAAGTCGTATACACATTAATGGCAGTATTCACCGCATACGTTACACCAACGCGGGGCAGTAAAGCTGTTTTTTTAACAGTCAGTTCGTTGTTGGTTTCATAATTGGTAATGTCTTCAAACCATTCGTTTCGTAAACCTAATAAAAAAGTGAATTTCTCCCACCGCACCTGATCCTGTATATAAACCGCATTGGTAGTAGTCAGCGCCGACGGCAATGCCGTTCTCACATTGAGTATATAGTCTTCCGGACTTCTCATCGCATACGACGGATTGTTCAAATCAAAAAAACTGACATTCGGTTTGGGCAAAACGACGCCGTTGATTGTGACTGTCTGATATTGATCAGCATTGGCAGCAAAGAATGAGCTGGCTACGGTTCCGTTCTTTAACAAATAACCCCTGGCCGCATTTTGTGCGCCGCCTTTGTTTTTATTCCAGCTGCTTAAATCGTATCCGGTCAGTAATTTATGATGAAGTTTTCCCGTTTTAAAATCAAAGTTGAAATAAGCACTAAGATTATCCACATCCCAATATTGCTGACGCTGTACAAACTGCATCATGGCGAGGCTGGTTACGGGTTTGTTGTTGATGTCTACCGCAAAAGCATTTGTCGTTCGGTGTTCCTGAAGGTCTTCTGTCCAGGTTTGCTTCATGTAAGCGGCATTAAAACCAATTTTAGAGCTAAACTTATGCGCAAAATTGGTCGTCAGGATCATTTCTTTTGATTTGAAAAAATCACCTGAAGCACCTAAATTTAAACTAATCGGTGTCTGATTCAGGTTAGTCACACCCGCAACCGCGCCAAAAATGGGCTGGCCGCGATCCAGGACTCCTGTCATATTGCTCAGTATTAATTCGGTATTAATGGCTGTCTTTTCATTCGGAATATAAGTAAAGGAAGGCGAGACCAAAAACGATTTATTGCCCACCAGATCCCGAAAGGATTTCGCCTCCTGATACGCTCCGTTGACGCGGTATAAAAGTGTTTTGGATTCGTTTAGAGGTCCTGTAAAATCTAACGTCCCTCTTAAAGTACTGAAACTTCCAACGCTTAAGCTCACTTCTTTTCGGTCAGTGGCCAAAGGTTTTTTGGTCACCAGGTTGATGCTTCCGCCCGGATCAACAGAAGAGAATGTAGCACTCGAAGGGCCTTTTATGACTTCAACACGTTCGATATTGCTCGTCAGCGGCTGCAGGAAATAATACTGGCGGGTTCGCATTCCGTTGATAATCTGTCCTTCTTCATTCTGGCTGATGCCGCGAATGGTGTATTGATTGTAATAACTCGCCGGGATAACGCCACTGGCCATTTTTACCGCATCAGCAAGATAAAAAGCACCTTTGTCGGCGATTAATTCTTTGGTTACGGTCGATATAGATTGTGGAATATCCTTATTGAGCGATGCTGTTTTTGTTGCCGCAAATGAATAATCACTGTTGTACTTTTTAACAGAGCGGCCTACAATTTCTACCGTTTGCAATTCGTTCAGCGCAGTTTCCAGTGCGACAGTAAGGAATTCATCCGTTGCAGTTATTTGCTGCGTTTTGTAGCCCGGAAAACTGATCTCAAGAATTCCGTCGCCTTCAAGACTAAAATTTCCGTCCTCATTGGTGGTAGTTTCTTTGCCCGAATTCAGCAGTTTTATGCTGGCTCCGATGACAGCTTCTTTTGTATTGCGACCTGTGATTTTCCCGGAAATCGTTTGGGAATAAGCCTGATGAAGGGCAATTATTGAAAATAAAAAGCCTAGTAAATGTTTCATTTTATTTTCTTTTAGACGGTTTGTAAATACATGTTTTCCAGTTCATTTGCCGAAATTTTGGCCGCTTCGATAATCGTGACCAGATTTCCCTGTTTCATGATGCCGATATGGGTGGCGACTTCCCTGGCCCTGAAAATATCGTGTGTGGCCATTAAAATGGCTGTTCCGTCTGCCGAAAGTTCTTTTAGGATTTGAGAGAATTCGTTGGACGCTTTGGGGTCCAGGCCACTGGTAGGCTCGTCCAGCAATAAGACTTTTGCCTGTTTTGCAATAGCGATCGCGATCCCGACTTTCTGGCGCATTCCTTTGGAGTAACCGCCAAGATGCTGATCGTGTGCTTTGGTTTGTAAACCTGCTTTGGTTAGAAAATAAGTCAGTTCCCCATTCGAATACCGGAATCCTGCGAGTGCCGAAAAGAATTTCAGGTTTTCCAGTCCTGTCAGATTCGGGTATAACATGACTGTTTCAGGGATATAAGCCACGTATTTTTTGGTTTCCTGCGGATTTTCCGTAACAGATATATGGTTGATTTCCAGCGTTCCGCTGCTGGGTGGTATAAAACCTAAAAACAGATTGATGGTAGTCGTTTTCCCTGCTCCGTTTTGTCCCAAAAGGGCGAAGATTTCTCCTTTTTTAATCGTGAGGTTCAGGGCATTCAAAGCGATATGATCGCCATATTTTTTGGTCAGGTTTTCAGCTGTAAGCATAATGATATGGATTTGGATTTGTTGGATTGTACAAAACAGAAATAGTGAACTCCTGCTGTCACTTCAGACAACAGTCAGTTTTATTTCGAAAAAAAACTAAGGGATAGTTTACTATGAATTTGAAAATGCAGGACGTGTTTCAGTTCGAAACAGAAACAGGTTTTATGTTTTATCTGAAACGTAAGTTCACATAAACGGTATGCAAAATACACTTTCGTCCGGAAAAATTGGCGAAAGATATTTCATCTTGAAAAAAATAGAAGTAGTAAACTATACTAAAGAAGGGGGAGCCCTGAGCGCAAAAAGACTGCCTTTAAAAAAGGTTGAAGCGGCTTTTGTAAAAGTAAAGGTAACCGGATTAGCAACGCTTATTTTATGAAAAGATAAAGGCTGAAAATGATTGGGGATAAAGGTGCTAAAAGCAAAATGACAGACAGGACAATTGTTCTCTACAGTATGGCTGTGTGTAATCTGCTTTTGATGTGAAGCATAATGGTGATCGCAATGTTTCTCGGTGAGTTGCTTGTAAATATGCTCATAAGAATGCAGCGTCTGAAACAGCATCGCGAACAATACGGTAAAAGACATCAAAAGATTAATTAAAACTACTTTTTTCTTCATTCCTGATTCATAAGGAGTTGAGCTTGTTTGAGTCCGTTTCTGGAACTTATTTAACGCAACTTGGTTGCAAATATAGAAATCTAAACGGCAATTTCAGCAAAGTTGGTTTTATTTTTTTGTGTTCTTTTCATCATAATTTGTAAAAAGGAATCCAATTTTTTTAACATTATTTTTGAATTGTGACCATTTGATCGGTTCTGCTTCGATTACGATAATTAATGCGGCATTTTTTTTTGATTTCGAATTTAATAGGAGCGATTTAAATAAAATAACTATTTTTATTTAGAACGGTTAAAAATAATTTGGATTGAATACTATTTGAGTTTACTTTTGCGATGAATTTTAACTCCATACCAAAATGAAAATAGCAACCATTACAAAAATGCTGTGTAGTTTGCTGTTCCTGATTTCCTTAAATATGATGGGACAGGAAACGGGCAAAATAACCGGAAAAGTAACTTTGAGCGGAAATACTCCGGCAGAAAATATTTCTGTTACGCTTAAAGGAACAAAGCATAATGCCTTAACCAATGAAAAAGGGCAATATGAAATCAAAAACGTTAAACCTGCTACGTATACGATTAGTATTCATGCAGTAGGAATTCGTCCCGTTGAGGATAATATTGTAGTAACAGCAAAACAAACGACTACTAAAAATTTCGCACTTGCTGAAAATCAGGAAGATTTGGATGAAGTGGTCATTACAAAAAATAAATACAAGCAGGACAAACCTTCTTTGTCATTGCGCCTTCAGACTCCGGTACTTGAAATTCCCCAAAACATTCAGATTGTAAGCGGTCAGACTTTAAAAGACCAGCAGATTATCAGTATGAGTGACGGAGTGATTCGTAATGTGAGCGGAGCTGTACGTCTGGAACACTGGGGCGATATGTATACCAACATTACCATGCGTGGTTCTCAGATTCAGGCGTTCCGCAATGGATTCAATGTAGTGTCTTCTTTTTGGGGTCCACTTACGGAAGATATGAGTTTTGTAGACCATATTGAATTTGTAAAAGGCCCGGCAGGATTTATGCTTTCCAACGGAGATCCAAGCGGACTTTATAATGTCGTGACCAAAAAACCAACCGGAATCACAAAAGGGGAGGCTACCGTTATGGCCGGAAGCTATGATTTCTACAGAGCAAGCATTGACCTTGACGGGAAACTGGATAAAAAAGGTAAATTTTTATACCGATTCAATGGAGCGGTACAAAAGAAAGGTTCTCACAGGCCTTTTGAACATAATGACCGTTACGTAATTGCTCCGGTGCTTTCGTACCAGATCGATGATAAAACTAAAATTACGCTGGAATACAATTACCAGCACGCGAATATGTCTGAAGTAGGGTCTTTTTATGTCTTTGGTGCTGACGGCGGCGGATATGCCACCCTGCCAAGAAACTTTACTATGACACAACCGGGATTACCGGATACGAAAATGAATGATCACAGCGGATACTTCACTTTTGAACATAAGTTTGATGACAACTGGAAACTTACCGCACAAACATCTTATTTTAAATACCTTCAGGAAGGATACAGCTCATGGCCGACAGCTGTTGGCCCGGGACCTGTTTATCTGGATGATGATGATATCACCGATGAGCAGCTTGGTTACGGCCAGGTGATTCGCAACGTTGGGATCTGGGATGCCGAAAGTAATATGTATATGGGACAAATTTTTCTGAACGGAAAATTTACAACAGGATCAGTGACGCACAAAGTATTAGGTGGTGTTGATTTGGGGAATAAAGAATATCAGGCTGACTTTTATCAGTCACATGATTTAGATACCTACGACAAACCCTTTGATGTTTTTAATCCGGACTATGGAACTCCGTCTAACGGTCTGCCTAATTTTGATCGAAGCACACCGCTTAAACAAAGGTCTTTTGGAGGGATAACTTCAGAATATGCAGCAGGTTATATTCAGGATGAACTTGGTTTTTTTGAGAACAAACTGAGATTGACCCTTGCAGCAAGATACACCTGGGTGAACCAGTCAGGCTGGGGAGATGTTCAGGAAGACAGTCATATTACACCTCGTGTAGGACTTAGTTATTCTATCACACCAACGACCTCTGTTTACGGATTATACGACCAGGCTTTTACACCGCAATCGGGTATTATAAAAAGTGGAGAAGCGATCAAGCCGCTTACGGGTAATAATATGGAGTTTGGTATTAAGAAAGACTGGTTTGACGGATCGTGGAGTACTACGGTTTCGGCTTACAGAATCATTAAGGAAAACGAACTTACGGGAGATCCTGCTAACGGACCAAACGATATCTGGAAAGTAGTATTGGGTGAAAAAAGAGCACAGGGTGTTGAGTTTGACGTAAGAGGTAAACTTCTTGACGGACTGAACCTGATCGCCAATTATGCCTTTACGGAAGCAATTGTAACAGAATCTAATCTATTATCTATTACTGAAGGAAGTGCTCTGACAGGATTTTCAAAACATGTTGCGAATGCGTGGTTGAATTATACGGTCGTATCCGGTAAATTAAAAGGATTCGGAGCTTCTATAGGAGGAACGTATCTGGCAGGAAGACAGACGGATTCATGGGCGGTAGGATTAGAGAAACTTCCGGAATATTTCAAACTGGACGGAGGTTTATCATATGAAAGCGGAAAAATGAAATTCACCGCCAATGTATTTAATATTCTTGATAAATATTTATATAGTGGTTCTTATTACGCTTCAAGAAATGTGAATACCTATAACTGGCAGACCGAACAGCCAAGAAACTTCAGAGTTGGAGTAACGTACAAATTCTAAAAAAAATATTCTTTATACGCCAATTGATTTATTGCGTCTTCCTAAAACGGGCAGACAGTTAACAATAAAAATTCTGTGAACCAGTCAGTTTTCCTGACTGGTTTTTTTTATTGCTATGGGAAAGTTGATTTTATTTTTCACTTTCCCACAAAAGTTGTGGGAAAATCGATTTTAATTTTAGTTTTCCCACAGAAAGTGTGTGAAAGTTGATTTTATTTTTCACTTTCCCACAGAAGTTGTGTGAAAATGAATTTTTATTTTGGTTTTCACACAGAAAGCGTGTGAAAGTGAACTTTTATTTTCGTTTTCACACAATAGTATGGAAAAGCAATGTGTAAAACGCAAGAAATAAAATGCACTAACCCCAGGTATTTGTCATTCCGGGGAACGAGGAATCACACATGCTGTTGTCGAATACTGTTGGCGAATACGGGATGCGATTCCTTCGTTCCTCTGAATGACATGTGCTAATCATCAATGCTCTACGAAAACAGAATCTATTTAACAAAAAAGGAGGCATACAATAAAGTATGCCTCCTTTTTGTGGTTTAAACGGTATTTAATTACTGTTTAATAATAATAATTGCTTTACTGCTTTCACTGTTTTTAATGAAATAGGTTCCGGTGGCCTGATCAGAAATATTAATCACAGTTCCTGAACCTTGTTTTATTTTAGCTCCTGAGGCAGCATAAACGCTCCATTCTAATTCTTTCGACAAGTGGAAGATTCCTTTCGAAGGATTTGGATACACCACAATCTTTTTGGATTCCTCAGTCGGGATGTCAATGCCAAGATTGCAATTGTGAACCATATAGGTAATTTCTTTTTTATTATTTCCGGCGGTGTTGGTCACAGTTAAGGAAACGGTTTTGTCCCCTTCTGTACCATACACTACCGAATGAGGGCCAACCCCTGTTGCGGTTGCAGGTGTAGAACCTTCTCCAAAACTCCATTTGTACGTATCTACCGTTCCAATAGAAACAGAGGTAAAAGTCACAGCTGCATTTAAACAGCCCATTGAACTGCTTACTTCAAAATCGGCTACCGGAGCAGCCGCATTTGCCGATAAGGTGAATTCAAGTTTGTTAATGTTAATGTCAGCTTCGTCAAAAAACAAAGTGATCGTATGTACACCCTGTGTTAAAGGAATATTGGGTACTGTCACCGTCTGCCAGTTCTGGAAACCGGTTGTATTCGGAATATTAACTACTCCGGTTGCATTGACACCATCTACTTCAAGATGTACCTTTCTGTTGGCATACGGCGTTGCAATTCGTAATTTAATATCATAATTTCCGGTTGTATTTACTTTTGCCGTGTATTTAAGCCATTCGTTTTTAGCTACATAAGCAATATTAAAACCTCCTTCGCTGCATCCCTCGGTTCCTACGCCGTCTCCGGACCTGTAAGGGGTGTCGCCACCTCCATTGGTATCCAGAAAGGCAGTTGGGCCAACATCATAATTTTCTGCTTCAATAGTACCGGGAATCTGGGCAATGGTTCCCAGATAAGGGGCATTGCCTAGAGTTGTTGCCGTATAAAAAGCCGTATAGGTAATCGTTCCCGTTGCCGGTGCCTGAAAATTCTGATTGACCGTTCCGCCCTGGCTCCAGTGATCAAAATCGTATCGTATGTTTCCAACATATTGCGGAGTCGGAGCATTCAGCGTTTGTAATTTGGCATTGGCAACCACTTTTTTGGTAGCAGGTGCCATGATAGGTTTTTGATTGAATTCTAAATTCAGTAAAGCAGGAGAACTGGTGGTCGTCACATCGACAAGATTCGGATAAATATCAACATAAGTAGAAGCAGTTAAGCCGTTACTGTCTGTTACTTTAACAGTGAATCTGTACCACACGTTCGGTGTTTTTTCACCCTGATTGGACGCCACAAAATTTCCTGATGCTACGCCTTGCGGACTTGCCCCCGGATGTGAATGCCCTGCTCCGGGAATATCTTCATGAAATAAATCCATACTCCACGAGAAAGCGCTTGCCGGCAATACACCGTCTTCTATGTCGGTTGCCGTGGCTGCATAATTGACGATATCATCTGCGTTCCATTTTAAGGTTGGCAAAGGAGAAACCAGTGTTACTGTCGGTGCATTGCTAAAAGGCGTAACCGTCAGCGTTGCCGCATTACTGGTTACATTGCCTGCCGTATTGGTTACGACAACGCGGTAAGCACCTGCATTGGCATTGGTAACATTGGGAATCGTATAACTCGCCGCCGTTGCGCCCGGAATGTCTGTATTGTTAAATTGCCATTGATAGGTTAATCCCACACCACTGGCCGTCACATTAAAAGTAACAGGATAAGTTTCCATTATCGATTTGGATACGGGATGATTGACTATAGTCGGAGCTGCGGTTTCAATATAATTCAGTCGGATTAAAGAACCGTTGTTTCCATACGCACAATAATAAATAAAGCCGTCGTTTCCTAACATCATACCCAGTGCCATTTGTTGCGGAGCGCTGTAAAATTCTGTAGAAACCGGATCTGCGATATTCGGATCGAAAGAACGGATCGCATTTCGTACGTAATCTTTAATGATAAATTTCCCTTCCAGATTCGGATAACGCGGCGTTGTCGGATTATACAGAAGACCATTGGTCAGGGCATTTCCGATACTTCCTGTTGCATAAGTAAAGATAGGGTTGGTAAATAAATTAGTTTCCGTTTGTTTCCCGTCACCTCCCTGAGGATGTCCCCAGGCATAATTACGGATGGCCGGATTGCTGATTTCGTTTACTTCTTCCCACGAAGTTCCAACGTCCAGCACAAATAATTTATCGGCTTTTACGTTGGGAACAAGTCTCCACGGATTTCTGAATCCGTAGACCCAGATACTTTGTCTTTGTACAGAACCGCTTCCGAAGAAAGGATTTCCGGGAGCAGGCAGTCCGTTTTCGGTAAGGCGTAATATTTTTCCTTTGTAAGTATCCAAATCCTGGGAATTGGTGTTCTGCTGGCTGTCTCCAACCGTTACATACAGAAACCCTTTAAAGAATTTTAAATCCCCGCCATTGTGAAAACCGCCGCCAATAGGTTCCAGTAAAAGAATTTCCTGTCGGGCTACCACCTGATTAGCGTTATTGATCTGAACACGTTCGATTCGGTGTCGGATCACTGCTCCGTCATTGATCGCATAGAAGACATAAATGTAACCGTTTGTGGCAAAATCCGGATGTAAGGTCAGGCCCAGTAAGCCCTGTTCGTTGTCGGTAACCGTGGTTACGGTAAAAACAGTTGAAACGGCATTATTCTGGAATACTTTTACGATACCAGCTCTTTCGGCAATAAAAATCCGCCCGTCCGAAGATTGTTCTAACGAAAGCCCTTCTTTGATAACTGCTGTAGGAGCAAGGGTTTCGGTGATGTACTGACAGTTGGCCTGTCCTGAAATAAATAAAAAGAAAACATACAGGAGAATTGTCTTTAATCGTACATTTTCTAAGCTAAAACATAATTTTTTTCTCATATTGTTGATAGGTTTAGGGATGTGGGTAGTCAAATTTAACATTTTTTTACGTACTAAACTTAATTTTGTTATGAGATTTTTTATTAGTTATGGGTTGTGGGTTGTGGGTTGTGGGTTATGAGTTTTGAGTTAGGAGTTATGGGTTGTGGGTTGTGAGAGTAAAGAGTAAAGAGTAAAGAGTAAAGAGTAAAGAATATAGAATATAGAATATAGAGTAAGGAGTAAAGAATATGGAGTAAAGAATAAAGATGTTAGATATGAAAATTCAGACTGAAAACTGTACACTGTGACTCAATACTGTGACTGAATACTGTGACTGTGACTAAAAACTGTGACTGAACACTGCGACTAACAACTCACAACTCATAACTCATAACTCATAACTCATAACTCATAACCCATAACTCATAACCCATAACCCATAACCCATAACCCATAACTCATAACTACTTAATCCACTTATCCACGATTGCCTTAAAGGTTTCCTTATACTGTTCGCCAACCGTTATTTCTGCTTTGTCAATAAAGATGGAGTTTTTGCTGATGGCGCTTATTTTATCCAGGGAGGCGATGTAGGAACGGTGTATTCGCATGAATTTGGAGGAAGGTAATTTTTCTTCTAATGCTTTCAAGGAAATCAGCGACAATAAATCTTTTTGGGGCGGTACGAGATGTACTTTTACATAGTCTTTTAGACTTTCAATATATAAAACATCCTTCAGGCTGACCCTAATCCATTGGTATTCTACTTTTAAGAAAATAAATTCATCGTCAATAACCGTAGGTAGCTGGGAAGTTTCTTCGCATAATTCCAAAACCTTGTTGGCGGCCCTTAAAAATTCTTCGTAGCTAAAAGGTTTTAAAAGATAGTCGACCGCATTTACTCTGTAACCTTCAATCGCGTAATGATTGTAAGCGGTTGTAAATACAATTTTTGGAGTCGTTCCCGGTTGTTCCTGTAAAAGCCGGGCAAGTTCCATTCCGGTTAAATTCGGCATATTGATGTCTAAGAAAACCAAATCAGGCTGTTTCTCCCGAATGACACTCATGGCTTCCACGGCATTGTCGCAGCTGCTTGTTAATTGCAGAAACGGGGTTTGTTCGATAAAAGTCTCTACCAGCCGTAACGCCAGAGGTTCATCATCTACTGCTATACATTTTAATACGGTCATTTTTCTAAAGTTATTTTCAGGTTTACTTCGTATTTACCGTCCTGGTTCACACCGCAATCCATCCAGTGTTTGTGTGGGTAAATAAGCTGTAACCTGCGTTTTGTATTCGTTAAACCAATTCCTCCCGGATCGGAATTTGTTGTTTTTTCGAAAAAAGTATTCACTACTTCAAATTCAATATTGGTTTCTTTCTGCTTCAAGGTAATGATAATTTCGCTCTTATCCGTAGCATGTACCCCATGTTTGAATGCATTTTCGACCAGCGGCAATAAAAGCATCGGAACAATCGGGTAATCCGTGAGTTGTTCCGGCATATGGGTTACGATAGTTAATTTGCTATTGGCACGAAGCCGCATTAAGGCAATAAAATCTTTCATGAAATCGACTTCTTTCAGCAATGTCGTTCTTTCTCCTTCGGTGCTGTAAAGCAGGTAACGCATCATGCGGCTCAGGGTATGAAGCGCATTACGCGAATCCTCAATATTGCTGTACGTCAGGGAATAAATACTATTGAGGGAATTAAAGAAAAAATGCGGATTAATCTGTGCTTTCAGCATCGCCAGTTCCGCCATCGTTTTGTCCTGCTCGAGCTTCTGTTTGTGCTGTGCGGCTTTTTGCCAGTACTGTAACATTGCCCAGCTGGTACTGATTCCCAAAACCAGAAGGGTGAAGGTGAAGACCCAATTGTCAAAATAGTCACTTCTATATTTCTTGAATCCCAAAAGGGCGGCAATTTTATTATGAAGATCCGTTTGCGACGTATAAAAATAAGCGATCAGCTGCATGGCAAAGATCACTGCAAAAGCCCAGACGAGATAGGAGGCCAGATTGCCTTTGATAATGGTTTTCGGAACCACTATTTTCGCATTCGAATAAAAAATTACAATCATAAAGAAAAGTACGATCGCCTGCCACAGCCAAAAGAACGTCGGCATGGTAATATTCCAGCTTAAAGGCGTGTAAAACAGCATGATAAACCCTAGTAAAAACCAGCTGAGAATATGTATTCCGGGAAATAAATAGGGTCTAAAGAAGTTTGTTTTCATTTTAATTGATTATTTTTAAGACAATATTACATTTTATATCAATGCTATTTTTACCCAATCGCTCAATACAGAATCAGAATCTTTAAAAACCATTTTAGAGCCGATGAGACAGAATTTAAACACTTGTTTAGTTTTTTAATAATTCCATCGGGTGTTATGTTGTGTCTATCGATAGTTTACTGCTCTCCGTCTATTGGTCATTTTTTACATGGTATATTTTAGTTCCTTTGTTTTGTATAATCGATAATTACCTATTATTTCCAATGAATAAGCAATCCTTTTTAAGCATTCTCGCAGTATCCATTTTTATCGCATCATGTGGTAATAAAAGTGATAAGCCAGCCCAGGCCGGAGATGCACAGCCAGTAAAAGAATATAAAACACTCGTTTTAGAGTCAAAATCAGCAACATTAAATACAGACTATCCGGCAAGTATTCAGGGACAGGAAAATATAGAAATCCGCCCAAGAGTAGAAGGCTATATTGAGAAAATATATGTTGACGAAGGTGCCGTTGTAAAAACCGGACAAACCTTATTTAAAATCAGTGCTCCCGAATACGAACAAGAAGTCCGTACGGCAGCAGCCAGTATAAAAAGCGCTCAGGCAGCGGTGAGTACAGCAAAATTAGCGGTACAAAAAGTAAAACCATTAGTAGAAAAAGGAATTATCAGCAAATACGAATTAGAATCTGCCCAGTTCAATTACGAATCAGCCATGGCTACCTTAGCCCAGGCCAATGCCAGTCTGGTCAATGCCAAAACCAATCTGGGGTATACCACAGTGACAAGTCCGGTAAACGGAGTGGTAGGGTCAATTCCATTTCGTTTGGGAAGCCTGGTAAGTTCCAATACAGCAGAACCTCTAACGACGGTTTCCAGTATCGGGAATGTATATGCGTATTTTGCCATGAATGAAAAAATGCTTTTGAATTTTACCGACACCGATTCGGGCGTATCACTGGCACAGAAAATCAAAAAACTACCGGCCGTTTCCCTATTGCTTTCAGACGGTTCAGCCTATGACAAGAAAGGAAGCATTGAAACCATAAACGGATTGATCAATACAGAAACAGGTTCGGTAAACATCAGGGCCCGTTTTCCAAATCCACAGGGAATTATCAGAAGCGGAAGCAGTGTAACCGTACGAATTCCGAAAGCCATAAACGAGGGATTATTAATTCCGCAGAGTGCCACTTTTGAACTTCAGGACAAACTTTTTGCAGTCGTGGTCGGAAAAGACGGGAAAACGAAAAATACCAATATTACAGTATTAGACAACAGTGCTGCCGGAAATTATTATGTGGTAACAAGCGGATTAAAACCCGGCGATCAGATTGTTTTAGAAGGCGTAGCCGCTCTTAAAGACGGATCTCAGATTAAAACCCATAATGTAAGTGCAGAAACAGTTTACGCTGACTTAAAATAAGAAAATAAAATGTTTAAAATATTCATACAAAGACCTGTACTTTCGACAGTAATATCGGTTATTATTGTCATTCTGGGGGTTTTAGGGCTTATTGAGCTCCCTATTTCCCAATATCCGGATATCGCGCCGCCCACCGTAAACGTTTCGGCGAGCTACACCGGTGCCAATGCAGATGTAGTACTTAAAAGTATTGTAATTCCGCTCGAAGAACAAATCAACGGTGTAGAAAACATGACCTACATGACTTCTTCAGCGACCAACGACGGAAATGCGTCCATAAAAATCTTTTTTAAAGTAGGGACAAACCCCGATCTGGCAGCGGTAAACGTGCAGAACAGGGTTTCCAGAGCCACCAGTTTACTGCCGGTAGAGGTAACTCAGGCGGGTGTAACGGTAACAAAGAGTCAGAGTAGTAACTTGTTGATTTTCTCTTTATACAGCGATGATAAAGCCTACGATCAGACCTTCCTTCAGAATTATGCCAAGATCAACCTGGTACCGCAAATCCAGCGTGTCGTTGGGGTGGGAGACGTAACGGTTTTCGGGGCAAAAGATTACTCCATGAGAATCTGGCTGAAACCGGATGTCATGCAGCAATACAAACTGATTCCGAGCGATGTTTCGGCTGCTTTGGCAGAACAGAATATAGAAGCGGCACCGGGGAAATTCGGGGAGAACGGAAATCAGGCTTTTCAATACGTAATCAAATACAAAGGACGTCTGACCAGTGCCACGGAATTTGGCGATATCATCATCAAATCGGTTGGAAACGGACAAATGTTACGCCTGAAAGATGTCGCGAAAGTGGAGTTGGGATCGCTTAGTTATACGTCAACAATTAAAACAAACGGTGTTGAATCTGCAGCGATGGCCATTAGCCAGACGCCGGGATCGAATGCACGTGACGTCATCAACAATTCCAAAAAACTGATTGAAGAAGCGGCAAAGAACTTCCCAAAAGGAGTAAAATATACCATTCTGGTTGACGTTAACGAAAATCTGGATGCTTCTATCGAAAAGGTAATCCATACCCTGATCGAAGCCTTTATCCTGGTTTTTATTGTGGTATTTATTTTCCTTCAGGATTTCAGATCCACACTGATTCCGGCAATTGCCGTTCCGGTGGCGATTGTAGGTACGTTTTTCTTCCTGAATTTATTTGGGTTTACGATCAATTTACTAACGCTTTTTGCGATGGTACTGGCGATTGGTATTGTGGTCGATGATGCCATTGTCGTCGTCGAGGCGGTGCATGCCAAGCTCGATCACGGCTATAAATCGTCTAAAAAAGCAACGATTGACGCGATGAACGAAATTTCAGGTGCGATTATCTCAATCACGCTGGTTATGGCGGCCGTATTTATTCCGGTGACGTTTATCAACGGATCTACAGGGGTTTTCTACAAACAGTTTGGTATTACCTTAGCGGTAGCGATTATCCTTTCGGCTATTAATGCATTGACTTTAAGTCCGGCCTTGTGTGCTTTACTTTTAAAACCACACGCTGACGATCACAAACATAAAAGTTTTATTCAAAGATTTTATACTTCTTTTAACGTTGCCTTTGACAATGTAACGGAACGCTACAAACGTTCGGTTAGTTTCCTTTCCGTAAAAAAATGGATTGTATTAGCGGCCATTGTTATTGCCGGTGCAGCCTTATTTTATATGATGAAAACCACACCGTCCGCTTTCGTTCCCGCGGAAGATCAGGGAACTGTTTTTGCCAACATCAGTTTACCGCCATCGGCTTCTATGGAACGTTCCGACGTGATCGCCAAGAAAGTCGACAGTATTGCGAAAACCATTCCGGGAGTGAAAAATACCCTTCGAATTGTGGGGCAGAACTTTACCGCAGGAGCAGGTAGTGCCTATAGTATGGTTATTGTAAAACTGGAGACCTGGGACAAACGTGATCTGAGCGTAAATGATGTGATTGGCCAGCTTTTTGCCAAAACAAGCGGTATTCGCGAAGCCAATATCTTCTTCATTTCCCCGCCAACGATTCAGGGATTTGGACAAAGTGGCGGATTCGAATTTCAATTGCAGGATAAAGGAGGGCATACGACAGCAGAATTCTTTAAAGTGAATACGGAATTCCTGGAAAAGTTATCCAAACGTCCTGAAATACAATATGCAACAACGCCTTTTAATCCAGGCTTTCCGCAATATATGATGGAAATTAATTTGGCCAAAGCGAAAGATGCGGGAGTGACCGTCAATTCGATTCTGTCTACGATGCAGGGGTATTACGGTGGATTGTATGCTTCGAACTTTAATAAATTCGGAAAACAATATCGTGTAATGATCCAGGCTTCTCCGGAATTCCGTACGAATACCGAAGGACTGAACAAAATCTTTGTCAGAAACAGTTCCGGAACCATGGCACCAATAACCGAATTTGTAAAAATGACGAGGGTTTTCGGACCGGAATCCATTTCAAGGTTCAATTTATTTACGTCGATTGCCATTACGGGAGCCCCAAATCCGGGCTTTAGTTCGGGAGATGCGATCAAAGCGATTCAGGAAGTAGCAGCCGAAAATCTTCCGGCAGGTTACGGCTATGAATTCTCGGGACTGACCCGTGAAGAATTGGCTTCAGGAAGTGAAACAATTTTCATTTTTATCCTGTGTCTGGTGTTTGTGTATTTCCTGTTAAGTGCACAATACGAAAGTTATATTTTACCGTTTGCGGTATTATTCTCCATTCCGTTTGGATTGGCGGGGGCTTATTTATTCTCGATTATATTCAAACTGAACAGTAATATTTATCTGCAGATTTCCTTAATCATGCTGATCGGATTGCTGGCCAAGAACGGAATTTTGATTGTGGAGTTTGCCTTAGAACGAAGAAGAAAAGGATTGCCGATCGTTCAGGCCGCTGTTGAAGGAGCCGTAGCGCGTCTGCGACCAATTCTGATGACGTCTTTTGCCTTTATTTTAGGACTTGTGCCTTTGATGTTTGCTTCAGGAGCCGGTGCCGTGGGGAATAAATCCATCGGAACAGGAGCTGTTGGGGGAATGTTAATCGGAACCATTTTGGGAGTATTTGTTATTCCAGTCTTGTTTATCGTTTTCCAGACGTTACAGGAAAAAGTAAGTGGTCCGGCCAAAGAAGGCTATGATGAAGACGATGACGAGGAAGTACCACTATTAGACACTCACAAGGAGTAATAATTAAATTAAGAAAAAAGATGACTCACAGTTCCAATAAATATATACTTCTGGTCCTGGCTGCCGCGCTTTTAAGTGCGTGTTCCGTGACCAAAATATACGAACGCCCCGCAAGTGTTTCGACCGAAAAGCTGTTTCGTGATGAGACTTCGGCCGATACCACAACACTGGCAGCGATGCCGTGGCAGAGTGTTTTTAGAGATGCAAAACTAAACGCTTTGATTCAGAAAGGGCTCGATCAGAACCTGAACCTGAAAAATGCGATCGAAAATATCATTCAGGCACAGGCGACTTTACGTCAGAGCAAACTGGCGTATTATCCGACCTTAAACCTGGATGCGAATGTTACACGTACCAAACAATCGGAAGCAGGTCTTAACTTCCCACCCGGAATCAATATCAATACGTTGACCACGACCTACAAACTGGGTGTGAGTACCTCCTGGGAAGCCGATATCTGGGGAAAACTGAGCAGTTCAAAAAGAGCGGCACTGGCAACCTATCTGGCTACAGATGCCGCCAAACAAGCGGTGCAGACCCAATTGATTTCGGATATTGCCAATAATTATTTCCTGTTATTGTCTTTGGACAAACAATTGGAAATTACGCAAAAAACACTGGAAAGCCGTATTAAAAACGTGGAAACGATCAAATCGCTGAAAGAAGGAGCGATTGTTACCGGTGCTGCTGTGGTGCAGAGTGAAGCCAACCGTTATGCAGCAGAAGTGCTGATTCCGGATTTAAAGCAAAGCATCCGCGAAACCGAAAATGCCCTGAATATTTTGATGGGACAGGGACCCGGAACTATCGAAAGAGGGGTTTTGGCCGATCAGGTGATTCCTGAAAATATTAAGGTTGGGGTATCGTCCCAGTTACTCGAAAATCGTCCTGATGTCCGTCAGGCCGAGTTTAATTTCAGAACGGCTTTCGAAACTACCAATCTGGCGCGTACTTATTTTTACCCGAGCCTGACGCTTACGGCAAGCGGTGGTTTTTCGAATTTAGAATTGAAAGATTTTTTCAGTAATTCTGTTTTTTACTCTATTATTGGAGGATTGACACAACCGCTTTTCAATCAGGGTTTAAACAAAGCCCGACTGACCACGGCACAATCCAGACAGTTACAGGCACTGAATAATTTTCAGCAAAGCCTTTTAACAGCGGGGCAGGAAGTTTCAAATTCCCTGTATGCCTATCAGATGGCAGTTGAAAAACAGGAATCGAGAGCCAGACAAATTGAATCATTAGAAAAAGCAGTCGATTATACACAACAGCTTTTAGAATACAGTTCTGCAACGAATTATACAGATGTATTGACTTCAGAACAAAATCTGTTGTCGGCGCAATTAAGCGGTGTAAATGACAATCTGCAGAAGTTACAAGCGCTGGTTAACCTGTACCGTGCTTTAGGTGGCGGATGGAAATAATTTTCCGGATCGCCATCGTCAATTAATTTTTGGTTAAAAAACGTCTCAATTTTTTGAGGCGTTTTTTTTGTTTCAGGCTTCGACTCCGCTCCCCCTGACACCCGTTTTGAATTAAACCTGCGAGTTACTATATTAGTACCCATAATAACCAAACCGCCAATTTTAAAAACAAAGCCAAAAACAAGTTGAAATGGAGAATATTACAGTTATAATCATGTTGTTGTTCGGGGTTGCCTTCCTTAGCCTTTTGAGCAAAAGATACAATTTTCCCGTTCCAATCGTGCTGGTACTTTGCGGAGTCACCATTAGTATTATACCGGGACTTCCCGTAATTGCCTTAAATCCCGACGTGGTTTTTATTATATTTTTACCGCCGCTTTTATATCATGCTGCCTGGTATACGAGCTGGTCTGATTTTAAGCAGGCGGTGCGTCCGATTACGCTTGCAGCTGTTGGTTTGGTTCTTTTTACCACCGTTGCCGTTGCCGTTGCGGCACACTGGCTGATCGATGATATTTCATGGCCGCTGGCCTTTTTGCTTGGTGCGATTGTTTCTCCGCCCGATGCGGTTTCAGCAACGGCCATTACCAAAGGATTAGGTTTACACCCAAGACTTATTGCGATTCTAGAAGGTGAAAGTTTACTAAACGATGCCAGCGGACTTGTAGCCTATAAATATGCGCTTACCGCAATTACAGCCGGGAATTTTGTGCTTTGGCAGGCCGGACTGAATTTCTTTATCATGTCGACATTGGGGATTGCGATTGGTTTAGTCGTGGGCTATGCCATGAGTATTATTCATAAAAAATTTGTGTGCGACGATGTTATCGAAGCCACACTTACCTTGTTAACGCCTTTTGCCTCTTATTTAATCGCAGAGCATTTTGAATGTTCGGGTGTTTTGGCTGTGGTGACAACAGGTTTGTATCTTTCGGCACGATCGGGTACGATTTTCACGCACGAAAGCCGCATTATGACCAATACGATCTGGAGCGTGCTGACTAATATTTTAAACGGTTTGATATTTATCTTAATCGGACTTCAGTTGCGTGCTATTATAGAAGGAATAGGTAATTACTCGGGAATGTCTTTGTTCATTTGGGGTGCTTCGGTCAGTATTGTGGTGATTGTCGTCCGGTTTTTGTGGGTGGTTCCGGCCACGCTGGTTCCGAGGTTTTTAAGTAAAAAAATCCGTGAAAAAGAAGAATTCGATTACCGCAACATGATTGTTTTCGGTTGGTCCGGAATGCGCGGGGTGGTTTCGATGGCAGCTGCTCTGGCTTTGCCGTTAACCATCAATGATACGGAAGCGTTTCCGTTACGGAATCTGGTCATTTATCTGGTCTTCTGCGTCATCTTGTCTACATTAGTCATTCAGGGGCTTACACTGCCTTGGGTGATCCGTAAATTAAAATTAGAACCTTATTCTATACTGGCAGAAGAATACGGAATCCGCAATATAATTGTTTCGGAAACGATTACCCATATCGAAGATAATCTTTCGCTGTTGAATGATGATCTGCTGCACAATATCAAAAGCAAGTACGAGGTAAAATTCAACCGTTTGCAGAAAACCGAATTGCCTGCCAATTTCTTCGGAAAAGGAAACGTGATGGGAGGTGAAATCTTCAATGATTTTACCAAATTACAAATTGACCTGCTCAATGTAGAGCGTTCCAAACTCGAGGTTATGCACAAAAAAGGTTCCGTAAATGAGGAAATTTTCCGTAAAATCGAAAAGGAACTTGATCTCGAAGAAACCCGCCTGTGGATGGAAATGTATGAAAACTAATGATCAACAAAACCTCTGATGTCTTACTGAATCAGAGGTTTTACTTTTGTGCCTATAAGTTCGATGGCGTTCATCAATTGTGAATGCGTAAGTCCGGCATTATCCATCTGGAAAGTAAATCTCGAAATTCCGCCCAGTGCATCGCTGTGGCGTAAAATTTTCTCGGCGACCTGCTCGGGATTTCCAAGAACGAGAACTCCTTTTTCATCGGTCAGATAATCGAATTTCTCTTTTGTTACGGGCGGCCAGCCACGTTCCAGTCCTAATTTTGTCCAGAGTTCGGCATAACCGGGATAGTATTCTGCTACAGCACTTTCATTTGTGGCGGAAACATAACCGGGCGAATGTAAACCGACTTTTAATTCTTCGGGTTTGAAACCGTTGGCTTGTCCGGCTTCGCGGTACAAATCGATTAAAGGGCGAAAACGGTGCGTTTGTCCGCCAATCACGGCCACCATCAAAGGCAAACCTAAAGTTCCGGCTCTGACAAACGATTCCGGGCTTCCGCCAACACCCAGCCAAACGGGTAATTTTTCCTGTATCGCTCTCGGATAAACGGGTAAATTATTTAGAGGGGCACGGAATTTTCCGGACCAGGTGACAAATTCATTATCGCGGACTTGCAGCAACAATTCGAGTTTTTCCTTGAAAAGTTTATCGTAATCGTTCAGTTCAAATCCGAAGAGGGGATAGGCTTCAATCGAAGACCCACGGCCTACGACAATTTCGGCTCTTCCTTTGGAAATCAGATCCAGCGTTGCAAAACTCTGGTAGACCCGCACCGGATCTGCGGCACTCAGGACGCTCACGGCACTCGTAAGCCTGATTTGTTTCGTCCGTGCTGCAGCAGCACTCAGAATTACAGCCGTAGCCGAATCTAAAAATTCTTTTTTGTGGTGTTCGCCAATTCCGAAAACGTCAAGTCCGACCTGATCGGCAAACTCAATTCGCTGAAGCAGTTGCTCCATGGCCTCTACACTGCTAAGTGTGTTGTTATCGCCGTACATCGCCGACGCAAAACTGTCTATTCCTATTTCGATCATGACGTAAAGATACTAAATTCAGTTTTTTTACGGTTACGAAATTGTTTTGAAAACCCTAAAATTTCGGTAAAAATGTCAGGCTTTTTCCTGCTGCTTTTTGATGTATTCACGGTGGGATTTCCCCCAATTGATCATTTCCGTTATAATTGGCCCGAACGATTGGCAGTACGGAGTCGACTCGTAAAGGATCGCCACTTTGGCATCGCGGTCTTCTATTCTTTTGACCAGATTGTTAAGTTCCATATCCTTTAATTCCTTCGACAACATACGCGACGTAATCCCCGGAATACTCTGCTGAATCTCCGTAAACCGATGGTTGCCATTACAAATCGAATTGATGATCGGCAGTTTCCATTTTCCACCTAAAACGTAGATGGTGTCCTGCAGGGCCTGGACTTCTTCTTTCTGGTTTCTTTGCATTTGGGGTTTTAATTTTGTAAACGGTAAGTGCAAAATTACGATTATTTAGCAACGCCTATTTATCAAGCGAAAAGAATTAATGGTCTAATTTAATGTTGTGAAACTTGGAAGTTCAAAATCTTTAAATTTAGTAATCGAGAGGTAATCTGAAACATGGGCTATTTTCATGTAGTAAATTTTTAGGATTTAGATTTTTTTTAAGTTGCTGTAATATAATTAATCCTCTGCTTATCTTGTAGTTGATATTCGATAACCTCTTTTGTATTTGTGGAGATTAGAAGTGTTTTTTTTCCTTCCTCTGATAAAATTATTGTTTTGTTATCTAAGAATTTGCAACTATAAATATCTCTCGTCTCATATTTTTTTTCTTTTGAATTTTGATAATTATTTGTACTTAAAATATTAAGATTAAGATCTAAGATGATCTCTTGACACATAATTGGATTATTCGAAGTATCATAAAATCCGAAAACCAAATTTAAAAGTTGAACATTTGCTGAATAGTCCATACATGAACAATTTAAATCCTCTAAATAAATTTTTTTTAAAATTGTAATTGAATTTTTAGAAATCTCTAGTATAAATATTAACGAATCTTCTTTGTCGAATTCTAGTTTGAATCTACTATTTAATATTAGAAATTCTCTGTTATTGAAGTTAATAATTTGAAAAGATTTTACATCTATTTTAGCATAAAAGTTTAAAAAAGGATCTTCTTTTTCAAATTTTAAAATCCTTTGACTAATTTCTGTGTCTTTTTCGAGTTCAGTCATGAAATTATTATAAGATAATTTTTGAAGCAGATTTCCGTTCAAATCATATAACAAAATGATGTCACCTTTATATGTTGAGTCTCCTCCTTTTAAATAAACAATTCCTGATGAGTATATCGCAAAAGTTGAAAATGTTTCATTTATAGAAAAAATTTTAGTTATTTCAAATTTATTATCTAATACCAATATTTTATTCCCTTCATGTATAAAGATTTGATTTTGTTTTTTGTGATATTCAATATTATATATTTCTTCATTTGATTTATAAAAAATATTTGCAAAAATATCTTCCTTTGGATTCCAAGAAAAACAAGAATTGGAATTGCACCCAATAACTGTCATGTCCAAATCAACTGTTAATAGTGAAATTTTGAAGATGGGAAATTTTTTATCAATAGGTAAGCTTGCAAAAGTGTCTTTAAAATGCTTGTCTGTAATAATAACTTCTTTATCAGAAACTACTGCAAGAAAATCAAGAGGTAAACCCTTGCATATAGTAGCTTTTTCAAGTTCTACATAAAAGTTATCAGCATCTAACTCTAAGAAATTTTTAAGTGATTGAATTATTCTTTTTAAATTTTCAAACAAATAGTTGTCGGAATTGTATTTTTTTTCGAGATTTTGTCCTCTTTCTTTAGCTCTTTTTACTTCATCAATAAATCCACCTAGGTAACCATTATAAAATCCATTATGTAATACTCCCCATTCATTTGATTGTTTAATATCAATAATAATTTCTTGTGGAATTCTTAAAAGGCACTCATACGCAATAATTGCAGTATTTATATAATTTAAGGGATTAAGCTTTTCAGGAGTTTCTCTAAATTGTAACCAAAGATCAATTTTTTCTCTTAATTCAGTTAATTTAAAAACTGATTTAATAATGGTTTGTGTAAATAAAAGCTTCTCTTTTTTGCCAACAAGAGAACTATTATGCTCTGCTAATAATTTTTCAAGAATTTTAATTTTTTCAGGATTTACCCAGTCAAATTGAGAATTGAAATTATTAATGAAGAACAAATCAATTTCATCTTTATTATCTGTAAAATTATTTGTGTTATTCTCAACTCGTTTAAAATCTTTTACTAATTTATCTTGATATGTTTGTAACTTATATTTTTTCTTTTCAAAATTTGGATTTATTTTTTGAATAAATGTAGGTAGATGATTGTAATCGTTGCCAAAGTTTATAGCTTCAATATTACATTCAGTTAATAATTCAATGTGATTTCGGCTGAGTATTTCTTTTTCATGTAAAAGTATGAAGTGTTGATTAGCAGAATGAGGAAACCATTTCTTAATAAAATTAAAAACAGGTAGAAAATCGTTGTCCATTACGCCATCTTTACTGCAACCTATAAATAAAAAATGATAATCTGATAGTAATTTATTTAATAGTGTTTTATAACCTAAATTTTTATTCAATTTTTTGTAATCAAGATCGCTCAAAATTATGCTATCTGGTTTTTCGATAATTCCATGCAAATGAATTATTAAATTTTCTTTTTTATTAATTGCATTAAATATTAATTGGTGATCGCTGTAAATAAACTTTTGTAGATTTAAAGTGTTTATTGAACTTAATAAAGTGTCATAATTTGTAGTTGCAATTATTGATGTTGAAAGATCTAATATGCTATTAATAAGTGAGTCTGACTCAATAATTGGATCTTCAAATATATCTTTAATCCAATTTACGTAAGGAAAAGAGGGAGCATTAAGAACCTTTTTAAGATAATTAGAAGCGAGTAGGAAGTTGTTGTCTTCTAAATGTTTACGCCCTTTGGAAATGAGATCAGGATTTAAATAACGACTTTCTGCGTATTCAAATCCCATTTTTATTAAAGTCACCCAACTTGGAAGATTTGCAGCTGCACTTGATACACCAGCTCCAATAACTGGAATTACTCTATCTTCTTTTAATAATTTAATTAATTTTTTTATTGAATCATTCATACATTAAATTAGGTGATTTATTTTTATAGTTTATTTTTTTTAAATTAAAAAGCTTTTTAAAGTTACTGTTATTTCCAACAAGTGTAAACGAATTACATAAAAATCGCAATACGTATTTATACGGTATTTCAAATAGCAGAAAAAAACAAAACCCTCAATCTTTAAAGATTGAGGGTTTTAATTTTTCAAAAGAGAATAGAAAACTATTCTACCTCCAGATACGGATCTAAAATCTCGGCTAATTCATTGAGCCAGTAAAAGCTGTTACCTAGTTGGGCAGTTTCGCTTTGAAGGAGTTCGATTTTACTCATAACGCCAAATGCGAGTGTAAAATTTACCTGCCGCAATGCTTTAGCAATAGCATTTGGATCAACTCTGTCGTTGAAAAAAGCAATCAGCTTTGTTTCAGCTTCTTTTGAAAGGGTGTTGGTACTCATAATCTTTGTGTTTAGGGAAAAGAACCCGCACGGCTAAGGTGTCCTACGCCACAAAGTGCGTTGCAGTTGTTTCCAATACCGCCACCATACCGCACGGGCAAAAGTTTTTTTGATTTCATAATCTTTGTGTTTAGGACTGCAAATATATCAAAAAAAGATTCTTTTTACTATTATAAAAAGTAATATTTTATTTACAATTTATTTTACCAATCGTTCTTCTGAAACTGAGTGCCCTAGCCCTGATGGAAGCGACATCCTTTTGTGGCGGTGTTCGCCATAAAAGATACAGCGGACAGCAGGAATCAGCTCCTCATACACAACCAAATCCCCTTAGAAAACCTGAAAACGGTATACTCCATGATACCATCAAAAAACGAATATCTTTTCCGATTTAACTTTGTCCCGTTAATTTAAAAACATAAAAAAATGGACAATTTAAAAAATAAAGTAGCCGTCATTACAGGCGGAAACAGCGGGATCGGTTACGCAACAGCAAAACAATTCAAAGAGCAGGGCGCAACGGTTATCATCACCGGAAGAAGAAAAGAAGCCATTGAAGCAGCGGCTCTGGAATTGGGTGTGACCGCAATTGTGGCCGACCAGTCTAATATAGCGGATATTGAAAATCTGGTTGCGAAAGTAAAAGCAGATTTTGGTACGGTGGATATTCTCTTTATCAATGCCGGGATTACGGGTACAGGTACCATTGAGCAAGCCACAGAAGTTTTATTTGATGGTATAATGAATGTTATTTTTAAAGGCGCGTATTTTACGTTAAGCAAATTTATACCTCTTTTAAAAGACGGCGCATCAGTGGTGTTCCTTTCTTCGAATACGGCAAGTATGAGTTATGCCGGCACATCGATTTATTCGTCTGGTAAAACGGCCCTTAATGCAGTGATGAAAATTGCTGCTTTGGAGTTAGCGCCAAGAAAAATCAGGGTGAATTCGGTTAGCCCGGGTCCAACGGAAACGGAAATAATGAAAAAGGTTGGTTTGAATGAAGCGGAAGTTAAAACGTTGATGGATACAATTGTCGATCATATTCCGCTAAAACAAATGGGAACTTCAGAAGATGTAGCCAAAATGGTTTCGTATCTAAGCAGTGAGGCAGCAACATTCATCACCGGTGCCGATTTTATCATGGATGGCGGAATGGTGCTGGCTTAAATTTTTGTTTCAGGTTTCAGGTTATGGAGGTTTAACCGCAAGGCACGCAAGGGTTTACGCTATGTTCGCAAAGTTATTTAAGTATAGCTTTGCGATCGTTGCGTTTATATAGTTCCTATTATAAAAACCTTCCTCCTGATAGCTATCGGGAGCAAAGTTATTTAGATATAGCTTTGCGATCGTTGCGTTTTATACGGTTCCTATTATCAAAAAAACCTTCATTCCGATAGCTATCGGGAGCAAAGTTATTTACGTACAGCTTTGCGATCGTTGCGTTTTATACAGTTCCTATTAAAAAAAAAAAACTTTGCGTGCATTGCGGTTAAATTACCAACTGTCCATTTCAGCCTGATCTTTGTCCGTTTCAGCTTTTTTCTGATTGTAAAACGATGAGGGTCACGATATCTTTGACAAAGAAATTAACGAATCAATACTTTAAAAATCAAAAGAATATGAAAACTATACGAAACAAAATCGCCTTTATTGCAGTCCTTTTGCTAAGTGTAAATTTTACCCATGCACAATCGGAAAAACAAATCAATACAATCGAAGTAAGCGGTTCGCTGGGGACCTTAAAACAAATCAATGCAGGACTATTGAATGTGGGATATACCGAAGCCGGACCTGCAACGGGAAGTCCGGTCATTTTGCTTCACGGCTGGCCGTATGACATTCACAGTTACCAGGAAGTGGTGCCGATTTTAGTGGCGAAAGGCTACCGGGTAATTACGCCTTATTTAAGAGGTTTTGGTACGACTCGTTTTTTAAGTGATGCTACTTTCAGAAACGGACAGCAGGCTGCTTTGGCCACTGATGTTATCGCATTGATGGATGCGCTTAAAATTAAAAAAGCAACAATTGGCGGCTTTGACTGGGGAGCGAGAACAGCCGTTGCGGCAGCTGCACTCTGGCCGGAACGCGTAAACGGACTGGTTTCGGTAAGCGGATATCTTGTGGTTAATCTGGAAGCGAACTTAAAACCGTTGCCTCCAACAGCAGAATACGGCTGGTGGTATCAGTACTATTTTGCTACGGAAAGAGGAAAAACCGGATACACCCAAAATACTTATGAATTCAATAAACTGATCTGGAAACTGGCTTCTCCACTTTGGAATTTCGATAAAGCGACCTATGATCAGACGGCACAATCTTTTGATAATCCGGATCATGTGGCTATTGTAATCCATAATTACAGATGGCGTCAGTCTCTTGAAGCGGGAGAACCTAAATATGACAGCCTCGAAAAACGACTGGCATCAAGACCTGATATTACGGTTCCGGCGATAACTATCGGTAGTGATTTTGACGGAGCTTTTGCCGATGGGAAAGCGTATGCAAACAAATTCAAAGGGAAATACGAACACCGTATCCTAAAAGGAATCGGACATAATGTGCCTCAGGAAGATCCGAAAGCTTTTGCACAGGCGATTATTGATGCAGATGGATTTGGGAAATGAGGAGAGTTGGGAGTTAGGAGTTATGAGTTAGGAGTAAAGAATATAGAATATAGAATATAGAATAGACGATAAACAATAAACAACAAACAATAAACAATAAACAATTTAAAAATTACGATCATGGAAAATTCAAACATCCCACAACCGGAAAAAATTCTTTATACAGGGAAAACACATACAACAGGAGGGCGCGAAGGGGCTTCCAGAAGTTCAGATGATAAACTGAATGTGAAGCTGACTTCTCCGGGTTCTTCAGGAACGGGAACCAATCCGGAACAGTTATTTGCTGCCGGATGGTCGGCCTGCTTTATTGGCGCCATGGGCATTGCAGCCGGAAAAATGAATATCAAACTGCCGGCAGAAACGGCCGTAGATACCGAAGTAGATTTGGCGGTAACGGCCGGAGAATATTCCTTACAGGCGCGTTTAAACATCAGCCTTCCGGGCTTGGAACCTGAAGTGGCAAAAGCAATTGCGGCCGAAGCACACAAGACTTGTCCGTATTCTAAAGCGACAAGAGGAAATATTAATGTGGAGATTACTATTCTTTAATTCGGTAAAAAGAAAACCTCTTCCATCGAAGGGGTTTCTTTTTATGATCCTAATTTGGAAATCATGAAAAAAATAAAACTTGTACCCATTTTTGTAACCTTGTTATTGTTATTCGGAATGAGCAGTTGTGCACAAAATAATCCGAACCAAAAGACCACAAAAGGAATTGTCGTTTTAGAGTTATTTACTTCCGAAGGCTGCTCCAGTTGTCCGCCCGCAGATGAGCTGTTAGGGAAAATTCAAAATGAAAATAAAGACGGCCAGGTCTATGTGCTGTCGTATCATGTCGATTATTGGGACAGACAGGGCTGGAAAGATATTTTCGGTAATCCGGAGTATACCAGGAGACAATACGATTATGCCAAATGGCTCGGAAAAGAACCTGTTTATACGCCTCAGGTTATTGTAAACGGTAAAAAGGATTATATCGGTTCTGATGAATTTACCATTCGAAATGCAATCAGCAGCGCCCTTTCCAAACCTGCAGCTGCCGAAGTAGCTTTGAAGACAACTGCGGTCAATAATAAACTGAATGTACATTATACCGTAAACGGGATTTCAAAAAACAGCCGACTGCTGCTGGCTGTGGTACAGAAATCAGCCAAAAGCAATGTGAAAAGAGGAGAAAACGCCCATCGGATTTTGTCGCATTACCAGATTGTAAAACAGCTGCAAAGTATTGCTTTAAAAAACAACGAAAGCGGAACTGTGGCTATTACTGAACCCAAAGAGTTTACCGCCACGGATTTTGAAGTAATTGGTTTTGTTCAGGATACGAATTCCGGAGCGATTTTAGGCGCTGCAAGAGCCGAAAACAACTAAGTGAGAAAACAATTTAGCACTATAAAATTTTCAAAATAAGCTTACCTTTGGGTAGGCTTTAATGATTTATACGACAATGGAAAAACAGAAAAAACGCTTTGAGGTATCCGCAAAGGTCATATGGGGAAGTTCCATATCGCTGGCCGTTCTGGCTTCGGTACCTAAATTATTTGATTCCTTTTCGACACCCGGAGATATTGTCATTAATTCCTCTATCACACTGTTGTTTTCGGTTTTTATATGGTATTACAACATTTACAGCCTGCCGAAATTTTCATCGCAACGCACCTCTAAAAACCTGTTCAACGGAAAACTTTTGCTGAGCGTTCTTTTGGGTATTGTCATGATGGTGATATTGGTAATCGCCCATCAGGAACTTTTTGAGGTTTCGAAAATGGATGCACCGATCATGTTCGAATTGAGAGGGCTTCTGATCAACCTGATTGTGTATATGTTCCTGCACCTGCTTTTCCAGAACTATCAGACCCAGCAGCTGGGCGTGGAACTGGAGCTTACCAAAGCGGTAAACCTGGGCGCGCAATACGAATTACTGAAACAACAGGTCAATCCGCATTTTTTGTTTAACAGCCTGAATACTTTAAAATCAATGGTCGATATCAACGATCCGATGAGCTCTGATTTTATCTTAAAACTTTCTGATTTTTACCGCTTTACACTCGAAAGCAGAAAAATGGATCTGATTCCGCTTCGCGAAGAACTTCAGATTTTGGATTCTTATGTGTATTTGCTGAAGGCCCGATTTGAGGATGGATTTGTTTTGGTAAATGAAGTCGATCCGAAACAATACGATTCGGCTGTTCCGCCTTTTACATTGCAGCTGCTGATCGAAAATTGTATCAAACACAATATTGTATCGCTGGATAAACCACTGGTTATTAAATTGTACAGCGAAGGGGATTTCCTGGTTGTCGAAAATCAGATTCAGCTGAAAAGAGGGGCTTTATCGACCGGAGTCGGTCTGGATAACATCAATCAGCGTTTCCTGCATTTGATCCATAAAGAGATTGAAATTGATAAAAATGAAACTACTTTTAAAATAAAAATTCCAATGATCTATGACTATCATAATAATTGAAGACGAGGTAAAAACGGCCAGGGCCCTTGGTCAGCTTATTCTGAGTATCAGGCCTGATGCGCAGATTTTGTCGTACATACAAAGTATTGACGGTGCGGTCAGTTACCTGCAGGAAAACGATCAGCCCGATCTTATTTTTATGGATATTCAGCTGGCAGACGGTCAGTGTTTTGAAATTTTCAAAAATGTGGAAGTATTGTCACCGGTCATCTTTTGCACCGCTTTTGATGACTATGCGATTGAGGCATTCAAATCAAACGGAATTGATTATGTACTGAAACCTTTTTCGAGAGAAGGTATTGCCCAGGCCATTAAAAAAGCTGGAGAATTGAAAAACTTTTTTCAGCGCAACAAAAAGGCGATGCCCGATTTCGATTATTTACTGACGCGGACAGGCGAAAATACAGGGAAGAGCAGTTTTCTTGTTTTTAAAAATAATAAATACCAGACAGTACAAACTGAAAATATTGCGTTTTTTTATATCAAATATGAAACGCCAACGATCATGACGCTGGATAAAAACGAATATCAGATTACACAATCGTTAGACGAGGTTCATAAATTATTGTCGCCCACCCAATTCTTCAGAATCAACAGGCAATATCTGGTGAATTTTTCAGCCATCAGGGATGCAGAGCATTATTTTTCACGCAAACTGATTATCAAATTGACAATTCCGACAGAAGAAAAATTACTGATCGGAAAAGAAAAAGCAACCGCTTTTTTAAGCTGGCTCGAAAACCGATAACCTGTTAATTTTTCCGGGAAAGGAATAAGTAACAGGTTATTACAGGAGTAAAGAATTTATAATTCCGGAAACATAAAACAGCTCAAAAAGAAAAGAGCTGATAAAATAAAACTTACGATTAAGATGATTTTTTTCATTGTGAGGATTTAAATTTTAATAAAATAAATTGCCCGCGACTCAATCCCGGGCAATTTTTTTGGCACTACTTTGAAGTTAGTCTGCCTGAATTGCGGCAGGGCTGTAAGTAGCGGTATATAGTTTTCTAAACATAAAGTATGTTACGCTTACCATTACAAAAGCAATAATAGCATCAATAGTGGCCGGAAAACCCAACACACAGATTTTGGAGACAAAGGCAAATAGGATATCGAAAAAGACACCGGCAAATACCCATTCTTTTAATCGAAGCAATTTGTTTGGAATCAATAAGGTGATCACTCCGGCTATTTTGAATACCCCCAGCAAATAAATAAAATGTGCGGGATACCCTAACTGTTGTGTAATTCCCCAGACGATTGGGTTTGTAGTCAGTTCGAAAAAACCACTGGCGCCAAACCATAAAGAGGTTAATACAATTCCTGTCCAGTAAATAATTTTTGTTGTTTTTGAGTTCATGATTTTTATATTTTAAGTTATTTAACAGGACAAATTGTGGCTGTCGTGCTAAATAAAATAGTAATATAATGCCCAACCGGACAAAATGAACTTCGAAGCAGACAATGGTTATAGTGGAGTTTTTTTCTAACCGCAATCCCGATAGCTATCGGGAGCAAAGATTTACGCATCCCGATAGCTATCGGAGCAAAGGGGTTTTAAAGTTAGGGGGCGTTTTAAGTTTGCAAAGATTTCTTGCCACGGATTACGCTGATTTACACAGATTTTTTAATCATTTTAATCCTTTAATCTGTGGCTAAAAAAAAAAGATTTACGCAATCCCGATAGCTATCGGGAGCAAAGTTTTACTGCTACTTGTGTTGTATGTTCGCAAAGTTGAAAGGCTAACTTTTTCAGCAGTACATAAGCCTTGCGAACTTAAACTATACTGAAGGTATATCAAAAAAAACCTTTGCGAACATTGCGGTAAAAATAATATTGTGGTTAAAAAAAATTATATCAATGCCCCGGTTTCGATAATCAAAGCCTGCATAAGCTCTTCGGCACTATGGTGTTTTAGGCCACTTGTATTTTGCCCCGACCAGAAACTGATCATTTCTGTTTTTCCCTGTGCGAGAGCTGCTGCTTTCAAAGGAGCAATTAACCGCGTCTGTAATGGAAAAGGCAAAACTTCCGTTTCAAACGGAACAGCATCTGATATCCGGTTGCTTAACATGCGACCCATTCTTCCCGTAAGCGATTTTGAAACCGTAGTAGGATTGGCTGTACCGGATAATAACACTTGTTTATGAAGTGGTGTTGCTCCCGATTCCTCTGTGACCATAAAGGCAGTACCCAATTGTACGGCATCGGCGCCCAGAGTCATCGCGGCTGCAATACCTTTTGCATCAATAATACCTCCGGCTGCGATAATGGGCGTTTTTGTTTTCGCTTTTAGCTGTTGCAAAAGGGTGAACAGTCCCGTAAAAGAATCCTGGGCAGGTCTCAAAAACGAAGGCCTGTGTCCGCCGGCTTCAAATCCTGAGGCCACAATAGCATCTACGTGAGCTTCTTCCAGAGCAAGGGCTTCTTCCAAAGTGGTGGCCGCCCCAATCGTTTTAATGCCCAATCTTCGGCTTTCGCTCAGGATTTCTTTAGAAGGAATTCCAAAAATAAAACTGAAAACAGCAGGTTTAATTTCGAATAAAGTCTCGACCTGTTTTTCAAATTTCGACGGAATATCGGCAGAAAGATCCGGTAACGGAATTCCTAATTCATCAAAATAAGGTTGGAACATCAGTTTAATGTGCTCTAATTTTTCAGGCGGATAATTAACGAGTGTTTGATCCACATCATTGACCCATAAATTGATGTTAAAAGGTTTATCGGTCCGTTCTTTTATGGCTTTACCGGCTTCCAGAATTTCTTCAGGAGTCAGCGTATAGGCACCATAGCTTCCCAGTCCTCCGGCATTGCTGACAGCAGCCAGTAAAGCGGGCGTTGAAAAACCAGCTCCCATCGGACCCTGCAGAATAGGATACTGTATGCCTAGTAGTTGTGTTATTTTAGTTGAATTCCACATCACAGCTTAATTTACGTGAGTTAGTAATTTGTTTACAATCACCCATTTGCCATCAACAACAGCAAGACTAAGCTGATCATAATAGTTATAGTCAAAGATCGGAACTTTCACTTTAGCCACAGCCGTATTATTGATGACTTCTAAAGATATGATTTCCATATTGAATTTTTCTCCGAGTTCCTGAGGACTTTTACGGCTTTTTACGCCTTCCAGATACTGATCCAGTGTTTTAAAATAAGGCACTCCCTTAATGTCTCCAACGATTAGTGCTTTTGGGTGAAAAGTCTTTTCCAGTAAAGCAGCATCACCCTTGTAAATACCATTAAAATAATTCATGATTAGCGCAGTAATCAAAGCTGCACTGGTGCTAAAATTGTCCATAATTTTTGGATTTAAATAAACCGGCTGGGTGTAATTCATTACAACTTCTGTTTTCGAATTACACCCAACAGGTTTAAAGGATTAAAAAATTAAAGAATACTGTGACCGGCAACGTGTCCGCCATCTAAATTAATAATTTCTCCGGTAACAAAATTACTTTCAGCCAGATAGAGTGCCAACTCGGCTACATCGCTGGTTTCTCCGATACGGTTCAGCAGGTGCAAACCGGCCAAGGTATCGGCATTTTCTACTCCGGTTTTGGCCTGCAGCGGACTTCTGATGATGCCGGGCGCTATGGCGTTGACACGGATATTGTTTTTACCGAATTCAGCGGCAAGTTGTCGGGTCAGTGCGTGGATTCCGCCTTTGCTCGAAATTGGAGCCGTAGCCGGGAAACCGTCAATGGCGTGATCTACTAATACCGTTCCGATATTGATAATCGAACCCTGACCTTGCAGCAGCATTTGTTTTACAGCCGACTGACTGGTAAAAAAAGTTCCTTTAAGATTGATACCTAAAAAACGATCCAGGTCTTTCTCCTCAACCTCCAGAAAAGATTTTGGTTCGAAAATCCCGGCATTATTGATCAGCACATCTACACCGCCAAAACGGGCTATGGCAGTGTCAACCAGTTTTTTTCCGGTTGCAGTAAGACTAATATCTCCAGCCACCATGGCTACTTTCTCCGGATTTCCTAATTCCTGATAAGTAGCTTCAAGGTTAGCTGAATTCGCTGAGTTGATCACGAGATTATGTCCTTTTTCCAGAAATAACTGAGCGATTGATTTTCCGATTCCGGTAGAAGCACCGGTGATTATGATTGTTTTCATTGTTATGTTCTTTAATTGCTTATTTTTTCTGTGCGGTAATTCCTTTTTCACGAAGCACAGAAACCTGTTCCCCTGCAAAACCCCAGTCGTCTAATTCTATTTCCTGAATGACAACATGTGTCAGACTCGGATCTTTATCTAAAACATCAGTAATAAGCGTCGTAATACCGGCTATCAGCTGTTGTTTTTGTGCTCTTGTAACACCTTCGCGTGTCACTTCTATTTTTACGTACGGCATGATTTCTGAAAATTAAGCAAGTGTTGCTGTAACGTCTACGTCCAGTTCAAACTCATTGTAGATAAGTGTGTCTCCAAGATTAGTGAAGAAATTTCCGGAGCGGAATTTCATATCGTATTTGGTACGGTCAACGATAATTTTACCGGCCGCTTTCAGTTCGTCACCGCTGGTTTTTACTTCCAAATTGAATCCGATTGGATGTGTGATCGCTTTGATGGTCAGTTTACCTTCTACAAAATAGTTCGTAGCAGATTGTCTGGCTGCTGAGGTAATTTCTAAAGAAGCGGTGTGGAATTTGTCTGTGGAGAAAAAATCATCAGAAGCAAGGTGTCCGGCAAATTGTTGGTTAGTTGCGGGATCCGTTATGTCAAGAATTACGATAGAAGTAGTGTCTATTACTACAGTTCCTCCGGTAAGATCTTCGTTGGTGAAGGTGAAGTTTCCTTCCTGAATATCGATTGTTCCATTGTGTGCACCGGTTACTTTTTTACCGGTCCAGTTTACATTGCTTTGTGTAGTTGCAATTTTAAAATTTTGAGTTTCCATAATATTGTATTTTTAAATTGTTATTAATTTATAGTACAAAGGAATGGCGATTCTCAAAATTGGTTACGTGATGTAGATCACATTCGTGAAAAGGCTATTTGGAAGCATTATACAATCGGCTTAACGTTTCGCGGGAAACACCCAGATAAGCGGCAATTAAATGTTTGGGAACGGTGTTGTAGAGCGCAGGGTAGAGCGCCAGAAGTTCTTCGTATCGGGTTTTGGTATCGTTATTCATAAAAGAGAGCAACCTTTTCTGGGCAGCGACATACCCTCTGTTGGTTCTCCATCTGAAAAAATGTTCCACCTGATGCAATTCGCTGCAGATTTTCTCACGGTCACTGTTAGAGAGCGAAAGTATTTCAGCATCCGAAACACAATCTACGTTTATGGTCGCTTTCGTTTTATTGTAAAGTGCCGCATAATCAGAAGCCCACCAGGTGGGCATGGCAAACTGCAGGATGTACATTTTGACCTCGTCATTGACAAAGAAAGCCTTCAGGCAGCCGTCAATCACAAAATATTCTTTGTCAACTGCGTCTCCTTCACTAATAATGCTTTGCCCTTTTTTAAAAGTTTCCGGTTTAAAATGGGAAAAGAAATAATCAAATTCGTCGTCTGTGAGTGACGCAATTTTTAAGACGTGTTCTTTTAAAAGGGCTTTGGCTTGCATTTGTTTTGAATTGGATAAACGAAATTACAAATTAATTGATTGTCGAAATTAAATCGGTGAAATATTTGTTTGATGTGAAAACGTTGAAGGAGTCTAACCGCAACGCACGCAAAAGGTCTACGCTATGTTCGCAAAGTTTTTATACCACAGATTTTTAATCATTTTAATCCTTTAATCTGTGGCTAAAAAAAGATCTACGCTATGTTAGCAAAGTTTTATGCCACAGATTACACTGATTTGCACAGATTTTTAATCATGCATCGCGATCAATATCGTGCCGCAAAGTTATTATAGATAAAGCTTTGCGATCGTTGCGTTTTACAAGGTTGCTAAGATAAAAAAACCTTGCGTGCCGCAAAGTTATTATAGATAAAGCTTTGCGATCGTTGCGTTTTACAAGGTTGCTAAGATAAAAAAACCTTGCGTGCGTTGCGGTTAAATAAATTACAGCTTTGCGAACATTGCGTTTTTAAAAAGTTCCAATATTAAAAAACCTAGCGTGCATTGCGTTTATTGTCGCCCGGGTCTCAAAAATAACTAAAACAAAAAACCGGAAGCGACCCACTTCCGGTTTAGATTTGATAGATAAACGAATGAATTAGTTTTGTAAATAACGTTCAGCAGGTTTTCCGGTTTGTGAACCTGTGAATAATTTGATGCGGGCCTCTTCGTACGCCTCAATTAATTCCTGATTGTGAACGGATGGGAAAGTCGCTAATTCACCGGCCTCTAATCCGGCAAGTGCGGCATCCACACAATCTTCTGTGGTCATAATCGCAGCCTGATCCAATGCAGATAATGGCACTCCGCCCACTTCCCAGATTTCAGTTGCTGTAATAGAAGGATTTACCAGTTGCACTTTGATATTGGTTCCTTTTACCTCTTCCTGTAGTCCTCTGGTGTATTGTACCACAAAACCTTTTGTTCCGCTGTATACGCTGCTTATCGGTAAAGTAAAAGCCCCCAATACCGAACCGATATTGATGATTGTTCCTTCGTTACGTTCGATAAAGGACGGAAGAATGGCATTGGTTAATACCATAAGGGAAGTAATGTTCACGTCTACCATTTCTTTTTGTTTTTCAATAGAAGTCTGCGCTATCGGTGCAAGGGTAGAAGTTCCGGCATTATTGATCAGTAAAGTGATATTGGAATCTTTTTGAATGTCGCTGGCTACTTTTTCCAGATCTGCTGCTGCACTTAAATCGGCGACTAAATTGGTAACGGTCACACCGTATAGTGAGCGAAGTTTTTCGGCCAGTTCTATTAATTTTTCTTCACGTCTGGCTACCAGTTTCAGGTTGTAACCGCGTGCTGCCAGTTTTTCAGCAAATACTTTTCCCAATCCGGATGATGCTCCTGTTACTACTGCAGTCCCTAATTCATTGTTTGTTTTCATGATTTTTTACTTTAAATGTTTTTTATTTTGATCTTTTTAAATTCAAATTAGATGTAAACTAATCTGTTTACACTTGCAAATGTATACAGAACTGTTTACATTTGCAAAAGAAAAAGAAGAAAAAAATGAAAAATAATTCAGAAACCTCTGCGAAGTCCCTGAAACGGGAAGAAATGGTGAAGTTTGCTTTTGATACTTTTTACAAAAACGGCTTTCATGCGACGGGTGTGGACACCGTCATGGAAGGGACAGGTATTTCTAAACGGACTTTGTACAAACATTTTGGTTCGAAAGAAGGGCTGATTCTTGCCACCATCGATTATTACCGAACCAACATGCATGAAATCATTTTAAGGTATATCAATAGTGATCCGAACGCTAAGCCTGTGGATAAGATGCTGCGTATTTTTGATTTTTTGATCGAAAGGGCAGAAGAGGGGCCGTTTAATGGTTGTTTTGTTATGAATGCCAAAACAGAATATACCAACAAGGGCAATGAGATCGAGGCCAGCTGTGATGCTTATACTTCTGGAATACAAACGCTTATTGATGTTGCGCTGAAAGAAGCGAATTTGCCCAATCACAATGAACTGGTTGTTCAGATCATGATGCTTTTTGAAGGGGCCATCATTCGCAGTAAAGTAACGCGAAGTGGCGATACCATGAAAATGGCTAAAAATGCGGCCAGAATGCTTTGTGAATACAAATAAAAAACTCCGACAGATTGCCGGAGTTTGATTAACCTTTATAATAAGAGCATTATTTTTTAGCCACTTCTTTTGAGGCTGTAATGATCACTTCTGCCACTGCTTTAGGCTGAGAAATAAACACTACGTGACTTCCTTTTATTTCTGTTATTTTTGTTTTAGAACGTTTGTACATCGCACGTTCGATATCAGGGCTGATACTTTTATCTTCCGTTGCCACGATTCCGTAAGCTGGTTTAGTTCTCCAGGCTGCCTGTGTAATCGGAGTTCCAAAACCTTTTGCATAAAAGGCACCTTGTGAGGCAAACATAAAATCGGACTGGTCTTTTGGAAGATCTCCTGCAAATCCTGCGTGGAATTTTGCCTGATCGTAATAAACTACTCCTTTATCATCCGGTGCTAAAACACCATTTTCCGGAGCCGGAGGCGCAGTTTGAAGCCATTGTACAGAGTTTTCCCCATTATCAGGCTGTAAGGCTGCCACATATACCAAAGCAACTACTTTCGGATGATTTCCGGCTTCTGTAATTACCGTTCCACCCCAGGAATGTCCGACTAAAATGGTTGGCCCGTCTTGTTTGTCAAGGGCTAAATTGGTTGCTCTTACATCATCTTCAAGGGAAGAAAGTGGATTTTGAACGATCGTTACATGATATCCTTTTTTAGATAAGATATCGTATAATCCTCTCCAGCCTGAACCATCCGCGAAGGCGCCATGCACTAAAACTACATTTTTGACAGCCGGTGTATTTTGTGCAGTTGCAATCGTAGCTGAAAAGAAGAAAGAGAAAAATAATACGGCGAACATGAAATAGTGATTCAATTGTTCTTTTATAGTTGTTGTTTTCATAGTATTTGAATTTAATTTTTAATTAATAATTAATAGTTGATAATTAAGCTGTTAATACGACTGATAATGTGATTTCGGTGTTCAGTAATTTAGAAATCGGACAGATTGCTTTTGCTTTTTGAGCCAGTTCCTGAAATTGTCCTTCTGAGATTCCGGGAACTTTTCCTTCCAGTTCCAACTGGATTAAAGTGATGGTACCGTCTTCAAAACTTACTTTTGCTTTTGTATTTAAATCTTCCGGTACAAAACCTGCTTCTGATAATAAAAAGCTTAACTGCATTGTAAAACATCCTGAATGTGCCGCTGCGATTAATTCTTCCGGATTGGTTCCCACGCCTTCTGCAAAACGGGTTTTAAAAGATAATTGTGCATTGTTTAATGTGGTGCTTTGTGTACTGATGGTTCCGTTTCCTTCCATTCCTGTACCTTTCCAATTTGCGTTTGCTGTTCTTGTAAATTTCATGATCCTGATTTTTTATTTGTTATTTAAAATTTTTTTAGTTTTCCAAATCGTTGTTCTGATTTGATGAGACAAATTTAGGACGAAGGTGATTATAAATCAAATTAATAATTTTGTACCTTTATAAATTAAAATTATAATCATGACGATTCAACAATTAAAATACATCGTGGCTCTTGACGAAGAGCGGCATTTTGCTAAGGCTGCCGAGGTCTGTATGGTTTCTCAGCCGGGACTGACCATTCAGCTAAAAAATCTTGAAGAAGAAATCGGAATTAAAATTTTTGACCGGGCGAAGGTTCCTTTAACGCCAACCGTACTCGGAAAAGAGATTATCAACCGTGCCAGAAAGATTTTGCGAGAGACCAATGAAATCCGTGATTTTGTGGTCAATGAGAAAAACGCACTGGAAGGGGAATTGAAAATCGGGGTGATTTCGACTTTATCGCCTTATTTGATTCCGCTTTTTATTAAAGTGATGAAAGAGATTACGCCCAAGGTTCATTTTATTATTAAAGAAGCCAACACCGGACAGCTCATGCATGATGTCGAAACCGGGGCACTTGATGTGGCGATTATGGCTACGCCAACCGGAAATAAGAACCTCATCGAACATCCGGTTTTTCAGGAACCTTTTGTAGCCTACCTGAATAAGGAACATCCGATGGCAAAGGAGAATTTTTATGAAATTCAGCCCGGGGATAAACCGATGTTGTTGCTGCTACAGAATGAATATTGTTATAATGCACAATTGCTGGACATCTGCGGATTGAAAGCACCGGGACCGATAAAAGACCAGTTCAGTTACGATATCAGTTCTATTGAAACTTTGAAGAATCTTGTCCGCGCCGAATTAGGCTTTGCGATTATTCCGCAGCTTTCTACTTTGAATGAAAAAGAAAAGGAACTCTTTAAGCCTTTCAAAGATCCGAAGCCGGTGCGTGAAATCAGTTTTGTGGTTTCAGATACTTTTTCGAAAAAATTATTACTGGAAAAAATGAATGAAGCGATCTGGAGCTGTCTCCCGGAGGCTATTAAAACCAATGTCAGCTACCGAAAAATCAGATGGAACGACTCTCCTTATTTTGTGGATGCGATCAGTAAGGTGTAATAAAAAAAATGCTCAGGTGCTATTTTAAAATACAGCCCATAAAAAAAGGCATACCGTTAAGTATGCCTTTTTTCGTAATCTAATTAAGTATTTAACGAATAGCAAATCGTAACCTTATCCCGTAAGAAACTAATCTCACGTCGTTTGCGTATTGGGAATTCAATACGGTATTGTGTCCTAACTGAACCGGTAAGGCAGCATTGTACTGCACCACGTTTTTAGTACTTTCTTTGTCGTAAATATTGTTCAGTCCATAATCCAGGTAAGCACCAATGTAGAAGGAAATTTTGTCACCCAATTTTTGTTTTAGCCCTGTTTCAAAAGTAGCGGAATAGGAAACTTCGGTATCAAGATCTTCTTTGCCGACTTTTATATTATTCGTACTTGCAAATCCTGCAAAAGCCGGAGCAAACAATTCTACGTTGTACTGCGGATAATAACCGCTGGTAGTCAGATTGTCAATCGTTGATTCATAAGAACCATTGATGGCAAAACCCACTTTGGCACCTGCAGAAAGATACAATTGACTGGTTCCCGGAGTTTCAAACTGAATGTTGATCGGAACATTGATGTAGCCTAATTTTTGGTTTTCCCTTAAATTTGCAGCCTTGTATCTGAATTGAAAGGATTCATTTTCAGCATCAACAGTGTTGTATTGCCCTGATAGAGACTGAAATTTGGCATCCGATTGATAAGACTGATATTCAGCACCAATTCCAATACTTAGTCCTTCATTTAAATAATATGAATAACGAAGTCCTGCACTAAATCCGTTTCCTTCCACTAAGTCAACGCCTGGTGAATCAAATTTAATAAAGGATGAGGGACCTGCAACAGCAATGGAAATTTCATAATTTTTATCCTGACCGTAACTACTTAAGCAGGTGCCTAAAAGAGCAGTAACCATCGATAAAGAAGCTATATGGTTTGTGATATTTTTTTTCATATTGAAATTATATTATGCCAGTGCGGTTAAAAAACAGCACTGGCAGATTTTATTTATTTTACAAGTACTTTTAGTGTTTTCTTGAAACTTGCCGCTTCAATCACCACAACAAACATATTACCATCTGCATTTGCAGGTAGTTGTACTTCAGTTTTTACCGTTGATGATTTCAATGTTTTGATCAGTTGTCCTGAAACAGAGTATAAGCTAATTTGCATATCTTTTAGTTCGTCTTCAGGGAAATCTGCTTCAACAGTAACCACTTTTCCTTTTTCAGCAGGATTAGGATAAAGTTTTACCTGAAGTGAATTTTGTAATACAATCTTGTCTGTACAAGTTTGAAGTACTTTTCCATCTTTGGTAGTCACTTTTACTTTATAATCCGCAGTCGGGTCTAAGGTGTTGTTTTGACTGTTACCGGCTGAATAATACTGACCGGTTCCTATCAGGACACCATTTTTGTACCATTCGTAGGCAACAAACTCATAACCACCATTGGTTAAAGGATTGTTGTTTACTAAAAGCGTATTGTTGAATTTCATTTTAACAATGTCATAGAAACCAAAAGGTTTTTCGATCACCAGATTGTAATTTTTAACCACACTTCCGTCTTCTGAAGTTACCGTAATCGGCTGGTTGTAAATTCCTGGCTTAGGCAACGGAATGGTAAAATTGGCACTTGGCGTAATCGTTGCGTTGGCATCGTTTACAATAGCTACCGTAAGATTTTGTTCACCACATTCCAACAAATAATTAATTACTAACGGTGGATTATTATAAACAACGCCTCCAATAGTGATTTGTGTAATATCAGCATTGCTGTTCATGATGGTCATCGTTTGTGCTACACCCGCTGCAGGAAGGTAATTAGCATCACCACCTTGGTTTGCAGTAATAATTCCCTGACCTGTTCTAAGCATGGTTACCAAACCTGCCGGAGTAACAGTAGCCGGTGGCAACGCAGAAGTATAGGTGAAAGAATACGTCACCGGTAAACCTGAACTTGCAGTAGCTCCCAGACTGAACGTGTTATTTGCTCCAAGTGTTTTCACAGGTATTGGTGCAAAAGTAATAGTTTGGGCCGCTTTACTGATCGTAAGTTCTGCTGTTAAGGTAACAGGAGAGCAATTTGGCGTTCCGGCTGCCGGAGATACCACTGCAGTAATAGTGTAAACACCTGCATCAATTGCGCCGTTTGCATTTCCTGTTGCCGGTGCTGTTGAATACGCAACTGTAGCTCCGGTCGGAAGACCTGCAACGGAAAGCGTTTGAAGGCTTCCATTATAAGTAACTTCTGCATCTGTAAAAGTAACCTGATATAAAGGTGAAGCCGTTACAGTAACGGTTTGGTTTTGTGTTGAAATATTTCCATGACCATCATCATAACTCCAGATAATCACATAAGTACCGGCTGAAGTATAATTTAATGGTGAGGATGTTGTAGCAGTAATCGTTCCTGCACAGCTATCAGTTGCTGTTGGCACTGCTATTTCAGCTGCTAAAACAGCACAAGAATTAGTAATCGCCGGAAGATTCGCTACGTTAGGTACCGGAGCAGTGGTGTCCGGAGACGTTACGATAGTGATTGGTTGTGTTACTGTACATCCGTTTCCGTCGGTAACAATTACGGTATAAGTTCCCGAAGCCAATCCCGAAGCTGTAGCGGCAGTTCCGCCTGATGGTGACCATGCATACGTGTATGGAGTAGCCCCACCTGCAGGAATAACAGTTGCCGAAGCGTCTGCTGCTCCAGCACAACTTACGTTAGTTTGTGTAAAGGTAGCTGTAAGTGCCTGAGGTTCTGTAATGGTAAAACTTTGCGTTGCAATACATCCATTGGCATCCGTTACTGTTATAGTATAGGTTCCGGCAATCAGACCCGTTGCTGTTGCAGCAGTTCCTCCGTAAGGTGCCCATGAATAGGTGTATGCACCAGTTCCTCTGGAAGCAACTATTGAGGCAGATCCATTTGAACCTCCCTTGCAGCTCACATTAGTTTGTATTAAAGGAGTAGCAAGAAGAGCCTGAGGCTGTGTAATAGTAAAGCTTTGTATTGCTGCACATCCGTTTGCATCTGTTACGGTTACAGTATAAGTTCCCTCACTTAATCCTGTTGCCGTAGCAGCAGTTCCGCCAGATGGTGACCATGCGTAAGTATAAGTACCAGTTCCACCGGCCGCGATCACTGTCGCAGAACCATTCGATCCTGAATTACAAGTTACATTGGTTTGTCCACCGTCAGCAGCCGTTAGGGCAGTTGGTTCTGTAATAGTGAAAGTCTGAGTTGCAGTACATCCGTTGGCATCAGTTACAGTCGCTGTATAAGTTCCTACGCTTAGTCCTGTTGCTGTATCGGCAGTTCCGCCTGAAGGAGACCATGAATAGGTATATCCGCTAGTTCCCCCAGCTGCGATTACCGTTGCAGATCCGTTAGCTCCTGAATTACAGGATACGTTAATCTGAGTTCCTGCAGAAGCGGTAAGAACAGTTGGTTCTGTAATCGTAAAACTTTGCGTTGCGGTACATCCGTTAGCATCTGTAACCGTTGCTGTGTACGTTCCTGCAACTAATCCTGTTGCTGTGTCGGCAGTTCCGCCTGAAGGTGACCATGAATAGGTATATCCACTAGTTCCACCCGCTGCGATTACTGTTGCAGATCCGTTAGTTCCTGCATTACAGGATACATTGGTCTGAGCTCCGGCAGAAGCCGTAAGAACACCCGGTTCCGTAATGGTAAAACTTTGTGTAGCAGTACATCCGTTGGCGTCTGTAACAGTCGCCGTATAAGTTCCTGCGGTTAATCCTGAAGCCGTTGCAGCGGTTCCTCCTGACGGTGACCATAAATAGGTATATCCGGCAGTTCCACCAGCTGCACTTACTGTAGCTGAACCATTAGATCCTGAGTTACAGGAAACATTGGTTTGAGCTCCGGCAGAAGCTGTAAGCATACTTGGTTCTGTAATGGTAAAACTTTGTGTTGCAGTACATCCGTTGGCATCTGTAACCGTTGCGGTGTATGTTCCTGCAGTTAGTCCTGTTGCCGTAGCAGCAGTTCCGCCTGAAGGTGACCATGAATACGTATAGGAAGGAGTTCCTCCTGTTCCACTTACCGTAGCAGAACCGTTAGTACCTCCATTGCAGGATACATTGGTTTGTGCTACTGGCGAAGCCGTAAGAGCAGTTGCAGGTTCTGTAATGGTAAAAGTTTGTGTTGCAGTACATCCGTTGGCATCTGTAACAGTCGCGGTGTACGTTCCTGCAATTAAACCTGTTGCCGTGTCGGCAGTTCCACCTGAAGGGGACCATAAGTAAGTATAAGTACCAGTTCCGCCTGTTGCACTTACCGTAGCAGAACCATTCGATCCTGAATTACAGGAAACATTAGTCTGTGCTACAGGTGAAGCTGCAAGAACAGTTGGTTCTGTAATCGTAAAACTTTGTGTGGCAGTACATCCGTTGGCATCGGTAACCGTTGCGGTGTACGTTCCAGCAGTTAGTCCTGTTGCCGTGTCGGCAGTTCCGCCTGAAGGTGACCATAAATAGGTATATCCAGCAGTTCCACCTGTTGCACTTACCGTAGCGGATCCATTCGATCCTGAATTACAGGATACATTGGTTTGAGCCGATGCAGAAGCGACAAGAACAGTTGGTTCTGTAATCGTAAAAGTTTGCTTTGCAGTACATCCGTTAGCATCTGTAACAGTTGCGGTGTATGTTCCCGCAGTTAGTCCTGAAGCTGTTGCAGCAGTTCCTGCTGAAGGCGACCATGAATAGGTATATCCTGCAGTTCCACCTGTTGCACTTACTGTAGCTGAACCGTTAGTTCCTCCATTGCAGGATACATTGGTTTGGGCTGCGGCTGCAGCTGTAAGGGCAGTAGCAGGTTCTGTAATGGTAAAGCTTTGTGTTGCAGTACATCCGTTCGCATCTGTAATAGTTACGGTATAGGTTCCGGCAGTTAGTCCTGTTGCTGTTGCAGCAGTTCCTCCTGATGGTGCCCATGAATACGTATAAGAAGGAGTTCCTCCGGTTGCACTTACTGTCGCAGATCCGGTCGCTCCTGAATTACAAGCGATATTTGTTTGAGCTACAGGCAAAGCCGTAAGGGCTGTTGCTGGTTCTGTAATGGTAAAAGTTTGCGTTGCAGTACATCCGTTGGCATCTGTAACAGTTGCGGTGTACGTTCCTGCAGTTAGTCCTGAAGCTGTTGCTGCAGTTCCACCTGAAGGGGACCATGCATAAGTATAAGTACCGGTTCCTCCTGTTGCACTTACCGTAGCAGCTCCATTCGAACCTGAATTACAGGATACATTGGTTTGAGCCGAGGCAGAAGCGACAAGAACAGTTGGTTCAGTAATCGTAAAACTTTGAGTGGCAGTACATCCGTTGGCATCTGTAACAGTGGCTGTATAAGTTCCTGCTGTTAAACCTGTTGCTGTGTCTGCGGTTCCACCTGATGGAGACCAGGAATAGGTATATCCGCTAGTTCCGCCCGCTGCGATTACCGTAGCAGATCCGTTAGATCCTGAATTACAGGATACATTGGTCTGAGCTCCGGCAGAAGCGGTAAGAACACCCGGTTCTGTAATCGTAAAACTTTGTGTAGCAGTACATCCGTTGGCATCCGTAACCGTTACGGTATACGTTCCTGCTGTTAAACCTGTTGCTGTGTCTGCAGTTCCGCCTGAAGGTGACCAGGAATAGCTATATCCCGGAGTTCCGCCTGTTGCACTTACTGTCGCAGATCCGTTAGATCCTGAATTACAGGAAACATTGGTTTGAGCTGCGGCTGAAGCTGTAAGGGCAGTAGCTGGTTCTGTAATGGTAAAGCTTTGTGCTGCGGTGCATCCGTTTGCATCCGTAATAGTTACGGTATATGTTCCTGCAGTTAGTCCTGTTGCCGTAGCAGCAGTTCCTCCTGATGGGGACCATGAATACGTATAGGAAGGAGTTCCTCCGGTTGCACTTACTGTTGCAGATCCGGTCGCGCCTGAATTACAAACGATATTCGTTTGAGCTACAGGTACAGCCGTAAGGGCTGTTGCTGGTTCTGTAATCGTAAAAGTTTGCGTTGCAACACATGAGTTTGCATCTGTAACCGTTGCGGTGTACGTTCCTGCAGTCAGTCCTGATGCCGTAGCAGCAGTTCCGCCTGAAGGCGACCACGAATAAGTATAAGTACCAGTTCCTCCTGTTGCACTTACCGTAGCAGCTCCATTCGAACCTGAATTACAGGAAACATTGGTTTGAGCCGAGGCAGAAGCGACAAGAACAGTTGGTTCTGTAAGGGTAAAAGTCTGAGTGGCAGTACATCCGTTGGCATCTGTAACAGTTGCCGTGTACGTTCCTGCAGTTAGTCCTGAAGCTGTTGCAGCAGTTCCTCCTGAAGGTGACCAGGAATACGTATAGCCGCTAGTTCCTCCTGTTGCACTTACTGTCGCAGATCCATTCGATCCTGAATTACAGGATACATTGGTTTGAGCCGATGCAGAAGCGACAAGAACAGTTGGTTCTGTAATGGTAAAAGTTTGCGTTGCAGTACATCCGTTGGCATCTGTAACAGTTGCCGTGTACGTTCCTGCAGTTAGTCCTGAAGCTGTTGCAGCAGTTCCTCCTGAAGGTGACCAGGAATAGGTATATCCGGTAGTTCCACCAGTGGCACTTACCGTTGCTGAACCATTAGTACCTCCATTGCAGGAGACATTGGTTTGGGATAGTGGCGAAGCTGTAAGAACACCTGGTTCTGTAAGAGTAAAACTTTGTGTTGCCGCACATCCGTTGGCATCTGTAACGGTAACGGTATAGGTTCCTGCACCCAGTCCTGAAGCCGTAGCAGCAGTTCCTCCTGATGGTGACCAGGAATAGGTATATCCGGCAGTTCCACCAGTTCCATTTACTGTTGCCGAACCGTTAGTACCTCCATTGCAGGATACATTGGTTTGGGATACTGGCGAAGCTGTAAGTGCTGTCGCTGGTTCTGTAATTGTAAAAGTTTGCGTGGCAGTACATGCGTTGGCATCTGTAACGGTAACGGTATACGTACCAGCAGTTAATCCTGATGCCGTAGCGGCAGTTCCACCGACAGGTGACCAGGAATAGGTGTATCCGGAAGTTCCTCCGGTTGCACTTACAGTCGCTGAACCGTTAGATCCTGAATTACAAGATACATTGGTTTGGGCTGCCGCCGAAGCGATTAGAACACCCGGTTCTGTAAGGGTAAAAGTCTGAGTGGCAGTACATCCGTTGGCATCTGTAACGGTTGCTGTGTAGGTTCCTGCACTTAAGCCTGAAGCTGTCGCTGCAGTTCCACCTGATGGTGACCACAAATACGTATATCCGGTAGTTCCACCGGTTGCACTTACCGTCGCTGAACCGTTTGTACCTCCATTGCAGGATACATTGGTCTGGGCTGCGGCAGAAGCAACAAGAATATTTGGTTGCGTAATCGTAAAAGTTTGTGTTGCCGTACATCCATTAGCATCTGTAACAGTGGCTGTATAAGTACCAGCGGCTAGTCCTGAAGCCGTAGCAGCAGTTCCGCCAGATGGTGACCAGGAATAGGTATAAGAAGGAGTTCCGCCAGTAGCACTTACCGTGGCTGAACCATTAGTACCTCCATTGCAGGATACATTAGTTTGGGCTGAAGGGGAAGCTACAAGAGCAGTGGCAGGTTGTGTAATTGTAAAAGTTTGAGTTGCAGTACATCCATTGGCATCTGTAACTGTTGCAGTATAGGTACCAGCGGCCAATCCTGAAGCCGTAGCTGCAGTTCCGCCTGATGGTGACCATGAATACGTATATCCGGAAGTTCCACCGGTTGCACTTACTGTAGCTGAACCGTTAGTACCTCCATTGCAGGATACATTGGTTTGGGCTGAAGGGGAAGCTACAAGAGCAGCAGCAGGTTGTGTAATACTAAAAGTTTTAGTGGCCTGACAGCTATTCGCATCTGTAACCGTTACGGTATAAGTACCAACGGCGAGTCCTGAAGCCGTAGCAGCAGTTCCTCCTGATGGTGACCATGAATAGGTATATCCGGTAGTTCCTCCTGTTGGGGCAACGGTAGCTGTACCATTAGTACCTCCAAAACAGGAAACGTTGGTTTGGCTTCCGGCACTGGCATTAAGAGCTGCAGTAGGCTGTGTAATTGTAAACGTTCTGGTTGCCTGACAGCTATTCGCATCTGTAACCGTTACGGTATAAGTACCAGTGGCTAATCCGGAAGCAGTTGCTCCTGTACCACCAGATGGCGACCATGAATAGGTATAGGTACCGGTTCCTGTTCCTCCGGAGGGGATAACAGTAGCCGTACCATTCGATCCTCCAAAACAGGATACATTGGTACTTGCTCCTGTGGCCAGACTAATAGCCGGTGGTTGTGTTATAGTAAAAGATCTCGTTATCTGAGTTGCTTCAGCATCTGTGATGGTGACAGTATAATTACCCATAACCAGTCCTGTAGCGGTGGCTCCCGTTCCTCCTGATGGTGACCAGGAATACGTATACGCCGTTTTCCCCCCTGTTACATTTACTGTTGCGGTTCCATTAGCTCCTCCATTACACGAAACATTAGTTTGTGGTGTCGAAGAAGTACTCAGGGCAGCTCCGGTCGTAAAGGTTAGCTCAGCGCCATAACTCGTTCCTCCGGAATTTTTGGCATATGCTTTATAGTAAATAAGAGTAGAAGCAGGAAATAATCCCACAGTATTAGTAAAGGTACCTGTACCGGTACCGATTTGTATTTTATTATTTGATGTTGTCGGGTTTGTTGTGGTTGCCCAGACAATTCCTCTTTCAATGGTAGCATCACCGCCATCGGCAGTTACATTACCACCTAGTGTTGCTTTTACTGCTCCTACATTTGTAGCTGCAGCGGTTGTCACTGTAGGTGCCGAGGCACCATTTGCAAACCTGAAATCATCAACAGCAAGATAATCATAGTTACTGCTTAATTTAATTTCAAGCTGATCGATGTTAATAGCGGTATTGTCCGAACCTCCTTCGGTAGCGAAGTTAATTTGTATAAAGCCATTAGCGGGAAGTGCAGTACCCAGATTGGCACCGGTTGTAGTTTTAATTACTGAAAATTTTTGTACCCCGCCCAGTCTACCTGTAAAAGTAATGGAACCGGCCAGGCCGTCACCGGTAACACCCGGAGTAAAAGCGGCATTACCGGTTACATAAATCCATAAACTACTCAGCTTAAAGCTTCCGGTAGCATCAGTAATAGTACCACTCTGTCCGAAACCTTCCGGTCCTGGTGAATCTTCCACCTGAATAAATTTACCTGAGCCATTATAGCCCCCGCTTGCAAGCGGGTAGACCTTAAAGCTAAGATAACTGCTGGTTAAATTAAACGTTTTTGTGCCATTTGTAAAACTGCTGGAATTATTAGTAGCGGTTTCAAATGTTTCCGTGGTTTGCGCCCCAATATGGGGTATTGCAAAAAACAGAAAGATGATTAATAAGTAAAGTTTTTTCATAATTCATTGAGATTAAATTGATCTGATCGTATTGTTGCATTATATTTTTAACTTATATTTCTAACTTTAAAAAGAAAGATTCTTAAAGTTGTAAAGTATGTATAAACAGGAACTTACATTTATTGTTAAATCTATCATCGCCTCAGACACTGTTAATGAGCATGTAAAGTGGGCGGAGCAGCTTTCTGTTTTTTATAAAAAAACGACGACGATTAAGAATTCGGAAACTAATGAAACTCTTATAAAAGGTGGCGTTGCTTTATCCAGTTCAGGCGCTGCTGACTGTGTTGATGATTATTTGCGTACCGTTTTCTTTATAAAAGGAGTTTACCAGGCCTTAACTAAATTATGTCTGGATTTCCCGGAAAGAAGCATTAATATCCTTTATGCAGGATGTGGCCCATACGCAACATTAATTCTGCCTTTACTTCCATTATTTGGTAAAGAGAGAATTAAAGCTGTTTTAGTAGACATCAATGCCGAATCCATAGCATCGGTACACAATCTCTTAACTGTTATCGGTCTTGAGGAATATGATTTGCAACTTATAGAAGCAAACGCCATTACCTATACCAAACCAACAGATTTTGTGATCGACCTTGCCATTACCGAAACGATGCACTACGCACTTACCCGTGAGCCTCAGGTAGCCATTACAAAAAATATTCTCAGTCAATTGACTTCTGATGCCATATTGATTCCCGAAGAAATAAGAATTGATCTTGCCTATACCTTTTTTGCTTATGAGCCATATCTCAAAAACACTAAGGAAGTAAAGGGCCGCAATGATATGCAGCCCTATACTGACAATGTATTTGTTGATAGATTATTTACAATAAACAAAGAACATTTTGACAGCTACAACAGCGGTTCAAAATTTGAAAGCTGCTTTTATAAGCTGCCGGCCGATTTTAGTAATCATCCGGATGTATGCATTTTTACAGCACTTAGGATATTCGGGGATATTGAGTTAAAAACTGCTGAATCCTATATCACCAATCCTTTTTGTGTGGTATCCCTGTATAATCTTAGTGCTTACTCTGAAATTCAGTTAGTATATGATTTTAGTGAAATTCCACAATGGTCATATAACGTAAAAGAAAGTGCTTACTAATTAGTTTCTGGAAGGGAAAATACCTTCAAGACAAATAATGTACGTTAAGGCCACATAAGGCTGCATTATAGATACCGGTATGTTATTACCCGTGGCACCAGTCACAATGCTTGTTGTAAGGTTAACGTTCGGAGTTGATGTAGTGAAACCTAATGTAGGGGCAAATGCTCTTGAAACTATCGATCCGGGTGTAGCTATTGAAGCTCCCGCTACAGGTACTGCATCAGTTGAATTCGCACTACTTACTGCTAAAGTAGCAGGACCGGCGTGAACGTGAGCTGGTAAATTACTTGTCAAAAGACTAACAGTCGGCGTACCGGCAACCTGACCTAACACATAGTTGGAACCACCACCATTTCCTGCACCAATAGCAACAGATCCCTGTAAATTTGGTAATGCAAATGTAGTTTGGCCATTTCCGCCGTAAGTAGTACCTAAAATTGCGAATAGAGCATTATTCTGAGCAATAGACATTATTTGTCCGTTACAAAGCGCCCAGCCTCTTGGTGCGAAATTTCCTGCAAAAAGTTTTACAACTCCTAAAAATTCTTCCATAATAAAATTGATTAAATTGATTAGTAATAGTTTTTGTTTAGTATATGTAACAAATCTACCGTATTGGCTACTTGTGGAAGCACGTAGAAATACCTGTTTTTGTGGTCAAATTAGTCTTTCAATTAATTTAGTTTAAAGCTAATTCATTCTAAATGAATTAATTCTATTTTGATTATTTTTTTTTATTAATTTTTTTCTTATATTTTTACGCGACCCTTATTGTAAGTGTGAAATATTTTTCTAAAGAAAAAAACATAGCTTGGGTGACTTAAAATTTATTTTCAAAAGGCCAAAACAACCAGATGATAAAATTTTGGTAATTCTGGCGATGGAAAAAAGTGCACGATAGTGTCTGCAGCATATTTCACTATTTAAATATCGAAAGAAGGAATAAACAGTGAAATAAGGCACGAATATTGAGAAAGTTATTTTTACAGGGATGCTTTTTATAATTTTATAAGTAACTTTAATCTTTAAATAACAAAAAATAATAACAAAAAAACAGACTTTATGAGAAATTACATAATCGCAATCGTTTCATTTTCAACTCTATTACTTAATTCCTGTATGGCATCAAAAGAGGCTAAAAGTACAGCCGGTCTTTATGATACAACCTGGGAACTGGAATACATTTCCGGACCAAGAATTGCTTTTGAAGGATTATATCCAAATAAAAAACCGCAAATTACTTTTGATCAGAAAGAAACTAAAGTATTCGGAAATAACGGCTGTAACGGGTACAGCGCCCCTTATACCTTAAACGGAACAGCACTGACTTTTGGAGAACCGGGCCCGGCAACAATGATGTTTTGTGACGGAGGCGGAGAGCAGCAATTTTTAAGGCAAATGAAAAAAATTACAAGCTATTCTCTAGATAAAGACGGGAAGCTAAATTTAATTGAAGGAGATGTTCCTATGATGAGATTTAAAAAAGTGGCAAAATAAAGCTAAAAATAAGCGTATAGAAAAGGGGAAGTGATTTGTTTCACTTCCCCTTTTTTTAATAGTATTGCCTCGACTAATGTACTGAATTTTATTCCTTAAGCAGTAAAATGGTAGCTTTATATCCGGTACCCACATTCCACTGGCTTGAATAAATAACAGCCCCTTTATCATCAAACACTTCAAACTGAGCCGTATTTGGGGAAGCAAATCCTTCATTCAAAGCTTCAAAGTCTATTTTGTTAAGGCCTTCCACCAAAGTTATTTTGAATCCTTTAAATTCCCCGTCCAGACCAACTTCCGGTTCAATGACCTTATCATTCAGATAAACTTTGATTTTATCGCCGTCTACAAAAGCAGCATCACGATAACGGACGGTCGACGTAAATGATTTCGTCCTGAAACCTCCTAAATACTGATTTCGTCTGTAAGCAATTTCATTGGTATTGGAATCCGGTTTATAAAGATTTGTATCCTTAAAAAGTTCTTTCGGATCAATCTTCAGCGGATCCGGTTTTTCCACAACAGCGGGCGGATTGACCTTTGGGGAAATTTCTTTGGGAGGAATGACCTCTTTAACAGGGGATTCCTTGGCGGGGATCGACTTAAATTTAGTATTCAGTTCCTGCGCTTGTCCCTGCAGGGAAACAGCAGTCACTATAATTAAAAACAATATACTTTTCATAATTCTCTTAATAATTAATAAATAAAACAATCAGGCATTAGAGCAAAATATGCTACTGCCTAATTGATATAAACATTTAATTGAACTATTTATTGCATCAACAGATTGTGTATTTCAAATCCAAATGACATTAAAAATGGCCATTTTGAATTTTTTTTGCTGTAAAATCCAAACGATAATATTTAAAATTCGGGGTCAAAAAACCAAAATTTGGCCCTGAAATTTACGAATATCAATTAAAACCCTACAGTTATAAATCGGTTTTGGAAATTAACTTTATCCGATTGTACTTTCGCATCAACATAATGAACGAGTGAATGGGCCGGCAGAAATGCAACTGGCTGATTCACTAAAAAAATAAATTTCAGATAAGCACTACTTTTTTTAAAAGGAGAAAAAGGATAGGATTAAATATTGGAATTATGCCGGATAGCTATAAAATCTAATGAAAGTTTATGTTTTTGGAGAAATTAAATTATTAGGTATTAATAGAATGATGTTTTTTGTTTGGTTTTATTGACGATGGCATAATTTCCTTTTTTTTCATTTTTATTGTCTCAGGTTTTCTGCTTGTTTTTTGATATTGGGGGGTATCAGTAACAGGCAGATTCCTGGTCAATATTTGGGACTCAGCGTTAAGTTTTTTTCTTTTGAATATGGCATTTGTTTGTTCGTCTCTGAAGAGTTATGTTTTTATACGAATATAAATTGAAAGTAACCGGATATAAACTGAAAGTGACCAGATATTACCTGGTTAGCAATGCTTTGAAAGTTCATCTTTACCTTTACCAAAAATGTTTGTAAAAGCTGTTTTTTTACAATTTCAGATAATAGAAAATAATTTAAAAACTTTAATAATATGGAAAATAACAAAGTATTGATTTATGACAATCAGCATGGTTTTTCAAGATTTTTAACTAAAGTGTTTGGAGAAGTATATGACTTTAAAATATTTAAAAAATTTGATACAACTTTCGATTTAGAAAGCTTTCAAAACGAATACCTGCTGGCCTTTTTCGTGATTTATTCCGAGAAAAATTTATTTGATTTAATGAAAATTTACAGAAGAGGAGTGCCCCTGGTCGTTTGTACTTTTAATGAACAACTGCTGCATCAATTTGAAAGTGTTACAGACATTAATGTAATGAATACTTCGAGAAGTAAACAGGAACTTATAAATGATTTCCAAATTTTTCTTTACACCTATGTTGAGTTGTAAAAAATAAAAATCTTTTAGTAATAATTCTTTTATCTGTATTTCTAAAAAACCTTTTACCTGTTTTTTCGTATACAAAGAATAACAGGAACGGTAATTATATTCTCCAGAGTGATTTTGAAATGATTAATAGAATAAGCCCTAATTTTTAAATACAAAGTGGTTCAGAGAAAAAAAATATTTTAATTATAGTAATTGTGACCTTGCTTTTGGTGATAGCAGTAAGGTCTTTTTAAGGAGGATTCTCTTTATGTACTGGTGTATAAGTAAGTTGTGGTATTCTTACAAGTCAGCATTGCATAAGAGGTATCCTCTTTATTATTTATGATAATGATTTTAACTCTGGTATAGCAGTACCGGAACCTCAAATCTTCGAAATAAACCCTTCAGCTTTTGGATTTAATCTATAAAATGCAGCCAAAATGCAGAAATCCTTCTAAAAGATCACATTAAAATTTTTCCAATTATACAAACAGAATGTTCAGTTATAAACTGAAACGTTCCAGTTATTAATTGTTTGGGATTAAATATTTATTTGGTGGTTTCTTTGCAAAAAAATATACTGAAAAGATATTTTCCTTTATTCCTGCCTTTTTAGATCTCCATTATGCCAGCACGGTGCTGATGGGTAAGGGTTGTACAGCGGATAAACCAATGCAAAACACACAAATTGAGATTTGGTATTCTGTTGTTTTAAATTGGTAACCGTTAGTTTTTTAGGATTAAAAAGTAAGATTTTTTAATAAAAACCAGCATTTCGGATATGATAAAAAGCTACTCTGTTTTTTTTCTGTTTTTTACTTTAGTCTTTTTCCTCCCCGGAAAGGGCTACGGACAGTCTGATTTAAATTTTGATTCCATTGACAGTATAATCGAGGGACATCAGAAGGATAGATATTCCTGGTGTAAAGCGCAGCTTGAACTGCTCAAAAGGAGAAACACAGGCTTTCCGAAAAGAGGGCAGGTGGTTTACGCAAAATCGGCAGAATTTATGGCCTCGAGGAGATTTGACAATCAGGCTGCGGCAGAAATGAATAAGGCACTTACCATCTGTAATGGTGAGCGGTGTTATCCCGAAAAAGGGATCGTTAATATGATCAATGCCGAATATTATTTCAAGCGTGATAAAATAGTAATGGCACTGGAAATAATCCTGCAAAACAATCTGGAACTCGAAAAATGGTCACCTTCTTCAAAAGAGTTATCAGACAGCTATCTTCAGACGGCCAAATATTATAACAATTTAGATTTTTATGAAAAAGCAAAAGAGTATCTGAGGAAAACAATTCAGCATTCCAAGAAGATTAAATACAATGTCAATTTATCAAAAGTCTACAATCAACTGGGAAGAATATTGCGGCGGCAGAAAAAACCACAGGAAGCGCTGAAGTATTTTAAAAAATCCATTATAAATGACGATCTGCATAAGAAATTTAGTTTACATGCTGCCACTTATAACAACATTGCAGCTGTATTTACTGATTTGAAAAATTATGACAGTGCTTATTTTTACTTAAAGAAGGCAAAAAAATATGCAGGGACCGGCTACGTATTAAATACAGATTTGTTAGGGCTAAAGGCGACTATAAATAAAAGGATGGCATTGGTTTTTATTAGAAGAAACGCAATCGACAGTGCACTTTATTATGGAAAAAAAGCTTTGAAATATTATTCAGGTAATAGCTATTTTCTAAATGACCAGGAAAGCCTGTATGGTATTCTTTCGGAGTGCCATGAAAAAAAATCAGTACACGATAGTGCTTTGTATTATCGCAAATTAGAGCTAAAAGAGTTAAAGAGCGTTCAGTTTTTAGAGAAACAGGATTTGGTTGATAAAACCACACAGCAGGCAAAAATTAAATTTCAGGGAGAGGCGATCCGACTTTTAAAAGATAACAACCAGCTAGAAAAGGAACTGTTCAAGAGTGAACGCATCATTGTATTTGTACTACTCTTATTGGTTGCTCTTATTTTATATGGATATTACCGTAAAAATATATTGCGGCAGGAGCAGACCGCTTTGCAGCTCGAACAAAAAGTGCTGCGGTCTCAGATGAATCCGCATTTTATATTTAATGCGCTTGTAGCCATTCAGAATTCAATGATGGATAACAATATTTTAGAGTCGGCTTCCTATGTGGCAAAATTCGCAAAACTGATCCGGCAAAATTTTGATTTTACCCAAAAAGATTATATCACTTTGGAAGAGGATCTTGATGCGCTGAAAAATTATATAGCAGTCCAGAAAATGAGGTTTAAATCAAAATTTGACTTTTTTATAGAATGCGGAGATGTCGAAATTGACAGCATCTTAATACCACCGTTATTACTGCAGCCTTTTGTAGAAAATGCCATTGAAAGTGGTTTTAAAGGACTTAAGGAATTTGGAATTCTTAAAATAGAAATTTTTACTGTTTCTAAGAAAAAAATTGGTTTTCGTATTACGGATAACGGTATTGGCTGTAAGGCGGTTAAAGATGATAAATTACATTCGACAGCGATATTTAAAGCCCGGCTTTCGATACACAATGCCAATGATCTGAATAGTTTTACCATCTTGTCAAGACCTGAATTTGAAGGCACTAAAATTGAATTTAAATACACTGTAAAAAATGTATAACGTAGCCATAATAGAAGATGAAGTAGCGGCAGCGGCAGCTTTGGAAAAGATGATTTCTATTTTAGAGCCCGATTTTAAAATCTGCGCCAAAATCCCAAGTATTTTTGAAAGTCTTGCTTTTTTTAAAGAAAACAGTGTAGATATTGTTTTTATGGATGTACAGCTTGCCGACGGAGATTGTTTTGAATTATTGTCAAAAATCCCGTGTATTAATTTTTCGATTATTTTCACTACAGCTTATGACACCCACGCCATAAAAGCTTTTAAATTTAATGCGGTGGATTATATTTTAAAACCAGTGGATCCTGAGGAGTTAGCAAAAGCAATACACAAGGCAAAAGAAAAATTAACCAACCTTGTCCTGATTGATTTTTTTTTAAGTAACAGAAATGTCGATAAGCCCCGTCTGGCTCTTACCGTTTTAAATCAAACGCTTTATGTCAATATTGAAGATATCATCAGACTCGAGGCAGACAGCGCTTATACGGAGTTCGTTTTGAAGGACAGGTCTTTTACCGTATCTAAAAATATGAAATATTATGAAGACCTGTTGCAGGGCTATAACTTTATAAGAGTTCATAATTCACACCTGGTGTCTAAAAATGAAATCGCCTCAAGAAAAGTATCTACCGTGAAAATGAGCAACGGAGATGTGATTCCCGTATCGGTAAGGAGAAGATTTTTGCTGAAGTAAAATAGTTGATTTTATGACAAAACAAATACAGCCCGAGGGTGTGGTGTTGTATTATTTCATTATAATTTTGTAAAAATTTATTACACTATGAAACGTTTTAATAGTTATCATTCTTTAAATGTTTTTCGACTGGAGCTTGATCGATGGGAATTTCCGGTTCATAAACATAATTGCTATGAATTTATTTTTGTTGAAAAGGGAAGCGGGAACCATTTTTTGAATGAGGGATCTTTTTCTTATAAAGAAGGGGATGCTTTTTTATTAAGACCTGAAGATTCCCATTATTTCACCCTGGAAGAGAAAACCCATTTTATATTTATCAAGTTTACGGAACAGCTTTTTATCGAAAAATTAGAAGGAAATAAAACGGCAAAATGGATGGAGGTTATCAAAACCCTGCTGCAAAACGCATCTTCGGTAAGCGGTAGTTTAATAGCGGAGGCTGAGGATAAAAAACATCTTAGCTATTTACTGCAGATTTTAGTAAGTGAATTTGCAAAAACCTGTGCCTACAGCCGTGAATTGGTAATTGAACTTTTTGGAGCAGTAATGATGATGCTCGCCAGAAGTCATTCGACGACCGAATATGGGGAGCACTGTCCCGGAAATACAGAACTGGACAAACTCAATCAGATATTGAGCTATCTGCGATTGTATGCATTGGATGCAGAAAAAATGCGCATCGAAAATATTGCACATCATTTTGCAATGTCACCCAATTATATCAGTATTTATGTAAAGAAACACAGTGATGTTTCAATTCAGCAGCACATTATACAAACTAAGCTGAAATCTGCAGATCAATTGCTCAAAAACAGCCGCCTGAACATCAATGAAATAGCAACCAAACTAGGTTTTACAGATGCGAGTCATTTCAATAAACTGTATAAAAAGTACAGAGGTGTAAGCCCTGGTATGGCCTATTCGTCTATTTAGAAGCCTTGGAAGAGAAGGGGTTTTCATAAATTTATTTTTGAAGCTTTTATTTAAAAAGCATCCCCAATTCAAAAGATTGATTTATACAAAATTACAATTGAATTTTACCTTGATAACTGACAGTACAGTTTTAATTTTGTCTTACAAATAAAAACCATAAAAGATGAAAAAATACGTATCTGTCAGAGGGATTTTAGCAATGGTGCTGTTGTTCGCCTCTTTCATAGGAATCGCCCAAACGGCACCAAAGTCTAAAAGTTACTGGCCTAATGGCGCTCAGTTAGTAATTTCAGTATCAATGCAATTTGAAACCGGGGGACAGCCGGAAGGTGCAGAAAGCCCTTTTTCAGGAAATCCATTACCCAAAGGACAGCCTGACCTGGCTGCTGACAGCTGGTTTCGATATGGAGGGAAGGAGGGCGTCTACCGCATGCTTGATTTATGGAAAAAATACGATGTCAAAGTAACTTCTCATGTCGTTGGACAAGCAGCGGTAAAATATCCAGAAGTGGCAAAAGCAATTGCCGATCAGGGTCATGAGATTGCAGCGCACGGTATGACATGGGACAACCAATGGAATAAAAGTTATGCTGATGAACTGGCCTTTGTAAAAAAAGGTATTGATACCGTCGAAGCCATTACAGGAAAAAGAGGAGTGGGGTACAATAGTAATTGGTTGAGAAGAGGTCCAAATACCTTAAAAGTGCTTCAGCAACTTGGTTTTTTATACCATATAGATGATCTGAGCCATGATGAACCCTTTATCACCATGGTAAATGGTAAAAGATTTGTTGTTATTCCGTATACTCTTCGGAACAATGATATTGTAAATATTGAAGGCAAACACTGGAGCCCGGATCAATTTTTAAATCAGTTAAAATTAGAATTTGACCAGCTGTATAAGGAAGGTGCCACGAAAAGAAGAATGATGTCTGTGAGTTTTCATGATCGTATCGGAGGATCTCCGGCCGTGATAAACGTAATGGAACAGTTTATAAAATATACCAAAACAAAGCCCGGCGTAGTCTACATGCGAAAAGATGATATTGCCAGACTGGTACAGAATGACCCGAATACCCCCATAGATAATTCGGAGGCGCAATACAATAAATAATTGGATCACTCTTAAATTTTAAAAACAGAATCCATGTTTAAAATCTTTAAGCTAACAAGTATACTAGCTGTTACCAGCTCAGTAATCATCGGTATTGTTTTTATTGTTGATTTAGTAATGGCGGGTTACGAAACTAAATTTCTACTAATAAATTTATTTTTCATAGCAATAGCATCGCTTTTAGTCTGGTTTTGGATTACGCTTAACCAAAAGATTGCCGCTGTTTATGTACTAAATCAGGAACAGCGTATCGGCTTAAAATACTGGCCTTCCATTTTCAGCTGCCTGATTTTACTGGCAACTGTTTACTTCATAGTCAGCAGCATTTGCTGTTATGCTTTGCTGGACAGGCTGATAGACGGAACAGCACTTTTAGGATAAAAAATTAAATGAATAATCATGACAAATACATTTAGGGCCATTGCCCATTTAAAAGCAAACACCGGTAAAAATCAAGCATTAAAAGAGGCCCTGCTTGCCTTAATAGAACCTACGAGGAATGAACCGGGATGTCTGGAGTACATACTTTATGAGGATCATTTAACAGCCGGAATTTTTTACATGAGTGAAGAATTTGAAAATGACGCAGCATTTGATGCACATATCCAATCGGATCATTTTCAGAATTTCGCAAAAATGACAGATGAACTGTTAGTCGATCCGGTAAATGTGGTTCGTATGAATCGGGTTTCTAATTGATATATCACAGTTGGTAATTGAACTCAAGCGAATATCTTATCCAAAACCTATTTCTTTTTAGTTGATTAAGCCGTAAAAATACGACTTAATCAACTTTTTTTTGATACATTTGCGGGTTATTACTCTCACGTAACTCTGCAAAATGCTTTTGGCTTTTTTTATTACTAGTAAGTTTTAGTACTGAAAAAATGACTTTTAATATTTTAAAGTAAGAATGAAAAGGTTCTTAATACAACCACAATAGTATATAAATTCTGAAATCACAGAAAAACGGCATGGGCAATTTTACATTTGCAGGCTTCTGCAAGAAAAAAATAACATTCGTTAGCAATGACAAGAAATAATTTAGCAGCCATCACTGCCGTAGGTGGCTATGTTCCCAGCACTGTACTTGATAATTATCAAATTGAAAAAATGGTCGATACTTCCAATGAATGGATTATATCGCGAACCGGAATAAAAGAAAGACGTATTTTAACGGATCCTGAAAAAGCAACTTCAGATATGGCTATAGAAGCGATAAATGACCTTTTGAAGAACTCCGGTACAGATCCCTCAGAAATCGATTGTTTAATACTGGCCACAGCCACACCTGATAAATTACTTGCCCCGACTGCTCCCGTAGTTTGTCATAAAGCAGGACTGGTAAATGCCTGGGGTTTTGATCTCAACGGAGCCTGTAGTGGTTTTTTGTATTCTTTATCAACAGCTGCATCCTTAATAGAATCAGGAAGACATAAAAAAATAATTGTGGTCGGTGTAGATACCATGAGCAGGATTATCGATTATACAGACCGTAACACCTGTATTTTGTTTGGAGACGGTGCCGGTGCCATATTGCTGGAACCTTCGGAAAATAACGGACTAAAAGATTTTGTCTTAAAAACAAACGGAATGGGCAGCGAATTCCTGTCTGTTTCAGGAGGAGGTTCTCTTAAACCTTTTCACAAAGACACTATAGAAAACCGCGAACAGTTTGTAAAACAGGATGGAAAAACTGTTTTCAAACATGCTATAGAAAGCATGACGACTACCTGCAATGAAATTCTGGACCGTAATGATTTGGCGGTAGAAGATATTGACTGGGTAATACCCCATCAGGCCAATATCCGGATCATTAATGCAGTAGCCAATAACCTAAACGTACCTATGGAAAAAGTAAAAGTAAATATAGAGCGCTATGGCAATACAACCGCCGCGACTATACCTTTATGCTTATGGGATTTCCAAAATGATTTCAAATCAGGAGACCGATTATTGCTTACGGCATTCGGTGCCGGGTTTACTTTTGGAAGCTGCTACCTGACCTGGGGCAAATAAAAAAATAATAGTACTAAAAAAGGGCATTCATAAATTTTATGAATGCCCTTTTTTTTTATCGCTACTTTTTCAAAGCGTAAGTTTCACTTCATTTCTTACGTAAGTTTATTCTTTCCACCGCACCACATTGCGATAACATGACGTGTCAAATGTTAATAATATGTTTAGTAACAGTGCTGTTTTATTAATGTAAACGTAACCTTTTTGACCTACCCTCAGGGCTAATTTTGGAGACATATTATAAGAACCCAATACTTGTATATATGTCGTTTTTTAGAGTAAGAATACATCGCAGAAAAACAATCGAATCCTGTTTTTCAGGAAATACTGTAGGTTTGGCAGCTGCTGTAAAAGTGATGTACCATGTATAGAAAATATAGTGACGAAGAACTTGTTGCATTACTGAAACAAGGGAAAGACAGAGCTTTTGATGAATTGTATTTCCGGTACCGGGATGAACTGGTCCGCTTTGTGTACCAGCGAATGAAATCGATTCCAATCTCGGAAGAGATTGTTCAGGAAGTTTTTACCACGATCTGGGAGCGACGTAAAACGTTAATCATTCAGAAGAAGTTTTCGGCTTATATGTATACTTCAGTACGTTATGTGACGCTGGATTATATCAGGGCCAATATGGTAAACGATCAGTATATTAAGGAAGTTTTGGATCGGAATTCTTCTCTTGAAGAAAGTAATAATACCACCGAAGAATCTATCTATCACGATGAACTTCAGGAGGCTTTAGACAAAGCCACTTCCTTACTGCCAAAAAAATCCAAGGAGGTTTTTATCCTGAGCCGTTTCAAACAATATTCCAACAAAGAAATAGCGGAAGAACTGAATGTTTCGCACGAGACCGTGAAGTATCATATTAGCTATGCTTTGAAATTCATGCGGCTTTATCTGGGTGAGTTTAACTAAAATAAAACTTCAATGCCCGGTCTTCTTTTGTTTTCTTAACAAAAGCGTAACCTGGAGCGCCTACCTGAAACCGGAATTCCCAAGACTTATTATTAAAGCTATAAAAAATTATAATGCCTGAGCAATTACATCAAAATATAAAATCTTTTCTGGAGGGGAAGCCTTCTTTAAAAGGAAAAGAAATCTGGAACAACTGGTACGATAACCCGGAAGAAATATCCGAAGACGGGATTGTTATTGCATCCGATATTTCAAAACTTAAAAAAGAAATCAGGGCGATCAAAAAATCAAATACGGTTTTTTTGCTGAACACCAGGAACTGGATAATGGCGGCTTCTCTTTTGCTGGCAGCCGGATTAACGGGATTCTTCTTTTTGAATTCAGAAGCCATCACGACCAGACAATATGCCGCAAAACCGGGAGAACATACCAAAATAACACTAAGCGACGGAACTAAGATCTGGCTTAACGCAGGAAGTCTCTTAAAATACCCGAGTAAATTTAACGGAGACACCCGCGAAGTGTATCTGACAGGCGAAGCTTTTTTTGATGTTGCCAAAGATAAAAAGCATCCTTTTATCATTCACACAGACAAGATGGATACCAAAGTACTGGGCACCAGTTTTAATGTACAGGCGTATCCGGGCCAGGCCACCCAGGAAGTTTCGGTTCTGACGGGAAGAGTCAATGTAAAATCAACGGTAACAGACGAGAATGTTTATGTAACGCCGGGCCAGAAAGCCGTTTTTAAATCGAAAAACAGCAGCCTGCATGCCTTTACGAATATTCCGATGAACTCTATTTCGCTTTGGAGAAAAAACATTATTGTTTTTGAGGATACCCCTTTACCGGAAGTGATAGCGACCATTAACCGAAATTATAATGTTGCCATTTCCATTGAAAACAAGAATCTCAATAATCTGAAAATAAGTGCCTATTTCAAGGAACTTCCGGCAGATCAGGTCATTGGACTGGTGTGTAATATCATCAATGCCAATTATAAAATCGAATCGGGAGTGTACAGAATTCAATAAACGCAGAACGCATACCTGACAATAAACAAAAACAATCACACAAAAAATCAAAACAACACCATTATGAATGAAAAACAACTGCGGTACGCCGCAAAGTGTCAAAGTATTAAAAAAGGCGTTATGCCCCAATTAATCCTGTTCATTGCTTTATTTTTTATCGGATTAACGGCCAAAGCCGGAAATGTCGATATGGATAAAAGAATAACATTAAAAGTAGAAAATGAAAATATAAAAAACATTCTGCAAAAAATTGAAAAACAGGTTGATGTACATTTTATGTACGAAGCCAATCAGATCAATACCAATCAAAAAGCAAGTTTAAAACTGAATGATGTAACGCTGGAATATGCTCTTGATAAGATCTGCAGCAGTTTTTTTCTGAAATATGAAATTATCAGCAACAACATTGTCATTAAGAGAAACCAGAAAATCAGTGATGTCGGACAAAACAAAATTACGATATCCGGAACTGTTTTTGGCGGTGATGACGGGATGCCTTTACCGGGAGTAGGCATTAAAGACAAAGGATCAAGCGCAACGGCAACGACCGATTTTGACGGAACGTTTACCATGGAAATCAATTCCTCTGAAGCTTTGCTGATTTTTTCCTATGTGGGTTATGTTACACAGGAAATCAAAGTTACAGAGACACAAAAGAATCTGAATGTCAAATTAGCCGCAGATGTAAAACAATTACAGGAAGTAGTGGTAATGGGATACGGAAGTGTCAAAAAGAATGAAGTTTTAGGAGCAGTAGGATCAGTTTCGATGAAAGAAACCTCCAGCAGAACGTATAATTCTGCTGCCGATTTGCTTCAGGGTACAGTAGCAGGTGTTACCGTTATCAATAATGGAGGTGATCCTACAGGAGAGCCAACCATCAATATTCGTGGTATTGGTTCGCTAAATGCAGAAACGCCTTTAATTGTACTGGACGGAATTATTTACAGTGGCTCACTAAATACCATTAACCCGAATGATATTGCTTCGATCAGTGTCTTGAAAGATGCGGCTTCGGCAGCGATTTACGGAGCAAGAGCTTCAGGTGGGGTAATTTTAATTACTTCTAAAAAAGGAACTTCGGAGCGTCTGAATGTAAATGTGAACTATCAGGGAGGTTTTCAGAGTGTAGCCAAAAAACTGAAAGTACTTAACGCCGCAGAATATGCAGATGCCATGAACACGGCCAGGGATAACGCGGGATTACCAAGAATTCCCGCTTTTGATCCGGCATTTGAACCGACAGCCAGAATTACTAAAACCGACTGGATGGATGAAATTTTCCAGACGGGTGAGATTCAGGATTTGTCTATTTCGGTGAATGGGAAAACAGAAAAATCGAATTTCTTCCTGTCGGGAAGTTACCGTAAAAACGAAGGAATTCTTTTGAATACCGATGCAAGCCGTTATACTGCAAGAGCCAATTCTTCTTTCAAACTCGCGCCCAACTTTACCATAGGAGAAAATTTGACATATTCCTTAACGAATGGTCAGAGCGCCAATACATCAAGTGCTTATACCGGAGCCATTTTAGGAGCGATTTTATATCCGCCAAATGCAACGGTTTACAGAGAAGACGGTTCCGGACTTTTTGGCGGGGTACCGGAGAAATATATCGGTTCCTACGGAGACGTGATCAATCCGGTGGCATATCTGAAAAGACTCGATAACAGCAATCCAATTTCTACGATACTGATCAATCCGTACGCGGAATGGGAAATTATCAAAGGCCTGAAAATCAAATCCAACTGGGGATATACCAGAATCCAGAACGATTACAAGGATTTTACGGTGAAGATTACAGAGCCGGGTAAAGTATTTGACTTTAACAGATTGACACAAACGACTTCTACGACGACTGATTTATTGGGGGAGCAGACACTTTCGTATGATAGATCATTTGGAAAACATAATTTTAAAGCTTTGGCGGGATATACCTACCAGGATACCAAAAGGGATTTTTACAGCGTATCGGGTACAGGCTTTGATAATGAAGATCCTTCACAGCGTTATTTACTGAATGCAAAATTAATTCAGCAGTTGGGCGCAGGAATGTCAGAAGAGATTATTTCCTCTTATGTGGGAAGGTTAAATTATGATTTTAATCAAAAATATCTGTTCTCCGGAATTGTGCGTCGTGACGGTACTTCAAAACTGACTTCAGCCAACCGTTGGAGAGTGTATCCTTCTGTTTCTGCAGGATGGCTGATCTCTGAAGAAGGATTTATGAAAAATATCACTTCAACAGTAAACAATTTAAAATTGCGTGCGAGCTGGGGAGAAATCGGAAATTTAGGAAACCTCGGGCCGTACCAGTTTAGTGTGCCGTTAAACCAGACTTCGGCTTTAATCGGATCGACTCCGGTGATTAATTATGGGTATTCCGAAAGCGAATTATCAAATCCGGCTTTAAAATGGGAAAGCTCCGAACAAACAAACTTAGGTTTGGATTTCAGCCTTTTCAACAATACGCTTACAGGAGCTGTAGATGTTTATAAAAAGACTAATAAAGACATGCTGGTTCGCGATCAGCTGCCGGGAGTGGCAGGGACACCGTTAGGCCGAATCGTAAATTCAGGTGATGTAGAGAATAAAGGTCTTGAAGCAAGCCTTACGTATCAGAAAACACGCGGGCAGTTTAAATTTGATGTTACAGGGAATGCAGCCTTTTTAAGTAACAAAATTGTTTCCATCAAAGATGATTTAACTTCCCTGGAGCCGCTTAATCTGAGCAGGGTTCGTAGTCTGCCTTTAGCGAATATCTATCAGGTGGGAAGCCCTGTAGGAGCTTTTTACGGCTATGCCACAGACGGATTGTTTCAAAGCACTGCAGAAGCAAAAGCGTATGTAAATAAGTCAGGTGTAGTCTATCAGCCGAATGCCGTTGCCGGAGATATGAAGTTTAAAGACGTAAACGGAGACGGAGTGATTAATAATAATGACAGGGTTGTATTAGGAAATCCTTTTCCAAAAACAACTTTCAGCTTAAATACCAATTTCAGGTATAAAGGCTTTGATATGAATATCTTTTTAAGCGGAGCAGCCGGTAACAGTGTTTTTAATGCTGTAAAATATACAGGTCTGAATGGTTCTTTCCCTGGCTATAATTTGCTGGCAGAATCGAAAGATGCCTGGTCACCGCAGAACACCGATACTAAGATACCGGTACTTTCGGCAACAGACAACAACAATAACTTCGGAAGAATATCTGATTTTTATATTGAAAAGGCAGATTACCTGAGATTGAAAAATGTGGCCATTGGTTATACCGTTAAAGACAGCTGGTTAAACGGAAAAGCAAATCTGAGATTCTTTATCTCCGCCCAAAACCTTTTCACGATTACCAAATATTCCGGAATGGACCCGGAAGTTGGACTGAATAATTTTGGTCTGGATTTAGGGAAATATCCGCTTTCAAGAATTTACATGACGGGTATAAACGCAACTTTTTAAAAAATATTAAAACAAACAAAATGAAAAAATTAAGTATTTTATTATTGAGTTTTACAATGCTGCTAGGTACGACAGCCTGCGAAAGCGAACTTGATCTGGTACCTCAGGGAGCTCCTTCGAGTGGAAATTTCTGGAAAACACCCGCAGATGCAAAGGCAGGCGTAAATGCTATCTATGCTTTGTACTCGGATGATAATATGTATGGACGAGGTTTTTTCTGGCTGAACAATGCCAGTGATGATATCGGGACTAAACCAAGACAAAATGCGGAACGTATTAAAAATTTCATTGTAGACGGATCAGAATCGGATACGAAGGATATCTGGAGGCTGCATTACGAAATCATGAAACGTTGTAATGATGTAATCCGCAATATTCCAAATATTGCATTAGACGAAAAAACGAGAAACATGATGCTGGGTGAAGCGTATTTCAATCATGCTGTGATGCATTTGGAATTGGCCTATCACTATGGAGATGATCGCGCCGGAATTCCGATTCAGGATCGAAATGACCCAACGAATGTATATGTGCCCCGTGCCAAAAATGTAGCTGAAAATTACGCCTATATAGCTGCCGATTTACAAAAAGCGGCTGATTTGCTGCCTTATTTTAATGAACTGACGACAGACAATTACGGACGTGCACACAAAACTGCGGCCTGGGCCTATTTAGTGCGTACGTATCTCTATGCAAAAGACTGGGACAACGCGATCAAATATGCCAATATGATTGTGAACAGTGGCAAACATACGTTGCTTCCTAATTTTGAAGATGTTTTTAAAATCAAGAATAACTGGTCTTCAGAATACATCTGGTCGGTTACTTCAAGTGCTGAGAATACTTCTCTTGGCTCTATTTTTCCGGGAGTTTGCCTGGAAGATAAAGGCTGGGGCGTTTACAACGGCTGGGGAAATTTCTACCCGACCAAAGAATTATTTGACACCTATGATCCTGCCGATAAAAGACGCAGTGCCACGATTTTACAAAAAGGCGATCAGTTTATGTATTTCGGTGAATTAGCGACTTTCAATGTAGGGAAATATGTCGTGAGTTCCAGTAACAGAACAGGCTATCAGTTTAAAAAATATATGGAGCCTTTCGGTTACGCCAAAACGAATTCGGGCGGAATCGACATTCGTTATGTAAATGCCAACGGGGATAAACCTTCCACAGCGCTGAATGTACCACTTTTGCGTTATGCCGATGTGATCCTGATGCTGGCGGAAGCTAAATTAATGAAAGGACAGGACGCCGATACCGAAATAAATATGATTCGCAACCGTGCAGGTCTTGCCAGTATTTCGGGAGCCACAATGACTGATCTGAAAAGAGAGAGACGTTGCGAATTAGCCGGGGAATGGACAGACCGTCATTACGATTTAGTACGCTGGGGCGATGCGCAGGCCACTTACGCAAAACCATTGCACCATTATGACGGAACAGTGATTTATCCTGCCCGTAATTTTAATCCTGCCATTCACCATGTATGGCCAATACCACCAGATGAGATTGCCGTAAGCAAAGGTGCTTTATTTCAAAATAAAGGCTGGTAAAAAGTAGTTTCATTTAGTTTGTGTTTTTTTTTACGCTGCAGGCTTTACAGGAGTCTGCGGTCGTAAATAAAAAACAAATGATTTATAAATAACTTAGAAACCAGTCTTTTCGTGAAAGGGCTGGTTTCTATTTTCGGATTAGAAATACGATACATTTTTTAATGTAAGAATTGAAGTGTATTTGAATTAATACCAATAACTTATGTTCTTTTTATTGAAGTTTGCCTACAGCTTTCAGAAAGAACAAATACTAGTACAGATGAAAAAAATAATCACCCTTTTTTGCCTCCATTTTTGCCTTTTCTCACAGGCACAGGAATACAGTTCTGTGAATATTCATTCCCATAATGATTACGCTAGTCCGCTTCCTTTTTATGAAGCTTACGCCAATGAGGCAGGCGTCATCGAAGCCGATGTTTTTCTGGTTAAAAACGATTTGGCTGTGGCGCATACCTCAAAGGAAATTAATCCCGTCAATTCCCTTCGGAACCTTTACCTGGAGCCGCTTTTATTAAAATTTAAAGCGTTAGGGGGGAAAGCTTATAAAAGCGACAAACCTTTAATTTTGATGATTGACATCAAGTCGGAGGCAGAGGCCACTTTAAAAGTAATTTCGGAACAGTTAAACACCTTTCCGGAACTCATTTCAAACAAAAACTTTAAGGTTATTATTTCCGGGAACAGGCCAGCGCCCTCCAAATGGAAAGACTATCCGGCCTTTATTTATTTTGACGGAAGGCTCAACGAAACCTATACTTCAGAAGAACTGTCAAGAGTAGAAATGATCAGTGAGGATTTGAAAGAACTGACGGTTTGGAATGGCAAAGGTGTATTGACTCAGGCCGATTCTGAGAAAATACTGGCCATCATTAAAAAAGTACACGATCAAAATAAAAAAATCCGGTTCTGGTCGACACAGGATAATGTGAATACCTGGATGACTTTAATGAACCTGCATGTGGATTACATTGCAACGGATAACACGTCGGCATTGACGCAATTCATCAAAAATATTAAATCTGCCTTTTACCAGAACACGGAGTTTTACGAAACCTATGTTCCTAAAAACGACGCAGTATTTCCCAAAAATAAACGTCCGAAGAATGTAATTCTTCTTATTGGAGACGGAATGGGACTGACCCAGATTTATGCAGGTTACACGGCCAATAAAGGAAGGTTAAACATGTTCAATATTCCGACAGAGGGATTTTCGATTACTAAAGCTTCGGACAGTTATATTACCGATTCGGCGGCAGGAGCTACTGCTATGGCTTCCGGTCATAAGACCAATAACCGTTTTATTGGTGTCGATGAAAAAGGAAAACCAGTGGAGTCCATAACACAGTTGCTGGCTAAGAAAAAATATAAAACCGCTATTATTTCGTGCGGTGATATTACAGACGCTACACCGGCTGCTTTTTATGCCCATCAGTCCGACAGAAGTTATAACGAAGCCATTGCCGAAGATTTTTTATCCAATCCGTCTGATATTTTAATCGGAGGAGGAAATAACCAGTTCAAATCCCGAAAAGACGGTAAAAATCTGGCGGAAGCCTTACAGCAAAAAGGCTATACTTTTTCGGATCACTTCAGCGCTTTGGATACGATCAGCAATTCCCGTTTTGTAGTATTGGAAAATGCTGCTGTAGTTTCGAGAAAAGACGGAAGAGGCGATTTTTTAGCGAAATCATTATTAAAAGCTACGAATACATTTTCCAAAACACCGAATCCGTTTTTTATCATGGCCGAAGGCGCTCAGATTGATTACGGCGGTCATAGCAATAATGTAGAATACGTCGTACGTGAACTGCTTGATTTTGACCGTTTGGTGGGTCAGGCCATGGAATTTGTAGACAAAAATCCGGAAACTTTATTGATTGTAACGGCCGATCACGAGACCGGCGGACTTTCCTTAATAGACGGCAGTACCGAAAAAGGTTATGTACACGGAAGCTTCAGCACCAACGACCACACCTCAGTAACGGTGCCTGTTTTTGCCTACGGTCCCGGAGCTCAGAATTTTATGGGCGTGTATCAGAACACCGAAATTTACAGCAAAATAATGCAGTTGTTAGGAATAAAATAACAGCTTTGCCAAAAAAGGGACCGCAGTTTTACAATGAAAATTATAAAACTGCGGTTTTTTATTAACTTCTAATTTCAGTTAAAAAATAGTTATGAATAAAATTATTTTAACAGTAGTACTATTCTGCAGCTGTATGGTTATTTTTGGACAGCAGCACGATAAAATATCCGGAGTCGTCTTTGCAGATACCAACAAAAATGAGGTTCCTGATAAAGATGAGGTAATGTTGTCTAATGTTTTGGTATCCAATGGTAAAGATATTGTAAGAACCAATTCGAAAGGAAAATATACGATTTCAAAAATAGAAGGAAATACCGTTTTTGTAATTAAACCGGAAAATTATATTTCGAAGCAAAACAAACAAAATAGTGTTCTCTTTTATGTCCCTTTCGATGAAATAAAAGCGGCTAAAAAGTATAATTTCCCGCTGATTCCCCATGTAGAAAAGAAAGATTTAAAATTGGTTCTGCTGGGAGATACGCAGGTAGATGTTATGGACGATATTCACCATGTCGGAAAATTGGTCACGGAAGAATTAATGGATCAGGAAATTGATTTTATAGTGCCGCTCGGTGATCTTTCTTTTGATAATCTGAATATTTTTAAGCCGTTGTCCGGGACTTTGGGACTTATCGGGGCTCCTGTTTTTTATACTATTGGAAATCATGATCTCAATTTTAAGGAAACCGCTTTTCAGGACAGGGATAAAAGTTTTGAAAGCGTTTTTGGTCCTTCCTATTATGCTTTTGAGTACGGAACACAATTGTTTTTGGTATTGAATAATATTTATCCCGTGAATGAAAAAGGATATGTAGGCCGCCTTGATGAAACACAAAAGGAGTTCATCACTAATCTGATTGCAGCCCGAAAAGGTAATTATAGTTCGATACACTTATTGATGCATATTCCGCTCGAGGAAATGGAAGATAAAGACTGGATCATCAAATCGTTGGAACCTTTTGAAAAGGTGTCAATCAGCGCCGGACATACCCATACCCAATACCATAAATATTTTGCAAGGGAAACGGGACAGCCTATCCATGAACTAGTGGCCGGGGCCGTTTGCGGGTCGTGGTGGGAAGGGCCGCATGATCTCGATCAGATTCCGTTTGCCTTAATGTATGACGGAACGCCGAAAGGATATTGGACCATCGGCATAACTCCTGACGACTATACATACCACTACAAAGTTTCCGGAGCTGCTGACGGAAAACAAATAGACATTACCGTTCCGAAAGTAAATGAATGGGACACGACACTCAATATACTGAACGATACTTTTATTTATGCCAATGTATTTGCAGCAGATGAATTTACAAAAGTGTACATCAGTTTTGATAAGGGAAAATGGACCGAAATGACAAAGTATGAAGGGATTTCCCCTAATGTGCTAAAACAGTATCGCCTGCAAAGCGAGGGAAGATATGACAGTATGAAAATATCCAAATTTCCAAAGCCCGAAACGATCAGTACCCATCTGTGGAGGATAGAAACCCCTGCAGATGCAGTACCGGGTGCACATAGTGTAAGGATAAAAGCTTTAAGCGAAGGAATTAATCTGGAGGTTTTTGGCAATGCTGTTTGGTGGGCAAAATAAAAACAGGCCGATGCGATGGTAAAGGGCTTGTCTCAAAACAGTTTATAAAAAGACTTGCGGATTTTTTCCTGAATCTTCTTTTTTGGCTGTAACATATTTGGCGAAATTACTACTAATCGAAGCGCTTCAATATTGCAAATGCTCAAATTTTATCGCAGCGGACATCAGATTTATAATTAAATTACTGTTCTTTGCATTTTACGGCAGTATGGAAGAAAGCAAAATGATTCAATAGATTCCTTATTTTAAATTTAAGGTTCCAAACACAATATTATTGAAGTCATTAAGTTTAAGAGTAGTGATCCTATTTAATTTATGGACAATAGAAAGTTTATCTTACGTTTAAAAAAAGGTAATGAAGCAGCCTTCAAAGAGGTCTATCTGAATTACTATGATAAACTCATCCATATTGCCAGACGATTTGATTTTTCTGTCCTTACCCCACAAGATTTTGTTCAGGAAACCTTTTTAAGACTCTACGATAAAAGGGAATTACTTCATGAAGACGTTTTATTGGATAAACAATTGTTTACCATCTGCCGGAATATTATCATCAATCATGTTAACAGGGAAAATAAAATAATTCAGCTTGATCCTTTAAAAATGGAGATGGCAGAGGAAGTGACTGATAGCGGAAATTTTGAGGAAAGACAGGAAAAGTTGTACACCTTCATCAATCAGCTTCCGGAGCAGCAGCAAAAAATATTTACATTACACAAACTGGAAAACCTTAGCTATAAGGAGATTGCAGCGATTACGGATCTTTCTGAGAAGACAATCGCCAATCATATTTATCTTGCCAGTAAATTTATTCGAAAAAAAATCGAAAACCATTAGGAACTTTTCCATTCTCGTTTGTTATCTATAAAAACAAACCATAAAGATGGATATAGAGGTTTACAAAACAGATGTTAAAACAAAAGAGGAAGCAGGTTATCTTGTGAAGCTGCTTCAGTTTGTTATTTCTGACTGTATCATGAATTTTGATACAGAAGGGTATAATATTCTTAAAATTGAGACCAACAGGGATATCAAGGAAATGGTCTATGGTGTTTTTAATAAGCAGGGATTTCATTGTCAAAAACTATAACGCCCCAAAGATATGGACGAGAATAAAATGGATGAGGAATTAAAAAAGATCTGGGAAGAGAAACCCATGGCACATTCTGATCGTACAAAAGAAGATTCGTGGGAAGAGTTCCGTTCGGCAGCTTTTCCTTCAAAGAGAAAAAACTTCGCATGGCGTAAGTATGCGGCGGCGGCTGCAGTGATTGTGATGCTGATGGGTACCGGAATTTATCTATTGAAAAATCCACTGAAAACCGATACTTCCATTGCCGGAAATGTTGTTGAAAACACGACCTCTGCAGTAAAAACCATATTCTTACCGGATAGTTCGAGGGTTGAATTAAGTCCGGCCTCTAAAATTGAATATGCCGCTGATTTTTCAGTCAACAGAAAAATAGAAGTGGAAGGGGAAGCGTACTTTAAAGTAAAAAAAGACAAAAAACATCCTTTTCAGGTTTTTTGCCACGAAACAACAACTACTGTTTTAGGAACTTCTTTTACGGTAAAAGGCGATACGAAAAACGGGGTGGAGGTAGCACTTTATGAAGGAAGTGTTCAGATGAGTGTAAAAGATCAGGATAAAAAATGGATCCTGGTGCCCGGCGAAACCTTTACGTATGGAAAAGACAATACCGCTTCAGTAACCGAATTTAACAGGTTTACTGATTTTGAAAACGAAAAGCTTACTGTTGTCAGTGCTTACATCAGGGAGCATTACGGATATAAAGTAATTTTTCCGGAGGAATATGACAACCAGCGAATTACAGTCCGCATCAACAAAAAAGAAGACCTGAAAACAATTGTTCAATTAATATCAGAAATGTATAACCTAAACTTTGAAGTAAATGAAGCATTAAAACAGATTGCTTTTCAGTAGAAAAGAAAAGGATGCACTAGCCGCGAAACTAAACATCCTCCTCATAGTCAGGATAGTATAAAAACTATTCCATTTAATAATATTCAAAAATACAAAATTTCATGAAGCATATAATTTCAGCATGCTTTTTTTTATTCAGTTGGAGTATGTTTTCTCAAAACGTAACCGTAACTGTCGATAAAACGGTAACCTTAAAAGAATTTTTTAAGCAAATTGAGCAACAGACCGATTTTAAATTTGCCTTTACCGATCAGATTAATGTGAGCCAGAAGTACTTTACCCAGGAACGGACTTACAAAAATATCGAAATAAAAGAACTTATCAATGAACTGAATAAAAGTGCATTACTACAGTTTTCGGTAGTGGGTAACAATATTTTTGTCAAACAAAAAGTAACGAAGGCACCTAAAAAAAAAAATAAGCTGACCGGTCAGGTTTTTGATGAAAGCAAACAACCCGTTATTGGGGCTAATATTTTCATCAAAGAACTTTCAACCGGAGCCACAACCGATGCAGACGGAAAGTTTTCCATAGAAGTGGATAAAGGCAGTTATACCGTCCTGGTCAGTTATCTGGGTTTAAAAAACAAAGAAAAACAGCTCACCGTGGCTGATGATACAAGGATGAATTTTTACATGGATTCAGACAGTCAGGAACTCGAGCAGGTAATTATCACCAACAGCAAAGCAGTTGACGTCAGAAATACCCAAATGAGCGTCAATAAACTTTCGATGGAAGAAATCAAAAGGATTCCGGCAGCTATGGGGGAGCCGGATCCTTTAAAATCGATCCTGACATTGCCCGGAGTTACGAATGCGGGAGAGGCTTCATCGGGCTTTAATGTTCGTGGCGGAGCAGCCGATCAGAATCTGATTCTTCTTGACGGTGCCCCGGTTTACGGAGACTCGCATATGTTTGGATTCTTCTCCATTTTTAACGCCGATATTGTAAACGGACTCGATTTGTACAAAGGAGGTATTCCGTCGAAATTCGGAGGCCGCGTTTCCTCTGTCCTTGATGTCAACCAGCAAACCGGGGATTTTGAAAACTACAAGGTAAACGGTGGTATTGGTTTAATATCAAGCCGTTTACTGGTGCAGGGTCCGATCGAAAAGGAAAAAGGCTCTTTTATTCTTGCAGGACGTGCTTCTTACGCACACCTATTTTTAAAGCTGGCAGACAATAAGAATTCTGCCATGTTTTATGATTTGAATGCGAAGCTGAATTACCGTTTGGGCGCCAACAACACCATTGCATTTTCCGGATATTTCGGAAATGATGTTTTCGATATTAATGATCGTTTTTCAAGCACGTATGGAAACACAATGGGAATCCTAAGCTGGAAACATAAGTTTTCGGATAATATAAATACCAATCTGTCTGTTTTTTACAGTGATTATAAATTCAATCTGGGCATACAGTCCGAGAATTTCGAATGGGACAATAAAATATCCAGTTATGGTCTTAAATATGCGTGGAATCATACCGTTTCAGAAAAATTAAAGCTAAACTATGGCATTGATGGTCAGTATTATGATTTTAACCCCGGTACCGTGCAGCCTACCAGTTCTGATTCGCCGTTCAATTACAAGCAACTGGACAAAAAATACGCTCTGGAATCTTCGGCCTATCTGGATTTCGAACATCAGCTTACGAAAAAACTGAACCTTCGTTACGGACTTCGTTACAGTATGTTTTATCGTTTAGGGGATGAAAATATCAATACATATGAAAACGGTAATGCAGTAATATACAATCCGTTATACCATATTTACCAGGAAGGAACCCCAACCGGAAGCATAGCGTACGGAAAGGGAAAGACGATTAGCAAATTTAACAACCTGGAACCAAGGGTAGCCTTGTCCTACGCTTTTAATGATGATAATTCCGTAAAGGCCAGTTATAACAGAATGGCGCAATACATTCACATGCTGTCCAATACCCAGTCTCCGTTGCCCATGACGATCTGGACACCAAGCGGGCCTTTTACAAAACCACAGCTGCTCGATCAATATGCAGCCGGTTATTTTAGAAATTTCAGGGACGGCGATTATTCTTTTGAAGGAGAATTATTTTATAAGAAAATCCAGAACCGTATCGATTATATTGACGGCGCAGATATCCTGGCAAACAATGATATAGAACAGGTGATTTTAAATGGTAAAGCCAGATCGTACGGTATGGAATTATTGTTTAGAAAAAATACCGGAGATTTTACCGGATGGGTTTCGTATACCTTATCAAGGGCAGAACAAAAAACGCCCGGAAGAACAGCAGAAGAACCGGGAATCGCCAATGGTGACTGGTATTTGTCCGGATATGACAAGCTGCATAATCTGAGCATTGTCGGGAGTTATGAATACAATCCAAAGTGGTCTTTTAATGCCAATTTCTCCCTGCAGTCCGGTCAGCCGGTAACGTACGCGAATGAATATTATGAATTCGGAGGGATCAATATTCCTAATTATTCGCTTCGAAATGAAAACAGGCTGCCGGTCTTTCATCACTTAGACCTTGCGGCGACCTATACGCCTAAACCTGATAAAAAGAAAGGATGGCAAAGCTATTGGGTGTTTAGTATTTATAATGTTTACAACAGAAAAAATGCGGCTTCCATGACCTTTACCACCAATGAAGATACAGGAGCGAATGAAACCAGAAGACTGTCAATTTTTGGGATAGTACCGGGTATTTCCTATAATTTTAAATTTTAATGAATATGCAAAGGATTGAAAACTATAATTTTAAAAGTAAAGCACTTACTTTATTCAGCCTTCTCTTTATACTGATTTTTTCATCTTGTGAAGATGTCGTAAACCTTGATCTGGAAAGCGGTGCTCCCAAAATCGTAATAGATGCCGAAATCATCTGGAAAAAAGGAACTACGGGAAATGAGCAGGTTATAAAAATCACTAAAACAGCTCCCTATTATAACAATACCACACCAAAAGTTTCCGGAGCGCAGGTACGAGTGGAGAACAGCACCGGTACTGTTTTTACGTTTAATGAAACAGAACCGGGTTCTTATGTGTGTACCAATTTTGTTCCGGTTCTGAATACGGAATACACGCTATACATAACCGCAGAAGGGCAAAGTTTTACGGCGGTCGAAAAACTGACATCAGTAACGCCAATTGATAAAATCGAACAAAAAATGGTTCCCGATTTTGGCGGGGAAGATGTAATCGAACTGACTTTTTATTATAAAGATCCTGCCGATCAGGTTAATTTTTATCTGACGGATTATAAAGCCCCATTCCTGCTGTACCCTGAATATGAACTAACTGATGATGAATTGTTTAACGGGAATGAAATAAGCACCCGATATTCAGACGAAGATATAAAGCCGGGCAATACTGTTGAAATTATACACCGCGGCATTTCTAAAAACTTTTATGATTATATGAATTTAATTTTGGAAGGATATGGCGGAAATCCGTTTTCTATTCCTCCCGGTAATATCAGGGGTAATATTGTCAATAGCACGGATGCCAGTAATTTTGCTTTCGGCTATTTCCGGCTTTGTGAAGCAGATACGGTTTCGTATATCGTAAAATAAGATTTTAATTGAAGGTTGATTTGTATTTACACCTGGCATAATTGATATGTCAGGTATTTTTTTTTTAAGGTTTATTTCAGCGCATTTTCTAAATCATGATAGCCTTTTTCCAGATAATGTTCACAGTCCGGCCATAAAGTCTGCCCTTTCGTAATCCACGACAAACCAAATGCCTCGATCGCTACCGTTTCAAGAATAAATATGACCGGAACATCTTGTAAAAACGATGGTTTTAAAACAAAATAGATACCCAGAAGGACAATACAGGCAATGATAACCCATCCACAAATCATGTAGATCCTGTTTCGTTTCTTTTTTTGCGGGCTAATGACCATTTCGTTGTCTTTTAGTTTTGGAAAATAAACTAATGATATGATCGCCAGGGCAATAAAAAATAAACCGGCGAAAATAAAATGCCGCTCAATGCCCAGTAGTATCGGAACTGCTTCATTGGCGGTATGAATGCTGGAAGAACGTGCAGTACTCGTAGCTGTTGGGCTAAAGGCTACACCAATACCACAAAAGGCGGCCAGGGTAGTTAATCCTTTCTCGATGATGTTGTAACCGTTATACGTGAATAAAAATACGCCAAGGACACTCAAAAGTACCACCAGTACATCTCCATTGCTGGTGTAATAATAATCACTGATAGAAGGTTCGATGAGTTTTTCGCCGATTTCTCCTCTGGTGGTCAAAACTAAAATGAGGGGAAGCAGTATGCCCGAAAACCCAATTAAATTTCTCATCGTCAGATAAGAAAGCACCAGGTCATTTTCTTCTTCTTTTTGTTTGTCTGATTTTTTATGTGGCATTTTTTAAGATTTAGGGGTTCTCAATTTCAGCTGACAAATCATAAATTTAGTATTGCTAAGATAAGTTTTTGAGAAGAAAAAACTTCAAACATCGGCGAAAAATAATCTGAATATATTGGATTTAACACTGTGACCGGTTTAAAATTAGTAATCAGATTACGGCAAATCCTGCAGCTGAATTAGTAACTTTACGGGACGTATTATAAAGTGAAATGGAGTTGAAAATATTTCTATACTCCGGATTTACAACTTTCATTTAAAAAATAAAGACTATGCTCATACAGGAAAACACAGGATTGATTGTAATTGATGTTCAGGGTAAACTGGCACGTATTGTAAATGAAAGCGACAAATTAATTTCCAATCTTGAGAAAATTATTCGCGGCTGTCAACTGCTGGAACTTCCTATAATCTGGGCAGAACAAAATCCGCAGGGACTTGGAGCAACAGTGCCCGAATTAGCAGAACTGTTAAAAAATCAACAACCCTTTGAAAAATATTCTTTCAACGCGATGGAGAATGAAAGCTTTAAAAAGGCAGTCCTCAATTCAGAAAGAAAGCAATGGTTAGTGTGCGGCATTGAAGCCCATATTTGTGTGTATCAGACCGTCTTAGGATTGTTATCCCATAATTTTGAAGTAGAAGTTGTAGCCGATTGTGTTTCTTCGCGTTCAAAAGAAAATAGGGATCTGGCCTTGAAAAAATTACAAAATAAAGGCGCAGATGTAACGACTGTTGAAATGTGTCTTTATGAGCTTGTTAAAAGTTCTAAAAGTGAAGTGTTCAAAGGAATCCTAAACCTAATCAAATAAAATAATCCCGTTAAATCAAAAACGAGTTAAATGTCCTGATGAGGATATTTAACTCGTTTTTTATAGTGTTCAGCTGCTGATTTTTAAGTCAGAAAAATTTGTTACGCTTTCTCCGCAGCCTTTTTATCTACTAAAAATAATAGTTCTCCCGAAACAGGTTTAATTAATTGCATCGGATAAAGGGAAGGATTGTAAGCTCCGTGCAGTACTTCTTTCAGGGCATGTGCTTTCTTTTCGCCAAAAGCGACTACGACAATCTGCTCTGCTTTATTAATCAGCGGAGCAGTCAGCGTAATACGATGCATGTTCTGAGATTCAAGACGGTAGGCGCTTACCCATTTTTCCTGCTCGTTTAATACTGCTTCTCCCGGAAAAAGTGAGGCCGTATGACCATCATCACCCATTCCCAGTAAAATCAGGTCAAATTTCCCATCATCACCTAAAATAGTCCTGATGGATTGTTCGTATTTCACGGCATAATCTTCAGCTGAAATGCCGTCTTCATACATGGTAAATATATTTTCCTGTGGAATTGGCACATGGCTTAACAGCGCCTCAAAAGACATTTTGGCGTTGCTAAGGTTATCGTCAAGCGGAACCCATCGTTCATCGCCCCAAAAAATATAAACTTTGCTCCAGTCAATTTTCGTTTTATAATCGGCTGAGGCCAGTAAGCGGTAAATACCCGCTGGCGATGAACCTCCCGTAAGTACCGCCGAAAACTTGCCTTTCCCGCTTATTGCTTTTTGGGCAGACGCCACAAAAATGTCTGCTGCTTTACTATTAATTTCTTCTATAGTATCAAATATCTGTATCATTTTACTTTTTCGTTTTCAGTTGCTGTATTAGAAACCCACGCATGTCCTTGTCTGGCCAGTAATTCATCTGCAGCTTCCGGTCCCCAGCTTCCGGCTTTGTAATTCGGAAAATTAACAGGGGCATTATTTTTCCACACTTCCTGAATCGTATCGATGGCATCCCAGGCCTGTTCTACCTGATCCCAACGCATGAATAGGGTAGGATCTCCTGCCAAAGCATCGGAAAGCAGCGTTTCGTAAGCTTCGGGCGACATTGTAGAACACTGGAAATAATCGAATACCATTTCTGCAGGCCGCAGCGAAAGTGACAGCCCTGGTTTTTTGGTCATAAATTGCAGCTTGATATCCATTGACGGCTGAATATTAATAATAAGTCGGTTAGGCGTCATTCCTTCATTTCCATAGGAAAAAGAGGAATGGGGCACAGGCTTAAACTGAATGACGATCGAAGACTGTTTTTCCTGCATTCTTTTTCCGGAACGCAGATAAAACGGAACGCCCTGCCATCTCCAGTTGTCCAGGTATATTTTCATGGCCACATACGTTTCCGTATTCGAGTCCGGTGCGATTCCTTTATCCTGACGATATCCTGCTACAGGATTGCCTTTTATAAAACCGGCATCGTACTGGCCTCTTACGGTATAATGATCTACTTCTTCGGGTTTGATGCGTCGTATAGAGCGCAAAACGTCTGCTTTACGGTTTCGGATATCATCGGCGCCAAGTGAAGCCGGAGCCTCCATAGCCGTCATGCATAAAATCTGAAGCAGGTGGTTTTGTATCATGTCCTTCAAAGCTCCGACTCCTTCATAAAATCCGCCGCGTTCTTCAACGCCCACTTCTTCGGCCACAGTAATCTGGACAAAATCTATGAAATTACGGTTCCACAAAGGCTCAAACATCGAATTGCCAAAACGGAACGCAAGAATATTCTGAACGGTTTCTTTGCCTAAATAATGGTCTATACGGTAAATCTGCTCTTCTTTAAATGTTTGTGAAAGCATCTCGTTGAGTGCAATCGCTGACGTTTTATCGTAGCCAAAAGGCTTTTCAATAATAATACGGTCCTGACTGACATTTGGCGTAAGCCCTATTTTCTTAATATAAACCGAAATGGTACTGATAAAGGAAGGTGCAATAGACAGGTAAAAAAGTCGATTGGCACGGATCCCGAAAAGTTCATCAATACTGGTTAATTTTGAATTTAATTCATGATAAGATTCTTCCTTGTCGATATCATGTTTTAAATAGGTGATATGTGAAACGAAATTTTTAGTTTCATCCGGTGAGAGTGTCGCTTTTCTTGAAAACGTGTTTAAATTTTCTAAAACGTAATTGCGGAATTCCTCGTCGCTTTTTTCCGCTCTCCCCAGTGCTATAATCTGAAACTTTTCCGGCATACGGCCGTCAAGGAACAAATTTTGAAAGGCAGGAAAGAGCTTTCTTTTGGCAAGGTCACCCGATGCCCCAAAAATAACGATGATTGTTGGGGTGCTATTCTTTACTTTACTCATTTTTTGCGTCGCTTAAGGTTCTTAATCATTCCATTCCGTATGAAAGACACCCGGGGCATCGATACGTTCGTAGGTATGCGCTCCAAAATAGTCACGCTGCGCCTGAATGAGGTTGGTTGGAAGATTTTCAGATCGGTAAGCATCAAAATAAGCCAGTGAGTTCATTAGTCCTGCTACAGGTAATCCTTTTTGTACGGCAAACTGGATAACTGCTCTGGTTCCGGCCTGACTCTGATTCAGTTTTTCGGCAATAGCGTCATCTAAAAGAATGTTGGCTAAGTTAGGGTCTGCTGCAAATGCTTTTCGGAAGTCTTCCAGCACATTGGCACGAATGATACAGCCTCCACGCCATATTTTGGTAACCGTTTCCAGATTTAATTCATAATTGTATTCTTTAGAAGCCGTTCTAAGCTGTGCCAGTCCCTGCGCATAGGTAATCAGGATCGCAAAAAACAATGTTTCTTTTAGGGAATCAATGGCTTCTGCCGTATTTACAGCTGACGCATCAGTATTCCAGATCAGTTTTTTGGCGGCCTCGATTCTTTCAGGTTTGCTTTTCGACATGTCGCGCATCACTACTGCAGCATCGATGGTCGGAATCGGAACCTGAAGGTCCATGGCATTCTGGGAGGTCCATTTTCCCGTTCCTTTCGATTTGGCCCAGTCTGATATCTGGTTGATAAGTCTTTGACCGTTATCGTCTTTTTGTTTCAGGATATGACTTGTAATTTCGATCAGGTAGGATTTAAGATCGCTCTCGTTCCATTCTTCAAAAGTTTTCTGAATGGTATCTTCATCGAGATTATAACCTCGTTTCATCAGATCATAAATTTCGGAGATAAGCTGCATAATTCCGTATTCGATTCCGTTGTGAACCATTTTAACGTAGTTCCCTGCGGATCCGTTTCCTAAATATTCAACACAAGGTTCTCCGTCCACTTTTGCTGCTATGGCTTCAAAAATAGGGCGAAGTCTTTCGTAGGCTTTTTTATCTCCTCCGGGCATCATGCTCGGACCGAATCTTGCGCCTTTTTCGCCTCCGGAAATTCCCATACCGAAGAAGTGGATTCCTTTAGCCGATAATTCGAGGAACCTGCGGTCTGTATCGGTAAAATAAGTATTACCGCCATCAATGATAATATCGCCTTCCTCAAGGTGTGGAAGCAGGCTCTGAATGGCGCTGTCGACAGGTTTTCCGGCAGGAACCAATAGCATTATGGCTCTTGGACGCTGTAAAAGCCCGACAAAATGGGTAACGTCTGTTGTTGCTTCGAGTGTATGTCCGGCATCAGCTTCCTGCTGAAGAGAGTTGACCTTTTCGGCATCTAAATCCAAACCTGCTGCGGCAAATTTTTGGCTGGCAATGTTTAAAAGCAAGTTACGGCCCATTACGCCGAGACCGACAATGCCAAAATCAAATGTGTTCATAGTTTTCAAATTAACTAAATTATTAGTGTGCTGTTGTTCACAATACTACGGGAAAATACGCCGTATTGCTTATGTTCTGCTAAATTAGATAAAAAGGTTGGAATATTATACAATAAACCCCGGGCTTTAAATCATTGCGCCGTAAACAGGCTGTGGGAACATAATTAAAAGGAAAAGTTGGATAAAACCCCGAATTGCCAAAGCTGCTTTTCGGCCGGAGGGTAAATTATTTTTATGTTATAAAATGACCGCAGGTGTCGGGGCAAATATTAATAAATCATTAAATGACCGGGCTGATAAAATAACCGATGTTAGTTTAGGATAATTTTGTAAGGATTGTTTACCTATTTTAAAACTGCATTATGAATACTATTTTGATCACCGGATTGCGCGATGGAGACGATTCTTGTTTTAAGGAAATCTATGAGCTATATCATTTCAAGGTATTCTGTTTTGTAAAAAAATATACAGCCCAGCTTGCAGATGCGGAAGATATCACCCAAAATGTTTTTATTCATCTCTGGAAGTACCGCACTAAAATTGAACCCGGAATTGCCCTGGATGCTATTTTGTTTAAAAGCAGTAAACAGGAAATTTCAAAATGGTATAAAAAACAAAATAAAATTATTTCGGTTGAATACCTGCAATTGGTAAAAGAACTGGACAGTTCTGAAGAAATTGACGAGAATATTTCCGTGAAAATGGAAAAATTAGAAATGCTCTTACAGCAGATTCCCGAGAAAAGAAGAAAAATTTTTACCCTTCATAAGTTTGAAGAAATGAGTTATAAGGAAATTGCCATAGAAATGGGCATGTCCCAAAGTGCCGTGGCCAATCAGATTTCCAAGACACTGCAATACCTGAAAAAGAATTCCGTAAAGAGCTACGAACTGTACTGGTTTGCTTTACTTTTCCTCAATCAGTATTAAGAACTTACTTTTTATCTAACCTTCCTCTTTTATGCGTTTTGAAGTATCAGGCAATAGCCGTAACGGGAACTCCAATGTAAAGTAAATGTAACTTATTATGAAGCCTTTTTTAGTAAAGAGCTGTTTTCTAAAGGGTTGTTTGTATTTGTCTTTTCGCATCATTAACAAAACGTTAAGTGTCCTGTACCCCCGTGATTTTTTGAAGCAGAATAATCTAATGTAGTTAAGCAGGAGATATTCAGGATTTCCCTGTACAATTAATTTTACGGATACATAATGAAATCGAACAGACTACGTGAAGAATGGGATGCGTTGCCGCAGAAAGGAATATTCTCTGATGAAATAAAATTGAGAATGTGGAACAGGATTCAGAATGCCACAATTAAAAAACGCAGCCGTAATTATCAAAAAGCAATTGCGGCCTGTATAATTCTCTTTATTTCTGTTGCAGGCTATCAGTCCTTTTCTGCATTAGATTTTGCTGCAACTCCAAAAGTGGTCACTCAGACGTTTCCTCAGGATATACGATTATTGCGTTTGTCGGACGGAACAAAAGTCTGGGTGAATGAAAATACCCAAATTGAATATCCGGAACATTTTGCAGCCAACGAACGAATCGTCACATTGAAAGGAGAAGCTTTTTTTGAAGTGGCACGAGACACCACAAGGCCATTTATTATCAGCTCCGGTGACATCAAAACTACTGTTTTGGGAACTTCTTTTGATGTGAAAGCCTACGGAAAAATAGCAGAAGTAAACGTAAGGACTGGTAAAGTAAAAGTAGAAAGCGCCCAAAATGCGGTTTTTTTAGAAAGAGGATATGCCGCCCTGTTTAATCCAAAAAATAAGACACTCAAAAAACATACAATAAAGGTTTTGGAACCGGAATGGAAAAAAGCACTTCTGGATGTTGACGGATTAAGTCTGGTGACCGTGATTCAAAAACTGCAGGCGGATCACGCTTTTACGCTGCAATATTCCAGTGAAAATTTAAAATTACTGCAGCTAAAAGGAACTCTTGATACCAGACAAGGCGTTCCGGAAATAATACAGACCATTGCTTTTGCTTTGGAAGTAACCATAAAACCCGCCGGTAACAACACCTATATCGTGAGTAAATAACTTGCAGGCCTGCTGCAATTTCCCGAAAAAATTCCGAAAATCTAAACTAAAATAAACGATACACACCTAAAACAAATTATTTACTTATGAGCGATTTTTTCAGGCAATTTTCAATTGCCGTACAAATTCTGTTTTTTAGCCTGTTTCTCGGTACGGCCGAGCTATATGCACAATCTGGCACTGTGTCAGTAGATTTCAAGAATGCTTCTCCAAAAGATATTTTTGAAAATTTAGAATCCCGGACGCCCTATCGCTTTATTTATCAAAAAGACATCGATTTTAGTAAACCGCTTGTCACGCTAAAAAAAGATAATGTCAGCATTGATGTGATATTGCAGGAACTTCAGGTGCTGACCAACTTAAATTTCAGAAGAAACAATACCAATATTGCTGTCAATAAAAAAATAGCTTCCACCAAAAAAGTGGGCAGTATTTCGGGAAAAGTGGTTGATAAAAATGGTCTTGCTTTACCGGGGGCTTCCGTAAAAGTAGTGGAGACCGGAAATACAACGGTCTCAGATTTCGACGGAAATTATTCTTTTAGCCTGGAAGAGGGAACTTATGCACTGGAAATCAGTTACGTCTCCTTTCAGACGCAGAAAATTACCGATATAAAAGTTTCCGCCGAATCGGATGCTCTATTGAATGTAGTGCTGAAAGATGATGCCGAATCACTGAATGAGGTGGTCATTACCCAAACTTATCAGAAAGCGACTGCCTCAACAGAAGGAATGCTGCTGCAGCAAAAGAAAGCCGCTCAGTTTTCGGATGGTATTTCTGCCGAACAAATTGCCAGAACACCGGATAAAGATGTTGGAAGTACTTTAAAAAGAATTACAGGCGTAACGACAATTGACGACAAATATGTAGTCGTGCGTTCTATGGGCGAGCGCTGGAACCAGGCGGTGATGGATGGCGTGAATCTCCCGAGTACTGATCCCAACCAGCAGCAGTTTAATTTTGATATCATTCCGACCGCTATGGTAGAAAGCGTGATTGTCAGTAAAAATGCCACTCCGGATATGAATGCCAATTTTGCGGGTGGTTATGTAGAGGTGAAAACCAAAGATATTCCGAAGAAAAATTTTATGACATTCACTGTCGGAACGTCCTACAACAGCCGAAGCACTTTTAAGGATCGCCTGACCAAACAGGAAGGGGAAAACGATTATATCGGATTTGATGATGGCAGCCGAAATTACCCTTCCGGTTTGGTCAATATCGCCGTACCTACTACCGAAGCGGCATCAGGGCCATTCTTAGAACAATCCAAAAGGTTTACCCAGGATAATTTTACAACCTATAAAACCTATGCAGCACCGGGAACTTCGATGCAGTTTGCAGTAGGCCGGGTGTATGAATTAAAGGACAATAACAAATTTGGTTTTGTGGGTTCCCTGATTTTCAAAAACACACAGGATCAGTTAAAAATTGACCATACCGAAAGAGGATCTTACATGCCTAATACAGAATTTAGAGCCGGACCGGAAAATGGTTATTCGACTTTTAAAAAATATGGATTTAAAAATTCAGGTGCCACTTATAATTTCAATTCAACGCTGGGAGGAATGTTTAATGCAGGAATTCAGTTGGGAAAGCATAAAATTACCACCCGAAATACCTATATGCATATGTATGACAGTCAGTTAACTCAAATTACGGGTTGGAATTTATATAATGGAAATTTAGAACAAATAGTAGAGGGAAGTTTTTTACCGTTTACACAGGAAACAAGTTATCCTGTCTACCAAAAATTTATACAGAACAAAATAGAGGGTAATCATCGTTTCGAAAATTTTGAAATTAACTGGTTTGGTGCTTTTACAACTACATCAAAAGACACTAAAGATGCCACTTTTTTGACACAGCGTAGAAAAAAAGTTGGAGAGGATGTACTTTTATATCAGGAAATTTACAATAGCTCGCCGGATAATTTTAAGAGATCAAATTTTACTAATAGCGAAAAAGATTATAACGTCGGAATTAATTTCAACTATGCTTTTGACATTGGGGAATCGATAAAAAACAATATCAAAGCAGGTTATTTCGGTACCTATAAAAAAGCAACTAATCAGCAGGAAACAGCTGCAATGGTTACTTTAGGACAACCAACTGAAACTGCTGTTGTTGATTTTCCTTACTCCCAATTACTCGATGGCTCCTATTATAAGTGGGGCGGTTTCGGATGGAACAGAATCACTACTTATGGCAATGAATATATAGGAGATGTTAAAATTCATTCTCCTTTTTTAATGCTCGATAATAAAATCAACCAATACATACGATTGGTATGGGGAATGCGCGCTGAGAGTTATGTGTACACCCAGATTGCCAGCCAGTCTGATAATTCAGGCAGTTTTGAAACCGCACAATTAGACGATGATGTCTGGCAATATCTTCCTTCGGCAAATTTAACGATAAGCCCGACAAACAAAATGAATTTCAGGTTGGGTTATAACAAATCGGTCCTGCGTCCTCAGTTTGCAGAGCGTCTGAACATGCCTTATTATGATCCGGTACGTAATGCACAGGTTTTAAATTACACTGGAGGAATTGTTTCGACCTTAGTGGATAGTTTTGATTTTAAGACGGAATGGTTTCCAGCTCCGGGTGAAATTATTTCTTTTGGTATTTATCATAAAAATATTAAAAAACCAATTGAAGGTGTTACACAGATAGGAGCAGATGGGGGCACAAGATATATTTATAACATGAATTCTGATAGTGCTAAACTTTTTGGAGTGGAGTTTGAAATTTATAAAAATTTATCCTTTCTGGGTGAAGGAGATCTTTTAAAGAAAATATTTCTGTGTGGTAATGCAGCATTCAATGATACCAAGGTTACCGGATATGTAAAAATAGATGGTACTGGCGGACTTTATGAAGCAAACAGACCTTTATATGGTCAGGCTCCTTATAACTATAATTTAGGTTTGGATTATATAGGGGAACGTACGGGGTTCAGTATTAGACACAATGCTATAGGCGATCAGTATATTTTAGTAGGATTTGATTATGATGCAGAAGAAATACGCATGCCTTATGCTGTTACAGATGTTCAGGTCAGCTACAAGTTGTTTAAAGAAAAGAATTTAGAAATAAAGTTAGGAGTTAAAAATCTTTTTGATACCGCTATCGAGACCTACAATAATTTCAATAGTTATTCAAAGATTAATGATGTCGAATTTGGATCCAATCCAAGAGATCAAAGAGGTCTTGGTGCCGGAGCGACAGATAAATACGATCCTTTTATCGATCAAAAAAAGTTTAAAGCCTGGAGCGGAAGAACCATCAGCTTTTCTATGAATTATTCTTTTTAGTAACATTGAATTGCCGATTTCAGCAATAAAAGACTATCAAAATTAAGAAAACGTTAAGGATAAATTTTCACATGATTTTTTCGTCTCCTGAAGTCTAATGTATATAAAGGACCATAGATTTTTTAATAACCATAAAATCGGTCTTCAAATTAATTTCTTTGAAAAAGGGTTGCAAGTAATTACTAAACATTTCAGACGTACATAATCTGCGAAAAAAACCAGACCGGAAAGCGGATCAGAATGGTACAATAGATTTTCACGTTCTCTAATATTTGCGTTGGTATTTGTTTCCAATTGGAAGAGGAAGAATCCTTTCACCCGGGCCCTAAAGTGAAAGAAGAATAAACAGGGCTAAGTTTCCGGCGGTAAAGCGGAAGCTTATGATAAAAGACTTTACCAAAAGGAAAGGTCAGAGGGAAGAAAATTTGCTGCTCTCCCCAAAGACCTCATTTGTAAAATACAAGCAGCAAAGTTAATCAAAATTCAGTTATCATGAAAAAAGTTTTTTTGTTCGCGATTGCAATTATTTTCTTCAATTCTTGTCAAAATGATGAAGCAAGTGCTGATTCTTCATTTGCAATGAAATCTGCCAGCGCAGATTATTCAGGTTATCCTGCTACAGTACAAACGGTAAGTGGTAACATTACGACTAACACTACATGGACAAACGACAGAGTTTGGGAAGTAAGTGGAGTAGTTCGTGTAATAGGGGCAAAATTAACCATACAACCGGGAACTTTCATCAAAGCTAAAGTATTAGCCAGTGGTGCTACAGGTGTACTGGTAATTACTAAAACAGGTCAGATTGATGCTCAGGGTACTGCAACAGCACCGGTTATTTTTACAAGTTATAATTTGTTAGACGGAAACGCTGCTACAAAAGCAACTCCCGGAGATTTTGGCGGACTTGTACTTTTAGGTGATGCTCAGGTAAATACAGGAGTAACTACTAATATTATCGAAGGTTTAGGAGATCAGCCAACACCTTCTGATTTTTACTATGGAGGAACAAACAATGCACATAGCGCAGGAGCTTTAAACTACGTTCGTATCGAGTATGCAGGTCGTATTTTAGATGCAGCTACAGGTGTTGAAATCAATGGTTTAACTTGTGGTGGTGTAGGTAGCGGTACTGTTATTGATCACGTTCAGGTTTCTTACGGAAGAGATGATTCATTCGAATTTTTCGGAGGAACGGTAAAAGCAAGCCATTTAGTTTCTTTTGCTCCGGATGATGACAATTTCGATTTTGATTTTGGTTACACAGGAACGATCAATAAAGCAATCGCTATTGCTGATACAACCTCGACACACAGTTTAAGCGGTGGAAACCCGGATTCAAACGGTATCGAATTAGATAATAACGCTACTGGTACTTCGACTACAATTATCACAAGACCGGTAATTTCTGAATTATCAATCATTGGTGCTAATTCAATTGCAGGTGGAGCTCTTTATGAAAATGCCATCCACGTACGCAGATTAGGACAAATAAGCCTTACGAATGCTACTGTTACAGGATATGTTACAGGAATCAGATTTGAGTCTCCTTCATTACCTGCAAGTTCTGCTAGAAGCTTTTTATCCGTACATGCTTTCACTAATCCTATATTGCCGGTTGGAACATCTTTAGGTGCAGGAAGTTCACCAGCGTCTACTGCTACAGTTGCAGATTCATGGGCTTTAACACAACCATTTTTTAATATTGCTCCATTAAACTTAGCAGGAGCTACAGGTGCCTTTAAGACAGAACAAAACTGGACAAACACCTGGACAAAGTTTATTAATTTCTAATTAATACTTTAATTATTTAAATAATTTAACAGGGCTGTCTAAAAGGTGTGTTTATTGTTTTTTTACTAAAAAGGAGGATATGTTCGTATGCAGTGTTGGTATGCATCTGTCCTTACTTTTTAGGCAGCCCTTGTTTTTAAACACAAAAAAATGAAAAAAAAATTACTTGTATTCGCTTTTATGCTTGTTTCCGGAATTGCATCGGCACAATTTACCATATGGGAAGATGATTTTGAAGATTCAGATGTGTCTGACTGGACTTTATTAGACAGAGACGGGGATGCCGTTAACTGGCTTGCCCGTACCAATCTTCAGGTAGATGAAAATTATGCTGTAATAGAAGGTACTAATAAGATATTAGGAACGTATAATATCAATACGGAAACGCTGGAGTCTCTGGGGCGTACACAAAATAACTGGGCCATTGCACCGGCAGTCGATTTGTCTTTTTACAGCGGCGGAATGCAATTAATTATCAATGCACAAAAAGCAATATTTGACGTCACAAATAATTTATACGTTTACGCTTCTGTCACAGATGCAGCTCCGGATTCTTTTACTCAGATCGCAACTATAGAAATAAAAAGAGAGGATATGTTAGCATCTGAATTTAAAGATTTTACAGTAGATATTTCTCAGTTTGCGGGTAAGTCACAAGTATATTTCGCCCTTGTAACCGCACCAGATCTTGCTATCGGTTACGAAATAGATAAAATTTCAATCACGGCTGCTTCATTGGGATTAGAGGATATACAAGGAAAAAAAGCGACAGTAGTAAAACAAAATCCCGTAAAAAACTATTTGCAGCTGCAGTTAAGCGAGGCTCTAAATGCAGAAGATCTTGCCGTAAAAATATACAATACAGCAGGTACACTGGTGAAAGATACCAAATATAACGATTCAGGTATTTTACTGGATAATCTGTCGTCCGGTGTATATTATCTGGTTATAGAGGACGGTGAAAGAGTCGAAAAAATCAAATTTATAAAAGAATAAGCACTCCTTTTTTGCAGGCCGCTCAGGAACTTATTTTTACAGGCGGAAAACAATTAAGGTATTAATAAAACAATCATTTTTAATAATTTACAATCAAACGCATGGATAATTTAGTTAAAGTAGTAATTGCTTTTTTAATCACCACTATTTGTCTTTCCTCTTGTTCCAATGACAATTTAACTCCCCTCAATCAGGAGCAAAAAGCCGGTAAAGTGGTCATAAAAGGATATAATGCAATGCCCGATTCTATTCAGGTTGCATTAGACGGTAAATTGCTGGTGGTGGATAAGCGTGATGCTTTTGTTAAAAAAATAGAAAAAACATACGAATTTGTATTTTATGATAATAGCATTAAAACAGTAGAAATTATCAATAAAAAAACAAAGCAGGTTTTACATTCCTATAATTTCACTACCGCTAAACCGGTCGATACGCTTTCATTTTATGCCAAAGAAAATATTTGGATTGAAAATGTACTTTCTCAGAAACCCGGAACTCTGAGCACCACAAAACACACCGGATACCGATTCATTTTTCCAAACTTCAATTTGTATTCAAAGAGCAGCTATACCGGTACCCTCGACGCGATCATTACAAAAGCAAACGGACAGGAAATCGGAGTAGTTCAGAATATAACGAAAAACAGTTTTAGTGCTTTTTTGGAGTTTCCTTTCAGTTCTCCGCCGATCATAAATATTGAGCTTGTCAAACACGGAACCACTGAATCGTACGTACCCGGAAAAAAAGTGACTTTTCAGACCATCATGCAGACTAATAAATCCAAGTTAATTGTTCTCGAAGAAAAAGCAGATGCCAACGGTGTATTTTCAGGAGTAGACGGAACGATCAATCTTACGGAATATTTTTCTTTTTAAGTTTTAAAAGAACCAATTTGAATGCGGCGCTACCCATGAAAAAATATCATTTTATTCTGAAAAGTTTTCTTCTCGTCTTTTTTGCGCTGGCGGTTTCCTGCCAGAACGATGATGAACCTGTTATTTACAAAGAAGGCAGTACCGAATATGTAAACAGCTGGATGTACGGGCAGATGAAAAAATATTATTTATGGAGTGAAAACATGCCGGATCGCACCAATTTGTCTTTAGACTCAAAAGAATACTTCAAAAAATTATTGCAGGCAGAGGATCGGTTTTCATATGCCACCCATCTTTCGTCTCCCGAGACATTTCCTAAAAGTATCAGAAGCACCTATGGCTTTGACATGGCCGTTATAGAACACGAAGGACAATTCTACGGAATTGTTTTATTTGTACTCTCCGATTCACCTGCCGAACGAAACGGCATGAAAAGAGGCCAGCTGATCAAAGCCATCAATGGAACGGTATTCAACAGCCAGAATTTCGAAAGCCTGTACGTTGCTTTAGCCCATTCGGATCAGGCAAAATTACAGGTCACGGAATATGCTTCATCCTCTGGTTTTTCGGCAATAAAAGAAATAGAAATACTACGCGGTTTTACTTTTTCCCAACCAATATTGCACAAGCTTATTCTAAACAATACAGAAAAAACCGGATACCTCTCAATTCCTCATTTTGATGTTGGACTGGCGTCGCCCTTATTGCAGGTCTTTCAGGATTTTAAAAATCAATCGGTTACAAAAGTCATTGTTGATCTCAGATATAACGGTGGTGGAGATGTTTCGTCCGCTGCAGCCTTAAGCATTATTTTGGCGCCTGGTAGTAAACCGGATGATTTATTTATAAAATTTAAAGGCAATAAAAACGGAGGTCTTGTAAACAAATCGTTTAAAGAAGCGCTGGAAATGAATGAAACCACGGTAACTTATGATGCCTTACGTGCAGCACATCCGGCCATTCAGGAAGTGTATGTTTTATGTGGAAGCCGTACCGCTTCGGCTTCTGAAATTATTATAAATAACTTAAAACCTTTTATGAAGGTCATTACCATAGGCGAAAAAACAGTTGGAAAAGATGTTGCCGGTTTTGCAATAGAAGACACCAGAATTTCCGGCCAGCAGGGATGGGTATTATATCCGGCCATTTATAAGCTCTTTAATGCTGCCGATCAAGGCAATTACAGCATGGGCATAACACCTTCCGTAACTCTAAATGAAATTCAGAACCTGGAAATATTTCCTCTCGCAGATCCAAGGGAAGTTTTAATTCAGCAGGCTTTGAATGGTATGTCAGCTGCAAAAAAGAGTTCTTCTTCTTCGGTACAGGTTATTCCTTTCAAAGTAAACTACAATGACGCAGATCCTCTTCTTAAAGTTAATTTTAATTAGTTGTGGGTTTGAGTTTTGAGTTATGAGTTTTGGGTTGTGAGTTATGAGTTGAGAATAAAGAATATAGCATAGAATAAAGATGGAGGACTAAAATCTATATTCTATGCTCTATACTCTATACTCTATACTCTATATTCTATACTCTATATTCTATACTCTATATTCTATATTCTATACTCTAAAATCCCTACAATAACCCTAACTTTTTAGCTTTTTCTATTAAATCCTTATCACTTCCTTTTCCTTGTAAAAGCTGATCTTTGATACTTGCTTTTCTTTTTTCTATGGCACTCATGGAAAGCGGAATATAATCCGGAAGATTGACTGTTTTGACGCCCTCGGAGATGAGAATTAAAATATGATTGTCGTGGTTGTCCCAGTTTATATTCTTCTTAAACAATTCCCGTTGGGATTCTATGATCGTCTGGCTACGGAATATCTCTCCGTCCATAATTTTTTTACAAATAATGGGAAATAATTCAAAATTGATATCGCTTTTTGCAATAAATCCTTCAGGCTTTAAACTTTTAATAATCTTATCTACTGTCAATGGTTCACTGTGCATGGTAAGAAGCACAATTTTACAGTTTGGGAATTTTTGTCGCAATAATAAAGCGAGATCAGTGCCATTGTTTATATTGGCTTTTTTGTAAGAAGGCAAATTGATATCAAGCAAAGCAAAATCGATAATTTCATTTTGTTTCTGGTAAAAATTTATTTTATTATAGGCATCTTCACAATTGTAGCTCTTTATAAAATCAGGAGTTTTATTTTGATAATTATTTTCAGTTAATAGGTTAATATAACTATCAACAGTCATAGGGTGATCGTCGACTATCAAAATGTTAAACATCATATTTTTTAATTATTTGTAGCAAATCTAACTAAATATTACGGATAAACCGTACAATTTAAATAAATTTTCTTTATTTTTTTTCGACAAATAATTATGAAATAAAGCCGGTATTTATAAATATAAATGATAAATAGCACTATTATATCTTATAAATTTAAAAATTTATGCTAAAAAATATAAATTTAGTAAGCCAGACCTGATACCTGTGACATATTCGATGCCCGTCATTTTTAGAATTTCGGAAACAATAGCAATTCAAATAAAGCTGCATGGCAGGTTATCGGGATACTTCACTAAGTTTTTTATCAGCGGCAAGATACACTTTAATAAAATTCCCTGCGACATCAGAGAATTTTAAATGAACGAAAAAGTTTTACTAAAATTTTAAATTTTTGTAGTCTGAAATTAAAAACTAAGACATTTTTTCGGCTTGTAAAATACAAACCGCCGGAACACTTTTCGGTCAGTTGAAAATCCCCAATTTAAAATTCGCTGATTTGATTTTTATCAAAAACCTGAAATGTAAAGTAATTATTTTACTGGAATTTGAAATCACCTTCGCTGCCAGCTTCAGGATTTTTATGCCGTAAGATAATCTGTACAACATTTTTAATTTCTAAGCATTTTCAAAAATCAATTAATTATCTGAATTTACTGTCAATTTTACTCCTTTTTTTAATAATTATGAAACGTTTTTGTTAAAATTAGGAATTTTCTTCTAAAATACATAATCTGTTTTAAATCAGGTATTTATACGCTATTTCAGCACCTGTTCTTTTGCGAATTTTAGCATACCTAAAATTAATCTTACAAACAAAAACGACTTTTGTAAATAAAGTCAACACACTCAATTTTAGGAAGCAACAGTTTTTTTACCCTAATTTTTATTAACCCTTAAAACCACAATTATGAAAATGAAAAAAACGGTAACCCTTCCTTTTTTGGGAATGTTTACGACCAGAAGCCCTCCTTAATTTTTATGAGATTTTAAAATTTAAAAATACAAACCATTAAATCTAAATCACATGAAAAAATTATACAAAATTATTTTCCTTTGTGTATGCGGAATAACCTATTCGCAGACTCAAAATGATATCGAGACGATCAGGTCTAACAGTAATTTGTCGGAACTGGAATCGTTAAGCGTGAAATATAAGGCCGAAGCGGAGAGAAACAAAGCATTAGCTTTAAGTTTGGCCAAAACAAATGGCTGGAGTGTTACTTTTATCAATAAGGACGGAACCGTCAGCGAATTAATGGGCGTTTCCCCGGACGGTAAATCCCCAATTTATTTTGCACCTGATAATGTAGCTGCTGCAAAATCCACAAGAACTAACTTTTTGAATTCAGGTGGCGGATTGGGACTCAACCTTAACGGACAGTCAATGACTGCGTACGTCTGGGATGGTGGCGCCACACTTCCTACTCACAATGAGTTTGGAGGAAGAGTCTCTATTCTGGATGGTGTAACTGCTATTGTAGCGGGCAGCAATAATAGCCAGCACGCCAATCATGTTACCGGGACTATAGTGGCAGCTGGCTCCGTAGCAGCAGCAAAAGGAATGGCTAATCAGGCAAATGCAAGAACGAATGAATGGAATAATGACTTATCTGAGGCTGGTTCAGCCACTACAGCCGGAATGTTATTATCCAATCATTCCTACGGATGGAGGTTAAGAGACAATTTTAACAACGTTATTATGGCACCCTGGAGATTTGGCGCCTATGAAACATTTGCAAGAGACTGGGATAACTTAATGTTTAATGCGCCTTATTATTTAATGATAAAAGCGGCAGGTAATGATGGTACCGATAATACTGCTAATAGCAGCCCCTTAGGTGGTAATACCAGTTACGATAAACTTACAGGATATGCCACTGCCAAAAACAGTCTGGTGATTGCCAATGCCAATGATGCTGTAATCAATACTACAACAGGAGCATTAACAAGCGTAACCATCAACACTTCAAGCAGCCAGGGCCCAACAGACGACTTAAGGATAAAACCGGATCTTACCGGAAACGGAACCGCCGTATATTCCACAGCTACACTTACCGCAACACCGACGCCCCTGACGAACAGCAGTTATGGTAATGCAACAGGAACTTCAATGGCGTCTCCAAATGTTACGGGGACACTACTTTTGTTACAGCAGCATTATAAAAATCTGAAAGGTAATTTCATGCGTGCGGCAACATTAAAAGGACTGGCTTTACACACTGCAGATGATGCGGGACCAACAGGACCGGATGCCATATTTGGCTGGGGATTGCTAAATGCCAAATTTGCAGCGGAAACCATCACCAAAAACGGAACATTTGCTATTATTCAGGAGCATACCTTACCAACCGGAAGTACCTACAGTTTTCCTGTCACTTCAGATGGTGTAAATCCGCTAATTGCTTCTATATCCTGGACAGATCCTGCCGGAACAGCCTATTTAGGTAGTATTGCAAACGTAAGTACGGCAAGGCTTGTCAATGACCTGGATATCAGGGTAACCAATTCATCAGGTACCGTTCTTCCGTACAGGTTGCTGTCAGCTACCGTAAACGGACTGGGTGATAATACCAGAGATCCTTTTGAGCGCATTGCGATTACAGGAGCAGCAGGCAATTATACAGTAACGATTAGTCATAAGGGAACTTTGGTAAACGGCAGTCAGAAATATTCTGTAATCGTAACAGGTATAACAGTTCCTATTGCTGATTTATATATTAAAGACAGGCCGTTTGATACCGGAATCGAACCTAATCCGGATTCAGGCCCGATGTGGATCAGTGATGATATTTGGGTAAGACAAAATACAGACGCCGGACTGACACATGAAAATCCGGAATATAAAACAAGTTCACCTAACGCAGTATACATTAGAGTGTATAATAAAGGAACAAATCCGAGTTCATCAGCCAAAGTAAGGCTGTATTTCGCAAAGGCGTCCTCCGGATTAACATGGCCGACAAACTTCGTGAATTTTAGTATCGGACCTGTGGTACATGGTAATGAAATCGGAGAAGTAAGTATCCCGTCTATATTACCGGGCGGCAGTACAATTGTTATGGTTCCGTGGTATCCGCCAAATCCGGCCGATTTTACAAATGACATTCATCATTTTTGTCTAACAGCCAGAATAGAATCTCCAAGGGATCCAATGCCAAATGAAGTAAATAACATCTCCATTGGTTCCAATGTCAAAAACAACAACAATATTGCCTGGAAAAACCTGAGTGTTTATAATTTAAATACAACAGATTTTGTAGCGCCTACGGCAGTATTTATTAGAGGAATTAAATCGAAACTGATCAATATAAAATTTGTTGATAAAGGATTTAATGAAGAACTTAAAAATAATTTCTTTGAATTAGGGGGTACAATTGAAGCAACGCTGGATGAACGCTTATTCGAAAGAGCCCAGTCCAACGGAAGTCTGAAAGGAGTGAAAATTTTAGATAAAAATAAAATCCTGATCAGTTCTGCAGATGAATCGATTGCAAATTTACCAATCGGTGCTGGTGAAACTTTCTCCATTGCGCTCGATTTCAGAGTTGCAAAAGATTTTCCGGACGATCAGCAGATTACGTTAGACCTTGTTCAGGAAGATGCTCAGAAAGGCGAGCTTGAGGGAGGAGAACGTTTTGCCCTGGTAAAAGCAGAGAAATCAAAAGAAGGATCAAATGAAATAGCGCTTACGGAAGCAGCTGGTTCAGGTATCCTTACGGTATATCCTAATCCTACTGATGGTATATTTACCATAAATGTAAACAATGACGAAAAGGGAACCTTAAAAATAATCAATATTTACAATGGCGTTGTTTTTGAAGAAAAAAACAATAAACAAACAGAATTCCATGTCAATATTGCCAAACAAATTCCCGGAATTTACATTATTCAGTTTACCTCTGAAAGTGGAGTCGTAACGACCAGAAAAATCATTAAAAAATAATTTACTATTCTTCTGACCTACTTGGAAAAGCAGCCTTCGGGCTGCTTTTTTAGGTTTTTAATTAGTGCTCAATACAAAGTACTTATTGAAGTTTTGTAATAACAATACCAAATCCTGTAAAATTTCAGAAGCAGATCTGCCTTAATTTTAAGGTTCTGAAAATAAAAAAATGAATCCTCCACTATTAGCTTTTAACGATAAAGGGATATACTGCCAGCAGGCCGATGTGTATCTTGATCCGTGGCGTCCGGTAACCAATGCTATAATTACTCACGGTCATGCGGATCATTCGCGCTGGGGGCATAAAAATTACATTACGCATCATACCAATGTACCCATAATAAGACACCGCCTGGGAGAGATCAATGTGACAGGAAAAGACTGGAATGAAACCTTCACCATAAACGGCGTTAAATTTTCACTCCATCCTGCCGGACATATCATCGGATCTGCTCAGATCCGTGTAGAATATAAAGGCGAGATCTGGGTTTTTACAGGAGATTATAAAACCGAGGACGACGGAATTTCCGTTCCTTACGAAGTGGTTAAATGCCACTCTTTCATAACAGAATGTACTTTCGGACTGCCTGCTTTCAAATGGACGCCGCAAGCCGAAGTCATGACAGACATCAACAATTGGTGGGCAGAAAACAGGGCCGAGGGAAAAACCTCTGTTCTTTTTGGATATTCGCTTGGAAAAGCACAACGATTGCTAAAATACTTAGATACCGATATTGGTAAAATATATACGCATGGCGCCATAGAAAATATGACGAATGTCTTAAGACCGCTGGTCGATTTCCCGCCAACCACGCGAATAACTTCAGAAGTAAAAAAAGAAGATCTGTTGGGCAGCATTGTACTGGCTCCTCCAAGTGCTCACGGAAGTACCTGGATCAGAAAAATGACGCCTTTTGTTACCGGTTCTGCCAGTGGATGGATGGCTTTTCGCGGGGCAAGACGCCGCCGTGCAGTAGATCGCGGATTTGTACTAAGCGATCATTGTGACTGGACAGGATTACTCGAAAGTATAAAAGCAACCGGTGCCGAAAAGGTGATTTCAACCCATGGCTATTCGGATATTTTTTCGAAATACCTTCAGGAGTTAGGCTATGACGCCCGGACTGCCCACACACAATACGAAGGAGAAGCGGGGGAAATGGAGGTTAAGAAAGAAGATGAGGAAGAGAATATTGAGAATAGAGAATAGAGAATAGAGAATAGAGAATAGAGTATAGAGTATAGAGTATAGAGAAAAGAGTATAGAGAAAAGAGTATAGAGAAGAGTAAAGGAAAGAGCAAAGAATTTAGAGGAAAGAATAAAAAGTAGACGAAATAATATAGAGTAAGGTAAGATTATAAATTATCCACCAATCTTGTTTCTGCTGTCTATGGTCTTTTCTCTATATTCTATATTCTATATTCTTTCATCTCATCTAACATCTAACTTCCAACAAATAACTTTTAACGTTACGAAAATGAAAAACTTTGCCGAACTTATAAAAACACTGGACAGTTCTAATAAAACTTCGGTAAAAGTGGATGCTTTAACGAATTATTTCCGCAATGCCAGTGATGAAGATAAAGTCTGGACCATTGCGATTCTTTCGCACCGCCGTCCGCCAAGACCGGTCAATACTACTTTATTGCGATTATGGGCCAATGAACTTGCCGGTATCCCGCTTTGGCTTTTTGAGGAGAGTTACCATATCGTAGGCGATCTTGCCGAAACCATTGCCTTGGTGATTCCGACTACAAAAGAACATTCCGACAGAAGCCTGACCGAATTTTTACAGGAAATCATAGCCTTAAAAAAGAAAACCGACGTTGAAAAAAAAGAATACCTGCAAACCAACTGGCTGGCCTTAAATTATTATGAACGTTTTGTTTTTACGAAACTAATCACAGGAAGCTTCAGGATTGGGGTAAGTCAGAAGTTAATGACCAGAGCCCTTTCAAAAGCCGAAAATATTGACGAAGATGCTTTGGCTTATAAATTAATGGGCGACTGGAATCCCAATAATATCACGTTTCAGGAATTAATCCTCGACGAAAAAAACAGCGACTATTTATCGAAACCCTATCCGTTTTATCTGGCGTATCCTGTGGAAGGAGAACCTTCTAATCTCGGAAATGCAGAAGACTGGAGTGCCGAACATAAATGGGACGGAATTCGTTCCCAGACCATTATCCGTGAAAACGAAATTTATGTCTGGAGCCGCGGTGAGGAATTGGTTACGGACAAATATCCAGAATTTGCTGCTTTCATAGGAGTGATTCCGGATGGGACAGTTATCGATGGTGAAATTCTTCCTTTTATAGATAATGAGATAGGAACTTTCAATGATCTTCAGACCAGAATCGGACGGAAAACGGTTTCTGCGGCCATCCTGAAAAAAGCACCGGTCATTATAAAAGCCTATGATTTATTAGAATGGAAAGGAGAAGACATCAGAAATCTTCCTTTTGAAGAAAGACGCGTCCTGTTAGAACAATTATATGAAGATATCAAACACAACGAAATTCCGTTACAGCTTTCCGAAAGGGTAAAATTTTCAAGCTGGGAAGAATTGACAGCAGAAAGACTCCGCTCCCGCGAAATGAAAAGCGAAGGCCTGATGCTGAAACGGAAGGATTCACCGTATCTGGTAGGACGAAAAAAAGGCGACTGGTGGAAATGGAAAATAGAACCTTTGGTAATAGATGCCGTGCTGACCTACGCGATGCGCGGACACGGACGACGCTCGAATTTGTTTACTGATTATACGTTTGCCCTGTGGCAGCAAAATGAAAATAACGAACGCGAATTAGTCACCTTCGCCAAAGCTTATTCCGGTTTAACAGATGCAGAATTCAGAATGGTCGATGACTGGATCAAGAAAAATACACTCGAACGATTCGGACCTGTGCGAAGCGTAACGCCGCAGTTGGTTTTCGAAATTGGCTTTGAAGGTATCGCGCTTTCAAAAAGACATAAAAGTGGAATTGCAACCCGGTTTCCAAGGATTCTGAGATGGCGCCACGATAAAAAAATGGAAGAAGCCAATTCAATTGAAGATTTAAAAAGTATGATTGTATAATTGTTTTGGGGGAAATTAGTACACGGATGACACGGATTCGCTGATGCGAAAACGCGGATTAGAACGGATTTTTTGCATTTTTTGTCATTTCGACGAAGGAGAAATCACACGAGAAACTCCGCAACTAAAGTCGCCAATCTTTGTTGAATTTCGAATGCGATTTACTTGTCTGTTCGCTATGGTTCTGATTTCCTGCGACGAAAGGACAGGATTGTGGCTATAAAAAATAATTTAGTATTAAAACAAAATGAACAGAGAACAGCTTTTTACGGTAGCAAATGATTGGTTTCATCAACAGGGATGGAAACCTTTTCCGTTTCAGACGCAGACCTGGACGGCTTTTTTGCAGGGTAAAAACGGTCTTCTGAATGCACCGACAGGCAGCGGAAAAACGTATGCACTCTGGCTGCCGATTGTTTTAAACTACATTAAAAAAAATCCAAACTATAAAACAAAACACACACCCGGACTCAAAGCCATCTGGATCACGCCGCTGCGGTCCCTTTCGGTAGAAATCAAACAGGCTGCCGAACGTGTTGTGCTGGATCTGGAAACGAAAATGACTGTCGGAATCCGTTCCGGGGATACGTCGGCAAGTGAAAGGGCCAAACAGAAGGGAAAAATGCCCGATTTACTGGTCACTACCCCCGAAAGCCTGCAATTACTGCTGGCCACCAAAGGCTACGACAAAATTTTTGGCAATTGCGAAGCGATTGTAATTGATGAATGGCACGAGTTACTGGGTACCAAACGTGGTGTACAGACTGAACTGGCTTTATCACGATTAAAAAAAATAGCACCCAATTTGCGTATTTGGGGAATTTCGGCCACTATAGGCAATTTGCAGCAGGCACAGGAAGTTTTACTGGGAGTGAATTCAGAAGCGTATCAAAATTCGGTTTTGATTAAAGCGGTCATTCACAAAAAAATAAAAGTCATTTCGATCATTCCGGATAAAATGGAAACCTATCCGTGGCGTGGCCATATGGGGTTGCATCTGATTGACGAAGTTGCAAAGATTATCAAAGCGAGCAAAACAACGCTTGTCTTTACGAATGTACGTTCGGCCTGTGAAATATGGTTTCAGCGTTTACTCGAAAAGTATCCGGAGTTTGCCGGAGAAATGGCCATGCATCACGGAAGTATCAGCCGCGAAACCCGCCTTTGGGTCGAGGACGCAATTCGAAATGAAGAACTGAAAGTCGTCGTTTGTACCTCAAGTCTGGACCTGGGCGTTGATTTTGCGCCTGTTGAAACGATTATTCAGGTAGGCGGACCAAAAGGTGTGGCCCGTTTTTTACAGAGAGCGGGACGAAGCGGACACCAGCCCGGCAAAGAAAGTGTCATTTATTTTCTGGCGACGCATGCCATTGAATTAATTGAAGCTTCGGCCTTAAAAAAAGCAGTCGAAGAGAATGTTATCGAAGACCGTGTGCCGTATTTAAACAGTTGGGATGTTTTGGTACAGTATCTCAATACCCTCGCCGTGTCAGACGGATTTTTCCCTGACGAAATTTTTGAAGAAGTGAAAGGAACTTTCTGTTATCAGACGATGACGGAAGAGAACTGGAACTGGATCCTGAATTTTATTTCAAACGGAAGCCAGAGTTTACAGGCGTATGACGAATACAAAAAAGTAGACGTAGAGGAAGACGGACGGTTTAAAATCAACAGCCGCCTGATCGCCATGCACCACAGAATGCAGATCGGAACCATCATTGGCGATTCGGTTTTAAATGTGAAATACATGACCGGCGGTTATATCGGAACGATTGAAGAGTGGTTTATCACCAAATTAAAACCGGGTGACACTTTTATTTTTGCCGGTAAACGACTGGAATTATTCAAAATTCGGAACATGCAGGTTTTGGTGCGAAAAGCAGATCCGAAAAAAATATCAAAGGTGGTAAGCTGGATGGGAGGCCGAATGGCACTTTCGGCACAAATGAGTGAATTGCTTCGCCAGGAATTGTACCGCGCCAACACCGATAATCTGTCACCGGAATTAAAAGCGCTCCAGCCTTTATTTGCAAGACAGCGAAAGGAATCTATTGTACCTGGAGCAGATGAATTTCTAATAGAGACTTTTAAAACAAGGGAAGGCTATCACGCTGTTTTTTATCCGTTTGAAGGACGCTTTGTACACGAAGCTCTGGCAAGTTTACTGGCGTACAGAATCAGTCTCCTGGTATCGATTAGTTTTTCACTGGCGTACAATGATTATGGATTTGAATTGCTTTCGGACCAGGAAATCAATATGCAGGAGGTCCTGGATAATAATTTATTTTCGACAGCCTATGTGCATGATGATCTGCAAAAAAGCCTTAATGCCACCGAAATGGCAAGAAGAAAGTTCAGGGACATTGCCGTGATTGCAGGATTGGTTTTTACGGGCTTTCCCGGAAAAATGGTCAAAACAAAGCATTTGCAAAGCGGTTCCCAATTGCTGTTTGAAGTTTTTCGGGATTACGAACCCGATAATTTATTGTTTCAGCAGTCGTATCGCGAAACCTTCGAACACCAATTGGAAGAAGGCCGTCTGATTATGGCTTTAGAGCGAATTCAAAATCAGGAAATGGTCTGGAAATCCTGCGCCAAACCAACACCATTCAGTTTTCCGTTAATTACAGACAGATTAAGAGAAAAACTATCGAGCGAAACATTAGCAGAACGAATTAAAAAAATGACAGCTTCCTACATGAAATAATTATGAAAATAACAATACAAGATCATATATTCGTTTTACATCCAAGTGGTGCTTTATTTTGGGAAAGCAAAAAATGGCTCCTGATTTCTGATGTGCATTTGGGTAAAGTGTCACATTTCAGGAAACATGGTGTTGCCATTCCTAACAATGCTATTGCAGAAAACTTCAACAGGCTGACAACGGTAGTCGCATTTTTCAGTCCTGAAAAAGTGATTTTTCTGGGCGATTTATTCCACAGCTCCAAAAATCAGGAATGGGATTTATTCGAAGAATGGGTTTCCTGCTGTGTCAGCGAAATTACTCTTATTGCCGGAAATCACGATATTATTAATAAAAAGCATTATACCGATATTCAGATAGACGTTTTGCAATTCCTTGAAATCGATGGTTTTTTATTAACACATCATCCAAAGGAAAACAAAGGCTGGTTTAACTTTTCCGGACATATTCATCCGGGGGTTACCCTGCGGGGTTTAGGAGGCCAGTCTTTAAAACTGCCCTGCTTTTTCCAGAAGGAAAATCAGATGATTTTACCTGCTTTCGGAGAATTTACAGGCAAACATATTATGAGACCGGAGCAAGGCGATCTTATTTATGCAATTGCGCGGGATGAAATTGTTATTGTCAACAGTAAATAACTTAGAATCAATTTTAAAAAATAATAATAAAAATTATGGAAGCGTCAGCAAATTATATACGTTACAGTGAAAATATAGAAGTAAAACAACCGGATGAAGAGGCGATCAGTCAGAAAATTGTAGATTCTATGGCAAGGGTAAACCGGCTGATGTATGAAAAATACCGTCATGCCATTCGCGATGCACATGCCAAAAGTCACGGAATCCTGAAAGGGGAATTGAAAATATACGATAATCTTCCGGAGCATTTAGCACAGGGATTGTTCAGCCAGCCCAAAACCTATCCGGTTATTATTCGATATTCTACGGCACAGGGATCTATTGTACCCGATAAGATGTCGGCATTTAGGGGAATGGCTATAAAAATTATCGGAGTAGAAGGCGAAAAATTACTGCCGGACCTGGCCAATGCACTGACACAGGATTTTTTACTGGTAAATTATCCTGTTATCCCGACCGGTACCATAAAGGAATACCTGAAGATGCAGGAGGGACTCGAAAAACAGGCAGACAGTGGCGAACTGTTTCAAAAAATAGAACAGCAGGTTGCGGTTGGGGTACAAAATGTCCTTGCTGCCGTGGGACTTGCAGACGATACCAACGAGCTGAGCGCCCCGGGACCTCATATTTTAGGTGATACGTATTTTAGTATGGCAGCAATTCGGTATGGTGATTATGTGGCCAAAATCAATGTAAAACCGCTTTCAGAAAATGTAAAAGAAGTATCGGGCAAAAAAATAGATAAGGAAGAAATCGAAGCAGATGAAAATGCCTTTTTAACCAAACTGATAGCAGACTTTTTTAAGTCCAATACAGCGGAATTTGAAATGAGTGCACAACTTTGCACAAATCTGGAAATTATGCCGGTGGAAGATGGTTCGGTACAGTGGCCGGAGGAGCAAAGCCCCTATCAGCCCATTGCAAAACTGACCATCTTGCCTCAAATTACGTTTAGCCCGGAACGCAGGGTGTACGCTGATGATGTTTTGAGTTTCAATCCGTTTCACTGCCTGCCGGAACACCGTCCGTTGGGAAATATCATGCGGGTTCGAAAATTAGCTTATGAAACATCAAGCAGGTACAGGCATCATATGAATGCGCAGCCCAGAGTTGAACCGGTTGGGATTGATGAACTTCCGGATTAATTATTTGATTAATAATATATTATATAATAAAATGTCAGAATCATATAACAAAATTGGCTGTTAAGATTCTAAATTTGATACATAAATTAGTATTAATTAAAAAACCCATATTATGAAAACGTCATTGAAATCAAAAATTGCAATCGTTGTTGTAATTGCAGGGCTTGCAGTTTCCTGTAAAACAAAAGACACAACTCCGGCAGGTGAAAATACAACCTATGAAACAGATTCTACAGCGACCATTACTGATAGTACACAAACGCCTGTAGATACTGCAACTGTTGATACCACAAGAACTGTAACGCCTTAATAAACGTTACCATTTTGAATTAGTAAATTAAAAAAAGCCAGCAAATGATTTCTCACTTGCTGGCTTTTTTATATCATACCACTACTTTTTTGTTATGACCGGATTCCAGATAGGTTTTCAGGTTCTGAACATCATCATTTACCATTTTCTCAAAAAACGGGTTTAGTAATTTGGCAGCACTTTCACCGGCAATTCCCAGAGGTGCACGATATGAAATGGTGATGTCGAGTTCTGTTGCTCTTCCTTTTTGTTTAAAAACTACTTTTCCCACATTTTCAACAGAGGCATCTGCTAACGACTGCCAGCTTAAAAGCTTTTCCTTTTCATCTTTTATGATTTCTGCTTTCCAGGTCAGTGTACCAATTCCGACAGGACCTTTTGCAACCCATTCTGAAGTGGTAGAGTTGATGGATTTTACAGATTCCAGGTGGTTCATGAATTTAGGAAGGTTTTCCAGGTTTCTCCAGAAAGCATACACTTCACTCACCGGTTTATTGATCAGACTGCTCACTCTGATATTCACATTGTAAGCTTTGTCATTTTTCAGATGATCCACTGCATCATATACCGGACAATATCCACTGATCCCTCTTAGGAGCATTGATCCTCCAAGTGTACTTTTTGTGATGTTTTTCTCTTTTTTGGCAAGGCCATTGTATAAAAGATACGCACCGCTGGTGACCATAATGATTCTTTCAAACGTTGAAACATTATTTTTTAAATTAGGAGTATGTTCCTTTAAAAATTTTGCCGGACTGTTTGTTCTTGTTTCCATGATTTTATTTTTTTGAAATTATTATTTTTTATTTTCAATTTTAAAATTACCTATAAATCAACAGGATAGCCTTACATGATCTTTTGTTGATTTTACAAGATTTCATTTTTGAAAGTGTGTGAAAAACAAAAATCCATTGCAATGAAAAGTTTCAGTTGCAATGGATTTTTCGTAAAGACGTTATTTTGTTATACAGGCTGATTGGCAGCACCGGTGTTTGGTGTATTTTTGCCTGTAAGATCTCCTGTAAAATCGCTAATTTTATCTTTTAAGTTGGTTAGATAATCCGATTTAAGATCTGCTAATTTGTTTCTTAAATCTTCTCCTTTTTCCGGAGCGAATAAAACTCCTATTGCTGCACCTATTGCAACTCCCGTAAGCAATGTGCATACTAATTTACCTGATTCCATGATGTTTATTTTTTAAAGTTAATGTTCAATTTTAAGCTAAATTTATATACTAATCGGTAGCATATTTTTCGTTGTCGTTTATTTCGAAATCAGGATTCTGATCGGAATCATAGTCATTCTCAAAACGGTATTCTTTTTCTTTTTCGGCCTGGGTTAATTCGTATTTCAGTAAATCTTCATTATAGCCCGTATTGGAGTTATTCTGGTCGTCAGTGTAATCCGCTTCGTATTCATCGTTGCGGCTCACCTGGTGAATTTCCGGCCAGTTATTTATATTGATGTTCATCTTATATATTTAAAGTGATTAATTGCTATTTCAAAAAACATTAAAGGTATCTTTTACAAATTTGCAATTTTAATGAAGTAATTTCTTTACATAACTTTGGTAAATTTTTATACTATTTTAATTATGAGGATATTGTGGAAATAAATTATCATTATTATGAAGGGAAGGTTGTTCCGGAAAATTTAAAAAGCTTTAGAAAATAAATAAGCCCACAACCTGTATGAATAAAAGCTGTGGGCTTACCTTTTTAAAGGTCTCTGTCTTTTCTCAGAGGGTTTCTTCGATTTTCATCATCATAATTTTCATCATTCTGATTTATATCATCTTCGCGGTTTTGACCGGTTCTCCTGTTTTCTTCATCTCTTTCCGGAGAATTTATATCCCTGTCAGTATCATCATAACGGTTAGGATTTGTATCCATTTTTTCAGATTGTTCCTCATTTCTCTGGTTCGTCTGATTTGATTCCTCGTTGTAATTACGATCATCCCGATCATAATTACGGTTTTTATTTTCTTCCATAATTAATTGTTTAAAAGTGTTTAATGATTTACTTTTTAGCAGGGCTTTTTTTCACAGCTTTACCGGCATCTTTTCCTGAATTTTTATCAGTACTGCTTTTGCCGGCTGTTTTTTTATCTGCCATTTTTTTTCCGTCATTTACATTTGTTGTGTTCATGATTTTTTGTTTTAAATAATTAGTATTCCAAAATTAGAAGTTATGTTTTTCTTTTTTTTATACAATTTAAATTTGTAATTGTATAATTTTCAGTATTCTATGTTGAGAATTTTATAAAATTAAACTTTTAAAGGGAAAAACATTTCCGGAAACAGAAGTACTACGGAAAATCGGAATGCATGTTTAAAAAGCGGTTAACCCCGCATTCTTATTTAATCTGTAGCTGAATAAAAAAAATGCGAATTGTAGAATAAATTATTTTGTAGGTTGTATTTAGATCTGAGCCAGTTTAAAATAAGTACGCCGTCTTGTAAATAGCTGTTAACTCATTAGTTCATAGCGTCTAATATTATAAAATTCACCTGTAATTATGTAAGCGCTTCTCTCGGCGTCTTTTTAATTTTGATACGCTAAAGCATCAACACTTTCATCAAATGATGGGAAAACATCGTTTTTTGGAAGCCAAAAAATTGATTTAAAACAATAGTATTCATTTCTACATTTTATCATGAAAAAAATTATTTACCAAAACAGTCTGTCGCTGGTTTTTATACTATTATTCATAGGAGCTTTCCTCGGACAGATTTTCTTTGGTATTGACGAATACAACAAAGAACTTACCGAAAACGGAGGCCATGCAGTCACGATGTACCAGTACCTTGGCAGCGGACACTTTATTGAATCGACTTTTGAGAACTGGGAAAGCGAATTTTTACAAATGGGTTTGTTTGTGTGGTTTACTATTTTTCTGAGACAAAAAGGATCTTCCGAATCAAAAAAATGTGAGGGAAAGGAAGAAGTAGACCGGGAGCCGTCTCCACAACGTAAAGGTGCGCCGTGGCCGGTAAAAAAAGGCGGAATCTGGCTTAAACTCTACCAATCTTCTCTGACCCTTAGTTTGTTTGTATTGTTTATGGCCTCTTTTGTCCTCCACTTATACGGAAGTTTAAAAGACGAAAACACAATGAACCTTTTAAACGGAAAACCGGCAGTTTCACTTTCAGCGTACCTGGGCGAATCCCGCTTTTGGTTTGAATCATTTCAGAACTGGCAAAGTGAGTTTCTTTCCGTATTTGCGATTATTGCATTGTCGATATTTCTAAGGCAAAAAGGCTCTTCGCAATCGAAACCTGTAGATGCATCCCACAGTGAAACAGGAGAATAACAGAGGCTCATTCGAAATGTAACGGAAGTTTAATTAATGAATAAAAGGTATGTCACTTTTAAAATACAATCAAAAGAGAAATTTTAACGATACTGCTGAGCCGAAAGGGCAGGTGGGACGATCTGAAAATCAATTGGTTTTTGTGATTCAAAAGCACGCTGCCTCTCATTTGCATTACGATTTTCGATTGGAAATGGATGGTGTGCTGAAAAGCTGGGCGGTTCCGAAAGGGCCTTCACTGGATCCTGAAGTCAAACGCCTTGCGATGATGGTAGAAGATCATCCGTACAGTTATAAAGATTTTGAAGGTGCCATTCCGGAAGGGAATTATGGTGCCGGAAATGTAATTGTCTGGGATAACGGAACCTACCTTCCCGCTGATGAGGATTATAAAGGCACAGCCGAAAAAAAACTACTGGCCGATCTTAAAAAAGGACATTTGAGTTTTACCTTAAAAGGAAAAAAGCTGAAGGGAAATTTTTCGCTCGTGAAATTAAAAGGAAAGCAGGAAAATGCCTGGCTGCTTATTAAAAAAGAAGATAAATATGCCACAACCGACGATGTTCTTGAAAAAGACAAATCGGTTATCTCCAAACTTAGTCTGGATGCATTAGAAAAAAAAGCAGCCAAAGAAAAGACAGTTTCCAAAAAAGCGGATCTAAAGCCGGAAGCAGCTGTCAAAAAAAAAAACACTAAGAAAAAATCAGTCATAGGATTTAAAAAGCCCATGCTTGCGAGCCTGACGGAAAAACCTTTTGATGATCCGGACTGGATTTTTGAAAATAAATTCGATGGTTACCGCACTCTTGCAGTGATTAAGGAAGACGATGTACAGCTTTTCAGCAGGAATCAGATTTCGTTCACTAAAAATTTTCAGCCTGTAACCGATGAATTAAAAAAAATAAACCATGAAGCCATTCTGGATGGTGAAGTGGTGGTAGAAGATGAATCGGGACGCTCTGATTTTCAATTATTGCAAAATTATCTGAAAACAGGAAAAGGGAAATTAAAATTTTATGTTTTTGATATTCTGAACCTGGATGGAAATGATACCACCGGTTTAACGTTGCTGGAACGAAAAGAGCTGCTGAAAATGCTGGTGTCTAAATCTAAATTTTCAAATATCATATATTCAGAACACATTGAGGAAAAAGGAATTGGATTTCTCGAAGTTGCGGCTAAAAAACAAAGCGAAGGCATAATCGCTAAAAAAGCAAATAGTCTGTATACTGTTGGAAAAAGAACGGGAGAATGGCTTAAAATAAAATTATCGCAACAGGAAGAGGCCATTATTATCGGAATTACGGAGCCCAAAAATTCACGTACCTATTTTGGTGCTTTGCTTTTAGGGCAGTACGAAGAGGGTAAACTGAAGTTTATCGGTAAATGCGGAACTGGTTTTTCGCAGGAAGTCCTGAAAGAATTACACGCTAAATTTGAACCGTATTTTACCGATAAATCTCCACTCGAAGAAAAAGTACCGCATCGTGATACGATACAATGGATTAAACCTAAATTCATCTGTCAGGTTAAATTTTCGGAGTGGACGCAGGATAACAATCTTCGTCAGCCCGTCTATCTCGGACTCCGGGTAGATAAATCAGTAAAAGAGGTTGTTTTTACCGGAAAGAATAAAGACACGATCACTAAAAAGAAAGAAAAAATGGAAAAGACAAATGTAGCAGAAGAACATAAGGAGAAAAATTTCGATTTGAAAGTAGGGAAAACTACCCTGCATTTAACCAATCAGAATAAAATTTATTTTCCAAATGACGGAATAACCAAAGGCGATATCGTTACGTATTACAATGAAGTTGCCGATTTGATTCTGCCTTATCTGAAAGACCGTCCGGAATCAATGTACCGTTTCCCGAACGGAATCGAACAATCCGGTTTCTATCAGAAAGATGTTGACGATGATAAAATTCCGTCCTGGCTAAAAACCAAAAAGATTTTTTCTGAATCTACCAATTCCGATATTGACTATTTGATCTGCAACGACAAAGCGACCTTATTGTATATGGCCAATCTGGGTTGTATAGACATTAATCCGTGGAATTCAACTATCAAACATATCGACAATCCGGATTGGGTGGTGATTGACATTGATCCCGAAAAGGACGACTTTAAAGAAGTTGTTAAAGTGGCACTAATGGTAAAAGAAGTCATGGATGAATTTGAAACGGAGTGTTACTGTAAAACTTCCGGTGCTTCGGGACTTCATGTATATATTCCGCTGGGAGCAAAATATGATTATGATTCCGTAAAATTATTTGCTGAACTTATTGCTCATGAAGTTCATACGAGATTGCCGGAAACAACAAGCTTAGAACGTTCCATTAAAAAAAGGGATCACAAAATATATATCGATTACCTGCAAAACCGAAAAGGGCAGACCCTTGCAGCGCCTTATTCCGTGCGGCCAAAACCGGGCGCTACCGTTTCTACACCATTGGAATGGAGTGAGGTAAATGCGAAATTATCCCCTTCACAATTTACAATCAAAAATGTATTAAAACGATTTGAGAAGAAAGGCGATTTGTGGAAACCCGTTTTAGGAAAAGGGGCCGACATCAAAGCAATAATAAAGAAAAGTTCCTAGGAACTTTTCTTTTTTTTGTTTTCAAGACTTGCTTTAAGCATTTCCATTAAGTCGTCATTTTGTTTATGAACGACTTTCAGTTTTGGGGGAGCCTGTTTTTTTCCTTTGGCTTTATCCTTAATAATTTTCAGCAGTTTAGCGGTATACTCATCTTTATAACTGGTAATATCAAATTTTTCGGTAAGCTGTTCGACCAGTTTATTGGCCATATCCATTTCTTTGACTTTTGTTTTGGAAACAGCCGGAAGTTTTAATTCAGAAGTATCCCTGATTTCCTGCTGAAAACGGATCCGGTTTAAAACGATTACATTTTTATATGGTTTTAAGATCGCCAAACCCTCTTTATTTCGCATTACGAAACTGGTTACGCCAACTTTACCGGAAGACTCCAGGGCATCACGCAATAAGGCATATGCCTTCATGGCCCCTTTGTCCGGTTCAAGGTAATACGGCTGTTCGTAATAAAGGCTGTCAATTTCTTTTTCGAGTGTAAAACTTAGAATATCGATGGTTTTTGTTTTTTCGGCATCGGCAGCTTCAAAATCTTCATCATCCAGAATTACATATTTGTCCTCTATTTTGTAGCCTTTTACGATACTGCCATACGCAACTTCCTTTCCGGTAGTTTCATTTACTCGTTTGAATTTAATATTGGAATGATCATTTTTATCCAGCATGTCCATATCTAACGTACTTTCCTGTACGGCAGAAAATAACTTCACGGGGATATTAATTAATCCAAAACTAATTGCACCTGTCCATATCGCTCTCATAATAATAATTTTAAAATTTATTTAATCGTAAGACGCAGCAATCAGATACGCAATTAAGGCTATGCTGAGAAAAGACAGCGTCATGGTAATAAAAGTCAGCAGTCGGGTTGAATATTGATACTCACCCTGCTGCAAAAGTTTTACAGTATGCATGTACCGGAAATACGACAGTATAATGGTCAATGCACCTGCAATCAGAAGTCCGATTCCGAGATAAATACTAAAATTGCTGCCTGGTACACTAGTATCAGGCAGGAATTTTTCGGGCAGTTGTTTGATAAATAAAGAAAACTTGACCGCGACGAAACCAAAAACCATTATGCCAATACCAGTTCGTATCCAGGCCAATAAAGTTCTTTCATTAGACTGATACTCCTTCATCATCTGTTCATCATTCTTTGGTGCCATTGGTATAATTGTATTAAAGTGTCTCTTCGGAAACCCATGTCAGGGCTTCATCATATTGTTCTTTTTTAAAACCTTTGAATTCTCCGGGAATCAGGTAACTGAATCCATTGGTAAAAGATATTATGGTCTCGGAATCCGTAACGATTGCCGCCCTGTTCCATTTTCCAATGTTTTTCAGTCCAAGCATCGCATCCTGGACCCAGGCTCCTGTGGTGAAATTTTCCAGTTCGGTATCCAGGACCAACAGGAAATTAAGGTGGTTAATCTGTCGGATCACACGTTCTACTTCTGGAATTACAACATTTTGAAAATGTTCTTTGGTAACTTCTCCGGTGGCGCGAAAGGCCGCGATATTATTTGGGGTATCAGGTATTAATTGTATCATTTTGTATCTTTTAAAATTTTAAATAAATTTAGTCAACCCGCTATTTCCCTGCTTACACTTAAAAAGTTAAATCTTATAAAATCGTAATGCTTTTTGTAAGGTGCTGAGGTGCTAAGGTTCTTAGGTGCTGAGGTTTTTTACTGGTAGGGCTCAATAGTACATTTTTTCAATCAAGAGAAATAGATTAAACTCCTGCTGATTCTTGTTTGTGCAGGTATAATTAGATTTTATGAAGCTATGATGTAACATAATGAATAAAAAACTACCTATAGAAGGAAGTGAACGGATAGTACAGGAATTACATTTTAGGAAGGCTCACTTCGAAATCAAATTTTTATAACTAAAAAAAGGAAAAAGATGAATGTATCAGAATGGCTCATTTTTATTGTAATCATGCAAATTGTTCATGGACTCTCTACCTGGAACCTGTATGTAAAAGCAGGCAGAAAAGCTGCAGAGGCATTTATACCGATTTATAATTTGGTAATTCTCATGAAAATTATCAATCGCCCGCGCTGGTGGACTTTTTTACTTTTTATACCCATTATCAATCTTATTATGATTCCGGTGGTCTGGGTCGAAACAATTAGAAGGTTTGGAAAGAATTCAACAGTGGATACCCTTTTGGTACTGCTAACATTTGGTTTTTACATTACTTTTTTAAACTACACCTCCGAAAAACTGACTTATATAGAGAATAGAAACCTGACAGCCCGGACAAAAACGGGAGACACGGTAAGTTCTCTTTTATTTGCGGTGATTGTAGCCACATTGGTTCATACATATGTGATACAACCGTTTACGATTCCCTCTTCTTCATTAGAAAAAACATTATTAATCGGGGATTTTTTATTTGTAAGCAAAATTAATTTTGGTCCAAGAACACCAATGACTACCGTTGCATTGCCAATGGTGCATGACTCAATTCCTTTTTTAGGGGTCAAATCGTATTTGTTTAGCGATGATGTGACTAAAAAAGAAACCTCATTATTAAATAAATTTCAGTTGCCATACTTCAGGTTTCCGGCGATAGAAAAAATTGAACGTAATGAAATTGTAGTATTTAACCAGCCTGCAGACACTTTGCGTGATATGGATAATTTTAATCCGGACAGGAATTACTATAAGCCTGTTGATAAAAAAACAAATTTGGTAAAAAGATGCGTGGGAATACCCGGAGATTCTCTTGAAATTAGGGATGGGGATATTTACATTAACGGGAAACTAAGCCAGTTGCCGGAAAGTGCGAAACCACAGTTTAATTTCTTTGTGGATACAAAAGGAGAAACAATTCCTCAGGATGCCCTTGTAAACCGATATGGGGCCAGAGAAGGCTTAAGATATGAAAATGGAGATTTTGCGCTCACAGACAAAGGGCAATATTTTTTGACATTAACAGATAAAGAAGCCACTTTACTGGCGAATAACCCAATCGTAAAAAGTGTAAAGAAATATATAGCACCAAAAGGAACAGATGGGCAGGTCTTTCCTCATATTCCTTCGCTGGGCTGGAACATCGATAATTTTGGTCCTCTTTATATTCCTAAAAAAGGAGCAACGATCAAATTAGATATAAAGACACTTCCTTTCTATAAAAGAATTATACAGGAATACGAAAATAATACGCTGCAAATCAAAGGAAATCAGATTATCATAAATGGAAAAGTTAGCATATCCTATACTTTTAAACAGGATTACTACTGGATGATGGGAGATAACCGTCAAAACTCTTTAGATGCGCGGTTTTGGGGATATGTGCCGTTTGATCACGTAGTAGGCAAACCGGTATTTATCTGGTTTAGCTGGAACAAGGATGGTAGCGGAATTAATAAAGTAAGATGGAATCGTGTTTTTTCTGTAGTGAATGGAAATAACGAGCCCAAATCGTATCTGATTCATTTTTTATTCCTGATAGCCTTTTATATGATAGGTAAAAAAGTATTAAAGAAGATAAGGAAAGAATAATGGGTATTGTCGAAAATAGCACTGGAGCAGCTTGTATTTTATTGGAATTATAGTTTTATTTCCTATATTCGTTTCATCAGAAAATACACTGATTTACAGCTTCGGCCTCGTGCAGTCCTGACCATTAACTAACAAAACCGGCCTTTATGAAAAAAAGAATTCAACTAGTACTACTATTTATGGTGTTTTCAGCTTGCAGTATTGCAAATGCTCAGGTTAAAATGAATTTTAAATTCGACACACCTTACGGTGAAAATAAGGCGGTCGGAAAATATGCAGAAATAAATGGTGCCAAAATCTACTATGAGGAATACGGAAAAGGAGAGCCCTTATTGCTGATTCACGGAAATGGGGGAAGCATTAATTCAATGGGAAACCAGATTGATTATTTTAAATCGACTTACAGGGTCATTATCGCGGATAGCAGAGGACAAGGAAAATCAGAGATGAAAACAGATTCGCTGACGTATGTGCAAATCACAAAAGACTGGGAGGGTTTAGTGAATCACCTGAAATTAGATTCAATCAGCATTATCGGATGGAGTGACGGTGGAATCGTCGGATTGGAAATGGGTATTTCAGGCAAAACAAAAATAAAAAAAATTGTAACAATGGGTGCCAATTTAAGACCGGATTCAACAGCTGTGAATGGCTGGGCCGTAAAAGAAGTCAGCAAACACAAAAAAGAAGTTCTTTTAAAAATTAAGGAAAAAGATGCCACCCAAAACTGGAACGTAGAAAAGCAGATGCTGGGCCTTTTAGGAGACCAGCCTGATATTGCGGTTAAGGATTTAGCAAAAATAAAAGCAAAAGTGCTAATTATGGCGGGCGATGAAGACATCATAAAAAACAAACACAGTGTAGAAATTTATGAAAATATCCCGAAGGCACAATTGAATATAATGGCGGGAGAGACTCATTTTACACCTGCTTCAAACCCGGTATTGTTTAATGAAATTGCCAATAAATTTTTATCGCAACCTTTTAAAAGGCCCGATTCCAACTGGACCAAATGGAAATAAAGCGGCTTCAGTTTTGCAGCGCAGCAGATATCCGTTATAAATTAAAATATAAAAGAGTTGAAATAGTAATATTCCAGCTCTTTTTTTGTTTACGGCTGACTTGATAATAAATTTAAAAGTGGCTCTTTTTAAACCGTAAAGATGAGGTGATTACAGATCTTAAGTGGTATAACGATTTTCGATTGTTATTCAAATACAATAAGTTTTAACTATTTGTTAATAGAAAATATCAGTTTCACTTTAAAAAGTAATTATCGTACTTTTAATACTTTTATAACTCTTTTATTTTTTTACTTATTACAGATTTAAAATAAAAGGTTTCATATTTCAGGTACTCTTTGAGTATCATTAATCTGATTTTTTAATTACATGCATGGTTTATAAAATTTGATTACTAACAATAAACTCATTTAAAAAAATGGAAAACAATTCAAACGACATCAGCAAATGCCCATTCCATAACGGAAGCACAAAACAGGCTACTGCAGTAAATTCCGGTACTAAAAATCAGGACTGGTGGCCCAATCAATTAAAAGTAAGTGTTCTTCGCCAGCATTCCTCTTTGTCGAACCCGATGGAAGAAGATTTTAATTATGCCGAGTCTTTTAAGACACTGGATCTGGAGGCGCTTAAGAAAGACCTTCATGCATTGATGACGGATTCACAAGATTGGTGGCCGGCTGATTTTGGTCACTACGGAGGCCTTTTCATCCGTATGGCATGGCACAGTGCAGGAACGTACCGTGTGGGAGATGGACGTGGAGGAGCAGGTGCCGGACAACAGCGTTTTGCGCCACTTAACAGCTGGCCGGACAATGTAAGTTTAGATAAAGCCAGAAGGCTGCTATGGCCTATTAAACAAAAGTATGGAAGAAAAATTTCATGGGCCGATTTAATGATACTTACCGGAAATATAGCACTCGAATCAATGGGATTCAAAACATTTGGTTTTGCCGGAGGACGTGAAGATGTATGGGAACCGGAACAGGATATCTACTGGGGATCCGAAAAAGTATGGCTTGGTGGTGATGAAAGATACGCACATGGTTCTGAAGGAGTAGCGAAACACGCTGTAGTTTCTTCAGATGACAATGCAGACGGCGATATTCATACCCGTGACCTTGAAAAACCGCTGGCTGCGGTTCAGATGGGATTAATTTATGTAAATCCCGAAGGACCGGACGGAAACCCGGATCCAATAGCGGCAGCAAAAGATATCCGTGATACTTTTGGCCGTATGGCTATGAATGATGAAGAGACTGTGGCACTAATTGCAGGTGGACACACTTTTGGTAAGACGCACGGTGCAGCTCCGTCTGACAATGTAGGAGTAGAGCCAGAAGGTGGAGATCTGGAGCAGCAAGGCCTTGGGTGGCACAATAAATTTGGTTCCGGAAAAGGGAAAGACGCCATCACCAGTGGTCTGGAAGTAACCTGGACTACAACTCCAACGCAGTGGAGCAATAATTTCTTTGAAAACCTTTTCGGTTTTGAATGGGAACTTTCCAAAAGCCCGGCAGGCGCGCACCAATGGGTAGCCAAAAATGCAGACGCCATTATCCCGGATGCTTTTGACGCTTCAAAAAAACACCTTCCAACGATGTTGACGACCGATCTTTCGTTACGACTGGATCCCGAATATGAGAAAATATCGCGTCGTTTTCTGGAAAATCCCGATCAGTTTGCCGATGCATTTGCCAGAGCATGGTTTAAATTAACACATCGTGATATGGGACCCCGTGCCTTATATCTGGGTTCTGATGTTCCGGCAGAGGAGTTGCTTTGGCAGGATCCAATTCCGGCATTGAACCATACATTAGTAGACGATGGGGATATCAGAGAACTGAAATCAAGAATCCTGAATTCAGGATTAACGGTTGCCGAGCTGGTTGCTACAGCCTGGGCTTCGGCTTCTACATTCAGGGGCTCTGATAAACGTGGTGGTGCAAATGGAGCCCGCATCAGACTGGCTCCTCAAAAAGACTGGACGGTAAATAACCCGGCTCAGCTGCAAAAGGTATTAGTGGTACTGGAAGGTATTCAGAGAGAATTCAATACCACACAATCTGATACTAAAAAAGTTTCCCTTGCTGATTTAATTGTTCTGGCAGGTGGGGTTGGAATTGAAAAAGCTGCCAGAGAAGGTGGAAATGAGATCACTGTTCCTTTTACACCAGGTCGTACAGATGCATTACAGGATCAAACTGATGTGGAATCTTTTTCATTTCTGGAGCCTGTCGCAGACGGTTTTAGAAATTATAAAAAGACTAAATATTCAGTAGCCACGGAAGCCCTTCTAATTGATAAGGCACAATTGTTAACCCTTACAGCTCCCGAACTAACGGTACTTGTTGGAGGTATGCGCGCTTTAAATGCTAATTTTGACGGATCAGCAAAGGGTATTTTTACCAATCGTCCGCAAATATTATCAAATGACTTTTTTGTAAATCTGTTAGACATGGGAATCGCATGGAAAGCAGTTTCAGAAGATAAAGAAGAATATGCCGGACATGATCGAACTACTGGTGAAGTAAAATGGACAGGTACACGTGCCGATCTGGTATTTGGATCGAATTCAGAACTTAGGGCCATAGCTGAAGTGTATGCGAGTGCTGATTCGGAAGCAAAATTTGTTTCTGATTTTGTTAAAGCCTGGACAAAAGTAATGAACCTGGATCGTTTTGATTTACTATAGTTGCTGATAAACGGGATGAAGGTGTATTTTAATTAACTTACATACTGCTCCCGTTATTAATTATAATAGCTCTGTGATTGGTTAACTATCTTATAGTTAATTGGTCACAGGGCTTTTTTTTATTTATAATTTTTTTTAAAATAGTTTATATTCCCTAATAATAACCCTATAATAACATGATTTTAGTTTACCCGTAAATTTCACTTTTTATATTTGTAATCATAATTTTACAATTTGTTTGGGCTCTGATTTGGTCTTATTTTTCATAAAACAGAATATGTCAGCAAAATTTTACGGATATACCGTAAAATTAAAGTTAATTGTAGTCTTTTTTTTGTATAAAATACATTAAATCAAATTATTATGAAAACTAAATTAAGTATTGCTGCATTAATTTTACTTTCTTTTTCTATATTCTCCTGTTCAACAGACGATATTGACGCACAAACGGAAACTAAAAACGTAAAAATGACTTCTGAAAAAGAAGTGAAAAATTATTTGCAGAAAAATGTAAATGACAAAGTTATTGACTCCACCGCTATTATTTTGGAGGTAAATGTGGCTACAGAAGGCGACCCAAGTAATCCGAAGCCACCCAGAAAAGATTAGTAATGCTATTATTTTAAATAAAAAGACTATAGCATTTAGTGGTAAATTTTATAGTCTTTTTATTTCAAAATATTATATTTGATGTAAAATAATACTTAAACTTTGGTAACATCCTGTAGACTGATTTTTTTATTTCTGGGGATCATGTTTTTTTCATGCGAAAAAAAACAATTAGCTGATTCCGAAACCCATACGGTTATTTCTTTTGATCATAATCATTTAGAAGGCAGGAAAGAAGAACAGTATTTAGATTCCATACTTCATTTATTAAAAAATCAGAAAAATGATTCCATCATTAGAAATCTGTATTTTAAGATATCCACACAATACTATTACAATAATAACCTCGAAAAATCTTTAAGCACCAGTTTAATAGCACTAAAATTATCAAAACAGGTAAATGATAAAGAAGATATTACAAAAGCACTTTTTTATGTGGGCGATAGTTACGGCAATATAAAAAAGGACAGTGCCTATTTTTACTACGTGCAGGCAGAAAAACTGTATTACCAGTTATCGGATTATGATAATACGTCGCGGATGCTGTTTAATAAAGCCTATGTTTTATTTTATGATGGCAATTATATAGAATGTGAAGTCGAAATTTCCAGGGCACTGAAGTATCTGAAAGAATCTAAAGATCTGCGGTTAATTTATTCCTGTAATACATTAATGGGAAACTGTTTAGAGAAGCTGGCAAATTACGATAAGGCATTATGGTATCATCAATTGGCTCTGAAAAGTCTGGAAAAAATGAAACTTACGGACATTGCCAAAGAGGAGATCAATAATTATAACATAACTTCCATCATCAATATTTGTAACCTTTACGACCTGAAAGGAGAATATTCAAAGTCTATAAAAAAATTGCAAAGCCTGCTTTCAAAAGATTTCAGGGAAAAATCACCCAGATTGTATGCCAATGTCCTAAGTAATCTGGCCTATTCCAAAATGAAGAATAAACAATATCGCAATGTTTATTCAATGCTTTTCAAATCATTGGAAATTGTAGAAAAAAGCGGAGACCAACTGGACGTTTTATATAAAAAAATCCATATTGGGGAATATTTCCTAACGCAAAAAGATACTTTCAGGGCGATCAAAATTCTTAAAGAAGCCAATCAGCTGGCCATTCGGATTAAGAATAGCAATGAGATACTGACTTCCTTAAAACTTCTTTCCGGCTTAGATAAAAAACAAAGCCTGTATTATTCAAATGAATACATCAAATTGAGCGATAGTATAAATATTGTTCAAAAAAATGCGCATGAAAAATACGCCAGAATTGAATATGAAACTTCGAGAATAGAAGATGAAAATAAAATTTTGACCAGGAAAAACTTTAATATTTTAATTATTTCGTTTGTCCTGATTCTGGTGCTGGTTATCATTTTTGTTTTGCGATATTTTAAATACAAAAACAAGGAGCTCAAATTTTTAAAAATGCAGCAAAAAGCGAATGAAGAAATCTATGTATTATTGACAGAACAACATGAAAATATTAATGTTGCAAAAGATAATGAAAAGGCTAAAATTGCTAAGGAACTGCATGACGGAATCATGAATAAGATTTATGGTGTCCGTATGAATTTGGGTTTTTTCAATGCTAAAACAGATATCAGCATCATCGAAAAAAGAAGGAATATATTTTTGAACTTCAAAATATTGAAAGTGAGATTAGAAATATATCCCATGATTTAAGCCGGGGTTCCTTTTTAGACGGCAATGATTTTAATGTATTGTTAATGAGTTTAATTGAAAATCAAAAAGATATCAGTACTACCCGGTTTAAATATGTAAGCGATGAAAAGGTTGAATGGTCTGCGATTCAAAATATATATAAAATAAACCTATACCGGATTATCCAGGAAGCCATTTTAAATACTAATAAATATGCAAATGCACAAAATTGTGAAGTAATAATTCAGAAGAAAAGCAACAACCGATTAAAACTTTGTATTGCCGATGACGGGGAAGGGTTCGATGTTACTACTAAAAAGAGCGGTATTGGCTTAAACAATATGAAAGAAAGGGCAAACTTATTAAAAGGGCAATTTCATATTATATCAAAAATCGGGATCGGAACAAAAATAGAAGTTACATTTAATCTGGAGAAAATTACGTAATTAGATTAAATAAAACTTCAAATTTATTGAATGGTTTCATTTAATGGAGGATGAAAGTGGATACTTTATTCAATCCCAAAAAGTGTTTTTAAAAATGTATATCCTGCAGACCTCTTCTTGTGGGAATAATCTGTTAATAGTGTTGTAAGAAAAGCGTGTTGAAATACTATAGTCAGTATTTCAACACGCTTTTTTTGTTTTGATTATGATATAAAACCAGTTTTTTCCTGAGCAGTACCAGTTATATCACGGAATATCTTTTTGTTGAATTTCAAATAGTGGTTTCTCCCAAATGACCTTAATTTACAAGCTTTATTCAGCAAAAGCAGAAATCCGGCCAGTAGGTATAGTAACGGTTTTATGTAGCTGCTGTATCTGTTTTTTATCATTTATTAAAATTTTAAATCCGTAAAAAGATGAAATCATCTCTGTTTTTCATACTGTCAGCTTCATTATTTACCGTGCTAACCTGCGGGCAGGCAGGTAAACCCCGGAAAATTACGGGAAAGATTCTGATAGAAGGTTCTGATGTCAGGATAAATGCAGCTGTCACGATCTTAAATAGTGCTACACAGGCTACGTCCGCCACCGATGAAGATGGAGCTTTCTCCCTTTTTGCAAACGAAGGGGATTTATTGGTTTTTTCAGGCATAAATCTGGAACCCGTGCGTAGGATTGTAACCGAAGAAGATCTTAAAGGAAATGTTTTTTTGGTAAAGTTAGCTATAAGAAGTATTGAATTAGAGGAAGTTGCCATAAATAAACACCCGAATATAACCGCGGAAAGTATGGGAATTATTCCGTACGGTACGAAAAAATACACACCGGCGGAGCGGAAATTATACACAGCACAGTCTTCTGCCGGAGATGCACTCCTTAATATGTTTTCAGGAAGAACAAACATGTTAGAGAAAGAGTTAAAAATTGAAGAAAAAGAGCGTTTGTTTTCAAAAATAGAATACCTCTTTGACGATGATTACTATACAAAAAGGCTGAAAATTCCTAATGAATACATCAGGGAATTTAAAATCTACTGTATCGAAGATCCTCAGTTTGTAAAAACGTTAGAAACAAAAAACAGGAATGATAGTATGTTTTTAATCACAGACCTCGCACAAAAATACCTAAAGCTCATAGCAGGGCAGTAACACCCTTTTTCAGTTATAAAATAGTAAAAAAATAAACTCAGTATTACAATGGTAAGATTAGTAAACAAATTAAAACCACTGCTTGGTATCATCATTTTCTGCAACAGTATTTTTGTTGTTGCCCAAACTACAAAAAAGAATGACAGCATCTTTATGATGAATGGGGAAAAAAAAGAAGGAAGCATCCTTTCCATAAAAGACAAGACCATCAAATTCGTGTATACAGGCGAAACCCTTGAGTATGAATTGGAAAAAGCAGACATTAATAAAATTGTTTTTGCGTCAGGAAGAACAGAAATTATAAATTATTTCGGCAATTCCGAACCCGATACCAGACAATCCCGGCCTTCGGATCGTAAAGGGAAAATAGCGGTTCTTCCTTTTGAACTGATATCAAATGACCCAAGCCTGGATGTGTATTTATTAGGCGAACAGTTGCAGGCAGAAACGTATCTGTCCATAAAAAAATATACCAGTGGACTGGAAATGCAGGATCCCATAACAACAAACAACTTACTCGCGAAGTATAAACTTCCTTACGCCAATTTAAAAGCGATAAGCCCGAAGGAAATGGCAGAATTACTGGCTGTTGAAATTGTGGTCTACGGAACAGCGAATATAAGAAATTCAGGGGCCTCTACGTATCATGGAGGCTTTGTCAGCCAGAATGTGATGGAAACAAAGAAGAAAGACGGAAAGAAAGAAAAAACCAATGCATTTGGTACCGAGTACAGCTCAAACAGTACAACAACAGTCACCAATTTTGATACTAAAATCATTCTGAACTTTTTTAATGACAGGGGCGCAGATATATATGCCGTCTCCAGAAATTCTTTCGGAAGTGATGTGGATGCCTACCTCGCAACAATCAATTATCTGGTAAAACGCTGCCCGTTCGGATCTAAAGCCAAACGTTGAGTCCTTTTTCCTGAGCAATAGTAATCCGCAAATCTGTTCACTCAGCAAAAACTCACAGCTGGGACCCGAGACTGAGACTGAGACCGAGACTGAGACCTGAGACTGTGACCTGAAACCAAAGACTTCATCCTAAAAAAAATCAGTCGTTAACCACATTTTACCTTAATACGTCCAGTTGTTACACATATGGCCTAGTCGTTTAAACAGGATAAATTAATCCATGTTACAACTCTATTTTTGTACGAGTAAGTTTATTTCCAGATTAATGATGCATCATTTTAGTACTTATCAGGGAGTTTAACTTCAATATGTTTAATTTTTAAAATTTATAAGTTATGAAAAAAGTTATTGTTTTGTCAGTATTATTGTTGTGTGCAACTATAGCAAAAGCTCAGGATACAGAAAAAAACGAAATAAGAGTGGGGTATAGCGATGCAACTTTTATTCAGCTGGGGGATGGTTTTGCCGATGCGTTTAGCAACGCCATTGTTTCGGGTCTTAGTGGTGTTAAATACAAAGATGCCAAAAACAAAACGATAGGGATGTTTGAAGCAGGATATCGTTATAACATCAACGAGCGTCTGAAAATAGGAGGTGATTTAAGCTATCTGAAATCAGAAGATACCTTTAAGGCAAGCACCGCAAATGCTAAGAGTGTTACCCGGAATACTAATTACCTGATGGGGCTGGCAACAGTTGAATTTAGCTATATCAGAACTTCCCTCCTTAATTTTTATGGTTCCGGTGGTTTGGGTATTATTTCAGGATCTATAAAAGAAACCGGAGGTTCGTACTCCAGTAATGAAGTTGGATTCGCTTACCAAATCAATCCGGCTGGTTTGAGAGTAGGGAAAAAACTCGGCGCATTTGTAGAGCTGGGATACGGTTATAAAGGTATTGCAACAGCGGGAATTAATTATAGATTCTAATACCTGTACTATCGTTGGGTAAACTGATTATACTTATGATAAGAAATGAGGGGCTTTATGCTCCTCATTTTTTTATTTTATCAAATGCACTTAAAAGTTTTTAAAAATGCTGCTAAATCGTACGGTTCCTTTAGATTTTAAATGTAGTGGCAAGTTAAAACAAACTGCATTTCTATTACCAGTTTTTGTTTAAATCTGCCTTTTGTTTCATGAATATGCCGCAATTAAGGTTTTAAGGTTTAATACAGTTGAAATTCCTTTTTCGTCTACATAGGTAATCGTTCCGGCAGTAAGATTCTGAGAAATCCCCGTTACCGTTTCAAAGTTAGGAATGACAGCGGCCAGATTGAGCGTATTGGCTGTGCCTTTTTCATCAGTGTATGTCAGAATACCGCTTAGAGGGTCTAAAGAAAGAGAAGTCAGCGTTTCATTTTGTGAAATATTGGCAATCCAAACAGTTCCGTTATAAACATAGACCTTACCTGTATTTAATTCCACATAAATATCACCCAGTGAGCCGATTGAAGACGGAGCTCCGTTCCCCGTTTCGGGAGCCTTTAGTTTATTCCATTTGTTATTAAACCAGTAGTAGTAACCCGGAACGATATCAGTGCTAATTGCAGTATTAAACACCAGCAGACTGTTTAAATTTCCATTTGTTATGGTGGAATTGTCGGTTGTTCCTTTCAGTGAAACCCGCGGAATTAGTATTCCTTTGTCGGTAGCAACAACGTCGAGCTGAGACGAAGTATTAGGCAATACAGTGCCTATACCAAGCTGGCTAAAGGCAATAAAAGGGAACAGTAATATGGGGAGTAGTAATTTTTTTTTCATGGCTTTACTTTTTTAACTTAGGGAATAGTAGGTTGAAAACATTAAAGATGAATTCAGAAGCAATGAGGTATTTTTTGTTAGTGACCAAATATAAGAAAATAAATACTAAATGGAAAGTATATATTTTTCAATTCCCTGTATACTAGTTGTATATAATATTTGGTACTGATAATGGTTTCATGAAATCAGCCGGTTATTTAATAATAAGGCACACTTATGCATCAGAGGCATCAAAATAAAAAAATAGTTTAGAGTAAATCGAAATCTAATGTGAGAATTCTTACTGATAAGTATTCCTATAATAGTATAAATTAAATTCGAAATTCCCGTTAATTTAAAAAATGGGTATTTTATAATCTTACAGCGAAATAGTACAACTTTTCTGATTCTATTTTTCTTTAACTTGAACAGGTAAATTATGAATTAAAATTAAAAAAAGACGGCTATGAAAATACCTAAAGAAATACGCAACGGGTTTTATATATTTTTGGGAATCGCTGTATTCTTTTTATTAATGGAAGTTTTAGGGCTTTCCCATCTCTTTTATCTTCGGTTATTAAATGTACTTTTCATTTTTTATGGGGTAAACAGAACCTTAAAAATGAACCTCGCAGAAGGCAAAAACAGCTTTGTACCTAACGCAATATCTGCCACAATAACTTCCTTTTCCGGAGTTGTATTCAGTATCATAGCATTGCTTATTTACAGTCATGCAAAAGGCGGTGATGCGTATGTGAAATCATTATCGGAAGCTTTTATGTTCGGAGGTGATCCTTCCGTTTCTACCTATGTACTTTGTTTGTTTTTTGAAGGAACAGCATCCTGTGTTATTGTAACATTAATGTTAATGTTATACTGGAATAACAAATACAAAGCCGACTAAAGTACTTGAATCGGAAAACTATAAATTTTATTATAACTGATCTTCCTTGTTTTTACGGGAACCGGGAAGATTTTTATTGGGTACTTCATCAAAATTATTTCTGAACAATTATTAAACGGACCGCATGGATTTTACTAAAAAAATGATATTGGCAATACTATGTTGCTGTTCGGCAAATGTAATGCTGGCACAACAGAAAGAAAACAAGGCGAATTGTAAATATGTCAAAACAGACGGCGGCTATCTGATGGTACTGCGGGAAGGTGATGATGTCCTTGCTTCAATAGAGGATCTGGTCAAAGAAAAACAGATTCCGTCAGCAAATTTTACCGGAATTGGTTTTGCACAAGAGGTTACTTTTGGTTTCTATGATTTTAACGAAAAGAAATTTCATCCCAAAACGTTTTATAAAGTAGAGATGGGAAGCTTAACAGGTTCAATCGCCTGGAGTGAGGCAAAGCCCTCCCTTCATATTCACGGAGTGGCCACAGATGATAAATTTGCTGCGTACGGAGGTCATATCCTTGGCTTAAAAGTAGGAACCGGATCTATGGAAGTTTACATAACACTGAATACGGAGAAAATGGAGCGAAAAGTAGAATATCCCCTGGGAGCCAATGTTCTTCAGTTACCGCCTTGTGTGAAATAAAACAATGAAATAAAAAAAACCGTTAAACAATAAGTCTGACGGTTTTTTTTAGGTTAAAAGCTAAAATCTTTTAGGCTGAAAAGGATCCGGATCATTGATATTCGGATTCTGTTTTTCTATTTCCGGATCTGAATAGCGGATTTTATTTTCTGTCTCAAAATCTTTATTTTCGAAATCCGACTGTCCTTTTTCATTGATGCTGTCATCATTAAAAGCATCTCTTAGATTGGCGTTTTCCAGATCTTCATCTTCTACATCATCCAGATCGTCGATTTCAAAATCATCATCAGTTTCATAATCCAATGGGTCTTTGTTGTCATTGTTTGTACGATCACTGTTTACAGCATCGTTTTCCAGGCCTGTATCTTCGCCCGGTTCGTTTTTATTGGCAGTATGTTCATCCAGAGTTCTCCTGTTTGGATTATTGTCGGAATCACCGTTGTCCGCATCACGATAAAAATCGTTCTGCAGGCTATTGCCCTGATCGAAACGCTCGGGACTATCTTCATCTTGTGCGGATTGTACAGACGAACTATTATATTTTTCACCACTATCGTTATCTTTATTCTGATTGCGATTAAGAGGATCTGTTTTTCCTGTAGTATCTGAATTTACGCGCTGTCCTTCTGAGTAAAAATCACGATCTTCCGGATCGAAATTTTCGTTGGTTGTATTTGTCATAATCTTAAAATTTATAATGTTTCTTGAAGAGCAATAATTTTTTTGTATTTTAAGGATTGCCTTCCCCGCCGCTGGATCCATAAATTTGTCCTGTGGCGTAGCTGGCATCACTTGCGGCGAGCTGCACGTAAATAGATGCCAATTCAACCGGCTGTCCTGGTCTTCCCATGGGCGTTTGTGATCCAAATGCTTTAAGCTTTTCCATTGTAGCGCCTCCGCTTACCTGTAACGGCGTCCAGATAGGGCCCGGAGCCACACCATTTACCCTGATTCCTTTGGGAGCGAGCTGTTTGGCCAGTGATTTAATATAATTTGTTGTAGCCGCTTTGGTCTGGGCATAGTCATATAAATCTTCGGTAGGGGCATACGCCTGTACAGAACTGGTTCCTATTATAGAGGCACCGGGTTTCAGATAGGGAAGAGCCGCCTTGATAATCCAGAAAGGAGCATAAATATTGGTTTTCATGGTCCAGTCAAATTCCTCTGTTGAAATATCTAAAATAGAGGCATGTGTCTGCTGTCTGGCAGCATTATTAACTACAATATCAAGTCCGCCAAGTGCCTTTGCAGCCTGCTCGACCAATGATTTGCAGAATTCCTCATTACGTAAATCTCCCGGAATTGCGATTGCCTTGCGGCCTTCAGCTTTTATAAGTTCAATTACTTCTCTTGCATCTTCCTCTTCGGTCGGATAGTAATTTATAGCGACGTCAGCACCTTCCCTTGCATACGCTATGGCTGCAGCCCTGCCCATTCCGGAATCACCTCCGGTAATCAATGCTTTACGGCCTTTTAACCGGCCTGTGCCTTTATAGCTTTTCTCGCCATGATCCGGCCTCGGATCCATTTTACTCACAAGACCCGGCCAGGGTTGTGATTGTTCTTTAAAGGGCGGTCCCGTATATTTTGTGGAAGGATCTTCAGGCCCATTCGACATCGGGAATTCATCTATGACAAAACCATTGGCCATAATCGGATTAAATGCTGCTGTTGCAAATACCGCTCCCATACCGGTAAGGGCAGAGCGACGGGTTATTTTATTTTTGATCTCCATAATACTTAAATTTTGAATTCTTTAAAAATGTAATATGAGGGTACGTGTTTTTTTAGTACAAATAACTTCCCTGATCTTTTCTTTCAAGCGCAGTAAAGAATTCACTGTCCATATAATTGGATGTTTCCCCCCAGCATAAAAGCTGATCCTTTGTAGACTGATAGGCCTGCTCAATATGATTGCGTTCGTAAGCCTCCATATACATTGGAGAGTCTTGTGATATTTTTACCTGTTGCTCGTTGTTTGCGTAATTAGCTGTTTTCATGTTGCAATGTTTTAAGGTTTATATTTTTAGAAACACTTTGATTTTGGTTTCTGCGTATTCATTTATCTGATTGGAAGTTTTGTAAGGCACCAGTTTTTTTCTTAGCTTTTAATTTTATAATAAAAGATTGGTTAAAAAAATGTGCCGCGCTATAACTCAAATCAAATTTAGAAAGACAGCATTTTAAATTTTTACACAATTTCAGCCAATAGTTATTTAATTTTCAGTCTGTTGCAGGTACTAGAGCGCTAATACTAATTGTTGAATTATTGTTGCAGTCATTTCTTATTTCCACATATTACTTCAATGTGGCAGGATATTCCCTTATTCGACACACAGTTTAATACCCATACAGAATTCCCCGGGTTTCCTATATCTTCGATTTCCATTTTTATTGAAGACGGGAAACGTTTCTTAAAAAAGGAAAAAAACTGTATTTAAACATTGGTACAAAAAAGAAGCAATCATAAAAAAAGGTAAAATGAGAACAACACACACAGTACTAACCCTGCTCGTTACTATAGCAGGTTTTTTATCCGGACACGGACAAGTTCAGAAAGAGGGATTAATTTTCCATTATTCAGTAATGGATGCTTTGCGAAATGGTGTTTACAAAGGAGATATTACGGTAAAAACACTTAAAAGCAAAGGAAATTTTGGTATAGGTACTTATAATTTCCTTGATGGTGAAATGATCGTTTTGGACGGAATATTTTATCGGGTACCCTCTACCGGAAAGGTGACAAAAGCAGAAATGGAAAGAGAAGTTCCATTTACCTGCTTAGCGGTATTCAGTTCAGACCAGGAATATGAAATTAACGGTATTGAGACTATTGAGGCACTTCAAGAGGAAGTACAAAAGCGACTTCCTTCTTCCAATAAACCGTATGCCCTGCGTATTGAATGCGCTTTTGATTCGATTGTAGTAGGTGGTGCCGAAAAAGTGCAGGAAAAGGATACTACTGGTTTGGCTGAATTGATGAAAACAAGGCCTTTGTACAAAAAAGGGCATATTTCAGGAACGATGGTAGGATTCTACACGCCGCCTTCTTTTTCGGCAATTGATTTATCCCCTTTTCATTTTCATTTTATTTCCGCTGATAAAACATTTGGAGGACATTTTATTTCGGGAGTTTTATCTGCTGCAAAAATAAAAATCAGCATTGACGAAAAATCAGGCTACGAGATTGTTCTGCCGCAACAAAATAAAACTTTTGATAAACCCTGGCCGCAACAGAACGCTAAGAGTTCGTACTAGATAAGTAAGATGAAGTGCTATTATTTTTAAAACAACGAATATTTATGTATAAAGATACTTCCAGTTCCAGCTTTGAAGACGAAGTGACAAGATGCTGTATTTGAAATTATAGCAACATCACTTCAATAACTAATCTAAAATTTTAAACAAAAAATCTTCAATAAACTGATTGGTAAACTCTGAGTTGTTCTTTGAGGAGACATCGGTTAGTTTGGGTAAATTAACACTAAAAAACTGTTGGTGATGGGAAGTCTCAATCAGCGTCGTACTTAGGGAACGGGGATATTTATATTTTGAATTGTAGGCAGATATGACTTCGGCTATTTTTCCACACAAATCCTTATAGGGCTTAAAAACCTCATTTTTGTTGATTTCCGTTACTTCCTTCACCAGGTACACTTTACTGCTTTCTGCAATAACAATCTGATTCAGCAATTTTTTATTATAATCAAATTGGCTGGTACTTTCTGCAAATTCGTGTGTCAGTAAATGCACAATTATTTTTAGTCTTTCTTTTTTGTCCACTACGTTTTCAAGTTTAAACGTCACTAAAAATTCCATATAACACCAATACCAATTCAAAATGTAAAGCAACAGCCGGTGCTTATTTTCAAAATAACGGTAAATGGTTGCTTCGGTACTGTTTATTTCCAGGGCCAGTTTCTTAAAAGTAAATTGTTCAAAACCTAAGGCATAAATAAGGTCTATGGATTTTTTGACCATTAATTTACCTACTTCGCTGCTTTCAGGATTTCGCAGGAATATCTTTTCGTTTATATCAAATTTTACTTGAAATTCCATATAGATAACTGTTTCAGCAAATGTAATAAAGATTTATTGTTTGATAGTAATACTATTATTAAAATTTATTTATAATAGTATTACTATCATTAGAAATAGTTTTAGTAATTTTACATTCTATTCGAATTGAAATTAAAAGCAGATGTTAATCAATACTAAAATTCCGGTTTCTTATCTTTTCAATAAAGTGAAGTATGAAGTTATCTTCGTATTAATTATTGCGGTATTAGTGCATTATATCACCACGCAGTTTGAAAATCTCATTCCCGAAATGCCGATTACCATACCGGCCTTTATCGGAACAGCCATTTCTGTGCTGCTTTCTTTCAAACTCAATCAGTCTTATGACCGTTGGTGGGAAGCCCGAAAAATCTGGGGCAGTATCGTAAATGACAGCCGTAGTTTTGTACTGCAGCTGCAATCCTTTGTAGCCGGAGAAAATAAGAACGAAATCAGGGAAATAGCTTTCAGGCATATTGCATGGTGTTATAGTCTGGGGCAAAGTTTACGTGACCTTAGTCCTGTTGAGAATCTGGAGCCCTTTATTTCTAAAGAAGATATGGGGGAAATAGAAAAACAAAGCAACAAGCCATTGGCCCTGTTACAGCTGAATACCCTTCAGATACTGGCCTTAAAAGAAAAAAAGGCAATGAGTATTTTTTCACAAATTCAGTTAAACAATACGTTGGTTAATTTTTCGAATGCTATGGGAATGGCAGAGCGTATTAAAGGCACCATTTTCCCCATTACCTATCGTATTTTTTTGCATATCTTCATCTACATTTTTATCGTTACGCTCTCGATTGCACTGCGGGATATCGAAAGTTATTTCGAAATTCCATTGTTACTGACCATTTCAACAATGTTTTTTCTTCTGGAAAAATCGGCAACACATATGCAGGATCCTTTTAGAAACCGTCCAACAGATACTCCTGTAACCGCAATTGCAAGAACTATTGAAATAAATATCAAACAGTTATTAAAAGAAACAGAAGTTCCAAAACCACTTCAGCCGGAAAATTTTTATTTATCATAAACTTTTAAAATCAATAAAATGAAAACATTAACGAAAGAAATGCAAGCTGCTATTACACCTGCAAAAGCTTTGGAATTATTAAAAGAAGGAAACCAAAGGTTTGTAAGCAACCTGAAAATAAATCGTAATCTTCTGCAGCAGGCCAATGAAACGTCAGACGGGCAGCATCCTTTTGCTGTGATCCTGAGTTGTATCGACAGCAGGACTTCTGCAGAATTAATATTTGATCAGGGACTTGGAGATATTTTTAGTGTGCGTATTGCGGGAAATATTATCAACGAGGATATTTTAGGAAGTATGGAATTTGGCTGTAAAGTAGCAGGTTCCAAAATTATCGTAGTATTAGGGCACACCAAATGCGGCGCTGTAAAAGGGGCCTGTGACCATGTTGAAATGGGGAACTTAACAGCACTGCTGACAAAAATACGCCCAGCGGTAGACGATGAGACTGAAACCAAAGAGAACCGTAATTCAGGTAATGCTGTTTTTGTCGAAAATGTATCAAGAATTAATGTGAAGCGCACCGTAAAATCAATATTGGAACGCAGTCCAATCCTAAAAGAAATGATCGAGAACGGAGAAATTGGAATTGTGGGAGGTTCTCATGATATCACCACCGGGGAAGTAACATTTTATACTGAGAATTTTGGTTTGTAAAAAATAAGCAAACACAGAAATTCTAAATGGGAGTTTATAACTTCGGATAATTTATTAAAATGCTAAACGCCTCCGTTTAGCATTTTTTTTTTTTGCAGCACGTATTATTTAGAATATAATTATATTTTTTAAATGCGTTCTGCTGATCATTTTTAGACAGAAGATTTCAGATTATCACCATCTTTAAAATGCAGTCTTCTGAAAACAAAGCCGGACAGAATGGTTAAAAAGCCAACGACTAAAAAAGTATAACGAAAAGCATTGTGAATTTCATTGTGAATGAGTTTTACATCGCCCTGAAAAATTTTAAGAACCAATAACCCGAAAGCAATACCAAAACCGATAGCCAGCTGCTGATTTACAGAAACCAGTGAGTTCCCGCTGCTGGTGTGATATACGCGTAAGTCGGCAATAGAAATGGAATTCATGGAAGTAAACTGTATCGAGTTAAAGAAACCCAATACGGCGATAATCGGAACATACCAGTAAATTGATGTATGTATAGACGGAAGGGCCAGGGCGCAAATCAGGGCACCAATGATAAATGTATTGACCATTAAAGTTTTTCGGTAGCCGAAAGTGTTTAGAATTCTAATGACAGCCGATTTTCCAAACATAGCCGTTAAGGCCATGGGAGCCACAATCCATCCCGAGGTAACTGCCGACTCTCGGTAAGCAATCTGAATCATCATGGGCAGCAGGAGCGGAATGGAACTAAAACCCAGACGGGTGGCCAGATTTCCAATAATACCAACACGAAAGGTTCGCACCTGAAATAAATTCAAAGGAAAAAGAGGATTATTGTCGGTCACGGCATGGCGATAATACCAGTACAGCATTAAAAAGCCCGACATGAATAAGGCCAGCACCGGCGAAACCTGAACCGTGTTGCCAAATAATTCCAGTGCTACGGACAAAAGGAGTGAGGCTGCGGCAAAAATCAGGAAACCTTTTAAATCAAAATCAATTAACGGCGATTTGTAATCGGGCATATATTTCAGGCTTAGCAGAATACCAAGAATTCCAAACGGTATATTGATAAGAAAGATCCAGTGCCAGGATAAATAATCGACCATATAGCCACCTACCAAAGGACCCAATACCGGACCGATCAATGCCGGAATAATGGCAAAATTCATCGCTTGCAACAATTCTTTCTTAGGAAATGTCCTGATGAGCGCCAGCTTTCCAACCGGAGTCATCAAACTTCCGCCGATTCCCTGTACGACACGGGCAAAAACCAGGTGAGTCAGATTTTGCGAAAGTGCACAAAACAAGGAACCCAGGCTAAATAAAAATAAAGCAAAAATAAATACTTTTCGGGTCCCGAATTTATCCGACAAAAAACCACTGACAGGCATAAAAAGTGCCAGTGTCAAAACATAACTGATGATGGCATTCTGCATTTCCAGGGGAGATTCGTTCAGGTCCCTGGCAATTGAAGTGATCGATGTATTCAGAATAGTGGAGTCCAGCATCTGCATAAAAATAGCCGTAGCCAGAATAACCGGTAGTATTTTTTTGGTAGTTTCGTTGTCCTGTTCCACAATAGTCGTATTCATATTTTATCAGGCTTTGCACATTTTTATTTGGAATCGTGGAGTTATTTCTTAGTCCGATTCTAAAATTAAAAGGTATTGGGTTTGCTTACATATTTATTGTTTTTAATAAAAAAACGCCAGGGCAAAAAGGCATCTTCTTTCGCATAAGCAACACCTACGCGCGGTACAGCGGCAATCTGATCTGTGGGATACTGTATATGCTGGTCTTCAATCCAGATTTCCTCTCCGGTCAGGTCTTTTCCATTATACGATCGGTTGATTCCCAAGGCTTTGGCCGTACTGCCCGGGCCGGAAGTAATAGCAGCATTAGCAACAGGCATACCGCGTCTGCGCTCCATTATTTCTTTGCCGATCAGCGGTTCTACAGACCGTATCAATACGGCATGCGGTTCGCCTTCTACTGAACTGACTACATTAAAAAGATGGTGGATTCCATAACAGAGGTACACATACGCAAGGCCCCCCAGGCCATAAAGTGTTTCTGTGCGGTTGGTACGGCGTCCTCCATAAGCATGTGATGCTTTGTCCTGTTCGCCGAAATAAGCCTCGGTTTCTACAATTATTCCTGCCGTAATTTCTCCTTCAACCTGTGTATACAACACTTTTCCCAAAAGGTCCTGCGCGAGAAAAATGACGTCCCGGTTTAAGTAGTAGTCAAATGGAAGTTTCAAAATGATGGTTTTTTAAAAGTAGTGGTAATAGTAACGTCTATAAAATTAAAGAAGATTTTACTATTTTAAGAATTATTCTTTGTCAATATTGATTTTTTTACTTCAACAGTAACTTTATCGTTGTGTCTTGAAGAGGTCGACTTTACTTCTGTCTTTTTATCTGAAGTTCGCGCACTCGAAACATTGTTTTTGTGATTTGAAGTAGTCATAAGTACATTTTTTAAATTACTGTCCTACAAATGTAGCAACTCAGGAAACATTGGTATTATAAAATTAACATCCTGTAATTGTATTATTATCAGTTTGTTAAATCCTAAAAAACAAAAAGAAATAAGAAAATGACAACACTACTGAAACAGCCAGGGTTATTTAATATTAAATCCGTTTTCTTTTAAGGCTTCGGCAACCTTAATAACGACTTCCGATCTGTGTTTGCCATCGGTAACGGTTCGGTCAGTCTGCACCCAGTAACGAATAATGATCTGGACGGTACTGCCTGTAATGCCTGCTACTACGGCAGAATTGGAGTATCCTTTGTCAATCACGGCACTGTCTGTTTTCATAACGTCCGTAATGATTTCAATTGCTTTTCTGTAATCTGATCCGTATTCCAGACCTATGGTAAAGTCCTGCAGCAGGAATCCCTCGCTGTTGAAATTGACCAGTGTATTTTTGACTAAAAGGGCGTTGGGGATATAAATGTTCTTGCTGTCGCTTTTTACCTGCGTATCACGAAGGTTAAGGGCAACCACTTTACCTTTCACGCCATTACTTTCGATAATATCCCCGACGGAAAAAGGTCTTTTAAAAGCCAGCAGTATTCCCGCCAGAAAATTTTCACCAATATCCTTCAGTGCAAAACCAATTACAAATGCCGATATCCCTGCACCTGCCAGCACACTCTGGGCTACTCCGGTCAGGCCAATTACGCGGAACATAAACAAAAGCCCAATCACGATAAGTACGGCTTTTATCAGATTGGCAATAAAGGTAGCCAGCAGCGGATCGTGCATCTTTGTTTTTAACCGGCGGTCTGCAAATACTTTGACACGGGCGGCAATGAACCAAGAGATCAGGACCACCAGTATGGCTAATAAAATTTTGGGTGTGATATCGACAAGGCTGTAGTAGTAGCCTTCAACGTGTTTGAAAATGTCGCGCAAAAATTCTTCCATAATTATTGTTTAAAGCTAAAGACATAAGGTTACCTGTTAACCCGAAAATGATGCTTTCGAAAAAAAAACAGATATCCCTGTACTTTTTAATGTATTCTGATTTTAAAATTAAGAACTGCAGATGTCAAAAAATTACAGGATAATCCGTATGTTTTATATAATCATTACTTCAATACATGGGTGAATACAAAAGAGCTTTACAAAAAAAAAGACCATTAGTTTTTACTAATGGTCTTTTGCAAAGGAGCATTTTAAAATGCCTATATAACGGATTGTTTGTTTTAAGTACTTGTTTCTAAGATTTTAGTTTAAAAAATCTTTATAGGGAACTAACGTCATCGGAATTCTCTTTTTCAACATTATCATAGCTGCTAAAATTATTGGAGGATTCACTTTCCGTATATATTGGATCTTCGCCCCAATTTAATAATTGTTCACGTATAGTTCTGTAGGCACAATAAAGACGTTCACCTTGTAGTTCCATGTAGTTTTCCGGGTTTGTTGGGTTTGCAGTGTTCATGATTTCAATTTTTTAGAGAATGAGTAATTGATAGTAGCTGTACGGTTTTAAACTTTGGCTAAATTAGAAATACAGTAACCTCAAATAGTTATATAATTTTCGATAATAGTTATGTAATTATCAGCTGCTTAGTTTTTTATCTGAAAGTTTTTGCGCCCCGGGTTTCATAAATTCAGCTATTTCCATCTACTTTTCAAGGATCTCTTTTCTAAACAGTACTCCCCAGTCTAAAATTTCGTCCAGTAATTTTTTCATAGTCAGTCCCAGGGACGTCAGCGAATATTCGACGGTTACGGGCATGCTGTCATGAAGGGTACGGATAATTATTTTGTTGGTTTCCAAGGCCTTTAGTTCCTGAGAGAGCATCTTTGGGGATATATCCGAAATATCCCTTTGTATTTCTCCAAAGCGTTTGTTGCCGTGCGTTAAGGAAATAATGATGGGTAAACGCCATTTTCCCTGAATCACTTCCAGTGTATCTCTCGCAATCATTAACCGATATTGGCAAACGTCCTCTTTTTGACTCATAACTATTTGATTTAAAGTGTACTCACCCAAAGGTAACTACTTACTCAAGGGTAACTACTATATTTTGTATAGCAAACTTAGATAATTTTGTCCTAATAATAACAGTCAAAAAAATAAAATATGAGCAATACAACAACATGGGCAATAGACCCATTGCATTCCGAAGTTTTTTTTAAAATCAGGCACTTAGTAATTTCTACTGTAACCGGTTCCTTCAAAAAATTTGAAGGGAATATCATTACCGAAGGATCGGATTTTAGCAACGCAAAAGTGTCCATTGTGATTGACGTAAAAAGTATCGATACCAATCAGCCGCAACGCGACGAGCATTTACAAAACGGTGATTTCTTTGATGCTGATGCCTATCCGCAAATTACCTTTCAATCCACATCATTTGTAAACAACGGAGGAAGTGCTTATAAAATGACCGGTGACCTGACTTTGAAAGGTGTCACCAAACCCATTGATCTTACTGTAGAATACGGTGGCTCTGAAAAGGATGGGCAGGGCAATGTAAAACACGGCTTTGAAGTAACGGGAATCGTGAACCGAAAAGAATTCGGGATGACCTGGAATAAAATTACGGATTCAGGAGGTTTGGGATTAAGTGAATACATCAAACTGATTGCCAATATCCAGGTGGGACCGGCAGCGGAATAAATAAACCGCAGCTTTTGCAAGTGTATCGAAATACACCCTCCATAAAAAATGCGTGAATGCAGATAGAACTGCCTCCAAATAGTGTCTCACTTTTTGGGGGCATTTTTCTGTTCTTAAAAATGGTGAAGCTTTTAAAAGTTTATCCGTCTTCCGAATTCTTTTTAAGCTTTATTAAAAGTTAAGTTGCTGTAATACGTAAAATAATAACCACTTATTACATTGATGCTGTCAGTTATTTAAAGTAAGCTGTTTTTAAGGGGGTGTAAAATTACTTTTGTTTCTATAAGGTAAAAATTTTCTTACCAGTAAGAGCTGGGTTTTTATTTTATCATTTAGAAAGTAATTATTAAATCGCTCATATTATGAAAACAGTTTTAAAAAATCAATTTAACTTCAGGTCAGCTTGTTATGCAATAACGGCCTGCCTTTTATTTACAGGAATAACTTCCTGTAGAAAAGATGACCCCAAAGAGCAGCGTAATGTTGTTAAAGTTTCGGACTTCACGCCAAATGCCACATTTGTAGTAAACAACGCGGAGGAAAATATGCCTGTCTGGGTACATGGGAATAAAGATTCGAAGTCAATCATTTTAGTGATGCACGGCGGACCGGGATCGGATGTTCTTGATTTCAGGATGTATCAGGATGGTCTGGCATTTAAGAAAATAGAAGTCGATTATCAGGTCGCCTATTGGCAGCAGCGTGCATCCGGGCAATCTAAAGGTTCTGATAATTCAAAATATTATACAATAGATCAATATGTGGATGATGCTGATAAAGTGGTCGATCAGCTTAGAAAAAACTATCCGGAAAAAAAGATCGTATTGTTTGCACACAGTTGGGGAGGCATGCTTTCGTCTTCGTATCTGAAAGACGAGAAACGCAGAAATAAAATTGCCGCCTGGATTGATGCTGCCGGAGCGCATAACGGAACGACCCTTCTTCAAACGACAACGGATGATATCAATGCAGAGGCTGATGCACGTATAGCAGCCGGAAAAGAGGCTGAAACCTGGAAAGAGATAAAGGAAGCCGTGAAAGAACAACCGGAAAGGGTTAATAGCCTGGCGTATCTTGTAACATCCGAAATCCCCGAAGTTGTCATAAAAGTAAGCAATGCAGATTTTAAATTTACCAGCCGTGCAGATTCAAGTAATCCGCCTTTGTTCAAAGAAATAGTGAAAAGAGACAATAATCCATTTTTGGCAGACATAAAAATGCCCTGTCTGGTGCTTTGGGGGAAATATGATTTTGCTGTCTCCAGAACGTATCAGAAAGAGTTCCTGAAAAATATAGGATCGAAAGACGTGACCAATGTTGATTTTAATGCTTCAGGACATTATATGATGTTTCATGAACCTGATTTGTTTGCCAGGTCCGTGATTGATTTTATGGGCAAATACAAATTATAACAGGATGATTTGTAATTCAAATACTAAAAATTAAAACCGGAAGTGATGAGAACTAATATTTTAAAATTAATGATGATCAGTATTTCTCTTTTCCTTGTAAGCTGTAACAAGGATGATGATGATAAGGATAGAGAAAAAAATTATACCTTATCAGAAGTACAGGCAATTGCGAGAATTACAGGCAATCAAAGCAGCAATATTGTAGTGGTAAATATGCAGGGAGGACCGTTGTATGAATTAAACGATACAGCACAGATGATTGATTTTGCGGACGCCAAAAATGCTTTGTGGGTAGATGTTCAGCAAATACAAACCTTAAATCCGGACTGGTTTAATAAGGATATATCATTTGCTGAAGCAAAAACAAAGGCCGGTACCAATGCAGAAAATGTAGATAAAGTGGTGAGTTATTATAAAAGTAAAGGAAAAACGGTTTGTCTGGTAGGAGTTTCTTATGGTGCCTTTGTAGCACAGGATTACATTGCCCGATATGGTACTTCAAAAATTAGTAAGGCCTTAATTGTTGCCGGAAGATTAGAAATGGAAAATGAATTTTGGGAAAAATTCAGCGAAGGATATGATGGCGAATATGTGTATGGAGCAGACGGGAAAGTTACCTGTACATTTATAGAAAATAAAACAGCCAAAGACCGAAATTTAGGAAGGCTGGCCGCTGCTTTAGGCTGCAAAAGATTTACGGCATTATGGGAGAACGTCAAAGGGCTGGATAAAATAATGTATTATTACGGTACTAAAGATGAAAAAGTGGGGAATTTCACTGCAGAAGAGATAAAATTTTTAGTATCAAAAAAAGTGCAGTTATTTAGTGTACCGGAAGGAAACCATGATGACACATCGGGTGCGGGAGTTTCAAAATTAAAGGAATATTTTCAAATACCATAAGCACATTTTGTTGTTTGGACAGAAAATAATTTCGGAGCTGTTCCGGAATCTTTAAGACCTGCATACAAATTGTGGATACATTTATTTTAAAATTCAAAAGAAGCTGTGGAAATATTTCACAGCTTTTTTTGTCCTAAAAGTGCTGAATTAAAAATCGTTATATAGTTTAAGTTAATCAGTTGATGCAGGTTACTATTTTATGTATATTTAGGTTTTCATTTATAAAGGAGAAAGTGTCATGAAAAGTGGAACTGGTTATTTTAAATTTGGATTAAGGCAATACAACTGCTTGTGCATGCTTTTTTTTCTTGGCTTATGCGCTTCGTGTACACCAAAGGTTTATCAAAAAAGCGATTATACTTTTTATGACCGGACTTTCAGACTTGATGCTTCAACGGTATTGCGAACAGACGGGGTTTACGTTTTAGACCACATTTGGACAAAGGAGAACGGAGGTACAGTCAGACAGCCGAAAGAACATCGTTTCTATAAATTTTACAGCACCGGACAATGTAATTTAACACTGGATCCTTCCAATGAAATCAAAACCAAAGCCAACTACCTCACAGCCATAAACAAGGATTTCACAAGTAAAAACAGCACACTGTTTGAAGGATATTATAAGCTTGAAAACCATAGAATAATTATACAAGCTGTAGTCGTGCCGCGAAGGCAATTTGAATATAAATATGGCTACTCGGAGCAGGACACTTTGGTACTGGTTCAGACCACAACACAAGGCAACGGAAAATTTGATGACCGGTATTTTACCGGAGCCTATAAAGAATACTATGTTTTTCTGCCATTAGAGATTAAAGAGGAAAACGAGCCACAATGGTAATACCCATAACAGGAAAGTACGAACTAAAATAAACGGCATATGGAAATAAAAGTCACCCGATCTGCCCGATCTTTTTTCAGCATCAGAACCAACGCGGGCATACTGCTGTTATTGTTTTTAACTGTAAATTGTACCAGGAGGGAACCGGCCTTTACAGTAAAAGGAGATCCAGCGGTTACCAAAGACATCAAAGTGAATGTTGAAGCCATCAGGGACGAGGGCAAAACAATTTCAACTGTTTATTACAATGGCAGAAGCTACGAATTTGATAATCAGAATGTATTGCGGTATGCGATTTATGTGTCTTACAAAGACAGTTTTTTCTATAGTACTGCATTTGATAATCTTCATGATAGAATAAAAGGCAGCCCGCTAAATGAAATTGTAATTACTAAAAAAGAGGGGATCATTCATGCTTTATACCGGCCTCTTAAGGAAAGTGATACAGTCGGAGGCACTCCTTTACAGCCATCACGTTTATATTTTACAAATAGCCCTGATAAGGACACGAAGAAACAAAAATTCACGAATTTCTATAAATCAAAATAACAGCAAATACATCTAAACCTGTGGTTTAGAACATAACAATTATAGTAATACAAGAACGATGAAAAAATATTTATTGACCTGTGCTGCCATACTAATAGCGTTTACGGCCTGCAAACAAAATGATACCCTCACTAAAAGCGGGGAATCCGAACTAAATGAAACTACACTCCCCAATACGGTTCCCGAAGAAAATGCGAAAACTGCGATAGCCGATTGTAAGGAAGCAGAGTCTTTGGTTTTTGAAGCAGAAACTTTTGCATCCTATACAGAAGACAGAATGAGAGGCAAAGGCGTTGTATCTTTTACCCTGGAAATAAACGACAGGCTGACGATCTTAAATGAGGACGATACCACTTTTGGGGAAATGGTACTGAACGAAGACATGAATTATTTTACACTAACGATGCCTAAAAAAGTGGTGGCACGAAAAGTTGTCCCTAATGCTGATTTTGCTGCTTTTGATTTTGATTCCGAAAATGTAAATGCCGATAAAGACTATCTCTTTATTTATATCAACAAAGAAAAGAGAAAGGTAAAAAAGACCGATCTTAAATTTACCTTTTCAACCTGGGAAGATTACATTAAAAAACAAACGTTACAACTGAAGGACTGTAATCTGCTTACAGATACACAAGGAAAACCCAACCCGAAAAGTAAAGGGGTAGCTTTTAGGGTAACTGAAATTACAGGTGATGAGGTCAAAATAAAATCCGTTAAGGACTGTTCCGGGGAGGAGAGTTCTTTCCGGGATATGCAGGGAAAGGTAAAACTGAAATCAGCGGATGTATTACTGGTAGACTTTGCTGTTTGTAATTAAAGAAACAAATTTTCACTCTTTTTTAATTGAAAGATTGCCGGTATTCCAGTGGCGAAAGGTTGGTCTTTAACTTGAATAATTTATTGAAAGAAGATTGATGCTCAAACCCTAATTCGTAGGCAATTTCACCAATGGTGAGTTGGGTCGTCGATATTTTTTCTTTTGCTTTTTCAATTAATTTTGCGTGAATGTGCTGTTGTGCATTTTGACCCGTCAGGCTCCGCAGCATGTCGCTTAAATAACCGGGTGAAATCTTTAGGGTCTCTGCCAGAAGCTGAACGGTTGGGATGCCGGATACCCTGTATTTTTCATGACTAAAATAAGCATCCAGAAATTCTTCCATTTTTTGCAGTAAATCGCTGTTTTGGGATTTCCGGGTAATAAACTGTCTTTTATAAAAACGGTTGCTGTAGTTCAGCAGGGTTTCAATTTGTGAAATAATGACATCCTGACTAAAATCATCAATTCTGTTTTGTAATTCCTCCTCAATGATTTTGAAAACAGAAATAATATTGACCTTCTCCTTATCTGAAAGATGCAGTGCTTCATTTACAGCGTAGGAAAAGAAGCCATATTGCTTTATTTTTTTTGCTAAAGGATACCCGGCCAAAAAATCAGGATGAAAGACTAATGTAAAACCGGAATGGTCTTCATTGTTGAGGCCATTAGCACTTACCTGATTGGGGGCTTTAAAAAATAAACCCCCGTCATCAAAATCATAATAGCCCTGGCCGTACTTTAATTTTCCGGTCAGCTTCTTTTTATAGGATATTTTATAAAAATTATAGATAAAAGTGCCGGGTAATTTCCCCGTATCTATTGCATCACCTTTAATCTCCAGCAAACTGATTAAAGGATGTAGCGGTTTTGGTAATCCCAGTACCCGATGCAGCTCAGACAGCGATTCAAATTTATACGGAATATTTTCGTCCTTTTTCATCTGGTTAATGTAACTATTTTTTTTAACGTATTCAATATTTCCTCTTTCCCGTCAGTCCGGCCGCCGAAAAGAATGCTTACCGGTTTAAAGTATTCATGAACCTTTCGGGGTAACGACTGCCCGATACAATTCCTGCAGGCATAATGGCCTCTATCGTTTCCAGATCTTCTTTAGTAAGCTGTACATTTTCAGAGGCAATGTTTTCTTCTAAATATTTGATACGTTTGGTCCCCGGAATCGTAATGATATCTTCACCCTGTGCGAGCACCCATGCAATCGCTAACTGAGAAGGGGTGCAGTTTTTTTCAGTGGACAAAGTGCTGATCTTTTCCACCAGCTGCAGATTTTTATAAAAATTTTCGCCCTGATATCGGGGCATATGCATACGATTATCCTTCAGGTCATCAGGTGTTTTAAATTCGCCACTTAAAAATCCACGGCTCAGCGGAGCATACGCGACCAGACCAATGCCAAGTTCACGAATTGCCGGGAGAACTTCTGCTTCAATATCCCGTGTCCAAAGCGAATATTCTATTTGCAGGGCGGTAATTGGGTGTACGGCAGCCGCTTTTTTAATAGACGCGGAAGAGGCCTCAGAAAGGCCAATATAACGGACTATGCCTTTGGCAACCAGTTCAGATAAGGCACCAATAGTTTCTTCAACGGGAATGTTGGGGTCTATTCGTGCCAGCGTATATAAATCAATATAATCGGTTTTCAGGCGCTGCAGACTGTGCATAACAGCGTTTCGAATATAGTCAGGATGCCCGCTTACCGGTCCGGGACCCGAGGGAGAAACCAACTGACCGGTTTTTACGGAAAGAAAAGCGGATTCCCGTTTCCCTTTTATAGCTTGTGCGATCAGCTGTTCATTATGCCCTGCGAGATAATAATCGGCCGTATCCAAAAAATTGTGTCCCAGCTCAAGGGCTCTTTGTATTGTGGCAACAGAACCCGCATCATCACTTTGGCCATAGGCACCTGACATTCCCATACAACCCAAACCAACGGCAGAAACCATCGGCCCGTTTTTTCCTAATTTCCTTTTCATTTTTTTTCTTTTAAATTAATTAAGGAACAAAGGTCAATAGAAGTCTGTGATCAGATTTAGTCTAATGGAGGAATTGTTTGTCCAAAATGAGAAAACAGCAAAAATCGGGGACTGGTGAATGTATTACATAGAGGTCTGCAAGTTGTATCACAATCCCATTTTGACAACAGATTACTTTTTAATGAAACGAATTTCTAAACTCCAGCGGAGTCAGGTCTGTTTTGGTCTTAAACAATTTGCTGAAAGATTGCGGATATTTAAACCCCAGCGCATAAGCGATTTCACTTACGGATAAGTCTGTGGTGGAGAGTTTTGATTTGGCCCTTTCTATAATTTTTTCATGAATGTGCTGCTGGGTATTTTGTCCCGTTAAAATCTTAAGCACCTCACTTAAGTAATTGGGAGACATATGAAGTTCTTCCGCGATTTTTTGTACAGTGGGTAAACCTTTGAGCTGTAAGGCGTCACTATCAAAATAGCCATTAAGATTACGTTCTAAATTTTCCAGAATTTTATGGTTTACCTTTCTCCTTGTAATAAACTGGCGCTGATAAAAGCGCTCGGCATAGTGGAGTAAAACTTCGAGCTGTGCAATAATAATGTCGTGGCTGAATTTATCAATGTTCGAATGGTATTCCTGCTGTATATTTTTGATAATTCCTTCAATAACCTCTTCTTCTTTTTGCGAAAGAAACAACGACTCATTAACAGAATAATCAAAATAATCAAATCTTTTAATATTCCGGGCCAGGCTGGTATTCCAGATAAAATCCGGATGAATTAACAACAGCCAGCCGGAATGCTCAGAAATCGTATTTCCTGCGGTTTCGACTTTCAAAACCTGACCCGGAGCCATAAAGAACATAACGCCTTCGTCGAAATCATATTCCTTTTGGCCGTAGAACATTTTAATATCCATTCCTCGTTTAATGGAAATAGAATAAAAATCAAAAACTGCACTGGGTGGATTTTTTTCCAAACTGTACTGAACTTTGGAATAATCAATGATGCTGATCAGCGGATGTTCCGGCGGGGACAATTTCAACAGCGAATGAAATTCCGATATGGTTTTAATACGGATCAGGTTAGGTGCGATCATTTTTCTGTTAGTTTCAATTTAGCTTTTTCAATGCTTTTATCCAGGACATTCAGTATAAAATCAGGCGCTAACCGACTCATCAATTTTAATACTTTTGAGAGTCCGGGCTTAATTTCCAATTTATTTTTTAGAAGTCCATCGATGGCAATTTTCACCATTTCTTCGACTTTCATATTCTGTTTGCTGTCCACAAGACCTTTAAAATCATCTCCCAATGGCGTTTCCGTCGCCGGAGGTGCGAGTTCAAAAACTTTAATATTTGTTTTCTTTAACTGCAGCCTTAATACCTGCGTATACGAATGAATACCTGCTTTCGTCGCACTGTAAACGGGCGATAAAGGAAAAGGAACAAAGGCCAGTCCTGAGGAAACATTTACAATAGCGGCGCTCTTTTGTTTTTTCAAATGAGGTAAAAATTGATGAATCATCCAGATCGGACCGGATAAATTGGTGACGATTTCCCGATTGATATTTTCGAGGTCCATGAGGGTATCCTGCAAATCTAAATTACGCATAATTCCGGCATTATTGACGATAATATTTAAGTGCGGAAATTGTTGGGTCACTTCCTTAAACAGTTCCTCAATTGCCCCGGGTTTGCTAACATCACTTTGAAAGATATGAACGTGCGGAAATTGCTTTTTTACTTTTTCCAGTTTATCAAAATCCCGTCCGGTTATGATTATATTAGCCAGCCCTTTTTGACTAAGTTGCTTAACAAACTCAAGTCCAATTCCGCTTGTTCCTCCCGTAATGAGGATCGTACTACCTTTTAATTCCATTTTAGTATGTTTTTTATACGGGCAAAGGTAGGCAGCATATCAGCCTGCAGTTGTAGTTGAAACCACGTTTGCTGTATTCAAAATCAGGTTTATGATAGTTGTTTTTGAGCACTATTCAGGCAGCCGAATTTTTCAGTTTTCAAAGTTTGCAAAAAAAAAATCTGCGCGAAGCCCATTAGCCCTCGCGCAGATTTTAGTTAGCACTCCCATTAGAAGGATATCTGTTTAATAATTTATTAGGGACTAACATCCGATCCAATCCAATATCAAACATCCAATATCAAACATCCAATATCAAATATCTAAAATCCAATATCCAATATCCAATATAAAACATCCAACATCTATAATCTAAAGATCTAAAAATCTAACATCTAAAGATCTATTTTTTCTCCTCATTATTCAGTTCATCATCGAAATCAGGTGCTTCGCCTTTAAATTTGTGTGTGTCCACATCATAATTTTCATCGTTTGTCAAAACTGTATCATGATCTTTATACTGATGTTTTCTCATGTCATTTCTGTCAGTTCGATTCTCAGTGTTGTTCTTAGTATTGTCTGGATTTTGATTATTCGTTTTCATAATAGTACATTTTAAAGTTGTACTAAAATTACTTAAATACCAACAGTTAAGGCTTATATAATCCCTGACTAAAGTTATAAAATACCCCTGTTGTGCAACGGTTTGCTTTTTCTACTAATTCTAATGCGTTTATATCCTGTTTAAGCGGATAAACCAACCACCTTTTCAAAACGCCCGTGATTGCTAACCGAAACATTTTGTCGGTTAGGAGAGGGGTCAGAAGACAAAAACGGAATTCCATAGGGATCCTTGGCAATATTCTTTTTCTCAATTTCAATTACCGTGTCCCACTGTGCCGGATCGCTGACCGCTATGGTATGCAGGTACTCCCTATGAATAAAGGTTTGGGTATAATAAACCGTTCCGCAGCAGCTCACTTTTCCGGAGGCATAGCTGTTATTTTGGAACGCCATACTGCAGACCAGCTTTTGCGGAATATAGGCCCTGATTTTCGTTTGTCGGTTGTAAATCTTATATGCCGCTTCTTTCATGCTCCAAAGGAGCCAGACCATAGTTTCAGGATGTACATCATTAGCGATCAACAGCTGTTCCTCAGCGGTAAAAATTTTTTCCAAAAAACCTTTGCGCTGCCAGTTGCTTTCCCGACGGGATTGTACTATGTCAATCACATCATTGCCGATCATTTTGCGGCCAGTTTGGTTTCAATGATTTCTACTGCAGTTTTTACATCCAGCATGCGTTCCATATCGGTATTGTCTATGACGACATCAAAAGTTTCTTCAATATCGAGGACAATATCTACCAGATTGGCCGAGTTGATACTAAGATCGTTGATAAAATCGGTTTCTTCCGTAAGGTTGTCAAAAGCTTCCGTATTGGTCGTGTAAGGTTTGATAATCGTTTTTAGCTTTAGTATAAGTTCTTGTTTGTTCATAGTATTATTTTTGAAATTTTTTAAAGAGGATACAGGCATTCACATCGCCAAAACCAAAACTCGCCTTGGCAATTATAGTAGAAGTCCTTTCCAGGGTCTGCAGAGGGATTTTTGAAGCATCGATAAGTGCTGTAATTTCAGGATGAAGATCATCGCAATTGGTATTTCCAAAGATAAAATCTTCGTGAAGCTGCAATACTGTGGCCACACTTTCTATGCTTCCCGCAGCGCTGAGGCAGTGCCCTGTGAGACTTTTTAAGGAATTGATGTACGGAAAATCAGCACCGTTTCGTCCCAGGGCTTTCGTCCAGTTCTCAATTTCCAGGCTGTCCTTTGTGGTAGCGGTAAGATGGCCGTTGATCGCATCCACATCCTTGCCCGAAATTCCGGCATTTTGCAGGGCAGTCGTAATACATCTTTGTACGGCAGTGCTGTTGGGTGCCGTCATACTGCCGTTGCCGCGCTGTCCGCCGGAGTTGACATGCCCGCCCAGTATTTCGGCATAGATATTGGCACCGCGTTCCAGTGCACTGTCGAGTTCTTCGACAACCAAAGCACCGGCGCCGCTTCCGGGAACAAATCCCGCCGCCGAAGCACTCATCGGGCGCGAACCGTCCTCAGGATTTTCATTGTATTTGGAACTGCAGACACGCAAAGCATCAAATCCCGCCCAGATATAAGGGCCGCTGTCTCCGGTACTTCCGGCCAGTACCCGTTTTGCCTGTCCGGATTGTATACGGTCGTACGCCATGAGGATCGCTTCGGTACCGGTAGAGCAGGCCGAAGAATTGGTCGTGACCTGGTTGCCCAGTCCGAGTTTGCCGCCCAGATAAGCACTTACACCGCTGTTCATGGTTTGGGCTACAACGGTACTGCCCAGCCTGCGGGTCTGCAAATCATCTATTTTATAAATGCTTTCGCGAAATTTATCAATTCCCGAAGTGCCTGAGCCAAAAACAGTTCCGCTGTCCCAATCGGGTTCTTCGTTTTTTTCTATGGGTAATCCCGCATTTTGCCAGGCTTCCATACCGGCTATCACACCATATAAAATACCGCTGCTGTTAAAGCCGCGAAGTTCCAGTTCTGTAAAATACCGCGCTTTAAGTTCTTCTGAAATCTGTGGCTGGGCGGCGATCTGGCAGGAAAACTGCAGCTCCTGTAATTGGGCATCATGACGGATACCCGAAATTCCGTTTTTCAGGGCATGTGTAAACGCGGCAATGCCAACCCCGTTGGGGGCTGCCACGCCAAGGCCCGTTATGACTACTCGTTTTTTCATAATTTTGTCGTAATCATGCCGGCAATGATGCCTTTGCAGACTTCCTGTCCGGCTTCGTTTTTCATAATCGCTTCACATTTGAGCTTGCCAAATCTGAAAAATATTTTTGTTGAAGTGACCGTTACTTTTTCATTGGGATATACGGGTTTCAGAAACTGCATATCGGCAGAGGTAAAGGCCACCACGGTATCTTTTTTCAATTCATTTCCCAGTAAGTAAATACCCAGGCAAACCATCCCGATCTGGGCCATCGTTTCCGTCAGGATGACACCCGGCGTTACGGGATTATCTTTAAAATGCCCTTTATAGAAATCAAGGTCTTCATGGTACGTATAGGTTCCCGTAATGCTGTTTTCATCTGCCTGAAGCAGTTCATCCACAAATAAAAAGGGTTTACTGTAAGGCAGTTGCGCGATAATATTTTGTAGTTCCATGTTTGTTTTTAAAAAGTAATTACCATTGCAATAAAACACGTTGTGCCGAAAATCCGGGCCCAAAACTCAGCATCAGTCCTTTTTCCCCGGCTTGTGGCTTATTCTCCATAATGCGTTCTAAAACATACAGCACCGTGGCGCTCGACATATTGCCGTATTCTTTCAGTACTGCTTTCGTATCGTCAATATTTTTGCCCAGTCCGGCGAAAAGCGCTTCCACGGTGGTGACAATTTTTTTGCCGCCGGGATGAAAAATCATATGATCCAGATCCTTAATCTCCAATTGGTTTTTCTGCAGGAACGGATGAATAATGTCGCCAAAATGGGCAGCAATCGTATCCGGGACTTCAATATCGAGCACCATCTGCAGACCGCTGTTGGTCACTTTAAAACCCATCATATGTTCGGCTTCATAAAAATGATACATTTCTTCATCAATAATTTCAGGGCCTTCATCTTCATCATAGGAAGACAGCAGGCAGCAGGCGGCACCATCACCAAAAATAGCGGCACTTACAATATTGGGCATCGAAAAATCATTCAGCTGAAAAGTAGCAGTCGGTGATTCTACCGCTATCACGGCAGCACGTTTTCCGGGGTTGGCCTTGAGAAAGTTTTTGGCATAGATAATACCCGAGATTCCTGCGGCACAGCCCATTTCGGTAACGGGCAGTCGTACAATATCCTGTCGGAGGTTCATTTTGTTGATGAGGTAGGCATCCAGCGAAGGAATCATGATGCCGGTACAGCTTACCGTAATAATATAGTCCAGTGTTTTCGGATCCCAATTGGCTTTGGTAAGGGCTTTTTCGAGCACCTTTTCGCCCAGCAGGATCATTTCACGGCTGTAAATATCATTTTTCTCTTCAAACGAAGTTGCCGTAAATACCTCGGTGGGCTCCATGATCGAATAGCGTTTATCCACCGCCGCCCCTTCAAATATTTTTTTTACTTTTTTGATAAAACGTTCCTCATGTCCGAACAGCCAGGCATCCAGAAAAGGAAGGATTTCTGCTGTGGTACGGGAATATTGGGGCAGCTGTTTGGCCACTGTTGTTATTTTTACACTCATTTTTTAGCAATTATCCATTGGTAGCGAAAAGCCCACTTCCAGTCTATGGTATAGTTTTTTAAATTTAATTTTTTAGAGAATTCTATCAGTTCGTTTTTCTTAAAACCTCTCAGTATAGATACCTGGCCATCTTCGCGCGACATGCTGTTCAGCCTGAACACAAAGCCAATCAGTTCAAAAAGCCGGTAAGCCAGTTTACTGCGGTGCAGGTCGTTGACCACAATGCCCAACGCTGCATTGGTATTGAAGATACGCATGATATGGGTGATCTGCTCATTGGTAAAGTGGTGCAGCGTCAGCGTACACAAAACAATATCGTACGATAGGGACTTAAATTCCTCGCTGAAAATATCAATACAAACATATTCAATATTCGAAAAACCTGCGGACAGCGACTGGGCGTACTGAATCGTAAAAGCATTGGCATCGATACCAATAAGCTTAAAATTCAGCTGATGGGCAGCGCCGTATTGTGCCAGCATGCGCAGCATATCGCCATTGCCACAGCCCACATCGGCAATTACGATGGGTTCGTCACTATTCTTTTTTTTCAGTAATTCCTTCGTACCGTTCAGGGTCAGTTTGTTGCCGCCCAATAAACGGTTGATCCGGGCAATCTGATCGAGTGCAGCGCGTAATTCTTCACCCGTAAGCGTGAAATCATCCATGATCTCGGTTTCCTGTGTTCTGTAGGTGGTGTTTATGGCCATTTAATTGATTACTATTGGTTTACCATGTGTTTGTTTAATAATGCACGGAAGCAGTGCCGGAAAGGAGGCTACGACCGAAACAAGGACACTGGCTGTTTTTTTATGACGTAAAATGCGTGCCAGAACGCGTCCCATCGACAAGCGTCTGCCAAAATTCATTTTCCATTTTTGGGTATAGGTTTTTTCCAGACCGTCGCGTGAAAGCGTTCCGGCATGAAATTCCAGTACGAGTTCTGCCGCTATTTGGGCACTGCGTAAAGCCATGGCCATGCCGTTGCCGCATAACGGATGTATAAGACCTGCCGTATCGCCAATCATAAGGATATGGTTTTCCACCGGCTGTTTGCTGTCGAATGATATCTGACTGATCGTGATGGGTTTCTCAAAAAGCAGGCGGCTGTTTTCAAAAACGGCTTTAAGCTGCCGGTTTTTATACAGGACATTTCGCTGATAGTCTTCTATGTTTTTATATTTTTTGAAAGTGGCATAATCGGCCAAGTAGCAAATATTAATAGTATTGTTTTCTACTTTGGAAACGCCGCAATACCCTCCGCTAAAGTTGTGCAAAGCCACAAGATCATCCGGGAAATCCCCTGAATAATGGCCTTTAACCGCCAGCCACGACGATTTTTTATGAATAAAATCCCTTGACAACACCTGATCCATATTCGAACGTTTGCCATATGCCCCCAAAACAATTGCAGCCGAAAAAACCTGAGATGACGTACTCACCTGGAAGACATCGTCCTGGAAAGCAATATCGGTAACGGTTTCTTCCATTATTTTGCAGCCGTTGGCTTTTGCTTTTTCGTACAGAAAATGATCCAGCGCATAACGGCTCACCCCAAAACCGCCAAGCGGAAGTGTGGCTGTCGCTTTTTTTCCGTCCTGTGTGGTAAATTCAAACTTAGAAATACAGGTAGGCTGCAAATCCGAAACATCCGCACCAAGCCATTGCAGGTACGGGAGGATTTCATTGGAAATATATTCGCCGCAAACCTTATGTCTCGGATAGCCTGATTTTTCGATAAGGGTCACCTGAAGTCCCTGACCGGACAAATGAATAGCACTGGCCAAACCTGCCAGTCCACCTCCAATAATAAGTACCTCCGTGTTTATTTCCATACAAGCAAGTTAGATATAAATCCATTACGTTAAGACAGACTGCGCCTCTTTTTTTGATTCCTAAGGATGAAAAAAGAGGTTCAGTAAAAAAAGAATTCCTGGTAATCGATCCTTCTGACTCAACCCTAAATTTAGATTTTAGTGCCTGAGACCGGTTATAGTATTATCGGGAAATGTTATAAAATTTACCGCTAAGATTTGGCGGTCTTTATTTGCAGAAATGGACCATTATTCTATATTTGTAATCATTCTAAATAAAAATAACCATTTTAATTCACATGAAAATAAATACTAATCCGCTTGTAAATAATGTTTTAGCTAAAATAGCAGGGCTGCTTATTTTGCTTTTTTTATGCCCGGCAACAGCTTTTTCGCAATCCAGCAGCGGTACAATATCAGGCAAGGTTCTGGTAAAAGACGGAAATTCTGTACAAGGTGCAAAAGTAAAAATTGCCGAATTAAATAAGACAGCTATTACTGATACCGATGGCAGTTATGAACTCAAAAATATCCCTTTCGGAACGTATGTAGTCGAAGTTACAATGAACGGTTATGATTCATCACCGGCTTCCGTCGTAATCGATCAGAATAATACGGCCGTCCAATTGGATTTTGAACTGATCTACACCTCACAGAAATTAGAGGAAGTGATTATCAGTTCGGGAGGAAACCGATTTGCCCGAAAAGAAAGCGAAGAAGTTTCTAAAATGAAACTTAAGAATATGGAAAACCCTCAGGTCTACACGATCGTAAGTAAGGAGCTGATGAAAGAGCAGGTGGTAACCGATTACAACAGTGCCTTTAAAAACGTTCCGGGAGCCGGTATTGCCGAAGTTCGAAACCAGGGACGAACCACTAATATCTCAAGAGGTTTTGCGACGCCGCAGCTCGTACGCAACGGGGTGGGCAGTTTTACCTACAATTCTATTGATCCGGCCAATTTAGAACGCATTGAAGTGATTAAAGGACCATCGGCGACATTGTTCGGGAGTACGATTTCTTCTTTTGGAGGTTTGTTCAACAGGGTAACCAAAAAGCCTTTCGATTTCTTCAAAGGGGAAGTTTCGTATTCCGCTGCAGATTGGGACCTGAACCGTTTTACGGCTGATATCAATACGCCTCTGAATGACGATAAAACAGCGCTTTTCAGAATCAATACCGCTTTGCACAGTGAGCGTAGTTTTCAGGATGCCGGATTTAACAAAAGCTTTTTCATAGCGCCAAGTTTCTCTTATGCCGTAAACGAAAGGCTGACTTTGCTTATTGATGCCGAGTTCAGTACATCAAAGGGAACTTCACCAACACGACTGGCACCCTACACCGGAAAAGACGCTACAGCCAGAAGCATCACCGAAATGGGCATTCCGTATAAACTTTCTTTCGCCAACAATACCGTAAATTATACCGGACAGCAATACAATATATTTGCGCAGTTAAAGTATAAAATATCAGACGAATGGACGTCGCAGACTATTGTGTCGCGTACCCGCTCTTCAGCAGAGGGCTATACGGTCTCGTTAACCGCTTTGAGCAATACAACCCTGAGACAGGCGGTTACGAAACAGGATAATCCGTATTACGGAACCGATATTCAGCAAAATTTCAATGGTGATTTCAAAATAGGAAAATTGCGTAACAGGGTCGTGGCCGGTTTCGATTTCTACAGCCTTCGCGCCACCCGTAATGATGCGACCGTCAACATGAAAGCACTCAACTATAAAAAGCCGGGGGATGACTACAATAATTTCACTGCCGTTAAAATAGACCCCTTATTTTTAGCAACGACGGTTAAATTCAGTAATTATGTCTCTAATAACGAGCGAACCTATAGCGCCTATGTATCAGACGTACTTAATATTACAGACAAATTAATTGTAATGGGCGGGGTACGGGCAGACCGTTATATCAACAAAGGGGTTTATTACCCAAGCCGCGATTCATTGGTAGGAACTTACAATCAGACCGCGTTTTCGCCAAGAGTGGGTGCCGTATATCAGATTGTAAAAGAAAAAGTATCTGTATTTGCCAATTATATGAACGGCTTCAACAATGTGGGCGGATCCGATTTTAACGGAAATACGTTCAAGCCTAACCAGGCCAACCAGTTAGAAGGAGGGGTTAAATTTGACTTTAATAAAATCAGCGCCACTTTAAGTTATTATGACATTCAGGTAACCAATATCACCCGTGATGATCCGGATAACCCTAACTTTCTGCTTCAGGACGGTACACAGCTTAGCAAAGGATTTGAAGCCGAATTGATTGCCAACCCGATTCGCGGCCTGAATATCGTAGCCGGTTATACCTATAATGACAGCAGGTATACCAAAGCAAATGCCACCATCAACGGATTGCGCCCTACAACAGCAGGCTCGCCAAGAACCGCCAACCTGTGGGCCAGTTACCGTCTGGCTGAAGGATCTTTTTCGGGGCTGGGAGTAGGTTTCGGAGGGATTTACGGAAGTGAATATTACCAGACCAACACCACAAACTTTCAGTTTAGCATTCCTTCGTATACAGTTCTGGATGCTTCGGTATTCTATGACAGGCCCAAGTACAGACTGGGATTAAAAGTAGATAACCTGACCAACGAAAAATACTGGTCGTATCGTTTGGCCGCACAAAATCCGACAAGGGTTACGGGCAATATTACCTTTAAATTCTAGGTATCCGTCTGGCTATTTTTAAAAGCGTATTTTCTATATTTGGACTTTACTATACTGTATGACAAAAGGATTTAAAAAAGCAGTTCGACAAATACATTTATGGCTCGGTTTAGCATCGGGCCTTATTGTTTTCATCATCAGCATTACAGGTTTCCTGTATGTTTTCGAAGAAGAAATCCGCGAGGTGGCGCAGCAGGAATACCTCCATGTTCCCGTTCAGGAGAAACCCTTTATCGGTCTTACGACCATCATCGGGAATTACAAACAGCTTGACCCGAAACAGAAAATCACGGCGATAAAAATAACGAACGAAGAACCAAACGCAACGGTTCAGCTCTCCACCAAAAAGAAAAAGACCTACTACTTTAATCCGTACGACGGAAGCCTTGTCAATCAAAAAGGCGCAGACTGGCTCAATACGGTTCTGGAAATACACCGTACCCTTTTATTGGGAGATGTCGGAGAGTTCATTCAGGGCTGGTCGGTGGTGATTTTTTTGATCATGCTGATCACGGGACTTATTTTATGGTTCCCGAAGCAAAGGCGTCTGGTAAAACAGTCGCTTCAGGTAAAATGGAGCGGTTCTTTGAAAAGGGTCAATTACGACCTGCATCAGGTGTTGGGGTTTTATGCTTCAATAGTGTTGCTGCTCATTGCATTTTCCGGACTCTATTTTAAATTCGATACGGCCAAAAAAGCAGTCAATGTAGTGACGCGAACCACTTTAAGCAAAGGAACAGCAGCCGTGCCTCCGGTAAAAATAGATTCGACGACCATTGCGGTTCGGTACAACAAAATTTACGAAACGTTGAACGCCCAATACCCGGGGGCTTCTTCCATTAGTTTTTCGGTTCGAAAGACAGGGGAACTGAGAGTACGAATGATTTATCCGAATCAATGGGCAAGTGCCAGAAATCAGAATATCATTTTCTTTGATGGAAAAACGGGACAGTTACTACGAACCAAATTGTACCGGGACAACAATGCCGCAGATGTATACGAAGCCAGCAATCACGATTTGCATACGGGCACTTTCTTCGGACTGGCGGGTAAAATACTGTGGAGTCTGGTGAGCCTGATTGGTGCTTCTCTTCCCATAACCGGATTTATCATCTGGTGGAAGAAAGGAAAAAAATCAAAAGGGAAAAAAGTAAAAAAAATAAAAGGGTAGAACTGTTGTATTCGGTCTTACGCGCTGTGGTTCGAATTAAAATACCGCAGAATCTGTTTGGGCGTGGCGATCACTTTGCTGCGAACAGGGTCAAACCATTCCACCTCTTTGGTGACGGCAGCACAGCATTCGTTTTTGGAATTGAAAAAGTAGCTTTCCATAATGATCTTGTCGGCAATATAACACTGTTTCATCTCCACGAAAAAGGATTCGGTAAACATCAGGTCCTTATAAGAAACTAAGGCATGATGGCCTTCCTGCAGACCCAGCTGCAGCGTCCTGAGCCTTTCTTTCGAAAATCCGTTTTCAAATAAAAAATGATACAATACACGAAGCGTATACGAAATGTAGGCCGTACTTTCCATGACCATATTATCATTGACATCTTCTCCTGAAACAACATAATTTTTGCAGATCATATAAAGGGAATTAGGGGTTGAAAAAAAGAGGCCGGCCTGACGACTGGCCTCCGGGCAATACTTATTTAACCAATAAAAAATTGTAAGTAACTTTTATTTTGTCCGCAATTTTTTTACGCACCAGACTTGGTATTTCGATGCCGTAATCTTCCGGTTTTACGTCAAAGGAACCTGTGGCAATAACGCCGTTGGCCGCTTTCGAAATTTTTACCGTAACCGCTATCGGTTTTGTTTTTCCGTGAATGGTAAGATCGCCTTTCAGCGTAAAATTTTTATCGGTATTCGTTACTTTCGAAAGGTCAAAATCTTCTATTTTACCTTTTAAGGTAGCTTTCGAAAATTTTTCAGATTCCATGTAATTTTCGTTGAAATGTTCCTCCATTAAGGCCACCTTAAAACGAAACCCTTTAATAAGGACCAAAGCCGCGAAATCTCCGTTAGACTGCTCTAAAACCGCAGAGACACTTTTGTTTTCGGCAGCCACTTCTTCGTTGGAAGGCGTGGAAGCCTGAAATTTGATACTTCCCGTTTTGGTGATCAGCTTTTGCGCCACTGCAGTGGCAGGTACAGTGCTAATCGCGAGTAAGAGGAAGAAATGAATAACTGTTTTTCTCATGATGATTAATTTTCTTTAAGTCCGTCCGTATTCCATTTTACAATCACATCAATATTGGCCTGAGACATTCTGCCTGCCTGGGGCATGATGCCCTGCTGGCCATTCTGCAACTGAATGCGGTTTAATAAACCGCCGTTTTCAACCGCTGCTTTAACCTCCGCATAGGTAGTCAGCGGCCTGAAAGAAGCCGATCTTCCGCTTTGGTGACAGCCGACACAATTCGCATCAATTATCGATTTTGCATTTTTAGTATAACTAAAGCTCGCCACAGGATCCGGATTTGGCGTTCCTGTTGTCGGTGGCGCTTCAATATCCTGATACGTATCGGAATCACTACAGCCTGCAATTGCAGCCATAAGAAGGGTAAGGGCTATTATTTTTTTCATAATTGTTGTTATTTAGGTGGGTTGTGAGTTGTTGGTTATGGGTTGTGTGTTATGGGTTATGGGTTGTGGGTTATGAGTTGTGGGTTGTGTGTTATGGGTTGTGTGTTATGGGTTATGGGTTGTGAGTTGTGTGTTATGTGTTATGAGTTATGGGTTGTGTGTTTGGGGTTAGATGTAAGGAGGGAGTCGCTTGTAAATCTCTCATTCTCACATTATCCAATTATCAAATTCTCCCATTCTCTAATTATCAAATTATCCAATTATCAAATTATCCAATTATCAAATTATCCAATTATCTCATTCTCACATTATCCAATTCTCAAATTATCTCATTCTCACATTATCCAATTCTTAAAACACCCTATACAGGTTAAATCCAAAGAAGAAATCGCCTTTGCCCCAATCGCCGGAGGCATTCGTAAGGTAACCGCTCTCGTTCATTGCCTGTGAATTGGTGAAGATCAACTGAAAGACATGCCCGCCGGTTTCGATATCCAGACCTACTGATAGTGGATTTTTGTAAAAATCGGGCGTGTCAAAGTTGTGCATGTACTCTAAGTTCACCGATAATCTTTTGGTGATTTTATAACGTCCGCCGCCGCCAAAAGAAAACTGATTGTCGTTTTCGATGGCCGGATTGTGCAGGTTTTTATGAATGAAAGACGGTACTAATTCTAACGATAGTTTTTCACTTACTTTTCTGGAAACCAGCAATTGCTGTACATACGTCATACGATGTTTGAATTCCAGCCCCGGATACTGATCTTTTTCCAAAAAAGTATTGATGTCCGCCACACTGTACCCGACAATATCTACCGGAAAACTGGCATCTTGTCGCGCCATTCGGTATTTCACGCCGGTTTCGTACATCTTGTTAAGGGTATGTCGGGAGAGACTAACCGATAACCAGTCGGTCACACCATAAATACCGCCCAGTTTCGTGGTTGCGTTATCAAGACCAAAAAAACTGTCAAAACCGTCTTTAACGGTACCAAAACGGTGAGACACTACAAAATAGAATTCTTTTTTTGCTGCCATTTTGGTTGTTTGCAAAGTGACCAGCTGTAAAGCCTTAAAAGTAGCCGTCGAATAGGTAGGTTCTACCTGAGTCGAATCGAGATCCTTTAGCAGATCATCCTGCGAATAGGCCATGGTAGCCAGAAAAAGGCAGATTGGAACTAAAAATTTTTTCATAATTACAATAATTGTGGGGTTAATTAAGGATACACTGGTCCAGTTTCACTTCCTGAAAAAGTTCATCATACCCGATACATTTGCCTTTAACGGTTACTTTGTGATCGAGCTTTTTTTCTTTTATTTTTCGGGTAAACAGGCAGAAAACAGTATTTTCGAGTGTGATTACAGAATCCGTTTCTTTGGTAACAGTACCCGTGATGGCAATGGTTTTATTGAGATACAGGGCATCCGCTTTTTTCGGATCAGCGTTGTACTCTTCGAGTAATTTTCCGGCTGTGATACTGAAATCCGGACTTTCTGCGGCTATATTGCGGGCTTCCTTAAACAGAAATCCGTAATAAAAATAAATACCCGCCGAAGCCATGATCAGTACGGCCGCGATGCTAAATAGGATTCTTTTTCTTTTCATAATAATGCTTTAATTGTCAGGTAGAAGTAAGGCTCTTTTATTTCAAACGAGCCCGGTGAAAAACCGGACTCCTCTGAGATATAATGTTGCTGTCAGTCAGTAGAAAATGCTGCTGCTTAGATTGCAAGCGGCAAATCTTTCACCGGTACCGGCCAAACGCCCGGAGCAGGGAAACTAATGCCTTTATTGGCACCTCTAACGTTGGCATCCTGTCCGAAATAATACAAAGGCCAGCCGTTGTACACCAGTTGCGATTTACCAAATACGGTAATCACAGAAAATTTAGTTTTGTCCAGAACAGAAGGCACCACAATTTTATCGGTTTCATAGATCGGCCAAACCGCATTGTTGGAGAAATCAGCTTTTGTAAAATTGTTTTTCTTGAAATTATCGTTCTTAAACGTATACAATGTGATTCCTTTCGCATCGGTAAAATAAGTCGTTACACCATCTCCCACCGTATAATCAGATTTGTAGTTTTTACCATCATGGCCCACCAGCTGGCTTCGTACCAACAGGATCGAATAATCGGGTTTGGCAATAAACCAGACACCGCCAACACCGTCACCGGTTGTTTTACCTGCCGCTTCCGGTACATTCGTTCCGGCACCGCCATACCCGTCACCCGAAGAAAGCGGTGCATAGTAGTATAATGGCCAGCCTTTATAAGTCACTTGTTTTTTGGCAGAAGCCGTAGTGATCGTTCCAAAATCAGCTAAGTTTAGTCCGTCACCCAATTTATCAGCCGTCAGATTATCGACATTAAAAAGAGGCCATACCGCTTCACATCCTCCGGTACAAGAAGCCTGTCCGTTGGCATCCGTGGCAAAAAAGTACAAAGCTCTTCCGTCCTTATCCGAAAGGTAAGAACCTAAAGTAGCACTGGTAGAAAGGGAGATTTCTTTTTTAACAACTGTCGGCGGCGTAACAGGAGGAGTGTCCCCATCACTGTCACTGCTGCAGCTTACAAAAAAGGTAGTTGCCATAAGAGCAACAAATGCGAATGTAGTTTGTTTTAATTTCATGGTTTTTAAATTTTAATTTGATACGTGGGGTAGTTTTGAGTTATGAGTTATGAGTTTTGAGTTATGGGTTATGAGTTATGGGTTATGAGTTATGGGTTATGAGTTATGGGTTATGGGTTATGGGTTTTGAGTTATGAGTTTTAAGTCTTAGTCTCTCCCATAGCTATCGGGATCATTCTCAGTTCTATACTCTATATTCTATACTCTATATTCTCACTTTTCACATCTAACTCAAAACCCATAACTGATAATAAAACAGTCTCATAGCAGGTTACCCTACCAAAGAATCGATATTTTATTAAAAAAAAGTAAAAAAAGGGAAGTAAAGCTTTACAAAAGACTGAAATACAGCTTTATAAAGAAATTCTAAAACTCACATTCGGAGTTCTTTGCAGTGCGAAAGTTTCCACTTCCTCGATGGAATTGGTAAGCGAACTGATGCGGTAATATTCGCTGATTTCGTTTTTGCGGTTCAGGATGTTCAGGATGGAGAGGCCTGCTTTGTACTGAATGCCATTCGCCGTTTCCCACTTGTAGGTAGCGGAAAGATTGACCTGCGAAAAGATGTGCAGGTTGGTATTGTTGGGTTTGTTGTACACCAATACCGGAGTTGAAGGGTCTATTTGCGAAACATCGGCAGAAGTTTTGGGCCTGCCGGAAGACCATTTGGTGCCCAGGGCAATCTTGAAATTGTTTTTCTCATAAATAGCGGCCCACGACAAGGTATGTGTCAGCTCAAAATTGTTCGGAAAAGTGGGGTATTCATAATCCGGAAAATGGTAATTGTTTTTATTGTAGGTATAGCTGAACCAGGTCAGGAAGTGGTTGATTTTTTTCTGAATCAGGAATTCGGTGCCCAAAACCTCATAATCGCCTGTGGTACGTACAAACTCCAATTGGTTCTGGAATCCCTGGCTCGAAGTAATGATGCCGTTGACCTTTTTATAAAAATTTTCAATATCCAGCAGCCAGTCGTTTTCTTTGTAGCATACATTTACCGAGACCTGCCTGCTTCGCTGAATTGGGACAGTGCTATTATTGGAGATGATCCAGCGTCTTTTTTCAATACCGAAATAATCTTTCTGCAGATCAATAATTTGCTGCGAATTCTGGCTTTTCAGTTCACCCAGCAGTTCGATACTGACACTTTTACTAATGCCGTAGCGCAATTGCAGGCGCGGTTCTAGGCTGTATTTTTTAAACTTTTCAATATAATTAATCCGCGCTCCGGCCTTCAGGGAGAGTCGGGAGAGGGTATCGCTGTATTTTCCTTCCAGAATCAGGGCATGGGTTCGCAGCACGTCTTTGACCCTGCGGTAGAAGTCCGGATTGGTCACCTGCTCTAAGTTGGTAATGCCTGTTTCGTTGTACTGATAGCCATTGTTAAAACTAAATTTAGGGGTAAGTATATGGTTGTTTTCTACATTAAACCCATTATTGTTTACGGTATTTTCCTGAATCAGGGTTTGGTTGGCATTCGTCGTTTTTTGGTTGCCCAGCAGCTCGTACGACGAGTTGTAGATATTAATTTTAGTCGTGTTAAAAGGGTTCCAGTTTCTTTTCCAGGACAAGTTGCCGCCGTAATTCTGCTGGCGCAGCACATTGTTTTCCGATCGGTTGATGGCATAGAAAGTGGCACTCTGAAAAACTTCCAGATTGTCTTTTATGGTAATTAAATCCAGTACGATCTGGTCTTTGGAGCCTATTTTTTGGGCATATTTCAGCGTGGCATCATAAAAACCGAATTTCTTGTCACTATGATAATCGACATCGTGTTTTTGGGCAAAATCGGTGATGGTGGTGTTTTGAAATACCTTATTAAAATATTCCTTGTAGGTGGGGGTTTCAACAAAATCAGTAATCGATTTACGGGCCGAAATTTCGATGTAACTCTTTTTCGAAAGATTGTACTTGCCGTACACATCGGCATTGATCATATTGATTCCGGCGCTGAAACTATTTTTCTCTGCCGTTTCCGGAGTGGAAGAAATAGCGACCACGCTCGAAACACTTTCGCCGTAAAAAGCCGAACTTCCGTTTTTATAGATCGAAATGGTGTGTGCCAGATTCGGATTAAAAACCGAGATTAAACCAAAAAAATGTCCCGTTTGAAACATGCGGATCCCGTTCCACAAAAACAAATTCTGATCGTGGGTACCGCCGCGCACGTTGATGCTCGACACACTTTCGTCCAGACTGTTCACGCCCGGAATCTGCTGCATGGTCTGCAGGGCATCGGGTTCGATAAGCCCTGGAAGGATTCCGAATTTCTTGGGTTTGATTTCAAAAGAACCATCGGTATTTTTGGAAATGCCCGAAGCCAGCACCGCACTGGCCCTGATTTCTTCGAGTTCGGTAATTTCAGGTTCCAGAAAGATTTGCAGGCAATTTTCATCAGGACGAACAGACGTAATTTTTTGGGAGACAAACCCCACATGACTGACGCCAAAAGCAGTAACCTCGCCTGGATCCAACTCAAAATACCCGTTAAAATCCGTGGCAATCTTTGTCCCGTTCGCTAAGCTGATATTTGCATTTTCAATAGGCTTTTTATCGCCAGCCCCAAAAACATAACCACAGAGCAGCGGAGCTGTATTTTCCTTCTTATAAATATTAATAAAGCGGTTGCCGATATTTTCAAAAGACAAATGCGTTTTTTGCGCCAGATACCGCAGTTTCTGGTCTAACGAAAGTGACTTTTTTGGCATAGGGCATTGCAGCCCCGCGATAAGATCCTCGGTATAATTAAAACTCATCTGATGCTGCTGCTCGATAGCTATGATGATTTTCTGAAAAGGCATGACTTTTCCTTTGTCCTGAGCAAAAAGGTTCAGGGCAAGGAAAAAGGGGAGAAACAAAAAATGAACTTGTTTGGGGAGCAACATTTATTTTTCGTCAAAAATTATTTTAGTGTCAGCGCCTTTTCTGGCTTCTAAATGATAGGTCGTACTAATAATCTGTAAAGCTACGGTCAGGTCATTGGCCGGTAATTTTCCGGTAAACAAAGCCGTCGTATCTTTGGTATGCAATTCGATTTTAATGTTGTATTGTCTTTCGACTTCCTCCAGCAGGCTTTTGATGTTTTCCTTATAAAAACAAATCTGATGGTTCATCCATTCGGGCTGCTGGGCAGCGACGTTTCTGTTGACTTGTTTCCCGTTTTCAAAACTCACGCTTTGTCCGTGCGTCAGCAGGATTTGGGTATTGGCATAATTGACTTTTACGCGTCCTTCATAACACACGACATCAAACCTGTTTTTTCGGGCTTTTACGTTAAACTGTGTTCCCAGTACTGTTACTTTTCCGAGATTGGTCTGCACCTCAAAACGGCGGCCTTTCGCTACCCTGAAATAGGCTTCGCCCTGTAGTTCGAGGTGCCTGTGGTGTTCCCAGTTCCATTTTTTATAGTGTATTTCAGAACCGGAATTCAGTACTACTTCCGAGTGGTCCGGTAACGAAAAAGTCATTTTTTCTCCCAAACCGGCCTTTTGCGTCTGCGGCAGTACAAATTGCATCACCATGGTAATTCCAAGCGCCAGTACAAAGATCGCTGCGGCACGAAACGCCCATTTTTTATAGAGCGGAACTACTTTTGGTGTTGCTTTTTTCTGACTCAAAATGTTCGACAACATTGCATTTTCGTCCAGTTCACCCACCTCCAGATGTTCCGTGTACCTTTTTATTTTCTCGTATTTTTCAAAATCGGGACTTGCCTTAAATTCGGCCAGCTCTTCTTCATTCAAATCATTGCTGAGCCATTTTGCCAATAAGCGATTTTCTTTCATTGTACTCGTATTATGTTAGTAAAACAATCGGGATTCCATTTACCCTACTTTTATAAATCTATTTCTTTACGCAGGCTTAACAAAGCCAGATGAATGCGTTTTTCTACAGCCTTGACGCTGATTTCGAGCTCGAGGGCAATTTCACTGTATTTTTTGCCGTCAATCCGGTGCATCAGAAAAGCAACGCGCTGTTTTTCATTCAGGTTTTCAATCGCTTTCAGGAGTCTGGCCTGAAACTGTTTTTCCTCCAGCAGGTATTCGGGGTTTTCATTGGTTTTATCGAGGCCGGTAAAGTCTTTTTCGTATTTCAAAACCACTTTTTGGTGGGCTATGGCATTCAGGCTGCTGTTGTTGGCAATGGTGTACAGATACGACTTTGCCTTTTCCAGCGGTACCGAAGCACAGTTTTGCCAGAGCTTTACAAAAGCCTCCTGGGCGACATCTTCGGCCTGGTCGCTATTGCCAAATTTATAAAAAAGAAAATTCCGAAGCGCTTTGACATGGCTTTTAAAAAAAGACGAAAAAACGATTTCATCACAAGTGTTGGATTGGTTTTGATCTGGCATTTCAATTTTCAATTGGTATGCTGCAAAAGTATTTGTTTTTGGTATAAGTAGGGTAAAAGCAAATAGGATTGTTTTATAAGAGTATAAATACTATTCCCTTTTGATAAATTAGTACACACCAACGGACAGAAACCTTTGAGGACGAATTTATTAAAAAACAGTTTCTTAAATTTTATTACATTTGTAAAAATATCACTATGTTGCCTTTCCAAAAATATTTATCCATTGTCCTTGTACTGTTCTTGTTTGGCTGTCAGAGCGATTCAGAAGAGCAGAACGATTATGTACAGGGAACCGTTACCAATACGTCTCCGCTTACGACCTATCTCCAAAGGGTGGCCATGGTACCCACCGTGCAGGACAATGTCATCGACGGGTCTACGTACTGTACCATAAAACTCCCGTATACCGTGACGGTCAACAATACGCAGATCGCCCTGACGACCACGGCCGACTACCAAAAAGTAATCGACAATATTAACGCTGATGCTTATGATGATGATATTGTAAAAATTACTTTTCCGGTCACCATGGTCTACTACAACTACATCCAGAAAGTGATCCCGAACGAAACGGAATTTAAGGAGCTAATCGATTACTGGAACATGTACCCGGACCTGTTGTCTAAAATCAACGGACTTAACATCAATTATCCGATTACGATCAACACCTATAACAGTGCCAATCAGATTGCCGGTTCGGTGTCGATTGCCAGCGATCAGGCCTTTTTTAATTTTATCAAAAACCTGAACGCCAGCCAATACATCGCCCTGCAATATCCGATCTCGGTTACTGATTACAACAATCAGACAAAAGCGATTACGAACAATTCCGAATTCGAAAACGCCATCAAATACGCGATCGATTACTGCCCCGAAAACAACATCACGCCACTCGATTTCATCGCAACCCTAACCGGCGCTTCCTGGGATATTACGTATTATTTTGCCGATTCTGATAAAACGGCTTCCTATAACGGCTATTGCCTGGTGTTTGCTAATGACCAGTCGGTTGTAGCGACCAAAAATGGAATTTCGGAAACCGGACAATGGCAAAGCAGTGTGCAGTATGGGGTAAGGGTATTTCAGCTTACGTTCAGCTCCCCCGAACTCGCGAAATTGAATACGAGCTGGAAGTTGTTTGAGTTTAACAATTCGATTATACGCTTTCGCAATGTCAGTAATGGTACACAGTATCTTTATTTTGAAAAAAGTAAAAGCTGATCGTGGGCTTAGCAATATAAAGAGAGTTTAATTATATCACCGCATTTTTTTGATGCGTTTATAGGAGCCATAAACAAAGAGAGAGACTACGTAAACTGTAGTCTCTCTTTTTGTATTGTCATATCTTGTAAAGGTTTATTTTCCTTTTAATAATTTTTCCAGGTATTCGATTTTATCTTTTTCGGCTTGTAATAAACGTTCGTAAAGGCTTTTGATTTCTTCTACTGTTCCATTAATTTATCTAAGGGATTGAAAGTACAGGAAATATTATCTTCTTCGAAGTCAGCGGGGGATATTAATATTTTGGCGAAAAACCAGACACAAAGTTTAATGTTGGGTCAAGAGTTGCACTTTTGAATAACCAATATAAAAGGTGGTATGCAGGAAGTCACAAGACTCATATATTAGATTAGTAATAGGAATGAGATGGTGACTCTTTCTTAATTCACTTTTCGTAATTGCAATTAAGCTGCGAGCCTTTTGGATGTAAACAAAAGATAGGTTAGATTTATCCTTTATCATATTAGAAAATAAAAGACTTATAAAAATCACAATATACAATATGTCAAAGGAAAAAAAAAGTTTTATAGAGGATTTTAAAAAGGAGGAACTACTTATTGATAAACAATTGGAAGAATTGAAGCTATGGGAAAGAAGTTTTCAGACTAACATATGCAATTCACTTCTCCTTGTCGAACAATCTGATTATTCAAATTCTCCTGATAAATCGTATGATCATTCCAATACTTAGTGCACTATACGGCATAATCCACAAGAGTTCTAAAAAGGAAAAAATAACCGATACCACTACCGCTCTAATGATTACTAATGGTGATCTATCGTATCTTTAAGACCTTAATCAACTTTATTTATACGGACACTTTTGCATGTTGATGCCCCAATTGCACAGAGATATTTTCAAGTTTCAGATCAACTCGGATAATTTTTATACCTTACAGTATCGCTCAGATGCACTGGAACAGGCGGAAACGAAAGATAAAATTCTTAGTACACTTGCCCAGCAAATCACGATACCATTTTCTGATTTGCAAGATTTGAGATCGTATACGGACCTGAAAGCTGCACGAAAAATATTTGAATTTACAAATTATGATGAGGCAATGCTGAAGTGGTTTGAATTACCTGCTGCTATTTTTATAGCGTTTGACATTTACTGCAGTAAAAGAATAAGATATCATTATATAACTCCACAGCGCCAACTTAGTTTCATCTTGTATCTTTGGAAGATATTTCATTGAGTCTGTTGATTTATAAAATGAAAAGGCGTAATTTATTTCTAACTCTTTGACAGGTATGTATTTTAGCGAAACATCATTTTCAAATCCAAGGAATTTTGATGTTTCATTACCTAAATTATTCACTAAGGGATATTGTGTATAAAAAAGATGAAAATCAGATCGTAGTGATAATTTAGGATTTATTGGTATCGTAGTAAATAAATAAGGATTTATTAAACCTTTTCCACTAACATCAGTAGGGAAACGGGTAAAAACGTTCATATTCCCGTTAAATTTCCAGGTTACGCCGTATAAAACATCAAAATCTCCCGACTTGTTTTTAGATAATGCAGAACTGCTTCCGCTAATTATTTCAGCACCCAGTCGCCAGTTTAATTTTCGAAGCGTTAATCGAATTTCTGGCTGAAGATAGCAGGCCAATACTTTTTGCCCTTTAAGATTATTTCCAAATTGTAAATAAGAGTTAAGTGTGTAATACCAGTTCTTTTTTTTAAATTCAATCCTGCCACCTGAAGTGACGCGTGTATACATTTCGTCTGAGGTTGTGTTTTTTAAAAAATCAATAATATTCATTGCATTAAAAGAAAATTCTTTGAAAGAATTATAGCTAAAGTTATTCACTAACATGTATTTGTACTTATTTGATGCCACCGGAGAATAGGCCGGATCAAATTCATTACCATACTTTCTGGTAAATAAAAAGAAGAAGTCATTAGAAAAATATTTTGAAGATTTCATTATTCGAATCCCTTCGTGAGCCCTTCCCTGCTGTGCCCATGGAGCATCAGAGAACAATCTGCCATTATCTAATAATATACTTTGTCTTCCTAAACGAACATTTATGGATTTAAATTTCGTTTCAAAAAAAAGTTGATAAAAGCTGAGACTTCCCACTTTAGAAGCTTTATTGTTTTGATCCCAAAGATGAATTTCCTGCAAATCTGATTTAACAAGCCATTTTTCTCTTGCATATTGCATAGAAATTCTATTTCTCTGTGTGATGTAAAAATAAGGATCTATTGAATCGTTGGGAGGAAGAATGTAATTAGAAGTATATTCTGCTCTCGGCCTTATTTCAACATTCATTAAGAACTGCTGAGACAGGCTATCTGTTTGTTGCGCACTTACTTTAATGATAAGTACAAAGAATAATAATAAGAGTTTTTTTTTACTACTGTTCTAATTATCATATTTCTTATATCCTATAGATTTAGTATGTAAAAATAATGATAGTTAAGTTATTTGCAAGCGTAGACCTTAGTTTGTTACCTCTATTTGCATCTATTTTGTTAAAAAATAAAATCTATTTCAAATCTGGTTTCTTCGGGTGGTGAAAAAAGGGTACTAACGAGATTCTTGCGGACCATCATAATCCAGAAGTATCCAGGGTCATTTTACCTGGGAATCTTTTAGTGGTAATGCATAATCATCAGCTCTTGGTTTTCCGGATTTCTAGTGTACAAGATGCCCGTCTGCTACGATTCTGCCACAAAACTTAGACGGGTGAATATCTTTAAAAAACGCCTTTACTTTTTGTGGCAGAAGAAGTATCCACTCCACATCATTTGTTTCGGAATTTGCCGTAATACCTGAATTGGAATTTTTAAATGTTTAATAGTATTATGTTTTTTTGCCCATTAACAGAAGAGCGACACCGAAACCCAATCCCGCAAAAAGCGCCAGATTAAGGTTTGACGATGTTTTTGACGGTTCCTTCCCATACACTCTTAATGGTTCTTTAGATTGTGTCAAAACATTTCCGGAATTATTCTCCTTATTGTGGTTCAGTTTCATTTTTGCCCGTACTGCTGCAGAGGCAGTATTGATTACCAGTTTTGGAAATAATCGATAAGTGTTGGTTATAGCCGCAGCTCGTAAATCCGGAAAAGTATCCTTTTTTGGATGTTTTGCCACATCAACCATTTTAGCCGCAGTCTCATGGGGATCAGAAGCAATAAAGGGGATACTCATAGAAAAACCGGAGTATTTGGCAGAATGTAAATTACCCGTGGAATTTTGTAATTGAGGATAGAGATTACATAGATGGATATTTTTGCGGTTTGAAACTTCACCCTGCAGGCCTTCCATCATACCCCTGATTCCATATTTGGTAGCAGAGTAAACAGCGCTGTAAGGGGCAGGCATAAATCCTCCGATGGATACATTGTTAATCAAGATACCTTGATTTTGCTTTTTGAAAATTTTAACCGCGTTTTAAGCTCCATGCATATACCCAAACAAATTGGTTTTAATTACCTGATGGTGAATTTCCATGGGAATCTCTTCAAATTTTCCACTCGCCATCACACCGGCATTATTCACCCAGATATCAATTTTTCCGTTTATCTTCAAGGCTTCATGAGTTACTCTTTCCACGTCTTCAGCAATAGACATATCGGCATAAACACCCACTGCCAGTACATTTAATTTTGTGCAATATGCAACAGCCTGGTCAATACCTTTGCGACCTCTGGCAACTGCAATTATATTACAGCCTTCGTTCGCAAAGGCTTCTACCGCTGCAAGGCCAACGCCGCTGCTGGCACCTGTTATAACAACAGTCTTTCCTTTAAGACTGGTGCTGAGAGTTTTATTATCTTTCATAGTCTTTTATTTAATTTAAATATATAAGTTAATGAAAATAATTTTTGAGGCGATACCATTTAAGAAAATTTTAATTTCTGTCTATGTTTATCCACTCGCGATTTATTGTCTGCTTCAGCTTCTTTGGAAGCACTAATCCCGAATAGGGACCATCGAATTATAAAAGGGAGGATACAAAACGGGTTAGGCCTTTAAAACTTTGAATCAGCAAGACAAACATTGAATGGAATTGAAGTTTTGCATATGCGGAGAAAGAATCAGATGGTAAAGACCAAAGATATTTATATTAAATCATTTTGTAATCAATAGTTTAATTTTTAAATTATTTAAATTCTTATATTTGATTCTGACAGCTGCGACAGGACCAAATCTATACCTTGTAGTCAAAAGGCTGCCCAAAATGATCCACCTAAATGAAAATAACCTGATCAAAATTGTCAATTACTTAATAAAATTTTATATGAAAGCGATTACCATCTTTAGTTACTTGATTTTACTTTTAGGATTGTCCAACACCTATTCGAAAGATAAAAAATTTGAGCTGGAATCACCCAATGGCGAAATAAAATTATATATTACTTTAGAAGATAAAATATACTATTCGATAGTGGCTGGTGGCGAGGAGCTGGCTTCAAAGAATTACTTAGGATTAATTCTTGAAAACGAAACTTTAGGTTCTAATCCTGAATTACTAAAAAGTACAACCGGAACAATAAACGAAACCATAAAGCCATTTATTTCGTTAAAATATTCTTCAGTAAATAATGCATATAATTATTTGCTTTTAAATTTTAAAAAGGGATACTCGGTTGAATTTCGTGCCTTTAACGATGGTGTGGCCCATCGGATCATTACCAAAAAAAAGGGTGAAATCAAGGTGGTAAATGAAAATTTTGTTGTGAATTTTCCCGATAATTACCTGCTGCACTTGCAGCAGCCCGAAAGTTATAAGACAGCTTACGAAGAATTATACTCTCACACACAATCTAATGACTGGAGTTCATCTGGAAAAATTTCTACACTTCCGGTTTTGGTTGATTCTAAAAAAAAGTACAAATTACTAATTAGTGAATCTGATCTTTCAGATTATCCCTGCATGTTTCTTAAAGGCAGTCCGTCAGGAATAAAAGGTACATTCCCTAAAGTACCTTTAGAATTTGGTGCCGATGGAGACCGCAGCGTAAAGATTCTCAAAGAAAGTGACTTTATAGCAATAACTTCGGGGAGTAGAAGTTTTCCATGGCGTTATTTTGTTATAACCAAAGATGATAAAGAAATTATTGAAAATACAATGACGTTAAAGCTTGCTGCAAAAAGCGAATTAAAAGAAAGTTCATGGATTAAACCAGGACAAGTTAGCTGGGAATGGTGGAATGGTGCTGCGCCTTATGGTGCTGACGTTAATTTTATTTCAGGATATAATCTCGAAACCTATAAATATTATATTGACTTTGCTTCAAAGTACGGTATTAAATATATTATTATGGATGAAGGATGGGGCAAAACGACGGAAGACCCTTATACTCCGAACCCCAACATTGATCTTCACGAACTTATTCGTTATAGTAAGGAAAAGAACGTAGGTATAGTACTATGGCTCACCTGGCTGACAGTTGATAAAAATATGGAACTATTTAAAACTTTTAAAGACTGGGGGATAGCAGGAGTAAAAATTGATTTTATGGATCGCAGTGATCAGGTTATGGTGAGATATTATGAAAATGTTGTTAAGGAAGCCGCTAAGCATCAGATATTTGTAGATTTTCATGGAGCATTTAAACCTGCCGGCCTCGAATACAAATACCCAAATCTTATTACTTATGAAGGGGTAAGAGGAATGGAGCAAATGGGAGGATGCAGACCTGATAATAGTTTATATCTTCCTTTTATGCGTAATGCTGTTGGGCCAATGGATTATACACCTGGTGCAATGATTAGTATGCAGCCGGAGGTTTATATATCAGAACGTCCTAATTCGGCCAGTATTGGTACGAGATCTTATCAACTTGCTTTGTTTGTCGTTTTTGAAAGTGGACTGCAAATGCTGGCAGATAATCCTACTAATTATTATCGGGATAGAGAGTGCACGGATTTTATTACTTCTGTTCCGACTACATGGGACGAAACTAAAGCTTTGGAAGCAAAGGTTGGAGAATATGTAATTGTCGCCAAAAGAAAAGGAGCCAAATGGTTTATTGCAGGAATTACTAATGGTTCCCAAAAAGAAAGGTCTTTTGTAATTAAATTAGATTTTTTAAAAACCTCTAAATCTTATAGGTTAACATCATTTGAGGATGGCATCAATGCTGGATATCAGGCAATGGACTATAAGAAAAAAAAATACCAGGTAAATTATAAAGATGATGTTAAAATTAAGATGGTGAGAAATGGCGGATGGTCAGCAGTTTTAGAAGAAATTTAAATAGGTAAAAAGAAGATTACAGAATTAATAAAAACATGGTGATATTTATATAGAGCACTAGATAAACCAGGCAATACAGTAGACTTTCCTTTGATCAGAAGAAGACAAAGAATAAGCGCTCAGTTTTTTCTAATTAAAGCTATTAATAATAACTGCCGGCCAAGAGTAAAAAACAGTAATAAAACGGTTATACTGCCGGAACGATCAAAGTATATAACAAGCGTACGTTCTCAAAGATTAAAATTCGGCAGTGTAAATATCTCAGCAATATGGTAGAACAGGACCATCGATTTAATAGAGCCTTAAAAGAACTAAAATGAGTAAAAATACCACCTCGTGTTCCAGAGTAGTGATGATATAAATTGTCCAGGATGTAAGGAGATAATATTGCCGAAAACGCTACAGCTAAAAATAAATCCGGTGAGAGTTTGGTTGCCGTTATTTAACGCTTCATATAAATTAAGCTTTTGATTTAGATATGATATTTTTAGAACTTAAGAATGTCATAGAATATGGCTCTTAATTATTAGCGGGAAGTATTCAAATATCTAACCACTTCATTGAGAATGATGATATGATATAACTTGTGCGTATTAATTTTTTTTAAATTCATATATTTTACTCAGAAATTATATTTCTCGCTCAAATTCAAGTGTATAAGTAAAACTATCTGCTTTATAATATCCAACGTTCCATTCTAAAGGTCTGTTGCCGGGATCAAAAACAAACCTCTTTCGCTTCAGTACCGGATCTCCGGTTTTTATTTCTAATTTTTCAGCTAAAAAAGCTTCTGCGCTAATAGCACTAATCTCTTCCTTAGATAATTTTACAATAGAATTATAATCTTGTCCGAGTATTTCATACAAAGGACGTGAAAAATCTTCATTACCTGTCAAACCAATTCTTGGATTAAAATAAGATATAAAATACACAAAAGGATACTCGGCTTTACCTCTCAAACGTTCTAACTTTAAAATCCGTACGTCATCTTTGATATCAAAAAATAAACAGAGCTCTTCCGTTGGTTTCACCCAACTTAAATGCAGTTCATAATTTTTGATTTCTATACCCAGGGCTTTCATTTCCTGAGAAAAACTCAGCCAATTCTGTGCTTTTGATATGATAGAAGTTTTTTTTGCAAATGTTCCTACTCCTTTTTTTCTCACAAGCAATCCTTCATAAACCAATTTATTTATAGACTGGCGCAAAGTACTTCTGGAGATACCTAATTGTTTAGACAAATCCATCTCGTTTGGTAATTTAACTCCTTTTTGATACTCTTCAGACGTAATTTCTATTCTTAATTGCTCTTCAATCTGAACATGAAGCGGAATCGGACTACTATGATTTAATGTTATTTTCATACTTATTTATCTAATTCATTACGAATCATTCATTTTTGTTAAACATTTAAAATCAATACGTTTAAACCTAAAATAGTAATGTAAATAGGTGATATGGCCATTTTGTTTTAATTGTTTCTGCAAAGTTAATTTATTTTTTTGACAAAAAGCAACTATGTACTTTGTGGTATGGTAACAATTTATTTACTTTGTTTTAATAGTATGTACATACATATATACATGATTAATTTTGCCTATTCATTTTAACTGAAAATTTATGAAACTTTATTATTTAGGAATTGATATTGGAGGCTCGCATATATCCGGGGCTTTAGTTGATTCTGAAACAGATTTACTTGTTGCAGCTTCTTATCAAAAAACGCTATTAGATTCAAATGGACCTTGCGACTCATTTATCAAAGGTTTTCAAGATCTGATTGAAAAAATAATAAATGATAACACTCCTGTAAATTTGCATCAAATTGGAGCTGTTGGTATTTCAATGCCAGGACCTTTTAACTACAAAGACGGCATTTCAGAGATTAACGGTGTAAAAAAATACGATTCCTTATTCGGTCTGAATGTGAAGCAGGAAATCAAAAAGATTGTAAATAATGTTCCGGTTTATTTTTTGAATGATGCAGAAAGTTTTGCCATTGGAGAATATGGAGCGGGGGTGGCAATGCATAATTCCCGAAGCATTGTCTTAACATTAGGAACCGGTTTTGGATGCACATACCTGATAGATGGGTGTGTTCAGTCAGAAGAAAAAAACGGTGTACCTCCAAATGGCTACTTGTATAATATTCCATTTAAAGATGGAATTGCTGATGATTATTTTTCGACAAGATGGTTTGTAAAAAAGTGGAATGAACTAGATCGGGAAAAAGTTCATACCGTAAAAGAGATTACCATTTTGGCTGATGATCATGATTCTGATGCGCTTTCTTTATTTGATGAATTTACCGAAAATTTCATCCAGTTTATGACCCCATGGATATTAAAGTTTCAACCCGAAAGTCTTGTCTTGGGAGGAGGAATAGCAAAAGCATCTCACCATTTTTTAGATCAGATGACAAAAAAAATACATCAAGTTAATAAAACGGAAATACATATATGCAAACTGTGGGATAAAGCTGCGATAATGGGAGCCGCCTTACATGCAAATAACTCTTTAAAAAAACAAGATTTGGAACAGAACAAAGAATGGCGTAAAACACAGCAGTATTTAGCACCTGAGAAAAAAGAAAATAATGAAATTTCATATGATGCCTATCCTTCATTTTCTCTTGGAGAGAACAAGATTAAAGCAGGTATAGAGGAATTTGCATCATGGATAGAACAGCATAAGATTATTACAATTGATGGATATTTAGGTGTTTTTTGGAGTCACCTTGTAGAGAGTTTAAGCGCAGAACTAAAAAAAAGAGGCAAAACTGTAAGATGTTTTCATGTAGATGCCGCAATGAAATCTTCGGATAAATTAGATGAAATGCTGGTACCTTACTTAGGAGGTGACGACCCGCTTTTTGGAAAAATTACGGATAAAAACTTAATAGATTGGTTTGATACTGAAAAACTAAAACTAATTAAACCTGACACCTCAGCAGATATAAATATCATACTGGGATGTGGTGCTTCTTTGGCTCAATGGCAGGGCCCAATTGTTTATTTTGATTTGCCAAAAAATGAATTACAGTTTAGAGCCCGTGCCGGAATGGTAAATAATCTGGGATCTAAAAATAAAATTGACAATCGCAGAACATACAAGCGTTTTTTCTTTGTGGACTGGGTAGTGTTAAACAAACATAAAAACGAGATACTGCCTGATATCGACCTTATTGCAGACGAGCAAAGACCAAACAATTACTTGTTCATGACGGGTGATGCACTTCGAGCAGGGCTGAGTCAAATGGCAAAAAATGTTTTTAGGCCAAGACCATGGTTCGAGCCGGGAGCCTGGGGTGGAACGTGGATGAAAGAACAAATGGAAGGCCTAAACAAAGAAGTCGATAATCTGGCGTGGTCATTTGAACTTATGGTTTTGGAGAATGGGATTATGTTTGAAAGCGACCAATATTTATTGGAAGTTTCTTTTGACTTTTTGATGTTTAATAATTATAAAGAAGTATTAGGAGATTGTGCAGAAAAATTTAAGCATGACTTTCCTATTCGATTTGACTTTCTGGATACGTTCGATGGAGGAAATCTTTCGATTCAATGTCATCCAACTCCGGAATACATCAGGGAACATTTCGGAATGCCATTTACTCAGGATGAAACCTATTACATTTTGGATTGCAAGAACGAGCCATTGGTATATTTAGGATTTCAGGATGGTGTAAAACCGGAAGAATTTCACAAAGCATTATTACAGAGTCAAAAAGAGGTAAAAGAACTAGATGTAGATAAATATATTCAAAAATTTACAGCAAAAAAACATGACCTTTTTTTAATACCCAATGGTACTATTCATGCTTCGGGAAGCAATAATCTAGTTCTGGAAATCAGTAGTGCTCCGTATATTTTTACTTTCAAAATGTATGACTGGCTGCGACTGGATTTAGATGGAAAGCCACGACCGCTAAATATTGAACATGGAATGAGAAATGTAGATTTTGAAAGAAAAGGAGATTCTGTTGTTCCGGAATTAATTTCAGTGCCTTATATCATTAATCAGACAGAAGAGTACACACTGGAACATTTGCCAACTCATCCTGAGCACTTTTATGATGTACACCGATACACATTGAATAATAAAATTCATATTCCGACTAATAACAAATGCCATGTCTGGATGCTTATCGAAGGTACTTCTGTAATTATTAAAACTAAAAACGGAATCAGGCAGCGCTTTAATTATGCTGAAACATTTGTGGTTCCTGCGTCTGCAGAAAGTTATACGATATACAATGAAAACCCAAATAACAAAACCTTATTGATACAGGCCTTTGTAAAATAAGAAAATACACTTTACTAACAAACCAAAATCTAACATTATGAATTTATGAAAAACCACAAAACACCCTTTCCGATTTTTAGGATCTATGGATCCCAAAAATCACGGCTAATTTTATCATTATTTTTGATGATAAACATAACCGTGTTATATGCTCAAAATTCAATTTCGGGTACTGTCAAAGACAGCAAAACGCTCGAAACTATAATTGGGCAACAGTCAGCATCAAAGGTACAAAAAACGCTACAACGACTGATTTTGATGGTGGTTACAAGTTAAAAGCTCCTGTAAATTCTGTTATTATAGTAAGCTTTATAGGATATGAAAGTGTCGAAAAAACAGTAAACGGCAACACTATTGATTTTATTTTAAAAGAAGAAGAAAACCTTTTAAAGGAAATTGTTGTTGTGGGGTATGGAACTCAGAAAAAGGCAAATTTAACTTCTGCAATTGGTAGTGTAAATTCAGATGTATTTGAAAATAAACCTGTCGTCAATGCATCAGAGGCATTACAAGGCACCATTGCCGGTTTAGTTATCCAACAGGGATCAAGTGAGCCGGGTCAGGGAACAAATATTAATATTCGCGGCATTGGAACTTTTCAGTCCGGTACTTATCCCTTAATATTAATTGATGGTTTGCAAGGAAGCATTGACAATCTTAATCCTAATGACATAGAAAGCGTGTCAGTGCTAAAAGATGCGTCTTCTGCAGCGGTTTATGGATCAAGAGCAGCCAATGGGGTAATATTAATTACAACCAAAATGGGCAAATCCGGAAAGACCAGAGTATCTTACGATTACATTTATGGCATGCAGCAGCCCACTAACATGCCTAAATATGCAAAAGCCTGGGAATATGCTGAATTAAGGAACGAAGCCCTTATCAATTCCGGACTGCCTGCAAGATTTACACCTGATCAAATCAATGATTTCAAAAAAATAGGACAGGGAACGGTTTGGCTGGATGAACTCTATAAAGATAAAGCACCACAAGCTACACAAAATCTTTCGATTGAAGGAGGCGGAGAAAAAACATCTTACCATGTTTCTCTTGGTCATGTTGACCAAAAAAGTTTATTTGAGGGTAACGACGATTTTGGCCTTAAAAGGAATAATGCCAGAATAAACATTCACTCCAAATTATCTGAAAAATTCAACATAACAGCCAGTGGAGCATATAATGGTACTGTAATAAAAGAACATGCATACTGGACGAACTGGCTTATAGAACAGGCAACCAGAATACCGGTCATATATCCTGTAAAAGATGAAAACGGCAATTATACTCTTCCAAGCGGGAGCAACTCTAACGGTTTGGCCCGTTTAGCAAAAGGAGGCATGAGAACGTATCAAAATGATGGATTGGCAGGAAGCATCGCAGCAGAATGGTCTATAATAAAAGACCTAAAACTTAAAGGATTTTTTGGAGCCAACTTAGCGGAAAATAATAATCATGAATTCCGAAAATCTATTGACTATGCACCTTATACAGGAGGCGGAGACAATGAAAGCTCTGTGATGGATCGTTTTGAAAGAGCTTTGCTGCTTAACTCAACACTGACTTTAAACTATAATAAAAAAATAGGCGAAAATCATTCTTTTACCGGCTTACTGGGAATCTCTGAAGAAAGCAGTAACAGGAGATGGTTTCAGGCCAGAAAGATTGGTATTCCCGGTAATGAATTTGGTGTTCTGGGGAATGGAGCACTAACCGATGAAAAAAACACATATGGTAACGAAGAAGAATGGGCAATCCAGTCTTATTTTGGAAGACTAAACTATTCGTATAAGGATCGTTATCTTTTAGAAGCTAATGTAAGGGCAGATGGCTCATCACGATTTTCTTCTGAAAACCGTTGGGGAGTTTTCCCGTCATTTTCCGGAGCATGGCGTATTTCTAAAGAAAACTTCATGAAATCGGCAAATTATATCAGCAATTTAAAAATTCGCGCTTCATGGGGACAAGTTGGTAATCAGGACATCGGACTTTATAGATATTTGAGAACTGTGTCTATTAATACCCAAGCCTATTCCTTTAACGATAATCTGGCCAATGCTGCTTATTTTAGTGAAGCAAATCAGGAGCTTAGTTGGGAAACCAGCCAAATGCTGGATTTTGGAATTGATGCTGGTTTCTTCAATAATAAATTGTCATTGACATTTGATGTATACAGTAAAGATTCTAAGGATGTATTGGTAAACAGCCTTCCTGTTCCGGGTATTTATGGCAGCCAGTCACCAACTCAAAATATTGGTGCAGTAAACAATAAAGGATGGGAATTTACTGTGAACTACTTATTCAACAACGGAAAGGTTAAACATTCCATCAATGCAAATGTTTCCGATAATGTGAATGAAGTGACAGATGATGGAGGAAGAACTCTCATTTCGGGAACAGATGTCGTTACAATTTTAAAAAATGGATTTCCGTTGAATTCTTATTACGGACTAAAAAGTGATGGTATTTTTCAAAATGCAAATGAAGTTGCCAATGGTCCAAAACAAAATTTTAATGCTGCAGGCGCAAAACCCGGAGATTTAAGATACATTGATAGAAACGGAGACGGCGTAATCAAGGAAGAAGATGACCGATTTATTTTAGGAAATCCTTATCCACGTTATACCTATGGACTTACTTATACCGCTAATTGGAATGGACTCGATTTAAGCATCTTCTTGCAAGGTGTGGGAAAACGCAGTATGTGGATTCGCGGTGAGGGAGTCGAAGCGTTTCACAACAGCAATGAAGGCCCGGTAATGGATTATCATATAGACAGATGGACTCCTCAAAATCCTGATGCCGGATATCCGCGTTTAACAATTGGTACTGAATCGGCAAATAACGCCGCTAAATCAGACTTTTGGATACAGGATGCATCTTACCTGCGTTTAAAAAATGTACAATTAGGATACACAATTCCTTCCCGATTCACCGATCAATTAAGAGTAGCTAAGTTCAGAGCCTATATAACAGGTCAAAATCTACTAACATTCACCAGGTTAAAAGCAGGATATGATCCTGAAATTAATTCTGGTGAAGCTTCAAACGGCCGTGTATATCCAGTAACAAAAGTTTTAGCCATTGGGGTTAATGTTAACTTCTAAAACATTTAGATATGAAAACAAAACATATAATAGTATTACTTGTAATGTGTGTATTTTGGGGTTGCGAAAATCTCGATACACCATTATTAGATAAAGAATCGGATTTATCATTTTGGGATAAACCCGAAGATGCCCTTAACGCCTTAAACAGCTGTTACCCGGATTTATACAATGCTGACCAGTTTATTTTTAACGAATCTCTTTCTGATAATTCATATACAAAAAGTAACAATGGGTCATTGGTCAGAGATGTGGCAAATGGCAGTTACGATACTTCGGCGGCGTTGGTTCGTGATGTCTGGAATTCCAGATATGTAGGCATTAAACATTGCAATATTTTATTAGATAACATCAATAAAGTGCCTGGTTTGAGTGACGATTTAAAAAAGAGATACATTGCCGAAGCAAGAGCGATCCGTGCTTTCCATTATTTTATCTTAATGAATAATTTCGGCGATGTACCTTTAGTTACCAAAGAAATAAGTATCGAAGAGTCGAGAAAAATGCCAAGAACCCCTAAAAAAGATGTTTTACAATTTATTTTAGATGAATTGGATTTTGCTAAAATCTTACCTAATTCGTATGCTTCCACAGATAAAGGACGTTTTACGAAAGGGGCAGCAATGGCGCTAAAAGCCAGAGTTTTGCTTTGTGAAAGCCGCTGGCAGGAAGTCGCTAACATTTGTGATGCACTGATAAACAAGGATGAAGCAGGTAATTTAGATTTATTTTCAGGTTCTTATGCTGATTTGTTCAAACCTCAAAATAAAAATAATATTGAAGTCCTTCTGGATGTGCAGTTTATGCCAATAAACAGAGAACAAAATACGCAATATTATTTAATTCCTCCATCATTTGGCGGTTTTGCAGCAATTTCTCCAACGCAGGAATTGGTTGACAGTTATTTGTTATCAAATGGCAAAACGATTGCAGATGCGAGTTACAATGAACTAAATCCATATAATAACAGAGATCCCCGTCTAGATGCAACGGTAATAAGACACGGATCCCAATTAGAAAATGCAAATGGCAGTTTTACTACGATCAACACTGCGTTAGGAACTGGTGACGACTCTATAAACAATTCATCGAACAGCACTCCAACAGGATATTATGTTTCGAAATTTTATGACAAAACAGCCCGTAATATGCTGTATTCCGGTTCAAATTTAATCCTGATTCGTTATGCCGATGTGCTATTAATGTATGCCGAAGCAAAAGCTAAGCTAAATCAATTCGGTCAGGCGGAATGGGATTTAACAATCAAAAAATTGCGTACAAGAGCAGGATTTACAAATCCGGCTGCTTTGAATTACCCTGCTGTTTCTAGTTCTGAAATGGAAGAAATTATACATCGTGAACGCCGATCTGAACTTGCAATGGAAGGCTTGCGATTAATGGATTTACGTCGTTGGAAATCAGCCGAAACAGTTCTCAATGATTGGGTCCATGGTATGAAAACAAATGAAGCGCCGCTTATTGACAATGGGTATGTACGTGTTGAAAAAAGAATATTCAATGCTAATAAAAATTACCTGTGGCCAGTTCCGCAATCAGAAAGAGATTTAAATAAAAACTTATCTCAAAATCCTAATTGGTAAAAATCTAATTTATGAAAAAGATATATACAAGACTCTTTAGTCTTATAGCAATCCTTATTTTGGGAAGCTGTACCGAAAAATACGAATTGGAGACAGGTTTTGATGCGCCGGAATCATTAATAAATCCAGTTGCCAACCAGCTTGTAGAGATAGATTTAGAGAATGGAACTCCAACTGTTTTTGAGTGGACAAAGTCAGAATCGTATTATGGAGGCGTAGTTTTATATGAAGTTCTGTTTGATAAAGAAAACGGGGACTTCAGCAATCCTATCTACAAAACAGTTTCGAATGCAGGAGGTGGAGATAATTGGTTATCATTAACACCAAAACAACTTATTATCTTGGCCAAAAGTGCCAACATAGGTATAGATTCTGAAGGCGCTGTCAAGTGGAAAGTGATAGCCTCTCAGGGAGGGGAAAAAAAAGAAACACAGGAAACACGCATTATTAAACTGAAACGTCCTTCCGGTATAGCTGAAATACCAGGTGAATTATTTATTTATGGTCAGGGTTTTGAGGCACAGACTATAAACGCTGCAATGAAATTTAAAAAAACAGAAGATGGTGTTTTCGAAATCTTTGCGTCTGTAGCCAATAGCGAGATAATCTTATGTAATTCTCTGTCGGATTCAAAAGTTAACTATAAATTAAATAACGATAATAAGTTAATCGAATCTGAAACTGAGTCGGGGACTCCAATTAACGGAACAGGAAAAGTCTACAGGATTGTTGTCGATTTTAATTTACTGACTATTAAAACGACTGAAATTCAGTCTATTCAGATGATCAGGACATGGCAGTACAATCTGGGAGATTTTACTTATATCGGTAACCACAAATTTGAACTTAAAAATATTGCACTTCCTTTTTATCACGATTGGGGGTATCCCGAAGAGCGTTATCGTTTTTGGGTTGCGACCAATGCAGGCAGGGAAATTTGGGGAAGTTATCATAATGACCAGATGAACGGTTCAAATATTCCCGGAATGCCGGCATTTGGAACTCAGCCTGACGGAACCCAGCCGGCTCAATATTATAACGTATATAATCTTGCAGACATTCCAAGTGCGGGTCAAAGCCAGGACTGGATTGGCATGTATAAACTTCCTAAAGATTCTGAAAACAAACGGGCTAATGTAGTTATTGATTTGTCTCCTACAGGAAGTTATAAACATTCAGTCACCGTTATTAATTAAAAAAACAACAGGCTGTTTGCTTATTAAACAGCCTGTTTCAAAAAAACTTATAGTATGAAAAATATCCAAAAATTAAGTTTACTGTTAATTTCAATACTTCTTTTTTCGTGCCAGGAGAATGAAGATAATGGGTTAACACATCCTGATCCAACTGATCCCGTTGTTACAATTAGCTATAAAGAAAAAGCAAAACAAACATTTGATTTGATTCAGCAAAATTATAAAATCAATAGTTCTGGTCTTTATCTTGAAAATTTCCCTAAGCAGGTTGGTGACAGAGAAAGCTCTTATCTCTGGTCACTTGATGGACTTTTAGCTGGTGTAAACCAATTAAAAGCAATAGGTTATAAAGATCAGGTGTTAAATGATTCTTATACCGCTTTAGAAAAATATTATGATTCCCAGCGTCTTCCGGGTGCTTACGCAGCTTTTCCTGTGCAATACAGTTTAGATGATCGTTTTTACGATGACAATGCCATTATTGCACTTGAATTAATTGAAGATTTTGAAATCACCAAAAATCAGGCTTCTTTAGACAGGGCTATAAAACAAGTAGATTTTACCAAAACAGGTGAAGATACCAAAACAGGTGGCGGTATCTATTGGGTGGAGCAATACAGAAATAAACCTGAAAGCGACCTTTGTAACAAAGCAGTTTGCGCAACAGCTTTTACAACAACTTATCTTCTTAAACTTTACCAGCATACAAAAAATGAAGAATATCTGCTATTTGCAAAAAGATTGTACAAGTGGCTAAATGACAATACTAAAGACCCGGTTGATAATCTTTTCTGGAACGACATTCGGGTAAGGGATAACTTTGTAAACAAAACAAAATGGACCTATAACTCCGGCGCGATGATTACCAATAATATTTTGTTGTACGAAATATCTAAAGACGTTACCTATCTTAATGAAGCCAGGGCAATTGCTTCATCTACTTATCGTGTTTTTACAAGAACAGTCGATGGCAAACTCTTTTTCCCGGATCATGATTCCTGGTTTAATGTATGCCTTTTTAGAGGGTATCTGGATCTTCTTAAACATGATCCAAATGCGCAGAATTATGTAAACACTTTCATCAACAATGCCGATTATGCCTGGGAAAAAGCAAGAAACAGTTCTGGATTATTTTATGAAGACTGGTCGGGAATCAAACAGGGAAGAGATAAATGGCTATTGCAACAAGCGGCATTAGTAGAAATTTATGGACGTATTGCATTATTGAAAGGAGAAAAAGAATAATGAAGAAAATAGTAACGGCAATTATACTTGGTATTGTATTCATTGCACAAGCCCAAGGCCAGCAGAAAATAGAGCCATATAAGGAATATAAAAACAGAGCCGAATCATTTTATGAATTGGTTTATGGATTATATTATTTGCCAAAGTATAATTTATTTTCTGAATATTATCCCAATACCAATCAGCCCAATTTAAATTATTTTAATGACGGAGAGAAAGCAGCAAAAGAAGTTTCATTTTTGTGGCCTTTTAGCGGAATGACATCGGCTGTGAATATATTGTACAAAATTGATAAAAAGAAGTATAACACTTCTCTTAAAAATTTGATTGAAGCTCAAAAACAATACCGTGATACTATTCGAAAGCCTATTGGATATCAGGCATACCCAACCAGACTCGAAAAATCGGATCGTTATTATGATGATAACGGATTAGTAGGTATTGATTATATTGAAGCTTACTCCAATACAAAACAGAAGAGTTATCTAAAAGATGCCAAAGAAGTTTTTGAATTCATTATAAGCGGATGGAATAGTGATCTTGAAGGCGGAGTTACCTGGCTTGAAGGGATTTATGACCAAAAACCGGCATGTTCCAACGGAAAAGCAACAGTATTAGCATTAAAAATTTACGAACAGACAAAAGACAAATATTATTTAGACTGGGGCCTGAAATTTTATAACTGGATGCATTCGCATTTAAAGGCTGAAGAAAATATTTACTGGAATGATATGAAAACCGCTGATCGTTCTGTTTTAAAAACCGCCTGGACTTACAATACCGGAACAATGCTGCAGGCAGCTGTGAGCTTATACAAAATTACAGGCAACAAAATGTATCTTAATGAAGCACAATCACTGGCCGAAGGTTCTTATTTATATTTTGGGAAAAAACAAACCGATGGTCGTATATCAATTTTAGATAATCCGTGGTTTACTGTCGTTTTATTTCGCGGCTATCAGGATTTATATGCTGTCGATCAAAACTCAAAATATATAAATACTATTATCAAAAATATTGATTTCGCATGGGCAAATGCCCGGGATGATAAAGGGCTTTTGTACAGTGATTGGAATGCCGAAAAAGACGAATCAAAAACACCAAAATGGCTGCTTAATCAAGCTGCAGTAATCGAACTTTATGCTCGGATTGCATTAATAAAAAAACAAAATACTTAAATTTATTCTATCATGAAAAAGATTTTAAGCCTGCTAATTATAAGTCTAAGTTGTATATGCAATACCTCTCATGCACAAAATGGGCAAAAAAAACTATCCGATTATGTAAATCCAAATATAGGAACTGCTCACAGCCGATGGTTTTTTTATACCCCGGCTGCTGTGCCTTTTGGACTGGCAAAATTAGGACCTTCTACCAATGCGCACTATGGTAATGTGCAAGGTTGGGAAGCGACAGGGTATGATGACCGGGACACTTCTATTGAAGGATTTGCGTGCCTGCATGAATTTCAGGTTGGCGGAATAGTACTGGCGCCTTCTGTAGGTAAATTGCAGACCATTCCCGGAACTCTTGAAAATCCTGATGAAGGTTACCGTTCAAGATTTGACAGAAAAGATGAATATGCTACTTCGGGATATTATTCGGTTTTACTAAAAGATTATAAGGTAAAAGCAGAACTTACCGCAACAAAAAGAGTTGGTTTTCAACGTTACACGTTCCCAAAATCTAGCGAGTCTCACATTATATTTGATATCGGAAACAGACAGGGTGAAAGCGGTGCAGTAAAAGAATCAAAAGTAATGATGACTGAAGATGGGCGTATCGAAGGATATGTAATTACCAATCCTGAATATGTAAAAAAATATCAGGCCGGTGCCGAAGTTGCCATGTATTTTTCTGCTGTTCTGGATAAAAAACCGAAAGCTTTTGGAGTATTCAACAAAGAAGGGACTTTAGCCTCCAAAAAAGAAATTTCCGGAATTGGGGCTGGTTTATATTTAACCTTTGATACCAAAGAAAATGAAACCATTACAGTAAAAGTTGGTCTGTCTTATACTTCAGTTGCTAATGCACGACTAAACTTAAATTCGGAAGCCAAGAACACCAATTTTGATAAAGCAAAAAAAGAAGCATTAGCTACATGGAATGAATATTTAGGAAGAATAACTGTTGAAGGTAAAAATGATACAGATAAAATTAAATTCTATACAGGTTTATATCATGCTCTTTTAGGAAGAGGATTATACAATGATGTCAATGGAGCTTATCCTATGAATAATGGAGAAATTGGACAAATACCATTAAACAGCAAAGGAATCCCAAAGCACAATTGCTACAATACAGATGCAATTTGGGGAGGATTCTGGAATTTAACCCAACTATGGGCTTTGGCCTATCCTGATTATTATGCGGATTGGGTGCAGGGGCAGCTGCTTGTTTATAAGGATGCCGGATGGCTGGGCGATGGGCTTGCAAACAGTAAATACGTTTCGGGTGTGGGTACAAATTTCACAGGATTGGCAATTGCTTCTGCTTATAATTCAGGAATTCAAAATTTTGATGTAGCACTAGGATATGAAGCGGCATTAAAAAATGAAATTACCTGGAAAGACAGAATCGAGGGCGCAGGAAAAATGGATGTGAAGCAATTTATAGAAAATGGGTACTCACCACAAATAGAAGACATCGGTTTTAATACTATTACTGAAGGTTCAGGATTTTCAGCTTCACATACATTAGAATATTCTTATAGTGCTTTCGCAGTGGCACAATTTGCCAAATCATTAGGTAAAACGAAAGATTATGACCAATTAATAAAATTATCTAAAGGCTGGAAATTATTATATGATAGCGAAAGCAAATTTATACGTCCTAAATATGCCAACGGAAAATTTGTCGATAACTTTGATCCTTCACAGCCATGGCGAGGTTTTCAGGAAGGTAATGCGTGGCAATATACGTTTTATGTTCCTCATGATATAGAAGAATTAGTAGAAACGCTTGGTAAAGACACCTTCAACAACCGGTTAGAAACTATTTTCGAAGCCTCTCAAAAAAATGTATTTGGCGGTGGTACTAAGATTGATGCATTCGCAGGATTATCAGGATTCTACAATCATGGAAACCAGCCCAATTTGCATATCTCATGGCTGTTTAATTTTTCAGGAAAGCCATACTTAACTCAAAAATGGGTACACGCTATCTGCGATGAATTTTATGGTACCGAAGGAATTCATGGTTATGGTTACGGACAAGATGAAGATCAGGGACAATTAGGATCCTGGTATGTAATGTCATCTATTGGTTTATTTGATGTAAAAGGACTTACAGAGATCAATCCGTCTTACCAGATAAGCAGTCCGATATTTGATAAAATAACAATTAAATTACCAAAATCATTAAACAGAAAAGACTTTATCATTGAGGTCAGTGATAATTCTAAAAAGAATGTTTATCTGCAAGAGGCAAGTTTCAACAATACCAGTTTAAAGAATTTAAAAATAAGTCTGGAGGATATTAAAAAAGGAGGACTTATAAAAATGGCTGTAGGCGATAAGCCATGTCAAAAATGGTCTAATTAATTTCCTAATAAATTTTATATAATAAATCATGCAAAAAGAGCAAATTAATTTAAAACTCCTGCCCATCCTAATGGGATTTTTTATCATGGGATTTTGCGATTTGGTAGGTATTTCAGTAACCTACGCGCAATCCCAATTTAATTGGAGCGAGACACAGGCCGGTTTTTTACCTTCTATGGTTTTTTTATGGTTTTTCATATTATCTATTCCGGCAGCAATGGCAATGGACAAATACGGAAGAAAGAATATGGTTTCACTTGGATTACTTGTTACACTGGCGGCTACTTTTATCCCCATTATTTTATTTAATGAAGCAAGCTGTTATATGACATTTATTTTACTTGGAGTGGGTAATACTATTTTACAGGTATCTCTAAACCCATTACTTACTAATATTGTAGACAGTTCAAAATTAACCAGCTACATTACCGGAGGACAATTTATTAAAGCAGTATCCTCTTTTGTAGGACCTTTACTGGTGGGGTATTTTTCTCTAAAATATGGTTCGTGGGAGAAGAGCTTTTACGTTTACACTCTAATTACCTTCGTTTCACTCGTCTGGTTATTTTTTACAAGGATAGAAGAGGGGGTAACTGAAAAGAAAACCGCCAGCTTTTCTAAAACAATTGGCCTGTTAAAAGACAGAAATATTTTACTGTCGTTCCTTGGCATTTTATGTATTGTGGGTCTGGATGTTGGTATGAATACGGTAACTCCAAAATTACTGATAGAAAGGGCTGGTTTAGTTAAAGAAGCAGCTACATATGGTTCAAGCTGGTATTTTGCAGCACGTACAATAGGTACAGTCTTTGGTATATTCTTATTGAGAAAATTTTCTGAAAAAGTATTCTTCAAAATCAATATGACAGTTGTTCTTTTTGCATTGGTTTCACTAGTTTTTGCCGAAGGCCAATCTCTTATTCTTGCATTGGTTTGTATAATTGCTTTTGGATCATCGAGCATCTTTGCTGTAATCTATACGTTGGCCATAAAATCAAAACCCTTATTAACCAATGAAATTTCCGGATTAATGGTTACCGGAGTGGCTGGAGGAGCTGTATTTCCGCCTTTAATGGGATTTGCCACAGATTATATTGGCTCACAGCAAGGTGCTGTAGGAATTATTGTTTTGTGTGCCATTTTTCTTCTTTACTGTTCTTTTAAGTTAAATAATATCATAGTACAACAGTAATAATAGTAGATGTATTACAAAAAAAATAAACTCCTGTAATTAATGAAGTTGTGGAGCGTAGTGTTCAGATTAGGTATTTTGTAAAACTTCGGAGAAACGAAATGGAGTTTAGCAGTATAGTGCCACTCTTACTAGCCATAAAATTTTTTGGGATACTATTAGCATTAAGTAACTCTAATTTTAGTATAAATAGTAATCATTTAGAAAATGCCTTTGATGGTGCTATCCCGAATTCCTTGCTGAAGGAACGTGAAAAATGGGAGATATCTTCAAATCCCACTTCCAGGTAAACATCTGATGGCTTTCGGCCCCTTTTAGTGATGAGAAAGTTAGCCTGCTGCAGCCGTTTTTGCAGGAGCCATTTTCCCGGTGCCATTTTAAAAATCTTTTTAAAATCACGTTTGAAGGTTGTTAAACTTCTGCCGCTCATGTATCCAAAACGTTCCATTGAAATATTAAACTGAAAATTCCGGTTCATAAAAGCTTCCAGGTCTATTTTTCCGGGCTCGCTAAAATCAAACAGTACATTTTTGAGTTCGGGATTTGTTTTTAATAACAATAGTACGGCTTCTTTTGTTTTTATAAGAAGTATTTGTTCATTTTTACCAGCTGACGTAAGATCAAAGTAAGGCGAGAGGGACTGAATATAGTGCAGTAAAAGTGGCTGTGACTGTATGTTTATCACGGAATCGTCAGCAGCCGGCATCTCTGCTGTAAATCCATACTCTTTACTGAAATCTTTTAAAAAGTTTTGGTCAAGCCGTACTGATATGGTTTTATATTCTCCGTTTTGTGGCGGAATTTTAATATACCTGGCCAGGCGGTTTCTTCTGGCCAGGCAGAATTCGCCTGTCTGCACTGTGTATTCTTTTTCAGCATCATTGATAACCAGCGATCCGGAAAACTGATACAGAAAAATATGTTCGGGAATAAACTGCTCGTTGGATAAATTTCGCGTTACATAACAGGAATACAGAATGTTGGGACTTATCATTTTCTAAAAATTATTTTGTACTATAAAGGTAAGCAGCATTGAAATTTTAAATTGCAATGCTGCTCATTCAGTAGATGAAATAGCAGAAGCAAATTGTTTATTAAACCGCAATCACTTTTGGTTCAACGTATTCGTCAATACCGTAAGCCCATGAAGTTCGGCCTATACCGGACTGTTTAAATCCTCCAAATGGAGACTGGGATTCCCTGTTTACAGCCGTATTTATCAATACGCGTCCGGAGATAATCTGGCGTGCGATCTGTTTCGCTTTTTCTGTATCACCTGAACTGATATAAGCGGAAAGGCCATAAATGGTATCGTTGGCTATAGTTATGGCTTCCTCTTCTGTTTTGTAGGTGATAACACAAAGAACCGGGCCAAAAATTTCTTCTTTGGCAATGATCATCTCTGGCGTTACATTCACGAAGACTGTGGGCTTGGCATAAAACCCTCCAAGACCTTCGGGATGGCCCGGTCCTCCTACAAGGATTTCAGCACCCTGATCCCAGCCGGACTGAATGTAGCGCTGCACAGTGTCATACTGTTTTTGACTTACCATCGGACCAATGTAAGACTCCGAGTTCCATAAATCCCCAATCCTGATGTTTTTCATATTTTCTATAATCAGGCTTTTGATTTCTTCCAATTTGCTTTCCGGAACTAATATCCTGGTTCCGGCATGGCAGGCCTGGCCACTGTTGCTGAAACCTATTGCCAATGCCAAAGGAATGGCTTTCTGAAGATCAGCATCTTCCAGTATAATATTAGGGGATTTCCCGCCCAGCTCAAGTGTAACCCTTTTCATGGTTTCTGCGGCTTTGCTTCCAATAACTCTTCCTATTTGGGTAGATCCGGTAAAGGTTACCACTGCAATGTCGGGGTGAGCAGTAAGTACCGTTCCAACAACAGGACCGGTTCCGTTTACAATATTGATGACACCCTTAGGAACACCAGCCTGATCAAAACACTCCGTCAGGATCTGCGTCTGAAGGGCACTTAATTCACTGGGCTTAATCACAATCGTACACCCCGCTGCAATAGCCGGGGCAAGTTTTCCACAGATGTGCGTATAATCTGCATTCCAGGGCGTGATTGCAGCTATTATACCCAAAGGCTCGTTTACAATAGTGGCATACTCCAGCTGTTTTTCAAATTCGAAACTTTCCATGGCAGCTTTGGTGTCCCTAAATATTTGTGCGGCATATCGGGTTCTTCCTTTGGTGGCCGAAATAGGAGATCCGTATTCTTCCACTGCCGCTTTATTAAGTTCTTCTTCATTGGCAAGAATGGCATCGTGCAGACGCTGCAGTATTTCGCCACGTTCCTTCACGGTTGATTTTGAAAAAGTCACAAAAGCTTTTTTTGCGGCCTCAATTGCCTGATCGGTATCAATTTGATCCCCTAAATGAACGATACCAATTTTTTCGCCTGTTGAAGGATTGTACAGATCCTGGGTTGCTGTTCCGTGTGGTGCTGTAAAGCGACCATCAACGTAAATTTTATCTATTATTTTCATATTGTATTATTTAATTAACAATGCAAAATTAGAGTGAAAACAGAGGAGCTACTTGACTCAGAAGTCCAAATTTGTTGTCTCTAAAGCTCACTATCATTTGATCTTATCGTTACTATTCAATTAGGAATTAACAAACAGGTATGCTTTTAGTCCTTAAACAAAATATAGTTTTCATAGGAATTGGTTTTAGGAAATGAATGTTTTCCAGTCGGTTACTATTAAATGTAAAATTGCGACAACGCTATACATTAAGGCTTAGCATCTTTTCCTGAATCGTTAACGATTCTTCCCGTGGTGTAATAACCGGGTATTTATCATTGAGATTTGTCAATTGATTTCTTATTATATGTCAATTTCAAAATCAATATCCCGGCCTAATTTTGTAACTCAATCAGCGGTTAACTTTTTTACAGTTGAAAGTTAATTGCACTAATCAAATAGAATTTCTAACCTATTTAAATGAGAAAAAATGAGTACTACAACAGCGAAAGAATTGCTTATAAGTTATCTTGAAAATATTAATAATCCGGAAAAAGTAATAGAATTATTTGCGGACGATGCCGCTATCGAACTTCCCTATCTTAAAACGCTGGGGATGCCTTGGCAAATGAAAGGGAAGGCTGTTATATTAGAATTTCTGCAAAATCTTCCAAATATGTTTCCCGGTTTTAAATTCGAAAACATTCAAATTCTTATTGACACAACCGATCAGGTATTTGGCGAATATGATGTTCATTGTACCAATGGAGCAACGGGACTTCCTTACAATCAATCGTATATGGGCAGACTGGTGGCCGAAAACGGGAAAATTAAATTGCTGCGCGAAGCATTGAACATGGCCGAGGTTGCCAAAAGCTTCTTCCCTGAAGCGGCAGCACTTCTGCCTTTTGAATAATTAAATTATACTTTTTATTGAATCTGATTAATTAAATCGCAACAAGCTTATAAGAGTTAATTATGGCATTTGATTCTTATTAAGCACATATCAAATCACTATCATTTTTTTAACTTAAATATACACAACAATGGACAATAAATTATTTTCTGAATACAAATTGGGCGACCTTACTTTAAAAAATCGCATCATCATGGCACCCATGACTAGAGGCCGTGCTGCCAATCCAGAACTTATGGCCACTGACCTAATGGCCACGTATTACCAACAACGCGCATCTGCCGGTCTGATCATTACGGAAGGGACTTGGGTAAGCCCGGATGCTATTGGATATATCAATGTACCCGGTATTTACAGCGATAAACAAACTGAAGCCTGGAAGCATGTAGTTGATGCAGTACATAATGCAGGAGGCAAAATATTTCTTCAGATTTCGCATGTTGGGGCAGTGAGTCATCCGGATCACCTGAAAGGGAAACTGCCTCTGGGGCCATCTGCTATTAACCCGAATGAACAAACATATACACCTGATGGTTTTAAGGATACTCTTGTACCCCGCGAAATGACGGTTGAAGACATTAAAGGGATTATAGAAGATTTTCGCACCGCAAGCCTTAACGCAAAAAAAGCCGGTTTTGACGGGGTCGAAATTCACGGCGCCCACGTGTACCTGTTTCCTGAATTTTTGAGTTCGGAGACTAACAAACGTACCGATTCTTATGGCGGTTCTGCAGAAAACAGAAGCCGTTTTGTAATCGAACTACTGGAAGCCGTAACCAGCGTGTGGGGAAAAGGAAGGGTAGGATTGAAAATTAGTCCTGCGACTAGTTCCGGAACGCTAAAACCTAATGCGGATACGGAGCCTACTTTCCGTTATTTGGCCGAAGCGCTAAATCAGTTTGATTTGGCTTATCTGCATGTTTTGGGCTCTGTAGAATCGGTTGCCGATACTCCGGCAGCAGCATTTCAGGATGTAGCTTCTTATTTCAGACCATTATACAAGGGTACTCTTATGATTGGCGGTGGACTTGATTCTGAAAAACGAGAGGCACTTTTACACTCAGGCAATGCTGATCTTATTGCGTTTGGTTTGCCGTTTATTGCTAACCCTGATTTGGTAGAAAGATATCGTACAGGAACAGCGCTGTCTCTTCCTAATACCGATCTTCTTTATTCAGGTGGTCCTGAAGGTTATATTGATTATGAAACAATGATGAAAAACTAATATCCCATATTTCTTCAAAAACAAAACTCTTAAAACCATTTAAGAGTTTTTTTATTTAGCAAAGTAAGTTTATCAAACCCTTGAATGTTTTTTCTGTAAATGAAAATAAGGAAAAATAGCTAACACATCAGGAATATATGCCTAACGGTTCCTCATACATGATTTGCAACTTTGTATCGTCAAAAATGACAAATAAAATTTAAAAAATGAAGATATGAAAATGTTTAAATTTAAATCGTTAAAAGGCTTAGCTGTGGTTGCAGTTCTGGCTTTAAGTTCCGCTATTGCTCAAAGTACATTTGCCCAGGAACAAATCAGTAAAAATGTGGTTTTGGTGCACGGCGCTTTTGCTGACGGATCAGGATACCGGAAGGTTTATGAAATACTGACCCATAAAGGGTATAATGTACGTGTAGTACAGCTTCCTTTAACTGGTCTTGCTGATGATGTTGCGGCAGTAAACAGAGTTTTGGACCAAGTAGAAGGGCCAACAGTATTAGTTGGGCATTCCTGGGCAGGTGCTGTAATCTCTGAAGCAGGAACAGACCCAAAAGTCGCGAGTTTGGTTTTTATTGCCGCTTTTGTTCCGGACATGGGAGAAACCGCAGCGCAATGGGCTTCCACTTATCCTGCAGCTCCCGAAAATGGAATTACAGCTCCCGACCCATATGGCTACCTGTTTTATAGTAAGGATAAATACCATGCGGGTTTTGCAGCAGATATCAGTAAAAAAGAAAGTGATTTTATGGAAGCTTCACAGGTTCCGATACTGGCGGCTTCTTTTGGAACAGCTCTTTCAGCTGCAGCATGGAAAACCAAACCGGTTTTTGCTATTGTAACGCTGGAAGATAAAAATATTCATCCTGACCTGCAACGCAAAATGTATGAGCGTGCCAATGCTGCCATAGTTGAGATTAAATCGAGCCATGTGGTTTATATTTCCCACCCTGCAGAAGTTGCTGATTTAATTGTAAAAGCATCGAAAACAAACAAATAAGAGGAGTAAATACCTTCAGGATTTATCAATAAATTCATTTGGTAATTGTTTTATCTTTACGATAAAATAATCTGTATTTTAATTAAGATTTATATGTTTGAAATTTTTGCTCAATACCTGCAAAGTAAGATAGAACTGAGTGATCAGGAATTAAAAATGATCGAAGAGGTTTGCGTGGTGCGTAAACTTAGAAAGAATCAATATTTATTGCAGGAGGGGGATATCTGGCGCTTTAATGCCTTTATAACCAAAGGTTGTTTGAGAACGTATAGTATAGATGACAAATCGACAGAGCATGTTCTTAATTTTGCGATTGAAAATTATTGGATAGGAGACAGGGAAAGCCTTTTAAACGGCACGCCGTCCCGCTTTAATATTGATGCCATCGAAGAGAGTACTTTGCTGTTAATCAGTAAGGAAAATTTTGCCGGACTGATGAAAAGCATTCCGCAATTTCAGGATCTGGTAAACTTAATAATCGAGCGAAGTTTTGTGGCCAGCCAGGATCGTATCAATAACAGTATCAGCCTTAATGCAGAAGAAAAGTACATTCGCTTTATCGAAAAACAGCCACAGATTGCGTTACGCGTTCCCCAGCACATGATTGCCTCTTATTTGGGAATGACACCGGAAACGCTGAGCAGAATACGAAAACAGAGCGCTAAAAAATAATTAGGAAATAGATTTCCACTGAGGCACTTGATATATATCAAGTGCTTTTTTATTTTATGTCAATTGTTTAGAGCGCTTTTAAAATTAATTTTGTGTAACTACTTAACAACATAAAATCGGAAGAAAATATGGAATGGAGCATTATTTACCAGGCATGGCTTTTACAGAACAGGAAAATTAGCGATCTTATTCATAAGCTTACTGATGAAGATTTAAAGAAAGATGTTGCTTTGGGAAGAAACAGCGGGATTTATCTTTTAGGACATCTAATTGCCAGCAATGATTTATTGATGCCTCTTTTTGGTTTTGGAGAAAAAATGTATCCGGAGTACGAGAAAATTTTCTTGTGCTGTCCTGACAAATATGCTCAAAATTTCCCCACTGTCAAAGAAGTAAAATCGCATTGGTTTGCCTTAAATGAACAGCTGATTCTGAAATTTGCGGCAATAAACGAAAAGCAATGGATTACTGAAGGCGAAAAATCGTATCACAAATTAAAAACGATGTTAACGATAGTAAATCATCAGTGCTATCACTTAGGCCAGCTTAATTTTCTTTTGTAGCAATACTGTTGGCTTTTGCTGAGGTTTAATTACACTACATTTTATCATGATGTAAATAAATATGCTAACTTTATCTCTTTAATCACCTCATAATTATAGTTATGATTTATAACGGAGAAAGCAAAGAGTTATTAATTTTAGACGAACTGGATAACGTAAACAAAGACATACTTTATAAATGTGGGGATACGGATATGACCTTACTCTGGAACAAAGGAGAAGAAATGCAAATCATGATTGATAAGGTGGAATATAATTTTAAAAAAAATGATGTTGTTTTCCTGACCGAATATCACAAAATTGACAGTTTAAATTTAGACTCCGTTCGGTTTCTTCGGTGGAATCAGCCTTTTTTCTGCCCCATTAATCATGATAACGAAGTTGGCATCAAAGGACTTTTATTTTTTGGCGCAACAGGTTTGCCTATTGTAAACATCATTGAAAATGAAATCAAGTTTCTCGAAAATTACTGGGAAAACTTTACAAATGAAATGGCATCCAAAGACAGCCTTCAAAAGGATATGCTTCAGTCTATATTGAAACAAATATTGATTTTTTGCGCACGAAGCCTCAAAAAATCGGCCCATTATGACCGCCTGGAAAAGAGCCAGGTTGATATTATAAGGGAATTTAACTTTCTGGTGGAAGGACATTTCTCAAAGCATCACGATGTGGCCTTTTATGCAGCGAAGTTAAATAAGTCGCCAAAGACACTTTCCAATCTTTTTGCATTAGTTTCCAATCGCCCGCCCATAAGTATTATTCACGACAGGATTATGCTGCATGCCAGAAGACAGATCAATTATACCAATTTATCCATAAAAGAAATAGCCTATGATTTAGGGTATGAAGACATTCAGACTTTCAGCCGCTTTTTTAAAAACAAAGAAGGTGTTTCACCCATTCAATACCGTGAAAAACTAAAGTTAAATTAGCCAACATCAAACTAATTATAGAAGTGCCCCCGCTCAGGGCACTTTTTTTTGTGCCTCATTTTAAACTCAATTTTAAATCAATTTTAAATCGATTATAATCTGCGCAATCTGCCAAATCTGCGAGAAAAAACTTTTGCTTAAAAAAGGCTCACGCAGATTGAGCAGATTTTTTTGTTACAAAACGCTGTTTTTGCGGATTTGCCGGGTTATGATAATTCGTCAAGACCTTATTTCTCCATATTTCTGCTATTTGGGAAAAAAGGTTAACTCATCGGGAAAATGTGCCTAACTCCTGCCACTGTAAGTATCGCAACTTTGTACTGTCAATAACGACAATCAAAACTATTATAAATTAAATATTTAATATCATGGCACGATTAACAGCATTAGACCCGGATCAGACAAACGGGAAATCAAAAGAACTATTTACTGCAATAAAAGGCAAAATGGGCATGGTTCCCAATATGATGAGAACGATGGGAAATTCGCCGGCAGTACTAAACGGATATCTTGGATTGAGTACCGCACTTAACAGCTCATCACTTACTCCAAAAACAAGAGAATTAATTTCATTAATGGTCGCAAACCAAAATGGATGTGACTATTGTAATTCGGCACACAGTTTCATTGGAGGGAAAATTGGAATTGATGCTGATGCTCTGGCTCAGGCAAGAATTGGAGTATCATCCGATGAAAAAACAAACGCAGCTTTGGAATTTGCAAAAGAAGTTCTGGATACAAAAGGAAATGTATCTGATGATGCTATAGCAAAATTTAAAAGCGCAGGGTATGAAGAAGAACAGATTGCAGAAATAGTAGCTGCTGTTTCCCTGAGCATTTTTACAAATTACTTTAACAATACCGCCAAAACAGATATAGATTTTCCGAAACTGGCACCAATTCACCAAAACTAATAATTCACCAAAACAATAATTATGAAAACAACTTACCACACAAGAAAAATCAACGGAGTTGAAATTTTTTACCGCGAAGCAGGAGACAAAAATAAACCGACATTAGTATTACTGCACGGTTACCCAACATCTTCCCATATGTTTAGAAATCTGATTGTAGATTTATCAGATAAATATCATTTGATTGCACCGGACTATCCGGGATATGGAAGAAGCGAGCAGCCGCCAATGAAAGATTTTGATTATACTTTCGAGAATATGGCCAGCATAGTAACTACACTTTTAAGCGAGCTCGAGATTCAAAAATACAGTCTTTACCTAATGGATTACGGAGCACCAATCGGATTTAGAATTGCCAGTGCAAGTCCGGAGAAGATCGATACGTTAATTATTCAAAACGGCTGCGCTTATGATGAAGGTCTGGAAGCTTTTTGGGATCCGATTAAAGCGTACTGGAAAAATGTTAATGATAAAGAGGCCGAGGCTACCCTTAAAACTTTTCACTCCCCTGATGGATTAAAATGGCAGTATACGCACAGCGTACCGGATGTAAGTGCGATCTCTCCTGATAACTGGGAAATCGATTTAAGACACCTGGAACGTCCTGAAAACGGAGCTATACAACTGGCAATGTTCTATGATTATCAAACCAATGTGTTACTGTATCCGAAATGGCAGCAGTACTTCAGAGTCCATCAGCCTGAAACACTTATAGTGTATGGAAAGGACGATTATATTTTTCCGGGCGTAGGAGCAGAAGCTTTCAAAAAAGACCTCAAGAATCTTGAATTCCATTTATTTGAAACCGGTCACTTTGCTTTAGAGAGCTACGGAAAAGAAATTGGGGAGCTTATCAGTGATTTCCTTGATAGAAAAGTAAATAAATAAGCATAGAATTTCATCCTGCGATGCTAAACAGAGCATTGCAGGATGCAATTATAAATACAAACGGTAAAACCTTTAATATCATATATCATGACAACAAAAATAAATTTTGATTCACAGGAAATTGATTATACTGTTTACTATCAATATATAAATGTAGAGGGAATAAAGATTGGATATAGGGAAGCAGGTTTATCAAATCAAAATGTACTCTTTTTGCTTCATGGCTATCCCAGTTCGTCTGTCATGTTCAAAATCATTATTCCTATATTGGCTAAGCATTTCAGGGTTATTGCAGTAGATATGCCTGCCTTTGGCTTCAGCGATGTTCCAAGTGCAGATAATTTTGATTACACTTTTGAAAATTATGCCAGATTTATTTCAGCCTTTATGCTAAAACTGGATATCGGCAAAGCAAGCTTTTATCTTTTTGATTATGGAGCTCCTATTTTGATGCGCTGCATTGCTCAGAATCCCGAGATGGTTAAAATGCTGATTTTTCAAAATGGAAACATTTACATGGAAGGTGTTGGAGATAAATTAAAGGAAATAAAAAAATTGTATGATGCCAATACTGCTGAAAGCGCACTGCAGGTAAATAACTATTTTGAATTGGATTATACCAAATGGGAGTATATGAATGGTGTTCAGAATGAAAAGAGAATAATGCCCGAAACGTATCTTTTGGATCAGTTTCTTCTGGAGAGAGAAGGCGTGAAGGCCATTCAGATCAATCTGAAAAGAGATTATAAAACAAATATTGAACTGTATTCGCTGTGGCAGGAAACGCTTATAAAGCTGCAGCCTCCCACTTTAATAGTGTGGGGAGAAAATGATGAATTTTTTAAAAGAGAAGGAGCAGAACTGCTGCACAGGGATATTTCTAATTCCAAATTGGTTTTTTATCCCACAGGACATTTTGCCCTGGAAGAGTTTGGACAGGAAATAGCCAGTGAAATCATCGCATTTTGGGAATTAAATTTTAAAAATCAATAAATATGGAACAGTATACTATTGAGGTCCTGTTATTCTTCGCTGCCGTGGCAGGAAGCGTGCTCAATGCCGTTGCCGGAGGCGGAGGTTTTATTGCGTTTCCGAGTCTTGTCTTTGCGGGGGCTTCTCCGGTAAGTGCAAATGCAATTAGCACCGTGGCACTCTGGCCAGGCAATATTGCAAGTGCCAAGGCATTTCACAACGATATTAAAGCTTCGAGAAGAACCTTGATTTACCTGCTTTTCATATCTGGCCTGGGAGGTTTTCTGGGAGCGATGCTGTTAATTTTGGCCTCCTCTAAAACTTTTGAATTTCTGGTGCCTTATTTTCTTTTATTTTCATGGCTGCTGTTTTCTTTCAGTTCTAAAATTTTGGAATATTTTAAGGCCAAGAAGCAAACGCAGGAAAGTTTTAGCTATGATCATAAAAAATTTGCTCCACTTCTGCTATTAGGCATATACGGAGGTTATTTCGGTGCCGGGCTGGGTATGATGGTTTTAACTGTATTTACTTTCTACGGAATGAAAAGCCTAAATGAAATGAATGGGTTAAAAGTATTAATGGTTGCGGTAAACAATGGGGTTGCAGCCTTAACGCTTTTATTCTCCGGTTTAATAGACTGGCATTTTACGCTGGTTATGATTGCAGGAGCCCTTATCGGCGGGTACTATGGAGCTTCATTGACAAGAAAAATAAATCAGGACATATTAAAAAAAATAATAATCATAATAGGCGGATTAATTACGCTCTATTTTTTTACAGCAAAATAATTAAAAACAAACAACATGAAAAAAATAGCAATTAATGGTTTTGGCAGAATTGGAAGATCTTCTTTAAAAGTTATTCTTGAATCTCCGGATTTGGAAGTAGTAGCAATTAATGATTTGATGAGTATAGAAAATGCAGTATATCTTTTAAAGTATGACAGTATTTATGGAAAGTATGATCGAAAGGTTTCATTTGAAGGGGACTATATTCTGATTGATGATAAAAAGATAAGATATACTTCGAAGAAAGATCCATTGGAACTTCCGTGGAAGGAATTATGGGTGGATGTAGCCATAGAAAGCACGGGATTTTTTACCAATAAAGCTGATGCGGAAAAACACATTATCGCAGGAGCTAAATTTGTTGTGATCTCAGGACCTACAAAGGATACTCCCACAATAGTACATGGTGTAAATACAGCAGAAGGCAAAGTTTCCATATTTTCCTGTGCAAGCTGTACCACTAATAATATCAGTCCGTTGATAGAGATTTTAGGACGCCGGATAGGGATTAAAAAAGCTATATTAAATACCATCCATGCCTATACAGCTTCTCAGACTCTTGTAGATGCGCCTTCAAAAAGGGAGCCAAGAATGGGACGTACGGCAGGGATCAATCTGGCTCCCGCAGCTACAGGCGCCGCAATAGCGACCACAAAAGCTTTGCCGGAATACGCCGGAAAATTTGATGGTGTAGCGGTAAGGGTTCCTGTTCCGGTGGGTTCTATTTCGGATATCACATTTGTGACCGAAAGAAATACAACAGCCGAGGAGATCAATGCTATTTTAACCGAAGAATCTCTGACTGCCCGTTATGAGAAAGTGGTTGCCGTAACAGATGAACCCCTTGTTTCTACTGATATTATTAAAAGCCCATTTGCCGCAACAGTTGATTTGGAAATGACAAGGGTAGTGGATGGAGATCTGGTGAAAGTAATGGCCTGGTATGATAACGAGTGGGGTTTCACCAATCAAATGATAAGACAGATTCAGGAGTTATGATCCTTATTTTTTTTTAAATCCTTAAAGATGGTTTCTCTAAATCATTTTTAGGGATTTATATGATATAAAAAGGGAAGTATATAAAATTCAAAACAATTTAAATTTTTTGATTATGAATTATGCAAAATTAGCCTTTACAGATGCTGTTAAAGATCTGCAGGAAAAACAGGGGAGTAGAAATGGTTACGACCGCATGGAAAAAATGGCCGTTGTCGACGGACTTACCGACAATGAAATTTATTTCATAGCGGACCGCGACAGTTTTTATATGGCCAGCTTTGGGGCCAATGAATATCCATACATTCAGCACAGGGGAGGACCAAAAGGTTTTATAAAAGTCATTGATAACTCAACAATTGGAATTGTTGATTTTGTCGGCAATAAACAATATATATCAACGGGAAATATTGCCACAAACAATAATGTAGCCATTATCATGATTTCTTATCCGCACAGGGCAAGACTGAAACTGTATGCTAAGGCAAAAATAGTGGAATTGGAGAGTGATCCGAAACTGTATGATTTATTAAAACCCGAAGAATATAAATTTCGTCCGGAGCGAATGATGATTTTTGAAATACAGGCATACGACTGGAATTGCCCACAGCATATCACCCCGCGTTATACCACACAGGAAATTGACGATGCACTGCTGCCTCAAAAAGAGTATATTGTAAGCCTTGAGAATAAGATAAAAACACTGGAAGAGCAGCTTTCAGGCAAATAAATCGAAAAGTATGAGTATCGATATTTTAGCATTTGGTGCACATCCTGATGATGTGGAATGTGCCGCGGCCGGGGTTATTTTAAAAACAATAAAGAACAACGGGAAAGTTGTAATAGTTGATCTGACCAAAGGAGAGCTCGGCAGCTTCGGAGACCAACACTCAAGAGGAAAGGAGGCTTTACAGGCATCAGCAATGCTTGGCATTATTGCAAGGGAACAGTTAAATTTAAGGGATGGCAATATAGAGAATACCCATGAAAACCGATTAAAGGTCATTCATCTGATACGAAAATATCAGCCCAAAATTATTTTGGCAAATGCAGTTTTTGATCGTCATCCTGATCATAAAAAGGCAGCCGACCTGATAAGAGAGGCGTCCTTTTTATCAGGATTAAGAAAAATTGAAACATTTGAGCAGGGAGAAATGCAGCTTAAGTGGCGTGCAGGGGCTGTATACCATTATATTCAGGATTATTTTATAAAACCTGATGTTGTGGTTGATATTACCGATTTTTTTACGAAAAAAACGGAAGTTATTCAGGCGTATGATACGCAGTTTGTTTCTGCTTCGGACTCAGGTGCGGTGGGCATCTTAAATCTGCTGAAACAGATTGAAAGCACCAATCAGATTTTCGGACGCGCTATCGGGGTTCAATATGCTGAAGGATTTACATGTGAAAGGTATATAGGAGCAAAAGACTTATTAGATCTCATTTAGCAAAGCTGTTTTTCCATGTGCCATTAAGTTCCGACAGTTTCGGCCTTTGATGCCTGGACTACTTTTTCCGGAGACCTAACTTTTTTTCTTCCATAAAGATATTAAAAAAGGACCTGCGGAGCATTGTCCCATAGTCCTTACTTTAAATATATTTAAACTGCCATGTCAACAGAAGACCTGAGATTTATTACCGTGCAGTACTTGATTTTCTTTTTTTATTTCGCAGGTAAAGGGCGGCCGATTCGCTCATGGTAATAATAGAGGCTCCCATTATCACGATGTCTTTAAGAACCAAACGTCCCCTGCCTGATAAAAAAGGGAATCCATATTGCTGGTCGGTCAAATGCGGCACCCAGCTTTCGGGGGTTGTTATTAAAAAAGAAAGTGTTCCAAGGGTTAACAGGAACACAAGATACTTCCAAACATACTCTCCAGAGGTGCCCAACGGTGAATTCCTACCAGAATTGCAAGGCCGATCAACAAGATGCCCAGCCCATTTGAAAAGCCATAGGTATTATTTTCGATGTTCCACTGACGATTCTCAGCGATCAGTTCCCCTTCTTTATTGACGTGATCTTTATATTGCTCCGGATTATTATACAATGCAGACATAAATGGGCTGTTGGCTACAAAGGGTACAATTCCATCAGCCTCATAAGGGAAAAATTTAAGTCCTCCAATCCAGAGGAAAACAATTACGATTCCAGCCCTAATGACCTTTTTGCCCACGCTGTCAAGGTTTGCGATTGTATTTAAAATAGTATTTTTCATTGCTTTGTTTTTTAAATTATATGTCATTAATTAACAATACAAAGCTACAGCGGGTAGGGTTCTGCTGAAATGGATCAAAAGTGCTTTTAGATAGACAAATCAGCCACTATTGAAATCCCTGTGGTATTCCTGAAAGCCTGAGGAGAAATTTTTGTCATTTTTTTAAAGAGCCTGCTGAAGTAATATTCGTCCTGAAATTTTAGTGCAAAGGCGATTTCCTTAATACTTAATCTTGTAAGGTGCAGTTGCTTTTTTGCTTCCAGAATTAATCTTTCCTGTATCATTTGCGAAGGTGTTTTGTTAAAGCGCCTGGTACACTGTTTTGTAAAGCTATTAGAAGTCATCGCTAGCAGTGCTGCATAATCGCCGGGTTTTCGAAGTGTCAGAAAATTTTCTTCAAGAAGCTGTCTGAATACATCCATTTTCTCATCCCTGTATACTTTTTGCTTTTCGATACTCTTAATTTTTATGCTGCTGGATTTGGCCAAAAATAGCTGGAGGTAAGCTCTAAGTACGATATCTGAGGGAACAGGCTGTTTGAACTCCTCAGTAATCTGACTCATTATCATCTGGTAGGATACAAGTTCATCTGATGATAGCTGCAGTGAAGGTTCAATATAAATAGTATTAAATAAAAGTCCGTTGCAGGCAACTTCATCTCTGTGGTATTCAATGCAGTAAAAATCGCTGTGAAACTGCAGGATTGCATATTTTAAAGCGGTATTCTCTTTAATGGATATGGTCTGCTGTGGTGTTGAAAAAAGGATTACAGGGCCAGAAAATGCAAAAGAAGCAAAATCTGCATGGAAAACGCCTTCACCGGCCGTGACAATTATGATGGTATATTCCGCAAATTGCGCAGGTGTCCCCAATGTATTATTTTCAGGCTGATCAAGGCCCAAAAGTAAATTTCCCGTATCTGAAAATACTTTATTCATACTATGAGGATTAGTTTAGTTACCGCTGTAAAAATAAACAGATTACTGCAAGGATTTTCTATTTTCACTCCTTTTTGCTCAGGACAGTACTTATAAAGCTGCACTCTTAAGGGTACAGCTTTATAAACCCTGACAAAGATTTTTTGTATTACTCCCCAATAATAGTATCAGTCTGGAAAATATTGATTTTATTTCCATCGACGTCTTCAATCATCGTACAGAGCATTTTATCGCCTGCTATGTAAAGCTCACGCCATACAAATTTCACTCCTTTTTCTTCAAGTTCCTGAGAAGCTGCTGCAACATCATCAACCTGTAAGACAATAGATTTGTTTCCGATCGTTATAAGATGCCCGGGTGCTTCTGCAAACAGTTCTTCGATTCGTTTTGCGTTGTCGACCTGTAAAAGCTCAAGGCGAAGTTCCCCCGATTTAATGATCGCTGTTTCTGCAGAGCCACTCGGGATCGAGAATGTTACACGGCTTACAAGCTCAAAGCCAAAAATATTTTTGTACCAGGCGATCGACTGATCGAGGTCTGCAACCGTAAAAGCGACATTGTAAAGGGAAAAGGAGGCAAGTCCGCCTTTATTTTGTGAGGTAATTTCCATTTTGTAATAGATTAGATTTAGATACTTAACACATCAGCTGATGTGTGTTTTTTTTACACTGCAAATTTCCTATAATACATTAATTTCTTTATTGATATTTGATAGGAAAAGAATTGATCTATGTCAAGAATGATCTAAGTAAAAAACAAAATGGAATGTACCGGACGTACTTTTGCTCCTTATACAATTTACTTTAATTCGAGTTTGTAGATTTTTGAGTTTTTATCCGGAAAAACATAATTGTCCGGCAGATTCAGCCGATCGGTCTGCTGGAAGCCATTTCTTTCATAAAACCTGTGTGATGCTACGGCAATACCAGGGGTATCAAGCCAAATTATTTTTAAATCAATACTTCGTGCATAAGTGGCCAGTTTTTCAAAAAGCAATTGGGAAATCTTTGGTTCAGCACCCCTGTAATCTTTTTGTACAAACATTTTTCGAAGTACTCCATTTTGATTGTCCAGCTTCTGAAGCCCAATTGTACCTACTATTTCGTTATTAATTTGGGCAGTCCAAAAGTTACCATTGCGATAAAATTTTTCAGTATCGATCAGGTCGGGCTGATCTGCCTGTGTAAATCCCAGGTTAAATTCTCCGTTTTGTATGTTTAGTACAAATTCGCGCACCAGACTCTGTTGGACTGCTTTAAATTCTGCAATATCAACCATTTGCTTTATACTAATTATGAGTTTATTATTCTTTTGTATAAGTATGAAGTTACGAAGTTATAAAAAACATGAGGAATATATTTATTGATCTGCCCTCAATTACAAAATTTAGGCTTTATCTGTTTAAACGGCCATGCAGGCAGCGAGGTTTGTAAATCATTTAATTATATATTTAGAGATAATCTGAAAAATTAACACCCGTGCTGCAGTCCTGGATTAGTTCTTATTATATTCTTCTAAAGCAAAGATTATCTGACTTGCTAAAGATGCTGAGAAACGAGGCTGTAAAAGCGCCGACTATGAGAAGAGAACCAAACAAGATCTTTATCAGGAAGTTAAAAAAGCAGACATTAAAGGAAGATCTAAAATGACAAAACAAGAATTAATGTATGCCTTGCGTAACAATTAACTTAGAAGTTCAATATACAAAAAAACTATCCAAAACTATACAGGAAATTCAACTTTGCCGGTGATATTTTTATCACTTCACGTAAAAATACGAAACAGAAGAAAGACGGGGTGTCCTGTGGGGACAACCTTTTTTTTCATCGAAATATTATTTTTTATTGGGCGTTGCTATAAGGATATATGAAAAAAAGGCTCCATATGGCTGCGGCAAGAGCAGGGTACCATTAAAACTTCCACCATTTTTGATCCTTGATTTTAACAGATTCTGAAGCATTGTCTGAATTTAAATTCTGGCCTGGATCTGCTTTTGCATTTTCATCAAATGGCTGATTCTCTAAAGACTCCGCTTTTGAAAGTTCAGTGAGATCTTCTTCAAACGGATTTTTCTGGGACTTCAAATGGGATTGTAAATCCCCGGCAGAATCAGTAGTACCATGCTCACTGGATTCTGAAGAGGAATCATCGGCTATTTTTTTCAGGAAACGAAAATTGAAGTCTATTGGTTTCTCCTTGCCCATTTCAAAAAAGTCAATGGTATATTGGTTTTTTTCCAGATCGACCGCATTGATTCTCCCTTTTTTAAACACCTCATGGTAAACCAGATTCCCGACAGCAAAAAGCTCCCTGCTTTCTGCATTTGGATTTCCGGCCGGTACTTTAGCAGCCTGCAGGATTTCGGGACTTAATTTGCCTTTACGGATGTAAAACTCCTCGCTGATTTCAAAGAGAAAGCGCGATGGATATTTATTAAGCCCGGTCGTAAAATTATATCCTTCCGAATCGGTGATGTAAAATCTTTTCTCGGCGCGCGTCACCGCTACATAGGTGAGCCTTCTTTCTTCTTCAATGGCGCGGCTTCTTCTTTCTTTGATGGACAACGCGCTTGGCAGGACACCTTCGGTAAAACCGCACAGAAAAACATAGGGGAATTCCAGTCCTTTTGAAATGTGGATTGTCATCAGTTTTACTTTATCCTGATTTTCATTGTGTGTATCCAAATCGGTGAACAGCGCAATTTCCTGCAGGTATTCGGCTGCGTTGATAGGCTCTTTATATTCTTTTTCAAGCAGCAGCATGGAACTGACAAGCTCCCTGATGTTTTCCAGACGGTCCTCATCACCGTCTTTCCGATATAATTCAGCAAGTCCGCTTCTTTCCAGTATCTCTTTGACCAGATCCGATATGGATTTTATTTTAGCAAGCTCTTTTAGCTGAGCGATCAAATCCAGAAATTCAACGGCCCCTTTTTTAGCCAATTCCTTGTCTGTACTGTTTTGTTCAAGCGCTTTGAGCAGGGAAAGGTTCTGTTCGCGCCCCAGATAACTCAGGCGCTCCATAAACTTCTTGCCAAGACCGCGGGAGGGTTGATTGAACATACGGAGGAATGAAATATTGTCGCCCGTTACAATAAGCCTTAACAGCGATAAAACATCTTTTATTTCTTTTCTTTCAAAGAATTTAACACCACCAAATATGGTATAGGGTATATTTTCCTTGATCAGTGACTGCTCTATATTTCTGGAGATGTGATTGGCACGATACAATATGGTGATGTCGGAATATTTTGCCTTATCGGTTTTAATGATCTCCTTAATTTCCGAAGCTACCCAAAGTGATTCCTCAAAATCATTTTTGCCGTGAAAATGCACCACTTCAAACCCGGCGGGCTTCTCGGTAATCATATCCTTGTCAACCCTTATTTTGTTGTTTTTAATAATATGGTTGCCAACTTTCAGGATGTTGGGCGTTGAGCGGTAGTTCTGGTTCATGATGATCGTTTCGCAGTCCGGAAACATTTTATCAAAATCTACCAGGTATTCGGGTTTGGCACCGCGCCACTCGTAGATGGCCTGGTCAGGGTCACCCACCACAAATAAATTCTGATGAATACGCGAGAGCATTTCAACAAGCTCAAACTGACTGTCGGAGCTGTCCTGCGCCTCATCAACCTGTATGTAATGTATATTTTCCTGCCATTTTACAAGTACCTCATTAAAAGTAGTCAGGATGTATACGGTGAAATGTATCAAATCATCAAAGTCCAGGGCATAGTTCCGCTTTTGTTTATCGAGATACTTATGGAATACCCTCAGCGATAAATTGTCGGTCTGCTCGTCCTCAAAACTTTTATTTGCCAAAATGTAGCCCAAATAGTCAGAGGTGCCTTTGGACTTGGAAATAAACTGCAGGACCTGTTTGAAAGTCAGGTTTTTGGAGTTGATGTCCAGCTCGTTAAAAACCTCGCGCAGAATGGTCTTTTGATCTTCTGCATCGAGTATAATGAAATTTTTGGGGTACTGGATCTTATTTATTTCCTCACGAAGAAACCGCACGCAAAAACCATGGTAGGTGGTAATAAGGCTTACATCATAGGTATCACCGATGAGCATTTTTACTCTTTTTTTCATTTCCTGTGCCGCCTTATTGGTAAAGGTCACACAAAGTATGTTGGAGGAATTGATTCCGAGCCGGTCCACAATATAGGCAAACCTGGAGGTCAGGGCTTTTGTTTTTCCTGATCCGGCCCCGGCAATGACGCGCACATAGCCTTCGGTAGTTTTGACTGCCTGAAGCTGTTTTTGATTAAGCTGCTCTAAAATCGGATCGGTCATTGTCTTTTTTTAATTTGAAGAAATAGTATTTTTGGAATCTATCAGGCGCATTTTACACCTTCGGATAAAATCAAAAACCCTGAAAAGAATTTACCATAAAAATACTAAATTCTTTTCAGGATCCCTTACTGTCATTATAATACGACACTGTTAAATATCCGAAAGCCCGGAAGGGTCAGTGGCCCCGGCAATGCTTTTTCCCTCAGGATTGTTTTTTTTGTCTGCAGCATCATCCAGGTCATCTTTCTGGTAGTCATTCAGACGACCGGCTTCTCCGGTTCCTGCACCGGGTTGCATGCTCCCCGAACCATTGTAGGCGCTGTTTGCATTTTCGTTTGTATTTTCGTTTGTATTTTCCGCGTCCTCTGGTATGTTTTTATTCGTTTCCATGATTTTCAGTTTTATGGGTTTTCTCTTTATGGTTTTCCAAAAGCTCACGGGCCTGTTTGAGTCCCGTGGCTATGGCGATGCCTTCTTCTGCGCCGTCCTGAAGCAGGACATTGGCTATCTCGACGGCCTTTTCCCTTAACCCGGCGGGCTGGTTTTTATAAGATGGGGGATAGTCCCCGTTGTGCCAGGGCATGATTAATTATTTTCTGCCAGATAATCCCTGACATGTTCGACATTCGTGCCTGCAGCTCTCACAGCACTTTTTAATACTTCCTGCGGTACATTGAACTTTTCAGACCAGTATTGCACCTCATATGATTCATTGATATTAATTTGTGAATCATCTGCTTTTCCTGTTTTCGTTTTATCATCCATGATTTTTGTATTTAAAAGTTTCGCTAAAGTTACCTTAACAGTTCACCAATCCCGTTATAAGATAAACCCTGATTTTTACAGGATTGCAATGATAGTCAGAAACATAAAAACTAATGTGCCATAAAACTCATTTGGAAAACAGGAATCTTCTAAAAGAAAAAACAAATCAGGACTTCCCTCAATAGAGTACCAATGCCTTATCTAACCTGACGAAAGGTAAGGTTGATTCTTGGCAGCACATCCCTGGCTGTTTTAGGAACCTGATGTTCCCAATAAGTATTGGTATGTCCTGCCATCAGCAGAAAAGTTCCATGATGCAGGGGTATTTCGATCTGCGGAATATGTTTGAGGGTTTTATGGCGCAGACGGAACAGGCGTGTTTCCCCAAAAGTCACCGAAGCGATATTCATGTTTTTATTGCTGCTGGTCGTTTTATCACTGTGCCAGCCAACACCATCACTGCCGTCCCTGTATAAGTTAAGCAGTACTGCGTTGAATTTAATATTGGTATGCTGTTGTACACGCGCCCTGATTTCAAGGAGCTGGTGGGGCCAGTCCGGGTTTGATTTTCGCTCAACCCGGCTCGTCGCCCCATACCATGCTATCATTCTGGGTGCTGTGACTACTTTGTCATACATAGGCATTTCATATTCCCTCCACTGGGAATTATGGTATAAAAAATTATAGTAATAATCGGATTCTTCCTTACTGAAAAAATTATCAATCAGCATCAGATCCGCATCAGGGACGTCAAATGTTCTTTTGCCGCCTTTGCCTGATGAAAAAATTTCGGTGTCATCAAATAGCATCATTTTCATAAGTTTTAATTGTATGTCAGCTTTCATAGTTTTGGCCTGTGGACAAAGTTTTATCGCAAGGTGAAGGGGCAGGAGAGCGTAGTCCGAAATAGCGCTTCATAAGAACACGATACACAATACCTCTTTCGCCACTTCCAATAATGGCGGTATCCCGTTAATCTGTGAATCAGTCAGTCTTTCGCAGGACATGAAAAACCTATTCCTGGCGATGTGCACCATTGACCTTTCCATACTCTTCTCTTTATTTAAGACAAAATTAGTACAGATCGAAACATGATTTAAGAAACCTTATGTTCTAATTTATAACAAATTAGACGGTTCATTTTTTTGTTCCAGGACAATTGCCCGTAAATATTGAGGAACTGACAGAAATAAGACGGTGATGAGAATGTAAAAAAAATATTTTTTAATGTGTTTTTTCCTAATTATGATTTATCTTTGTGTTCCCTGATCTGGATATGGATATAATTCGATACTCAAAATTTACCGAAGCTGTAAATTGATACGTTTTGCTCACTGCAAACTTTTTTTTTTGGTTTAATATAAATTTTTTGATTATGGCTGTTGACAACCGTAGTGCTCAGAGATATATTTATTTAGCCGATGATGATAGCGATGACAGGGATTTCTTTGCTGATGCGATGCTGGAAATTCAGCCCGGTGTTATTCTAAAAATGGCTCACGACGGCATGTATTTGATGGATGATCTGTTTGAGAATTCTGATACAGAACTTCCTGAATTCATTTTTCTTGATATCAATATGCCTGGAAAATCAGGATTTGAATGTCTTGAAGAAATAAGAAAACATGAAAATTTAAAGGAAGTAAATATTATTATGCTTTCGACGAGCAATGACCCTGAAAATATTCGGATGGCAATGGAATTGGGCGCTACATGTTACGCGGTAAAACCCAGTTCTTTTGAAAAACTTAAATCCATACTCGAGGATATACTGAGTATAAATCTTATCTCGACTCTGGAAGAAAATCGGAAATTTCTTTTGGTGTGATTGTGGTCAGGCAGCCAGAAGGCAGTCATTCTGAACTTGCATTTGTATGATCAGTGCCGGTAAGCTCTGCCCTGTAAACAAGATAAATTAAAATTCAAAAAAGCCTGCGAAATGCAATCATTTCGCAGGCTTTTCTATTTGGATAAACTACGTTGATAAAAAAATTAATCCTCGTCATCTTCATCCGCTTCAGACTCGTCTAAAGTCCTTCTGTCTGCATCGTCATGGTCCAGTTCGCCAGGCTGGTGGCCGGAAGATCTCTCATCGTCATAGTGCTGGTTAACACCCGGATCGGTGTGCTCCATAGTTTCAGACTGGATGGATTCTTCCCCCATGTGATACGTACTATCTTCCTGATGGTAAGTATCATAGTTTTCTTGTGGTATCATATTGTTTTAATTAAATAGTTAATAATTGCTGCTTTCAAAACAGGCCGTCAATCTCTTAAAGAGAGAAAGAGCAGTAAAGTTAAAAAAGAAGCCGTGGACTACATTACAGCCTTTTGCTGTTTAATTATATTATTTCCAGATGGTTAACATTCCTGCTATCAGCCATTGCCAGCGGCGCATTGCTGTGGACCGTGGCTTAACATCTCAATACATTAAAATTTTCGCTGAGAAGGTTTAGTATTGTGGACCGCACCACGACTTGTTTCATCCCTGGTCAATTCATCGTTTTTAAGCTCCTCATTGCTAAGCGTCCCTATTTCGAATTCCTTATTAACGGGATTATCCTGATTGGGTTCAAGAGTTTTAAAGGTATCACTTGTAGCTTCATCGCTCTCAGTAGTATCAATCTCAGTTTCAAATCCTTCAGAAGGATCATTATGTAGAAGATCCTCTTCAATGTCCTTCTCCGTTATATCTTTCGATTCGCTGTCCGATTCATTGTCAAGATTCTCTGAATCATAAGGATTGCTGTTTTCATCGCTGCTTTGCGGTTCTGAATCTGAAGTTTTGCGATCTTGCTGAACGTTGCCTGCAACATTTTTGTGACCGGATTCGCTGCTGATTTCTTCGGTACTCAGATCTCCTCCGTAATCGGGTTCGGCATTGTCTGTAATAGGGTGAGATGTAGCGGAGGAATCTTTTTGCTTTCCGTGATTGCCTTTGTTTGCGTTTTGAAAATTCTTGTCATCCTGACCGTAATTTTCCGGAATATCTGAATTTATCATTTTATTTTTTTTAAATTAAATTTTTACTATCGTTTCTTTAAAGGAGTGTCCTGAGCAAGTTTGGCGGTATGGCCTTGCGTGCCTGTGTTTGTCCTTTATCAAATGTAAAAAGGATAGCGGCGTTTTTTTTTACAGAATAATGATTTGCATTTATAAAATAGCTATCAGTTAACTCATAACTCTTTTATATGCCACATTTTCAATATCTTCGTTTGTCTAAAAAAGACTTTTAATCCTATTTTTACAAAGGAGAATAAAAATGTAATCAGTATTTAAATAAACTAATGGCAAAAAGCTTCACATACTACCTCACTTTATCTGTTATCAAATTTAAAGGCATAAAAAGAAACTTTTCAGAGCATCCAATTGATTTCCTGAAATTAAGAAAAGATGACGTGCACTCGCCTAAAAGCAAATTTTTTAAAACACACAGTACCAGTTTCTCCGTAGCAGGTACAACTGTGACTGAGGTAAAGAGTAAATATAATTCCGACAAATTACTGGTATTCATTCACGGTGGCGCTTTTGTTTCAGGACCCTCGCAACATCACTGGGACAGCGTCGAAAAAATAGCTAAAGGCACTCAATATACGATTTGGATGTGTAATTACCCTAAAGCCCCGGAGCACAAAATTTCAGAAATTTCCAGCAACATAGATTTAATTTACGACCTGGCAGCGAGTAAATTTAATTTTGCAGACATTTCTTTTATGGGTGATTCAGTTGGAGCCACTTTAATTATCACTATGGTTCAACGTTTAGTGAAAAACAACATTTGCCTGCCATCAAAGCTGCTGTTAATTTCTCCTGTTATGGATGCTTCCCTCGAAAATCCTGACATAGATAAAATTGACAAAAGAGATCCCATGCTTTCAAAAAATGGTGTTTTAAGTGCAAAAAAGATGTGTTCAGATGATGGTAATTTAAAAAATGCTATGATTTCTCCGTTGTTCGGTGACTTTACAGATTTTCCCAACACCATTTTATTTCTGGCCGAAAACGACATAACCTACCCCGATCAGGTCTTGTTATGCAGAGCACTTAAAAATTCAAAGGTTGAGCACACTGTCATTTTAGGCGCCGAAATGCCCCATATTTGGCCATTGCTGCCCTTAATGACCGAATCGAAAAAAGCATTAAATAAAATTATAGATTTATTGAATCAATAAATGAACAACTCGGCTTTGTATATGTCACATATGATTTCAAAGGGAAAATGTTGGTTATGATTTGAAAAGGCTTCTACGTGTAATTTTACAGGACCGTGATTGGTGTACTTCCCGAAGACCCGTCTAAAGTAGATGCGTTTAAAAGAAAGTAAAGTTAGAATACAAGAAAGTCTTACTGGAAAACCGTAAAGAGAGCTATGGCCTTGTAGCCTTACTGCAAAAAGAGCTGGACGTACAGCGTATTGAAAACGGAATCGAAGAAGTTGATGGCTTTATAGCGGAGCTAACGGCTCATAAAGCGATTTTGCAGGCTATTCGTTTAGTCGAAGAAAGAGAGTTGTCCTGATGTGAAAGGCTCCGGATTTTTTCCCGGAGCCTTTTTGGTACAATATCTTTTAAGGAAGGTACTGCTCTTAAGTGCTGGCAGCATTCATATTTCGCGAAACCCCTTATTTTATAATAATTGTCATATTCGAAACCAGTACATCGGCTCCGTCATTGCCGCTGTAACGCTGCAGGTAAAAATCGATGTAATCACTGGTGTTTAATTCGATAGAGGCATTGATGGGAAGGGTGATAATATCATTTGCGGCATTTCCCCTGCCATAAAATTTAAATTGCGGCATTGCCACGCCGTTTTTGTATAAGTGTACAATATAGGTTCCTGCTGAGGGTACCTGAAAGTTTACTGCTCCGGATACCTGAAAAATCCTTTTCTTTTTACCTACATATTTTAACCTGTTGTAGGTGGCATCTGTTGAAAATCGGAATAAATTGCCCGAGACTGTGGGAATTGAGGCCGAATAGATGCGTAAATTGGTACTGGGCGTTCCGGCACTTAAATTAAGCGGTATGGCACCTCCGGTTTCGGCATCCATAGAGAAATCTCCTGTGGCATTGGTATCGGATTCATTTGGAATCCCGGCCGCCCGGACGCTCCAGGCATTACTGAAATTGTAGCCGGTATACGTAGAGGCGGCTGCATAGGGCTTTACATAATTGGCAGGGGTAGCACCGGTAAAAACAACAGATTCCAAAACAGCATCACCACTAATAGCCAGACCGGCTGTAGAAACATCAAGGCCAAATGCCCCCGGACCCACATTAGAGAAACCTCCCTGTTTTTCTATCAGGGTAAAGGTTCCCGTAAATTTTTCGTAGGTACCGCCATTGTTGACAAACCAGGCTTGGTTGCTCAATAACAGCTGACCAATATTGTTGTAGGTGATCCCGGTTGTATTTCCCGAAAAATTGACAATGCTCAGGAAAACCAACCCGTAACCGGATATCGTTCCGATACTGGAAGCATTGGCAATGATAGTATCGCGCATTAAAAATGTTGTTGTTGATACTGCAGCATTTAGATTAAATACGGTAGCACCCGGCGCCAGAATGGTTACATTCCTGATACTGCCACCGGCGGTCCCGTCAAACAGCACTCCCGATGTTTTATAAATAATATCTTCGTTGGCATCCAGACCGTCTATGTAGGCATTATTAAGATCTATAGGAAAATTAAAGGTCACCATACCGTTTATTTCATATAAGGTATTGGCGGTCAGTACGTATTTGGCCCCGCCACCGGCCGCAAGCTCTGTTGCCAGCACAACGGCTAAATTATCAGTTGATTTTATACGCTTAAAATTGGCTCTTCCATTTGTAGTGCTGCTCATCGCTGCCCAGGCAGAAGCACTGTAATAATAAAATGATTTTAAATCGGTATCATAAACCAGCAATCCCTCAGCGGGTGTGGCGATAGCGATGCGCTGGGCAGTGGTCATACGCGGTGCCAGCATACCCTGTGTTGTAGAAGTTATATCTAAAACGGAACTTGCATTGGGTGTAACCGTACCGATACCAATTTGTGCATTCCCCGAAATCGTGAGGAAAAAGAAAAAGAGCAGCAGCAGGTTTTTAGTATTGTGAGGAGTAAAGTTCGTTACCATAGTGTTGAGTATTAATTAATTTGAATATTTTGAAAGTGACCCTGTTCTGTTGACACAGCGATTCAGGACTATTTTCCGGAATTGGAGATGATTACTTTTTGGGAAACGGCTGTATTGTCGACTGTCCGGAAGGTGGCGATATACACACCGGAACTCAGTCCGGAAGTTGAAAAACCGTAGTTTTGTTCGGCTTCTAAATTGTCTTTAGAAAGCACTGTCCTTCCGGCCATATCATAAAGCGCAAATGATTTTATCGGGCTGTTATCCGGATTTATTGCTTTTAAAACCTGGTTGGTATTGTCCTGGGTAATTATGAAATTAGTTTTGATCTGCTCAGTTGTTCCGAGCGTTCCGTTAGTGAAACTGATTTTAAAACGCTCTGTATAGGTTCCGGATGCAACGGTAACTTCGTAGCTGTCCTTACTAATATCATGATACGAGTTATCGCTGGAATCGTACAGGTAGATAACCTGGTCATAATAAAAATCAACCATTTCTGAGATATAAAACTTAAAGGTGGTAGCAGCGGTGGCTTTTACCGACAGCGGAATTTTTTTTGATAAATTGAAAGGAACGCCCTCAATCACATAATTTCCGTTTTCAATCCAGAAAGAAATATCACTCGGAAGGTCTTCATCCATATTTTTGGCATCTATTCCTTTGTCTACACTCTCTGTTGCTCCTGAAACGAAAGCTAAGGCAAGCTGTCTGGTATATTCGGCGTTGATGATGGTATTCAGCTTAAAATAAGGAATGGGTGACGGCGGGACCGGCGGAAGGTCTTTATCAGTTCCCGCTGTTTTGGCACTTACATTTCTGGCCGGTTTTTCGAATTTTGAGGTGCTGTTGTCTTCCTTATAAAAAATGCGGTGGGCATTTTTAAAAGAGACGGTTCCGTTGACAGCACCGTTGATCAGAAACCCCTGACCGATCGGAAGGTATTTTCTGGCAATGGCAGGACTTGTTCCTGTTGGAGGATTGTTATTTACCGTTCCGTTGCTGTTGTACGATCGAAATGTGGCAGCCGTATAGATACCGTTTGATTCGATACTAACCGGGGCGTATGCGGCATAACCGCCTCTGTAAGCCGACAGGTAATGGGAGTTTACATTTTTGTCCTGCTGCCAGAAATAGGCAATACCTGTCGCGGCAGTATTGGCGGGATCTAAAAGAAAAGCATTGAGATGCAGTGCAGAAGGATAGGGATTTCCTGTTAGTGTAGCGGCGTTATTCGCACCAACGGCAACCGTAATAGTGCCATCGTTTGGTTTTCCCCTGAAATCATAGCGCTGCAGACCGGTGCCCGGGTTATTTACAATTCCGGTGCCCTCAGGGTCCGTGGTATCAGACCCGCTGGTTCCCTTCATTGTAAATCCTTCTCCCGGTGCAAGTGCAGTGGTACTTCCCACTTGTATCCACTGCGAATAGTTATTGGCATTGGTCAGTTTGTAGATCCAGTGTGAGGCAATGGTTAACGGATTGGCTGAGCCGTTGTAACTGCCGGCAGGCAACAGGACAGCAGCGGCTGATGCTGTTGCCGTCTGGGGCTGATACAACTGTGTAATTCCAAAATTGTTATTGACGGCAGTGGCGGCCGTATTTCCTACCGGAGAACACCAGTAGTTGTAATCGAAATTATCGGAAGTACCCTCCTGATAAACAGATATATTGCCGGTTCCGGTATTGGCTGAAAGTCCGGTGGTACCCTGTACCAATTGGGAATTGTTTCGTAAATACAGATTGGAATTGGCTGCTAAATTGATTTGCTGCCCCACATACAATACCTGGCCTTTTACATACATAGGTGTGCTGGCCCCAATGGATATCTGGGAAAAGGCCTGACAAGAAATAAAAACAGCTACTACGAGTAAAGTTTTTTTCATATTGCTTTTGGTTTAATGATGATGATAGTAAGAGGTACCCTGATTTTAAAGTAAGCTTCTCTTTCTTTTAAGCACAACATAACCGCCCCACAGAACAGCTGCTGTGACTAATAATAGCAGACCGGTGTCAATAGGTACTGCTACGGGTTCATCGGGTAAACCGGGTGGAGGGGGATTGGCAGAAAGGGCTATTAAAGGGATAATAAAAAGTAAAAAAGGGGCGATTTTTTTCATTATTTGGGATAGCAACTTTGATTAAATAATAAAGAATTGGTAAAAATGACAGTAGGATTTCTGCTTTAACAGTAAGGCAAATTAAGGGGAATGCCTGCTTAATTAAAAGTGAGAAGTAATAAGTGTCTTTTATAGGGTATAACTGTTTTTTGAAAAGCGGCACATTATTCGAAAAATCAAATAGGCAAACGATAAATAGGGTACAGTATTTTGAAAATGAAGGTATTAAGATTGGAACGCCGGGACAGAAGATGACCACTCCCTGTCACAGGACCAGTGTAAATTGTAATAGCGGATTTGAGTAAAAAAGTAAGTGAAATTTCAGTAAGGAAGACTATTGGAATTTCCGGCGGAGCAGGTACCATTGGAGTCCGCGTACTTAAGCGGTTCCATGACGATTCCGCTCTTCTTATAAAAAGAGCTTTACCTGCTTAAGGAATGCCATAAAAGTTCCGGTAATGTACAAGGAAGTAGAATTACCGTGATGTAAATTTTAAATCATCATAAGGATGCTTAAATAATCCGGTCGAGAAATTCTTTGGTAACCGGTTTGATGTGGAACGACACTACGTTGGTATTACTTTTGGATAATGAGATGTCTTCATTGTCTATGGTAGATGATATAATATAAGCCCTGCAATAATTTTTTAAGACAGGCGACAGCTTATCATAGGCCTCCAGAAATTCAAAACCTGACATCAAGGGCATATAAATATCCACAAACAGGATCTGAGGCAGCTCCGCAATATTGTCCTGATGGTCCTGCAGGTATTTCATGGCTTCTTCCGGCGCGGTATAGAGTAATACTTTTTTTCCAAAATTATTCTGAGTGATCATTCGGGACGCAATATATAGATCGATGATGTTATCATCAATAATCATGACGGTCTCAAATTTTGGTACTAATGCTTCGATCATGGTTTCAAATTTTTTAGTGTGATGGTAAATGTAGTGCCGATTCCTTCTTCGGACGCTATGTTTATGGAACCCTGCAATATTTCTATGGCATCCTTTACAATATACAAGCCGATACCGGAACCTTCTTTTTTGCCGGAAAGCCGAAAAAACATGTCATAAATTTTTTGGTGATAGGCGGGCGCAATACCGATTCCGTTATCGGCTATGGTCAGATGAAGCGTTTCATTATCAGCATGACCGGCTATTTTTATATATCTGCCGGACTCTTCTTTCTTCTGGTATTTGATGGCATTGGAGATCAGATTTTCGAGTATGGTATTAAAGCGCAGCCGGTCTGTATAAAACGACCGCTGTTGTGTGACCTTAATATCATACTGAATTCCTTTTGCATCTCTTGTGCTCTGAAGCGAATTGACGACCTCCAGCAGGCTTTCCTGAAGCGAAATTTTTTCCAGTCGAAGACCGGTGCGCTTGTTTCGCGAGTAACTTAAAATGTTTTTTATGAAATCATCGAGACGATTGATGCTGGAGCGTATCATTTCAGCATGTATAACGGTATCAGCTTCCTTGCTTTCGGTCTCAATAAAGGAGAGCAGGCCCAAAACAGAAGTGAGGGGGGAACGTAAATCATGCGAAACACTGTATACAAATTTATCGAGTTCCGCATTGGTTTTGAGCAGCTCCTTGTTTCTTTTTTCCAGGTTTATTTCGGCTTTGGTGCGATCGGTGATATCGTTAGAAAGAATCAATCTTGCCCGCGACCCTTCATACATAATATCGTGGGCAATGATTTCAACGGGAAAAACAGAGCCGTCTTTTCTGAGATGATTCCATTTTCCCCTGTTGTAATTCGATTGGTTAATTTCTGAAGTATCACTGGATTTAAGGAAATTCTTTTTATCATTATTTGGACGTATGTCTAACGCAGTCATAGAAAGAAATTCCTCACGGCTATAGCCATAATGCGCCACCGCCATCTTATTGACATCGAGAAATTTAAAAGTAACTAAATCAATAATCCACATCGGCATTGGATTGTTATCAAAGAGGTACCTGTATTTTTTTTCGCTTTTCTTGAGCTGTTTTTGTGTGAGTTTCATTTCAGTAATGTCAACCAGTACAATTACGGCACCTGTGATCTGGCCTTTTGCATTGCGAAAAGGAACAGGGTAGGGCAGGACATTGCGTTTTTCGCCAGTGGGGCGCTGGATGATGATTTCTTTCCTGAAGTTTGCCTCCTCTTCTGTCAGTGCAGATGCCAGCGAGCATAAACTCTGGGGCTCAGGATTTTTTTTAGCAGCGTTCATATTCCAGGAATCCGACCACATATCTTTTCCGATCTGCGGTTCTTTTCCCCATAATGCTACCGCAGCTTTATTATAGATGGTTATTCGTCCATCCCGATCACAGGAATAAGTGGCAACCGGCAATTTGTGGATTAAGTCCCGGTACATTTTCTCCCGTTCCTCAATTTTTTTGCGGGACACTACCTGCTCTGTCACATCATTGGCAAAGACAAGAATACCATCAATATTGTTGTTGATATCCCTGTTGGCCTGATAGATGAAATTTAAGTAAGCCTCTGTTAATTTTCCGTTTCCGTCGCGATCCAGTTTTATGAGCATCTCGTTGGCTGAAAAGGTTTCGCCTGTTTTATACACAGTGTCCAGAATTTCAAAAATCCCCTGCGATTCCAGTTCCGGCAACACTTCCTTTACTGTTTTGCCTATAATGTCTTTTTTGCCGATTAATTGCAGATAAAGTTCATTGCCCAATTCAAAGATATGATCGGGACCTTTTAAGATTCCCATACAGGAAGGTGCCTGAGAGAATAAATTATAAAATCGCTGTCTTTCAATTTTATACGCTTTTTCTATTTTTTTTTCACTGGTGGTATCCCGGCCTATAAAGTAGCTTCGGTTTTTTTTACCATCCCATACCGCAGACCATTGCAGATAGACAATAGTGCCGTTGCTGTGCAGAAACCTTTTTTCGAATATAGGTAACTGCGCTCCGTTTTTACCACTGAAATCTTCCTGCGTGCTGCTTTCTTTATCTTCATGAAACAGGAGGTCGATGTATTTTTTGCCGATTAATGCTTCGCGCCTGTAGCCTAAAATACGTTCACAGGCTTTATTTACCCACACAAGTTTTCCCTCTTCGTCGCAGGCGCAAATCAGATCCATTGAAAAATCTAAGATTTCCCGAAGATCCTCTAAGGACTCTTGTGATGCATGGGCAGTATTCTGTGGTATTTCTTTTGCCTGCCGGCCTGCTTCATATTCTTTTCCGAAACGAAAACCTTCTGCCATAGCATTGATGCTGCCGGTCTTCAGCCCTTGTTGAATCGCGGCACTATCAGCAATTTTCTCCTCAAAAGGTACTATTTTTGTTTTCATAGCGATTGGTCTGTAATTAATTGAAATTAATGCAAAACAGGAAGCCGTTTTTTTTATTCTTTAAGTTTAATAAATTTATTAAAATCCTCTTGTCGTCTTTTGGCAACCGGTAAAATGGCTCCATTGGAAAACTCACAGAAATAGCCGTCTTTTTTTGAAATTTTAACGATATGACGAAGATTGATGATATACGAATGGTGTATTCTGAAAAAATAGTTGTGGTCTAAAATCGTACTGTATTCTCCGAGGTTCCTGCTGGACATTACTTTAGTACCGTTCAGAAGTACAAAAACAGTGTGTTTTCCATCTGCTTTGCAAAAAATAATATCTGCCGTAGGTATTAACTCTATCTTTTCCAGGAAAGCTACTGCCACATAATCATTCGACTGACTGGCAGAATTCAGGATATTGATGCTGTTGATTTTATGATTCTGATAAGAGCGTTCCATTTCTCTCCTTTTGATTACTTTGTAAATGGCTAAAATAATGGCATTAAAATCAAGCGGTTTCAATAGAAAATCAATGGCATTGTGTTTGAATGCCATCATGGCACACTCTTTATGTGCGGATAAAAATACCAGTTTCGGTATGCTGAATTCTAATTGTTCCAGCATTTCAAAAAAAGCCTGGTCCTCCAGCACGATATCCAGAAAAATAAGATCCGGTTTTTTGGATTTAATCAACAGGGTTCCGGTGCTTATACCATCTGCCTCTCCGAGTATTTCTATAATCATAGCGTTCTCCTCTTCAAATTTTTTTAGAATCTGCAGTGTTTCTTTTTCCCCTGATATGATTATAGCATTAATAGGATTCATAAGCTTATTTTGGAGGTTACGAAATTCAAACGGTATACTAACTATTTAGGATACTTTTTAAACGGTTGATTTGTATGGTTTTACTGTATTTTTAAATTGTAAATCACAAAATTTAAATTACAGCAATACTTTGATTCTAAACGGCAAAATCTGTCGAAAAGTAATAAACGTGCTTCAATTGGTATAAGTGGGAATAAAACGGCTATAGTTGTGCTTTCAAATATACGATTCCCGATACAGATCAGGTTATATAATTTATGGTATTTATTATAAATGTAAGGTATAAATAACTTAAAATTAGTGTATTACGAGGTTTTTTTTGTGTTTTTTGATGCTAACTTTCTCCTGTAAGGCCTGAAAAATAAGCGGATTGCTCTTTTTTGATGATCACTTGCTTTAAGCAGCAAAATAGAAACGTCAAAAATAAAATGGAAAACCCGTCTGTACTTTGCAGCACGAGACGGGCGTCCATAAACATAATCTTCCATTTTATGTTTACTAAAAAATCCTTAATAGCGAGTCAGCCCGGAGGCATTGGCGCTTATATTTTTACAATAGTAATCATTTTAAGCTGGTGCAGCGCGTTGCAGCATTCAAAATAAACGGTATAGCGTTAATTTGAACAGCGCGTTCTACTACCGCAGGCAAAGGTGAACCTTTAAACTTGCAACTCATTATGCTGACGGTGTTTTTAAGTTATATAATTACCATTAGTAGTAATGTCGCTATGATAGCTTATAGAGAAAGGGAGGAAAGTTAACCTTTATAAATGATTCGTTTCCGGGAAGAAATAAATAAGGGTTGTCCTGATGGGAACAACCCTTTTAGAGTGTTTTTTATTGATGCTCATTATTTGAATATCAATCACTATTTGCAGTGAAGAAAGTGGCAGATGATGCTGTTGTAACGTTTCCCGATAACAGTCTACAAACAGGTTGCTGTTATTTGAGATTCATTTTTTTGTAGATGTCATCGTATTTTTCATAGTTTCGAAGTATAGTAGTGGGCGGGAGATTAAATTTATTGGCAATTTCAGATACGTTGCCGACACTGTTTATGGCATCTGTAAATCTAGTAGTGTCCTCCGGGGTGTTCGTGAGGTTATTTCCTAAAAGTGTATTGAGGCGGTCTTCTTTGAACGTTTCGGGTGTGGTACGGATTGAATTGACAATGAGTTTTTTAACCTTAGCAATAGCATTGTCTTTAAGGTTTGTACCATAATACTTTGATTTTTGCAACAGGTCCTTATACAATTCTTCCATACGTGAAAGGTCTTCTACTTCTGAAAAATTGTTCCAGAAGATATCGTAACTCAGGCTGTCTACAACCCGATCCATGATGGAACCGGGTTTGAATTCCATCTTTTTTCCGACCGTGATCATACACTTGGCCATTATAGCCGAGATGATTGGTAATTCGTCCGAATTGATCTGCTTCTCATTATCTGTCAGGGCTTTCAGCATGGCGATATCGGGCAGTTCCAGCAGGGGTGCATTCGCAAATTCGGTGTTGTCCTGCTCATTTCCCGTAACCAGATGAAGGATCTGTACAAGGGCCACCAGATAGGGATGGTTTTTTATAGCGGATCGGTCTGAAGGGGTCAGCAATTTATAGTTATTGTAGTCTTTGTAAGCATATTGGATTTTGTCGAGCAGCAGGTATTGGTTTTCACCTCTGGTAAATCCAGATTTGTTGTCATAGTAGAAAAAACTGTTGCAAAAATCAGGTTCCTGCTTGTAACGCAATAAAAACTGGGTTTGATACTCGTTATAAATGTAAAAGGGAAAAATCCTGCGTTTCCCTTTTTTTCTGTACTTAAGAAAATACAGGCCCTTTTTGAGGCGGGCAGAAAAAATAACAACTGCGGCTTCGGGATCTACAAACGAATTGTCGTCGTCGAAACGGATATTTAGTTTTCCTTTTGGATCGAACAGTGAAAAATTTTCAACAAGATCCGTAATTATTTCCTCTTTATACGAAGCATCTTTGTCATAGGCAGCAGCAAAGAAAAAGAAATTAGGCACCTTACTCTGATCACCTGATGTACATTTCCTGCTCCATATTTCGGCAGGTACTGAAAAATATTCATGGGTCGTCGCAAAATCCATACTCGGTGAGGTCATCGGGTAGTGATAATCCAGAACAAAATGTTCGTCCTGATTGACCGTAAGGAAATATTCCTCGAAGTAGTCAATAAAAGAAGCTTTTAGCTGGTATATTCCTTTGGACAAGGTAAGCTCGAGCTGCTGCGCTTCCTGCTCCACTATTTTATTGAGGCTGCCGTCAACGAGTATGAGCTGCAATCCGTCCAATGACTGTGTAAAAGAAATACGGATGGTATATTTGGTATCAGAAGCGTTCATAACTGATTGTTTTTGGGGAATAATTTGTAAAATTTTTAGGCGGTAACGTTGTATCGCGGTTGTCCTTTAACTGATAAAAGCCTTTATCGAGATTTCTTTGTAAAACCTGTCCGTCTACCACATCACCTGTCCAGAGGTCTTCTAAATTTGGGCCATAGAGCGTGATATTGGAATTGCGTTCAAAGGTAATTTCACAATTAAATTGCGGCAATACGACAGGAACAGTACAGATCAGAATCTGATCTCCGCCATTTAGTGTATCGGCTGAAGCGTCCTGTGTTTTTTTGAATTTTTCGGCATGGCTTTTAAAATTGTTGCGGATATGATCTTTAAGTGCCAGTGCGGTAATTTGCCCCGTACCGTCACTGTCTGCATCACCGTTCAGGCTGTCAATAAGAAAGGTAGTAAAAGCACCCCTTTTTTTGTCAGATTCCGATTCTTTAGCGGGTCCGCCAGTTGCTGCTCCCGGTGAATTGTTTTCATTTACCGGATCCAGTATCACCTCATAGCTTAGTTTGCCGTACGCAGTAGAATTACAAATCAGCACTTTGGGGTTCCTGTTTCCAATGGGAAGGTTCCAGGAGCCGGCGGGAGAATTGCCTTTAATGAGGGTATCATGTTCGCGGCAGCAATCGAAGAAAATCAGAACCTCGTCAAACGCCCCTGCATTGGTAAACCAGGTGCGGTAGTCCAGGCCGGAAATGCAATGGTTGATCAGTGCCGGCCAGAGCCGCAGGCAAAGCGCCGTATTGTCGAAAGTGACGCCTATGCCATGCCCGGAAAAATAAAAATACAGCCTGTTTGTTTCGCTGTTGTTTCTGGCCGCACGGTTGATCGTATCGATGGCTATGTCAATTTCGGGACCACTCACCAGCATGTCTTCGCTGTTGGATACAAACAGTTTGAGGTTTTCCTTTTGCACACCTCCTTTTGTTTCCAGCCAGTCCGCAAAAGCTTTAGCATCTGCTACGGCACCCGACAATGGTTTTTTCTCGTAGTGGTCGATTCCTATTACGATAGCGTAGTTCATGATTAAACAATATTAATAGTGGAAAGGATTGATTTTAACGTGGCAGTGTTGTTGTCAAAATCGCCATGACGCAGCGAATCGGTCCACATGCTGTTGTCTGCATTTTCAATATCCTTTGAAAGTGCCAGTTTGTTGCTGGTAATAAAGCTGTTTATTACATTCAGTTCTTCAAATTTAGCATAACGCCCTTCGGCTTTGAACTGTTCGTGAAGGCCCATTATCTTGGCATCTGTCTCGTCTTCAAACAAGCCGGATACAAGATAGAGCAGGGAGTAGGTGTACAGGTATTTGACACAGTAATCTTTTTTCTCATACTGTTCCTGCATAGTAAACATTTTGAACTTTTTGAAGACTCCGTTTTCTTTTGCCGGTATTCCTTTTTCGATGAACAGGTCAGTCCTGCAGGCAGGTGCCAGAAAGACAACATTATTGTATTTTAGCTGCCTGAAGTTTTCGGACGTTGCGGCCAGCATATTACAGATCGCGATCGAGCCCGCACTATGTCCTACCAGTTCGATAGTGAATTTTTTACCGGCAGTTTGTCTTTTTTGGGAATGAGCTTCCAAAAGTGTAAGGAAATAAGTTCCGGCATGTAAATCATCACCGGACAGCCCTTCATTGCCTGCAAACATTTGCCCGGCCTTTTCTTTCATTTCAGACCAGCCCCATTTCCCGATGCGGTCGATATAAAGCTTCCTGAAAGTTTCTTCTACCACGGTAGGGTAGAAATCATGATGGGTGTCTTTTGCGTACCGTTTTAGAACTTCAAATGCAATTTTGGCTACAAGTGTGCCCAATGTGAGTAACAATCCCCTTGAATCGCCGGAATCGGGATCAGGTGCTGCTACTTCGATTTCTTTTGATTCCAGTTCCCCTTCTGCGCGGATCATCGCATCGCTTTCATTTTTAAGCTTAGCTAAAAAAAACATTTCATCTTCTTCGTCAAACGTAATGTTTCCGCCTTTGCTGTTCAGTTCCGTGTTCTGCTCGGCAAACGGATATTCTTTTAGTTTTTCGGTTTCAATCGTGGCATTGTCCAGTGTTTCGCCGCCACCGCGCGAATCGATGCCTAATTTTTTGCCCACCAGTTTGATAACAAAGTTCAGTACTTTCTGGAATTGGCCCTCTGTGCTCTTTGAACTGAGGTTTTCGACTATGGTTTCCCAAAGTCCTGTTTCCCAGACAAAAGTAACAGCATGAGTTTTCGAAGGCGTATCTGCGAAACTGGCACGCATGACTTCGGCAGATCCCATTCCGCTGGTTTCACTGACAAGTCCGCCGTGAAAATAAACAAGCAATCTTTCGACGTCGTTTTCTTCCAGATATTCGAACAGGTGTTCTACATCGGATGGTGAACTGTCATAGTCCCCGGATTTTTTAAATGTTCCGCCCTCTCCGATGTTGATGTAATAAATTTTTTCAAGATTTGTCATTGGATTTATGATTGTTTTTGGTTGTTAATCTAATGGAGTTGCTCTCTTTACGGAGGAAAAAAAACAGGTACATTTTAGGTGAACATCAGGAAGAAGCTGCAACTGTTTTATTATAATTTTACTTCTGTTTTCTTAGAACATAAAAGATATCCCGTCTTACCTATACTTTGAATAGTAGTAGGTCAGATTTTATTAAAATAATGTATCCTGAAAGTTTTTTGGTCAACAGTTTAACAATCAGTACTTTATTATGAATAATAAAATAAAAAGTAAATTTAGAAATAAAATGGGGAGTACTAACGGGTAAAAACACCTGATTATTTAGGGGAAAATGGCCTTATTTTGATTTTTATTGAAACAAATCACAAAGAAGAATGTTTTATAAACAAAAAGCCTGCAAAAGACTGCAGGCTTACAAGTAAAATTTGAGATTTAGTCAATGTCGACGGCGACAGAATCTTTGTGTGTTGGCTGCAACTGAGCTTCTGTTTTGTCTTTTTGATCGCGGGTCAGGTCATCAGGATCACAGTAACCGCTGCAATTGATGTTCGTTACGAGTATTAAAAATAAAATGGATAAAATTTTTATGGTTAGCGTCTTCATAATTACTGTTTTACAGAGTTTTTACAAATGGTAATTCCTACAAAAATAAATATTACAATTACGGGATGTTTATATATTTTTTCCATGAATTTATATAATTCCCATGTTATGGATTTTTTTAGTACTCCTTTAAGGCTGCAGAATAGTTATTTTTATTCTAAATTTGAAAGACATTTTTCGCATTAATAACAGACTCACCGATATGGAAGTGACAACGATATATTTTTATATTCCAAAACAGGTGACCTTACTGGATTTGGCCGGCGTTCTGGAAGTTTTTCAGGAAGCTAAAAATTTAGGGTTTCCTTATCAATTGGAATTTATCAGCAGTACGTCCACCATTACATCTTCATCAGGATTAGCAGTTTCATCCGTCAGGCATTTTTCAAAAGCAAATCCGGAAGAAAATGATATCGTATTTATTTCCGGTTTCAGTTCTTTGGAAATCAATAAATTACAAGAGGATGAAACTTTTTTCGAATGGCTTACACAGGTAAATGCACGCAAGACCACGATAGCAAGCATTTGTAACGGCGCTTTTATACTGGCGAAGTCAGGGCTTTTGGATTTTAAGGAATGTACGACGCACTGGAAATTAATTGAAAAGTTTACTAATGATTTTCCACTTTTAAAAGTGCAAAGCAATACACTATTTACCAAAGCAGACAATTTGTATACCAGTGCGGGGATTGTGACAGGAATTGATCTGGCCCTGTTCCTGATTGAAGACCGTCATGGCAAAGAAGTCGCTACAACCATAGCCAAAGAACTGGTGGTCTATAAAAGACGACAGGGAAGCGATCAGCAGGAAAGTGTCTATCTGCAGAACAGAAACCACCGTGACGAAAAAATCCATACCGTCCAGGACTGGATTATTTACAATCTCGAAAAAACATCGACTATTGATTTTTTAGCAGACCTCGTTCATATCGGCCCACGAAACCTGACGCGAATTTTTAAGAAACAAACCGGAATCACCATTGCCGAGTACCGTACCAAACTGAGAATCGAAAAAGCAAAAAGCCTCCTGGCGCATTCCGATTATAAGGTAGAAAGCATTGCCCATATGTGCGGTTACAAAACCTCGAAGCAATTGCGCGTCGTTCTGGAAACCCATCTGCAGGAACTGCCCACGGAAATTAAAAACAGGCTGTCTTAAAACGACTGTCTTTTGTCCTTGTTTGCATGCGGGAACAGCTGCTATTTTTGTAGTACTAATCTAATTAACAGAAACATGAAACTTAGGGAACAAAATACAGCTTTGATTATTATCGATGTGCAAAAAGGGTTTAATGACGAAAAATACTGGGGCGGCAACCGGAACAATCAGGATGCGGAGCTAAAAATAGCACAGCTTCTTGAAAAATGGAGGGCTCTTAAACTTCCTGTATTTCATATCGTGCACAGTTCCGTACATCCGGACTCCAAACTGCACGAATCGAATCCGGGATTTGAAATTAAGAATGAAGTACAGCCAATCGAAGGTGAACCGGTTATCGTCAAAAATGTCAACAGTGCTTTTATAGGAACGGATTTAAAAGAGCGACTGGATCAGCAAGGCATCAATAAACTGGTTTTGGTGGGATTGACCACCAATCACTGCGTTTCCACCACAGCACGAATGGCCGGTAATTTAGGATTTGACGCTTTCGTAATTTCCGATGCCACGGCTACGTTTGACAGGATAGGGATCAATGGCGAAAAGTTTGATTCGGAATTGATTCATCAGATCTCTCTGGCGAGTCTGCACAATGAATTTGCACAGGTCATAACCACCGAAAAAGTATTGGATTTAGTTTAAAATAGGTAAAGCAAAACTTATGGATACAAGAGTAAAATTTGACTTTGAAATCTATTTCACCAATGGCGGAAGCATTAAAGGCGAGGACTTTCGTCTGGATATCGAAGGCGAAAGTATTTCGGATAAAGAGCTCGCCGATTATATTGTAAATGACTTACGGCTGCTGATGGTGGGGGAAGTCCGGATTCTGAACAAGGAAATTTTCGCGGAAACACACAAAAGAAAACCGATCCAGACCCGGACCGAGGCGGATGTATTTATTGATTTAAGTCATACAATCGAACATGGGCTTGTTACCTATAAAGGCTTGCCGGCTCCAATTGTATGCGATTACCTCAGCAGGGAAAATTCGAAACAGTTTTATGAGGAAGGCACCCAGTTTCAAATCGGCAAAATTGAGATGGTCACCAATACCGGAACGTATATCGATTGTCCGTTTCACCGTTTTGAAGGCGGAAAAGACCTTTCGGAAGTTGGCCTGGAATGTTTTGCAGACCTTGATGCCGTTGTGATCGCTATTCCATTTTCGGAAACGCTGGAAATCACCGAGCAGCATTTGAAAAACCGTGAAATTAGAAATAAAGCCGTTTTGATTCATACGGGCTGGGACAGGTACTGGAATACGGAGGACTATTATGAAAACCATCCGTACCTGACCACAGGAGCTGCGGCTTATTTAAGAGACTGCCAGGTAAAACTGGTCGGCATCGATTCTCATAATATCGACAGTACTGCAGGCAAGTCCAGACCTGTACACACGACGCTGCTGCAGGCCGAAATACTGATCGTAGAACATCTCTGCAATCTGTATCTTTTGCCGCAGGAAGATTTTACGTTTAGTGCCGTTCCGCCAAAATTTAAGGGAGTCGGAACATTTCCCGTCCGGGCAATGGCCAAAATTGCTTCAAAAAAACCATTTCGTTAGAAATGGTTTTTTTTATCCTGAAACCGAAAATCGACAGCAATTGGCTGGCTGTAAATTCACTACGGTCTGGTCCACTTACTAAATGCCTTGTAAACGGTTTTATTTTTTTACCTTTACAGCCTTACTTTTTTATAGCATGAATAATCCGCAACAACCCATTCCGCATAACGAGACAGAGCGCCTGGCAGCCTTACGGCGGTACAATATATTAGATACGCTCCCTGAGGACGCCTTTGACGATGCCACAAGGCTGGTTTCTTACATTTGTGGTGTACCCATTGCCCATATCTCGTTTATAGATGAGAACAGGCAATGGTTTAAATCTGAAATTGGTATAGGCGTATCGGAGCTACCCCGTGAAATTACCTTCTGCCGTTATACTATTATGGAGTCGGAAATGCTTGAAATACCGGATACACATTCGAACGAAATATTTAAAGATGATCCAAATGTTACGGATGGTTTTAAAGTGCGGTTTTATGCCGGTGTCCCGCTGACCACGCCCGATGGCTATAATATCGGAACCATTTGTGCGGTGGACCATGTGACCAAAAAACTGGATGAAAGCCAGCGCAATGCCCTCAATATCGTGGCAAAACACGTCATTAACCAATTGGAGTTACGGACAAAAAATAACGAACTCAATGCCCAGAAAAAAATTGCGGAACGCGCCGTACTGGCAAAAGATAGTTTTCTGGCCAATATGAGCCATGAGATCCGAACACCGCTCAATGCCGTCATCGGATTTACGGATCTTCTCGCACAAACCAAGCTGGATATTATTCAGCGTGATTATATTGACAGTGTGCAAATAGCAGGCGAAAACCTGCTGTTGATCGTGAATGATATTCTGGATCTTTCCAAAATAGAATCCGGTAATCTCGCTATTGAAGATCAGCCTTTTGATTTAAAGAAAACCCTCAAACATATTTACGACCTGCTAAAAGTAAAGGTACCCGAAAATGTAGAATTCAATCTCTTTCTGGATGCTGATATGCCCGAAATTGTCGTTGGGGATCAGGGAAGGTTAAACCAGATCCTGGTGAATCTAACCGGCAACGCCCTGAAGTTTACACAAGAAGGAGACGTAACGGTTTCGGTGAAAAAGATGGAGGAAACCGACGAACATTATTTGCTTCGGTTCTCGGTCAAAGATACCGGAATCGGTATACAGGAAGCGAAACTGAAAACGATTTTTGACCGTTTTACCCAGGCCGAAGAAAGTACCACACGAAGATTTGGCGGTACGGGGCTTGGTCTTAATATTGTAAAACAGCTGGTAGAACTGCACAACTCTGAAATTAAGGTAAAAAGCAGGGAAGGACGCGGTTCGGAATTTTTCTTTACGCTTGCCTATAAAAAAGCTTCGGATATTGAGATAGTACCGGAATCCTTCACGGGTTCTAACCTCGGAAAACTTAAAATACTGTTGTGTGAAGACAACGTTTTAAACCAAAAACTCGTAAAAAGTGTTATTTATAATTTTGGATTCGAACTGGATATTGCTGAACATGGCGAAGCCGGAATCGAATTGTTGTCTAAAAATGAATACGACCTGATCTTAATGGATCTTCAGATGCCGGTTAAGGACGGTTACCAGACCACCCAGTATATCAGGGATGAAATGAAACTCACCATTCCGATTATTGCCATGACGGCACATTCGCTGGTCGGCGAACAGGAACTTTGTTATAATATGGGAATGGATGCCTATGTACCCAAACCTTTTAAACAGGCCGCGTTGCTGGAAACTATAAAAACAGTCTTGAACAAGGATCATAAGCCGGCGCCCAAAAGAAAGATCGATTTTTCTTTGATCGAGGAGATGGCTTGCGGTAATGCCGATTTTACAAAGGAGATGGTGCATCTTTTTACGGAAAAAATTCCCATTGAAATAGTGCTGCTTAATGAAGCCTATAAAACTAACAATAGTGATACTGTACGAAAACTGGCCCATAACATGAAATCCAGTTTTGATATTTTCCTGCTGGCAGATCTTAGTGATTGTGTGTCGGTGATAGAGGAGGAAGCTAAAAATGGCAGCTTTACGGTTAAAACCAGAGAAAAAATGAGTATCTTGAATTGTGAAATCATTGAAGTAGTTAAAGTTTTAAAGGAATTATGATAGAAGGGGAGTATGCCTTACTTTTGTAATTCTTACAAATGTTGTGCAATTCATACTGCTTCAAGACAAATACGTACGCCATGAGAATTATTTTATCAGAAGATAATGACATCCTACGCAAATCGTTATCATTTTTTTTAGAGTCCAAAGGATTTACCGTTGATCAGTTTTCTGATGGAAAGGACGCACTCGATGCTATTGAAGCAACTTCTTACGACCTCATCCTGACGGACATCAATATGCCGGGCAAAAGCGGCATGGAAATTACACAATACGTACGACAAACTATTGGCTCGGATATTCCGATTATTATATTTACCTCTTCGGGAGTAGAGCAGACCGAACTGGATTCTTTTGATATGGGTGCCAACGAATTTATGGCCAAACCTGTAAGTCCGGCCGTGCTTTTAGTGCGAATTAACAAACTGCTAAAAACACGCGCCTAATGAAATTGATCTATTCTTCCGTTTTATTCCTGTTGCTCTCTTTTACTGCTGCAGCGCAGGAAATGAATTTTGATGAAGCTTTGTCTCAGGTAAAGCTCGAAGCTGAAAAAGGCAACTATGACACTGCCCTGACCATCCTGCAGTCTTTACAGCTGAGATTTCCTGAAAATGAGGATATCAAAGTGTATCAGGGACGTATTTACAGCTGGAAAAAAGACTATCCTTCCGCTATAAAAGTATTGGCTCCCCTGACCGACAGGACAAAACCACATCCGGATGCTTTGCTGGCCATCATTACTACTTATTTCTGGTCGGAACAGTATGAGACCTGTAATATTTATTGTGATAAATACCTGCTAATAGCTCCAAATGCTGCCGATGTACTCCTGATTAAGATACAATGTCTTGAAAAACTAGACCGTGACAAAGAAGCACTGGAGCTTGCCGACAGATTACCCGTTACCGATAACAGTACACAGGCTATTACCGGAATACGCGCCCTTATTGGCCGTAAGGCAAAAAATGCGCTGGCGTTTTCGTACCTGAATGTATCGACCTCGAATCCCGGACAGTCTCCGCTTCATTACGGCTATGCCGAATATTCGCATAAGTTTACGAAATCGGCATTGGTAGGACGTGCCAACATCGGCTATGTCAATGCCGATACGCAGCTGCTTTTTGAAGCCGATTATTATCAGACATTCTCCAAAAGAAATTATTTATACGTGAATGCAGGGGTGTCAACAGGGCAGACCGTATTTCCGGTCTCCAAAGCAGGTGCGGAATATTTTTTTGCCCCCCTGAAAAGATTCGACTTTTCCGTTGGTTTTAAGTACATGCATTTTGAAACAGACGACGTAACCTTGCTTACGGGACAGCTGGGGTATCGTACCGGTACCTACACGATTGCCTACAGGCCTTTTTATGATACCTCAAACGAACTATTTTCTCATGTGGTCAGCCTACAGAAAGCCAATGAAGAAAAAGAAAGTTTACTACGGCTGGAACTGCAGTACGGCAATGTCCCTTATTTTTATTTGTACAATAATTTTGTGAGACCTTTGAAAGCGTACAGGGCCGGAATACAATATCAGCATCGTATCGGAAATTCATTTCTGGTACGGCCTGTTTTCCTTTACGAATATGAAGAATATTTACCGGATGCGTACAGAAACAGGTTTAGTGCGCAGCTCATTATTACAAAACGTTTCTGATATGGAAAAGGTTTGGGAATTTTATAAAGGCGGGGCATGGGTAGAATATTTCCTGATCGTGTCGACGGTGCTGTTTATAGTAGTGGCTTTTATATTGTACCTGATGATCGTCAGAAGCCGCAACAGCAACATCAGAAAGGAAAAGCTCACTATCGAATATACGATCCTGATTGAAAAAATACTATTCGCCCTTATTTTTGAGGATACCTCACTAGCCGCGTTAAAAGAAAATCAGGATTTCAGCAGGCTTATTGAGGATGGTTTCTTTAGGGAAGTGCTGACGGAATCGGTGATCAGCCTGCATAAAAACTATGAAGGTATTTATGCCAGGAAACTGGAACAATTTTATAAGGAATCGGGGCTCATACAGGACTCGTTTAAAAAACTAAGAAACCCGAACTGGGAGATCAAGTGCAAAGGTATTACAGAGGTGGCGGAAATGAATATTACGAGGGTTTTTAGCAGTATCCTTACCGTCTCTAAAGCCCAGAACAAAACCCTGAAAATAACAGCGCTCAACGCCTGTATCAAACTGGGTGGCGTAAAAGGCATCACGCACCTTACCGAACATCCTTACCCAATTGACGACTGGACGCAGGTCAATATTATAAGCGCTTTTAAAAAACATGATATAGGGGATACAGAAGGGGTTGAATTCCTGCTGGAATCGCAAAACACTACTGTGGTGGCGCTTGGACTGAAACTGATCAGAGAATTAAAGCTCACGCAAAAGCTTCCGTATGTGGCAGAGCTGGCTGCCCGGACGCACAATACCATTATACAATATGAAGCGCAAAACGTACTGAAGACCTTAAACGCTTAGCCAATGGATTTTTTTAATAATGAAATAGCCCTGTTCTCGCATGTATATCTGATCCTGATTCTGGGGTACGCTATACTGCTGATGTCGTCTTACCTGATACTGGCGCATCTGTCTGTGAGAGAACTACGGGAATATCTGAAGAAAAACAGTTTTGTAGATTATAATGTGCTTCTTACCAGTGAATTTGCACCCGGACTTTCGTTAATTGCCCCTGCCTATAATGAAAGCTTTACCATTGAAGAAAATGTAAAATCGTTACTCTCCTTAAATTACAATAATTACGAGGTGATTGTAGTAAATGATGGCAGTAAAGACAATTCGATGGAAATACTGATCAAAACCTATGATCTGGTGCAGACGGAACGGCACATTCACCCGCAAATTGAGACCAAAAAAATTAAAAGCCTGTATGTGTCCCGGAATGCGGCCTACAGAAAGCTGATAGTGGTAGACAAAGAAAACGGCGGTAAAGCCGATGCCCTGAACGTAGGCCTGAACATTGCACAGAATCCGTACGTGGTCTGCATTGATGTGGACTGTATCCTGGATAAGGATTCGCTGCTGAAACTGGCCAAACCTTTTCTGGAATCACACGGCAAACGAATTATTGCCACCGGCGGGGTAGTGCGTATCGCCAACCAGTGCATTATAAAAAACGGCCGTCTGGTGGAAGTAAACATTCCAGATCTTATGCTGCCCAGAATACAGGTTTTAGAATACCTGCGGGCGTTTCTTCTGGGAAGGATGGCCTGGGGAAGACTCGACGGCCTGTTGCTGATCAGCGGAGCCTTTGGCGCTTTTGATAAAGAGATAGCACTGCTGGCAGGCGGTTACAACACCAAAACGGTAGGCGAAGACATGGAACTGGTCGTCCGCATGCGACGTTACATGCTGGAGAACAAAATGCCGTATTCCGTTCATTATATCCCGGATCCGCTGTGCTGGACCGAGGCACCGGAGGATTTTAAGATATTCAGGAAACAGCGCAGCCGCTGGATGAGGGGAACGATTGAAACGCTGAGCTTTCACAAAAGAATGTTCCTGAATCCGAAATACAAAGTGCTGGGCATGCTTAGCGTCCCATATTGGGCACTATTTGAATTCCTTGCTCCCGGAATAGAATTTGCCGGTATTGCGATCACAATTGTCTTTATTATTTTAGGACTGCTTAATTGGCATTTTTTCCTTTTGCTGGTGCTGTTTGTATACTTTTTTGCGGTGATGTTTTCGGTGATTGCCCTGTACAGCGAAGAACGGACGTATCATAAATATCCGAAGCAAACGGATTTTTTCAAACTGCTTTTAGCGGCTTTTATCGAACCTTTGTATTTTCATCCGTTATCGGTTTATGCTGCCTTAGTGGGCTATAAGGAAAAAATAAGGGGAACGAAAGGCTGGGGCGATATGACCCGAAAAGGGTTTACCAAAAAAGAGTAATTTTTTACTTTCTTGACAGATTTTGGGATTGATCCTTTTTTTCCGCCTTCTAAAAATTTATCATTTTAACCGATTCAGATTCACCATCGGAGAGCACTACTTTTTGCATTAATCCACCTCCCGTTTTTACGTTTTGATTTTCCCAAATCATAAAAGCGACAATATAATAGTCTCCCGGCGGAAGGTTCTTAAATTCGAAATTGCCTTCTTTATCACAGAAGGTTTTTATCGTTTTGTGGTAGCCTTCCGGATCCGGCGTAAATTTTGGGACACCATCTTCCAGATAAATAAACCCTGACTTTTTGTTTTGATATATTTTTTTTAACCGCTCTTCTGTATACAGGGAATAAGGCATGAGTTCTACCCGGAATTCCGGTCCAAAACGCAGTTCTCCGTTTTTGGATTTAAATTTTGCCAGTCCTTTTATAGTTCCGGTTCCTGTGTTGGTGAACCAGCTGACGGCCTTATCATCAAAACTATTTTGGATCGTTATAACGTCTTCTTTTTTTTTCGGTTTTTTAACAGCGCAACTGCTTGCTAAAAGAAGGACGAGGAACAGGGTTAATTTATATTTCATCTTTTTAAAGTGTGGTTTTTGTGGTAGTAAAGTAAGGCAGTGGGTGTATGAAAAATTGGTGTCAGCCTGAGCGGAGTCGAAGGCTTTTTTTACATGGAAAGGACTTCGACTCCGCTCAGGCTAAAATTGATTTCTAAAAGAATAACGATATTTTACTCCAATTCATACTTCTTATCCATTTGTTTTTAGATTACGACAGCGTTTCCGTGAATTTGACCCAACGGGTTAAAAGTAATAATTTTCAACGTAAAAAGCTTTTTTACAGCAGGTTTCATTTTTTATATTTTAAAATTCTGAATGGCCCATTTGAGTAAAGTGTTAAAACATACTGTCTTTCAGAATCAGTATAAAGCCAGTGAAGATCGTTTCACCGGCTTTTTTTAGTATCGGTTTTTCCGGGAATATTACATTACTTTTTCCAGTGATTGTTACTGTTCTCAATGTCGATATCGTAAGCATCCCCCAAATCTACACTAACAATAGATTTTGGTGTTTTTAAGGAAATAGCTACTTCTTTATTTCCGGTTTTCCAGCAGCTGATGTCTCTTGAGATCATTTCCTGAGTGCCATCAGAATAGTGAACGACTAAATGCACAGGAACTGCCAACGTTCCGGGACTGGAAATTACAATTGTATATCCCTTTTTTAGTTGCTGTACTTTTGCTATGGCGAGATCGGGAACATTATTTTCAAAATACCAGTTTTTCCAAAACCATTTTAAGTCCAGTCCGCTTTCGCTTTCCATATTATTAAAAAAATCATAAGGCGTGGGATGTTTACCTGCCCAATTTTTAATATAACCCTGCACACTTTTAATGAAGAGGTCATGTCCCATCCATTCCCTAAGATAGAGATGTGCCAGTGCAGGCTTTAAGTCTTTATTGGAGAAACGAGCTTTACCATATAACTGTGGTGTCGGCGTAATAACCGGCATGTCTTCTGCTGTTCCTGCGCTATTGTTTACGGAGCTAATGTCATAGGCCAGGGGTACGGAAGAATCGATCATAGGCGATAAGTAAAATTCTGTAAATGTTGCCCAGCCCTCATCCATAAAAGAATATTTGGTTTCGTTTGTACCCACATAAAAAGGGAATATGCTGTGAAAAACTTCGTGCGTAGTTAATTCAAGCAGCTCATTATGATCCTCAAAAGGCAGCATGTTGACCATCATTGGATATTCCATAGCATCGAGTCCTTCAAAAACAGTCTGATGGGAATACGGAAAAGGTATTTTTGGAAAATGGTTACTAATCAATTCGATAGTTTTTGCGGTATAATTGGCCACTTTGTTGTAACTAGTATGATCGGGATTAAAAACCGCATCAACTCTTGTACGATTACCCGCATCGTCGACCACAACACTTCTCGCTTGCCAGATATAATGGCTGCTTAGTCCGAAGGCAAAATCTGTAACATTCAGGGCTTCAAATTTCCAGGTGTTGGTTTTGTTTTTTAAGGTAATGTTCCCATTTTTAATATCCAAAGGGGTAATGATATCGATAATAGCATCTCCTTTTTCTGCCAGGCCGATCTTGTCAATGATATGTTTTTCGTAAACGGAGTCAGGATTTTTAAGGTCACCGGTCGCCCACAGCTGATAATTTCCGGGAACGGTCACCGCTACGGAAAAATTACCATAATCGTTATAAAATTCTTCTTTTCCAACATAAGGATGTTCGTCCCAGCCATCGACATCATCATAAACAGCGATCCGTGGAAAAAAGTAAGCAATAAAAAAACTCTCAGGATCTATTGTTCCGGTCCTGACAAAAGATCCCTTGTTCAGGACATAATTGTAGTCCATTGCAACAGTTATGGTTTTCCCCGGCAAAACGGTTACGTTCGGCAAGTACATGTTGGTACCCCGAATTTTACGCTTGTCCTGACTATAGGGAGTTCCCTCTATACTGATACTGCTTATTTGAATACCTTTACCCAAATCTTCCGTGTCCACCACCATATTCCGCATGGAATTGCTTTTATAAAAGTTGGGAAATAATTTGACTACCAGTAATTTTAACGTATCCGGACTATTGTTGGTATATAAAGTAGTTACTTTTCCCTGAAGTTCTCCTGTAGAAGGATTAAAATCAACGGCTATAGTGTAATCACCGCGGTTTTGCCAATACTTTTTTCCTGGCGTTCCTGTATAGTTTCGGGTATTGTTTTGATTTGCTTTTGCGATATTTCGCAACACAGGAATGCCCTGAGCATTCAAGCTAATCGTAATAAAAGACAAGACAACAAAAAAGGCTGATTTGGTTTTATCCTGAAAGGAGGCTGCTGAAGAAATAGTTGTAGAGTGATCAGACAGCGAAATTCCGGTATTGCTATTTTTTTCCATGCTACAAATAAATAACTATTTTTTTTTATGGCAATCCAAAAAATAGGGACACTTATAATTTAACAAAATTTAACCAGTGTTTTAATTTAAAAGAGCATGAAAATCCAGAAGGTCATTATAAAAAAACTTCTCAAAAGACAGTACATTTTGCACGGAAACAATATTATACATTCGCCAGCTCGTACTGCAAATCTATTAATACCGTCTCTTGAAGTACGGTCTCTGAATTTTGGTGCACAGGAATGAAAACTTCAAAAGTGGTGCCTTCGTTCAGGATACCTTCTGCATGAATAATCCCGTTATGGTTATCGACGATTTTTTTTACAATGGCAAGACCTATTCCGGTACCTGAATATTCGTGGCTGTGATGCAGCCTCTGGAACATTACAAAAATGAGTTCGTTAAATTCAGCTTCAAAACCAATCCCGTTGTCCTTAAAAGTAAGGTTCCAGTAATCGCATTTTTGCGGCTGAAAATTCTGGTTGCGAAGTTTTAAGTTATGATGCTCAATAATACTGGTTTCTATTGTAATATGCGGTGACAAATCAGGATGTGAAAATTTAAGGGCATTGCTGATCAGGTTATAAATAAGCTGGCGAAACTGAAATACGACCACATTTACCGGCAAAAGCGGACCGACGACAGCAATGACTGCTTTCTTTTCCTGAATCGTATCTTTGAGGTCTGTCTTTACATCTTCGATGATTATTCTCAGATCACTCATTTCGTATTCGCGTTCAATGCTGTTTACACGGGAAAAAGCCAGTAAATCTTCAATAAGCTGCCTCATTCTCGTCGCCGAAACATGTATGCGTTCCATATTATTTTTTCCGGCCTGTGTCATGCCCTGCATTTCATTTTCCATAATGATGGAAATGAAAGTCTGAATTTTACGCAAAGGTTCCTGCAGGTCATGACTGGAGATAAAATTAAAGGCAAGAAGCTCCTTATTGGCATTAATTAATTCGATAGCCCGTTTTTCTTTTTCAGCATTTTGAAATACCAGTTCTTTGTTGGCAATAAGAAGCGCTGCAGTCTGTATTTTTAATTTTTCAAGGATTTCTTTTTTTTCCTGGCTTTCTTCCGCTTCTTTTAGTCCCCTGATCACTTTTTGAGATAAGGTAAGCAGGTTGTTTTTCGAAACAAAATCAGTCACACCCTCTTTTAAAAGCAGCACGGCATTCTCTTCGCCTATAGTGCCTGAAACGATAATAAAAGGAATATGAAGATTTTTATTTTTCAGCATACGAAATGCCGTAGCGGCATCAAATGCCGGCATGGAGTAATCTGATAAAATAATATCCGGAGCGAAAAGATCAAGAGATTCCTCAAACATTTTTCGGGTTTCAACGATTTTTGGCAAAAAGCTTATTCCCGATTTGTGCACTTGCCTTATTATTAAATCAGCATCTGTCACGTTGTCTTCCAGTATTAATATTTTAATTTCTTTTTTCATTTTAAAATATTTATAAAGTGTGGTTTGTTTTTATAAGGAAGGCTGACTTAATATCATCCAGTACATTCCCATCTCTTTAATAGCGTTGAAAAAATTATTGCTGTCTACAGGTTTTACAATATAACTGTTTGCCCCAAGGTCATAACATTTGGCGATATCCGGATCTTCCTGGGAAGAGGTAAGGATCACGACCGGAATTGATTTGAAGTCAGGATCACCTTTGATTTTTTCGAGCACCTGCATTCCCGAAACCTTTGGCATTTTGAGGTCCAGAAGAAATAACTTCGGATGTGAATTGGGATTTCGTTCAGCATACACACCACGGCAATAAATAAAATCAAGGGCTTCAGCTCCATCTTTTACGTGCAGTAATTTATTGGTAAAGCCACTTTTGGTGAGTGCGCGAATGGTTAGCATAGCGTCATCTAAGCTGTCTTCGGCAAATAATATTTCAATGTTATCGTAATTCATTTTGTATGTTTTAATGTTGAATATTTGGAAGGCTAAAGTAAAAACTGGAGCCTGTGTCTAATTTTGATTCTGCCCAAACCGCTCCATGATGGCGGCTTACTATTTTTTGAACAATAGCCAGGCCGATGCCCGTACCGTCAAATTCCTCTTGTGAATGCAGGCGCTGAAAAACGCCAAATAATTTATCGTAATATTCCATATCGAAGCCTGCACCATAATCCTGTACGCAGTATACAATTTTGTCTTTTTGAACAGCGGAGGTAATTTTAATGCGGATTTCAGGTTTGTATTGCGAGTATTTAATCGCATTGGAAATAAGATTGATCCAGACCTGCTTGATGAGTGAAGGATCACCATTGGAAGGGGCAAGTGCCTGTAAATCAAACAGGGGTGTTTTTGCGTCGGCGTCAAAAACGATATCATTAATGACTCCGTTGACCAGAGCATCCATATTGATGGCAGAAGCGCTGACTTGTTTACGCCCCAGTTTACTAAAAGCGAGCAGATCGTCAATGAGCAGTCCCATTTTTCTGGAATTGTGTATCACGGCCTGCAGTACTTTTTTGCCATCCTCGTCAATCGAGTCGGCATGGTCTTCTACTAAAATTTGTGTGTACCCATTGATGGCGCGGATCGGAGCCCGTAAATCGTGAGAGACTGAGTATGAAAATGCACCCAGTTCTTCCTGGGCTTTTTTCAGTTCGTTATTGGCCAGCGTAAGTTCTTTTCCTCTTTTTTCCTGATAAGCCAGCTCCCGGTTAGTCACTATCAGGGCCGCAGCGCTTTTTTCTTTTTCGGCTTTTCTTTTTTCTTTCTGTATGTTTTCCAGCGCCAGTTTTTTATTGGCAATGATCAGTTCGGCGGCACGTTTTTCTTTTTCCCTGCTCTGATGGGCAAGTTCTTTATGGGCCGTGACGAGTTCTATTGCTCTTTTTTCCTTTTGCTTATTCTGAAATTCCAGTTCTTTGTTGGCAATAATCAATTCTGCAGCGCGTTTTTCCTTTTCTTCATTCTGGAAAGCCAGTTCCTTAACGGCAATGACCAGCTCCGAAGCACGATCTTCTTTCTGATTGTTTTGAAACTCCAGTTCCTTATTGGCAATAATTAATTCTGCGGCACGTTTTTCTTTTTCTTCATTCTGAAAAGCAAGTTCCTTCACGGCGATGACCAGCTCTGAAGCCCGCTTTTCTTTCTGTTCATTCTGAAACTCCAGTTCCTTATTGGCAATAATTAATTCTGCGGCACGTTTTTCTTTTTCTTTGTTCTGGAAAGCAAGTTCTTTAACGGCGATGACCAGTTCTGAAGCACGTTTTTCTTTTTCCACGGCCTCTGTCGCCAATTGCAGAAATTGCCTTTTGGCAAGGGTAACATCAGTGGCGAGTTTTAATATTTTATAAGGATTTCCGGAAATGTCCAAAATGGGATTATAACTGCCCAGCAGCCATACACTTTTGCCCTTTTTGGTGACTCTTTGAAATTCGTCTTTTTGGTAAACCCCTTTCTTCAACGTAGTCCAGAACTGTTTATAAGCAGCTGATTTTGCATATTCTTTATCGACAAAAAGGCTATGGTGCTTTCCTATAAGGTCTTTTTTGGCATAGCCCATGATCTTTAGGAAATTTTGATTCGCAGTGAGGATGTAGCCTTCAAGATCAAACTCTATTGAAGCATTAGAAACTGCAATGGCATTAATATGGTTTTGTAGCTGCTGTTCCTTTGCTCTTAACTGTTCATTCAGCACATACAATTCATCAGCACGCTTTTGCTTCTCCTTGTTTTGAAAAGCAAGTTCTTTATTGGCAATAATAAGTTCGGCGGCACGTTTTTCTTTTTCGTCGCTCTGGAAGGCCAGTTCTTCATTGGCAAGAACCAGTTCAGAGGCCCGCTTTTCCTTTTCTGTATTTTGGTAAATGATTTCTTTTTTGGCGATGCTTAGCTGTAAATTTTCAGCTCTGTTTTCTTTAGTATAGAGTGAAGTTTTTTCGCCGGAGGTAATCGGTTCCTTGCCTTTTTTTGCTTTGCTGCTCATATAAGCGTAATATTATTTAGAAAATAATGGCAGTAATTTGCTGGAAAAGCACCGATATTTTATAGTTAAATGGAGTATTAGGTATGCCGTAATCCTGTAATAGTTACCCACTCCTAAAATGAAGTGGTACACTATATATTGTGATTTTACGAATGTAGTGAATAAAGCCGGATAAGTTTGTTTGTTTTCAATGAATAATGAAAATGAAATAAATAAAGGTGTACCAGGCCTGAAAAGCTTATTGTAAAGGGGATATGGTTTTACGCACAGACTTGTTTCTAACGCTTATTATAAAAAGGAAAGCAGGCTACATAAACTTAAAAGTTTGTAGCAGGGTTTATAGATGTTTGATACTGAGTTTAATTCGAAAAAACATAAAATCAGTACCAAACAAGATTATTGAACTCTAAGGATAATTCTAATGCTTATTTTATAGTTACAGTAATATTGGGAACCACTAGTTGACCTGTCGCTCCGGAATTACGCTGTAAAGCCACTTCGATGTAATCGTTGGTAGTTAATTCGGTAGTGGCATTTAAGGGAAGCACGATAATATCATTAACGGCAGCTCCTCTTCCGTAGATTTTGTATTGCGTTAAGGGAGTACCATTCTTCATAATGTAGGCTATGAAAACTCCGGTGCCAGGGACCTGAAAAGAAATGGATCCCGATACCTGAAAAATTCTTTTCTTTTTTCCGACATATTTTAGCCTGTTGTAACCGGCAGTACCGGCATCTGTTGCAAATCTGAACAAATTGGAATATACTGTTGAGGGCGCACTACCGGTACTTACCCCGACTTTTACGATATCACTGGGAGTTGAATTGTTTAAGGTTACACCAAGACCGGAGTTAACAGGATAATCCATTGAAAAATCCCCTACGGAATTTGCATCTGCTTCAGTTGGTATTCCTGCAGCCCTGACGGTCCAGCTGGTACTAAAATTAAAACCCGTGAAGGTAGTGGTTGACGGAGTTGCATAAGGTCTGATATAGGTAGCAGGAGTAGGACCTGTAAAAACAACCGACTCTAAAACGGCATCTCCCGTAATCGTAAGGCCTGCGGTGGAAACATCCAAACCATACGCTCCGGAACTAACATTGGAGAACCCTCCCTGTTTTTCGATCAGATTGAATGTTCCTGTAAATTTCTCATAAGTACCGGCATTATTGCTGAACCAGGCCTGATTGCTTAACAATAACTGGCCAATATTAGTGTAAGTGATACCGGTGGTATTTCCTGAAAAATTGACAATACTCATAAAAACTAAACCATAACCTGCTATTGTACCGACACTAGCCGAATTGGCAATGATACAATCCCTAAGTAGAAAAGTAGACGTTGAGACTGCGGAATTTAGATTAAAGACGGTAGCACCAGGTGTCGTAATGGTAAGATTCCTCACACTGCCTCCCGTAGTGCCGTCAAAAAGATTTCCGGATGTTTTAACGATAATATCTTCATTAGCATCCAGGCCGTCCAGATAAGCACCATTAAGGTCTATTGGGAAATTAAAGACTACCTGTCCGTTAATTTCGTATAAGGTATTGGCAGTCAAAACATATTTGGCACCACCACCAGCCGCTAGTTCGGTAGCCAGTACAGTTGCCAGATTGTCCGTCGATCTTATGCGTTTAAAATTTAGTCGTGGCAGCGCTCCGCCAAGAGGTATCCAAGAGGATGAGCTGGAGACATAGCTGTAGACCAATTTTAAATCGGTGTCGTAAACAAGCAGTCCGTCAGCCGGTGTAGCAATAGCATTTCTTTGTATCGTGGTCATACGTGGCGGAAGTAGACCCTGGGTCGTAGACGTTATATCTAAAACAGAGCTTGCATTTGGAGTGGTCGTGCCGATTCCGATTTGTGCATTTCCTAAAAACGATGATAAGAAAAAAAGAAATAACAAGAAGTTCTTATAATTTTGAAGGGTATATTTATGGATCATAATCATTATTTTTAGTTAGTACTGAAGATTAAATATTTGGATGATCGTTTAAATCTGATTATTGCTTTCCTGAATTTGATATAATGACTTTTTGAGTGATTTTTTCATTATCAGCGGTTACAAAAGCGGCAATGTAAACTCCTGAACTCAGGCCTGAAGTAGAAAAACTATAATTTTGTTCTTCTTTTAGATTGTTTTTGGTCAGGACGGCTTTACCCAGAATATCATATAAAGCGAATGACTTAAATACGAGGTTATTCGGATTTGAGGCAGTTAATATCTTATTGGTATTATCCTGACTTATAAAAAGATTGTTTTTAGCCGATTCATTAACGCCCAGGGTTACATTGGTAAAGGCAATTTTAAATCGGTCTGTGTAAGTACCCGGTGCAATAGTAACTTCATACATTCCTGTTTTTATATCATGATATGACGAATCGAGTTCGTCATAGATATAAATATTTTGCGAAGGGTCAAAATTTACAACTTCGGGAATATAAAATTTTAAGGTAGTGTTTGTTGCTGCCTTTACGGCTAAAGGAATTTTTTTTGTCACTTCAAAATTAACGCCCTGTATGACATAATTACCATTATCCAGCCAAAACGAAACATCACCCGGAAGTGTCTGATCCATGTTTAAGGCATCGATACCCGGATCCACGCCATCTGTTGCTTCCGGAATAAATGCCAAAGCAAGTTGCCTGGTAAACTGATTATTGATTATGGTATTTAATTTAATGTGTGAGATTATGATAATCTCTTCCTCTTTTTCTTCTTTTTGTTCCTTACCAGCGGCTGCTTTATCCGGTGAAGACTTTGCAAATTGCGATAAAGGGGAGCCTTCTTTATAAAAGAAACGATGCGAATTTTTAAAAGTTACCGTACCATTGCTGGCGCCGTTTATCAAAAAACCCTGTCCGACAGGCGAGTATTTTCGCTGTATGACCAATCCGGAACTTGTACCGGTTGTGTTTAACGTACCGTCGCTTTTATAACTGTTAAAAGTAGCGGCGACATATACTCCGTTTGATCCTAAAACCCCGGGCGAATATGTTCCGTAACCTCCTCTGTAGGCAGATAAATAATGAGAATTGGTTGTTTTATCCTGTTCCCAAAAATACGCTACTCGGGTGCAGGCAGAATTTGTCGGATCCATTAAAAAAGCATTTAGATCTATTGCCGACGGATATGGATTTCCGGTGAGCGTCGCCGCATTCCCGGATCCGACGGCCACACTGATATTGCCATCATTCGGTTTTCCCCTGAAATCATATCGCTGCGCTGATCCTGGATTATTGGCAACTCCAGTAGTTTCAGGATCGGTAACATCAGTGCCGCCCGTACCTTTCATGGTGAAACCTTCTCCTGCCGCAATGGTAGTTGCATTACCAACCTGAACCCATTGTGAGTAGTTGTTGGCATTGGTTAATTTGTAGATCCAGTAAGAGGCGATAGCCAGCGGGTTGGAAGTTCCGTTGTAATTTGACAATGGAAGCGCTGTGGCAGCAACCGCAGCAGTTGAAGATGTCGGACGATTTAGCAATGAGATTCCAAAACTGGTATTACCAGTTGCAATCGTCGGATTTCCAACAGGCGAGCACCAGTAATTGTATTCGAAATTATCGGAGGTTCCTTCCTGATATACAGACACAATTCCTGTTCCTGTATTTGTAGAAGTTCCCGTAGTGCCTTGTAATAACTGAGAGTTATTGCGCAAGTACAGATTGGAACTTGCAGCCAGATTCATACCCTGAGTCACATACAAAACCTGATTCTTGACATACACAGGCGTGTTGGCGCCAATATGAAGTTGCGAAAAGCCCGGCACGGAAATTAAAATAAAAAGTAATAGTAAAGTATTTTTCATATTTTCTTTCTTTTAATTGATAATCACCTGCTGTCAGTTTTAACTCGCAGCTTTAGTGCTATTTAATAATTTGCGTTGCTATAGTTTATGCATTTTGTCTATTTATTCTTGTAGCGATAATATAGATACCGAACACAATTCCTATAGCTAACAATACATAAATCATCGAATTTATGGGTATCACCACCGGCTCATCAGGCAGGCCCGGAGGGGGCAGATTCTGAGATAAGGCAATATTGTGAATAAAAAGCACAACGCAGCTAAATAAAATTGTGGATAAGGGCGTTTTTTTCATATTTGATTTGGGGGTTAAGTATGATAATTGTTAGCCGTGCGACCGTCAAAATTTGAAATTCTTCTTCTAATTGATGTTAATTGTTAAATTGCTGATTATTAGATTGAAAAAATGCAAATCCAAAAGCCATTGTAATTATTGTATTACAATAACAGTTTTTCCTTTACTCAAATTTGACACTTTCATATGACAACGGCTTACATAATTTCGTACAAAAAGTTACATAATTCCCACTTTGTTAGTATTTGACTATTTTTATTTGTATGCTAGCATAGTAAATAATTGTGCTTTTTAAAGCTTTGGTATTTTCTACTATGGAAAAATCACAATACTTCATTTTTTTGGTTTTGAAGCATCAAAAAGGCATTCCAATAAAATACGGTTTACCGGTAATCGTGTAAGGAAAAATTTAAAAAACAGGAAGTGTTGAAAATCAGAATAAATTACAGCCTTCCAACAAAAAAACATGCAGCTGGAAAAATATAAAGGATAGATCTGGGCCTGATATTATCTTAGGCTACAAACATGGCAATTATTCGAAGTTCTTTCTCAAATCTATTATAGTCTGATTTGGGACGTCCAGATTTACAAAGCCTCTTCTCGGCCTGTCAAGATCCAGTGTAAATAACACCACTAAAGAAACAATCAGACAAAATCCGATCTGTATTAGCCAGTCGGCCCTGTCTTTGCGACCTTCGGAATAGCCGCCGTAGAAGGCACTAATAATAGCCAGAAAAAATAACATGATGATAATACTTTGAGGCACCTTTGCTTTCTCGCCTGCAAGACGGGTAGTAGTAGCATCGATCATATCGTTTAACGCCGGAATCATCTGCTGGGTGGCTGCCAGATTAGCCGGGTCTTTGGACAACGTGGCTGCACGTTTCCACAACCGGGAGGAAATGAGCTGCGACAGACTGTCTGCTTTTAAAATTCCTTTTGTATCCGCGCCTACCTCATAGTAGGAAATTCTTGCTTCAACATATTCCTGAAAATCCTTGCGAAATAAGTTTCGGGCTGCATCCGGATATAAATCGGTTCGCAATAGGGCCGTACCAATACTATTGGCCTCTTCTACCACGATTTTTCTTCGCGAATCGTAACGGTCCCCGCTCATGCCAAACGTAAAAGCCAGTAAAAAGAAAAGCAATGCTGTCAGCGCTGAAGTCTCAGTGGATTTTTCCTTCGTGCTTTTTTTATCACGAATGTAATTTCCTAAAAGTTTTCCAACAAAACTTGAAATCAGCATTAGGGAAAATAGCAGCAGAGCGATTACCCAGGCTTCGGTATGATTTAGTGTATTTGCTTCCATAGCATTTTATTTTTTACAAAGAAGTTTTGGAAATAGTACACCAATTTAAACAAAAAAGAGGAAAATCTTTATAAATTTTCTTACGAATTATCTTCGGTCAGGATCCGGAATTTTTATTTAGCGGCAGGTAATCAAAGTTTACCACTTTTTTTTTATTTTTATATTAATTACGTTTTACTGTTTTTGTCTTCTTTAAGACATACAGACTATAATTTGGTTGTGAGCCGCTTCTGATTTTGAAGTAAAAAGGCGAAATAAAACTGCACTGGCTTATTGTTAGTGCGGATCAGATAAAATGTGTAAGTGTTTTGAGAATTAAAAAAATACAAAAGCAGCTATGCTTTGACAGACTTTAGATACAACAATGGAGCTAATAGAAAATAAAGACCTTTTTCAAACCGTTTTTAACTCTTCCTCAAATGGGATTGCCGTAATGGAGGCACTTTACAACGAGGAGGGCAAAACAGAAGATTTTTCAATTTTACTGTTTAATGCCTATACTTTCAAATGGATTGGTGATATAGACTATAAAGGCAAGCGGTACAGCGACCTGTTTCCCATGGTAAAAGAAACCGGCATTCTCGAAAAGTTTATTGAGGTTGCCGAAACGGGTGTTACGGCCACCTTTGAACAGTGGTATACCGGTGAAGGCATGCAGCACTGGTTCCGTTTTACGGCCGTAAAGCAGGCTAAACTTCTTGTGGTCACTACCGAAGATATAACAGAAGCAAAGCAGACAGAAATCAATCTGAAAAATGCGCTGGCCGATGTACAGAAACAAAAACGGCTTTATGATTCCATTACCAACAATACACCCGATCTGGTATATGTTTTTAGTTTATCGTATGAATTTATTTATGCCAACAAGGCCTTACTTACCATGTGGGGCAAATCGGAGCAGGATGCTATTGGTAAGGGACTAAGGGAAAACGGCTACGAGGAATGGCACGCGCAAATGCACGAACAGGAAATTGATGAGGTAGTTGCCACAAAAAAAATAGTGAGAGGAACAGTTTCTTTTCCACATGCTGAATTAGGCAGGCGGATTTACGATTATATTCTTGTCCCGGTTGTAAACGATCAGGGAGATGTAGAGGCCATTGCCGGAACAACACGTGATATTACAGAGATAAAACGTGCGGAAGAATTACTTCAGCAAAGTGAAACACGCTTTCGAAATATGATCGAACAGGCACCGGTGGCGGTATTGCTTTCAAGAGGTGAAGATGTGGTCATAGAAAGCATCAATAAACCGATGCTTGACTTTATGAATAAAAAATCTGCAGCTGAGGTATTAGGCAAAAAAATGATCGAAACACTGCCGGAACTTATAGACCAGCAGGCCCTGCAGACCGTTATTGACGTTCAAAAAACAGGAACCCCTTTCAGAGGTGATGACCAGCCTGTCGATTTAATAATAAATGGTAAACTGGAGCGTCGCTATTTTAACTTTTCGTACGATCGTATCACCGAATCAACAGGAAGTTCTGCAGTCCTGCATATGGCTGTAGACGTAACCGAACAGCTCTTATCCAGAAGAAAAATTGAAGACAGTGAGAAGCGCTTCCGTTCTTTAATTGAAGAAGCACCGGTAGGTACCTGCCTGTATGTTGGACCGGATATGCGTATTGAAATTGCCAATAAAATTATAATGGATCAATGGGGAAGAGGCCCTGAAATCATTGGCAAGAATATGTTAGATGTTTTTCCTGAAGCCAAAAACCAGCCTTTTCCGGAAATTCTTAAAGAAGTTTACAGCACCGGAAAGCAATATGAACAAAAAGGAGCACGGGCAGATATAAATGTAAAGGGGGGGCTCACCACATTTTACCTGGACTTTACCTATAAACCGCTGTTTGATGAAACGGGAAATGTATATGCTATTTTAGATGTTGTTATAGATGTTACCTCCCAGGTGCAAGCAAACCGTTTGCTGGAAGAAAATCAGGAGTTTATACGCAAAATATTTTACAGCTCACCGGTTGCCAATCTGGTATATGTGGGCAAAGAAATGATTTTACGGGAGGCTAATGAGAAAATGCTTGAAATTTTTGGACGCGATGCCTCCATTATCGGAAAACCCGTAACCGAAACGATTCCTGAATTAAAGAAAACGGATTTATTTGAAAAATATAGTTATGTTTTAGAAAGCGGGGAAACCTATCAGGCATTTGCCCAGTATATTGAATTTATAAAAAATGGCACATCTTATTTTGGCTATTACGATTATACCTATAAACCGCTTTGCGATGATAATGATCAGCCCTATGGTGTTATCTGCATTGTTATTGAGGTAACCGATCAGGTATATGCCAGACAAAAACAGCAGGAAGCAGAATCAGGATTAAGAGGTGCTGTTGAATTAGCACAGCTGGGCACCTGGAGTATTGACGTCGCGACCAATGGACTGGTCTACTCGGATCGCCTTATTGAATGGTTTGGATTTGATCCTAACAATAAAGATTATAACGAAGTAATACCCATACTGGCAGAGGGAGATCAGCAAAGAATAACCAAAGCTTTGACGTGGGCACTAAAACCGGAATCAGGAGGGATCTACGATGAAACCTATACGGTCATTCATCCTAAAACCGGTTTCAGAAGAATCCTGCATGCGCAGGGAAAAACCGTATTTGACCGTATGGGAAACCCACTTCGAATGAACGGTACCGCACAGGATGTTACTTTGCAGCACGAAGTACAAACGGCATTAGAACAGCAGGTACTTGTTCGTACCGAGCAACTTGCAGCAGCGGTTCATGAGTTAGGACATACCAATGAGGATCTGGAAAAATCCAACATACGACTGCTTCAGTCCAATGAAGAACTGGCTCAGTTCGCTTATATTGCTTCACACGATCTTCAGGAACCGCTTCGAAAAATAATTACTTTTTCAGGTCTTCTCGAGACAAGCCTGGGGGAAAACAGAACCTCAGGTACCCAGAATTATATGGATAAAATTGTACATGCCTCCATGCGGATGCGAAGCCTGATTAGTGATGTACTTAATTATTCACAGCTGGCGAAATCAGATGAGCAGTTTATAGAAGTAAATCTCAATGATGTGGTAACGCATTTGATTCAGGATTATGATCTTCTTATTGAGCAGAAAAGGGCTAAAGTTTATATTGAAGGCTTACCCGTTATAAAAGCTAATGAGGTACAAATGACACAATTGTTTCGAAACATCATCGGTAACGCTCTGAAATTTACACAAAAAGACAGGGATCCCGTAATTTCAGTAACCGCTGAAACAATTGTGCTGTGTGCGATTCATAAAATAAAAACCGGCAGCGCAGAAACAGAATTTTGCAAAATTCAGATCAGGGATAATGGAATAGGATTCGAACCGGAATATTTCGAGCGCATTTTTAATATTTTCCAGCGTCTGCACAGTAAAACTATTTATGAGGGAACCGGAATAGGACTGGCGATGTGTAAGAAGATTGTCCAGAACCATGGCGGTGATATATTTGCTGAAAGTATATTTGGCGAAGGAGCCGTTTTTACCATTCTGATTCCCTTTGGGCCTAAAGATTAAGCCTGATTTATAATAATACAGCCCTATTTTTTTATTCCTGACAAAGGCGGACTGTTGGTAGTGAAAACTTCACTTACTATAAGAAGAGTTTATAAATCATAAAAGAAGAAACAGCAAAAATAATGTGGGCCAGCAATAACTGAATATAATATCCTTTAAAATCAATATTTGGTTTTTGTGGAATTATTTCAAAAAGAATAATCCAGCTCACTATTCCGATAATGCCGCTAATGACACCAAAAAGGATACTAACTGTCCACGATATTTCTAAAAATTCGTAGTACCATAACAAATGATATACTAAGACAAATAAAAAGCCAATTACATAATGCAGAAACCATCCTAAGATTACTTTTGTTTTAGAAGATATGTTAATGTTAGTCTTATGCAGTACATAGGTAAGCAGTACCGGTTCTTTGTATATTTCCCGTGCAGCAGCCGAGACAGCATAACTAAAAAGAGTCATGACAGAAGTCGCAACTATGGAGGAGATAATAATTTGAAGGAGTATATATAAATTCATAAGAAATTTTTTGAAGTGTTATATTGGAAAAAATAATTACTCTTTTTGACTATTGCCCTGAACCCATTCGAGTGCCTGCTCAAATGCATCTTTTTTGAAACCTTTGAAATTTCCGGGCACGACATAGCTGAAGGCATTCGTAAAGGAAATGGCATGATCGGAGTCTGTAACAATGGCTGCCCTGTTCCATTTACCGAAATTTTTTAGTCCGATAAAAGCATCTTCGAGCCAGGCACTTGCGGTAAAATTTTCAATTTCAGTATCGATCAGAAAAAGGAAATTAATTTCGTTGATCTGTTCCACCAGACGCTTTACCGCCGGCGCTATAATGGTTTTATAATCGTTTGCCGTTACTTCTCCCAATGCCCTGAAGGCGACTACATTATCGGGTGCCGGAATTGTTTGTATCATATCATATAGTATAAAAAATGGTGCTGAAAATTAAACGGTACTTATTTTTTTAGAATTTTTATTTGATGTGAATTTTGCTCAGGTCCGTTTTTGCCGGACCGTTGGTAAGAGTTCCGTCACAAGAGAACCTTGAGCCGTGACAGGGACAGTCAAACGATTTTTCATCATTGTTCCATTGTACAATACAGCCCAAATGAGGACATACGGCGGAAAAAGCCCGCAGGCTATTGTCATAATCCCTGTACACTGCAATCTTCTTTAATCCGGAAGAGAGCACACCGCCTTCGCCTGCTCCCAGGTCGGAAGTATTTTTCAGATCTGATGCAGAGATCCAGTCCAGATACTGTGCGGCCATGTTACCGGCTTCCCTGACAAAATCACCGGTAGTTTTCATTGTTATTCTAGACGGGCTGTAGAGGTCTTCCCATTTATTTTTAATGCCAAGTATCGCATCGCTTATGATCATAGCACCTATGGTACCATGTGTCATTCCGTTTCCGGAATCTCCTGTAATAATGTAGATATTGTCATCGCCGGGATTTTTCCCCATAAATCCTAAAGAGTCCACAGGCTCCATCACCTGGCCTGACCAGGTATAGCTAATTTCCTCCAGCATTGGAAAATAGGTTCTCGTCCAGGATTCCAGTCTTTCATATCGCTGGGATTCGGAAATGCCTTCCTCATCGGCCTGACCTGTTTTGTGATCTTCACCTCCGGAAATCAATAAATCGTACTGCTCATCAAAATCCTCGACACGTACATAATGATAAGGCTGTGAAACCCATTTGGAATCCGCGTCACCGGTATCCCACCAAAGCGAGTACGGTAATTTGCCTTTCGGAATTTTACCTGCAATAACATAAGTTCTGTAGGCAGCCTGTTTGGTATGCATCGTCAGTGTATCATTCACAGGCGAGTTGGTAGCTACCACAATATCTTGTGCCGAAAACGTAAAACCATTGACTTTGGCACCTTCTTTTGTGATGTCTTCTGCTCTGGCTTCGGTAAATATCTGGCCTCCAAGTGAAACGAAAGCATCTGCCAGGGCTTTTAAATATTGCAGGACATGAAATTGGGCCTGATTGTAAAAGGCAAGACATTCCATTGTATCCCCACCCGCTAGCGAAGGAGTACTTGCCAGGAGTTCTGTCGGTAAACCGGCATTTCTGGTGGCCTCAAATTCTTTATGTAAATTTTTTTCTTTGTCAGTAGGGTGCAGGAACAAATAACCGTTTACTCTTCTGAAAGAGCAGTCAATCTGCAAATCCGTTACATTTTTTTCGATTTCATCAACAGCTGCTGTATGGCTTTCCGCTGCGAGTTTTGCAGCTTCTTTCCCAAAAGTCTCTTCAAGAAAATAATAACGGTCATCCAGTGCTGCGGTCAGGTGTGCCGTAGTACGTCCTGTTTCCCCGCTGCCTATAAAGCCATCTTCAACAACGGTTACCTTTTTTCCGGCTTTTGCCAATTGGTAGGCTGTCGTGAGGCCTGAAATTCCGCCACCGATAATAAGAACTTCCGTCTGTATATCGCGATCCGGTTTATCAAAGGCTATAATAGGAGTAGAATCGATCCAGTAGGATACATTTTCTCCTGATGTTATATTACTGCTGTTGAATTTATCATGTAATGGTGCCATTTGAAAAGTTTTTAATTTATACGGCAAAGAAAATACCGCTCCTGCCAAAATTATAAAATGATGTCACCTAAAGGTTATAAGATATTTCCTGATATTTATATGATTTCCAGTTGTTTTTATAGAGAATTATCAGAGGAATTGTAAGATCTAATCATCTACATAGTAGTTATTTAGCGTTCTGTTGATTTAAAATTAGTTGTTATGAAAGCAGCAGTGATACAAACACCGGATTCCGTAATATGATACGGTACATAATCTTGAATCCATGGAAGTAAGATTTCAGTAAAAAAAATAAGCAATAAAAAAAATCTGTATCATGTGCAGATTTTTTTTATTGCTATTCATATTTCAAATAATTGGAAAATACAAATTCAATTTCTCGTGAGCCTGGCCTGAATGTAATGCTGAATTTTTAAAAAGTCAGTACTGCCAATCCTGGTGATTACACATTGAAGTTGTTCTGTCGTTAAATTCCAATAAGAAGCCCAAAGGTCATAGTGAATTTCACCTGTGTTATAATTTGCTGTCTCCATGATTTAAATTTTAGTTGTTAAAAATATTTCGAATTATTCCAGTGCGGCTAAAATCTCCGCAAGGGAAAAATGGGCACCGCATACAAATTCATCGGCTGCGCCGTAATAAATGGTGAGTTGATCTCCGTCGACTACATGCCCGTTGGTAAAAACAACAAAGCCAAAAAAACCGCTGAGCTCATAATTTTCTGTGGGTACCATTATAGGTTCACGGGTTCTGCCCAGTATTTTTGAAGGATCTTCGAGATCCATTAAAAAAGCACCAAGACAATACTGATGTTCGGCATTGGCACCGTGGTATATTTCGAGCCATCCTTTTTCTGTTTTAATAGGTGCTGCACCGGCGCCAACTCTTGCACTATCCCATAATCCCTGACGTGTTCCGATCAGAAATTGGTGATTGCCCCAGTGAATACCATCCGGGGATTCTGCCAGCCAGATAAAATTACCTCCGATCTGGGGACTCGACGGTCGGTGCAGGGCATAGTATTTTCCATTGATCAGTTCCTCAAAAATGGCGCAGTCCTTATTATGGGGAGGGAAGATCATTTTCTTGTTGTCAAAGTTTTTCCAGTCTTTGGTGGTGCGCAAACCTACACCCACACCGCTTGTTGATACCGCAGTATAGGTGATGTAATACGTATCCCCTAATTGACTGACCCTTGCATCTTCAATCCCAAATTGTTCAAGGCTGCCGTCGCCCATTAAAAGGGCATGCTCCTTTGGTTCGGAAAAATGAATTCCGTCATCACTGGAGAGCAGGCGCAAATGCGAGAGTGTCGTTAAATAATCCAGCCCTTTATATTGAATCACGCGTGCATCATTCGCAACCAGATCGGGATCGTTAAGCGGAATTTCGATAATTTCTATTTTTCCCAATGCGTTAACTACGGGAAAGAAAATCACACCTTCTTTTTGGGCGATAGATTCTGCAACTCTCACGAGAAGCCAGATTTTACCTTCGAAGCGGAATACGCCCGGATTCAAAAGACTGATAATCTGAAGTTCCGTACTGCTGGATTGCAGATCCTTTGGCATCAGAAGTGGATTTTCGGCAAACCTGCGGGCAATGTCACTCATATTGTTTAGGAATTTGATTTATATTAATAACCGATAGCCTGCAGGAAGAATAAAGTATTGAATTATTCCGGACAGCATGCAATACCATAAAGAAAGCTCTTTTATACGATTGCTTTCTTATAGAATATTTTATCAGGTTTATAATATTTTCATAAGTGTATATTTTTGAGACATGCTTTTTAGAATAAAGGAAAACGAAAAACGATTCAAACGACTTGATATAATATAAAAAACAGAAGGGAATCATATAAAGTGTTGGCATATAGGTTATTCTAATTTAGTCTTGTGAAATAGTGCTATAACTAACCACACAGGATTACTACTAATAATAACCCTAAAACTAAAATCATATGTTTAAGAAAGGTCAGCATGTACAGCAGGAATTTGGCAATCAGGTCATGAAAGTTATTGGATTTGAGCCTGAATTCATAGAAAATATAATTACCCAGTGGGAAGATGAAGAAGGTACTATCGTGACGGGAAAATTTATGGAATCACAACTCGTACCGGCAGAACAGTAAAGTAGAAAAATGAATCAAAGTGTTTAGGCCTAATCACTTTTATAAATCAAGACACCAATGAAAAACAATACACCAGCGTCGACTTCTATTTATAATTATCAGGAAAGAGATATCGACTGCATTTTTGAAAAATTGGAACAAAATTCCAAAAGTAAGCTTTTGTACCAGTTGCCTACAGGCGGAGGTAAAACGGTTGTGTTTTCAGAAATAGCCAGAAGATTTATAGAACAATATGGCAAAACCGTAGTAATTCTAACCCACCGCAAGGAATTATGTACCCAAACTTCAGGTGTATTAAAAAAACTGGGGGTGCGAAATACGACCATTACCAGTGCAAGCGGCAACTTTAAACCGGATTATAACTGTTATGTGGCTATGGTTGAAACACTGCGCAACCGGATAAAATCAAAAAGAATAAATCCCCGTGATGTGGGCCTTGTTATTATCGATGAGGCACATCATAATTCTTTCCGGAAGCTGATGGGAAGTTTTAAAAAAGCGATTGTAATAGGCGTGACCGCAACCCCATTTAGTTCGGATATCTCTAAACCCATGAAGCATCATTATGATACGCTTATTACGGGCGAAAGTATTGCTTCGCTGATCCGTGAAGGCTTTCTGGCCAAACCGCAATCCTTTATTGCTGAGGTAGAGACCAATTCCTTAAAAACCGGAATACACGGTGATTTTACGGTAAGTTCATCAAATGCACTGTACAGCTCACCAGCCCTGCAGGAATTATTGCTAAAGGTTTACAGAGAAAATGCCCTGGGAAAAAAGACACTCATTTTTAATAATGGAATCTCCACCTCACTAAAAGTACTGGAAACTTTTGAGGCAGCCGGGATTCCGATCAGGCATCTCGACAATAAAACAACAGACGACGAGCGTAAGCAAATCCTCAAGTGGTTTAAGAAAACAAAAGATGCGGTACTCACTTCAGTTTCAATTCTGACGACGGGTTTTGATGAGCCAACCGTTCAGCATGTCATACTCAACAGGGCTACGACGTCGATCACGCTGTATCACCAGATGATTGGCCGCGGTGCGCGCAGGCTTCCGTCAAAGAAAACCTTTGGAATTACAGATCTCGGAAATAATATTCAGCGTTTTGGAGAATGGGAAGCACCAATAGACTGGCAGTTTGTTTTTGAAAAACCGGAAGCATTTGCAAAACAGCTGCAGTATAATGCAGTTGGAAATTCATCTGTACAGTCTCATGGCATGTCAGCCGAATTACGCGCAAAGTTTCCGAATACACTTGAAATGGCTTTTGATGTTGAATCAACCTATCAGGAAGTTATAGATACGGAGAAAAAACCTAAAACAGTCATACAGGAATCTATAAGACAACAGGCCAAAATGTGCATGGATAATGCTGAAACGCTATCGGAAGCCATTGCACTTGCCGAAGCATTACAGCCGGAGATACAGTGGAGGGTAAAAGAATATGTGAAATGCCTTGACCATGCCAGTAAAAATTATAAGGACTGGCTCATCGAAGATTATCAGAACCGCCTTAAGGGACTTATTATTAAATTGTTTTCAAAGGTAAAATCACCTTTAGCCGGAATAATGTAATTCAGGCAATCACAGATATAGAAAAATTTTACAGTAATTTATTAAACGACTAACTTATGCATACTATTTCGCCCTGGGCTGCTACTGTGCATGCCGATCTGGAAAACAACAACGTAATCTGGGAAAAGAAATGTAAAGAGTATACTTTTCAGGCTTTTAATACCGGTGATTCGATATGGATTGTAGCCCATTGGCCTGACCGTGGTAAAATGGCATTTCGGGCTGCATTCGGGCTGAATAGCTACTTTGAAGTGACCAATTTACTGGATGATGGAGAATTGCTGGTGATCAATTTAGAAACCAGGCTCGGCAAATATGAAGTCTGTGTTACTTTTCCCGATAGCGAAGCAGCCTTGTTGCATTATACAACTTCCTTTAAGGCAGCTATGCCGCTTCTAATCCCTTTTTGGCCACGTGATATTATTGCCGTGACACAACAGGGAGATGTAGAAAACACCAATGGCAAAATACACATGAATCAGGCGGGGTCGAGATCGGGAATACTATTCGCAAGTGTGACGAAACCCAAAACGGGTTCTGTTTTCTATTTTCAGAACCTTACGTCCATTAGTCCGTATTGTGAAGCTACGCAGACTTCCCTGGCGGACACAGTTGGCGGAACGTGGCCGGAGATCGGTTTTCAGCTTCCTGTAACTAACGAAAAACCGCTGCCTTCCGATAAAGCTTATATTATCTCTGATGCCTATGTGCTGTTTTCCGATACAATTATTGATAATGAAATTACCGAAACGCAGCAATTTTTAAATAATCTGGCTCAGGTTTATACCGTACTTCCTCATCCGGAGGTGCTTTATCATAACTGGCCTGAGATTACACAAAATTGTCTTACGGATCTGGATCAAAGTAAAGGCTGCTGGACGCAGACTAAAGGGATTTCATACCTAAATGCGTACTTATGCGACTATGATACCCCTGCAGAAGTTATGGTGCAACTGGCAGTACTGATGCCTCTCAATGAATTGAAAGACTGGTATGGAGAAACACCTCCTGTCTACACCGACCTGCTTAATGCAATTGATTCTTTTTACGATCCTAAGATAAAAACGATCAACCGCTGGCTTCCGGAACTTTTGGAACAGCTTGATAAATCGGAAGAGCAAAAGAAAGAAATGGTTATGGATTCGTGGTACCTGCATCATCCGCTTATGAATCTTGCCAGACTTGCACTGAATGGCGAAAAAAAGGCAGAAGAACTACTTCTGAAATCGATAGATTTTGCCATAAAAGTCGCGCACCATTTTGATTACCAATGGCCGGTATTTTATAAAATGGATACCCTGGAGGTAGTCAAAAAAGAAACCGTACCGGGAAAGGGCGGCGAAAAAGACGTGCCGGGATCTTACGCACATTTAATGCTGCTGCTATTTCGACTGACAAAGGATAAACGTTATCTGCGTGAAGCTGAAAAAGCAGTAAAAAAACTTGTAGGCTGTGGTTTTGATATTCTGTATCAGGCCAATAATACAGCTTTTGCCGCAGGCGCGTTATTAGAATTACATAAAATCACCAATCAACAGGAGTATCTGGATTTGAGTTATGCCTGTCTGGCCTGTCTTTTTAAAAACATGCAGATTTGGGACTGCCAGTACGGATATGGTAAAAATTATCCCAATTATTTTTCGGTATTTCCGCTCAATGATGCTCCCTACACAGCAGCATATGAAGAAATGGAAGTATACGCAGGGCTTTCGGAGTACCTGATACAGTCCGAGTCAATAAATCTGCTGCCCTCTTTAAAAATTTTAATACCGGAATTTTTAAAATATGCCATAAGCCGGTTTCCCTATTATTATCCGACAAAGCTTTCTCAGGAAATGATATCTGATGAGGTAAAAACAGGTGAAATTGTAAAAGATCTCTGGATTCCCCTCGAAGACTTATACAGCGGCTGGGAAAAAAGCGGACAGGTAGGGCAGGAGGTGTACGGTGCAGGAGTAGGTTTCGGAATCCTGACAAGGCAGTATCATAAAGTTAAAAATGAAGAATTTCTATTATTCTCCGATTACCCCATAACGAATACCAGAAAATCAAAACAAACGCTAACTTTTACTGTTTTAGGAACGGATGATTTTGAGTGTAACCTGAAAATTTTGATTCCGGAAAAACGAACTCTAAAAATGGAAGTTTCCGTACACAAGGGTAAAATTCTTCCCACTGAAAAAACAGCCGGACTACTTTCATATAAAATTCCCGGAGGCAGCCGTGTTACAATGATATGGCAGTAATAGTCTTTGCTGTTATCTATAATATCTGCAATTTTGTACTTTTTAATATTGATATATAGGTAGTTATGTTTTTAAAATTGTAAATGTTGAACCAAAATTATATAACTTTTCGGACAGATACAGCAGTATCTTTGATAGTAAGCTAACTTAAAAAAGGAAATTATGAAAACGCTAATTAAAACCACATTGCTCCTTATAGTGTTGGGAACCGCACTATCCTGTAAAAAAAATGAACCTGTTACAGAAGATCCGTATGCAACAGGTACTGATTCTACGGAAACCACTATTGATACCGTCGGACCAAATTCAGATACAACAACTGTAAGCGGCGCAGGAACTACCGGTGCAACCGGAGAAGGTTCAACCGGGTCAGGATCGGCCGGAACACAGCAAAAAGGAACTACCAATATAAACACAGATTCTACAAGTACTACTAAGAAAGGCAGATAAAGGTGCTGCCCTGGTTGATTATTAATGTTTTTAGACCTGCAGCAAGCAATTGCTGCAGGTTTATTTTTTGATTTTAAGGAGCAAAAATTTAAGGATAAAAAGAGTTAAGGAGAGAGGAAATGATTGATGCAATCTCAAAGTTTACAAGGTAATTCTACATAAAATTAATTTTTATTTGGATATCTAAATAATTGATTAGATTTGCTTTCCGTAAGCCAAAGGCATTTCCAAACAAAAAAACATTTAACCATTGATCCATACTAGTTATTCTCCTCTTGTTTCAGTTATTATTCCTACCTATAACCGTTCCTATTCGCTACACGCTACAATTCAGGCAGCTTTAAATCAGACTTATAAAAATATTGAAATTATTATAGTCGATGATGGTTCAACCGATAATACAAAAGATTTAGTTTCAGCTTATGGGGATAAGATTCTGTTTATTGAAAAGGAACATACCGGGCAGGCTGATACAAGAAATGTGGGACTGCAGTATGCGAAAGGAGAAATTATAGCTCCTTTGGATTCAGATGATATCTGGCAGGATCAATATCTTGAGAAAAGTATTGCCTATATGCTGGAAAACAATTTAGACTTTTTTTTTTCCAATTGGGAGCATAATACTATCGAAAAATACCATGCAAACGTTTTTACCGCTTTTCTGAAAAATAAAAATATTCCCAATATAGGCTGTTATGTTTTTGATTACAAAGAATTTAGGAAAGTCTTATTGATTGATTCTATTGCCCCGAGCTCTGGTTTAATCTTAAAAAAATCCTCGATACCTTTTGGCTGGAATTCTAAAGTGAATATTGGAGATGACTGGGTTCTACAGCTCGAAATAATTTTTAAAAATCTAAACTGCCGTGTTGGTTTTACTAAAGAAGTTTTTTGGAAAAAAAACAGGGACACCAGCAATATTAGTGATGGACGAAAAGGCGTTGCCTTTAGAAAATTACACATTGAAGATTTAGATCTGATTCTTTATAACTTTAGTTCATATCTTGATAATCAGGAACGTAATATGATTAATCTGAAAGTTTTTCAAAATAAAATTTTAATATCGTACATGTTGCTGTTGAAAGGTAATTTTGGCTTAGAACTTAAGGAACTCTTTATGGACAGTGTTAAAGAACCGCAATTGTTCCTTAAAGCACTTACAAAAGGGGTTCATAAAGAAATTTCCAGAAATATCCAATTTACTCCTAAGAATTAATGACTTTTTTCAAACATATTAGAATAGGTACGTGGTGGTTTAAATTACCACCTTTTCTGGTGTTGATTTATTTGTATTTTATCAAAGAGAATGAAAATGATTTCGGGCAGGAAATTTTTCTGGTCTTATTTCTTATACTAGGCATAATAACTATTGCTGTATTTGCCAGCTTAATTAATAATTATTATGATCAGGAAGATGATCTTATAGCCGGAAAAGAAAATAAAATGATTAATCTGAGCCAAAATTATAAGTATATAGTTTTAGGAAGTGCCTTTTTTACAGGAATTTTATACTCTGTTTTCCTGTTTCCAAATTTTTATGCTTTGGTTTTTTACTGGCTAAGCTGGTTTTGTTTTTATCTCTACTCCTGCAAACAATTCAGGTTAAAAGAAAAAGCATATCTTGGTGTTATTTTTGACGGATTGGGATCTCAGTTTTTCCCTACTCTTTTTATTTTTTCCTTTTTGTATAAAGGAGATATCGGGAATCATTTACTATTTATAGTTAGTGGAAGTATCTGGATGACATTTTCTTTCGGGATGCGGTCCTTAATTATTCACCAATATGACGATTATGAAAACGATATAAAAGCGGGTGTTTCTACTTTTGTAAACAGCACCTCTCAGCTGTCAAAAAGTTTATTTCAGGGATTTGTTTTGTTTGGGGAAATTATATCTTTTATGGTATTTATGTGGGCCATAGACTGGCAAATTTTTGTATTTCCCATCTTAATCTATGTTTTGCTGCTCGTTGTCTTTAAAATCGTGTTTACTATAAAATTCTATTTTTTTAAACCGCTGGAAAATGAAAGGTCCAGAAGTTTATTTTTTGATTTTTATATCACAATTCTTCCTCTTGCGCTTTTGGGAGTACTCACTTTTAAAAATTATCAAAACGCAATATTATTGGTATTTTCAATTATTTTATTTAATGTGCCTACTTTGTTGAATGCAATGAATTTTTTAAAAGTAAAAGCAATAAAATGAAATATATTAATGCATTGTTAGGATTATCGGGTGTATTGTGGTGGATTTTTGCCTACGTACTTATCGCTTACAGGGGAATAAAGGATAAAACCTATGGCATTCCTCTTATACCGCTGGCTTTTAATTTAGGATGGGAATTTGTTTTCTCTTTTTGCTTTCCTCTCAATGTATATGCGCAGGTTACAAACGCACTCTGGTTTTTCTGTGATCTGGGTATTGTCTATACGTATTTTAAATACGGATACAGTTCTTTTAATGCCTTTTACGGCTTAGAAAAGAAACAATGGTATTTGATAAGTGGATTTGCTTTTTTGATTGGTTTTTTATTTAATTTTCTGGGGTATCCGTTTTTTTCTCAATATTTAACTCAGTTTCCTTCTGCAGAAATACCTGTTTTTTTAGCATGGATGATGCTTTTGATTACTCCCGCAAGCATGTTGGCTATGTTTCTTCAGAGAAAAAATTCACAAGGCCAGTCGTTTATAATAATTGCGAGCATGATAGTCGGTAATTTTTTCTTTATCCTGCAATTTTTTCTGCATCCCTTTTATTACAAATGGAGCAATCCTTTTCTGGTACTAATTGTTACGGTTAGCGTAATTATTGAACTTTATTACGCAAAATTACTGTACAAACAATTACTTAAAGAAGGTATAAACCCCTGGAAAAGATTCTAATTTATCTCTTCACTTTTTGCTGTAATGATTTGATTTGAATTCAGGAGTATTTTGTAGTTATGATTTCTTAAAAAGGCGATAACAATTCCAATTAAGAAACCTGCAAAAACAAATACCCCAAGAATTTCCAGGATTGAAGGTTCGTTGCTGCCTAAGGGAGGCTGCGCTTTTTCTAATATTTGAAAAATTGGTGTATCTTCTTGTATTTGTATTTTTGTCTGTACCGTTAAGGCTTCCAGATTATCCTGAATTTCCCCTGTCAGATTTTCGCTTTTTGTGGAGTCTTTTGAAAAATCTTTTTGCAGATTCTCAATAAAATGTAGTTTTTGCCTGGCTTTTTCAGTACGATATTTTGTGATATAATCGATTAGATATGTGGTTGTAAAGTTGGAAATATCAGCTGCAACGGAAGGGTCCGGCATGTTTACTGTCACTAAAGTGATGTTGTTCTTTTTATTAGTGCTTACCACAATTCTTTTTTGAAGAAAGAGATTATTGTTTTCCAAATAACCATCGCAATAAGATTTCAAACTTATGTCTTTATTATTCTTTGTCTTTACTGTCTTATTCAGTATGTATTCGCAGAAGTCATTTGTTTTAAGTATTTCGGAGTAAATTTCCGGACTGGTTATTTCGGTATTGTAGAGATCAATATTATTGTTATACTTTTTTAATAATTGATAGATACCAGCCATACCATTGGGCGCCTTATAGGAGACTTCCGGCATTATCTTACTGCTGGCAGTATATTCTTTGGAGATATTTAAGATATAAAAAATTCCAATAATTGGAAGCAGGGCAGTAAATGCTAAAATTATTTTATATTCCCTTTTCAAAACAACGATTAGTGAATTTAGATAAATTGAGGTAAATTCAGTGTTTTGTTGGTCTGTTTGCGTCATTTTTGATTAGGTTTTATCTCCGTAGTAATATAAAGTATGGATAGCCAAAGATGATAAAAAACTTTCTATTTTCTAATAATTTCAGTTTTTTTCTTCTCAATCTATTATAGTTAGAATTGTAGATTTCTAAGGTCAGGGTTGACATTCAAGGTTTTCCTTTTCCAATTGCTGATTACCCCAATTGTGCAAGTGCTTTATAAAGGGTATCAATTCCAGGCCTGTGCTGCTTAACGAATATTCCACTTTTGGAGGCACTACATGATACACTTCTCTGGTTATCAATTTGTCTTCTTCCAGTTCCCGCAGTGTCTGAGTCAGCATTTTAGTAGTGATATCCGGTAAAGTTCTGCTCAGCTCACCATAGCGCAATACCTTTTTTGAATGCAGATGCCATAAAATTCGTCCTTTATATTTGCCGCCAATGCGTTTAAATGCGTAATCGACACCACACCTTTGTTCAGCTTCAGGATTTATTATCTTATTTTTCATTTTTAATTACTTATAAGTGTTTGATTATCAGTAATACATTCTTTTTGGTATATAACATACTAATTAGTACATACTTGCGGCAAAGATACAGTTAAATTACTTTTGTAGCTCATTAATAACATAAATAAAAATGGAAACCTTAAAGAATAAAAAAGATAATAATCAAAACAGTAAAGTAATGAAAGCCATTCGCCAGCATGAGTTTGGAGGACCTGAGGTCCTGATTTACGAAGATGCTCCTATTCCGGAATTAAAAAACGGCGAGGTGAGGGTAAAGGTTCATGCGATAGGACTTAATCCACCGGATTGGTATTTGCGCGACGGATATAAGATGTTGCCGCCTGAATGGCAGCCAAAAGTCCCGTTTCCTATAATTTTAGGTACAGATATTTCGGGCGTGATAGAGGCAGTTGCCAATGATGTAAAGGAATTCGCCATAGGTGACGAAGTGTATGCTATGGTTCGTTTTCCAAGTTACGGACCAAGTCAGGCGTACGCCGAATATGTAAACGTAGCCATTTCCGAGCTTGCGCTAAAACCGAAAAACATAGATCACGTACATGCAGCTGCTGTACCTATGTCGCTTCTTACCGCATGGCAGTTTATGATAGCACTGGGACACGACGAACAAAATCCATTGCAGCCAAACAGACACGAACCCGTTCCTCTTGAAGGTAAGACGGTGCTGGTAAATGGAGCCGGAGGCGGAGTTGGTCACTTTGCTGTTCAGCTCGCTAAATGGAAAGGGGCAAAAGTTATCGCGGTAGCATCCGGAAAACAAGAGGCATTATTATTCGAGCTGGGTGCTGATGAGTTTATAGATTATACAAAAGCTGCGGCAGAGGATAGTGTAAACAATATAGATCTTGTCATCGATTCGGTAGGTGGCCCAAAAAGTAGTCGTTTTTTACGAACACTGAAGCGCGGCGGGGCATTGTTTCCAATTTTTCCTCTGGGATTCTCTGATGGGGAAGAGGCTGAAAAACTGGGAGTAACAGTTTCTGCCACCCAGGTACGCTCCAATGGTGCGCAGCTGAAGCAAATCGCAGCTATAATGGACCAGGGAATTATTCGCGTTGTTATCGATAGTACATTTCCGCTTTCTGATGCCCGTAAAGCTCATGAAAGAGCAGCAGAAGGACATATTCAGGGAAAGATTGTGCTGACGGTTGCCTGATACGGATCTTTTATAAAACAAAAGGCTGTCTCTACTTGCAGACAGCCTTTATTTCAGCGTAATATCCAATCATTATTCACTAAAACACATGGGATTGGGAATCCTTCAAAAAATATAAATTATGAATACTAAAGAAGTAGAGGACAGGATTTTGCTTAAAGAACTTGTAGATACAATTTCTATTCTTGGAGACAAAAAAGATTTTAATAAGCAAGTGAAATTGTTTTCAGAGAATGCAGTATCAGAAACTAGGGCTCATGGCAAAACAATTTTAAAACTGGAAGGACGAAAAGTAATGGCAGCTGCCTTTGCAGAATATCTCAGTGCAATCGAGACTGTATATCATTTTAACGGACAGCAGGTTTTTACCATAGACGGTGATAAGGCTAGCGGAACATGTTACTGTCTGATCACATTAATCAGCAGTGAGAAAGGACAAAAAACAAGAACGACCATCGGAGCAATTTATGAGGACGATTATATTCGCGCAGACGATCGGTGGCTTGTAGCTAAACGGATAGGAACTTTTGAGTTTCAGTTTCAAAACCAGTAGAATAGCATTTAAGAAATTCTTATCGCCCTTTAATCTAAGGATTTTCAGTATCTGATTTTAGCGTAAAACTACCTGTTTTTGTAGGTATAGCAAGAAGAGAAGTAGTTTAAGGTAAAAAACAGGTTATTGTACTATTTTGCTTTTCAGCCTTACTTTCTGTATCAAATGCAGGGAATCCTTAATGAGGTTTTTGATTTCAAAAGAGCGTACCTTCGCAGTACTGCTTCCACCGGAGTCCAGGGTTTCGATACTGATCTGGGCGCTCAGTACATCGGTCCTGAAATGATCAAGCATGATTTGATCTTCGATTGGCTCTTTCTTGTAATAATAAATAGCATTGTGAAGGTCCTCGAGATGTCCGGTAAAATCGAGAATGGCTTTTTTGGACACTGCTCTGGCATAGTACATGGAGAATTGCAGGGGGTCACTTTCAATCGCTTTGTCAAAGTCATCAATGGCCTTGTAATGATAGTCCAGTTTTTGAAGACAGCGGCCCCGAAGTTCGTAAACGCCATATTCAAACCCCGCAAGTATGGCCTGGTCGAAATGCGTCAATGCCTCCTGAAGCCTGTTGCTTTTGAAAAGCATTTTGGCTTTTTCCAGATGGGCTACCGACGGATTTTTGGCGGATTGTGAGAATCGCTCTCTAACTTTTGTGATCGCTGCATTGAGGAGTCCTTTCATTTTTCTTCTGATTGGGCGGTGAATGAATGATAACAATTTGATAAAGATGGGGATATTAAAAGTAGCTATTATTTTGATACGCAGTTACTTTGATTGTTGTTTTTTTTTAAAGCATAACTTTTTTTCAATCCTTTAGCTGATTCCTGTACTGTAGCTTAAGCATTTTCCATAGCGTGTATTATGGTTTTAATACTTGAAAGAAAACTCTTTAAGAGTTTGTTTTTATTCTCTGCAGTTGAGTCGGGGAGTAACCAAATTGTTTTTTGAACGCAAAGGAAAAATGCGATAAATTCTCAAATCCGGTTTCATAATAAATTTCAACAGGCTTTTTATTTTTTTCGGTAAGCTGGTAATGTGCTAATTCTAATCTTTTTCTGGTCAGCCAGCGTTGTGGTGTACTGTTGAAAATCTTATGAAAATCCCGCTTAAAAGTGGTGAGACTTCGGCCTGTCAAATATCCAAACTTTTCCAGGGGCATATTAAACATAAAGTTCTTCTCCATAAAAGTGATTAAATCAATCTTGTCGGGTTCTTCAAAGTTGGCTAGTACAGAGTCGATATTTTTATCAATTGTTCTGAGAATTGAAATCGCTTCATTGATTTTTAATGAAGCGATATTTTCCGGAAAATTTTCCTGCATTTCAAAGTACGGAACCAGCGACGCGAAGCAGCTTTCGAGTAAAGGATGATTATGGAAACTGAAAATTTTTGGTGTGGCGGTTTTTAGCTTTGCGTTCTCACGATCATAAAATTCCCGAAGTCTTTTCGTAGAAAGGTGCATAGCAACTGCCTTATGCGGCAATCCGTCTTTTGGAACATTAATGATGGTAGCCAGTTGATTTCTTGGAATTAAGAAAGTACTTCCGGCGCCAAATACAAAACTTTCGTCTGCCTGGATTATTTTGGTTTCACCCGAAATTAACCACACCAGCAAATGATCATTAAATGCCGCTTCCGTTTTAAATAACTTACCGGTGTAATTGGAAAGTTTAATGTCCGGGTTTATGTAATGTACCTGATAATCCATGATTGCCTGTGTGGTATAAAGATACAACTATTAACTAAAATCAAAGGTGATTCCTGTCATCTCCTCACTTAATTTCCATAATTTTTTCGCATTTATTTCATCTAACGAGTAAGGTTTGATACCGCCAATGATTCCTGTATCTTCATTTAAGGATGCTATATCTGCATTTTCACAATAAACCCCGCCAATTCCATTGAGCAATTTACTTGTGGCTGCCCAGACTGTTGTCGCGGCGCCTTGTGGAATAGTTTTTAATGCCGCGGCAACTTCCGGCAATATATTTCCTTCAGCATCAGTGTAACCCAGTTTCTGAAGCAAATCAACCGGTGCTTCTCTTCCTAATTCTGTTTCCCCAACTGCACCCGGACATAGTGCATAGCTTCTTACATTATAAGCTTTTGCCCGGATATCCAATTCGAGTGAAAAAAGATTAACGGCTGTTTTTGACTGTCCGTATCCCTGTAACGTTTCATACTCCCGATTTAGGAAATTAGGATCCTGAAAATCGAAATCTGAAAATTGGTGACCGCCAGAAGATACATTTACCACCCTTGCGCCATCCGCCTTTTTTAAAGCCTTCCATAACGTTGCCGTGAGCTGAAACAACGCCAGATAATTGGTTGCTAACTGCGATTCGTAGCCTCGGTGATCTCTGCGTAACGGCACCCACATAATCCCGGCGTTATTGATCAGTAAATGCAGCGGCCTGCCTGAATCTAAAAACTTTTCGGCAAAAGCATCAATAGAATCGGGGTTCATTAAATCCATTTTTTCTATTATTACATTTGCAATCCCGTCCAGATTTCTTTTTGCTTTTTCTATATCCCTGGCTGGTACAAGGACTGTTGCACCGGCTCCCGCAATTGTTTTAACGGTTTCCAGACCTATGCCTGTATTTCCTCCGGTTACAATGGCAATTTTTCCCGTAAGATCAATTCCGTTTATAACGTCACCTGATGTTGATCTGGAATCAAATCCTGAACCTGTCGCTTTTTGTAGCTTTCCCTGATAATTATTCTGTTCCATTTTTTTAAATTTTAAATGTTTTACTGAGACAAAATTAGATCGTAAAACGCATAGTTACTTTGTTTAAACGTCCGAATATACTTTGTTCAAAAGTCCTCTATTGTAAATGATCCTTATTCCGGTGCCGTATAGTTGTTGAAAAAAAGGAGATCCATTGAATTTTCTATAGTTTAAACAAAATATTCTTCAGCTCTTCTTGAAATGCACGACTTATAATTTTGAAAGAGTTTGCAGGTTTTATGTAAATATATTCAGGTGTGTAGAAGTAAATTTATTTTATAATTTTTCTAAAACAGCTGCTGCAAAAAGCATGGCCTGGTTTAACAAATAAAGCTCTGGAATTGTAACGCGATGCTGTACGGAATTCGGTAGCTATTTATGAAGAAAGAAAAAAACTAAAAAAATCAACATGCCTGTTTCTAATTGTACGATAAAAGATACCGATATTACCTGGATTGATGCTGTTGACCCCACAAGCGAGGAACTCTCCGGTATCAGTGAAAAGTATAACCTGAATTCTTATGCGCTGCTGGATTGTCTTGATCCGGATCATCTTCCCAAATTTGAAGAACATAATGATACGCATTTTCTAATCATCAGGGTGGTCAATGAGAACAGGGAAAAATTACAGACCGTTCAGAGTCTTAGCTGTAAAATTGCGATTTTTTATAATGAATCCTTTATTATCACGGTACATCGCACAACACAGCCGCTAATTGCTGCTATCAAAGAAAATTACGTGGATACAGCTAAAGTTAAAACAACTACAGGCATTGTAATTCATATTGTTCGCGATGCATTACATTCTTTTGAACAGCCTGCCATTGATTTATCTAATGAAATAGATGGTTACGAATCTAAATTGTTTTTGAAGAAAAATATCCCCGACGGTATGATTGAGGCTATTTATTACCTCAAAAACAGGGCAGGATTATATAAAAAACTGCTGTTGCTCAGTAACGAGATTGTAAATTCAATTCGCGCCGAGGGAGAAGAAGCCCCGGCACTTCGTGATGTTCACGATCTTCATACCAAACTTTTGATGCTCAATGATCAGGTTCAGGAAGATGCCAAAGAATTACTGAATATTTATCTTTCCTTGTCAGCCAGAAAAACAAACGACGTGATGAAAGTACTAACTATATTTTCGGTTTTCTTTATGCCGCTGACTTTTATAGCAGGAATATATGGAATGAATTTCAAATTTATGCCGGAACTAAACTATTACTGGGCATATCCCATTACTTTGCTTGTAATGGTTGTAGTTTCTCTAATAATTTTTCTTTGGTTTAAAAGAAAAAAATGGCTTTAGATAAAAGGTTAAACATAAAAAACTTTAATTAAAATAATAACGGAACGAAAATGAAAACGGAAGTAATTAAAAAACGAATTGCAATTTTAGGGGGAGGACCAAGCGGACTGTTTATGTATAAAAGATTGGTAGAATCCGGCAAAACTAATTTTGAAATTGATATTTATGAACGAAAAAGTACCCTCGGTGCAGGAATGCCCTACAGTCAGGAAGGAGCGAACGATGAGCATGTCACCAATATATCAGATAATGAAACACCCGGAATTGTCACTTCAGTTTCAGAATGGATTCTAACCGTACCCGCAACTATTCTGGAAAGATTTAAAATTGATACTGCTAATTTTACGGAGTATAAAGTACTGCCAAGATTACTTTTTGGCTATTACCTTGCCGACCAGTTTAAACTATTAGAGCAAAAAGCAGATGAAGCCGGAATAACAACCCGAATTCATTACCAAAGCAATGTGGTGGATATTAGTTACAATGAAGAAGGCAAAGAGGTTTGGGTAGAAACCAGTACTGCCAGGGATAAATTTGACTATGTAGTCATTTGTACCGGACATAACTGGCCGGTTCGATTCGAAGGAAAAGTTAAAGGATATTATGATGCTCCCTATCCGCCGTCCAAACTTTTGCTGAAGCTTAATCACACGGTAGCGATAAAAGGCTCATCTTTGACTGCCATTGATGCCATACGGACTCTTGCCAGAGAAAACGGAACATTTCTGAAAGATGAAAATGGAAATATAAGTTTTCAAAACCACTCAGAAAGCCCGGATTTTAAAATCATTATGCATTCCAGAAGCGGCATGCTGCCGGCGGTTAGGTTTCATTTAGAGGACTCTCATCTTAAAAACAGTTCGCTTCTGACCGAAGAGGAAATTGGAATCCACAGGAAAAATAACGACGGATTTTTGTCCTTAGACTTTGTGTTTCAAAAGAATTTCAAAGAGACTTTCAGAGATAAAGATCCCAATTTTTATGATCGGATTAAGGACCTCAGTATTGAAGATTTTGTAACGGAAATGATGGAGCTTCGCGAACGTCTGGAACCATTTCAGCTTTTAAAAGCCGAATACATTCAGGCGGAGAAATCGATAAAAAGAGAGCAATCGGTGTATTGGAAAGAAATGCTGGCCGTATTGAGTTTTGCCATGAATCATCCTGCCAAGTATCTTTCGGCGGAAGACATGCAGCGCCTTCAGAAAGTACTGATGCCTTTAATTTCAATTGTCATCGCTTTCGTTCCGCAAAAATCATGCACCGAGTTATTGGCGCTGCATCATGCAGGTGTTCTGGATATTATTCCTGTCGGGGATGACAGTAACGTAGAACCTCAGACCGAGGGAGGAATTGTATACCACTTTTCTGATCAGGATCAGAATCCCATGTCGGTTTATTATGAAACCTTTGTGGACTGTGTGGGCCAGCCGCATCTGTCTTATACAGATTTCCCTTTTAAAAGCCTGCTCTCGCAAAAATCAGTTAGCCCTGCCAGGATCAGGTTTAAGTCAAACGAAGTAGGTCATCTGGCTTTTTCGCAAGGCAATAGTGCTATAGAGAAAGACGGCGAAGGCAGTTACTTTTTAAGCGTATCGGGAATTGCCATCAATGATAATTTTCAAATTATTGACCAGTACGGAGCTTACAACGAAAACCTGTACATTATGGCAGTTCCGTATATTGGCGGTTACAATCCCGATTATTCCGGATTGGATTTTTGCGAAGCTGCATCATTACATATTCTGAATAGCATGGGCGGACTGGAATAAGCTGTTGAACAATTTAAGGTCTTACCGGCAGATAAATTGTAAATTTGGCACCAAGACCCGGTGTACTTTCTGCTGTAATAAGGCCTTCGTGATTATCCACAATTTTTTTTACGATCGAAAGGCCTATTCCGGTACCTTCATAGGTGTCTTTTGTATGCAGCCGCTGAAAAACTTCGAAAATTTTTCCGGCATGTTTTTGATCAAATCCAATGCCGTTATCTTCAAAAGACAAGGCCTGATAGCGGAGCTCCGGATTCATTCCAGCTATGCGCCCGTTGAAAAGCGAGGCTGATATGGTAATGACAGGAGGCGTGTCGGCTTTTTTGAATTTCAGGGAATTGGATATCAGATTATACAGCAGCTGTCGGAACTGATAATTAATAATGGACAAATTTTCGGAGTGGAGAATCTCTACACGGGCATCTTGCTGTAAAAGCTCCTCTGCTATTTCTTCTTTTATTTCCTGCATGAGCTGCTCCAGAGAGATGCATTCCAGGGTTTTATCAGGGCTGCTTGTTCGGGAATACGCCAGCAGGTCATCAATAAGATTCTGCATCCTTTCGGCTGATTTGCGCATTCTTTCAAAATAATTAAGCCCCTTTGAAGAGAGATTGGCCGCTTCGCCTTTTATAATAAGATCGGAAAAAGTCTGTATTTTTCGCAGCGGTTCCTGCAAATCGTGGCTTGATATGTAGGCGAAGGTCTGCAGTTACCTGTTCATTCTTTCGAGTTCCACATTTTTTTGCTGCATTTGCAGGGTTCTTTCCTGCACGCGCAGTTCCAGTTCATCGGTAAAGGAACGCTGTTCCTGTATATCAGTGCTGGTTCCCACCCACATCTGGATTTTTCCTTCGGCATCCCGCTGGGGGATCGCCCGGCTCAGCTGCCACCTGTAATCTCCAGCAGCATTTCGAAAACGATGCTCGAGTATAAAATCCGTTCCTTCGCTTACCGCTTTTGTCCAGGCCTCTATATTGATCTGTCTGTCATCGGGATGCACGATCTGAATCCAGCCTCCGGCAACCAGCTGCTCAGAGCTCAGCCCTGAATAGTCATAGACCGACTGGTTAAAATAATTCAGGTTTCCTTCACTGTCGCTCGTCCAGACATGCTGCGCCATTGAATCAGCCAGTAGTCTGAACTTTTGTTCACTTTTGTGAAGAATCTGTTGTTTCTGTTTTTCTTCCGTGATATCCTGTACGGTCCCAATCATATGTTCCGGGGTGCCATCGCGGTCATAAAATACTTTTCCTTTACTTTCGATCCAGTGAATGGAGGAATCGGGCCAAATAATTCGGCCTGTAAAGTAGAGTTTTCCGGTTTCCCTTGCTTCCTTGTGTGCCTGGTTGCGCTTCTCCATATCCTCCGGATGAATCTGCAGCCTGGTTTTGGCAAGCGTAAAATCCTGCTGTATCGTTCCTGTAAAAATTTCCGAGAAGCGGGAAGAAGTCTCAATTTCTCCTGTTTTCAGATCCAGCTCCCAGGTTCCAAGTTCGCTGGCCTCTATGACGATATTGAGTTTCTCACGGCTCAGGGCGGTCTGCTCGAGGGCAGCAGTAATTTTGAGCTGGCTGTTTTTAAGTTCCGTAATATTGGCCGTTACACCTGCCATTCCGGTTACCTTTCCATTTCTGTCGACCACGGGCATTGCCGAAGCATGTATCCAGCGGATACCTTCACTTGTGTTAATACGATACGTGGCATCATATACTGTTTTGCTGGCAACAGCGTTATTAAAGGCTTCACGCATTGCCGGACGGTCTTCGTCCAGCACCATGTCCAGAAATTCATTATAGGAAAGAGATTCCCAGGGTTTTCTTCCGAAATTAATTTTGCATTGCAGTGAGCATTGTATCGTTCCTGTAGCAATATCAAGCTCATAGGACCCCAGCGCGCCGGCTTCCAGGGCAAGATTAAGATGCTGGGCGGCATGGGAGGCTTTGTTTAGAGCTTTGTCTTTTTCATTGCTGTCATGAACCTGTCGGGAAATATCCTGAAGGGTTCCGTCAAGCCTTAAAGCAGTACCCTGCGCATCAAAGGTCGCCTTGCCTTTAGCATGTACTACTTTTTTATCGAAAGTTAGGGGATGAACAATGGTATAGTACAGGTCATATTTCCCGCCGGAACCGGGTCGGAGTACTTCTGTAATAGCATCCTGTACTCTTTCACGGTCGCTGTCCATTATGGCATCTATAGCATTCTGAAGATAGATTTCATCCTGATGAGGCAGGCCAAACCAGTCCTTAAGCCTGTTGTTTGCTGTAAATTTTCCGGTAGCAGGCGAATAATCATAAGTACCGAGCTCGGCCGCCTCAATGGCAAATTCTAGCTGTTTATGGCTTTCACTAAGGTTATCAATGAGCCTTACTTTTTCGGTTGTCTCGGAGCAGGTTACAAAGACGCCTGCCGGATTTTCGGTCTCGTCAATCACAGGACTGTAGCTGAAAGTCCAGTAGACATCTTCCATTTTTCCATTCCTGAAAATAGGCAGCAGCTGGTCTTCGTGCCATGAAGCTTCTTTTTTTTGAAGCACATCGTCAATCAGGGGCTTGATAAATTCCCATATTTCAGGCCAGGCTGATGCTCCGGGCATGCCCAGAATAGAAGGATGTTTTCCGTCATTTCCCAAACTAGGGCGGTAGGCATCGTTATAAAAGCATACTAAATCTTTTCCCCAGAAAAGAAACATTGGAAACCTGGAATTCAGGATAATACTCAGTGCCGTGCGCAGACTCTGCGGCCATATGGACGGATCACCAACAGGGGTGTGACTCCAGTCTTTGGTTCTGATATGGTGACCCATTTCACCGCCTGCGGAAAGAAAATGTAAATTACTGTTCATGCCATACCGTTAAGAGAATGCTTGTTTATCTTTTGTATACGAAATTACTTTCCGTAAGTACGTGTTGCTCCCAGTCTATGGATAGTACATATTCAAGGGATTTTTTCAGTTCTTCAATTGACATTGATTTTTTTACATATAACGAAGCTCCGAGATTAAAACATCGCTCCACAGTTTCGGGATTACTGGTGGTGGATAAAATAATTACGGGAACATCTTTCAGGTTGAAGGTACTTTTGATTTCCTGCAGTACTTCAAACCCATCCTTTACAGGCATATTGAGGTCGAGAAAAATTACAGAAGGATACGGAGGCGGATTCTCAAGCTGGAAAAGCATCTGATCTCCGAGTTCGAAAAGGCTAATGCTTTCCCCAATCTGCTGGGTTACTTCTTCAAAGAAAAGCCTGTCATCCTCATCATCATCAACGTAAAATATTGTAGTGTAAGTTTCTAATACCATAGTAATTGTTATCAGTAAGTAAAGATAAATGTTTTGAGTATTATAACTGTCAAAATTCTGAATTTTTACCAGAACCATACCACGAATAATAGCCCTCGGGAATTATTTCTCACAAAATATTTTCGAAAATTCATTCGTGCAAATTCCGGCAAAAAAACAGCACACAAAATCCAAATTAAAAAGGAATTTAGGAACTAAGCCGCCTCCTTTAAAATGGCTAAAACGGACAAGTTTAACGCTGCTATATAATTTTATTAGTCAACTATTTGTGTACCGGCGGCAATAAGACGGAACAGTGGTTCATATTTTTTTATATGATGGTCCAGATTCTGGTTTAAGTGAACTGGTCCGATACTTCCCTGGAGGCAGTATAATTGCTGGTTGTAGGCAAACATAAACTGCATCATGCGTATTTTTCTCTTAGTATCTGCGGAATGTAATATTTCTTCAACCTCAATCATCATCCCGGGCAAACCGTCAATAGTCAGCGCTTCTGTACGTATAACGGTGCTTTGAGGAGGTACCATTTCAATAATTGATTTTTCGTTCAATACAATGTCATGGTCTTCTGATGGCAGGTCATGGACCAGTAGTAGGATTTTCTCGCTCCCTTTTCCGTCATGGCTGGTAAACTGCTGTACCACTGCGGGCATTTCTCCTTCCTCAGCGCTCCAGCTTTTGGGTAATGAAAGTAAGACAGCAGATTTTTCTGCTTTAGGATGTTGTTTTGTTGTGAAATGAACTGTATGTCCGTCGCTAACTTCCTGATGCGGTGCATCGTGATAGGCGAATGAAATAATACTTTTTTGAATACCGTTTCCTTTGCTTAGTCGTAATTCGGATCTTACTTTTTCAAGAAAATTGCGTGCGTACTCCTCTTTCTGGATCGGTTGCTTTAACTGTAGATTCAACAGAGAATCTACTCTTTGTTGTAATAAAGTGAACTCTCCTTTATTTAGCTCATCTTTTAAAAAATATTCTATATTCCGCTCCGCACGTCCAAATATAACTTTCGAACTTTTTTCCAAGGCGATGACATCATTTTTAAGTGTTGGAAATTGAAGCCCAACTTTTTTAAGAGCGGCGCTCTGGCCTTTCAGAAACGCAAAAGTCTCTAAAGCTAACATGACCTTCGGCGAATACTGCTGTATCTGGGAATAAGCAGGAATGGCCAAAGCAAAGTATACAATTAAAAGTAGCGTCTTCATGAATTTGTTTCCTGTTATTAAAAATAATTCTTACAAAAGCAAAAATAGAATGTGACTGCAAAATCGGTTTACATAGTTCTTATGTGGTTTTACATAATTTCAATTTTTAAATGGCTGACGCTTACAGAGTAACGATATCACAGAGATGAGTCGATGTATGTTGATGGGTTGAAATCTATTAAGAAATAGCGTACTGTTAATATTATAAATTTACATGCATATCATGTAAATTATTAAAGTGCCTTATTAATATTTTTGACTTACAAAACTGCAGTAATAATCTTATTTAAAGACTTTTATATAAAAAACTTAATTTAAAAATTTACGATATATGAAAACTAAATACCCGCTTACGGCATTTCTTTTCTTAACAGGCCTGCTGATGTACAGCCAAAAAGGCATTCCTCCCAAAGAAGACACTAAGAAAGTGTCCATTACCAACTTTCCAACTCATCTGGAGTACAGTTCGGCACTGGTATCAGGCTTAAAAACCGCCAAAGACTGGCAGGTAACCCCTGTAGCTACAGGATTGGGAAAACCCAGAATGCTGTATATCGGCAAGAAAGGGCAACTGTACGTAACTAGACGCGATGCAGGTGATGTGCTGATGCTCACCGATACCAATAACGACGGCAAGTTTGATGATATGACCCGTGTAGCGGATTTTCCGGGGGTTCATGGCATTACATCCAAAGATGATTTTATGTACCTGTGCAACAACAATAAAGTACTGCGATATGCGCTGAATGCGGATGGTACTTTGGGGAAAGTTGCCGATACGCTTATCAACGATCTGCCAAGCGGAGGCCAGCATGCCAACCGCACGATGGATTTTGGTCCTGACGGTAAATTATATATCTCAGTAGGAAGTGTCTGTAACGACTGCAAGGAAAGTGATAAGGAAACCGCTACGATGCTGCAGGTAGAGCCGCAAACATGGAAAAGAACTCTATATGCATCAGGCCTTCGCAATACTATTGGCTTTGACTGGCAGCCACAGACCAAGGAAATGTGGGGTGTCGATAATGGAGGAGATACTAAGGGAGACGATTGGCCGCCTGAAGAGTTAAACAATATTGTTATGGGAGGCAATTACGGATTTCCTTTCGCTTACGGCAAAAAAGTAGTCGATCAGAGCAGGGAAGATCCTGTGGGCAATACCAAGGAAGGATGGGTAAAACCGACTCAGGCTTCGGTACTGGAATTTCCGGCACACAGCGCACCCATTGCTTTTGCTTTTTTTGATACCGGAAAAAATAAAGGAGATGCTCTGGTATGCTGGCATGGCTCGTGGAACAGGCAGAATCCAAGCGGATACAAAGTAGAGCGTATTACGTTTGACAGTAAAGGTAACCCTACAGGATCCGAAGATTTCTTAACAGGGTTTCTTATCGGTAATGAACGATTCGGAAGGCCGGCGGGACTGGCTATAGGTTCGGATGTGGTTTATGTATCTGATGATGCAAATGGTATTATTTACGCCCTTAAACAAAAATAAAGATGAAAAAGTATATTATATTCCTGCTAATGGCTCAATTAACCTGGGCTCAGGAACCGACAAAACGTATTGAATTTGAAGCGCCGGAATCTTATCCCGAGGGAGTAACTTTTGATAAGGCTTCCAATGTATTTTATGTATCCTCAGCACGCCTGGGTACTGTTGGAAAAGTTACCAAAGAGGGAAAGTATTCGGAATTATATGCCGATAAAACGCTAAAATCGACCTACGGTCTTAAAGTGCATCCCGATGGAAAAAGACTGTTTGTCTGTGCCGGCGATGCCAATTACAGCAAATTCAGCACACCTGATACCAAAAAGAAAATGGCAAGACTTCTTATCATTGATTTGAAAAGCGGTAAAAAATTAAATGATATTGATCTGGCCGGACTAATTCCCGGTGAGCATTTTCCCAATGACCTGGCTTTCGACAAAGAAGGCAGTGCTTATATTACAGACAGTTACGCAGATGCCCTATACAAAGTGGATTCTAAAGGAACGCCCTCAGTGTTCAGTAAAAATGAACTTTTAAAAACAGCCGGGGTAGGTCCTAACGGAATTGTTTTTCATCCGGGAGGTTTTCTGTTGGTCGCCAACAATGGAACAGGAGCACTGCTAAAATTGCCAATTGCGAATCCTGGTGCGGGTGTAAAAGTAAAAATGGAACAGTTTTTTCCCGGTGCAGACGGTATGCTTTTAAATGATGATACTACATTAACGCTGGTACAAAATGGAGGAGTAAACAAAATTTTTAAGATAACAAGTTCTGATAACTGGACGACGGCGCAGGCAGCAGAATCCACTTCAGTGGAGGATCGTTTTGCCTTTCCGTCAACTGCAGCTATTTCCGGCAATGAAACCTGGATTATGAATGCAAATTTTAGCGAACTTGCCGAAGGTAATAATGTACCATCGAAAAAATTCTCACTGCAACAGGCTGTATTTAAACCTGTCAAAAAATAAAAGGAATTCACACCATTTGATCTGAAATAATTATACAGTCCGATGCGCAGGAAATCAGTGATAAAATTGTACATTCCATAGCAAGGCAAGGATAAATCGTACGACCTGTTCACCGATTTATTATTCTGAAGTGCCCTGATGCAGATATGGGGCCAAATTATATTTCACTACTAAAGATAAAAGCTATGAAAGCATTACTAATAGGAGCTACGGGTTCCACCGGAAAATTTCTCTTAAATGAGCTGATCCAGAATGACGATTATACTTCGGTAACTATTTTTGTACGGCGTCCGACAGGTAGATCCCACCCTAAACTGTCTGAACATGTTATTGACTTTGCCAATCTGGATCAATATAAAGAATATATTACCGGAGATTTTCTCTTTTCCTGTTTGGGAACCACTTTAAAGGAAGCGGGCTCCCAGGAAAAACAATGGCAGATTGATTTTGAAATTCCCGCTACTTTTGCGAGAATTGCACGGCAGAACAGGGTCAATTCAGTAGTTTTGGTTTCTTCGTCTGATGCGTCGCCAAAAAGCAGAATTTTTTATTCCAGAATGAAAGCAGAATTAGAAAGTGCAATTACTGAGCTTGATTTTGGGCAGTACATCATATTCAGACCGGGACCTCTTTTGCGGGAAGGAAGTGACAGGGCGGGAGAAAAAACACTGGTAAAAGTCGTGGGCTTTTTCAATAGCATCGGATTGTTCAACAAGTACAAACCTCTGCCTACCGAAGTGCTTGCAATGAAGCTGGCCAAGGCACCCTGGAAGCTGCCACAGGGAACTTCTATTGTAAAACTTCAGGAAATTGCTGCATTTTAAAAGAGCTTGCAGGAACAACTTTATTTAAATATGATAAAATTAGTGGAATATGGAAAAGTTGCTAGAACAGTTTGGAAAAGATTTGAAAGCTCATCTTGAAATCACATTTGCAGCTTCCGTTGAGCATGATCCAATTAAAAAATTGAATGAAACCGAACAGACAGTGTTTGAATTTATTGATAATTATCTATTAGAAACATCTTTAATCGCAAAGGATGTAGAGCGATCTACTCAACAAATTTTAGATGAATTTCCAAAGTCAAAGATCAAAAACATCGACTAAGTAAAGGAAATTCGGTTTGAGCTGCCTGCTGTTACTTAGCAGTTTAAAAAGTTAACTATTAGGATGAATACAGTTTTTCCAGTATTCCAGTATATAATTAACAATTGATCTTGTCTTCTGGTAGTCATTTTCTTTTTTAAAAAAGCCTTGAATACTAAGTGTTGTGTATGCCTCTTCAATCGCGCTTTCTGTAGCCGCGGTAGAATAAAAAACGAAAGGTATACTTTTTTTTCTCAGGACAGGGTCGCCATCTATAAGGCGTTTTAATTCAAGTCCATTCATAATTGGCATGTTCATGTCGCAAAAAATAATCAATATTTTTTCATTACTTTCACATAGGTAAGAAAGTGCCTCTTGTCCATTAATTTTCCATACAATTTTGTTAGTGTTGCCAAGAGATACAATTACATCTTCTAAAATCTCCTTGTCATCAGCATCATCTTCTATTATTAAAATATTACCGTTCTTTATCATCATATTATTTTTAAGATTATCTCAAATCTATTTAGTTTTTTTACTATTCGTAATTATAATCTGTCATCTACAAACCAATTTACGCGTTTTTATTGGATATGCAATTATCCTGGCAGGAAAATGGCGGTCACTTTCCAAATTTGCTCTGTCAGTTTTCACTGCAACAGACTTATCCTGACAAAGCCTTCTGATGGTAGTGAAATCTGCATTGAAGCAATAGTGCCGGATTCCTGGTTTTTGCGCTGAAACGGCATTAACTATAGTGCAGATTCGAACTCAAATCAGACAGTGTAAATTTACTACAGCTCTTTTTCAAATAGTAGCATTGCGACGACTTTTCAAAAAAAAAAAAACATCATGTATCATATTGATATTGAGAAATTCAATATTTTTTTTCGAGGAATAAAAATGTGCTTTATATTATGATTTTCAGAAGTGTTTTGTGTGTTTTCCAGTCGGTTTTTTAAAATCTGATATACGGTCGGGGATTGATAGAAAAAATTATTTGATTTCTAAATGATTATACGAATTTAGATATTTTAACTATTTTACATCAGATATATCATTTGCTCATTTGTGTAGATAAAATAAAAGTTTAATTTTACTTTTTAAACTATACACCTTTCTTCCTTGTCACTACAAAATAATCCTTCCTAATTATTTAGACAAGCTTGATTAAAGAATGCATTTTAAAGTGCTTATTTTTATTTACAAAACTCAAAATTTCATGTATCAATTTGTAAAATACATTTTGCTTCTTTTTTTGGCATCCCTAATTTTAACTTCCTGCAGACAAAAACAAGGAGATAAAATCAAAGTCGGGTTTTCTCAGGCCATGACTACCGACGACTGGCGCAAGCAAATGAACAGCGCTATAAAAATTGAAGCTTCGTTACGACCTGAAGTGGATTTAAAAATCAGCGATGCCAATAACAATATTGCTAAACAGATTGAAGACATTGAAAGATTCATTTCTAATAAAGTTGACGTTATTATTGTCTCTCCTATTCAATCTAAACCTTTAACTGCCGTTGTTGAAAAATCAATTAAAGCCGGAATTCCCGTTCTTGTGGTGGACCGCAAAATTGAAGGCGAAAATTATACCGCTTATTTAGGTGCTGATAATATTGAAATTGGAAGAATTGCAGCCCGATATATCATTTCGCACAGCAAAGGCTCCGGTAAAATTATTGAAATTACCGGAGCAAAAGGTTCATCACCAGCGTATGAGCGCAGTCTGGGATTTAGTCAGATAATAAGTGAAAACAAACGTTTCAAAATAGAAAACACAATTCAGGGTGACTGGGAAGGAGAATCGGTTAAAACACCTTTAAAAACAATTCTTTTACAAAACCCTAACGTTGAATATATCTTTTCACAGAATGACCGCATGGCTTTAAGTGCCTGGGAAACGGCTAAAACCTTAGGGGTAGAAAATAAAATAAAATTTATTGGTGTTGACGGGCTGAATACAGTGAACGGCGGTATAGAATTGGTAAAAAACGGTGTTCTGGACGGGACTATTTTATATCCGACCGGAGGAAACGAAGCTTTAAAACTGGCGCTGAAAATGTATAATAAAGAACCGATTCCAAAAAATAATATTCTCAATACCATTGTTATCGATCAAAATAACGCTGAAATCATCGAAAATCAAATGGATAAAGTAGATCAGCAACAAGCTGTTATCGAATCACAGCAAGGAGCAATAAAAGTGCAGGAAAGGGAATATGCTTCGCAGAATAACCTGGTTCGGCTGCTAAGTTTTTTCTTAGTGATTATTTTGAGTTTGACGATTTACAGTATTTATTCGACTATTTCTATTTCGAGAAAGAAAAAACAACTCGAAAGAATCAACCAGACTGTAATTGATCAGAATAATGAAATTCAGGAAATGGCCCAAATTGCCCAAAGAAGCAACGAAGCAAAATTGAATTTTTTTACCGGACTTTCGCATGAATTCAAAACACCCATAACATTGATTATGAGTTATGTAGAATCGTTGATTGAAAATGAAAAAATTAAAGGGACGGCACTGATTGACGAAGTAAAACTCATTCATAAAAATTCAAACCGATTACTCAGATTAATAAATCAATTGCTGGATTTTAGAAAAATTGAAGAACAAAAATTTACCTTAAGAGCTTCGAATACAAAAATTTATGATTTTACAAACGAAGTAATGACCAACTTTAAAGGGGAAGCAGCCCGCAGAAATATTGATTTTCAACTTATTTGCAAAAATAAAAACCTTGAATTATGTATCGATAGGGGATTAATGGATAAAGTATATTTCAATTTGCTTTCAAATGCTTTTAAATTTACGCCTGATAATGGTAAAATTAGCATTTCGATCCTGGAAAATCAGGACAACACCGTTAGAATTAGTTTTAAAGATTCCGGAATCGGGATACCTGAAAATGAATTGTCGAATGTATTTAATCCTTTTTTCAGAGCTTCCAATAATAATAAGAATAGTTCAGGAATTGGACTTCATCTCTCCAAAGAATTTGTGCTTTTGCATCAGGGAACAATCGAATTAAAATCGAAACAAGGAACTGAATTTGTAATTACGCTATTAAAAGGAAACAGTCATTTGCAGCCTTCGGAAATCGTAAATAACGCCGAAAATTTAAATATGACTCCCAATCTGATATCGGATAATTTAGATATAGAAACAGATGTGAATCAGGGGATTGCAATCTCTGAATCAGAAAAGCATACCCTTTTGGTTATAGAAGACAATATAGATTTAGTTACATTTTTAAAAGCCAAATTATCCGGTGAATACGTCGTTTATACTTCAGACGGAAGCGATGCTATTGAAAAAACCATGGAAATCATTCCGGATATAATCATTTGTGATATTAATCTGGTTGATAAAGACGGATATGAAATCACCAAAGAACTGAAAAAGGACCTGCGTTCGTCACATATTCCAATTATTATTCTGACGGCCCAAAGCAATAAAGAATCGGTTTTAAAAGGCTTACAGAGTGGTGTTGATCAATATCTGACAAAACCTTTTAGTCTTTCGATTTTACAACAGTCTGTTTCCAGCCTGCTTTTCAACAGAGAAAAGCTTCGCTATTATTATACCAATAACATTTATCGTGTTGAGCCGGAATCTAAATTTGGCAATCAGGAACAGTCGTTTATTACTAAAATGAATGATATTATTAAAATGAATGTCGAAAATCCTAAATTCTCTGTGGAGGATTTAGCCGATAAAGTCGGGGTTTCAAGAGTTCAGTTGTATCGAAAGGTAAAAGCAATCATAGGAATTAATATCAGTGACCATATTAATAATGTAAAATTAGAGAAAGCAGCAGAGCTTTTAAAGTCCAATAACATGAATATTTCAGAAATTGCGTACTCACTGGGATTCTCTTCCCCAAACTATTTTTCTACAGCTTTTAAGAATAAATTTGGAATTTCGCCAAAGGAATACAAATCCTCCAATTGATATTGGTTTAAAATTGATACAAATCAGGTATCAATTTTAAACCTGATGTAACAAAATCGAAACTACACGGTTTTCGTAAATAAATTTTAAACTGCCTAAAGCCTTGTAAATAAAGCTTTTGTTGTTTAAATGTCAAACTATCAATATTTATAGAATTAAATTGTAACATCATTAAAAATAAGTTGTTTTTTTTGCGGATATCTTAGCGATAAGTTTTTAATACATCTACAATGAACAAGATATTGATTTGGTCTGTTACTGCTGCACTGGCAGGTTTTCTATTCGGTTTTGATACCGTGGTTATTTCTGGAGCTGATAAACAATTGCAGCTTCTCTGGCATTCATCTGATGCTTTTCACGGATCTGTTGTTATGGCAATGGCACTGTGGGGCACTGTTGTAGGTGCTATTTTTGGAGGAATCCCGACCAATAAGATAGGTCGTAAAAAAACACTATTCTGGATTGGGATCTTATATTTCATTTCAGCTGTAGGTGCTGCTTTTGCAAATGACCCCTTTGTATTTGCTGCTTTCAGATTTATTGGAGGTTTAGGTGTTGGTGCTTCAACCATTGCTGCTCCGGCCTATGTTTCTGAAATTGCTCCGGCTGACAAACGCGGAAGATTAGTAGCCTTGTACCAATTTAATATTGTATTGGGAATTCTAATTGCCTTTATATCCAACTACTTTTTAAAAGATATTGGAGAAAATGCCTGGCGTTGGATGGTAGGAGTGCAGGCTATTCCATCTTTTATTTATCTTCTTTTTATACTTACAATTCCGGAGAGCCCAAGATGGTTATTGTCTAAAAACAGAGATGAAGAGGCACGTAAAGTATTGTTCAAAATCGATCCGACAGCCAGTCTTTCCGATATTATGGATGATTCAAGAGAAAACGGAATAACGAAACATGAAAATATCTTCATGAAAAAATACCGTTTCCCTTTAATGCTCGCGTTTTTAATTGCCTTTTTTAATCAGTTTTCAGGAATCAATGCCTTTTTATATTATGCGCCAAGAATTTTTGAAGAGGCAGGTTTAGGACAAAACACAGCTTTGTTGAGCAGTATCGGAATCGGGATTACGAATCTTATCTTTACCTTAATCGGAGTAGCATTAATTGACAAATTAGGAAGAAAGCTGTTAATGTACATCGGTTCTGTTGGATATATTATTTCCTTGGGATTAGTCTCGGCAGCCTTTTATTTCAATTGGGGAGGATTATCGGTACCCATTTTCCTTTTCTTATTTATCGCTTCTCACGCCATTGGCCAGGGAGCAGTGATCTGGGTTTTTATTTCAGAAATTTTCCCAAATCACATTCGTGCATCGGGTCAGGCTTTTGGAAGTTCGGTACATTGGGTTTTGGCAGCAATTATCCCCTCTTTAATTCCGATGCTGTTTTCAGAAATTGGTCCGGAAGTCGTATTCTTAATTTTTACACTCATGATGGTATTGCAGCTACTGTTTGTCATTTTTATAATGCCGGAAACTAAGGAAATATCCTTAGAAGTATTAAGTGAAAACCTAACCAAAAAAAATATCAAAAAAAATGAAATCAAAGAAACATCTATCGCTGACATTTTATAGTGCACTCGTACTTTCAATAGCTGGCTGTAAACCATATCTGGCTGTGGCTCAAAAAACAGAAGCTGCAGTTTCAGCTTCTGCAGAAGAAAAAATGTACCGTCCTAACTTTCATTTTACACCCAAAAAAGGATGGATGAACGATCCAAACGGAATGTTTTATGCCAATGGTTACTATCATTTGTTCTATCAGTATTATCCTGACGGAAATAAATGGGGACCAATGCATTGGGGACATGCAACTAGTAAAGACTTAGTGAAATGGGAAGAGCAGCCTATTGCGATTTATCCGGACAACGACAAATATATTTTTTCAGGAAGTGCTGTTGTTGATATAAACAATACGTCAGGTTTAGGTACTGGCAAAACGGCCCCAATTGTGGCGATTTATACGCTGCATGATATGACTAAAGAAAAAGAAAACAAAATCGATGTGGAGCAGCAGGATATTGCTTATTCCAATGACAATGGTTTTACATGGCAGAAATTTAAGGAAGGAAATCCTGTCGTGAAAAACCCCGGAATTCGTGATTTTCGCGATCCAAAAGCAACCTGGGATGAAACGCGTAAGCAATGGATATTAGTTTTGGCAGCTCAGGACCGGTCTCAGTTTTACAAATCAAAAGATCTTAAAAACTGGGAATATCTTTCTGATTTCGGAAAAAATATCGGAGCTCACGGAGGTGTTTGGGAATGTCCGGACTTCTTTCCGATAAAAGTTAAAGGTACAAATGAAACCAAATGGGTTTTAATACAGAGTTTAAATCCCGGCGGCGCTAACGGAGGTTCCGGAACGCAATATTTTATTGGAGATTTTGATGGAACGACTTTTACTTTGGAATCCAATTTTGCCAAAAGAACAGCACGGGAAAAAGCAGTTTGGATTGATTACGGAAAAGACAATTATGCCGGCGTAACCTGGAATAATGTTCCGGTTGCAGACGGTCGTCGATTATTTATCGGGTGGATGTCAAACTGGGAGTACGCGCAGGATGTTCCAACATTTGCATGGAGAAGCAGCACTACAATTGCCCGCGAAATTCAGTTGATCAAAAAAGGAAATGACTACAGTCTGATCAGTAATCCTGTAAAAGAAATCAACAAATATGTTTCTAAAACAATCAAGGAAAAAAGCCTGAAAGGAAAAGGAAAACTTTCAATTGTTGAAGCAGGAAAAATCGATTTGACTCAGGCCATTGTCAATTTTAATTTAAAAAACTTAAAACCGGATACGTACACTTTTACGCTTTCAAACGCAATTGGAGAATCTTTGACTTTCGGATTAAATAATTCAGATCATTATTTATTTCTGGATCGTTCGAAGGCAGGAAAAAACGATTTCTCAGAAAAATTCGCTTCCACAATTACCAAAGCGGCTTTAGAAGGAAATCAAAAAGAAGGTGTTTTTAAAATCATTTTAGACAAAACCTCTATTGAACTATTTTACAATAATGGCGAAAAAGTAATCACCGAAATCTTTTTCACAAACCAGCCATTTACGTCTCTGTCAGTTTCTTCAAACGAAGGAGTGGAGCTGAGCGACCTCGTAATTAACCAATTAAATATAAACTAACTAAAAACCACTAACCTCATGAAAAGTAAAATTATTTATTTTCTGTTTTTCTTCTTTCCAATGCTGATGATGACAGCGCAGGAAAGCGGGATTAAAGGAACAGTAATTTCGTCAGATGACGGAATGCCGCTTCCGGGAGCCACTATACTGATTTCGGGTACAAATACCAGTACCGTAACAGATTTTGACGGGAATTTTTCGTTCGGGAATATAAATTCAGATGCTGTAATTGTTGTTTCTTTTATCGGATATGCACCACAATCCATTTCCGTAAAAGGGCAAAAAACAGTAAGCGTAACTTTAAAAGTAGACAACAACCAACTTAATGAAGTTGTCGTAACAGGATATTCCAAACAAAAGAAAACGGATATTACAGGTGCAGTTGCTGTTGTAAACGTGAAGGAAGTCATGAAACAGACAGAACCAAATCCGATTAAAGCGCTGCAGGGAAGGGTAGCGGGGGTAAAAGTATCTTCTGACGGATCTCCAAGCGGTTCTAATACCAAAGTGGTCATTCGCGGTGTCGGAACTTTAAACAACACGGATCCTCTTTATGTGATTGACGGAATGCCGACTAAATCAGGAATGCATGAACTGAACCCGAATGATATTGAAACCATTCAGGTTTTAAAAGATGCTTCTTCGGCGAGTATTTACGGTTCCCGTGCTTCAAACGGAGTAATTATCATTACAACCAAAAAAGGAAAAGAAGGTAAAATGAGAATCAATTTTAGCACTTATACGTCTTTCTCTGATTATTCAAGAAAGCTTGAGGTGTTAAACGCCAATCAGTTTGGCCAGGCTTTATGGCAGGCAAATATCAACGACGGATTAAATCCGAATAACAATAATTTACGTTACCAATTTGACTGGTCTGTTACTAACAACAAACCACAATTAAACAAAGTTTTGGTTCCTGAATATTTAGATGCTGCTCAGACTTTGAAAGCATCGAATACCGATTGGTACAATGCAATTTCGCAAACCGGAGTCGCAAAGTCGTATGATTTATCCGTTTCTAATGCATCAGACAAAGGAAGCTACGTTTTTTCTATGGGATATTATGGAAATGAAGGTGTTGTAAAAACAACTGATTTTGAAAGAATTTCTGCCCGAATGAATAGTTCTTATAAGTATTTTGGCGGTAAACTGGTTATTGGGGAAAACTTTAGTTTCAATCGTACCAATGAAGTGACAGATCCGGGCGTTTTAGATCCGGCACTCCGTGCTTTGCCGATTATTCCGGTACGTACGGTTGACGGAAAAGGATGGGGAGGACCAGTTGGCGGAATGAATGACAGACAAAACCCGGTTCGTCTTTTAGAATATAACAAAGACAATAAGTATAATTATTTACGTCTTTTCGGAAATATGTATGCCGATTTGGAGCTTATTAAAAACCTTCATATCAAAAGCAGTTTTGGTATCGATTACGGGTTTTATAAAAAGCGTACGCTGCAAAGAAGTTACCAGTCCGGTTATTTGCAAAACGATCAGACATCGGTTACAATAGATCAGTCCGTAAGTGATAAATGGACCTGGACCAATACGGCTATTTATAGTTTGAATTTCGGAAAAAGCAATTTGAATTTAATGGCAGGAACCGAGATGTATAAAGATACTTTTGAGACCACAACTTTACGTAAAAATGATTTTTTGATCGAAACGCCTGACTATATGTATCCTGATGCAGGAACAGGAGAATCGTTTACAAGTGGTACTTCAACAGTATATTCACTGCTGTCTTATTTTGGAAAAGCAGATTATGAATTCGATAACCGTTATTTAGTTTCGGCTACAATTCGCCGTGATGGTTCTTCTCGTTTTGGTAAAAACAATCAATTCGGGACCTTTCCGGCAGTTTCAGCAGGATGGAGAATTTCTAATGAAAATTTTATTAAAGATAGTGCACCTGTTTTTTCTGATTTAAAATTAAGGGCAGGATGGGGACAGACCGGAAATCAGGAAATCAGCAATACAGCTGTTTACAGTTTGTATTTGGCCAGTTATGCAGGAGGAAGCCCGACCTGGGCAACTTCTTACGGAACAGCGTACGACATTGCAGGAAACGGAAACGGATTACTCCCATCAGGTTTCATCGCAACCCAATCCAAAAATGATGATTTGAAATGGGAAACCACGACTCAAACTAATATTGGTCTGGATTTCGGATTATTCAGGCAAAAATTAAGCGGTTCTGTTGATTATTATATCAAGCAAACAGAAGATATTCTGGTTTTACCGCCTTATTTAGCCGTAATTGGAGAAGGTGGAGATCGCTGGGTAAACGGAGCATCGATGGAAAATAAAGGATGGGAAATAACTCTGGGATATCACGATGAAACTTCATTTGGACTGAAATATGATATCTCCGGAAATATTTCGGCAAACAAGAATAAGATCACAAAATTACCAGCTGAAGTAATAAATAATTATGGGGGAGACGGATTAAATGATAATATTCTGGGACGTCCAATTAACTCTATGTACGGTTACGTTGCTGATGGTTTATTTAAAACTCAGGAAGAAGTAGACAATTCGCCTATTCAGGAAGGAAAAGGCCTTGGACGTATTCGTTACAAAGATTTAAACGGAGACGGAGTGATTACTCCGGATCTTAAAGATCGTACCTGGATAGGAAATCCAAATCCGGGATTGACTTACGGATTTAATTTAGGTTTAGGATATAAAAATTGGGATTTCACTACTTTCTGGGAAGGAGCAAGTGATGTTGACGTGATTAATAATACCAAATATCAAACCGATTTCTGGAGTGTGGATGACATCGGTTCAAACAAAGGAACACGATTATTAAACGCGTGGTCTTTAGATAATCCAAATTCCACTATTCCGGCTTTAACGACAGTTGATAAGAATGGAGAGTCAAGATTTTCAACGTATTATGTAGAAAATGGCGACTATCTTAAACTGCGTGTCTTGCAGCTGGGATACAGTTTGCCAAAGAATTTATTGAAAAAAATCAATTTGGAAAGCTTTAGATTATACATCAGCGGACAAAACTTATTGATTATTGATGCAAAAAGTTTTACTGGTGTAGATCCTGAAAATGCAGGATTTGGATACCCGCAGCCGACGACTTTTACGGCTGGTCTTAATTTTACTTTATAAAGATTAAATCAAAAAAAATGAAAAAAATACTATATATAGCAGGATTTGTAGCAATGGGAATCTTTGGTTCCTGCTCTGATTTTCTTGAAGAAAATCCTCGCGGAGTTTTATCTGAAGAAGATATTGTGACCCCTGAGTCAGTTGAAGGATTTATGAATGCGGCCTATGCACAATTAGGAAACGACCACTATGATTCACCTTACAGTTTATGGCCATTTGGGAATGTTCGTTCAGATGATGCTTATAAAGGCGGAAGCGGTACCAACGACATTCAGGATTTTCACTTTTTTGAGGTTTCCAATAATATCAGGCCTGATTTCGGAGAACTGGATAATTTCTGGTACATCAGCTATGTGGGCGTTTCAAGGGCGAATAAAGCATTGAAAGCATTGGGGCAAATTTCAGAAGCCGATTATCCGCTTAAGAAAAGACGTATGGCTGAAATGCGATTTTTAAGAGGACATTTTTATTTCATGCTGAAAATTATGTTCAGAGATGTTCCTTATATCACAGAAGACATTCCGGTAGAACAGTATAAAACAATCTCCAATAAAGCATTTTCTAACGAAGATCTTTGGAACAAAATTGCCGGGGATTTTCAGGCTGCTGCCGATGGTTTACCGGAAACTCAGCCGCAGGTTGGACGTGCTACTCAAAAAGCAGCCTATGCTTATCTGGCAAAAACCCGTTTGTATCAGGCTTATACGCAAGATGAAACTTATAAGGTTACAGGAATCAATCAGCAGCATTTACAGGAAGTAATTGCAGCGACAGACAAATTAATCGGAAAAGCTAGTCTGGAGCCTGATTTTGCCACTAACTTTTTACCGGGAACTTTTGAAAACGGACCCGAATCTATTTTCTCGATTCGGTTCTCAGACAACGATGGAACTTTATACGGAAGATTAAATTTCTCAGATGTATTGTCAACTCCACAAGGTTTAGGATGCTGTGATTTTCACAAACCAAGTCAAAATTTAGTAAATGCTTTTAAAACAGGTACAAATGGGTTACCGGAATTTGACACCTATAATAACGAGGATTTTGATTATAAAAATATAGATGCCAATACCGTTGATCCAAGATTGTACCATACCGTTGCCATGCCGGGACTGCCTTACAAATATGATCCTGAATTTCTATATGTGGAGGCCTGGGTGAGATCTCCGGGAACTTACGGTTATTTTGCTTCATTAAAAGAAAATGTGGCGCCAAACTGCAGCTGTGTGGTAAACATTGATCCGTTTTACGGAAATTCAAAAAACAGAATTCAGATTCGTTATGCCGATGTGATTTTAATGCGTGCCGAAGCTTTGATTGAATTAGGAAGACAAGCCGAAGCTTTGCCATTAATCAATCAGATTAGAGAAAGAGCAGCCCAAAGTACAGGAAGACTTCCGTATGTAAACAATTTTAAAATCAATACGTACGAAGATGGGGTTAATTGCAGCTGGACACAGGATTTTGCCCGAAAAGCAATGCGTTTCGAACGTCGTTTAGAATTGGCTATGGAAGGAAACCGCTTTTTTGACCTTGTTCGATGGGGTGTTACAGATCAGGTGATGAATGATTTTTACGCTGAAGAGAAAACAAAACGCACCTATTACCAGGATGCATTTTTTGATGCGCATAAAGAAGAATATTGTCCAATTCCGTTGAAACAAATTAATTTCAGTCAGGGATTATACAAACAAAATCCTGGTTATTAATCTACTTTAAGAACATTCACATGAGAAAATTTATATATAAAAATTGGGCAAGAGTGTCTTTGATACTGGCAGTGTTTTTTACAATTACGGCCTGCGAAAACAGTTTTGAGAATGGCGGTTTTGATGTCAATTCACCTTCTGATGTTACTTCTTTTAAAATAAATGGAGTAGCAGGTAAAATCGACCAGAAAACAGGAAATATTACTATTACAATGCCTTATGGATCTGACATTACAGCCGTAAAACCTGAAATGGTTCTGGAAACCGGAGCAACATCAAATCTTAATGTAACAGCGCCGGTCAATTTTACAAATCCGGTCAAGTTTAGAGTTGTCAATGGTAATTTGTTTAAGGACTATACTGTAACGACGGTAGTTTTAAGTCCAATTAAAAGTTTTACCATTAATGGAGTTGCAGCGACAGTAAACGATGTAAACAAAACCATTGTCATGACCTTACCGGAAGGCACTAATTTAATCGCTTTAAAACCAGTTATCGAAGTAACGGAAGGTGTTTCTGTTTCGCCTGCTTCCGGTGCCACAGTTGATTTTACAAATGCAGTGACTTTTGTCATAACTTCTAACGGAAAAAGTGTGAATTATACCGCTAATGTCGGGGTTCCGGTAACCGGTTTAGTGGTTGCTTTTTTAGGGACTGCCGCAACGAGAGCCGAAATTACCAATCTGGATGAAATTACTGCCGCCGACTGGTTCTTTTCCACTTTTAGCGGAGCAAAATACATTTCGTTTACTAGTATTGAAAACGGTGCAGATTTAAGCGGTATCGATGTAATCTGGTGGCATTTTGACGCTGCAGCTAATTTACCGGCAATTGCCTATAAACCTGCCGTTACTGCAGCCTTAAAGAATTTCAGGGCTAACGGAGGAAATTTATTTTTGACCTCTTTTGCTTCACAATATGTAGATGCTTTAGGAATTGTTCCTTCAGGAAAAGGACCGAATAATGTTTTTGGAGATTTTCCGCCAAATGGATTTGTTGATGGAAATTCCTGGGGAATGTCTTTTAAAGGTCACGAGAATCACCCCATTTTTGAAGGACTGACCACCTATGAAAGCGGAAAAGCAAATTTATTGCAAAGCGGCACTTTCAGACTAAATCACACTGCCTGGTGGTTTGTACCGGAATGGGGCGGATATGTTAATGGAGAAGGCTGGAGAAACCAAACCGGCGGAACCAACTTAGCGAGCGAAGCCTGGGATAATAATCTTGATGGAAGAGTGACCATAGCGGAGTTCCCAAATACCGGAACCAATAAAAATGTAATTGTCATTTCTATGGGAGCTTATGATTGGTATAACGAAACCAACAGCAGCGGTGTTCCAAGTCAGGCAAATGAATTTATCGGTAATATCAGGCTTTTAACACAAAATAGTATCAATTATCTGGCTAAAAATTAATCTATCCTGAAATCAACAAAAATGAAATATAGAAACAATATATTGACAATAGCCTGCGTTTTCTTTTCACTTGTTTCCTGTAGCCAGGACGATAAGTATATTGGAGGCTCTGTTTCAGGAGGCAATTCTGAGATAACAAGCATTTTCCCTGTTCCGCCCGCTCAGTGGATGGGGGCAGGTGATCCCTATTACAGTGCGGGTTATACCGGAGATATTATGCCTTTTTTCGACAACGGAAAATTCCATATTTATTTCCTTCATGATGCACAAAATAAACCTGCAGGAAAAGGGTTTCATGATATCCATGAATATTTAAGTACAGATTTGGCTCATTTTACCTACGAAGGGCAAATGATTCCATATGGAAAAACGATTGATCCTGATTTTGCTATTGGCACGGGATCAGTGGTAAAAGTGGGTAGTATTTATTACTTTTATTACACAGGACACAATGAAGCGCCCGCTTTTGTACAATCCAATGCCAGAGAAAGTGTTTTGTGCGCTACAAGTTCTGATTTGAAAAACTGGACAAAACTGCCTGCTTTTAAAATTACAGCACCGGCAGGATATTATGATTATGATTTCAGGGATCCTCATGTTTTTTATAATGATGAGCTAAAAAAGTACTCAATGTTGGTTAGTACACAGACAGCGCCAGGCAGAAAAGCGGTTTTACTTCATTTTACAACTGCTGATCCGGCATCCGGAAAATGGGATGTTCAGGCGCCAATTTATACGACAACACCAGAGGACAATTATTTGATGATGGAATGCGCTGATATCTTTAAAATGGGGAATCAGTGGTATTTGATGTTCTCTGAAAACTGGAGTAGTGATAAAGGCACGCATTACAGAATGGCAAATTCTATTAATGGACCCTGGATCAAACCTGAAAAAGATAAGATTGACGGAGAATATTTCTATGCCGGAAAAACAGCTTCTGACGGAAATAAAAGATATGTTTTTGGATGGAATGCCAGAAAAACACCCGAAAATGATTTAGGAAATAAAGATTGGGCGGGGAATATGGTGATTCATGAACTCATTCAAAATACCGATGGAACATTAGCAACTCAGGCACCACAAGCTGTTAAAGATTTATTTTCTAAAAAAAGCGGGAATGTCGAAGTTGATGCGATGACAGCAAATGTAACAGCAAATAATAGGACTTATACTTTATCAGGCACAACAGAAAAAGCAATGCTGACTTTTAAGGCTGCAGGTAAAAAAGCCAAAATAAAAACAGAAGTTACATTTTCTAATGAGGCCGGAACTACAGGATTTGTTTTTCATACCAATGATGCCGGAAGTTATTATAAGATTGTTTTTGATATCGCAAAAGGTAAAGTTACAGGGTATAACTCTGCAACACAGGAAGTAACCGGGATGCCATTTCAATTTCAGGTCAATACCAAATATAATATTGAAATAATTACCGAAGGAAGCGTTGTAGTACTTTACATTAACGGAAAAACAGCTTTAACAAATCGTATTTACGGTAGAGACCAAAACAAATGGGGATTAATTGCGGAAGGGCAGAACAGTACTTTTTCTAATCTTCAGATTACAAGACCAGAATAACATTAATATAAAATAATTTTAGAATGAATAATGGAAAAAACCTTAGGGCAGTGGCCTACGGAGAAGTGCTTTGGGATGTTTTTGCCAATGAAAAAAAGATTGGCGGCGCACCGCTCAATGTAGCACTGCGCATGAAAACACTAGGCTGCGAAGTAGCCATGATTAGCTGTGTAGGACATGATGAAGATGGAAAGGCAATTATAGATCAGGTAAAAAGTTTAGGCCTGGAAACAGCTGCAATTATTGAATCAGAGGAATTTCCAACGGGTTTGGTAAACGTGACGGTAAACGAACGCGGCTCTGCAAGCTATGAAATCAGTTATCCATCGGCTTGGGATAAGATTGTATTAAACGATTTTGCAAAGAAAACAGCATTAGATGCCGATGTTCTGATTTATGGAAGTCTGGTTTGCAGGGATGAGATTTCAAGGAAATCTTTGGAAGAATTGCTTCAGACAAAAGCCTATAAGGTTTTTGATGTTAATTTAAGAAAACCGCATTATTCTTATGAAATGCTGGAGCAATTAATGCACTCTTCGGATTTCATTAAGTTCAATGACGAAGAATTATTGGAGATTACCCAAGAGATGAAATCACCTTCTGTAAGTTTAGAAGACAATATGCAATTTATTGCAGAAAGAACCAAAGTAACTGCAATGTGTGTCACCAGAGGTAAACATGGAGCTTTATTAATGTGGAATGGTCAAATCTTTGAAAATGCAGGTTACCCTGTTGAAGTTGCCGATACAGTAGGCGCGGGTGATTCATTTTTAGCAGCTTTGATTACATCATTACTTATTGGAAAAGAACCTCAATATGCTATCGACTTTGCCTGCGCAGTAGGCGCTTTAGTAGCTGAAGCACCTGGAGCTAATCCTGAAATTGCACAGTCTAAAATTGAAAAATTAATGTATGGAATTAAAAGTTAATTTTTGTTTTAAGTTGTAATTCAACTATTCAATCCGTTTGAATAATCTTATTTTTGAAGTTAAGCCTAATACCTGTTGGTATTAGGCTTTTTTGATAAAAAAGTTAATTATTTTTAGCAGGGATTTGAATGATTGCCATAACGGGAATTATGCAATTGATATTAAAAATCTTTTTTGCTCCTCAGAATTCCGGAGTTCAAATAAGAGACATTAGTCCAATGGTTGATTCAAATTTATAAAAATTAATAAAGTGTAGTGGTTTATTGAATTTTGAAGAGAGTAGTGGCAGACGTTCAAAAAAGTAACCAGATTAACTTGGATTATTACAGCATTTTAGAAAGCACATTTTATTTTCTTCTGCTTTTTGTTTGCATATCCACTTCTATAAGGCCAAAACCATCAATTAATTATAACTCCTTTTGATAATTTGTAGTGAAAAAAATATATATTTGAAAATAAATAATTTATGAAGTTATCACATATATCTACCCAAATTTGGAGGGCTTTATGTGGTGTTATCACGCATATAAATAAGGTTAGCAACAACTTTAAAACCTATAAAATCTGGAAAAAATGCAATTGAAAAGATCTTTTTATTTTTTTGTAGTACTCTTCCAGATAATCACTGTTGGTTGTTCTAAATGCAAAGAAAGTGATAAAATGATTGGTGAATATGAAACTGAAAAAAAAGGTATTGAAATAAGAGATTCAACGAAAGGAACAATTGCAATACGTCATATGAAACTCTATGCGGACAATACACTAGCTCTCTATGAAACCAAACTAAAAGTTGAAAATGTTGGGAAATGGTCGATCATTTCGTGTGAAACAGTCGAAAATAACTTGGGAGAAAAAGTACCGGAATCGATTGTAGAGTTCGAAATTGACGAGAAAAAAACTAGAGCAACATATCGTGATGGAAGAATGACCTTTGAATATCCAGAAGACTTGTATGGTGGAAGATATCAAAGTTTATGGTATGTAAAAATCAATAGTAAGAGATAAAAAAAACTGCTGCGAACAACTACTACAACGGATTTTGACAATAGGCTTAATGGAAAGTTAGTTTTGTATTTGGGATGATTTACTTCGTCTGTTCGCTTCGCTCGGGTGGCACATCCGAAGAATGGGCTTACTTTAGTCCCAAACCCGCTGTAATACCAGAACGTTAGCGGTAATATGCCAAGAGCAAACCTGCAAACATTAACAGTCAGACAAAATAAATGAACGACAACGATATTAAACGACTTTCAAGACTGACAGCAATTCTTACGCAATTACAAACGAAACGACTTTTGACTGGGACAACACTAGCAGAAAAGTTCAATGTGAGTGTTAGGACAATCTATCGGGACATCAGAACTTTGGAACAAGCAGGAGTTCCAATAATTACAGAAGAAGGGAGAGGCTATTCACTAATGGAGGGTTACAAAGTTCCGCCCATAATGTTCACAGAAGCACAAGCAAATGCGCTAATTACTGCGGAACAATTGGTTTTTCAAAACAAAGACACCTCATTTATTAAAGATTATACCGAAGCCGTTGAAAAAGTAAAAGCGGTCTTAAAATACAACATACAAGACAGAGCGAACTTACTTTCAGAAAGAGTACGATTTGATCAAAATAACAATCGCGAAAGAAACAGCAGTCATTTATCTGACTTACAATTTGCCTTGACAAATTTCCGTATAACAAAAATTGAATACACCAATGAACAAAATAAAACCACAACCCGTAATATTGAACCATTTGCGTTGCTAAGCACCGAAAATTGGTTGTTGGTTGCCTTTTGCCGATTAAGAAATGAATTTCGTTTTTTTCGTTTGGACAGAATTGATAAGTTAGAAATTCTTGATGAGAAATTTGAACCTCACAAAATAACCTTACAAGAGTATTTTGAAAAAAATCATTAATTTATTTTTGACCCCTGACATAAGGCTGTCGCATAGCTGAAATAAGTTTGCATCATTAATAAATCTTTAAAAGAAATAAAAATGACAAACGTAATGAACGGAGGATTTAATCCAAACGAATTTCCAAAGCCTTCCTTGATTTCAGTAAATGGTATAGAGTTGGAAGTATTTGAAGCTGGTAAACAAAATACTGGAAAACCCATTGTACTATGTCACGGTTTTCCGGAGCATGCTTTTTCCTGGCGTTATCAGCTGCAGGCACTTGTTGCAGCGGGCTATCATGTCATCATTCCAAACCAGAGGGGCTATGGTAACTCATCTCGTCCAACCGAAATAACAGCTTATGACATCGAACACTTGACGGGTGACCTTATCGCACTACTCGACCATTTTGGTTACAAGGATGCCACCTTTGTTGGCCATGACTGGGGTGCAAATGTTGTTTGGAGCCTGGCTCTTTTACATCCTAAACGAGTAAATAAAGTAATAAACTTGGCTTTGCCTTATCAAGAACGTGGAGAACAGCCATGGATTGAATGTATGGAAGCAATATTTGGGGAAGACTTTTATTTTGTTCACTTCAATAGAAAAATAGGGGTAGCAGATGCGATCATGAATGAAAACGCATCCCAATTTCTCAGTAACATATTTCGAAAAAACGTGCCTCTCACACCACCAGAGCCAGGAATGTTAATGATAAATCTTGCAAGAGCAGAAAAACCACATGGAGAAGCCTTAATGAACGATAACGAACTATCTGTTTTCATTTCTGCCTTCAAATCATCAGGGTTTACAGGAAGTATAAATTGGTACAGAAACCTTGATAGAAACTGGCATTTATTAGCGAACGTAACCCCAATCATTCCTCAACCGACCCTTATGATATATGGTGAGCAGGATATGATTCCAAAGTCTGAAAACCTAAAAAATATCGTTCCTAATTTGGATATTGTTAGTTTAGATTGCGGTCATTGGATTCAGCAGGAAAAGCCAGAGGAAACAACCCAGGTAATTATAAAATGGCTGGAACAACAGCATGTCAAATAAGGAAACAGAAACATATTGCCCTAAAAGCCAAACAGAAGGGTGACAATGGCAGGAATAAACCATTAATCCAAACAATCTGTTTGGCAAGTGGCGGTTTTGTGCTTCGTCTAACAGTTTTTCGTAAATTTGAAGTGTTTGCTTCGTATGAATATTTGTCGTGAAAATCGCCACGTTCGTCCGCAAAACGTTCCCTGCCATTTTCAGTCAAGAAACTGCTAAAAAGAAATTGTAAACAACAAAATATTCAATAAGTAATTTGTTTCATTTTCATAGTATCTAGTATGCTTTTGAAGTCAAACCCGTGGCTGACTTTTACAGGGTTTCATTTAAAACTAATTTTATAAACAAACGAGTTAAAATATGTTTATCATACTTTAACTCGTTTATTGTTGTTTTGCGTTATTTTGTCGTGCTATTTTCCGATGCAGAAATTAGCAAAAATATTTCCCAATAACTCATCATTCGAAACCTGGCCGGTAATAAGCCCGAATTGGTATAAAGCTTCGCGTATATCAAGAGCCATCAGGTCGCTCGAAAGATTCGTTTCAAGACCAAATTTTACTTTTTGTATTTCCTCTAATGCTTTTAGTAATGAATCATAATGTCTTGTATTGGTAACAATTGTCTCATTATTACGAAGGGCTCCCGTGTTTACAAAAGAAAGCAATTCATTTTTCAAATCCTCAACCCCGATTTTCTCTTTCGCTGAAATCAATAAAAGCTTTGCATTTAAATTTTCGAGTTTATCTGTAATATTTGAAACTTCATTAACAGATAAAATATCTTTTTTATTAACAACAATTAATAAAGGCTTTAAAGGATATTTGTTCTTAATCTGTTCAATTTCAGAAACAAATTCAGAACTTGAAACCTGAAACTTGATACCATCAAATAAATAGATCACGACCTGTGCCTGTTCTATTTTTTCGAAGGTTTTTTTAATTCCGATACTTTCTACAACATCTTTCGTTTCCCGAATTCCGGCCGTATCGATAAACCTGAAACCAATTCCGCCAATGACTAGTTCGTCTTCTATAGTATCACGTGTAGTTCCCGCAATATCAGAAACAATAGCGCGCTCTTCATTAAGTAAAGCATTAAGTAAAGTCGATTTTCCGACATTGGGTTCTCCTACGATTGCAACCGGAATTCCGTTTTTAATAACATTCCCAACCGCAAACGAATCAATTAAACGTTTCAGGACAAATTCAATTCGGTTTAATAATTCATGAAACTGACTTCTGTCGGCAAATTCTACGTCTTCTTCCGCAAAATCCAGTTCCAGTTCAATTAGGGAAGCAAAATTCAAAAGCTCTTCTCTTAGCTTTGCAATTTCATTGCTAAAACCGCCGCGCATTTGCTGCATGGCAATCTGGTGGGAAGCTTCATTGTCTGATGAAATTAAATCGGCTACAGCTTCTGCCTGGGATAAATCCAGTTTCCCGTTTAGGAACGCTCTCAGGGTAAATTCTCCGGCATCAGCCATTCGGCAGCCTTTTCTCAATAACAGCTGAATAATTTGCTGTTGGATATATGTAGATCCGTGACAGGAGATTTCTACGGTATTCTCGCCAGTATAAGAGTTAGGGCCTTTAAATACGGAAATCAAAACTTCATCGAGCGTTTTAGTGCCGTCAACAATGTGGCCTAAATGCAGGGTATGTGTTTTCTGCTTCGTTAAATCTTTGTCTTTAACAGATTTAAAAACAGAGCTTCCGATAGTAATCGCATCGGAGCCTGATATTCGAATGATGGCAATGGCACCGGCTCCCGAAGGTGTCGCCAGGGCAACTATAGAATCTTGATTTATCATGAGGCAAAGGTATAAAAAAAGGGTCAAAATTGCGAACTGATGGTTGGGGCACTTTGTTGGATTTACAAACTGATTTTCTGCAACTGAAAACGTTTTTTTGAATTAAAAAAGTAAATGTTAAATTACTGATAATTGTCAGGTTAGTTTGACTTTAGAATGATTAAATTTGAGAGAACAACTTATAAAACTGAAACAAAATGAAAAAGATATTATTCCCTACCGATTTTTCCGAAGCTGCAACGAATGCCTTTGTTCATGCTTTGGAATTTGCGAAAATTGTCAACGCCGAACTTATTTTGTTACACACCTTTGAGATTCCCGTTTACGACAGCCAGTTCTTCCCTGCAAATTATGCGTCCATTTACAGTTCTATCGAATTAGCGAACTTTGAGATGTTCAAAGATGAAATCCCAAAACTGAGAACCATCGCTATGGAACGAAATTTAGAAGATATCGTAATCAAACATCGCTTAATGGACGGAGATTTACTCTACAATTTAAAAAATGCCGTTGAAGAAGATAAAATTGATTTTGTAATTATGGGAACAACCGGCGTTTCTGACTGGACGAAGTTCTTTCTGGGATCAAATACCAGTTCCGTAATTTCCGGGGTAGAAGTACCTGTTTTATGCGTTCCTGTTGATGCTAACTTTAAAAAAATCAAAATAATCGGATTTACAACCCGTTATCGTGAAAAAGACAAGAAAGAATTGAGAAAAATATTAAATATCGCTAAAAAAACCAATGCCAGGGTAAAAAGCCTTTACGTTAAAACCTCTGATTCCGATGTTTCCGAAAGTACTGTTAAAGAATGGGAGAGAGAATTTGCAGGCGAAAATGTTGAGTTTCTGGTTTTGCCAGGTGATGAAGTAAAGGAAACAATTCTTGATTTTGTGCTTTATAAAGATATCGATGTTTTGGCCATGATTACACATAAACGTTCTTTCTTTGAAAGCTTATTTGATTCCAGCTTTACCAAAAAGATTTCAAAGCAGGTGCCTGTCCCTGTTTTGATTATGCACGAGGATTAATTTCTGTACATTTTGAAAGCTGATTTTGCGGTGTAAAACCTATATTTGTATTTCATCAAATCAAAAAAATGGATTTCTACCAAAATAAGCTTACACAGTATTCAGAACTTTTTTATAAAATCAATAAAAGATACAACAGCATCAGTATTTTACGTCTTTTAAGTGTTTTTCTATGTTTGATATTCCTGTTTTATTATATCAAAACAAATGAAATTCCCTATGTTGCTTTTGCATTTCTGTCTTTTGTTGGTTTTATTTTTTTAATGAAAATACATTCCCGGTTATCTTTTCAAAAACAGCTTACAACCGCTATCTTAAAAATTAACGAAAATGAAATAGCTTTTCTGAAAAAAGAAAAACTTCCATTTGAGAATGGTATTGAATTTAATGATTTTCATCATCCGTATGCCTATGATCTGGATATTTTTGGAGAACATTCCTTATTTCAGAATTTAAACAGGACAGCGACTTTTATCGGAAAAAAAACGCTTGCGAATCAAATGTTGCATACACTGCCAAATGAAACGATCTTAGAAAATCAGGAAGCTGTAAACGAACTAAAAACCAAAATCGACTGGAGACAGGATTTTTTGGCTTTAGCCATTATCAGCAATGACTCAAAAAATTCTTATGACTCAATAATGCATTGGAATTCATTTAAAAATAACTTTTTACCTAAAGTCTTAGTTATAGTGTCTTTTTTGTTGCCAGTATTGTTTTTTGGAATTTTAGCAGCTTATTTTTTTACTTCAAATACGATATTGTTATCTTATCTGACATATGTTTTTATAGCGAATATGATTGTTTTAGGACAGTCGTTTAAGAGAATTCAATCTGAAATAGCGAAAGCAGACAACGTTGATAAAATCATTAAGCAGTACAGCTTGCTGGTTGAAAAAATTGAGAAGGAAACGTTTCAGTCCAAAAAGCTAATTGGCCTGCAACAACAGTTGATCTTCAGGAATGCAACGGCCAGTGTACACTTAAAGCAGTTATCTGAATTGTTTTCCCGAATGGATACCATTAACAACTTTGTGACGGCAATTGTTTTCAACGGCACTTTTTTGTTTAACCTTCATGTTCTAAAGGCACTTTTAAAATGGAAAGATAATTATGCTGCCGAACTCGAACAATGGATTTCAATTATCGGAGAAGTGGAAGCCTTAAACAGTCTGGCCAATCTGGCTTATAATAATACAGATTTTGTTTTCCCTGACATAAATTCCGACTATAAGATCAGTTTTAAAAATTTAGCACACCCCTTATTGAATCCGGCGAGCAGAGTAGGGAATGATACTGATTTTTATCCCCAGTCGTTTATGATTTTAACCGGCTCGAATATGTCCGGTAAAAGTACTTTTTTGAGAAGCCTGGGCGTTAATATGGTTTTAGGCGGAATAGGTTCCGTAGTCTGTGCTTCAGAAGCTACTATCCATCCATTGCCCGTATTGGTTTCGATGAGATTGTCGGATTCGCTGGCGGATAGTGAATCGTATTTCTTTGCTGAAATCAAGCGTTTGAAACAGATTATGGATGCGCTGAAAGAACAGCCCGCATTTGTTTTGCTGGATGAAATTTTAAGAGGAACCAATTCAGATGATAAGCGAAACGGAACCATCGAGGTAGTAAAAAAGATAATTGCCAAAAAAGCAATCGGAGCAATTGCAACACACGATATCGAAGTTTGCCTGACTACTAACGAATATCCTGAGACTTTAACCAACCAGTGTTTTGAAGTCGAAATTCAGAATAACGACTTACACTTTGACTATAAACTCCGCAACGGAATTTGTAAAAATAAAAGCGCCACTTTCTTAATGCAGAAAATGGGAGTGATTTGATTTTAGATTTTTAGATAATTGGATTTTTAGATTTTTGGATGCTCATGACGGATGTAATTTTGGAATACAGTCCATCAGGCAATGCTTAAGTAAGTTTTTCACCTGCTTTTATTTAGAGAACTTATAACACAAAGGAAATAATCTAAAATTCTAAAAATCGAAATATCTAAAAATCCAGATTCATTACTTCTGTACTTCTCTAATTGTCTGTACAAAAGTTTCCACAGGCTGCGCTCCTGAAACAGCATATTTTCGATCAAAAACAAAGAAAGGAACTCCTTGTACGCCAACGTGCTGTCCTTCGATAATATCGGAGTGAACGTCGCTTAAAAAAAGCTTTTCGTTTTCGAGTACTTTTAAAGTTTCGGTTTTATCCAGACCGGCTTTTTCAGCGAGTTCAAGTAAAGTCGGACCGTCATTTAAATCTTTTCCTTCGGTGAAATAAGCCTTAAAGAAAATCTCTTCCATTTCGTCGGCTAAATTTTTAGTTTTAGCTAATTGAATGATTCGGTGCGCTGTAAATGAATTTGCAATAACAGCTTTGTCAAAATGATAATCCAGACCAACACTTTTTGCGCGTTCTGCGACACTTTTATGCATTTCCACTGATTGTTCTACTGACATTCCTTTTCGTTCCGCCAGATAGGTAAAAACATCTTTATCCGGTTCTGGTGAGATAGTGGGGTCAAGCTGGAAACTTTTCCATTCAATTTCAAATTCATCATCTGGAAATTCAGCTAAAGCTGTTTCCAGTTGTCTTTTTCCGATATAACAAAACGGACACATGATGTCCGACCAAATTTCTATTTTCATATAGCGAAGTTAAAAAAAAATGTTTCACGTTTGAAGTTTCAGGTTTGAAGTTTCAGGTTTCAGGTTTTTTCTGAATAATTAACCCGATAGGTTTTAAACCTGCCGGGTTTACTCAATTTCTTTTATCATGTTAGTAAATTCTTTTTTTAAGCCACTAGCCATGCCAGCTACAGAAAGACCATATTTTGCAAATTCATAGGCCTGAGCAATATTTTTAGTAGCAGTGAAATATCTCATGCACATTAATGCTAATCTGGCACGAGCCACAGATTGTAGCTGTTGCGGGATAGCTCCTTCGTCAAGATCCTTTACTGTAATAGAACTAAAAACCTTATTAAGAGTGCTGAAAAAATCAAAGAATGGCAATGCCTCGTACTTTATTCTATTAATTGTAATATCAACATCATCGTCAGTATTTAAGGGAAAAACATCAAATTCATTGTCCGAACTTATTCGATGACGTATGTAACAATGAATTTCCTTTCGAGGCGAATCCTTATCATCATACCTTTTAAAAACAGGATCGACGCCTAAATTTATAAAGAAAACATTTGTAGAACTTTTCCTTTGAATATTGACACATTTTGTAAACTCATCGTTTTCTTTGAAAAAATCACTTTTGCCATTTGACTGAAAACCATTACCAATCAAAAAATCCCCTATTTCTTTAATTCTCATATTGCATTAGATTCATCAATCTGGAAATTCAGCTAAAGCTGTTTCCAGTTGTCTTTTTCCGATATAACAAAACGGACACATGATGTCCGACCAAATTTCTATTTTCATATGACGAAGTTAAAAAAAAATGTTTCAGGTTTCAAGTTTCATGTTTAAGGGTTCAAGTTTTTATTGAATAATAAACCCGACAGGTTTTAAAAACCTGTCGGGTTTCAGGTTTCACGTTTCACGTTTCACGTTTCAGGTTGCTACTGGTGATGTTATTAACCGCAAAGTTTTTTCAGGTTTGTGTTTGCTTTGCGGAAGAGCGCAAAGCTTTGCGCTCTTAACCTGCAGTCCTGCATAAAAAAAACTTTGCGAACTTTGCGGTAAAAACCCGCATAAACCTAATCGCATTTCAACCTGAAACTTTGAAACCTGAAACCAGAAACAAAAATACCCCCCAAATAAAAAACCGCAAATCTTAAAAAAAGAATTGCGGTTTCTAGGTATAAAAAATGGTTGGTTAATAGCGATATTTTTTTTTACAATGATATATCTTTAATTCGAAATTAAAAAACATCCCTGTAACAAAAAGAAGTTTTGATGTTAACTATTTAACATCACAGGCATTACCAGCATGGTAACCGTTTCTCCTTCTTCCAAACCGTCTACTGGAGTTAAAATCCCGGCTCTGTTTGGTAATGACATTTCAAGCATAATCATATCGGACTGCAGGTTTGTTAACATTTCTGTTAAGAAACGGGAGTTAAAGCCAATTTGTAAGTCATCGCCCTGATAATCACAAGTCAGTCTTTCTTCAGCTTTGTTCGAGTAATCGATATCTTCAGCGGAAACATTCAATTCTGCTCCTGCAATTTTTAAACGTATCTGGTGTGTTGTTTTGTTCGAGAAAATCGCCACACGACGAACAGAACTTAAAAATAAAGAACGATCGATCATTAATTTATTTGGGTTTTCTTTTGGAATTACCGCTTCATAATTCGGGTATTTTCCATCAATAAGACGACACATCAGGATGTAATTGTCAAATGAGAACGTCGCATTTGAATCATTATATTCGATTTTCACTTCAGCATCTGAACTTCCCAAAATACTTTTCAGGATAGTCAAAGGTTTCTTTGGCATGATAAAATCAGCCACCTGAGATGCTTTTACATCGGTACGGGCATATTTTACTAATTTATGTGCATCAGTAGCAACGAAAATTAATCCTTCCGGTGAAAACTGAAAGAAAACACCTGACATTACCGGACGTAAATCATCATTTCCGGCAGCAAAAATGGTTTTGCTTACTGCAGTTGCTAAAACTTCAGCAGGAACTACTGTTACAGACGGGTCTTCCAGGTTTACAGCTTTAGGAAATTCTTCTCCGGCAGCATAGGCCAAAGCATACTTACCTGAGTTTGAACTAATCTCTACTGTATTGTTATCTTCAACGGTAAAAGTTAAAGGCTGTTCCGGGAATGTTTTTAAAATTTCAAGCAAAAGCTTTGCAGGTACAGCTACGCTTCCTTTGCTTGTAGAATCGATAGATAAGGTAGCCGACATGGTAGTTTCAAGGTCTGAAGAAGAAACTGTTAACTCATTATTGTTTAGTTCAAATAAAAAGTTGTCTAAAATGGGCAACGTATTGTTACTGTTGATTACACTACCTAAAACTTGTAATTGTTTTAATAAATATGAACTCGATACTATAAATTTCATCTGTTTTGTTTTATTTTTTTGAAAATACTTTAGTTCTTTTAAAAACTAAGATACATTTTACAAATATATCGTAAACAATCTTAGTTTCGTAATTTTTTTATTAACATCTATTTACTGTATTTGCTTTTGCGGAAGTAGGTAAATGCAAGTCCGAAAACCAATAAAATAAGAATTGGAAGCCCGATAGTTATGAATTGCGTAAGGCTGTAATTTTCATAAACTTTTTCCTTGTCCAGTAATGGTAAATCCAGATCCTTGCTTCTAATGTTGATAAGTCCGGTATCATCCAGTAAATAATTGATACAATTCATCATAAAATCTTTGTTGTCATAGAGATTTCCTGTGCGCTGATCATAACCCAATTCTACCGGCATTCTGTTTTTGTCCAGTTGATTTCTTGCTAAATCGCCATCCGATATCACAATCATTTTCGTTGGTTTTCCTTTTGCAAGAAAGTTGTTTTCTTTGAAAGGTAAAATACGGTTTTCAAAAGCAGAATGAAAAGATCCTTCCAGTAAAACCGAAAGCGGTAAATTTCCTTTGCCTGCATAATCCTGAGGCGAAGTTTTTTCGGAAACAATGTTTAAACTGATTTCTGCCGGCGTTCCGATGAATTTGGAATATTGTGATGATTGTAATAAAACCGTTTTTTTAATTCCGTTTTTCAAAGTATCAATCGGACTGGCAAAATCGAATTTAATGCCGCCTAAATTTTTAACAATAGGGTGTTGGCTGCCCGGATAAACCAGTGGTGCAAATTTCCATAGAAAATCCTGATATTGCGTCGCGCTTCCCTGTTCTCCGGTAGCCAGCTTTATAGGGCTTCCGTTTTCGTCTTTTACCAAATCCGGATTGATTCTGAACCCGTATTTGAAGAACATATCGTTCAGGTTTAAATCTCTCGGATACGCAAGCGTTGTGCCGGACTGATTGTATAAACTGTCCATGTCTGCGGCCACCTGATCAATGAGCCAGAGTGTTTTTCCGCCATTCATGATAAACTGGTCCAAAACCTGTTTTTCTTCATCAGAAAAAGTTTCAGTTGGTTTTGAAATAATAGCTAAATCGTATTTTTCCAAAGCTTCTAAACTTCCTGTTGGATTTTTGGCAACAGAGTCCAGTGTAAAAGGCCCGATATAATAACTTTCGCGAATCTGCATCAGCATTTTGGCGATATGGATTTCGTTTATTTCACCATTTCCTTTTATAATGGCAACCTTTTTCTGTTTGTCTTTGGTGATTTTATTGATGGCATCGGCAATTGAATATTCTAAGTGCTGAATAGACCCAATAACTTTTTGTGTGGTCGAGGCACCCATTCTGTTTTTCAATAAAGGAATATTTACTTCTTTATTGTTGTAAACTGCAATAGCCCATGGAAAGACCATTGCCTGGGATTGTTTTCCTTTGTCGTCTACTGTTATGTTGATTGGCGTAAGGCCTTTTTGGTACAATGATTTTACAACACTCATGCTTTCTTCTTCATTCTCCATCGGATTTACGAATTCAAAAACAATATTGTTGTTGTAGGCCTGGAATTCTTCCAGTAATTGTCTGGTCTCCTGTTGTAAACGTCTGAAATCTGCAGGAAGATCTCCCTGCATGTAAATCTTGATGGATAACGGATTTTTGACCTGTTTTACAATATTTAAGGAGGTTTCGGATAAAGTATATCGTTTGTCTTTCGTTAAATCAAATCGTTGGAAATACAAGCTTCCCAGTACATTTAAAACAATTAAAACGAAAACCGTAATACCTAACGTTCTGATATTTTGTTGCGTTGCTGTTTTCATTAGGCTTTAAAAGATTTTAATTTATAAACAGTAAAAGACAAAAACAAAACGGTGATACTTAAGAAATAAATAACATCGCGTGTGTCGATTACACCCCTGCTCATACTTTTAAAATGGTCCTGCATTCCAAATACTGAAATAATACCTGAAAACCCCGGTACTAATGAGGCTACTGCTTCAAATCCGAAATAGAAGATAAAACATAGAAAAACCGCAATGATAAAAGCCACAATCTGGTTTTCGGACAGGGTAGAAGTGAAAATCCCTATTGCCGAATACGCAGCAATTAAAAATAACAATCCAAAATAGGAACCAATGGTGCTTCCCATATCGATATTGCCTTCCGGAAAACCTAAATTCGAAATTACCTGTACATAAATAAAAGTCGGAACAATTGCCAGGACGATTAAAAATAAAGATCCTAAAAACTTTCCGTTTACAATTTCCCAGATTGATAAAGGTTTGGTTAAAAGCAATTCCAAAGTGCCCTGTTTTTTTTCGTCAGAGAAACTTCTCATCGTAACGGCGGGAACCAGGAAAATCAAAATCCACGGCGCTAAGGTGAAAAACGGGGTTAAATCCGCATATCCGGTATTCAGAATATTATAGTCTCCTTCAAAAACCCATAAAAATAGCCCGTTGCTGATCAGGAAGACAGCAATGACCAAATAGCCAACAGGAGAGCCGAAAAAGGATTTTATTTCCCGTAAAATGATTGATTTCATGTATAACGTTTATTCGTTTTTTATTTGTTTAATCGTTGATTTGTTTAATTGTTTCAGGTTTCAGGTTTCACGTTCGCAACTGAGACTGAAAACCGCGACTGCCAACTATTCTAAGCTCACCAGCTTGTCTACGCTCCAGGCTTCCGGTTTGGCGTTGAATAATTGTTTGGTAAAACTCCAGACGGAATTAAAAAGTTCCGATTGCCTGTAATTTTCTAAATCAGCTTCTGTTTCCCAATAACTATAGGTGAAAAAGATGCATTTGTCATTTTTGTCCTGGTACAATTCTAAAAAACGGTTTCCGTTCGCCTTTCGTATTTTGTCTTTGACGGTTTCGAAATTTTCGAGAAAATCCGGAATCCGGTCTTCGTGAAAACTCATTTTTACAATTCTGACAAACATCTTTATAATTTTAGATTTTAGATTGCTGATTTTAGATTTTTTAATCTCTAAAGATTTACAGGTGCGCAAAAATACCAAAATTGATTGTTCTTTTTAGTAAAAAAATTAAAATCCAATAATGAAATTCCAAATTCCAAATTTCACGCATTTTTTAATCTAAAATTTACCTAAGAAAACTGAACGGTAATCACGTCCCTGTAGTTCAATCCAAGCAAACTATTGGCAGAACCCACTTTTGATGGATTACTCCTGAAAATAGCGATTTCGAGAAAACCGGCCTCGTTAAAGATCGCCAGTTTCTCTCCCTCATACGTTTTGATCGGATATTTTTCAGAGGTAGCGATAGCCGAATAAGCGGGAAGTATTGTTTTGATGTTTTTTGGTTTCATTACAATTTCATACTTACGGCCTTTTGCAACTTCCAGAAATTGCTGTTTGGAGATATTGGTGACAATGTTTCCAAAATGATCAATGTAGATGACATAGCCCTTTAGCGAATTTCCATCGTTTGACACGACTGCCTGTAATTCGTTTATCTCTTTGATTCCGGGAATTTCTTTTCCAATCACATTCAGTAATCCGCCCTTTGCGATGTGGCACGCCACTTGTATAAAAATATCCAAATCCGTAGATTCTGATGGAAAACGATCGTGAATATTGATGGCAACAATTTTTTGCGGGACTATTTTTTGCGTGAGCATACTCAGGATACCGTTGTCGGCACAAATAAAGTAATGATCGTTCCACTGCATGGCAATATGCTGGTTCTCTTTATTACGTTCAATATCGACTCCGATTAAATGTACGGTTCCTTTCGGGAAACTCAGATACGACGCTCCTATAATATAACTTGCTTCTGCAGTGTTAAATGGGTCAACGTCATGTGAAATGTCAATAATTACAGCTTCGGCAAACTCTGATAATATTTTACCCTTTAGCGAACCAACAAAGTGGTCTTTTAAGCCGTAATCGGTAGTAAGGGTAATTATTGACATCATTTTGTTTATAACTATTGGTAGTTTTTAAATCTAATTTTCATTAAATTTGAGAAATGCAAAGCTAAGAATAGTAAAGTCATAAATGCAAGAAAGAAAACACAATTTGCATTTTACGATATAAATTACCCGACAGCCAATTGATTAAAAAAAAAGATTTAATTTTAATTTAAAACTATCTCATTTGAACGAAAGAATAATCGAGCTAATAGACATTGCGCCAAAAGAATTTTGGGGCGCTCAGGACAGCCATCTGGAAATCATTAAAAAGTACTATCCAAAGCTTAAAATAGTAGCGAGAGGAACGACTTTGAAAGCATTTGGCGAAAAAGAAGTTTTAGACGAATTCGAAAAAAGATTTCAAAGATTAATGTTGCACTTTACCCGATACAACAACATTGACGACAATGTAATTGAACGCGTAATCATGAGTGACGGTCAGGATGAAAAAAGATTGTATGATCATGACAAAATTCTGGTTCATGGCGTTGGGGGTAAAATTATAAAAGCAATGACGCCCAACCAGCAGCTGCTGGTAGATACCATTAAAAAAAATGATATGGTATTTGCAGTAGGTCCGGCCGGAACAGGAAAAACGTACACAGGTGTTGCAATGGCTGTTAAAGCACTTAAAGATAAAGAAGTAAAAAGGATCATATTAACCAGACCGGCCGTAGAAGCGGGAGAAAACCTTGGTTTTTTACCCGGTGATATGAAAGAAAAACTGGATCCTTATATGCAGCCGCTTTATGATGCATTACGCGATATGCTTCCGAACGAAAAACTTGAAGATTACATTTTAAAAGGAATTATTCAGATTGCGCCACTGGCATTTATGCGTGGGCGCACACTTGATAATGCTTTTGTAATTCTTGATGAAGCACAAAATACCACCCACTCACAGATGAAAATGTTTTTGACCCGTATGGGGAAAAACGCCAAGTTTATGATTACGGGTGATCCCGGACAGGTCGATTTGCCGCGAAGAACTATTTCTGGTCTTAAAGAAGCCATTCTGGTTCTGAAAGACGTTGACGGAATCGGAATTATTTATCTGGATGATAAAGATATCGTACGTCACAGATTAGTGAAAAAGGTAATTGATGCTTATAAACAAATAGAAAATCACGATTAAGATCGTGAAATGATTTTAGTGAAATAATTTTCGCCACAGATTAGATGATTCTCACAGATTACAAAATCATTTTAATCCTTTAATCTGTGGCAAAAAAAATGAAATATTCGTTTTATACATTCTTCAGAAATGCGTAAAACGAATATTTTTTTGGTTCAAAATCTTTTATTATGAAAGAAACAGATGATTTTTACGAAAAGCAGGAACAGCCTTTTAAAGAGGTGCTGCTTTCTTTAAAAGAAATTATCCTGCGTCAGGACAAAGACATTACCAACGTGCTGAAATACGGAATGCCTTTTTTTTGTTACAAAGGAAAAATGTTCTGCTATTTATGGATTCACAAAAAACTCCAACAGCCTTATATCGGAATTGTGGAAGGGAAATACTTTGAAGAATCTTTTTTAATTCAGGAAGGTCGCTCGAGAATGAAAATCATGATGCTTGATTTTTCAGAGGATTTACCTTTGGAAACGATCGAAATTATTTTGCAGAAGGCTTTGAATTTATATAAATCGGGAATTATTAAAGTATAAATTAGCAATAATTTACTTTTTGAAGAAATAGTTAAATATATAATAAACTTGCGTCATTTTAGGCTTTCAGGGCTTATAATCTTTGCTCAACTGGTGGCAAAACCTTAAATTTGCACATCATACATACCTGACAATTAATATGACAAAATTAAAAAATATAAAAGTTGTGGTAAGTGACCTTGACGGAACTTTACTCAACCCGCAACACAGAATATCAGACTATACCAAATCCATTTTTCAGGAACTTCACAATCAAAATTACCTTATAGTTGTTGCGACCGGCCGTCATCATCTCGATGCAATGGCGATTATCGAAACGCTGAATGTTCCGGTTTACCTGGTAAGTTCCAACGGAGCAAGAATCCATTCACCCGAAAAAGAACCGCTTTTCGCCTTTAATCTCAACAGTGATGTGGTGAAAGCAGCCTTAAATGTAGAGATAGACCCTGAAATTACCGTGGTTTTATTCAAGGAAAATGTCTGGCAGACGAATAAATTAAGTGAAAAACTAAACAGTTTTCAGGCAGATTTAAAATATCTTCCGGAATTGGTTGATTATAAAACATTAGAAGATTTCGGAGCTATAAAAATATTCTTTTCCCACGACGATCATGAAAAACTGGTAGCATTGAAAGATGCAATTTTAGAAAAATCGTCCAGTGAATTGCATCATGCTTTCAGTTTGCCGACTTGTCTGGAATTTATGGATAAATCTATCGATAAAGCTGTGGCGATTGCGACGGTTTTAGAAAAAGAAGGTTTTACGATGGATCAGGCAGTTTCGTTTGGAGACGGATTTAATGATGTTCGGATGTTATCTGCAACCGGTAAAGGCCTGATCATGGGGAATGCACCGGCCTTATTAAAAGAAACGCTACCAAACTTAGAAGTCATTAAGACGAATGCTGAAGATGGTGTGGCCAGATATATTGCATCAAGAATTCTGGATAAGGAATTTGCAACAAGCTAATTTTAAATGATATAGAAACCAGACTGATGGTTTTATTTTATAAACTGCTAATGAATTGTCTATCAATTATTAGCAGTTTTTTTTAATTAGGACAGGAAATAGAACTACATTTTTTTTCTGAAAAGGACCTTTAAATTTTAAACCGTTTGATTTTTATGGATTGAATTCAATTGAATTAGGAAGCTATGGCTAAAAACATTTTTTTAATTCTTTTCAAAGTGTATTTTTGCTTTACTAAAAAACAACAATTATGATTAAAAATACCATTATCCTTGCTTTTTTAATTCTTTCCATAACAGGTACAAGTCAGACTTTAAAGTTAGAAGAGATCATGAAAGGAGAATCTTTTATTGGTAATCAGCCCACAAATGGAAGATGGTCCCCGGATGGAAAAAAAGTTTATTTCGAATGGAACCCGAAAGATGAGCTGGGAGCGAGCACCTATTCCTGGGAAAAAGGTTTTTCGAATCCGGTACTCGTTGAACCAAAAGAGGCAGTTTTTTCCAAGTTTGATTTTAAAATAAAATCAGGATCAGACATTGCTTATTATACAGATAAAGGAGGATTGTATTCCTATACCATTAGCTCGAACTCAGTAAAAAAGTTATATCAGCAAAACAACCCGATTTCTGATCTTGCCTTAGGAAGCGAACCCGGAATCCTATTTTTTGAACAAAACGGAAATATCTTCAAATACAATAGTAAAGAAGCGACCATACTGCAGATTACTAATTTCACCAAAGGAGTTAAAAAAGAAAAAACACCCGAAAAAGATAGTTTCCTGAAAAACCAGCAAAAGGAATTATTTCAGTTTATAAAAGATAAAGAAGCCAAAAAACAATGGAATTTAGCTAAAAATAAAACGGTTAAGTCTGATTTTGCAAAAGAATACTTTTACGGGAAAGATAATTTAGTAAGCCTTAAAGCGAGTCCGAAAGGGAATTATGCTACCTTCAGTTTAATAGAAAATAGTGAAGTCAAACAGGAAAAAATGGAAGTTTTTATCACAGATGACGGCTATAATCAGACTCCTGACACCAAAGAAAAAGTATCGACGGCTAATCTGGTAAAAACCCAATTTGGAATTTATTCTGTGGCTAAAGATTCTGTCTATTTTGTAAATTTTTCAAAACTGAGTCATATCCAGGATGTTCCGGAGTATTATAAAACGTATGATAATTTAAAGAACAAAGAGAAAGAAGACAAGCTAATTGTTGCGCTTTCACCTGTTTATAACGAAGACGGATCATTTGCCATTACAGAAATAAGAAGCCAGGACAATAAAGACCGATGGATTGTGAGCCTGAATCTGGAAAACGGCTCTTTTACAGAAATTGATCATCAGCACGATGAAGCCTGGATTGGCGGACCGGGAATTCCATCGTACTCTTTTGAGCCTGGAAATCTTGGGTTTTTAGCCGATAACGAAACCGTTTATTTTCAGTCAGAAGCGACAGGATACTCGCATTTGTATACATACAATTTGAAATTGAAAGTAAAAAATCAGCTTACAAAAGGAAATTGGGAAGTTCGTGATCTGACATTATCGAAAGATAAAAAAACATTCTATTTAACGACCAATACCACGCATCCCGGAAACAGGAATTTTTATAAATTAAATACTGCAGAAGGTATTCCGCAGCCCATTTTAACGAAAGACGGAGCTCATGAAGTACTAGTATCTCCGGACGAAAAAACACTTTTGGTACGCTATTCTTATAAAAACAAACCCTGGGATTATTATGTAGCCGAGAATAAAAAGAATACCGTATTACAGCAAATTTCATCTTCACCTTCAGAAAGTTTTAAAAAATACCAATGGAGAGAACCGGAGGTTATTACTTTTAAGGCCGGGGACGGAACTCCTGTAAATGCAAGGTTGTATACACCAAAGACAGAAAATGCCAATAAAGCAGCTATTATTTTCGTACACGGAGCCGGCTATCTGCAAAACGCACATAATTATTGGAGTAATTATTACAGGGAATACATGTTCCATAATTTGTTAACCGATCTGGGCTATACCGTTTTGGACATTGATTACAGGGGAAGTGACGGTTACGGCCGTGATTTCAGAACCGGAATTTATCGCTTTATGGGAGGAAAAGACTTGTCTGATCATCTGGATGGTAAAAAATATTTAGTGAATAATTTAGGCATAGATCCTAATAGAGTAGGAATTTACGGAGGTTCTTACGGAGGATTTATTACTTTGATGGGAATGCTGACTACTCCGGGAGAATTTGCTTCGGGCGCAGCTTTGCGTTCCGTTACCGACTGGGCACATTACAATCACGGCTACACCGGAAATATTTTGAATTTTCCTGAAACAGATCCGGAGGCCTACAAAAAAAGTTCTCCAATCTATTATGCGGATAACCTGAAAGGCAACCTGGTAATGCTCCACGGAATGGTCGACGATAATGTGGAATACAAAGACATCGTACGCTTATCACAACGTTTTATCGAATTACAGAAAAAAAACTGGACACTTGCTTCTTTTCCGGTAGAGGCACATGGTTTTAAGGAAACATATTCATGGATTGACGAATACAGCCGAATCCTGGATTTGTTTAACACCACACTTTTGAAGTAGTCTTCGGTCGCAGTTTTCAGTCGCAGTCGCAGTCACAGTTTTCAGATTGAAAACTGCGACTGAAAACTGAATACTTTTTTTGCTTCCTCTTTTAATTAGTTTTAAATTTGCAATGATAAAACAACACAAACAAAGCATAATGAGCAATACAATCACAACTACAAATTTTAATTTTCCAGATCAGAAATCAGTATACCGCGGAAAGGTCAGAGAAGTTTATAACATCAACGACGAACTTTTGGTAATGGTAGCAACCGACAGATTGTCGGCTTTTGATGTCGTTTTACCAAAGGGAATTCCGTACAAAGGCCAGATTTTGAATCAGATCGCGACAAGATTTATGGAATTGACGGAAGATATTGTACCAAACTGGCTGATTGCTACACCGGATCCAAACGTGGCGGTAGGACATTTATGCGAGCCTTTTAAAGTTGAAATGGTCATTCGTGGTTATCTTTCAGGTCATGCTGCACGCGAGTATGCTGCGGGAAGAAGACAAATCTGCGGGGTAACTATGGCAGAAGGTCTAAAGGAAAACGATAAATTCCCGGAACCGATTATTACGCCAACAACAAAAGCAGATAACGGTTCTCATGACGAAGATATTTCCCGTGAAGCTATTTTATCAAAAGGAATTGTTTCGGAAGAAGATTATATTGTCTTAGAAAAATTTACAAGGGATTTATTTCAGAGAGGAACTGAAATCGCTGCTGATCGCGGTTTGATTTTAGTAGATACCAAATACGAGTTCGGAAAAACAAAGGAGGGGGTTATTGTTTTAATTGATGAAATCCATACGCCGGATTCTTCCCGTTATTTTTATGCTGACGGATATCAGGAAAGACAGGACAAAGGGGAGGAGCAAAAACAATTATCAAAGGAATTTGTACGCCGCTGGTTAATCGAAAATGGATTTCAGGGTCAGGAGGGACAGCAGATTCCGGAGATGACAGATGCTTATATCGAATCAGTTTCAGAAAGATATATTGAGTTATACGAGAATATCTTAGGAGAAAAATTCGTAAAAGCCGATATTGCTAATATTGATCAACGTATTGATAAAAACGTATTAGATTACCTTTCCACTAAAGCGTAATTTTCGGGTTTAAACTAACTATTTAAACCATGAAATGTATACCCGATAAAAAAAATGCCTTGCTATTTCTATGTATGATAGCAGGGCATTTTCTTTTTGCACAGCTTGATAAGCAGGCCACTAGGGAAACCAAGGCCTTGTACAGGAATCTCAAACTAATTTCAAAAAAACATATCCTTTTCGGACATCAGCATGCGCTGGAATACGGTCATGGCTGGTCAGATGAAGCAGACAGGTCTGATGTAAAGTCTGTTACAGGTTCACATCCGGCTGTTGTTGGGATTGATTTTAGCGGATTTTCAGGCCATTCGAAAGAAGAAATTGAAAAGACCGCCGCCCTCCTGAAAAAGAATGTAATCGCAACTTATGAGCGTGGCGGAATTACAACCGTTTCCTGGCATTTCAGAAATCCCGTTTCCAATGAAGGTTTTTATTGGAAAGACTCTTCTTCGGTGGCCGCTATGGCATTGATTAAACCCGGAGGGTCGCATCACGAAGAATACAAAACGATTTTAAAAACTATTGCTGATTTTGCGCATTCCGTGAAAGGAAAAGACGGAATATTGGCTCCAATGATTTTCAGGCCTTTTCACGAGTTTGACGGAGATTGGTTCTGGTGGGGAAAGAAATACACTTCCCGGGAAGATTTTATGGCGGTCTGGCAATTTACAGTTGCTTATTTAAGAGACACATTAAAGGTTCATAATTTTATTTACGCCTTTTCACCGGATACCAGATTCAATTCTGAAACGGAATATTTAGAACGCTATCCCGGTGATGATTTTGTAGATATGTTTGGTCTTGATGATTACGGCGATTTTGGCAGGGACGGAAAATATAATGTAGAAGCCGGACTGCAGCGACTTACGATAATCTCAGATGTGGCAATCCGAAAAAATAAACTGGCCGCTTTTACTGAGACGGGATTAGAATCAATTCCGGACGCAAATTGGTGGACAGAAACGTTATTAAAAACCTTAAAATCTAAGAAATTACAACTGGCTTACGTTTTGGTTTGGAGAAATGATACTACAAGTCCAACTCATTTTTACGCTCCGTTTCCCGGTCAGGCCAGTGTTCCTGATTTTATAAATTTTTATAATGACCCTTTTACTTTATTTGAAAAAGACCTGATAGATGTTTATGACAATAAGTTTATAATCAAATGATTAATGGTAAATAAAAGAAGATGCAACTCAAGTTAAAATGAGTTGCATTTTTTTTTATTTGTATTTTCTTTGCATTTAACTGTAACGTTTTAGCCTTTTAGTAGTCTATAGTATAATAACCTTTATTTAATTAAACAGGTTTATATTAAATCATCATAATCATCAATCATTTAACAAAACAATCGTCATGAAAAAATCAGTAATTATTTTAGGAGTAGCTTTATTAGCATTTGCAAATGTAGCAATGGCTTCAAGTCAAAAATCTTCAGTAGAAGGTCAAATCGAATTAAGAGTTTCCAACGGTTCACCATTGCATTTTGCTATCAGCAAAGGTGATATTGAAGGTGTTAAAAAATGCATCGAGTACGGTGCGGATGTAAATAAAATCGTAAGGGAGATGTCGCCCCTGATGCTTGCTGCACGTTACAATAATCCGGAAATTATTAAAATTTTGCTGGAGAACGGCGCTAAACCTTCGATAGAGAATGACAAAGGGCTTACCGCTTTAAAATATGCCGAATATTCAAAATCAACAGAATGTATCGCTATTTTAAAAGGGCTGAAGTAAAAGTATAACTTTCATAGCACAGTAACACAAAAGCGCAATTTAAACTGAATTGCGCTTTTTTTATAAGCTAAAGTATTGCTTCACTTTTGTTGCGGGATTTTCCGGTTGTTTTTCTAAATCTTTCCGGTCATTGAGATCTCATTCCGGTTTAGAAAATAATATTTTACCCATTTTAGCAGCCACTATCTTTGTACAAACCAATTACGGTAATTTAAGTATTTTCTTATTTTTTATTTTTTTTTGAAAATAATTAATTTAGATCATTTTAGTATGAATTATTGGCCAAAAAAATGATTTTGATTAAAAAATTAAATCATTTTTATTTATAATATCAAAGTTAAGTTAAAAAAGTAATGTTTTACTTTTTAAAATTTCAAAATATCCGATAATTATTTTTTAAAAATATTCGAATATGTGTAACATTTCTACCTTTGCAACGTCTATTAAACAGAATTAGTCAAAAATTACAGGGCATTAATTAAGAATCATTAACAAAAGGTTAAGAATTAGTTAAAACATAGTACCTTGTAATACAATATACTGATTTTTAATTTACATTTGTACAAGTATTTAAGATCATCAATCATATTTTATCAATCAATTTTAACAAACAAAACCATTATGAAAAATTCAGTTATTTATTTAGGACTAGCTTTAGTAACGTTTGCAAATGTTGCAATGGCTTCAAATCACAAAACAATTGTTAACGAACAAGTTGTAGTCTCTTTATTCGATTCAACTCCATTAAATGTTGCTGTTAGCAAAGGAGATGTTGAAGGAGTGAAAAAATTTATTGAATACGGAGCTAATGTAAACGAAAAATCAGACGATATGTCTCCTTTAATGACTGCTGCCCGATACAACAAAATTGAAATTATCAAGATTTTATTAGCTAGTGGCGCTCGTCCTTCAGATAAAAATGAAAAAGGATATACAGCTTTGAAATACGCACAATTATCAAACGCAACAGATGCTATTGCTATTTTAAAAGACTTAAAATAAGAAATAGTTTAAAAGAGTTTGAGTTAGTATAATAAAACGGCCTTCCCTGAGCAGAAGGCCGTTTTTTTGTTTGAAATGTTTCTGAATTGTAATATGAAGCGATGAAGAGTTCACAAAATCAAAAAGCGCCATTATGATAATGATGCTTTTTTTTTAACCAAACCAAATTAATTTAACCAATTCCTGTATTTTAAAATCCGCTATTCAATAGGGACATCTTTTTTGCGGTTGAATACCCAGAAAATAATTGGGAAAACCAATAAAGTCAAAATCGTTGCTGTAATTAAACCTCCAATAATAACAATCGCCAGTGGTTTTTGGGACTCAGAACCAATTCCTGTCGAAATGGCTGCCGGCATCAAACCTATTGAGGCGATAAGGGCTGTCATCACTACCGCTCTTGTTCTTGCTTTAACGCCCAGAAATATTGATTGCTCAAGTGTTAATTTGGATTTCAGATTGTGATGAAATTCAGATATCAGAATTACCCCGTTCTGGATACAGATTCCAAGCAGGGCAATAAAACCAACGCCTGCGGAAATTCCGAAATTCATACCGGTAAGATGCAAAGCAATAATTCCTCCGATGATCGCAAAAGGCACATTGGCTAAAACGAGTAAGGAATCTTTAATGTTTCCGAAAAGGATAAACAGCAATACAAAAATCCCGATTAAACTGATTGGAACTACCTGAGCCAGCCGCGTACTGGCGCGAACCTGATTTTCGAATTCTCCTGTCCAGCCTACTGTATATCCGGATGGAAGTTTCATTTGGGCTACTTTTGCCTGTATCAAATGCTTTCTGGCCTTCTTTACCAATATCAAAATATTGATTTCTTTCGGGGTTATAAGCATTTAGTTCTGCTGTAATAGTCGGATTATCCCAGATACGCGCCTGAATGGTCAGTGCTTTTGACGCATCAATATTGTACTGAGACGCCAATAAAAAGAGATTGTTTTTTAGAAATTGGCTTTCGCAATCCTGAAGTGTAACTGCATTTTGAGCCAATACTACCTGATTGAACAATACAAGTAGTAATATAATAGCCGTAACCAATTTTGGTCCGGATCAATTTTGTTTCATGGTCTCTATCAATTTTCTTTCGCAAAAAATTAATATAAACTTCAATCGTATTCTGATTGGTTTCGATGTGGTAATCCCAAAGCTTTTCGGCAATAAATTGTTTCGATAAAACCTTTCCTTTAGCATGCGCCAGAATTAGAATCAGCTTAAACTCTTTCGGTGTCAGTTTGATTTCTTCTCCCGAGCGAAACACTTTCATCTCTTCTTCCAGAATTTCCAAATCCTGAATCATGATTTTAGTTTCAACGTGTTGCGGAATTTCCTTTCGCCTCAGTAAGGACGAGATTCTTGCGTACAGCTCTTCAAAATGAAAAGGTTTAACCAGATAATCATCTGCACCATTGTCAAAAGAAGCTAATTTATCTTCAATTTCGCTAAAAGCGGTCAGCATAATGATGGGAGTTTTTTTATCTGTTGCCCGGATACCTTTACACACTTCGATTCCGTTTATTCCCGGGACATTAATATCCAGGATTATTAAATCATAATCGTCGGGAGTATATTTTTTCAATAATAAAGAACCATCGTAAAAAGGAAAACACTCGAATTCCTTCGAAGTAAAGAACGCTGAGATTTCTTTAGATAAGGTAAAATCGTCTTCGAGTAGTAAAATCTTCATGCTGTTTTGTATTGGTCAATTCGGTTATTCAATACGATCATCAAATAACCGAAGTAACGTTTTTTATTTTTCTATTATTTGAAATAGGAAAAAGTTTCATTGTTTTCAATTTTCAGCAATGATTCATAAATCAGCTGAATCACATTTTCCACATCTTCTCTGTGAACCATTTCAACAGTGGTATGCATATAACGCAGCGGAAGAGAAATCAATGCCGAAGCTACACCGCCGTTACTGTAAGCAAAAGCATCCGTATCAGTTCCTGTCGCACGCGAAGTCGCATGGCGTTGGAAAGGTATTTTGTTTTCCACGGCAGTATCCACAATTAAATCGCGCAATTTGTTTTGTACTGCCGGAGCGTACGCAATAACCGGACCTTTCCCCATTTTAAGGTCACCTTCCACTTTTTTATCAATCATAGGGGTTGTCGTGTCGTGGCAGACATCAGTTACGATGGCAACGTTTGGTTTAATGGTATGTGCGATCATTTCGGCACCACGTAAACCAATTTCTTCCTGAACTGAATTTACGATATACAAACCAAAAGGTAATTTCTTCTTGTTTTCGTGAAGTAAACGGGCTACTTCAGCAATCATAAAACCACCCATTCTATTATCAATGGCACGACAAACAAATTTATTTTCGTTCAGAATCATAAATTCATCCGGATATGTAATCACACAACCCACGTGAACACCCATTGCTTCCACCTGCTCTTTCGTTTCACAACCTAAATCAATAAAAATATTGCTGATTTTCGGTGACTCTTCCTTATCACGCAGACGCGTATGAATAGCCGGCCAGCCGAAAACACCTTTTACAATTCCTTTTTTGGTATGAATGTGAACCCTTTTCGATGGTGCAATCTGATGATCAGAACCACCATTTCGTATTACATATAATAAACCATCGTCAGTAATGTAGTTCACGTACCATGAAATTTCATCGGCATGGCCTTCAATAACCACTTTAAAAGGCGCATCGGGGTTAATAACTCCCACGGCCGTTCCGTAAGTGTCCGTAATAAAAGTGTCTACATAAGGTTTCAGATAATTCATCCAGAGTTTTTGTCCTTCGCTTTCATAGCCGGTAGGAGAGGCGTTATTTAGGTAGCTTTCCAGGAAAGCAATTGACGTATCTTTTAAGATAGATGCTGTGCTCATAAAAATATTTTTTTGCTAATTTATAAATTTGGTATCAGAGTTGTGTATAAATATATAATTTTACACTTAAATTATGATTCAATGAGATTTACTTACTGCATTTTATTCTTTATAATGATTTCGTTTACAAGTCAGGCACAAGTTACGCCTAAACAAAATCAGGAAATGGGTTATACACTAACCGAACAGGATTCAATTTTAAACGATACAATTGAATTGCCTGAGATTATTATTTCCAAAGAAAAACTGGATCCCGAAGCGCAAAAGCAGTTCCTGATTCTTCAAAACCGGGTTTACAAAGTGTATCCGTATGCAAAATTAGCTGCCGACAGACTGACGGCTTTAAATCAGGGAATGGCGCGATTAAAAACCAATCGCGAAAAGAAAAAGTATTTTAAAATTGTAGAGGACTACCTTAATAATGAATTCGAAGCAAGGCTAAAGAAGCTTTCCCGTAAACAAGGACAAATTCTGGTAAAGCTCGTCCACCGACAAACAGGCATCACCACCTATGAACTCATTCGCACATTAAAAAGCGGTTTCAAAGCCTTTGTATCCAATACCACTGCCAATTTATTTGATATCAGTTTAAAATCGGAATACAAACCCTATGAATCCAACGAAGACTACCTCATAGAGACAATTCTTCTAAGAGGATTCGAATCCGGCCGACTGGTGAATCAGAAGCCTGCAAATCCCGTAAACTACGATGATCTCATGAACTACTGGGAATCAAAAGCCAAAGCAGTAAACAAAAAATAGTCTCTCCTATATATAAGGAATGATTTCGTTCTACACCCGACAGTTTTCCAAACCTGTCGGGTTTATTTTTATAGGTATAAGGTAATTGTTTTTTCCAGTTAAGCACAGCGAAGCTTTTGGAATTTGGAGTTTAAAAATTTGGAATTTAATAAGAAGCTATTTCCCGCTGTCCGTTGCAATCTTTTGCTTTTTACAGAAAAAAGCAAAAGGATTTCCACTTCCATCGGGGCTAGGGCAGTAGTTTTCAGAAGAAATTTACGTTCCATATAAGTACAAAGAAAAAACTTTGCGCCCTTGCGCCTTTGCGTGAACTGAATTTAAACAAGAAACCCAAAAGCCAAAGGATTTCGTTTCTGCAACCCGACAGGTTTTAAAAACCTGTCGGGTTTGTTTGGCTACCTATATAAGGAAAGAAAAGAAACCCTGCACCTTTGGATCAAGATAAGGCATATCCGTTAAGAGCATTACAAGAAAAACAGGAAAAGCGACCTAAAGCCAAAGAAAGGCCAAAACTTAAAGGCTGTATAAAGGAATAAAACACCCTTTAAGGTATAAAGTCCCTAAAAATGGCACCTGGTTAAAAGCTTAAAATAAGAAAAGCGCAATGACATTCTGAAATTTCCCACAAAACCAAAAAAAGCTGCATTTGTAAAAAGTGTGTTATCAGCGAGTTAAGAAAAAGTTTTAAAAAAGGTTGAAATTATATAATAAAAAGGCTTGCAGATGTAAATAAACTCCCTACTTTTGCACCCGCAACAGCGACTAACGTTCTCGGAAATACTGACAGGCATTATGAATCAAACTGAAAATTTATTTTCAAAAAAAGATTCGAAAAAGCTTGTGAGATTTGAAAACGGATGTTACATTTGCACCCCGCAAAACATGGGAAGTTCATTGAAAGGTTGGTAGGAATAAACAGAGAAAAGAAACGAAAAAAAAGTTTCAAAAATTCTTTAAAAAGTTCTTGCTAATTAAAAAAGAAGTTGTAGTTTTGCACCCGCTTTGAGAAACAAGCGAAAGAAAAAGAAATACACGTTCGTAGACATATTGAATTGACAGCCGTTTTAACAGAGATGTTAGAACAAAAGAATAAAGAGTAAGATAATCGAGAGATTGATAAATGCACCGATAGAGACTGATTCG
>NZ_QWDM01000019.1 GCF_003996965.1 Flavobacterium cupreum | reverse complement strand
GACGAGTTATAAGGTAAGTGCAAATGATTCTTTTAGTAACATTACCAAATCAAGCTTTTCGAATTTAAGCAACCCGGAAACACGAACGTTTGATTTTGTCACCTATTTCAGATTCATGGACATGTATATAATGTTTAAACCACGTCCTGAAAATTTAGCGATAGTAGGTTCTGGAAAAACGATCACAATTGAAATTTATTTAAATGTAAGAACCAATGAGTTTTTTATTTTAAATCAGCACACTAATTTACCTGCTCTGCAACCCCCAAATTATTTAAAACCAATATTAAAACAAGGTGTTGCAAAGGACATAAAAGACGGTTTGGGAATTTATCTACCGGAATATTATTTAACGATAATGTTTGAAACACCTCCACAGGTTCAATAATTTTTTTTTGCTTTTAGTTAGAGAATCGTATTACAGAAATGTAATGCGATTTTTTTTTGTTTAAAAAGTAGATGTTTTTTGCTTGGCCAAAGAGCTGCAGAAACGCAGCTCACCAAAAAAAATCTACATTTCATTTAATCGGAAACTAATTAAATGTTGTTTTTACTATATACTATCAAGTTTTTTTTCTAAGGCTTTTTTATATTCTATTAACTCTTTTCTATTAATTTCTGCTTGTGTATTGTAATCCCTTACTTTTTTCTCGTAATTGACTTTTGTTCTATGTAATTCTTTATTTATTCTTTCTTGCTCTCTTTCTAATTTTACAATAATTCTTTGATTATTAATTAGAAATATAACTGCCACAATAAGAATTATCGAAGCAATAATCATTTGTGTCTGGTAACGGTTGATTCTCTTCAGTCTTAACAAATTCATAGTACAAAGGTTTTAATACCGTAATTTAATATAAGTTTACCTTTGTAAATTTAAGAATTAGTTTACAGAATATAAACTTTTGATATTCAGTTATTCTATTTTTGTGGATTCAAATATGCATTACAGTTGCTCGGTAAATAATTAAATGTAGATTTTTTAACGTTCCTGGAAAAAGATCCGGAGCTGATATCTTGATTAAAAATCTACATTTTTGCGTAGTGTAAAGCTTTTTTTTATTCCCCATCCCCCAATGTTTATAAATTTTTTAGCCCTTGTTTATAAACAAAAACAGCCAAAAATTAGTTTGTAAACGTTTTGTAAACAACTTAAAGCATTAATTAACAGTTGATTATGTGTATAAATTCAATTGTTTACAATGTTTACATTTTTTTTGTATACCGTACCTTGGCGTGTTACTAAATAATTTAAAATTTTACTTTAATAGTTGTCTAAAAATGAAATTTAGAATTTCTAACCGTTTCATCACAGGTTTTATTTCTTGCGGTATATCCCTCTGTTATTTTTAAATCATAATGCCTTGCCTGATCTCTTACTTTTATAGCAGAAACACCGCTATTAAGTAAATCAGTTATTCCGGTATCTTTTAAAGAATAAAATTGGAATATACTTGGAACATTTTTTTTGATCCTAAAAGAGTTCCATTTATCCGTTACTTTTTTAGAAGTTAATTGCTTTGATCCCGGAGCAAAATTATCGTAACCAAAAAGGTAATCTTCATTGTTTGCATTTTGCAAATGTGTAGCCAACAACTGAACTAATTCATGCGGAATTGTTACAGTTTCATCTTTTTTATTTTTGGTGTTACTCCCATGTAAAACGATGTATCCATCAAATAGCTTTACGTCTTGAACTTTTATTTTTGTTAATTCAGTAGTTCGTATGTAACAATAGTAAGTAAGCATGCAGGTAGTGTAAAAAGTAATGTTATCTTCTCCATACTCTCTTAATTTTCTTTTTGTCTCAGCATCCAGTACCTGTCTGATTTTCGGTTGCTTTTTTTTCTTTATAATACCTTCAGTTGGATTGTTTTTCAAATAACCACGCTCAACACACCATTTAAAGAAAATGCCTAATAGGATCAGGTTATTATTGTAGGTGACGGCCTTGTTTTCCTTTACATAAAAAAGATAATCTAAATAACGTACAATTACATCTTTTTTTATCTCCAGGATTAATTTCGTTTTTACTTCATTTTCGAGTAAGTAAGCATAGAATTTTTTGATTACATTTTTATAAGACCTCAGAGTATCATATCTCTTTTCATTTGCAGTAAAATCTTTTTCAAGATATTCCACATATAAATCTACACAATAGGATATTGTTTTAAATTCTTTTATATCTGATGTTTCATAAAAAGGCAACCAGCCGTTTTTAAGTTTTTCGTTTAGTTCAAATACTATTTTTTGGCCGTATTCTTTTCGCTGACGAATGTTTTTCAACGTAGGAACACGATTTCTAAAACGTTCCATTTGATTAGTTACAGGATTCCTGGCATAATAGACAATTATCCAAGTCTTACATGTCCTTAATTCAGCGGGTTTGTAATCTATAAAAGCAGTTGCAGTATTTTTTCGTGAGGACGAATTTTCTTTGAAATTTTGCATTTTTTTATTTAGCTCTAAAAAACATGTGTTTTTTGAACCAAATAGTTTGTGTCACATTTTTGACACAGGGTTTTAAGTAAAAAGACCGATAATCTTACTGTTAGTAAGGGTTTCGGTCTTTTTTGTGGAGAATACCGGATTCGAACCGGTCACCTCTTGCCTGCCAGGCAAGCACTCTAGCCAAATGAGCTAATCCCCCAATGCGAGAGCAAATAAAGTCAATTATTTTTCAAAAAACAAATTTCAAAACGTCTTCGGACAAAAATAGTTGCAAAATCGTAACTTTACGATCAAAAACTATTTCTATGAGTTCAGAATATCAAAGCGGATCTTTGCAGACTACTATTCAAAATGCCGTTGCAACGGTACAGTTTGGGCACCCGGCCAGTAATTCTTTTCCAAGGCAATTATTGGATCGGCTTACTTTAGAAATTAATTCACTAAGCAGCAACGAAACAGTCTCCGTAATTATCCTGCAAAGTGAAGGAAGCAAAGTTTTCTGTTCAGGCGCTTCTTTTGATGAACTTCTTGCAGTAGAAAACGAGGAGCAGGGGAAAGCATTTTTCTCGGGTTTTGCTCACTTGATAAACGCGATGCGAAAATGTTCGAAAATTATTATTGGCCGTGTTCAGGGAAAAGCGGTTGGAGGAGGCGTCGGTATTATAGCTGCCTGCGATTATGCCCTGGCAACGCCTGAAAGCGCCGTAAAACTTTCTGAACTGTCAATCGGTATCGGACCTTTTGTAATTGAGCCTGCTGTTTCGCGTAAAATAGGAAAAACTGCGATGGCCGAAATGACATTGGCAGCCCACGAATGGAAATCGGCGGACTGGGCCTTACAGAACGGACTTTTCTCTGCCATCTGTACTGCTAATGAACTTGATTCGGCTGTTGAAGATTTTGCCCAAAAATTAAGTTCGTATAATCCGCAGGCTTTATTCGAAATGAAAAAAATCATCTGGGAAGGAACGGAAAACTGGGAATCATTACTTTTGGAACGTGCCGCCATTACAGGTAAATTGGTCTTATCTGATTTTACCAGAAATGCTTTGACGCAGTTTAAGAAGTAAATGTTTTAGTCTCAGTCTCAGTTTCTGAAAGTTGTCAAAGTGATCATCATAAAAACCGATGTTTTTGTGCGTTTACTATTTTGCCGCAGATTTCAGGATTGTAAGGATGAATCATTTAAATCATTTAAATCTGTGGCAGAGATAACAAAGCTAAAAAAAGAGATGAAAACGGTTATTAATTTGTAAATTTGCAACCTAAAATTCAAATCGATGAGTAATATCAGAATTACAAAACAATTTAGTTTCGAAACCGGTCACGCTTTGTACGGTTACGACGGAAAATGCAAAAACGTTCACGGGCACAGTTATAAATTATCGGTAACAGTTATTGGCTCACCAATCACAGACCGGTCGAATGTGAAATACGGAATGGTTATCGATTTTTCGGATCTAAAGAAGATTGTAAAGGAAGAAATCGTCGATCAGTTTGATCATGCAACTGTTTTTAATGAAACAACACCGCATATCGAACTGGCTAATGAATTGAAAAATCGTGGGCATCACGTGATTTTAGTCGATTATCAGCCGACAAGTGAAAATATGGTAGTCGATTTCTCAGAAAGAATCATCGCGCGTCTGCCTGCCGGAATTTCGCTTTTTTCCCTTAAACTTCAGGAAACAGAATCTTCATTTGCCGAATGGTTTGCGAGTGATAATGTTTAAGAGAAATTCCAAAGAATAAATTCCCAAATTCCAATTTTTTCTATTGCGAAAAACTCACAATTCACAACTCACAATTCACAATTCATGAAAAAAGTATATTTCGCTTCTGATCAGCATTTTGGGGCTCCTACTCCGGAGTTGAGTTTGCCGCGTGAACGAAAATTTGTAGCCTGGCTGGATGAAGTCAAACAGGATGCCGAAGCGATCTTCCTGCTTGGGGATTTGTTTGATTTTTGGTTTGAATATAAAACAGTAGTGCCAAAAGGTTTTGTACGCGTTTTGGGAAAACTGGCTGAAATTCGGGATAGCGGAATTCCAATTTATTTTTTTGTTGGAAATCACGATTTATGGATGCACGATTATTTTCAAACAGAATTGAATATTCCGGTTTATCACGATAATAAAGAATTCACTTTTAACGGAAAAACGTTTTTAATTGGCCACGGAGACGGCAAAGGACCCGGGGACAAAGGTTACAAACGAATGAAAAAAGTATTTACAAATCCTTTTTCCAAATGGCTTTTCCGTTGGCTGCATCCTGATGTTGGAGTGAGTTTAGCCCAATATCTATCGGTTAAAAACAAACTTATTTCGGGTGATGAAGATGTGAAATTTCTGGGCGAAGAAAACGAATGGCTGGTTTTGTATGCCAAACGTAAGCTGGAAACCAGACATTATAATTACTTTATTTTCGGACATCGTCATTTGCCAATGATTATTCCGGTTGGGGAAAATTCCAATTATGTAAATCTGGGTGACTGGATCGGATATTTTACCTATGGTGTTTTTGATGGCGAAACTTTTGAACTTCAGAAATTCGAAAAATAATTATTTTTTGACTGCCCGATAAATTCCGATTTTATGTGTTCTTAAGGAATAACTGGTAATCGGAGCCTTATTGGATTGCTGAAAATAAATAGCTTTAGAATCCTGCTTCGGCATATGGCATTCTACACAATTATTGGCCAGCATTGTTTTCGAAAGTGATTTTACAGTTGCTGCTTTGTGTTTGGTTTGTTGATGGCAGCTCATGCAAATTTTAGAATAAGAGCCAAGGTTTTGCGAGGCATTCTGATGCGGATTATGACAGGACATGCAATCCATAGTCGGGCTTTTAATAAAACATTTACTTTGCGACAGCAGACCCATTTGATTGCCATGAACATCGTAATTGACGGTATCCGGTGTACCCGATCTCTCCATGAAATAATCGGTAAGTTTCTCTCCAGGTCTGAACTTAAATCGTGATTTTAGTTTCATCTTAGCATTTCCCGAATGGCATAAAGCGCAAGCATCTATTTTTTGCTGCCTGTTTAAGTTTTTGAACGCGACAATGTCCTGAGCCATTTTTAAATCCGGAAACTTTAAATGCGTCTGAACGTGTTTTTTGGCAGGGCCGTGGCAACGCTCGCAATCTATTCCGTATAGCAATGTTTTTTTGTTCATGAATTCTTCCACTTCCATGGTCATGAACGTAATGCTGTCTGAACTTGTTGTAACATACCGGCTTGCAATATTAGAACTGTGGCAGGCAAAACATTCCTTGTCAATTTCTCTCTCAAAATTGGGAATTGTAGCAGAATATCCCGGACTTGTCGCCCAGCTATTAATTGATTTGTAGTAAGAAACGGGCAGCTCGTAAGTAAAATGATTTTTCCAGTACGCACTCGTCTGCGCATGTTTGGTTCCGAAAAGAATTTCAAAAGGATAGGCCTTAACTTCTTTTCCATTTTTATATACAACCTGATAAAGACTGTCGTTGCGTTCTTCCATGACCAGTTTGGTATTTTGGTCGTAAATGAAAGTATTTTTGCCATTGCTAAAATGACCCAGAATATTTTCTTTGGTTGCGGGAGCGGAAGCTTTAAAATGGGAGCTGTGAAAAGCAGATTCATATTGCGTCTGATGACATTGAATGCAGCTTTCTGAACCGGCATAATCGGTTCCGCGCGGATCAATGTATTCGTCAGATTTGCTGGTGCAGTTCGAAAGTAAAACCGCCAAAACAACCAAAGCAAAAAGAAACCTTATTTTTTTCATTGTAGTAAATATACTTTTTTTAGTTTAAATCTAAAATATATTTCTTTAATGAAAAATAACTGTTAAATAATTTAGAATGCTTCTTAGTTTAACCCGGCACCATAGACATATTCTTCCAGTTCAATTTTGAATAAGGAACCTTCCACTAAATCTTTAATGGATTTTAATTCTTTCATTGAAACCGCTAAATCAATGGCAGCACAAGGCGTTTTGAGTAAAAATTTATGGCAGGAGTTTTTCAATTCGCAAGATTCACAACACGCATTTTCGATAAGACTGTTTTCAATCAAATCACAAAACTGATTCAATTCTTCAACTGTAAAATAGAAACCGGTTTCTTTAAAAACCAATTGTATTTTCTCTGATATCACTTCTTTTCCGTTCTTCCAGTAAAAAGCTATTCCAAAATTGTTGTAGTAAATTTGTTCAATTTCTCTCATCGTAAATCTTTTATTTCAACAAATATAAATATTATTTATATTAATTCTAAATAAAAAATTCATAAAAGATTAAAAATTTTCAGTTAAAGAATATTGGAATTTCTATAGTATAAAAAATTTTTTATTCCATATTCTGATGTTCTTCCATATCTTTTCGAAGGTCTAGATTTCTGAAAGTGGGAGATTTTAGTCCGAATCCGAGAACCGTTAAAAGCGTCATGCTTCCTCCGAAAACAACAGAAGTTACAGTTCCCATCAGTTTGGCTGTTAAACCGCTTTCAAAAGCCCCTAATTCGTTTGAGGAACCAACGAACATGGAGTTTACAGCCGCGACTCTTCCGCGCATATGATCGGGTGTTTTAAGCTGTAAAATCGTCTGGCGGATGACAACAGAAATTCCGTCGGCAACACCGCTCAGGAATAAAGCCACGACAGAGAGCCAGAAAAGAGTTGAAATACCAAATAAGATAATGCAGAGTCCAAAAACAAAAATGGCAACCAGAAGTTTCATTCCGGCTTTTTTGTATAAAGGAACGTAAGCGGAAATTAGCATGGTAATAAAAGCGCCAATGGCCGGAGCGGCTCTTAAAACGCCGAAACCTTCAGGTCCGACTTTTAAAATATCCTGCGCAAATACAGGTAATAACGCGACAGCTCCTCCAAAAAGAACGGCCACCATATCAAGGGAAAGTACACCTAAAATAGTTTTATTGTTGAACACAAATTTGATTCCTTCTTTTAAACTTTCCATAACCGGTTCTCCGATTTTTGGATTCAAAATTGGCTTTTTCTCTATTTGTGATAAAGCGAGTAGGGAAAAGACAGAAAAACCAACCACGAGACACATCGACCAGTGAACCCCCATCCAGTTAATTGAAAAACCGGCAACGGCAGGTCCTAAAACCGAACCAATCTGCCAGACCGAACTGCTCCAGGTAGCGGCATTCGGATAAACTTTCTTCGGAACAATTAACGATAACAGCGAGAAAATAGTCGGACCTAAAAAAGCACGAACCAATCCGCCTAAAAAAACTAGAAAGTAAATAGAATATAAAATAACAGTTGGTGACCATTCGCCAACAATTTTTGGCCACGTCAATAAAAACAATCCAAAACTAATTACCGAAAATCCCAGAATGCATTTTACCAGTAATCCTTTTTTCTCTCTCTGATCAACAATGTGTCCGGCAAACAAAGCCATTGAAACGGCAGGAATGACTTCCATTAAACCAATGATCCCTAAAGAAAGCGGGTTTTTGGTTAAACTGTACACTTCCCATTCAATGACAATAAACTGCATCGACCAGGCAAAAACCATGGCAAAACGCAATAACAAAAACACATTAAATTCTCTGTAACGAAGTGCCTGATACGGATCGGCTTTTTTTACTTTATCTGTCATTTGTCCTGATATCTTTTAGCATAAGCTGAGTAGAAACGGTATTGTTCCACTCATTTTCAGCAATGCAGTAGGCGAGCTGAAAAGGATTTTTATTTTTTGTAAGATCTATTTTTTTTCCGAGTCCGAAACCAATGGCAGCAATTCCGTCTGTACTTTCAGGCTGTTTGACGAAAAGCCTGAGGTGTTCTTCATCTGCACCCAGGGTTTTGGCGTAGCCTGTGTCTGTTACCTCTGATGTCATAAAAACAGGCGTCATGTTTTGCGGTCCAAAAGGCTCGAATTGCTTTAAAATCCGGATTAGTTTTGGTGTGATGTCCACGAAGTTTATTTCGGCATCAATCTCGATTTCCGGGGTTCGCATTTCCGGTAAGATAGTTGCTGAAACCTGCTGCTCAAATGCCTCTTTAAAAGTACTGTAATTTTCTGCTTTTAACGTCATTCCCGCGGCGTACATATGACCTCCAAATTGCTCCAGATGATGGGCACAGGCATCAAGGGCATTGTACACATCAAAACCTTTTACAGATCGTGCGGAAGCGGCATATTTGTCGCCGCTTTTGGTAAAAACCAATGTCGGGCGATAATACGTTTCAATTAATCTTGAGGCTACGATTCCGATCACCCCTTTATGCCAGTCTTCCTGAAAAACAACGGTAGAAAATCTTTCCTCTTCATTGTTTGTTATAATCTGCTGAAAAGCTTCCCTGGTGATTTTTTTATCTAAATCTTTACGATCGGCATTGTATTGCTCAATTTCCGATGCAAACTGCTGTGCCTGCTCAAAGTCAAATTCTGTGAGTAATTCAACCGCGTGATTCCCATGCTTGATTCTTCCGGCTGCGTTTATTCGAGGTGAAATAATAAAAACAACATCGCTGATATCTAAGACTTTCTTTTTTATCTGATGCACCAAAGCTTTAATTCCGGGTCTCGGGTCACTGTTGATAACCTGTAATCCAAAATAAGCTAAGACCCTGTTCTCGCCCGTAATCGGAACGATATCTGCAGCAATTGCCGTAGCCACCAAATCAAGATACGGAACTAAATCTGCGGTGCTTTCACCTCTGTTTTTTCCTAAAGCCTGAATCAGTTTAAAGCCAACCCCGCAACCGCATAACTCGTCATACGGATAAGAGCAGTCTTCTCTCTTAGGGTCCAGGATCGCAACAGCATCAGGAAGAAATTCTCCCGGCCTGTGGTGATCGCAAATGATAAAATCGATGTTTTTTTCTTTGGCGTAAGCGATATGATCGATGGATTTGATGCCACAGTCAAGCGCTATAATTAAGGAAAATCCGTTATCGTCTGCGAAGTCAATTCCTTTAAAAGAAATTCCGTAACCTTCGTCATAACGATCCGGAATATAAGTTGCAATATTCGGGTAATGCGATTTTAAATAAGAAGAAACCAACGAAACAGCTGTTGTTCCGTCGACATCGTAATCACCGAAAACCAATATGTTTTCCTGATTCTCTATTGCCAGCTCTATTCGGGCAACGGCTTTGTCCATGTCTTTCATCAGGAACGGATCATGCAGGTGTTCTAATGAAGGGCGGAAGAAATCGCGGGCAGCTTCAAATGTTTCAATGCCACGCTGAATTAAAAGTGTTGCTACAAAATCCTCTACATTCAGGGCCTGAGCCAAATGTTTAATTTTATCTTCAGAAGGTTTTGGTTTTAATGTCCAACGCATTTTTTTATTGTAGATTTAGAGTGATGATTTTAGATTATCAAAACTGCTGTTTATTAAAATTAGTAGATCTTCAGGGCTTTTATTTTGACTTTTGAAAGTATAAAATTCATTATTCATCGATTTGTCCACTGCTTTTCCATTGTTGATTTTTATTACGTATGGAAAACCTTTTCGATCAGAAATGGCAGCCACCATATGAGAAATGTATTCCTGAATGTATTCGGTTTTTAAATTTTTACCTTCCAGAAAAACACATTCAACGTCACCTGAAAGATTTGGTATTATATTTTTTTCAATATAGTGATGACTGTTTTTTCGATTCGTATAGCAAAAGAATTTTTTTCCTTCAATGGATAATAAATAATTACTGTATCTTTTTTTGAATCGCTTTCTTTGAAAAAAATCAAAGACTAAATAAATAAAAATTATAGGGAGAAATAATAGAGATAAAGGAATTGCAACTATAATTAGAAATAGTATAACCGGGATTTCTTCTAATCTTTCTTTCATTAGTAACTTTTAAAAGGTATTAGCATTTTATTTTAACTCCAAAGCATTCCCTTCAAACTGAATTCCGTCCCAGCCTGTGTTGATGAAATTCCGAATGTTTTGATGATTTGTCCCGTTTGGGTCTCCTAAAACTTCATCAAAATAATAAGCTCCGAAACAGGCTAAGGTTTCGTCTTTGGTTAAGTTTTGCAATTGAGCAAAAGCAAATACTTTACATGAACCTGAGTTTTCTCCCGCAGCATTGTGCTGTGTTCCGTTTTGAAAAGCGGTTGGAATAAAGTTGTAATTTTCTTCGACAGTTGCAATGGTTTCAGTAAAAGCAATTGCAGCAGGCGTTTGTTTTAATTTTTCTAAAAAGGCTTGTATTGTCATAATTGTCAGGCTTTATATTTTTTTTGCCACTGATTAAAGGATTTACGATGATTTTCTAATAGTTTTTTGCCACGAATTTCACAAATTTACAATAATTAAATTCGCGATAATTGGTGTAATTCGTGGCAGACTATTTTTTATTAATTTGTAAAATTTGTGGCATCAATAATTTAATCTTCTTCTTCTTCTTCTTCTTTTTCATCCTTAGAAAACTTACTTTTCTTAGGTTCTTTTGTTATGGTTTTTCCGGCAACCACTACGACAATTTCACCGCGCGGGGCTGTTTTTTCAAAGTGGGTTAAAACTTCTTTGGCGGTTCCGCGTACATTTTCTTCGTGTAATTTTGATAATTCCCTGCAAACACAAATCTGTCTGTCCTCGCCGAAATACGTCACAAATTCGACCAAAGTTTTTAGCAATTTATGTGGTGAAACATACAGGATCATCGTTCTGGTTTCTTCGGCAAGTGCTAAAAATCGGGTTTGACGCCCTTTTTTCTCCGGTAGGAAACCTTCAAAAATAAACCGGTCATTAGGCAGTCCGCTGTTGACCAAAGCAGGAACAAATGCGGTTGCACCTGGTAAACATTCCACTTCGATTTTATTTTCAACACACGCACGCGTCAGTAAAAAGCCGGGATCTGAAATGGCAGGTGTTCCGGCATCAGAAATTAGTGCGATGGTTTCGCCGGCTTTTAAACGGGCAATCAGATTTTCGGTCGTTTTGTGCTCATTGTGCATGTGATGGCTATACATGTGTGTGCCAATTTCAAAATGCTTTAAGAGCTTGCCACTCGTTCGGGTATCTTCGGCTAGAATCAAATCGACTTCTTTCAGGATGCGGATGGCACGAAAAGTCATGTCTTCAAGATTGCCGATTGGTGTTGGAACGATATATAATTTTGACATATTTTTTTTATATTATAAAAGGAATTTCACAAATTCAGGTTGCTGCTGTTTTGGAAAGTTCACAACGAATAAATTCGTGACCCGGGCGACAGCGAACAGACGAATTAAATCTGTGTTTTACTTTTATGAGAATTTCTTTTCTACGATTTCCAGAAAACGTTGTGCGTAATCGTCTTTTCCTTCCCAATTGTTGTAATCGGGTTTTACCATGTTGTCGATAAAATCAATAGCTTCATGGTAGGAATCAAAAGTCAGTAACTGATTTAAAACGCGGCTGTAATCTTCGGTACTGTTTCCGAAAAGGTTTTTGGTAAAGGCGATCCTGTCATTCAAATCGATATGAAAACCTTTTCCCAGTTTTTCGTTTAATGGAACTGCTTTCGGTTTTGCCGTTTCCACAATAGCTGTTTTTGCTTCGGCTTCCTTAAATTCGTTTTTTGCCGGAGGCGGAGTGGACATATTTTCAAAACTGTCTACTTTTACAAATTGGGCATCAGCGTAATTAACACCCAGTATATCTTCAAACGAAATGTGAACCGCATCTGATTTGGCAGGAGCTTCAGCTTTCGGTTCTTCTTCTTTTTCTTCTATTTTTTCTTCTGTTTCCAATTCAAACGAGGGTTTGAAATCCGGAATTGGTTTTAAATCGTTTACGGTTCTAAAAGAGAGCTCTTCAGTTGTTTCAGGTTTTTTTTCGTCTTCAGTTACCGGCTCTTCAATTGCTGCGGCAGGTTCTTCAACAGATTCTTCAACAGGTTCTTCAACAGTTTCGACAACTGGTTCCGGAAGTATTTCTTCGGCAGTTTCTGAAACTATTTCTTCTTTTATTTCTTCAATAACCTCAGGTTCCGGTGTTATTTCAGTTGCCGTTTCTGCAACAGGAGCAGGGATTTCTTCTTCCGCTTTACTGGTAGCCGGAATAGTTATTTCTTCTTTTTCAAAAACAGTTTCTATCGTGGATTCGATTTCACTGCGGCCAATTGTTGGTTTTAAAGTGTCGAAATTTTCATCCACAAATTTCAAAACGGCCAGTTTCTCATATAATTTCTGTGTTTCAAGATACAATTGATTGATATCGGATTTATTTTTTAATTTTAAAATTCGATGTGCAATGCTGATTAAATCGGCTTCCAATTTTTTTTTCATAACTGTTGAAATTATAGTGAATACGGTACTTTAGGATATTTTGTAATTTTTTTGAATGTCTTTAATTTCTAAAGGAAATTTGCCGGTTATTATTTTTATTTCTGTTAATAACGGTTGGCGAATCTTCGATTTCGATAAAATTTTTCTACTTTTGAAAAAATGTAAAACATCAAATTTTTACGTTAATTTATTACCAGTACAAAGTAATAAAAACTATTCATTTTTAAAGGCAGAAAAATACAAAATGTTTCTCGAAAATACAGTAAATCACAAAGAACAGTTTGGTTGGATTGAAGTTATTTGTGGATCAATGTTTTCGGGTAAAACCGAGGAGTTAATCCGCAGATTAAAACGTGCTCAATTTGCCAAACAAAAAGTCGAAATTTTTAAGCCCGCTATTGATACCCGCTATCATGACGAAATGGTGGTATCTCACGATGCCAACGAAATTCGCTCCACTCCGGTGCCTGCCGCTGCCAATATTGCTATTTTGGCACAAGGCTGCGATGTAATTGGGATTGATGAAGCACAGTTTTTTGATGATGAAATTGTTACTGTTTGTAATGATTTGGCCAATCAGGGAATTCGGGTAATTGTAGCCGGACTGGATATGGATTTTAAAGGAAATCCCTTCGGGCCGATGCCGGCACTTATGGCCACTGCAGAATATGTGACCAAAGTTCATGCAGTTTGCACCAGAACCGGAAACTTAGCCAATTACAGTTTCAGGAAAACCGATAATGATAAATTGGTTATGCTGGGAGAAACAGAAGAATATGAGCCGCTTAGCCGTGCAGCGTATTATAATGCCATGAAAAAAAATCAGGAAAAATAGATTTGTCTTTTGATTTTCTAAACAATATTTAAGCTAAAATAAAAAATGCAGGAAAAAGAAAATAAAAGAAAACAGAATATAAGGTTATTGGTTGCAATCGGAATTGCATTGATTTTGGTGGTTTTAGGTCAGTTTTATTTCTACAAAAGCACCGATGCTTTAAATAATGAAATAACAGAATTGGTATTAAAGTACAATAAAAATTGCCCTTTGATAATTCAGGAAGGTATTCGTCTGGACAGTGTAAGTTTGCCGGAAAAGAAAGCAGCCCAGTATAATTTAACTTTGCTGAATATAGAAAAGAAAACGGCAGATGTAAATGTCATAAAAAAAGAAATTGAAAAGAGTCTGGTAAGCACAGCCAAAGCAAATCCGGGTCTTCAGGCCTTTAGGGACAACGATTTTGCCTTGTTTTACAGTTACAGTGATAAAAATAAAGTGTTTCTGTTTAAAATTACAATAGCACCGGGCCAGTATAAGTAATTGAAAATCGTATCTTCTTAAAATATAAACCCGACAGTTTTTTGAAACCTGTCGGGTTTGTTATTTTTGAAAACTACTGTCACCCTGAGCGAAGTCGAAGGCTCGGTTAATAGAAAAAGGCTTCGACTCCGCTCAGCCGGACAACATTGGTAGTTTTTTTTTAGACTTTGAATAATAAAACAAAACCCGACAGGTTTTAAAACCTGTCGGGTTTTTGTAAAAGTTAAGAGAGAGATCTAAATCTTTTTCCTCATTCGTGCTACCGGAATGTCAAGCTGTTCGCGGTATTTGGCGATTGTTCTTCTGGCAATCGGATAGCCTTTTTCTTTTAGGATATCAGCCAGCTGATCGTCCGGAAGTGGTTTCTTTTTGTCTTCTTCTTCAATCGTATTCTGAAGTATTTTTTTGATCTCTAAAGTCGAAACATCTTCACCCTGATCATTTTTCATGGCTTCGGAGAAAAATTCCTTGATTAGTTTTGTTCCGTAGGGTGTTTCTACAAACTTGCTGTTGGCCACGCGGGAAATCGTCGAAATATCCAGTCCAACCATATCGGCAATGTCTTTTAGGATCATTGGTTTTAGCTTCGTTTCGTCGCCATCCAGGAAATATTCTTCCTGATAATGCATAATCGCATTCATGGTCACAAAAAGCGTTTCCTGGCGCTGTCTTATCGCGTCGATAAACCATTTGGCAGAATCAAGTTTTTGTTTGATAAACTGAACGGCATCTTTTTGGGCAGTCGATTTATCACGGGAATCTTTATACGTCTGCATCATTTCCTGATAATCTTTGGAAACGTGCAGGGAAGGGGCATTTCTTCCGTTTAAGGTCAGTTCCAGCTCACCGTCTGTAATTCGGATCGCAAAATCCGGAACGACATTCTCTGTCACTTTATTGTTTCCGGTATAAGATCCTCCCGGTTTCGGATTTAGCCTTTCAATTTCGTGAATCGCCTTTTTAAGCTGTTCGTTGGAAACACTATATTTCTGTAATAATTTATCGTAATGTTTTTTGGTGAAAGCATCAAACTGATTTTCGATAATGTCAATCGCCAAATCCACATATTCGGTTGGTGTTTTGTGCTTTAACTGCAGTAATAAGCATTCCTGTAAATCACGCGCCCCGACTCCCGAAGGCTCCAGCTCGTGAATCACATGCAGCATTTTTTCAACCATTGCTTCATCGGTGTAGATGCCCTGCGTAAAAGCCATATCGTCTACAATGTCCGCCACACTTCTGCGGATATATCCCATATCATCGATACTTCCTACCAGGAATTCAGCGATTTCGCGCTCTTCATCATTCAGAATAAAAGTATTCAGCTGATTGATTAAATCCTGATGAAAACTGATTGGAGAAGCAAAAGGCGTTTCGCGTTCTTCTTCGTCCCCGTAATTGTTGACCTGCGTTTTGTAATCCGGAGTATCGTCGTCGCTTAGATATTCGTCTATGTTAATATCGTCTGCTTCAATTCGGTCGGATTCGGCATCGTCATAATCGTCGTATTCTTCATTCGCAAATTCATCGGCTTCGTATTCGTCTTCTTTTCCCGCTTCTAAGGCCGGATTTTCGTTCATTTCTTCTAATAAACGTTGTTCAAAAGCTTGCGTAGGCAATTGAATTAACTTCATCAGCTGAATTTGCTGCGGAGATAATTTTTGGGATAATTTTAAATTTAAAAATTGCTTTAGCATTGATATTTGTTAAAAGTTTCAAGTTTCAAGTTTCAGGTTTGCTGAACGTCCAACAACCTGAAACTTGAAACCTGAAACAAATTTTATAACTTTTTTTTAAAACTCTGCATTCCCCGGAGTTCTCGGGAAAGGAATTACGTCTCTGATGTTTGTCATTCCTGTTACAAACAATACCAGACGCTCAAATCCAAGTCCGAAACCTGCGTGGGTTGCCGATCCGAATCTTCTGGTGTCTAAATACCAGGATAATTCTTCTTCGTCAATTTCCAGGGCTTTCATTTTTTCAATTAAAACATCGTAACGCTCTTCTCTTTCAGAACCACCTACGATTTCCCCAATTCCCGGGAAAAGGATATCCATGGCACGAACTGTTTCTCTTCCGGGTTCCGTGTTGTCGTTCAGACGCATGTAAAACGCTTTGATGTTGGCCGGGTAATCGTATAAAATTACCGGACATTTAAAATGTTTTTCCACCAGGAAACGTTCGTGTTCTGACTGTAAGTCTGCGCCCCATTCGTTAATAATATAGTTGAATTTTTTCTTTTTGTTTGGCGTAGACTCTCTCAAAATGTCAATAGCTTCGGTGTAAGAAACACGTTTGAAGTTGTTTTCCAAAACAAAGTTCAGTTTTTCCAATAAGGGCATTTCGCTTCTGTCAGCCTGTGGTTTTGATTTTTCTTCTTCCAGAAGTCTTCCCTCCAAAAATTTCAAATCATCACCGCAATTGTCCAAAGCATATTTGATTACGTACTGAATAAAATCTTCAGCCAGATCCATATTGTCGTCCAGGTCATTGAACGCCACTTCCGGCTCGATCATCCAAAACTCTGCCAGGTGACGGGAAGTGTTTGAATTCTCTGCTCTGAAAGTTGGTCCAAATGTATAAATCTGACCTAAAGCCATAGCGAAAGTTTCTCCTTCCAATTGCCCTGAAACGGTCAGGTTTGTTTCTTTTCCGAAGAAATCTTCTTTATAATTTACTTTTCCGTCTTCTGTTCTTGGCGTGTTGTCAAATGGCAAAGCGGTCACTTTAAACATTTCTCCTGCACCTTCCGCATCAGAACCGGTAATGATTGGCGTATTTACATATACGAAACCTTTTTCCTGGAAATACTTATGCACCGCAAATGACAATACCGAACGCACACGCATAATAGCTCCAAAAGCATTCGTACGCACGCGTAAATGTGCATTCTCACGTAAAAACTCAAGGGAATGTTTTTTAGGCTGCATTGGGAATTTCTCTGCATCCGAATCTCCTAAAATTTCCAGTTTTTGAACCTGAATTTCATATTTCTGACCAGCGCCTTTGCTTTCTACCAAAGTTCCAATGACAGAAACGGCAGCTCCGGTTGTGATTCTCTTTAAAGTTTCTTCCGGTGTATTTTCAAAATCAACAACACATTGTATATTATTAATGGTAGAACCGTCGTTTAGTGCGATGAACTGATTATTTCTAAAAGTTCTCACCCATCCTTTTGCATTAACTTCCTGAAGCGTAGTAGTACTGTTTAATAAGTCTTTAACTTTTGTGTGTTTCATTTTATATATAAGGTTGAAATTAAATTATTTGTTGTGTAATACTGCAAATATAAACGATAAAAATTAAAATTAGAAGCTATTTCCCGCTATCCGCTTGTATCTTTTTCTGTCTAAAGGAGCCAGAAAAAGGATACCGCTGCTATCGGGGCTAGGACTCCGGTTTTCATAGAGCTCTGTTATGTCATTTCGACGAAGGAAAAATCTCCGCGACGCAATTACTCAAAGCTAAGAAATACCGGGCAGTGCTACTTGTGAAGATTTCTCCTTCGTCGAAATGACAAGAAGCGCTTTTAGCAATTCGTGTTCATTCGTGCAATTCGTGGCAAAAAAAACATTACCCCTCCAAATTCTCCAAATCCTCTTTTTTAGCTTTCTTCTTCTCAAAAGTTAGAACCAGCGATGGTAAAACAACTAAATTCGCAAACATCGCAAACGCCAAAGTACAGGAAATCAATCCTCCAAGAGCGATTGTTCCGCTAAAGCTGGAAAGCGTGAAAGTAGCAAAACCTAAAATCAAAACTACCGAAGTATAAAAAGTACTGATTCCGGTTTCTCTTAAAGCACTAAAAACAGATTTTTTGACTTTTCCGTTGTTCTGCAATAAATCATGCTTGTATTTCGCCATAAACTGAATCGCATTATCAACCGAAATTCCAAATGCGATACTAAATACTAAAATAGTGGAAGGTTTTAACGGAATCCCGAAATAACCCATTAATCCCGAAGTAATACAAAGCGGTAAAACATTCGTAATAACCGAAGCAAAAACCATTTTGAACGAACGGAATAAATACAACATCAAAGCTGCGATGACCAAAATGGCAAAAATCAACGATTCGATTAGGTTATCCACCAGATACGAAGTTCCTTTCTGGAACACCAGAGCTTTTCCGGTAACGGTAACTTCATAACGGTCGGAAGGGAAAATTTCATCGATTTTTGCGTGCAGTTTTTTCTCCACTTTCGCCATTTCATCCGTACCAATATCTCTCATGAAAGTCGTGATTCGGGCGTATTGTCCTGTCGAATCTACATAGCTTTTCATTAAATTGTCCTTGCTGTTTTTCGTTGCATTTTTAGCATAGGATAAAATAAAAGTCTGTTCCTGCGAAGTCGGCAACTGGTAATATTCCGGGTTTCCATTATAAAAAGCCTGTTTCGAATATTTCACCAGATTCACTACAGAAACCGGTTTTGATAATTCCGGCATTGATGCAATAGTGTTTTGCAGTTCATCCATTTTGCGCATTGTCGATAATTTCATTACCCCTTTTTTGCGCTTGGTATCGATCATTATTTCGAGTGGCATAACGCCGTTGAATTCTTTTTCGTAGAATAAAATATCCTTAAAAAACGAAGCGCTTTTTGGCATTTCACCAATCAGACTACCCGAGACTTTCATTTGAGAAACTCCGATAACACTGAAAACCAAAAGCAATCCGTAAATGGTATAAATGACTTTTCGTTTGTTTTTTACGACATTTTCAACAAAGTTCAGTAAAGTCGAAATGTAGGTTTTGGTCAAATGGTACAAATGTTTTTCATTTGGCATTGACATAAAACTGTATATAATCGGGACAATCAAAAGCGTTAGTAAATAAACCGAAATCACATTGATAGAAGTCACGAGGCCAAATTCAAAAAGCAAATCATTGCCCGTGATCATAAAAGTCGCAAAACCAATAGCAGTCGTTAAATTCGTCATTAGCGTCGAAACGCCAATTTTAGAAATAATACGCTGCAGCGCTTTTGCCTGATTACTGTGCAGTTTGATTTCCTGCTGGTACTTATTGATCAGGAAAATACAATTCGTAATTCCGATGACGATAATCAATGGCGGAATAATAGCCGTTAAAACCGTGATTTTATAATGAAACAATCCTAAAGTCCCGAACGACCAGATAACACCCACAATTAAAATACAAATCGAAATAAATGTAGCTCTGAAGGAACGGAAAAAGAAAAAGAAAATCAAGGAAACCGTAAACAAAGCCGCTCCGATAAAAAGACCAATTTCGCCTTTCATGTTATCGGCATTGATGGTTCTGATGTAAGGCATTCCCGAAACACGAAGATCAACTCCCGTGGTTTTTTCGAATTTTTCAATTTTCGGGACTAAATTTTCAAGGATAAAAGTTTTTCTTCCTGCAGTGTTTACTAATGCTTTATTGATGTAAACTGCAGAACGTACACTGCCGCTTTCTTTGTTAAACAACAATCCTTCGTAAAAAGGCAAATTGTAAAACAAATCGTACTGAACACTTTTTAGATAAGCCGAATCGTGCGTTTTACTCTGATTGATAAAAGGCGATAAAACGAATTTTTCATTAACCGTATCTTTTTCTAATTTTTTTAAATCATTTAATGAAACGACCAGATCAACTTCTTTTGAATTTTTTAAACCCGTCATCAGCTCATTCCATGCAGCGTAATTTTTGGGTGTAAAAAAGTTCGGATCCTTAAAACCAATTACAACAAGATTCCCTTCTTCACCAAACTTATCTAAAAACTTTTGATAGTCTTTATTTGCAATATGATCTTTAGGAAGCAAATTGGCTTCGGTATAAGTCATAGCAAGGTTTTTCCATTGGAAAGCAAGGAATATGGTTAAGGCAGTAAGGACAATCAGAATTGTTATTCTGTTTTTAAGTATGATTCGGGCTGTTTTTTCCCAAAATCCAACTTGAACTGTGTTTTTCATAAAATCTTTAAAAATGGTTGCAAATGTAGTGAAAAGTGCTCTAAATCATAATTAATCGGCGCCGTTTTTACTTTTTGTTAACACAAATCACGATATCACTTTTGTGATAATATTGGTTTCTTTTGATGGTTTCTCCAAGCGCTTTTCTCATATTTGTAATCAAATTTAAAAACGGAAACGAAAATGAACTGGATTTTATTGATTATTGCCGGACTTTTCGAAGTTGGATTTGCATCCTGCTTAGGAAAAGCCAAAGAAACCACCGGAATGATCTCGACGTATTGGATGGCAGGCTTTTTTATCTGTCTTTCGATCAGCATGATTTTGCTGTACAAAGCGACTCAGGTCTTACCTATTGGTACAGCGTATGCCGTCTGGACCGGAATTGGTGCTGTTGGAACTGTTTTGGTTGGTGTTCTGGTTTTTAAAGAACCGACAACTTTCTGGAGAATCTTTTTTCTTTCAACTTTAATCGCTTCGATTATCGGATTGAAATTTGTGTCCAGTCATTAAAAAAGATATGCCACAGATTAATAGATTTTCACAGATTAAGATTAAAAAAAATCATTAAAATCTTTTTAATCTGTGGCAAAAAAAAACAGCACGCAGATTTTGCAGATTAAGCGGATTTACGCACACAGTGGGATTTTAAATTTGTGTAATTTGTGGCAAAAAAAAATACAATCTCTTATCCCGATAGCTATCGGGAGTGGTAAAAAGAGTTCCCGCAGATTTTGCAGATTTAGGCAGATAGCAGGATTTTAAATTTGTGTAATTCGTGCAATTGCTTCGCCTGTTCGCTATCACTCGGGTCGTGGCGAAAAAAACTTTTTAACTTTAAATAACAATGCAGGAAAACAACACCATCACTTTTATATTTCTCGCAATTCTTTTATTGCTGATTGTCATTATCTGCTTTTTGATGTATCAACTGCTGCAATTCAAAAAAGCAAAAGACGATGCCGAAAAGAGTTTTTATGCACTCGAAATGAAAGTGAACGATTTGCAGCTGGAAACGCTGGAGTCAAAACTGAATCCGCATTTGTTTAAAAATATCCTGAATTCGATTCAGTCCCATGCGTATCAAACGTATTTTGCACTGGATAAACTGGCGAATGTGCTGGACTATATTTTGTACGAAAGCAAAAAGAAGTTTGTCACGGCAAAAGAAGAAATTGATTTTGCGCTGAATTTAATCGAAATCAATAAAATTAAAATCAGTCCGCTTTTTGAACTGAAGATCAAAACCAATATCAATAAGGAAGATAAATTGTATGAACAGCCGTTGCTCGCGCCGCTGATTTCTATTGATCTAATCGAAAATGCCTTTAAGCATGCCGATTTGCAAAGCGCAGATGCATTTATCTCTGTTGTTTTTGAATTTAGGGACAATGCTTTTTTTATGACCGTTTCGAATAAAATTTCCGATAAAAAAGTATTAAAAAAAGAACGCAGCGGTTTTGGCCACGCCACTTTAGAACACCGTTTGCGGATTATTTATAAAAATAACTTCAAACTCGAAAGGTTTGTAGAGAACGATATTTACATAGCCCATCTAAAAATAGACTTACTTGAATACAAAACTGAAATGCTTGCTTCTGGACGATGAGCTGCCGGGATTAACGTACCTCAAAATGCTTTGCGAACAAATTCCCGAAGTAGAGATCGTAAAAACGTTTAATAATCCGGAAAAACTTCTTGCCGATATTCCAAATCTCGATTTTGATTTGCTAATATCAGATATCGAAATGCCCGGAATTGACGGACTTCATCTGGCGGAAATGCTCGATAATAAACTGGTTATTTTCTGTACGGCCTATAAGGAATATGCGGCAGATGCTTTTAATATTGATGCAGTCGATTATATTACAAAACCGGTAAAACTGGAACGCCTGCAAAAAGCGATCTCGAAAGCTTTTGAAAGGTTTCATAAACCCGATGCAGCCAGAAAGTTCATTCAGCTGAATACAGACAAAGGAAAAACTTTGTTGTATTTTAATCAGATCCAGTACATCAAAACCGCAGTGAGCGACAGTCGCGATAAAACAGTCCTTTTGGCTGACGGAAGTTTTCTGAATTTGAAAAACGTTAAATTCGACACCCTCTTAAACGAATTGCCAGAAGCCGATTTCTGCCGTATAAACAAAAAAGAAATTGTTGCTGTCAAAGCGATTAAGTTTTTTAACCACAACGAAATTGTACTGCATCACTTAGAGATAAAAGACAAAAACACCACCCTGCTTTTGAGCGAAACGTACCGTGCTGAGTTTTTGAAAAAGGTAAAAATTTAGAGTACATCAAAGTTGTCAGGCTGAGCGAAGTCGAAGCCCTTTTTGAATATGCAAGCCTTCAACTCCGCTTAGGGTGACAGTTGTTTTAACAAAATAAAATCTTCTAAAATAGGTCAGGCTGAGCGAAGTCGAATGTCAGGCTGAGCGGAGTCGAAGCCCTCTTCGTGACATTATAATCAGGTCTTCAATTCGGGAAATACACTTGATTTTAGCGCAATTGTCTAACTTATTACAAAGTTTTTCAGACTTGTTACATACATTTGAAATTAAGTAAAAAAAACCTTTTTCACTTCCTGTTCAGTGTTGATATTTGCACCATTAAAATCAAAAAAACGAGTTATGAATAATATTAAAAACTCCTTATTTTACATTACGGTTATTGGTGGTTTTACAACTCTGATATATTGGGTAATTTCAAAAGGTGCCGCGCTAGAAGTAGGACGCGGAATCGTTCAGAAGAAAATCGAAAGCAATCACTGGAATGATTTTTTGCATTCCATGGTAGAAAATCTGCAGCATCCACTGGCTATTTTGCTGGCGCAGATCGTGACTATTATTTTGGTAGCGCGTTTGTTTGGATGGGTTTTCAGAAAAATAGGGCAGCCCTCTGTAATTGGAGAAATGATTGCAGGTATCGTTTTAGGACCCTCTTTGGTCGGAATGTATTTCCCTGAATTTTCAGCCGCTTTATTTCCAAAAGAATCATTAGGGAATTTGCAATTCCTGAGTCAGATTGGTCTGATTCTTTTTATGTTCGTAATCGGAATGGAGCTGGATTTAAAAGTGCTTAAAAATAAAGCACATGATGCTGTGGTGATTAGTCACGCCAGTATTGTGATTCCGTTTGCATTAGGATTGTCACTGGCTTATTTTATTTATCATACGTTCGCTCCGGTTGGGGTTGAATTTGCCTCTTTCGGATTATTCATGGGGATTGCCATGAGTATCACCGCATTTCCGGTATTGGCCAGAATCGTGCAGGAGCGGGGCATGCAGAAAACAAAACTGGGAACCATTGCCATAACTTGTGCCGCAGCCGATGATATTACGGCCTGGTGTATTCTGGCTGTTGTCATTGCGATTGTAAAGGCAGGTTCTTTTACAAGTGCTTTATATGTTATTGGTCTGGCTATTTTGTATGTAATTATCATGCTGAAAATAGTTCGTCCGTTCCTGAAACGTGTGGGGGATCTAAACTCAACCCGCGAAAGTCTGAATAAACCTGTGGTAGCTATTTTCTTCCTGACACTTTTATTCTCTGCTTATGCTGCTGAATTAATTGGAATTCACGCTTTGTTCGGCGCTTTCTTAGCAGGAGCTATTATGCCGGAAAACAATAAATTCAGAAATATTTTTATAGAAAAAGTAGAAGACGTTTCGATCATTGTCTTATTGCCATTATTCTTTGTTTTCACTGGTTTGCGTACGCAAATTGGTTTGTTAAACGATCCTTATTTGTGGAAAGTGACCGCGGTAATTATTGCAGTAGCGGTAGCCGGGAAGTTCCTCGGAAGTGCTTTTGCTGCCAAATTTGTCGGACAAAGCTGGAAAGACAGTTTAGCCATTGGCGCTTTAATGAACACACGTGGTTTAATGGAGCTGGTGGTTTTGAATATTGGGTATGACTTAGGTGTTTTATCTACCGAGATTTTTACCATGATGGTTATTATGGCGTTGGTAACTACGTTTATGACAGGTCCTGCTTTAGATTTTATCGGCTTTATTTTTAAGGATAAAATAACCGCAATTCCGCAGGAAATCGGAAATAAAAGTAAATACAAGATTTTGCTTTCGTTTGCCACTCCCGAAAGAGGTAAAAAATTATTGAGGATTGCAAACAGTCTGGTTAAAAAACAAGGCGATAATTCTATTGTCACGGCAATGCATTTGTCCCTGAGTACCGAGATACATTCGTTTGACGTAAAAGATCACGAACGAAAAATGTTAGTGCCCGTTATTCAGGAATCAGAACGTCTGGAACAAAATATGGTCAGTATTTTTAAAGTGACGAATGATATTGATACTGATATTATCGATACCGCCAATCAGGGCGAATACGATTTATTGCTGGTGGGACTGGGACAATCTATTTTTGACGGGACTTTACTGGGGAAAATCCTTGGTTTTACCACCCGAATCGTAAATCCGGACCGTCTGATCGATAAGTTTACAGGAAAAGAAGGCTTGTTCGAAAATTCTCCTTTTGATGAAAGAACGCGCCACATTATTGCCAAAAGCAAAATGCCGGTCGGAATTTTTATCGATAAGGACTTAGAAGAAGTAAATCAGGTTTTTATGCCAATTTTCAGTAAAGAAGATTCTTTTTTAATTGAATATGCCAAAAAACTAATCAACAATAACGGATCTCAGATTACGGTTCTCGATGCAAGCGGTGAAGTCAAAAACACACGTGATATTCAGGAAACGATTCGTTCGATAGAACAAATTGCTCCCAACCACATCATGATCATGAACGACAGAACGATCAAAAAAGAGTTCCTGGAAAATCAGAACCTCATGATCATTAGTCTGGACAGTTGGAAAAAACTAATTGAATCGCAAAGCACATGGCTGAATAATACGCCATCGGTTTTGATTCTGAAGCCATAGACGGAGGAAAAAATTCCAATAATTTAAAAATCCCAAATTCCAATCGTAAAATTGGGATTTGGGATTTTTATTTTGTGTATTAGCGTTTCTTTTTACGCTGTGTCATTTCGACGAAAGGAGAAATCGCATCCTCTAAATCCACACAGCTAAAGTTGGAATTTGGAATTTATGCCGAGGCTTCGAGATTAGAATTTGGGATTTAACTCTAAAGTCCCAAATCAAGCACATAAGAAATCTTAACAGCAATATTATCATCAAATCTCGCTAATTGATTAGGGCCATATCTGTAAAATCCGCCTAAACCAATTCCTTTGTAGATTTTGTTTAATTCGATTCCGGATTCAAAATAACCTTTGTCCAGTGTTTTGTACGCCGGTCCGACATGTTGCTGTGGGTTTTCCATATTTCCCCAGGCCATCCTGGTGACTAATACCAGTGACGGGCGGACTTTTCTCATGATTTTAATACGGTCAAAACCATGTTTGATCTGAAACATAACATATTCATTCGAGAAAAACTCATTAAAAAACATAGTTTCAAAACTGTTTCGTCCCGAAAAGGTAATACGCTGAACAATGGTCTCTTTTGTCAGGTTATTCGGAGCCGTATTGTAGAGATGTGTAATTGGAACATCTCCAAAAGCATATCCTCCCTGCAGCAGTAAACTTGTTTTCTGGCGATTGAGATATTGTTTTTCATATTCTGCTTTAAAATCGATTTTACCAAAGTTAAAATCGTTTTCCAACACATTCGGCAGGGATTGTGTGTACTGGAAAGTAAATCTCGGAAACCTTTTGTCAGATTCGTTTCTGCCGGTTGGCGTTTGCATGAATTCGCTAAAGGGCGCCCAGACTACAGATAACATCGCCGTGGTCATAATATAACTAGAATACAATCTTCCGTTGAGGTTAAAGAGATAATCAAATTTGGGTTCGATTAAGTTTCTCGATACTTCTAAAACGGCTTCGGTCTTCGGAATAATTTTCGATTGCACATTGGCTCTCCATCCCGTATATTGATAAAAAGTACTAATATTGATCGGACGCGGATCGTAAATTTTAAATACACGCTTGTCAACGGCAAAAACGGTACTTGCAATTTCCCGTACATCATCCATATAATAAGCATTAAGCCAGGTGTTGGTACTTTTGTCCAGTAAAACGCCGGCGCCGGTACTGTATTTAAAAGCACCGTCTTTCGTTCCGTAAGCTGTATACGCTTCAATGCGGAAATCTTTAGAGAAACGATCATTCGTAATACCGCCAAGACCCAGTCGGAAACCTTCGTAATTATTGTAACTGATGATTTTCTTCAGGTCAAGATCAACCGGGCCGACCGGATAGAAACCATTAATGATTTTACGGCCAATTCCAAGGCGCTTTTCCACTCTTTTTTTGATCGAAAGGCTGTCCAGTAGCAAATACGTTTTCTGGCCTCTTAAATCCAGGTTTTCTTTTCGGTAGCCTTCCCAGAAAGTTTCCGGTTTTTTGTTGGCATCTTCTTTAATCTCTATATAAAGTGCCGGATTTTTGATCGGAGGATTGGTATTGTAATGTATGTCGAAGTTGTTGCTTTCGGAAAGTAAATACGTAAAGTCCGACGCTACCTTTTTTCTAGGCTCGAAACTTTCTTCCGCATCGGCATCAAACTGAATCGTTCCGCCCAGAATCTTAATGTCCTCCTCGTTTTTACCCTTTACAATTTTAAAAGTGGTATTGCTTTGAAACCATATTTTTTCATTCGGAGCATATTCAAACTCATGAATACCGCTAATGTCCAAAACACCTTTGATGCGCATGACCGCTTTGGCAACAGCAAAATTCTCCTGATCGATATATAAAACACCTTCTAATCCGGATGTTTTTCTTTTTAGCTTGTTTTTGAAATAAATCATGTAGGTCTCGCGGCCTTTTATGTTTACCGTATCAAGCAGTTTGTAATTATAATCTTTAAAGGCATTGTTTGAAATCGGACTTTCATATTTGGTTTCCAGTAATTCGTATTTATTATCGTAAATCGAAATAGATTGTAAATTGAAGGCAATAATCTCATAAACAGGCTGTTTGAAACCGGCCATTTTTGTGCCCAGAACAGTCTCTTTGAGTTTGTTGTTTCCAAATTGATATTGCGATACTTTTTCAGTCTGAAATAAATGCTGCCTGCTGATGATTTCCTTGAATTTATAATCGGAAGAATCAATATTGATTTTCTTTTTGTCTAAATCTTTATACACTGCTGAAGAGTCAATACGGCCGTCTATAGAATCAGGATTGGCGGTAACAATAAGTTTGTTGTAGGTTTTGTACTCAAAACTGTTCAGCTTTTTTTGCGGATTATTGGTGTTTTTATTTAAGATTACCTTTCGTAAAATGGCTAAAGCCGGATTTTCACTGGAAACAACAACTTCTTCTAAATCATCTGTTTTCTCGGAAAGTGAAATCGTATAGAATTTTTTGTTTTTTATTACGGTTATGGTTTTGGTTTCAAAACCAACGTAAGAAACCGTGTAATAAGCAAAATCAGCTGGAGCGGTAAAGGTAAATTTACCATCAATATCGGTGATGGCGCTTAAGTTATCTGATGTTTTGATGGTGGCAAACGGAAGCGGTTTGTTGTTCGGGTCATTTACAATTCCGCTTATTTGAAATTGCGCCTGAATGGTCAGCGTGAAAAACAAACTCAGAAAACAAAATAGCTTCATACAGAGGATTCTAGTTTCGAAAATGAAAACAATTAATTTTTGGTACGCAAAAATAAGAATAAAAAAATCCGTCTAGTACAATTTAACTAAACGGATTTTTATTTTGTGTTGAATAAGATTACACTTTCATGATTTCAGCTTCTTTTGCCGCTAATAATTCATCAATTTTTCTAATGTATGTATTCGTTAAGTTCTGAACTTCTTCTTCGGCAGATTTGCAAATGTCCTCAGAAGTGCCTTCTTTTTCTAATTTTTTGATATCCGTATTGGCATCTTTACGTACGTTACGCACACCGATCTTTGCATCTTCAGCTTCAGATTTTGCCTGTTTGGCCAAATCTCTACGGCGCTCTTCTGTCAAAGGCGGAACACTGATAATGATAACGTCTCCGTTATTCATCGGGTTGAAACCAATATTGGCAATCATAATGGCTTTTTCAATAGTCTGCAGCATGTTTTTTTCAAACGGCTGTAAAGTAATTGTTCTCGCATCAGGAACACTGATTTTCGATACCTGCGAAAGTGGTGTTGCAGATCCGTAATAATCTACAAAAACGCTTCCAAGCATAGCCGGAGAAGCTTTTCCTGCGCGAATGTTAAGAAATTCTTTTTCTAAATGCGCTATCGAACCATTCATGGATTCTTCAGTACTATCTAATATAAATTCTATTTCTTCAGTCATTTTTTTTAGATTTTTAGATTTTCAGATGGTTGGATTTTTAGAGTTCTAAAAATTTTGGCATCTAATTTACTAACTAATATGTTTTTTTGTTTTTTGAATATTAAGCAATTATTGAAATCTAAAATTCCAACAATTTTAAGTAGTCTAAATATTTACTACAGTTCCGATGTTGTCACCTTCACAGATTTTCAACAGATTTCCAATTTTGTTCATGTCAAAAACAACGATTGGCAATTTATTTTCCTGGCTTAAGGTGAAAGCGGTGGTGTCCATTACATTTAATCCTTTTTTCAGTACATCATCAAAAGAGATGAAGTCGAATTTTACTGCCGAAGCATTTTTCTCCGGATCAGAATCGTAAACACCATCAACGCGGGTTCCTTTCAGGATTACGTCGGCATTGATTTCGATTCCTCTTAAAACAGCTGCTGTATCGGTCGTAAAATAAGGGTTTCCTGTTCCGGCACCAAAAATTACGATTCTTCCTTTTTCAAGGTGACGGTCTGCTCTTCTTTTGATGTAAGGCTCAGCAATAGATTCCATCTTCAAAGCTGTCTGTAAACGTGTTTTCATTCCTTTGTCTTCCAGCGCACCCTGCAATGCCATTCCGTTAATTACGGTGGCCAGCATTCCCATATAATCGCCTTGTACTCTATCCATACCGGCACTTGCACCTGCAACGCCCCTAAAAATATTTCCTCCTCCGATAACAATAGCAATTTCGACTCCTTTGCTGTGAATTTGCTTAATTTCCTCGGCATATTCGGCTAATCTTTTTGGGTCAATTCCGTATTGTAAATCACCCATTAAGGCCTCGCCACTTAGTTTTAGAAGAATTCTTTTATATTTCATTTGTTGTGTTGCGTTAATTTGTGCAAATATAGACATATTCTGATTTTTAAAAATAATGTTTAGAAAAATAATTTTGATCCGTATGATTTAATTCAGCATTCTTTTTTAAACTCATTTCTCCTTAATATGACAAAAGTCACTTCCGCGTCTTTCTAAAATTTGTATTTTTATGGGATCCTAAATCAATCAAATATGAAAAGTATTGTAGCCAAAGCATTATTCAACAGTTACTCTTATGCTGAGTATCGAAAATTAGTGACCGATTTATTGTCCGAAGGAAAATCTACAGGTGATGTGCAGTCCGAAAGCCTCACGCATTACACCAGCCTGAACGAAGCCCGAATGAATCGTCTCGAGAAAACCATAAAAATTACGGAAGATACCATCGATAAGCTGCAAAAACTGGATAATCATTTTATCTGGCTTGTAATTTCCGAAGGCTGGTGCGGCGATGCGGCACAAATACTTCCGATTCTAAATAAAATGGCCCTGGCTTCTGATAAAAAAGTGGACCTGCGAATTGTTTTGCGGGATGCAAACGATGAATTAATGAGCCAGTACTTAACCAACGGCGGAAGGGCTATTCCTAAAGTGATCGTTATTTGCAAAGAAGCCGGAATTGTCCGTGCCGATTGGGGACCAAGGCCAAAAGGTGCCACTCAGTTAATGGCCGATTATAAAAAGGAGTTTAGAGTAATTGATGATAAAATCAAAACCGATTTGCAATTGTGGTATCTCGCCGATAAAGGAGTTTCCGTTCAGGAAGAATTGCTTGAGATCATGGAGAATATTAAATATAACCGACTGTAATTTTAGAGAATAAAATATTTAAAATCCTTTCAAAATAGGGTAATTCGCTGAAGGCAAGTGTTTTAATTTTAAAAAATGTAGTAAAATATTTTTTTATTCTGTAAGATTGTGTATCTTAGTAAAAGAATCCCACTTCTATTATCTACTTTTTGATTTACTCTAGTATTGGTGTTTATTTAATGTTTAACTATTAAAAACTGCACTATTATGAAAAAGTTATTCGAAAGGTTTTATGACTATTTTTCATCATTCTTGTTTGGAGGAAAAAGCGTTCCTCACTATTAATGACAGAAAACAAGTATGAAGTAACATTACTTAGGAGTTGGCACATTACAATACCCCATTGTGTAATGTGCTTATTTAGGGTCAATTTCAATGAAGATTGCCTTAAAAATTGCTCTTAAAAACTAAATCACAGAAACAACAAAACGTACTGCCGACGCTTTAGAAAAAATAATAAAGTGAATGCGGATTGTTTTTTATTGGAGACTTTGCTCAAACAAAGTAATATCAATGGCGTTTTTCACATCGTAATCTCCAATTTTAGTCCGGCGCAAAACCGTTAAGTGTGAGCCTGAATTCATGGCTTTTCCAAAATCAAAAGCCAAAGAGCGGATGTAAGTCCCTTTACTGCAAACGACTCTGAAATCAATTTCAGGTAATGCAATCCTCGTAATTTCAAACTCGTGAATGGTGGTTTTTCTGCTGGCGATTTCAACAGTTTCTCCGGCACGGGCATGTTCATACAATCGCACACCGTCTTTTTTAATGGCCGAAAAAATGGGTGGTATCTGATCGATTTCCCCTAAAAACTGTTTTACGGTTTCATGTATTAAAGCCTCATCGATATGTTCCGTTGGGAATGTCTCGTCGATCTCAGTCTCTAAATCATAAGATGGAGTAGTAGCACCGATATAAAAAGTGCCTGTATATTCTTTTGCCTGACCCTGCAATTCCGAAATTCTTTTGGTGAATTTTCCGGTACAGATCAATAATAAACCGGTTGCCAAAGGATCTAAAGTTCCGGCGTGCCCAATTTTGAACTTCTTGGGAAGTCCGACTTTATTAATTAAAAGATACTTTAGTTTGTTGACTGCTTGAAACGAACTCCATTTTAGTGGTTTGTCTATCAGTAAAACTTGTCCGTTTAAATATTCTTCAGGCGTCATTATAAGATGGTAAGCGGGTGAATGAAAAAGTGAATCACTAACAAAATGATTCCTGCCAGTATTCGGTAATAACCAAACACCCTGAATCCGTTTTTGGTCAGAAATCCAATGAAAGTTTTTATAGCCAAAAGGGCTACAATAAAAGCAACAACATTTCCAATAATCAAAAAGTTGATTTGGTCGTGCGACAATACGAATCCGTCTTTATAATAATCATAACATTTTTTTACCGTTGCACCCAACATGGTCGGAACGGCCAGAAAGAAGGAGAATTCAGCTGCGGTGGTTCTGGAAAGCTTTTGCGACATACCGCCAACTATACTGGCACCACTTCTTGAAACTCCCGGAATCATGGCGATACATTGAAATAATCCAATTTTAAAAGCCTGCAAATAACTAATCTCCTGAGAAGTTTCGGCCGTGTCAGTTGTGCTGAACCATTCATCCACTTTCAGTAAAATTAAACCGCCAATCAAAAGGGAAACAGCTACTGTCACAGGATTTTCTAATAAGCCGTCTATAAAATCACTTAGCAATAATCCTAAAACTACCGCCGGAATAAAAGCGACTAAAAGTTTAAAGTAAAAATCAAGTGTCTGGAAAAAACGTCTGAAATATAAAACAACCACAGAAAGTATGGCACCAAGCTGGATCACAATTGTGAAAAGTTTAGTAAAATCGTCGTGGGCAATTCCAAAAAAAGAAGAGGCAATAATCATGTGACCAGTTGAAGAAACAGGTAAAAATTCTGTAATTCCTTCAATAATGGCAAGGATAATAGCTTGTAATGTATTCATTTATTTAGATTATTGGATTTTTAGACTTTGAGAATTTAGATTTGTCAGATTTTTTCACAAGGAATCTAACCAATCTAAAATTCTAACAATCTAAGTAGTCTATTTGGATTTTTTGAATATAGAATAAATCGTGATTCCGAAACCAATTAAAACGGTAGTAGGAGCCAATCGGATGCGTCTGAAGCTAAAAACATCTTCGTTGAAAACATTCGGATTATCACTTCCGCCACCCGACATTAAAATAAAACCCAAAGCAATAACCGCAATTCCTATTAAAAGGATTTTATAGTTGATGCCGTCAAAAAGGAATTGTTGTTTGGGCTGTTGTTCTTCTGTATTGTTTTTCATTGTTATTTTTTTGTACCCTGAAAGAAGTCGGGGTTATGTTTACTATTACGAAAATCTAAAATCTGCGATCTAAAATCTAAAATTAATAAAGATCGTCTGTTCTTAAATTCAGGAAACGTTGTGTTGCAAAGTGTGTACTTAACCAGGTAATCAGAATTCCTAAACCTAAAACGGCTAGTAAAACCAATGCGATTAAGAGTTTGTCTTCTAAAATCCCTAATCCAGGGAAATTAGTTTCTACGTAAAGTAAAAGTGCAATCAGGGCTATTATGGCAAGTCCTGCGCCTAAAAGTCCCAGTTTTACACTACGCGTTACGAATGGCTTACGGATAAACGATTTTGTGGCACCAACCATCTGCATGGTTTTGATGATAAAACGATTGGAATGTATCGATAAACGAAGTGAACTATTGATCAGTAAAACAGCTATTACTGTTAGAAAACCACTGATAATAAGAATCCACATACTGACCTTTTTGATATTGTCATTCACCAGATTCACCAATTGTTTGTCGTACACAATATCAGAAATCATAGTGTTTTTACGCAAATTGCTTTCAATTTGTAAAATACTGTCTCTCTCCACATAATCGGCCTTTAAGTGAATGTCATACGAATTCAGCAAAGGGTTTTCTCCAAGGAAGGTCAGGAAGTCTTCTCCAATAATATCGGTATGTTCTTTGGCTGCTTTTTCTTTGGTAACGTAAACAAACGATCTTGCGAAAGGAGCTCTTTTTAATTCGGTGTTGAAAGCTTTTATAACGCTGTCATTGGCTTCATTTTTAAAGAAAACCGTCATGGCGATTTTTTCTTTAAAATCATCAGCCAGTTTTTTGGAATTTATAATGAATAATCCCAGTACTCCCAAAAGGAACAATACCAGAAAAACACTTAATACAACCGAAAAATAAGAGGAAATTAACCTGCGCTTTTGAAATTTATCAAAGTTAGAACTCATAGTTTGCTTAAATTATGTGGTAAAAATAATAAAGAATTTCTTTATTTAAAGTTAATAACGAACTTTTATACTATAAATGTACAATTTGATATTAAATAGTAAAGGTAATTTAACTGTAAAGTTTGCTAAGGTTTTCACAAGGTTCGCAAAGTTAAAAGAGAATAGCCACAAATTAATGAATTTAACCGCAAAGTTCGCAAGGTTTTCGCAGGGTTCGCAAAGTTAAAAGAGAACAGCCACAGATTAATGAATTTAACCGCAAAGCCCGCTAAGGTTTTCGCAGGGTTCGCAAAGTTTAATTTAGATAAAGCCTTGCGGACTTTGCGTTTTGTAAGCATATTACTTAAAAACCTTAGCGTGCCTTGCGGTTAACTACTAAACACTTATTTCCCTTTATAAATTTCAATACTTTCAGGTCAATACGGTTGTTTTTAGTTAATTTGAAAAGGTATTTCATTATTTTATTTGTTTGCCAACGAAATAGCTTTGGTACAATCTGTAATAAATGTAAATTTGCGCTGAATTCACTAAAGTGATAAACCTTAGTACCTTTGTCACTTTGCAACTTTGTACCTTTAAAAAATGAAATACAATCCGAACGAAATAGAAGCCAAATGGCAAAAATATTGGGCAGATCATCAGACTTTTGCAGCCGAAAACAATTCTGAAAAACCAAAACACTACGTACTGGACATGTTTCCGTATCCTTCCGGTGCGGGATTACACGTAGGGCATCCACTGGGCTATATTGCTTCAGATGTGTATTCACGTTTCAAAAGACATCAGGGTTTCAATGTTTTGCATCCAATGGGCTACGACAGTTTCGGATTGCCGGCAGAACAGTATGCGATTCAGACCGGACAGCGTCCCGAAGATACTACGCGTGTAAATATTGACGGAGGAACAGATAAAGAAGGAAAACAAATAGCCGGATACCGAAAACAATTGGATAAAATCGGATTTTCATTTGACTGGAGTCGTGAAGTACGTACTTCAAATCCCGATTATTACAAACATACACAATGGATTTTTATCCAGTTATTTAATTCCTGGTACTGCAAAAAACAAGGGAAAGCCTTTAATATTGAAAGTTTAGTTCAGGTTTTTTCGGAGGAAGGAAATATTCTGATTGAAGCAGTCTGTGATGATAATGTCGCTATTTTTACGGCAGACGAGTGGAATGCGTATTCAGATGACCAAAAGGAAAAAATCTTATTGCAATACAGAATGACGTACCTGGCAGAAACAGAAGTAAACTGGTGTCCCGGTTTAGGAACTGTTTTGGCCAATGACGAAATCGTAAACGGCGTTTCGGAACGTGGCGGTTATCCTGTAATTCGTAAAAAAATGACGCAATGGAGCATGCGTATTTCTGCTTATGCAGAACGTTTGCTGCAAGGCCTTAATGATATTGACTGGAGTGAATCTATAAAAGAATCCCAAAGAAACTGGATTGGAAAATCGGTTGGAGCACTTGTAAAGTTTCAGGTTTCAGGTTTCGAGTCTCACAGCGCTGCGCCAAGTGATGCAGCTTCAAACGTGAAACCTGAAACAGATTTTATTGAAGTTTTCACCACCCGTCCTGATACCATTTTCGGGGTAACTTTTATGACTTTGGCTCCGGAACATGATTTGGTCGCTAAAATTACAACTCCGGAACAAAAAGCTGCGGTTGAAGCGTATATCGAAAAAACAGCAAAACGTTCAGAAAGGGAACGTATGGCTGATGTCAAAACAATTTCAGGCGTATTTACCGGAGCGTATGCAGAACATCCTTTTACAAAACAACCAATTCCGGTCTGGATTGGGGATTACGTTTTGGCGGGTTACGGGACAGGTGCTGTAATGGCGGTTCCTTGCGGAGACGAAAGAGATTATGCTTTTGCTAATTTCTTTAAAGGACAAAACGGAATGCCGGAAATCAAAAATATCTTCGCCAATGTTGATATTTCTGAAGCCGCTTATGGTTCTAAAGATAATGTAGAAATAGCCAATTCGGATTTCTTAAACGGACTAAACTATAAAACGGCTACTAAAGCTGTTATTCAGGAATTAGAAAAAATAGGGCAGGGAGCCGGAAAAACCAATTACCGTTTGCGTGATGCCGTATTTTCACGTCAGCGTTACTGGGGAGAGCCTTTCCCGGTTTATTATGTAAACGGACTTCCAAAAATGATTGACACGCAACATTTGCCGATTATTTTACCGGAAGTAGAGAAATATTTGCCAACCGAAGACGGTCTGCCTCCTTTAGGAAATGCAGCTGTCTGGGCGTGGGATACGAAACAAAATAAAGTGGTCAATACTGATCTTGTTGATCATGTAACGATTTTTCCTCTTGAATTGAACACTATGCCGGGTTGGGCTGGAAGTTCCTGGTACTGGATGCGTTATATGGATGCGCACAATGAAAATGAATTTGCAAGTAAAGAAGCGCTGGCCTATTGGGAAAGTGTCGATTTATATATTGGGGGAAGCGAACACGCTACCGGACACTTATTGTATTCTCGTTTCTGGAATAAATTCTTAAAAGACAAAGGTTTTGCCCCAACCGAAGAACCCTTCAAAAAACTGATCAATCAGGGAATGATTTTGGGAACGAGTGCTTTTGTGTACAGAATTGAAGGAACAAACAGTTTTATTTCTAAAAATAAACTTGGGGATCATAAAGTGCAGCCAATCCATGCTGATGTTTCAATGGTCAATTCTTCTGATGAACTGGATATTGAAAAATTCAAAGCCTGGAGAGAAGATTACGCTGAAGCAGAATTTATCACTGACGAAAACGGAAAATACATTGTAGGCCGTGAGGTTGAAAAAATGTCGAAATCAAAATACAATGTGGTAACCCCGGATGATATTTGTAATGAATACGGAGCCGATACCCTGCGTTTGTACGAAATGTTTTTAGGGCCATTAGAACAGGCTAAGCCCTGGAATACTGCCGGAATTTCGGGAGTTTTCGGGTTCCTTAAAAAATTATGGCGTTTGTACGTGGATGAGAATAACGGTTTAATCGTAAATAACGATGAGCCTACAAAAGACAACCTAAAATCATTACACAAAACCATCAAAAAAGTAGCCGAAGATATTGAGAATTTCTCATTTAATACTTCTGTAAGCCAGTTTATGATTTGTGTGAATGAATTGTCGGCTCAAAACTGTCATTCGCGTGCCATTTTAGAACCTTTGGCTATCGTGATTTCTTCTTATGCGCCGCATATTGCTGAGGAATTGTGGAGTTTGCTAGGGCATAACACCAGTATTTCTACTGTTGCTTTCCCTGTTTTCGAAGCAAAACATCTGGTAGAGAGCAGCAAGGAATATCCGGTTTCTTTTAACGGAAAAATGCGTTTCACGATCGAATTGCCTTTGGATTTAACCGCGGCACAAATCGAAGAAATTATTATGAAAGACGAAAGAACGTTACGTCAGTTAGATGGAAAAACACCAAATAAAGTGATTATTGTTCCCGGAAAGATTATCAATTTGGTTGGTTAACCAAATAAAATCCAATATTTAAAAATTCCAAATTCCAACTTTTGTTGGGGTTTGGGATTTTTTTTGTCTAAAATTTTCACACTTCGAATTCAGAACTTATCGGCTATTTGTTAAATCTATGTTTAATTGTATGCGGGTATTCATCGAATTTGAAAGGCGCACTATATATTTACGCACTTAATTGAAAAAAAAGAGTTGAAGTTTGTAACATTTTGCTTCTTCCGGTATCCAAAAGGCGAATTTGATTCAATAACTATTTAAAATTATCAAAAAATGAAAAAGCATATCTTCTTAGTTGTCGCATTATTGTTTTCAGCCCTGTGTTTCAATGTTTTTGCACAAACAAAATCATATCCGTTTGAGGTTGTTAGATCTGGAAAAGGAAAACAATCCATTTTGTTCATTCCCGGTTTTGCATCTTCAGGAGAAGTCTGGAATGATACAAAAGCCAATTTCGAAAAAAGTTTTACCTGTTATACGTTGACAATGGCTGGTTTTGCCGGAGTACCTCCGCAAGCTAATGCTTCTTTTAAAAATTGGGAAGAGTCAATTGTCACTTATATTACGGATCATAAAATCGTAAAACCAATTATAATCGGACATAGCATGGGCGGCGGCCTGGCCATGGCAATTGCTGCTGATTATCCGGATTTGGCCGATCGAATTGTCGTGGTAGATGCGGTTCCGTGCCTGGCTGCGCTGATGGATCCTTCTTTTAAGACGAAAGAAAATAATGATTGTGCGCCAATGGTTGCTGCAATGATGAGTCTGACCGATCAGGAATTTTATGACAATCAAAAAAAATACCTTCCCAAGCTGACCGCAGATACTACGAAACATGAATTATTATTAGGCTGGAGTACCAAATCAGACCGAAAAACGTTTGGCGAAATGTACTGTGATTTTTCCAATACCGATTTAAGGGATAAGATTGCAGCCGTAAAATGTCCGACATTAGTTTTGCTGGAATCTTATTTTGTGAATCTTAAACCTGCCATCGAAAAGCAATATGAAAAATTAAAACTGGCCAATCTTCAATACGCGACCAAAGGATTACATTTTATTATGTATGACGATAAGGACTTTTATTTTAAACACCTGAACAACTTTATAAAAGTGAAATAATGGAGTTTGAAAATATCTACAAAACCTATTGGGAGCGGATATTCAGACTTTGTATGGGTTTTGTCAATGATCGTGATCTTGCACAGGACCTGGCTCAGGAAACTTTCATTATTGTATGGCAAAAGCTGCATACATTCAGGAACGAATCGGGTATTGGAACCTGGATATTCAGAATTGCTTCCAACAATTGTCTGAGACAGATTGAAAAAGAAAAACGTTTTCCAAAAGCCGAACTCCCATCCCATATTACAGAAGAACAACACTATTCAGTAGAGCCGCAAATTCAGTTTCTGTATCAATGTATTGCCGGGCTTCCGGAAATGGATCGTATTATTATTTCGCTGGAGCTGGAAGAGGTAAAACAGACGGAAATTGCCAAAATTGTCGGCCTTTCAGAAGCGAATGTCAGGGTTAAAATTCATAGAATTAAAGAAAAACTGACTCAAAAATTTAAAGAAAATGGACAATAATATTGACTTTAAGGATTTATGGAAGAAACAAGCCATAAGTCAGCCTGATATTGAGGATTTGCTGGAAAGAGTAAAACAGTTTAAAAAAGCAGGTGTACGTTCCATTTGGAAAACTAATATTTTGCTTGCTGCAACGAGCGCTTTTATGATTTTTGTATGGTATTACTATCAGCCGCAATTTATTTCCACTAAAATCGGAATCATTCTTGGAATTTTAGCCATGGTAATTTATGTAGGTTTTTATAACAGATTATTGGGTATTTATAAAGACAGCGATGCCACCCGCGACAATCACGAATATTTGCAGCAGCTCATTTTGATTAGAAAAAAGCAGCAATTTATACAGTCTGCAATTTTGAGCTGGTATTTTGTTTTACTTATGACCGGGATTTGTCTGTATATGTACGAGTATGCTTCGAGAATGACGGTTTTGTATGCGTTGCTAACGTATGGAATCACGTTGTTGTGGATAGGATTTAACTGGTTTTACCTGCGCCCGAAACAAATTCAAAAACAGAAAGAAAAAATAGATAGTCTTATTAGCAAGTTTGAAGAGGTCAATGAACAATTGAAATCATAAAAAAGAGAGCTTTGTATTGTTTACAAAGCTTTTCTTTTGAAGGACTTTCGATTAATCTGAAATTTTATCAGATTCGAAATGTCATTTTGGCATTATGTTAAATTGGTTCAGAAATTGCTGTTTGTTTCGTAACTTTAAAATTCAATCAAAAAATAAAAAATATGGGAAGTGGATATTTAATTCTTGCCGGAGCCATTATGTTATTCAGCTGGATGGTAAGTTCAAAACTAAAAAGTAAATTCGAATTATATTCTAAGCTCCAATTAAGAAATGGAATGAGTGGTGCTGAGATTGCAGAAAAAATGCTGGCTGATAACGGAATTACGGATGTTCGTGTTATTTCGACTCCGGGACAGCTAACGGACCATTATAATCCGGGTGATAAAACAGTAAATTTAAGTGAAGCCGTTTACAATCATCGCAATGCGGCTGCGGCTGCAGTTGCCGCACACGAATGCGGTCACGCGGTACAGCATTCTATAGGTTACGAATGGCTGACAGTGCGTTCTAAATTAGTGCCAATTGTAAATGTAGCGTCCAGCTACATGCAATGGATCTTATTAGCAGGAATTCTGATGATCCGCACTTTTCCGCAATTGCTGCTAATCGGAATCATTATTTTTGCGGCAACAACCTTGTTTTCTATCATCACTTTGCCGGTGGAATACGATGCCAGTAATCGTGCGCTCGCGTGGCTGGAAAATAAACACATGCTGACACAGGAAGAACAGGCCGGGGCAAAAGATGCTTTAAAATGGGCAGCAAGGACTTATGTTGTAGCGGCCATCGGGTCTATTGCCACGTTGCTGTACTATATCTCGATTTATTCGGGAAGCAGGAGGAATTAATTAGATAATTAGATAATTTGTCAATTAGATCATTTAAACCCGATATGTTTTAAACGTGTCGGGTTTGTTATTTTTAGAATTATCAAATTATCAAATTATCTCATTTTCTAATTATCTAATTGACACATTTTCTAATTTTAAAGCTGAATCTGCCTGTCAATCTGTTGGTCCAGGGAGATGAAAGTTTCTGTTCTGGAAACGCCTTCGATAGCTTGTATTTTAGTATTTAAGAGCTGCATTAGGTGTTCGTTGTCGCGACAGATAATTTTTATCAGGACAGACCAGTTTCCGGTTGTATAGTGACATTCTAAAACCTCCGGGATTTTTTTCAGATCTTTTACGGCCTCAGAATTTCGGGAAGCTTTGTCGAGGTAAACGCCGATAAATGCCATGGTGTTGTAGCCCAGTACTTTTGGGTTTACCGTAAATTTTGAGCCTGAAATTACTCCTGATTGTTCCAGTTTCTTCAGACGCTGGTGAATCGCAGCTCCGGAAATGCCTATTTTATTGGCAATCTGTAAAATGGGTTTTCGGGCATCATCCATTAGATAACGAAGAATTTCTTTATCGATACCGTCAATTTCAATTAGGAGAGAGTTGATTTTCATAAGAGTTGATATTTGAAACTAATTCTGGTAATTTGGTTTAGAATAGAAATCAAAAGTACTCTAAATGATTTTAAAATAAAAATTCCAAATCCCAACAGTTAAAGCTGGAATTTGGAATTTAAAATATTGTTATTTTCTAAAAGGCTTATTTTCCTTTATTGGCTTCACTGATGTATTTTTCCAAAGCCATTGTCATGGAAGGAGTTTCAGGAGTCGGAGCAAGAATGTCAATTCTTAATCCGTAATCTAAAGCTTCTTTTTGAGTTGTGCTTCCGAAAACAGCAATTCGGGTGTCGTTTTGTTTGAAATCCGGGAAATTTTTGAACAAAGATTTTATTCCGGTTGGACTAAAAAAGGCCAAAACATCATAATAAACATCTGCCAGATCAGATAAGTCACTCATTACAGTTTTGTAAAAAATAGCCTGAGTCCAGTCCACTTTAAGATTGTTTAAAGTAATAGGCGCATCTGCATTTAACTGATCAGAAGCCGGAAGTAAGAACTTTTCGTCCTTGTATTTTTTAATTAATGGAGATAAATCTGCAAAATCTTTTGCACCTACATAAATTTTACGCTTTCTGTACACTACATATTTCTGCAGGTAAAATGCTACGGCTTCAGATTGACAAAAATATTTCAGTCCTTCAGGAACTTTATAGCGCATTTCATCCGCTACTCTGAAAAAATGGTCTACGGCATTTCTGCTTGTCAAAATAATCGCAGTGTAATGATTTAGATCAATTTTCTGTAATCTAATCTCTTTTGCGTTAACCCCCTCCACATGAATAAATGGTCTGAAATCAATTTTTATTTTGTGTTTTTGTTGGAGCTCAAAGTAAGGAGAATTTTCCACTTTAGGTTCAGGCTGTGACACCAAAATTGTTTTCACTTTCATATTATAAACTTTTACTAAGCCACCTCTTTTGTAATCCAATAATACATGAAATAATAAGGGGCTATTTCAAGAGCGCAAAGATATAAAATAAAATAAAATAACTTGCTGATTATTATATTTTGATATGTTTTAATTGAAATAAAGTATGAGAATAGACTTATACATAGTGAAACACCGATGATTGCTAGCGGGACACTTTTCGGAATATTGTCGTAATAAAATAAAATGGCATTAAAAGGAAGGATAAAAACACCAATATAGGTTCGGTATGTTGCTTTTTGTAAGTTAAGAAGGTCTATAAATTCTTCAATATTGAATGAAGTGGCAACGATTTTTTCGATTAAATATTTTGCAAGAATGAAATAAAGTAAAAATGTGGCAATCTGAATGAATAAAATCCAGTCCGTTTTTGAGGCATATCCGAAAATATGCATCGTTAGCTGAATGAAAAAAGCAAAGGAAATAATTTGTACAAAGAACAAACCGACAATGAAACTGCCTTTGAGATTACTTGTATCACGATAGATTTTAGCATACTTATCTGAAAAAATAAGCTTGCTGAATTCGCTAAATCTGGTTTCGTATGCTGATTTAGTAATAGCCACAAGACCAAAGGCCAACACAAATAAAAATGTTGCCCAATCCTTGTTTTCGAAAATACGGGGATGAAGTTGTTCAATCATAACGTTACAAAATTAGTAATTTTTTATATCAATACTTTTATTATAAATTTATTATGAATCAAATGCCATAAAAAGTTTACTTTTGCGGTGAAATTTACCCAGAAAAATGAATGATTGTATTGTCATAATTCCCACTTATAACGAAATAGAAAACATAGAAAGTATAGTCAGAGCCGTACTTTCTCAACATAAACCTTTTCATCTTTTAATAATCGATGATAATTCCCCGGATCACACTGCTAGTAAGGTAGTTGCGTTGCAGGAAGAATTTCCGGGAAGATTGTTCCTGGAGGTAAGAGCTAAAAAATCCGGTCTGGGAACTGCTTATGTTCATGGTTTTAAATGGGCTTTAGAAAGAAAATACGATTTCATTTTTGAAATGGACGCCGATTTTTCCCATAATCCAAATGATCTAGAAAAATTGTTCGATGCCTGCCATTTCGGAGGTGCCGATTTAGCGATCGGATCGCGTTATGTAACCGGTGTAAATGTGGTGAACTGGCCACTAAGCCGCGTTTTGATGTCTTATTTTGCTTCGGTTTATGTGAAATTCATTACCGGAATGAAAATTCATGATGCTACAGCCGGTTTTGTCTGTTATAAAAGGGAAGTACTGGAAAAGATTAACCTTAATAAAATTAAATTTGTAGGCTATGCTTTTCAGATTGAAATGAAATACAGGACGTACTGTGGTAAATTTGCAATTTCAGAAGTGCCGATTATTTTTACAGACCGCACCAAAGGCGTTTCGAAAATGAGTAATGCTATTATTAAGGAAGCGATCCTGGGTGTAATATCACTTCGACTGAAAAAATTATTCAATACATTATAAAAGCTACGGTGATGAACAGAATTTTAATAAAGAACGCTAAAATTGTAAACGAAGGTTCGATTTTTGAAGGCGATGTATTGATTGAAAATGACTTAATTGTTGAAATTTCAGATAGTATCAGCTTAAAAACATCCGACTGTAAAGTTATTGATGCCGAAGGGAATTACTTAATTCCGGGTGCTATTGATGATCAGGTGCATTTCAGGGAACCGGGCTTAACCCATAAAGGAGATATTGAATCAGAATCCAGGGCGGCTGTTGCCGGAGGAATCACTTCTTTTATCGAGCAGCCTAATACGGTACCCAATGCGGTTACGCAGGAAATCTTAGAAGATAAATACCAGATTGCAGCCGTAAAATCATTTGCGAATTATTCGTTTATGATGGGGGCAACCAATGATAATCTTGAGGAAGTTTTAAAAACAAATCCAAAGAATGTTGCCGGAATCAAAATCTTTTTGGGTTCCTCAACCGGAAATATGCTGGTAGATAACGAGGCGACTTTAGAAAGAATATTTTCAAGTACGCCAATGTTAATCGCAGTACATTGCGAAGACGAAACGACTATCCAGAATAATTTGGCTCTGTTTAAAGAGCAATATGGCGAAGATGTTCCTGTAACGGCACATCATCTGATCAGAAGTGCGGAAGCGTGTTATATTTCCTCTTCCAAAGCAGTGGCGCTGGCTAAAAAAACAGGTGCCCGACTGCATATTTTTCATCTTTCCACAGCGAAGGAAATGGAATTGTTTACCAATAAAATTCCACTGGAAGATAAAAAGATTACCGCTGAGGTTTGTGTGCATCATCTTTGGTTTACCGATGAAGATTACAAAACGAAAGGAAATTTCATTAAATGGAACCCAGCCGTAAAAACGGCAAGCGACAGAAAAGCGCTTTGGGAAGCTTTGAATGATGGCCGTATTGATGTCATTGCTACCGATCACGCGCCACATACAAAAGAAGAAAAGAAACAATCGTACCTGAAAGCACCATCTGGCGGCCCACTGGTTCAGCATGCTGTTGTAGCGATGTTTGAAGCGCATCATCAGGGAAAAATCTCAGTGGAAAAAATCGTGGAAAAAATGTGCCATAATCCGGCCAGGATTTTCAAAATAGAAAAAAGAGGTTTTATAAAAGAGGGCTATTTTGCAGATTTGGTTATTGTAAACCCAAGCTTGCCATGGAGTGTTAATCCGGATAATATTTTATCAAAATGCGGATGGTCTCCATTTGAAGGCTTTGCTTTCAGGTCCAGAATCACGCATACTTTTGTAAATGGGGAACTGGTTTACAATAACTTTAAAGTAAAAGATATCCGTAACGGAAAAAGATTATTGTTCGACAGATAAAAAAAGACAGATGAAGAATTTTGTAGTGATCGTATTGGTTTTGTTTCTTTCCGTAAGTTGTAAAAAGGAGTTGGTAAAACAACCCAAGGGACTTATTGAGAGAGAAAAGATGATTGATATTATGTATGATCTGTCTCTTCTTGAAGCTATAAAATATCAAAATCCATTATCCTTAGATTCAAGCGATACCAGTCAGAAGAGATTTGTGTGGCAGAAATATAAAGTCGACAGTCTGCAGTTTGCACAAAGCAATATTTATTATGCTGCTGATTATGATGACTATAAAGATATGTTTGACGAAATAGCCAAACGGTTGGGAAAAAATCAGAGAGCGGCCGATTCATTAGCTAAAATTGATGAGAAAAAAGCAGCCAAAGCTCCTAAAGCAGATAAAACAAAATTGGTGAAGGTCAATGTTGACTCTATCAGAAGGACGATGCAAATGAAAAAGGCAATTCAGAAATAATCTTATAATTTTGAAATGTCCCTGACATACTGATGTACATCCAGAAAAACCGTTCCCAGAGCGGTTTTTATTTTTTCATTAGAATACAAACTTTTAGAATAAGAAGCTTTTGCCGTGGCTTTGGTAATTCTTCTTTTCTGAAAGAACAAAGTCGAAAAAATTCCATCGGCAATCCAGGCAAGATTCAATAAAAAAGGTTTAGCGTGAATGTGTGGTCTTTTTACTTTCAGCGTATCGGCAATTGTGTTCAGGATATCGCGAAAAACTATATTTTCGGCAATAAGTGTAAACCGTTCGTTTTTGATATCACTTTTCATTAATTCAAAAGCAGTTTTAATGACATCGATTACCGTAATAAATCCAGTACTCCCAAGTGTATAAAAAGAAAGTCCGTTGGCTACTTTTACATAAAATTCAGCGCTTCCCTGTTCGCAGCTTTTTGTATTCGGAATTGGACCTAAAATCACCCCCGGATTTATAATAATTACATCTAAGCCTTCCTGTAAGCCTCTCCAGACTTCCATTTCCGCGCCATATTTAGAAATAGCATAGTCACTATGTGGTTTTTCAGGATTCCATTCGGTTTCTTCTGTAATCACTGTTTCATGGGGAGCTAAGTCGCCTAAAGCAGCAATAGAACTCACAAAACAGAATTTTTTTACTTGTTTTGCGATAGAAAAATTAACCATATTGGCCGTTCCTTCAATGTTGGTTTTTCTCAATTTGTCTTCGTCCTTGGGATCAAGAGAAATGAAGGCTGCACAATGGTAAACATATTCAATTCCGGCAAATGCAATTTCTAAAGACGGAACATCGAGGATATCCGCTTCTACCCATTCGATTTTCGCAAATAAATCTTCTTTTTTATACAATTCGAAAACTAATCTGGTTTTCTGAATGTTGTTTGGTTTTCTGTAAATAGCCCTGACAGTTTCTCCATTTTCAATTAAATGAAGTAATAAATGCGAGCCGACCAAACCTGTTCCTCCTGTAACTAATACCATTTTGTAAAGATAGTATTTTTGATAAATCAATTGGTTATTGATTTTTATCATTGCAGATTTACCCGCCAGATAAAAAGAAAGCAACGAAAATAAATGGTTAATTTACTTTCGTTGCTTTAAAGTTTAAACAGGTGAATCTTTTACTAAAAAATAGTATAGCCAAAAATAAAATCTATTGAACTGTATTTTGCAGAATGATAGACATAGTTGACCAATTCGTTTTTTGTATTAAATCTCATCTCGGCTGAGAATTTATTTTTGAAATTATAACCTACTCCAAATGCCAGGTTTTTTCCCGGATTACCATCGAATTTCAGGGTACTGTTATCAGCCTTATTTGTGTAAACGATATCTGTCTTACTGCTTACGTCCAATGAATAGGCAGCATTGATAAAGATTTTAGAATTTTGATTCAAAAACATATAATGTCTTACACCTATTGGTAGTTGTATGGCACTATGGCTTATTTTTACATGATAAGGAGTTTGTGGATTTGATATAAATCCGCTGTAAACACTATAATCTTTTTCATCCTCGTATTTTTGATAGGCAGGATTGACAAAAACACTCCATTTGTTTTTGTTATAAGGAAGTATGTATTCAGCTTCAGCACCAATTCTGAAAATTACCTTTTTGTCGAGGTCAACAGTAAATTGGGAAGCAGCAGTATTTTTCATTGAAGCGGAAACGATGCTAACTCCTGGTGTTATTTTGATATAAAATTGGCTTTTAGTCGTTCTCTTACCGCTCTCTTCGCCTGAAGCAGGAGTGATATTGTTGAACTTAGAAAAATATTCTGTCAGGTCATCCTTTTTATATTTAAGATTTAGGATTTCTTTTTCGGTGGTTCCTTCAGATTTAACATTTCTAAAAAGCTGTTGTTTGTACTCGTTGTTTTCACTTATTCTTTCTGCGCCTTCATTTTTATCTGCCTGAATAAATTTGACATAAATCAGTTGTTCTGTCGGAATTGTTTTGGTCTCATAAAAATATCGGTTCGTATTGCCTTCCGTATACCCGTACAAAGTGGCATCACCGGCTACGAGTACTTTTAAGAAGATGGTTTCTTCTCTCCAGTCCGGATTTCTATTCATCGATATTTTTTTGAGGTCATCGCTTGAACGGTCTATTTTTATCTTGAATCTTTTGTAGGTGCTTTCATTGTCAATTCCGAATTCCTGTATCGTGGCAATGTTTTCTGTTGCAGGCTCTGAATCAGTAAGTTCTGTCTTGTATTTGAAATTTGTCGGATTGTCTTTCCAGTCTAAATTTTTGATATAGCATTCTGTTCTTTTTCCGCTATTTGAAATGAAATACCCTTTTTCAAATGATATTTGTGCATTGGAAATAGTGTAATAAAAGAATAAAGTAAGAAGTAAAATTTTTTTCATAAAGGGTTTTGTTTTTTGGCCAAAAGTAGTTAACGAAACAGAATAACCTACTGCTTCTTCAGGAAATTTTTTAAAACTTTTACAGGCTGATGCCAGAACTTTAAATACATGGATTTAAGTTCTGAAACCAGTGGGTTTATTCCTGAATTACCGGTTTATTTCTCAAATATAGCTGTAACGCAAAATCTTGACGCCATATAAAATTTATATGATACCACTACTGTGGAATTAATTATATTTGCACAAATTATTTTAAAAAATGAAAAATCTAGTTGAAGAATTAAAATGGCGCGGGTTATATCACGACAGTATGCCTGGAACGGAAGAACAATTACTGAAAGAAGTAACAACAGCGTATATTGGTTTTGATCCAACAGCAGATTCACTTCATATTGGAAGCATGGTTCAGATTATTTTACTGGTTCATTTAAAGAATTTTGGTCACCAGCCGATCGCTTTGGTTGGAGGTGCAACGGGAATGATTGGTGATCCGTCTGGAAAATCAGATGAAAGAAATTTATTAAACGAAGAAACCCTGGCTAAAAATGTAGCGGGAATAAAAAGTGTTTTATCTCGTTTCCTGGACTTTAATTCGACCGATAAAAATGCTCCGGTAATGGTGAATAACTACGATTGGATGAAAGAGTTTTCGTTTATTGATTTTGCGCGTGAAGTTGGAAAACGTATTACCGTGAATTACATGATGGCGAAAGATTCTGTAAAAAAGAGACTGAGCGGAGAAGGAGAAGGAATGTCCTTTACCGAATTTACCTATCAGTTAATTCAGGGATACGATTTTTACCATTTATATAAAAACAACAATTGTATTTTGCAAATGGGTGGTTCTGATCAATGGGGAAATATTACCACTGGTACAGAATTAGTCCGCAGAATGGGAGGCGAAAACTCAAAAGCTTTTGCGCTGACCACTCCTTTGATTACAAAAGCAGACGGATCTAAATTCGGGAAATCTGAAGGCGGAAACGTTTGGCTGGATGCTGATAAAACTTCGGTATATAAATTTTACCAGTTTTGGGTAAATGCTACAGATGTAGATGCCGAAAAATATATTAAGATTTTTACTTTCCTTGATAAAGGAGAAATTGACACTTTGATTGAAGAACATAAAGCCGCTCCTCATTTGAGAGTTTTACAAAAAAGATTAGCAGAAGAAATTACAATCTTCGTTCACAGTAAAGATGAATTGGAAAAAGCGATTCAGGCATCAAATATTTTATTCGGAAACTCAACGGCAGACGATTTAAAGCAATTGGATGAAGCGACTTTTTTAGAAGTTTTTGACGGAGTTCCACAAGCTGAAATTGAAAAAGCAGATTTAGAAAACGGATTGGATATCATCACGGTTTTAAATGAAAAAACGGGTTTCTTTAAATCAAACGGAGAAGCAAGACGTGCGTTGATGGCCAATTCAATTTCGGTAAACAGAGAGAAAATCAAAGAAGATTTTGTGTTAACGGGAAATGATTTAATCAACAATCAGTTTGTGTTGCTGCAAAGCGGAAAGAAAAATTATTTTGTGCTGAGAATTGTATAGTTGGTTAATCGTTGATTTGGTTAACTGTTTAATCGATTATTCGAAATTAACGATTAAACAAATCAACGATTAAACTTTTTTTGCCTAAATTAAAAAAAAGATGCTGGGAATTTTTTGTATGTATTGGGTTTGGAAGGCATTTAGCAATTTAGCCATTGAGTACCGTAAAAGTAAATGGAAATATTTCTTTTTGGGTTTAGGATCATATTATGCAGCTGTGGTAGTATCAGTTTCTATTGTTGTGGGTTTAATGTTGCTGGCTAAAGGTTTTGTCGGTATAGCCGATCCGGATTTTGGAAGCGCTGAATGGAATTTGTTTTATCTTTTGTCCGGGGCTTCAGGATGTTATGGATGTTATGTATTTCTGGCGCATAAAGCCAGAAAGGAAAAAGAATTATTAAACAAAAATGAAATAGAGTATATTGGTATTATAAGTGATGAAATTTAAAAGAAATTCTTTTATTTCTAACGCGTTTGGTTAACCAATGAAACAATCAACGATTAAACTTCTACAAAACCATCGAGTTACACCATCGAATATCAGAATTATCAAAACGTCCCAATACTTCGAAAGAGGGTTGGGATTTTTTTTTTTTTGATTAGAACTGAATAAGTTTTTTATTTACTAAGTTTATCCCCTTAAACTAAAAAAAATGATTGGAATATTATTTCTGTATTGGATTTGGAAAGCATTCAGCAATCTGGCTATTGCATACAATAAAAACAAATGGAAATATTTTTTCATTGGATTAGGTTCGTATTTTGGCGTTAATTTTTTGGCGGCTCTAATTTATGTTTTCGGGCTTGCAATTGTTTATGGAGTGGAGTCCTTAGATGATGATAGTAATTATAACTCAGGTTTGGATTTTATTTGTGCAATACTGGGAGGATTAGGATGCTATTTTATTTATAAATATCTGGAAAATAAAAATAAAAAAGAAAAAGAGCTTTTGAATCAGGACGAAATAGAAAGTATTGGTGTTGCAGCTGATGAAAATTAAAAACAAATCTTTTTTGGAAGCTTTCCGGTTAACCACCGAAACAAATCAACGATTAAACTATTACAAAACCATCAAATTACACCCTCGAATATCCGAATTATCAAAACGTCCCAATACTTCGAAAGAATTGTTGGGATTCTTTTTGCCTAAGTCCTGTGTAGCGATAAAAGAACACGAATTGATATTGGCCAAATCAATGACGTTGATTCCGCCGGTTTTTCCGTCTTTTACGTAAGTGAGGGCATCTTCCGGATCCCGGACCAGAATTGTCATCCAGGAAGGACATTCAAAAACACCTTCTCCTAAAGAATAAGCCTGTCCTAAAAGTTCTGTCATTCCGTATTCAGAGTGAATGGCGTGCACCCCGAAGCCTTTGCAAAGCTGTTCGTGAAGTTCTTCGCGAATCATTTCTTTACGTTTGCCTTTCATTCCTCCGGTTTCCATAATAATCGTATGCTGAAGCTCAAACTGATGTTTTTCAATTAAATCCAATAAAGCATAAGTAACGCCAATCAGGATTGTATTTTGGCCTTCCTGGTCTAATTCAATAAGCTTTTGGATCAGTTCTTCGTGGTTGTGTAAATAAAACCCGCTTTCAGGCTGATTGGAAAGTTTGATGAGGTCTTCGACCATGTAGATTAACGAAGAGCCTTCCCGTTCGAGATAAGACGGCAAAAGGGCTAAAACAACGTAATCTTCAATATTGCCATAAAATTCGGAGAATCCTTTTCGGTAGCTTTCTTCATATAAAGAAACATCGGTTACTAAATGTTTACTGGTGATCATGCCTGTAGTTCCGCTGCTGGTAAAAGTGACCTGGGCAGGATCGGTATTAGAAACCACATTATGGCTTTTGAAAAACTGAATAGGCAGAAAAGGAATTTGCTGTATTGATTTTACCTGTTGCGGATTTACTTTTAAGAAATCACAAAAATCACGATATACTTTGTTGTTCTCATGCTGAAAACGAAACACTTTTAGTGCTGTTTTTTCAAATTGTTTCTGACCTGAAATGGTAAATATATCGCTGGCTGTAATCAAAACTTTTTTTGTGCAAAGGTAGGGATAATTGTAAAAAGTCTGCAGTTTTCAGTCTCAGTTTTCAGTCTTAATCTGCATAGTTACTGAAAACTCAAAACTGCGACTGCGTACTATTAAAAAAGGCTCCAATGAATATTGGAGCCTTTTTTAATGTTTTATCGAATAATGAGCTTTCGCGTTGCGGTAGCATTTTCTTCGCTGATTTTTATAATGTAAACGCCGGGAGCTAAATCTGCGACATTTAATTCTTTTGAAGTCAGGTGGGTCTGAATCACTTTTTTGCCTAAAAGGTCAAACACAATAATTTCCTTCTCTAAATCGTTCTTAGTGGAGATGTATATTTTACCATTTAAGACCGGGTTAGGATACAGGCTCAGCCCCTCTATAGTATTTCCATCCTGAGGTTTTGACGTTTGTTTACTGTCTTGTGCAGAAGCACTTACGGTAAAGAAAAAAGCCAGTAAGATTATAATATAAAAGTAGTTTTTCGCCATCGCATATTTTTAGATAAGTAAATATACAAAAAAAATTACAAAAATGACGCCAAAAAAAAACATCCTAAAAATTTAGGATGTTTTTAACAATTATCTTTGTGATATTCTTATTTGATTAAGTTTACACCTCCAACATTAGCCCATGCACCAGTAGTCAATGAAGCTCCGGTAGCAGTTGCACTTTGGGTAAACGTTCCAGTAGGGAAAGCAACTACGATTGCACTTGTTGCTCCAATAGGATTTACTTCTGCAGTATTTGTAATTTTGGCATTTGTAATTTTTATTTTAGATGTAAGCACTTGATTAGTATTAGTAGTTGCATCTTGAATTTTTACAGCAGCACCTTTGTAAGTTGTTCCGGCTTCTGTGTAAGTACCATAACCATCGATGATAATGTTATTGTATTCACCATTTGCTTCTCTTTTGAATTGGAAAGCATCTATTTCAATTGCTCCAGCAACTTCAGGAGTAGTTCCAGCTTCTCTTTTTAATGTGATGTTAGCAATTTTTGGAAAAAAAGCATTGTTTACGTTTGAAGCTTCTATTTCCATACCGTAGTTACCTTTTACTGTTTGGTAAGCATACCAGTTTGAATTACCTTGACCTTGCCATCCATCTTGCCAGTCAAAAGCATCATCATAATTACCGTAAGAAATGGCATTTGTCATGCTTACAGTTCCTCCGAAAAATTCGAATCCGTCATCAGCACCTTTGTAAGCTACTAAGTGATCTAGAGTCGTTCCAGAACCCACGGAATAAAAAGTAAACGCATTATTTTCTTTAGTACCGTCAGCTAATTTAGCTCCAGCGTATTCTACTCTTACATAACTTAGTGTTCCTCCATTATGAGTCGCATTTGTTCCTCCGTAAGGTAAAGCGTTTCCGTCTTCTGAAGTTGAAGTTGTAACCCCACCAACAGCTTTTATAGGTGCATCACCGTACATTATAATACCTCCCCAAGAACCTGGAGTTGAAGATGCTTCTGTAAATACCACTGGTTTTTCAGCAGTACCATTAATATTTAATTTTCCTCCGTTTAAAACAACTAATGCGTTGTCTCCGGTAGTTTTGTTAGCTGTAATTGTAGATCCAGCGTCGAAAGTAACAGTTACTCCGGCTGCAATTTTAACAATACCTTTAAGAGTGTAAGTTCCGAAAGCGAAAGTTTTGTTTGCAGTGATAGTACCGCTGATTTCACCTGTTGCTGGTGGAGTAACCGGAGTTGGATCGTCACTACTTGAGCATGAATTGAAAAAGAAGCCTGCAACAAGTGCTAAAGCAAGAAATTTAGTTTTCATAATTTTTGTGTTGTATTGTTTGAATTTTATTTTTGTCAAAATTAGCATGCAAATCCTTGTAAAGTGTTATCTCAGTATTACATTACAGTTACGAAAAAACAACTTTAATGTCAAGAGAATGTTAAGAGGAACTGGCTGTAGACTAAAAAAAAGCCTCAATAAATGAGGCTTTGTATTCTTGTTTTTTAATTGAGTTAGAAGGTGTAGCCAAGATTTAGCGAAAACGCTCTTCCTCTCTTATAACTATTCGTTATTGATGAAGATTCAATAATCTGAGAAGTACCGTTGTTCCCTTGTTCGTATTTGCGTACAGGATCGAGTAAGTTTTCAGCACTAAATTTTAGATCCCAATGATCAGATAATTTGTTGCTCCATACGAAGTCCAATTGACTTACAGGTAACTCATAAATATGATCTAAACCTCCTGTGCCTACTGCATAAATTCTTTTTCCAAATACAGAATAAACAGCAGAAACAGTATTACTCCATTTTTCACTTAAATTAAATTGATATTTCAAATCTGAGTTAATCAACCATTTTGATGCTCCCTGTAATTCTCTTGATTTAAAAGTTTCAATAGAGGTAGTGATGTTTCCTTCACTGTCTGTAGTAGTTGGTTTTACATCTACTTTTGTATGCATTAATGAAGTATTAAATCCAAAGGAGAAATCAGATAAACTTTTATTGATTCTTTCAAAATCAAAGATCAGTTCAATTTCTGCACCATATAAAACGGCATTGTCCGAATTTAAATAAGTAGTAATTGTTGAATTTGCAGCGTTCGAAATAAAAGTTCTTTCGATAGGCTGATCGATTTTCTTTCCAAATAAACCTACTACAAATATTTCCTTTGCAGTTGGGAATAATTCATATTTTAAATCAATATTGTAGTTGTCACTATTTGTTAAAAATGGATTACCTTTTGTAGAAGTACCATCAGCATTGATATATTCTATAGGATAAGATTCCATAATTACAGGCCTTGTATAGGTTTTTCCAGCAGCAAAACGAATATTTGAATTTTCTTGTAAACCGTATTTTATATTTAAAGATGGTAAAACATACAAGTTGTCATATTTTAAAACTTTAAATGGGTCTGAAAACGAACCTTGTGTTCTGTATTTTGTTTCTCTCATTGTGCTTTCTAAACGGACTCCTCCTGCTACTTCCCATTTTGTTCCAAACTTGTAAAGTAAATTAGCATAACCGGCATTTGAAGACTCACTTAATTTAGCCTGGTAAGTTGCGTTTGAACTTTCTCTGAAACTAACCGCGTTTGAAGCCAAGTAACTATTAAACTGAGTATCCAAGGAATTTGTTGGAACTGTAATACTGTTAGGTGCGCTGTTATTTATCGGACTTACAAAACGATACGACGATTCCATATCTGACATATTTCCATTATATCCTGCTGTGAAAATGTTATTTTTTTCATCTTTTCCAAATTTTAGCATATATTCTCCTAATCCTGAAAAATATGAATTACCAGTAATATCAAGATATTGTTTGATGAAGTTATTTCCTGCAATAGAAACTACAAGATCATTATCTCCGGTTTTAGTTCCCGAAAAGAATTTTCTGTCAGGTTGTGAGTATTTTGTAACGGCAAATGAAGCAGCCGCTTTTAATGTTTGACTTTTGTCTTCACTTAAGGCGTATTCTGCAGATAGCTGATTGTTTAGGTAGTCGGAAACATCTAACTGATTTGTTCTGATTAATACTTCGTTATTGCTTGAATTTGAATCTGCAACTCCATACTGATCCTTAATTAAATTTTCAGTAGTTCTGATGTAAAGGGTGTTAAATGAAAGTTTCCACTTTTGAGTCGTATAGTTCAAACCTAAAAGAGATGATAAAGACGTTTTATATCTGTACTCGGTGTTATCAAAATTATTTCGGTAAGTAAAACCGGATGGGTTATTAGTAAAAGTTCTTTCAGCACCATTTCTAAAAGAGTAGTTATTATCAAAACTTATTGAAAGTAAATAAGATAATGATCTTTCTTTTTCAAGATTAAATTTTTCTGAATGTAAAAAACTGAAACTTGTATTTAGTGGACTTTTGGTTTCAGCAACATCAAATCCGCTTTTAAAAGAAGCTAATGATTCATCTGGAGTTAACGTACGACTTGACGGTGTATCTCCTAATAGGCCTGGAAGTTCTCTGTCTTTATCTGTTAATCCAAAAAAGCCTTTAGTGTTATCAGCATCCTTAGAAATTAAAAATCTTTTTAAATTATTATTTATTGTGTATCCTGCGCCAATATTTATTTTAGTAACGCTTTTTGAACCTCTTGAGGTTTGAATATTAAACGTTCCTCCTGCAAAATCCCCGTAAATATTTGGATTAAAAGTTTTGTAAACTTCAATTACACCAACAATATCAGTTGAAAATAAATCAAGTGGAATTATTTTTTTAAATGGATTATTTGTTGGCGCTGCAAGATCATTAATTAACAAATTGTTGTAACGATCTTCAAGACCACGAACAAATAAGCCTCTTGATCCTACTTTTGTGATTCCCGTAATTTTTGTTAAACCTTCTTCTACGTCACTTACACCCTTTCTTGACATTTCCTGTGCGCCAATACTTTGTTTGATAACAACAGCATTTTTTTGATCTAGTAATAACGCTGTTTCTTTTTCTCTGTTAGCTGTTGATTTTACAACAACGTCTTTAAGAGTATAGCCACCTGAAGAAAGTACCTGATCTACAGTAATAGTTTCATTTGCTTTAACGGTTACCGGTTTTTCAACTGATTCATAACCTACAAAGCTGAAAATTATAGTGTAACTTCCCGGATTTACATTTAAGGTATATTTACCGTCAATGTCAGTGTTTGCGCTAATGTTTGTTCCTTTAATTAAGACATTTGCAAATGGTAATGCCTGATTGTTAGATTCCTTGTCGGTTAATACACCAGAAATCGTACCTTTGTTCTGAGCGACCGAAATCGTGCAGATAAATAATGTGATTAATAGAAATTTAAGATTGAATTTCATTTGAGTTGTGTTTAATTTATTTTTTTGCAAAGAAAGAACCGCCCTGTAAAGTTCATGTTACGCACTTGTTATGTTTTTGTGTGCTGTAGATTATCAAATTGTTACCAGATTAAATTACCGTTAACAGGGATTTTTGACTGTTGATTTATTATTATATTTACCATCGCAATTAAAAACCATCGGATTTTCAGGAATAAATCTGATGAGAAAACTCAATTTTTGCTACTTTATGAAAAAAACACAAACCAAGATCTTATTAGTTGATGATGAACCGGATATTCTTGAAATCGTTGGCTATAACCTTGCTCAGGAAGGCTATCAGATTGTAACGGCCTCAAATGGAAAAGACGCTATCGCAAAAGCCCAGAAAGAATTACCGGACTTAATTATTATGGATGTGATGATGGCTGAAATGGACGGAATGGAAGCCTGCGAACATATCAGAAAAATACCAGAATTAAATAATGTAATCATAACATTTTTAACGGCAAGAAGCGAAGATTATTCTCAAGTTGCTGGTTTTGATGCAGGTGCAGATGATTACATCACCAAACCAATAAAACCAAAATTATTGGTAAGCAAAGTAAAGGCTTTGTTAAGAAGGTTAAAAGAACAAGAAGTGGTTAGTGATACCTTAAATGTGGGCGGAATCGAAATTAACCGTGAAGAATATAAAATTATCAAGGGGAATGTAGAGATTGCATTACCAAGAAAAGAATTCGAATTGTTTTACCTGTTAGCCTCAAAACCAGGAAAAGTTTTTAAAAGAGATGAGATTCTTGATAAAGTCTGGGGTAACGAAGTAGTTGTTGGCGGAAGAACAATCGATGTGCATATCAGAAAGTTACGCGAAAAGATCGGAGAAGATCTTTTTAAAACCATAAAAGGTGTTGGTTATAAATTTGAAGTTTAAATTTTTTTAAGAAACTGAGGTTCTGAGATAACAGGTTGCTAAGGCTCTTACTGTAATTTGGAATTTTAGTTAAGATTTAAAAGGATTCAAATTATTTTAAAAACATTCCATAAATTTAAACCATATAAGGAGTTGAAGTTCGTAGAAATTTATATGAACTTCAATTTCTTATGTGGTTTTTAAGTTAAGTTTAATTTGTCTAAAGTCCCGTAATGATTAAATACTATCAATGAAAATTAATTTTAAAAAAACATACAAATTTGCTATAAAGTCAGCATTATATATCAGTCTTTTTACAACTGGTTTTGTAATGATGCTGATGTCTTTATTTTATAAAAATCAACTCAAACATCAAATTGCATTTGCATTAATCTTTATTATCTCCGTATATATTTTCTCGTTTTTGGTTTTACAATACCGTGTAGAACGCTTTATATACAGAAGAGTTAAAAAAATATACGATGAGGTTTCCTTATTAGAATCAACTACACTGATCAATCAGCCCATAACGACAGACATGGAAACGCTTTCCCGTGAAGTGAAAAAGTTTGCCACCGATAAAAAACTCGAAATTGAAATGCTGGAAATCAGGGAACAATACCGAAGAGAGTTTCTCGGAAATGTTTCGCACGAACTAAAAACACCTTTGTTTACGGTTCAGGGCTATGTTTCGACTTTGCTAGATGGTGCCATGGACGATAAAAACATCCGTAAAAAATACCTGAAACGTGCCGAAAAGGGAGTAGAGCGGCTGATCTATATTGTTGAAGATCTCGATATGATTACCAAACTCGAATCGGGTGATCTGGATTTACTCATGACGGATTTTGATATTGTGGAACTGATTGAAAATGTTTTCGATTTATTAGAAATGAAAGCCGATAAAAAGAAAATCAAACTGGCTTTTGAAAGTAAAAATATTAAATCACTTATCGTTCGTGGAGACCAGGACCGAATTCAGCAGGTACTTGAAAACCTGATTGTAAACTCTATCAAATACGGTAAAGACGGAGGATTAACAGAAGTGGGCGTGGTCAATTTGACGAAGAAAAAAGTGTTGATTCGTATCAGCGATAATGGGGAAGGAGTTGAAAAGCAAAATATTCCAAGGCTTTTTGAACGTTTTTACAGAGTCGATAAAAGTGGAACCCGTTCTGAAGGCGGTTCCGGACTTGGACTGGCAATTGTAAAACATATTATTGAAGCCCACAAAGAGAAAGTATATGTGGAAAGTGAGTTCGGAATTGGTTCTGAATTCTCTTTTACACTCGAAAAAGCGCTTAAAACACAGAAAGCTGAAGTTAAGTTATTGTAATGTTTGTTTTGAGAAACCCTTATATAGCCTGACCTGTAAAGCTTCGTTATAATTACCTAACAATTTCGAAACAAATCTTCTTATTATGGTAACATCCTGTTAATGATTTCTTAACATTGGTGGTACATCTTTGCATCTTGAATTTTAGTGCATTAGAGAAAAGATGATAAAAAGAAAAATAATTGCAGTTTTATTGCTGATTGCTTCGGTAGCAAATGCACAGGATTTAAAGAAGGAGGATGTAAAAAAAGAAGTGATTCGTCTTCTGGATTCTATAAATAAAGCAAAACTTCCCGATACAAAATCCGGTGTTAGCGGCGAAGAACATTGGTACGACAGAATCTCTCTTCGGGGTTATGCCCAAATACGATACAATGGTTTGTTTTCTACCAATGATAAGGTTTCCTGCGATCAATGCGATAAATCATGGGGAACAACATCTACAGATCCGCAGGCAAAAGCAAATAACGGACTTTTTATCAGACGTGCCCGACTGGTATTTTCAGGACAGGTTCACCCGAATGTGTTTTTCTATTTTCAGCCCGATTTTGCAAGTTCACCAAGCACCGGAATTCAGAATTTTGTTCAGATCAGGGATTTATACTTTGACCTTTCTTTCGACAAGAAAAAAGAATACCGCCTTCGTGTCGGGCAAAGTAAAATTCCTTACGGATTCGAAAACATGCAGTCAAGCTCGCAGCGTTTAACTTTAGACCGGGCCGATGGTATAAACAGTTCAATAGCAAATGAACGTGATTTAGGAATGTTCTTTTACTGGGCCCCCGCCGAAATCAGAAAGCGTTTTGAAATGCTGGTAAAAGACGGTTATAAAGGTTCGGGCGATTTTGGTGTTTTTGCCTTAGGAGTTTATAATGGACAGATTGCAAATAAAATAGACGGAAACAGGGATCTGAATGTTGTAGCAAGAGTTACCTATCCATTTGTAATTGGTGATCAGATTATTGAACCGGGCATTCAGGCCTATACTGGAAAATGGGCATTCACGGGAGAAATTTCTTCAGGAGTCACCGTTAATGACCCACAATATATAAAAGATCAGCGGGTAGGAGCGACCTTTGTCTTATATCCAAAACCTTTCGGAATTCAAACGGAATACAATATCGGAACCGGACCACGTTATAATACCGTAACAAAAACCGTTGATGTAACAGATTTGAATGGAGGATATGTTTTATTGAATTACAAATGGGACCTGAAAAAACAGCTTTTGTATCCTTTTGCGAAATTCCAGTATTACGACGGTGGGAAAAAATATGAAAAAGATGCCAGAAGTTACGTCGTCAGAGATTACGAATTTGGAGTAGAATGGCAGCCGCTAAAAGCCTTTGAGCTTACAGCTGAATATGTTATTGCCGACAGAAGCTTTGTAGACAGTGCCCTTCCGGTCAACAGACAGCAAGGGAATTTACTAAGATTGCAGGCGCAGTTTAACTTCTAGACTTTATCTTCAAATATAGAAAATAACGAATCCCAGTCGATGTTATTTTTAAATTGAGCAAAACCTTTAAACGATTTTACTTTTGAAAGATCTTCAATGGTAAAGTCGTTTTGCGTTGCATAAGGCACTAAGTTTTCATCCTGTAGTTTTATGGCCAGATATTCCTGCTCATATTGCCCCGGAGTTGGAATGAAAAAAGCTTTTTTGCCCAATTTCGCCAGATCCATGACAGTTGTATATCCGGAACGGCACAGCACCAGTTCACTTTCGTTAAAAGTCTGTTCCAGTTGTTTGGAGTTCATGAAATTGTAATAGGTCACGTTTCCGATTTCCTGTTTTGTCTGGGTTTTTTCCACCACACCTTTTACAAAAACCACTTTTCCCTCAAAACGTTTCACTTCCTCCTGAAGCTTTTCATCTAAATAAGTGCGCTGAGGTTCCGGTCCTGAAAGAATGACCATCAGGTCGTACACTTTAGGCGTGTCTTTTTTGCGCATTCTGCTTAAAGGGCCAATATACTTTAAATTTAATTCATCTGTTTTAAGATGTCCGAGGTCACCCGTTAGATTTACGGCGTCATTAGTGTCCGGAACCCAGCATTCCGTATATTTTTTTATAATATGCTGATGGCATTTACTGGTAAACCAGGTGGTATTTCCGGTCATCACATTGAGTTGATGCGTCATAAATACAGATGGAATCTTTCTGCTGAAAACGCCCAGCCTGTTGTCTGAGATAATGCCGTCAATTCCGTGTTTTTTAATTAAAGACTTCACCATTTTTTTCTCATCTAAAATCGCCGTAATCATTTTAGGCAGGTTTTTGATCAGTTTCCATTTGAAGTTTTTACCATTTTTAGCATATTCGATATGGTAAGAAGGTAATTCCAGGGTCTCTATATAGGGGAATTCTTTACGTAATAGTGCCAGTGCAACTCCGTCAGAAGCTATTATGGGTATATATTTATTTTCCTGAAGCGCTTTTATGATAGGGATACATCTTGTCGCATGTCCTAAACCCCAGTTTAATGGAGCTACTAAAATAGTTTTGTTCGCAGAATATTCAATGCTCATAGTGTAACGCTTTTTGAAACGAAGATAAAGAAATATGTTTTTTATGCTATTTCGGACGTATTACTAAATTATTAACTCTATAATTCAGTTGAAGCCTCATTTTTCAGTTAAAAGAGCTGAATAAAATCAGATTTTATAGGGCAAGGTTATTTGTATGTTAACTGCTAATCTGCTTTTAAAGCATGCTGAAACAAAAAAAGGAACTAATTAAATAGTTCCTTTTTCTTTAGAAGTACATTATATTTTAATCCTGAATATACGTTTTGTTACCATTGGCGTTAATATAATATTTACCGCCTCTTGGTCCTGTGTACACTTTTTTGCCATTGTATTCTCCGGTAACCTTATCGGCAACTTTTGGAGCTTTTTCGTTGGTTTCCTTTAATGTTTTAGCCGCTGTTTTTTTAGTTGCCGTAGCATCTTTTTTTACTGCCCTGGCTTTGGCATCTGTTTTAGCTTCTGTCTTTTTTACGTCAGCTTTTGTGCTTTCCTCTTTTGCCGCTTTTTTGGCATTTGTAGCTTCGCTTTTAGCTTTTGCTGAGGCATCGGTCGCTTTGTCTGCAGCCTTTTTTGCTTTTGCAGCTTCTTTCTTGGCATCTGCCGAAGCCTGGTCTGCAGTTGCTTTTTTAGCTTTGGCTGTTTCTTTTTTGGCATCTGCTACTTCCTTATCAGCTGCTGCTTTTTTCTTTTTGGCAGCTGTCTCACTTTTTGCTTTAGTTGTTTTTGTGGTTTCCTGAGCATAAAAATTACCGGACAGCACTAACATGAAGCAGAATAATACTAATTTTTTCATAAGTTAAAGGTGTTAGAATTTCATTTAAAATTAATCAATTTATGGTAATGTTTTTCGTAAAGCATTAAAAATAAGCGCGAAGCTGAATGTTACCGGTATGGATGGTATTTCCGGTTTCGCTTTTACGTCCCTGATAGTTTAAATTGATATCTAAAAACTGCGTGATATTTTTCTGCAGCAGAAGTTTCCAGACTAAATTCTGCCCTGCCTGAAGCCCTTCCAGCATTTGAAAACCCACAGATGAAAATTCATTTCCGGTAAATTTATTTTCATAAAAAGAGAACTCACCGCTTATGGTGACTTTTTTTTCACCGGCATATGAAAAAGAAGTTCCGATTCGGTTTTGATCTAAAGTTTCTAAGTTTCCGGTCTGATTCTTTTTGTTTTGCAACTCATAAAAGAAATCCAGACTGGTGTTTTTTGAAAACAAATAGCTGATTTTCGGCGCAATCTGATAGCCTTCCAGATCATAATTTTTTTCTGTAAAATCTTCAGAAACTAAGGTGGTTTTGATTGTCTTGGTGAAACAATTGAACAACCAGCTTTTTTGATACAGATGCGTGTATTGCAATTGATGGGAATTGTTTTTCACCTCCTGTGAACCAATTGAAAGTAAATTTTTCCCCTTATTGATCAGATAAGAATAGGTCACCGAATGGTTTTGTTTGCCACGATTGTAATACAGGCTGTTTCTGAAACTTGAATTTAAGCCCAGCATATTTTCATCAGAAGAATTAAACGGATTCAGTTCAAAATGACCTCCGTCGTTTTTTACCTTTCGGTCCATAATAAACGAAGTCTGGTTGTAAAAATACGAAACCAGCTTTTTGAAACCCGTCTCGTTTTGCCATTGCAGCGGATTAAGGGTTACCGATTGCGAGAACTTATTCTGATTGGTTTTGATGTAAACCTGATTCGGTAAAAAGATGCGTATAAACTTAGCCTGATCCGGAAAAGGGGCAATTTCAAACTCTTCCAGTTCCTGGATTCCGTTGCCGTTATAATCATTCCAGGTGTATATTCCCTGTCCGGCAGGAACTTCTACATAGGTAAATTCCTGTTGCGCAATAGTTCCCGAACTGGTTTCATAAGTCGTTCCGATTTGCATAAACTGATTGAAGAAACGGTCATTATACAGAATCCTGGAGTTAAGCGAAGGTTCACTTTTTTGGGTTGGATCCGTAAAAGCTAAAGTCCTGTAGCTCGCATAAACCGCTAAATCTGTTTTTTTGTTCTGGATTAATTTCGATTTCAAAACATACATTTTCGAATCATTAACATGCTGTAAAAGACCATTTTGTAAACTGTCATTGCGGCGTTGTAAATAGCCCAGTTCTACAAAAACCTTTGTACTGTCGCCCCGCCCGACAAAAACACCGTATTCTGAAAACCGCTGGCTTAAGGCCGAAAACTGATGGGTGACTTTGTCTTTTTCCTGATTGTCTTCGATCTGGACACTTCCGCCAACCCAGTTTTTTCCAAAATGGTATTTTGTTTTGGTCAGGTTTCTAATGAATTTGGAATTTGAATTTGTAGCATCAGAATTCAGGAAACTTCCGCGGTTTTCAATCGTCCACTGGTTCAGTTTAAAGAAAGCATTAGCCGTATGGCGCGCCCCGGAATAACTCTCGGTAAAATCTAATTTTTCGAATTGATACGTAAGCAAACCTGTATTAGTGGTTTCTTTTTTAGGGAATAAATCAAAATTCAATCCCGTAACCAATAAACTCTGATTCCCTAAAAGTGCCGAATTTAAATTCCAGTCCCGATTAAATTCAATAGTATACAAACGCTCTACAGATGTGAAGTCTTCCTGCACAAACTGATAATTGGCAAAAGCATCCAATGTCCAGTCTCTGGTGAAAAGACGTTTTTTGATATTTGTTTTGACAGCAACACCTTCGTTATTCGAATCATCACTATTTGAAAACAGGTTTTTGTCGTTATTGCTCACTGCAATTTCAAAATCAACACGCGTTTTTTCATCCGGATTGTATTTTCCTAAAAACGTAGCCACCTGAATTTTCATCGGTGCAGTCAGCTTTACAATCGGTTCATAATTTCCCTGTAAAATACCATTTACGGGAGGAACATATTCGTAGATACGCTCCACCGAATTGTTGTTCTGAATGACATAATTACCAAGATTATTTCCGACAAGGCTGAATTTTACATTGTATAAAACATCAGTTGAATTATTCGAATATTCATAAACGTCAAGACCGTTCAGAATAATTTTTTTGTATAAAATTTTATTGTCCGAATAGGCATCTTCATAGGCAGAAGGAGCCGTCATGAGATTCTGGTCATCTCCGGCCTGAGCCAGAATCTGAACTTGTGCTGTAGAAAGGTTTTGCTGTAAGGGCTGGTTTTTCAAATCACTTTCGGAATATAAATAACCTCCAAAACTCCAGTTTTTATTTTCGTGTGTTGCTCCGGCATAAGTCACTAAACGGTTGTAATTTCGGTCGGAATACTGGTATTCAATAGTAATACGCATTTCTGAAGTAATGGTAAAAAGTGATGTAAAAACAATTTCGCCCGCATTATAATCAATTACATAATCGTTGTTTTCACCGCGTTTCAGCAAAACGCCATTTACATAAACACGTTCCGAACCCGAAATGACCAGGACGTACAACTCCGCATTTTCCCCTTTTAATTTATAGGGGCCCTGATTGCCTTCCTGTCCGACAAAAGTGCTTTTGGCATATTGGCCTTTCACAAAGGCAACCGATGCAAAAATGTTGGTTTTGCTTTTTTCGGTATCAAAATCAAAGCTTGCCGCGATTCCCTGAACTTTTTTATTGAAGCTTAAAAACTGTGTTTTCCTGTTTTCCAAAAAGACATCACCAGCCCGGATGTTCCAGTCATCGCTGAAAAGTTCCATAAAAATATTATCGAACTGATCCAGTTTTTGAGAATATCCGCCATCCTGTAACGGAATATTGCTGTCCTGAAGAGAGGCTCTTAAACTTACTTTGTCGGATATTTTTCCGGTAATCTGTAAATCTAAATTGGAGTTTAAAACCGTGTTCTGATTGTTTCCGACGGTAACGCCACGAGTGATGCTTCCCGAGGTATTCAGCCCGTCAAACGGAATGGCTTTTTTGGTGGAATTCTCGATTTTATACAATTTATCGGTCGTCACATCATTGCTCACGACCTGACTTTCATTGTATAAGCTGTATTCTTTGGTTAAAAAATCGGGATAGTTTAGATAATTTACAATTAAGGTATCGATGCCTGAAGTAAAATTTTCCTTTAAAATTAAACTCCCCTTAGCGAAATCAACCTTATAAAAAGTAGAATCAACCGGTTCGTTTTTTGAATTTAAAAGTTGGAAAAAACCTGAATTGATACTGAATTTTTCCAGTTGAATCGTGTCTTTTGAAACCGCTATCTTTTTTGTTTTGTACAGTGAATTGCTTTCCTGCGCCTGAAGCCCGGAATAAAAAACAAATACCATCAAAAAAAGTAATTTTTTCAACATAAAGACTTTAACTGCAAAAAGTCAAAAGTAGTATTTAATAGTGGTAAAATGAAAGGGCAGTTTGCTAAAACAAAAAAGGCTTTAATTTGGAATGAAATCTGATTTTAGTATTCTATGGTTCACTAATTACTATAAAACGGACTCTATAGTAAATCTTACGGTTTCCTTCTGTTTTTTTAATAATTCGGTCTATGAATAATTTCTTGTAAAGAACATTATCGTAACCACCCAAAGCACTAATAGGTGAACATAACTATAACCTACGATTTTTAAACCCTTAGCGGTATTAGTGTTTGTTAACTGACCCACCTGATAACCTAAATAAATGACGTAGCTTAATTCAAATAAGTTTAAAATTTGAAAAGGATAAATAGACCACCGTTGCAGTTAAGCGTATCCGGTAATGTTTAGTGCTGATAACGGATAGAAATTCCGAATGTCTTTTAAGGAGTAACTGGTTTGGAAAAAATAAAACCAGATAATTTTGAAAACAGGAACGAGTAAAAATATAAATTCCGCTTTTATGACAGCGTCCCAAAGACGATAAAACTTTAAATCCCTATCAGAGATAGTCAGGCCAGTATAAAGTAAAGCAGCAATTAACAGAGTCTTAATTAGGAGAATGACCGGAATAAACATATAATATATCCAGTGCCATTTTTTTTGAAAGCCGATGAAATTTTCAATTTGTTTTGAGGTGAGCTGTTCAGAAAGTGAATTGCAAAGTGAATTGTCAAAATGGATCACTTTCTTGAAAATTTCTGCAATTACAATCGAGAGAATAGAAAGTATTAAATACTTGAACAAAGGTTTTTTCATAAATAGAGTGAGGGAATTAAGGAATTTTATTGGGATATTTCATTTACCATCGCAATAACAGACTAATAATAGGCCAAATAAGTGCCGGGACATATTCTCAGCTCATGAACTGAGCAACTATTTCTTCCATAGAAAACATTCTTCATTAAAAAAACATTCTGAATATTAAACAATATAGTTATCTGTAAAAACGAATTTTTTATACTGCTAAGCCTCATAATCTATTCAGGGAAAATCATTTTACGATTACACCACTTTTTGCACGACCAACAAGGCAACAAACTTACGCGTAATTTAGTATGGATATTAGTCGATTTTCGGTTATTTGATACCGATTTTCGGTTTAATGTAAAATATTTCCTATGTTTACCGCCGAAAATTCTGGTTATATGAATAGGATAGTAGGAAATAAGCTAAAAAAGCTGCGTCAGGCTAAAGATATGTCGCAGGAAGAAGTAGCAAATGGTTTATGTATGTCCCAATCAGCTTATGCACGTATAGAAAGAGGGGAAAGCTGTTCGTGGGCGAGTTACATGAATAGAATTTGCGAATTTTTCCAGTTGACACCTGAAGAACTGGTGAAAGATGAGGAAGAACCAATTGCCAAAAACAATGATCTGATAAAGGAAAATAAAACGCTAAATGCATTGCTTAATGCCTACGGGAAAATAATAATGATGCGTGAAGGAGAAATTCTTGTACTCAAAGCAATCATTAAAGGTCTAAAAAGTAATACACAAGAATAGTATAAAAAAAAGACCTCATTATGAAATGAGGTCTTGTGGGTATTTTTGAATTCGATAATTAACAGTAAAAGGCAGAAAAAATTAATTGATTTCTTTAGTCACAATCTGCATTGTTTCACGGCTTACCTGTTTCAGTAAAACGGCTTTGTTTTCTTCGACAGTTTGTGCCGCCTGTTCTGTGAAATGACGAATCGTGTATAAAGTAACATTCTCGTTGTAATCCACCTTGAATTTCTTGGAGAGGATCGCATTCAGGTCATTGAAATTCTCAAATTTATCTTCCACGCAAACCGAAAAACTAATCGCGGAATTCTGAATCAGGTTTACCTTGATTTTGAATTCGTGGAACAGAGCAAAAATTTCGCTGATGTTTTCCTCCATGATAAAAGAAAAGTCAATAGACGAAAGCGAAATCAGAAGCTGATTTCTTTTTACGATAAAACAAGGGTATTGCGGTTCTAAATCGACTCCTTTTGATACGCAGGTTCCTTTTAGCAAAGGATTGATAAACGATTTTACATACAGCGGAATTTCTTTTTTCTGTAAAGGCTGCAGTGTTTTCGGGTGAATGACCGTTGCGCCGTAAAAGGCCAGTTCGATTGCTTCGCGATACGAAATCTGGTTGAGAAGGCTGGCATTTTCGAAATAACGCGGATCGGCATTCATAACCCCGGGAACATCTTTCCAGATCGTTACGCTTTCGGCATTCAGGCAATAAGCAAAAATTCCCGCTGTGTAATCGGAACCTTCACGACCTAAAGTGGTGGTAAAATTATTTTCGTCAGCACCCAAAAATCCCTGAGTGATGTTTAATATTTTTCGGGGCACATTTTTGCTGATATTTTTTTCGGTTGCTTCCCAGTCTACTTCAGCATCACGGTAGTTGGAATCGGTTTTTATGAATTCACGCACATCCAGCCATTGTGTTTTAATGCCCATGAAATTCATAAAATGACTCAGAATTGTAGTCGAAATCAATTCCCCGAAACTTACCACCTGATCATAAACGAAATTATAGTTAGGGGATTTATTATGTGCCAGGAAATATTCCAGATCCGAAAATTGTGCTGTTACCGCTGCAAAAACAGCGTGGTTTTCATCATTAAACAGGCCTGACAATATTTGATTGTGGTATTGTTTTATTTCTTGTACAGACGAATTCAATTCCTCCGACTTATCAAAGTAATTTTTAATCACCACTTCAAGAGCATTTGTTGTTTTTCCCATTGCCGAGACAACCAGAATCACATCCTCATAACCCACTTTTTGCAAAACGTCATATACGTTCTTAATTCCTTCGGCATCTTTTACGGACGCTCCTCCAAATTTAAATACTCTCATTCTTAATTTTAGATTTTTAATTTTAGATTTCAGATTGAAATGAAATCTGGTACTTTATTATTTTTCTGCTGGAGAATAAAATGATTTTCATAGTTTTTTTGAAACGAATTTATTTCGTCTGTTGTCGCCCGAGTCACTAATTTACGTTAATTAATTCGTGCTAATTCGTGAAATTCGTGGCAAAAAAACATTTTTTTATTAACTAACGTTAATCTTCATCTCCCTGCTAGGGAAAGGAAAACGTGTTTTTGATTATTTTTCCAGGAAAGAATTAATTCCTGCTTCGCTCATTTGAACCACCCTCCATTCTTCAAGAATTTTTGCACCGGAATTCTCGTAGAATTTCACGGCAGGTGTATTCCAGTCCAGAACATTCCATTCGATTCTTCTCACATTATCTTTTTTTCCCTGTTTCATAATCTCGGAGTAAAGGGCAGATCCTAAGCCGGTACCGCGCATTTTATCCTTAACAATTAAATCCTCAAGGTGAATTGTTTTTCCTTTCCAGGTAGAGTAACGATAGTAATATAATGCGATTCCAACAATTTCTTCTTCAACCTCTGCCACAAATACATGAAACAACGGGTTTTCGCCAAAACCGTCACGTACTAAATCATCTGTTGTTATTACAACTGCATCCGGTTCTTTTTCGAATATCGCCAACTCCTGTATTAATCCTAAAACCGATTCCATGTCTTCCGGATTTCCTTTTCTAATATTCATATATTCTTATTATTAAGCGTTTATTAGCTAAAATAGTATGGTTTTAGTACTCAATTTTTGCTTTTGGTTACCAAATATACAATAGTAGCAAACTAACGAAATAATTTTTAAACCATTCTCACAAAAAAAACGATATTTGTGACTTAAAATTAAAACTACAACGATATAGTAATGGAAGAACGCAATAAAACACTGGGAGAGTTTATTATTGAGAACCAAAAAGCATTTCAATACTCATCGGGGGAGTTATCCCGAATTATCAACTCTATACGTTTGGCGGCGAAAGTGGTCAACTATAAAGTAAACAAAGCAGGATTAGTGGATATTATTGGCGCAGCAGGCGAACAGAATATTCAGGGAGAAGATCAGCAAAAACTAGATGTCTATGCAAACGAAGTATTTATCCAGACGTTAATAAACCGTGAGATTGTCTGTGGTATCGCTTCTGAAGAAAACGACGATTTTATTACTGTTCAGGGGAGCGACAACAGTCATAATAATAAGTACGTGATCTTAATGGATCCTTTAGACGGATCGTCAAACATCGATGTCAATGTTTCTTTGGGAACTATCTTTTCTGTTTTCAGAAGAATTACGCCAATTGGAACTCCGGTGACCAGCGAAGATTTTCTACAGCCGGGCGTAAACCAGGTGGCTGCCGGATATGTGATTTACGGAACATCAACAATGTTGGTTTACACTACAGGTCATGGCGTAAACGGATTTACTTTAAATCCGGCTATCGGAACATTTTACCTGTCACATCCTAATATGAAATTCCCGGTTAACGGAAATATCTATTCGGTAAACGAAGGCAATTATGTTCATTTTCCGCAGGGTGTAAAAAACTACATTAAATATTGCCAGAGAGAAGAAGAAGACAGGCCGTATACTTCCAGATATATCGGAAGTCTGGTGTCTGATTTTCATCGAAACATGATCAAGGGCGGAATTTACTTATATCCAACCAGTTCGAAAGCACCAAAAGGGAAATTACGTTTGCTCTATGAATGTAATCCAATGGCGTTTATCGCCGAACAGGCGGGAGGAAAAGCAACAGATGGTTTCGGACGAATTATGGAAATCCAGCCCACCGAACTGCACCAAAGAGTTCCTTTCTTCTGTGGAAGTCATAATATGGTCGAAAAAGCCGAACAGTTTATGGCAGAGGCGGAGTAAGTCTTAGTTTTTAGTCTCAGTTTTCAGTCACAGTTATCAAACCGGACAGGTTTTTAAAACCTGTCGGGTTTAGCGATATAAATAAAAAACCCGACAAATCTTAAATCAGTCGGGTTTTTTTATTTTCAATATCTCTGTGTCAGTCTGCAACTGTAAACTGCGACTATAAACTGAATACTATTTATGCATATGTTGCATTTCGTAAACAAAAGTATCACCGTCTACTTTTTTATCCACTAGCGATAATGCTTTTGCAACGATATAGTTTACGTTGCTTGGCGTAAAACCTAAAGCAATACCTAATTTTCGTAACATTACTTCTTGTTGGTCTTCCAGATGGTGGTCAACGTGTACCATTCTTGTCAGATCATATAAACGCTCTAAACGCTGTACGTGTAAATAAGGTGGGTTAATCGGATATTTTAATGGGTCGTTAAGGATTTCTTCGTATTCAGTTTCTGAAATCTCTAAACGTGCAGCTAATTTATCCAAGAATTTTTTTTCCTCAGGATGTACAATTCCATCGGCTAATGCTACGCGAACAATAGCTGAAAAGTGACCTTTGTTTCTTTGTTTAAATTCGCTATCAAATAAATCTGAAAATGACATAATTATGTTTTTTTATGGTGCAAAGATAAATTTTATTTTAAATTATTAATTTTAAAGTTCTCATAAAATTTAACTTATTTTTCTACGTTGTTTTAATGCGGGCTTTTCTTGAATTTTCAAAATTAATCGTAAGTTTACAACCCCATAATCAATTAATACCAGTACCTCTATGTCACAATTTTGGATTTATTTTCAAATAGGATTAAAGCATGTTTTAGATATTCATGCGTACGATCACGTTCTTTTTTTAATCGCACTAACAGTTCCCTATACGTTCAAAGACTGGAAACGTATTTTGCTTCTGGTTTCTGTTTTTACAATTGGTCATACTGTGGCTCTGGTGCTTTCTGTGTTTGGAATTATAGCTGTGAAAGTTAATCTTGTGGAGTTCTTAATTCCGATTACGATTTTAATAACGGCCTTGTATCATTTGTTTACAGCCGGAAAAACGGCTAAGAATGACGGACTGAATCTAATCTTTTTTGTAACCTTGTTTTTTGGAATTATACACGGACTTGGATTTTCAAATTATTTCAAGACAATATTAGGAGGGACGGCAACCTCAAAATTACTACCTTTGGGAGAATTTGCGTTAGGAATTGAAGTAGCGCAACTCGTAGTAGTCTTTGTGGCTTTGGTATTATCCTATATAGTGCAGACAGTTTTTCGTTTTTCGAAACGGGACTGGGCGCTTGTAATGTCAGCTTTTATTATAGGAGTTGTCATTCCTATGATTATTGAAAGCCCTATTTGGAACAGATAAAATAAATGGAATTAAATAAAATAAATAAATACGATAAAGCGTATTTGCGAATTGCCAAAGAATGGAGTTTGCTTTCGTATTGTAAACGCAAACAGGTTGGTGCCATTATTGTAAAAGACCGGATGATTATTTCCGACGGTTATAATGGAACCCCGTCCGGCTTCGAGAATTGCTGCGAAGACGAAGACGGGTTAACACGCTGGGACGTTCTGCATGCCGAGGCAAATGCTATCCTGAAAGTAGCAAAATCAACACAATCCTGTGAAGGAGCGACCTTGTATATTACACTTTCACCCTGTAAAGAGTGCAGTAAATTAATACATCAGTCAGGCATAAAAAGAGTCGTGTATCAGAATGGATACAGAGACGATTCGGGAATTCAGTTTTTAATAAAAGCAGGTATCGAAGTAGCACATATTCCCGATTTAGAAGAGTAAATGAAATTCAACTCAAAATATTTACCCATTGTTATAGGAGCCGTCTTTGCTCTTGGCACAGTCCTCGGAAGCCTGATGAATGCTCCCGTTGATGATCAGCTTTTGGCCAAAAATTACTCCAAAACAAAACTGAACAAACTTATTGACTTTATCAATACAGAATATGTTGACAGCGTCAATACCGATTCGATTGTAAATCTGACCGTTGACAATATACTGTCTAAATTGGATCCGCATTCCGTTTACATCCCACCCACCGAACAGGCAGAAGTTGCCGAAAGCATGAAAGGAGATTTCGTCGGGATCGGAATTAATTTCTATATGTACAAAGATTCGGTTGCCATCATAAGGCCGGTCGAAAATGGTCCTTCGGCAAAAGCAGGATTGAAATCCGGAGACCGTATTTTATTTGCCGGAAAAACCAAATTATTCGGCAGGAAATTGCCTTCTGACAGCCTTTTTTCAAGATTAAAAGGAATTAAAGGTTCTGAAATTGAACTGACTGTTTTTAGAAAATCGGAACAGAAGAAGCTTAAGTTCAAAATCAAAAGGGATATTATTCCGATAAAGAGTGTTGATGCATCTTTGTTTCTGGGGAATAAGACGGGTTATATCAAAATAAACCGTTTTGCGGAAACCACTTATAAAGAATTCAAAACAGGCTTGACCCGTTTGCAAAATAAAGGAATCCAGTCATTGATTATCGACCTTCGTGATAATGGAGGCGGTTATATGGAAGAAGCGGTTGCGATTGCCGATGAATTCCTAAAAGACAAACAACTAATCGTTTTTACCAAAAGTAAAAACGGAACGACCGATAAAACCTATGCCAATAAGGGCGGAAGTTTTGAAAACGGAAAAGTATATGTGCTGATTAATGAAAACAGTGCATCGGCAAGTGAAATCCTGGCCGGAGCCCTTCAGGATAATGATCGGGGCACTATTGTAGGCCGTCGTTCTTTTGGAAAAGGACTCGTACAGCGTGAAATGGATTTCAACGATGGATCAGCGGTAAGACTGACGGTTGCTAGATATTACACGCCAACGGGAAGGTCAATCCAGAAACCGTATAAAAAAGGAAACGAAGAATATTATAAAGAATCCGAAGACCGTATTAAATCGGGCGAACTTTATGCGAAAGACAGCATAAAAGTAGCGGATTCACTAAAATTTAAAACACCAAAAGGAAAAATCGTCTACGGCGGAGGCGGAATCGTTCCGGATGTTTTTGTGCCAATGGAAGCGGAACACGGAAATGAAAATGTAGCTTACCTGATGCAGACCGGAATTGTAGGGCATTTTGTTTTCGAAGAACTGGATAAAAACCGGGACGCATTTGAAGGGCTCAATTTTAGTGAATTTCAGGCCAGGATGAAAAACTCTGATGTGTATTTCAAAAAGTTCAGGAACTATATTTTAATGACCGGTTTAGACCTGAAACTGGATAAAACCAAAGCTTTGGTTAATCGCTATATTAATGCTGAGTTTGCCAGACAGTTGTATGGTGAATTGTATTACTACGATGTAATTCTAAAAGAGGATGCGATGGTTAAAGCCGTTTTGAATCCAAAAAAGTAATCTTAACTTTTTTTATTATGGAAAAAAGCAATGTTGTAAATGCAGAGATAGAACTTCTTACTGCAATTAAATATGCGGACGTTTCAGTATTAGAAAAAATGCTGCATGATGATTTACTTTTCAACTTACCTGACGGGCAGACGATCACCAAAGAATTTGATCTGAATGCGTATCGGTCTGGTAAAATGAAGATTGATTTTCTTGAAGCCTCAGATCAAATCATTAATTGTATCGGGGATACAGCCATTGTTAGTGTTGCGGTTTCATTAAAAGGCCACTACGACAATAATCCGATAGATGCGACACTCCGTTATATCAGGGTTTGGAAACAATTTGGTGAAGACCTGAAAGTGATTGCAGGCAGTTGTGCAGAACTGAGATAAAGTACAGTAAATAATAATAATTTTTTAAAACAGGATGTAACGGATTTCGCTTAAACAGTAGCGAACTTTACGGTAAAATAATAATTATAATATGAAAAATTTAAAAAGAATAAGTGCTCTGATTGTTTTGATGACTTTTGTGATTTCCTGTGCTTGTATGAAAGATAAAAACACGGTTTCCGGAAAAGTAGAAGCTATTGAATTCGGTAAGGATGGTTATACAGCTAAGATTAATACAGACAAGAATGAAGTTTATTTTGCAACAATCAGTATTGTTAATGTGGGTGGCCCGCAAAATTATAAAGTATTAAAACAAGGCGATGAAGTTTCTTTAAAAGGGGAACTCTGGAAAACAGATACAGAGAAACATATCAAGGTAAAAGAGATTGTTTCGGTGAAGTAACACTTTAGGGAATAAAAAAACCATTAAAAGATTAAGAAAATTAAGCTTCAAAACTTAACTGCCTTAATTTTTTAATGGTTTTTAATTATATAAGAAGTTTATATTATCGAATACTGTCATGTGAATGAGTCTGCACACCGTTGTTCCATAAAGTAAGAATATCTGTTGCTACAGCAGCGCCACTTCCGGCAGCAATGGCCAGTTGACTTCTCCAGCCTGCCAGGGTTCCGATTGCATAAATGCCCTCTGCTACTTTATGATCGTCATTTTTAAGCTGAATGCGTTGCTTTTCCGGTAATGCTTTTTTATGAGGTTCAATATACTGCATCAGTCCTTCGATGTCAAAAGTATTCGCAGAACCAATTCCGATGACGATGCTTTTGGTTTGATAGGAGTTTTTATTAGTCGTAACCGTAAATTCAGGAAAAGATCCTTCTACTTTGATTACTTTTTCATTCGCAATCTGCGTAATATGCGGATACGTTACTGCCAGATCCTGTGTGCTTTCAGAAAGTAACTCTGAGCCCAGTTTGCCTGGTGTTATGCCATAAGCATTGTAGAAAATCGCTTCCTGTAAAGAAGAATTTTTCTGATGTGTAAAAATTCCGATTTTTTTATCGCTTGCAAAAGGTTTGTTTTTGGCCGAACCTAAAACAAGGGCACAAGACATGCCCGAAACGCCTCCACCGATAATTAAAGTGTCAAACATATTATCTGCCGTTTGTTTTTTCTTCTATTTTTTTTGAAATTCTAAAAATCAATAGGATCAAAACGGCGCAAAAGGAAGCTGCTATTCCAATAAAAGCTACTGCACTTTCACCCTGGAAAGGGTTTTTAAAGTCCAGCAACGTAATATTAAAAACAATTAAAGCTAATGCTAAAAGCACTAAGATTGAAGTGAAAATTTTCATAATGGCTGTTTGTTTGTCTAAAATAGTAAAGTAAAATTTTTCCGGCAGGGATTGCCGCAAAATTGTATTTTTTAAATTTTATGGGGTAAATTTATAAAAATATCCGTTAGACGAACAAACCTTTAACATTAGCAGCGAATAATTTAACAGCAATTGCTAAAAGTATTACTCCAAATGTCTTGCGCACCACGCCTAATCCGTTTTCTCCTAATAAAGTTTCGATTTTTTTTGAGGATTTCAAAACAATATAAACCAGAATGATATTCAATAATATGGCGATAATAATATTAATGGTGTGAAATTGGGAACGGAGGGAAAGTAAAGTGGTCATGGTTCCTGCGCCGGCAATTAAAGGAAACGCTAGCGGAACTATAGATGCTGATCCCGGCTCCTCATCACGATAAATCCGGATGCCTAAAATCATTTCCAAAGCCAGAAAAAATAAGACAAAAGAACCTGCAACAGCAAACGAATGCACATCGATACCTATAAGACTTAAAAAACCTTCTCCAACAAAAAGAAAAACAATCATAATCATTCCGGCAACAATGGAAGCTTTCTCAGATTCGATGTGACCCACCTTTGCTCTTAGGTTTACAATGATCGGAATAGATCCTACGATATCAATTACTGCAAAAAGTACCATTCCAACAGTGATAATTTCCTTAAAATCAATTTCTAACATACTTTTTCTATTTAGTGTTTAAAGATGTGCAAAGGTAGATAATAAAGTCAGGCCTTTTTTTGATAAAATCAGCCGTCTCGTATTTTTGTTATAAAAACATGTAATATAGATTAAAATAACGATTTTTATAACAAAACATTCTCCTCACCACAAAGATTCGCAAAGATCTTTCGCAAAGGCCGCCAGCTTATAAGTAAATGGTTTGTAGTTTTTACAATGATTAGTTTCTTGTTGATGATAAAACTTCGCGATCCTTGCGGGAAACTTTGCGCTCTTTGCGGTTAAACTCCAATGATGATGTGGTTAGAATTTAATCTCATTTCATCTGTTTTCTTTGACTATCTTTGCACTTTATAAATTTCAGTATTTTACTATCATGTTTCAACTAGGAAAAACCATTATTTCAGAAGATATTCTTGAAAAAGAATTTGTGTGCAACTTGTCAGCTTGTAAAGGAGCCTGCTGTGTTGACGGAGATGCCGGTGCACCTTTGAGTGAGGCAGAAACTAAAATCATGGAAGAGATTTATCCGAAAGTCAAACCCTTTTTACGAAAAGAGGGAATTGCGGCTATTGAAGCGCAGGGCACCTGGGTAAAAGGAACCGATGGTGATCTTGAAACACCATTAATAGACAATAAAGATTGTGCTTACGTTATTTTTGACGGGAAAACAGCACTTTGCGGAATCGAGCAGGCTTACAACCAGGGAATTGTAGACTGGAAAAAACCGGTTTCCTGTCATTTGTATCCAATTCGTGTAAAAGACTTCACTGAGTTTGCAGCAGTCAATTATGATAAATGGGATATTTGTGACGACGCCTGTTCTTTAGGTAAAGAATTAGAAGTTCCGGTGTATAAATTTGTCAAAGAAGCCCTGATTCGCCGCTTCGGTCAGGACTGGTATCTGGAACTTGAAAAAGTAGCCGAAGAACTCAAAAAATCGTAAAATCCAGAGGTCTTAGTTACGATTTTAAAAGGGCATATTTTAACTCAAAAAATAAAGTTTTAACTCAAAAAAAAACTTTTAAAAACAATTAAAAATTTCTTGCTTTTTATTATAAAAAGTCTATATTTTACAGGGCCTTACGGTATAAATGACAATATTAAACGCCTCATTTACAAATATTTAATTATTGTCTGAAAAATATCCTACTTTTTGCCCGTTGTTAAAAACTACGACCAATTGTGAATAAGTTTGGCTTTTATTTTCGCCAACAAATGACAATCTTTGTACTCTACTGAATCAGCAAAAATTCAATACAAAAAATAAACATAAAAGCCATGTCACAAGTCGAGCCAATTTTACAAGAAAACAAGAATCGTTTCGTAATTTTTCCTATCAAACACCACGATATTTGGGATTGGTACAAAAAGATGGAAGCGAGCTTTTGGACTGCAGAAGAAATTGATTTGCACCAGGACTTAAATGACTGGAATAATAAGTTGTCAGATGACGAACGTTATTTCGTAAAACACATTTTAGCTTTTTTTGCTGCTTCTGACGGAATTGTAAATGAAAACCTTGCAGAGAACTTTGTAAATGAAGTTCAGTATGCCGAAGCGAAATTTTTCTATGGTTTTCAGATCATGATGGAAAATATTCACAGTGAAACGTATTCCCTTCTTATTGATACCTATGTTAAAGATGAAGCGGAAAAAGCGGAACTGTTTAATGCGCTGGAAGTTTTTCCTGCAATTGGTAAAAAAGCAGAATGGGCTCTAAAGTGGATTGATTCTGATTCGTTTGCCGAAAGACTTATTGCTTTTGCAGCTGTTGAAGGTATATTTTTCTCAGGTGCTTTCTGTTCAATTTTCTGGTTGAAAAAACGTGGATTAATGCCAGGTTTGACATTTTCAAACGAATTGATTTCCCGTGATGAAGGAGTACATTGCGATTTTGCAGTGCATTTGCACAATCATCATTTAATAAATAAAGTTCCGAAGGAGAGAATCAAAGAAATCATCGTTGATGCCTTAAATATTGAAAGAGAATTTGTTACGGAATCTCTTCCGGTAAGTTTAATTGGTATGAATGCAGTTTTAATGACGCAGTACCTGGAATTTGTTGCAGACAGATTATTGGTTGAGTTAGAGTGTGAGCGTGTTTACGGATCCGCAAACCCATTTGACTTTATGGATATGATATCTTTACAGGGAAAAACCAATTTCTTTGAAAAAAGAGTTTCAGAATATCAAAAAGCCGGAGTAATGAACAGTGGCTCAGGCGGCGATAGCGATTCTCAGAAAATTAGCTTTGATGCCGATTTTTAGCGCAGTAGGAATATTTTAGTGATTGCCCCAAAAAAACACTAAAAAGAATACAATTATAACACAATATTTTCAGATTGAATCTCATCCCAAATCGCGGATTCAATTATTTTAATTCATTTTCAATTTGTTTTTCAAACTGGAACCGGGTAACTATTGAGAATCCTGTAATTCTCAAAATAAAAACAATAAAACACACAATGTTTAAGTACTGGAATCCGTTATTCCAGTGTCTTTCATTTTTTCAATAACAATAAAAAAGTAAGCTTATGTATGTAATAAAAAGAGATGGACGCAAAGAGCCGGTAATGTTTGATAAGATTACAGACAGAATCAAAAAATTGTGTTACGGTTTTAATGAACTTGTAGATCCTGTAAAAGTCGCCATGCGCGTTATCGAAGGATTGTATGATGGTGTTTCTACTTCAGAATTGGATAATCTTGCTGCCGAAACAGCTGCTTCTATGACTATTGCCCATCCTGATTATGCCCAGTTAGCCGCTCGTATTGCTATCTCTAACTTACATTCTAATACAACAAAATCGTTCTCGGAAACGATGTCGGATATGTATCATTATGTTAATCCAAGAACAGGGAAAGAAGCTCCTTTATTGGCAGATGATGTTTACGAAGTAATTAAGAATAACTCTCAGGTGCTGGATTCTACTATTATTTATAATCGTGATTTTAACTACGATTATTTTGGATTCAAAACATTAGAGCGTTCTTATCTGTTAAAATTAAACGGAAAGATTGTAGAGCGACCACAGCACATGCTGATGCGTGTTTCTATCGGAATTCACAAAGATGATATTGCTTCTGCGATTGAAACGTATGAATTGATGTCTAAAAAATTCTTTACGCACGCGACGCCTACATTATTTAATGCCGGAACACCAAAACCTCAAATGTCATCTTGTTTCTTATTGACAATGAAAGATGACAGTATTGATGGTATTTATGATACTCTGAAACAAACGGCTAAAATTTCGCAATCAGCGGGAGGAATCGGATTGGCGATTCACAATATTAGAGCTACCGGTTCTTATATCAGCGGAACCAACGGGACTTCAAACGGAATTGTTCCAATGCTTCGTGTATACGATATGACAGCCCGTTATGTAGATCAGGGTGGAGGAAAACGTAAAGGAAGTTTTGCTATGTACATCGAGCCATGGCATGCCGATATTTTCGATTTCCTTGATTTGAGAAAAAACCACGGTAAGGAAGAAATGAGAACCCGTGATTTATTTCTTGGAATGTGGATTCCGGATTTATTCATGAAAAGAGTTCAGGAAGATTCAACATGGACTTTAATGTGTCCTAACGAATGCCCTGGATTATCAGAAGTGCACAGTGAAGAATTCGACGCTTTGTATTTACGTTATGAAGCAGAAGGAAAAGGAAGAAAAACGATTAAAGCGAGAGAAATCTGGGAAAAAATCCTGGAGTCTCAGGTAGAAACAGGACTTCCGTACATGTTGTACAAAGATGCGGCTAACCGTAAATCGAACCAAAAGAATTTAGGAACAATCCGTTCGTCCAATTTATGTACTGAAATTATCGAGTACACGTCTCCGGATGAAGTTGCGGTTTGTAACCTGGCTTCGATTTCATTGCCAATGTTTGTGGAGAATGGTAAATTTGATCACCAAAAATTATTTGATGTTACCAAACGTGTGACATTCAACTTAAATAAAGTAATTGACAGAAACTATTACCCGGTAAAAGAAGCTGAAAACTCCAATGTACGTCACAGACCAATTGGTTTGGGAGTTCAGGGTCTTGCAGATGCTTTTATCATGTTAAGAATGCCTTTTACAAGTGACGAAGCAAAACAGCTGAACCATGAAATTTTCGAAACATTATACTTTGCTGCTGTTACCGCTTCTATGGAACTGGCAAAAGTAGAAGGGCCATACTCTACATTTGAAGGATCTCCAATGTCAAAAGGAGAATTCCAATACAATATGTGGGGAATGAAAGATGAAGAATTATCAGGACGCTGGGACTGGGCTTCATTGCGTAAGGAAGTAGTAGAGCACGGAGTTCGTAACTCTTTATTAGTAGCGCCGATGCCAACCGCATCCACTTCTCAGATTTTAGGAAACAATGAAGCTTTCGAGCCTTATACTTCTAACATCTACACCAGAAGAACGCTTTCAGGAGAATTCATCGTGGTAAACAAACATTTACTGGAAGACTTAGTGAAATTAGGAATCTGGAATGAATCATTGAAGCAGGAAATTATGCGTCATAACGGATCTGTTCAGAACATTAACGGAATCCCGGACGATATCAAAGAATTGTACAAAACAGTTTGGGAAATGTCTATGAAAGATATTTTGGATATGTCTCGTCAGAGAGGTTATTTTATTGACCAGTCGCAATCATTGAATTTGTTTATGCAGGATGCTAATTTCTCTAAACTAACGTCTATGCACTTCTACGCATGGCAATCCGGTTTGAAAACAGGAATGTATTACCTAAGAACAAAATCTGCGGTAGATGCAATTAAATTCACCTTAAACAACGATAAAAAAGAAGAAGGCACACCAGCATCAGCAACTTTAGTTCCGGAAACAGAACCAATTAGTGTTGAAGACTACAAAGCAATGTTGCTTAAAGCACAAGCCGCAGATCCTGAGGATTGTGAGATGTGTGGGTCTTAATTTTTTTTAGAATAAAGAAATAGAATAAAGAAAAGAGAATAAAGAGAATAGATTTATTCTTAAAGTAAAACAGCAGTTATTGTAATGATAGCTGCTTTTTTTTGTTTTACAGTTTAAATAGAACAGTTCTTTTATTGAAATTCATTTCAAAGGTAAATTTGATTAAATTTGTTATATCAATTATAATAATAGAAACATGGAGATCAAAAAATTATCTAAATATAGCGATGCTGAAAAAATTGTTTTGGCGGAGCAATTGTGGGATAGCGTTTCTAAAAAGGATTTGGAGATTTCTGATGATGTCAAAAAAGAATTAGATCATAGGATACAGAATCTGGAAGAAGGTAAAACGGAACTGTACACATGGGATGAGGTCAAAGCTCATTTAAAATCGATTCGATAATGCCTAAAATTCATTTTCTAAAGGAAGCTTTATATGATATTAGGAAATAGTTATTTGGTATGAAGAGCAAAGACTAGGGCTTTCTTATGATTTTGAACTTTGTCTGGAAGCAGGAATAGAAGAAATATCAAGAAATCCAGATTCCTTTCAAAAGAAATATAAAAAGATAAAGATTAGCTTCATCGCAAGATTTCCATATGGTATTCATTATCAATTTGAAAAAGATGAAATAATAATCTACGGTGTTTTTCATACTTCCCGCTCTCCTAAAAATTGGTCCAAAAGAGTAAGCATATAGTTAGGCTCTGATAACCTTAGTGCCTCAGAATCTAAGCAGCTCCTTCAAAACCAATTGTCTAAATCGCATTTTAGGGGCTATTTATTTAAATATCTTACAAAAGGCAGGTAATTTGTTAAGAAATCCTTTTTTGTTTCATAAAATGCAATATTTTTTTTGGTGCAGTGAAAATAATTTATACATTCGCAGAGAATTTATTGAAAAACACAAACAAAATGTCTAATAACCGTTTTTATTTTAGCAACTCTTTTTATTTCTTCTTTAGTAGAAGTAGGGATTGTGCTATGGTTATTTGAGAAAATTAAAAAAGACAAATAAAACTAATATACAATCCTGATGAAAATCAGGATTTTTTTTTGAATATATGACAACGAAAATTGCAATACAAGGTATAAAAGGTTCTTTCCACCATCAGGTCGTAAAGGAGTATTTCTCTGAAAATGTGGCTATTGATGAGTGTTTGTCTTTTGAAGAATTAATTGACAGCCTGCTTTCCGGAAAATCGGATCAGGCCGTTATGGCAATTGAAAATTCGATTGCAGGGCCAATTATCCCGAATTATGCGTTGATCGACAAGAATAATCTGCACATTATCGGAGAACATTACCTGAGCATTCACCAAAATTTAATGGCATTGAAAGGCCAAAAAATAGAGGATATAAAAGAAGTTCATTCGCACCCGATGGCACTGTTGCAATGTATGGATTTCTTAAAAAAATATCCGAACATCAAATTGGTTGAAGATAAAGATACCGCCGAAACCGCCAGAAGAATTCAGGAGAAACAGTTAACCGGAATTGCTGCCATTGCGAGTAAAACGGCTTCTGAAATGTATGATCTGGAAATTCTGGCACCGGAAATTCAAACGATCAAAAATAACATGACGCGTTTCGTGATTATTAAAAAACAGAATTCATTTTTGCCTGAAAACGAAATCAACAGGGCTTCCATCAAGTTTGAACTGGACCATAAAAGAGGAAGTTTAGCGGCAGTTCTCAATGTAATGAGCGATTGTAAACTGAATTTAACAAAAATCCAGTCGCTTCCAAAAATTGAGACTCCCTGGAAATATTCGTTTTTCGTAGATGTGACATTCGAGAAATACGAAGACTTTGCAAAAGCCAAAGCATTACTGAATATTATGGCAGAATATTTAAAAGTTCTGGGAGAATATAAAAATACAAAGCCGTAAAGTGAAATTCCAATTTTTTGAAATTCCAAATTCCAAAGGTTTAAAATAATGATTGTCAGGCTGAGCGAAGTCGAAGCCCCCGTTAGTTTTCAAAAACCTTCGACTTCGCTGAGGATGAAAGAAGTTTAAAAGTAAAAAAAAGCATACAGCATACGGACTAAAGCCTAAAGCATTTTTAATAAAAAATACAAATGATTACAACAGCAAAAAGATTAGATACAGTTGAAGAATACTACTTCTCCTCGAAATTGAGAGAAGTGCGTCAGCTGCAGTCTGAAGGAAAATCGATCATCAATATGGGAATCGGAAGCCCTGATTTGAGTCCGTCAAAAGCAGTAATTGAAGCAGTAGCTGCGGCAATTCTGGATGAAAACGGGCATGGGTATCAGAGCTATCAGGGATTGCCGGAATTGAGAAAAGGAATGGCCGATTTTTATCAGGATCAGTTTGGTGTTGTGTTGAATCCGAATAATGAAATTTTGCCTCTGATGGGTTCGAAAGAAGGAATTATGCATATTTCACTGGCATTTTTGAATGAAGGTGATCATGTTTTAATTCCGAATCCGGGTTATCCGACGTATACTTCGGTAACCAATCTGGTAGGAGCGGTTCCGGTTTATTATGATCTGAAAGAAGCCAATGCCTGGGAACCGGATTTCGAAGCTTTGGAAAAACTGGATCTTTCGAAAGTAAAAATCATGTGGCTCGGTTATCCCCACATGCCAACAGGAGCCCGAGGAAGTTTAGCGTTATTTGAAAAATTGGTTGCCTTTGCTAAAAAACACAACATATTACTCGTAAATGATAATCCGTATAGTTTTGTCCTGAATGACAATCCAATGAGTTTATTGCAGGTGGAAGGAGCGAAAGAAGTGGCTTTAGAACTGAATTCATTAAGCAAAACATTCAACATGGCCGGCTGGAGAGTCGGAATGGTTTTAGGGAATCCTGAAATTATCGATGCAGTCCTGAAAGTAAAAAGCAACATGGACAGCGGTATGTTCTACGGAATTCAGAAAGGCGCAATCGCGGCTTTGAATTGTGATAAATCCTGGTTCGAAGACCAAAACAAAATTTACAGACGCCGCAGAGAATTGACAGAAAAATTAGCTGAAAAATTAGGCTGCGAAGTGTATAAAGAAGGAGTTGGACTTTTTGTCTGGGCGAAATTGCCGGAAGGAATAGCTTCAGCAGAAAAGTTCATTGACGAAATATTATACGAGAAACATATTTTTATCACACCGGGAACAATCTTCGGAAGCAATGGTGAAGGATACATCAGATTCTCGTTGTGTGTGAAAGAAGAAAAAGTAGAGGAAGCGATAGATAGGTTTTAGAATAAAGAATAAAGAATAAAGAATAAAGAATAGAGAATAAAGATTTTTGATATAGACTGTCAGGCTGAGCGAAGTCGAAGCCCGTTCTGGTTTTATAAGCCTTCGACTTCGCTCAGGGTGGCACTTAAATCAAAAAGGTCTTGGAAAAAACGAGAAGCCGTAGCCCTGATAGAAGCGGCATCCTTTTGTGCCGGGGTTCGGCGGAAAAGATATAGCGGATAGCAGGAATTAGCTTCTAATAAAAATAAATATGAAAGTATACGTAATAGGAATAGGGTTAATAGGGGGCTCGATGGTGCTGGACATCAAAGAAAAACATCCGGACGCGACTATTTTTGGAATAGACAGTAACGAAAAGCACTTGCAGGAAGCAATTGATTTGGGTGTTATTGACCAGGCGGGAAGCTTCGAAGAATTGGCTGAAGCTGATTTTGTGATTGTTTCGGTTCCTGTAGATGTTGCCCTGACGATTCTGCCAAAAGTACTGGATTCGGTTGGTGATCAAACCATTGTTTTTGAAGTGGGATCTACTAAAAAACCGATTTGTGATGCAGTTGCCGGTCACCCGAAAAGAAGAAACTTTATCGCAACGCATCCTATTGCAGGAACAGAATTTTCCGGACCATCGGCGGCGATAAAAGGATTGTTTCAGGGGAAAACAAATATTATTTGTGAGGTGGAAAAAACCACTTTCAAATTGCAGGAAAAGGCATTGAAGCTTTTTAGCGAAATCGGAATGCGGATTCGATATATGGATCCGACTTCACACGATAAACACATTGCTTACGTTTCGCATTTGTCGCACATTAGTTCCTTTATGCTCGGAAAAACGGTGATGAATAAGGAAAAAGACGAACAGGATATTTTTGATATGGCGGGAAGTGGTTTCGAAAGTACGGTTCGTTTAGCAAAAAGTTCGCCAGCCATGTGGACACCGATTTTTAAGCAAAACAAAGAACATGTCATTGAAACCTTAGAAGAATATATTTCAAACCTCAGTCGGTTTAGGGATTTGTTAAAAGAAGAAAATTACAATGCCATTTTTGAAGAAATGGAAAGCACGAATAAAATTAAAGAGATATTAAACGGATTAACAATTAAAAAATAAACTAAAAAAAAAGATGGAAAATAAGAAAGAAATGAGAAAGTGGTTAGAGGATTTCAATTTAAATCACCCACTTGTGATAGCCGGACCATGTAGTGCAGAAACAGAAGATCAGGTTTTGAAAATCGCTCATGAGTTGAAAGATTCAAAAGTAAGTGTGTTCAGAGCCGGAATATGGAAACCAAGAACGCGTCCGGGAGGATTTGAAGGTGTTGGGGAAATTGGATTGAAATGGTTACAAAAAGCTAAAAAAGAAACTGGTTTATTAATGGGTACTGAAGTTGCAACTGCAGCACACTGTAAACTGGCTTTAGAGCATGATATCGACGTTTTATGGGTTGGTGCCCGTACTACTGCAAATCCATTCGCAGTTCAGGAAATTGCGGATACTTTGAAAGGAACAGATAAAATTGTTTTGGTTAAAAACCCTGTAAACCCGGATTTGGCTTTATGGTTAGGTGGTGTAGAACGTTTACACATGGCCGGAATCGAGAAATTAGGAGTTATTCACAGAGGTTTCTCTACGTACGAAAAAACAAAATACAGAAATATCCCGGAATGGCAGATTGCAATCGAATTGCAGAATAAATTCCCTGATTTACCATTAATCATCGATCCTTCTCACATTACAGGAGATCGTAAAATGATTTTCGAAGTAACGCAGGAAGCTTTGGATTTGAATTACGATGGTATGATCATCGAAACACATTACGATCCGGACAACGCCTGGTCTGATGCAGCGCAACAAGTTACTCCGGATGCCCTTAAACAAATCATCAAAGATCTGACGATCAGAAAAACGGATGATACAACAGATCAGTACACTTCTAAAATGACGAAACTAAGAGCTAACATCGATGTTTTGGATGCTAACTTACTAGAGTTATTAGGAAAACGTATGAAAGTAGCTGACGAAATTGGTCAGGTGAAAAAAGATGCCAACGTTGCCATTCTTCAAAACAATCGTTGGAATGAAATCTTAGGGAAAATGATTTTGGAAGGGGAGAAAAAAGGACTTACGGAAGAGTTTGTTTTGAGAATGTTCAAAGCCATTCACCAGGAAAGTATTGGACACCAGGAAAAAATTTTCAACGCCTAATTTCTTTTAAATCCTACAAGTGATATAAGTTTATTTTTGTTTTGCAAACTTTTCATATAAATGTTCTTATATCACCTATGTGGTAAAATTTTTGAAATCTCCATTGCTGTAAGGCTTTGGGGATTTTTTTTGGTTTTAAAGGATATAGGTTATAGAAGGTTAAATAGAATTTTCTATATAAACATAACCCAAGGTTTTAACCTTGGGATTCAATCGATGTTCGCAATCTTTTTGAATCGCGAATCTTTGTCCTCAAGGTTAAAACCTTGGCCTATGTTTTTCAAGGTTTTTAATTTCAATTCTGAACTAATATTTTCTTATATACCATATATGGTTTAATTTTTTTTATAATCTATTCCAACCTTTTTAGATTTTATAGACTCTATAGTTATATACAAACTTAACTATCGCGTTATGAAATCGAAAATCTGTTTTTCTAAGCCGGAAATTTTTCAGGGAATCCTGAAAGTATTCCTTTTTGTTTTATTGTTCGCAGGAACAAAAACTTTTGCACAGAGCCCTGAATTGACTGTAAAAGGTGATGCGGCGGAAAGCGTCAGAATGAGTCAGCTTATTGTCAATGTAAAAGTGGTTGGGAATATTGCTTACACTACTGCTGAGATGCATTTTTTTAATGCGGGGAGCCGTCAGATGGAGGCGGAGCTTATTTTTCCGTTGCCGGAAAATGTTTCGGTTTCCAGATATGCAATTGATATCAAGGGGAAAATGCGTGAAGCCGTTCCGGTAAATAAAAACAAAGGAAAACAGGTTTTCGAAGCTATCGAACATCGTCGTGTGGATCCGGGATTGTTGGAAAAGGTAGATGGAAATAATTTTAGAACGAGAATTTATCCCTTAATGCCAAATGGCGAACGAATCGTTATTATTGGCTACGAAGAAGAACTTTCTGCTTTCGATAAAAATAATCTGGCGTATCAGCTGGTGAGCCGTTATCCGAAAAAGCTGGATAAGTTTGAAATCAATGTTTCGGTATTGGGAACTGAAGCTTCACCGACCATTAATGAAAATTCAGGGGAACAACTTGTTTTTTCAAAATGGAATCAGTCTTTTCAGACGTCACTGAAAAAAGAAAATTATCAGCCTTCCGAAAAATTAGTTTTTAACATTCCGATTCAGGAAAATGCACCAAGTGTACTGATGCAGAATTTGGGAGGGCAATATTATTTTTACGGAAATACGTTTGTAGAAGGAAATAAAATTGCTAAAAAAGCGCCAGCTTCAATTGGTTTAATCTGGGATAATTCTTTGAGCTGTAAAACACGCGATTTAAAAAAGGAATTGAATTTACTGGATGCCTATTTTCAAAAAATAAAAAACACTAAAGTAACTTTATATTTTTTAAATTATACGTTCGAAAAACAAAAAGAATTTGTGATTTCAGAGGGTAATTGGGCTGAATTAAAATCCGTTTTGCAAAACACAAAATATGATGGCGGTACTCGTTTTTCGCAAATAAATTTTCCAGTCCATGATGAATTTTTGTTTTTTTCGGATGGATTATCTTCTTTAAGCGAAAATGTTTTGCCGAAAACAAGCATTCCAATGTATACGATTACCTCTTCCGTTTCTTCAGACTTTGCTTTCCTGAATTTTGCTGCCATGAAAACCGGCGGTAATTTTATCAATCTGAATCAATTGGATGGGACAAATGCTTTAGATAAGCTGGTAAACAATAATTTGAAATTTTTAGGAATAAAGGAAAATTACACCATCACGGATTTATTTCCAATGAAAGGTACTTCGGTTTCGGGGAGTTTTAGTTTTTCGGGGATTTCCCTCAATCCGAAAAGTGAAATCACCTTGTTGTTTGGTTATAACAATACTGTGGTTGTGGAGCGAAAAATCTCTCTGGATGCTGTTGCTCAAAATACAGCAGATGTCAATATTGAAAAACTCTGGGCCCAGAAAAAAATAGCCAATCTCGATTTGCAATATGAGAAAAATGCAGATGAAATCGAACTTCTGGGCAAGAAATACGGAATTATAACCAAAAACACCTCCCTGATTGTTCTGGAAGATATCCGCGATTATATCGCTTACGATATCGTACCGCCTGCAGAATTGCGTGCCGAATTTGATCGAATGAAGAAACAGGAACAGGATACTAATTTGGCCGCACAAAAGAATAATTGGGAAAGTATTGAAGATTATTTTGCCGCATTAAATTCCTGGTGGAAGCAAGATCTTAAATATACCGCTCCAAAACAGCAGCCAAAGGTAAAAGTTAGACATCCTCAAAGACCGAATAACAGGGTGTCAAATGTAAGCTCCAACAGAAATGCAAGAGTACCGGCCGGATTTATTTCGGGCGTTATTGTCGATGCTCAGGGCTTGCCGTTACCCGGAGCTGTGGTTCGTATAAATGGAGACAGAGGAGGAGTGAATACTGATTTTGAGGGCAAGTTTACGATACAGGCTCCCGAAAACAGTAATCTGAATGTGGGCTTCATTGGCTATGAATCTTCTCAGGTAAATGTGGGCAGAAACAATCAGATCAGGGTTCAGTTACGAGAGAGTTCACAACACTTGCAAGAAGTGGTCGTAACGGCATTGGGCACTAGCAGAGCACGTAAATCAGTTGGGTATTCTACTCAGGTGGTTTCACAAGAAAGTATTTCTAATAATGCCAGTATGCCAGTAGCGCTTGCCGGTAAAGTCGCGGGAGTTCAAATAACGCCATCAGTATCCAGCGATCAAATAATCAGTAGTGAGGGCGAAACCCATTCTGATGCAAAAAAAAATTCAGATGTCGAAGATGAAGACGTCGAATATGCAGAATCAAATGAAATCGAAAATCAACCTAAAACCTGGAATCCGGATCGCTTGTATTTAAAGGCTTTGGCTTCTGCGCCAAAAGAAAAACAATATGAATTGTATTTTGAATTAAGAAATGCACAGGAAAGAAACCCTGCGTTTTATTTTGATGTGGCACACTTTTTTTACAATCAGGGCGATGTCAGAAAAGCATTGCAGGTCATTAGCAATATTGCCGATTTAGGATTGGAGAATCATCAGCTTTATAAAACTTTAACGTACACGTTGCGTCAATGGAAGGATTTTGATGATGCTTTGTTTACGGCAGGAAAAATTGCAAAATGGAGAGCACATGAACCACAGAGCCTTAGGGATTATGCTTTGGCCCTCGAAGATGCAGGAAAATACCAGGAAGCTTTCGATCAATTGATTAAAGCGCTGGAAGTGAATTATTACGGAGAAATGAGCGGACAATACGAAGGTGTAGAAGATATCATTCTTATGGATATTAATCGTTTGATGATCGAACACAAAAATCTGAAAACGGGTAAGCTGGATAAAAAATACCTGGATAAAATGCCGGTTGATATCCGAATTATTATGAACTGGAACCTGATGGATGTCGATTTGGATTTGCATATTATTGAACCTAATGGCGAAGAATGTTTTTACGGACACAGAAGTACACAAGCCGGAGCGCGATTTTCTAAAGATTTTACGCAGGGTTACGGACCGGAACAATATTTAATCCGAAATGCCATAAAAGGCAAATATCAGATTAAAACCAATTATTTTGGCGAAAGGGAATTAACCGAAAGCGGTCCGGCAACTGTTATGGTAGAAATTTATACGACCAGAGCCGGAAAAACTTCCAAAACTTTAAAAACAATTCAGTTGGGGAAAATCAAAGAAAACGAAATTCTGGCCGAAATTATTTGGTAAATGAGCCCATTTTAAGAGGTGTTTTTTAATTTTAAAAGGCGAAGTTGCGTTGTTCAATTCTAAAAACGTAATTTTGCCTTTTAATATTTTTTAGTTTTTAAGAATACATCTAAAATCTAAAATCTGAAATCTACAATTTGAATGACAGGACTCGTTTATAAATCTACAGGAAGCTGGTACACCGTAAAATCTGAAAAAGGCGATTTTATAGAATGCCGTATGAAAGGAAAGTTCAGGATGAAAGGGATCAAAAGTACCAATCCTATTGCTGTAGGCGATATTGTCGATTATGAACTCGAAGAAACTTCTGATGCCGTAACGGGAACGATTTTTAATATTCACGAAAGAAAGAATTACATCGTTCGTAAATCGGTTAATTTATCGCATCAGATGCATATTATTGCGTCGAATATTGATCGTGTGTTTTTATTGATTACCATTAATAATCCGCCCACAACCTTTAATTTTATAGACCGTTTTCTGGTAACTGCCGAAGCGTACAATATTGAAACGATTCTGGTTTTTAATAAAATAGATACTTTTGACGAACCAACGCTGGAAGATCAGTTGTACATGCAATACGTGTATCAGCAAATTGGCTACAAATGCCTTCGTGTTTCTTCTACAGAAATGAAAGGGGTTGAGGAATTAAAAGAAATGATGATCGGCAAGGTAAGTATGTTTTCAGGACATTCCGGTGTCGGAAAATCCACTCTGGTCAATGCGATGGAACCTTCCCTGCATCTTAAAACCAAAACCATTTCTGAAGCCAGTAAACAAGGGCAGCACACGACCACTTTTGCGGAGATGTACGATTTGTCTTTTAATGCCAAAATCATTGATACACCCGGAATTAAAGGTTTTGGGATTGTAGACATGGAAAAAGAAGAAATCAGTGGATATTTCCCTGAGTTCTTTAAATTAAAAGACCAATGCAAGTTCAATAACTGTCTGCATAAGGAAGAACCGCATTGCGCCATAAAAGCGGCACTGGAAAAAGACGAGATCGCCTGGTCCCGTTACAACAGTTATTTAAAAATCCTCGAGGGCGATGATGAAAATTATCGTACCGATTCTTATGACGAAGACCGAAAAGCAAGTGATGAATTGAGGAAATAAGAATTTTTTTAAATTCTAATATTCAAATTCCAAATTCCAAAAAAACAATATTTGATTGTAGAGATGCACAGCAGTGCATCTAACTGGAATTTAAAATCTTTTTAATCCGTGTAATCTGTGGCAAAATCACATTATTAGAAAAAATATGAGAGTTGTTCTTCAAAGAGTTTCAGAAGCATCAGTCACAGTTGATGGAAATAAAACAGCTGATATTCAAAAAGGGTTATTGGTTTTAGTCGGAATAGAAGACGCCGATACGCAGGAAGACATCGACTGGCTGGTTGGGAAAATCATAAAAATGAGGATTTTCGGTGATGAAAATGAGGTCATGAATTGTTCTGTTGAGGATATCGATGGCGAAATTATTGTTGTAAGTCAGTTTACCTTGCATGCAGCTACCAAAAAAGGCAACCGTCCTTCTTACATAAAAGCGGCAAAACCTGAATTTGCTATTCCGATATATGAGCAGTTTATAACGACTCTGGAGAAGGAGTTTAATAAAAAAATACAGTCAGGAATCTTTGGTGCAGATATGAAAGTCAGGCTTTTAAATGACGGTCCCGTTACCATTTTAATAGACAGCAAAAACAGAGAATAAATATTCTTAAAGATATGTTAAGGATTTCTAAAAATGCTATATATTTGGCGAAATTCCCTGTTAATGAAAAAGCCATATTGCGCGTTGTTTTTTTTCTTATTTACGTTCATTTCTTTTGCTCAAAAGACTGAATATACTACCATTTCTATTTCTGACAGTCTCAAAGAAAATGCGGATGCAGTTGTTCGATTAGATCAGATGGATATTACCATTGAATCGCAACGCAGCATGAACATTAAAACGCAAAGAATCGTATCTGTTTTTAATGAGAAAGGACTAAGCGACATTGATGCTTATCAGAACTACGATAAAACTACTTCTGTAAAAAATATTGAAGCTGTAGTTTATGATGCTTTTGGTAAGGAACTTAAAAAAATCAAAAGAAAAGATTTTAAGGATCAAAGCACGGTAGGAGGAAGCACTCTTTTTTCAGACAGTCGGGTGGTTTTCCTGGAATATACGCCAATATCCTATCCGTTTACGGTGGTTTATACCAGTGAAATACAAACCTCAAATACGGCCTTTATACCACAATGGTACTTTTTGAGCGGTTATAATGTAAGCATCGAAAAATGTATTCTGAATGTTACTTACCCGAATAACCTCGGATTTAAAAAGAAAGAATTTCAGTTTGCAGACCTGAACATCAAAAAAACGATAGATACGGATACAAAACTGTCTTATGTAGGAACTAACATTTTAGCGCAGAAACCGGAAGATTACAGCCCTTCTTCCTCCGATCTTTTTCCAAGGGTAATGATGGGGCTGGAAAATTTTCATCTGGAAGGTGTAGATGGAACAGCAAAAACATGGGAAGCATTTGGCAAATGGTACGGTGATAAAATTCTAACCGGAACTACTGTTTTGCCGGAAGAGACGAAAACAAAAATAAAAGCCCTTGTTGGTAATGAAAAAGATCCCGTTAAAAAGGCAAAAATCATTTATGATTATGTACAGAAAAAATCAAGATATGTCAATATTGCGATTGGTATCGGCGGTTGGAAACCAATGCTTGCTACCGATGTGGACCGTTTAGGGTATGGTGATTGTAAAGCCCTGACCAATTATACAAAAGCCCTTCTGGAAGCTGTCGATGTTCCTTCCTATAATACGATCTTATATGGTGATACCTATAAAAGAAATATCCAGTCTGATTTTGTTTCGATGCAGGGAAACCACATGATATTGGCAATTCCGACAGGGGATAATTACACATGGCTTGAATGTACGAGCCAGGACGATCCTTTTGGTTATCAGGGTACATTTACAGATGACCGTGATGTTTTGGTGGTAAAGCCCGAAGGCGGTGTAATTGTACGAACTAAAATATACGAAGATAAAGGCAATGACCAAACCGATAAAGGTCACTATACGATAGATGAAAATGGTAATTTTTCGGGCTCAGTCTCAATAGTGTCCGGCGGATCCCAATATAACTCAAAAGCAAGAGTGGAGCATTTACAGCCCACGGAAAAAGAAGCACATTACAAAGAATACTGGGACAATATCAATAATTTGAAATTAGGAAAAATAACTTTTACAAACGATAAGGAAAATATTCGTTTTACGGAGAATGTTGAAATCAGTGCCATAAATTATGCGACCATTTCTGCCAATAAAATGATCTTTGCTGTTGATGCATTCAATAGGAGCAATGGAAACGTAAAACGAATCCGAAACAGAAAAAATCCGTTTCAGATTCAGCGCGGCTATCTGGATTCTGATGAAATCGAAATCAATCTTCCGGCAGGTTTTACTGTGGAGTTTCTTCCGGCAAATTTCGAATTGAAAGGAAAGTTTGGGGAATACAAAACCGAAGTCATCAAAAAAGAAAACAACAAACTGACTTACAAGCGTTCGATGCTTTTAAATAAAGGAAAATATTCGAATAAAGAATACGATGAATACCGTCTCTTCATGGAACAGGTCTCAAAAAATGATAACGCCAAAATTATATTAACAAAGAATTAATCAAACGAATGAAAATCAAACAACTACCAATTATTTTATTCTTTTTCCTTTTTTCCTTTCTTCAGCTTACCGCTCAGGAATTTAAACTTGGAAAAGTTTCAGTTGCCGAATTAGAGGAAAAAAAACATCCTAAAGATACCGCTGCAGTTGCTGCTGTTTTATACAAAAAAGGAATTTCCTATTTTGATTATAATGAAATTAACGGTTTTGTTTTAACCACTGAAGTTGAAACGCGTATCAAAATATATAAAAAAGGAGGGTATGAATTTGCGAATCAGACTATCGGTTATTCCATTTCAGGAAACTCAAAAGAAAGTGTTCAGATATCAGATGCGAGTACATTTAACTTAGTGGGCGGGAAAGTCGAAAAAACAAAACTGAAAAGTGACGGGATATTTGATGAGCCGGTAAGTAAGTTCTACGGAAGAAAGAAAATCTCATTGCCGAATGTAAAAGAAGGTTCTGTTATTGAATTCAAGTATACGATAAGAGCTCCTTTTGTGAGCTGGATGAGAGACTGGAGATTTCAATATAGTATTCCGGTAAATAAATCAGAATTTTCAACTTCTATTCCCGAGTATTATGTGTATAACGTAATGCAAAAAGGATATATTTTTCCTAAGAAAACGGTTGAGACCAAGTCAAAAACAATCATATCGACAACGAAAGAACGAAGCGAGGGCAGAGTAACCCAGACTAGTTTCTCGACGGACAAAACAGATTATTTTGAAGTTAAAACAACCTATTCTATTGAAGATTTGCCAGCAATAAAAGACGAATCTTTTGTAAATAATATCGATAATTATACCTCGAGCCTGTCTTTTGAACTGTCTGCTGTCAAATGGCCAAATACACCTGTTAAATCCTATTCTTCAGATTGGAATTCTGTGGTGAAAACAATTTACGATTATGATGATTTTGGACCGGAACTGAATAAAACCGGTTATTTTGAGGATGATTTAAAAAAGCTTCTGACCGGAATTACAAACACTGATGAAATAATACTGACTGTTTTAAACTATGTAAAATCTACCGTTAAATGGGATGGTAACAGCAGTTATGGCTGTGATGTAGGAGTACGTAAAGCTTATAAGGAAAAAACAGGAAATTGTGCTGATATCAATTTGATGTTAACTGCGATGCTGCGTAACGCAGGACTTACTGCCAATCCGGTTTTAGTAAGTACACGTTCTAACGGGATTGCTTTATTTCCTAACCGAACAGCGTTCAATTATGTGATTGCTGCCGTAGAAACGCCAAATGGAATTATTTTATTGGATGCCACAAGTAAATATTCATCGCCTAATATTCTGCCTTTCAGAGCATTGAACTGGCAGGGAAGACTGATCCGTAAGAACGGAACTTCTGAAGCGATCGATTTAATGCCTAAAAAAGCATCCAATGATAATGTTTTTATCAATTATGAAATTGATGCCGAAGGTAAAGTAAATGGAAAGGTAAGAAGACAATATACAGACTATAATGCCATGTCTTACAGAAATGAGGTAGATGGAGTTAAAGAAGATGTATATCTTGAAAAACTTGAAAACGATAATAATAAAATAGAAATTAGCGAGTACAGCAGAACAAACGAAAAAGAAATTTTACTGCCAACGATAGAAAGTTATTCTTTTAAAGGAGACAATTTAGCGGAAGTAATTGGAGGTAAAATCTACATCAATCCAATGTTGTTCTACACAAACACTGAAAATTCCTTCAAGCAGGAAGTCCGCGAATATCCGGTGGATTTCGGATTCCCGTTTACAGACAGATTCAATATTACCATTAAAATTCCTGAAGGGTTTGCTGTAGAAACATTGCCTGCTCCGGCAATATTAGCCATGGAAGATAATTTGGGAACGTTTAAATTTAACATTGCTGAAAGCGGAAATTCACTGCAATTATCTATTCTTCATCAGATAAACGAAGCAATTGTTTCTGTTGAAAAATATGAAATGCTAAAAGAATACTATCAAAAAATGATTGCTAAAGAAACTGAAAAAATAGTTTTAAAAAGAATATAATGAGATTTCGCAGTTTCTTAATAATTACTTTTTTATTTTTTGGATTTTCAAAAAGCACAGCTCAAAGTTATGAACTGGGGAAAGTGACTATTGCAGAATTAAAAGAAAAATCGAATCCAAAAGATACCACCGCACCGGCTGCCATTTTGTTTAAAAAGGCAAAGACATCTTTCACTTACAATAAGGACAAAGGATTCGTTGCCATTCATGTTTATGAATTTAAGATCAAAATTTATAAAAAAGAAGGCTTAAAGTGGGCCGATCAGAAAGTGCGGTTTTATATTGGGTATGAAACATTGGGGGAAGATCGTTTAGAGTTTTCAAATGCGATAACATACAATCTGGAAAACGGGGCAATTGTAAAAACAAAGTTAGACAATCAGGGAACTTTCAGGAAAAAAGTCAACAAATTCTGGAATGAGAAATTGATCACAATGCCCAACGTAAAAGTGGGCTCTGTTATTGAATACAAGTACATTCTGAAATCGGAGAATATTGTAAAATTGCCGGATTTTGATTTTCAATATGAGATTCCTGTAAATTATTTTGAATATAAAACAGATATTCCGGAATACTATATTTATAAAACCATTGCGATAGGGAGTTATAAAATTGAAACAGATTCAAAATTCACGGATAAAACCCAAAGTTTTGAGGATCAGTATAATCACTCTTCATCAATTTCATACCGGCAAATTAGCTCTTTTTACACAGGAAAAGATATTCCTGCTTTGACAAACGAACCATATGTCGATAATATGGACAATTACAAAGGTTCAATTCAGCATGAATTAGAAAGAATCCGGTATCCAGATCAGCCCGTAAAAGATTATGCGATGACATGGGAAGGCGTTGCCACTACTATTTTTAAAGATAAAGATTTTGGAAAAGAGCTCAGTGAAAGGAGCTTTTTATTAGAAGATGTCAGACGAATATTGGCTAATGTAGAATCACAAAATGAAAAATTAAAAATCATTTTTAAATTCGTTCAGAATAAAATGAACTGGAATGAAAAGAATGATTATTATACAGAAAAAGGCGTAGTAAAAGCCTATGCCGATCAAACCGGAAATGTAGCAGAAATCAATTTTATTTTAATCAGTATGCTGAAGCTGGCAGGAATAGAAGCGAACCCGGTTTTGGTCAGTACAACAGGAAATGGGGTTCCGGTCTATCCCACAAGAACAGGTTTCAATTATGTAATTGCGGCGGCTGAAATCGATGGGAATCAAATTTTATTAGATGCTTCTAATAAATTTACCATCCCGGGAATTTTGCCGTTGAATGTCCTGAACTGGAAAGGAAGACTGATTAAAAATGACGGAACTTCGAAGGAAATAAACCTCGTACCCACTACAACATCAAAGGAGGTTTGGAATGTTCTGGCTAAAATCGATCATCAGGGCAAAATCGAAGGTAAAGTTAAAGTGCAAAGAACAGATTATAACGCATTTGTTTTTAGAACAGAAAATGCCAATAAGAGTCAGGAAAATTATCTTGAAAAATTAGAGGAACAATTTGGGGATATTAAAATTTCAAATTATACAGCAGAGAATAAAAAAGCAAATTCTTCGGAACCGGTTGTCGAAGTGTTCTCTTTAGTTTCAACTAACAGGATAGAGATTATCGGGGACAGAATTTTCATCAATCCGTTATTGTTTTTTACCAGAACTAAGAATCCATTTAACCAGGAAATTAGGCAGATGCCAGTTTGTTTTGGCTATCCGGCTCAGGAAAAATTCAATCTAAGTCTGGAAATTCCGGAAGGTTATACGATAGAATCACTGCCTACACCGGTTAGAATTGTATCTGAAAGCAAAGACCTTGTTTATTTTTTAAATATTGCCAGTCAGGGAAACAAAATTCAGATAAGCAGTTCAAAAGAAATCAACAATAGTATTTTTGCAGCAGATCAGTATAGTGGATTGAAAGAACTGTTCCAGAAGATGATCGTGAGCCAAAATGAAAAAATTGTTCTTAAAAAAATATAAAGATGGATTTGAAAAACGCACAATTAGACGTAGATAACTGGATAAAAGAACACGGAGTCCGTTATTTTAATGAACTTACAAATATGGCGCAACTCACCGAAGAAGTGGGTGAAGTGGCCCGCATTATTGCCAGACGCTATGGCGAACAATCCGAAAAAGAAAGCGATAAAAACAAGGATTTAGGAGAAGAACTGGCCGATGTTGTGTTTGTAGTTCTGTGTCTGGCCAATCAGACCGGAATTGATTTACAGGCGGCTTTCGATAAAAAAATGGATTTAAAATCAGTTAGGGATAAAGACCGTCACAAAAACAACGATAAATTAAAATAATTGTGAAATATCACTCATAACCTTTGAATTATGAGTTCTGAATTTTGAATTATGAACGGGGAGTGGTAAATTGCGGGACTGAATTGCGTTTCTAATCCTGCGTAATTCATAATTTACAACTTACAATTAAAATAATGAATTTACTTCTTCAGACCACTAAACATAATTTACAAGGACAAATTGCAGTAACAGGATCAAAAAGCGAAACCAATCGTTTATTATTGCTCAAAGCATTGTTTCCAAATATCACCTTAGCAAATACTTCAAACTCAGATGACAGCGAAGTAATGCAAAAAGCCCTGATTGGAAATGATGAAATCGTAGATATTCATCATGCCGGAACAGCAATGCGTTTTTTAACCGCTTATTTTGCTGTAAACGAAGGACGTGAAGTTGTAATGACCGGTTCATCCAGAATGCAGGAGCGCCCGATAAAGATTTTGGCAGAAGCTTTGGCACAATTAGGTGTTGAAATCTCCTATCAGAAAGAAGAAGGATATCCGCCAATACGAATCAAAGGAAAAAAAGTAACGGCTTCAAAAGTTACTCTGGCGGCCAATGTAAGCAGTCAGTATATTTCGGCACTTTTATTAGTAGCTTCAAAACTCGAAAATGGATTGGAACTGACTTTAGAAGGCGAAATCACTTCGGTTCCGTATATCAAAATGACTTTGGCTTTATTGAATGATTTAGAGATTCAGACCAGTTTTGAAGGAAACGTAATCAAGGTCTATCCAAAAGCTGAGGTTGCGACTAAAGAAATGGTGGTAGAATCAGACTGGAGTTCCGCATCATACTTTTTTAGTATGGTAGCTTTGGCTGATACAGCTTCAATAACGTTGAGCAGTTATAAAGAAAACAGTCTGCAGGGAGATTCTGAATTAGTGTCACTTTATGAGAAATTAGGAGTTCAGACTACATTTGAGGACAATAAGATGACTTTGGTCAAACAGGAGAACTTTAAATTCGAAAATGTAAATTTTGAATTAAACAATACACCGGACATTGCACAAACCATTGTAGTGACTTGTTTAGGTTTGGAAATCGGCTGCCATTTGACTGGGCTTCATACTTTAAAAATTAAAGAAACAGACCGACTGGAAGCGTTAAGAATAGAGTTGACGAAATTAGGAGCCAATATCTCAGTGACTAACGATAGCCTGACCCTGGTGGCTTCCAATAAGATCAATCACAATGTAAAAATTGCAACTTACAACGATCACCGTATGGCAATGGCCTTCGCGCCTTTAGCTTTAAAAGTGCCCATTATAATCGAAAATGCCGAAGTGGTCTCCAAATCATATCCTGATTTCTGGGAGGATCTGAAACAACTGAATTTCGAAATTTCAGAATTATAGAAAAAAATTAAACCATATAAGTGATGTTTTCATTTAAATGAATTGAGCATAATTTACATAGCCTCCGGTTTTAACCGGAGGTTTTTTTATGCAAACGATGAAGTAAACCCGACAGGTTTTTAAAACCTGTCGGGTTAAATAGTTGAGTTTTTCCATTTTTGAAAAACAGGAAATCCGGATTAAATGAACTTATAGTTCTGATATGGTGAAAAAAGTAGTGAAATTCAATTTTTTAAGAGACTCCAAACCGCAGCAAATCAACGGCTTTTGAAAATAAACAGCAAAACACTTGACAACGCCTATCTCACAGTCGTATATTTGCACACGATTAAAAATCAGGTATCCAAATAATCCTGATCGAAATCTATAACTCATAACTTTCTCAAATGAAATTATCACATTTTCAATTTAATTTACCGAAAGAACTTTTAGCGGAATTCCCGGCAGAAAACAGAGACGAATCCCGTTTAATGGTAATCGATCGTCAAAAACAAACTATAGAGCACAAAATGTTTAAAGATGTTATCAATTATTTTGATGACGGAGACGTTTTAATTCTTAACAATACTAAAGTTTTCCCTGCACGTTTGTATGGAAACAAAGAAAAAACAGGAGCAAGAATTGAGGTTTTCTTATTAAGAGAATTAAATTCAGAGCAACGTCTTTGGGACGTTTTGGTTGATCCGGCCCGTAAAATCAGAATTGGTAACAAACTTTATTTTGGTGATGACGATTCGTTGGTTGCTGAGGTAATTGATAATACGACTTCCCGTGGAAGAACTTTACGTTTCTTATATGATGGATCGTACGAAGAATTCAGAAACAAATTGACAGAACTTGGAGAAACTCCGATTCCAAAATACATCAACAGAGAAGTAACGGCTGAAGATGCTGAAAGATATCAGACTATTTATGCTAAAGAAGAAGGGGCTGTAGCGGCACCAACTGCCGGTTTACACTTCTCAAAACACCTTTTGAAAAAATTAGAAATCAAAGGCGTAAATTTTGCCGAAGTAACTTTACACGTTGGTTTAGGAACTTTCAACCCGGTTGAGGTAGAAGATTTATCTAAACATAAAATGGATTCAGAGGAATTGATTATCAAACAGGAAGCCTGTGATATCGTAAATACCGCAAAAGCAAACAAAAAACGTATTTGCGCAGTGGGAACAACTTCAATGCGTGCGATCGAAAGTTCGGTTTCTTCTCAAAATACTTTAAATCCTTATGAAGGATGGACAAATAAATTTATTTTTCCTCCTCACGATTTTAGTATTGCAAATTGTATGATCACAAATTTCCACACTCCAAAATCAACATTGTTAATGATGATTTCTGCTTTCTGTGGTCACGATTTAATGAAAAGAGCCTACGAAGAAGCAATCAAAGAAGAATATAAATTCTATTCTTACGGAGATGCGATGTTAATTCTATAATCTGGGTTGATCTCAGAAACAGACCCGACAGTTTTTTAAAAGCTGTCGGGTTTTCTGTTTTATAAATGGTTTTTTTGTTTCAGGTTTCAGGTTTGAAATGCGGTTAATGCAGGTATGGGTTTAACCGCAAGGGTCGCAAGGCATGTTTATCGGGATGCGCAAAGTTCGCAAAGCTGTTCCGCGCCGGGATAAACCTGAAACCTGAAACCTGAAACCTGAAACCTGAAACAAAAACAACAACTTTCAAGAACATTTCCCTATTTTTACGCTTCAAAAACAAACAACAATGACTTTTCTAAATACACGCGAATTCGCACGAGAGCTTGATTCGCAAGACACATTAAATCACTATCAGGATCAGTTTATTTTTCCTAAAGTAAATGACAAACGCGTAATTTATTTCACAGGAAACTCTTTAGGATTACAGCCAAAACGCACCAAAGCCTATATCGATGAAGTAATGAATGACTGGGCAGAACTTGCCGTTGAAGGTCATTTTTATGCGCAGAAACCATGGTGGGATTATCAGGAAAGATTTGCTGAACCGTTGAGTAAAATTGTGGGAGCCTTGCCTTCAGAAGTTACGGTGATGAATACTTTAACCGTAAACCTTCATTTGCTGATGGTTTCATTTTATCAGCCAACAGCAACACGTTACAAAATTATCTGCGAAGAGAAAGCATTTCCTTCCGATCAGTACATGTTTCAGAGTCAGGTTGATTTTCATGGCTATAAACCGGAAGAGGCTATTGTGGAAATTAAACGCCGCGAAGGTGAACACAACATTCGGCTGGAAGATGTCCTGGCCAAAATCGAAGAAGTTGGTGATGAACTGGCGCTCGTTTTGATTGGCGGAGTAAACTATTATACAGGACAGGTTTTTGATATTAAAACTATTACAGCCGCAGGACAAAAAGCCGGTGCAAAAGTAGGCTGGGACCTTGCGCACGCAGCCGGAAACATCAAATTACAGCTGCACGACTGGAATGTAGATTTCGCAGCCTGGTGCAGTTATAAATATATGAACTCAGGACCTGGAAATGCATCCGGTTGTTTTGTTCATGAAAAACATCATAACGATTCGAGCCTGCCTCGTTTTGCGGGTTGGTGGGGACACAATAAGGAACGACGTTTTAAAATGGAACCTGTTTTTGATCCGGTTCATGGAGCAGGAGGATGGCAAATCAGTAATTTGCCTGTGCTTTCATTAGCGCCTTACCTGGCTTCTGTAGAAATGTTTGCTGAAGTTGGAATGGATGCCCTAATTGCAAAAAGAGATCATATCACTTCTTATTTAGAATTCATTCTGCATGAAATAGACAAAGAAGTTAAGGGCAATTTTGAAATTATTACTCCTTCCAAACCGGAAGAAAGAGCGTCTCAGTTATCTGTTTTTTTACACGGCGAGGGAAGAAGTTTATTTGATTATTTAATGAAAAACGGAGTTATTACAGACTGGCGTGAACCTAATGTAATTCGTCTGGCCCCGGTTCCGTTGTATTGTTCGTATGAAGACATGTATGACTTCGGGCAAATCCTTAAAAACGGAATTCTCGCGAAATAGGAATTAGCTAATTCTGTAATGTTTCAATAAAATTATGTAACACTTGTTTGCTCGATTACGCTTTAATTTGTACAGTATAATTTAAATGCCAAAAATCATGAAAGCAATAGTTTTAATAATAGCAGCCTTGAGTATCGTTTCTTGTCAGAATCAGGATAAAATGGATATCAGCAAAGCGAAACAAGCTAGCATAGATTCGATGAAAGTTGAAATCAATAAACAAAAAGTTATTGATTCAATGAAAGTGGAAATGGCTAAAGTGGAAAAAGAAAAAGAGGAAGCTCAAAAAGAAGCTCAGAAAGTAGTGGTAGTAAATCATCAGGCTGATGGAACATCGACTGCTGCTGCACCGGCTAAAAAGAAAGGCTGGAGTTCTGCTGCTAAAGGTGCTGTAATTGGTGCAGGAGTCGGAGCTATTACCGGAGCTGCTGTCAGCAAGAAAAAAGGTGAAGGAGCTATAATAGGCGGATTGGCCGGAGCCGGAGTGGGTGCCGGAACTGGAGCTATTATAGATTCGAAAAAGAAATAAGCGAAAATGAAACACTTTAAATATAAAACCCCGGATTGAATTACAATCCGGGGTTTTCGTTTTTAGCAGTATTCAGGGACTTTAATTTTCGCTAATTCCAGTTTACAGGAATGGAACTGTTCTCTGATGGTATCCAAATCAGCTTTGAAATAGGACGTAGATTCAAATAAGTTTTGATAATAGGCAATACCTTCAAAAAGATTGGATTTAAAAGTATTCCATTTTTTTAACTGATTAGATGTGACTTCTCCGGCGCTATTCTCAATTTCATTCCTGAAGTACTCCAGATACATTTTTAATTCCTTGACAAATATATTCGGGCGGTTCAAAGTTTTTAACACCGAATGGTTTCCATAGATGTGCTGCAGCATTTCCTTCAGGGAAACTTCCTGATCGAAATACGCCATGTTTGGTCCCGGACAGATCACAACACCCTGGGCCTGTCCTTTTATTTTAATATCATTTTCTAAGTAGGCGGCATTGGCCAGACCGACACATAAACATGATTTTTCCGTAATGGAATCTTTTGCTTTCCTGTAATCGGAATCAGATAGCGTTTGTTTTACGTTTTCTAATGCTCCGAGTTTTAAATCCTGATATTTTTTTGCCGCAGTACAAATTCCCTCGGGGCCGTATTCTTTGCTTAATGCTAAAAAACGTTTCGGACAGGAACTGCCGGCTTTGTTCTCCTGAATTCGTTTTTGTTTTAAAATTTCATTTGAGGTCCCTCTCAAAGAATTAAAAGGTACTCCAAGAGGCGAAATATGGCTTAGATATAAATCCTCTTCTTTGGCATCTATCAATAATTTCCTCGTTTCGCGGTCTACAGAAGTTGCTTCGGGTACCAGTAAAAAGGGAGTTCCCCAACCTACTGAATCTACTTTGTACGTGTCTAACAGAAATTCATGCTCTTCTGCAGTTCCGACTCCTCCCTGAACCGTAATTCTTGTGGCCAGGGGTGTTTCAGGAAAAGACATGTTTTTTTGCTGTAAAACCTTAATCATCATTTCATGCGACGATTGTATCAATTGTTCTTTTTTTTGTCTGAATTCCTCTAAAATTGTGCCCAGAAGTAATCCTTATGTGGCAAAGGCATGTCCGCCGCAGTTCAGTCCGGATTCTATTCGGTATTCTGAAACCCAAAGCCCTTTCTTGGCCAGAAAATTTCCCTGAATCATGGCAGAACGAAAATCACTTACTTTTAAAATGATTTTCTTTTTCAATACATTATTTTCATCCGGAAAAAAATCACTGAAATTCTCAAAATAACTGTAAAGCCTTGGATTCATTCCGGCAGAAAGTACCACCGATGAATCAAGGTTGCTTTTTGCAAAACCTCTTAAAGCGGCATGGGCATCATTAAATTCAATAGGAAGCGGTGTGTTTTTATCAAAATTATCTTTGTCAAGTTTCGTCATGATATTGACATCGATAGCGCCGGGTGAAAGCTGGGTTTCGATATAATTCTGAATGTTGTCCCTAAAATTAATTCCGTCATCCATTAAATTTTGAAAACCTTTTTTGATATCGGAAGTATTGGGTAACATGGCCATGAAATTTTCCAACGCGGTTTTACTTTCGGCCAATTCGATTTTAAAGCTTTCAAACTTTTGCTTTACAATTTTATCGACTAAATTGAGATAAGAAGTAATGCGTTCTGCGCGGTAATCCTGTAGTTTCTGACTGATTTCGTGATAAGGCTGATTGAATTTGGTACTGTAAAAAAGTCTCATTTTTTCAATTAACTCATCATCGGCAATAGAGATTACGGAGGAAATGCCGTATTGTGCCACCCGAATCGGGCTGTCAATGGTATAAGCAAGTCCCATTACAGGAATATGAAAAGTGTGTAAATTATTTTTTGACATTTGCTTTTTGAGTTAAAAGAGCAAATGTTGTAAAAAAGATAGTCTCAAAACCTGACATATATCAGGTTTTGAGTGATTTAAAATTTTAAATCAAAATTTTCTTGAGAGATTCGGCAACACTGCGCCATAAAAAGTTGTAGAATGACTTTTCGGGAATCCGTTTTAAATCCACATCAGCTTTTTTGGCTTTATGATCTGAATCGTTTTTTACCAATAAATTAACGATTGCACTTTTTAGTTTTGCTTCCTTTTCCGGATTTTTCTTTTTGTAAAGTTTGACTTTCAGGTCGTCATAAACCAAGGATGCATTTCCTTTTGCGGTATCGTCATTTCCATAAAAATCAAAACTATACGTTTTAAAAGTTCCCGTGAAAGAAGTATTCATATAAGGTTTACTAAAATGAGTCATGGCAGCAACATTAAAATTGGAAATCTTTCCCTGAATATGAAAACTGTCTTTTACATTCAGGACATTAAAACTCCAGTTCACATGAAAAGGCGATGTTTTCATAAATCTGCAGTCAATAGCAATTCTCACATCGTCCGCTTTTTTTAGTCCAAAGCCGCTTTGAAGATTATTCGCCTGAAGATTAAAATGATCAAAAGTCAAAATTCCGGGGCCTTTAGAGAAATCAATCTCTTCCTCGTAAACCAATTTGGATTTTCGGATTTGCAAAGAATCAATTTTCATCGGAAATTTGATCTTTCGCAATAAGTTATTATACAGGTATTTTTTGCTTAAATCGTCCTTAGGCATTTTGCCACGGTAAATATTAGCATCAAAATGATCCATAACAACCGAAGAAGCGTTGAAGAAAAAACGTTCGTTCTTGAAACCCCATTTCAGATTGTTGATATTTGCGGAATCTACTTTTAAGGTATAAATGTCCTTTTCCTTTTCCAGTTTCTGGACAAAAACTTTTCTGGAATATTCCGGTAAAAGTGAAAATTTATTGATTTTTACGAAGTTGTTTTCAGTAATGATTTTACCAATATCAATTCGGTAAAAAGAACTGGGTTTGTAGTAAAGGCTATCACAGACCAAAGTGTACTTTTCGTATTGAAGCGGAATTTTTTCCTTTAACGTAGCGTCGGTAATCAAAATACCTTCCAGTTTCAGAATGATTTTTTTGACATTGAAAATCGGTTTATTCGTGTTTAACGAAACGACATCTACAGCGCCGTCGTTAAGGTAAATATTCCTGACAGCTATTATTTTTCGGAAAGGTTCAATAATCTGCGTTTGAATACTTTTGTTGTTATTCAGCAGTTTTTGTCCTTTTTTATATAAGATGACACGGGGTTGATCTATGACAATACTTTCGGCCTGAATAATATCACGAAAGGCCAGGTCCCAAATATTAAAGTGTTTGATAGTGACAGATTCGATTTTGGCGTAGAGTCCGTTTTTACTGTCTTTCGGTTGATTTTTGGGATGTACCAGTAAGGTTGTCGCATAAATATTTCGGGACAGCAGTGAGACTTCAATTTTCTCATAATTGATGTTATAGGCCGTGTTGTTTTTCTCGTCAATAATTACGGGTAATTGTTTTTTTATCCAATAGTTAAGACCAATATTGATTAAAATCACAAAAAGGAAGACCGAAATTACGCCTATTATTATTTTTTTATAGATTGACATTGTAAAGTATTGGTTTTAATACATAAATTTAGGTTTTTAAAAGGGAGGTTTCTTACATGATTCCTGCTTTTAGTTACATCATTATTAAATGCATTTTCTATACTTTTTTGAATATGAGAAAGATTAAAAAAATCCTGTTGGTTTTACTGGTATTAATTGTTGCTCTGGGAATAGGGTTGTGTGGTTATATATTTCACCTGAAACCCAAATACGGAGGAGAATTAGAACTGAAAAACCTGCAGAAGGAAACCAAGGTCTACTTTGATGATTTTGGAGTTCCACACATTTATGCAGATTCAGAAAAAGATGCTATGATCGCTTTGGGATATGTACACGCCCAGGAAAGATTATGGCAAATGGAATTGCTGCGCCGAATTGCCCCCGGAAGATTATCTGAGATTTTCGGATCGGTAGCGCTAAAAAACGATAAATTTTTCGCCGGAATCGGTATTGAAGAAGCTTCCGACAATGCGATTTCCAAATTAGATAAGAACAGTCAGGGTTACCAGCTGGCAATGGCATATTTGGATGGAATTAATCAATATTTAGAAGAAGGGACCACTCCTCTTGAATTTACACTGGTGGGGGTGAAAAAGGAAAAATTCACCATAAAGGATGTTTATAATATTTTCGGATATATGTCCTTTAGTTTTGCGATGGCCCAAAAAACAGATCCGCTATTGACAGACATCCGAAACAAATATGGGGCTGCCTATCTGAAAGATTTAGGCATTGAAGGTGAATTTAATACCACACAAATTAAAAGTTCTAAAGAAAATTTAGAAGACTATAGTACGATTGCAAAATCTGTGGCAGCGCTGTTAGACAAATCCCCGATTCCTCCGTTTGTGGGCAGTAACAGCTGGGTAGTCGGACCAAATAAAACAAAAAGCGGAAAAGTTATTTTTGCCAATGATCCGCATATCGGATTTTCGCAGCCGGGAACCTGGTATGAAGCACATCTCGTAACACCAAAGTATGAAATATACGGCTGTTATCTTGCCGGAACGCCGTTTCCGTTATTGGCACACAACCGGGATTATGCGTATGGTCTGACCATGTTCGAAAATGATGATATCGATTTTTATAAAGAAACAAATAAAAAAGGAGATCCTAACCAATACCAGACGCCAACAGGTTTTAAAACTTATGAGACCATAAAAAAAACAATAAAAGTAAAAGACACATCAGATGTGTTGATGACGTTTAAATCAAGCCGCCACGGCCCTGTCATGAATGATGTGCTGGAACGCTTAGAGGGTAAAAATCCGATTGCAATGTCATGGGTTTATACACAACAGCCGATTCAGATTCTGGATGCTATTTACGGACTTTCTCATGCCAAAAGCAAAGCTGATTTTAGAAAAGCGGTTCAATTGGTTGCCGCTCCGGGACTGAATGTGATGTATGGCGATGCGAAAGGAAATGTAGCCTGGTGGGCAACAGGTAAATTGTATAAGCATAATAAAGGCGTGAACTCACTCTTTATCTTAGATGGTGCGAGTGGTAAAGATGATATTACGGAATATTTAGATTTCTCCAAAAATCCATCAGCAGAGAATCCGAAATGGGGATATGTGTATTCGGCCAATAATCAGCCGGAAGCAGTTGACGGGTATTTGTATCCCGGATATTACCTGCCGCAAGATCGTGCCAAAAGAATTTCAGGATTGTTGGATCCAAAATCAGATTGGGATAAAGAAGCCATTAGTAAAATGATTTACGATAATACCTCTGCAGTTGCTCCCGGTACGGTTGCAGATCTGATTTCCAGTTTAAATGATAATTCACTTTCTGCGGAAGAAAAACAGGCCATTACAGTACTGAAATCCTGGAACGGAAGCCACAATACGGAAGACGTCGCACCAACAATTTACAATAAATGGATTTACCTGTATCTGAAAAACACCTTTGAAGACGAAATAGGAAAGGATAATTTCAATGTGTTTCTGGGAACTCATTTAGGAAAGCAAATTATCGCCAAACAAGTCATCAATGAAAATTCAGTGTGGTGGGATAATGTCAAAACAAAAAACAAAAAAGAAACCAGGAATGAGATCGTTTCAAAATCATTTCATAACGCAGTCTCATCTCTTCAAAAACAGTTGGGCAACCAGGTTTCAGATTGGAACTGGGGAAAAGTACATACAGTAGAACATGAACATCCATTAGGAAAAATAGCCGCCCTGCGCAAACTCTTTAATGTCGGGCCTTTTGCAGATCCGGGATCCAATGAGGTAATCAATAATCAGTTTTTTGGTTATACGACTGAAGGGAAATATTATGTAAAAGGCGGACCTTCCACCAGAAGAATTGTCGATTTCTCTGACATTGAAAACAGCTGGAGCATCTTACCAACAGGACAATCCGGAAATCAGTTCAGTAAACATTATAACGATCAAGCGGAAATGTACAACGCCGGCAAATTCAGAAAAATGAAAATGAACAAAGAGGAAATCATAAAAACGTCAACCAAACTGGTCCTGAAACCTGGGAAATAAGGTTTGAAATTCCAAGTTTAAAACCTTAGAATCTTTGTGCCTTTGCTCCTTAGAACCTTAAAAAAAAACGGGAATGAAAGTATCAAACTTTTATTCCCGTTTTTTTTACTTAGAAAGTAAATATTTTCCCTTAACCACATCCCTGGCATAAATATCCAGATTATTAAGAAGGACTTTGTTGGTTGTCATGGCATTTGTAGTTTGATAAGCACTGTCTTTTTCGTATGTTTTTAATAACGTCTCCAATTCGACTTCATCATAAAAAGCAAACATATTATAAACGGCTTCCCTAAAGTTTTTAAAATTAATGGTTTCTGTTATGGCCGTAGTTTTCTGGTCGTTCCATTTTTCTTTAGAAGCGGTTTCGTTTATTTTACCTAAACAGTAATCAACAAAATAAGTTTTGTAATTGGTAGCTTCAATAATTTTGTTGACTATGATTGTATTTTGTTGGGAAGGCAGTGGCACATTTGCAGAAGAAGTCTGAGAAAGGCAAACAGACGGCACAAACAGCACTAAAATTAAAATCAAAAAGGAAATTTTTTGTAAATTTTTCATAGGTTTTTCGAAATTACTTACAGCTTTTAGTACTGTAAATCGGGTTGATCCGGGATTATAAAATTGTTTTTTCGGGCACGGCTAAAATAGTATTTTTTATTGTAAATGGTCAATTGAAAAATGACTTTCAGACAAAAAAAACTCCGACAAATACATTTTTAATTTGTACTGTCAGAGTTCGTAAGATTACGATTACCTGTATTTGAATATTTCTTTTTTGTATTATTTTCTCGAAGACCGCATTGCCTTTACCACTTTCAGATTTTTATCGTTTAGCAGCTTTTGATAGTCGTCGGTTTCTCTTCCGAAAAGGGCAATTTTTCCTTTTTCATTATGATGTACGCCCCAGCCATAACGTTTGGTTAAGGGAGAGGCACTTAAGCAGGCCTGTCCTTTGGAAAAGAATTTTTCGCGGGCTTCCTCATATTCCGATTTTGTCAGATCATTTTTATCGGCAAAAACCTGAAATAAAACATCATCGGAAGTGTATTGATAAGGATGCTTGCTGATCATTTCAAATTCAATAGCCGCAATCGTCCTGGCTTCTGCTTTCTGTTTTGGGATTTCCCCGCTCACAGCAGGACAATCTTCTGCTACTTCAATAAAAGTATTTTCGTAGTTGGTGGTGTGAACTTTCATCGTATTTAGTTATAAGTAAAGATAGAATGATGCTAAAATAATGATTTTCAAATAAAAAAACTCCGATAACAGAGGTTTAAATCTCTGCTATCGGAGTTTATCAACTAACGACTATTTTTATTGTTTTTTACAAATTTCTTCCAGTACCTTTTTGCCGTTTTCATTTGTCGGATCCAGTTCTACCGATTTTTTATAATTTTCGATCGCGAGTTTTGTATTTCCATCTTTTAGATAAGCTTCAGCCAGACTATCATACACATTTCCGGAGTTAGGAAAAGCAGCAACATTTATTTTAAATACTTCTATAGCTTCTTTTATTTTTCCAGTTTGCAATAATTGATAGGCTGCATTATTCATGTCCCCTTCTTTGATGCCGTAAGCAGGATCGTTTTTTAATTTGGTGTAAGTTTCTGTTCCACTTTTGATGCCTTTCTCTGAAAAAACCTCTAATAATTCAAACGCAAGAGATTTTTTTGGCTGATTAAATGGCTGATTGTATAAAATATTTCGAATAGACTCTGTCATTTCACCAAGTAAGGCTCTTCCTGTATTATTCAGTAAAACAATAAGGATTTTGTCTGATGGAACGCGTGATATATTAGTGTTAAAACCATTTATACCTCCTCCATGTTCAATAACTTTTACCTTTTCTTTAGTTCCGATTGTTATGTCACTAAGAAACCAGCCATATCCGTAACCTCCATCACCCATGAGAATATAGGGTTTAAACAAGGATTCCATTGATTTTTCTGAAAGTAATTTATTCGTATAAAGTGCCTGATCCCAAAGATATAAATCCTCTACTGTAGAATATAAAGATCCTGCTGCGTACGGAATACTCATGTCCAGATAGGAAGCATTAATGATTTTTTTGCCTTGTTTTTCATAACCTGCGGCTCTGTTTTTTATAAGAACATCGCTGTGATCATAACCGGAATTTACCATTTTTAAAGGTGTAAAAATAATTTCCTGTAAATACTGCTCATACGTTTTACCGGTAATTTTTTCAATAATATATCCCAATAAAAAATAACCGGAATTACTGTAAGCGAATTTTTCCCCAGGCTTAAATTCAAGCGGCAGATTCGAAAATGTTTTTACAAAATCTGCAGGAGAATATGGGTTTTTGGCCTTTTCTTGGAGGAAGTTGGGTGCACTGGTATAATTCGGAATTCCGGAAGTATGCGTTAGCAAATTTTGAATCGTGACTTTATCACCAGTTTCTTTTGGATAATCCGGTAAGTAGGTTGTAATAGGGACGTCCAGTTTTATTTTTCCGTCTTCGGCAAGTTTCACAATTAAAAGTGCCGTAAATTGTTTGGTGATCGAACCTAATCTGAATTTGGTATCAGGCTGATTTGGGATATTCCATTCCATATTGGCAGAACCATATCCTTTTTTGAAAATAACTTTTCCCTTTTCTGATACAAGTGCAGAGCCGTTAAATAATCCGTATTGGCTGTATTGAGTTAATAATTGGTCTATTTGTTTTGCTTTATCCTGGGCAAAAGACAGGTTGATGGTAAAAAATGCAATCACACAAAGTGTAATTGATTTTAATAAAGAACGGTTTGATTGTTTTTTCATAATGATTGATGATTAGTTTTAAAGATAATAAAAAAATATATTCTTGTATGCTAATCTGTTAGACGACAAATTTTTTATTTCGTTTCAGGCTTAGTCGTTTTTTTCCGTTTTTGCCTAAATAGCGTAAAAGTAATTTCTCGTAAACTTTGTGAACATCATCAACATTCTTGAAAATTCCGTTTTACAAAAATTCGGGGAAATAGTTTCTTTTAGTCGCATTCCATTCTTCAGCAATGACGCTGTAGTAAACATCGTCTTTGCTTTTCCCTTCAGAATCGACATAATTATTTCTGAATATTCCTTCTTTTGAGGCGCCAAGTTTTTCAATGGCTCTTTGGGATTTTTCATTTTCAAGATCGGCACTAAATTGTATTCTTCTGAACTGAATGTTTTCAAAGCCAAAATTCAATAATTCATATTTGCAGGCTTTGTTTAAACCCGTTCCCTGAAATTGTTTTCCGTACCACGTCCAGCCAATTTCACATTTTTGGCTTGCGGGGTTTAGATATCCGTAACGCGTGCTTCCGGCTACTTTGTTGGTCGCTTTGTCTATAATCAAAAACGGATAACATATTCCGGCTGCTTTTTGTTTTAAGGTATTTTGGATATAATTTTCGAAATCAACAGCATTTCGGATATACATGCCCATGTATTTCCATATTTCGTCATCAAAAATGATAGTTTGGAGTTCGATGTTTCTTTCGTTTTCAAAAGGAAGCAGCAGGACTTTCTCGTTTTCTAAAATAATATCAGATTGTAATAGTTCACTTTTCATGAGTTTCAATTTTATTAGAATTTAATCGCAAAGTCGCAAAGTTTTTTGTCATTTCGACCGAAGAGAGAAATCACACTTCAAACTCGACATAGATTGGCGAACTTCTATACAGAGTTTCGAGTGCGATTTCTCCTTGCGTCGAAATGACACCATCATATGAAATCTTTGCACCTTTGCGTCTTTGCGAGATTATTTCTTCCGCTAAAATAACTTTTTTGAAACTTTAAATAAATCCAATTCACTTCGAATTTGTTATGAAAAACAGAGTTGCATGAGGGATAAGAACGGCATCCTTTTGTGGCAATGCGCGTTGCTATTTTTAGCCACAAAAGATACAGTGGATAGCCCGACCCGCTTTTTTCGGCGGGTCATGCCCATATAAATCATAAATATTTCCTTTATTTTTAAGCTCTTGTAGAATTATTACTTATTTTTACGATCTTATTATTTAGATTATTCTTGATGCAAACTCCACTTAAAATTGCTGTTGTCGGTTCTGGATTGGTAGGATCTCTTTTGGCAATTTATCTCAAAAAAGCAGGTCACACCGTTCATGTTTATGATCGTAGTCCTGATATTCGTCAAATAAACTTTTCAGGACGTTCCATCAATCTGGCAATGTCCAACCGGGGCTGGAAAGCGCTGGATGGCGTTGGCGTTGGGGATTCGGTTCGCGAAATCGCAATTCCCATGGACAAACGTGCCATACATCTGGTCGATAAATTAAACTTTCAGAATTACGGTCAGGAAGGCGAATCGATTTATTCGATCTCAAGAGGCACCCTGAATAGAAAGATGATTGACCTGGCAGAACAAGCGGGAGCTGAGTTTTTCTTCGATCAGAAAATCTGGGATGTTACGCTAAGCGATGCAACACTGCATATTGGCGAAACCGAAAGAGGGGAGTGGGAAGAGAAAAAATTTGATATGGTTTTTGGTGCCGATGGTGCTTTCTCCAGAATCAGGCACCGAATGCAACGTCAGAGCATGTTCAATTATTCGCAGGAATTTTTGAATATGGGGTATAAAGAATTAAATATTCCCGCAAATTCAGATGCTTCACATAAATTAGATAAAAACTCTTTTCATATCTGGCCGCGCGGCGAATACATGTTAATCGCGCTTCCAAATTTAGATGGAAGTTTTACCTGTACGCTGTTTATGCCTTTTGAGGGTGAAAATTCATTTGCCTCCTTAACAGACCGTAAAATGGTGGAAGATTTCTTTGAGAAAAACTTCCCGGATTCGATAGAAGTAATTCCGGAGCTGGCAGAAGATTTCTTTAAAAATCCAACCAGTACATTGGTTACGATGAAATGCTTCCCGTGGACCTACGAAGATAAAATTGCCCTTATCGGAGATGCCTGTCATGCTATTGTTCCGTTTTACGGACAGGGAATGAATGCAGGTTTTGAGGATATTACGGTTTTAAATGAAATGATCGAAAAGTACGGTGATGACTGGAAAAAAATCTTCTCCGAATATCAGATTTCACGCAAACCAAACGCCGATGCTATTGCGGAACTTTCGTATCGTAATTTTATGGAAATGAGCACGAAAACGGCCGATGAAAAATTCCTGCTGCAAAAGAAAATCGAAAAAGCATTTTCAGACAGACATCCGGATAAATGGATTCCGTTATACAGCCGCGTAACCTTCAGTGACCGTCCTTACGCAGAAGCTTTGGCCATTGGAGATTTCCAGAACGGGATTATGGAAGAAATTCTAAAAATAAACAACATCGAAAATATCTGGAATACGCCTGAAATCGATAATAAGATTCTCGAACTTTTACAAAATTCTTAATGTTTTAACCACATAAGTTAAATAAGTTCATTAATTGCCACGTACGGTTATTTATATGAACTTATCTAACTTATATGGTTAGTTTATGGTTAGTTTTTTACTTCTTGAATATTTTCGATAGAACTCCAAAAACACCTCTGATAAAAGTAGCGCTGGTAACCACTTTTAGAACCGATTTAGTAACAACACTAGCCGTACTTGGTTCTGATTTTGAGGAACTTGCCGGAGCTTGTTCTTCCTGTTCAGTCGCCGCCTGAATGGCAGTTTCAATTTTTTTAGCCAGAATTTCATACGCACTTTCACGGTCAATTTCTTCACTGTATTTTTTTACCAGTTTCGATTTGTTATTAATGTCAGCGATTTCATCGGCAGACAAAACATCCATTCGGCTCGTTGGGGCACGCATCATAGTGGCCACAAGCGGCGTTGGAATTCCTTTTTCATTCAGAGCCGTAACCAATGCTTCCCCGATTCCTAAATTGGTCAGTAATTCATCTGTTTTATAATAAACAGAAGTAGGATAGTTGTCAGCTGTTTTTTTAATAGCCTGTCTGTCATTAGCAGTAAAAGCCCTTAACGCGTGCTGGATTTTTAATCCCAACTGTGCCAGAACACCACTCGGAACATCCATTGGATTCTGGGTAACGAAATAAACGCCAACTCCTTTAGAACGGATCAGCTTTACAATCGTTTCAATCTGCTCCAAAAGTGCTTTGCTGGCTTCATTGAAAATTAAATGTGCTTCATCAATAAAAATAACCAGTTCCGGTTGATCGGCATCTCCTTTTTCAGGCATTTGCTGGTAAATTTCAGCCAGTAAGCTCAGCATAAAAGTAGAGAATAACTTAGGCTTGTCCTGAATATCCGTTAAACGAATGATGTTTACGTAGCCTTTTCCATTTTCATCAATACGCATCAAATCATCAATTTCGAACGATAATTCCCCAAAAAATAAATCTCCGCCTTGCTGCTCCAATTCGATTATTTTTCTCAAAATAGTTCCGGTCGTAGCGGTCGAAATTTTGCCGTAAGAAGCGGTAATTTCATCTTTTCCTTCCTCAGTAATAAAATTGATAACTTTCTTGATATCTTTCAGATCCAGTAGAGGCATTTGGTTGTCATCACAATATTTGAAGATCACCGATACCACACCGGCCTGTGTGTCATTCAGATCTAAAATACGGGAAAATAAAACGGGTCCGAATTCAGAAACTGTAGCACGTAAACGAACTCCGTTTTGTCTGGATAAGGACATTAGTTCCACAGGAAATGCGGACACATTATAAGGTATGTTTATTTTGCTGTGTCGCTCTGTGATAAAGCCTTCTTCTTCTCCTTCTTTTGCGATTCCGCTAAAATCACCTTTTATGTCCATCATCAATACAGGAATTCCGGCATTAGATAATTGTTCTGAAAAAACCTGTATCGTTTTGGTTTTTCCGGTACCGGTTGCACCGGCAATTAATCCGTGTCGGTTTAAGGTTTTTAAGGGGATTTTGACATGTGCTTCAGCAAGTGGTTCTCCGTCAAGAATGGCGCCTCCCAGCAGAATACTGTCCCCTTTTGATGAATAACCATTGTTTATCTCCTGGATGAAATTATCTTTTTTATTCATGTTTTATTTGTAATTTAGATGATTATAAGAGTATTGCTTTGTTTTTTAACAATTTGACCTCGTTTTTTTTAGTAGGAAAAAGCTTTTGGCAATTGAAAATAAAACAAAAAATAATTTCGCAACTTTTTAAGAAGATATCAAAGGAATGTTTGAATATTTACTAAAACGTTGTAATTTTCCCATTAATAGCCTCGTTTTTTGTTTTATCTAAAAAACAACGGCGGCAATTTAATGAGATATTTTTTAAATTGACGTTAAATTTCCTTCAATAAAATTAAAAAAAGTTTTTTTATTTAAACTAAACGTATAAATTTGCTCCTCTACAAGTTAAATATAACTAAAAAATAAAAATTATTTAAAACTATTAAAATTTAAAAAAATGGCAAACGTTAAAGTTAAAAAAGAAAGCACTTCAAATGGAGGAGGAATGATTACTGGGATCATTATTGTTGCGTGTATTTTAGTTGGGGTGTTTATTTGGAAAGTAATCATGGGAGATGCTGCTAACTTCGAGGGAGGTAACCCTGAAACTGGGCATCCAATCAATACATTAGGACAAGTATATAAAGGAGGATTCATTGTACCGGTATTGTTAGGTATGTTTTTAATGGTTGTTGTATTTTCAATTGAAAGATTTATCGTTATCGGAAAAGCGGCTGGAAAAGCTAATTTAGATAAATTCATGAAAAGCGTTCAGGGAAGTATTAAAGAAGGTAACATCGAAGCTGCAATCGCTGCTTGTGACAAACAACAAGGTTCAGTTGCAAATGCAATTAAATCTGCTTTAATTAAATACCAGGATGTTAAAAAAGAAGGTTTCAACAGTGAAGAAGCTTCAGAAGTAATCCACAAAGAAATCGAAGAGGCAACTTCATTAGAAATGCCAATGTTAGAAAAAAATATGACTATTATCTCTACTTTAGTATCTTTAGGAACTTTAGGAGGATTATTAGGAACTGTATCTGGTATGATCAAAGCGTTTGGTGCGTTAGCTTCTGCTGGAACTCCAGACCAGGCTGCTCTTGCAACAGGTATCTCTGAAGCACTTATCAACACTGCAACAGGTATCTCTACTTCAATCCTTGCAATTGTATCTTACAACTTCTTTACTGCTAAAATTGACGATTTAACTTACTCTATCGATGAGGCTGGTACTACAATCGTAAATACTTACAGAAGATTCAGAGGAAGTTTGAAACAATAATTAATTTTTGATATTAATAATTACAATTAATTTATATCAAAATAAAATAAAAGAGAATGGCTAAATTAAAAATGAAAAAAAAGTCAACATCGACAGACATGACTGCGATGTGTGATGTTGCGTTCCTTTTGCTTACGTTCTTTATTTTGACGGCTACTGCTAAAGTGCCTGAAGCACTTCCTGTAGATATGCCTTCTTCTGTTGCTCAAACTAAATTACCTGATACGGATTTAGCTATTATTACAATAGGTAAAGGTGCTGATGGAAAAAGTAAAGTGTTCTTTGACATTAAAGGAAGAGAGATTCGTAAAAGAACTCTTGAAGGAATGGGCGCAAAATTGGGTGTGACTTTTTCAGAAGAAGATAAAACTAAATTTGCTTTGATGGATGACTTTGGTGTGCCATTAGCAAATTTGAAGCAAATCATCGACATGAAAGCGTCTGACAGAACTAAGGCCAATCAACCTGGAATTCCAATGGATTCTTTAAACAATCAATTAAAAGACTGGCTTTTGGTTTCAAGAAGAGCTGCGATTGATATTGATAATAAAGAATTACAAATTGCAATAAAAGGTGATGCTAAAGAAGAGTATCCGCAAATCAGAAAGATTATGGATATTTTACAGGATCAGAAAATCAATTCCTTTAACTTAGTTACAGGTATGAGAGATAAAAACTTTTAATTAAAAAAGATACACTAAAATGGCTGAATTAAATACCGGCGACGGTGGTGGCGGAAAAGGTGGTAAGGTAAGAAGTAAAAAACAGAATTCTAAGGTCGATTTAACGGCAATGGTGGATTTGGCATTCTTATTGATCACATTCTTTATGTTAACCACATCGTTGTCAAAACCTCAATCGATGGATTTGTCTCTGCCAGATAAAGATCCTAATGAGAAAGATACGAAGGATACCAAAGTAGATGAGAACCGTACGATGACTGTAATGCTAGCTGGTGATAACAAAATGGTTTATTATATGGGATTGCTTGCAAGTCCTAAAGTTGGACCAAAAGATATTGCTTATGGTAAAGACGGAATCCGTAAAGTATTATTGACTCAAAAAAGAGCAGTTTTGGCTTATTCTGCAGCTTTAGGAAAACCTAAAAACGGAATTATAGTTATCATCAAACCAACTAAAAAATCAAATTACCGCAATTTGGTTGATATCTTGGATGAAATGGCTATCTCCGGAGTTGAGACTTACGCTATCGTTCCTGAGTTTTCACCTGAAGAAACAAAATTGGTAGATAAAAAATAAGAGCAATCTTATTTTGTTGATACCCTAATACTCAAGAAAAATGAAATTAGATATAATTAAAAATCAGTGGCTTGATATCGTATTCGAAGGGCGTAATAAGATATATGGTGCATATGAGTTAAGAAAATCGAACCGTAGCACGACCGTAAAGGCGCTTATCATTGGTTCGCTTATTTTTAGCTTTGCTGTAGCAGCTCCTCTTATTGCAAGTTTCTTACCGGATTCTGAAGAAGAAGTGGTAAACAACGATATTAAAATTGCAACCGTAAAGATTGCTCCTAAAAAAGAGGAAATTAAGCCAAACCAGCCACCACCACCTCCACCACCACCAAAAGTGGATCAGGTGAAGTTTGTGAAACCTGTGGTTGCGAAAGCAAATGAAATTACTGAAGACCCACCGAAAATTGTGGATCTTAAGGATAAAAAAGTAGGTAACGAAACAATCAAAGGAGATCCGGACGCAGTTTTAACTGTTGATGAGCCAGTTGGTAAAGGACCCGTTACTGAAATCATTCAGGAAGATAATAATGTTTATAATACCGCTGGTATCGAGGTAAAACCAGATTTCCCTGGTGGTATTGAAAAATTCTACAAATTCGTAGGAAACAATTATAAGACTCCGGAAGAAGAAGGTTTAAAAGGTAAAGTATATGTTACTTTTGTAGTTGAAAAAGACGGTTCATTAACCGACATTAAAGTTTTAAGGGATATCGGTTACGGTACAGGAGCAGAAGCAATTCGTGTTCTTAAAAAGTGTCCAAAATGGACTCCCGGCGAGCAAAATGGTAAAAAAGTTAGGGTTCTTTACTCTCTTCCTATTACTATTCAATCTGCAGAATAATGTTAAAAGATATGCTTAATAATATTCAGAAGAAATCGCTCAAAGAGCGATTTCTTCTTGTTTTAGGAATACTGTTTTTTTTAATATATCTTGTACTGGGTTTAATGATTATGTTCTGGAAGAAACTTCCATTGGATATGGAACCCAAATACAGATATGCTTTTGGCGGACTGCTGATCGTTTATTCAGGAATTCGTTTTTTAAGATTAATTAATTCAAATGCAGAATAAGTATGTTGAAATATAGCAAAGTTGCAGGTTTGGTTGTTTTTGTTTTTTTGTTTGCCATGTGCAACCAAAAAAGTAAAAATGAAACGGATAAAGAGACAATTTTAAAAGGGTCAATTGATATTACCGTAGATGAGACCATAAAGCCGATTGTGGAAGATCAGGTTGCTGTTTTTGAGGGAACTTATTATGGTTCTAAAATTTCAATAACACCTAAATCTGAATCAGAATTAATAAATGATTTATTAAATGAAAGGACTAAAGTTGTAGTTACTTCCAGAAATCTTACAAAAGAAGAATTGGCAAGGTTTAAGAAAAGTAAAATTCAGCCCAGAGTTACTCCCTTCGCAACAGATGCCATTGCTTTTATTTCAAACAAAAGTAATAATGATACATTAATTGCGTTGAAGACAGTAATCGATTTCATGCAGGGTAAAACTGATCCCAGATTTGACGGACTTGTATTTGATAATCCAAATTCCAGTACAGTGCGTTATATGAAGGATTTGGCCAAAGTAAAAGAGTTGCCGGCAAAAGGCGTTTTTTCTTTTAAAACTAATGATGAAGTGATTAAATTCGTTTCGGAGAATGACGGTATGATTGGAGTCGTGGGCGTAAACTGGCTGTCACAACCATCACCAAATATGGCGGAAGTTGTTAAGAATATAAATGTTTTGAGCGTTAAGGGATTAAATAGTAATAAGTACTATAGCCCGACTCAAAATGATCTTGCCGAATTAAAATACCCTTTGGCACGCGATTTGTTTATTATAAATTGTCAGGGATATACTGGTTTAGGAATGGGACTGGCCTCATTTATGTCCGGAGACATAGGACAACGTATTGTCTTAAAATCAGGATTATTGCCTGTTAGGACTCCGGGTAGAAAACTTAGTATTAGGAAAGAAATTATAAAAGATAAAGAATAAATTAATTACTATAAAGATGAATAAATTTAAAATTTTTAGTCTTGCCTTAGTTGCATCAGCTTCTGTTGCAAAAGCGCAAGACATCAACGAAGCTAAAAAAGCAATTGATGCTGAACAATTTCAAAAAGCAAAATCGTTGCTGAAATCAATTATTAAAGCAAAACCATCTGACGGTGAGGCAAATTTTGTGCTAGGTAACGTATATTTAAATCAATCTGTTGTGGATTCAGCTAAAATCTATTACCTAAATGGATTAGAAGCATCTGATAAGAAAAACTTAAACTATATCGGATTAGGACAATTAGATCTTGATAGTAAAAATACAGCAGGAGCGCAGGCCAATTTTGCTTTAGCAACAAAAGATATCAAACGTAAAGATGTAAATGAATTTATTTACATTGGTAAAGCGTATATGAATTCAGTAAATCCTGATTATAAAAGCGCTATCACCAGCTTGCAAAAAGCTTTAGCGATCGAACCGCAAAATCCTTCTGCACTTTTGGCAATTGGTGATGCTTATTATGGAGCAAGTAGTCAAAATGAAGCTTATAAAGCCTATCGTGATGCTTTTACAGCAGATCCAAAACTATTAAGAGCAAAAATGCAATTAGGAGTTTTATTGAAAGGTGCTAAATCATATGAAGAAGCAATAAAAGCTTTCAATGAGGTTATTGCTTTAGATGCTAATTATGGTCCTGTTTACAGAGAACTAGCTGAAACGTACTACAAATGGGGAAGAAATAAAACGTCTACCGCCAAAGTTAATATGCAAAATGCAATTACTAACTATGAGAAATATTTGAGTCTTACAGATTACTCTTTAGATTCTAAAATGCGTCATGCAGATTTCTTAATCTTAGTGAAAGATTACAAAACTTTAGAGACTGTTGCAAATAAAATGATTGCAGAAGATAAAGTGAATCCAAGAATTTACAGATATTTAGGATATGCTGCTTACGAAAACGGAAATGTTGATGTAGCTATTAAATCTATCGAAGATTTTATCAAAGTACCTTCAAATAAAGTAATCGGTAGAGACTACTTATACTTAGGTTTATCTAAAATTAAAAAAGGAACAAACGCTGAAGGTGTAGTTGATCAGGCAGCTTTTGATGCCGGTGTAGCTGATATCAAGAAAGCAATTGAATTAGAGCCTTTGGTAGTTGAAGAACTTGCTGATTTAGGAAAAGCATTGTTTGGTAAAAAACAATTTGCTCAGGCTGCTACAATTTTTGAACTTGCTGTTAATAACAGTGAATCTAAAAATTATTTAGATGATAATGTTTACTATGGTATTTCACTTTATTATGCTAATGTAAATAAACCTGCAGGCACTGCTCCAAATGCTGAAGCATTAGGTAAGGCAGAAGCGGCTTTCGACAGAGTTTTGGTTGCTTCTCCTACTTATGATGAAGCGTACTTATACAAAGGAAGAATCAATAACTTGCTTGAAAAAGATGATTTAATCATTAAGAACTACGAAGAGTACGTAACTAAAACAACTGCAAAAGGTGCTGAAGAATTGGCAAAACCTGCAACAGTTAAGAAAATAGTGGAAGCTTACAATAGTATTGGTGCCAGTTATGCTAATACTGATAAAGCTAAAGCAGTTGAATATTTCAATAAGACTTTAGCTTTAGATCCGGCAAACACTTACGCTGCACAATCTGTAAAAGCTTTAAAATAATCTAAGCTCTAATTATAGTAAATAAAAAACCGATAGTTCGCTTTGAACTATCGGTTTTTTTATGTTCCGTATTTAAATGACTATCTTTGCACTTTAAAATAAAATAATGTTAGCTAAAGAAATACAATTAGAGGTGAATAAAGGTGCTATGCTGCCTTTGATGGAAGAGTTTTATACGATTCAGGGAGAAGGTTTTCATACAGGAACTGCTGCTTACTTTATAAGAATTGGAGGTTGTGATGTTGGTTGCCACTGGTGTGATGTGAAAGAAAGCTGGAATGCAGAGTTACACCCGCCAACAAGTGTTGATTTAATTGTGAAAAATGCTTCGGCTTACGCAGATACTGTTGTAATTACAGGTGGAGAACCGTTAACATGGGATATGACTTTGCTGACGCAGCAATTGAAAGACAGAAATTTAAAAGTTCATATTGAAACTTCGGGTGCATATCCATTATCCGGAACCTGGGACTGGATTTGCCTTTCTCCTAAAAAGAATAAATTGCCAACTCAAACCGTATACGATAACGCCCATGAGTTAAAAGTGATTATCTATAATAAACATGATTTTATATTCGCAGAGGAACAGGCTGAACTGGTAAATGATAATGCCATTTTATTCCTTCAACCGGAATGGAGTAAAAAAGAAGAAATGACGCCACTAATTGTAGATTATGTAATGAATAATCCAAAATGGAGGGTTTCACTTCAGACACATAAATATTTGAATATTCCGTAAACTTATAAAACAAGAAAGCGCTTCAACTGAGGCGCTTTTTTTATTTAAATGTATACACAGTGTGTAAAAATGAAACGGTTTCTGTTTATTGCCAGTTTTTATTTTTTTTCAAAGTGGTGATATGAGCCAAATGATGATTTCCATGCCAGGCATAAGTCGCGATCATTTGTTTTATTTTAATTTCAGAATTGTTTTCAGGATGTATAAAGCTTCTTTCGAGTTCAGTTTCAGATAAACTTTTTAGAAGATAGGCCAATCGGAAATGCAACCCTTCCAATAATGATAAAGTAGGTTGTATCGGCATTTCCAAATTATCAGGTAACGCAGACCATAGAACTTCATCATAGGCTTTTATTACAGGATTATTTTCGGTTAAAGCCCATTTTATTCTTATAAAACAATTCATATGACTTTCGGCACAATGATGAATTAACTGTCTTACAGTCCATCCGTCCGGACGATAGGGTGTATCAAGTTCTTCATCTGATAAATGAATCGTTTCTTGTGTTAGTTTTTCCGGGAATTGTGCAATTTCTTCAATTTTTCGTGAAAGATATTCTTTTGAATAGGTCGAAGGGGCAATGAATTTTCCTATCGGATACTTTAATTTTTCGAAATCTGAATTTTCCATAAATTAAAATCTAATATTAAATAGAAAGCCTGGCTAAATAATCATAATGTTCGCCTTCTAAAATAAGTTCACATTTTAAACCATTCGCAACAGCGGCATTTTGTAGCGTATTGTAATCTAAGTACAGCCAGCTGAAAGGTTCTTCTTTTTCTCCCTTATAAGAAATATTGAAAACAAGTTCGCCATAGTAATCATTGTTAGAAGGGATCCATTTCCCACCGTCTTCATCTTCATCAAACATATAAATAATGTCCGAGCTGTCTAACAGAATTTGCCCGCCTGGATGCAAAAGCGATTTTAATTTTGATAAATAGTTGTTGCAATTTTCCATCTTTCCAAAAATGCCGACACCATTCATTAATAATACAATCGTGTCAAATTTTTCTTCTTCAATGTCTAATAGATTTTGAACCCTGGCGTTTTTTACACCCCGAAGTTTACAGGTTGCAATAGCTTTTTCCGAAATATCAATAGAAGTAACATCCAGATGACGGTCGTTTTGTAGTGACAAACTGTGGCTTCCGGCTCCGCAGCCTACATCCAGTATTTTTCCACTGGCAAGTTGTAAAGCTTTTTGCTCGATTTTCGGCATTTCATTATAGGATCGAAATAAATAATCAACACTCATTTCATCTTCTTCAGAAATCGAAGTCTCGGTAATAATGTTTTCAGGCGAATTATTGGTTTGAAAGTCGAACATCGCTTTTCCAAAAAGATCTTTCATCGTAATTTAGTTCAAAGTTTAAGGTTTCAAGTTTAAAGTTGTTTAATTTTGCAGATCAACTCCAAAATTTAAACTTGAAACAAATTTTAAATAACTTAAATAAGTTAGCCAAAGATAAGCATATCGAAAACAAAAAGTATTTTGATAAGCTTAAAAAGAAACAGCCTAAGAACCTGGACTATGTTATGCAGGAATTGCACGATAAAGAGTTTAAGAAAACAGACTGTCTGGAATGTGCCAATTGTTGTAAAACTACTGGTCCGTTATTTACGCTGGCTGATATCGAAAGAATCTCGAAGTCTTTCAGGCAAAAACCACAGCAGTTTATCGAGCAATATCTTCGGGTTGATGAAGATAAAGATTATGTGCTAAAAAGTGTTCCCTGTACTTTTTTAGATAGTGAAAATTATTGTATGATTTATGATGTGCGTCCAAAAGCATGCAGGGAATTTCCACATACCGATCGTAAAAAGTTTCATCAGATTTCAGATCTGACCTTAAAAAATGTTGCAATTTGCCCGGCAGCATATAATATTGTTGAAGAGATGAAGAAACGACTTCCATTATAAATAAAACTTTTCCTGACTTAAATAAAGTATAATTGTTTTTCGGAACAATTCATGTTTGCTTTTTTAAATGTATTTTTGACTCAGGCGAAAGCGAAACACTAATATAAGATAACTGAAAATTGAATCTAGAATATTTTATTGCTAAAAGACTTATTACTGCCAGGGATTTTAAAAGCAGTATTTCAGCTCCAATTATAAAAATTGCCATTTCGGCTATAGCTATTGGTATTATTATGATGCTGGTGTCTGTGGCGACAGGGATTGGTCTGCAGCAAAAAATCCGTGAAAAGGTTTCTGCGTTCAACGGTCAGATTGTTATTTCGAATTATGATAACAATAATTCCGAAGTAACAATAATTCCGATTTCTAAAAAACAGGACTTTTATCCCAACTTTAAATCTGTTCCGGAGGTAACCCATATACAGGCAATCGCAAGTAAAGCCGGAATTATTAGGACAGAAAGTTCTTTCGAAGGGATTATTTTCAAAGGAGTTGGTCTGGATTACGATTGGAATAAGATAAAACAGTATTTGGTTGAAGGTAAATTACCTGATTATTCTAAAGGCATAAACGAAGAAGTGATAATCTCCAGATTTCTAGCTGATCGATTGGGTCTTAAAGTCGGAGACAATTTCAATACCTTTTTTATCAAGGAGGAGCAGGGTAAGATGCCGAACAGCCGTCTTTTCAAAATAACAGGAATTTTTAATTCCGGATTTCAGAGTTTTGATGCAACTTATATAATAGGAGATATACGCCACATTCAGAAGATTAACAAGTGGAATCCAAATCAGGTTGGGGCTTTCGAAGTATTTGTAAAGGATTTTGATAAAATTAAAGAAACAGGCGATAAAATCTATGAGCAAACATCGTCCAGTTTAGATACTAAAACAATGATAGAGAAATACAGCTATATTTTTGACTGGCTGCAGCTTTTCGATTTTAATATTATTGTCATTCTTGCGATCATGATTATAGTGGCTACGATTAATATGGTAGTGGCTCTGTTAGTCCTTATTTTAGAACGGACACAAATGATCGGAATATTAAAAGCGTTAGGCGCAAACAACTGGGCGGTGAGAAAGATATTCCTGTATAATGCATTTTATCTCATTATAAGAGGACTTTTCTGGGGTAACCTAATCGGAATCTCATTATTATTAGTACAACAGTATTTTGGAGTTATTCAACTCAACCCTGAAAATTACTATGTCAATCAGGCACCAGTGTATATTAATTGGGTTTATGTAATCCTGTTGAATTTACTAACCATTACAGTCTGTTTTGTAGTGCTTCTAATTCCGTCCTATATAATCACTAAGATATCACCGGTCAAAGCCATTCGATTCGATTAGTTTGACCATTACTACATAAGGAATGATTTCGTTCTACAACCCGACAGTTTTCCAAAACCTGCCGGGTTTATTTTTTATAGGTCTAAGATAATTATCCTGTCCGGCTAAGCACAGCGAAGCCTTTGGAATTTGGAATTTAAAAATTTGGAATTTAATATGAAGCTATTTCCCGCTGTCCGTTCCAATCTTTTGCTTTTTGAGAACAAAAAGCAAAAGGATTTCCACTTCCATCGGGGCTAGGGCAGTAGTTTTCGGAAGAAATTTACGTTCTATATAAGTACAAAGAAAAAACTT
>NZ_QWDM01000199.1 GCF_003996965.1 Flavobacterium cupreum | reverse complement strand
GTTGGTTTGAACGTTTCACGGCTGCGCTGGGTCTTCTACGCCTACTACCCGGCGCACCTCTTCGTGCTCTGGCTGATCCGAATCCCGATGAGCAAGGCGGGATACCTTTTCTTTTGATTCGGTTTACGTGTCACGCAACTCACCCCTAGAAAGACGCGAACTTTAGCGGCTAAAGAGAGAGACCATGGATAAAGATACACTAGGCGGACTGCTTCTTTTCGCGGCGTGCATGTTCGCCGCCTACAAGTTGGTCAAGCTGCTCTGGCCGATATTTGAGCAACGCAAGAACTTGACGCCTATACAA
>NZ_QWDM01000198.1 GCF_003996965.1 Flavobacterium cupreum | reverse complement strand
ACCGGGCTTTCAATCTGGCTTTCAATCTGGCTCTCCATCTGCTTCTCCTTTGGTGGGTAAGGCACTGAACGCTTGTACCGATGGTGAAGAATCGCACATTGCAGTACAAATGCACAGCGCTATTTGGTCGCGCGCGCAGCCCCGGCGTCGACGTCCCATTGCGCCAAATGCAACAGCACGCCCGAGGGATCCCAAATATAGGTGACCAAGGCGCCATATTGTTCCTGCTTCGGCTCGGACACGCGGGCGCCCGGAAAGCGACCGGTCGCCAGCAGCTCGGTGATATCGCGAAAGCAGGTTTGGAC
>NZ_QWDM01000197.1 GCF_003996965.1 Flavobacterium cupreum | reverse complement strand
GGGATGGCCGCCTGCGGAAACGGGGTAGGACAGGCGGCACGCCTAATTCTCGCATGACATCGCGAAAATACTCCAAGCCCGATTTCGCTCGCTGCCCCCGTACAGATGTTGAGAGTGATCAGCCGCACGCCTTCATCAACGGATAATCTGACTCTTTGATTTTCTGCGAGCTATCCATGCCCCGCCGCGCCCGCCTGATGCTTCCCAATGTGCCCATTCATCTCATCCAGCGCGGCAACAATCGCCAAGCCTGCTTTTTCGCCGACGAGGACTTCCGATTCTATCTGCACTGGCTCGGCGAGCAC
>NZ_QWDM01000196.1 GCF_003996965.1 Flavobacterium cupreum | reverse complement strand
CGTTCGTAGCCCCCGATCCAGCGGCGACTATCCTTCTGTCCGTGGCGCACGCCATCTTTGTCGCGCTCTTCGCGCGCCCACATCCAGGCATCGACCACGCCAAGCGGTTCGCGCTGCGGCGTGACCACGTAGGTCGGGTGCAGATACATGCCGCGCCGCGTCTCATAGTTCAGCGGTCCGAGACCTTCTGCCTCTTGCCCGTTAAAATCGAGCTCGGTGGTGTCCTGAAGGCAAAGGGCGACCGGGTGCGCCGCCATGCGCTTCATGGTCTGCTGCCAGTGGGGGGCCATGAGCGCGCTCCACTC
>NZ_QWDM01000195.1 GCF_003996965.1 Flavobacterium cupreum | reverse complement strand
TTAAACAGGCCAAAAACGAAGCGGGTGTGCCCTTGCCCGGTCTGTGGGTTAGCGACAGCGTGCTATTGGAATCGGTAGCCGATGGATGGGAATGCATGAAAAATTTGATCTTTGGACTGATGCTCTACTCTTCGGTAGCGAGTCCGTGTCTCGCAGACGACTATAAAGATGGGTTTGCGGCGTACAGTCGAGGTGATTACTCGAAGGCGCTGAGCACGCTGCGTCCGCTTGCTGCAAAGGGGAATCCATATGCTCAACATAGCCTGGGGGTCATGAATGAAGCAGGCCATGGCATCCCGATCAACT
>NZ_QWDM01000194.1 GCF_003996965.1 Flavobacterium cupreum | reverse complement strand
GCCCTCTAGCCCCGATCCGGCAGCAGGGCTGCAGGAATGGGACATCGTGCTTTCCGGCGTGCGCTGGGCGCTCCCGTTCCGCCATGCTGGCCGGCACAGACTCCCGCGCTGGCTTGCTGGCACGAGTTTCACTGCAATTAACGGAGTTTGAATAGTCGTGCCATACTTCTCGGCGGCGCAACTGCGGATCCGGAAGACGTCATTTTCTGGAATTTATGACATGAGAATTTACTATTTCACACAACACTTCTATTGAAGGTGTTACGTCCGCCAATATTTGAGCCTCGGCATGGGTCTTTTTCCCAT
>NZ_QWDM01000193.1 GCF_003996965.1 Flavobacterium cupreum | reverse complement strand
ATCTCGTCGGCGCTGGCGCCCAGGTTGATCGTGTTGCCAAGCGACTTGCTCATCTTGGCCTTGCCGTCGATGCCGGGCAGGCGCCCCACCTCGGGCACCAGCGCCTTCGCCTCGACCAGCACCTCGCGCCCGGCCACGCGGTTGAAGCGGCGCACGATTTCGTTGGTTTGCTCGATCATCGGGATCTGGTCCTCGCCCACCGGCACCAACGTCGCCTTGAACGCGGTGATGTCGGCCGCCTGGCTGGCCGGATAGGTCAGGAAGCCGGCCGGAATGTCGCGCTCGAAGCCGCGCAGCGCGATCTCC
>NZ_QWDM01000192.1 GCF_003996965.1 Flavobacterium cupreum | reverse complement strand
TACAACAAGCTGGTGATCATGTCGACCCACATCGTGTCCGACGTCGAGAGCATCGCCAGCCACCTGGCCATCATGCGCGGCGGTAAGCTGCTGGCCTACGAGACGCCCGCCGCCATGCTGGCCCAGGCGCGTGGCCAGGTCTGGAGCGCCAACGTCGACGCCGCCGCGTACGATGAGCTGCGCGCCACGGTGCACGTGCTGCACGCGCAGCGCCAGGGCGAGCGCGTGGCGCTGCGCATCGCCCAACCGCACGCCCCGTTCGCCGGCGCCACGGCCGCCGAGCCGACCCTCGAGGAAGCCCTGATG
>NZ_QWDM01000191.1 GCF_003996965.1 Flavobacterium cupreum | reverse complement strand
CAAGACCGATGTGAACCAATTGGTCCCGTTCAAATACAAATGGGCGTGGGATAAATATCTGGCCGGCTGCGCGAACCATTGGATGCCGCAAGAGGTCAACATGCAGCGCGACATCGAATTGTGGAAAAATCCCAACGGTTTGACCGACGACGAGCGTCGTCTCGTGAAAAGAAATTTGGGCTTCTTCGTGACCGCCGATTCGCTCGCCGCGAACAACATCGTGCGCGGCACCTACCGCCACATCACGGCGCCGGAATGCCGCCAATACCTGCTGCGCCAGGCGTTCGAGGAGGCGATCCACACCCAC
>NZ_QWDM01000190.1 GCF_003996965.1 Flavobacterium cupreum | reverse complement strand
CAAAAACAGAAACGGACGCCACCATGCAATTCATCGACCTCAAGGCCCAATACCTCGACCTGCGCGAGGCCATCAACACGCGCATCCAGGGCGTGCTCGAGCACGGCCAGTACATCATGGGGCCCGAGGTGGCCGAGCTCGAGGCCGCGCTGGCCGCGTACACCGGGGCGCGCCACTGCGTGACGGTGTCTTCGGGCACCGAGGCGCTGCTGATCTCGCTCATGGCGCTCGACGTCAAGCCAGGCGACGAGGTCATCACGACCCCGTTCTCGTTCATCGCCACGGCCGAGGCGATCGTGCTGCTCGGG
>NZ_QWDM01000018.1 GCF_003996965.1 Flavobacterium cupreum | reverse complement strand
AAATATAGTTTTTAATCAAAACGGAGGTGCTCACTTTGCACCGGAATTAGGTGGTCATTTTGAACTGGAATCAGGTGCTCACTTTAAAACGGAATGGGGTGATCAATATAACCGGAATTTGCAATAATTCACAAAAATAAATTATATCTATTTTTATCTGCTTTTGAGAAATTCGTGCAATAATACGACATCCAAATTTGTATTAATTCGTGTAATTTGTGTCTAAAAATACTTGTGGGTACACAGTAGCTCCAAAAGAGAGGGCAGGGGTGAGGATAAAAAAACAAACTATTTTATATTTTTGTTTGGTATAACAACATAACTAGCAGCAAGTATAGTTTAACTAATAAAATAAAACATTAATAGCGAAGACTAGCGATACTATACTTAATATACATATTACAATTCCAATAAAAGTTAATTTATTGGGTATTTTACCAAATATATCATTTTCATTTTTTTTCATCATTGTCCTAATTCTAATTGATTCTGTATCAATTCAAAATATTTCCCTTTACTTTTTATTAATTCATTGTGATTACCTATTTCAATAATTTCCCCGTTATCCAGTACAACTATTTGATCTGCATTTTTTACAGTAGATAATCTATGTGCAACCACGATCATTGTCTTATTTTTAAAAAAACCATCTATATTTTCGACAATAATTTTTTCATTTTTTGCATCTAAAGAATTGGTAGCTTCGTCAAAAAACAAATAATCCGGATTTTTATAAATAGCTCTTGCAATTAATATTCGCTGGCGCTGTCCCTGACTTATGCCTATACCTTCTGTTCCAATTAGGGTATTTAACTTAAGTGGTAACTTATCAATAAAATCATTAATGTTTGAAAGTTTAATAGCATTTAATAATCTTTCCTGATTTGGATTTTCTTCTAAAGAAATATTATACGAAATAGTATCGGAGAACACGAAACTATCCTGTAGAATTACTCCACACTTATTTCTCCACAATTTATTTTCAATTTCTTCTAAAGCCGTTTCGTTTAAAAATATATTGCCTTGTTGTGGTTTATAAAATTTAAGAAGCAGCTTTAAGAGAGTAGTCTTTCCACTGCCACTTATACCTACAATAGCAGTCGTTTTTCCTTTTGGAATTTTTAATGTTATATCTTTCAAAATATAATTTGAATTATCATAAGAAAAATTCAAATTTTCTATGTTGACATCTTGTATTTCGTCTAATTCAGTAACTCTACTAATATTCTCTTCATCTGGTTTATTGTGAATTTCATTTAATCTTTCAAAACTTACCTTTACTAATTGATACTGCATTACAAAATTTATTAATTGGCTAATAGGTATATTTAATCCCCCAATTATATACATAATTGCCAACATACTACCAATAGTAAGAGTTCCATTCATTACCGCAATTGCAGAAACAAATACAACTAATATTGTTTGAAGAAAACTAATGAATCTATAGCTCTCGTATCGTTGATTGATTTTAAGTTTATCAATATTATTTAAGTAGATATTTGTTTGTATTTTTTGCCACTCCTTTCGTTTATTCTCTTCCAAATTATTCAATTTGATTTCGTGCATTGAATTAATTAGCTCGTAAATCTTATTTTGATCTTTGGAATCTAGTGAAAATGTTTTTTTGTCTAAAATTTTAATTTTCTTTAAAAAACTAAATATCCATAACAGTTCTAATGCTGTACAAATACAGATAATTAGAAAAATATTTAAATTAAAATATAATAATACGAATGAATAAATTACGATTGTAAAAATGGAAAAAACAGTCTGAATAAGATCTTTTGATAAAAAACCTTCAATCCTTTTGTGATCATTAATTCTTTGCGTTAAATCTCCAATGTTTTTACTATTAAAAAATTTAAGCGGCAATTTCATTAATTTAATAAGGAAATCAGAAATTATAGATAAACTTATCCTGCTGCTAATATGTATAAAAAGCCATGATCTATAAAATTCTAAACTAACTCTACTAATGAATAAGGTAATTTGAGAAAATAGAATCAAATAAATAAGTGATATATTTTTTAGACCTACACCTTTATCTATAATTTTTTGCGAGAAAAACGGAAAAACAAGCTCGATACAAGAAGATACAAATAATGTCAGAGCAATTAAAAACAATTGCTTTTTATGATTCTTTAAATATTGAATTACATACTGTAGATTTCCTCCTGTTTGTTTTCCTGAATTGTTTGTTTTTTCGTTTTCATCAATTGGTTCTAACAATAAAACAACACCTTCTTCTTGATTTTGTGACCAGCCTTTTACGAATTCATCCTTTGAATATGTGGCTTTACCAAATTCAGGATCTGCAACTTGAACTTTATCATCATTAATATCATGCACTACGATAAAATGATTTTGATTCCAATAGGCAATAAACGGAACGGGAGCATTATTTACCAAAGAACTATAATCTGTTTTAGCAACTAAAGAACTAAAGCCCAAAGACGTCGCAAAAAGTTCTAGTTTGCTAAGAGATATCCCATTGTATTGAAGATCATCAGAATAATTTTCATCAGAATAAGCTTTACCATAATAGTCACTAATCATTCGCATGCAGGCGAATCCACAATCTGTACTTGAAAGTTGATAATAAAAAGGAAATTTTTTTAAGCGAAACCATTTTTTATTAAACATAATTCTGTAAATGTTTTTTCATTTAAAATTTCTTTATAAGGATTAAGATCAAGCAGTAAGAAACCTTTGCTGATTAATTTTAATCTATCCGCTCTATAAGTTTCAGATATTGTGTGTCCATATTTCTCCCAAAAATTATACAAACCGTACCAAACGTAAATTGCCTGAACCAAATTTCTTATTGTTATAAAATTATTTGACCAAGGCGAAACTACGGTTCTTCCTATTTCATTAGATAACTCTCTATCAGGCTGCCAAACATTAAGCTCATCAATCATGTACAACAATCCATGAATTGCTTCATGTACTAATGCATCTACAATTACGCTCTCTTCGACAGTATGACCATTGCAAATAACGATTCTTCCAATGTAACCTCCATCTGATCCTGATGTAAAAAGTGTTTGTTTTTCAGGTATTTTTCTTAATAGTATTGTATAAATATGTTTTTGAATCAATCGTTTTACAATGGGATCAAAACGGTCATATATCTCACTTAAATTATCTGTTAATTCTTCGGCCTCTGAATAATCATAGGTTGTCGACAACCATTCTTTAGGCATATGTTCTTCATCAATTCTATTGTAAATACTAAAACAATCAATTGGAATTTTGGTGTCTGATAAATAAGGTGTCGAAAAAGTATCAAAATTATCATCTCCCGTATGGTTGATAAAAAATGATCCGTCCAGCGCCCATGAACTATCTGAGTATTCGGCATAGTCAAATTTCTTATTTAACTTAGCCGCTTCCATTTCCATCGCATAAGAAAAAAAAGCCTTTAGCTGGTCTGGTTTATAATTACCTTTCCATAAAAGTTTATTTATCACTTCCGGAGTTTGTAATAAATGTTTTTTCTGTTTAGGATTTAACTTGCTATACTCTTCTTCTAAATTATTTTCTTTAATAAATGTAGAAAAATGGTCTTTTACAAAATGATTAAATTTATTTTCTACAATTGTAAAGATATCACAACTTTGATCCGAAAATAATAATGCATGACGTGCAAGAGATATATTTAATGATTGATCTTCCATATTAATTAGCTTATACTTTCTGTTTGTTTTCCATAATCCAATTTGGTAATCATAGTATCTCTTATTACTTCCTCTGGTAAATTTGATATAATGCAGTTTTGTATATGAACTATCAACTTTATAAGATTGGAGCAGTAAATACTTGGGTTATCAAAACTTTTGTCATGAGAAAAACGATGAGGCAAATATCCTCCGCCACATATTTCTTTGACATCACATTTTTCACATTGAGGAGACAAATTTTTATGACTTAACTGATATGTCTTTGCCAAAGGCGTTTGTAAAGCATCATCAAAACTGCTAATCTTTACGTTTGCATCTCCTTTTGTAAAGCCATCTCCACATATTTTTAAAACATCCAGTGATTCAATATCTCCGTTAGTTTCGATTACAAGAACATCAGTGTTTTTGTTTCCCATACTATCCGCTGAAACATCATAACCTAAAACACTTAACATTATTCTTTCAAAATAACCAATTTTTAAATTGTTTGTAGTGTCATTAAACCATAGATCAAAAATTTTTATCATCCAATCAGCATGTAGAGTTGTATTATTTTCTAAATCCAGCGCCAATTTTTCAGGAATATTTTCATAGTTCCCGTCTGATAATAAAATATCAACAGAAGAAATATCCAGAGAGAGATACATATCATAAAGCATTTCAGGCTCAATATCTATATTAATAACCGAAAGTACTCCAACAGGTACGCTTGAATATTCATTGGCAAGTTTAATTCCTTTAACAATATCATGATAAGATCCTTTACCGGAATGATATATGCGATACATATCATTATATAATTCTGGGCCGTCGATACTTATTCCAATCGATATTTTTAATCTATTAAACAACTCACACCATTCTTTCGAAAGAAGAACACCGTTCGTTTGCATTGTAAATCTTAACTTAATACCAGTACCTTCCAGAATTTCATTTGATGTTGCAACTAAGTTTTCGTAAAAACTTTTTGGCGCCAATAAAGGTTCTCCCCCATGAATTATAAATGTAAAAGTCTTTATATCATGTTCTAAACAATGCTCTTTTATTCTGTATATCAGTGATTTAACAACTTCTAAACTCATAACCTTAGGCTGAGTCAGATATGTGTTATCACCTTGATTGTACACATAACAATATGTACAATTCAAATTACATCTGCTTGCAACTTTAACTACTGCAAAACGACATTTTAAGTTATCAGTGTTTTTTGGCATAATCTTTTTTTTTGGGAAGGAGGGAGTTAAAAAATAACTCCCTCCTAAAAATTAATTTTCTACTGATCTCTCCCAAGTAGATCTAGAGAATGAAGGCACGGATTTCGCTCCTGATAGATCCATGATATCTTTTAGTCTGTTATTTTGAAATAACGATAAAGATTTAGTAAGTACTTCCTGGTCTTTTTTTGAAAATTTTGTCTTTTTCATGATAAAAATGTTTAAAGGTTTTAGTTAATCAAAGTTTTAACACATTAGATCCGAGTTGGTGTATCCTTGCAAGTATATTGTTGACATTTTTCTTTTGTACTAATTAAAACAAACTACTCAATGCTTGAATTGATCTATATTAATTAGTTCTCTTTTTCTCTTCTTCATTGCTTAATTTTTTCTTTGGAGTTTTTAATGATTTTCCAAAATTCCAAACTAGCGAAATTCTAACTTTTTGCGTGTCGCGATAATCATAATTTTCTTGTTTTATACCATTGACATTTTGTGTAAATGTTTTCTTTTGAGTTCTAAATAAATCCAGGAAATTGACAGATGTCTGAAGTTTATTCTTAAGAAATAAAAAACTGAAACCCATATCAAAATAATAAAAACCAGATGTCCTATAACTTCCCGCAGTTGCCGGAGTTTTACCCGTAAAGTTCAATTCTGACTTTATAGTTTTAGCTTTGTTTAAAGTAAAAACATTTGTCGAATTAAAGGAACAAGTCCAGCTTTCAATATTAGGAAGCACATTTGGGATATCAGAAGTCGTTTGAGAGTAATATACATTCAATTGATTATTGCTTTCCCACCATTTCCATTTATTAAAAGTGTAACTCTCAACCCATCCAATACTTTTTTCCGTATAAAAATTAATAGGCCTTACAATTTGAGTAATGGATCCAGCCGAAACAAAAGCCACTTCATCAAAACCATTTTTTAAATAATAAGCATAAACAGAACTATAAAGATTTTTATAGGTATTTGAGAATTCAATATTATCCGTAAAATAAGGTTGCAAAAAAGGGTTTCCTTCTGTATAATTAAAAGAAGAAGTATAGAATCTAAATGGATTTAACTTTGAAAAACCCGGCCTGTCGATTCTTCTGTTATAATTAAATCCAAAAGTGCTGTTTTCAGATGACTTATATGTTAAATATAAAGTCGGAAAAAGTTTTAAATAATCATTTTCGTTTGTCTGATTAAGCGTTTCAGAAAATCCTTTTGTTTGTGTGTTTTCTAATCTTAAACCCAATTGCACATCCCATTTTTTCGATAAGCTTTTACTTCCGGATATATAAACGGCTTGCGTATTTTCAGTATAATCAAAAATATTACTTTTTGATGGATCATAAATTGGATCAGGATTTGCCGTATTAAAATAAGAAACAGTACTACTATTATCTATAAAAGAGACTTTTCCTCCAAAAGAAAGATCTGCCCATTTCAATGGCAAGTCATAATCAACTTTAGCCGAATAAATGTCAATATCCTGATTGCTCAGATTGTTTGCGGCTATATATCTATTAGGAACTTTGTTACCATTAGGCAAAAAAGTATTACTGCTAAATTTATTATTCAAATCTGAAGTGTACTTAAAATAGTCAACATCAGCAGAAAGTTTTTGACCTGTACTATCAATTTTTGTTACTATATGAAAATTTACTGACTGTGTGTTTCTTTCGATTTCAAGACGAGATGGAGTAACAATTAAAGAATCTAAAACAAAATTATTATTTGTAATATTTGATGTATTTAATCCTTTACGAATAGGTTTGTTTGAAGCTCCTGAATACTGTAATCCCATCGTTGTCTTTGAATTAATTTGGTAATCTAAAGTAACTCCGCCACTTAAATTATTTTGAAAACTTCTAACCTTATTGGTTTCAAACCAAGTATATTTAGGATAAAATATTGTGTATTCCTGATATGGTGCCGTACTTCCGTTATTATAATTAATATTTGAAGTAACTGTTAATTTATCCTTTTGATAATTTAATCCGCCGCCCAAAGTTCCTAAAGGATATTTGGCCTGTGAATACGAAGTTTTTAAATTACCGCTTATACTATTCGTTTTTGCTTTCTTCAATCTTATGTTTACGATTCCGCTATTTCCTTCAGCATCATATTTTGCAGGTGGATTAGAAATCACCTCAATACTCTTGATGTTACCAGACGGAATTCCTTTGAGAAAGCTTATCAGATCATCCCCCGATAATTTGATAAGCTTATCATCAATCATCACTGACATTCCACTTTTGCCTATCATAGAAATTTGATCCTCTTCAATTCTTAAACCCGGGGTAACTTTTAATGCATCGGTCGCATCGCCTCCAATAGCCGAAATAGAATTCTCGACATTAAAAACCAATCGATCTACTTTTCGTTCAATCAATTTCTTTTTATTCTTTACAACTACAGTTTGTAATTGATTAGTTGTATTAACTTTAATAGTTTCAAGATTTAAATCCTTACTTAACTCGATATTTCTCTCAAACATTATTTTTCCCAATTGACTTATTTTCAGCCTGTAGTTACCTATATTAGTTTCTATTGTAAAATTCCCGTTTTCATCAGAAAATTCACTTTTTATTACTATTGAATCAGAACTACAAAGTAGTACTTCGACAAATTCAACTGGTTTATTTTCAGAATTTAGAATTTGACCTTTAATTTTTATTTGAGAGTATGATAATACAGGTAGTAACGTCAATATTAAAACAGCAATAAAATAGTTCTTCGATATTTTTTTCATCTTTATACTTTAATTCAGCAAGAAGAATAGACATTATCTATTTATTTCTATGCCGAAAGTATAAATAAGAAATGGAATACAGATCTAACAAAAACAACCTTTAACAAAGAAGGTTATTTTTAAGTAAAATATGTTAAAATTGAAGAAGTGTTAAACAAAACCTTGCGTTATCGCTTCTTTAACGAGACCAATATCGTCCGTTACATCAAAAGCTTTTTTCATCTTGATAATGCGCTTTTGGATAGTGCTAGTGGTGAGATAAATTATTGGTTCTAGCTCTTTTATTTTAAAACCTTTGGATAAGTAAAAAAGAATTTGTCGGTTATAATCTTCAACCATTAATTCTTTTTTCCATATTTCATTAATACAGCTTTTTACCGTAGGGCTTTGATACTGATTTCCTTGCATTACTTCTTTTACAACTATTGGTAAATTGTTTGGGGTAATATCATTCTTTATAATAAGACCTTCTGGGCGTATTTTCTTGGCCATATCATAAACAATAATCACCTCTGTATGCGCTGTAATCATTATAATTTTACAATTAGGCATGTTTTTTCTAATGAACAAAACCATATCACTACCAGAGTTAATGGCTTTTGATTCATATCCAGGCAAACCCTGATCAATTAAAACCAAATCAAACGGTTGCTTTTCACAATTCGCCTTTAAAACACAGTTATGTGCTTCCTCACAATTATATGCGGTATTAAAAATAGGCTGAAGTGATGCAAAATCATCCTTGCTAAGCGCATTAATATAGCCTTGTACCGTCATAGGGTGGTCATCTACCACAAGTATATTCATTTATTTTATCATTTAACTTTAACAAAATAGGCAGTTTTTCTGCAACAAAAAAAATGTTTTCTTATCTAGATTGCATTACTCTTATTATACCCGCCACAAATATGCGTTATTCTTTTCTCATTATTGACGATGATGAACTTTCTATTGAGGAAACTATGAGACTCTTCGAAAATTTCCCAAACTATTTTTGTGTAGGGAAAATAAAAAATAGCGAGACTGCTGTTGAACAAATCTGCAAACTGAAACCACAATTAGTACTAATAGATGTTCCATTTGGAGCCAAAGATAAAGGTTTATCTTTTTCAACAATACTGGAATTACATCAATATCTTGATTCGATGCCTTATTTTATAGCGTTGGCTTCATCACCGGATTATGCTCTTGAGGCGATACAATCTGGCATCAGTGATTATGTCCTTAAACCATCACACTTACATCAATTAGGGAAATGTCTTTTTAAATTTGAGAAAAGAAACCCGCCCAATACCACTTCCACTATTTGTGTTAAATCATACAGTGACTATCAATTTGTAGCATTACAGGATATTGTTTATTTAAAAGCGGACAACAACACAACTGACATTCAATTGTCTAGTGGGAAAACCGTTAATGCATACAAAACATTAAAGCATTTCGAAAACAGCCTGCCATTTTATTTTTTGAGGATACATAAAAGTTATATCGTTAATATCCACTACGTATCTCGAATTCATTTCAGTAAATCAAAATGCTATTTGAATTATAATGAAGCGCTCCCGTTTTCTTTAAGCTATAGGGGCAATATTGATGCCATAATCCGTAAAATGGATATTTAGACTCTCTTTTGCAAACTCTTTTTGTCGCTATAAGAACTTATTTCAACACTTCCTGCCGTTTAAAACATAAAGTTTCACCCTTTAGAATTCCAATGAAACTATCAGAATAGCCTAGTTCACTATAACCTTCTAAAATTCGAAAAATCAATACTTTTTTAACTGTTAATTTGTACCGATTTCAATTGATAAATCAACAGAGGCTTCTAAAATTAGTGTTGAGAATGAGGGAACATTGCATTAAAAATCAATGTCATGCTCAATACCAGATAACGGCTAATTCCCAGCTTTTTCTACAAAAAATGACAACTGCATTTTGCAAGGTTGCCACATAAACTATTTCCTAATTTTTAAACCATTTTTAATGAAAAAGCTATTATTTATGTTTGGCTGTATGGCCATTTTTGTTATTATTTCTTCTTGTTCTGTTGACAGTATGGAAGATGTTAAAAAAATCAATGCAGAAAATCAAAATCAATTCTCCCGTACAGCCATCGATAGCTTGTCAACAGGTACAATTAACACTTTAGATTACGGAGATAACGATAAAGATAAAGTAAAAGATTAAAAATTATAATAATGAATCAGGCAACACGTTTTAAAAACGGATTGTCTGGTTTTTAATCTTTATTTTTGATGAGATTTATAAATTTTATTAAAAATTGAAAACAAAATTAAAAATAATTGTGCTAACTACTTTCTTGTTACTGATCGTGTCTTGTCAGAGAAAGAAATTTGAATATGGGAATAAAAAAGATATTTCAAAGCTTATAGAGAACATTGAAGATGAATCATTTAATGACAATTTAAAGGAAAAATATTTGGATACTTTGTGTGATAAGCTGCAGAGTCTCCAAAATGATTCTGTAACAAGAAATTTATGCTTTAAAGTTGCAGTCAAATATTACGATCTTAATTTACTAGATAAGTATCTAAATGTAACTAGAAATATTTACCAATTATCTGTTAAGGGTAACGATAGCTCCCATATATCGAAATCTCTTTATTATATGGGTGATTATTATGACGATAAAACACAATTGGATAGTGCATTCTATTATTATGCAAAATCTGAAAAATTATACAAAAGCATTAAAGATACTTTAAATATAGGCAGAACAGCACTATATAAGGCGGGGATATTATATGATGCTGGAAACTTTACTGAAAGTGAAATCGAAGTAGTAACAGCTTTGAGATTCCTTTCTAAAACTAATAATACAAGATTGACTTATGAGTGCTATAATTTATTAGGACTTTCGGTAGAAGAAATAAACAATTATAAAAAATCCTTACAATATTTTGAGTTAGCTCTAAAACAACTGGACAAACTGGACAGTGAAGGTTATTCTAAAGAAAGAGTGATTAAATCTAGAACGTCCATTTACAATAATATGGGTGGAGTTTATAAGAAAATGGAAGATTATAAGAGGGCGATTCTTTTATACAAAGCAGGATTACAAACGAAGGATTTAAAACAAAATCAGCCAAAGCTATATGCAATGTTGCTAAACAATCTGGCTTATTCTGAAATGAAATCCGGTAGCAACAGAGGAATAAAGGAAATGTTTTTTGAATCATTAAGAATTCGAGATAGTCTTCAAATAAAACAGGGTATTATATCGAGTAAAATAGCAATTGGGGAGTATTATCTCTACAAGAAAGACACCCTCAAAGCTCTAAAATTTATTAAAGAAGGATACGTTTTGTCAAAAAAAATAAAAAGCAATTACGATATTCTTAATTCATTGAAATTATTAACAGAGAATGACACTAAAAATAAAACCTATTTTGCCAATTTATATTTCAAAGTTAATGACAGCATACATGCAGTAGAAAGGACGACCCGTAACAAATTTGCTCGAATTGCCTATGAAACGGATCAGTTAGAAGAAAAAAATGAAGTATTAACAAGGCGCAACACTTATATAATTATTGCGTCAATCGTATTCTTTACCCTCTTGGTGGCTATCTTCTTTGTATACAGGCTTAAGTCAAAAAACAAGGAGTTGCTCTTTACACAGGAACAGCAAAAAGCAAATGAAAAAATTTATCAATTAATGTTAAAACAACAATCAAAGACCGAAGAAGCTCGCAAGGAAGAGAGAGACCGTATCGCAATGGAATTACACGATGGTATAGTGAATAGTATTTTTACGACTCGTTTTAATTTAATTCAACTCGAACCAAACCAAACCTATAAAAAAGAGCAATTGGTAAAAGAACTTGAGAAGGCAGAAAATGAAATACGAAAAGTTTCTCATGACTTAACACAAAACCTACTTTTTGAAGACAAAAATTTACCTGAAATAATAACCCATTTAGTAGAACCCCAACAGAATCATTTCAACACAAAATTTGATCTAACAATCGACAAATACATTAACTGGTCGATGGTTTCAACTGATAGCAAAATACATATTTACCGTATAATTCAAGAAGGTATACAAAATATAAATAAGTATTCAAGAGCTGAAAAATGCTATGTAATGCTTCTAAAAACAGGTGACAAAATAACAATCCGAATTTGGGATAACGGTATTGGTTTTAACGTTGAAAAGGTAAAACAGGGTATTGGTTTGAAAAACATCAATGAGAGAACTAAAGCACTGAATGGAGAATTGAAAATTACTTCAAGCACAGGAAACGGAACTACAATAGAAATTATCTTCTAAACTTGATTCTTTTTTTAATTCTAAACAAAGTTGCCTCCATAAAAATATTCGATAAGTTGCCTCTTATATCATTAAAATTAAGCAAAAAAAAAAAAGATGCTTCACAGTATCTTTTCCTTTCACCCTTAAACAAATTATTTATTTCTATTTCTCCAACTACCATTATAATGCCTGTTCCTCAAAAACTCATAAAATCTCCCTCTCAAATAAAGACCTATAAACCACACGACAACTCCCCCTACTATCACATAACATATCTCAAATATAGAACGCTTGTATACAATTCCTTGTAAGAGCAAACCAAAAACTACTTTATTGACAATTCTTTCTCCCGAATTAATAAGTATTCCTTATCGCTGCAAAACAAAAAAGATGCTTCGCAGCATGTTACTTATTTATATCTTTTATTTTTAATCATTTGTCAACTTCTTCAACTCGTTTGAAAAACTCAAATATTGGCACTTTATAATATTCACACAATTCATAAAGAGTACTGACAGCCATACCCTGGGTTACCATTCAATACATTGTAGCACAATTGAATTTACCATTGGGGAATTTTGTCACATTTGTAAAAACTTAGCAAGATGCTAAAATAAGTTTGGAGAGATTGTCTCAGGTTCATTGCAAAGAAGATGAGGATGATTCTTCATTGCATAAAGTAAGTGAACTTTCTGAAAACAAAACCATTGAGATTAAAGATTTATCTTATCGATATGGAGGCAAATCAACCCCTTTTGTTTTGAAAGATCTAAATTGCAGTATTCCAGAAGGTAAAACAAAACCCACAATGGGAGCAAGTGGAAGTGGAAAAACTACTTTAATGACATTATTATTAAAGTATTATGAGCCAACAAAATGTAGTATTTCGATTGGGGGGATTGAATTAAACCATATTAATAATGATTTTTGGCGTTCAAATTGTGGTGCGGTAATGCAAGATACTTTTATGTTTGACGATACAATTGCAAGTAATATTTCGTAATCTGAGCAAAATGAAATCATTGATAGAGAAAAACTTAACAATGCTGCTTTTGTTGCAAAAAGAAGATGTTAAACGTTATGAAAGTTTATTTAATAAGGGTGTGATTTCAGCCCAGGATTTTGATAATAAAAAACTCGGCTATCTCCAGGCAGAAAAAAATTATAGAAATTTATTGAGTACTATTTCACAATTAAAATCAACTTTGATTGAAAATAATAAAAACATTAAAAGCACAAAAATTAACGGAACCAAGGAAGAAATCAATTTGGAAAGTAATAAAACACAAGCATTTTATCAGTTGAAAAAAGTAATAAAAGATTGGGAATTAGCATATGTATTGCAATCTTCTGTTACTGGGAAAGTATCTTTTTTACAAATATGGACAGCTAACCAAACTATTATATCTGGTGATGCTTTTTTTGCAGTGATTCCCACTTTAGAAAAAGGATATATTGGAAAGCTCAAAGCACCCGCACTTAATTCAGGAAAAATAAAAATTGGTCAAGAGGTAAATATTCGATTGACTAATTTTCCCGACAGCCAATATGGAATGTTGAATGGTAAAATCAAAAATATATCATTAACACCCGATAAAGACGGAAATTTGTGGATTGATGTCAGTTTGCCAAAAACTTTATTAACCTCATATAAGAAGAGAATAACATTTCAACAAGTGATGTCTGGAAGTGCTGAAATTATTACAGAAGATTTAAGACTTACCGAAAGATTGATATATCAGTTTAGGGATGTTTTTAGAAGGTAATTTACTAAATAAAATCTCAAATTTTAATATATTTAAGGTTTTGTAGTTAATTTATTTGTCAATTGATTTTATTAGATTTTTAGCGCCTATTTAACAATACTTATCGACTTTGAACTTTTTACAACTTAATCATTTAATTTACTAATTATGACTTGATATTAAAATTTTGAAAATTACATTAATAAATTTCTAAGTAATTGAACTAAAAGTTTTAAGTCTATATATTACATATTTTACATTTCATCAGATAATATTGAGAATTTTATTCTTATGTATTTTCCATCACTTTAGACCTTCAAAAAAGGTTAAAATAGGTATAAGGTGTTCAACTGTATCCCCTGACAGCCCACATAAGACAGATAACGCCAATGGAAGACATTGGCGTTATTTTTTTACAATAAACCTATTTTTTTAGCTTTCGCTATTAATTCACTATCATTTCCTTTTGTGGATAATAATTGATTTTTTATACTCGCTTTTCTTTTTTCTATAGCACTCATCGATAGAGGAATATAATTGGGTAAATTTATATTCTTGATTCCTTGAGAGAGCAATACTAGAATTTGACTGTCGTGTTCGTCCCAATTAATATTTTGCTTCAATAATTCTCGTTGCGATTTTATAATTTCGGCACTGTAAAATTTTTCCCCTTGAATAATTTTATTGCAAATCGTTGGGAATATTTCGAAATTAATATCGCTTTTTGAAATAAAACCTTCAGGATTAATTTTTTTAATAATTGAATCAATAATAGAAGATTCAGTATGCATTGTAAGAAGTGTAATTTTACAGTTTGGATGCATTTTTCTAATACAAAAAGCTAAATCTTTACCACTATTAATTTTTAAATCTGGATAAGGAGGAAGATTAATATCCAGAAGAGCAAAATCGATATTCTTACCTTCTGCAAAAAGGATTTTTATTTTTTTATAGGCGTCTTCACAGTTATAACTTTTTATGAAGTTTACATTATTTTTATGTAAATTACTATCAGACAATAAACTAACATAACTATCAACTGTCATAGGATGATCGTCAACTATTAAAATATTATAATCCATTTTTTGTATATTCAGATTTGAACGAAATTATAAAAATATTACGTTGTAACTATAATAAGTGAACCCTTTTATTTATTTTATTCTGTGAAATAATACTTTAAATTCATAGAAGGTATTTGATAATTCACTTCTTTTAAAATATAATATTGTCCTGCAATTTAAAAAATGAATTAGACTTCTTTGTTTCAATATAGTATATTTGATATCTATTAATACTATCAATTTTGATTAATTCTCAACGCATTTTTTTCTGCTTACTTACATTATTATTTATTTCCTGCACTAAGGATAATTTATCAATTTATGAGCAAAAGGATCAAGCTATGTTTGATAAAAGTTATATAGATAAGTTACATAATAGCAAAAAAGAAGCCTATTTAGATTCGATTGTAGCACTATTAAAATTTAGAAAGAATGACTCGATTACAAGAAAAGATTATCTAAAAGTTTCTTCTGAGTTTTATTATTTAAATAATTACAAAAAATCTTTAAAAACAAGTTTGGAAACTTTGAAATTATCTAAAGAAGCAAATGATAAAAATACAACACCAACAGCTCTTTATTATATTGGGGATTGTTACCAAAACTCAAAAAAAGACAGTGCTTTTTTTTATTATCTAAAAGCAGAAAAATTATATTACAGTAATCACGACTATGAAAATGTTGCAAGAATGCTATTTAACAAAGCTTATGTTTTATTTTATGATGGAAATTATTTAGAGTGCCAAACACAACTTTCTAAAGCATTGAAATATCTCCGAAAATCAAAAAAAATTGATTTAATTTATTGTTGTAATATATTGATGGGAAATTGTTTAGAAAAGCTAACCTATTACGATTCAGCATTAAAATATCACAAGTTTGCGCTTGCCAATATAACAGAAATGAAAGCCAATCATTATGATACAGCGTTAATAAACTATTACAATATAAGTTCTCTTGTTAACATTTGTAACCTGTACGATTTAAAAAAAGAATATTCAAAGTCAATTGAAATACTCAAGAAACTTCCATCTGAAGATTTAAGAAAAAAATCGCCTGAATTGTACGCAAAGGTTGTTTCGAACTTAGCCTATTCTAAAATGAAAGATGGCGATTTTAGGAATGTTAAATCCATGTTTTTAGAATCTTTAAAAATAGCAGATAGTATTGGCAATGAATCCGAGATTCTCTATCGAAAATTGAGGTTAGGCGAATATTTTTTACTACAAAAAGACACAATAAACTCCATGTTTTATTTATTGAAAGCTAAAAAATTAGCAATTAAAATTCAGAACAATAATGAAATTTTATCTAGCTTAGAATTGCTTCAAAAGGCAGATAGTAAAAATGGTTTGCGCTATGCGAATGAATACATTAGAATTAGCGATAGTCTTAATTTGATTCAGAAGAAAAGTTACGACAAGTATGCCAGAATAGAATATGAAACTTCAAGAGTTGAGAATGAAAATGCAGATTTAAGTAAAAAGAATTTTATCATTTTAATCGTTTCATTCGTACTGATTTTATTTTTTGTCTCTGTCATTTTCTGGAGATCTTTCAAGCATAAAAATAGGGAACTCCGTTTATTAAAAATGCAACAGAACGCTAATGATGATTTACATCATTTAATGTCTGAACAGCAAGACGAAATTAATTTAGCCAAGCAGACTGAAAAGATTAAAATATCCAAAGAATTACATGACGGTATTATGAATAAAATATATGCTGTCAGAATGAATTTAGGTGTTTTGAATTCCAAAACAAGTCAAGAAACTATAGAAAAAAGGAGAGATTTTATTTTCGAATTGCAAAATATTGAAAATGAAATCAGAGATATTTCACATGCTTTAAATCATAAGTCTTTCTTTGATAAAAATGATTTTGATTCTCTTATTTTAAATTTGATAAAGCATCAAGAAAATATAAGCGCTGTCAAATTTAAATACAGCCGAGATGAAAATATAAATTGGAGTGATTTTCAAAATATTTTCAGAATTAATTTATATAGGATTATTCAAGAAGCAATTTTGAATGTAAATAAACATTCAAATGCTAGCGAATGCGAAATACAAATTTTTCAATCTGATGCCATTATGAATTTATTTATTACTGATAATGGTGATGGTTTTGAAGAAGATGTCCAAAAAAAAGGAATTGGATTGACTAATATTAGTGAGAGAGTTAATTTGCTAAAAGGGAAATTAGAAATCGAATCTAAAAAAGGAAAAGGAACTAAAATAAAAATTGTATTCCATTAAACACTAACAATTATTAAGCCTTTTTATAATTACAAAATTGAATGGATTACGATTGAATGTTCAGAAAACCGTAATTTTTAGGTCAAAAGTCCGTAAAATAGATTTTAAGTAGATGCTTATTTTTGTGAAAATTAATATTATAATAAGGAATAGTACAAGTTACTTGCGTACAGAAGTAAGTTAACTGCAAGCCTAATGCAACGGACTCTAAAAACCGAAAGAGTAAAAAACAGAAACAATATTAATGAAAACATTTTTGAACTTTATAATTCTAATTCTGGCAGTTTACAACTTGTCAGCACAACAAACGGTAAAAGCAAAATCGGAAAATTTAAATAGTATCTATAACATTCAAGATAGTATTTCCGTAAAAGCAAGAGATGGTGCAACATTATCTTTAATAGTCGGAAGAAAAAAAGGTGATGAAAATCCTCTACCAGTAATACTTCAATCCACTATTTATGTTAGAGATAAAGGAAGAGATATTGCATCATTAAAAAAATCTGTAGACCAAGGTTATATTGGAGTCATTATGTATGCAAGAGGAAAAAGATTTAGTCCAGATGAAATATTACCATACGAAAATGACGGAAATGACACTTATGATGTTATTGACTGGATTAGTAAACAAAAATGGTGTAATGGAAGTGTTGGAATGTATGGTGGTAGTTACAATGGATTTACACAATGGGCAGTTTGCAAAACTCTTCATCCTGCACTTAAAACAATTGTACCTTATGTAGCAGCAAGACCAGGACAAGGTTTACCTGTAGAAAACAATATTTTTGTAAATCCAAATTACGAATGGTCATTTTACGTTGGCAACAATAAATATTTAGATACAGTGTCAGGAAACGATAGACAACGCTTTAGGAAAATGCAAAATAAATGGTGGGAAACAGGAGTTGCCTATAAGAAATTGGACAGTATAGATGGCGTTCCTAATAAATGGTTTCAACGATGGATAACTCATCCATCTTTCGATAGTTATTGGCAAAAAATGACACCTTATAAAAAGGATTTTGCTCAAATAAAAATACCCATTTTAGCTTTTGACGGCTATTATAATGATGGACAAAGCTCTGGTCTTTATTATTTAAGAGAACTTCAAAAATATAGCCCTGAAACTCCAGCCTATCTTGTTATTGGGCCTTACGGACATTTTGGTACACAAAACGGTGGAGAAGCTATTTTGTATGAATATAAAGTTGATGCTGTTGCATTATTCGATATTAATAAAATCACATACCAATGGTTTGATTACATTTTAAAAAACGGAACTAAACCAGAAATTTTAAAAGACAGAATAAATTATGAGGTAATGGGTAGAAATGAATGGTGTAGTGCACCATCAATTGATAAAATGAGTAACGATTTTCTAACTCTCTATCTAACCAATAACAAGTTAGATAAATTTTATTCTTTGAGTTCAAAAAAACCTACTAAAAAAGGTTATTTAACACAAGAAGTTGATTTTGCAAATAGAGAAATAACCAATAATGATTATTATCCAGAACCAATCATTCGCAAAGAAATTGACACAAGTAATGGATTTAATTTCATAAGCGAGCCTTTAAAAGAACCAATACTAATAAACGGCTCTTTTTTAGGCGAAATTAAAGCAAGTATCAACAAACTTGATATGGATATCGGCGTTACATTATATGAAGTAATGCCAAATGGTGAATATTTTCATCTATCCTATTTTATTGGACGTGCAAGTTACTCAAATGATATTACTCAAAGAAAATTGTTGAAGCCACATGTTATTGAAACTATTTCTTTCTCGAATACACATTTAGTAAGTAAACAATTAAATAAAGGCAGTAGATTATTAATTTATCTAAATGTAAATAAAAATCCATTTTCAGAATTGAATTACGGAACTGGAAAAACAGTAACCGAAGAAACGATAAAAGATGCAAAAATCCCACTTAAAATTAAATGGTATAATGATAGTTTTGTGAAAATTCCAATTCTGAAATCCCAATAACGAAAAACGCCCGCCTTTTGCCGAGAGTGAGCTTTTAGGATTAATTTGAAGATGGTTTTTTACTTAGATTATTTGTTTTTAATGGAAAAGCCTCAATTCTCTAATCACAAACCTCGCCATTCACCAAGACATTGTGTGTTTGCCGAAGTTTAAAATAAAAACAAATAATTTTTTAAAAATGAAAAAAATAAATTTAGTCATCATTCTATTTTTATCAATAAACATGTTTGCGCAACAAAATGATAACTACAGCGCAAAAATTGACAGTTTAATTAAAAACACTAATCCACGGAGTTTCAATGGTGTTGTTTTGATTCAACTAGATGGGAAAGTGAAATATTCAAAAGCATTTGGTTATACAGACTTTAATAAAAAAACACCTTTAAAAATTACAGACCATTTTTCTACAATGTCCATCGCTAAGCAAATTACAGCAACGCTTATTTTGCAACAAGCCGAAAAAGGGACGATTGATTTAAATATACCAATCCGTAATTATTTACCTGATTTAAAATACAATTGGGCTGATACAATTACTATTTATCAGTTGCTAAACCATACGTCTGGATTGGATAGTGAAAATCTAGACAAACCATTAAAATTTGTATCAGGAACAGCTTTTAGTTATTCTAATGTTGGATATTATTTGGCTGGGAAAATTCTTGAAAAACAAAGTCATAAAAGCTATCAGGAATTAGTAACAGCTCTATTCAAAAAATGTGAGATGAAGAATAGTTATTATCCCACACAAAGTAATAGTACTTTTTTGACCAAAGGACACACGATAAAAAAAGATGGAACTTTTAAACTAAATGAACATTCTTATTTTACACCTGAAGAATATTTTGCTAGCCATTTAATCGTTACCGCTCCTGATTTGGCAAAATGGGATGAATGTTTGCATAATGGAAAATTGCTTAAATCGGCAACTTATAAAATGATGACTAATTATTCGATAACGAATGTGCATCCATTATTTGGTAAAAAACCAATAGGTTATGGATATGGTTTGCGAATAAATGACAAAGACAGCATCAATGAAATTGGACACACCGGTTTTCATCCCCGTGAAGGATTTACTGCCGTAAACTTATATTATCCAAAAACAAAAACTAGTGTGATTGTGATGGAAAATCAAGCCAATGAAAATTTTGATATTGCTTATTATTTTGAACAAGAAATAAGAGCCATTGTAAAACAAACCAACCTTCTTAAATAGTATTTTAAATGACGAAAATATATTTACTCATCTTTTATATTATCAATTCGTTGTTAAGTAACGCTCAGACAAATACCATTTATTCAAAAGGGTATGGACAAAGTGGAAATCCTACCATAATTTTTATCCACGGAGGACCGAGAGGAAATTCTACACTTTTTGAAGGAACAACTGCCGAGAAATTAGCAGAAAAAGGATTTTATGTAATTGTTTATGACAGACGTGGTGAAGGTCGTTCGATTGACACAACTGCCACTTTTACTTATCAAGAAGCAATTAATGATTTGAATGAGCTTTACAAACAATACAACATCAAAAAAGCAACTCTAATTGCACACAGTTTTGGAGGTTTAGTCGGAACATTATTTACCGAACAAAACCCTGAAAAAGTAAATTCTTTAATTCTTGCAGGGGCATTATTTTCTCAACAAGATACGTACAACCACATTTTAGAGTCAACCAAAAAAATCTATCAAGACAAAAAGGATATTTTAATGCTTTCAAAAGTGAACGAAATAGAGAAATTAAATAAGAATTCTGCAGATTATAGAAAACAATGTTATGAACTCGCTAGCAAAAATAATTATTTTAAAATGCCATTTCCTACTATTGAATCCAATAAAATTTGGAAAATGTATGAATTAAGCCAGTTTAATAAAAACAACATCAGAAATGACAAAGCACCACTATTATTTTATAAAAATGAAAGTAAAAATAATATCGACACCAAACCTATTTTAAAACAACTGGAAAAACGAGTGAAGTTGTTTGCAATTTATGGGAAACAAGACAACATATTTTCAGAAAAACAATTAAATGATATGAAGAATATCGTTAAAAAAGAGAACTTCAAAATTATTGATAATTGTTCGCATTATTTATTTGTTGATCAACAACAGATTTTTATTAGCACTATTGAAAAATGGATTAAATAAAACTAGTTCCAGAATCCGTTGTGCTTAAGCTTAAATGTAAATTAAATTTTAAATAATGCAGATATGACAAAATTGTTATCTTTTATTTTTATATTTTTTTCCGTCTATATTTTTGGGCAGAACCATTCCGAAATAGACAATTTTGTCTACCATACTATGGATACGGTTGCATCATCTTTTTTAAAAAACTCAGGAGCTAATTCTTTTTCAATAACAATTGTCAAAAACAAAAAAACCTATATCAAACACTATGGAGAGTTGGATAAAGGAAAAGGTAACATGGCAACCAATCATACAATTTTTGAAATAGGTTCTACTACTAAAGTCTTTACAGGAACCTTGATGGCTAATGCTGTATTGGATAATAAAATCGAATTAGAGGAAGATATCAGAAAATATTTGAATGGAAATTTTCTTAATTTAGAATTTCAAGGCCAACCAATAAAAATCAAAGATTTGTTAGTTCATAGAAGTGGAATACAGGTTCCTTTTCCTTCTACCAAAGAAATAAGAGAAAAATATCCTGCAGATCGTTTTCTTTTTTATAAGAATAGACTCGATCTAGCCTATACTAAAAAATATTTTTTATCTGATCTACGAAATGTAAAAGTAGATTCACTTCCAGGAACTGGTTTTAAATATGGTGCTTTAGGACCTGAATTATGCGCTTATATTTTAGAAAATGTATATAAGGAGAATTATGAAGAACTCTTGGAACAGAAAATCTTTAAAAAGCTAGGAATGCAATCTACAAAGCTTCGCTTAGAAAATAATGAGATACTCGCCAATGGATATAATGTAAAGGGTGAAGTTATGGAACCTTTAACAATAAGTATATGGGGAGCATCAAAATTTTTAAAGTCAACAATGGAGGATCTAAGCAAGTATATAAATTTTGAATTAAATTCAAATAATAAGGTTGTTGTTGAATCTCATAGAAAAGTATATCCAAACGTAGATATGGGATATTTTTGGGATATTTTAAAAGATGAAAAGGGCAATACAAACTACATAAAAGACGGTGGTTCAAACGGAACATCCAATATCCTTAAAATTTTGCCAGAATATAATTTGGGAATGATAATTATTACCAATCAAAATGATAAAAATACAGGTTCAAATTTGGAAGCTGCGATAAATAAATTAGAAACAGCTTTAAAACAAAATTAAAAAACATGAAACATTCTAAATGTCTTATCTTAAATTTTGCAATTATGGTACTTTTTGCGAGTAATTTATTCGCTCAAACAAAAAAGATAAATCAAATTGATTCTCTGATGAAATGGTCCAGTAAAATTGGAGTTTTTAATGGAAATGTTCTTGTTTCAAAAAACAATAAAATACTCTATAACGCTTCATTCGGATTTACGGATGCAACAAAAACGAATAAATTAACTACTGATTATAGATTTAATATTGGTTCCATTACAAAAGAATTTAGTGCTGTTGCTTTGTTGCAATTGCAGGAACAAGGAAAATTACAATTGGATGATACCGTTTCTAAATTTATTCCTGAATTACCCAAATGGGCAAATGAGGTTACCATTAGAGATTTATTGCAATATACAAGTGGAATACCTAATGTAAATTGGAAAAAAATTAAAAATGATAAAGACCTTTTTGATGGTTTAAAACAAATAGACACTCTAGACTTTAAACCTGGTACTAAATACGATTACAACAACAATAACATTTTCTTGAGGCACTTTATCATTGAAAGATTAACGGGAATGTCTTATAAATTATATGTAGAGAAATTCATTTTTGAACCTTGCAAAATGAATACAGCTATTATGACACCTTTTGAAAATGAAAAAAATATAGCAAAAGGATTCAATAATGATTTTGTTCAGGATAAAACGGATCTGCCAATAACAGGCGGGACTTACTTATCAACTGTTGATTTGTTACAATGGACAAATTGTCTCCATTCTAAAAAAATGATTAATGCAGCATCACTTTTTGAAATTGGTCAACAATTTAAAATAGAGGAAATGCAATCAGCTTTGGGAAAAGCTGAATATAAAGATAAAAATCTGATTGCCCATTCACACGACGGAAGAGCGGGAAATTATGAAGCAATTTTGGTTTCGGATATTGATGAAAAAATTACTATAATTTTATTAGGCAACAACTATAATCGAAAAGTGTTTGAAATATCGGATGCAATTATCGCCATTTTGAAAAATCAAAAATACAGCCTTCCAAATAATCAAAATAAAAAATAACATATAAAATGACATTAAAATTAATCGCTTTTTTATTATTTATTTCAGGAAATCTATTTTCGCAAGAAATCGATAAAGAGAAATTTGATAATTATATAAATTATATTGAAAGTAACAATGGAGGAATTGGTAGTATATCCATTTTTAAAGATGGAAAAGAAGTTTACAATCGAAGTTTCGGACAAAGAAAATTGATAAATGTAAACTACAATGAAGATACCAAATATCAAATTGCTTCGGTAACTAAAATGATTACGGCTATTTTAATTTTTAAATTAGTTGAAGATGGCAGATTAAATTTGGAAACTAAATTATCTGATTTTTATCCTGAAATACCAAATTCAAAAAAGATAACCATAAAGAATTTATTAGAACACACGAGCGGATTAGGTAATTTCGCTATCAGAAATAGTGCTATTTGGGTTATGGAAAAAGCAAGTGAAGAAGATATTTTTGAAGAAATAAAAAAGCAAGGTGTAAGTTTTGAACCAAATGAAAAAGTTGTTTATTCAAATTCCGCATATATATTGTTGCGAATGATTCTTGAAAAAAAATATAACAAAGAGTATCATAAAATAGTCATTCAAAAAATAACGAAACCTCTTAATCTCAAGAATTTTGCTTCGATAAAATCAAATCCTACCAACACATTTAAATCTTATAAATTTATTGAAAATTGGAGTGAAATTAAAGACATAGAATACACAAACGTAATTGGTGTTGGAGATATAGCAAGTACAACAAAGGATTTAAACATTTTTATTACAAGTTTGTTCGAATATAAGATTCTAAAAAAAGAAACTTTAGAATTAATGAAACCTATAATAGGAAAAGAAGATTGGGGAAGAGGATTAGCATTATTCAAATATGATGAAAATTTATTTTTTGGGCATAGTGGCGATGTACTTGGTTCTCATTCTCGACTTATTTATAATCCCAAAGACAAAATAGCTATAGCATATTGTACAAACGGAGAAAGAATTCCCAGCAATATCTTAATAGAAAATTTAGTAAGTATTCTTTACAACAAACAATTTAATCTGCCTGAAATAAAATAATAAACGATGAAATACTTACTTAAACAAGAAATAGTTTCAATCAATCAAAATGAGTAAAAATGAAAAACATGCACTTTAGTTTAACCGTATGCTTAAATAAAACAAAAACAAATTATGTTAAAATTCACTCTATTACTATCCATCATAATAATTCAATCATTTACAAGCTGTATTGCACAAAGTAATACTAAAATAATAAATGAATCAAATACTGAAATTGACCAATACATATCTCAAATACAAGAGAGGTATGAAATTCCAGGTATTTCACTGGCAATTGTAAAAAACAGGAAAATTATTCACAGGAATAATTACGGAAAAGCAAGTGTCGAACAGAATGTTGCTGTGTCTGATAAATCTATTTTTAGGATTTATTCTTTAACAAAAATAATTATTGCAACTGGTGTTTTTCAGCTTATTGAGCAGAATAAATTATCGTTAGAAGACTTCGTTTCAAAATACATTCAAGGCTTGCCAAATTCTTGGAATTCTTTGCAAATTAAACATTTACTCACACATTCTTCCGGACTTCCGGATATCGTTGAATATGAGCGATTACCCGAAAATGAAGCTCAGGAAAAAGTTTTTAAGGATACTATCCGTTTTAATAAAGGAGAAAAATTCGAGTATAATCAAACTAATTTTTGGCTTCTTCAGAAAATTATTGAAAAACTGAGTGGACAAGACATTGAAAAATTTATTGCAAAAAATCAATTTGATAGTCAAATAGCAAATAAAAACATTTTTTTCTCTACAGATTCCAGAGATATTATATTAAATAGGACTCCACTATATTCTTATTACAACACAGGCCATTTGCAAATAGATTATCCTAATAATGGGAATTATCTAAATAGTTGTAATGGTATAAATATTTCTATGGATGAATTTATATTTTGGGATAAACGATTCAATGATAATAAACTGATTAATAGTAAATCCAAAGAGAAAATGTGGGAAACATTTCCATATACAAAATCGGATAAAAAATTCGCATTAGGTTGGGATGAAACTATAGTTAATGGTCATATTTCATTTGGTTTTTCAGGTGGACGGGTTACTGCTTACCGAAATTTTCCTAAAGATAATTTAAGCATCATTTTTTTAGCAAATGGCATTGGAAATAGTTTTGATATAGAAAATATAGTTAATCATATTGCATATCTAGTTGATAATGATATTGTAGACTATAATTCTTTGGCCTATGAATCGCTACTCAAAACAGCACAAAGCAATATATCAGATTTTAAAAAAGTATTTACTACTTTAAAAAATAATCCTAAATATTCTGATGTTGATTTTGAACAGCAATTGAATTCTATTGGATATTCTTTTTTAACTCAGAATAAAAAAAACAGTGATGCAATTACCATATTTATTTTAAACACAGAAGAATATCCTAAATCAAATAATGCCTTTGACAGCTTAGGAGAAGCGTATGAAGTAAATAAAGATTTAAAAAATGCGATATTAAATTATAACAAATCAATGGAATTAAGTACAGATGAAATTTATCGTTCAAAAATTGATAAAAAAATAAAAGAGTTAAAAACTATTACAAACACTTTTATAAAATGAAGGCGAAATCTCAAAAGCAATGCTAAATTTTGAAAACACTTTTTATAAAAATACATTAAGAGAAATAGGACTTGGTCTTCAAATAGAACGAATTAAGGAAGATGTTTTCTTCTTTAAAACTGGAGATACATGGAGACGCTCTTTAATTCTTGCCTATGATAAAAAATTCAATTAGGGAATGGTTATCTTGATAAACCAAAGTAACTCTAAATTAATTGGAAAATTGTTTAATACAAATTATGACCAAGTCTTGATGAAAAAAGGTTTTCTAAATACTTTGGTTAAAAAATAAGGATTTGAATCAACACAAAAACTATTTTAAGTTATCAAAAAAATTCAAAATAGGGATAAGGTGTTCGACTGTGAACCCTGACAGCCCACCAAGAAACTCCTTAAGAAATTAAGGAGTTTTTTTATTTCTACAACTTTTATTAGTGATCCCCAAATTGGATCAAGAACAAAACCGGGAAAAAATATTAAAATAAAGATTAGATGAGCTGTTTCGGAACACGCTATCATTGCCCACAGAAGACAAATAAAGCCATTGGATTCCAATGGCTTTGTCGTTTAAATAACGTATCGTAAACAGTCACCCGCTCTTCTATGTTTAATCTGTTACTTTTAAATGCTGAATTTGCCCATCAACAATATCAAAGTGAAATTTTAGCGCGATAGGACTTCCCGGAAATGTTCCTGAACATTCTGCAGTTAAGATGCTTGTCGTACCGTTTTCGGTATATTCCAGTGGTTTCATTACTGATTGGTAATTCTTGTTTGAGTGATCGATCCAATGCTCTATTTCAAGTCTTCCGTTATGCGTTTTACCTTCGTCAAACACTACGGCAGTTTCTGAAAACAAATTGGCATAAGCCACGGCGTCAAATTCGTTCTGTGCTTTAATCAAGTCTGTTAATACTTTTGGTAAGTTCATTGTTATTATTTTTAAAGATTATTAAATTGTCGGTACAGTACCGCCATCGATTACATATTCAGTTCCTGATAAATAACTGGCTCTCGGAGAAACAAGAAAACCAACCAATTCAGCTACTTCTTCCGGCTCAGCAGGTCTGCCGTATGGTATTCCGCCCAATGCTTGCATTACACCCTGCTGTGCTTCTTCTACAGTGCTATTGGCGTTTCTTGCAATCTCAGCCAGCCAGGCTTTAGATGCTCCCGTATTGATCCATCCGGGAGAAACAGTCAGCACCCGGACACCTTTAGGCGAAACTTCATTCGATAAACTTTTACTATAGTTTCTTAATCCTGCTTTTGCAGCTGCATAAGGCAAAGTGGAGTCATACAGTGGCAGTATTCCCTGGATAGAAGCTATATGAATAATAACTCCGTTTTTTCGATCTATCATTTGAGGTAAAAACCCTCTGTCCAGTCGAACCGGAGCAAGCAAATTAGCCTGTAGTGTTGATTCCCAATCTTCATCAGATAATGCAGTAAAGCCACCGGCAGGTGTTGTTGAAGAACCGAGATTGTTCACCAAAATATCAAGCCTTCCGTAAGCCGACAGTACTTCGCTGACAACTTTTTGTGTTCCTTCTGCTTTACTCAAGTCGGACGGAATGAAATGCAGCTTGCTGTTTTCTTTTTCCGGTGCGTTTCTTGCGGCAATAATTACCGTTGCACCCGCTTGCAGCAGCCTTTCTGCAATTGCTCTTCCGGCTCCTTTTGTCCCTCCTGTTACTAAGGCAACCTTCCCTGATAATTCATTTTGATAATCCATGTTATATGTATTTTAATTTTCTATTGTACAAATCTCGGAAGTATGTTACTTCCTCACAAGTACGGAGTTACGATTCATATAGGGATAAATTATTCCCCTATTGTACATGTAGGAACATAGGATTACTTTTGTAATATGTATGAAAGAAAAACAATACCCAATTTAAACTGCGGGCTTGACCTGATAGGTGAAGTGCTTTATGGCAAATGGAAGATACGTTTGCTTTGGTTTATCAATGAAGGCCATAAAAGGCCAAGTGAATTGCAGCGGAAAATACCGGATGCATCACGCAGGGTTTTAAATATTCAGCTGAAGGAATTAGAGGAACATGAACTTGTTTCAAAAATTATTTACCCTGTCGTGCCCCCTAAAGTCGAATATAGTCTGACAGATTTTGGAAAAACACTAATTCCTGTAATTTCAGCTATTGGGAATTGGGGAGATGAGCATGAAGAACGTTTACGATTGCTCATTTTAAAACGTTTAGATTAAAATTAAGATGTAGAAAAAGCTAATCCTCATTTTTTTACACCTGCAGTTAACTTTTTTTGTATTGCTACAGAATCAGAATTGCGATAAATGTTCGATTGTAATCTCTGACTGCCCACAAAGAAGCTCCTTAAGAAAATACAAATTTTTTGTGGAAAGTTTAGGGATCATGGGGATCAATCCCAAAACTCTCTGGAGAGTAGAAAAAAATTACCCCAGAGAACGCTAAGTTTTTTACTCGCGCTTTTATAAAATACAAAGTTCGCAAAGCGTTCTATTGAATTAGCTTTGCGAACTTTGCGTTATAATCGCATGTTAGATAAAAATCTTTGCGTGCTTTGCGGTAAAAAATTAGTGGTGTGTTTATTTATATATGCTTTTCCTCAACATTTTCATCACAACAACTCATAGAGCCTTTTTAAGATCTTCCTGAAAGTGTTATTTTTCACAAATTTCTTTCAGCTTATCCAGTGCGTTTGGGTAAGTATGGTTCATATAATCTACAAAATCTTCTGTAGTATCCAGGTCAACGGTAACCTCAGTACTTTTGTTGTTATCTTCAAACGTATAATTTTCAAATCCGTTTGCCCACTTTTCCACTTCTGGTCCTTCTGTAATTTCCTTGTCTGCTTTTAAAAGGCCATAATGCTGAATCGAAACAAATTGGTTCGGAATGTTTTCAACAATTCTGGAAACCATACCTCCCTTTTCTCCTTTCTCATCTACTCCAATAAACAGAATTTTATTTCCCTTGTCCCAAGTTCCTTCGTAGGTCGAAGTCGGGTTGAACAAAGCGGTCCATTGCTCATAAGTTGATTTGTTGGTAATGCCCAGCATACGATCATATACCGTGGTCACCGGAGCATTAATACTTATTTTGAATTGTAGCTTTTTCATACTATTAAATATTTTAAATTAATTTTTCAGTTCGTTACTTTCGGTTACATATTTTTAGTTGACTTACAACCAGTTATTTAAATTTAGTTACTAATATAAGAAATATTTTACATTCATTTATTGCCATTTTTAGAATGATAGACTAACCGCAAGGATCGCTAAGATTAATACGCAAAGTTCACAAAGTTTTAAAACTAAGCCTTGCGTACTTCGCGCTTTTTTGCTTAGCGAACATTGCGGTTAATAACATACAGCAAGTTAAAAAATAACCAAAAAAATAAAAAAAGCAAAATGACTTGCATATTGTTGTCGTGTATACTATATTTGCGACAACAATTTAAATTTATTATATATGAGAGCATTAACTTTTGCATCACTACAAGTGAAAAATCTGGAAGCATCAAAAGACTTCTATGAAAAAAAATTAGGATTTGAGATTGGCGACACCAATCCGCAGGCTTGTATTTTCAAGTACAATCAGGGACAGGCAAGTTTTGCTATTCGTACACCACTCGAACCCATTGAAGGAAAAGAACTGGGCATTGGCGTAGCACTTTGGTTTGCCGTTGATGAAAACGTAGACGATCTGAAAGAGAAATTTAGTGTAAACGGAGTCACCACCACCGGGCCAATTATAGAAACACCTTTCGGAAGAGCATTCCACGTGAAAGATCTGGACGGCTATAAACTTACTTTTCTGGAGGCCAAATAAAAGTAAATTGTTTATTAATTTTAGAAACAGATTCCCGAAGAAACAATTTCATTATCGAAGCAACTAAAGGTTCTGATGGCTATCTTTGACATTCATAAACACGATTTTGATTTAATACTGACACAAATGCTTCAACATCATTATGCCTAAAGAAATTAATTTTCATTTTAAAAGTCCAAAAGATAGTCCGGGTTATTTGCTGGGACAGCTCACCATGCTTTGGCAGCGTAAACAAAAGAAAGTTTTAGATCCGTTAGATCTGACACAGACGCAATTTGTATTATTAGCCGCTTTAGGCTGGCTTTCCAAAAACAGCAATGCCGTAACGCAAATTGACATTGCCAACCAGAGTAATTTCGACAGAATGATGGTCTCAAAAGTATTGCGAACACTGGAAGAAAAAGGCTTCGTAACACGACAGGAACATGAAACGGACACAAGGGCAAAGACCATTCGGCTAACAGATACCGGAGAAGCCGTTTTGCAAAAAGCAATCATTGAGATCGAAAATGCCGACCTTGATTTCTTTTCTTCCTTAAACGAAAATCTTTCCTCGTTCAATTCTAATATGGTAAAACTTATTGATACCAATAAGACTGAATAAAAAATGTAAGGGATCAAATCTTCGATTCTAATCCCGACAGCCGCAAAGTCCGCAACGCTTACATGAAGCCTTGCGGACTTCGCGCTTCTAACGTTGCGAACCTTGCGGTCAAAAAAGATACGTCACAAAATCACAAACCTCCGCACCGCATTCCACAAAGCTTTCCACGAACGCAAGCGCCCATAACTTCTAAAACTCTATAATAATTTACTATATTTGGCACAGACATTGGGTTGCTTATCGAATTCAAGAGGCTTAATTTCATCGTTCTAAAAAGAAATCAAATGCTCCAATCAAAATTTTAAAAATGAAAAAAAAGCTAATACTCCTTTTATTTGCATTTACGGTTACCAATACGTTTGCGCAAGTGCCAGCCACAGCAAACACTGGCAACGTTTTCTCTAATAAGGTTGTTCATCCCGTGGCAAAAGTTCCATTAGACGAGGCATCAATTTTAATCTATGATTACGATGGTTCGCTTTTTTCATTTGATTTAGAGTCCGAACAAATTGGCTGGACCATAAAAGCAACCGATGCCCATACCGAAATGTGCGCCAATCAGTTAACGTTACAGGATGGGGTTGTATATGTACCGTTTATCAATGGTGAAATTTTCGCGATTGATAACATGACCGGAGATGTTTTCTGGAAATCAAGATTAGGAAATACTACCGATCAGATTGTGCTGAAAGACCAGACGCCCGTTATTAATAATGGAAAATTATACATCACTTCCCAAGGTCAAAACAGTGCTATTTATGCGCTTAACATAAAAGACGGCAGTTTGGCGTGGAGCCACAAGTTAGACGACGCATCAAATCCGGTTTCGGTGCTCTTTTTTAACAACAAGGTTTTTACCCAAAGCGGTTCTAATCTCTACAGTTTTGATGCCGGTACGGGAAAACTGCTCAATCAAAAAACTTTTGAGGAAGCTATCTCCGGAAAACCTGTCACAGATGACGAAAATATATTTATAGCCAATGAAAAGGATATAGTCTACGCTTTAAGTCCTGACAAACTCGACGTTTTATGGCAATTTAAAATAGAGGAAAACCAACATAGTATCAAAGACCATATATTTAGCAAAAACAAAAAAGTATATTTTGCAGCACAGGGCGAAACGGTTTCTTCTTTATATGCAGTGGATTCAAAAACCGGAACACAGCTTTGGAAAACGGATTTTAAAAACGATAATGTTCAATACATTACCGAGAAAGACGATAATCTTTGGGGCTATACCCGCAAGGGAAAGCTTTTTCAATTGGACATTGATAATGGTGAAACAGCATTCGAAGCAAAATTAACCACCAACCCTATTTCAAATCTTGAATTTCCGGATGATGATTCCTTGTTTTATTATTCTGACGCTGCCTTAATTCAGTTTGAATATAAAACAAAAGACGAAAACGAAGTTTACCTTCGCACCTCCATTAGGGACGATGTTTATAACGCTTATATAAAAGTACTTCGTCCATAACTTTGCACCCATTCCAGAAGTCACAGTTTGCAGTTGCAGTTTTCAGTTTGTAAATTATATAAAGTCGTGTTCTTTTGTTTCTAAATAGCCATCGCATAAATAAGACGGTTTAGTGAACAATTGCTGTGTGAAATTGGAAATATTGTTGAAAAACAAAAACTAAAATTAGACGCAAAACTCTTATGTTGTAAAATTTCTGTTGTAAATAAAAATACAACAAAACATTTACAACACTTCTGTTGGAAAAACCTTTGTTGAAATAAAAAATACAACAAAATAATTATAACATTTTTGTTGTAAAATGAGACTAAAATTTAAATAGTTAACAGTCGAAGTTGACATTCAAAGTACAGATTACAGATCGCAGTTTATTATAAAAATTATAAGAAAAGCCGTATTTTATTTTTATATTGCCGTCGCATAACAGGATGGTCTAGTGAACCCATTTTATGTTTTTACTTATCCTTAATTTTTTTATTCATAATTATTATCTTTGAGCTATGAGCACAGCAACAAAACCAAACCACATAGGGCGAAAAATCAGCCGTATTCGTGAACTGAAAGACATGAAACAGGAAGCCTTGGCGCAGGCTTTAGGAACCAATCAGCAGGCAGTTTCTATTATGGAAAACAGCGAGACTATAGAAGAAGAAAAATTAATAGAAGTGGCGAGGGCGCTTGGTGTAAGTGTAGAGGCAATTAAAAATTTCTCGGAAGAAGGCGTATTTAATTATTTTAATAGTTTTAGCGACAACAGTATTAATCAGGGACCAATAGGCAATCAGAATATTTGTAACTTTAACCCTCTGGATAAATTAATTGAAGCTTATGAAGAAAATACAAAACTTTACGAGCGTTTGGTTCAGGCTGAAAAAGATAAGGTTGAATATTTAGAAAAGATTCTAAAGGACAAATAACATTTAGGAAAAAATACAGCATTTGTAAAGAGACTTCAAAAAAAAAGAAGTCTCTTTTTTATTTACCACTTGTTGTATACAGTTTTAGCACATACATCGATGACAGGATATAAATAGACAGTAATGCAATAAAACCCATATTGATTCTTTGGTAATTATTAATAATTCCGGTGATATAGATTAATACCGCCAGCAGGATAAGAAATGTAATCAAAAGTGTTTTGAATTTTCTACTGAGAAGAAATATAATAAGAAAAGTAAAAACAGGCACTGCCAAAAATCCTTCCCAAAATATTTCTTCTGATGTACCAATTATATCATTAAAAAACTGAAAAAAATAAATACCCAATAAAGCGACATTTGGAAGCCCATTCTCATGAAGACCCGGAATGATTAAAAAGGAAATAACGGCAGTGATTTTTGAAATTCGGATAGCTACGGACATGATCTGTTTGTTTTTGGTGCGTTTTTCGATCCAGATGTATGATTAGAAAGTGTGTTTAATATATTTGCAACTGTATTTGGAGTATCAATCCATCCTGATGTCTGAATGCCTGCAATATTTAATACTTCTGTTGCAAAATCAGAGCAATTGTTAAAACTTATATCATAATTCGCATTTTGATAATTTTGTGATAAATTGATAATTGCCTGCAGCTGCGCACCGGTGATTATCATACTAGCTGACATATCGTAATGATGTCCACCATTTTCACCCATTATTCCTTGACCCGTAATTACATATACTCCGCCACTTTTAGGGTAATAACCATATACTGCCATATTACCGCCTTGGGATATTCCTATAAAAGCATGACCGACACCGTTTCCTCCTCCCATACTTTCGGAATAAACAGTTAGATTTGCTCCGGCCGAGGTACTAAAGCATCTTAAGAATTTTAATATGTCTGAAATTGGAATATCAGGCGGTGGCGGCATAACCAAACCTCCACTTGATCCTCCGCCTCCAACTATAGGCAGATTAGGACTAGGTATTGGATCTGTAATTGGATTAGGCCACGGATTTCCTCCAGGGCCAGTCACAACAACTTCATCTAAATTAATAGCTCCTCCATCTCCATGGCATTTATTGCAAATTCCTGCTACTTTTGTTTTAGAAGTAAACAAGATATTTTCTGTCTTTCCTTGAGTAAATTTTGCGTGTTTTAATTCCAAACTTTCAAGATTTATAATTTTTAATTCTCCTGTAAAATTTTCCAAAATTTGATGAGCTGGTAATTTTTGAAGTTCGTCAATGGACTGCGCTTCCTTAAAATTAAAGGCCCATAATTTTCCGGAAATATTGTACGGATTTATTTCTAAAACTATTTTCTGTAAAAGAAATTCATTCGAAGTTCTAACCGGAATAATTGCAACAAATGACGACTCTACACTTTGCTGATAAATAATTGCGGAGTTCCATTGTAAGTCGTCTTGCCTAATGTTTTGTTTGGAAGTTAGCCATTTTTTTGCTCCTGATAATACTTTTGATTCCTGATTTTCGATGTTAGTGTAATCACTGTCCTCAGAACAGCCATATGTAAAAAGCCACAAAAAAATGGTTACATACTTAACTAAGTTAATTTTTCTTTTCATATCTACAATCGATTTAAATAAATTAAAACAAAAATATTTTAAAAAAAATATATAAGAAAAATAATATAATTTTTTAATTAAAAAATATAAACTTTGCGGTGTGAAGTTGGAAGACTTTGCATAGCATTAGTTCTATTAAAAACAAAAAACTCCCTAATTTCTTAAGGAGTTTTCCAGTGTTTCCGTTTTTCAATACACCGATTGCAAAACCACAAGACGTATTAATTATTTCATTAAGCTGATATTGGTAAGGCCACCATCCGAAAGAATTTCGGTGCCGACTATAAAAGATGAATCGTCCGAGGCTAAAAATACGGCGGCATGCCCAATATCAGACGGAAGTCCTTGTCGGCCTACAGGCGTAATGTCGATCCACATTTGTTTTACCTCATCTAAATGTTCCTCCGGTACAAGTTTTCCAAAAACAGGCGTATCAATAGAACCCGGCGAAAGCGCATTCACCCTTATTTTTCGTGGCAATAAATCGAGCGATAACCCTTTGGCGAATGCTATGATTGCAGCTTTTGCTGCGGCATAAATAGCCATACCGGGTGCCGCACGATGCGCAGCGCTTGATCCGATTAGTATGATCGATGCGCCGTCATTTAAATACGGAAGTGCTTTCTGTACGGTGAAATAGGCACTTTTCAAATTAAGGTTCATATAACCATCATAATTTTCTTCTGTGACCTGATCGATGGTACCTAATTGCTGACCGTCTACAACACCTCCTGCATTTACGACCAGGACATCGATTTTACCAAATCTGTCGAAGGTCTTTTTGAAGGTGTTTTCAAGATCTTCCATATTCGTGACATCACCGGGAATGCTCATAAAATCTGTACCCAGGATTTCTACCGCACTGTTTAATGTTTTCTCATTTCTTCCTGTAATGGTCCCAACGGCTCCTTCGTTTCTGAATGCTTCCGCAATACCAAATCCGATACCACTATTACCGCCCGTAACTACTGTTACTTTATTTTTTAGTTTACTCATTTTGCTTTGTTTTAATTTTTACTACTGAAAATTAGATTCCGTAAATACCTCCAGAAACCGAAATTTTTTCTCCCGTGATCCAGGCTGCTTCATCAGAGGCCAGAAATACGGCTACTTTTGCGATATCATCCGGCTGACCTGTTCGGCCCAATGGTGTAGTCGCTACGAGTTTTGCTTCGAAATCACTTCCGATAAAGCCCGCACTATGCGAACCTTCTGTTTCCACCACACCCGGCAAAATAGAATTGATACGGATGTTTCTGCCGCTAAATTCTTTCGACAACGAAATCGTAATGGCATCTAAAGCTGCTTTGGTGGCAGAATATACAGCACCTGTTGGCAGCGGTGTGTTACTGGCTCCTGAACTGATATTGATAATGTTTCCGCCTTTTTCACCAAACAATTTCAAAGCCTCCTGAATGGCAAACAAAGAACCCAAAACATTGGTATTAAATTGTCTGTGGAAAGATTCCTCCAAGGCCTCTTCGATCGGGGCATATTGATAAATCCCGGCATTGTTTACCAGAATATCCAATGTTCCGAAAGCATTTTTCGTTGCTTCAAACAATTTTGCCACATCGGCTGCTACCGACACATCGGCCTGTACTGCAATTGCAATTCCGCCGTTGTACGTTATCGCTTTTACTACTTTCTCTGCATCTTCTTTACTGGATGCGTAGTTTACTACTACTTTTGCTCCTTCTGCTGCAAAATATTTTGCTATGGCAGCTCCAATTCCTTTTGAAGCTCCTGTAACTATCGCTACTTTGTTATTTAGTCTGTTCATTTTTATATTTTTTTATAGTATTGCGGATGCAAATGTAGAACAGATTAATTTCTTTTAGTAACTTTGTAACTAAAAGTAACAGTAACCTTGAAGTAACAAAGTAACCTTATGGATTGTAACTACCGCGAAAAAGAAAAGCACAAAAAAGAGATGATGGCCGTTCAGGATTCCATGGACGTGCTGAGTGGAAAATGGAAAATAGCGATTATTTCCTCGATTTGTTATTATAACAAAAGAAGGTTTTCTGATATCCTGAACGATGTCGTTGGCATTTCGAACAAAATGCTGAGTAAGGAATTGAAAGAATTAGAAATCAACAAGTTAATTAAAAGAACCGTTTTAGATACCCAGCCGGTAAGCATCGAATATGCCCTTACCGACCATGGCAAAACCCTGCAAACGATAATCAACAATCTGACCGATTGGGGAATAGCGCACCGAAAAAAAATTACGGAGGAATAATTTATTTTATTTCAGATTATACCGAAGTATTCTGAAAACAGGGGTAAGAAATTACTCGAAAATATTAGGATTGGCACGAAGTCGGGAGACTTCGCACAGCAATAGTCGGGAGACTTCACGCAGCTATTAGTGAGTAAAGTCGAAGACCTGTCCCAATAGACAAGCCTTCGATTTCGCTCAGGGTGACACTTGGTTAAAAAAGCGACAGCAACCTATTTACTATTTTTCAGATTGATTTTTTGGTTTTCGTACCAGAAAATAAACGGAAGCTACGAAGACAATGATATAGATAACAGCCAGTGCGGGCTGCTCAAATCTTAGCGTTTTAAAGTCGAATTGCTTAAACAAAGTAACACCCAAAATGATTGCTACAATCGAAAGCGTAAATGAAAATGTTTTTTTATTTTCCATATTTTTTTATGTTTAATGGGTATCAAATCACTTCTTATGGTTTGTCCGGCGAATTGCTGTACGGAATGCTACGTGTGATTCCTCCTTTATCAAAATGACAAGTAGTGCACCTAACAGGCGCTTGCTGAAACGAATATAAGAATTATTTTTACTGCAATTTATGAATTCCCATTTTCATCGTGTTACTTAAACTACGGTTCGCCATTATTTCAGGACTGTATCGTAAATTTCATTCAGCAGGTTTTGTCTCATTTTTGAATTCCTTTGGGTCAGCAGTATGATGATGCCCCAGTTTTCAGCCCTGTTGTAGCATATAATAGAAGATTGTCCCATAGAATCCCCTGATTTCAAATAAATGGTATTCTTTTCATCGGTCATAATGTTAGTGCCCAGTCCCATTTCTCTTTTTTCGTCTTTATAGTATATTTTTTCAGTGATGATGGCTGCCTTCCCCACTGTAGTCTCTTTGTTGAGGACTGCTTTTAAAAACGCAACCATATCAAAAGCGTTAGACTTGACCAACCCGGCAGGCGCGGTCACATTCCAATTAAAGAACTCCTGGATACCGCCCTCGGAATTATGGCCTACTGCTTTGTTTTGCACCTCAAAATCTTTGGTAAAAGTAGTTGTCATATGTAACGGCTTTATTATTTTTTCTGTAATAATCTCATCGTAGCTCTTGTGGTACACTTTTTCTAAGATTTGCCCAAGTAAAGTATAGCCGATCGTAGAGTAACGGTATGTACCGTAATCTTTTAGTTCCGTACAAGTATTGATCAGCGTGCTCAGTGTTTCTTCAGTGACGTTGCTTACGGGCTGTTGCGGATTGAGTTCGATTAACTTTCCAAAATCGATATCCGGCAAACCAGACTGATGGGATGCCAGGTCTGAAATTTTTATTTTGTTTTTAAGATTTTTATGTAAAACGTACTGTTTCGGAAGATACTGGTCTATATAATCCTCTAACTTTATTTTATGTTCCATAACCGCCTGTGCAATTAAATTGGTAGTTAAAATTTTAGTGATCGAGGCAATTTCGAATAGTGATTTTTCATCAATTTTATCCTGACTCTCTGCATTCAAATTGCCGTACGCGGTATAGTATTCTTTGTTGTTCCTGATAAAACCAACGCTAATCCCGACCTGAGGATTTTTTTGATAATTATCCTTTATTATAGAATCAATTTTTTTGGAAATGTCTTGTGCAAAAGAAAAAGTACTTGTTAGTACTAGTATTGCAAGCAATTGTAATGAAGTTTTCATGGTATCGTTTTTTAAGGTTAAAAATTTATTTCGATACAAATTTGCGGAAGCAATTAAAGTTATGCGACCGAATAAAAGCAGTCGGACACATTTGTTTCGAAAAATGAGTACGGGTAATTAAAACGACAAGTACGAATAATTACAAAACACTGTTATGCAATGCGTTGTAGCCAAAAAACAAACAGCGCATCCCCATGTTTTGTCAAGCTGAATATCTATATGAAATTTTATTCGTACGCCACAGCAATCAGATTTAAAGGCGCTATAATTCTTAATCAATCAAAAAACAATGGGTGCGAAAGGATCAAAACGACACTTTCGCTTTTATATCAAATTGCAGAAGTATTTTACTATTCACAATTAAGAAAAATACTATATTTGGTTTTCAATTTTATTGGAATCTATCTTCAAACATTCACAAAAATTTATAATGAGAAAAAATATAGTACTTGTATTGTTTAGCTGTATTACTTTTTCCGGCATCGCGCAGAATATTGCCGGAAACTGGACGGGAACGCTTAAAGTTCAGTCTGCTCAATTAAAACTAATTTTTCATATCCATAAAACGGAGAGTGGTTATACCGCCACAATGGACAGTCCGGATCAGGGTGCTTTTGGATTACCAGCCAGCAAAGTAACATTTACGGAACCGACCGTTTTAATAGAGGCAGCCAACCTTGGCATAAGCTATACAGGGGAATTAAAAGGAGATCTTATTACAGGTACATTTCAGCAGGGTGGCCAGAAATTTAATGTAGACTTATCGCGCAGTGAAGATACGGTTCAGGAAAAAATCAAAAGACCTCAGGAGCCTTCTGAACCTTATCCTTATTATACGGAAGAAGTTACCTTTCAAAATGCAAAAGAAGGTATTAATTTATCCGGAACGCTGTCACTCCCTAAGAAAGAAGGCGTTTTTCCGGTTGTGGTCTTGATCAGTGGCAGCGGCCCTCAAAACAGGGATGAAGAAATGTTAGGGCACAAACCCTTCCTTGTACTTTCGGACTATCTCGTTAAAAACGGTATAGGCGTATTGCGTTACGATGACCGGGGCGTTGGCAAATCCGGCGGTATCTTTAAAACAGCAACCTCTGCTGATTTTGCTGTTGATGCAGCCTCCGCAGTTGAATACCTGAAAACGAGAAAAGAAATAAACAAAGCTAAGATCGGATTGATTGGTCACAGCGAAGGTGGACTAATTGCACCCATAGTGGCGACCGAAACAAAAGGCGTTTCTTTTATCGTTTTACTGGCAGGACCAGGCTTACAAGGTGATCAGGTACTTTTGACTCAACAGGAATTAATTGCAAGAGCCGGCGGAAAAAGCGATGCTGAAATCCAAAAAAACAGAATCCTGAACGAAAAAGCTTTTGAGATTGTAAAAAAATATACCGATCCTGAGGCGCTAAAAACCCAATTGACCGCCTATATCACCGAAACATCAAAAAATGATCCTGATAAACCTGAAAATGTTTCTCTTCAGGATTATGTGAATGCTCAGGTATCTAAAGTTTCAAGTCCCTGGATGGTTAGCTTTCTGCGCTATAACCCCGGACCTGTGCTGGAAAAAGTAAAATGCCCCGTTCTGGCACTTAATGGCGAAAAAGATTTGCAGGTAGCGCCCAAAGAAAATCTGGAGGCGATTAAAAAATCGTTAGCCAAAGGAGGAAATAAAAAAGTTACGATTAAGGAACTTCCTCATCTGAATCATTTATTCCAGGAAAGCACAACCGGACTTCCAACAGAATATGGAAAAATTGAACAAACCATCTCACCTGTTGCGCTGCAGGAAATCACGAAATGGCTCACATTGCAAGTAAAGTAAGAAAAAGTTAATACCGTTACTTATGCGTTCAGAATTACTAGTCTCCCTGCTCCTGTTTTTGATTTCAGTACTTTATTATTACTTCCAGCCCAAAAAAATAAATAATTTTTATGGGTACCGAAGTAGAAAATCAATGAAAAACCTAGTGAACTGGCAATATTCGAACAGATTGGCTGCTATTCTGATGTTTAGAATTTCACTCTTTAATCTCCTTCTTTTTTTTATACTTTCACAGGTATATCAGGAGTTAAATAAAAATTACTTTGGCGTATTTTTAATTATTCAGTTTCTGGCAATGTTTTTTTACATAGAGAAAAAGACGGCCGAAAATGAAAATCAGCAGTTATAATTTAAAGTACTGCCTTTTAAATTCATTATAATGGAAAACATCGAACAAACCTTTGGAGAGTTCCTTATTACAACAGACAAAACAAAACTGGATCTTGTGGCCATTCACGATTTTCTGTCGAAAGATTCGGGCTGGAGCGATAATATTCCATTCGAAAAAGTAAAAACGTCTATCGATAATTCCCTGAATTTTGGGCTTTTCCACAACAGCAAACAAATAGGTTTTGCCAGGGTTATATCTGACTTTTCTACGATTGCCTACCTTGGAGATATTTATGTTCTGGACGATTATCGCGGACAGGGCCTTTCGAAAAAACTAATGGAAAGTGTTATGACGCATCCCAACCTGCAAGGTTTAAGGCGATGGATTTTACTGACTTCAACCGCGGACTGGTTATATGAAAAATATGGTTTTACCAAATTACCAAAACCGGAAATTTATATGGAACTTTTCAATCCTGACGTTTACAAAAAATAATTAAGAAATAAGGAGAGGACTTTGAACCTGATAAAAACGGAACATTCCATAAATTAAATATAACAGCACAAACCACTAAAAACCATACTTTTACTTTCTATTAATTCAAAATTTAGAAACATGGAACCTAAAATGATATGGGGGAATTTAGCCTCTGACGATCTAAAAGCGACATATGAATTTTACAAGAAACTGGGATTTGAATCGAACAACAAATACAGTTCGGATGAGAATGCCAGTTTCAACTTTGGCAAAGACAAATTCATTATCAATTTCTTTAAAAGATCCAAATTAGAAACAGATATCAACGGCGCAATCGGGAAATGGAAAACACAAAGTGAAGTTATATTTTCCCTTTCTGCCACCACCCGGGAAGAAGTAGACAGCTGGCGCGAAAAAGTTCTTGAAGCCGGCGGAAGCGTTTTCTCCGACCCTCAAAACTACGAACAGGGCTATACCTTCTGCTTTGCGGATCCTGATGGACATAAATTTAATGTTTTGTACTGGCCGGGGATGTAATAAACCTTCCTTATTAAAAAAGCCGTTCTTTACTTCTTTTTCAGCAGCAACAAATTTATCCCTCCTCTGGTTTTTCATCAATTAAACCTTATTTTTGGTCAAAAAACAGCAATGAATAAAATGATATTTTTAAGTATTGTAGCCGCAATTGGTATTTCTGTTTCGCTGCTTCTTGCTTTTTTCTTACTGACCGTAAAAACGAGCAATAAACAGGCAAACCGGTTATTTGCTGCTTTTCTTATTTTATCAGCCATTGATCTCAGCGGTTTTTTTATTTTCGATTTCATTAGCAGCCACTTAAATTTGGAGATTTTCAGGTGGACCACGTCCCTATTGGGCATGCCCTTGTTTTATCTTTATGTTCTATCGGTTTGTTATACGGATTTTAAGTTAAAACCCAAACATCTACTGCATGCGTTCCCGTTTGTACTGGTTAATTTAATCCTGACTCCCCGATTTTATCTGGCCGAAGGTATCGAAAAAAACCGCATTTTTGAGATTGGCAATACCATGCCGGAAATGTATTCTTTTCAGGTTATTGTTGAAATTCAGTACCTGTTCTACATCATCAGTGTCTTTCTGATTCTGAAAAAATACAGGGAAATCTATCTTGAAAATTATGCCAGTGCCGGCACTTCGACTTATAAATGGCTGATGCAGATGACGATTGTCTTTTTTGCGGCGCATAGTGTTGTGGCGATCAAAAATTTACTGAAATATACCGTCTACAAGGATGTATTTCTTTGGGCAAATATTTTAGTCGGACTGTTTGCTTTATGCATTACCTGCTGGTTTGTTTTAAAAGCACTCAATTATCCTGAGCTTTTCAGGGGCATCAATTCTAAATTAGCACTGGCCAAAGATCTTATTCCGGAGTCCGAAAAGATTTCAGCCAAATCGGGAAATAGTCCGGATCCGATTATCGCTTCCCAAATCGAAAACTTAAAAAATTACATGACCGTTTACGAACCTTATCTTGATCCATCGCTTACCATTCAGCAGCTTTCGAATCAGATTAATATTCCCGTACGGGACTTATCTGTTTTGATCAATCATTATATGGATCAGCATTTTTTTGATTTTGTGAATGAATACCGCATTCAGAAAGCCATGGGGATTTTAAAAGATAAGGCTAAAAAAGATCTTACGATTCTGGAAATCTTGTATGAAGTGGGTTTTAATTCAAAATCATCTTTTAATACTTCCTTCAAAAAATATACGGAACTCACTCCAACGGCCTACAGAAACAGCTCATTATAAGCCGTTTGTAAAAAGTCGTACTTCATCATTATAAAGTCGAACCAATTTCTAAACGTGAAATTGGTTCGACTTTTTTTTATCGGTCGCCTGTCGAAGATTTCTAAAGCAACTTTGTCTCAAATTAATCACAAGCTTAAAATTAGAAATCATGAAAAAAGCAAACCTCTTTATTTTTTTACTGTTCCCTTTATTTTGTCTGGCGCAATCGACCTTTAAATTAAAAGGAAAAATATCCGATGAAACCGCTTCATTGCCCTGGGAAAATATTATCATCTCAACCCCTGAAGGAAAAATCATTGACGGAACAACCAGTAAAGAAGATGGCACTTTTGAAATCCGTATCAGTAAAGGATTTTATAAAATAAAAATCAGCCCGCAAGGTTTTATAAATTGGGAAAAGGATATTGCTATTGAAAAAGATACCGACCTCGGTTTGATCCTTCTGACCAAAAAAACAAATAATCTGGACGGGGTGGTGGTTACAGCCCACAAAAAAACAATCGAGCAAAAAATTGACCGTCTGGTTTATACTATTGAAAATAAGGCTTCCACAACCGGAGGAGATGCCCTGAACGCGATCAATACAGCGCCAGGAGTGGTGGTACAAAACAATGCCATCACTATACTGGGAAAGGGTTCTTCCCACGTTATGATTGATGGCCGTATGCTGGAACTATCGGGCGAAGAGCTGAATGCTTTCCTGAAATCTATTTCGGCAAATGACATCAAAAACATTGAAATCATCAACAATCCACCGGCAAAATATGATGCAAACGGTACGGGCGGACTGATCGATATCAACCTGAAAAAAGGAAGAAGGGACTCCTGGAAAAACACTTCCACCCTTTCTTACGATCAAAATAAATATGGAATTTATACGCTGCGAAATAATTTCTTTTACAACAAAAATAAATTTCGATTCAGCGTGAGTGCCAATGCAAAATCAGGCTACCGAAATTCTGATGAAAACTTACATCTTTATTTTCCTGACGGATTGCAGCACATGAACGCACAATCTAAAATCAATGAAGAAAATCTTTCCGCAAAACTGGCTTTGGATTATGACATTAGTGAACGCACGACAATTGGTTTTCAGTATCTGAACGATCGCAGCAACCCGAATTTCAAATCCGATATTATTATCAAAAATTATGACACGGAGAACAAACTCAACAGCACCGTACTGAATGATGGCTTCAATAACCGAAATTCAGGCAATCAGACCTATAACGCCCACTTACTGACAAAACTTGACACATTAAACAGGAAACTTTCCGTAGATTTTGATTATTTCAATTACGATTCCAAATTTGATCGTGATTTTACCACAAAAAAGTATTCAGCGAACATGGATTTCATCAGTTTAGACCAATACGGAAGAAATATTTCTAACCAGAATATTGACAACAGAAGTATCAAGGCCGATATGGAACATCCGCTTGAATTTGTGAATTTGTCGTATGGTGCCAAAGTCAGTTTTACCAAAAGCAAAAGCAGTTTACTTTCGTATGATAACATGAGCGGAACTCCGATAATCGATCTGAATCAGTCTAATGAATTTGAATACGAAGAGAACAATCAGGCCGTTTACGTGAGCGGCAATAAAAAAATCAATGAGCAGTTTACGGTTCAATTGGGGCTAAGAGCTGAAAACACACAAACAGACGGTTTTTCCGCGAATTTAAATCAGAAGATCAAAAACAACTATTTCAAATTATTCCCAACCCTTTACCTGACTTATAAAGCGAACGAGAATAACAGTTTTAATTTCAATTACGGAAAAAGAATCAACAGACCGCGTTATGATTTACTAAATCCGTTTCGAACGTACATCAACAGCAACAGTTATTCTGAAGGGAATCCGTTTTTAAAACCCTCTTTCAGCAATAATTTTGAATTGTCCCATTCGTATAAGGAAATTTTGCGCACCAGTATTTTCGTTAATAGCATTACCGATGGTTATGGTGTAATTTTTACCTCAGATCCGGCAACCAATACGCAGGTGGTCACAAGGGAAAATTATTATAAAGGAATTAATTATGGTATTGGAGAAAGTTATACCGCAGACCTTACCGAGTGGTGGTCAACAGAAAATACTTTGTATGTGCTGGGTTCGAAAACGATATTTACGTCAGGAATCAATGCTCGTCCGACCAACGGTCTGCAGTTGGATTTTTCTACGAGCAATACTTTTTCAATAGGCAAAGCGACAAAACTACAGCTGGATTATACGTATAGTTCTCCTGTAAAAAGCGGATTGTACACTGTGGGTTATATGTCAGGTTTGACTATCGCGCTAAAGCAAAACCTCTTTAAGAAAAATATGCAGATTGCATTTCTGGCCAATGATATTTTTAATACAGCTTACCTGAAAGATTTTGTTTCTGTGGTGAACGGCATCAAACAGGTTTACAGCCAAAATGAAAGCAGTCGTTTCTTCAAAGTATCGCTGATTTACAATTTCGGAAATACGAAAATCAACGTGAAACAAAGGGATTTCGGAAATGAAGAAGAGAAAAGAAGATTAGCGAAATAGGCCTCAGAAAACTCCACTTTTGACAGTGGAGTTTTTTTATATTTCTAATCTTAGCTTATGTTATTCCACTTTGACAGCAATAGAAGCACGCTGAATTCCGTTTGAAGCGGAAGCGGTCAATCTGATGTTTTCCCCTTTCGTATTCGATTGAACGATGACAATACATTTGCCATTAAAAACTTTGCAGGAAGGAGCTTTCAGCGATTCCAGTCCTGCCTGATAGCCATTGTCTGTACCCACAATTTTTCCGCCGCCAATGACTTCAAAATTTATTAAATCATTTGCATCAGGAACCAGATTTCCGGCAGCATCTATAACAGAAACGGTTACATAAACCAAATCGTAGCCGTCTTTTCTGATGATTTGTTTATCGGCCTTTAAATCAATTTTACTAGCAGTTCCGGCGGTATGAATTTCTTTTTCCAGCACCACTTTCCCTCCTTTTCTTGAAATGGCTTTCAACGTTCCCGGTTCAAATGTAACACGCCATGAAATATGCAGGTCATCGTTTTGTTTCGACTTTTTTCCCAGTGATTTTCCGTTCAGGAACAATTCGACTTCATCGGCATTATTGTAATGCGCCCAAACATCAACTTCCTGATCTTTTGCCCAGTTCCAGTGTGGAAAAATATGCAGTACGGGTTGAGTCGTCCATTCGCTTTGGTACATATAATACACATCTTTCGGAAATCCGGCCAGATCGATAATTCCGAAATAAGAACTTCTGGCGGGGTACGGATACGGATCCGGTTCTCCCAAATAATCAAAACCTGTCCAGACAAAAAGTCCGGCCATATAATCGAGTTTTTTGATCGTTTTCCAGGTTTCTTCATGCGTCGAGCCCCAATACGACTTGACCTGATCATAAGCCGAAACGGTAAAATCCTTATTCCCGTCAAAAGGAGCATTGTGTTTGGGAGGCCAGACTTTAATGATATCCGAAGGCTGATCGTAATGCCCGCGGGTTTCTAAAGCCGACACACTCTCGGAAGCAATTATCTTTTGCCCTTTAAAACGATTCGGAAAATCTTTGTAATCTTCGTGTTTGTAATTAAAACCCAAAAGATCCAAAGCTCCGGATTGATAAATAAAGTTTTTCTCCGGAATATTTTCGGTCAGTGCGCTGGTTACGGGACGTGTTGTGTCTAATGATTTTACGATCTGGGCCAATTCCCGTGTAATGACAATTCCGGTGCTGTCAAACTGCTCCCTGATTTCATTGCCAATACTCCACATCATTACCGACGGATGATTACGGTCTCTTTTGATCAAATCTTCCAGATCCTGTTTGTGCCATTTGTCCCAGTCTTTATGGTAATCGTTGGTCACTTTTTTCTTTTTCCATACATCAAAAGCTTCGTCCTGAACAATGAATCCCATTTCGTCACACAATTGCAGCATTTCCAGTGAAGGCGCATTATGTGACATTCGGATGGCGTTGGCACCCATGTCTTTTAGTAAAGTCAGTTTTCTTCTTACGGCATGAATATTTTCTACTGCGCCCAAAGCACCGTTATCATGATGCAGGCAAACGCCTAAAATTTTGGTTGGAATACCGTTTAGGGAAAACCCTTTTTCGGCATTGAAATTAAAATAACGAATTCCCAGTGGTGTCTCGTATTGATCTGTCATCGTTTTTCCGTCAAAGATTTTGGTTACGACCTTATACAAATACGGATTTTCGATACTCCAAAGTATTGGATTCGGTAGAGAAAGATGCTGCACTTTTTTGAAGATAGCATTACCTGCGGCTTTTTCTTTGGTTTCGATTTTGGCCACTTCCCCATGTTTCTGATCCACAATTGAAGTTACTAACCTGAATTCTTTTCCGGTATCAAAATCATTTTTTACCTCAATTTCTATCTGAACGGAAACTTTTTCTTTGGTGATTTCCGGCGTGGTTACGAAAGTTCCCCAAAGTCCGATGTGCAATTTCCCGCTCGCTGTCACCTTTACATTCCTGTAAATTCCGGAACCGGTATACCATCTTGAATTGGGCTGTGCATCATTGTCGACTTTTACCGCAATTGTATTTTCTTTTCCAAAATTCAGGTATTTCGATAAATCGTAAGCAAAGGAAATGTACCCGTTTGGACGCATTCCCAGCGAATGTCCGTTGATCCAGACTTCGCTGTTTTTAAAAACACCGTCAAATTCAACTGAAACCGTTTTATTCTTCCAGTTGGCCGGAACTGTAAAAGTTTTGCGATACCAGCCTTTTCCGGCAGGCAAAAACGCTTGTGCCTGTTTTGTTGGATTGTCTTTATTGAAAGCTCCTTCAATACTCCAATCGTGCGGCAATTGAAGTGTTCGCCAATCCTTCGTGTCAAAATCAGCCTGAATTGCCCCGGGATAATCTCCTAATCTGAAGCTCCAGTTTTTATTAAAATCTTCAATGATTCTCCCTTGCTTTCCCTGAGCAAAACCAATTGTTGAGATTAATACTGCTACTGCAATTATTATTTTTTGTACAATGTTTTGATGTTGAATCATAAATATGTTTTTTTCTTAATCGAATGATGTCCGGTATTTTCAGACTAAGCGTAGTCGAAATTGTCAGACCGAGCGAAGTCGAAGTCTTGGTTGGCTGCTCACGTTGCGCAGGCTTAGACTTCGCTCAGCCGCACAAAGCAATGACAAACCAATAATTAATCTAAAATGAACTTACATCACTTATATGCTTCCATTTTTTTAAACCTCTGTATGAACCTTTGTCCCTTTGCACCTAATATCCTACTGAAACTCAAAATTATCCAATAACAGCCCTTTCAAATCTTCCCCTTCCAAAGTAATCTTATACGTTCCGGCATTAATATAGCCACCGGAAGTCGTATTTAAAACTTTCCATTTCTCCGGGGAAGGAAAAAATTCTATCGTATCATTTCGCATTAAAATACCATAGGCATCTTCCATCCTGAATTTTACTTTTAAAGGTGTCTCGTTTCTGTTCATAAAACGGAACCGCATTAAATAAATTCCCGCCACGCCCGGTTTTACTTCAAACTGAATGCTGTTGGGTGTCTTTTTCGTGAACTCAATATAATCCGCTTTTTTGAAATTTCCTTTTTCGATTCCGGTTCCGCTGCTTTTGGCGTTTTCGGCTTCAATAATTACAACCGGTCTGGAATCGTCTTTTTCGCCCATATCGTAAACAGGGACAACCGCCACTGAACTTATAGATTGAGAGTTATCAAAAAGAACTTTTTCGCCTTTTATTATTTTTTTAGTGAAAACTGAAAATTCAGTTCGATTACTGTTTTTAGCTTTTTCTTCTGTCTTTTTATAATCTGATAACGAAGCTGATTCTTTGATTTTACTTTCAACCAAAACAAAAACAACAGATTCTTCTTTAGCGGTAAACGAACCCTTATTGTTAGAATTTGCTGAAAACTGTAAATAATCTGCACCAAATAGTTCAGCCGGCAATTGGGTAAAAACAACATCAGAATCTGAAAATTGTCTTGAATTAATATCCAGCCACGAAGCTATTCTGTTCGTTTTATCATAAGAATCTAAAACCAGGTTCTGAATTTTTTTTGGAGATTGAGCTGCAGGTTTCTCAAATCTGTTTTTTGTTCCGATTGCAATTGCCGAAATAATCGCCTGTCCTGCTTTAACATTTGGAAATGAAATGATGATTTTTCCGTTTTTGCTTTTTACCACAAATGTTTTCTTTAAAGCCTTATCATGCCCGGCTTCAGCCCAAATGTCTAAATCCTTAAGAACGACATTCTCATTAATAGCGACATCAAACAAACGCCAGCCTTTGCAATCCATTCCGCCTCCGGTTCCGTACCAGGGTTCTGTAAAATATAATTCAACTAAATATTCTCCGTCTCCTACAGGAAATTCATAACGCAATTTATCAACTCCGTATCTAAAACTCTGAAATAATTCCGGGTCTTTTGTGCCGTTTATTGGATCGAAAGTCGTCCTTTGACTGGCATAAAAATCAGGCAGTTTTTCAAAATTATCCGTCCACGATAAAGAACCCCAGGTATCCACATCACTTTTATGTGTATCGGTAAACCAGGTATTTCCGGAGCTGTCTTTCATTTCAGAACCACCGCAATTTACTCTATAAATATAATTATACCCTTTTTTGCCTTTCGTAATATCTGCTTTATCAGAAGTTAAAGCATTTAAATCTGAAGCTTTGGGCAGCGTATTCAAAACCACATAATCTTTGGCAACAGCTTTACCGTTTACATAACCCACGGCGTACAAAACATTGTATTGAATGTTGACATTATTCCATTGAAAATGCTGTCCCAAACCCGGATTTTTCAATTTACCCAACGACACTTTGTTAACGTCATTGAATAATTCCACCTCATCACAATTCGAATAAACATCAATTCCGTTTTTGATTCCGGGCGTTTCCCAGCGGCCTGGCCAGGTATGCGAAACAATATACACCATTGGATTGGTCTTATTGGAAACATAATTGGCCCGATACATATAGTAGGCATCCAGAGGTTCACCCCAAATGGTAAAAAGGCCTTTGTAATTGACCGGCCCTACTTTATCCATATCCCTGAATCCTTCACCATTCTGAACACGTCCCGGGTTTTCATGGGAAGCAAAAAGCCAGTTGAACTGTCCTGCAATTTTATCTTTTACCGATTCGGCTTCGCGGACTTTGATTTCCATTAATTGCGAAAACCTGTTTTCACTGTGAATGCCTTGTTGGTCAAACGGCCCTTCGGTATGTAAATCTGCCGTTCGCCACGCACCATATTCCCCGTTCAGTAATTGCGTGCTCATTTCGAGATGGTATTTTAAAGGATCACCGCCATAGGTTCCGGACCAGTTTTGTACGACATTCCAGTCGGTACCTTCTCCGCCGTTACAGGTGGTAACGATACGCTGAGAAGCAGAAAGCGGATCCATTTCGCGTATGATTTTGGTACATTCCTCGGCAAAGGCTGCAGGAATTGTGCTTTCGTTCTGCAATCCCCACATGACGACAGAAGGACTGTTTCTGCGTTCCTTAATCCATTCTCTTAACAGGGTTTTGAAATTCTCTTTGAATTCGGGAGTATCGTACCAGATATGAGCCGAAAACTGACTCCAGAATAAAATTCCGCTTTCGTCTAATTCTTTTTGGTATTCTAAATTATGAGGCTGATGCGCTTCCCGGAAAGCATTAAATCCTGCAGCTTTAATTTGTTCGATTCGGGAATGGATCTGTTCTTTTGAAAAGGAATGACTGTTTCCGATCAGATGCTCGTATTCACAGGTTCCGTTGACAAATAAAGGTTCATCGTTGATATAAAAACGATTGTCTTTTCCGGTTCTGTTTACCGGCCAGCTTACCCAACGAATTCCGTAAGGGGTGGTGAGCTGGTCCATGATTTTTCCGTTTTCAGCAATTGTAGTGACCAATTGGTACAAGTACGGATTTCCCGGCGACCATAAATTAGGTTTTTCAATTTCAGGAAGTGTTAATGCAATTTCCTTACGTTCTCCTGAAGCACTTTGGGTTTCCGTTTTTACGGCACTGACTTTTTTTCCGGTTGCATCAAAAAGTGTATTTTCTATTGTCAGGTTTCGGACTGAAGTTCCGTAATTTTTGATTTCAGTTGTGGTAAGCAAAATGGCTTTTTCTTTCGAAACCGATGGATCGTTCCAGATATGAACACCGAAAGGTTCAATACGAACCTCATTGGTAATGACTAAAGAAACCGGCCTGAAAATCCCCATGGGCTGTGAACCTTCCGAAAATCCCCATTCTCCCGAACAGCCTCCGCAAACCCAGGGCAGATCGGCAATAAAGGAAGGATGGGAAGCCTTAACTACAATTAAATTTTCCTTATCCGTAAATACTTCTTTGGTAATATCGAGTGTAAAAGTGGTTCTACCTCCTTTATGTGCTCCGACTTTTTTTCCGTTTACCCAAACATCCGCATAAGAGCTGACGCCTTCAAAAAAAAGAAAAAGTTTTTTTCCAATTGCGGATTTGTCGAGTTTCAGCGTTTTTTTGTACCAGGCGGTTCCGTGTAAATTGCCGTGTTTTGTTCTTCTGTAACCATAATACTGATCCCAATTGTGCGGCACGTTGACCCGCTGCCATTTGGAATCAGTTTTTGGATTGTCTACAAACACATCTTCCTGAGTGGGAAGATGATCCAGGATTACGGTCTCCCAAGAGGCATTCAGCGAAACTTCTTTACGAAATTTTGCATCATTGCTTTGACTCCAAACAAAGCTGCTTCCTGAGAAAAACAAAAAAATAAAAATTACTACTCTCTTCATATTTTTTAAACCCTATAAGTGATATAAGGTCATTTAAGTTTTATTCTTTTCTATTCAGACCTGACAGGTTTGAATTAACAACGGGTTTGCGTGAGGGATGGCAGTGGAGCTCTTTTTTGAGGCGTTTTTTCGCCTTAAAAAAAGCGGGAACGTACAGCCCGACCTGGAGGGTCACGCCCAAAACATTCTTAATAAAACAACCAGTCGATTGCTGCTTTTTCTCCGGCATCGATATACCCTACATCACGCGGTGTTATGATTTGGTCTGCGGCTATAAATCCTAAAATCAATACGCGTCCTTTACCCAAATCCAGTTTATTTTCACCGGGCTGAAATGTGTAGGTATGAATATTTACACGTGGCAATTCTTTTAGGTTCATGGCACTTGCCAAAATTACTTCGGCCTGACCGTTTGCATTTCCGGCGGCATCTGTTTCTAAACTTGGGGGAAATAAAAATCGCTTCTGATCGGAATTAAAATAACCTACCACCAATTTCACGGCTTTTGTATTTTTGAATTTCAGGTGTGTCCCTTTTTCATTTTGTGCTGTTTCATCAAATGCAATTCCGTTTAAGTTTTGCAATTCAGGCGCTGTTTTGATAATCTCGGAAATCGGTGTTCCATACACTTTTGTTCCGTTTTTAACCGGATAAGTGGTTTTGTTTTCTCCCATTAATATGACCTCAGCGGTCTGCCAGGGCTTTCCTTCTTTAGTTACAATCTTGCCATCTTTAGATGCTTTTAACAGCTCCAGGTTTCTTTTAAAATTAACCAGTTCACGCTCGTAATGCGGCAATAGTTCTTCCCATGTTTTGTTATTTCCGTCATCGCCACCAATCGGAATACGGCGTTGTGCGGTCTGCATACTATTGGCGTACAAATACGTATCTTTTGTTAGACTGACCAATACTTCATATTGTCTGATGCTTTCCTCAAGATGGGGCAATGCTTTATCCAGATCTGAAATATCATTGGAATAGCTGTAACGCAAAACCAACATGGCTGCTTTTACTTTCTCTGAAAAGAAATCGGCAAAGGCTTTGTAGCAGTGCATATCATTTTTAAGGCGTAAAAACTCTTCTTTATCTTTGGTTACGCTGGCCTCGGCTTTGTCAATGGCTTCGGCAGCCAATTTCCCGTGCTGTGTAATTTCTGCAATAATCTGCGGAGGCGTTTCACCAACATGCGGTTCGTGATTCCATTCTTTTTTGGCATATTCTAAAAGCAGTTCTCCGACTGGGCCGCAAGATTCATGAAATCCCGGATACACGCGCCATTTTGCCGGATTGACCAATTGGCTTTCGAACATTCCCAGTAACAAGGTCTGGCGATTTCCTTCGGTAATTCCGAAGCGTCTTAAGGTTTTTGGCGCAATTTCTCCCGCTTCCTCGTATGCTTTTAAGATATTGTTTGCGGCTTCTGCATCTGTGCCGTATTTAGCTGCCAGATCTTTGTCCCAAAACTTAATCTCTTCGTTTCTGTCCCTTTTACTGTCCCAGGCATATCTTGACCAGGCTTTGTACCAGATCCAGTCACGATCCATTTCTAATAATCGTTTATCGGTTTTATCAGCGGTATAAGGCCAGTCCCAATACGAAGCCTGCGGATAAAGATGGATTGCATTGGCTCCGTGTGCACTGTGCATGGCTTTTACGGTTTTCTGAATGAAGTCCGGCGAACCGTAGCGGAAAGGTTCCAGATTGGCCAAAATATGAACGTTCTCAATATGAATAGATTTTAAAGCGCTTAGTTGTCTGTGCGTCTCTCCCCAGGGCCCTCCGGGAGTGTAAGTCGTCAGGGATTCTCCTGTGTATTTGCTTTCTGTGTACAGGTTTTTATACAACGGAAGCGCTTTTTCCATTACCAAAGGTCCGTCGGTATCATGGGAACGCAAAATAATAGGCGGCTCGTCTGTTCTTCCCAGTGCTTTTAGACCATCCTGAACTCCGGGAATAATCGTTTTGGTAAACCATTCTACGTCGTCATCAACTGTGTTTATAGCTTCTCCAAGACAAACCATTAGCCCCACATTTGGATATTTTTCGATAAATGCGGCGATTGATTTTCGGGTATAATCTGAAAGTAAAGGCGTAATAGGACGCGAACGATCCTGTGTTTTGATATTGTAATGCTCGGCAAAAGGTTTGGAGACAATAATATTATAAAACATCTGAATCACCCAGATTCCCCTTTTGTTGGCTTCTTCGGTCAGGAATTTATAGATCTCTTCGTTTTTTTTGAAATCTTCCTCGCTTACTTCAAGTGCAAACGGATATTCTTTTAGTTTTACCAAAGAAGCAAACGGATGTCCGTTCCATAAATATAAAGAGTTCATTCTGTTGTCGACCATCATGTCCAGATACTTCGTCCACAGTTTTTTATCATAAAACCACGGGAAAGTTTCCGGAGTATAAGGATATTCATAAACATCCCTGCCCGGAAGATAGGTTGTTTTTTGCATTCCGATACAAGCCCCTCTCAATACCATTTCCGGACTGTCTTCGATATTTATTGCTGAGGGAATTTCACCTCCGTTTTTAATACGATCTGCGAGTTCCATCGCACCGTACAAAGTACCACTAGCGTCTGTTCCTTCGATGTAAATTGTATTTTTTTGCGTACGAATCTGAAAGCCTTCTTTTTGGGTTAGCTTGCTGTCATCTATTTTGGAATTTTTGGAATTTTGTTTCCAGAAATCGGTTCCTTTTTCTCCAATAACAATAACTTTATCTTTTGAATTTTTAGCTGTTTTATCAGATGAAATTACTTTGAAGCCTTTTGCAGCTAACGTTTCAGATAATTTTTCAGCCCCAAACTGCGCTCTTGGCGATTTAGGATCGCTCACAACAATAACGTTTTGCGCTGTCGCGAAAGTCGTGTAAATGGTTAAAAAAAGTAAAGTAAAGTATTTCATTGCATTATTATTTATTAAACAATTTCGTCAGGTTTGTCATTTCAACGAAAGAGAAATCACACTCGTAATGGATCACTGAAAATTACCACTCTTTGTCGCGTTATGCGTGTGATCGCTAGTTTCCCGCGATGACAAAATGTGCTGTATTTTTGCCACAGATTAAAAGATTTCCACAGATTAGAAAAAAATCCTTTAATCACTTAATCTGTGGCAAAATAATTCTAATTCTGAAAAACGCGCTTGAGGTACGCCACATTTGCACCGTAATTGGCTTTTACGTTATGAACCTGCGTAACATCTCTGGAGCGTTCTACAATCAGCCAGCCGCTCCATTTCATTTCGTCGAGTGTTTTTTTAATTTCGGGCATATTAATCATCGTATCATTTTCAAGCCAAACTTTATCAGTGTTTGAAGCATGAATTTGTCCCAGATGTTTTTTGCCTAATATTTTTAATTCAGTTACAATATCTCTCCCGTTATCAGCCGCATTGGCGAAATTGAAAGAACTTTTGATATATTTAGAATCAATTTCTTCGAGTAATTTTTTCTCTGCGGCAGCATCTAATGAAGTTTCAATGGCAATCACTCCTCTTATTTTGCCTACCTGTTTTCCGGCCCATTTTAATCTTTCTATAATTACAGGACGCAATTCCGGATTTTTAACCAAATCACTTTCTGTACCCAACGGAAGATAAGCAACTTTCACCTTCATGTTTTTCATTGCTTTGACGCAATCTTCGATCATTGGGACGATGGTTTCGCGTTTCGCAAAAGACTGCGCATAAAATCCGGACATGGCAATAGAACTTATTGCTACTCCTGATTCTTTCGATTTATCCAGGAACTTTTGTCTTTCTACGGGGTCGCCTAATTTGCTGTCAAAAGTCGGTCTGTTTCCGAGACCGCCCATATCGAGCTCGATTCCGTCTGCTTTTATTTCAGCAGCCAAACCAAAGGCGCCCAGTTTTTGTCTCTTTAAAATCATCCAGTCACAAACTGCCACTTTGTATTGTTGCGTGTTTTTGGATGATTGAGCCGTTGCGCAGCTATTGAAGGCTCCCGCAAAAGCAACTATAAAAAATAGTGCCGTTACTTTTATAAAACTCTTATTGCTCATTGTTGTGTTTTTTTTTAGCCACGAATTACACGAATTGCACTAATTTCTTTTGAATTTTTATTTCAATTTCAATTTCTCTAATTAACCACATATTAAATTACGGACAGAACATTCGTGAAAATTCGTGGAATTCGTGGCACCCCTTTAATTTTATTCTTCCTCCGCTTTTACCGCGGTTACGACTTTGTTTTCCTCTCCGGGCCAGATTCCGTTTTTGATTGGAATTGCTTTTAATTTAGCCGGATCGATTTTTACATATTTCAATTTTTCCCTTCTCCAGGTGTACACAATATGTACCATACCGTCAGAACTCTGGATTATAGACGGATATGAATACTGGCTGATTTTGGAATCTTCCAATACCAAAGCAGCCTTCCAGTGAATTCCGTCATCCGAAATGGAAACGTTTAAAGGCGTTCTTGGTCCTTTTGCTTCTGTTCCCGGTGGCAGCACGTGATTGTAAACTAATAAATGTTTACCATTTTTAAGGGTTACGGCATCGGTTCCTGAATTGTTATTGGGAAGACCAATTAGTGTCACATCAGACCATGTTTTTCCGTTATCTTTAGAAAATGTACTGAAAACAGCTCTGTTTCTGGTTCTTCCGATGGCCTGAATACTTCCGTCTTTATGAAACAGAATACTGGGCTGAATGGCATTTATCTTTTGTTTTCCTCTTGCTAAAGTATCGCCCATGACCCAGGTTTTTCCGAAATCGGGAGTAGATTCCATGCGAAGTCTCCAGCCGTCGCCTTCAATACTTGACGGACAAAGAAGTGTTCCGTTGCTTAATAAAACCGGTTTATTTTTGATAGGGCCTAAAAATCCGTCAGGCATTTTTTTCACCTCCGACCAGGTTTTTCCGTTATCTGATGAAGTTCGGATTACACCCCACCATTCCGAAGGTTTTGGGCCAATTTTGTAGAAAAGCATTAAATCTCCACCAGGAATTTGATATAAAACAGGATTCCATGTTGGCAATCTCGGGCCTTCTTTCATTACGCCGTCTGCTACCTGAACACCTACTCCCCATTTATCGCTGCCTTTTGGTTTTATGCTTACGTAAATGCAAACGTCGGGATGTCTTTCGTGCGTTCCTCCAAACCAGGATGCTACTAAATCCCCGTTTGTTGCTTCGACAATGGTTACCGCGTGACAAGACGGATAAGGCGCTTTGTCGTATATAAATTCATCTGTTAAAATCCCTTCTTTCCAGGTTTTCTTTTCCAAAGCAGATTTGCAGCTTCCCAAAAGAAACAGACAGGACATTACCAAAGTTATTTTTATGATTTTCATTCTTAGCTTTAATTTGAATTACAATTTTTGATCTTTACTGTATATCCAATAATTTTTTAGGCAAAATTATTTATTAAATGTAAAAATGACACTAATTTTTTAATGATGTGTCCTGTACTGTCCCGAATTATTTAAAATGCCGGTTATTTAACATTTAAAGTATAAAAACCTGATGGCAGTGTCAGCACCATATTCGTTTTTTCTGTCTTATAAGCAACGCCGGATTTGTCTAACTTTCGATTGTTTACCGTTATAGCAGACACGGCAGCCGATGGCAGGTAAACGACTGCTGTGGTATTAGCCGGAATCGTAATACTCCATTGCAACGTATTTTTATTTTTCTTCCAGCTGCTTTTTATAAGTCCGTGAACAGATTCACAGGAAGCATTTACATAGGTAAGGCCGCAATTGAAATCCGGTTTCATGATAAGCTGTTTGAAACCGGGAGTTTCAGGATTGCTTCTGATTCCGGCAATGTTTTCGTAATACCAGATCAATAAATCCCCTAACAACATGACGTGGTTCTGCGAATTCATTTTTGGATCGGCGGTATTTCCGTTCCATAATTCCCAAATGGTTGTCGCACCGTTTTTGGCCATATAGCCCCAACTCGGATAGGTATTATTTGACGCCAGCTTATACGACAAATCCGGTCTGCCGAATTGCGACAAAGTCCGCATTAAAAACTGGGTTCCGATGACTCCAGTGCTAATATGTCCTTTATAGGTTACCTCAACTTCCTGTACAATATTTTCAAATACTTTTGACTGAAGGTTTTCAGGCACCATCCCAAATGCTAACGGAAGCAGGTTTGCCGTTACTGTATTATTGGCGTATGTATTGGTTTTTGAATTGAAAAATTTAGCGTTGAATGCCAATTTTATTCGTTGCGAAAGTGCTTCATAATAAGGAATGTCTTCATTTCCGGAGCCATTAAGTGCCGCAAACTTTTTCATTTTTTGCAGCAGGTGATAATAAAAGGCGCTCGCAATCAGTTCGCCGTTTGTTGTTCGTGCAGAATCTTTAGCATGAATTAATTCCAAAGACTCCGGCGGAACACACCAGTCGCCGTATTTGTCTTTGGTCATTAGATCTTTCACCAAATAATTCTGCTCCATGTACACCACCCACTTTTTCATGGACGAATAGTGTTTTTCGATTACTTTTTTATCGCCGAATTGTTGGTACAACATATCGGCGACCGTAATATAAGTGCCCGGCCAGGTGACATTATCTCCATAATAACGCCAGAAGGCGGGTGCCACATCCGGAATTCCGCCATCGGCAGTTTGTGCATTTTTAATATCGTCCAGCCATTTGGCGTACAAAGTCTGATTATCAAACAGGAAACTTTCACCATAAGCTCCGGTCGTTCTGTCTCCCAACCAGGGCTGACGTTCGTTTCGCTGCGGACAATCGATGGGCATTCCTTTATAATTTCCTCTGATTCCCCAGTAGGCATTTTTAAAAATCTGATTCATTGTTGCATCGGAAGATTCAAATGTCCCCGTTGTTTTAATGTCATCGTACACCACTTTGCCCACAAAATTATCGACCGTTGGTTTTGTCGGAAATCCTGAAACCTCAACAAATCTAAATCCGTGGAAAATAAAAGTGGGTTCCCAGATTTCTTCGCCTTCTCCTTTTAAGATATAATGATCGGTTGTTCTGGCATCGCGTAAATTTTCAATATACAACGATCCGTCTGCCTGCAAGGACTCTGCAAATTTCATTTTAATTGTATCGCCGCTTTTTCCTTTTACTTTCAGCTGCAGCCAGCCGACCATATTCTGGCCCATGTCTAAAATATAGGTTCCTTTTGGAGTCTGTTTGATGGAAACGGGTTTTACTTCATCAATTATTTTCATATTGGGCGTCATTTGTGCTTCGTAAAATCCGCCTGGCTCCTGAACGTATTCGGCAGTTAACCAGTTTTTATCGTTATAATCAATGGTATTCCAGCCTTTTAATTCCCTGCGTGCATCATAGTCTTCGCCGTCATATTCGTTATTTGATACGATAGGCCCGTTTGTGGTTATTTTCCACGAATCGTCTGTTCTGATAATATCCTTAGTCCCGTCTGTATATTCGACAAACAATTGCAGCGCCATTTTAGGGTAGCCGAAAGTTTTGATCTTATACGGTTTGTAATCCTGGCGCATCGTAAAAAACCGTCCGTTTCCTAAAATGGTTCCCAGCATATTTTTTCCTTCTTTTAATTGGGAAGTGACATCAAAAACATTGTATTTTATATTTTTTGTATAATCTGTAGGCACGGGTGCCAAAACCTGATTTCCTATTTTAGTGCCATTAATATACAATTCATACATTCCCAGACCCATTAAATATACTTTCGCGCTTTTAATTTGTTTTTTCAGGTTGATTTCTTTTCTGAGATAGCGGGCAGATAATCGCGAATACTGCGAAATGCTGTCCCCCGGAGAAGTTTTTTCATAGCCAATCCATCGCGTTGATTTCCAGTCAGCATAATTTAAAATTCCAATACTAAAATGCGCAATATCTTTCGATAGAATTTCGCCTTTATTGGTCCAGACGATCGCCTTCCAAAATACATTCCCGCGGTCGTTTAGCTTTTTTCCGTTATACATAATATTGAGTGACTCATCACTTTCAACCTTTCTGCTATCCCACAAATCTGCCTTACCGGAATTTAAGTTTTCTAAAGTTGACGCGGCAATAATCTGATAGGCGGTTTGTTGCACATCGTTAACCTCTGCTGCTATCTGCCAGCTTAATCGGGGCTGCAGTACATCAATACCTTCCGGATTGTCGAGCATTTCGCATTGCAGATTGATAACATCGATATTATTCTGGGCTTTCGCCGGAAAGGAAATCAGTGTTATGAGGATGAATGTTATTTGTAAAAAAAACTTTTTCATGATTTTATTTTAAGATTCTTTGCTATTTTTTCCCGCAGACTGAGCAGATTCATTTTTATTTTCTCTAGTTTGTTATTTCGAAGAAAGAGAATCTGACAAAGTAAAGACGTAAAGTACGTCGCTCTTCTGATGTGATTTCTCCTTTGTCGAAATGACAAAAATGAGAACAAAAAATCTGCTAAATCTGCCAAATCTGCGAGAGAAGAAACAGATTATTCCGAAACTAATTTCTCTAATCTCTCGGAAACCGCGATTTCCTTACCGTTTTTAAAAATCCTAAATCCTTTTCCTTTATGGTATTTCTCTCCTGTTTTATCCCACAAAATGGTAATAATATTGCCATGATACAAAACATTATCCAGACAAAACCAATCCCATTTTTCCTGTGGGATCAACGGATTTATTTCTATCTTTTCGTCTGCCCGTGGGCGTAAACCGACCAATCCTGTGATGATTAAATCATTAAAAGTCGAATGATTGTAATAGCGGCTTCTTTCCCGATCGCCCATTAACCAATAGCCTGTCGTTTGGTCGAGATACTCTCCAAGATAAGGTTTTCCTCTGTAATATTGGGACTGCACATACAAATCCAATTGTTTGAAATAATCGGTTTTGGCAACAACTTTCTGATCATAATTGTTCAGAACATTTGCCATGGCCGTTAGCGTCTGCGAGCTGGCAAAGGGCCATATGGCACCATCCCATTCGCAGGTTCCGGTTCCGTGCGTTCTGAAACGCGGGCTTCTGCGCTCTGCGGTTGTTAACCCAAACGGGGCTGCAAATCCTTTTTCGTCCTTAACCTGTTCCCAGGCTTTTTCGAAACCTTTATCTTTTTGCGACAGATTGAAATACCATGGAATAAACCCGATGGCTTCTCTCACCTGCGCCAACGTATCTTTTTCCGTGAAAGTCTCAAAGAATTCATCCTCGGCATTCCACAATTTGCTTTCTACCAATTTCTGAAGCGTATCTGCTTTGGCGGCGAAATAACTTTCCTGTTTGGTATCTCCTTTTAATTTTGCCATTTTGGACAAAGCCACTGCGTTTCCATACATATAACTGTTAATCGTCGGACGTGCATTTCTGAATTTTCTGGCACCGCTTAAGGATTCTTCCATTCCGTCCTTGACATCAAACTGCCAGAACAATCCGTCTTTGCGTTTTCGGTCTCCTTCCCAGGCGGCATATTCGTTAACGAGATCCGGAAACATATCCAGCAAAAATTTATCGTCTTTATTGACTAAATAAAGATTGTACAACGCATCGGCCGTCCAGCTGCTGAATGTTCGAAGTTTTTTCATGGGTTTGCCTTCATTCCCCCTGAACCATAAATGTACATCCTGCTCCAGATATTCCGGATTATGCAGCCATCTGAACTCATTGATATGATGTCCTAAGGCACAGCTTATCATATTGTATTTATCGGCATAAGAGCGATCTACTAAAAACTCTGTAATTGCATATCCCTGTGGCGTTTTCTTAATATGTTTTCGGGCGCTCCACCAGCGGAAGTAATAGATTTCCTCGAAGTTTTGCTGCGGACATTCAAACAACGGAATATTTTTTTCCATCCACGTCCATGCAGAATCATTCGGAATTGCAAATTTTAAATTTTCGTCTTCCATCGTGTTGAAATAATCAACATAATGTTTGAAGTTTTTTTCTTTTAAAATTACCGATTTTCCTTTTTGAGAATAGTCCGCGCCCGATTTACAGCTGTTTAAAGTTGCAACCAAAATGATGAAAACGACTATTTTGTATTTAAAATGATGTAACATATTCAAATTATTATTTTTAAAATTCTTTGGGCGTGCCCCTCCGGGTCGTGCTGTCCGTTCCCGCTTTTTTTTGTGAGGCTGAAAAAAACCCCACAAAAAAAGAGCTCCACTTCCATCACTCACGCGAGAGAACTTTACAGTTTCCCACTCCTACAAGGTTTTTAAAACCTTGTAGGTGTATTTTTTTTTAAACAATCTTGTCATTTCGATCCCTAGGCTTCGGGAGAGAAATCGCACTAGATTGGCTACAAAGATTGGCTTTTCTTTGTCGAGTTTCGCACGTGTTTCTCCCTGCGGTCGAAATGACAAACTAAACGTAAACTATAAATACCTACAAGGTTTTGAAAACCTTGCAGGAAACGTAAGCAGACCTAACAGGTTTTTAAAACCTGTTAGGTCTAACTAACCATGTCAATATTAATTACCCGTAAAAGTAAACGTCTGCCCTACTTTCATATTCACATCATAAATAGTATAAGCTGGTAATTGTAGTTTCTCCAATTTCGCCTGATCCGAAATAATAGGTTTCTTCACTTCAACATCATAAAACAAAGGATTCGGATTTTTCCCTTTTGCTTTTTTAAGCGACGATCCTTTTAAAGTATTCTCAACTTTCAATCGGCAGTTTCCTCCTAATTTTGAATAAATTTTCAGCTCTGACACTTTATTGTTTTTCCATGTCATGTCAATTACATAACCGCCTCTGGCAACTAAACCTTTTATACTTCCGTCTTTCCAAACACCTGGTAAGGCAGGCAATAAATGGATCGCGTCTTCCTGACTCTGCATCAGCATTTCGGCAATCCCGGCCGTACATCCAAAGTTACCATCAATTTGGAAAGGCTGGTGTGCATCCAGCATATTGGGATAGGTGCCGCCGCCTTTTCTTTGGTCTGCTGTCACGAGATGCATTTGATCCTGCAATAATTTATAGGCGTGATTTCCGTCTAATAACCGCGCCCACCAGCATACCTTCCAGCCCATGGACCAGCCTGTCGATTCGTCGCCCCTGTAGTTTAATGAGTTCTTTGCGGCTTCAAATAATTCCGGTGTTTTGGTCGGTGAAATCTGATTGCTCGGAAACAGTCCGTACAAATGTGAAATGTGTCTGTGCTTGTCTTCCGGATTGTCCCAGTCTTCCTGCCATTCCTGCAACTGACTGTATTTCCCCACTTTCATCGGAGCCATTTTAGCCAGGGCCTCTTTTATTCTTTTGGTAAAATCAGCATCCGGTGCGACCAGATTCGAAGCTTCGATCACATGTGTAAACAAATCAAAAACCAATTGGTTGTCCATAGTCGTTCCGGAGGCAATAGTTGCTTTTCCGGTTCCTCCTGCATGTGTATTTTCGGGCGAGCTTGACGGTACCACTACCAAATATCCGGTATTAGGATCTATCATCATATAGTCTAAAAAGAAACTTGCGGCCCCTTTCATAACCGGATAAATCTCTTCTAAATATTTTTTATTGCCTGTATACAAATATCTTTCCCATAAATCCTGCGAAACCCAGGCACCACCCGTTGGCCACATTCCGGAAGCCGCAGAATCTACCGGAGCGGTAACGCGCCAGATATCGGTGTTGTGATGCAAAACCCATCCGCTGGCGTTGTACATCGTTTTTGCTGTTTCATGACCTGTTACGCTTAGCTCCTTTGCCATCTGAATAAAAGGTTCGTGCATTTCCGAAAGATTGGTGACTTCGGCAGGCCAGTAATTCATTTCGGCATTGATATTTGTGGTGTATTTACTATCCCAGGGCGGGGTTACCATATCGTTCCAGATTCCCTGCAAATTCGCGGGCTGTCCGCCGGGCTGCGAACTTGAAATTAAAAGATAGCGTCCGAACTGAAAATACAACGCTGCCAGTTGCGGATCAAATTGTTTCGGGAAGTCCCTGATTCTTTCGTTTGTTGGTTTCTTTATTGCTTCATTTTTCCCTAAGTCTAATGAAACCCTGTCAAAGAATTTTTGGTAAAACGCCACATGTGCTTTTTTAATTTCGTCAAAACTTTTCTGTAAGGCCTGTTCTAAATACGATTTGCTTTTGGCAATTTCATCACCCGTAATATCCTGATAGTTTTTGAAATTGGTTCCTATCGAAATATACAATGTCACTTCATCTGCTTTTTCGATACTTAAAATTCCGTTACTGGCGTTTATTTCACCGCCTTTGTTTTGAGCGGTAAGTCTTCCCTGAAATTTTACTTTTCCTTTTACATTTTCAAAATTCGTCCCTAATCCCGAAAGTATAATTTGATTTCCTTCTGTTGATGCTACCGTTTTATCGATCGGACTGTTCATAAAGATGTTACAGGTAATTTGTCCGGGCTGGCTGGCCGTAAGCTTCACCGCAATTACCTGATCTGAAAAGGCCGTAATGATTTCTCTTGTAAATTCTACGCCTTTTACCTTGTATTTTACTTTTGCAGTGGCGTCGCCAATATTTAAATCCCTGTAATAATCGGTATATTTCTGATGTCCGGGAAATGAAATATAAACGCTTCCGAATGTCTGATACGGCATGCCGTCATTGGTCTGTGACATGATATCCTGCGTCGCCAAATCCTGGGCTTCATCAAATTTCCCATCAAAAATCAATTGACGAACGATTGGCAAAGCTTTTATAGATTTGGAATGTGCATTGCTATTCGGAGAACCCGCCCAGATGGTTTCTTCATTCAATTGAAGTCTTTCCACGGCAGGGTCACCAAAAACCATTGCGCCCAGACGACCGTTACCTAATGGCAAAGCTTCGTTCCAGATGGCTGCCGGTTTATCATACCATAATTTCAGGTCATCCTTGCTTTGTGCCGTTACTGTCAGCGAACAAATTACAAAACAAATTGCAGTGATTTTATTTATAAATTTCATATCATTATTGTTTTTTAGCCACTCCCCATAATTATCGGATAAAAAGATTTCCCTTGATTAAAATCTGCCAGATCTGTCAAATCTGCGTGAAAAAATTTGCTCTCGCAGATTTGGCAGATTATGGAGATTATTTCTAATTCGTGAAATTAGCGGCTATCCATTTATTTTTTAACCTCGTAAACTTTTAGATTTTTTTCTCCAAACATTTCATATAATTTGTCGATATCTTTTAAAGCATTCGACGGTAATTTTTCGCCTTTATCTCCAAAAACAAACATTTTTTCTTTGGGTTCTATCACCACAGTCGATTCGTCGATTTCGCCTTTTTGATTTTGCACTTTTTTCAAATCCAAACCTAAATATTTGGCCATGAACGGATATAAAGCCATGCGTTTTGAAACTCCAAAATCATGTCCTTCGTTTGCAAAATGAGCATTTTCGACCAAATCTTTTTTACCGTATAAGCAGTAAGTTCTCTGAATAAAAGGAAATTCAAGTTCCGGAACGGCGAGTGTCCAGTCTTTTCCATCGGAAACAATCAGCTGTGGTTTGGGGGCCATCATTGCCGAAATTTCAGCATTATTGGTTCCGTTACCGCACAAGTGAATCCCGCGTCCGCTTTCGCAGGGGCAGCCACCGGAAAAATGCGAAGAAACCATGACAACCGGAGCTGAAACGGTAATCCTGTCATCCAAAGCGGCCAAAAACATCGTGTGCGAACCGCCGCCAGAGCCACCGGTCACCCCAACACGCGACATATCTGCATTTTTTATTGTTGCCAGATAATCTAATAATCGTATCCCGCTTAAAACCTGAACGGTCGATGCAATGCTGTTTCTGTGTGTTTCTTCCGGAAACTGAAGCATTGATTCTCCCCAGGCAAATAAATCGTAACTGACTACAATTGCTCCCATTTTGGCTAAAACTGCACAACGTAACTGTTCGTCTTTTCTGTATCTTCCATCTCCGAAATGACCGTCAGGCGTTAGGATAATTGCTGATTTTTTGTTTAATGGATACGGTTTGTAAATGGAACCTGTTACATAAACTCCCGGCAGAATTTCCAATCCGATATTTTCAATACTGTAATCTTTATAAATTCGTTTTGGAGTTAAAATAGGTTTGGACTTTGGCATTTGGGGAGCCTTGTCTAAACCAAATGAAGTGATCATACAGGCTTTTAACTCCTTTTTGCGTTTTTCCCAATCGTCGAGGGTGGTATATAAAGTGGTCAAATAAGACAGTCGTTCTTTTCCTTTGTCTACGGATACTTTATGGTTTTCATATTTCCTGATGATGTAGGTTCCGTCGGGTTGTTTGAAATACATCAGCTCAAACGGAGCCAGGATATTCGTTAAGGAAACAGCCAGATTTCCCGGTTCGATTCGCCAATCGGCATAGTCTAATTCTTTCCCTTTTAGTAAACCTCTGTCGTCATTGATTTTTACCTTAAAAACAGTTTCAATTTTGTTTAGTGTTTCCGAAACCGGTTTTTTGAAATTAGTATCGGAAGTGCTTTGTGCATTTGAAAATGTCAAGGCAAAAAGTGAGATTACGATCGCGTATTTACTATTTTTTAAATTCATCATTATTCGTATTGTTGAGATTGGCACACGGATGATACGGATTCGCTAAAGCGAAAGCACCGATTTACACGGATTTTTATATTTGAAAATCCGTTTTTATCCGTGTCATCCGTGTATTATTTTTTGCATTTGCTTGTAATTTCCTATTTTTTTAAAGCCTTGTGACTTGTCTATTTCCGACCTCCAGTTAAAACTGGAGGCTATTCAATTTTTATAACTACGAGAATAAAAGATCTGTGATAACCAGTATTTTCAGTCTAATCCGTATATTATTTTGTAATCCTGTTTTAGAACTGCCTCTGCTTTAGAGGAAAATAATTTAATTTCTAAATTGCCTTTAGCCTAATCTATTATTTTGGCTAAAGCCTTATGACTTGTCGATTTTCTACCTCCAGTTAAAACTGGAGGCTATTCAATTTTTATAACTACCCGAATAAAAATCTGTGATAACCATTATTCTCAGCCAAATCCGTGTACTATATTTTGCATTCAATTGTATATTTCCCTGATCCTAATTTTAAATTCTCTGTTGATTTTCCGTTTACTTTTACTTCCGGATTTTTATCAGTCGGTAATTTTATTGTTGCTGAGGTATTGGCCGGGATCTCCACTTTCAAGATTAATTTTCCGTCTTTTTTCTCCCAGGCCGAAGCAATTTTTCCATAGATGGATTGATACGTTGCTTTTACGAAAGTCATATCTCCCAACGTTTCCGGCTGAATAAAGAAATGTTTAAATCCGGGGTTTGCATCGTCTGGTACAATTCCGGCTAAACTTCGGTAAAACCATTCTTCAATCTGTCCCATCATAAAATGATTCCATGAATTTCCTTTGCGCGGATCCAATTGTTCGGTTAAGGTTGTTAATCCAAATTTGATCTGAAAACCATAGCCCGGTGCGTCGTAATGATTGTTCATTTTATACATCGTTTCGTTTTCTCCGTTTCGGGCCAACGCCTGAAATAAATAGCGATTTCCAACATCGCCTGTAGTCAGTCTGTCTCCTTTCGCTTTTATATCTGCCACTAAATTCTGCAGTACTGCTGCTTTGTATTGCGGTGCTACAATATCCATAAAAACGGGAACGGCATTACTAAACTGACTGCTGGTTCCGTATTGTTTGGTTGCTTCGTTGAAAAACGAATCGTTGAATGCTTTTTTAATAGCAGAAGTTAATTTTTCGTATTTCTCTATATCATCGGTTTTGTTGAGCAATTTTGCGGCCTTTGCCACCAGACTTGCTCCATAAAAATAATGAGAAGTTGCCGAAAGTGCAATCGGACTGTTTTTCGAATATCCTGCCGCATGCGTTCCGTAATCGTACCAGTCCCCCAATCCGTGCGAAACGATATGATTTTTCGAAGTCGTGGCCAGGTAATCCACATAGCTTTTCATGACCGGATAATATTTTTCGATTAAGGATGAGTCCCCATAATATTCATAATATATCCACGGTAAAATGACTCCTGTTACACCCCATTCCGGAGAATCGGTAAAATCACCGCCAAAGATTACATACTCGGGAACAATAGTCGGAATCAGGCCGTTTTCGCGCTGTGAGTCTGAAATGTTCTGCATGATTGCCGGAATATAACTTTCCAGATTATAATTGAACATTAATCCCGGACCATTCAAGTGAACTTCTTCCAGCCAGCCTAATTTTTCACGCTGCGGGCAATCGGTGAAAACACTTTGAAAATTGCTTTTTATCGAATTATTGATGAGCTCGTGTGTCTTGTTGAAGATTTCATTGGAAGACTCAAAAGTTCCGGCTTCCCCAGCCGAATTATAAATGAAATTTGACTGTAAGGCCACAATCGTCGGGAAATTTTCGTTTTTCGTTTCCTTGTAATTAATGTTTTCTATCTGAATGTACTGAAATCCGTAATAACTGAATTTTGGCTGCCATTCTTCAGCACCTTCTCCCTTTAAGGTATAGTCGTAGTAGTAAGGTTTCCCGGATCTGCCCTGTCCGACAGTTCCGTCATCATTTAAACCTTCCCCCACCCAGATCCGAACGGTTTGACCTTTTTTTCCTTTGAATTTAATCGTCGGAAAACCGGAAAGATTTTGTTCCATGTTAAAAACATATGTATTTGTTTTCGGCTGTTTGAATTCTTTTACATCAAACTTTTTCTGAATCGTAACCGGCGGAGCAGTCTGCGCTTTCAGATTTCCTTTTGGTGCTTCCTGAAGGACTACTTTTTTCCAGCGGGCATCGTTAAATCCTTTTTTATTCCAGCCTTCCTGCTCTAAATTGGCATTGTAATCTTCGCCTCCGAAAATGCTGTTGAACGTAATCGGGCTTTTGCTGTATGTCCAGCTTTCATCTGATTTAATGAGTTGTTCCGAGCCGTCTTTGTACACCACCTTCATCTTAAAAAACAAAGTCGGCGGACCAAAACTGACAAAAAACTTCGCGTATCTTTCGGCAACCATATTGTACATTCCGTTTCCTAACAGAACGCCAATCACATTCTCTCCGTTTTGCAATTCATTGGCAGACAACTCATACGTATTGTAATTGACTGTTTTATCGTAATCTGTCCACAGTGGTGCGAATTCGCTGTTACCGATTTTCTTTCCGTTAATGGTTAATTCGTAATGCCCCAAACCTGAAATATAAACGATAGCTTCCCTGATTTCTTTCTTTAGTTCGAAAGGTTTGCGAAGCATAATACTTCTGCGCGACAAAGAATCTGAAGCATTAATTATCGCTTCTTTTTTCTCTTTTTTGAAAGTTGCCGTATGGTAATTTCTGCCTTCCGGCAAATGACTGTCGGCTTTTGTAATGGCACCAATCCAGATTGGGTTTAAATCGGATGCGGAAGGTGCTATTCTAAACGAAGCTGTCCTGCTCCATTTGGAAACTTTGTTCTCCTGATCCCAGATTCTGACTTTCCAGAAATATTTATTTTCTGTTTTTAATGGATGTCCGTTATACGAAATGTGAAGATTTTTATTTGAAATCATTTTTCCGCTGTCCCAGCTATCGGCTTCATTCTTTTGAAGTTTTTCCGCTGATGATGCTACTAAAATCTGATAGGTGTTTTGGGAGACATTCCGTTTTTCAGAAGTTAACTGCCAGCTTAATCGTGGCTGGTTCTGCACTACAGCCAATGGATTTTCAGTCATTTCGCAGGTTAAATGCACAACAGCAGTTTGCCCCTTCGAAATGAGGGTGACTAAAAGGATAATTGTTACCAGTATGTTTTTAAAAAACTTCACGTTATAATTTTTAGTTCGTAGAAACCCAAAAAAGTTTTAAAAACCTGTCGGATTTGATTGCGTATCTAGTTTAACTTTTTGGTCACCAATGATTTAATATTAAATACTGCTTCCGGAATTAGTTTGCCCGTATCCGGTAAATCGGTAAAATCCGGCGTGTCGGGTTCAGTATCAGCTTTGGGCGTGTAACGCTGATCACCTGTCCGGAACATAATACGTGAAATGCCGTCAACCGGAGCATAGAATATTTTAGCACTTTCTTTACCGTCATTTACTTTTACAGTATACGAACGGGAAGTGACGTCTAATTTAACTGTTATAGTATATTCTTTTCCTGCTTCATATTTTGTAATTCCACCCAAACGGGCACCGTTTTTCGCTTTTAGTTCCCCATCGGAATCGAATACCAATCGAATAGCCGGAAGTCCCTGCTTATTTTGAAATTCAACCTGCAGCAAACCGTGATTGTCTTGTTCCGGCATTACGGTAAAAACGGCTTCCATTTTTTCTGCAAACGGAATTATACGTTCTGCACGCGAATAATCAAAAGAATCCTTATCCCTTAAAGTTAACCATTTTTTACCGTCTGTTTTCTTTTCGATTCTGGCGGAAGCCCACGAAAGGTCGTATGTATTCCATACTTTTAATTCTTCTCCGTCTGGAAGAGTATTAAAAACATCATTTACATTTTCGGTCACTGTCGAAATTACGGGAACCGGAATCGAGGCCACCCAGATGTCTTCTTTATTCATGCTGTACCCTACCCAAATTTTTCCGTCGGGTGGTGTTCCGTCTTTTTCGGTTATACCGCGAACATATTGCGGGCCGGCAGATTTATAGTTTCCGCCATATCGCATCGGACTGATCTCTCCGTGAACCAATAATAAATCCTTATAATTCAGGCCGTCATCACTGGTAGAAATCGCCAGCGGCCAGCGGTATTCGGATGGATTGTAAACTGTTGCGTATTTATTATCCGATGTTTTTTGTCCCCAGATTTTAGCATTGCTGTTGACAAAACCTGGCGCACGCAAAGGCATATAGTCCCAGGTTTTTCCGCCATCTTTACTAATGGAGGTCAGGGCGTGTTTCCATAAACCCACGACATTTCCGTTAGGCAAATGATAATAACTAAAGGCTTTGTATGGCTTTTGCAACGGAATCAATTCATCGTCACGATCGGCCTCTTCTACCCATTGCTGTAAAACCAAAGGTTCCGAAAGAATTTCTTCGCAGGCTTTTAGCAGTCCTTTGTCCTTTGCTTTGGTATAAAACGGAAAGGCTGATTTTGATTTATCCCAGCTTTTATTGTATCTGATAAAATAGATTTCTCCGAAACTACCGTCTTTTTTAATTTCACGAATCACGCGTCCAATCCCTTTTCCGTCATTCGGATCGTCTTTTTTATCCATTGCGATTCCGTAATATGCTAAGGCAAAAAGGCGTTTGTCTTTTGAGGTATAAAATCCCATTCTTTGGTGCATAATGGCATCGAGATTTTTGGAAATGCCTTCAACACCTTCCTTTTTCCATCCGTCAGGAATATGGTAAATCGGGAAAATAACCTGAGGTTTTGTCCAGCTTACACCGTCTTTCGAAGTCATTAGTAAGGTCTGGCTGGGCGGAATATGTTCTCCGGTCGGATCGCTTAAATAATGCAGATAAAAGGTGTTGTTCCAATACGCCATCATGGGCTGGTGGTTATAGGTCCAGCCAAAACCATCTGCTTTTTCGGGATGTTCACGACTGGCACGCATAATCTGCGTGGCGTGAACCCCAACCGCCGGACTTAACTGTCCGTGATGGTAATCTATATTCGAAAGTGTTTTACCGACATAACGAACGGTGTCGTTTTGGGCCATAGCAGAATTTACTAACCCGAAAGTCAACAGCACAGTTAGTGAGGAAACGATTTTTATTTTTTGTAAAGCAATCATTTTGATATTTTCTTTAAACCTGACAGGTTTTAAAAACCTGTCAGGTTTACGTTGACACTTTTATTTTCTATCCATTAAACCTTTTAAAACGTCTTCTGAAATTGTCGTTATCGTTCCGTGTTTGTGACCTTCCGGAAGGCTTATTTTTGAAGAAACATCTTCAAAATGAATAAAATCTGAAGTCGCTGAGGCTTTATAATTTTTCTCGCCGTAATTGTCGTAATAGATCAGCCATTTGTTACCCACTTTTACAACCGTCGGCCCTTCTGATAAATGAGCGGTAAAAGGTTCCGAGCTTTTTCCGAATGGCCCTAAAGCCGATTTTCCGAACGCTACTTTTATGTTTCGCATGGGTCTGGTGTTGTCTTTCAGGACCAAAACATACTCTTTTTTGCCTTTCTTGACAATGACACAATCAATGACACTAAAGCCGGGTTCGTAATACAGTTTGGCAGGGGAGAACACTTTAAAATCTTTGGTGGTTACATAATACATCCGGTGATTATTTTTCTCTTCTTCCTGTCCTTTTTCAAATCGAAACGGAATCGTTGATGCCCAGATAATTATGTATTCTTTTTTGACATCATCGTAAAAAATTTCCGGTGCCCAGACGTTTACCACTTCCGGTTCGTTTTTCATTACCGGAATATATTCTTGTGCTGACCAGTGCATTAAATCTTTAGAACTCGCATATCCGAAACCATTTCCGCCTTTCCAGTCTGTTGTCCAGACTAAATGATACGTATTATCGGCACCTTTTACGATGGACGGATCCCTCATGATTTTACTGGCTCCGATTTCCGGTTTCAGAAAGGATCCTTCCAGTCCTTTCCAGGTGTAACCGTCTTCGCTGTAGGCCAGGTACAATCCTGCTGTCGCGGGCTCCCTAAAAGAAGTGAAAAGATAAATTTCTTTCTTTTTCTGAGCATAGCCTACGGCAATAAGGGCAAGGCATATCAGGGTTACTATTTTTTTCATGGCTGTTCTGAAATTGCTTTTTTATCTAAGGCTGCGCCTTTTTTTACAATGGTATTTACATTATTGAATACATTGTTTTTCAGGTAAATTCCTTTTGTTTCTTTTCCGTCGGCTTCCATAAAAATATCTGTTGCGTTAAACGGGAAATTGTTATTGATCATCATATTGGAAACATTATCCAGCTTAATGACCGGAATTCCTTTTATCGGTGTTGAGGAACCGGCATTGTCTAAAATCAGGTTTTTTGAATCTGATATTTTGAAGGAAGAACCCACTGAAGCATTGATTTTTACATCATGAAATTCTAAATCTGTTGCCGTATTCACGGTAAAACCTTCTTTAGCATCCATGTTTATATTCGAAAATGTAATGTTTTGAATGGGCATTTCCTTGATTCCTAAAATAGAAGCTGCTTTGTTTACATTCGATCCTGTCATATTACTCATGTGGATGTTTCTGAAAATTGGCGTTTTCTCGGTTACCGGTTCTTCTTTGGTGTCCTTGTCATAAAAAAGGCTCAGTACAATGGCTTCTTCCTTAATGTTTTTCATGACAATATTATCCACACGAATATCTTCAACAACCCCACCTCTTCCCCGAGCCGATTTGATACGGATTCCTCGATCTGTGCCATCAAAAACACAATTCGAAATTGTGACTTTTTTGATTCCGCCGGACATTTCGCTTCCAATCACAACACCTCCGTGACCACTTAACATGGTGCAGTTGGTGATGGTCACATTTTCTGTAGCTCTTGCATATTTACGGCCGTCTCCGTCTCTTCCTGATTTTATCGTGATGCAGTCATCTCCAACGCTGATGTGGCAATTTGAAATATGAACATTTTTACACGAGGAGGGATTGATTCCGTCTGTGTTAGGCGAATGCGGATTGAAAATGGTCACTCCTGTTATGGTTACATTATCACAAAATTCGGGATTTATCGTCCAGAAAGGCGAATTTTGAAACGTTACGCCTTCCACCAATATGTTTTTACAATTGTAAGTCTGGAAAAAAGAGGGCCTGAAAAACTTTTTATCGATGGTTCTTTTGTAATACGGTTCTGTAAATAACCCCTTGTTTTGTTCTTCCCACATTTTTTGGTATTTGGTCAGCGGTAAAGGCTCTTTGGTGGTTTCAATCCGATAGACTTCATTCCACCATGCTTTTCCCTGTCCGTCAATTACCCCTCTTCCTTTTATAGTAATATTCTCGGCATCTTTTGCATAAAATAAGGGTGAAAAACTCTGCATCACAATTCCTTCATAACGCATTTCCACAAAAGGCAGGTAATCATCAAAATTATCGGAAAATTTCAAAAGCGCACCTGAGTCCAGATAAATGGTGATGTTGCTTTTTAATTTTAAAGCACCTGTTAAATATTCCCCCGCCGGAAAGAAAATGGTTCCGCCACCCTTTTGAGAAGCTTTTTCAATGGCTTTCTGAATGGCGTCTGTACAAATTAGTCCTTTGTTGTTGCCCCCTTCGTTTAGGATATTCAGCCAGCCGTCATTTGCAAAGGCTGCGTTGAAAGTTATAAAACAAAGAATGATTAGTATGTTTTTCATGGTTTTATGCTTTTTGGTTTCACGCAGATTTACCAGATTGCGCGGACTTATTATTTTTTTGCTATCCGATTTAAACCCGACAGGTTTTAAAAACCTGTCGGGTTAATCGTTACTTATTTGACTTCAAAATCAAGACCCAGTCGTTTCCATCAACTTTATTTCCGGATGGCTGAAATTCCTTTGTTCCTTTATTTTCAACAGATCCGATTTTTGTTTCTTTTCCGTTTCTGGGATTGTACCAGCTTGCGGTTACTTTATCACCGGCAATTTTTCCCATATTGAGTAAAATTTCCCTACCGTTGTAGGTATAAATTAAGGCGTACTTTCCTCCTCTTGTTGCTATAAGGTAATCGTATTTCTCGCCCTGGTTTGCAATCAATGTCTGGTCGGGAACTCTTTCTAAATACGGAAAATCCAGCATTAGTTTTTTAAGGTATACCATTTGTCCGGCTCCGGGTGCGTTGATCGCGTTTGTCCATAAAACCTTGTTTCCGTAAGCAGGTTTATCGCCTTTTCGGAACATCTGCATTACGGCATTATGCCCGTAGGTATAGCCTGCCGCTCCTGCAAAAACCGACCAGTAGCCGTAACGTCTTACATCATTAGCTGTCCATTTTGGCTGTAATGTATCGTGAAGTCCATGCGGAATTCCTTCGTAAGAGGGTTCCCCGTCCAATGTTGGTTTAGCTGGTTTTAATTCGTAGTCTCTTTGAACGAATTTGTAATTGTCTTCTTTGAAAGATCCTGCCAGTGTATCCTGGTCATACCTGCGGTGACCGGACTGGAACATATTAAAATCCAGCCATTTTTCGTTGTGATAATTTTCAGAAGAATCGGTTCGGCCGAAAGGATGAAACGTCACCAACTGATCCGGATTACTGGTTTTCAGGGTACTTCCAATCGTATTCCAGATGGCTGTGAACTCGTTTCCGTGTGTGTCTCCGCCATTTAACCAGATAATGTTGGTTCTGTTTTTGTAGCGGTCTGCTAAAAATTGGGCATATTGTTGTGCCTGTTCTTTGCTGACTTTATTTCCTTTTGAAACATTGGTGCCCCAAACCGGGACCATAGCCACATAAATTCCGTTTTTCTGAGCAACGTCCAGCGTATAATCTACGTGATCCCAATAATCATATTCCTGAGGATTATTAAAATTATTCCCTGCTGTCGTCAATGGTTTCGAAACATCTTCATTTACTAAAGCTTTATCTCCATACACATTTGTTACATTCAGCGAATGCAAAACCATTACCTGAACCACATTGAAACCCTTTTCTTTTCGATCCTGAAAATATTTCGTTACGCCTTCTCTGTCCAATTTTCCAAAAGTCAGCCAACCGGTATCGCCAAGCCAGAAAAATGGTTTTTGGTCTTCGGTGACAAAATAATGATGGTTTTCTGATACTTTAACTTTCGGTAATTTTCGCGCAGACTGAGCATATCCGTTATAGGCTACTAACAGTAAAAGGCTTATAATAAGTATGCTGTGATATTTTGGCTTATGGATCATTTTATGCTGTTTTGAATTATATATTATCTGGATCGCGGGTTTAACGGATTATACGGGTTTTCGCTGTTTTTTATTTCTCGCAGATTTAGTTTAATTTTTAGGCTTTAGTTTTAATGGTGTTAGCTTAAATCCGTTTCGTCTTTGCGATCTGTGGCTAACTTTTTTTTACTATGAATAGTACTTTTTCTTTAATTTCAATTTTCGGAATTACGATTTTTTTACCTCCGCTGATACTTGCTTTTTTCGTTAAAGCTCCTGTCGAAGCGTTAATGGCATATACTTCAAAAGTGCCTTTGTAACCTGCTAAGTCAACTGAAATATCCTGATCGTTTTTCAGGTAAAAAAGATAACTTTTCCCTTTGTTTTCCAATGTCCAAACTGCATCTGAAAAAGTATTTCCTTCCACGGGTTTCATTTCGGAAAGTGCTGTATAAAACTGCGGCAATTCAACGGTTGGAATGTTGGGCAATGAAGCTCCTGCCATTAAAACAGCCCATCCAAATCTTGAAGATGCATCGGTCGAATACAAAATCACTTTTTCGGGATAGGGATCACGGTATTCCCGAATGGCACGATAGACCTGATTTTCGGTTTCTTTTCCTGTTTTCAGTTTTCTTGCATGCTGACGGGGTGCTAAATTTACACCGCCTTCCGGGGCATATGCCGTGCCGTCTTCTTTGTAATACCAATACCTGATATCGATTACGTCAACTGTTTTTACTCTTTTGGCATCTTTTAAAACAGCATCCTGTACGTCTTTAGTGGCACTTAAACCAATAAGTCCTTTTTTACCGGTTTCGTCTTTCCATGTCTGAACTTCATCCAGCCAGAATTGCATAAATTCTAAAGGACCTGTATATTCGGCACTTGTTAACTGAATTACATTACTGTTATCCTGAAAATTCTCTAATGATTTACGAATAAATCCCTGATGTAATTTTCTTCGCTGTGGGTTATTAATGTCATAAAACTGCTCTGCCATAAAGATCCTTTTGTCTCCTGCATAGGGCGGCGGTTCCGGAAAACCGGTGCTGTTGATATTGTTTGCAGAACGCCAGGGTGAACTTGCCCAATGGGCTCCGGCTTCTAAAATATTGTGCTGAAAATATTGCTGGTTGATTAGCAGCTGCCCGTTTGTTTCTGCCAGATTAGCGAAAGACGTCAGACGGTTCCAGTACCAATCGTTGAATTTGGTCAGGTCATATTTGCTCAGGTGATCCCAGGCTAAATCCTGTCCGCTTCTGGCAAAGGGCTGCTCATAATACGGAGGCCATGCATCGGCATCGATACGGCGAACACGTTCGTGATCATCCATTCTTCTGTCGTACCATAAACCGTAATTGTGTTCCAGCGCGATCGTATGGTTCGTTTTCAGATAAGCAACAACTTCCTCTATCTGGTCTGTAAGTCCGGTTCCGGTTCTTCCGGGCACAAAACGTGTTACGTGTGGCAGTGATTTGGTTACATCATTATCTAAAAGACTTCCTCTCCACCAGGCCGTATTCATTTGCTTTCCGGCGATAAGTTTTCCTTCAAAAGTAAGCAGGCCGTTTTCGGATTTTATTTTTGAAGCTGAATCTGTTGTTTTATTATTTGTTGCAATTTTTAAATCATCTGCATTTTTAAGTTTTGAATTGACGGTATTTATCGGATTTGACTTCGACGCTTCTGCAATCCATTCCGGTAAACTCATTGCTGTTTTTACTGAATTTTGAGTCAATTCTTTGGCAACCTCAACCGTTGGACTTGATGAAGGTTCTGAGCCCAGATCGTAAATGAAAGGTTTTACGGGAAGTGGTCCTAGGCGGTTTTCTAATTGAGCATAGAATAAACTTCTTGGACTAATATGTCCGTTTACATCTTTCCAGATTCCGTTTCCTTCAAACTGTCCCCAGACTCCAAATGCCCAGTTAAGGGCTGTCGGCGGACTGTAACATTCTATTTTCGACGCTGATGATTCCCAGATTACAGAATTGGCCGCTGTCCATCCTGCGCCCCTTCCGCCTTGTTCCCTGTTGTTGTAACTTAATGCTTTTCCGTCAATGTTTACGATATCGAATAAAACTCCGGTGGCCCAGCTTCCGATTGCGCCACTATTTTCATAAGGCAAATGTGATTCGCATTGTACAAATACATTCGGGCCTGCCGTACCAAAACCTCCAACTGCAAAATCATGATATCCGTATTCGGAATAACAGCGTTGAAATAAGGTCTGTTGTCCTTCTGTGTAAAAAGTATAACGCCTGAAAGAAGCAATTTCAGAAACCGGTTCTGTTGCTATGCAATCCTCCACTGTAATTTGCTGTGCCGTTTTTAAAAGGGTAACGGCTCCGCCTGCAAAATGCTTAAAATTAACTTGTCTTACCCAGGCATTTCTGGCATTTTCAATACTAATGGCCTGCCATCTGTGCTCTTCGTCTTTTGGGTTTGACGCATTAAAAGTCGATTTTATTAAAATATTTTCGATTCCGTTTTGCTCTGTTCTTCCCGGCCAGGAATAGGAAATTACTTTTGCCGTAGCATATACTTCATTTAAAGCCATCGTTAACGGGGCATCAAGCGTAATTTCATTTCCTTTGATATTGGCGACAACCCTGTTCCAGTTCATATCCCAATCTCCTTTTTTCCACCCGATCCAGGAAGTTTCTCCTCCAAAATCCTGCATTTTCAGTTCCCTGATCCAATTATCGGTTAATGGATTACTGACGATAATTTCATCTGAAACTTTTAATTTTGAAGCATTTTTAAGCTGAATTTTTTGTGTTCCTAAAGGAAAGAAGCCATTGGCCAATTCGAAAGTTTCCTTGTATTTTCGATCATCTGTTCCCAGAATTCTGATTAAGGCTTCTCTTTCTAAGCCTGTTCCTAAAAGAATTGTTCCCTCTTCGGTGTTTCCGCTTCCACGGAGTACTACTCCCGATTTTCTGATGTATAAGGTTCCTTTGATTTTGAATGTGCCTTTATCTAAAAGAACCGCACCGCGAAAACCGGATTGGTCCGGCTTTAGAGTACTGACATAATCGATCGCAGTTTGTATTTTCTGGGTAGCATCTTCTTCCTGTTTTGGGACAAAAATTTTATTCTCAGGATTCGGAATTGCTTTTTCTGATGAACGGTATCCGGCAAAAGAAAAATCAGGAATCCGGTTTCCTAACTGATCTGCCGTAAAAGAAAGTTTCCCTTCTTTGGTTTTGACAATATCCGGAAAAGTGTTTTGCCCAGCCATCGCACTGCTAAAAAGCAATGCAAAAAGGAACAAACCGATTTTATCTTTTTGAAGAAAAATGATATTTTTTAGCTGGATAAAATTCACTTTATTATAATTTTAGAATGAAAACTGTGTTTTTTGTTTCAGGTTTCAAGTTTCAGGTTTCAGGTTAAACTGTGACTGAAAACCGCGACTCACTTCTTTACTGTAATAATCCTTTTGACAATTTAGATAATGTATCGGTATTATTTTCAGTTTTTGTCCAGTCGATTTTTTCTTTTGGATCAATTCCGTTAAAATATTTCTCGATATTGGTATATCCGTCACCGTTTGAATCCTTGTTTGCATCAGAGGCATCGTTTGGATTCAGTCCGTATTTTTTCTCCCAGTTGTCCGGAATTCCGTCAGTATCCGAATCTTTATAGGCTTTTCCTTTGTAGTCGGGATAACCTCCTACTTGTTCGATACTGGTGATTATTCCTTTTTTATAAGAATCCGCAGGAAGCCTTCTTTTAATGAATTCTTTCCCAATAGCATTCTCTAAACCGTCTTTCGATTCTATTTTTCCGGTTCGGACCTGTTTGATTATTCTTTCGTCTACAGCGTCCCTTTTTGGTAAAGTCGCCCCAACATTATTCAGGACAAATTCATACGCTTCTTCTGCTTTCATAATCGTAATGTGCGGCATCGAAAATTGTTTCGGCTGTCGGATACTTTCTAAAAATGATTTAGTCTGTTCCGCAGAAAGATCTTCCAATTGCACTCCTCCATTCCAGTTATCCGCTGTAACTTCAGGTGAACCTGCCATATAATTGCCCGCTACATAAGCCCTTCCGTATTGTTTCGGTTCAATATAACCTGATTCCGGTTTTACAATTCTGTGCGCAATAGGCTGATCTGCTGGCGTAATGGGCCCCGGTTTGAAATAATTGTTGATGATGTTCAGCATCGAACGATAATCGCCACCGTCTAAAGTACGATTCCACCAATTGAAAATTACATTATTCACAAAATTAAAATCACCGTACATTCCGATAGAAGCATTTCTTGAAATATTATCGGCCCATAAATTTCTCATAAAGGTACTGTTTAATCCTCCAATCGTGCTTCCAAAAGCGTGATTGTAAGTATCTAAGCCTTCTGATGAAATAGTATTCTGGATGGTAATATTGCAAGCCGGTAATTTTTCTAATTTAGATTTTTCGTTGGCCTGAAACTGATGTCTGTACAAAGAAATATTTTCGTCTAATCCCCAACTCACAGAACAATGATCAATAATAATATTTCCCATTGGATTTCCGCCCAATGCATCATCTCTTCTGGTGACTTCGGTTGCACCCCGTCTGAAACGCATGTGCCTGATGATTACGTCATGAGTATCTATTTCTAATGTCTCGCCCGCAATACAAATTCCGTCACCCGGAGCAGTCTGACCTGCAATGGTTACATAAGGCGCACGCATGCTGATTCTTTTCTGCAATCTGATAATTCCGGAAACATTAAACACGATTGTTCTTGAGCCTACTGCTTCACAGGCTTCCCTGAAAGTTCCTTTTCCGCTGTCCTCTAAACTGGTGACTACAAAAATCTTTCCTCCGCGGCCACCCTGCGTAAATGCTCCTCCGCCTTCTGCTCCCGGAAATGCGGGAATAGCTGCCTGTACAAAATCTTTTGGGTAGGAAGCCCAAGGTAAATAGGGTTTTCCCTGTTTGGCTTCTTCTTTAATAATAGCCGCATTGCTGACCCATATTTCATGAAGCCTTTTTTCTTCATCGGCTAAAAGGGCATCGGCTTTTTCCTGAACCGGTTTTGGAATGACAGGATATTGTGCATAGGCTGATGAAACTAAAGAACAAAATGACAACACCAAAAATGTTCTTTTTAAAGTACTGCTGGGAAAATTATTTTGCATGAGAATATCATTTTCAATTGAAAAACTAAAGGTTTTTAAGTGTTTGTCATTTCGACGAAGGAGAAATCACACCTGTATCTCGACAAACATGGCGAATTGATACGGAATTTCTTTATGTGATTCCTCCTTCGTCGGAATGACAATATTGTGTTTATTTTTTTGCTTTTTCCTTTTCTCGTTCCTCAACACGTTTATGCCAATCAGCACTTTCTTTGTTCAGGTCGTAACCCTGCTTTGATAAATAATTATTGATTCTTCCTTTGTATTTACCAAACCAGCCGTGTTTTTCTTTAGAAGATCCTCCGTCCATTGCATGTTCTCTCGCTTCAACAAGAGCTTTATAAATATAGTCTTTTTGTTCGGCAGTTAAATTGGGAAGCATGTCCTGATAGCCCGCATAGGTAATAGGCAGCACTCCGTAGGTCATTCCGTCTTTTACCTCAGTGATTTTTTCTTCAGTCAGCTGAGTCCCTAATTTTTTCAGATAGGCTTTGTGTAATTTTTCGATGGACTGGTCTGCCTTTTCTTTTAGTTTATCAATCTTCTCGTTTTGCTTTTCTTTTGATAAACTGCTGTCATCTTTCAGTTTTTTGATTTCAGCATCTCTTGGATCCTGAATAGCGCTTAAATCTCTGAATTGCTTAGCTACTATATCCGTTACTGCTTTTTCTTTTTCAATATTATTCAACGCTAGTTTGGCAACAATTTTTGCCGCTCTTTCGTTGGTAACTTTGATGTATTCGGGATCTGAATTTTGTTGCGCAATACCGGTACAAAATACCAGTAACAGGATCAGAACACTTTTATTTTTGATTGATTTCATTTTAATAAAGAATTATTAATTGCAATGACTTTTGTGAAGTCTGCCTAAATTGCGAGCTAAATTTTTATCTCGCAGATTTAGCAGATTTTGGAGATTCTTTGTCTTAAATTATTCTTGCAAAGACTTGGTTAGCGTTTCATGATTGTTGCTTAGGTCTTTCCAGTCTGTCTTTTGGTTTGGATCTGTACTGTTGATGTACTCTTCGATATTACCATAACCATCTCCGTCGGTATCTAACTTTGCATCAGATGCATCATTCGGATTTAAACCGTGTTTTTTCTCCCATTTGTCCGGCATACCGTCTTTGTCTGTATCTGTATACGGTTTTCCTTTGTATTCCGGATATCCTCCAACCTGCGAAATATCGGTGATAATTCCCTGTTTGTAGGAATCCATCGGTAAGCGTCTGTGTTCAAACTGATAGAAAGTTTTTTTCTCTAATCCTTTTGCGTATTCAGGAACTCCGGTTTTAACGGTTCTGACAATTCTTTCGTCTACTTTATCTCTGATTGGCAAAGTTGCCCCTACATTTTTAAGTACAAAATCATACGATTCTTCAGCAGTCATGATTTTGTTGAACCATGGCATTGGAAATGGCCGGTCGCTTTTCATTTTATCGAAATACGTTTTCGCTTCCTCATACCCCATTAACTCCCCTTTTTTGTTTTCGATCTGAACTCCGCCGTCCCAGTTGTCTTTAGTAACTTTTTCATTATTATTAATAACATTTCCGTTTACATAGGCTCTTCCAAATACCATATAAGGCAATTTGCTTCTTCCGGATTCCGGTTTTAAGATTCTATAGCTGATTGGCTGTGCCAAATCGGTAACAGGTCCCGGTTTATAAAAGTTGTTGATGATATTATAATTTGCGGTATAATCGCCTCCGTCTGTAGATCTGTTATACCAGTTGTAAATGACATTGTTTACAAAATTGAAAATACCGTTCCATCCAATTGAAGGATTTCTTCCGGCATTGCTTGCCCACATATTTCTCATGAACGAACAATTTTCTCCGCCCAGCGTACTTCCAAAAGCGTGATTGTAAGTATCTAAAGCTTCTCCGAATAAACTGTTCTGAATCGTAATATTCACCGTAGGTTTCTTCTCGTCGGGATAACCGGCACCAGGGCTGTACATATGTCTGTAAATAGACATATTTTCGTCTAATCCCCAGGTAGCGGAAACGTGGTCGATCATGATATTACCCACCGGATTTCCTCCAATGGCATCATCACGGCGGCCTACGAAAGTTTCTCCTCTTCGAAAACGCATATGTCTTATTACCACGTCGTGTGTATTGATCCAAACCGATTCCCCTGCTACACAAATACCATCTCCGGGAGCAGTTTGTCCCGCAATAGTGATATAAGGAGCACGAATAATTAAAGGGCTTTTGATCCTGATAATTCCGGAAACATTGAAAACAACGATTCTGGCTCCACCTTTCTCGCATGCTTCACGCAAAGTTCCGGGACCTCTGTCTTCTAAGCTTGTCACCGTGTAGACATTTCCGCCACGACCTCCGTTAGTAAACATTCCTCCTCCTTCTGCACCGGGAAAAGCTGGAATTGCGGCCTGTGGTAAATCATTTGGACGGGACGCCCATGGAATGTAAGGTTTGCCATGTTTGGCTTCTTCCTCGATAACGACAAGCGCTTTTTCCCAGGCTTCGTTAGAAAGTTTGTCCGCTTCATCCATGATAACTTTGGATTCTGCCTGAACTTCCGGGCTTATTTTGGGATATTGTGCGAAACATTGGAAACTTCCTAAAAACAACAGGAAATAGCCGATAAAGTGATATTTTTCATACTAATTTTTAATTGGGGTAATTCTTTTTAAACAAATCACCTGTACTTTTTTAAAGAATACAGGTGAAGTGTTTTTATATAAAACTTGTCTTGATCTTAAAATTTATTCCTGGTAATTAAATGTTCCCTGTCCACCAAAATTATCATTCCATCCTATCGTTTGTAACAACCATGGATTTGAAGTCAGGGCAGTTGTATTAAGACCATTTATATAATAATTTGGATTGAATTTAATATTTACTGCAACGCCGTTAAAATTGTCCATAGGCGTAAGCAATGGTGTACGAATAAAATTTGCGTTATAGAATGCTGCCAGAGCTGTAAGCTGTGTTCCGAAATTTGCAGCATCCGGATCTGCCACTACATTTGCACGATCACCTGCTAAAGGATCTGTACTGGTAGAAGTTGTTGGAACTTTATACTGTAAAAAGTTACCGGTACGTTTTGTTCCATTAATTGGAGCTAAACCTAATTTACTTACGGTTCCTCCTGTAACTCCGGGAAGTACTTCATTATCATATAACATCCATCTCTGAACATCCCAAAAACGTTTTCCTTCATAAGCCAGTTCTACTCTGCGCTCATACAAAACGGCTTCAATTGCCTGATACTTACCTGTTAATGTACCAATTCCATAATTGTTTGCAGCAGGTATGCCAACACGATTTCTAATTCTTCCTAAATAAGCTAAAGTATTGTTGGTCTGACCTAACGCCGCATAACATTCTGCAATATTCAATAATAATTCAGCATAGCGATATTCAAAAATATCTGTTCCGGAATACTGGAAGTTAGTTTCTTTGCTAGCCGCCAGATTAGTCATTTTTCTAACGAAAGCCGGGCTTGATATTGCTGTGTTTCCATCTGAAAAACCTGCTTTATTGGAGCCATCTACCCAACGATACGCCCAAAGAACAGAATTAGGAGTTTCTTTTGAGCCCCATTTAGCCCCTGAAAAAGCAAAAGTTCTGTAAAATCTTGGATCTCTGTTAACGAAGAAAGTAAAATCATTGTACCCGTTTGCAGCAGTTGGTCTTCTGCCATCTGCCAACGGAAACAGGTCGATCATTTCTTTAGGTGCCGCTACTCCGCCTCCTGTTCCGCCTAAACTTAGCAAACGAATTGATTTTTCCCAGGAATTATTAATGGCCTGAGAAGTAATTCCAATTCCACAAAGTTGTACCGTGATGGCTTCCGGGCAAAAAGCATTGTCAATCAAAAACATTTTTTCCCATTGTTTCGCACTGCTTCCATATAATCCATAGCCATCAGCAGTCAATTGAGCTTCTGCTTCTAATCCGGCTTTCAAAGCGGCTTCCCAGCGCTCATTTGAACCATCCCAGTTTTTATTAAATAACGGACTTGCAAAAGTTAAAAGAACTCTCGATTTTTGAGCTAAAGCTGCCCCTCTGGTAAAACGTCCGTAAGCACCTGATCCCCAGTTACCAGGCAACAAAGTTGCCGCCAGGTCTAAATCTTTTACAATTTGCGCTACCACCTCAGACGGTTTAGCTCTTGGAAGCTGAATAGACGGATCGTCAGCCGAAGCTGCCTCTACAGTAGTAACAATAGGAACTCCACCGTAAACACGCAGTAAATCAAAATACTGCATGGCACGCATATAATACATCTGTCCTTTTGCCTGATCCCGAAATGTTTTATCAAGATTTGAACCTTTTACATCAATTTCTTCTAAGAAAGCATTACATTCCCTAATTCTGTTGTAGGGATGATTATTTATACTTGTTGCTAATTTTGCTCCATAGTAACCGCTTGCATCAGCCGAGTTTACAAGGGTTTTATTCGGATTGATAAAATCCTGTGTTCCGCCTAATTCTTCTGTTAATCTTGAATTTGCATCTGTATAAGAACCAATTACTGTAGAGACAGGCGACTTATAAGCGTTATAAAAATCATAATATTGATTATCTACATAGGCTTGTGCACGTTCCTGAGTCTGATAAAACGTATCATCATAAAAGCCATACCCTTTCTTATCTTTCAGAAAATCATCACTACATGAAGCGGCACCTGCAGCAAGTAATAGTGATAGTGTTATATATTTAAATGGTGTTTTCATAATTACTTTTTAATTTGATTAGAATGATACGTTAAAGTTAAGCGACCAGGTTCTAAGTGTCGGATAGTTTACTGAAGAATTATCATACATATTTCTGTAATGATCCGGATAAGGATTGTATAAATCCCAAAGATTATTACCTGTAATACCCAATGTCATGGCAGCGATTTTCGTATCTGCAAAGACTTTCTTAGGGATATCGTAATTGACACTTAAGTTTCTCACAAAACAACGGAAAGTGTTCACCTGCCAGAAATCTGACGGACTGGAAATATAGGCCCATTGCGCCACATTCGGATATTTACCATTTGGATTATCCTCCCCGTACATATCTTTCCAGAAACTCTCGCGGGACCACATATTGTTTGCAGATGATGTACCCTGATTTACTAAATCAACAAAATTAGCGCCTCCCCATGAAGTTGATATTTGGGTTCTTAAAGAAAATCCTTCATATCTAAAACCTAAATTTGTTATCACATTATACGTTCTGTTGCTGTTGGCTAATTTCACATAATCATTCTCTTTCATAATTTGCCCGTCTGCCGGTGCCAATGTTCCGTCTTGATTAAGTTGCCCTGCAACATCCTGATAAGCAAGGGATCCTTTTCTGATTCCGGAAGCTGAGTTAATATCTAAATATCTTGGTACCCCGCCAACTGCGTTAGCACGTTCTGTCAGATAGGCCCAGTAATTGGCAATATCTTCATCGGTACGCAGAATACCGTCTCCTGTTGATGTTCCTTTCCAGGTTGCAAATCCCCACACCGGATTGAATGATGAATAGCCTACTCGCGAAGTGTTATTAGACGGAACAACATTTCCCTGATCCGGATATTTTTTGATTTCATTGTTATTATAACTAAAGTTGATTCCAACATTATAGCTCAATTTACCTTTTATCTTATCACTCCAGTTAATGCCAACCTCTGATCCCCATGCATCAATTTGACCATAGTTTTGTTCAGCATAAGCTCCTCCTACAGAAATTGGCACACCTACAGCACTGCTCATATCTGTTAACATTTCTTTATTTTTATCGTAATAGAAATCATAAGTTAAGCTTAATCTGTTTTTCAGCAAATTAATATCAACTCCCACGTTATTTTTTATAGTCGTATCCCATGTTACATCTCTATTTGGATTTACTCTTGGCGTCAAGCCATTTCCATTAAATCCACCTCCACCGGTAGCCGTACCAGGTCCGAACTGAAAACCTTTATCTACAATAAGATCGTAATACTGTTCCCATCTCCACGGACCGATATTATCTTTACCGGTTTTACCAATTGAGTAACGAATTTTAAAGAAGTCAACCCACGGTACACTTTTTTCAAACCAGTTTTCTTTCGACATTACCCAACCCAATTGAACTGATGGGAAAGTTCCCCAATAATTTTCCGGTGCAAATTTTGTCGAAGCATCACTACGCAGAATAAACTGGAACAGGTATTTTTGTTTAAAGCTATAATTTAAACGTCCAAAATAAGATAATGTCCCTCCTTCTACTTTTGTAGCCTGGCTATTAGAAGTACTTAAGGTACCCGCTGTACGATAATCACCTAAGTAATCTTTTCCGGTGTTCTCATAAGCCAAACGTGTAAAAGTATTATAGGTTTCTGAAGCCTCTCCACCTACCATGGCTCCAATTTGATGATCTCCAAAAGTTCTGTCATAGTTGATCAGGAAATCTCCCTGAGTACTTTTGCTATCTGTATTATTATAATAAACTCTTGAGTTTCTAACGTTTGTTTCTAAAATATAACTTCCTGTCGGATTAGTGGATCCATTATAAAAACTCGGATTAGCAGCACTTGCTAAGTGTTTGTCCTGAAGTTGATAATCTCTAATTCTCGCTAAATCATATGGCAATTGAATCTGCTCATTATATGATGAACTTTGATTTCTTGAATAGCTCACTTTGAATGACAATCCTTTCACCGCAGCTACCTTATAATTTAATGAAGCATTTACATTGAATGTGTTATCATCAGTAGTTTGATGCGAACCATTGTTTAAATTGGCAAAATAGTTCCAGCCGGCAATATTATTATTTGCATTGGCACTTCCAAAGTTTTTGTTTGAATTAGGAAATGGCGATACGTAATATTGGTTACCATCTACAGTTGTTTGCCACGGTACATGTTGCGGCATATGTAGTAAAAATCCATAATCAGCTTGTTCTCCGCCAGCTGCAGAAGCATAACTTCCGTCACTGATATTAGAGGACGCTTTGGTAAACGATTTATCGGTAAATCCAACATTTCCGGAAACAGAAGCAGAAAAATCTAAATTCTTAGCAATTTTCGCATTAATACCTGTACGGAAATTCCACTTTTCATATTTTTGATACCCTAAATTAGCATCTTGCGTCAGGTACGTTGCACCTGCAAAGTAGGTAATATCTTCAGTCCCTCCACTCACGTTGAACGAGTGTTTTTGCTGAATAGCCGGTCTCCACGCTTCTTCTAACCAGTTATAATTTAAGCTTTTCATTTGCTCCAGCTCTGAAGCTGAATAAATAGTAGCCTGATCAATCACAGCCGGCGGAGTCACTCTTGAGTTAAAAAATCGGTTACTAAACACTCCAAATTCATAAGCATTTAAAACTTTACTATGACTAACCGCATCATTTACAGCAAACTGACTGTTATACGAGAATTTCGCTTTACCCGCTTTACCACGTTTCGTTTTTACCACAATTGCCCCTTGTGAAGCACGGGAACCATAAATTGCAGCAGAACCATCTTTTAAGACAGTAATACTTTCAATCTCAGAAGGATCTAATCTATTGAACTGTTCTAATGTAGGCTTACCATTACTCGGATCTACCTGGATCATATCATCAATGATTATCAAAGGAGCACTAAAACCTCCATCTTTAGACAAACTAAACGTTTGACGAATTGAAACGCTTCCTGCTTCGCCGGGACGACCAGTTCCACTAGTAACGTTAACACCCGCAACTAATCCTTTTAATGCATCAGATAAATTTGTAACTGGCAAATCCATTAAATCATCTGCCTTGATCGTAGCAATAGCTCCGGTAAGTTCCTTTTTTTTCTGGGTACCATAACCAACCACAACAATATTATCCAGCTGGTTAGAATCATCCTGCATTTTGGTATTAACAATCGTTCGTCCATTTAATGGTAATTCTACTTTCTTCATTCCGATGAAAGAAAAAACTAATGTTCCTCCGCTCTTTATCTTAATTTTGTATTGTCCGTTAAAATCTGTCGTTACTGTATTTTTGCTGGATTTTTCTGTTACGTTAACTCCAGGTAAAAGAAGTCCTGAATTATCGGTAACCGTTCCTGTTACAATAACATTACTTGATTCTTGAGCATAAGTAAGTACACTCATTAAGGTAAACAAAAGAAAGCTACATCTTTTTATAAGTGCTTGTTTCATAAATGTTTTTTTTGGTTAGGTTATTTATTGTTAGTTAGTCATGTTTAAAAAATAAAGCACTTTTATTTTAATTAAATAGTAAAACATTTTATTAAATGTTAAAAATACATTTATTTTTTATATCCCAAAAATATAACGACGATACATTAGAACCGTCCTGCTCTATCCTGCTTTAATCGGATAATCACAAAAAATAAGACTTAAAAAAACAATATTAATAAAAAAAGAAAGAAAAAAATAGACTAAATAAAAAAATCCTCCTTCAATATTGATCATTATTGAATTAGAGAATCTATTTTGGGTGCAAAACAGCAAAAAATACAGCAAAATCGATAATTAGCTGTAAAATCTCTAAAAATCGACAATGAACCCTTGATATGTAAGCGATTACACTTTATTAGGAGAAAGTAATTTTTAGTTTACTTTTAATTAAAATTGAAAAGTTTTTGAAGATAAAAAACTTACAAATAAAGCACAGGTTATACTACCATTATTAAAGATGCTTTTTTTCAAAAAAATATTTTTAAACGGTAATTTCTGGTTAACAAATATTGAATGCTCCACATTTTTAACTTCAAAAATTGTTTTAGTACTAATTTTCCATCCTGTCAAACGGTTCTCTAACAGGTTTTCATTCTTAATTAGAATTCTGAAATTGGATTAATGCGACATCCAAACCGTCATTTCGCCTTTTCCTTTATTTCCCCATGCAAAATAGGGAATCAGTTTTACGTTAAAGGAGTTACCTTCCTGAGTTGAAATTGGTTTGTATAACGTTTTATTCCATGAGGTATCTGAAGGAACAGAAGTATCTGCCTCAATACTAAGTACTTTTCGATGGTCTAAATCAATAAAATGCGTCGTGAATTTAGAATTGACATTCAAAACAACATCATTCACACTGGTGTTTGCCGGAAGCTGATCCGATTCTAAACAATAAACAAGCGGTCCCCTTTTTACAGCAACCTGATTTTTCACTTCTTCTACCAGAGGATTAGCCTCCATTATTTCAACAGGCATCGGAAGGTTTAGTTCGATAACATCTCCTTCTTTCCATTTCTGGCTGATTCGGAAATAAGATCCTGAAATCACTTTGCCATCGATTTTTTGATTATTCACAGCAACCGAAGCATTCTGGCTCCACCCTGGAATTCTCAGGAAAAAAGTTTGTGTTTCTTTTGGAGCTTTTATAATTTTTAAAACAATTTTTCCATCCCATGGATAATTGGTCTGCTGTTCTGCTTCCAGAATTTCCCCGTTTAAAGTTTTGGTTTTTAAAGTATTACTTCCGTATAAATTCACATACAAACCTTCTTTTGAAAGATTGTACGCATAATTGGCCACTTCGGCAATTGTTCTGGTCACATTTGGCGCACAGCAGTTAGATAATTTGATATAACCCTCACGCTCATTTCCCCATCGCTGCTCAAAAGGCAGATTATCAGAAACATTCAACGGATTATTGTAACAGAATTTTTCTCCTTCGAGGTCAATTCCGGACAGGACACTGTTGTAAAGTGTCAATTCTACAATATCTGCATATTTGGCATCGGCTGTAATCTGCAGCATTCTCCAGTTCCACAATACGTTTCCGATATTGGCGCAGGTCTCCGTGTGCGCCGTCGCATTTGGCAGTTGAAAAGGCCTTCCGTACGCCTGATGAATTTTTTGAACTACCGTTGGATCATACGAAGTTCCGTCCGGCGAAACACCGTCATACAAGGCACCGCATGCTCCCGTGATATACATTTTTCGATACGCCACATCATCCCAGATAGATTCCAGATTCTCTAATAATTTCTTTTCTCCTGTTTCGGCATACAAATCGGCTACACCCGCGTACAGATAATTGGCACGTACGGCATGTCCCATCGCTGCTGTTTGCTGCCGAAACGGAATCCGGTCCTGATTGTCGTCTGTCCCGTCATTTGTAGTTCCCCTGATATCAATCAGATTGTTGGCGAGTTCTAAATATTTTGGATTTTTAGTGGTCCGGTACATCTCCACAATTCCCATATAATGCGATGGACAAATGGCATTTCGCGCCAATTCCGGTGATGCTTTTTTATAAAAATCATACAAATAATCGGCAACACCTTTGGCTATTTCCAGAAAATTGGTTTTGCCGGTGGCACGATAATGAACACAGGCAGCCGTCATCAAGTGCCCCATATTGTATTTCTCGAAACCCAGTTGTTTTTTAACTTCTTCCGGGCCTAAAGTTCCCCAGCGTTCGTCAATTAAAACCGGAGTATGAATATAACCGTCTTTGCGCTGCACTTTGGCAAAAAGCGCAATGGCTTTATCCATTTCCGCATCTAGTTTTTTGTCTTTTGTAATAGCGTAAGTGGCCGCCATTCCTTCAAAAATTTTATAAAAATCACCATCGTGAAAAGAGGGTCCGCTAAATTTTCCTTTCATTAAACCTGCCGCAATTTCGAAGTTTTTATACGCATGTGAAATCGAATCATTATGATACAAATTCCACATATACGGCAATGTATTTTTGGTTTCAACATCAAATTGTTCTTTCCAGAAGCCATTTGTCCAGCGCACCTCATCAAGACCAACACTTTGCAATTTAGAATATGGACTTTGGGAATTGCCAACCAAACCTTTGTTCTGTGCGACAAAAGCAGTGGTAAAAAGTACGGTCGATATTATGATGATAGACTTTTTCATTTTGATTTTTCTTAATATGAATGTTTTTTTAGCTGCTTGATCTGCAAATCTGCGAGCTATTTTTTTTTCACGCAGATTCAGCAGATCACGCAGATTTTTTAGCAGTTTATATTCCAATAAATAAAAACCCCGCGCTGATCTGCTCAATTTGCCAAATCTGCGAGCGATTTTTTTTTCTCGCAGATTCAGCAGATAAACGCAGATTTTTCTTTGGCCGCGAATTCCACTAATTCCCACTAATTTTTTATTGAAATAGTTTGAAAATTAATTCGTGAAAATTCGTGCAATTCGTGGCAGCAGTTTTTTTCACGCAGATTTAGCAGATAAACGCAGATTTTTTAGTGTATATTCTAACAAATAAAATCCGCGCTGATCTGCTCAATCTGCCAAATCTGCGAGCTATTTCTTTTGCCATTAATTCCACTAATTAGCACTAATTTTTAATGAAACAGTACGAAAAATTAATTCGTGCAATTCGTGGCAGCCTCTTTTTTTATTTTACAAATAAATGTATCGTTCTGCTCATCGAATCCCCATCGGCATCTTTTACCGCTAATACAAAAGATGCAAATCCTGGCTCGATGGCTGTAAACTCAACATCTGCTCCTTTCAAAACTACTTTTCCGTTTTTAAGATCAGAGAACGTATAAACCGGTTTGTTCTCATAACCCTTGAAAAAGTCTGTTGCCGAAATTTTTAACTGCGCTCCTGAATTCACAAAATGATGAGGCGTGGCCAGCCAGTCTAAATAATCATCCAATTGTGTAAAACCATCTTTATCCGTATCTGCATTGGCGTCTGAAAAATCTCCTGCTTTAGAATTCTCATCTGAACCCAACGCTTTTTCCCACCAGTTTGGTAATCCGTCATGATCCGTGTCAAAATTAGCTGGTCGCGATTCTGTAGCAAAATCTGGCCATCCTCCGGCATCCGATTCGTTATCGATCATTCCGCCTAAACCACTTTTACTTCCTTTAAAACTAAAGGTTCCCTTTAAAGTTTCATCCACAATCCGGTGATCATGCTTGTCAAAAAACGGCTGATTGGCCCCAACATCTGAAAGTACATTTTTATAGGCTGCTTTCGCGGATTGCGTTTCCACAAAAGATTCGAAGAAAGGTTTATCGACAAAGGTTTCATAATTCACAATCTCTTTATTGGAAATTGTCATTTTTCGTCCTTTTTCCTGGGAAGCCTCATCAAAATAACCCGGCATTACATTTCCGTTAAAATAATAACGCTGCATTCCTTTCCCCACCCCTTCATGCTGTGCATTTAAAGCGACGAAAATACCTGTAGAAGCACCTGGTTTATAAAAATTATTCACAAAATTTACTTCATTGGCACCACCGTCGGTTGTGCGGTGTCCCCAGTTGTAAACCACATTATTTGTAATATCTACTTTACCGGAATAATAGCCGTCACCATTTAAACCACCGCCAATACTCCAGTTACGTCCGTAATTATGAGCCAGCAAATTGTGGTGAAAACTTCCGATATCACCACCAATCGTCGCTGCGTATCCGTGCATCTTTCCGGCTTCATATTTATCATGTCCCGCCACATTTAAAGCCTCTGAAATTAAAGTACGCTGCAATGTGATATGATGGGCTCCACGGGAACTAAACGATTCATCGATTGTCCAGCTGATGGAGCAATGATCAATTATACTGTAATTGGCGCCCGTTAATCCCATTCCGTCATAGGTCGTCCCGCCTCCAATTCTAACTTTCAAAAAACGGACAATACCATCATTTCCGGTCAAACCGATGGGTGCCCTGCTGATTGTGATCCCTTCTCCCGGCGCCGTTTGTCCGGCAATAGTAACATAAGGCTGATTTACAACTAATCTGGAAGCCAGTTTAATATTTCCCGATACATTAAAAACAATTGTTCTAGGTCCAATTTCCTGATTAACAGCATCGCGCAGACTACCGGGACCGTCATCATTTAAATTGGTTACTTCAATGACTTTACCGCCTCTTCCGCCTACAGCAAACCGTCCATAACCTTCAGCTCCGGGAAATGCTAATTGTGCCGGTTTAAACGACCATACATTTCCTAAAGTTACAGCCCCTTTCGCATCCACTTCATCAATACGCCAGTAATAGGTTGAACCACTGTACAAATCAGCAACCGGAAATGTAGTTGTCGTTAATTTGCCTTTAAATTCTTTTGAAGTTTCGGTTGCATTAGCTACTGCGTTTTTATCTTCTCCAAAATACAAATGATGCGCTACGGCTTTTTTTGAAGCATCCCATTTCAGCACTGTATTTTTATCCACAACAAAATGTTCGTCAGCGTTTTGGGGTTGCGGAGAACGCGCCTGATTCATTAAGTTTGGTGTATCAATCTCAAAACCGTTGATCACGATTTGTTTTACAATATCCGGATTTGTGGCTGGATCTATTTCAAAACGAACTATCACATCCTTAGCTTTTGCAGCATTAAAAGTAATATAAGCCATCGCAGCATCAATCTTGGCATTGGCTCTCTGACTTGCCTGTACCGTTTCCTGCAGTTTTCCGTTTACATAAATTCTGATGGGGGAAAAAGTCTTTCCTGTAATGACATCAAATGCATTATGAAACGTCAGTAAGGTATGTTTTCCCGGCTTTAATCCTGTGATTTTTAATTCTAAATTTTCACTTGTTACTAAACCGTCGCTTCCTAATCTGTTGTAAAAAGGGGCATTCATTCCGACTTTATACCATTTTGAAGTAAAATTTCCTTTTAATTTAAAGGTTACTTTATTAAAAGATTTCTCGTCTTCTTTTCCTTCCTTTATCACCCAGGACTCATAATTAGGATCGTGAACTTCTTCCAGTCTTCTTTGAAAAAAATCAAAGTCAACTTTTACAATTTGTTTCTCCTGCTGCTGTGCCTGCCCGTTTACTGTTAAGATTATGGACAGTACAAAAGAGCTTATTAATTTCTTTATCATTGCTGTTATTTTAATTTAATTTTTTCTTCTATTGATTTCCCTAGGAGACTGACAATATCTTTTGTTCTTCCTTCGGGAGTAACTTTTATAATTTTGAAAGTTCCGTTTTGAAGTTCGGCCTCAACAATCGTATTTCGGGAAGCGTGTAACTTAAAATGAACATTCCATTCTTTTGGCCAGGCCGGAAAAAGATAAATTTTACCCTCTGCTTCCTGCAAAAGCATTTCCTGCATGCCGATCATTCCCGAGCCGCCCCAGTTATGATCCGGAACCCAGTCGAAACCCGGTCCCCAAAATGCCGGAAACCTTCTTTCTGAATTGGCCATTTTCAGCAAATTGTATTTTTTAGCTTCTTCGGTTAAGCCCAGGCGCGCAGCAAAAATATTATCCTGTTTCCAACCCACATGGCTTCTGAATTTTATAGCATCAGCGTCATACTTCCAGGTATTCAAAGCGGTTTCTAAATCTGGTTTTCCAATGCCGTAAATTCCCCAGGGATACACCGGATACAATTGCGGTACTTCTGAATTGTTAATACGCTCCCACGATTTTGCAGGGACTAATACTTTGTGATTTTCAATCGCTCCAAAATTTAAAGGCGGAATTCTGGTTTGAAATCCGGTTAGGTAAGCTAGATCTTCTTTCGATAATTCTGTTGAAGACAGATTTAAAAGCTGTTGTGTAATTACTTTCAAAGCGGCAATCGTACTGTTGGCATTATGAGCCATTTTGTAGGTTTCTGCACCGGAACCCGGAAAAAGAATCAAATGCCCGTTTCCATCCAGTGCTTTTCGTCCTCTCTTTTTAGCCAGATATTGATAATGTTCATCAAAAAAACGAAGACAGCTGATAATAAAAGAATTGTACTTTTGTATATCTTCCTTGCCAAATTCCTTCTGTTGCAGCATCATCTGGCAAAACTCAAAAACCGTATCCCATTCGTACTCCAGCCATGCATTATATTCCATTCCGGGATCATAGTCTGCGGGGCGTTTCCATTCGTATTCGGCCGGATTTGGCAGCCCAAAATTTTCTAATTGTTCTGTGAATGAGGCACCGTTGTGATTCCAATAGATTTTACTTCTCAATTCTGCATTTTTCTGAAGGCTCACATAATAATCCAGCTGCGATTTCATCAGATCAAAATCACCGCTTTTCACCATAGGGAAATAAACCAGTCTCTGGTTTTGAGCCGTCATGGTTCCGCCTCCCCAATTCCTGAAATCTGGTGTAAAATTCAAATCCGGATTGGTAAAAACGGGATCGACCGTAAAAAGCCCCCCATTGAATTTCGTCGGGTATTTCCCATACGCATTACAGCCCAGCATATAGCGGAACAATTGATAATTTTGGCCTATTTGATACACCGAATCTTTCTCTGTCGTTTGTTTTTTTTGCGTAAAAATAAAACTGCGGTTCCAGAAATCATTCCACCATTTTACCGTATTTTTTTCCGCTTGTTTTGAAATATTTTTATTTGCTGAAATCTGATTTTTCAATCCGTTATTCCAAACCTCAACGCCAGAGTGACTTGTATTTAAATAAAGTTGTAAAGCCTGTTTTTTCGAAGGTTTTATGCTCGAAAGACTATATCCTTTAAAATCGGTATTCTGATAAATTCCCGAATAAGTGCCGTCAGGTTTTAAATTACTTCCTGTCATGAATCCGCCAAAAGTCAAATTCGCCAAAGGATTCAGCATTTGATCTTTTACCGATTCCATTTTTTGCTGTTGTACTGCCACATCAAAAACAGTTTGTTCTCGATTTTTATGATAGAATTTTATGCCGTTGTTTTCAAACGAAACCGAATCTTTATAGGTGATAATTTCTCCCTGAGGCGACCATTTATACGAATTGGCATTATTGGCTTTCCCTTTGGATTCCCGATTTTTATAACGCCAGCTTTCGTAGGAGGCAGTCATTTTCAGCGGCGTCTGACTTTCAAAATCCAAATGAATGACCGGATTAAACACATCCACCCAAAGTTTTATTTTGGTATTATTTTGAGCAATTAAAATACAACCGTCTTTCAAAACCAGTTCCTGATGAAAACCTTCATTTGCCTCAAACGGATTAGGGGTTAACGTAACTTTTACACGACCCAGTTTGAGTAAAGTATTATGTTCGTCGAAAGTGCCGCTTCGGGAAAAATAAAAATACAAATCACCTTTTTCTACCCAGACATTCAGTCCAGTATCACCGCCTCCCAAAGGCATTGATTCGGAGGAATTTTTACTTTGTGTATTCCAAACCTGGTTGTAGTTTTTGAGCACAGGAATTTGCGCCTTAGCAAAAAGCGTTACAAATAGAAAAACCAGGATTAAAGCATTTTTCACTTTTATTACTTTATTATTTTAAAATCTGCCTAATCTGCTAAATCTGCGAGCTAATTTTGTTCACGCAGATTTAGCAGATTTGGCAGATAATTATTTATATGGTTAAAAAACTTCCCATTCATCAGTCCTGAAAGACGAAACCGGCAAACCTCCCGCACTAAACAATTCTGCCTTAACAAAATCCTTAAACAAATATCTCACGGCAACGGGCTTCGCCACCTTATCAGAAGTCAAAACCACTGATTTTCTGCGGACTACTGTTTTCGCCGGGTAAAATACTTTATCTTCTCCAGCCAGTTCAAAACCCGTTACTTCTTTATCATACGAGGTAATTCCGTTGGCAGCATCATCAAAAGAAACCGTTACGGAACCGTCTTTTATTTCCATGGCTTTGTATTTTGGACTTTCAAATTCGAACCCTTCCATTCCGTAGGTTTTTGCCAAAGCCTGAAAAGCCAGCCTGTTTCCGCCTTTTTCTTTATCCATTGGGTGAATGTTATTTTCTTCCCCAACATCCATCAATACAGCCATTCCTGAATTCGGAATTTCTTTTGAAGCCTTCAGCTGTGCTTCTCTCAAATATGCCGAATTGTACTTTTCGAGATAATCTTTTGGATGAAATTGCGCATAATTAAAAGGGGCAATCTGGGAGTAGTAGAAAGGAAAATCGCCCTGTTTCCATAAAATCCTCCAACTGCTGACCATTTTTTTCATCAGCGCCGTATATTCAGAAGCTCTTTCGTAATTGGATTCACCCTGATACCAGATACAGCCTTTGATTCCGTAACCGATAACCGGCGAAAGCATTCCGTTAAACAAAGTCGTCGGAACGCGATTGGGATCTTTTGCCAACTCTTCCTTGGTGGTCGGAATCTTAGCACTTGCAAAATCTTTCAGCATTTCCTGATTCATCCACGCTTCCATGCTGGAACCACCGTACGAAACATGAATCAATCCTACCGGCACATCTAAAACTTCCTGTAAAAGCGACCCAAAATACCAGGCTGTTGCACTAAAATTAGCGGTCGATTTTGGTGAAGCCACTTCCCATTTTCCTTCAAAATTATCCAAAGGCTCCAAAACTGTTGCTCTTGGAATGGTAATCAGATGAATATTTTTATTGGCGGATCTAACAATAATTTCGTTTCCGTTTTTAACGGGTTGTCCCTGAAAGCCTTTTAAAGGCATTTCCATATTCGATTGTCCGGCACACAGCCAGACTTCTCCGATCATTATATTTTTTATTATTACTTTTTCAGTTCCCTCGCTAACTTCAATTGTAAACGGACCGCCTGCTGCAGGCGTTTGCAGGGCTACATTCCATTTTCCAAAGTTGTCTGCTTTGGCTTTATAAATTTTTGAATTCCATGACGTTTTTATGGTAACCGCTCCATTCTTTTCTGCCCAGCCCCAAATAGGTGCATTCGATTTTTGCTGCAGCATCATATTATCTGAAAACAAGGCAGGTAATTTTATTTTTGCATTGCTTTGAAAGCTTGCTAAAAATATTGCAATAGCTACAAGAGTATATTTCATTGGTCGTCTGTGTTTTTTGCCACTGATTATAGGATTGTATGGATTTTTAAATCTGTGCTAGTCCTTTAATCTGTGGCAAAGGTTTGTTCATTCTGTTTATATCCTATTTTTTTGAATTACCTCCAGCTTTAGCCGGAGGTCCCAATTTCCTGCCTTCTTCATCCAGCTAAAGCTGGACGCTATTCATTATATTTTTATTCTTTTGCCACAGATTAGAGGATTATATGGATTTTTGAATCTGCGTTAATCCTTTAATCTGTGGCAAAATTTTGTTCTTTTATGTTTTCTATTTTATCTTTTAAATTGTCTACTGCTTTAGCTGGGGGAATAAAATTGGCTCTGAAACTGGCTTTAGCCAAAATATTACCGTTTTTGGCTAAAGTAACAATCCTGATTTCCTACCTTCTTCATCCAGCTAAAGCTGGACGCTATTCATTATTATTTTTATTCTTTTGCCACAGATTATAGGATTATATGGATTTTTAAATCTGCGTTAATCCTTTAATCTGTGGCAAAATTTTCTTCATTCTGTTTTCTATTCTCTTTTAAATTGCCTCCAGCTTTAGCTGCAGGAATAAAATTGGCTTTGAAACTGGCTTTAGTCAAAATATTACCGTTTTTGGCTAAAGCCACAATCCTGATTTCCTACCTTGTTCATCCAGCTAAAGCTGGACGCTATTCATTTATTTACTTCCTTTTCCTCTTTCCTCTATACTCTTTCCTCTATACTCTTTCCTCTTTCACTTCAACTCTTTCACAATCCTAGCGGGCCCCAATAAACCAGCTTTCAATAATGGCTCTCCTTCCAATCTGAAAGGCGCTGTTGTCCAGGTTAATCTTTCTTCTTTCGGTAACTTTTGGTCGCCAATTAACCGGTTTGCCCAGGTATTGGTGATTTTTATTTCAATCTTGTTTTTTCCTTTTTGCAGGGCAGCTGAAATATTAGCCCTGTACGGAAATGTCCAGATTGTACCGCAGTCTTTTCCGTTGACGCTGACTTCGGCGATATTGGCAATTGTTCCTAAATCCAGCCAAAATTGACCGGTGGTATTTCCGTTCCAGATCACTTCTTTTTGATACGAAACTGTTCCTGAATAATATTTAATCCTGTCGTCTGAAGAAGTGCTCCAGTCAAAAAGTACATTTGTTTTTACGACTTCTTTAGGGCCGTGGAATTCCGGATCAAACCGCAGTTCCCAGTTTTCGTCTAGAGTCTGTACGGTTTCAAACTCGGTTGTATTCTGATTTGCCTGACCTGATTTATTTTTTGTTTCTTCTTTAAAAATGACAAATCCGGATTGATTTTCATTTAAGGATAATGGAATCAGCGTTCGCCCATTTTCTATTTTCCAGCTTTTTAAAACAGTGGTTTTATCGGTTACAGGATTGTACCATTGTGGAATTTTTCCAGTTACGCGAAATGAAACTTCAAATGTTCTTTTTTCTTCTTTCTGATTGGATAGAAAATAGATTTCTTCCGATTCTGATTTGCGGTGTGTCCAGGCAATTGTTTCTGAGTCTTCGCGATTTAATTTTAGAAAATAAACATCCGGTGCTATTCCGATTTCCTTAAAATCATTTCCCAAATAAGGAAGTTTAATAACTGTTCCTTTTCCTATTTTCCACGAAGAAGCATTCGGGCTGTCATTCCAGATTTCATCTACTATCAACTGCCACTTTTTCTCATCTGCATCTGATTGGATTCCCGGCTGTACATTCGGTTTTTCAGCAATAAAAATAGTCCCTCCATCTTTTAACAGCTGTACTATTTTTTCGGCGGAGGCTAAAGAAATCATTTTATTCGGCGCCATTTTATGACTTCCCGGAAAAAGTAAAGCGCCATATGAAATGCCTCCGTCAAATGTTATTTTTCCGTTCTCGACTTTAGCTTTGCGGATTAAAACATCTGAGTTAAAAGAATCGTACTGATAGCCATTCATCGCATTTATCCATTGTGATAAATCGGTACTGTTTTTTGAAGAGGTAACTTCCTTTGGTGCTCTCAAACCCGGCTGTCCTTCATTTTCCAATCTGATTTTCTCCTGCTGTACTCTTGCCGATCCGAAAATATTCGGAATAAAAGGCACTAATCGGTCCGGAAGAATGGAACGTGATGGTAAATCTTCACCAATAAAAACAGCCAGATCAATAACCGGTTTACCTTTTTGCAATTGAAACTGCACTCTCTGGCAGTAGTCTACCCAGGCTTTTCCGGCTTTCCACCAGGTTTGATCCCTTTGAAAGTAAGAACCAACACCATCTAAAGTCATTCCGGGTTTTCTGTCCGTCCATGGATTGTGTACAAAAACGTGGTAGAAAAACCGGTTGATTCCAAGTGCGTAATTTCTATCGGCAAGCGTTTTGAGATTTCCGGGATGCTCGTCCCAGTCCATTTTTAATTCGGTAAAAGCTTCTGCCTGAATAATATCTTTGCCATAAATATGCCCTCCCGAAATAGCATCGAGCATATCATTTGGTTTGTCGTGTGTAGGGCTTTTTAACCAAAATTCGCCACTGGGATAATCGATGTGTTTAAAATGCAAAAGTCCGTCGCTCATCATCGTTGGCGCTACATTTTCGGAACTGAATTGTACTCTGGCTTTCTTCGCTTCATCGGCCAATGTGGCAAAAAAGTTATCGGTTATTAATTCTGAAATCGTTTTTCTGACGTCGTACAAAACTTTTTCGGAAGTCTCAATATCATTCAATGGAATCCCTGCCATCACCGGAAGATAGTCTACGATATCATAGCCCCTGCGTTTTTTGAATTCATCGCTAAAAACGGGCGACCAGTTCTGGCTGCCGCATTCCCAACTGTCAATATGAAGGATTTTCACCACTTTTGAGGCAAGTTCCGGACCTGCCACCCTTAGCATTTCACCAAACCAATGATCGAGTTGAAAGCGAACGGCATCAACATTAAATTTATCAACTTCCAATCCTCTTCCTGCTCCTGCTGTGGCGTTTTCATAGCCTGTAGATGTATAACCAAAACGGATAATTCGCCAGCTTGTATTCGAAGGCGCTTTCCAGTTCAGAATTCCTTTCGTATCTGTGAATTTTGAAATATTAATCATTTCTGATTGTGCGACGCAATCATTATCCTTGATTTCGGCCGTTGTGGTCTGCGGACTGAGCCTCCAGATTGCCCCGGATTTTCCCTGATAATTATCAATCAGCGCTTCGTTGGATAAAATAATTTTGGCGACTTTTAATCCCTGATTCCATTTTGCCGGATCCAGATCTTCGGCTCCGGGTTCTGTGCCTTCAGGATCATAAACAAATCTGAAATACTTGGCTTTTGTCGGGATAAGACTGTGCGTGTAAAAAGCATCTGCATCCTGCCAGCCTTGTCTTGGTGTTGTTAATCTGCCAAGGTTCTTAAAGTTTTTTCCATCATCGCTTACTTCGATAATCAGACGATGTGCCTGGTAATTATTGCCTTTGGTCTCGATCTGAATTGATTTGCACAAAAATGGCTGGTCAAATTCATACTGAATCCATCCTTTTTCTTTTAACCTGAATTGATCTTCTTTATTGGGATCACTCAGAAAAGAAGCATCAAAATCTCCTAAAGTTGAGGTGATTTTTGGCTGTTTTTTAACTGAGGTTATTATTTCTTCTTTTAGCGGAATCGCAAAAACAGCAATATCCTTATAATATTCTTTGTAATGTTTTGGAACGGGTAAAGTCAGATTTTTAATGTCTTTTCCTTTCACGGTAACATCTGCCCAAACCACTTTTTGCATGGATATCTCGGGCGTAATCCAGGGTCCGCCGGCAACCGCAAAACCATCCGCGGGATGGAAGGCAATTTTTACGCCCAAACGGTCTGCTTCTGTCAATGCCCAATGCACTAGCTCCCAAAATTCTTTACTTAATTGTAAAACCGGAGGCGAAATCAAAAGCGGATTTGCCGGTCCTTTTATAGTCATGAGATAAGCGCCTCCGATTCCTGCCTGTTTCATGGCTTCTAAATCGGCGGTGATGCCTTCTTTCGAATACGAACTTTGCATCCAGTACCAATATACCCAGGGTCTGGAAGATTCGATTGCAGGCTGGAATAAATTGGTTTCTTTTTTATGGATTTCCTGCGCGGAAACGAACCCCGCGAAAAGTAACATTAAAAAGAAGTATGCTTTTTGAAACATTGGTATTGTTTTTTATTCTTTAGTATTTAAACCGGACAATCTGTGTGTAAATTTTTACTCTCACAGATTTTGCTGATTAAGCAGATTTTTTTTTGATATTCTTTACTTAATATTTAAATTTCTTCAGACTTTCATCTAATGCACTTTTTGAACTGTTAAAAGGGATTAGGTAAAAACTATACTCATAATCCCCCGAAGGAATCTGATATTGTTCTAATGGCTGTGCAACTTTTGTCCAGCTGTCATTTCCTCCAACTCCCATTTGAATTAAATCGATATTGACTGTCAAAAATCCGGGATCCTTTAAATCGAAAGTATGTTTGGCTGCACTTAAATTTTCCTGCGTATACGGCCAGGCACTCATGCTCAGGACTTTCTTATCATCTGCCACTATCAATCCTTTATTTTTTTGTGGTGTTGTAAAAGCCATCCATCGCACTTCTGTTCTGTTGGCGTTTTCCTGAGGTTTTACATAATGCTCTAAAAACTCATTTATGGGTAACGAATATTTACCCACAAGCGACCCGAAACTTCTGTCGATATAGTTCTCAAGTTCTCCTTTGCCGTACCATGAAATCTGATCAAATTTTCGTTGGACTCCCAGCTGCATTCCAATTTTCGGGATGTTTGGCAATTTGTTGGTTGCTTTTAAGCTGTAAGCTACTTTTATGATTCCGTTTTCATGAATTTTATAGATTACCTGCACTTGTGCGCTGTCTTTTATCACCTCATAATCACTGGTAATGATGGTTCCGTCATTTGCGATGGCCATTTTAGTACTGACCACTTTTGGTTTCGCCTGATACCAGGGTTTTAAGACTTTCTGAGATTTCCATCCCCTTTTATCGTTATCGGTAAGCGGTCTTACAAAGTTGGGAAGCAATGGAGCGAAAATTTGTTCTTCGCCATTAAAAATATAAGAACTCAAAGCTCCGTTTTCTTTGGTAAAGGTAATTTCAAACTCTTTGCCTTTGATTTTATAATCGGAATCAGTTTCCGCACTTTTAAATTTAGTGTCTTTTGGAGTGGCAAAGTTTAAAGCAACCTCCGCCTTTTTCAATAAAAACTGATCGGTTGCGACGGCATATCCTTTTGGAGCCCATTCTTTATCTGATGAAAGCTGAAATTCAATATTTAAAAAGTATTCGGCTTCTTTTTTCATTTTTGGCAGATACGGATTTAAATCTAAAATTACGGATTGTCCGGCTTCCAGATTTAAAGGTTTTAGTATCTGGATTTTAATGAGATTTCCATTTTCCAGTATTTTCAGAACAGGAATAAAGTTCTGTAAAGAGGTAACGGCCTGACGGTTTTTTATTTCTAACTGATGTCCGTTACTTAAGTTGGAAGTTACCGGCTGGAATACCCATTTGCATTCATAAATGGAGCCTTTTGGTTTTCCGTTTGAATCTACAATTCCTTTTGTATTGAAATTCCCGTCATGGTATTTTTCACCAAAATCACCTCCGTGTGCAAAATATTCCTGGCCTGTTTTCTCATCGATTTTAACCAGTCCCTGATCTTTAAATTCCCAGATACAGCCGCCGATCACTCTTGGAAGCGAACGGAACTGATCCCATAATTCTTTTAGATTCCCAACTGAATTTCCCATGGCATGAGAATATTCAACGAAAATAATCGGACGTGTATCTTTCTTTTGGTCCACCAGAAATTTAGGCGTAAAAACGCCCGGATAGAATCGGCTTACCATATCTACATACGGTTCGTCCTGCGGATTTTCAAATCGATAGGCATGGTCAATTGTTTTTGGATATCCCGGATCCAGCGGATCAATATATCCGTCTAATCTCGGGTTTCCCTGAGCGGGCTCATAATGTACGGGTCTGGTGATATCGAAATCATGAACCCAGCCTGCCATAGCCGAATGATTCGGGCCTTTTCCTCCTTCGTTGCCCAGACTCCACATGACTACAGACGGATGATTTTTGTCTCTTTCTACCATTCTGGTCATACGTTCCAGATAAGCATTCGTCCATTTTGGATCGTTGCTTAGTTTTCCTCCAATCCCATGTGTTTCCTGATCGGCTTCATCCATCACCATGATTCCGTATTGGTCACATAAATCATAGAAATACGGATCGTTTGGATAATGACTGGTTCTGATAAAATTGAAATTAAACTTCTTAATCGTAATTAAATCCTGTTTAATATCTTCTCGCGACAGCGCTTTTCCTTTCGTCGGATGCTGGTCGTGACGGTTTATTCCGTACACATAGGTTTCTTTTCCATTGATTAACATTTTTCCGTTTTCTTTGGAAAATTCAATGGAACGAAAACCAACTTTACAGCTTTTTGCATCAATAATATTTCCTTTCGGATCTTTTAACCACAAAACCATGGTGTATAAATTGGGTTCTTCGGCGCTCCATTTTAAAGGATTTTTAATAGTTTCCCTGAACATTCCAAAACGAACATTATCCAGACGCGGATAACTTTCGTTAATCATATCGATAACCGGTTTCTGAAGCGGTTCTTTGAATAAGGCAACATTTTTCGGATCGTACAATTGCACCTGGAAAGTATAATCCTTGATTTTTTCCCCGGTTAAATTCTCCACTTTGGGACGCAACTGAAAGACCGCATCTTTATATTCCTTGTCTAATTTGGTCTGATAAAAGAAATCCTGAATTCGCAGTTTAGGCTCGGCCATAATAAAAACTTCACGCTGAATTCCGCTCACACGCCAGTGATCCTGATCTTCAAGATACGAACCGTCTGTCCAGCGAATTACCTGTACAGAAACTGTATTTTCGCCCGGTTTTAAATAAGGGGTGATGTCAAATTCAGAAGGAAGAAAACTATCTTCGCCATACCCTAAAAATTCCCCGTTGAGCCAAACCTGAAAACCGGAACTTACGGCTCCAAAATGTAACGTTACGGTCATATCTTTCCAGTTTTCCGGAACCGTAAAACTTCTTTGATACGAACCAACACCATTATAATCTTTAGGAATATAAGGCGGATTTATGGGCCTGAACGGATAAACCGCACTTTTGTAAATCGGAATATCATAGCCTTTTAATTCCCAGTTGGAGGGCACTTCAATCTTATTCCAGCCTGAAACTTTAGTTTGGTAAAAATCTTTGGAAGCTTCTTTTAAACTGGAGGCATATTTAAAATCCCAGTTTCCGTTCAGCATTTGAATTCTGCTCTTCGTTCTGTCGCCTTTTAACGCATCTTCGATATTTTCATATGAATAGGCCGTGGCTCTGGAAGGCTGTCTGTTTATGCTGGTTACAGTTGGGTCTTCCCACGGAGCAAACTCATATTTTTTATGCAATTCCGGAATTCCGGCCGGTTCTCCGGTTACGGATTGGGCGTTTGCAAAAACCGTAAAAAGTAAAAGGTAAGTGGTGAAATGCAAAATATGATTCGAAAACCGAAACCTGAAAAATGGATTACTATGATTTGACTTCAACATTTATGGTATGTTTTTGTAGTTGTTTGTGTCATTCCGATGACTGCAACTGTGACTGAAAACTATTTTTTCTTCTCCGGCGGCGCAACAAAATTCATTTCGCTCTTGCCTAAATCTTTGGAAGTTGCAATGGCAATTCCTCTTTGTTCTGCTTTATTTACGGCACAATAAAAATGGTAGACCACTCCGTTATGTTTTACGACAAAAGATTTATGGGCAAACAGATCATCATAAGGCTCTGATGACTTGATCAGATCTTCGCCTTTCCAGTCGTTCCAGTGAATTAAATCATTAGAAACAGCAAAACGATTAAATGCTCCCGGTTTCCAGAACGCACCAAAATAGAACATGACCCAGGTATCGTTAATTCTTTGAATGTAGGGATCACCCGTAATTCCCTTGTGATTATTCAACACCGGATTTTTTCCGTAACGTTTCCAGTTTTTCATATCGTCGGAAACTGCCATTCCAATTCTTTCAGCTCCCCGTGCGGGTTTCAAACTGTCCCCACGGGCATTGTAATACATGATAAAATTAGATCCGGTTTGTTTTTCCGTATCGCGAATAACCGTGTTTTTGTACATCGTGCTATTGTCCCACCAGCTTACATCAGTGTCTTTTGGCCTTAAAACCGGCTTGTCTAATCGGCTAAATTCGTGTGCTTTTGTTGGAGACTCTTTGGTGTATGCCATTCCGATAGAAAGAACTCCTGCTTCATAACCTTTGCTGTCTCCGCCAAAATAACTCATCCAATATTTGTCCTCATATTTTTCCCATTCGTAGCTTCCTCCCCACGCTGGGTCCTGTAACGAAATATATCCTGCTTTTTGATTGACATCCCAGTGTGATTCGTTTTCAGAGAAAGACATTACTTTTCCTAAATGTTTCCAGTGCAATAAGTCGTCACTTTCGGCAAGCCAGGTTTCGTAGCCTCTTCCACCGTAAATAAGATAAGTCATAAACCATTTCCCTTCTTTTCGAAAGACACTTGGGCAATCCATTTTGTATGAGTTATCCGTTGGCACCATTACCAAGCCGTACTTATAAGGCGTTTTGATTTCGTTGTAAATCTCCTGCATTACGGTTTCAGTTATTTCCCTTTTTTTGTATTTTGTTGCACAACTGGTTATGAAGAGAATGGTGATGGCAATTATGAGATATTTAATTTTCATTTCTTTTGCTTTAAGCCATGAGGCGCTAAGTTTTTTTATTTTTTCTTTTATTTTTTTTGAAATTTTCTCTCTTTGACAAATAATCCCGAAAAGTCGCAGAATCGCAAAGTTTTATCTATATTCCTGATCTTTTTTTCTCTCGCAGATTTGGCAGATTTAGCCGATTTTTATTTTTTTTTATCTGCTGAATCTGCAAAATCTGCGAGAAACTTTATTATTCTTTTTTCAATTCTTCCAAACGCGACTGCATTACTTCTTTGTTCAGTTTTACTTTTACCATTCCAATGGGGTGAAATCTTTTCTTTAAATCTATTGCAGCATAGACAATTGTATAAACGTCATTTCCTTCCGGAATCAAGCAAAGCGGAGTCCGCATGATATCCCACCATTTATTTACTTTGGTTTCTATGGGTAAATATCTTGCTTCCGACCATTGATAGCCGTCTTTAGATAATGAATAGCCTATCATATTGGGCAAATGATGTCCCCAGCCATCCGGACCTCCGTCAAAAATGGCGATGTATAATCCGTTTGGCAGCTGGCTTACAATAGGATTCTCTACAAAAAAAGGATGTATTGACTTGATTGGCTTAATGCCTTTGTTCCTTCTCTTCCACGGGCCTTCTAAACTATTTGATTCGGCTAAAGCAACAAACCAGCCTTTTCCAGATTTTTTAGGATAATCTGCCCAGGAATCAAACGGATAGGCACCGCTGTAAAAACCAAGCCATTTATCTCCTGCCTGATACGGGAAAAAAGAAGCCACGCCCTGGCGTCCTTCCCAAGGCTGGGAGTCTAAACCGGGTTCCATAATGATTCCCATATCTTTATAGGGACCGCCAATGCCGTTAATTCCGTCTATAGTAGATTCGCATCTCCAGATCCGGCCAAAAGAATGGTTGGGTTCTATTTCTTTACTCACGGTATAGGCTAAATAATAGCCGTACCATTTGTTTGCTTTTTCATTGAAAACCGGCATATACGACCAAATAGCCGCACGACGATCGTTCATCGGGTTATCATCTTCGGTAACGGCATAGGTTCCGCTTGCCTGATAAATTGTTGCTTCTCTTTTCCAGTGAATTGCATCTTTACTGGTCCAGTGTCCGATTTTAGTTTTTACCCGATCGTAATAATAATCGACTCCTTTTTCGCCTGCTCTTTCTGTTGGAAACATATGGTAGTTATCGCCTACTTTTACAACACGTCCGCCTTCAAATCCGCCCTGATTTTCTTCTGTTCCGGGGATTCCTTCGTCTACAACCGGCTTGTTTTCTCCGCCAATAATTTCGAAAAGCGGTTTTTCATCTGAAAATCCTTCAACGATAAAAGTTGGATTCCAAAGTTTTCCGTCCGGAAGTGCTGCGTTTCTGAATTCCAATTTTTGATTGCTTTTTACAACTCCTAAAATGGCGTATAATCCTTTAGCATCTGGTAAAATAGTCTGTGTTCCTTTTGCGAAAGAAATAGCATACACATTAACCGGAGGCAAACCGGTAATCGTTACCCCGTTTTCTAAAACTAATTTTGCCTTTTGCAGTTTATTTGACTGAAGATATTCTGAACCATTTTCCTGAAAAATGCCAATTAATAGGACAACATTTTCTTTAAATTTTAATTTTAAAGCAGAATTTGTGCCGCTTTTATAAGTGTCCAAAGGAAGTTCAACACCTTGTAAACCTTTTAATTCTGGAGCTAAACGAACAATATTATGTTTACTTCCTGAAAAAACATGTGCGTATTGCGTGGTTTTGAAAGTTTTATAATCGGATTTTATGACTTCAAAAGGAGCTGGGTTCCATGCTTTGTTTTGTGCCGTAACTGAAAATTGAAAACAAATCAAAAACATCAATACAGAAGTTATTGTTAAAGGAGTAAAGTGATATTTTATTTTATTTTTAAACATTTATTTTATTTTTAAAAGTACAGCAGAATGAAATTGCCCGATCTTGTCATTCCGAGGAACGAGGAATCACACTAGAAACTCCACAGCTATAATCTACAATCTTTATGGCTACGCGTGTGATTCCTCGTTCCTCGGAATGACAAAACGTGACTTAATACTACAGTGCTTTATAACTTATTTTATACTCCACATTCGGTTTTACAATCAGCTGATATTTATTCTTCGCTAATGCTGTAATTGTTCCAGAGTTTGACTTTGGTTTAGCTGAACTTTCAAAAATCAATTTCCCTTCGCCTTCCACCGCTTTTACTTTGATTTCTTTGGTACTGCAGTATACTTCAATTTCACCATTTGGCGTTGGCACTTTTCCCTGCATCCATTGCAAACCCCCTAAGCTGGGTTTGATTTCGTATTCTGAATATCCCGGTGCGGTTGGTTTTACGCCAAGATAATATTTCCCCAGTAAGTAAATCGGACTTGCGCCCCAGGCATGACAAAGGCTTTTTCCGAATTCCCTTCCGTACATCGCCAGATGTTCTGTTCCTTTTTTCGTCGGATTGTATTCTTCCCAAAAGGAAGTGGCTCCCAATTTTAGCATTCCGCCCCAATACTCTTTCATTTCTTTCAGGACATAATCCTGTTCTCCCATCGCACACAAAGATTCCAATTCATAAAAACGCATGTAGGGCGTTACGATTTTTTGCACTTTATCATTCAAAAGCACTGATTTTTTTACCTGTTGTTTTTGTTCTTCGTTGAAATAATCAAAGAAAATCGCAAACATATTTGCGTAACGCGTTACATTTTCGGTTTGTTTTCCGTCAACATAACTGTGTACCAATGCTTGTTTTTCGGGGTTCCAGTATTTATCGAAAATTTTAGTTTTTAACTGAATTCCAAGATCTTTGTATTTTGCTGAATCTTGCTCGTTCCCTGCAATCGCAGCACAAACAGTCATCGCTTCTAAACTTCTTGCCAATAACAATTGTTCGAAACTTACTTCTCCTTTTTTGCTGAGCCCTTCCGCCCAGTCAATAAAAATCCAGTCGCCTGAAAGTCCCTGCATCATTCCGTTTTCATTTCTTCTGGACAGGCAATATTCCATTAAGGATTGCATTCTTGGGTAAAATTGTTTGATAAAAGTCTTATCCCCGCTGTATTGATAATAGTCGTAAATCCCTAAAAACCAGTAAAACGTATAATCCATAATCGTATTGATGTGGGCCGTAACGGGATCTTTTCCGCGTAAAGCCAACAGCGTTCTTTCCACTGTTGGTGAATCATTCGTTAAGTAATAATTCATCAGGTAACTCTGGTAGGCATCACCGGACCAGATCCAGCGGTCTCTTTTGATTCCGTCAATAAAAAACTCCCTTGAAGTAAGGTGAAAAGTGTATTTGGCAACATCGTAAATTTCATTAATCTCAGCATCTGAGCAGGTAAAACTTCCTTTGTCTTTTAAATCGGCATATTCGAACCACATCATTACGGAAGCAATCTCCACTCCGTTAGAAGGAGCTACCAGAACATATCTGAAAGCTTTTGAAAGTTCCATTATCCTGTCTTGCGGGGTATTGGAAGCTACTTCTATCTGATCTAAGGTTTCGCAATGTTCTTTGGAAAGTGCCTCTTCTTTTGATTCTCCGTAATAAATAGCAACTGTTCCCTTTCCCTGAAGTCCGTTTAACTGAATGAAACCAAAAGTTTCTTTCCCGAAATCATATAAGGTTTCCGTACCCATTTTGACATGGCTTACCGCTTCCATTTTTTTAACAGGCAAAGCAAATTTAGAAGGTGGGAGGCTTGCCTGGTTTAGATTCCACGAACCCGCCTGAAGCCAGGTTGTTCCCGATTGATCGGAAGCTTTTCCGGTTTCGTCGATCCATTCTTTATCTTCGTAAGTCACCAGCCAGCTGTTGTCGGATTTTATTGTTTTTCCATCAATAAAAATTGCAGGAACGGAAGCCTGATTGTACACTTTAAGGCTCAGTTTATGTTTCCCGGCAGGCATGGAAATTTTCTTCGGAAAACCCTGAAGTGCCTTACCGTCAATTTTTATGTTATACGTTCCTTCGACTGCAATTGTAACATCTTCAGGAGCCTGAAGATCGAAAAATTTATGAAAATCAACCAGGTTATAAGGACTATCGGTTTTCCAGAAAACAGGAAAAAAAGAATCCCTTTCTGTTCTTCTGTTTTGCATCTGATTGGCCAGATTGATTTCGAAATCCCCCGGGTACCAGATCCACGTTGCTTCCTTAGTTTTTTCCTGAGCAGACAGGAAAGAAGAAGAGAATATCACCACAAAAACAAGTAATTTCTTAAAAACTGAAAATCGGGTTTGCATAAAAATATATTTGGCATTAAATATAAGTGTTATTTTTACATTTCACAACCTGTACTGTCCTGTTATTTTGTAAAATATTGCGACCTTCAATAATTTTTAAGGAAAAAATTACGACTTATACCTTTTTTAGTACTAAAAAAAACGATCTGCCAATTTTTGATTTTATACCTAAATATAGTTTGAGGGAAAATACTCTGGCCAATAAAATTTAAGCCGATAATTGATCTGAATCGTTTTGGTCTTCTAAAATATAATTGGAAGGAGTTTTTCCCAGATGCTTTTTAAACATATAAATAAAAGCACTTGTAGTTTCGTAACCTAAATTGAAGGCAATTTCTTTTATAGATTGCTTTTCGCCTAAACGTTTTATGGCTTCAAGCAATTTCAATCTGGTACGCCAGTCACTGAAATTCATTCCCAATTCTTTAATAAATAACCGGGATAACGTTCTGGTGCTCATAAAAGAAAGTTCGGCGAAATACTCTATGTTGTTTTTATTTGCAACATCATTCAGCAAAAGTTCCACTACTTTTTGCAATCTTTCATGATTGGTGGTAGGTAAAAAAGTAGCACTTGGTTTGATTAAAGCCAATTCGTCTAAAAAAACGTCCATAATTCTTTTTTGTGAAGGTTCCAGATTTCCTTCAGTCCCAAAAGAAATAATTTTAAAAATCAGCTGTTTTAAAAACATCGGAATGTCAAAAGAAAAACTTTTTGACGGTAATCTTTCCGTTACAGACGGATCAATAAAAACGCTGTAATAATTAACATCTTTCTGAAAAGTAACCTGATGTTCTACACCTCCCGGAAGCCATAATCCCTGTAATGGATTGACAACCCAAATATGATTCCCTACAATGACATTCATTACTCCCGTCGTAGCGTAAATAAGCTGCCCTCTGGGATGTGAATGCGAGATACACACTTCATTGGTTACCATTTCACTATATCCTATCACGGGTATTGAAGGATTAATTTGGTATCCGTAATCCTGTGCTAATCGATATGTCCGAATTTGGTTATTCATTGTCCAAATGTAGCAATTCTGACATTACTATTCTTTTAATCTTTGCAAAAAATAATACAGCTGTTGTTTTTAAACCTAATTTAAGAATCAAAAAATAACCTATGAACACTATTAAAGCCAATCCTGACCTACTCAAAAAAACGACCTATTCGATCTTATTTATTATCAGTTTTTCTCATTTAATTAATGATCTTTTACAGGCTGTAGTGCCGTCGATATATCCGCTTTTAAAGGAAAATTTCAATTTAAGTTTTTCTCAAATCGGAATTATCACTTTTACTTATCAAATCGTTGCGTCTATATTACAGCCATTTGTGGGAATGTATACCGATAAAAATTCAAAACCGTATTCTTTGATTATCGGAATGTGTTTTACCATGACCGGACTTTTTCTGGTTTCTATTGCTTCCAGCTTTACTTATTTATTGTTGTCGGTTAGTTTAATCGGAATCGGTTCTTCTATATTTCATCCCGAATCTTCGAGAGTAGCACATTTGGCTTCTGGCGGAAAAAAAGGATTGGCACAGTCTATTTTTCAATTGGGAGGAAATGCAGGAAGTGCCATCGGGCCATTACTGGCAGCATTTATTGTTATTCCGCACGGACAATCGTATGTGGCCTGGTTTTGTATCATCGCCATTATTGGAGTTTTTGCCTTGTATAAAATTGCGATTTGGTACAGTGATCATTTATCATTACGAAATGCCAATAAATCAGCTCACCAGATGGAAACGCATCATTTATCGAAAAGAACAGTAACTTTTTCACTGATCATTTTATTGGTTTTGATTTTTTCGAAATACTTCTATATGAGCAGTATTACAAGTTATTATACTTTCTTTTTGATTGATAAGTTTCACATCAGCATTCAGCAGTCGCAGGTTTATTTATTTTTGTTTTCCGGCGCAGTTGCTGCCGGAACTTTGATTGGAGGACCAATCGGAGACCGATTTGGAAGAAAATATGTAATCTGGGTTTCTATTTTGGGTGTTGCTCCTTTTACGATGTTACTGCCTTATGTATCTTTATTTTGGGTGGGAACATTATCTGTAATTATTGGGTTGATTCTTTCTTCGGCATTTTCAGCAATTTTAGTGTATGCCACTGAATTAATGCCCGGAAAAGTGGGACTTGTCGCAGGTCTTTTCTTCGGATTTGCCTTTGGAATGGGTGGTTTGGGTTCTGCTATTTTAGGCAAAATTGCCGATGCAACAAGTATTGAATATGTTTTTAAGATTTGTGCGTTCCTGCCTTTAATTGGAATCATTACCGGATTCTTGCCCAATCTGGAAGGAAGAAAAAAAACTGAATAATAATTTTTTATTTTAAACACATAGAATATACTATTTCGATTGTCTATAGAAATGCATTTCATTTAATAAAAAACACATAGCGTTCAATTGAAATGCTATGTGTTTGTTATTTAAGATTCTCTTTAAAACATAGCCCGTAGTTTCAACCACGGGAAACATAATGTGATAAACGTAATTTTATATATTTTGCGTCCCCATGGTTGAAACCACGGGCGATATTTGATGAATATTCAATACCTTATTACTTAAAAACTTATAGCGTTTTGTTGAAATGCTATGTGTTTGTTATTTAAGATTCTCTTCAAACATAGCCCGTGGTTTCAACCACGGGAAACATAATGTGATAAACGTAATTTCATATATTTGCGTCCCCATGGTCGAAACCACGGGCGATATTTGATGAATATTCAATACCTTATCACTTAATAAAAAACATATAGCGTTTTGTTAAAATCCTATGTGTTTTTATTTAAGATTCTCTTTAAACATAGCCCGTGGTTTCAACCACGGGAAACATAATGTGATAAACGTAATTTCATATATTTGCGTCCCCATGGTCGAAACCACGGGCGATATTTGATGAATATTCAATATCTTATTACGTAATAAAAAACATATAGCGTTTTGTTGAAATGCTATATGTTTTTTATTTAAGATTCTCTTTCAAACATAGCCCGTGGTTTCAACCACGGGAAACATAATGTGATAAACGTAATTTTATATATTTTGCGTCCCCATGGTTGAAACCACGGGCGATATTTGATGAATATTCAATACCTTATTACGTAATAAAAAACATATAGCGTTTTGTTGAAATGCTATGTGTTTTTTATTTAAGATTCTCTTTCAAACATAGCCCGTGGTTTCAACCACGGGAAACATAATGTGATAAACGTAATTTTATATATTTTGCGTCCCCATGGTTGAAACCAGGGGGTATTTTGAATAAAGTAATAAAGAATTAGCCAATCATTTGGGTAAACTGTATCGACTGTTTCCCGTTGGTGTACAAATGAAGCTCAACCTTCTATTGACACTTTATGAGGTTTCTAAATATTTGAAAGTTGATATTCGGGAGTTATTGATTTCAACCCAAAATAAAGCATAAAAAATAAAACACTGCTTTTAGGCAATCTTTTATTTTTACTAATAGTTTTTTTTCTGTACTTCTAATTCCCATTAAAAATAAAGTACAAACTAAGAATGACAATTCCCAAGGCAGTAAACATCAGTTTTACTTTCTTACTCGTTTTCGGAATATCAGTTTCATCTGAAAAATTAACTTCAGGATTTTTATCTGCTAAAGAAATAATAACTGCTGCCATTAAAAGCACTGCAAAAATGTAAAAGGATATCAATAAAAAGTGCGGCCAAACCGGATATTTATCAGCCGGGAAAATCCACAAATATAAAACCCCGACCAATAAACTAAAGGCGGAACCCCAGGATAAAGTCGCATTTACAGCTTTCTTCGTCGTGCGTTTCCAGAAAATACTCAACAGAAAAACTACGGATAAAGAAGGTGCCAGAAAACCCAGAACAGCCTGAAAAATATTGAACAAATTTTGTCCTTTTATATTGTCAATCGCAACGGCAATCAGAATAGCAAACAAACATCCGACTGCAATGGTAATACGCCCTATTTTAATTTGTTCTTTGATGGAGGCCGATGGGTTTATTTTCTTTACATAAATATCATTGGTAAAAACAGTACTTAACGCATTGAGCGAAGAACCGATAGTTCCGACCAGGACCGCTATCATCACACAAATTACCAAACCATTCATTCCGCTTGGGAATAAATTCGTCACCATTGTCATATAAGCCAAATCGGAATTTTTGCCTAATTCCGGAAACAAAACAGAACACAGTATTCCGGGTAAAATAAATAACGGCAAAGCCATTACTTTAAGCCATCCAATGAAATTAACGCCCAACTGTCCCTGTTGCAAATTTTTCGCTCCCAAAACACTCTGCACCATCGATTGGTCGGTACAAAAGAAAGCTACTGCAGCCACAGGATATCCCAATAAAATAGCCGGCCACGGATAATGTACATCATTGGCTGGCTGCGTTAAATTCCAGAAATTAGAAGGGGTTTTGGCTATTAAAGCTTCGATTCCGCCCACTTTTTGCAATCCTAAATACGACAAGGTAAGTGAAACGACAATCAATAAAATCATCTGAAAAACATTGACTTTGGCAATCGCTTTCAAACCTCCCGCAAACGTAAAAATTCCCGAAAAAATCACCAAAACCGTTACACTCTGCCACATAGGAATGCCTAAAATCTGGCGTACCAAAACACCTCCGCTAAACAATCCCAAAGAGAGCCAGCTTACCAAAATTTTAACCATTGCGTACCAGGCCAAAATAGTTTGGGTACTGTCGCCATATCTTTTTCCCATATATTCGGGCATCGTGCTGACTTTACTGGCAATATATCTTGGGGCAAAAACGATAGCGAGAAGCAATAAAAAAACAAAGGCATACCATTCAAAATTTCCGGCTACAATTCCGGTTGCATAACCAATACTCGCAAAAGCCAACAAGGATGATGGGCCAACATTGGTACCCCACATGTTAAATCCGATATTGTACCAGTTCAGCGAATTTCCGGCCATAAAAAGCGTTTCGTTCTTTTTGCTTTGCTTCACGCTCACCACATAACCAATGACCAGTAAAGTCACCAGATAGATGCCAACAATTATAAAATCGAAGGTGGTTAATTTGTCGTAGATGCTGTTCATAGTCCGGATTTTTTAAGGACATCAGCTATTTTTACCGGCATTCCGGTTTGCAGAGATTGGTCCATGGCCTGCAATAAAGCCACAGTTCCGATACCTTCTTCCATATCTGGATAAGCGGTAAAATCCTGTTCTATACTGTCTGCAAAATATTCTAAGTAATTCTGATATTCCCCCGCATGATGGCTTTGTCCTTCAAAACGAAAATAATGTTTTAAGGTACTGTCTCCCCAGGTTATTATTTTTTCTTCTCCAGTTTTATCTGTGACTGCATAACGAAGTTCATGATAATCGGCCTGACTTGCCCCTTCGGTTGCCCTTAAAATGGTACTCATTCCGCTGTCTCTTAGTGCGGGCTGTGTTGGTGAAGTATAAACTCCGCTTACCCTTGCAATTCTTCCGTCGCTTGCTTTGAAGATAAAATGCATCGTGTCTTCATTTTTCAAACCTGCGATACTTCCGTTACTGCTGATCATTCCGTAGCCCATCACCTCTTCAATGTTGGGAAGATACCATCTGATAAAATCCACCGGATGACTTAATCCGCCGTACAGCCATTTAAAAGATTGCAATAATGACCATTCTTTTTTCAGAAACCATCTGTGATCTGCATGATAATGCGCTTCTATGGTAATTAAATCGCCTAGTAAACCGGCTTCGAAATCGGCTCTTTGTCTTTTTGCAGGTTCGAAAAAACGCGAACTCTGCCCGATAAAAACCTTTTTTCCGGTCTTTTTGCTTAGTTCCAGTAATGCTTTCGCATCCGAAAGATCATCTATAAACGGTTTTGTGCAAACCACATGCTTTCCGTGAAGTAAAGCTTGTTTCACATGATCAGCATGCAAATGATCCGGAGTATAGATGGCTATGATATCTATCGAATCATCATTTAGTAAATCATCGTAGTTTTGGGTATAGGAATGAAAATCAAACTCTTTTGCCCGTTGTTTACACAATTCTTCATTTCTGTCACAAACTTTTACAAGCTCTAATTTTGAACTTTCCAAAGCGGCCGACATGGTACTGCGGCCTTCACCGAGTCCCAGAATAGCTATTTTTAACATTGGTTGTGGTTATTTTAGATTGTTGGTTTTAGATATTAGATTTTTTGCCGCAGATTAAGGAATTTTCACAGATTAGAAAAAATCGTTTTAATCCTTTAAACTGTGGCTAAATATTTAAATTATTTTCTTCAACGGAAACCCGACAAGTTTTAAAAACCTGTCAGGTTTAACCGATACGTAATTATTTTGACTCTACTTTATTTAAAAATATCCAGGTTTCGTCCGGTTTTGTGCCTTCAATTCCGGTTTGGTATTTTTTCATTAAAGTATTCCAGTCGTTGACACGCGGATTATTTTCGGTGGTTTTGGGATTTAATTTATCGAAATTTTCTCCTTTTGGAATACTGATGACCAGGATCAGTTGTCTTTCATTTTTGAAAACCTGTACCTGCTGGAAATCGGCATTACAGAATCCTTTTGCAATTTCCGGCCATTTTTCAAATTGTGTCGTGTGGTAGTCGACATATTCTTTCTGCAGTTTGGGATCATCAACCAAGTTGGCTGTCAGCACAATATTTTCCCAGTCTGATGCCGGTTTTGAATCCTTGCATCTTTCAAAATTCTGGAAATCATAAACCGGATTTTCATAGATTTTTATTTGTAAAGAAGGAAAAGCTAACGCCAGTTTTCGTTTTGTTCTTTCCGGCTGGGTCATTTTACCGTAAATCACCAAATGATTTTTCCACTGGTACAATTCCTGACCCACAATTCTGAAGCCCGTCAGTGTCGATTTAATTTTTTCGATATCAAAATCAGCACCTGTTAATTCAATAGCCACCGGTTTTGGCATTTCCTGCAATCCCCAGGATTCGTCGATTACAACTTCCTTAGTTAAGTCACTATAGGGCGCTCTGATTCCCGCAGTATTTTTAATCTTCGTACTGACATACGGATCGTTATTCTCCCAGACATTTCCCTGCGGACCGTTGTGATTTTTTAAGATTTTCTTTTCTACAATCCAGTTATTTTTGATCGTAAATCCCTGCGTTCCTTCATCCGTATACAAATACAGCCATAAAAACGGATCATGTGCGTACGGACTGTTATACACTTTGTCAATATAATTTTCTTCAATTCGGCTGTCGGGTTGCGACGAAAGCGTGTAAATTCCCGAAACATCGTGTAGATGTTTGGCGTAGTGATGAATTTTATTCGCCAGAATTTTGTTATTTTCCATCACATTTTTGGTGTGCGTCCAGCCCCAGCCCATTGCAATTCCGGAATAGGAAACATCTGAAATTTCATTGTGTTCAATGGTAATATTTCGAACAAAGCCGGCACTGATGCCTAAAGTTCCCCAATCTTCATTGGTCACATTGGTAATTAAATTATCGGCGATTACTTCATCTGAACAAATTTCTCTTTCGTCTTTTATAATCAAAGGCAGATGTGCCTCAAAAGCTTCTTCAGAGAAAATGCCGACATTAATGGCACTTCCGCCAATGTCTTTGAATAAATTTCCTTTTACAGTATTATGATTGGTTCCTTTATTGAAGTCTAATCCGGTTGATGACAAATGCTCAAAACGGCAGGATTCAAATTGAATGTTATTCGAATAATTAACTTCCACGGCAGCTCTTGGTCTTCCTACCCAGGCCTGATTTTCCAAATTTGCCTGATTGGGTGTTCCCGGAATTTTTAATTTATAAGCATCCAAAAGGTACAAACCGGATTGCAACGGCACATGCCCCTGTTGTGACGGACGAAGCCAGTTGCTGTATTGAAAGGAAATCCCTTTAAATCCAAAATGATGCACGGGAGAATCGATCGTTCCTTTAATTGCTATTAAATTTTCTAAAACGGGAGCTGTTATTTTTACCGAATTTATCTCTTCGCCAACTCTTGGAATATAATAGATTTTGGAAGCTTTTTTATCCAAAAACCATTCTCCCGGTTCGTTCAGCATTGACATTGCATTGTTGAGATAAAAAGCTGAGTTTCCATTGTTTTTTGAAATCCAGGGTGCCGGCCAGGGATGTTCGCTTTGAATTCTGCTTTCCGGCTCTTCAAAAGAAAGCCTTGCACTGTCTTGTTTTACTTCAATATTTTTTATGCGAAGATTGGCTGTTGACCACCATTGCACAATAAACATTTCCATTCCCTGCTGGTATTTTATGGTTTTATCTGTAAAAGGAATCCAGCAGGTCTGCGACTCATGGTCCCACGATAAAATTCTGTCCATTTTATTTCCTGAGGTACTTTTAGCCCGAACTGCTTTTTTTCCATTGACCCATAATTGTCTGTAATTCATCACATCACCGGCAATTTTTGGAGCATCAGCCACCCAGATCGTTCCTTTTTTAAGTCCGTTTATACTTGTCGTTGTTTTGGTCCAGTTTTTTATTTCGATTCCACCGTTTAAAATGGGTTTTGCATTTTTATCCGCTTCAATTGTAGTCGGACTTTCTGCAGTTCCCGAATCTTCCGGTCGTACAAACAGAGGCTCATTCAAATAATAAGTTCCGTCCATTACAATAATTCGAATACCGTCTTTTATAGAGGCATCTTTTAATCTTCTCAATTCCCGGGCTTTTCGTACGGCCATTTGTAGCGTAGCCAGCGGACTTTCTTTTGTTCCTGTATTTTTATCGCTTCCGTTTTTTGAAACCCATATTTCAGCCGCATTTACAGAGAAACTGGCGCAGATAAGCAGAAAAAAGATCCCTATTTTTTGTATCGTATTCAAATGCATTGTTTATTTTATTTTGATTTAACTAAAATGGAAAGACATTTAAAGTTCACTTTATATTCTTATACATTTAACCAATTTAAAGCAGCTATCATGGCACAATTTAGCAGAAGATAAAAACATAAGCATCCTGTACCCTCCTGCATTATTGGAACTTAAGAATCAACAGCAATACTAAAACTATAATGTTCGCTTAAAAAATTAACGCCCGATTACTCGGGCGTCAATGTCACAAAAAACCACTTTTGCTTAAACAAACTTAAAAAACTATTTTTTTATCTATAGAAGCCCATTGCTACTCCGCCATCTACGTTTAAGGCGTTTCCTGTCGATTTACCCAGCAAACCGCCAACAAAAGCAAAACAGGCGTTTGCAATATCATCAGGCAATATAATTTCATTGAGTAAGGTGCGTTTGGCATAATACGCCGGCAGTTCTGCTACCGTTACGCCATAGGCCTTGGCACGTCCTTCTGCCCAGCCTCCCGACCAGATATTCGAGTCTGAGATTACCGCATCGGGGTTTACCGTGTTGACACGGATTTTATCGATTCCCAGTTCGGCTGCCATCAGACGGGTTAAATGAGCCTGCGCTGCTTTGGCGGAACCGTACCCCGGATTGTTCGGGCCTGCAACAACGGCATTTTTAGAAACGATGTTTACAATATCTCCTCCAAATCCCTGTTTGCGCATCACTTCTATGGTGGCTTTGGAAACGATAAATTGTCCCTTAACCAGAATATCATACAATCTGTCCCATTCTTCAAGGCTATGTTCTGCAATGGATTTGGAAATACTGATTCCGGCATTATTCACTACGATGTCAACGCCTCCGAATGCCAGACAGGCCTCGTCTATCGCTTTCTCTGTACTCTTCTCACTGGTCACGTTCAACAGTGTACTTGCCACTGCATCTTTGCCAAAAGAAGTCGTAAATTCTGCGGTGGCATCTCTCAGGCGTTCTTCGTTGATGTCGTTGATGATTACACAGGCGCCTTCCTGGGCAAATTTCTTTGCGATTGCTTTTCCAATGCCTCCGGCAGATCCCGTAATCAGGGCTATTCTTCCCGATAGAGCTTTGGGTTTTGGCATACGCTGTAGTTTGGCTTCTTCAAGTAACCAGTATTCAATATCAAAAGCTTCCTGATGTGGCAGTGAAGTATATTCTGAAACAGCTTCCGCACCTTTCATCACATTCACGGCATTGATATAATATTCCGAGGCCAGGCGAGCCATGGTTTTGTCTTTCGCAAAAGTAAACATTCCAACTCCCGGATATAAAATCACAACCGGATTGGGGTCACGCATCGCCGGTGAATTCGCTTTTTTACAAGTATTGTAATAGTCTTTGTACAGGGCTCTGTAAGCTTCAAAGGCCGGTGCCAGTTTTGCTTTTATCGCGGCTGCATCTGATATATCTTCGTTTGGATCTAATGTTAAAACCAAAGGACTGATTTTGGTACGCAAAAAGTGATCGGGACAGGAAGTGCCAAGTGGTGCCAATTTTTCAAGATCATTGGAATTAATGAATTCCAGTACTCTTTGATCGTCGGTATAATGCCCTATCATATGACGTTCTGACGAGCAGAAACCTCTTAGGATCGGGGCTATTTTGGCTGCTTTCAAACGGCGTGATTCTTCTGAAAGGCTTTCTATTTTTTGTCCGCCAAAAACGGCACGTTTTTTTCCGTAGTTGTTCTCCAGGTATTCAGCACATTTCTCAATCACTTCAAGTGTGTTCATATAACTTTCATATGAAGTATCGCCCCAGGTAAATAGTCCGTGGGAACCCAGCATGATGCCGCGCAGTTTTTTACCTTTTTTCTCCGCTTCTTCCAGGCAGGATCTTAGCTGAAGTCCAAGGTCAAAACCCGGACGCTGCCAGCCTACCCAGCCAATTTCACCGTCGAATAATTCTTCGGTGATCTTTGCTCCGTCTTTGGCTGCTGCAATAGCAATAGCCGCATCGGGGTGCAGGTGATCGATATGTTTGAAGGGTAAAAAACCATGAAGCGGTGTATCTATAGAAGGTGCTTTTGAACTTAAATCAAAAATACAATGGTTGAACAATTCTACCATTTCATCCTCGAATGCTATTCCTCTGTAAACGTTCTCCAGATTACGAAGCCTTTCCAGATACAGGGCTGCACAGCCTGATTTAGTTAATGTCCCGATATCTCCTCCGGAACCTTTTATCCACATTACTTCCGAACTGGCTCCTGTTAGGGGATCTTTGTCTGTTATTTTTACGGAAGTGTTTCCTCCCCCGTAGTTGGTCAGCCTTAAATCGGCTCCCAGTATATTGGAACGATAAATGAAAAGCGCTACTTCATCTCCTGCCATTGCTGCCGCCCTGGATTCGTCCCAAAGATAGCTTACATGCTTAAAATTCATATGGTTTGTTATTGTATTTGACATAGTGTATGTTATTTGAACTATCAATCTTATTCTGTAAAATAAGAGAATGTAAAAAACAAAACTATCCTGTACTATCCTTTGTCAAAATCACTTCTTGTTATTCTGCAGTAACAAAACAAAAAAAGTGCTTTCAAATTTCATCAGCCTAAATTGATTTTGAAAGCACTTCTTATATTTGAATATTATTGGGAGATCAGAGTCTGTAAAACATTTTGGCATTTTCAGACCAAATTTTATTCTGCTCCTCAATTGAAAATTGGGCGATATAATCTTCGAGTGTTTTTACTATGAGATTGTAATTGGCAGCCACATTACAAACTGGCCAGTCGGAACCAAACATTAGTTTATCCGTTGAAAAATTTTCAAAAATAACGTCGAGATATGGTTTTAGGTCATCTTCTTTCCAGGAACTCCAATCTGCTTCGGTGACCATTCCTGAAATCTTGCAGCTTACATTTTCAGCTTTTGCAATTTCCTGAATATCTTTTTTCCAGGACGAAATATTTCCTGCTTTTATATCCGGTTTTGCAACATGATCAATCACAAAAGGCTGATCGTGAAAATGATTTACCAGATCTATTGCGGCTGGTAATTGCCGGTGAAAAATGAGAATGTCATAAGTGTAATCAAACTGTCTTAATGCAGCAATGCCATTTCGAAGATCGGCCCTGAACATAAAATCATCCGGCTCTCCCTGAACAACATGCCGGAAGCCTTTTACTTTTTCATGAACGGAAAAATACTCCAGTCTCTTTGCGACATTTTTATCACGCAAATCTACCCAGCCGACTACTCCTTTTATAAAATCATTTTTAGAAGCTAAGTCTAATAAGAACTTTGTTTCTTCTTCAGACTGGCTGGCCTGAACAGCAACACAGCCTTCAAATTTATTGGCGGTCAGTAAAGGCAACAGATCTTCAGGCAAAAAATCCCTCTGAATTTTGCGCATTGTAGCATCAATCCAACTGTCCCGTAAAGGGTCAAATTTCCAAAAGTGCTGGTGTGCATCAATTCTGGTATTCATAAAACTTTATAAATTTACATCGTTGATTAAGGCACGGTCTAAGTGTACATATCCGCCATCAACAAAAACAAATTGCCCTGTGGTGTGGGAAGAGCGATCTGAAATAATAAAAAGTACCGTATCGGCAATCTCTTCGGTTTTTGTCATTCTTCCTTCAAACGGAATACTTTTATTGATTTTTTTCAATACTGCTTCTCCATCCGGCATTGTTTTCAGCCAGTCATCATAAGCAGGTGTAAAACTTTCGGCAATAATAATCGCATTCGAACGAATTCCAAACTGAACCAGATCAACGGCCCATTCTCTTGTTAGTCCGAGCACTCCTCCTTTCGCAGCAGCGTAACCTGAAGTCCCGCCCTGTCCGGTTAAAGCAACTTTGGAACCGATATTCAGAATATTTCCTTTTGATTCTTTTAAAAACGGCAATGCATATTTAACCAGTAAAAAATAGCTCGCTACATTTAACTTCAGTGAATCCATGAATTCTTCATAAGTAGCCTCTAAACCGACACCGTCATTGACACCGACATTATTGATAACCGCGTCTATTCTTCCGTATTTTTCTGCAATTATTTTTATGGCATTCTCCATTTCAACAGGATCTGTAACATCAGTTTTAACAAATAAGGCATCAATACCTTTTTGCTGAAATGCTGCTGCGTAACGATCTCCTCTTTCATTTCTGTCTATAAGAACCGGTATGGCACCTTCATCGGCCAATCGGTTGATGATCGTTTCTCCAATACTTCCTTCTTTGCCTGCCGAACCAGAAACGACAACAATTTTATTTTTTAATCTTAAATCCATAGCAATTCGTTTTCATTACGCTTATAATTCTATCAATGCTTTGATGACATTATTTTTGGGATCGATCCATTTTTCGAATTCATTTATCATATCCGTAAAAGGAGCCCTGTGGGTAATGTATTTTTTGGGATCGATTTTTCCTGTTTTTAGGCAATCCATTACATATTGAAAATCTTCAATTGTTGCATTTCTGCTGCTCATTAATGTGGATTCTCTTTTGTGAAAATCAGGATGGCTAAAACTCAGTTCACCTTTTTGAAGTCCGACCAGAACAAATCGCCCTCCATGCGAAATGTAATTGAAAGCATTATTCATAACATTTCGGTTTCCGGTTGCATCAATTACGACATTGGCCATATCACCATTTGTAATTTCTGCTAATTTTATAGAAACGTCATCGTGCAATGGATTTATAGTTTCATCCGCGTTCAGCGCTTCTTTACAGAAATTCAATCTGTATTCATTAATATCCATTACGATAACTTTTGCCCCGGCTATTTTAGCAAATTGAATCAGGCCAATTCCAATTGGTCCTGCTCCCATTACCAGGACTGTATCATTCGGACCAACATTGGCTCTTCTTATACCGTGAGCTGCAATTGCCAATGGTTCAACCAAAGCCAGTTCATCATAATCTAATCCGTGCCCGTGAAGCAAATATTGCTCAGGAATAGTTACGTATTCGGCCATTCCGCCATCGATATGTACTCCAAAAACTTTAATATTCACACAACAATTGGTCAGTCCGTTTCGGCAGGCAACACATTTTCCACAATTAAAGTAAGGAATAAAAGTTACCTTGTCTCCCGGTTCAAAACCTGCAGCATTTCCTTTGATATATTCAGCAGCAAGTTCATGGCCTAAAATTCTCGGATATTCAAAATAAGGCTGGGTACCGCCATAAGCATGAATGTCAGTTCCGCAAATTCCGATTCTTTTAATCTTTAACAATACCTCACCTTCTTTTGGCTCGGGCATAGGTTTTTCTTTCAGTATAAATTCATGCGGGTTTTCACATACTATAAATTTCATCTTTGCAATTTCTTTAAATTACTTTTTATAGGCTACTGCCGTTTGTTTGCTGGATCCCAAACCTTCCATTCCTAATTCTACAACATCTCCGGCTTTAAGATATATCGGTTCCGGTTTGATACCCAATCCGACACCCGGAGGAGTTCCTGTACTTACAATATCACCAGGAAGCAATGTCATAAACTGACTCAGGTAGTGTACTAAAAAAGGAATTTTGAAAACTAAATTTGAAGTGTTGCTGTTCTGAAATTTTTTCCCGTTTACAGTCAGCCACATCGGTATGTTATTGACATCTGCAATTTCGTCCTGTGTGGCTAAGAAGGGTCCAAGAGGTGCAAAAGTATCGCTTCCTTTACCTTTTGCCCATTGTCCTCCGCGCTCGATCTGAAAAGCTCTTTCACTATAATCATTCAGCAAACAATAACCTGCCACGTAATCTAATGCTTCTGCTTCTTCAACATAACTTGCTTTTTTACCTACTACAAAGGCCAGCTCCACTTCCCAATCTGTTTTTTCACTGTTTTTAGGAATAATCAAATCATCATTTGGTCCGCATAAAGAAGTAGTCGATTTAAAAAACAGAATCGGTTCTTCCGGTATTGGCGCATTGGTTTCCCTGCAGTGATCTACGTAGTTTAAGCCAATACATATTATTTTAGAAGGCCTCGCAACTGGTGATCCTAAGCGTACATCGGCAGCTATTTCCGGCAAAACCGGATTGCTATCTAATGCTTTTTTTAATTTTTCAAGACCATTTTCTTCAAAGAAATTCTCATTAAAGTCCGTCACAATTGAAGAAACATCATATCTTTTTTCATCAATTAAAACTCCTGGTTTTTCTTTTCCGATTTCTCCAAAACGTATTAATTTCATTTTATTTAATTTTTAAAAGTTACTAAGTTGCTAAGGTTCTGAGAAACTAAGTTTTTTAGTCTTGGTTACTGGAAACCTTAGTCCCTTTTTTAATTATTGTTTTTGTAAGCTATTTTTTAAAGATGCTAAGATGCTACCCTACTAAGATCAAACTTAGTCGCTTAGAATCTTAGTACCTTAGAGCCTTATGTTAATTATTTAATTTAATAAAACCTCCGTCTATCGGATAATCACAGCCCGTAATAAAACCTGCTTCATCACTGCACAGGTACAAAGCCAATGCGGCAATTTCTTCGGGTTTTCCCATTCTTCCTATGGGTTGTGACTTCGATAATTTTTCAAACATTTCTGCTTCTTTGCCAGCATAATTTTTTGAAATAAATCCATCAACAAAAGGGGTATGCACCCTTGCAGGCGAAATAGAATTACAACGTATATTTTCTCCCATATAGTCTTTAGCCACAGATAATGTCATGGCCATTACGGCTCCTTTAGCTGTTGAATACGCAAATCTGTCCGGTATACCAACCCATGCAGCAATAGATGCCATGTTAATAATTACACCACCATTCGAAAGCCTGAATTGCGGAATAGCCGCAAACAAACAATTGTAAACGCCTTTTACATTGACCTCAATAACACGGTCAAAATCTGATTCCGTTGTAGTATCGGCTTTGCCAACATTGGCAATTCCGGCATTATTGATCAGAATATCCATGCTTCCTATTTTTTCAAAGGTGGCCACAACCTCTTTTTGACTGGCCACATTACAGGCATAAGAAAATACATTTCCACCTGATTTACTGATTTCATCTAGGGCTTCCTGTGCACTTTCGACAGTTAAATCAATAATGTGCACTTCAGCTCCCTGCCTGGCAAACAAGACTGCAATTGCTTTTCCAATACCACTTCCTCCGCCTGTAACTACGGCTTTTTTATTTTTTAATGAAAACATCCTTATTCTTATTTAGTCATTTTATGAGATTGTAACAGCTTACATTTTTTCTATTATTTAATAAATGTAAAAAACACATTTACAAATGTAATTTTTAATATTAATATTTGAGATATATTTTATTAAGTTTCTTCTAAAATACTCATAGTTTAAAAAATTATCACATTTTTTATGTGATTTGTAAAAAAACAAACCCGTCACTTCATATTACACAAAAAAGATCATGTAATAAAGTTAAGATTTCTTGCATGTTTAAATCTTATTTCTACATTTGTAAATGTATTTTTTACATTTATTAAATTTCAGGTAAGACGATATCTGTAAAACTTTAAAAATTAACAGAATAAACTCGAATTAATATTCAAAAAAACTCATATGAATATTCCGTATAAACCTTTGCTTGCCGAAACAGAGCAGCCGATCATCATAATCGGGGCCAGTGGTATCGTAAAAGATGCGCATTTGCCTGCTTACGAAATGGCCGGTTATACCGTTTTTGGCATTACCAACCGAACGATTTCTAAAGCATACGATTTAGCAAAACAGTTCAAAATCAAACACGTTTTTGAAAATGTTGGGGAAGCCGTAAGACATGCCCCAAAAAATGCTGTTTATGATATTACTGTTCTTCCGGATCAGTATATCGAAATTTTAGAACAGCTTCCTGATGGAGCAGCTGTCCTGATCCAGAAACCAATGGGAAATGATTTGAGCCAGGCACGCGAAATTGTTGCAGTTTGTGAACGCAAAAAATTAGTTGCTGCCATAAATTTTCAATTGAGATTTGCTTCTTTCGTAAGTGCTGCACGGTACCTGATCAATCAGGGAATGATTGGAGAATTGTACGATTTAGAATTTAAAGTTACTGTAAATACACCTTGGGAATTATTTCCTTTGATTAAAGAACACCCCCGATTGGAAATTCTTTTTCACAGTGTGCACTATATCGATTGCATACGGTCATTTTTAGGAGATCCTAACAGTGTGATGGCCAAAACGGTAAAACATCCCTTAAAGAAATTATCTTCAAGCCGATCTACTATCATTCTGGATTATGGAGAAAATAAGCATGTGGTAATCAATACCAATCACGACCATCATTTCGGGCCAAAACACGAAGAAAGCTATATCAAATGGGAAGGTACAAAGGGCGCCATTAAAGCAAAAATGGGCTTATTGATGAATTATCCCGACGGACTCCCTGATGTGTTTGAATATGCATTGCCAATTAAAGAAGGGGAAAATAAATACGAATGGACAAAAGTGACACTTGAAGGTTCCTGGTTTCCGGAAGCCTTTATTGGAGCCATGTCCAATCTAATGCGCTTTAAGGAAGGTACTGACAGTACACTATCAGCAAGCGTTCAAGACGTTCTCGGGACTATGAAAGTAGTCGAAGCATGCTATATCAGCAATAAAAGCGGAGGTGTTTTACTAAACGAATTATAATTTAAGTCAAAAGTAATATCTCAAAAGTGAAAAAATTGTAATTCAAACAAACCTGGGCTTTCTGCATTTATACCTTTCAACTAACTATTTAACCAAACTAACATAAATTATGCAACCAACCAACCAGACGGGCGACCAACATCAAATAACGGCAGAAGGCGGAAACAGACATAACTACCTTTTGCCATTTATCTTAATCACAAGCTTATTTTTTCTTTGGGGAATGGCGCACAATCTCGATTCCATTTTAATTCCGCATTTAAAAAAGGCCTGTGAGCTAAACAATCGCCAATCCACTTTAATTGATACTTCTGTCTTTTTCGCCTATTTTGTAATGGCAATTCCGGCCGGAATGCTCATTAAAAAATTCGGATACAAAAACAGTATTATTACAGGTTTATTAGTTTTTGCTGCGGGTGCTTTTCTATTTGTGCCAGCTGCAAACACCAGAACTTACGAACTGTTCTTATTTGCATTATTTGTAATCGGATGTGGATTAACTATTCTGGAAACTAGTGCAAATCCATACGCAGCTATTTTAGGGCCTCCGGAATCATCATCTAAAAGATTGAATTTAGCAGCGTCCTTTAATGGTCTGGCAGCAATGGTTGCGCCAATTGTAGGTTCATTATTTATCCTCTCCGGTAAAACACATACTCCTGCCCAGATGGCGGCTATGCCAGCTGCCACAAAAGCGGCTTATTTATTAGAAGAAGCTTCATCGGTAAAATTACCGTACATTATATTGGGAACTGTATTGGTTTTGGTAGCTATATTATTTTACTTTATGCATTTACCTTCCATGAAACCCCAACATACAGAGGTAGAAGTTAAGCCGGGTTTTTTCTCAGTTCTAAAATTCAGGCATTTAAGCTGGGCCGTCGTCGCACAATTTTTTTATGTAGGAGCTCAGGTTTGTATCACCAGCTTTTTTATCAGAATAGCACAGCAGGGAGCTGGTTTAGATGAAAAAACAGCGGGATATTATCTCGGTATTTATGGGTTTCTCTTTATGGCTGGCCGTTTTATTGGAACTTTATTTCTAAAATTCGTTAAGGATTATGTGCTACTTTCCATCTATTGTGTAATTAGTGTTTTTCTATGTTTGATAGCTATCTACGGAACTGGGATTTATGTTATATATGCCCTAGGTGGAATTGGATTTTTTATGTCTATTATGTTTCCCACTATTTTTTCTTTGGGAATTGTTGGATTAAAAAATAACACAGAAACAGGTTCATCATGGCTGGTAATGTCAATTGTTGGGGGAGCAATCTTACCATACGGAATGGGTACACTAATAGACCTTAATCATGACGATATTCAGTCAGGATACATTATTCCATTAGTATGTTTTATAGTAATTCTTTCTTTTGGTATGTTTGGACACAAAGTAAGAAATAGTTTTTCTTCCTAAATATTCATTTTCACCATAAACTTTAGCCAGGAACCTTTTACTAAATCATCAGTTATTGCATTTGGGCGTTTCCCTCCGGGCCGAGCTCTTCGCTAAATCTTTTGCGGGAGTGGTTTGGTTGTTACTTCAGGACTTTGGGGGTTCCCGCAAAAGGATATCGCTGCGATCCCTAACGCAGTGAGGTATAAATACAAATTCCAATGCCGATAGCTATCGGGAAAAGTTCCAAATTCCAATACTTCCCGCACAGCCTTTGCGCACCTTGCAATCTAACCGTATTCCAAAAAACCTTTGCGATCCTTGCGGTTAAAAATCCACGAATCAATATAAAACAAAAAACCCCGTTTCGTTAGAAACAGGGTTTTTAAAAGAAAGGCGACCACCCCCGATAGCTATCGGGGCTCCCACATAATTACAGTACTTTGAAAACAAAAAATCCCCATCAAATAAATGATGAGGATTTTTAAAAGAAAGGCGACGACATACTCTCCCACATAACTGCAGTACCATCTGCGCAGGCGGGCTTAACTACTCTGTTCGGGATGGGAAGAG
>NZ_QWDM01000189.1 GCF_003996965.1 Flavobacterium cupreum | reverse complement strand
CACGCTGTGCGGCACGCAATAGCCTATCATCCCGTACTGCATCAGCTCGCTGAACTGGGGATCGAGCCTTGAGCGCACCGCCGCGCGCAGGGCCTCGACCAGCGCGCGCCGCTCCGGCGCCAAGCCTTCCAGATAATCGGCGACGCTGTTTGCCTTCGATTGCATGTGGGACTCCCTTGCGTGGTCTGGACGGCCATTTTAGAATCTTGCAACGCCGCGCGCAATGGATCGCCTGCCGACCGGCGCCGGCCTCCCATTTGCTGTTGACACGCCACCGAGGGCTGGGCTACCTTGCCGCATGACGATAAA
>NZ_QWDM01000188.1 GCF_003996965.1 Flavobacterium cupreum | reverse complement strand
CGACACCGGCGCGCGCCTCGCGCCGATGGTCGGGGTGGTGGGCGCGACCATCCTGGTGCCTCTGCTCGGCCTGCACGAGGCCGGCGTCGCCGTCACCGGCGATGTGCCGTCCGGCCTGCCGGGCTTGAACCTGGCCCTGTCGCACGGGCACTGGCGAGCGTTGCTGCAGCCGGCGCTGCTGATCGGCTTCATGATTTTCCTGATCAGCATGTCGGCGGCCCAGCCGCTGGCCCTCAAACGCCAGGAAAAAGTCCACAGCAACTACGAGTTGATCGGCGTGGGCGTGGCCAACATCGGCAGCGCGCTCAC
>NZ_QWDM01000187.1 GCF_003996965.1 Flavobacterium cupreum | reverse complement strand
CTGCTCGACCAATTCCTGCAGGACGGCAGCAACACGCGCGAGGACAGCTACGGCGGCTCGATCGAAAACCGCGCGCGCCTGATGCTCGAGGTGACCGACGCCTGCATCGAGGTCTGGGGCGCCGGCCGCGTCGGCATGCACCTGGCGCCGCGGCGCGACGCGCACGACATGGGCGACTCCGACCCGCTGGCCACCTTCGGCCACGTCGCGCGCGAACTCAAAAAGCGCGGCATCGCGTTCATCTGCGCGCGCGAAGGGCTGGGCGACGACCGCCTCGGCCCGCAGCTCAAACAGGCGTTCGGCGGGGGC
>NZ_QWDM01000186.1 GCF_003996965.1 Flavobacterium cupreum | reverse complement strand
CTGCTAGCCCCAGCTGCGCTTGGTGCGCAGCAACCAGGTGCGCACCGCGGGCACGCCGTCGGTGCCGCCGTTGATGCGCTTGGTGATGTCGGCGAGGCGGTCGGCGTCGGCTAGCGCGTTGCACTCCATCGCATGCCAGGCCGCGGCCGCCACCGCCAGGCACCAGGGGGGCTCGAGCACGGCGTCGGGCGCGGCGCAGAAATCGGGCACGCAAGGCGACGCCGCGCGCAGCTGCGCGGTGGCGCGGGCGTAATTAGCCTTGCCGGTCAGCTGCAGCAGGCCGCGCCCGCGGAACAGATAACCGTCGTCG
>NZ_QWDM01000185.1 GCF_003996965.1 Flavobacterium cupreum | reverse complement strand
AAAGTCGTTTATAGTCCGAGGCAGGGCAGGGGCGCGGCCTATTTTGTCGAAAACAACGCGGGGGCGCCGCTCCAGACGATGACGGTGGCGCAACTTGAAAGCAAAATCGGGATCAACCTGCTGCCCGCGCTCACCCTGAACGAGAAGCAGCAAATGGCGCGCCTGCCGCGCGCCAAACCGGCGCGCCGCGCGCGCCCCGCCTTTGAGGAGTTGCGATGAAAACCGAACCAGCGGCCTTCGTGCCGTATGCGAACGAGGCCGACGTGCTGCAGGTCGGCAATTTGCTGCTCGAGAACCGGCTCGACCGCATCC
>NZ_QWDM01000184.1 GCF_003996965.1 Flavobacterium cupreum | reverse complement strand
GGACCGCATTTTTGATAGCGCCTATTCTGGCTTCACTGCACGGCCATCCGGATGTGCGCTTTTGAGGAACTCATCATGAACAAAGACCAAATCGACGGCAAACTGCAAGACATCGGCGGCAAAATCCAGGAAAAAGCTGGCGAAATCGTCGGCAACAAAGAGCAGCAGCTCAAAGGCATGAAGAACCAGATCGAAGGCCAGACCCAAGAGAAACTGGGCGACCTGAAAGAAGCCGTCAAGGATGCGACGAACTAAGAGTTCCCAAGTTCGCGTAAAGGACGCGGCGGACCGAAGGTTCCCGCTCCAAAGAAAAAC
>NZ_QWDM01000183.1 GCF_003996965.1 Flavobacterium cupreum | reverse complement strand
CTCCATCGACAGTTCGGCGCCGCCGAGCGCCAGCGCGAGCCCGTAGTGCGCCTCGGACGCCAGCTTCTGCACCCCGGCCATCTTCAAAAAGTCATACAGGCCGGGTTTGGCCAGGCGCGAGGCCAGGTCCACGGCGGGCACGTTGCGGCTGCGGATCAGCGCCTCGTGCGCGGGGATCGGACCGCTGAAGCGGCCGTCGAAATTCTCGGGCGCGAAGGCGCCGAAATTGCTGGCCGTGTCCTTGAGGATCGAGGCGCTGTGGATCAGGCCCTGGTCGAGCGCCTGCGCGTAGATGAACGGCTTGAGCGTCGAGCC
>NZ_QWDM01000182.1 GCF_003996965.1 Flavobacterium cupreum | reverse complement strand
GTCGGGCTCATAACCCGAAGGTCACAGGTTCGAGTCCTGTTCCCGCTACTACATGGGACAAAGAAGAAAAAGTCTTCTTTGTCCCTTTTTTATTTGTTGATATTCTACTGTTAATGAGATAGATAACACTAACAACTTCATTAACTCTTGTGGTTCGAAGCTGATTTTCTGAAATCGTAAATTTTTCAGGATAAATCGAACCAATCAAATCTCGTGATTGTGACCAATCCCCGACATCATAGAATTCATTGAGCTTCAAAAGGTTCCCTACACCTACTTTTAACAAATCATCAATATCATCTTCATCAACATTGA
>NZ_QWDM01000181.1 GCF_003996965.1 Flavobacterium cupreum | reverse complement strand
TCAACAAACATGACTTCAGTGTCGAAAGATTCTGGAGTCTGGCAACGCTGTACTCTTATCTCTATAAACGCTTCCTGGTTAGTCGCCAGGAGCTAACGTTATAGGGACAAGCGAATAAGTGCACATGGTGGATGCCTTGGCGATTACAGGCGATGAAGGACGTAGTAGCTTGCGATAAGCTGCGGGGAGTGAGCAAACACACTTTGATCCGCAGATTTCCGAATGGGGAAACCCGGCCTTTTAGGTCATTGCATGCTGAATACATAGGCATGCAAAGCGAACGCGGCGAACTGAAACATCTAAGTAGCTGCAGGAA
>NZ_QWDM01000180.1 GCF_003996965.1 Flavobacterium cupreum | reverse complement strand
AAAGCCCTTATGAACATCCCCTTAGCATCTACTATCACGCTAGGTACTACATGACCACGCCCGATTTGCTTCATCCAAACAAGAGCCGTTTTCCGGAGGACCGCCCATGGTCAATGTGAAGCGATTATTCCAGGTCATCAGTTATCTGCAGTACCCGTTGCTGGTGGTTGCTTTGGGTTATATGGTCTATCCGTACTTCGCAGGTTTCGACACATTCTGGGCATCCATCAATAATGCGTTGATTTTTGTTGGGATGGCGATCAGCTTTTCGACGCTGCAGGACACAACGAAGACTCAGAACAACTTCTCCAAAAAG
>NZ_QWDM01000017.1 GCF_003996965.1 Flavobacterium cupreum | reverse complement strand
TCAATGTTGATGAAGATGATATTGATGATTTGTTAAAAGTAGGTGTAGGGAACCTTTTGAAGCTCAATGAATTCTATGATGTCGGGGATTGGTCACAATCACGAGATTTGATTGGTTCGATTTATCCCGAAAAATTTACGATTTCAGAAAATCAGCTTCGAACCACAAGAGTTAATGAAGTTGTTAGCGTTATCTATCTCATTAACAGTAGAATATCAACAAATAAAAAAGGGACAAAGAAGACTTTTTCTTCTTTGTCCCATGTAGTAGCGGGAACAGGACTCGAACCTGTGACCTTCGGGTTATGAGCCCGACGAGCTGCCTACTGCTCTATCCCGCGATGTTTCGGGTGCAAAGATACGCCGATTTTTGAGAAAAACAACGAAAACTTTAAAAAATGTTTTATTTTCTGTATTGGGTTGATATGATTACCTTTGCACAATAAATATTACGCAAATGTCACATAAAGCAGGTTTTGTAAACATCATCGGGAATCCAAACGTTGGAAAATCAACATTGATGAACGCCTTTGTTGGAGAAAGATTATCAATTATTACATCAAAAGCACAAACAACACGCCATCGTATTCTTGGAATCGTAAATGGCGAGGATTTTCAACTTATATTATCAGATACCCCTGGAATCATCAAACCGGCGTATGAAATGCAGGAATCGATGATGAACTTCGTGAAATCGGCTTTTGAAGATGCGGATATTCTGGTTTACATGGTCGAGATAGGGGAGCAGGACTTAAAAGATGAAGCTTTCTTTAATAAAATAATCCACGCTAAAATCCCGGTTTTATTATTGTTGAATAAAATTGACAATTCAAATCAGGAACAACTGGAAGAGCAGGTAGCTTTTTGGACCGCTAAAGTTCCAAACGCAGAGATTTTTCCAATTTCGGCTTTGCAGAATTTTAATGTGCCGGAAGTTTTTACAAGAATTATCGATTTATTGCCGGAATCCCCAGCCTATTATCCAAAAGATCAGTTAACAGATAAACCGGAACGTTTTTTCGTAAACGAAACTATCCGTGAGAAAATCTTACTGAACTACAGCAAAGAGATTCCCTACGCGGTTGAAATCGTAACGGAAGAATTCTTTGAAGACGAAAACATCATCAGGATCCGTTCGATTATTATGGTAGAACGCGAAACCCAAAAAGGAATTATCATAGGCCATAAAGGCGCCGCTCTGAAAAAAGTAGGTACCGAAGCCCGTGCCGATCTGGAAAAATTCTTCGGAAAACAAATCCACATTGAACTGGTTGTAAAAGTGAATAAAAACTGGAGAAGCAATGCCAATATGCTGAAACGATTTGGGTATAACCAATAAGAGCGTTTTCAGTCGCAGTGTTCAGTCTCAGTTTTCAAACTGGAATTGATAATTGTATCAGGTTTGGAATTATAAAAAGGTACAGTCAGATTATTCGAGGTTATGAAATGCCAGTCGTTTATTTTAACTGAGATTGAAAAATGAAAACTGAATCCCTAGCCCTGATAGAAGAGGAAATCCTTTTGTGAAGCTTTAGCGTAACAAAAGATTACCTTACTTTATTCATATTTAAAGCGGAGTTCAGTGAACTTCGTTTGAAACGGATAGCAGAAAACAGCTCCTGAAAATACTCCTTAAAATAACAGGAAAAATAATAAAAAACTTAGGTACTTAGAAACTTAGCGACTTAGCCACTTTTTTACCTACCTTTGCAAAAAATTAAAATAAAGCATTTTGGATTTATAAGTGATAGAATTTTAGGGAACTAAAAATCTAAAAGCTGGAATCCAAAATCTAAAATTCAAAAAAATGAATAACATTGTTGCGATAGTAGGAAGACCTAATGTGGGGAAATCAACCCTTTTTAATAGGCTGATACAAAGAAGAGAAGCTATTGTAGATTCAGTTTCCGGGGTGACCAGAGACAGAAACTACGGTAAAAGCGAGTGGAACGGAAAAGAGTTTTCTGTAATTGATACCGGCGGATATGTTCGCGGAAGTGATGACGTATTTGAAGGTGAAATCCGTAAACAAGTAGAGCTTGCTATCGATGAAGCAGATGTTATTATTTTTGTAGTTGATGTTGAGGAAGGTATTACACCAATGGATGATGTCGTGGCGCGTTTGTTGCGTAAAGTGACTAAACCCGTTTTATTGGCTGTCAATAAGGTAGATAATGCCATGCGTGAGAAAGATGCACTGGAGTTTTATAACCTTGGTTTAGGGGAATATTACACATTTGCCAGTATTTCAGGCAGTGGAACCGGAGATTTATTAGATGCTTTGATTGAATCTTTTCCGGAAAAACCGGAACCTGTTCAGGAAGAGGTTGTTTTACCTCGTTTTGCAGTTGTAGGGCGACCGAATGCCGGAAAATCAAGTTTTATCAATGCATTAATTGGTAAAGAACGTTTCATGGTAACCGATATTGCAGGAACGACACGTGACGCAATTGATACCAAATTTGACCGTTTTGGCTTTGAGTTTAACCTCGTAGATACTGCGGGAATCCGTCGTAAAGCTAAGGTGAAGGAAGATTTGGAATTCTATTCTGTAATGCGTTCGGTTCGTGCTATTGAGCATGCAGATATTTGTATATTGGTGATCGATGCCACCCGTGGGTTTGAAGGTCAGGATCAGAGTATTTTCTGGCTGGCAGAGAAAAACCGTAAAGGTGTTGTAATCTTAGTAAACAAATGGGACTTAGTGGAAAAAGATACCATGTCGACCCGTGATTACGAAGAGAAAATTAAAAAAGAATTAATGCCTTTTACAGATGTGCCCATTTTGTTCGTTTCGGCTTTGACGAAACAACGTTTATTGAAAGCACTGGAAGCTACGGTTCAGGTTTTTGAAAACAGAAAACAAAGAATCCCGACTTCTAAATTCAACGAATTTATGCTGAAAGTGATTGAAGCCTATCCGCCGCCGGCAACAAAAGGGAAATATGTAAAAATTAAATATTGTATGCAGCTGCCAACATTGACACCTCAGTTTGTGTTTTTTGCCAATATGCCACAATACGTTAAGGAACCATACAAGAGATATCTTGAGAATAAGATTAGGGAAAATTGGGATTTTTCAGGAGTTCCAATCGATATTTATATCAGAGAGAAATAAAAAAGAAAGCCCCAATTTTTGGGGCTTTTTTTATGGATTTTCCTTTCATTGAAATAGTTTTGTAAATTTTAATGGCACCATATTTGAATAAATGTAAAAAACACAATTAAACCTTTTGCCATTTTTTTAGTCTTACTGTTCTAACTAACCCAATTTATGACCAGATTATATTCTTTACTGCTGCTTTTCTTTTTTTGTTATTCGGCCAATTCCCAGAATAATATTATTGTTAAAGGCACCGTCGTTGATCTCAACACCCAATTGCCGCTGGAGATGGCTACTGTTTATTTTACCACTGTAAAAGATTCCACGATTCTCGAATATGCCACCACCGATAAAAACGGCTTTTTCAGTATCAATACGAAGAAGTACGATAAACCCGTTTTTCTAAAAGTGAATTATCTGGGTTATCAGCCTTATTATGAAGAAGAAAAAGGCCTTCAGGAAAGTAAGGATTTTGGAAAATTATATTTGCTGGAAAGCGTTAATGCTTTAGATAATGTGGTCATCAAGACAGAAGCACCACCCATAACGATCAAAAAAGATACTTTAGAATTTAATGCAGCGTCCTACAAAGTACGCCCGGATTCTAATGTGGAAACCTTATTGAAACAGCTGCCCGGCTTTGACGTTGATAATGACGGCAAAATTACCGTAAACGGGAGGGAAGTAACACAGCTTCTGGTGAACGGAAAAACGTTTTTTGATAAAGATGGCGCCATTGCGTTGAAGAACCTGCCTGCAGAAATCATAAAGAAAATCCAGGTTTCGGATTTTAAAACTAAAAAAGAAGAACTTTCCAAACAGGAATCGACTTCAGATTATTCGAGCATTAATATCACCATCGACGAAAAGAAAAATAAAGGTTTCTTTGGAAAAATCCTCGGCGGGTATGGCTCTGACGATCGCTATGAAAGCAGCCTGATTCTGAACTTTTTTAAAAACAAACAAAAGATAAGCGTCCTCGCATCCTCCAATAATATTAATTCTACAGGGTTTTCTCAGGATGAGGTATTTGATAATATGGGTGGCGGGCGAAATAGTAAGAACAGTGGTAAGAGCTCCGGTTCCGGAAGTGGTAAAGGAATTACGCAATCGAATCTGGCCGGAATTAATTATTCAGATGACTGGACGGAAGACCTGGAATTTATGAGCAGTTATAATTTTTCGAATTCGGTTAACAAAAACGAAAGCAAGTCCAATCAGATTAGTTTTTTACCGAGCGGAAATATCGTCACGGATGCCGATTCCAAAACCAGGAATGAAAACACTGGTAATAATGCCAATTTTGAATTGGAGTACAAAATCAATCCGACAACCCATTTAGTTGTGGCTCCAAAACTGAATGAATCGCATTCGAACAGCAATTCGTCCTCTTCTACTTTTTCGGAAGATGAAAATGGACAGTCTTTAAACGAAAGCACTTCGGATTCGTACAACGAAAGTTCAAATACCAATTTCACAAACAGTATCAATTTCAATAAAACTTTTGAGAAAAAAGCACGTAACCTGAGTCTGGTTTTCAATAACAGCAATTCAAGAAGTGATTCGAACGGATTCAACGTTTCGGAGACTATTTTTTATCAGGACAATAAACCGAATGACGAAAGAAATCAGAACAGTAAAAATAACAGCAGTTCTGATTCGTATTCCTTTGATGTCGAATATACAGAGCCCGTTACGGATTCGCTGCGAATTAGATTCGGTTCTGATTTTGACTGGGCGAGTACGGTAAACGATGCTAAAACGTTCAATTTTAATGCTACGACGAATTCTTATTCGGATCTCAATGAATCCCTGACGAATTATACGACTTCAAGCCAGAATTCGGTGAGTCCAAAGTTTGGGATTACCTGGCAGAAAAGTAAATTTACCCTAAATATGAACTCCAGGACTTCAATTGTCGGTTATGATAATTACTCTTTATACCGAAATGAGGAAACAGACCTGAACAAAAAATATGCGCTGCCTTTTGCCAATCTTCAGCTTCGATACAAATTCAGCCGCTCAAAAAACCTGACCTTCAAATACGATTATTCAAATGCACTTCCGTCTGCCGTGCAGTTAATGCCGGTACTGAATCTGACCAATCCGCTAAATACCTTAATTGGTAATCCGGATCTGAATCCGATTGAAAAAAATACGGCAAGTATCGATTTTAAAAATTTCGATTTCCGTACCCGCTCCGGCTACAGCTTGTATTTAAAAGGGGATTACTACAATAATGATGTAGTTTCTACATCGGTTTATGATGACAGCGGAAAAAGAACCACAACCTATGCCAATATTTCAGGAACCTATATCGCTTCACTTGGTGCCAACTGGAACCAGTCGATAAAAAGAGATGCGCACGTTTTGAGATATGGCCTCGGAATCAACGGGAGTTATTCTTTTGATAAAGGATATACCAATGAAGTGATTTATAACGCTAAATCTGCAGCAGTAACGCCAAAAGTATACCTGACATACGAATACGGGGAATTGCTTACGATTTCACCATCGTACAGCCTGTCATACAATGAAACCAAATATGAGAACGTTAGCAGGGATGCAAGTTCAAATGTAGTGCACCGAATCAATTTGCAGACGACTTCGTACTGGCCGGCCAATTTGATTTTTGGAAATGACTTCGGTTACAATTACAATTCGAATATTTCAGGCGATTTCAAGAAAGATTTTTACTTGTGGAATACCAGTTTGTCGTATGGTTTTTTCGATAAAAAAATCTATGCCAAGGTAAAAGTATATGATATCCTGAATCAGAATCAGAGTGCCACAAGAACCATTTCAGCAACTTCCATTCGTGATGAGGAAAATACGGTTTTGAAAAGATATGTGATGTTTTCGCTGTCTTATAAAATCGGAAATTTTGCCTCTAAGGAAAAAGAATCCAAAAGAAGACAAAGGGAAATGTAAGATTTCAGGCTTTGGTTTTGCGATTAGTGCGATGATACAGTGTCAATCTGATAATGTCACGATCGTAAAAATCAATGCCGCTTGAACGTCTCTGGAAGCTTTTGAGATAACCCAGTTCCAATCCGATATTTGGATTGAAATGATAGCGTAATGCAGCGTAAATACGATTTTGATCAAAGGTATTTCTTTTGTTGTCTTTTCCGTAATTGAATAAAATTTCGTCAGAAAGAGTACCCTTTATGCTGCGTTTGTCTTTTTGCCAAAGCGTAAACATGGACTGTAACCGATATCGGAATCGAAGCGAAGAAGCGTAATCATCCAGAAGTTCCGTTTTGGTGGCTTTTTGAATAAAACGTTCCTCAAGCTGCAGACGGTTATGGAAAGTGATTTTTGCGATATCATGAATAAACGTAATATCCTGCTGGGCCCTGTATTCCGGAACCGAAAAATCGGGGTCAGCCTTTGGATCCTGAGTATTGATATTAAAATAAGCAAATCCGCCGCCTAAGTCTATATTTTGAGTAGCGCGGTAACGTCCCTGAACGCGAATGACAAAAAGATTTTCATGAACAGGGTTCACAAAACTGCGATTATCGAATTCAGAATGAATGGCCCATTTTTCGGTTAGAGGAAAAATATTGTAATACCGAATCCATGTCAGGGTTTGTTGATCTGCCTTTTTCTGGGCCAGTAAAAACGGACTTGTCAAACCTAAAAGGAATACTATTGGGAGGATTTTCATCTAATCTGTATAAATTCAGGCTGCGAATATAGGCAAACCGGAAAGTATTTACAGAAACTGATGTTGGTTTTTAAATTCGTTTTGAAAGCTATTTTGTGATTTTCAATCCTCATTCCACATAAAAAAACGGGACACGTTTTAGATGACGCATCCCGTTAATTGCTATTAACAAAAAAAAAATTGTTTACAGAGAATATTTTAAAGTGATTCCATACGTTCTTTGGTCACCTAAAACACCTGCATATTGTCCTGTATTTCCTCCAGCAGGCAATAATTGCTCATAATAATCTTTGTTCAGAAGATTACGTCCCCAGAACTGAACAGATAATCCCTGAGAAGCGCGGAAACCTAAACGGGCATTAAAAAGAGCATATCCCTGAACGACTAAATATTTTGAAGCAGACGGACTTGATGAGAATTCAGAACGAGCGTAAGAGTCTACAGCTACGAAAACTTTCCCTGCATTTCCAAAGAATTTTGCATTATCAGAAAGTTCACCTCCTAAAGATCCTGCCCATCTTGATGCACCAGGCAAATTAGTTCCTGAAACATCTTTAAAAGCTACTGCGGCTCCGGTTTCTTCTAAAGGCAGCGGTGCGTTGGTAAACTTAACATAGGTACCGTCTGTATAAGTGGCAGCTCCGTTTATGGTTAAGTGCTGGCTCACTAGAAAACTCGCATCCAGTTCAACACCTCTTACACGAACTTTATCGGCATTGGCAAGATAACCACGGTTAACCCCTAATTCTGCTGCCTGAACGTTAGTCTGGAAATTTTTGATATCAGTATTAAAGAACGTTACGTTAAAAATAGAGCCTTTAAAAGGAGAAGTTTTTACTCCAACTTCATAATGATTTACTTCTTCCGGTTTAATAACAGCCAGTTCCAATAGCGGAGCACCTGCTGAATTGGTTGGAAGTCCTGCTACATTTACACCAACCGGTTTATAACTTTTTGCAAAAGTACCGTAAGCATTAATTTTATCTGTAGCTTTAAAAGAAACCGTTAAATTTCCGGAGAAATCGGTATTATCTGTATTTGAGGCAAAAGCCTGGTCGCTGTACACTTGTTTTTTCAGAGCAAGCAAAGCCGGATCAGTGGTTTGCAGTCCTCCGTAAGTAGTACGGCTGTAATCGGCATCTTTTTTATCAAAGTTATAACGTAAACCCGGTAATACATGTAAACGTTCAGTAACTGCCCAGTCCAGTTGTCCAAATACAGCAGCACTTGAGGCTCTTATGCGGGCATCTGTTTTGATTCCGTATCCTTCAAAAAGTCCCGGAGTTTTCCATAAATTGCTTGTAGAACTTTGAGAAAATCGCCATTGTGCGTTTCCGGATTCTTCGGTACCATTGGTTTGTGAAGTCTGATCTATAAAGAATACCCCCACAACACCGCTTAATTTTGAGCTAAGCTGCCCTGCGTATCGAACTTCCTGTGTAAATTGTGTTTGTCTGGTTGGGTTTTGAGATAGGGCCAAGACCTGTAATCCTGTAAAATCCCTGTCATTTGACGGGTCCCAGTTCCAAAAACGCCAGGCTGTCGTAGAGGTTAGTGTTCCGCTTCCGATTTTGGTGTCAATATTAAGCGAAATACCTCCCATATCCTGTCCCGAACGCCATGGCGTATCGTGATCAATTTTACGGTCAAAAGCATTCTGACTTGGTAACTGGTAATTTAAATCTTTTATGATAGCATCAAACTGTCTGTAAGCTGCTCGTTGAGTAGGTGCAACACCCGCAACAACCTGTGCATATCCGTCAGGACGCTGTGTGGTAATGTCTGCTGCCAGTATAATATTTGTATTTTCTGAAGGCGTATAAAGCAATTGACCTCTAATTCCCTGATTGTTCAGTGTATTTGTCGCTCTTCCTGTTGCAACATTATCGATTAAACCATCACGTTGTGTTCCTGAAAAAGATAAACGTCCCGCTATTTTTTTGCCCAAAGCTCCTGTCACAGAGGCTTTCGCCTGTAGGAAAGCATAATTTCCGTAACTTACTTCAAAGTCTGCACCAGAAGTAAAACTTGGTTTGCGGGTTGTAATGTTAAACGCTCCCGAAGTGGTATTTTTCCCAAATAATGATCCTTGTGGCCCTCGTAATACTTCAATTTGTTCTACATCGATGAAATCAAGTGTAGTTGCGGCCGGACGCGCGTAATAAACACCGTCAACATAGAAACCAACACCCGGATCGATTCCGTCATTCGTAAGACCGAAAGGAGAACCTAAACTTCTGATATTGATTCCGGTATTTCTTGGATTTGAAGAGTATAATTGCACAGAAGGTACAAGCTCCTTGATTCTGTTTACGTTAAAAGCGCCTGTTTGTTCCGCCTGCTTACCGGTAATAACCGAAACGGCAATGGGCACATCCTGAACTTTTTCAATACGGCGTCTTGAAGAAACGACTACTTCAACCAGTTTGTTTTCCTCATTAAGAGTTACCAATAGTGGAGTGGCAGGTAAGGTAGAAACATTATATTCTGCAGTTGTGTACCCTGTATACTGAATCAAAAGGGTTAAGGGAAGTCTTCCCTGTGTATTGATGCTGAATTTTCCGCTGGCATCTGTAATAGTACTGAAAGTAGTTCCTTTGATGACAACATTGGCCGCTTCCAAAGGTATGTTTTCATTTGTCGTTACAACACCTTCTATGTTTTGAGCGAAGGAGATCGAAAAGGTTAAAATGGATAATAGTGTAAGTATATTTTTTATTGCTGTTTTCATTTTTATATTAAGTATATGTGAGTAGTAGAATTTAAATTAAATTTTTTTTACCAGCACATACACATCATAGAAGAATTGTTTTTTAAAGCAGAGAATTGACAATTTTGGTTTTTTTGCAAAAGATTTTTAGCTACACCTGATCGATTGTAATGTAATTTCATAGGGTTAAAATTTGTAATTGTTGGTTGATTTTTTTGCAAATATATGTAAATTCTATAGATTAACTAGGATTTAGAAAATATTTTTTTATTTCTTTACCAACGAAGCGATAGTAATGCCTTGCATCGCTCTAAGAGTCTCGTCACGAATGATCATTAAACCATGTCTTAAGCTGCACTCCGACTCGGTTTTACAATCGGCGCAAGGTTCGTAAAAGTTTAATGAAGCACAAGGCAGGAGTGCAATTGCACCGTCAAATAAACGGTGAATTTCTGCCAAAGTAATATCGTTCTTAGATTTTATCAGATAATATCCGCCAAATTTTCCCTGCTTGCTGCTCACAAAACGGCCTCGTTTCAGATCCAGTAAAATCTGCTCTAAAAACTTTTTAGGAATGTTGGCGCCATCAGCAATTTCTATGGTTTTAGAAATGTGATTTTCGTCTTGTTCTGCTAAATAAAGTAAGGCCTTAAGGGCGTATTTTGCTTTATGTGATAACATCTGTTTTTAAATTATGAATTATAAATTTTGAATTTTAAGCTGAAACCTGAAGCCAATTAAACCTGAAAAAAAAAAACACTACCAGCCTCCGCTTGAACCTCCGCCGGAGAAACCTCCTCCGCCAAATCCACCACCGAAGCCGCCGCCGCCGCCGGATGATCCGCCACCGAAACCGCCAAATCCGCCGCCGCTGCCACTGCTTCTGCCAAGACTGCTTAACAGAATTACATCCATCAGGCTCGGACCTCCGCCATTATTTCCTGAATTTCCTCCTCCGCCTCTTTTATTTCGGGACAGCAAAATTAATACAATTACAGCAATAATGATGAAGGGAAGGATTGGGAAATCTTTTCCTTTGGTTTGTTTGCGTTCTCCCTTGTATTTTCCCTTAAAAACGTCAAATAAGGCATCCGTTCCTTTGTCAAGGCCGTTGTAATAACTTCCGGCTTTAAATTCGGGAATAATAATATTTCTGATAATCTCTCCGCCAATTCCTGCGGTAAGGCGGTCTTCTAAACCGTACCCCGGATTAATGGCAATTTTTCTTTCTTTCTTGGCCAGTAAAATAATAACACCATTGTCATCTTTTGCCGTTCCTCCAACGCCCCACGTTTGTCCCCATTTGGTAGCCAGCAGGCTCACGTCTTCATTTTGCAGGCTTTCTATCGTAATGACCACAATTTGGGTCGTCGTAGAATCTGAATAACGAATTAGTTTTTGTTCCAATTGCGCTTTTTCGGCAGCACTCAGGACATTCGCATAATCGTAAACTGATGTTTGAAGACTTGGTTTTTCCGGAATTTTAAATTGGGCAAAAGCGCAAGTAACAGTAAGGAAAGCAACTAACAGAAAGGATAAATGAAAGATTCCTTTGAAATTTGAAGTTTTATTTGTGGAAATTTTCATTATTTATCCTTTTGAGATTTCGTTAGATAATTCGTTGGTGTCTTCTTCAGACCATGGGAAATATTTTTTCAGTTGTACGCCTGCATTCAGGATGCCGTCGACAATACCTTTTTTGAAATTTCCTAATTTAAATTGTTCTGTCATGGCATCTTTGGTACAATCCCAAAAATCTGCGGCAACAGCATCATTTATGCCTTTATCTCCGCAAATAGCAAAGCTTTTGTCTTCGACGGCAAAATAAAATAAAACGCCATTTTGTAATTGGGTTTCATCCATCTTTAATTTATGAAAAAGTTCTAAAGCTCTTTCAAAAGGAGCTTTAGAACTGGTTTTTTCTATATGGACTCTAATTTCGCCAGAAGTATTTTTTTCGGCCACGCGAATCGCTTCAACAATATCTTGTTCTTCTTCCTTGGATAAAAAATCTTCTACTTTTGACATTGAAATTATTTTAGAGTTTAGATCAGATTTAGATTTCAGACTGCATCTGAAATCTAAATCATTAATCAAAAATATTAAATCTTTTTTAGAATTTTACTTCAACTGGTTTATTAGCTCCTGTACTTGCTTCAAAGTATGGTTTTTCTTTAAGACCATATAATCCAGCCAGAATATTTCGTGGAAAAGTGTTGATGTTGTTGTTGTAAGGCTTAACAGCTTCATTAAAACGGGTTCTGGCTGTTAAGATTTGATTTTCTGTACTGGCCAGCTCATCTTGTAATTTCATAAAGCTTGCATCAGCCTTCAGATTTGGATATTGCTCAACACTTACTAATAATTTGGATAAAGAAGATGAAACTCCTGATTGTGCGGAATTGAATGCAGCTAATTGCTCCGGAGTAACATTACTTGGGTCAATTGTAATAGCAGTTGCTTTAGCACGGGCTTCAATTACTGCTGTTAGAGTACTTTTTTCATGTTCAGCATATCCTTTTACGGTATTTACTAAATTTGGGATAAGGTCATTTCTTCTCTGATATGCAGTATTGACATTTCCCCAGCTTTCTTTTACATCCTGATCAAGTGTCACCGCTTTATTATAAATTCCAGAAGCCCAGACGTATATTCCAATAATAACAACTGCTCCGATAATCCAAGGCAAAAATCTTTTCATGTGTATTTAATTTAAGTTTATTTCTAATTTTTCAATAATGATGTTATAATTCGTTTTTGATTTCTGTTAATTGTGTTTTTATGGACTCTAATTTACGTATTATTTCGAATTTATCTAATGTTTTCTTTTGTCCTTCCTTCAAATGGGTTTTGGCTCCTTCGAGTGTAAAACCGCGTTCTTTGACCAAATGATAAATCAACTGTAAATTGGTAATATCGTCCGGTGTAAACATTCTGTTGCCTTTTGCATTCTTTTTAGGTTTCAGAATATCGAATTCGCTATCCCAAAACCGGATCAAAGATGCGTTGACATTAAAGGCTTTGGCCACTTCGCCAATGCTGAAATATCTTTTATCTTTAGAAAGCTCAATATGCATGATTTATATTTTTCTGTTTTTTACTTCAAACTTACTACTTTTTGCAGTGTTAATCTAATGACTGGTTTTCCTGATTGGCCATATGTGAAATGGCCACGTATTCTACTGCCGAAATATTTCCGTAATAAAAATTCAACGGATTTACCACTTTTCCGTCTTTGTGCACTTCATAATGACAATGAGGGCCTTCAGAACGCCCTGTGCTTCCTACATATCCAATCACATCGCCTCTTTTTACATGTTGTCCGGGCCTGCAGTTGTATTTGCTTAAATGAGCGTACAGGCTTTCATATCCAAAACCGTGCCTGATGACCACATGATTTCCAAAACCTGACGCTGTATTGTCAGCTCTTGCTACCACGCCATCACCTGTTGCGTAGACAGGAGTGTCTGTACTGGCGGTGAAATCCATGCCGTTATGCATTTTTCGCACTTTCGTGAAAGGGTCGATTCGATACCCGAAACCGGAAGCAACGCGTTTTAAATTTTCATTCCGGACTGGCTGAATGGCAGGAATTGCCAAAAGCAAATTTCCTTTGGCACCGGCTAATTTCAAAATCTCATCCAGTGATTTGGACTGAATGGCCAATTGTTTCGAAAGTCTGTCAATTCGTTTGGTTGTATTCAGTACCAACTGCGAATTGTTATAACCTTCTAAATCTTTATATCTCTTCAGGTCCTTAAAACCGGATTTCCGGATCGAATCGGGAATTTCAGCTTTATTAAAATAAACCCTGTATATATTATTGTCTCTGTCTTCTATCGCTTCGGTTACCTCATTAATCTCATCCATTTTTTTATTCAGAATCGAATACTGCAATTTCAAATTTTCAATTTCACGTGCCTGCAGACGGTCCTTTGGGGTTTCAAAATAAGGAGTGTTGACTAAAAGAACGAAAACCAGAAAGCCAAACAGGGCTGAAGCCAGCAAAAACAGTAAGGCGTAACCGATTTTGATTCTCTTTCTGGTTTTTATTTTCGTATAAGCCAGATTTTCTGAGTCGTAATAATATTTTACTTTCGCCATATTTTAAAATACCCTATTTTTGCAGCTTGTAAAATAGTTAGTCTAACAAATTTAATAAATGTTTCAGTTGTTCGGGGCTTTTTTTCAAGAATAAAATAATTAGATAATTGAGTCAATTTGATAATTAGATAATGAGAGAACCGGGTAATTTATTGTTTGAACCTGTAAGTTTAATTTAAAATTATCTAATTATCGCATTTTCAAATTAACACATTTTTTAATTATCAAATTAACACATTATCACATTTTCTAATTACAACATGAAATCACAAGACGTACGTAAACAATTTTTAGACTTTTTCAAGAGCAACGGACACTTAATCGTTCCATCTGCTCCAATCGTTCTTCAGGACGATCCAACCCTGATGTTCAATAACTCGGGAATGGCCCAGTTTAAAGAATATTTTTTAGGAAACGGAACACCAAAAAGTAAAAGAATAGCCGATACGCAAAAATGTCTTCGTGTTTCAGGAAAACATAACGATCTTGAGGATGTAGGTTTTGATACCTATCACCATACTATGTTTGAGATGCTGGGTAACTGGTCTTTTGGTGATTATTTCAAAAAAGAAGCTATCAACTGGGCATGGACTTTACTGACAGAAGTATATAAAATCCCTAAAGAAAATCTGTATGTTTCTGTTTTCGAAGGAAGTAAGGAAGATAATGTCCCGTTTGATCAGGAAGCCTGGGATATCTGGAAAACATTAATTGATGAAGACCGCATTATTCTTGGAAACAAAAAAGATAATTTCTGGGAAATGGGAGATCAGGGACCTTGCGGACCTTGTTCTGAAATTCACGTTGATTTGCGTTCTGAAGAAGAAAAAGCACAGGTTTCCGGAAAGAGCCTTGTCAATAATGATCACCCGCAGGTAGTGGAGATCTGGAATAATGTATTTATGGAATTCAACCGTAAAGCAGATGGTTCGTTAGAGAAACTTCCGGCACAACACGTGGATACCGGAATGGGATTTGAGCGTTTGTGTATGGCATTACAGGGAAAAACATCTAATTATGATACCGATGTTTTTACACCGCTTATCGAGAAAGTTGAACAAATCACAGGATTAAAATATACCTCTGACGAGATAAAAAATATCTCGGAAGAACAAAATAAAACAAATATTGCGATTCGTGTAATTGTAGATCACGTTCGGGCGGTTGCCTTTGCCATTGCCGACGGTCAGTTGCCATCCAACACGGGAGCCGGTTATGTAATTCGCAGGATTTTGCGTCGTGCAATTCGTTACGGATTTACATTTTTAAATACAAAAGAACCTTTTATCAATAAATTGGTAGAGGTTTTAGCCAATCAGATGGGAGAATTTTTCCCGGAAATCAAATCGCAGCAACAATTAGTTACCAATGTAATTCGCGAGGAAGAAGCTTCTTTTTTAAGAACGCTGGATCAGGGGTTACAGTTGTTGGATAATGTAATTGCACAAACTAGCGGTTCAGAAGTTTCTGGTGCTAAGGTTTTTGAATTGTATGATACATTTGGTTTTCCAAAAGATTTGACAGCGTTAATTCTAAAAGAAAAAGGTTTCTCCTATAATGAAGAAGAATTTGAAGTTGAATTACAAAAACAAAAAACACGTTCCCGCGCTGCATCAGAAGTTTCAACAGAAGACTGGTCGGTTTTGATTCCAGGAAACGTAGAGACTTTTGTGGGTTACGATCAATCAGAGAACGACGTAAAGATCACCAGAATTCGTAAAGTTGATTCTAAGAAAGACGGGATTTTATACCAAATCGTTTTAGACAATACACCATTTTATCCGGAAGGCGGAGGACAGGTTGGAGATAAAGGAACATTGGTTTCTGCCAATGAAACGATCGAAATCATCGATACTAAAAAAGAAAATAACCTGATTCTGCATTTTGCAAAACAATTGCCTGAAAATATTGAAGCTGGTTTTACAGCAAAAGTAAATACCGATTTAAGAGGTTCAACTTCTAAAAATCACTCTGCTACGCATTTAATGCATTTGGCTTTGAGAAACCTTTTGGGAACTCATGTAGAGCAAAAAGGATCTTTGGTAAATCCGAACTATTTGCGTTTTGATTTTTCGCATTTTTCTAAAGTTTCAGAAGAAGAATTGCGTCAGGTGGAGGCAAGTGTAAATGCACAGATTGAAGCCCAATTGCAATTAGTGGAACACAGAAATATTCCGATTAAAGAAGCACTCGATAAAGGTGCCATGGCTTTGTTTGGAGAGAAATACGGAGATAATGTCCGTATGATTGAATTTGGTGACAGTAAAGAACTTTGTGGTGGAATTCACGTAAAAAACACAGCTGAAATCTGGCATTTCAAAATCATTTCTGAAGGTGCAGTTGCCGCTGGAATTCGCCGTATTGAGGCGATTACAGGTGATGCCGTAAAAGACTTCTATAAAAATCAGGAGAATACTTTAGCTGAAATAAAAGAAACACTAAAAAATCCACAGGATATTTTAAAATCAGTGGCTTCTTTGCAGGATGATAATGCGAAACTGAAAAAACAAATCGAGCAGCTGCTAAAAGAAAAAGTCGGCGCTTTAAAAACCGAACTAGAGAAAGATTTCCAAGAGATAAACGGCATAAATTTCCTTGCTAAACAAGTAGATTTAAGCATGGCTTCGACAAAAGAGCTGGCATCCGCACTGGGAAGTTCAAAAGCAGATTCGTTTGTGTTCCTGGCTTCAGTAGAAGATGGTCTGCCAAACATCCACTGTTATATTGCTAAAGAACTGGTAGCAGCTAAAAGCTTAAATGCAAATGCTGTGATTAAGGAACTAGGAAGGTATATTGAAGGAAATGGGGGAGGACAACCTTTCTTCGCCTCCGGAAAAGGGAAGAATGCTAACGGAATTGCTGAGGCTTTGGCTAAGGCGGTTGAGTTTGTTAAATAAAAGAGTATCTGAAACTTTTCATGGATATTAAATTAGAGCTTAAAAAGTTATGTATAGAAAACTAAAACTAATTATTATTTGTTCAATTGTTCTTACATCATTTAGTTACGCTCAAAGATATCAGATCTATGAAGGGGGTTTCGAAAATATAAAAGAAATCAAATCCTTTACCGTAGCCTTTGATTATGAAAATATTCAGGTTCATGGTTTTGACTCAGAAGAAGATTTTTTAAAAGAAAAAATGGAAAAAAGAAAATCCAATCCCGAAAAAGCGGCAGCTTTCAGGCGGGATTGGTTTTCAAACCGGGATCAATATTACAATCCGGCATTTATAAATTATTTTAATAATTACTTTAAAAAAGGAGAACGTAAAATAGTTACTGATTCGCCCTGTTTAATGAAGGTGAATTTAACCTGGATTTATCCGGGTTATGCATTAGAACCTGCTAAATTGTCTGCAACAATTGAGTTTATCGATACAATCAATTCGAAAAAACTACTGGTAATTCATTTTGAAAAAGTAATTGGGATGGAGAAAAAAACAATAGAAATCAATGAGTATGAAAGGGTAATTGGTGCATTTGAAAAACTCGCTAAAAATTTAGCCATTCAATTAAAATAACATCTTTACGTTTACGAAAAAACAATTGATTTTGTAAAGTTTTCATTATGGAAAAGCCTCTAAGAAGCTGAGGTTCTAAGGTGCTGAGATTTCTTTACTATTTTAAACAATAAACCCGACAGATTTTTAATCTGTCGGGTTTTGTATTTCAGCATAAAAAAGCTCAGTAACTTAGTAACTTAGCACCTTGAAAATTACTTTCGTTCTCCAATCTGCTGACGCCACATCGCGTAATACAAACCTCTTTCAACGATTAGATCTTCGTGTTTCCCCTGTTCTATAATTTTCCCCTGTTCCAGCACAAAAATTCTGTCGGCATGCATTACGGTAGACAATCGGTGTGCGATTAAAACCGTGATTCTGTTTTTATCTGAGATGTTTCTGATGGTTGCATTAATTTCTTCTTCCGTGATAGAATCCAGGGCAGAAGTGGCCTCATCAAAAATCAATAAATTAGGATTTCTTAAAATAGCACGGGCAATAGACAAACGCTGTTTTTCACCGCCGGAAACTTTAATTCCTCCTTCACCAATGGTAGTATTTAAGCCATCTTCGGCGCGTCTGAGTAATTTTTCGCAGCTTGCTCTTTTCAGGGCATCATATAAATCTTCATCGGTTGCGTTTGGTTTCACAAATAATAAATTCTCCCGAATCGTTCCCGAAAACAACTGAGCATCCTGAGTAACGAAACCTAATTGTTTTCTTAAATCCAGTAAATCAATTTCGGTTGAGTCAATTTCATTATAAAGAACCTGCCCTTCTTCCGGAACATACAAGCCGACCAGTAATTTCACCAGCGTGGTTTTTCCGGATCCTGATGGGCCAACGAAAGCAACGGTCTGGCCTTGTTTGATTTCGAAATTAATATTTTCTACCGCTTTGAATTTCGCTGTTTTATGCTTGAAGCTTACATTGGAAAAAAGTAAAGACTGAATTGCCCCTACATGTTTTGGATTTTTCGGGCGAAATTCTTTCGGAGCATTCAGCAGTATCCTGAAGTTCTCCATGGAAACTTTGGTCTCGTTCAGCGCAATAATAAAATTCCCTAATTCCTGAAGCGGACCAAAAATAAAGAAGGTGAAAAATACCATGGTTAGTAAATCTCCCACAATAATTTTGCCTCCAAATAAAAAGTAATACAAAGTAAAAACAACACAGGTTCTTAAAAAGTGAACGGTGGTTCCCTGAATAAAACTTAAACTCCTGATGAAACGGATTTTTTCCAGTTCCAGCTGTAGAATTTTAAAGGTATTCAGATTCAGACGTTTTTCCTCCTGATAGGTTAATCCAAGACTTTTTACCAGTTCGATGTTTCTTAAGCTTTCTGTAGTTGAACCGGCCAAAGCATTGGTCTGGTTTACAATTTTTTTGGAAACAATCTTAATCTTTTTACCCAGATAAGAACTTACTAAAGCAATAATGGGTGCCGTAATTAAAAAGATTATCGAAATACGGTAATCAATTCGGGAAACGTAAAGAATGACAAAGACGAATCCAATAATCGTCTGAAAGATTAGTGAGATCGAAAGTGTAATTAATTTTTCGGAATCAGAACGTACTTTGGTCAGTTTGCTCAGTGTTTCACCACTTCTCTGGTCTTCGAATTCAGCGTACGGTAAATCCAAAGATTTTTTAATTCCGTCCGTATACATCTGCGCCCCGGTTCTCTGAATGACAATATTGGTAAAGTAATCCTGGAAATTTTTGGTGATTCTTGAAATCATGGCAGCACCAAGGGAAAGTCCCAGCCAGAAAGCTAAAGACCTGATAAAACCCATTTCGTTTCCTTTGTATTTGGCGAGTCCAACCCCGCAGTCCTGCATTAATTTACCGGTAATGATCGAATCTGATAAACTGAAGCAGATATTAATAGTAGCCATAATCAACGCAAAAAGCAGCAGCAGTTTGTGTCTGATTATATAAGAATATAGTAATTTCATAAGTGAAGTTAAATTTATAGAAGATGCAAAAGTAGTGAATTGTTTGGCTCTGTGAAGTTGATTTATTGTTATTAAAAGTGTTAATTATTTTAAGCTTTTGTTTTTGATTAATTTATATTTATCCCAGAAAAAATCTAATCACATGAAAAAACTTTTACTTCTTTTTTGCACTGTAACATTTGTATTGACATCTTGCTCTAATGATGAAAATTCTTCCCCTGAAAATTCTTCTCAACAAGATAATTCTGTACTACCCAAAACTATTTCTTATATATATCCTTCCCTTTTACTAGGTGTTGATAGTAAAAGTAGTGCGATGTACAGCGGAAACAAAATTTTAAGTAGCAGTGAAGAGGGATATAAAACAGTATTTACCTACGATGGAGATTTTATTACAAAGCAAGCGGTGTTTAAGTTGGATAAACAAGGAAACCAAACCATAGTTAAAGAGGTTGCATATACATATGAAAATGGAAAATTAAAGACCAGAATCTATAGAGTAATTATTAACGGACAAAGTGGTAGCAGTGATTATATACAAAAAACAGTCTATACTCAGAATACTAATGATCTGATTTCTTATTTAAGTTATTCTGTTGATGCAACAACTAAAATTGAGAATTTAATTAATGAAGGAACTTTGACTTATCAAAATGGCAATCTTGTAAAACTTCAACAAAAGGTAAATTCAATAACAACAACATCAGTTTATGATTATGATACAAAACAGAATCCTCTTAAAAATATTTTAGGTTTTAATTTACTACTAGATGAAATCTATGGATTTGGAAAAAATAATATTATAAAAAACACCAAAATATCATCTGAAAATACTAATCCGACCGTTTATTTAACAAGTTATACTTATAATGAAAGAGGCTATCCAATCAGAAACACCTCATTGAGTGGAGGAGGATCAGTAGAATATGAAATTGAGTACACTTATTAGAATCTATGTCTCATAAAAACCAAATACTTCAATATTTGGTTTTTTTATTGGTGGAAATTCGTGAAATTCGTGATTAAATAATAAGCCATGCAATTCAGAACCTTAATTCCAATTTCAAAAACCAATAATCCAATCGATTATAATTCGAAAATAATTTCTATGGGTTCCTGTTTTGCTGAAAACATGGCTGATAAGTTCGACTATTTTAAGTTTCAGAATCAAACAAATCCGTTCGGAATACTATTCAATCCGGTTTCTATTGAAAAAGTAATAGAAAGAACAGTTCGGGAAGAATTATTTACAGAGAAAGATGTTTTCTTTCATAACGAACGCTGGCATTCTTTCGAAACACATTCCGATTTAAGCAATTCAGACCGACAGGAATTACTCGAAACACTGAATAAGGCGATAGAAATAACCAACAAACAGTTAAAACAAGCTACACATATCATTATCACGTACGGAACATCGTGGATTTACAAAAATATAGAAAGCAATGCCATCGTTGCCAATTGCCATAAAGTCCCGCAAAAACAGTTTGTAAAAGAATTATTATCCGTTGACAGCATTCAGAAAAGCATTCAGAATACCATCGATTTAATTCAGGCCGTGAATCCCGATATCAATTTCATTTTTACCATTTCCCCGGTTCGTCATATAAAAGATGGTTTCACAGAAAATCAACTTAGTAAATCACATTTATTTACGGCACTTCATCAGGTTTTAAAAACGCATAATGCACAACCCATAACGCATAACTATTTTCCTTCTTACGAAATCATGATGGACGAACTTCGCGATTATCGTTTTTATGCCGACGATATGCTGCATCCCAACCCGGTAGCAATTGATTATATCTGGAAAAGATTTTCTGAAAATTATATTTCAGAAAACAGTATTTCGACAATGCAGGAAGTAGAAGAAATACAAAAAAGCCTGCGTCACAGAAGTTTCAATCCGGAATCGGAACAACATAGGAAATTCTTAGCCAAACTGCAACAAAAAATGAATCTTCTGGGCGAAAAATTACCACACATCAGATTTTAAAAATCAACTAAAATCAGCCTTTAAAGAAAAAAATGTCTGAGTTTTTAGCTATTCTATGAAAAATAAAAAGTAAGAAATTAACTATTTGGCAGTGAAATTTTAGAATAATTGACGGTAATTATGTAAATTGTTAAAGTTAAAATTTTACAATTTTGTAGGCTGTATAAAACAGTCCATACACTAACGCAATTCTAATCTAAAAGTGTTTTATTAACATATGAATAAGAAATCAGTTCATTTTCTTAAAAAAACATTACGCATTCTGCTTTGGTGCGTAGGTTCTATTATTGCACTTTTATTACTTCTCATTATTTTAATTCAGGTACCGTCGGTTCAGAACTATGTCAAAGACAAAGCCGTAACCTACCTTCATAACAAAATAAAAACCAAAGTTTCATTAGATCATATTTCTATAAAATTCCCGAAAGATGTAGTGCTGGAAGGTTTCTATTTTGAAGATCAGAATAAAGATACCTTGCTGGCTGGTAAACGTTTAGAGGTCGATGTGGATTTGTTTAAACTGGTTAGCAGTGAACTCGAAATTAATTCCGTTGCACTTGAGAATGTCAATGCCAATATCTCGCGAAATAAGGAAGGTGTTTTTAATTTCGATTATATCATTAAAGCATTCGAATCAAAAGACGATAAACCCAAAGATCCCGATAGTAAACCTTTTAAAATATCAGTGGTCGACGTCAGGCTGGATCATATTAATTTTAATTTTAAGGATGATTTTGCCAAAAATGATGTCAAAGTAAAACTGACGCATTTTGATACCAAATTCAATAAATTCGATTTGGACAAAATGGATTTCGATATTCCGAATATTAACTTAAACGGATTGAAATTAGGTTTAGATCAGGCTGCTGTAGAGAAAATTGCAGAAGTCTCTGTTGAAACCGTTGATACTATTTCTAAAAGAAAAGACTTCAAATTAAAATTAGATAAAATCAGTTTGTCAAAAATTGATATTGCTTACGATAATAAAGATTCAAAACTGGATTCGGGAATAAAACTGGGCAATTTAGATTTAACAGTCAATGAAATTGACCTGAACAAACAGCTTTTGGATTTTGATTCTTTCGAATTGAAAAACCTGAAAGGAAACTTACGCTTAGGCACAAAAGACAAACAAATTAAAGCACCGAGTTTAGATTCGACTGCAATAAAACAAACCGGCTGGAAAGTAAAACTAAAGACGGTAAATATTCAGAATATAGCCTTCAGGTTTGATGATATGCAGTCTACACCAAATCCAAAAGGCATCGATTACAGTCACCTTGATCTGAGCAAATTCAATCTTATTGCAGACCAATTATATTACGGAAACGATACCATTTCCGGAAATATAAAAGCACTTGCCGCCAATGAAAAAAGCGGATTGCAAATTCAGTCTTTAAAAACCAATTTCTTTTACGGGCCAAAAAATGCTTCTCTGGAGAATTTGTATGTAAGAACGCCACAAACGCTTTTACAGAATAAAATCACGTTGAAATATGCATCACTTGACGCATTAAAAAAGGATTTAGGAAACCTGACTTTAGATGCCAATTTAAATCAATCTAAAGTGGGTTTCAAAGATATTTTGCTTTTCGCTCCGGATTTAAGAAAGTCAAATCCGTTTAAAAGTAATCCTAATGCAGTTTTATACCTGAATACCCGTTTAAACGGAAAAATCAAAGACCTGAATATTCCGTTATTTGAAATGAGCGGAATCGGAACCACAAGAGTTTCCCTTTCGGGGAAAATCAAAGGCTTGCCGGATGCCCAAAAAGCCTATTACGACCTGGATATTAAAAAACTGTCCAGCACTGCTAAAGACGTATATTCTTTTGTGCCGGCAGGAACCATTCCGAAAAACATTCAGTTGCCTTCACAATTTAATTTAATTGGAAAATTTAAAGGTTCCGTGCAGAATTTCAAAACCAATTTGGCTTTGAACAGTAGTTTCGGAAATGCAAAAGTAGATGCCTTGTTTGATCAGCGCGTCAAAAAAAGAGAGAAATACGACGCAACGGTTTATTTGCTTGATTTTAATTTGGGACGATTAATCAAAAACGATTCCATTGGGAAAATCACGCTGAAAGCAAAAGTAAAAGGAAAGGGACTGGATCCTAAAACGGCTCAGGCAGAACTGGACGGGATTATTCAGAAGGCGGTATTCAACAGATATACCTACAGAAATCTGGCTTTGAAAGGCCATATCGAAAACGGATCTTTTGCCGTAAAATCCGGCATGAAAGACCCGAACCTGAATTTTGATCTTGTAGCCAGTGGTGATACGAAAGACAAATATCCATCCGTAAAATTAAAACTAAACCTGGATATTGCCGATCTCGAAAAACTGAACCTTCATGCCGGCCCAATGAAATTGCGCGGAAATGTTGATGCAGATATTGCCAATAGTAATCCGGATTTTTTAAACGGAAAAGTATTTCTTTCCAATATACAGATCTTACAGGCTGCAGAACCAATCGTTTTAGATTCGGTTCGTGTCATTGCTTTTTCAGATAATACCAGAAACAATATCAAGCTAAGCTCGCAGTTTTTAAAAGCCGAAGTAGACGGAAAGTACAAACTGACGACCTTAACAGCAGCTATAAAAAAATCGCTTTCCAAATATATGGATCTGAAAAATCCGAAAGTAAACGGGGAATCAGACGAACAGCGTCTGGCTTTTACGCTAACTGTAGACAATGATCCGATATTATTTAAACTCGTTCCGAAACTGACAGGACTGGAGCCAATTAAAATTACAGGGAAATACAATAACGTAACCGATTCTTTGGAAATAAAAGGAACGATTCCGCGAATTGTGTACGCCAATAATACCATCTCCGACGGAAAAATAAATATCGAAGGCAAAGAAAACGCGCTGGAATATCAGATTTCCGTGGCAACCATAGAAAGCGGTGAATTGAAAGTTCCGTTTACCAGTTTGTCCGGTAAAGTTGAAAATAATATTCTTACCTATGCTTTGCAGGTAAAAGATACCAAAGAGAAAGAACAGTATGTTATTGCCGGAGAATTTCTGCGTCAGGATGGTAAAAACATTTTAAAAATCAGCCCGGAAAATTTTGTACTGAATTACGACAAATGGAGTATCGATCCTGAAAATGCAATTGAGATGGGCGATAAAAGGCTTTATATCAATAAATTTTTTCTCGCGAATTCCGGAAACGAACTTAAAATACAGTCTAAAAACAATCAGGATAATGCACCGATTGAAGTTGATTTCGTGAATTTCAAAATTGAAACCATTCTGAATATCGTCAAAAAAGACAAACTGCTTATGCAGGGGTTAATTAACGGAAATGCAGTGGTCGAAAACGTAATGACATCGCCCATTTTTACTTCAGACATAAAAATAGCTGATTTTGCTTTTAAAGGAGAACCTGTAGGGGATATTGCGATAAAAGTAGATAACAAATCAGCCAATACATTAGCAGCCAATGTAGTTTTGAGTGGGGAAGGAAACGATGTAAACCTTACCGGAAATTACAAAATCAACGGTGGCAATTTAGATTTTAATGTTGCGATTAATAAATTGAATATCAAAAGTATTCAGGGTTTCACAATGGGTAATGTTACCGAAGGAACCGGATTTTTATCGGGGAATTTCAAAATTACAGGAAATACATCGGTGCCGAAAATTGCCGGTGAATTAAACTTTAATGATACCGGTTTCAGAATCACACAGCTGAATTCTTATTTCAAAACCAATAACGAGAAAATCACTTTCAATAACGAAACCATTTCATTTGATAAATTCTCGCTTCTGGATGAAAATGACAATGAATTATTCGTCGACGGAACCATTCAGTCAGCAGATTTCAGAAACTTTAATTTTGCCTTAGTGGTTCAGGCAGAAGATTTCAGGGCGATTCATTCGAAAGCTGCGGATAATGATTTGTTTTACGGTGATTTATTTTTAGATACGAAATTAAACATCAAAGGAAACCTTGAAAGTCCGGTTATTAACGGGACAATCAAAATAAATAAAGAAACAAAATTCAGCGTTGTTTTGCCACAGTCAGATCCTTCCATTGCGGACAGAGAAGGGATTGTTGAGTTTGTTAATGAAGATAATATGTATCTGAAACAAACGATTGACATGAAAAACAAACTCGATCAGGCCGAGTTAAAAGGTATGGATGTCAACGTGGCCATTACGATCGATAAAGAAGCAGAACTTACTTTGGTCATTGATAAAGGAAATGGGGATTATCTAAATCTAAAAGGAGAAGCGCAGCTCGTTGGAGGTATTGACAAATCGGGAAAAACTACATTAACAGGGAAATACGAATTCACGGATGGAGCTTACGAAATGAATTTCAATGCCATCCGAAGAAAATTTGATATCCAGAAAGGAAGTTCAATCGTCTGGAACGGAGAACCAACAATGGCGACGTTAAACATTACGGCCATTTATAAAGTCAACACCGCGCCGATTGATTTGCTTGGAAACCAATTGTCAGGGATGGATCCGGCGGTAAAAAATACCTTTAAGCAAAAACTGCCTTTTCAGACTTTATTAAAGATGAAAGGCGAATTACTGAAACCGGAAATTTCATTTGGAATTACTTTGCCGGACGGCAGTTATGATGTGGCATCGAATGTGGTAGAACTTACGCAGACCAAACTAAAACAGCTGGAGCAAGATCCGAACGAATTAAACAAACAGGTCTTTGCACTTTTATTACTGAACCGATTTGTAGGTGAAAATCCGTTTGAGAGCGAAAGTGGCGGTACAAGTGCAGCAACACTGGCCAGACAAAGTGTAAGTAAAATTTTATCCCAGCAGTTAAATGACCTTGCGGGAGAATTGATTACAGGAGTTCAGTTAGAATTTGACCTGGAATCGACAGAGGATTATACGACCGGAACGATGGAAAACAGAACCGACCTGAATGTTGCGGTTTCTAAAAAATTACTCGACGACCGATTGAAGGTGACCGTAGGAAGCAGTTTTGGAGTAGAAGGCCAGGAACGCGCCAACGAAGAAAGTACCAATATTGCGGGTGATGTCGCTTTAGATTATCAGCTTACAAAAGACGGACGCTATATGGTTCGGGCATATCGAAAAAATCAATATCAGGTGGCCGTTGAAGGGCAGGTAGTAGAAACAGGAGTAGCTTTTATTATCACGATGAGTTACAATAAATTCCGTGAACTTTTTCACCGTACAGAAGCCGAAAGACAATTGATTAAAGAAGAAAAAGTCCGTAAGGAGAAAAGAAAACAGAAAGAGAAAGAAGAAAAAGAAAAAAAGGAAAATCAACCGGAAAATCAAATTGAAGGAAATGAGCAAAAAACATAGCAATATAGAAACACATTGTATAAGGTATTTTATAGTGCTGTCCTTATTTTTTGTTTTTGGATGCAGTAATACGAAATACCTGCCGGAAGGTGAGTTGCTGTATACAGGAGGTTCTGTGACTGTAAAAGATTCCATTATAAAAAAGAAAGAAAGAAAAGCACTGGAAAAGGAACTGGAAGGCTTACTTCGTCCTAAACCAAATAAACAGATCTTTGGGTTAAAACCTAAACTCTGGATCTACAATATTGCAGGAGAACCTAAAAAGCAAAAAGGAATCCGATACTGGCTGCGAAATACGGTAGGGGAACCACCGGTACTTTTCAGTAAAGTCGATCTGGATTATAATGCATCCGTTTTGCGAAATTTTACCGAAAATCGAGGTTATTTCAAAACCAGGGTAAGTGCAGATTCTACCGTAAGAAACAAAAGGGTGACAGCCGAATATACCGTGACGCCTAAAAAACAATACATTATAAAAAGTGTTACTTTTCCCGATGATTCGCTGAAAATGTCCAAAATTATTGCCAGATCAGCCAGAAGAAGTCTGCTGAAAGTAGGCAAACCATACGATCTGGACCTTATTAAAGCCGAAAGAGAACGAATCGATGCCAGGCTAAAAGAAAAGGGATATTACTATTTTAATCCCGATTATATTCTGGCCAAAGTAGACAGCAGCAAAGGCGATCATGAAGTTAAAATCAGACTGGTCATCAAAGACGAAGCACCGGCAAAAGCACTGACAGCGTATAAGATTGGTAACATATTTGTTTATCCGAATTATTCTTTGTCCAATGACAGTGTCGTTTACCGCAAAAGAGATATCAAACAATACAACGATTTTACGATTATAGATACCGCAGATACTTTTAAACCAAGGGTTTTTGACAGAACGATCTATTTTAAAAAAGGCGATTTGTATAACAGGAAAGACCACAATCTTACCTTAAACCGTTTTGTAAATCTCGGAACTTTTAATTTCGTTAAAAACGAATTTCGGGAGTCGGACAGTATACCAAAGACTTTGGATTCGTATTACTACCTAACGCTTTTGCCAAAGAAGTTTATTCGTGTGGAGGTTTTGGGAAAAACCAATTCGGCGAGTTATACCGGAACCGAAATTAATGTCAACTGGAACAACAGAAACTTCTTTCGCGGTGCTGAATTGTTTACCGTATCTGTTTTTGGAGGCGCTGATTTTCAGCTTTCAGGAAAGAACAGCGGGAAGAATATTTTTAAACTCGGTGCAGAAACCAGTCTGACGTGGCCAAGGTTTATTACGCCCTTTCATATTCAGGGAAACAGCGAATTTGTGCCAAGGACCAAGGCCACCCTTCGATACGAATATCAAAACAGAACGCAGCTGTATGCCTTGAATTCGTTTAATTCTTCCTTTGGATACCTGTGGAAAGAAAACATTCGTAAAGAACATCAGCTGAATGTTATTGATGTGACCTACGTAAGCCCGAATCATGTAACGGATGAATATCTGGCTGCTATAGCAGAAGATCAAGCATTGGGCAAAGTAATCGAAAAACAATTGATTTTCGGGCCTACCTATTCGTTTACTTACACCAATACGATGCAAAAGCGTAAAAAAAATACGTTTTATTTTAATGGGGAATTAGATCTGGCCGGAAATATTACCGGATTGGTAACAGGCGCCAGCATCAAAAAAGACAATGTCAAAAATATATTCGATGTTCCGTTTAGCCAATATGTGAAAGTAAAAACAGATTTAAGACATTATTTAAAATTAGGAAAGGAAAGCGAATTGGCCAGCAGGGTGATTCTCGGCATTGGATACGCTTATGGAAATTCCAATGCACTTCCGACATCCAAACAGTTTGTAGTGGGAGGAACCAACAGTATTCGTGCTTTCAGGGCAAGATCGCTGGGTCCGGGAAGTTATAAGGCCGAAGTCACTGCTAATGATTATGTGCCGGATCAGTCTGCCGATTTAAAACTGGAGTTTAATACCGAATACCGCGCAAAACTTTTTAGTATCGTAAGAGGAGCTGTCTTTGTAGATGCCGGTAATATCTGGCTACTACATAATGATCCAAACCGCCAGGGTGCAGAAATCACTAAAGATTTCATGAAACAGCTTGCGGTGGGAGCAGGAGTGGGATTGCGTTTTGACCTGTCTTTTTTGGTTTTAAGAACCGATTTAGCATTTCCGTTACGTGTTCCGTACCTTCCTGAAGGACAAAGATGGGTGATTGACGATATCAACTTCGAAAGCGGCCCCTGGAGAAAAGAAAATCTGATTCTGAATATTGCGATAGGATATCCTTTTTAAAGTTTTTTTTCCGCTAGGAATTTTTTTAGCCACGAATTACACAAATTAACACGAATTTCAACTGTTGAAATTTATCAATCAATACAAAGCATAGATTAGTGGAAATTCGTGCCATTCGTGGCCAAAGAAAGATTCCAGAATGTTTTTGCTGCGAATTACGCGAATTAACACGAATTAGCGCGGGTGGAATTTATCAATAAACACAAAGCACAGATTAGTGAAAATTCGTGCCATTCGTGGCAAAAAAAACTTCACCCCAACCAGAATCCTTTTGAAAAAAAGAAGTAAATTGGTCTACTAATTAAATTATAATGCAAAACTTACTGAAAAGAATTTTATCCGTAGCAGTAATTGTAGTTCTTGTGATTTTGGCTTTCAAATATTGCCAATTCAAAAAAGAAGATGATTCTACAATTGACTATAACACCAATCTGATTCAGCAGCAAATCGTAAATGTTGGAAAATTAGTGGTGACCGAAGGACATTTTTCAGAAGTGATCACCTATAAAAATCAACAGAAATACTTGATGAATATGGTTTCTTTTGAGAAGAAAGCCCTTGTTGTCGTGAACGCAAATGTTACGGTAGCGTATGATTTGCATAAAATGAAATACGATATCGACGAAAAAAATAAAACGATTACCATTCTGAATATTCCAAAAGAAGAAATAACAATCAATCCCGATATTCAGTTTTATGATGTCGAACAAAGTAAACTAAATCCGTTTACAGGAGACGACTACAATAAAATTAATAAATCAGTTAAAGCCAATCTGGCAAAGAAAATCGAAAAATCTTCCCTTAAATCAAATGCCCAAAACCGCCTGATCAGTGAGCTGTCTAAGATTCTGATCTTAACCAATTCAATGGGCTGGAAGTTACAGTACAACGGAAAAACCATTGAATCGGATACAGATTTTAACCAGGATTTGAAATTGTAAAGGAAAGGTTCAAAGGTTCAGAGTTACAAAGGTTCTAAGGTTTTTTTGCTACAGATCAATCCTTGATCTTTTACTTCGTCTGTTCGCTATCACTAGGTTGTCCTCCTTCGAATCACAAAACACATAGAAAACTTTGCGCCTTCGCGACTTTGCGTGAAATCAAATCAGGCCCATCTGCCCCCATCTGCGGGAAAAAATCTGCGGAAACCAGTTTAAATCCGTGAAATCCGCGAACAAACCCATTTTCCTAAAAAGATAATCTGCTCCATCTGTCCAAATCTGCAAAAAAAATCTTGTGCAAACCAGTTTAAATCCCTAAAATCAGCGTCAAAATCGAGCAGTACAAAAACTTTAGTATTTAACAAAAAAAACTAAACCGCTTTCTTATCAAAAATCAAATCCAGACCACCCGAAATCAAGTGCGCGACTTCAGGACGTTTTGCCTTCAATTGATCCAGGTAAATTAAAACTTCTTCCAGTAACGCAGTATCATCCGAATTTTTCAGAAGCTCCGCGATTTCTACCGAAAGCAGCCAATCGTTAGCATGATTATTTTTAAGTTTTTCAAAGACAGATTTCACTTCTGTTATTGAATTTTTATTTTCTCTGATCAGGCGAATAGTCTGATATAGCGTTTCTAATTCATCACGTTCGTCAGTATGTTTTGCTTTTATGGTTGTTGTTGTGGGAACACTATTAATGAGGTCAAAACTATTAACATCAGCTGGTCCTGAAAATGCCGAAACGACTTTTTTGCCAATGGCCATATCGTAATTTCCCCATTCAGGCTGAAACAATACGGTCTCGCCATGTGTTACCGTACAATTCCTGAAACTGATCAGGATGATTTCTCCGTGCAGGTTTCTGGAGCCGGTAATAATTTCACCTTCCACAATAATATTGCCTTCAAACTCTAGTTTTACAGCTTCATTTTCAACAATGTTATAGGCCTGTAAATCCTTTGGACTCATATCTTCAATCGCGAGATTAAAACCTTTCAGTTTCCCAATCGGACTTCCGAATCCTTCCGGATGTGTCAAAGTCCCGTGGCCTACTAATTCTTTTTCACGGTACGCCAAAGCTGTTTTTCCGGTGGTCTGAATATAGACAGGTTTTCCTTCGTCTTCAATCACATTGGTAAAAACACCAGAAACCTGTAAGCCTGTACTTAGTTCAATTGTGCCTAAAGCATTCGAATGAATCAGTTTGTTTATCCCGGAAATTCCTCCGGTGCGCAAAGCCATTTTATTGGCAAATTCTTCCAATATCAAACTCAGGTAAGAGAAATTGGGAGTTACATATAATTGGGGCTGTAATTGTGTAATATCAAAATTCTGATTCGCTGCTGAAATATCGTAAGGGATTTTCTTCACATTGTCGGTCATACACCAGGCACTTTCGCCAATAGACGAAAGCAATCCGGCACCGTATATCTTCGGATCCTCAACCGTTCCGATCAGTCCGTATTCAACCGTCCACCAATGCAGATTCCTAATCTGGGCCATTTCAGATAACTCGCCCATGTTGTTTTGTAAATCAGCAACTGCTTTTTCGGCTTCGTCGATTTTTTCCTGTGGCGTATCTTCGGCTTCCTTCAAAATAGAAAGCAGGCGAATCGCTTCGTACATCTGATAATCTTTATGCGATGAAATAGCTTTGCAGCCAATTTCTCCAAAACGTCGCAGGTATTCCGCATATTCCGGATTGGCAATAATAGGAGCGTGGCCGGCACCTTCGTGGATAATGTCCGGTGCAGGTGTGTATTCGATATGTTCCAATTGTCTGATATCTGATGCGATAACCAAAACGTTGTACGCCTGAAATTCCATAAAAGCATTAGGCGGAATAAATCCGTCAACCGCAACCGCAGCCCAGCCAATTTCGGTCAGAATCCGGTTCATGCCATACATACTAGGAATAGAATCTATTTCAATTCCCGTTTTTCGCAGACCATCCAGGTAAGAATGATGGGCCACTTTTGATAAATAATCCACATTTTTACGCATCACATAGCGCCAAACTGCTTGATTTATAGGTGTGTAATCGCTATAATCCTGAGGTTTAATGAATTGCTTTAAATGTTTAGGCAATCGGTCTAATAACGGGTTTGATTCAATATTGGCATTCATTTCGAAAACGTTGTAGATTAGAATGTAAAATTACGAATTTACACAGCTATTTTTTGCTATTCGTTAGATTTTTTTTGTCCGAAATGATTTTTTATTGCGTTTTTCGTGAGTTCAGCAGGCAGATCGCGAATAGCTTTTTTGGCCCGCCTATCAGACTAGATATTTTCGGCATTCCTGAAATACTCAATTTTATAATTGAACATGTAGGCCATATTTGCTGCACGGACTTTAGCTTCATCGGCTAATTTACCGACAAACAAAAAGTCGACAGTTGCTGTAAAGATTTCCATCCAGCGATCAAAATGAGTCTGATTGACCGGTAACTGTTTATGTGGAGGGAAAGGACTTCCGGAATATGTATGTTCTTCTAACAAAATGGTCTGCCAAAAACGATACATCTTTTCCAGATGCTCCGGCCATCTGCCCAGCATCCTCTCATTAAAAATCGGACCGATTAAATCATCTTCCTGCACTTTTGCATAAAAAGTATTCACTAAAAGTTTAATATCGCCTAAGCTTGAAATATCCTGAGTTGCCATGTGTAAAAAGGTAAAATTCAATTGCAAAAATACAATATAAGAGAGGGTTTATTTTGTGATATTTATCATTTAACAGCACTTTTTGATTTTATATTTTTTTAAAATAAAGCTTTTTGTTATTCTTTTTCAGTAAAACTGATTTTGATGTATAATCTACTTTTCGTCACAATAGTTATTTATGTTTAAAATACTGTTATTCAATGTTATAATATTTAAACAGATATGCTTTTGTAAGGTTTTATGGCTGTTTTGATGTGTTTTTGTTAAGTTTGTAAATTATTGTTTTAATAAAAATTAACATAAATTTGAGGTTAATTAATAAAATTAATCTTAAAAATAAAGAAAAATTAAATTATCAAAACCTTAAAAAAATGAACAAAACTACCCCAAAAACCAAAAGCCGAATAAAGTCTGGTATAATGATACCAATCATTATTTTATTTCTCTTCACTGCTAAGACAAATGCACAGACAGTCACACCGTGGGTGACTACAGGAGACCAGTCCAAATTATTACAACAGCAAACCAATGTAAATTTTGGTGCCAATTCAGGAAGCAATCCCTCAACGGTAACCATTAATCCTTCAACGACTTACCAGACCATGGACGGATTTGGGTATACCCTTACAGAAGGAAGTTGTGAAGTGATCAGCGGAATGGCTGCGACTCAGCAAAATCAATTACTAAATGATCTGTACAATCCGACAACGGGTCTAAATGCCAGTGTGGTGAGAATTAGTATCGCAGCATCTGATTTAAGCAGCTCGTCTTATAGTTATAATGAAACATCGGGTGATGTCAATATGAATAATTTTAGCCTGAACGGACCAGATTTGACATATTTGATTCCGATTATAAAAAAGATTCTGCTCATTAATCCAAATATAAAAATATTAGCCACTCCATGGTCAGCGCCACGCTGGATGAAGACTAATAACTCTTGGGTTGGCGGAAGTTTGCAGACACAATATTATGCTGCTTACGCGAGATATTTTGTAAAATATTTTGCAGCCATGCAGGCGCAGGGGATTTCGATTTGGGGGATTACGCCTCAAAACGAACCTGAAAATCCAAATAACGAACCAAGTATGTTAATGAATTCAACCGAACAAAAGAATTTTATTAATACTCAATTGGGCCCACAAATGGCATCAGCTGGTTACGGAAATATAAAAATCATAGCTTTTGATCATAATTGCGACAATACAGCTTATCCTATTGATGTTTTAAACAATAGCAGCTATGTGGATGGCGCAGCTTTTCACTTGTATTTAGGAAATATTTCGGCTATGTCTACAGTACGGAATGCGACCAATAAAAATGTTTATTTTACCGAACAATACACCGGATCGGGTGGGAGTTTTAGTGGAGATTTCGGCTGGCACATGCAAAATGTGGTGATCGGAAGTACCAATAACTGGGCAAAAACGGTCCTGGAATGGAACGCAGCAAATAATTCAGGTTTAGGACCACGCACTCCGGGCGGATGCAACACTTGTCTCGGAGCTATTACCGTAAATAATAGTACCAGTTATACTAAAAATGTAGCCTATTATATTATTGGGCAGATTTCGAAATTTGTTAAGCCGGGTGCTCTAAGAATTAACTCCTCCAGTACAAACGGCAATATAGTTTCTGCAGGGTTCAAAAATCCTGACGGATCGATTGCACTTGTCGTATATAACTCCGGCGGATCCAATAATATAAGAATCGTTTCAGGATCATCTGCTTTTGATTACACAGTTCCCGGATCCTCGGCAGTGACATTTACTTGGGGTGCAGGAACACCGCCGCCAACTGGTTTTCCGGGCTATTACAATATCATTTCCAGAAACAGTAACAAAGGATTGGATGTAGCAGATAATGCTACCACAAGCGGCAGCAGAATTCAGCAATATGATATTACAAACGGCGGAGGAAACAATCAGCGTTGGAAATTTGTGTCGGCCGGAAGTGGCAATTATTATATTATTGTGAAATCAACTCAAATGTACCTGACTACCGAAAATAACGGTACCGGTGATGGCGTAAAAGTGGTGCAAAAAACTTTCGCTGCTACAAATGAATTCAAATGGACGGTGACCAGTCTTGGAGGAGGTTACTATAAAATCATCAATGTCAACAGCGGGAAATCACTTGATGTTGAAAATGTTTCAACTGCCAATGGCGCCAACATTCAGGTTTGGGCGTATACCGGAGGTTTAAATCAGCAATGGCAGTTGGTGCAGGTCGAATCCACGGCCAAAAATGCTATAACAAAAGATGTTGCTGCAGAAACGGAGAGCAGTGACAGGACCATTTTTATCAATGAAACGAATGATTATTTAAAAATCGGTACCAATCATCAAGGCGACGGATCCGTAGAAGTCTTTACTATTTCGGGACAGAGTGTATTGAAAAAACCGCTAAGTTTTGTGAAAGGAAATCCATCTGAAATCGAAATTTCAAAATTACCGGTAGGACTTTACATTGTTAAAATTAGTGATGACAAAGGGACTTATTCCAAAAAAGTCCTAAAACAATAAATTCAAATCTATAATTAGTTAGTAGTTTTTATTTGATTTGAAAGGCTGTCTGGTATCAGGCAGCCTTTTTATTTTCCTTGAATTAACCGATTAACTGCGTAAACAAATCCTGATTGTCATTCAGGTACTGGAATTCAAAACCATTTTTGGTCATATTCATTTTAATGTCGAAAATATCCTTTTTGTTTTTCAGTTCCAGACCAACAACTACAGACCCAACTTCACGGCTGTTTTTTTTCGCAAACTGAAAGTAAGTGATATCATCATCGGGCCCTAAAATATTGTTTACTAATTCCTTTAACGCACCTGGACGCTGTGGAAACTGAATCATAAAATAATGCATCAGTCCCTCGTAAAGCAGAGAACGTTCTTTTATTTCAGCGGTTCTTTCGATGTCATTATTACTCCCGCTTACTACGCAGACGACGTTTTTGCCTTTAATTTTATCCTTATAAAAATCTAATGCTGCAATCGTCAAAGCTCCTGCCGGCTCGACAACCATGGCCTCTTCGTTGTACAATCTTAAAATTGTAGTGCAGACTTTTCCTTCGGGAACCAGAATAATGTCGTCCAGGTTTTCGCGGCAAATTTCAAAAGTCATATCGCCCACTTGTTTTACGGCGGCTCCGTCAACAAATTTATCAATGGTAGTAAGGGCTGTGTTTTTGTTTTCCTGAATAGAATTTTTCATCGAAGGGGCTCCTTTTGGTTCTACACCGATAATTTTGGTTTCCGGGCTCAGTTGTTTGAAAACTTCCGACAAACCGGAAGCCAGTCCGCCGCCGCCAATGGGAACGAAAACATAATCTATAGGTTCTTTAAAGGCGTCAAGGATTTCTAATCCAACAGTTCCCTGACCGGCCATTACTTTTATGTCATCGAAAGGATGAATAAATATTTTATGGTTTTTGATGGCATCTGCTGTTGCTGAGGCATAGGCATCATCAAAAGTATCTCCGGTAAGAACTATCTCTACAAATGATTTTCCGAAGAGCTGCACTTGTTTTACTTTTTGCTTTGGAGTGGTCTTAGGCATGTAGATTTTACCTTGTATGTGTAGTAAATTACAAGAATATGCAACTCCCTGGGCGTGATTTCCAGCACTGGCACAAACAATTCCGGTTGCTTTTTCACTTTCGTCTAACGAAGAAATCTTATTGTAAGCTCCTCTGATTTTATACGACCGCACAATTTGTAAATCTTCTCTTTTCAATAAAATAGTCGATTTAAATTCGTCTGAAAGGTTCAGGTTTTGTGTCAGTGGAGTAGCGGCCACTACATTTTCGAGCTGCTTTTTAGCAGTAAGGACTTCGTTAAATAAATTCATAATTTTTGTTTTTTTTTGCCACAGATTAATTGATTTAAAAAGATTTTAATCTGTGAGAATCTGTGAAATCTGTGGCAAAAATTAATGCACTATGTTTAAATAAAAAAAACCTCCCGAATTGGGAGGTTTGATAAATTGTATTTGTTTACTTCTTTATATAACACCTCGCCATTACTGCTGAATTGCAATAATGTTAATCACGATACTAATGTTATTTAAGTTTGACATTTCTGGTTGTTTGAAAAACAAATGTATTAATTATTTTGTAAAGTAATCAAAGAACTGTTTCAGGTTTTACAAAACGGATCCCGATAGCTATCGGGAGAGACTGAAAACTACTTTTTAACCGGCGGATATTGTGCTAAAATTTTAGTTACAAACTCATTTACCTTTTCGTCTTTTTTGTCAGCGTTTTTCGTAAGTGTTCCGATTCCTTCGCCCTGCCAGATCATTTCTTTCTTTTTGGCATCAATAAAGTCGATAAATAAAGTTCCTTGCGTAGAAGTAGAAACGGTAGTTTGACCTCCGTACATCATATAAGGATTCCATCCCCATCCCCAACCATAACCCCATCCGGCGCTAAATTGGTTGACATCAACCTGCTCTCTTGATTTGGTAAAAATGTTGATCAGCATATCAGGGTTATCGCTTTTTGTGAAGCCTTTTGCCTGCATTTGTGTGTCAATAGCATGCAGAATACGTCTTTTATCCAAATCAGAAATCTCTACCTTATCAATACCGGGCTTAAAGAAAGCATACGTTTTATAAGGCGTAAAGTCGACACTTTTGTCGTAATCAGAATAAACACTGACTGTACTGCAGGAAGCCAGTAGTAAAAGCAGAAAAACCGGTATTAATTTGAATGTTTTCATATTTATAAAAATTTAATGTTCTTGTTTCTTTGTCAGGCTGAGCGAAGTTGAAGCCTCTCTTTTTATTAGCCTTCGACTTCGCTCAGGGTGACATTCGTGTATAACAGAATGCCAATTGTGGACTAACAGGGTGACGATTATGCCCTAAAATAAACTTTCATCCACAATATTCGGTAAAGTTACTTTTAATAAAGGCTGAACTTCCATTGCTCTTTTTATGGCAAAAATAGCTTCGTCATTTCGGGCCCAGCTTCGTCTTGAAATTCCGTTGTTCACATCCCAGAAAAGCATTGATGCTAAACGTTTTGAAGCCTCTTTAGAACCATCAAGAACCATACCAAAGCCACCGTTTATAACCTCACCCCAGCCAACTCCGCCGCCATTGTGAATAGAAACCCAGGTAGCCCCTCTGAAGCTGTCTCCAATCACATTCTGAATCGCCATATCGGCCGTAAAACGCGAACCATCATAAATGTTGGATGTCTCTCTGTAAGGTGAATCTGTTCCGGAAACGTCGTGATGATCACGGCCTAAAACAACAGTTCCGATTTCACCCCTGGCAATCGCCTGGTTGAAAGCTTCTGCGATTTTAATACGCCCTTCGGCATCTGCATACAATATTCGGGCCTGAGAGCCTACGACCAGTTTATTTTCCTGAGCACCTTTGATCCATTTGATGTTATCCTGCATTTGCTGCTGAATTTCATCTGGTGCCGTCTTCGCCATTTCTTCTAAAACCTCAGAAGCGATAGTATCTGTTTTTTGTAAATCTTCCGGTTTTCCTGAGGTACAAACCCATCTGAAAGGCCCGAATCCGTAATCAAAACACATCGGTCCCATAATATCCTGAACGTAACTCGGATATTTAAAGTCGATATTATTTTCGGCCATTACCGCTGCACCGGCGCGGGAAGCTTCCAGTAAAAAGGCATTTCCGTAATCGAAAAAGTAAGTCCCTTTTGCGGTATGTTTGTTAATGGCAGCGGCATGTCGGCGCAAAGTTTCCTGTACTTTTTCTTTGAATAATTCAGGATTATTGGCCATCATTTCATTGGCTTCATCAAAAGAAATTCCAACCGGATAATAACCGCCCGCCCACGGATTATGAAGCGAAGTCTGGTCAGAACCTAAATCGATTTTGATATTTTCTTTATCGAAACATTCCCATACATCCACAACATTTCCTAAGTAGGCGATCGAAACTACTTCTTTATTGGCTTTCGCCGAAGTCACTCTCTTCACCAGTTCTTCCGTCGAAGTGACAATCTCGTTAATCCAGCCTTGTTCGTGACGAATTTTGGTAATTTTAGGATTTACCTCGGCACAAACGGTAACGCAGCCGGCAATATTTCCTGCTTTTGGCTGGGCGCCGCTCATTCCGCCTAGTCCTGAAGTGACGAACAAACTGCCTTCCGGATTTTGTTTTATTTTTCTGAAACCATTCAAAACCGTAATTGTTGTCCCGTGTACAATTCCCTGCGGGCCGATATACATATAACTTCCGGCCGTCATTTGGCCGTATTGTGAGACTCCCAAAGCATTCATTTTTTCCCAGTCGTCCGGTTTTGAATAATTCGGAATCACCATTCCGTTCGTAACCACAACTCTTGGTGCTTCTGTATGCGAAGGAAATAATCCCATCGGATGTCCCGAATACATCGTCAGCGTTTGCTCATCTGTCATTTCAGACAAATACTGCATAGTCAGTAAATATTGCGCCCAGTTCTGGAAAACAGCCCCGTTACCGCCATAGGTAATTAACTCATGCGGATGTTGCGCCACGGCATAATCCAGGTTGTTCTGAATCATGTGCATAATGGCTTTTGCCTGTACTGATTTTCCCGGATATTCATCAATAGGTCTGGCGTACATCCTGTAATCCGGACGAAAGCGGTACATGTAAATACGGCCGTATTTTTCTAATTCTTCTGAAAATTCAGTAATTAATTCAGCATGGTGTTTGGAGTCAAAATAACGCAATGCATTTTTTAAAGCCAGTTTTTTTTCTTCCGCAGATAGTATTTCTTTTCGTTTTGGCGCATGGTTAATCGCTAAATCATATTGTTTTTTCGGAGGTAATATACTTGGTATTCCTTGTTGTATTTCTTCTTGAAAAGTCATTTTTATTAGATTGTTAGAGGATTGGATTGTTAGACTTCTTAGATTTCCTCCAAGTGTAAATAATCCAATAGCCGTGGTAATTAAAAGTTAGTTAAGTAAATTATATTTGTTTGAAAAGAAATTATCTCATTTTCAAATTGACACATTTTCTAATTAAAAACTAGGGATAACGAATATCCGACCTGTGATAGGATTTGTGGATTTTAATCCTAAATTTTCGCAAGAGAATATCCATATGTGATTTTAGATTGTTGATTTTAGATTTTAGAGTTGTCCTTCGGCTTCGCTCAGGATGACAAAAGTGAAAAATTATCAAATTATCAAATTGCCCCATTCTCTAATTCGCTTTCTTCTTAATTTCCCCGGTTCGTTTGTCAAATCCGTACGGACAGTGACGACAGCCGCTTTTACAGCAATAACCGCGTTTTAAATGGTGCTTTTCGGTAAAGCATTTGTAACCTTCGGGTGTATAATAAAAATCTTCGCCCTCGGTTAATTTATTTTCATTACTTTGCTCTTTCATAATCCTGTTTAAGTGCAATAGTTTGTCTGGCTTTAAAATCAAATCGATAATTTTGATTATTATTTTAATGAAAACAAACAATTTTGCTTCTACAAATTTATAAATTTTACAGTCAATGTTTCTAATTGTTGCTAAATATTTAATTCCGAATGGATATCGCGGAATGGCCGTGTTTCCGTTTGTTCTGATGAAATATGGCAGCGACAAAACCAACAGGACTTTTGTCAATCACGAAAAGATTCATTTGCGGCAACAACTGGAAATGCTGATCCTTCCTTTTTTTGTCTGGTATTTTTTAGAATACCTGTTCCGGTTGATTCAATATAAAAATGCAGCAATAGCGTATCAGAATATTAGTTTTGAAAGAGAAGCCTATGCCCACGAAACCAATTATGATTATTTGAAAAACCGTCCGTTTTTTAAATTCAGGAACTACTTAACCTTAAACAAAAATAGATTTTGAACCAGGAAATTCATATCAATTTTCCCAAAGATATTTCTTTGACCATAAAACGCGAAGATTTAATTCATCCCTTTATTTCGGGGAATAAATTCCGAAAACTCAAATACAATCTGCTTCAGGCAAAAGCTGAAAATCACAAAACGGTATTGACTTTTGGCGGTGCTTTTTCGAACCATATCGCAGCGGTTGCTTTTGCGGGCAAGGAATACGGATTTAAAACTATCGGCGTGATTCGCGGAGAAGAACTTTTTGATAAAATAGAAGAAAATCCAACGTTGAAATTCGCTCAGGAAAACGGTATGCAATTTGAATTTGTTTCCCGGGAAGACTATCGGCTTAAAAATGAAATTTCTTTTTTAGAAAATTTAAAGCAGAAATTTGGCGGCTTTTATTTAGTGCCCGAAGGCGGAACAAATGCCCTCGCAGTAAAAGGCTGCGAAGAGATTCTGACTGCGGAAGATGCTGTTTTTAATTATGTTTGCTGTGCTGTCGGAACAGGCGGCACTATTTCAGGATTGATAAATAGTGCTTATGCAGATCAGAAGATTTTAGGATTTCCGGCGTTAAAAGGTGACTTTCTAAAGGATGAAATTCGTATTTTTGCAAAAAAAGATAACTGGGATTTAATTTCTGACTATCATTTTGGAGGATACGGAAAGATAAATTTGGAATTAATTGAATTTATCAACGCTTTTTTTGATGCAAATCAAGTGCCTTTGGATCCAATTTATACAGGAAAGATGGTTTTTGGCGTTATAGATTTAATCCAGAAAGACTATTTTCCGGCGCATTCAAAAATTTTACTCATTCATACCGGCGGATTGCAGGGAATTGACGGAATGAATTTGAAGTTGATGCAGAAGAAATTACCAATACTAAAAAAGAATGTTTAAAAAAACAATATTACTTTTCTTAATCGCAGCATTAGCGGGCTGTTCTTCCAGTAAACCCGCTATTGCGACAACAAAGAAACAGGCCTCGGTTCAGAAACCCAGAACAGCTTCGACTAAAAAAGGGACTTATTCTAAACCTATAGGCAAATATCCCACCACAAATAATACGACTGAGGTCATTCAGTCTACTTCAAAAACTGTTGTTACAAGTGATCTGATCAATAATTATGTTTTGCAGTTTAAGGATATCGCCATGGCAAATATGCAAAAATATGGTATTCCTGCAAGTATTATTCTGGCGCAGGGAATTTTAGAATCCGGTGCAGGAAAAGGGGACCTGGCTTTGGAAGCCAATAATCATTTCGGAATAAAATGTCACAAAGACTGGCTGGGTGAAAGCGTTCGCCATGATGACGATTCGGCTCAGGAATGTTTCAGAAAATATACCGAAGCTTCTGAATCCTATCGGGATCATGCTTTGTTTTTGGTAGGCAAGAACAGGTATGCGACATTATTTACTTACCAGAAGGATGATTACAAAGCCTGGGCAAAAGGTTTACGTGCTGCGGGTTATGCCACAGATCCTAATTATCCCGATAAGTTAATCAGTTATATAGAACGTTACAATCTGCATCAGTACGATTGCCAGGTTACAGGGAAAACATATACTGCAATTAATAAAGGAGCTCCGGTTCGAAATTCATCTTCCAATCCAGCCTCAAATTCAAATGATCCTTCTTTGTACGAAGTTCAAAAAGGAGATACCTTATATTCGATTTCAAAAAAATTCAACGTACTGGTCGATGATTTAAAACGAAAAAATAATCTTTCAGACAACGCTCTTTCTGTCGGACAGAAATTGAAAGTGAAGTAGTTTTTTTAGTTTTCAGTCTCAGTCTCAGTTGAAATCGGTTCTTACTGTAAAATCATAACGCTAATAATATAAAGTCAAAAATGATATATAAAAGAAGTAGTCAGCTTTTTGCTGAAGCAGAAAAAGTGATCCCGGGAGGCGTAAATTCGCCGGTAAGAGCCTTTAAGGCGGTTGGTGGAACTCCTATTTTTGTCAAAAGTGCCAAAGGTGCTTATTTGTATGATGAAGACGGAAATAAATTAATTGATTATATCAATTCGTGGGGGCCAATGGTTTTGGGTCATGCGTATCAGCCGGTCGTTGATGTTGTAATTGAAAAAGCCAAACTGGGGACTTCATTTGGAATGCCAACAGAATTAGAAACTCAAATCGCAGCTCTGGCAGTTGCTATGGTTCCGAATATCGATAAAATCCGTTTTGTGAATTCAGGAACTGAAGCTTGTATGAGTGCGATTCGTCTGGCCCGCGGATTTACAAAAAGAGATAAAATAATCAAGTTTGCAGGCTGCTACCACGGACATTCGGATTCCTTTTTGATTCAGGCAGGAAGTGGTGCCGTAACTTTCGGATCTCCAAATAGTCCCGGCGTTACAGAAGGAACTGCAAAAGACACTTTGCTGGCAAAATACAATGATTTAGAGAATGTAAAGACTTTAATCGAAGCCAACAAAAATGAAATAGCAGCTATTATTATTGAGCCGGTTGCCGGAAATATGGGATGTATTCCGCCTCAAAAAGGATTCTTGCAGGGACTGAGAGATCTGTGTACAGCAAACGGAATTTTGTTAATTTTCGATGAGGTGATGACGGGTTTCCGTCTGGCTCGCGGAGGTGTTCAGGAATTGTATAATATCAAGGCTGACATCGTAACTTTCGGAAAAGTAATTGGCGGTGGTCTGCCGGTTGGCGCCTTTGCAGCACGCGAAGAAATCATGAATTATTTAGCGCCGCTGGGCCCGGTTTATCAGGCCGGAACATTATCCGGAAATCCTTTGGCAATGGCTGCGGGATTAGCGATGTTACAATCCCTTGATAATGATCGCGCTGTTTTTACGCGTTTAGAAGAAAAAACAGCGTATTTGGAAGCAGGAATCGATAAGGTTTTAAAAGCAAATAAAGTCGTTTTTACCATCAACAGGGTAGGTTCGATGATCTCTGTACATTTTGATGCCAGTCCGGTTACGGATTTTCAAAGTGCGGCAAAAGGAGATAACGAAACATTTAAAAAATTCTTCCACGGATTATTGCAGGAAGGGATTTATATCGCTCCATCTGCCTATGAAACCTGGTTTATTACAGATGCATTAACCTATGAAGATTTAGATTTTACGATTAAGGTGATTGATAAAGTTTCAAAGACGTTTTAAAGGATAAAATCTAATATCTATATTTCCAAAAAAAGGCTCAGTTTTATTAAAATTGAGCCTTTTTTTATGGAATTAAATTTCGAATTGTTTTTAGTTAATGAAAAGTTAATAAGTAGGTTTTTTGTTATATATTTAGAATAAAAATTATTTTTGTTTATCAAATAACCATTAAATCAACAATAAATGAAGAAATTTTTCATTTTTATTACCATGACAGTTTTTATGCTGTTTTCTAACAATCAATTTGCTCAGTCGACCCAAAAAAAATCCAAAAAAGAGGAGCCTGTGGTTGCGCCACCCGAGAAAAAATCAGAATCTTCAATTAAGGAATACAGCAAAGTAATTACGAAAGATGCTGTTTCTGATCCGGGACTTTTCACGGTGCATAAAGTCGAAAAAAAATATTATTTCGAGATTCCGAATACGTATTTAAACAAGGATATGCTTTTAGTAAGCCGGCTTTCCAAACTGCCTTCTAACCTCGGGGGCGGATACGTAAACGCAGGTTCTGAAACCAACGAACAATTAATAGTCTGGCAGCGTTTTCAGGACAAAATCCTAATCAAATCAAAATCATACAATGCCGTGGCGAACGATACGTTGCCTATTAGCATTTCGGTAAAATCCAATAATTACGAACCAACTTTATTTGCGTTTGACATTGTAGCTTTTAGCAAAGATTCGGCAAATACTGTGATTGATGTAACGAAGTTTTACAGTACGGACGTAAAAGCAATCAGCGGAATATCAGCAGAAATGCGCGAAATGTATAAGGTAAAAGGACTGGATGATTCGAGAAGTTTTATCAATACGATTAAAAGTTTTCCGATGAATATCGAAGTGATTCAGGATATGACGTATAATGCTTCTAAACCATCCATGTTAGAAGAAACAGAATCCATAAGCATTCAGATGAATCAGTCTATGGTTTTGCTGCCTGAAGCGCCCATGAAACCAAGATTAGCCGATCCGAGAGTAGGCTGGTTTACTGTAAGCCAATACGATTACGGAAGTAACGAGTTAAAATCAGATCTTAAAACCTATATCCGTCGCTGGCGATTAGAACCTAAAGATCCTGAAGCGTATAACAGAGGAGAATTGGTTGAACCCATTAAACCGATTGTATATTATTTAGATCCTGCAACGCCTGAAAAGCTGAGAAAATACATCAAGCAGGGAATTGAAGACTGGCAAAAACCTTTTGAAGCTGCCGGATTTAAAAATGCCATTATCGCCAAAGATGCCCCGACCAAAGAAGAAGATCCGGATTTTAGTCCGGAAGATATACGCTATTCGGTCATTCGATATGTAGCAAGTACCACGCGAAATGCGGTTGGGCCAAGTGTTTCTGATCCCAGAACGGGAGAAATTATCGAAAGCGATGTAATCTGGTACCACAACCATTTGCGTTCGTACAGAAACCGATATCTATTAGAAACCGGAGCAGCAAATCCTTCAGCGAGAACATTACAAACCAGCGATGCAGAAATGGGCGAAATGATGCGAATGGTAATTGCACATGAAGTCGGACATGCTTTAGGATTTCCACACAATATGGGAGCGAGTTGTGCTTATGAGGTGGAAAGTTACAGAAATGGTGATTTTACACAACAGAACGGAATCTCGGCAAGTATCATGGATTATGCCCGATTTAATTATATCGCACAGCCCGGAGATAAAAACATTCGTTTTGTTCGTAAAATGGGGGCTTACGACCAATACGCAGTAAATTGGGGATACAGAGTAATTCCGACTGCCAAATCACCTCAGGAAGAAGCCGCAACTTTAGACAAATGGATTCTGGAGAAAGCCGGAAACCCGTTGTATAAATTCGGAAAACAAAGCAGTGCTTTTGATCCTGCTTCCCAAACGGAAGATATTGGAAATAATTCAATGAAAGCAAGCACATACGGAATGAAAAACCTGGAATATGTAGCCGGCCATTTGAATGAATGGACGAGTAGTGTAACCAATAATTATGAAGATTTAGATGAGCTATACAAAGAAATGCTGGAAGTCTGGAGCAGATATGTAGGTCATGTTGTGACCAATGTTGGCGGTGTTTATGAAAATACCAAAAAACCAAATCAGGCCGGAAATGTTTACGAAGTGGTGCCAAAAGCCAAACAAATCGAAGCGATGAACTGGCTGCAGGCAAATGCCTTTGCTTCGCCAACCTGGATTGTAAATGTCAATACTTTAAAGAATACTGATTTTGCAGGGTATTCGGAAAAGTTCAGGAGCTTGCAGGTGCGACATTTGAATAGTCTGCTGAGTATTGGTCGTATTGGCCGCTTAATGGATAACGAAATTCTGGGAGCCGATACTTACAAAGCTTTGGATTTGTTAAAAGATACCCGAAAAGGAATCTGGAAAGAAGCCGCAACGCCTGTGAATGTAACAATTTACCGAAGAAATCTGCAACGCGGTTATATCGACAGAATGGGTTCTTTGATGACAGAAGAAATCAAACCAACAGACCGGTCTGTAACGTATTACAATGTAGCACAATCAGATGTCAGGGCTTTGGTTCGTGGGGAGTTAGTTGCTTTAAGAGGTACGCTTACAGCAGCAAAAGCAAGACCTGTAAACACAGAAACAAAATACCATTACGAAGATTGCATCAAGCGAATAGATTTGATTTTAAATCCGAAATAAGAAATGTATAAAAACAAAAAAGAGGCTTTAAAAGCCTCTTTTTTTTGATCTCAATTACATTTTATCTTTTCCGTGATCTTTCATTTTATCCTGATGATCTTTTTGAATCACTCCCCATCTTTTATATTGATCGGAAGTCAGGATAGTTTTCATTTTAGCATCTGCAGCTTTGCGATCTTCTTTCATTTGTTTTTTCATGGCGTCTTTTTCCGCAGCAGTTGGTGCTGTACCAGCCTCTTTTCGGCTCTTTTTCAGCATTGCCATCTTGGTACTTCTGTCAGATAAAAGTTCACCCACTTGTTTTTGCTGATCGGCATTCAGGTTTAGCTCCGTCGTTAATTTTTGCAAATGTGCCTGATCGCGTTCCTGTGGAGATTTCATGTCTCTTTTGCCATTGTGTTTATGATCGCCTTTGTGCTCTTTTTTAAGAGCCGTCCATTTTGTATACTGATCGGCATTTAAGATGGCTTTCATTTTGGTATCGTTTGCTTCTTTTTCAGCTTTCATTTGTTTTTTGAATGCTTCTCTTTCCTCGGCAGTAGGTTTTACTTTGCTGTCTTTTTTAGCATCCCTGAACTTTTCTGCTTTAGCGCTTCTTTCTGCGAGTAATTGTTTTACCTGCTCCTGTTGTTTTTTATCTAAAGTCAATTCAGAAGTTAATTTTTGTAAGTGTTTCTCACTACGTTGTTCCGGAGTTAATTTTTCTCTTTGATCACGTGCAGGTTTCTGATTGATGTCTTGTGCAAAACTTACTATTCCAACGAATAATAAAGCTGCAATAAATAATTTTTTCATAATTCGTTTTTTAAAGATTTATATCTGTTAGACTTCAATAAGTTTGCTAAGTTTAATCAGAATGAGAGATTTATCTTTTAATTAACAGAAAGTATTAATGAAAACATAAATAGAATTTGAAATAAAAAAGAGGCTATCAAAGCCTCTTTTAGTACACTACAATTAGTTATTGTCGTCTTTGCGCTCTCTGATTTTTTCTCTCATCTTATCTTTTCTTTCTTCCTGAAGAGCCGTCCATTTTTTATATTGGTCTGCATTCAGGATCACTTTCATTTTGGCATCATTGGAAGCCACTTCTTCGTCCATTTGTTTTTTGAAAGCCGCTCTTTCCTCTGCCGTAACTTTTACATTACTCTCTTTTTTTGCTTTACGGGCTTCTTTAAAACTTTCAGCCTTGGCACTTCTTTCTGCTAACAATTGTTTGATCTGGGCCTGTTGACTGGCATCCAGATTTAATTCAGAGGTCATTTTTTTTAAATGCTTTTCATTACGCTGCTCCGGAGTCATTCTCTCTTTGTGATCACGTGCAGGTTTTTGTTCCGTGTCTTGTGCAAAACTGGCTAGTCCAACGAATAGCATGGCTGCGATAAATAATTTTTTCATGATTTTGTTTTTAAGTTTATGTCAGTTAGACTTTGTAAAATTCGTTAGGTTTAATGGGTTTGTCGGATTTATAAAATTTTTAACAAACTGAAAATCATTGATTCAGCTATTAAATGACTTTTCTTTCGGAAAAATTCAGATTTAATCCTTAAATTTAATAAATTATAAATGCAAATAAAAACTGACAATATGAATTCATCAGCAGCGGTAGACAGAAGTAAAATTGCTTTTTTTTCGACACAGCCTTACGATAAAATTTTTTTTAATCAATACAATGAATTTGGTTTCGAACTGGATTTTTTCGAAACGCAGCTCAATCCGCAGACCGTCACTTTAATTCAGGATTGCAGTATTGTCTGCGTTTTTGTAAATGATATTGTCAACGAAGCTGTTATTAAACAATTGGCAGAAAAGGGCGTTAAGATTATAGCTTTACGTTGTGCCGGATTTAATAATGTTGATTTAGAAGCTGCGAAAAAATACAATCTTAAAGTTTGCCGCGTTCCTGCCTATTCGCCTCAGGCAGTTGCAGAACATGCAATGGCCATGATTTTAACCTTAAACAGAAAAACGCATAAAGCATACAACAGAGTCCGCGAACAGAATTTCTCGCTCAACGGATTGCTGGGTTTTGATTTATACGGAAAAACAATCGGAATCATCGGAACAGGAAATATCGGTAAAACTTTTGCTAAAATTGCTTTGGGATTCGGATGTAAAGTATTGGCTTATGATATTGTAACGAATGTGGAAATGGAAAAAGACGGGGTTATTTTTACCGATTTAAATGATGTTTTCAGGGAAAGCGATATCATTTCACTGCACTGCCCATTAAACGAGCAAACTAAACATGTAATTAATGAAAAGTCAATCGCCTTAATGAAAGATCACGTTATGATTATCAATACAAGCAGGGGAGGATTAATAGAAACGGCCTGTGTTATTGAAGGATTGAAAGAAGGTAAGATTGGTTATCTCGGAATTGATGTTTACGAACAGGAAGAAAAACTCTTCTTCAGGGATCTTTCGGCAGATATAATTCAGGATGATGCGATTCAGCGTCTGATGAGTTTTCCGAATGTTTTGGTTACGGCCCATCAGGCTTTTTTTACCAATGAAGCTTTAACACAGATTGCCCTGGTTACTTTCAATAATATAAAATCATTATTGACTCAAAATGACATCGAGAATAAAGCGGCGTTACTGGTCTAAAAATCTGTAACGATTACAAACCCGATAGTTTTTAAAACCTGTCGGATTTAACAAACATAATGTTGGGAATTTAAAACAGGAAATTATGAAAAATACAATTTTAATGGCATTTGTGATTCTGGGAATGATTTCATGCCAAAACAAAGATAAAAAAGACGAACAAAGCATAATAAAAACAATTGCCGAAGACACCTTGTCCAAAACAGCTGCGGGAACTGCTGATGTCAGTGATGCTCCTCCAAAAGAAGATAAAGCAGTCGAGGTGATTCGAAAACAATTGAATGTTTTATTAAAGAAAGATTTGCCGGCAATGACAAAAGAAGACCGTTTTTTTTATTATGATGCTTTCGATCTGAATAATGATAAAAAAAACGAATATTTCGTTGGTTTCTCGAATCCTTATTTCTGCGGAAGCGGAGGCTGTTCCGGCTATATTCTAAACAATGACGGAAGTGTCATTAATTCTTTTACCGTAACCGATTTTCCTATTAGTGTCACTACTTCAGTAACAGAGAAATTCTATGATCTTATATTTGAGACCGGAGGAAAATTTCATCTTTTAAAAATGAAAAACGGTAAATATCCTTCCAATCCATCTGTTCAGGAAAAAGTTAAAGGGGATGTTCCAAAAGAAACTACTAAGGTTTTGGATATTCAGGGAAAGAAATTAGAGAAGTATTCGTTTTAAAAATAAACCCGACAGGTTTTTAAAACCTGTCGGGTTTGAATATCATAAATCCCAATTTTGGAATTTGGAATTTCTAAATTTGGAATTTTAAAATTTACTCTACAAGTTCCACAAATTTAAACTCACCTTCAACAGCAACCTTAGTCAAACCGTGCTTGGATAAATTTTTCATCGATGCATCCCATTTTTTACCGCTTAAATTAGCAGTAATTTTTAATTGCTGAAGATCCATTTTATTTTCATTTCCTTTCAATAAATCCACGATAAATTTTTCTTCATCGGAAAGTTCTATCGACGCCTGTTTTTTCTCCGGACGCATTTGAGGGAACAATAAAACTTCCTGGATAGAAGCGTTATTGGTTAAATACATAATCAGACGGTCCATTCCAATTCCCATTCCGGAAGTTGGCGGCATACCATATTCAAGAGCTCTTAAAAAATCTTCGTCGATGATACCATTCGCTTCATCATCACCTTTTTCAGCCAGACGCATTTGGTCTTCAAAACGCTCACGCTGATCAATCGGGTCGTTCAGTTCAGAATATGCATTTGCAATTTCTTTACCACAAACCATTAGTTCAAAACGCTCTGTAAGCTCCGGGTTGTCACGGTGTTCTTTACACAAAGGCGACATTTCTTTAGGATAATCGGTAATAAAAGTAGGCTGAATATAGTTTCCTTCGCATTTTGCTCCAAAAATTTCATCAATCAATTTTCCTTTCCCCATTGTCTGGTCAACGTCAATTCCCATTCCTCTTGCTGCCTCAAACAATTCCTCTTCCGTTTTACCTGAAATATCAAATCCGGTAAAATGCTTGATAGAATCCGTCATCGTCACACGGGCGTAAGGCGCTTTAAAGTTAATTTTGTGTTCACCAAAAGTAGCTTCGCTGGTTCCGTTTACGGCAATAGCACAATGCTCCAGTAAACCTTCAGCAAATTCCATCATCCAGTTGTAGTCTTTATAAGCTACATATATTTCCATGGCGGTAAATTCAGGATTATGCGTTCTGTCCATTCCTTCATTTCTAAAGTTTTTAGAGAACTCATAAACCCCTTCAAATCCACCAACAATTAATCTTTTCAAATACAATTCGTTGGCAATACGCATGTAAAGCGGAATATCAAGCGAATTATGATGCGTGGTAAAAGGTCTCGCCGCAGCCCCACCAGGAATTGACTGTAAAACCGGAGTTTCCACTTCAAGATAACCTGCATCATTAAAATAGCCACGCATAGCAGTATACAACTTCGTACGTTTGATGAAGTTTTCCTTAACTTGCGGATTCACGGTTAAATCAACATAACGCATTCTGTAACGTAACTCAGGATCGTTAAAGGCATCGTGTACATTTCCTTCTTCGTCTACTTTTGGTAAAGGAAGCGGGCGTAACGTTTTGCTTAAAAAAGTAAATCCGTCAACACGAATACATTGTGCTCCCACTTTCGTAGTAAACAACTCCCCTTCAATACCAATAAAGTCACCTAAATCGGTTAGTTTTTTAAATACCGTGTTGTACAATGTTTTATCATCACCTTCACACAAAACATCGCGATTTACGTACAGCTGAATACGGCCTTCGCTATCCTGCAATTCAGCAAAACAGGCTTTTCCCTGATCTCTCACACTCATCAAACGTCCGGCAACGATCACCTTCTTACCTTCTTCAAAAGACTCCTTAATTTGCTTAGAAGTATGATTTACAGGAAAAAGATTAGCAGGATAAGGATTGATTCCTAAGTTGCGTAAGTTTTGAAGTTTCTCTCTTCGGATGATTTCTTGTTCAGATAAGGCCATTATATACTGTTTTTTAAGTGTGCAAAGATAAACAAAAGAATGTAGATTTCAGAATGCTGTTTTTAGATTTTTTGAAGCAGTATTTTATCGTATTTCAACTGCCTTTTGTCCCGCTATCCGCTAAATCTTTTTTGCAGAAAAAGCAAAAAAGGATACCGCTTCTATCGGGGCTAGGGTAGAAAATTTATTTTTTAAAAGACGTTTTGTCCGGTACGGTTATCAGTATTGCGTTTAAAAATTAGCGGTAAGGAATTAAGCAAAAACCTCGTTATCTTAGCCACTCAGAAACTAGAACCTTTCATAAAAAAATGAAATACATTTCAATACTAATAGTGGTAATTCTGTTCACGAGTTGCCGGATTACCGAAACGATTCACTTCAATGCAGACGGAAGCGGAAGCATTGAAGTCGTTACTTTTCGGGACGAAAACAGTTATATGCAGCTGGCAGGTGAAAATTATTCCAGAGAAGAAAAATTTCAGGATACCACTTACGTTTTTAGTGAGTATATCAAAAAATACAACGAAACATTTTTAAAATATACGCCAGAAGAACAAAAGTTGTTTCAGCAATATGCCAATGTAAAAGTGCATCTGAAGAAAAGTTCTTTCGAAAAAGAATTTCGCGATGTGTTTTCACTTGACTTCAATAAAATCTCAGAAGTTCCGGATTTGTATAAAACCGAAAATTACGCCGATGATATCCGTTATAACTATGCTTTAACCGCAGAAAACCATTATTATAAAATCGCTTATGCTTTTGATGGGAAAGTTTTTAAACGCATGGTTGCTATTACAAATGAAACTGAATTCCAAAAAGCAAAAGAGGAATTCAAAAAGATTGATCCCAAATATGCTTCGTTAAAACTCACCCAGCTATATTTTCTAAAATATCATTTTCCCGGAAAAATAAAATCAGTTTCAAATCCAAAAGGAATACTAAGTCCGGATAAAAAATCAGTTGTGGTAGAATTTCAACTTTCGGACTGTCTGCAAAATCCCGAAAGTACAAGTCTTGAAGTAGTTTTGGAATAAAGTAGCGAAACAATTAAAAATACTCTTCGTATCTTTGGGGAAAATAAACCACGATGAAATTATATAAATTACTTACGTTTTCTTTTTTATTCGCAGCGCTTACAAGCTGTACTTTCACAGAAAATATTTATGTAAACGATAACGGAGCCGGAAAGTTTTCGGTAGATTTGGATGGTTCCTCTCTAATGGCGATGGCCGGTGACCAGATTGGAAATCAAATGGGCGCTGAAGCGAAAAAAGATATTGATTCGACATTTACATTCAAGCAATTGTTTGCAGCAAAAAAAGACAGTATCGCCAAGCTTTCCCCGGAATCCCAAAAAGAACTTAAAAAAATAGAAAACTTTGTCGTTCATACCAAAATGAGCAGCGAAAAGAAGGAGTTTTTAATGACGCTTTCAACAGATTTTAAAAACGTAAATGAACTGCAGGATATCCTGCAGACACTAAGTACTTTTCAGAAATTAGAGCAGGGCGGAAGTGCTGCTGCGGCAAGTCCTTTTGGTGGTAATTTCGGAAATAATAACAGTAAGCTAAGTTATACCTACAACGGAAAGAAATTTACCCGTACAGCAGTAATTGACCAGCAAAAAGTGGCTGAAAAAGCAAAAGATAGTACTGCGGATATGTCCAAAATGATTTTTTCGTCGTCCAGTTATATCCTGAAATATCATTTCCCGAAAAAGATCAAAAAGGTATCTAATCCGGACGCTTTGTTTAGTGAAGACCGAAAAACAATTACAATTCAATACCCTTTTACGGATTATATGGAGAATCCCGACAAACTTAACTTTGAAGTAGAGTTTGAAAAATAATAAAAATGAATAAAAAAATTCAACTTCAGGATTTAGGAAATAAAGATTATAAAGCGACATGGGAATATCAGGAAGAACTTTTTAAGGATATTGTCGACCTAAAAATAAAAAACAGAAGAGAAGAACTCGATTTGCCAACACCCAATTATTTGCTGTTTGTAGAGCATCCGCATGTGTATACTTTGGGAAAAAGCGGTGATTTCGAGAACTTGCTTTTAAACGAAAAACAACTCGAAGCCAAAGGGGCGACTTTTTATAAAATCAATCGCGGAGGTGATATTACGTATCACGGACCCGGACAGATTGTGGGGTATCCGATTTTAGACCTGGAAAACTTTTTTACCGATATCCATAAGTATTTGCGCTTTCTGGAGGAAGCTATCATTCTGACATTGAACGAATATGGTTTGGAATGTGGCCGAAGCGAAGGCGAAACCGGAGTTTGGCTCGGTGCCGGAACTCCGTTTGCGAGAAAAATTTGTGCCCTTGGTGTACGCGCTTCACGCTGGGTAACCATGCATGGATTTGCCTTAAATGTCAATGTAGATTTAGGTTATTTTGATAATATCATTCCGTGCGGCATTCGAGGAAAAGGAGTGACTTCTTTACAGGTAGAATTAGGCGTGGAAAAAGTAGATGAGGAAGAAGTGAAAGCTAAAATCCTGAAACAGCTGACCCATTTATTTGAAGCTGAGTTTATTCAGGAATAATATATTTAAAAGAAAAAGAATGACAGATTCTGACGAAAATACCAATTACAGAATTGCTGTTCCTTCAGAATTTAAAGCTGTTTTTTCTCATTTCTATTTTGCTGAAAATAAAACAGATTTGCCTGTCACCAAAACGCTTCTGCCTAATTTTCAGACAATACTGGTTTTTAGTTTTGGTGCAAACGTATCTCTAAAATCACAACGCAACACTACACTTAAAACTGAAAAATGTCTGGTTGTAGGTCCGATAAAACAGGCTTTCGACTATACTTTGGAACCCAATTCTGAAATCCTCGTGGCTAATTTTAAGGAAGATGCTTTTTACAGGTTTTTTGGAACTGCACTTTTAACACATTCTTTGCCGATTCATCCTGATGCTTTAATTGCTGAAAATTGTTTCAGTGCCTTATGGGAAGAACTGCTGGTAATTCCCGACACCCGGGATCGGGTAAATTACATTCTGGATTTTTGTAAACCGTATTTAAAAGAGCAAAATACTATCACGGCACTTTTGGCCGATTTTAAGGATGACAGTCTAAATCCGATCAAAGCAATTGCTTCCAGAACCAATCAGACAGAACGGAATATTCAGCTGAACCAGAAGAAATTTTTTGGGTATACCGTTAAAGAAATCAGTCGTTATGAGCGCTTTTTAAAAGCGGTGGAGCAAATCCAGAAAACTACGCAGACCGACGCAAAAACAGATTGGCTGACTATTGTGGAAGATTGTGGTTATTACGACCAGAGTCAGCTGATACATGATTTTAAGCACTACATGAATTTGTCTCCGACAAAATTTCTAAAATTTCAAGAAGACATCTGTGGTTCTAAAGATTTTTAGTTTGTTTGAATTTCGTAACTTTGCGAAATGGACAAGACAGAAACTATAGAAGATTTTTATCGTACCAAACTCAATTTCATGCCCGATAACCTTAAAAAGGAAATCGGACATTTTAATGTATTTGAGCTGGATGATTTTATGGGGTGCAGTGCAAAACCAATTCCGTACAGCCGCAAGGATTATTTTAAAATCAGTTTGATTATTGGTAAAAACAGGGTTCATTATGCCGATAAGATTGTGGAGATCGAAGAGCAGGCTTTGTTCTTTGCCAATCCGCAGATTCCTTATAACTGGGAACAGTTAGAAGAACACCAGACTGGTTTTTTCTGTGTGTTTACGGAAGCCTTTTTTCATCAGTTCGGGAATTTAAAAGAATATCCGGTTTTTAAGCCGAACGGCAGTTTTATCTATTCGATTGACAAGGAACAGACGGAGAAAATCAAATTGATTTACAGGCAGATGATGGAAGAAATTAATTCTGACTATGCGTATAAATATGATGTGCTGCGAAATCTGGTTTTTGAATTGATTCACAGTGCAATGAAAATGCAGCCTGCTAATCTTTCCGTCAACCAGCATTCTAATGCTTCAAATCGAATTTCATCCTTGTTTCTGGAATTGTTGGAAAGACAGTTTCCTATTGAAAATTCAAGACAGCGTTTTACACTGCGTTCTGCTGCCGATTTTGCCAATCAGTTAACCATTCATGTAAATCATTTAAACAGGGCTTTAAAAGAAACCACTCAAAAAACAACTTCAGAAGTTATAGCGGAACGCCTTTTACAGGAAGCCAAAATCCTTCTGAAACACACCGATTGGAATATTGCTGAAATTGCCTATAGCCTCGGATTTGAAGAGCCGACGCATTTTAATAATTTTTTCAAAAAGAACATTAACCTTACACCCCGACAATTTCGGACTGTTTGAATTTCGTAAGTAATGGTTTGAATTTCGTTATCCCTGACCTGTACTTTCAGCCTAATTTTGCCTTGTCATTAAAACAATATAAATTATGGAAACTAAAAAAGTATGGTTTGTAACAGGAGCCTCAAAAGGTTTGGGCTTAATCTTAGTTCAGAAACTATTGGCACAAGGGTATCACGTGGCTGCAACTTCAAGAGATGTAAATTCATTAATTAAAGAAGTTAGTGCCGCGTCAGATCAGTTTTTGCCTTTAGAAATGGATCTTGTAACAGAAAGCAGTGTTCAGGATGCAGTTGCCAAAACAGTCAGTCATTTTAAAACCATAGATGTTGTGGTAAACAATGCAGGTTATGGGCAAATTGGTACGCTGGAAGAACTTTCGGACGAAGAATCAAGACGAAATTTTGATGTAAATGTTTTCGGTTTGCTTAATGTGATCCGCAACACAATGCCTCATTTCAGGGCAAACAGATCGGGACATTTTTTCAATATTTCTTCCATTGGAGGTTATCACGGAGGTTTTCCGGGCTGGGGAATTTATTGTTCTACTAAATTTGCCGTTTCGGGTCTGACGGAAGGTTTAAGAGCAGAAGCAAAAGCTTTCGGAGTAAAGGTAACTTTGGTTTATCCGGGTTATTTCAGGACCAGTTTTTTGTCTGCAGATTCTATGGGATTGCCTAAAAATCCGATTGCAGATTATGAAGAAGCGCGTCAGTCTGTATTAGCACATCAAAATGAAATCAATGGAAACCAGCCCGGAGATCCTGAGAAAGCGGTGGAAGCTTTAATTCAGATCAGTAAAGAACAAAATGCGCCACTGCATTTGTTCTTAGGGGAGGATGCCTACAATATGGCAAATGCCAAAATTGAAGAAGTTGAAGCTGACTTAGAAGCCTGGAAAGCGATGACAATTGCAACAAATTTTTAATACATTATTATTTCAAAATAATCCCTGATCACTTCGACAGGGATTTTTTTGTTTGCGATGAATCGGATTTCGTTTTCTTACAATTGTGCCGGAAAGCTGCGTTTTACATTTGTCCTGTTAATCTTTAAAACATAAGAACATGAAAAATTTAATCATTTATGCACATCCCAATTCAGGCAGTTTAAATCATTTCTTTAAACAAACTATTTTAGAAAATCTTCAGGAATCGAATCAGGAAATTGAGGTTCGTGATTTGTATGAGATCAATTTTAATCCGGTTCTTTCTTTAAATGACATGAGCGGACAACGAATGGGAAAAGTGGCTGATGAAGTAAAAACAGAACAGGATTTTATTACCTGGGCAGACCGGATTATTTTTGTGTACCCAATTTGGTGGACCGGCATGCCGGCTATCATGAAAGGGTATATCGATCGTGTTTTTAGTTACGGATTTGCATATCGATACGATCAGGGTATTCAGAAAGGTTTGTTGACAGGAAAAAAAGCGATTATTGTAAATTCCCACGGAAAATCCAATGCAGAATATGAAGCAATGGGCATGGATAAAGCTTTGGCTTTGACCTCAGATACCGGTATTTTTAAGTATTGCGGTTTCGAAATTGAACAGCACTTTTATTTCGATAAAGCCGACAGCGCTTCTGCTGAATCTATCGAAGACTGGAAAGATCAAATAGAGATGGCTTTTAATTTCAGCGATGAAGCATCTGTTGTATAAAAAAGAGTTTAGAAAGATAAAAATAATTTTTTATAAGCCGGAGTTTTAAAGTCATGGACAAATTCAGGAAGTGTTGCTGTTATGTAATGTTTTTATGTTAAATTTGGTTGTATGCTTTTAATGGCAGTTTTAACTGAATATAAACTAACGACTTATGAGAAAAATCTACTTCCTTTATTTCCTTTTAATGCTTAATAGTCTTTTTGCTCAAAAGAAAGATAAATTAAATCCGATTGCGGTTTATGAAAAAGCATGGCAAGAGCACAATAGTGATGCAAGGTTAAAATTAATCAGGACAATCTGGCTGGACGACAGTACTTTCGAAGATCCTTCGGCTTCTGTAAAGGGAACAGCCGCATTCAATAATGTGATAAATGAATTTTATAAAAAGTATCCCGATGCAGTATTAACATCTGGTGCAAAAGTTGTCAAAGACAATTATGTAAGCTGGGACTGGAAAATTCTGGATTCAAAAAGTAAACTGATAATGTCCGGTCGTGATTTTGCCAGGTTAAACGGAAAAGGTCAGGTGAGTAAAATTATCGGCTTTTGGAACCCTGAAGCGACACTGTCGGAAGCTGATATTTTAAAAAATCTTGAAACTGAAAATTTGAAAGTGGTTGCGAAATATTATGAAAGTCTCTTTAAGACCAGGGATTTCACGACAATCGCCACCTTAATTGAGCCGGGTGCTATTTATTACCAGGCAGAGGGATTACCATACGGAGGAACTTTTACAGGTTTTGAGGAATGGACTAAAATGTATGCCAAATCAGCTGAATTTTTTGAATTGCAGATAGAAAAGGAGCCTGTTTATTTTAGTGATGCTTCCAAAAACGAAATAATTATTTATTTTACCATAAAGGCCAAAGCGAAAAAGTCAGGTAAAACACTTTTACTGCCAATTTCGGAGCATGTTGATTTGAAAGACGGAAAAATTACCGCAATACGGCCCTTTTATTATGATACAAAACAATTTGCCGAATTCCTGAAAAGTAAAAAATAATAAATCAGTAGAAAACAAAAAAGACTTATCCACTCGATAAGTCTTTTTGTTTTTATAAGTCTAAGCTCAGTTGTTCGGGAAGAAGCCTGAAGCTCATGCGATGGTATTTGGTCGGGCCGTATTTTTTAATGGCTTCACGATGTTCTTTGGTCGGATACCCTTTGTTTCTTTTCCAGTTATACATCGGGAATTCTTCGTGAATCTGGTTCATGTAGGAGTCCCGATACGTTTTTGCTAAAACAGAAGCCGCGGCAATACTGAGGAATTTAGAATCCCCTTTGATGATACTCTGGCTCGGAATTGATTTTAATAATTCTATTTCGATTGCAGAAAATTGTTTTCCAAAAGTATTTTTCAAACCTAGTTTTGCATTTATCGCACGATTACCATCCACAATAATAAATTCAGGTTTCTGATTTAATTTCAGGATACATTCGTGCATTCCCTTCATGGAAGCGTTTAGGATATTTATTTCATCAATTTCATCCGGGTGCAAATGTGTAACGGCGAAACAAATTGCATGTTGTTCAATAATTGGTTTTAATTGTTCCCTGATTTTTTCGGACAATTGTTTGCTGTCGTTTAGAAATTCATTGTCAAAATCAGCTGGTAAAATGACAGCCGCAGCAGTAACCGGACCAGCTAAACAGCCTCTTCCGGCTTCATCAGTCCCGGTTTCAAAAACGAATCCTGAGAAATTTCTTTCAAGCATATTTATAATAAGTAATTAAAGTTACAAATATCAGAATAGTTTTTAAAATGAGTATTGCTTTTACCAATATTTTAAATTGAGGGGTTTATTTTGAGTTTTATATAAATTGAGCTTAATTTTTTTAAAACATAGATAATTATGCAATGAACCTGTTAAATTCTGTTAAAATTTTGTTGTAAGGATATAATATTTTTTTGGTAGTTTTTTTAAGAATAACACATGTTTAGGGCTGAAAAAATACAAATATCAATCAAGTGTTAAGCTTACATTAAAAAAAAATAACTTTAACAGTAGAAAATGTTTGTTATTTTAAGAAATAATTAAGAAGTTTGCTAGATACTAATTCAAAATAAATTCAAATGAAATTAAAATTACAATGGATCTATACACTCTTAGTAGTGTTGTCTGTGCAGTTTTCTTTTGCACAAGAACGAGTTATTACCGGAGTTGTTTCTGGTGATGCAGGAGTTATTCCAGGAGTAAACGTTGTTGTCAAGGGAGCAAAAACCAGTGCTCAAACAGATTTTGACGGAAGTTATTCTATTAAAGCAAAAACAGGAGACGTTCTTGTGTTCTCTTACGTAGGTATGTTGGATTTGACTGCTACAGTTGGAACGGCATCTACATTAAATGTTACATTAAATGAATCTCAAAAAACATTAGATGAAGTAGTAGTTGTTGCTTACGGTAAACAAAAAGCAAAAGCAATTGTTGGTTCGATCTCTACAATAGGTTCAGAGGTACTACAAACGCAACAAACTTCAAGTGTTTTGACTGCTTTGCAAGGTAGTGTAGCGGGTGTTAACATTATTTCTGCAGGAGGTATGCCAGGAGAAAACCCGGTGATTCGTATTAGAGGGGTAGGTTCTATTAATGGTTCTAATGACCCGTTAATTGTATTAGACGGAGCTCCTTTTGGCGGTAACTTAAATACAATCAGTTCTGACCAAATTGAAACAATTACTGTTTTAAAAGATGCCTCTTCAACAGCGTTATACGGTTCAAGAGCATCAAATGGTGTAATTTTGATTACAACAAAAAGAGGAAAATTGAATTCTGCACCAAGAGTTAGTTTTACCACACAAGTTGGTTTTGCTGACAATGCGGTTAAATTGCATGAGATGGTAGGTTCAGATGAGTACGTGAAACTGAATTGGGAGGCCTTAAGAAATACAAATCAGTATGTTAACAATCAGGCTCCTGCACTTGCAGGTACAAATGCGTCAAACGCATTAGTTTCCAGATTAGGATATAATCCATACACAGTAGCTCAGCCTGTGGATGCGAACGGAAATTTAGTTACTACGAACAAAAAGTGGGAGACGAATTGGGAAAAAGAAATCTTAAATGATGCTGCCGTTAGAAAAGAACATACAATGTCTGTTTCCGGAGGTAGTGATAATACGAAGTATTTCTTTACTTCTAATTATTTGGGTCAGGAAGGAAATGTTAAGACTTCAAAATTCGAACGTATTACTACACGTTTAAGTCTTGATTCAAAGGTAAATGATTGGTTTAGAGTTGGAGGAACGATGTTTTACTCGACTTCTAATCAAAATTTCCCTTCACAAAGTGGTTCAAGTTTTCAAAGTGCTATTCAGTTTATTTACACAATTCCATCCATTTATCCTGTATACAGAAGAGATGGTAATGGTGATTTAGTTGCTGATGGTAAGGGACAACCTATTTTTGATTACGGAGGAGGAGTACCGGGTCAGGCTGTAAATGGAACAAGACCACAATTGAATAATGAGAATGCTTACGGGTCATTGTATAAATACAAAACATCTTACAAGCGTGATAATTATACTGCAAATGCTTACGCGGAAATTACACTGGCTAAAGATTTGACTTTTAAAACAAACTTTGCTTATGATAAATATTTATATGATTATTATAATTATGCCAGTAATGAAGTGGGTTATGCATCAAGTGTTGGAGGTAGAATTAGTCAGGACAGAGATGTTACAACTGCTAGTACTATAACTAATAGTTTGAATTATAAGAAATCTTTTGGAGATCATAACTTCTCTGCAGATGTACTTCAGGAAGCTTATCAATATAAAATTGATGCATTCGGAGCACAGGGAGAGAAATTTTTACCGGGTGTTACATGGCTAAGCGGAAGAACAAACCCTACAGATGTAACAGGAACTATAGACGAAGAGAGAATCTCAAGTTATTTAGCACGTTTGGCTTATAACTACAAAGAAAAATATTTTGTTGAAGGATCTTACAGAAGTGACGGTTCGTCAAGATTTGAGCAAGGCGAGAGATGGGGAGGTTTTTATTCAGTAGGAGGATCGTGGTTAGTCTCTGAAGAAAATTTCTTAAAAGATAATGCAATACTGAGCGAATTAAAACTAAGAGCGTCTTATGGAGAATTAGGTAATAATAAAACCCGAGACGTTAATGGAGATACTTATTTCCCGACGAAACAATTATTTTTGACAGGATATAACGAAGGGGACAATTCCGGAGTTGTTCTGGGTGATGCTGTAGATTTAATTCTTTCCTGGGAGAAAACCGCTTCTACTGACATAGGGGTAGATTTCGGTTTGTTTAACAATAGAATAACAGGAACCGTTGATTATTACAACAAAAAATCAGTTGATTTACTTTACAGAAGACCTTTGACAAATTCAACAGGTTTTTTTAATGGTGTAATAACCAACGTTGGAGCTCTTAGAAATTACGGATGGGAATTTGCGTTAAGTTCTAAAAACTTCAATACACCAAACTTTGTTTGGACAACCAGTTTGAATTTTACTTTTGCTAAAAACGAAATTGCTGAATTGACGCAGTCAAGTTTTACTAGTGGAAATAAAAGATGGGAAGTGGGTAAATCTTTATTTGATTTCTATATGCAGGAATGGGCAGGTGTAGATCCGGCTACAGGTTATGGAATGTGGTATAAAGATGTCTTAGGAGCTGATGGGAAGCCAACAGGAGCAAGAGAGACTACCAAAACATATGCTCAGGCTACAAGATATTATGCAGATAAATCATCTTTACCGGATGTAACAGGTGGTTTTACCAACTATTTCAGATACAAAAATATTGATATGAACATTTTGTTCAACTTTAGTTTTGGAGCGTATGTATATGATAGTACATATGCAGGGTTAATGGAAGGATATAAATCTTCCGGTAGAGCAGTATCTACAGATATTGAAAACCGTTGGCAAAAACCTGGGGATGTTACAGATGTTCCTTTATTACTGGCTTCTAACAATGATTTTAATACGCAATCAACTCGTTTCTTGTATAAAAATGATTATGTTAGGCTTAAAGCATTAAACTTTGGATATAATTTTCCAACAACATTAATTGAAAAAGTAAAACTTACTAAATTAAGATTATATTTTCAGGGAGATAATTTGGTGACCTTCCAATCTCATAAAGGAATCGATCCTGAGCAAGATTTTAATGGAGCTACAGATAGCAGATCTTATAATTTGAGAGTAATTTCTTTCGGTCTTAATTTAGAATTTTAAAAGATATATATATGAAAAATTTAATTTCAAAAATTTTCATTGCCATCATGGCATTGTTTATAATGGTAGGTTGTAGTCAGGAATTTCTTGAGGAACCCAAACCAACATCGGGTGTTAGTGAGGAAGTGGTTTTTGGCTCAAGAGAAGGTGTTGAGTCTTTTATCTCGGGAATTACCAGACAATTTAGAGGTCAGTTTACAAGCACAGATGCTGCTGGTCTTAACTCTATCTTTTTTGCACGTAGTGTGAAAGGAAATGATTTAATTCAGGAGAATACCTGGTTTAACTTTGACTATGCCAATGATAACCGTGAGCCAACCTATAGAAGAACAACGTTCACCTGGAACTATTGTTTCTATATGATCAATCAGGCAAATGTTTTAATTGCTGGTGTTGAGAAAAGTACTGCGCTGGCTCCAGCCGATAAAATAGAATTAGCTGCTAACGGTTACGCGTTAAGAGCTTTTTTCTACCACCAGTTAGTGATGGAATTTGCTCCAACATATTCTGCAGATGTAAATTTCTCTGCACCGCCTATTTATACAGTTAGTTCTAAAGAAGGACAGCCAATGTCTACGGTTGGAGAAGTTTATAAATTAATTGTAGATGATTTGACAAAAGCTGTGGCCGGGTTAACAGAAGACCGTTTGGGTAAATCGTACATCAATAAAGCAGTTGCAAACGCAATGTTAGCTCAGGTGTATCAGGTAATGGGCAACTGGACTGGTGCACAAGCAGCAGCTAACGCGGCTTATGGAGGTGATCCTGAAGCAGTATTAGATGCAGCAAGCTACCGTTCCGGATTTGATGATGTTGAGAATGTGGAATGGATTTGGGGTAGTGCACAAAGATCAGATCAGTCTAACTACTACTATAATGCACCGGCTTCTATGACAGATCACCTGACTACGTCATATTCTGCTACTTATATCAACAGAGATTTTGTTGCTTTGTTTTCTGCAACTGATGTTAGAGCTTATTTCCAGAAAAAAAGTGCCTCTATCACAAATCTTAACGATTACAGATATTGGATTACTCGTAAATTTACTTTTACCTTTGAAGGAGATAATGCTATTTTCAGAACTCCTGAAATGATCTTGATTGAAGCGGAAGCAAAAGCAAGATTAAATGATTTTACCGGAGCGCATGATTTACTTTTTGCTTTACAACAAGACAGAGATGTAAATGCTGTTAGATCTACAAATACAGGAGCTGCACTTATAGAAGAAATCTTAGTAGAAAGAAGAAAAGAACTTTATGCTGAAAATGGTGTAGAGTGGTTTGATGCAAAACGTCTAAGAAGAGGGATTACCAGAACAGGTAATCACAGAGTTGGAGCTGCTGCTAATTTAACAGCAGATGACAAGAAATTTTTCTTAAAAATTCCTCAGGCTGAAATTGATTCTAACCCATTTATTGAGGATGCTGTAAATGCAAACAGATAAATAATAACATAATTTTTTTTAAAAGCCGGGCTTGATGTACTTCAAGCCCGGTTTTTTTTTGGAGTTACCCCAGCTCATTCAGATTGTTTTTTGAAAAATTGTTTGGGAATATTTTAAAATATTTCAACAGTGTCTGTCGTTTGCTTTATAAGTGTCTGTTTTTCTCTGCTTTCTTTACGCTGCAAAGGTATAATATGTTTTTTTATACGTTTTTATCTTTTACCTTTGCTCAGTAAATTTTTGCCGAAATAATTATATATAAAGTGATCACATGAGAATATTCTTTTTTTTATATCTATTAGTAGTGCCTGCCGTATTGTTTTCTCAGGAAAAAAATACTCCTAAAAGCAATTTGGATATGAATACAAAATATTCAAGTATTACCGATACCCTTAAAAAGAAAAAAGCCAAAATTGCGACCATCGACCAATATCAGACTATTACCCTGGAGCATGATACCACTTATGCCGATACCTCATTAACCTTAAAAAGTGCTTACAAGCAAAATTACCTCAGAAAGGATAATTTCGGACTTTTGCCTTTTTCGAATATCGGGCAGACCTATAATACGTTACAATACAGTTTAACCGATTTTTCACCTTATCCCGAATTAGGTTTTAAAGGGAAACATTTCAATTTTCTGGAAGCAAATCAGATTCCATATTATTCTGCGGCAACTCCTTTTACAGAACTGTTTTTTAATACAACAATCAATAAAGGGCAAAACGTAGATTCGTTTATTACGCTAAATACTTCCAAAAACCTTAATTTCTCGATGGCCTACAGAGGGTTGCGTTCAGAGGGAGATTACATCAATCAGTTGGCAAGTACAGGGAATTTCAGATTTACCACAAGCTATTTTACGACTGATATGAGATATGTTTTAAAAGCACATTATACCTATCAGGATATTTTAAATGAAGAAAATGGCGGGATTACAACACCCGAAGATTTCGAAAGCGGCAATAAGGATTTTAACAATCGCCAGCGATTACAGGTTTATTTAACAGATGCTAAATCCTTTTTAAAAGGAAGACGTTTGTTCTTTGACCATGCTTTCAGGATTAACCCAAAAGAAGGAAACAATAATTTGTACGTGACACATCAGTTCAATTATGAAAACAAATTTTATGAATACAATCAGGCCACTGTAACTTCTACTGTGGATAACCAGTCTGTAAACCGATTCGGAAATTCGTATGTAACTAATGGAATAAACGATCAGACGCATTTCGAAAAATTGTACAACAAAGCCGGTCTTGCCTATGGGAATTCACTTTTAGGGAAATTCAATTTCTTTATTGACGATTACAGATCGAACTACGAATACAACAGGGTCATACTTGATGCAAACGGACTTGTTGCCATCCCGAATAATCTTTACAGGCAGATCAATAATGTTGGAGGACAGTATGAATACCAGAAAAACAAATGGAATGGCCGATTTTTATATTCCAGATCCATCACCAATCAGTCACTGTCTGATTTAGATGCGAAATTAAGGTATACTTTGAATGATAAAATCAAATTTGACTTCAGATACCAGAACATTAATAAACTGCCTAATAATAATTACAATTTATACCAAAGTAGTTTTATAAAATACAACTGGTCGAATAACTTCAAAAATGAAAAAATAAATTCAATTAGTGCCAATGTTTTTACTCCCTGGTTAAATGCTGAAGTTCAATATTCGGTTTTAAAAGATCATTTGTATTTTGAAGATGTTTCCAATCCCGCAGAAATTGCGGCTCAGACACAAATTGTAAATCCCGCCCAGTATGGTAATGCCATCAATTATTTGTCTTTAAAAGCCAGCCGTGAGTTCAAATTTGGGCCTTTTGCATTAGATAACACGCTATTGTATCAAAAAGTAGATCAGTCGGATTTAATTTTAAATGTTCCTGATTTTGTAACCAGAAATACATTTTATTACTCCAGTTATTTTTTCAAGAAAGCACTATACATTCAGACCGGAATTACATTCAATTATTTCACTGAATATTATGGTAACTCCTATAATCCGGTTGTTGGGGAATTTTTTGTTCAGGATGACAAGAAAATAGGGAATTATGCCAACTTTGATTTCTTTGTTAACGCCAGAATTCGCCAGACCAGATTTTATTTAAAAGCAGAACACTTTAATGCTGCTTTTGCACAAAATAATTATTACTCAGCTCCTGATAATCCATATCGCGATTTTACGATCCGATTTGGTTTAGTTTGGAATTTCTTCCAATAAAAAACAGGACCTGTTTCAATTTTAAACCAAATTTTAAATTCAAATAAAATGGACTTTTCAAAAAATATTTTAGAAACAATTGGTAATACGCCATTAGTAAAACTCAACAAGATTGTTGCTGAAATTGATGCGTTGGTATTGGCAAAAGTCGAAACTTTTAATCCCGGAAATTCTGTAAAAGACAGAATGGCCGTAAAGATGATTGAAGATGCTGAAGCAGATGGCCGTTTACAGCCGGGAGGAACTATTATTGAAGGTACTTCCGGAAATACAGGAATGGGATTGGCGCTTGTAGCCATCATCAAAGGATATAAATTGATTTGTGTAATATCAGATAAGCAGTCGAAAGAAAAAATGGATATTCTTCGTGCTGTTGGCGCAAAAGTGGTAGTTTGCCCTACAGATGTTGAGCCAACTGATCCGCGTTCTTATTACTCGGTTTCAAAGCGCCTGGCTTTGGAAACACCAAATTCATGGTATGTAAACCAATACGATAATATGTCCAATTCTTTGGCGCATTATGAGCAGACAGGACCTGAAATCTGGAAACAGACAGACGGAAAAATCACTCATTTCGTAGTAGGTGTCGGAACAGGAGGAACAATTTCGGGAGTTGGAAAATACTTAAAAGAGAAAAACCCAAACATTAAAATATGGGGAATAGATACGTATGGTTCCGTTTTTAAAAAATACCACGAAACCGGAATTTTTGATGAAAACGAAATCTACTCGTATATCACCGAAGGAATCGGGGAAGATATTTTACCTAAAAATGTTGACTTTTCTTTAATCGACGGATTTACAAAAGTAACCGATAAGGATGCAGCAGTTTATACCAGAAAAATTGCACTGGAAGAAGCTATTTTTGTGGGGAATTCTGCCGGAGCCTGCATAAAAGGATTGTTACAGCTTAAAGAACACTTTAAGCCTGAGGATGTGGTTGTGGTTCTTTTCCACGATTCAGGAAGCCGCTATGTAGGTAAAATGTTCAATGATGACTGGATGCGTGAACGTGGCTTTTTGGAAGAAAACATAACAAAAGCAGAAGACGTCATCAAAGACCATATCGATAAGGAATTAATTGTCGTACGTACCGAAGAATTGGTTTCGCATGCCATTGAGCGTATGCGTAAGTATAAAATCTCGCAAATTCCTGTGGTAGATATTACCGGATTTGTAGGTTCTGTTGATGAGACAGATTTGTTCAGAAGTTATGTGGCGGATAAAAATGTAGCCGAAAAACCGATTAAGGAAGTAATGGGCAAACCTTTTCCTATTGTGAAGATGGGAACACCAATTGAGGAGGTTTCCAAATTATTCACCAAAGAAAATGATGCTGTCCTGATCGAATTGGAAAACGGCAATCACCATATTATAACTAAATATGATATCATTGGATCGATAAAATAAGATACAATTAATAAAGGAGTAATCCATAAATCTAATCCTGCAAATTAGATTTATGGATTTTTTAGCTTAAAGATAAAAAAGACATGAATTTTACAGCCATAGATTTTGAAACGGCAACAGCCTACCATCCCTGTTCTGTCGGAATTGTTACCGTAGAAAACGGAATCATTACAGATGAATTTGTTACCTTAATAAAACCACCCAATAACGAATACAATCCCTTCACGATTCGCGTGCATGGAATCTATCCGCGTGATACGGTAAATGCAAAGTCATTTTTACAGGTTTATCCGGAGATAGAAAAAAGATTAAGAAACAAAGTTGTTGTAGCGCATAATGAAAGCTTTGATCGTAATGTCTTAATCAAATCAATGGCGCTTCATGGGCTGCAATATGAAGATTTGAATATTGCCTCAAAATGGGAATGTACAGTCAAAATTTACAAAGCAAAGGGATTAAAACCTACCAAGCTGAGTGATTGCTGTCGTGAAATGAACATTGTGCTGAACCACCACGAAGCGCTTTCTGATGCCCGCGCCTGTGCCAAATTATATCTGCTGCAATAATTTAAACAAATAAATTTGTAGGATTAATATTATTTTATTTATTTTTAAACTTTTAGAAATTAATATAAAAGTTTAAAGATGAAAGAAGACTTTCTCCATTATCTGTGGAAGTTTAAAAAGTTTGAGACGCTGCACCTGAAGACGACGCAAAACGAGCCGGTCACCATTATCAGAACGGGGGACTATTTAGAATCTTCAGGACCTGATTTTTTTAATGCTCAAATTATAATCGGAAATCAGAAGTGGGCAGGAAATGTCGAAATTCATTTAAAATCATCCGATTGGTACATTCATGGCCATGAAAGGGATGTGGCATATGAAAATGTGATTTTGCATGTAGTGTGGGAACATGATACGGAGATTTTTAGAGGAAATAATACTGAAATCCCGGTTTTGGTTTTGAGGGATTACATTTCGGCCGAAATAATAAATAACTATAATTCGTTAGTCGCACCAAAATCATGGATATCTTGTGAAAAGCAGATAGCTGGTATAGATGAATTTGTTTTTAAAAACTGGCAGGAACGATTATTTTTTGAACGATTAGAACGCAAATCCAAATTTATTTTAGATGTACTGCAGGAAACAAGTCAGGATTGGGAAGCTGTTTTGTTTTGTTTATTGGCGAAGAATTTTGGTTTAAATACAAATGGAAATACCTTTTTACAAATAGCCCGATCAATCCCATTTTCAATCATCAGAAAAGAAAGTTTTGAAAAAGAAAATCTGGAAGCTTTACTTTTTGGCAGTTCCGGTTTATTAGATCCGGAAAAAGAAGATGTTTATTTTATGGATTTGAAAATCAGGTATTTTTATCTTTCAAATAAATATCAGTTAATAAAAACTTACACAGATCCGCTGGAGTTTTTTAAACACCGGCCGGATAATTTTCCAACGATCAGACTTGCTCAATTAGCAGCTTTATACCATAAACACCAAAATTTATTTTCTAAGATAATCGAATTAAAATCGGTTGGAAAAGTCTATGAATTGCTGACGGTTTCAGCTGGGCCATACTGGCAGAACCATTATCAGTTTGACAAGGAAAGCCGTAAAAAGCCAAAAGTATTATCAAAGGCATTTATAGATTTAATAATTCTCAACACTGTTATTCCGCTTCAGTTTGCTTATGCTCAAAAAAGAGGAGAACTTATTTTTGAAAATTTAATTGATTTTATGAAAGAAGCAGCCCCGGAGAAAAACTCAATCATCGATAAATTTGCCTCTTTCGGATTGACTTCGAAAAGCGCTTTTGACACACAAGTTTTATTACAGCTCAAAAACGAATATTGCAATCAAAAAGCCTGTCTGAAATGCGCCGTTGGAATAGAATTGTTAAAGAACAAATAGTTAATTAGGAAATTTGATCATTAGAAAATTAGATAATTTAGTACTTTTGCTTTAAATCTGAGATTCAAAACAGGTATTTAATATCCAACATCCAACATCTAACTTCCATTATGTCTGCAATTATAAAACTAAAATTCTTTTTTGAAAAATACGGTTTTCATGTATCCTCCAGGTTAGCAGATAAACTGGGTATGCGTGTAACAAGTGTAAGATTGTTTTTTATTTATATTTCATTTGTAACCGTAGGTTTAGGGTTTGGAGTTTATTTAACCTTAGCTTTTTGGATTCGGTTAAAGGATTTAATCAGGGCCAAGCGAACTTCTGTTTTTGATTTATAAAAAAAAAAACTCCAAATATGAAAATTTGGAGTTTTTTATGCGGTAATAAAAAATGATTACTCAGTATCTTTAAGATTCAGTTTTGATCTTTTTTTGCTGTATCCAAAATAAACAAGGATACCAATCGCGAGCCATCCAAGTGAAAGTAACTGAGCATCTAAGCTTAAGTTAATCATTAGATAAGTATTGATCGAAATACCACAAACAGCAATTATAGGTAAAGCAGGAACTTTAAAAGTTCGGGTTAATTGAGGTTGTTTTACTCTTAGGATCCAAACCGCAATACAAACCATTGTAAAGGCAAATAAAGTACCGAAACTAGTCATATCGGCTAATTTATTAATTGGTGTAAAAGCAGCAACTACAGCGATAATACCACCTAAAATCATTAGGTTCGTTTTTGGAGTTCCTGAAAGTGGATTTACCTTTGAGAATACAGCAGGAATTAATCCGTCTTTAGACATTCCAAGAAAAATTCTTGACTGTCCCATAATCATTACCATCAATACCGATACAAGACCAATAGTTGCAGCAATTGTGATTATAAAACCTGCCCAGCCTTGTCCGGCAATATCAAAAGCATATGCAACAGGAGCTTTAATCGCTTCAGGGTATTGCCCCAGTGGGTTAAAATCTTTATAGTTCATCATTCCTGTTAATACTAATGAAACAAGAATGTATAGTGTAGTACAAATTAATAAAGAAGCAATAATAGCAAAAGGAACATCCTTTTTAGGATTAATAGCTTCTCCGGCTTGTGTAGAAACAGCATCAAAACCTACATAAGCAAAGAAAATTGCTGCAGCTCCTGATACAACTCCGCCTATTCCGTAAGCATTGTGTGTAGTTTCTTTTTCAATAATCTGAGTAGCAGCCGGAATAAATGGGTGCCAGTTAGCAGTATCAATAAAGAAAAGACCTGCAATAATTACAAATATTACGGCAGAAACTTTAAGAATAACAATCATGTTGTTTGCTTTCGCTGCACTTTTTGTTCCTCTGATAAGTAATGAAATAACTAAAATAACGATACAAAAAGCCGGCAGGTTCATAGAAAAACCTTCTCCGGAGTAACTTGCAGGGTCAGTTGTCAGCCATTCAGGGAGATGAATATGAAACATTTTGAGCAGCTTATTAAAGTATCCGGACCAGGAGACCGCTACTGTCATGGATCCCATTGCGTACTCAAGAATAAGTCCCCAACCAATAATCCATGCAAAAATTTCTCCAATTGTACCATAAGCATATGCATACGCAGAGCCTTCAACAGGTAAAATAGAGGCAAACTCAGAATAACAAAGAGCTGCAAAAACACAGGCAATACCTGCAATAATGAAAGAAAGTGCTAACGCAGGACCAGCATGATAATAAGCTCCGGTACCTGTAAGAACAAAAATTCCTCCACCAATAATGGCACCAACTCCAATGGCAGTTAGGCTCCATTTTCCCAGAACCCTTTTTAAATCACTTTTTTTCATATCCGCTTCAAAAGCAGATATTGGTTTAACTCGCATAATTGACATACTATAATAGTGGTTTATTGTTATTAAGTTCCAAATGTATTGTTTTTTATAAAAAATAAAAACAATTATATAATTTTAAGTTATAAAATGTTTAAGATTTATATTTAATAAGGAAAAACTAACAGCTATTACTAGAATTCGGGAATCACTTTTTGAAATAACAGCAAAGCTCAAAAAGTGTTAAAAATAAATTTATGTTATTTTTCTTAATAAATTTGTATTTTTTTGACTTAATTTAGAATTTCGAACGGTCAAAAATATTTAGAAATGAGTTTTAAATCGATACAGCTATATTTTAAGTTTACAAAACAACAACGAATTGGAATTTTTATGCTTTTTGCAATAATTATAGTGTTGCAGGCGATCTATTTTTTTTGCAATTTTAAGGCAGCCGAAAAATATTCTCCTGAAAAAGAAAAATGGATGGCGGTTCAGAGCGAAATCGATTCTCTGAAAAAAGAAAAATATAAAAACAAACCGCAAGTCTATCTATTCAATCCGAATTTTATATCAGATTATAAAGGGTATAAACTCGGAATGTCGGTTGCAGAAATTGACAGGTTGATTGCCTTTCGAAAAGAAAACAAATATATAAGTTCGGCAGAAGAATTTCAGCAGGTTACAAAAATTTCAGATTCATTATTAAAAGCTATTTCACCTCTTTTTAAATTTCCGGAATGGGTAAACAATAAAAAAGCGATAGTATACGATAAAAAGGATTATAAAGGATATGAAAAGCACAAAAGCGAACCTTTCGCCAGAAAGGAGAAAAAAGTTTTAAAAGATATAAATCTGGCCACTCAGGAGGATTTAGTTAAAATATTTGGCGTTGGTGAAGCCCTGTCATTACGGATTTTAAAACAAAAAGAAATTTTAGGAGGTTTTGTCTCAATGGAACAGCTGAATGACGTTTGGGGACTTTCTCCGGAAGTCCTGTATGAATTAAATGCCAATTTCAGGATTTACTCCCTTCCTGATTTTAAAAAAATACCAATAAACGAGGCGTCTTTAAAAGAATTATCCCAGTTTAGTTATTTTAAATACGGACTGGCAAAACAAATCATTACATATCGAAGTATGAACGGAGATTTTAAAAATATTGAGGATTTAGCAAAAATTAAAGGTTTTCCTGTTGATAAAGCAAAAATAATTAGTTTATATTTGGAGTTCTAAAAAAAACTGACTACAATGAATTTTGATTATAACGAAACACAGTCGATGATTGCACAATCGATAAAGGAATTTGCAGAAAAAAATATCAGACCCAATATAATGGAATGGGACGAAGCGCAGACCTTTCCGGTTCCCTTATTTAAAAAATTAGGAGAAATGGGATATATGGGAGTGTTGGTACCGGAAGAATATGGAGGAAGTGGCCTAGGATATCACGAATACATAACAGTGGTTGAAGAAATTTCGAAAGTGGATCCTTCTATCGGGTTATCAGTTGCAGCACATAATTCATTATGTACAAATCATATCCTGACTTTTGGAAATGCAGAACAAAAGAAAAAATGGTTGCCAAAACTGGCAACTGCAGAATTTATTGGTGCCTGGGGTTTGACAGAACATAATACAGGTTCTGATGCCGGCGGAATGAATACAACTGCTGTAAAGGATGGTGATTTTTGGGTAGTAAATGGAGCTAAGAATTTTATCACACATGCTATTTCAGGTGATGTTGCAGTTGTCATTGTACGAACGGGAGAAAAAGGAGACTCGAAAGGAATGACAGCCTTCGTTTTTGAAAAAGGAATGCCCGGATTTACATCAGGCAAAAAAGAAAATAAATTAGGAATGCGGGCCAGTGAAACAGCCGAATTGGTTTTTGACAATTGTCGTGTTCCCGATGCCAACAGGTTAGGAGAAGTAGGGCAGGGCTTTGTTCAGGCTATGAAGATATTAGATGGAGGGCGAATTTCTATTGGTGCCTTGTCATTAGGGATTGCAAAAGGAGCTTATGAAGCCGCATTAAAATATTCAAAGGAAAGGTATCAGTTTGGGCAGCCTATTAGCAGTTTTCAGGGGATATCTTTTAAACTGGCAGACATGGCAACAGAAATTGAGGCTTCGGAATTGTTATTGCATAAAGCGGCCTTCCTGAAACAAGAACATAGACCTGTTACTACGTTAGGGGCTATGGCTAAAATGTACGCATCAGAAGTTTGTGTAAAAGTAGCCAACGAGGCAGTACAGATTCATGGCGGCTACGGATATACAAAAGACTTTCCTGTGGAGAAATTTTACCGTGATTCCAAATTATGTACCATAGGGGAGGGAACGACAGAAATTCAGAAATTAGTTATATCCAGGAATTTACTGAAAGAGTAAAGAGTAAAGAATATGGAATATAGAAAAAAGAAGATAGAATAAAGAGTAGAGAATCAAGAGTATAATATAGAATATAGAGTAAAAAATTTAGGATGAAATCTATACTCTTTATTCGATATTCTTTTTTCTTAAAAATAATTCATAATTCATAACTCATAATTCAAAATTAATATATACTTTTGCACCCTTAACGAGAGGAGGTGTCTATATTATGTTAATTATACCAATTAAAGACGGAGAAAATATCGATAGAGCATTAAAGCGCTATAAAAGAAAATTTGATAAAACAGGAACTGTTCGTCAACTAAGAGCACGTACTGCTTTTATTAAGCCTTCTGTTATCAAAAGAGCTCAAATTCAAAAAGCGGCTTACATTCAAAACATGAGAGATGGTTTAGAAAGTTAGTATTAGCCTTTTAAAAATAATTACCGTTAGTCATCAAAAAGTTTTAACTTTGATGCTAACGGTTTTTTTTGCGCTCAATTTTTTACGTTTTTGTGATTTTAGTGTTTTGAAGGCCGTATTTGGTAAATAGGTGTTTGCATTATATATAAGTATAAAATTCTTATGAAGACAAATAAAGAAGCGTTTCGGGATTATCTTCAGTTGGAGAAAAAATATTCTCCTCATACGGTTAATGCTTACTTAAATGATATTTTGTTTTTTGAATTGTTCAATAAAACTCATTTTGAACAGGAAAATATAGATCAGGTTAATTACAGTCAGATTAGGAGCTGGATTGTCTCTTTAGTGGATCAGGATATTTCTAATGTTTCCGTAAACAGGAAAATGGCTTCTTTGAAAGCGTATTACAAATTTCTTTTAAAAATCAGGCAAATCGAAATAAATCCAATGCTAAAGCATAAGGCTTTAAAAACGCCTAAGATTATTCAGATTCCGTTTTCTGAAAAAGAACTTACGGATTTGATAGAGGAGGTAAGTGATCCGGTAGGTTTTGAAGAAATACGCGATAAGCTGATTGTTGATTTGTTTTACACAACAGGAATGCGAAGAGCGGAGCTGATACATTTAATGATGTATAATGTTGATTTATCGTCGAATGTAATTAAGGTTTTAGGGAAGAGGAATAAGGAGCGTATAATTCCGATTCTTCCGGTTATTGTGGCGCAGTTTAAATTGTATCTAAGTGAAAGAGTTTCTGTTGCGAAAATCGTCGATGAAGATTATTTTTTTATTTCGAAAAAAGGATTAAAATTAAGTGAATCTTTTGTGTATCGATTAATTAATTCTTACTTTAGTAAAGTCTCTGAAAAGGTAAAAAAAAGTCCCCATGTCCTCAGGCATACTTTTGCGACTCATTTACTGAATAACGGAGCAGATTTAAATTCAGTTAAAGAATTATTAGGACATTCCAGCCTGGCTTCAACACAGGTTTATACTCATAATAGTTTGGCAGAACTTAAAAAAGTATACGTTAAGGCCCATCCAAGGAATAAGTAGTAATTCTTAATGTTTAACCCTAAAATTTATATTATGAAGGTAGATGTTCATGCAGTTAACTTTACTGTTGACAGAAAGTTGGTAGATTTTATTCAGGAAAGAATGGATAAATTGGAAAAATACTACGATCGTGTGGTTTCGGCAGATGTTTTTTTAAAAGTGGAAAGAACTAGTGATAAGGAGAATAAAGCAGTGGAGATAAAGATTAATGTTCCTGGGGATGATTTTTTGGTAAAAAAGCAGTGTAAAACTTTTGAAGAAGCGGTAGAACTTTCGGCAGAATCTTTAGAACGTTTACTGGTAAAAAGGAAAGAAAAAATAAGAACACACATATAATTAAAATTTTTTTCAAAAAATGTTTTGATTCAAAGATAAAATAGCTACATTTGCAGTCCGTTAGAAATAGCGGACTTTTTTAATGTTATTGCCAGCGTAGCTCAGTTGGCTAGAGCAGCTGATTTGTAATCAGCAGGTCGTGGGTTCGAGTCCCTCCGCCGGCTCAGAAAAAGGTTTCAAATGCGATTTGAAACAGGTTCTTTAAAATTATGGAATAAACAAATTTGGATTTTCTGATTTGGTTTTAGATTCTTCTAAAAACTTACATCAAAAAATCTAATATTGTCCGGGGAGATACTCAAGCGGCCAACGAGGGCAGACTGTAAATCTGCTGTGTGAACTTCGCAGGTTCGAATCCTGCTCTCCCCACAAAATGAATTTTAGATTATGTTTTTCAGGTTTTGATTTGAATAAATCAAAATACTGATTAAGACTCTTAAATCAAGGATTCTGCCGGTGTAGCTCAGGGGTAGAGTGCTTCCTTGGTAAGGAAGAGGTCTCGGGTTCAATTCCCGACATTGGCTCAAGTAAGTAGGAAATTGAAAATTAATATATAACTAAGATTAAAAATTAAGTAAAATGGCAAAGGAGAATTTTAATCGTTCCAAACCGCACTTAAACATAGGTACAATTGGACACGTGGATCACGGAAAAACTACATTAACTGCAGCAATTACAAAAGTATTGTCTGACGCAGGTTACTGTCAAGCAAAATCGTTTGATCAAATCGATAACGCTCCAGAGGAGAAAGAAAGAGGTATTACTATTAATACATCACACGTAGAGTATGAAACAGCTAACCGTCACTACGCTCACGTTGACTGTCCAGGTCACGCGGATTACGTAAAGAACATGGTTACTGGTGCTGCTCAAATGGACGGAGCTATCTTAGTAGTTGCTGCTACAGATGGTCCAATGCCACAAACTCGTGAGCACATCCTTTTAGGTCGCCAGGTTGGTATTCCTAGAATGGTAGTTTTCATGAACAAAGTTGACATGGTTGATGACGCTGAGTTATTAGAGCTTGTTGAAATGGAAATCAGAGATTTATTATCTTTCTACGAATATGATGGAGATAATGGTCCTGTTGTTCAAGGTTCTGCTTTAGGAGGATTGAACAATGATCCTGCTTGGGTTCCTAAAATTATTGAATTAATGGAAGCTGTTGATGCTTGGATCGAAGAGCCAATCCGTGATACTGCAAAACCATTCTTGATGCCAGTTGAGGATGTATTTACAATTACTGGTCGTGGAACTGTTGCTACAGGTCGTATCGAAACTGGTATTGCTAATACAGGTGATGCTGTTGAAATCATTGGTATGGGAGCTGATAAATTAACTTCTACTATTACAGGAGTTGAGATGTTCCGTAAAATCCTTGATAGAGGTGAAGCTGGAGATAACGTAGGTTTATTGTTAAGAGGTGTTGATAAAGAATCTATCAAAAGAGGAATGGTTATCATTAAGCCAGGATCAGTAAAACCACACGCTACTTTCAAAGCAGAGGTTTATATCTTGAAAAAAGAAGAAGGTGGACGTCACACTCCATTCCATAATAACTACCGTCCACAGTTCTACGTACGTACAACTGACGTAACAGGAGTTATTACTTTACCAGAAGGAGTAGAGATGGTAATGCCAGGAGACAACTTGACTATCAATGTATCTTTATTAAGCCCAATCGCAATGAGCGTAGGTTTACGTTTCGCTATCCGTGAAGGTGGTAGAACTGTAGGTGCAGGTCAGGTGACTGAAATCGTAGGATAATCCTATAAAAATTATAAGAAAGCCAGTTGATTTTCATAATTGAAATCACTGGCTTTTAATTACGGGCGTAGTTCAAGGGTAGAATAGCGGTCTCCAAAACCGTTGATGGGGGTTCGAATCCCTCCGCCCGTGCAATATAAAATATATCAAATGACAAAAGTTACTAATTATTTATCAGAGGCTTTCGAAGAGTTGAAGTCAAATGTTACTTGGCCTGCTTGGGCTGAGGTTCAAAAATTGACAATTGTTGTGGCTGTATTTTCGGTTTTATTCGCCTTGGCAACATGGGGAGTAGACGAATTTTTTGCAAAAGCTTTGGCTGGATTTTTTAACTGGTTAAAAGGATAATTTTTTTGTGATGGCAGATAATAATGTGAAAAAATGGTATGTGGTTAGAGCTGTAAGCGGACAGGAAAATAAAGTCAAAGCTTATATCGAAACTGAAATTGCCAGACTAGGTATGGGTGATTATGTTTCCCAAGTTTTAGTGCCTACAGAAAAAGTAGTTACTGTAAAAGAGGGAAAGAAAATGTCTAAGGATAAAGTTTACTTCCCTGGGTATGTTATGATCGAAGCCAACTTGGTTGGTGAGATACCTCATATTATTAAGTCAATTACTAGTGTAATTGGTTTTTTAGGAGAGATCAAAGGAGGAGAACCTGTTCCGTTGAGACTTTCTGAAGTAAATCGTATGTTAGGAAAAGTAGATGAGTTAGCTGTAAATACAGATACTCGTGCTATTCCATTTAACCTGGGTGAAACTGTTAAAGTGATCGATGGTCCTTTTAACGGGTTTAATGGTACGGTTGAAAAAATCAATGAAGAAAAGCGTAAACTTGAAGTAATGGTGAAAATTTTCGGAAGAAAAACACCATTGGAATTGAGTTTTATGCAAGTTGAAAAAGTATAATTTTTGTTACATCTATAATAACCACTATAGTCGCTTCCAATGATTATGGTGTTAAATTTTTTTAAAAAATGGCTAAAGAAATTAGTAAGGTAGTTAAACTACAAGTTAAGGGAGGTGCTGCGAATCCGTCGCCACCGGTTGGACCTGCTTTAGGAGCTGCTGGGGTTAATATCATGGAGTTCTGTAAGCAGTTCAATGCTAGAACACAAGATAAACCTGGCAAAATATGCCCAGTACAAATTACTGTGTATAAAGACAAATCATTTGATTTTGTTGTTAAGACTCCTCCAGCTGCTGTCCAATTATTGGAAGCTGCAAAGCTAAAGTCTGGATCAGGTGAACCAAATCGTAAAAAAGTAGCTAGTGTTACTTGGGACGTTATCAAAGCAATTGCTGAAGATAAAATGGTAGATTTAAATGCATTCACAATCGAATCTGCAATGAGTATGATCGCCGGAACTGCTAGATCTATGGGTATAACTGTATCAGGAGATGCTCCTTTTTAATTAAGAGAAAGAAATGGCAAAATTAACAAAAAAGCAAAAAGAGGCTGCTTCAAAAATTGAAAAGAACAAACTATACTCTTTGAAAGATGCAGCTGCATTGATTAAAGTTATAGCTTCTGCAAAATTTGATGAGTCTGTTGATATCGCAGTTCGTTTGGGTGTAGATCCAAGAAAAGCGAATCAAATGGTTAGAGGTGTAGTTACATTACCTCACGGAACTGGTAAAGATGTTAAAGTATTAGCATTGGTTACTCCGGATAAAGAAGCGGAAGCTAAAGAAGCCGGAGCAGACTATGTAGGTCTTGACGATTATTTACAAAAAATTAAAGACGGTTGGACAGATGTTGATGTGATCATCACTATGCCGGCTGTTATGGGTAAATTAGGTCCATTAGGTCGTATTTTAGGACCTAGAGGTTTAATGCCAAACCCTAAAACAGGTACTGTAACTATGGATGTTGCAAAAGCTGTTGCAGAGGTTAAAGCTGGTAAAATTGACTTTAAAGTTGATAAAACTGGTATCGTACATGCAGGAATTGGTAAAGTTTCTTTTGGAGCTGAGCAAATTTATGACAATGCACACGAAATTATTCAAACATTAATCAAACTTAAACCAACTGCTGCTAAAGGTACCTACATTAAAGGTATTCACCTTACAAGCACTATGAGTCCTGCAATTGCATTGGACCCAAAAGCAGTATAATTGGTAGTTAATAATTTTTAGTATGACTAGAGAAGAAAAATCAATCGCGATTGAAGATTTAACTGCACAGTTAGCTGGTACAAATATTATTTATGTATCTGATATTTCTGGATTAAATGCAGAAACAACTTCAAGCTTAAGAAGAGCTTGCTTTAAAGCAGGTATTAAATTAGAGGTTGTAAAAAACACTTTGCTTGCAAAAGCAATGGAAGCTTCTGCTAATGACTATGGTGATTTACCTTCAGTATTGACTGGTAACAGTGCTATATTTATTTCAGATGTTGCAAATGCACCTGGAAAAATAATTAAAGATTTCAGAAAAAAATCAGCTAAACCTGTATTAAAGGGAGCTTATATTAACTCTGAAATTTATATTGGAGATGATCAATTAGATGCACTAGCAACTATTAAATCTAAAGAAGAACTTCTTGGAGAACTTATTGGATTATTACAATCTCCTGCTCAAAGAATTATTTCTGCTCTTCAAAACAAATTTGCTGGAGAAGAATCAGAAGCAGCAACTGAGGAAGCATAATATAAAAGACAGGTTGTCTTTTGTGTTACTAAATTCGCACACACAAATAAATTATAATTTTACAAATCATTTTAAACGATAGAAAAAATGGCAGATTTGAAACAATTCGCAGAACAATTAGTTAACCTAACAGTTAAAGAAGTTAACGAATTAGCAACAATATTAAAAGATGAGTATGGTATCGAGCCTGCTGCTGCAGCTGTAGTAGTTGCTGCTGGTGGTGGAGAAGGTGCTGCTGAAGAAGCACAAACTGAATTTACAGTAGTATTAAAAGAAGCTGGAGCTTCTAAATTAGCTGTTGTAAAATTAGTTAAAGAACTTACAGGTTTAGGTTTGAAAGAAGCTAAAGATGTAGTTGACGGTGCTCCAAGTAACGTTAAAGAAGGTGTTTCTAAAGAAGAGGCTGAAGGTCTTAAAAAATCATTAGAAGAAGCTGGAGCTGTAGTTGAATTAAAATAATTCAACTCGGTTTTAAGAACTAGGTTTAGGTCTTGAGTGAACGCTCAATGGCCTAAACCATTTTTCGTATAATAAAATATATCCAATTTTATTATCAAATAGTTTAAGATACGAAAAAGTTTTTTTTGATCAATACGAAGAAAAAAATTGAACTTGCTACTCTTTGTTCATTTTAAAGATGTATTGATTACAAAAAAAAAGTAGAATTAAACAATGTGTTTTTACACAAAAAATTACTTTTTTTTAATCAAAATTTTGTCCATTGATGATAACAAATCAGACTGAAAGATTGAATTTTGCCTCTACAAAAAATATTCCTGACTATCCGGATTTCTTAGATGTTCAGGTTAAATCTTTTAAAGATTTTTTTCAATTAGAAACTAAATCTGACGAAAGAGGCAACGAAGGGTTGTACAACACCTTCATGGAAAACTTTCCAATTACAGATACAAGAAATAACTTTGTATTGGAATTCCTAGATTATTTTGTTGATCCACCACGTTATACAATTCAAGAATGTATAGAGAGAGGTCTTACGTATAGTGTGCCTTTAAAAGCCAGGTTAAAACTATATTGTACTGATCCAGAACACGAAGATTTTGAAACTATTGTACAAGATGTTTACCTTGGAACAATACCTTATATGACTCCAAGCGGTACCTTTGTTATCAATGGTGCTGAGCGTGTAGTAGTATCTCAACTACACCGTTCTCCTGGGGTTTTCTTTGGTCAGTCATTCCATGCAAATGGAACAAAACTTTATTCTGCCAGAGTAATTCCTTTTAAAGGATCCTGGATAGAATTTTCTACCGATATCAACAGCGTAATGTATGCTTATATCGACAGAAAGAAAAAATTACCGGTAACAACTTTATTCCGTGCAATCGGATTCGAAAGAGACAAGGATATCCTTGAAATTTTCGACCTTGCTGAAGAAATTAAAGTTTCTAAAACAGGTATTAAAAAATATATTGGAAGAAGACTTGCTGCACGTGTATTGAACACCTGGCACGAGGATTTCGTGGATGAAGATACCGGTGAGGTAGTTTCTATCGAACGTAACGAAATCATCCTTGATCGTGATACTATTATCGACAAAGATAATGTTGAAGAAATCATCGATTCTAACGTTAAATCTATTTTGTTACATAAAGAGGATAATAATCAGGCAGATTATGCTATTATCCACAATACGTTACAAAAAGATCCAACAAACTCTGAAAAAGAAGCTGTAGAGCATATTTACCGTCAGTTGCGTAACGCTGAACCGCCTGATGAGGAAACTGCTCGTGGTATTATAGATAAATTGTTCTTCTCTGATCAACGTTATAACTTAGGTGAAGTTGGTCGTTACAGAATGAACAAAAAACTTGGTTTAGATATCCCGATGGAAAAGCAAGTGCTTACCAAAGAAGATATCATTACCATTGTAAAATATTTGATCGAATTGATCAACTCTAAAGCAGAGATTGATGATATTGATCACTTATCAAACCGTCGTGTTAGAACAGTTGGAGAACAATTGTCTCAACAATTCGGTGTTGGTTTGGCACGTATGGCAAGAACTATTCGTGAGAGAATGAACGTTAGAGATAACGAGGTGTTTACACCAATCGATTTGATTAATGCTAAAACATTATCATCGGTTATCAACTCTTTCTTTGGTACGAACCAGTTGTCTCAATTTATGGATCAAACGAATCCATTAGCTGAGATTACACACAAAAGAAGATTATCTGCACTTGGACCTGGTGGACTTTCGAGAGAGAGAGCTGGTTTCGAGGTTCGTGACGTTCACTATACACACTATGGTCGTTTATGTCCGATTGAAACTCCTGAGGGACCAAACATTGGTTTGATTTCATCTCTTGGTGTTTATGCAAAAGTTAACGGAATGGGTTTCATCGAAACTCCTTACCGTAAAGTTACAAATGGTGTAGTTGATTTAGAAAGTACTCCTATATATTTAAGTGCTGAAGAAGAAGAAGGTAAAATGATTGCTCAGGCAAACATTGAAATGGATGCTTCAGGTAAAATTACAGCGAGCAATGTTATTGCCCGTGAGGAAGGTGACTTCCCGGTTGTTGAGCCATCAGCAGTACATTATACAGACGTTGCTCCTAACCAGATTGCTTCGATTTCGGCTTCATTAATTCCTTTCCTGGAACATGATGATGCGAATAGAGCCTTGATGGGTTCTAACATGATGCGTCAGGCGGTTCCTTTGATCCGTCCGGAAGCACCAATTGTTGGTACAGGTTTAGAGCGTCAGGTAGCTTCAGATTCGAGAGTGTTGATTAATGCTGAAGGAGATGGAACTGTAGAATATGTAGATGCTAATATCATTACCATTAAATACGACCGTACTGAAGATGAAAGAATGGTTAGTTTTGATGCTGATGAGAAAACTTACAACTTAATTAAATTTAGAAAAACCAATCAGGGAACAAGTATCAACCTGAAACCAATCGTAAGAAAAGGGGACAGAGTTAGTCTTGGTCAGGTATTATCAGAAGGATATGCTACTCAAAATGGTGAATTGGCTTTAGGTAGAAACCTAAAAGTTGCGTTCATGCCATGGAAAGGGTATAACTTTGAGGATGCGATTGTAATTTCTGAAAAAGTAGTTCGTGATGATATTTTTACTTCTATCCATGTTGATGATTATTCATTAGAGGTTAGAGATACGAAGTTAGGAAATGAAGAGTTAACAAACGATATTCCTAACGTTTCTGAAGAAGCTACTAAAGATTTAGATGAAAACGGTATGATCAGAATTGGAGCAGAGGTTAAACCTGGCGACATTTTGATCGGAAAAATTACACCAAAAGGAGAATCAGATCCAACTCCTGAAGAGAAATTGCTTCGTGCAATCTTCGGGGATAAAGCTGGTGATGTAAAAGATGCTTCATTAAAAGCGTCTCCGTCTTTACACGGTGTAGTTCTTGACAAAAAATTATTTGCAAGAGCCGTAAAAGATAAACGTAAACGTACTCAGGATAAAGATGCTTTAGGCGCTTTAGAAATGGAATTCGAAACTAAATTTGTTGAATTGAAAGACAGATTGGTGGAGAAATTATTCCTGATCGTTAACGGAAAAACATCTCAGGGTGTAATGAATGATCTGGGTGAAGAAGTTTTGCCAAAAGGTAAAAAATATACTCAGAAAATGCTTTACGCAGTTGAGGATTTTGCTCACTTAAGCAAAGGTCAATGGGTTGCTGATGACGCTACAAATAAAATGGTGAATGATTTAATTCATAACTATAAAATTAAGCTGAATGACTTACAGGGATCTTTAAGAAGAGAGAAATTCACGATTACAGTTGGAGATGAATTACCATCAGGAATCCTGAAATTAGCGAAAATTTATATCGCTAAAAAACGTAAACTGAAAGTAGGGGATAAAATGGCAGGACGTCACGGTAACAAAGGTATTGTTGCAAGAATCGTTCGTCATGAGGATATGCCTTTCCTTGAAGACGGAACACCGGTAGATATCGTATTGAACCCACTTGGGGTACCTTCACGTATGAACATTGGTCAGATTTATGAAACTGTTCTTGGATGGGCCGGACAAAATTTAGGTAGAAAATTTGCTACTCCAATTTTTGATGGTGCTTCTTTAGATCAGATTAATGAATTAACTGATGAGGCTGGAGTACCACGTTTCGGACATACATACCTTTACGATGGTGGTACCGGAGAGCGTTTCCATCAGGCAGCAACTGTGGGTGTAATTTACATGCTTAAGTTAGGACACATGGTTGATGATAAGATGCACGCACGTTCTATCGGACCATACTCATTAATTACGCAACAGCCTCTTGGAGGTAAAGCGCAATTTGGAGGTCAGCGTTTTGGAGAGATGGAGGTTTGGGCACTTGAGGCTTATGGAGCATCAAGTACTCTTAGAGAAATCCTGACTGTTAAATCGGATGACGTTATTGGTAGAGCTAAAACTTACGAAGCTATCGTTAAGGGAGAGTCTATGCCGGAACCAGGTTTACCGGAATCATTTAATGTATTGATGCACGAATTGAAAGGTCTTGGACTAGATATTCGTTTAGAAGAATAAAAAAAGTTTTCAGTTACAGTCTCAGTATTCAGTTCATTCTGAAAGCTGAGACTAAAGCTGTTTACAAGAATTAAAGTTTTTAGGATTTATACCCGTCACCCGTTCCGATTTTTTATGTAAACGAAAGTTTTATAATTAGCACTTCAGAATCAGTCTGAAGTTTAGAGAAGTAATCCGAGGTAGTGTTTTGAATGCCGTAAGCCTTAAGCACATGCGTAAAGTTTAAAGCCTAATGCATATAGCTTCAAAAAAAATCAATTTTTAATTGCAAATAAATCAATAGTAAAAACTATGATGAATAATAGAAATAATAATAAAGATAAGAATCCGGTAAAAAGATTTAACAAAATCTCTATTGGATTAGCTTCACCTGAATCTATCTTGAAAGAGTCAAGAGGAGAGGTTTTAAAGCCGGAAACAATCAACTACAGAACACACAAACCTGAAAGAGACGGACTTTTCTGCGAAAGAATCTTCGGACCTGTTAAGGATTTTGAATGTGCTTGTGGTAAATATAAAAGAATTCGTTACAAAGGGATCATCTGTGACCGTTGTGGTGTTGAAGTTACAGAGAAAAAAGTACGTAGAGACAGAGTAGGACACATCAACCTTGTTGTGCCAATTGCTCATATCTGGTATTTCCGTTCTCTTCCAAACAAAATTGGTTATATCCTTGGTCTTCCGTCTAAGAAATTAGATATGATCATTTACTACGAAAGATATGTAGTAATTCAGGCTGGTATCGCTAAAAATGCAGATGGAGAATCATTGCAAAGATTAGATTTCTTAACTGAAGAAGAATATTTGAATATTTTAGATACGCTTCCACAGGAAAACCAATATTTAGATGATTTTGATCCAAATAAATTTGTTGCCAAAATGGGAGCAGAATGTATTATGGATTTATTAGCACGTATTGACTTAGATGAGTTATCTTACCAACTTAGACACAGCGCTAATAACGAAACTTCTAAACAACGTAAAACTGAAGCTTTAAAAAGATTACAGGTTGTTGAGTCTTTCCGTGAGTCTAACTTAAACCGCGAAAATCGTCCGGAATGGATGATTATGAAAGTGGTTCCTGTTATCCCGCCGGAATTACGTCCGCTTGTGCCTCTTGATGGAGGTCGTTTTGCAACTTCAGATTTAAATGACTTATACCGTCGTGTAATCATCCGTAACAACCGTTTGAAAAGATTAATGGAGATTAAGGCTCCTGAAGTTATCTTAAGAAACGAAAAACGTATGTTACAGGAATCTGTAGATTCATTATTTGATAACACTCGTAAAGCTTCTGCTGTTAAAACAGAATCTAACAGACCATTAAAATCATTATCTGATTCCTTAAAAGGTAAGCAAGGACGTTTCCGTCAAAACTTACTTGGAAAACGTGTGGATTATTCTGCCCGTTCGGTAATTGTTGTTGGTCCTGAATTAAAATTATTCGAATGTGGATTGCCAAAAGATATGGCATCTGAATTATACAAACCTTTCGTTATCCGTAAATTGATTGAAAGAGGTATTGTTAAAACAGTAAAATCTGCTAAGAAAATTATAGACAAAAAAGAGCCTGTAGTTTGGGATATCCTTGAAAATGTAATTAAAGGTCACCCGGTATTACTTAACCGTGCTCCTACGTTACACAGACTTGGTATTCAAGCTTTTCAACCAAAATTAATTGAAGGAAAAGCAATCCAATTGCACCCATTAGTATGTACGGCTTTCAACGCCGATTTTGATGGGGATCAGATGGCAGTTCACTTGCCATTAGGACCAGAAGCTATTTTAGAGGCACAATTGTTAATGTTGGCTTCTCATAACATCCTGAATCCTGCAAATGGTGCTCCAATTACTGTACCTTCTCAGGATATGGTCTTGGGTCTGTATTATATGACCAAAGAACGTATCTCGACTCCAGAACATGTAATTTTAGGTCAGGACTTAACTTTCTATTCTGCTGAAGAAGTAAACATTGCATTAAACGAAGGAAGATTAGAATTGAATGCTCGTGTAAGAATCAGAGCAAAAGATTTTAATGACGCCGGAGAATTAGTATACAAAATTATCCAGACAACTGCAGGACGTGTATTATTTAACGAAGTAGTACCTGAAAAAGCAGGATATATCAATGATGTATTGACTAAGAAAAACCTTAGAGATATTATCGGACACATTTTAAGTGTGACTGATGTACCTACAACGGCAGCTTTCCTGGACAATATGAAAGACATGGGGTATAAATTTGCCTTTAGAGGAGGTTTATCATTCTCTCTTGGGGATATTAGAATTCCGGAACAAAAAACAAAATTAATTGCAGATGCCAGAGAGCAAGTTGAAGGTATTTCTGTGAATTATAACATGGGTCTTATTACCAATAACGAACGTTACAACCAGGTTATTGACGTATGGACTTCAGCAAATGCTCAGTTGACAGAATTAGCAATGAAAAATATTAGAGAAGACCAGCAAGGTTTCAACTCTGTATATATGATGCTTGACTCTGGGGCGCGGGGTTCTAAGGAACAGATTCGTCAGTTAACTGGTATGCGTGGTTTGATGGCTAAGCCTAAAAAATCTACTGCTGGTGGTGGTGAGATTATTGAAAACCCGATTCTTTCTAACTTTAAGGAAGGACTTTCGATCCTTGAGTACTTCATTTCTACTCACGGTGCTCGTAAAGGACTTGCGGATACGGCCCTTAAAACTGCCGATGCCGGGTACTTGACAAGAAGACTTCATGACGTTTCACAAGATGTTATTGTTAACATTGAAGATTGTGGAACTTTAAGAGGTGTCGAAGTATCTGCTTTGAAGAAAAATGAGGAAATTGTTGAATCTTTAGGAGAAAGAATTTTAGGACGTGTTGCATTGCAGGATGTTATAAATCCTCTTACGAATGAAGTAATGGCTCAGTCAGGTCAACAAATTACCGAAGCAATCATGAGAGCTATTGAAGCTTCTCCGATTGAAAGAGTAGAGGTTAGATCTCCATTAACTTGTGAAGCTTTAAAAGGTATCTGTGCTAAATGTTACGGTAGAAATTTAGCTACCGGAAAAATGACACAAAGAGGTGAAGCAGTAGGAGTTATTGCAGCTCAGTCTATTGGAGAGCCAGGTACACAGTTAACACTTCGTACGTTCCACGTTGGAGGGGTTGCTGGAGGTATTTCTGAAGAATCTAGTATTGTTACAAGATTCAACGGTAGACTTGAGATTGAAGATTTAAAAACGGTTAAAGGTGAGGATAGTGAAGGTAATGCGACTGATATCGTAGTATCACGTTCAACTGAATTAAAATTAGTTGATGAGAAAACCGGAATCGTTTTAAATACACATAACATTCCTTACGGATCCAGTATTTTCGTTAAGGATGGTGAAGTAGTTACTAAAGGATCTGTGATCTGTAAGTGGGATCCATATAATGGTGTAATTGTTTCTGAATTTACTGGTAAGATTGCTTACGAGGATTTAGAGCAGGGACAATCGTTCATGGTGGAAATCGATGAGCAGACAGGATTCCAGGAAAAAGTAATTTCTGAGGCCAGAAATAAAAAATTAATTCCAACTTTATTGGTTTACGGTAAAGAAGGTGAATTGATTCGTTCGTATAACTTACCAGTAGGAGCCCACCTTATGGTTGAGAACGGTGAGAAAATTAAAGCAGGTAAAGTATTGGTGAAAATTCCACGTCGTTCTTCTAAAGCAGGGGATATTACAGGAGGTTTACCAAGAATTACTGAGTTGCTTGAGGCTCGTAACCCTTCAAACCCGGCGGTTGTTTCTGAAATTGACGGTGTTGTTTCTTTTGGAAAAATCAAAAGAGGTAACCGTGAAATTGTTATCGAATCTAAATTTGGTGAGATTAAAAAGTATTTAGTTAAACTTTCAAGCCAGATCTTAGTACAGGAAAATGACTTCGTAAGAGCAGGAGTACCATTGTCTGACGGTGCAATTACACCGGACGACATCTTAAGAATTCAGGGACCAGCTGCTGTTCAACAGTATTTGGTAAATGAAATTCAGGAGGTATACCGTTTACAAGGGGTAAAAATTAATGACAAGCACTTTGAGGTAGTTATTCGTCAAATGATGCGTAAAGTAAGAGTTCAGGATCCGGGAGATACATTATTCCTGGAAGATCAATTAATTCACACTAAAGACTTTATCGTTCAAAACGATAAATTGTATGGTATGAAAGTAGTTGAAGATGCCGGAGATTCTGCTGTATTGAAACCAGGTCAGATTATTACACCTCGTGATTTACGTGATGAAAACTCATTGCTGAAACGAAATGATAAAAATCTGGTTGTAGCCAGAGACGTAATTACTGCAACAGCAACACCAGTTCTGCAAGGTATTACAAGAGCTTCGCTACAAACTAAATCATTCATCTCTGCTGCTTCCTTCCAGGAAACAACAAAAGTACTTAACGAGGCTGCTGTAGCTGGTAAAGTAGATGATTTAGAAGGATTAAAAGAAAATGTAATTGTTGGACACAGAATTCCTGCGGGAACTGGTATGAGAGAATACGATAACACTATCGTAGGATCTAAAGACGATTACAACGAAATGATGGCTAATAAAGAAGAATACATTTATTAATTAGGAAACTATGAGTAATCCGAAACAACAACAAGAGCAGATTAATATTGAGTTAGATGAAACTATTGCAGAAGGAATTTATTCCAATCTTGCAATTATCAATCACTCCTCATCAGAGTTTGTTTTAGATTTTGTGAGCATTATGCCGGGTATTCCTAAAGCCAAGGTAAAGTCAAGAATTGTCCTGACACCACAACATGCTAAAAGATTATTTAAGGCAATAGGTGAAAACATTCATCGTTTTGAAGTAGCCCATGGCGAGATCAAAGACACTGAACAAGCGCCAATACCACTTAATTTTGGTCCGACAGGACAAGCATAAATTTTAAAAGCCCCGGAGACGGGGCTTTTTTTATGCAAAAAACTGAAATGTAGATTAAAGTGCAGTTTGCCTGATTTTATATACTTTCGTCGACTAAATTTCTTTCGCCGTTCGTATTGTTCTAATTTTGCATTTCCTAATCGAAAGATTTAGTTTTAGAATATAATGACTTAGTAAAGGTTGATTAATTCACATTAAAAAAAAGCGCTAATTATGTAGATTAGCGCTTTTTTTATGCCTAAAAATCAAGTTGTTAAATTGAATCGTAAATATTTTTATTTTCTTCCCAACCTTTTTGAGAAAAATTTACTCTATATAAGTAAGAACCTTTCCGAAGGATTTTAACTTAAATAAAGTATACTATGAAAAAGAAATTCACCTTAGAAATAGAAAGCCCCTGTTCTGAAAATTTTGATGCAATGATTCCAAATTCAGGTGGTTCATTTTGTAGTTCCTGTGCGAAAAATGTAATCGATCTGAGTAGAAAAACAAATTCAGAAGTTGCTAAATTCATTGCGGAGACGAAAGATCAAAATATTTGCGCCCGACTAAAAGTAACACAATTACAGGAAGAGTTTCAGTATACTGAAACTTCCAGAATCAATAATTTTAAATATGCAGCCGTGGCAGCATCTGTTTTGATAACATCAACTCTTGCTGCACAAGAAAAAACACCGGTTAAAACGGAGATAAGCTCTGTAAGACCCGTTAGCTATAAGTTAGGGAAGGTAGCTTATAGTCATGCTGCCGAAAAAGAGATTTTAATTACCATAAAAGGCAGATTACTGGAAACCAAAACGAATAAACCATTGAATAGTGCAGCCTATCCGAATCTGGAACTTACCATAAACGATTCGGGAAATCGCGTAAAAATAAACCCTGAAACAGGGGATTTTTCTATAATGGTTCCGGTTTTAGAAAACAGCAAAACATTTATCGTTACTATTACAGGAAACGATTATTATCTTTCAAAGGAAATTCCTTTCACCAAAAGAGCAGTTAAAGGCGCTATACTACAGCAAAATATAAGTATTGCAGCAGAAGAACTTACTAAAATTTATATGGCCGGCGGATTAGGAATTAATTATACAGGTAAGTAACGAGCGAAGTTTTAAATTTATTATAGAAAAAAGGCTGTTTAAAATCTTTTAAACAGCCTTTTTGTATTTTTCTTCCAGAGAAGGAATTAATCAAATTCAGAGGTAAAAAATAATTTTACGCTCGGATATTTATTTTGCGTCATTTGAATGGTAAAATCAGAATCGGCTAAAAATACCAGCTGATTATATTTATCATGCGCTAAGAATTTTTGTTTGATACGTTTGAATTCTTTGAATTCATCATTTTTTGCATCATCTGGTTTTACCCAGCATGCCTTATGAACCGGAAAGTTTTCGTACGTACATTTTGCACCATATTCGTGCTCTAAACGATATTGAATTACCTCATACTGAAGCGCTCCAACAGTTCCGATTACTTTACGATTGTTCATTTCCAGCGTAAATAACTGTGCCACACCTTCATCCATTAACTGATCTACCCCTTTGTCCAATTGCTTGGCTTTCATTGGATCTGCATTGTTGATGTATCTGAAGTGTTCCGGAGAGAAACTCGGAATTCCTTTGAAACTCATGATTTCCCCTTCCGTTAAAGTATCTCCGATTTTGAAATTTCCGGTATCGTGTAAACCTACAATATCACCAGGATAGGAAATGTCTACAATTTCTTTTTTCTCTGCGAAGAAAGCATTCGGACTTGAGAATTTTAAATTTTTCTTCTGGCGAACGTGGTAATACGGTTTGTTTCTTTCGAAAGTTCCCGAAACAATTTTGATAAAGGCTAAACGGTCTCTGTGTTTTGGGTCCATATTCGCATGGATTTTAAACACAAAACCAGTCATTTTTTCTTCCTTAGGATCCACTAATCGTGTTTCAGAATCTTTTGCTCTTGGTGAAGGTGCGATGACAACGAAACAGTCCAAAAGCTCACGAACTCCGAAGTTATTTAAAGCAGAACCAAAAAATACAGGCTGAATTTTTCCGTCCAAATAATCCTGACGTTCAAATTTAGGATACACTTCATCAATTAATTCCAATTCTTCACGAAGCCTGTCAGCAGGTTTCTGACCGATTATTTTTTCTAATTCCGGATTTTGAACATCTGAAAAAGCAATAGTTTCCTCGATGTTTTTACGGCTGTCTCCACTAAAAAGATTAATGTTTTGCTCCCATAAATTGTAAATTCCCTGAAAGTCGTAACCCATTCCGATCGGGAAACTCAAAGGAGTCACCGTCAGTCCAAGTTTTTGTTCCACTTCATCCATTAAGTCAAAAGCGTCTTTACCTTCACGGTCTAATTTATTGATAAAAACAATCATGGGAATGTTTCTCATTCTGCAAACGGCAACCAGTTTTTCAGTTTGTTCCTCAACCCCTTTTGCCACGTCAATCACAACAATTACACTGTCAACAGCAGTTAAAGTCCTAAAAGTATCTTCAGCAAAATCCTTGTGTCCCGGAGTATCAAGAATATTGATTTTTTTGTCTTTATAATTAAAAGCAAGAACAGAGGTTGAAACCGAGATACCTCTCTGGCGTTCTATTTCCATAAAATCACTCGTTGCTCCCTTTTTTATTTTGTTGTTTTTTACGGCACCGGCTTCCTGAATAGCACCTCCAAACAACAATAATTTTTCGGTTAATGTTGTTTTACCGGCATCAGGATGCGATATAATTCCAAATGTTCTTCTGCGTTGTATTTCTTTTAAAAAACTCATATTTTCGTATAAATAGGATGCAAAAGTACTATTAATTAAGTGGTAATAAAAATATTCACTTCCTAATTTGGAAGACTTTCTTTTATAAAAAGAAAATTCTGAGCACAAAAAAAGGCTGTTTTTTTAGAACAGCCTTTAGAATAGTCATTTTAAATTACTGATTAATTGACCAAACTGAATATCCTTTTGGAGGACATTGTATTTTTACCCATTTATCGGCCTGTGTAGTCGGGTACCAGGTCGAATTTCCTGTAAAATCTTTGATTTGGGTATTCGCCCAATTGGTTTGCACCCATCTTTCCTGCCATGTAGTAGAGTTGTTAATGTACACCACTAATCCTGGATTTCCATTATAGCCGTTTCTTCGGGCCACGTACTCGTCATTATCGGAGTACAAAATCGAAGATGTTCCGGTAGCTTTGTTATTGTGGATCCAGATCAGGTTATTTAATTTGTTTTTATCCAGCCATTCCTCGTAATCTCTGTAGAATATTGTCGGATATCCTTCATGTGTTAATATATAGGAATAGGCTAATAATTTGTTTGAAATCTCATCTGTATCATGATTGCTGACAAAAGTCACCGCTTTGTATGGATTTCTTTTCCACATCATGTCGTCGTTTAAAAGCGCAAGATTATTTCCGTCAAAAGCGTCATTCATTTTATAATAGCACGCAAAATCAAATACAGAACTGTTAGCGTTGTTTGCCCACCATTCCAGTGTATTTACGTTTGCATCCCAATATTCTCCAACAGAAAATCCACCTACATTGGCATTCCATGAATTAACAACCCACGGAGCAAATCCTTTTACATAGTCAAATCTCCAGCCATCGAATTTCATGGTATTTTTATAATATTTACCCACTCCGTCGGTTCTGAGCCACAACCAATTTTGAACATTTGGGGCGGCGTGGCATAAATCTGGAAAGCCTCCGAAAGCACCTTCATCATTATTACCATAACTATTTTTGTAAAAGTCGTTATAATTGCGGGGGAATTTTCCTGACGCGATTCCTGTAAAATTAGTCCATGTACTTGTTCCGGTAAAAGGATTAGCTTCAGACTGACCTCCGCTATTGTGATTAATTACAATATCGGCATATACTTTCAGGTTTTGGGCATGTGCATTTGTAATTAAACTCACTAATTCAGTTTTTGATCCAAATCGGGTTTCTGTAGAACCATTTTGATTGTAATCTCCAAAATCGAAATAATCAGTAGGATCATATCCCATAGAGAAAGCCCCGTTTTGAGCTTTAGAAGCCGGAGGCAGCCAAATAGACCCAATTCCTGCATTTCCCCAGGCTGTTACTTTGCTGCTTACCGTATTCCACCAGGTTCCACCTGCAGGAACATCCCAGTAAAAGGCCTGCATCATTACGCCGCCTCCGGGATTATCAACGTATTTTCCGGTCAGTGATGCTTTTGAATCTCCCGTACTAAAAGGCTTTCCGTCGTGAGTGACATTGATGATTTTAAATTGCTGACTTTCAGCTTTTGCGTCTGTTTCATTTATTTCATTTGGGGAACAAGAGCAAAAAATAGCTGTGATCGCCAACATGAAATAAATCGTGGTTGATTTTTTCATAATAAGATTTGGTTAAGGTTAGTAAAGTTGTAATTATCGTTTATTGCCAGCAAAATAGAAAAATTCGTAATTTTAAAGCCAATAAATTATTGATTACGCATCTAAAGTATGTGTTTTTTGCTTAGATCTTATTTATAAGAAAATATTTATATCACGAAAACGTTGTAGTGTTGAAAACTTTTTTTTATTCGCCTGTAAAAGAAGTAGTTTGCCTTTTGTTTGAGAATAGTGAACTTAAATACAATAAGCATTTAATTTTTTTAATTTTTCATGTCTCTTTTGAACGTTTTAATCTTCAAAAACAGCACTTTATTTGTTGGATTTAAGAACTATCATATAATTTTTTGTTAATAGTATAGCCGATAGTTGTATTATGTAATTGAATTGTTATTTTTGTTCGTTATAAGTCAAAAGAAACCAGGTCTTAATTATTTAGTATTTCCTGAAAATTCAGGTGATTTGCTGAATTACTATTTGGTTGAAAAAATAAAATTTTAAGCAAGACCTTTACATTAAAATTAAAATTAAAATAATGTTATTAAAAAAATTACAGCTAAAAACAATTGATTACAGATTTGGGCTAACAATGTGTTTTTTACTTTTTTTCAACTCTGTCATTTCTGCACAGGAAATAATTAAAGATGTTGTGGCTGAAAAACCAGCTGAAGCAGTACATTCAGGACAAAGACAAAAAGTGGATGGAATTATTGCTACTGTTGGAGACTATATTGTTTTAGACTCAGATATTGATAAGGGTTTTTTGGAAATTACGGCTCAGGGAGGTTCTGTAAAAGATATTACAAGATGTCAGATGCTTGGTAAACTTCTGGAAGACAAACTATACGCACATCAGGCTATTCAGGATAGTATTATCGTGAGTGATGCCGAAGTAAGAACAATGATGGAAGATCGTCTGAATTATATGCTTCAGCAAGTAGGTGATATTAATAAAGTAGTAGCCTATTATAAGAAAAATTCCGTTGAAGAATTCAAAACTTACTTTTCAGATATCTTAAAAGAACAAAAATTAGCCTCAGAAATGAGAGATAAAATTGTGAAAGATGTAGAGATTACGCCGGAAGAGGTTCGTAATTTTTTTAAGAAAATACCAAAAGAGGAATTGCCAACTTTTGGAGCTGAGATGGAAGTAGCACAAATTGTTATTGAACCTAAAGTTTCAAAAGAAGACAAACAGAAAGTTATTGACCGCTTAAATGCAATTAGAAAAGACGTTTTAGAAGGTTCAAGTTTTGCTACCAAAGCCGTTTTATATTCACTCGATCCGGGATCTGCACCAAACGGTGGATTTTATAAAATGACCAGAAAAACTCCTTTTGTAAAGGAATTTAAAGATGTAGCTTTCAGTTTGCAGGAGGGAGAAATCTCTGAGCCGTTTGAAACTACTTTTGGGTATCATATTATAATGGTCGATAAAATTAAGGGGCAGGAAGTAGAATTGAGACATATTTTAATTTCTCCAACGGTTTCTGAAGACGCTTTGAAAGAAGCAAAAGAGAGAATCATCAATATCAGAAATAAGATTGTAAGCAAAGAAATTTCTTTTGCTGATGCCGCAAGAACTGAATCAGATGAAAAAGAAACCAGAGCAAACGGAGGAACTTTAGTAAATCCTAATACACAGGACACTCGTTTCGAATTGACCAAAATGGATCCTACCTTATACAGCCAGGTTTCTAACCTGAAAGATGACGAAGTGTCTCAGCCTCTTTTAAATACAGATGATAAAGGTAAAAAAACATACAAGTTAATTACGGTTACCAATAGAATAGATGATCACGTAGCCGACTATGCTAAGGATTATACCAAGATTAAAGAATTGGCATTAAAAGAAAAACAAATCAATGCCATTGCAAAATGGTTTGATACAAAAATAAAAGATACTTATATCAAAATTATTGGTGAATACAGAGATTGTTCTTTTGCTAATAACTGGTTAAAAAAATAATTTTTATTAAATAAAGAAAAGAGTTAGTTTTATGGATTCATAGAACTAACTCTTTTTAATTTTAAAACATACTTAAATGTCTGATGTAACAGCAATTCACAATTTAGTTCAGAAAAGAAATGAATTAAAAACAGAAATAGCGAAAATTATTGTAGGCCAGGATGAAGTTATTGATCAGATTCTGATCTGTATTTTTTCCGGCGGACATGCACTTTTAATTGGTGTGCCGGGACTAGCAAAAACATTATTAATTAATACCTTGTCACAGGCTTTAGGGTTAGATTTTAAAAGGATTCAGTTTACGCCCGATTTAATGCCTTCGGATATTTTGGGAAGTGAAATTCTTGATGAAAACAGAAAGTTCAAATTTATAAAAGGGCCAATTTTCTCTAATATCATTCTGGCCGATGAGATCAACAGAACACCGCCTAAAACGCAGGCCGCTTTACTGGAGGCCATGCAGGAACGTTCAGTAACCATCGCAGGTGAAAACCATAAATTAGATTTGCCTTATTTTGTACTGGCAACCCAGAACCCTATTGAGCAGGAAGGAACATACCCGTTGCCTGAAGCGCAGCTGGATCGTTTTATGTTTGCCATAAAATTAGAGTACCCAAGTTTTGAAGAAGAAGTGCAGGTTGTAAAACGTACGACATCCGACGTTAAGACAAATATAAATCCTTTGTTCTCGGGTCAGGAGATTATTGATTTCCAACATTTGATCCGCAGAATTCCTGTGGCGGACAATGTTATTGAGTATGCGGTAACCTTGGTTAGCAAAACAAGGCCGGATAATGCTTTGACTACTGATTTTGTCAAAAATTATCTGGATTGGGGAGCAGGACCAAGAGCTTCTCAAAATCTGATTTTAGCAGCAAAAGCGCATGCGGCTTTTAATGGTAAGTTTTCTCCGGATATTGAAGACGTAAAAGCAGTTGCAACCGGAATTCTGCGTCACAGAATTATTAAAAATTATAAAGCAGATGCTGAGGGAATAACGGAAGAGATTATTATCCAGAAGCTAATGTAAATAATAAGTAAAATTTTAAAGAAAGCCTGACAATTTAATGTCAGGCTTTCTTGTTTTAGTTACTATAGATGTTGTAAAATTACCTTTAATAAAAGCTTCATAATTCTATTTCAAAAAGTATCAGGAAAGCGATTTTCAACGTCAACTATAACGATGTAAATTCTAATTTAGAAAGAATCTTTGCGAAATAGTAGTTAAAATCCGACTGGATTTATAACATCAAATTCCGACTTTGTTAAAGAAAAGATTTTAAAATGTTAAAAATTCATTTTTTTAATACAAAATTGATATTTCGGCAAAAACAAGCAGTGAAAATCGTTTTTTAACAATAATAATTTTTGAAAAGCCTACTTCCATTATATTTTTTTTAATTCTCGGCTTTAATAACTAAATTTGCGAACAAAAAATAAAAATACCTACAAAAGACTTTTAATATGAATATTTATCAGGATTACATTCAAGAGATTGCAGATCGTAAAGACCAGGGACTTCACCCTAAACCAATTGATGGTGCTGAATTATTAAGCGACATCATTGAACAAATTAAAGATGTAAATAATGAGTACAGAGAGGATTCCCTGAAATTCTTTATCTATAATGTGGTACCAGGGACAACTAGCGCTGCAGGTCTTAAAGCTAAATTTTTAAAAGAAATTATTCTTGGTGAATTTGCCGTAAAAGAAATCACTCCGGCTTTTGCTTTTGAATTATTATCACACATGAAAGGCGGGCCTTCAATTGAAGTGCTGTTAGATTTGGCATTGGGTGACGATACTGCTATTGCTAAAGAAGCTGCAAATGTTCTTAAAACACAGGTTTATCTTTATGAGGCAGATACAGACCGTTTAAAAGAAGCTTTTAAAAATGATAATGTAATTGCAAGAGAAATTCTTGAAAGTTATGCGAAGGCAGAATTTTTTACTTCATTGCCGGAAGTAGTTGAAGAAATTAAAGTAGTGACTTATATCGCTGGTGAGGGAGATATCTCGACTGACTTGTTATCTCCGGGTAATCAGGCTCACTCAAGAGCTGACCGTGAGCTTCATGGTAAATGCATGATTACTCCTCAGGCGCAAGATGAAATCAAAATGCTTCAGGCACAATATCCTGATGCAAGTGTGATGTTAATTGCTGAGAAAGGTACTATGGGAGTTGGTTCATCCAGAATGTCGGGTGTCAACAATGTGGCGCTTTGGACCGGTAAACAAGCAAGTCCATATGTTCCATTTATTAATATTGCTCCAATCGTTGCAGGAACAAACGGTATTTCACCAATTTTCCTGACCACTGTTGATGTTACAGGAGGTATTGGTTTAGATCTTAAAAACTGGGTTAAAAAACTGGATGCAAATGGTGATATTCTTCGTAATGAGAATAATGAGCCAATTCTGGAAGAAGCTTATTCTATTGCCACTGGTACTGTACTTACAATAAACACCAAAACGAAAAAGCTTTATAACGGAGACAAAGAATTAATTGATATTTCTAAGGCATTCACGCCACAGAAAATGGAATTTATAAAAGCCGGAGGATCCTATGCAATTGTATTTGGTAAAAAACTTCAGACATTAGCAGCGAAAATTTTAGATATTGAAGCTCCTCTTGTATTCGCTCCGTCAAAAGAAATTACTATTGAAGGACAGGGACTGACAGCAGTAGAAAAAATCTTCAACAGAAATGCTGTTGGTATAACTCCGGGTAAAGTATTACACGCGGGTTCAGATGTTCGTGTAGAAGTTAATATTGTAGGTTCGCAAGATACGACTGGTCTTATGACGGCTCAGGAATTGGAATCTATGGCTGCTACCGTAATTTCGCCAATCGTTGATGGTGCTTACCAGTCTGGTTGTCACACCGCTTCGGTATGGGATAAAAAAGCGCAGGCAAATATTCCAAAACTGATGAAATTTATGAATGATTTCGGTTTAATCACGGCTCGTGACCCGAAAGCTGTTTATCATTCAATGACCGATGTAATTCACAAAGTTCTAAATGATATTACAATAGACGAGTGGGCTATTATTATTGGTGGTGACTCTCATACAAGAATGTCAAAAGGTGTTGCTTTTGGTGCTGACTCAGGTACAGTTGCGCTTGCACTTGCTACGGGAGAGGCTTCAATGCCAATTCCGGAATCGGTAAAAGTGACATTTGTTGGAGAGATGAAAGGCTACATGGATTTCCGTGATATCGTTCATGCAACGCAATCCCAGATGCTTAAGAAATTTGGCGGGGAAAACGTGTTCCAGGGTAGAATTATTGAAGTTCATTTGGGAACTCTTACTGCTGATCAGGCCTTTACATTTACAGACTGGACTGCAGAAATGAAAGCAAAAGCTTCTATTTGTATTTCTGAGGATGATACTCTGATCGAATCATTGGAGATTGCAAAAGGCAGAATCCAGATCATGATCGACAAAGGAATGGACAATCATAAACAAGTTCTTCAGGGACTGATTAACAAAGCAGATAAGAGAATTACAGAGATTAAATCAGCTGAGAAACCGGCACTTACACCAGATGCAAATGCGAAATATTATGCTGAAGTTGTGGTTGATCTAGATCAGATTGTAGAACCAATGATTGCTGATCCGGACGTTAATAATGCTGATGTTTCTAAACGATATACGCACGATACGATCAGACCTTTATCTTTTTATGGAGGAGAGAAAAAAGTAGATCTTGGATTTATAGGTTCTTGCATGGTGCACAAAGGAGATATGAAAATCCTTGCTCAAATGCTTAAAAATATAGAAGATTTACATGGTAAAGTCGAGTTTAAAGCGCCGCTTGTAGTGGCACCGCCAACGTATAACATCGTAGATGAACTTAAAGCTGAAGGAGACTGGGAAGTTTTACAGCGATACTCAGGTTTCGAATTCGACGATAATGCTCCTAAAGGTGCGGCACGTACAGCATACGAAAACATGTTGTATCTGGAGCGTCCCGGATGTAACTTGTGTATGGGGAATCAGGAGAAAGCAGCAAAAGGAGATACTGTAATGGCAACTTCTACGCGTCTTTTCCAGGGAAGGGTTGTGGAAGATACTGAAGGTAAAAAAGGAGAATCATTGCTTTCTTCCACGCCGGTAGTAGTGCTGTCTACAATTTTAGGAAGAACTCCTACGATGGATGAGTATGTGGCTGCAGTAGAAGGTATTAGTCTGACTAAATTTGCGCCTTCCAGCAAGCAGCTAGTGATGTAATACATGCGATTAGTTATAATCATTATATATAAAAAGCCCGGGTGATAAACTCGGGCTTTTTCTTTTATAGCTCCTCAATTATTTGTAACTTGTCATGTTCAAAATAAAAAAAACAAAAACAATTATACTTATGGCTTTTGATATTGAAATGATTAAAAAAGTGTATGAGAACATGCCAGGTCGTGTTGATAAAGCGCGCGAGATCGTTGGTCGTCCACTTACTTTAACGGAGAAAATTTTATACAACCACCTTTGGGATGGAAATCCAACCAAGGCATTTGGCAGAGGTGTTGATTATGTTGATTTTGCACCGGACCGTGTTGCGTGTCAGGATGCAACGGCACAAATGGCACTATTACAATTTATGCATGCTGGTAAGGCTAAGGTAGCAGTTCCTACAACAGTGCACTGTGATCACCTGATTCAGGCAAAAGTAGATGCTGTAACCGATTTGGCCAGAGCAAAAACACAAAGTAATGAAGTTTTCGATTTCTTGTCGTCAGTTTCTAATAAATACGGAATTGGTTTCTGGAAACCAGGAGCAGGAATTATTCACCAGGTAGTACTTGAAAATTATGCTTTTCCCGGAGGAATGATGATTGGTACCGATTCCCACACTGTAAATGCAGGTGGTTTAGGAATGGTAGCTATTGGTGTTGGTGGGGCTGATGCCGTAGACGTTATGTCCGGAATGGCCTGGGAACTTAAATTTCCTAAATTAATCGGAGTAAAATTAACCGGTAAATTATCAGGCTGGACGGCTCCAAAAGATGTTATCCTTAAAGTGGCCGGTATTCTTACTGTAAAAGGAGGTACTGGTGCTATTGTAGAATATTTTGGTGAAGGTGCAACTTCTATGTCCTGTACCGGAAAAGGTACCATTTGTAACATGGGTGCTGAGATCGGGGCTACCACTTCGACTTTTGGTTATGATGATTCTATGAGTCGCTACCTGCGTTCTACAAACAGAGCTGATGTTGCTGATGCTGCAGACAAAGTAGCGTCCTACTTAACAGGAGACCCGGAAGTATATGCAAATCCGGAACAATATTTTGATCAGGTTATCGAAATCAACTTAACAGAATTAGAGCCGCACTTAAACGGTCCTTTTACACCTGATTTAGCGACTCCAATTTCTAAAATGAAAGAAGAAGCAATCAAAAACAACTGGCCACTACAAATTCAGGTAGGTTTGATTGGTTCTTGTACAAACTCTTCTTATGAGGATATTGCCCGTGCAGCTTCTTTAGCAAGACAGGTAAGTGCTAAAAACCTAAAAACCAAATCTCAGTTTACCATTACTCCGGGATCTGAAGTGGTTCGCTATACCATTGAAAGAGATGGATTTATTGATACTTTCGAAAAAATTGGCGCTACTGTTTTTGCCAATGCCTGCGGACCATGTATTGGTATGTGGGACAGGGAAGGAGCAGAGAAAGAAGAAAGAAATACGATCGTTCACTCTTTCAACCGTAACTTCTCAAAACGTGCAGACGGTAACCCAAACACTTTGGCTTTTGTAGGTTCTCCGGAATTAGTTACCGCTATGGCCATTGCAGGAGATTTAGGGTTTAACCCACTGACAGATACTTTGATCAACGAAGATGGAGAAGAAGTTAGGCTTGAAGCTCCAACAGGAGACGAATTGCCTCCAAAAGGTTTTGATGCTGAAGATCCTGGATTTCAGGCTCCGGCGGCAGATGGATCAGGAGTACAGGTGGCTGTAAGCCCAACCTCTGAACGTTTACAATTATTAGCTCCGTTTGATGCCTGGGATGGTAAAAATATTACAGGTGCTAAATTGTTAATCAAAGCATTCGGAAAATGTACTACAGATCATATTTCTATGGCCGGACCCTGGTTGCGTTTCCGTGGACACTTAGATAATATTTCTAATAATATGCTGATTGGTGCTGTAAATGCATTCAACCAAAAAACAAATTCAGTTAAAAATCAATTAACCGGAGATTACGATGCAGTTCCTGCTGTAGCCCGTGCCTACAAAGCAGCCGGAATTCCGTCTATTGTTGTGGGAGATCATAACTATGGTGAAGGATCTTCCCGTGAGCATGCGGCAATGGAACCACGTTTCTTAGGTGTTAAGGCGGTATTGGTAAAATCATTTGCCCGTATTCACGAAACAAACCTTAAAAAACAAGGTCTTTTAGGATTAACATTTGCCAACGAGGCAGATTATGATAAAATTCAGGAGAACGATACAATCAATTTTACTGATTTAACCGAGTTCGCTCCCGGAAAACCATTGTCATTAGAATTCGTTCATGCAGATGGTACTAAAGATATCATTCTGGCCAACCATACGTACAACGCAGGTCAGATTGGCTGGTTCGTTGCAGGTTCAGCATTAAATTTAATTGCTGCTGCCGGAGCCTAATCTATAAGTTCAGTATATCAAAAAACGCTCTGTCCTTGCAGAGCGTTTTTTTTTTGCTATTATGTAATTTGAATCCTAAATTCCAATACATCCACCGATATTGGAATTTGGAATTTTAAAATATTGGAATTTAAAAAGCTATCTTTTTTTAAACTATTCAATATTCTTTACCGGATTTACTTCGTGAGATAAAATTGTGGATTTTACAGGTTTTGTAAGTTCAAATTCATTTATATCAATGCTAACTACCTTTGAAGAAGGGATTTTAGAATAGTTTTTGTCAGCACGCCCTCCCAAAATATACAATTTAGTATTGTAATAATACATCGCCGAATATTTCAGTGGCAATTCAATTTCATATTCTTTTAGTTGTTTTGTTTTCAAATCATAAACAAACATCTTCAGATCCTCAAAAAAGTAAATGATATTGTCGTGATACGTAATGGCCGGTCTTTCTAACCCTGAAAGCAGTTCGCCTTCAATTTCCCATTTTTGTGTGATTAAATTATAAGTTTCGATTTTAGATACAGGTTTCCGTCATCTCCTCCAATGAGATAGATTTTATCATTTACCAGAATTCCTGTAGTTTCTTTTGCTGTTGGCATAGTATTGAGTTCATACCAGTATCCTGAAGTAATGTTGTACAAATGAACCTTATTTGTAAAATTCTTTTTGCCGTTTTCGGTTGTTTTTACAGAACCTCCCATCACGATAATATTGTCCTTATAAGTAAAAGAACCAAAATTAACAGCCTGATGCGGATTTGTATTATCGATCTTAATGGTTTTGTTATTTAAGTCTAAAACTTCAATTTGATCTTGTAAATACTCAAATTTTCCATTTACAGATATTCTTTTTCCACCCAATACATAAATCGAACCCTCGTATAAATGAATATTGTGATAGGCTCTTTTTGTGAATTTTATTGGTAAAGTTTCCCAGCTGTCCGACTGTATATCATAAGTAGAAAAATCGCCCTTATAAAATAAAAACGTAGAATTTTGCCGAAGTTCATCCTGAAGATCTTTTAAGGTAGGATCAGCTTTTTCTCTGGTAACTTTTTTCCATGCATCCGATTCGCGGGACCCATCTCCTCCGATAACATAAATTTTGCCATCCTTTAAAAATGATCCAAAGGAGAAAAGAGGGTATTTTAAAGGAGCTAATGTAGTAAAACTCAATTTTGATTTTAGTTTTAAATCATGATTCGCTTTAATCGTTAGCCCGGATAAGTTCTCTGTTTCTTCCGAAAGCACAACTTTGAAGTTCATTTTTTTTAAATCTCCTAAGGTTATTTTTAAACTGGTAAATCCAATATGGGAGAATTCTAATATTTCATCTTCTTTAAATTGAGGGCGAACTTTTAAAGAGAATGTTCCATTTTCATCGGTTACTGTTCCGGTTTTGCCTGAAAGTGAAAATACATTAGTGTTTTCGACAGGCAAATTGTTTTTCTTAGCAACTACAGTACCTTTTATATGCTGCGCAATTGATAATAAAGGACTTAGAGCTAAAATCAGGAGTAGTTTTTTCACGCTGGTTTCAAATTTAGGTTGGTTTTGGTCTGGTAAATTCCTCTTGTATAAAACAGATATTTTTCAAAGTCGTGGCGCAATTTCTATGCCGTGCTTATTACCCTGAAATAAATTAGTTGTTAAAAAACGTGTGTCTTTTACTTAAAAAAGTTAAATTCGCTTTATGAGTAAAAAGAATTGTGTTTTAACCTAACTGAAACACAAGACTTAGAATAAAAAAAGCCCCAATAATGATTTTTAGATTTACTGTACTATTCCTATTTTTTAGTCTGAGTGTTTTTTCACAGGATAAATACATCAGACATAAGATCTCAAAAGGAGATAACATGAGTGTGCTTGCTAAAAAATACGGTGTAAAAACAAAAGATATTGCAGAAGCAAATCCGGATGCCCCGAAAATTCTAAAACTAAATTCGGTTTTACTAATCCCGAATAAGAATAAAGCGGTTACTGCAAAAACTGCAGTTATTGTTTCGAATTCGGCTCCGCCTGCAACTCCCGGATCGCATGAAGTTTTAGCCAAAGAGACACTTTGGGGAATTTCAAAAAAATATAATGTTTCGGTAGAAGACTTAAAAAAGGCAAATCCGCTTTTAGAAACCGAGGGTTTGAAAATAGGGCAGCAGATTACTATTCCGTCAAATGCAATTGCAGAGACAGAAAAACCAGCTGAAACCAGCAGTGCACCCACGGATGTTGAAGTATCAAGGGAAGTACAGCCTAAAGAAACCAAATATGCCATTGCGAAGGAATTCGGAATATCTGTGGCAGAATTAGAAAAACAAAATCCTGCCATAAAGAAAAAATTAAACGTTGGTTATGTTCTGACCATACGTACTTCTAAAGAAAAAGCCGATTCCTTACAGGCTTTAAGTCAAAATTCTCAAATAAAAGATCCGGTTTCGAGCCCTGAGGTAGCCGCTGAGAATATTGTTGTAAAAGATTCCTCAACCGTTATCAGGGTAGAAAACAGTTCTGATTTAATTGATCGGCTGATTGAAAGCGCCACCGGAAATATTGGTACAAGATACAGGTCAGGCGGCACTACTAAAGCTGGCTTTGACTGTTCCGGATTAATGATTTGTACCTTTAATAATTTTGATATAAGGCTGCCAAGAAGTTCCATTGAACAATCGCGAATTGGAATGAAAGTTAGTGCCAATGAAGCGCAGAAAGGGGATTTGATTTTCTTTAAGACAAATGGAAGACGTCATATTAATCATGTCGGTATGGTTGTGGAAGTAGCCGACGGAGAAATCAAATTTGTTCATTCTTCAACGCATGGCGGAGTTATGATTTCTTCCACTAAAGAAGCGTATTACGGAAGGAATTTTTCGCAGGTAAATCGTGTTTTGCAATAATTTAAAGTCATGTGTTGAGACGATGAATTGTTTTTTTTAACTCTTCAGCAGGCAGTGGTTTATTTAAAAAACCTGTTACATAATTGTTTTCATTTATCTTTTTTATGTCGTCCTGATCTAAAGTAGAGGAGAGGACATAAATTTGAATTGCTTTTTTAAATTCAAGGCCTAATTTGTCGTAAGCATTCAAAAATTCAAAACCATTCATTACCGGCATCTGAATATCTAATAGAATAATCAATTGATGCAGGTCCTGATGAGCAGAAAGCCACTGTAGGGCTTCCAGTCCATTATTTGCAACATTCACTTCCGTTTCTGTCACATCAAGAACCTTTTTCAGTAATTGCGTAATAACAAGCTGATCGATAAGATTATCTTCGATTAACAAAAAGACTGGTTTATGTTCCATTTGAGTTTGGTATCGTTACAATAAATTTACTTCCAACACTATTTTCTGAGGAGACATGAATATTTCCCCTTATGTTTTCAACTGCTTCTTTTACAATATAAAGACCTAATCCGGAGCCTTTATTTTTGTTGGTTCCAAAGTACATCTCAAAAATGTGTTCCTTGAATTCCTCTTTAATTCCGATCCCGTTATCTGCTATTTCGATTTTATTAGAGCCATCTGAAAAATAGGTTTTAATCGAGATAAACATTTCCTTTTTACTATTGTCGGCATATTTTATGGCGTTTGACAGTAAATTCGAAATGATAATTTTTAAGCGTAAATTATCGCTTTGAATCTGGTCGATCAGTATTTCTTTTTTAATTTCGATTCGACTGGCATTTTCGATGTGTATTAATTGGGAAATTGCCTCATCAAATAACTCACGAAGACTTACCGGTTCAATAATTATTTGTTTGCGTTTATTTTTTGAGTAATCAATAATATCGCTAATAAACTGATCCTGTCTGACCAGGCTTTGGTGCATCAGCGTCAGATAATCCCTAATCTGCTCAACATTATCTTCTAACTGCGTAATCTCAATAAGTCCCTGCAACGAGGTTATTGGAGATCTCAAATCATGCGATGCGCTGTACACAAAGCGATCCAGCTCATGATTTGCCAATAGCAGATTTTCATTTTTCACTTCAATTTCTTTTTTAGACGTAAGCAGTCTTTTTACCATTATCGAATAATACCAACTGACACTGCAAATGATAATCAGAATAAAAAAGATGTTTGTGATCGTTAAGAGCGTTTTTATTTTTCTTGTTCCTTCTCCAAGTGTGTTAGAGAAGTTGCGTTCGTTTATGGTAAGTTTATCACTTATATGGCTTATTTTTCTTAAATAATTTTGCTGATCATAAGTTGTTAAAATATTACGTTTGATTTTTGCATTGATATGCGTTCCTGTTATAAATAATTCATTAATTAATTTATCACCCTGTTCCCATTCATGAATGGCTTTTGCCAAAAAAGGAACCTCTTTAAAGTTAACAAATAACCAAACGAGATCGTTAATGTCTTCTTTGTGATTCCTGCCTGTTAAAAATCCTCTTCGGGCAACCTCATTATCTCCCGCTTTGAGGAGTGTCTGCCGGGCAATGCCGTCTCCCTGCGGTACTTTTAATTCTTCATTATATAATTTCCATTGTTCCGGTTCGCGGGTATAGAGATAGGTAATGAGATGTCTTGAAGCATCTTTTTGACCTTTTGAATAATGTGATTCCCCATTTATATAAGCTGTGTTGGCGGATAATATTTTGATGGTAAAAAAGTTAATACAAATCAGCAAGGCGCAGGAAATAAATACAACTAGCAGAAGGATGAAGACATTTGGAAAACGTATGTTTCTAAAAAACGGACTCCTCGACATAATTTTAGATTTGTAGGTTAGTAATGTTTTCTGCTCATAAACTGCCAGATATGAACGTATCTTTCTCTAAAATTAGCTCGGGGAATGCTATTTTGTAAGATAAAAAGTAAAAAAATGTTACTGTTTTTTTTCTTATTTTTAAAAGACCGATGAACACCTGTATCAAATTTAATAAAAAAAAGGCCTGTTTTTACAAATAGTATATTTTTTCTTATTAAATTATTTTGCTTATCAATGTATTGATAATTAGCATGTTGTATTGTTTTTTATGAGAGTTTTAAATTTAAGTTAAAGAAGTAAGTGGGTCAGGCAAAAATGAATTTTGAGTGAGGTATAAAAAATGGAAATATTTTTTTGTTTAACATTAAAGCGAAGGTTGTTTTTTTAATAATAGCTTATGTGAGGATTAAAGTTGATATATTTAATCAATTTTTATTTTCCGTAACAAACCAAGAAGCAATGTATGCTGTAAATGTTCCAAATAAACCAACTCCGGCAGTCATTAAAATAGCAGCGATGATTCTTCCTTCAGTGGTGACAGGGAATTTATCTCCATATCCCACAGTAGTAATTGTTACATAAGCCCACCAAATCGCATCTTCAGCAGTTTTTATATTACTGTTTGGATCAGTTTCAACTTGAAGAATTCCAATTGCGGAGAAAATCACAAGTAGGAGTGCAATTATTGATATTGAAGTGAATGCGCCTTGTGCTTTATTTGCAAAAATATGATCAACTACATTTTTTGTGGTTCTAAATGCTCTAATGATTCTGAGCAATCTAATAAGACGCAATAATCGACCAAACCTAAGTGCATCTATCATTGGTATGCAGGAGATTAAATCAATCCAACCCCAACGCATGAATTTTAGCTTATTTTCTGCATTTCTAAAACGAATAAAAAACTCAATAAAGAAAAACCCGCATATTCCATTATCTATATAATTAAGTAATAAAGACGTTTCTTTAGGAAGAATATAAACAGAGTCAATTACTAATGCACTTAATACGTACATAGATAAAATTAAAACTATAAGATTTAATAAACCAAGTTTTTTCGGATTAGATTTTTTTATCATTTTATATTTATTTGCGTTTACTGGTAAGAATATAAATATTAGTTTTCGATTAAGAAAACATACTCATTATGAGTATAAACAAAAAAATAATTCCAATTGTGACAACGATAAACATGCAGCCAAAATTTAGTGTTTGAAGGAAGCATCCCTCATTGTTTTTAACAGCTATTTCAGTATTTGATTTAAGTGGATAGGCACAATGGGGACATTTGTTAGCTTGATCTGACATCCTTGTGCTACATTCAGGACAATTAATAAGTGGCATAATAGTATATATTTTTTAGATTTTTTGTACGAAATAAATATGCTGTTATTCACAATTAGCTTCACCTAATAAAATTCCGTGACCATTCTCATTATTTAAGTTTTCCAATGAACTAGCTTTTATAACTTTTACAATTTTTGTTGTTGCTCTATATTCTCTTAATATTTCGCAAAGATATTCTGCATATCCATTCCGTATCGTTCCATCATCCTCTACACTTACATAAAGAACGTTGGCATCTGTTATGGTGGCATGTTTTATTTTGGGCTCCTTTTTGATTTCGTTTAGTGCTCTTTTATTATTAGAGTTTTCTTTTTGACTTGTAATTTCACCACAATTGGTAATAATTAATATTAAAATGAAGGTGATAAATAAAAAGGTTGTTTTAATTTTCATTTGAAACTATTTAGATTGATACTTTTATGCTACGCCAAATATAGACAGATGAAAAAATAACATTTTATGGAAATCCGTAATAGGAATTATTATTTAAAAATTCCTTATGCGATATTAACTAGAGAGGCAGAGATGATATGCTTTACGAAGCTTTCGGATGATCTAAAGTAATTTACCAAAAATATTCTTATACAGGATATAATTTTTGTTGGCAATTATTAAGACAATAATCAGTCTCGTTATTGGAATTTGGAATCTATCGTGATAACGATGGGAATTTGAATTTAAAATTTCACGATTTAAAATTTCCAAAAAAAGTATATCTTTAACCAACCAAAAAAATAAAATAATGCAGGAAGACAACCAGGAACATTTTAAAAGAGAACTCGGATTATTAGACGGAACCATGCTTGTGGTAGGATCGATGATCGGTTCGGGAATTTTTATTGTAAGTGCTGATATTGCCAGACAGGTAGGTTCTGCCGGATGGCTGACATTAATCTGGCTCCTCTCAGGCTTAATTACAATTATCGCTGCTGTAAGTTACGGTGAATTGAGTGCCATGTTTCCAAAGGCCGGCGGACAATATGTGTACCTGAAAGAAGCGTATAACAAATTAATTGCATTCCTGTACGGATGGAGTTTTTTTGCTGTTATCCAGACCGGAACAATTGCTGCCGTTGGTGTGGCATTCTCGAAGTTTGCAGCCTATCTGTATGAGCCTTTGAGCGATGAAAATATACTGTTTGAATTAGGTGCTTTTAAACTTAATGCGGCTCAGATTGTTTCGATTTTTACGATTGTCTTATTAACGTATATTAATAGTCGTGGTGTTAAAAACGGAAAGATTTTACAAACCGTTCTTACCATTATCAAAATTTTATCCTTGCTGGGCTTAATCGTTTTTGGATTAACGCTTGCTGCAAAAGCTTCGGTTTGGGATGCCAACTGGACAGATGCCTGGGCTACACGTTCGTACAATACAGAAACCGGTTCCTGGCTTCCTATTAGCGGAACGGCTTTGATTACCGGAATTTCAGCTGCAATGGTAGGTTCTTTATTCTCCAGTGACGCCTGGAATGGGGTTACTTTTATTGCCGGGGAAATTAAAAATCCAAAGCGTAACGTGGGTTTCAGTTTGTTTCTTGGAACTTTTATCGTGACCGTTATTTATGTACTGACCAATTTGATGTATCTGGCTGTAATTCCGCTTAACGAAATTGCAACTGCAAAATCGGATCGTGTAGCTGTTGTCGCTTCAGATTATATTTTTGGAGATATCGGAACGCTGATTATCGCCATTATGATTATGATTTCGACTTTTGCCTGCAACAACGGATTAATTATGGCTGGTGCAAGGGTTTATTATACCATGGCAAAAGATGGTTTGTTCTTTAAAAAAGCCGCTGTTTTAAACGAATCCAGTGTTCCTGCATGGGCACTTTGGGCACAATGTATATGGGCTTCAGCTTTATGCCTGACAGGGAAATACGGTGATTTATTAGACTTCGTTATTATCATCGTTTTGATTTTTTACATCCTTACGATCTACGGAATCTTTATTTTGCGTAAAAAAATGCCCGATGCAGAAAGACCTTACAGGGCTTTCGGTTATCCGTTTTTACCGATGTTATACATTATAATCGCCAGTGCAATTTGTATCTCATTATTATTCACAAAATTCTCCACTTGTGGCTGGGGCGTCCTGATTATGCTGGCCGGAATTCCGGTTTATTATTTGACGAAACCTAAGGAGTAAGGGGCAAAGGCACAAAGAAGCAAAGGTTCAAAGTCTTTTGTTTCTTAAAATAAAAAAATAAAAAACGCCTTATGTTAGTAAGGCGTTTTTTTGTACTGTACAATATTTAAGATTCAGAAAGAATGGATTTGCTCAATCTGCAAAATCTGCGGGAGAAAAAAAAGGAAGTTACTAAGTAAAGTAACTTCCTTTTTTTTATAAATTGTTTTTAGCTATTTTAAGCTTCCTGCTGCAAAGCCGGATGTATCATTTCATTGATAATAGACAAAGTAAGCAGGTCAAATTTACCGGAAAAGAACGCATCCAATACTTCCTGAAATACAGGATCTGTATTGTTGGTTAAGCTAAAAAGAGTCATAGAGGATTGTAGTTTCCTGGCATCTAAATCTCCAAGTATAGCCTCAGCCGATTTCATTTTAAAGTCCAGTAATACCCTGGAAACTTCAATAAGATGTTTTCCAAGAACCGGATGTGCCAGAAATTCTTCACTCTGCTGAAGATTATCGATAGAATATAATCTGGACATTTCACTTCTTCCTAATCCTTTTATCTGAGGAAAAATAAACCACATCCAGTGGGTTTCTTTTTTTCCTCTTTTAAGTTCAGTAAGTGCTGTAAGATAGAGTTTGTTTTGTGCCTCTAAAAAACGTGTTAAATCATTGTTTAATTTTGCCATTTGGGGTGGAATATTATTGGAAAAAAGTTTGAAAAATACTAAAAAAGATAAGTGCTGCCTAATAAAATGTGCAAGAAGGCTGTATTTTGTTTTAGAAAGATGATTTTGAGATTCTTTTCTGACGGAAAAGCCATTTATTATTGAAATTAAAGAGCCTTTTTTTAAACTATTCGGCTATCCTGTTCGTTCTTCTGAAGGTCAGATTGATTCTCGGCAGTACTTTTTTGGCTGTCTTAGGCACCTGATGCTGCCAGAAACTGTTTGTAGTTCCGGACATCAATAAAAAAGAACCGTGATGGAGCGGGATTTCAACCTGGGCAATGTCTTTTCGAAACTTATGACGCAGTCGGAACATCCTGGTTTCGCCAAAAGTAACAGATGCTATAACGGGATTTTTGCCCGAATTGTGCTCCTTATCGCTATGCCAGGCCACGCTGTCGCTTCCGTTTCGGTATAAATTAAGCAGCAGGCTGTTAAAATCCAGCTGCGTTTCTTTTTCTACGCGGCTTCTGATGGTCAGGAGTTCATAAGTCCAGTCCGGGCCATTCTGGTCTGCTCCGGGATTATCTTTATCTTCATACCACGCAATCATTCTGGGAGCCGTGACAGTTTTGTCAAAAATTTCCATTTCATATCCTCTCCATTTGGTGTGATGAAGGAGTTTTTCATAGTAATGATCAGATTCTTCTTTGGTGAAGAAATTGTCAATCAGGATCAGTTCGGTGTCAGGCAGTTCAAATACGGTTTTTCGGCTACGACCTGAAGTAAATAATTCGGTATCATTAAAGAGTGTCATAATTTATTTTTTTAAGTATATAGCTTTGGTTTAAAATTTCATTCGATGTCTCGGCAGATTAATTTCGTGTCCCTGCGGATAGGGTTCGCGATGCGTAGGGCTAACATCTTCCTTAATTAACTGCTGTGTCTTATACTGATCTTTAGCATCCATATAACGCGGATCAGGAATAAAAGGCATTTTGGACATCTTGGTAATCGTAATCGTCGGAAAGTGATAATCAACTTCCACAGTTCCTAACAGCAAATAACAGCCTCCGCCCTGAAAAGGATACTGTACCAGGCAATCAGGGAAATGTGCTGTATCAAAATAAGTCCCTTCATGATCGATCCAGGTTCCGAAATACATGTTTCCTTTTTTGGTTGGAACCTGTTTTCTGGAAATCAGATAGGCCAGCATACGAACTTGTTTTTTATGATGGGCGACTAAATCTTTGGCCATAACGTCGCCACGGTGTCTGGTCTGCAAAAGATCAAAAACAGTACAGGAAACCGGAAAACTTAAAAGTTCAATTTCATCAAAAGCATCTTCAAACATGGAACGTTCCAAAGTAGGAAGTTTATATTCTTTAACCGGTTCCTGTAGCAGCATCAGGCCTCTGTTTTCGGGTTTGAAATTATTTAAAAGCAAACTCGCAATGACTAAAAGCTGATTCTTGGTTTTTCCCGTAAAACGAAAAGCATCTATAAAAATCAAAATTTTCATGCTTTCAATCCCAATCGGAATACGGTTGATGAAATCCTCCAAAGAAAGAAAATCACCGTTTTTCTCCCGGTCTGATTCGATTAAATGAGCGGTTTTGGAGTCTAAGCTCTGCAGGTGCATAAAACCGAGATAAATAGCAGTGCCGTATACGGTGGTCTGATATTCGCTTTTATTCACACACGGATTAAGAATCGTAGCGCCGGACATTCTCGCTTCGTGCACATACACTTCGGTTCTGTAAAAACCGCCCTGGTTATTGATCACCGCTGTCATAAATTCCACAGGATAATTGATCTTAAGATATAAACTCTGATAACTCTCTACCGCATACGAAGCCGAGTGTGCCTTACAGAACGAAAACCCAGCAAAGGATTCAATCTGGCGGTAAATTTCCTGACTAAGTCCTACAGGATGTCCTTTTGCGGCACAGCAGGCAAAGAAATTATCTTTTACTTTTTGCAAAGCTTCCGCCGATCGTCCTTTTCCGGACATGGCACGACGCAGAATATCACCATCTGCAGCGGGAAGTCCTCCGTAATGCTGGGCAATTTTAATCACATCTTCCTGATACACCATAATGCCATAGGTTTCGCCAAGATGTTCTTTGAACACATCATGAAAATATTGAAACTGATCCGGATTGTTATGGCGAAAAATATACTCTTTCATCATTCCCGATTGCGCTACCCCGGGACGAATAATAGAAGAAGCGGCCACCAGAATTTTATAATTGTCGCAATTAAGCCGGCGTAACAACCCGCGCATGGCCGGACTTTCGATATAAAAACAGCCAATGGTTTTGCCTTGTGCCAAATGAACATTGCAGACCGCTTCGTTTTTGGAAATCGAAGTGTCCCGAATATTAAGTGTAATACCCCTGTTTTTTTCGATCAATTTTACACTGTCGTCAATATGTCCGATGCCGCGCTGGCTTAAAATATCGAATTTTTCAAAGCCAATTTCCTCAGCAATATGCATATCAAAAAGCACGATAGGAAACCCTTTTGGAGGCATTTCCAACGGCGTATAATTGGTAAGGGGGTCTTCAGAAATAATGATTCCGCAGGCATGCATACTACGCTGATTGGGATATTTACCCATCATCATGCCGTATTCCTGAACCAGTTTAACAATAGAATTGGTTTCGTGTAATGCCATCGGATTTTTGGCCAGCATGTCCAGCTCTTCTTTTGGAAGGCCAAAAACTTTTCCGACTTCCCTAAAAATAGACCGATACTTAAATTCGACATTCGTTCCGCAGAAAGCCACATGATCGCGACCATATTTATCGAAGATATATTCTAAAATCGTATTGCGTTCTTTCCAGCTCCAGTCGATATCAAAATCGGGCGGACTTTTTCGGTTGAGGTTTAAAAAACGTTCAAAATATAAATCCAGTTCTATGGGGCAGATATCGGTAATTCCCAAACAATAGGCGATGATACTATTGGCACCGCTGCCACGGCCAATGTGCATAAATCCCTGACTGTTGCTGTATTGTACAATATCCCAGGTAATTAAAAAGTACCCGCTGAATTGTAATTCATCAATTACTTTCAGTTCTTTTTCGATGCGTTTTTTGGCCAGATCATGATTTTCACCATAACGCCAAATTAAACCTTCATGTGCCAGTTGCGTTAGTTTTGCGATGTCACCTTCGCGATTTTCAGTAAAAAACTTTTTGTTTTTAGGCGTTTTAAAATCATATTCAAAATTACAGGAAGAAATGATATGTTGGGTATTGGCTATAATTTCAGGATAATTTTCATAATAAGGCAAAAGTGCTTCCAAAGGCAGCATTTTTTCAGAAGTTTTACAATAATCCCCGGCTGTTAGTTTTGATAAAATAATGTTGGTATCAATAGCCCGCAGGATTTTGTGCAGGTTAAATTCTCTTTTATTTCTAAAAGTGACCGATTGAAGCATCACCATTTTAGAGATTTTACTTTTCAATTCTGAAGTAAAAAGCCTGGAAATTTCCTCCGGACGAATGCCGATAAATTCATTTTCACGCAGTGTCTCAGGAGCATTTTCCAGCGTATAAACCACAAAAACCGATTTGAATGGGGGAGCGACTAAAGGCAGGGATTCCCCGCTGAAATTATATTCCGTTAAAAAACGGTTCATTTCGGCCAGCCCTTCCGCATTTTTAGCCAGCCCGATATAGCGGAATTGATGACTGGAGCGAAATTCGATTCCGACCAATGGTTTTATTGCTGCTTTATCACAGGCTCTTATAAAATCATAAATTCCGGTTACGGTATTGATGTCTGTCAGTGCCATACCTTTTACACCGCACGAAACTGCTTCCTCAATGAGATGATCAAGAGGAATCGTGCCGTAGCGAAGCGAATGAAAAGAGTGGCAGTTGAGGTACATGATTTATTTGATACGTTTTAAAATTTCGTCTTTGTTATTCGGTTTAAAGGATGCTCCGGCACAACGCATTACGGCATCGAAACCGTACCTGGTTTTCATTTTATCCATCGCAGCATAAAGGGATAGCATTTCCTGGGTATCTTCGAAAAGATCAATCTGGTACGTGCCGCGAACGAGTCCGCTGAAGCGAATACCGATCAGTCGGATACGCATACGCCGCTGGTAAACTTTATCAAATAAATCGTTTACATTTTTATTTAAAATATGATCGGCTGAAGTGTAAGCAATTTTGCATTGTTTGGTTTCAGTGTCAAAATTGGCGTAACGTATTTTAACAACAACGGTTGAGGTTAGCCATTGCTCAGATCGCAGCTGAAAAGCCAGTTTTTCGACCATACCGACCAATATCGATTTTAGCATGGTGATGTCGATAGTATCCTGCGAAAAAGTATGTTCGGTTGAAATAGATTTTCTTTCGGAATACGGTTCTACAGGAGTGTGATCAATGCCATTGGCTTTTTTCCAGATGTCCAGCCCGTTTTTACCAATCATTTGTTGTAAAACTTCAGGAGGCATTTCAGATAAAGTCTGAATTTTACGCACGCCAATTCTTGATAAAAGCTGAAAAGTCACAGCTCCGACCATTGGTATTTTCTGAATTGACAGCGGATTTAAAAAGGTCTGTACATTTCCTTCCGGGATTTCCAGGTTCCCTTTTGGTTTGCCTTCTCCGGTAGCAATTTTAGAAACCGTTTTATTGACAGATAACGAAAAACTAATCGGAAGTCCGGTGGCTTTAATTACCGACTGTGCAAGTTCATTCGTCCATTTGTAACTTCCGTGAAATTTGTCCATTCCGGTAATATCCAGGTAAAATTCGTCGATGCTGGCTTTCTCCATAACCGGTGCTTTTTCCTGAATGACCTGTGTAACATCATGCGATAATTGCGAATACAATTCCATATCGCCCTTGATGATTTTAGCATCAGGACATAATTTCATGGCCATTTGAATAGGCATGGCAGAACGAACTCCAAAACGACGGGCTTCATACGAACAAGAGGCTACAACGCCACGGTCACCACCACCAATTATCAGGGGAATTCCTTCTAATTGTGAGTTGATTAACCTTTCACAGGATACGAAAAAGGTATCCAAATCCATGTGTACAATTGCCCGTGTCATTTTTTTGTTTTTGTAAGAGACAAAATTAGCTCAGGTTGTAACAAAAATGATTATATTTGTTGTTCCAAATTATAACAAATTAAATTATGTCCTTATTTTCAGATAACATCAGAGCATTGAGGGTTAAGCATAAAATATCTCAGGAGAAATTAGCTGAAAACCTTAGAATTACCAGAGGAAGATACGTTAAATACGAAGATGGAACCTCCGAAGCACCCTATGATATTTTAAAGCAGATTGCTTTATATTTTCATATGAGTATTGATTTATTATTGTCTGTCGACATCCGTAAAATCAATATAGAAAACCTCATAAAATTAGAAGGTAACCGGCTTATTTTACCCATACAAGTCGATAGTTCCGGGGAGAATTATATCGAAATTGTATCTCAAAAAGCAAAAGCGGGTTACCTGAACGGATATGCTGATCCGGAATATATCGAGAGCCTGCAGCAGGTTTCCCTTCCGTTTTTAGGACCTGGAAAACACCGTGGATTTCCGGTAGAAGGAGATTCGATGCCGCCACACGAAGACGGAAGTATCATCATTGGCCGTTACGTGGAAAGGCTGGGAGAGGTGCTCGACGGAAAAACGTATATCCTGATTACCAAAAGTGAAGGCATGGTCTACAAGCGTCTGAACAAAAACAAAAAGAATGCACTAGTCTTAGAATCCGATAATCGTTTTTATCCGAATTATGAAGTGAAAGCTTCGGATATTCTGGAGATTTGGGAATACGAGTGCAATATCGGCCGCAGCGATAAACGCCATGAAGTGACAGAAACCCAGAGTATGAAAGACCTGCTGCTGGAAGTGAAACGGGAAGTTATGGAAATCAAGAATAATACTTCGGGTACGAATTAGGTTCTGACAATTAAGCTTTGGTTTTATAACGGATTGTCACCCTGAACGGAGTCGAAGGCTGGATCAGGCAAAAGGTCTTCGACTCCGCTCAGACGGACAATCGTAAATATTAACTCCTGCTTGATTTTCAAATGTTTAATGAAAACCAAAAAGTGCTTCCCAGTCCTAAATTGCTTTCTACGCCAATGGTTCCGTTTTGGGCTTCAATGAATTCCTTACTGATCGCCAGCCCCAGTCCCGTGCCTGATTTCCGGCTGCCCGGAATCTGAAAATATTTATCGAAAACCTTGTCTTTGTACCGCGCATCAATTCCTTTTCCGGTATCAATAACCTGAAATAAGATTTGATTGTTTTCCTCTTTCAGTTTAATCACAATAGTACTTTTTTCAGAAGAATACGTAATGGCATTTGATAAATAATTGATCAAAACCCAGCCCGTTTTTTCGCTATCTGCTTTTACATCCGGTAAATTTTCATTCGCATCAATGACCAATTTTATTTGCTTTTGGTCTGCCTGTACTTTTACAGCTTCCTTTGCATAATTTACAATGTTATACGGATTGCTTTTTTCAATATTCAGCTGGATATTCCCTGTTTCCAATTGTGATAAATTGAGTAATTCGCCCGTTATTTTCAATAAGCGCTGACTATCTTCTTTAATACTTTCGACCAATTGATTCTGATCTTCATTCATGGCACCTGTTTTGGCATTTTGCAGCAATTGTAAACTTAGTTTAATAGAAGCGATAGGGGTTTTCAATTCATGGGAGACTGTCGCTATAAAATTGGTTTTCGCAAAATCGAGCTCTTTAAAAAGTGTAATGTTTCGAAGAATGATCACATCGCCAATATTGATTTCTTTTTCTTCACCTGTCGGCGTTATGGTGATATTGATTTTTTCTTTATCAAAATAACTTTCTTTTCCGTTGGCAAAAATCTTTAAAGGCTGTTTTTTCGAATTGTCATTTTCTTCTTTGAAAAGTAACGAACGTACCAGATCATTTGATAAAGCCAGGGTAGAAGCAGCTTTTGAAACCACATCCTCAGCTTTCAGTCCGATGATTTTCAGGGCTTCATCGTTGGCAAACAAAATCAGTCCTTCATTGTCTAACCCAATAATAGGATCGTGCATATTATTGATAAGCGTTTCCAGTCGTTTTTTCTCAAAGAAAAGCTTGTACAAATTACTGTTGTTGTATTCCTGAAGTTTTTGCGCCATGGTATTAAACGATTTGGCCAGGTCACCATATTCGTTATGATTGGTAAAATGTACACGCTCGGAATAATTTTTATTGGCAATTTCCTTAATGCTCAGGGTGAGTTCCTTAATCGGGTTCGCAATATTATTCGGTAGGTTAATCAGTAAGTTAAAAGCAATCAGAAAACATAAGGTACCTACAACGGCAATCAGCAAATTGGCATTTTCAGCGGTATGTTTCGCAATATCGCTTTTTTGTTTTATGGCATTCATGTTGAGTTTCATGATCTCAAAAATGTCTCTCCTGATCTGTGTTTTGGCAGCCTCATCGATATTGTTTTTTTCCAAAAGAGCAAAATTTCCCTTCAGGTTATCCGTTACTTTTTTCTCTCCGTTCTCCGTGATATTCTGCGTTTGTTTTTGAAGATTTTTTTTAAAAGTACTAATCGCAGGATCCGCATCCGTACTAATTTCATCTAACGATAAAAGCATATTTCTGGAATATTCCAGGGTATTGTAATTCGCTTTCAGGATATTCTCGGTGTCTGCTTTTATTAAAAAGACAGAATAGGCACTTACTAAAGAGAGTATGATGATCATCAAAAATAACAATCCAACGCCCAGATTTAATTTGGTTTTAATTCTCATGATGTCATTGCGAGGAACGAAGCAATCTCATCCTCTAAATTTAATTATTTATTTTTTTTTAAACCATCTAAGTAATATAAGTAAATATAAGTTGGTGGCGTATAGTTAAGGTAAAGCAATTCACGCACTCTGTTAAATGAACTTATATAACTTATATGGTTAATTTCTGATTACATTATTTTTTTGAACCATGTAAGTAATATAAGTAAATATAAGTTGGTGGCGTATAGTTAAGGTAAAGCAATTCACGCACTCTGTTAAATGAACTTATATAACTTATATGCTTAATTTCTGATTACAATATTTTTTTGAACCATGTAAGTAATATAAGTAAATATAAGTTTGGTGGCGCATAGTTAAGGTAAAAGCAATTCACGCACTCTGTTAAATGAACTTATATAACTTATATGGTTTAATTACTCATTACAATTTTTTTTTGAACCATGTAAGTAATATAAGTAAATATAAGTTTGGTGGCGCATAGTTAAGGTAAAGCAATTCACGTATTCTGTTAAATGAACTTATATAACTTATATGGTTTAATTTCTCAGGATAAAATAACAAGGTCAACATTCGATAAAGACAGCCTGTTTAATAAACGCCTGAAAATCGTTGTTGACAAAATTACTTTAAATAAATTCAAATGTGGTTTTCCGATGCAGACAGTTGTAATCTGTTTTTCTTCGACCATCATCAGAATGGCATCAGCAATATTTTTATGTTCGGTTTTTAGGACTTCTGCACCTAATTGGGTGGCCAGTTTAAAATTATTAATCAAATGGCGCTGTTTATCCAACGCAATTTTGATGCTGCTTTCTTTCGGTGTTTCCACATACATTACATACCAGCTTCCATTGTAGTAACTCGCGAGCCGCGCTGCTTTCCGAATTACAATTTTAGCTGTTTTGTCGTTACTGCTAATACAGGCCAATAGTTTTTCATGTTTCAAAGCTTGTAGCTGCGGTACTTCACTTTCTACTTTACGGACTACCTGACTCGCAACTTCCTTTAAAGCCAGTTCGCGCAGCTGTAAAATCTGCTCCGATTTAAAAAAGTTCGTCAGGGCAGTCTGAATTTTATCGGGCGTATAAATTTTGCCTTCTTTCAAACGGGCAATCAAATCCTCTGAAGTCAAATCAATATTCACGACTTCATCAGCAATTCGTAAAACATTATCCGGAATTCGTTCCTGAACATCAATGCCTGTGATGCGTTTTACGTCTTCGTTTAAACTTTCAATATGCTGAATATTAACTGCCGAAATCACGTTGATTCCCGCTTCCAGAATCTCCAGAACATCCTGCCAGCGTTTTTCATTTTTGCTCCCTTCTACATTCGTATGCGCCAATTCGTCTACAATGACAACTTCCGGCCTAAGGTTGATAATCGCCTGAACATCGAGTTCTTCGAGTTCTTTTCCTTTATAAAAAATAGTCCGCCTCGGAATCACCGGCAGACCAAACAATAACTCATGTGTCTCCTTTCGGAGATGCGTTTCGATGTAACCAATTTTTACATCAATTCCGTTCTTCAGCAGCGAGTGCGCTTCCTGCAGCATTCGATACGTTTTGCCCACACCGGCACTCATCCCAATGTAGACCTTAAATTTTCCTTTCCTGGATTTCTGAATTAAATCAAGAAAGTGCTGTGCGTTATTTTCTTTTTTCTGTTCCATATGGTTTTGCCACGAAGGCACTAAGTCGCAAAGTTTTTTTTTAGCCACGGATTTCACAGATTAAAATGATTTTTCAATGGCTTTGTATAGGTTTTATTTGCCACGAATCACACAAATTTTCACGCATTGCCAGCCAATTTTATTGTTTCTTTTTAATAAAAATTAGTGCTAATTCGTGTGATTCGTGGCGAAAAAAAATCCTTTTAATCTGTGAAATCTGTGGCAAAATAATTTTTAGAAAGAAATCGCCAGCGAAGTCGTTACAAACGTATTCGTATCCGTTGGAAGATTGTCTTTTGTAAATATTTCATCCTTACTCGAAAGATTTCGGGCTTCTATTCTAAACATTACAGTATCACTAACTAAGTAATCAAAGTTAGCTGAAAATCCGTAAGTTTTAAAACCATTTGGCGTTTCAGTCGTGATAATCACACCTTTTTCATCACTGTAATATTCTCCTCTTGCAGCCAGCTGAATCTTATCTGTCGGTTTGTATTGCAGAATCAGAACAGGCGAAAACCAGGTGTCGTATTTAGTACTGTTTTTAGCCGCTTGTTGTGAACCAACATCAAAACCGGCTGTTATATTTGTTTTATCCGTAACTTTAAATTGCCCGTAAAAGTTATTAAAATAACGCCATTTTTTGTCCATATCCGGCTGCTCATTTCCGACATACGTACTCCAGTTCAAAACAACCCGATCAGATGGCTTGTACGTAACCTGCGTTCCAAAAGCTGGCGTTTGATTGCCTTCTGCTTTTTGGGTACGCTGCCAGCCATTCAGGTACATCCCGGCCAGATACCATTTTCCGGATTCAGAGGTGTAACCAATTTTAACTCCCGTTTCGTAATACGGAGAATTCTCCGCCAGAATACTTCTTGTTAAAGTCTGGCAATCTTTCCCAATCGCACTTTCAAAACCGATGTGCGCCGGCATAATCCCTGCATCAATCCATAAATTATGGTTTTGCGAAATCTTTACGCCGACATTGGCCTCGTATACATTTTTTAACAAACCCTGTTCGGCAGTCATGTTGTATTCGGCATATGTTCCGGCCATTAAGGCAAAATTTCCGCGAATATTATCTTTCGAATAATTTACTTTTGCCAAACCCAGATTCAGGTTCACTTCATTGCTTTTATTATAGTTGTAAAAAAATCCGGGACGTGTATGATCTTCTGGTTTTGCAAAATCATAACTGTAATAAACGTCCACATATCCTGAAAATGTAAACGGACTTTTTGTTTCTTCCTGAGCGTGTAAATGGCTAAAACCGAAAGCGATTAAAGCAGTAACTATTATTTTTTTCATTTTGTTTTTCATTACGAGGGACGACCTGTTCGGCGGGGCGAAAGGAATCGTCCTCTTATTTAAATTAATTATTTAATAATTTTTTTTAGGAGCTAATCCTGCTATCCGTTTCAATCTTTTGTGCCGAACCCCGGCACAAAAGGATTTCCACTACTATCAGGGCTAGTCCTTTTGGGTAAAAAGGGCTTTTTGTTTTCCCTGCAAGATTTTCAAACCTTACAATTATTTATTTTGCCTTCTGGTTTGTCATTTCGACGAAGGAGAAATCACATATCGAGAATCGGCATGCAGAATTACCAGACGTGAGTTTCCAGTGTGATTTCTCCTTACGTCGAAATGACACAAATTGACGGCAATAGTTGTCAAACCCGACAGGTTTTCAAAACCTGTCGGGTTTGAAACTTAGAACCTTATTGACTAAGCACCTCAGAACCTTTCGCAGAACCTTTCTTAGAAAGCTGATCCAAAGCCACATTCAATTCCAAAACATTAATGGTTTCAGGTCCAACAACAGCTGTGTTAATTTTAGATTCCACCAAAGCTTTTACTTTATCTTCCGTTAATTTTCTTTCTTTGGCAACCCGTTTCACCTGAATCAAAGCACCTTCCGGTGAAATATTCGGATCCAGTCCACTTCCCGAAGCTGTAACCATATCCGACGGAATCTCTGATTTCTTTAAATAAGGGTGCACGATTAAAAACGTATCGATTCTTTTTTGAACCAAAGCCAGGTATTCGGCATTACCTGGCCCTTTGTTGCTTCCGGCACTTCCGGCAGCGTTATAATCCACAGCCGAAGGTCTTCCCCAGAAATAATTCGACTTATCGAATTTCTGACCGATTTTCTGGTATCCAACCACTTTTCCGTTAACAGAAATCGTTTCTCCTTTTCCCTGATTCGGAGCAAATTGTGCAATTCCGTAAATTGCAAGGGGATAAATAACTGCAAACAAAATGATAGTAAGCAGTGTCAGTTTTAATAGTGAAAATATTTTCATTGTGTTATTTTTTTATAGTTTCTAAGGCACTAAGGGGCTAAGGTTCTAAGCTTCTCTTTTGTACTTCGTATCTTAAGAACTTGTTTTTGAAATTTTAGAAGACGTTGAGGTTTTAAGTTTCTAAGGTTTTTTTATCTCAAGACCTTAGAAACTTAGAGCCTTAGCAGCTTACATAAACAGGGCTACGAGTAAATCAATTAATTTAATTCCGATAAAAGGCACAATCAATCCGCCTAAACCATAAATCAAAAGGTTTCTTTTCAGGATCGCACTTGCACCGATGGGTTTATAATCAATACCTCTCAACGCTAATGGAATCAATATCGGAATGATAATAGCATTGAAAATTACCGCTGATAAAATGGCACTTTCAGGGCTGTGCAGACGCATGATATTCAATCCTTCGAGCGCAGGAATCGCAGTAATAAAAAGAGCAGGAACAATAGCAAAATATTTCGCAACGTCATTTGCAATAGAGAAAGTAGTTAAAGTTCCGCGAGTCATTAAAAGCTGTTTTCCAATTTCGATGATCTCGATAAGTTTGGTTGGGTCATTGTCAAGATCGACCATGTTTCCGGCTTCTTTGGCAGCCTGGGTTCCGCTGTTCATGGCAACACCTACATTCGCCTGCGCAAGGGCAGGAGCATCATTGGTTCCGTCACCCATCATGGCAACCAGTTTACCCAGGTTTTGCTCGTTTTTGATGTAGTTCATTTTATCCTCAGGTTTCGCTTCAGCAATAAAATCATCAACACCTGCAGCTTCGGCAATAAATTTCGCCGTAAGCGGATTATCTCCGGTCACCATCACTGTTTTGACACCCATTTTTCTCAAACGGTCAAAACGTTCTTTCATTCCGGTTTTAATGATATCCTGCAATTCGATAACACCCTGAACCTGATTGTTTTTAATCACCACTAATGGAGTTCCGCCGTTTGTAGAAATGTCTATTACTTTTTGCGCAGTATCTTCAGGAAAGCTATTTCCTGCCTGAGCAGCAATGTTTTTTGCTGCGTCCTGAGCGCCTTTTCTAATATTGGTTCCGTCTTTTAAAATAACTCCGGAAGTTCTGGTTTCTGCGGTAAATTTGATTAAAGTAGCACCTTCAATTGATAATTTAGTGGCAGTTTCGACACCTGCCAGTTCCACGATACTTTTCCCTTCCGGAGTGTCATCTGCTAATGAACTTAACACGGCAGATTTAATAAAATCTTCTTCAGAAACCCCTTTTGCAGGATAGAAATTCGTTGCTTTTCGGTTTCCTATCGTGATGGTTCCGGTTTTATCCAAAAGCAATACATCAATATCTCCGGCAGTTTCTACCGCTTTTCCTGATTTTGTAATCACGTTGGCACGCAACGCTCTGTCCATTCCCGCAATTCCAATGGCAGATAGCAAACCGCCAATTGTGGTTGGAATCAAACAAACGAACAAAGCGATGAAAGCCGCGATAGTGATCGGTGCATTCGCATAATCGGCAAACGGTTTTAGCGTTACACAAACAATCACGAAGATTAAAGTAAATGCGGCTAATAAAATGGTAAGAGCAATTTCGTTTGGTGTTTTCTGACGGCTTGCACCTTCCACCAAAGCAATCATTTTATCCAGAAAGCTTTCGCCCGGTTCAGAAGTTACAATTACTTTAATTTTATCAGACAGGACTTTTGTTCCTCCGGTTACCGATGATTTGTCACCTCCTGCTTCCCGGATTACAGGCGCACTTTCTCCGGTAATCGCACTTTCGTCGATAGTGGCTAAACCTTCGATAATTTCACCATCCGTTGCAATTAAATCTCCGGCTTCACAAACGAAAACATCTCCTTTTTTCAGTTCCGAAGAACTGATATTTTTGATTTCTCCGTTTGGCAGGATTTGTCTGGCAGGAGTTTCTTCACGTGTTTTTCTTAAACTGTCCGCTTGTGCTTTTCCTCTCGCTTCGGCAATAGCTTCGGCAAAATTGGCAAACAAAAGTGTGGCCAGTAAAATTAAGAATACAATTAAATTATAAGCAAAACTACCCTGGTCGGTTGCTCCCATTAAGATGGAAACACAAACGGCAAACATAATGGCAGTTCCTATTTCTACGGTAAACATTACCGGATTTTTGATCATCATTTTTGGATTCAGCTTCACAAAAGACTGCACGAAGGCTTCTTTTATCTGTTTGCTTTCAAATAACGATGTGGATTTATTAGTTGTCATTTTCTTATAAAAAGTTAAAATGTTATTTGTTAAATGTTATGCGGAATAAATTCATAAACTGTAAACATAATCAGTGGTTTCAACCACTGGAACGCAACGTATATCACAATCTTTACTCTTCGAAATTCGTGTCACGTGGTTGAAACCACGGGCTATGTTTGAAATATTTTATGTTTATTTTATGTATTTAAAATGTTCAGCATGTTTATTTTAGTGTAAAGTACTCCGCTAAAGGTCCAAGTGCCAATGCCGGGAAGAATGATAAAGCAGCAATAATTGCGATTACGGCAAAAACCATTACACCAAAAATAGAAGTATCCGTTTTTAAAGTTCCGGCACTTTCCGGGATGTATTTTTTATTCGCCAACAAACCTGCGATCGCCAATGGCCCAACGATAGGAATGAAACGGCTCAATAGCAACACAATTCCCGTAGTGATATTCCAGAACGGATTGTTATCGCCCAATCCTTCAAAACCGGAACCATTATTGGCCGCACTCGAAGTATATTCGTATAACATTTCAGAGAATCCGTGATGTCCGGGATTGTTTAGCCAGCCTGTTGCATTTCCGTTAAACCAGTATCCCATTGCAGTATCATGTGCTGCAAAATAAGAAGCCAAAGCGGTACCGGATAATATTAATAAAGGATGAAGAATCGCAATAAAAGCAGCAATCTTAACTTCCCGTGCTTCAATTTTCTTCCCTAAAAATTCCGGTGTTCGCCCCACCATTAACCCGGAAATAAATACAGCCAGAATGATGAAAATGTAGAAGTTCAGAATTCCGACACCACAGCCGCCGTAAAAGGCATTGACCATCATGGCAAGCAGTTCCATTGCACCGGAAACCGGCATTGAACTGTCGTGCATACTATTAACAGAACCAGTAGAAATTACCGTGGTTGCAATACTCCAGAACCCTGAAATGGCGGGTCCGAACCGAACTTCTTTTCCTTCCATAGCTCCGGTGGTTTGGGCAATTCCCATTTTTTCGATCGCAGGATTTCCGTTCATTTCACTCATCACTGTCGGAACAACAAGCAATAAGAATCCAACTGTCATTACTCCGAAAATTACATAGGATAATTTCTTTTTCTTTAGATAAAAACCTAAAGCGAAAATCATGGCAAACGGGATAATTAATTGGGCCCACAATTCAACGGCATTCGTAAAATAAGTAGGGTTTTCTAAAGGATGTGCCGAGTTGGCTCCAAAAAAACCACCGCCATTTGTACCAATATGTTTAATAGCAACAAAGGCAGCAGCAGGCCCGCGCGAAACATCTGCGTGATCGCCTTGTAAAGTAGTAATGGAATCTTTGCTGTCAAAATCCATTGGCGTACCGCTAAAAGCTAAAATAGTAGCGACAATAACCGAAAGAGGCAGCAAAATGCGCGTACAGCTTTTGAGGAAATAATCGTAAAAATTACCTAGCTTTTCAGTGGTTCTTTCTTTCATGGCATTGAAAATTATCGCTGCAGAAGCCATTCCAACACCGGCAGATACAAATTGCAGGAACATCAGGAACATTTGTGACAGGTAAGAAACCCCGCTTTCACCTGAATAATGCTGCAGGTTACAGTTGACCACAAACGAAATGGCAGTATTAAACGCCAAATCCGGGCTCATAGACGGGTTGTTATCGGGATTTAAAAACAACGATCCCTGAAACAACAAAACAAAAAAGCAAAGAAAGAACCAAAGCATATTGATACTTAAAAGTGCTTTTAAGTGCTGTTTCCAGTTCATTTCTTCAGTGGAATTGATACCGCTGATTTTAAAAATAAATTTTTCAATTGGATTGAAAATCGGGTCAAGCAACGTTTTATCACCCAAATAAACTTTAGCAATATATTTTCCTATCGGAATGGCTAAAACTATCGAAATGATAAAAATACTGATGACGCCTAGTAATTCTGTGTTCATAATTTTTTATATTTTGTGAGATGTGAACTGTAAAAAGTGAGATGTGATTTGTAAATGAAGGTTAACACCTAACCTCCAACTTCTCACTTATAACTTTTCACCGGATTAAAATTTTTCAGGTTTGATTAATACATAAACCAAATAGCCGAAAACGGCAATCGAAATAATAAATAGTGCAGTCATGATTTAGATTTTTTCAAAAAATTCAACTGATTTAAAACAAATCGCAAATAACACAACGGCAAGTGCGAGTAAAAGAAAAGTGATTAACATAGGTTTTGGATTATTAGATTATTGGACTATTAGATTTTAGACGGTTAACCAATTCGACAGTCAACCGATTAAACATTTTATACGCCTGAAGTATTAACTTGTTTGATATATTCCGCTTTAAGCGTTTGAGGGAAAAGGTGAGAAATGTTGCAGTGACGCATTTCCATAAAAGAAGAGACAGAGAAAATGTACACATTGGAAATGGCATTTTTGGTCTCGATACTTCCCGTAATAAACAAACGTTCAGCAAGTGCTAAGCATTTTTTTGCCCGAACGATATTACCTGAAATAATTGATTTTTTAGTGATATCCGCAAAACGCTCTGCTTGTTTGTAAATAGAATTGACTTGATTTTTCATGAGAATGAATTTTTATGTTCTTCCTCCTTATGCCAAAAAATGTTCCGAAAAAGTCAGGTTATAGCTAAAGCACTGTCAATAAAAGGAATGTAGTTTTGTGCCAAAAATTGGGCACAAAAAAAGCCTATCAAAATGATAAGCTTTTATTAAAATGATAGGCTAATTCCAGTCCCATCGAATCTGAAACTCACCAAAGCGATTGGAATTTAAAATTGACCCACAACGATAAGAATTGAAATTTAGATTTCATCCACAGCAATTGGAATTTGGAATTTAAAATTTACCCACAACCATAAGAATTGGAATTTAGATTTCACCCACAGCAATTGGAATTTGGAATTTAAAATTTACCCACACTATCGGAATTGAATTTATAATTCACCACAGCAGTTGGAATTTGGAATTTAAAATTTACCCACAACTATCAGAATTGGAATTTATAATTCACCACAGCAATTGGAATTTTTATTGAATCCCGTACTCCTCTAACTTGCGATACAAAGTCGCAATCCCGATTTCAAGTAAACGTGCAGTCTCGGCCTTATTGCCTTTGGTATAATTTAAAACCTTCTGGATATGCAGTTTTTCGATACTCTGCATAGAAAAAGCCGACATCGATTTGGTCGGTTTTTCAGGCTGATGCTGCATTTCGTAAGGCAGCACATCAGCGGTTAAAACGGTATCGCTTAAAATAACTGAGCGTTCAATAATATTTTTGAGTTCGCGAATATTTCCGGGCCAGGAATAGCTTTCCAATTTTTGAAGAAAGTCATTTGAAATTTCTAAAGTTTTCTTGTTTGTTTTTTCGGAGAATTGCTTCACAAAAGAAAGGCTCAAAGCACCAATGTCTTTAACTCTTTCTCTCAAGGGAGGGAGTTTGATTTCGAAAATATTGAGGCGAAAATACAAATCAGAACGAAAACGGTGTTCATCACTTTCTGTTTTTAAATCCCTGTTGGTCGCTGCAATTAATCTGAAATTGGACTTTTTTGGAACAGTATCACCAACCGGAATATATTCGCTGGTTTCTAAAACACGTAATAATTTGGCCTGCAGTTCAATGGGCATTTCCCCAATTTCATCCAGAAATAAGGTACCGCCATTGGCCTCTTCAATAAATCCTTTTTTATCTTTTAAGGCCCCGGTAAAAGCACCTTGTTTGTGGCCGAAAAGTTCGCTTTCTAAAATTTCCTTGCTAAAAGTACTGCAATTTAGGGCTACAAAAGATTTTCCGACACGGTTACTGTTTTCATGAATGGCCTGTGCGAAAACTTCTTTTCCCGTTCCGGTTTCTCCGGTAAGCAAAACAGTTGAGTCGGTTTTGGCTACTTTTTTGGCAAGATCAATAACCTGCTCAATTCCTTTCGACTTTCCAATAATGGTATCAAAAGAATATTTATCACCAATACGTTTCTCCAGCTGCTGTACCTTTTTTTGCAAATGTACTTTTTCGACAGCCTTATAGAGAAGCGGAATAATCTTGTCATTGTCATCTCCTTTTACGATATAATCGAAAGCGCCATTTTTCATGGCCTGAACGCCGTCTGCGATATTCCCGAAAGCCGTTAGCAAAATAACTTCAGTAAGCGGAAAACTTCCTTTAATATTTTGCAGGAAATCGACACCGTTTCCATCCGGCAATTTCACATCACACAAAACGACATCAATATCGGTTTGTTCGAGTTTCTTAAAGCCCGATTTCAGATCTTTGGCCTCCACAACTTCAAATCCTTCCGATTTTACAATGCGGGCCAGCAGACTTCTGAGTTTTTCTTCGTCGTCTATAATTAAAATTTTATGTGTCATTTGGAATATTGCTAAAGCGGATGTTATTTCGGAATACAAATTTAGGTTTAAAATCATTTGACTTCAGCATTCCGTATAAATTTCGTAAAAAAGCATTTTGAAGTATTGAAATTTCCTCTTTTCTAATCGAATTTTTTTAAAGAGATGTATCTTTAGAAGCTATTAATTACACCTCAAATGAAAATACTACCAAACCGAATAAAGCTATTAGTATTCGCAGCACTTCTTTTAACTACGGTTTTCTGTTTTGGAAATCATTCAAAACCTCAAAAAGACACTGTAAAAACTTCAATTATTTCGTTCAGGATAAAATTAAAATCTAATGAGAAGATCAGAATAATGCCGGCTTTTTTAAAATTCAACAAACATTTGGCGTATAGTTTTACTTTGGATGATGGATATCGATCGGCTTATCTAACTTCTTTTCCATTATTGAATGGCGGAAAAATTAGCGGTCCCATGGTCGACGAATGGAAAAGTGACCAGGGAGGCGACGGAACAAATTCAAAGGGGCTTTTTTACTCGGATGGAGTAGGGAATAAAATTCCGTTTAAGTTGGGATTGGCCATTAATGGCGGGGCTATTGGAGATTTTTCGGCTTACCGTGGACATCTTTCCTGGGCAGAAGTCAAAGAAATGTACAATTCCGGCTGGGATATTCTGAATCATGGGTTGCATCACGCGACCAAACACGGAACCAATTTTTTAACAGAAGTGACAGGGAACACGACTTCCATACAGCAAAATTTAGGTTTTACAATGTCCCAATTTGTGGTTCCAGGTGGCGAAAGCGATCCGGGCTATCATTTGGAATATGAAAAAGACGCGCTTGCAAACGGTTCTTTTTCAGTGGCCTCTTATGTCGGTGCAGGGCCAGTAATTAAGGTCAAAGACAAAGTAAATTTAGACAAAATGGTCTATTCCAGAGTTTTTGTACAGAGCTCAAAAGATACAATTGGGTTTAAAACCATGGATCGGTATTTGACGACTTTTGATTCGGTAGCTAAATTGCCGGATCCAATCTGGTACAATGCCTATACACACGGAGTGGGAAACGGGAATCTGTGGTCGTTGAGTATGCGTTTTACTGATTTCAAATATTATATGACAAGTATTGCCAATAAATACGGTTCAAAAGGCGATGATAGTCTCTGGATGGCACCGTGGCAGGAAGTATACGAATATATCTGGCTTCGCGACAGAATCAAAATCAATTATGTACAAAAAGGTAAAGAAGCAGAAGTTACAATTGAGCTTCCTGAAATTCCACCAACATTTAGATATCGTGCTATTTCATTGGCAATCGACACCCCCGCTAAATTTGAAACAGAATCAAAATCACCGGATGTTACAATTTCTGATGATGGAAAGAACAAACACAAATTGATTAACCTTCAATTCAAGTAAACACATTTGTATCTACAAACATTATAATTCTATTAACACGAAAGAATCCGGGCTTTATATGAAATGAATTAATTTTGCATAAAAGTTACATTATATATGAAAAAACCAATTTCAATCTCCATATTAGAACTCGCTATCATTACACAAGATAGCAACGCAACTGAAACATTTCAGAAAACAAAAGAAATAGCACAAGAGGCAGATACCTTAGGTTACAAGCGTTTTTGGCTGGCCGAACATCATAATATGGCACACGTTGCCAGTTCTGCAACAGTCGTCTTAATTGGTTATATCGCCAGTCAGACCCAAAATATCCGCGTAGGTTCCGGCGGAATCATGTTGCCAAATCATTCTCCTTTAATAGTAGCCGAGCAATTCGGAACACTGGAGACACTCTATCCAAACCGAATCGATTTAGGATTAGGAAGAGCGCCGGGAACAGATCAGCCAACAGCCGAAGCTATTCGAAAAGACTTTTTTGAACAGGCACAGCGTTTTCCTCAAAATGTAACCAAACTTCAGGATTATTTTTCAGCCGAAAATGCAACAGCAAAAGTAAGAGCATTTCCAGCCGAAGGCACAAATGTTCCCATCTGGATTTTAGGCTCAAGCATGGAAAGTGCAGCCCTTGCCGCCGCTTACGGATTGCCGTATGCCTTTGCAGGACATTTTGCACCACGCCAGATGATTCAGGCTTTTGAGTTTTACCGCGAAAACTTCCAGCCCTCTGCAATTTTAGACAAGCCCAAAACAATGGCCTGCGTCAATATCATTGCAGCCGATACAAATGAAGAAGCCGAGAGATTATCGACAAGTCTGTATCAAATGTTTCTTAACTTAATTAGAAATGACCGTAAAGGTTTGCAGCCACCCGTAGATTCACTGGATGATATCATGGGCGAAGAAGAACGTTTTCATGTCAATCAAATGACCGCATGTACGTTTACAGGAAACAAAGAGCAGCTCGAAACAGATCTTAAAAAATTCATCGACTACTCACGTGTAGACGAACTAATGGCAACAAGCCCAATTTTTGATCATCAGGCAAAACTAAAAAGCATTCGTATCACAAAAGAAGTGATAGATAGCATAAACACAATATAAGGAGATTTTTTCCTCTCCTATATATAAGGAATGATTTCGTATCTACAACCCGACAGGTTTCCAAAACCTGCCGGGTTTATTTTTTATACATTATATATAGGTACAGCAATTATTCTGTCGAGCTGAGCGCAGTCGAAGCTTTTGGAATTTGGAATTTAAAAATTTGGAATTTAATAAGAAGCTATTTCCCGCTGTCCGTTGCAATCTTTTGCTTTTTACAGAAAAAGCAAAAGGATTTCCACTTCCATCGGGGCTAGGGCAGTAGTTTTCGGAAGAAATTTACGTTCCATATAAGTACAAAGAAAAAACTTTGCGCCCTTGCGCCTTTGCGTGAACTAATAAATCTGCCGAATTTAAACGTATCTTTTCAGCAAACCACCCAAAAGCAAAAGGATTTCTACTTCGATCGGGCTAGGGCAGTAGTTTTCAAAAGAGATGTACGTTATATATAAGTATAAATAAAAAACTTTGCGCCCTTGCGCCTTTGCGTGAACCAATGAAGGCGTCAAATTTAAACGTGTCTTTTCAGCAACCACACAAAAGCAAAAGAATTTCCACTTCCATCGTGGCTAGCGCAGTACTTTCCAAAAGAGATGTACGTTATATATAAGTATAAATAAAAAGCTTTGCGCCCTTGCGCCTTTGCGTGAACCAATGAAGGCGTCGAATTTAAACGTATCTTTTCAGCAAACCACACAAAAGCAAAAGGATTTCCACTTCCATCTGGCCCAGGCATTGGTTTTCAAAAAAGATATTAGGGAAAAAAAGAAACTTTGCGCCTCTGCGCCTTTGCGTGAACCAATTCCATCCGGGGCCAGAAGAGCAGGTTTCAAAAGGAATTCGGTCTAAGAAGATACTGTTTCACCGGAAAACCCATCCAAAAAAGGAAACTTAACACCTTTGCGCCTTTGCGCAAAATCAAAAACCGCAGTAAAATCCAGTCTTGCGTTCTTTGCGAAACACACCAGCAGAGAAAAAAACTTAGCGTCTTTGCGGTAAAACCAGCCAAAACCATTTAATCCGGACAAAACTCAAAAAAACATTGGTTTGTAAAAAACGCAAAACCAGCGACTTATAAAAAAGATTAAAAAAAGTTGGAAAAAGGTATTGTTTAAGCGGATAAACTCCCTACTTTTGCACCCGCAACAGCGACTAACGTTCTCGGAAATACTGACAGGCATACGAATCAAACTGAAAATTTATTTTCAAAAAAAGATTCAAAAAAGCTTGTGAGATTTGAAAACGGATGTTACATTTGCACCCCGCAAAACATGGGAAGTTCATTGAGAGATTGGTAAGGAAAGATAAAGAGATGAGGCGAAAAAAAAGTTTCAAAAATTCTTTAAAAAATTCTTGCTAATTAAAAAAGAAGTTGTAGTTTTGCACCCGCTTTGAGAAACAAGCGAAAAGAAAAAGAAATACACGTTCGTAGACATATTGAATTGACAGCCGTTTTAACAGAGATGTTAGAACAAAAGAATAAAGAGTAAGATAATCGAGAGATTGATAAATGCACCGATAGAGACTGATTCG
>NZ_QWDM01000179.1 GCF_003996965.1 Flavobacterium cupreum | reverse complement strand
AAGTGCCGTATCAACCCATGTGAGACACGAAAAGCGTCTCGATGGCAGCGCCTCGCATGGGTGTACCTCTCTTAGACGGCGGGATGAACGGAACGCGGCGGCCACCTTGGCATGAACATTCATCGAAGGACCGGCAGTCTCACTCGACCAGAAGTTGCCTTTGTCATCATAACCATGTATCTTCAATGACCCACGGGTAATGTATCGCGTGCAGTGTTTCGATGGGGCGGCGTCTTGGAGTGCGGCAATTTAATGGCACAGAGCCGTGCCCATCCGACGGAGGGGGCCGATAGATGCAGTTATTCCTGGTCGAAAAG
>NZ_QWDM01000178.1 GCF_003996965.1 Flavobacterium cupreum | reverse complement strand
GCGGCGCCGCGCCCACGCGGAAGGGCGGCGAGTCGTTTGAGATGGCCTCGGGGTGGACCGCCTCGAGCGCCTGCAGCTCGACGAACATGCGGTCGTACTCGGCGTCGGGGATGGTCGGCGCGTCCTGCACGTGGTAGGCGTAGATGTGGCGGTTCAGCTCCGCCGTCAGCGAGCGCATGCGCGCCAGGTCGGCGCCGGCGCCGCCCATCGCGCTCATCGCGTTGGCCGGACCGATGGCCGGACCGTTGGCCGGACCGTTGGTCAAATCGTTGCTCAAGATGTTGCCCGGCTTAGCTGAACAGGCGCATCGCGCGTAC
>NZ_QWDM01000177.1 GCF_003996965.1 Flavobacterium cupreum | reverse complement strand
CAGCACGAGCGAGCCGCCGGCGAGGCTGAAGAAACTGGCCTGCGCCGCGTTCAGCGTTGTCGTGGCGGCGGCGCTGGCGTCGACCCTGTTTGCCTGCACAGTGACCGCGCCGACCGTCAGGCCGTCGCTTTCGACAATGAACAAGCCGCCCGCGCCCGTTTGCGCGCTGAGCGTGCCGACGGTGGTCTCGAGCGCGTTGGCGCCGCTGCCGATGCCGAAGGCCGCGCTCAATTGCAGCCCTGCCGCGACGATGTCGACTTCGGTCTCGGCTGGCGTGGCGTCCTCGTCGATAATGCTGCCGAGCGTGGCGCGGACGC
>NZ_QWDM01000176.1 GCF_003996965.1 Flavobacterium cupreum | reverse complement strand
AGATGTCGTCGAACGCAGCGAAAATCTCGTTGAGCTCCGACACCATGTAGCTTGCCGGCATGGTGGCCGCGATGTGTGTGAAGCCGCTGAAGTCGGTGAACAGGATCGACGCCGACTCGTGCCGCACGGGCAGCACCTGGCCCGAGGATGACAACTCATCGGCGATTTCGATCGGGAAGATGTTGTACAGCAGATTCTGCACACGCAGGTTCGATTGTTCCGACAATTCGATCTGGGCACGCAGCGCGTCGTGCGTCGCCTTGAGCGCAAGCTGGCTGCGCACGCGCGCGAGCACGATCGAACGGCTGATCGGCTTG
>NZ_QWDM01000175.1 GCF_003996965.1 Flavobacterium cupreum | reverse complement strand
ACCGGCGCGCCCCCCGGCGTCGCCGGCGCGGCCGGTGCGGCCAACGCTGGGATACCGGCGCCCCCCGCCAGGCCGCGCCTCAAGGCGTGAAGTCGCTTTGCATATGTCGTGTTTTCCCCCACCCCCCAAAAATAAAAATCTTTTTATGACGTCCGACCCCGTCAATGCTGGCGCCGCCGCTCCTAAACCATCGCACAAAAAGGCCCCATGCCGGCCCGGGGCGCAAAAAACGCCGTGGGCCCGGCTGGACCCGGGACATCGAGCACAGGGGAACTGCAAACACTGATGCGCGCTGACTTGCCATTGCTTTCGGCCGAC
>NZ_QWDM01000174.1 GCF_003996965.1 Flavobacterium cupreum | reverse complement strand
CAATGCCGATCTGAGCCAGGTCCATGCCGCCGCAAAGAAATGTTAAGTATATTTAACAGTATAGCCATCTGCGCGAAAATGCCAAGCGGTTTCGCGGGCCACTTGGCTGCGGCGACACGAGAGCGACATCAAGACAAATGAGAAAAACTCTCATCTGGCTTGTTAAATTGAATGAGAATCATTATCATTGACATCCTACATTGTCTGGCGGCAAAACACGCTGCCTAAATTAAAGGATTGTTTTACATGACCACTATCACCCCCCTTTCGCGTGCGGTTGCCGCCGCCTGTCTGTCCATGGCGGCCGTCAACTCTTTT
>NZ_QWDM01000173.1 GCF_003996965.1 Flavobacterium cupreum | reverse complement strand
CAGGACCGCAAGGTGGTCGGCGCGATGCTGCAGACCCGCATCAGCGGCGAGCGCGCGCGCGTCGACGCCGAGTCCGGAGGCGGGGGCAGCCTGCTCGAGATGCTCGGGCGCGCGCTCGACTACCGGCGCTGGCATCGCTTCCGGGTGCTGCGCTGGCAGGACGGCCAGTGGCGGCCCCTGTCCGGTCCCGCGTCCAGCGGCGAACGCGCGCTGGGCCTGACGGTGCCGCTGTTCGCGGCGGTATCGAGCTTCTACCGCCACGGCGGCTCGCCACACGCGCCGCGCCTGGTGCTGCTCGCCGCAGCTTTTGCCGGCATCG
>NZ_QWDM01000172.1 GCF_003996965.1 Flavobacterium cupreum | reverse complement strand
TCAGCCTGCTCACCTTGACGCCTATCTGGATGAATTCGTGTTCCGGTTCAACCGGCGCAGCTCCGGCTCACGCGGAATGCTCTTCTACAGATTGCTCCAGCAAGCCGTCGTGACGAGCCCCGTAACTTACCGCGATGTGACCAAAAAAACGGGCGCGAGGCCGAAAAATTCAGAGTAGTATACTACTGGACATGCATCCAGTAGTTTTCCAATTGTGGAGCTAACTGGATACCCCTTACAAAAACACAGTATAACCCAAGCACAACGGTTGAGCGGGTCGAAGGGTGCCGCAGAAATCGTGCCGCCAACAATCAAGAAA
>NZ_QWDM01000171.1 GCF_003996965.1 Flavobacterium cupreum | reverse complement strand
AGCAACGGGGCGTTTGGCACGTGCCAAAAAAAAGCGCTAAGTCTTTGACTGCGCGGGGTCAAGCCTGTTATTATCGCAGGTTTTCCGGGGAAAATTTCTGCAAATGAGCGCTTTTGTCATCGACGCTTTTGAGTTCTGTCGAAGCAACGGCCAACGCGAGGGTGTCACACCCGTCGCCGAAATGAGCCGGTTAAACAAGGATTGCGCCGACCAGTCGGGCCAGATCTGCTGGTCTGTCACGGGCGGCACGAGCAAGCACGGGTATCCGTCCATGACGTTGTCGGTCGCGGGCACCGTGCAACTGATGTGTCAGCGTTGCC
>NZ_QWDM01000170.1 GCF_003996965.1 Flavobacterium cupreum | reverse complement strand
GGGCCCGTTGCGCAAGGGCGTGGCGATGCCACGCCAAATCCCTGCTCCACCCCCGGTTACAAGGCAATTTCAGTCGGGAATTAAAAAAGGCGGGGCCTCCTTGTAGGAAGACCCCGCCTTTCAGATAAAGCCCGCATTTAACGGGCGCTCATCTTCTTACATTGCCAGGCGCTTTTCAAGAGCCGCCTTGGTCTCCACCAGTTGTTCCGGAAGATGGTAAGCGAGCTTTTCGAACAGCTCGCTGTGCAACTTGAGTTCTTCAAGCCAGGCGCCTTTGTCGATCGAGGTGATCGTGTCGAACTGCTCCTGCGTGAAATCGA
>NZ_QWDM01000016.1 GCF_003996965.1 Flavobacterium cupreum | reverse complement strand
AAAAATATAGTTTTTAATCAAAACGGAGGTGCTCACTTTGCACCGGAATTAGGTGGTCATTTTGAACTGGAATCAGGTGCTCACTTTAAAACGGAATGGGGTGATCAATATAACCGGAATTTGCAATAAAGTGGACGATCTGATAATATTCTCTTTACTAAATAAATTAAATTTTCTTAAGGAATGCAATATCAAACACTTAATTGATTCATTATCAGAAGATGAATATAAAAAAGCAGAACTGATTTACTGTGTTTGGTATTTAATTGCAAACAGATATATAAAGTGTGATTTAAATAAAGATCTAAACTTAAATACTGTGATATGGGCAACTTAAAACTTGACATAGGAGAAAAGGTAGAATACAATGGTAAAAATTGCATAATAGCTAAAACAGTAGATCTCAATGAGATATGCATTGAAGAAGTAGACAGAAATATATTCCGTACGGTAAATATTTCTGCTTTAAACCCTCCAACTGATTATGAACCTGAAAGGCAGCTGCAATCTCTAAATGATAAAGAATGGATTGTTGCAACCAAGAGATTCGAAATAATTAAATCAGTAATAAATACCAAGACAAATCGCCAGCTTATTGACAGTATAGCAAAAAAAAATAATGTAAGTCGAAGTTCTATATATAGATGGTTAAAAAAATATAACAGCTATCAAACCGTATCTTCTTTAGCCCCCACTAAGAAAAATCACAGTAAAAGTAGATTGAATCCGGAAGTTGATAAAATTATTTATGATTCTATTCAAAATGTATATCTTAATAAATCTAAACATTCAATAAATCAGCTATGTCGCGCTACAGAAGAAACTTGCAATAAAAATAATTTTATTTCACCACACAAAAGTACAATTATTAGGAGGTTAAAATCTTTATCGGAAGAGGAAGTTTTACGATCCAGATATGGAAAAAAGAAGGCAGATGAGAAGTTTTTACCAATTATTGGTCATTTCCCCGGTGCCAACTATCCCCTATCTATTGTCCAAGTAGATCACACAATTGTTGATGTAATTCTTGTTGATGAAATTAATCGTATGCCATCACAGAGACCTAATTTAACAATAGCTATTGATGTTTTTAGTAGAATGATCGTTGGATTTTATCTATCTTTTGATCCTCCAGGTGAATTAGGAACAGGGATTTGTATTGTAAATTCAATCATGAGAAAAGAGGACTGGTTAATGAAATTTGGTGTAGAAGGCACATGGCCTTGCTGGGGAATTATGAATACAATTCATGTTGATAATGCAAAAGAATTTAGAGGCAAAATGCTTAGAAAAGCCACTCAAAATTATGGAATGAAATTAGAGTTCAGACCAGTAAAAAATCCAAAATATGGAGGGCATGTTGAAAGGGTAATTGGCACAATTGCTAAAGAAGTCCATGATCTTCCAGGAACTACATTTTCTAATATTTTTGAAAGAGGAGACTATAATTCAATGAAAGAAGCTACTATGACTTTAAATGAATTTGAAAAGTGGCTTCTAGAATTTATCATTAATATTTATCATGTTCGAGAACATAAATCAATCGAAATGTCTCCTCTTCAAAAATATAAAGAGGGGATTATGGGATCCGATATAAACAAACCACTAACAGGTCTCCCCCCAGTAGTAATAAATGAAAAAAGGTTGCGATATGATTTCATGCCATATGTCGAAAGAACTATTCAAGAATATGGGGTGCTAATAAATAGAGTTCTATATTATAATAATGTATTAAAAAAATATATTCATGCACGAGCAGATACATCTAAAAATAAGAAAAAACAACTTTTTATTTTTAGAACTGATCCACGTGATATTAGTAAAATTTATTTTTATGATCCAGTAATTGAAGATTATTTTGAAATACCTTATCGAGATTCTTCGTACCCACCAATTTCAAAATGGGAATTTAACAAAGTAGTTAGATATCTAAAAAAAATTCAAGAAAAAAATATTGATTCAAACAAGATTTTTAGTACTTATCAAAAAATGAAAGACATTGAGAATCAATCAAAAAAAAGTACCAAAAAAAGAAGACTAGAGATAATCCGTAATAATAGCGTTAGCAATATAAAATCAAAATCAACAGAATCAAGTTGCATTATAGAAGATATAAGTGAGGATACATTTAATCCTAATGCGGAACCTTTTAAAAATATAGATTATGAGTGACTTTGCCGAAAAATTAAGTGTACTCTCGGATCAAGAAAGGATTGCCTCTTCATCAAAGTTTAGGTGGATTGGATATACACAATCGGATGAGATATTAAAAAAAATGGAATTTTTAAAAAATTACCCTACGTCGCTTAGAATGCCAAACATTTTGCTAGTTAGTGATTCAAATAATGGTAAAACTCGCATTTTAGATAGATTTGAAAAATTGAATAAATCTTATATAAACGATATAAATGGAGAATTACATATCCCAACATTATACGTAGAAGCTCCAGTAGAACCAGATGAAAGGCGATTGTATAACTTAATTCTAGAAGCTCTATTTGCTCCAATAAATGCTTCAGAAAGAATAGAAATTAGACAGTCACGTGTTATTCACTTATTAAAAAAGACAAATGTAAAGCTGTTAATGATTGATGAGATCCATCATGTATTAGCAGGAACAATGAACAAACAAAGAACTTTTTTAAATATAATAAAATCTTTATCAAATAATACAAAAATTTCAATTGTATGTGCAGGCACAAAGGCAGCATTTAACGCCATAAACACTGACACACAATTAATTAATAGATTTGAACCTTATATATTAGATAATTGGGTGTATAATAACGAATATTCGAAACTTCTTAAAAGCTTCGAGCAAATTTTACCACTTAAAAAGAAATCTGATCTCACAGAAAGTAATATATCCAAACAAATACTTTTTAAAAGTGAGGGTTTAATAGGTGAAATTTCGAAAATTTTAGAATTATCTTCAATATTAGCAATTAATTCTGGACATGAAAAAATTGATTTGGAAATATTAAATGGAATTAGATTTACAGTTCCTTCTAAGAGAAATAGAGAAGATTCTATTTTACGATGAACTTAGATAAACAAATTTGGCCGGGTTATATTCCTCCTGAGAATGATGAATTATTTTCTAGTTGGTTTATCCGATTATGCAATGAGCATAAAATAAAATCTCACAGCTTTTCGAAAATTTATTTTAATAACGCCCCCATATGGAATAGAGATGTGGATTTATACTGTCCAGAACTTATAAAAGAAAAGATTAAAGCTTATACATTTCTATCTAATACTCAAATTGAAAGTTTATTTTTAGATTCCTATCAAGACTTATTATTTAATGAAAACAAAGACAAGCTTTTTACAGTTAATTCTCTTGGAATTTTGCATCGCAAGCGAAAATTAAATGGATTACGATATTGCCCAGGTTGTATTGATGGCGAAAAAATTTATTTTAGAAAAAATTGGAGACTATCAACTTCTTTAGTTTGCAATACATGCAATCTAATGCTTTTAGATAATTGCCCCACTTGTAAAAGTCCTATTTGTTTTCATAGACTAGAGACCGGTTATAAAAGCTCTTTATTAGAATATCCACTGAATATTTGTTGGGTATGCAAAAACAATCTATATATTGATCCTTCAAAAGTTCCTGCTACCGATTTACTCAAACAATATCAAACATATATAGATAATACTCTAATTAATGGTTATAATGATAAAACTCAATATTCTTTTCAATATTTTTACATACTGATTTCATTACAAAAAAAAATAATTTCAAAAAGCAGTGGCTGGTCCAGAATAAAAAATGCCTCTAGAATTGAATACGAATCTATTCTTTGTCAGGTAGACTTTAACAGTAAAGATTTATCCTTACTAAGAAATTCACTCCTTGTATCTTATTTAATTTTACAAAAGTCTCCTAAAAATTTTAAAACTTTTTGCTCTAATTATAACTTAAGATATTCTGATTTTACTAAAGACTTACATAAGGTCCCATTTTGGTTTATTAATTTTTTTAGGGATTCTTTCTAAGCTGCTTTTTTTCGAAATTTCTCAAGTAATTGTTTTATATCTGCAACTTTTTTATTCACCTTATTATCATTACAATAAATATCTCTGGCATCATAACTTAAATAGTCTAAAACATCTATACCGAAATTTTCGATAAAAAAAGATTTATTCTCTTTTAGTGCATACCAAAGAAAAAAATTAGGAAGACGAAAATATTCATATATAACCTTATGAAGAAATATTTTTAAAGTCAAGGGAGTAATTTTTGAATTCTGTTTTTCACTTGATATTAATCCAAGATAATCTCTTAAAAAATCTATTAAGTAAAAATAATTATTTTGATAACTAATTTCAACAATCAAGACATTAAATTTTAAATCATTAACAACAATAATAGTTTCCTTTCTATTAAAAAAAAGTTGATCAATTGCAATAAAATTGACATATTGGGATTTTAGATTTTTGATTAATTCTTCACAAATTAAAAATAGATAATCAGATTTAAAAACATTTGATTTATTGCTGTTTGAGTATAATTTTTGGTGAATGGTTTTTAATTCATCATCACTCATTTGCGTTATAATACTAAGATCAAAAAAAAGAGGGATTTTTTTTAAGAAATAATCTATCGGGAAATAGGTTCCATTATAGTTAGCATCTTCTCGCATATTACTATAACCTTCATGTAATTTACGGTTTCGCCTTTTTTGTACTTCACATACACATTTTATTTTATCTTCTAAATATTGAATTTCAGAAAATCTAGGAACTAGTATCACTTTATCGACGGTAAACAAATTTTCTTTTAAAATTATATTTTCTACTGCATATGTAAAAAAGTAATTCTGATTTTTATGATTAATTATTTTTCCTTTTAATTTGAAATTAGCACCATTAGAAAATGGAATTATTGTACTCAAATAAATACTATCATTTATTTTTCTTAATCTGTTTTGAATTAAATTCATGGTCAAACGATTACCAATTAAATTTATTGATTTTAGTCCTAATGAATTTTTAAGGAAAAAAAATTGAGAGATAGATTTAATTTCACTATTTAATACTTTAGAATTATCATATTCGAAATAACCAGTTTTAGTATTGCCTCTTTCAACTTCACGAAACGAAAACACACTCACCCATTCATTTGATATAATATATTCTGTAAGATTCACCGACTTAAAATAGAGGTAGCTACACATTGCTAGCACCGGGATTATTATTTTAGTAGTAGAACCACTAACATCAATATTTGTTGTAAAATATTCTAATTCATTAGTTAACTTATAAGAAGGGAATGGGTAAACTAAATTTTCGTTTAGGCACTGAATTTTTCCTTTTATAAGTCGTAAATCATAATCTTGATTTATTTCAATAATATCGCAATCATAATTAATCCCTTCTGGAAAATATAATAATCTTCCATATTCATCAAAAATACAACCAATTGAAAAATAACTAGTAAAACTAAATTTCAACTGTACAGTCACTTGGCATTTTTTTTGAAATTCATTAAACTTATCATCTGGTGTATCTTTATTTATAAAATAAAAATCAGCATACTTTATATCGTCTACAATATATACTCCACCAATCCAATTCAGAAACCAATACGAATTCTTTTTAAAGTTTTCTTTTAATTGAAATATATTTGGAATTTCATCATCATTAATTTCCATAAACTTTTTAATTTAAGTAAATAATATAACAATTATACTTATAAACCATTACAATAAAGAAAATTCAGTAAATTATCTTATTTTTTATAATATTTAGATAAAGAATTTACTCGAACCTAATGAGTACTTATTACTTATTTTGTATTTTAATATTAAGAATTTAAAAAAGAATTTAATAAAAACACAAGAATGAATAGTCCTTTAAAGAAATAAATAAGGAAAAGTGATTGGACAATTGTATTTATTAAAACATTGTTTTTGAGTCATTTATTTTTTAAACTATGCCCTAAATTAAGGCAAATGATAAAATTAATCTTATAGCTAGTTAAAATCCAATTCGATTCAGAGCAAATTGACCAGCTAATTCAGGTCCAACTATTTTCTATTTTTAATTGATAGTAACTAATACGAAATCGTAGTTTAATTACAATCGATTTTTTATTTTTTCTGTACAATATATTGTAATTTATAAAAATTGAGTACATTTGTAACAAATCAATAACCTACCTAAATAACAAAAGTTACATAACCTTTTTAAAAAAAATGTACTAATGGAAACAAATACTGGATTAATAATAAAAGGATTAAGAGATAAATATGGATACACACAAGATAAAGTAGCGGAATTTCTAGATATAAAAAGAGAAATGGTTAGTTTTTATGAAAATGATGAAAGAGAAGTTCCTTTAGAAATATTAGAAAAACTATCAGATTTATTTGGTGTCGATCTTGATGTTTTTTTTGTAGATAATGTAGATGAAGCACTTGCTGAAGTTGTTTTTGCATTTAGAAAAAATGATTTAGAAAACAATGATATGGATGCTATGGCAGATTTTGGAAGAATTGTAAAAAACTATTTAAAGATTAATAATTTGCATGGTAACGGTAAATGATAAAATACTTGAGGCAAGAGCCAATAAATTCAGACGTATATGTGGAATCGGAAACGAGAATGCAATAGACTTTGAAAAACTACTACGGTCTTTGGACGTATTAACATACTTCCGACCGTTAGATGGTGAATTTTCAGGTATGGCATTAAAAACAAAGAATAGTAAGTTCATGTTAATTAACACCAAAAATTCACTTGGCAGACAACATTTTACTATTGGTCACGAATTGTATCACCTTTGTATTCAAGAAGGCTTCAGCTTCCAAATGTGCAATGCTGGTAAATTTGACAAAAAAAACCGTGAGGAATATAACGCTGATATATTCAGTTCTTATTTTTTAATGCCCGAAGCAGGCATTATTAAGCAAATACCTGAGGAAGAATTAGCTTGGGGAGGAGAAATTTCACTAGCAACAATAATTAGGTTAGAGCAATATTTTGGAGTATCAAGAACAGCAATGCTTATTCGTCTTGACAAGATAGGTCTTTTACGCGGTGATTATCAGCAATATAAGATTGACATTAAAAAGAGTGCTATTGAACATGGATATTCAACTATACTCTATGACATTCCAGAAGACACAAAACCATATGTAATTGGAAATTATGGTAGCAAAGCAAAAGAATTATTTGACAGAGATAAAATTTCTGAAAGTCATTATCACTCATTGATGTTTGATATTGGAATAGATGTAGATGCTCCAAATATCGACGACGATGGCAAAGAAATCTAATGAAACAAAGATATTGTTGGATTGTGATGTCATTATCCATTTCATCAAAGCAGGCAAACAACTGCTACTCCCGAAAATATTTCCGGAGCAGTTTGTTATACTCGACAAAGTTAAAGCAGAATTAGACAAACACAAGAGCAGCAGAACATCGATTGATAATTTTTTAACATGGTCTAAGATTCCGATTATTCAAATGCCCCGAAGTGTGGAAATTATAAGAGAATATAGTTTTCTGAAAAAGAGTTTAGGTGACGGCGAGGCTGCTTGTTTGGCAGTAGCAAGGCATACTAATGATTATATTGCCAGCAGTAATCTAAAAGATATAAAGCATTACTGTGATTTACATGGCATTATTTACATGACAACAATGGATATTCTATTAAAAGCCTATACTTCCGGCGTTATGGATGAAGTAGAATGTGATGGCTTTATAAAGGAAGTAAAAGATAAAAAAAGCAAACTTATTTACGACATTGATAGCATTACAGATTATGAAAAACTTAAAATGACAGCAAAATAAAAAATTTAGCTCATAAAAAAAGAGGCCTTGCAAGCCCCTATTTTTGAAAAGCAAATTACGTTTTTAGGATAAAATACGAAATTGCATTCTCGCTTTGGTCGGCACAAATGTAACAAAGGATTTGAAATAACACTCAACAAATCCAATATTTTTCCTCAATATACTCCTAAAGACAATATTATTAATTAAATCTATTATCGCAATTAAATATTGAGAATGAAATTTTATATGCAAATTTCACATTCAAAGAAACTAGAAACCAATTGTCCAGAGGGTTCTCTACGTGCATATATGGGACATAGTATACAGTTTAAATTCAAGATAAATGTTTGATTTAGGAAAACAACAAATAAACGTTTCCTGCGATTGTGGAAGACGACATAGTGTTACTTTACAAGATGTAACCAATAGAAAAAATATTAGATGTGGGTGTGGAACTACAATACAATTAACTGATAATGCAGATTCTGTTAGAAAAAGCGTTTCTAGTGTTAATAAAAGTATGAATGACCTAGAAAAGATGTTTAAGCGATTAGGTAAATAAAAAAACGAAGCTAATGGAATTAGACTTCGGATTAGTTAAAAAATTGTTCAAGCAAAATTTATTCTGCAAGTGTAATAGATTTTTATTGCATTAATCAATAGAAGTCAGGGTCACAATCCAAAAACTGAACAGTGGGTAAAAATAAATAATACCACAGGAAGATTTATGGATTTAAAGCAAGATGACAATTCCTTTAAAGGAGTTACCAAAAGTATTCCGAAAATTTTCGGAGCAGAGTCAACCAGTTCTCAAAGACTGGTTGATTTTTTCTGTTAATTTATTTTTTGAAAAAAACATTATATATTTACAAAACGTAACAACTAATAATATCTAAATCTTTCATAAATATACCTCTAAGTGTTTTTACGCGTTTTTGAATTTTATACTCTTAAGTAAAATATTCTAAATTTTATAATATATTATTTTGACAAATTAATTAAACACTAATCTTATAATACAGCTTTACACTGATTTTCAAACATTTGCGAAGCAAAAATATGTTAACTATTTTTGTAATAGAAATTTAAAAGATAAATTTTAATTAAAATTATTTAGAATCGTTCTAAATAACAAATATTTTTATATCTTTACTCTTATATGAACAAAGGGAAGATTGTTTCAAATTATATTAAAAATAATTAAGCAATTTTGTAGTCCCAAATATATAGTTTAAATTTGTTACTGATTAGATAGGGTCATAAAAAAACGAAGCCTTGGAACTTCGTTTCTTTAAAGACTGATTTATTAACCCGTCTAAATTTATAGAATTATGGAGAACATATCCTACGTTATTTTGATTATTGGAGTAGTTGGTAAAGCTCTACGTGAACTACGAAAGTATCACGAAAATAAAACCAAGTAATAATTTTTAATTTACTAACCACTAGATACTTTGACAGGTGCTGGTGGTTTTTTTGTTTGTAACAAAAATTTATAATGCAAATGTAAGTAAGATATGTTACGTACGCAAGCTAAATATGTAAATTTAATGTGTAAAATTAACGAAAACAAACAAAAACGAACATTTGATTTTTTTATTTCCCTCTTAAAAACCATTTTTGAACGAAAACATACATATCAATTCATAATTACTTTCATTTTAAAATTTGTAAGAATTTGAATTTCAATATAAAGGTTATAATGATAGAAAAAATTGGCATTAGCTCCTATGATAAGTCATTACCATCGCTAATATTTTTTCAATATAGCTTTTAAGGTTGTTTTTTGTTTATTTTTTCCTGGCCAATGCTTGAGCATTATCATTACTATTTACTCTAAGAGATTAATCTTTATTTTTTTCTTTCCAAAGATTTAAAAGCTCATGTTTCATTGCTTGAACATTATCTTTTAAAATTAACCAATTTGTTCGATATTGTTTATTTTCTTTTTTTAGATCATGTTTTAAATGTCCTGAAAGATCAACTTGAAGAAGTTTAATTTTTCTTTCAAGTGAATAAAGTTCTTCTGCCGTATCCGGTTCCAATTGTTCCCATTGTTTGATTAGTTCTAATAATTTTGATGCGTAACCTTCCAAAATATAATATGATGGTGTTATTTTCATACTTTCTTTATAATCATCATCTAAATGCAAATTGAATTCTGAAACTAAATCGAAACGTTTATTCATTATATTAATTTTAGTTCAACATTCTTTTAACTTGCAAAAAAGAGGAAATAGTTACACCTATTTATATTAGTTTGGCTGTACTTTTTTTATGCTATTCGTTATTAATCTAATATAAGCTTAATTTTTTTCTAGATCAAAATTAAACTATGCTTCATTGTTGATATAAAAACTATAGTTTACAAAACGATTAACAAAGCTAAAGGCTAGATCAAAAATACCTATCCTAAATTTGACCAATAAAGTTTATGATAACACACTGAATAAGAGATCCATCATATCACAAAATATATAACTCCAAATAGTTATAAAATTTCTTCTTGATAAGCAAAAAAACTAATGCTACAGTTTAATTTATAGCATTAACAATTAAAATTATGATTCAAGCACTTCATGTTACCATAATTTAAATTCATGTAGTCGGGTGCTGCTACTTCGATTTAAATCTACGTATTTGAGGATCTCTTTTTAACAGCTTGATTACTTCAGCATATTCAATACTTTGAATTTCATTAAAAATATCAAAATATTTTTCTGCTAATAAAGGTTCGATTGAATGTATGTACGATATCCAGCCTTTTAATTTATTTTCGATTTCTCTAACATATTGTTTTGTTATGGATAAATCAGTTTCTTTATCTAGACCTTTTATTTTACAAATATGAGAATGATAACCGTATTTTCTTATGTAATAAAGTTGCTGACGGATTCGCTTCTTTATGGCTTTTGGAATTCTGGGGTAAGCAGAATCAGAAATTGACAACCCTGTTACATACTGATTCTGTCCTCTTAGAAACCTTTTCGTTTTAATGGCATTTAGTTCAAAATTAAAAGATTTTAGAATCAACTCAATTTCTTCAACAGGAGGCATATCAAAATTAGATGAAATACTTAGGTCGTCAGCATATCTACTATAAGTGGCACCATACACCCAACATAAATTTTGAATTTCTTCATCCATTTTGGTACATACAATATTCGCAATAATTGGACTTGTTGGAAAACCCTGGACAAGCTTATCTTCTAAAGTACAAATAACTGAAAGGTCAGATGCTATACTCTTATTAAATCCAAGCGAGATAAATGCTGCACTCACAGATTTTTTATCAATAGATTCAAAGAAGTTCTTAATATCAAGACTTAATAAATGTTTTTTTTCAAGATGAACTAAAGCATTCGATCTAATGTTTTTTCCTGGTATAAAACCATGAACACAAGTGTGTGGAGTATAAATGTTGGTGAGATTAAACTTAAGAGTTTTATGGATGTCTTTTACAAATTGCTTATGTGCCTTATAAACAACCCTATAACCTAGTTTCTTGTTTTTTTTTGGAATGTAAAACTTTCTGAAAACAGTTACATTCTCACGGATAATAATTTCTGGAGGGTTAACTAATAAAGATTCACTTTTAAAGTCGAAGATAAGACGTTGTCCATGCGCCAATTTAGACAATTGATCGGGTGTGGTTCTTAAATAAGAACTTAACATTTCAAAATTTTCTATTGCTGAAGGACTGTACATGATATAAAGAGTTGCTCTGTTAAGTAAGGTATAGCTTGTAATCTAATTTTAGTCGAATACGACTCGTATTCAAATATTTACTAATTTCGAGCAACTCAATATTTTTTAATGTCAATCCTATTATTTTTGTCATAAAATAAATCTCTATCCATTTTATAGATTAGTGCTATTTTCGGCTCTATTATAATGAAATTTTCCTGCATCCTTGGTTCAGTTCTCCCATTCTCATAAAATTGAGCAAATATAAAATTAATATAATCAATGACCGATAAGTTAACATCTGATTTATCATGCACTTCAACGCTATATGAAACATCTATGTCAAATCTATTGTTAATATTGTTGATAGTTTCGCCGATTACACTTTTTACATTTTCAAGCCAGTTATTACGTTTGCTGCCGAATTGTTCGAAGATTATTACATTATGCTCATTTCTTGTCTTAGTTAATCTGTCGGACATTAATTTACTAATACAAATATTGTATATCTCCTCCGAGGTAAATTCCGGCTTTAATTTTTCTTGAAAAAAAACAGAGTCTTTTTTTAAAAGCAGAATATAGCTCCTCACATTTAGCATCGAAATCAGATTGAAAAACCTGGCTCTAATATCAAAATGATTTTCACAGGCATGAAACCCGTTTTTTAAAAATTTATCTCTTTGAAAGGCAAAATATGGTGCATTTAGAATTTCTTTTTTTAACTCTTCTATTGAAAGACGAAGCTCTTCAGGAGAATCTGTTTTATAGCATCCCAATATAAAATATTTTGAGTTACTTTCAATTCCTCCTGATTCATCGATATAATAATAAACAGTATCTTTCATTAACACATTAAATTCACAATATTTTTTTCTTTTTGCCGATTTCTTCTATTTGATCTAACAAATTTACTTGATTTTTTAAGGCCGGATCAGCCGTCTTTTTCTCTGATTCAAGCACTCTGTAAAAAGCATCTACTCTATAAAATGTGGTTTTACTAATTCCTGCATTTTCACAGGCAGTATCAATCGGAATATTTTTGTTTTTATAAAAATGTAATGCAGTTTCATATTTAATTTTTTTCGCTGGTTTAATCCCTTTTGGCCTGCCAAGTGTTTGGTTTCGTCTCCGGGCATTTGCTAACCCTTCTTTCGTTCGATCACTGATCAGATCTCGTTCAAACTCAGCAAAAATAGCAAACATGTTTAATATAAATCTACCATTGGCGGAACTAGTATCAAAGTGAGACTGGCTAATGCTACTAAAAAAAACACCATTATTATTGAAAAATTCAACAAGTTTGATCATTTCTTTAAAGGATCTAAAGATACGGTCAATTTTATACACAATAACTATATCATCTTTACGAAGCATGCCTAGCATTTCTTGAAGCCCTGGCCTTTTATCATTCACACCCGTAGCTTGATCTTGAAAGATCCTTTCACAACCTGCTTGTTCAAGTAAATGAATCTGAGAAGAAATATTTTGATCTCCTGTAGAAACCCTAGCGTAGCCTATTTTCATTTACTTACTTCTTATTATTTGTGTTGGTCCGCAATTTCTTGCAGCACATTTGTAATAGTTGTATCTAACTGATTGTTTTTAAATCCCAGCGCTATACTAATGCCTTCAAGTGCGGATGGATATTTGTCTTCAAAACTTACTGCTAGTCCATTTTCCAAAATCTGATTTCGTTCAATTTGAACTGCTAGTGATAAAATCTCAAATTCTGATAACTTTGGATACTCTTTTTTTAAATTTTTCGCTATTTCATAATAGCTTTCGATTCTATTTTTCATGTTGTTTTTTAAAAGTTGAGTGTTCTTTTAAAGGATCGTTTTAAAGAACAAATCAAATGTATGAACTTATCTTAAACGCAAATGCTTTTTTTAGTTCTTTTTACCGTTCTTTATAATAGTTTCACATTTATACCATTTATAAAACTATTTTATATAAAGTATATGTTCTATTTGTAGCGTTGCGCTGAATTACGCCATTTACGATTTTTAATTCTGTTGATTTTACTATTTGTCTATCACTATTATAGTATTGAAACAATCTAAAATTATTGTGGTAAATCGCTTGTATATTTCCCTCGCCATACTCAATATGTTCGAAGTGTTCCTGAATAGTCCTTTCGTCTTTCATTACATTTAATAAAGTGATTCTTAAACAAACATAAAAAATAATTATTTAAGTTAAGAAACCGACAATTCAAATGATATACTAAAATTATAAAATTTCACGGTTTCTTAGTAGGAAATTATCATTTACTATCGTTAATGTTATTATTTATAACATACTTGATCTTTAAAAATATTACATACTGTGCTAATTCTGTCTTGTAAACAAAATTTAAAATTCCATGTACCTCAATTGCCACTCATTTCATTCACTTCGATACGGTACAATTGCAATGAAATTATTGATCAAGCTTTTGAGTATGGCATTAAATCAATGGCATTAACTGATATTAACACAGTAACCGGTATCTATGATTTTATAAAAGGGTGTATTGCATTTGGAATCAAACCATTAGTTGGAATAGAGTTTCGTTGCAATCTGGAAATACAGATTATTTCGAAAAATAATCCTTCAATTATTACAGACTTAATATAAAATATAGATAAATGTTTTCTGTACAAAGATATTTTTTACTTCAAACTTATAATAAATTTAAAATAATTTTTATTCCCCGTATTAAAGTGAATCATAGTGTTTTATTTTCGGTGGATTTTTATTAAAATCTTTTTCTGCCTCTAAAAGATCATAATTGCTTTGAAGATTTAAAAAATGTCTTGCCGTTCCTCCAAAAACTTTTTCTAACCGTAATGCCATATTTGGTGAAATAGAAGAATGTCCATTTAAAATATTTGACATTTTTGCACGTGTTGTGCCTAATAATTCCGCAACTTTAATAATAGTTAACTTTTTACTATCTACTAGTTCCATTTTTAAAATTTCCCCAGGATGCACGTTTCTCATTTTCCTTTCCATAAATCAACTAGATTAAATCTAAATTCAATATTTTCTTTGTTATAAACTTACAAAAAAAATAAAGTCTATTTAGCTGAAGCCTACAATTAATCACTTTATAAACTCTGAATTATTTTATATTACAAATAAACTATTGGACAATAAATTTATTGTCAGTTTTAGATATCAATTACTTTCCTATTTCTACTTCTCATTGTATTATGATCAATAAGATAATTAACCAAAAGGGAATAAAAATATGCTTTTACAAGTAGCTTAAATGAAGTATAATACTTTAGAATAGCCAGTATTTGGCGTATTTTTGTATAGACAGAAACTAAGTATATTTTCAAATTGAATGAAATATTCTCAAGTTAAATGGTATATTCTCAAGTTGAGTGATATTTGACATCAATATTTACCTCAATGGTAATCGTTGTCGCTTCTACTCCAAAAACAGCGCTTCCGTAAACTTTAATCAACATAGTATTCTTTATTAAATATTTTTAAAACTAATTAAAAATATTTAATTTATAGCTTTTTTAATACAAAATATTAATTATTTAAAAACTTAACCCAATCTGATTTTTCACTTCTTCCACCATTGTACTCAAATCCAGACTGTTCTGATGCGACCACAACTTACTTTCGATTTGATGGTTTTTAATACAAATATGACATTCGATAGCTTCATGTGCATAGCCTTTTCCTAAATTGGGCAAACTGAAATTTTCTTCTTTTCCGTTTTTAAAAACAGCATAACCATCCGCCATAAACCACGGGGTATTAAGTTCTATTCGGCCCTGATTTCCGCTGATAGTAGCTTTCACATCAGCATCATAAAGTATAGAAGCCTGCAAAACGGACTGCGCATTTTCGTATTGCAAAAGCATAGCGGTCTGCAGATCAATTCCGTTTTTATGAAGAAGAGATTTGGCTGTAATTTCTTTGGGAACCCCTAACAGAACATACGACAGAAACAGCGGGTAAACGCCAATATCAAATAAGGCCCCTCCGCCAAGATTCTTATCAAAAAGCCTTCCTCCTGCTGCTTCATCGGCATAAAAAGCAAAATCGGCCTGTATGCTTTTGAGGTCGCCAATTACGCCCTGATTTACCTTTTCCAAGACTTCCTGAACAGATGGAATAAAACGGGTCCAGAAGGCTTCCATAAAAAACCTGTTGTGCTTCTTCGAAGCTTCAGTCATACGAACGGCATCCTGATACGAGAGGGCCATTGGCTTTTCACACAAAACGTGTTTACCGCTTTCTAACGCTTTTATAGTTAATTCCGCATGGGAATCATGTGGCGTGGCGATGTAAACAATCTCCACCTGATCGTCTGCAAAAAGCGCTTCATACGAATCATAGGCCTTTGTACAGTTGTATTTTTCGGCAAATTCAGTTTCTTTAGCCATATTTCGGGAAGCCACTGCTGTCAACTCGGCATCGTCCAGCAATAGCAAATCAGTCGCAAACTGACTGGCAATATTTCCGAGTCCAATAATTCCCCATTTTATTCTGTTCTTATTTGTCATAAAATTCTTTAAAGCCCTAAATCAAAGGATTACCTAATTATGTGTAAAATAAAGATAAAACATTTTAAAAAAACAAAAGCTGTATAACATATATTTCATATTTTTAGCACCAAATCATCAAATAACCTATGAAAAAAGCCTTACTCTTACTCTTTTTCTCTGTTTTTTTAACAAAAATACAGGCACAAAATTATTCCCCGTTAATGAGAGCGTACAGAACAAAACTAAAAATTACACTGTTTTTACGAACGCTACCATCTATGTTTCGCCAACCCAAAAAATCGAAAAGGGAACTTTACTGATTCAGGACGGTAAAGTAGTAGCGGTCGGAAATACCGTTTCGATCCCAAAAAACAGTATAACCATAGATCTCGAAGGAAAAACAATTTACCCTTCTTTTATTGATATTTATACCAGTTTCGGAATTGAAAAACCCAAAAGAAACCTAAATCCTGACGGCGATCGTAATCCTTTGTACGATACCAAAAGAGTGGGTTACTATTGGAATGAAAGTATTCGTCCTGAATTAAACGGGTATGAAACTTTTAAATATGACAGCGCAAAAGCCGAAGAATTATTAAAAGCCGGTTTTGGAGTTGTCGGTACTCATATTCCTGATGGAGTGGCGCAGGGAACCGGGGTATTAGTCGCCCTGAATAATACAGAAAACAGCAAACAAATTATAGCAGACAAAATTACCAATCATTTCGCTTTTACCAGAAGTTCCGTAACCAATCAGGCGTATCCGAGTTCCTTAATGGGGATGATGGCCCTGCTGCGTCAGATGTATCTGGATCTGGACTGGTATAAAAAAGGAAATTCCGAAACCAGGGATTTATCGCTGGAAGCGCTGGCAGCCAACGAAAAACTGGTTCAGATATTTGCTGCCGAGGATAAACTGAACAGCCTAAGGGCTGCTAAAATTGCCAAAGAATTTGGTTTAAACTATGTTTTAAAAGGCAGTGGAAATGAATTCGAAAGAATCGAAGAAATCAAAAATACGAAAGCCCAATTCATTATTCCGATTAGTTTTCCTGAAGCATATGATGTTTCCAATCCTTATTTATCCAATCAGATCGAACTGGCTGATATGCGTTTTTGGAATCAGGCGCCTGCTAACCTTAAAGTGCTCTCCGACAACGGAATTGTTTTTGCTTTAACGACCGATAAATTAAAGAAAACGGAAGACTTTAAAACTAATTTATTAAAAGCCATAAAATATGGTTTTGACAAAACGAAAGCTTTGGAATCGTTAACCACAATTCCGGCTGCGATTTTAGGAAAAAGCAATGAAATCGGAAGTTTAAAGACCGGCAGTTATGCCAATTTTGTAATCACATCCGGTGAAATTTTCGACGAAAAAACCGTTCTATACGAGAACTGGGTTCAGGGAACTAAATATGTAGTCAATGATATCACGGTGAAAGATATTCGCGGCAACTATGATCTGACCATCGGAAATGATAGTTATAAATGGAAAATTGACGGAACGCAAATAGCTCCGAAATCTGAAATAACCACTGTAGCCGCCGCAAAAGTAAACAGTACTTTTAACTTCTCTAAAAACTGGATTTCTCTGGTATTAAAACCGGGCGACACGATTAAATCTAATTTCACACGTTTAACCGGATTGGTAGAAAAACCGGAAATCCTATCCGGAAAAGCAGTGCTTTCAGACGGAAGCGAACTGATCTGGAATGCGAAAAGAACAAGTCTTTTTACGGAAGTAAAAGATACAATTAAAGCAGAAAAACCAAATCCAATCCTTCCGACTACGTACCCTAATGTCGCTTTCGGGGATTCGAAAAAACTAACGGCGCAAACCCTGCTTTTCAAAAATGCCACTGTCTGGACCAATGAAAAAGAAGGTATTTTAACGGAAACCGATGTTTTAATCAAAAATGGAAAAATTGCCGCAGTGGGCAAAAACCTTTCCGATCCTTCAGCTGTTGTAATTGATGCCAAAGGAAAACATATTACAAGCGGTATCATTGACGAGCACTCGCATATTGCCATTTCCAGAGGTGTAAACGAAAGTGGTCACAACTCTACAGCAGAAGTTACGATTCAGGATGTAGTTAATTCTGAAGACATTAACATTTACAGAGATCTGGCCGGAGGCGTAACCATTTCGCAATTGTTACACGGATCTGCGAATCCAATTGGCGGACGTTCGGCGATTGTAAAATGGAAATGGGGTGCTGCTCCTGAGGAGCTGTTATATAAAAACCAGCCTAAGTTTATCAAATTTGCTTTAGGGGAAAATGTAAAGCAAGCCAATTGGGGCATTCAGAATCCAACCCGTTTTCCACAAACAAGAATGGGAGTTGAACAGGTTTTTACAGATTATTTTCAACGTGCAAAAGAATATGACGAAAGCTGGAAAACGTTCAATTCGGGTTCCAAAAAAGGAAAAGCGCCAAGAGTAGATCTGGAACTGCAGACTTTAGCCGAAATCATCAATAAGGAAAGATTCATTACCTGTCATTCCTATATTGAATCCGAGATTTTGATGTTGATGAATGTTGCGGAAAAATTCAATTTCAGGGTAAACACGTTTACTCATATTCTGGAAGGATACAAAGTCGCTGATAAAATGAAAGAACATGGCGTTGGAGCGTCTACGTTTTCAGACTGGTGGGCTTATAAGTTTGAAGTGAATGATGCGATTCCGTTTAACGGACCGATCATGCACAATGCCGGGTTAGTGGTTGCTTACAATTCTGATGATGCTGAAATGTCCCGAAGATTAAATCAGGAAGCGGCAAAAGCGTTAAAATACGGAAATATCTCTGAGGAAGAAGCCTGGAAGTTTGTCACGCTCAATCCTGCCAAGCTTTTACATATTGACGATAAAACAGGAAGTCTTAAAACAGGCAAAGATGCTGATGTAGTCTTGTGGAGCGACAATCCTTTGTCTATTTATGCCAAAGCCGAAAAAACAATTATCGAAGGTGTTGTTTATTTTGATATTGAAAAAGATGCTGAAAAACAGCTGTCTATTGCCAAAGAAAGAAGTCTTCTGATTGGTCTGATGCTACAGGAAAAAAACAAAGGCGCTAGCACACAGAAACCTGCCAAAAAAGAAAAAAAGGAGTATCACTGCGATACTTTAGAACAATAATAAGGGCACCGTCAGCTAATTTGCAACGTTAAAAACAGATAAAATGAAAAACGAACACCTCTATATATTGCTGCTGTCTTTTTGCACATCGCTTACCGTAAATGCGCAACAAATACCGGCTCAGAAACAAACGAAATCAATTTTGATTTTAAATGCCACGGCACACTTAGGCAACGGAACCGTAATTGAAAACAGTGCCATTGGATTTAAAGACGGCAAAATCACTCTGGTTGCGGATGCCACTACGATCAGGCTTGCCGCAGATGCCTATGATACCACGATTGATGGTGCCGGCAAACATATCTATCCGGGATTTATCGCACCAAACTCTACACTTGGTTTAGTAGAAATTGACGCCGTAAAATCATCGGATGATCAGGAAGAGATTGGCAGTTTTAATCCGAATGTAAGAAGTATCATTGCTTATAATTCAGAATCAAAGGTCGTTGAAACCGTGCGCCCTAATGGAATTTTAATCGCGCAGATCGCCCCGCGTGGCGGCAGAATATCAGGTACTTCTTCTGTAGTGCAATTGGATGCCTGGAGCTGGAAAGATGCTGTCTTAAAAGAAAATGATGGCATTCATCTTAATTTCCCGTCTACTTTCAGAAGATCCGGATCGTGGTTTGAACCCGGAATTGTGGAACCCAATAAAGATTATCCGAAACAGGTGGAAGAGATAAATGCTTTTCTGGCCAATGCCAAAGCCTACAACCAAACTGCTGCAAAAGAAAAAAACATAATCCTGGATGCTACAAAATCCCTTTTTGACGGATCACAAACGCTTTATATCCATGCAGATGAAGAGAAACAAATTACAGACGGAATACAGTTGGCCATTAACAATCAGATTAAAAAGATTGTTATCATTGGCGGCTTTGAAGCCTATAAATCTGCCGACCTCCTGCAAAAATATAATGTTGGAGTATTGTTAAGACGCGTTCATGACATGCCGACAAGCGATGACCAGGATGTCAACCTGCCGTATAAAATGGCTAAAATGCTAACGGACAAAGGCATTCTTGTTGGTCTTGAAAATAGTGGAGACCATGAGCGTATGAGCACAAGAAATTTGCCATTCCTTGCCGGAACCTGTGCTGCTTTTGGTTTAGACAAAGAGAAAGCTTTACAGTTAATAACCTCAAATACGGCAAAATTACTGGGAATTGATTCGAGCTGCGGTACCCTGGAAACAGGCAAAGATGCTACCTTATTTATTTCTGAAGGAGATGCTTTAGATATGAGAACAAATAAACTGACGTCAGCCTTTATTCAGGGAAGAACGATTAATCTGGAAACTTTTCAAACCAAATTAAACGACAAATTTAAAGCAAAGTACAATCAGCAATAATTAAGTTGAATATATAAGTAAGGCGCCAATTGAGAAATCATTTGGCGCTTTTTTATTTGAAAAAAATCTACATTTTAAATGAGATCACTAAAGATACCGATGTTATTACTCTTAAATTAAGAATTATTATACCGACTTTATGTTAACACAGCATATAAAAACCCATTTTTGATGATTTGAAGATTACTAAATTGTAAATTTTATATCTATTTTAACAAATACACGCAAAACAATGGGGGTTAAAATGAAAAATTAACAAAAATTAAACATTAGACTCTATTTTTTATAGGGGTGTCGAATGATTTTATATTTTTATCAAAAATTTAAAACTAAATAACTATGCGAAAAATTATTTTAAGTGTGATTCTTATCACTATTTTGGTACTAACCTTTGTCTCGAACTTCATCTTAACAGATAACCCGATACCTGCAGAAGCTGTAAAGTTTGATACAGGAGATACAGCCTGGATGATCGTAGCAACTGCCTTTGTATTGCTTATGACTCCCGGACTTGGATTTTTCTACGGAGGTATGGTTGGTAAGAAAAACGTTATCAGTACCATGCTGCAAAGTTTTATGGCCATGGTAATTGTTACTATTTTATGGGTAGTAGTTGCTTTCGGATTGGCATTTGGACCTACGATTGGAGGAATTATTGGTGATCCTACTTCTAATTTATTCTTTCAGGGTGTTGGCACTAATACTGCATGGAGTCTTGCCCCTACAATTCCTTTCATGTTATTCGCATTATTTCAGGCTAAATTCGCCATCATTACACCTGCTTTAATTACTGGTGCTTTTGCAGAACGTGTTCGTTTCTGGGCGTATTTATTATTCATGGTTTTATTCATATTAATTATATATGCTCCATTAGCGCACATGACGTGGCATCCTGATGGAATTTTCTTTAAAATGGGAGTATTAGACTTCGCCGGAGGAACAGTAGTACACATGAGTGCTGGCTGGGCTGCATTGGCCGGAGCGATCTTCTTAGGAAAAAGAAAAATTCAAAAAGTTAATCCTGCAAGAATTACCTATGTATTATTAGGAACAGGTTTATTATGGTTCGGCTGGTTTGGTTTTAATGCGGGTTCTGCATTAGGTTCAAACGGATTGGCGGTACAAGCCTTAGGAACTACCACTGTTGCTGCTGCGGCTGCTGCAATGGCATGGGTTTTCCTTGACAAAATAATCGGTCACAAATTATCAGCGCTTGGAGCTTGTATCGGGGCTGTTGTAGGTCTTGTTGCTATTACACCTGCCGCCGGTTTCGTAAGTATTCCTCACGCTATTTTCATCGGAGCTTTTGCTGCTATCGTAAGTAACCTTGTAGTAAGCAAATTCCCTAAAGGAAAAATTGATGATGCCCTGGATGTTTTTGCCTGTCACGGTGTTGGCGGAATGGTAGGAATGTTATTAACAGGTGTTTTTGCTTCAAAAGCGGTCAACCCTGTAGTGGGTGACAACCAAGGTTTGATTTTCGGAACTCCAACTTTGTTTATCAACCAATTAATTGCTTTGGTAGCCGTTTCTATCTTCGCTTTCGTAGGTTCTTACATCTTATTCTTTGTAGTAAATAAAATCACTCCTCTAAGAGTTACTGAAGAAAAAGAAGAACTAGGTTTAGATATCTCTCAACACGGAGAATACCTGTAAGAAATCTAATTTTCAAACATAACAAAAACAAAAAACAAAACAGCCCTCTGATTAAAACCAGAGGGCTGTTTATTTGAATTAAATTCAACCTATATAAAGGAACTCGTTATCCAAAAATATATTCTCTATATTCTTTACTCTATTCTCTTTACTCTTTACTTTATACTCTATTCTCTATTCTCTTTATTCTATTCTCTTTATTCTATTCTCTTTACTCTATTCTCTTTACTCTATTCTCTTTACTCTATTCTCTTTACTCTATCCTCTCTTTACTCTTTAAAATTCCCAATCCCCTCTTTCAGCCATTGCAAATATTCGTCAACGCCAACATAACTGATCGTAGGTTTCGAAGTATTTAAATTTTTCCCTTCCAGATCCGTTATCACATATAAAGGCTGTGTATTCGTTTTATATTTTGAGATCATAAAATCGGTCCATTTATCGCCAACCGTAATAATTTCATCCCCTGAAGCGGTTTTAGTTTGTTCATTTTTTGGCAATTCTCTTTTATCATCAACGTAAAGGGAAATCAATACGACATCATTTTTTAAGATCGCTAAAATTCTTTCGTCCGACCAGACATTATTTTCCATTTTACGACAGTTCACACACGCATAACCTGTAAAATCCAGCATAATCGGTTTGTTTATGGATTTTGCAAAGGCCAATCCGTCTTCGTAATCATGAAAAACCATTATGCCATGCGGCCCTAATTCCGCTCCTTCCGGCAAACCTTTTTCTGAACCTGCAGTTGACACCCCTGAACCTCCTACGCCAAACGGACTTTCGCTATATTGCGGCGGCGGTGGGAAAGCACTAATTAATTTCAATGGAGCTCCCCATAGTCCGGGAATTAAATAAACAGTAAAAACCAGCGTTAGCAATCCAAGATACAATCTTCCCACAGAAATATGCTGCAGCGGACTATCGTGTGGCAAGGTGATTTTTCCGAATAAATACAAGGTCAGGGCTGCAAATATTGCAATCCAGATTGCTATAAAAACTTCTCTTTCGAGAAAATGCAATTGCAAAACCAAATCAGCATTGGACAAAAATTTGAAAGCCAAAGCCAATTCTAAAAATCCTAAAACCACTTTTACGGTATTCAGCCAGCCACCTGATTTTGGCAAAGAATTCAGCCAGCCCGGGAACATCGCAAACAACATAAAAGGCAATGCCAAAGCCAATGAAAAGCCTAACATTCCGATTACCGGGGCAATTCCGCCGTTTGAAGCTGCTTCAACCAGTAAAGTTCCGACAATTGGACCTGTACAGGAAAAGGAGACAATCGCCAACGCTAAAGCCATAAATAATATTCCTATTATTCCGCCTCTGTCTGCCTGCTGATCTACTTTGTTTCCCCATGAATTTGGAAGCATAATTTCAAAAGCTCCCAAAAACGAAGTAGCAAAAATAATTAATATCACAAAGAATATCAGATTAAACCAGACGTCTGTAGACAACGCATTTAAGGCGTCAGCTCCAAATATTTTAGTTACGATCAGGCCTAATATTACATAAATAGCAATAATTGAAAAACCGTAAATAATGGCATTTCTAATTCCCTTTGCCCTGCTTTTGCTTTGCTTGGTAAAGAAACTTACTGTCATCGGGATCATCGGAAATACACAAGGTGTCAACAATGCTGCAAAACCGGATAAAAAGGCAATAAAAAAGATCGACCATAAGCTTCTTTGCGGAGCCTTAACCGGAACCTCTTCTTTATCGGGAGTTTGTGCAACCGCCGCTTTTGCTTTTTCAGATGCAGGAGCAACTGCTTTATCTATAGTATCCACAACCAAACCCGGTCGTATTGTCTCATCCAGTTTGGCTTCTGAAACTGTAGCTACGGCTTCCATTTTGAAAGTGGACGGAATTACAATGGAGAATTTTTTATTGGAATTGATACAAACTTCTTTACAAACCTGAAAGTCAAAATCTACATCAACTGTTTTCAGGTTCGGATTTGTAATTATAATTTCCTGTTCGATATGCGCTTTCCCTTCAAAAAAAGTTTCATTAACACCAAAAACATCATTAAAGGCCGTTTTAGTTTTTCCTTCTTTGGCTTTGCCCACTAAATTATAATTCCCTTTTTGGTTTTTAAACACAATTTCCAAAGGCAGCGGACCTCCGTCCGGTGTAAATTGGGAATACATATGCCATTCTTTTTCTATCGTTCCATCAAAAATCAGAACAGCATTGCTTCCTGATTTCTTTTCGATTTTGGCAGTCCACTTTACCGGTTCAAGAATTTGGGCATTACCTTTTGCAAAAGCAAAAATGAAAAACAACAAAAATACAACGGTTTTGTTCCAACCATTTTTTGATGTAATCGTTTGACGGGATTGATTAAAGTTCATTATTGTAATTCTATTTTAAGTATTCTGTTTGTAGTTTTTTCTATTTTAAAACGTTCATCCTGGCGAATTCCTATAACCCAGACAATCTGGTTATCAGAACACAGAATCCATGTTTTTTCCTTTTCTATCAGGGATAATTTTTCATCTTTAAAAAGTTTGCTGACTTTTTTAGACTTCCCCTGCATGCCAAAAGGATGAAAGGCATCCCCTTCATTCCATTTACGTAAAACCAAAGGAAACCGGATTTTTTCTGCGTCCACAAAGATAGCCTTATTTGAATCTATTGTAATGTCATCTACCTGACAAAGCTTCAATTTTAAGGGAAAATTAACTTCTGAATCCTTTTCAGTAATTTGATATTCTTCACTTTCATTAGCGCCTGAAAACGGGCTTAAAATCAATGTCTCTCTGTTTTTTAACAACCTGAATTCTTCAGCAAATATCTGCTTTCCGGACTGCCCTTCCACCAAATCATAAATATCATTCCAAGCCAGAAATCCAAATTCATTCAGCCACTGATACAGGTATGATTTATAATTCGGCAGCTTTTTAAGCTGATTCAGGTCAAAATGAATATCCTCACCTTCTTCTTTCGCGACCTGCTGATAGATCATAATCGATGCGTCTTCGACCATTTCCTGTGATTCCTGCAAAAATGATTGTGTTTTTTGAAAGGCGTTCAGAAAATTAGGATTGATCTCTTTTAAAACCGGAATCAAATCATGGCGGATTTTATTTCGAAGGTACTTATTGGAGGCATTACTGCTGTCTTCCCTCCATTCTATATTATTTTCCTCTGCATATTGCAGAATTTCGTCTCTGGAAAAAGGCAACAGCGGACGAATAATTTTATCATTCTGTTCCGGAATTCCCGTTAATCCGTCAAGTCCTGTGCCTCGCGTTAAATTTATGATGAAAGTTTCGAGATTATCATCGGCATGATGTGCTGTAAGAATGTAATCGAACTTTTCGGTTTCCAGAAGTTCATAAAACCAACTGTAGCGCAATTCACGGGCGGCAACCTGAGTCGAAAGTTTATAATCTTTCGCAAAAGCTTCCGTGTCAAACTGGGTTATAAAAACCTTAATGTTATTTTCATCGCAATACTGTTGCACAAAGTCCCGGTCATCAAAACTTTCTAATCCGCGAAGTTGAAAATTGCAATGCAAAACAGCTATTTCATAGGGCAATTGCTGTACTAAATGCAACAAAACCATACTGTCCAAGCCTCCGCTTACAGCCAGAAATAGTTTTTTTTCTACCAAAAAAGGAAATCCTGAAACGAGATGATTTTGAAATTTTGAAAACATTCGATAAATGTAAAAAATTAAATTTGATCTATTTTTAAATGAAATGTTAAGCGTTGTATTTTTTTTTTGCCACGAGTTGCACGAATTAGCGCTAATTATTTATTCACGCAGATTCTGCAGATTGGGCAGATTTTTTTAAATCATTTTAATCCTGTAATCCGTGGCAAAAAAAAAAATTCGTGCCAATTCGTGAAATTCGTGGCTAACTTAAAAACTACTGCAAAACCTCATGCATTGCCTTAGCTTTCAGCAGACATTCTTCGTATTCTTTTTCGGGAACAGACTGGGATGTAATAGCACTTCCTACCGAAAAAGAAACATATTGATTTTCCTGGTTGTATAAAATACTCCTGATCACCACATTAAAATCAAAATTGCCGTCCGGTGTAAAATAGCCGACAGCACCACTATATAAGCCCCGCTTGGTTTCTTCGAGGTTCTCAATGATTTTCATTACCGAAATTTTCGGTGCTCCTGTCATGCTTCCCATCGGAAAAGTTGTTTTTAAAACATCAACAGGAGCATATTGCGGATCTAATTTTGATGTTACGGTCGAAATCATCTGATGTACCTGCAAAAACGAATAGATTTTGCAGAGTTCCTTCACTTCAACAGAACCTTTTTGGGCGGTATGCGATAAATCATTTCGGACCAAATCGGTAATCATGATGTTTTCGGCGCGTTCTTTGGCATCGTTTTCCAGATCCTGTTTCGATTTTTCATCGGCAGCGGGATCAGAAAAACGTCTTGATGTTCCTTTGATTGGTTGGGAAATTAAAGTGTCGCCCGATTTTTTTATGTAACGTTCCGGTGATGCCGAAAGTAAAAACTGCGTGTTGTTTTTAAAGAAAACCGAAAATGGCGCCTGCGAAATAGCATTCAGTTTTCGAAATTTCTCCAGCGGATTTATAATCGCATCTTCAGCGAAAAATTCCATACAAAAATTGGCTTCATACATATCACCAACGTGAATGTGCTCCAGCATCTTTGTGATTTTTTCGATATAAAATTCTTTTGAAATCCTTTGCTGTATCAGGATTTTATGCAACGTTTCAAAAGCATCAACGCTGCTTTCATTAATTTCTTCAAAATCCTCTTCTACCTCATCATCGCAAACAAACAAATATTGCATTTCGAGCTGGTCTCCTTTCAATACAAATATTTTTTTAGGCTGAAAGAAAAATAAATCCGGAAAATTCAACCCGTCAAAATTAGCGGATTTTAAATGCTCAACATTGTTTTTCAAATCATAGGCCAGATAACCAAAAAGCCAGTCTTTTGTATTGGACTGGTATTGTTTTAAATCGTCGAAAGCGTTATGATAATCGGTTTTTAAAGAAGTAAAGGCATCCACGGCAAGCAGACAATCGAAACTTGAATATTCTTGCGGATAGGAATTGCTATCCAAAAAGACAATCTCCCGAAATTGTTGCGACCAGATTAAAAGCTGTTGTTTAAACTGCTCCGGATCTGCAATATGTTTATGGATGGTAACTCTCAAATGTGGTATATTTTTAAGCCCCAAAATTACGATAAAAAAAATCCTTCAATAAAATAATCCTTAAAAATTATTGGCACGCTTTTTAGTACACGAGATTAACAACCTTATAAACTTTTTTCGCCATTTGATACATAATTATGCTACAATAAAAAAAGTATTTACAACGTGTAAATCACTTCCTTATTAATCAACCCTTTAACCTTTTATGAAAACAATTACAAAATTAAGCCTGGCCTCATTGGTCCTAATCGCATTACTATTTTCCTGCAAAAAAGCAGATGATTCTACCGGTGAACAGACTGCAGATTATGCTGCCGGGACAGCAGACAGTACAGCAGTTTCATCGTCTGCAGCAGTTGAAAATGTTGAAAATAAAGACAGCAAACAAAAATTCATCCGAACCGCCGATCTGAAATTTAAAGTCCGAAATGTTGCAAAATCAACATATGCGATTGAAAATGCTGTTCAGAAATTTGGCGGCTATGTGACTTATACCAACCTGCAAAGTACGATTCAGGAGCAAATTAAAACCAAAATCAGTCAGGACAGCACTTTGGAAACTACAAAATATACCGTAGAAAATAATGTGACCATCCGCGTTCCCAATACGCAACTGGACACCGTAATCAAGACCATCGCCAGACAAATTGATTTTCTGGACTTCAGGGTAATTAAAGCCGATGATGTTTCCCTCAAACTTTTATCTAATCAGCTTACCCAGAAAAGAAGTGCTGCTACCGAAAAAAGAGTTGCAAAAGCCATTGATACCAAAGGCAAAAAAATAAATGATATTATGGAAGCTGAAAATGCGCTTGCCAGTCAAAAAGAAGCACAAGATAATGCCGTAATTGATCATTTATCAATGCAGGATCAGGTTAACTTTAGTACGATCACCCTTCAGTTGTATCAGAAGGAAACTATTAAACAGGAAATACTAGCAAGCGAAAAAGACAGTAGCGAATACAAACCTAACTTAGGGATCCAAATTATCGATTCTTTAAAAAGCGGCTGGTATATTCTGGAAGCCATTTTTGTATTTCTTCTTAATCTGTGGCCCTTTATTTTAATAGGTACTGGTGGTTTTTTCTTATACAGAAAATATAGAAAGCAATAATAAATGTGTCAGTAAAGCATCAATTTAATAAGAAAAAATTCATTATATTTGATATAAGCTTAGATTAATCCCAAAATAGGATTGTATTGATTATTGAATTCTTAATAAATGAATTAAAAAATAATTTTTCTTTCATTTCCGAATTCACCTTGTAATGTTTATCAGCAAATAATTTATATATTTTTAACCTATTTAAATCCTAGTATTATGAAAATTGCTACCATTATTGTCCGAGTTTTGATTGGCCTCTTATTACTTTTTGCTTCTATTAGTTACTTTTTCAACTTAATGCCCGCAGAGCCAATGACTAATGATAATTTCAAAGCTTTCAATGTTGGCCTGGTTGCCTCAACTTACTTAATGCCTTTAGCTAAATCAATTGAATTAATATGTGGATTAGCTTTTGTATCAGGCCGCTACGTAACATTAGCCAACATTCTGATCTTACCGATCACCATCAACATCCTGTTTATCAATTATTTTATGTCACCGGAACATTTGCCTATTGCAGGATTACTGCTTCTGGCTAATATCTTCCTGATTTACAGATATTGGCATAATTATAAAAGTGTTTTTACTGTATAAATCTTTCAGCTAAAAAATAAAAACCCGGCAGATGTAAAATCTGCCGGGTTTCTTTTATTTACTTTTATCGTGTTTTACCCAAATAAGATTTGAAGTTTGATAACCGATTTCAGCTGCTTTTTTAAGATACTCTGCTTTAACATTTTCGGGAACTGTCGTTTCCCTTGAAAGGATCCACAGGTATTTCAGACTTTCTCCTGCAACAAGTGCATACTTATAATCCTTATCAACTGCAATGACGTTATAACCTGAATAAAAAGGACCAAAAAATGAGACCTTAAGCATACCAACGTTGTCCTTTTTGACAAACCTGGCTTTCCCGATACTTTGTTCCCACTTGTCTTTTTTGACATCATAGCCCCTGTTATCTACTTTTATAGTTCCATTATCATTCAAAGAGTATTCGGCTGTAACATTGTTCAGGCCTTTCTCATATTTAAAATCTAATCTGGCAATTTCATACCATTTGCCAAGATATTTTGTTTTGTCAAAATTAGTGACGGCCACTGCTTTGTCCGGAATAGTAGAACCGCAGGAATAAAGTAAGAAAGCAATTCCCGCTCCTAACAAAACGGGAGCTATATATTTATTTTTCATAGTGTTCTCTTTATATCTTGTATAAAATTAACACCATAATCCATAAATCATTTTATAGAATTATTTTTGATTTTTACATATTATAAAGTTACGAATCAATACGTTACGAAACAAAAAAAACCGCCAGAATGTAAATCCTGACGGTCAGCTAAATTATATGCATCAATTATACGTGCAATGCTCTGTTATCTGTAGCGGCTAATGCTGCTTCTTTTACTGCTTCAGCAAAAGTTGGATGTGCATGACTCATTCTTGAAATGTCTTCTGCAGAGGCTTTAAATTCCATTGCAGTAACTGCTTCTGCGATTAAATCTGCTGTACGCGCTCCGATCATGTGAACTCCTAAAACCTCATCAGTTTTAGCATCAGCAATAATTTTCACGAATCCGTCTAAATCTCCACTTGCTCTTGCACGTCCCAAAGCTTTAAAAGGAAAACTTCCCACTTTATATTCTGTTCCTGAAGCCTTTACCTGCTCTTCTGTTTGTCCAACAGCAGCCACTTCCGGCCAGGTGTAAACAACACCTGGGATTAAGTTATAATCGATATGCGGTTTCTGTCCTGCTAATATCTCAGCAACCATAGTTCCTTCTTCTTCCGCTTTGTGGGCTAACATGGCTCCACGAACAACGTCTCCAATAGCGTAAATATTTGGAACGTTAGTTTGTAAATGATCGTTTACTTCTACTTGTCCTCTGTCTGAAATTTTTACTCCGGCTTTGTCAGCGTTTAATCCGTCTGTGTATGGACGACGACCCACAGAAACTAAAGAATAATCTCCTTCAAGTGTAATGGTTTCTCCTTTTGCATTTTCAGCCTGAACTACAACCGCATCGCCGTTTCTTTCTACTGATTTTACTTTGTGGGAAACGTAGAATTTCATTCCTTGTTTCTTCAGTACTTTAGTCAGTTCTTTAGACAAAGAAGCATCCATTCCAGGAATGATTCGGTCCATAAATTCTACTACGGAAACCTGTGCTCCTAAACGTAGGTAAACCTGCCCTAATTCAATACCGATAACACCTCCGCCAATAATTACTAAATGTTTCGGAACTTCTTTTAAAGCCAACGCCTCTGTCGAAGTAATGATTCTTTCTTTATCGATTTTAATGAATGGCAAAGAAGATGGTTTCGAACCTGTTGCAATAACTGTATATTTTGCTTCAATAGTTTCTGAAGTTCCGTCGGCTTTAGCCACTGCAATGTGAGTTGCGTCTACGAATGAACCTAAACCATTAAAAACAGTAATTTTATTTTTATCCATCAGGTAGTTGATTCCACCTACGGTTTGATCGACAACTGCTTGTTTGCGGGCAATCATTTTCTCCAAATTGATTTTTACATCTCCGGAAACTTCGATACCATGATCCGCGAAATGTGCAATTTCTGCATAATGGTGAGAAGAAGACAATAATGCTTTTGATGGAATACAGCCTACATTAAGGCAGGTTCCTCCTAAAGAAGTGTACTTTTCTACTATTGCTGTTTTGAAACCTAATTGTGCGCAACGAATTGCTGATACATATCCGCCCGGGCCTGAACCTATAATGACTACGTCAAATGAACTCATAGTTTGTCTGTTTTATTTTTAGCGATACAAAATTAAGGAATAAAGTTTTGTTTAAAGTTTAAATTTGAATGTTTTTTGCGTGAATTTTGAGTTGTAGGTTTTACCGCAAAGAGCGTTAAGAAGTTTACGCAAGGTTCGGTAAGTTTTTCTTTTTTAATCTCGCAGATTTAGCAGATTTAGCAGATTTTTTTATTTGTAAAGTATAGTTTAAGTGTCTTCTTTTACATCTTACGATTGATAAAAAACCTTTGAGCCCTTACCCTCTCTCTACCTTTGTACCTAAAAATTCAATATCTCAGTTTTTTCAAGTAAAGACGCAAAGTTTATAACCTGAAACTAAAAAAACTTAGGGTTTCAGCTTCTCAGAACCCCAATTTGCTTTTATATTGAAATTTTGATTGCAAAAAAACACGAAGACGTAAAGTTTTTTGAACCGCTAAGATTCAATAGCGTCCAGCTTTAGCTGGATGGGAATATTGTCCATTTAAAAGGGCTTTTGCCGAATCTACATCATTTGGCTAAAGCCTTTTTCTGCCTACATATTGTACCTCCGGCTAAAGCTGGAGGCTATTCAAAAAACTTTACCTATTTGAAACTAAAAACCTTTGCACCTTTTTATCTCTGCACCTTTTTATCTCTGCACCTAAAAACTCAGCATTTCAGTCTTTTCACGCAAAGTCGCAAAAACGCAAAGTTTATATACCTGAAACTAAAAAAACTTAGGGCCTCAGTTTCTCAGAAACTCAGTTTGCTTTTGGATTGAAGTTTTGCTTGAAAAACGCAAAGGCGTAAAGTTTTTCGAAAAGTTAAGATTCAATAGCGTCCAGCTTTAGCTGGATGGGGAATATTGTCCATTTAAAAGGGCTTTTGCCGAATCTACATCATTTGGCTAAAGCCTTTTTTGCCTACATATTGTACCTCCAGCTAAAGCTGAAGGCTATTCAAAAAACTTTACCTCTTTGAAACTAAAAAAAAACCTTGAACTTTTGCCCTCTCTCTACCTTTGCACCTAAAAACTCAGTATTCTGTCTTTTCAAGCAAAGTCGAAAAGACGTAAAGTTCTAAACCTGAAAATAAAAAAACTTAGCATCTTAGCAACTCAGAACCTCTGCACCTTAAAAAAACCTTTGAACCTTTGCACCTCTGTAACTCTGCACCTAAAAACTTAGCACCTTAAAAACCTTAAAAAATAACCGTTGAATTCTTCACTTCACTAATCATGAACATACTTTGCGTGCTGCCGATGTGTTGCAGACTTGTCAGTTTCGTTACGAGGAATTCGCGGTAGGCCTCCATGTCTTTTACCAGCACTTTAAGAATATAGTCGTAGTCACCGCTTACATGGTGACATTCCAACACTTCATTAAGCTGAATCACTTCGCTCTCGAATTTGGTCAGGAATTCTTTGGTATGCTGAATCAATTTGAGATGACAGAAAACCACAAAGCCTCTGTCAATTTTGGTTTTATCGACTAATGCCACGTAGTTTTTGATTATTCCTTCACGCTCCAATTTTTTGATTCGTTCGTAAACCGCCGTTACCGAAAGATTAAGTTTTAGGGACAATTCCTTGGTTGTCTTTTTGCTGTCGGTTTGTAGTAAAACCAATAGTTTTTTATCGGTGGCGTCTAAAGTCATTTTTGTTGGTTTTAGGAGATGAAAGAAAATCTAGTAATTTGGACTTCACTAATCAAATTTAGATAAATAATCATTACTAAGAGACATTTATAGTTTTAAAATCTAATTACAACTCACATGATTGATTAATATTCTGATAAACTGTTATTTTGAACAGGATTTATTTTGAAAACGAGTTTCATAGCCCAGATTGAAGTGGAAAGCCCGGAATAAAAAAGGCAAAAGTTTCTTGTTGTAAAAAAGCGACCAACGGAAGCTCTTTTTACAACATTCGAAACTTGCCTTTTTCATGAGGACTTGAAACGGAAAGCTGGAAATAGCTCCCTATTCTTCGACTAAGCTCAGGATGACAATGCAATTCAACAACAAACAACAAACCATAAACAAAAACTAATGAAAGACTTTAACCCAGCCGACAAAATTCAGGATTTACAATATTTTGGTGAATTTGGCGGTGTGAATCCGTCGATTTCAGATTCATCGACTTATACTTTTCTTTCGGCAAAAACCATGTTTGACACTTTTGAGGGCAATATGGAAGGCTGTTACCTGTATTCACGCCATTCCTCGCCCAGTAACTTATACCTGGACCAGGCTTTGGCTGCTATGGAAGGTACAGAGACTGCGAATGTTTCGGCTTCGGGAATGGGTGCCATTACCCCTACTCTCCTGCAATTGTGCGGTGCAGGCGATCATATTGTTTCGAGCAGGACTATTTATGGGGGAACGTATGCTTTCCTTAAAAATTTCACACCTCGTTTTGGTATCGAAACCAGTTTTGTAGACATTACCAAATTAGATGTTGTAGAAGCCGCTATTACGCCAAATACAAAAGCGCTGTATTGCGAAACCGTAAGTAACCCTTTATTGGAAGTGGCGGATATTGCCGGCTTAGCTAAAATTGCAAAAAAATACAACCTCAAATTAGTGGTAGACAATACGTTTTCGCCTTTATCGGTTTCTCCGGCAAAACTGGGCGCTGATATCGTGATTCACAGTCTGACCAAATATATAAACGGGAGCAGCGATACGGTGGGCGGTGTGACCTGTGCTTCTAAGGAGTTTATCAATTCCTTAAAAAATGTAAACAGCGGTGCAAGCATGCTCTTAGGCCCTACTATGGACAGTCTGCGTTCTGCGAGTGTGATGAAAAATCTTCGTACCCTTCATATCCGTGTGAAACAACACAGCCATAATGCGCATTTTCTGGCCGATCAATTTGAAGCTGACGGGTTAAAAACGATTTATCCGGGATTAAAAAGCCACCCGAGCCATGAATTGTACAAAACGATGATTAATCCGGAATATGGTTTTGGCGGTATGATGACGATTGATGTGGGCACTCTTGACAAAGCCAACGAATTGATGGAATTAATGCAGGCTCGAAATCTGGGCTACCTGGCAGTAAGTTTAGGTTTTTACAAAACGTTGTTTAGCGCACCGGGAACTTCAACGTCCAGTGAGATTCCGCTGGAAGAACAACAAGCAATGGGACTTACCGATGGTTTAATTCGTTTTTCTATTGGATTGGACAATGATATCCAGCGTACTTACGAGATGATGAAGGCTTGTATGGTAGAGCTTGGGATTTTGTAATTGGAATGATTATTCTTTTGCCACTAATTACACGAATTGCACGAATTAATCTGCATGCAAAAAATAGTTCGTGCAATTCGTATAATTATTGCCAAAAAAAACACTAAAAAGCCGTTCAGGAATAATTCCGGAACGGCTTTCTGTTATTTAGTTTTGCTCGTAATGCCTAAACGATTGCCAGTATTTATCTTTATAAATTTCATAGCTAATTTCAAAAGTGTGGTTGTACTTTTTGATGATCGCGTCTAAAACTTTTGGTGGTTTTCTAAACTCTTTACAGGCAAAGAAGATCTCTCTTTTTCCATTAGCTGTTTCTCTTCCAATATTTAAATAACCCTCTAAGTCTTTAAGATCAGCACTTATTTCATCTTCAATTTCATCCAATATTTTATAAGTTTCTTCATCAGGCATTCCGTTAGTATTACTTCCATCAAACGGAATAGTAATAATAACTACCCATGGATGTGATGCCTTTTTATCCCAGGTTAAAAGAGATGTATTCACAACAGCCAAGAGAACACCTTCTTCTTTTGTATTTCCCTCAAAGCCTGAATAATTATCATCTTCAGTATTGTGCCTGATTCCTTCATATTTCTCCACAAATTCTTTTTCTCTCCAGATTAAATAATCCTTTAATTTTTCTATTGGAATCAATTCTTCAGAAATTCCATCATTTCCGGACATTTTCATATTATCTATTAAGGTCACGGACTGCAATTCACCTAAATAATTATCCAGGAAAATATAAACTCCGTTAGTTATTAACTGCTTCTTATCTTCTGTAAAATGATCATAAACGATCGTCAGATCAATTTCATCCGGATAGTCTTTATTTATCGTAGGATAAAATTTTAAATTATCAGCATTGAGTTTGAAATTTTCAAACTCAATTACAACATTTTTAATATCTACCGGAGGCTTAAGAGCAGTAAATTTCCAACCTTCAATTCTTGGTGCAGCATTTACTAACTCTTCTATTATATAAATATTCTTAATCACTCCGTCGGGCGTTAAAACTAATTCAGCTATTTGATCGTCAATCATTCCTGCCAAAAAATAAATCTCAGGGTGAATTTCTGCCAATTTTGGCCCCAATTTATCAAAGAAACCCTTTGGGATGTTTTCTCCCCTTTGAACAACATTAAAAAACTCTTTTTCATTTTTCAGAAACCAATTCCAAAAATCGCTATACGACCCTACTGAAGGTTGTTTTTTGCCCAGTATATTATCAAAAAAACTCATGTATTAAAAAATTAAATTAAAATTCTATACGACAAAAATAAGAAAAAACCTTCAATTACTACATAGGTATTTTATAAAAAACAAAAAAGCCGTTCTGATCTCTCAAAACGGCTTTCCTGTATAACTTTTAACTTTTAACTCCCAGCTTCCTCCGTAAAATTCAGTTTACTGTTTTTTCTGCTGAAGCCAAAGTAAATACAAAGGCCGATTAGCAGCCATACTGTAAAATAAATCCAGTTCCAGACACTTAATTCCGCCATCATATACAAACAGCAGATTAAGCCCAAAAGCGGAATTAATGATAATTTTTGTCTGAAAGCCCAAACGGTTAATCCGGCCAGCACAAATAAGAAAATCCACATTGGAATTTTGTGTTTGAATAAGCTGAATCCGCTTTCGTATTTTAATGAATCATCGATTGGCAACCCCTTTACTACTTCAGCGTATTTCGCATCATCAGACTGATATTGCCCTAACAAATGCTCCAAATCTGATGTTTCGGCAGTTTTATTCTGAACATCAATACTTTTTAAATAACTGAAAACTTTTTCAGAATCGTTTTTATCGAGTGAAGTAATGATGTCTGCCGAACTGTTGATTTGAGTTTCGTTTGTAATAAAACTCATGGTCGCTTTTTTGTTGTATCCGAAAGCAAATACCAGTCCGATAATAAGTAAAACCGGCATGATGTATTGTGAATTGACATAAGGTGTCTTGAATTTCCCTCTTGGTATTTCCGGTTTATTCTGTAACACCAAAACCCCTGCACATACTAAAACGAAGGCAAACAAAGTTCCTATACTGCATAAATCGGTTACCATAGTAAGATTTAAAAACAAAGCCGGAACCGCAACCACAAAACCGGTTACGATAGTCGCATAAGACGGCGTTTTAAATTTCGGATGTACTTTAGAGAAACGTTTTGGCAATAATCCGTCGCGGCTCATACTCATCCAGATACGCGGTTGTCCCATCTGGAAAACCAGTAAAACACTTGCCATGGCAATTACAGCACTTACGGCAATAATTCCGGACATCCATTTCAGATCTAATTTTTCGAATACGAAGGCTAACGGGTCACCAACATTTAATTGGTTATAACTTACCATTCCGGTCAGCACCAAAGCAATGGCAATATATAAAATAGTACATATGATAATAGCCCACATCATTCCGCGTGGTAAATCACGCTGTGGATTTTTACATTCTTCTGCCGTAGTAGAAATGGCATCAAAACCGATATAAGCAAAAAATACGGCTGAAACTCCTTTCAATACACCACTTACCCCGTTTGGTGCAAACGGATCCCAATTGGCCGTATCTACATAAAATACACCCACTGCAATTACCAGCAGTACAATACAAAGTTTCACGACCACCATTACATTACTGGCGTTACGGGATTCTTTCATTCCGCGGTAAATCAATGCTGTAATTAAGATAATGATTAGTAAAGCCGGAAGATCGGCTACAAAGTGAAACCTGCCAAATAATACCGGTGAAGTCGTCCAGGCGGTGTAAGCCGATTGTAAAGCGGGTTCTAAATTTGCGAATGCTTTTCCGCTGTGCATTAAAGCCGTTGCGTTATCAAATCCGTTTGAGGCGGTTAAGTAATCCATCTGAACCCATTGCGGGAGCTGAATACCTCCGCTGGCGAGGAGTCCTGTAAAATAATCACTCCACGATATGGCAACGGTTATATTTCCGACCGAATATTCCATAATCAGCGCCCAGCCAATCACCCAGGCTATTATTTCTCCAAAAGCCACATACGAATAGGTATAAGCACTTCCTGAAACTGGCACCATCGATGCAAATTCTGCATAGGCAAATGCCGCAAAACTACAGGCAACGGCTGTAAAAAGGAACAAAAAGATTACTGCTGGTCCTCCGTCGGCACTGGCTTTACCGATTGTACTAAAGATTCCTGCCCCCACAATTGCAGCAATACCAAAAGCAGTTAAATCACGTGCTGTTAAGTGTTTTCCTAACGCATTATGACCGTCTGCCTCGTTTTTTGCAACTTGCTTCAGGATATCCTGTACGGTTTTTTTTCGAAATAAACTTGAAAATGCCATATATGGTTTTACGATTAAAAATTAATATAATTCTAACTTTATGCTTTTATTTTGCAAATAATGCAAATTTTATCCTGAAATCAAATATATAAAACGATTTTGTTTTAGCACGATTTTTTTCAACACAAATTGTTTTAATTTCCGGAACCTGTTTTTTTTATGGCACGCGGGTTTTACGGATTAAACAGGTTTACGCTGATTGTTTTTTTGCCACGGACTGCACGAATTTGCACAATTTTTTTTTTGCCACTGATTAAAAAGATTTACTTCCATTTTAATCTTTTTAATCCTGCAATCTGTGGCTGAACTTTTTTGCACATCCTGATAATTATCGGAATTAACCGCCCGCAGATTTTGCAGATTCCGCGGATAAAAATCTGTGTCAATCAATTTGATCCGTGTCATCCGTGGTTCGTGCGCTACTTTAGACAGCTTTTCAAAATACTTACCGGGTGCTGGGCTTCCCTGTTGGTGCCATCAAAAATCTGATGACGGCAGCTGGTTCCGGCCGCGGCGATTTTTACATTTTCGGCAGTCGCACGCACTTTAGGAAATAAAGTGTCCTCTCCCATTTGCATGCTGACCTGATAATGTTCTTTTTCATATCCAAAAGAACCCGCCATTCCGCAACATCCTGAATTATAAATCGTAACCAGATTGTTCTTCGGTAAATTCAGCATGGCAAAAGTCGCTTCTACAGAACTCAGTGATTTCTGATGACAGTGTCCGTGGATTTTAATTTCTCTCCTTTCCTCCGAAAATGACTCCGGTGTAATCTTACCGTCAAGAATTTCTCTTTTAAAGAATTCCTCTATGGTCAAAGCACTGTGAGACAACTTCTCTGCTGCTTCTTTATCATCTGCCAGGCGCAGGTATTCGTCCCTAAAAGTCAGAATTGCCGATGGTTCGATTCCGATCAAAGGTGCTTTTGCGGAAACCAAATCCTTAAAAATACCCACATTGGTATTGGCAATCTTTTTGGCTTCTTCCAGAAATCCTTTCGACAGATAGGTTCTGCCGCTTTCTTCGTGATCGACAACCAGAACTTCGTAGCCTAATTTTGTCAACAGTTCGAAAGCGTCGATACCGATATTGACGTCATAGTAATTGGTAAATTCATCATTAAACAAATACACCTGCCCGTTCGGGAAATCGTGATTTTGCTTTTTCTGATTGTTGTACCATTTTCTAAAAGTCTTTTTCGCCAGCAACGGAACCTGTCTTTCCGGCGCAATACCCATACTTTTCTTCACCAGCGACTGATTCGAAATAAAATTAGTGATCGATGGAAAAATGCTTCCCATTTTATTCAGTTTGGCATTGTGCGCAAAAATTTTGTTTCGGGTTGAAAATCCGTTTGCTTTTTGGTATTGGTATAAAAATTCGGCTTTTAAAGTGGCAACGTCTACATTACTCGGACATTCGCTGGCACAGGCTTTACAGCTTACACACAACTCAAAAACTTCGTAGAGTTCTTTCTGGTCAAATTTGTTTTCTTTTTCCGAATACGTCAGGTATTCACGCAATGCATTGGCTCTCGCACGCGTAGTTTCTTTTTCGTTTTTTGTGGCACGATAACTCGGACACATCGCTCCTCCTGCCGATGGCAATTTTCGGCAATCGCCCGAACCATTGCATTTTTCGGCCGCACGTAAAATCCCCAGACTGTCTGAAAAATCCTGAAAGGTTTTAATATCCGGCTCTGTCCTTCCTGATACCACACGATGGTTTTCGTCCATTTTTAAGGCGTTGACAATCTTTCCGATATTCAAAACCGAATTCGGGTCAAACGCTAATTTGATTCGTTTCAGCAGTTCATAATTCGTTTCGCCAATCATAAACGGAATAAATTCACCACGCACAATTCCGTCACCGTGTTCCCCACTTAGCGATCCCCTGTATTTTTTGACCAAAATCGCCACATCGGTCGCAATGGTTCTGAACAATTTTAAGTCCGAAGTTTTCTTCAGGTTCAAAACCGGACGCAGGTGCAATTCTCCTGCACCCGCATGCGCATAATAAATCGCTTCCTGACCGTGGCGCAGCATCATTGCCGAAAACTCCGCGATATATTCCGGCAGGTCGTTTACTTCAACTGCTGTGTCTTCAATAGAATCGGCTGCTTTATTATCGCCCACAATACTTCCCAAAAGCCCTAATCCGGCTTTTCTGAGTTCGTTTACTTTATCGATATCGGCTCCGTAAATTTTTACAAGTGCGTAACCAAAATTATTTTTTTCCAAATCGGCCGCCAGGGCATTCGCTTGATTTTCGGCATCTTCCGGATCGTTTGATGCTACTTCAAACATCATAATCGCTTTGGGTTCGCCCACCAAAAAGAACCTGTTTTTAATGTGTTCACGATTCGTTTTCGTACAATCCAAAATAGTATCGTCGATCATTTCGCAGGTATACAAATGGTGTTTCATAGCCACCACAACCGACTCCAGCGATTCGTGAATGCTGTGGTAATGGGCTACCACCATTATATTATGCACTGGTGGTAAATCGTCTACTTTAAGGGTTACTTCGGTTGTAAAGGCAAGTGTCCCTTCGCTGCCGCAAAGCAGTTTCCCCAGGTTTATGGTAGGTTCCGTTCCGCCAAACAAATCTGACTTCAGTAAAATATCAACGGCATAACCGGTATTTCTGCGGTGAATTTCCGGTTTCGGAAACTCCTTTACAATTTCGTCCTGCGTTGCTTTTACCGATAATTCGTCGTAAACGCTTTTGTATATTTTATTTTCTAAAGTATCGCCTTTGGTTTTTTCAATAAACTGAGCCGAAGTCAGTTCCTTAAAAACAACTTCAGAACCATCGCTCAGAATCGCTTTAATCTCTACAATTTTATCGCGCGTTACGCCGTATCGAATCGAAGTTGTTCCCGAAGAATTATTCCCGACCATTCCGCCAATCATGCAGCGGTTGGAAGTCGAAGTATTAGGACCGAAAAATACGCCATGCGGTTTCAGGAACAAATTCAGTTCGTCGCGAATCACACCGGGCTGAACCGTAACGGTTTTTTGAATGGGATCGAAATTCAGGATTTTGGTAAAGTTCTTCGAAACATCGACCACAATCCCGTCGCCCACCGTTTGTCCGGCCAGAGATGTTCCGGCTGTTCTGGGCGTAATCGAAACCTGGTGTCGTGCCGCAAAGCGAATCAGTTTTGTAATATCTTCATTGGTTTTAGGCAATGCAACCGCTTTGGGTTTGATCCGGTACACCGATGCATCGGTTGAATAAAGTGTTTTATGAAGATCATCGTATAAAAGTGTTCCTTCTAATGATGCTGATAATTGTTCTAACTCCTTAATTATTGACATTATAGCTGTTTTTTGGGCCTAAAAGTGTTTTACAAAAATAGTTATTTTTTAGGTTTATTTAATAGGTTCAGAGAGGCAAAGGAACAAAGGTTCAAAGGTTTTTCTTAGATTGTGTTTTTTTGTAATTTAACAAGTTGTCACCCTAATCGAAGCCGAAGGGTTGAAATTTGGAATTTATTTATTGGGATTTCATTTTTAATAAGGAGCTATTTCCTGCTGTCCTTCCAAATCTTTTGTGGCGAACCCCGCCACAAAAGGATTTTCCCTCCCATCAGGGCTAGGGCAGTTGGTTAATCACTTAAGATCGACAAATCTTCCCATATATCTACATAATTTCCGTCTTCTGCAATCAAAAATCTGGTTCCGGAAGGTAATCCTAAATAAGGAAGCACTATAGGAAAAAATTCTTCTAAATGTATTGCATGCATGGGTTTAAAAAAGTCATCGTCTTCAGAATATTCTCCGGCCCATATGTACCAACCTGTGGTACCTCCTTCTGCCCGATGCCTTAAAGCATGTATTGGCATTGTTTTACTTTTCTCTTTTATATCCAAAGAAATCACAACTTTTAAATACAAATCACAAGCTTCAAATTCAAATCCATATTTCTTACAAATTCTTTGTTGCTTTTTTATCAAATCCATTTCTATTTTTTTTTATAGTTAATTACAGTCATGCTTGGGTCAGCAAAGAAATTACATCAATATTCAACACTATAGTGTAAAACATAAACTTATCGCTGAACAAAAAATCAAGTCCTCAAAAAATGTCTCTTAAATTTTGTTTCTTTATTAAAATGCTGATCATTTGGAGGTAATGGGAGATATTAATCAGCGTGCGTTATACAATTTTAACGATACTTACTCCAATCTACTTGACCCATTAAGTAGAATGCATAAATCAAATTACTAATTATGAGCAAAATTATCCCAAATACGATCCAGCCTCCAATTATATTTTTTCTTTTAGAGTAATTGGCAAATTCGAAATTATATTTTTTCCAATTATGTTTATAGTCTAATGTGAAATAATTAAACGCAAAAATTATTATAGCAGGTACATAAATAATAGGCATTGAAAACGAAAGTTGAATACTTGTCTTTGTATAAATTCTATAATATGCTACGAATGAAAATAATCCCCATATTTGTAACGCGAGCATAACAAGACCGGCTTTAGATGATATAAGAGTTTCTCCTCCAAACGATTTTGAAGTATATTCTATAGAACGGTAAATCTTACAGAAAAAATAATAGTAACTTTTCTTTATAAATTTCATGATATTTTTAGTTTCATTGCACCCTGAAAGGCTTAGTAATTCCGATTTATAGCTTTGTTTTTCTCTATATAATCTTTCCTAATCGATTCCTAATCCCGCCCAGACTGCCGGATATCGTTTTGGATATCCGGCAGTCTGGGCGGGGTTTATACAATTTTAACGATATTGGCTCCAATCTACCTGACTCACTAAATAAAATGAAAAAATCAAATTAAATATTATGATTAAAATTATCCCAAATACGATCCAGCCTCCAATTCTATTTTTTCTCTTAGAATAATTGGCAAATTCACCATTATATTTTTTCCAATTATCTTTATAGTCTAATGTGAAATAATTAAACCCGACAATAATTAATAACGGTATATATATAATCGGCATTGAAAAGGTAATTTCCACAAACGTTTTTGAACAAATAGTATAATAATTACCAAATGAAAAAAATATCCATATTTCTAAAGCAATCATAACAACACCCGCCTTAAAAAATGTTAGGAACTTCCCTCCTGATAATTCTGAAGTAAATTCTATAGAACGGTAAATCCTGTAGAAAAAATAATAGTAACTTTTCTTTATAAATTTCATGATATTTTTAATTTCATTGCACCCGGAAAGGCTTAGTAATTCCGATTTATAGCTTTGTTTTTCTCTATATAATCTTTCCTAATCTATTCCTAATCCCACCCAGACTGCCGGATATCGTTTTGGATATCCGGGCGATCGGGTCTGGTTTATACAATTTTAACGATATTGGCTCCAATCTATCTGACTCATTAAATACAATGCATAAATCAAATTACTGATTATAAGCAAAATTATTCCAAACACGATCCAGCCTGCAATACGATTTTTTTTCTTAGAGTAATTGGCAAATTCAGTATTATATTGTTTCCATTTACCTTTGTAATCTAATGTAAAATAATTAAAAACAAAAAGTAGTATTAATGGTATATAGACAATAGGCATTGAAATCGAAAGCTGCATACTTGTTTTTGTATAAATTCTATAATATGCTACGAATGAAAATAATACCCACGCTTCTAAAGCGAGCATAACAAGACCGGCTTTAGATGATATAAGAGTTTCTCCTCCAAACGATTTTGAAGTATATTCTATAGAACGGTAAATTTTATAGAAAAAATAATAGTAACTTTTCTTAATGAATTTCATAATACTTAAAATTTCATGGCGCCCGGAAAGGCTTGGTAATTTGGGTTTATAGCTTTATTCTCCCGATATAATCTTTCCTGATCTATTGCTAATCCCCCCCAGCCTTTCGGATAAAAAGCGTCAATACCAAAATAAAGTGTAGAAGGAACAGTCATCAAAGCACTTCCATAAGTTCCCATAGCCCCCATAATTGTGTTTAACCCTGCTTTTGCCGGATGAACAGCATTAGGAGAATTGGGATCATCTAAATAATTCAGTATGCCAAAACCATCCATAGCAAGCCCAAAATAAAAAGAGCCTTTACCTATTATTCCTGCCCATTGTCCCACTTTAGATATTGGAATTGTTGCTTTTGTCATTGGAGAATCTCTAAACAAACTAAGGTTTCTCCCTGTTAATGGGTAATTTCCTAAAAGTCCTCTTCTAATACCATCTGCATACATACGTTCTGAGTTTAGTGTTCCTTTTATAGTTCCAATACCAGAAGCAGTCGCAAATCCCCAATTTACTTTACCAACTGGTCCGTACCAGTCTACTACATTTGAGTTATTATCACTTACTGGTGCTCCTACACTACTATTACTACCTACAAAAGAATGAATATCATTCCCCGACCCTACAGCACTAAATCCCAACACAGGAGGTTTATTATAATTATCCAGATAATTATTGGTCAAATTTGTCGCCACTGCTGAGGCTCCTGCTGATGCCCCTGCTGCGCCAATACTAATAAAAGCCGAAGAATTCCATTTGGCAGGGTTTAATTCGCCTCCGCTGGCATAGGCACCTATTATATATCCTGATAAAAGGTAACCCAAAAATACGTTTATAAATTCACCGCTTGGGTCTGTATATTTAAGAGGATTGTTTAAAACATATCCGTAACGATTGTAATTCTGCGTATTAAACGGATCCTGAATATTGTTGTCCGGCTGTAAAAAACAATGCAGATTAGGATCGTAAATACGACCGTTCATGTTGATGAGACCCACACTTTGTATATGCTCATGTCCGGTGTATCCCCTGTCTAAAATGGTTAGTCCCGATAGCGGCATACCGGCTCCGTTCTGTACCTTTTGTATACTACCCCATGCATCAAACAATCGCTTTTCAACCACTGATCCTGACTGATTGGTAATGGCCACTATCGAACCCTGATAATCCCGGTGTAAATATAAATAATTTTGATTGCTTCCGCCGTCGCTCCTGAATACTACAGGTGCTGTATACCCATCACCGCCGATATATGTGGTAAATTCAACTGCTCCTGTTGTTTTATTTTCCTTAATTTCCATGGTACCGTCAGCGGAATAGTGTTTTCGGTTAGGTCGCAAGAGTTTATCCTGCACTCCGCCGTAAAACATCGTACTTCGTTCATTATGATCATTGTAATTAAAACTTACTTTCTCAAGACCCGTTTCTTCTATTTGCTCGGGACTATTAAAAGCAGTATACGTAATGATCTGAGCTGGTTTGGCCTGATAATAAGGCAAGGCTTTTGCCGTAAGATCAACTGACGAGTGCTGATATACTTTTCCGCTGGTCGAATACGTGTAAACGCCCTGCTCATTTGACGTAATTCTGCCTTTGTCATCATATCCCTGGGCAATCGTGCTTTTTTGCAGCCCAATCACATTGTCAATCTGAATGACGTTGTAGGCAGGAGAACTCGTTTTCTCGATTAGTAACGTTAAATCACTGTATTTTGTAACGGTGTGATTTATAGTGATGGTTTTCGATGACGTTAGTGTCGCTTTAAAAATTTTAACTTTTTCCAGCGTTACCGGATCTTGTTCCTGGATATACGCAATAAAAAGGTCTGAACCCACAAATTTTCTTAAATCAAATGTCAGCGTTATTTGATCCCCTATAGCTTTACCTGTAAGTAATGTTTTTTTCACTGCAACACCACTATCCGAAATCTCCGCAACAAGACTGCCTCCGGACACACTTAATTTTCCTTTTTCGGTTTGATATCCTTCTGTACTGTGGGTACTAAAGGTACTGTTTAGAAACTGTCCGGTTGTGGTAGTAGCCGTAAGCCGGTCTAACGAATCATAGTTAAAGTCCTCAGCAAAATTAAAAAGACTGTTTTTTCTATTTTTCAAATTTCCGGTTTGAGGATCAAAAGAGGTTTCCAGTTTTAGTATACTTGTTGTTCCTAAACTAAAATCTTTACTGTTGATATAGCCGGCATCATTATATGAATTCGTTACTTTTATGCCATTGCCATAGGTACCGGAAAGCAGCGATCCGTTTGGACTGATATTGTCCGTTTGCCATAAGACGGTTGCATTATCCCTGATTTGGTAGGGGCTGCCGTTTTTATAGGTTTTTGTAATCGTTTTGCTACTTGTCTTACCGGTAGTTGTTGCCGCAGTATAGGTTTCCGTACTTACCCTTCCAAAAGCATCGTAGCCGAAAATTTTAGTGAAGGTGGCATAGGGAGTCGTTTCAATCACCTTGTGGACTCTTTGCCAATTGTCGTATACATACGAGTTACTTATAGTTGTACTTCCGTTTTTAAAGTCCGTAAAGGTACTGCCCGTTAATAGTTTTGTGGCCGGATTATAGACATACGTCGTTTTGGAATTCGTTTTTGGCCCTGTAATTGTTTTCTCTTCCGGCTTTCCGAAGGCATTTAATTTATAATTGGTAATTCCGTTGCTGTTTTCCTCTTTAATAAGTTCATCAAAGTCATTGTAAGTATATTTAATGATTCCTGCAGAAGGATCCACAAGTCGTGTTTTCCTGCCCCATTTATCCTGAAGTATGCTTGTTTTTATCCCGTCATAATCGGTTTCTTTCAGATTACCGTTTGCATAATAACTATAATTTATTGTACCGCCCGGAGTATCGGTTACCCCAACCACATTTCCGATGGCATCCTTAACTGTCGTTTTTGACTTTGTGCCATCATTTACCGTGGTACGCAAACCGGAATAAGTAATTTTGGTGGTTTTTCCGGTGAACGAAATGTTTTCGGTAACCCTGCCGTAACTATCATATTTCGTTTCGTTCCATTGGCGTGGAACGTTTCCGAAATACGGTTCGCTTACTTTATACTTTCGATCGTAAATGTCATACATAGCGTATACGAAAGAGAAATTCCCCGTGCTGTTTTTACTGCCTTCTCTTACTTTTCTGCCCCAACCGTCAAAGGTTTCCATTGTGGCACTGCCATCTTCTGCGGTTGCCGTAATGGTATTGCCCAGAAAATTTGAATAAGCATAGGTAATGGTTTTACCCAGATAGTTTGTTGCTTTTGTTTTTCGGAACCAGGCATCATACTCATATGTTGCCGTTTGTCCGTACGGATTGGTCTCTATGTGCAGCGTGCCATTTGGATAGTATATAAAAGTAGTTCGTAAAGACTCAATATCTGTTTTTGCTGTCAGAAACCTGCCCGAAGTGTCATAGGCCCAGCTTGCCGTCCTCGAATTTGGTCCCGCCGTAATTTTTTTCGAAATGATATTTCCAAATAAATCATAGCTGTTATCTTCTATGATGTAGCTGGTGGTGGCATCAGCCCTTTTCTTAACCTGAGAGAGTAATTGCTGCGGATTATAGCTATAAACTTCCTCACTAGTTGCCACATCGCCGTTGTAAAAAATTGTTTGCTTTTTACTTTTGGGCCTGCCCACAAGGTAAGGACCTGCAGCAGAATCCTGATACTCCACATCGGTTTCTGTTTTTTGTACTACAGCCAATGCTGCATCTTTTACTACACTTGTTATTTTAGTCGGATTATTCGTGGCATTATATGCTGTTGTGGTTTCCGTTCGGATCCCGGCCAGGCCATCAAAGTCAGCTGTTGCTATATTTACAAGTTTAAAAACTTTATTTGGCTGTAAGGCTTCTTCGGGTCTGTTATACCTAAGTTTCGATTGTGATATAAAAGATGCCGGCGTTTCAGCAGAAGGCAATACCATGCCTTCCACGCTGTAATTTTCAACATTTGCCCCTCTTAAAAGAAAATTATTTTTGGAAACAGTTGAAATTATTGCAGTGTCAAAATGATCATATCTATTGGTTCTCATGGTGGCCTGAAAACCTAAAAAACCCAAACCTTCCACATTTAACATGGCGCCATAATACCTAAATATCTTTTTTGACGGCCCGTTATTGGGATAATCAATTTGCGACACCACCTTAAATTCCGGGCTGTATTGAATACTCAGGTTCGGATAAAGCTGTGGGCTGCCCGCTTCATAAACACCATTTCCGTTTTTTAAGGCACTATAGGTCAGATTTTCCTTTACTCCATTGCCCAAAGTAATACTACTTAGTAAATGCTGATCGGAAACATAATTCGTACAGGAAAAAATCGAAATTCTGGCACTTCCCGTATTCTCAGCGGCGCCAATCAGAGCCAGTTCTGTATTTAAAATATTTTTTTTCTTTATCGTAGCCAATTGTACATAATTAAATGCATTATCATTCGATGGATCGGTATCATTCTTATAGGTTTGCAGCATCTTATCAAAACCAAAAGAATTCCAGGAAGCCGCGTTAACTCCGGGTCTGTAATAGGAGTCGATTTTAATTCCATAATCGTAATTGTACCTGTAGGTTTGTACATTACGCACATACCATTTACCTCCTGATTGATACATTTCCTGAACGGTATATTTTTCTTTATATTCCGTTCTTTTGGGTTCTAGCCGAACGATATCCGACCTGCCGTCGTTATTGGAATCCACAGACATGAAACTTACCGTATACGGATAGACCAGCGCAGGAAAAGATGCGGGCAAAAATTCTTCTGTAAAATATATTCCTGCTGTAGCAATTAGTACTTTCTTAAGCGCCACCAATAAAATATCACTTTTGCCATCCCCATTATAATCCCCGATTACAATAGGAAAACGTTGAACTCCCGTCCCTGCAATGGTCGTATTGATACCGGCTGTGTGTTGCTGAAAGAAAGTGCTGCCAAGATCTCCCGGCAAGTCCTGTTTCCAGCTAATGATTTCTGTTAATTTACCCGCTGTCAGCGTATAGCCTTTAATATCATTGTATGGAGAACCCCTGAAAAGAATCAGATCCATTTTTCCATCGCCATTAATATCCCCTTTTTGAAGTATGGAGGAACCGGTAATGACGGCCAATCCGTTTGAAACATTGGGAACCAGATTAAACGTTTTAACTCCGGTAGGCAGAGATCCAATGCTGGTTACAAAATTTGACGTGACCCTTCTGTCGAAATTAAAAAATTCAACCTGACTAACACCGTTCACTTCATGATGCACGCGAATCACGTCCGTTAAATTATCTCCATCAAAATCACCCGTAAATAACCCGCCGGTATTTTGATTCTCTCCTCTCAGGGCTACTGTTGTACCGGAATGAAATGTTCTTTCATAATCCAATACCACTTTTTTTGAATCAGGGTTATAATTAAAAATCTTATACCTGTAATCTGCTTCACTGTTACTTACATTAAGGGAATAAAACCTTTGATTTTTGGGGATTTTTAAGTCCTTGTCCAACACATTGATAATGCCGCCCGGAAACTCTCCCGCCGGAAGACCTAATGACAATAAACCGGTGCTCGAAACCTCCTGAACGGAGTAATCATCTGCGATTTCACCCACAGTAATGCCGTTTTTTCTAAGCAATAACTCATTTTCACCGTCGCCGTCAAAATCACCCGACAGGGTTTGTGCAATACCTTCTGTGGTAAATTTATTGACACTGGTATGGGTCAGTTCCATTGACGGTACATAAGCCGTTTGATTTTCGGCATAGGTGAAAACGGTTGGGTTGAGGCTTTTTGAATTATCTCCTGTTTTTTCCGTAAGGGCAGTTAATCTTTCATAGCCAAGCGAGGAATGATCGTAGCTCAGCGTATAATTGCGAAAACCAGCTCCTGAACTTTTCGTCGCGATACCAGTTAACAGCAAATCATCGCGTACCTGCTGTCCGGCAATTAACTGAATGTCCTGTTTGAATTTATTGGTATAGGTAAAAATTATTTCATTTGGAGCCGTGCCGTCATTTTTCGCACCATATTTAACAGAGGCCACATTCAGGGTATTGTTATTGTGCGGAAAATACGAATAACTGATCCTCAGCCCCTGGGCATTTTCCCAATAGGTAATTGCATAATGAATGGCACCGCGGGAATTAGAATTGTTTCCTCTTTCGTATCCATAATACGCTTTGGAACCGTCCGGGTACTCCGCCATAAAAAATTCCGGACCAATATCACGGTTAGTCGATATGGCGCCATAGGAGGTAACTTTTACATTAGAATAATTTTCGGTTTCATATACGGTGCCGTTTCGGCCGTAAAGTGATTGCTGTCCGTTTTTTACCAGTAAACGCTGACCGTCCAGGGCATAATTATCAGAACTAGAATAAGTAATGGTACCTGCATTGCCATTGTGAAATCGGGTTGACGGAATGCGGGTAATGGTTGAAATACCACCTATATTCCAGCCGTATCCTGCCGCTCCGTTTCCGGACTGGCTATTGTACACTAAATTTATTTGGGGTACCACTCCGTTAATTCCGGGTGGTACCTTAATCGGAATTTTGTAATTAGCCGCACCGCTGAGCGAAACAGACAATTCTCCTTCCGTCACACCCACTTCTGTTGAAGAACCGGTGGGCGTTGTCTGGGCATTGACGAATAAACCCAATAAAAAAAAAAGGACAAAGTAAAAACTTTTCATATCGTTATTGTTTGATAATTTTAATAGATTTTTGAGAACCATTGCTGTAGTAAAGCGCTACGATATAGATTCCTCCGGAGTAATTTTGAAAAGGGATGTTCAGCTCATGGACACCTGAGCCGACGGAATAGGTTCCCAAAACCTGACCTAAAAAAGAAAAAACCTGAACAGAGGTCACCTCATTATGGTCCTGCTGTTGCCATGTCAGGTACAATGTTTCTTTAACGGGATTCGGATAATAAGAAATAAGCTCTTCCGACGAAAGCGGTACTATCTTTTCCTCTACCAAAGCCCCGGCTTCTTTTGTCTGATCGCTTTTGCCCGTTGCTGAGGAACATTTTAAACACAAATACCTTTTTGTCTGATTGCCGGCAGCATCATATTCGAATACAATTTTAGGGGTTTGTGCATGAGAGAGTAAGCAAACGAGGAATGCCAAAAGCAGTAATTCTTTTTTCATATGTAAGATTTATTTTTAAAAAAAGTATTTAACTGTACGAAATAAGCTTAAAAATAAAAATGACGCAATACCCACTTGCCGTGATTTTTTCATGCTACCGGAAACTGGGTATTTTTGAACAAACAGGTTAGTAAAAGTTGATAGAAGTCAATAAAAGCAATGTTTTGCTTTTATTTTTTGAAGAGATTCCGGCTATGGGTGTCATTTCGACAGAGGAGAATCGAGCGATAGCGAACAGACGAAGGAAACGCATTCGGGTATTCGCCAACAGTGCGTGATCAGTATGCGTGTGAAATCAAAATAAAAATCCATTTTCACACAACTTCTGTGGGAAACTGAAAAATAAAACCAACTTTCACACAACTTCTGTGTGAAAACCAAAATAAAAATCCACTTTCACACACTTTCTGTGAGAAACTGAAAAATAAAACCAACTTTCCCACAGCAATAAAATGCAAGCCAAAAAAAAGCCCCGTACGTACGGGGCTTGTGTGGTATTTTTGAAAATTGGATTTCTACTCCTTTACTGCTACAGCCAGGAAGGCTTCCTGAATTTGCTCGTCTGTAAACGGAGACAACGTCTCTGCCAGATTTCTGCTGGTTCTGATACAGCTTAGCATTTTTTGTCGGAGCTCCTGATCATTGCCGAATTCGGTTTCGAGCATTAACTCGAAAATTTCCTGCAGGTACAAAGGCTGTTCTTTAAAATCTCCCTCAAACCAAAGGTCGGAAAGGAAATGGACTACGGACGGCACCACCTCCTGGTGTGATGCTTTTTGATTTTCTTTTTGCATAATAGAAAATATTAGATACACAAATACCTCACTTTAGGTGTGCAAAACATTCATAGGAATGATTTAGGACAGTTTCCCGTTCCTTCACCGTGGCGAGGTATTCGCTTATGTTAACTTTAAAAAAGTTCAGGATTTCTCCTATGATTGTTTTGCGAAGTAAAGATATACTTTTTTTAATTAAAAATAGGTATTTACTTACAAATAAATTATTCAATATTCAAGAAGAGGACAAAAGTATAAAAATGATAATAGAATGAGAAAATTATTAATGATTATTAGTACTTCCACATCATTGAGTAGGGAATTTTTCACGCCAGAATGCTGTGATTTCTGTTTATAATGATCAATTTCAAATCATTGAAATTAAAATTTATCTACAAAATACTGTATTTTTTTTACTTTTAAATTAAATCTTCCATTGAAATATTAGATAAATTTTCTTCAGATTTTAAAAGTAATTTATCAATATTGTCATCAATAAAAGTAAAATCTTTTTGATCAACTAATTTTTCTATCCATTTTGGTCTTGAAACTGAGAAACCATCGTTGTAAATAGCCATATTTATAAAATTCCAAATATTTGAATTAACACCATTTGATTCAAAATTCGGCTGAATTATAATAGCTTTCATTATTTCATTTTCAACCCAATCAATTCTTCGTTCTTCAAATGTTCTTAATGATTCTGGATAATTAGGTCTATCCTTAGTCAACCTTGCATTAAGTTTATTTGCTAAATCAACCAACTTTGAATCTATATTTTTGAATCTACTCATTTTTACGCGTTTTATATAAAGAGGTTTTATCGACTATTTTACTTGTGCTCTGCGAAGTCTTTAACTTCGTAGCGACAATTATAATCAACAAATATAAACGAAATGTCAATAATTGGAACGGGTACGAAGTCGGGAGACTTCTCACTGCACAGGTAAAATATATCTAATAAGAATTAACCGGAAAGAATTTTTCTTTAGAAAAATAAATATCCAAATTGTGCTGCCTTAAAAGAATTTTGTTGAGAGGAAGAATTGAAGACAACGACTTAGAAGAGCTGCTTTATTTCTTCATTAAAAGTTTCTCTACTAAACTTGCTATTAATTGATTATCATTTTTGTCTACCTTAAATTTTTCAATTTCAACCGTACTTTCATCTTTTTTTAAGATAAAATTCCTTTCAGTTTTTATAAGTTCTGATAAACAAAGTCTAATCATTTTAAGATCTTCTTGAAACAAAGCTGTTTTTAGCGTAATAAGCTTAAAATCTATGTTAGTTTTTTCATTATTAAAATATTTAATTTCGAGTAGATTTGATTTGTAAAGTTTTAAGAAGAAAAAAGCAAAAATTTCAATAAAAATTACTAACGATATTCGAGGAATATAGTGTGACAATAAATTTACAGTTTCTGTAAAATTAACTTCTGAAAAGAAAACTTCATATGTTAATGAAAAAATAGCAATTGTAGTAGATAACGAACCTATTACCAAGTTAATATTTGCGCTCTTTCTTAACCTAATTAGTTCATCATTTATACGATATGAAGTCTTTTCAAATTCATTAAACAAATTATCAAGTCTTGAACTTTTTACTGCATTTTCAGTAAAAGATTTTTCGATTTTATTTTGGATATAATCTTTATTAAAAATTTTATTTATAATATTATTTATCGAATTGTCAATACTCTTATCATCATCCAAAACTCCTGTCTTTTTTTTGAATTTCTGCAATTCTAACTTTAATTCTTCAAGCTGAATCAGTAAATAATTATTTATCTCTGAATAACTTCCTCTTGTAGATGTATAATCATTCTGAAGATAATTTAATAAAACAATAGCAATTCCTGTAATTATTGAAAAAAGTCCGAGAATAGTAGAATATATATTTTCAATATTAGTTAATAATCTAATGGATATATATGCTATTATCCCCAAAGTCATTAAAGTTAAGCCAACTATCTTTCTCCTCTGCTTAATTTTATAATTTCTATATATTATTTTTTCGTCAATATATCTTTGTTCATCAAGTTTAGATTGCCTAATCTCATCCATATAATCAAAATATTCATCTCTCATAAATTTAATTCTTATTTATATTGTTTTGCTTCTGACAAATTTAATTAGTCATTTATATGTATAATTCTAAATAACACTGCTAAACTCCTTATTACACTTAGAAACATCAGCAATGACATACTAACAATTGTTCTAAACAGAAAGTCATTCTTTAAATTTTCTTTACATATCCAAACAATATAAGCAACTATGAAAACAAAAACTAATTCTTTAATTGACCCAACAAACACCTTGACAATACTTTTATAATTCCCATTTGAAAAAAAAAGTTCTAAAGGATTTTTAGCTGCTTCTGGAGCTTTATTTGTAATATTTGATCTCATTGCAGCAATAATGGTTAATGCTGCTAAAATAAATCCAGCTAGAGAGATTGAAGCAGATATAATATCAGATATAATTGATATGTTATCCTCCTTTGAATTAATAATAAAACTAATCAGACTAAAATTACTATTACAAATCCAAACTATACAAACTAATAAAGCATCTAAAAAAAGAGCTCCATTCACATAATAATCTAAAAACTTATCTTTCATTTAAAATTTAATTTACCAAGTTCTAGCAACATCTTTTGAAACATATCTTCTGAAATTATTGTTTTTTGCTTTTTCTTTTTCTGAACTTTAATTGGACTATAAATTTTGTCTAAAAGCAAGTCAAAAGTTTCGAGAACATTATTCTTCTCCTTATCTTCCGCCCTTACTTTTAAATAATTAAATATATGTCGTTTTGAAGGTTCTTTTTGTAAATATGACATTATATTAAAAACTGATTGTTTAATTAAAGGAGTATCACTAAAAACTCTATAATCTATTTTCAAATCAATATTTGCATACTCATTTTCAAAATGATTAGTGGCTGCCGAAGCAGATTGAAAGATCTGTCCATCCATCTTTTTTAATTCCTCAATATTGTCTTTATGTACTTTCATGCTAAATTCAGATATACGATTTATCCTTTCTTTCAAAGCTTCTAAATCAGTATTAACAATAGCTGAAAAACCTACTTTATCTAAAATTCCTTGATTTACGCCTATTCTCTGTAAATAAGCTATTAAGTCAGCTATTTTTGAGCCATTATGATTATATTCTATAGCTAAAATAGTTTTTGATTTTCTAAAGTCAATTATAATATGTGTTGTTTCAACAATACCTTCAAATTCTTCGCTTTCAATTTCCTTAACAAGATCAGTGTTCATATTAATTATTTCAGGAAATAAATCTAATCTAATACATCTAACCTTTGCGTTAATGACTCCATTCTCATTGCTTATTCCTTGTATGAAAATATATTTATCTCCAAACCTTTGGTATCTTATTTTTGCTCTTGTTTTTGTTAATGTAGTAACAGAATCAAAAAAAGTATTTAAGTTATTTTTTTCTAAGAAAGAAAAACTCAATTCATAATAGTTAACATCTCTTTTAATATATGTAATATCACTCATAATTAGTTAAAATTTAATATTATATGTTTTTTTTGTAATAATCTAAAAATCAAATATCTATTTTAAGTTCTAAATTATTTTACGGAAAACCTTTTTTTTCAATAATTTAAATATTTTCATCAAAAGTATCCATTAACCATTCTAAACAACCAAGTACATATACCTGTTTATTCAACAGAAAAAATTGTTTATAGAGATATTAAAAAAAATCCAAAAATCTATGAAGATTTTCCAATCAGTATTATTTATAGGTCAAAAAAAAAAAATCTTTACGAACTTTATACCTTTGTGCACTTACATCGGAATTCTAGAATCAAACTCATCATCAGGACCAGCAGCCTCCAATGTAGATTTTTTAGAACTTCCCGAATTTAAAATATCATGAGTAGTTTTAGAATAGTTATCGGAGATTTTATCTAAAGATTTTAGAATTCTTCTCACGGCTAATAGTAAGATTACCGCACCAATAAAGATGGCCGATACACCAACATTCTCAGAAAAAAACTTTTGTCCGAATAATTCGAATTCGGTTTTGCCGGAGCTTTTTAAGGTTATCAGCCAGATGCCAAGTCCGGCAATGAGTAAGGCGAAAAAACAAACTATTATTCCGAAAATCAGGGTCGATTTGTGAAACGAATTATGCGCTTCTGTATTTATTTGCATAGCTTTAAGGTGTTTAAAATTAAATTAATAAACAATTTGTTAATCAGTATTTTACAACTTTTTATAGCGTGATCTTCAAAACGAGTAACAGCAGATTTCACGGTAAGCAAACCAACAGGGCAATAACACAAAATTATCAATAAAGGCATTCCAATACGCCCGTATTTATACCCTTTTTAGTAAAGGATAAAAACCTTTTTTTCTTAGCTTTATTTGCAAAACATTCCGATTTTAGCGTTATCAAATAAACTGCTTTTCTAAAACTTCATTTTAATGAATAAAAATATAAGTGCGCTGCACGAAATCGCCCAAAAAGAAACCCGAAAAATAATCGGTCTCATGTCCGGCACTTCACTCGACGGACTGGATATTGCGCTTTGCGAAATTTCCGGCGCGGGCGAAAACACAGCGGTAAAGATTCTCGAATTTGAAACGATCCCTTATACCGAAGACATTAAAACCGAAATCCGTAAAGTGTTTGCGAAGAAAACAGTCGATTTTCAGCACTTCGCTTTACTCAACGAATGGATCGGTCTTTTGCACGCCGGCATGGTCAACGATTGCCTCCAAAAATGGAATATCCCCGCCACCGAAGTCGACCTGATCGCTTCGCACGGGCAAACGGTTTTGCACGCCCCGAAGTTTTTGCATCAGCAGGAAAAATTCCCCAATGCAACTTTACAGATTGGCGATGGCGATCATATTGCGGTCAAAACGGGCATTATTACCCTGTCTGATTTCAGGCAAAAACATGTGGCTGCGGGTGGCGAAGGGGCACCTTTGGCGGTTTATGGCGATTATTTGTTGTTCAGCAAAAAAGGCGAAAACCGTATTATGCTCAACATGGGCGGCATTGCCAATTTCACGTATCTGCCCGCTTCCCTCGATGCCGAAGCGGTTTTTGTAACCGATACGGGCACCGCCAATACCTTGATTGATATTTACACCAAACATTATTTCCCCGAAAAAAGTTACGATAAAGATGCCGAAATTGCCTCGGGCGGAACTGTAAACGAAGAACTTTTAGCCGAATTGAAAAGCAATCCTTTCTTCCAAAAAAGCTTCCCGAAAACCATCGGTCAGGAGTTGTTTAATTTCGAATTTGTACAAAACGCGCTTACTAAAACCAATCTCACCGCTATTTCGGCACCGGATTTGCTGGCTACCTTAACACGCCTGAGTGCCGAAACGATTGCCGAAGCGATTCTGTTTGTCGTCGAAAACAGTCCGTATGCGCTGGAAGATTTCAAAATTTATATGTCGGGCGGCGGTATTCACAACCCGTTACTGGTGAAATGGCTGGCGGAATTATTGCCCAGCGAATTTCAAAAAAGCGATGATCTCGGTATCCTGAGCGACGCCAAGGAAGCGGTTTTGTTTGCCATTTTAGCCAATGAAACCGTGGCCGGAGGGGATTATAATTTCGGAAACAGCAAAGGGATTCCGTCGGTGACGATGGGTAAAATTTCGTTTCCTGATTAAAAACGAAAAGGTTTGCCACTAATTACACGAATTTGCACGAATTAAAATTGTGTATTAATTGGTGTGCAAAAAAGTTTAGCCACAGATTACAGGATTAAAAAGATTAAAAATCTGTGCGAATCATTTAATCTGTGGCAAAAAAATAATTCGCGGAAATTCGTGAAATTCGTTGCAACAAAAAACACAACTATACCGTTAAAATTATTATTTCTTAATTATTTACGATACTCATCTAAAAAAACTATTTTTGGTTTTTGTTAAAACAGATTACAATGCATAAAAAGACGCCACTACTATTCTCTATATTATTATTACTGTTTTTTGGAATGAATGTTCATTCGCAGGAAAAAGTAACACATCCTAAAACTGAATTTAGAGGGGTGTGGATCGCAACCGTAGTAAACATTGACTGGCCCAAAACAAGCACAGATAATGTCGAGAAAGAAAAAGCGGATTTTATCGATATTTTAGAGACTTACAAAAAACTACATTTCAATGCCGTAATTGTTCAGATCAGAAGTGTGGGTGATGCTTTTTACCCTTCAGAACTGGCACCGTGGTCGCGTTTCCTGACAGGAAAGGAAGGACAGACCCCTGCCCCGTCTTACGATGCGCTGGCATGGATGATTGATCAGGCGCATATGAGAGGTTTTGAATTTCATGCCTGGATGAACCCGTACCGTGCGACTTTCGATTTAAACAAAAACCTTTTGAGCCCGAATCACGACATCTTCAAACATCCGGAATGGATGATCGAATACGGCGGAAAATTATATTACGATCCTGCCTTGCCTGAAGTTCAGGAACATCTGACCAAAGTAGTCAAGGAAGTGGTGGACAAATACGATATCGATGCGATTCATTTTGATGATTACTTCTATCCGTACGCCGTACCCGGAAAAGTTTTTAATGATACGGCTTCTTTCAAAAAATACGGCTCAGGGTTAAGCCTTGCCGACTGGAGACGTGCGAATGTGAGCAATTTTGTGCACAGCATTTCGACTACCATTAAAGCGAGCAAACCGTGGGTACAATTCGGAATCAGTCCGTTTGGGGTTTGGCGCAACAAATCGGTGGATCCGAAAGGTTCCGACACGCAATCGACTGCCAACTACGACGATCTATATGCCGATCCTGTGTTATGGATGGACCAAAAATGGATCGATTATATTATGCCGCAATTGTATTGGAGCATGAATAATCCGAGGGCTTCTTATTCGAAACTCGTAAAATGGTGGGCCGAAAACTCTAACAATACCGCAGTTTATATTGGACACGCTTCGTACAAAATACGAGGTGACGGTGATAAAAGCTGGAATTTTTCGTCTGAAATCCCCACTCAGGTCGATTATGCGAGAAGTTTCAAGAAAGTAGGCGGAAGTGCTTATTTCAGTGCGAAATGGTTTATGAATAAAAATTTTGACATTGTTCGTCTGCTCGAAGAAAATCAATACAAATATCCGGCATTGCCACCGGCAGTTCCGAATTTAAAGCGCATTGTGATCGATATTCCGACCGTAACCGAATTTGCCAAAGACAGTTCCTTTTACATCTTTACGATCAAAGTACCGCTGAATACAAAAGTGCGTTATATGGTCGTGTACGGAGCCGATCATATTTCGAAAATCAATACCAACGATGCAACGCAAATAATTGACAAAATAAGAGTTAACGAAATGAATGACGCTATTACATTTTCGATCCTAACCCAAAAAATGAATGCTTATAAAGCTTGCGCTGTAACATTTATTGATTATTTTGCAAACGAAAGTACCCCAACTACGATCGACTTAAAAAAGACATTTAAAATATATTCACCTGCTCAGCCTAATGAAAACAGATAATAAACCCTGGTTTTGGATTCCGCTTTTAAATTTTGCATCCGGCTTGCCTTACGCCGTCATTATTTCCGTTTCTGTTATTATGTACAAAAACCTGGGAATTTCAAATGAAGATATCGGAGTTTATACCAGTTTATTATACCTTCCCTGGGTCATAAAACCTTTGTGGAGTCCCTTCATTGAATTGAACGGAACCAAAAGAAAATGGTTTCTTGCCATGCAATTCATTATTTCCCTTGCGTTTTTACTGGTAGGATTTAGTATTCCTTTAAATCATTTTTTTCTGCTGAGTTTAGCCATTTTTTGGGTCGCGGCCTTTGCTTCGGCTTCAAATGATGTGGCGAGTGACGGCTTTTATTTATTGGTTTTACCCAAAGAACAGCAATCTTTTTTTCTGGGAATCAGAAGTACTTTTTACCGAATGTCATTATTGGCCGGAAACGGATTGATTGTATTATTTGCAGGTTACCTGGAACATAAATACGGAGACAACACCAAAGCCTGGTCGTATACCATGATCGCTGTAGGTTTATTAATGGCTGTAATCACCGCTTATAATTTTATTTTCACTCCAAAAAGCGAAATAAATACAGTACAAACCGATAAAGAAGCACATGATAAAAGCTTCGGTTCTGTGTTTGCAAGCTTCTTTAAGAAAAAACAAATTGGACTTGTGCTGGCTTTTATTCTGGTCTTTAGACTGGGAGAATCACAATTACTAAAAATGTTAAGTCCCTTTCTGCTCGATAAAAAAGAATTTGGCGGTATGGCTCTGGATACCGAATCCGTTGGAATTATTTACGGAACTTTAGGAATTACAGCATTGACCATCGGCGGAATTTTTGGCGGAATTGCCATTTCTAAACATGGCCTTACCAAATGGATGCTCCCTATGTTTCTGGCGATGCACCTGCCTATTCTCGGATTTATCGCATTGGCTCATTTTCAACCCGAAGCACTTTTTCACCTTCATATAAACTTATACTTTTTCGAAATCAATTCGCCGCTTAATCTCTATACCTGCATTACGGTTATACTGGAGCAATTTGGATATGGCTTCGGATTTACCGGTTTTATGATGTATTTAATTTATGTTGCCGAAGGAGAATCCAAGACATCACATTACGCACTTGCAACCGGTTTTATGGCATTAGGAATGATGCTTCCGGGAATGATCAGCGGTTATATACAACAATATTTAGGCTATCAGAACTTTTTTATATGGGTTTTCATAGCCACTATTCCAGGTCTTATTTTATCACGTTTTTTAATTTTCCCGAAAGATTTTGGGAAAAAATCTGAAGAAGTTTAACCCCAAATCAAACATCTTACCTATGGAAATCAATGAGAATTTGCAGGCCGAACGAAATCTGAAAGGAGCTGAGTTCGAGAAAACAGGAAATCTTGAAAAAGCAGTTGAATTGTATGAAGAAAATGTCGCGGAAAGCTTTAAAGGAAACCATCCTTACGATAGATTGGCTACAATCTACAAAAACCAAAACGATATCGAAAACGAAATCCGGGTTTTAGAAAAAGCAATTATTGTTTTTGAAGAAATCACTCTTGAAGACCGACTCGAAGGATTGCCAAAACTCTTCCGTTTTAAAAACCGACTGGAAAAAGCGGTTCACACCCAAACCCAGCTTGCCAAACTTGCCAGACAAAAGAAAAGCAAACTCAAATAATAAAACTTTACAGCATTCGATCATGACCAGCCTGAAACGCACCAATTCTGATGATCCTGACTTTATAAATCTGGTCGCTTTATTAGACCAGTACTTAAAAATCAGGGATGGGGAAGAACATACCTTTTACAATCAGTTTAATAAAATTGACAAAATAAAACATGTTATTGTATGTTATGAAAATGACATCGCTGTAGGCTGTGGCGCTTTTAGGGAAAAACAAAGTGATACGGCTGAAATCAAACGCATGTATGTGCATCCGGAACATCGCAAAAAAGGAATTGCTTCTCAGGTTCTGGAAGCTTTGGAACTTTGGGCAGCCGAAATCAACTATACTTACACGGTTTTGGAAACCATAAAAAAACAGCCGGAAGCCATTGCACTATATCAGAAATCCGGTTATACCGTGATCCCGAATTATCCGCCTTATGAAAAAGTTGAAAACAGTGTTTGCATGAAAAAGAATTTATAATAATGAAAATGACAGCCGAAGCACTAAAACAAAAAGTAGGACAATTCTTTTTTCCCGCCGTTTTTATCAACGATACCGAAGAAAACATTCAGGAAACCGAACGCTTAATACAGGAACACCATATTGGCGGACTGACCTTTTTTCACAGCCGCGCGAGTGCCGCGACGAATTACGAAAGCAAGAAAAAAGTGGTTTTTAATGATGACAGCTACGAGAAAATCAAAGCCTTAATCATCCGTTATCAAAAATCTGCTGCTACCCCGCTTTTAATTAGCATTGATGCAGAATGGGGCCTCGCGATGCGTATCGAAAAAACACCGCAATACCCCTACGCCATCACCCTTGGTGCCTTACCTGAAAACAAATCGGATTTAGTGTATGAAGTTGGAAAACAAATTGGTTCCGACTTAAAAGCGGCCGGAATTCATTATAACCTGTCGCCTCTGGCAGATATCAACAACAATCCGAATAACCCCGTGATTGGCTATCGCTCTTTTGGTGAAAACAAAGAAAAAGTAGCCGATTTTGCCGTGGCGTATTTAAAAGGATTGTCTGATTCTGGAATTTTAGGCTGCCTGAAACACTTTCCCGGACACGGAAACACTAATGTAGATTCGCATTTGGGATTGCCGGTTTTAAACGAAAGTTTAGAAGAACTGTTAGACAACGAATTGTATCCTTTTATTAAAGGAATCGAAAATAAGGTCGACTCGATTATGATCGGGCATCTGGCTGTTCCGAGCTTAAATAACGGAAAAGATACTTCGGCAACGTTGTCAAAACCTATTATCGAAACCCTTTTACGCGAACAATTAGGCTACGACGGACTGGTTATTTCTGATGCACTCAACATGCACAGTGTTTCGAAATTGTATGCAACAAATGGCGAACTCGAATGGGAAGCCTTCAACGCCGGAAACGATGTCTTGTGTTTTGCCGAAAATGTTCCCGAAGGAATTGAAGCAATCCTGAAAAATGCTTCTCCCGAACGTATCGAAGCCAGTTACAACAGGATCATGAAATGCAAGGAAAAAGTGGGTATCCTGTCCGGTAAGGAATTTACATCAGGAGAACTGGATTTTAAAAAGACTGCTGCCTTAAACTTGGAAATTGCCCAAAATACACTTACTGAAATTATTGACAACTCCAATACAGCAGTAGCTTTCGAAGCACAGCAAAACAAGCAATTAGCCAAACTGAGTTTATACAAAGGTGTTGCCAATACATTCTTCAAAACCTTAAATTCTAAACTAAATTCTCCGGAAATTGCTTTTGAAAACTTAGAAGACTCCAGTATTCCGGACATTAAAAAAGCGCTGGAAAACTTCGAAACCATTATCATTTCGTTATTTGTTCCGAAGGCGAAACCCATGAACAATTTCGAAATACATACTGAAGTTTTGGATTTACTTTCACAGCTGCTGCAAACCAAAAAATGTATCGTTTATGTTTTCGGAAATCCGTACGTTTTACCTGTGATCCCGAATCTTAAAAAGGCTTCAGGACTCGTACAGGCCTATCAGGATTTTGAAGAATTTCAAAAAGTGGCAGGAATTCAATTTCTTAAAAATGGGAATTACAACGGAACTCTTCCTGTAAATATTGACATTCAGTAACTTACAAAAAACTCAATTCTAAGTATAACAAAAAGTTATTACTAAATAAATATTAATAATTACATCTTATTGTAAACAGCCTTACTTATATCCTACTTTTGCACCAAATAAATTTTTAACTTAAAACGAAAAATATGTCTTTAGTAGGAAAAAAATTCCCAAGTATTGCAGTAGATGCTATCTCAGAAATGGGTGACAACTTAAAAATCAATATTTTTGAAGAAGCAGTAAACAACAACAAAAAAGTACTTTTATTTTGGTACCCAAAAGATTTTACTTTTGTATGTCCAACTGAATTACACGCCTTCCAAGCTGCATTGCCAGAATTTGAAAAAAGAAATACGATCGTAATCGGAGCTTCATGTGATACTAACGAAGTGCATTTTGCATGGTTAAACACTCCAAAAAACAACGGTGGAATCGAAGGTGTTACTTACCCAATCCTTGCTGATACTAACCGTAACTTATCTAACATTTTAGGAATTTTAGATATCGAATCTACAGAATACAGCGAAGAAACTGATTCAGTAATTGTTGAAGGTTCAAACGTAACTTTCAGAGCTACTTACCTAATTGACGAAACTGGAAAAATCTTCCACGAAAGCGTTAACGATATGCCATTAGGACGTAACGTAAACGAATATTTACGTATGGTTGATGCGTATACGCACATCCAGGAAAAAGGAGAAGTTTGTCCTGCAAACTGGGAAGCCGGTAAAGAAGCGATGAGCGCAGACAGAATCAGTACTGCTGAGTATTTGAGCGCTAATTAAGAAAAATAAATTCCAAATTTTTAAAAATTCCAAATTCCAATTTTGGGATTTGGAATTCTTTCTCAAAATCAATAATATTTCAAAATTTAAATTTTTAAATTCTATATCGGAAGATTTGGAATTTGGAATTTAAAATATTGGAATTTAAATTAAAAGATATGTTAATCGACTTAAACGAAGATACGTTAGCAGATTTAGTTGCTAAAAACGAAAAAGTAGTAGTACAATATTCAGCTTCATGGTGTGGAAATTGCCGTATTATGAAACCAAAATTCAAAAAATTAGCGACAGAAAATGAAGCTATCACTTTTGTTTTGGTTGACGCTGAAAATGCTCCGGAATCCAGAAAATTAGCCAATGTAAGCAACCTGCCTACTTTTGCTACTTTCGTAAACGGAAAATTGGTTGGCGAAACGCAAACCAACAAACAAGAAGTTTTAATTGATTTAGTTAACGCAATTGCTTAATCTTAGATTGTTAGACTTGCTTAGATTTTCAGACTACTTAGATTCTCTGAATCTTAGTTTCAAAATCTAGTGAAGTCCAAAAATCTAAGCAAGTCTAAGAAGTCTAAAAATCTAAGAAATCTAATTATGAAATTACCCGTAATAAAGCAATTAACGCAGTTTATCGAAGAAAACGATCAGGATTATATCATCGAAACTATTGAAGTTTTGGAGGCTATGACTGAGATTCCTTCTCTAAAAGATGAAGAATTAGATGTGATCGGTGAATTAATTTCAAATATGTATGGTGCACTTGAAGTACATAAAATGGTCGTTCAGGGCACTGACAAAAAAGAAGCCTTAAATGCGTTTATGAAACGTGTTTTGGGTTCTATCGATAAATAATCGGCCGCTCTCCTGAGAAAAAACAAAAAACATGACTAAAGAAACGCTTTCATTCCAAGGGAGCGTTTTTTTTTTTGTTTTAGTCGCGGTCGCAGTCGCAGTTTTCAGTCTCTCCCGATAGCTATGGGGATCAGTCCCGGTCTCAGTTGCAGCAGTTTTCAGTCTCGATCTCACTTATCATGACAATCTTGTCCCCCTGGCGAAGTCGAAGGGCGCACAGTAGCTCTGCAAAGATTGAAGAATTATTGGAACGGAATTTCTTATGTTCCCTCGACTTCGCTCAGGAGGACAAAAAAAAAGCTATTTGCTTTCCTTTGACTTCGCTCAGGAAGGCACAACAGATGAAATCTAAAAACAGCAACCAAAGCCTACATCGCAAAGACCAATAAACCAGGCAAAGGAAACTGTCAATCCGCTTAATCCGTGTCATCCGCGTAGCATAAAACACCAAATTACTATAAGATTCTCCCATTTTGTATAAAGAAAAATGCAACTCTTAATCTATACTTAAACCCACAACAAATACTTTTAGATTAAAATATTAATCCTTACTTTTGAGCCTCATTAAATTAAACAAAAAACATGGCTTCAATAACATTAGGCGGAAATCCGGTTCACACATCAGGCGAGTTACCAGCAGTTGGATCACAATTAGCTGATTTCAAATTAGTACAAAATGATTTATCTGTGGCTTCACTAAGCAATTTCGCAGGTAAAAAATTAGTTTTAAATATTTTTCCAAGTGTAGATACGGGAACTTGTGCTGCTTCTGTTAGAAAATTCAACGAAAGTGCCGGTAACTTAGAAAACACAACTGTTTTGTGTATTTCAAGAGATTTGCCATTTGCCCAAAAACGTTTTTGCGGCGCTGAAGGATTAGAAAATGTAGTGAACCTATCTGACTTTCAGGAAGGAAGTTTCGGTAAGGCAAACGGATTGGAAATCGTTGACGGACCTCTTGCAGGATTACATTCAAGAGCCATCATTGTGGTTGATGCTAACGGAAAAATTACGCATACCGAACAAGTTGCTGAAATTGCAAACGAACCAAATTACGAAGCAGCTTTAGCAGCACTATAATTACCCATTAAATGGCATTTCAAAAAGATAATACTTTTGTAACAGGTCGGTTAAAAAGCATGACATATGCTTTTAATGGAGCTGTTAAACTTATAAAAACAGAGCATAGCATTATGGTTCAATTTTCATTGGGAATCATAATGACTATTGCCGGGTTTTACTTTCATATTTCACAAACCGAATGGCTTTGTCAAACATTGGCAATCGGTTTAGTTTTAAGCGTTGAAGGATTGAATACAGCGGTTGAAAAAATTGCTGATTTTATTCATCCTGATTACAGCAAACGAATCGGATTTATTAAAGATATTGCTGCAGGAGCGGTATTTTTTGCCGCTATGACCGCAATCGCAATAGGTTTGATCATTTATATTCCAAAATTTGTATAGGCAATACTAAACGCAAGAATGGCAAAAACAACCAAAAAAGAAACTTTAGACAAAAAAAATACGGCAAAGACCGGGACCTCAAGATCCTGGAGACCAAACAAACAACAACGCTTTGTTTTAGGCTGTCTTTTGGTATTATTTTCTATTGCACTATTAGTGGCATTCATTTCCTTTTATGTCAACGGACAAACTGACCAGAGTGCCGTCAGCCAACTGGGCGACCGCACGGAAGTAGTACAAAACTGGCTCGGAAAATTCGGGGCTTTTTTATCAGATCTGATCGTTTACAAAGGTTTTGGACTGGCCGCTTTTATATTTGTGCGGCTATTTTTCCTTACCGGAATGTTTTTGGCATTGGAACTATCCCTGAAAAAACTGAAAAACATTTGGTTCTGGGACCTGTTTGCCATCATTATTGTTTCTGTTTTATTTGGATTCTTTGCGACTTCTGCACCTGAACTGGGCGGAACAATTGGGTATGAACTGAATTTATTTTCACAGGACTATATCGGAAAAACCGGGACTTTATTAGCCTTGCTTTTCGGATTAATCGTGTACCTGATCTTCAAAATAAAATTATCTCCTGAAAAGATCCAGTCTTATTTTGATTCGACCAAAAACGACATCAAGTCTGAATTAAGCACTCTTAAAACACCGGCACAAACGGAAAGCGCTTATAACTTAGAAGAATTTGCTGTTGAAGAACCAGATGAAGAACCGGATAACATCCACTTAAAAACAGAGGATACACAATTCGAAATCAACAAAGAAGCATTAAAACCTACCATTTCAAATTCATCAGAAATTGATTTAAATCCGATTTTAAAACCACTTCAGATGAATATAAACCCGGTCACAACAACGCCGGTACATACCGAAGAATTTGTTGTTGAAAAACCGGAGGAAGAAGATATTATCGAAGAAAACCTGGCATCACGCCTCGTGGCAGATTTCGGTCTCTTTGACCCTACCCTGGATTTATCAAACTATAAATTCCCAACGATTGATTTATTAAAAGAATATTCAACAGGCGGAATTACAATCAATCAGGAAGAACTTGAAGAAAATAAAAACAAAATTGTAGATACCCTGCGCAACTACAAAATTGAAATTGCACAAATCAAAGCAACCGTTGGTCCATCGGTAACTTTATACGAAATCGTACCGGAAGCCGGAATCAGGATTTCAAAAATCAAAAGTTTAGAGGACGATATTGCGTTATCACTTTCTGCATTGGGAATCCGTATTATTGCGCCAATCCCAGGAAAAGGAACTATCGGTATTGAGGTTCCGAACAAAAACCCAACCATGGTTTCGATGAAAAGCGTCATTGGTTCAGCTAAATTTCAGGAAGCCGAAATGGAGTTGCCAATTGCTTTGGGAAAAACCATTTCTAACGAAACTTTTGTTGTCGATTTAGCCAAAATGCCTCACTTACTGATGGCCGGAGCTACAGGACAAGGAAAGTCTGTTGGACTGAACGCAGTACTGACTTCCCTTTTATATAAAAAACACCCTGCAGAAGTAAAATTCGTTTTGGTGGATCCGAAAAAAGTAGAACTTACCCTGTTCAACAAAATAGAAAGACATTATTTAGCGAAACTTCCCGATACCGAAGATGCTATTATTACCGACAATGCCAAAGTAGTCAATACACTGAATTCCCTTTGTGTTGAAATGGATAATCGTTATTCGCTACTAAAAGATGCAATGGTTCGTAATATCAAGGAATACAACGAAAAATTCAAATCCAGAAAATTAAATCCGGAGGCAGGACACCGTTTTTTACCTTACATTGTGTTGGTAGTCGATGAGTTTGCCGATTTGATTATGACTGCCGGAAAAGAAGTCGAAATTCCGATTGCCCGTCTGGCTCAGCTGGCGCGTGCTATTGGTATTCATTTAATTATTGCGACACAAAGACCATCTGTAAACGTTATTACAGGTTTAATCAAAGCCAACTTCCCGGCCAGGATTGCTTTTAGGGTAACTTCAAAAATTGACTCCAGAACGATCCTTGACACCCAGGGAGCCGATCAGTTGATTGGACGCGGGGATTTATTGTACACCAACGGAAATGATGTAGTCCGTGTGCAGTGTGCTTTTATCGATACGCCTGAGGTAGAAAAAATTACCGATTTTATCGGAGGACAGAAAGCATATGCCACCGCTTATTTGCTTCCGGAGTTCGTTGGAGAAGAAACTGGCATCAATCTTGATATGGATATTTCCGAAAGAGATACTTTATTTAGAGAAGCTGCCGAGATTATTGTCAACGCGCAACAAGGTTCAGCTTCATTATTACAAAGAAAATTAAAATTAGGGTACAACAGGGCAGGTCGTCTGATCGATCAGCTGGAGGCAGCCGGAATTGTCGGCCCCTTTGAAGGCAGTAAAGCCCGAAGTGTAAACATCTTAGATTTAAGTGCTCTTGATCAATTTTTTAATAATGAACAAAATTAACCCCATCATGAAAGCAAAAATTCAGGAAATCAACAACAATTCTATCACTAACATGACTAAAAAGTTTTTTCAAATAGCAGTTTTATTGCTTTTGAGCTTTACTTCTATTCAGGCTCAGGATAAAAAAGCCAAGGATTTATTGAATCAGGTAACGGCTAAAATAAAAAGTTACGACAACATTGCAATCGATTTTAAATATTCCCTGAACAATATCAAAGAGAACATTAATCAGGACAGTAAAGGAAATGTAATCATGAAAGGCAATCAGTATGTATTGAATTTCATGGGTGTTACTAAAATATTTGACGGACAAAAAACCTATACTATAGTCCCTGAAGACGAAGAGGTTACCATTTCGAAAGTAAACGAAAAAGATGATGCTGCCATTACGCCTTCAAAAATGCTTACTTTCTTTAATTCCGGCTACAAATACAATATGGATATTGTTCAGAATGTAAAAGGAAGAAAAATTCAGTATATTAAATTAGCTCCTACCAATACGAAAGATCAAAGAAAAGAGATCCTTTTAGGTATTGATGTACAAACAAAACACATCTACAATTTAATTGAAACCGGAAAAAATGGAACAAAAACCACTTTAACCGTTAATTCTTTTAAAACCAACCAGCCTTTATCAAAAAATCAATTTACATTTGTAGCGAGCAAATATCCAAAATACTACATCAATAAATTAGACTAATTACAAGGTTGAAAATTTTAGACAAATACTTACTAAAAACTTTTCTGATTACATTTACTACGGTATTTGTAATCCTTTTTTTTATATTCATTCTTCAGACCGTCTGGCTTTTTATCTCAGAACTTGCAGGTAAAGACCTTGATCTGATACTGGTTGTAAAATTCCTCCTATTCTCGATGCCCCGAATCATCCCTTTGGTTTTACCGCTTTCGGTGTTACTGGCCTCTATTATGACTTTTGGTAATCTTGCCGAAAATTACGAATTCGCCGCTATGAAATCGTCGGGAATATCACTGCAAAGGGCTATGCGGGTTTTAATCATTTTTATATGCGTCCTGAGTATCGTTGCCTTCTGGTTTGCCAATAATGTAATTCCTTACGCCGAATATAAGTTTGTTAATTTCCGAAAAAACATCGCCCAGGCTAAACCTGCCATGGCAATTGCCGAAGGTCAGTTTAACGATGTCGGGACTTATAATATCAAAGTAAATAAAAAGTCCGGTGAAAACGGTAATATCCTGACGGGAGTAACCATTCATGAAAAAGCAAATAGTTTCGGAGAGAACAAAACCGTAATCAAAGCAAAAAACGGAGAATTAATCAGTAATGAAAAGTCAAGTATTTTAAAACTGGTTCTCAATGACGGCTATTACTACCAGGATGTAACGCCAAAAAAATACGAAGACCGCGCTAAATTGCCTTTTATAAAAGGAAAGTTTAAAAAACAGATCATCAATATAGATTTATCCGAGTTAAACAAAACAGATGATGAAAGTCCGGAAAGTGTCGGCAGTACCAATGGTATGCTAAACGTTAACGAATTACGCTATACTTTAGATTCCCTGAATAAAAACCTGAATAATGAAATCATTTCTTTTTCGGAAAATATCAATCAACGGGTAGGAATTAAAACTGCTCCTAAAGTGATAAAGACCGAAAAGAAGAAAAAAGCGATTCCTGACAATATTTTATCTTTATATACCAACAAACAAAAGTCGGATATTATAAAAATGGCCAGCAGTACTATTACCAGTAATATCTACTCTATTGACACCACCCAGAAAGAATTAAAAGACAAACAGAGAGAAATTAATAAGCACCTTACTGCCTTATACGAGAAATTTGTTATTGCTTTTGCCTGTTTCCTGATGTTTTTTATTGGCGCTCCGCTTGGTGCGATTATACGAAAAGGCGGACTTGGTTTACCAATTGTATTTGCCGTATTGATTTTTATTACTTTTCACTTCATCAATACTTTTGGAAAAAGACTATCACAAGAAGGCGGAATGAGTCCTTTTATGGGATCGTGGATGTCTTCGTTTATCTTATTGCCATTGGCGGTATTACTTACGTATCGTGCGACAAACGATAACGGATTGATCAATTTTGATGCAATAACAACCCCAATATCCCAATTATTTCAAAAAATTTCCGAACGGTTCTTTCCTGTTCAAAACAAACAATAATTATGTCAACAACAAAAATACAATTGAATACCATTGAAGAAGCTATAGAAGATATTCGTCAAGGTAAAGTAATCATTGTAGTCGATGATGAAGATCGTGAAAATGAAGGTGATTTTTTGGCTGCAGCCGAAAAAGTAACCCCGGAAATGATCAATTTTATGGCAACACACGGGCGCGGATTAATTTGCACCCCACTTACCGAAAGCCGTTGTAAAGAACTTGATTTACGTGCCATGGTAAGCAATAATACAGACCATATGGAAACTGCTTTTACCGTTTCTGTAGATTTGAAAGGACAAGGCGTTACCACGGGAATCTCTGCTGCCGACAGATCCAAAACAGTTCAGGCTTTAGTTGATGCCAATACAAAACCACATGACTTAGCGCGTCCCGGACATATTTTTCCCCTGGTTGCAAAACAGGGTGGTGTTTTAAGAAGAACCGGACATACGGAAGCTGCAATTGACTTTGCAAGATTAGCCGGTTTTAAATCTGCCGGTGTGATCTGCGAAATCCTGAATGAGGACGGAACAATGGCCCGTTTGCCTCAGTTAATAGAAGTGGCTAAAAAATTCGATTTGAAATTAGTTTCAATTGAAGATTTAGTAGCATACAGAATGCAGCACGACAGCCTGATCGTTAAAAAAGAAGATTTTGATATCGAAACCCGTTTTGGAACTTTCAGACTAAGAGCTTACGAACAAACTACAAACAAACAAGTACATATTGCCTTAACGAAAGGAACCTGGAATCTTGGAGAACCAATCTTAACGAGAATCAATTCTTCGCAGGTAAATAATGATTTATTAGGCACTTTAACCAATAATGCAGAGCAGCAATTAGACGATATGTTTAAAGCGATCAATGAAAACGGAAAAGGAGCTGTTATATTCATCAATCAGGACATGCAGGCCATTAATCTGTTAAACAGAATTGCCGAGCTTAAAACGTTACAGGCTGAAGGGACAATGAAAGCACCAAAAGTAATCATTGACAGCAAAGATTACGGAATTGGAGCTCAGATCCTTCATGATATTGATATTTCTAAAATCAGATTAATATCGAATACGGAGCAGACCAAACGTGTCGGAATGATTGGTTACGGACTTGAAATTATTGAATATGTAAGTTATTAATACATGGGGACATTAGAAGAAAGAATTATAAAATCGGAAACTCATATTTTTAAAGCTGTTTTTCCCAGTACTACAAATCATTACGACACTTTATTTGGAGGCACCGCACTCCATCTGATGGACGAAGTGGCCTTTATTTGCGCTACCCGATTCAGCCGAAAAAAAGTAGTAACCATTTCGACCGGCCAGATTGATTTTAAAAAAGCAATTCCGGCCGGGACTTTAATTGAATTAGTCGCAAAAGTAATCAGCGTTGGAAGAACAAGCTGTAAAATTCACGTTGATATTTTCATGGAACAAATGTATTCCGAGCTTCGTGAAACGGTAGTTTCAGGAACTTTTTCGTTTGCTGCTGTTGATGAAAGCAAGAAACCGGTGCCCATTTTAGATTAAACACTTTATTTAACCTAAAAATGTTTTTAAAATAATTACTGATTATGAAGGACTTAAAAATTAATTTAAAATAATCAGTAAAAAAGCTTAAAAAAAGTTTTTACAATCGAAAAAACACACTATATTTGCACTCGCAATCAGCAAATGATCGCAACATACTGGAGAAATGGCAGAGCGGTCGAATGCGGCAGTCTTGAAAACTGTTGACTGTAACAGGTCCGGGGGTTCGAATCCCTCTTTCTCCGCCAGATGAAGTTTTCAAAAGAAACTTTAAGAGTCAAAAGCCTTTAAATACTAGTATTTAAAGGCTTTTTTGTTTTTTGTTACTTCTCAAAGAACACTTATATTATCAAAGTACGGTGACCCTATGAGTGACCCAATTTTTTTTTCGAAAAAAAAGTCGAAAAAAGGGTCACTAAAAAAAGTAAATTCCCCAGGAATTGCCTAAAAACACTACAAACTTTCAGCGATTTTAAATCAATTTGATTATTAATTTAAAATTGTGAGTTATGTTAAAAGTAATTTTTTATCTCAAAGCAGGTAAATTCAACAAAAGTGGAGAATCTCCAATTTATGCCCGAATTTCATTCAAAAAGCAATCAATAACGATGGCAGCGGGTAAATCAATCTTAAAAGAGAGATGGCAGTTTACCGACAACTTAAGAAGTGTTCTCAAACTTGAAAAGGAAAAAGTAATCAAGAGTGCTTTGGATCTCTTTCTTCTTGGCATGGAAAAGAAGTTTAATGAACTGTATAAAATCGATCAGGATTTTTCTCTGCAGTTACTCAAAGACGAGTTTAAAGGCGAAACGACAGTCGTAAAAGAAGATTGTGTCAGCATAATTGAGATTATGAACAGACACAATGATTTTTTTAAAAAGAAGGTCGATGCTGCAGAACGATCAAAAGCTTCTTACCAGAAATATGAGCGCGCGAAAGATCTACTTATCATATTTATGGAAAAGCGGTATGGAATACAAGATATTTCTCTACAGGAAGTAAACAGTGCCTATGTTTACAATCTTGAGTCCTTTCTTAAATATGACAGTCGTTTTAAAGGTAAAACAGGCATTAAAAATAATTCTGTAGTAAAATATATGCGGATGTATAAGACAGCATGTAAATACAGCATTAGAATGGGCATCATAGACAAAGATCCTTTTAATCTCTATGATGGAAAACTCCATGTCACCGATGCCTTATTCCTTACCCAGGAAGAATTAAACTTAATTGAAAACAAAAAATTTTCAATTCAACGCCTCGAAAAGGTCAAAGATGTCTTTCTCTTTAGTTGTTACACTGGATATGCCCCTGTAGATGCGGCTAATCTTACATCAAATAATATCTCTACGGATGCAATGGACAATCTTTGGATTATGACCAATAGAGCAAAAACAACAATTAGAGCAAATGTCCCTATACTTCCTCCAACCTTGGCCATTATAAATAAATATAAAAATATGCAGATTGGACTGATTCCAAAGTTGTCCAATCAAAAAATGAACGCCTATCTTAAGGAAATTGCTGATTTGTGCGGTATTGAAAAGCACCTCACTTGGTATGTCGCGAGACATACATTTGCAACGACGGTTACTTTAGGAAATGGAGTAAGAATAGAGAATGTTTCTGCAATGATGGGACATACTAACATTAAACAGACACAGCATTACGCTAAGGTATTAGATATAAATATTATGGAGGATATGTCAAAATTAAAACAAAAGTATTCCTGAACAAGGAGCCTAATTTAAATATTAGCAAATCCTTAATTAAAAAGTCAGAAGAATTCGTTATTGAATCCTTCTGACCTACTAAAATCAGCAGGTACTTTTAACACTGTCTTCTTAAAAGAATTTTATTAATCAAAAAAACAAGGCAATAATTAAACTTATTCCCTCTATTAAAATGAATGAGATCTGTAAAATTTATTTTCGTAAAAATGCTTTCTAATCCTATAAATATTCTGCCAGCTTATAATTCCCTGATCATCTGCCTTACCATTGGCATAACCTTCACATTCAACTGACTCATTTAAAATATTTATTACAGGAATTATCATTCCAAATAATTGTCTGAACTTATCTTTTACATCTTCTTTGACATTGAGTACCTCTAAAACATTTTCAAGTTCTGCTTTTGGAAATTTAAAAATACCTATTGGGAATAAGTGAATATTTAGCAAACCTTTACGAGCAATATCTGCTTCTATTCTTTCATCTTCGTCCATTTTTTTCATTTCTTCACCAAATTTATTCATAAGCTCATGGTTTCTTTTTCCTCTTTCAGAAGTCTCCGCCATGAAATCAATAAAACTTTCATGCTGGGTTCCTCTGCTCTTTAGAAGATACAGTTTAGTTCTAAGTTCTTTACTTTCGTAAATATCAATAATTCGTTCTAATTCATTTAATGAAATTTCTGCCTGATTAAAATTATTAATAAAATGAAGAATTTCATACTGCAGCGAAAGTGATACTGCTTGATTTTCAACATGACCAACTTCTGTAAAATATTCCACAGCTCTATTAATCTTTTCAAGTAAAGTTTCAATTTGATCTTTCATTTCTGAAGTCATTTTACTAATCGACTTCTCCTGTGTGTCAAAAAGAATTTTTAAATTGCTCAAAAATTGATATTTAATTTTAACCTCAACTAAGATAGAATTATAATACGAAAAGAAATCTTTTTTATTGAGAGCATCGGTATGAAGCTCTCTAACCTTATCTGTCCAATCTATATGAATTTGGATTATTTCTTTTACGAATTCATTTCTGATTGATTTGTCAAAAGAAATATTTTCCATTGCAAAAACTATACAGCACTGCCTAACAAATTCCATATTGTTATTTACCCCTTCATACAGCAGTTTCTCCCTTTTAGCATTAATTATAATATGTTCATCAGCATTAGGACTTTGTATGATTTCATCTATCGCCTTTGTAAAAATAACAAATGCATCATCACTAGTCTTATCTAAATAATCTTTCTTCGCTTTTTCGAGTTTAACATAAAGTCCAATGTTCTGTTCAGATTCCAATTTAACCATTATTCTCTCGAACTCTACTTCTGAAATCATTCCGAAAAAATATCTTACAGCTGCATAAAAGTACAGTAAATGATTTTTCATATCAGATGATAGGTCCCTTTTTTGTCTTTCAGCATCTCTAAGAAACTTAAGTGCTTCATACATATTACCATCATAGTAATGAGCTAATCCAATTACAAGATTGTATAGAGAAGTTATAGCTACATTTCCTGATGCTTTTTTATGATAAGCAATAACACTCTTCCATTTCGCATTGTTTACTAAATTTAAACCAACCAATTCAATAGCATTTCTAATATCGGCGTCATCCGTAATATTTAAATTCGAATCAAATGAAATTTTATCTTCTGAGTACGCAGAAATTGGGCGCAATGTAATTTTTTCATTAATGAGCCTTTGAAATTTCCCTTTTTTGTAAACCTCTTGGTAAATCTGGTTTATAGCTTCTTGATCCAACAGCTTTTCAAAACGAAGAGAATAACTCTGCTGAGTTTTGAAAGGATTCTCTTTACTTTGAATATCTACTAAAAAATTATTAACATTTTCATAATAAAAAGTCTTAGACGGGATGTGATAGAAAACATAGTAGGCAGGCATGCCTGTATTTAATAGGTAATTAACATTTGATAATTCTATCTGTTTACTAAAACTGCCGTCAGTATTTTTTATGATATTCTCGGTAGCCTTAAGCTGTATTGCAAATCGAAAATTTGTATGCACTGATTTACCATCAGATCGTTGTAACTTTAGTTCTATATGAAAATCAATTCCTTTGTCTTTCTCAATTTCCGCCCTAATCTCAAACTTCTTTATATCAAAAAGAGGTTTAAAAGCATTATTAGAAATTGTCTCTAGTTCTTCATTCGAATTAGCGAAAGGAAGTTGCATTTCATTAAAAAAATCGTCCATATTAGTTTTACTTTTTAAAATAAGTTTTATACATGGCTACAAAGCCTGCAATCAATTAAATTTAACAGTTTGCTGATATTTATTCTATTAAACCTTTTGAAGATATGAAATCATCTCGAATTATATAAGCGGTTGAAGAAGCACTCTCATCAATCAATTTATCCAATAGCGAAATAAAAGCATTTCTTAGAGTAGCAGATAATGTTACTTCTTTTCTTCTGATACCGTCATAATACGTTTTTATAACGATTTTTTCAATATAAAAGTTCCAATCTTCATTGTCCGGCCATTCATTTTTAATTCGCTCCGCTAGCCAGATGATACCATCAGGCATTAATTCCTTATAGCCAATTCCCGCAATTAATCTGCCAGATGAATTTAGGTCACCGCCTTCTAAAATGACAGTTTCAAAAAAATCTTTTTTGCTCTCTAAAGGCGCCCATTCTTTTTGTGATAGCGAAAGTATCCGATGATCAAGAAGTAACGTTTTATCAAAAATGAAAGTCTTAGTTGTTAAAATTTTATGGCTTAAATAATTCCATAAAATCCAAAAATTATAGCTTTTAGATTCATCGTTGGTAAGTTGATTTATAAGTTCTTCCAGACATTTTTCAACAAAATCATATTTTTTGTTTCCATATGTACGTCTTGATCCCTCTCTATAGGCCCAGTCAATTAACATTTTAAAGTGTTCAATTGCAATATTTTCAGGTTGATTAAGTAAAAATTGGGCAAATTTTTGATGAAAGAGTTGCTGCAAAGAATAATGCAGTCGATCATCAAATGACTCGGAATCTCTTGTAAGATTTTCAAAAATGAAATTCAATACTTCTTTATGATAATCATGCAGGATTTTTAGATTTGTGTCAGGTGGCACAAGTTTTAAAGCTTCAAATAGCCAGTCACTTCCATTTTTTTCGTAATCAGGAAATTCGATTTGTAAAGGAGCTTCTCCGGCAGCAACTTTATCCATTATTTTATTAATTGCACTATTATATTCAAGTAGTATTTTGTCATAATTCTTATCGTTGGAGTAATGACCTGGTCCTGTATAACTGGAATTAATCATCAGCTTTATTTTGTAATAAATTTCTCTTAAAAATAAAAAAAGAGATTTTTTAGAAGAGGTTTCATCCCTTCTAAAATATTGAAGATTCCTTTTCAGAAATGAGATTTTTGAATATTCAATAATCGAACTAATACAGAGTAAAACGAAGTCAGGATCAGATTGCCAAAGATTATGCCTTATTGATTCTATCAGTGAACGGTATTCTGATTTATCAGTAAGATTTATTAAAGCGAATACAATATATTGTCGCAGTTCTTTTTTTTCCGAATTCTCAGCGTTAGACAATATTAGAGGGATAACTGAAAAAGCTGCTTCTGTTTCAAAAACTGTATATTTAGAATCTTGATAATCTAACTGTTGTCTATTTTCAAAAAGCTCATACTTAAAAAGTTCAATAACTTTAGCTGTAGACCATTCTTTTTCTGCAGCTGTCATGCAAGAATAAAAATCTCTGATGCCAATTGCAGCAAGTAATGCTGGTTGTTTGTATCTGGACGCAATATTTTCATTATTTTCAGCAGCTTGTGAAATCATGTAAAATTCAGACCACTTCCCGTAATTATCATCTTCAACCGTTTCATTCCTTAATTTATTCATGGACCATAATGCAGCATGCGATACAGGATGCGAAATTGCCTGTGTCTCCTTATTCTGCTCAACAACTTGTTTTAGGTCTTCTTCTAATTCTGTTTGCATTAAAATGCCATTCTCAACTTCTCCAACAATTTTATACTTTCTTTTATCTATTCTGGTAAGCGCAAAACGCCACGCTTGATCTCTAGGATTCTCAGAATTAAACTTATCAATTATCTGAAAGATATCAGCTTCATACTGTCCTAAACTGAGATTCATTACTAAATCCTCAATACTTTTGCTTCTATGCTTCAGGTTTTGAAAATTCTGTAACTGCAGATGACGTAGTCGGCTGTGCTTTTTGTAACTAATTGGACTAAAAGCTTGTGCTTCATTTATGCATCTGTTAAAATCCAATTTATATATTTCTTTGATTTTTAATAAAGGAAAAATTTTATTGCCAACAAGTGCCATGTGTTCATTTGCAACACTTATTAGTATGGCATCTGCCATAACATTATTGCTTTCTCTGATTAGAATATCAAAACTATAATCCCAAACTAACTGTAAAAACTTAGCGTATTCTCCTTCCGGGTTCTCTTTGATATCTTTGCCGATGTAAAGCAAATAACATTCTAGAGCCATTAGACTAGCTTGTAAAAGGTCAGGAACACTTACATATGTGCCTCTGAACATCATCCATAATGTCGGGCTTGCATGTTGCTTAATCTTAATGCCGTCAGGCATAATAATGGTTATTTCTGACCGTACATCGGCAGGGAACAAAAATTGATTTTTTTTTCCAAAATCAGAATTAACATAGGCGCTTGCAGCATGATTAAACAACTTTATTAGAAAATTTAAGGTTTTAAAGGGCGAAACCAATAAAAGATTCAATAGCGGTGTTTCATAAGGACTTGCTGGTGAATAATCCCTTGAGGTGCTTTCCTGTATCCCGAAATCATTTTCACTGTGAATCCCTGATCGAAAATGCGCTCCAAAAAGTGACTTTTTTGACATTTCGGCAATTTCCTCAGGAGTTGGAGGATAATAAAACCATCTTTTTTCTGCAATTTCTAAAACTAGATCCGGATAATTTTTACAAATTTCCTTACTCTCATATCCATCCAGAACATAAGATATTATTTTATCGTATAAATTGCCAATGGCATAATCAGGTGCACTTTTTTTATTTCGAAATGCATTTTCTATGATTGCTTTCAAATCCTCTTTGACAACGTCAGCAAGACTGAAGAGCAATAAAATACCATTATTTAAATCATCGGTTTTTGACCTTTTCAGATCGGGTGTAACCGTTGAAGTAAATAAATTATAGTACCATACTAAAATTTTCCCCACATACACTGCTTCGGCTGGAAACGGATGTTCTTTTTTAAAACCCTTTTCCCATTGCAACAGCGTAAGTAATATTAATCTCATTTCAGTCTGCAGAACATTCAAATTTAAAAAGATGAATTCAATGAGATTATGCCAGCCTTCTCCAAACGGAATAAGGTTGATATTATGATATAATTCAATTCTTTTTTCCTGCTCTACATCACTGAGAAGTGTAAAATCAGGTTTTTGGCATGCAACCTGCACTAAAAAGTTTATTCTTTTGAAATACTCAAAATTATTTAAAAATAAAAAGTCTTTATTCTCTTTTAAAAAATCCCCGCTGTAGGGAGACTGCATAATTGCAATGAGTATTTCATCTTTCCAGTATTTTTGTATTTTTTGCTCTTTTAGTGTCGCTTTTAAAAAGTGATTGATCTGTTCATTAATAGTTTGTATTTTTTCTGATATCCAAATTCTAAAGGCTCTTCTGATGGCTGGAGTACATCCAAGATCTTTATAAAAATTATTATAATTTCCTTGATCAGTTATATGTTTTCCGAAATTAGAATCAATATGTCGCGTTAATGCCCAGTCTTCGTAAATGTCGTGTGCGGGAGCAAAACTATTTTTATGAACAGGTTCAGGATCAATGATGTTGTCGGCAATTAGAGAATATAATATTTTCTGTGGAGCATCATCAACAGTAGCATACGCACTCATGGCAGCAGTTCTTTGCAAAGCAATTTTCATAAAAATGTCTCCACGTAATTTTCTCAAATCTGCGTCAGTTATTTTGTCAAGGCCTTCAATGACATATTCCCACATAATTTGTTTGAACTTTGCTTCAGAATCAACATCAATATTTATTGACTTTTCCGGTAATGTAACCGCCTTATCAAGATTGAACGGTATTTGAAGAACTTTTGAAAGAGAAATATTTTCCAGCAAAGATACTAAGGCAGGATAGGAATCGGCTACAGTGTTAAGCTCAGTCTTATCAAGTAATGGTACTTCAAAGTTGGGAAAGGGAGGAAAGTGTCTTAAGAAACGTATTTTCAACTGTTCAACGGCATAGCTCCTACAGGTAAGTATTAAAGTTATGTCATCTCTCATAGATAGTAATTCAAAGAAATCCAGTATAGTATCAGCATTACTGGTTTCCAGCACTTTCTCTATACTGTCTATTAAAAGTATTTTCCTTTTACCGTATGTAGGCGAATTAAGTACATCGGCAAATTTGGTTTTAAAACTAAACGGAGGTTCGGAAAATAGCTGCTCAATATTTTCTCTGTCTAATTGCTCACCCTGCAAAGCCAGCACTTCGTATTTACCCTTCAGATTCTCAAAAACATTCTTGATCAGAGCAGATTTACCAGCCCCCGGTTTTCCTGTAAAAATAGCCAGTCTGTTATTTTGTATGACTTCCGCTGCTTCTGCTGATATTTTGGTGCGCGGAAGCTTAACATTTCCAACACTGCTTCTTACCCTTGAGAGCACCCGCATGGAATTCTCATTAAGCTTTTCAATCGCATCAAGAATAGCCTCATCGGTTTCTATTTCCAGCAGTGACAGTGTTTTTAGTGATTTGGAAAGGAGAAGTTCATTAATCAGATTAAGATTGATTGCTAGAATTCGTTTGTTTTTTTTTTCATAGCCCAGAAATAATCCGCAGCAGAACAAAGTGTTTTTTACTTTTATAAATATTGGACTTCCTGAATAGCCTTCAACAAGATTCTCATCATTATATTCACCAGTTAACGGATCAGATACTTCAATCTGTATTTGGTTGTTATAATCCTTATCATTAAGTGTTTTTAATTGATAAAGCGTTCTTTTTAATTCGTTTTGAACTACTTTAGGATATCCTGTTATCTCAAGATGATGATCTTTTTCCGGAACTATGCACAGAGATGGACATATGCTATAATCAAGAATTACAGGCAGTGATGATTTTTTGATCCCTAAAACCCCGATGTCTTCGTGTTCATTATTTTTCCCAAATAGTATAATGTCGTCGGTTTGTAAATTATATTTTGACCATTTATTTTCGATAAGAAATTCGATCGAAAGTTCCTGAGAAGTCCATGGAACTTCATCTGCACTAACTAGAGAATGTCTTGCGGCAAGAACATATAACAGTTCTGAATCCTGACCTGGAGAATAAACGAATCCGCCACTGTATCCTGCAGGATTTTCAATACGTACTATAAAATCTTTTACTGTTGTCATCCTATTGTGAAATGAAGGTGTTTTTGTCCTTTTTCAGGGAACTTTAAATTGATTTGTGAATCTTTATCCACTTTGAAAATATTTCGGGTAAGCTCGTTTTCCTGGGTTATATGAAAGTTTATGGTTTTGCCCGGGTTGGCATGGAGCACTTTTACTAAAGATTCCTTATTTGGTAAATTTGACCGGTTGAATCCATCTGCCGAAATGATATAATCATTACAATCTATCATTTCCAGCAAAGTATTACTGATATTATATCTGCTCCCATGATGTGGAATCTGCATATATTTGACGCTTAGCTTCTTTCCTTTAGATACTTTACTAATGGAGGAGGCAAGAATATCTGAATGGCTGTCAGCGGAGAACAATATAGATTCACCTTTAAACTGCAATATAAAGCTGATACTTGATCCATTTTCTACAGAAGTATCTTTAACTTCTTTGTTAGCATCGAAATCCTCAATTTTTATATTGTAGTCGTTTCTTCTATTGATTTTCAAAGATGATATTTCTGAATCTCTTATTTTAATTTCTTCATTTTTCCATACTTTCAAAATTGCATTATATTTTTTTTTGTCGGGTGACAAAATTGTAGCTTTTGCTCCCCATAAATCAATAATGTCATCGTTTGTGACATTTTCTCTTACAGTGGAGTTTTCAATAAGATAATTTCTCAGTGTGATGCCCTGCTGGACGTTTTTTAGATTATTTGTACGCATACCGCTGTCATAATCCCAATTGGAATAATTGAACCAGAACGTTGTTTGCGATAAATCAGTTGCCTCTAGTAATTCAGCATCTTTTAAAAGGCGGAGAATACCGCCTATATGATCGTCATCGATATGGGTAATTATCCAAAGGTCTATTATCTCCTTTTTAATGTTGATTATTTCATCTATTCTTTTCCTTAAGCCGCGTTGGTATAAATCTCCCTTTTCGCTGCCTCCGTCAATTAGAATATTGTGTGTTTTATAATCATTACCGATAAAATTAATATGTATTGCATCTGCACAACCTGCATCTAGAAAATCTATGTTCATCAAAATTTATGAAAGTTTTGTAGGATTCCTTATAAAATTACAATTATTTACTGCATACGCAACTTATTCAGTTTGCAAACTAAATATTATATTTACTTAAACAATATCGACCCTATAACATTAGTAGCGGTTTAATCTAATATTGATTAACAAATAATATTATCGAATTAATCCCTGCAAAATTATTAACCATAATACATAATTTCATGGAACAATATCCAAAAATATATTACCCAAAAAACCAGTTAAATAATGAAGACTTAATTGATTTTGAAAATTATAAATCAGGATTGAGTGAAAGTTACTTTGACTATAAATTAAGCAAATATTTCAAAGGACATATTAAAACAAAAAAAGTTATAGATAATGGTTGGAAATATCCATACCAACCTGATTTTATTTTATATTATCAAAAATATAACTTGTGTATTGATATAGAAATTGATGAACCATATGCAATGGGAAGCAAAAAGCCGATTCACTTTGACGATGATAAGAGAAATAAATTCTTTTTATCAAAAGGTTGGCACATAATAAGATTTGCTGAAGAACAGATTTGCAGATATCCTGATTTGTGCTGTAAAATGATTTCGGAGTTTTTACGGTTCGTAACAGGAGAAAGTATTTGGACTGAAGGATTAGAGGATTTTAAAAGCATTCCAGATATTTCTGCCTGGACAAAAACCGACGCAGAGAAGATGGCTGAGACTTCTTCTAGAGATTTCTATCTAAAATTTCTTCAAAAAATTGATCTGCAGAAACCTCAGGTTTCAATCATTGCTGATGGCATTTTTCTAAATTCTCAGATTATTGAAGCACATACTTTATATAGTGAAATCTGGCCGGAAAAGAAATTTTTAGACAAGGCAAAAGTTTCTCTTTTACTAAAAGAACTACTAAGATATAATTCTCACTTTAACGTTTTAAATTCCCTCACAGGTAAAAAATATTTAGAATTTAGAGTTTATATTTCCACCTATCATTCAATGTATAACTTCACTTTTGATTCCGACTTAATCTATTTTGGTGATTATATCATAAATGTTTACTACGTAAGAACTGAAAAAATAATCTGCTTTGAAATTGATGATTACATTTTAGACAATAATATCAATAATATTTTACTGATAGCCGATGATCCTGCATATCCAGGTCTAATGCCAAAATGGAACTGCAGTGAGATAATGCTAATGAGAAAAAGTCTTAATAGTTATATGCCATTAGATCTAAGATATATCGATTCTTCATTTCCATCAGGAAGAGCAATTGGATTAGAAATAAATGAATTATAAGAACTTTAAAACCTAATTAAAAAAATAAAAAGTTTAGTACAAGAATTTTATTTATGAAATCATGCCTTTCTAAATAGCATAGATGATTTCTAATTGTTTATCTTTTTCTGTTTTGTATTCACATTTTAGAAACTCCGAATTCCCCATTTATCAAGAAAAAAGAGAGTCTGAAAATAAATATGCACTAAATAGAATATCACGATTGACACTACCTTAAAAAGTGCTTGAAATCAATAATACTCACGGCTCGTTTTCTCTCAGTATCTTTTCTATTTTGCTAGATTCATATAAGTAAATATCACCTAGTTTAGTATAAGGGAGTATACCAGTCTGGCGGTATTTTATGATTGTATTATTTGACAGTCCAAATATTTTCTTTAGATCTTCATTTCTAAAATATCTCAGACTTTCTTTTGTATTGTTTCCTTTTATTTTAGAGTCTATTTTTTCAAGCCTTGCATATAAGGGATCCAGCAATTGTTTGATTGCCGTTATATAGGAATTTTTTGTTAGGTTACCTTCTTTAGACATAATCGTTAATTTTTTAGTATCACATTTTCAAATGATACAGATTACCAGCTAATTAGTTTGTTTTTTCTTTTTTCAAGTGTGTTAATCATACTTTCTATAAATTTTATCTGCTTTTCCTTATATGTAAATCCTTTTGATTCAGAAAACTGTTTACTAATTGTGTCTATATCCGTTTGAAGTCCGGAATCTCCTTTATAAGTGAAATTTTCTTCTACAAAAAGCTGAATTTTACTTCTATTGCATTTTTGATCGTAGTCATCAAAAAAGAAAATTTTCTCATCCATAAGCATATAAAAAAATTGTGCCAAATCACTTTTATTCAAATAAGTACTGCATTTTTCTTTATCTAAATGGTACAATGGCGAGTTCTTTCTTTTTAAATAAGGCTTATCTTCAAAAAGTATTTCTATTTTTTTCATCTTCTCATACAATTCTTCAACTGCATCGGGAAGTTCTTCAAAAGTTAACTTTTTCATACTCTAATCTTTTTTTGCAATTTTACTTCTATCTCATTTCGGTTAAGAATTGAAATAAATTGTACTCCGTTGGTTTCTATTTCGTTTTGGCAGATAACTGATATAACCATACTCATTTAGTTCACGCATGCATTTATGATATGTTACAGGTCCCGTAATCTTGGCTAATTTCATAATTTCATTTCGATATACCTGAATAGGATTAACAAAACCTTTTTCTGTTCTAAATTGAAGCAATGCAGCATATATACCAATATGCGTGATACTGATACGCTGGTCTTTTTCTATTGCATTAAAGAAATCCGATAAAGGTTTTAGCATTTTCATTATTTCGCGATTTATTAGCTTACACGCATACCATTTCTTTTGGAATGATTCTCCTGCTGGCTCTCACTCATTTTTTGTATTTGTTTTACAGTTTCCATTGTTTTATTACCCAATGCCGTCGAGAGTGTTATTTTTCTTGAGTGCTCATCATAAATGTTTACCGATTTAAACTGAGGGTTGGCTTCAATATAAAACCGATGTTCATTTCCGTTTCTAATTAAGATTACAGGTTGCCTATTCCCTTGTTTTAATGCATCCTTTAATTTATCCGCTTCAGTTTTATTTGATAATCCCTTTAAAGGAAGCTGCTGTAAGGCTTTTTCAAGATCATAACCATACCCGGAATGAAATTCCTTGATACGGTGATTGCCACTTGCGTCCTTGTCGCTAAGATCCAATTGAATCCAAGTTTTTTCCTTTTGAACCGCTCTTCCTGCCAACAAATTGTAAGCCTGTGTTGTGTCAACAGAATTCCCTTCCTGTAATTTGAAGTACTGACTTCTGTTTTCTTCAAGTTTTAACTCATTAGACAAACTAGCTTTATAACCTTCAAATTGATACTGCCCGCTCTGATTTTTAATAAAAGATAACTCATGATTCAGTCGTTCTTTTTCGTTGACATAATAAGCAACCGGAATAGTAAACTGCTCATGACCCTGTTTGATTTGCTGATCAATTTGATTTGACAAATCTCTAAAACCAATACGCTGCACCTGTTCGTGCAGCGATTGGTTGTTTATTTCTTCCTCTTTTGCATACTTGCGTACTGCAATTTGGTCTATGAGTGGCGCAACGAGAAGTTTACGAACAAGTCGTACTAATATATTAGGGTAAAGCTGTTTTAGTATCTTGCTCTTTTCCTGCTTGAGCATCTGCAAAGCAAAACGTTCCTCAATATTTTTAGTGCCTTTGTACTTTGTTCCAATACGCTCGTAATGATGCAGCTTTTCTTTAATCAGTGACCTATTATTGGTAAGACTGAAATTAAACAGTTTACTAAAACGCTCTTCCCTGGAGCGCCACTGGTCTAATTCCATCTCTACTCTGTTAACGGGAAGTTGTTCATTCATAATTCAATTTTTTTACTACATAGATGCGGAATGATTTATCGTTTTTTTCTTAGCTTTCTTCGGAACTTCAGGAGCATCTTCATCAGTAGTCTGATTTTGTTTTTTGCTGCCTTGTTTCTCCGAAGTTTGTTCTCCTTCAGACTGCTGTTCCTGCTTTGAATGACGGTTATCTATACGCTGCATATTTCCATCATAAATATTAATAGTCTTGAATTGTGGACTGGCATCAATATGTTGTTTGATTTCCTTTCCATCTATTAAGAAAGTTGCAGATTGCAGATTTCCTTTTTTTATAGAATTCATCAAGTCCTCTTTATACTTGGGCGTTTCCAATTCCTTAATCGGATGCTTGGAGAGTGCTGCCTCTAAATCATAACCATAATTTTGATGGTATTGATTTAGTTTAAAGTTTCCATTAGTATCAGTTTGTTTAAAATCCATCTGAATCCAAGAATTGTATTGCTCTCCTTCTTTATTGATAAGATCTTTATTAATAGATCTTCCTTCCATAAGGTTATAGGCTTCTTTCATCGTGATGTTACTGCCTTTATTGATGTAAAAGGTTTGCTCCAAAGCTTCTTTAGAATTTTCTTTCTGCAATTCCACTTTATAAGAATTAAAAAAATACATATCACTCTGATCTGATTTTTTAAAGTTCAATGTCGCATTGGCGGTATCAGTACCGTATTTAGCTGTATAGTTCAAAGTGAAATTGGATTCCTCTTTCTGCATTTTTTCTTTTAATTCGGTCTCTAATGCATCTCCAAAACCAGTGTACTTTACCTGGTCGCGTAAGTATTCAAAATTTTTCTCGTTCATGACTCTATTTTTTAAATGATTAAATAATTTATAGTTTAGGCAGTACAGTGACCTTTACCAGTTTTTTGTTCTTCACATTCAGTTCAACATGCCTGCCGCCATTTTTCTCCATGAGCTGTATTGCCAGGTATTTTTTTTCCGGAATTGTAAATTTTGGAAGTGCAAAAACAAAGGTATTTTCTGCTTCGCCTTCAATTTTAACAACGTTATTCAAGATATAGATTGGGATAATTTCAATTTCCTGAGAAGCCGTTCTTTTTACTTTTTTAGTATCTCTGATAAAAAAACGAAGCTGATCGATATCATAATTGATTTTGGAATTGTTGGTTACCTTTATTCTGTAGTACATTACCTCATCACGAATAAATATTCCATTTAGACTAAAATCAATATCGTAAAAGCTTTCTTTTTCACCTCGCACTTTTTTCTTGTTATAAAAAGCCAATTTGGAATATTCCTGAATATATTGGTCATTTTCAATTTCATCTGAGAAATAAATTTCCTGCCCATCCAGCTTTGTTTTATTCAGGGTGAGATTCAATTGCGGAGACTCTTCATCATAGTTTAGTACAAAAGAATAGAGTTTACCATCAGCAGTGACTACCGTAAGATTGGTCTGAAAAAATCCTTTTTGGGCAGCCTTGACCTGAAGGATATTTTCAAGGCCTTTTGCTTTTTGAACCAAAATATCAGGACTTCCTTTATCGACGCTTTTGATCGCAAAAGGAAATACAATATTGGTCGTTTTTGAATAGGCTATCATTAGAGAGTCCGATTCTATTTTGGATAAACGGTTTTTACTTGTTTGCTGCGCAAATGCACTGATGGTCATTAATAATAAATACCCGATCGTCAATAGCTTAAAATTTTTCATATCTGTGATTATTTAGTTTTTAATTAGACTCCTTTTGTTTCTCATCCCGAAGCAGTACCTTATATCCTGCTTTTACTACTACTTTAACTAACTTTACTTTTTTACTTAACAGGCTTTTAGCTGCTTCAATTCCGGCCCCTGCTGCCTGAGCTGCCCAGGAATCGTCCAGTGATGGAACTCCCAAAGTCTGCATGGAACGATCAGCGGAGGCTTTCGCGACATCACGATTAATGGCTCCCGGAATGTAAATCCCAATAAGCCCATCCATGTCATAAACAGATAAATCCACTGGAAATAAGGAGTTGTTGTATCTAATACTATTTATATTGATGGTCAGCCTTTCTCCTTTTAGGGAAGCTGTTCCAAACAGGAAATTGTCTTTTGGGATTTTAATGCCATTTATAAAAATGTCATTCATGAGTCGGAACTTAACTGTGGCTCCATTTACAATTGTTTGTGTTTCGTGGATCAATGCTTCAACAGCATTTTGTGCTGGATCGATAAGCGCAGTTTCATCCAAAGAATAAAATCCGTTTTGTGCGTATCCATTAGTATGGACCAGGTTGTTTTGTAAAGAAGAAACAGGACTTTCTTCCACTCTGGTGGAAATGGTAAATACCTGCCCACGCTGAGCCTCGGAAGCTTTTCTTAATTTTTCCTGTACCCTGTCGGGATGTTGGATATCCAAAATACTCTCCAGCATTCCACCGAGCTGTTGCAGTTCCGGATCCTGGCTTTCCTGCCCATCATTCATCGACTGCATCATTTGTTCCAGCCTGTCCACATCATTGGAATGTTTTGAGGTTTCATTTGATTTTGTATATCTGACATAATCATTGTTTTGTTCCTGAACTGATACAGGTGTATTGATTGCTTTTTGCAATGCTTCCAATTTCTGATGCACTTTTTCTTCATTCGGATCACGGTGCACTGACGTATTTAAACCAGTTCGTCCTTTTCTAAGAGTAACAGCAGTACTGTCCTCAGTTGAATCAATCTGAAATGATTGACCCAAATAGTTAGGATCTTTCTTTATAAGCTCATCAAGCTTTGCAGAATCAAGCGCCGCCAGGTCGTAGTAATTCATCTTATCCAAAAGAAGTCCTTCTTTAAGGTTCGCATTGGGCAGTTTTACATTAAACCCTTTTTGCTGTGGTGTTGCTGAATTAGCCGCTTCCATTTTTCCACCGCCCAATGCCCAAAATATAGCAGTTATAAATGGCAGGACCAACAGTGGTACTACCAAGAGCATTTTACGCTGCTTTAGTACTTTTAGTGATTTTGTTTTTTGTTCCATGATATTAATTTTTAAGATGTGAGTAATAATAATTTTCCAGCATTGTTAGACTGTCCAGAAGCTCCGGACGGTTTAGCACAATACTGTCATGCGTTTTTTTCCCTGTCGGACTACGCCCCAGACTATCCATATAGCTACGAAAACTTGTGATTTTTTCAAATTCAGTTTCGCTAATAATTGTATTGAGCTCAAGAGGCTTTTCTTTTGTGGGTACCAGATTGGTTGGTTTGGTAATCGGGGTTACTGTTATATTTTTAGTTGTATTACCTGAAAAACTCTTCACAATCAGATAAATACTGCAGCCTCCTGTAAACACTATAAAAGTGAATAGAACCACAATCCAATTGAGTCGGGAAAAATGGGCCGTTTTGCTCTTCAGCCAATTGGCACACTTATATTGCAATTGGACATTAGCCTGCTCAAATTTTTGCCATAGACTATTTTTAGTCTCTTTCCTTTTGCTATGTCTTTTTAGCGTGAATTTCATAATCAATAGTTTATTATTTTCGATTTTCGGTACCTAAATCCCTATTCTCAATGGTATTCCACCTCTCGATTAGAAACCCATGCGGGTTGTTATCGCTTCGCGATACATTGCGGAGATTACCTTCCGTTATCAGGCTGCGATGTGCAATGCTGGTAGTACGTATAATATTTTGAGCAGCATAACACCGGAATCCATACGGATAACTATTGATGTCAATTGTGATACTGTCAATCTTTATCGTTTGGCTGACATTCCCCGATATGATACCGGAGTAATAGCCGTTTTCTTTTAAATCATCGTAAATCCGTTTGGCACTGTCATCAGCCAGATAAAGTGCCTTGGTAACATTACTTTTAATGACTTTGTCATCCGGATCAAGGGTAAAGAAGAATTGGTGAAATGTCTTTACATGATCCCGTGCTTCTACGGGAATATTATCTTTTCGATCTGAAGCATAGGCTTCAAGTGCTTTTCCATTGGCCAGTATATAAACCTTGTTCTGCATTTGGGAGACCAGAGTGAAACTTTTATAAAGCGAAAAGCAGCTGATTAGAATGCAGCCTGAAATAACCAGTATGCTAAAGCCCCGAACATGCCGAAAGGCAGTGTCAATATTTTTCATTTTGCTAAACATAAATTTTCCATTTAGGGTTAAGATTTGCCTTTTAATTTATCGGCCATGTAACTGTCCTTGTCCTTGAAGTAAGGATTAGTAGTGCCGGAATCAGACATACTTTGATACAGTCGTCCGGCGGCATTTCCCATTGCATCTGCTGCCATACCGGCTCCTTGGGAAGTTGCACTCACCACTGAAGTTGTCGAGTTACTGAAAATACTGGTCACTTTTTGTCCGAGCGCGCCGCCGCCGCCGGCATGAACAATGTAATTAGCCACAGAAGGGACAGTAAAATACCCCACAATCCCAATAATCATAAACACCAGATAAGCAGCATCAGTCCTGCTAAAAAAAGTATCTCCATATTCTCCCGCTTGCGCGATGTCGATTTTCAGCATATTCTCCTGAATCTTTCCGATGATACTGCCAAATATATTGGCAACAGGAAGCCATAGATAGATATTAATGTAGCGTGCCAGCCAGACGGTCAGCGTATGCTGGAAACCATCGAAGACCGATATACCAAAAACGAGCGGCCCTAAAATAGAAAGCACTACTAATTGAAAAGTTCTAAGCGTATCAATGCAGAGCCCGGCCGCTTCAAATAAAACCCGCAGTACCTCGCTCAACCACTCTTTTACTGAATTGCGAAAATTATAAGAAGCTTTACTCATGGCAAACTTGATGTCATTTCCAATACTCGCCAATGCACCTTCTCCCTGTGGATCAGCATCATCATGAGTGTATTTATACCACTTGTCCCGGTCGCCACTTCCGTCCGAACCCACATACATTTTCCAGGGATCCGTTTCCTTGAGCGCTTCTTCTTTTTCTTTGAGCAATCTTTCAATCGCTTTATTTGATCCTTCCACCATTGAAGCAGTTGCTGTAACAGTAGGTTTCATAATACCATTAATCATGTCTAAAACAGACGGAAAAATCATAATGCAAAACCCTATGACAAAAGGACGAAACAGCGGGTAAAAATCTATAGGTTCTGCGCTGGCTATATGCTTCCAAACTCTTGAAGCGATATACCAGATAGCTCCAAAACCAGCAAGGCCCTGACCAACCCCGATCAGGTTACTGCACAAAGGCATCATCTCATCATACAATTGTTCCAATACACTATGCAGGCTGTTCATGTCGTCTGCCATTGTTTGCGCGCGACTCATAAAGGGTAATAAAATCACCATAATAACAAGTAATATCTGCTTATTTATCTTTATCATAGCATTGGATATTTTAATTGTTAAACTTGTAAATACTGCGCATGGCCGTTACATCATTACGCTCTTTTGCACGCTGCAGTGCCAGGACAGCCGTATTATTGTTGAAGTTTCTCAGGAACAAAAGCTTATCCTGCATATCTGCATATATTTTGTCAATGGAAGCCAGTCGTTCATCATCCGACATCCGCATTTTATTAGCGGTAATAACCGAGGTCAGCTCATCAAGATTCCTAAGGCTTTGTTTAAAAAGATTATCATATACCCTTTCGAGATAAGCAATTTCTTCAGCATTGAAATTTTTACTGTCCCGAAATCGACCAAAGGCTGACTTATATTCTTTTACCAGCATCACCTGATAATTCACAATGTCACCAATACGACTGTAATTCTTAACTGTGGGGCTAACCTGCATCAGCGCATCAAGAAATGTTTCATGAAGGCTGAAATTTCCTTCAGACAAATCTTTTACCGTATTATAACCCCCACTGAGTATTTCATAGCCCTTTTTCATATCCTTTAAAATCTGTTTGAACTGGGCCAATTTCTCTATGTTCAAAATCAATTGCTGGATTTCCTGTTTTTGAGCGGTTATCTGAGATGGAAATAGCAATCCGGTAAACACAATTCCTATAATCAGTAATTTTTTCATGGCAAATCAGTATTAATGCCGTTTACGACACGGCTGTTTTTTGCTTCTTTCAATTCGGTTGCTTTTGATACAGCCAGGATTTTAGTTTCATTACTGAAGCTCTCAGAAAAAGCGTAGTTATCCAGCATATTCTGGTAAATCATATCAATGCGTTTCATTCGTTCATCATCTTTCATTTCTAACTTTCCGTCCGTAACGATTGTTAGAAGTTCATCCAGATTGGTATCACAATTTTTGATTAACCTTTCAAAAACCCTTTTGATATAATCGACTTCATCTCCATGAAACAAATCATCCTGCTGGATTTGCTGATATAAGCTTTTGTAGCTTTTCATTATTTTGATCTGGAGCCCAATAATTTCTGTTACCCTGGCATACTTTTTTATTTTGGGGTTGACTGCCTTTAGAGAATTCAGATAATCAGTATGAAGATTAAATTCTCCACGTTTAAATTCGCCTATGGTATTCAGCCCCTTTTTGACGGCGGAATAGCCTTTTTGAGCATATCCGATATAGACTTGCAGGGCTGCTATTTGTTGTAAAAGCAACCTTTGCTGTTTTGCCTGTGCCTGAAGATTTCCTGTAATCAGTGTAGTAAAAAGCACTAGTAAAAATATTTTTTTCATGTTTTTTGATTTATTACGGAATTCCGTAAAATTGTTTAACGGATTTGACATCATGCTCTGTTTTCGCTCTTTGAAGACTCAGTAGTATGTTCTGCCTATTGAATAGCGTCAGGTCATCATAATTGGCATCAATCTGATCTGCAGCACTGTTTATGATCTCCAGTCTTTTGGCATCACTCATCTGTGTGGTGAAAGAATCCAAAACCAAGAAAATCTGATCGATATTTTTCAGGCTTTCATTTAATATTCCGGAATACACACTTTGCATATAATCGAGTTCGCTGGAATTAAAATGAGCATCTTTTTGAAACAGGTTCCATGCTCTTTCGTATTCATCTACCAAACGAACCTGCTTTTCACTGATATCTTTGATACGCTGGTAATAGGTAATGATAGATTTGACTTTTGCCAGTTCCTCGTAATAATTCCTATAGAGCTCTTTTTGTTTCTGGGTCCAATCGGAAATCTCATCCAATTTTAGTTTGGAGAGTATATTTTCTATCTTTTTCTGCGCATTCTGCAGCCAGATCGTTTTGTTCTGCAGTTTTTGAATCCAAAGGTCAATAGCCTTAATTACCTTTTTAGCAACCGCTTTTACAATTTCTAAAATTGGTATTGCTGCAACCGTTGCCGGTCTTGCCGGAGTGCTGATCAGTAAAAAGCACAACAGGCAAATCATGATTTTCTTCTTTGTTTTCATAAGTAGTGTAGTTTAGTTTTCATAATTTTTTATGCTCTTAAGTCATTGGCAAGTGCTGCAATCCCTTTTCTGATGTCACCATCAAATTTCTTAGCATACGCCTGTACTTTTACTTTTTCAGTTTCTTCGGTTGTGTAGGCGTAATATTCTTCAACGGACACTTCTGTACGGTATACTTTCGACTGCATGCCTCCAAGTGAGATGAATACTTCTTTGTATTTCTTATCAGGATCATTGGCTTTGTTTACCGAGAGTACCAGTGCTTTTTCTTTGTCGGTAAGCCCAAGCAGTTCTTGGATTTGCTCAAACTTATTTTGGTACTTGCTCTGGTCCAGCAATATCTTGCAGTCACTGTTATTAATGATAGCCTGCTTGACCACTGGCGAGGATATAATATCTTCGACTTCCTGAGTCACTACAATGGCTTCACCAAAGAATTTACGCACGGTCTTGAACAAATACTTTATGTATTCCGACATACCTTCCTTGGCAATGGCTTTCCATGCTTCTTCAATTAGGATCATTTTTCTAATGCCTTTAAGCTTACGCATCTTACTGATGAAGACTTCCATGATGATGATAGTTACCACAGGAAAGAGTATCGGATGGTCTTTGATGTTATCGAGTTCAAAAACAATAAAGCGTTCTTTTAATAGATCCAGATTCTCAGTAGCATTTAAGAGGTAATCAAATTCACCTCCTTTGTAGTAAGGACGAAGCACATAAAGGAAATTATTCACATCAAAATCCTTTTCCTTTACCTTGTCGCCCTCCAAAATGGTTACAAAATCATTTTTAAGAAATTCATAAAAAGTGTCAAAACAGGGAAACAAATCCAAATTGCTGTCTAACTTTTCAAAGTATAATTGTAGCGCATTGGACAGTGCCACATACTCACTTCGATTGAAGGTTTCATTGTCTTTTTTCCAGAGAGCTAATAACAATGTTTTAATACTTTCTTTTTTCTCCGTATCCAACGTATCACCTTCGCTGATGTAAAATGGATTAAACCTAATCGGGTTCTTTTCATCGTAGGTAAAGTAGTAACCCTTTACCATATCACACAATCCTTTGTAACTATGTCCTACATCAACAAGTACAATATGAGTTCCCTGCTCATAATAGCTTCTCACCATATGATTGGTAAAAAAAGATTTTCCGCTTCCAGATGGCCCCAGTATAAATTTGTTCCGATTGGTACAAATACCCATCTTAACTGGCTCATCACTAATATCCACATGAACAGGTTTGCCGGTCAAACGATCTCCCAAGCGAATTCCAATTGGACTAAGGGAAGAGCGATATCCTGTTTCCAGATTCAGGAAGCATGTGGCTTGTTCTGTGAACGTATCGAAAGTGTCATTCATTGGGAAATCTGCAGAATTACCGGGAATTCCTGCCCAGAAAATCTGTGCAGCGCCCACTGTCTCTTGTTTCGCAGCTGCATCCATCTGAGCCAGTGCAGACGAAACTTTGTTCTTCAGGTCTTTCAGTTCTTCTTTATTGTCCGTCCAGATCAGTACATTAAAATGTGCTTTAACAGGCAGTCGCTGCTGGCTGATAGCCTCGTTAAGAAAATCATTAGTGGCATCACGTGCAATCAGGTTCTCCCTGCTATAGGCTGATAAGGATTGTAGACGCAATCTTTTACTTTCGAGTTTTTGCAACGTTTTCTGAAAATCCTCTATAAAAATATATTGATTGTATATGTGATTACAGGACAATAATTGACCAAGAGTCGAAGCAAATCCGATACTGAATTTTGTCTTATCGGTGGAATACCTGTCATAGTTGATTCGAGAACCACATAAGGCAGGCAGATCAGCTGCATCCCCTAAAGTATAAATCTGGCAATGCTTGTCACCAACCTGCAGGCCATCGTCAAAAGCAATGTCCTTAAAAACAAATGAGTTTTGTTTTTCAGACAAAAAACAATATTGTTCAATGATACCGATCTTTCTACTGTGACTTCTGAGCTCATCGTTTCCAAGACGGGTCAGTTTCACAAAACCACTGTCTTCCAGTATACGTCTGAATTGTCCGGTACTGTCAATAAATTCCTGACGCAGCTGCGCTTTTAATGTTTCTTCGGGAACTATTGAACTTCTAAGTAAATTAGAGAATAAGGAACTGGACGTTTTTCTGCCTGCCGGTTTTTTGGTCAGGAAAATATAACACGAATGATCCAGAAATGGTCGTTCATTAAAAAATCGCTCACTGCTGCGGGTCAGAAAACTAGAGTCTTCACTTGTGAAATCCGGCTCAAAATTACTGTCTATAAACCAATCTTGTTTATGGAATACGCTAAATTTCGGAAGCAGTTTTATTGCTTTGAGCCATGCCTGATGAAATGCCTCGTATTCCTGATCCGACAAAGTAAATATTTCGGGCAGTTCTGCTTTGAATACCACTGTTACATCTCCTTGTTTGGACAGGATGCAATCGTGCTCTACATCCATAATCGGTAAAATATCATCTATCATCTTTTCCATCTTCATTTTTATTTACCACTCATTTCATTTTGAGCAAATTTTATTTTCGCATCATAAATACCTTCCTGCTCTGGGATTTCACTGCTTTGGGAACCTGACGTTTTGCTAGTGCTTTCATCATTCCATGTTCGCCGTATTGCTGGCTCATCTTATATATTTTCAAAACCCATAATGTCCCCGAAATACCAATTATTGCTATGCAGATAAGTGAAGGCAGTCCAGCTATGTACACAATAGCAAACAGTATCATGAGCACAATAACACCGCCGCCCAAATACCAGATGTATTGTGCTTTTAATCCCTTAAACTGGATACTTTGGTTTATTCCCTTGTTGATTTGATAGACACTGTTTGACATATTATTTATTTTAAAATTTCATTCTGTTGCTGCGCCTCATTTCCGAAAAAGAGCGTTCCTGCCATTTGTCAGTATTACTTTCGGCAGTTGTGCAAACCTTTGCCTCTTCACCGTTCTTTACCGGCAGTTGAATTACCGGCACTGTATCGGTTAATTTGGTTTCATTACTGAGCTTATCATCCTGCGGATTGGCTTCCTTCAATTGATTCTCTTGGATTTTTAGGGCTATTTCCCTTTCCAGACTACTGAGATCGCTTTTCATTTTTTGCAGTTCATCTTCCTGGCTAAATACTTTTGTACTTAATTGCTGTAATTCCGGCAGCTGGTTTTCAATATCCTTTAAGGAGTTTTGGTACTTTTCCTTTAGATGTTCCACCTTATCAATTGCATTTAGAAAATGGCGGGCTGCCAACTTCGGATTGTCCATATTTAGAGTTCCTCCATTGGAAGTATATTTAATACCATCTTCCAAACGTTGCGCATAAAAGCTGTTAGAGTAACGATATTGGTACAAACCATCATTTTGAAACGCTTCACGTTCTCTTTTTATATAGAGTCCAAAATCATATAATTCTCCAATCTGCTTGGCCTGATTTTCACCTTCAGGAGGCTTCCAGTTTTTGTAGAGCAGGATAATTTCTTTACCGATACTTTCCGAATCTGCTGTCCTGCAGTCGTACAACTGTATAGGATTCGCTTTGGAACCATCAGGTTCATACTTCAGACTGTTTTTGTAAATACTGTGATCAGCAGTTAGTTTGTCAAGTGTTCTAGAGGTGATTCCTTTTTCCTCCATTAGGTATTCAACCTGATATTTAGTTCTGGAAATTTCTTTATAATGAGCTTTTTTAAGGCTTTCCATTACCGCTACTTTTTTCTCCAGTTTTGATTTTTCCAGTAATGAAGTATCACCTGATAATACTGCGATATATTCTGAAAAGTTCATTCCACTTTGCTCATCCATGGCTCCCTCATCAATAGTCCTCACATTAAGTTCACAGTTTTTCATCTGACTGATAAAAGTCTGTTTGTTCTTCAAAAGGTTGAATTTGTAATTGTCCAGGGATTGCTCTGTGGCATAGATGAAGTTCTTTACTTTATTACCATAATGCTGTTTCGCAACTTCGTTCCCTTGTCTGCTGCCTCGGCCATTGCGTTGTCCCAGATCTGATGGTCTCCAGGGAATATCCATATGATGCATCGCCACAACACGCTTCTGCACATTAAGCCCGGTACCTGCTTTTTCTGTACTTCCCAAAAGAACACGTATCTCACCTGTATTCATTTTAGAAAACAACTCTGGCTTCTTCTTATCAGTCCAATCGTGTATATAGGTAATCTCATGAGCCGGGATATTAAAATCCCTTACCAGTTTTTCTTTAAGGGCATCGTACATATTAAAGTCATCCGGCTTGGGTGTCCCGATATCCGAAAAAACAATCTGAGTGCCTTTATGCTCCATGGAAGCATGGTGAATTTCAGCCACATTTCTGGCGCATGTATTCACTTTATTATTCGGATGATCACCATATCCTTCATTTATCAGCCTCATATCGGCGGCCATTTTTTTAGCGTAATTAGTAGCTATAAGCATCCTGCCTTTATCTTCCTGCGTGGTAAGGGGTGCCCTGCCGATAAGTGTCGCATTACCTGTTTTGGCAAACTGCATGAGCTGGGTAATAAACTCACTTTGCTCAGGTGTAGGACTGATATTGATAAGCCGTTCCTCAATGTCAGGTTTGTCCAGATCAATATGTTTGGCTGTTTTGTAATCGGTAATCTCATTATAAAATAGTGCCAGTTCCGGAACTTTAATAAAATGGCGAAAACGCTCCTTGGCAATAATCTCATTGGTGACAGAAAACTCAAAATCAGTCGTTTTTCTGGCAAAAACAGCTGCCCACCCGTCAAAGTTTTCAATCTGCTGGCGTTCCATTTCTTTAGGGCGCAGGTATTTGAAAAGCAGATACATTTCTGTCAGACTGTTTGAAATAGGAGTACCTGAAAGAAAGGTCACACACAGATCCGAATCGAATTTTTCCTGAAGCGTGCGTACCGCAAATAACATATTAAGCGCCTTTTGGCTTCCCTGCATATTTCCAATTCCGGCAACACGGTCATGACGGGTAGTGAAAGTCAGATTTTTGAATTTGTGAGATTCATCTACAAACAAATGATCAATCCCCATTTCTCTAAAGTTGATGCCGCTGTCCTTTTTATCTTCTATATCTTTCAGCAGTGTTTTTAGCCTGCCGTCCAGATTATTTTTTCGTATTTCAAGACCTTTTAATATTTTCTTGGAGATATCGCCTCCCAGATCTTTGGCCGTATCAAGGTCCCGTTCTATATTATCCAGCTCATTTTGTAAGATCTCTTTTTGTATTTCGGGTGACTGCGGAATTTTACCAAACTGATCGTGGGTTAAAATGATACAGTCCCAATTATTATTTTTAATCTCATGGAAGAGTCTCATTCTTTTAGCAGGAGTAAAATCATTTTCACCAGGTGCTAATATTCGTGCATTGGGATAAGCCTTTCGATAGGTTGATGCAATTTGATTTACATTGGCATTCAATGCCAGTATTGCAGGTTTGTGAATAATCCCTAATCGTTTCATTTCATTGGCAGCGACAATCATGGTAAGCGTTTTACCAAGTCCTACCTCATGATCGATTAAAGCGCCGTGGTTTTGAATAATACGCCATGCCGCATTTTTCTGAGAACTGTACAAGTCATCGATTTCAAGGGCTTTTTTATCCAAACCCGGAAAACTCAAATGGCTTCCGTCATACTCGCGTAATACATAACAATTGAAGGTATTATTATAGAGGCTTTCCAATTCATTTTTATCATTTATTGGTAATTCCTGCAGCCATTCAATAAACCCGTTACGGATGTTCTCAATTTTTTGATGTGCCAGCTGAATGGCTTCATTATCCGGCAGTCGGATCGGTTTACCTGCCGGTCCAGTTACTTCGTAGGTAAAAAACGGAGCAGTATTTTCCAGAGCGTGTTCTAATATAGTGTAGCCGTAAGTGGTTCGCCCGCTCTTTGGAGTTACGGCAAATTCCCTATCGATCTTGGTATTATGTCCCGAACTTACTTTAAAGGTGTCCAGTGATGGGAAGTAACTTATTTTTGTTTCCTGATCAAATAATTGTCCGGCAAAATTTTCATAGTAATCAATAGGTATCCATCGCTCACCAAGATTAAAATCAAGTAATTCAAAAGGGATACGCTCGGGTTGCACCTTTTCAAGCGCATGCATTCCTTTATAGTATTGCATGTTTTCAGGATACTGTTGTACTGCCTGTTTAGCCTGTAGCAATTTTTCCACGACATTACCACTAAGGTACAAGTCCGAGGTCTCCCAATCCTGACGCATGGGGTTTAGATAAATATAATGGTTCAGATTCTCTATAACCTCATTTTCTTCAAGACCAGTTGCTGCACTTATAAATCCTAAATCCACATCTCCTTTTTCATTGAGACAGCGGGCAAGCGCTTCAACCGGATCGTCTGTATAATAACGCTCTTGCTCTTTTACTACAGATTCACTTAGGATATCGGACTTTATATAACGCTCTGCTTCTTTGCGTTCCAACGAAGAAAGAATAGTAAACCCAAACGCGGAATCCTGCATAATCAGCCTGCGATTCTCAGGACTGTTAAGAATTCCATAGCGAGAAACAAAGTCTGTATACTGCTTATCCAGATTTTCCCGAATTTCTTTATTGTCAGCGTTCTCCAATTGTTCTTTTTCAAACAGGTCCAGGTAATGATCCCGAATGGCAATATAGGAGTCGTAAAATTTTAAATTACCTTGTGATGCTAATGGCTGGAAAAAAGCCTGCTTGTGTTCGCTGTTGATATCACTTATAATTCCAACAGCTTCTCCAAGGCGAACCAGTGTTCCTTCTTTGTAGAACGGTTTGAATGAAAGATTTTCTTCATAAAGTTGTCTTTCCAAATTAAAGGCCGATTCAAGGGTTTGATCTCCTTCGTAAATATACTTGTGATCGTAGTATTGAAGGGTATTGGACAACCCCAATAATTCGTGAGGCAATAATCCGCCATTCATCCAATTGGCTGAAAAACCATCAATTTCTTTTACATTAGAATATAATTTATATAAATATCGATTGGACTTATTTTGTTTGGCGGCAATGAGTACGACATTTTCATGAGATGGATTATCAGCTGTGCGTATGGTGCTCAGTATTCTTGCTGTTTTTTTGTCCACTATTGTTTCATCGAGAGGAATTATATAATCCATCGCACGATTGATGTTCTCTGCCGGTGCAGTGTCAAATAATCCCAACTGAACGGAAATACCGCTTGCCTTACTCTCCGGCATGGGCAGGTAATTGAATTTTCGTGTGCTGACTTCAGGCTGTTGAACAATGCCTGATTTTTGAGCCTGTTCAAAACGCTCTAAACTGAAATTATATTTTAAACCACTCGTAATATTTTGCGCCAGAGGATTTTCAATAGAATTAATATCGCCACTTTGTCTAATGCTTTGATGTGCCTGACCATATTGGTTTTTACCGGCAAACACTTCATTCCCAATTAGGAGCTCTGGTCGATTGTGCAGGTATTTATTGGTACTGTATTTTCCAAACTCATTTTCAAGTTCAACAGTTTGCAGCAGCTCTTTTTCATTGTCAGACAACGTTTCTTTGTGCTCATTTTTCTGAACGATCAACAAGTGATTGGGCGCATCTGTATTTCCTGTTTCCTTCATCAGGTTGTCAGGCATAACTGCAGCACTTACAAAATCTGCATTTTGAAAAAGATATTCTCGCACGCTCTGATTGGAAGGACTGTTTAAAAAACCGTCTGTCGCTATGTATGCCATAAGACCACCATCAGCGAGTTTATCTAGTCCTTTTGCAAAAAAGTAATTGTGGATTTTTCCTGAAATGGCTTTATAGGGATAGGCTTGGTCATACACAGAAAAATTACCAAAAGGAATATTGCTGACCACAAGATCATAACTTCCATTATCATTTATTGGAGCTTCTTCCAGCCCTATTACATGAGTGGTGTTTTTGGTTGAAAGTGTACTGTTTAATGCAGAAAGCACCAGTCCGCTCAATCGGTCTTTTTCGACAGCGGTAATTTGTTCCAAATTTTGGAAAGCCTTTTCTGCTTCAGTAATAAAAATTCCTGATCCTGCTGATGGTTCGTATAATCTTTTAGGATTAATACCTTGTTTTTCCAAAGCAGTGTACAAAATTTTGGGTACAATATCCGGTGTATAAAATGCTGTAAGTACACTGTTTCGCAGCGAAGAAACAACTGCATTATAATCCTTTTCAGAATAGTGTTCCTGCAATAATTCGTGCATCTGAGTTATCTGAGAATGAAGCTTCAGATCTTCTTTAGTTGCCCCGGATTTAATCCAGTCTTCGGTAGACCCATTTGGATAAAGTATAGCCTTTATTCCCCCAAAGCCTGCATAAGCTTTAAGTGCCAAAACTGCTTCTTCCGATAAAGCATCACCTTGCTGCCATTGCATTGCAATGGAAATCGCCCTGATATTGGCATTTAGTTTTTGGGATAGATTGTAAGCCATAATTACTACTTTTCATACTACATACTGCTGTAAACAGCTCAACTCACATAGTCAGCAATCTGACCGATAAGGGCATTTCTCAAAATGGGATCTTCTTCATTTTCTTTTGTAAAACCAATGGTTTCGAAAATTGGTTTGCAGCTTTCCATAAGGTTGATTACCTCATAGGTCAGGATTCCTGATTCCTGAAAAGCGAAATAGTCTTTCTCAAACTCATCAGAAAGCAACGAACGGATATATAGAAATCGGGAAGGTTTCAGGTCTTCGGTAAGTACATTGAGACAGATTTCTTCAATGATGTATTTAGGTGTACCATCAGATAACATATCGTCTAATATGGATTTAACACTAATTATTTTCTCATTGAGATAATCCAATACACTATAATCTTCCTGAAGTGTAAACATCAAATCGGGATTGTTATGGATAATGTAGAGCCATAACTTTTCTTTGAGTAAATCTTCCATGACGACCAGTTTTAGATACCAAAGAAGGATTTGATTACGGTAGCCACTACTACCAGAAAAACACAACTTCCAAACCAGGCAGCAGCCACTTTTCCGGTATCAGGATCACCTGCATTCCATTTTTGATATACTTTTACAGCACCTATTAGTCCCAATATCGCTCCGATGGCATACATAAGTTCAGTTCCTGCGTCAAAATAACTGCGTACCTGTTGATTGGCTTCATTGATTCCTGCCAGACCGTCCTGGGCGTAGGTTTCATAACTGATCACAAAAAGTAATTGTGCCAGAATTATGCAGATCTTATTTGTTTTTTCTTGAATAAACTTTTTAAAATTCCAGTTCCATTTTTTCATCACACATTATTTAAAGTTTAAAAATTCAGATAAAAAAACGGAGGTGCTGCCGCTGTCGCGTTCCACTTTCCTTTTACATCTGTCCTACTGCGCCGGGATGGACAGGAGCATTTCCTCCGTTATATTGTTTTAGATTTTTCAATTCCATAACCCTTCTGCTTCTGCCTGGGTAACACTTATAGATTCAAGTGTTTTGCATTCTGTCACAATAAGTTCGCTGACAGAAGAGCGAAAAGCAGAATCTTTTACAGATGGATATTCTTTTAAGATGAGTTGGATGTAGTCCAGGAATTCTTGTTTGAGCAGTTTTCTTTTTACAGCATCTGCTATAAAACTTTTTAGTCGGGCAACCAGCGCATCAACATCCTGAAAGGTGCTGTCAAATTCGCCAAAAGAAGTTTGATTTGAAATTGCTTCAGGCGACCCCTGATAGCTTTCTTCGGATTGAAAGTCTCCGTAATTGGGGGCTCCTAATCTGCGGAATTGAAATTTCCGCTTTCCTGATAGGACGTCTTTGAATTCATCAAAATAAAATCGAAATCCAACAAATAAATACCAGCTTGCCAGTAGCAGAATAACTACAACTATGTAATTACCCCATGAAATGTTTGTAAACATACCTCATCATTTTATCGTTCTACATTAGTTTCTCGCAATCCAGAATTCTAAATCCGGATCTTCATCATTACAGGGCAAAGAAACAATAGACAACAGACTGCCACAAGTACAACTTTTTGTTGTACCCCAGTTGTACCCCGTTGTACCACTAGTAAAATCAAGGAGAAAAAAAATAAAAAAAATAAAAAAAATAAAAGCCTCCCGAGTTGGGAGGCTAACTTGAATTAATGTATGGTGATTGTTATCATATAAGTGTCAACAAATATCCGATTAATGAACCGCCTAAAACCACACAAGCACTATTTAATTTCTTGAATCCAAATGCAATTACGATACTTAAAAATGCAATCAAAATTGTACGCCAATCGGTGATAGTATCTTTGCCCATTTCAAAACAAACAGCAATAATTATTGCTACTGATGCTACGTTTACAGAGTCTAAAAAAGCCGCAAACAGTTTTGAATTTCGCATTTTCCTTATGATTGGATTGAGTAACGCTACAAATATAAATGAAGGTAAAAATATAGCGATTGTTGAAATGACTGCACCTGTCAAACCGTTGATTTGATATCCGATAAATGTTACCGATGAAAAAACGGGTCCGGGTGTAAATTGTCCAACTGCAATAGAATCAATTAATTGTTGTCTTGTCAAAAGTCCTGCCGAAACTAATTCTGTATCTAGAAATGCGAACAAAACATAGCCACTCCCATAAAGTATTGCACCGATTTTTAGAAAAACCCAAAACAAGTTTGTATTAGTTGCAGAAAGTATTGTCGTATTTGTGATTTGTAGTAATGTTAATGGAAAAAAACTGCTTATATTATTTGGGTTTCTGTCCCTTAAATATGCCAAAAACAAAGCGAATAAACCTGCTCCAAACATTAAATAAATTTCGTTGATGTTTACAAATGATCCAAACAAAACAAGTACTCCGATGATTATTAGTTCTAGCGATTTTAGCGATTTTTTTGCCAATGGAAAAATTGCTCCTAAAATAATGGCGATAATGGCTGGTTTTATTCCATAAATAAATGGTTGTACTTCGGGAAATTGTCCATAAAGTTTGTAGAGATAAGCAAAAATTCCTGTAATAAAAACCGCTGGTAAAATGAAACAAAGGCCTGCAATAAGCAAACCCTTCCAACCTCCTTTTTCGTATCCGATATGAATTGCCATTTCTGTACTGTTAGGTCCAGGAATTAAATTAGTTGCACCAATCAAGTCCAAAAAATGCTGTTCAGTTAGCCATTTTCTTTTCGTAACCACTTCATCTTGCATCATAGCAATATGTGCAGCGGGACCACCAAAACCAATAATACCCAGTTTTAGAAATAATCTTGCGATATCTTTTAAGGTCGCTTTATCTACCATCTTTGGTCAATGTATTATCAGCCGACCAAAAGCCACCTCCTTTAATTAACAGAAATACATTTCCCAGAAGCATCGCCCAATCGGTTCTGCTTCCATGCATCATTCCCCAAAAACCTTTTTCGGCTAAAACTTCAGATTTGGTTGTCGCAATAGCTACCAACATTATAATGATAAGTGGAATACTTGCTAATCGTGTAAAAAATCCGAAAAGAATTAACGTTCCACAAAAAATTTCAAAAACGCCCACAAAACTCGATAAAAATTCAGGTAAAGGCAAACCAATTTTTTCGAATCGTCCAGCACCAAGTGTGTCAGCAAATAAAAATTTTTGAATTCCTTCAGAAAGAAATACAGCTCCAATCATAAGTCTAATTAATATTGTCGTTTTTGAATTGTCTGTATTTAATATTAGTTTTTTCATTTGTCGATTCATTATCTGCAGATAGTTATTAATAGGCTGAAACAGAAATCATAAATGCCATCTAAAAAATAGTATCAATAAAATTTTTGATTGTATTTCTGCATTAAATTAACTTTTGTCAAAGCGAATATAAGAAAAGTTTTATCACATTTTTTTTGACTTTTTTAAAATTGAAATAAAAATATTTTTTTTAGTTTTAATCTCATTACAATTTTTCCAAATCATCTATGAAATGATTTCAAACAGTACAATTCATATTCTAAAATGATAAAAATTCAATCTCCGACTTCTTATCCAGAAGCTTCCAGCCATCCTCGTTTCTTATAAAATAGACTTCATGCGTCAATGTATCTTTCAATCCATTTTTAATTGCAGCAGCAAAAATGTTCTTTTTTCGAATTGTAATGTATTCAACAATTGCCTTATTACCGGAACTCATAATCCTTATTGCTGTAATTGATCCAAAAACTTCATCTGCTACTTTTACACGTTGAATTTTACTTATTTTATCAGATGTCGGTGTAGGCAGTAAATACGGTTTTGCTGCAGAGGTAAAACTTACAAACGAAGTTGTATCTCCAAATTTTCTGGTTTGGAGTACCTTTACAAATCCTTTTTCTACGAGTCCCGATTTAAAAATAGTATTAGCATGTGCGGGATCTCCACAGAAAATATCATGATCTACAATTGCAGGATAATGATTTTTCTCTAAAATAAGCGTAGCAGCCAGTTTCTCATCCAGCTTTTTAGGTTGACAGCTTGTGATTATTAAAATCACAATAGTTAAAATGTACGATAGCTTTTTCATGGTTTTTAATTTTTAAATTATTTAGTTAATATTCTTTAATCTGTTTAATCATACTCTCTAATGTTTCGATTACAATCTCTTTATCTCTTTCTTCAGCAGCGTATGATTTACTTCGCATAGCATTATAAGAAAGGTCAGCTTTGTTTGGAGTGGAAAGAAAAGGAACAATTGTTTTAAATAAATGATTCATTGACTTTGAAATAAGAATCTTTAATTCATCGGAAGCTCTTAATATAAGGGCTGTTTGATCAGTTGAAAGTTTACATAAAACTTTACCGGAAGTGCTATTCACTGTTATTGGACTGCTTGTCTTCCTTTCAACAATTTGAAAAGGCACTGTTAAATAGTTGGCAAATCTTGATTCAACAAAAATTATTAATTCATCCAAACAGGATATCAATGTAGTTGTCACCTCTTTTAGATTATCTCTGTGTAAATCATCATTATTATTTATTTCTGTGATTTTACCCAAAAGAAATAGTAATGTTGAATAATAATTTCCAACTAAAATTTTGATTTGTTTCTCTTTGGTAAGTGAAAAAACCTGTATAGTAAACTGTGACTGAATGAAAAATGTTTGTTCGGTTGCCATTTCAATAATTGCTCTTGATTGAATTGGCGTAATCATTGAAAGATCTGTTTTGTTGGGATTAAGGGTTGAAGTTACCGTTAAGTCCATCCATTCTAAAAGATAGGTTTGAGTCATTTCTTTTACTTTTATTTAGTAAATATTTCTCCCGACTTGCAATCGACAGTACTCTAAATCAATGCTTATAGAACATTCTTAACCCAGTCAAAACATGTGTTGTTAATATTTAATTAGAATTTAATCGTAAACGGTATTCAGAAGGAGACAGGGAAGTATGCTTCTTAAAAAAAGTACTGAAAAAAGAAGTATTGGCAAATTTCAGTTCTTCTGAAATATACAAAATGGTTAAATCATTATTTTGAAGCAAGATTTTGGCCTCCAGAATGATTGCATTTTCGATGCATTGTTTCGCTGTGATCTCCGTAACCTGTTTGACAGTTTTAGTAAGATGCCCTACAGTAACATTTAAGATATTTGCATAGAATTTCACACTGTGTTCTTTTCTGCAGTGTAGTTCTAATAACCTAAAAAAATGGATAACTATTTTTTCATTTCCAGTATGTTTAACATTATCGTACCAGGATGATCGATAGTATGTTCCTGCCAGTTCATAAAGAAAAAGATTAAAACTCAAAAGCAATGTTTCCTTTTTCAGAATATTCTTATTTGAACTTCTAACCTTACTATTGATTAATTTAAGTAAATCTACAAGTAATCCAATTTCTTTATTTTTGAGAAAAATCTTGGAAGTATTTTTTGCAATAAAAAATTCAAAATATCCAATATGCGGCAATCTTATGCTATTAGCAAAAGCAAACTCCGAAGAGAATGAAAGCTGGCATATTTGCAATTGATTGCTCATTATTAAAACTTCACAAATAGACTTTTTTGGAATAACGATTAGTTCATTGATAAATAAATGAATCTTTTTACTGTTGATCAACAGGCATACTGCTCCGGAATTTATAATCAAAACGGTAAATCGATTCAATATAATTGATTCTTTAAAAGCAATTCTGGAGGAGAATGTTTCAAAAATGTAGACTTGTAAGCCTGATGGGTTATATTTTGATTTTAGAGATGCCAAAATAAGCGCTTTAAAATGTTTAATTTAATTATGCTAGAAAGTATTACTTATCAAATAATCTGGCCATCAATGAAACGCAAACGAAAAATAAATTTGAAATGCCGTTTACAAAAAATAGATAGGCCAATTTTCTGGGAGAATCAGTTTTTATCCCACCATCAATTAAATAGCCTATTATTTCATCATAGGATAATAGGTCTATGATGAAATAAAGGCTTACAATATTGAAAAGAATCAAAAACACGCAATACACATATTGCAGGTATTTTTCAATCGACTCAGTTATATACATGGCTAATCTGTTTGGAGATTTTGAATTAAGAGCCCTGTAACAATTGATTTGTTAACTGCACTTGAAGAATTTGCCAAAGCACCTTGTAAAGCTCCAACACGATTGCCAACAGAAGTATCCCAGTCTTTATCTTTGCGTTCTATGGCGTAATACGATGAATATCTTGCTATAGAGGAAGTGGTAAGAATGATTCTTTTGTCCTCAGTGCTAAACTCTGTGTTGGATATTACGGACGCTTCGAATGTAGTTATGGATTCATGAATTACAGCATAATCATTTGTTTCCCATAAAAGCATGGATGCCATAAAGTTGGAAAGAGAAATTTTGGCACCATTTGTCATTGATGAGTTTGCAATCGCCTGCTCTAATTTTATTTGAGGATTGTCAATAATTTCTTGTATCTCCTGAAAGTCAATAGGAAGATGCGTTTCCAAATTTAAATAATCACTATTCAAAATTGAGATGGAATCCACCTTTTGACTGACTTGGCTGATTGTATTGCAGGAATAGGTACCTGTCAGATAAACATCAAGAATGTCATTATGTATTTTACCTGCTATGTCATATATATTAGCAGGATTTTCAGGGTTAAGATTCTGAAGCAGTTTTGCCGTTTTTTTAGACTTCTCTATTGGTAAAGTACTGCTTAGAATTTCTGTATGCTCCATATTCTCATTGGTACAAGAAACGGATAGTGATGTAAGGATCACTAGCAATAATAAAAGATTTTTCATGATTAAAAGTGTTAAATGCAATGACTGTTTTTTTTCAGTCAGTTCATTTCACCCGGGTTAGCAGAACTTTAATCCGACACGATGCCAAATATTTTTTGCTATTGAATTCAGGACAAATCTATAAGTAGATTTTTTGATTTGCAAAACGTTGTATGTGGATTTTCCGAATATAGGATATCGATTTTCCGAAAATCGACATACCTTTTTTATTAGAAAAAATACTAATTATCAGCATGTTACGTTATTGTTAATGCTGTGTTAAGCAAAACGTAATATTTATTTACTCAGTAGTGTTTTTTACTACTAAAAATGCATTTTTAAATCAAATAATGTCTCATTTTTTAATTTAAGTTATGATTAAAAGATATATAATAGTGGTAGTTCTTTGCTTAATGAATCAATTGTATGCGCAGAAAATGGAATCTAAAATTTCCGATACGCTTCAAAGAAAAAGTTACGATTACCTCTTTGAACGCATAGAAGCAACGGCTAAGGATAAAGCTAAACAAGCACACTATCTTCAATACTTTTTGAACAAGGCGAAAATTGATCAAAATTCAGAGGAAATTGTAAATGGGTATAAAAATTATATATTCTATTTACCTGAGAAATTAAAATTGGTATATGCAGACAGTATGATTCATAGTGCCAAAAAAGCAAATGATAATGCTCTAATTGGGGCTTCTTATCTTTCAAAAGGAATAGTCTACTACGGACAGAAAAAACATAAATATGCTCTTGATAATTATCTTATAGCCGATAATTATATATCCAAAACCAATGATAAATATTTGATATATAAGGTCAAATATAACATTGCACACATAAAATACTACCTGGGGTTTTATGACGAGGCAATTTCTTTATTTAATGAATGCATTGATTATTTTAAAGAAAATAATACAAGAGCATACTTAAATTCTCTGCATTCACTTGGTTTGTGTTATAACAGAATTGGCAATTACGGCTTATGTTCGGAGATAAATGAAAAGGGTATTCAGGAAGGAATAAGATTAGACAATAATGAAATGAAAGAGTACTTCATTCATTCAGAAGGTGTTAATGAATATTTTAAAAATAACTATACCACAGCTATTAAAAAGATCAGCGCAACAATTCCAACGATAAATAAAAAAAAGGATTTTGCAAATGAATCTGTAGGGTATTTTTATATCGGAAAAAGCTATTGGAATCTCCACAACCGCGAAATGGCTTTACAGTATTTTTTTAAAGTTGATAAGATTTTTGATGACAAAGAATATATACGTCCCGACATGCGTCAGAATTATGAGCTGATTATCAAATATTATAAGTCTAAAAAGGACCTTAACAAACAACTTTACTATATTGAGAAATTGCTTAAAGCAGACAGTGTATTGGATAACAGGTTTAGATATCTTTCTGGCAGAGTCCGTAAGGTGTACGATACGAAAGTATTACTAAAAGAGAAGCAGGATATTGAAGATTTATTTAACAAGAGGCAGTATAATGATTTTATTTTTACCGGTATAGTAGTTTTATTCTTTTTAATCGTGTCATTCATTACTTATAGACATATCACAAACAAGAATATTTACAGAAAAAAATTTGAGGAATTGATGGAAAAAAACGAAGCTGTTCCTAAAACGGAAGTCAAAAATGGAGATAACGGAATTGGAAACATCAATAAAGATACTGTGGCAGACATACTGAAACAATTGGAAAAATTTGAAAAAGATAAAAAATTTTTAGCAAAGGATCTGACTTCGGCAAAGCTTGCTTCAATCTTCAATTCCAATCCAAAATATTTATCAATGATAATCTATGAGTACAGAGGAAAGAAATTTGTAAAATATATTGCTGATCTTAAAATCGATTATCTAATAAAGTTGTTGAAAGAGGACGCTAAAATAAGAAAATATTCAAATAGTGCATTGGCTGAAGAAGTCGGCTTTAGCAGTACCAAAACATTCACCCAAGCTTTTTTTGCACAAGCTGGGTGTCCAACCTCTTATTTTATTGGGGAACTAAATAAGATTTCTCAAGAAAATGAGATTCTCTAATAAAAAAATCAGGAAATGATTTCTATACAATTTATGAATTAAAAACGTTTTTATTTTTTGCAGCAAAGTTGGAATATAACAAGCAAAGTTTTATTTTCGCTGCCTTAATTTAATAAAAACATATTATGAAAGATTTAGTAGCCAAAATAAACACCGAAATCGAAATATTTAAAACAGAATCAGATTCACTAATTGAAAAAGGTGTTAAAGCAGCGGGAGCTAGAGCTCGGAAATCAACTTTGGAAATTGAAAAACTTTTAAAAGAGTTTAGAAAAGTTTCTATCGAGGAGTCGAAAAAATAATTCATTCTTTACTTTACTTAAAAAGCCTTTCAGACTTTCTGAAAAGGCTTTTTTTATAATAAGTAAATTGATTATGAACCTTGTAATAGATCTTAATAAATCTGTAAGTAACTTTAATTCCTGCGACTCTAATATTAATAAAAGTCTCAATTAGAACTTAAAAGAATAATTCCAATTATCTGTTTGGTTATCGACTGTTACCTACAGTTTCTAACTTTAGAGATTCACTAAATTTTACATGCTTTTCAATTTTTGGCCTCCATTTGTCTTGTGTTGACATCGTATCGCAAATTTTTTCATGAAAATAAACCTGAAACCATGTCTTTTTATGGAACTCACAAACATTCTGATATGTTTTTTCAGAATGTATCATTAACTTCAGAATAAATTCTTCTTTAGGTTCTCTATGATTGTTTATGACTTGACTTAAACTTACCGGAGTTATATCAATATCTTTTGCAAAACTACTTCTCTTATTGTAAATAGTATCAATATATGCCGACAAGAATTCTGAAAAATAGTGGTGATTATCATAAGCTGGTTTGCTTATATAAGCTTCCATTTTTAATTTTAGTTGTAATAGTTTTACACGAATAACCTGATCTGCGGATAAGTTTTTAATTCGTTGTAAACGTGCTTCCATTAAAGCCGCTCCATCGGTATCACGTTCTGAATTTGATTTGTATCTTGAATCTACTCCAAATTCAATATCTTCAATATTTACTTTCTTATTCATTATCGTATGTTTTTATCAAGTTTAAAATTTCCGGAACCTCTAGACTCAAAGTCATTCCGGTTATATTCATATTGTATTTGTCGATATAATGCTGGGCAATAGTACTTTTTGGTTTAAGTGATACACAGGCTAACTCTGCATATTCTGCTACTGCAATTTTCGCAGCATGGGTAATTAAGTTTGCAGCAATATTATCAAACTTCTTATTAGAACCTTTATTTTCTACTGAAACAGTCAGAAGTCTAATATGGACTCTCCATTCCTCGGATATTCTTTCCAAAGAAATAATTCCTAAAATATCATTTGAATTGATAATTTTTAACTTATAGATTTCATAATTCTTTTCAGCCTTCCAATCGAAAAAATAGCGTTTTTTATCTATAGACTTAAAATCAATATCTTCTACTGGCAGAATTTCTACATTGTAAATTTTTCCCGAAGAAGTTTCTTGAATTGTCATTTCACAAATTTACAAATAGTTTACTTAAAACGGAAACATTTATTGTTAAGTTTACGTTTTTTGGAAAATATCAGGTAATTTCTATTTACTAACAATTTAAGTAATTTTGCTGAAACGGATGCAGAGAATGTTAATCAGAGCTTTTAATATCAATCTATATTGTCTAAGTAAAATATTTGTTTAGGTATTCTCACTATGAGCATTAAAAAGACTCTTTTGACAGTAAAAAAAATCAGGTATAAATGAGAAATATAAAAGATTAACGACGTAAGGATTAAGTTCAGTACGCTTTCTTAAATATTCCTTTTCACACTTTTCGATAACCACATAAAGGATCGATGTACAGCAGTTTCATTCAATAAAAGTTTGATTGTTGTCCCTGTTAGCCCAACTAAACCTTAACTGTTATATGACACTTTTTTCTTCAATATTTTCTAAAATATGATTTCTTGTAAATGCAAATATTCCAAGACTAACTAGACTAATTATTGAGATGGCACCCGTTGAAAAATCTAATTTATTAAAAATTAAAATGTTTAATCCAATATTTGTTAATCCGATAATCCAAAAATAGGTTTCACAAATGTTTTTTAATTGTGTTACTCTCTTTCCTAATCTTAAATTTATTTCTGTAAAATATCGTTTTTCATCAGGAAAAATCATGAAAAACTTATTTGAAATTAGTTTTTTGTAATCTCTTTCAGAAACAGTTTTTATATATGCTAAATCGTTGAAGTTTATTTTTAATAAAAGAATTAAGTAAATATTAGTTATGAGTATTGTTACGATAATCATTGCTAAAAATTGAACTGAAACTTGAATTTTTTCTAAAGCAAACAAAGTTGTAGCAATAACAATTGGCAAACCAATTATTTTTTGGGTTATATTTGAGAGAATTTCTGAAATTTCCTTGAAATATTTAGATTTATATTCGTCATATTCCTTTTTAATAGAATCTATGGATAAGTTATTCAAATAAATTTCAAAGTTTATTTTTGCCGTTTTTATTATTGTTCCTAGATTTTCAAAAAACTCGTAAATTCTTATTTCTTTTTTATTTTTTGCTGAAAACTCTATAATTGAATTTTTCAAAAATTTTGGCAAATGTAAATTCTCTTTAGTAAAGCAAGTTGTAAATTCTTCAAATGAAATACTATAATCAACTTTATTGTCAAAATGATGTATTTCATTAAAATATTTCATAATTAATCTTCCTTTTTCACTTAAACTTGTGAACACAATTTTTCTATTAGTTTTATTTACATAATCTACAAAATGAAATGCTTCGTCAGAATCTATTTCTTGAGATTTCATAAATTCGATAAATTGATTGAAAGATTTTGAATTTGAAAAGAAAAAATTATTTTCATCTGGAATAAAATTGGTAAAAGTTTTATTGTCAATAAAAGAAAACGGGGTGTTTCTTTTATTAATTATTAATACATTTTCACTTTTAACTACTTCACTTAATTTTAGATAATCTTCTAAATTTTCATAAATATTTAAATTCAAATCACTTTTTTCGACAGTTAAAGTCTCATTTCTAATGTTTAAAATTTTTATATTTAAATCAGAAAATTGTTTTTCAATCTCGGCAGAATATTTAAAAACAATATCATCTGGATTTATTGAAAATTCAGAATCTTTAAATATCTTATATATGTTTTCTTGATAATCTATCATTAGTTGTTTTCTATTTCAACTCTTAATGCATTTGCAAAACTTTGTGATTCGATTATAACAATATTTGGGTCTTCTTCAGAAATTCTAATTTTTTCGTTTAAAGTTCCTCTTGAAAATTTTAAATTGATACCATCTCGATTAACTTCAAGCTTAACAAACTTTTTAAGCTGTCTTTTATTATATCTAAATTCCGTGTCCAATGATATATTATTTGCATTTGCATAATCCGAAACCGTATTTGGGTTTCCGTAAAAATGTTGGCTTAAATCTCTAATGTTAACAGTATCATTTGGACTTGAAGAAGCGTAACTGTAAACTAAATTTCTAAAAGTTTCAATTGGGTAGGGTAAAGTAGTTTCCGGGTCAATTGGTGGGACAATTTGCGTAATTATTGTGTATAAGGCTTTAGTGTAATCACTACTGCTTTCAATCTGTTGAATAGAAATCCAAGCTTTAAAATATTCCGAAACTTCTTGTTGCCTTAATTGTGTAAATGAAAGATAATTTATTTCATCTTCATCAATTCGATTTTCATTTATTCGACAAGCCATTGCAAGATTTTTGGTATCTACATACTCAACAGTCTGAATTGAATATGAATTTCGAGTTTTTCTTAAAATTTTACCTTCAACATCGCGAATTAAAAAAATTGATACAAAATTATAGCCATTTTCACTATATTCTGCAAAAATAACGTATCCACCTGTTGCAAAAATAACTGGTTTTATAAATCCAACTAAATTACCCATTACAAGTTTAGTAAAAGAAATGAAATCGGTATCATCTCTCTGGGCATGTCTGTATTCAGAAAATTTTTCTGGAAAATATTTTCCTTCTGTATTGTCAAATATTGCATATAAAATTCTATCGCTTCTATAGCTATCAGATAGTGCCGATACCAAAGCTGTCGATTCATCATTATTGGGAATTAATTCCTCTGACAGTACTATTTCAACTTGATTACTTTCTTTTTCTTTTATTAATTCGTGAATTATTAATTTCCTTAATTCCATTAATTATATCTTTTATTTTTTACAGTATGGTCGTTTATGATTTCCACTAACATTTCCTTGCAAGGCAGAGGCTCGGTATTAAGCTTTATTCTTGGATTTCCTAAATAATCCCCAAGTATAAAAACATTTTTAAATTAAGCAGATTGCCCAAACTTATTGAAGCAAATCCTGTAGGTAGTGATTCTATATATTTTCTATACTCCAAATTTCTTTGATTAAATTATTTATTGCTAAAGTTCTGTTATCAATTCCTTCTTTGAAGTTTGTAAGTGAGGAAAAACCCTTTTGAATTAAAAAATCCTGGTCATCTAACTTGTTGTAATAATTATTAGTTAAACAATTCGATAATTTTAATTCTTTTTTAAGTTTACTAACTTTTGTCAATTTATTATCTGGTCCAAATTCAATTGAAGTTGGATTAGGAATTAGTAAAAAGTTACCTAATTTTTTTTCAGTTGCAAAATAAGTTTCTTCATTTTCAAAATGACTGTTATACTTATTATATTCCCATATAATTGGTGTTAATACAAATCTATTATATTTTCTAGTTGCCATCAAATCATACATTTCGATTTCATTATTAGAATATATATTATTTTCAATATAAAGAGTGCAACGAGCTAATAGATAATGAATAAACTTTCTATTACCATTATTATAGAAAAACTTATCAACCTCATTAATGCTCTCTTTACTTGAAGATAATCTTTCTTTTAAAATTAATTTTAATTCAATAACACTTGTATTTCTTATGTCTTTAACTAAAGTATAGATTATGTATCTTAAAAATGATTGAGAACTACCTTTGTAGTTAATTGCTCTGGTTACTATCAAAATGTCAATAAAAGTTGAAACAGCTTTAAGTTTCTGTAAAATAGTTTCTTCATTATCTAATTTATTTATTGATGACATCAATAGAGGATAACTTAACGAAGAAGCAATACCCCAATATGAAGTTAAATAAAGTCTTTCAATTCCATAATTATATGAACTTTCGTATATTTTTATTTTTTCATATAATGTCGAATAAAATTCAAAATCACCTTTTATAAAATAATAAAATTCATCAGAACTTGAGAGCCCAATTTTTTTGTGGTTATCTTTTACCCAAGTATGAAATCTTGTTCCAATTTTTTCAAAATCCTCATTTTCAGCACCACGAGCACCGCTACGAATTGTGTCTGCATATTGACTTCTTAGCCATGCTCTAATAAATTCTAAATCTTCCTGAGTCGAGTATTTATGTAAGTTTGAAATTTTTTCTTTCCAAATAACATTTAATTCATCTATTTTGATAGGATCTTTTAAATGTGTCAATAAATAACCTTTCAACATTTCTGTTGGAGTTAGGTTTAGACCTCTATCATTCATTGTTTCAAAAATTGTATAAGCATTTTCATCACTATATGCTAGAATTTCAACAAAAACAACTTTCTCTTTAAGCCATTCAATAAATAAAGGCAATTTGTCATTTTTTAACTCATCAGAAAATATATTAGAAATATCAGTATATCTTTCAAACATATTTTTAATAGATTCATCAGTCTCCTTACTTACATCATAATCTTCACTATTAAAAAGTGCTTCTAAAATTTTAGTTCTATCTGGAACTTCGATATTATAAGTTTTTCTGCCACCTTTTTTGGAGTATATTAATGGAATAATATCTTCTGGATCAATACTGTCTTTTTGAAGGTTATGAAGATAGATAAGCAATAAAGTTATTGAAGTAAGTCTTTGTTGCCCATCCACAATTGAACGAATACTACCTTTTTCACAGATTACTACAGGACCTAGATAATATGAATTATATTTACTATTAATATCTAAGATTGTATTCCCAATTTCATAATTAGATAAAAAAGATGCTTCTAAATCAACTAACAATTGTTCAATATGTTTGTATTCCCATTTATATTCTCTTTGAAAATAATCAACAATATATTTATTTTGTAGTAATTCAAATAATTTTCTAGCGTTTGCTTGTATGTTATTGCTTAAGCTCATAATATTTTAATCTAAAGATTTAATTAGTAGTTTTAACATATAATATGCTGGCTCATATATTTTTAAATTGTCTTTATTGGGTTGGATTTCTCCATGAAAAAGAATGCAACGTAAATTATATATTATTTCTATTATTACTTGCGATAACAAGTTTGTGTCGTCTTTAAAAAATACACTTCCAATATTTTGTAATGAATCTTTCTTCTTTTCAACAATTAGGGATTCTTTTATTTTAGGATTTATTTGTTTGAATCCATCTTTTAAAATTTCCTTATTTTTTTCGCTTAATGCGATAAAAGAAGGATCATTAATAAAGTGCTCAAAATCATATTTTGTATGCTGATAAGCATAGATTGTGGCTCTTCTATTTTTTAAAACATCTACACGGATTTTTATATTATGTGGTTGAATAGGAACTAAGAGCTCAATTTTGAAGTTAAATTTATTGTAATCTTTTGTGAATATTGGGTTTGGATTTGTTCTAAAATTTATTGATTTAAAACTTAGTGAATTTGCAATATTTGGAACTTTACATCTTTCTAATTGCTTATGAAGTGTTATCAATTGATTTCTAAAAAAAACAGAGTCCTCGTCATCATTTTCGAGTAAAGAAATTAATCTTGTTCTAAAAAGATTATTATCAGTTTTAACTTCCCGTAAAATTGCACTATCTTGATTTTTAAATTGAGGATAGTTGTTACAGTACCATGCATTAAAAGGTAACCAACATTTAATAAATAATATAGGATATTCAAAATCACCGTTTGCAATTTGAAGCCATCTGTCTTTTTGATCTATGAAATTATTAGCCATTTATATATTTAAAGTTCTTTTTACTACGAATCTTATTTACCCACAACTTATTTATTGGAATCGTAAAAGGCATAGTTTTAATTTGGTTAGATTTAAACCATTATATTTAACTTTATCAAACATACAAAGCCATTTACCTATTATTTTACGGTTTTCCATAATTGAATTTTAAAATCGCAAATTAGTTTTTTGGTATATAAAGAAACCAAGTATAAATACCTGTTTTAAGTTATCATTGCGCATAAAAAAAGATGCCTAAGCATCTTTTCAAAATTTTTCATCTTTATAATTGAATTTCGAAATCAAATAAATCTCTTGGGCTTGCACCTAAAGCAATAAGTAACTCTAATATTGTTTCTAGAGTAATATTCGCTTCTCCTTTTTCAATTTTACTGATGTAACTATGATCAATAGTTTCACAAAGGGTCGCTAATTTCCGATAACTTAGTCCCTTTGATTTACGAATTTTATTAAGTCTCTTACCGAATCTAACTAGAAACTCTCTTTTTACATCATCACTAATCATTTTCTTTTTTATGCAATTTGTTTAAAACCAGCAACAAAACAGTGGTAATATATTGCTACATTAAAAATTATTATTATATTTGGACTTAATTATTATATTTGCGATACTTCATGTAAAAACATTTGAAGCATTCGCTTTGAATCTCGTCCTCAAAAACTGGTAATTTTAACACGCGAGATGATAAGTTTAAATGCTCACGCTTTAGGGCGTGGGCTCACTTATTCGCGTGTAGGTATACCAGTACCTTGAGGGCAATAAGCTGAGTTCCATGCCTTTTTTTATGTCATAAACTTTTCTTTTATTCTTAGTGGTTTTGCTTCTTTTTTTATCTAAAGTTTCGTTCTTATTCAAAGTCGAACCTTTTAAAATATTAGTGCCTGTGTCTTAAAAAAAATCTTCCTTCATGATCATTAAGCCGTTTACTTAATGCATAAAAAATGGCCCTCTACTGCAGCGACTAACTAGTGTAGAGGACCGTAGCCAATCAAACTATCGTTTAACTAACCAATCCAATATTATGAATAATATTTCATATTACAAGGATGGGAAAGGTCTTTATTGCCTGTTTTTTATCTGGCTTTTAATTTCTTTTTCATCTGTTTATGCCAGAAATACAATCCGGTACAGCACTGCTTTTACTCAACAACATCAAATTCAGGGAACTATTACCGATGGGATTAATCCGATTCCGGGTGTAACTATTGCCGTAAAAAATAAATCAGGTACCTCCGCAATTTCAGATTATAACGGTCAATACATCATTTCCGCTTCAGCTACCGATACGTTATTGGTTTCGTTTATAGGTTTTAAAACTGCCCTTGTACCAATAAAAGGGCGAAAAACCGTAGATATTCAATTGATTTACGATACTACAACTTTAAAGGAGGTTCGTGTGAATGCGGGATATTATTCTGTAAAAGAAAGTGAACGCACGGGAAGCATTGCCAAAATAACTTCCAAAGATATCGAGAACCAGCCCGTTACAAATGTTCTGGCGACCATGCAGGGACGCATGGCAGGAGTCAATATTGTTCAGACTACAGGGGTTCCCGGAGGAGGATTTGATATTCAGATCCGTGGACAAAATAGCCTGCGGACCAATGGAAACAATCCTCTTTATATTATTGATGGAGTTCCATACTCTTCAGACCCGATTGGCACAGGAATAAATTCGGCTGTCCTGCCCACACAGCCAAGCCCGCTAAATAGTATAAACCCAGACCAAATCGAGAGCATAGAAGTCCTTAAAGACGCAGATGCAACATCAATCTACGGATCTCGTGGCGCAAACGGTGTGGTACTTGTTACCACAAAAAAAGGCAAATCAGGAAAAACCAAATTTGCTGCCAGAATGTCAACAGGTACTGGAACCGTAACACGCTTTATGGATCTAATGAATGCGCAAGAGTATCTCAATATGCGAATAGAAGCATTTGCCAACGATGGAATTTCTCCTATACCTGATTATGCTTACGATGTAAACGGTACATGGGATCAAAATAGAAATACAGACTGGCAGAAAGAACTCCTTGGCGGTACAGCTGTAATCACTGATATTCAAACATCACTTTCAGGAGGTTCTGAGCAGACACAATTTTTATTAAGTGGGAATTTCAATAAACAGACAACTGTTTTTCCGGGGGACTTCAATTATAAAAAAGGGAATCTGCACTTGAACGTAAACCATGAATCTGAAAACAAAAAATTTAGAATCAACACATCCATTGGTTATACCATACAGAATAATAACCAACCCCGACTGGATTTAATGCGGGAAGCTGTGAAGATATCCCCTAACGCTCCGGCACTTTATAATACAGATGGTACTCTCAATTGGGAAAACAACACTTTTAATAATCCACTTAGAAACTTAGAAGGAAAATACTCCTCCAAAACAAATGATTTGATTGCCAATGTTATGCTGTCTTACAACTTAACACAAGACCTGCAGCTGAAATCAAGTTTTGGATATACTACTCTTAACAACACGGAAACCACCGCCAATCCATCAACAAGATATAATCCCGCCTTTGGGTTAGGTCCGGAGTTTTCAACGCTGATTGCCAGTGGTGCAGATCGTAAATCATGGATTATTGAACCTCAGCTCAATTGGAATAAAACCATTAGACAAGGCAAACTCAATATACTACTGGGAAGCACATTCCAATCACAGCAAAGTAATCAGCTGGTTCAGTATGCATCAGGATTTTCAAGCAACAGCCTTATTTATAACCTTTCCTCAGCATCTAATATTTTCACAATGGTAAGCGAGGAAACAGAGTATAAATATCAAGCTTTTTTTGCAAGGCTAAACTACAACTGGCAGGAGAAATACATCCTTAATCTTACCGGGAGAAGAGATGGATCAAGTCGTTTTGGTCCCGGAAATCAATTCGCTGTATTTGGTGCAGTAGGTGGCGCATGGTTATTTTCTAAAGAAAATATATTTAAAAACAATGCATTTTTAAGCTTTGGAAAACTAAGGGCAAGTTACGGAATCACAGGTAATGATCAAATTGGCGATTATCAGTATCTTAATACCTATGCTTCTACAGGAATTAATTATGGCGGTATTGTTGGGCTTCAGCCTACAAGATTGTTCAATCCTAATTTTGGATGGGAGACGAATAAGAAATTTGAAGTTGCACTCGAAACAGGATTTTTTAATGACCGTGTTTTTCTGACTGCAGCTTGGTACAATAATCATTCTTCAAACCAATTAACGGGAATCCCACTGCCTGGAACCACTGGTTTTTCTACTTTGCAAGGCAATCTTGATGCAACCGTACAGAATAGAGGAATCGAACTGACACTGCGCACTGTCAACATCCAAAAGAATGATTTTAATTGGAGTACCAATATCAATCTCACCATAGCCAGAAACAAACTGCTTCAATTTCCGGATCTTGAAAGTTCTACTTATTCCAACCAATATATAATCGGCCAGTCACTCAGTATTCAGAAAGTATATCATTTTACAGGAGTTGATCCTCAAACAGGTATCTACACCTATGAAGATGTGAATGGCGATGGGCAGTTGTCAGGTATAGAAGACAAAAAAACAATAAAGGATTTCAGCCCTCAATATTATGGCGGATTGCAAAATACGCTGAGATATAAACACTGGCAGCTGGATTTTCTTTTCCAGTTTGTAAAACAAATCAATTATAATGAGTCTATCTATTTTGGAGTTCCGGGCTCTTCGGGGAATCAGCCTAAAGCAGTACTAAACCATTGGCAGCAATTGGGAGATATTGCTGATTACCCAATCTATACTGATGGAACAAACAGTACTGCCGTGGATGCTTACTACAAATATTTTGAAAGCGACGGTGTTATCAGCGATGCTTCTTTTGTACGTCTGAAAAACATTTCCCTTTCGTATGAAATACCACTAAAAGACGTGCAATGCAAGTTGTTCTTTGAAGGACAGAATCTATTGACTTTCACAAAATATAAAGGAGCCGACCCAGAGTTCAAATCGTCGGGATATTTACCGCCGCTTAGAGTACTTTCTGCCGGAGTTCAGTTTAGTTTTTAATTTAAAAATGAAAAACATGAAAAATTTCAATATTAATAAGTTACAATCAAGGGATTCCAATCCTACTATTTGGAAATCGATACTTTCTCTGTCATGCCTTACCGTATTTGTCATCATGATAAGTTCTTGTGATAATTTTGTAGAAGTAGATCTGCCCGGATCTCAGCTTACTGCTAATGCTATTTTTGAAGAAAAAGCAACTGCAAATGCTGCAATGACTGATATTTATTCAAAAATAAGAGATGCTGGTGTACTTACGGGTTCCGCTTCAGGGCTGTCCCATTTACTTGGAAATTATTGCGATGAACTCAAATTTTATGGGGATCCACAAAATAGTACCGTTGCCTTTTACAACAATTCCCTAATAGTCTCCAATACAGAAGTAAAAGGATTGTGGGATAGTAGTTACAATCAAATTTATGCCGCCAATGCTGTTATAGAAGGTATGGATAAATCGGTTCATTTACCTGAAGTCGATAAAAAACAACTAAAAGGCGAAGCTCTTTTTGTAAGAGCCCTGCTTCATTTTTATCTTACCAATTTATTTGGCGATGTTCCTTACCTAACCTCTACTGACTATGAGCAAAATAGTATCGTAAAAAAGAAGTCTGTTACTATGGTTTACACTAGTGCCAAAGAAGATTTAGAGCAGGCAATACAGCTTTTACCGGAAAATTATGTTTCCGAAGACCGTGTGCGGCCTAATAAATATGCTGCCCATGCATTATTGGCCAGAGTAGATTTGTATGCCGGATTATGGGATGAAGCTTCTAATGAGGCATCAGCTGTGCTGAACAATACTGAACTTTATAATAACGAAGGCGATCTTGATAAAATTTTCCTCAAAGAAAGTACAGCCACTATTTGGCAGTTAGCTCCCGGTTTCAGCAGAGGGAATACATTGGAAAGCGTTACGTTTAATTTTACCAGCGGACCACCGCCTCTGTCTGCCCTTAATGATAGTTTTATGTCAGCATTCAACGACAATGATCTTCGAAAAACACATTGGATAAAAGCAGTTACAGATGGTACAACAACATGGTATCATCCTTTTAAATACAAATATTCCGATACTGAATCATCAAGAGAGTATTCCATCATCTTTCGTCTTGCAGAAATATACCTGATACGGGCAGAAGCCCGGGCACAGGCAGGCGAACTTATAGGTGCTAAAGAAGATTTGAACAAGATTAGAAATAAAGCAGGGCTCGGGGATACCCTTGCCGGTACACAAAGCGAAATCCTCGATGCAATATTGCACGAAAGACAGATGGAATTATTTACCGAATTCGGACACCGCTTTTTTGATTTAAAAAGAGTGGGTAAAATTCAGTCTGTTTTATCTATTGCAAAATCAGGTTGGGATACCCGAGATGTTTTGTTCCCAATTCCGGAAGTGGAACTTAATCTCAACCCCAATTTAAAACCTCAAAATTCGGGATACTGATGAATACGATTATGTCCAACTGCAAAATAATTGGAATTAGTATTATTTTGTTTTTGATAACCTGTCTGGTAAACGGACAGGTTAAAAAAACAAGGAAGCTGACTCCGACAGATTTTCATTTGTGGAGTACGCTCAAAGCAGAGGCTGTTTCAGATTACGGCAATTGGGTCAGCTATTCACTTACATACGAATCGGGACTAGATACCCTTTTTGTTAGAAATACCAACAATTTAGAAATCATTGCTTTTGCAAAAGGCTGCAATGGAAAATTTATAGCGGAAAATTGGTTTGCCTGTATGACTTCTGATGACATATTCCAAATGGTTAATTTAAAAACAGGAAAAACTCAAAATATTGAGAATGTACGGGCATTTTCATTTTCAAATTACGGAAAGTACCTGATTCTATATAGCAAAGAAATTGAAGGCAAAATGAAGATTGAAATTAGAAATGTCAATGGAAATTTAATTGATAATATTCACAATGTCACTTCCTACAATATGAACCCCAATAGTAGTATGCTTGGCTATTGTACTTCAGAATCTAATAAAAGCACAGTTGGTCTGCTTAAATTTGGAAAACAAATTTCCAAAACTATAGTAGTACAAAATACAGAGAGACAATTTGAAAATATAATCTGGCAAACAAAGGGAAAATCGATTGCCTTTGTGAGTCGTTTAACTTCTGGAAAACCTTTTACTGCCGATACGGTTTTGTTCTATAAAATTCAAGAGAGTCAACTTTCTGAATATGAAACTACTGTCGAAAAAACATGGCCAAAAGACCAGGTCCTGGACGCTAATTACACTTCATCACTTGGGATTTCAGAGGATAGTAAACGTGTCTTTTTTAGGATCAGAAAAAAACCGGATGAAAATGTTGTTAAGAATGACTTGGATGTACAAATTTGGAATGCCGCGGACAAAGAGTTGTTTCCATTTCGATCCAGTTACGGCAATGTTCAGGATATTTCAAGACTAGTTTACTGGGAATCAGAAAACAACCATTTTTTGCAAATTGGCGATGATAAGCATCCAATAGCTTTATTGGGAGAAAACCAACAATTTGCGCTGATATATAATCCCGATACCAACAAACCTTCCTTTAAACAGGAAGCCGACAGAGACTATTATCTTTTAGATTTAAAAACCGGTACAAAGACAGAATTTTTAAAACAGCATTCTGGCACATTTGGCAAATTATATTTCTCCCCCTCTGGTAAATATATAGTTTATTTTAAAGAGCATAATTGGTGGATTTATGACTATGAAACTGGTATTCATAAAAATATAACATCAAACACAGCTGTTTCTTTTTATTACGATTCCGATGAAGAATCTGGAGAACCTGATCCTTATGGTTATGCGGGATTCGATGCAAATGATCAGTCCGTACTGCTCTATGATAAATTTGACATCTGGCAATTTAAGTCCAATGGAACACTGGCTAAAAAACTAACCTGCGGCAGGGAGAATCAGCAGGTTTTCAGACTGGCCGATATTGATAAAGAAAATGGAAATCAAATTGTATTGAAAGGAGAACTTTTAGATCTTACCTCTAATTTAATATTGAAAGCACAAGCAATTGACAATAGCAAATCTGGATATTTTTATTTGGATAAAAATCAGCAGTTACAGCCTATAGTATACCGGTCAAAATTAACCAGTTCAATTCATAAATCGAAAATATCAAATGCTTATGTGTATTTGCAGGAAGATTTTAATGAGCCTCCGGCATTGTTTTTTAAAAGAGGCAATGATCCGCCAAAGACTATTTATAAAAGTAATCTGCAGCATAATTATTACAGCTGGGGTAAATCTGAACTTGTAACGTATAAAAATTCCAAAGGAACGGCTATGAAAGGCGTCTTATTTTATCCTTTTGACTATGATTCCAAGAGACAGTATCCAATGATTGTAAATATATACCAAAAGCAGACAAAAGCACTTCATACTTATGTAAATCCAAGCCTGCTCAATGGCTCTGCGTTTAACGTAACTTATTTTACAAGTTTAGACTATTTTGTCTTGTTACCGGACATAATTTATCAAATAGGAAACCCGGGATATTCTGCAGCAGATTCTGTAATAGCAGCTACCAAAAGTGCAATAGCAACGGCCTCGATTGATAAAGCCAGGGTCGGATTAATTGGGCATTCCTTTGGAGCTTATGAAGCTGATTTCATCATTACTCAAACGAATCTCTTTGCAGCTGCGGTTGCCGGTTCCGGTGTCTCAGATTTAATCAGTGGTTATTTATCAGTAAATTGGGGATACAAAAACCCAAACAGCTGGCGTTATGAATATCAGCAGTTACGCATGAGAAAAACACTTTTTGAAAATTATGAAGGCTATCAAAAAAATTCCCCTATCCATTTTGCATCAAATGTCAAGACCCCATTATTATCCTACACTGGAGCTGACGACTCACAAGTAAATCCATCCCAGACAATGGAATTTTATCTGGCGCTTAGACGACTTCAAAAGGAACATATTATGATTCTTTATCCAAAAGAAAGTCATATTATACAGAGAAAAGAAAATCAAATAGATCTAACATTCAAAATTTCTGAATGGTTTGGATATTATTTGAAAGGCGATACAAAACCGAAATGGTTTGAGCCAAAATAAGAGAAACCACTAAAAGTCAATAAAAGAACAATGCAGTTCCTAACAGAAGTTGGAGCTGCATTGCTTTTAAAAATAATCCGAATAACTAATAATTAGTTTGGGATTTTGTACAAAGGCACATCACAAACATTGACATTTGGATTGGCTTTACCAAATAATTGGGCACCTCCAGAAGTACAAATGTTAGCATTAAAAGTATTACTACATTGCTGTTCGGCATGACACGGATCTGCTTGTGATACATATCTATAGCCCTGTACATTTGCAAGTGCTTTTGTACTGCTCATTGAGGTAGTTGCAAAAGCACCACCCACACCTAGAACCACAACCGCCGCCGGCATCATGATTCTTTTTAAAAAATTTCTTTTCATAATAAAAATATTTAATCATTATGACCTACTCTTTTTTACAGGTTTTCGATCTTACCCCTGACATCGCGCGATATATTTTAATCATTGCTGATCTTTTTTCATTTACTTACAGGACTGCTTTGTGTAAGATGTCCCCTCAGTTTATAACATACTATTTTTTCGCCAATCAGTGCATACAGGAGACCATGCAGCACATACATACTTCTTATTTTTTTGTCTCCTATATTGTAAATTGGAAAACTTGATCGATATGTTTTATTTGTGAGGTCATATACATCTATAATACTCGCTGTCTTCCAAATATCTTCTGACTCATACAACCCCGGCAAAGCGGAGTTGACATACAATAGATTCCCTTCCATAGTAATTAATTTATTAACTATTAGTGGCGGTTTAGAAAAGGTTTTCATGGTACTGTTTTTAAGCTTTACTAATTTAATTTGAGCGCGGCTTACAGTATCAATAGTATTTCCTCTGTAATCTAAAGTAAGATCCGGATTAAAAACTATGAACTGGTTCCGGTACAGGTACACATACACTATTTTATTAAGCTGCTTATTGAAATGAAAACTCCCATCTGTATCAAATATGCCATCAAACTGTTTTTGCAATAATAATGGCGCAAACTTTACCTTTGTGGTATCAGATAAATTTAAGGTCCCCATAAGGCTTTCTCCTTTTTTTGGTTTCATATATCGAATAGCCATGTTCACGGAATCCATCGGTTCTAAGTGCGAAAAGTAATAACCGCTGTTTATTCTTAAATAAGCTTTCCAATTAGCCGTATTCCCTTTAAATATATAAGGAACGATTCCCTCAAAAACATAAAAATTATGATCTTTCACTCTTATTTGAGGAGAACGAAAAGCGAGGTGTTGCTCCTTTAATTCTAGATGCTGAATTTTTCTAATTTTTAATGTGGAATCAAGCTCCATTATCTGCAATGGTGCAGTGTAATTACCAAGGTATATTTTACCGTTACCGCTTCCTGCAAAATAATAGGAATTATAAGTTAAATCTGCCTGATGTATCTCCTGGGCAACATGCTGTGGAAATCGTCGAATAAATTTATTTTCATAATGAATCATATGCTCTGACAGATTAAAAAATAGAATCACAACACCAGCGCTAAAAACAGTGCAGACAAATAATATGATAATCTTTAATTTGTTATTCATGATTTCCAGATTTGTCGGTTATTGATATCTTATGTTTCGGTGCCAGTATGATACCTATTATGGCTAATAGGACAAAGCAGATATTGAAAATCAGATGTTCTCTCCAAGTCATTTTTTCCAATATCCCACCACAGGAACACGGCACAAAAGCACTAAAATTCAAAATAATATAGATGTAAACTGTAAACATTATCATAAGCATGTAAGCAGCACAAAGTCCTATAAGTCTATAATTTCTAATAAATAATACGACCGCTATAATAAGTTCTGAAACAGGCACAGTGATAGAAATCCAGTTTGCAAAAGCGCTCAATAATGGAGACTGTCCTAATTGTATTTTAAAATTTTCAAAATCGAATAGTTTACTGGCAGCAGCATACATAAAAAGGAGTGCAAATACTAAACAAATTATGTCCAGTATGAGCGTCTTGAGGTTTATATTTGATTTCACTCGAATTAGAAATTAATTTAAAGAAGTAATTCTTTATAAGGTTTATTTAAAAATCTACATCTGTCATAGAATAAATAAATTTCAACACATAAACTAACGACTTGAAATAAATACTTAATTTACAATGACATAGACAAAATTAAATCACTTGCTGCTATAAACTATTATCAAAAACCTGCCAAGATTTTTCAATAACATTCAATCGTAGTTAAAAAATGCAATAGGGTTCCCTTTACAATAAAAAAGATGCCATCAGAAATTATTTTTCTAATGGCATCCGCTAATTTGTTGATTTTAATTGTTGCTACTTTATGGCATCACCAAGTACACTTAGTTTTTCACTGAGTTCTATCAGTCCTGCTTTTTGTAAACATTCCTCTCCAAAGAGTTTTAATTCCTGAAAGTTTTCTTCTGCAATGCTAGTCAGAAGAATTGATGGTTTATCATTATCCTTCGAAGATAATCCACGTTCAATAACATGGTTTAATAACAATACATTTTTTCGTGAAATTTTCAAATCAATCTTCACTACATCATTCATACCAGGGATACTAAGCACAGTATCAAAAACCTTGGCCACATCATTTGTTGTCATAATCTTCACGTTTTTAATTAATAATTTATTGATACAAAGGTATGGATGGAGTTCTAAAGTGTCATGGACATAATATGTCCATCATAGGCAAAATCCATTTCGCTTGCCTAATTTTGTCTCTGAAATAAAAATAAAGTTAAAAATGACCAGCCAAAAACCTTCCTTAAAACAGTCAGGATTTTGCTTTTTAAAATGGGTTTACTGCTTTGAAAGAGCACATTTTTCAATCTAAAATACAGAGCATAAATTGGCATTACAATTACCCAGGTTACAGTAGTTCCTAATTATATGCAGTGTGCACTTTCCTTGAGTTCTAAAAATAAAAGAGAATTAGATTTTATAAAAAATACTGAAATGTTAATGCCTTTATAAATAGTGTATTCACTTCCATAATAATACAGTTAATACATCTCGTAATGTAAAAAAGGTAATAAATGGTAAAACGGAGTTGGAAACATTTTAGAAATACTGCAATGTCTAAGAAAAATTTGAAGTATCAGGGGAATTGCAACGTTCCTGCAATCGGCAAGATGTCCTGTTGTTAAACAACAGCCTTCTTGCTGCTCTACACTCGGAACTCGTGAGCAGTGATACTGAAAGGATAAATTAAGGTTTGATAACAATGAAAAAGAGAGAAAATGAAAAGAGAAAATTCAAACAGAACACGTATAGTTGGGTTACGCTTTACACCCGAAGAGTATTCGAAAATTGAGAAAAAATGGAAAGCTAGTACTTGCCGCAAGCTGAGTGATTATATTCGCAGGCACTTATTTGAGAAATCTATAAACACCATTTACAGGAATCAGTCTTTAGATGATATGATCCATGAAATGATGCAGTTATTCAAGCAATTAAATGGCATTGGAAACAACTTCAATCAGGCAGTAAAAAAACTACATACTCTAAATCAAATTCCGGAATTTAAAGTATGGATTATAAGTGCTGAACTGGATAAAAAAATCCTTTTTGATAAGATTGATGAAATCAAAAATTATATCCAGAAAATTTCGGAAAGATGGTTGCGATCATAAAAACAGGATACTCTATACACAAGGTTTTCTATTACAATGAAAACAAAGTAAAAGAAAATGTGGCGAAGTGTATAGGTGCCGGAAATTATCCGATTGATGCCGATAAAATGGGACTCACAGTAAAACTGAACCGTTTTCTAAAACAGCTGGAACTAAATGAAAATGTAAAACGAAACAGTGTACATATTTCGATCAACTTTGATCCTTCAGAAAATTATTCCAAGGAAAAATTAATGGCTATCGCGGATACTTATATGGAAAAAATCGGATTTGGCGAGCAGCCTTATTTGGTATATCAGCACAACGATTCCGGACATCCGCACATCCATCTGGTCTCCATAAATGTTCAAAGGGATGGTAAACGAATTGACATGCAAAATATTGGTAAAAACCGATCTGAACCGGCAAGAAAAGAAATCGAAGAACGCTTTGGACTTATTAAGGCGCAAGGGAATAAAAACAGTACTGATTTTACGCTTAAGCCAATCATCTCACAAAAGATTAAATACGGGCGAAGCGAATCGAAAAAGGCTATTACAAATGTACTCAATCAGGTGCTTTCATCGTATAAATACGCCAGCTTTCCAGAACTCAATGCTGTGCTTAAACAATACAATGTTTTAGCTGACCGAGGCAATGAAGATTCAAAAATGTTTAAAGCAAAAGGATTAATGTACAGGATACTTGATGATGACGGTAAACCTATCGGAGTCCCCATAAAAGCCAGTCTGTTTTACAACAAGCCAACACTGAAATTTTTAGAAGAAAAATTTGCGTCTAATAAAACAAATGAAGTCTCAAATATAAGAAGGGTAAAAAATGCCATTGATATGGCATTCTTTAAAACTCAAATATCGCTCGCAGAACTAGTTCAAGTACTGCAAAAAGATGGAATCAATACTGTTTTTAGAAAAAACGCAGAAGGATTAATTTATGGGATTACCTATGTAGATCATACCACAAAATGTGTTTTTAATGGCAGTACACTTGGTAAACAATACAGTGCTAAGGCAATACAGGAATGCTGTACATTCATTAATCCGGCCGAACAAAAAATGACAAATTCGGTTAGTGAAAAATTACACGAAATCACATTTGAAACACCGAAATCGGAAATAGTTGCAGCACTGTTTGGTGATGATTTTAGAAATAACAAATATGTAGGGTCCAGCACAATAATGGGGCAATTAGCAGAGATGCTCACTCAATCTGAACAGACAGCTAATTACCTTCCATATGAGTTGAGAAACAAAAAGAAAAAAAGAAGAGGACAGTCTAATAATCGATAAAACATGAAATCATGGCTATGCAGACAGGAGAAAACGAACAGGCACTAAGAAAGATCTTAGATATGACAAGACTTATCAGCATCATTATTTTAGTAATCCATTTTTATTATTACTGCTATGCTGCCTTTCGAGAGTGGCATCTGGTCAGCGGATTTAGCGATAAAATTATGAGCAATATTTACCACACAGGATTATTCAGTAATTTTCATAAATCCAAACTCTTTGCTTTGGGATTTTTAATAATCTCACTAATTGGAGCAAAAGGGAGAAAAGATGAAAAACTGAGTTATAAAACAGCTTTTGCTTACATCATTACGGGGATTCTGATTTACTTTATAAGTTGTCTTTCACTATACTTGAAAATAGAATTAATGTTGGCAGCAATTGCCTATATGACCATAACTTCCAGTGGCTTTCTTCTGATGCTTTCCGGAGGTACGCTATTGTCTCGTATTATAAAAAACAGGCTGAACAGCAAGGATATTTTTAATAACGAAAATGAAACTTTCCCCCAGGAAGAAAGATTCTTGGATAATGAATATTCCATCAACCTTCCGGCCCGTTATCATTTAAAGGATAAGATAAGGGACAGCTGGATAAACATTATTAATCCCTTTCGGGGATTGCTGGTTTCCGGCACACCAGGATCTGGGAAATCTTATTTCGTCATACGCCATGTCATTACCCAGCACATCCGTAAACAATTCACCATGTTTGTCTATGACTTCAAGTTTGATGACCTAACCAAAATTGTTTATAATACTTGGCTTAAATACAAACATCACTATCCGAAATTGCCACAGTTTTATGTCATTAATTTTGATGATTTAACTCGGACTAATCGGTGTAATCCGTTAGAGCCTTCAGGTATGAGTGACATTACGGATGCCTCAGAATCGGCACGTACCATTTTGTTGGGACTCAACAGGGAATGGATCAAAAGACAGGGTGATTTTTTTGTAGAGTCACCGATTAATTTTCTTTCCGCCATAATATGGTATTTACGAAAATACAAAGACGGAGAATTCTGCACACTTCCCCATGTAATTGAACTCATGCAGGAAGATTACGATAGTCTCTTTACGCTGCTTAGAACCGAAAAAGAAATCGAAGTACTTATTAATCCCTTTGTGAATGCCTACTTAAATAATGTTATGGACCAATTAGAGGGGCAAATTGCTTCTGCAAAAATTGCCATGGCACGGCTTTCCTCTCCACAATTGTATTATGTTTTGTCGGGTAGTGACTTCACATTGGACATCAATAATCCGGACGATCCTAAGATCGTATGTATGGGCAATAATCCGCAGAAAATCCAAATATATGGAGCTGTATTGTCACTTTACGTAAACCGATTGGTAAAGCTGGTGAACCAAAAAAACAAACATAAAAGCAGTCTGATATTCGATGAATTTCCAACTATTTACCTCAACAATATGGACAGCTTAATTGCTACAGCTCGGAGCAATAAAGTAGCAACTTGTTTGGGTATTCAGGACTTTAGCCAGCTGCGTAAAGATTATGGACGAGAACAGGCGGACGTAATTATGAATATTGTTGGAAACATAGTCAGTGGGCAGGTTACAGGTGATACTGCCAAACAATTGTCAGAGCGTTTTGGAAAAATTATGCAGGACAGGGAAAGCCTTTCCATTAATAGCGGAGATACTTCTATAAGCCGGTCCAAACAATTGGAATCGGCAGTGCCTCCATCCAAAATTTCCGGACTAAGTTCCGGTGAATTCGTGGGTATGGTAGCGGATGATCCTGATTGTAAAATTGAACTCAAAACATTTCATTCTGAAATAATAAATGACCATGAAGCATTAAAAAAAGAACAGGATCAATATGTCGATATTCCTATTATTCGCAAAGTTGATAATGCAATGGTACAGCGGAATTATCTGCAGATAAAAAAGGACATCAAGGACATTATTTATGCAGAAAAGGAAAGACTACTAAATGATATTGAACTAAGCCATTTAGTAATTAAGAAGTAAATAACAAATGAAAAATTAAATATAGAAACAATGATACAAGAGCAATTTACCGATATAATCCAATTAATAAAACAATCCAGATCAAAAGCTATTACAACAGTTAACACTGAAATGATTAATCTGTATTGGAATATTGGTCAGTATATCCATAATCGGATAGAAACGGCACAGTGGGGAAAATCAGTGGTACAAGAACTGGCAGTTTTTTTGCAAATAACTGAGCCTGATTTAAAAGGCTTTTCAGATAAGAATCTTTGGAGAATGAAGCAGTTTTATGAGACATATAAAGCTTTTCCAAAACTCTCAGCACTGCTGAGAGAAATTAGTTGGACCAACAATCTCATTATTTTATCCAGGACCAAGTCTATCGAAGAACAGGAATTTTATTTGCGCCTTTCAAGGCAGGAGAAATTTAGTTCAAGGGAATTGGAGAGACAGATAAATAGTGGTGTTTTTGAAAGAACTATTATAGGAAACACAAAAGTCTCATCAGTGATGAGAGAATTACATCCCAATATCACAAACACATTTAAGGACAGCTACATATTTGATTTTTTAAACCTTTCAGACACCTATAACGAGAGTGACTTGCAAAAAGGTTTGATCAATCAGATGAAAAATTTTATACTTGAATTAGGTAAAGATTTTTTATTTATAGGGGAAGAGTATCAAGTACAGGTCGGGCATAGTGATTTTTATATTGATCTGGTTTTTTATCATAGAGGATTACAATGTTTGGTAGCATTTGAATTAAAATCAGATAAGTTTAAACCCGAACATCTGGGGCAGTTAAATTTTTATCTCGAAGCATTAGACCGGGATGTAAAAAAGAAAAATGAAAATCCAAGCATAGGCATATTATTATGCAAAGATCAGGATCATGCCGTTGTAGAATACGCTTTGAATAGAAGTCTTTCTCCAACAATGGTTGCCGAATACAAAGTACAGTTGCCTGATAAACATTTATTGAAACAAAAATTGCAAGCCTATATTCACTGAAAAAGTACTCTGATAAACGATTTTTTATACACCTTGCAATTAAAGTGTAAAAACAATTTGAAATTGAAACTTAAATTATCCAGCATAAAAAAAAATCATATTTAAAAGTAAGAAACGAATGAAAATATTTGATAAGTTTTTTCTTTGAAATCTATTTTTTGAATCCCGTCATTCCTTTAGAATATGGGTTTTATACAATTTGTTATGATTTAGGACATTGTAAGTTTAATATTTTATTACAATCTACACTAATTTTATCCTGTAGCTACATTACTATGCGAGTATTACCCACCACACGCCTTACCCACAGGAGCGTGAGATTAATCTGCTTAGACATAAAATGAAAATTTATATATGAACTAAACATATGAAAATCTTTAAGTTAACAACGAGTGAAAATAAATTTTGACAGAAGTAATTCCAGCTTAAAAAATTAACGTAATTTGCAGATTAATATGAAAATAAAGCCTCTTAATAGGATCAAAGCTGTATTGGCTGAAGAAAACAAAACCAATAAATGGCTCGCTGAAATACTGGGTAAAAACGTCACTACAGTTTCAAGATGGTGTACAAATGAAAATCAACCAGCACTTGAAACATTAATAGAAATAGCCAAAGCGCTTAATATTGATGTCCGCGAGCTTATAGCTTCCACAAATACTGTTACAATAGTTAAATCTATAGATAAATGATTATGACTCACTTGCAACAAATATTTGAAAAACTTAATCTTACTGAAGAGAACGGCTTATTTATTACTTCTGAGAATAAATGGGCTAATATGTTCTCGAATCGGGTTGAAAGACTAATTAATGACGTTATTAAACCCGATGCATTTTTTTCCATTGATAATAAGCCCTTTATCTTGTTTTTCGAAAATGTACTGAATAAATCAGAAAAACTGAAACAAATATGGAATTTCAATGAGTCGCCAGTTATTATAATTCTGGAGAATGATTCGGTTGAAATTTATAACGGATTTAATTTTGAAACTGATAAAGATGCACTTCAGTTATTTGGTAAAGAAGAAAATTTAAATGATTTTAGTTATTTTGAATTAGTTACAGGAAATACTTGGATTAAATATCAGACCGATTTAAAATATAGTAATCGAGTTGACTATCATTTGCTAAACAATATTAAGGACGCTAGAGAACTTTTAATTACAAATAAATTAGATGTTGATTTAGCTAACTCGCTTATTGGAAAGATTATTTTTATTAGATATTTAATAGACAGGAAAGTAAAACTTAATTTTGAAAATAATTCACGCCATTGGGATAATGATGACCTTTGCTCATTATTAATAGATAAGGCAAGGGTTCAGGCTTTTTTTGAATATTTAAAAGAAAAATTCAATGGTGATTTATTTCCTATTGAAAATGAAAAAATTAATATAATCCCAGATGAATGTTTTAATATATTAATTAATCTTTTACAAGGTAATAAACTTTCCACGGGACAGATATCCTTATTTAATTTATATAATTTTTCAATTATTCCTGTTGAATTCATAAGTAATGTCTACGAATTATTTATTGGCCAAAAAAAACAAGAGATCGAAGGGGCATATTATACTCCTTTATTTTTGGTAGATTATATTTTAACGAGCACGATAGATAAAAAATTTCTAAAAGATACTCAGATAAGCTTTTGTAGAGTTCTCGACCCTGCATGTGGTTCTGGCATTTTTCTGGTTGAATCTTTAAGAAAAATAATTGAAAGATATCAAGATTTTAATCCTGAATATGCTTCTGATATAGATCTTTATAAAGAGACTTTAAAAGAACTTACATTGAATAATATTTATGGAATTGACAAGGACAAAAGTGCAATTGAGGTAGCTATTTTCTCAATCTATTTGACATTACTTGATTATCAAATGCCTTCCGATATTGAAACTTTTCATTTTCCAGAGCTATTAAATCAAAACTTTTTTGTTTCAGATTTTTTTGATACTGATGCTACTTTTAATTCTAAATTTAAAAATTTAAGATTTGATTTTATTGTTGGAAATCCACCGTGGAAGCGAGGGAAAGGAGTTGAAGAAAAGCCAAAATTTATTGAATACATAGCTAAAAGAAAAAGAAACGAAAAATTTAAAATAGGGCAAAACAAAGCAGAGATAGCAATAAGCAACAATGAAATAGCACAGGCGTTTACTTTTAGAGCCAGTGACTTTTGTGATGATAATACACAATGTGCACTAATTGTTACGAGCAAGGTCCTGTACAATACTAATGGTAAAAATTATCGCCAGTACCTGTTGGAAAATTATTTCATAAATAAAGTATTTGAGTTGGCACCGGTACGAAAAGAAGTATTTGAAAAAGTAATTAGTGATTCATCGGAAGGACCTGCAGTTGTGATTTTTTATAAATATGCAAATGATAAAGATACAGAGCAGAATATTGTAGAGCATATTACATTAAAAGCTAACCGATTCTTTTCATTGTTTAAAGTTTTTACAATTCAAAGAAATGATTATAAAAAAGTTATTCAAAAACAATTAAAAGATTATGACTATTTATGGAAAGTTTTAGTCTACGGGAATTATAATGATTTTAATCTATTAAATAGAATAAATGAAACATATTCCAGTTTAGAAAGTTTTATAGAAGAAAAATCTTTTGTAAAAGGTCAGGGTATCCAAAATGGAGCAGATGAAAATCCAGTTAATGAATTGATTGGAATGCCATTCGTTCATTCACGCGATATTAACGAATTTTCTATTGCTTCAGATTACCAGACTAAATGGACTAATAAATTTGCGCACAGGGTTAGAAATAAGGATCTCTATAAGGCACCAATGCTTTTGATTAGGAAAGGGCTGTCAAATTCTTTTCATAAAATAGCTGCTATTTCTTTGATAAATGTTGTTTTCAAAGACTCGCTCACTTCTGTTAAAGTTTTTAAAGATGAAGATATTAAATATTTGAAAATAATTAATGGATTATTAAGTTCTGATTTATTTTCATATTTCGTTCTTCATACAGGTAGTTCTACTGGAATTGAGAGGGAACAGGGGTTTAACGAAGGTATGTTTTCATTTCCTTTTTTAGATATACCTTTATTAAATGATATTGTTACCGAAATTGAAAACGAAAAAGAAAAAATTCGATCTTTAATATTAATTGATCAAGAGATTATAGAACGAATTTGCCAATTAAAATCTCAACTTAATAATCTCATTATCGATTATTTAATTCCATCGAAAGTTGAAAGAAGTGTAATATCTTATGCTATGGATATTACCATTCCACATATTATGAGGCACAAAGGCTATGAGAAAATCTTTAGCGCATTACTATTTGAAAGTAAAGAAATTATAAGTTATGTTGAACTGTTTTTAAATAGATTTAATCCTATTCATAAAAAACGTGGATTAAAATTAATCTGTGAGATAAAACATTCAACACAAATTGTTGGCGTATTTTTTAGATTAGTTGAAGCAGATAAAGATATTTCACAAATAACATGGACAAATGCAGCAGCAAATGAATTTATCCAAATTGCCTCTTCATTAAGTATTGAAAAAATAACTGATAAGCTATTTATTCAAAAAGATATTAGAGGTTTTGAAGAGAACGGTTTTTATATTATAAAACCAAATGAGCAAAAATTATGGCATGAAGCTATTGCTCATTTAGACCTACAGGAATTTGTAAATGCAATATTAACTACTGGTAAAAAAAGTATTGTAAATGTTTAGTTTAGATGCATCTGGATACAGTGAAAGCTCATTTTTTTATGAATATGAGTTTGAAAGAATTCTTTCAAAAATAGTTATTTGCTATCAAATGATGGCAAAAGATACCTTCACTTTATCCAATAATGAGAATGCAATCAGGGATTATTTATTACTTAATTATCTTAAAAATGATACTTTAAGACGTGATATTGATTTATTAGATTACCATTTTGAAAGAGAAGTGCCAGAAGATTCATCAATAGGAAGAACTGATATTAAAATTATTTCAAAAAATACTTTTGAAGTGCAGGAAGCATATTATATAATTGAATGCAAAAGATTAAATAATATAAATATCAGTGGTACCACAGGGCTAAATGCAGAGTATATAAAAAATGGTATATACCGATATACTACTAATTACTATAAATCTTATTATAGGGTAAATGGAATGATAGCTTTTGTGGTTGACGATATGAACATACAAGAAAACATTAAAATGCTGAATATATTGATGACAACATCATTTACTAATTCAAGGGTTCAAAAGGAAATCACAAAAGATAGTTTTGTTGAAAATTTCGATTATCATTACCACTCACAACATATTGACAATGACAACAATATTTTAAAATTGTATCATTTGATATTTAACTTTAAAGATAATATATTAAATTAAAAATGCCCTCCTTAAAAAAACTGGTTTTAGAATCTTTGTAAATTGACATTTTTACCATCTGATTCTTTAAATCTATTTTTAAGTTTTCTTTTTAGTTCGGAAAAGCTTTTTTTTTTCTGCGCTTAATTTTGCGGAACCACGTCCACAGAAACCTGCTACTCCAAATTCAAGAAACTCCTGTCTCCATTTAGTCATAAGCGACGGTACTATACCGAGCTCCCTTGCAGCCCTTGCCTGACCTTTCTCATACCCTAGGACTGCTTTCACTTTGAAATTTCGGTCGTAAGTTTTGGTGTTTTTTTATTTATGAAGTCTCAGATTCTGCATATGTGAATTTAAAAAATATAAATCACATAAATTCACAAATAATTTGGCGCTTAGTTAACGTGTATTCAATAAATAAATTTTAATGAATTGAATAATTATCTCGCATAATTAATAAAGATAATGGGATACTGGGCATGTCATTATCTAAGTTTTTTTATTTTCCGTTAAATTATTTTCTATAATCCTCGATTTGAATTTGAGTTTCATCTTTTTTTTAGATGAGATATACTCAACTATTTGAAAAAAAATTTACTTAAGCTTTCACTCGAAACGGACTAAAAGGGCAGCTAAGATAGTGACTTAAGCATGTTCCGTGCGCATAATGGCTGCGCTCCCCTTGCCACCCTTCGGGACTTATAGCACTTACCCATCCTTAAGCCACTTACATCTTGCTTTCTTTTTTCCCGTTTTTTCGTTTTGAAAACAATTTTTGTGGGAGCAGGATTAGAGAGAAAGTAAAGAATAGTAATCCTTAAAAATTAAAATTATGGAAATCACAGGACGAGTAACAGCAGATGCATCAGTTCAAAAAGTGAACAATGAAAAACAAGTGGTCAATTTCAGTATTGCCATCAATGACAATTACAAATCTAAGGGCAGTACCGAAGTAAAGGAAGTAACAACCTATATCAATTGCTCTTATTGGTTAAATACTAAAACAGCGCAGTGGCTTAAAAAAGGAACACTCGTACAGCTCTTTGGGCGTATAGGCATGAATGTTTACAATAACAGCGAAGGTGTAGCAGTAGGCACTTTGACCTTTCATACCAACAATATTAAAATTTTGGTTTTTCCTAAAAAAGAACAAACCGTTACAGCCAATTCAGCAGTAAAGGAAAAGAAATCAAAAAAAACAGCAGACGTACCTTTTTAATAATAGAGTAATCATTTAAAATTTAGCATCATGGCACACAATATAAATTACAACGAGCAGACAGGAAAACACAGTTTTTTCAGCACTAAGGAAAAAGCATGGCACAATTTGGGGCAGATTATTAACGATTACCCAACAAGCGCCGAGGCAATTACCCAAGCAGGTTTGGATTATGAGGTAGAAAAACGCGAACTGTTTACAGCCAGTTCTTTCGAAATTATTTTAGATAATGATATCATTCACAATAAAATAGAAGTACCAAATTACTATAGTACGGTGCGAACCGATAATGATGCCGTACTCGGTGTGGTAGGCAAAGATTACCAGATTGTACAAAATAGGGACGCCTTTTCTTTTTTTGACAGTATTGTATGCGGTGACGGAATCCTATACGAAACCGCAGGGGCACTCGGAAAAGGTTATGGAAAGTAAAGAATAATGTAAAGTAGAATATGACTAACCATTACTTTTGTGATAATTAAGACATTCTACTTTACATTATATCTTATTTAAAATTCTTGAGCCATTCTAAAAGATTTT
>NZ_QWDM01000169.1 GCF_003996965.1 Flavobacterium cupreum | reverse complement strand
AATGAGATGGCTAGACAATATTTATATTTAGGTTTCAACCATTGCAGCGTAGTGCATTTTCCTAAGACGAATTATCTCAATACGTTTCCCAAGGTTGAAACCTCGGGCTATATTTGAAATACAACATAAAAAAGACCGTTGAAATGAGATGGCTAGACAATATTTATATTTTGGTTTCAACCATTGCAGCGTAGTGCATTTTCCTAAGACAAATTATCTCAATACGTTTCCTAAGGTTGAAACCCTGGGCTATATTTGAAATACAACATAAAAAAGCCCGTTGAAATGAGACGGCTAGACAATATTTATATTTAGGTTTCA
>NZ_QWDM01000168.1 GCF_003996965.1 Flavobacterium cupreum | reverse complement strand
CGAAGACTTCAAGGCCAACGCGGCGGCCATGCAAGCCGTGGTCGACGACCTGCGCGCCAAAGTGTCGGCGATCGCCGCCGGCGGCGGCGCCGCGGCCAGCGCCAAGCATGTCGCGCGCGGCAAGCTGCTGCCGCGCGACCGCGTGCAGATGCTGCTCGACCCGGGCACGCCGTTCCTCGAATTGTCGCAACTGGCCGCCTACGACATGTACGACGGCGCCGCGCCGAGCGCCGGCATCATCACCGGCATCGGCCGCGTCTCGGGCCAGGAGTGCGTGATCGTCTGTAACGACGCCACCGTCAAGGGCGGCACCTACTACCCG
>NZ_QWDM01000167.1 GCF_003996965.1 Flavobacterium cupreum | reverse complement strand
TACAACATGGAGGCTCAGGGCGATGTGCTGGCTGACTATTTCATGCTCAAACACTTGGGTACTTCGGTATCCATGCGTCAGCCGCGTTACGCCGGTAGCTTGCCACTGTATGAGCAGGTACTGGCGGGCTTTCTTGCCAATCCGGCTAGCGTGGCGAATCTGCCGAGAGACTGGGGCCGGTGCATGTTGTATCGCAAGCGGGGGTAAATTGGACGACTCTTGATAAATAGAAAGGTTGCCCAAGAAGCACTATTGTTTCCCGGCAGGTTCCCCCTAAAATGGCTCGATTAATGCCATTTATGCAAATTTTCTAAGGGGGTAA
>NZ_QWDM01000166.1 GCF_003996965.1 Flavobacterium cupreum | reverse complement strand
ATGGAGACTGCAAGGCTAGAATCTGGCAGAGGGGGGTAGAATTCCACGTGTAGCAGTGAAATGCGTAGAGATGGGGAGGAACACCGATGGCGAAGGCAGCCCCCTGGGTCAAGATTGACGCTCATGCACGAAAGCGTGGGGAGCAAACAGGATTAGATACCCTGGTAGTCCACGCCCTAAACGATGTCTACTAGTTGTCGGGTTTTAATTAACTTGGTAACGCAGCTAACGCGTGAAGTAGACCGCCTGGGGAGTACGGTCGCAAGATTAAAACTCAAAGGAATTGACGGGGACCCGCACAAGCGGTGGATGATGTGGATTAA
>NZ_QWDM01000165.1 GCF_003996965.1 Flavobacterium cupreum | reverse complement strand
CCGCGCCCGGCATCAGGCTGGCCACGTTGACGTTGTTGATATGGAGGCCGCCGGCGGCGATCTTGAACGCCGGCCCCGCCAGATAGGGCGAGGCGTCGTCGCGCCACTCGTGCACCATGACGGCCGAGGAATCGAAGCGCAGCGCGAAGCGGTCGAGCACCGGCCCGCTCATATAGCTCATCGCCATCGACACGTAGGGCTCGTAGCGGAAGGCGAAACGGGCGCTGTCGTCGAACAGCAGGCATTTGCCGCCCGGCGCCGCGGCCTCGCCGACGACCCGCACCGCCTCGAGGTCGGTGGCCGGGTGGTAGGCCAGCCCGGCC
>NZ_QWDM01000164.1 GCF_003996965.1 Flavobacterium cupreum | reverse complement strand
CATCGCGCGCAGGGCGGCGCCGCGCCGCTGGTGCTCGACGCCGACGCGCTCAACCTGATCGCCGCCAACCCCGACCTGCAGCTGCAACTGGCCCAGCGCACGGGCGCCACCGCGCTCACGCCGCATCCGCTCGAGGCGGCCAGGCTGCTGGGCGTGACGATCGCGGTGATCCAGGGCGACCGCATGGCGGCCGCGCGCGAACTGGCCGCGCGCCTGCGCTGCCACGTGGTGCTCAAGGGTGCGGGCAGCGTGCTCGCGCGGCCCGACGGCATGGTCGTGATCAATCCGACCGGCACTCCCGGGCTGGCCACGGCGGGCACGGG
>NZ_QWDM01000163.1 GCF_003996965.1 Flavobacterium cupreum | reverse complement strand
ATCTCGGACATCGGCAGGATGGCGACGTCGGTCATCTGGTTCGGCTGGAACGCCAGGTGCGGCACCCGGTTGCCCGGGTCGGCCGTGGCCAGGCGCGTGATGTCGACCAGGTCGGCGATCACCGACGAGGCGGTCGGCTCGGCGCCGGCGCCCCTGCCGTAATACAGGCTCGCGCCGACCGCGTCGGCCTGCACCAGCACCGCGTTCATCGCGCCCTCGACGTTGGCGATCAGCCGCTTGGCCGGGATCAGGGTCGGGTGCACGCGCAGTTCGATGCCCTCGACGCCGTCGACCATGGCGCGCTTGGTGATGCCGAGCAGCTTG
>NZ_QWDM01000162.1 GCF_003996965.1 Flavobacterium cupreum | reverse complement strand
CTTGCCAAGTTTTTTTGACCATGTCGGCCAGATTGAACTGAAATCGCCATATATTTTTGGCAAATAAGGGAACGCATTTTGATAGGCCAACGCATTATCAAATGCTATTTTCTGTATAGCTTTCCATGTCTTATTAGAAGCGGGTTTGTCGATGACACCGAAAAGTGAATCTGCAGGCAGAAGCGCACCATCGGTAAGGCCAAATAATTTACACCAAAGTTTTCTTCGCAAGTCATAAACCTTCGCACTAACGGGAGTGACGGACCTGCCATCAATTTGCACAGGCACCGACGTATCGTCTCTAATAATTACGGCAAGCTCGGAA
>NZ_QWDM01000161.1 GCF_003996965.1 Flavobacterium cupreum | reverse complement strand
AAGCGCTTGGTGGGGCAGACGCCGGCCGAGTACCGGCGCAGGTTCAGGCAGCCGGCCGGCAAGCGCTGATCGATCTAGGGATTCTCAGGACAGCTTAGAGTTCGGTGCGCAGCGCGAACAACTCCGGGAACAACACCACGTCGAGCATCTTGCGCAGATAGCTCACCCCTGCCGTGCCGCCGGTGCCGGTCTTGAATCCGATGATGCGCTCGACCGTCGTCACATGTCGGAAGCGCCAGAAACGGAACGCGGTCTCGAGGTCGACCAGCTTCTCGGCCAGCTCGTAGAGCGCCCAGTGGCGGCTCGGGTCCTTGTAGACGCCGAG
>NZ_QWDM01000160.1 GCF_003996965.1 Flavobacterium cupreum | reverse complement strand
CGAGTTGTCGGTGCGCGAATGGGCGGTGCTCGAATACCTGCTGCACCACGCGGCACGGGTGGTGTCGAAGCAGCAGATCATCGACGCCATCCTGCCTTGGGGCAACGACCTGACCCTCAACGCGGTCGAGGTCTACATCTCGCGCCTGCGCCTCAAGATCGGCGAGGCCGGGGTCACCATCCGCACCATCCGCGGCTTCGGCTACATGCTTGAGCTGGCGTGAGATGAACAGCATCCGGGTGCGCCTGCTCAGGTGGCTGATCGGGCCGATCTTGCTGATCAACATCGCCGGCGCCGCGCTGGCCTACGTGCTGGCCTGGACCCCG
>NZ_QWDM01000015.1 GCF_003996965.1 Flavobacterium cupreum | reverse complement strand
ATAGAAAAACAACCAATAGAGTAAAATAATTTTATACTTTTAAACTACTTTTTAGACACCTTTTTGAGTTCATTTATACTGCTCACTTTTATCCAGAATTAGGTGCTCACTTTATCCAGAATATCCAGACTAAAATTAATCGTAGCTGTAAATGTACTATGTTTACTATCTACGTAACTTTTTTATTATTTTAATTTGCTTGATTTGTTTTTTTTACCCCTTTTTAGATAATATCGTAGAGAACACTAACAATTCCTTTTTTATTTTAACTTTTTGCTATCAGAAGTTATTATTTATTGTACTAATCAAAGTAATGGTCTCACTTAAATTATTTTCTGATATGTAATCTAAAATAAAACTGTCTGCTTCTTTTTTATGTTCAAGAGAAGTAGAAAAAGAATTAAGATAAAAATCTTCATTTTCATCTTCAATATAAATAATTTCAGTAAATCCTCTGGTAATTAAACTACCTTTTAATTTTAATACTTTGAACTCACTACTTCTGTCTATTTCTTTTTTCACTCGGAGTTTTATAGTTTTATTCATTGTGTTAGTTTTTTTTGTAAAGTTATCAAAGTAAAAATTATATTCTAATAGCAATAGTAGATAACTTTTAACTATCAAAAAGGTCAAATAAGTTTATAGGGAGTAGTTTTTTTTAACCTAAAATACTGTAACATTGCTCGCAATGCACCGACGAGTTTTAAGATGGAGTGTGGTTGGTGATATCGTAATCAGCAAAACAAATACTTTTGTTTTAATCGCAGCAGAAAATAAGAAAATATATCAAAAATTATAATTGAACTTAATTCAATATTGATTTTCTTATTTGATAGTTGACTTTTATTTTTTTAAGATAAAAATTTAATAAAATTATTTTAGTCACTTCCACAACATAATCTCCCAACCTATCCAAATATACGCCATAACAATCTCGTTGTTAATTTATTAAACTTTTAAATACAATAAAAACAGGTATTATTACTTGCTAGTATTGTATATAAATTAAATAATTTAGCCATGTAATTTTTAAAATCTTTAATATGAAAAAATTTCTTCTTTTTACCTTAATATTCCTTGTGCTTCATACTGCCAATGGGCAAGTGAAGGCAAATTTATCAATCTTAAATTATATAAAATCTGATGTAACGATTCTAATTGACAGTTATAATGATAAAGGAAGTTTAAAAAGCAGCAATTCTTACTTAATCATTAAGCCTGTTGATAAATTAGAATATACTACAAAAAACATTGTAGTAGATGGCTACAAAGGCGGTAGTATTAAAATAAAATACAATCCATCACAATCGAATGCTAAATTTAATTATGAACCTATTTCGATATCACGATCTAATTCGGACGTAAATCATGTTGTGACTTTAACTGGACTAGAGTTATACGAATCTCAAGTTAATGTAAATAAGTTTTTAAATTTAACAAAAGGACTAAAGTTTGATAGTATTACTAAATTTGAACGACTGATCGACATTACAGATCAGTTAGGGAGCTTGGTTATAGGTAAAAAAAATGGTAACTCCGTTACAATAACTGACGTAATTCCGCTAAAAGAGGTCAAAATTAAATATTCAACACCAATAAAATATGAAGAAGCAAGTATTTTGGAAAAATCAACCGTTTCTAACTTAAAATTAAGCATTCCCGTATATGGCAGTATTGAATCTTTAATGTCTAATTCTGATTTAAATTATATTAAATGGGGCATCACATATTATCCAATGATAAACAATACAAGTATTACTACAGCTATAGAAGAACTACCTACTGCAGAAAAGAAGAAATTAATTTCAAAAATTAAAATTTTAAATGATGAATTAGAAGTTTTTGTTTTGAGAAACTATGATGTTATTGAAAGCGGAACTTTTTCAGTAACAAAAAGTACTAAGATTAACATTGAAGGCAATGCTGCAATTGCATCAGTTTTTACTGCAACCGCTGCTTATGCATTTAAATCTGAAGATTCACAATTTTTCTCTCTACCTAATCAAGCTTACAACATGAAGTACGAACCTCTAGGAACAGTTGCTCAATTTATAATAAAAGTTAATTCAATAAGTGATCTTAAACCGCTTGATGGCGGAAATCAACCTATAATTTTAAATCCAGTATTCAGTAGTAAATAAAACAAAAAATATTCAAACTCCAAGTGACAGTGAAACTAATGCAATTAATTTTTTCAAAATATATCTTACATATTTAAAAAAAACGAGTATCAAAAAATTTATGTTTAAACAGAAATCCTTATCTTTGATATTGTTTTTTTTAAAACGCTGTAAGTTAAGTGACCCTATAGGTGACCCTCGCTTAAATAATATATTCTAACCCTTGTATTACCTAGGATTGACATAAAGGAGTCGGAACCTCTTTCTCCGCTTAATTCGGGAAGCCCTTTAAATAATAGGCTTCCCGTTTTTTTAAAAATAAAAGTGAACAAATAGTGTACACTTACTGATTGATTAAATGTCCCCCGCAAACATTTTAATTCTTAAAAAAAATTAAAATGAAATCAATCTACACAATTCCTAAAGTTGTCAAATATGACGACCTTAGCAAATCTTGGTTTATCTATTTTAGATATGACAAGAAACTTTTCAGATTCAAATATGGAATCAATTACATCAACAATTACAAAAAAAGAGAAGCTGAGTCAAATATTCTTCGCGACGCACTACATCAAAAACTGAAAGAAGGATGGAATCCACTTCTTCCGGAACTGATTATTGATGATCCTAAATTAACTTTTATTGAATCATTAGATTTTGCAATCGAAAAAAAGAAGCCAAATATTGGACCCAAAACTTTGTCCGGGTACAGTGGAACTATAAAATTTATGAAAGATTCAAGTGAAGCTCTTTCGTTGAATAATTTATTAATCTGCGATACAAAACGAGCTCACATTAAGTTAATGATGGAAAAGGCAGCTGAACAACGTAAATGGACCAACAATGCATATAATAAACATTTAAATCATCTAAAAGCGATTTTAAGTGAATTGATTCAATGGGATATCATACAAACTAATCCGGCTCACAAAATTAATAATTTAGCAGTGGCCGAAAGTCGCGCAAATATTCCAGCATCTGATAATGATTTTTTTAAGATTAAAACAGAAATGCAAAACAATCACCGTAATTTTTGGAATTTTTGTTCTACAATATTTTATACGGGAATTCGTCCGGAAGAAATTTTAAAGATTACCTTGGGAATGGTTGATCTGAATAATGCAAAAATTACTCTTCCGCCTGAAATTACAAAAACCAACAGAGAAAGAGTTGTACCTATCAATCAACACTTAATTGAAATTTTTAAATCGATGAATTTCATAAATCTACCAGATACTTATTATTTATTTGGCAGCTTTAGACAAAAAGGCAAAGGTAATGTGGGAGCAAAATTAGATTTTATTCCAGGATCTACTAAATTAAAAAGAGATACCGCAACTAAACGCTGGGAAAGGATAGTTAAAATCGGATTAGGAATTAATATGAATTTATATGCTATGAAGAAACACGGTGCGAATAAGATGATCCTTGCTGGTGTATCAATCGATGCCCTAAAGGATCTATTCGGACATACTTCTCAGGTTACTACACAGATTTACATTACCGATCTAAAAGAAATCAACAGAAAAAACATATTAGAAAATTCACCAGCATTGTAATAAAAAAGCGATCCTCAGCGATCGCTTTTTTGATTGTCAATTTGAAGAATAATCTCTTGTACATTTCCAGAATCGTATACATAAAAATCTTCAATATCAATTGTATTTAAAACTTCTTTAATTGTATTCACAAGTTTAAGTTTAAATAATTCTTTGTCATCAGGAAAATCTATTTGTATATTTTCTTTAAAATGAATTTTTATGCTTCTAGGTTCCATAATTTTATATTATTTTATAATTAAAAACCCCTCGATATGAGGGGTTTCCGTAACTTTAAACTAAAGTTAAATCGCTAAGTTCATCAGCTAATTTGTGTAACCCCTTAGAGATTTTTTGCATTTTATCACTAGATAGATTTGCCAATCCTTTAGTATATTGTCGGAATAAACTTTGATTTATATCTGCATAGTGTTCAGCAAAAGCTGATTTATTTATCACACTAAAATATTCGAACACTTGCTCCAAATCGATTTGATAACTAATTTCAAAATCAGTTATCGCAACGCTTTCTCCTTTTTCTTGTAGATATTCTACATGATATTGAAGGACCTCGTTGAAATTTTCTTTAATTTCGGAAATACTACTTCCGACTGTAGTTAATCCATCAATCTCTTTTGCGAATGCAGAAAAACCTGTTGAAGTTTTCTCAATCACAACTGAAATATCAGTCTTTTTACTTTTCATGTTTTTATGATTTATTGAAAACGGCAGGACTATCTAAGTCCTGCTTGTTTCAAAATACTGTTTAAAGTTCCTTTTGCCATTTCTTTACTTCCATGTCTAGGGACAGGAATTTGACCTTCTTTTGTTGGATGTCTATACAAATCGTGATTAGCTCCATTACGAAATAAATACCAACCATCTTCTTTCAGCAATTTTAGCAACTCATTAACTGATGCCATGTTTTTTTAAATTTTAGATTAATACCGGACGTCTACTTCTCTTTTTCATAATAGTTGGGATTTAATGGATTTTATTTTAATGATTTTTGTGTTACAAATATATAACATATTTGTTATATAACAAATATGTTATATATATTTTTTTAAATTTTATCCATTACAAAAAAACCGAAGCTTTACACTTCGGTTTGATTTATTTTTTTTTCTCAATCTTCATGGTCCGGGTTTCGCCGCATTCATCGAAAACCTTTGATGTAAATTGTTTCTTTCCGAATAGCCGGGTTTTGATTCCTAAGAAACTCCATTGCCGGCGTTCCCAATAAGCCACCGCATCAGACTTATTATTAAATTGACGATCATTCACCTCTATTATGAGTTTTTGGCCATCGTATGACGCAATTCCCTTTATAGTCATACACTTTGTTGTATCTGACCACGATTGCTGCTTAGGAATGCTATTTTTGATTGCGTCAATCATTCCGGAAACGTCGGTCTCTCTTTTAGTCGTATCGCGATATTTCAAAGTCTGGGAAACTAAACTTTCGATCCTGCTGATTTTTATATTGGCGGCGTCCAGCTTTTTCTTTAGTTCCGGATCATTATAAATGATTTGATCATTTATTTCATCAGTTGATAAAACCTGAGACGAAAACCTGAGACTATCAAATTTTCTAATCTGGGAATTATTTTCTGTTTGCCGGGTATTTTCTGAAAGCTGGTATTTATAATCTTTATAAAACCAAACAGCAGCCAAAGCCAGCAGAACCAAACCAATAGTTTTTAAATTTTGTAAAATAACAGTTGGATTTATCATAACTTAATCTTTTACTTGGAAATGCATCCAATCATAATTTTTTTCACGTCCCAAACTCTCAAATCCGTGCTTATAAAAAATATCAATCATCTTTTTATATTCCGGTCTTGCAAATCTTGCGGTTTTAGATGTTTCCTTCAATAAATTTCGATCAGGATCTAAATCTATAGCACATCCCCAGGAATGTACGGAAAGTTCAGAACCTCCTCTCATTAATCTATAATTAAAGCAGCCACCAAAATCATCTATCTGAAGCCTCTTAATTTCATCAATTCCGTAAACTTCAAGTATTTCCTTGAATATAGCTTTTAGCTTATCAGCAACTAACTTATGACAGCTCATTTTAGTCACATAAGTGCTAGTTGCCCAATTTAGAAACATTGGATAAGGCAAATCTATAGTAGTCAAATAACCGGCACCAGTCTTATTAGGTATGCCGTACTTTTCTATTAATCTTGCTTGTGTTATCATAATTCAATTATTTAGTTATAACATTCCCGGTATCTGAGAATAAATTTTTTATTTGGAAAGTGATCAATCTTCGAACGGGTCGAACAAAATATTTCACAAAATCATTATTATTTCCAATGACTTCCATGTTCTCAAATATTGAGACTACTTCAATATAGATCATGATACCAATCATAGAATCACCAAATAAGCCTGAGTACTGATCTCCGAATTTACTTGCGCTCACACTTTTTATATTTAGCAATACCATTCCAATGATGATTGAACCTCCGTATTGCATAAATTTTGTAAAGGTTTTTCTAAATCCCTCTGAAGTTCTTATTGTTTTTGTCAATGTAGCTTTGGTCACTCCAAAAACGAAATCTAAGGCACAAAAAATAAACAATCCTATTAGTAAGCTGCCGTCAGGTATATATTGTAAAATCATAGTATTTTATTTAATAATTTAAAGACCTAAAATATAATCCATTGAGGCTTTGGCCGAATCAATATCTACAAAAGACTGCATAACAAATTGTGCATCATCAGCTTTGGCAAATTCAAAATCACGAATTAATTTTTGAATCTTAGTTCGGCACATTTCAATAAGCATCATAAAGATTTTATAATTCAAATCTGAAGCTTCGAACTCAGCAATTATATTTGCTTTATGTTGAGCTAATGAAACTCCAAACAGATCTGCTTCATTTTCAAAATATAATTCTAAATCAGGATCTGAAATCAATCCTTTTGCTAATTGGTACTTAATCTCGTTTAATTCGCATTGAGTTAGAACATAAACGTTATTTATAATCGGCTTTTCATTTTCAATAACCGCGGTTTTTGCTCTAATTCTCAGATCAGAAATTAGTACCTGTAATCCAATTAAGTATTGGGGAACCTTTATGGGATTTACCTCACCTGGAGTTCCTTCAAACATGGTTAAATAATTTCCAAGTGAAAGCCATTCTTCGAACTCAATTCTTAATGGGTTGCTTGGATCTTCTGGTACTATATCCGTACGATTTTTATAAATCAAATACGAAACTTGTGATTGTTCAAACATATTTATTTGTTTTTTTAATTAATAGAAATATTTATTTTCAACGTATGAAACCCCAACTTCTACAGAAGCAGCTGTTGTTCCGTTGTTTCTGCTTACAAACCAAGACATAACAACGTTAGAACCTATAGGCGCATTTGTTGTTATATTTCCCGAAGCTGTATAAATAGGTGTTTTAGAAGGCGTAGTGTTTCCATATCTGTTGATAGTCCATGTAGCAACACTAGCGCTAGGTTCAATTTTTATAAAGAACTCATAAATACAATTAATTGTATTATGCGGAAAATTAGAACCCAAATCTATTTTAGTGCAAGTGCCTGACGCATCATTATGCATTATTTTTAGATTCGTATCAGTACTATCATTTCCTACAAGTATAGTGCTTACCATACTTGAAGGTTCAATATTTCCCATATCAGTAGTAAGAGCACTTATGCCTGCCGCAATTCTCGAAGTAGATACAGGTGTAAGATCTGAAGTATCAAATTTAATAACCAAATCAATACCAGAAGCGCTAGAAAAAGGACGAACGCTACCACTTCCTGTAGCGACACCACATGATGCGCCGGCAGTTGCTGCGCTTCTATATACAAGTCTTTGTATTGAAGTTATTAAATTAGTATATGTTATTGTTGTTTGAGTTATTTTTGAACCAGTTAAGATAAGTGCATAATCTAAAATAGCTCCTTGCTGTGACATTCCAGAACCACCTCCAATAGCCCACCATTTAGCGGTTCTTCGTGTTCCCCCGGCTTCAATATCGCCGGTTCCGAAAATAGAAATACCGCCAACGGTTTTAAAAAGTGACTTGAAATTTAGCCAGGATATTATTTTTGCCTTATTTGAATCTGATGAATCAAAATGCGGTATACCGTCGGCATCTGCCATTGTAGATTTTAAAGTAAAAGTACTTAGAAGTGTTCCAAAATTTGCATCAGTTAGTTTTTGCTGAAAATATGCTATTGCCCCGGCAATGTGAAGATAAAGTGAAGTAGATGCTTCGTTTCCAGATACGGTACCAGTTTTATTTGCTGAATTCTCAGGAACATATCCGATATTTGTTTCCAATACTCCCCAATTGGCAGCAGTTTGCCCGGGAGAATCTACAACTGCCATAAAACTATCACCTATTGTAACAGCTTTTCCGGCTAAGGTACCAGCCACAGAAACAACCCATAAATCACCTTTTAGAATGGCACCAGAGGCGCCGCTTCCGCCGGTTGTCGGAAATACATTTGTTGAAGCATCATAAACGCCTCTGTAATCTAATAATCCAACAACAAGACTATCAGCATACGCTTTTAATGTAGATAATCCTGAGTTTACCGCATCTACCGTTGGATATTTAATCGCAGATCCATCGACATCGAGGGAATTTTGCTTGTTTACGAGTAATTCGAAGTCGGTACCAAATTCAGGATCCGAATTTAGAATTGTAGAATCAGTTACACTAATAACTGTAACCAAAACTGCATTCAATGGTGTCGCCGGTGTTGGTGAAACACCTGCAGTTTCAGGCCCAACTATTTTATAAATATTATTAGCCATGTCGGCCACCAAAATATCATTTCTCGTGTAACCTACTTCTGCGTAAGGAATATTGAATTCTGCATCTGCAACAAGTTGATAATTCACATTGTTAATGATCCATTTTGCGCCCGCAGCAATAGTAACATCATTTACTAGAATTGATACACTTGCCGACACTAATTGATTCTGCCTGTACTTTAAAATAGCATCAACGATTTGTTGTAAGTTGATACGCTCAGATACACCGTCAATTGATACGTGAATTTCCGACGCAGTATTTAAAGTTGACTGCAAAGGAAGTTCAAATATTTTTTTCGCATTAGTACTGATTGTGTTTAACATTTCAGTGATTTGTGCCAATCTTTGCGTTACGACTGTTTTAAAACTCATGATGAATTATTTATACAACAAATGTAAAAATTATTTATCTATTTAGAACGATTCTAAATAACAAAATGCATAAGTTAAGACGTTAATATTTAATAACTTTGCTGATATGATGTTTCTAATTATACTTTTTGTAGTTGTTGTTGGAGGTTGCTGGAAAATTGGCAAGGCTGCCGGGAATTCGATGTTTCCGGATGAAAGACCATCCAGTTATGTTGATAAATCAACAACAATTGTACATCATCATCACCATCATTATCACGACAATAGAAGTGTTCACGTTGACGGAAAACAATTTAAAGATTTGAAAAAGTAATAAAAAAGCCTCTAACTAAAGAGGCTTTTTCTTTTTAGTAGCTTAGATATCCCGAATCAGTTTCAATTAGGCCTGGTACTTCAACTTGACTTCCGTCAAAATCAATATTCCCACTACCTTGTGAGTTGTAAATATTTCCTGTTTTCAACATATTAGCCGTTAAAACATATAAGTTTGATTTCTCCAAAGGACCTTCCGTCGAGAAACTTCCATTTTTGACGTACCCTACTCCATTTAAAAAGACTTTCTCATGCGAAAGCGCAATCATTATCTTTCTCCAGATTTCTTTCGTTACAGGTTCAAAAATGAATTGATCTCCTTCATACAAATCAGCAGATAGTAAAATTGCGTCAGTATCGGTTTTATGAATGTCACTTTCTTCATCAACAGCTCCTTTTTGAATTGTCAACGGAATTCTAATCTTAAATTGAATCCCAGTTGCATAAAATATGTCGGTGTTGGTTGTGTTGTAATATCTTATTTCCAGAACATCTTCATGCTTGATTTTGCACCATATTTCTTCACTTAAATAGGTAATAGTTGTAAAGTTTGGATCGGTCTTTTTTAATTCTACCTGAAAGTGCTGATCGATATAGTCCACCATATCAATATAATATTCATAAACTTCATAATTGAACCTATTAAAAATGGATCCGGCAACAATGCTAGTTTCAGAACCAGTATAATTTTGCGAAAACACAATTACATCTGCGTTTTTAGATTCATCAAAAATGATCTGCTCGATCAAAAACCAAGCATTTGAAATCACTATATAATTCCCAACAGTGGCCCACTCCGGAAGCAATCCGTTTAATGAATATGTCCCGGTTGTTGCATTCGTGTCATAATCATAAGTATTACCTGCCAAGAAATAAACACCGGTTTTTCCATTGTCCAAATTATACTTTCTTGCGTCTCGTTTGTCTTTGATTCCAATATTACTGCTTTTCTTTTCAACCGGAATTATGACCTCGCTAAGATCTTCTTTAATGATTTTAGCAACATTATTTGCATAGTTCGACCTAAATTGAGTTGGAACGATGTCCGCGCTTTGAAATTGCTGAACTTCCCTATATACCGTGTCAACATCTACTTCGCAGCTGAGTGTATTCTCATCAGTTTTATAATTTGCCGAATCCCCCCACGTAATACGATTTGCATATCTTATGGCATTAGATTTTGACATATAGGAGTATGGAACCTGAATCCCGAATTCATTTACTGAAAACGGTTTTTCAAAAGAACATCCGTACTGATCACGAACAAATAACGTAAAATCACCGATGTCAAGTCCGGAAAATGTATTTTCAATTTGCCATGAAACACCGTTCAAAGAATATTCCAGGTTTAATCCTGCAGTATTAATATTTTCTATTATGACCGTAGCGCCGTTAGGACTGTTATTTACGTTAATAGCAAAATTGGAAGCATTTAATATGCTTGGTAACAATATTGATCTTGAATCCGTTTTACCATTTGCATCTTCTACAATTAAGTTGACAGTCGAACCGCGAAGCCAATCAAAAGAAAAGGGATTATCTGCATTTGGATTTACATTAACCGGGCTCAATATCTTTACCGCAAGTAGATCTGTTGTAACATTTACTTTTACATTTTGGCACTTATTTGTAGTAGCCTCTGAAAACGTTGCATCCAAAATATGAATTGAAGGAACAACAGTTTCATTTACGATAACTACGGTTGCACTTTCATTTGAAGCTGTAACGGAAAAAACCGCTCCGGGATAATTTGCAATAATCACAACACGGCCTAATCCTTCACCAAAACTTGTTGCAGTAATTGTATACAAACTACTTGCGTTATAATCCAGCATCAGTGCAGATCTGTAGTAAGTAGCAATATTTCCAATCCAACCTGTTGGAGGATCTCCCGGCACATGGCCAAATGTAGGCAATTGAGTTTGTCCGGATCCCAACCGTGACTCCAGGAACATTTCATTTAGATTAATACCATAATTGGATTCCAGAATATTTAAGACGCTTTCTACAGCTGGAACTTCCGTAAAGTCAATTGTTATTTTTGAATTTGCCATTTTTTACCTATTTACTTTTAATACTTTCCACTGTCCAGCTCCGTTAGGTTTCAAGTTCATTAGAAATCCCTTTTCAATTTCGCCATCTTCATTTATAAATTCAACTAATCCATAAAGATTTAAAACCTTCTTACCTAAAATAGTTGTAGTACCATTGACTTGCTGCATTACATCAAAATCACAAACATGTTCGAACTCTATATATTGCGGTATGAACCTCGCAGGATCTAATTCAGAATTCATTATATCACCATTTTCCGCATATTCATTTTTGCCAATCAATTTTGTTTTAAGCAATCTATTTGAGGTAGACGACCCAAATTTTAATTTGTTTGATGCATATTTTATTACAGAAGCCGATATCCACCAACCATGGCGAAGTAAAGAGTTAAAAGGTGACAATCTTAAATTTGTTGCCGTCTCCGGGCTAAAAATACCGGTAGGAGCTTTATCAAAATCATCCTGCCATTTTCTTTGCTGATAAACGCCAGTTGGCCCCTTTTTCAAATCCAGGAACCATATGTCTTCATCATATGAAGTATCCTCCGTATCTCCCAATGATTTTGGTTTTCTTCTGGCAAATTCCATTCCGTAACTATCAGCGCGATACTTAGAAATTTGGATATAGACATTTTTAATTTTACTAATTATTGTAGAAAAATTAGACTTTACATTAAACTCGTCCAGTCCAAAAGCCTCCTCATAATCTCCGCCCTTTTCGTAGCCATTTTCGATCGATGAATAATACTTATCAACAGCTTTATATCTTTTTAAAGATTTTACTTGATTAGGAAGTTTTACGGTTACGTTTCTATTCCAGAAATAACTTCTTTTCTCTATTCTTACCCGTTCTACATTTCCTATATTTTCAATTCCCATTCCTAAGTTAAAAACTGCAGCTGTGGAGGTTGTGAAATCTTTAAATGATGTAGTAATTGGCTTGAATAAATTACTTACTTTGCTTTGTAAAGCAGTTTCTTCTTGCGGCAATGGTAATTTGTCAAACTGACGAACCCAAAATCCGTGCGTAAAAGCAATAAATGCTCCTTCACCATCAACAGGATAACCTAAATCAGTTCTGCCAAAATAATCAGAGTAGAAAGCGCCTTTTTTATTTGTTGCAATTGTCACAAGTCTTTCTGCTAATTCGTGAGCAAGAATAGCCTTAGTGATAGATTTATCTTCAAAACTATCTTCCTCAAGATCCAAACTGCAAATAATATTTCGAACATCAATTTCCATTCGTTGCGATGCGGTATTATGGAAATCAACATTTTGATCAAAAACTAATTGTAAACTTTCACTTGTCAGCAAACTAATTGTAGTGTCAAGATCAACTGAGAATATTTTACCATTAAGTTCAGAATAAGAGCTTTTTTGAAACAAAATTCTATTCTCCTTAAAATTTAAGTCACTAGAGCTATATGTTCCTAACCTGGCATAGAAAACAAAATTATCTACATCATCAAATACAGTGATATCAACCTGAAACTGTAGTTCTATTTTAATTTTAAGATCTCTATTTTTATCAGAAACCGCGAAGAATAAGTTTCCAACCTCAGCTCCACCGGTTCTGTCCCATGAATTATCACCAATCAATGTACCATTTAAAGGTGATTGCGCGTCTTCATGTGATTTATTAATAAGTTCTAATGGAACTGAAATTGTAGATCCTCTTTTATTACCATCGGAAGATATATTGACCAATCGAACCGAATTACTGGATGCTTTCGTCTGGAACTTTGTACGTAGAAATATCCTTCTTCCATCAAGTTCCACTAGTACTGGGTTTAATTCCGGAATTATAGTGTCATTCATGGTTGTCATTCTATCAACTTCAACACTTTCAGATTCACGTGCTTTAATTTCCTGCTCTAAACCCCCGGAATTAAACTTAACACTTACCTGATTATCTTCTTTGTTCCAAGTTGATAAATCCAGATATCCAGAATAGGTTAGAGTCCAAACATCCGTTTGTGGATGTCTTTCGTTTCTAACCAATTCAATTTCAGCCTGAATATCATATAAATCATCTATCAATTGAATAAAATCGGCGGCACTTCCAACGAACTTTAATGAATTGGAAAATTTAGGGAATATACCATCATATGTTTCATGTCTGGAATATTCCTTATCATCATCTGTCCATCCAATTGGCTCAGTAATTACAATTTCACCTAAATCTTTATTCTTTAAGATGTATTGGACTCTGTCGTTATATTGTGGATTTATATTTCCCATTAGCTCCAGTTAGTATTTTTATATTTCCATATTGAATGCGGAATGTCGATTTTAGGGGCATTTAAAACAGGTTGTTTTTGATTTTTAATTGCCTGTGTATTTCTTTTCAATTCTTGCAAAAGTTCTTTTCCGTATGAAGCTTCAAAGTATTGAGTTGCTTGAAAATCACTCATGTTTCTGCCTTCCATGTTTAGACTAGCCAGCATTGCGGCTCTTTGTACTTTTTTATAATCATCAACTGATCTATGCACGGTATCGCCTTCCATTAACTGGACGATCTTGTTCATTCCGGAATATACTTTTGCTGAACCATCCTTAGATTCTACCACTTCAGTAACTCCGCCGTCATTAATCATTGCGACCTCTTTTGGTCCCCCAACACGCCCATCTTTATATTTAGGTATTGGTGTAGCTACAATTGCCGCTAACTGAACCGCTGCAACCGCCGCTGTAATAACTGCCAGAGCTAAACCAACTCCAGGGCCGGCAGATAGCGCCGATGTAATTGCTTTGGCAGTGTTAAAACTTGCTTCAGTAATTGCAAGTGCTTTATTGAAAACAGCTTGTTTGTGTTGTTCTTTTTTCTTCTTTTTTTCTAGCTCATCATTCTTTTTATCACGTTCTTTTTGCAGAAGATCCTTTTGCCTTTCGTCATTTCCAGCAAGCTCTATTTGCTTGGCATAATACTCATCATTCTTCGTTTGTTCCGATTCAATATTTTGAATTCTGGTATCGAAAATTGCATTTGCTAAATCTTGGAGAACAAAAGTTGCTTCTCTTGATAATTCTTCATACTTCTTGAATCTTTCAGTTTCAAAAAACAGAATCTTTTTGTTGGCTCTATCATTATTAACAACATTTATTTCTGAATTTTCCAGTTTTAATCTGGAAAGTTCATTATCTATTTGGTTTCTTTTTTTAGCTGAAATCCTTTCATTTTCCGGAAGTTTGTCCTGAGCTGAAAGCAAATCTTCAATTGCTTTTATCTGTATTGCATTTGCTTCTTTGGCAGCAGATCTCTTTATCTCAACTATCCGTCTTTCGTGCTCTTCCTGTGCTTTCTCTAAATCTGTAAGTTTATTTAGTGATGCATTGAAAAGAATATTTTCAGCTTCCAAAGCCTTGTTTAGCTTAGTATCCTCTAAAAGTAATTGAGCATCAACACGTTTTTTTACCTCTTCTGCTTCACTATCAATAATTTTCTGCCGATCTTTTATACCCTTTTGAGTTAATTTATTTTGGTCATCTTGAAATTTTTCAAAAATTAGTAATTGACCAGCGGTTAACTTCTTTTTAATGGAGCCTGTTTCCAATAAGGTTTGTATCTCCATATCTGATAACTCACGGACAAGCTTTCCTGTATTTTCATTATATTTTCCCAATTGAGATAATTCAAATTCAGCCGCATTTCTAATTTTCTCAGAAGCTAATTGTATATAATCTGAGAGAGCGTCTAATCTTTTATCATAAGAAGATTTATCATTATTTAAAATATCCTCGTCAAGGTCAATAGCAATTTGTATTCTTAATTGTTGAAGTTTAAACAGGTCTTCAAGTGCTTTTTTTTCCAATTCATATCGCTCCTTTAATCTTTTCAATCTCAGTGCCCTCGCCTTCTTACTTTCTTCAGCTTTAAACTCTGCATCCTTTACGGCAGCATCCTTATCCAAATTCTGTAATTGCTTATTAAGTCGTGCTATTTCTTCAGTAGTAAGCTTAGAATTTTGCATTAACGTAGCTTTCTTAAAGTCTAACTTTTCTTTTTCTGTTTTTATTAACTGATCAAGTTCTTCACTTGTATTTCCTTGTTTACTAACACGATATCCGCTCTTTTCCAATACACTTTGCTCAATGAGAAATTGAGCTATACGCTGTCTTGAAGTATTGATTTCAGTTTCAGTTCTGGCAAGTTCAAGCTTTTTTAAATTTGTATAAACCTCCAGAGATGCTTGTAATATTGTCTTCTTTCTTGCAATTTCTTCTTTATCAAGTTTATCAGAGTTCTCACCTTGGGCTTTTCGAAGTTTTATATCATCTTCAATATCCTTGAATCTTTCATTATTCGACTGATCTCGTGCATCGGCATAAGCTTTTTCAGATTTCTCTAATTCTTTGTTTGCATCAACAATTCTTTGAATGTTCTTTTCGGCATCACTCATCTCATCATTAAAAACCATGTATGCAACAATGGCGGCAGCTAAAAAAGCAAGTATTATACCCCATGGTGTTGATTTAACGGCAATATTTAACCCTTCCTGAGCAGCCGTAGCTTCTCTAGCAGCCGCCGCTTGCGCTAATATTGATTTAGTCCCTATTCCAGTAGCTAATGCAAATCTTATTTGAGCAGCTGTAGCTGCAGTTTGTAATGCGCTCCATGTTGTCATTATAAAATTTACAGTTCTTAAAACGCTGATGTAGGTTAGTAAAATCGTTCCAAACTTTACTATAAGGTCCATTATCTCTTTGAAATTGTCGCGAACAAACTTTAAAGTCTTTGCCAAGGAAGCACTTCCGGAATTAGCATCATCAGCATTTAAAATATATGCTTCCCATCGATCTTTAATATCAGATAGGATAGATGCAAGACTTTCAGATGCAGCAGCAACTTCTTTGTTCAAAGCGGCGTTATCGATATATTCCTTTTTTGCCTGAACCATCGCATTAGCGAGCAAATCATAATTTGCAGCCAATGAACCAATAGTTTTAAAAGATCTAACCTCATCCAGTCCAAGTTCACCCAATACAACGGATAAATTTTGACCTTCTTTTTTGGCCGTATTTAATCCTTTAATAAATTTTACAAACACACCAGTTGCATCCTGGTTAAATTGTTTGGATAGTTCTTTCTGTGTTAAATTAGTAAGCTTTAAAACCTTTTCAAGATTCTTTCCGGTTGCAATAGATTTATTAATTACACCAAATGTTTTTTGAATAGAACTGGCAGAGACTTCTGCTTCAGACCCCAAAGATGATGTTGCAGCTCCCAAGGCTAAAACTCCTTGGGCCGAAGTATTATACACAGCAACACCTTTTTGAATCTCTGTCGCGTTTGCAAGTACTTCTTTCTCAGTAGTAGCAAATGAGTTTCCTAATTGCGTAATAACTGATGCTAAACGATCAGCATTTTCGAAACTATCAGACGACACTTCAATAAATTTTGCAAACTGACCAACTTGCTCATCAGAAATTATATCTGATGTGAGTTTCAATTTTTCTATTGCTGCTGAAAACTTCAAGATATTAGCGGTACCGGTAACACCTAACTGTCCTGCAACCTCGGCTGATTTAATTAAACCGTCAACAGTAACTCCATTAGTCTTATCACCCAATTCAACTACTTCTCTACCAAATTGCTTTAAATCTTCTCCAGAAATATTTGTTGTTTTACCAACAGCTATAAGCTGTCTATCGAAGTCTTTAATGACACTGAATATATCTTTTACAATCTGACCAAATAAAGCCAATCCAGTTGCTAAACCGAAAGTTGACATCAAATCTCTAAATGTTGCATTTAGTCCTTTGAATGCATCACCATAATTACCGATATTTTTCGAGTAATTTTTAATTGCAGCATCAACCGCTTTAACTCTGGCGTCAAGCTTGTCAAATTCTTTTTGCGCAATAATTATTGCAGCAGTATTTTTATTTTCGACAGAAAGCAATTCTGCTAAACGTTTTTGTGCATCAAGTCTAGCCTGATTCAATTTTGCATAAGCACCTACAAGGCCTAAACGTTCCTTTGCAGCTTGCTTCAATTGTTTATTAGTCTCAGCCAATAATATACGTTCATCTAGTGATTTTTTATTTAATGAATCCTTTGCTTTTGCTTCTTTTTCAGCTAATGCTATTGCGGAAATTTTTATTTTGTTCGCAGATATCTCAGCAGCTTCCTGTTCTTTAATAGCAAGTATAGCTTTTTGTGTAGCTAGTATTTCCTGCTGTTTTGCATTTATATAATTTGAATTGTTTGAAGAATCTTTAATCTGTTTCTGAATCGTGGCTATTTGAAGAATACCTTTAACAAACTCTACATTTTTGTCAATTGCAATTTGAGCCTGCTTTGCATAGTCTGGACCCCAATTAAGCGCCTCATCTTCGATAATATCCTTACGTGTAATTATACCTTTAGAATTAGCCATTTTTTTTGTTTTTTAAATTTTGTTGCTTGATTGATTCGACCTTAGCATGAACTTGTTTTTCATAACTAAAAAATGCGGTATAAGTGATTGAATTAAAGTCTCCTATTTGAAACTCCAGTATGGAACAGTAGGAAGCCATTACATCGTCAATACTATATTCCTGACCTTGATCAATTTTTGGTAGTAGCTTCGAAAGAACGTTGATCTTCACTTTTAGTGCGCTCGCCTCTCGAACAATTTGTTCTATATCTTGGAAATAAACCTCTTCGTCTTCGATTCTTAGAGTGTAACCATATTGAATTGTCAACAATTTGAAGAGTTCTTCATTGAAATCAAACCTTAAAGCGTCGCACGACATGATAACTATTTTATATGTTGCTTCGAGAGAGCTTATTTCTTTAGATATTCTAAACGTTTTCTTCTCCTGAGCACTTGAACCATCTTTGTCTAAATGCTGTTGGTAAAGAGATTCCCATAATGCAGCAAGAACTTCCGGGTCCTTTTCAGTATCTGATAGCAATTGTATATTTCCAGATTCTGCAATCTTGAAAAAGGTTTTGTAGGGGATTATATCAAGTGAATCGTAAATCATATCTCAAGAATGTTGCGTGCGTTGTTTATAAAAAAAGGAAGCAATCTTTTTGTGATCACCTCCTTTAATTCTTTGTCGGTTAATCCGAATAGTTCATCAGAAAGCCAAGTGTTATCTGGTCCATCGCTTAAAATGGCGGCATTTTTAGGATCTTTGGAACTGAATCTTAAAACGCCACTTACTTCTTGCATAAAAAAGCCTTTGAACCAGTCGCCGGTATCAATTCCCGTAAAAGGATCCCCGGCCTTTTTTTTGCCTCCCGAAATAATCTCAGTACCTTCAGAATAAAAGCCGATTGGATTTCCGAAAATATCTTTGCTGTCAATAGAAAGCCTTCTTTTTTCCATATCCAAGAAATCTTTCTCTATACTTCTTATGAACTTATATAGATTTATCTCCAGACTTTTCGGCTTCAGTTTCCTTGCCCTTGCCAGCTGTTCCTGAAATGTTGCCATTGGTTGCGATTTTGTGAGCTTTTTTAAGTTCCGCTTCTCTTTCACCGGATGGGATCGCCTTAAAAACGTGTGTAGAAGCAAACTCGTTTTTAAAATCTGCAAAGGACTTATTATAGCCCTCTGCAAATTCTATCCCTTTGTAATTAGCCATTAGTCTAATTCAATTATTAATGGAGTTGGTGACTCGTAAGAAGTACCCGTCTGAGTTACGACACCATTTAATCCAAGAGTGAAACCATCAGCAAAACCAGTTCCTGTGATAGTGTATATGTCATCAGCATCAGCAGCTACGAAAGAAACTGATTCAGTTGCACCAGTAAGATCTTTTAGAACTACGTTTGCAGCAAGCAAAGAAGTGATTTGCTCATCTCCTCCGGCACAACCAGATGCTGCGGTGAATTTTATTTCAGATGCAGATGCAGAAACTTGATTTAACGTAACGTCAAAAATTCCGTATATATCATCTGCTCCCCAACCTTCCGGGCGGAAAATTGCACCATCATCTTCAAATTCATTAAAATCTTTGTAGTTGATGGTTACTTGTGTGGATGGCGGTCTATCGGCTGTTGCGTCGATACGTTTACCAACGTTCATTACAACAGATTGACCTTTTACAGATCCATCATCATTGATAACACCTTTTACTGCTCCATCTTCGGTAAATTCAAATAATCCAACCTCATCACCATCATAAGTTTTTATAGCAGAATGAGAGCATAAACTTAAAAAGCTATTATAGGTTGAAACTTTTTTACCTGATGCAGTACGATATTGTCTTCTACGTCCTTCGAAGTTGGTATCTTCTGTATTTGCTGAAGCTAATTCCTCTACTTCATATAAAGGAATAATTTTCTTTAATGCTACTGCATCATCCCATTTAGTTTTGTCTTTTGCGTCTTCAATTGACTCAAACGAGAATCCTGGCACGTGGGCCGCCGTTTTTATTGTAAGCCCTTCAAGACACTGCTCTTTTGCACCAGTATTCTTTTTGGCCTTCTTTTTGTTTTTACATTCTTGGTAAACCATGATGTTGTGTTTTTTTAATTAACAATTAATTTTGTACTTCAATTTTCCTGTAATAGCAAACACATGATGTGGTTGAATATTTAGAAGCTTTACATGATCGATATTAAAACCTTTAAATACAGTTTCAATTCCTTTTTCAAAGCCATCAACTTCAAACATTCTATGTCTTTTAACTACTTTTAAAGCGTCAATTTCAACTTCCATATCAGCACGATGAGCAATAGCCGGCTTTACTTTTTTTAGATCAACCATAAACACTATTTTAACCTCACTGTAATAGAAAATTCTATTTGTAGTGGTATGCTCGTCATTATCGATGAAGAATACATTTGCCGATTTAAGATCATTTGTAAACACATCTTTGTATTCATTCTTTCCTACATAGAACTCAGGAACTAAGCCTTTTTCTTTTGAAATGTTTTTATGAACTCTACCAAATACATCAATAGGCGTCCAGCCTAATTTATCAAACAATGAAGTCTGAATCAGTTGGATTTCTTTATCAATACCTTTCGGACTTGTTACTGTATAATTCATAGTTACCAGGCGTTACCATCATTAACCAAAATTCTATAAGGAAATATCACTTTTTGGGCTTTCTTAATAGATTGCTCCAACTTGTAAACAATTCCTTTTGCTACAAAATGGCCATTGTCATTTTTTGCACCTTCTAATTCAACTTTCAAAGTTTGATAAGTCATTTTTGCACTTCTCTCATTAAAATTTGATCTGGTGGTAGAAATGAATAATTCAATCATTTTAATAGCCACTGAGTAACCAATTGAATCATCAAAAAGTGTTGATCTTTCTGTAATGATTATAGAGTAATCCGTTGCAGGATCGTAATCAACATAAGTATCAAGAATAGAAGTAAGAACGCTTAAAACAGCCTGATTTCTAATATCACTTAAATAGGCATTGAAACTTAATTCAGACATTTCGACTTCCGGAACAGCTGCATAAACATTATCGACCAAGACTAATGAATGATACCAATTGAATTTCTTTCCAGAACTAGCTGTTAAGTTTTCAACAGATAACACAAATGGCAGGCCCGATGATAAATCGGACCAACCAATGCGGTTTATTAATGCATCTATAGATTCTTGACTGTACATAGAATTACGCCGCTACAATGTTTGCTTCAAATACCAATACCTGCTCGTCAGATAATTCATTGATGTATTTCTGAAGTGTTACATCAGTATTATTAGCTTTTGCGGTTGCTTTTCCAGTTGCTAAATTGATTGCTGAAATCACAGACGTTTTAGTATAATTAATTGTCTTGTAATTAAAATTTGCATCACCTTCTGTTTGTGAATCGGCAACAGCTTCTTCAGAATTCAATAAATAAATTGATGATACATTGTTAATTACTGGCAGAACTAAAGCCTGAGAAGATGTAAATTCAGCGAATGGCTCTTCTGTACTCCATTTTTTCAATAGAATAAACGAACCTGATTTCTCATACATCACTTTAGGTGATTTACGAGTTTCCTCAGCCAGAATACCGTAAGCAAGCTTTCCAACTTTAGGCGATGTTAAGAAAATAATATTGTTAACCGCCCATGGAGTGTTAACGGTTCTAACTCCATCACGTTCAGTTGTAACGGTTCTGTCCACAATAACAATTGATAAACCGAACTTACGTTGCATCATTGAGTTAACTTGTTCAATATCTGGAACAGGAATAGCGGAACCAACAAAGTTTTGAGAGAATGCATATTGCTCTCTTGTTTGTTGATTACTTGCGAATTTATCGAACGCAGTATCTGACATGTACATCAACTTAACTACATCGCCTTTTGATCTAGCAATCTTTTTAATACGGTTGATATCATCAATTGGTTTAGAGTTTGGATCTGACCATACAACAGATGCTCCAAATTTATTTGCGGATAGATATCCATAATCAACACGAACACCAGTCCCTACATTGTTCTCATCTTCTACTAGTCCAACACCAGTTGATAAACCTTGCAAGAATATGAATTCAAGTTTCTCATGAACTCCCATTGTACACTTAACCTGATCTTGAAAAATTTTATCTACTAAAACAGCAGTTTCAACATTACGTGCTTTCAACACATCAATGTCAGTCATTTGTTTTTCTGTGAGTTGTAGTTTCATTCCCATTTTTGGAATATCTCCAGATGCAGCACCGAAAGAATCTCTTTTCTTTAATGGTAATGCTGAATCTAAAGCAACAACATCAGCAGCAACAATGTTTGAGTTTACAGTTAAACTTTTCCACTGTAAATCAACGCTCAATTCTTCGGTCAACATCTCTTTATACAGGTATGTCAACTCTGTTTTCTTACCATTTACTTTTTCTTCAATGGTTTTTGCAATTGCTTTGAAATAAGCAATAAACTGTACGAATAATGATTGATTCATGGCTTAGTCTTTTGTAAATCTGATTAGTGGTAAGGCAGTTGCTAAAGCCGAAAGAATCGAGGCAATACCATATTTTGAAGCGTTTTTGTTCACAGATCCTCTTACCATGATTCCCACAAAAGGTTTAGTTGTTAAAACGCTTGAAATAACAATTCCTTTGTATGTGTGACTTGCTGGTAGAGCTGCGTAGTTAGCTCCGGTAACTGGCATAGGTTTCAAAATACCTGTTGAAGTTTCCTCAATAACTACGTGACCGGCTGGAATAACTGTAGGCGTAAAGCCTGTAGTATCCAATGTTTTACCGCCTGGAATTGTCTCCAGGTTTGAAACAATTACAATACTGTCGTTTCCAGTATCGAAATTATCTCCGGTATTATTTAAATTTGCGGTAGTTCCCGACATGATTTTAAATTTTTAGGTTAAACAATTTTAAATGTTAAGCATACTTTCAACAACTGCAGCATCAACTTTTACGTCAGTAGGATTTCCACTTCCGGCAGGAGGTGCATATTGATTTGTGTCAGCAGATAACTGAACCAATTCCCCATATTCCGATTCAAGACCTTTTATTTGGTCTTCAAAAGAAACTTCAGAAGTAACATCTATTCGATTAATCCAATTTGGCTTAACGCTATCCGGAATCCTTTTTAAGATTTCAGATTTATTGAATTGATCCGCGGCCGATGCTTTTTTTGTTTCAGTAACCCTTCCCGTTTTAATGGATTCCAATTCTGTTGTTACGCTGTCCAATTTCCCCATGATCACTTTCACGTAGTCTGGTGTGTTGTCCGGTAGTTCAACTTTATCATCTTCCTTTTTTTCAGGATCCAATCCAGCTTTTTTACGTGCTTCATCGATTGCCTTTTGTTTTTCAGCTTCAAGTGTTCGAGTTCTATCATCATATCTGGCGATATCCTCTATACTCATAACATCATTAAAGTCATTGATCACAGCATCAATAGCTGCATCATCAGCATCATCAGCTGGTTTTTTAGAAAGTTTATCCGCAAATGCGTCTAACCTTTTTTGTGATAGATTAGCCTTAGGAAATAATGCCTTAAGTCTTGCGATCACTTTTAGTTTATCTACTGCCATGTTGAAATAATTAGTTGTACATTTTTACAGAAACAAATGTAAAAATTATTACGTTATTTATAATCATTCTAAATAGAAGAAAAATTTATTGTATATTTGCTCATAAATAATTACTTATGAGAAAGTGTAAAAAATGTGGAATAGAAAAGGAAATCTCTGATTATTATAAATCAGTTACTTGCAGTGATGGAATAGCAAGAACATGCAAGTCATGCGCCGGGTTACGGCAAAAGGATTTTAGTAAATCATATAATTCTAAAGAATATAGAAGAGCTGCCTCATTAAGATTTAGAAACAACAATTATGAAAAAAATATGTTATTAGCATCGAAATCATATGCAAAAAAAAGAGGGTTAGATTTTGATCTCGATATTTCGGATATTGTCATTCCGGAAATGTGTCCTTATTTAAATATTAAGTTAACTAGAAATGTTGGAAAAGGTAAGACTATAAGTAATCCTTCAATTGATAGAATTGAAAATAACAAGGGATATGTAAAAGGAAACATTCAAATTATATCAGATCTCGCTAACTCTATGAAAAGAGAATGCACAATTCAACAGTTAAAAACATTCGCTTCAAATGTCATGATTATACATTCTCATTTATAATTTTAAACAACCTCAGGAACTTTAGTTAATGTTGCTACCTCCGCATTAATCAAAGTAACCTCATCTTCTGGGTTTTCAACGATGTCGAGTAGCTTTATTGCAGTAACAGTTGATAATAAGCCGGCTGATTTAAGCGATGTAATAATATCTGTAGCGGTTTTAACGTCATCAGGTATTATAGAATTGAAAACCACTTCATAAAAAAGTGTTAGAGAAAATTTTACAAGGTTTGTATTTGTTGTTTTTACAATACCAGAAGTAATAATATTCAAAATTCTTTCGATCATAGTTCGGTTGTCCCCTTCATTTATAGTCGATTTAATAACGGCATCTAAAAACATAAGTTTTAATGCTACGCCGGAAACGTCTCCCATTCCCTTAAGATTATTAAATGAAAGATCTGGAGTATGCGATATAGAATAAATCAAATCCTTTACACTGTCGAATTCAAGTTTTGCACTTTCAGCAGAATTATCTGCCGTAAGAAATTCAGCTTTTCCGTGGATCTGCTTACCTTCATCATCAATTTTGATTGGAAATTGCAAGACCTTTCCAGAATCATCTTTTTCAGGGAATGAATTTACCTCACCAAATATTTGAAGCAATGGATATGCGGTATAATCATTTGACCCACCTAACTTTGATAATGAAGTTTCGTATCTATCAATTAGTTCACGAACGACGAACCATTCCGGCTCATCCTGGTTTACATAGACAATTGGAATTCTATCAAAACCATGTGGAATTGGATTTTCAATATAGGCTAACTTACCGCTTGAATCATTTAAATAGTGATAATTCAGGCTATCCCAAATTTCAACATGATTTAATTCTTTACCTTCGCTGTTTTTGGCCTTATATTCCCACATGAATGCGATCATGTCATCCCCAATAAAATAAGGCGTCATTACACCTTTTGTATTGTCAAGTAACTTTGATTTAATTTCCTTGGCCTGGGATTTAAGTTTTAAGAAATTCAATATCTTTCCAAAAAGTGAATTGTCTTTTAACTCAGATATATAAAACTGTATAGCACCTTGTGTTTCGGCTTTCTTCAGAGAAACGAGTTTTTGTAATAAGGAATCTATACGGTTTGATTTCCATATCATACTGATAAGCTCAGACAAATCATTTATTTCAGATGGAATTAATGTAACCGGTTTACCGACCTCAAATGCTGTAGCTGTAGAAACGATCTTTTTTTGATAGTCAATAGGTATTCTGACAGCTCTTACCAGTTTTGCTTTTTCGCCCAATCCAACAGTTTTGTCTTTTTGGATATTTCCGACCTGAGAATCTCGGATGGTTCGATCGTGCTCTTTATATTCTTTCTGATAGGCTAAAATTTTGGCACTATCTTTAGATTGCTCTTTAATTTTGGCAATGACCTTATCCGGTTCCGTTTTTAATAGTAATAAGAATTCTTCTTCCATGATTAATAATTTATATTGTTAATTGATTCTGGCGTTGATTCAAGTGTAATTGATGGTGAATTATGCGCGATATGCCCATATCTTGCACTATCCCACATGTGATTAAATTTATCCAAAGGTTGATTGATGGCGATACCGGCAATCTCACGCATTTTATAATTTTGCTGTTCTTTTAAAGCTGCTTTGTACAAGTGGTTCTTAACGATATGGATCTTCTTTTTCTTCATTGAAGTAAGCCAGAACATCACCGATTTTGTTTTTTTTATCTTGAAGGCATTAACGAAACCTTGTTTCTTAAGCCCTTTGACCATTTCAACAGTACCTTTGTTCTCTCCGGTATATTTATCAGCAGAATCACAAGGAATAATATCTTTTGCTTTATCAATGCCTAAACTATCAAGCAGTAAGGAAAGCGCCTCTGGTGTCTCTATTGGTTCATAACTCAATGGCTCAATCCAAATGTTGTGCTCATCTTCTGCATACCTCACAAGCGTGTTAGGATCCGTTGTAAATCCAAAGTCATTTGGATATATAGGCGCCTTGTCTTCCGGAAACTTATCAATCCATGTAACGAATGGAAATATCAGTCCTTTCATTGCTCCTCTCAGCCCTAAACCATAAATTCTCCAGTAGCTTTCATCGGCTGTACCATTTCGAATATTATCCGGATGCGGTTCTGGCTGATTCGTTGGTGATAATGGTTCAACTTTGCCTATTAATTTGTTGTAGCATTGAACTACTGCATCTTTGACAATATATGAACCAGGCTTCCACGGTTCCGTAATTAAAATCTCATTTCGTTCCTGAGCAGAAATATATTTATTGTCTTTGAATGTTGTTCTAAGGAAAGCAACATCCGGACGGGCCAATACACTATCAAAAAACCAATGCTCAGTAAATGATGGGTTATAGTCTGCCCACCAGAATTTGCGACACCTCATCTTTACCTGATCAAACACCGACTTTTTAATGAACATCACCTCATTAAAGAATGCATAATCACATCCTCCACCGTGTTTACCATCGCCTATGAAGTAAATCTTACTGTTGCCTATCTTAAAGCTTTTAATCTCGTCAGTATCTTTGAACTTATTTGGCAGTCCATAATCATCAAGACGGCGCTTGAAGTCATCATATAACGTGGTTTTGAATTCATTGTACGTTTCACGATAGATATTGATTGTACAACCGTCAGGTTCATGAAATAGGCATAGCCAAATTATAATATCAATTCCAGACCATGTTTTACCCGAACGAGAAGATCCCTCTAGGCCGGCACCACGATATCCGGAAACTAATTCGTGTTTACCATCAACAACTTCATATTTTTGGTCCTGAATAGCATTAAAAAGAAGGTTGTAATTTGGATTTGTTTCATCACCAACCTTTGTAAGTCTTTCGCGCGACATATCAATATCTCTCGCTTTCAAAAGATCTTCCAGCTCTAATATTTCAGCATCGGTTAATGGCATTCAATCGGGTTATTATTTATTTACTTGGATATGGCCCTTTGAAATAAGGTGCTTAATTCTTAATTGAACAAATTCTCTTTGACTGCGATATAGTTTGCTTTTATTTTCCTGGATCAATCTAAGCTCATTGATCAGCGCTTCATAATTTTCAACAACTCTATTTATAGTTTGTCTTCTTAATTCTTTACGTAGCTTTCTTTGTTTGAAGTAGGCCTTTATTTTGTTTATGATTGTTTTCATGCCTTTTTAATTGTCTTTAGTATTTTATTAAAAATGTAACCAGTTAAATACGCTTGTGGTTCATCATTTTTTGAATCTAATTGGCATCCATGCGAATCAAAAATATAATTTACTAGATGTACAACTTCGTGAGCAATTATGTCATATTGAATATTTTTCTCATCTAATACTATGTAGAAACTATCGACATTATCGACACATTTTTCGAAAGTAAATGCCGCGTATTTAGATGCGTCTGGAAAATTATATTTATTAGCAACTTTATTCAAGTCCTTAGATATTATTACCACTAAATATCCATGATAAACTTTCAGTTTATGTTTTACTATTTTCATATTTAGCTTAAATATTTTTATTTTGGGTTAATTAAAGACTGTAAACCTTTTTCTAAGTATTGACCCGCTGCAAAAGATGAATCGTGAACATTTGTTATAAGTTGCTTAAGTTCAGATTCTGCACAAATTATAAAATTACCTTTTTCAGCTTCATCCAATACAGCATATCCGATTAAAGCCGGATCAACAGTTTCTTTTCCTTCTACGAATACCCGGCCGTTTACAATTTCTATCATGATGTTTGGTGTTTATTTTAAACTTAAAAGCAATGAACCATCTGGTTTTTTATAAAGATCATAATGGATTTAAACATCATTACCTTAACGCTACACGATCCAGATTGTCTACGTGCCCAATTTTATTACCCAATAATCCACGTATCACAGAATGATTTAACGAGCCTTTCCAACCCGAGTGGTTCTATGTCCTGGCTTATCAGGGTGAACATTGAATTATGTTTAAAATGATTTGTGGAAAGTGAAGGATTCGAACCCTTATCTACGGTTTTGGAGACCGTTGTAACCATTATCCCGATGATTGCAATACAGATAATTTTTATTTGTTTCATAGATACAAAGCTAACATATTTTATTATTTATTAGCATAATATGTTAGTTTTTAATGAAGTGATTATGAACACTATTTTTGTGCCTTAGCGATCAGCTCAGCAATACGTGCTTCGCGTGCATCCGGGCTTGAAATATCCAAAACTTTGTTTTTTTGCTCATTGTCCTTTTCATAGAACCCAATGTGCTTATTGATCTTTTCAATGGACCACTCCTTTCCATGTAATTTAACTTCAATGCCGTATTTAGTATGCTTAATCCCTTCAATACACATAAGCTGTTGCTCAGTCAATCTATCGAACGCTTTGAAGGAAAGCTTTGTTTCCAAAGTATATCCAGTCTTTTTACCCTGCCTATTAAATACAGGAACCTTCACCTCTTTAAACTCGACAAACTCATCGATCCTGGCATTTCGGAGAATGTTAAGATGTCGAAGCATCTCCTCTGAGGTGATCTTAAATTCCTTATCGGCAATGTCAGCAACTACTGATTGCAGTTCTTTTATCCTTGCAGCCACCTTGCTATTCTTCAGCAATCTACATGCAGCCTCATGTATTGTTTTGTCAGTTTTGTTTTTATAAGAGTAACCGGCGTCTTTGTAAGCTGCGGCACCTATACCTAATTTAATATAGGATTGGGCGAAAGCTTCCTGTCGAATAGTCAAATTATTTGTTTTCATGGTCCGGATATTACTCAACAAAAGTAGCAATAAATATTATTTTATAATATAATATGTTAAATTTTGTTAAAACGCTTTACGATACCAAAAAGTGTCGTATATTTGTAGGGTAGAAATGAATCTATTATTAACAATTAAAATTTAAAACAATGATTACAAATGAAGTTTATTTGAAAGCTCTTGAAATTGTGAACGCGTATCATGAGCAAGTTAGATTAGAAGCGTTAGAGATTAGGCAAATCGAAGAATTTAAACAAGTTAGGGTATACCGACGCTTAGACAGGGAAAACGAACCGCAGCCTGGGGATTTTGTTAAATGTATTTTCAAACACTCAGCAAGTAGTTTTACAAGAAATAAAGACTACGAAATATTGAGAGTTGATAATCAAAGATTCCAAATTGAAAATGACAAAGGTGTTAAGAAGTGGCACTTTTTATCAACTCAACACTTCAAATTACTTTAAAACCAATAACAGGCGGTGTAAAAACCGCCTTTTAAATCAAAAATCATGTTAGAAGACGCTTACAAAGAAATTCAAAGTTTAGTAGATAGCAACGAAAAAATACATTTCATAGCTTTTACAAAAGGAGGTGATTTAATGCTTTCTGTATCGGATATTTTAATTCCGATTACATTTAAAACAATTGCTGAACTTATATTATACATCGAATCAATTTAACTAAAAAAAACCTCTCGAAAGAGAGGTTTTACGTTTTGTAGAAACGAAATTTAATTTTAATAATTAAATTTGCAGTAAATGTAATAATAAAATGAATATGGAACCCATTGACAAAATAAATAAGGTGTTGGAAGATTTCGGGATTACCGGCGTTAAGGCTGCTGAAGCCATGGGAATTACCTATGACACTTTTAAGAGCAAAAAGAATGAAAAGAATGAAAGACATTCATTCAATGAAAAGAATTACCAGGATCTTGTTTCGTTTATTAAAAAGCAAACTCAGAATTTAGATAAGTAAATCTTTTTCGCTTATATTTTTTTTAATCTTTTCCGCTGTATCCGGATGCGTTTCTGAATACACTCTACCGTATTTAGTGCACGCGTACGATACAGCCTCTTTAAACTTCATGCACTCATCTAGTGTTATCTCCTTCTTAAAAAGCTTTTTAAGAGCTTCCTGATAATCCGCATTAGCTTTATCTATCTCAGGTATACGGTCGAAGTATTTTGAAAGATCCATCCTGTACAATTTTAAAGCGATAAAATTATGCAAAACCAATCAGAATTGGTAAAATCATAGCGTTATTAATTGTAACATTTTTTTGTCTCCAGCCTGTGTAAGAAGTTAACTCAGGTGCTTATTTTAAAGAGATCTTAAAAATACTGAAATACGAAAAATGCAAGATAATTAATTAGTCTTTTACAGGTATTGTTTCAGTTTTATTCTCAACAATAATTTTTGTTGCGCCGGCACGTTCAATCATCACTTGTTTTCCTACTTCTTCTAAGCCTTTACTTTGATATATCTTCATTGCAGTTGACACGTCAATTGCCTGTCTAGTTTGTTCATCCAAATCAAAAGTAAGCGTGATGAAGTTTAAATATACTCCCAAAGGAGCTAAAATTTTATTTGATTCATCAAGAAGCTTAGCTTCAATATCAGATTGATCAAGTTCAACCATATCTTCATTTAAAAATATTCTTTTTGCAACATCTTTAATTCGTTTATCAATAACCATATTTTCAGCGCCTTCAAATGCAGAATCATTCAATGCTTCCGTGCTATCTGCTGAGGTGTTTGCTTTTCCAAGATACTTTGCTTGTTTAATAAACGCTAATGGATCCGTGATAGAATAATCATAATCCACATGAACTGATGCTCTAACGCGATCTTTTAGATTTGATATAAATTTACTTTCTCCCTGCATTGGATAGTTTGGGATTACAACTTTCATATAACACATATTCAAACCCCCTTTTGGAACCGCATCACCTGAATTAATTAATTTCCAATTCATTCCGCAATCTTCAGAAATAACAACTTGTTGATTAGATTTTGCGTAGTTACAACTTTGTAAGGTTAAAATCAGTATTAAAGTGAATAATCTCCAGAAACGCTTGAAATTGTAAACAATAAAAGTAGTCAAAAGCGACGTTCCAATTATCATTAAAATACCTAAAAACAGATTGTTGTGTAAATAATTATCATAAAAAACCACATTGAAGACCGAGTTTATAATAAATAATAAGATAGTGAAAACTACCAAAATAACAGAACTCTTAATAATTGTTTTCATAATTTTTGTAGCAATTTACCTTGCAATCGGGGTTTTAATTTTAAAAAAGTGATAATTGATCTTGTTGAGGTTCATCCGGATAAACTTCGATTTCATCCGGTTTAGATTCAAATCGTTTGTTGAGGTAATTAAGCATTGGCTGAGTTAATTTCTGATGATCTGGGTAAAAGAACCATAAAATAGCTACTTCTCTAAATCGAAGTCCTCGAATTGTATTATAGCTTTCGTAGACTATTTTATTTTCGGTCCAGAAATGACTGTGATTTTGTGATCTGGTAAGCATCGATTATATATTTTCATTTTCCTTTGCTTCCTGCAGCATAACCGGAAGCAATACTTCCCAAATTGATGAATGCCCAATCACGCAGTCAATGATATCTACATGTCCAATAATAGCACCTACCTTTAAATTATCTAACCCACCGGGTTTAAAAAACCTGTTTTGGTTTTTTTGATCTTCTTTAGCAAATAATTTTGTTATTATATTTCTGAATTGATCGTCAGTATATAATGAATCATCTCTCAGTCTATCATGCCATTTTAAGGACGCATGAATATATACCTTACCACGGAAAGTGGTCATTTGAGATCTATTTTCTATATCTTTTATATTCTCAACAATTAGCTGAGCATATGGTTGTTTCACAGATAGTGCTTTCATGATATATCATGGTTTTTAAATAGTGTTTGTAAAATAGATCCGTCGGAATACATAATATCTTCCTGAGGTACTGAAGCATTTAATTCATCCCCATTCCATTTGTTTGGAAACTGCTTTGCTTCAATCAATTCTCGGATTCGAAAAATCTCTTCAACATTTAAAATGTCTATTTCCGGCATTCCTGCTAAATTAGCATTTAAGTTGACAGCAGACTGAATTTTTAATATTTTATCTAAAAAATACAATCGTGCTTCAAGTGTAAGAGGTCCCATTCTGTATTGATTTTTAGCTAAAGAACCGTCCTTCTTACGCTCGTTTCCATTTTTCCGAAGCCTATGTTTAGGAAGTCGCATTTCTCTGTACAACACCTTCAATCCTTTTAATGGTTCAAGATATTGCCACTTTGGATTTTTTAGTATTGTATCTAGTGACTTGTCTTTCTCAACTAATGGACATCCGATACAGCCTGTTCTTGCGTTTATTTCTTCAGCCTCATCACCTCCATAAGCATCAGCTAATAGCTCAGTGCTCCATGCGCCGTACTTTGGCATTGGGGCAAATACTTTAAGCCAATCCCATACATTACAAACTCTCCAATGAAGAATAGGTGCGAGTGTCGAGCATAAATCATTTTGCAATCCGGATTGATACCAACCTTGACCACACTCTGCACCGTCCTTGGAACATGAAGTATTAATTCTTTGATCGCGGACGGCACTTTCTCCAAGTCTAACACCGGTAAGCATTAAAATCTTTTCATCCTTCTGCTTTATAAATTTCTGAAGGGCAACTTCCATAGGTTGAACTTTGATCTGGCCGGTACACCATCTAAAAGTATTTGATGGCGGCGGCACTCCCCGGCCTAAAATGTAAACTAAAAATCTTTCATCGATTGGAGCAGTCACAATTTCAACTCTTACATTTCTTTCTTCCAGTTGTTTTTTCAAAACTTGAGCAGATAGCCATAAGGGAATAAGTTCCATTCTTGTGTCGGCGGCAAAGATCGTGAGCGTCTCCGGAACCGGAATCTGACCTGTATTGATCAATTGCACAACAAGGGTTACTAAAGTGGTCGAATCTTTGCCCCAACTCCATGCCATTGCCCAATGTTTATGAAGTGATCCGTACTGAATTAAACTAGCAATGGTTAATTCAATGCTTTCAGCCACAGTTATTGGCTCCGTACCAAAAATATTAAGTTGAGATTTCATAAAATTACTTGATTAAAAAGATTAAAACTGATCCCGAAATGAATCCTATCAAAAACCAAAGGATTCTTGCAACTCTCATATCATATATGTCGTATAATTCGTTTTTCATAATCCGATTTGTTTTTGTGCGGTTGCTGTTAAATTATAATCTCGACCTATTAAGCTTTCAATATCATCATTGTGATTCTTTCTAATTAGGGTCATGTAACATTCATCTCTAACTAGAAAATAATAATCTTCAGAATCTCTATTAAATGCAAAACCTTCAAACAATACACTTTCTTTTGCTTCCTGGTATTCGTAAATTTCTTCTGAATCATATTGTAAATCCCCTCTACAGTCACAATCATTGGATATTCCTGCACAACACTTAATACCTTTAGGCTCTGTCAAAACAACCCACTCTCCGTTAACAAGTTTCGCTGGAACGAATATTCCAAGTGTTACTTTTTGGCTTAGAAACTGATCGTATTTGCAGCACTTTAAATATGCCTCTTCAATAGACAACTTTTCATTGACTACCATTTCTGCCACTTCAATTCCATATGCAGTATTTGAAATTAATTTTTCCATAATTGACTTAAATTTAATTTTTTTCGAATTCGATTACTTTGGTTTTTATACCGGAATTTCCATCCAGCGAACTATTTCAACATCTAAATCAAAGCCTGACTTATCATACCAGTTTTCAAAAGGTGATCCGTCCATGAAACCATCGCAAAAAAGTGCTATATGATGATTTCCGTTTTTATCCTCACACAAGACAAGGTCGCTATTCTTTCCGTCCCAGTTTCCTGTTTTATAGGTTAGAGGTTTTCTATTTTTCACTGATATCCAACTCATGATTTTTCCTTTTTAATCATTGACTTTAATTTACTTTTTAGCGGTAGTTCCCAGTTTTCTTTTCTCCACAATTCGAACTTTTCTTGAAATTCCGGGAACTGATGCTCAGGGAGAATTGCTTTTATCTCATCGTACAAATAATTAGTTTCTTCGTTTTGTTTAGTTAGAAGAGTGTAATATTTCTCGGCTTGATATTCTGCTTTGTTTTTTTTGCTCCCTGAATTATTAGATCCTGAGCGTTCGACAATTAATTTATCTCTTTCCAGGACTACCGCATCATATTCAGATCCGTAAGCTTTAATCCGGACTTTCAGGTTATTGATAAACTCCTTTTGCTTTTTTACTTTTTCTGTAAGAGTTTCGATCGTAATTGCGAAATCAACTCTCCGGGTCAGGTGCCACGTATTGCATTTTGTACATAGGTAACTTCGAATAGGAACGTTTGTCCTGGTGCTTTTTTTAGTAATTCGCTTTATGTCTTCATCCGCAAATTGTTTAGAACCGTAACTAACCTTCGTGCATATTGGCTTATTTATATTAGACATGACCCTCAGCTTTAAGTTCTTTCAATCTTGCCTTTGCTGTTGAAATAGAATCTTCGGCCTCGGAAATTGTCTCTTTTAAATCTGCAATTTCTTCATCCAGATCAATCTCATCATCTTCCAACTCACCGCAATTTTCACAAATTGTACTTTTTGGAAACCATTTTTTTGAGGGAACACCGGTATGCAGATCAAACCATTCTTCACATTTCTGGCAGCATGTCGGCATTTCCATTCCTTCAAATTCTTCTTTTAAATAGTCCATTATCTAAATCCTTTTAATTCATTGTTGGCAAAGGGCTTTCCTTCACTCAAAGCTTCTGTTATTGTATCGCATAAAATGTATAGCGTGACAATAATGAACGATATTCCGATAACTGCTAATGCTGTATACATGATCTTGGTTTTTTGGGTTAATAAAAAACCGCCCAATTACGGGCGGTTTAAAATTTTAATTAAAGATTAAATCTCGTTTTACTTATTTTTATCAGAAACCATCTTAATCATGTCAAGCTCTGTTTTTTGTATATTGATCATAGTGTTGACTATATCGCAAGTTGCTTTTGCTTGAGGAATAGCATTGGGATTTGATTTGACTTTAGCGAGCATTTCCATTAGTGTTGCTTTCATTTCAACATTCTCGGCAGAAGGTGTATATCCGGAAAGAGCCTTTGTGTTTTGTGAAACCAAAGCCTTTTCCCTAAAGTTTTCAACTTTGCAATCTGTAAGATTTTTCAAGAAACCTTCTATCTCAGATTCATAAAAATGAAGCGTACTCTTATGTGTAAAAACACAAATTTTACCAGTCGATATTTCCTTGAATCTTTCAAAATAAAGGTCCTCTCCATTATAATTAAATGACTTTCCGATGATTTTATTAAGTTCGATGTTAATTTTATCTTTCATTTGGAATCTTTTTTATGTTTATTAATCTGGCGTTTTATCTGACCTTTAAGCAACATGATTTCTTTCATATCTTCCGGATAATTTTGTATTGAATTTCGAAGCATATTTTGCTCCATTGTAATCAATTCTAAATTTTCTATTTCTGTATTTAATGAATCGCCATCCTTGAAAGTTACCAGTGAGCCTTCAGGAACATTTCCGTTTTTTAATTCCCAATTATAAACATGCAATTGTTTCCATTTTCCCAGGGAAATTCGGATCCATTTATACTGTCGGCCGTTCCTGTCCTTATGATCGGTCCTAATACGTATTACGCCATCTTTTTCACACGTATTATGAGGCGAACTTCCTTTTTTAAATCGGGTTGCTTTAGTTCTTTCAATTTGTTCAGGAGACATATATTCAAATTGCTTTTTACCCTTATTAACAGGAACAGAACCTTTACGAAACATTCCTTCCTTTTTTCTTGCTGCTGAAAGTTCTGGAGGAACAATCAAGCCCAACTGGGTCATTCTAGTTCTAACTGCCAGATCGCTGGTTTTTCCAATATTTCGAGCGATTGTCTTTATTGGAACGATGAGGTAATTTTCATTAATATAAATATCTTGTTCAGGAGTCAACGTTGTTAATCCTTCCGGTGTTCTTCTAAATTTTGCCATGATATCGAATTAAAAACCGGGACTTTTAAGATCCCGATTGAATAGTTTAAGAAATAAGGGTTGGCATAATCAACATGAGAAGATTTTCATGTTCTGATTCACCGTCAGCCGGAATTAAAAGCGCTGCTCTTTGCGGCAGAGAGAATTCAAAATTTATATTATCACAACTTAAATTGCTCACTAATTCAGCAAGGTATTTTGCATTGAATCCGATTTTAGTGTCTTCTCCTTGGAAACTACAATTAAGTCGCTCATTTGCTTTGTTTGAGTAGTCAACGTCTTCGGCTGAAAGTTGTATTTCGTTACCGATGAAATTTAAAACTACTTGGCGAGTGGTTTTGTTAGAAAAAATAGAAACACATTTAACTGAACTTAAAAAAGAGTCCCTATCAACTAAAGCTTTGTTCGGATTATCTTTTGGTATTACATTTTCGTACTTAGGGTATTGAGCGTCAATTAAACGACATATCAAAACAAAATCTCCAAAAGTAAAAATCGCATTGGTTTGGTTGAATGAAAGAACAACTTCGATATCCAATGTAGAAAGGATTCCCTTCAAAACATTCAAAGGCTTTTTAGGAACAATAAAATCAATTTCTTCTGATGAGGTTATATCTGTTCGCTGGTACCTCACCAATTTGTGAGCATCCGTTGCAACGAAATTTAATCCGGCAGGCGAAAACTGAAATAAAACACCGGTCATTGAGGGCCTTAAATCATCTATTCCAGCTACAAAGACTGTTTTGCTAATTGCTTTTCCCAATACTTTTGAATTTATTTTGGCTGTTTGAGCATCTTCAACTAATACTGCAGTAGGGTATTCTTTTGCTGGAGAATATGCGATAGAATAAATTCCCGATGATGAAATAATATCCATTGTGCTATTTTCCAATACAGAAAAGTGAAGCGGCTGCTCTGGAAATGTTTTTAGCATATCAATCAGCATTCTTGAAGGTACCGCAATTGATCCTTTGTCTGGTGAGGTAATTTCAAGTATAGATGATATGGTAGTTTCCAGATCAGAAGCCGTTATTTTCAATTTATTTTCGTCAATTTCGAATAAAAAGCAGTCCAATATTGGCAGCGTGTTTGACGAATTAATAACGCCGTTTAAAATCAATAATTTTTCGAGTAAATTTTTACTGTTTAGGATTATGTTCATATAAATTAATTTTTAAGTTTATGCTGCACTATGTTGCAGATTTTTTAATATTGAGTCTTTTTCTTTTAAGTCTTTGTGCTTTTCCACTAATCGAGAGAGCTTACCCATGTTCCTTCTTACTAGATCAATTATCTGATCGTGATATTCCGTTGGTTTATTATCTAAACCACGACATTGAATAATTGAATAAGAAGCTAGTGAGATCTCAATTGTCTCAAGGGGGCTTCCGTCGATTCGAGCTGACATTAACAATATTCCCGATTTTTTATGATAGTTATTTGTGTGAACGCAATGCTTTAAAATTCTGCCTTCTTCCTTAACATCATCATCATCAATCAACGGTACAATAATTAATCTATCATTTTTTAATGAAAAGTTCTTAAATACTTCAGCCTTAATGTTTCTTAATGCAGTCTCTGCCTCGGCTCGTAACCGTTCATTTTCTTGCCTTTTAACTTCGCGTTCGGCATTTTGTTGATCGATGCGCTTTTGCTTTTTTACGACATATTCATTATGTGCCTTCTTGAGATTTTTTGGCAAGATGATTTTAGGATTACGAATATCCTTATTGAAGTATTTCAACAAATCTAAGTAGTCGTACCAAATACCGGCATCCTTAATTTTGTACTTATGTCGTAGCAATATTTTTATCTGCGACCAATACGAATAGTAGCGTTCATCTTTATGTACTGCATAAAACAAAAGTTCTTTTTGTTTCGCTTTTAGTAGCGTTTCAATTTGTGAGCTTCGTTCAAGCTTGCTAAGTAATAAGCGATAATCACAATTATGAAAATCTACACCTAGACCGTATTTTTTAAACCTTGGATGAAACTCTGCTCCAGGACAATTAAGATCAGATATAAAGCGATCATATTCACTTGGACCATACTTTGGGTTATTGTACCGTACTTCGTAATCCGACAAACTAAATCCGTCACCGGACCAGCTGGTATTTAAACCAATTACTACACTCTTATTTTTATCGTATTCCGTCCATTCTTCAAATAGATCTCGGAATTTATATACTGGTTTTTTATTTTTATGCATTATTTTCCAGCATGAAAAATATCTCATGACCTGAAATCTATCCACAAGCTGAATTACGGAGTAAGTTAGTATTCTAATAAACTGACCGTTATAAATTGTAAGCTGTTTTACCTTCCTTTTGCACGAAGGACAAATCACATTTGAAACGCTCTTTTTAGAATTAACTTCCGGTTTCCAGCTGTGATTACATTCCAAGCAAATAAGATTTTTATAGTGAGTGGTGTAGTAAAAATCATGCTTTGAAATAACAAAAGGTCTATGTTCTAAAGGTTTGGAAAGCTTATTATGAATATTCCAAACCTCCTGCTGTAATTTTGTTTTTGGTTTCATGTCAAAATAATTCAGATTGAACAGTTTCAGTAACCACGGTTTTCTTAGATGAAGGCTTTTTCTTTAGCCTATCTTTTTCCTGTTGAATGACTTCTTCCAAAGCTTTTTGCTTTGCCGCTGCTACATCGTCCGGCGTTAACTCTATAGCATGATTGACAATTACTCTTGATTTAATCGGTTTGACATTTTTAATATCGTCTTCATCGTAGTAATGAACGGCCCAACCAAACACTTCTTCATCTGAATATCCAGTACAGCCTCCTTTCTTCGCACATTCTATAACATAGTTGCAACATTCATCCAGGTTCTTGTTTTCCTTCTTATATGTTACAGCAAACAATTCGTCTTCTGAAGCTCTTGTATCAAGATAATTCTTGATTGTGTCTTTAAATGCATTTGATGATTTCATAATATATTGTTTTTAAAGTGATAGATTTTGTTTCCGTTTGGTAAAGCTTTTATCTGTTTTGGTTTCTGAGTATAAGAGAAAAACTTCAGCATATTTTCATAAGCACTTATTTCACTGTTACCTTTAATTTCGATTTTCGTTTTGTTCGGAATAAAGATTGTCGTTTGCGCTACCCAGACACTATTGACAATTTTGATTGTTTCTATTTTGTCAAAATTTAAGTTTTCTAAATCCATGGTATTATTTTAAGGATTAATATTTTGTAATAAAAAAGCCCTCGATATCGAGAGCCTTTAGAACTTGTATTCGCAGAAGTTCGAATCATAAATTCCGAGTTCCAGATTTATTTTATTTCGGAGTTTTATTCGTTCGTGTGGAGTTTTTTGTTCTGTATTACGTTTTAGTTCTAATCGTATTTTTGATGCTTTTGATGCAATTTCTATCATATCTGAAGTGGATAGATGCAGAGGCCTATGCCTTTGTAGAGTTTCAATGTAGTCAAAATAATCATTTCCATATCTTTCTATCAAACCCATTCGGTATTTTATCTGATCACCACTTCTATGATGATTACTTTCGAAAGATTGAATATGAATGTTGTGAAGATTTAAAGCCGTAGTTCGATTAGCGCCAACAGAAATGTAATGCCCCCCATTCATCTTTCCAAAATTTCCGGTTGCAATACAAGACTGGCCAAAATCGATAAGTCTCGAAATTTCATTTAGAATTGGCTGCAAATATTTTGCGCGGTATTTATCCGGAGAAAGTATAGCAAATTTTTGAATTGATTTTTCTTTAACTGCTTTTTGTTTATTTTCATTTTGAACTTTAGATTTTGCAGAAATCATTGACTTTTCAAGTTTAATCTTTCCCTGATCGCTGTTCAATAACCAATCCGAATAACAACCGCACATTTTGCCGAGTCCGTAAACCCTATGCTTTGTTTTATGTCCGCAACCAAATCCCTTTGCAATTCCGGTTCCCAAGCAAGCCTTTTCTTTTGGCTCAATCATGATTGCAAACAATTTGATTTTGGAATAGATCCCGGAGCAGCATCTGAACTTAATTTTTTTATTGATTGATCAATTGAGGATCCTATTTCTACAAATGGCTTAAGTGTTTTTCCAATATCGCTCAAAGCTACCGGCATTTGTGTTTCTAAATACTCAATGCCTAATTCCGAAATTTGCTTTTTAATATCAATTAGCTTATTGACTATGATCTGGTTTTTCATTTAAAGTGATTTTTTAAAGGTTTCAAAATCGGACACAAAATCTTTTAGATAGTTAGAGACCGTTATACTTCTACATTTGTTCACAACTGCAGTTAATGGTTTACCCGAATCTAAACGCTCTTGGAAGTTTTTAAGAAGATGTTTCGCTGAATAAGATCCTTTTAGCTTTATCTCTTCTTTTTCCAATGGAATATGTATTTTCAATTGTTCTTGATAAAGTTTCTTTTTTTCTTCGGGACTGATATTAAACTTTCCGGAATTCTCCAACTCCAAAAACAAATGATGAGCATCTTGACAATACCCATTAACTGTAATTTCTTCAAAAACCATTTTTAAAAAATCTTCTTTTAATTTTAGTTTTTCATTTTCTGAAATTTCATTCGTAGGTAATTTTAGAGCTTTCAATTTACCTTTTGCCTTTTGGTAAACTTCGCTATCACTTTTAAAATTCAGATAAGCGGAAATAACTTTACCGGTTGCATTGTTGCTTAATTCAGGATACAAATCAATTTCTTTTCCATTAGAATCTAAAATCTGACGACTTAAAGCCATTTTAAAAGCTAAATAAATTTCACCGGCCGTTATTTTAAAATTTGACGTTGATATAAAAATCAACCAATCTTTAGTCATTTCTTTATTTTTTTCTCTGACTTGCAGCAACCTCATCACATCATCGGCTAAATCCATTTTTTTTTCGGCCGGAAGTTGATCAATAGACACCTGGGATATTTCCATTTGCAACATCATCGGTAAGCTCTTGAATAAGCTTTTCTCTATCGACTGTGGCAGGCTTATACCCCGAATTTGTACTTGATCCTGAATTATTATCTGTTTTTCCATTTTGAGGTGATTTGAAATTTTTATCATTTTTTGCCCAAGTAGAAAGTCTACGCTCTAAATCCCAAGTCTTTTCCATTTCTTGTTTAAATTTTGTTTTGGATTTATTTGGTTCAGTCCAGTATGAATAAAAATCATTTAAAAAATCCTTTCCATAAACTTCTAAATAAGGCTGGAGAGTGGAAGAAAATTTTAATTTTCTGGCATCATACTTTTCTTTTATATCCTTTTCTTTTATATCCTTTTCTTTTCTTTGTGTGTTTACGGGTTCTTTAGTTGGTTCTTTATTTAGTTTACGGATACCTAAACTGTCTAAAAGGATAAGTAAACCATCAAAAGTGATACAGTTATTATTTCTCTTTTTATAAGCATCTTGTACACTGTCGATAAAATCCTGACACCAAATGATGTTATTTTCTTTCCATAAACCAGCGTCAAATTTTCCTAAATCAACAAGGTCATTTATGATTGCTTCTAGCACAACTTTTTGAACTTTGCATTTTGCAGATAAGTACATCATTGTACTTGGTTTGGATAGATTTAAGAAATGATATTCGGTTTTTGCTAATTCTCTAAGTAACTTCACAAAGGTTGCAAACCCATCATTTCCATAAGTCTCTTCAAGGTAGAACATCTTATTTCCCTCCTCACATAGAAAAGGAAAGTAGTCTACACTATTTCTTTCAGGTCTTGCCATATCTCATGTTTTACTTTTTAAACAAATCAAATACACTACTTAAAATACTTGTTGGAACTATATCTTCAGTCCCGGTAATAGCATTTGCAATAGCTTTCTTTTCTTGAATGATATCATATAACCATTGGTCCAAAGTATCTTCTCCTAGCAAATAAGTTGCCCTAACATTACTTGGCTGGCCCATACGGTGGCATCTTGCTTCAGCCTGCTCACAATCGGCTTGTGTCCATGGAAGCTCTACAAATAGTACTTCACTACTGGCTGTTAGAGTTAGACCAACACCGGCCGCCTTATGATTACAAATGATTATTTTGGTATCTGGTTTATTCTGGAAGCTATCGACAGAATTCTGTTTTTGAATAGAATCATCATTTCCGGTAACCGTAACAGCTTTTGGATACAATTGTTTGAGTAGATCAACTATTATTTTATGCTTACAAAAAACTACTATCTTTTGACCAGAATCAACTATTTCATCGATGTATTCCTGAGCTGCTTCAATTTTTCCTTTTGCAGAAATTTGAAGTAACATTGTAATTTTTACAATAGTTTCCGAGCTTACTTTCTTCTTAATTTCTGAATCAGTTAAGTCAGAATTTTTAAGGAAATTGGCAAAATCATCACGAACAATGTCAAACTCTTTTTTGTTTGTCAGCGAACATAAAATTGTCTGACGTGATAATGGCGGAAGATCCTTTAAAACGTCTTCTTTCTTTCTCATGAAATAACAAGACATGTTCATTAAATAATTCAACTCTTTCAAATTTGCAGAACCTTTTCCACCTTCACAATACCTTGCTTTAAATCCATTTTCTCCGCCAAAGTGCCCAAGTTTGAACATAACTGCTAATTGACTGAATAAATCAATCGGTTTATTAACTACCGGTGTTCCTGTCAGAAGAATGATGTATTTTTTTGCCTTTGTAATTTGGATACAAATTTTTGCCTGTATTGAATTAGGATCTTTTAGACGATGGCTTTCATCTACAATTGCAGATTTGAATATCTTTATCCTTTCATCCATTAATATTTGACTGGAGTGCTTTAAATCCTTTTTTCCTGGCATTGATAGAACAAAAAATTTCTTTAATGATTCATAGTTTACAATGAATACATCTGCCATGCCCATTTCATAAAAGCGGTGCCAAGTATCTTTGTTTTTGTCATCAAGAATCATTGCTTTTTTATCGGTCCACATTTCAAATTCACGTTTCCAGTTTATTTTTAAAGCTGATGGACAAATAACAATGCAAGGAAAAGTAAATTCTCCTTGCATTTCTGCTGCGTAAACAGTACCAATACTTTGAAGTGTTTTTCCAAGTCCCGGCTGATCGCCATTTATAAATCTTTTTAATTCTAATCCACGAGCAATACCATCTTCTTGATATGGTCTTGGAATATGTCCGGTAATTGAATTAACAATTCCCAACTTTAATTGCAATTTTGGTAGTTCTGGTATTACATCAACTCTTTCAGGTAAATTATCTTTAATCTGAATTGTAGAAGCTTTGCATTTTTCACCAACTTTATAAACCAGTTCTTTAAAAAGAATGGGAACAACCCAAACCTTCTTCGAATGATTCCATTTTGCAACTGACTTGAATTTTCTCCAAATTATTCTTTGATTATTCTTTAAATGTTCAAACGGAATATTGATTTGATCCGGCTTAACATTAATTACCATTGAAACATCGGTAGGATTGTCAATGTATTGACCAGTTAAAATATTAGTACTCCACTCTGAAATAATACAAATTCCTTTAACCATTTGTGTATTTCGGTCCTTCCATCTTCCAAAATCAATTGAAATATGAAACTCATTTAAAAATTCAACTATTTGCATTACTCGTAGATTATTAGATTAAAATTTTACATTGCAACTTCTTCTTCTTCAAGTTCCATTGCTTGCTGTTTTGGTGGGGCTTGTTTTCCTTCGAGGTATTCGTATACTTCTGATTTAAGATTGTCGATAGCTTCTCTTAATTCGGCCATAAAATAATAATCATTGTAGTCCTCGAACTTTAAAAACGGAGTATTTAAACTCAATACTTTTCCTGATTCTAAACGTTTGGTTCCGGAAATCGTAACTCCTTCGGAATCACCCTGACCACTTATAGTGAAACCATGAGTTTTGTATTTCAATAAAATATGTTCTTCAGGTAGTTCGTCATCCGGATTGTTTAATCTGTCCTGACAATCAGATTCTTTAATTTCTTCACATATAAAAGCAAAGTGAGGAATGAGGGCCGAAAAGGCATTTCTTAAATCATCATGAATTGGTGCATCCGAAGATTCTGATGCGGACTTCTTAGCATTTTTGACGTACTGGTCATATTTATATGCTAAGAATAAACTGTTCTTAATGTTGGCCTGCTTGATATTAATGTTCATGATTTATCTGTATTAATTATTAAATAAAATTCTTTGTATTTCCCTTTCTTATATTCCCATCTAATTGGAACATTCCAGATATCCTTCAAATCCTTAATCCTTCTGCGTAAATCGCCAATTTTGTAATCAATCAATGCTTTTGTAGTCGTCAATCTTTCGCCTCTTAAAAGAGCCTCATATACGATTCTGCACTGGTTGGAAAATATCTCTTTATTTCGTTCGAAATGTTCTTGGTTACTGATCTTATTTTCAATATGAAAAAGATCATCGAAATTGATTTCTTGCTGATTCATAAATATTGTAGATTGTTTTTAACTTGAATTTCTACTTCTCTCATTAAAGCTAAATCTGAAGGTTCTGGAAGATAGATTCCGGCTTCTTTGCTCGCATAATCTCTAAATCGATCAATTGCTAATGACAATTCATCTTTAGTAAGGTCAGCCAAACTTTTATATTCAATTCTTACTTCTCCTGTTTTACGATTAATAAATTCATATTCGAAAATCGAGGAATTTACAAGTTTTTTGAAATACTCAAATTTTATATATTCCAACTGCTCACCGTATTCTATAGCAAACCATGACATGATGAGGTGTGCATATTTAAGTTGTGGATAAGTCTTCGATACTTTTTTGGCTGATAGTTCAAATACTTTATTATGCTTTACAAAATATTTGAACTTTTCAACAGCTCTCTGGACATCGATTGGTTTTTCTGGATTGTAAAGCATAATTATTAAGTTTTAGTCTTGATTTGCTATTTCTTTTAATATTGCTAAAACAGTATCATCATCGCTATAAAAAAGATGAGCATAGCTTGGAATAACGGCAGCACCAGCAATTTCAGTTGAATGTTCTTTTTCAATTCTCATAGCTTCTTCATTTTCGACACAAGCATGACCAGCTAAACAATGAGAAGTTCCACAATGCCAACTATCCATTTTTAAACTCCCTGGTCTTGATACTACAGCAATTGCAATTTTTTTAATTAATGCTTTTTCATCTACTGGATTAATGATCCCTACATTCTCGGCCAATGCTTTCCATGCTGAGGTTTTGATCTCGGAATCCGGACAATATTCAAGGATATAGCTCAGTTCGCTATTGGTCGGGTTCTTCTCGGCCAATGCTTTCCATGCTGAGGTTTTGATCTCGGAATCCGGACACCAACGTAGGATATAGCTCAGTTCGCTATTGGTCGGGTTCTTCTCGGCCAATGCTTTCCCTGCTGAGGTTTTGATCTCGGAATCCGGACAATATTCAAGGATATAGCTCAGTTCGCTATTGGTTTTTTCATTCAAATTTTCTGTATTCATAATTTCGTTTTTATAATTAAAATGGTGTTTTATTAAAATCGATTTGCAATCCTTTGACTGCAGCTGTTACATTCTTTCCAGTTAGTTCAGTTACTTCTTTTACAAATTGTTTTTCGTTTGAATTGCTATCTGACAAATGAATTAGAACAATGTTATTTACTTTTGACAGATCATTAGCGGCCAACATGTCTTTGCAGTTTTCGAGTGAAAAGTGAGATCGTAAAATTCTATCTCTCAAAAACTCTTTGCTGCTACCGGCGCCGAACTTTCTATCAATAATTTCTTTGGAGAAATTTGATTCAATGATGATATTATTTAATTCTGGAAAAGTGTATTTACAATAATTTGTATCGGTTAAGAATAGAACTTTACCACATTCCGGATGTTCGATTAGATATCCTAAAGGTTCAGCGGCATCATGATGAACGTCAAATGCCATTACATTAAAATTTCCAATTTTTACAGATTGTTTAGATGCAATGATTCTGGCTCGATGAATGCTTTTTAGATTAATGGATTCAAAAGTTTTAGCACCGGAATAAGTATTAATACCTAATTCCATTACCTCATTTATTGATTTGCAATGATCCTGATGCTCGTGAGTGACAATACAACCAACAACCTTATGATAATTAAAATCGAGAGCCTTTTTAATATCCAAAATATTTACACCACACTCAATAAGCAACGCTTCATTCTCTGTTTCAAGAATGTAAGCGTTGCCAATACTACCGGTTGAAATGACCTTTAATTTCATTAGAAATCGAGAGTATTACTTTGTACTTTATTTGAAGCATCAGAGACTTCAGTAATTGGAGGTTCTTCGGCGGGGATATCTAACACTTCAGCATCATCAACATCTGAAAAATCAAGATTTTGTTTGTTTGCCTTTTGTCTAACTTCGTGTTGTACGTTTTCGGATGTAACGTCTATTGAAGTTACATCATCCAACGGATCATATAGAACTGAATCATCAGAACTGCTAATCAATAACTTGCAAGCTCTATTTAAAACCGTTTTAACCGCCATCTGGTCAGCAAAGTTCTTATGAGCAGGTGAATTTCCTTTTGATCCTCCTTGTGCCCAAGATGCTTGAATCTGGGTGATACTCATTACTTCAACGTCAACTGATCCATCATTCAATTCAAATACAGCGTATGCTCCTTTTATTTTGTTTGAACCAACACTATCAAGCGTTTGTATGTGCTTAATTACTTTTCTTCGGCCAGTTGTTTGATCAACTTCGAATTCAAAAGTATCACCTTCGAAAATCGCATTTCCTTTGATCCATTTAAGATTTCCGTATCTCTTAGCAATTGCGATGTTCCCAGCGTATGAGATACTACATTCTAATTTTTCCCCGTACGGAATAAAATAACATTGTTTTTTAATCGGTGATACTCCGTAAACAACCATTTTAAGAAGAGCCTCCGCAATGGATGTTTTGTTGCATTTTTCCAAAATGTTATTTTTGGGATCGGAAAGAATAATGTAAGCAGATTTTAATGCATTTTCAGCGTTGTAACCTTTTGGCAAGGTAAGTTCTCCTGATGCTTGAAAAGATTCAATCTTACTTAATACTTGAACTGAAATATCTTTTTTTACATCTGCTACTTGTGTGTTTGGCGTACTCATTTTTATTTTATTTTAAGAGGTTTGAATTTTATTATTTTGTGTAGTGATCCCCTTGATACCATTGAATAAACAACAGTATAAGACATGTTTATAATGACAGATGCTGGTTTAATCTTCATCCCATAGTGATAAACCGATTTCTTTAATCGCGCTAATTCTATCAATTCATCACATGAGGTTATAACATCACCCTTTATGAAATTTTTTGAAATTTGTATATATTCATTCATTACATTTCTATTGTTAATTGATTGCTTTGAAGTTTTGGACACCTCACGATTTTTAAATCGAAAGCCTGTTCTTGAATTTCTTTTTTAGTATTTTGATTATGCGGACAATTGGCCGTACAGTCAAAACTTCCAATTTTAACTCCGACATTCTCTTTACAATTTTCAGTAAGGATCCCGTCGGAGTTTCTTTTGACTATATGGTCAGTCATTATGCTGATTTTAATGTTTCGTCTAATATTAGACCTCCATTATTTTTAACTTTATCAATGAATTTATAATAAGTATCTCTTTCTATTTTGTCTTCAGAAAAAGATAAATCCTCTAAAACTACCAATCTGATCATTTGGCTATCAGTCTGCATAATGTCATGGATAGATTCAGCACCATCAATAAAAATTGGGGCTGATACTTGGTAGAATTTTGAAAGGGTGGAAATGATGTCAATTCCAGCATTGATTTTTGATGCTGTATTAGCATCTGAGAATGGAACTCCGTTTACATAGATTTCGCAAGCAGGATTCTCACCACCGTTAACTTGATCTTCAAACATTTTGAATTTGACAATTTTGAATTTTGAATTAACATTGTCCTCAATGGCGGTCATTTTATCTTTTTCGAATCGCTCGATCAAGAATTGTGTTTTTTCAACACCGGCAATCTCCTGAGCCAGTTTGGTTTCCTCCTCTTTTAATGCGGTAATTCTATCGTTAACCAATTTAATCTGAGACTCGTTACGCAACTTAGTTTTGATATCGTCCATTTCTAAAACAAGATTGTTTCTGTCTGATTTTAGCTGTTCATCATCAACTTTAGGAACTTCCTGAATTGTTTTTGAAACTGTTTCAAGTTCCAATTTATTAGCCTTATAAACTTCATTAGCATCTAATAATTCGTTGTAGATTGCTGTTGCATCAGCCGGCTCATAATTAACGGACTTAGCGCTTTCGGTTTTAATGCTGGATTCGATTGTTAATATTTCAGATTCTAAATTGGAAATAACCGTTTCACCGTTTGTAACTCGTATTTTTAATGCCGATAATTCTGCTTCTAAATTCTCTTTTTGAGTTTTTAACAATCCCCCTTGACGGTTAATTTCGGTAAGCTTGTTACTTTTTTCAGTTTTAAAATTATTAGACATTTCAGTCTTTTTCGTTTCAATATCTGATTCTTCAAAATTTCGTTTACAAGTTGGGCAACAAAATGAATTGTCATCGAAAGAAAGCTCCTTAGCATTTTCAGTGGTCCATTCTTCGCGTTTATTTTGAATTGTGATATCCAGCGTAGATAAATCAGATTCTTTTGCTATAACCAAACCTTTTATCCTAACCAGACTATTATTAGCCGTCAATAAATCAGCTTGTTTTGTTTTTAAAACTGCATTCAAACCATCCAGAACCGAAGTATCTTTTTTGGTTGAATTACTGGCTTTTGTCATTGTCTCAATTTCAATATTTGAGATTTCAGATCTTAAGTTTGAAGCTGATCTTTGGGCCGTTTCGTTAGCTTCAAGAACTGATTGTAATCCTTTAGATTTATCTTGGATGCTCACATCAATAGCAGATAATTGAGTCTCTTTTGCTGCAAGCACATTTTTAAGGGCTGTGAAATCGTAAGCTTCCGGTTTTGTTTTTGATACCTCATCAATTCGCGTTGGAATTTGTTTAAGATCATCTTTTGATTTTTTAACACTGGCTTTTATTTGTTTCAAATAATCTTCCATTGTTTTACCCTGGGTAAGGTTCGCAACCAATGCTTCATATTCCGGATTACCGGAAGCAATTTCTTCATTGGATAATTCCCCGGACATCTGCGTAAGGATCCCGCGGCGATCTTGCCACTTTAAAGAATTAAGAGCATAAGGATTTGTTATCAGTTTGAAAACTGTTTCATCAAGAATACCGTAAACTTTTTGCTGAAACTCTTTTTGCTGCATCGGAACATCATTCCAGTAATAAATCGTTTCATTTCCGGTATATTCTGCAATCTCCTCACCTCTTTTCTTTGTCCACTTCTCTTTGTAAATCTTTTTTAAAGTAACTGAATCACCATCCACTTGCAACATTCCTTCAACTTCATGGTCTTGGCGGTTAAGCGACGTATCAACTGTATTTTTGATGCTAAACTCTTTTTTTTCCTCTGCATTTTTTCCAAAAAGTAGCCATAAAAAGGCATCGTAAATTGTAGATTTTCCGGTACCATTCGCACCAAAAACATCTGTATTATGCTGAAAGTTCACTTTTAATTTAACGATTCCTTTAAAGTTGGTAAGGATCAAACCTTTGATTTCAATTGATTTCATTTTATTTATAATTAAATTATTTTTTTATGTTTTTTGTAATTATTAAGTAGCTCCAGATCTTCTTTAAAAGATTCTATCACAACCTTATCAATTAGATGTGGATTGTCAAGAAACTTTTTATAAAAATTATAAAGCCTCTGTTCGCGATCGAATTTAACGAGTGACATCGTTGAAGTTTTTTAGTTTTTCAGTTTTGAGACTTACAACGTAGTTTTGAAAGTCTTTGTAAAAGCCAACCTTAACCACATCTTTAAAATCCAAAGGATTGTGCCCGTATACCCAGATGACTGTATCATTCCGGTCCACGTACCAGCCCCTTTTTTTGTCAATGGAATAGATTCTATCATCAAAAGAAAGTGCCTGCATCTGGCCAATCATTAAGACCTTATGTTTTGAATCGGCAGCCATAACAAATTTCTTTTTTTGAGAGTATGCCATCGAACAAAACAGAAGTAACATTCCAATAGCTAATTTTTTAAAGGTTCGAATTGTCTCTTCAGAACATATGCGAACTGATCTCTCAATTACATGACCTCGATGATTTCTTCTCTCTGGAATAATATTTCCTTTTTCATCAATCAGTTCCAGAGTATGTAAACCTGATTCACGAACTGTTTTTACTTTTAAAATCAATCCTACTGGAGTTTTAAAAATTTGGTTTTTCTTAATTTCCATAACTAACATTCAAAAGGTGGATAATCGTGATTTTGATGATCTTCAAACATCTCATCAAATTGTGGTACCTGGAACTTCCAAGCTAACCCTAGGATATTTTCAGATTCCAAAGCATCTGAAATAGATTCATCAAATGCTTTTCGCAAGCATTTACCTAAAAGGTGTTTAGTTTTATCATTCGACAATGTTGTATTGCAGAATCTTTGTATTAAATTTGCATTCATAATAAATAGATTAAGGATTTCGAGGTCCGTGATTGAATTATTATAAAAAGCCACTCTGTCAAGTGGCTTTTATTTTTTAAGATATTCAGGCTTTTTTACCCGTTGACCACTTCCAATTAAATTTTTGTATTTTTCAATTTTCTGTGATCTTGTTTGTTTCGGTTCTGGCTTAAGAGGCTTGCTCTCACTTGCTAACCCCTCAGCCATTCCCAGACTATTGAATATTTCATTAGCCTTTTCTAAATGCCCCCGCAGACATTTGTAAGTTTCCAGCGGAATTGTGATTGTTTCTAATGCCATCTGTTTATCTTTTTATAAATCCAGTTTATTACGTTAATAATTCCAAGTGCAATAAGTAGAAGTATGAAAAAGAAAATCATATCTTCTATAGATAAAATCTTAGACATTGGTCAACTCTTCTTTTGGTAAACCAGTGTGCTTTGCGATCACTTCCAAAATGACCGGCAAACTGAATTTTGTAGATTTTCTGGCAGCAGATTGATAAACAGATTGTACTTCAATCTGTAACTGCTTGCTGATTTTGTGTCTTAAAGGAATATCATTTCTGATGATATCGTAAACTTCATCTTTAAGCTTTTTTCTTTTGGTTACTGTTGTGGCCATATAATTTTTAGTTTGCAGTTATTAATCTCCGTTGTATTTACCAATTCCATAATATCCAGCTGCTCCACTGTTATTTGTAACGAATTGATTTCTCCATGGATATGTAATCGTTTCAATCCCTTGCCAAAGCTTTTTAGCTTCCAGTTTTTTCTTCTGTAAGCTTTTTGTTGAAGGAATTTTATTGTAAGCTTTTATTAAAATTTCTCTTTTGGCCATTTTCCATGCTTCAATAAGAGCTTGTGAAAATGTCATTTGGAATTTTCTAAATAAACCCCAAGCTTTAATAAATATTGATTTTTTCATGTTTTTGTCTTTTGAAATTCGCGCCGTTGGTGCTTCGATGCTACGACTTAATCGCAACGGCTATTTTTTTTATTCGATTTTTCTATTTCAGCTTTTTACATAGAGGTTTTCGTAAACCCATCAGCTTTATTCTTACATTTTTTCGTATTCAGTATTTCAAAGAACTTTTTTAGTACATTTGCATTCGTCATTTGTACAGAGCAAATATAATCACAATATTGTGATTTACAAATAAAAAACAATAAATAATCACAATATTGCGATTATTTATATCGATTTTAAATAACAATATTGGAAATGAATGCACAAGACATAGTTAAAACCCGTAAAAAACAAGGGTTAACGCAAGATGAGTTAGCGGGAATATTAGGTGTAAGTAAAAATACAATCTATAACTGGGAGAACGGAAGCAAAATACCAGCATCAAAAATCACAATATTGACAAAATGGGCCAAAGATTCACTTATAAATCACAATATTAAAACAGATAGTAAATCACAAAAGTTTAAAAGTGATGTTGAATTATCAAACACCGATGATGAAATTGAGATTTTCACGAATAAAAACGGTATTAAATTTTACGAATATCCAGATGGATCAACAAAAATTGAAGTGATTAAAGTACCTTTTGATGCATATGCCTCTTATTTAGAAGCATATAACGATGATGAAAAATTACATTCTGAATTTAGTACCGCAACTTTTACTGTGGATAAAGTTGCTAAGGGAAACTATCTTGCATTTAATATAAAAAACAATAGTATGAATGGTGGAGGAATAGATGATACTCCAAGTGGAGCTGAAGTTTTAGCACGTGAAATTGGCAGGCACTTATGGTGCAACGGATTCCATAAAAACAAATATGGATTTATATTAATGACCAAAAATGCAATATATCACAAAGACATTGGAGATTGTAATAACGAAACTGGCCTACTTACTTTACATTCCAGAAATAAAAGTGATGATCCCTTCGAAATTCACATGAATGATATCTATAGAATATTTAATGTAATTAAGAGAACATTTTAAATAGAAGATAGATACGGAAATCCATAATAAATAATAATCCGGATTGATTAAGTTCGGCGAAAACAATAAAACCATGAAAAAAATTACTTTTTTAATTCTTCTTTTAGCTGCAAATTATATAAGCGCTCAAAACTGTAAATACAAACGAAATGAAGTTGATGAATTTACAAAAAACAAAATTCTTGAAACTAAAGAAGATATTTTTACAATTTCCGGAATGGGTCTCGGTTTTTCTTGTGGTTATGCCTTGCTCAAAATAAATGATGTTCGATATTTAAAACTACATGTTATGTCTCCTTCCATTTTTACATTAAGATCTGAACATGAAATAATGTTTAAAACAGATTCTGAGAATACAATTAACTTGCAATTCATAGATACACAAATAGCAACAGGGACCTATAATACAACCTTAAAATCTACACATTGGGGAGCTTTTACGGCAATTCCTATTTCAGACGAAATTTATCAGCGATTACTTAACGAAAAAATTTCAAAACTCCGTATTTACACAACTGACGGTTATAGAGATGATGATGTAAGTGAAAAACGTGATAAAAAGTTCAAGGAACTTTTAAAATGCATTGAATAATATGAAAAAAATAAGCACTATCATCATAATAATTGTTTTTTTATTCTCATGTAATAAAGAAAAAAATATTAAAACAAAAAGAACAAAAGAGGATATGATACTTGAATTTTGTAAATCAGATATTCATACAAATTCTATTACTCCATCGACTATAAAATACGATTCAACATTAACAAATGTTGCTATAATTCCTAAAAATACCAAATATTACAACAAACTTTTAAATGAGATTTATGAATCATATGGTTCTAAACAAATCTTAGATACAATTTCAAAAAAATGGTCCGTATCATTGTATTATGATTCAGAAAATAAATATGGAGCTAATATTAGAAATAATGTTTATTACATAATTAAAGAAAATACAAAATATCATCAGGATACAATTTTTAACCCACAATTCATTGTTCTGTTGAAAAGAGATCAAAACAAATTTCATGAATATTTAGGCGTTGAGTAAAAATGCAAAGTACTGATCAAAGAATTCTGCGTTTAATTGAAGTTTTGATTTTACAGAATAAAGTCAATCGCGAGATAGACTTTTGCAGGGATATCGGCATCCTGCCGCAAACCGTTTCCAAAATAAGAAAAGGCATTAACCACTTTACAGTTTCACACATAGAAACAATATGTATAAAATATAACGTCAATGCAAATTGGCTTTTCGGGCGTGATAAAAAAGTGTTTAATATGTCCGGAAGTATTGAAATAGAAGACTTTTTGCAGTGAACAAAAAAGTGAACAAAAACGAATATTAATCAATTTTAATTTGTTTGTGAAGTCAATGAAATCAGTCAATTAAAAAGCGAAAAAGATATAACAGAGTTTCCCTCTTTCTCCGCCAGTAGAAGTTTCAAAAGAAACTTTAAAAGTCAAAAGCCTTTAAACATCACTGTTTAAAGGCTTTTTTTATTTTGGCAAAAAAGAAAACCTGCAAATCTGCAGGCTTTCTTTTTTATATTATTGCCAATTTTGTATTGTTCCCAGGTATCCAGTGCGTACTGGTTTGTAAAGTAGGTTTCCTTAATAACTTTGTGCTGCCAGGGGAGGTGATTTTACTTCACTTACTATCTGACCATCAAATAAATTAATTACTCTGTGTGCATAGTGAGAATCCCTGTCGGAGTGTGTTACCATTACAATAGTGGCTCCTTCCTGGTTTAGTTCCGTTAGTAAATTCATCACTTCAATTCCATTTTTAGAATCCAGGTTACCTGTCGGCTCATCGGCTAAAATTAGTTTAGGTTTTGTAATGACCGCTCTCGAAATAGCCACACGCTGTTGCTGCCCTCCGGACAATTGCTTTGGAAAATGGCTTTCCCTGTGAGCAATTTTCATTCTTTTAAGCACTTCCCTAACTCTTTCTTTACGTTCACTTTTACTTATATTAAGATAAATCAAAGGCAATTCTACATTTTCAAAAACCGTAAGTTCCTCAATTAAATTAAAACTTTGAAATACAAATCCTAAGTTTCCTTTTCTCAAAGTCGTACGTTCACTTTCTTCAAAATGCCCAACTTCAATATCACTAAATTTATAGCTTCCACTTGTAGGATTGTCCAGCATCCCTACAATGTTCAGCAATGTTGATTTTCCGCAACCTGATGGCCCCATGATAGCGATGAACTCTCCCTGCGCCACATTAAGGCTAATATCGTTTAATGCTAAAGTTTCAATATCTTCTGTTCTAAAACTCTTTTTTAAATTTTTAATTTTTATCATTTCTATATGTTTTTAATATTTATATGTAATTTATCCTGTTAATAAATGTATTGTTTTTTTGAATACTAATTTAATATTATTTTGTCAACTTCCTTAAAACCCTCGTAACCAGAAATTATGACATTTTCTCCAGCATTAAGACCTCCTAAAATTTCATAGTATTTTGAATTTTGTCTTCCTATGCGAACTGGTCTCTTTGATGCCTCAGCTGTCTTGCTATTCACCACAAAAACCCATTGCCCTCCGGTGCTGTTAAAGAAACTTCCTTTTGGTAATAAAATCCCGTTTTTGGATTCTCCTAATTGTAATTTAATGTTATAACCCTGTCCCGTTCTTATATTTTCAGGTTTTCCCCCTACAAAAACAAGGTCAACTTTAAATTTCCCATCACGAACTTCCGGATATACTTTTTGTATTCTTAAAGGATACTCTGTATTATTTCGTTGTAAGCTTGCTGCTAAATCATTTTTTACACGATCGATATAATGTTCATCAATTGTTGCTTCAATTTTATAGTTCGTCAGGACATTTATTTGTCCAATACGGTCACCCGGGCTAATATTCTGCCCCACTTCAGCATTCAGCAGACCAAGCTGCCCGTCTGCGATAGCTTTTACGTTCAAATGATCTAATCGCTGATACACCATGGTTAATATTTTTTTCATGCGCACCAGATCCGCATCCAGGCTTCTAAAAGAAGTATTTCTTAACCTGCTGTCACTATCTGCTTGTGTTTTATTAATGACATATTGCTCTTTCGTAAGATTATATTTTTCTTTTGACAGTAAATATTCCTCTTTAGAGATCAGCTTTTCTTTGTACAAAGCATCGCTCTGTTCGTAATTTCTTTTCAGTTTTTGCAGATCATACTGAGAGTTAACAAGATCCTTCTGGTCGCTTAACTGCCTTGTATCAAAAGCCAGTTTTGTTGATCTCAGGTCATTTTGTTTTAAGGCCAGGTTACTTTCACTTGTCAGAATCTGCTCATATAGATCTAAGTTTTCTAATCTTAAAATAACATCACCTTTTTTAACCATAGTACCTTCTTCTATGAGTTTTTCCTTTACCCTTCCTCCTTCATATGCATCCAGATAGATGGTTGAAATTGGGGCAATATTGCCGTTAATGGTAATATAATCATCAAACTTTCCTTGCGTTACCTGAGCTATCGATACTTTATTTTTATCGATGTCATACGTACCCAGTGAGGCACTCAAAAATACCTTAAATACTACACCAATCAATACGACAGCCAGTACTATGTAACCAATGTGCTTTAATGTCAAGCCTTTTTTCTTTTCAATTCGAATATCCATGTTAATTATTTCTTATAATGTTAAAAATTGGTAGTCCTTTATAAAAATCCAGTGTTTTTCTATTTACTTTTAGTTTAATCTTTACTTGCAAATTTTCATTCATCGAGTTAGCATAAAGCGTTTTAGCCTGATATAATTCTATCTCATTTATCAATCCCAACTCATACTTTCTCTGCTCTGTTTTAAATGCCAGTTCCCTTGTTGCGATCTTTTGATTACTTTGTTCAAATTCTTTTTCAAAAGCTTTCTGATTTTGTACTAATTCCTGAATCAGCCTGTATAGTTCCTGTTTTTGAATGTTCAGATTATTATTGGCTCTTTCAAATTCTATCTTTTTTTGCTTAATTGTTGATCGTGCTAACCAACCGTTAAACACCGGAATTTTTAATGAAAAACCTACCTGCTGCGCTGCGTTATTATTTATTTGTGTCTTAAATGGAATAGTCTTTCCATTATCATCAAAAGATGTTTCATAATACCCCGTGCCATAAGCTCCAAATAAGCTTAGTGTAGGATATAAAGTCCCCCTGGCTATTGCTATATTTTTTGTTGCTGCCTGGGTTTTGAATTCTTCCGATTTTATCAGGGGAAGAAAACCTTTTGCTGTATTAAATATTGTTTCATTGTCTTTTATGGCGGAATCATCATCAATCTGGTCCAGCTCATTTAATGGATCTTTCAATACTATTTCAGTTATATTCGTGAGATTCATTTCCTGAATCAATTTCAACTGCGCGATTCCTAAGCTGTTCTCATGCTGGGTAAGCAATAATTTATCAGAGATCAGGGTAGATTCTGCTACGTATAAATCAGAATCTGCTTTTACGCCCAATTCTATTTTTCGTTTTACAAGATCATAATTGGTTTGTGAAATTTCCAGTTGCTCTTTCGTTATCACTACTAATCCCTGATAAAAATAAATATCATAAAAAGCTGCCATCACCCTGAAGGCTAAAAGATATTTTTGTTGTAATACATCCTGTTCAGCCGATTTTTGCATTAATTTTGACAATCGAATTGTATTTATTTTCTGAAAGCCTTTAAAGAGTTCCACTGAAGATTGTATTCTGTATTCATTGGTAAAAAAGCTCGTTGTTGTAATATTATTATTGATCGGATCGATAGAACGTCCATAGAGCGTTGTATAGCCCAAAACTCCTTCAACTCCCGGCAATAAACTTCTAATGGACTGGGCGTAGGTTTCCTTGTTTGCCTGTAATGTGTACTCATAATCATTTAGTCTGAGGTTGTGCTCAATTGCATAATCTATACATTCATTCAAAGACCAGGATTGCTGAGCAAATGCTGATTTTGAAATCAGGAAGAATATAATTGCAGCTTTAATATTAATTTTCATATATTAGTTATTTATAATAAGAATCTAAACTATTCTTTTCTACTGTTCCCGTTAATCCAAAGGCTGTGCCGGAAATTTATATACCTCATAATCAGCAACATACAACTACCCGTCAAAGAATACTTTTTTCAAGTGTCAAATTTTTAGACAGACACTGTCGAATAACTTAACAAGTAAATCAGAATTCGCTTATTATTTTTATATTTGTTATGAGGAACAAAACACTTTTAGTTCTGATTTTATACTAAAAAACTCTCAAACAGACCTTTTATGATTGATGGAAAGATTTTGATAATTGATGATAATAAGAGTGTCTTAAGTGCATTGGAAATTCTTTTGCAATTTGAGTATAAACACATTGAAACACTTTCTAACCCCAATCAAATACCATCTTTTAAAAATTTAGATCATTTTGATATTGTTTTGCTGGACATGAACTTTTTAGCCGGGGTTAATACAGGTAATGAAGGGCTGTATTGGTTAAAAGAGATCAAAAAGAAGGCACCTGACATTTCTGTTATCATGATTACCTCTTATGGGGCGATTGATCTGGCCGTAGATGCTTTAAAAGCCGGCGCTTCTGATTTTATACTGAAACCCTGGAATAATGATAAACTTTTAGCGACCCTAAAATCGGCTTATGTACTGAAAAAATCCTTAAAAGGCCCAAATAAGTCAAAGGGAAATGAAGCTGCACTAAAGGAAATCAGTAATCCCGATGAAAACTTTATTGTGGGCAATTCTAAAGCATTACTCGCTCTTCTTAGCCTTACCCAAAAAGTAGCAAAGACGGATGTTAGTGTTTTAATAACAGGCGAAAACGGGACCGGAAAAGAGGTAATTGCCCGTGAACTGCATAAGCTATCCAGCAGGAAAAATGAAGTATTTATTTCGGTAGATATGGGCTCCATTTCTGAATCTCTTTTTGAAAGTGAGCTTTTTGGCCACACCAAAGGGTCTTTTACAGATGCGAAGCAAGACAGGATCGGTAAATTTGAAGCCGCAAACGGAGGTACTTTGTTTCTGGATGAAATCGGAAATTTATCCCTGCAATTACAGGCAAAGTTACTTTCTGTTATACAAAACAGGGTTATTGTCAGGGTGGGTGCCAATACCCCGATACCGGTTGACATTCGCTTGGTTTGTGCGACTAATTGCAGCCTGCACCAGATGGTAGCTGATGGCGTTTTTCGGGAGGATTTACTTTACAGAATCAATACTATTCATCTTGAAGTTCCTTCACTGCGGGATCGTGAAAAAGACATTTTGCTTCTGGCTGATTTTTATTTAAATAAAATGTCCTCTAAATATGGGAAAGAGGATATGAAAATTAATACTGCTGCCCAGGAAAAATTAATGGCGTACTCCTGGCCAGGCAATGTCAGGGAATTGCAGCATACTATTGAAAGGGCTATAATTTTATCTGAAAGTAATGTTTTAAAACCAGACGATTTTTTATTAGTAAGCAAATCTACCACGGCTACCGATGTTACTGAGCCCAATACGCTGGACGAAATGGAACTGATGATGATCAACAGGGTCTTACATGAAAACAATAGTAATTATAGTGCAGCCGCCAGCCAACTCGGTGTTTCGAGGCAAACCCTGTACAATAAGATAAAGAAGGGAAAGAGTAATGGTTAGCATAAGATTTTATCTGTATATCGTATTACGGGTTGTTCTTATTACCCTGTCCTCTCTTGGTTTTGCATTCTGTTTTGACAGGGAATTTTATTTATTTTCTTGTCTGTTTCTTCTTCTTTTAGTGGTTCAGGTCTTATTATTTATCCGATATATTAATTATACGAACCGGAAACTCTCTAATTTTTTAAACGGGATAGAAAATGAAGATTTTACCCTGCACTTTCCCGAAGAAGATCTTATAAAACCATTTAAAAGCCTCAACCAAAGTCTTAATAAAGTAAATGGCCTGATTCATGAACTGCATTTGAAAAAACAGGCTCAGGAGCAATTTTATCATGAGATTCTGAAACAGGCCAATATTGGAATTTTTGCGTATAATGAAAGTGGCCACATCATTTATTCGAATCCTACCGTAGAAACTTTGCTTAATTACAGACCTTTAAATCACATTAAGCAACTGAGACAGATTGATGAAAAATTATATTCACTTTTTGATAACTTAAAACCTTTCGAACAGAAACTTTTTCAATTAACAAACGAGAGGGAGAAGAAACAACTTTCAATAAAGTCCAGTACAATTAGTATCAATAAAGAAAATCTTTTTTTGGTTACTATTCAGGATATCAACAAGGAACTGGATGAGAAAGAAGCGGATTCATGGATAAAACTTATCAAGGTTTTAACACATGAAATCATGAATTCAATCGCACCTATAACCTCAATTTCAGAATCTATTTTAAAGTATTATAAAATCCAGAATAAATTAATCTCCATTGGCGAAATAGAAGAAATACATATCATAAATACAGCTAAAGGACTAGAAATTATCGGCGAACAAGGTGATAATCTGATGAGTTTTGTGAGATCTTACCGGACTCTGTTAAGTGTTCCTGCGCCCGAGAAAGAAATCGTTCATGCTAAAACGCTTCTTGATAATTTATTTCTACTGATAAATCCAAACAGCCCTGATATTAAAATAGATATTGAAATATTTCCTGAAAACTTAGCATTCTTTATTGACAAAAAGCAAATCACCCAGGTATTGATAAATCTGGGTAAAAATGCGCTCCAGTCCCTGAACAATCAGGAAAACGGTATTATAAAAATTTCTGCGGGTATAGACAGCTCCGATAAAAAATTCATTATTGTTGCTGATAATGGTCCTGGAATAACTCCGGAGATCCTGGAAGAAGTTTTTGTTCCTTTCTTTACTACAAAAAATACAGGAACCGGTATTGGCTTAAGTCTTTCCAAACAAATTATGCGTTTACACGAGGGCACCATTAAAGTACATTCTATTCCGAATACAGAAACAAGTTTTATTCTGAATTTTTTAAATAACTGATTTCATAGCGAAGAATGCTATTGCTATTACGGCTAGAGGTTATCTAAAGAATTATATTGAAGTGTATAGTCTTCGATTTTTTTTGAAGAGGCAAGGTGCATTTCATACTCCTTATCGATGTCAATCTTAAGCAGAAAATAAAATTCATTTTCTACTTCTACTGTTGTTTTTGTTGCATCAATAGTATGTAAGGGAATTTGCAATCCTCTTCCATCGGCTTTGATTACTGCTTCTTTACGGGTCCAGTATTTATAAAAATGCTGATCACTGGTAATATCATTTTTCTCCAGTGGTGTAAAAACAGAACTGTAATCTTCCCTATTAATCGTTTTTATTTTTTCAATATCGATTCCAATTTTCTCTTTTTCATCAGTACTTATCACACATACTACATAGTCTTCAGAATGAGATATATTAAAGCTGAAGGAGTCATAAGAGAAATAAGGTTTCCCATATTCGTTTTTCTTCATGAATGCCAAAGAATCCTGGTATCCTAATTTAAGCATGCCTTCCTTTAGCAATAATTTCCCATACAGGAAGGAATGTGCATCCTGCCAGCGCCTGAATTTTTCGATTTTTTCCTGCATCTCATCGGGAAGTGATGAAACTGCTTTTCTATATTTATCGGGAGTTAATTGCCTGCAAAAAGTATAATAAACTATTGTCATAAAAGCGAAGTAAATTATTAAACTTATAGTTAATGTATAGAGGCAGAATCTTTATTGAAAATAAATGCCCTGCCTCTTACTTTTTTAACGGAAGTCTTACCATTCCTCTAAAGTACTTTATTTTTTTAACGCAATACCTTTAGAGATAAATCATTTTTACAAAATTAAAATGATTCTTTTTTTATTGCATGCACCATTCAAGCACCGCTTTTGCGCTATGTGCTTTGTTTTCTGCCTGCTCGAAAACGATGCTTCTTTCTCCGTCAATTACTTCGGCTTCCACTTCTTCTCCTCTATGGGCAGGAAGGTCATGCATGAAGATTGCGTTTGGATATTTTGACATCAGTTCCTGTGTAATAGCAAAAGGTTCGAATACTTCTCTCCAGTTGACATCTAATTTCACTGTTCCGGTGGTTTGCCAGCGTGTTGTATAAATAACATCTGCATTTCCCGGAAGGAATTTGAGGTCATGATATTCATTGATAACGGTGTTTTTTGCTGCTCCCTGCTGTTTTGCATACTGCAAAATTTGAGGGTCAATCTGATAATTTGGCGGTGTAAAAAAACTAATTTTTACATTTGAAAATTTAGCAAGTGCCAAAGCTAAAGCCACAGCTGTATTGTTTCCTTCGCCCAGGTAAATAATCTCAAGGCCGGAGATTTCTCCGAAATAACGTTTCAGTGTTGTTAAATCAGCCAGAGCCTGGGTAGGATGTTCGTCCTCAGTCATGGCATTTACAATAGACATTCTTTTCTGATTGGCAAAAGTTCTCAGTAAATCCGGGGATCCTCCGGTTCTGACCACTAAACCATCCAGCATCTGGGAAAGTACCTGCAAAGTGTCACTCATGTTTTCACCGGTATTGATCTGTAAATCATTTGGACCGTAAGAAATAATCTGTGCACCAAGCCTAAGTGCGGCTGTAGAAAAAGAGGTTCTCGTTCTGGTAGACGTCTTTGTAAAGTATATTCCTACTATCTTTCCTTTTAACTGATGACCAAGTTCAACTGTACCGTTGGCATATTCGACACCTCTATTGATTATTTCAAGTGTTTCGTGTTCTGACAAATCTACGAGAGAGATGACGTGTTTTCTTTCTTCTGTTGTTGTGATATAACTCATTTTATGCTGTTTTTTTTTAGTAATATGATAGTTGCTATTAGATTAAAAATTCGAGATTCTGCTGTACTAAACTGGCGTTGATAATTTTAAGAACGGCTTCTTTTTGATTCAGCAGGAAAAAATGTCCGCCTTCAATATAATATATCGAACATTTTTTTGTGGTATGTGCTTTCCATTTCACGGCTGTTTCCCTTGAAATCCCTTCAGTTTCCCCTATTAAAACTGAAATATTTGTTTTTAAGGGAATGATTTCCGGTCTGATCACCATTGTTTCGGCTATAGCAAAATCACTTCGCAGCAAGGGAATAAATATTTTACTTAGTTCAGGGTGCTGAAAAATTTCAGGGGGCGTTACTCCCAAAGCTAATACTTTTTCCTGAAATTCTGCCGGTCCCATTAGTGACCACAATTCCCTGACCCTTTGCACATCGGGAGGATACCTTCCCGAAAAAAATGCGTGTACAGGTGGCCTCATGCCAAGGGATTTAATTTTCTGAAGCACCTCATAGCCGAGGGAAGCCCCCATGCTATGTCCGAAAATAGCATAATCGCATTCAGAAATATCTCCGGATATCTGATTGAAAATGTCATTTACGGCCTCATCTAAATTCGCATAACAATCTTCGGCTATACGAACTCCTCTTCCGGCAAGTTCAATCGGACATAATTCGATATTATTGGCTAATCCGGATCCCCAACTTCGATACATGCTTGATGCTCCCCCGGCATATGGCAAGCAAAAGAGTTTTATTTTTTCTGTCATTGTATACTTTTTTATACGATTATAATCTAATTTCTTACCTAAATTCTTCTGTTCTTACACTTTATCATGCTAATTTAGAACGTCATTCGCAACGATATGATTTGAAATAGTTACGCTAACGCTTTCTTAATAAGGGCTACCAGCTCATCCTGTTGTTCGTTAATTATTTCATAGTGGGTAGTATTCATAAAATGATGTTCGAAATCACCTTTGGTATACAGTTGCCAATCTGCCATTTTAACTTTACCGGAATTTTTATTCGCCTCTACCGCAATAATTTTGCTGTTTATGCTTCCTTCAAGCTGATGGGATGTCAGTATTTTTATGTTATGAAAAACCAGCTGTTTAATTCTGTCAAAGTCTTCTTTTCTTATTTCTTTGCCCCAGTGTGCTAATTCATTATCTATTATTTCATCTGATTTTTTCTGATCAAATAAAATTTCTTCCTTTTCATGCGCACCTCTGTCTACCAGGATTAATTTGACAGCTGTATTTTCTTCTTCTAAAATTTTTGCCACTTCAAAACCGATCGTCGCTCCCATTGAATATCCGACCAGAACAATAGGCTGATTCGATACATTTGTGGCTTTGATTTCCTGAACAAATGATTTGGCCATAGCTTTTATACTCTCATCGAATGGCTCATTTTTATCAAAACCTCTGTACTGAAGCCCGTATGCATTAGCTTCTTCATTTAAATCTGTCGCTAAATTTTTGAAAATTGTTGAAGATCCTAAAACCGGCGGAATAAAGAACACATTTGGCGCATCAGCTTTCACTTTATTCAGTTTTAACAGCAGACTTTCACTTGTAAAATTGTTAGTAATAGTTCTTGCCAGTTCTAAAATGGTAGGGTTGTTATAGATATCTTTTAAGGGTACATAGATCCCCAGTTCTTTAGATATCATTGCCATTATTTGCGTGGCTTTTATTGAATTTCCTCCTATTTCGAAAAAATTCACGTCAACACTTATTTTAGATAATTTCAAATTATCTTCCCATACCTTCTGAATTTTTTCTTCTATTTCATTTTCAGGAGCTATGTATTTTTTATCTTCCCTTTTTTCAATTTTTTTATTCTCCAGAAATTTTCTGTCTATTTTTCCACTCACGGTCAATGGCAGCTTATCCATTAAGACAAATTGAGAAGGGATCAGGTAGGCAGGAAGAAATTTTTTCATAAAATCTTTTAGCTCCAGATAAAACAATTTGTTATGCAGTAAACTATCCGGAACAGGCAATAGTTTTACATCAATCTTACCATTTGAATTTAAAGGGAATTCGGCTACACTTACCAGATAATCGGGTACCATATAGTGTGGCAGTTCGTTTCTTAAAAAGGAAATGATTTCTTTTTCGTTTACATTATCAGCTCCTTTGTAGTAGGTTACCAGATGTTTGTCGTTATTATAATCTTTTTTGGCAACCGAAACACTATTTTTAACAGCACTACATTTTTGAAGGACATTATCTATTTCAATAGGTTCAACGCGATATCCTTTTATTTTTACCTGACTGTCCTTTCTTCCACAGAATTCCAGTTCTCCGTTTTCATTGTATTTTGCAAGGTCACCTGTTTTATAAATCAATCCTTCCACAGCAGGATGCGATATAAAATGCCTTTTGGTTTCCTCCATATTATTGAGATATCCTCTTGCCATACCGGATCCGCCAATAAACATTTCGCCAATTTCTCCTGTTTGAATTTCTTTTAAATCATCATCAAACAGGTATATTTTATGGTTGTTTATCGGTTTTCCGATTACATTGCACTTTTCAATAGAATCAATTTGGGCAAAAGTAGAACATACCGTAAATTCTGTTGGCCCGTAGGTATTGAATACTGCTGTTTTATCTATTAATTTATCAATATAGGATTTTCGCAATTCATCCCCTCCACTGATAATTACCCTCGGCATGTGGGCTAATCTTTCGGGAGTCAGATTCAGTTCGTTTATCACCAAAGGTGTTGTGGTAAGAACCGTAACTTTATGGTTGTTTATGGCCTTTATTATCCCTTCGATATCCCTTCCTCCTTCAGAAAGGACAATCAACTTACCTCCTAACGCTAATACCGGGAAAATTTCCTCGATAGAAGTGTCAAACGATATGGAAGATTGCTGTATAACAGTGTCTTTTTCGGACAATTCAAAATAGTTAGAAAATGTCTCTACATAATCAATAACAGATCGTTGTTCGATCATTACACCTTTTGGTTTTCCGGTCGAACCGGAAGTGTAACAGATGTAGCACAGGTCGGTTAGGTTTGCAGCTGCTTCCCCTTCAGACCAGGAATACTCTTTTGAACTGTCATTTAAAGTATCATAAAATAACACCGGGATATGGTCATTCTCTATTTGCAAATCATCCTGATCGGTTATAATTAAGTCTGCAGCGCTATCCTGTAGAATGTAATTTATTCTTGCTTCCGGATATTCGCTGTCTATCGGAATATACACAGCACGAACTTTCATGATCGCCAGAATAGAAACAATCGTTTTTTCAGATCTTCCTGCAATCAAAACGATTTTGCTTCCAACACCTGCATTATAATCTGTTTTTAATACCGCAGCAAGCTTGTCAACCGCTACGCGTAATTCTCTGTATGAAAAACTCTTGTCATTAAAGACAATTGCCGTATTATCAGCATTTTTCGTAAATGATTCCTGGAATAATTGATAAACATTATTTTTATCAGACGCTATATCCTTATAATTGAAATCCTGTCTTTTACTGATGCGGGAATCCTTTACTACGGAACTTTTCTTTTCGACCTCAATAGATTCTTCGCTTTTAAGCGTGTAATACGCCATTAAGTGCCAGTTATTAAACTCATCTTTTTTAGGCACTACCGCTACGTTATGAACTTTGGGGTGTTTAGAAATAACACTCTCTATTTCGCCCGGTTCAATTCTGGATCCGTTTATTGATATTTGATTGTCTTTTCTCCCTAAAAACTGCACGGTACCATCTTCTAACCACATTCCTAAATCTCCGGTTTTGTAAACCCTGGTGGTTTCGCCCGGGCTTAAATTGCATTCTATAAACTGAATTTTAGTTTTCTCCGGTGAATTCAAATAACCTTCCGCCAGGCAAATTCCTCCTATTGCAATTTCTCCAACAAAACCCACAGGAACTATTTTGTGCTTCGGATCTAGTACATAAATCTGTACGTTATCGATTGGTTTGCCAATAGGAATTCTGGATCTTTTCTTTTCGCCGTCGTCGGGAAATGAATCAAAGTAAGTTACTTCAATAGAAGCTTCTGTAGGTCCGTAAAGGTTGGATAACGGGATCTGAAGATTTTTATAATACTTGCTTAATATGGTCTTGGTCAGCTCTTCTCCACTGCAGACAATTCTTCGTAAAGATGTTATTTTGGCAAAATCATTATTCGGAGCATCTAAATAATTGTTTAACTGAGTGGGAGAAAAATGGGTGTACGTTAAATTGTATTTAATAATACTCTCGGTTATCTGAAGTGAATTTTCTTCTCCGGTGGCCAGCACCAGTTTTGCCCCAAAACATAAAGGCATGAATATTTCTCCAATTGAAACATCAAATACAAAAGGTGTTTTTTGGAATATAATATCCTTTTCCGTAAATTCGTAATGGTTCCAGAACCAGTTTATTCTGTTTAAAAGTCCTTCATTTTTAATTAAAACTCCTTTTGGATTTCCGGTTGATCCGGAAGTGTATAATATTGAAAATATATCTTCAGGGCCAACATTCACATCAGGATTTTCAGATGAAAATTCACTTATATTATGGATAATATCATCTGCTTTTAAAATACTAATACTGTACGCAGCTTCTTCCTTAACTATCTTGCTAAAGCTTTCGGTCATTAAAAGCCTTGCATTGGTATCATTCAGGATAAAAGATGTTCTTTCAAAAGGATTTTCCTTATCTACAGGCACATAGGCGGCTCCAAGTTTTATAATACTTAAGAGCGTCACAATCCTGTCTACCGTATTGTCCATCATAACTCCTACACAATCTCCTTTGGAAATATTAAAAGTATCTTTCAGGTAGTGCGATAAACGGTTCGCTTTTGTATTCAGTTCTTCAAAAGTCACTTCGCTTTTTTCTGTAATAATGGCTACGGATTGCGGTGCTATTTCAGCTCTTGCTTCAATACTGTGTTTTATACCTTTAGTCAGTCCAGTTGCTTTACTGGTATTATTAAATTCCTTTAAAGTTTCCACTTCCTGTTGCTCCAGATAAAAAATATCGGCAATAGGTTCATTTGGTTCATTTATAACCTCTTCCAGCAAATTTTTAAAATGATGAATCATTCTTGTAACTTTCTTTTTGCCGAAAAGATTGGCATTAAACCCTAAAGTTCCTGTTATTTTCCCATCTGGTTTTCTTTGAAAAGTATACGATAAATCAAATTTACTGGCAATTGTATTACGAAATTCAATGTCTTCTCCCAAAGAAACGGTATCCGCTATTTTAATGGATGGGTCTACGCTTTCATCAGAATCATGATAGGATATCAGCACATCAAATATCGGATTCTTTTCTGCATTGGTTTCGCTTTCTATTTCATTTACTAATAAATCAAACGGATACGACTGATGTTCAAAAGCATCTAATGTCGTTGTTTTTACCTCTTCAAGAATTTGTTTAAAAGAATTCGACCCTTTAATATTGGTTCTGAGCGCAATTGTATTTACATAAAAGCCAACCTGCTCTTTTAAACTGGCATGGTCCCTGCCGCTTACCACTGACCCAATGATTATGTCTTCCTCACCTGTATATCTGTGCAGCAGAGATTTCAGGGCCCCGATAAGAATCATATACAGGGAAACATTGTTTTGTTTTGCAAATTCCAGCAGCTGATTTGAAATTTTATTTGAAAATTCAAAATTCGCATTGGTTCCTTCGTAAGTTTCAGTTTCCTCAGCTGATAAATCTATGGGTAATTTTAATCTGGCTATTTTATCCGAAAACTTATTAATCCAGTATTTTCTGGAATTGTCAAAATTTCCTGTTTCATGTAAGGTATTTTGCCATACAGCATAATCTTTATACTGAATTGTTAATTTCGGCATTTGGGAAGGAATTCCCGTAAGTTTTGACTTGTAAATCTGAGTAAATTCATCACTAAGTACATTTAATGACCAGGCATCAATTATAATATGATGAAAAACAAGCACAAGTGCCACTTTACCTTCGTGATCTTTAAGTAAAGATGCTTTAATGGCAGACTGCGTCAGGTCAAAAGGATAAAAAAGCTCTTCCTCGATTATTGTTCTGTACTCCGATGGTGAAAAAGCCTCCAGATGATCAATGTCTAACCTGAAATCTTCTATCTCCTTAACAAACTGTCTCGGCTGACCCTCTACAATTTTAATAACTGTCCTAAGAATTTCATGTCGTGATATCAATTCATGCAGCGTGTCTTCAATTATGGCTGTATCCAGGTCCCCGATAGGAAAAATTAAGGGTGAATTATACAATCCCTGGGTTTCGCCTAGTTCATTCAGAATCCAAAGACGGATTTGCCCGCGTGATAACGGATAATGAGGCTGTATGGGAGCCGGCTTAATCAATTCAAATTCCTTTTCCTGAATTATCGAATTAAAAAAATCAAGAATATCTCTTTTTTTAGATTTAAGATCTTCTATAATATCAGATGTTAACGCTCCATCCGGAGCTTTAATCTCTACTTTATCTTCCTGAACAGACACCATGATGCCTTTTCTTCTTAAATGAGTAATGTATTCGTCTGTTGTCATAGTATAAGTTTTATTTCTTCTTTATTTTCAGCTATTGTATCCGTTATTTGTTTAATGGTTATGATATAATCCGCAATTTCCCTGATGGTCTGTTTTACAAAAATTTCCTTTAGGGTTATTTTTACCGATAGTATTTTAGAAATACTATTCATCAGTGCAATTGCTTTTAAGGAATTCCCGCCTAATTCAAAAAATCCATCATCAATATTAATCCTTTCCGTTTCTATCTGTAAAAGCTCTGACCAGATCAATACCAATTGTTTTTCTATTTCGTTTGACGGCCCCACATAGACCCGCTCTTTCTTTTCGATATCCGGTAGTAATCTGCGATCTAACTTTCCTGTCGGACTTAGTGGTAATTTATCCAGCTGCAGGTAGTGAACCGGTATCATGCTAAAGGGTAAACGTTCTATCAAATGGTCTTTTAGTTCGGCTTTATGTATTTTCTCTTCAGCTACATAATACGCTGCTAAAATTTTATGGCCTTCAATTTCAGAAAGATTTACAGCAGCATCTTTGATTCCTTCAAAAGTTTTCAAATGGCTTTCTATTTCGCCTAACTCTATCCTGACACCGTTGAGCTTTATCTGACCGTCTGACCTTCCTAAATAATCAATAGTTCCATCGGAAAACCATTTTGCCAAATCTCCTGTTTTATACAAAAGTCCTGATCCAAAAGGGTTCGGTATAAAACGTTCCTGTGTCAGATCCGAACGGTTCATGTACCCTTTGGACAACCCTTTTCCGCCGATGTACAACTCCCCTTTTACGCCTACTGGCAGCAGGTTCAGTTGCGCGTCCAGAATGTAGACTTGTGTATTGGCGACAGGGCGTCCAATAGAAACTTTATCTCCTTTTAGTGTTTCCGGGGTTAGCTTTTGTGAAATCGAAATTACTGTCGTTTCCGTTGGTCCGTATTCATTGAAAAAATCATATTCTCTGTTATACCTGCGAGCCAGTCCCGGTTTGCATTCTTCTCCCGATACCACGATTCTTTTCAGACTTGGCAAAGAAGGGAGCGTCAGGCTCTCCAAAAATGACGGAGTGACATTCAGCATTGTAACCGAATGGGACGCTAAATAGTCAACAAAAAGCTCCTGGTCTGTCAATACCTCCGAATCAATCAGGACCAAACCAGCACCTGTAGTAAGGGACAACCAGATCTGTTCTACGGAAACATCAAAATAATACGGCGAAAACTGCAGGATCCTGTCACTGGCTTCGATGCCTAAAAATTCGCGTTCGTGATTGATCAGGTTGGTCACCGATTCATGATGTAGCATAACCCCTTTTGGATTTCCGGTAGAACCGGAAGTATAAATCACATAGGCAAGGCTATCCGGCGTTACGTCTGGAAGTATTGTCTCTTTTATAATTTCCGCGCTTTGTTGGGTATCGAGCATTTCTGCCGATAAACAGGTATACCCTTCCAGTGTCAGGCTTTCCTGGTCTAAATTCGTGATCACAAATTCACAGCCGCACTCTTCAAGCATATGATGGGTGCGCGATGCCGGCTGGTTCGGATTAATGGGCACATAGGCTGCCCCACATTTCATAACCGCCAAAATAGCCGTAATCATTTCACTAGAACGCGTCATCACCAAACCTATTATAGAGCCCGAAACCACACCCGAAAAAACAAGATGAATTGCCCAAAAATCCGAGCGCAGCTCCAGGTCACTATAACTTAAAACCTCTTCCCCAAACACAATGGCAGCTGCATCGGGTGTTTTGGCAGACTGGGCCCTGAACAGATCCAAAACGGTCTGCTGCAGGTCGTAATCCGCAAAAGTATCATTAAAATCAACCAGCAATTCTGATTTTTCCGCTTCGGACAAAATCGTCATATCCCCAATTAATTGTATTTCATCTTCCAGTATCACATCGATGATACGGCCAAGGTAACCGCTAAAACGCGCTGCACTTGAAGCTGTAAAAAGATCGGTACGATAGGTAAACGCCAGACTGATTTCTTCCGCATCCAGTACGGCAAGGCTAAGATCAAATTTGGCAATATTATACGATACCTCGTGGAAACTGATCTTAAGATCCGGATCGTTAAAAGCGGAGTCATCCACCTGCTTCTGGTATGTAAAAGAAACGTCAAATAATGAATTACGGCTCGTATCACGCGGAAGCTCCAAAGCATCCACCAGCTCTTCATACTGGTACAGCTGATGGTCAAAAGCTGACAAGGTAGATTCGTGTACCGTGGCCAGGAACTCTTTGAATACCATTCCCGGATCTACATGATTGCGAAGGGCAAGCGTGTTGACAAACATTCCCACGATACCTTCCAGGTCTGCGTGGTGACGGCCTGCCGTTGGTGTCCCTACTATGATGTCGTTCTGGTTGCACAGTTTGCTAAGCAGTATATTGTAAACCGCCAATAGCAAAGTATAAACCGTTACACCACTGGAACTGGCCAGGGATCGTAACTTAGCGCTCTGCTGGCTGTCAAGCTGTAAAGAGTGGCTATTGCCCTGACCGCCTTTGTAAAGAGGCCGGGAATAATCCAGTGGCAAATCCAAAGCGGTAATCTCGCTGGCATATAAATCAAGCCAGTACGATTTATGGGTTGCTACCAGGGACTGGTGCGCATCACTCTGCTGCCATACGGCGTAATCCGTGTATTGGATTCGTAAATCATCCAGTTCTTCCCCTTTGTACAACAACCAGAATTCACGCATTAAAATCTCATGCGAAACCCCGTCATTGATGATGTGGTGCATGTCGAACATCAAAAGGTAATCCTCACCTGTCACTTCCATCAGCGATATGCGGATAGGAAACTCCGAACCGAGATCAAACGGACGGATAAACGTACTGATATAGGTATTCATATCGGCAATAGTCCCGGTGTAATGTCCCATTTTAAAGGCAGTGTCATCGAGTATTCGCTGTACGGGAACACCGTCTACGATTTCAAATACCGTACGAAGACTTTGATGGCGCGAAACCAACTGGGTAAAAGCAAGCTCTAAGCGGCTAACATCCAATGGCCTGCCGATCCTGAAAAAACCGGGCATGTTGTAAGCCGTGCTTTCTTTGTCGAACTCATATAAAAAGTACATGCGTTTTTGTGCAGACGACAATGGATAATACTCCTGCTCTGCTGCTCTTGAAATCGATACAAAATTAATTTTATCAATACCCGTAATATGTCCTGACAGTTCAGAAATGGTACGGTGTACGAATAAATCACGTAAGGAAAGATTAACCGAGAATAATTTGCTGATCTTATTGACCAAAGTAATCGCTTTTAGGGAATGGCCTCCCAAATTGAAAAAATCGGAATGGATACTGATTTTACTGGCTTCAATGCCAAGGACTTCAGACCAGATTTCTACCAGTTTTTCCTGTTCCTGGTTTTGGGCCGCTACATATACTTCGCCTTTTGTAAAATCAGGATTCGGAAGCATTCGCTTATCGACTTTTCCATTGGCGGTAACCGGAAAATTCTCCAGCCATATATAACCCGCAGGAATCATGTAATCCGGAAGCTTAGCCGATAATAATAATCTTATCTGGCTGCTTTCAAGTTCCTCGCTGCCGCATAAATAGGCTATCAGCTGTTTGTTGTCATCAGAACCGTGTGCCAACACTAAAGCCTGGTTTACTGACTCGATATTTTCTAACTGGGATTCAATTTCTCCCAATTCGATGCGATACCCACGCAGTTTTATCTGATTGTCATTACGGCCCAGATAATCAATGGTGCCGTCTGGAAACCATTTTGCCAAATCTCCTGTTTTATACAAAAGTCCTGATCCAAAAGGGTTTGCTATAAAACGCTCCTGTGTCAGATCCGGACGGTTCAGGTATCCTTTGGACAACCCTTTTCCGCCGATGTACAACTCCCCTTTTACGCCTACTGGCAGCAGGTTCAGTTGCGCGTCCAGAATGTAGACTTGTGTATTGGCGACAGGGCGTCCAATAGAAACTTTATCTCCTTTTAGTGTTTCCGGGGTTAGCTTTTGTGAAATCGAAATTACTGTCGTTTCCGTTGGTCCGTATTCATTGTAAAAATCATATTCTCTGTTATACCTGCGAGCCAGTCCCGGTTTGCATTCTTCTCCCGATACCACGATTCTTTTCAGACTTGGCAAAGAAGGGAGTGTCAGGCTCTCCAAAAATGACGGAGTGACATTTAACATTGTAACCGAATGGGACGCTAAATAGTCAACAAAGAGTTCCTGGTCTGTCAATACCTCCGAATCAATCAGGACCAAACCAGCACCTGTAGTCAGGGACAACCAGATCTGTTCTACGGAAACATCGAAATAATACGGCGAAAACTGCAGGATCCTGTCACTGGCTTCGATGCCTAAAAATTCGCGTTCGTGATTGATCAGGTTGGTCACCGATTCATGATGTACCATAACCCCTTTTGGATTTCCGGTAGAACCGGAAGTATAAATCACATACGCAAGGCTGTCCGGCGTTACGTCTGGAAGTATTGTCTCTTTTATAATTTCCGCGCTTTGTTGGGTATCGAGCATTTCTGCCGATAAACAGGTATACCCTTCCAGTGCCAGGCTTTGCTGGTCTAAATTCGTGATCACAAATGCACAGCCGCACTCTTCAAGCATATGATGGGTGCGCGATGCCGGCTGGTTCGGATTGATGGGCACATAGGCTGCCCCACATTTCATAACCGCCAGAATAGCCGTAATCATTTCACTCGAACGCGTCATCACCAAACCTATTATAGAGCCCGAAACCACACCCGAAAAAACAAGATGAATTGCCCAAAAATCCGAGCGCAGCTCCAGGTCACTATAACTTAAAACTTCTTCCCCAAACACAATGGCAGCTGCATCGGGTGTTTTGGCAGACTGGGCCCTGAACAGATCCAGAACGGTCTGCTGCAGGTCGTAATCCGCAAAAGTATCATTAAAATCAACCAGCAATTTGGATTTCTCCTCTTCGGATAAAATCGTCATATCCCCAATCAATTGTATTTCATCTTCCAGTATCGCATCGATGATACGGCCAAGGTAACCGCTAAAACGCGCTGCACTTGAAGCTGTAAAAAGATCGGTACGATAGGTAAACGCCAGACTGATTTCTTCCGCATCCAGTACGTCAAGACTAAGGTCAAATTTGGCTATATTATACGATACATCATGTAGATTTATCTTCAGATTCGGATCATTAAAAGCGGAGTCATCCACCTGGTTCTGATACGAAAAGAAAACATCAAATAAGGAATTACGGCTCGAATCGCGTGATAAATATAACGCATCCACCAACTCTTCATACTGGTACAGCTGATGGTCAAAAGCTGACAAGGTTGATTCGTGTACCGTGGCCAGGAACTCTTTGAATACCATTGCCGGGTCTACATGATTGCGAAGGGCAAGCGTGTTGACAAACATTCCCACGATACCTTCCAGGTCTGCGTGGTGACGGCCTGCCGTAGGGGTACCAACAATGATGTCGTCCTGGTTGCACAGTTTGCTAAGAAGTATATTGTACACCGCCAATAGCAAAGTATAAACCGTTACACCACTGGAACTGGCCAGGGATCGTAACTTAGCGCTCTGCTGGCTGTCAAGCTGTAAAGAGTGGCTATTGCCCTGACCGCCTTTGTAAAGAGGCCGGGAATAATCCAATGGCAAATCCAAAGCGGTAATCTCGCTGGCATATAAATCAAGCCAGTACGATTTATGGGTTGCTACCAGGGACTGGTGCGCATCACTCTGCTGCCATACGGCGTAATCGGTGTATTGGATGCGTAAATCCTCCAGTTCTTCCCCTTTGTACAACAACCAGAATTCGCGCATTAAAATCTCATGCGAAACCCCGTCATTGATGATGTGGTGCATGTCGAACATCAAAAGGTAATCTTCATCTGTCACTTCCATCAGCGATATGCGGATAGGAAACTCCGAACCGAGATCAAACGGACGGATAAACGTACTGATATACGTATTCATATCGGAAACACTTCCGCTGTAATGCCCCATTTTAAAGGCAGTGTCATCGAGTATTCGCTGTACGGGAATACCGTCTACGATTTCGAAAACCGTACGAAGGCTTTGATGGCGCGAAACCAACTGGGTAAACGCAAGCTCTAAGCGGCTAACATCCAATGGCCTGCCGATCCTGAAAAAACCTGGCATGTTGTAAGCCGTGCTTTCTTTGTCGAACTCATATAAAAAGTACATGCGTTTTTGTGCAGACGATAATGGGTAATACTCCTGTTCTGCTGCTCTTGAAATCGATACAAAATTAATTTTATCGATCCCCGTAATATGTCCTGACAGTTCAGAAATGGTACGGTGTACGAATAAATCACGTAAGGAAAGATTAACCGAGAATAATTTGCTGATCTTATTGACCAAAGTAATCGCTTTTAGGGAATGGCCTCCCAAATTGAAAAAATCGGAATGAATACTGATTTTACTGGCTTCAATCCCAAGTACTTCAGACCAGATTTCTACCAGTTTTTCCTGTTCCTGGTTTTGGGCCGCTACATATACTTCGCCTTTTGTAAAATCAGGATTCGGAAGCATTCTCTTATCTACTTTTCCATTGGCGGTAACCGGAAAACGCTCCAGCCATATATAACTCGCAGGAATCATGTAGTCGGGAAGCTTAGCCGATAATAATAATCTTATCTGGCTGCTTTCCACTTCCTCGCTGCCGCATAAATAAGCTATCAGCTGTTTGTTGTCGTCAGAACCATGGGCAAGTACTAAAGCCTGGTTTACTGATTCTATATTTTCTAATTGGGATTCAATTTCTCCCAATTCGATGCGATACCCACGCAGTTTTATCTGATTGTCATTACGGCCCAGATAATCAATGGTGCCGTCAGGAAGCCATTTTGCCAAATCTCCTGTTTTATACAAGAGACCCGGTCCAAAAGGGTTTGCTATAAAACGCTCCTGTGTCAGATCCGGACGGTTCAGGTATCCTTTGGACAACCCTTTTCCGCCGATGTACAACTCCCCTTTTACGCCTACTGGCAGCAGGTTCAGTTGTGCGTCCAGAATATAAGCCTGTGTATTGGCTACAGGACGGCCAATAGGAACTTTATTTTCTAAATTATCTCCTTTTACCATCTTATGAATTGTAAAAGTTACAGTAGTTTCTGTTGGGCCATATTTGTTATAGAACGCATATTTCTTTGAAATGTTCTCAGCTAATAAAAATTTACAAACTTCCCCACCGGATATGACACGACGAAGCGCTGATACTCCTTCAAAATCAACTCTTTCCAGGAAAGATGGTGTACTATGAAGATGTGTTACTCCCTTGTCTATTAAATAGGCATTAAAGCTAGTGCTGTCTAAAAGTCTTTCTTCTTCAATAAGAACCAAAGTAGCTCCTGTTGTCAGGGATAGCCAGATCTGTTCTACGGAAGGGTCAAAATAATACGGCGAAAACTGCAGAATCCTGTCACTGGCTTCTATCCCTAAAAATTCGCGTTCGTAGTGAATCAGGTTGGTCACCGATTCATGATGTACCATAACCCCTTTTGGATTTCCGGTTGAACCGGAAGTATAAATCACATACGCCAGACTATCTGAAGTTACTCGTGGAAGTATATTTCTTTCCGGACTGTCTTTTTTATCCAGCATCTCTGCTGATAAGCAAGTATACCCTTCCAGTGCCGGGTTTTGCTGTTCTAAATTCGTGATCACAAACGCACAGCCGCATTCTTCAAGCATATGGGCAGTACGCGATGCCGGTTGATTCGGATTGATAGGCACATAGGCTGCCCCGGATTTCATAACGGATAAAATAGCGGTAATCATTTCACTCGAACGCGTCATAATCAGGCCTACTATAGAACCCGCAGCCACACCATAATCAATAAGATGCGACGCCCAAAGATCCGAGCGCTGCTCCAAATCATTATAACTTAAAACCTCTTCCCCAAACACAATTGCAGCTGCATCGGGTGTTTTGGCTGATTGTGTCCTGAACATATCCAGAACGGTCTGCTGCAGGTCATAATCTGCGAAAGTATCATTAAAATCAACCAGTAATTCGGATTTCTCCTCTTCGGACAAAATCGTCATATCCGCAATCAGTTGTACCTCATCTTCCAGTATCGCATCGATGATACGGGCAAGATAAGCACTAAAGCGCGCTGCACTCGAAGCTGTAAAGAGATCGGTACGATAGGTGAACGCCAGACTGATTTCTTCAGCATCCAGTACCGTAAGACTAAGGTCAAATTTGGCAATATTATAGGAGACGTCATGGAGATTTATCTTGAGTTCCGGATCTTTAAAAGCGGAATCATCCACCTGGTTCTGATACGAAAAGAAAACATCAAATAAAGAATTACGGCTTGCATCGCGCGGAAGATCCAACGCGTCTACCAACTCTTCATACTGGTACAGCTGATGGTCAAAAGCTGACAAGGTTGATTCGTGTACCGTGGCCAGGAAATCTTTGAATGTCATTCCCGGGTTTACGCAATTGCGAAGGGCAAGCGTATTGACAAACATGCCCACAATAGCTTCCAGATCGGCATGGTGACGGCCTGCAGTAGGCGTGCCCACTATGATGTCGTCCTGATTGCACAGTTTGCTAAGCAGTACATTGTACACCGCTAAAAACAAAGTATACACCGTTACACCATTGGAACTGGCGAGGGAACGCAACTTCTTACTTTTTTGCTTGTCCAGATTTAAAAATTGGCTATCGCCCTGACCGCCTTTGTAAAGAGGACGGAAATAATCCAATGGCAAATCCAAAGCAGTAATCTCTTTAGCGAAAAGTTCAAGCCAGTATGATTTATGGGTTGCTACCAAAGACTGGTGCGCATCACTTTGCTGCCATGCGGCATAATCGGTGTATTGAATGCGTAAATCCTCCAGTTTTCGCCCTTTGTACAACAACCAGAATTCACGCATGAGGATTTCTTGTGAAACCCCGTCATTGATAATATGGTGCATGTCGAACATTAAAAGGTAATCTTCTCCTTTAACATCCATTAGGGATATTCGGATAGGAAACTCCGAAGCGAGATTAAAGGGACGGACAAACGTACTGATATACGTATTCATATCAGTGGTGTTCCCACTGTAATGTCCCATTTTAAAGGCAGTGTCGTCCAGTATTCGCTGTACGGGAAGACCGTCTACTATTTCGAATACGGTACGAAGGCTTTGATGGCGTGAAACCAGCTGGGTAAACGCAAGCTCTAAGCGGCTAACATCCAACGGCCTGCCGATCCTGAAAAAAACGGGCATATTATAAGCTGTACTCTGTTTGTCAAACTCATATAAAAAATACATGCGTTTTTGTGCAGAAGATAACGGATAATAGACACTTACAGAAGCTTTAGGAATTCCAATAAAAAGCTCTTTTTTACTTTTTATTAAATTGAAAAAATCTAATATATCTGTTTTTCTGGTTTTTAACTCTTCAACTATTTCAGAAGTTAAAACATCGTTCGGATCTTCAATTGTAATTTTATCTTCTTGTGAAGTAACGATAATATTTATGCTTCTTAAATAAGTAATGTATTCGTCTGTTGTCATAATATAAGTTTTACTTCTCCTTTAATATCTGCCTCTATATTTTTGATCTGATTAACGGTAATGATGTAATCCGCGATTTCTCTTATGGTTTGTTTTATAAAAATTTCTTTGAGGGTAATTTTCACAGAAAGTGTTTTATAAATCGTATTGACCAGTGAAATTGCTTTTAAAGAATTACCACCCAATTCGAAAAACCCATCATCGACATTAATTTTTTCGATTTCTATATTTAATAGCTCTGAACAGATTACTACCAATTGTTTTTCTATGTCGTTTGATGGAGGGTTGTAGATTCGCTCTTTCTTTTGCGGGTCGGGTAACAACCTGCGATCCAGTTTACCTGTCGGACTTAGCGGCAACTGATCCAGCTGCAGATAATAGCCTGGTATCATGCTGAATGGCAGCAGGTCTATTAAGTAACTTCTTAATTCAGCAGCGGATATAATGTCTTCTGCTACATAATAGGCCACCAGAAATTTATTGTTTTGTATTTCGCGAAGACTAACAACGGCATCTTTGATACCTATAAAAGTATTTAACTGACTTTCAATTTCCCCTAGCTGTATCCTTACGCCATTTAGTTTTATCTGGTCGTCTGCTCTTCCTAAAAATTCTATAGTACCGTCAGGAAGCCATTTTGCCAAATCTCCCGTATTATATAACTTACCTTCACCAAATGGATTATTTATAAATTGACTTTCAGTCAATTCAGGACGTTTTAGATATCCTTTCGACAATCCTTTGCCACCCAAATAAAGAGAACCTGTAAATCCTATTGGAACTACATTTAGGTTGTTGTCTAAAATAAAGGCTTTTGCATTTGCAATTGGCTTTCCGACAGGGACGTTTTTCCTGCCTGTCATTTCGGGGGTTATTTTGCACGAAACCGCAATTACCGTAGTTTCTGTTGGACCATATTCATTATAAAAATCGTATTCTTTGCAATATCTCCCGGCTAAGTTCATCTTGCATTCTTCACCGGAAGCCACGATACGTTTCAGATTGGGCAACTTCGGAATTTCTAAACCATTTAAAAAAGAAGGTGTTGCATTCAGCATGGTAACCTTGTTTTTTTCAAGATAGTTTATAAAGCGTTTTTCATTGCTTAAGGTGCTTTTGTCTACCAAAACAAGTTTTGCCCCGGTAGTCAGTGCCAGCCAGATTTGTTTAACGGAAGCATCAAAATAATATGGTGAGAATTGTAATATGCTGTCTGTTGCATCTATATTTAAAAAATCACGTTCGTGCTGAATAAAATTGGATACATTTTCATGCTGCGTCAGTACTCCTTTCGGTTTTCCGGTTGATCCTGAGGTATAAATAATATACGCTAAGTCGTCAGAAGATGGAAATCCGGTCTTACTGAACTTTTCTATTCCCGTAACTTTATCCAGTACGTCTGTTTCTGCATAGGTGTACGATTGTTTCAATTCTTCCGGAATACTTTCTAAATTCCCAATAACGATGTTACTTTCACTTTCGCTCAACATATGCAGTGTGCGGGACAACGGCTGCTCGGGATCTATAGGCAAATATGCTGCTCCGGTTTTCATTACTGCCAGAATCGCTACAATCATTTCAATTGATCTCGATAACAGTAAACCTACTATCGAACCCGAAACTACTCCTAATTTCACAAGATGGGATGCCCAAAGATCTGAACGCTGATCGAGCTCCTTATAGGTAAGCTGTTCTGCTCCAAAAACAACTGCTTCTGCATTTGGGGTTTTAACCGACTGGGCGACAAACATATCCAGCACCGTCTGGTCAAAATCATAGTCTACAGCTGTGTTATTAAAGTCTGTCAGCAACTGTGATTTTTCCTTTTCGGACAATATTTCAATATCGCGTATTAATTGTTTGGGATCTTCGAGAACGGCTTCCACTATGCGAACCATGTATTCTGAAAAGCGGGAAATGCTTGATTTTTTAAACAGATCTGTGCGATAGGTAAAAGACAGGTTTATTTCCTGTGAATCAAACACTACCAGATTCAGGTCAAATTTGGCCGTAATTTTGGGAGATGCATTATAATGCTCAATTTTAATTTCAGAATTACTAAGTTTTACTCGTTCCTGTTCCTGTTGATACGAAAAGAAAACATCAAACAACGGATTACGTCCTGCCGTACGGGATATCCCTAATGTTTCTACCAATTCTTCATACTGGTATGCCTGGTGATCAAAAGCAGCCATAACAGATTCCTGAACAGTGGATAAGAAATCTTTGAAATTCATATCAGAATCTACGTGATTTCTCAATGCCAGTGTGTTTACAAACATCCCGACTATTCCTTCCAGATCGGAGTGATGACGACCAAGAGCGGAAGTTCCAATGATTATGTCGTCCTGGTTGGCTAACCTGCTCAGCAGAATATTGTAAAGAGCCAAAAAGAACGTATACATCGTTACTCCTTCTTTACTGACAAAAGCACGTAACTTATCACTCTGGGATTTATTAAAACAAACCGAATACGTATCTCCCTGATCACTTTGTTCTAACGACCTGGAATAATCTGTTGGCATTTCCAGAGCGGAGAAACCTTCTGAAAAAAGTGCTGTCCAGTACGACCTGTGACCTGCGAGTAATGCCTGATGTGCCTCGTTCTGCTGCCAAAATGCATAATCTTTGTACTGAACCGTTACAGGTTGTAAATCCTCTCCCTGATACAAGGACCAGAAATCATGTATCAAAATTTCCGTCGATCGTCCATCGCTGACAATATGATGCAGATCGATTCCTAAAATAAAGGACTGTTCTGCTTGTTTTATTACTATTACCCGTAACGGCAGCTCTTTTGAAAGATCAAACGGACGTACAAAATCATTAATTTTATATGCTTCATCCGTACTGTATTCAATTGGAAATATAACTTCATCTGCTAATCGCTGCACAGGATTTCCTTCCTGCAATTCAAACAGGGTGCGTAAACTTTCATGATGGCCTACTAACTTCCTAAATGTTCTTTCCAGCTGCGAAAAATCAAAATCACCTTCTACCTTTAGAAACATTGGCATATTATAGGTTGTTCCTGCTTTATCAAATTCGTACAAAAAATACATGCGCTGCTGGGCAGAGGACAAGGGATAATAGCGGCTTAAAGGAGCTTTGGAAATCGGTACAAAAGATTCTTTTTTACTTTTTACGGCGCAGAAAAAATCTATAATTTCTGATCTTCTGACAGTAAGCTCATCAATTATCTGAGACGTTAAAATATTATCCGGATCCTCTACTGCAATTTTATTTTCTTTTACAGTAATGATAATATTTTCACCTCTTAAATGAGATATGTATTCATCTATCCTCATATTAATAATTTGATTTTTTGTTGATTATTCTCTGAGTCCGATTCCATCTGTTTCACTGTAATGATATAATCTGCGATACTTTTAACCGTTTGTTTTTCAAAAATCTGGCTTAAAGCTATATCCACTGCAAAAACTTTAAAAATTGCATTTACCAGCGTAATTACTTTTAAAGAATGCCCGCCGATATCAAAAAAGTTAGTATTGACACTTATTTTTTCTTTTTCAATACTCAAAATTTCAGACCATATCTCTACTAACTTTTCTTCGGTCGGATTAGATGGTTTTACATGTGTTTCTGATTGTATTATCTCCGGATCCGGCAATGCAGAACGATCCAGTTTTCCGTTGGAAGTCACCGGCATTGCGTTAAGTTTAACAAAATAAGACGGAATCATGTACACCGGTAAACTTTTGGTCAGATAGCTTCTTATTTCTTCCAGTTCCAGTGTTTCGTCATTTTCGGAAACATAATAGGCGACGATACAATAATCATTGTTGTATTTTCGATAATCAACTGCAACAGAAAGTATGCCCGGGTAATCTGTTAAATTACTTTCGATCTCTCCTAATTCTATTCGGTTTCCTCTCAGTTTGATCTGGCCGTCAATTCTTCCCAGATACTCAATAGTACCATCCGGAAGCCATCTCGCCATATCTCCTGTCTTGTACAGTTTATATTTGTCTTCTTTATCAAACGGATTTTCTATAAATTTCTGAGCTGTTAACTCCGGTTTGTTAAGATACCCTTTTGCTACCTGAACCCCTCCAATCAACAATTCTCCTTTCATTCCAACTGACTGAATACGGCATTCACTGTCTACAATATAGATTTGCGTATTTGCGATAGGACTACCTATTGAAACCCTGCTTTCATTCAGGTTTGTAACCTCTATTGCGGTAACGTCAATAGCAGCCTCGGTTGGTCCGTATAAATTATGAATACTGATTCCCGGAAGTTTTTGCTGAAACTCTTTTAAAGTAGCTGACTTCAGTTCTTCCCCACTACAAATTACATGCTTCAGCTGACCTCCTTTAAACTTATTCAGATTCATAAGAAATGCCGCTAACATAGAAGGTACAAAATGGACTAGTGTAATATTTTCTCTCTCTAATATTTCTTCCAGATAATTTGGCTCTTTATGCCCCTCCGGTTTTGCAAACACCAATTTTGCCCCGGTTACTAACGGAAGTATTAATTCCCATACCGATACATCAAAACTGAAATTTGTTTTCTGTAAAATAGTGTCTTTTGATGTTACCTCATAATGATCACGCATCCAGGACAGTCTATTATAAATACCTTCATGCGTATTCATAACACCTTTAGGTTTTCCGGTGGTTCCGGAGGTGTAAATAACATATGCCAGCGCGTTTTGGCTAATTGCTACAGCCGGTGCCGATGTGGATTGCTTTTCATAGATCGACGGATCGTCTAAGATCAGTTTTGGTATCCCGAAGCTGTTTTCATATTTGGATTCCGTTAATAGGAATGGGGACCGGATATCTTCTAAAATATAGTCGATTCTGTTTTGCGGATAGGTCGGATCTATTGGCACATACGCTCCTCCTGCTTTTAGAACGGCTAAAATTCCAATGATCATTTCAAAAGAACGATCTAAACAAATCGGAACGAGAGTTTCAGATGTGACACCAATCTGAATCAGTTTATGAGCTAACTGATTGGAAAGGCTATCCAGCTCACTGTAAGAAAGAGATTCACCTTCAAAAACAACAGCCACATTTTCAGGTACCTGTTTTACTTGTTCCTTAAACAGCTCTAAAATGGTTTCTTCCTGTGTAAAGAAACATTCTGTATTATTAAACTCTTTGGTGACTAAGTTGTATTCTTCTTCACTCAGAACAGAAGTATCTGCCTGTTTCTGGTCTGCATCACTTAATATCTGGTCCAGCGTGCTTTTAAAATAAGAAGCCAACTTAGCAGACTGCTCTGCTTCCAGATACGATGCAGAATACACGATACGGAAAATAAAATCGTCACTGTTGGCAATAATATGTAGATTAAGCAGCGTATTTTCATTTAGATAACTGGTACGTGCATTTGATGGCCCGAAATAATTCTCGTCATATCCCTGGAACTCATTATATACCCTAAAATCTATATAGTTTATCTTAACGTCAAAAATTGGGTTTGCATTAAAGGTTTTCTCATCAATAAATTCCAGTATTTTATAGAAAGGTACGCGCTCATGGTATTTTAATTCCGTGAATTTTTGTTCGATATGATTCACATATTCTCCCCATGTTAAATCTTCAGGTATCTGAACTCTGAAAGGAACTGTATTTAAAAAGCAGCCCAAAAGATATTCCCCATCCGGAATTAAGGGTCTGATATTAGTCACAACTCCCATCGTTATATCATTCTCAAAATTTAGTTTTCTTAAAGAATAGATAATGGCAGAAAAGCATAAATGTTTAAAGCTTGTATTGAATTTACTCGCGGCTGCTTCCAGTTTTTTTCTGTATTCTCTTCCGAAATCATGGTCATCCGTAATAAATATATGCGGTTTACCGGTTGGGAATAATTCAAAACGATTGTAACCCGACAATTCTTTTTGCCAGTAATTTTTGCTGGATTCGCTTTTAATCGCTGCCAGTTCACCCAGTATCTGGTCCTTATAACTACCGTTAATTTGTCTTGGAAGATAACTTATATCCTTTTTAAGGGCTATGGCTGTATTATTTAGTTCTGTTAAAAACGAAGCTAAACTCCATCCGTCAAATAAGGAGTGGTTGAAATCAAACAGCAGGTACTGAAAACCTTCACGCACTTTTATAATATGCATTCTCCAGATTAGGGAAAGTGATAATTCTGTTGTTCTTAGTTTTTCTTCTTCTAACTTATCTTCTATAAATTTATCCTGCTCTTCTTTGTTTAAATGGCATATATCGATAAAATGAACATCAGGTTCAATTTCTTTTAATATGATATGCGCCAGGTTTTTTAAATCGTATATTTTTCTTAGTTCACTGTGCTTTTTAATCATCATGTGCAGGGTGAATTTGAAAATCTCAAAATCAAAATTGTCAAATGGCACATCATACATATTTTGTTCATGATATAAAATATTATGAATACTGTCTGTGTTTCCCAATAATGAATAGTACACCATTCCTTTCTCGATACCATTCATAGGATATACCTCTTCATAGTTATCTAAAAATTCATTTTGTTCTCTGTACGTTGCCTGAAAAAGCTGAAGTTCTTTTTCGGCCTCTTTCTTCAGGAACATATGTTCTTCCCCTTTGTTTGACTTTAAGGCTACGACAAGTTCTTTGATGGTTGGGAAAGAATAGAGGTCTGCAATCATTAAGGAAGCGGACAGTTTTTCGTTTATCGTAGCTATTAAGGCTATCGCTCTCAATGAATCTCCGCCCAGACTAAAGAAATTATCCATTATTCCGACCTGTTCTATCTCCATGTATTTCGCCCAAATCTCGCACATGATTTTTTCTTCCTCGCTTACAGGTGCGATATAATTACCCACAAATCCAATTTTCGGTTCCGGCAATCTGGCGGTATCTATTTTATTGTTGGAGGTAAATGGCATCTCATCAATCTTAACATAGAAGGACGGAATCATATAATGTGGCAGCAGTTCTTCTAAATAAGATCTCAGGTTATTGATATCCAGTTCTTCTTCAGCAATGTAATAGGCACATAAATAAGGCTCTTCCTTTTTTGACACTCTCATAATTACAACGGCATTCTCGATAAGTTCGTGCTGGTATAAATGATGTTCGATTTCTTTTAACTCAATTCTAAATCCTTTCAGTTGTATTTGGTTGTCGGAACGTCTCTTATATTCTAAGTCTCCATTCGCCAATAGTACCGCCAAATCACCGGATTTGTATAAACGATCACCCTCTTTAAAAGGATTGGCTATAAACCTGGAATCTGTCAATTCTTTATTATTCATATAACCACGGGCTACACCTTCTCCTCCAACATATATTTCTCCAATCACTCCAACGGGTACCGGCTTCATATTGTTGTCTAATAAATAAACAGATCCTGTAGGCAACGCTTTCCCGATATTACTGATGCTGCGCTGTATTTCGGCTTCCCCTATTTCTTTATAGGTCATATGCACGGTTACTTCCGTAATGCCATACATATTGATCAGTTTTGTATTTGGATATAAATCTCTCCAGTGATTTAATTTGGATGGCATTAGTGCCTCACCGCCAAAAATCACATAGCGCAAATCATGGAGGTTTACATTTTTTTCAATGCTTTCTCTAATTAAATTATAAAATGACGTTGGGGTCTGATTTAAAACCGTGACTTTATGATCTTCCAGTATTTTCACAAATCTGGAAGGATCTCTTGCTTCTTCATTGGAAATTATAATCAAAGTACCGCCGTAAAGCAGGGGTCCGTACATTTCCCAAACGCTAAAGTCGAAACAATGGCTGTGGAACATGGTCCAGACATCTTTATCACTAAAATCAAATTGGAATTCTTCATTAAAAAGAAGTCGCACGACATTTCTATGTTCTACCATTACGCCTTTCGGAGCTCCGGTTGTCCCTGAAGTATATATGATATAACACATATCATTAGGGGCATTAACGATATCCAGGTTTGAGGTATCCTCAATTGTATCTGCCTCAGCGCTAAATATAATGGCTACTTCTTTCTGGCTTATAACGTTTTCAAATTCCGGAATCGTAAGCACCATTTTAAGTCCGCTGTTTTCTACAATGTAATCAATGCGGTTTTGCGGATAGTTTACATCGATTGGAACATAAGCCCCGCCTGCTTTAAGGATACCAAGCATTCCGATAATAACGTCAAAACTTTTCTCCATTAATATTCCCACCACTGCCTCGCGTTCTAATCCTTTGGATCTTAACAACCTGGCGACTTTATTGGCTTTTTCATTTACTTCCTTATAAGACAGGGTGTCTTCTCCAAAAACCAAAGCGACAGCATCCTGGCTTTTAGCAACCTGATTTTCAAATGCCTCTATTAAATTAAGGGCTTCCGGAAAGGCTACATTTGTGTAATCATTGAGCTGTAATAATTCTTTGCTGCTCTCCTGATCAAGAAGCGTTATTTTATCAATAATAATCGACTCATTTTCAATTACCTGATCTAATATATTTATAAAATAATCAAAGAATCTCTCAACGGTTTCTTTCTTAAATAATTGGGTGCTGTATTCAAATGTGCAGGCTAGCTCTTTTTCTTTTTCGCTAAAATGCATAATCAAATCAAACTTCGAGGTCGATTTATTGATCTCAAAAGGCTTTATCTCCAGCCCATTTATTACCACTTCGGTCTGCTCAAAATTATCTAATGTAATAAGTGTATTAAATAATGGATTCATCTCATTACTTTGTCTTGAACCCAGATCATCCAGTAATGTTTCGAATGGATATTCCTGATTATCAAAACAATTCACCACTTTTGAACTCACTTCTTTTAAATAATCCGTAAAGCTTGTTTCATTTTTTAAGTTGATTCGTATGGCCAGTGTATTGACAAACATACCGATCATATTGTCTAAACTCCAGTGACGTCTTCCGGCTACAGGCGTACCAATTGCCAAATCATCGACACCGGTTAGTTTGGCCTGCAAAATACTATACAAGGACGTAAGTACACTAAACAGGGAAGATTCAGATTTTCTGGCAATTTCGTCCAGCGCATTTCTTCGTTTTCCTGTAATGGAAAAATTGGCGTAGGCTCCTTCAAATGAAATTTTATTTGATTTTTTAAAATCGGCAGGAAGGATCGCTGTGTTTTTAAATCCATTTAACTCATCTAGCCAAAATGCTTTTTGAGAAGAAAGATTCTTTTGGTAGTCATCGCTAAAGTACCAGTCTGCATAATCCTTGTATTGCAAAGTAAGTTCCGGCAATTCCTGTTTGCTGTAGAGCGAAACCAGATCCCTCAAAAATACCTGCATTGAAATTCCGTCAAAAATAATATGATGTACATCCATTAACAGAATAAATCTATTTGCTTCCACTTCTACCAGCTTAGCTCGTACCAATGGCGCTTTCGCAAGATTGAAAGCGTATGAGAAATCAGCAACAATTTCTTTTAAACCTTGTTCATCGGCTTTAATATGAGTAAGTTCGAATTCAAATTTTTCCAGTACTTTCTGTACAGGCTCATAATTATGGTCCAGTACGAAAGAAGTTCGTAAACTTTCATGTCTTTGAAGCAGCTCCATAAAAGCCTTTTGTAATTGTAAGACATCTACGGCCCCGATCAACTCAGATGCAAAAGGAATGTTGTACACATTAGAATCTTCTGCCAGCCCCTGAAGCACATATAAGCGCGCCTGAGGCGGTGTTAGTTTTGTAGCAACGGTGCTTTTGGTCTTTGGAATTTCTAAAGAATTTACATTCTTTTTTCTACTCTCATGAATGTAGTCGATTAACTCATTTTTATTTTTCCTGATCTCGTCTATTAAGTCATTTTCTTCGAAGTCATCGGGTACACTCAATTTTAGGTTACCATCCTCAACACTTAAATGAACATCCAGATTCTTTAATTTTAAAAATAATTCTTCCATGGTTTTTTTGTCTTTCGGTTCTACAATACAATTTCTTTGCGAGTACTCTTTTGGTCATTTTCTGTTTCCAGCCAGGTTTTCATTTCTATTGATTCTGACAGCTGACGAATCGTTTTTCCGTTAAAAATGTCATCCAGTTTGATCTGGACTCCAAATTCTTTGTTGATCGTATTGGCCATTTGAATCACGTTTAGAGAATGCCCGCCCAGGTTTATAAAATTAGATTCTACGCTAATCTCATCTCTTTCCAGGTCAAGAATTTCGGACCATATAGTGACTAATTTTTCTTCAATATAATTTGATGGCGCTACGTAGGAGACTGTTATTTGTGTCTCATTAGCAAATAGTGCCTTTTGGTCGATTTTTCCATTGGTCGTGTAAGGGAACGCGTCCAGCCAGATAAAATGGGAAGGAATCATATAGTTCGGAAGGACATCTGCAAGAATCTCTTTTAATTCTGCTGTTGGTATTTCCTTAATTCCTTTCAGATAAGCATACAATTGCTTGTTTTCATCTGCGCCCTTAACGGTTACAAAAGCTTGTTCCAGTAACGGAAGGCTTTCTAAAACCAGTTCTATTTCTCCGGGTTCTATTCTGTAGCCCCTGATTTTTATCTGATCATCTATTCTTCCCAGGTACTCAATTCTTCCGTCTGAATCCCATCGGGCTAAATCTCCGGTCTTATAACAGGTTGCACCTTCGATTGGTACAAATCGCTCTGCTGTTAATACCGGATTGTTGATGTAACCTCGGGATACCCCTGCACCGCCTATGTACAATTCGCCTGTTACCCCGACTGGCACTACTTTCAGATGCGTATCCAAAATGTACATTTTTGTGTTTGCTGCCGGGCAACCTACCGTTATAGGCGTATCATTTATTGAGACTTCAATCGAGGAACAGCCTACTGTAGTTTCGGTTGGGCCATACTCGTTATAAATCCTCATGTTTTGATTTAAATCTTTTAGAATCTGTATGTGACTTTTCTTTAATTGCTCCCCGCCACAAATAATGGTGCTGACATTTGTACTTTGAATGTCTAAATCCTTTAAAAGCGTAATATGGGTTGGTGTCAGTTTTAATGTATCTATTTTCGGATTGTTAAAACTCTCCTGCAGCAGCTTATCAAGGCTTTCTTTCTCATTTCCGATAAAGAGTTTTTTCCCTCTGGTTAAACTGGTAAAAATTGCCGTTACCGATAAATCAAATGACATAGAACTCATTATTCCCCAATTGCCTTCTTCACTATTGTTAAAATAAAAACTGTTACTCCAAAAGATGTAATTGAAAAGATTTGCGTGTGAAATCATACAGCCTTTAGGTTTACCTGTAGAACCTGATGTATAAAGGATATACGCAAGGCTATCAGAATTTATTTCCGGTAATTTAGTTGTTTCATTTGCTGTTGTATTTTTCGCCAATTGCGCTACAGGTATCCAGAAATATGATTCCAGCCCTTCAGTTCGTTCTTCTGTATTGGTGATTATGTATAAGGAAGCAGTTTCTTCCATCATATGCGCTGCACGCGAATCCGGTAAATTAGCATCGATTATCAGGTAGGCAGCACCTGATTTTATAATGGCAAGAATTGCTGTTATCATTTCTATTGATCTCGTCATTCTAAGCGCCACTACATCTCCGGGTTTAATGCCTGCCTCTATTAAATACAGTGCCCAATTGGTAGCATTTACGTCTAATTCTTTATAGGTAACACTCTCCTCTTCAAATAGAAGGGCCTTGTTATCCGGATGTAAAGTCACCTGTTCTGCAAACAAATCCAGAACTGTTTTTTCTGTATTGTACTCTTTTGCCGTATCATTAAATTCAACCAGCACCTGATTTTGTTCTTCCTCAGATAAAACAGCAATGTTTTTAAGCAGTTCGTTTCTGTTGTTTAATACTGCATTTACAATTCGTATGAAATAAAACGAGAAAGATTCCGCACTTTTTACTTCAAATAAATCTTTGCTGTACGCCAGGCTCAGCTCCAGATTTTCTTCTGTTTCCAATACTGATAAATGCAGGTCGAACTTAGCAATTGGATAGGGAATATCGATATTGCTGATTTTAAGATCCGAATCCTTTAAATCTAACTTTTCACTTTCAAATTCATAGTTTAAAAACACGTCGAATAATGGGCTTCTGTTTCCATTTCTTTCCAGATCGAGGGAATCTATCAATTCATCGTAAGGATACAACTGATTTTCGAATGCCAATGTAGCGCCTTCCTGTACCTGATGTAAAAAAGAAGTAAAATCCTGTTCTCCGTCAAGCTGGTTTCTAATGGCTAGCGTATTAATAAAAACACCTGCAATTTTTTCAAGATCTGCATGGCTTCGTCCCGCCACCGGTGTTCCTACCACGATGTCGTACTGGTTTGATAATTTACTGAGTAATACATTATACATTGCCAAAATAAGACTGTACATCGTTACTCCTTCCGCACGGGCCATTTTCTTTAACTGGTCAATTTGATTTGTAGTTAAATTGATAGCGTACTTATCGCCGAACTCACTTTGCTCTTTTGTTCTGGCATGATCATAAGGCAGCTGAAGTGCAGGAACCTCATCGGAAAACTTGCCCAGCCAGTACTCTTTTTGTTTTAAAATTTCTTTTTGCTGCTTCTCTTCCAGACGCCACATTACGTAATCCTGATATTGTACCGCAAGATCTGAAAGCGTTTCTCCTTTGTACAGCGCTGTTAAATCTCTTAACAGCAAACCATTGGTAACTTCATCGGAAATAATATGATGGGTATCTATTATCATTATATGTTCGTCAGCTGATGCAGATATAATTCCAACACGTACCAGTGGAGCCTGATGTAAATCAAAGGGTCTTATAAAGTTTTTAATGGTTTTATTTACATCCTCTTCTTTGGCTAGATCTGCTATTGAAAAATCAACATCAGGTAAAATTCGCTGTACAGGGTTTCCTTCTGCAAATTCAAATGAAGTTCGAAGATTGTTATGACGCTTAATCAATTTTTGATACGCCAGCTGAAGTTTTTCTTTGTCCAGCGCTCCGTTTAAAGTTATAACAGCAGGAAGGTTATAGGCCAAAGAATCTTTGTTATACTCATGCAGGAAATACATTCTTTTCTGAGAGGAAGACAACGGATAATACGCTCTCTTTTCCGCAGGCTGTATATCGCCGTTTTCTGTGGCAAGAGACCTTGACATAAGCTGGCTTAAATCAGATATTGTGGCATATCGCATCATTTCCTTTAAAGGAATTTTCACTTTAAAAACCTTCTCGATTTTATTATTTAAAAACATCATTGTCAGGGAATGTCCTCCCAGATCAAAGAAGTTGCTGTTAACACCAATAATGCTGCTGTCGACTTTAAGAACCTCTGAATATATGGCTATAAGTTTTTCTTCAACATCATTTGAAGGGGGAATGATTCCTTTTTCCGGGCTGATTTCATATGCCGGCAGCGTCTTGCGATCTATTTTTCCATTACTGGTAAACAGAAAGTTTTCAATATGCATATAAAAAGACGGAATCATATAGTCCGGCAGGTATGCTGCAAGATATCCTCGTAAATCTGCTGTATTTATTTTAGCTTTTGCCTGATAGTAAGCGATTAAGACTTTCTCATTTTCAAATTCCTGCACTACAATAATTGAATTTTCAATTTTTGGATGCGCGGTTAAATACTGCTCAATTTCTGTAGGTTCTATTCGATATCCTCTTATTTTTAACTGGTCGTCTTTACGCCCGTGATATTCCAGGTTACCATCCGGCAGCCATTTTACCATATCCCCGGTTCTGTATACTCGGTCTTCCCATGTTACCCAGTCTGAATCAAATTTTTCGGAAGTAAGCGACTGATCCCCAATATATCTTTGAGCCAGTCCGTCTCCGGCGATACACAATTCGCCTACAATTCCGGCAGGAACCAGGCTGCCATAGTTATCGGTAACATACACGCGCTCGTTCGGCATGGGTTTACCAATAGGAATGGTGGTATAATAATCTAGTTTTTTAGGATCTACCTTAAATGATGTAGAATCGACACAGGTCTCTGTAGGCCCGTAAAAATTGTATAATTGTGTCTGTAAGCCTAATTTCTGATGAAACATGTTTACCAGATCCTTAGCTAAAACTTCCCCGGCTAATATCCAGCTTGACAAACTGGTTAAAGTTGATTTTTCCTCTAAAGAATTGACTAATAAACGAAGATGCGTTGGGGTCCCGTCAGACAAGTCGATGCTGTTTTCATTATAGAAAGACAATAATTTAACCCCGTCTTTTCTGCTTTCATCATCTAAAATGTACAGACTGTGTCCTTGTAATAAAGATCCGAATATTTGTTGCACGGAAGCATCAAATACATACGAAGCCAATAACGCTACACGCAGCACTTTATCCTCATACGGGTGATACACCAGCTCGTTTAAACCGTTTACCAAATTAATGACACTCCCGTGATTCATCATCACGCCTTTAGGTTTTCCGGTCGATCCTGAAGTGAAAATGCAATAGGCCAGATCTGTGGCTAATGTTTTAACCGCTATGTTTGAGGTTTTCTGAGAACTGATTTTATGGGAATCCATGGCCTGCACCGGAAGGTACGCTGCATATTCCTCCAGATAGTGTTGTTGGGACAATAAAAATGTTGCCCTGCTCTGATCCAGCATATACTCGATACGCTTTTCGGGTAAATTTGGGTCTAATGGTAAATATCCGGATCCTGTTTTTAAAACCCCAAGAATTCCCACGATCATCTCCCAGGAACGATCAAACAGCAAACCAACTATAGTGCCCGGAATTACTCCTTCTGATACTAAGTAATGCGCCACCTGATTCGAACGCATATCCAGCTCTTGGTAACTGATTTCTTCGGATCCAAAAACCAGGGCGGTACGTTCCGGGTAAAGTGCTGCTTTTTGAGAAAAAATATCAATAATAGACTGATTCTTATTGTATTCTCTTTTTGTATTATTGAACTCCGTCAATAATTGGTGCTCTTCCTGTTTGGTTAGATAATGTAGCCCTTTTATGTACCCGACGTCACTTAAAAGACTTTGTATTACGATTTCTAAATGTCCTTTAATTTTCAGGACCATCTCATCTGAAATAAATTCGTTATTATATTTCAATGTGATGTTTAGCTTATCTAAAGAAGAATATACAATTAGTGAAATGGTGTAATTTGTACTTTCGATTCCTTCTATATTCTCTACGCTTAGTTTTGCATCAGTTTCTGCCGGAGACGCTGCTTCCGGATAATTTTGAAAGGAAATTAAAGTATCAAACAATGATCCTCTTAAATTACTTTGCGATTCGATATCGTTTAGTGCCAAATGCCCGTATTCTTCCCTTCCAATTGTATGTTCCTTCTGTAATTCCTGTAACCAGTCGGCTATTTTGGTATCATTCTTTACGGTACTGCATACGGGAATCGTATTGATATATAAACCTATTTTTGTTTCTATATTTTCTTCCTTAGAATCCCTGCCCAGGATAGTTGCTCCAAAAGCAACGGTTTCATTTCCTGTGTATTTAGATAAAAGGTACGCCCATGCGCCTTGTAACAAAGTATTTTCGGTGATACGGTGTTTTTTTGTAAACTCTTTTATGGCACCGTTGATCGTAAATTCTATCTTTTTGTTTCCAAATAATTTATTACGAAGGGAAATATCTTTAACAAACGGGATATAACCGGGTAATGAAAGTGCTGCTAAATAGTTTTTCCAGTATGACATTCCTTTGGCCTCATTCAGGCCTGAGATATGACGAAGATGTGATCCAAAATCATCTACTGCCACTTCGGGTAATGTTCCTGTTGTTTCTAATTGCAGGTAAGCTGCATGAAAATTTTTCATTATGTTCTGAACCGACCATCCGTCCAGTATAATGTGATGATGTGTAAATACAAAACGGGTACTTTCAGCGCCACGATTAATCAGGGTCATTCGAAATAAGGGTGCTTTTTCAAAATTGAAACCGGCTTCTTTATCTTCGGTCAAAAATGTATCAAATGCCGATTCAAAATCCGCATTGGATAATGTACTGTAATCGATTTCTCTGACAGGCAGCTGCACCTCATCGTAAACACACTGAACGGGAATATCAAGATCCTGTCCGAAAACAGCTGTTCTTAAAATGGTATGCTGCTGTATCAGGTACGTCCAGGTCTTATCGAAAGATGCTTTGGAAATTGCTCCTTTTAAATCACAATGAAACTGGCATATGTAATCTGATTTATTATCGTCATATAAATTGTGAAATAAAAATCCCTTTTGTAAAGGCGTTAACGGATAGATATTGGATACCTTACTTTCATGTACAGGAAGTTCGAGGAATTCCTTCAGCCTTTTATTGGTTATAGTGGTAGGCAGGCCATAATCACTAACGGTTCTGACTTTACTGACTGGAGTGTTTTTCTGACTGTTTAAAAAAGTAATCAATTCCTCTTTATTCGCTTTTATCATTGCTAAAAGCGCTTCAGGTAATTGGGTCGTTTTTTTACTTTTAATGCCTAACTGATTATCTTTTACAAATAACGTGATGTCGTCACTCTTTAGAAGCTCAATAATTTCGTGAATATTTTTACTTTTCATTTTATATTTCTTTAAATAAATTATGACTTAACTAATTGCGATTTATAAAATGGAGATTTTATAATCATCTTCTTCCATTTCATCTTCTTCCTGATCCATAAACCCATTACTGTGGGAGAGGATATCTTCCAGTGCCATTATGTAAGCATTGGCCAGTTTTTGAATCGTTTCTTTTTTGTAACGTTTTGCATCGTAGTTCCAGTCTACCTGCAGGCTTCCATCTATGATGATACTGTCTATGGAAATTTTATGGGGATTTACGTTCTGCTTTGCTACGTTTAATCCTGTAGATTCGGAAGCTAAATCAACTGTACTTCCATTTTTTGTATCCAGCACATTTGTAAAACTTCCTAAATAATTGAAAGTTATATCCTCGTAGAATATTGAAAAATCAGATTTAATCTTCTCAGAATTCGATTCGAATTGCAAAATATTATACCCGATTCCCTTATTAGGAATACTTCTTAGCATATCCTTTGTATCTGCAATCAGAATACCGATATCGTCTACTTCGGTTAAATCTAAACAGACCGGGTATACACTGGTAAACCAACCTGTTGTTCTGTTGATATCTACATCGTCAAACAACTCTTCCCTGCCGTGTCCTTCTAAGGCAATAACCACTTTCGGCGCATCGATCCATTCTGATAAGGCTATTGATAAGGCACTGATGAGAATGTCATTGATTTCTGTCCCGTACATAGTATGCATGTCATGTACCAGCAGGTGGGTTAAAGACGATGGCAAAGAGACTCTGATATTCTCTGTCTCATAATAACTGATTTTTTTATTGTAGGCTACGTCTACCGGTAATGGTGAATAATTAGATACTATTTCCTTCCAGTAAGTATATTCGCTTTCCAGAGCAGCCGAAGAGGCGTAGGCATTAAGCTGGGCCACCCATTGACGGTAGGAAGTCGCTTTTTCCGGCAGGGAAAATGTATTCCCGGACGAATGGTTTTCGATAAGGTTTATCAGGTCTTCGGTTAAGATTCTCCAGGAAACCCCGTCTACGGCCAGATGATGGATTGCAATAAACAAACGATTTTCTACTTCTTCTTCGGATGTTTCAAGCAATACAAAACGAACCAGATCGCCTTTGAAAATGTCCAGATCAGCCTGGTACCCTGTACATATTGCATCAATATCACTTAGAGAAACTACCTGATCTATGAGTAGTTTTGGCATAAAGGAATCGTATTGCTGCAACGGATATAAACTGTCTTCCTTCTTAGAAAAACTCATTCTCAAAACATCATGATGTTTTACTAACTCAGCTAAGGCAAAAACAAGAGCTTCATTGGTAATGGATTTTGAAACTTTAAGCAATACCGACTGATTGCTATGATTAATGGCTTCATAACCTCTTTTAAAGAACATTTTCTGAATTGGATGTAAGGGTAATTCTCCTTCTAAAAGTCCGGTTTCTTTTATCGCTGTATCGGCACTCTTTAAATGCAGTACGATCTCAGAAATGGTCTGGTAATTAAAAATATCTTTTACCTGAAAATGGATACCGATTGATTTGCTGCGGCTGGCTAACTGAATCGCCTTAATGGAATCTCCTCCAAGTTCATAAAAATTATCATGAACGCCTACCTGCTCTATTCCTAAAAGTTTTTGCCATACCGCAACCAGTTGTTTTTCCAAATCGGACTCCGGTGCTGCATAATTGCTGTCAATTTCGGGCACTGGCAATGCGTTTCGATCTATCTTACCGGCACTGGTGGTTGGAAAGAAATCCAAACGAACATATATTCGCGGAACCATATATTCCGGCAGCTTGGTTTCCAGAAATTTTTGGATCAGATTGTTACTAATCTCTTCTTTAGAAACCACATAGGCTACTAAGTGTTTACTATTTGCATGATCTTCCCTGGTGATAACTGTCGATTCCTGAATGCCTTCCAGACTATCTAAAACCGATTCAATTTCTTTGAGCTGGATACGATGGCCTCTAATTTTAACCTGATCGTCTATTCTTCCCAGATATTCAATTCTTCCTTCGGAATCCCACCTTGCTAAATCTCCTGTTCTGTAACATCTTGAATTGTTTACAGGTACAAATTTCTCTGCTGTTAAGACAGGATTGCCTATATATCCTTTGGATACGCCCGGACTATTTATATAAATTTCACCGGCAACCCCTACAGGTACTGCTTTACAGTCGGCATCCAGAATGTATATTTTTGTATTGGCTATGGGGCGTCCTATCGTTATTTTTTCATCTTCCGGCGAAACTTCAATGGCAGTACATCCAACGGTGGTTTCAGTTGGTCCGTATTCATTAAAGATTCTGCAATCAGGATTGATATTTTTTATAATCTCAATGTGGCTCTTTTTTAATTCTTCTCCTCCACAAATGATGGTTTTGATATTGGTGTCCTGAATGTTCAGGCCATCAAGAATCGTTACGTGAGTGGGCGTTAACATCAGGGTATCGATATCCGGATTGTTAAAACAGTCTTCTAACAATACGTCCATGCTCTTTGCCTCACTGCCTATAAATAGTTTTTTTCCTCTGGTAAGACTTGTGAAAATTACCGTTACGGATAAATCAAAAGACATGGAACTTATTAGCCCCCAGTTTCCTTCTTCTAAATTTTCAAAGTAGAAGGTATTTCCCCAAAAAATAAAATTGAATAAATTACCGTGGGAAATCATACATCCTTTCGGCCTGCCCGTAGAACCGGATGTGTAGAGCAAATAAGCCTGGCTCTCCGACGTTATTTCGGGTAATTTTACCTCGTTATTCGCTTCTTTTTGCTGTCTTAATTCTTTGGCCGTTATCCAGGAATACGATTCAAATGCTGCTGGCTGCTCCTCAATGTTGGTAATAATAATTTTTGAGTCACTTTCTTCCATCATATAGGCTGCGCGGGAGTCCGGCAGATTCTGATCAATTACCATGTAGGAAGCTCCTGCTTTCATTACCGAAAGAATAGCCATGATCATGTCTAAAGATCGTGTCATTCGGAGGGCAACAACCGATCCAGGTGTTACACCTAAATCAATAAGCTTCACCGCCCAAAGTTTAGATCTTAAATCGAGCTCTTTATAAGTAAGCTGTTCGTCTTCAAAGACAAGTGCTATTGCTTCGGGTTTTGCTGCAACCTGCTCTGCTATTAAATCTAAAACCGTTTTACTCGTTTCATATTCTTTTTCGGTACTATTGAATCTGACTAATTCTTCTTCTTCCTCTGTAGTCAGGTAGTTTAAGTCTTTCAGGTATTCGGCATCGCTTAAAAGACTCTCTAGTACGGTTTCTAAATGTCCTTTGATCTTTACTATGTTTTCGTCTGAAATAAGCGTATCATTATATTGTATGATAATTTTCAGCTGATCTGCCGCAGCATAAACATCTAATGTAAGGGCATAATTGGTGTCGGTATCACCCTTTAAATTTTGCATTTTCAGTTCATTCGCATCACTTAAGGAATCTTCCTGTTCAAGATAGTTTTGAAAAGAAATTATGGTATCAAACAATCCTCCTTTCAGGTTACTTTGAGATTCTGTATCGCTTAATGCTAAATCGCCATATTCTTCCCTTGCAGTGGTATGTCCCTTTTGTAGCTCCTGTAACCAGTCGGCTATTTTGATATCTTTTTTCAGCGTGCTGCATACCGGAATGGTATTCATGTACAACCCTATTTTTTCTTCTACACTTTCCTGTTTGGAATCTCTTCCTGAGATTATCGCACCAAAAACAACCGTTTCATTACCGGTATATTTAGACAACAGGTACGTCCATGCGGCCTGAAATAAAGTATTTTCCGTGATGCGGTGTTTTTTCGTAAATGCTTTGATGGCTCCGCTAACGGTAAACTCTGTTTTTTTGTTTCCAAATAATTTGTTTCGCAAAGAAATATCATTTACAAACGGAACATAACTTGGTAATAGCAATTCTGCTAAATAGGTTTTCCAAAACAACAGGCCTTTGCCCTCATTTACATTTGCAATGTGACGAAGATGTGAACCGAAATCATCCAAGGCCAGTTCTGGCAATGCTCCGCCTCTTTCTAACTGTACATAAATATCATGGAAATTTCGCATTATATTCTGAACAGACCAACCGTCTAATATAATATGGTGGTGCGTGAATACAAACCTTGTAAGTTCATTCTCAAGCTTAATTAAGGTCATTCGGAATAATGGGGCCTCCGCCAAACGGAATCCGGCTTCTTTATCTTCTGCCAAAAACCTGTCAAACGCTAGTTCGGAATCTTCTTTGGATAATATACTGTAATCCATTTCGTTTACCGGCAACGGCACCTGGTCATAAACACACTGAACAGGTACGTCCAGATCCTCACCGAAAACAGCTGTTCGCAAGGTGGTATGCTGCTGCATTAAGTACGTCCAGCTTTTATAGAAAGACGCCATGGAAACCGTACCTTTTAAATCACAGTGAAACTGGCATATGTAAGCCGATTTGCTGTCATCATATAAATTATGAAATAAAAACCCTTTTTGTAAAGGCGTTAATGGATATATGTTGGATATCCTGCCTTCATGCAGGGGTAACTCAAAGAAATCCTGTAACTTTTTATTGGTGATGCCGGCTGGCAAACCATAATCACTAACTGTTTTCACTTTATTGGCCGGACTGTTTTTCTGACTACTTAAAAAAGTAATTAATTCCTCCTTATTTGATTTGATTACAGCCAAAAGCTCTTCAGATAGTTTATTATCTGTTCTTTTCATCACCCTGAGTTCATTCTCCTTCACAAATAATGTAATTCCATTACTTGTAAGAAGCTCGATAATTTTATAAATATTTTTACTTTTCATCTTATGATTTATAAAGAGATAATTTCAAAATCCTGATCTTTTGTTTGAATTTCATCCTGATTGAAAATTTTAGTACTATGCGAAAGGATATCTTCCAGTGCAGCGATATAATTATCTGCTAATGTCTGAATGGTTTCTTTTTTGTAAAGCTTCGCATCATAATTCCAGTCCAGGTAAAGACTTCCGTCCATGATTATACTGTCGATGGAAATCTTGTATGGATTTACGTTGTCCGTTGCGATATTTGGCCCTGCAGCTTCGAAAGCCAGACTAACTTTGTTTTCCTTTTCTCTGGAGAAACTAGTATCAAAATCACCCAGGTAATTAAAAATCAGGTCTTCATAAAACACTGATAAATCAGATTTAATTTTATCGGAGCCCGATTCGAATTGCAGCAGATTATAACCGATTCCCTTGTTCGGGATACTTCTTAGCATATCTTTTGTATCTGCAATCAAAATACCTATATCGTCTGCTTCACTGATATCCAGACAAACCGGATATACACTGGTAAACCATCCTACCGTTCTGTTAATATCCACATCTTCAAATAACTCTTCTCTTCCGTGGCCTTCCATAGCAATCACAACTTTAGGAGCATCGATCCACCCTGATAGTGTCATTGATAAGGCACTTATTAAAATATCGTTAATCTCTGTGCCGTACATATTATTTGTCTCATGCACAAGCAAGTAAGTCAAAGGAGATGCTAAAGACACTCTGATATTCCCGGTCTCCTGATAGCTGATTTTATTATCGTATGTTTTATCGACTGGCAATGGTGTATAGTTCGACAGTACTTCTTTCCAGTAGATGTATTCACTTTCAAGGGCAGCTGTAGCGGCATATGCACTTACCTGTGCGATCCACTGACGATAGGAAGTCTCTTTGGCAGGTAACGAAAACCTGTTTCCGGACGAATGATTTTCTATAAGATTTGTCAGGTCTTCTGTTATAATTCTAAAAGAAACCCCATCTACAGCCAAATGGTGTATGGCAATAAACAGCCTGTTTTCGGTTTCCGCTTCTGCTGTTTCCAACAATACAAAACGCACCAGGTCACCATTAAAAATATCAAGGCCTGCCTGATACTTTGAAGATATTGCGGCAATATCATTTAATGAAATTACCTGCTCTGTGATTAGTTTTGGAACAAAAGAACCATAGTGTTGTGAAGGGTACGCTTCGTTCTCTTTTGTAGAAAAATGCAGGCGCAGGGCATCATGGTGTTTCACCAGTTCTGATAAGGCATACACAAGACTTTCACTGCTAACAGATTTTGAAACTTTTAGTAATATAGACTGATTGTGGTGATTGATTACCGGATGGCCTCTTTCAAAAAACAGTTTCTGAATGGGATGCAGCGGCACTTCGCCCAGCAAAAGTCCAGTTTCCTGTATCGCAGTTTTCACACTTTTTAAATGGAGTACGATCTCATAAATAGTCTGGTAATTAAATATATCCTTAACCTGAAAATGGATTCCTATTGCTTTGCTGCGGCTCGCTAACTGGATGGCTTTAATTGAATCCCCTCCAAGTTCATAAAAATTATCATGAACACCAACCTGATCTACCCCTAAAAGGTCTTGCCAAAGTTCAGCAAACTGCATTTCTAATGTTCCCGTCGGAGCAACATAAGTAGTGGCCGTTTCCGGTACCGGAAGTGCTTTTTTATCAATCTTACCACCATCTGTCATTGGAAAAGCGGTTAGGTAAACATACACTCTTGGTACCATATATTCAGGCAAATGAACCTCTAATAACTCCTGAACTTTTTTGCTGTCCGCCTCTTCGTTGCAAACTACATAGGCAACTAACTGTTTACTGTGACTGGAATCTTCGTTTACGATCACTACCGATTGCTGGATTTCTGCCAAATTATTTAAAGCAGATTCAATTTCTCCAAGGTGTATACGATAGCCTCTTATTTTTACATGGTCGTCATTTCTGCCGTGATACTCTAAGTTACCATCACTTAACCATTTTGCCATGTCGCCGGTGCGGTATACCCTTTCTTTATTGAACATCCATTCGGAGTCGAATTTTTTAGAAGTAAGCTCCGCGTCTCCAACATAACCTATGGCTAATCCGTCTCCGGCTATGCATAATTCGCCTATGGTTCCTATTGGAGCCAGGTTGCCATACTGATCTGTGATATAGATTCTTTCATTAGGCAAAGGTTTTCCAATTGGAATGAAATCATAAACATCTAATTGCTCGGGATCTATTTTATATCCTGTAGAGTCTACACAAGTCTCAGTAGGCCCGTAAAAATTGTATAATTGGACTCCGGTTCCCAGTTTTGAATAAAAACTTCTGACCAACTCCTTTTGCAGGATTTCACCAGCCAGTATCCAGCCGGATAAAGTATTTAAGGTGCTGTCTTCTGTCAGGGCATCTACAAAAAATCGAAGATGCGTCGGGGTTCCGTCTGATAAGTCTATTTTGTTGTCATTGTAAAAAGACAGCAGTTTAACACCGTCTTTACGGGTTTCGTCATCGGTTATATACAGACTATGCCCTTGTAACAAACTTCCATATATTTGCTGAACAGAAGCATCAAAAGCATATGATGCCAGTAATGCTACATGCAATGGTTTTTCTCCGTAAGAACCGTAAACACGGCTTTTTAATCCTTTTACGAGATTGATGACACTACTGTGTCGCATCATTACGCCTTTTGGTTTTCCTGTAGATCCCGAAGTAAAGATGATGTACATCAAATCTTCCGCTGTTATTTTAGGTAGTGCTGCTTTATAATCAGGTGTTATTACATTATTTAATTCTTCAATCGTTATATAAGTATGGGATGCTAATTCTTCCGGTTTTTCTATACTGTTCGAAATAACCATTTTAGCCTTACATTCTTCAAGCATAAAAACGATGCGCGAAATACGCTGGCCCGGATCTATTGGCACGTAAGACGCACCTGCCTTCATGATGGCAAACATGGCAATAATCATCTCAACAGATCGCGTAAGGATAAGGCCGACAACGTCTCCGGGTTTCACATTATTTTCAATAAGGTAACCGGCCCAGCAGTCAGATTGCTGGTCAAGCTCCTGATAAGAAATACTTTTTTCTCCAAAAACAACAGCAGTGGATTCCGGCTTTGCTGAAACCTGCGCTGCAAATACCTCTAAAACAGACTTTTCTTTTTCATATTCTTCACTGGTATCATTAAATTCTTTTACCAGTTGAAAAATCTCTTCTTCCGATACAATTTCAATATCCTTAAGATGCTTATTTTCACCTTTTAAAACCCAGTCAATAATTCTGTTATAATAGGATGCAAAACGCTCTACAGTTTCTTTTTTGAATAAATTGGTTTGATAATCCAGATTAAAAATACTGCCGGTTTCTTTTTCAACCACTCGTAATACCAAATCAAATTTGGAAAACATATTGGGATGATCTATTTTAGATAGCCGTAAATCTGGCAGTTCAACTCCGGTCCAGTTAAAATTGTGGTATTCAAATGTGACATTAAATAAGGCATTACTATTGGCATTCGGTTTTAATTCCAAATGATTCAGCAATCGGTCAAATGAATATTCTTCATTGGCAAGGCAATCCAGGACATGCGTTTTTACATTTCCAAGAAACTCCGAAAATTCCAAATCTCCTTTTGGAGCGCAGCGCAGCGGCAGTGTATTAATAAACAAACCTATTAAATTTTTAAATTCGCTATGCCAGCGACCAATTGTTGAAGTACCAATTATAATATCTTCCTGATTGGTTAATTTGGATAACAGCACGTAAAAAATCGTTAGTGTCATTCCTGACATCGTTACTCCGTGCTGCTTGCAGATGTTCTCTAATTTTTCTCTTTTAGCGGTGCTGATTTCGAAAGAAACTGTGCTTCCCTCGGCATTTTTTACATTAGATTTAGGAAAGTCGAAGGGCATGTTTAAAGGTTCAGGTACCACGTTATATTCGCTTAACCAGAACTCTCTTTCAGTCGTTAATTGTTTATCCCTAAGCTTATTTTCCTGCCACACTACAAAATCCCTGTACTGAATAGTTAAGTCTTTTAATTCTCCTTTTCCATATAAGGATTGAAATTCCGCTATCAATACTTCAAAGGAAGCTGCATCTATAACAATATGATGAATGTCTAATATGATTTTAGTAGTCGCATCGTTTTCCTTAATAATCAGTACTCTGATTAATGGCGGCTCACTTAAATTAAAAGGTTTGATATGCTTTTTTAGCAATTCCTGAACATCTCCTTCTGCATCTTCTGTATATTGAATGCTGAAATCAACATTCTCATGGATTTTCTGAATTGCTTCTCCATCTACATCATGAAAAGAAGTTCTTAGTATTTCATGTCTTTTGATTATTTTTTTGAAAACATCCTCACATAATGCAACATCCAGATTGCCTTCTACCTGCAATACTACCGGAGTATTATAGGAAATCGATTCCGGGTCCATCTGATTCAGAATAAATAATCTTTTTTGTGTACTGAATAAAGGATAAAAAGGCTTTACAGGAGCAGCTTCAATTGCGACAATAGTTTTCCCCAGCGAATTTTTAATAACTTCCAGCTGATCTGAAAAATTGGTATTCCGGAACAATTCACTAACATCTAAACGTACGTCAAATGCCTCCTGGATTTTTAAGGCCAAAATACCTATACCCAAAGAATTTCCGCCAAGATGAAAAAAATTATCTTTTATCCCGATTCGCTCCATTCCAAAAAAATCTTCCCAAACCTTAGCTAATTTTTTCTCCAAATCAGTACCCGGAGCTACATATGATTCATCTTCGAAACTTTTTCTCGCCTGTTCGAATTCCTGTAAAAACATATTATATTCGCCATTCAGGTACTTATCACGCAACACATAGCGCTGAATTTTTCCGCTTGTTGTCTTATGTATTTTTTCTACAGCGATTACATTTTTTACGGTAACACCAATGCGTTCACTTATTAATTTTTTAACCTCATCGGCCAGAACAACAAAATCCTTTACCGATCCTGAATAATGAACAAATACGAACAGCTCGTCCTGATGCTTTTCTTCGCTAAAAACGCTACAGGAAGCCGCCTGCTGAAATTTTATCTCAGGCAATTCTTCTATTAAATTATCTAAATCATTTGGGAAATAATTCTGCCCGTTAATGATTATCATTTCTTTTTTTCGACCTGTTATAACCAGTCGATTGTTGTGAATAAACCCTACATCGCCTGTATTGAACCATCCGTCATGTGAAATCACATTGCGGGTCGCTTCATCGTCATTGTAATATCCCAAAGTCATGGCAGGACTTTTTAGCTGGATGATACCAAGCGTATCGTCTGCTAAGATTTCGCCAATTTCATTAGTGATTTTTATCTCCGTACGATTGTATGTACCCAAATCAGCAAAAGAAGCAGAAGCATTAGAATTGGATTCCAGAAACTCAACTTTATCTCCGATATTTAAGTTATGCCTGTTTAAAAAATATTCCTTAAAGCCATCTTCTTCATTATATAAGGAGACTCCCAATACTGCTTCGGCAAGGCCATAACTTGGGCTTATGGAATCTTTTTTGAACCCGTAATGTTTAAGTGCTTCTGCAAATTTTCTACAGGTTTCAATAGACACCGGTTCAGCACTGTTAATCATTAATCGCAGTGGTTCAAAAGAAAGATCGTCCAGTTTTGCTTTTCCGATATTTTCGAGAACATGTACATATCCAAAATTTGGTGACCCTGAAATAGTGATCTGTTGTTCCGATAAATTTTTCAGCCATAATTCAGGGCTGGAAAGAAACAACATGGGCGGCATTAAATATTGATTCGCATTCGCTAACAATGGTAGAATATGGAAGAAAACCAAACCCATGTCATGCGTAAGCGGCATCCAGCCCAGAAACTTGTCTGAAGCCTGAATGGCACACTTTTCCAGTGACATATTGATGTTATACAAAATACCGTCCTGTCTGTTCATAACGCCTTTAGGCGAACCTGTAGATCCCGAAGAAAACTGAATGAACACCAGATCAGAAGATGTGGCCGGAACAGCGGCAGCCTTTTGGGTATACGGCAACTCAGCATAGTAGATAAAATTTGATAAAATTTCTTCTGCCTCGCCGTCATTTTCAAAATTAAAATCCTCTATTAATGATGCTAAAAAAGGAGCATCGGTTATCAGGTACGGATTTTTAAGTTTTTGCCATACTTTATTAAGTTTCTGAACAATATCGGAAGTCGTTCCCAACACGATCGGAACCGGTATAAAATTCCCCAATACACACGCCCAAAAAGTAATTACAAAACTTCTGTTGGACTGAAATTGAAATATTACTTCGTCGCCGGGATTGAGTCCTCTTTCCTGTAAAGCATGTAATATATAACCCGCCTCGAGATATAGTTTTTTATAAGATAAGTACTCAAGTCCGTCAGGTCCGTCAATAAAAGTAATTCCGGCTTCTTTCCCTGATTTAATATTGTCAAGAAAAATACTTTGTATCGTTTGTCCGTTCATTTCCATAAAATTTTCGTCGTTTTAAGCTTGTACTTTCAAATTCACTGATTTCAAAATCATTTCAATTATTATGGTGGATAATCCGTTTACAGAAGGTAAAGCAAGGATTTCCATCGAAGACATTTTTAAAGCAAATTTGTTATTGATCACTCTTAGTAATTCAATTGATAAAATCGAGTCGATTCCTAAGAAACCTATTCCTTTATCCGATTGGATCCTGTCTTTAGGCATTTTCAATATTTTAGATAATTCATCTTTTAAAAATGACACCACAAATTCCTGTTGTGCAATTCTTGATAAAGAAAGCAAATCATTCAGGCAGGCTCCCTGTTCCTGGCTAAGACCATTAGCAGATCCCATATTACTTTCTATCAGATCCTCGAAGATATATTGTCCGCTGTCCTTCAGGTTGATACTTAATAGTTCCCAGTTCAGGTCAAAAAAGCCTATTTGCGCTGGTTTTTCACGAAGTATTTTTTCTAATCCGGACAAAACCTGATCATTTGTAAAACTTCTGATTCCCACTCCCTGAAGCACCATTTCGAGGTTCTCGCTTCTGGATACAACGCCGGATTCTGAAAGGACACCAAGATTAATTGTTGTTGCCGGTAAGCCGGAACTTTTTCGCACATGGGCAAAGGAATCCAGTAAGGCATTGGCCACGATGTAATTGGCCTGGCCTACATTTCCAATAAGTGAGGATATGGAAGAAAACAGTACAAAATTATCGAGTTCCATTTTTTTAGTCAGATGATGAAGATTTATGGCCCCGTTGACTTTCGGGCTTAATACTTTTCTAAATCTTTCCTCATTCATATCTATTAAGAAACCGTCATCAAGAACCATGGCACAGTGAAAAATGCTGGCAATATCCGGAAGGTCATTTTGTATATGAGAAAACACATGAGTGATCTGGTCTAGCTCTGCAACATCGACAGCATATACTTTAACATTTACACCTTCATTTTGCATTTGGCTAACGGCATCTTTCTCTGTCTGGTTACTAAAACCGCTTCTGCTAAGAAGTGCCAGATTTTTAACCCCATTTTCAACCAACCATTTTGCGATTTCAAAACCTAAACCTTTTGTCCCGCCAGTAATGACATAGGTTTTATCGTTTTTAAACAGACTGTCTGTTTGTTTATGAACGTCTACTGCCTGATCTTTAAAGTCTATAATTATTTTACCAATGTGTTTTCCTTCATCTATCAGCTTAAATGCTTCCGCTATTTTGTTTGGTGTGTAAACAGTGACTGGTAAGGAATTTAATTCTCCAGATTTTAGGTAAGCCGCTATATCTTCCAGTAATAAAGCAATTTTCTCCGGTCTCTCACTCAACATTTTATCCATATCTACAGCAACGTAGGAGATATTTTTATTGAAAAAATGCATGGAAAGCGAAAAATTGTCCGTTATATCTTTTTTTCCTATTTCCAGGTACGTTCCATAGGAATTCAGGATCGACATACTTTGATACATGGCTTCTTTTGGTAACGCACTTAAAACAACATCGACCCCTTTGCCCTGGGTCACTTCCAGAATTTCATTTGCAAAGTCAAGGGTTCTGGAACTATATACATGTTTGATTCCTATAGATTTCAGATAATTCATTTTTTCTTCACTACCAACAGTAGCATAAATTTCTGCACCTACCAGATTGGCATAATTAATAGCCGCCAGTCCTACTCCTCCGGTGGCATTGTGTATCAGGACTCTTTGTCCTCTTTCAAGTTTTGCCTTGTCTCTTAAACAATATACCGCAGTAAGGTAACTTAACCCTACATTCGATTCTGCCTCTACTAAATTATCAGGGCACAGTACCGCAAGATGTTGAGAAGTCGTTGTGTACGATTGAAAGGTACCCGGTGCAAAAGCAATGACTTTATCACCCACTTTAAACTTGGTTACATCACTACCGACCTGGGTAATAATCCCAACGCAGTCATGTCCGATTGAATTTTTACCGTGGGTTCCTTCCAGTGCATCCTGATAGATTTTGCCGGATACTTTTAAATAATCTTTAAAATTGATAGTCGTGTTTTCGACTAAAATTTCAATTTCTCCGCTCTTAGGCGCTATTCTTTCCGAATTTTCAAAGCATAAATCTTCTACTCTGTTCGATTTTGGATTAATCAGCTGAAGGGCGCTATCTTTAAAAAACACCGTTTCCATGGAAAGCTCTGCATCTTTGGCTTCCCTTTTTTTCATGCCTTTTCTAAAAATCTTATCCTGTCTGATGGCAATTTCTTCAAAAGATTTTGTTGAATTGTACATTTTATTTAGTGCAATTTTCCATTCTTCTTTAGAAATAGTGGAAACATAGGTTCTCTCAAAATCAATTAATCGAATCTGCCATTTTGGTAATTCATTGACAATTAATCTTCCTAAACCATGTGATACCGTAGCGGTTATTGATCCTATTTTGTCTTCGTCGTAAACAATCTGACTTCCCTGCGTTATTACATTTAACGTAAGTTTGTTTTGTGATTTTGAAGAGAAAAAACGAACAATACTTAAAAGAGGTTTTATCTGCTGTATGCATTCCTCCGTTACCATGTAGCTATCGTTAATTTCTGTAGTAGTGGACAGGTATATTAGCGTGATATCGGATTGGAAATCATCTTTTGTGATCTCCAGGATACTTTCTAAATCTTCAGGATTTGCCGTATAATAATTTTCACCTAATTCTTTAAAACTGGTTCCCGTTTGTATGACTACAGCACGGCCAACTAATTGTTTTAAAAGAGGAGCACATAACGAATAATCATCGGTGAAAATATAGGTTACACCTGAAGTATCAGGAATTACATCTAAACTAACTTTTTCTTCCAGCCAGTTATTTTCAAAAAGGCAATCGTCAATATAAGAGTCTTCTTCAATTACTTTTGTACCCAGTGCCTGGCATTTGAAATCTTTCAACTCAATAGCCACATTACCTTCCGCATCACAAATTGAAAGATCGATCAGTACTGAACTATCCAAACGGGATATTAATTTAGAATAACACACAAACTCGGTTCCCGGAGAGAAATAACAGTTCATTTTTCCTATCGAAACGGGTACAAATTCTGAATTATCGAAAACAACAACCGATTGAAAACAGGCGTCTAATAAAGTAGGGTGAATAAAAAATTCTTTGCTGTAATCTTCAATAGCAGCGTGCGCTTTTATGTGAGCAATTACCTCATCTTCCCCAAATTCAATATTTTTTATAGTTCTGAAGTAAGGGCCGTAATCGAGTTTGGATTTACTCAGTCTTTCATATAACTTTTCTTCTGAATATACTTGATCCAAACGGCCGGATATTGCTTTTAAATCATGTGACAAAGGGCTTTTGTTATAATCTCCGATTATGAATTTTCCTGTGGCACGTTGTATCCATTCATTATCATCACCAACGTCTTTACTGTCAATACTAAAATTATCGTTTTTGGAATTATAGGAAGTATACAAATCCTGTACTTTCATATTATCGATGACAAGCATTTGATGAAACTTTATATTCTCCAGTCCGAAAGGGATTTTCTGGCTTATTTCATGCTGGTAAAATGCAATACCGGCAGCCACATAACCGGCGCCCGGAAAAACAATTCTATCCTGAACCACGTGATCATTTAAAAAAGGGAAAAAATATTTGTTCAGCTCTACTTTGTAGGTTAACTGTGGTGAGTTTACCAGTTGGTTCAGGAAAACATTTCCTTTACGCCCCAGTCTGTTTTCTATAGAAGCATCAGACTCTTCCCAATAATGCTCTTTTTGCCATGGGTAAGACGGTAAAGAAAGGTGTGGCAGTTTATTGACCCATCTTTCCCAGTTTAAAGGGAGTCCAAGCGTAAACAGGCCCGCAATATTTTCGAAAAAGTTCAATTGCTCTGATTCTTTACGATTTAGAGTTTGTAAAAAATGGCAAACTTCATTGTTCTTAACGGAATCCATCATTGCGTTTTTAAGCACCGGATGCGGTCCAACTTCAATAAATACAGTGTATTTATCGCTGATCAGGGAATCCATTGTTTTAGCAAAAAGAACAGGTTCGCGAACGTTTTTCCACCAGTAATAATTATCCATCTGTTCACCGGAAATTTTGTTTGTGGTAACCGTTGAATAAAGATCTGTGGTCGTTTTTTGGCCTTTGATATTTTTAAGAGATTCCAGAAGCTCTTCCTCGATAAGGTCCATGACAGGGCTGTGGTAAGGAACCACAACATCGAGCTGGCGGTGGAATATACCGGCAGATTCATATTTTTCTATTAGTCTTTCAATACTTTCCTGGTTACCCGCCAATGTTACTGACTCTACACTGTTTATGGCTGCTATAGACACATCTGTAAACTCCCTGAAAGTTTCATTAACTTCTTTTTCAGAAAGTCCAACGGCCAGCATAGTTCCTTTACCCGCTGTTGTATGCTGTAAACGACTTCTGTGATAGCTTACAAATAAGGCATCTTTAAGGGACAAAGCACCTGAGATATAAGAAGATGCCACTTCTCCTACACTATGCCCTACTACTGCATCTGCTTTAATGCCATAATGCTCCAGTAATCTTGTCAACCCAACCTGAACTACAAAGTTGGCAGGCTGCGCTATGTACGTTTCTTTGATATTGGATGTTTCTTCCGGTTTTAAAAGTTCTTCTAAAATGGACCAGCCTGAAATGGTCTTAAAACAATCATCGCATTCTTTGACTGCATTGTAAAAAACTGGTTCTTTTTCCAGCAGTTCCCTGCCCATTTTCCACCACTGTGGTCCCATTCCTGTATAAACAAAAACTACGTTTGGTTTCTTGTCCATACTATTTCCTTCAGACACGCCTTTTACTACGATGTCTTCTTCAAATGCTTCCATTTTCTCTATTAACTCCTCTTTTGAAGAGGCGATAAAGGCCAGTCGGTCGGAATGAAAAGATCGTCTGTAAATGGCGTTACTAAGTACCTGGGCAAAATTTTTGTCTTTGTCCTGAAGAAACAATCTGTATTTCGTTACCAGTTCTTTTAAAGCATTTTTGCTTCTGGCGCTTACCGGAAAAATAAAATGATCCTCTTTTTCTAATGTATAATCTACTGCTTCCCTGCCGGAAGAAAACTGTTTTAGAACGGCATGGGCATTTGTACCGCCATAACCAAATGAATTTATAGACGCATAGGAATCTACACCTTCAGGAAGTTTTTCCAGCGAAGTAGGTACTTTTAAAATACTGTTTTCGTAATTCAAAGCAGGGTTTGGAATGTTAAAATGCAAATTGGCAGGAACCGAATTTTTGTTAAGGCACAATGCCGTTTTAATTAATCCTGCAACCCCTGAAGCGGCCTCCAAATGACCAATATTAGTCTTTACGGAGCCCACAAGGCATTTATTTCTTTCCTCTAATAAAGATTCATTAAGCGCGCTGAATTCGATCACATCGCCTACGGCAGTTCCTGTTCCATGCGCTTCCACATAGTGAATGTCTTTATTGTTTATGCCGCTCTCTTTGTATACTTTTTCTATTAGTTTTTTCTGGGAATCTTTACTTGGTACGGTTATACCATTGGTATTCCCGTCCTGGTTTACACCGGTTCCGTTTATTAAAGCATAGATCTGGTCACCATCTTTTACAGCTTGCTCGTAAGGTTTCAAAACCACTATTCCGCCCCCTTCTCCTCTTACATATCCGGCTGCGTCACTATCAAATGTTTTACAACGGGAATGTTTGGAAAGAAACTGGCCTTTACTCATGACTAATGAAACTTCTGGTTTTAGCAGCAAATTAACCCCTCCGACCAAAGCCATAGAAGACTCTCCTCTCCAGATACTCTGGCAGGCATAATGTGTTGCTACTAAAGATGATGAGCATGCTGTATCTATAGTGATAGATGGTCCTTTTAAATCCATGAAGTAGGATAATCTATTAGAAAGCATGGTTAATGATATTCCTAATGCAGTATGTGAGTTTACCAGATGCTTGTTTTCATTTGCTGTTTTTAGCAGGTAATTATCAAACGTAAATCCCCCCACAAAAACGCCTGTATCAGAACCTTTTAAGTCTTCCAGAGTCATTCCTGCATCTTCAAGCGCTTCATAAGCCACTTCGAGCAGTATTCTTTCCTGCGGATCCAAAGATTCTGCTTCAACAGGTGAAATTCCAAAAAACATGGGATCAAAATACTCGATGTCCTCTTTTAAAAATCCACCTTGCTTAGCGCGCAGTTTTCCGGGTTTCTTTTCGTTATCATCATAAAAACGTCTGTTATCCCATCTGTTTGACGGAACATCTATTATGGCATCTGTTCTGTTTAATAGCATCTCCCAAAATTTTTCCGGAGAAGAACCTGAACCTGGAAATCGACATCCGATACCAACAATTGCGATGGGTTTATTTTGATCTTTCATAATTTATTTTGAAAATGTTGCACTTTTTTTATATTGTCAGTAGGTAATAAATTTGTTGAAATTCATTTCATTATACCGCTAACCACTAGTTGTTTAGATTAAAATTCAACTAAATGTTTTGACATAGGTATAACTATCGGTAATCCATGGGGATACCTGAACAGAAATATTAATTATCATTTTTTTTACTTTTTAACTGAACCTGTTTTTTTTTAAACCTGCTATAACTATTTAGGAACGGCTAATAGCATTTAGAGGATTTTCTCTTGATGTCGTCCAGATTTTACCACATATTGTAAAGAGTACAATAATGAGGGTCATTAAGATTACACTTAGAAAATTAAGCCATGTGATCCCTACGCTATAGGCAAATACCTTCGAAACCTGTATCACCGTGAAATAGGTCAATAGCAGACTGATCGATAATGCTATACTGTATAAAATCATATACTCTCTTAAAATAAGTAAGAAGAGACTTTTAGTACTTGCTCCCAATACTTTTCTTATGGCAATCATTTTCTTCTGCATGGTTAATGAAAATGATATCAGGCTATACAAACCAATGATTACCAATAAAATAGAAATGACTGAGAATAAAATAAAGATTTTCATCACATTTTGCAGCGCGGTCATAAAACCTTCATCAAATCCAACGTCCAAAAATTTAAATTCTACAGGTACGTCGATGAAATTCGTATTAAAAGTTTCATTTATAAACTTCTGAGTATCGGATCTGTTCTCTGCTCTTGTCTTAATACTCACCAGTGAATAAGCCAGATCCTCACTGTTCATTGACAGCATCATGGGTGGTATTTTCTGAAATAAAGAGAATTGGTTAAAATCTTTAACAACACCAATCACTGTTAACCGTCCGTCGTCTAACTTTTTCCCAATTGGATTTTTCCATCCGAGGATTGAAGCTGCCGTCTCATTAATAATGCAGGAATTTTGGGCATCGGTAGAAAAATCTTCAGAAAACCATCTTCCTTTGAGCATTGCTATCTTAAAGGTTTTTTGAAAATCGTAATCAACCGTATAAGAGGACATTAAAATCTTGTCGTTTGCTTCACCGCCTTCCCAGTTTAATTTAATTTCATCACCGGAAGCAAAAAAGGGAGCGCCTGTAGATATCGAATAATCTGTAATATTTGGATTTTGGAGTAATTTATCTTTTATGACTTTAAGCAGTTCTCTGTCTTCCGGTTTAGGCGTTTTAATCCAGGCCAGCAAAACATCTTCCTTCTCAAATCCGGTATCTTTATTATTTAAATAAGTTATTTGTGATATGATAAATACGGAAAGAAATATCAGGGGAAAGGCGATCAGCAGTTGAAAAAGCACTAACCCTTTTCTCAAAAAACTACGTCTTTTAATAGAGGTAACTCCCTGCAGAATAGAATTGATTTTTAATGACGACAGGTAGAGCACCGGATACAATCCGCTTAAAAGACCCAGTGATAAAATGATAACAAATACCTTTAAAAAGAACAGCCAATTGCCACTAAAGCCCAAAGACAGGTTTCTGTCTACCACCAGGCTAAAAAGAGGTAATATAGAAAACACTAATATGGTGGACACGATTATAACCCCAAACACCATCAATAATGATTCGATAATAAACTGATACCTCAGCTGTGCTTTGGAAATCCCCAGCACTTTTTTCATTCCTATTTCCAACTCCCTGTTTACTAACTGGGTAGTGGTAAGATTAATATAATTTACAGTTGTTATAAATCCTGTAAAAAATGCTACAGCTATAAAAAGATAAATAACAATTACATTATTTCGTATTCCGCCCATCGCATCACTTCTTACATCTAATGTTTTAAGGTAAATATCTGTAATTGGTCTCAGGCTTAACAATTCGGTAGTACCCTCTTGTTCCTCCACATGACTCGCTAATACATTTGCCATTTTTTGTGACAATGGTTCAGCCTGCGTTTTATCTTTCACTAATATATACGTGCACATATAACTTTCTGCCCATCCTTTTTCAGGTTTAATTCCATAAATTCCTTCGTATGAACTGGACGAAATCATGTATTCCATATTCATATGGGAATCTTTTGGATAGTCAGCAAAAACGCCTGTCACCGTAAAATTGTATTTTTTGTTTACGAAAACTGTTTTTCCAATGGCAGTGCCGTTTGGGAATAGTTTATCTGCCAGTGATTTGGAAAGTGCAATACTCATTGGCTGGCTGAGGGCACTGTTCTTGTCTCCTTCTAAAAAATCAAAACTAAACATAGACAGGAAATTGCTGTCTGTAATCAGCCCTTCATTTCTTGGGAATATTTCCTCATTTGCCGATAAATAATTACTTACTGTTCTGGCACCGGAAGCGTTCGCTATTTCAGGAAATGACGTCTTTAATTCTTTGGCCAGTTCATACGGTGTAGAATCAAAAATCTGACTCTGGCTTTTATCATTTACAGTTCTTTCGACTCTAAACAGGTTTTCACTATTTTCATTAAACGAATCATAATTATTTTCATATGATATGTATAATGCCATCAAAAGGATAGCTGTAAAACCAAAAGATGTTCCTAAAAGATTAATAAAAAACGTCTTTTTATCCTTTTTTAATTGTCTTAATACTAATAAAAAATTAAGTTTTAACATGTTTAATATATTTAGTAATTTAAATGTGTTCTGATAGTTTGAAAGCTTCTTTATTTAAATGCACAATGTTGCCCATTTCCATTTTGTAGATATTATCAGCGATGTCAAAATAGTTTTCGTCATGCGTAATTATGATTAATATCTTTCCTTCATTTCTCATTTTTGTCAACAAATCGTTATAGAAGAAATTTCTGAATTCAGGATCCAGATCTGCTGCAACCTCATCGAAGAAATAAACAGGTCTGTCTTCTAAATATGATTTTAAGATCGCCAGACGTTTGCATTGCCCTTTAGATAAATCTATGGTGCTGAATACACCGTCTTCAATCTTAACTTTGTCGGAGAGCTGAAGTACTTCCAGCCACTCATAGACCTGATCTAATCGGTGTTCCTGTATATCGTATAACTTTTTAAACAGGTAGAAGTCGCTATAAATAACTGAGAAACACTCGCTTAATTCTTTTGAAGTCACCGCTTTTCCATTAATCAGGATTTCTCCGGAATCCGGCTCGTAAAGACCGATCAGTAACTTTAAAAAGGTCGTTTTACCGCTGCCGTTTCCGCCAATTATAAAGACTAACTCGCCACGGTCTGCCTCAAAGCTTATGGGTCCGATACCATATGTGATGTCTTGGTTTTCAGTTTCACTCTGATACTGGAAATAAACTTTGTTGACACTTATCTTTTCAACTTTTACGGTTTCATAATTTTCTGCAGTATCATTATAGGATATTTCGTCTGTGTCTGCGTTTTCCAGAAAGTCCTTAATTCTTTTCCATGAAACCTGTACATTTATTATTTGTGGCACTCCGTTAATCAAAGCTCCCACAGGACCCCATAAAAACAGGACCGCTATTACATAAGCCGTAACTAATTCTTTGTTGAAATCAAAAATCACAGGGAAAAGCAGGCAGGAGACCCCTACAGCGATTGTGAATGAAAGTTCTGAAAATAATGCCGCATCAATTCCAACATTAATATTTGCCTGACTGGCATCGTAATAGTCCTTGCTTACTTTAGCTAAATCGGATTGAAAGCGATCTCTTTTTACTTTATGCAAAACAAGTTCCTTAAATCCGTTAAGCAAGCCGGAGATCAGATTAGTGTAGTGTTCTCTTTTTCTTCTTGCTGTATGTCCTGTTCTTTTCAGTCGTCCGGACATTAAGAAAAGAAGTCCCATGATTACAATAGTTACTCCTATAAGCAATAGTGAGCTGATGATGTTTAAAGTAAACATGTAGATCAGTACCATTACCGTGGTTATAAACGTGGTATAGATGTTCACTACATTTTGCGAAAAAGCAAAAATGGCATTAATATCATCATTTAGGATCGTGTAAATCTTTCCCTTGGCCAGTTTTTCATATTTTCTGAAAGGGATCTTAAATATTTTACTGGCAATAATTATGTTAAATTTATGTGCTAATAAAATTCCCAGGCTTGCCGTTTTTCTTTTACTGATCCTAACGGTCACAATATAAATAAAGGTCGTTACCGCAAAGAATAACAGTAAATATCCGGCCTTTATATCGTCGGTAATAAACTTACTGATAATCATAACATTGACAGCACTTGCTACACCGGGAAACAAACTCAGCAACAATAACTGCGAGCCAATATCATAATATTGATTCTTATGCGGAAGGAACATTGAAATCCTTACTAAGGCGTAAAAAGCCACAATAATAATCCCTAAAAGCATTACTGCATTTTGCTCCTGTAAATACTGATATTTATTGTCCAGCCAAAAATCTTCGTCATAAAGCGCTACCGGAATATAGTAAAGCGCAAGGATCACCGGGCTGAGTACTAAGAATCCTGTAAAATAGCTGTACACTTTTTTAGAAGAAAAGTCCAATGTTCTGTCCTTCTTTATTTTTTGAAAAATTACTACTCCAAAAAATAACAATCCTATAAAAGCGATTATGCTATTAATCAAATACAATTTGTAAACTATATTTTCCATATTATTTATTTATATTTTAACCTGAATTAGATCTTACTGTTTAATTGATTAATTTTTTTTATCGATTGCTTTTAGTAAAGAAAATTATCTGTTTATTGGTTCTTTATTTATTTCCTTAAATTTTCATGTGCTGGGGCTGTCCCATAGCAGTCAAAATGGTACGGTCTCCTTTGAATGGCTGTCTTCCGTGTGAAAACATTAGATTATCCAGTAACAGGAAGTCGTCTTTTTCCCAGGTATAAATGATGGAGTGCTCTTTATAAAAGTTTACGAACTCTTCTATTACTTCCGGTTTGATTTCGCTTCCATCGCCATAATAAGTCGCAAATGGCAAATCTTCTTCGTCAAAATATTCCAGAACAGAGGGATCATAAAGGCTTTTGTGCCCAAAAAACATATGGTTAAACCACATTTCCTGACCGGTAAGAGGATGGTCCTGAAAAGCAGGAAGCGTCCATTTGATTCTTAAATGATCGTTGTTTACCCAGGCAAAATCATGACCGTTTTCCTGAAGGACTTTAGCGACCTGCTCCTTATCTTCTGTCTGATAAATAGTTTCCCAGCTTAATCCTATTCCCGGAATGGTATTTCTGACATACTGAATGCCTTTTGCCTTAAATTCTTCGATCGTTTCTTTTTTCAGACTGGCCAAAAGTTTTCTCTCATCGGCAATTGGGGTTTCTCCCCCTATTGGAGCAGGTACCAGACAGTAAAATGCAATTATTCGATTATAGATATTCGAATATGAATTTTCGGTATGCATATGAATCGTTTGATTCTTTGGGTGATTGGTCGAGGTATAAACATTGCTATACACCTGATCTCTCGGTGAAGTCCTGTTCTTGTACTCTATTGCCTGGCCGGAAAAAGTTGAAAATAATTCATTGAAATTTTCTGCGCCGTCAATTTTAAATCCCCTTAAAAGTATTGCCCCATGTTCAAGAAGCAGGCTGTTTATCTGGTCTTTATGCTCTTCGGCCCATTCTAAAGTATCTCTTTGTGTAGTAGAACTTATCGTAAAAGGATTCTCTTTTGAAGCGGTTTTTATAATAATTCCTTCACCAAATTGAAATTCCTGAGTAGATTTTGATTTTAAAGAAGTCTCCATTGTTTAAAAATTATGATGTTTAAATTTTAATTAATGCCCGTTATATTAAAAATTCGATAACTATTCCTGAGCTTTTTTTTAGTGAATACCTTACCATAAAAAGCTATCCTGTTTTAATTTAAATGTGGTACGCTGTCATCCAGTACAACACCTACATTATCTCTCGTTGCCAATCCCATATAATGATTGGCGATTGCGATATCGAAGACTGCCATTCCCATCGGATTAAACATAATGGGCTGATCTTTATCTAAAGTGAAGAGAAAATCATTTAAGACATCCTGAATAAGCCTGACATCATTTTCCTGCAATCCATTTACCTTATTAAAATTTTCAACGTCGGTATTTTCCCGACACACTTCCTGCCAGTCATCGACTATCATTCCTTTTACAAACCAGGGAAAAACATCTGTTTTATAATCCCTTAAGGAAACATTTAAATGAAGGGAACCCAATTTTGGTTTTAAGTTGATGTAAGGTTCTTTTGAAACGGTACAGGTAATAAAAATATCTGCATTGACGTATGCTTTTTCCCAGCTTTCTACCACTCTTACCTTATCTTTTATGGCATCAGGAATATTTTGAGGGACAATACCATTTAGATCGTACAACAGCACTTCGCCAATATTTTCTCCCAATACCTCACTGCACATATTCAGATGATACTGGCCAATAGGGCCAAAACCAATGATTCCTATTTTCAGGTTATGATGTCTTTTAAGCTCCATAAATTTTCGAACAATCAAACCACTTACTGAAGCTGTTCTGATGGCCGATATGGACCCGCTGTTTATGACACATAAGGGTTGTCCTGTTTCTGCCTCATTCAGAATTATAACACCGTGAGCACGTGGTATGTCTTTTTTAATATTATCAGGAAAACTGGCAATCCACTTGATCCCGGATCTGTTTATATCCCCTCCAATAAAAGCAGGCATTGCTATAATTCTGTTTTTAGGATCGCCATATCTTAAATATGGTTTTACGGGCTGCGCAATATCTTTCGATTTTATACATTGAGTTGCTGTGGCAATCACATCTATGTTTTGTTCCCAATTAAGACGAATATGCTTTACATCTTTATCTCCTAAGTATATCATTTTTATTTATTTAGTAGTGGATTAATGTTTTATTCAATAACTGGTTCAAGGGAAGTACTTAAACTGTACTGTTTCACCATTTCACACCAGTTGTCATCATAGATCGTGGTGATGTATCTTTCGCCTCTGTCGGCGAAAACACACATTATATTAACCTGTGAATCAACTTCGTTTTGTACAAAATATTTTTTTATTGCAGCATAAACGGAGCCCGAAGATCCGCCTGCATATAAATTGTGTACTTCCAGTAATTCTCTGCAGGAGTTTATCGTTTCCTCTTCGTTTACATAGACAACATCATCTATCCTGGCATCGTTTAATATGTCAGGTCTCATGCTGGAACCAATGCCGGGAATAAATCTTTTACGTGCTTTTCCGCCAAATATTACAGATCCGTAAACATCTACGGCTATAATATTTACATTAGGATACATTTCTTTAACTTTTCGCGAGACGCCTGTAATGGTTCCGCCAGAACTTATTCCCATAAATAAATAATCCAATTTTTGTCGGGGCGCTTCAAAACAAATTTCTTTCCCTAAAGAATTGTAATACGCCTGGGCATTTAGTGGATTGCCATATTGATTAATCCAGTAAATATTATCTGTGGTACTTAGTATTTCCTGTATTTTTTTAATTCTGTTCATTAAGTAGCCTCCATGCTGATCCGGCTCTGTGATACAGATTACTTCAGCACCCTGAAGACGAATAAGCATTTCATTAACCGGTAAGGTGGTCTTGTCTATGACGCAGATAAATTTTAAGCCATTAAGCTTTGCATATGCCGAAAGAGCAACCCCAAAATTACCCGAAGAGGATTCAATAAGGATAGTGTCTTTATTGATGATGCCTTCGTTTAATAAACGACTAATAATGTAACAGGCAGCTCTGTCCTTTACACTTCCCGTAGGATTATAAAATTCTAATTTGGCGAAAATATTCAGGTTTGAATTCTCTTCCATTGGGAGAGAAATTAACGGTGTATTGCCTACTTTGTTTAAAATATTATTTATCATGATAAATGGAATGTCGTTTTACTTATGGGATATTTTTAATACTCAATATTGATGAAATTCTTTTCCGGTACTAATTTGAAATAAACATGTAAATGCTGTTTTCTTATTACCTGAATCCAAAACTAGATGAAGGAGTCGTTCAAAACAAATGGTAGCAATCGACATTTATAAATGTAGTGTCGATATTTATAAAATGAGCAATAAATTAATTATAAGTGTTTAATTATCAATACATTATAACAAAAATAAAATCGTCATAATTCGTATAAAAAAGCCTTTATTCTTCCTGTAAATAGAGAAATACACCCTTTATTTTGATCCTGGAAAGAACAATCTTTGGACTTATGACAGTTCGGGATAACTACAATTGAAACTTGCGATGAATTTTACAATTTTTAAATACGGTAAGAGTCTTTTTTTTGAAGGGAAGCTGCTATTAATTCTTCTTAAAAAAATAAAAACAACGTCAGAAATTTAGAAATTATTCAAGGTCAGGAAGTCTCTTATTTATGACAAAACACAAATCAAAATCAAGTTGTCGGACGGATTGAAAATACGGAAGAAAATAAAAGTTTTAAATTTCAGAAAACTGACAATTTAAAGCAACTCTTCAGGGCTATCCTTTACGGCGTGAAAAAACAGTAGATACTTTAAGAGAATTGTCTGCTGTAATGCAAACTTAAAGCAGAAGTGGAAAAGTTAAAGAATGGATTGAGGAAATTTAATGCCTAAAACATCAGGGGAAAAGCCGTATCGATCAAAAAAACTTTCGGCGATTATAGTTTTAATGAAATCCTTTCCTTTTTTTTCTCAAATAGAAGTTTAATAAATTTATAAAATGCAACGACCGCCATAATTGCAATAAATAGCGAAAATAACATCTGAAATAATAACGTGGTATTTGATGAAAGTAACTTCAAAAAACCATTATTCAAAACATAAAATATAAACTTTGACATTGTAAGTGGGATAGCTAGTAAAAAGTGAGAGCATACATAAAGAACAAATGCATACTGACCCATACTAAAAATTAATAAAGAATATTTGAGTTTTACCTTTCCTCTGATCAGATCAAAAATATAGGTGTACGATTTTTTATTTAAATCAATGATATTAAAATAATCCGAAAAAATCCAGTAGCCATCATTTCTGATGAATGGAATTAGGGAATAAGCCATTACGAAAAGATTTGTTTTTATTATTATCAGCATCAAATAAGTAAATGAATTGTTGTTTTCATTTATGATCAGAAAAAACAATAAAAAACAATTGATCAGACCCTGAAAATAAATTCCGCCTAAATTAACAATGACCTTTTCATTTTTATTTAATTTCCAGATGCGTGTTACATTCGAATACAAAACCGGAAATATGATGTAAAAACCAAAACCAATCTCTTTGGGCGCAACTTTAAAATGATGGCTGGCAGATGAATGTCCGAGTTCATGAAAAAGCATAATGGCCAGCAAAGTAAAATAAACAAATACATAGTCGAGCCATGACATAGCAAACAAGGAATGGTTTCGATAATTTAAATTTAAAATAAGCTGAGAGGCAATTCCGGTGAAAATAACAATCGGAAACAATACCCTGAAAATGGATTTATGAAAGAAAAACGATAAATACCGGGAAATCTGCAGTACTCTTTTTCCAGACAATATAGTTATGGCCAGCTTAATATAACTTTTTTTTCTTTTTTTCTCCCTGACGATATAGTCAAGTTTACCGGAAACGATACGGGATAACTCGTCGTAATTCGCACTGCTGATTTTCTTTGCTGCAATAAATTTTTCTTTTTGGTGACTATTATTTTTCAACTCCTCCAATAATTCATAAAATAACTTACTGACAGAAAAATAATTTTCCCTGAATAATACCAAATAACTTTCGTTATTTCTTATTAATTCAATCTCATATATTTTATCATTATCTATCAAAATAGGGCTTTTATGTTGAAAAATTTTCTTTACACTAAAATTTGATTCTGAATCAGGGATTCCACAAAGTTTTGGTCCGGAATAAACTGAATGAGTTCCGCCTTCGTAAGATTTAATTTTTTACTTTCTAATTTTCGTAATAAAGTATACAATCCCTTATTGATTTTTAGTGAATGCATTGAATCGTAATTAAACAAAAGATAATCCTCGCCTTTTATATAAAAATTATAGCGTTGCGAATTAAATTGGTAAGCATAATCAGCTGCTCTGGATTCCAATTCCTTTGCTTTTGTATGTTCCTGATTTGAAATAAAAATATTTTTATTTAAAAACTCATACTGTTCCGTAAACTTAGCCAGCACTTTTTCGAACATGCTCCAGCACTGATGTAAAGACTGTTCACAAAATACATCTTTGTCTTCTACAGGATAAATGGGTTTTTCTATCACCACTTTAATGAGATTATCTTCCCTGTAAGCGAAAATTGGAATTAAGGGTATTTTGAGTAAATGACATAAATAAGGAATTCCTTTTTGAGTACTGATTTCATTGTTCATGAATTTTACTTTCAAAGAATGTTTTTGATCATTGATCGTGGTAGTATTCCCATCGAGATAAGAAAACAGGCTCTTATTTTCTTTAATGTTTCGCATCATCTTAAAAATTGACCTGGTATCTTCAGCATTTAAGAAATCCGGATTTATTTTTAAGTTTAAGTCAATTCCCGATGTTTCAGGATTGATATTGGGGTTCTCATATCGAAGCTTTCTCTGAAAAGAATAGTCGTCCATGACCACCGAAAAAGTAATTTTTTTCAAAGCCAGTAAAATGGGGATCGTCATGTAGGCACCAATATGAAATGAGCTGTAAAAAGCCGGACCGTTTAAAATCAAATTTTCCTCTCCGTAAATCTTAATTTTTCCTGCGTTATATAAAATTGAAAAATTATTAATTTCATTAATGGTCAATCTTTTTTGTATCGAATAGTTTTTAAAAAATAAATCGTCTTCTATATTTTTTATCTTTTTGCCATTCGCAGCTACTTTTAAAAACTCTATCCTGTCTTCTGAAGATTCCTCTTCCCATCGTAATGCATTTACTTTTTGCTCAATTAAATTTAAATAATCCTCCATATACTATTTTATTACCATTTATTTAAACCAACATTTTTGAATCGTATCCTTATACTGTATTTTCAGATCATCGTTAAAAAAAAGGATGCATGAACTAAAAAACACCTACGAAACAATTATGTTTCTTAGGTGTTTAGATTTAACTTCTAGTGGCCTGATGAAAAGCAACAGCTAGAGTTGCCATTTGGGCTTTGCGGACCATCAGCAGCAAATAGCTGAACCATTTCCAGTCTTTCTTCAAGTTCAATTACTTCTAACTCTTTTTTCAAATCTTCTAATTCGTTCATGTTTATATGATTTAAATATTTGTCTACTCTTTTTAGGTTTTTCGACTTCCCCCTAGTGTTTGGCCAACAATATCTTTAATTTGTAAATACTCGTTTTTTCTTTTACTAAATTCCAACAACAGCCTGTCTTCGATATTGTACTTAATAGGAGGACATGGCGAAATCCCTTCTTTCCATAATTTCGGGCAGGCACCACCGCAAATGGGTAGTATCCGACAGGTCGTACACGGAACTTCTCCATTTAAAATATCATCATTCCAGGAAGAGAATGACCTTTCCGTATTACTGTAGGATTCGTTATTCAGTTTAGCAATTTTGTATGCTTCAACCTCTTTATATACCTCAACTTGCGAGATTTCTGTACAATTATAGACATTACCGTCTGCATCAAATACTTCGGCATTTTCATGCAAACTGGTACACACAATATTGGTTTTCTTTCCGGGAAGAATTGCAATAGAATGATTTTTTTTCATCAACATCAAATATTCTTCAATCTGAAACTTAGAATAGTCCCTTTGCGACAAGGAACTTAAATACGCATCATTTCCCCAGGAATGTATAGGTGCCGTATAAAATGATATTTTAGTAAGGATTTTTTCTTTATCCAGCAATTCAATTAAATCCAATGCACTTTTGTAGTTGGAGCCGTCAACATTACAGCGTATTCGTATAAAACACGTTAACTGATCAAATTTCGGATCACTGACGATATCTTTCAGATTTTTAAAGATCAGTCCGAATGTTTTTTCATTAAGTTTAGTATGCCTTCTTAAGTCGTGATTTTCTGCAGTACCGTCGAGAGTTATCTCGAAATCTTTTACTTTATAATTTTCAACTAAATCAAAAAAAATATCTTTTTTTAAACTCAGTCCGTTTGTAATCATTTTAGCCGAATAACCGCAATTGTTTTTCGAAGCCAGTTCGATTAACTCCTTAGACAATTTCTTAATATTGAGCAAACCCATCAAAGGCTCAGCGCCAAACCAGCTAATCCCTAATTCTTTATAATTTTTTGCTTTTAGATTCTTGGCAATTCTTTCAACAATTTTTTTGTTTAAGTTCTCATCCAAACCATTTTTGGTATGAACCTGTCCGCAATAGCCACAACCGAGCTGGCAATTGGCAGAGGGCGAGATAACCTGATAGAGTAATGTTTCATTGTGAATAGCCTCTTTGTTATCCTTAATGATAGCATCCAACTCATCAAAATCGTTTGCTACTATTATTTTATTTTTTACTAAATTTTCTATAAGATCATGTTCAATTTCATCTAATACATTCGTCATTAAAATATGATATAAATCAAGCTGTATCAATATCATTGTAGTCGAAACAGTAGAATAAACTAAGACATATTTGTTTGTTATGATAGGCTGGGAAAAAACTAAATAATTTGATAATTTATATTTCATTTTCATTTTCATTTAAATGTTTTTGTACTGAAATTATATTTCATTTATATCTCGTTTTTCCCGGAAGGCTAAATTTGATTGTATTGATTTAATTATAAAAATGGAATCCATAATTATATTTAAATAGTGAGCTGAAAATTATTTGATTTTTTAAGGACTGTTCGTTTATTCTAAAACTGAGGCGGTGCGTGAAAATTATTCTCCTGCAGCCAAAACTAGATCATGAAAAGACAGGAAACAAGCACCGTTAGGCCGGATTTATAAATCTGGAGTCGACATTTATAAATCACTTAATGATTGTTCTGAAAAGTTTTGCTTTTCCGATAATGTTAAAAAAGATGGTTTTATAATCTCAAATTACCATATATTATTGGAAATGGAAAAATGTTTACAGAAATAATAACTTTATTTCTATAAATAATGTTAAATTGATAAATTAAATATTTATTTTTGACATCCGATTCTTATATTAAATTTATGTGTAAATCAGAAATAGGTTATAGTTTTTTTTCTTCTTTTGTAGTAAGAACTCCATCCTATCCTATTAATTTTTATACTAAACTTACTGAAGCATCTATTATTGAGCGTGATACCATAATTGAAACCCTAAAAGACCAGAATATTTGTGAGGCTTTGTTTTTAGCTTCACCTGATTTTTATAATGAAGTGCTAAAATGGATCACATTTGAGGATTACAATAGTAAAAAACATAATAAAATTAAACTTTCGATTTTAAAGTATCTTATTCGTATGTCAACCAGAAGTACACCATTTGGCCTTTTTTCAGGTACAGGTTTCGGAACCTTCGGGCATCAGACAAAAATTAATATTGATCCTGAAAAATCTTTCTATCGGAAAACACGTTTTGATATGCAGTTCCTCGCAAATCTGGGAAATGAACTACAAACCAATTCAGTACTTCAAAATGAATTACTTTTTTATCCCAATACAACCTTATACAAATTAGGCGATTATTACCGGTATGTTCAGTACGATCTGAATCTGGATACTAGAAAATATTCCCTTCAGGCAGTGAAGCGGAGTACCTATTTAGATTTGGTTCTCGATAAATCGGCTTTTGGAATATCAAAACTGGATTTAGTCAAAGTTTTAGAATCAAAAAAAATAAAAGAGCCTGAAGCAGCAGCCTTTATATTTGAATTAATCAGTAATCAAATATTGGTTTCAGAGCTCGAAATCACACTTACCGGTGATGATTTCACGAATAGACTGGTGAATGTACAGGATTTTAAAAAATATCCAAAAAATGCCGCTTTGGCAAAAAAGAATAAAACCATGCTTCGTAAAGAGGATACCGATTTGTGTTTAGATCTTAAAACCTTATCCGGAAAACTGTCTAAAATTGACAAACTGAAAGAATTTCAACAAAACCATTATCAAAATATTTCTGAAACTTTAAGAAATAAAAAAGTTACAGTTAACGAGAAATATTTATTTCAGACCGATTTGTTTTTAAACTCAAATGAATTCCAGTTAGATGAGAAGTACAAAAATGAATTATTGAATGCGATAAAGCTTTTAAACAAAATCTCAGCAAAACCAAAAAAGACATCCCTTGAAAATTTTAAAAAAGCATTTATCAGGCGGTATGAAGATGAAGCGATACCCTTAGTTAAAGCATTAGATTTTGAAACAGGAATACGATACGGCTCAGAGAGTGAAAATTATGATGTATCACCTTTATTGGACAGCATAGATTTAAAAAGAAAATCTAACATCCCAAACATTATTTTAGACGATGTAGAAAAAATAATACATGAAAAAATTAAAAACGCACTGATCAATAATAAAAATAGCTTTGCAATAACTTTTAATGATTTTGCTGACACTGATTTCTCTAATGAAAACCTCCCAATCACATTTTCATGTATTTTTGAAATTGTTCAGGAGAATGAAAAAGAATGGCTTGTCATTCAAAGCATTGGAGGCTCTGGCGCTGCCAATATAATGGCCCGGTTTTGTTACGGTAATTCCGATATCAACGATTTTGCCAATGAAATCACGACATATGAATCAGAAAATTGCGGTGATAAAATTATTGCCGAAATTATTCATTTGCCTGAAGCAAGGACAGGAAATGTACTAAGAAGGCCAACTTTCAGGGAATATGAGATTCCGTATTTAGCGCAATCCAATGTCGCTGCGGCAAATCAAATTAGTATTGAAGATATTATGCTGAAGATGAATTATGGCCGTCTTACTTTATGGAGCAAAAAACATAACAGGGAAATTATTCCAAGGTTAACCAACGCCCATAATTTTTCTAACAAAGCATTACCTATCTACCATTTTTTGTGCGACATGCAATTTGAAAATTGCAAGGCTGATATAGGAATCAATAAAAATAATTTAGAATTGCTGTATGATTTTCTGCCAAGAATAACCACAGGCAGCTGTATCGTGTCAAAAGCAACATGGATATTTACTGAAGAACGAAACCCTCACTTTTTTAACTATCTGAATAAAGAGTATAAAATTGATAATGAAGAGGCAGTGGGTCTTGCGCATAACATGCTTTCTTCTGTAAAACAGAAACCATTGCCTCAATATGTCTCATTACTAGATGGGGATAACACTTTATTAGTAAATATGCAAAATACAACAAGCCTGGAAATGTTATTCGCCACTATTAAAAATCGGAAAAAATTTATTTTAGAAGAATTCCTGTTTCCTTCAGAAAAAGTTATTACAGCTAAAAATGACCATTTTTCAAATCAATTTTTAGTGGGCCTTAAATCTTATAATATGGATTAAAAAATGAGCAAAATAAAAAGAAATTTTATCGTGGGTGAAGAGTGGCTCTACTATAAAATTTATTGTGGTAACCATACTGCCGATAAAATTCTGATTAATGAAATTCAACTGATAGTCAAAAAATTATTGAAGCAGAATCTTATTGATCAGTGGTTTTTTATACGATATAACGATCCGGATGACCACCTGAGAATACGTTTTCATCTCACTAATGTGAATGTTATCAGGGATGTAATTGAATTAATAACATTGCATTTATCTAAATTGCTTCAGAATGATACTATTTATGACATTATTCTTCCGACTTATAAAAGAGAAATAGAACGATATGGAGAAAATACAATACTTGATTCCGAAAAATTATTTTATTATAACAGCAGAAAAATTATTGCCTTAATCAGTAACACCACACCCGAATTTGATGAGATTGCCAGAATTTTCAGTTCATTGCACATGATTAATAATTTATTAAAATATTTTGAAATACCTATGGAAGCACGTCAGGAATTTGTAGAAGATAAATATTTGGGATTTAAACAAGAGCATAATATTCAAAAAGAAAACATAACGAAAATGACCCAATTATATTCAAATTATAAGTCCGAAATTTTACTGTTTCTAACAGAAGGACGTGATCCCGAATATCTGGAGGGCCTTAGTGAAATAATAAAATTTAAAACAGACGAAGTAAAAACAATAAAAAAAATCTTAAACAATGTCCCCAGCGATGACAGGAATTATACTTTAGAATTAATTGCATCATTCGTTCATATGAATATTAATAGAACATTTCGATCTAAGCAGAGGGAGTATGAACTTATATGCTACGATTTTATGAACAAATATTATAAATATATTATATATAAAAAATGAAAAATTATTATCTATTAATTTTCTTTTTTGTTACCGGAATAATTTTCTCCCAACAAAATAATTCTGAAAAAAAAGTATTAAATAAAAATTTAAGTTTCGCAGAGTTAGATGAAAAAATTAATAATTCGAGCTTAAATCCAAACGAAAAAATTGCCTATTCTAATATTTATTATGAAAAGGCTAAAGCGTCGGGTAATATTTTCAGAATTTCAGATGCAATGTATTCCAAAGCAATAATTCATGCAGGAAAGATAAATCAGCTAAAATATGCAGATTCCATCATTTCACTGACTAAAAGAAAACCTGATTCTGTTTATCCGGCAAAAGGATATATGCTTAAAGCGAATTATTTTCTACTGAATATGAATTTAAATCAGGCATTAAAAAATGTGCTGATCGCTGAAAAATTTTCCAAAAGCCAGGGGAATTTTGAACAAACATTATTAATTAAGAGGTATATCGGATTAATAAAAATCGAATTGGGAAGATCCGACGAAGCTTTGCCTTTATTTCTGGAAAATTTAAATTATTTCAAGAAGAAACCAAACAAAACATTAGATGTTATTTTCATAAAGTGGGTATTATCAGATATTTATATCAGACTAAATAAGGTTGATATTGCATTCTCATACCTCAATAATGAATTGAAAACGCTTGACAAATCAAATCGCTACTATCCTTATTATATAATGTATAAAGGATTATGCTTAAATATTAAAGGTGATTTTAACCAAAGTAAGCAGTATTTAGAAAAAGCTATTGGTTTAATCAACCAGACGAATGACCCCTTAAACTTGGCTGTATGTTATTTTTACCAGGGAGAAAATATTTTTAAAAAAGATAAAAATATTGACAGTGCGATTGTTTATTATGAAAAGGTCGATTCGATCCTGGTTAAAACGAAACAATATTCCTGCGATATAAGAGACAATTATATCCGTATGATAGAAATTAGTAAAATTCAAAATAATGAAAAAAAGGAACTTTATTACCTAAACAGATTGATCGAAGTTGATAATTATTTCAAATTCAACAATATAATTCTAACAAAAAGTATTAATAAAAGCTACGACACACCCAATTTGTTAACTGAAAAAGAAAATTTAATTTCACAAATCAGGAATGAAAACTATTTCTTTAGCATTTTATCCTTTTTATTGTTAATTGGAATCGTACTAGCGATTTATTATGCCATAAAAATAAAAAACAGAAAGATCTTTTTTGAACAGCGTTTTAATGAACTAATGGAAGCGCCGCTTTTAGATAACTCAAGCAGTGAAGCAGTTATAGCAATAAAATCACAGGAAGAAGAAAATGAAATCGATTTACCTCTTGAAATAGTAAATCAGATAATGAAAAAGTTAGTGGAGTTTGAAAATAAACACGGATACCTCACGCCAAATTTAAAACAAACGGATCTCGCTAAGGAATTTGGAAGCAATAGCAGTTATTTATCTAAAATTATTAATTTTTATAAAGGCAAAAATTTCAGTCAGTATATAAATGATATGCGGATTATTTATGCAATAACTAAAATAAAAAGCGATAAAAAATTTAGAATGTATACGATTAAAGCTATTTCTGAGGAAGTTGGCTTTAGTAATTCGGAATCATTTGCTAAGGCATTTTACAATAATACGGGTTTACAACCGTCTTATTTTATAAAAAAAATAGAAGAAAACGAAAGTCAAACGGTATAAATCACTTATAATCAATAATTTAAAAAAAGAAATTTGTCTATATTTATAAATATGGAGTAACTGTAATATTTTTGAATAAACTCATATTATACATTTACCAAAGTATTAACCAAAATATAAACAAGATGAAAAAAAGATTAAAAAGTGAAGGAAAAGGAATTTCTTTAGAAAAATTCAAAGTTGCAGAAATTAAAAATAAAAATGTTATTGTAGGTGGTGCCATAGATCCGCCAATTACTACAACTACCGTAAGGGGGAATGCTATACTTTAAAATTAACCTTAAAAAAAACAATGTTACACTAAATGATAGAAAAAATAGCACTCCTGCATCTGATGTTTTTATTAAGTTTCTCATTTCCTGTTTTTTCCCAGGATTTAACTGTAAGTGAGAAGCTAAATGAAGACAGCCGTTCAAATACTAAAATTATGGATAATTTTCAATATTTAGAAAATTTACAAAATGATACAGTCCAAAAATGGTTCAAAGATCATAATAACAGAGCAAGATATGTGCTTGACAATATTTCAGGAAGAAATGAATTGGTTGAAAAATTCATTGAATTTGAAAAAAGAAAATCATTTAGTGTAGCATTATTAACGATTTCAGAAAACAATTCTTTTTATTATTTAAAAAGATCCCTTACAGACAAATCAGACAAGCTTTACTTAAAAGAAACAGGAAAAGAAGAAGTTTTACTTTTCGATGCCGCAGACTATAAAAAAGAAACAGGAAATATTTATACCATTTCTTATCTTAAACCATCCTGGAATGCGACCAAAATTGCACTAAGTTTTACTAAAAATGGGGAAGAAATTGCAGAAATAGCCTTTCTTGACCTTAAAACAAAAAAATTATTACCAACAATTATTTCAAATTGCTGGCCCTCTGAAATAGGTGGAATTAATTGGCTACCGGACGACAGCGGAATAATCTACGTAAACATACCCGATATTGACACAAAATCCTCTAATTATCTTTTAGACACAGAAGCTGTTCTTTATAAAATTGGAGATGACGCGTCCGGACATAGGGTTCTTTTTTCAAAAAAAAACAATCCTGAGCTACAAATCGTAAGATCTGACTTTCCGATTATTAAAAAAATAGATTTGAAAGATAAATATATCTTAGCTTCCCTGAGCGGGGCAGCAATATACCTGGATTATTATTATGCCGATATCAATGATTTAAAAAAACCAAAAATAGAATGGAAAGCATTATACAAGAAAAGTGATCGTTTATTAAATCCTTTATTGATAAATGATGACCTATATTGCATTTCCGCAAATAACGCTTCGAATTTTAAAATTATTAGTACTAAAATCTCTACTATTAATTTTAATGCTCCTGAAGTAATCGTAAAAGAAAATACTAAAGAAATTATAGATGATTTCGTTGTAAATAGCGACGGCCTATTTTATTCGACTAAAAAAAATGGAGTTGAAGCCAAATTATATTTGGTAAAAAACGGTAAAATAAAAAATATTGATCTGCCTGTAAAAGCAGGGAATATATACCTTACTTCAACTGATAAATATAGTACTGGCTTACGCATAACGACAAGCGGATGGCTGGAATCAAACAGAATTTTTAACTACAAATCTTCTGAAAACAAGCTCATTGAATACAAAACAGCTCCAGTGGTGTCCTACCCGGAATTTGATGATTTTACTGTCGCCGAAATTGAAATTCCTTCCTATGACGGGGTTTTGGTTCCTGTCAGTATAATCTACAAAAAGAAATTAAAACGGGATAAGAAAAACTATGTCATGCTGGATGGTTATGGTGTTTACGGAATTTCCAAAAGTCCCCGATTTCAGCCAACATTACTAACCTGGGTCCTCAATGGCGGTATATACGTCATATCACATGTAAGAGGCGGAGGGGAAAAAGGAGACGAATGGCATGAAAGCGGAATGAAAAAAAATAAACCAAATACCTGGAAAGATTTTATTGCTACCGCCGAATATCTTATCAAAAGTGACATAACTACAAAAGACAGAATAGCTGTCTTAAGTGGAAGCGCCGGAGGAATTCTCGTGGGCAGGGCCGTAACCGAACGCCCGGATTTATTTAAAGTGATGATTTGTTATGATGGCTTTCTTAATCCGCTTAGAATTGCCAAAGCGCCTAATGGCCCAAACAGCATGAAAGAGCTCGGAGATCCTCTCATTAAGGCCGAACTGGATATGCTGGCCGAAATAGATTCTTTTCATCATCTTCAGGAAGGTATAAATTATCCTGCGTGCCTTATCTCTGTAGGGATGAATGATGCCAGGGTAGCTCCCTGGATGTCCGCCAAATTTGTAGCGAAACTGGAAAGTATTAAATCTTCTAAAAACGAAATCCTTTTTGCCGTAAACTATGATGCCGGCCACGGAATAAACAGCTCCAATTTACAGCTATACAATAATTATGCAGATGAATTTGCCTATGCTCTTTGGCAAATGGGACATCCAAAATTTAAATTTTCAAAAGAAAACTACAACGTTCGGCAATAAAAATTAGTACTGTCTTTAATGAATACCGGACTTGCTATTGCGTATTCGTTTTACTGGTCCAGCCAATTCTTAAATTCTGAAACTTTATTTTTACTGATAAGAACATCTGTCTTCAGATCAGGCTTTATAATTAGTTTCAACTGATTTTTTCCATAAAGCAATATGGTCGTAATAGCCCTGATATTCACTACAAACTGTCTGTTGGCCCTGTAAAAAGCAGATGGATCCAGCCATTTCATGATCTCGTCCAGACTGTTATTACTGTTGAATTGACGATTGTCAAAGGTATAGATATAAGTAATTCCGGTATCCAGCACAATGTAGGCAATATCATCGGTATCCAGTTTTATGAGCTCATCTTTATGATAGGTAAGAATTCTCTTTTTTGTGATTTCCGGCTCTTTTGCGGTATCATTAACTAACGTATCGGGCACATTTTGCAATTTCTGCTGATTAGCGTTCAACTGTAAATTTAATACCTTAAGTTCATTGACTTTGTCATTCAGCTCTTTCTTTTCAAGATCTGAAACTGCTTCGTACTTTCGGTATATGAGCCGTATCATTGTGTAGCAGCAACCACTGATAAATAGTGTACTTAAAAGTAAACTTAGCACAAATTGCAGGTACAAATCAGATAATTGTTCTTCCAGGACAGCTAAATTGGCGTGCGAAGCTACCATCCAGTCAGTTCCCGAGACAGGATTTATATTTACGATTTCCGAATTTCTTTTTGGATTGTTAGGAAATAGGCGCATCCCTCCCGTTTTTTTTCCCTGCTCCAAAACAGCGCTCAACGTTTTTATTTTTTTATCCGATAGTCCGCTTACCTGAGAATTATTCTCCTGAATTTTTTGCCCGACAAATGCCGGATTAGGATGGCAAAGCTCAATTCCTTTCCGGTCGTACATACAAATAAAATCACTTTTTATATCGGTATTTTCAATGCTTATCTGCAGATTACGGATCACCTGGCTTTTAGACAATCCGCTGTGAAGCTGCTGTTCTAAAAGACGCGAAATTTCCCGGGCTTCCCGCTCTCCGGATTCCAATTTACTATTCCATAACTTTTCTTTGGCTGAAGAATAAAGATAACCGGAAGATATCAAACTAATAATCAGAACAACAATACTAATGCCTGCAAGTGTCAAAGTGTAGAGCCGCGCTTTTTTCATGTGTTTTTATAATCCTTAAATGGAACTAATTTAGAAATCTACATCGGGGCTAAAGTAAGCAATTTATTTAGCTTTAAAAATTCGGCTTAAAAGTCAAAAAAATCCCTTTCAGCTAATTAAAGCAGCTACAGCAGCGGAATTACGTCTAATTTTGATCTGCTAATGTATTACATCTAAAAATAAAACGAATGAAAAAGGGAATTAAAATAGCCGCAATTATGTTGTTAGCATTTATTGCTGTACAGTTCTGGAGACCTGCAGAAATTGAATATAGTACTCCAACAAAAAACTTAACGGATGTTCCCGAAGAGGTAAATACCATTTTAAGGAATTCGTGTTTTGACTGTCATTCTAATACCACAAATCTTAGCTGGTTTGACAAAATAACTCCGGCTAATTTTATAGTTAGTTCGCATATTAATGATGCCAGAAAGGTCCTGAATTTTTCTGATTGGGATAATTTAAATAAACAAAAGCAAAATTCGCTACTTTTTTATGCTTTCAACAAAATACTATCGGGCGAAATGCCGCTTAAAAGTTACACTGCTTTACATCCCTCTGCCCGGTTAGATGATCGTTCGATAGCCATATTAAAAAATTATGTCAGCTCAAAAGCAGTAAGAAAAATAAAACCGGAAATCTCGCCTCTTACCAGTGCTGCAGATCAGGACAACATAATACTCCATAAAACAATAACCGATTATACCAAAGTAAAACCGGCGCTGAATAAAATTTCATACATACCGGATTTCAGAAACTGGAAAGCCGTTAGTACTTCGGATCGTTTTGACAACGGGAGCATGCGCATTATTTTTGGAAACAGCGTCGCGGTAAAAGCTATTGAAGAAAATCAAACGAATCCCTGGCCGGATGGTGCCATTTTTGCAAAAACAGCCTGGAAACAAAAAACAGAAAAAGACGGAACAGTGTCTGCCGGAGCCTTTATTCAGGTGGAATTCATGATAAAAGATTCAAAAAAATATCAGTCTACAAAAGGATGGGGATGGGCAAGATGGAAAGGAAATGACCTGAAACCATACGGAGATAATGCCAACTTTGATCAGGAATGTATCGCCTGCCATAATCCTGTTAAGAATAATGATTACGTTTTTACCACTCCCTTGCGTCTCAAAAAATTTAATAGTTACAATAAAAGTAAATAAATATGAAACCACTTCACTTCATCATCATCGCAGCTGTCCTTGTATTGTCAGGTTGTAACAGAAATACTAAAAATAATAGTAATGAAAAAGCATCTGTCTCAGCATTGGATGGACTGCCTGAAAATCCTCTTCTATTGGCCCCTATTACATTTTCTATTGATCCGGATAAGGCATCGATGTCGACTTTATATGGCAATAAAATAGCCTTTGATCATGCTTCTGTAGCCGTAAATGGTGTTTATCCCAAAGGAGCCGTATTATATGAAGTTATCTGGAGGCAAAAAGCAGATTCGTTATGGTACGGGGCTAATATCCCTGATCAAATTACACAGGTAGAAAGGCTGATTTTCAAAGGAGATTCTCTTCCACAATATGAATTGTACATGGGGCATCCCTTAAAAAAAGTAACTTCCGGAGCTAAAAACAAAAGAATACGATTTATCCGTTCTCAGCAGATGGCTTTGACACCTTAATCTTTTACGATATAACATTTCGCATCACTTCAGGAAAGAATTACAACTATAATTCTGAAACATCTGGTCTGATAAAATTTAAAGATTCTAAAAAACCAATCACCCGGTCTTTTATTTCCTGATCAGCTGCCGTATCAAAGATTTCGTACTTATTTTGGTTTTGCTTATGTAGTTCTAATACATTAAATATTTTTACCACATGTGCTGTTGGCAATAGGGAAGCTATTGTTTCGCTTGAAGATTTTATTCCTGTTTTTTCTGCAGGAACATCTAAATTTAAAATTAGATTATTGGTGTGCAATACTATTTTTCCTGTCATATCCGGTAAATCATGCATTAAAGCATCAATATCTTCGCGGGGAATAAACAGGATTATAATATCCGATTTCGCCGCTTCGTTTACACTTACCAATTTTGCATTGCTGCCGATTCTTTGAACGACCTCTTTAAAACAACTGTTGTTGCGAATATGGCTTATCAGTACTTCATGTCCCGATCTGGCCGCTTTGTCGGCATAATCCAACGTAATGCTGCATACTCCAATGATACCTACTTTCATCTGATACATTTATTTGTTTGTCCTTATTCTTTTTTTTGGAGGAGACCGATACTATCGTATAATGCTATTGATTCACACCAGGCATTATGTCTTTGGAAAATTCCCTATAAAACAGTCTTTTCTTTTAAACAAACTGTTCTATAGGGATGATTTATACCAACCTCAATACAAAATAGTACTGACTGCCTTAGTCATTAATTTTTTCCTTTTCTTCCTTATGCTCCAGAATAGTGTCACCAATAGCAAAGGATAATGAAAACCGCAATACATTATTCAATGCGGTATTCTGCTTAGAAGCGGAGCTCAGATAGGAAAAGTCAAATTTAACCTTCTTATATTGAAATCCGGTTCCAAGGGTAAAGTACTTACGATTGCCTTTTTCACTGCTTTCATGAAAATACCCTGTTCGTAATGCAAAAGATTTTTGGTATAAATATTCAAGTCCAAGTGCCCAGGTTACTTCCTTTACTTCTTCGCTAAAACCTCCCGGTGCATCGGTAAACGAGTTAAATGCTCCCTTTACAAAGCCTGCTTTTTGATATACTGCATTGGTCTGGTTATCCTGTGGAGACGGGACCAACAGTTTATTAAACTCTACAGAAGTGGCTAACGTATGATCCTGACTAAAAATAAAATCAAAACCTCCTCCTAATTTCAAATTGGCCGGTAAAAAACTTTCAGATGCGGTATCCCCGTTGTATTTCAGCTTAGGTCCAAGATTTGAAATATTAAATCCACCTCGCCAAATCCCGTTGAATCTCTTGAAAGCCATTTCTGGTGTCTGGTAAAATCCTGCAATATCAACGGCAAATGAACCCGAAGCACGCGCATCAGGATTGGCTTCCTGAATTTGTAAATTCGAATGGATGTATCTACCCGTCACGGACATTGCAAATTTTTCACTTAATTTTAGGGAGTAAGATCCATCAAAAGCCAATTCATTTGGTTTCATAATCTGGCCCTGCTCCTCTTCATTTTGTTTGAATACGGTTTCCCCTAATCCAAAATACCTCAGACTGAAGGCATACGAACTTCTTTCGTTGATCTTATTGAAAAAATTTAAATTCAGCAGCCCTGTATCATGTGATAAAGAGGACAGATACGGCGTGTAGCTCAGTCCAACACCAAATTTATTTTCGGAAAAAGGATATTTTGCCGCATTCCATTGTTGCGAATAAACATCTGCTGATGTTGCAACTCCCATATCTCCGATACCGGATGCTCTGGCATCTGCCGAGACTTGTAAAAAAGGAACTCCCGTAGTAATTGCCTTATTTTGTCCTTGTGCAACTAAATTTCCAACTCCAAGTAGTAGTGAAAATAAAAGAAATATTTTTTTCATGTGTATCTGTTAATTATTTTTTGACTGAAATCGGAATACGCCCTGCGATACAAAATCTGTTGCATGGAATAAAGAAGAATTTCTATAAAACATTACATCTTGTATCGCTGCGCATTTCATTATTTCATTTCATTATTTACTTCCCCTATCTTTTTATAAATTTGAAAACTGAAGATGTTCCCTCTTTTCCGCTCACATGCAGAAAATAGGCTCCTGTTGGTAAAGTGCTCAAATCTAACTGGCTGTACGTTTTAAGCTGCACATCTTCAATGTTAAACTGGCGCACAGTTGAACCGTTCAGAGCTACTACATCAATAGTTACATCTCCGGCCCAACGGTTTGTCCATTTGATATTTACTATGTTTACGACAGGATTAGGGAATATATTAAGCTCCATAACTTCAGACTGGTTCACAATTACCGTTACACGCTGTTCTGCAGTTGCCCCGTAAATATCTGTAGCTGTTAAAAGCAGTTCTGTTTCTCCGTTTGAAATACTTTCAACTGTAAAACCATTTCCTGATGTGGCTATTGATGCAATTGCCGGATCTGCCACAGTCGCCATAAAGGTCAGTTGATCTCCGTCGGGATCTTTGAAATAAGTATCAAAATTATAGGCTTCCTGTACGGATAATTTGTTAAACACAATTGATTGTGCACCAAGCGCTAGAGGAGCACGATTATTTACTACGGTAACTTTTATTTGCTGTACAGTGCTTAATCCGAAAATATCTGTCGCTGTCAGCGTTAATAGGGTTTCACCCGCAGCATGTGTTTCAATGACATATTGACCAAGTTCCTGTCCTATTGTAACTGACACAATATTTTCATTTGCTACTGTAGCATTGAAAGTCATTTTATCGGCATCCGGTTCTGAGAAATAAGCCGCAAACTGACGTACATCAAAATAGTTCAGTTTAGAATAAACCAATTCTTCAGACGAAATCACTACCGGTGCCCTGTTGGTTTTCAAAACCTTCACTTCGAACGCCATTTCTGCAGCTGCTCCAAGCTCATCAATAGCAGTATAATTCAAGGTATAAGTTCCGGCAGTTTCATAACCCGGAGCAAGTTTTATTGCAAGTTCGCCACCAGTCACTTCAAATGTTGCCCATGTAGGTGCGTTTGGAGATGTAACTGTAATTTTATGATTTTCTGTATCGGTCAGGCCAATGTTTACGATTACTTCAGAAGCCTCATTAACCACTGTAACTTCCTCAGGTACATTAGAGAAAACAGGCGCTTCATTAATATGTAAGTTAACCGGAATCTGACCCACTGTATTTACAGGATCGTTGGTTCTTACTTTTAAAACAGCATGCTGGTCTCCACGTACTCCATTAGCAGCAGTAAAATCCAATTGCACCTCTTTTTTCCCACCCGGAGCACAGCACCGTCTGGAAGGCCATTAATTGAAACCCAGGCATTAGAAGTGTATTTTTCCTCACCTGCCCTAACCATCCATCCATGACCAGGGTATAAATCAGCATCCTGCAAATCATACCATTTACCTTCACCATCCACCAAAGTGTATCTTCCGGGTGTGTCTGTAATTCCTTCGACCGCACCTTGTACAAAAGGCAATTCATAAGGATACGTTATGACAACGTAAAAGTCTTCGTTCGGATAAATTCCTTTTGGCTCTTTAATAGGCAATGTTACCCATGCCCCGTTTTTATCTCCTTCATATACATAATCCACATAACCCTGATCAATTATAGTCGCTTCGGCAACAGAAGAACCACCTGCACGTATTTCGTAAGCAATTGTTCCTGCTGGTTTATCTATTGCAAACATGAAAGTCTGGAAATGTGATAAAGTAAAGCCGTCCTTCCCGGCATTAAATCGTGTTGCCGCTGTGAAAGGCTCTCCACCGTCATAACCAAAATGAGTATCTGCAGCCATCTTATCCTCGTGAGCCAAAACTCTGTTAAAGGCAGGATCAGCGTATACTGCAGTTCCTCCTTTAGGCGCAGGAGAAGATCGTACGATAGAAGAAACTTTGGCGGTTTTTGCCTTTTTTGCCATTGTTTCAGGACGTGAAGTGATACCAGCTGCGGCTTTTCTTAAGTAGTCAATACTCAATTCATATTTTAAAGTCCCTTCACCATTGCTATTACTAAAAGTCGCAAATTGTGTATCGGTGTCCGTTAAATAATTAACAACACTATTAACTTCATTCGTTTGTACTGCTAAAGCCGGAGGTAAGATCACTTCCGCTTTTATTGGAAGCCTCATTTTTGCTACTGTTGCATTGCTTTCAATAACAATATGATCAATTACAGAACCAGCTGCCGTCGGGGCATATGTAATTCTGAATTTAGAGTTTTCTCCCGGCAGTATTGCCGGGTAATTGCCTGCAAGGTCATTTATATTGGCCCAGCTCCAGTACCCTCCCCCAAACCAGTCTTCAAAAAAGGCATAGGTCTCAAGGGTATATTCCGCAGCACCACTTTCTATAGCGATAGCAGTTATCGAAAGGTTTTCAGCACCTGAATTTTGAATTAAAAACTCACGCGCGTAGCTCGCAGCAGGATTAACCATTATTTCACCGTAATTTATTTCTTCAGGATTTGAAGTAATAACTGGTGCCCCTGTTACCGTTAATTTAATTGGTTTTTCAAGCCATTCTTTACCAGGAACATTGGTACGCAATTTTAAGTTAGATGAATATTCGCCGGCATAGATATTACGTGCATCAATATCAATCTGAGCATTTAAAGTAGTGCCTGCCGGGATAACATGTTTTTGCGCCGGATTAATGACATAAGCCAATCCTTTTCCGTGATTAACATTTGCACGATTAGACATAACAACAAAATCGGAATGATCGCCATTCTGAAGTCCGATTGCAGTTAAATTAGTGGTCAGATCTGAAGTTCCATTCACTTTATATTGAAACTTCATCGTCCCGTTTTTATAAAAGATAACTTCTGCCGAAGTCGGATCTCCCAAGCCTCCAAAGAAATTTGAAAAATATTCCCATGAGATAATCATCTTTTCAGCATCACTATAATAGAAAACGCCTACTTCATCTGCCGGATATGTTGTCGTATCAAAGGCACCAAATGTCCAATAAGGAGCAATAAGGGTTTTAAACAAATCCGTTGGGATCATATCATTCATTGCGGCACTGTCTTCCGGTGTATCAAAAGTCAATAATCCCGTAGTACCAACATTTATATCCGTATACTCTTTACCATAAAAATTAAAAGACCACGGTAATGATATTTTATTCCAATACTGATCGACATCAAAAATATCTTCCGGTAATGGCAGGTGAGTTCCTGTTTTACGGATATCAATCCAGTGATAATTTGTTCCGTCATTAAAAGTTTCATAACTATAGGTAAAATTTGGAATAGCTTCTGCAGGACTTATCGGCACAGAGGCAGTCAGCCAGCTCGTTCCTGTAGCCACTACTTCAAGATCGGCAATCCCTGTATTCTCTATTTTTAATGGAAACTTAGCCGTTTGTCCATATTGTAAAGTCGTCGTGATCGGATCTAAATCTGTAACAGTAATACCAGGAGGATCTAATACTTTTCCTGAAAGTGTGATCGTATAACTACCCCCTTTATTATCTGTAATTCGCAATACATCACTTAAATCAGCCACTAGATTTGTCGGCATAATTACCTCATACACTTTACTAAATCCAGGTGCGATAGTTGCAGTTGTTTCGCCGGTAACCTGAAATTTAGCATTGTCTAAAGCAAATCCTGTTAAGGTTACTGGTGCAGTACCGTTATTTTTAATATCAAATTTTCGTGCAGCAACGGCTCCCTGAAAGACATCTCCAAAATTAATCGCTGTATGAGAGACAGCAAGCTCGGCTTTACCGCCGCTTGTGATGTTAATTTGAATCAAAGGATTAACCTGAGTATTTAACGGATCTGTAGAAACAACATTTAAATATCGGTTGATGGTCCCTTCATGCAAAGCAGCTGTTTCCATAACAACATCCATCTTAGCAGATTCCCCCGGTAACAAAATACCTCCGGCATTACTGACAGAAGCAATCATATCCGGTCCCGGATAATCAAATCCTAAAGCCAGTCCTGAGTAAATTTTGGTTGTTTTATTATAATTATTTACCAAGATCCCATCTGTCTGCGCATAATCTTCGATCAAAATGTTCAGATAAGCCAAATCCTGGTCGGAAAAAGTAATATTGTCATAATAGAAACGAATGTTACCATCTGCAAATAATACCATTTGTGCCGTTAAAGTTCCGGAGGATCCATCGGTAAGATTGGTATATTGCACGATCACTTTATCCGGTTCGACTTTGTAATAAACAGTACCTCCGGCAGCCAATTCAACAAAAGTTCCTAGAGGGGAAATATATCCTTTTGGAGAATAGGGCGCGCCATCTAAATCCGGAGCATTAATAGGCCTTACGGTATCATCAAAAGTTGTAAAACCTCTGTAACTCACATACAGTTTTTTCATTTTTTCAGCATAGTAAGGAAAATCAAATCCCATTTCAACAGGAAAATACCTGTCAGCCTCTGCTTTAAAATAATTGGTGATATCTGTTCCGGAACCTGAAATGTCCTGATATTCGTAAGCTAATGGAGCACTTTCAGAAGCGTAATTTGTACGGTATTTATATCCGTATTTATGATAACCGCCTTCCCACGTATCACTTGTTCCGGATTGGTCATATTTTGGAATAAAATATTTCAATGCCGCCTGGCCTTCGTTTTTAACGGTAACCGAAGCAGTAACCTGATTTCCCAATGCAACATTATCAATCAATTGCGTCATTGGCTCCACCACTATTTTGGCAGGTTCAGCACTTACGCCGAATAAAATAACTCTTAATGTTTTCTGGCTGCTGGCAGAAGTCAGCGTTACAAAATCATTATCGTTTCCTGTAGCATTTGGTGTATATTTAACTTTCAGGAGCACTTCACTATCCGCAGTAATCTGATTCGGAGCTGAACTGGTAAGCTGGAAATTTGGATTAGAAATATTTACTGCAATATCATTGAAATTACCCAATCCTGTATTTTTAACTACAAATTCCATTTCTTTGGAAGTCCCTTTAAAAACACTGGAAAAGTCCAGTTTTTCAACAGATTTAAGAACCGCCTGCTGACCTGTTACATTAACAGTAACCGGAAGCTTCAGCGCTCTGTTCTTTCCATCATTAGATTTTAAAATAGCATTGGCATGATAAGTACCGTTAATCAGTTTTGATGCATCAGCTGAAAGAGTTGCTTTTTGTGTTGTATTTCCGTTTAATTCTCCGTTAGCAGGATCCAACGACAGATATTCGCCTAAATATTTGTTTTGGCTTCTTGCAATACTGAACCATGCAAAATCATTGGTATCCAGTGCAACGCCTAATGGTCCCCAGGTTTGCCCTGAGTCAAAAGAAATAAAACAATTATCTGATCCTTCCGGTGCATTCTCGTAACCAATAGCTAAAGGGTAAAGATTTCCTGCCGGAATATGCATCACAACCCAAAAAGTATCTCCTTGCTGAAAATACAATTGTTCCTTTAACGTAACATATGCATAACCCTGAGCGGCACTTCCAGGCATATATTCCTGTGCATAAATCAGATTTTCTTTCTTAAGCTGAGTTCCTTTATAAACCTCAAAAACTACAGGACCTAATGCAGGATCTACCTGAAGGTAACTTACGATTTGTGTCAGATTGAAACCATCCGTTTCGCTGACCACGTATTTTGTGGCAGCTGAATTTGGAATATTCACATCGGTATCTCCAATAAGATCTGTAGGGTAATCACAAAAACTTTTTTCTTGCGGAGTAAATTCAGAAGCTTTAGCAGTTGCAGTTTTAGAAGCTGCTGCAATCTGAGATTTTCTTCTGCCTACCTTACCTGCAGCCGCAACTTTTGTTGTTTTTGCAGAAGGATAATGTATGTTTTTTGCAGAAAAGGAAAGAGAAGCATCTTTATGACGAGCTGCAAACTCCCATCTCAAAACACCTTCTCCGTTGTTTAAAACAGTCATTTCATGTGATCCCTTAAAGGATGTGCTGGCATCCACATTAATTACAATGTCTTTACTATTATCATCTACAGCAATTTTTGGTCCTTCGTTAGTAGTCCCCTGAGCAATATTTGATAATTCAGATAAATTATTCCATCTGTCGCCCGAAATGACGGTAAAATAATAGGATGTAAGTCCCAAAAGTCCGTTAACCGAATGAGTAATAATTTCCCCCGGCAAAGCTGTATTTTTAATAATATCATATTGTGCCGATGCAATATTGTTCTTTGTTATAGGCGAAGTACTGTAGTAAATACGAAAATCAACAGGTTTTGTATCATCTGTATCAGTTGGAACGGTCCATGATAAATTAGCAAATTCCTGTGCGATTCCTTTTAAAGCTAAATCAGTAATAGCATTTGGAGCAACACCTGCATTGTTTTGAATGGCCAAAAATGCATCTATATGTCCGGAACCTAATTTACCGGCATAATCCGGATTGTGCGAATCAATATCAACAACACCTGTGACAAGTTTGGTTCTTAATACTTCTGGCGTTAATTGGCTTTTTCTATTGGCTAAAGCCAATGCTGCAATACCCGAAACGTGTGGGCAGGCCATAGACGTTCCCTGATAAAAACCGTACTGATTTTTAGGCAATGTACTTAAAACGCCATTTTTTGAACCCAAATCCGTTTCCCCTCCCGGTGCTGCAATATCAACCCAGGTACCATAATTAGAATAACTGGCTCTTTCCCAGTTTGGTCCGATAGAACTTACACATAAAGTATTTTCATAATGTCCCGGATACCAATCAGCATCTGAGTTACTATTTCCGGCTGCAAATATTACAATTCCGCCTTTCATTGGGCTGTTTGGAAAATCTCCCGCCTCAGCGATAAAATAGTCTATAGCCTCTTTGATTGATTCATCAAAATTTCCCGGACTGGTATATCCCCAACTGTTTTGAGAAATTACAGAACCATTATTTGCTGCATAAATATAACTTTCCTCAAAGCTTCCGCCTGCTAATGTCTGCACTGACATTATTTTAGTACCATCATTATTACCACTGCCTCCGGCAACACCACAAACACCTATGCCATTATTGTTTACAGCTGATATTGTACCCGCTACGTGAGTTCCGTGCGGTTGCGCTTCAATAGCTCCGGTATTTTTGTCAAAATTCCATCCATGAATATCATCCGTGTAACCATTTCCGTCATCATCAACACCGGAAACCCCATTAAGCTCCGCTAAATTGGTCCAGATATTAGCTTTTAAATCCGGGTGCTCTATATCTACTCCCTGATCGTGTATTGAAACTATAATATTTGGATTACCCTTTACGACATCCCACGCTTTAAATAAATTAATGTCAGAACCATTCGGATATCCCGTTTGTCCTGTATTATTATAATGCCATTGATCCGGCAAACTTGGATCATTAAAATAAGAAGCTGCTCCTGAAGTTTTCTTAGGAATACCTTTAACTGGTGTAAAATTATAATCCGAAAGCACTTTTTGCTTCTCTGTTTCAGCAGTCTCAATTTCAGCAATTCCTTTATACTTCTGAACTGCTTCTTTAACGCTCTGGTTCGCGTCAATATCTACAACATACCATAAATCAAGTTTATGCTTTCGCAATTTTGCTTCTAATATCGGATTAGGATTTTCAGGAAACAGCCTATGCATGTTTCGGGCTCCAACTTTAGCAGAGACCTTGTCAAAAGCCTGAATTCCTGTTGTCAGTTTTTTCCCCGTAGTCACATTCATCTTCTTTAAAGTTTGTGACAATTGCCCTGAAAATTTAATCTTTACAGAACCTTGTTTGACACCTTCTTTAAAGGTCGCTTGCTGACCAAAAGAAAAAACAGACCAAAGCGAAAAAATAAAAAACCATAATAATCGATTTCCCTTTTTGTAATAATTTGTCATTAAAGTTGTTTTTTGGTTAGTTAATAATTCAATGTATTGGCAATAGCTCCTATTTAAATTCAAATACTACTCTTAAATTTTTATAAATAGTCAGCTATTTAAACAAAACATTAAATGTTTCGCAACAAGAATATGGAAAAATCAAACAGTTAGACTTTAAAGAATAGTTACATCTTATATATAGAGAATAAACCACCATTACATTTGTGTAACAATAAAACGTAAGAGACTGTAAACAAAAACTTTACAGGATTAAAAACTTTCACTTATATAGAATTAAAACAGGACTTCAGCCTATTTAAAATCAGTTTATTTGCGCAAAGCTTTTTTACGCATTGGTATAGCGGAATAGAAATTTTAGAATTGGAAGTAGTAGTAAAATCATCATTTTTATAAGGTCCTATTATTTTTAATGGGTATTCTCCCGTTAAATAATAAGGAACAAATAATCTGCTGTATATTTTAAAACCTTACAGGTGATGATGTTGTTATTTTAAAAAAAAGTTTTTACAAATCCCATAAATGATAATGCTAAAACTCGAAAATAATTCATAGTTTAGCCAATAAAACTAAATTAAATTGAAGTATTCACAGATATATATAGGGATATTACTGTTTTGTTGTGAAGTACTGTTTTCACAAAATATTGATCGTCTTAAACTTCAATATCAGAAAAGTACCGAACCCGATAAAAAGGTGGATCTGCTGCTTCAAATGGGACATATAGTCGAAAAAAAAGACCTGGATTCTGCCTTGTTCTATTATAAAAAGGCTTTACCCTTTGAAAAAAAAATTACAGACACCCTTTTAGGGAGGGTGTATTCCAATATTGGAAATGCTAATCTTTTAAAAGGAAACATTGATATTTGCCTCGAATACCAGCTAAAAGCACTGAAAATTTATGAACAATACCCTCCTCAAAAAGACATCCTAAAAGTCTATAACAGCATTGCCTTAGTCTATTTTTATCAGACAGATTTTGAAAAAGCCCTTGTAAAATTCAAGCAGGTCGAAGACTTACTGGATAAAAAAATCATAAAGAATCCAGTCAAAGAGCACCAGATCAAAGGAAAAGTACTCAATAATATTGGGATTATTTATGATAATAAAAACCAGACAGATATTGCCCTTGAATATTTTATGCAGGCCTCGACGCACAGCAAAAAGGCAAAGGATAATGAAAATCTGTCCTCTTTATATTCCAATATGGGAATAATTTATCTCAAAGGAAAACGCTATGACCTCGCTGAAGCCATTTTTATAGAAGCACTTAATATCCGAAAAAAAGAGGCCGATATATTTGGGCTATGTAAATCCAATTACCATTTAGGAAGGCTTTATAAGGAAAAAAAACAATTCGATAAAGCACAAGAGTATTTGCTTAAAAGTCTTACGCTATGTAAACAAGCGAATTCATCGTCTTCAAGAGCATCTGTGTTAGATGAACTCAGTCTTGTAATGGCCGGAAAAGGAGATTACGAAAATGCCTACAAGTACCATCTAGCCTATAAGTCCTTAAGTGACAGCCTCTTTAATAAAGAAAATCAAAAAAAAATTACGCGCGCCGAAATGCAGTATAAATTTGATAAAGAAACCCAAACTGCAAAAATAGCGCAAAGCCAAAAAGAACTTGTGTATTCTATTATCGCTATTGTTTTAATTCTGGGAATCATTATCGCTATCATTATGTATCGGCTTCAGGAAACCAAAGCCAAAATTCAGCAGTTGGCAAAAGAAAGTGCAGAATTGAGTAACAAGGAACTTTCATTACGGGAAAGCACTTTAAAAAGAGAATTAGAATTTAAGAATAAAGAGCTTACAACAAACATCATGTACCTCCTAAAAAAGAACGAGTTCAATACTGAAATTTCAAATCGTTTAATGGAGTTGAAAAAGCAAATGAAGAAAAATGATCAGGAAGTTATTCAAAAGATAATAATAGACATTAAAAACGCCCAGGATGACGATATCTGGAAAGAATTTGAAGTTCGATTTAGTCAGGTTTATAACGAATTTTATGAACGATTAAACACTAAATATCCGGACTTGACACTCAATGAGAAAAGGATTTGTGCTTTTTTAAGGTTAAACATGACCACAAAAGAAATCTGCGCACTGACACGTCAATCCTATAACAGTCTGAATGTGGCAAGGGCAAGGTTGAGAAAGAAACTCAATATCCAAAATGAAGATATTAACTTGGTAACTTTTTTAGAAAACATATAGATTTTATTATATCAAACAAAAAGAATGGCTACTTAATAGCACAGTTATTTATCAATTTAATTTGTAATTTAGTTTAAAAGAAATTCAATCCTCAATCCTTTTAATTTCAAAAAATATGCGTTCCACTCTCCTCTTATTAGTACTCTTAGTTTTTAGTTCCTGCAAAAACGAACCCAAATCAGATACCCTTTCCAACTATTTCACCTATAAGCAGGAGGGCGCTGTAGAATCAGCCGGTGTAAAAATGATTCCAATTAAAACACCTGTTGGAGAATTCAAAGTCTGGACAAAACGTTTCGGTAGTAATCCAAAAATAAAAGTATTATTATTACACGGAGGACCAGCAATGACCCATGAATACATGGAATGTTTTGAGACATTTTTTCAGCGTGAAGGTTTCGAATTTTACGAGTACGATCAATTGGGATCCTATTACAGTGATCAGCCAAAGGACAGCAGCTTATGGACCACCGAAAGATTTGTGGAAGAAGTAGAGCAGGTTCGAAAAGCTATTGGAGCAGATAAAAATAATTTTTATGTATTGGGAAATTCGTGGGGAGGTATTCTGGCGATGGAGTATGCCCTGAAATACCAAAAAAATCTAAAAGGACTATTAGTTTCCAATATGGTAGCCAGTGCTCCGGAATATGGCAAATATGCTGATGAAGTATTAGCCAAACAAATGAAACCGGAGATATTAGCGGAAATCAGGGCTTTGGAAGCTAAAAAAGACTTTAACAATCCACGTTATATGGAACTTTTAATTCCTAATTTCTACAAAGAACACCTGTGCAGATTAAAAGAATGGCCAGACGGATTAAACCGCGCCAGTAAACACGTTAATGGTGAAATCTATACATTGATGCAGGGGCCAAGCGAATTTGGCATAAGCGGTCGATTAGCCAAATGGGACATTGAGAATCGCCTGCACGAAATTACGATTCCCACGCTCATGATTGGCGCTAAATATGATACGATGGATCCTAAAGCAATGGAAGAGCAAAGTAAGCTAGTTCAGAATGGACGTTATTTATACTGTCCAAACGGAAGTCACTTGGCCATGTGGGACGATCAAAAAGTTTTTATGAGCGGAGTTATCCAGTTTATCAATGATGTCAACGATAATAAGTTGTAAAATCTGAAAAAAAAATAATGAGACAGTTACAATACTTTTGTAGCTGTTTTTTTTATTACATACTTACGGTTACTTATATTTTAAGAATATTTTTATTATCCCTTTGCAAATCGTTAATTACTACACCCGGAATAGCTAAAAAAATCTAATTCTAATTTAGCAAAATCAATTCTTAGTACAGCATCAGCTATTTCATTTGGGCGTTTCCCTTTGGGCCGGGCTCTTCGCTAAATCTTTTGCGGGATTGCTTTAGTTCGGCTTCTCCACAGGTTTGGGATTCCCGCAAAAGGATACCGCTGCGACCCCTAACGCACTGAGGTATCGATACAAAATCCCAATTAAGATCGCCATGGGGACAAGCCCCAAATTCCAAAACTTCCCGCACAGCCTTTGCGCACCTAGAAATCTAACCATATTTCAAAAAATCTTTGCGGCCCTTGCGGCTAAATTCATCCAACAAAATAATTTCTTAATACATTATCAGCTATTACATCTGGGCGTTTCCCTTCGGGCCGGGCTCTTCGCTAAATCTTTTGCGGGAGTGGTTTGGTTGTTACTTCAGGACTTTGGGGGTTCCCGCAAAAGGATACCGCTGCGATCCCTAACGCACTGAGGTATAAATACAAAATTCCAATCCCGATAGCTATCGGAAAAAGATCCAAATTCCAATACTCCCTGCACAGCCTTGCGTACCTTGCAATCTAACCGTATTTCAAAAAACCTTTTCGGCCCTTGCGATTAAATCCAAGCATCAATATAAATACAAAATTCCAATCCTAATAGCCATCGGGGCAAGCCCCAAATTCCAATACTTCCCGAACAGCTTTGCGTACCTTGCGATCTAACCGTATTCCAAAGAACTCTTTTGCGTACCTTGCGGTTAAAAACAGCGGTAAAACAAAAAATCCCCATCAAATAAATGATGAGGATTTTTAAAAGAAAGGCGACGACATACTCTCCCACATAACTGCAGTACCATCTGCGCAGGCGGGCTTAACTACTCTGTTCGGGATGGGAAGAGG
>NZ_QWDM01000159.1 GCF_003996965.1 Flavobacterium cupreum | reverse complement strand
AAGGCGCTTGTGGTGCGCGAGGCTACGCGCGCCAGATACCAGTTGCTACCGTTCGGCATCGCGCCCATGCCGGCGCTGTCGCGCCCGACCGGCAGATACTCCTTCTCCAGGAAGCGCGCCAATTTGGCCAGGGCCGGATTGAGCCGGCCGCCGATTTCCGCCTTGTACTCGGCGCCCAGGCTGCGTTTTTCTTCGGAGGAGAAACTGGCCGGCAGGTTCTTGACCGGCGTGTAAAACACACTCGTTTCGGGCGTGGCGCTGACCAGGTTCCGATGCTGCGGCAGGGCCGCCTTGATGATGGCCGTTGGTAACACGACGCCGCTGCG
>NZ_QWDM01000158.1 GCF_003996965.1 Flavobacterium cupreum | reverse complement strand
GGTCGCCTTCAGGGCGTCCTTGCCGGCCTTGATGGCGTCGCGTCCGAAGGCGTAGTCCTGCGCCAGGAAGGCCACGCTGCCGCCCTTGAGGGTGCTGGCCGCGGCCAGCCCGTCCTGCATCGAGCTGCGCGAGGTGCGGAAGATGTAGCGGTTCCATTTGTCGCCCGTGATCGCGTCGGCCACGGCCGGCTCGACGATGAGCACCTTCTTGTATTCGAGCGCCACCGGCAGCATCGCGATGGCCGAGCCGGACGAGGAGGTGCCGACCGCGATGTCGACCTTGTCGTCGCCGTAGGCCTCGGCCAGCAGCGTGCGGCCCAGGTCCG
>NZ_QWDM01000157.1 GCF_003996965.1 Flavobacterium cupreum | reverse complement strand
CAGCGCGACTTCGGCGGCGTAGTCGGTTTCGACGGCGACCGGCTCGCGGGCGACTTCGACGCCGTTGCCGCAGGCGGTGTCGGTCAACGTCACGTTGCCGCCGCTGTCGACGCATTTGATGACATCTTGTCCGGCGAATGTCATCGATGCGACCATCATGCCAGCGAGGAAAATTGTGTGCTTCAAAGCTGTGGTGTTCATGATGTTGCTCCTTGTTTTCAATGAGGCCACTTTGCCCGGTACAGGAACGCTTTTCCGTTCGTTACCACACGCTGAACCCGCTTGTCGAATTATTTTTCTTCGAGTGAATACAAGAGCCAAAGCGC
>NZ_QWDM01000156.1 GCF_003996965.1 Flavobacterium cupreum | reverse complement strand
CGCCGTGGTCACCTCGACCGCGGTCCAGCAGGACAATCCGGCGGTGGTCGCCGCGCGCGCGGCCCAGGTGCCGATCGTGCCGCGCGCGATCATGCTCGGCGAATTGATGCGCCTCAAGCGCGGCATCGCCATCGCCGGCACCCACGGCAAGACCACCACCACCAGCCTGGTCGCCTCGGTGCTGGCGCAGGGCGGGCTCGATCCGACCTTCGTGATCGGCGGGCGCCTCAACAGCGCCGGCGCCAACGCCAAGCTCGGCACGGGCGACTACCTGGTGGCCGAGGCCGACGAATCGGACGCCTCGTTCCTGAATTTGTCGCCGATGAT
>NZ_QWDM01000155.1 GCF_003996965.1 Flavobacterium cupreum | reverse complement strand
CGGCCGAGATGAACGAGTCGGTCGACAGCGATGCCTTGGTGATACCGAGCAGCACGTTTTCGTACGTCGCTGGGATCTTGCCGGCGGCGGTGACGCGGTCGTTTTCGTCCAGCAACTCCGAACGCTCGACCTGTTCACCAACGATGTAGTTCGCGTCGCCCGCTTCCACGATCTGCACGCGGCGCAGCATCTGGCGCACGATCACTTCGATGTGCTTGTCGTTGATCTTCACGCCCTGCAGACGGTACACGTCCTGCACTTCGTCGACGATGTAACGTGCCAGCGCTTCGATACCGAGCAGGCGCAGGATGTCTTGCGGATCGGCTG
>NZ_QWDM01000154.1 GCF_003996965.1 Flavobacterium cupreum | reverse complement strand
ACTCGTCCGATACTGGGTTACTTAGTATTGGACTAAATAATAGGTAACTCGCTTGTACACAGCGTGCACGTCCGCGTTGTACCGGTTAAATTAAATGGCAGTGCTAAGTATGTAGAACTGTCTGTAGAGTGCTTGCGGACGCGGGTTCGATTCCCGCCGCCTCCACCATAGCATCCTAAAAAACCGTCCACTGGACGGTTTTTTTTCGTCTGTATCAACAGGCGGCGGGAATCGATACCGCGTCTGAGGGGGGCAACTGGGGGCAGAATTTAAGGCCACCCCTACGCCGTCAACGCTGGAATAATACGCCTCGTTCGCCTAGCTCCCC
>NZ_QWDM01000153.1 GCF_003996965.1 Flavobacterium cupreum | reverse complement strand
GCATGGTGCGCGACGCCACCGCCGCCTACTGCCAGAACAAGCTCCAGCCGCGCATCCTCGAAGCGTTCCGCCACGAGCGCATGGACATCGAGATCTTCCGCGAGATGGGCGAACTGGGCCTGCTCGGACCGACCATCCCAGAGCAATACGGCGGCCCCGGCCTAAACTACGTCAGCTACGGCCTGATCGCGCGCGAGGTCGAGCGCGTCGACTCGGGCTACCGCTCCATGATGAGTGTGCAATCGTCGCTCGTGATGGTGCCGATCTATGAGTTCGGCACCGAGGAGCAGCGCCAGAAGTTCCTGCCCAAGCTGGCCAGCGGCGAATGG
>NZ_QWDM01000152.1 GCF_003996965.1 Flavobacterium cupreum | reverse complement strand
CGTGTGGCGCATGCCGTCGATCGGCACGCCGAGCCGCACAAACTGGCCGGGGCGGTGGCTGCGCCAGCCGCGGCCCGGGCGCAATGTGAGCGTGCGGGTGTCGGCGGTGTCGTCCCAGACGCCCACCACGCGCGCCTTGAGCACGTGCTGCGTCCACAGCGGGTTGACCAGCTCGAGGTAGTGCGAGTGGCGCAGTGGATAGGTGAACATGTCGAGCAGATTGCCAAAACCGGCGCTGATGGAAGCCATTGAAGTCGTCCCTGAAAAGGAGTGTCATGACGCGTCCGCCGGAATGGCAGCACATCTCAACAGCGTGCATTGTGTACACCG
>NZ_QWDM01000151.1 GCF_003996965.1 Flavobacterium cupreum | reverse complement strand
CCGGGCGCGATGCGCTTGAGCATGGCCACGACCTTGGTCGTTTCGTCGACGTTCCATATATAGACGCCGAAACCGATGATGCGCGGCGCATGCGAGAGCAGTTTTTCGACGACCTCGGTGGTCTTGGCGCCGATGACGAACTCCTGCAGACGGGTCCGGCCCTGCAGTTCGCCCATGTTCGCCAGCAGGTAGCGCAAACCGAGCGAAGCGTGGGCGTAGCGGGCGTTGAGGGTGGAGAGCAGGATGGTCATGGCGGGCGCGGCGGCGGGAAAGCAGCCATTTTACGCCTAAGCGGGCGTTGCCATCGGCTCGCCCCGCGCGCGCGCCGCGC
>NZ_QWDM01000150.1 GCF_003996965.1 Flavobacterium cupreum | reverse complement strand
CGACGGCCGCCAGCAACGCGCGACCATCAGCGGCGGCTTCGGCGACCTCGTCGCCAACAAATTCAACGTCTACGCCACGCTCGACGTGCGTTCGCGCGATCCGATGTACCTGCGCAACCGCGAAGGCTACCTCGGCACCCAGAACTGGACCGACTACGGCTACCGCGATAACCGCAATCTGTACACCTTCCCGGGCAATCTGTACTGGACCGACAAGGCGACCAACACCTTCAAGGCCAAGTCGCTCGGCGAGTGCCGCCCCGACCGCCTGGTCCCCGCCTCGCGCCTCCTGTCGGCCGGCTCCCAGGGCACCGTCTGCGTCTACGACGACAT
>NZ_QWDM01000014.1 GCF_003996965.1 Flavobacterium cupreum | reverse complement strand
TTTAATACTTAATTCACCACAAAACCTGGTGGTCAATTTGCTCCGGAATTAGGTGGTCAGTTTGCTCCGGAACGGGTGGTCAATTTACTCCGGAATTAGGTGGTCAAATTGACCGGTTTTTCCAGAGAGCAATTGAAAACACCTGGCGAAAATAGTTTTGAAAAATTGAGAAGAATTAATAATTATACTTTTATCGAACTCTAATTAATTTTATATGGCAAATTATATCTTTGGAAAGGTCAAAAGAAAGCAAAATATGTTTCGCGTTATTGAGACAGAAACTGAAGTTTACAATACTGAACAGCTAACCTTAAATGGCATTGACTATAATCCAGCAACTCTAATTGAGAATGAAGAACTATACCAACTTACAAGTTTTTCAACCTCTGACTTTATTTTAGATTTTCTTAAACACGAGTTAGCCACAGTGAACCAGAATCAAATAACAAAACCAGATTTAAAAAAGTTATCATTTATCTGTACAGTGCAAGACAACCTCTATTTTTTTCAAATTATAAATTCAAGTTTTTATATCAGTAAAAAATGGTTCTCAATTGAAGAATTAACTTTAGAAACCGAAAAACCAATTATAACTATTAATCCTTTTGCGGATGCTATATACGATAAGAATAGTGATATACTATATTTTAAAAAATTAACTGCTGCGCAAAAAATATTTAAAGGAATGGATCAATTATATAAAGAAGCAACAGAAGGAGAGACACAAACATTTTTGAATAGTGACTTTCTTGATGTGAGAGTTGATTTCGTTGCTAAGAATGTTACAATTCCCAACAGAAAACGTATTGCATTAGTAAATGAGACTTTAAATAATTTATCCAATGAGGAAAAACTAGCAATTTATGACTACACGAATGAATATGGGCAAGTATCATTTCAGGATGGTAAATTTAAAATCGAAAGCGATGATGATTTGAAATTTGTTCTTTGGGGAATTGAGCAAAGGTTTTACACTACACATATTGGTGGTGAAAAGAGAGTAGCTAATTCCATTATCAGTATTTAATTATCGCTGGTAGGATCGGTTTAGAAATAGTATTGTTTTAACTCTGTTGCAATTAACGACTTTTACTTTAAAATAAGTGTGTTAAGTTTGTATTTATTGAAATGGTGGAGGTAGATTGGAATCCCAATGCTCTCATTTAAACGCTACGCAAATGGTACTTACCATGCTTATTTTTATTGCTTCGGTAAATACAAAACTTTAAGCAATTTTTTAAATTACTGAAACTACACAAAATCGATGTGGGCTTGTGACTTTAAATACAAATACTTCTTCATAAATTAAAATCTGTCCTTGTTTGTTAGAAATTATTTCAATAAAATATGATAGTCTGGAAATTTTCTATCTTTTTCAATAATTTGATTCTTTAGAATATTAGCAATCGAATAAATTAGCAAGACTCATGTGGTACTCATCACAATTTCTGCTTAAGGTATGTGGATATTCCGCTACAAAGGTCTCCACGATTCCGCTACAAAGTGGTTCTTCGTCAATTTTGGTGAAAGGATAAAGCCAAGTTCGTTGTCAAAAGGGATTGTTAATACTCAAATAGTTGATAATTTCAGTTTTAATTTTTATGCTAACAATCTATTAAAAAATTACGCTTCTGTTAATAATGCCTTGACTATCTCCATATCTGAGCAGACAAGTCACAGGCTAGTTTAATCGACTATAAAAATGGCGTTGCCAAATTCGATTCAGATCACCAAAATTGACGAAGAACCACTTTGCTCCGGAATACCCAGATCAACCAAAACTTTTTCTTTTAAGTATTTACTTTAATTATTCTCAGACTCAAAAGAATCAAGTCAGAAATAGACTTCCTTTTAAGGACAAGTACTGTTGCTATTTAAATTTCAAACATTTTTGCATTTAAATTACTTTTTATGAATTTTTAAAGAGTAAAACTATGGAGAAAGATATTGACTACAGTAATTCAAAGTTGACCCCCGAAAAAGCTTTACAAATGCTTCGATCTGAGGGGTTAGATGTTACTATTGAACAGGCAGAGGAAATCTTGTATTTCTTAAGAATAATTGCTAATATCGCTGTGTTGAAACATTTAAATAAAACAAAATGAGCAAGATAGCGGATTTATACATCAGAGTAAGTACTGACGAGCAGGCAGAGAAAGGCTTCTCCCAGCGTAATCAGGAAGAAATGCTAAGGAAATATTGCAGCATAAACCAAATACAGATACGTAATGTAATTTATGAAGATCATTCAGCAAAGACTTTTAACAGGCCTCAATGGAAAAAATTCCTAGCTGATGTGAAGAAATATAAAAATAAAATTAATCTGGTTCTTTTTATGAAGTGGGACAGGTTCAGCCGTAATGCAGGTGATGCTTACCAAATGATCAATGTTTTAAGAAAACTGGGTGTAGAGCCGCAGGCTATAGAACAGCCACTTGACCTGAGTGTTCCGGAAAACAAAATGATGTTGGCTTTTTATCTGGCTGCGCCTGAGGTTGAAAATGACCGAAGAGCACTAAATACCTTTCAGGGGCTTAGACGTGGCAAGAAGGAGGGAAGGCATATGGGAATGGCTCCTTATGGATACGCCAATAAAATAACAGAGGATGGGAAAAAGTATATCGCCATTGTACCGGATAAAGCTGTAAAGGTTATTTGGATCTTTGAACAGATTGCTAAAAATATTTTCAGTACTGAATCTATTTATCAAATGGCGAAAGAGAAAGGCTTTGCTATCTCTAAGAATAACTTATGGCTTATCATAAGGAATCCTCTTTATTGCGGAAAGATAGTTGTTCCTAAGTATAGAGATGAAGAGGAGAGATGGGTCAATGGACAGCACGAGCCAATTATCAGTGAGGGGTTATTTTATCGGGTTCAAGACGTTCTTGATAGTAAAGCAAGAACCTACCGGCCAAAAATTAAAACTATTGAGAATTTTCCTTTGCGCGGTTTTTTTCTCTGCCCAAAATGCGGTCAGAAGTTAACAGGAAGTAAATGTAAAGGAAGGAATAAATATTACTACTATTATCACTGTGATAAAGTATGTAAATGGAGAGTGAATTCTGAAATAGCTAACAAGATTTTTAAAGAACATTTAAATAAATTTAAACCTTTAGAGGAAGTTAAGAAGCTATATACCGCGGTTCTGCTTGAAGGTTATAGAGAGCATACTGGAGTAATAGCCGGTGAAAAAAAGAAGTCCCTCGAGCAGATTGCAGTTTATGAAAAGAAATTATCTGTGGCCAGAAATTTATTAGTTACCGAGAAAATCGATGCTGAAGATTACAATCTTATGAAAATTGAGTACAATGCAATTATCAGTAAGTTGGAAAAAGGCATTGGAAATGTAGAGGACGACAGGGCGAGTATAGAGCATTTAACGACGACTGGATTGGAAAACCTTTTAAAGCTAGGTGAAGCCTTTGATGGTGGGACTTTAGCTGATTCTAGAGAATTAATTGGTTTAATTTTTCCCGAAAATTTCACATTTGAAGAAAAGAAAATCCGCACCGCCCGAGTCAATGAAATGGTCAACTGTATCTATCTGGTAAACAATAGATTACGGGCAAAAAAAAACGGGACAAAAGATGATATTTTTCTTTTGTCCCGAGTAGTGACCTCGACTGGATTCAAACCAGTAACCTCTTGAGCCGTAATCAAGTGCGCTATTCAGTTGCGCCACGAGGCCAGTTTTTTTCATTAAGCTAATTTTCGTAGCTTTGATGAACGCTGTTTGCGGGTGCAAAGATAGAGATAAATGTGAGATAAACAAGGGAAAAATAACATAAAAATAAAAAAAAATGCAGATTAAAAATTATATACGTGATATTCAGGACTTTCCTAAAGAAGGAATTTTGTTTAAAGATATCACCCCGCTCTTAAATGACCCGATTGCGAGAAAAGAATGCCTGTCTATTTTAGTGGCCTCTTTAAACGGCCAGCGTATTGATAAGGTAATAGGAGCAGAAAGCCGCGGTTTTTTCTTCGGGATGTTACTGGCTCAGGAATTAAATGCGGGTTTTGTCCCGGCGCGTAAACCTAAAAAGCTTCCGTTTACTACTATTTCGGCTTCTTATGATTTGGAATACGGTACTGATGCACTGGAGATACATGCAGATGCGATTCAAAAAGGAGACAGGGTTTTGATTCACGATGATGTTCTGGCTACAGGAGGAACGGCAAAAGCGCTGGCAGAATTAGTACAGAAACTTGGTGGCGAAATTATTCAGTTTAATTTTCTGATGGAGCTTTCTTTTTTAAACGGAAGAAATAAAATTGAAGGTCATCCCATTTTTGCCGCGATAACTTATTAAATTTACTTTTTCAAAACCGCTTAACTAAACGCCACAATGAGATACTTTCTTTTAGCTTCACTTCTGTTATTATTTTCGTGTACGGATAAAAAAACTTCAGTTCCAAAAAAATCAAATAATAGTACGGGTGTTACTTCTGAAAATATTGCTGTGATTCCCGAAGAAGTAAATGTTTTTAGTGCCATACGGCCCGATGAAAGACTCAATAAAGGCGAGCAGTACGCTGATCAAGTTGAATATGTAGATTATGATGCGAACGGCGACTATGCTTTATTTACCATAAAAAAAGGAAATGAAGTGGTGGCACTGCAGACTAATTTTGAAGGTTCTGATCAGTTCAACAGAGGTGACATCCTAAAAATTACCTGGAAAATGGATTCTACTTATATAGCAGGTGAGGGAGAAAAACTTGATTTTACCGAGTGGCTTATAAACGCTGAAAAAGTAAAAAACGGAAAAGTTAGTTTATTTAAGAAAAAATACACCAAACCCATTAAGTTTTATTGGGCAGAAGACGAGGAATATACTAAGGATTTCAAGGATTATCTCTACACTCAGGTAGAATATTATTTAGCCAATTCTAAAAAAGACCTTGTAAAAGTACACCTGCAGAATCCTGATACACAGTTCGTCTATTCGATAGAAGACCGTCAAAAGGACGGACGTTCCTACACGGTTTTAGGAATTTCCAACGAATTCGAAAATCGTACCAGTATCATCCAGTGGCTGTATCTGGACAGCGAAAACAGGAAATTATATGAATATGATTTACCGAATGACAAATTGATTGAATTCAGATAAACAGGGCCTTATACCAGGACAATTTTATGTTTAATGGCATATAAAACCAAACCGATACGGGTTTTGATTTCGAGTTTATCGAACAGACACTCCCTGTAGCCATCAATTGTTTTAGGGCTCAGGCACATTTCAGAGGCGATTTCCTTATAGGTTTTCTCGCTGCAGGCATGTCGTATGAAAACGATTTCTTTTTCTTTTAAGCTGATTTTTTTAGAATCGTCATTCGCTTTTTTGACCAGCATTCCGGAAACCAATTCGGTGAAGTAAAAGCCTTTTTCAATGACACAGCACATGGCTTCTTTGAATATTTCGGGCGAAGTGTCTTTCAGCAGGTAGCCTTTGGCGCCATTGGTAATCATCCTGATAATGATTTCTTCATCGTCATTTACAGACAGTGCGATAACTTTTAGGGAAGGCCTGTTTTCTTTGATCCATTTCATTGTTTCAACACCATCCAACACAGGCATATTTACATCCAGTAAAATTAAATCGACTTCTGAATCGGCGTTTTCCTGAAGATAATTTATAAAAACTTTACCATTTTCGAAGCGGTTGACCACTTCAAATTCTTTAAAATTATTGATCAGGAGCTGTAAGGACTGGGAGAATAGCAAGTGATCGTCAACAATAATAATTTTATTCTTCGCTATTGTTTTCATCGGGTGGGGTTAATGGATATTCTAATACTATACTTGTTCCGGATTGGTTTGATTCGATAATTAGTGTGGCACCAATTAGTTTAGCTCTCAATTTCATGTTGTTTAATCCTATACCGGAATTGATTTTTTTGGTATCGTAACCAATTCCGAAATCCTTCATTTTCAATTGAAAAAGCGTTGTGGTCGTTGTAATATTCACCTCATATAAATCACTGTGTGAATGTTTTAGACTATTGTGCAGGGCTTCCTGAAAAATTCGGTAGATAAACAAATCATGGCCTTCGTTAATCTTTGGTATTTCTCCTTTAAAATTATAAGCATACTGTATATGTTTTAGCTTTCTGATACGTTCCAGATCTTGTTTTATGGCTTCTATAAAATTGGTTTCCAGTAAGTTGTCTTTGTTTATTATTCGGGATAAAATTCTGATTTCATCCAGTGACTTGGCTAAGACGTCTTTGAGATCGGTGAGTTCCTTGCTTTTAACGGGCTGACCGTTCTGTATGTACATATTGAGCTGCATAATGCCCACGGACACAATCTGGCCAATATTGTCATGCAGTTCCTTGCTTATTTCAGAAAGGGTCTGATCTTTAATTTCAATTCGGGTCTTGACCAATTCCGACTGGAAATACATTTCAGATTCCATTTTTTCCACCAGATAGTTGTTCTTTTTTTTCAGGAAATAAAAAAAAATGACAAGCAGCGTAACCAGTAAAGTAAAAAATACGATACCTAACGAAATAACTAATAATTGTATTTCTTTTCGCTCCATACAAATCCGATTATGTAACAACTATGTGCTAAAAAATTTAAAATAAACAGGACGAGACTAAATATAGACTCATCTTGTTTAATTAAGAACCACTTTATGGCGAGCATAAAGGGCAGAACGGGAACATGAAAAACAAGTATGCCCAGGATATACCAGAAAAATACCGATTTTTTAAAATTTAATATTTTGTTTGAATTGAAAATCTCTACCAGATACAGGCAGGAAAGCATCATAACGACTATAACTCCTACTGCAAAACTGTACGTAAACGAATGATTGATGTCTTTTCTGAAATATAAAATATTTAAAAAAAGAGAAATTAAAAATAAAATTAAAAATAGTACAGCCGAAATTCTGTTGGTTTGTTTTTGTAATAGACTTCGAAGTAATAGTATATAGGCGGAAAAACTGACGAACATGTAAAAATTATAAACATAATAATTCAACAGGCCCGTCCATTGTGTAAAGAAATACCCAACTATTTCAGTTAATACTGAAAACCAGATTAAAAGTACTAAAAATTTAGCTTTATTACCAGGAAGTTTATGCAGGGAAATCAATCCGATGATTCCGGATAATAAAGCCAGACAGACGATATACGATCTTAAAAATTCAAACATAATGTGTATTTAGTATATAATGCTAGGCGGTCTGCCTATGTTGCCATAATTCATTGGGTCCAGGCTCTCGATATCGGCAGATGAATCTTCTTTTGCCATTACAAAACTTTGTATCTGATTGGAAGCTTCTGCTGCTGATGCTGCCTTTTTTCCTGTTGCAGCCAAAAATAAAGTGGTTAAGCCGGCTTTTTCACCATGTTTTTCATCATCCGGATATACGCCGAAATAAAAGCGGATTCCGTCCACTTCATATCCTGTATCGGCTCCATGGGTTTTGATATAATTTATATAGCTTTCTAAAGCTTCCAGTGAATACCATATGGCATTTGCATCTTCTCTTTTAGTTGATTTGTGAATTAGCTTTGATCTTTTATGAGTGTAATTCAAATTCAGCTCTTTGGCGAATTCTTTTGTAATCAACTGGCTTGGTTTTTCGCAAAGGTTTTTCATGATTTTTTTTAGTTTAAAAAATATTGGTTAAAATTTATTAGTGGTTTTGAAAATGATTCTGACAAAATTATTTTAAATGAAAAAGCTGTACAAGGGTATAATCACCCTTTTTTTATAAGTAAAATTATTAAAAAAATTGGGTCAAAATGCTGTTATTTAGCAATTTATAAAAATATAATTTTACAGGGTTCAATTTTATTGACAAAGGAGACGGGCTGAACTTTAGAAATACACCTGTAAAAGTGTAAAGCTTTGAATTGTTAAATTATGCCGTAACAAACTCTTCAGGATGAGCTGCCTGGAAGTTCCGGAGCAATAAAAATTCTTTAAAAAAGTGGAAGGGAACTGATTTTTTGATTTTAAAAGCCTTCCTAAACGTATACTAAAACAAAAGGTTATGAAAACTTTAAAATCGGGAGTAAAATCAAGTGAGGTGTATTACCTGAACGAATTACTCGTAAAACTTAATTACAGTGTTGTAGTTTCTGATTATTTCGGGGTTGAAACCGATAAGGCTGTGAAGGATTTTCAGCTTAAAAACAATCTGGTGGTAGATGGTATCGTCGGGCTCAAAACCTGGTCGGCGCTTATAGAGAAAAGTAAAGATAAGTTTTCATCGAATACTAAATTGCTTTCAGAACAAAACCTGATTGATTTTGCCAACAACCATAATATGGAACTGGCTGTCGTCAAGGCTGTTAATCTCGTCGAAAGTAACGGAAAAGGGTTTCTTTTAGACGGAAGACCGAAAATTTTATTTGAAGGTCATGTTTTTTGGAGAGAACTCGAAAAAAGAAATATCAACTGCGAAACTTATGTGAATGCCAACACGGCAAATATTCTCTATAAAAAATATACCCGAAAATATTACGTGGGCGGTGCAGGGGAATACGACAGACTCGAAAAGGCTATTAATTTAAACCCGGACAAAAAATTCAGGGATGCGGCAAATTGTGCTGCTTCATGGGGACTTTTCCAGATTATGGGATTCAACGCAGTTTCAATTGGTTACAAGGACATTGACGAATTTGTGCAGAAAATGAACCTGAATGAAGGAGAACACCTGAAAGCTTTTGGATTATTCCTCCAGAAAAATAATCTGATCACCACCCTAAGAAATAAAAAGTGGGCAGAATTTGCCCTGAAATATAATGGTGAAGGTTATAAAAACAATAAATACGATGAAAAACTGAAAAATGCTTATACGAAATTTGCGCCCTGACAAAGTTTTCAGTCACAGTTTTCAGTCACAGTTTTCAGTTTGCAGTCCCAGTTTGCAGTCCCAGTCCAATCTCAGAACACAATAAAAAATTAAACCCGACAGGTTTTTTAAAACCTGTCGGGTTTATAACTCATAACTCATAACTCATAACTCATAACTACCTTAAGCTCGCACCAAGTTCAGTCTCAAAAGATTGCTGCAGTTTTGACATGATTTTATCAATTTGAGCATCGGTTAATGTTTTTGTATTGTCCTGAATCGTAAAACTCAAAGCGTATGATTTTTTTCCTTCCGGAAGGTTCTTGCCTTCATATACATCAAACAGGTTGACATCTTTTAAAAGTGCTTTTTCTGTTTGTTTGGCCAGATTATAAATACTTTCGTAAGTAGTGGTCTGATCAATCAGCAAAGCCAAATCCCTGCGGACTTCCGGATATTTTGGAATTTCGTTGTATTTAATTTTTCCCGAGATGATTTTTAAAACCAGATCCCAGTTAAAATCAGCAAAATAAACATCTTGTTTGATTCCGAAATGCTTTAGTATTGATTTTTTAACGACACCCATTTCAACCAAAGTATCATTGTTGTAGCAAATGGATGTTCCTTCTGAGAAAATATCCGATTGTACGGGAGCATTTGATATTTTATCAATTCCTAAACGCGCCAAAATAGCTTTTACATATCCTTTTAATAAAAAGAAATCAGTTGGTTTTTGCGGACTCGTCCAGCTTTCCTTGTTTCGGTCTCCTGAAACCGATAAGGTCAGGTGTTTGTGCTCTTCGAAACCGTTCAGGTATTTGTGGTAGGTTTTTCCAAATTCAAACAATTTCAAATCAGAATTTCTTCTGTTGATATTATAGGAAACCGCTTCCAGTGCAGAGAATAACAAAGACTGGCGCATCGTTGCCAAATCACCGCTTAGGGGGTTCAGCATCGTTACATTATGTTCTTCCTTTAAAACGGTAGATAGTTTTGCATAAGCCGCCGTTGTTAAGGAATTCGCCATCATTTCATGAAAACCTTGTGAGTTTAACTGTGACGCAATGATATTCTGTACTTTATAATCTTCGGTTCTTGGGGAGTTGGCAACAGTAGCATTAAACTTTTTGGAGAATTCAATGTTGTTGTATCCGTAAACTCTTAAAATCTCTTCAATCACATCAATTTCGCGTTGCACATCAACACGGTAAGCCGGAATTGTTAATCCAAGACCAGACTCAGAAACACTGTTTACTTTAATGTCTAAAGAAACCAGTATTTTCTTTATGGTATCTTTTGGAATTTCCTGTCCGATGATTTTCGAAACATGGCTGAAATGCAGTAAAACAGAAAAATCTTCTACTTTTTTAGGATAAACTTCTACCACATCAGAAGTAATTTTTCCACCGGCTACTTCCTGAATCAAAAGTGCAGCACGCTTTAAGGCATATTCGGTAATCGTCGGATCAATTCCTCTTTCAAACCTAAAAGAAGCATCTGTATTTAACTGATGTCTTTTGGCCGTTTTACGAACGCTCACGGCATCAAAATAAGCACTTTCAAGGAAAATGGCTGTAGTTCCTTCAGAAACTCCTGATTTTTTTCCGCCAAAAACACCGGCAATACAAAGAGGGCCTTTTTCGTCGCAAATCATAAGATCTTCCGCATGCAAGGTTCTTTCAACATCGTCCAGAGTCGTGAATTTTGTGCCTTCCGGTAGTGTTTTTACAATGATTTTTCCGTTGATTTTTGCAGCATCAAAAGCGTGCAAAGGCTGTCCTAATTCATGCAAAACATAATTAGTAACGTCAACAATATTATTTTTCGGGGTTAAACCGATGGCTTTCAGACGATCCTGTAACCAGGCCGGGGATTCTCCAACAGAAATCCCTGAAATAGTCAGACCACAGTATCTTGGTGCTAAAGCTGGTTCTTCTACAGAAACATCAATTTTTAAAGTACGCATCTCTACCCTGAAATTGCTTACCGATGGTGTAATTAATTCGATGTTCACACCACGTTGCAGCATTCCGGCTCTAAGATCACGGGCAGTACCGTAATGGCTCATGGCATCGGCACGGTTAGGCGTCAGTCCGATTTCGAAAACTTCATCACTCACAATATCAAAAACTTTTGAAGCAGGAGTTCCCGGTTCTAAGTTTTCGTCTAAAATCATAATTCCGTCATGGCTTGTACCAAGACCCAATTCGTCTTCGGCACAAATCATTCCGTGACTTTCCTGTCCGCGGATTTTTCCTTTTTTAATGGTAAATTCTCCACCTTCTTTGTCATATAAAACGGTTCCGATGGTAGCCACCGGTACTTTTTGACCTGCAGCAACATTGGCAGCGCCACAAACAATTTGTATAGGGGCTTCCTGTCCGATATTAACGGTTGTAATGTTTAATCTGTCGGCGTCAGGGTGTTTTTCACAAGTCAGTACGTGTCCTACAACAACTCCTTCCAAACCGCCTTTTACTGATTCATATTTCTCAACAACTTCAACTTCCAGACCTAGATCGGTCAGTAATTCTGAAGTTTGTTCAGATGTCCAGTCTGTTTTAATGAATTGTTTTAACCAGTTGTAAGATATTTTCATGTTAACTTTTTTGTTCTTGAATAAGGATACAAATATAAGGATTGCGTATTGGAGAAAGAAACAATTTATTTGCTTTTTTCTAACTGTTTCTATTTTTGTACAGAAGTCTGTAATAATGAGTAATTTGTCCTTTTAACAGGACAATTCATTAAATTAATTCTTCCACGTGTTTTTTAATGTTTTCCGAAATCTTTTTGATAGGCAAATCGTTTTCATCATCACCAAACGGATCTTCAATTTCTTCTGCAATTAGTTCTAAACTGGCCAATACATAAAAGATAAAAACGACCACTGGTGCTACGTAATATCCCAAACTTAAAGAATAACCAAAAGGCAGGGTCATAATGTAAAAAAAGATAAATTTTTTAATGAAAGCACTGTAAGAGTAGGGAATAGGCGTATTTTTAATTCTTTCGCAGGCTCCGCAAATATCGGTAAAGGCAACCAGTTCCGCATTTAAAACAATCAGCTGATCGCCGGTTATTTTTTTAGATTCATACAAATCATTGATTTTATGCGACATCATGCGTTTGACCTAATTGGGTTTGTGTTTATGATGATCCAGTTCTAAATCTACATCGTCAAAAAGCTGCTTTGCCGTTTCGGAATTATTTAAATGTTTATATAAAACGGAAGCGTAGGCGGGAATGAATTTCCTGAAGAATTTACGATCATTTTCATCTTTTAACATGCACGAAAGCTTGATGGCAAAATTACGGCTGTTGTTGACTAATGCTCCCCATAATTTCCGGGCTTCCCACCAGCGGTCGTACGCAGTATTGGTTCTGAATACTAATAGTAAGGAAATGACAAAACCTAATATTCCATGCATCATCGGAATATTTTTGATGTAATGGTTTTCATCGATTCCTAAATAAACGACTTCAAAATAACCAACTACTGCAGCGTAAATTCCAATGGCAAACATGACCGGAAAAAGCTGTCTTACCGTATCTGATTTGTGAAAGTGAAAAATAAAAGAAAACCAGTCTTTCGTATTGTATGAGATCATTTAAATTTGTTTTGAAAACAAAAATAACTTAAAAATTGATATTTCCCGCCAATTCTTTTAAGGCAATTTCAGATAATTTTGCTTCATATTGTGCATTGCTGTAACGTACTTTTGCATTTACATAATTCAGCTGGGCAGTTCTGAAATCTATGGTTGTGATGGTTCCGATTTTGAATTTATCTAAGGTGATTTGAAGATTTTGTCTGGCAATTGCCTCATTGTCTTCTTCTAAATCAATTAGCTCTAAATTGGTTAAATAAGTCTGAAAAGCAATGCTTAACTGTGAATTTAAAATCATGTTTTGCTGCTCGATGGCAATTTGTGAATTCTCAATTTGCAGTTTCGCAATCTTTTCATTTCGATGCTGATTGAAACCGTCAAAAATATTTAAAGTAGCATTAAAACCGTAGTTGAGACCTCGTGCTGACGTGGCACTGGTAAAACCCAGACTTGATTCACTTTCAGCAAAATTATAACCTGAAGTCAGTCTCACAACGGGATAACGATCTGCTTTAACTTGTTTCAACTGTAATTCTGCCACGCGTTTGTTGATGATTTGCGTTTCCAGGGCCGGATTTTGTTTTTGTGCCAAATCTATTAAATCGGCCAGGACTAATTTACTATCAACCGTTACCTGATCTGTTACTTTGAAATCTATCTTCGGATCACGGGCCAGATATTGGTTCAACAGGATTTTGGCATTGGCATAAGATTCTTTTTGTCTGAGCAATGCCACCTGATCTGAATTTAAATCTACCTGAGCATTTAAAACTTCCAGTTTCGATGCCTTACCAATAGTGAAGCGATTTTTTGCAAGTGTAAGCCTTTGATTCGAAATGACAATAGTAGTGTCTAATGCCGCCAATTGCTGTTGTTGCTGAAATAGGTCGTAATAAGCAGAATTAACCTGCCCAATTTTAGCCAGAATGATTCTTTTCAGCTCCGAATCGCCTAATTTCTGAAGTTCCTTTAACTGATCATGTCTGGCGAACATTTTCATTCCGTCAAAAATAGTCCAGCCAATACTTACCCCGTAATTTAAGCTATTGTTTTTAGCGTTGTCTAAAGAAGTAGAAGTTCCGTCCTGACGGGTTTGTTTCGAATTCTGAATGCTGTTGTTATCGGTCACCGAAGCGGTTGCGACAGGCAGCATTCCGGCATTTCCAATCGTTACATTGGTTTCGTTTATTCTTGAATTGTTTTTGGCAATTTTGATTTCAAAATTATTTTCCAAAGCTATTTTCATAGCATCTTCAATAGTTAGTACTTCCTGCGCCTGCATTTTCGCGAAGCAGAAGAAGCATAAAAAGAGGCTGCTGAATAAAATCTTAATGTTCATATTTGTTTTTCTTATGACAGGAATTCATCAATTAAAATCAAGGAATTACGGACTGCTGTATTATTTACTTTCTTTTTCGTATTCTTCGATATGATCAAATTCCGGATAATGTTTTCGGGCTTTGGACCACATCAGATAAATCGCCGGAATTACAAAAAGGGTTAAGGCTAAAGAGAATATAGTTCCTCCGACAATAACAACTCCCATTCCGATTCTGCTCGTAGAAGCAGCACCAAGCGACATTGCGATTGGCAAAGCTCCCAAAGCAATGGCTAAACTGGTCATCAAAATCGGACGTAAACGCGCTTCCGAAGCTTCTAAAATAGCTTCCATTTTAGGTTTTCCCTGTTCTCTTAACTGATTCGCAAACTCTACAATCAGGATACCATTTTTCGTCACCAGTCCGATAAGCATAACTGTCCCGATCTGGCTGAAAATATTCCACGTCTGATTGAACAACCATAACGAGAGTAAAGCTCCGGCAACCGCCATCGGTACCGTTAAGATAATAATAAACGGATCTATAAAACTTTCAAACTGAGCGGCAAGAATTAAAAATATAAGCAATAAAGCCAATCCGAAAGCAAAAGAGGTATTCGAACTGCTTTCCACAAAATCCCGTGATTCACCACTCAAATCTGTTGTAAAACTTTCATCCAGCACCTTGGCTTTAATCTGATTCATGGCTTCGATTCCGTCACTGATGCTTTTGCCCGGTGCTAAACCTGCCGAAACAGTGGCTGACATATAACGATTGTTGTGATACAATTGAGGAGGATTACTTTGTTCCTCTATATTTACCACGTTATCCATCTGGATTAATTCGCCATTTTTATTTTTAACAAACATGGAAGTTAAATCCAAAGGTTTAGAACGGTCCTTCTGATCAAACTGACCGATCACCTGGTATTGTTTTCCGTTTTTAATGAAATATCCGAAACGCTGTCCGCTTAAGGAAAGCTGCAAAGTCTGGGCAATATCCAGAATAGAAATTCCTAAGCTTTCGGCTTTGGCACGATCGATACTAACGTTGATTTCCGGCTTATTGAATTTCAGGTTGACATCGGTAACCGAGAATACATCGCTTTTACCCACTTCCTCCATAAAGAGCGGAATTTTTTCTCTTAGTTTTTCAAAAGTAGGGGCCTGGATAATGTACTGAATCGGTAGACCGCCACGTCTGTTTACCGCAATGGTAGGCTGCTGAATGACAGAGGTTTTTGCATCCGGGTATTTTTTGGTCCATTTGGTTAATTTATCTGCAATATCTTTTTGGGATGCCTTTCTTTCGTCCGGTTCTTTTAAAGACAGCCTGATGAAACCCGAATTGGTGGCAGATCCTCCGGAACCTCCCGCGGTAATGACTAAACTTACTTTTTTATCGGTAATAGAATCATCAACCAATTTTGATATTTCCTGCATAAAACGATTGGTATATTCATAAGAAGAACCTTCAGGAGTAGTCATACGCATCGTTACCGAACTACGGTCATCGTAAGGAGCCGTTTCTTTTGGAAGTATGGTGAAAAACAAATAAATCAATCCGAAACAGGCAATCAGAATAGGAAAACTGATCCATTTTTTTGCCATAAAACGATTTAAGGCATCTGCATAACCGCTGTTTAATTTTTCGAAAAATGGCTCGGTTTTAATGTAAAACTTCGATTTTTTCTGTTCACCGCCTTTCATCAGATAGGCATTCAGCATAGGCGTTAAAGTCAGCGATACAAAGGCAGAGATCAATACTGCTGCGCCAATGACCACACCAAATTCCCGGAACAGCCTTCCTACGAAACCTTCTAAGAAAATTACCGGCAAAAACACTGCTGCCAAAGTCACCGAAATCGAAATTACGGCATAAAATATTTCGTTAGACCCTTTAATTGCGGCCTCAATTGGCGACATGCCTTCTTCTACTTTCTTGAATATATTTTCGGTAACAACAATTCCATCATCGACTACCAGTCCCGTAGCCAAAACAATAGCCAAAAGCGTCAGTACATTGATGGAAAATCCGAAAAGCCACATGACAAAAAAGGTTGCAATTAACGATACAGGAATATCAATCAACGGTCTGAAAGCGATGGCCCAGTCCCGGAAGAACAAATAAATAATGATGATTACCAGAATAATAGAAATTCCGAGGGTTTCTGCTACTTCAAGTACCGATTTTTTAACGAAAAGCGTATTGTCAAGCGCAATATTAAGCTTAATGTCTTTGGGTAAATCCTTTTTTAAGGCTTCGTATTTTTTATAAAATTCAGATGAAATATCCAGATAATTCGCGCCGGGCATGGGTACAATAGCCAGACCAATCATAGGAAGTCCGGACGATGTCAGGGAAGTCTCGATATTTTCAGGCCCTAATTCCGCACCTCCAATATCACTTAGGCGAACGATCTTATCGCCATCTGTACGAATAATGATATTATTAAATTCTTCCGGTTTAGAAAGATTTCCAATGGTTTTTACCGTCAGTTCGGTGTTGTTTCCGGTGAGCTTTCCGGAAGGCAGTTCGACATTTTGTGCATTTAGTGCCGTGCGGACTTCTGCAACAGTACAGCCGTATGCCGCCAGTTTTGCAGGGTCAATCCATAAACGCATCGCGTAACGTTTTTGTCCCCAGATCTGCACACCACTTACACCGGGAATAGTTTCTAATCGTTGTGAAATGACATTTTCGGCATAATCACTTAATTCCAAAGAGCTGCGCGTATCACTCTGAACGGTCATCGAAATAATAGATTCACTATCGGCATCGGCCTTTGAAACTACCGGCGGCGCATCAATATCCTGCGGTAAATTCCTAACGGCTTGTGAAACCTTATCACGTACATCATTCGCAGCTTCTTCTAAATCTTTATCTAAATTAAACTCGATGGTAATGCTGCTGCTTCCCTGATTGCTCGACGACGTTATATTTCGAATTCCGTCGATAGCATTTACTGCTTTTTCTAACGGTTCTGTAATTTGTGATTCAATAATATCGGCATTGGCTCCCGTGTAGTTGGTTCTTATAGAAACCTGTGCAGGGTCAATGGACGGGAATTCCCGAACACCCAAAAAGGTATAACCAATGAAACCGAATAAAATAATCAAAAGGTTCAGTACAATGGTTAAAACAGGCCTTCTTATACTTGTAGTAGATAAACTCATTATGATTTTAGATTTTAGATTGTTGATTTCAGATTTCGGACTGTTACATCAAAAATCAGATTCAAAATCTATAATTATTTTATATTAACTTTTATGGGAGCTTCATTTTTCAACGACATCACACCGCTTGTGATTAGCGTATCACCAGCTTTTAGTCCCGATAAAACCAGAATAGACGCATCGGTTCTTGTTGTGGCATCTACCATAACTTCTTTGGCTTTGCCCATATTGGCGATATATACTTTTTTACCGCTTTGCACGGGAACAATAGCCTGCGAAGGAACTACTATGGCATCTTTAATGATGTTTAAAGGCAGTTTTACATCAGCAAAAGTACCCGGAAAAAGTTTGCCGTCTAAATTATCAGCAATCGCACGAATTTGTAAAGTACGGGTGGCTACAGCTACTTCTGGCTCAATAGCATATATTTTTGCCTTGTACACTTTGTCGGAACCGGATACGGTAAAATCGATAACCGATCCTGATTGTACCTGAGAAGCATATTTTTCAGGAATCGAAAACGTAATTTTCAGTTTTCCTGTGTTGACTAATTTTGCTACCAGAACAGCAGGAGTGATGTAAGTTCCCGGAGAAATAGATCGTAAACCAATTTTTCCGGAGAAAGGGGCTTTTACGGAAGTCTTTGCAATTTGCGCCCTGATCAGCTGGGTTTGTGCCTGCATGGAAGCAAAATCGGCATTTGCAACATCAAATTCCTCCTGACTAATGGCCTCTTTCTGCAGTAATAATTTGGCTCTTCGCTGATTTTCACCCGCCAGACCTTCTTTGGTAACAGCCTGTCTTAATTGTGCTCTTAATTCAATATCATTGACTTTAAAAAGTACCTGTCCCTTGTTTACATTCGTCCCTTCCGTAAAGTAAATTCCTTCTACGATCCCTGAAACTTCACTGTGAATTTCTATTTGCTCATTGGCTTCAATAGAACCTGACAGCGAAAGGTTATTGTCGAATGTTGACGTTTTTACCACTATCCCGGTTACAGTAGTAGGTTTGTCTTTGTCTCCTGATTTTTTGGATTCGTCGTTTTTACTTTTGTTAGAGATGACTCTGTAGGCAATAAATCCTCCGAGACCGATAATCAGAAGGGCGTAAACTAGGTTTTTTACTTTCATAGAATTGAGGTAAATGTATTTTGGTATGTATTTTTAGTAAGTGTACAAATTTAACTTTTTGTACTGAATCACATTGGCGTTAGCTTTTATTTAACATTTGTATGTACAAATCTTTACATTGATTTTAAACTTTTAATAATCAGTATTTTATATTTTCTTAAGATGATTTTTTTGCGGTACTCCGGCTGTTGTAATCACTTTATTAATCTTATTCTTTACTTATTTGATGTCGATAAGTAAGTTTAGACTATCGCACTGGCATTTGGTTTAATGCCTTGTAGTTTATTTTTGGTTTTTTTTAACAAAATTTTCAGAACTGTCTTAGAATTTGTTCTTTTTTGTCTGTTTATACGCACGTAGATTTACTTAGAGAAACTTTTAAAAATAAGTTAATTCCTATTTAAAAATAATTATTTGCATTTTGTCCGATTTTATTTGCACTTTATCGATTTTATTCGTAACATTGATAAGCTTAAACAAAATGATGATTTTTTGTGAGAACAGTAATGTGTTTGGAGGTTAAGCGCTAAAATGTGTAAGTTTTTTATTTGTTTGTCAGTTAAAATTAATGATATACCACATTTATTAATTAACAATTGTTTATGCATTATTCGTGTAACGTACTTAAAACTGCTGTTTATGGCGAAAAAAATACTTTTGGGCTTATGGTTTTCACTTTTGCTCTTCGCAATTTTGTTTTTATTCTGGCAAAACGAATTCAAATACAGTTTGCCGACTCCGATTCCGCAAAACTATCATAAAGTTGCCATGGGTTCCAGAATTGATTTGGGAAAATGCTGGGCCACAAATAATAAACCTGTTTTTATTCATTTTTTCAATCCGGATTGCCCTTGTTCCCGATTCAATATACCTCATGTGAGCGGTTTAATAAAAAAATATGGTGATCGAATCAACTTTAAGATTGTCGTACTTCATAATGATAAAAATTTTACGATTGACGAGATCCAGAAAAAATTTGGTGCAGCCTTACCCGTTTACTTTGATAGCGCCATGGCAAAAAAGTGTGGTGTTTTCTCCACTCCGCAAGCGGTTATAATCGATCCTTCGCAGCACTTATATTACAGAGGAAACTACAATAAAACCAGATATTGCACTAATGCCGACAGTAATTATGCCCAGATGGCTATTGTTTCTTTGTTAGAACAAACCAAGACCCCTTCGTTTGATGCTTTAGCGCTCAGAGCTTATGGATGTTCGTTACCAAAATGCACTAAATAAACCTAACCTTAACCTAAATTACCTAAAATTATGAAAACAAAAGCCAGTTTGAATGAACAAGACTATTTGCACAGTTTTACGTCGACTATGACACAAAAATCGGATACTATTATTAATTATGTTCTGGCCATCTATTTTCTTTTCGGAATTGCATTGGCTTTTAAGTATGATACTTTTGAAATTGGAGTAGGAGTAGGAACGATTAATGTACTATTGTATTATTCGGCTAAATTCTTTGTTAAAAAATCGAATTTTTACCAGTATGTTTTGTCTGTGGTCCTTGCCATTTTTATGGCGCAATATATTTATCAGATGCACGGTTTGTTCGAAATGCATTTCACGGTCTTTATTGCCAGTACGATTTTGATTATCTATCAAAACTGGAAACTCCAAATTCCGCTTACGTTCCTTGTCGTACTTCATCATGCTGCTTTGGCGTATATGCAAAATTTCGTTTACACGGATCCAAAAGGGCTGCAATTGTATTTTTCCCAGGTAAATTTTGATTTTGAAACGCTTATTATTCATGTTGTGCTGGCGGCAGTTGTATTTTTTATGAATGGCTACTGGGCGTATTATTTTAAGGAACACAGTCATAATCATATTTCTAAAATTTCGGATGAGTATGAATTGGAAAATATCAAATTAGCTTCGGCAAAGTACAGTTCCTTATCGGCCAATAACGAGTTTAATGTTTTTGTTTACAGAACGGCGCAGGATTTAAAATTGCCTGTCAATTCTGTATTGAAACTTATTGATGTTTCCAAAGGACATACAGACAATGATAAACTGCTGACTTATCTGGAAATGATGCGGGAAAGTGCCAAGAAAATTGATGATTTGGTGAATGATATCCACGGTAAATCAGCCAACCGGGTTTCGAATTAAGGTTTGGGTTGTATTAGAATACTTTATCAATTATAACTTAAAAGAGATTTTATGTCGAAACATGATTTTGAACTAACCACTGCAGCACTGGATTCGTTAAAAAAATCTTTTGATTTCTTCCTGAAAGATGCGGCCCTGAGTTCCTTTGAGAAAATTGGAGCCGATAATGAGTTCGGAAAAGAAGTGGCAATGATGCCACTTTACCCGATTGGCTGGAAGACGAATTAGAACCTGTTTTTAAGAAAATAAAGGATATACTGACACTATTAAAATAAGCATAATTAGAATAATTTTTAAGAAGCAAAGACCATTTTATGCAGCACTGAAATTGCATATTAATTTTAAAATACAAGATTTATGGATACCAGAATTACCCGCCCGACGCCATCAGACAGAGAAGTTGATTGGAATAAAACCAAAGTGTTATTAAGTAAAACAGATACAAAAGGAACCATTTTGTATGCGAATGAAGCTTTTATCGATGTATCCGGTTATGATGAATTCGAACTGATCGGACACGCTCATAATATTATCCGCCATCCCGATATGCCAAAAGTTATTTTTAAGTTTTTATGGGATAGTATCAAATCTAGCCAGAACATTCATGCTATCATTAAAAACATGTCCAAAACAGGCAGGTACTATTGGGTAATCACAGATTTTAAAATTATCTCAGATACCGATGGAGAAATTGTGGGTTACTTTGGAACCAGAAAATCGGTTCCGGACGAAATCATCGTAAAATTTATAGAACCATTATATAAAAAACTAATCCATATTGAAGAGGCGAGTGGCGTTCATGCTTCTGAAGAGTATCTGATCGGATTTTTAGAAGAACGGAAAAAAACGTATATGGAATACGTTGATCATCTGGTGGCAACAGGAAAAGATGATAAAAACAAAGTAAGTAAAGGTTTTTTTAATGGTTTTTTCGAAAAGAAAAATTCATCTAAAAAATAAATTATAAAAAAAAACTCCATCGTATCAGCTCTAGACAGGAAAAGCCTTTTAGCCCCAAATCTATCAAGCTTACTAATTTAATAGAGACTGTTTTAGACTTAAATAACGAGTGTTTAAGATGATACTTTGGAGTGTTTTTTTTAATTGGATAATTAGATAATTGGATAATTAGATAATTGGATAATTGGATAATGAGATAATGCCGGATGTCTTTTATGAAATGATAGCTTTAGAGAGTTAACTAACTTTTTTATCTGAATTACTCAGAACCTTAGCAGCTCAGCACCTTAAAAACTTTGTCCCTCTGCACCTTATAAAATCAACTAATATAATTCCAGATATTTTTTTTCTTTGTCAGTTCGATGAAAACAGCTTTCAGGACGGCATGTTCGGGTTTTTGAAGGGCGGGATCTTCTTTGAGGATTTTCAGGGCATAATTTCTGCCTAATGACAGAATATCTCGATCACGGACAATATCTGCAATTTGAAGGTTTAAAACCCCGCTTTGCTGCGTTCCCATCAAATCTCCTGGGCCTCGAAGTTTAAGATCGACTTCGGCAATTTCAAAACCATCATTGGTACTTACCATAGTTTCCATTCGGGTTTTGCTGTCGGCGCTCAATTTATGACTCGTCATCAGTATACAATAACTTTGTTCGGCTCCACGGCCTACGCGGCCACGCAACTGATGTAACTGAGATAGCCCAAAACGTTCGGCACTTTCGATAATCATGACACTCGCGTTCGGAACATTTACACCAACTTCGATAACGGTTGTGGCTACCATGATATTGGTTTTGCCTTCAGAAAATCGTTTCATTTCGGAATCTTTATCCGCTGGTTTCATTTTTCCGTGCAAAATTGAAATAGAATACTGCGGTAACGGAAAATCACGTGAAATACTTTCATACCCGTCCATTAAATCCTTGTAATCCATTTTTTCGGATTCCTGAATTAACGGATAAACAATATAAATCTGTCTGCCGAGCGCAATTTCGTCACGCAGGAATTTCCATACTTTGAGGCGATTGCTGTCAAATCGGTGTACGGTCTGAATCGGTTTTCTGCCCGGCGGCAGTTCATCTATAACAGAAATATCCAGATCACCGTACAAACTCATGGCCAGCGTTCTCGGAATCGGCGTGGCGGTCATGACCAGGACATGTGGCGGAATATCATTTTTTTTCCACAATTTAGAACGCTGCTCTACGCCAAACCGGTGCTGCTCATCGATTACGGATAGCCCTAAATTCTGAAATTTCACTTTATCTTCCAGTAAAGCGTGCGTACCAATTAAAATATGTAAACTTCCGTTTTCAAGCTCTTCATGTATAATTTTCCGCGCTGCTGTTTTGGTGGAACCTGTGAGGATCTTAATGTTGATGCCTAAAGTTTGAGCCAGTTCCGATAACCCAATGAAATGCTGATTGGCCAGAATTTCCGTAGGTGCCATCAGACAGGCCTGAAAACCGTTGTCAATGGCCAGAAGCATGCTCATAAAAGCCACAATGGTTTTTCCCGATCCTACATCTCCCTGCAGTAAACGGTTCATCTGGGCATTACTACCCATGTCGGAACGAATTTCTTTGATCACTCTTTTTTGGGCATTTGTCAATTGAAACGGCAAATGATTCTGGTAAAAGTCATTAAAAAGTTCACCGACTTTAGTAAAGGGATGTCCCTTAATTTTGTGTTTCCTAATGAGATTTTTGGTAATTAATTGCAGTTGAATAAAGAACAATTCTTCAAATTTCAAACGAAACTGTGCTTTTGATAAGGCCTCAGTACTTTTCGGAAAATGGATATTGAATAAAGCTGCTTTTTTGGAAATCAGTTTTAATTCTTCAATTAAATAAGAAGGAAACGTTTCGGTAAACAAAGCCTGGGTTTCAATAAATAATTGTTCCATTAATTTATTGATTGTCCGGTTCGAAATACCGCGATTGGTCAGGGTTTCTGTTGAAGGATAAACAGGCTGCATGGCAGAACGAAGGCTTTTTTCGTGTTCGCTCAGCAGTTCAATTTCAGGATGCGCCATGCTGAACTGGCTTCCATAAAGGGAACATTTTCCAAAAATAACGCAAGGTTCATTCAGTTTAAGACTTTCGCGGACCCATTTATGTCCCTGAAACCAATTGAGGTCAAGTGCTCCGGTTTCATCTACGAAAGTGGCGACCAGCCGTTTTTTGTTTTTAGCAAATTCAACCGTTTTTATATTGATTATTTTTCCAATCAGCTGCACTTCTGAACCTGTATTTTGAAGTTCGTTTATTTTATAATAACGAGTCCTGTCAATGTACCGATTCGGAAAAAAGTTAATTAAATCACCATATTTATGAATTCCCAATTCTTTACGAAGCAGCTGACCACGACTCGGGCCAACACCTTTTAAGTATTCGATTGGGGTTTCAAGGAGATTATTAGACATTTTTTTTAGATTGGGTCTCTTTTTTGATTTTAGAAAATAGAGTATAGATTATAGAAAATAGAGTATAGAAGATAGAGTATAGAAGATAGAGTATAGAAGATAGAGTATAGAATATAGAGTATAGAATGTAGAGTAAAGAGTAAAGAGTAAAGAGTAAAGAGTAAAGAGTAAAGAGTAAAGAGTAAAGAAATAATGGGGACTACACGCTAATAATAATCAATCCTCTTGTTTCTATTTTCTTTCTTCAATAATCCTACCTCCCAGATTCTTGCTTCGAGGTTCTTGCTTCTATATTCTCTATTCTATATTCTCTATTCTATATTCTATATTCTATATTCTCTATTCCATATTCTATATTCTATATTGTTTACTCTTTACTCTTTACTCTTGCTTCTCTTTCTGCGAAGATAGATTTTAATTGGGAATTTTGAAAATGTGCTTGTTTGGAAAAGAAATTAAAAGTAGCAAATAGAGTAGAGATACTTACTGCAAAAGAATATATTTGCTGAAATTTTAAGAAAACAATTCATCAATGAAAAAAAATATCTTGCTCGTAATAATTGCTGTTATTTCCGCAGCGTGCTCCAGTGATACCGAAAATAACAAGGATAAAGAATGCAGACTGGTCAGTGCCAAAATAACTGGTTTTTATTATGATGATATAACGTTTCCGGACGACGCCTATAATTCCAATTTTTCAGGCAAAATAAACTTTGAGTATGACAGTCAAAACCGTATTACTAAAGTAAAAGGAGGATTGTTATATATGCCGGATGGGAATAACCTTAGGAAATGGGTGCTGTCAAATGACGTTGAAGATTTAGTTGCCTACGATAACAATACGATCAAAGTGGATTACTCTGCGAATTCGGATGCGAGGCCCTATCAAAAAGAATTTACTTTAAATAAAGGAATTTTAGTAAGCAGAAAGGTAACCAAAATATATCCCATAAAATTAGATCCGGTAGTGTATACCTATGAATATAACAGCAATGAAATAAAAGAAAAAATAGATGGAAAAGTCTATAGAACCTTTACTTTATCCGCTGGTAACCTGATTAAAATTGAGCAGATTAAGTATGATTTTTTCAGTAATGCGATTACGGGAAAAAGGGAATATTTGTTTTTAAATTACGATACTTCCGAGAATCTTTTAAAAGGGAAATTTTTTATAAACGGCGCCCTGTTTAATGCCTTTTCAAAAAATAATTATACCACATTAAAAATTATGGATTACACTTTTACTAATAATGAATATACGTTAGCAGATGAATCAGGGATGTCTTTTGAACTTACTTATGATGCAGACCATATCGCTTCCTTGTTTGAAAGAGACTGTAAATAGGGTTTTTATCCTGAAGTAAATTATAGAACAGTTAGCGGATTCCGGTTTAATTGATACGGACTTTGAACTGCTTCGGTTTTTATTGCAACTGAATCTTTATCTTTGAATAAAATTTTAAAAGAAATGACAACACATCTGGCACTTTTACGCGGCATCAACGTTTCCGGTCACAATATGATGAAAATGGAAGCCTTAAAACTTATGCTTGAAAATATCGGTTTTCAAAACGTCAGAACGTACCTGCAATCCGGCAATGTGTTTGTGGATTCAGAAGAAGAAAGCGCTTCGAAAGTAGGGTTCATGATCAAACAGGAAATTTTTAAGGTTTTCGGACATGAAGTTCCTACGATTGTAATTACGAAAGAAGATCTGGAAGCTTGTTTTAAAAACAGTCCGTACTTAAAGGAAAAAGATTTAGATACGAAAAAGCTGTATGTTGCATTTGTCTCCATTGCTTTGAAAAGTGAAAACATAAATGACTTGAAAATCAGTCAGTTTAAACCTGATGAAGCGAGTATTGACGGGAACAGAATATTTATTAAATATGCCGTGGGTGCTGGAAAAACACGATTTGACCAGAAATATATCGAGAAAAAACTAAATGTTACGGCGACGATCAGAAACTGGAATACGGTTACGAATCTGTTAAAGATGTACGAGGAGTAATTATTGCAAATTTTTAATCAATTCATTTGAGGCAGTGGTGTTCATGCGTTTTAACTCCGCAATCACCAATAATTTCTGCTCTTCACTCATTGTCATCCCAGGTTTTACAAATTGATTTTCGGCTGCTTCCTTATAAAATAAGGCATCGGTCCAGTCATTTCGTACGCCATCAATTACCAGATGAATCCGGTCCTGATTTCCTCTGTTCGCAACCGAATGGGTAAAATTGGCATCAATATACCAGCATTCCCCTTCGTTCATAGTCAGCCTTTTTCCGTCAAGGATAAATTCAACATCCGGATTGGTAATGATTGGAATATGCAACCGGAACGAACCGTCTTCATATCCCAGGCAATGATCCGAATGGGGTTTGATTTCAGCTCCGGCAGCAAGTTGCAGCAGTCTTACCGCGGTTTTTTCGAAGTGAAAATTGTCCAGAATTTCTTTAAAATATCCACAGGAATCTAAAATTTCAGTATTCCTCATTTGAGCATCACCACTAGCTAAGGCAAAAATATTGTCCGATTTTCCATCCTGAGACATCAGGGCAACGGAGGTCCATTTTCCGGTATAATCATTTTTATTATAATGATCAACCCAGTTTTTACTCATTATCCCGGAAAGATCACTTTTGAGTTTAGCCACATCAAAAGAAATCGGAAATTTGATAAAACGTATTAATGTATCCATATTTTTTGCTTTAAATAATGTTGATAAAATATCGGAAAATCAGTATCTTATTTCGGAATCAAATCGCAATACCAGAATCCAAAATCAAAAGCATCGGTGGCACTGGTATCGCAAGCTGTATCTGATGACTCTTCGCTTTCTGGCCGTTCGTATTTACGGTAAACAATCTCTCCGGTTTCAAAAGCTACCGGTTTGGAAAAGACAGGGCCATCGAATGTAAAGGTATGAAATTCACCATTTTCTCCGCATACGTCTACATTTTCAGGCAAATCCTTTATAAAATCGGCATCAATGACGCGGCCGACAAAACTTTTGTCCAGATAACGTTCGTTCACGCAGACCACAATCGTTTTAAAGCCCAACTGAAGGAATTCCTGAATCAATTCGCCGGTCGGAATCTTCCAAATGGGAAAAACACCCTGAAAATCTATTCTTGCCAGTTGTGTTTCCCTGTATTTCCGAAGATCTTCCAGAAAAATATCTCCAAAAACAGAATGGGTAATTCCTTCATTTTTAAGTTCAGTTAAGGTTTCGGTCATTACCCTTTCATATACTTCCATGGTGGGCATCTCGGGAACCTGCATGATTTTTAGTGGTAAACCAATGCTTTTGGCCTGGGCTTCAAGCAGCTCCACGCGAACACCGTGCATCGAAATCCGCTGAAATTTTTGGTTGACACTTGTGAGCAAATATTCAATTTTATAATCCGGATTTTGTAAAATTTTGTACAGGGTCAGTGCGGAATCTTTCCCACTGCTCCAGTTAAATAAGGCTTTGATTGGTTTTAACACGTTCTGATAGTTTTCTATTGTAAACATACAAATTTCCTTCGATTTGTTGGTCAAACCTTTGTAACTTTGGATTTCTGCCCAAATTAATTTTCAATGAAATACATCTTTCTCCTCATCACTAGCTTCGTTTTTGCACAACAAACTCATTATGTTGATTTTAAATCAGTTTCGGGACAATTGCTGTTAAATGCCAAAGAAAAATCGGTTTCCGGATCTGTTGTATATGATTTTGATGCTTTACAGCCCACGGATACAATTAAAATTGATGCCAAAAACATGGAATTTACTAAGGTGAAAGTCGATGGAAAAGAAATAGCTTTTTTAAATACAGGTAAAGAATTGAAAATCATTTCTCATTTTCAAAAGGGTAAAAATCGTTTAAGCTTTGATTACTCGGTTAAACCGAAACAGGCTTTATATTTCGTTGGTATTGAAAATGAAGACGTTCAGATCTGGACGCAGGGTCAGGGAAGGTATACCAGTAATTGGTTTCCGAGTTTTGATGATGTGAATGAGAAACTGATTTTCAATTTACAAATCAGTTATGATAAAGGTTATCAGGTTATTTCAAATGGTGTTTTAAAGGATAAAACTGAAAACAACAATCAGGTAAACTGGCAATATCAAATGGAACAGCCCATGAGTTCTTATTTGCTGATGCTTGCTGTCGGTAAATTTGATAAAACAGTATTTAGTTCAAAAACCAAAATTCCGTTAGAATATTACTTAGAAAATAAAGACAAGGATTGTTTTGAACCGACTTACCGTTATTCTAAGCGCATTTTTGACTTTCTGGAAAAAGAAATCGGAGTGAAATATCCATGGAAAATTTACAGGGAAATTCCGGTTCGCGATTTCCTGTATGGCGGAATGGAAAATACAACTTCAACGCTTTTTACAACCCGCTATGTAGTAGATTCAACAGGTTTTACAGATCGAAAGTACACCAATGTTGATGCGCATGAATTGGCACACCATTGGTTTGGAGATCTGATCACTGCCGAAAGCAGCAGGCATCACTGGCTGCAGGAAGGTTTTGCAACCTATTATGCTTTGTTGGCTGAAAGGGATATTTTTGGAGACGATTACTTTTATTCGAGATTATATGAAACGGCCCAGCAGCTGAAATTTGCCTCACGGACTGATTATATTCCGGTTTTGAATGCGAAAGCCAGTTCCTTGACTTTTTATGAAAAAGGGGCATGGGCATTATTTGTCTTACACGAATCGATAGGCGATAAGGCATTCAAAAAAGCCATAAAAAGTTATTTGAAAAAATATGCTTATCAATCCGTGAATACTCAGGATTTCTTTGATGAAATAAAAAAGGTCTCCAGTTTTGATCTGGATAAATTTCAAAAAACATGGCTGGAATCTGTTGTATTTGATACCCCGACAGCCAATGCTTTACTGAGTAAAAACAAAGCAATTCAGATTCGACTGGAAGTTGATCAATTGAAAAAAACACCATTTGCAGAGAAAAAGGATTTTTTAATGAAGACTTTACATTCGGATGTTTACCATACTGTAAAAGAAGCGATTGCTGATCAGATTCAAAATGAGAAATATGAATTAAAAAAGGATTTGCTGCTTCTCGCATTGCACACGAATAATGTACAGATCCGTCAGGCTCTTGCAGATAATTTTAGCGAGATTCCCGAGGATTTCAGAATAGAGTATGAAACTTTACTGGACGATAAATCGTACCAGACGCAGGAAATTGCATTGTTTAATTTATGGAGAAATTTTCCGGAGCACCGAACAGCGTATTTAAATAAATCTAAAAACTGGATTGGTTTTAACGATTACAATCTGCGTACGTTATGGCTTTCGCTGGCATTATCAACACCCAATTACAGTGAGGATCCGCCAGCTTTAATCTCTGAATTGGTGTCTTTTTCTTCGACGAAATATGAGGCCACAACCCGACAAAATGCATTGGAAAAGCTAATTGCCTTTAAACTGACAAACGATGCCGTTTTAATAAACCTTGTAAACGCAACAACGCACCATATGTGGCAATTTTCAAAATACGGCAGGGATTCCATACGCAGCTTATTAAAAAATTCAGAAATGCGTGCTTCGTTTGAAAGAATTTTGCCTAATTTGACCCCCGATGAGCAGTTTCAGTTGAAGCGGTTGTTAGGGGAGTAGAATTGAGTATAGATTATAGAATATAGATTATAGAATATAGATAAAAGATTTGGGAAGAAAGAATTTAGGCAATGCTTTAAGTCTATTTTCTATGCTCCATTCTCTATATTCTAAAAAAAAAACACAATAAATTTATGAGAGCATTGGTTATTTCTGGCGGAGGTAGTAAAGGAGCATTTGCTGGCGGGGTTGCACAATATTTAATAGAAGAAAGAAAACAGGAGTACGATCTCTTTTTAGGAACTTCAACCGGAAGTTTATTAATTCCGCATTTGGCTCTTGGGCATATTAAAAAAATCCACTGGGTCTATACCAATGTTACCATGTCTAAAATCTTTAATATTTGTCCTTTTGTTGTTAAGATAAAAGATGGGATTGATATAGTGACGATCAACCATTTTAATGTTATACGTCAGTTTTTCAAGGGAAAAAGAACCTTTGGTGAAAGTAAAGGTTTGCAGAAATATATTAAGAATAATTTTTCGATATCAGATTTTAATAAATTGAAAAAACTCAAATCTGATGTTGTTGTCACGGTTACGAACTTAACCAAAAACGAAGCAGAATATAAATCGGTGAAAGATTGTACCTACGATGAATTCTGTGACTGGACCTGGATTTCGAGTAACTACATTCCGTTTATGAGCCTGGTGACCAAAAATAATTATGAATACGGGGACGGTGGTTTTTCTAGTCTGGTACCTATTCGCGAAGCTATCAATCGCGGCGCGACCGAAATTGATGTCATTGTTTTGGAAACCGAAGTCAATATGGATAAAATGGTTATTGGCAAAAATCCGTTTTCATTAATGATCGATTTGTTCCGGATTGCCCTGAATCAGGTAGAAAAACACGATATTGCTATTGGAAAACTTATGGCAAACAATAAGAATGTGAAACTTAACTTATACTACACGCCCACAAAACTTACCAATAATGCTTTAATTTTTAATAAGGAAGTCATGAAAGAATGGTGGGAGCAGGGGTATGAATATGCACAGAATAAGTCCGAAATTATGAGTGACAACAAGTAATTTAAAATAAAAAAGCAGGTAATCAATCAATTGGAATGCCTGCTTTTTCACTTATAAAAAAGTGCATTTGTTTTAAGTGCCAGTAAAGGTTACCACAATTCAGCTACTTCATTTTTGATATATCCCAAAGCAGCATTACTTGGAGATTGTTTCTCTAATAAATCATTCAGAATTACTTCACGCAATTTATCCGCACTGTCAACGCGTTCACTCATAGCCGCTTTACGAATAATTTGTATGGTAGAGTTTTTTGCAGTTGTAATAATAGTCCAGCATTCATCAGACATATAAATCTGCTGGGTAAGATTGTGTTCGAATTCCTGTTCGATCTGATCGATTACAAAATTTTCGTAATCATGCTTTTCGTTGGAAATGGGAGCAATCCTGATTAGCAGTTTCGTTAAGTTGATGCGCTCTAAATACAAAGTCATACGCTCGTAAGCCTGTAAACGAATGGGCAGCGATTCACTGTGCGCTTGTTTGTTCAACAAAAAAGCACGCTTTCTGTCGTTGTTTTTAATATGTAATTCAAAAAAACTGTAGGCCACAAATCCGGTAACAATGGCTGGTAAAGTATAACTTGCTAATTCTATAATTCTTGTAAAATCCATTTTAGTAATTTTTCAACAAAAATATACTTTTTGACGAGAAATCCGCTTTAAAATTATTGTAATAACAAAATGTAATTCTACTTTTGTGCACAGTTCTTCAAACCTACCGATAAACAACAGAAATGGAATCATACATCATTATTTTACTTTGTTTAGCTGCTTTTGCAGCAGGATTTATTGATGCCATAGTGGGAGGCGGCGGACTGATTCAGACCCCAATGGGATTGATTTTATTGCCTAATTTACCGGTTTCTACGGTGATCGGAACTTTAAAATTGCCTGCCTTCAGCGGAACGGCTTTCGCTGCTTTTCAATACCTGAAAAAGGTGGTGATTCAATGGAAATTATTATTGATTATGATGTTTCTTGCAGTTCCGTCTGCTTTTCTGGGATCTACTTTATTGACCTATGTAAGTAATGATTTTATGAAACCGCTCTTGTTGGTGGTGCTGTCGCTTTTGCTGATTTACACCTATGCAAAGAAAAATTTCGGACAGCATGTTGTTAAGGAACATGCTGCTAAAACACAAATTTTATATGCTGTGGCAATTAGCATGGTCGTTGGTTTTTATGATGGATTTATCGGACCCGGAACAGGAAGTTTTTTGGTAGTGGCTTTCATTGCAATAATGGGTTTTGATTTTCTGCATGCTTCCGCGAATGCTAAAATGGTTAACCTGGCAACGAATTTCGGTTCGATTTGTCTGTTTATTTTTAAAGGAAAAATAATATGGGCCATTGCACTGCCCATGGCAGCAAGCAATGCACTTGGGGGCTGGATGGGCGCCAAATTGGCAATCAATAAAGGAAACGGTTTTATCAGGATTTTCTTTTTAGTGGTAGTGATCGGTACTTTGATCCGTTTTGCCTACGATGTGTTTTATAAGTAAGTTAGCGCCTTATAAGTGGTATGACTGTTGCGTTTTTTTGTTTTTGGACACTATTTAAAATTTAGTGTCTCAGTATCTTCATCATAGCTACTTAGTCACTTTCTTTTTCCATCTTTAATTCTTATTTTTGCATAAACAGAAAAAAATTCATGCATAAATATATTGACCAGCTAAACGAAGCACAAAGAGAACCCGTTTTACAAAAAGACGGGCCAATGATTATTATTGCTGGTGCAGGTTCGGGAAAAACACGTGTTTTAACCATCAGAATTGCGTATTTGATGCATCAGGGTGTTGATGCTTTTAATATTTTGTCGCTTACTTTTACGAACAAGGCAGCTCGTGAAATGAAGCACAGGATCTCTGATATCGTGGGACCGGCTGAAGCAAAAAATCTTTGGATGGGAACATTTCACTCGATTTTTGCCCGTATATTGCGGTCAGAATCAGAACATTTGGGATATCCTTCCAATTTTACCATTTATGATTCTCAGGATTCCCAGCGACTGATTTCTTCTATTATAAAAGAAATGCAGCTGGACCGTGATGTGTACAAGCCAAAGCATGTTTTAGGCAGGATTTCAAGTTATAAAAACAGCTTGATTACGGTGAAAGCCTATTTCAATAATCCGGAACTGCAAGAGGCAGATGCAATGGCGAAAAAACCGAGGTTAGGAGAAATTTACCAGCAGTATGTCGACAGATGTTTTAAAGCCGGAGCGATGGATTTTGATGATTTGTTATTGAAAACCAACGAATTGCTAACCCGTTTTCCGGAAGTCTTATCCAAATATCAAAACCGTTTCCGCTATATTCTGGTGGATGAGTACCAGGATACCAATCATTCGCAATATTTGATTGTTAGGGCTTTATCAGATAAATTTCAGAATATTTGTGTGGTAGGAGACGATGCGCAGAGTATTTATGCGTTCCGTGGGGCGAATATCAATAATATTCTGAATTTCCAGAAAGATTACGAAGGCGTAAAAACTTTTCGACTGGAGCAAAATTATCGCTCAACACGAAATATTGTAGAAGCTGCAAATACTATTATTGATCATAATAAAACCAAATTAGATAAGATTGTTTGGACAGCCAATGATTTTGGTCCAAAAATAAAAATTCACCGAAGCCTTACAGATGCCGAAGAAGGCCGTTTTGTGGCCAGCACAATTTTCGAGCAGAAAATGCAGAATCAATTGCACAATGGTTCTTTCGCTATTTTATATCGTACCAATGCGCAATCGCGTGCCATGGAGGATGCATTGAGAAAACGGGACATACCGTATAGAATTTACGGAGGTTTGTCTTTCTATCAGCGCAAGGAAATCAAAGATGTATTGTGTTATCTGCGTTTGGTGATTAACCCGAAAGATGAAGAAGCATTAATTCGTGTGATCAATTATCCGGCACGTGGAATTGGGGATACCACAGTTGAAAAACTGACTATTGCCGCCAATCATTACAAAAGATCGATTTGGGAAGTAATGGTCAACATTGATAAAATTGACCTGAAACTGAATTCGGGAACAAAACAAAAGCTAAACGATTTCGTAACCATGATCCAGAGTTTTCAGGTTATAGATCAGAATCAGGATGCTTTTTACATTACCGATTACGTCGCTAAAAAAACCGGACTGGTTCAGGAGCTTAAAAAAGATGCTACTCCCGAAGGAATGGCTAAGATCCAGAATATCGAAGAACTTTTAAACGGTATAAAAGATTTCACGGAGGGTCAAAAAGAAATTGATGGCGCAAGAGGGGCTTTGTCTGAATTTATGGAAGACGTAGCGCTGGCAACAGATTTGGATAAAGACACAACCGATGAAGATCGTGTCGCTTTGATGACTATTCACTTGGCAAAAGGACTGGAATTCCCTCATGTTTTTGTAGTCGGAATGGAGGAAGATCTGTTTCCGAGTGCCATGAGTATGAGCACAAGAAGTGAACTGGAAGAAGAAAGACGTTTGTTTTACGTGGCACTGACCCGTGCGGAGCACCAAGCCTATCTGACATACGCACAATCACGATACCGCTGGGGTAAACTGACAGACAGTGAACCATCACGATTTGTAGAAGAAATTGACCCGCAATATTTAGAATATTTAACGCCGGCCGAAAGCAACTATCGCTATAAGCCCATGATCGACAGCGATATTTTTGGTGATATTGACAAATCGAAACTGCGACTGGCAAAACCGGTAGGAGGAACTCCGCCTAAATATATAACAGACAACGAACCGAAGCCGGATTTGAATATCCGAAAATTAAAACCGGTTGCAGGTACCAATCCAAATGCCGGTGCTCCCAATTTATTTGACAATAAACTGACTGTCGGCAATATCGTAATGCACGAGCGTTTTGGTAAAGGCGAAGTGGTTAATCTTGAGGGCGTCGGACCTGATAAAAAAGCTGAAATCAAATTTGAAGTCGGGGGCATTAAAAAACTTCTTTTGCGATTTGCTAAACTGGATGTTGTAGGATAAAATAATGTTTAAGTTTCGTGTTTCAGGTTGTTTTAACTAACTTGAAACAGGAAACCTGAAACAAACTAAACTTTTAAACAAAAAAAATGGCCGAATTTATAAAAATATATCCCGATAAACCTAGTGAAGCTGCAATTGCAAAGGTGGTAAAAGTGCTTCAGAATGGGGGACTGGTAATTTATCCAACAGATACGGTCTACGGATTAGGTTGTGATATTACCAATTCGAGGGCTTTGGAAAAAATAGCAAAAATCAAGGGCGTAAAACTGGAGAAAGCAAATTTCTCGTTTATCTGCCATGATTTAAGTAATTTATCAGATTACGTACGTCAGATTGATACGTCTACTTTTAAGATTTTAAAAAGAGCTTTACCCGGGCCGTATACTTTTATCTTACCCGGAAATAACAATTTGCCAAAAGAATTTAAAAAGAAAACAACCGTTGGTATCCGTGTTCCTGATAATAACATAATTCTGGAAATAGTAAGGCAACTGGGGAATCCCGTAGTATCAACTTCAATCCGGGACGAAGATGATGTAATTGAATATACAACAGATCCGGAATTGATTTTTGAAAAATGGCAAAATCTGGTAGACCTTGTTATTGATGGTGGTTACGGGGATAATGTAGGTTCGACAATTATCGATTTATCAGAACATGAACCTGTAATTGTGAGAGAAGGAAAAGGGGATATTGACATTTTGTAAAAAAAAACTGAAATTGTATAATAATCAAAAAATAATACCTAACTTTAATATCAGTTAAAATTTAGTTAGTTAATTGAAAATAATGCTATTCTTGATTTATATTTAATTGGTTATTAAAAAGGTTAAGAATACATAAAAGCAGGTCATTAGACCTGCTTTTTCTGTTTTTATACTAAAGAAAACAATGTTTTTTATTTCGCTTGTTTTTTCATTTCTTTTTCAATCATATCATAGAACTGATCGATTTTTGGCATAACCACAATACGTGTTCTTCTGTTACGTGATTTATTTTCAGCAGAATCATTAGCCACTAAAGGCACATATGAACTTCTACCTGCTGCAATTAATTTAGCCGGGTTAACACCTAAATCATTTGTTAATACACGAACAATTGAAGTCGAACGTTTAACACTTAAATCCCAGTTGTCTAGCAAAACACCATTACTTTTGTAAGGAACATCATCTGTGTGACCTTCAACCATACATTCGAAATCTGGTTTATCATTTACAACTTTAGCTACTTTAGCCAAAACTGATTTTGCTTTATCACTTACTTCATAACTACCGCTTTTGAATAATAATTTGTCAGCAATAGAAATGAAAACCACTCCTTTTTCTACGTTGATTTCGATATCCGGGTCGTTGATCCCAACAGCTCCTTTTAAGCTTGTAACTAAAGCTAACGTTACACTGTCTTTTTTAGTTAAAGCGTCTTGTAATCTCGATATTTTCAAATCTTTTTCTTTTAAACTTTCTAAAGATTTTTCAAGATTTTCAGCACCTTTTGTAGTTAATACAGTTAAGTCTTTAGAGCTGCTTATCAAGTCCTGGTTGTGTTGTTTATAACTTTCCGCCGTAGCTGCCAATCCTGCTTTTTCTTCTAAACATGAATTAAGTTTTACAGTACAAGAATTTAATAAGTCCTGAATCTCTTTGTTCTTAGCTTCCAAGGCTGCATATTCCTTTTTAGAAACGCACGATGTTAAAGCCATTAATACTGATAGTGCAATTACTATTTTTCTCATAATTTTAATTTAATTAGACGTTGATTACAAATTTAGTTTTTAATATTTTGAATTCTGTTAAAGATTTCTTTAAATACCGTCAGTTTCTTTATGTAATACAAGTAAACGATACTTTTTACGGTATAGTATTGTTGTATCTGAAAATCTTTTCTTTTTCTTATATATTTTAAAGATATGCAATAAAATGAAAAATGTGCTTTCAAAATGGCAAAAGTATGCCGGAATTTTCCCTGTGTTACAAAACGCATCGCTGCAATTCCGTCCAGAATCATTCGCGTGAAAATAACAAAAAACATTCGTTTTTTTGGAAGATTTTTAACAAGCATTAATAACGAATTCCTGAAATTCAAATATGTTTTTTTCGGATTTCCATGCTGTAAAGTGGCTCCTCCAACATGATAAACAGTTGATTGTGAATTGTATTTAATTATGTAACCCTCATTGAGGGCACGCCAGCACAAATCGATTTCCTCCTGATGGGCAAAAAAAGTTTCATCAAAACCTCCCAATTCGTGATACACCTGTTTTCTTATAAAAAAGCAGGCACCGGAAGCCCATGATAATTCACAATGATCATCATATTGGCCGTTGTCTTTTTCAATCGTTTCAAAAATTCTTCCACGGCAGTAAGGGTATCCGTATTTATCGATAAAACCGCCTGCTGCACCGGCATATTCAAAGTATTCCTTATTTTTGAAATCTAGAATTTTAGGCTGTATAATGGCAGTTTGATTTTCAAGAGCAAAGGTTTCAATAATAGGTTGTAGCCAATTTTCCGTTACTTCAATATCAGAATTAACCAAAGCATAAATTTCGGCATCGATATGTTGTAAAGCATCATTGTAGCCTTTTGCAAAGCCATGATTACCGCTGTTTTCTACAATTTTAATCGTAGGAAAATTTTCTTTGACGAAATTTACAGAATCGTCTGTTGATGCGTTATCCGCAACATATATGGTGGCCTCTGCTGAAAACTGAATTACAGAAGGTAAAAATTGCTCTAACAATTTTACCCCGTTCCAATTTAAAATGACGACTGCTATTTTATCCAAAAGTATTTTTTTATAATTTATTAAACTTGCCTGTAATCCGGTAGCGACTGTAAAAACTGATATTTTTCGTTTTCAAAATCCATTTGGCAATAAAAGTGATTCAGACCGTTGGTGACATTCAAAAATCGTGCCTTCATTGTCATGTTATAACGGGCAATCTGGTCAAAAGTTGCCTGTGAAATCCGTACTTCAGGAGCTTTACATTCTACTAATATATGTATAGAACCATCAGGATTAAACACAACAACATCATACCTTTTTCGTAATCCGTTGACCGTAAGAACCTTCTCTACGTTTATCAAAGATTTTGGGTATTTTTTTTCATTCATTAAATAATGAACAACATGCTGACGAACCCATTCTTCCGGGGTGAGAATGATAAATTTTTTCCTGATTTCATCAAAAATAGACACTTTATTTTCGCTATTTTTGAATCGGAAAGTATAAGTAGGGAAATTTAATCTAAGCATAAAGCAAAAATATAAAAATGGTTTTAAGTTTTAGGTTTAAAGTTTCAAGTTATTGAAGCAAGCACCTGAAACTTTAAACCTGAAACAAAATTTTAATGGACGAAGTTGTAAAAATTGTTAACGATATCAAAGCCGGAAATATAAAACCGATTTATTTTTTAATGGGGGAAGAACCTTATTATATAGATAAACTGTCTGAATATATAGAACAGAATGTACTTTCAGAAGAAGAAAAAGGATTTAATCAGACCGTTTTATATGGAAGGGATGTTTCTGTAGAAGATATCGTTTCTACGGCCAAACGCTATCCCATGATGGCGGATCGCCAGGTTGTTATCGTAAAAGAAGCACAGGATTTGTCCAGAACCATTGATAAAATTGAGTCTTACGTAAATAACCCAATGGAAACTACGGTTTTGGTTTTTTGTTATAAATACAAAACGCTTGATAAACGTAAAAAAGTCACCAAGCTGCTTGCTCAAAAAGGAGTAATTTATGAAAGTAAAAAACTATACGAAAACCAGGTAGGGGACTGGATCAAACGGGTACTTGCCGGAAAAAAATATACCATTGATCCCAAAGCTAACGCAATGTTAGTTGAATTTTTAGGCACTGATTTAAGTAAAATTAATAATGAACTTGAAAAATTACAGATTATTTTGCCTCAGGGAACTATGATTACACCCAATCATATCGAAGAGAATATAGGTTTCAGTAAGGACTATAATGTCTTTGAACTTCGTAAGGCAATCGGCGAAAGAAATCAATTGAGAGCCTATAAAATTGCTGAAAATTTTGCACATAATCCCAAAGAATACCCGTTGGTAATGACAACAGGACTAGTCTTCGGATTTTTCATCCAGCTTTTGAAATACCACGGACTTAAAGATAAAAACCCTAAGAATGTCGCTGCAGCAATTGGCGTAAATCCTTATTTTTTAAAGGAATACGATTTGGCGGTAAAGAATTATCCAATGCGAAAAGTGAGTCAGATTGTGGGTGCACTACGTGATATTGATGTAAAAAGTAAAGGAGTCGGCGCTAACGCATTATCGCAATCGGACTTGTTAAAAGAAATGCTGTACAAAATATTTAATTAAGCCGTGAAAATTCACGATATTTGCATTTCCGAAAAAAATAAATGACATCAAAAATTAATTAATCAATTATGGGAATGAATAAAAATACCGTTTTAGGATGGGCTACTTTTATAATGGTACTTATGGGATTGTTACTTATAGGTCTTGGAGCTTTTAGATACAGAGATGTTTCAGGCTGGGGATTTGTCGCTGTTGGTGTTGGCTTTTTTGCTAATGCATGGGTTTTTAATGCGTTGAAAGGGAGAGTTTAGTTTGTTGTTTATAGTTTGTAGTTTGTTGTTGTGGCGAAAATAAATAAATTTGAAGATTTAGAAATTGGCAAAAAGCTAGAGAATTATGTCAATATGTTGAGTTATTGATTCAAACAACAACTTTAAAAACAAATTATTCACTAAAAGATCAAATCGACAGAAGTTCAGGATCTGTAATGGATAATATTACAGAAGGTTTTGAAAGAAATGGAAATAGAGAATTTATCCAATTTTTGAGTATTGCAAAAGGTTCAGCCGGGGTGGTAAAATCGCAATCCTACAGCGCTTTTGATAGAAAGTTGATTTCAGAAGAACAACACTTGAGATTAAATGAAATGACTCAAATAGAAAAAAATAAAATAGGAGCGATGATGAATTATTTAAGGAATTGTGAAATCAAAGGACTTAAATTTAAATAATTTAACAATAAACTAATAACAATAAACATAATATGTCAGACGATAAGAAAGTAATTTTCTCAATGCAGAAATTGAGCAAAACCTATCAGGGAGCAGATAAACCGGTTCTTAAGAATATTTACCTGAGTTTCTTTTACGGTGCAAAAATTGGTATTCTTGGACTTAACGGTTCAGGAAAATCTTCTTTATTAAAAATCATTGCAGGAGTTGATAAAAATTTTCAGGGAGATGTTGTTTTTCAGCCTGGTTACACTGTAGGTTATTTAGAGCAGGAACCAATTCTGGATGATTCTAAGACCGTTATCGAAATTGTGCGTGAAGGAGCTGCTGAAACTATGGCAGTTTTAGAAGAGTACAATCAAATTAATGATTTATTTGGTCTTCCTGAAAATTACGAAGATCAGGACAAAATGGACAAATTGATGGATCGTCAGGCCGCTTTACAAGACAAAATTGACGCTCTTGGTGCCTGGGAAATCGATACCAAATTAGAAATTGCAATGGATGCGTTGCGTACTCCGGAAGGTGATACGCCTATTAAAAACCTTTCAGGAGGAGAGCGTCGTCGTGTTGCTTTATGCCGTTTGTTATTGCAACAACCGGATGTATTGCTTTTGGATGAGCCTACCAACCACCTTGATGCGGAGTCTGTACTTTGGTTAGAGCAGCATTTGGCACAATACGCAGGAACTGTAATTGCGGTAACGCACGACAGGTATTTCCTTGATAATGTGGCAGGCTGGATTTTAGAGCTGGACAGAGGAGAAGGTATTCCGTGGAAAGGAAATTATTCTTCCTGGTTAGACCAAAAATCAAGCCGTATGGCACAGGAAGAGAAAGTAGCTTCTAAACGCAGAAAAACTTTAGAACGTGAGCTGGACTGGGTTCGTCAGGGAGCGAAAGGACGTCAGACAAAACAAAAAGCGCGTTTACAGAATTACGATAAATTATTGAACGAAGACCAAAAACAACTGGATGAAAATCTGGAAATTTACATCCCGAATGGTCCGCGTTTAGGAACAAATGTTATCGAGGCAAAAAATGTAGCAAAAGCTTTTGGAGAGAAATTGTTGTACGATAATTTGAACTTCACTTTACCACAAGCCGGAATTGTTGGAATTATCGGACCAAACGGTGCCGGTAAATCTACCATTTTCAAAATGATCATGGGAGAGCAAAAAACAGACAGCGGAGAATTTTCAGTGGGAGAAACAGTAAAAATCGCTTACGTAGATCAGTCACACTCTAATATAGATCCAAATAAATCGATTTGGGAAAACTTTGCCGATGGTCAGGAATTAATCATGATGGGTGGAAAACAAGTGAATTCAAGAGCTTATTTATCACGTTTCAATTTTGGTGGCGGCGAGCAAAATAAAAAAGTATCCATGTTATCTGGAGGAGAACGTAACCGTTTGCACCTTGCAATGACATTGAAAGAAGAAGGAAATGTACTTTTGCTGGATGAGCCAACGAATGATTTGGATGTAAACACACTTCGTGCACTAGAAGAAGGTTTGGAAAATTTTGCTGGTTGTGCCGTAATTATTTCGCACGACAGATGGTTCTTAGACAGAATTTGTACGCACATTTTAGCTTTCGAAGGAGATTCTGAAGTATATTATTTCGAAGGTGGTTTTTCTGAATATGAAGAAAATAAAAAGAAACGTTTGGGTGGTGATTTAACTCCAAAACGTTTGAAATACAGAAAGTTAATTAGATAATAATTTCTAATAAATTTCAATTTTTAAAATCCCAAATTCCAATTGTAATCAGTTGAATTTGGGATTTTTTGTTGTAAATACAAAACTTAGCAGGCCTAAATTTTAGAAGCTAATCCCGCCACAAAAGGTTTTCAAAATAATATTTTCGTTTAGTATGTCATTTCGAGGAACGAGAAATCTTAGTGAATAATTCCGCAACAAAAATCAAATCTTTTTCAGGCTTCTTGCGAAGATTTCTCGTTCCTCGAAATGACAATATCGCGTTGAAGAATTGGAATTTGGAATTTTTAAAAAAATTGGAATTAAAGAAATTTTGCCTTCAGTTCCGGAGTAGGAATCATGCAGCTTTCTTTTTTACCATACCATTTGTATCGATTTTTAGCAATATAATCGTAAATGTAATTTCGAAACCTTTCCGGAAAAATTTTAAAGACGGAAGCTAAACTATAAATTCCACCCAGATCTTTTCCTATTTCAAGAACAGCGGAAGATTTGTAATAATAAGCAATTCCCGGATGATACAAAATAATACTGTCAATTTTATTTTGATCAACACCTATATACCGACAAATTTCAATTCCCAATTCCGATTGCAGTGCTAGAAACCTAAAAGTGTCTTTTTTATCATGTTTGATGATAAACTGAACGGCGCCATTACATAAATTGCAGACTCCGTCGAAAAGGATTATTTTTTTGTTTTTTGGAAGATCTTTCATTTTTGAATTTAAGTTTTCGAGGTTTTTTCAAAGCTAGTGTGCATGGTTTGTCATTTCGACGAAGGAGAAATCACACCATTTATTCCATAAAAAAAATCATCAGTCTTTGTCGAATTACGTTTGTGATTTCTCCTTCGTCGAAATGACAAGATTGCGCAGATCTTTCCATCAAATAAAAAAGCTTTATTAAAAAAGCTTTTTCAAAACTATTTGTTTTGTTTATAAAAATAGTTTTTTGCATAGATTTTACAAATCAAAAACAACCTTCATAAATAAGTTTTAAGCGATTTTTTTAAATTTTACAAATTCGTTTATAGTTCTCAAGCAGATGCTTGTTTAAATCGCTTTTATTTTAATTTTACCCAATTTTCCCAATTTTAAAACTCAAAAACTGCGACTCAAAACTGAAAACTACTTCTTACCCGCTTCGACAAACTCTAATTCGTCCAGGCTTACTTTTGAAGTAAACATTCCGTAGTTTACGGTTGCTTTATTTTTTTCTATGGAATCAATACTTCCAACCGATCTTCCATCCTGCATTCTTACTCTGTCACCCACTTTTAGAATTGGTTTAGGTTTTTCGATTACAGGTTTGAGTTTCTTTTCTTTTTTCTCTTTTCTAATTTCTTCCACCTGAACTGTAACTTCTGCAATAACTTCTTTTTTCTTTTCGATTATCGCTTTTGCTTCTTTTGGAGTTGCTTTTTTACGTTTTGAATTTTCAATTTCAATGATTTTCAAAAATTCGCCAATCAGTTCTTTTTTGTTTTTGTTATTGAAATATTTTTCAGAGATGTCTTCAATTTTTTGTCCAATGTAAATGGTCTTTTGGTTGCTGTCGTACAATTCCTGATAGCTTTCCAGTTTTTGTTTAATTTTTACATTGATGTTTTCCATCTTCTTGCTTTCCTCACGCGCCCGGGTTTCTTCTTCTTTTAAGTTGATAGAAGTTTTTTCGAGCTTGGAACGTTCTTTCTGAAGGGTTGCAATCGTTTTATCAAAACGTACTTTACCGACTTCAATTTTCTTTTTCGCACGATTAATCAATCCAAACGGAATGCCGTTTTTCAAGGCCACTTCAAATGTAAAAGAACTTCCGGCCTGACCAAGAGCCAGCTTATACATCGGTTCTAATGATTTTTCGTCAAACATCATATTGGCGTTTGTAGCAAAGGGAAGTTCGTTGGCGAGAATCTTCAGATTAGAATAATGCGTCGTGATAATTCCAAAAGCTTCACGATGATAGAATTCTTCCAGAAAGATTTCTGCTAAGGCTCCACCTAATTCCGGATCAGATCCTGTACCAAATTCATCAATCAGAAACATGGTTTTTTTATTACACTTTTTCAGGAAATAATTCATGTTTTTTAATCGATAGCTGTACGTACTTAGATGGTTTTCAATAGATTGATTATCTCCAATGTCCGTCAAAATTCTGTCAAAAAGAAAAGTTTCACTTCGTTCATGTACCGGAATCAGCATTCCGGATTGTAACATTAACTGGAGTAAACCAACTGTTTTAAGCGAAATTGTTTTTCCGCCCGCATTAGGTCCTGAAATAACAATGATTCGGTTGTCCTGTTTTAATTCAATGGTTTGCGGATGCGTGATTTCGTTTTTCTGCTTATTATTCAGGTACAAAATCGGATGATAGGCTTCCCTGAAGAATAATCTTCTTTCTTCCGTAATTGTTGGCAGAATTCCATTGATTCTGTTGGCGTATTTTGCTTTTCCTGCCACCACATCAATATCACTTAAAAACTCCTGATATTCAATTAGTAACGGTAAAAAAGGACGAATTGCATTGGATAGTTGCTTTAAAATCCGCGTAATTTCCTCTTTTTCTTCGTATTCAAGATTTGCCAATTCTCTTGAATATTGTAAAGTGGCCTCAGGTTCAATATAGGCAATACTTCCGGTTTTGGAACTTCCTAAAATAGAACCTTTTACTTTACGGCGATACATGGCCAGGACCGCCAAAACCCTGCGGTTCTGTACAAAGCTTTCTTTTATATCGTCTAAATAGCCAAGACTATTATTGTGAGTAAGGGCAACTCCGAAACTTTGGTTTACTTTGCCGCGAACGATATTCATATTTTGACGAATGCTTAAAAGGGCAGGTGAGGCGTTGTCTTTTATTTCGCCATATTTGTCTACAATGGCATCAATTAGCGTCACAATATCTTTTGTATATTCTACCCTTGAAGCCCTTACATTTAAATTCGGATAATAATCATCAAATTTTTTAAGGAAATTCAGCAGGAAATTCGATGTTGATGAAAGCGTCGCAATTTTCCTGAAACTGCCTACTTCCAGAAAACTGTCTTCTATGGCCAGGAATTTAATTTCGTGCGTTATCGCGTCAAAACCATGATTTGGAATTGCGTTATTATTCTGAAACGAAGAAACATATTCTGATGTCTGCATCAAAGCCTGCATCAAAGTTTCCTTGTCTCTAAACGGAGTTATATGTAAAGCTTTTTCCTTTCCAATGTCGGTATTGCAACCAGCTGAAATGGTTTCGAGTACGGTTGGAAATTGTAAGTCTTGTAATGTTTTTTCGGTAATACTAATCATTTATTCTCTTTATGAAGTCACGCAAAAGTACAAAAATTGTACCATTGAATGTGGTAAAGTTTTGGTCTAATTTTATAGTGCGTAAATATGTTTGCAATAAAAAAATTCCGAAATTCGCATAAAAAAAGTATGGACGTTAAAATGCATGATTCCTGGAAGCCCGTCTTGAAAGAGGAATTCGAAAAACCTTATTTCAACGAATTAATCGCTTTCGTAAAATCAGAATACGCGACAAAAATATGTTATCCAAAAGGAAGCCAGATTTTTTCGGCTTTCGACCATTGCCATTTTGATCAGGTAAAAGTTGTAATTATCGGACAGGATCCGTATCACGGTCCTAATCAGGCCAATGGATTGTGTTTTTCTGTAAATGATGGAATTCCATTTCCACCTTCTCTCCAGAATATTTTTAAAGAAATTGAAACTGATTTAAACAAACCATTGCCAAAAACGGGAAATTTAGAACGTTGGGCAGATCAGGGTGTTTTTCTTTTAAACGCTACTTTAACCGTTCGAGAATCTGAAGCCGGAAGTCATCAGGGAAAAGGCTGGGAAAAATTTACAGATGCTGTTATTAAGCAAATCTCGGCGGAGAGTGAAAATGTCGTTTTTTTACTTTGGGGAGGTTTTGCCCAAAAGAAAGCAGCATTAATTGATGCAACAAAACATCATATTTTAAAATCAGGCCATCCTTCTCCTTTAAGCGCGAACAGAGGATTTTGGTTTGGGAACAAACATTTTAGTCAGACGAATAGTTTTCTGAAAGCAAAGGGCATTCAAGAGATTGAGTGGTAATCTTACACCATATAAGTGATGTTAGTCACATATAAGTTTTATAGAATCTTGTCATTTTGGGGAACGGGAAATCTTAGTAGGTAACTTTGCAACAAGAATCTAATCTTTGTCGAGCTTCTTGCGAAGATTTCCCGTTGTTCGAACGACAAAATGTGGATTATTTTTCTAAAGGTTTTTTGATGATTTCGTCTAAAACAGCTTTGCTTTCGTAGTTAATTACCTTTAGGATAATTTCCTGATTTTTTATGGTTTTGCCTTCAATTACATAAAGTTTTCCTTTTTTGAAAGTCACATTGCTCTGATCAAAATCAACGTCTCCGTACGTTAGTGTTTTCCTAACATCGGCTGTGTCAACCCATTTTTCGTTTAAAGTCTGAATTGCTTTTGGGGAATATTGAAAAGGTTTTGTACGCAGATTATTTAAAACCCTGGCATTTGGAAAGTAATTGCATCTGGTGTCTTTTCCGCTAAAAACAAGGGCTACGAAAAAGCATCCCATAATAAGACCAATCAAATAATAAGCAAAACGATGTACGAACTTCATGAAAATATTTTTTGGCAAAGGTACATTAAAGTTCTTTTAAAATACAAGTAAATTGATATCGTTATCCGGTAAATCAAACCATTCTCCAATGGCTTTGTTTGTCAGGATTCCATGATACAGATAGACTCCGTTTTTGAGTCCTTTATTGCATCTTATCGAGCTTTCCAGGCCGCCTTCTTCCGCTATTTGAAGCAGGTAAGGTGTTAAGATGTTACTTATTGAAAGTGAGGCAGTTTTGGAATATCGTGAAGGAATGTTAGGTACGCAATAATGCAAAACATTGCTTTTGATGAAGGTTGGTTTTTCATGCGTTGTAACTTCAGAGGTTTCAAAACATCCTCCGGTGTCAATGCTTACATCAACAATCACGGCACCTTTTTTCATGTGCTCTACCATGGTTTCTGTCACTATAATAGGACAGCGTTCTTTTCCGCGCATGGCTCCTATAGCGACATCGCAGCGTCTTAATGCTTTTAATAATGCTTTCTGCTGCACGGTTGAAGTAAAAATTCGCTGGTTTAGATTGTTTTGTAAACGTCGCAATTTAGTAATCGAATTGTCAAAAACTTTTACGTTTGCTCCCAAACCAATAGCGGTTTTAGCAGCAAATTCACCTACGGTTCCGGCTCCTAAAATAACAACTTCAGTAGGAGGAACTCCTGTAATGTTTCCAAACAAAAGGCCTTTTCCAAATTCATCTGTGATCATTAATTCTGCTGCAATAAGGATTGAGGCAGTTCCTGCGATTTCGCTCAGTGATTTTACGGCAGGGTAGGATCCGTCTTCATCTTTTATATATTCAAAAGCAAGTGCAGTGATCTTTTTTTGCGCCAAAGCTTCGAAGTATGTTTTTTTCTTGGTTTTTAACTGAATAGCAGAAATGATGATCGTTTCAGGATTAATCATTTCAATCTCTGCCAGTGTTGGCGGCTCTACTTTGAGCAGCATCGGGCAGCCAAATACTTTTTTGGTGTCTTTTGTTACTTCTGCACCGGCATCTGAATATTCTTTATCGGTATAACTTGAACTTTCTCCGGCTCCGGATTCAATCATAACGCGATGACCTTCATAAGTTAATGAGTTCACGGCGTCCGGAGTCAGGCAAATACGACGCTCCTGATAACTTGTTTCTTTAGGGATTCCTATAAAAAGTTCTCTTTTAAATCGGCCCACTTCAAGTTTTTCTTCTTGTGGCAACAATTGTTGTTTCGTAAATGGAGTTAAGGTAATTGACATGTATTATTCAAAAATATTAAGGGTACAAATTACGTAAAAAGTTTTAAATTAGTAGAAATATTCTGCTAATAAAACATTAATAATTAGGATACTATTTTTTCCATTTTTATATCTGCTGAAAAAGAAATTATCGCTACTTTATACTGCGGATTCAGTTTTAATTATTTTATTGTAAGAACATTATTTCCCGAATATTCGCTGAGATTTCACAAAGGTGCACAAAATTTTTTGTGTTTCTACGTGTCATTTTAGTGCAGCTTTGGGAATAATTAAACTAAATTCAATTCCCTTTTTCCATCGGCTAATAGTTGAATGGTAACAACCGAATGCTCGCCAGGAATAAGATTTTCTATTTTTTCAGACCATTCAATAAAACACCAGTTACCCGAATACAGATAATCATCTACGCCCATATCCAATGCTTCTGTTTCTTTATTCAGACGGTAAAAATCAAAATGATAAACTATTTGATTGTCAGAAGTATAGTATTCGTTAACTAAAGAAAAAGTTGGGCTGCTCGTAGCATCTTGAACTCCAAGAGTTTTGCACAACTGTTTGATTAAAGTTGTTTTTCCCACGCCCATTTCTCCGTTGAAAAGAATGATTTTCTTTGGATTCTGAGCCAAAATTTGTGTTGCTGCTTCTTTAATCTGGTCTAATGAAAAAATAATATTCATTTCTTGTTTTTTTAATAAATCTCAATTTTAGTCGCAGTCGCAGTTTTCAGTTACTGAATTGCGACTGTAACTGCGACAGTAAACTTTTTTTGCCACAGATTAAAAGATTTTATTGATTTTTTAATCTATTTGAATCTGTGGAAGCTGTGGCCTTTATTTTAAATAAGTCCCAGTTTACAGTCTCAGCGCTAAAGCTGTAACTGCGACTGCCCACTGAAAACTTTGCTACTTAGGGTTGAATACCAAAAACGGAATTATCATTTCTTCTAATGAAATTCCACCATGCTGATACGTATTTCTATAATAACTTACATAATGGTTGTAGTTGTTTACATAGGCCAAAAAGAAGTCATTTTTAGCGAAAATAAAAGAACTGCTCATGTTTATGGCCGGCAAGCCAATATCTTTTGGTTCTTTTACAACATAGACATCTTTTTGCTCGTACGTTAGGCTACGACCGGTTTTATAGCGCAAATTTAAACTTGTATTTTTATCTCCAACTACTTTTGACGGGTTTTTTACATTAATAGTTCCGTGATCTGTAGTCAGGATTAGTTTGAAACCTAAAAGTTGAGCCTGCTGGATAATTTCCAGTAAAGGAGAGTTTTTAAACCAGCTTAATGTCAGGGATCGGTAGGCTTTATCATCCGATGCGAGTTCTTTTACGACATCCATTTCGGTTTTGGCATGTGATAGCATGTCTACGAAATTATAGACCACAGTTACCAGATCATTGCCTTTTAAAGCCTTAAAGTTTTCAGCCAGTTTTTTTCCGCCGGCGTAATTGGTGATTTTGAAATAATCTTCCTTAATATTTAAGCCCAAACGTTTTAATTGTGCACTTAAAAATTCGGCTTCGTAAAGGTTTTTTCCACCGTCTTCCACGTCATTTTTCCAGTATTGCGGAAATTGTTTTTCCATTTCTGTTGGCAATAAACCGGAGAAAATAGCATTTCGGGCATATTGTGTCGCTGTTGGAAGGATGGAGAAATACGGAACTTCTTTTTCTAATTTATAGTAGTTGGCTACTACAGTTTCAAAAGATTTCCACTGGTCGTAACGCAAATTATCAATAACAACAAATAAAATAGGCTTGTCTTTCTTTTTGATTTCGGGAACAACCAGTTCTTTAAATAAATTATGCGACTGAATGGGCTTGTCTGCTTTTGGCGCAAACCAGTCTTCGTAATTGCGTTCAATATACTTTCCAAATTGAGAATTGGCTTCCACTTTTTGGGATTCCAATATCTCGATCATTCCCTGATCATTGATGTTTTCGAGTTCTAATTCCCAAAATATCAATTTTTTGTATAGTTCTACCCAGTCTTCAAATGAATTCACCATGGCTAATTCCATTGAGATTTTTCGGAATTCTTTCTGGTAATCTAAAGTTGTTTTTTCTGAAATTAATCTGGAATGATCCAGATTCTTCTTCAAACTCAGTAAAATCTGATTAGGATTTACCGGTTTTATTAAATAATCAGCGATTTTAGAACCAATGGCTTCTTCCATTATGTATTCTTCTTCACTTTTGGTAATCATAATCATCGGAATGGCTGATTTTTTTTCTTTCATTTCAGAAAGTGTTTCCAGGCCGCTCATTCCGGGCATGTTTTCATCTAAAAAAACTATATCAAAATTATCTTCATCAAACAATGCAATTGCGTCTAAACCGTTGTTACAAGTGGTAACAGCGTAGTTTTTCTTTTCCAGAAATAATATATGTGGTTTCAAAAGATCGATCTCGTCATCGACCCAAAGTATTTTTATCTTATCCATAAACAAAATTAATTTTAATGCAATTTAAAGGTATAGAACTTAAAAAGTATTAAAAATAGTATAAAATTCAGAATAACAAATTATGTTTTTTTGGCAAATACTATTTCAGGAATCAGGGTCTGACAATATGCCCGTATGGAATGCCGTTATTTTTAAATGAAAAACTGAAAACTCTTTATAGTTATTTACTTATATTTGTTGACCTAAAAAATAACCAAATAGTGACTCATATTAATAAGTTAAAAATATTCAATGACCCCATTTACGGGTTTATTTCCATCCCAAACGAGCTTATTTACGATTTAATCCAGCATCCGTATTTTCAGCGTCTGCGCCGTATTTCTCAAATGGGATTGTCTTATTTGGTCTATCCGGGAGCAAATCATACCCGTTTTCATCACGCACTGGGCTGTATGCATTTAATGCAAAAGGCGGTAGAAACACTTCGTTTTAAAGGAGTTGCCATTTCACCCGAAGAAGAAAACGCTTTATATATCGCTATTTTACTGCACGATATCGGTCACGGGCCATTTTCACATGCCATGGAAAAAAGTATTGTGGAAGACGTGAATCACGAAGCCATTTCATTATTATTCATGAATCAGCTGAATGATGAGTTCGAAGGAAAGCTGAGTCTGGCCATTCAGGTTTTTAAAGGGGATTACCACCGAAAATTTATGTTGCAACTGATTTCAAGTCAATTGGATATGGATCGAATGGATTATCTGAAACGGGATAGTTTCTATACCGGTGTTGCAGAAGGAAATGTCAATTCGGAACGACTTATTCAGATGATGAATGTGGTTGACGGCGTTTTGGTGATTGAAGAAAAGGGAATCTACTCTGTAGAAAAATTCCTGTTGTCAAGACGATTAATGTACTGGCAGGCTTATTTGCATAAAACGAGCCTGGTAGCTGAATTAATTTTGATGAAAGTATTAAAAAGAGCCAAAGAACTAACGTTAAAAGGCGTGAGCCTGCCTTGCAGTGAACCGCTTTTGTACTTTATGAAAAACAAAATTACGCTTGAAGATTTTGATGCCGAAAAATTAGATTTGTTTTCCCAACTGGATGATTTTGATATTATAAGCGCCTTGAAAGCCTGGCAGAAACAGGATGATTTTATACTTTCTACATTGAGTAAAATGATCATTAACAGGGATTTACTGAAGATTAAACTGAGTGCGGAGAAAATCCCTATGGAAGAGTCGCAGTCTTTAAAGGAAGAATTTGCAGAAGAGCATCATGTTACGTTACTGGAAGCGGGTTATTTTATTTTCAGGGGAAAAATAAAGAATCAGGCGTACAGTAAAGAGGCCGAACCTATACGAATTTTGAAAAAAGATAAAACAATTGAAGATGTTGTTGAAGCTTCTGATCAGCTGAATTTGAAATCATTATCCAAACTGGTGACAAAATATTACATCTGTTTTCCAAAACAACTTATCTAAAATTAACATTTAAAATCTATTTTTTATATTTTTGTCGCAATGAAATTTACAGCAGAACAAATAGCAGGAATTTTAGAAGGAGAAGTTGTTGGGAATCCCAATGCAGAAGTTTCTCGCTTATCTAAGATTGAAGAAGGCGAGGAAGGATCGCTTACTTTTTTGGCTAATCCAAAATATATCAACTACATATACACTACAAGAGCTTCAGTGACCATTGTTAATGACAGTTTTATACCCGAAGCCGAAGTCACCACCACTTTGATAAAAGTAGAAGATGCGTATGCCTCTTTTTCTAAATTATTGGAATTTTACAACCAGGTGAAATTAAATAAAAACGGAATAGAAGCACAATCTTTTATGTCTGAAGGAACTAAATATGGAGAGAATTTATATTTGGGAAGCTTTAGTTATATAGGACAAAATGTGATTCTGGGTGATAATGTCAAAATTTACCCTAACAGTTTTATTGGAGATAATGTTGTTATTGGAGATAATGTATATATTTTTGCAGGCGCGAAAATATATTCTGAAACTATTATAGGGAATAACTGCACCATACATTCGGGCGCAATTATAGGCGCTGACGGTTTTGGTTTCGTGCCAAACGAAGAAGGGGTGTATAGCAAAGTACCGCAAATTGGGAATGTTATTATTGAAGACCATGTAGATATTGGTGCCAATACAACAATAGACAGAGCGACTCTTGGTTCTACGATCATTAGAAAAGGAGTTAAATTAGACAATCAGATTCAGATCGCCCATAATGTGGAAATCGGTAAAAACACTGTTATTGCAGCGCAGTCCGGTGTAGCAGGTTCTACAAAAATTGGAGAAAACTGTATGATTGGCGGGCAGGTAGGTATCGCAGGCCATTTAGTTATAGGCAATAATGTAAGGCTTCAGGCTCAGTCGGGAGTGGCAAGAAACATCAAAGACGATGAAATATTGCAGGGAACGCCTTCACTTGGATATACCGATTTTAACAAATCATACGTACATTTCAAGAATCTGCCTAAAATTATAGCCGAACTGGAAGAATTAAAAAAACAAATAATAAACCCAAAAAATGGAAATAATGGTTAAACAGAAGACCATCAAAAATGAAATTTCACTAACAGGCGTTGGATTACACACTGGAAAAGAAGTTACAATGACTTTCAAACCAGCTCCAATTAATAACGGTTTCACTTTTGTACGAATAGATTTGCAAGGCCAACCGGTCATTGAGGCTGATGCTAATTATGTTGTTAATACACAAAGAGGTACCAATTTAGAAAAATTAGGTGTTAAAATTCAAACTCCGGAACACGTTTTAGCTGCTTTAGTAGGATGTGACCTGGATAATGTTATTATAGAATTAAATGCTTCAGAACTACCTATCATGGATGGTTCTTCAAAATATTTTGTAGAGGCTATTGAAAAAGCAGGAATCGAAGAGCAAGATGGTAAACGTAATGTTTATGTAGTAAAAGAAGTGATTTCTTTTACTGATGAAACTACCGGAAGCGAGATTCTTGTAATGCCAAGTGATGATTATCAGGTGACGGCAATGGTTGATTTTGGGACTAAGGTTTTAGGAACCCAAAATGCAACGATGAAAAGTATAGCTGATTTTAAAGACGAAATTGCGAATTCAAGAACTTTTAGTTTTTTGCATGAATTAGAGTCTTTATTAGAAAACGGATTAATAAAAGGGGGTGATTTAAATAACGCTATTGTATATGTAGATAAGGAAATATCTGACGCTACAATGGAAAATTTAAAGAAAGCTTTTGGTAAAGATAAAATTTCAGTAAAACCAAATGGTGTTCTGGACAATCTTACGCTGCATTATCCAAACGAAGCAGCAAGACATAAATTGCTTGATGTTGTTGGCGATTTATCATTGATCGGAGTAAGAATTCAGGGTAAAATCATTGCAAACAAACCGGGTCATTATGTAAATACTCAGTTTGCCAAGAAAATGGCAAAGATTATTAAAATTGAGCAAAGAAATCACGTACCGTTTTATGACTTAAATCAGGAGCCCCTGATGGATATTCATAAAATCATGGCCGTTTTGCCACACAGACCTCCCTTTTTGTTGATTGACAGAATTATTGAAATGTCTGAAAGTCATGTCGTGGGAATGAAAAATGTAACTATGAATGAAAATTTCTTCGTAGGGCATTTTCCTGAAGCACCAGTTATGCCGGGTGTTTTAATTGTGGAAGCAATGGCTCAGACAGGAGGAATTTTAGTTTTAAGTACTGTTCCGGATCCTGAAAATTATTTGACTTATTTTATGAAAATAGATAATGTTAAATTCAAGCATAAAGTATTGCCGGGTGATACCTTAATTTTTAAATGTGAATTGATTTCTCCGATCAGAAGAGGAATTTGTCACATGCAGGCAAATGCATATGCAAACGGGAAATTAGTAACAGAGGCAGAATTAATGGCTCAAATTGCAAGAAAACAATAATATAAATCAATTTTATTGTTTACGTTTGTTGCCCAAATCAGACTATTTTAATTAAAAATATAAAACATACAGATGAATCAACCATTAGCTTATGTTCATCCTGGCGCTAAAATCGCTAAAAATGTTGTAATAGAGCCTTTTACAACAATTCACAATAATGTTATTATTGGTGATGGTACCTGGATTGGTTCAAATGTAACCATCATGGAAGGCGCTCGTATTGGTAAAAATTGCAATATTTTTCCGGGGGCTGTAATTTCTGCAGTTCCGCAGGATTTAAAATTCGGCGGGGAAGATTCTTTGGCTATTATTGGAGACAATTGTACGATTAGAGAATGTGTAACTATAAACAGGGGTACAGTTGCCTCAGGACAAACGATCTTAGGAAACAATTGTCTGGTTATGGCATATGCGCATATTGCACACGATTGTGAAATTGGCAACAATGCTATTATTGTAAACGGAGTTGCACTGGCAGGTCACGTAGTAGTTGGTAATCATGCCGTAATTGGAGGTTTGGCTGCGATTCACCAATTTATACATATTGGGGATCATGCTATGATTTCGGGTGGTTCTTTGGTAAGAAAAGATGTTCCGCCTTATACAAAAGCAGCAAAAGAACCGTTATCTTACGTAGGGATTAATTCTGTAGGTTTAAGAAGAAGAGGTTTCAGTACTGATAAAATCAGGGAAATTCAGGAAATCTATAGAATTTTATACCAGAAAAATTACAATACAACACAAGCTTTAAGCATTATTGAAGCTGAAATGGAAGCTACTCCTGAGAGAGATGAAATTCTTGATTTTATCAGAAATTCATCAAGAGGAATCATGAAAGGTTATTCGGGGAATTATTAATTTTAGAGTTTAGATTTCTGATTTTAGATTTCTAAGCTGCAGTACATAAAATTAAAAAGATTAAAATATTATAAAAAATGTAGATCAGTTTTTAAAAATCTACATTCTAAAATCTAAAATAAAAACAAAATGGCATCTACATCAGATATTAGAAACGGATTGTGTATTAAATTCAACCACGATATTTATAAAATAGTTGAATTTCTTCACGTAAAACCTGGAAAAGGTCCGGCTTTCGTAAGAACAAAATTAAGAAGTTTAACTACAGGAAGAGTATTGGACAATACATTTTCTGCAGGGCATAAAATAGACGATGTGCGTGTTGAGACGCATAATTACCAGTTTTTATATGCTGAAGGAGATGAATTTCATTTTATGAATACAGAATCTTTCGAGCAGATTTCCTTAAATAAAAACATTTTGGATGCTCCGGGATTGTTGAAAGAAGGAACAAGTGTAATGGTTCAGGTAAATACGGAAACGGATCTGCCATTATCAGTAGACATGCCATCCTCTGTAATTCTTGAAGTTACCTATGCTGAGCCGGGAGTAAAAGGAAATACAGCGACAAATGCTACTAAATCTGCTACGGTAGAAACAGGAGCAACTGTAAACGTTCCATTGTTTATCAACGAAGGCGATAAAATTAAAATCGATACAGCTTCAGGGAATTACATGGAGCGTGTAAAAGAGTAGTTTATTAATTAAGATAATTTGTCAATGAGTCAATTAGATAATTTGTGGATCAACACAATTTGAACATTTATTTCTAACTGACTCATTTTCTAATTGACACATTTTCTAATTGACAAATTTTCTAATTATAAAATATGAAATTTCCAAAAGTTCAATCTTTACAAGAAATTGCAAATTTGCTTCAATGCGAATTTATAGGTGACAAAGACTTTCCGGTTTTAGGCATGAATGAAATACATGTAGTTGAACCAGGAGATATTGTTTTTGTTGACCATCCCAAATATTATGACAAAGCTTTACAATCGGCTGCCACTATTGTCTTAATCAATAAGAAAGTAGATTGCCCGGAAGGTAAAGCTCTTTTAGTTTCTGATGACCCTTTCAGGGATTTTAACACACTTACAAAACATTTTAAACCTTTTCAGTTTGCCAATGTAGCGGTTTCGGCTTCTGCAACTATTGGAGAAGGTACTGTTATTCAGCCGAATAGTTTTATTGGTAATCATGTGAAAATCGGAAAAAACTGTCTGATTCATTCCAACGTTTCTATTTACGATCATACCGTAATTGGTGATAACGTAATCATTCATGCCGGTACTATTCTCGGAGCTGATGCTTTCTATTATAAAAAACGTCCCGATGGTTTCGATCAGTTGATTTCAGGAGGAAGGGTTGTAATTGAAGATAATGTGGGTATTGGCGCACTTTGTACAATTGACAAAGGCGTTACAGGAGATACAACTATCGGAGAAGGCACTAAAATTGACAATCAGGTACATGTCGGACATGATTCCGTAATAGGAAAGAAATGTTTAATCGCCTCACAAACAGGTATTGCCGGTTGTGTTATTATTGAAGATGAAGTAACGATCTGGGGACAGGTTGGTACAACAAGTGGTATTACAATTGGAGCGAAGGCTGTTATTATGGGACAAACAGGAGTTACCAAATCGGTTGAAGGCGGGAAATCGTATTTCGGAACCCCAATCGAAGAATCAAGAGAAAAGTTAAAACAACTGGCCAATATCAAAAAGATTCCTGAAATTTTAAATAAATTGAAGTGATATGTCTATAAAAGAATTTGTTCAAAAGTTTTATAAGTCGGATGCCCTGATTGACAGCGAAATCATGAAAGCTTATTTGCATCCTGAAGTAACGGTAGAATGGAATAGCACAAAGGGATTAATTGTCCTGAATCATGACTCAATGCTGGCTATGGCCAATGAATTAAGTCGCGCCTATGTCCGTTCAAAAGTAAGAATCAGCCATATTATTGCCGAAGAAGATTTAGTATCAATACGTTATTCCCATTACGTTAAGACGATTGAGAACCCTAGAGAAGAAATGTTGCTGGCCCACTTTTCTACTATTTGGCAGATTAAAGACGACAAATTATATCGCGGTTTTCAAATGAGTCAATTTTCTTAATTTTTTTGATGACAAAAAGGTTAAAATACATTACAAAACCTTATTTTTGCATCACAATTTTAAAAACTACATAAAATATATATCATGAGTGTTTTAGTTAATAAAGATTCCAAAATAATTGTTCAAGGATTTACAGGTAGCGAAGGAACTTTCCACGCTTCTCAAATGATTGAGTACGGTACTAATGTTGTTGGTGGTGTTACTCCTGGAAAAGGGGGAACAAGTCACTTAGACCGTCCGGTTTTTAATACAGTAAAAGACGCTGTAGATCAGGCCGGAGCTGATACTTCTATCATTTTTGTTCCGCCGGCTTTTGCTGCTGATGCAATTATGGAAGCTGCTGATGCTGGAATTAAAGTAATTATTGCTATTACAGAAGGAATTCCTGTAGCAGACATGATTAAAGCAAATAATTACGTTAAAGAAAGAAATTCCAGATTAATCGGACCAAACTGTCCTGGTGTAATTACTCCGGGAGAAGCTAAAGTTGGTATTATGCCAGGTTTCGTTTTCAAAAAAGGAACTGTTGGTATCGTTTCTAAATCAGGAACTTTAACTTACGAAGCTGCTGATCAGGTGGTAAAACAAGGTTTAGGAATTACTACAGCTATTGGTATTGGCGGAGATCCAATTATTGGAACTACAACTAAAGAAGCTGTTGAATTATTAATGAACGATCCTGAAACTGAAATTATCATCATGATTGGGGAAATTGGAGGTCAGTTAGAAGCTGATGCTGCTAAATGGATCAGAGCTGATGGTAACCGTAAACCAGTTGTTGGTTTTATCGCCGGAGAAACTGCTCCTGCCGGTAGAACAATGGGTCACGCAGGTGCTATTGTTGGTGGTTCTGATGATACTGCTGCCGCTAAAAAACAAATCATGAGAGACAACGGAATTCACGTTGTTGATTCGCCAGCTGAAATTGGTAAAAAAGTAAAAGAAGTATTGGGTTAATCTCCAATATTCAAAATAACAAATTCCAAAAAAGTCTCAATATTTTCTTGAGACTTTTTTACATTTTTAAAATGACTGGAATTTAATTTAAAACTTAGCGACTTAGATTCTCAGAACCTTAGAAGCTTAAACAAAAGAAATATGTACAAAGAATTAGAAAAATTTAAAGTAAGCAATAGTTTTACTTTTACTATTGAAGATAGTTTAGAACAAAGCTGTAATGCTCCGGAAGCGGGTGCAGGCGTTTTTGTGGTTTATGCTGTTGACGGTGATGCAAAAGAATTAATCATGGTAGGTTCTACAGGAACTGTTCAGAATGACGGAACTTTAAAAAGTAAAAACGGTGGTTTATACGATAAAATCGTAAACGGACATCAGTTTGCTAAAACAGGAAGAAAATATTCCTGGCCTGCACAAATGAAATTAGAAGACATCACTGCTCTTGAAGTAGTGTGGTATGAAACTTTTACTGCTGAAGTAAAAGGAATTCCAACTACTGTTGAAGGACAGGTTTTACAAAATTTCTTAGACGAAAATGGTAAACTGCCAAGATGGAATGTTGCTTTTTAAGCAGCCCATTTTTTAATAAAATTATTAAGAAGCCTTGCTATTATTTAGTAGGGCTTTTTTTATTTAGAGTTAGGTTTTGATTTTTTGACTTTCTATATTTATGGCCCGAAAATAAATTAATATATGATAAAAAACTACTTTTCTTTAGTTCTGATTTTCTTTTTTTATACTGCCGGCGCACAAGTCGTAACTATTTCTGATCCTAATTTCAGGGCAAGACTCTTAGCATCATCGTCTATTAATTCAGTAGCAAAAGACCTTTCCGGAAATCCTGTTAAAATTGATAAGAATAATAATGGATTCATTGAGATCAGTGAAGCTTCAAATATAAGTTACCTGGATCTTTCTTTCTCACAAATTATGTCCCTTGAAGGGATCAGCAGTTTTGTAAATCTTACGTATCTGGATTGTAATCTCAATGCGCTTTCCAGTTTAGATGTGAGTCATTTAAATAAACTTGCTTCGCTCAATTGCAACGGGAATAATATTAATTCATTGTCTTTGAGTACATCGGCGGTAATTGAGACATTAAATTGTAGGGATAATGAAATTGCAGCACTAAAATTAGACAGTTTTATTAAACTGAAATCATTAATTTGTGACTATAATAAACTAACTAATCTATCTCTAATTAATTGCGTAAATCTTTCCACTCTGACTTTTAGCTCTAATCCGATTACGGATATAAATGTGTCAGGATGTAAATCGTTGACAAGTCTTACCTGTAATAGCATGCAATTAAATAATTTAGATGTTTCCGGCTGTACGTCATTAAACTTTTTAAATTGTGCAATTAACAAATTAACAAGCTTAAATGTAAAAGAATTAAATAATTTACAAACTTTATATTGTTCCAACAATCAGATTAAAGATCTCGATATAAGCAATTTACCTAATTTACAAGTTGTTGAATGCCAGTATAATGATATGGAAACCTTAACAGCTGTAAATTGCGTACAACTGAATCAGCTTAATTTTGTAGTTAATCTGTTAACGACCGTCAATCTTTCAGGCTGTACCTCTTTGGTTGCTCTTGACTGCTCTAATTCATCAAAAATAACAAACTTAAATGTTTCAAATTGTACATCGCTTACCAGCCTGAGTTGTGGTAATAATGACATATCAGTCCTTAATTTAGAGGGTCTAAATAACCTTACTATTTTAAGCTGCTATAACAATGAATTGGATCATTTGGACGTTTCTCATCTGGTTAAACTTCAATACCTGGATTTTTCAGGAAATAAATTAATTTCTCTGGATCTGAAAGGATTGAACAATTTAAAAGAGGTACGTTGCCGAAGTAATAATTTTTCATCTCTGGAATTTAAAGATTTACCCAATCTTGAACTCATTGACTGTATCTATGGTCAGGTGACCAGCTTAGAATTATCCAACCTTCCCAGCCTTACAACTTTGTATTGCTATAATAATGCGATTCAGGCATTAAATTTTAAAGGTTTACCCAATATATATGAAGTAGTCTGTGAAAATAATAGTTTAAAAGAATTAGATTTCTCGGAAAATTATAAATTGGCAAAACTCTATATCTCCAATAATCCACTTGAATTTCTGAATCTGAAAAATGGGTCAAAATTGGCTGAATTTCGTTCAATGAATCTTTCTTTTATGAAATATGCCTGTCTTGACGAATTTGAAATTGATTTTATCAAATATGAATTGAATTCAAGTAAGTCCGAGATCAACACGTATTGTTCGTTTACGCCCGGAGGAATTTTCTATGAAATTAAAGGAAATCAGAAACTGGATGCTGAAAACAATGGATGTGATACTTCAGACGATTCTTATCCAAACCTGAATTTCAGCATAACAGATGGAACCAATAAGGGAAATATAATTTCGGATAGTTCCGGCAATTACGTTATTGCAGTAGGGGCGGGAACACATACGATTGTGCCAATCCTGGAAAATCCGGACTATTATGAGGTATCACCAGCTTCTTTAAATGTTACTTTTCCGTCAGAATCCGCTTCATTTACCCAAAACTTTTGCGTGACACCAAAAGGGGTTCATCAAGATCTGGAAGTCACCATTTTAGCACTAAGTCCTGCGAGACCTGGATTTGATGCTACTTATAAATTAGTATTCAGAAACAAAGGCAATCAGGCAAAATCAGGAACTGTTTCTTTTGATTTTAATGATGCGATATCTGATTTTGTTGCTGCAAGCCCTATGGTATCAGTTCAAAGTACCAATAAACTTGTTTGGGATTATCTGGATTTAAAGCCTCTGGAAACACGCGAAATTACGATTACTCTTAGTCTTAATGCACCGACTGAAACACCTGCTGTAAATATGGGTGACCGTTTGAGTTTTGAAGCTTTAATCACGCCTAAAACAGATGATGATAAACCAGAAGATAATGCTTTTGGGTTACGCCAAACCGTTGTAGGATCTTATGACCCCAACGATAAAACCTGTCTGGAAGGTGATGTCGTAACACCGGAATTAATAGGAGAATATGTCCATTATTTAATTCGTTTTGAAAATACCGGAACCTATCCGGCAGAAAATATTGTGGTAAAAGACCTTATTGATGTATCAAAGTTTGATCTTTCGACTTTGGTGCCCACTGGCGCAAGCCATTCGTATGTCACTAAAATTTCTAACGGTAACAAAGTAGAGTTTATCTTCGAAAAAATAAACCTTCCCTTTGACAATGCTACTAATGACGGCTATATTGCCTTTAAAATTAAAACTTTGCCGACGTTAAAAACAGGGGATTCGTTTACTAATGAAGCCAATATTTATTTTGATTATAATTTCCCGATTTTAACCAATAAAGCAACGTCAACTTTTAAAACTTTAGGAACACAGGATTTTGAATTTTCAAAGTACTTGAGTATTTATCCAAATCCTGTAAAAGAAAGCTTGAATATTGCTTCAAAAAATAATTTGGAAATACAAGCAATGGCAGTTTACGATATTTTGGGACAATTAGTAATTGCTGTTCCCAATGCCCGTGCTACTTCTTCAATAGATGTTTCAAATTTAAGAACAGGCAATTATATTTTAAAAGTAAAAACAGACAAAGGTAGTTCTGCCGTAAAATTTATTAAAAAATAATGCTGCTAATTTATGTTATAAAATCTGACATTTTTAAATAATAATAATTTTAACATTCGCTCAGGCAGCCAGCTAAATCAACAAAAGAGATAGTTTTCTATGTTAGAAAACTGTCTCTTTTGTGTAAAAAAATTGGTTTTATATATTTGCTTTTATATATTTATCGCACAAATCCAAAGAATAATGTTAAAAAACTGTATTCTATGTATTAAGTAAAAGTATCTTTTTAGAATTATGCGCCAAGATAAATTATGAAAGCCACAACCGTACAAAACACTTTTGACGATATTACACTTTGGAATAAGATGAGAGAAGGTGATGAAAAATCATTTTCAATTTTATTCAAAAGATATTACGATGATCTGGTGAGTTATGGTAATTCACTCTCGCCTGATAAAGAAAAAGTGCAGGACTGCGTGCAGGACGTATTTATAGACGTATGGAATTACAAAGAAAAAGTGCAAAGCGCTGTCGTTGTTAAAGCGTATTTATTATCAAGCGTCCGTAAAAGGATTGCACGCTTGTACCAAAGAGATCATATTTTTCGCAAATCGACCAGTATTGACGCTGTATCTTTTCATATGGAATTTTCGGTTGAACACGAACTTATTGATGATGATTACGCCACAAAACAAAAAGTGCTCCATTTAAATAATCTTTTGAATAATCTTCCCGCAAGACAAAAAGAGGCCTTATACCTGCGATACCATCAGGGCCTCGCAGTAGAGCAGATTGCAGAAATGCTGGACATAAATTATCAGTCGGCTAGTAATTTGGTATACCGTGCCCTGATTACGCTTCGTAAGGAATGGAAGGGTGCTTTATCCCTAATTACTCTATTATCTTCAGGTAGTTTTTAAATTTATTTCAAAAAAAATAAAAAAAATCACAATTTGGTGAGTATATAATAAGAGTGCTGTCCTCTATGTTTTTGTAACCTCATTTTACAGATGCAAAAACGTAACACCTATACCGAAATTGAAGATTTTTTATCTGATGAATCATTCCAGACCTGGATCTTATCTAAAGTTGATGAAGACGGCTGGGAAGAATGGACGCTGGAAAATCAGCAACGCGCAAAATTGGTGGAAGAAGCAAGATTACTACTGCTTGCCATGAAAGTCCCGGAATCGAAATTATCAGCTTCCGATATTCACAAGGCGTTACAAAATACCTGGGCTAAAATTGAAAACAGCGAGAAGCGTATTAATTTCAGTCAAAATACCAAACAGAGATTTCTTAAAAAATATTTTCTTTCCGGAGTTGCAGCAACCTTGTTTTTTTGCTTACTGTCGGTTTGGTTTTACAAAAGCAATTTTAGCGAAGGCCATGAAATTGTAACCTACAAGGAACTTATAGACAAAAATAGTGAAGGATTGGTAGAACAGACCAATAATTCCAACAAACCACAAATCATTACACTGTCTGATGGCAGTTCCGTTTTATTACAGCCCAATAGTAAATTAAGTTACCCTAAAATCTTTACCGGAAACGAAAGAAAGGTGTATTTGTCCGGCGAAGGTTTCTTTGAAATTAGTAAAAATCCTAAAAAGCCTTTTTTCGTTTATGCAAACGAAATCGTCACAAAAGTTGTAGGAACTAGTTTTAGAGTTAAAGCTTATTCTGATCAGCCTGATGTCGAAGTTCTTGTTCGCACCGGTAAAGTTAAGGTAAAATCCAATGAGTTAGTGTCGTCTTCAGATCGGGAAGTGGTCTTGCTTCCTAATCAGGCACTGCGTTTTTTAAGGCGTGATTTGACTTTTAACAAAATCACCAATATTACCCAGGATGAAACGCTGTCCGGCAGTGTTGGTAATATTGAACAATTAAGTTTTGAATTTACCGACATTCCTGTTTCCCAAATCTTTGAGACCATAGAACAGGCGTACTTAATTGATATTGATTACCCTCGTGAAAAGTTAAAAGAGTGTCATCTGACCACGTCATTAAGCGATCAGCCCCTTACGGAAAAACTGAAAATTGTCTGTAGAAGTATCGGCAATAACACCAGTTTTGAAATGAATGGAAATCAGATCATTATAACATCTGAAGGATGTAATTAATTTTTTTAAAGTGGCCATTGCAGCAATTCTGCTGTTTTTACCCAATATTTTAAAGGTAAAATCTTATAGTCTTTAAAAGAGGCATACAGGATTTCTTAAATATTCAGGCTTTATATGGATTTGGAAACATCAAAATAAAAATAATTCAAAAATAAAAATAAAGGCCTATGTGAATTAAAAATGCAAAAAAAAGTGCCGAGATGCTGTAACATTTCGACACTTTATTAAAGTTGAATTGCTTTCTGTAAAAAGGAATTCATTCGTTTCTTAAAATACGCTCTAAACAGTATTAATCAAAACAAACCAAAATTATGAAAAAACCAGTTGTTAAACAACGATTACTCCATCGAATCATGAAAATAACACTATTTCAGTTTGTCTTAGCACTTATATTTTCAAGTGTAGCTATGGCAAACGATGTAAATGGACAGAAAAAATTAGATACCAAAGTAACAATTACAGTTGAAAATTTAACTTTGGACAATGCATTATCTAAACTTTCGAAATCTGCGCAGGTAAAATTTTCTTATAACTCAAGAATAGCCCAATTGAACCAGAAAGTGAGTATTGAAGCTAATAATGAAACGTTATCCGCTATTCTTTCCAGAATTTTGGAACCGTTGAATATTTCCTATGCAGAAATCAGTAATCAGATTGTATTGCAGAAAAGCACTAAAAATCTCTTTTCAGATTCAGATAATACAAATTCACTGTTTGAAACTTTAGTTCCGGGACCAGTGATCAAGGGAAAAGTTACAGATCCAAGCGGTGTTCCGCTTCCGGGTGCAACTATTTTGGCTAAAGGGACCAAAATAGCGGTACTGACCGATTTTGACGGTAATTTTTCTATAGATATGCCGGCCAATAGCACAGCACTGGTCATTTCTTATGTGGGTATGGAAACTAAGGAAATTGGAATAGAAAATACGACACCAACCATTGTGCTGAATGAAGCAGGACAAAATTTAAAAGAAGTGATCGTCACTACAGGTTACGAAAAAACATCAAAAAGAACTTTTACAGGAGCCATCAGTAAGATCTCCGGAACAGAATTAAAGGTAGACGGAGTAGTGGATATCAGCAGAATGATTGAAGGAAAAGCAGCCGGGGTGACCGTTCAGAATGTTACCGGTACATTTGGTACTGCGCCTAAAATTACGGTGCGTGGATCTTCTTCTATTTTTGGAGATACCAAACCATTATGGGTTATTGACGGTGTTGTACAAGAAGATATTATCAATATTTCTTTTGCGGATTTGGCTTCCGGAAATTCCGAGACTTTGTTAAGTTCTGCGGTTGCAGGATTGAATTCAAACGACATTCAAAGCATTGAAATACTGAAAGATGCCTCCGCTACTTCAATCTATGGTTCAAGATCATTGAATGGAGTTGTAGTAGTGACTACCAAACAGGGACGCAGGGATTCTCCGTTAAAAGTGAATTATTCTGTTGAAAATACGGTAAGAACAGTTCCAAGTTATACACAGTATGATATTTTAAATTCTCAGGAATCGATGAGTATTTTAAAAGAAATGGAGCAAAAAGGATTTCTGGATATGCCATCCACGCTTCAGGGGAGATATGGCGGGGTTTACAATCTTCTTTCCAGAGAAATTGATCTCTACAAGACTTCTAATGGTCAGTTTGGAGTTAAAAACGAACAGCCTTATCAAAATGAATTTTTAAAGAAATACGAATTAGCCAATACCGACTGGTTCAAAGTTTTATTCAGACCTTCCATTACACAAAATCACTCGCTGAGTTTTTCAGGTGGTGGAAAAAACAATACGTTCTATGCTTCTTTGGGCTATTATGCCGATCCGGGATGGACTATTGCGGACAGTGTTAAACAATTATCTTCCAATATAAAAGGGACTTTTTATGTGAATGATAAATTGAATATTACCTTATCTACCATGGCTTCTGTTCGTGATCAGAATGCTCCGGGGAGCTACGAAAGCCAGCAGGATGTTGTGTTTGGTAATGTAACAAGGGATTTCGATATCAATCCGTTTAACTATGTTTTAAGCACCAGCAGAACGCTAAGACCTTACGATGACTTCGGGAATAAGGAATATTACAGAAACAACTGGGCACCAATGAATATCATAAATGAATTGGAAAACAATATTTTAGAGATTAAAGTAAAAGATATGCGTTTCCAGTTGGATGTAGATTATAAAATCAACAAACACTTAAGCTATAACCTCACCGGTTCTGCGCGTTATGCGAATACCAGCAGAGAGCACAAAATCTACGAAAATTCCAATGTAGTAGAAGCCTACAAAGCAGGTACGGAATACGGGGCTGACGGTGCCAATACGATCGTTAGAAATGCCAATATCTTTTTATATAAAAATCCGGACGATTTAACAGCACAGCCTATTTCAGTATTGCCAAATGGAGGATTCTTAAGAAAATTTACAAATGATCTGACTTCGTACAATATCAGAAACAGTGTGACGTACAGAAATACTTTGAATGACAAACATGAATTAGAAGGCTTTTTTGGAACGGAACTAAGATCATTGGACCGAAACAGCGACAACTTTACAGCTGCCGGAATTCAATACGACAGGGGGCTTACCGCTTTTACAGACCCAAGAATTATTGAAAAAATAATCAATGAGGGAAGTTCTTATTACGGTTTTAATACAGAAAGAGAAAGAACAGTTGGTTTCTTCGGGAAAGTAGGGTATACGTACGATCGTCGTTACACGGGATCGATTACAGGACGTTATGACGGATCAAACAGACAGGGAAACAGCGGTTCATCAAGATGGCTGCCCACCTATACTGTGAGTGGAAAATGGAATGTTGCCGAAGAAAAATTCATGAAAGAAGTAACAGCTGTAAATAATTTAGCTTTAAGAGCTTCTTACGGACTGACCGCTACAGCAGGACCAGCAACAAACTCATTGGCGATTTACAAAAGTTTTATTACAGATCGTCTGGGAATTTCAGACAGAGAAACAGGGATTAATATTGACGAATTGCAAAATGCGGACCTGACCTGGGAAAAACAATACGAAACTAACGTCGGTGTAGATTTAGGAATGTTCAACAACAGGGTGCAATTTACAACAGATGTGTATAGCCGTAAAGCGTTTGATCTGGTTGATTTCGTAGTGACTTCAGGAATTGGAGGGCAAAAGATCAAACAGGGAAATAATGCCAATATGGAAACAAAAGGTATTGAAGTTGGTTTTACAACCCAAAACATTGCAACCAGTGATTTCAAGTGGTCTACAACGCTTAATTTTTCGGTATACAACCAGAAAATCACCAAACTGGAAAATCAGCCAACAGCATTTGATTTGGTTGACGGAAACGGAGGAAACGCTGTCGGACGTCCCAGAAATTCAATTTATTCCTACCAGTTCACAGGTCTGAACAATCAGGGATTACCAACGTTTATCATGCAGGATGGGGAGTCAGACAAAGTAACAGGAGCGAATTTCCAGGATACTGAAAATGTGACAAAATACCTGAAATACGAAGGGTCAATTGAACCAAATAAATCAATAGGTTTGGCCAATACGTTTACATACAAAAGATGGTCCTTATATGTATTTGTTGTAGGTTCAGGCGGAAATAAAGTTCGCTTAAATCCGGCTTTCAGCAGTCAGTATGATGATTTGACTGTATTTACAAAAGACTTTACCAACCGCTGGATCAACCCGGGCGACGAACAGTACACCAATGTTCCGGTAATTGCAGACAAGAGATTAATTACCAATTATGATGGGACAAATGCGCTAGGACGCGCCTATAATACTTACAACTATTCTGATGTAAGAATTGCTGACGGTGATTTTGTGAGACTGAAAAATGTTTCGCTTAGCTGGGAATTTCCAAATGATTTCAAGAAAAAATTAGGAGTAACTACTTTTACGTTAAAAGGTTCTGCGGTTAATCCATGGCTGATTTATTCAGATAAGAGATTAAACGGACAAGATCCTGAATTCCGTAATACAGGTGGTGTTGCTTTTCCAATTACCACACAATACAGTTTTTCTTTAAACCTTTCATTTTAATATAGTTGATTATGAAAAATATAAAATATATAAAAATCACACTGGCCTTATTACTGATCATTACGCTAAGCAGCTGTGATGAATTTCTATCAGAAGTGCCGGATAACAGAACGCAGATAGATACACCGGATAAGATTTCAGAATTACTTGTAAATGCCTACCCGGAAGCCTCTTATCTTGATTTTGCCGAAACTATGTCAGACAACGTTGCAGATGCCGGACTGAACAACTCCAACATAAAAAACGAGCAGAGTTACTACTGGGAAATGCACGATCAGACCAATGTAGATAGTGAAGGAAACTATTGGGATGCCTGCTACAAAGCCATTGCACATGCCAATCAGGCGCTGGAATCGATTAAAAAACTGGGTGATCCCGCTGGTTTAAATCCGCAAAAAGGAGAAGCATTACTGGCAAGGGCCTATGCACACTTTATGTTAGTTACCTTTTGGTCCAATCGCTACAATCCTGCTACTGCAGCCAAAGATTTAGGCGTGCCTTACGTAACGGAACCGGAGACGGAATTGCTTAAAAGCTACAAAAGAAACAGTTTACAGGAAGTTTTTGATTTTATTCAGAAAGACCTGGAAGAAGGTTTAAGATATGTAACCAACGATTATAAAGAACCTAAATTCCATTTCAATAAAGAAGCAGCCAATGCATTTGCCAGCCGTTTCTATCTGGTAAAGGGAGATTGGGATAAAGTTCTTTCAGTTTCAGCCAGTTTAGGATCTAAACCGGAAGGAAAACTTAAAGATTATGCGACTTTATCAAGCCTGGCTCCGGATGTTCAGTTTATAGAATACGGGAAATCTTCGTATAGTGCCAATTTGTTAATTGCTTCCCCAAATACACTTGTAGCCAGATCAGCGAGCGGAAGCAACTATTACCTGACTGACGGGAAACAAACGGAACTTTTTGGCGCCCAAACCAGTTTTTACAATAAACCATGGCTGTTTGATTTTTACAGTTACAACAGCAGCAGTACATTGTTTACGCCGAAATTTGAAGAATATTTTAAGTATACCAACCTTACAGCCAATATCGGAATACCGTATGCGGGAGTTGTATTGTTATCAAATGATGAGTTGTATCTGAATCGTATCGAAGCACTCGTTATGAAAGGCAGAGTGGAAGAAGCCAATACCGAACTGGAATACTTTCTGGGAACAAGAACTGCAGGATACAATCCGGCAACAGATAAACTAACGGAAGCAAAGGTGGTGGCAAAATATCCTGTCATTGCAGATGAATTTACGCCATTTTACAGCCTTACAGCATTACAGACGTCTTATATAAAAGCTATTGCTGAAGCGAGAAGAAGGGATTTTGTTCATGAAGGACTGAGATGGCTGGATGTAAAACGTTTTAACCTCGTGGTAAGCCGTAATGATCCCGGCAATCCGGTTAAAACCCTGGCGAAGGACGATAAACGCAGAGCCTTGCAAATACCGCTTAGCGCATCAAATTACGGAATAGAAAAAAATTCCCGATAAATTTTAATTCAATTTTTAGAGACTATGAAAATATTAAAAAAATATAGAGCAATAATGGCAGTTGCAGGGGTTTTAACTTTTACAGCCTGTGCCCATGAAGATCAGCCAACCGAAAGCCAGTTAGATTTTTCAGTTCCTGTCAAAACACCACTGGACAACTGGATTTCAGCGAACTTTCTTAATCCGTATAATATCAGTGCACAATATAAATGGAATCAGAATAAGGTAGATAATAACCGTTTTCTTTTCCCTCCATTAACAGAAAATGTGCAGCCGGCACTTGAAGTTGTAAAACAAATCTGGATTGACAGTTATTCTGAAGTGGGCGGTGCTGATTTCGTAAAAATACTGGCTCCAAGAGAAATTGTTCTGGTAGGAGGCGTAAACTCCAATTCGAACGGAACAAGAACACTCGGAATTGCAGACTCCGGACAAAGAATCACCCTTTTTGAAGTAGATTATCTGGATACGTCAAACCGTGAAAATGTTACTGAATTTATTCATACCATTCAACACGAATATGTACATATCTTAAATCAGAACAAACCTTTTGACGAACAGGCCTGGCAAAAAATAACACCCGGAGATTATACCGGAACGTGGCATTTAGAGCAGCTTCAGACCTCAAGAAATCTCGGATTTGTAACCAACTACGCAAGAAATAACATCATTGAAGATTTTGCTGAAACAGCTTCGACCATACTGACGAGTTCAAAAGCAGAATATGCGGCGCTTTTGGCCAGTATTACGAACTTAAACGGAAGAGCAAAACTGAAACAGAAAGAGGCAATAGTAGTGCAATATTATAAAGATGCTTTTAATATTGATTTCTATGCTTTAAGAGATGCTGCTGAGAGAAATACAACAGCTGTTGTTAATCAATAAGCACTTTAATGTACAATTTATAAAAGTAAAATTATGAAACCAAAAAATATATTGAAGTACTTAATGGTTGCCTTTCTGGCAGTATACGCCTTAGGTGCCTGTACAAATAGCACAGAAGCAGAACAGATTTTTGATCAGACCCCATCGGAACGTCTGAATGCACAAAAAAAAGAATTAAAGGATGCATTGCTTTCTTCGGAATTTGGCTGGAAAGCGGTTTACTTTACGGATGACACACAATTGGGAGGTTTTACACATCTGTTTAAATTCGCTGCCGATGGAAAAGTAGTAATGGCATCTGATTTTGATGATGATATTTTAAAACATGAAAGTGAATATGATGTGGTGCTGGGAAGTACAGTCAGTGTAGTATTCACAACATTCAATAAGATACATCTTTTATCAGATTCCAATAATTATCCGACAACTGCTTTAAGAGGTAAGGGATACATGGGCGATTTCCAGTTTTTATATTACGGACAGGAAAATGGTGATCTGCTTTTTAAAAGCAACAGATTAGTAAAAGAAGTACGTTTTGTAAAAGCCACCCAGCAAGATTGGGCAGATTTGTCTAAAAATCTCTTATCGGAGCAAAATTTAGTGGGAGGAATCGATAAACCTTTATTCAAATTGCTTGAGATCAATGATGGAAAATCGATTAAGAAATATGAATTTGGATACAATCCGTTATCCAGATACGCTTCCTCTTCTTCGCTGGATGCAGGTTCTTCAGAAGTAGTTAGCATGGGAGTAGGTTATACACCAACAGGTCTTGTCGTAAGCCCGGCATTAAAAGTGGCAGGACAGAGCCTTACAAACTTCGTGTACGACGAAGCCAGCGAAAGCTTTACCGCAACAGGAACGGGAGGCGTAAGTGCTGTCATTAAATACAGTAATGCACCGCTGAGATTGACAGATGATTATAAAATATTACTTCCAGGAAGTCCACACGCGTGGTTTGGATATTACGTGGGCGACTATACCGAAGACGCTCCGACAAATTCCGAATTGTTTGTTCAGGAATTAGCCGGAATCAATGCGTCATTACCGGCAGGTGTAACGATTACTTCTGTGCAGCTTTACCTGAATCATTCACTTGGGAATTTTATCTATTACACATTTGCAGGAAGAGCAGCAATATTCCATTATGTAAATGTAACAGAAGATCCGGTGGGCAAAAAAGTTATTCTGACTCATAAATCATGGAATGGCAATACCACTGTGGGAAGTCCTGCATTCCTTAAGGAATTTGATAAACATCTCGTAAATGCCGATGGTGTTTATGTGAAGAGAGAAAATTTTAAACTTTTTTATACAGAACCGGTTTACACGTTTACAAGTGCTTCAAGTTCATTCCGAATGACCACCTGGAAACTTAATTAAGATTTTTATTTTTAGTTTTTTAATTTTTGGATAAGATGCAGCTCACTTGTGGGCTGCTTTTTTGATAACAATTAAATAAATATTTTCTTGTTATTATTCTATTTAATATAAATTTTTTCTTATATTTAACACCGAAATTTTATGCTTAAGGTTATTTACAGGTCTGAAACTCAACAACCAACAAAAAGTTTGAGGGAACAAAATATTAAACAACCTGTTATGATGTTAAAAACAATTTTGAATTTTTCAGGAGTTGAAGTATTAAGTAGAGAAGAACTAAAAAACATGAATGGAAGCGGCGGTCAGAGATGTACCATACCATGGACACCATTTCCTTATAACGGGCCATGCATTATGCTTCCTCCGGTCACTCCGGTGGAGCCGCTTGAGCCATTTCCGGAAGAACCCCTTTTAAAACCATAATACCCCATGCCAGTAGAAAACAACTACTGGTTTTTTTATTTTTTTGCTAATTTGAAAATGTTTCAATTGTTGTATTTGGTATTTATACTTGAAATGACCGACAATTGTTTTTTTTTAAAAAGGGAATTATCATATATTTGACGAGTCGTTCATAGCCCTGATAGAAATGGAAATCCTTTTGTGTTTTTTCTTTAAAAACATAAAAGATTGAAATGGATAGCAGGATTAGCTACAAATAAATATTAAATTTAATTTTGAATATGAAATTACTAGAAGGAAAAGTGGCCATTATTACGGGTGCTAGTCGTGGAATTGGAAAAGGAATTGCTGAAGTTTTTGCGAAACACGGTGCAAACGTAGCTTTCACCTACAGCTCATCTGCTGCTTCGGCAGAAGCTTTGGAGGCTGAACTGAACAGTTTAGGCGTTAAAGCTAAAGGATACCAGTCGAATGCAGCCGATTTTAATGAAGCTCAAACTTTTGTAGACGCTGTTTTGGCTGATTTCGGAACAGTAGATATCCTGATTAACAATGCCGGAATTACCAAAGATAATTTGCTGATGCGTATGTCTGAAGCAGATTTCGATCAGGTAATTGATGTTAACCTGAAGTCTGTCTTTAATATGACAAAAGCAATTCAGAAAACATTCCTGAAAAAACGTGCAGGTTCAATTATTAATATAAGTTCTGTAGTAGGGGTTTCCGGAAATGCAGGTCAGACGAACTATGCGGCTTCCAAAGCAGGTGCTATAGGTTTTACAAAATCGGTTGCCCTGGAATTGGGTTCCCGTAACATTCGCTGCAACGCAATTGCTCCCGGATTTATTGAAACTGAAATGACTGCAAAATTAAGTGAAGATGTCGTAAAAGGATGGAGAGAAGGAATTCCTTTGAAACGTGGCGGAACAACTGAAGATGTTGCCAATGCCTGCTTGTTTCTTGCATCAGATATGAGTGCTTATATTACAGGCCAGGTTTTGAATGTTTGTGGAGGAATGCTTACTTAGAAGTTACTGAGGTTCTAAGTTGCAAAGGTTCAAAGGTTTTTCTTTGAATTATTAATCTTCTCATTAAATTACAAATATGACTACAAATACGATTTTATTATTATTACTTTCTTTAGTAATAGCCGGTGGTTTGTCGTATTTTCAATATTTTTTTAAAGCCAAAAGTAAATCCAATGTGATGGTGCTTTTGGCTTTTTTACGTTTTTTGGCCATTTTTGCTTTATTGGTATTATTGATTAATCCGATTGTGACTAAAAATGCCCTCGAAGTTACAAAAACGCCTTTGGCAATCGCAGTTGATAATTCGAGTTCGATTACAGCTTTAAAATCAGATAAAAAAGTTACTGAATTGTACCGGGAACTGGTTTCAAATCCTGCACTTCAGGAAAAATTTGAAATTCAGTCGTATCAGTTCGATACGGAACTAAAGCCTTCAACAGCATTTGATTTCAAAGGAAAACAAACCAATTTAGATGCCGTTGCCCAAAATCTAAAGAGCATCAACAGGAATACTGTTTTTCCAACCGTTATTATTACCGATGGAAATCAGACCACAGGAAACGACTATGTGTATCGTTTTGATCCTCTGAATAAAGTATATCCTTTAATTGTTGGGGATACCACTACTTTTTTTGATTTAAAAATCAATCAGCTCAACGTAAATAAATACGCTTTTCATAAAAATAAATTTCCGGTTGAAGTATTTCTTCAATACGCCGGGGACAAAAATACCACGGCAGATTTTTCCATTGTTCAGGGAAATTCTGTTATTGCCAAAGAAAAAGTATCTTTTTCATCTTCTAAAAAGACAGCTACTTTAAATCTGCTTTTACCTGCCGATAAAGTAGGGCTGCAGGTTTTTAAAGCCAGTATTTCATCAAATGCAAAAGAGAAAAACAGCTATAATAACATCAAGAATTTTGCTGTAGAAGTCATAGATCAAAAGTCGGTAATTGCAATAGTTTCGGCGATAAACCATCCCGATATTGCGGCATTAAAACGTTCGATTGAGAGTAATGCACAACGTAAGGTGATATTGGTCAAGCCAAACGAAATCAATTTGTTACAGGATATTTCTGTCTTGGTTTTATACCAGCCGACAGCCGCTTTCAAAACAATTTTCGACAACAATAAACTGGCAGGAACCAATACTTTTATTATTACCGGAACCAATACCGATTTTAATTTTCTGAATCAGCAGCAGAACAATCTGATCTTCAAAATGAGTAATCAAAGAGAAGATTATTTAAGCGAATTTCAGTCACAATTTAATCTGTTTGCTACTGACAATATAGGTTTCGAGAATTTCCCGCCTTTGCAAAATTTATTCGGTACCATCACCACCAATGGAAATGTATCAGTTTTGCTTTCTTCAAAAATCAGAAATGTTTCTACGAATGCGCCTCTACTGGCTTTCGCCGAAAACCAGGGTAAAAGGACCGCTTTTCTTTTAGGTGAAAACAGCTGGAAATGGCGTATGCAAAGCCATATCGATAATCAGTCTTTTGAAAAGTATGATATTTTTACGGATAAGATCATTCAGTATTTAGCTTCAGCAACGTCCCGAAAATCATTGGTTGTAACGCATGAAAGTTTCTATAATTCCGGGGAAGCAATCGTAATCAATGCGCAATATTTCAACAAAAACTACGAATTCGACGAAAAAGCAAGACTTACCATAAATGTAACCAACGCCGTAACCAAGCAAACCAAAAACTACGATTTGCTAAAAGGAAACAATTCCTTTTCTGTTAATCTGGACGGTTTGGCTGCAGGGAAATATAATTTTTCGGTAAAGGAGTTAAATACAAATACCAGCTATACAGGACATTTTGAAATTTTGGATTTTGACATTGAAAAACAGTTTGTAAACCCTGATGTTTTGAAAATGAAACAGTTAGCTTTACAAACCAATGGAAAAGCTTTTTTCCAGAACCAGGTAGCAGAGCTGATTAAAACACTTTTGGAAAATAAAGAGTACAAATCGATAGAAAAAAATATCTCGACTAAAACACCTTTAATTGACTGGGTTTGGTTGCTGATTCTGATTGTTGCTTTACTGACAACCGAATGGTTTGTCAGGAAGTATAATGGATTACTTTAAAAGGTACAAAGGTTCATAGGAACAAAGGTTCAAAGGTTTTGAATTGGCCCGAATTGTAACCTGAAACTTTAAACATGAAACAAAACTGCTAATACAATGGATTTCAGGCTAAAAGTATTTCACACCGTTGCGCTCAGGCTTAACTTTACAAAGGCGGCAAGCGAATTGTATATTACACAACCGGCTGTTTCCAAACATATTCAGGAATTAGAAGAAACTTATAAAATCAAGCTTTTTGAACGAAACGGTTCCAAAATAGCCCTAACTCCCGCTGGGGAAATCTTATTAAAACACACCAAAAATATTTTCGAAATCTATCGCAAAATAGACTTTGACATGAGTACGTTTGTCAACAAACGACAGGGCTTACTGCGTCTGGGATCAAGCACAACCATTTCACAATATATTATTTCTCCCGTTCTGGCCCGTTTTCACCAAAAGCAACAGGAGATAAAAGTCAATTTGCTTAATGGAAATACGGAGCAAATTGAAAACGCCTTAATCAATAAGGAAATTGAAATTGGAATTGTAGAAGGGCAGTCCAGAAATCAGTCGATCAGATACATTCCCTTTTTGAAAGATGAATTGGTTTTAGTGTGCAACAGTAAAAATCCATTCCTCCTGCAAAATGAAATTTCATTAAGCGATTTAAAAGCAATGAAATTCATCACACGTGAAAGAGGCTCCGGAACACTTGAGGTTATTGAATATGGCCTGAAACAAGTAAACGTAAAAATAACCGATTTGCAAATCGAAATGCAATTGGGAAGTACTGAAAGCATAAAATCATATTTGTTGAATTCAGACTGTTTTGCTTTTATGTCTATACATGCAGTAGGTAAGGAGTTGAAAAATAATGAATTAATAGTCTTGGATGTTGAAGATTTAACGATTGAAAGATATTTTTATATCATCACCCTGATGGGTAAATCAGATCCTTTATCGGAATTGTTTATTCAAAATATGGCTGCTTATTATAACCTGAAGTTATAGTCGATTGTAATTAACAATTGGTGATTACAATAAAATTGACAGACCTTTGTCAGGTAATTATCAGTTAATTTATTTTGAAAACACAGCACCATCCCGCATCACATTTAATAGAAGTCAGCATTTATTTTCAACAGGCCCTTTTTGGACTGATTGTGATTTTTTGTTTATTTTCTCTTATTTCTCCGCCAGTCGCTTTGTTATTGGGGGTCCTGATCGTCAATGTTTTTGGGAATCCATTTTCAGCATTCAATCATAAGGCGATTACATTTTTGCTGCAATTTTCGGTAGTTGGTTTAGGATTTGGCATGAATGCTGTAAGCGCTATTTCGGCCGGGACGGAAGGTTTGTTGCTGACGATATTTTCAATTGTCAGTACCTTAATTTTCGGGACTTTACTGGGAAAGTGGTTCAAGACAGATAAAAAAACGTCACACTTAATTTCATGCGGCACTGCTATTTGTGGCGGAAGTGCTATAGCAGCCATTTCTCCTGTAATCAAATCCAGTGAAAATCAGACCTCTATTGCTTTAGGAGTAATTTTTATCTTAAACTCAATTGCGTTGTTTGTATTTCCGTTTATCGGACATCAGCTGGATTTATCCCAGAGAGAATTTGGACTGTGGTGTGCCATTGCCATTCATGATACCAGTTCAGTAGTGGGAGCCGCCAATAAATACGGTGCTGAAGCCCTGCAAATCGCCACGACGGTAAAACTGGCCAGAGCTTTATGGATCATTCCGATTTCAGTTTTTACCGCGGTTTTATTCAAAAATAAAAACAGCAAAATCAAAATTCCTTATTTTATCGGATGGTTTGTTTTAGCCATGCTCTTAAATACTTATGTACCTGCAACAGCCATTGTTGCACCCTCTATTGTGGGTATTGCGAAAATTGGACTAACGATCACACTGTTTCTTATCGGTGCAACTTTAAATGTGAATACGCTAAAATCAGTAGGAGTGAAGCCTTTACTTCAGGGCGTTTTTCTGTGGATATTTATCGCTGGTTTGGCATTGGCTTCTATTTTATATTTTTAATAAAAAAACTGATTTATTTTACATCTAGAAATTTTACAACTGGCTTCGCTGTCATCTTATATGATTTTCCTTTAAAAGAAAAACGCTTTTCAATCTCAAAACTAAATTTCTTTTTTGTTTTTGCCATGGCCGCTATCTCAGCCGGGAGATTTACTTCAAATTCATCTTTAGCCTGTGCCGCTTTATCAAAAGAACCTTTTGTTTTAATCACAATATCCCTGAAATGTTTTTTAGCAGTATCGTTTATAACAGTATAAGAACTTGACCACGTTACGCTTTCACTATTGGTAAGCTGATAATCATGGACTTCCATAATCGACTGATATTTGCCATCAAATCCGGCAACAAGATAAAGAGTTCCTTCAAATGGACCTCCGGCACCGCCATTGACCTGCAGCAAAGTAAAAGCAAACTGATCCTCTCCAATTTCTGTCAGCTTAGGTTTAGGCGACTGGGAAAAGGCACCAAAAGCGGCAATGCCTGGTTGAAAAGATCTCATTTGCCATATTTTATCATTTTTGGTAAACTTGGCAATTCCGACAAGACCACCCGAAAATCTGCTGGTTTGCAATCCGTCCGCATCATAAAAGGAATGGTTAAAAAACAACAGCTTATATTGATTTCCTTTCGAATCGGTATAATCGATATCAGAAAGCAATCTTGTAGCAACACCATTGTTGTAGGGGAATATCTGGTCTCCGTCAATACCATTAACATCAGTATAGGAAGCGGTTTTACAGTTCTTGCAATTCCAGCTTACAAAAGTATTATGATCAGATAAGTTATATAATTTACCGGGAAATAATTTTTGCATTGTTTTTACTGCATCAAACGGAGTATTTACCTGCAATTGCCTTTTGGTATTTAAAATCGTATCGTTAACGTTTTTAAGCTCTACAATATCTTGTGCAGTACAAACAGAAGTAAAAATTAAAAAGACTATTCGTAAGCGAATCAGGCGCATATGTGAAATTTTAAAATATAATAAAACGAAACTACGAAGAAACTTTTAATATGAACTTATCTTAGTATGGCTTTTAGAATTAAACATTATGAAATTAACACAATATTTATCCGTATTATTTTGTATTATCCTTAAATTGAATATAGATTTGCACTCCTAATAAAAATTACAAATGAAAAACTTTAAAATGAAACCAAGACTAATTGCTCTTTTAGTATTAGGAATTGGATTCTTGACATTATCCTGGGGAATCGTGGGGCACGAACGTATCAATAAAGCTGCTGTTATGGCTTTGCCTCAACAACTTCAGGTCTTTTTTTACAATCACATTGATTTTATTACCCAGGAAGCATCTGTACCGGATATTCGTAAATATGCTTTAAATTACAAAGACGAAAATCCAAGACATTATTTTGACATGGAGAATTTTGGTGCTGTAGACAGCATTCCGCAGACAATGGAAGCTGCCAAAAAGAAATACGATGCCAAATTTTTAAATGATAACGGAATTTTACCGTGGTATTTAGAAGATATGATGGCTAAATTAACCAAAGCTTTCAAAGATAAAAACAGAGCAGAGATCCTGTTTCTTGCTGCAGATTTAGGTCATTACATTGGAGATGCGCACATGCCTTTGCATACTTCTGCAAATCATGACGGACAATTGACGGACCAAAAAGGAATTCATGCCCTTTGGGAAAGCAAACTTCCTGAATTATTTGCTAAAAATTATAAATTAAATGTTCCGCAGGCGCAATATTATGAAGATGTTCATAAAGCCATCTGGAATATGATTCACGATACACACAGTCTGGCGCAGCCGTTGCTTGACGTGGATAAAAAACTAAGAACGGGAACTCCCGAAAATCAGGTTTTTAAAATGGATGCTGATGGAAAAGTATTGAAAAGTAAATACAATGCTGCTGTTTTCTCTGATGAATACGCTAAGAAACTGCATGAGCAGTTAAACGGAATGGTTGAAAATCAAATGAGAAAAGCCATTACAGCGACTGCCAGTTTTTGGTATACGGCATGGGTAAATGCAGGAAAACCGGATTTAAGCAATTTAGATGCACCGGCTGTTACACAAAGAAACTACCAGGCCTTAAGAGACGATTTAAAACTATATCAGCAAGGAGACCTGTTCGGAATGAGAAATCAGAACGACTAGTTTATAGTCTCTGTTTTTGGTTTACAGTTTACAAGACGTAAAAAAAAGCCTCAAATTCAAGTGAATTTGAGGCTTTTTTAGTATCCTTATTTTTCTAAATAAAAGTTATGCATTTTTCAGGTCTTCTATAAAGGCGTCAACCATTGTCTCATCTGTGGCCCAGGAAGTAATGAGCCTTACAGCAGATTGTTTTTCATCAATTGCTTTCCAGACATAAAAAAGGTATTTTTCATTTAGTTTTTCGATAACGGTATTGGGCAAAATCGGGAAAATTTGATTTGTGGTGGAATTGGTCAAAAAAGGATAACCTTTCTCTTTAACCGCAGCAGAAATTTTCATCGCCATCACATTCGCATGTCTGGCGAGAGAGAAATACAAATCATCCCTGAACAATTCCAAAAACTGAATGGCCAGTAATCTTCCTTTTGCCAGTAAAGCACCTCTTTGTTTGAGTACATAATCAAAATCTGTGGCAACTTCAGGTCGGTTAAAAACAATGGCTTCCCCAATCAGGCCGCCATTTTTAGTGGCCCCAATGTAAAACATATCGGTAAGTTGCGCAACATCAGACAAAGTTAGATCACTGTTTTCGGCCGTTAAGGCATGTCCCAATCGTGCACCATCTAAATAAAGCAACAAATTATTCGCTTTGCAAAATTCAGATAAGGACAGAAGATCCGCTTTAGTGTAGATGGTCCCAATTTCAGTGGAGTTGGAAATATAAACCAATCTTGGCTTTACAACATGCGGTCTCAGGGCATGCTCCTGCAAAGTGATCTGAAGATCGGAAGCCTTTAATTTTCCGTCAGTAGTTTCGATAGCAATGACTTTATGACCAGTTGCTTCTATGGCGCCGGTTTCGTTAGCTGAAATATGACCGGTTTTGGCACTGATAACAGCCTCATGGGCGCGTAAGGACGAAGCAATCACAATAAGGTTGGTTTGCGTGCCTCCGGATAAAAAATAAATTACAGCCTCCGGGTTATTTGTTTTTTCCCGTAGCAAAGCTTTTGCCTGTATAGAATATTCGTCTTCGCCGTATCCTAATTGCTGTATGAGATTGGTTTCGATCAGTTTGTTTAAAATATTAGGGTGTGCCCCTTCAGAGTAGTCGTTTTTAAAATTGTACATTTTATAAATTTAGGATAAGTGCGTTTTCAAAAATACGAAAGTTACCATCATAAATAAAGAGCTCCACATGATTTTTTATTCCTGATATTTCTTATTTTTCAATAGATATGAAGCAGTTTGATAATATGAAATAGTTTCATTTACCAAATCAGTCCGTTCTGTTTTCAGGGGTTTTTCGCAATAATAAATCTGATATTCCGGTGCAATACCTTTTTTTGTTTCTTTTGGATTCAGCTGTAATTGAAACTGCTTCACCTCTTGTTTAGGAGATAAAATAGTCAATACATTATCTTTTATAAGTCCCAAATCCTGATACGTGGCAATAAAGGCACGTGGTTTATAGTCCGGTTTTAAAACATCCTGTCCAAAAAACTTACTTTCATAATTGAAATGCAAAAGTCCCAAAACGGTTGGCATGAGATCGATCTGTGACATCAGTTTGGTACATTTTTCAGGTCTGATTCCGGGGCTGTAAACAAAAGCAGGAATTCTGTATTTGTCCATAGGTAATTCTGTTTTTCCGGCACTTGACGCACAATGATCGGCTACAAGTACAAAAACGGTGTTTTTAAACCATGATTGCTTAGAGGCCATTGAAAAGAATTTCTTCAATGAATAATCGGTATATTTTACACCACCCTCACGCGATTTTACGTCACCGGGAATATCAATCTTCTTATTCGGATAGGTAAAAGGCCTGTGGTTACTCACCGTCATGATATGATTAAAGAAAGGTTTATTTTCTTTGGCTTCCTTATTCATCACCTTTATGGCTTTATGATACATATCTTCATCACAAACGCCCCAAACATTAGAAAATGTGATTTCTTCGGGAGAAAAGCTTGATTTGTCTACAATCTCATATCCGTTTCCCGAGTAGAAATCCTGCATGTTATCAAAAAAAGCATCACCTCCGTACATAAATTTCACATGGTATCCTTTCTTCCTGAAGAGGGCACCCGTAGAAAATTTATTTTTATTGTCCTCCCGTTTAACAACACTTTCGCCTGCTGTAGGGGGAAGGCATAAGGTAACGGCTTCAAGTCCGCGAACGGTGCGGTTTCCTGCAGCATACAAATTGGTAAACTGAAGGCTTTTTTGTGCCAGACTATCTAAAAACGGTGTAATGTTCTGGTCATTGCCATACATTTTCATGTACTCAGCACTATAACTTTCAATAGTAATAAGAACTACATTTTTATGATTTTCTGCGGAACCACTTTGAATCGTTCGTGTCGTATTTTCCCCGGAGAGGGTTGGAAATTGCTGTTTTAAAATTGTAAAAGCTTTATCATTAGGAAGCGTTTTGTAAAATTTAAAATAATCCAGTTTGTTATTTTGAAAGGCCAGGAAAAACTTATACAATCCGTTTGATTGCAATTCGTTAACAAAAACATTTTTGGAATTCTCTGCCAAAGCCAGCGTTGGAACTACAACTAAAGAAACCAGAAACAGACCTGCATACAGCACTGAAAGTTTTATTTTTTCAGGAAAAGAAGGAATCGTTTTAATAAACGTCTTTCCGTCTTTCATAATAAAATAAGTAATAATTCCGGTGATCAGAAACAAAGCAGAGAATAGTGGAATTACCGGATAAGACTGCATAATATTACCAATAACTTCGTTTGTATAAATCAAATAATTCACCGCTATGAAGTTGTATCTCACGCCAAATTCATTCCAGAAGAAATATTCACTCAATCCGTTTTGAAGAATCAGTAAAACATATAAAAAGATCACAAAAGCGAAAAGCCAGAATCTAATTTTGTCACGGTGTCGGGGAAGAAAAAGCAAAAGCGCAAACAGGATTGTTTTTATTGCAATAAAAATTAAAACAATACCCGGCAAAGCACCGCCATATTCGTCCAGGATACTTTTTCCCGATGCAACATAAGCAAATAGAGCGATAAAACCACCCAGAATGAGATATCCCCAGGGCTTATTGTATTTGACATTGGAAACAAAAACCAGATACAGTCCTAAAAACACACTTGCGATTATAAACACAAAAAAATCTGAAACCAGCCCAAGTGTGAAGATTTTTATACTTTCAAAAAAACTGAAAGAACTTTGTGTTATAGGATGAAAAAATAATACTATCCGCAATACAAAACTTATAATAAAATAGAATAAGGCGAGATTGTAAAAAGGAGAAATTTTTTTAGAAAAGATCATTACTTCTTTATGTTTTGATTAAGATGGAAAGAATGCTTAAGTGTTGAAAATTATGGGATTGTAAAAAAAAGAAAAAAGGATATTTTTTTCACTGACCATGTAACAACCGGTTAATTTTAATGCATATTTGGAAGACCTGCTTGAATTTTTTACAAAACTAATTCCAATAAATTAATTACAGATGAAGTTGTGCTTTTGCCTTGCTTAGTGTTAACTTAATGTTTTCTTAAGATTGTGCTTTTTTTCTGTATTCCCATGTTTTTAAGCAATTTCAGAATTCAAAATTTTTATCTTTGAGCATAAAATTTCAGGGTTTAATTAAAAAAGATCATTAGATGCATCATATTTTAATAGTGGAAGACGAATTGGGCATTGTTCAGTTCTTGCAGCAGGGCCTACAGGAAGAAGGTTACAAAGTGACCACGGCAAATGATGGTGCTAAGGGCTTTGAATTAATTCAAAATCAGCAATTTGATTTAATTTTGCTGGACTGGATGCTGCCAAAGATCAATGGATTAGAATTATGTAAAGCTATCAGGATCAAAGATCATACGACTCCGATTATATTCCTGACAGCCAAAGATACCGTACAGGAAACCATTGAAGGTCTGAAAGCGGGGGCAAACGATTATATCAAAAAGCCATTCAGTTTTGAAGAACTGGTAGAAAGGATTAAAATTCATTTCCGAAAAGGAAAAGCAACTGAAATCCTTTCCCTTGGAACCATTAAAATTGATTTGTCAAAATATATCGTCTTAAAAAATGACGAAAATATTTCACTTACACAAAGAGAGTTTGAATTGCTGACTTATCTGATTCGGAATAAAGGAAAAGTTTGTACCAGAAATCAGATTTTAAAGGATGTCTGGGAAATCAATTTTGAATATGATACCGGTGTTATTGATGTTTTTATGAATGCGATCCGAAAAAAACTCAATCTGAAAATAGAAGAAGATTATATAAAAACAATACGCGGTGTAGGATACATCGCCAATGATTAATAAATGGTACAACTTTCCTTTAAAAACAGAATTGCCTTAAATTATATTGTCACAACCGGCCTGTTGGTTCTGGTGGTTTTCTTTACAATCTATGCTATTGTAAAACATTCTGTCTATAGTCATATTGATGAAGATATTAAGGTTGAAATTCAAAACCATCTCGAAGAAATTAAAGAGTTGAATGGCGTTGTAATTTTGGTTGATAAAGAAGAGTGGGAAGAGCGGGAACACAATACTGTTGATGTAAATCCGGTTTTTGTCCAGTTTTTGGATAACAATAAAAAAATAACAGAAAAGTCGCCGAACCTCAAAACGGAAACCCTGACATTTCACGATACTGTTGAAGATTTTGAATTATTTGACACTAAAATCGGAGATAATATTATACGTCAGGTTCAGGTTCCCCTTTTTATTAAATCAAAAAGCATTGGGTACCTGATTATTGGGATGTCGCTTACTAATTCCCGTATGGTGCTGAATAATTTATTTGAGATCATGTGCCTGGCATTTCCGGTAATTCTTTTAGTATTATTTTTTATAGCCCGTTTTTTTGCCGGCCGTAGCATTAAACCCATAAATGCCATTACCAACACTTCAAAAATGGTAACCAGGGATAATCTTAAAACAAGGATTCCGCTTCCAAAAACTAAAGATGAGTTATACACGCTGTCCCAGACGATCAACAATTTATTAAACCGGATTGAGGATGCGATTGAAAGAGAAAAACAATTCACTTCCGATGCTTCACATGAGTTAAGAACGCCGTTGACTGTTATTAAAGGAACACTTGAAGTCTTGATTCGTAAACCAAGAGATAATAAGGAGTATGAAGATAAAATTAATTTCTGTATTGCAGAAGTAGATCACCTCAATATACTGGTAGACCAGCTCCTTTTAATGGCTCGTTTTGAAAATAAAAAAGCCGATCTTAAATACGAGTCTGTCTATCTAAATGCTTTAATTTTGGACGTCCTTAAATTGAATTCCGATAAGATAGCGACAAAAAACATAAAGGTAAATTTCGATGCCAGAGAGGATTATTTTATTAATTCAGACAATTATCTTGTCATAACCATTTTAAGAAACATCATTTCCAATGCTCTGAAATATACAAACAGGGATGGTGAAGTTTCTATTATATTGTCCCATCAAAATGAAAAGACAATATGCAAAATTTCAGACAACGGAATCGGAATTGCAAAAGAAGATATAGAAGCTATTTTTAATCCGTTTTTCCGGTCAGACTTCTCGCGACACCCCGAAATAAAAGGAACCGGCTTAGGATTGTCAATTGTAAAACGCCTGACGGAACTGCTTCATATTTCGTTTGAGATCGAAAGTAAAATAGACGAGGGAACTACGATTTTTTTAAGTTTTGACGAGTAGTTGCAATCGTTGTAGTACATTAAAAAAAAGAAGTAAAAACAAGACTTCGAATTATTTTTAACAATAAACTATCGTTAAGTTAAATTAAAAATTGCTTTTTTGTGAAATTATCCTCTATATTTGCAAACGAATCAAAGAATTATAAAACAAACCAAGTCATGATTTCTATTCAATTACATCATCATCATTTTCATTATTGCTCTCAGGCGATGTGTTAATGGTATGCATGTAAATCATCATATTTTAAAACCCGTTTGAGTACATCAAGCGGGTTTTTTAATTCCAATTCTTTGTACTCAGACTATTAATTCAACAAAAACTAAAAATGAGTACTTTAAAAATTGCAATTCAAAAATCCGGTCGTCTAAACGAAGAAAGCATCCAGATCCTAAAAGATTGTGGAATTTCGATCAATAACGGAATCGACCAGTTAAAAGCGGAAGCTTCCAATTTTCCCCTCGAAGTTTTATATTTAAGAAATTCCGATATCCCGCAATACTTAATTGATGGCGTTGTAGATCTGGCTATCGTCGGCGACAATTTACTAGTGGAAAAAGGAAAAGGCATAGAAGTAATCCAGAAATTAGGGTTTTCTAAATGTAAAGTCTCTGTGGCTGTGCCTAAAACGTTAGAATACAATTCTATTCAGGATTTGGCTGGCTTGCGAATTGCGACTTCCTATCCAAACACCGTAAATGACTATTTTAATTCTTTCGGACTGACAGTTGATATTCACCAGATTTCAGGTTCTGTTGAGATTGCTCCGAATATTGGCCTTGCAGATGCCATTGTCGATATTGTTTCCAGCGGCAGCACATTATTCAAAAACAACCTGAAAGAAGTGGAAGTGATTTTAAAGAGTGAAGCGGTACTCGCTGTCTCTCCTAAAGTCTCTCCGGAAATTCAAAAACATATCGATACTTTAAAATTCAGGATTCAGGCGGTTTTAAGAGCCCGAAATTCAAAATATATCCTAATGAACGTTCCCAATGACAAAATTGATGCCGTTGGAAAAATTCTTCCGGTGCTGAGAAGCTTAACGGTTCTGCCATTGGCTCAGGAAGGCTGGAGCAGTGTACATTCCGTAATCGATAAAGATACTTTCTGGGATGTAATCGATCAGTTAAAAGAAGTGGGAGCAGAAGGAATTTTGGTTTGCCCAATTGAGAAAATGGTTCTTTAGGGCCTTTGCCCGCTATAGGCTGTAAGCAATATGCTTTAAGCTTATAAAAAAAAAACAAAGTTAATAAAGCTTAAAGCCTGCAGCTTATAGCTTAAAGCAAAATAAAAATGAATAAAATAGACAATCCAAAACCAGAAACCTGGTCTGAAATACTAAAACGACCAACCAAAACGATAGATGACATTGAGGTTACCGTAAAGGAAATCTTCAGGGAAGTGCAGAAAAAAGGAGATGAAGCTATCGCCAAATACACTTCCATTTTTGACGGGATCTCCCTTGACAATTATGAAGTTTCCAATGAAGAAATTCAGGAAGCCATCAGTTTGATTTCAGATGATCTGAAAGAAGCGATTCAATTGGCAAAAAATAATATTTATAAATTCCATAATGCGCAAAAAACAGAGCGAATTTCAATAGAAACTACAGAAGGCGTGATTTGCTGGCAGGAAAAAAGACCAATTCAGAAAATTGGCTTGTACATTCCCGGCGGAACCGCTCCTTTGTTTTCTACTGTTCTGATGCTGGCAGTTCCTGCTGCAATTGCAGGTTGTAAAGAAATAGTCCTTTGTTCTCCACCGGATAAAACAGGAAAAATTAATCCTGCCATTTTGTACGCTGCAAATTTATGCGGTGTCACCAAAATAGTAAAAGTAGGTGGAATTCAGGCGATTGCGGGAATGACATTTGGTACAGCATCCATCCCGAAAGTATATAAGATTTTTGGACCCGGCAATCAGTTTGTTACGGTGGCGAAACAACTGGCAACCCAGTTTGGTGTTGCCATAGACATGCCGGCCGGACCTTCGGAATTGTTAATTGTGGCAGATAACACGGCTGTTCCTGCTTTTGTTGCCTCAGATTTATTATCACAGGCAGAACACGGAACAGACAGCCAGGTGATTTTAGTTTCAACTTCAAAAAAACTAATTGATGCTGTTGAAAAAGAAATTCAGATTCAGATGGAAGAACTTCCAAGAAAAGCAATCGCTAAAAAAGCAATTGAAAATTCAAAATTAATCTGGGTCGAAAACGATCAGATAGCATTGGATCTAATCAACGATTACGGCCCCGAACACTTTATTATCTGTTCGGAGTATGATGATTTCTATTGTAATGGAATATTGAATGCAGGTTCTGTCTTCATAGGGAATTATACCCCTGAAAGCGCCGGAGATTACGCGTCAGGAACCAATCACACGTTGCCGACAAACGGATACGCCAAAAATTACAGCGGGGTAAACTTAGATAGTTTTATGAAATCCATGACGTTCCAGAAAATAACTGAAAAAGGAATCCAAAACATTGGCAAAGCTATCGAAACTATGGCCGAAGCCGAAGGTTTGCAGGCGCATAAAAATGCTGTAACGCTGAGATTAAAGAGTTTAGAATAAAGAGTTTAGAATAAAGAGTATAGAATAAAGAGTATAGAATAAAGAGTATAGAATAAAGAGTGTAGAATCAAGAAAAAAGAATGTAGAGTAACGAATGTAGATTTAAAGATAAAATGAGAAGTCTATTCTCTTTATTCTTTGCTCTATACTCTTTATTCCAAAAATTAAGACAATGAAATTCGACATAAATACAATAACTAGAGAAAACGTAAAATCTTTAAAACCGTATTCGTCAGCGCGTGATGAATTTGAGGATTTTGATACTGCCGACATGATTTTTCTGGATGCGAATGAAAATCCGTTTCAGAATGGAGTAAATCGTTATCCGGATCCGCAGCAAAACTCGGTCAAAGCAATTTTAGCCAAAAATAATAGCGTAAAATCGAGTAATATTTTATTAGGAAACGGAAGCGATGAAGTTTTGGATTTACTTTTCAGAGCTTTTTGCGAACCAAAAACAGATAATATTATTTCTTTACCACCAACATACGGAATGTATAGTGTTCTCGCGAATATAAATGCGGTAGAAAACAGGGAGGTTTTGCTTGCGGCAGATTTTCAGCCACAGGTAGAAAAAATACTGGATGCTGTTGATGACAACACCAAAATCATTTTTTTATGCTCCCCCAATAATCCAACCGGAAATTCTTTTTCAGATGAAAGCGTCGTGACATTGCTTCAGAATTTTAAAGGTCTGGTGGTTATTGATGAAGCCTATATTGATTTCTCAGAAAAAGAAAGCTGGTTGACAGAAATCGACGAATATCCAAATCTGGTGATTACGCAAACGCTCTCCAAAGCCTATGGTCTCGCCGGAATTCGTTTGGGAATTTGTTATGCATCTGAAGCGGTAATTTCGGTTTTAAACAAAATCAAACCACCTTACAATGTTAACGAACTTACACAGCAAAGAGCCATCGAACGCTTGAAGGATTCAGACAAAATAAAAGAGGAAATAACTTCTATTATTGAGCAAAGAGAAGAATTACTTAAAGTATTACTGGAAGTAATTTTTGTGAAAAAAGTATATCCGACAGAAGCTAATTTTGTTCTGGTAAAAGTGGACGATGCCAATAAAAGATATGATCAGTTAATCGCCAAAGGAATCGTAATTCGCAACAGAACAACGCAGCCCTTATGTGAAAACTGTCTCCGTTTTACCATTGGAATTCCGGAAGAAAATGCAGTTTTGATTAAAGAATTGAAGTTGCTGAATTAAAAGTTTAGCCGTAAAGGCTGCAGGGAATTCCCTAACAACGCTAAGTTATTTGCCAAAAATTAAAAGCATTAAATGATTCTTAGCCACAAAGTACAAGAATTACCACGAATTGAATTAGTGAGAATTCGTGTAATTTGTGGTAAAGAAAAAATATCTCAAGAACCGTTTTGCGTGAGGGATAGAGGCGGTATCCTTTTGTGAAGAGAAACGAAACAAAAGACATAGCCGAAAGCCCGACCCGGAGGGACACGCCCAAAATATAATTAAAATATGAAAAAAGTACTTTTTATCGATCGTGACGGAACGATTGTTTTAGAACCTGAAAATTTACAATTAGACAGTCTGGATAAACTGGAATTTTACCCAAAAGCCTTTCAGTATCTGTCTAAAATTGCCGGTGAATTAGATTACGAGCTGGCAATGGTAACCAATCAGGACGGGCTGGGAACCGATAGTTTTCCGGAAGACACGTTTTGGCCAACACAGAATTTTATTTTAAAAGCCTTTGAAAACGAAGGTGTTTTGTTTGATGAAATTTTTGTAGACCGGTCTTTTCCCGAAGATAATGCGCCAACACGCAAGCCAAGAACCGGAATGCTGACCAAATATCTGAATAATCCGGAGTATGATCTCGAAAATTCTTTTGTTTTAGGAGACCGTTTAACCGATGTTGAACTGGCGAAAAACCTGGGAGCCAAAGCCATTTTCATGAATACCACCGACGGAGCGGGAAGCAGTGAAATTTCATCTAAACGTGAAGAATTAGACGAAACCGTTATTCTGCAGACAACAGACTGGAAAAGAATTTATGAGTTCTTAAAATTAGAAGCCCGTTCGGCGTCAATAACCCGTAAAACCAATGAAACCGATATTTTTATCGATTTAAACCTTGACGGAACAGGGAAAAGTAAAATCGAAACCGGAATTGCCTTTTTTGATCACATGCTCGACCAGATTTCGCGTCACGGTCAAATGGATCTGGAAATTCGTGTAAAAGGGGATCTCGAAGTCGATGAACACCATACTATCGAAGATACTGCCATTGCGCTGGGCGAAGTTTTCGCAAAAGCGTTAGGAAATAAATTAGGAATTGAACGTTATGGTTTCTGCCTTCCAATGGACGATTGTCTGGCACAAGTGGCAATTGATTTTGGCGGAAGAAACTGGCTGGTTTGGGAAACCGAATTCAAACGTGAAATGGTCGGTAAAATGCCAACAGAGATGTTTTATCATTTTTTTAAATCATTCTCAGACGGCGCCAAAGCCAATATCAATATAAAGGCGGAAGGAACCAACGAACACCACAAAATTGAGGCAATTTTTAAAGCTTTCGCCAAAGCAATAAAAGTAGCCGTAAAAAGAGATACAGAAAAGATGATTTTACCTTCAACGAAAGGCATGTTGTAAAAAAAAGTTTCAGGTTTCAGGTTTTCTTGCGTTGTGTACGTAACCGCAAAGTTCACAAAAGTAACGCTACGAACGAACACCAGGTTATTCCTTGCGAACATCGCGAAAAACTCAGCACGCCCTGCGTTTAAACTATGTTCAAAAAAAAAGCAACCTGAAACCTAAAACATGAAACCTGAAACAAAAAAAAAATGGAAGCCAAAAAATTTGCAGAACAATGGATTAAATCCTGGAATTCGCATGATTTAGAAGAGATCATGAAACATTATTCAGAAGATATCGAAATCACGACACCGATGATAAAACTCGCGGGAGGAATTGAGAGTGGTTCGCTGCAGGGAAAAGAACAGGTAAGGGGGTATTGGGAGAAAGCGTTACAGAAAATTCCGGATTTGTATTTTGAATTGAAAGAAGTGACATCAGGAGTGGACTCTGTGGCACTTTATTACAAATCAGTGATGAACAAAATGGCTATCGAAGTCATGTTTTTTAATGAAAACGGACTGGTAAACAGGATGATCGCCCATTATACCGATTTGTAAAGAAAAAGCATTAATTATATCGTTTTAGCTTTTAGACTTTGAATCTAAAATCTAAATCCAAAATCTAAATAAATTGAAAATAGTAATCATAAATTACGGAGCAGGAAATATTCAAAGCATTATGTTTGCGATTGAACGATTGGGTTTTAAGGCTGTTTTGAGCAATAATCCACAAGAAATCCAGACGGCAGATAAGGTAATTTTCCCCGGAGTTGGCGAGGCAAGCTCTGCCATGAAAAAACTGACTGAAAGCGGTCTGGACAGTTTGATTCCGAATTTGAAACAACCTGTTTTGGGCATTTGCCTGGGAATGCAGTTGATGTGCAAATCTTCTGAAGAAGGAAATACCAAAGGTCTGGGAATTTTTGATGTGGATGTGATTAAATTTACGCCAACTGTAAAAGTGCCACAAATGGGCTGGAATCAGATTTATAATTTAAAATCAGATATATTTAAGGACATTCCCGAAAATGAATTTATGTATTTAGTACACAGTTTTTACGCCCCGAACTGCGATGAAGCCATTGCGACAACCAATTATGAGCTGGAATACGCATCGGCTTTGCAAAAAGATAATTTTTACGGAACGCAGTTTCATCCGGAAAAAAGCGGGGCTGTCGGGGAGAAAATACTGGAGAACTTTCTAAAATTAAATTCCAATACTTAAAAATCAAAATTTCAAGTCTAAATTCAATCAAAATATCAAATTCAGAAAAATCTAAAATCTAAAATCTGAATTCTAAAATAGCAAAACATGAGAATAATACCGGCCATAGATATCATTGACGGAAAATGTGTCCGCTTGTCAAAAGGAGATTATAACACCAAGATTATTTACAATGAAAACCCGCTTGAAGTAGCAAAATCATTTGAAGCACACGGAATCGAATACCTTCATTTAGTGGATCTGGACGGTGCAAAATCGAGTAAAATTGTCAATTATAAAATTCTGGAACAAATAGCGACGCAAACAAGCTTGCAAATTGATTTTGGAGGCGGTTTAAAATCAGATGACGATTTAAGAATTGCTTTTGAAAGCGGTGCAAGCCAAATCACGGGCGGAAGTATTGCCGTAAAAAACAGGACCATTTTCGAAAAATGGATAGCAGAATATGGCTCAGATAAAATTATTTTGGGTGCTGACGCCAAAGAGGAAAAAGTAGCTATTTCAGGCTGGTTAGAAGATTCAGACGAAGATTTGATCCCGTTTATTAAGGAATACATGAATAAAGGAATTCAGTATGTTATTTGTACTGACATTGCAAAAGACGGAATGCTGGAAGGTCCAAGTTTCGATTTGTATGAAAAGATTTTAGATCAGGCTACAATAATTACAGACGATAAAACAATCACCAAAAAAGTCAGACTAATCGCGTCCGGCGGAATTTCAACTTTCGATGAATTGCCTAAATTAGCCGAATTAGGCTGTGAAGGAACGATAATCGGGAAAGCAATTTACGAAGGCAGAATTAGCCTGAAACAACTGGAGAATTTTATAATTAGATAATATGTCAATTAGATAATTTTTTGCATTACGCTGAAATTATCTAATTATCAAATTCTCTCATTAACACATTAAAAATAATTAGAAAATATGTCAATTAGATAATTAGATAATTTTTTTTTGCATTACGCTGAAATTATCTAAATTATCAAATTCTCTAATTTTCTAATTAAAAAAACATTAAAAATAATGATAACTTGTCACTTAAAATACATTATAGACCCTTATCAATTAGAGGCTTTTGAAGACTACAGCAAGCGATGGATCAAAATTGTAAATCGCTTAGGAGGTCAGCATCACGGTTATTTTATGCCTTCGGAAGGAGCCAATAATATTGCTTATGCTTTATTTTCTTTTCCAAGTTTAACGGATTATGAAAATTACAGAAAAAAGATGTTCTCAAAAGACGATAAAGAATGTGTGGAAGCTTTTAAAATTGCCGAAGATACAAGATGTATCATAAGTTATGAAAGAACGTTTTTGCGTCCGGTATTTAAATAAATTAGATAATATGTCAATTAGAAAATTAGATAATTTTTAGGATTGTGTGAAAATTATCCAATTATCAAATTTTCTCATTAGCACATTAAAAATAATAGATAATATGTCAATTAGAAAATTAGATAATTTTTAGCGTTGTGCAGAAATTTTCTAATTGTCTAATTCTCTAATTTTCCCATTAACACATTAAAATAATGTTAGCAAAAAGAATCATACCCTGCCTTGATATCAAAAACGGTAGAACCGTTAAAGGTGTTAATTTTGTGGACCTGCGCGATGCCGGAGATCCGGTAGAACTGGCGGAAATTTACTCGGCTGAAGGCGCCGATGAATTGGTTTTCCTCGATATTTCAGCTACCGAAGAACGCAGAAAAACATTGGTCAACATGGTGCGACGTGTCGCTGAAAAAATCAATATTCCGTTTACGGTCGGAGGTGGAATTTCGTCTGTAGAGGACGTTGAAATCCTTTTGAATAACGGAGCCGACAAGGTTTCAATCAATTCATCGGCAGTCAAAAATCCGCAGCTGATCAATGATTTAGCCCAGAAATTCGGAAGCCAGTGTGTTGTGGTGGCCATCGATGCCAAGCAAATTAACGGCCAATGGATCGTACATTTAGTGGGAGGAAAAGTACCAACAGAACTAAACCTCTTCGATTGGGCAGTAGAAGTCGCTGAACGCGGTGCGGGAGAGATTTTATTCACTTCAATGGATAATGACGGGACTAAAAACGGTTTTGCAGATGAAGCTTTGGCTAAATTGTCAGAACTGGTCAATATTCCGATAATTGCTTCCGGAGGTGCAGGAAACATACAGCATTTTGTGGATTCATTTAAAGTTGGAAAAGCTGATGCCGCGCTGGCTGCGAGTGTTTTTCACTTTAAAGAGATCGAAATCAAAGCTTTGAAAGAAGAATTACGGAAGAATGATATTGAGGTTAGACTGTAGAGAGGGAAAGAGAATAGAATAAAGAGAATAGAGGAAAGAAAATAAGGGAAAGAAAAGAGGGGAAAGAGAATACAACTCTTGGCTCTTTAATCTTGGCTCTTGACTCTAATTAAAAACAACAACAACAGAGCGCAGCAATCTAAAATCTGAACTCTAAAATAAAAAATAAAAATGAACATAGATATAAAAAGTGCCCACGGATTAATTCCGGCAATTATTCAGGATTCAGAAACAAAAAATGTTTTGATGCTGGGGTATATGAACGAAGAATCGCTTCAAAAAACAATAGAAACACAAAAAGTAACTTTTTTCAGCCGTTCCAAACAAAGGCTTTGGACAAAAGGCGAGGAGAGTGGTAACTTTTTGAACCTGGTGGATATTAAAAACGACTGCGATGGCGATACACTTCTGATTCAGGCGAAACCTGTTGGGCCAACGTGTCACACCGGAGCGGATACGTGCTGGCAGGAAGACAATAAGGAAAATTACGGTTTCATTTCTGAGTTAGAAAAAACAATAGCAATCCGCAGGGAAAATGCAGATTCAGAGAAAAGTTATGTAGCTTCCTTATTCGAAAAAGGCATCAACAAAATCGCCCAAAAAGTAGGCGAAGAAGCGGTAGAAGTAGTCATTGAAGCCAAAGACGATAACGATGACCTGTTTCTGAGTGAAAGCGCCGATTTGCTTTTTCATTACCTGATTTTATTGCAGGCCAAAGGTTTTCAGCTGAATGATGTGGTTGATGTGCTGAAAAAACGTCAGAAGTAGTTTAGTTTTTAAGACAAGAAAATAAAATAGCATTGTGGGTTATAACTATTAAAGTTTAAAACATAATGCAATTTTTTGTGTATAATATTTGAAAAAAAAAGTATTTTTAAGATCTCTAATTATTCATTTATGAAGTTGTATATCTGTTTGTTGATGTTGGTGAATACAAGTTTTAATTACGCTTTTAAAAAACATGAATTACCATATTCAATTGTTATTGCAAAAGCAGATTTAATTGTTGATGGAATAATTTCTAAAGTTTCAAAAAATCAATACGAATTTATAATAAAACAGTTTGTAAAAGGAAAATCACCTTTGATAATTAAGGTTTCAATCTGGAAGGAATGGATTTGTGATCCAAGAATTAAAGAGCTAAAAACTGGTCAGAGATTAATTTTGTTTTTAGAAAAATCACCTAATGGTAATTTTAGCGCAATTAATGATAGTACTGGAGAGATATACATAGACAATGACTCTTTTATAAATATATTTCTTCCAAAAGAGTTTACTAATCCTACAGTTTTAAAAGAAGGAATTTCTATGTTTTTACAAACTTATAAAGTTTATGGAGATTTAAATGATCGGTTTTTACAAAATATTCATATAGAGTCAAATAAGTCTGTATTTGAAATCTATAAAATGAAAGAAAGTAATAGGGTGTTTAAATTTTTAGTTGGTAATGATGTACCTTATTCTGAAGTCACATTTAATTTGATACCACAGTTTCTCAATTGAATACAAAAAACTACGTCATAACCCTTAAATTAAGTTTTTTAAATTGCTTTTGAGGACTTCGACTTCTCTCAGTCTGACATATTAGTTACAATTAAACAAAGAACTAAAATCTATTTCACTACCATTTTCGTCTTTTTTACTCACGATAAATACCATTTATTAATTTAATTTGACCAATTATTACAGTACCTTATCCCTTATTCCTTTTTAAAATTCTTACTTAATAGATTTCCCATATTTGCAAAAAAAAGCAGGAATATGGACATTGAAATCATTAAAGCAAAGTATTTGAATGATGAAATATTTAGTGATGAAGAATTACTTTTACTCTCTGAAGATTTTTTAAATCATGTTTTGACATATGGGAAGTTTGAAAGTAAAAAAAAATTATTTTATACAATAGATAATTTTGAAATTATAAAAGATTTGTTGTCAGAGTCTCAAATTGATTATAATTATCTTCATGCTAAAATTAGAAAAGTAACAATTACTGAAAGAAATATATTGGAAGAATCATCTATATCAACTATAATTGTAAGTATTTTTCTTTTAGTTATGAATGTATGTTTGATATTAATTACTCCCGGTTTCCATGGTTCGTTAATTGCTCCTTTAGGTATTTTGGCTTTTTGTTTAAGTAAAGGTATTAAAATGCATAATTTAGTCAAAAAAATAGAAACCGAATTAAATTTATAATAATACTCGAAGACTATTTCTCTCGCTCCACAAACTCAAAAACCGCAAATTCTTCCGGCTGATGAAACCCAAATTTCAAACTTTTATAAGATTGTAAGGCAAGATATTCGGTTTTGTTACCGTAATCAATCCTAAAAACATTGGCTATCCACTTTGTTCCGTTTTTTGGCTTCGAAAAATGGCCGTTTTGGATTTTTTCCAGAACCGAAAATGGAATTTTGATTTCAGTGCAGAAACCTTCCGAAGTTATTTTACTCACCGTTTCCAGTCCTGGAATATCAAAACCTGAAGCCGTTTTCCAGCCACCGCATTCGGGAGAGATACATTTTATAAGCATATCATAATTCGTTGAGAATGCATTTACGCCAATTTCAATGTAATTTTGACCGTCTCCGTCCGGATCAATAAAAATTTCAACTAAATCATCTGTTTTATAGATTTCAGAATCTTTGCTCTGAGGTTTTCCAACTATTTGAGAATCTATTGAACGATAGGCGACATACAGGTTTTCTTCATTCCACGAAAGTGAAACAAAAGTATGCTGAGTAGCTTTTGCTCCGGAATTATGAATGACAAACGCGCCTGAAAAAGAAGTTTTCCAATCTGATAAATCGCCGTCTATCGTGAGTTTTTCCGCTATTTTAGGAATGTGAATGCTCTGCGAATAAGCCGTCAGAGACAGCATTACACCTAAAAGACCGACAATTGTATTGATTTTCATAAGTAACAGAACTATTTTGAAGGGCTAAAATACAGAAGAATAAATGAATTTAACATTAATTTTTCTGATTGCACCATATAAAATCATTTAAAACTTGATTCGAATGTTTACATTTGTTGAAGCATAAGCGGGTTGAAAGGCCTTCTTTATTTCGATTAAAAGAAAATATTTACTTCGTATGAAAAAATACTTTGCCGGGGCTTTTATCGCCTCTATGTTGGGTTTTACGGCCAACGCACAAGGACTTTTAAATAAGTCCGAAACGGTTTTTACACATCAGGATACGTTGCGCGGAAGCATTACAAAGGAAAGAGCCTGGTGGGATTTAAAATACTATCACCTGAATGTGAAAGTAAATCCTTCCGAAAAAACGATAACAGGATCCAATACCGTTCGTTATACTGTTTTATCTGCTAACAATAAAATGCAGATCGATTTGCAGGAACCGATGCAGATTTATAAAGTAACCCAGAACGGAAAAGAACAAAAATTTGTAAGGGAAGGAAATGTTTTTTTTATTGAACTTACTGCCGCCCAAAAAGTAGGAGAAACCAAGGAGATTGTAATTTCTTTCGGCGGAAAACCTAAAGAAGCTGTAAAACCACCATGGGATGGAGGAATTACCTGGAAAAAAGATAAAAACGGGAAAGATTTTATTGCCTCATCCTGTCAGGGTCTTGGCGCAAGTGTCTGGTGGCCAAACAAAGACCATATGTACGATGAAGTCGAGAATATGCTGATAAGCGTCAATGTTCCAGGCGATCTGACCGATGTTTCTAATGGAAGATTACAAAGCGTGAAAAAAGAAAAAGACGGTACTAAAACCTTCAATTGGTATGTTTCGAATCCGATCAATAATTATGGTGTAAACATTAATATTGGTGATTACGTTAATTTTTCTGAGAAATACAAAGGAGAAAAAGGCGATTTAGATTGTAATTATTACGTATTGAGAGATAATCTTGATAAAGCTAAAGAACAGTTCAAAGATGCTCCAAGAATGCTGAAAGCTTTTGAAAACTGGTTCGGACCGTATCCGTTTTACGAAGACAGTTATAAATTGGTCGAAGCTCCTTATTTGGGAATGGAGCACCAAAGTTGTGTAACGTACGGGAATGGTTATAAAAATGGTTATTTAGGCCGTGATTTAAGCGGAACAGGCTGGGGACTTAAATTCGATTTTATCATTATCCACGAATCAGGTCATGAATGGTTTGCAAACAACATTACCTACAAAGACATCGCAGACATGTGGATTCACGAGAGTTTTACAAGCTATTCTGAAAGCCTTTTTGTGGAGTATTATTATGGAAAAGAAGCCGGTGCAGAATATGTTATCGGTTGCAGAAACGGAATTCAAAATGATAAACCGGTTATTGGAAATTACGATGTAAACAATGAAGGTTCCGGCGATATGTATCCAAAAGGAGCCAATATGCTGCATTCCATTCGTCAGGTGATTAACGACGATGCCAAATGGAAATCGATTTTAAGAGGTTTAAACAGTACTTTTTATCATCAGACTGTAACTTCTAAGCAAATTCAGGAGTACATCAATACCCAGGCAGGAATTAATTTCAACAGGGTTTTTGCACAGTATTTAACGACCACTCAGATTCCGGTTTTTGAATATATGTTTAAAAACGGAACTTTAGGGTACCACTGGACCAATTGTGTGACCAATTTTGATATGCCGGTAAAAGTTAAAATCAATGGTATCGAAACCTGGTTAAAGCCAACAACAGAGTGGCAATCAGCAAAAACCACGAATGAAAACAGAACTTTAGAAGTGGATAAAAACTTTTATGTAACGGCTTCTAATATTGTGGAATAACATTTAAGTATAAATTCCAATTTTGTGAAATTCCAAATTCCAATTATTGGGAGGTCTTATGTTCTGAAAACGAAACCCGACAGGTTTTTTAAAACCTGTCGGGTTTGTTGTATATAAACTTTATGTACCCAAAGTATGTCATTTAGACGAAGGAGAAATCTTCGCAGGGAGCTGGACGCAGCCGGGTGATTATGTACTGAATATATTAAAAATAAAACCCGACAGGTTTTAAAAAACCTGTCGGGTTTACTGTTGTCCAAAAGCAGAAAATATTTGTCCCGCGGATTTTGCAGATTCGGCAGACTTTTTTTAATCTCCCTGATCTGCAAAATCTGCGGGAGTTTTTGGAGCTTTTTTATACGATAATCAAGGAAACTATTTGGTTGAACCGGGAACTTTTAAATCAGGATGGGAATAAGTGCGGAAATTAAACCCGACAGGTTTTTAAAACCTGTCGGGTTTCTTATGTTTTGGAATTTGGCATTTTTTAATATTGGAATTTCAAACTCCTAGCGGCTATTCAATTTTGCCTTTTCCCTGATAATATCAGCAATTTTTCGGTTCTCAATTTTACTTTCCAGCCAGGAAATAATATCGAGGTAGAGGAAAGCCCTTTTTTCGTAAGTGTTTTTCTCCAGTTCGATAAAACGAAGCCTCATCTTAATAAATTCTTTTTTAATATCAGCCGGATATAAGTTGTTCAGGTTTCTTAAAAACTTGATGATTTCCTTTTGAACTTCGTGTAAGTCGTTCATTTTAATCAGGAATTTGTACGTGTTTTTAAGGTGATTTTCCAGGTAATAATCCTTTCCAAGTTCATAATGGGCAATGAGGGACAGTAGTCTCGCAAAACACATTAAATCCTCACGCATGGATAAGTTCTTGTTATTGATGATTTTATCTAAATAATGAATGCATTCCGTATACTTTTCATTTCCGAAATAAATAGAAGCAATCTTATAATAGAACAACATTTCGTGATGTTCATCCAGATGTTCGCTGTGTAATTTTATTTTATCTAAAATCTCCGGAATCAAATATTCGCTCTCGGCAAAAGTACCTTCCAGAATGTGCAAATTAAGCTTATTGTTGTAAACGTACAGAAATGATAGCGACGCAATGTTATCGTTTACGGGAAACTTAGGATCTTCAATCGTTTCTTCCAGAAGCGTTAGGTATTTCTTGAAATTCGATTTGTATTTCAGCATATACAGAGACTCCAGAAAGTAATGATTGCCTTTTAGGAAAAATACCGGATTCTGAATAATCATATTCGGATTATCATAAAATAACCGAACCCATTTGTAAGCATATTTATAACTTGCCAGAAAATCCTGAACAAGGAAGCTTCTCCACAGATTAGCATTATAGAACCAGTATTTCTCGCGAAAACCAAATTTACTTTCGTCTAATTTTGAAATATGTTTATTGAAATAGTCATCTATATATTTGTACTCTTCATCACTTTTTACATAACCTGTTTTCAGCATGATTCCGTAGAGCTGAAGCGATAAATTCGATAGTTTGCTTGAAATCGTATTGCGGTAATTCAGTTCCTTTGCCTGAACCACCAATTCGTCGGCGCGGCCCTGAATACTTCTGGTAATATATTGTGATTCTATTAGTTTTTCGAATTCCACAATCTCATACGCCATATATTTTTCATCATTTTCCAGCGCAATGATTTTTGTCTTGTCCAGAATTTTCAAACTCTGTTTGTACAATCCTTTATTATAGAGAATAACGGCAAAATCGATTTGTTCCCGCAGCTGGTATCGAATGTTCTGACTCGGAATATTTAATCGTATGCTTACCAGAATCTGTTTATACAGGTATGATTTTAAGTTAGATAACTGTACTTTTTTAATAATTCCGCTCTTCAGGATAAGCTTTTCATCGTAGTTTTCAGACTTATCCAAAATATTAAACAATTCAATAAATTTTGTATTTGAACTCGTCTCCAAACGACTTGCAAAAATTTTAAACTGTCTTTTTTCAGATTTTGAAAGCGATTTTATCAGAACAAATAAGAAATCTTTTTGATGGTTAGCCATTGTAAAATATAATAATGTAACTTATTGGTTTTTAGTAGTTTAATAGCGTATAAATTGTTTTATGAACAGTATAATTTCATTAAAATGAATTTCATACTGAAGTAGTACAATATATATTTGTTATCAAGATGTGAAATTACATTAAATAAATGAATATGAATAGAGAGAAAGTTCAAATTTTTGACACGACTTTGCGCGACGGCGAGCAGGTTCCGGGATGTAAGTTAGATACGAAACAAAAATTAGTTATCGCAGAACGACTTGATAAAATGGGAGTTGACGTTATCGAAGCAGGTTTTCCTGTGTCAAGTCCGGGCGATTTTTTATCGGTCTCTGAGATTTGTAAAATTGTTGAAAATGCAACCGTCTGCGGACTGACAAGAGCCGTAAAAAACGATATTGATGTGGCTGCTGCTGCCCTGAAGCATGCTAAAAGACCCAGAATTCACACGGGAATCGGAACATCTGAATCTCATATACTCCATAAATTAAATACCACCAGAGAAGATATTATTGCAAGAGCAAAATATGCTGTAGCACACGCAAAATCCTATGTAGAAGATGTTGAGTTTTACGCAGAAGATGCCGGTAGAACAGATAATGCTTTCCTTGCAAAAGTTTGTGAAGAAGTAATCAAATCCGGAGCAACCGTCTTGAATATTCCGGATACGACAGGATATTGCCTGCCGGAAGAATACGGAGCAAAAATTAAATATTTAAAAGAAAACGTAAAAGGTATCGAAAACGTAATCCTTTCGTGCCACTGCCATAATGATTTAGGAATGGCTACCGCAAACTCAATCGCAGGAGCCATAAACGGAGCGAGACAAATAGAATGTACTATTAATGGTATCGGTGAAAGAGCCGGAAATACAGCACTTGAAGAAGTGGTAATGATTTTCAAGCAGCACCCTTACTTAAATTTGGATACCAATATCAATACAAGGGAATTAAACGAAATGAGCCGTCTGGTTTCTGAAAGCATGGGAATGATCGTGCAGCCAAATAAAGCAATCGTTGGAGCAAATGCTTTTGCACACAGTTCAGGAATTCACCAGGATGGTGTAATCAAAAACAGAGCAACATACGAAATCATGGATCCGCTTGATGTTGGAGTAAATGAATCTTCTATCATCCTTACAGCAAGAAGCGGAAGAGCTGCTTTGGCTTACCGTGCTAAAAAAGTAGGTTACGAGCTTACCAAAGTACAGCTGGATATTGTATACATTGAGTTTTTAAGATTCGCCGATATTAAAAAAGAGGTCTTAGATGCAGATATTCATCAGATTATTGAAGCCTCTAAGATTCAGGACGAATTAATCAGAAGCTAGTTGGAAAGAGAATAGAGCATAGAGAATAGAGAATAGAGTATAGAGTATAGAGTATAGAGTATAGAGAGTAGAACAAAGAAGAGAGAAAAATAGAGATTTAAATACATAAAGAACGAGACGTTATGAATTTGAAAATAGCAGTTTTACCGGGAGACGGAATTGGACCAGAGGTAATTTTACAAGCCAAAAAAGCATTATATGCGATTGGAGAAGTGTACAATCATGAATTTGTTTTTGAAGAAGCCCTCATGGGAGCTGTCGCCATTGATAAAACAGGGAATCCTTTGCCGGAACAAACGCTGAATCTTTGCTTAAACACAGATGCGGTTTTGTTTGGTGCCATCGGAGACCCTAAATATGACAATAATCCAAATGCGAAAGTTCGTCCGGAGCAGGGATTGTTAAAACTGCGTAAAGAATTGGGTTTGTTTGCGAACATTCGTCCGATAAAACCCTATAAATCATTACTGGATGCTTCTCCCTTAAAAAGAGAAATTATCGAAGGAGCTGATTTTACTATTTTCAGAGAATTAACCGGCGGTGCTTATTTTGGAGCCAAAACATTAAATGAAGAAGGAACACATGCTTCGGATTTATGTGAATATTCAGAAGAAGAAATTACAAGAATTGCACATCTGGCTTTTAAATCGGCACAAAACCGACGCAAAAAGCTGACAATGGTAGACAAAGCAAATGTTTTGGAAACTTCAAGATTATGGAGAAAAGTAGTTCAGAAAGTGAGTGAAAATTATCCGGATGTAGCTTTAGACTTTTTATTTGTAGATAACGCAGCCATGCAGATAATTTTAAATCCAAAACAATTCGATGTGATTTTGACAGAGAATTTATTTGGAGATATTCTGTCAGATGAAGCCAGCGTGATTACAGGATCAATCGGTTTATTGGCTTCGGCATCTTTGGGAGAAAAAAATGCTTTGTTTGAACCAATTCACGGTTCTTACCCTCAGGCAAAAGGAAAAAATATTGCCAATCCAATTGCTTCCATTTTATCAGCAGCAATGCTGTTGGAACATTTCGGATTGTTTAAGGAAGCAAATGTGGTGTATCAGGCTGTTGAAAAAGCGATAGAATTTAAAGTAGTGACAACAGATTTAAAATCAGATTCAAAATTCGGTACGAATGAAGTAGGGGAATTTGTTTCCAATTTTATTTTCAGTAAAGACGACTTACTGTATTTCAATAATGATAACGTTCATATCGGACAATCGACGATTGTTTAAAGTTTTTATTAAAACAATGAAATAAATAACAAGAAGTATTGGAAATGTTGAGATTTTATTTTTTTGGTTCTTAAAGTTTTTATACTTTTGTAACACTAAAAAATAAATGATGCAAATCTCAATTATTATTACTTCTGTCGTTGTTGTCAATGTGTTTAGCACATCTGCATCGGGAATGGTATAAATATAATTGAAAAACTATATTACAAACCTTCCAAATACTGGAAGGTTTTTTTTTGAATAAAAATTAAAATAAATAATACAATAATGGAATTAAATAAGTACAGCAAAACCATCACTCAAGATCAGACACAACCTGCGGCGCAAGCGATGTTGTACGGTATTGGTTTAACTGAAGAAGATTTGAAAAAAGCACAAGTAGGGATTGTGAGCATGGGTTACGATGGTAACACCTGTAACATGCACCTGAATGATTTGGCAAAAGATGTTAAAAAAGGTGTTTGGGATGCAAATCTGGTCGGACTTATTTTTAATACCATTGGTGTAAGTGACGGAATTTCAAATGGTACGGAAGGAATGCGTTTTTCATTGGTGTCCCGCGATGTAATTGCAGATTCTATTGAAACTGTAGTGGGAGCACAATGGTACGACAGTTTAATTGCCATTCCGGGTTGTGATAAAAATATGCCGGGAGCGTTAATCGCAATGGGACGTTTAAATCGCCCGTCTATTATGGTTTACGGAGGATCAATTCACTCCGGAAAATGGAAGGGAGAATCTCTAAATATTGTTTCTGCTTTTGAAGCCTTAGGAAAAAAAGTTAAAAACGAAATTACTCCGGAAGATTTTAAGGGTGTCATTCAGAATGCCTGCCCCGGAGCTGGTGCCTGCGGAGGAATGTACACGGCAAACACCATGTCTTCTGCCATTGAAGCATTAGGAATGAGTTTACCATACAGTTCTTCAAACCCGGCTTTAAGTCAGGAAAAAAGGGACGAATGTCTGGCAGCCGGAGAAGCGATCAAAATTTTATTAGAAAAAGATATTAAGCCAAGAGATATTATGACTCGCAAAGCTTTCGAAAACGCTATTACTATTGTAGCAGTTTTAGGAGGTTCTACCAATGCAGTTATGCACTTAATTGCAATGGCTCATGCGGTTGATATCGAAATCACACTCGACGATTTTCAGGCAATAAGTGATAAAACACCGGTACTTGCCGATATGAAACCGAGTGGTAAATACATGATGGAAGATATTCATGAGGTGGGAGGAATTCCTTCGTTAATGAAATATTTATTAAAAGTCGGATTAATTCACGGAGACTGTCTGACAGTAACCGGAAAAACAGTAGCCGAGAATTTAGCGTCAACGCTGGATTTACAAGATGGTCAGGAAGTGATTCATGAAATCCAAAAAGCACTGAAACCATCCGGAAACATTCAGATTTTGTACGGAAATCTGGCTTCTGAAGGTGCTGTTGCGAAAATCAGCGGTAAAGAAGGCGAGTATTTTGAAGGTACTGCAGTAGTATTTGAAGGTGAATTCGAAGTAATTCCGGGTCTTGAGGCTGGAAAAATAAAACCGGGTAGTGTAGTCGTCATCAGGTATTGTGGACCAAAAGGTGGTCCGGGGATGCCTGAGATGCTAAAACCTACATCAGCCATTATTGGTGCCGGATTGGGAAGCAGCTGTGCTCTTATTACAGACGGCAGGTTCTCCGGGGGTTCACATGGCTTTGTCGTAGGACATATTACACCAGAAGCTTATGATGGTGGTGGTATTGCACTGGTTAAAGATGGTGATTTAATTGCTATTGACGCCGTCAAAAACACTATCGATCTGAAAATTTCCGACGAAGAATTTGCAGCCAGAAAAGCGGCCTGGGTTCAGCCACCGCTAAAAGTTACAAAAGGAGTTTTACTTAAATACGCCAGATCGGTTTCAAGCGCCTCAACAGGTTGCGTTACCGATAAATAATTTTACAATAACAATATCAATAATCAATGACAATGACAATATCAAAAATTTAATAGCAATAAAATAAAAAGATCAATTTAAAATTTATAATTGAAATTGATTTTTACCATTGCCATTGAATTTTGAAAATTGAAATTGATTTTTGAAAACAAAATATACTATGAAAATATCAGGGGCAGAAGCCGTTATAAGATGTTTGTTAGCAGAAGGAGTAGACCTGGTTTACGGATATCCGGGAGGAGCCATAATGCCGGTTTACGACGAATTATATAAATTTCAGGATCAGTTACACCATGTTTTAGTACGTCACGAGCAGGGTGCAACCCATGCAGCTCAGGGATATGCAAGAGCTACAGGAAAAGTGGGGGTAGCAATCGCTACTTCAGGACCGGGAGCAACGAATTTAGTTACAGGAATTGCAGACGCTCAGATCGATTCAACCCCAATGGTTTGTATTACCGGGCAGGTGGGAAAACATTTACTGGGGTCTGATGCGTTTCAGGAAACCGATATTATCGGAATTTCAACTCCTGTTACCAAATGGAATTACCAGATTACGGAAGCTTCAGAAATTCCGGAAATCATTGCCAAAGCATTTTATATTGCACGTTCCGGTCGTCCGGGACCTGTACTGATTGATATTACTAAAAACGCTCAGTTTGATGAGTTCGAGTTTAGTTATGAAAAATGTACAGGAATCAGAAGTTATGTACCGGTTCCGAAATTAAAATTAGATAAAGTGGCAGAAGCAGCTGCAATCATCAATAGTGCAAAAAAACCTTTTATCGTTTTTGGTCAGGGAATTATTCTGGGTCAGGCCGAAGAACAGTTAAAAGCCTTTATCGAAAAATCAGGAATTCCGGCAGGATGGACAATTTTAGGTCTTTCAGCGCTTCCAACAGATCATCCTTTAAATGTGGGGATGTTAGGAATGCACGGAAATTACGGCCCTAATATGCTGACAAACGAATGTGATGTTTTAATTGCGTTAGGAATGCGTTTTGACGACCGTGTTACCGGAAAACTGGCTACTTACGCCAAACAGGCAAAAGTAATTCACTTTGAAATTGATCCTGCAGAAGTAGATAAAAACGTAAAAACAGAAGTGGCTGTTTTGGGAGATGTAAAGGAAGCCCTGAATGCGTTGCTGCCTTTAATTGATGCAAAATCACATGATTTATGGCATAACGAGTTTAAAGAATTGCATAAAATAGAAGTAGAGTCTGTTATAAACGAAGAGTTAAATCCAACGAATGGTAAAGGAATTTCAATGGGAGAAACCATGGAAATGATCAACAAACATTCAAAAGGTGATGCAATAATAGTTTCAGATGTGGGTCAGCACCAGATGTTTGCGTGTCGTTATGCGAAATTCAATACTACCAAAAGCAATATTACTTCCGGTGGTTTAGGAACTATGGGATTTGCTTTGCCGGCTGCCATCGGAGCTAAAATGGGAAGACCGGATCGCGAAGTGGTGGCTATAATAGGTGATGGAGGCTTTCAGATGACAATTCAGGAACTGGGAACAATTTTCCAGACTCAGGTTCCGGTAAAAATTGTCATTTTAAACAATGAGTTTTTAGGTATGGTGCGTCAATGGCAGGAATTGTTTTTTGACAACAGATACGCATCAACAAAAATGATTAATCCAAATTTCACGGCAATTGCAGAAGGCTATCATATCAAATCCAAAAAAGTAACCCAAAGAGAAGATTTAGATGCTGCCGTAGCCGAAATGATGGCTTCGAAAGATTCTTATTTTCTGGAAGTTATGGTAGAAAAGGAAAATAATGTTTTCCCAATGATTCCAACAGGAGCCTGTGTTTCGGAAATTAGATTAAGCTAAAAAAAAAGTTTCAGGTTTCAGGTTTATTTTGTTTCAAGTTCGACAACCTGAAACGTGAAACCTGAAACAGAAAAAACTAAAAAAAACATGGAAGATAAAACATTTACCATATCGGTATACTCGGAAAATAACGTGGGACTGTTGAACAGAATATCAGGAATATTCTTAAAGCGTCACATTAATATATTAAGCCTAAACGTTTCAGAATCAGAAATAGAAAATGTTTCAAGATTTATAATTGTTGTAGAAACAACAGAAAAATGGGTTCAGAATATTGTTGGCCAGATTGAAAAACAAATTGAAGTTATAAAAGCATTTTATCACACCGATGAAGAGACTATTTATTTAGAAAATGCTTTATTTAAAATAGCCTCAAGTTTGTTGTTTGATGAGAAACAAATTCAGAATATCATCAAAGACAGTCAATCGACAATTGTGACGGTTTCCCGCGATTTCTTTGTGATTTCAAAATCAGGAAGACGCTCTGAAATTGAAGAATTATATGCAAAATTCAAACCGTACGGCATTATGCAGTTTGTACGTTCAGGAAGAATATCGGTTTCTAAAGAGAAAATGGAAATCTCAACAATGCTGGAAACACTTAAATAGTATCAATTATTAAATTACACATTCATTAAATATTATTAAAAAAAATGGCAAATTATTTCAACACACTACCACTTAGATTACAATTAGAACAATTAGGCGTTTGCGAATTTATGGAGCAATCGGAATTTGCAGATGGAATTGCAGCTTTGGCCGGAAAAAAAGTTGTGATTGTAGGTTGTGGTGCACAAGGTTTGAATCAAGGTTTAAACATGAGAGACTCTGGATTGGATATTTCATACGCACTTCGCGCTGATGCCATCGCTGAAAAAAGAGCTTCCTATAAAAATGCTACCGAAAATGGTTTTAAAGTGGGTACTTATGAAGAATTAATTCCAACCGCTGATTTAGTTTGCAACCTTACGCCGGATAAACAACATACTGCAGTGGTAACTGCGATTATGCCATTAATGAAAAACGGTTCTACATTAGCCTATTCCCACGGATTTAATATTGTTGAGGAAGGAATGCAGATTCGTAAGGATATTACAGTAATCATGTGTGCTCCAAAATGCCCGGGTTCTGAAGTTCGTGAAGAATATAAAAGAGGTTTTGGTGTACCGACCCTTATTGCCGTACACCCTGAAAATGATCCAAACGGTTTTGGTTTAGATCAGGCAAAAGCATATGCTGTAGCAACCGGAGGTCACAAAGCAGGAGTTTTAAAATCCTCATTTGTGGCTGAAGTAAAATCAGATTTAATGGGAGAACAAACTATTCTTTGCGGTTTGTTGCAAACCGGTTCTATTTTGTGTTTTGATAAAATGGTTGAAAAGGGAATTGATGCTGCCTATGCTTCAAAATTAATTCAGTATGGATGGGAGACCATCACAGAAGCTTTGAAACATGGTGGGATTACCAATATGATGGACCGCCTTTCAAATCCTGCAAAAATTGAGGCTTATGAACTGACAGATGAACTGAAAGATATTATGCGTCCGTTATTTCAAAAACACCAGGATGATATCATTTCAGGAGAGTTCTCAAGAACCATGATGATTGACTGGGCAAATGACGATGTGAATTTATTAAAATGGAGAGCTGCAACAGGAGAAACAAACTTCGAGAAAACAGCTCCTCAGGAAGCGCCAATTGCTGAACAGGAATATTTTGATAATGGAGTTTTAATGATCGCAATGGTGAAAGCCGGAGTTGAATTGGCTTTTGAAACGATGACAGAAGCAGGTATCATCGAAGAATCGGCTTATTATGAGTCATTACACGAATTGCCTTTGATTGCTAACACCATCGCCAGAAAGAAATTATTTGAAATGAACCGTGTTATTTCGGATACGGCAGAATATGGCTGCTATTTATTTGACCATGCCTGTAAACCGTTATTGACAGAATTCATGAAAAAAGTAGAAACAAACGTAATAGGAAAACCATTCTCGACTTCAAACGGAGTAGATAATGCTGTTTTAATTGCAGTAAACAAAGAAATCCGCCAACATCCTATCGAAGAAGTAGGGGCATGGTTGAGAGCGTCTATGACTGCAATGAAAAAAATTGGATAATAAATTGGGAATTACCACACAATCGACTGTGATGGGATTTGCACTGTATCTCTGTTTTATGTAATATTTTGAATTAGTAAGCACTTATTAAGATAATATGGATATAGATGCATATTGTATTCACTTAACTTCTTGTGAGGTTGTAAGTTAAGTGAAGGTAATCCCGAATAATGGGGTATGTTTAGCAATAAATGTACTTGTATCGATTTCTATAGGAATTAATAATGATGCTGCTATTTTCAAAATAGAACAAAAAGCATAGTAATGCAGTATTAAAAAGAAAATTAATTGTTATTGAAATTGTTAAAAGCAGAAAGGCATGATATTTATTTATTGTGCCTTTTTTGTAATAATCATTTTATCATAAAACAGATATTTTTATATTAAATTCATAAAAAAAGGACATTTTTTTTAATATATGTTTTTTTATGCTAAAATTTATGAATTAAATAATTTTAAGAATACGCTGATATTTAATACATTTATAAAAAAATTCCAAAAACATATGAGTTATTATAAAATTGAAAATTTAGAACAATATTTTAAACATTACAATAAGTCAATAAGGGAACCAAGGAAATTTTGGGGGAAAATAGCAGAAGAAAATTTTACCTGGTACCAACAATGGGAAAAAGTTGTAGATTTCAATATGGCTGATGCTGAAGTAAAATGGTTTACAGAAGCAAAAGTAAATATTACCAAAAATTGCATCGACAGACATTTAAGCAAAAGAGGAGAAAAAACGGCAATCATTTTTGAACCAAACGATCCTTCTGAAACTGCTTTGCATATAACATATAATGAACTTTACGAACGAGTGTCAAGAATGGCCAACGTTTTGCGTGAGCAGGGAGTTCGTAAGGGAGACCGGGTTTGTATTTATTTACCAATGATTCCGGAATTGGCAGTTGCTGTATTGGCCTGTGCCAGAATCGGGGCCATTCACTCTGTGATTTTTGCAGGATTTTCAGCATCTGCTGTATCGGCAAGAATTAACGATTGCGAGTGTAAAATGGTAATTACGTCAGATGGTGGTTACAGAGGAAACAAAACCATTGACCTAAAGGGAATTGTAGACGAAGCATTGGATACTTGTCCGTCTGTTTCTAAAGTTTTGGTCGTTAAAAGAACTCAGACTGAAGTTAAAATGAAAGACGGTCGTGACATGTGGTTGCAACCTTTATTAGATGCTGCTATAGATAATAGTGTTGCTGAAATTATGGATGCTGAAGATCCTTTGTTTATCCTGTATACTTCAGGATCAACAGGAAAACCGAAAGGAATGGTACATACCACTGCCGGATATATGGTTTATACAGCTTATACTTTTAAAAATGTTTTTAGTCACGAAGAAAATGACATTTTCTGGTGTACGGCAGACATTGGCTGGATTACAGGCCACTCTTATATTTTATACGGACCATTATTAAACGGGGGAACAACCGTAATTTTTGAAGGTGTTCCGTCTTATCCGGATTTTAGCCGTTTTTGGGAGATTATTGAAAAACATAAAATCACACAATTTTATACTGCACCAACGGCAATCCGTTCCTTAGCAAAAGAAAGTCTGGATTATATTCAGAAATATCCTTTGAAATCACTTAAAGTTATTGGATCTGTTGGAGAACCAATCAACGAAGAAGCATGGCACTGGTTCAATGACCATGTCGGAGATAAAAGATGTCCTGTTGTAGATACATGGTGGCAGACAGAAACCGGTGGAATCATGATTTCGCCAATTGCATTTGTCACGCCAACAAAACCAACCTATGCCACTTTACCATTGCCTGGAATTCAGCCTGTTTTAATGGATGAAAAACGCAATGAAATTGAAGGAAATCAAGTGGTTGGAAGTTTATGTATTAAATTTCCATGGCCGGGAATTGCCAGAACAATCTGGGGAGATCACGAACGCTATAAAGACACTTATTTTTCTGCTTTCCCTGGTAAATATTTTACCGGTGACGGTGCTTTGAGAGATGAAGTAGGCTACTACAGAATTACAGGAAGGGTTGATGATGTTGTGATTGTTTCAGGACACAATCTGGGAACTGCTCCTATCGAAGATGCGATTAACGAACATCCTGCCGTTGCAGAATCTGCAATTGTTGGTTTTCCACATGACATCAAAGGAAATGCACTGTATGGTTATGTAATTCTAAAAGAAACAGGAGAAGTAAGAAACAAAGAAAATTTATCAAAAGAAATCAATCAGTATATTTCAGATCATATCGGACCGATTGCAAAATTGGATAAAATTCAATTCGTTTCCGGATTACCTAAAACACGTTCAGGAAAAATTATGCGTAGAATTTTACGTAAAATAGCAGAAGGCGATTTTTCTAATTTTGGTGACACTTCGACTTTGCTGAACCCGGAAGTTGTGGAAGAAATAACGAAAGACAGGATTGCTTAAAAAGTAATTTAAACTTATAAAAATAAAAATGCCTCTTAGTTTTAAGAGGCATTTTTTATATAATTAGCTTCCAAAACTGAAAACCCTGTCAGACTGAGCGAAGTCGAAGTCTGTCATGCAGAATCATTTTGCAGTGACTTCGACTTCGCTTAGTTGAACATTGTGTTATTTTATTTAATTCCCAAACGGGATTTTAATTTCAGGAATAATAAAGAAATCCGGTAAGCATCTTCAGAAGATGAATTCCGGTCACTCCTTGGAATTTTATAAATATCGCATAAATCATCGAGTGAAAACTGTTTGTCATTGATATCCATTAATTTTCTGTACATCATGTCAACGTCCAAAGCTTCATTTTTCAATCTTCCGCAGTCCAGGCGTTCTAAGGCACTATTGATCATTTCGACGTCAAAATTAATGTGATGGCCCACTAAAACGGAATTGCCCAAAAAGTTGATAAATGCCTCAATGGCTTTAGGTTCTTCCATTTTTATCATTTTGCTCTCAATAATAAATTCATTTGAAAGCCCATTGTCCTCCAGGAATTTATACTGCAGCAAAACAGATTCAAAGCTATCCTTGATAATAACACTGTCATCAACTACAGAAAAAGCACCTAAAGATAAAATCACATCCTTATTCGGATTCAAACCGGAAGTTTCTGTAGACAGCACTACAAATCTATTGGGTTTTGTTTCGAATTTGGTCAGGTAATCCTTCCAGAAATCAGGATGTTCCTTATTGATATTTTTAATCCAGTCAAGCATATTTTAGGAAAATTGTGTAAGTTGGAATTTGTTCTTAATTAATTCTTCAAGGTCTTTCATTGGTGTCAAAGCATTTTTCATTTTCTCTTTATCATTTTTTGACATTTCTCTCAGATTGATAAATTGCCCGGAATCATCATTTTTTAATCCTTCGACAGTTCTGAATTTTGATAATATTAAAAAAGCTTCTGCACAACTTAGGTAGATCTCTGCATTTTTAGAATCAGTAATTGCTAACTGTTTGAATCTTAAGTAAGTATTTTGTATGCCTTTAATATTTGAATTCAAAATCAGTAAACGTGCACCATCAATCAGAGGCATCAAAGCGCGGGTTTTAATGTCAAATTTTCCTTTATGAGGACCATCTTCTTCCACAAGGAATTTTTTGAAAAAACTAAGGGGAGAATTTTTCTTTAAGGCGTCATTGCCCAGAAAATCAAAGAATAAAGTGTTATTCACAGCATTTTTAAAAATAACATTCTCTATGGCTTCTTCTATTTTCGGCTCTCCAAAAACAATCTCATAATCAAAGAAAATACTACTTAAATCATTGCTGTTTTCACCTGGAGTATTCATCCAGCTGTTATATTGTTTTGTCCAGTCAGTCAATGATTTACACCATAACATATTGCTTCCCATATGGCCGTTTGGGCAAAGTTCATAACCCACTTTTTCTAAGATTGCCGTAGTTCTTTTGGCTAATCGTAAAAAGTAATCTTTCACATCCCTGTATTTTTCCGGAGTGACATCTTCAAATATTAAGATGCTGTCCTGATCTGTTAGTAAAAGCTGTTCTTTACGTCCCTGACTACCAATACTTAACCACGCAAATCGGGCAGGAGGTGAGCCCAAGTCTAAAATGGACAACTCTACTGAACGTTTTATAATGGCCAGATTTATTTCACTCGCAATATTACTGACATGTGAAATTGGAATATTTTTCTGGATCGAATTCTGAATTAAATCAGACAAACGATCACGAATTTGTTTTAAATCTTTTGGAATTTGCGAACGTTTGATTTCTTTGATCAAAACTCCCGGATTACTGGCTTGGGCAACAATTAAATCGTGCTCGGATATAATTCCTTTCACGGCAGATTTACTGGTACCGTCCTTAGTAACACATAAGTGCGTTACATTATATTTCAGCATTAGTAATTGTGCCTCGGCCAAAGAAACATTTTCCAATACTGTTACAACGGGCGATGACATGATTTTATCAATGGTTTCCGTAATAGGATAGCGGCCTGTAGCAATTTTTGATGATAAATCTGCATCTGTTACAATACCAATCGGATGATTTTTTTCGCAAACAACAATGTTATCTACCATTGCTTCAGTCATTAAAATAGCAACATCTTTTACAATATGATGTGCTTCTGTTTTTAGTGGCGAATTATTGTAAGTAAGAGATTGGATATACTGCATTTCTGATTGCTGATCAACGTAAAAAGAAGTATCAGAAATCAGTTTTCCGTTAGAGCTTACGCTGTCCTTGGTATGTCTTGAGTTTGTTGCAAAACTTTCCAGTAAAAAGTTTAAAACATCAGAATTATTAGCCACAAAAGGTCTGAAAACAGCGATAGGTATTGCATACACAATACTTTCTTCACGCGCCTTGGCGGTCATCATGTAGTTATTTTTAGCAAAAAACGGACGCAAGCCAAAAATATCACCTTCGTGACATTTGTTTATAATCGTTTCTTCAGCATCAGCAATTGTCGTCAGATTTATAACGCCTGAAGCGACCACATAAAAACTATCATGCAGGATGTCGTTATTTTGAAATAATACTGCGTGTTTTTCTAAATTGATCACACGAATATTAGTTGCAATATCAGACAGTTCCTGAAAAGTCAGATTTTTAAATGGCTGATATTCTTTTAAAAAATCCGCGATATGCTCGGCAATTGTATTCATAGATTTTGATAATTTTTTTAAAGTATCGAATGTAAAAATAATAAAATAAACTCTTACAATGAAAGCATCTGTGCGATTTTAAGTAAAACTAGGAATATGGTATCTGAGAAGCATATTTTTCTTTTTTTATTATTTCAAATCACTGATAATGAAGTATTGCATAATTTTTCTGATTCTTTTATTTCTGAGAAGCAATAAGTAACTACTTTAACGAAGTTTTTAAATATTCTATTTTACATAATATAAATTATAGTTCATCTTTGTGCTCTAGTTATTAACTAAAAACCGATAAATATGGCTTTAAAACGAAGTTCTTTAGAAAATTATGTTTTGCTTATGCTCTATGTTGATTCAATGAGTTTTACAAAATTTAAACCAAAAACATTTTTAAAAAAAATTCGTCCTTTCTGTAAAACTGAGCATTTGGGTTTTAAAATACTTCATATACGTATTAGAGGTTCGAATTTAGGTATTTCAATTGATATACAAAAAGATTGTTTTGTAGTTCGTCAAAATCATGCTTTACATGAGTTTATTTTTTATTGTGACTCTTGTAAGGTTTTACTTAAAAAACTTCTTAAACATAATCTTTTAATACCTTAATTATGACGGAAATTCAAAAATTATTCTCTAAAAAAGATGCCTTACTTGTTCAACTTGCTTGTATTCAAAATGATATAAATGATTATATAACTCATCCTGTTGAGACTGTATCTATTCAGCAAATTCATTATCAGTATGAATTTATCATTAAGGAAATTCGTCGCATTGATACAAAGATTTATGATTTATTTAATAAACAGTCTTTGTCTTTGGCTTTAAAGAATAGAGATTTAAAAAAACTTACTGACATAGCTACTTCTACATTTTTATTTACTGTAAAAGATTTACCGAAACTTCATTTTTTAATGTTTAATAATTCTGATTTATGATTACAGTTTTGTGTGCTTTGGAAAAATCTGTTTATCATCAAATACCTGGTATTGATGTTTATGACAAAAATAAAGATGCTTATACCTATGATGGCTGTGGCCTCGTAATTGCTCACCCACCTTGCCAGCAATGGAGTAAATTAAAACATTTTGCTGCTTATAATAAACTTGAAAAGGAATTGGCTTTTTTTTGCTTGGAAAAAATTCAAAAAAATGGTGGAATATTGGAGCATCCTCATGGTTCATCTTTTTTTAAAGAAGCTGGTATTAAACCTACTATTATAGTAGATCAAAGTTGGTGGGGTTTTCCTGCTCAAAAAAGAACTTCTTTATATTTTAATGAATGTATTCCTTTAGAATTACCTAAAATATTCTTTCCTCCTACTAAAACTGTTCAAAGAATTGATAAGTCTCATAGGTCGATAACTGTTTTACCCTTTGCGACCTGGTTAATTAATTCTGTGCAAAATAAAATATCGTTGCCGTAGGGTATAACGGCAACCAACTCGCTCAAAAAAGATTTTTCTTCTTTTTTGAGTGAGTTGGACTCAAACTAAATCTTAAACCAAAAACATGATTACATACAAAGAACGACACCAAACCAAGACTAAATTTAAAATCAACAAATTAAAAACTACTCTTATAAATATTGACTATTTAATTATTAATCTCGAGGGTCAACCTTTTGGAGAGTTCCCCGAAAACTCAAAATTCAGATTAAAACCATACGATTACGGAACTAAAATTTTTGAAATTCGTTCCGATCTTTATTATGAAGATTTAAAAATTGGCATTTATACTGCAAAACCTCGTAGCGCAATCATCAGTGATAACTTGGCTCAATTACAGATAGAAAACAATCTTTTTTACACTTTAACAAACGATACTTTAAAATGTATCATAAATACTTTTTGCGATGAAACACAATACATTTTTAAGTCAGTTAATAGATTGGATATATGCCTTGATAAGTCTGATATCAACAATTCTTACCGTAATTTATATAGTAATATTGTTGGAGGTCACTACCTTATTTCAGGCCGTCCCAAAAATATGCAGTCGTATTTTGAGACTTATAAAGGAAAGTCGATTCTTAACGGCTTTCAGATTGGGAAAAGAACTTCCGATAAAATAATTCGATGCTATAATAAAACGCTGTCATTGCAATTAACTGAAAAGCCATATATAAATCAGTATTACTCTAACAATGGTTTGAAAAATGATAATGTTTGGCGTTTTGAATATCAGTTAAATTCAGCGTTTTTTAGGGGTTTAAACGAGCATTCAAACGCTGATATAAATGTTAGTCAATCAATGACTTGGGGTATTTTTGATAAAGCAAATCTTTATGAATTGTTGAAAATAGCGAACAAAGGTTTTTTTGAATTACGTGAGAATACAGGTAAATCAGAGGTCAATAAAGAAAAGCTTATTACTTTGTTTGATTTTGATTATTTGCAGTCTCAAATATCAAAATTCAATCCTATAATCAAGCGTCTTAAGAAAGTAACTCTTTCCAGTACTACAATTAAAAAGCGTCTTGCGAAGTCTTTATTTAGAGAATATTACGCAAACAATCAGGATATATCTTATATCGTTGCTCTAAATCTTTTGCTTGAAGATATGGATATGACTACCGAAAATCCGCTTTTGATTTGGTTTCAAAATAAGTTACATTTTTATCTGCATGAGTTTAGAACAAAGGAAAAAATAGTAAATGATTTTGATTCTGAATTATTCCATGAACATCAACTGTTATTTTTATAAGCCATGAAAACACAAAATACAAGTCAAAAAGTTTCCAAAACAGAATTAATGCATTTGCTTGGTGTAAGCTATCCAACTGCATTAAAAGAGTATCAAATTATATTAGATAGTTTACAGTTAAAAAGAAATTATTTAATGATTTCCGATTTAATTACATATAAAATACTCTCTTAAAGTGTAAAAAAATATAAAGAATTATAAAGAAATGTAAAGAATTGTAAAACGTCAAATATTAGTTGTAATAACCTTTGTGAAAGAATTTAAACAAATAAAATTTATAACAAATGAAAATTGCAACTATTACAGGCGTTACAAAAACGCAGGAATTAACCGTAACAAAGTCAATTGGTTCTATTATTATTTCAAGTGGTTTGGCCTTGGGTCAATTAACTACTGAAAAAATAACTATCTACATTGAACGTGGAAACGGTTCTAATGTCATTTTAGCAAATAAGGTTTTGCTTAAAGATTTCATTTTAGCTAGTACCTATGGAACTGAGGCTACTCAATCAGATTCAAATAACGGTTTTATTGCTTTGTGTGAAATTGCGGACGAAGGTTCTGTTTATTTAGCTGAAAAGGAGAGTATTAAAATTGTTCTTGAAGACCTTGACGAAGATATGCGTTACGATTTGCATGGTATTGAAGAACCTGTCTCAACTAACAATTTATATTTTTTCGAGCAAAAAACTGTTGCTTCTGAGGAGTTCAACAAAAAAATTGATGTTCAGGGCTTTGATTTGGCTATTATGACGGTAGATGCTACTGTAAGTGATTTGTCTTATCAGTACTCAAATGGTCAGGTTGTAAAATATCTTCCATTTGAATTGCAAACTTTAAGTAGAGACATTGACCCTATTCAGGCTTTATCTCAGAACGGAACTGTTGTTCAGGGTTTAATTGATAGATTGACTTTGCCTTTGGTTGGTGTTGTTGGTCTTGAAATTAATAAATCTCAGGGTTATGTTATTAATTTCGTCGTTAGGGCGTTAAAAACTGTATAATTATGGGTTTTTTTAAAAAAATTGGAACTGCAATAAAGAAAAATGTTTCTTTCAAAAACTTGGTAAAAGTTGCTACTACTGCCGTAGGTTTTGTTCCGGGCTTTGGTGGTATTGCTCAGCAAGCTATTGAAAAAGTTACGGACGCTGTTGAAGCTAATAAACAGGAAAAAAGAGCTTTAGCGGAGGGTAAAGTTGATGAGGCTAATGCTTGGGCTATCAAGGCTCAACAGTTAAAGCAACAGTTGGCTGATGCTTCAGGTGCTGTCGCTGGTGCTGGTGCTAATATTTTCGGTAAAGCTATTGTTACAGGTGTTAACGATGGTTTAAGTTCTGGTATCATCCAAAATAGCGGTCAAATCGGTGCTACTGTAGTAAGTTCTACTATTAAGGTTTGGTTTGAGAGAAATTGGAAAATTGTTGTTGGTGCTGTTGCTGGTCTTATTGCTTTGATATGGTTTCTAAGACGTGGCAATAATCATTCAGGTCAGAGAGTTGCTAAAAGACGATAATCCAAGGAATTACAATCGAATCTATCTTTTAGTATTCTTGGTAGATTCGGCTGTAATTATATTAAAAAAAATGGCTGAAATAATATTAATAATTAAAAACATTATAAACTAATGGCACAAAATAAAAAAAGTTATAATTCAAACAATCAGAATAATAACAATAACAATAATAATCAGGCTCCTAAACATTCAGGTGCTAAGGCTACTACTTATACACCTGTTTCTGGTCCTAATAAAGGTATTGAACAGCATTTAACAACTGGTTGGAGATTATCCAAAGGTGAATTAATTGCCATAAAATGTGTGACTACTTCTAAGTCTAATCTTTCAGAAAAGGGCTGGTTTGGTTCTGTCGCATGTACTTTTACAAATACTAAGAGTGGTGTTACTTCATTTCATTGGGGTACAATGCAAAAAAACGGTGGCAAGGTCGTAATTGATAGCATGGCATTTGTAATCAATCCACGTGCTAAAAACGGCGGTTATGCTGGTACTTTTTTACGTTCTAACTAATTAAAAATTACAAAATATGAAAAGTTTGAAAACAATTTTATCGGTAATTGGTATTATCGTTAAGTATGGAGCAGTAGTTACTGCTATTTTAAAAGGGATTCAGGTTGTATCTGATGAATTGGAAAAACTTGATTTAGGAAAAGAGGATGTTAAAGCTTCTGCCCGACCTTTGCACGTTCAAACTGAAACTTTAATTTCAGAGGAACATGAGTAGTTTTTTAGGTCGAAAAGATTTGACCAGAGGTATACGAAATAACAATCCGGGTAACTTGGTTATAACTACTATCGCTTGGCAGGGTAAAATCCCAAACAGTCAGAATACTGATAAACATTTTGAGCAGTTTACAGAAATAAAATTTGGTATCCGTGCCATGTTGCGAGATTTGACAAATGATATTGATAAGGGTAAAAACACGGTTAGAAAGCTTATAACTGAATATGCGCCTCCATTTGAAAATGATACTCAAAAGTATATCCAGTTAATTGCAAAGGCTGTTGGTTTAGACCCTGACCAAACAATCAAAATCGTAGATGCAAAGTTTTATTTAGTGATTGCACGTGCAATTATTAAACATGAATGTAGTCCAGATCATAATTTAATTAACGATTCAGATATACAGGACGCAATTGACATTATTGGGGATTACAATCTTTCAAGTGTTACAGTAACATCTAAAAAGAATTTCAAATTTAATTATTTGATTATTCCTGTATTGCTTTTTTTTTATACTGTTTACAGCGTTACAGTCTAAACAAACGTACAAAACGATAAAAATTATTAATTCAAAATTTAAACAAAATGTTACATAAAATCAAACTTTTTTACGCAAACAATAAAACTATTGCAAATGTTGTCTTAGTTGCTTTAGGTGGATTCTTAGCTTATAAATTATTTAAGAAAAAATAATTATGGCTCAAAGAGAAATAAATAATAGAACAAAGAGCCAAGCCAATACAGTTTGGCTCTTTGACTTTCTGCAAAAATACTGGCTTTTGCTTGTTGGTATTATAGTGTGTTATCCGTTATTAAAAAAGTGGTACGATAAATTTGCTCAGGATGCTGAGGAAAAGGCTTTGGAAGATTCTGAAAAGGATTTAAAAATTGCAGTTTCTAACCCAATTACGAAAGAAATTGAATTAAATAAAATTACACCTCGTAAAGAAGTTCATGATATTGCAGAGTCTTTGGCTGTATGGTTAGGAACAAATAAGCAAACAAAAAATTCTCCTTGGTATACCTGGTTAACTGAGCCTATGTCTAATTTCGAAAATGAAAAAGAGACAATTAATGAGTTGTTAAAAGTTAAACAACCAACTACAGTTCCTTTAGTTATTGCTGCTTATTATGTTATTACAAGACGCGATTTGAAGGCTGATTTAAAAAAATATTTATCAACTTCGGAATTAAAAACAGTTCCGTTATTTAATTAAAAGATATGGCTTTTATACAATATATTGACGATAGCTATGCTGTCAAAGTCAAAGAAATCCCTTACTATGATGAACAGGGTTATCTTGTAAAAGATATTGAAACACCGTTTTTCATATTATCGTTATATATCGATAATAAGCGTGTAAATGGTGTGTCGTTGCTTAATTATGATAGTGTTTCTATGTTGTCGGTTATCAATGATATGGGTAATGTTGATTTAAACGTTATTCCTGAAAATCATTTTGCTACTGCTTATACTGAAATATTTTTATCTGTTTCTTCTGCTGGTCTTATTTCTGGAATACAAATTTCAAACTTTAGTGATTTCCAGACTAAACCTTTAAGATATTTAAAGGAGTATAAACTCCCTCAATTTAGGTTAGACGGTCGTTGGATGCAAGGTTCTGGCTATGCTGTTGATGATAGGGTTTATTCAATGCTTAAACTTGGTACTATTCAGGGAGATAATAAGTTTTATACTGCTTTGCATTCTACTTATAGGAATCACGTCGATATTGATAACCTTTATTTTCAAGGTCAACCTCCTGGTAATGTTATTAATGGTTATGCAGGAACTTATACTTTTCCTGTTCAGAATAACGGTAATATTGTTCAGTTTGGTGATTATTATGTAAAAGTGACTACTCAAAAATCATCTTATCCGTATGGTTTAAGTATTTTTATATTTAGCGATATTAGAACCAATGAATTTTGGCTTTATGTTAATTATATAGACGCTTCTACAAGTGTAATAACTAAAGGTGAATTTGATATTGACACGTTTGTTTGTGTAAATGGTGGTTTTAAAATTAAAAATATCTTGCAGGATGTAGAGGTTCAAATCACAAATATTTATGGCTAATACTACTCCAACGCCTTACAGTTGTACTGCTTTTAATAAAGACAAAAACATTCAGCCTATTAAAATAGAGTTTTGCAAGTCTATATTTTATTTGCATAATTGGTTGTTAAAAGATATCGGATTTGATTATCACTATATCAATATTTATAACCGAAAAACAGGTAAATATATTTCTCGCCAATATTGTAATGATTTTGTAATAGATAAACCTTTGTATTGAATTACAAAGGTTTTTTTTTTAAGGTATAATTATTTATTCTTTTATAACAATTGACAAAGTGAAATTAAAATTATTGGCACTATATTTGAAAAACTTTAATAACTATAAACCCACAAAAATAAATCTTATGAAAAAAATTACTTTATTATTGCTTTTGACTTTTTCTTTGTCTTATTCTCAGACTACTGTAGAGGAATATAATTATGTTACTAAGGGTTATGCTGAGACAATTTCTAAGGGTTTGGATTTAAAAAAAGGTTATTCTTTAACTGAGGTTTATCACTATACTGATTCCAATTATGATTTTCTTTTTCAGTCTCTAACCAATGATAGAACTAAAAAAACATCTTGTATAATGGTTATTGCTCATTCTTTAGGATGGGGTAATAGATATTATTTGTGTATTCCTATTGGTGATTCTCAATTAGAAGAAAAATATAAATATCAGTTGAATCTCTGGGATGCTCCTATTCTTTCCGCTTATTCTCTTGCTTTGTCGCAAATATTGACTTATTCTTTAATGTCTGCTGAATAAAATTTATTAAAAATTCTAATAAATAAACCCCAATAAAACGGGGTTTTTTTATGTTCCAAATATTTTTTTTGTACTTATTAACAATTTATTTATAATTATTGGACGGTTTATTTTGCTAATTATAAATTATAGTTCATGTTATATAGATTTTGAAGCTATTAAATTTTTGGGTTTCAACGCTTTGTTATTCCTTTCTATCATAGAACTTTCATTTTGTAATTGTATACACTTTACCCGAATTATACAAGTAATTTTAAATTAAATTTTTAAACAAAAAAAAGAGTAATGATGGAACATTACTCTAAGCATTCTTGTTACTATTGTTCGCAAGAATTACAGTGATGACATTCGACTATCTCGATTGGTATAGTAAAGACACGACCTTGCGGTGCTATTTCTTTTCTACCGTTTCTAAAACGCGCCTTTCGAAAAATCCATTTGAAACAAATGCCATCTTTCAGTTTGTAAAAAATACTCATTAAATGATGTTTCTCTATTTGAAGAGAGTCATTCTTCTTGAAATGGGTACTAACATCAACCAAAGTTTTTTTACAAGAATGCGATTGCAATAGTACAATTAAAAAATTACTTTAAAGTATTCTTTTCAATATCGCTTAATTATTCTAGGTAAAAATCTTATATTTGACATTTATGATAAATACTAATATGCTAGAAAAGAAAATACATCAAGGTCGAAATATAAAGCGTTTCCGTGAAATGCTGGGTATAAAACAAGAAGCCCTGGCCTATGAATTGGGTGATGACTGGAATCAAAAGAAAATTTCTCTTTTGGAGCAGAAAGAATTGATTGAAAATGATATTTTAGACCAGGTTGCTAAAATTCTTAAAGTGCCTGTTAAGGCTATCGAGAATTTTGACGAAGATTCTGCAATTAATTTCATAGCAAATACTTTCCACGATAGTGCTGTTGCGAGTACTTTTACAGATTCTGCGCAGGCAAACTTCAATTGTACCTTCAATCCTTTAGATAAAATGGTCGAGCTTTACGAGCGTATGCTTGAACAGCAAAAGGAAATGATAGACAGATTGGAGAAATTGATTCGGGAGAAATAGTCTTAAGGTTGGTAGCTTTTCTACTCGGATAACTTCGTCAGAATCGCTTCTTTTGGAATCAGATCAGATCCGCCTCTTTTGCTCAACTGTATAACGCCGTCATTGACAAGTAAAACCGCAGTGGCTGAAGCTCCGTCTTTTGTCTTTATTGTAATCTGTGCTTTATCTCCAAGAACATAAACGTATCCGGTAATTTCCATAATTCCGGAATTTAGTTTTTCGTCTTTGCTGGTCACTTCAGCGGTTCCGTAAATTTTATTGTTGGACTGTGCTATATTCAAATTTAAAATATATTCCTTACTACAGCTTTTACAATTTTCATTACTCCAGGTTCCGTTAAACTGATTGGTTTGGGAATATGCTGAAAAAGAAATAAATAATATAAACAGGATAATTTTTCTCATTGGAAGGAAAACTTTAGAATAATTGGATTTCAAATATAAAAGAAAAAAGCATCACTTTCGTGATGCTTTCTCGTGTTTCAAAAGAAATATTACTTGATTTTTTTCAGGTAAACTGATTTTCCGTTTAGCGAAACATTGATTTCATTATTTTTTTCAGAGAAAGTTGTTCTTAGAGCATTTCCTTTAAATATTTGAACATCTCCCCAAACTTTTCCGGTTTCATCTGAAACGTATTCAAATAATAATTTTTTATTATCTGGTTCGATTCCTAATTTATAGCTTGAAAATTTTGAAGTCGTCAAATTAAATTCCTGTTGTGTATCGATGATTTTACCATCAGCATAAAAATTGGTAACGGACTTGTTTAGGGTAATGTCCGGATAATATTTATTTACCATTTCAAGTAATGCATATTGGTCAGCATTTGCATCTTCAATTTTTGTTGTAATAGATTGTGCAAATGAAATTGTTGTAAAAGTCAGAGCTAATAATAAGGCGAATTTTTTCATAAATTTAAATTTTAAGGTTTAAAGTTTCAAAACATTTTTGAAAACTTACATAATAACCATTTTTTATATTAAAAGTGATTATTATCTATAACAAGGTACTAAATATTTATCTTTGCACGAAATAAAAAGCAAAGTTTTAAGAAAATGACAACAAAAAGATACATCAAACTTATTCTTATTTTAGGTTCTTTAACAGCACTTGGTCCTTTTTCGATCGATATGTATTTGCCTGGTTTTTCAGGTATTGCAAAAGACCTTCATACGACTGTAGCTAAAGTTTCAATGAGTTTATCAAGTTATTTTATTGGAATTTCTGCCGGACAGCTTCTTTACGGACCTTTACTAGATCGTTTTGGACGCAAAAAACCATTGTTTATAGGTTTGATGATTTATATACTTGCTTCATTGGGGTGCGTTTATGTGAGCGATATTGATTCCTTTATCTTTTTACGTTTTATTCAGGCTGTCGGAAGCTGTGCTGCTACAGTAGCTTCTGTAGCGATGGTCAGGGATTTATTTCCGGTGAAAGACATTCCGAAAGTATTTTCTTTATTGATGCTTGTCCTTGGTCTTTCGCCAATGCTAGCGCCTACAATTGGCGGTTATGTAACAGAAGATTACGGATGGCACATTGTCTTTTTGATACTGATGTTTATGGGAATTGCTGTTTTAATTGCTTCGCAAATTGGTTTACCGAACAGTTACAAGCCGGATCCTTCAATTTCTTTAAAACCGAAACCAATCATTTCTAACTTTCTCAAGGTGCTTAAGGAACCGCAGTTTTATACCTACGCTTTTACGGGTTCAATTGCTTTTTCCGGCTTATTTACTTATGTAGCGGCCTCCCCTATAATTTTTATGGATATCTACCATGTCGATGCTAAAACGTACGGCTGGATTTTCGCCTTTATGTCGGTAAGTTTTATTGGTTCAAGTCAGTTGAATTCACTTTTGCTGAAGAAGTTTTCGAGTGAACAAATGATTTTTGCAGCTTTAATTCTGCAATCTGTCGTTAGTATTGTTTTTCTTATTCTTTCCCTCAATGGTCTGCTAAGACTATATGAAACTATAATAATGCTTTTTTTATTCCTGGGCTGTTTGGGAATTTCAAATCCAAATACTGCCGGGCTTACTATGGCTCCTTTTGCTAAAAATGCAGGAAGTGCCTCCGCTTTAATGGGCGCTATCCAGTTAGGATTGGGCGCTTTGGCTTCGTTTGCTGTGGGAGTTTTTGTAAAAGATTCCGTAGCGCCAATGGTTTTGATTATGACAACAACTACGATTATTGCTTTTGTTGTTTTAAATGTCGGTAAACGTTTTATTAAGGATAAAATAGAAGTCTCTGAAAATGATGATGTTTTGGCTGGACATTAAAAGTTAAATTCCAATTTTTAAAAAATTGCTTCGCCTGTTCGCTGGCGCTCGAGTCCAAATTCCAACTCTGGTGACTTGTAATTTTAAATATATCTTTGATTGAAATAACAAATGTTAACGGAAAAAGCCAGAATTATTAAATTCTGGCTTTTATGCATTCAATTTCCATAACACGTTTGGATTTTGGAATTTTAAAAAATTGAAAATTTATTTTTCTAACTTCTTTTATCCGGTCTGATAATCATTCTAAGCGACTGATCACTTGCAAAATAGGCGACCATCCAGTTATAAAAAGTGTTAATTCTGTTTCGATACGTTATTAACGAAATCAGGTGGATAAACAACCAGATAATCCAGGCAAAAAATCCTTTGAAATGCCATTTTGGACTTGGTAAATCTACCACTGCTTTGTTTTTTCCTATAATCGCCATTGAACCTTTGTCATTGTAAACAAAAGGTTTAAGAGGCTTATTTTTAATAACTGCTTTAAAGTTTTTAGCTAAGTTAAGTCCCTGCTGAATGGCAACTTGTGCTACCTGCGGATGTCCGTCAGGAAATTTTGCATCTCCGGCTAAAATTGCGGTATCACCAATGGCATAAATATTTTCGAGACCGTTTACTTTATTAAACTGATCCGTTGCCATACGACGGCCACGGCCATAACTTTCTTTTGGAATTCCGTCGAAAATCTTAGCTGAAACTCCTGCAGCCCAAATTAAGTTTTTGGTTTTGATGGTTTCGCCATTTTCGAAATGTACGGTATCATCAATATAATCGGTAACACGGCTGTGTAATTTCACCACAACACCCAATTTGGTAAGTGCCTCTAAAGTATCTTTTTGGGAAGCTTCGCTCATTGGAGCCAATAAAGCATCTCCTCCATCGACCAAATAAACATTACTTGCCGATGTTTCCAGTTCGGGGTATTCCTTCAGCAGAATATTTTTTCGCATTTCGGCAAACATTCCCGAAACTTCCACTCCGGTAGGTCCCCCACCGGCCACAACAATCGTTAATAATTTACGGCGTTTACGAATATCTTTGGTGATTGCTGCCTTTTCAAGGTTTTTAAGCAGTGTATTTCGCATTTCGATGGCATCATTTAAGGTTTTCATCGGAATAGCGTTTTTCATTACGTTTTCCATTCCAAAATAACTTGTTTCGGCACCTGTGGCAAAAACAAGATGATCATAGGTAAGCTCTCCGTTGTTCAGCACTATTTTATTTTCTGCAGGAACTACAGAAACCAATTCGCCAAGACGAAATTGAAGGTTCTTCTTACCTGCAAAAAATTTCCTGAACGGATAACTGATACTTGAAGGTTCTAAAAAAGCGGTGGCGACCTGATATATAAGTGGTGGAAAAAAATTATAATTGTTCTTGTCTACAAGCGTTACTTGTATCTGAGGCTGATCAACAAGTTCTTTCGCGAGATTCAAACCTGCAAAACCACCTCCAATAATGACTATTTTCATATATATTGTTTTACGAATAAGATTATTTTCTTTTAAATCACCTTAAAAGTACAACATAATTTAACAGTTACAAAGTCATTGGAAGTTACTTTTTGAATTTTTTAACAGGTTTTTCCACTATATCGATTTTGTTTTGCAAAACGTAATTGGCTAACAATTTCTCGATCAGTTCGTCTTTTGTTAAATGGTGAAAAACGGTTTTTACCTTTGTTTTTAAATCGGCAGAAATCTCTTGGTTGGGCTTTGTTTTAAAAATCTGTTTCGCCCACAATAGTGTATTATTTTCTTCTAAACTTACTACGGAAGGTTTCTGAAACTTAGTGAATTTAATCCCTAATTCTTTTTCAAATTCCGGAATTTCAATTGTTTCTTCCTCTTGCAGCACTGTTAAGGACAGTCCCTTTGCTCCTGCTCTTGCTGTTCTTCCGCTGCGGTGTACATAATTTTCATACGTATCCGGCAAATGGTAATTCACAACATACGAAATTTCTTTTACGTCTATTCCTCTGGCAGCCAAATCTGTAGCAACAAGAATATTAATGTGTCCTTCACGAAATTGCTCCATGATTCTGTCACGAATTCCCTGTGATAAACTACCGTGCAACGCTCCTGAAGAAAAACGGTTTATGGCAAGATTTTTAGCCAGTTTATTGACTGCGGCTTTGGTTTTACAGAAGATAATACCTCGCTCGCCTTCCTTAGAGTTTAGGAAATGCATTAAAACATCCAGTTTTTCAATCGGATCCACAACAATATATTCGTGATCGATTCCTTGGTTTCCAACTGTTTCCATATTCGCACTCACCTGAACTACATTTTTGTCTAAGTAATTCTGAATCAATTGTTTGATAGTTCCCGGCAAAGTAGCGGAGAATAATAAAGTGCGGTGTTTTTTAGGAAGTTCAGCGACGATCTCATCCAGGCTTTCTTTTAGGATAGAAACCATTTCATCGGCTTCGTCTAAAACCAAATATTCAGTTTGTTTTAAATCGATGGCTTTACGCTGAATCAAATCAATTAAACGTCCCGGAGTCGCAACCACAATATGAGTGGGCTGTGTAAGGCGTTCTATTTGCGGTTTTATTGGAATACCGCCACAAGTGGAAGCAATGGAGATATTTGGAATATGTTTTCCGAAATCTTCTAAATTTCTAAAAATCTGCTGTCCAAGTTCTCTGGTAGGAACCAGAATAATGGCCTGCACAATTGGTAATTCTGTATTGATTAATTGCAGTAAAGGCAATCCGAAAGCTGCTGTTTTACCGGTTCCTGTTTTGGCTAAACCTACTACGTCATGAGTCTCAGCTAAAAGAAGCGGAATTGTTTTTTGTTGAATTTCTGTTGGTTCAACAATGTTTAATTCGCTTAACGCTTTTAAAATGGGTGCTGAAATTCCTAATGCTGAGAATGGTTTAGACATTTTTTGTTTTTGTTATTATTTTTTTTTGTTTCAGGTTTGATGTTTCAAGTCAGATGTAGCTTCCAATAACCTGAAACATGAAACCTGAAACTTTTTTACTCTTTCTGGGATCAATCCGGCTCGTTCATGATTTTCTCACGGTATTTTTTACCGATTAGCAGAACCATTTTTAATTTATAATCGTCGACAAGCCATTCGCGGTAATTTTTACTGCACTGGCTCAGGCACTTTGCATAACGCTTGATGCGGCATTCGATATCATCATCCAGTTCTTTACCAAGAGATTTAGCTTCTTGTAACGTTTCAGTATTATCCACACACATTGCGGCATGTTGCTCTAATGATTTGTCTAATACCACTTTAGAACGTAAATTTTGTTTAATAATAAGTTTGTGTTCTTCATCCACATCAAAAGTAACGTCGGCAGTTTTACTGAATTTGGCACGTAATTCCGGTGGCATGCTGTATTTGAAGTACAATTCGATTTCAGTATCATCACGAAGATTTTCTAAATAAAATTCCGGTGATTTAAAAATGTGCTGCCAGTTAACCGGCTCGCTCCACAATCCAAAACGTGCGGCATTATTTCCTAAATCAATCACTGTAAACTCATCTTTACCAGGTAATTTACGAGATCCGCGACCAATCATCTGATAGTATAAAGTTAATGATTTCGTCGCTCTGTTTAAGATAATAGTCTCCACAGTAGGTTCATCAAAACCAGTGGTTAAGATTCCAACCGAAGTTAAAATCGCATCGGGAGTTTTCTTGAACCATTGCAAAATATCCTTACGTTCTTCGGCACTGCTGGTGTTATCCAGGTGTCTGATATCGTAACCGGCTTCCCTGAAGGTTTCATATACATATAAAGATGTATGGATACCATTGTTGAAAATCAGTGTTTTTTTACCTAATGAACGTTCTGTATAAGCATGCAGCAGTTTTTCCTGCATGATGGTATTCGTATATAAATCGTCTGATGATTTTACGGTATAATCCCCGTTAATACCTACTTTCAGTGAGGTTAGGCCCACATCATAACTGTAGGTTGTAGCACGCGCCAAAAATCCTTTGTCAATTAAGGAACTAATTGTATCTCCTACAATAAGTTCATCATAACTTTGGTGCATTGGTAATTTTATATTCGAACTCAAAGGTGTTGCTGTTACTCCAAGAATAAAGGCATTTTTGAATGAGTTTAATAATTTACGGAATGAATTGTAATGCGCCTCATCAATAATAACCAAACCGATATTATCCAGATGTAATTTTTCATCATTGATACGGTTTTTTAAAGTTTCAACCATGGCCACAAAACAAGAGAACTCGTTCTGATCCGGTAATTCTTTTACCTTACTATTGATTATTTTATTAGAAACACCAAAACCTTTCAGCATTTTTGAAGTTTGCTTACAAAGTTCGATGCGGTGCGTCAATACCACTACTTTTTTGTCATTATTAGCTAAATAACGACGAACGATTTCGGAAAAAATAACTGTTTTTCCTCCACCGGTTGGTAGTTGATATAATAAATGATGTTGAGCTGGAGCATTGTCTAAACGATCAAAAATGGCGTCAATGTCGCCTTTTTGGTATGCATAAAGTTCTTTTTTCTCTTCTCTTTCTATTTCTAAAGTGTTTTGAGACATTGTAAATTTTTGGATTTTTGCAAAAGTACACCTAAAAAACAGTTATTCGTCTTATTTTAACCTAAAATAAATGATTCTTTTTAATAAGATTTTTTAAGGGAAGTGTTTTAATTAGGTGATTTTGTCTAAAATTGTTTCAAAATCATACCTGTTTTTCCATTTTTGTTGAATTGTTTGTTGTTCAACAGCCAGTATTCTTTCCTTAAATTCATTTAAAATTCCGTTTGAAATGGTAAAATTTACGACCTGTTCAAAAGAATTAAGCATGCTTTTGTAGAACAATTCCTGCTTTATGAAGTTTTGAGACGAGAAGGTCTGGGCAATTTCGAGGTTAAACAACATGACGTCGGCAATGACAAATGGATCGACTCCAAGTGAAATAAAATGTTTGATATATTTTTGAGCCACAGAGCGGCGCATTTTTGCTTTCGGACGCCATTTTGAACCGGGCTTTTTAATGGGGAAATACTCATGTGATATCTTCACCTTGCATTCCTGCAAAAGTTTATCTTCTTTCGGGTTAAAGGCAAAATCATAATAGACTTTTACCGGACTAAATTTTTCGTACAATTCGATAATTTGTTCCTCGAGCTGTTCTTTATTTAATTGGGCTAAATATTTTTTTAAATCGCGCTTACTCATTATCAAAGTTTAAGATTACAAAAGTAAATTACTTTTGGCATTCATACTCAAAATGCCGTCGATAATACTTAATTTTGCGGCTATAAACTCAAAAAATAAATACATGCTCAAGATTTTTAAAGTTACAGCAATTTTAGAAGGAATCTCATACTTAGTTTTATTTGCTAATATGCTTATTATTAAAACCAACAATCCGGAACTTTATCATACTTTATTGCGTCCGTTAGGAATGACGCACGGCGTATTGTTTATTGGGTATATTGTACTGGCTTTTTTACTGAAAAAATCTCAAAACTGGGATTTAAAAACTTTTGGAATCATTTTAATCGCTTCCCTTATTCCGTTTGGAACTTTTTACATCGAGAAAAAATACTTAGAGACTAATGCATAAGTTTTTGGATAAAATATTTAACTTTTTGTATCCGGTTTTCAGGGATTGGGGCATGAGCCGTAATTTTGCATCTTATTTCAGCCTGATTTTCAATATTGCCATTTTAATCGCCCTGGCGTATATTATTTATTATGCCGCCAAATTTCTGCTGGTGACGTTGACGGCTGTTTTTGCACAACGTACCAAAACAAAATTTGATGATTACCTGATTCAGAATAAAACCACCCGATATACGGCTTATTTAATTCCGTTTTTCTTTATTTACAAAGCGGTTCCGGTGATTTTGGACAAATATGAATACTGGGAACTGATTTTTGGAAAAATAGTAGGTGTTTATATTGTTTTGCTTGGATTATGGATTGTCCGTACGATTTTTAATTCTTTGCGCGATTATTTAAAACAGAAACCGGAATACAGCGACAAACCTATCGACAGTTTCGTTCAGGTTATCATGATTATCCTTTGGATATTTGGTGTTGCCATTATTATATCCAAATTATTCGGTATCAAGCAAGGCGAACTGTTAACTATTTTAGGAACGCTTTCAGCTATTATAATTTTAATTTTCAGGGATACTATTCTTGGATTTGTATCCAGCGTACAGGTGGCCATAAATGATATGGTCCGAATTGGCGACTGGATTACGATGGATAAATTTGGCGCGGACGGAGATGTCATCGAAATTAACCTCACGACAGTAAAAGTCCGAAATTTTGACAATACGATTACCACGATTCCAACCTATGCTTTGAGTTCCGATTCTTTCCAGAACTGGCGCGGTATGCAAAAATCGGATGGGCGTCGTATTAAGAGGCACATTTTGATAAAAAGCAGCAGCATTCGTTTTTTAAATAACGAAGATCTGAATCTGATGAAAAAAGTGCAGCTTATCAGTTCCTATATAGAAAGCAGGCAGGCTGAAATTGAAAAATACAACGATTTGCGGGGAATTGATAAATCACTGGCTCTAAATGGCCGAAATATGACCAATCTGGGCCTGTTTCGAAAATATATCATGCAGTATTTGTTAACGCATCCGGGATTGAATAAGGATATGCATATCATGTGCCGTCAGTTACAATCAACAGAACACGGAGTGCCTTTGGAAATTTATGCTTTTTCAAGTGATAAACGGTGGGCAAACTACGAATACATCATGGCCGATATCTTTGATCATGTAATGGCTTCAGTGATCTATTTTGATCTCGATATATTTGAACTGCCATCGCAAATTGGCCGATTGGATTGATTTTTTTTTATCATATAAATCATTTGAGTTCATTTAAGCTTTGCTTTAAACTGGCTGTGTGGTTTGTTTCTTAGTTTTAATTGACCCATTGGAATATTTTTTTACCATATAAGTAATTTAAGTGCATATAAAATAAAACTTACATGAACTTAAATCCCTTATATGGTTTATTTTTATTTTTCAGTTTTGATTTCTTCGAAGATGAAGGCTGAATTATGGTATTCTATGGGAACGTCCGGAACAAAACACGGAAGATTAAAATAGGTTCCCACCACCCCTTTTCCCAAAAATAATTTACTGTCTTTTTTCAGGAGCGCTAACGGCACTCTTTTCCAGCTTCCTCCGAAAGTCAGGTAATGGTAATCTCCGCGTAAAGTATCGCCTTTTATGTCCCCACGTACCTCTCCGGAGTCCTTCCCTACTCCATAATGCGAGATTTCATATCGGCCAAAAAAACGTTTGTCGTTTATATTGATTTCAAGAATGGCAGTGTCTTTTTGATTCACGGCACGGTATAAAGCCCTTTGGTATTTTTCTTTTCCTTCTTTGGAATTACAGGAAAATATAATAATGAAGAGGATAAACGAAAGTATAGTTGTAAGGACTTTTTGCATTTTTACTTTTGTTGTTTTTTAAAACAATTTACGCTTAAAGAAGCATTAACGTTTACAAACGGTCTTTTACAAATTCAATTTGTGTTTTTCCGTGTGCGAGCGGTTTGCCGCTTTCATCTAAATTGACCATTGTAGCGTTGTCAATTGTAATAATAATTTCACGTGTCATCATGTTTCTCACGGCACATTTGAGTACCAGGGAAGTGTTGCCGAATTTTACCACATCAATTCCGATTTCAACAATGTCTCCCTGTCTGGCGGAACTTTTGAAATTAATCTCTGACATGTATTTGGTCACCACCTTTTGATTCTGCAACTGAATAATACTGTACAATGCCAGTTCTTCATCAATCCAGGACAATAAATGTCCGCCAAATAAAGTTCCGTTTGGATTTAAGTCCTGAGGCTTAACCCACTTTCTGGTATGAAATCGCATATTTTTATTTTATATAAAACAAAAATAGGTTTTTACTATGGGATTTTTTCTTTAATTTTAAAGAAAAAACATGACAGACAGAGACACTTTTTTAAAAGAATTCAGAGGCGAAACTTTAGGAACTGTAAGTGCTCAGTCTTCGGCAGATGAGTTGTTCCAAAATCAGACGATCCGACCGGTTTTAAAACTTCAGAATGACCTCTTTATCGCCGCTTTTATCAACTATGCCAATAAAAACAAAGCCGATTTCTATTCGTATACCGTTGAAAAAAAATTACAAACCATCGAAAATTCAATCCAGAAAGACATTAAATTCAGAAATTCCCTTAAAGGAATGGCAATAGCGCTTTTTACTGTTGAAGAATACAATACCTATATTCAGAATTCATCAAGCCTGAACAAAAGAATGATGAATTTACTGATCGACCGTTTGAAAAGCCAGGTGCAGTTGTTTGAAGTGCAGGCGGGGTAGTTTTTTTGTTTCAGGTTTCAGGTTTCAGGTTTCAAGTTTCAAGTTTAACACTGAGACTGAATACTAAAAAAAAAAGAGGCTTTTCCACTACGGAAAAAGCCTCTTTTTTTTTTTGGAAAAATTACTCTTTAGACAGCATCAGTTCCTTAATGTACTTCACGGGAGCACTTCCGAAACTTAGGAATTTTTCATGAAATTTTTTCAGGTTAAAGTCTTTTCCCTGTTGCTTTTTAAGGTCTTCCCTTAAATTATAGATTTCAGTGTATCCGGTAAAATAGGAACAAAGCTGAACCTGTGATAAGGTAACGCGTCTCCACTTGCCATCAGCTTCAGCCTGCTGCTGGAAGGCTTCTTTAGTCAATAAATCAAGAGCGTCTGCTTTGGACATATTTTTGGTATGAACACTGATATCTAAAATGGTATTGCAGGTAGTTCTTAAATTCCACTTATAATACATCAGCCACATTTCATCTGAATTCTTGTAACCGCTTTCCAGCATCATTTTTTCGGCATAAACCGCCCATCCTTCTACCATTGCGCCATTTCCTAAAATTGATTTTATAATACTTGGCGATTGATTGCTATAGACTAATTGGGTATAATGTCCCGGAATTGCCTCGTGTATGTTTAAGATCTGAAGAATATAATCATTGTATTCACGTAAATAGCTTTCAGAATTCTCTGCTGTCCAGCCCGACATGCTTCCTACGTTATAATAGGTGTTCGCATTTTTGTCATAAGGTCCCGGTGCAGAGATCGATGCTCCTGCTACTCCCGCCATATATGCAGGTTCTTTTCGCACTACAAGTGGTTTTGACGGATCGATGTACAGTAAATCTTTTGCTTTTACATAAGCGGTCAGTTCCGGAATTTGTTTTTCAATTTCAGATTGGAACTTTTCAGGTGTTGTATGCTGCAATGAAATTTTATCAATAACCTGTTTGATTAAATCTAACCTGTCCGCTGGTTTTGGCGCACTTCCTTTGTATTTATTCCAAAGTTTATCTGCCAGTACGAACATCTTGTCGTGCAGGTCTTTTTTATGGTCAACTGCTATTTTATAGATCTGATCTACATTGTAACCCGACTGAATGTCCAAATCGAATTTCTCAGCATACAATTCCGTTCCCAATCTAAAAGAACGCGGTGTTTTGTTCGGTAATTTTTTCAGCCAGTCTACATAATCTGCAATTGCTTTAACGGAAACTTTGGCTTTGTCCAATATTTCTTTTTTCTCGGCAGCAGTCAGTTTGCTTTTATCCAGAGCAGCGTTCAGTTCACCTTCAAAAACAGACGATCCGCCTAAATTTTGTGCTATGGCAAGTTCCGTGTGCTCCAGGGTTGGGTTTTTGATATTCTTTTTTGCAGCTTCATAGTAGGCAGGAATTCCGTTCATCTTCGTATTAAAAGCTTTCAAACGAATCTCCAGGGTATCATAGCTTCCGTTCAGTATTTCCGCAAAAGAACCACAGACATTATATTCAGAAGGATTCCATTGGGAAGATTTCATTTTTTTTGTACTGAAAATAATAGCATCCATTTGATTCTTGATCATGTAGAAATCCGTTTTATTCTTATCGGATAAATCGTCAATGTCATATTGTTTCAAGGAATCTAATTGCGCAGCAACAAAATCCAGTTGCTTTTTTTCGTCTTTACTATCCGGAATGACCAAAACACTATCCAGTTTATGGTAGCCTACGCTCGATGCCCAGCCTGGGTATACTTCCCATAATGCGCTGACAAAACCATCTTTATAGTGATCGAATTTTTTATCTACAGAAGTATCGGCAGTACTATTTGCACTTTTATTACAGGAAACCAGTAATGTTACAGCGCAAAGTGGAATAAGCAGTTTTTTCATAATTTATTATTTGGTAATACTAAGGTTTAAGGTGCTGTAAAATAAGTTTAATATTCTAATAATGCCAATAAAACTTCTTCAAAACGATTTTTAGGTAAAAACTGATCTTCAAGAGCCTTTGTGAAAGGAATAGGAGAATCAAGGCTTGCTACCCTTTTTACCGGAGCATCCAGATATTCAAAACATTCTTCCATAATCAAAGCTGAAATATCACTTGCAATTCCGCCAAACAAAGTATCTTCCTGGTAAATAATTACTTTTCCGGTCTTTTTAACAGATGCAAAAATAGCTTCAGTGTCCAACGGCTGCAAAGTTCTTAAATCGATTAGGTCGGCTTGTATTTCAGGATTTTGAGCCAACGTCTGCAAAGCCCAGTGTACCGGAGCTCCAAAAGCAATAATCGTAACGGCACTTCCTTCCTTCAATAATGCTGCTTTTCCTAACGGAATTGTATAATAATCTTCCGGAACATCCTGATAAACGCTGCGGTACAATTGTTTATGTTCAAAAAACAAAACCGGATTCGGGTCATTGATCGAAGTATTTAATAAACCCTTGGCATCATAAGGAAAAGCCGGATACACCACTTTTAATCCCGGAGTTTTAGTAAACCACGCTTCATTGGTCTGTGAATGGAAAGGTCCTGCCTGAGTTCCGCCACCACAAGGCATACGAACCACTACATCGGCATTTTCTCCCCAGCGGTAATGCGATTTTGCCAGTAAATTGACTATTGGATTGAAACCTGTTGAAACAAAATCGGCAAACTGCATTTCTACAATGGCCTTATAACCATTAATCGATAATCCCATTCCGGCCGAAACTACGGCACTTTCGCAAATAGGCGTATTACGGACGCGTCCTTTTCCGTAGAGTTCTACAAAACCATCTGTAATTTTAAATGCCCCGCCGTATTCTGCAATATCCTGCCCCATAATAACGAGGTTTTTATGACGCTGCATGGATTGATTCAAACCATTGCGTATGGCATCAATAAAGCGGATGTTTTCAGAGGAAGATGACGGGTTAACTTCCTCATGTTGATACCGTTTGTAAACATCATCTAATTCTCCGCTATAGGTAGGTACAATTTCAGGTTCTGCATTGGCAATAGCCAGATTTTCGTCTATTTCCTGTTTTATTTCGCTGTGCAAAGCTTCGTCAAATTCGGCTGTCAGAATCCCGGCTTCTGTTAAATAAGCCCTGTAATTGGCCACCGGATCTTTCGCAGCCCATTCGTCCATTAATTCCTGAGGAACATATTTGGTACCACTCGCCTCTTCGTGGCCGCGCATTCTGAAGGTTTTAAATTCCAGTAAAACCGGATGCGGGTTTTCAATCATTTCAGCCTTAAGCTGCGTCAGTTTATTGTAGACTTCAACAATATTATTACCGTCGATAATATAACTTTCAATGCCATAACCAATGCCTTTGTCGGCGAGATTTTCGCAAAGATATTGTTCATTGGTTGGTGTAGAAAGACCGTAACCATTGTTTTCAATTATAAACATTACGGGTAACTTCCATACGGCTGCAATATTCAGTGCTTCGTGAAAATCCCCTTCGCTTGTAGCGCCTTCACCGGTAAAAACGGCGGTTACTTTTTTGTTGTCCTTAAGTTTGTCGGCCAGTGCAATTCCGTCTGCGATCCCCAATTGCGGACCGAGATGCGAAATCATACCAATAATATTGTATTCCTGGGTTCCGAAGTGAAAACTGCGATCTCTTCCTTTGGTAAAACCGTTTGCTTTTCCCTGCCATTGCGAGAATAGTCGGTACAACGGAATATTTCTGGTCGTGAAAACACCCAGATTACGGTGCATCGGCAATACATATTCTGATTCATCCAGAGCAGCGGTAACTCCTACGGCTATTGCTTCCTGCCCTATTCCGGAAAACCATTTGGATACTTTACCCTGACGGATCAGGATGAGCATTTTTTCTTCTATCAATCTCGGTTTTAGTATTTTTTTATATAAATCTAAAAGTTGCGAATCGGTTAAGTTTTGTCTGTAAAAGATCATTTTTCAGGGTGTTTTTTATAGTCTTCAAATATATAAAAATATAACAATTTTAACAGTATTTGTTAAATAATTAAATATTTTTAAAGTTTTTGTTTAGCAGAAATAAAAATATAAAATTTAATAACTGCCGGATTCTTTTTCTTTAGAAAAGTACATTTTTTATTCTTAATCACAGGATTGGTATTCAAATGTACTGTTTAGACAGTGAAATACGAGGCATGGATATATTCGGAATCAAATAAACAAATGAATTTTATCTAAAAATTTAAAATTGAAATATAAAATATTATCTACCTTTGTTATTGAAAGACTTTTCTATGTCTTTTATCTTTAAATAAAAAATGTAAAGTATGCAAAACATTCCTAGTGTAGACTTACGTGATTTCCTTTCGGGCGACCCGGAACGTAAACAAAAATTTGTAAATGAAATCGGCAGTGCATTTGAGAACATTGGCTTCGTAGCCTTAAAAGGTCATTTCTTAGATGATCAGTTAGTAGACGAACTTTATGGTGAAATAAGAAAATTTTTCGCCTTGCCAGTAGCAACCAAGCATAATTATGAAATTCCCGGAATTGGTGGCCAAAGAGGTTATGTTTCTTTTGGAAAAGAACATGCCAAAGGGCGAAAAGAGGGAGATTTAAAAGAGTTCTGGCATTTTGGTCAATACGTTGACAAAGATTCCAAATACGCTTCAGAATATCCGGATAACGTAGAAGTAAAAGAATTACCTCGTTTTAATGCAGTGGGTAAAGAAGCCTATCAAATGCTTGAAAAAACAGGTGTTTATGTTTTAAGAGCGCTGGCTTTGCATTTAGGTCTGGATGAGTTTTATTTTGACCAGTATGCGAAAGAGGGAAATTCTATTTTAAGACCAATTCACTATCCGCCTATTACTTCCGAGCCTGAAAATGCCATTCGTGCTGCGGCTCACGGAGATATTAACCTGATCACACTTTTAATGGGTGCCCAGGGTAAAGGATTACAAGTTCAAAATCATGATGGCGAATGGATTGATGCTATCGCGCAGGATGATGAATTAGTGATCAATGTTGGAGATATGCTTTCTAGGCATACTAATAACAAATTAAAATCGACTATTCATCAGGTGGTGAACCCGCCAAGAGAATTATGGGGCACTTCACGTTACTCGATTCCGTTTTTTATGCATCCTGTAAGCGATATGCGCCTGGATTGTTTAGAAAATTGCATTGATGCTGAAAATCCCAAGAAATTTGAAGATATTACGGCAGGAGACTACTTATATGAACGTTTAGTAGATTTAGGTTTGATTAAAAAATAAAAACTTAAATGAATTCCAATATTAAAATTCCAAATTCCAAGATTCCATTGGAATTTGGAATTTAATTTTTAAAAACCTTAATAGTTGAAGTTTATTTTTTTACAATAAAAAATTTATGGATTTACAAGATCAGTTAAAAAATTTGTTTCCCGATCATATCGAATCCACTGAACCGGAAGAAGTTCAGCAGGAAGATCACGTGCTTTATGTTCAGAAAGAGCCCATGATCTGCAAATTCGAAAAAAGAAAAGGAAAAGCAACCACCATAATCGAAGGTTATGAAGGCAGTGACGAGGACTTTAAAATTTTAGCGAAAGAAATCAAAACGAAACTAAGCGTCGGCGGCACCTTCAAGGATGATTCCATTATTATTCAGGGGGATTATCGCGATAAGATTATGGCCATTTTAAAAGAAAAAGGATTTAAAACCAAAAGAGTTGGAGGATAGGAGATTTTAGATTTCTGATTTTAGAGTTTAGATTTAAAATTTCAGAAAAAAACTCAGCACCTTAGCACCTCAAAACCTTAGCACCTCAAAAAAAATGATACAAGCATCAGAATTAATACTAAACCCTGACGGAAGTGTTTATCACTTAAACCTTCTTCCGGAACACATAGCCAACGATATAATTTTTGTCGGCGACCAGAACAGAGTAGAAAAAATTACCCAGTTTTTTGATTCCATCGAATTTTCAACTCAAAAAAGAGAATTCAAAACCCAAACCGGGATTTACAAAGGAAAACGTATTTCGGTAATGTCAACCGGAATCGGACCTGACAACATTGATATCGTTATCAACGAATTAGACGCTTTAGTCAATATTGACCTGAAAACGCGTCAGCCAAAAGAAAATCTGACTTCCCTGAATATTATCAGGATCGGAACTTCGGGATCTTTGCAGGAAAACATTCCGGTAGACAGTTTTGTACTATCAAAATTCGGATTAGGATTAGACAATATGCTTCGCTCCTACTTAATTGATGAAGTTTCGAATGCGGCTATCGAAGACGCTTTTATTGCACATACCAACTGGGACATCCGAAAAGGAAGACCTTACGCGATTGCCTGTTCGGAGGAACTGGAAAAAATTATCGAATCCGATAAGATTTTCAAAGGAATTACAGCAACAGCAGGAGGATTCTACGGTCCGCAGGGGCGTGTACTGCGTTTAAATATCCAGGATGAGGAACTGAATGCTAAAATGGATAATTTTACGTTCAATGACAGCCAAATCACAAATCTGGAAATGGAAACCGCGGCTATTTATGGTCTTTCGGCACTTTTAGGGCATAAAGCATTATCATTAAATGCTATTATCGCCAACCGTGCTTCCGGAACTTTTAGTGAGGATCCGTACAGAGCTGTAGACAAATTGATTACTTATACGTTGAATAAACTGGCGGGGAATTAATTGGATAATTTTTCAATTTGAAAATTAGATAATCCTTAAGACTTTACTAAATAATTTAATGGTACATTTAATTCAATTGTAAGTACGATGTGTTAAGTGTACCAATGTAAAATAAATAATGGCAGAAACACACAAAAAAATCCTTTTCAGATATTATAGCGATTTATTGGAAGATACAGTTGTAGAAACCATGTGGGCAGAAATTATAGATTTGGAGAAGGGAATTTTTAAATTAGATAATATTCCGTTTTTCGGGCCTTTGATCGCAACAGACGATATTTTCCTTGCCGAATATGATGATAAAGAAGAAAAACTTACCTACAGGGAAACGATTGAAACGTCAGGAAATTCAATTGTGCAGGTTGTAATCATAGAAAAAGGATTTGATAAGGAAATTATAAGAGAAAAACTGAAAGAAATCAATTGCGAATCCGAAGGCATGAATGAAACCCTTTTTGCTGTAGAAGTAACTAAAGCAGTAGATTATTCTTTCGTAAAAAGTATATTAGATGAATATGCAGAGCTTTCCGTGATCGATTATGGAGAACCCTGCCTGTCAGATAAACACAGAGCAGATTTGCTAAAAAATTAATCAGCAACAAACCATAAACAACAAACCATAGACAACAAACCATAGACAACAAACAATAAACAATAGACCATAAACAATAGACCATAAACAACAAACTTACAACAGCATACCAAACTTAACTTAAACTTAAACTATAATGAAAACCGTAAAAATTGTAGGTGTTCCTGAGCACTTCAATTTGCCATGGCATCTATGCATTGAAAATGGTGAATTTGAAGCAGAAAATATTGATTTGCAGTGGAAAAATATTCCTGAAGGTACCGGTAAAATGTGTCAGATGCTCCGCGATGGCGAAGCGGATATGGCCGTAATTCTGACGGAAGGAATTGTAAAAGATATTGTAGCCGGAAATCCGAGTAAAATTGTTCAGATTTATGTACAATCCCCTTTGATCTGGGGAATTCATGTGGCAGCAAAATCAGATTTCCAGAGCATCAAAGACCTCGAAAACAAAAAAGTGGCTATTTCCAGATTAGGTTCAGGATCGCAGCTTATGGCTTATGTCAATGCAAATGAACAGGGCTGGGAAACAGATGATTTACAATTTGAAATTATAAATACGCTGGATGGTGCTGTCGAAGCTTTGACAAACGGAACCGCAGATTATTTTATGTGGGAACATTTTATGACCAAACCACTGGTAGACAGCGGTATTTTCAGAAGAGTTGGTGACTGCCCTACTCCTTGGCCTTCCTTTGTCATTACGGTTCGTGATGAGTTTTTGAAAAAGAACCCGAAGATTGTGGAGAAAATCCTTGAAATCATCAACAAAACCACACACGATTTTACCCAGATCCCGGATATCGACAAAAGATTATCGGAGCTTTTTCATCAAAAACTCGAAGATATTCAGGAATGGTTAAAACTCACACAGTGGTCCCAGAAACATTTAACTGAAAAAGCGTTTATTAAAATTCAAAATCAATTATTTGATCTGGGAATTATTGATAAAAAAAGTACTTTTGTAGAAACGGTAAAAGCACTATAAAAACTGCTTTTGATTCTTATGATAAAATTCCCTAAAATCGACTTTCCGCAATTAAAATCCAGATTACAGGTGAAATCACCCTGGGACAGGATTATTATTATGCTGTTGAGTCTTTTAATTACGATTCCGATTTTTATCATACTGCATCAAAACCTGATTGATTTAAGGTGGCCCTTTAATTTAGATCGCGTATTCATCTTTATATTTGTCTTTATTGCTGTTTTCATGCTTCTTATGCTGCTGCGAACCATTATTATTGTTTGCATTGTGATCTATTTACTGGTTTTGTTTTACGGAAGTATTATAGGCAATTATGGCTTTACTGAAATTTCGGAGGACTACAATTCGATGATTTATACCATGTCGGATAACCCCTTTCCGCAGGATATTATTGTTGCCAAACTGCTTCCGTTTCCGAATAAATCAAAGATTCTGAGCGCTATCGAATATGAGAATCCAAAAGTGCGGAATTTTGCCATTATGGCCACAACCAAACATTTTAAAGGCTTAAAAGGATATTCAGATTACAGGACAACCATCCAGTGTTTTGCCGTTTTTAAAGAAATAAACAGCCGCTGGAATTATGTAAATGACCCGAAGGAGGGCGATTATATTGCAACGGCAAGCGAATCTTTACAATATTTTTCCGGTGATTGTGACGATCATTCAATTTTGATGGCAGCTGCCATCCGTGCTATCGGCGGAACGCCAAGGCTTATCCACACGAAGGGACATATTTACCCTGAAATCTTAATTGGATCCTTAATCGACCTCGAAAAAGTCAACTATCTGATCAAGAATGTACTTTTTGTGAAAGAAAGCTATAAACAGACTTTGCATTATCATATAGACGAACGCGGCCAGGTCTGGATGAATCTTGATTATACCGCCAAATACCCCGGCGGACCTTTTATGTATGAAGAGATTTTGGGAGCGCTGACCCTTAATTAATATATTTTGCAAATAGAAAGTAAGTCGCTGATTGGTTGCTTTTTAACAATAATGATACAAAGACTGAAATTTTTCAGGTTAAAACTTCAAAATCATTCCATTTTTTCTAAATAACTGATTATAAGTATTTTGGTATAGTTTTTTTTGTAACTTGTTTCATGTTTAACTTTTAATCAAAAAAATCATGAAAAAATCTAGATTATTTATTTTTGGGATTACGCTGGCTGCAATAGTTTTGTTTTCGTGCAAGGGTCGGAATAAATTGATTAATTCCTGGAAAATTACGACAGTAGAAGCCAAAGCGTCTCTTTCCGATTCGGCTAAAAATGTAATTCTGAACCAGGGTAAATTAACATTTACAGCAGACGGGCACGTGAACGGGTATTTGGAGGGTGAAATATCAAACGGTACGTACGCCCTGACAAAAGGAGGAAAAAGCCTGGTTATTAAGGACGAAACCGGTACTCCCTATCCTTACGAGAGCACCATCACGAGTGATGAACTGATACTGGACAGCAAAGAAATGAAGTTGACACTTAAGAAAATATAATTCCTGTTTTTATACACTTTAGAATAAATACCACACCAAAAGAATAAAAACTTCTTAATTTTAAGGAGTTTTTTTATGCTTACTCCTTAAGGCATAGAACAATACAACATTAGAACTTTTTACATTTATTTCGGTTTTTCAGTTTATTTGATTTAGGATTTTACTGCTGACATACCGTTGTCACACGACCCGGGTAGCTTTGCGGTATAAACTTTTAAAAATCAATTTATGATGAATCAATTACAAAATTTAAACTGGATTAGTGTTTTACTTGCGTTTGTAGCCTATTTTTTGCTCGGGGCCCTTTGGTTTACCGCTTTCTTTAGCAAACCCTATAAAATTTCCCTGGGCCGAAAAAATGAAATTTTAGAAAATAAACCTATCTTTATTATTGGTCCGGCGGTATGCTCGCTCATTATTACAATAGCAACGGCAGTTCTTATTAACACGCTGCAGATACAAACAATAAGCAGTGCCTGGGAGTTTTCTTTGTTTATCGGTATCGGATATTTATTTGCGAACACTGTAAATATTGCGATTAACCCGAATATTCCACGGCCAATACTATACGGAATTATAACCGGCACGTATCATTTAATTGGAATTCTGATCGTCAGTACAATTTTAATTTCAATGAAATAAAATATAATTTTCAAAAAAAAACTAATGGAGGATATAGAAACTTTTTATCCGACAAGCAAGCAGGACTGGAGAGAATGGCTCATAGAAAACCATACGGTGAAACAATCAATCTGGCTGGTTTGTTATAAAAAGAAGGTGAATGTACCCACAATCAGCTGGAGCGATGCAGTCGATGAAGCCCTCTGCTTCGGCTGGATTGACAGCACGCGCAAATCTATTGATGCTGATAAATTCATACAATTTTTCACCAGACGCAAACCCAACAGCAACTGGTCAAAAATAAATAAAGAAAAAATTGAACGGCTCGTTAGCGAAGGCCTTATGTTTCAGGCCGGACTTGAAAGTGTCGAACGCGCAAAACAAAATGGCTCGTGGACTATTTTAGATACTGTAGAGGAATTATTTATACCGGAAGACCTGGAAATTGCTTTTGAAGCAAATCCGGGTGCGAAAGACTATTTTTTAGGTTTAAGCAAATCGGTCAAAAAGATGATCCTCTACTGGGTCGTTTCTGCCAAACGCCCCGAAACGAGACAAAACCGAATCCATGAGGTAGCCGTACTTGCCTCCCAAAATTTAAAACCAAAGCACATTATTTAAATATACTACCCTACTAGACAACCGTAAAGTATTCTTTTTGAATGTTTTATTGAAAATAATGCTAAATAAATTTGCGCAGTCAGATAACTGCATTATATTTGCAGTCAAATAACTGCATAATGGAAATTAGAAGAGATGTTTTTCAGGCAATAGCCGACCCAACCCGCAGAGCCATCTTAAGCTTAGTGGCCCTGCAAGCCATGACACCCGGTGCAATAGCAGCCAATTTTGATTCTTCACGGCAAACCATTTCAAAACATATCAGGATTTTGAATGAATGTGAATTACTGCATCAAAGCCAAAATGGAAGGGAAATTTATTATCATTTAAATCCTCAAAAGATCAAGGAAATAGACAGTTTTATTGAACCTTTCCGGAAAATGTGGGACGAACGTTTTAATAAACTGGAAGCAATCATGAAAAATTATAAAAAATAAGAACATGGAAAGAAAGACCAAAATCAATGCGGAAGACAATAAACAGGAACTTATCATTACAAGGGAATTTGATCTTCCTCTGGAGTTACTTTTCAAAGCGTATACAGCGCCTGAAATTGTAGCTCAGTGGATGGGAACAAAAGTCATAAAACTGGAAAATAAAAAGCATGGCAGCTGGCAGTTTGAAACCAGTGATCCTAAAGGGAATGTGGTATTTAAGGCGAATGGCGTTATTCATGAATTTGTTCCCAACCAGAAAATTACGCGCACTTTTGAAATGGAAAACAGCCCCTTCCCTGTTCAGCTTGAGTTTTTGGAATTTGAAGAATGCACTTCGGAAACCAGTAAACTCACCATGCACATTGTTTATAAATCTGTTGCCCTCAGAGATCAACTGCTGAAATTACCTTTTGCACAAGGCCTGAACATGGCCCACGACAGATTGCAGGATATTGTAAATAAACTAAAATAAAAACAGGATGACAAAGAGAAACAAAATAATCTACTGGATTGCCACACTTTGGCTTGCTTTAGGAATGGCATCGACGGGAATTGTACAATTGATTCCGTTGAAAGAAGAAACGGAAATGATGAGACACCTGGGCTACCCGCTCTATTTTTTAACCATTTTGGGTGTCTGGAAAATTTTAGGAGTAATTGCTATTCTTATTCCTAAATTTGCTTTATTGAAAGAATGGACTTACGCAGGGTTTTTCTTTGCCATGTCGGGAGCTGTTTTTTCCCATCTTTTCTCCGGTGATGGAGCAAAAGAACTTTTTGGTCCGTTATTATTGATTATTCTGACTCTTCTGTCCTGGTATTTCAGACCGGCAGACCGGAAAATAATTTCCAGATAATTATAAAATTAGAAATAACATGAGCACTACTAAAAATAAGTTGTCAAAAGATCAGCAGGAAGCGTTGCTTACTGTATTGCAAAAGCGATTTGAGGAAAATACGCATCGTCATAAAGACTTGGACTGGAACAAAATCCAGTCAAAATTAGAAGCTAATCCTCAAAAATTAGGATCGCTGGACGAAATGGAAAGAACCGAAGGCGAACCGGACGTAATTGGCTATGATAAAAAAACAGACGAATACATTTTTGTCGATTGTGCTCCGGAAAGTCCAAAAGGCCGCAGAAGCATTTGTTACGATCATGAAGCGCTGGAAAAAAGAAAAGAAAACAAACCCAAAGACAGCGCTATTAATATGGCCGAAGAAATGGGAATTGAAATATTAAGCGAAGAACAATATCGCGAATTACAGCAATTAGAAAAATTTGATACCAAAACCTCGAGCTGGATCAAAACACCTGCAGACATCAGAAAATTGGGTGGCGCCCTTTTTTCGGACTTCCGATATAATACCGTTTTTGTGTATCATAACGGTGCCGATTCTTATTATGCGGCCAGAGGATTTCGCGGTATGCTGAAAGTTTAGAAATAACATTTGCAAAACAGTATAAAAAAACCTCCATTTAGTTATAATGGAGGTTTTAGCTTTTAAAGTATTTGCAATCATCAATTGAAAGAGTTTCTAAACTCCAGTGGTGATACAGCAGCTTTTGTTTTGAATAATTTACTAAACGATTGCGGATGCTCAAAACCCAGCTGATACGCAATTTCTGCTATCGTTAAATTGGTTGTGGATAATAATTCTTTCGCTTTTTCCATAAGTTTCGCATGAATGTGCTGCTGTGCGTTCTGGCCTGTCAGCGCCCGCAGCATATCACTGAGATAACTTGTAGATAAATTTAATAGTTCCGAAAGCTGCTGCACTGTCGGAATTCCGTTTAGGGATGTTTTTTCGTTGTTGAAATAATCGTCCAGAATTTCTTCTAATTTTTGCAGCAAATCATTATTTACGCTTTTTCGTGTGATAAACTGACGTTTGTAAAAGCGATTGCTGTAATTCAGTATTAATTCGATCTGCGATATGATAACGTCCTGACTGAAATCATCTATTCTGCTTTCCAGTTCGTCTTCAATTATTTTGAAAATCGAAATAATGGTCGTTTTTTCCTTATCGGATAGATACAATGCTTCATTCGCAGCATACGAAAAGAAACCATACTGTTTGATTTTTTTCGCTAAAGGATACGCCAGGAATAAATCCGGATGAATCAGTACCAAATAACCTGAGGTTCCTTTTTCAGGAGGAGATTCAAATAACTGACCGGGTGCCGAAAATACCAGGCCGCCTTCGCCAAAATCATAATAATTCTGACCATAACGGGCTTTACCACAAACATTCTCCTTTAAGGCAATTTTGTAAAAATCCAGCATAAAGGAATGGCCCAGTTCATTGGGAACAATATTGATCTCTTTCATATCTGTACAACTAATCATGGGGTGCAAAGGCTTTGGCAGTCCGAACACCCTGTGAAAGTCAGATAAAGATTCAAATTTTCGAGGTAAATTCTCTTCCTTTTTCATCTTGTAAAGTTAAATTAATTAAGCTGAATTTTACCACGGACATTCTCCTGTTTCGGGATTATGTTCTTCACTGATAAATTTCCCTGTCGGGCCATCAGGACCAATCATCGCGTATTTGGCAATTCTTGCACCGGCTTCCTGTACGGTTCCGGTTCCGCGGTGATTATTAAAATCGGTGGCTACAAAGCCCGGACAAACAGCATTTACTTTAAAGGGAGTGTCTCTTAATTCGTAAGCCAGATCAATCGTATACATATTCATGGCAGCCTTAGAAGCGGGATATACTGCTGCTTTGTGGGTATAATATTTCCAGGAAGGATCACTGTGCAGCGTGAGCGAACAGCCACTGGAAGATACATTTACGATACGGGGCTGTTCTGCTTTTTCTAATAAATCAAAAAAGGCTTGTGTCATTCGCACCACACCATAAACATTTGTTTCAAAAGTTTCCTTAAACTGGTCTATAGTAGCTTCAAGGGCAGCCTGTGGCATTCCGCCATGAATACCGGCATTATTGATGAGCGCATCCAAAACGGCTGTTTTTTTTCCTATTTCAATTCTTGCTGCTTTTACAGATTCCGCGTCGGAAACATTCAGTTGAATGACTTCCACTGCTGTAAAACCTTCTGTCTTGAGTTGATTTACGGCTTCCTCGCCTTTTTTTAAATCACGGCTTCCCAGATAAACGTAATAGCCGTTTTGTAAAAGCTGGCGGGCCGTTTCAAAGCCAATACTTTTATTGGCTCCGGTAATGAGTACTTTTTTCATTTTGTCTGTTATTTACTTGTTATAAAAAAGAGCAAATTCTTTGGCAAAATCAGCCAGTTTTACTTTGCCTAATATTGGTTTATGGCGGTAAAAATCTTCATATAAGGCTCCGGTTCCCTGAGCGGCATACATTTCTGTAAAACCTTGTGCTATCTGAGGATTCATGCCAAAAGCCAGCATTCCGCCTAGTAATTCCTCGTCTGAAATTTTAAGCCATTTAAGCTCCGGATTTCCGATACTTTCACCCAAAACTTTTGCGATTTCATTAGGAGAAACCTCGTCACTGGCGATGTAGCGCACTTCTCTGCCAACAAAAGGCCTTTCCAACTCTTCGGCAATTGCAGCCGCAATGTCTAAAGGCGATACCCAGGGTTCTTTCTGATCCCCGCCATAATTGAAAATGATAATCCCCTTTTCTCTGATTGTTGTTATGGATCTGTAGATATTCGTAAAAAAACCAACCGGACGCATGATTTTTATATTAACCTCTTCCGGCAGCTCCCTTAAGATGTTTTCTACATTGTAATGCATGACGAGATTTCCATTGCCTGTGTTGGTATGCGCGCCGACACTGCTTAAAAGCACGACACGTTTTACACCTGAATTTTCAATAGCCTGTTTGTAATTCTGGCCAATTGTGGCAATCTCGGCTATAATGTCGATATCCGGATCCGTAAAAGTGCTGTGGTTCAGTGTTTCCATCAGGTAAACGGCATCAGCTCCTTTAAAGGTTTCCGACAGAAAATGGACGTCCTGCATCGTACCAATAGCCGCTTTTGCACCCAATGCCTCAATGGCGGATTTTCTTTCGGATGTACTGCTTATTACGGTTACAGTGTGTCCGTTTTGTATTAATTCTTCCGTTAGGGGTTTGCTGATATTCCCTAAGGAACCCGTTAGTACTATTTTCATTTTTTATGTTTTTAGAATTATAGTACAAAGGTCAGCAGACCCTATTGTTGCGATGTAGCCTAATTGAGGAAATGCAAAGCCAAATTGAGAAAACCGTCATTTTGGCGCAGACAATAGGCAAATCGGCTACTTCCCTCTTTGCATTTCGGCACAACTTTGCAGTATCATTTTAAAACAACAAAAAAATGCAAAAGACAATTTTTATCACGGGAGCATCAGCAGGTTTAGGAAAAGCTGCAGCACTTTTATTTCAAAGCAAAGGATGGCAGGTCATTGCTACCATGCGTAATCCGGAAAAGGAAAACGAACTGAATACATTAGAAAATGTAATTGTACTTCCGTTAGATGTGACGAATGCTACACAAATCGATCAGACCATAAAAAGTGTAACTGAAAAATATACGGTCGATGTGGTTATGAATAACGCAGGTTACGGATTAATTGGCGCGCTGGAAGCGTTAACGGATGAACAGATTTCTCGTCAGATCGAAACGAATTTAATGGGAGTTATACGAGTTACAAAAGCCTTTACAGCGCATTTCCGTGCAAAAAGAAGCGGAATGTTTCTGAATATCACTTCGACATTTGGATTAATGGGATTCCCGACCTGTTCGGTGTACAGTGCTACAAAATTTGCCGTTGATGGTTTTTCGGAGAGTCTGGCGTCAGAATTAGTGCAATTTGGAATTCAGGTCAAAGTGATTGCTCCGGGAGGCATGCAGACTGATTTTGCTATTCGCTCTATGGAAACAGGCCAGCACGACGCTTATGAGAAATTAACAGCAGAAGTCAGCAAAGGCTACAGCGCAGAACAACTGGCCAGTTATTCCAAAGTGGAAGATGTTGCCAAAATTGTATACGACGCGGCTACCGACGGTAAAAATCAAATGCGCTATATAGCCGGAAACGATGCCATAGCCTTATACAACGAACGTATTCAATCAGGAGCGGAAGTTCAGGTTGACAATATAAAAGCAATGTTTACTTTTTAATTTTATAAAAGGATGAAAAATCACGCTATAGAACTGACTACCTTTAAACTAAAAGGGTTTACAATTACAGAATTCATAGAAGCCAATGCCGAAATTGATGCTTTTTTGAAACGTCAGCAAGGCTTTCGTTCCAGAACAATCTTCGAGTTAAAAGGTACCATATACGATATGCTGGTCTGGGACAGCACCACAGAGGGAACCAACGCCATGCATGTACTAATGGACGAACTGAGCGATTCTGTGGTACACGATATGATTGATCAGCGAACCGTGAGCTGGAATATTGCGCCAATAGAACATTTCGTAAGTTTGCAACTCAATCCATCGGGGATTTAAAATCATTGCCATGAAAAATCAGCCTAAAATATTCCATACCCTTTCTGAGTTGCATAAAGCCATGGAACTGCCAAAGCCCCTGCACCCGCTTATCAGTATTATCAATTACGGAGAAGCTGTTTTTGATCCGAAGGATTTTGAACAGGGCATTATGCTGGATTTTTATAAAATATCTTTTAAAACGAGTTTTAACGGAAAAATCAAATACGGGCATGGTTTTTACGATTTTGAAGAAGGCGGAATGTCGTTTGTGGCGCCGGGTCAACTCCTGAAAATGCAGGAAGAAGAAGCCGATTACAGCGGAATGTCCTTGCACATTCATCCAGATTTCATTCGCCCCTATGCTTTAAATGCCAACATCAAACAATATGGGTTTTTCAATTATACGGCATCTGAAGCTTTGTATTTGTCCGAAAATGAAAAAGACACGATTTTGGGCGTTTATACCAGTATTCAGAATGAGCTGAAGGAACGGATTGATTCTTTTAGCCAGGATGTTATTATTTCGCAGATCGAACTTTTGCTCAATTACAGTAACCGGTTTTATAACCGTCAGTTTATAACGCGAAAAGCCGTAAACAATGATGTCCTGGCCCAGCTGGAAAATTTGTTAAACACGTATTTCAATGATGAAGAAGCCTTATTAAAAGGCTTGCCAACGGTTGCTTTTGTAGCCGAACAATTGAATCTTTCGCCAAGATACCTTAGTGATTTGCTGCGAAATCTCTGCGGACAGAACACCCAGCACTTCATTCACGACAAACTCATCGAAAAAGCGAAAGAATACCTTATGAAAGGAACTTTTTCGATAGCCGAGATTGCTTATAAATTAGGATTTGAACATCCGCAGTCGTTTAATAAATTATTCAAACAAAAAACCAACAGTACACCGATAGCCTTTCAACAATCCTTTCATAAAAATTAAAGTATGGCAAAAATAAATTTAGAAGAGCTAAAACAGCGCTCCCTGGCAATAAGAAAACAATACCACGAATTAGAACTGCAGCACCATGGCAGCGAATGGACCGTAGAAGAAGATGCCTTGGCTTTCCTGACCGATGCCGGTTTGGTGGGAAGACTTACGATGTCACAACAAGGAAGATGGCCCAAAACAAATACAGATGAAGAACTACGCCATAAACTGGGTGAATCGATCTGGTGGCTTGTGGTGTTGTCAGAACGAATGAACATTGATATTGAAGAAGCGGTTGAAGGCTTCCTGTCCAAAACAGAAAAATTAATCGGCAATTAAAAGTAAAAAACCTCCAAAATCATCTGACTTTGGAGGTTTTTTGGTTTAATCTGATGAACTATGTAAGTTCATCGCAAAATTCAATAGTATTGCCAAAAGGATCAGCGATAAAAGCCACCCGCAGGCCAATTGCCGGAACGCTAAAACTCCGGTTAATCGTGATATTTTTCTTTGTAAGGTGCTCTATCGTCTTGTCTAAATTATCGACGCTAAAAGACAAATGGTTGTAACCTGATTTCTCTTCGGTGCTGCCCTTTTCAGTATTGTCGTAACAAATAATTTCGATAATAAAGTCATCGTCGTTTGGCGGAGCAATAAAGGCCAGTTTAATATCGCCTACAGTCCATTTATGAATGATGCGGAAGTCCAGGTTTTCTGTATACCATCGCAGGATTTCATCGTATTTTGTAGTTCGGATCCCCACGTGACCTGCTTTAAGATCACTAAAAACGCTGGCCGTATTTTTTTCCGGAAATGTTAGGGGCGTGATTTGATTTTCCATTTTAATGTATTTTTTATTTAGAAAAGCATACTGTAAAGAACGTTTTATTTACCACGGACTTTCTTCGCTTTCGTCTTCGATATCGTTGCTGAAAAATTTTCCTGTAGGCGCATTTTCATCTGTTAAAGTATGTTTTACAATAAAACTTGCGGCACTTTCTACACTTCCCGGACCGTTAAAGTGATTGAAATCCGTTGCAGTATAACCCGGATCGATGGCATTGACCTTAAACGGTAAATCCCTCAGTTCGTATGCCAGTGTAACCGTAAAAGCGTTTAGGGCAGCTTTTGATGAAACATAAGAAAGTGCTTTTATAGCGTAGTATTTCCAGGTCGGATCGCTGTGCAAAGTAAGCGAACCAAGTCCCGAAGTGATGTTGCTGATTCTTGGACTGTCTGATTTTTTAAGCAGCTCCAGAAAAGTCTGGGTAACGGTGATTACTCCAAAAAAGTTGGTGTCAAAGGTTTGCTGAATACTTTCTATCGAATTCGTAGAGGGTTCCTGAGGTAAAGCACCCAAGACACCGGCATTGTTAATAAGAAGGTCTAATTTTCCCTGTTCTTTTTCGACCATGTTTTTGGCAGCCAGAACACTTTCGGGATCCGTAACATCAATCTGAATGGCTTTGATGTTTTGAAAACCGTCTTGTATTAATTCTTTTACGACTTCCTCCCCTTTTGCAAGGTCACGGCTCCCGATGTAAACGAACAATCCTTTTTCTGAAAGCTGTTTGGCTGTTTCCAGACCGATGCTTCTATTGGCTCCTGTAATTAGTGCTGATTTCATTTTGTTATCTTTTTAAATTATTGATTACAAAGTTGCAGCGATAAAAAACAAAACCATTTGCCATTTGGCAAAAAGCGATTTTAGCGAATGTTTTTTCGAATCCGGCTTAAGGAAGATTGTGTAATTCCCAAATATGAGGCCAGATAAGATAGCGGAATTCGATTAACAACTTTCGGATATTTTTCCATAAAAGACAGATAACGGGTGGTAGCGTCTTCTGAAACCAAAGGGCTTCTTCGGTCTACTTTTTGCATTAAGGCCCTTGAAATGATTTTATGTACGATGGTGTCCCAGCCCACAATGGTAGCCAGAAGTTCTTCCCAGTCGGCTTTGGAAAATACGATAAGCGTACAGTCTGTAACGGCCTGGACATATGCCGAAGAGCAAACGCTGTTATTAAAACTTTCCAGATCTACGACCAGATTGTTTTCTTCTATGAAGTATTTGGTGATTTCCTCACCCTTGTTGTTGTAGTAGCAAACCCTCATGATTCCGTCGATAATAAAACCAACCTGAACCGAGACTTTTCCTGCTTCAGAAAAATATTCGTCTTTGCCAAAGTTTATTTCGGTTGCTTTCTTTGAGATTAAATCAATCTGCTGCTGATTTAAATTGCCAAACTGCAAAATATATTGTACTAGTTCTTTCATGACGGAAAGTTAAGCATATCTTTTTATAAGGTATTTGTCCTATGACAAAAAAGGTCTTTTATTTTAAGTTCCTAACCTTTATTTCCTTTTTTATTTCTCTGAGCGTATTAAAATTGACGATGGCAATAGGAACTAATGCAATGGGAATAATACTGAAAGAATTAACTCCTTTTTCTATAGCTTTCAAAATATTGATTACCAGTAAGGCCAGGATGGCGACCAGAAGCATATAAGTCACGACTCTTAATGTTTTCTGGTATTTGAGTAATTGTTCGTCACTCATTTTATTTAGTCCTTCGTTTTTCATTTGTTAATAGGTATAGTTGCCGTTAAAGGTAAAAGAATTTGCCCAAAAATTCTAAAGTAGTTTTAAACTGGATATCTTTTATCCTAAATTTGCGCAGTTGTTACAAACGGCTAAGTTTTTATACACAGCATCAGAATGAAGTTAGAGGAATTGGAAAAATCAGGAAATGGAAAAAACAGCTGGACTATTTGTCCCGAATGTCAGGGACGCGGTAAAAAAAGCCGCAGACTCAGCAAAAAAGTACGGCTCCTTTATCAGATCGCATTAGATCAATTTGAAAAGACAAATGGCGAAGGAACTCCTCCAATAAAACCTAAAGCTAACCTCTACTCCTGTCCGGACTGTTCGGGTTCCGGATTAATTCCTTCAGATAGTTTCCCTGTAGCTGACACCGAAAATTACCCGCACGTTGCTATCATTGGCGGCGGTATCGGCGGAGTGGCGCTGGCTGTAGCCTGTCTGCACCGCGGAATTCCTTTTACGCTTTTTGAGCGCGATACTGACTTTGAAGCCCGGTCTCAGGGTTATGGACTCACCTTGCAGCAAGCCAGTAGAGCAATCGAAGGATTGGGTATTTTCTCTTTAGGAGAAGGCGTGATTTCAACAAGACATCTCGTTCACACCACCGACGGAAAAGTGATCGGCGAATGGGGAGTCAGAAAATGGATACCGTCAGAGGTGAAAAATTTTACGAAACGTTCCAATATACATATCGCACGGCAATCTTTACGCTTAGCACTGCTGAAGCAGCTTGGCGATGATAATAGGATACAATGGGGACACCAGTTAATCGATTTTAAGGAAAATAAAGATAAAGGCGTTGACCTGAGTTTTCAGGTGAACGGGGAAATCAAGCACTTCCACGCAGATCTTGTGGTGGGAGCCGATGGTATTCGCAGTTCGGTACGCCGATTGTTGATTGGTGACGACGTTACGCCTTTACGCTACCTCGGTTGTATTGTAATATTGGGCATTTGTCCGTTGAAAGGCCTTGAAGGTATAAAAAGTCCTTTGCTGGATTCGGCTACAGTATTTCAAACCGCCAATGGTAACGAACGTATTTATATGATGCCTTATACGTCTGATTCCGTGATGTGGCAGCTCAGTTTTCCAATGTCCGAAGAAGAAGCGAAAATACTAAGCGCTCAGGGACCTGAGGCTTTGAAGGAAGAAGCGTGTCGGAGAACGCAGTGGCACGATCCGATTCCGCAGATTATGGCCGCAACGCTCGCAGCTCAGGTTTCCGGTTATCCGGTTTATGACCGTGAATTACTTCGCTCCGAATTGCTCGAGAAAGGAAACCAGGTCACACTAATTGGAGATGCAGCCCACCCTATGAGTCCGTTTAAAGGCCAGGGAGCCAATCAGGCGGTACTGGATGCGCTTTCACTCGCCCGTGGAATCTCAAAAGGATGCAGGCCTTTATCAGAATGGAGAAAAACGGGAATAAGAGAAAGTGTATTACGGGATTTTGAATCGGAAATGCTGGAACGCAGCGCTGTTAAAGTCAAAGATTCAGCTGAGGCGGCAGAATTCCTGCATTCCGATATTGTGCTTCATGAAGGTGATGAACCGCGTGGCAGGTGTCTGAAATAAATTCCAAATAAAAAAATTCCAAATTCCAAACTTCTGACTTGCGTTACATATTGATTTAACCGCAAGGCACGCAAAGGTTTTTATCCTGTTAGTGTGCTTACAAACGCAAAGTTCGCAAAGCTTTATGTGTTATAGCTTTGCGAACTTTGCGTTTATATAGAATCCTATAAACAAAAAACCTTTGCGTGCCTTGCGGTTAAAATTTTGTCACCGTTTGACAGAAAACTGAATGTACTATTTCTAATAAAAAATAATTTTATATTAGCAGGAGCAAAAATCATTTAGGTTAATCAGCTAAGTGATTGGATAATTAAAAATTAAGCAGTTATCTGCTAATTAAGCACTATTTCTAACGCCGCATAAATGAAAGAAGATTACATCAAACGAATTAACAACATATTCCTCTTTATTGATGAGCATTTAGACCAGGAACTGAACCTGGAAACCCTTGCCGCGATTGGATTTTATTCGCCATTTCATATGCACAGAATTTTCAAGGCCATTACCAGCGAAACCCTGAACGAATACATTACACGCAAAAGAGTAGAAAAAACGGCAGCCGTACTTTTGCATCAAAGAGAAGTGTCAGTTTCTGAGCTTTCTTTGCAGCATGGTGCAAATTCCGGTTATATTGATCACCCCATTCCGTTTTAAAGTGAGCACCTGATTCCAGTTCAAAATGACCACCTAATTCCGGTGCAAAGTGAGCACCTCCGTTTTGATTAAAAACTATATTT
>NZ_QWDM01000149.1 GCF_003996965.1 Flavobacterium cupreum | reverse complement strand
CCAGGTTGCGTGCGGTCTTGAGCCATTCCATGGTCGAGGACTGGCTTTGCTCGAGCGCGTAATCGAAATCCGACGGGCCGATCGGGCGTTCCGGACTGCCGGTAAGGATGTCATGGATCGCGCTTTCCTTGGCCAGGTCGATGATGCCGTCGATGTCCGCACCCGAGTAGTTCTCGGTCGCCTTCGCCAGCGCGTCGATGTCGATGCCTTGTGCCGGAACGTCGCGCATCTTAATCTCCAGAATGTGGCGGCGCGCTTCCAAGTCTGGCGGTGGCACGAAAACTTGCCGCGTGAACCGGCCCGGGCGCTTCATCGCGGAATCGACATCCCACG
>NZ_QWDM01000148.1 GCF_003996965.1 Flavobacterium cupreum | reverse complement strand
TAATTTGCACCTGGATTATAGTGGACCTGATTTCGAGACAATGGTTTAAGCTGTTGCCGAGCAAATGGAGAATGGGCAATGAGCGAGATAAAGAAGCGCAAGGTACACGGACCGGATTACAAGGCGAAAGTTGGACTCGAGGCGGTTCGCGGCGTCAAGACGATCAACCAGATCGCACAGGAATTCGGCGTGCACCCAGTGCAGGTTGGGCAGTGGAAGAAGGAAATCCTGGAAGGCTCTAGCAAGCTCTTCGAGGGAAAGCGCGGCCCGAAGCCGATCAATGAACACAGCGAGCCCAATCACCTTTACAGCGAGATCGGCAAGCTGAAGATG
>NZ_QWDM01000147.1 GCF_003996965.1 Flavobacterium cupreum | reverse complement strand
CGGCGCGCGCGACTTTGTCGGCCATATCGGCGGCGACGACTTCTTGCTGCTGCTGCAAAGCGAGGATTGCGAGGAGCGCTACCGGGCCATCATCGCCGCGTTCGCGGCCGACATCGCCCTCCAGTTCAGCGGCAGCGACCGCGAGCGCGGCGGCTACCTCAGCGAGAACCGCTTGGGGCAAACGGTGTTAAATCCGCTGGTGACGATCTCGCTCGGCGCGCTCAGGGTCGAGCCGGGTCAATTTTGCTCGCACCACCAGATCGCGACCGCAGCCGCCGAGGCCAAACGGCAGGCCAAGCGGATCACGGGCAACAGCTTGTTCATCGACAGGCG
>NZ_QWDM01000146.1 GCF_003996965.1 Flavobacterium cupreum | reverse complement strand
CCCAAGGCGGGCCCGGAACAGCTGCTGGGAAGCATCCCCCTGAACATCTTCGAGGCGCTGGCCAAGGGCGACATGCTCGCCATTATTTTCGTCGCGCTGATGCTCGGAGTCGGCACCATCGCCGCCGGCGAGGCGGGCCTTCCGATGGCCGCGCTGTTCCAGTCGGCTTCGGCCGTCATCCTGCGCATCGTCACCATCGTGATGGAGGTGACGCCCTTCGGCGTGTTCGCCCTGATCGCCAATTCGGTCGCCGTCAACGGCGCCGCCGTGTTCATCAATGTCGGCTGGCTGGCGCTGTGCGTGGTGCTCGGCTCGGCGCTGCAAATCGTGTTGGTG
>NZ_QWDM01000145.1 GCF_003996965.1 Flavobacterium cupreum | reverse complement strand
CTGGTCGGGGGCGCGATCGACGGGCTCGTGTTCAGCTCGGCGCCCGAGGAGCCGCTGATCCAGATGCTGCTGCGCACGCCCGGGATCCGGCTGGTCGACTTTCCGCAGGCCGAGGCCTACACGCGGCGCCTGCCGTTCCTGTCGCACGTGGTGCTGCCGCGCGGGATCGTCGACCTCGCCAGCGACAACCCGTCGCGCGACCACCGCCTGATCGCGCCGACGGCGACCATGGTCGCGCGCGAGGACCTGCATCCGGCGCTGGTCGACCTGTTGGTGCAGGCGGCCAGCCAGATCCACGGCGGCACCGGCTGGTTCCAGCAGCAGGGGCAGTTCCCGTCG
>NZ_QWDM01000144.1 GCF_003996965.1 Flavobacterium cupreum | reverse complement strand
AGCGCAGCCTGGCGCTGGGCGGGCGCCTGGTCATCTACGCCAGCCTGGCCTTTTTGCCGCAGTGGAGCCACGCGCTGGCCGGCCCGCACCTGTTCTGGCCCGTGATCGCGCTCGGCACGCTGATGCTCGGCTGCGCCAAGATCCTCGAGAACATGGAGATCGGCCACAACATCTCGCACGCCCAGTGGGACTGGCTGCGCGACCCGGCGATCCAGTCGGGCAGCTGGGAGTGGGACCATGTGTGCCCGTCCGACCAGTGGAAGCATTCGCACAACGTCAAACACCACACTTGGACCAATGTGTTCGGCAAGGACGCCGACGTCGGCGGCTATGGCCTGC
>NZ_QWDM01000143.1 GCF_003996965.1 Flavobacterium cupreum | reverse complement strand
CCACCGCTTCGAGGCCGAGGCGCGCACCATGCTCAAGATGGGGCTCGGCATGCTGGCCGTGCTGGCGCCGTTGCAGGCGTTGGTCGGCGACCTGCACGGCCTCAACACGCTCAAGTACCAGCCCGCAAAAATCGCCGCGATCGAGGCCCATTGGGACGGTGCGCATCCGGCGCCGCTGGTGCTGTTCGCCTGGCCCGACGCCAAGACCGAACGCAATCTGTACGAGGTGTCGATACCCAAGCTGGGCAGCCTGATCATCACGCACGACTGGAACGGGCTTTTTAAGGGCCTGCGCGATTTCAAACCCGCCGACCGGCCGCCGGTGGTGCCCGTGTTTTTC
>NZ_QWDM01000142.1 GCF_003996965.1 Flavobacterium cupreum | reverse complement strand
ATCGCCGCCAGCACCGCCACCACGAGCAGCGTGACGAGTATCTCGACCAGGGTGAATCCGGCACTACGTTCCATATCAATCTCCTTGGGGTGGGTCAACGGGTGGCCTTCGCGTGCAGTTCGCGCCAGTTGCTTACTTCGCGCCAGCTCAGGCGCCCGGCCAGCGCGCCAAGGCTGAAAACGATGGGCGGATCGGCCCCGCCTCCCTGGCGCCCGACGATGGCGAACCGGTGGCTGGTGCGGGTGCGGCCGGTGGCGTCGCGCGGGCCGACCGCGCTGCCCGTGCGCACCAGCAGCGGCGTGGCGGCGGCCACGCCGGGGGTCGGGCGGCCGGCGGCGAT
>NZ_QWDM01000141.1 GCF_003996965.1 Flavobacterium cupreum | reverse complement strand
CGCCGCGTGGAACGAAATTGATTTCATGGATGTGCACGTCGACGTGGTGTCCTAGTCGGCGTATGAATTGACTCCAGGAGGCAATGCTATGCCGACGTTCGATGAAATCAAGAAAGCCCTCAATACGTGCATGGTCGCCGAGCCCGCTGTTGATTTTGTGCTCTCGAAGGACGCAAACCAGCTCTGTACGGTGTTTGCTGAAATGATGCACTTCAAGCAGACGGAACGTCCGCTTGGAACGCTGAGTGACAAACAGGTTATCGCCTACCAGCGATGGCGTGATTCTATGAAATAGGTGTGACGCGTTCATTTCCGGGACGTGGCACAAATCGCTGACCTA
>NZ_QWDM01000140.1 GCF_003996965.1 Flavobacterium cupreum | reverse complement strand
GTTTTTCATTTTTTTGATCTCCTTTTCAGAATGGGTTGGCTTGCGAAGGGTGCCAATGGTAGAGCAATTTTGCCGCATCGACAAGTAGATTCACAATTACAATACATGGCGTAGCTCAACAGCAATAACCAACAAGCGCCCGATGACGCATATCCCCCACTACGAACAGAACGCGCAAGAACTCGTCGACCGCTACGAGTCCCTGTCTTTTGAGCATGTGCACGCGGACCTGCTCGATTTGCTGCCCGCGCCGGGCGCGACCATTCTCGACGTGGGCGCCGGTTCCGGCCGCGATGCCGCCTGGTTTGCCGCGCGCGGCTACGACGTCGTCGCGGTCGAACC
>NZ_QWDM01000013.1 GCF_003996965.1 Flavobacterium cupreum | reverse complement strand
AATGAAAATCTTTTAGAATGGCTCAAGAATTTTAAATAAGATATAATGTAAAGTAGAATGTCTTAATTATCACAAAAGTAATGGTTAGTCATATTCTACTTTACATTATTCTTTACTTTCCATAACCATTACCCAGCGCTCCTGCGGTTTCATATAGTATTCCCTCTCCACCGCCTACAATGGCATCAAAGAAATTAAATGCTTCACGGTTTTGCACGATATGATAGTCTTTGCCTACAACGCCCAATACTGCATTGTTATCCGTGCGGATATTGGCAAAATAGTTAGGGACTTCCAATTCGTTACTGCCTATCTCAATATTGTCAGCCGTTTGAATAATGCCCGAACCTTTGGTAAATAGCGGACTTTTAACTACTTCGTAATCTAACCCTGCAAATTTTACAGCTTCCTCGCTTGTTGGGTATTGCTCTACAATTTGCCCTAGTCCGTGCCATGCTTTTTCCTTTACGCTAAAGAATGAATAACGTCCTGTTTCGCTGTTAAAATTGATATTATGTGCCATGATTTTAAATTTTAAATTGTTTAAATTATTTAGGTGCTCGTTGTTAAAATGGTAGGTCATCCTTTGTATCGTCATTGTTGTTTCCTGTAGGAGCCTGTACCGCTTCGGCTTTTTTACCGCCCCCGTGAAGTTTGATTTGCGAGGTATTGAAGTTCAGTCCTGCGTGCGGTTGTCCGTCACTGCCTGTCCACGCTCTTGCGCTCACTTTGCCTGTCAGTTCTACCACCGTACCTTTAGTGAGTATCTGCGCTACTTTTGGACTAAGCCAATAGGCGCAGTCGAAATACGTTGTCTGCTCTATGCGCTCGCCCGCTTTGTTTTTGTAGCTGTCGTTGATGGCTACCGAAAAGTTTACTACTGTTTTGCTGTTCGACACGTTGCGTACCTGCGCATCCGCTGTCAATCTTCCTGTGATGTTCATAATTCCTACGATTTTTAGTGATTAATTTTTTTTTGAAATTTTATTCGGCAATGAGAGGAGGAGCTGTTTTGTTTCATCAAATCCATTTTTAATATTTTACTTTTCATTGCTGACATTTTTTTTATTCGTCTAAAGAGCCGGAGTATGCTATGTTTCGTTTCAGGAGCATAAAAAGGTTAGTGTTTAGCAATAGCAAGGTTTTGACAAAAAATACAACCCGGATGGGTGGAGATTTTTTATCAAACCTGAAGGGCCTGGCCTTGCTATTGCGTTAAGGACACGGAAATACCTTTGCTGCTGAAATGAGACAAAAGCATACTGGTTTTTGGTAAAAAAATGAGTGGAAGAATGAGCGATATGATAAAGATGGTTTGTAGATATTCCGTCCTATACTAATATCTCAAAAACAACATGTAAAAGTGAATTGTAGGATTTTATATATTTAGCGAAAAAACATAAATGTCTTTATTCTTTTTCGCTATCCTACCTATTCCTTTTTATTTGCTTTCCTTTTCCTTGTAGTTGCTTTTTTGTATGTTTGTAGATTGTAGCAAAAATGCATTTATCAGTTTTATATTTGGTTAAATTTATGGTACAAAAAATCAATATATTTTATCGATAAATGACTTCTAATTTTTTTACAAACCAAGGTGAAAATACACTTTACAAAAAATTTGTAGGTGTGTTTGAAAATATGCAAAATATTGAGTACTTCAAATCAGTTATTGGTTATTTTAGAGCATCTGGCTATTTTGCTATCCGGAAACATTTTCCATTAGATTTAAAAGTAAAAATCATTGCAGGTATTGATGTAGACCCTTTCATCGTTTTGGCTCAACAGAATGGTTTGTTATTTAGTGCTAATACAAAAGATACAAAACAAAGTTTTTTTGAAAGTATACGGGATGACATTTCAAAGGCAAAGTATGGTAAGAATATAGAAGACGGAATTTTACAATTAATAAGCGATATTGCAGATAATAGAATTGAAATAAGAGCGCATAATTCAAAAAAACTGCATTCAAAATTTTACATTTTTTTATCTCCAAATTTCAATGAACATAATCCAAATGGAATGGTAATTATGGGTTCGTCTAATCTTTCTGCTCAAGGCTTAGGATTAGAAGGAGTTGAGTATAATTATGAAATGAACGTTGAATTAAGAGATTACCCTAACGTCAAATATGCTGACATAGAATTTGAAAAATTGTGGAAAGAGAGTACCCCAATACTTCCTGTTGATGCACCTTCTTTAATCAAGAAAACATATTTAGATATAACACCAACACCTTTTGAATTATACGTTAAATTTTTAATCGAATTTTTCGGGAATAGTATTGATTACGACCCAGATAGTATTAGCGATATTCCACTCAAAAAGTTTAAAAAATTAAGCTACCAAATTGATGCAGTAAATCAAGGTTATGAATTGTTGTTAAAGCACAATGGTTTCTTCTTGGCGGATGTGGTAGGAACTGGTAAAACTGTTATGGCTGCTTTATTAGCGAAGAAATTCATCATTAATAACGGGCCTAAAACAAAAATTTTAGTAGTATATCCTCCAACGTTGGAGAAAAACTGGAAAAGCACTTTCAAAGAATTTAGGATTGATGACAAATGTCATTTTATTGCAAATGGTAGTTTAAATAAAATTGTTGATGGCAACCATAATTATGCTGATAAGGAAAGATATGATTTAATTTTAGTTGATGAAGCACATAAATTTAGAAACAGTAAAAGCAGACAATTTGAAAACTTACAAATCATTTGTAAATCCGGTAGAGAAAACATAGGTGGAATTCAAGGATTTGAAAAAAAAGTAGTTTTAATTTCAGCAACACCACTTAATAATAAACCGGAAGATATATATTATTTGATTTCATTATTTCAAGATATTAGAAATAGTAACTTGAGTGAAACAAATTTGCAAAAGTTTTTTTATCCTCATACTGCAAGATATAAAACACTGATTCAAGAAATACCATTAAATTTACCGGGAATACAAGAAATATTTAATGATATTCGCGATAAGGTAGTTAAAGATATAACAATAAGAAGAACTAGAACGGATTTAGTAAAGAACGAACGTTATCGTAAAGATCTCCAAGAGCAAGGAATTATTTTTCCAACCGTTGCTAATCCTATCGCAAATGAATATGAATTATCGAATCAGCTTGCAGAGTTGTTTTTAGATACTGCAAATAGTATAATTGATAAGGATAAAATAGATTTCTTTCGTTATCAAGCAATAGCTTACTTAACTGATGAAGCAAATAATGGAGTTTATCAAAATGCCCAAACCGTTTCTCGTTCTTTAGCTTATATTATGCAGACCCAATTAATTAAAAGATTGGAAAGTAGCTTTTATGCTTTTAAAAAATCATTAGGTAAGATTACAAACTCAACCAAACAGATGATTGAAATGTATGAAAGAGACAGTATATTTATTGCTCCAGATTTGGATATTTCCGATTTGATAAACAAAGGAATGACTGATGAGGAGATTGAAATAGAAATTCTTAAAATTGATGATGAGAAGCCTAAAAACAAAGTTTTTAAGAAAATGGATTTTAAAGACGGATTTATTGAAGGTCTTGAAAAAGATTACGAATACTTATCAGCCTTAAATAATAGATGGCAAGCAGTTGAAGAAAGTAATGACCCAAAGTGGAATGTTTTTATCTCATTACTTGAAAAAGAGTACTTTGATAAATCAAAGAATGAACTAGAAAAGCTTGTGATTTTTACAGAATCAGCTGATACATTGCAGTATTTAAAAAGTAGATTAGAAAAAGAATCAATTTATAAAGTATTAAGTATAACTTCTGAAAACAGGAATAGGGATTTTGAAACTATTCGTGAAAATTTTGATGCCAATTACGAAGAGACTTTTAAAAATGATTTCAATATTATTTTAACAACAGATGTCTTGGCAGAAGGTATTAACTTACACCGGGCAAATGTAATCGTAAATTATGATACTCCCTGGAATCCAACAAAATTAATTCAAAGATTAGGGCGTATTAATCGTATTGGAACTAAAGCTAACTTTATTTATAACTACAATTTTTACCCATCTGAACATGGAGATAGGAGAATAAATCTTCGTCAAAAATCATTAGTAAAATTGCAAAGTAGTCACAGTACTTTTGGTGAGGATAATAAAATCTACACAATGGATGAAATTATCGATCAATTTGGAATGTTTGAAGAAAAAGAAGAAGAAAAAGATTTAAGAACTGAGTATTTAGAGTGGTTAAGAAAATTCAGAGATGAAAACGAAGAATATTTCGAAAAAATAAATGAGATGCCTTTAAAAGTGAGATGTGTTAGGAAATCTAACGCTAATAACAAAACTATTGCGTTTGTTAAGAATGGAGATTATAAAAATATTTATTTACATGAAAATGGAAAATCTATATCACTCCCATTTGAAAAAGCAGTCAAAATATTCGAAGCAAAACAAGATGAAATTGGAATTGTAGCTATACCAGAATTACATTATACTCAAACCAATCACATAACCGAGCAGTTTGAAAGAGATTTGACCACCCCTGAAATGATTGGTGGAGCAGATGACAAAATGGATATAAGATCTAACAAAGCAGTAAATGACATGAATAGTTGGTTATCCTATAATATATTAGTATCTAAAATAGCAATAGAAGGAGCAAAAAATCTATTACCTCTTTTGAAAAATGGTACTTATTCTAATTTAACGAATGAAGTATTTAAATTAAGAAATGAAACTGATATTAAGAAGTTAGAGAATGAACTAATCAGATTATCAGATAAATATATTTCTAAAATTAAGAGGACAGACAAGAAGAATTTAGAGCCATTGGAACCAAGAATTATTATTTCAGAAACCTTTGTTTCTTAAAAGCAATTACAATGACAGTAACAGAAATTAGAAATATATTAGAAAGTCCCTATAACAGAAGTGTCTGGACAGATTTTATCAAAACACAGTTTACGAATAATAAACTATTTGGTAATGAGCAACCATTAGTATTGACCGACAGTAAATTGAGTAAGAGTTGCATCTCTTTAGGATTTTATGAAATCGATGAATATACAAAGATTGGAATTTTTGAAGTTGAGTTAAAAGAAAAGGTTAATATCAATCGAAATAGAGTTGCTTTAAGGAACCTTATAAAAGACATTACAAAACAGGTTGCTGGCGCTATGGTTGTATTTGTTCAGGGCGATAAATGGCGTTTCAGTTACATTAGTAAAAGAAAATTAAAAAATAAAAACACTAATCAAATTGAAGATAAAGAAACTGCTCCAAAGCGTTACACTTACTTATTCGGAAAAAATGAAAAAGCATTAACAGCTTCTATTAGATTTGATAAACTTATACAAAAACAACAAGATAACATATTTCAATTTTTAACGCTTAATGATTTTGAAGAAGCATTTTCAGTTGAAAAATTAAGCAGAGATTTTTTCAACGAATACAAGAAAATTTATGATGATTTTGTTGAATTTATTACCGGAAAGCGGTATGTTAAGAAGGGAAGTAAATTTATAGAAACTCAAGTTCATGAAGCTCACTTTCAATTGAATAATTATTTTGATGGAGACGATAAATTAGCTAGAGATTTCTTTAAAAGAATGATGGGGCGAATTGTATTTTTATATTTTATTCAAAAAAAAGGTTGGTTATCGGTTCCAAAAGGGAAAAACTGGGGTGATGGTAATCCCGACTATTTATTAGAATTATATAAAAACGCAAAATATAAGGATAGTTTCTATAGCGACTATCTTGTTCCGTTATTTTTCGATACCTTAAATAACAGTGAAGTCCAAAATGAGAGTAATGATTTTCGTTTTCCATACCTTAATGGAGGTTTATTTGATAAAGATCAAGATTATCGTTACAACAAAATTTCTCTACCATCAGATATTTTTGAAAAATTATTTGATACTTTCAATAATTTCAACTTCACAGTTTACGAAGATGCTCCAGATGAACAAACAGTAGCAGTTGACCCTGAAATGTTAGGGCATATTTTTGAAAATTTGTTGGAGGATAACAAAGACAAAGGTGCTTTTTATACTCCAAAAGACATAGTATATTACATGTGTAGAGAAAGTTTACATAACTATATACATATATATACAAACAATGAAAAAAATGAGGATTTTAAACATAAACTAAAGCAATATAATGATAATTATGATGTAACTATTTTTAGTAGTAGTGAAATAAAACTAATTGATAGAGCTTTAGAAGATGTGAAAATTTGCGACCCTGCAATTGGTTCAGGTGCTTTTCCTATGGGTTTGCTTCACGAAATTTATCACTTAAAGATACCAATAGAAGATTCCAAAGGATTTAAAGCTAAAACTCCTGCCGATCTAAAAAAACACATTATTGAAGAAAGTATTTATGGTGTTGATATTGACAATGGAGCGGTAGATATCGCTAGATTACGTTTTTGGTTAAGTTTAGTAGTTGATGAAACAGAACCACAGCCTTTGCCTAACCTTGCTTTTAAAATTGTTTGTGCTAACACTCTAATACCCTTAAGTACAGATAATAGTATGCAATATCAAATTGCAGGAGCTACAGATATAATCATAGAAATTGAAAAAGTAAGACATGATTATTTTGACGCAAGCAAAGAAGGTAAAAAAGAATTAGAGCGTCAGTTTAAAAATCTGCAAAATAAATTATGGAATACCTCGAAAGACTGGATTACCAGCAAAGATGCAGAAATATATCAACGCCTTTTAGAATTCAATCCTTTTGAAGATAAAAGTTGTGGTTGGTTTGATTCCAATTGGATGTTTGGTATTAAAGATGGATTCGATATAATCATCGGAAATCCACCTTACGTTAGTGTAAAAAACATTCCGGCGAAGGAAAAGAAGATATTTACGTCAATTTATAAAACTGCTGTTGGACAATTTGATTTATACGGATTATTTATTGAAAAATCTTTTGAGCTCTTAAAAAGGAATTCAATATTTGCTATGATTACATCTAGTACCTTTTTGAATAATAAAGATTTTTATCAATTAAGAAAAAAACTCATCCATGATTCAACAATAATTTCGATAGTAAATTTAGATGAAACTATCTTTGAATCTGCGCAGGTTGATGTTGCAATTTTACTATTTAAAACTTCGCAGACAGAAGAGTCCAATATGAAAATTTTTTCTAATAAAAATAATTTTATTCAGAATCAGTATGAATTAATACCACAATTGCAATTCGATAATGAAGATTTGCTTTATGAATTTAAATTGAATTGTACCAAACAAGATTTAAAAATTATCGACATCATTTTTTCAAATAAAGTACCGTTGTCTAATATTCTTAATCTTCCCAGAGGTATCGAATTAGGAAGTAATTCTTCATTAATAGAAACTAAATCCTTAAATAATAACTCTAAACTACTTGTTGGTAAGGATATAAAAAAGTATCAAATAAATTTTTCTAATCGTTATATAGTATTTAACGAAAATGACAGATCTAATTTTAAAACTAAGGAGATTTATACACAAGACAAGTTGCTTATACAAAGAATTAGAAATTTATCTTTAAAAGATAGGATTATTGCAACATTAGATCAAGATGAATATTTTTGTACTAATACATTGCGAATAGGAAACCTTAGAGACGAACACTTTTCTTTAAAATATTTCAGGGATTTGCAATTCCGTCAATAAATTTTCTAAAAATCTTTAATAGTTCTAGAATTATTGGTATTTGTCACCTAAAACTGGAAAATCTGCAATAAATTATGTTTGGCATGAGTATCAATTCACTTTTTGAATTTTTAATTTATACCTATTGTTTACTATCATTAATATGGATAGTTTGTGGGAGTGTTTTAAAAAAATGCATTTACTTTAAATAAAAAAATCTATAGAAGATGTGTTTGATAAATTAAAATTTCAAAAAATAATTCCAGATTAAGGATTTTAAATCACTAAAATATTATATTTACAGTGACTTTAAATCATATTTATAATGCTATATATTTCGAGCAATTTAAGATCTCTTCGTAGCAAACGGAATTTGTCTCAGCTGGCTGTTTCTGATGCAATGAAGTTTGGGCTTGATCAATATAAGAAATATGAGTATGGAAAAAATACTCCTCCAGCTGAATCGCTTTTGGTTATTTCGAGATTCTATCATATAAGCATTGATTTGTTGCTGACTGTTGACCTTGAAAAGGTATCAATAGGTGATTTAGTCACACTAGAAAATAACCGGATTGTATTGCCAATTACTGTTGATTGTAATGGAAATAATTTAGTTGAGGTGGTTACACAAAAAGCAAAAGCTGGATATGCTGCAGGCGGATATACAGATTTTAGTTTTATTTCTGAACTGGATCATATTTCTCTGCCCTGGCTTGACAAAAATGAAAAGCACCGTGTATTTCCTCTTGACGGTGATTCCATGCCTCCCCACAACGACAAGTCCTCGATAATTGGAAAGTACATTGACAAACTTGGGGATGTAGTGGATGGCAAAACTTATATCATCATTACCAAAAACAATGAAATGGTATATAAACGCCTCAACAGAAATGGCAAGAATACTTTTTCCCTTACTTCCGATAATTCATTTTATAATTCGTATGAAATTAATTTTTCTGATATAGCCGAAATATGGGAATATGCAGGCAGTCTTGAACGGGAACAATTCAAACCTGAAACTAACGATATTAACAATTTAACAATGGTGATAAAGAAAATTGAACGAGATATGGTTGAAATCAAAGCGAAAATGGCTTAAAAACAGTGAAGTTTTTTTTTAATAAGTTGTTAATCAATCATGTTACGAAATGTGTAAAAGTAGAGTTAAAATTGTAGTTTTGTTTAATAAAATTGAAGGTAAAAATTAGTATGGCAACGACGTTGTTTAAACAAAAAATTCATGATCTGAATTTCTCTTTTTTGGATAAAGAAGGGAAAGGGGGTATACTGATGACTTTCGAATATGAAAAGCTGGACAAAAGTCTTGCTTCACCCGATGTTTTATTTGCATTGGAAACTGCATTTCACAAGTTTAGTGCAGATGCAGTATATTTTAGACATTTTGAAGATGGGCGCGCCTTAGTGCCACAATTGTATATCTTTGATTATACAGACAAGCTTCTAACTAATGATGACCGGAATAGAATCCATATCAGCATGTGGAATGGTTATCAGGTCCCACTCTATATTATCATTACTAAGACTTCTGTAGCTATTTTTGACGCTCGCGAGAAACCAAACGAAAGCAGAGATTCTTACGCAAAAGAAATACTTACTTATACTGGTGAGGCTATAAAAAGCTTTAACGCCCAAAGCTTCGATGATGGGTTATTTTGGGAAGAACAGGATGAAAAGAAACATTTCAAATTTGAACAATCTGCAGCACGAGACCTTATTCGGGGATTGAAGCATGTTTACAAAAGCTTTCAGGAAAAATCAGGTCTTAACAGACACGTTGCCTTAAAATTATTAGTACAAAGCTTATTGATAAAATACCTGGAGGAACGTGATGAAGACAGTCATAGCGGTTATTTTGCAGGAACTTATTTCATTAAGCACTTTGGAAGCGAAAATTTCTGTGCAGTTATTAGGAATGGGAAATTACTTGATCTGCTTGACCAATTGGCGAAGGATTTTAACGGAAAGATATTTGAATGGGACGAAGAGAATGAGAAGGAAGAACGCGAAGCGATTCAAAAAAGTGAGGTACAAGCCCTTGCGGATTATCTCGATGGAAATTTACGGGAAAATCAATTCTTACTATGGCGACTTTATTCATTCTCACACCTGCCGGTTGAAGTTTTAAGTTCGGTTTACGAAGAATTGCTTACTGACAGTAAGGATATTGTTTATACCCCTGAAATGATTGTAAGCACTCTTGTAGATGAGTGCATGCCATTGAAGAATCCACAGTCTGATTTTAAAATGATTGACGTAAGCTGCGGCTCTGGGATTTTCCTTGTGAAAACATATAAGCGTATTGTACAGTGGTGGCGTTATGAGCAATGGAAGCAAACCGGTGAATTAAAAAAGCCGCCTTTGTCAGTATTAAAAGAATTACTCTTAAAGAGTATTTATGGCATTGATATTCAACAAGATGCTATTCGATTATCTATTTTTAGTTTAGCTTTAGCGATACTTGATGAAGTTGACCTTGACCCTAAAACGTGGGGCAAATTGAGGTTTCCGGATTTAAGCGAAAATATCATCGTTAATGATTTTTTCCCATTCATCGTAAATGCTCCCGTAGCAGAATTTGATCTTGTTATTGGAAATCCGCCATTTAATTTGCAACATGTAGATGGAAAGGAACCTAATAGGAAGAAATATTTTAAAGAACTTAAAACAAGTATCGGATATCAAAGTAGTATTAACATTCCAGACGAAAACCCTGCGCTTCATTTTCTAGTACAATCGATGAGGCTTTTAAAACCTGATGCTTTATTATGTTTAGTCCAGCCTTCAGGACCTATCCTTTATCAAAAAGATACACTGTTTAAAAACCTGTTATTTTCAAAATATAATCTTCTGCAAGTTTTAGATTTCACTAAATTGTCAGACAAACTTTGGGGCAGGAAAAATGTAGCAACTGCAGCAGTGTTTTTACAAAACTCTCTTCCTACTCAAGATTCAGTAGCGCATATTGTTGCAGGACGAACGTTTTCTAATACAAATAGAATTTTCTTAGAATTCGATCATTACGATTTCCACATGGTAACAAAATCATCTGCTATCTCCAGTCCATATATTTGGAAATCAAATTTACTGGGTGGTGGCAGAATTGTTCAATTGATTGAAAAAATATCGGTATTACGAACGCTCGGAGAATTTTTAGACGAAAAAAAATCTTCCGGGTGGGTTAAAGGAGAAGGGTTTATTGAGAAGGGCGACAAAAATAAAGCTGATTATTTAACAGGCAAAAAATTTCTTCCGACTGAATTATTTACAGAAAATGGTATTGAGTCTGATGATTTACCGCTATGTAATATAGAATATTTTCATAGACCACGAAAAGAGGAACTCTATACGGCACCACATCTTTTGATTAGAAAAATTTTAGGCAAAACAAAATTGATAACCGAATACAAAGACGAATATTTGAGCTTCTTAAGTGATATTTTCTCGATTCATGCGCCTGAAAGCGATAAAGATGAATTGATAAAAATTTCTGATTACCTAAAAAACAATGGACCACTATTAAGATTTTATATCTTAGCGACAAGTAGTAGGGTTAAAGTAAATAAATCTACCTCGCTATATGACGAAGATCTGCTACATATACCTTATCCTGAAAACATCTCAGATATTAAGCTATCAACAGCGGAAAAAATTGTATTGGATGATTCTATTAAGCATTCATTTGTGGCAGATTCTCAAAATCAAATTAATAAAAGAGCGACTGTTCCGAATATTGTGTCTTTTTCAGAAGTATTCTGCAAGACTTTAAATAGTGTATATGATACTGATGGGAAAACGTTTCAGCTATTTAAAACTTTAGATGCGGGAGATTATTGGGCATTACATTTTGAATATACGAGTAACCAAATAACTTCAATATCGGAATATACAACTGATTTAGAACAATACATCAATGCCATAATACCATCTCATAACGGCATTCGAAAAAGTTATCATGTACAGAAGATTATAAAAATTTATGGAAAAGATTGTATAATCCTTGCAAAACCAAAGCAGCTACGCTATTGGTTGCAATCAACGGCTTTAAATGATGCTGATGAATGCTTTGCGGATTATTTTAAAGCCCGTTATCAAAATGCTTAAAGATAGTCTTCCATCATACCAGGGGCCACTGCCCAATGATTTAAATGTTGCTCCAGATTTTGAGGTAACTCAAATAATTACATTCATCGATCTAAATCTTGAAGAATTTATTCCTTACTATCAAAAGGTAAAAGATTCAGGAAAGGAAAATAGAATAAGTGATTTGCTTATAAATCATCTGCAAATTTGTAAAAATGAACAAAATGGTTTTCTACCCTACGATTTTAGAAAAAATCCAACTCAAGTAGAATCTGATAAAGAAACTGATATTGGAGTTTTTGTTATGGATAGAGCAAGAAAGCCACTCCCAATAATAGAATTTGAAGCAAAACGATTTTCAACTACCTCCAAATACAAGGAATATGTTAGTGGAGTGCGCGGTGGAATTGAGCGCTTTAAAAGAGGACATCATTCATCACATTTGTTGGTATGTGGTATGTTTGGTTATGTGCAGAGCCATACCTGCAGTCATTGGATTACTAAGGTGAATGAATTTCTTACTGAACTTTCTACAAGCAATATAGATACAACAATTGACTGGAGCAATCCGTCAGAAAATTTAGTTAGTATATCTAATTCTACATATGTTGAGAAATTAAGTTCAAAAACTTTGCGCAATAAGCCTCTAAAAGAAATGCAATTATGGCATTACTTTTTAGACCTGACTTCTTAGGGTTGCAATAAGAGGTTTGTCGATAGCTATCAGTAGAATTTAAATAACCCCTAATAATTCTATCAAAGATGCGATACCTCTACATTGGAATGCATAAGAACGTGATCGTTCTTTTTTTACTTATTTAATTGTATGGTCGCTGCATTTTTAATACATTTACATATATAAAAGTACATTGACTGACTGCGTTAAATTGACCAAGGATACAAAGGGCTACAAGGTAATTCATTAAATATGAGACCTATTCGGCTACCCCTTTTGGAGTGAACACCTTGAAACACCAATAAAATCAACGAATTAAGGAATAGGCATGTAATCCTGCCACCCCGACGAAAATCCTTTCTGTATCTGCAGAAAGGATTTTTTATTTTATATATCTTTTAGATTCTCTATTTTAGAATAGCAAAAACTGATTATCGGGCTTCTGAAATCCAACAATAAAAACTTACTTTTGCACCATCAATTTAACACTATCATATTATGTCAGATACTATCGAAAAAATTAAATGCCTAATTATAGGTTCTGGTCCTGCGGGCTATACCGCTGCAATCTATGCTGCCAGAGCTAATATGAATCCAGTTTTATACCAGGGAATGCAGCCGGGCGGTCAGTTGACTACCACAAATGAAGTGGAGAACTTTCCGGGTTATGTTGATGGAGTTACAGGACCTGAAATGATGGTTCAGCTGCAGGAACAAGCCAAACGTTTCGGCTCTGATATTCGTGATGGCTGGGCTACTAAAGTTGATTTTTCTGGAGATATTCATAAAGTATGGATTAACGATTCAATCGAATTACACTGTGAAACGGTTATTATTTCTACAGGTGCTTCGGCTAAATATTTAGGGTTGCCATCAGAACAACATTATTTGCAAATGGGTGGCGGAGTTTCTGCCTGTGCGGTTTGTGACGGATTTTTCTACCGCAATCAGGAAGTTGTAATTGTTGGAGCGGGGGATTCTGCCTGTGAAGAAGCGCATTACTTATCTAAACTTTGTAAAAAAGTAACCATGTTGGTGCGAAGCGAAAAATTCAGAGCTTCAAGAATTATGGAAGAACGTGTTCGCAAAACCGAAAATATCGAAATTTTACTGAATCACGATACGGTTGAAGTATTAGGGGATGGAAATGTGGTACACGCCATAAAAGCTTTGAACAAAACTACTGCTGAAGTGGTTGAAATTCCTGCAACAGGATTTTTCGTTGCCATTGGTCATAAACCTAACACAGATATTTTTAAAGATTACCTTAATTTAGATGAAACCGGTTATATCATCAATACTCCGGGAACTTCAAATACCAATGTTCCGGGTGTTTTTGTGGCAGGTGATGCTGCAGATCATGTATACCGTCAGGCAATCACGGCCGCAGGTACAGGCTGTATGGCTGCGCTGGATGCAGAAAGATATTTGGCAGCTAAAGAGTAAAAAAAGATTTCAGGTTTTCTTTGTTTCAGGTTTCAAGTTGTTGGAACTGAAATGCAGAGAATTTTCACATAAAAAAATCCCATTCGCAGTCTACAGTCTATCTATTGTGAATGGGATTTTTTATTTTAACGCTCCAACAACCTGAAACAAATAAAACTTGAAACTTGAAACGTGAAACTTTTTACTTAATCTTCTTAATCAGCTTCGCTTCTTCAGAAAAACGGGTAAGTTGTATCGTTGGACTTCCAAAAAGGGAAAGTTCTGCTTTGTCGCTAACCGCTATCGAAATGGTGGTTTCTGCCAAAATACTGGCTGTCGCATAGTTTTCAACCGTGACATTGGAGTCTTTCAAAGTGAATTTTGTTCCGGTAAAAACCGAATTATTGTCCAAACGAATGGTGGCTTTTTCCGCGATACCTTCAATAGTGGCTGCCGCTTTCTGATATAAGTCACATTTGAATTTTATGGCGGAAACCAGTGTTTTGATGGAAGCATTTTTGCTTAACTGTAAACTGGCATCTTCTGATTTTACGTTTAATTCCGTTTTTGATTTATCATCGGCAATCAGGGAGAATTTTTTCGAATTTACATTCAAAAACAATTTTGAGTAATCAAAGCTGTTAAAGGTAATGTCGTCTACCTGAACTTCCTGAATGGCGTAAATAGCCGCTTCATTTTTAGCAATTACATTCTTAAGTGATTTGGTATAAGTAACGCGGACAATCAGTTTTTTAAAAATGGAACTTTGTTTTGAGGTATACAAACGAAGCGTACGATCTCTTAAATCCATTCCGATGATATCGTGGAGATTGTCGTCAGCTTCGATTTTGATTTCGTTTTTCTCTCCTCTTTCCAGATAAACTTCCAGATTATCGTCGGCTTCAATACCATCAAATTCTCCAACTTCCTTTATAGAAGTTGTAACGATTTTAGATCCTTTTATTTTTTCGCGTTTTTGGGCAAAAGTCAATGTTGTAATCAATAATAATAGGAGTAGGGCGGTGTTTTTTTTCATTAATGCTAGATTTGATTTTCACAAATATAAAAAAATCATCCACTTTCGATGAATGATTTTTTTATATTTAACAGATTGAGCGTGTTTATCCCTGAGTTACGCTTCCTCCTGAATTTACTGTTTTTTCAATTGTTTTAGGAGCGCTGTTATAGAGAATACTTCCCGCGCTTGAAGCATCGGCTTTTAAGCTCAGAATAGGATGCACTTCTAAACTTCCACTGCTTGAGGCACTTGCTTCAACTTCGTTAGCTAATAGTTTTCCGGCATTCACACTTGCCCCGCTTGAAGCATTAGTAATTATTTTTAATGCTTTTCCCTCAATTCTTATAGAACTTCCGCTACTGGAGCTGCAAGAAATATTGTCTGATTCTACAATAACATTCATCGTTGCGGAACTTGATGTTTCCAGGTCAATATCTTGTCCCTGAAGAACATTTCTGCTTTGTACAGAGGCTGAACTTGATGCGTCGATCTTATTGATGACAGGCATTTTTACAATCACCCTTTTTGAAGAAATATTGCGGAAAGAACCGTATTTGCATCTGATGACCAAAGTCCCGTTTTCAACTGTTGTTGTGATTTCTTTTTGTAAATTATCATCAGCTTCAACAATGATTTCTGTTGCATCAGCCTGTTCAATAACCAAATCGATTGCATTGCTGACTTTTACATTTTGAAAATCACCGTGGACGATTCTTTTTTCTGTTGTAACATGTCCGCTTCCTTCAATAGAATTTCCGTTAAAGTTACAGGAGGCAAACAATAATGCGGTGACAGTCGCAACAACGAATTTCGTAATATGAATGATTATTTTTATCATGGCTAGTTAATTTTAATTATAACTCCGTTTTTATCAGTGGTTAGCTTTCCTTTCGTACTTTTTCCGCTTAAAACTTCCTTTCCGTTAATTTTAATGGAAACTTCTTTTACCGTATCGTTGTCAATAGTGTTTTCTTCATCATTGTCATAGTCTCCGTCATTGTTATCGTTTTCATCAGCAGGGCAATTCAGACATTTCACTTTAGAACCTTCAACTTTATAATTGTAGTTACCGCTAAAGTGCAAGTTGAAAAAATCATTCTCAGAGTCATCATAATCTTGTAAAGAGGCATCCGGTTTGAATACTTGTCCTTCAGGAAGGTATAAAAACACATCAACTTCCTGTCCTCTGAATTTGTTTTTTACATCTGTAAGAAAATAATTATCCAAAATTAAATGATTTCCTGTGATTTGAAACTTATAATTGATTTTTTCTGCTCTTTGTTTGGCAGAGATAAATGAATTTCCTCGGGCGCTTTTCTCTATTTGAATAAAAGGAGCAGCTTCATCAGTGTGTAAAATATGCAGGCGAACATCATTTGAATATAATAACTGATGATTGGCCGAATCCTGTACGAATTCAAATTCCCTGTAGTGGTTCAAATCTTTTGCATAGTAGTCATTGTATTTGAATTTAATGAACAAAGTATCTTTTGGACTAATATTGATTGCTTTTTTCTCTACGGTTTTATTATCGTATGAGATTTCAGTTGCTTGTTTAATTCCGATGCTGATGGCAATCGCAACCGCAATAATCCAAATCGCTAACAACGTATATTTTGTAATATTCCCGATAGCTTTTAAGTTTGGAGATAACAATTTGAAACCTAAAAGAGTCAAAAAGAAAAATGGAATTCCAACAGCAAAGAACATTAATAAACCAAAGGACCAGATCGGATAGTCTGTGAAGTTTCCGGCTTCCACAAAATTTTGCCATGGAAAATCAACAAAAACATTAGTTCCTAAAGTAAACACTCCTATCAGTAACATGATCAGAACAGTGATTCCGGACATGATTAGGATTACGCCTAAAAATTTAGCGAAGATTTTAAAAACCGTCATGATAAAGTCTCCAAATGAACTACTTATTCTCTCAGCTCCCGACTTTACCTGGTTTCCCATGGCATCATAATCTGCATTTTTAAATTTATCAGATAAGGATTCAATTTCCTCACGTACTTTTCTTTCAATGTTCGAAATCGTTACCGGTTCACCGGTCATCTCCAGTTTTTCAGAGGTTGTAACCGCTTCCGGAGTTACAACCCATAGTACGAAATAAGCTAAAATTCCAGTTCCGAAACCTGCAAAAACAAATATTAGGAAAATGATTTTTATCCATACGGCATCAACTCCAAAATAATGTCCTAAACCTGTGGCAACACCGCCAACCATACCTTTTTCTTTGTCACGGTATAATTTTTTATGTTTTCTGGTTCCGTAATCATTAAAAGACTGACCTGATTTTTCTTCGTCTTCAATGATATAGTCTTCAGGTTGTCCCATAACAGCGATTACCTCATCAATATCTTTCAATCCCACAACATGTTTTTCGCTTTTTTGTTTTTCCGTCAATAATTCAGAAAAACGCATTTCGATATCTTTAATAATTTCATCCTGACCAGACGAATTGTTTAATGATCGTTTTATAGCGTCAAAATAACGGGTTAGTTTCAAATATGCGTCTTCATCAATGTGAAAAGACATACCTCCTAAGTTTATATTTACTGTTTTGTTCATGATTATTGATTTTGATTGGTGATTAGTTTTACGGCGTCAGACAATTCTGTCCAGGTTCCGCTAAGTTCGTTTAAAAATGTTTGTCCTATTTCGGTTAACCCATAATATTTTCGTGGTGGTCCTGAAGTTGATTCTTCCCAGCGATAATTGAGTAAACCGTCGTTTTTCAGTCTGGTTAATAGCGGGTAAACTGTTCCCTCAACAACTAGTAATTTGGCGTTTTTTAAAGTGTCTAATATTTCTGATGTGTATGCATCTTTTTCTTTTAGTACAGATAGGATACAAAACTCAAGAACACCTTTGCGCATCTGTGCTTTTGTGTTTTCAATGTTCATAATTTCATTTTGTTTTTTTTAGATTGAACAATTCGTCTTTTGATTGATGATTTTGATTGATGATGATTGTTTTCGAATTTATTCTTTTGGAATGAGTTCGTATTTCGTATAACTTTTAATCTTTTTAGTCAGGCTGAGCGAAGTCGAAGCCCATTTGCGAATTATTTTATAAAAGGAATCGTCATAGGATATTTGTAATATTCTCCGTTTGATGTTTTTATAGAAGCGTAAATCACTAAAAAGAATTCCACTATTTTTAACAATCCGAAAAGTAAAACAGCCGTAGCTCCAATACTTATTAATCCAATGTTTCCGTCAAAATGAAAATTTCTGATTACGAAATCTTCGTCGTTAAAAACAGCTTCCATTGGCAGGTTTTGAAAAAATACGATGATAAAAATCGGAATCGCAATTAAAGCCAGAACCAAAGTGTAAAGCAGTAAACTCAATTGAAAATTCAAAGTCTGTTTTCCATGGTGATTTACAAATTCTGATTTGTCTTTATAACTCGTCCAGATTAAAATCGGAAAAATATAATTTCCAAAAGGGATGATATACTGACTTAATGTACTTAAATGTGTGAACGTTGCAGTGTTCTTTTCTGAGGTTGTTTCCATGATGAGTGGTGTTGTTGTTTCCATGATTAAAAGTATATAGTATTTTCTTATGCAAATATATGGTCAAAAGACAGTATCTTGTTTTACATAGTACCAAATATTAACAAAATATTAACAAATATGAATTAAGCCCGCTAAATAAAAAAGACTGAAAATCAGTGGGAAGGCTTGATTTTATTACGCTTTTAGGAAAGTAAAAACAATTTATTGTGCGTGCATAGTTTTTTTGTATTTTTACATAAAAAATAAATCACATGGCAGTTTCAGTTTCCAAACTCAACAAATTTGTATTATTCAAATTACCATCGGCCTATATTTGCGGTGTTCGCGTAAAAGCGATCGATAAAGACAGTTGTGTCGTAAGTGTAAAACACCGTTGGATCAATCAGAATCCTTTTAATTCAATGTATTTTGCAGTTCAGGCAATGGCTGCCGAATTAACAACCGGGGCTTTAGTAATTTCCCAAATTCAGGAAAGCGGAAAAAAGATCTCGATGCTGGTGGCCAATAATAAAGGTAACTTTACTAAAAAAGCAACAGGCAGAATTACATTTGTTTGTAATGACGGACATTTAATTGCCGAAGCTATTGAAAAAACAATAGCCACAGGCGAGGGGCAAACCTTCTGGATGAAATCTATCGGAACAGACGAAAAAGGAATCCAGGTTTCAGAAATGGATTTTGAGTGGAGCGTGCGTATTAAATAGTTTTTTTGCCACGAATTTCACGAATTTTCACCAATTCAAAATGCTTATGCATTTTGCAAAAAACAATTCGAGCAATTCGAGCAATTCGTGGCAAAAAAAATACATAACAAAAAAGACCTCATTATTGAGGTCTTTTTTTTATCGAATACCTGTTGTCTTATTTTTTAACACAACAAGCTTTTTTGTCTTTTTTTGCCACATCTGTTTTTGTGCAACAGGATTCCTTTTTAGCCTTTTCTTTTTTTGCTGCCGGTTTCGTTTCCTGAGCCGTTATGCCAATTGAGAATAGAGCCGCAGTCATAAAGGTAATTACTTTTGTCATTTCTTTGTTTTTTGGATGTTGATGATTCTGTTTTTTGATGAATCAAATATAGGCTGATTTAGTATTCGTGCGAATAAGCGTATCGTTAATGTTTTTGTAAATATGCACAATCGTTATTCCCAAACCTTATTAACGTGTTTTTGCCATAGCTTTTTGGCATATTCCCTGAATGCCGCAGGGCCATCTTTAAAAGGTTTGTCAAAAGTATGTTTTCCGCCTATGTACTGTTTTTCACCTACCTGAACCCGGTTTTCTCCGCGCATCGAAAATTTTTCATTTCCCTCGTGCATTATTATTTTCATAGTCGAAGGACTAACATCTCCATGACAAACCGTGGTGTACATTACCCAGATTTCAGTTATCCCATCTTTATTTAAATCGGTAATATTAAAGGTATTTTTTACAAAGTTGGCTTCTATTTCAACCGGACAGTCATGAATAAAATCATAAATTTTCCAGTTTAGCTTTGAATCTTTACCGGATAAAATATAATGGTAAGCATATAACGCCGCATCACGAGAATCTTCACTATCTGAGTTTTTAGTCGTAAACTCGCCTGTTTCCGTTAATACGACAATATTCTCTCCAAGCTTGTCTTTCCAGGAGACTGCATTTTTGACTTTTCCGGTATATTTTATTTCTTTCGGAATTTTATTGAAATCTATTTTTTTGGGCAGGATGGCAGTATTCTGGCCAATAAGTTTTACGGAAAGGATGGTAAGGAGGAATAGAAACGTAATTTTATTTTTCATCTAGCAGGCTTTTATCTTTAGTTAAGGTGTGAAGTAGTCAGGTTTTATTTGCTGTTACGATGGTAATATCTCTTCATAAAATATTGAATGACTACGGTGATTACTAAAATTATTATAAAAATAAATTCGAGGAAAATTAATCCAAGCAAGGGCATTCCGCAATGGATTTGCCCATTTGAGTTGCTCCTGAGATTGTGTGAAACGATTTGAAGCGCCAGATAAGATACCAGTATTTGTAGGAGAAAGCTAATCATACTTATCCTAAAAAAAGATAATTTTACAGGGTTATATTTAAAATTTGTTCCAAATATAATTTGAAAAATCATGGGTAAAACAAGTAATAAAAAAGGATTGATTCCGTACATGAATTTAAAGAGTTTTGTTGCTCTCTGTCATTTCAAAAGTAATGCCAGTTCCTAAATAAGTTTATACTTTCTGAATTCATTTCCATACACATGAGCAATAGGTTATCTTCTGCTAATGTCTCAAAACCTTCTCTTTCGCCCGCTGTTTATCACCCCATTCTTTCAGGTGATTGATAAACGGAATGAGTTCCATGCCAATATCAGTAAGCGAATATTCTACTTTTGGCGGAACTTCATGGTAGACTTTTCTGTAGACCAATTCGTCCTCTTCGAGTTCCCTTAAAGTCTGGGTCAGCATTTTAGGAGTGACATCTACAAGCGTTTTTCGTAATTCGCCATAGCGGAGGATGTTTTTGTTGCTCAGATTCCATAAAATTCTTCCTTTATACTTACCGCCAATTCTCTTAAAAGCGTAGTCTACAGAGCAAACTACATCGGAACAATCCTCTGTATATTTATTTTTTGCCATTTTTTTAATTTTTAAATCGCTGATAATCAATAATAGTATGTTTTTTGTGTGTAGGATACAAAAAAGTGCATACTTGTGGCAAAGATACTGATATTATACTTTTGTACTTTAATTTTAAACTAAATTATGATGAAAGCAATTATAGTAAACGAAGCGGGTGGTGTATCCAACTTTAAATACGTAGATATTCCGAAACCGGAAATTAACGATGATGAGGTTTTGGTAAAAGTAAGTGCGTTGAGCATTAATCCGGTTGATTACAAAACAAGATCTTCGGAAGGTGGAATAAAACGTTTTTTCGAAGACGAACGTCCGGTCATTCTGGGCTGGGATTTGTCCGGAACCATTGTAGAAGCAGGAGAAAATGTAAAGGACTTTAAATTAAATGACGAAGTATTCGGAATGGTCAATTTTCCGGGAAAAGGAAAAGCATATGCAGAATATGTGGCGGTTCCTGCTTCGCATCTGGCTTTAAAACCAGAGAATATTTCCCATGAAGAAGCGGCCGCAGGAACACTTGCATTACTTACGGCCTGGCAGGCTTTGGTGACCAACGGAAAAATAAAAGAAGGCGATAAAGTATTAATTCATGGAGCATCGGGCGGAGTAGGACATTATGCCACCCAAATTGCAAAACATTTCAAAGCGCACGTAATCGGAACTTCATCAGCAAAAAATAAAGAGTTTGTTTTGCAAAACGGAGCGGATCAGCATATTGATTATACCAAAACCGATTTTGAAAAAGAAGTTTCAGATGTGGATCTGGTGTTAAATTCGATTTCAGATGCCATAAACAATCGCTCGGTTGATGTTGTAAAACCGGGCGGAAAAATAATTTACATCCTGGGAGCTATCGCTCCGGAATATGCAGAAAAGGCCAAAAACAAAAATGTGGACCTGTTTGCTATTCTGGTTGAATCTTCGGGTGCGGATATGAAAGCTGTTGCCGATCTTATGCAAAAAGGAATCATTAAATCGCATGTGTCGCAGGTATTTTCATTTGATGAAATGGATCAGGCACATTTACAATTAGAGACCGGAAGAACAGTGGGTAAGATTGTAATTAAGCTTTAATACTATTTCAGTTCAATAAAAAAACATCAGTTCATAACCCGCAGGGACTGATGTTTTTTATAAGATTTGAATAAGAGTGTAGTCGTTAATAATTCAGATTCACTCCGAATCCAACTCCCATGTCGCTGTCATAATGTGTAGTAACTCCAAAGTTTCTGGCTACGATATATTTCAGGCCGGCCATATATTCTTTATCGGTATTCCACATTAGGTTCATGCGTAAGCGTCTTGAAAGCGGAATATCTTTTCGTTCCAATTGGAAGCGTACATTTCCGTCAGTGTATACTTCGACCTGAGCTTTTATAAGCATTGGAAGGGTATATTCGAGACCAGCACTAAAAACAGAACGATTGTCTTTGGTATTGGATTGGCCGAAAAGATTTTGTTCCTGTTCATCCATTCCCATTTTTCGGTAGCGCCAGTCAAAGCCAATAAAAGGCATCAGCCATTGATTTTTGCCAATGTAACGCCCAATATGCGTTTCGGTTTCATAACCGTGACGATCGTTGTAGCCCAGTCTCCATTCGGTTGCTATGCTCCAGCGGGTGTTGCTGAACATGGCTTCACCGTCGTTTCCGTTGGTTGCAAAATCATTTTCGCCCATGAAATGGAACATTCTGTCGTCCATTTTTAGCATTTTATAAGCCATTTTCTGATCATGAATCAGCGGATTCGGTGCTGAGTTTTCATAACTAAAAATACGTCCCATTCCCGCCATCATATGATACAAAATATGGCAGTGAAAAAACCAGTCGCCATCAGCATTTGCCTGAAATTCGATAGTATCAGTTTCCATTGGCATAATGTCAATTACATTTTTGAGTGGTGCGTAATCGCCCTGATCATTCAGGATTCTGAAATCGTGTCCGTGTAAATGCATCGGGTGTCGCATCATCGATCCGTTGTACAGTACAATGCGTACATTTTCTCCTTTTTTGATTAAGATTTTATCGGTCTCAGAAACGACTTTATTATCTAAACTCCAAACGTAGCGATTCATATTTCCGGACAATTCAAAACGCAATTCCTTAACCGGAGCATCTTTTGGAAGACTAGTTTTGGTCGGCGATTTCAGCATTGCATAATTTAAGGTGACTATGTCGGCGGTTTCAGTGCTGTCGTTATCCATTTGCATGCCTTCTGCATGTTCGGAATGGTTCATCGGTTTTGAATTTTCATCTTCACCGGTGATTTCAGGATACATGACGGCATTCATATCCATTTTATTCAGGGACATTTGCATGCCCATATCATTCATTTCGCCGTTCATTTTCATCATGCCGTTCATCATTTTCATTCCTTCGAAATATTTTAATTTCGAAAGGGGCACGAGAGGCTGTTTAGTCCCGTCTCCCAGAAATAGAGAGGCTGATCCCGTTCTGTCTTCGGCTGTAGCCAGAAAAGCAAAGGATTTTTTATCTTTCGGAATGGTAACGATAATATCATAAGTTTCAGAAACTGCAATAATGAGACGATCCACTGCTACCGGGTCAACATCGTTACCGTCACTGGCTACAACCGTTATCTTTCCTCCACCGTACGTGAGCCAGAAATAACTGGAAGCGCCACCGTTTGCAATTCTTAGCCTGACTTTTTCTCCCGGCTTAAATTGCGAAAGCTGATCCTGGCTTTTCCCATTGATTAAAAACTTCTCATAATAGACGTCGCTGACATCCATGGCATTCATTCGTTTCCATTCGTTGGTCACTTTGGTTGAAAAATGACCTTGTTTCAGGGCTTCGGCATAACTTTGAGTGGTCCCTTTTTTGATCGCAAACCAGTCGTTGGCATTGTGAAGCATTCGCTGAACGTTTTCCGGTTTTAAATCGGTCCATTCACTTAAAATAACAGGAACGGTTGGCAAATCATCAATGCCTTTCCTGAAAGTCGGATCGTCCTTCTTTTTGTTGATAATGAAAAGGCCGTACAAACCCACTTGTTCCTGAAGCCCGGAATGGCTGTGGTACCAGTAGGTTCCGTTTTGAATAATGGGAAAGCTGTATTTATGTGTGGTCTTGGGAGCAATCGGCATTTGGGTCAGATACGGAACACCGTCTTCCTTATTCGGTAAAAATAAACCGTGCCAGTGAAGCGAGGTATTTTCTTTTAATTCGTTATGGACGTAAATTTCCGCAACATCACCCTCTGTAAAAGTAAGTGTCGGCATCGGAATTTGTCCGTTTACGGCAAAAGCATGTTTTTCCTTTCCCGAAAAATTGACAATTGTGTCCCTTACGTATAAGTCATAACGGACCACCTTTTGCGACAGCATGATTTGTATGCTAAAAAGGAGGAGTAGTGAGGTGAAAAATATTTTTTTATGATTCATTTATAGTAGTGTTGTTAGCATTATTAAACTCATGATGATCATTAGACCATCTTCTATAATAGTTACGGTGCTCATTGGTAAATTAAAAACAGCTCCCAGACAGGCGCACTGAATTTTCTTTTTGTTCAGGACAGATTGCAGTACACCAATGATGCTGATACTCATGATAATAAATGTCAGCGCATTGGTTAAGAACGGATTAAAATTGATTACATACGAAATCCCTAAACCGAGTTCGAGAAAAGCATATACATATCCCCAAGCCGGGATTTTTTTCGCCAGCACATCGTACATCTGATAACTTTCTGCAAAACCTTTTAAGTTCAGCATTTTGAAAAATGAAAAAACCAAAAAGAATCCGGCCATAAAATGGCGCATGGCCTGCATGAAATCAAACTCAGAATTGGTAAGCTGAATCAATCCTGTAACCAGACTGATGTAAAAGAATATCAGTACAATTGGTTTGTAGGTCTCCAGCCAGGATTTTGTTTCTTCGGCAATTTCATTATGGTGGATTGCTGAAATCTTATATTTACTGTCGAGTACATTTTGCAATTCATTGAGGCCAACATGTTGGCTCATCGTTACGGTTGCGCTGTTTTTTTCTTTCGAAACTTCCACTGCGGTTACATGCGCTGCGGATTGAAGTGCTTTTTTTACTTTATCCTCGCAGCTGGTGCAGGTCATTCCGGTAATCTGATAGGTATGTGTCATTGTTTTTATCTTTAAAATAGTACAATGCAAATTTCCGAAGCAATAGTGGCTTCGTGTTGTATAATTTTGAGAATGATTTGTAATATTTATAAAAAACAATAACCGCAAAGGGCGCAAAGTTTTTGTATCTGCCGGGTTTTAGAAAAACGCAACGTTCGCAAAAGCCTTTGTGTTTTTAGCGGTAAAAAAATTACAAATTCTCGATCTGAATACGCTTTTTATTTTTCAGCTGTTTAAAATAAGTGGGTGTAAAACCGGTAATTTTCTTGAACTGATTGCTCAGGTGTGCCACATTACTGTAGTTTAAAATGTCGGCGATTTCACTTAACGAAAATTCATTGTAAATCAGTAATTCTTTTACCTTTTCTATTTTCTGACTGATGAAATACTTTTCGATAGTGATACTTTCTGTTTCAGAAAACAAATTACTCAGCGTGTTATAATCCTGATGTAGGTTTTCGGACAGATAATCAGACAAATTGATTTTCAGTTCATTGTTTTTATGATGCACCAAATCGATAATCAGCGTCTTTATCTTCTCGATTGTCTTGCTTTTTTTGTCATCGAGCAGATCGAAGCCTAAAGAATGAAGGCTTTGAAGTAAATCTCTTTTCTGATTTTCTGTAAGTTCCTCTTGTAATTCCACTTCACCCAGTTCAACAGCAATAGTGTGAAGTCCGAGCTTTTCAAACTGAGACTTCACTACCATTTTACATCTGCTGCATACCATGTTCTTGATATAGAGCGTCTTCACTTATTTGATCGTTTCTACCACATTTCCGCACGTAAGCATTGAAGCACCGTAATACGGATTTTTAACTGCTTTTTCTTTGCTTAACCAGTTTGCATCGGCCATTGGGCAATATTGATAGTAAACGGTTTCGGCAGGATTGGAAGCTTTGATAAGCTCGTAAGTACTTTTAGATAGTGATTTAAAAGTCTCACGTTGTTTTTTAAGATCCTGAGTGGATGAAATAGATTTAGCATCGGCAGTCATTTTTTTCATGACTTTCATCCAGACATTGTGTTCTGCGGTTTTCAGTTTATCCATTTTTACAGTACCGATTGCAGTTAAAAGGTCTTTGGCTTTTGTCGAAGTTGTTTTTGCGTCACTTTTGATTAGAGCATCTTTCATTGCGAAATACTCATCAAAAACAGGTTGCAGTTTAGAGTCCTGAATTTCTTCTGTTGTAATTTGTGCTTTTAGTTCTTTCGCTGAAATTGTATTTACGGATAATACTATTGTAATTGCTGCTAATACAGCTGTTATTGCGTTTTTCATTTTTGTATGTTTTTTAAAAAGGATTTTTTTAAGTTTCCTTTAAATTAGTTTTTTATTCAATTTTAATGTTCCTCAGAATGGCAAAGGAAAACAAGCACGACAACTGTTCTCTTTGCATGGAATTTTAGCCGGTAAAGGATGCCGAAAAAGCACAATTATGGCTGTTAGAAATAGAATTATTTTATTTTAGGGGGTAACCAGATAGAAGCGAAACCATCAGAAATATTGGCTTCATTGTAATAGGAAACAGACTTTTCCATCGAAAAATTGAAAAGCATACTTTGGAAATCAAAATCATTTAAAGCCGGGATACTTAGCTGTAGCGAAGAGGTTGTACAATTCGTATGATTGCATTTTCCGTCGCAGTCGTGTTTCTCTTTTTTAGGAGTTTCATTTTTCGTGCAACAGTCTTTTGTGCAGCAGCCTTTTTCCTTTTTCGTAACAGTAATTTCTTTTTTGTGAGAACTTTTGCCGGTATTATTGGTACATGCAAAACCGGAAACCGGAATCAGAAAGAAACCAATAGTGAGGAAGAAAAATAATATGACGGCTTTTTTAGTCAATGAAATTCATTTGATGTGACAAATTTAAATAAAAATATTCAGGTGAGCGCTATTTTAAGATTTCAATAACTAAAGCTTCTTAAAATCGGTAGGTTTCATATTCTTTCTTTTCTTAAAATAATTGGACAAATGGCTTTCATCCGTAAAACCGAATTCATAAGCAATCTGTTTCACCGGCAATTGATTGTTCTGAAAACGTTTTTCGATCAGGGTTGTTCTCAGATTATGGATATAATCACGGTAACTGATCGAAAAAGTCCTTTTAAAATAAGCGCTGAAATAGGTTTGGGCAATATTAAAATGGGCTGCAATTACTTTAATCTGAACGAGTTTAGGCTGATAAATATTCTGATGGATGTAAGAAGTAATCTGCTCATTGTCTATAGAATTTCCTTTCACCACAAGATTCAGTCCGCGCATGGTTTCTTTGATCAGTCCAAAAAGGGAAAGGATCTGATAAAATACAATCGGGGAATTGGAAACATCGGTTTTGCAATTGTAGGCAGAAATATTGTCAATTGTGTTTTTTAAAATCGTTTTGCAGGGGTCATCAAATTTTAAAACCGTTTCTTTTAGCGTTTTATCCCGCATAAAACTTTCGGGTGTGTGGACTAAAAATTCATCACAGGTAAGGTTTTGTTTCGAATTGAAATAATTATCCGTGAACTTAATGTAGAAAAAACGTGTGCTTTTTTTAATATCAAAATAGTGTTCGTCATCCGGCGAAATCACAAATAAATCACCCGCTTTATAAGGCAGCAGGTTATTGTTTAAATGATGGATTCCGTTTCCTTTTTTGATGTAAATAATTTCATAATAGGTATGTGTATGGAGAGGAAGATGAAATTTCTCATCTTCAAATTCATCTATTAAAAGCGTTTCAAATTGATTTAATTTCGGCATAACTTAAATGTACAAGTTTATATCGCAAATATACAACTATTTCCTTGCAAAGCTGACGTAAATTTGCCTCATAGAAAATCTATTCCTTTCTTGTAAAAAACAAATGAAAAAAAGTCTTATTGCGCTGTCATTGGGTGGTTTAACTATCGGAATTACCGAATTTGTTATGATGGGCCTTTTGCCTGATATTGCTTCAGATATGAAAGTTACGATTCCTGTTGCCGGATATTTAATTTCGGCTTACGCATTGGGAGTCGTAATTGGAGCACCTTTATTAGTAATTCTGGGCAGAAATTTTGCTCCCAAAAAAATGCTTTTAATTTTGGCTTTGATGTTAACGGTTTTTAATGCCCTGTCGATCATTGCCCCTAACTATAATTTTTTATTCGTTTCGAGATTCTTTTCCGGACTGCCACACGGGGCTTTCTTTGGAGTGGGAGCAGTTGTGGCAAGCCGTTTGGCGGATAAAGGAAAAGAAGCGCAGGCGATTGCGATTATGTTTTCCGGTTTGACACTGGCGAATCTGATCGGTGTGCCAATCGGAACCTATATCGGGCACCATTTTATCTGGCGTTATACTTTTATACTGATTGCTATTGTGGGGCTGCTTACCTTTTTGTTTATCTATTTATGGATGCCAAATCTGGAAAGAAATCAAAATGTAAATATGAGAACGCAATTAAAATTTTTCCAGCAAATTGATGCGTGGCTCATTATCGGAATCACGGCAATTGGTTTTGGCGGATTGTTTGCCTGGATCAGTTATATCGCTCCGCTTTTGATCAATGTCTCTAAGTTTTCCCCGGAAGATGTTTCGTATATTTTAATTCTGGCCGGTTTCGGAATGGTGGTAGGGAATTTTCTGGGTGGTAAACTGGCGGATAAATTTTCTCCGGCACCCACTACATTAGCACTGCTTTTTGTGATGTCCATCGATTTAATTTTAGTTTACTTTTTCTCCTACAATCAATATGCTTCTTTGTTCTTCACGTTTTTAACCGGAGCTATTTCATTCTCTGTTATTGCACCAATTCAAATGCTGATGATTCGTACTGCGAAAGATGCAGAAATGATTGCTTCGGCTTCCCTGCAGGGAAGTTTTAATATCGGAAATGCCTTAGGTGCTTTCCTTGGCGGTTTGCCGCTTATAGCAGGCTACAGCTATGCTTCTCCGAACCTTATTGGTGTGGGAATGTCAATTATCGGGATGGTGATTACTATTGTGCTGATACAAAGAAGAAGTAGTGCCGTAGAACTACAGGAAGCAGAAGCGGTTTAATTTTCTTTTCAATACATAAGTTTAGAATTTATTATCTAACATAAAAGAAGGGTGACAATTACTATATTGTCACCCTTCTTTATATTATCCTTTAAATAATTAAGTGTTACCAGCCTTTTACAGCACCGCCTTTGAATTCTTTTTCGGCCACTTTTGCTACTTCGTCAGATTGAAATGCTTTTAGGAATTTTAAAATCCTTGGGTCTTTTTTATTGTCTTCTCTTGAAACTACCAAATTTACATAAGGAGAATCTTTATCTTCAACAAACAAAGCATCTCTGGAGGGTACCAGTCCTGCCTGTGAGGAGAAAGTGTTGTTGATAATGGCGATCGTTACATTTTGATCGTCTAAGGTTCTTGGAATCTGCGGAGCTTCCAATTCTAAAATTTTAAGATTCTTTGGGTTTTCTGTGATGTCGGTTACTTTTGGTAAAAGACCTACGTTATCTCTCAGTTTTAAAATGCCATTTTTTTGAAGCAGTAATAAGGAACGCCCGCCATTTGTGGGGTCATTTGGAATTACAATGGTGCTTTCCGGTTTTAGTTCGGCCAGCGTTTTTATTTTTCTGGAATATGCTGCAATCGGATAAATGAAAGTCTTACCTATAATCGCTAGTTTGTATCCTCTTTGTTTTGACTGTGCGTCCAGATAAGGTTTGTGCTGGAAAGCATTAGCGTCAATATCGCCCTGATTTAAGGCTTCGTTAGGAACTACATAATCATTGAAGGTAATTAATTCCACTTCCAGGCCGTATTTTTCTTTGGCTACTTTTTGAGCTGCCTGAGCGACTGTAAATTCGGGTCCTGCCGCAACTCCGACCTTTATGAAATTTGGATCGTTTTTTTTGTCCTTTCCACAATTAGACAACAAAAGAGTGACAAACAGAATTCCTGCCAGTATCGAAAATTTATTTTTTGTATTCATGTTTTTATTTTAAAATTAAAGCTGAGTTTTTATCTGTGATCAAAATATTTAGAAAGTCTGTCGCCTGCAAATTGAATAATAAATACAAGGGCGACTAGTAAAATCAAAACCGTATTCATAATTGCTGCATCGTAACCAATATAACCATACTGATATCCTATTTGTCCAAGTCCGCCGGCACCTACAGCACCACCCATTGCTGAATAGCCGACAAGTGTGATCAGCGTAATTGAAGCTGCATTGATAAGAGAAGGAAGGGCTTCCGGCAATAGTACTTTGTATACAATTTGAAAAGGGGTTGCACCCAGGGCTCTTGCGGCTTCAATAAGTCCCGAAGGAAGGCTTAGTAAACTGTTTTCTACCAGTCTTGCAATAAAAGGAGCTGCCCCAATGCTTAAAGGTACTAATGCAGCACTAACACCAATAGAAGTTCCGACCAAAGTTCTGGTGAATGGAATCATCCATACAATTAAAATGATAAAAGGAATCGACCTGAAAATGTTTACGATTACCGATAGAACGCGGTTGAATACCACGTGCTCTAAAATCTGGCCTTTGCGGGTAAGAAATAATAAAATTCCCGATGGAAGTCCTAGTAAAAAACCGAAGAATCCGGCCAGGAATGTCATTACAATTGTTTCTAATGTTCCTTGTACTAGTAATGTTATAATGGATTCAGACATAGCCTAATATTTCTGTTTTTACGTGTTTTTCTTTAAAAAATTGAATTGCTTCTTTTTGCTGTATTTCATTACCGGACAATTCGACAATCAGGATTCCAAAATTGGTTTCACCGGCATATGCGGTTTGTGCCGTTATAATATTGGCGTTCACGCCAAACCGAATGGCAGCCTGAGTCAGAATAGGCTCGTTTACCGAATTCCCGTTCAGCTCTAATCGCAAAAGAGGATGCAAGCCTTCTTTGTAAACTGCTTCCAGACGTTCCTGGTACACATCCGGAATATCAATATGTAAAGAAGAAGCGATAAATTCACGTGTTAATTCATGTTGCGGATTGGCAAATATTTCGCCGACGGTTCCCTGTTCGATTAGTTTTCCGTTGCTAATGACGGCAACTTCGTCACAAATTGCCTTAACGACCTCCATTTGATGGGTGATCAGCAGTATTGTGATGTTGAGACGTTTGTTGATGTCTTTCAACAGATTTAAAATTGACCTTGTAGTTCCGGGATCCAGCGCGCTGGTCGCTTCGTCACACAAAAGTACTTTAGGATTATTGGCTAAAGTTCTTGCAATAGCGACACGCTGTTTTTGCCCACCGGAGAGAATGGCAGGATAATCATTGACTTTTTCAGTTAGTCCGACAAGTTCTAATAGTTCCTGTACACGTTCTTTAATGATGCTTTTAGAAACGCCGGCCAATTCTAAGGAAAACGCGACATTCTCAAAAACAGTTCTGGAGGATAAAAGATTGAAATGCTGAAAAATCATTCCGATTTGTCTTCTTTCCTGTGCCAGTTGTGAGTTGCTTAAGAGCAGCAATGACTTTCCGTCCACGATTACCTCGCCCGAAGTTGGTTTCTCCAGTAAATTAATGCAGCGGATCAAAGTGCTTTTTCCGGCTCCGGAAGTACCGATAACGCCGAAAATTTTTCCGGGAGGTACATGAAGTGAAACATCCTGCAACGCATTAATTTCCCGGCCTGTTTTATAAAAGGTTTTTGTAATATTCTTTAATTCTATCATATTTTGTTATTTGCAATCCATTGAAAGCTAAAGAAGAAAAAAGGTTCTTCTCAATTTTGGTGCAAATGTAAGTGATATTTATTTTATAATCAAATCTATCGGCTAAGTCGAATATTGATAAAATGTTAAATTTTCAATCAAATGTCTGATTTTTATTTTATGAAGGCATGGATTTGAATTGCTAATTGATTAAATGCTCAGTTTTTGGTCTCGGACTCAGTCTCAGTTTTTAGTAGCTGTAAACTGAGACTGTAAACTTATTCAATTTCCAAATCAAACTTCTGCAGTAAACCGGCGAGTGCAGTATGGGACACTTTTGTTCTCTTAATTTTATTTTCGGAAGGGTCAAAAGCATAATTTCTGGACGTTCGGAAATCGGTTTTTTCTAAAATACAATCGACAAAAGTCGCATTCGAAAGATCGCAATTTTTAAAAACGGCCAGTGATAAATCCGTGTTGGAGAAATCAACCTCTTTAAGGGAGCAATCTATAAAGTATGTTTTCTTTAATTTTTTATAAATGAAAGTAGAATAATCTAGCATGCAATCCTGGAAATTCATTGAAAATAAAAAACTGTTACTGGCACTAAAGTCGAGTCCCATTAATTTACAGCCGGTAAAACTGATATTTTTCAGTCCGGTATTTTTAAGTACTGCCAATGAAAGATTGCAATTTTTAAAAGTGCAGTCTAAAAAATCTATAGAACTGAAATCACTTTTCGAAAAGTTGCAATTGATAAACTCACAATTAATAAATTCATTATCGGATAGTTTTTGATCTGAAAAATCAGTAGTGTCAAAGGTTTTGTTTTGATGCAGTGCGGCTTCCATAAATAAAGGCTGGGATTGAAAAGGGGGTGAATAACTATTCTAATTCGATACAGTCGAAAACCGGATTTTTGAGGACTAATTCTGTTATTTCGGTTTCACTGTCAATTCTTAGAATGTTATCGCAATCCTCAAGGTCAAAATTCCATTGAGCATCGGCCAATAATTCGTTAAGCAATTCGGAGGCTAATTTTAATTTCGATTTTGTATCAACAGATGTTTTAAAAACATAAACCATAATTCGCTTTTTTTTACCCTGCAAATTTCTGTAAATAACAGCCATTACGATAGGATTTCGTAATCAATAATTAGGACTTATCAATCAATTTTCGATATTGAATAGGTGTGATGCCTTCGTGTTTTTTAAAAAAACGGCTAAAGTAAGAATGATCTTCATGGCCTACCTGCATTGCTATTTCACTTACAGAAAGTGTCGTCTGGAACAGCAGGTATTTGGCTTCCAGTAAAATGGTTTCTTCAATCCATTTGTTGGCGGACTTACCCGTAGTAGATTTTACTGATTTGTTTAAATGGTTTGGTGTAATGTTGAGCTGGTCCGCATAGTAGTTTACCTGATGGTTTGTTTTAATACCTTCGTAAATCAGTTCCCTGAATCGCGCAGAAATAACATGAGATGCCGCTGTATTTTTAGAGGTTTTAATGGCGTTAATGTTCATTTCACAGAACAAAGCCATCAGATAAGATTGTATGAGGTCTAAATTGACGGTTTCTGCTTTCAGATATTCAGCTTCGAGACGGTTTAGCAAATTGGTGACAAAAGGAAAGTCTTTTTCAGGAACGCTAATTTTTGGATTGCCCCGGATTTTCAGGAAATCAAAATCATGGAGCGTTTCACGGTTGCCGTATTTGCTGATCAGAATATCGGGATGTAACTGACAGATATAACCCTGGTAATTACTGTTAATATCCTCAATTGAGAAAATCTGGCCGGCCGGAACCACAATAATTTCACTGGGTAATGTCTTATACTCCTCAAATCCAAGTTTGATAATGTGTATGCCTGAAGTGATAAAGAGCAGGGTATGACAAACATGTTTGGAAGGTGGAACAGGATACTGAAGCTGCATGATTTCTTCCAGTTTCAGGCAAAAAAAATGATCCGAATTCGATTTGAAAAGCTGTTGTAGAGGGTTTTCTGATCCAAGAAATTTTTCCCGAAATCCCTTTAATTCATATGTTTTTACTTTTTCGGCCGTTTTCATTTTCATTAATTTAATAATACAATCTAAAATCGAGTAGTTTGCAAAGATTGTAATGTTTCTGGAATAATTCTTCTACAACTTCAGTAAGATCATCATTGTCCTGGTATAAAGCAAAAAAGGCCTTATCGATTGTGCTGCAGCTGGCTATTTTATTATAGGAAGAACCATAACCCGAAATGGCGCGTGCTCCGGTTATGTCTAAAAAATATTGTGCTTCATCGTTTGTTAAGTCCAGGATTTTTTTGTTGGCAAAATGAATCACCTTTCCTTTCATTTTTCCCTCAAAAAGTTCCGCGATCTCCTGAAGGCTGTAATAATAATCATGCAGGCAGATATTGCTCGCTTCTCCGGGCATCACAAGATAGATAATTTCATAATCCTTAAAATTATGGTCTTCATAAAGCAGTACATTAAGGCTTTCTTCTAATCCCTCAATGGTATCGCAGGTTTTGTAGATGCTGGCAATGCCCTGACCTATTGCTATTTCTTCCAGATTTTTAACTACGTCAGTAGTAAGGATTGTGTCTACGTCAGGAACACCTTCAAGGCAGAAAATAAATTTATCATTATCCATACAATTGTATTTACCGGTTTTTCTAGGAGTGCCAATAAGATCACTTTCAATGTGACAAATGTATTTTTTATTGGATAAAAACTGTTACAGGATGTAAATTTTAACGCATTTTTTTTAGATCATTTAACGATGTCAGCCGGATAAGCAGCAAAAGGCAATTCAACCGATCATTGAAAATGGCTGTATGTCGGGATAAATATTTAATAGTAACTGAATTTCTTCAGTCGTATGAAGTATTGATAGGGATATAAAAGTAGAAATCTCAGTTTTCAGTTACAGTGTTCATCCCCAAATGAAACCGTAACTGAGACTGAGATTTTTTATATCTTAGTACACTATGAAGTGTATACTTTAATTATTTTCTTTCCGCAATTGCCAATGAAATCGCATTATTGCTGTCGGAAATCACAAACTTTTGCCACCATTTTTGTTCTGTTTTCGGTAACACGTCATTAATTAGAAGTTCACTAGTTCTTTTGTGCCCGCAGGCTGCGCAAAAGGAAGCTTTGGAAGTTCTGTAAGGCTTGCTGCAATTTTCGCAAGGCGGGCCGTATAGTTCAATTCTATGATGCATAATCGCATTCGGTTCCGTTTCTTCAAAACCCGACAGTTCTTTGTAATAGTCAAGCAGTGCCTTAAAACGCTCTTGCCTTGTCATGTTACATTTTCCTGTTTCAAAACCCTGGCGATAAAGTTTAGACGCAATCAAATGTTCCTCCTCGTTCAACATCGGGATTTCCATTTTACAACGCCAGCACCAAAGATTTTCCATAGTTTGATTTTTTACTTGTCCAACTTATGTTATGTTTTGTTTTTTATGACACGCGGTCTTTTATTTTGCTAATTTCAGTTATTTTGTTGGTAATTCCTTACGGTTTTCCACATTTGAATACAAAAATCGTTTTTATTATTAAAAAAAAAACGAGTAGAAATACCTGTTTTTGAAAAATAACTGAAAAAAATAAAGGCAAAAAAAAAAGATCAGTTAGTACTAATCTATTATTTAATTGTTTACTATAAAATTTTATAAGCGTTCCTGACCTGGGAAATATGAAGACAGATAACTTGCTGATAATAAGGTCAGTTAATTTCAGATCTTATATACTTTCTGGTATCTGACCGATAAAGTTGAGGTTGTAATAAGGTTAGGTTCTTAAAATTTTTCCCATCGCTTTTCCTTTTGCCAGTTCATCAATCAGTTTATCTAAGTAACGAATCTTTTGCATGAGTTTATCTTCGATATCTTCTACACGATACCCACAAATTATGCCGGTAATTTTTGAAGTATGCTCATTCATTTGCGGTGCTTCTGCAAAAAAAGTTTCGAAATCGGTTTTGTTATCGATTAGTTTTTGCAATGCCGTTGGGCTGTAACCTGTCAGCCAGTAAATTATCGAATCTACTTCTTCCTTTGTACGGCCTTTTTTCTCCGCTTTGGTAATATAGTGCGGATAGACACTGGCAAATGATGTTGTAAATATTCTGTGCTTTTCCATCGTTTCTTTAATAGCGTTTTTCGGTGAAATCTAATCGAAAGGTTCCCAAAGCTGAATTTTGTTTCCCTCCATATCAATTATATGAATAAACTTTCCGTAGTCATAAGTTTCTATCTGGTCCACAATGGTCACGCCTTCTTTTTTTAATTCGGCAACCAGCGCTTCAAGATCGGCAACCCTGTAATTGATCATGAAGTCTTTTGCTGAAGGTTCAAAATATTTGGTAGCCTCAGGAAACGGGCTCCATTGTGTGGAACCTTTTTTGGCAGAATCTGTTGCTTCTGTCCATTCGAATGTGGCTCCGTAATCATTGGTGTCTAAGCCCAGATGGGTTTTGTACCAGTCTCTCATTTTTTCAGGGTCGTTACATTTGAAAAAAATGCCCCCAATACCTGTTACTTTTTTCATTTTTCAGCTTTTTATTTTTTAAAAATTAAATTCAGGCGAAACAAAAATGAGAATATGTTGGAATGCGTTAAATTGATTTTGATCGCTAAGCTAAATTAATAATTTTTAGACTAAATATTCCCGAAATTTAATTTTGCGCAAATTCCCCCGAATTTTCGAAATCAGATGTATTTGTCTGGCAGATGGTCTTCACTGCTTTTTTAGGGTAATCGAAAGATTTTTATAACCATTTTTTTCGCTTGAAATATATAAACGGTAAGATGGCAGACAGCAGCATGGCAAGTAATATAAGAGGATACCCATAGGCCGTTTTCAATTCAGGCATTTGTTCGAAGTTCATTCCGTACACTCCCGCAATAAGAGTCGGAAGGGAAATACAAACGGTAACAACCGTAAGCATCTTAAAAATATGGTTCTGCTCCAGATCAATTTTGTTGGAGATATTCTCTTTTAAATCGTCAAGACGGTCAAAATTGAATTGGATGTAATCAGAAATGGCAACAAGATCATTTAATTCCGATTTTATATTTTCTTTCAGGTCCATTTGTTGTTCCCAGTTGCTTTTCATGTATAATCGAAAAACTCTGGTGGTTTCAATAAGGGATTCTTTTATAAGGGAGTTTCCGAAATTGTATTCCGTAATGGTGTCCATTTCTCTTTTAGAAAAGTTTTTTTCAATTAGAATGGCATTGGTAAGCGTTTTTATTCTCCTGCTCAGATTTTCGGTTATATCAGCAAAATAGTCGGAAATAAATTCGAATTGAAACTTTAAGACCGCTTTTGTGTCTTCTCTTTCCTTTAAGGCACTGAATCTGTCGGAATAAATTTTATTGAGAAAATTATCCAGTCGCGAGCTGCAGAACAAAAACAAACCCGCTTGTGTTATGATGATAAACAGCGGTTCTTCGATAATTTTGTTTGCTGTGTCATAATAGGGAATCGAAAAGTGAAAGGAGACCTGTTTTGCATTTTCCAGAAAATGCGAACTAATTTCAAAATCTTCATAATTCTTCATGATAGAAAAATCAAGATTCAGATTTTCTTTGAGCCAGTTTATTTCAGAATCCCTATAGTCAATAAATTGCATGACATGGAAATCCAGATTTAAGATGGAAAGCTCTTCAATAGTTTGTGCTTTGACTATTTGTTTGTTTTTTAATAAAATCTCGATCATAGTTTTCGCTTTAAAGTAAGGCTTATAGATAAATCTTTGTTAATGCAGTCTCCATACTTAGCTGATTTACTAATGTACAATAAATTTTTGGCAGGTTGTAAAACAAGTTATGTGAGATGTCTGATCAAATCTGTAAACTATAAAAAGAGGTTGGTCTGTAAACTATGACCGATAACGTGTTTATTTTTCCGGTTCTAAATTATCAACAGCTGAGATCTGATCCAGTATATTGGTTTGGTTGGGCGAAATGTAGTTTTTTGTTTCGGCCGGAGTTTCTTTCTTAAAAAGCATATCCAATGCATTGTATAGTCTTAATAAAACATCTCTGTCTTCTTTTTCAATCTCCAAAGCGGTATTGAAATTAAAAACATAATTATTCGAATTGCGTACTTCTACTTTTATCGTTTTTGATGTGATTTTAAATTTGACTATATCCATATTGTTTGTAAATTACTTTAATGAGATTACAAAGTTATTGTATTATAATTAATTTATATAAAATAGATTTCCCGAAAATTTGGAATAACTGTCGATATTTATTTTGAAATTGTCACCGTGTGATTTTTTCAAACGGAACAGAATTATTTTACTGTTTTCCTTATGGACATGAAAAAACAACTTTATATCGGCAAATCACCCCGTAAAAACACCTGATTTTGAGAAGTCCGGGAAACGAAAAGGCATAAAAAAAGCGGATCAGTTTATACTAATCCGCTCGTTTTGAATAATTTCCTGTTTGTAGCGAGGACGGGAGTTGAACCCGTGACCTCAGGGTTATGAATCCTGCGCTCTAACCAACTGAGCTACCTCGCCAAGACTGCTATCAGGAATGAGTTCCTCATTGCGGGTGCAAATATAAAAATTATATTAAAGCGAACAAGCATAAATCGAAGAAAAAAAAATATTTTTAAAAACGCATTGTTTTCGGACATATATTCTTATATTTCGAAAAAATTAAAAGTAGCACATGGATCCAAAAATACGTTACGAAATCGAGTTTCCCATAAATTCATCGCCTCAATTATTATATCAATATATTTCAACTCCGTCGGGTTTATCAGAATGGTTCGCTGATAATGTAAACTCAAGAGGGGAATTTTTCACTTTTATTTGGAATGACTCGCAGGAAAAAGCGCGTCTGGCTTCTAAAAAAACCGGTGAAAAAGTGAAGTTTAAATGGGTGGATGAAAGCAGTAAGGATACGGAATACTTTTTTGAACTTCATATTTTAGTCGATGAACTGACTAAAGATGTGTCATTAATGGTTGTCGATTTTGCTGAAAAAGAAGAAGTTGGCGAAGCTAAACAATTGTGGGAGAATCAGATCTCAGACCTGAAACATCTTATAGGATCTGTTTAGTAAAAGTCTATTTTATGCCTTATATTTGCCCTGAACAAAATTCAGGGTTTTTTTATGATCAATTTTAACGGAAACATAGTAGGGCAGGAAGAGAATATATTAACTCAGAATCGTGCTTTTTTGTATGGAGATGGTGTTTTTGAAACGCTAAAAATAATCAACAGCAAAATATTGTTTCTTGAAGATCACTATTTTAGGCTAATGGCTTCCATGCGTGTGGTCCGAATGGAAATTCCAATGAATTTTACCATGGAATACTTTGAAGAACAGGTTTTAAAAGTGGTTGCCGAAAATGGATTGTCGGCCTCGGCAAGAGCAAGAATCACCGTTTTTAGAAATGATGGTGGATTATATTTGCCGAAAACAAATGAGGTTTCCTTTTTAATTCACACAACCGGACTTGAGAATACGTCATACGTCTTAAATACAGCTCATTATGAAGTCGATTTGTACAAAGATTTCTATGTGACCAAACAACTATTATCGTCCATTAAAACGACTAATAAACTGATTAATGTTACCGGAAGCATTTTTGCGCACGAAAATGGTCTGGACAATTGTATTTTAGTTAATGATACTAAAAATGTTGTTGAGGTTTTACAGGGGAATCTATTTATGGTGATGGGCAAAAAATTAATTACCCCTCCAATTTCAGAAGGTTGTCTGAACGGGGTTATGCGTAAGCAGGTTTTGGCACTTGCTAAGAAAATAGAAGGCATAGAAGTGACTGAAGAAATAATTTCGCCTTTTGATCTTCAAAAAGCAGACGAATTATTTCTGACAAATGTAATCACAGGGATACAACCGATAAGCAAATATCGAAAAAAAGAGTTTACAAACAGTCTGGCTCATTTATTAGTACAGAAACTGAATGAATCTATATCTGAAAATTAATTCAGATATGGATTCTCAGGTGCATTTGACCAAATAAGATAATCTCCGCCCAGCTCAATTATTTGTTCTTTCCAAAAATGAGTGGTGGATTTTCCGATAATTTTGTTTTTGTAATTATTATCGGCAATGATCCAGGAGTTTCCCTGCATTTCACTTTCAAGCTGATTTTCATCCCAACCCGTATATCCTAAGAAAAAACGAATATTATTTTTGTTAATAGATCCGTCGTTAATAAGGTCTTTGGTTGATTCGAAATCACCTCCCCAATAAATTCCGTTAGAAATCTCGACACTATTCGGGATTAATTCCGGGATATTGTGAATGAAATAAAGATTGTCCTGTTCTACAGGGCCTCCGTTATATATCTTAAAGCTGGCATCAATTTCCGGAATTAAGTCATTAATAGTATACTTTAATGGCTTGTTTATGATAAATCCTATTGATCCTTCTTTGTTATGGTCTGCTAATAAAATTACCGATCTGTTAAAAGATAAATCTCCAATTATTGAAGGCTCGGCAATAAGCAGGTGTCCTTTTTTTAATTTTTCTGAAATCATACGGCTACAATTTTTATTAAATTTAATCATAAAATTTTTAAAAACCCAAATAAAATCGTTAAACCGCACAAAAAAACCCTCCATGAGGAGGGTTTTAATTATATTATAAGTTTAGAGAACTTTCTTACTTAGTTCACTGCACCTTCTAATTCAGCGCCAGCTTTAAATTTCACTACATTTTTAGCAGCGATTTTTATAGTTTTTCCAGTTTGTGGATTTCTACCATCTCTTGCAGCTCTAGCAGATACTGACCAAGATCCGAAACCTACTAATGAAATTCTTCCTCCTTTTTTCAAAGTTGTCCCTACATTACCTAAAAAAGACTCTAAAGCTAATTTAGCCGCAGCTTTTGTGATTCCTGCATCAGCAGCGATAGCATCGATTAATTCTGATTTGTTCATAATTATTAGTTATTAATTGTTGGTTAAAAAAAAAATTGTTAATACACAAATTTAGTAGGAAATCCGTTCCTTGCAAGTGTTTTCTTTAAATTTAGTAAAAATTGTTAATAACTTGCTTTTTTTGTTCATAAAGCGTGATATTTATAAGTAAAAACAGGTAAAAACCCCCGTTTTATTGACCTTAATAGACCTTCGCTGTTTCCGAAAAAGTAATGCCGTTTAGCAATTCTGCAACCTGCATTCTCTTTTTTCCGGGTAATTGTAAACTCAAAAGCTGAACAAAGCCATTTGCTATTGCAATTTTGATTTCCTTTTTACTGCTGATCAGGCTTCCGGTTTCATAAGAATGGGCTTCTTCAGTCAGTTTTGCCTCATATATTTTAATGCTTAATTCTTCGTTTTTGTCTTTTAGAAAACACCAAGAAGCCGGGTATGGACTTAATCCGCGGATGAGATTGTTTATTTCCGCTCCGGATTTTGTCCAGTCAATTTTGCAGTTTTCCTTATTGAGTTTATATGCTGTTTTTATTTCGGCATCTTCTTCCTGAATTGTTGTAACCACATTTCCTTTTTCAATAACCTGCAAAGTATCAATTACGGTCTGACTTCCTAAATGCATCAATCGGTCATGCAATTGTCCGGCGTTTTCTGCTGGTTCAATGGCAATCTCCGAATTTAGGATCATCGCTCCGGTGTCTATTTTATCATCTATGAAAAAAGTAGTCACACCGGTTTTAGTTTCGCCATTAATGATAGCCCAGTTAATGGGTGCCGCACCACGATAATTGGGTAATAAAGAAGCATGAAGATTGAAGGTGCCCAAAGCCGGCATTTCCCATACTACTTTTGGCAGCATTCTGAAGGCAACCACAATTTGTAAATTGGCATTTAATGCTTTAAGTTCCTCCAGGAAACTTTCATCTTTAAGATTTGTGGGTTGCAATAAAGTCAGGTTGTTGACCAACGCATACTCTTTTACAGCTGAATATTTTATTTTTTGCCCGCGTCCTGCAGGTTTATCTGCTGCTGTGATAACGCCCACAACATCGTAATTGTTTTTGATAATGGTATCCAGTATGCCAACGGCAAATTCGGGAGTTCCCATAAATATAATTCTTAATTTTTCCATTATGATTTTAAAGTGTATGTATTGTTGGATTGGATGGTGATATAATTGTTTTCCAGTAATTCCTGAAGGGCCAGAATAACATCATTAGTGTCCAGTTTTATCTGACTCTGAATTTCTCTTGAAGTCAATGAGGCTGATTTTAATAAAGAAAGAATCTTATCGGCTATCGAATCCGCATCGGTTATTTTACCTTTTTTAGTGATACAGTAGGAGCAGACCCCGCAATTGGATTCTGTTTTTTCCCCGAAATAATCCAGAATGAGTCTGTTTTTACAGGTTTGGTCTTCTTTTATGTAATGAAGAACAGAGGAAAGCTGGTCTTTTTTCAGTTGATTTTGCCTTTCCAGATATTTAGAAACTCTGTTTATCGTAAGATTGTCTTCCCTAACTTCATTAAATAATATAGTAGCGTCATTGCTTTTGGATTTGTATTCTATGATTTCTTTTTCTCTTAATTTTTCTAAAACAGCGGTCACCTGTTCTTCGGTATGGTTTGATTTTTTGGCAATTAAGGAAAGATTAAAAGGAACTTTCATTTCATAAATTCCGGGATACGTTCTTACTATTGCCAGAATAATTTCTTCATCACCTGAATTCAGGCTCATGTAGCGGATTACTTCTTTTGATTCGATTAAAAATTGCATGGTAATATTTTCGGAGAATTCCCGGGACATGGTAATAATCCCCTGCTGATTTAAAAACTGTAAAGCATTATAGGTTTTTAAGGTCGGGAAGTCGTATTTCTGGCAAAAATGATTCAGTTTAAAAGAAAATGAATCGTCAAGACCTTCTCCGTAAGCAATCTGAAAATAATTGCAGAGCTTTACATAAATGGTATTCAGGAATTTTTTATCGGGCAAAACACTTAAAAACTGCTGCTCTGTTTGATTGATGTCTGAGGAACTGGTTAGTAGAACGGCAAATGATTTTCCGCCATTTCGTCCTGCTCTTCCGGATTCCTGATAGTAATTTTCGATGTTTTCAGGAAGCTGGGTATGAATAACTGTTTTTACATTATCCTTGTCAATTCCCATTCCGAAAGCATTGGTGGCTACTATAACCTGCGCCTGTTCCGACATCCACAATTGCATGTTCTTGTCTTTTTCCTTAGAAGAAAGTCCGCCATGATAATATGTTGCCCTAAAGCCTAACGACTGTAATTGTGTCGAGATATTCAGGCAGGATTTTCTGTTTCGGACATAGATGATAGAAGGCTGTGGGTTTTTCTTCAGAATTTGCTCCACACGGTAGAGTTTGTCTTCGACATTAAAAACCATGTACGCTATATTTTCTCTCGCAAAAGACTGTTGAAAAAATTTAGTATCTTTTAGTGCGAGTTCTTTTTTGATGTCTTCAATAACCCTTGGAGTGGCTGTAGCGGTCAGGGCCAGAAAGGGGATTTTAGGAAAGAATTTTTTAATTTCGGAAATTTTCAGATAAGCGGGACGAAAATCATGTCCCCATTGCGAAACACAATGTGCTTCATCAATGGCAATTAAATTGATGGGTAAATTTTTAATGCGTTCCAGAATCCAGTCTGATTGCAGTCTTTCGGGTGACAGATATAAAAATTTATAATTTCCGTACTGGCAATTGTCGAGGAGGTCAATAATTTCTTCGGTGTGAATTCCTCCTGTAAGTGCAATGGCTTTAATTTCCCTCTTCTGCAAATTCGCCACCTGGTCTTTCATCAGTGCGATCAAAGGGGAGACTACCAGGCAGATTCCTTCCTGCATCATGGCCGGAACCTGAAAACAAATCGATTTCCCGCCGCCGGTTGGCAGCAAAGCAAAAGTATCGTGACCCTCCAGAACCGAATCAATAATTTCTTTTTGAAGTGGTCTGAAACTGTCGTGTTTCCAGTATTTTAAAAGAATTTCCTGTGCTTCGGGCATGGGTCCTGTTTTAAAGTTAAAAAATTTAGAAAGCAGTTTTCTAGTTTTGCAACTTTAAAACAAGCCTAAATTTTATCTAAGATATAAAGAATTCTATTGTCTACGGTATCTTTGGGTACTTCTATTAAGTCGTAACCGTATTTTTTATACGTTTCAACAAGGTGATTCTGAATCGTGACTGCCTGCTCAAAATTCTCATAACGCTCCGTGTCGCTTTCATAAATTTCTTCCCAGGGCGGTAAAATAAAAATTTTAGAATATTTGATGTCTTCACAGGCTTTTGTAAAATGTGCCGGATATTCATCACCAATATAATCCATATAAGCTACAACATCAGGAATGCCGCGATCTATAAAAACCACATTGTCCGGTTCTTCAAGAGCGTCCTCGTATTGTTTGATGCGTCCCTGAAGCAGCATTTCGCTAAACAGTAAAGGCTGTTCCAAAAACAACTGATCGATGCCGCGTTGTTGTGCCTCGAGTGTAACTTGTCTTGAAATTTCAGGATAACAGCAATAGCCACGAGCTACCAATTCGTTAATAAGAGTAGATTTTCCCGTTCCCGGGCCACCAATGAGAACTATGATTTGTTTTTGCACTTTCTTAAAATAAAGCGCAAATTTACCTAAAGTTATTCGTAATTAAAAAGAATATTTATCAGAAACGGATGATTTCGTAATTTTATAATTCAACAGCATGAATTTATTCGTTTCTAAAAGTGCTTAAAAGGGCTGCTTTCTATTCCTGATTTTAATTTTTCTTTACTTACAAAACAAATATTTCCCGGAGCCCGCCATTTTTTTCTCTGAAGGAATAATGATGTGTGACTCGAATTTTTTGCCTTGCAGAACATCATTCACAAAATCCAAAACAGATTGCTGTCCCTGATGAAAAAGATAGCCGGAAAATTCATGTCCGCCGCCGCAAAAAGTAATCAGTTCAATGTCTTTATGCAGGTCTTTCATATGATTGTAAACGGCATAAGAACCAAAAAGAATCAGCCAGCCCGAAGCGTTTGTGGGGCAGGAGCGATGTGAACCTGCAGCATACGGAACAGTGGCGTCATTGCTTCCGTGGGCGAGTAACATTGGTATCGCTTTTCTTTTGTAATCAGATTAATATCAATAATAGCGCCCGAACCTCCGATAAAACCTTTGTATCGGAAATTTTCCGGCAGATTGCTTTTGTATAAATTCATCAGTTTGTAATCCCAGTAGACCGCTTGAAAGCCAATTTCGGCACCGGCGCTGATTCCGGAAATAAAGATTTTAGAAGTATCCAGATTGTATTTTCCGGCATTTTCAATCAGATAAGAAGTTGCCTGCCACATGTCGCTAACGCCAATCTGAATCGCTTTTATCTTTTCGGTCAAAGTGCCTTTGCAGCCAAAATCTTTTCCTTTCATGTATAAACTGTACGAAATGCTCGCCACGGCATAACCATTTTTGGCCATAAACAGTCCGAATTCTTTTTCGCTTATGCGTTCACCGCCGGAGAATCCGCCGCCAAAAGCAAAAAGGATCAACGGAATTTTTTCATTACTTGTCTGCTCAGGCAAATACAAATCTAAATCGAGTTTCAGGGTATCATTCTGAAAATAGGTTACTGTTTTAATGTCCTGCGCCTGAATGTTATTGACTATAAGTGTGATAAAAAATAAAAGGATTTTTTTCATAGGGCTGTTTTTTAATCTCGCAAAGGTTGCGGAGTCGAAAAAGTTACAGTAGGAAAACTCAGGAAAAACTTTGCGTCCCCGCAACTTTTCGTGCAAATTAATAAGGAATGTTTTTCTCAAATATAAGATGAAATTTTACAATGAAATAAAGTTACAAAGCTTTTTTCTTTGCACCTTTGCGTCTTTGTAACTCTGAACCTTTTTCGAAATAAAAAAATCTAAAAATCTAAACTCAAAACCGTATATTTGCCTTTATTTTTAATTACGAATGGAGAACGATAAAGAAAAAAGTACCGCCGAATTTTACGAAAGATTAAAGGTTGAGTTAGATAATTCAAATACCTGGCCAGCAGAATATTTGTATAAATTTATAATGCCTTCAGTAGGCGATAATGTTGAGCGCGTTGAAAAAGCTTTTGACAGTATGGGGGCGGTTATTAAAACAACAAAATCTAAAACCGGTAAATTTACCAGCGTTTCTGTAGATGTTACGATGAACAGTGCCGATGAGGTGATTGCTAAATACAAAGAAGTTTCTACAATAGAAGGGATAGTTTCATTATAACTTATGGTCGAAAAATATAAAAAAGAAGTCGCGAATGACGTTGTTTTTAATTTAGAATACAATTCTGAAAGACAGCGTTTACTTATTCCGGAATATGGTCGTCATTTACAAAAACTGATTGATCAGGCCACCATTATTGAAGATGCTGAAACACGCAATAAAGCTGCGAAATACATCATTCAGGTTATGGGAAGCCTGAATCCGCATTTACGTGATGTGCCAGATTTTCAGCATAAATTATGGGATCAGCTTTTTATTATGTCTGATTTTAAATTGGATGTAGAATCGCCTTATCCGATTCCTTCCCGTGATGTATTACAGCTAAAACCGGATGTTTTGCAATATCCGCAGAACTTTCCAAAGTACAGGTTCTATGGTAATAACATCAAGTATATGATTGATGTTGCCAATAAATGGGACGATGGAGAAATGAAAAATGCATTGATACTGGTGATTGCCAATCACATGAAAAAATCATACCTGAGCTGGAACAAAGACACGGTAAAAGATGATGTGATTTTTGAGCATTTATTCGAATTGTCAGGAGGTACAATCAACTTGCTGCAAAGTACAGAAGAACTTCTGAATACAACAGATTTATTGCGCACGAATAAGCGTATGTCGAATAAAATTACGCCAGCCGGACCACCAAAAATCCAAAGCAACAAAAACAATAATAAAGGCGGAAAAACAAAACCTTTTCAGAAAAACAATAATCAGAAATAAAAGGTGCTAAGGTACTAAGGTCGTGAGGTTCTAAGTTTTTTAAAACAGAACCTTAGGATCTCAGAACCTTAGTAGCTTAGAACCTTAAATAAAAAAAAAAGTTGCTAAGCAGGTGATACTAAGTTCCCCGAAAAAACTTAGCGCCGCAGAACCTTAGTAACTCAGAACCTTAAAAAAAGAATATGGGAATTTTTAAAATCGAAGGAGGAATACCTTTAAAAGGAGAAATCACTCCGCAAGGAGCAAAAAATGAGGCATTACAAATTTTATGTGCCGTGCTTTTAACGGGAGATAAAGTGAAAATTAATAATATTCCCGATATTATTGACATCAATAAATTAATCACATTGCTGGGTAATTTAGGGGTGAAAATTCAAAGGAATGAACCAGGTTCCATTACATTTCAGGCTGATGAGGTGAATGTTGGTTATTTAGAAACAGAAGCTTTCAAAAAAGAAGGCGGAGCACTTAGAGGTTCCATAATGATTGTCGGACCACTTTTGGCCCGTTTCGGGAAAGGATATATTCCGAAACCGGGAGGAGATAAAATTGGCCGTCGCAGATTAGATACTCACTTTGAAGGTTTTATTAACCTTGGAGCAAAATTCAGATATAACAGAGAGGATCACTTTTACGGAGTAGAATCACCGGAAGAAGGACTTAAAGGAACAGATATGCTGCTTGACGAAGCTTCTGTTACCGGAACAGCAAATATTGTAATGGCTGCTGTTTTGGCAAAAGGTCAGACAACAGTTTACAATGCTGCCTGTGAGCCTTACTTACAACAGTTATGTAAAATGCTGAACTCCATGGGAGCTAAAATCACCGGAGTTGGTTCGAACTTATTAACTATCGAAGGTGTTGAAAGCCTGGGAGGCTGCGAGCACAGAATTCTTCCTGATATGATTGAAATCGGTTCATGGATTGGTCTTGCGGCTATGACAAAAAGCGAAATCACGATTAAAAACGTAAGCTGGGATAACTTAGGTCTGATTCCGAATACATTCAGAAAACTGGGTATTACAATTGAAAGACGCGGAGACGATATTTACATTCCTGCTCACACAGACGGGTACGAAGTAAAAACAGATATTGACGGTTCTATTCTTACTATTGCAGATGCACCATGGCCAGGATTTACCCCTGATTTATTGAGTATTGTTCTGGTAGTGGCAACACAGGCAAAAGGTGATGTTCTAATTCACCAGAAAATGTTCGAAAGCCGTTTGTTTTTCGTGGATAAATTAATCGACATGGGAGCAAAAATCATGTTATGCGATCCGCACAGAGCGGTGGTTATGGGACATAATTTTGAATCTCAGTTAAAAGCGACAACAATGTCTTCTCCGGATATTCGTGCGGGAATTTCATTATTGATTGCAGCTCTGTCGGCAAAAGGAACCAGTACAATTCAAAATATTGAACAAATCGACCGTGGATACGAGCGTATCGACGAACGTCTAAGAGCAATTGGAGCAAAAATCGTGAGAGCGTAGATAAAAATCTCAAATGACGAATGAACAAAAAGCTATAAAAGCTACTTATTTTAGTATAGCTGGAAATACCTGCCTGGCCCTTGTAAAAGGTTTGGCAGGTTTTTTTGGCAATTCTTACGCCTTAATTGCAGACGCGATCGAATCAACAACGGATATTTTTTCGTCCTGTCTGGTTTTGTTTGGAATCAAATATTCTAATAAACCGGCAGATGAAAATCACCCTTACGGCCATGGCCGTGCGGAGCCGTTAATTACTTTTTTGGTGGTTGGTTTTCTTATTACCTCGGCAACCGTTATTGGGTACGAAAGTATCGCCAACATTCAGTCTTCACATAATCTTCCAAAATCCTGGACCCTTTATGTTTTAGGGGCTATTATTGTATGGAAAGAGTATTCTTTCCGGGTGGTAATGAAACGCAGTAAACAGACGAATAGTTCGGCTCTGGCAGCAGATGCCTGGCACCATCGCAGTGACGCTATAACTTCGGTTGCAGCATTTATCGGAATTACGATTGCCCTGGTGATGGGCAAAGGATATGAATCTGCTGATGACTGGGCGGCTCTTTTTGCTGCTTTCTTTATTTTATACAACAGCTATAAGATCTTCAGGCCTGCACTTGGCGAAATCATGGACGAACATCTGAATGATGACTTAGTGGAAGAAATCCGCATTAAATCATTAACAGTGGAAGGAATTCTGGGGACTGAAAAATGTTTTATCCGAAAAGCAGGAATGAAATATCACGTAGACCTTCATGCTATTGTCTCGGCTAAAATCTCGGTAAAAGAAGGCCATGATTTGTCCCATAAACTACAGGATACCCTAAAAGAAAAAATTCCCCAGCTCGGAAATGTATTGATTCATATTGAGCCGGATGATTATCATTGAGGAAAGGTTCTAAGTGGAGGTTCTGAGGAACAAAGGTGCAAAGGGACAGAGGTGCAAAGGTTAAATACTTTTGCGTTTTTTTAAATAAAACAAAACCGATTACTCTTAAAAAGAATAATCGGTTTTTTTGTGCATTTCTTCTTCACCCAAACGAAACTTTAATCTGCCAAATCTGCGTGAAAAAAAATATACAACAGAGCTATAATTACATAATCGAAAATCCGCCAGGATTTCAGCTCGTTAACTCAGAACCTTAGCGACTTAGTTCCTTAGCACCTTTTTAAAAAAAACTAATCCAAGACATTCAAAATCTTCAGTCCAAAAACAACACCGTTTTGCTGGATGCTGCCCTGATTAGAATGCACATAATCTACTCTGAAAAGTTTAAATTTTCCAAAACCGAGATTGTCTAAACCAACTGTAAATTCAGAATAAGGTTTTCTGTCCGGAATTGCCAGTGAATGAAAACCTACATTCAGAGTTGATTTCAGCAAATTCAATAACGGAATTTTATTCATCAAAAATCCGGTGTCATTATATTCGAAATGCGCTTCCAAATAGCTGTCGTTGGTGCTGTTAGCGTAATAAGGCATTAAGTTGAAAACATTTAAGTAACGATCGCTTGTTCCGATATGGGTTTGGTTTCCGTTAAAATGTTTGTAGTCTATAAAAGATATATTTTCGGCATTAAAAAACTTTCCTGCCCTGAAATTTGTGCCCAGTAAACCTTTACTTCCCAATGATAAATCATATTGTACCGCAGCGGCAATTCGCTCGAATTCATAGTTTTTTGTGCTGGCAGCAAATGCCTTTTCATAAGAGAAAAACAGGGTAGGGTACTTGTCATTTTTAATATTATATCTTCCGTCGGGTCTTGAAATGTATTTATTCCCAAAATTAATGCGTGCCGTAATATTGGCCTTGAAGACATGATGCTGACTGAAAGCAGGAGTTTCGAAATCGTTTGGTGCCAGTGGATTATTAGACGAATAAATATCATCCCTTTTAAAGAAAGAATAATCGGTGGTATTAAAAAGAGGTTTTCGTTGTTTGTATGCAATTTTACCAGTCAGATTTATTCCGTTAGCGACATATTGGTTGTAGTTGATTTGCGCAAATTCCAGGTTGTACAATTTCATGTAATTGTCTTTAAAAAACAACGAACTTATAGAATTGACAAACTTTGTTATAGGCTCAGCACTGTTGAATTGTGCTACTTTTGTTCCCCCTGAAATAGCAATAGTGGCGTAATTTATAGTGTTAAATCGGTGGGTGAATTCTCCAATTGCCCGAAAACGTTCCTCTGAAAAACCATAATTAAAGGTTGTGCTTAAAGAAGTGCTTTTTCCTTTTTCCTCATTCCAGTTTTTAAAAGAAAAACCCGAATTGAAATTAAAACCCTGAACGGTATTAAAACTTAAAGAAGTGATGTTTAACAAACCGTCATATTCAAAAGAATATTTCCTAAAAGTATTTTTGTATTCATACCCTTTTAAAATATCCCAGACCTTAAATTTATTGTTTTTGGCATCAATCGAATCGGTATACTTCTGAGATTTGCGAATGGTCTGCAGGCTGTCTTTTTTGTTGTAATCGCTGCTTTCCTCGATAGTTAAAGGAATTGGACGGATCTGATTCCAGAAAGCATCATCTTTTTTATTGGAATTGGCTTCAAAAGCAACAATTTCGTTTCCGAAAGTCTTTTTTGCAAACGAAGCCGGAAACTCATAATTGGAATAAACATAATTGAATTGCCCTGAAAATTTAATACCGAAAACACCTGCCTTAAAGTATAAAGTCTGCGCATTTTTAGACCATATCTTGTTTTTTGTATTGTAATTAAAGCTTTGTTTTAATGTCATTATCTCCGTAAGTTCATTCTTCATTCGATAGCCTTTGATGTCTAATTCTATCGCATAAATCGCAAAGCTGTCGTCAACAATATAAATGTAACCTTCAAAAACAGGCTCTTTGTCGCGTTTCGGGATTACTTTTATTTTGTTTATTTCGTGATTATTGGCATCAAAGAAGGTGCCTTCCAGTTTGTATTTGTAATAACTGAAGGCATTGTCGGCAATTGGAGAAATCAGTTTGATATCAAAATCCAAAGTATTGTCGTAAAAATCATAAGTCGATAAGGCAGCGGTGTTGTAGCTGTATCCTCTGTTGTTCCCTGAAATTTTTGAGGCAATAATTTTTTCTTTGAGGTTGTTCGGTTTTTCATAACTCACCTTCGAAATCGTTTCCGAAAGGTACAGAATTCCCGTTCCGGTAGAATCTAAATTGGAAGACATATCTTCGCCCAGATCTACTTTCTGGCCCAATATTTTTTTGGGAAGATCCTTTACTTTAAACATCCCTTTCGAATAAAAATCTGCCGTAAAACGCGATGTTTTTTCGGAATTTTCTTTTTTGTTGGCAATGGCACTTCTTATGATGGCATTTGCCGGATTGTTTTTTGGATCAATCACCACTTCATTCAGGGCAAAACTTTCTTCCAGCATTTTAACATTCAGAACGATTACTTTGGAATCGGGAGAAATAGTTATTTTTTGCGTTTTAAAACCCAAAAACTGAAAAGTAATTTTGTTTTTTCCGGGTTCTTTTACATTGAGTTGGTATTGTCCCTGCTCGTTTGCTGTGGTTCCCGTATACGTGTTATCTTCAAAAACAGAAACAAAAGGCAAAGGGTTTCCTTTTTCATCGGTTATGGTTCCTTTGATCTGGGCAAAGTTGGAGAGCGAAAAGAATAAAAAGGCAAGTAAAGTATAGTTTCTCATGAAAGTTATTTCTTTCACAAAAATAGAATAACTTAAAATCGGTGTTATTAAAAATTTGTTAAATAAAGCATTACAAAAAAGACTGAATGGCCAAATCATAGCTTTTCAATCCAAAACCTAATATGACACCTTTGGCATTTCCTGACAAATACGATTGATGCCTGAAGCTTTCACGTGCATAGGTATTCGAAATATGGACTTCAATAACCGGAGTGGTCACTGCCTTGATGGAATCACCCAAGCCAATAGAAGTATGTGTGTAAGCGCCGGCGTTTAAGATGATTCCGTCAAAGGTAAAACCGCAGTCCTGAATTTTGCCAATCAGTTCGCCTTCAATATTGCTCTGATAATAGGAAAGTTCTATAGTAGGATATTTTTGCTGCAACGTTTCAAAATAGTCTTCAAAAGTTTGGCTTCCGTAAACTTCCGGTTCTCTTTTTCCTAAAAGATTCAAATTGGGTCCGTTGATAATGCAGATTTTCATAGTGTATTTTGTATTTAATAATGGGGAATGATTCCGTTTCATATTTTTGGAATGCATTTGACAAAGCATGTAAAAATAAAAAAACCGCTCGAATTAACAGAGCGGTTTTTATAAAAGTATGTGATATTATTTTTAGAACATGAATCCTGCTGATAATTGTACGTTTGAGTTTTTAACATCTGCATTTTTTGAAGCTTCTGTCAATCCAAGGCCGTAACGAGCCTGAACGAAAATATTTTTAGTAATTTTTAATCCTAAACCTGCATTAACACCAAATTCAAAAGTTTCGGCATCTTTTACATCAAAATCATTTTTTTCACTCAATAAGAAGGAAGCTTGTGGTCCTACTTCTAAACTCAATGATTTTGTCATATAGATTTTAGCCATTACAGGAATAGATAGGTAGCCTAATTCATTTTTAAATTCGTCCACAGCATTTTTGTACGTTGCTCCCTGTGTGGAGTATAAAAGCTCAGGCTGAATAGAGAATTTTTCTAATAATTTAATTTCCGCTACTACACCTACATGATAGCTGGTAATTCCATCTTTATCGAATGCTACACCGTTTAAAGATGCATCTCCTGTCTGACTGGCAAAGTTAACCCCTGCTTTAGCTCCAATTTGTAATAATTGAGCCTGGATTGTTGCTGATGTTGCGATGAACAATGCAGCTGCTAAAAGTATCTTTTTCATAAAAATGTTTTTAAAGTTTGGTATTTGTTTTTAAATGTTATTAACAGTTCAAAACTACTTATTTTGCTTTTTATTGTTTTATGTTTTAGTTAAAACTTTTATTAAAATTCACACTTTTTTATATTTTTATTTAATAAAATACTTTTGCTTTGTTTTTAATGTATTGATTTTAAGTTTCTTATGATTTTTATTTAGACTTTTATATATTCATAAAGATTTTATTGTTTTTATTTAAAAGTTACCGGTCATTTTTTAATTTGAGAGATTTTAATTGTTAATTTTTGAGCACTTATAACTCTTATTCAATCATTGATTTAATGAGAATAATAATACTAATATATTTTAAATCAGGCTGATATAAAATCGAATAGTTCATTTCTTTTACTTTTTGATAATTGTTTTTTAATTTACTTTATTAGGAATTTTAATATGGGTTTTATACGTTTGTTTTCTAAACTTTAACAAAATAAAAAATGAAAAAAATTGTTTTATCAATTATGGCGATTTTAGTATTTGGATTTGCAAATGCTCAGAAAACAAGATTTGGGGTAAAAGGAGGTTTGAATGTTTCAAGTTTCTCAGGTGGAAATTATTATGACGATTCTAAATCTTTAATAGGTTTCCACGTAGGAGGTTTTGCTGAGATTAAAGTTATTGAAAGATTGGCTATTCAGCCTGAACTTTTGTTTTCTACACAAGGTGCAAAATTGGAATACTTTGGAGATTCTGATCTAGATACTAAATTAAATTATTTAAACGTTCCGGTATTGGCTAAATTCTTTATAACTAAAGAGTTTACTGTAGAGGCAGGTCCACAAATTGGATTCCTATTATCTGCAAAAGAAGATGGTGATGATGCTAAAGATTTTTTTAAAAGTACAGATTTTGGATTTAATTTTGGTGTTGGATATAGCTTCACAGATAATCTTGGTGTAAACCTTCGTTATACTGTAGGTTTAGCTAATATTGCTGATTATGAAACTGAGAATGTAGAAGATTATTTAGATAGCCCAAAAAACAGCAATTTAGCTTTGTCTTTAGCTTATAAATTCTAATATTTTTTCAATAAATAGAATATAACCTCCCCTAACCGGGGAGGTTTTTTTGTGTATATAAGTAAGATTTTTCGCGTATTTTGCAATTTAATTTTTTAATATACTAATATTTTTTTTGTATGTATTTTATTACATTTGCTTCAAAATATTTTAAAAATTTATAAAATGAAAAAGATTATTTTTGCTGCTATGACAGTAATGGTTTGTGGATTTGCAACTGCGCAGGGAGTTAAAATTGGAGTAAAGGGAGGTCTGAATGTTTCAAATTTTACAGGAGATTTGGACGGTATTGATGTTGGCTATCAGACTGGATTTAATGCAGGCGGTTTCGTAGAAATTAAATTGTCAGACAAATTGGTGGTGCAGCCGGAAATTTTATTTTCTATGCAAGGTGCCGAATTTAAGAATGGGAAAGCGTATGTAGAAGGGAAGCTTGTAACCGGAAGCGCTAATTTTATTATGAATTACGTAAATGTTCCGGTTATGTTTAAATATTCTGTGGTTAAAAATTTTAGCATCGAAGTAGGTCCCCAAATTGGATTTTTAGCTTCTGCAAAAACAAAAACAGTCGTAAATGGATATTCAGGCAAACACGAAATGGATGTCAAAAATATGTTTGAGTCAACTGATTTTGGCTTGAATCTGGGAGCAGGATATGATTTTACAGAAAATTTTTCTCTTGGTGTAAGATATAATTTAGGATTATCTAATATCCTAAAAACTAAATTCGGCGACGATTCAAAACTTCATAATGGAGTTTTATCATTTTCAGCTGCATATAAATTCTAGTTTTGAATTTTTTTTAAAAAAATACTTAAAAACCTTCCCTACCCGGAAGGTTTTTTTATGCCCTAAAAATGTTTTACTTTGCACGTATGAAATGGAATACCTACATAAAAGATTATCAATCCTATTTGCGAATCGAAAGAGGTTTGTCTAAAAATACTATTGAGAATTATGGTTTTGATATTGAACGATTGTGTCTTTTTTTAGAAACGAATCAGATTGAAGTTTCTCCATTGAAAATCACTGATGAAACCGTTCAGCAGTTTATTTATGCTGTTTCAAAAGAAGTTAATCCACGTTCACAGGCACGCATTATTTCGGGATTGAAAAGTTTTTTTAATTATTTGGTTTTTGAGGATTATCGAAAAGACAACCCGCTGGAATTAATAGAAACACCAAAAACCGGACGTAAATTGCCCGATACCTTATCGGTTCAGGAAATCGATTCCCTGATTGCTGCTATTGATCTGAGTTCGAATGAAGGAGAACGAAACCGTGCCATTTTAGAAACGCTTTACGGTTGCGGGCTTCGTGTTTCGGAACTCGTTTCCCTGAAGATTTCTGATTTGTATTTTGAGGAAAGTTTTGTTAAAATCACCGGTAAAGGAAATAAGGAACGGTTTGTTCCGATTGGCAAGCTGACGGAAAAATACATTAAGATTTATCAAAACGCGATAAGAAGCGAACTCAACATTAAAAAAGGTTTTGAGGATACGCTGTTTTTAAACCGAAGAGGAAGCCAGCTTACAAGATCCATGATTTTTGCCATTATAAAAGACCTGGCTGTTAAAGTCGGTTTAAATAAAAAAATTAGTCCCCATACTTTACGACATTCGTTTGCCACGCATTTACTCGAAAATGGTGCAGATTTAAGATCTATTCAGTTAATGCTTGGACATGAGTCTATTACAACCACGGAAATTTATGTTCACTTAGACAGAAGTTTCCTCAAAGAAGTGATGCATTCTTTTCATCCGAGGAAATAATTTCGGGCAATAATTTTAACAAACAGCCGTTTTTCTTTTTAAATTTTAATATCTTGTATTCTATTTTAGTAAGAAGGAAGAGTCATAATTTTATTTTTCTTTCTTTTTTGTATTGAATAGTGCAGAATAATTCAAATAAAAAAATAAGTGATATATGGTTTTTGATTTATATGAAGATGAGGATTGCTTAGAAGTAAATACTTTTTACAGGAAATTATTCGCCGAAATACCGGACATAATCTTTCAGTTTGTTATTGACTGCGATAATAAGTATTCTTTCCCTCTTATCAGTAAATCATCCGATGATATTTTTGAGCTTTCTGTAAGTGATTTTACTACCGATATTATATTTGTTATTTACGACAGAATATTGGCTCCCGACAGGGAAATGTTTTTTCAGTCTCTGGTCAAAGCCAGAAAAGAAATAAAGCCCTGGGATATAGAATTTAGGGCAGTCCTGCCTAAAAAAGGATTGCGTTGGTTTAGAATTTCATCTAAAACCGAATTGGCTCCGGATGGTTGTGTTAGCTTTTTTGGACATGTTTCTGATATTACAGATGTAAAAGACAAGGAAGAAAAACTTCGTATTTCCGAAGAACGCTTTCAATTTGCACTCGAAGCCTCAACAGCCGGTATATGGGATTGGGATATGGTCACCAATAGTGTTTTTTATTCTTCATTATCCCTGAAAATTCTCGAATTAGAATCCACGGATATTTTTGATGATCCGGAACGCTGGGATAAAATTGTACATCCCGATGATTTGCCAAAATACTATTCAGACATTCAGGAGCACTTTGATAATAAGATTCCGTATTATGAAAACTACCATCGGGTAATGACTTCGAGCGGTAATTACAAATGGATTTTAGACAGGGGAAAGGTGATCAAAAGAGATGAAAACGGCAAGCCTTTGCGCGTTATCGGAACGCATACCGATGTCTCTTTGCAGAAAGAAAAAGAACTGGAACTTCTGAGAACAATGAAACTTTACAGCGACCAGAACAGTCGCTTACTGAATTTTTCCCATATTGTTTCGCATAATCTGAATACGCAGGCCGGTAATATAAAATCGATTCTGGATTTTATTGATGCCGATGTGGATAAACAAACGATTAATGAAATGCTGCAGCATTTACGAACGGTTTCCAATGATCTGAATGAAACCATTTCGAATCTGACGCAAATTGTAAAAACACAAAGCAATATCAATATTGTGGTTGTTCCTTTGAAGCTTAGTGAATATATTGAGAAAACCATTTTTACGATAAAAGGATACGATAAGCAAAAAAATGTGACCATCGTGAACAATGTTCCGCAATACCTGACCATAAATTTTAACCCGGCGTATCTGGAAAGTGTTTTGTTGAATTTTACCACAAATGCGATTAAATATGCGCATCCGGACAGGGATCCGGTCATTGTTTTTGATTTTGGAATTGAACCCGAGGGATATAAATCACTGAAGATTACTGATAACGGCCTGGGAATTGATCTTGCGGTCTACGGCGATTTATTATTCGGAATGTATAAGACCTTCCATAAGCATCAGGAAGCACGCGGTATTGGATTGTATATTACCCGAAATCAAATCGAAGCCATGAAAGGAAGTGTTTTTGTGGAAAGTGAAGTAGGAGTAGGGACGAGCTTTAAAATTGTATTTAATGATATGTAAAAGGATAATTTTAATGCTATAAAACAACAAAGGCTGTCTTTAGAAAGACAGCCTTTGTTGTTTTATAATGAATGCTGGGATTACTTCGCAATATTAACTGCCCTTGTTTCCCTGATTACAGTTACTTTTACCTGACCCGGATAAGTCATTTCGGTTTGTATTTTTTGTGAAATCTCAAAAGATAAGTTCGCTGCATTGTCATCAGAAACTTTTTCGCTTTCAACGATTACACGAAGTTCTCTACCTGCCTGGATCGCATAAGCATTTTTCACACCGCTAAATCCGTAAGCTACTTCTTCAAGATCTTTCAAACGCTGAATGTAAGAATCTAAAACCTGACGTCTTGCACCTGGTCTTGCACCTGAAATAGCATCACAAACCTGAACAATCGGAGATAATAATGATTTCATTTCAATCTCGTCGTGGTGGGCTCCAATCGCGTTGCAAACTTCCTCTTTTTCCCCATATTTCTCAGCCCATTGCATCCCTAGTAATGCGTGAGGCAAATCACTTTCAGTATCCGGAACTTTACCAATATCGTGAAGTAAACCGGCTCTTTTGGCCAGTTTTACATTTAAGCCCAGTTCGGCTGCCATGATACCACAAAGTTTAGAAACTTCTCTGGAGTGTTGTAATAGGTTTTGTCCGTAAGAAGAACGGTATTTCATTCGGCCAACGACTTTTATCAATTCAGGATGTAATCCGTGAATTCCTAAGTCGATCACAGTACGTTTACCCACTTCAATGATTTCGTCATCAATTTGTTTGGCTGTTTTAGCAACAACTTCTTCAATTCTTGCCGGGTGAATACGTCCGTCAGTTACCAGTTTGTGTAATGACAAACGGGCAATTTCTCTACGAACAGGGTCAAAACAGGAAAGGATGATCGCTTCCGGTGTATCATCAACAATGATTTCTACTCCGGTTGCAGCTTCAAGCGCCCTGATGTTACGACCTTCACGGCCAATAATTCTACCTTTTACGTCATCCGATTCAATGTTGAAAACAGAAACGCAATTCTCAACTGCTTCTTCAGTTCCAACTCTCTGGATGGTATTGATAATGATTTTTTTAGCTTCCTGCTGTGCAGTAAGTTTTGCCTCTTCAATCGTATCCTGAATATGTGACATCGCCTTACTCTTAGCTTCCGCTTTTAAGCCTTCTACCAATTGTTCTTTTGCTTCTTCAGCAGAAAGTCCTGAAATTACTTCAAGCTGTTGCAATTGACTTTTGTGTAATTTGTCAACTTCAGTTTGTTTTTTATCTAAAAGTTCAATTTTGCTGTTGTATTCCTGAGTTTTAGCTTCAAAATCATCATTTACTTTTTTAGCTTTTGAAAGCTCATTAGAGATTTGAGATTCTTTGTCTCTGACTCTTTTTTCTACTTCGGCTACTTTTTTATCGCGTGCTAAAATCACTTGTTCGTGCTCGGATTTTAATTCGATAAAACGTTCTTTTGCCTGAAGAATTTTGTCTTTTTTAATATTTTCAGCTTCTAAATTAGCATCTTTTAAAATTGAAGCGGCTTCCTTTTTGGCGTTTTTGATTAGATTAGAAATATTGCTTTTTTCGATAACTTTAGCAATTGCAAACCCTGCTGCAATTCCGACGATACCTGAAATAATGATCGTTATGATGTCCATGTTTGTTAAAATTTATATATAAAAAAAGCCTACATTAATTGCTTGAATAAACTCGTAAAGACAAGTTTTGAGCTAACTCACTGTTCAAGTTTCCTCGCAAAAAAGCGTGGCATGCTTTAGTAGTGATGATTCGCTCATTCTAAATTGTTAGTGTTGAGTTTACCAAAAATGAACTAATGTAGGCAGTATCTTAGTTTCTGTAAAGAACGTTTAATTTTCGAGATATTGATCTAAAAGCAAATTTAATCTTTTAATTCTTTCGATATCTTCGCTATCGATAGTGTAGTCAATTTGTTTTTGTTCTACTTGTGAAGCAAACTGCAAGGCACACATGGCCAGTACATCCTGCTTGTCGCGGACTGCGTAACTTTCTTCAAATTGCTTAATCATCACATCAATTTTCTTAGAAGCACTTCTTAGTCCTTCTTCCTGATTAGGTTCTACTGTTAATGGGTATACCCGATCTGCAATTGATATTTTAATTCTAAGCTTTTCGTCCATGTTTCTAGTCTGATAATTGTGCTATACAGTAATCAATTTCGCGAATTAATGAATTTATTTTAAGCTTTGTCTCTCTCTTGTTATTGTCGCTGCCAAGCAACGAATTGGCTATTTTAAGTGTCTCATATTGCTTTCTCAAAGCCTCCATTTCTTCAGATTGTTTCTGGATAATTTGCGCAGCTTTGGCTAGTTGTAATCTAAGTTCCTGATTGTTTTTCTCTAATCCTTTTGACTTCTCAAAAAGCTTTTCGACTTTATATTCAAGAGTATCAATTATTTCTGCAATTACACTCATTATAAATCCTATTCATTACTTAATCATACAAAGTTAGTATTCCTTTTTATTAATGCAATTTTTTATCGCTTTTTTTGCATTAAAAATAGACAAATATATGAAATTCAGTGAATTGTATTTTTGTAGCGTTTTACTCGGTTTTGGCTTCGTAATTTTTTATCTTAGCAAAAATGTTGCTTATGAGATTTTCACTACTTACGCTGTTTTTTTGTAATTTTATTTTTGCTCAGACCCAATATCCAAAAGATTATTTTCGTCCGCCACTTGATATTCCAATGCAGCTTTCGGGTAATTTCGGGGAGTTGAGACCGAATCATTTCCATGCCGGCTTTGATTTAAAAACCAATCAGAGAGAAGGCTTAAATGTGTACGCAGTTGCGGATGGATATGTTTCCAGAATAAAAATGTCGACTTTTGGTAATGGCAAATGTATCTATATCACACATCCAAACGGATATACTTCTGTTTACGGGCATTTGCAAATTGCTGTAGGTCCAATTCAGGATTATGTTCATAAAGCCCAGTATGCAGAGCAGTCTTTTGAAATAGAATTGTTTCCAAAACCTGAAGAATTGCCTGTTACCAAAGGACAAGTGATTGGGCTTTCCGGAAATACCGGCTCTTCTGAAGGGCCTCATCTTCATTTTGAAATCCGCGATTCAAAAACAGAATTTGTGGTTAACCCAATATTTTTCGGTTTTGACCAAAATATAAAAGACAGTAAAAAACCAGCCATTTCGAATTTATACGTTTATCCTGTCACGGAAAATACAGTGGTCAACCAGTCAAAACAACCGCTGTTACTGAGTCTTGCGCTTCAGAAAGACGGAACCTACCTGGCCGGAAAAGTTAAGGCAAATGGCAAGATCGGTTTCGGAATCTCGGCTGTAGATTTTGATGATGTGTCCAATAATAAAAACGGAGTGTTTAATGTGAGTACTTTTTTAAACGGTAATCAAAGCTATAATTATCAGTTTAATACCTATTCGTTTGATGAAATGCGATATATAAATGCTTTGATCGATTACCCGAAATATAAAAAATCCGGGCAGCGCGTACAGAAATTGTTTATGAAAACGCCTTTTCCTTTAAGTATTATCAAAACCGATTCGCTTCGCGGTATTGTTTCTGTCGATCCAAATCTGGCGTCAACGTACCGTATAGAAGTATCGGATTATTTTGGAAATTTAAATTCTGTTACCGTACCGATAGAATATGATCCGGCCGCACCGATTGTTAACGCTGAAGTGAATACCTCAAAATATTTTGTTCGCTATAATAAAGACTCCAATTTCGAAAAAGATAATATGTCGGTATTTTTTCCCGCCGGTACTTTTTACGATGATTTTAATATGAATTTTGATGTGAAAAACAACCGGATTTATATTCACGAGGATGTTGTTCCGGTACATTCCAATTTCAAGATAACCATAAAAGATTCTGTTTATTCTGAAGATTTAAGAGATAAATTATTTATTGGAAGAATCAGCGGTAACAGCAGAAGCTACAACGCAACAATCCGAAAAGGGGATGTTTTTACAGCTAAATCGAAAATATTAGGGCAATACGGATTGGTTCTGGATACCATTGCTCCGGTAATAAGAATTAATAAGCCCATTCAGGACAAATGGATCAGTGATGTAAAAACACTTGAGTTTACGATAGGAGACAGCTTATCCGGTATAAAGTCATACAACGGGTTTCTGAACGGAAACTGGATTTTGTTTGAGTATGATAATAAAACGAGAAAAATTACGCACAAGTTTGAGGATGGGATTGTCGCAGAAGGTGTAAATGATTTAAAAATTGAAGTAGTTGATAATGTAGGTAATTCTGCTATCTTTGAAACTCACTTTTTTAGAAGTCAACCCAAATAAAATCAAAACGCTTGAATTATAGTAGATTAATATTCGTTTTCCTTTTTTTGTGCACTGGTTCTGTTTCATTTGCCCAAAATGCCCGCGTTAAAGGAATCATTTTAAATAATGAAAAGCAGCCTGTTGCCGATGTAAATATTTCTTCATCAGGAAATGCAACTCAGACCAATGCTGATGGTTTTTTTGAAATTGAAGTCCCTTCCAATAGAAAAGCGGTACTGATTTTTACTCACATTTCCTTAAAAATGATGAGCCTCACCATAAACTTAAAACCAAATGAAATTTTTGTCTTTAATCCCGTAATGAGTAATGCCCAGGAACAAATGGGGGAAGTTTTTGTTTCTTCTAAAAATAAAAAACGGGTTCAGGGAATCACCGTTATTGACGCGGCAACTATTAAGAAAATACCGGGGGCAAATGCCGGAATCGAAAACATCCTGAAAACATTACCCGGGGTAAATTCAAATAATGAGCTTAGTACGCAATATGCGGTACGAGGTGGTAATTATGATGAGAATCTGGTGTATGTGAATGAAATTGAAGTCTATCGCCCTTTTCTGATTCGTTCGGGACAGCAGGAAGGATTGAGTTTTACCAATACCGATTTAGTTCAGAATGTTGATTTTTCTGCAGGTGGGTTTCAGGCGAAATTTGGAGATAAATTATCTTCTGTTTTAGATATTACATACAGAAAACCTACAGAATTCGGAGCTTCCCTTGAAGCCAGTTTGCTGGGCGGAAGTGCGTCTGTCGACGTGGTTTCCAAAAATAAAAAATGGTCGGCCGTGACAGGAGTCCGTTACCGGAATAATAGTTTACTCGTGAACAGTCAGGATACGCAAACCAATTACACTCCTACTTTTGTCGATGTTCAGACCAATGTAAATTATGATATTTCAGAAAAATGGCAAATGAGCTTTCTAGGAAATATTTCGCAAAACAAATATTTATACCAGCCTTTAACTCGTGAAACTAAATTTGGAACGATCGACCAGCCCATGGCACTTGCGGTTTATTATGAAGGCAGGGAAAAAGATCAGTACGATACTTATTTTGGTGCACTGAAAACCACTTACAAAGCTTCCCCAACCTTAACTTTCAAATTTATAGGCTCTTTGTTTCATACCAAAGAAGAGGAACATTTTGATATTCTCGCACAATACCGACTGGGAAATGTGAATGCTGACGGGACAACGAATCCTGAGGATGTTGATTTTACCCGCGGAATCGGTTCCCAGCTCAATCATGCCCGTAATGATCTGGATGCCCTAATTGCCAATGCAGAAATAAAAGGATTTAAAGAGTGGAGGGACAGTCAGCTGGAATTTGGTTTGAAATATACGAGAGAATCAATCCGGGACAGGGTAATAGAATGGGAAGTGATAGATTCGGCCGGATTTTCTGTAAATCCGCCACTTGTAATTCTTCCCGAAAACAATCAGCCTTACGAGCCTTATGCCGGGCCTTTATTACCGTATCAGGATGTTCGTGCGACTAACTTCAATACGATAAACCGATTTTCCGGTTACGCGCAATGGAATCAGAAAACAGAATTGGGCTCCAGTCAGGTTTGGTATAATCTGGGGGCACGTTTTCAAAGCTGGACGGTTTCAGGGGCGGCGGAAGAAGGGAAAAACCAGATCGTTTTTAGTCCGAGAGCACAGTTCGCGCTGAAACCGGATTGGGACATGGATATGGTTCTCAGGCTTTCGGGAGGATTGTATCATCAGCCCCCTTTTTACAGGGAACTTCGTGATCTGAACGGTGTGGTGAATCCGAACGTGAAAGCACAGGAATCCGTACATATTGTTTTAAGTAATGATTATAGCTTTAAAATGTGGGACCGCCCTTTCAAATGGGTGACGGAGCTTTATTATAAATCATTGACGGATGTCAATACGTATTCAATCGATAATGTTCGTATTCGTTATGTGGCCAACAATAATGCAAAAGCATATGCACAAGGTCTTGATTTCAGGCTGAACGGCGAATTTGTTCCGGGCACAGAATCCTGGATAAGCTTCGGTTATCTGAAAACCGAAGAGAACTATGAAAACAAAGGGTATATCGCCCGTCCAACAGATCAGCGTTTGAAATTTGCCATGTTGTTTCAGGATTATATGCCAAACATTCCAAGCGTTAAAATGTACCTGAATCTGGTGTATAATACAGGTTTGCCCGGAGGAGCACCGTCGTATTCCGATCCTTATTTTTATCAGAACCGACTGAACGATTATCGCAGGGCAGATATCGGTTTTGCTAAAGTTTTTGTGGACAGCAGTACCAAAAACGCGAAAACAAACTGGTTAAAAAACTTTAAGGAACTGTCTGTGGGTGTGGAGATTTTTAATGTTTTTAATAATCAAAATGCCATAACAAATACATGGGTAAGGGATGTTTATTCTAAAAACCAGTACGCAATCCCAAATTATATGACTTCGAGAGTTTTTAATATTAAGCTGAATGCGAGGTTATAATTAAATTGCTTAAAACAGATACTTGTTTTGAGAAATTCCCGTTTAAGTAAAATGAAACGGATAATACAATCAAAAATACTATATTTGATATCCCATATAATTAGACCAGATGAAAAATTCATTAAAATATATAGCCTTAGCAATCATCGGAAGCTTAGTAAGTTGCAAAGATGAAGCGCAGAAACCAAAAGTAATTTATGATGCGTCGAATAAGGCAAGTGTCGTAAATAAGACAGACTCCACTCAGATTGAAGTGGCTGATTTGCCGATTCAGATGGAAGGAACAGATTATTTAATTCATCCGGTTGGTGATTTGAGGGTGTTTGAAAAAGGACCAAAAGCACGTTACGGATCTTCAAGCGTAAACGATGTGAGTTTTACGATTTCAAATTTAGGCGAATATGAAATTACAGGCTATCTGCAAAATCTGAAATTTCAAAAAACAGATTCTGATTCCATCCGGTCTTTAACAGACAAACCTGCTTTGATCTTAACGGCTACCTATTTAAAAACAGTAGCTGACAAAACGAAAAATCAGATTATGGTTTATACGCTGGCTGATTCCGATACCAACAAAGACGGTAAAATTGATGGCGGAGATATCAAAACATTATACCTGAGCGATATTAGCGGAGAAAATTTCACTAAAGTGTCTGAAGACTTTCAGGAATTGGTAGACTGGAGTTTAATTGATTCCAAAAGCCGTTTGTATTTCAGGACTATTGAGGATACCAATCAAAACGGGCAATTTGATAAAAATGATGTTTTACATTACAGCTATATTGATCTGGCTTCCAAAAAATGGGAGGTAAAGAATTATAAACCTATATAAAGGTTCTGAGTTGTTGAGATGCTAAGATTCTAAGATTTCACATCTTTGTAAATAAAGAAGCCAGTTAAGAATTATTTTTAACTGGCTTCTTTTTGTTATTTAAAATTGAAAATAATTTACGGTTCAAAAAAACTCAGCACCTTAACATCTCCGCACCTTAGCACCTTAAAAAAAAACTAAATCAAAATATCACTTTCCAAATCTGATTTTTCTATTTCAATTCCAAAGCCCAGGCGTTCTACCAGTTCAATTACCAGCTTCTTATACCAGTTTTCTGATTTGGGATGGATGTATATTTTTTCGATCAGCTGATTGATGTCAACATGGATTTTCAAACCGTCATTCAGTTTTATATTGCTTTTTGAGGCGTCTGTGATAATACGGACTTCGCGTTCGTACTGAAAACTTTTTCGTTTAAACAAAAACGGAAAGAACAAATCGTCAAACGGAATGTATTCCTTTTTGTAGTCGATATAATTTACTTCGCCAATATACTGGTCGAAATTATTTTCCGGTTTTAAGGCGCTTTGTATTCTTCCAATAGTAGACTGAATCGCTAATCCTTCACTGTTTTGCGTAAAGATCTGCCACATGGCAAAGGATTCGTATTCGTTGATATGCCAGCTGCTTATCGCAACCTTTTCGCGGTGTGTTTTGTAATAATTTAAAAAGTCAGGATTGTCTGCTGCCAGTTTTTTAATCTCTTCAAAGGTTGGTTCGCTAAAGGTGCCTTCGTATTGATCTTCGAATTTGTCAGAACGTGACATAAACAGCTTTTTAGAAAGCAGCAGATCCAGGAATTTAGACAAATCTAAGTATTTCCAAACAATAGTATCCGGATCTTCAGGCAGCTTTATGTTTGGATTGTTGAGGTACATGATTGTAGATTTATAGATTTACTAAAAAAAATATACCACCGATTATAGATAAGAATGATTAAAATCACTATTAATCGTATAAGCTGCGGCAAAAATCTTTTAGGATTCGAAAGATTGCATCGTTACCAGTTTATTGTAAGTTCCGTTATGGGCAATTAATTCATCATGCGTTCCTTGTTCCACAATTCTTCCTTTTTGCATCACGACGATCACGTCTGCTTTTTGAATCGTAGAAAGACGGTGCGCAATAACGATTGAAGTTCTGTTCTGCATCATATTTTCTAACGCAATCTGAACAAATTTTTCGCTTTCAGTATCCAACGCTGATGTAGCTTCATCCAAAATCATAATCGGAGGATTTTTCAATACTGCACGGGCAATCGATAAACGTTGTTTTTGTCCTCCTGAAAGTTTGTTTCCGCTGTCTCCGATATTGGTATAGATTCCTAAGGGAAGATCTTTTACAAATTCATACGCATTGGCAATTTTAAGGGCAGCGATGATTTCGTCATCAGCAGCATCTAATTTTCCCAGTGAAATATTCGCTTTTATGGTATCGTTAAACAAGATGCTGTCCTGAGTTACCAATCCCATTAAGCTTCTAAGGGATTGTAAATTCATGTCTTTGATGTTGATTCCGTCAATAGAAATTGATCCGTCATTTACATCATAAAAACGGGTTAGCAAATTGGCAATGGTACTTTTACCGCTTCCGGATTGTCCTACAAGAGCAACAGTTTGTCCTTTTTTAATTTGAAGGGAAAAATCTTTTAATACGGTTTCGTCTTCATATTTAAAATTAATATTCTGAACCGTTATGTTGTTGTCAAAAGTTGTTTTTTCAACAGCATCAGGCTTACTTGTAATTGGGTTGTCCTGATCTAAAATTTCCAGTACGCGTTCTGCTGCGGCATTTCCTCTTTTTACACCGTATGAGGCTTTAGAAATGGCTTTTGCAGGGGTAAGGATGTTATAGGCCAGTCCCATGTATGCTATAAAAGAAGCACCATCCAGCGTTTTATCGATTAAGACCATTTGGCCACCGTACCACAGTAATATGGCAATTACGGTGATTCCCATAAACTCACTGGCAGGTGAAGCTAAGTTTTGGCGATTTCCGATACTGTTGGATAGACTAAAAAAACGTTCTGTTGAGTTTTGAAAAACCGAGTTGAAATAATTCTCGGAATTATATCCTTTTACTACTTTCAAGCCGCCAATGGTTTCTTCAATAGTCGATAAAAAAGTACCCTGTTCCTGCTGTGCTTTGGTAGATTGTTTTTTAAGTTGTTTTCCAATCAAAGAAATGATGTATCCTGAAACCGGAATAAAAATAAAGACAAATATGGTTAGTTTCGCACTAATGATAAGCATAGTGGCGATGGTGAAAACTATAGTCAAAGGCTCTTTTACGATCAGCTCGAGAATGGCTAAGAATGAATTCTGAACTTCATTTACATCACCGGAAATTCTCGAAATGACATCTCCTTTTCTTTTTTCAGAGTAAAAGGCCAAAGGCAGTTCCAGTGTTTTTTTATACAAAGCATTTCGCATGTCTCTTAAAACTCCGTTTCTTAAAAAAGTAATGAAAAACATAGCCATATAGTCCGCTAAGTTTTTTAATAAAAAGATCGAAATAATAATGGCCACCATGATCGACAAAACGTAACCGGATTCATGTGTGCCTTTTGTTGTGGTAATATAATAGCTTAAATAGTCCTGACCATAGTCCTGAATTTTCATAATCCCCTGATATACAGGTTTTACCGTAATTTGCTTGCTTTTGTCAAATAATACCTGAAGCATGGGAATTAAAGCAACAAACGAAAGTGTGCTGAAAAGTGCATACAAAACATTGAAAAAGACGTTTAGCAAGGCGTATTTTTTATACGGATATATAAAAGGAACTATTTTTTTGAAATTACTCATTAGGTGATTTTTACCATTAAAACCCGGCAGTTCTTAAAACATGCCGGGTTTATGAAAATGTATTTGTATGCTGTTATTGCAATTGCATTCCTGCAATAATATTTTGTATTTTTTCGTCTAAGAAACGTTCCGCTGCGTCAAAATCCTGAACCGATTCTAATTCAGCATTGACACTGATGTAGAATTTGATTTTTGGTTCTGTTCCGCTTGGTCTGGCACAGATTTTAGATCCGTCCTCTGTATAATAAATCAATACATTCGATTTTGGAATATCCATAACAGTTTCTTCACCTGACAAAAGATTCAGCGCAATCGATGACTGATAATCTTCTACCATAATGACACGCTGGCCATTAATTTCTTTTAAAGGATTTTGGCGTAAATTCACCATCATCTGATTGATTTCTTCCAAACCTTCGATTCCTTTTTTGGTTAAGGATACCAAGAATTCCTTGTAGAATCCATTTTCAACATACAGCTGTAAAAGTTCTTTGTACACCGAGCTTCCGGCTGCTTTTGCCTGAGCAGCAACTTCACAGATCAATAGGGTAGCCGCAACAGCATCTTTATCCCTAACAGCATCGCCCACCATAAAACCAAAGCTTTCTTCGCCACCTCCGATAAACTGAAGTTCAGGGAAGTCCTTGATCATTTTGGCAATCCATTTAAAACCGGTAAGGCCAACTTTACATTCTACGCCATAGCTTGTGGCTAATTCCATCATCATCGGAGTAGAAACGATTGTAGACCCAACGAATTGTTTTCCATTAATTTTTCCGGCTTTTTTCCATTGTTTCAATAAAAAAGAAGTCATCAAAACCATGGTTTGGTTTCCGTTAAGCAAAATCATTTTGCCATCATTGTTTCGTACTGCAACGCCTAAACGGTCACAGTCAGGGTCGGTTCCGACAACAATATCGGAATTGGTTTTTTCTGCCAAAGCCAAAGCCATTGTCAGTGCTTCCGGTTCTTCCGGGTTTGGGGATTTTACCGTTGGGAAATTTCCGTCCGGAACGGCTTGTTCAGGAACAATATGTACATTGTTATAACCGGCCTGTGATAAAGTATCCGGAATAGATTTTATAGAGGTACCGTGCAAAGAAGTAAAAACAATTTGAAGGTTGTCTTTTGCTTCAGCAGGCGTATTAAAACTTGCATTTTCAATAGATGACTTTATGAACGCCTTGTCAATTTCGGTATCAATGTAATGAATCAGTTTTTCGTTGGCCTGAAATTTAATTTTATCGTAATCCAGGTTTTCGATTACGGCAATGATTTCACCATCTTGTGGCGGAACAATTTGTCCGCCGTCTTCCCAGTATACTTTATATCCGTTGTATTCCGGTGGGTTATGGGAAGCAGTAAGTACGATTCCGCATTGACAGCCTAGGTGTTTAAGGGCAAAGGATAATTCAGGAGTTGGTCGTAAATCTGAAAATAAATAAACCTGAATCCCATTTGCAGAGAAAACATCGGCAACAACCTTGGCCAGTGTGTTGCTGTTGTGGCGGCAATCATAAGCAATGGCCACTTTTAGAGGCTGATTCGGAAAAACCTGATGCAGGTAATCTGAAAGTCCCTGCGTGTTTTTTCCAAGGGTATATTTGTTTATTCTATTGTTTCCAACACCCATGACACCGCGCATTCCGCCGGTACCAAATTCCAGGTTTTTATAAAAACTTTCTTCAAGTTCTTTTGGTGACGTAGTCATTAATTCCTTAACAGCTGCTTGTGTTTCGTTATCAAATGTAGGCGTCAGCCATTCGTTTACAGCATTCAAAATATTAGGTGCTATATTCATCATTCGTATATTTTTATATTTAATACTAATTTTCGGGAGCCATTTATTTCAGTTCGCTTTCGCTCTCGTCGGGCTGTCAGTTATATCTTTTCCTGGCTAAAAAAACCGAAAAAAGAATGCCAATCCTGTCAGGATGGAATTTTACGTTAAAAATTAACCTCGCGGGCTACTTTATAACGGGCTTCATTGCTTTTGGTTCTCAAAATAATCTCTCCAAGAAAACCTGCCAAAAATAACTGAGTTCCCAGAATCATACTTGTCAAAGCAATAAAAAACCAGGGATTGCTGGTAATTAAGCTATATTTCATTCCGTTATACATATGATACAATTTCGAAATTCCAATATAACCGGCCAATAAAAACCCGATAATAAACATCAGGGAACCCATGGCGCCAAATAAGTGCATCGGTCTTTTTCCGAATCGGGATAAAAACCAGATGGTAATCAAATCAAGGAAACCGTTGATAAAACGCTCCATTCCAAATTTGGTTTCGCCATATTTACGGGCCTGGTGAATGACCACCTTTTCGCCAATTTTATTAAAACCGGCATTTTTTGCCAAAACCGGAATGTAACGGTGCATCTCGCCCGAGACTTCTATGTTTTTTACCACCGTATTTTTATAAGCCTTTAATCCGCAGTTGAAATCATTCAGTTCAACACCGGAAGTTTTTCTTGCGGCCCAGTTGAATAATTTCGAAGGAAGATTTTTCGCTACAACAGAATCATAACGTTTCTTTTTCCATCCGGAAACCAGATCAAACTTTTCAGCTGTAATCATTTCATATAAACCCGGAATTTCGTCAGGACTGTCCTGTAAATCCGCATCCATCGTAATGATCACATCTCCTTTTGCTTTTGCAAAACCAGCGTGTAAAGCTTGTGATTTTCCGAAATTTTTCATGAAACGAATTCCCTTTACATTTGGGTTTTCGTTTGAAAAGCTTTCAATAATATTCCAAGAATTATCTGTACTTCCATCATCCACAAAAATGATTTCATAAGAGTAATTGTTAGATTGCATCACTTTAATAATCCACGAATAGAGTTCTTGCAGTGATTCCTCCTCGTTTAGAAGCGGTATAAGTATAGATAAATTCATTTATTTTTTTATTCTTGTGTAGTTTTGCTTTTAAAAAATGCTGCTAAAATCAATCCTAGAATAGAGTAAAGAGCAAGACTGAAAACTAATCCTTTAAGTTGTTCTACAGTTGAAAAAGGACTGGTTTCTTTTATTTTTGCCAAAGCTTCATTTATGGAGGCGGCAGGTGTTCCGAATTTTTGAAGTGTTTCAGCCATATATTTTACAAGATATTCGCCAATAGTTTCTTTAGCACCGGGATCAATTACATTAAATAATAAAATGCTGAATAATGTTGAAATTAAAAGAGCAATAAAAGTGGCAATAAAAAAGGTTGTAAATGCATCTTTGAAAGAGAAAAATCCTTTTAGGTCTTTTTTTGTCTTCGTAAGTAATACAATGCCAATAACTAAATAAACCACAAATGTGGCTCCTCCAATCCAGCCAGAAACAAATAATTTTAGATCAATTGCGTAAATTGTAGCGGTAATTAAGGCGAGGATAACACCTAAGATAATTCCGTAAGTAGTCCCGTTCTTTTTTATAACTTCATTAATCATATTTCTATATGTTTTAAAATTAATCCACAAATATAGCAATTCCCAATATAATGAAGGACAAAAAAAGCTTTTTGAATTTTATTAAAAAAAATGAGCTAAATGTTTGTTTATTAAAAAAGAATTGTAAATTTGCACACTCAAAAATAATTAAATTTTTAAACAAAAAAGAGTATTATTGGTTTACACCTTTTTCTAACCATGAAAAAGCTTCAAAACGAAGATTCTCTAAACAATAAATAAAAGAAAAGATGAAAAAAGGAATCCACCCGGAAAATTACAGATTAGTTGCATTTAAAGACATGTCAAATGAAGATGTTTTTATCACTAAATCTACTGCAGATACAAAAGAAACAATTGAAGTTGACGGAGTTGAGTATCCAGTTGTAAAAATGGAGATTTCAAGAACATCTCACCCTTTTTATACTGGTAAATCTAAACTTATCGATACTGCAGGACGTATTGATAAATTCAAAACTAAATATGCAAAACACGCTAAATAATAAAAGCTGTTTTATCCATACAAAAGCCTTCCACACCGGAAGGCTTTTTTTATGCCGTAATTATTTTTAACGCAAAGAGCGCTAGGTTTTTTATCTAAGAATACCTTGAAAAGTACAAAGTTCGAAAAGCTAAATTGCGAACCTTGCCTTTTATTAAAGCGAAGAGTACAGAACTAGCCTTCTTGCGGTGATTTTTTTTAATAGGTTTTGGAATTAATCCGGTAGATTTTGACTCAGTAATAATTTTTATCTTTGAATAGAATTTTCTAATCAAAAAAAGCAATGGAGGCTCTAAAAGATATTTTTATTGATAAGCTGGGAATGGAAATGGATCAGTTTGAGAAGTTTAGTAGTTTGCTTAGAACTAAAACTTTTAAGAAAAAAGAATATCTGATTCAGGAAGGCTCTGTTTGTGAATTTATCGGATTCGTTACTTCAGGTAAACTCAGGTCGTATGTTCAGAATGACGGGGTGGAATTTAATAATGATTTTTATCTCCAGAACAGCATCGTAAGCGCCTATACCAGTTACCTCACCCAGAATCCAACGAATTGCAATATTGAAGCTTTGGCTGACACGGAAATAGCGTTCATTACTTATAAACAGTTTAATGCATTGATTGAAGAAGATGTTCATTTTTTGAAATTAGCAAAATACATCTCGGATATTTTCTTTATCAGAAAGTGCAAACGCGAAACTTCATTTCTGAAAAATTCTGCGGCTGAAAGACTTGAGATGCTTTATAAAACCTATCCCGGGATCGAACAGCAAATTTCGCAATACCATATTGCTTCTTATTTAGGAATAAAACCGGAATCCTTAAGCCGTATCAAACTCTTAACATACATCAATAAATAAGTGATGTATTAGATTGAATTTTGTACTTCAATAATCAATAAATATTCGAAGTATGCCAGCAATTCATCTTAAAGTCAGCGGTAAAGAAAACCCCGCTTTAGCACAACAACTCGCAAAAACAATTAGTCATCTCACCAGTCAAATCTTAAATAAAAAACCCGAAGTTACAGTAGTGACGGTGTCTTTTATTCCGGATTATTTATGGTTTGTAAATTCAGAATCCTTAGCTGAATTAAAAAAGAATAGTTTCTTTTTGACTATTAAAATTTCAGACTCGACCAATCTCAAAGACGACAAGGCAAAATATATAGAAGCCTTGCATCGCTTGCTGTCAGATGTGCTGGGTAATGTTCATCCGGTAAGTTATAGCGCAATTGAAGAGATGAAAGCCGACGCTTACGGTTATGAAGGTCTTACCATAGAATACAAAATCATCAACAATAAAATTTTGAATCTTAAAACAAAAAACAATGACAAATAGTACAGAAAAAGGGAAATTTAAAATGATTTTGATTTTACTTTTGATGGCTTTTCCGTTTTACGGACAGCAAAAAGACGATAATAAGAAAGCAATACAGGCTATTATTGATACCTATTCAGAAAGTGTTATCGCCAAAGATTCTATTGCGTTTTATAGTTTGTTTAATGAAGGCAATGTGGTTTGGTGTGCAGCTTATAAAGACAGGACTCAGGTCAGGGAAATTGAGGCAAAAGGAGAGAAAAAAGCAGGGAGTAATTATTTTTCGGGTTCCTACAAGGGATTTATGAGAGGTTTGTACGGACATCAGTATACGGAAGATAAGTTTGATAATCTTAAAATCGTCGAAGACGGAACGGTTGCTTCAGTAACAATGGATTATAGTTTTTGGGCAGATCATAAAATGACAAATTGGGGCAGCAAGTATTTGAATCTTATCAAAAAAGATGGAAAGTGGAAGATTACAAGTGTGATTTATTCAATAGAATTAATTAAATATTTTAAACAGCCGGAGCTCAAAGAAAGGCAAAGCAGATAAATTATTGCTGAAATATCAATTGGAAAGCGCTGTATTTTCTTTCGTGAGAAAAACATGTTTAAGGAGACAAATAAAATATTTGTAACTTTGAGCCAGGTAACCAACTCAAAATTTTAACAAATATTAATTAATTTTATGAATTACATTCTATTTGACGGTCCCGTCCGGAATGCTTTGCTCCCTTTTACTTTTACAAGACCTGTAGCTGATATTCTAATCGGGATTATGACGATTCGCCAAAAATGGGAAACCCGTTTAGGCTCTACTATAACCACTATTACCGAAGATTATTTAGCTGCTAAATTTCCGATGGTGGAAATGGAAGAAAATGTGATGATAAATGCGGCGTATTTGCCAAATGATACGCTGGCTGAAATGGTTTCTGACTTAAAAGAAAATCAGGCCATTTTTAAAGGAGAAGATGTAATCGCTTTTTTTACAACAGAAAATCAGGAAGAAGTAGATTTTGATTCCTACGAAATTATTCAATACGACGGCGATTGCTTAACGGTAGAGCATACGTGGGATATTTTTTCTAAAAACGATGCGGCGATTCGTGAAGATTTTATGTACCTGACAGAAGACAGAAAATCACAGCCAATCCCAAAAAGTGTCAATACCATTGCACCCGAAAATATATTTATAGAAGAAGGGGCAAAATTAGAGTTTGTGACTTTAAACGCTTCAGCAGGTCCTATATATATAGGTAAGAATTCGGAGATTATGGAGGGTACGGTAATTCGCGGCCCGTTTGCTTTATGCGAAAACGCACAGGTAAAACTGAATGCGAAAGTATACGGTGCCACAACAGTTGGAGTGGGGTCAAGGATAGGAGGAGAGGTTAAAAATTCGGTTCTTTTTGCCAATTCAAACAAAGGGCACGACGGATTTTTAGGCGACTCTGTTTTGGGGGAATGGTGCAACATTGGTGCCGATTCGAACAATTCAAACCTGAAAAACAATTATGAGGAAGTGAAATTATGGAGTTACGAAACAGAAGGTTTTGCTAAAACCGGACTTCAGTTTTGTGGTTTGATGATGGGAGACCATAGTAAATGCGGAATCAATACCATGTTTAATACCGGAACCGTTGTGGGTGTAAGTGCCAATATTTTCGGCAGTGGATTCCCCCGCAATTTTGTGCCGAGTTTTTCATGGGGAGGTGCAGCAGGTTTTACAACGTACGTGACCAAAAAAGCGTTTGAAACAGCGAAACTCGTCATGGGCAGAAGAAACATCGAATTTGATGAAACAGAATCAGCCATCTTAGAACACATTTTTGAGGAAACCAAAAAGTGGAGAAAGGATTAAAAGGAATGAGATAATTAGTCAATTAGATAATTAGATAATTTTTTGTAACCCGACAGGTTTTTAAAACCTGTCGGGTTTTGTTTGTTATGATAGTATTAAAAGTGTCTGCTTAGTACACTTTCAAAATGATCTAATTATCTAATTTGCACATTATCAAATTATCTAATTAGCCCATTATCAAATTATCAAATTATCACACCTTCAAAATTATCTAATTTTCAAATTGCCTAATTATCTAATTAATCTATCTTTGCGCTTTCAAAAAATACGTGCTGAAAGATCTAAAAATCTAAGCAGTCTAAAAATCTAAAAATCTAAATGATTACAGTTAACGATATTTCAGTTCAGTTTGGAGGAACTACTCTTTTTAGCGATGTTTCTTTTGCTATAAACGAAAATGATAAAATTGCCCTAATGGGTAAGAATGGTGCGGGGAAATCAACACTTTTAAAAATAATTGCAGGACAGAGCAAGCCTTCCACCGGAAATATCTCAGCTCCGAAAGAAGCTGTAATTGCCTATCTGCCGCAGCACCTTTTGACGACAGACGGTGCCACTGTAATGGAAGAAGCGTCAAAAGCGTTTGGCGAAATTTTCAGTATGAAAGCTGAAATAGATGAAATCAACGAACAATTAACTGTTCGTACCGATTATGAAAGTGACGAATATATGAAGCTTATTGAAAGAGTTTCGGATCTAAGCGAGAAATTTTACGCGATCGAAGAAGTCAATTATGAAGCTGAAGTAGAGAAAATATTAGTGGGTTTAGGATTTGAACGTGAGGATTTTACTCGTCAGACGTCTGAGTTTTCAGGAGGATGGAGAATGCGTATTGAGCTGGCCAAAATCCTTTTGAAAAAACCGGATTTAATATTGCTGGATGAGCCGACCAACCACATGGATATCGAGAGCATCCAATGGCTGGAAGATTTTCTTCTGAATGCTGCCAAAGCAGTTGTCGTAATTTCGCACGACAGGGCATTTGTTGATAATATTACCAATCGTACCATTGAAGTGACAATGGGAAGAATTTATGATTACAAAGCAAAATATTCCCATTATTTAGAATTGAGAAAAGACCGTCGTATCCACCAGCAAAAAGCATATGATGAGCAGCAAAGAATGATTGCTGATAACAGGGCTTTTATTGACCGTTTTAAAGGAACATTCTCTAAAACAGATGCCGTTCAGTCCCGTGTGAAGATGCTGGAGAAACTGGTAATTGTTCAGGTGGATGAAGTAGATACTTCTGCCCTGAAATTAAAATTTCCGCCGGCAGCACGTTCCGGACAATATCCGGTTGTGGTAAAAGATTTATCAAAATCGTATGGTGATCATGTAGTTTTTAAAGATGCCAATATTGTGATTGAAAGAGGGCAAAAAGTGGCTTTCGTTGGAAAAAACGGTGAAGGAAAATCGACGATGATCAAAGCCATTATGAAAGAGATTGGTATTGACGAAGGAAGTGTTGATATTGGACATAATTCACAAATTGGATATTTCGCACAGAATCAGGCTGCCTTATTGGATGAAAATGCTACTATTTTTGAAACGATTGATGGTATTGCGGTTGGAGATGTAAGAACACAGATTAAAAATATTTTAGGAGCCTTTATGTTTCATGGCGATGATATTACCAAAAAAGTAAAAGTGCTTTCAGGTGGTGAAAAAACACGTCTGGCCATGATTAAATTGTTACTGGAGCCTGTTAACCTGCTGATTCTCGATGAGCCTTCCAATCACCTGGATATGAAAACGAAAGACATTATCAAGGATGCTTTGCGTGATTTTGACGGAACTTTGATTTTAGTTTCCCATGATCGTGATTTCCTTGACGGACTGGCGACTAAAGTTTTCGAATTTGGAAATAAAAGAGTGAAAGAGCATTTTGAAGACGTTGCCGGTTTCTTGGCACATAAAAAAATGGATTCTATGAGAGAGATCGAAAAGTAATTTTCGAAAGTTTATAAAAAAAGCACAGGTAATCCTGTGCTTTTTTTTATTCTGTAGATTGCTCTTCTAAAAATTTTGTGCAATAGCATCACTGCCCGGCTCTGATATTCTTGGGGAGCGGGTATTCCGGTTTGAAAGACCGGTTGAAATTAGTTTAGTTATGGATTATTTTTAAACTAAATCCTGATTCCCGGAGGAAGCAATTCTTTGTATTTTGGATTTTTTTTAATGAATAAGGCGATTTTGGGAGAAATCGGCATCAGTCTGAATTTCTTTTCGATAATGACTTCCATGATGTTTTTAAGTAATGCATCAATTACAGCCTGATTTTCGTAACCCTCCGGGGTGTTGATTTTGGTTAAGAAAATCTTTTTTTCCTGAAATGAATATTCAACAGTAAGCATTCCTTGCGGTACTATGGTTTCAAATTGTCTTGCGAAAGTGTTGTCTTTGATTTCCATAGATTCAATTGTGTGTTCCATAACAAATTTGTGTTTTAGGTACTGTTCAAAAAAATAGGTTTTGAGGCTTGAAATAAGTATGAAAGAAAATTCTGTATAAGATTTTTGATCGTATTTTATTTCAAATACAAAGGTAATCATTTGATTTTCAATATTGAATTATTTTTTAGAACAGAGGTTACATTGACCATTACTTTGTCTGTTTGTTTTTTATTTTTCTGTAATATTACGGTCTGAAATTTGCTAGTCATATAGTAAAAAAAGTAAATTTAAACTTTCTAACAAGATTTATAATTGTAATTTCTTTTGATCCAATGAGTAAAATTCCGGTTTATTTTATGCCAGGGCTGGCTGCAAGTTCATCAATTTTTGAGAGGATTCACCTGGATGAATCTGTTTTTGAAATGTGTTTACTGGAATGGGAAATTCCGCTTCCAAAAGAATCTTTGTCTGATTATGCACTCCGAATCACCAAAAATATTAAACATCCGAATCCGGTTTTAGTCGGAGTTTCTTTCGGGGGGATTCTGGTTCAGGAAATGGCAAAACATATTGAGGCCCGAAAAGTGATTATTATCTCGAGTGTCAGAAGTAATCTTGAATTTCCGAGAAGAATGAAAATTGGTAAAACTACCAAGGCTTATAAACTGATTCCGATGCAGCTGCTCCTCAATGTAGAAAAGCTGGCCAAGTTTTCATTTGGGGAAAAAATAAACAAACGGATTAAGTTATATGAAAAGTTTCTTTCGGTTCGCGATCTCTATTATTTACAATGGGCTGTAGAGTCGGTTATTTTGTGGGACAGGAATGAGGTAGATCAAAATGTAATTCATATTCACGGAGATCAGGATGATGTTTTTCCAATTAAGTACATTAAGAGCTGTATTGTAGTAAAAGGAGGAACTCATGTTATGATTATCAACAAGTACAAATGGCTTAATGAAAATCTGCCTTCGATTATACTGGAAGAATAAAGGGTTGTGAAATTCCAATAATTGAAATCTAAATTCCAAATATTTTAAATTCCAAATTCCAATTAATCTAAAATAAAAAAATCCCAAATTCACAATTGGAATTTGGGATTTTTTTATTGAAATTTAAAAATCGTTAGATTTTCTTCATTTGTTCTTTCATCATTGTGATTTGTTCTTTCAGCATGCCTTGTTTGTCTAATTTCTTAGCTTCATTTAGCAAATTGGTTGCTTCCAGTTTTCTTCTGCGTGACATGGCAACTCCGGCAAGGTTTAATTTAGCTACTGCCAAATCCATATCCATAGATAATCCAAGTTCAATTGCTTTCTTGAAATGTTTCTCTGCCTGGTTGATATTTGTTTGCGATAACATGATTCCATGCAGGTAATTAAAATATCCTTGCTGTTTTCTTACTAATGCAGTTTCAGGATTTTTAATGTATGCCAGCCATTTTTTAGCTCCTTCAAAGTCTTGTTTTCTTAATTTAAGGAAAGCTAAAAGAATAAATTCGTTTTTGAAGTAAAGAAAAATCGGAATTGCAGTCAGTAAAATAAGGAAAATTCCGTTCCCGATATTACTTTCTGTAAATTGCCAAACGCCTGCGACTACTAGAAGTCCGGCCAAAATAAGTTTAATATTTTTATGAAACATAATAGATGTATATTTGTGATTGCAAATATAGTAAAATGAATTAAAAATATTTTTATTAAAGTACTTGCCAGAAAAAAAAGTCTTTGTATATTTGCACTCGGTTTTGGAATAACGATATTCGAAAACAGAAAAGAGATATTAGATACCATTTTAAAGATACAAAGCAATGAGCAAAAGAACGTTTCAACCATCGAAAAGAAAAAGAAGAAATAAGCACGGATTTATGGACAGAATGGCTTCTGCGAATGGAAGAAAAGTTCTAGCGCGCAGAAGAGCTAAAGGAAGACATAAATTGACTGTTTCTAGCGAACCTAGACACAAAAAATAATGTTTCTATAAACATAAATAAGGCGTTACTTTTTTTAGTATCGCCTTTTTTTATACCTTGTCAGTAATAAAAAGCGGTAATGTTTTGGTTTTTAACAAACTATAGCAGCTTTTCAGTAAAATATAACTACACAATACAAATAAAATGCCTAAAGACACATCAATAAAATCAGTTTTAATAATAGGTTCAGGACCTATTGTTATTGGTCAAGCTTGCGAATTTGATTATGCAGGTTCTCAATCTGCACGCTCTATTCGTGAAGAAGGGATTGAAGTTATCTTGATAAACTCAAATCCAGCGACTATTATGACCGACCCAACAATGGCCGATCATATATATTTGAAACCATTAACGACAAAATCGATTATTGAAATTCTAAAGGAACATCCACAAATTGATGCAGTTTTGCCAACAATGGGCGGGCAAACAGCTTTAAATTTATGCCTGGAAGCGGAAGAAAAAGGAATTTGGAAGGACTTCGGTGTAAGATTAATAGGAGTTGATGTAAACGCCATCAATATTACCGAAGACAGAGAGCAGTTCAAACAGCTTTTGGAAAAAATAAATGTTCCGACTGCACCTGCAAAAACGGCAACTTCTTATTTGGAAGGAAAGGAAATTGCGCAGGAATTTGGTTTTCCATTAGTAATTCGTCCTTCGTTTACACTGGGAGGAACCGGAGCTGCAATTGTTTATAAAAAAGAAGATTTTGATGAGCTTTTAACCCGTGGTTTAGAAGCATCCCCGATACATGAAGTTCTGATTGATAAGGCTTTAATGGGATGGAAAGAATACGAACTGGAACTTTTGAGAGATAAAAATGATAACGTGGTAATCATTTGTTCGATCGAAAATATGGATCCGATGGGAATTCATACCGGAGATTCAATCACCGTTGCACCGGCAATGACCTTATCAGATACAACATTCCAGAAATTACGTGATTATGCCATTTTAATGATGCGCAGTATCGGAAATTTCGCAGGAGGCTGTAACGTACAATTTGCAGTTTCACCGGATGAAAAAGAAGATATCGTGGCGATTGAAATCAATCCTCGTGTATCCCGTTCTTCTGCATTAGCCTCTAAAGCAACAGGTTATCCGATTGCTAAAATTGCTTCTAAACTGGCTTTAGGATACAATTTAGATGAATTGCAAAACCAGATTACAAAATCGACTTCGGCTCTTTTCGAACCAACCCTGGATTATGTAATTGTAAAAATCCCGCGCTGGAACTTTGATAAATTCGAAGGAGCAGACAGAACGCTTGGACTTCAGATGAAATCTGTGGGTGAGGTTATGGGAATCGGACGTTCGTTCCAGGAAGCTTTACACAAAGCAACCCAGTCATTAGAAATTAAACGTAACGGTTTAGGTGCCGACGGAAAAGGATATAAAAACTACGAACAGATTATCGAGAAACTGACTTTTGCAAGTTGGGATCGTGTTTTTGTAATTTATGATGCCATTGCAATGGGAATTCCGTTGAGCCGTATTCATGAAATCACAAAAATCGATATGTGGTTCCTGAAACAATACGAAGAGCTTCATACTTTAGAAAAAGAAATTTCTACCTATAAAGTTTCTAATCTGCCAAAAGAGCTGTTGCTGGAAGCGAAACAAAAAGGTTTTGCAGACAGACAAATTGCCCACATGGTCAATTGTCTTGAAAGCGAAGTCCATACTTTGCGTATGGAGATGAATGTAAACCGTGTGTTTAAACTGGTAGATACCTGTGCAGCCGAATTTAAGGCAAAAACACCTTATTACTATTCGACTTTTGAGGCTGAAATTGAGAAAGCGAACGGAGAGCGTTATGTAGATAACGAAAGTGTGGTAACAGACAAAAAGAAAATCATCGTTTTAGGTTCCGGACCAAACAGGATCGGACAGGGAATTGAGTTCGATTATTCTTGTGTGCACGGTGTATTGGCAGCAAAGGAATGCGGTTACGAAACTATCATGATCAACTGTAATCCTGAAACGGTTTCTACTGATTTTGATACAGCGGATAAGTTGTATTTTGAACCTGTTTTCTGGGAACATATTTACGATATTATTCAGCATGAAAAACCGGAAGGTGTAATTGTACAGCTTGGTGGACAAACAGCATTGAAACTGGCTGAAAAATTATCCAAATACGGCGTGAAAATCATCGGAACCAGTTTTGATGCACTGGATTTAGCCGAAGACAGAGGTCGTTTCTCCGATTTACTGACAGAACTGAATATTCCTTTCCCACAATTCGGTATTGCGGAAACAGCTGACGAAGCTTCGGCTTTAGCAGACACTCTAGACTTCCCGTTACTGATCCGTCCTTCTTATGTATTGGGAGGTCAGGGAATGAAAATTGTAATCAACAAGAAAGAACTGGAAGAACATGTAATCAACTTATTGAAAACGATTCCTGGAAATAAATTACTTTTAGACCACTATTTAGCAGGTGCCATCGAAGCGGAAGCAGATGCCATTTGTGATGCTGACGGGAATGTTTACATCATAGGAATAATGGAGCACATTGAGCCTTGCGGTGTGCACTCGGGAGACAGTAATGCTACTTTACCTCCTTTTAACTTAGGGGAATTTGTAATGCAGCAAATAAAAGATCATACTACAAAAATTGCCAGAGCGCTAAAAACAGTTGGTCTGATCAATATACAGTTTGCGATAAAAGATGACACGGTTTACATTATCGAAGCGAATCCAAGAGCTTCAAGAACGGTTCCGTTTATTGCAAAAGCATACGGAGAGCCTTATGTGAACTATGCTACTAAAGTAATGTTAGGACACAATAAAGTAACTGATTTTGACTTTAATCCACAATTAAAAGGATACGCGATCAAACAACCGGTTTTCTCTTTCAGTAAATTCCATAATGTCAACAAAGCATTAGGACCGGAAATGAAATCAACGGGAGAAAGCATCCTGTTTATTGATGACTTAAAAGACGACCAGTTCTACGAATTGTACTCCAGAAGAAAAATGTATTTGAGTAAATAAACTCAAATCCTGATATAAAAAAAGCTCCATGAAAATGGAGCTTTTTTTGTGGTTAATTTTGGAAGTTGGTTTAATTAATAGTGTTTAAATATTATTCATTAGATATTGACATATTGTCTCTTGTATTTTTTTGTACCGAAATAGCGCCAAAAAGGGCTAATAAAAACGCAAATGCATAGAAACCTTTTTCACTTGGCAAAATAGTTGCATTCCAAAGTCCGACCACTAATAATACAATTGATAAAAGTGTTCCGAACCAGCAGATACCGTAATAAATGTCTGTTACCGGTAAATTTTCCAGTCGGTCCCTGACACTTTTTTGCAGGGAAACTACCGCGAAAAGACCAAACATTAGTACTGTAAAATAATATCCTTTTTCGTTTAATAACATTTCGGCTCTGGCAAGTCCTACGATAAATCCTACTGTTCCGGCTCCAAGAGCTACCCACGATGCCGCTATAAAGGCATTCGATGTTTTTTGTTGTGTCATGTTTATATTGATTTTATTTGTATTTCGAAAAAATCCCGGAATCCGTTGCTGTCCAGAAGCAGCATTTCTGCCCGCATGCTTTTAAGCCGCTATTGGCCCACGTATTACAGGTGTGCAGCATGCTGTAACTTCCGATGGCTTCGTAAAACGCATCGGTTTTGCTGTAATTGGCATTGGTTTTTATGGGCATATAATTGCCGGATGCGTCTTTTTGAAAACTATTGTGAATGTAGTTGATGAGACGATCGTATTGTTCTTTGCTAATCATCATTGATTTGCAGTCTTCTCCCAGCCTCATCTGTTTGTAATAAGTAGCGTGAATGGCGGTGGTGCTTAATCCTGTCGCTGCTTTGAAAGCAACGGAAGCTTTTAAATCGGACCATTCGGGAGTTTCCAGATAAAATCCTTTGTCGCCCCAGCCCATGGCAATATATTTATAAGTGGAGTCTGCGGCTTTGGTATTTTTAAACTGAATTTGTTTGCTCCAGTCGGTTTGGTCATTTTTGACCGGCATCACAATATCGGTATGGACGCCATTGGTGAGAATGAAAATTTCAACTTCAGGTTTTGTGTTTTCTTCTTTGGCAATTGTAATTTTAGAAAGTGCATATGCTACCACTACGTACAGTAAAAGAAATCCTGTAAAGGCAAAAATCAGGGTTAAAAGAATTTTAAATATTTTTTTCAATTTATTTATTTTTTTTCAAATGTAGCTAATTTAAGTTCACCTCAAAATTAATTTGAAAAGAATTGTGACGAATAATCTGTTTAATTTTCAGAAATAAAAAAAGCCTCATAAGAGAGGCTTTTTTGTTAAAAGTAAGATTGTTATTTAACCAGTTGCTGCAAGGGTTTTAGCTGCTCCATGTCGATTTTGGATTGTTTTAAAACACTCATTAAAGTCATGATGTTATTCGGATTCATGTCTTTTCCTAAAACACGTACTACGGCAAATCCGTTTTCTTTTCTGTTAACGAAAACTACGAATTCTTCAATGTTTTCATCGGTACCCACATAACTTATTGATGCGCCTTCTTTACCCGAACCAAACTTCATTAATTCCTGATATTTTGGGTCTTTTAAGATTACTTTCACTTTAGCCCTTTCTGTTTCAAACGCGGTCTGGTTTGTTGCATTTGCTTTAAAGGCAAGAATGTTCATCTTGTCAAAAGAGTTTAACGCTTCGGTTTGAGCGGCAGATAATTTTGCTTTATCTAAGTTCAAAATAGAAGGGGAAACGTCAAGGGCAATAAAATCCTTGTTATCTGTATTTTCTACAAAATATTTTTGCAATGAAGGTTTAGATTCACAACTTAGTAAAGTCAGTAAAGCTAAAAGGGCTGAGGTAAAAACGCTTATTTTCATCTTATTTTTTGCCTTTAGAGGCTTTTTTTAAGTCAGAACCGCCAGGAAGCTGCATCTTGTCTGTTAATACTGAGATTTCGTTTAGGTCAAAATTACCGGTAAGCGATAATAAAACCGATTCTTCGTTTTTGGCTCCGTCAATAAACATCAGCAATTCCTTTACCTGTGTGTCGCTGGCGCCTGATTTTACTAGTATTTTGATGTTTTTACCACTATCGTTAACGCGCATTAATTCTTCTAAACCTGCCGTTTTAATGTATTTGTCTGCAGAAGCTTTCATTTCTGCCTCAACCTTTGGGTTTTTAGTGGTAAACACTTTTAAATAATCTAATTTTTTAATCAGCTTAATGTATTGTTGTGTTTCCTTATCGGTTGCATCAACTTTTACTTTACTCATTAAATCAAACATTTTTTTGTTTACAATTACGGATGTTACATCGTCCTGACCGTCAAATTTGTCAAAAGCGCCCTGTCCGTAAAAAATAGTGGTAACAAAGGTGAAAACTACTGTTATGATGAAATTTTTCATTGTATTATATTTTAATTATTGTTTAAAAATTTTGTTTTTTGATTGTTCGTATTCCTTAATGTATTGTACACTTCCGATACCTACATTTACATTGCTTGACAGTAATGATAAAGCTTTTTGCGTTGCCGCGAGGGCTTCTTCAGGATTGTCGTAGGTTCCTAATTCTGATTGCGCTGCAACCGGAGCTGCATTTTTTTCGCTCACATAAAAAAAGGTTCCAATTCCCAGTAAAACAACAAAGGATGCTGCAATCGATAACCACGCCACATTTCGTTTTTTAGTTTGTAGTGGAATTTCCTGCGTCGATTTTTGTTCTTTTACCTGATAGAAATAACCAAACATAGGTTTGTATTGTTCCAGATGCTGCGCAACATCCGGTGAAGAGAAATATTCTTTTAATTCGTTCTCTTCGGCAATAGTTGTTTCTCCCTGAAAGTATTTTTCTACTATATTTTCTATTCTATTTAATTCCATAACGGTGTGTATTAAGCATTGATTCTCTAATCTTTTTTCTCGCTCTCGAAAGGGCTACCCGGATAGCCGTTTCATTCATATTGACAATTTTCGCAATTTCATCAAATTCATATTGTTCAACATCGCGTAGCTGAATTAATATTTGTAATTGTTCGGGCAGCTGGCTTATAATTTTTTCCACCCATTCTAAACTGTCCGCATCTTCCAGCTTTTTGTCTAACTGAGGCTGACGGTCTGTAAAATTGTTGTGCGCAATCTGCAGGTTTCCGGCCCGTTTTGATTTTAACTGGTCCAGGCAATAATTTTTGGTCATGGTCATGGCCAGTGCTTCAACACTACTATAAGTGCCCAGATTCTCTTTTTTATTCCATAATTTAACGATTACTTCCTGAGTGGCATCTTCCGCTTCTTCAGTACTGGTAAGCAATCTTTTTGCCAGACGAAAAACTTTGTCTTTGAAAGGATTTATTAATTCTATAAAAACAATCTGATTCATAAATCAAGGTTATTCGGTTAGCTTATATAGTCAAGACGAGGCACAATTATTTTTGTTACAGCCAACCTGAAAAAAAAATAATAAAAAAAAGAGGCATAAACTTCTTATTGTTAAAACTAAAGATAGTATTTTTACGTTAATACTTTTATAAATACTACTTTATGAAAACAATAGTAAGAAGTTTATTGTTATTACTTTTGATTGCTTTTTCTTTGCAATCTTGTGAAGATCAGGATGATGTTGATTCTCCGGCAGACTTACAGATCAATGATTTTATCTGGAAAGGGCTGAATCAGTTTTATTTGTGGCAAGCAGATGTTCCCAATTTAGCAGATAATCGTTTCAGTACTCAGGAAGCTTTGAATTCCTTTTTAGCGGGATATGCTGAACCTGAAAATTTATTTGAAAGTTTATTGAATAAACCAAGCAGTAAATTTCCAAAAGGAGAGGCTATAGATCGTTTTAGCTGGATTGTTTCCGATTATACTGCATTAGAGCAGGAACTTCAGGGGACGACCAAAAACGACGGAATTGATTTTAGACTAAGTTATAAGCCGGGAAGTTCAACAGATCTTGTAGGTTATGTACGCTATATTATTCCAAATTCAGATGCTTCAACCAAAAATATAAAACGAGGGGATCTTTTTACAGGAGTGAATGGAACCCAGCTGACCGTTTCCAATTACAAACAACTTCTTTTGGATGCAGAAAGTTATACCCTGAATTTAGCACAGTTTAACGGAAATACAGTTGAAACCAATGGAAAAACTGTTTCACTGGTTAAAACGACTTTGGATGAAAATCCAATTCTGATTAATAAGGTCATTGTTTCCGGAAGCCATAAAATTGGTTATATGATGTACAATGGTTTTTATGCCAACTATGATACACAGCTAAATAGTGCTTTCGGACAATTAGCAGGACAGGGAATTACAGACTTTATTCTTGATTTAAGATATAACGGCGGAGGATCGGTTCAGACTGCGACACGTCTGGCCAGTATGATTACAGGACAATTTAAAGACCAGATTTTCGCTAAAGAAAAATGGAACGCTAAGGTTAATGCTTATTATGAAACGGAGGATGCCGAGTCCTTAAACAATAGGTTCGTAGATAATATTAACGGAACACCATTAAACAGCCTGCGTTTAAGCAAAATCTATATTCTGACAACAAGCGGTACTGCATCTGCAAGTGAATTAATTATTAACGGACTGGCTCCTTATATTACCGTAGTACAGATTGGGGATTATACGACTGGGAAAAATGTGGGATCGGTTACGTTATACGATTCAGAAACCTTTACAAAAACCAAAGTAAATCCAAATCACAAATATGCCATGCAGCCTTTGGTGCTTAAAATTGTGAATGCTGCCGGTTTCGGAGAATATACTGATGGCCTTAAGCCAACAATTACCCAATTGGAGTATGTTTCTAATCTAGGGGTTTTAGGAGATCCTTCTGAGCCGTTGCTAAATACAGCAATCTCAAATATTACCGGTGCTGCTGCCAAAAAAGTACAACAGGACAGAGGAAAGGCATTAAAAGCTTTTATAGACGCAAAAGCTATGAATGGTATCCGAAATCAAATGTATGTTGATAAAGCTCCGGAAGGACTTTTAAGAGCATTAAAATAAAGAGTAAAAACTAAAAAGGCTTTCAGAAATGAAAGCCTTTTTTACATATAAAATTATCCAAAAAACTAATTCTATAAAAATTATTTTATAACGATTCTTTTCGTTGTTTTTTATCATCAATGGTTATTTCGAAGAAGTAAATCCCGGGATTTAAATCAGAAACCTGAACTTCATTGTATTGTGCTTCAGGAAGCTTTTTTCTAATATTACCGCCCATATCATAAATCAAAATACTGCTTTGCTGATCTGTATCCAGATAAACAACGTCAGAAGTTGGATTTGGATATACTGTTACAGAAGCCAGATCGAAATTTTTAGCGCTCAACAACGTTTTCTGATTGATTACCCCAACTGCATTCAGATCAAAACCCCCCGTTGGATAAGGAGTAGAGTAGGGATCATTTACAATATTTCCAAAACTGTCATGAGAAGCGTATAACGGATTGATGGTTCCGATAACGTCAATTACCCGTACATGAGTGATGTTGTTTTTATCTAATAAGGCATTATTAGGAACGTCAGACAAATCGAATGGAGTTCCGAAATTCACACGATATTTTCCCGCTAAGTTGTTGATATATCTGCAGTCAACAGCTCCGAATCCACCAATTTGAGTGGTAGTCTGAGTCTGACTGTGCGACGGGAATCTGAAAAAGTTAACGCCGTTTGAGCTCACTTCCACAAAAGCCAGTTCCAGGAACGTATCTGAGAATCCGTTTTCAAAAACGGCAAAATCAAATCCGGGACCATTTGCAATCGGCACCCCAAAAGTTAAAGTTGCGCTTCCACCGTCACCTAAACAAACAACGCCTGTACTTGTTCCGCCTAATGCAGCAGTCGGATCGCCAGTCGAAGCCAAAGGACCCGTTGGGTTAGCAATATCCTGCGGCCCTCTTACCACATTAATTCCGGTTGCCCAGCCTTTAAAAACAGTACTGCTTTTTGCTATGGCAGTACTTCCTGCCTGTCCCGCTGCCGGAGCATACGACTGCGCTTCGACTAACGAAGTGGTTAATAATAAAGTAAAAAGTAATTTTCGTATCATAATGGTTTAGTTTAAAAAAATACCCTTATAAAATTATAAGGGTATCCTGGTTAGTAGTATTAGTTGTTTGAGTAAAAACCGTTTGGCCCAACACCAACAGTCAAAGTTTTTAGTACAGCTCCGGTTGAAGAATATACAGTAACAGTTCCGTCTGATGTAAATGCATTTGCGTCTCCTGAATATATTTTTCCATCAATAACACCAAAACCGTAGAAAGTTGACCAGCTGTTGTCCTTAACAGAGAATAAAGCTGTATCACTGAAACCGGTAGCAGCCAGATTAATTGCGTAAACACCAGTTCCTTTTGTATAGTAGATTTTATCTCCCTCAATATCCATATTCAGCGCATTCGTTAAAGTAGTAGATTCGAAAGATGTTGCAACATCAGTAGAAGTGTTAATTTTAAATAATTTACTTTTGGTTTTATTTCCGCACAATACATATACGTTTCCGTTTTTTTCTTCGATAGAGTTTACTCCGTCTTCAACAGGAATAGTTTTAGAAACAGTATTGGTAGCAGTATTGATTACTGTAACTTCATTTCCACTTCCGAAAGATCCATTTGTTACATATAATTTCCCGTTTGCAGCTATAATTTTTTCAGCCGTTTTGTTTAGGGGAATTGATATGATAAAAGCATATGTTTTTGCATCATAAACCGTTACAGCATTGGAAATAGCATTTGTAACATATAGTTTGTCATTTAAAACCACACTGTAACGTGGATTTTCTAATTTTGCAGTAATGGTGGCCAGACTTTTAAACGTATAACGGTTTACCACTTCAACTTCATTGGAATTATTGACTACAATAAAAGCCTTATCTCCGCTAAAGGTCATGGACTGCGCTACATCACCTAACACAATTGAGGGATTTACAAGCTTGAAAATATCGTTTTGGAAAGTAGTTAAATCATTTGAAACATAGGAAACAGAAGCATTTGGATTTCCAAAATTTCCTTCATTTAAAATGAATACGCCATTTTCATAGGCACCTAACGGAACTTCAACTTCGGGAGTGTCATCGTCACTACTACAAGAAGCAAATAAAAATGCTGAGGCAATAATTCCTAAATAAAGATTTTTTAATTTCATGTTTTAATAATTAAGGTTTAAATAAATAGTTAAATTCCGCCCGGGCATAAAACGGCTCGGCAGCGCTTCATATTTTTCATTCCACAAATTGGCAGTTTTAATACCAATTTTGAAAGTGTTCTTTTTACTGAAATTATAATCAGCTCCAATATTTGAAACATTATAAGCGTCCAGAATATATTTTGGGTTATTGTCGGAAGTGGTAAATATTTCTCCGGTATATATGATCTGATAATAAGCGGAGAACTTCTTAAAATAGTAAGACAGCGATCCTGTCAGTTTATGATAGGGAACATAAAAAAGCTGTTTGTCTGTCCTGTCATCTAATGAAACGGTGTAGCCATAAGTTCCGCTAAAGTCAAACGTATGTTTGTTGAAGTTTTTCTTCCATCCTAAAAGCGCTTCAGCACCATAGATGGTAACCTTATCGGTATTAACAGGTGACCAGTTTCCGGTATTGTTGGGCAGCCATCGAATCATATCGGTAATTTTCATGCCGTAACCCGTGAGGGTCAGTCTGAAATCTTTGTAGCTAAACTGATTTCCTATTTCTGCCTGATAAGAACTCTCCGGTTTTAAATCCGGATTGCCACTGCCTTCCCAATATAAATCGTTGAAAGTAGGAACTCTGTAGTTTCTCGATACATTGAATTTTAACTGATAAAAATCTGAGAAATTATAGCGCGAACCAACAGAAAAAAGAACCGGACTTTTATAAACATCCGAAACCTCTTTTCTGGCGCTCATTTCATAATTCCATTTTTCGGTAAGATTGTGTTTCCACAAAAGGCTTGCACCGCCAATTTCGCGGCTGCTTCGGCCAATTCCGGAGCCAATTCCGTCATTTTTGGTATAATCTAAAATGGTACTGATTTTGATTTTTGAAGACAACTCGTAATCAATATCATATTTCCCGATAAAACTTTTAACGCCTCCCGAAGTAAATCCGTCCCTGTTGATATCTTCAAAATAATTATAATGTTCGGTAATGTAAGCCAGTCTCAGATTGGAAGCGAATTTGCTGAAAGAGCTGCTCCATGTTAGTAAATTTCGGGTATTGTAATCCTGATATTTTGTTTTGGTGGCATTGGGAGAGGTTAACGAAAAATGACGTTCGCCATCGTATATCTCGCTGTAAAATTTAATACTGTTTTTGGCATTGATTTTAAAACCCACTGCAGCATCAAGTGTATTGTTGTAATATTGGCCATTAAGGTTATGGGCATCCTGACCCACAAATTTAAAATCATTATCAGAACTGTTTCGGGTAAAACTGGCATCAAAACTCCATTTTTTTGTCGCAGCCGTAATGCCATAAACCGCACTTAAAGTATTGAACTCACCATAATAAACCTGAAAGTCATTTTTGAAAGTATCCGTAAACTTCAGGTCATTGTTTAAGTGAATGGTTCCTCCAATGGCACCGCTCCCGTAAACCACACTTCCGCCTCCGGCTTTCACATCAATGGAATTAAAACCGCGCGTCGAAATTGTATTGAAATCAGTCTGTCCTAAAAGTTGGGAATTAATGTTGATACCATTCCAGACCACTACAGTCTGTTGTGAAGTAGTTCCTCTGAAAGAAGGCGACGAAGTCATTCCGAGGCCATTTTCCTTAAAATAAATAACCGTATTATAATTTAAAAGAGAAGTCAGGGAAGGCTGGTTTCTATTGATGATCGAATCGCTCAGCCTTTGAACGGACTGTGTATTCGAGAAATTTTTAAGATTGGAATCCGATACCACAACTTCTTTCAGTTTGGTAATAGAATCGTTTTGCGCCAAAAGAATCTGACACAACAAAAGCAGGCAAAAAGCGAAACGTTTTTTTAAAGTCATAATTTCTACACTCTTTTTCCCGAGAGTTCGATATTTGTTATAAAGGCAGGTCTCCTGGCTTGCGTCCTGTTGTTTACCTTCCCACCCGCCGGAGCGAGCAGTGGTTTTGTAGTTAACAACAAGCGTTCTTTACGAACTTAGCTTACAGTTGCGGGTACAGCTCAGGATTTTACCTGATTCCCTTTTAATGTGTCTGGTATATTCCAGCACAACCTTAAATTTCGTGCAAAGATAGCGTTAAAATTATTGAATATTCAAATTTGTTTTACTTTTTGAATTAAATTCTAAACAAATCAAAGTTTACAGCTATTTTGATGACTTGTCCAAAATCAACTTTGTTCTGAAAAGCATCTTTTAAAGGCAGTGAAGTCTGATGACAAAGGATGCTTCTGATGACACCGGCATGTGCAATAATAATGAGTGGTGTGTCTGTTTTTTTTGAAAGCTGCTCCGCTAAAAAAGTACCGACCCGTTCATGCAATGCAACAAAAGATTCTCCATTTGAAACACTGATATTTACAAAATCCTCCATCCACGGATTAAGCTGTTCCGAGGGAATCGTATTCCAGTTTTTCATTTCCCAGTCACCAAAATTCATTTCCATTAATCGACTGTCTTCGTGGTACGATAGGGTTTTGATCTGATTTCGAATGTGTTTTGCTAAAATAGTACAGCGCTGCAAAGGGCTGGAAAAAAGAATAGCTTCCGAAGGTAATTGGTCTGTTATATTTTTGAAAATAGTGTCATAGGGTTCAGCCAGGCAAACATCAGACTGTCCGTAACAAATTCCTTTTTCGCAGGTGGTCTCCGTGTGACGAACTAAAAAAACTTCCATACCAAAAGAATACTTAAATAATAAATGACCTCACAAACCTGCTGGGTAGCACCGAGACAATCTCCTGTATAACCGTCAATCCATTTTTGGAAATAACGGGCCAGAAAATAACGCGTGATAAAAACCGGAAGCAGAACCAAAAGGATCTGATATTTAAAATACGAAAGCGCAAACAAAGGTACTAATCCGAAGAAAAAAGCGCCCAGAACTTCTTTCCAGGTATTGCTTTTTGCAATTGGTTTACTTTTGCTGGAAGCGTCGTCCCTTGAATATTCATGTGTAAAAATAATACTGATGGCTGCCAGTCGACTCAAAGCATGAGCCGAAACAAACAACAGGAAAATGGGCAAAACAGAAAACCGATCGCCGGTTGGAAAAAGCAAAACAGCATCGGAAAGCAGTTTAAATTTCAACAAAAAAAGCAAAACCAAACCAATGGCCCCATAAGCGCCAATAGCACTGTCTTTCATGATCATCAGAATTTTTTCTTTGGTCCAGCCTCCGCCAAAACCATCACAGACATCTGCAAACCCATCTTCATGAAAAGCACCGGTTGTAAGTATAGAAACAATAATTGCTAAAATAACCGCGATTTCTGCTGACAGAAAAAGAAAGAAAATATAAAAAGCCAAAAAAGAAATGCTTCCGACAATCCAACCAATTAGCGGAAAGTATCGCGTCGCTTTATTTAAGTAATCCGGATTGTGATCAATGTTTTTCGGACATGGAATTCTGGTGTAAAACATTAAAGCGGTAAAAAAAATATGTAGTTCTTTTTTCATTGTAAGTATGGGTAATTTATTTGGCTAAAGCCAGTTTGATTGTCAATAAATTTCCAACATCTAAAGATGTTCGCTATTGAATTATGGATTGTGTATAGATTTTATTTTATTGATTTGTTGTTTTTAATAGCCCCCAGATTTATCTGGGGGGTTACTGATTTGCAATGAGAACGGCTTTAGCCAAATTTTCATGTACATTACTTTTTTCATTGAAAATATAGGTAAGTTTATTTGGCTAAAGCCAGTTTGATTGTCAATAAATTTCCAACATCTAAAGATGTTGGCTATTGAATTATGGATTGTGTATCGATTTTATTTTATTGATTTGTTGTTTTTAATAGCCCCCAGATTTATCTGGGGGTTACTGATTTACAATGAGACGGCTTTAGCCAAATTTTCATGTACATTACTTTTTTCATTGAAAATATAGGTAAGTTTATTTGGCTAAAGCCAGCTTGATTGTCAATAAATTTCCAACATCTAAAGATGTTGGCTATTGAATTATGGATTGTGTATAGATTTTATTTTATTGATTTGTTGTTTTTAATAGCCCCCAGATTTATCTGGGGTTACTGATTTACAATGAGACGGCTTTAGCCAAATTTTATTTAGCCCAATCTTTTTGAAACCCAAATTTGCTAATAATTTCATCATATTCTTCCTGAAAAGTTTTTTTCTTATGATGGGTTTCCTGATTTTTAATATAATCTCTCACTTTGTCAATTAAAGATTCAGAAACGGAAACGGCAAAATATTCATCCTGCCATTCAAATTTGTTCTTAGTCAATTTATTTTTATTAATCCAAAATGAGGATTCCCCCTTGATTAATTGTATTATTTTTTGAATATTTTGATCTGCCCCCAGTGAAATAATACAATGGCAATGATCTGAATAACCATTAATATGATCTATATAGATTCCTTTTTCTTTTGCATTTTCTTTGATATGATTCTAGACTTTTTGCCGTAATTCAAAAGAATCTAAATATGGAAATCTGTTTTTTGTACTCCAGACAAAATGGATATAAATTTTTATTAATGGCATATAGATATAAATATAAAACTGCGACTTAAAACTCCCTACTTCCGACTAACCCCGGCATTTTCAAAAGTAGCCATTTCATTCAAAAAAGCTTCCGCAGATTTCAAGATAGGGAAAGCAATAGCACAGCCAGTCCCTTCGCCGAGACGCAAATCTAAATTTAAAATGGGTTTTGCCCCTAAATAATTTAATAATTTCTGATGTGCATTTTCTGCTGAAACATGACAAAAAACGGCATTCTCATTAATATTTGGATTCATTTTGGAAGCAATTAAAAAAGCTACACTGCAGATAAAACCATCCACGAGAATCAACATGTTGTGATCGTAAGCCGTTAGCATTCCGCCAGCCATTTGCATGATTTCAAAGCCTCCAAAATAAGCCAGCTGCTCTGCTAATAAGGCTTGGCCCGAATAGTTTTCAATAGCCTTTTGGAGAATATTTTGTTTCTGAAGTAACTTTTCATCTTCAACTCCTGTTCCTTTTCCGACGCATTCTTCGATGGGGAAACCGGTAAGCAGACTCATTAAAACAGCAGCCGTTGAGGTATTTCCAATTCCCATTTCACCAAAACCAATACAATTTGAACCGGTCTTGGCAATATCATCAACGATTGATTTCCCTTTTTCAAAACAGAGTTCCAGTTCTGTCTCGCTCATAGCGGGAACATGCAGGAAAGATTGTGTTCCTTTTGCAATTTTGGCAGGAATCAATTTGGCATTGGTCGGAAAGTCATAATTCACACCGGAATCTACAATCGATAACGCAATATTATTCTGATTGCAGAAAACATTTATGGCCGCGCCGCCTTCCAGAAAATTATGTACCATTTGGCGGGTAACATCCTGCGGATAAGCACTGACGCCATGATTCGCAATGCCGTGATCTGCAGCAAAAACCACAATATTCGGATTTTTTATTTTTGGATTTAAAGTTTCAAAAACATTTCCCAACTGGAAAGCCAAATCTTCTAAAATGCCTAAAGCGCCAACAGGTTTGGTTTTGGAATCGATTTTGTCCTGCAAAAGCTGTCTGAAAGCCGTTTTGTTTTTATTCGTAACCTGAGAATTGAACTGAAAGTTCGGAACTTCCTCTTTCACAATAGTTTTGATTTCCGTACAGTCCGGCGCCTCCGATTTCTGCTTCCAGTTTAATTGCTGCAGCATCGGCTGATTGTCGTAATTGGTGGCCGGTTTCCCGATACAGAAATAACCAAGAGGTTCCATATTTTCCGGCAAGTGGATTATTTTTTTAAACTGATAATAATTCAAAATCGAGACCCAGCCCATTCCGTAACCCTGTTCCGTGAGCGAAAGCCAGATGTTTTGCGCAGCGCAAACCGAACTGAATTTAACGGCTTCATTACTGCCAACGGTGCCAATCGTAAACTGATTTAAAACCGATCTGTCGTAAGCAATGATCAGTCCGATGGGAGCTTCTTCAATAGCTTCCAGTTTCAGGGATTGGTACTGTTCTTTTTGTTCCGGATTGTCGGTCAGTCCGGCTGCTTTTGTATTATAATCTGAAAACAAATTTTTAACAGCACTTTTAACTTCCGGCGATTTAATAATATAATATTTCGTAGCATCCGTCAGTCCAACAGAAGGTGCCCAGTGACCGGCCTGTAAAGCTTTTTGTATCACTTCTTCAGGAACTTCATCGGCAGTAAAATGTCGGGTATCACGGCGTGATTTTAATATATCATCTAAATAACTCATATATTAATTTTCAATGTTCAATTTTTAAATTCCAAATTCCAAAAAGGAATCACAAGATAAAGTATGAACCTGGAATTTGGAATTTAAAAATTTGGAATTTTTTTTAAGTTTTGGAATTTTTTCCTTTTATAGTAACTGGAATTCCGGAAACCATCAACACCACCTCATCCGCTTTTGCTGCCAGAAACTGATTCATCCAGCCCTGTAGTTCGGTGAATTTTCTACCGATATGAGTTTCAGCATGAACGCCCATTCCAATCTCATTGGTCACAATGATCAGGGCGGTATGGGGTTGTTTTGCTATTTTTTCAAATTCAGCTTTGGCCTCTTCCAGCGATAAGGAAACATCATTTTTAGTATCGACAAAAAAGTTGGTCAGCCACAGCGTCACACAATCGATTAAAGCTGCTTTTCCGGTGAAATCAATCTCGCTTAAATATTTTTCTTTTTCAATATTCGTCCAGCGTTCGTCCCGTTCCTGCTGATGCCTGTCGATTCTGTTCTGGAAATCCGAATCCCATTTTCGGGCCGTTGCCACATACAGCGGGGCATCAGAAAGTTGTAAAGCCAGGTTCTGGGCATAACTGCTTTTGCCGGATCGTTCACCGCCGGTAATTAGATAGATCATTTTGGAGTATGAATTATAAATTTTACAATGATAACTGGGGCGTTCCCTCCGGTCGGGCTATCCACTTTATCTTTTATTTTTTAAAGAAAAAAACAAAAGGATGCCGTTCCTATCCCTAACGCAAAGACGAATGTATGAATTTATAAGGCACCAAAAATAATTTAATACGGGCAATGCCTGCACTTGTTGCCGCAACAGCTTCCTCTTTTTAAGTGAAACCAGGCTTTAAAAACATATTTTTCGTCTTCAAGGTAATAATCAATTCCTTCGATTAATTGTTCTGTTTTTGGTAAAGCCGCAGCTTTGTTACGAAGGGCTTTTTCGGGGGTCAGGGTTTCAATATAGGCATCTATTTTATCTTCACATGCTTCTTTAAAACAAACCGGACAAAGACAGTCACCACCTTCAGAAAGATTAAAAATAGGAGGGTAGTCATTACACCAGCATTTGTTTTCAACAGAAATATCTCCGCAGCTGAAAGAAGAGTCACAGCTTAAGCAAACTTTTGTTTTTGTGGTATTCATGTGAGTAAAAATAATATTTGTTTAATTTTGTAAGAATAAAAGTAAACAAAAAAAATAGAAATTGGTTTACCTTTGCCATCATTGAAATGTAATTATGAATTTGTACTACTTCGAAATCACATCTGTTCAGAAGGAATTACAAATACCATACCCTAAAAACTATATAACCTAAAGATGAAACATTTATTACCTAAATTTATTTTTCTTTTTTCTTTCCTGCTCCTTACCGGATGTAAAAAAAATGAAGATACGGCATCCGTTAAAACGGAAACTTCAAAAAATAGTATCGAGTATGCTTCCGGGCTTTCTATTGTGAAACATGAGGGATATTCGGTGGTAACGGTTTTAAATCCATGGCCAAATGCCAATAAAAAATTCACTTATATCCTAAAAGAAAAAGAAGCTAAAGTTCCCGACAGCTTACAATCTTATACCACTATAAAGGTGCCTTTGGAATCTGTGGTAGTGACTTCTACAACCAACATTCCGTTTTTGGAAATGCTGGAAGTCGAAAACAAACTCATTGGTTTTCCACATACAGATTATGTTTCTTCAGAGAAAACAAGAGCGCTGATTGATAAAGGTGCTGTCAAAAATGTGGGTCAGAATGAAAAATTAAATATCGAACAGCTTATAGAATTGTCACCGGACCTTATTGTTACGTTTGGGGTAGACAACAACAACCCGATGTTGGACAATTTAAAGAAAAGCGGCTTAAATGTTTTTATCCAGGCCGACTGGATGGAGCAGTCCCCGCTGGGAAAAGCAGAATGGATTAAGCTTTACGGGGCCTTATTTGGCAAGGAAGATAAAGCAAAAGAATTGTTTTACAAGATTGTTTTAAGCTACACTCAGGCAAAGAAATTAGCAGCAGATCAAAAAGCCACTTCTACGGTTTTGTACGGATCGATGTATGAAGATATCTGGTATGTTGCCAAAGGAAACAGCTGGGTAGCTCAGTTTATGAAGGATTCGCAGGCCAATTATTTATGGGCAGATCTGAAAGGAACCGGAAGCGAAGGACTGTCATTTGAAAAAGTATTGGTCAAAGCCAAGACGGCTAATTTCTGGATCGCGGCAGGATCCTTTAAAACGCTCGACGAGTTTGGGAAAATAAATCCGCATTATACACAGTTTGATGCTTTCAAAAATAAAAACGTTTATACTTTTGAAAGTCAGTTTGGGGCAACGGGAGGAATAATTTATTATGAGCTGGCACCAAGCCGCCCCGATTTAGTTTTAAAAGATTATATCAAAATTTTTCATCCTGATCTGTTACCGGGCTATGAATTAACTTTTGCATCCAAATTAAAATAATCAGCTTGATTCCTAAAAAACGCAATATAATCCTGTTTTTTATACTGGCTTTGGCACTGCTGTTCATGTTTTTTCTTGACATTAGTCTAGGGTCCGTTACCATTCCCTTCAAAGAAGTATATACCAGCCTGACGGGTGGAACAGCCAGTAAATCAACCTGGGAATACATCATCATTAACTATCGCCTGCCGAAAGCCATTACGGCTGTTTTGGTAGGTGTAGGATTGTCTGTTAGCGGTTTGCTGATGCAGACTTTATTTCGGAATCCACTGGCTGGCCCGGACGTTTTGGGTTTGAGTTCAGGAGCTATTTTAGCGGTAGCTGTAGTGATTCTGGGTGCCGGTTTTCTACCGCCATTTCTAAACACAATTTTAGTATCTGCATACGGAATTGTACTGGCCTCAACGTTAGGAAGTATCTCCGTTTTGCTGTTGGTGTTAGTAGTAGCACAAAAACTGAGAAACACAATGGCAATTTTAATCGTCGGACTTATGTTTGGCAGTTTTACCAGTGCTATTGTCGGGGTTCTGACTTCTTTTAGTTCCGCAGAGCAGTTGCAGAAATTTACTTTTTGGTCATTAGGCAGTCTTGGAAATCTTTCCTGGACCTCAATTTGCATTTTGGCAGTTTGTGTGGGTCTGGGTCTTCTTCTAAGTGCGGGCAGCATCAAACCGCTGAATGCGCTGCTTTTGGGGGAAAATTATGCTAAAAGCATGGGACTGAATTATAAGAGAGCCAGATTAATCATCATATTTGCCACCAGTATTCTGGCGGGAAGCATCACGGCTTTTGCCGGTCCGATTGCTTTTATTGGTTTGGCAGTGCCCCATATTGCAAAACTTACTTTTCAGACCAGTAATCATGTCGTTTTATATTGGAGCACGTTTTTTTATGGCGGAATTATCATGCTGTTTTGCGATATTGCTTCACAGTTACCGAGCCTCGAAACAACATTGCCTATCAATGCGATTACGTCGCTGATTGGGGCTCCTGTTGTGGTCTATTTATTACTGAAAAAAAGAAATTTCCAATAACAAAAGAATATCAGCACCTTAAAAAATAATGAAAACAATTCTATCTACTTCAGATTTAAGTATTGGCTACAAGTCCGGGAAAGCAACTGTGACTATTGCCCAAAAGCTAAATTTAAATCTCAGGGCAGGAAAACTCATTTCGCTGATAGGAGCAAACGGAATAGGGAAATCGACTTTATTAAGAACCATAACAGGGATTCAGCAGCCTTTAGCGGGAACCGTTTTTCTGAATGGTAAAAATATAAATACCTACAAACCTTTGGCTTTAGCACAAAACTTAAGCCTGGTGCTGACTGAAAAACTTCCGCCCAGTAATTTGACTGTTTTCGAATTAGTGGCCTTGGGTCGCCAGCCCTACACGAACTGGATTGGTACTTTAACGCCCGAAGATATTACAAAGGTAAATGAGGCTTTGGCACTGACGCAAATCAGCGATCTGGCGCTTAAAAAACATTTTGAGATCAGCGACGGACAATTGCAAAAAGTTTTAATCGCAAGAGCGCTGTCGCAGGATACACCGTTGATCATCCTCGATGAACCGACGACCCATCTTGATTTGCTGCATAAAGTCTCCCTTTTCAAATTATTGAAAAAGCTCACCCAGGAAACTCAAAAGTGTATTGTTTTTTCGACTCACGATATTGATCTGGCGATACAATTGAGCGATGAAATGATTATCATGACGCCTGATGTAATTGTTCAGGATGAACCTTGTAATTTAATTTCAAACGGAAGTTTTGCTACTTTGTTCAAAGACGAACATATCGTTTTTGATGCAGAGAAAGGAAAGTTTATTATTACTTAGATTTTTTTTCAGGAGCTAATCCTGCTGTCCACTATATCTTTTGTGGTGAACCCCACCACAAAAGGATGCCGTTCCCATCAGGGCTAGATAGGGGCTCAGTTTTTGTAAGAACAGTACTAGTTTAAAAGTACCTAATATTATTAAATCTCATTACCATTCAATAATTGATACCGGACTACACCTTTAATCCAATTTGTCTTTTAGCTTCACCCACCACAAAAGCAACAGAATTCGCAATATTAAAACTTCGGATTAATTTTGACATCGGAATCGTTAAATGATTTTCAAAACGGGCCAGAACTTCTTGGCTTAAACCCACACTTTCTTTTCCGAAAACCAGCCAGTCTCCATCCTGAAATTCATTATGCAGGTACGATTTCTCGGCATGCGAACTCATCAGAAAAACACGTGACGGATCCGGAATTTGCCTGATCCATTCTTCAAGATTGGCATACTCGGTAACATCAAGGTGTACCCAGTAATCCAAACCGGAACGTTTCAGGTTTTTATCATTAATTACAAATCCAAAAGGGTGAATTAAGTGCAGGCGACTTTCTGTACCGACACACAATCTTCCGATGTTTCCGGTATTATTCGGAATTTCAGGTTCTACAAGAACTACGTTCAGCATTGGTTTTTGAGTTATGAGTTATGAGTTATGAGTTATGAGTTTTGAGTTATGATTTATGGGGTATGACTTATTAGTTGTGAGTTATTGGTTATAAGTTCAGAATTCTAAAAATTATCTAATTATCTAATCGGGTAATTATCAAACTATCTAATTATCTAATTATCAAATTGTCTAATTATCAAATTATCAAATTATCAAATTATCAAATTGCCTCATGATCTAATTTAAAAAAATCCTCAACTTCCAGAACATCTCCGGCTTTTAAGTTTTGCAAATATACATTTCCTATGCGAACGCGAACCAATCGTAAAGTCGGAAAACCAACGGCAGCGGTCATTTTTCGCACCTGACGGAATTTACCTTCATTTACCGTTATGGAAGCCCATGAAGTTGGCCCATGGCGTTCGTCCCTTATTTTTTTTGCTCTTGGTCCAAAGTCCGGAATTTCCGTCACGATAAAAGCTTTGCAGGGTCTTGTGATGTATTTACCGCCATCAAAACCGATTTCGACACCTTGTTGCAGTTGTTCGATAGCTTCAGCGGTGATTACACCATCGACCTGCACGTAATATTCCTTATCGACTTTTTTGCTTCTGATCTGTTCACTTACTTTTCCGTCGGTGGTCAGTAAGAGCAAGCCCTCAGAATCTTCATCTAAACGGCCGATAGCCATTGTGCCTTCCGGGAAATTATACAATTCGCCAAGAAGCTTTTTCTTTCTTTTTAATTCATAAATAAACTGGCTGAGATAGCCATAAGGTTTAAAAAGAATGAAGTGTTGGTGCATGTCTTATTTTTCTGCAAAGATAGTTTTGTTTGATTATAATTGAAAGAAGAACGTTTTATTATGCAAAAGCTATGTTAAAGCATTTAGTTTTTTGTCATAGAATTCGTAATATTAGGATACGAATTTTAAAAAATAAAAATATGGAAACTAATGATTTAGGCTCTAAAAAAATAAACGGAGTACAAAAAACCAGCGATGAACTGAAAGGTAAAAATGTCTCCCACGATGATAAACCGGACGATACAAAACTGCAGAAAGAAGTAGTAACTGACGCAGACGGCAACAAAGAAGTGGTAGAGAGAGCAAGAAATGAAAATGAAAAGATAAATAAAGTTCCGGATCAGACTGATAGCGAAAATTCAAACCGTGGCGTTTCTACAGAAGAAGAGGCGAAAAAAACGGTTGAAAACAAAGACAGGAATTCTGATGTAACGCCAAATCGTTATCCTAATTCTGATCCCGACAATCATAAAGACAGAGGCAATATGAAATTGGATGAATAGTAAATGTTTTAATGACTTTGGCCTTTTTTTTCTTAAATAACATTTGATTGGCAAACAGCGTTAATGTTATTTTAAAGTCCTGTTTTAAACGGGTCATCCCTGCGGATCTTCGTAAATTGTAGTATTAATTAAAATACAAGATTATGGCACTTTTAGAAAACAAAGTGGCTTTTGTATCGGGAGCAGGTTCAGGAATTGGGCGTGCTGTTGCAGAAGCCTATGCTCGGGAAGGAGCAAAAGTTATTATTTCAGACATAAATACAGAACACGGTCAGGAAACCGTAAAAATTATAAAGGATAGTGGTGGAGAAGCATTTTTCATCAAAGGAGATTCTTCAAGTGCAAGTGACAATAAGAGGCTGGTAGAGGAAACGGTTGCAAAATACGGGCGATTGGACATTGCGTGTAATAATGCGGGAATGGGCGGTCCGGCCAAACCAACAGGAGAATACGAGCCGGAGTCCTGGGATCGCGTTATTGCGCTCAACCTTAGTGGTGTTTTTTACGCCTGTCGTTATCAATTAGAACAAATTGAAAAAAACGGCGGTGGAAGCATTGTTAATATTGCATCCATCCACGGTCAGGTCGCCGCTCCGAATAGTGTGGCTTACACCGCATCAAAACATGGAGTTGTCGGACTGACCAAAAATATTGCCGCAGAGTATGCTCAGAAAAATATTCGCTGCAATGCCGTTGGCCCGGGTTATATTGAAACGGCATTGTTAAAAGATAATTTAGATAGTAGTGCAATGACAGCAATTGCAGCAAAAGCACCCATGAATCGTTTGGGAACTGCCGAGGAAATTGCAGAACTGGTTTTGTTTTTAAGTTCCGAAAAATCTTCATTTACCACAGGAAGTTATATCATTGCCGACGGAGGTTATACCGCGGTTTAGTTGTATTTCCAACTATAGAATTAAAAGACCTTCTACTTTCAGAGGGTCTTTTTTTGTTTATTTTCATATAATAAAAATAATTATCTAAAGTTATTTCTTATAAATTACTATCTTGTAGGTAAATTTTTCGAATAATGTATAATGCTGTCAAAGCCTGTAATTGCTGACAATAATGGAATAGATGAGTTAATAATTTCCTTTTTGTTGCCAGATGTTTACCGGTTTGGGTACAATATGTTTAAGATTTTACAATATTCCGTTAATATTAAAGACTATAAATTTGATTTCTAAAAACCCCTATTTTCAAACGTATGAAAAACATTTACTCTTTACGTAACGTAATCGCTTTTTTTAGCTTTTTTTGTTGCTTTTCGATGAGTCTTGTGGCACAGACCATGCCAACAGCTCAAAGTTTGCCTTACACGCAGGATTTTTCTTTTGCTGCAACAGTAGTAGCCTATCCGGCAGGTTTTCAGGGCTGGACTGTGTCGACATCAAATCCATCAGGGACAAGTCAATTTGCTACAGCTGCTACTATGGTTGCCGACAGACCTTTGGTTGCGAGCAGCAATGCTTCTACCAGTAGTGGTAATTTTCATAATTACGATGGAAAGATCGGATTCCTGAATACAGGTTCTCTTGATCTGGCTATCGGATTGGCTTTCTCAACAATTGGTCAGACAGCGATTCAGATTAAATATGATGCGATGACCATTCGTAATCCGTATGATATACCGCCAGCGACCAATAATACCCGTATAAATGAAATGGTTTTGCAATATCGTATTGGAACAACTGCCGCTTTCGTTTCTTTATTGCCAACGGCTTATGTTAACAATGATGTAAAACAAATCACAGCGGTTACTACGCCGCAGAATGTAAAAACAATCAAAGTAACATTACCCGCAGAATGCGAAAACCAGCCTGTTGTGCAAATCAGATGGATTTCCAAACAAAATTCAGGCGGAGGCTCACGTCCTTCTTTTGCGATTGATAACATAGATATAAGAAGTGATAACACAGCTCCGGTAAATGTGGCAGGTTATCCACAGGCCAGTACGATATTGTCGGACAGTTTTGATTTCTCTAATAAAGTAGATGAGGCTGCCAAAACATATTATGTATTAGTGCCATCAGGAAGTGCAGAACCAACTGCTGCCCAGATAAAATCCGGTCTTGACGCCACTGGAACTGCTGCGTTACAATCCGGATTTCTGGACATTACAGATCCTTCCCAGATATATGTGAAAACTTTTAGTGGTTTGACTCTTAATACTTCGTACTCTGTTTTTTCTATTTCGGAGGATAATTACGGGAACATTCAGTCCACGGTAAATAAAGTAGATGTGACCACCTCAAGTGTTGTAATCCCGTCTTTATCCACGACAACAACTGCACTGGATCTGGGATTTTCTGAGGCAAATTATGATTCGGAAACGTTATCTTATCAGATTCAGGGAAGCAATCTTACGAATGATGTTGTAGTTACTGCGGGAGCTAATTTTTCAATTTCCAAAGACAATACCAACTTTCAATCTTCGCTAACTTATAACCTGTCTGATTTTGCGGGTAATGCAACACCAACCGTTTATGTAAAGTTCACTCCAAATGCAACAGGCATTTTTTCAGGTCAGATTACACATGAATCAACCGGTGCAGCAACTAAAACGGTTACGCTGTCAGGAAGAGGAATTAATCCGTATGTACAGGGCTTTAACGATCCCAGTGTTTTTACAAACAGTGGCTGGACTCAGTATAATGTATCGGGTCCCATTAATAAATGGTCGACTACTACCGTTGCAAGAAATGTGAATTCCGGAACCGGTGCGGTTCTTATGAATGGTTTTTCAGATACCGGAGCAAGCAAGGATTGGTTAATATCACCAAGATTACGTCTGGATAATTTTAATCAGTTTCCTTTATTGTCTTTCTACACCCGTAAGTTTTATGCGGGGCCGGGTTTGAAATTATTGGTTTCTGTTGATTATGACGGGAAAAGCAGTCCTGAAACGGCAACATGGACAGAAATAAATGGTAATTTTCCAACAGCAACAGGAACTTATGTACCCTCACAGTATATCAATTTGGGGGCTTATAAAACAAGTCATACATATCTCGCCTGGGTTTATGAAACTACCGCCGGAGGAACCAATAATGCTTCAGAATGGTCTTTTGATGATTATGCTGTTACTAATGAAACCGGGTATGTTGATTCAAATCCTGTTTTGGATTTTGGAGACGTTAGCCCTAACGCGATATCGGCCGGTAAACCGTTTGATTTTAAAGCAGATGGCTACGGGGATATTACCATTACGGCTCCTGCTGATTATCAGGTTTCGTCAGACAATATTTTATTTCAATCCGCTATTGTTGTAAGTGCTGCAGACGCCGTCGCAGGTAAAACGCTCTATGCAAGATTTACACCGTCAGTAAAAGCGCTTACTATTTCAGGTATATTAACAGTAACCGGGACGGGGCTAAACAAGCAAATAGGAGCTTTAACCGGTTCATCTTTACCAAAAGCAGATACTTTTGATGTTGTAACCTATAATCTGGAGTTTTTCGGTACCGACGTAAAAGATAAAAGCGGAACTGAATTCGGGCCAACTGATGATGCCTTACAAATAGACAATGTTGCCAAAGTAATGAATAAGCTCAATGCCGATGTATATGTCGTACAGGAAGTTTCCGATGATCCTTCTATAGATGCGCTGATCCAGAAAATAAATATAAACGGAAAAACATTCGACAAAACAATTTCCACTTCCTGGTCTTATTCTTTTAATGATCCGGAAGCTAATTTTCCACCTCAGAAACTGGTAGTGCTGTATAACACACAAACTACTACTGTAAAAAGTACGGAAGTGTTGTTTAAGGATTTATATGATGCTGTTCGTAACGGAACGACAATTTTACCGGGCTATCCCGGAACAGAAACTCCGCAGGTTAATGACGATAGTTTTTTCTCTTCAGGACGCTTGCCTTATTTGGTTAAGATTGAAACTAATATTGGAGGGATCAAAAAAGAAATTAACCTGATTGATATTCACGCGCGTGCCAACAGTGGGAGCGATATGCTTAAATACAACCAGCGTAAATACGATGCCGAATATTTAAAAGACGCTTTAGATGCCAATTATCCAAATTCGAATTTTATGATTTTGGGCGATTTTAACGATGATGTAAAAATATCAGTTGTGGGACCAACTATTCCTTCTTCTTATCAGAAAATAGTAGAAGATACAGACCGTTACAATGCATTGACCTTAGGAATCAGCCAGGCAGGAGCCTATAGTTTTTTAAGTTCCGGAGGATTTTTGGATCATATTGTGATTTCGAATGAACTGACAGACCAGTACATTCCGAACTCAATTGCAGTATACGATCCACGCGCGGATATTTCAGGTTATACCACTAACACTTCAGATCACGGACCCGTAATCGCCCGTTTCGAATTCAAAGCCGATAATTTATCTACAACAGATTTTGAAAATAAAAACGGATATTTTGTTCAGGCCTATCCGAATCCGGCATCAGATGTTGTAAACGTTACAGTGAAAACAGCGCATGATAAAAACCTGAAATTAAGAATTTACGATATATCAGGCCGTTTAGTAATGAGTCCGATTGAAATAAAAGGAACTCAGGAAAAAAGTAATTCAGTGATTCCTGTCGGTAACCTTAAAAGCGGAGTTTATCTTTATACTTTGACTGAAAATAATAAGGTGATTTACACCAGTAAAATTATTAAGAAATAAAGCTTTTTTTATTTTTAAAACAACAAAGGCAGCTCAATCGAGCTGCCTTTGTTTATTATTTTAGACTTTTAATCATGCTCCAGTAAACGTTTTACATGATTTAAATCTGTAGAGGAATTGAGCTGAATTTCATAAAAATAATCCAATTGCCACTGCTGTGTTTTCTGAGCCTGTTTGCTTTTGGTTTCATCCCAGGGCGGATAAACCCTTGTGGCTCGTATCCCTTCTTTGGCGTCAGTAGAAAATATCCCTTTCGCCAATAAAACTGATTTTGGGAAAATAAACTGCCCGAACAATTCTTGTTTTCTGACGCTTATTATAATGTAATCAATAGCATCTGAAGCATCAAAAGGTTCAATAGTCTTTGAGGATTGATTGCGTTTCCATAAGGTCACAAACTGACCTGTTTTTGTGGGTGTAATTTTGGCTTCCCGATAGCAAATATTCTTACCGTTCAATTGAAAACGATATGCGCTGTATTCCGCACTTTCTGCTTCAGGATGAGGTTGGCTACATTTCAGATCTAACAGATCATAAACCAATTCCCTGGCCAGAAGTAGGTCCGGCGGAATGTAATTTGGATTATTCAAATTGTTTTTAATGCTCATTCTTAGGAAGTTATTTTTGTTGCTGTTTTTTTGAAAATTACAACAAAAAATAGTCTAAAACGAAACATTCAATCCAAAATTCAATCCCCATTGAAACTGATTGAAAGACTGGTTGTTTAACGGATTTAAATAATAATTCATAGCCGGTTCCACAAAAACATTTGTTTTTTTATAAATGCGGTATTGCACCGTACTGCTTAATACAGAACCGTAAACAAAGTCATTGGCTTCAATATTTTGCCCAATGCTGTTACCATCCAAAGCGACATTGTTTGAAATCAATTTGCCCACAAAACCGCCTGTATTTAAGCTGATACTCGTTTTGTTTTTACTGAAAACAGCATAGGAAACCTCTAAGGGCATTTCGATATATTTTAAACTCTGATCTAAATTACCCGTCTGAAGATTGTTACTTTTCAGTACCTCCTTACTGCTGTTCGAAACAAATACATAATCACTGTTGGACGCAATTTGCGGAGTAGCCGAACTTTGAATGTAATAATCACTATAGCTTGCGAGAGAATTATTTTTTTCACTCACATTCATATACGAGACATTAGCAATACTCTGACCCAGTTCGTTGATTTTAAAACCGGAACCCACTGCCCATTTTTTATTGATTTTGTACTTTGTTTTTACACCATAGGAATTGCTTTGTTTCGAGTCATTGACATGGCCTAACGTTTTCTCATTTTTATAATTTTCAGAATTGGCAACGCCGGCAAAAACTTCAACAGCCCATTTTTCGGCATTTGATTTCGCTTTTACTTCTTTTTCTGTTTCTTTTTTAATTTCGCTGGTAACAATACCTTTTTCTAAATTCTGAAGTTCCGCTAACTGAACAGAATCCTGTTTGGTTAATACATCGCCAAATTTTGAAGTGCTTTTCTGATGCTCCGCAAAAGTTTTTTCAGTTACAGCCAATTCGTTTTTGGATTCTTTTCCGCTTTTAGCCATTTTACTTTCCGAATCATTTGAAAAGGGTTGGGAAGAATGTAAAGCGAAGCCGTTATTGCTGTTTGGACTGTTTTTAGAATACTGTTTATCTTCAAAAAGAGCATTTGAAAGCTGATTTTTTGAGGTCGCGTTAAATGGATTCTGCTTTCCCTGATTAAAGGTCTTTTCGGTAAGAATCTGATTTGCTTTTCGTTTCTCCAGATCCGCTGCTTGCGTTTTTGAGGCAGCATTAAACAGATTTTGCTTTCCATTGTTTAGTGTTTTCGCTGCTAAACTTTGATTTGTATTTCGGCTGTCGGCAGCTAACGGTTGATTTTTTGAATCAGAATTAAATAAATTTTCCTTTCCGGGATTAAATGACTTTTCAGCTGCAATTTGATTCGCATTTCTTTTATTGCTTACTATTTGATTTTTAGAAGCAGAATGTAAGGTGTTTTCTTTTTCACGAGTAAAAGTATTTTCGGCTACAGCCTGAGTTCCGTTTCTTTTTCCCGTAATTCCCACTTCCTCATTCGAAAGGTTGCGATTGGTCTTGTTATCTGCACCAGCATGCACAATAGCTGTTTCCTCGATTTCTACTTTTTCCTGATCGGAAAGTGATTTTTTCACAGGTTCTTCTAAATTTTTAACATTCAACGGTTTTTCGCCGAGTGTATTTTTATCAGCAGAAACTGTTTTATCGGGATTGGATTCTGCCGCGTTTTCGTCAAGAGCGACGCTGTTATTTTCTACGGCATTCGTATTTGCATCTTTAATTTCAGACCCTGAATTAAAATGCAATACAGAAGGGAGCATGAGACCTAATAATAAGCATGCAGCAGCCGACCACCAAAGAATAGCTCTTTTCTTCTTTTTAGGTTTGTTTAGTTTTTCTTCAATCTGTCCCCATAATTCGGGTGGCGGAACACTGGAAAAGTTTTCCATTGATGAAAAAATATCTTCTATTTTTTGCTTCTTCATGCTGTCTTAAAATTTTTTATGCTCAAAATTCTTTTTTGCAAAATTCGCTTGGCCCTGTTTAAATTTGATTTTGAGGTACCTTCTGAGATTTTCAATACTTCGGCTATTTCTTTATGTTTCATTTTTTCGAAAACATACAAGTTAAAAACGGTCCTGTACTGATCGGGTAAATCCCGGATATATTCGAGTAACTTTTCCTGTTCAATCGGAATAATGTCGAGTTCTTCCTCTTCGCTATAATCGGTATCGGGATCAAAAACATCTAAAAAGAAATTTTCCTTTTTCTTTTTGTTTAAAGTCTCGATAAGTTTATTGATAAAAATGCGTTTTAACCAGCCTTCAAAACTTCCTTCAAACTTGTATTGACTTATTTTTTGAAAAACAATTACAAATGCTTCCTGAAAGACATCTTTGGCGTCGTCTTCATTTTTCATATATTTCAAGCAGATTCCGTACAAAACAGGAGAAAACAACTGATAAATTTTCAGTTGTCCTTCTCTTTCATTTTGCATGCATTGCTTAATATATTTTTCTAAATCGTCTTTCAAAGATGTGGTTAAATTTGTTTTGGCAAAATTAGTTTTTTTTCACTCAGAAAACTATCTTTTAGAGATAGTCTGAGTAGTATTCGTAAGCGTGTTTAGGATTGCTATGTTTTGATTGTCAGTATTTTGCGTGGATAACTTTGGTTTTTAAAAATAATGACGTCATTTTCTAAATTACCTGATTCCGGATTGTCACCAGGGATCAAAACCGGAATCGATAATAAAGTGTGTTGTTTTCGTATTATTTCAGGAGTGTGATTTTATCCTGAATGGATTTTTTGAATGCTTTTATAGCTGCATTCTGATCTGCGGTATCCGTATTGTCAATGTAAATTTTGGTGGTAACCGCACCCTGACGCAATTCAAAATAAACGCCACCGTGACCTGCCGTATCAGGCGTACCGTAGGTTTTTGTTTGTCCTTTCAGGGCAGCAATCTCAGCTGGTACATTTTTTAAGAATAAAGTATACTCACTTCTCTTACCTGTTGCAGTATATTTATATTGGTTAAAATCATAACTTCCGGCCACTACATTTTGAAATTTCAGAATGTTATAATCATTCAATTGGAAAAACTTCTGACAATCGGCACCGGTACATTGATTTGCAAAACTTCCAATTACGATTTTATCTGAACTCTCATTAGTTCTGTTAAAAAGAACAGTTTTAGCAGTTTTAGGAATCAGAATAAAATCAGAAGGGTAGGTTGGCGTTTGTGTTATCGACTCACCGGCCAGCGGTGCTTTTTCGTAAAAGTTGATAATGATTTCACAGTTGTTTTCAACGATAGACGTCATTTTGATATCGTATCCGCTTGTAGGTTTCGCTCCTGAGAAAATACCCACTAAATAGTATTTTGTAAAATCGATAGCCGGATCAGTAGGGTTTGGACAGGTGTTTTCGTGTTTTGTGAAATAACTTTCAAGTCTTTCCTGCGTGTTAACGATATACGCAACTGGATTGGGAGGTAGTGTTTTTACACTGTAATTACATAAAAATGGAATTCCTGTAAAAGGGGCGTCTACATTTGATCCGCAATCAACATTCAGATCATCATTGCTTAATGAGCAAGCGCTAATTCCAAAAGCTATAAATAAGCCAAGTATTAATTTTTTCATGATTTTTTTTAATAGGTTATATTTAGAAGATGTAATTTTAGAAAATGGTTGCGTGAGAAAAAACATTTTTATTTTAGAATGTTTATTTAATTCAGAATCACCGGTTATTCGTGAAATTTCAATTTTAAAAATTAGGCACTACGTATTATTGCGTACTTTTACTTAAAATAAACTTGCTTATGTTTGACTTTCTTCCGGTTTTGTTTGCTTTTGTTATCGCCTTGTTCTTAGGAATATACTTAGGCAGATTATTGTTTGCGGCCCGTTCGGAATCCGAAAAAGTAAGTTTGAATGAACGATTAAATGCTACATTCAATCAGCTGCAATTGCAAAAAGAACAGTTCGAGAAAGAAAGAATTGCTTTTGAAAAACTGCTTTATTCAAATAATTCCGAAAAAGAAAATATCCGGACCGAAAAAGACAGTTTAGCCATTCAGCTTTCCAAAAAAGAAGTTGATTTTGAAAATTTATGGGAACGCCATAAAGAACAAAAAAACGAAATAACCGAGTTACAGGAAAAATTCACCAAAGAATTTGAGAACCTGGCCAATAAAATCCTCGAAGAAAAGACTGCTAAATTTACCGAACAAAATACGGTAAACATGAAGAATATCCTTTTGCCTTTACAGGATAAAATTCATGGATTTGAACAAAAAGTCGAGCAAACCCATAAGGAGAGTATTGATTATCACGCAGCCTTACGCCAGCAGATTGTGGGTTTAAGTGAAATGAATGCCCAAATGAGCAAAGAAACCCTCAATTTAACCAAAGCATTGAAAGGCGACAGTAAAATGCAGGGCAACTGGGGAGAACTGGTTTTAGAACGTGTGCTTGAAAAATCGGGTCTGGAAAAAGGACGCGAATACGAAGTACAGCAAAGTTTTACAAACAGTGAAGGCGCAAGGGTTTTCCCCGATGTGGTTATTAATCTGCCCGACGGTAAGAAAATGATTGTCGATTCTAAAGTTTCTCTGGTAGCCTACGAAAAGTGGATCAACGAAGAATCGGAACTCCTGAAAATTGAATTCCTGAAAGAACATGTAAATTCCATTAAAAGACACGTAGAACAACTCGGAAATAAAAATTATCACGATTTGTATCAAATAGAAAGCCCGGACTTTGTGCTGCTTTTTATTCCTATAGAACCTGCTTTTGCCATTGCTTTAAACGAAGATTCTGCCTTGTACAATAAAGCCTTTGACCGAAATATCGTAATCGTGACGCCAAGTACGCTGCTTGCTACTTTACGAACGATTGACAGTATGTGGGCCAACCAGAAGCAACAGGAAAATGCTTTCGAAATTGCCAGGCAGGCCGGTGCCTTATACGATAAATTTGAAGGTTTTGTAATGGACCTGGTTCGGATTGGGAATAAAATTAAAGATACCAAAAACGAGTACGACAGCGCCATGAACAAATTAGTTGATGGAAAAGGAAATTTGATTTCAAGTGTAGAGAAGTTAAAAAAAATGGGGGCCAAAGCCAAAAAAGCACTGCCCGAAAATATTATCGCCAGGGCAAGTGCTGACGAAAATGAACAACTAAACTAAAAATAAATACTAAAAAAATAATACCACATGACTGCCGATTTCAAACCCGTTTCTTCTTCCAAAGTAAGTATTTCCGAACTAATGCTGCCCTCACACACCAATTTTAGCGGAAAAATACATGGAGGATATATTTTGCTTTTACTGGATCAGATTGCTTTTGCCTGCGCTTCAAAGTTTTCCGGAAATTATTGTGTCACCGCATCTGTTGATACCGTAAACTTTCTGAAACCAATTGAAGTGGGTGAATTGGTTACCATGAAAGCTTCTGTAAACTACGTCGGAAGAAGTTCTATGATTGTAGGGATTCGTGTGGAGTCGGAGAATATTCAGACCGGAGCGGTAAAACATTGTAACTCGTCTTATTTCACGATGGTGGCCAAAGACAAAGAAGGAAAAAGCGTTCCTGTACCGGGATTGATTTTATCCAGTCTGGACGAAGTACGCCGCTTCAGAAAATGCATCAAGCAAATTGAAACTAAAAAAGAAATCGAAGAACACGCTAAAATTACCAGCGTAAATTCGATTGAAGATTTGGCAAGTCTGGATAAGTATAACGTACTTCTGGAAATAGGATAGACTTAAGTACTATTATAATAATTTAAATATAGAAAAAATGATAAAGTTCGGATACACCATTTTATATGTTGAAAATGTGGAAACAGCAGTTGCATTTTATGAAAATGCTTTTGGATTTTCAAGAAAATTTGTCACGCCGGAGAATGATTACGGCGAATTGAGTACAGGTGAAACAACCCTTTCTTTTGCATCAAAAAAACTGGCAGCTCAAAATTTAAAGGAAGGTTTTATCGAAAGCAATCTGGAAGCGCAGCCCTTTGCAATTGAAATAGGTTTTATCACCGATGATGTTCCCGAAATGGTACAAAAAGCAACTACTTTCGGAGCTGTACTGGTCAAAGAACCCACTCAGAAACCATGGGGGCAGATTGTGGCCTATGTAAGGGATTTGGATGGGTTTTTAATTGAGATTTGTACGGAAGTGGAGGGTTGATAAGTTATGAGTTATGGGTTATGGGTTATGGGTTGTGGGTTGAGAGTTATGAGTTAGATGTGAGATTGAAAAGGGAAAAAGATAATTTTACCACTTCTTACCTTTCACAAAAAACATTTTACAAAAGAATTTTTTTCACAAAGATTTAGGATAAATCAAGAACTATGTGGCGTATAATTTCGTAACTTTAAGTATAGGGTTTAGGTTACTAAGTTTTCACGGAGTATTGCCATTTGATTTTTTTCCGACTTGCTTAAGTTCAGTTTTTTTCTCCTCTTAAATTAAAAAGAATCGAATGACATAATTGTTTAATTATTGACGATTATGAAAAAAACTACTTTATTTATTTTTCTTTTTACCGCATTTTCACTTCTTGCTCAGGATAAATTTAAAACCAGTTCGGCAATTGTAAATTTTCAGGCTTCTGTTCCTTTTTTTGAGGAAGTAAAAGCGGTAAATAAGCTCGGGACTATTGTTCTGGAACCTCAGACAAGTACGCTTATCTGTACTGTTGTTATCAAAGATTTTCGTTTCAAAATGGATTTGATGCAGGAGCATTTTAATGACAACTATATTGAAAGCCATCGTTACCCGAAAGCTGTTTTTAAAGGTAAAATCGAAAAGTTTGATGTAAAAGATATCACCGAAACAGAAAAAGAATATGATGTCACGGGAAAAATGTACCTTCATGGAAAATCGAAGATAATTGCCGTAAAAGCCTTAATCAAAAAAGTGCCTGACGGGATACAGATTATATCCAATTTTCCGCTTTCGGTTTCGGACTTTAATATCGAAATTCCCTATGTAGTGGCTAATAAAATTTCAAAAACCGTACACACAGACCTGAGCGGTATTATGAAATGATACTCTTATTTTAAACAACTCGAAAGGGCTGTTTCCATGTCCGGATATTGAAATTCAAAACCTGTTTTTTGTATTTTTTCTGAAGAAACGCGCTGGCCCTTTAAAACGGCTGCGCTCATTTCGCCTAATACAATTTTAAGAATGAATTCAGGCGCTTTGGGAAGCCACAGGTTATAGCCATACAAATTAGCGAGTATTTTAGAAAATCGCGCATTGGTAGTATTGTCTGTAACTGTTGCGTTATAGGGCCCATTCATGTGTATGTCCATAATAGCTTTTAAATAAATCTGAGACAAGTCTTCAATATGAATCCAGGGCAGGTATTGTTTGCCAGTTCCTAAAATTGATCCGAAACCGGCTTTGAAGCCGGGAGCGACTTTTTTCAGGAAACCTTCGTCTTTTCCAAGGACGATTCCGGTTCTGATTTTTACGGTTCTAATTCCAAGGGCTGCGATTGTATCTGCTGCGTTTTCCCATTGCTGGCACGTTAACCCCAGAAAATCGTTCGCGGGTGGTGTTTCTTCCGTACAAATCCGCTCACTCGTATCGGCACCATAAATGCCAACCGCAGAAGCGGAGACAAATGCATTTAATGCTTTATTGTGTTTTTTAAGAATAGAATGAATCAGTTCAATGGGTTGCGTGCGGCTTTCTAAAATTACCTTCTTGCGTTTTTTAGTCCAACGTTTTTCTACAATTCCTTCACCGGCAAGATGAATGACATAATCCGCATTCAGGATCGCATTCTCATCAATATAATTCTGTGTTAAGTCCCACTTATAATACGTTACGGAATTGGTGTTTTTTCTGTCGGCTCGACTTAAAATTGACACCGAAAAATCACTGGCAATGAGAATATCTGTTAAGTATTTGCCAATAAATCCTGTTCCCCCGGTAATTAGTACATTTTTAGGCATCTGCTTTATCATTTATTTAACAAAGTGTTTTGTTTAACGATTAATAAAGGTACTTAAACATTCCTTACCTTTAAGGCAAATTCTAAATTTTAATATGATGGCAACTAAAAAAAAGGAAATTACTAAGGATGAGATCATTTCAGTCTATATGAATGAAGTTTTGGAAGCAGGAAAAAAACCTGCCTCGGTATTTCATTTTACCAAAGGGAAGGATTTTTCAGAAGCTGAATTTTATAACTTTTTCGGAACGCTTGAAGGTTTAGAAAAAGAAATATTCAGATTGTTTTTCGTTAATACAATTGATTTACTGCATAAAAACACGGAGTATCTGGAATACGATATGAAGAACAAAATGCTGAGTTTTTACTTCACGTTCTTCGAGATCCTGACGGCAAATCGAAGTTATGTTTTGCAGGCTTTAAAATCAGGTTCAAATCCAATTCGAAATTTGACACAATTGGGCACACTGCGGGATGGTTTTAAAGAATATGTTGCCGAAATCCTGACTGATGATTACAGGCTCGAACAGGAACGTTTTCAGAAATTTCAGGAAAAAACAATTCAGGAAACAGCCTGGGTGCAATTAATGCTAACCCTGAAATTCTGGATGGATGATGCTTCACCAGCCTTTGAAAAAACAGATATTTTTATCGAAAAATCAGTCAATGCGTCATTCGAACTCATGAATGTAGCGCCAATGAACCATCTTTTGGATTTAGGGAAATTCCTATTCAAAGAAAAAATTTACAGCAGATAATGAAAACAATCGATTATATACCCACCTCAAAAATAGAAAGAGCTACTAAACTGGTTCAGACAGGAGCAAAGGTAGGCGTGAACTATATTAAGCATTATGCCGAAAAAATGGTGAACTCTGATTTGACCCGTGATAAATTAAACGAAAATAACGCAGAAGATATTTACGATGGCTTAAAAAGCCTGAAAGGAAGTGCGCTTAAAGTAGCCCAAATGCTCAGTATGGATAAAAATTTTCTTCCGCAGGCTTATGTGGAGAAGTTTTCATTGTCCCAGTTTTCCGTTCCACCGCTTTCTGCGCCTTTGGTCCTCAAGACCTTTAAAACCAATTTCGGAAAAACACCTTATGAAATTTTCGATGAATTCAATGCTAATTCCGTAAATGCGGCAAGTATTGGCCAGGTGCATCTGGCGGTTAAAGACGGAAAAAAACTCGCCGTTAAAATTCAGTATCCCGGTGTGGCCAACAGTATCTCCTCTGATTTGGCTTTGGTGAAACCGATAGCAATCAGAATGTTTAACCTGCAGGGAAAAGATTCTGATAAATATTTTAAAGAAGTAGAAGATAAACTTATAGAAGAAACCAACTATTTGCTGGAGCTAAAACAAAGCGAGCAGGTGGTTGCAGCCTGCAGTAAAATTGAAAACATCCTTTTTCCGAATTATTATCCGGAGTTTTCGTCAGAGAAAATTATCACCATGGACTGGATGACGGGAATTCACCTTTCTGAATTTACAGCAAAAAATACAAATCAGGAAGTTGGCGATAAAATTGGTCAGGCACTTTGGGATTTTTATATGTACCAGATTCATGTTCTGAGAAAAGTGCATGCAGATCCGCATCCAGGTAATTTCCTGGTTGATGACCAGAACCAGTTAATTGCTCTTGATTTTGGCTGTATGAAACAAATTCCGGAAGACTTTTATGTGCCGTATTTTGAATTGATCAACAAAAATATCATTACAGATCAGGCGCTTTTTAATCAGAAATTATTTGAACTGGAGATTCTTCGTCCGGATGATTCACCAGCAGAAATTGAATATTTTACCGAAATGTTTCATGACCTGTTATCCCTTTTTACGAAACCATTTCAGGGGGAGACATTCGATTTTGCAGATGAAACCTTTTTTGAAAGTATCGCCAAATTGGGAGAACGTTTCTCCAACGATACCAATCTCAAGAAAATGAATGGAAATCGTGGCTCCAAACACTTTATTTATATGAACCGTACTTTCTTTGGTTTGTACAATTTAATGTTCGATTTGAAAGCAAAAATCAGCGTAAATAATTATTTGAAATACTAAGCGGGAAAATTAGAAAAAAATTTAAATTCCAAATTCCAATTGTAATGAAACAAAATAATTGGAATTTGGAATTTAAAAATTTGGAATTTACTTAACTATTCCTGCCTTATAAGTCGCAATGGCCCTGTCTCTGGCAAAAGCATGGTCTATCATGGGCTCGTTATAACCGAGGTCAAATTCGGGAATCCATTTGCGGATGTAAGTTCCTTTTTCGTCAAATTTCTTTTGTTGAATTTCAGGATTGAAAACCCTGAAGTAAGGCGCAGCATCACAACCCGTTCCGGCAGCCCATTGCCAGTTCCCCACGTTGGAAGCCAATTCAAAATCTAATAATTTTTCAGCAAAATAGGCTTCACCCCACTGCCAGTTGATGAGTAAATGTTTGCATAAAAAGCTCGCCACTACCATACGTACCCGATTGTGCATATAACCGGTTTCGTTGAGCTGCCGCATGCCGGCATCAACAATAGGATATCCTGTTGTTCCGGAGCACCAGCGCTTAAAATCGTTTTCGTTATTGCGCCATTGAATGCCGTCGTAAGCCGGTTTGAAATTATGGTTGACCACATTCGGAAAACTAAAAAGGATCTGGATAAAAAACTCCCTCCAGATCAGTTCGCTTAAAAAAGTCTGGTTCTTTTTATTCGCCCAATTGACTAATTTTCGAATACTGACCGTTCCAAAACGCAAATGCGGTGACAGATAAGAAGTGCTGTCTAAAGCCGGAAAATCCCTGGTTTCCTTATAATTTGCAATTTGTGTTAAGTTATGTGGAAGCACTTTTATGGAACTTCTTTCAAAACCTATTTCAGCTAATTCAGGAAATTTAAAGTCATTTTTAGCAAAGCGCGTAAACAAAGGTTTTGTATCATATTCCGCAGCTTGTCCCAAAAGATGGTACTTCTCCAGCCATTTGTTTTTATAAGGCGTATAAATCGTATAAGGCAGCCCGTCTGATTTCGTGATTTCTTTCTCTTCAAAAATAACATGGTCCTTATACGATAAAGATTCCACACTATTTTGTTGTAATAATTGCGTAATTTCTAAATCACGTCTGATCGCGTAGGGCTCGTAATCTTTGTTGAATATAACTTTTTGAATGTCAAATGCTGCTAACAGCGATTTCCAGACTTCGGCAGTTTTTCCTTTTTTAATTAAAACAGACGACCCGATTGCTTTAAGCTGTTCGTTTACTTTCTGAAGGGAATCATAAATAAAACTAACCCTTGCGTCGTTTTTCGGAAGGTTTTCAAGAATGTCTTCGTCAAAAATAAATAACGGAATTACAGGAAAATCAGATTGTAAGGCATGAAACAATCCAACATTATCTTCTAATCGCAAATCACGCCGGAACCAGAAAAAAGTAACTTTTTGTTTCATTTTATTTTCGAATTGAACAATTCTTCAATTTTATTATGGCGGTAAGAGAAGATGGTTTTTAATTTGTTTTCGACAATCAATTTATTCATGAGTCGTCCTAAATAGCCAAAGGGCAGGGCATAATGTACCACATCGGTCATTTTTGTTCCGGTTTCGGTGGCTTCAAAAAAGTGTTTGTGATGCCAGAATTTATAAGGGCCAAATTGCTGTACGTCTATAAAATATTGATTTTCTTCTGAAACTGTAATTTCTGTTACCCAGGATACTTTAATCCCTAATAATGGTTTTAACGTATAGGAAATAATTTGTCCGGGATACATGCGTTTGTTGTCGAAATCCTGAATTTCGAAACTCATATTGTCTAAGGTAATGGTTTGCAGATTCTTTGGACTGGAGAAGAAATCCCAGCAGTCTTCTACACTGGAATTAATATATTGAACAGTTTCTATTTTGTATAATTTCATAATCGGTCAGGGCTACATTTTATAATATTTGAAGGGAACGAATAACATTCCGAAGCATTCTCCGTGTTCTTTCCCTAAATGTTTATGATGTATTTTATGTGCTTTTCGTAACCCGATGAGGTATTTGTTTTTGGTATTTTTGAACCATTTAAAGCGCTGGTGGATTAAAACATCATGAATTAAGAAATAACAGATTCCGTATAAAGTGATGCCACAGGCTATAAAAAACAAATAATTAAATCCGCCCTGAACACCTAAATAAAAAAGGATGATACTTGGTGTGGCAAAAATGACAAAGAAAATGTCATTGCGTTCAAAAGTATGGTCGTATTTTGGCTGGTGATGATCGGCGTGAAAATACCACATTAATCCGTGCATAATGTATTTGTGCGTAAGCCAGGTCACACATTCCATGAAGAGAAAAACGCCTAAAAAGATTAAGAAGGAAATCATTTTTTATATTTTGAATTGTTAAAGATTGCGGAAAAACCTAGACTAATTTCAATTTGTAAGTTACAAAAGATTGCGCCAAAAGCCCCGCCTTGGTATAATTTGAAACCCTGATTCTGGAATTTCCGATTTCATAATAAGGTGTTTTCTTAAGTTTTGTCAGTAGTTTTTTGTAGTAAACAAAAGCAGTGTAAACGCCAAATTTTGCTTCCATAGGGAGTTTTACAATTCCCTGATAAGCAACTCTGAAATCCTCTTCAATCTCACTGATGATTTCGTTTTTAGCGTTTTCATCAAAAGATTTAAGGTCGATTCCGGGAAAATAATTTCGGTTTAAAACTAAATTATCATCTTTTAAATCTCTCAGGAAATTTACTTTCTGGAAAGCGGATCCCAGTCGCATGGCTTCATCTTTAAGCTGCTCGTATTTTTGCTCTTTTCCTTCCACAAAAACTTTAAGGCACATTAATCCAACAACATCTGCTGATCCGTAAATGTAATCTTCGTATTCGCTTTGTGTGTTGTAAGTTGATTTTATAAGGTCCAGTTTCATGCTTTTCAAAAAAGCCTGAATCAGGTCGTCTGTAATATGATATTGCTTTACCGTGTGCTGAAAGGAATTTAAAATAGGATTTAAGCTAATGCCCATTTCCATTGCTTTGTAATATTCTTTTTCAAAATCATTGATCAGGTATTCCTTGTCATATTCATGAAAGGAATCGACAATTTCATCAGCAAAACGGACAAATCCGTAGATGCTGTATATGGCTTCTCTGATACTTGGTGCCAGCATGTGTACCGCAAGCGAAAAAGAAGTGCTGTAGCTTTTGGTGACGAGTTTGCTGCATTTGAAAGAAGTAGTGTCAAATAGTGATTTCATCTTTTATGATCTAATAGATTTACGAATTAACTCGGCAACTAATTTTCCTGAAATTAAAGCAGGAGGAACACCTGGTCCGGGAACGGTTAATTGTCCCGTAAAATATAAATTCCTGACTTTTTTACTCTTCAATTTAGGTCTTAAAAAAGCGGTTTGCAGCAGGGTATTTGCCATTCCGTAGGCATTCCCTTTATAGGCATTGTAATCTTCCACAAAATCGTTTTTACAAAAAGACCTCTTAAATATAATGTTATTTTTTATTTTTTGTTGTGTAAGCTGCTCAAAACGTGAGATTATTTTTTCAAAATATTCTTCTCTAAGTGTCTGATTGTCTTCTATTCCCGGAGCCAGGGGGATTAAAAAAAAAGCACTTTCCATTCCTTCCGGTGCTGCAGTTTCATCTGTTTTGGAAGGGAAATTAGCATAAAACAAAGGAGCTTCCGGCCATTTTGGATGATCGTAAATGTCGATGGCATGCTGATTGAAATCAACGTCAAAAAACAAAGCGTGGTGTGAGATGTTTTCTATTTTTTTATCAAAACCCACAAAGAAAAGGAGGGAAGACGGTGCAAAAACCCTGCGTTTCCAATATTCCTCAGAATACGCACGATGCACTTCGTCCAGTAAAGTTTCGGTATGATGATAATCGGCCCCGCTTAAAACAATATCTGCTTTTATGAAATTACCGTTTATCAAGATCCCGGTCGCCGTATTGTTTTCTACGACTATTTTTTCTATTGGGGAATTGGTTTGTATGGTTACGCCCAATTCGGTTGCTAATTTTTCAATGGCCCGGACAACATCAAACATTCCCGTTTTGGGATGCCAGGTTCCTAATCCAAAATCAGCATAATTCATGAAATTATAAAAGGAAGGGGTCTTAGTCGGTTTTGCTCCAAGAAATAAGACTGGAAATTCAAGAATCTGGATAAGCCGTTCGTTTTTAAAACTCTTTCGGACATCACGGCTGACCGTGCTGAAAAACTGATTTAGTTTTAAAGCGGTCTGGGGTGTAATTAGTTCTAACGGAGAAACCCCCGGACGATACACGAGATCTTTAATGGCGATGTCATAATTGCTTTTTGCTTCGTTGATAAAAGCGTCCAGCTTTTTGCCGCTTCCGGTTTCGATGTTTTCAAAAGTGCTTTTTATTTCTTCCAGATTGTCGCAAATACTGATAAAATCATTAATTCCGAAGTAAACTCTGTAGGCAGGATTCAGTTTTATAAGCTCGTAGTAGTCCGATGTCTTTTTGTTGAAGTCATTAAAGAAGCGCTCAAAAACATCCGGCATCCAGTACCAGCTTGGTCCCATATCGAAAGTAAAACCGTCTTTTTTGAATTGTCTGGCCCTTCCTCCAATCGTTTCGTTTTTTTCATAGATAGTGACGCTGTTTCCTTGTTGCGCAAGGTAACAGGAAGCCGCTAAGGCAGAAAAGCCCGATCCTATAATGATGATAGTTTTTTTCATTTGTTTAACAAATGTACAAAAACTTTAAACAAAAAAATTATATTCTTTCTATTGTTTCTGTCATCGAATTGAAAATGCGTATTCTTTCCGGCAAATTTTTCTGGTCAATGTGTTCGACCATCTTGCCCATAAGCCAGATTTCGTTATTCTTTAGCAGTAACTTTTGTCCCATGGACCTGACATATTGATTGATAACCCCACGATCCGGCTGAACGGTCATGAAAGATATAAAAGTGATATTGTCAAAATGTCTGGTGAGATCCTGAAGATTTTCGATGGGCATACTTTCTCCCAGGTATATGGTTTTGTAGCCTTTCGATAAAATTTCATATTGTAGGTAAAGTAACCCGATTTGGTGAATTTCATTGAGTGGTAATGAAAGTACGAAAACACGATCCGTTTTGGTTGGTTTTTGTATTTGAAGGCTTTCGGTATAAATCAGTATTTTTTGCTGAATCAAATGACTCATGAAATGTTCATTTGCAGGGGTAATGGTTTCGGATTGCCATAATAATCCTAATTCTTTCAATAACGGAAGGAAATTTTCTTTGAAAACCTCTTTAAACGTTTTTTCAGAAATCAGCCAGTCAAAAGTGTTGAAAAATATTTCCTGGTCAAAATTCATCATGGCCATCTTGAATGAAGTGATGGCATAGTTCTGAGAATTCTTTTTGGAAATGATTTCACGAACCAATTGTGGAATCTTTTCTTCAGGATAAGTTGCAATTTTCGAAATCTTATAACCGTATTCGTGTAATAGTGTGATGTTTAAAAGCTTCTGTAGGTTTTGTAGATTATAAAGTCTGATGTTGGTATCCGTGCGCATAGGTTCAAGAATATTATATCTTTTTTCCCAGATACGGATCGTGTGTGCCTTTATTCCAGATAAATTTTCGAGGTCTTTTATGCTGAAAACAGTCTTTATGTTGTTTATCATTATGCTACAATTTGGTAAACAAAAATAGAATAAAATCTGAGATTACCTTTCATACTTGGTTAAAATGACAGAATATGAGGAATTATGTAGTCTCATACTGATTTAATTGGTCCAGATGGAGAATGGTCCTGGAACCGTCTTCGCTTCTGTTGTACATTATTTTGAATTTAGCATCATAAATAATTTCATCAAACGTATACGAGGTTCTTGCGGCAACTGTATTGCTGAACATATCATCAAAGGTGGTGATGAAAACCAGGATTTCACCATGGGTTTTCCTGAAATCCTCTTCTGTAAAATTATACAAAGGACTGTTTTCCGTAATCGGATGTACTAAAGTCCAGCTTAATGAAAGTGCATTTATTTGGTCGAGTTCCAGTTCTAAATTATAGAACTTGTTAGTCATAATGCCATTTTCTTCAATACTCATTCCGAGTGTTATTTTTGCTTTGGCTTCTGTTAAATTGGTATTTTTAAATGGGACAAGGCGTATCATCAATGCTTTGTTGTCGCCATAAGGTGAAATAAGGGCATTGTGTGAAAACTTTAAAAAAGCTGTTGGCTTGCTGAATCTTCCAAAAAATAAACCTGTTGCAATGGCAAAGCTTAACAGGCCAATTAATGCTTCGGCCGCAGATAAAGCGCTTGTCAGAAATCCGGTAGGACTGATGTGTCCGTAACCTACTGTTGTAAACGTTTGGGCGCTAAAAAAATAAGCTTGTCCAAATTGGGTTACAAAGTTTCCGGAAGCGGCTATTCCGTCGAGGTGCTGTATTCCGATGGCGTAATAAATAATTGCAAATATAAAATTGATGATGATGTAAAAGGAAAACAGAATAAGCATGAATTTCCAGTTGGGCATTTCGATCATGGTGTGGTACCAACTAATGCGACGCAGTAGATGCATGCCTCTTTTCTCGATATTGGCAGTCCCGTTTTTGTTTACAAATCTTCCTCCGTAACTATTTGCATTAGTCCCAAATCCGGAATTTACATCTGTTTTTGCCTTGTGGTTTATATTTTTAAGAAGCACCATTAAAATTTAGTTTATGGTCACAAATGTAATGATATTTTAATATGAAAACAGGACGGATTGTAAACAGAAAAGCAATCCGGAAAAATGAATTTTCGCAGATTGCTTTGTATTTAGAGCTTTGTTTTTTGGTTTTATTTGCAAAAAGTAGCTTTGTTTTTTATGGCGCTTTTGCTGCCTAATTCAATTGCTTTAGTGAAGTCACTGCAGGATTTTTTCTTGTCTCCAATTTTATTATAAGCCAGGCCCCGCAAGTTGTAGGCGATATAATCTTTAGGGTTCATCATAAGGCAGTACGAACAGTCTTCAATAGAGGCGTCGTAATTCATTAGTTTGTAGTTCACATTGGCTCTTCCTGTAAAAGCATCAGAATTCATGGTATCTAATTCAATTGCTTTAGTAAAATCAGCCAAAGCCCCTGTTAAATCGTTGAGTTTGTACTTTGCAACTCCTCTGTTTTGGTAGGCCTCAACAAATTTAGAATTCATGCTTATTGCTTTGGTGTAGTCGGCAATAGCACCTTTAGTGTTTCCTGCTTCTGCCTTTTTCATGGCTTTGTCAAAATAACCGGTCGCAGATTGTGCAATACCGGAGCACGTAATCATAAGAAATGATAGTAATAATAAATGTTTCATAGACTAATTTGGGATTAGTAGGTTAATTAATTCTGTGACGAATTTAAGAAAGATTTATTTGTAAGAGAATTTCTTTTGTAAAAAATAATGATTAGTAAATAAAAAAAATATTGTTACAAGTATTAGATTTTTTAGCGGCTGTCAATTAATATGGGATTTGCTTTTTAAGGCATACAGCTTGTTTCTGAGATTTTTTAGCAGTAAAGGATCTTTTGTTCCCGTTACAGGAATGGTTTTGCCTATCGTCATTTTAAGTATATATCCTTGTTTGTTAAAAAGTTCCGATATTAGTTTTGAAGTTTGTAACATCGGGTGAATTGTTTTTAACATACTAAAGAAAAGCCCGTTATTTCCATGAAAATATACAGGTAAAATAGGAACGTTTGCTTTGCAGATGATTTTCCCGACCACAGGATGCCACTCCTGATCTGTGATTTCATTTGTCTTAAAATTATAGGAGGAAACTTCCCCGGCAGGAAATATGGCAACCGGAATACCATCTGCAAGGGCTTTGAGTGTCATTTTTAATCCTGTAATACTCGCAGAATTTTGTACATTTTCAAATGGATTTACAGCGATAATGCATTTTTCAAGATTTGGGATTTCCTTTAGTAAAAAGTTTCCCATATACATGGTATCAGGACGTATTTTAGCAAGTGTGCTTAACAAAGCCAGTGATTCAATGCCTCCGTAAGGATGATTGGCAATTACTATAAAGGCTCCTTCACGGGGTATGTTTAATAATTCAGCAGCATCAAACTGGACTTTTACACCAATTTTTATTAAAGCATAATCAGCAAAAGCTGCACCTTCTATAGCGCCCGCCTCTTTTACCATATTATTTAAATTGTTAATTTTCATTGCCTTCATTAAATAAGAGGATAAACCGGGGATCGGAATTTTTGAAAGGCCGGAAACTTCAGAAAATTTTTCTTTGGATATCAATGTCATAGTGTTGGAGCTATTAAATGGGTTCTAAAAAATAAATAAAAAAACCTAAAAGTACTTGTAACGAACAAAGGTTGTTGTTTTTAGGAAATTTTGTTTATTCAACATTATGACTTGAAACAAGAATTCTGAGTTTTGAATAAGAGTTTAGATCATCATCTCGCTATTCTTTAATAATGGCCAAATATAGTCTGATTTTATCTGGGAACATTGATTATGCGAATAAAAACAAATGGAAAGGGTAAGAATGACTTTTATTTAAAAGGAACGATACGTTATCTCTAATTCTGCCGGGCAAAAAAAAGCCTGCAAAAAATTGATTTTGCAGGCTTTTAATTTTCTTGTGACCACGGTGGGATTTGAACCCACACGCCCTTACGAGCACCACCCCCTCAAGATGGCAAGTCTACCGTTTCTCCACGTGGCCGTAAATAAAAAAAAGGTCAAGTAATATAAATTACTCGACCTTTGTGACCCGACTGGGGCTCGAACCCAGGACCCCATCATTAAAAGTGATGTGCTCTACCGACTGAGCTATCGAGTCATTGCTATCAAGGAATTTAATTTGTTCATCACAAAATTTGTGACCCGACTGGGGCTCGAACCCAGGACCCCATCATTAAAAGTGATGTGCTCTACCGACTGAGCTATCGAGTCATTTAATTCCTTGAATGCGGGTGCAAATATAAGGAGTTATTTTCGAAGTTTCCAAGCATTTTTATTATAAATTTGTCTTTTTTTACGAAAAGTTCACAACGTCTTAGTTTATAAGGTTTTATTAATATGAAAAAAATTGTGTTATTAGGTTATATGGGTTGCGGAAAGTCAACAATCGCCCAAAATTTGTCTAAAATTACAAATATTCCGTTTCTAGATTTGGATAAATGCATCGAAAAAAAAGCAAATTTATCGATAAATGAGATTTTCGAACAGCATGGTGAGATCTATTTTAGAAAATTAGAGCATGAAATTTTCGTAGAATTGCTTCAGTCTTCCGAAAAAAGCATAATTGGTTTGGGCGGAGGAACGCCATGTTATGCCAATAACCATGAATTACTGAAAAGAGAAGATGTTAGTTCGATCTATTTAAAAGCTTCCATAGATACTTTATATAACAGACTAATTCATAACAAGAGCAAGCGCCCTTTAATCGCTAATATGAATGAAGAAGAAATGAGAGAGTTTATCGCGAAACATTTATTCGACAGAAGCTTTTATTACAACCAGGCACAACATAAAGTTTCGGTTGATAATAAATCGGTCGCTGAAACGGTTCAGGATATTATGGGAATATTAGCTTAAAAAAGCGTAGTCACCACCATTTTCGTCAAAAACAACCTGAACGTGCTCCAGCAATGATGTTGAAAGGGAGATTCCTTTAAAATCGGCTTTTACAGGGTATTTTTTATGGTTTCGGTCTACAAGTACTGCAGTTTTGAATTTCTTTAGCGGAACGTCTAAGAAATGACGAACTGCATATATTAAAGTAGTGCCCGAGTTTAAGACGTCGTCTACAAGTACTAATCCTTTATTTGAGTATTCGCTGGCGGCTAAAGAAGTCTGTATAGGCAGCTGCGGATTTTGTTTATTTACCGTGACTTCGCAAAGCGAAACCTTAAGAGTGGAGATGTTCCCCAGAGCTACGGCTATTTTTTGGGCAAAAACAGATCCATTCGAGGCAATTCCGGCAATCACAACTTCATCTTCATCAACAAAAGTCTCGTAAATTTGATATGCGATACGTTTTATTTTATGTTCGATTTCCTGATTCGTTAAGATGATGTTCTTGTTCATGATTATTTTTTTTGCTAAAATACAAATTTAGGGTTTTAAATTCCACTATATGAAATTTGAAATTCCAATCCTGTCAAATTCCAAATTCCAATGTCGAGAAAGGAAATTCATATTTAAATATTGGAATTTGGAATTTTAAATATTGGAATTTACTCGGTTTCTTCTTCGTCAATAATATCATTCCCATATTCGTCAATGTCCCTTCTGTCTTTTTTGGTAGGTCTTCCTGTTCCGGTCTTGCGATAATGTTCTTTGGATAGTTTTAGTAATTCTAAATGCGCGTAAGCTTCTGCCGGCGTTTCGTTTTTTCGATATATATCAACAAGTTTTGCCCCGACACGACTTTCCGGAATGTCAAGGACGGTGATGATTTGCGTAATCTGGTCTTTTCTAAAGGTAATCTTATCACTGGGAAATACCTCTTTTGAAGGTTTTGCAACCTGCCCGTTTACTGTGACATGGTTCTTTTTACAGGCCTCGGTAACCATATTTCTGGTTTTGTAATAACGCACACACCACAGGTATTTATCTATTCTCATAATTTTTCTAAAATAGAAGTTAAAATCTTTACAAAAATAAATCAATATTGTATCTTGCGCACCTAAAAAATTAAGAATAATGAACAAATTTAAATATTATTTTATTTTATTACTTGCGGGTATTGCTATAGTTTCGTGTAATAAAAGTGATGACGAGGCGGAAATAGTTCCTTTAAGAGATTATAAGGAACAATACAAAGCTGACAGTGATTCCATTATGAAATATTTAAAGAGTAATTATATTGAAAGCGTGTCTGCAAATTTTGATATTAAAATATCTAAAATTCCGGCAGGAGGCACTCAGGTTTCGATTTTTGATCAAACCCAATATCCTATACAATCGAGAGATGTTTATAGTAATGATGTTACTTATAAAGTGTATTATCTGGTATTAAGACAAGGTACAGGGCAGGCTCCTACTAATTATGATAAAATTTCGGCTTCCTATTCAGGAAATACCTTAAATGGGAAAGTTTTTGATACTTCTTACGGAGTAGCGAGAGATTTTAACCTGGAGCCGTATTTGACTACTTCTGTAATAGAAGGCTGGTCAGAAATTTTTCCTAAATTCAAAACGGGAACAGCTACACCGGCAAGCGATGGCAGTGGTACGATCACATATGATAATTACGGAGCAGGTGTTATGTTTTTACCTTCGGGATTAGCTTATTATGGTTCCGGACAGACCGATATCCCGGCTTATTCTTGTCTGGTATTTAGTTTTAAATTATTGGGTCTTCAGCGATTAGATCATGATTTTGATGGTGTTTATGATTTTGAAGAAGATCTTCCGAATAAGGATGGTATTAAAGATGGCTATCTGTATGATCTTAGAAACACAACAAAGTATCCAAATCCACCAGCTAATTTATTTGATGATACAGATGGTGACGGCCTGGCTGATTTTATTGATGTTGACGATGATGGGGATGGATTCACCACTTTACTGGAGATTACCAAACCAAAAGATAAGGTGGGGATTGTTATCGAAAATGGTGTTCCGGTTAACTACGGAATAAGTAAATATTATCCTTTTAACCCTGTTGCGGATAATCCAAATACGCCAAATACAGATGAATTTGAGCCTAAAGGTATTCCTGCTTTTGCAGCAACCGGCGAACCGGATTATACTTCTCCAAACCGATTGAGGCTCCATGTTGATAAAGCACATCATACGCCTAAGCCGTAATGAATTTTTAAATAAATGATACAAAAACCCCGAAAGTGATTTCGGGGTTTTTTGTATTCCTGAGTTTTTTGTTTTTATAATAGAATGCTCAGGGAAAATTGGGTTTCGAGCATACTCTTAAAACTTTGCGACTTGGCGATTTTGTGTGATTATTATGTCGTTTTATCTTGTAAAGAGGTTTATACTGTAGCAGGGAACAAGCTAATCAAAATACATATATTTGGCTAAAGCCGACGTTTTCGTGATACAAAATTCCTCCAGCTAAAGCTGGAGGCTATTGAGATGATTAAAAATTAAGGTTTCCAGTCAATGAACGGTTCTGGTTTTCATAAGCCTTCGACTTCGCTCAGGGTGACAATTGGGGTTTGAGCATACTCTTAAAACTTTGCGACTTAGCGACTTGGCGTGATTATTATAGCGTTTTATCTTTTAATAGAGGTTTATACTGTAGCAGGGAACAAGCTAATCAAAATACATATATTTGGCTAAAGCCGACGTTTTCGTGATACAAAATTCCTCCAGCTAAAGCTGGAGGCTATTGTGATGCTTTAAAAATTACGGTTTCCAGTCAATGAACGGTTCTGGTTTTCATAAGCCTTCGACTTCGCTTAGGGTGACAATTGGGTTTCGAGCATACTCTTAAAACTTTGCGACTTTGCGACTTGGCATGATTATTATAGCGTTTTATCTTTTAAAGAGGTTTATACTGTAGTGGGGAAAAAGCTAATTAAAATAAATGCATTTGGCTAAAGCCGACGTTTTCGTCATACAAAATTCCTCCAGCTAAAGCTGGAGGCTATTGTGATCCTTTAAAAATTACGGTTTCCAGCCAATGTGCGGCTCTGGTTTTCATAAGCTTTCAATTTCGCTCAGGGTGACAATTGGGGTTTAACCGTTGTTGGTTATTTCTTTGTATAAAAAAACCTCGAAATCACTTTCGAGGTTTTGTATGTAAGTAAGGAAAATTTAAATTATTTTCTTTTGATAACTCTTTCTACAGCTTCAACAATCGCCTGATTGTTTAGTTTGTATTTGTCCATTAGTTGCTCAGGAGTTCCGGATTCACCAAAACTATCATTTACAGCAACAAATTCTTGCGGAGCCGGAGTATTTAAAGCCAGTACTCTTGAGATGCTTTCTCCAAGACCTCCAAGAATATTATGCTCTTCTGCAGTTACCACACATTTTGTTTTGGCCAGAGACTTTAGAATCGCTTCTTCGTCAAGTGGTTTAATCGTATGGATGTTGATTACTTCAGCAGAAATTCCTTTCGCTTCCAAGGCTTCGGCAGCGATAAGCGCTTCCCAGACTAAATGTCCCGTTGCTACAATAGTAACATCAGTACCTTCGTTTAATAGAATTGCTTTTCCGATTACGAAAGGCTCATCGGCAGGAGTAAAGTTAGCTACTACCGGACGTCCGAAACGCAAATAAGCCGGACCATGGTGATCTGCCAGGGCAAGAGTGGCCGCTTTGGTCTGGTTGTAATCGCAAGTATTGATTACAGTCATTCCGGGTAACATTTTCATTAAACCAATATCTTCCAGGATTTGGTGTGTTGCTCCGTCTTCACCAAGAGTTAAACCAGCGTGGGAAGCACAGATTTTTACGTTTTTATCCGAGTAAGCAACAGACTGACGAATCTGATCGTAAACCCTTCCTGTAGAGAAGTTAGCGAAAGTTCCTGTAAACGGAATTTTTCCTCCAATCGTTAAACCAGCCGCAATACCAATCATATTGGCTTCAGCGATACCAATCTGGAAAAAACGTTCCGGATGGTTTTTCTTGAAATCATCAAATTTTAATGAACCAATTAAATCGGCACATAAAGCAACAACATTTTCATTTTTCTGACCTAATTCAGTCATTCCTGCTCCAAAGCCTGAACGGGTATCTTTACTTCCTGTATTTGTATATTTTTTCATTTTTGTTTTTTTTGCTGTACGCGATAGGCTGTAGGCAATAGGCATAAAGCTTACTGCTTAAAGCTTATAGCTTTTTTAATAATCGATTTGATCTGCAGAATAGTTTTGAGTCAGTGCATTTGCCAATTGCTCATCGTTTGGTGCTTTTCCGTGCCAAGCGTGCGTATGCATCATAAAGTCAACTCCATTACCCATTTCAGTATACAATAAAATACAAACCGGTTTTCCTTTTCCTGTTCTTGATTTTGCATCATTAAGTCCTGCAAGGATAGCATCGATATTGTTTCCTTCCTTAATTTCAAGAACGTCCCAGTCAAAAGCTTCAAATTTAGCACGGATACTTCCCATTGGTAAAACCTGGTCTGTTGTTCCGTCAATTTGTTTTCCGTTAAGGTCAATAGTTGAAATGATATTATCTACTTTTTTAGCAGAAGCATACATGATCGCTTCCCAGTTTTGGCCTTCCTGTAATTCACCATCACCGTGAAGGCTGTAAACGATATGATTGTCTCCGTTTAATTTTTTAGCCTGAGCTGCCCCAAGAGCGACAGACAAACCTTGTCCTAATGAACCGGAAGCTATACGAACACCAGGTAATCCTTCGTGAGTTGTAGGATGCCCTTGTAAGCGGGAATTTAATAATCTAAATGTAGCTAATTCTGAAACAGGGAAATAACCGCTTCGGGCTAAAACGCTATAAAAAACTGGAGAAATATGTCCGTTTGAAAGGAAGAAAATATCTTCTCCGATTCCGTCCATATCAAAACCTTCTTTACGGTCCATGATGTTTTGGTATAAAGTAACCAAAAATTCTGTACAACCTAGTGATCCACCCGGGTGGCCTGAGTTTACAGCATGTACCATACGAAGGATATCTCTTCTTACTTGGATAGTTAAATCGCTTAATTGTTGTGTGTTAGGCTTCATTTTATGTGTAAAAGTTAAACTGACGCAAAAGTAATTGTTATTTTGCGGGGAGACAAATGATTTTTTGCTTTAGTTTGTCAGAATTGTTAAATTTTGTTTCTTTTTTTATTGATCTTAAAAAAAGAATAAAGTATTGTTGTGCTCAGGAAAAGATTTGCCACAGATTAAAAGATTAAATTGATTTTAAAAATCGGACTTAATCTTTTAATCTGTGGCAAAAAAAGTTTGTAAGTAGTGCGGTGTCTAATTTTAGTTCGTATCGCTTTCGCTGTAATAATTATTTTCTTCATCTTCAGATCCAATGTTTTCCTGTTGATCATCGAGTTCAGAACCAGGAACATCAAGATCTTCACCGGTTTTGTCCTCTGTGTCAATGTCAAATGAATTTTCATTCCATTCTCCTTCTTTCTCATCAATGGTTTTACCGTTGGTAATATGATCCGGATCGATATCTTTTAGTTTTTCTTCATTATTATAGATGTCTTCTGATGCCGGATAATCCAGTTGTTCCAGGTTTTTTTCGATTTGATCTTCTTTTATTGCGTCTTTTTCTTCTGAATTTATCATGATTTCTATATTTTTAAATTTCACTTTTCTGTTTACTAAATTAAACAATCAGGTATCTCATTCTGTTACACTTTTAGTACTTAGATCTTGTACCTTTTACATTATTTGATGTTATTATTCTGGGCGTTCCCCAAGGGTCGGGCTATCCGCTATATCTTTTGTTCCGGAAAAAATTATTGTTAATTAACACCAGACCTGTGTCACAAAAGGATGCCGCTGCTATCCCTAACGCAGATGGAGTCGGGTTGTTCCCATCTGAGACAATTATCCTCATTTTCTAATTAACAAATTATCTAATTAGAAAGCCAGGCTTAAAGCCAATCAAACTCATTATCCAATTTTCTAATTGACAAATTTTCTAATTAAAAAGATTGAAAGACAATAAAAGTCATTATCTAATTTTCTAATTGACAAATTATCTAATTAAAAAGCCAGGTTTGCAGCCCATCAAACTCATTATCCAATTTTCTAATGGACTAATTCTCTAATTAATTATATTTTCCTCAAATTAAACTATCTTTGCCGACTGAAAAAAGAAACAGATGAAGTTTGATTTATTACAAAAAGATCCGCAATCAAAAGCGAGAGCGGGGAGTATTACTACAGATCACGGCGTAATTGAAACGCCTATTTTTATGCCTGTCGGAACGGTAGCTTCTGTAAAAGGAGTGCATCAGCGTGAACTGAAAGAGGATATCAATCCGGACATTATTCTGGGGAACACCTATCACTTATATCTACGCCCGCAGACCGAAATTTTGGAAAAAGCGGGAGGACTGCATAAATTCATGAACTGGGACCGTAATATTTTGACAGATTCTGGTGGATATCAGGTGTATTCACTTTCGAATAACAGAAAAATTAAGGAAGAAGGGGTGAAGTTTAAATCACATATCGATGGCTCCTACCACTTCTTTACGCCTGAAAATGTAATGGAAATTCAGCGTACTATCGGAGCCGATATTATTATGGCTTTTGATGAGTGTACTCCTTATCCATGCGATTACAGATACGCGCAGCGTTCGATGCACATGACACACCGTTGGCTGGATCGTTGTATCAGTCATTTAGATAAAGTACCTTATAAATACGGATACGAACAGACTTTTTTCCCGATTGTTCAGGGAAGTACCTATAAAGATTTACGTCGTCAGTCGGCAGAATATATTGCAAATTCCGGTCAGCAGGGAAATGCGATCGGAGGTTTGTCAGTAGGGGAGCCTGCCGAAGAAATGTACGCAATGACCGAAGTAGTCTGCGAAATTTTACCGGAAGATAAACCCCGTTACCTGATGGGAGTTGGAACTCCTATTAATATTTTGGAAAACATCGCTTTAGGAATAGATATGTTCGATTGCGTAATGCCAACACGTAATGCCCGAAACGGTATGCTGTTTACGTCAAACGGAACAATCAATATTAAAAATAAAAAGTGGGAAGCTGATTTTTCGCCAATCGATGAAATGGGGCATACTTTTGTAGATACAGAATATACAAAGGCTTACCTGCGTCACTTATTTGCCGCTAATGAATATTTAGGAAAACAAATTGCAACCATTCACAATCTTGGTTTTTATATGTGGTTGGTTCGTGAGGCCAGAAAACATATCTTAGCAGGAGATTTCAGGCCATGGAAAGAAATGATGGTTAAAAACATGAGTCAACGACTATAAAAAAGTTTCAGGTTATTTTTGTTTCAGGTTTCAGGTTCTCCTCAACAGAGCCTGAAACCTGAAACATGAAACAAGAAAAACAAAAAATCTATGTTAACAATAATAGATAAGTATATATTAAAAAGATATTTAGCCACTTTTTCGGTGATGATCATGTTATTTATTCCGATCGGAATTGTAATCGACGTTTCTGAAAAGGTGAATAAGATGTTGGAGAACAAGATTCCTTTTATGGATATCGCGATCTACTATTATAACTTTACCATTTATTTTGCGAACTCCCTATTTCCGATATTTTTGTTTTTATCGGTAATCTGGTTTACTTCAAAACTCGCCAATAACACAGAGATTATTGCGATTCTGAGTTCCGGGATTTCATTCACACGATTTTTGAGACCTTATATTATCGGGGCCAGTATCATTTCAGTTTTTGTGTTATTAATGGGATTTTTTATCGTTCCTGCGGCCAGTGAAGGGTTTAATAATTTTAGGTATACGTATCTGAAAGGAAACGGAAAACAGCTGATGCGGGGTGAAAACACCAATGTGTACAGACAGATTAATGACAACGATTTTATCTTTGTGAATAGTTTTAATGAAGAATCCAAAACAGCTTTTAATTTCTCCTTAGAACATTTTGAAAAGGATGTGCTGAAATATAAAATTACCGCAAGCCGTATCAAATGGGATCCGAAGAAAAAAATCTATGTCCTTTACGATTATACCAAAAGAACAGTCAATGACTTAAATGACGTAATTGAAAAGGTTCCTGAAAAAAATATGGCCTTTAAATTTGAGTTAGAAGATTTAACTCCTGTGGTTTATATTGCTGAAACTTTAAGTTTAGGGAAACTTTATAAATTTATTGAAAAAGAAAGAAAAAGAGGTTCCGGGAATATTAATACCTATTTGGTGGTACTGTACAAAAAATACAGTGTTCCGGTTTCTGCTTTTATCCTGACTATTATTGCCGTTGCCGTTTCTGCAATGAAACGTCGTGGCGGTATGGGGACAAATCTGGCGATCGGAATCGCAATTGCCTTTTCTTTTGTGTTTTTTGATAAAATATTTGGTACTCTTGCCGAAAAATCTACTTTCTCACCTTTATTAGCGGTATGGTTCCCGAATATTGTTTTTGGAATTCTGGCCGTTTACCTCTTACGCAATGCGAAACGATAATTTAAAAAGTTATTTAAACCTTCATTTAATTGTTTTTATCTGGGGTTTTACAGCCATTTTGGGCGCTTTAATTACCATCGATGCTGAAAATCTGGTGTGGTACAGAATGTTTCTTGCCGGAATTTTTCTGGGGATTTTTATTGTTTATAAAAAACAATCTTTTAAGGTTCCCGTGAAAGAATTTTTCAAGCTTATTTTTGTCGGACTTCTGATTGCTTTACACTGGATTTTCTTTTTTAAAGCCATTCATATTTCCAATGTTTCGATCACACTGTCCATCTTTTCGCTGGGAGCATTTTTTGCTTCTTTGCTGGAGCCCATATTTTACGGACGAAAAATCCTGTGGTACGAGGTTTTCTTCGGACTTATCATCATCGGAGGCTTAGGATTGATCCTGCAAGTGGAAATTAAATACCTGCAAGGCGTTTATTTTGCATTGGCGTCTATTATTCTGGGCGTATTGTTTACACTGATGAATGGAAAATTAATAGCAGACCACGAGCCATCGGTAATTACTTTTTATGAGTTTGGGGCCGGGGTTTTCTTTATTTCTGTTTATTTTTTATTTCAGGGAAAATTTAAGGCAGATTTCTTTTCAATGTCTTTGAATAACTGGGGTTTGCTGTTGGTGCTGGCGTCAGTTTGTACGGCCTATGCTTTTACGGCTTCTGTAAAAGTAATGCAGCGTTTAACACCTTATACAGTGATGCTAACCACTAATTTAGAGCCTGTTTACGGGATTATACTGGCGTATTTCATTCTGGGAGGAAAAGAAAAAATGAGTACGGAATTTTACATCGGTGCGGTAATAATTGTCATCACAGTTATTCTAAACGGCGTTTTTAAACATTATCAAAATAAGAAAAAAGTGTAATATTTACCTTATTTTTAAATTGCATTTTTATATATTAAACAACATTTAATTCTGCCAATGATATAATATTTTTATATTTGCGGTTCGATTTACAAACAAAATTCAAAAATCCATGGAATATTTAGATTTTGAGCTTCCAATAAAAGAACTTGAAGAACAGTTACAAAAGTGTGTTATAATTGGAAAAGAATCTGACGTTGATGTTACGCCAACTTGTAAGGAAATCAACAAGAAATTAGAACAAACTAAGAAAGATATATACAAAAACCTAACGGCCTGGCAACGGGTACAATTGTCCAGACATCCGAACAGGCCTTATACTTTAGACTATATCAGGGCTATTTGTGGTGACACTTTTTTAGAACTTCATGGAGACAGAGGTTTTAAAGACGATAAAGCCATGGTTGGTGGTTTAGGAAAAGTAAACGGGCAATCTTTTATGATTGTAGGTCAGCAAAAAGGATATAATACGAAAACACGTCAATACCGTAATTTCGGTATGGCCAATCCTGAAGGATACCGTAAAGCGTTGCGTTTGATGAAAATGGCAGAGAAATTCGGTATTCCGGTTTTAACTTTAGTCGATACCCCGGGTGCTTATCCTGGTCTTGAAGCTGAAGAAAGAGGACAGGGAGAAGCTATTGCCAGAAATATTTTCGAAATGGTTCGTTTAAAAGTGCCAATCATTACCATTATTGTGGGTGAAGGTGCTTCAGGAGGAGCTTTAGGAATAGGTGTAGGAGATAAAGTATACATGTTGGAAAACACCTGGTACTCAGTAATTTCACCGGAATCCTGTTCTTCTATTTTATGGAAAAGCTGGGAATACAAAGAACGTGCAGCTGATGCTTTAAAACTGACATCATCTGACATGAAAAGACAAAAACTAGTAGATGATGTAATTCCGGAACCACTAGGTGGGGCGCACTATGATCGCGAAACTACTTTTAAAACGGTAGCGGAATATATTACCAAAGGTTATAACGAATTGAAAGACTTATCAACAGCTGATTTAATTGCCCAGAGAATGGACAAATATAGTAAAATGGGCGAGTATAAAGAGTAAATTCTTACAAATTATTTAAAAGTCCGAAGCCTTACCGTTTCGGATTTTTTTTTGGTTATGAACAAAAAAAACATATTTATAAACAATTAATAGTTATAACTCGATAGCATTATTTTTTTAAATTTTGCTACTTTCGCTATATGGAAAATTTCAAAAACATAAATCCTGTAAAGGTAGATAAAACCACAATTATTAATTTAGAAAGAGGGAAATTACCTCCTCAAGTGCTTGATTTAGAAGAAGCTGTACTTGGGGCAATGATGATTGATAAAAAAGGGGTAGATGATGTAATTGATATTTTGCAGGCCGATGCTTTTTATAAAGATGCGCACAAATTTATTTTTGAAGCAATCGTCCAGCTTTTTACCGAAACGCAGCCAATTGACTTGTTAACCGTTTCGACCCAGCTTAAAAAAAATGGAAAATTAGAACTGGCTGGTGGTGATTTTTATTTAATTCAGCTTACACAAAAAATAGCGTCATCTGCACATATCGAATTTCACTCCCGTATTATTCTTCAAAAGTTTATTCAGAGAAGTTTGATCCGTATTTCAACTGAAATTATCGAAGACTCCTATGATGAAACAACAGACGTATTTGATTTGCTGGATAAAGCCGAATCAAAACTATATGAAGTAACACAGGGAAATATCAAACGTAGTTCCGAAACGGCTCAGAGTTTAGTACTTCAGGCCAAAAAACGTATTGAAGAAATTGCAAAACAAGAAGGTCTGAGTGGTGTTGAAACCGGTTTTACGAATTTAGATAAGCTGACTTCCGGATGGCAGCCGAGTGATTTAATTATTATTGCAGCGAGACCGGCGATGGGAAAAACCGCCTTTGTACTTTCGATGGCCAGAAATATGGCGATTGATTTTGGGCATCCGGTGGCATTGTTCTCTTTGGAGATGGCCTCCGTTCAGTTAATCACAAGGTTAATTTCATCAGAAACAGGTTTGTCGTCAGAGAAATTACGTACGGGTAAATTAGAACCCCATGAATGGGAGATGCTGAGTACCAAAGTTAAAAACTTAGAAAAAGCGCCTTTGTTTATTGATGATACACCTTCGCTTTCTATTTTTGATTTAAGAGCAAAATGCCGTCGTCTGGTTTCCCAGCACGGGATTAAAATCATCATTGTCGATTATTTGCAATTGATGACTGCCGGAGGAAACAGTAAAGGAGGAGGAAATCGTGAGCAGGAGATTTCTACAATTTCCCGAAATTTAAAGGCTCTGGCAAAAGAGCTAAACGTTCCGGTAATTGCACTTTCACAGTTATCGCGTGCCGTTGAAACACGTGGTTCCAGTAAACGTCCGTTACTATCGGATCTTCGTGAATCCGGGGCGATTGAGCAGGATGCTGATATTGTTTCGTTTTTATACCGACCGGAATACTACAAAATTGACGAATGGGATGATGATGAAGCTTCACCAACCACAGGCCAGGCAGAGATAATGATCGCCAAACACCGTAATGGTGGTATCGAAAATGTCCGGTTGAAATTTATTGGACATCTTGGAAAATTCGATAACCTGGATGATTTTTCAGGTAATTATGACGATTTGCCTTCGAAGATGAATCATGACGAGAATCCGTTTATAACCAAAAATCTCCCTTCGGCAAATGAAGCCTTTGGAAGTAACCTAAACGATGATGATGACGATAGTGATGTTCCGTTTTAAGAAAATGTAAAGCCTTATTTTAAGGCTTTTTTTTTATGTCTTATTGTGAATTTTCTTAATATAATTCTGTAGTTTAGCAATGCAGTTACTGAAATAATTGCATGTTAACTTGTAACCAAAAACAAAATTATATTATGTTAGAAAATGAGAATTTAGGAAGTGTTGAAATTCCTTTGACTGAAGGTAAAGTATGGGCTGAAAAATACAGGAGATCACCTGGTCTTGAAGAAGATGGTAAAAACAAAGTAGACGCCTATCTAATTCCATTAGAAACTTTGAAACAAGTACTGGACCAGGATATCGATGCGGTACGTGCTTACAAAGGAATTAACAATGCAGGACAACAGGTTTTAATGTTTGTGGGTACAAAATTAGATGCTGAAACTGGTATCTACAAAGATGTATTCAAAACAGGAGTTGCAGCCAAAGGTGGTGAAGCTGACGGTGGTGGTGTTGTTTATAATATGACCCAGCCTTGTCCTCCAAATGGTGATCCTTCAAGTCCTATGAATCCTTAAAAATGTATCAATTAATTGCAAATACAGGTTATTTTTTTTTAATACTTAACCTTATTTTATACCTTATAGGCTTTTCCAAATTTGGAAAAGCCTATAAGATTTTTACGGGTTATCTTGCTTTATTAGTTGCTGTACAGCTTGTTTGCGTCATTTTGCTTTACTGTAAAAAAGTAAATCTTTTTATGTCTCATTTTTACTTTGTCGGGCAGTTAATAATACTGGCAATATTCTATTTTTTACTGGTGAAAGATGTTTTGAAAAAGAAAATAATCCTAGCCGGAACTTCCGCCGGATTAGTGGTTTTAGCAGTTCAATACCTTTTTGATCCAAGTATGTTTTTTAAGTTTAACTTATTAGAAATCACTATCACCTCTTTATTGGTGGTGTTTTTTGCGCTTTTGCATTTGTACGATATGCTTACAGACAAAAAAGTGTACTATTATATCACAATTGGAATCATCATTTATTTACTGGCAAGTACAATTTTGTTTTTAGTGGGCAACCTAACAATCGGATTAAGCGAAAATCTGAAGTTTTTAAGCTGGACATTAAATGCTGTTTTAGTTTTGGTAAATCAGTTATTTGTTTTGTACGAATGGAAAAAAAGCTTTTATAAAAAGACGATTTCTTAATTTTAATGGGTTGGTATGTCTAATTGGTTCCGTTGTCAAAATGAAATAAATAGGTCAATATGAGTATGAATTCAATTCCTGAGAAAGAGATTGTTGCTATAATATTATACACATCGCTTTTTTTTATGGTTACGGCTATCGCCCTGGTCATATTTTTCTATTTTTCAAGAAAAAAAATCATTCAGAAAGAACTGGAAAAGAAAGATTTGGTATTACAATATCAAAAAGAACAGTTACATGCCATTATTGTAACCCAGGAAGAAGAACGAAAACGTATTGCTCAGGATTTACATGATGACATCAGTTCTAAACTGAATATTGTGTCCTTAAACAGTCACTTATTAACGGCTCCTAACCTTACTGAGAAAGAAACTTTTGAAATTACAGAGAATATCATCAATCTTACAACAAAGGCTTTAGAGAATTCCAGAAAAATTGCACATAACTTATTACCACCCGTTTTTGAGAAATTTGGACTTAATGCTGCTGTTGAAGAGCTGTGTGAAGAGTTCGAAAGTTCAAAAGCGGTAAAGGTATATTATAAAAATGAAATTGATTTTGATGACAAGGATATCGATCGCCATCTGCATGTTTTCAGAATCCTGCAGGAATTAATGAACAATTCCATGAGACACGGGAAAGCCAACGAAATCTGGATTGCCTTCAGGAATGATAATCAGATTAAAACCTGTAATTATGAAGATAACGGAGTAGGTTTTGATATGGAAGAATTGGAAAATCAAAAAGGCCTCGGTCTGAAAAATATTGACAGCCGTGTATCTTTTCTGGACGGAACAATCCAAATAAATTCACAATCAGGCAATGGTATTGCTGTAATGTTTACTTTTTAAAGTAGAATTTAAGACAAAAGTCAAATTTTTACTAATAAACAAAGGTATTTTTCTTTTTTTTCAAAGCATATTTTGTAATTTCGGCAGAACTAAACGACCAAAACCAAATAAAAATGAGCGGTGCTATTAAAATTGCTTTAGTTGATGACGAAATTTTATTTCGGAAAGGAATTTCTTTTTTACTGCAAAGAGAAGAAAATATCGAAATTATTTTTGAAGCTTCCAACGGAGAAGAACTCATTTCCCGCTTGGATGACAATGAAATAAAACCGGATATTATTATCATGGATTTGAAAATGCCTGTTCTCAATGGAGTTGAAGCCACAAAAATTATCCGGAAAATTTATCCGGACATAAAAATAATAGCTTTAACAAGTTACGATACAAAATCGTTCGTTGCCAATATGATTCAGGTTGGAGCTGTTGCTTATCTCATAAAAAATACCACTCCAAAAGATTTAATTCACACCATTAATGAGGTATCCCGAAAAGGGTTTTACTACAGTCAGACTGTTTTAAAAACAATCCAGGACACCATCATTTCCTCAAAAAATAATAAGTGTAACTTAGAAACCGGGTTTCTGTCACCACGTGAAATAGAAATTCTTCAGCTTATTTGCCAGCAAAAAACTACCTCTGAAATTGCGGATCAGCTTTTTTTAAGTCCAAGGACTGTCGAAGGACACCGTAATAATTTATTGCTAAAAACGGAGTCCAGGAATATTGCCGGATTAGTAGTTTATGCAATTCAGAATGAAATAGCCGTTTTGACAATTTAAGTTTAGCTTGCTAAAAATTGAATGGATAAAACATAATACACGATTATTGTCAGGACAAGTACGCAAATACCTATTTTTTGTAATATTTTTAATCCCTTTGGTTCATTGGACTTCATGGTTAGATTTTTCATTGATTTATATAAAATTGGTTATTTGTTACAAATTTAGTAAGAAAGTAACGTCAGATTACAGGTGTTTTTACGTGTTTTTGCATTTTTTTTAGTCCTTTTCTGATTTTATTAATCCGGCTTCAATAAAACAACTGTGCAATTGTGTTTTTTAATCCTTCCTTTATATCTTTACTAAAATAATTTTCTGATGCATAAAGGATTCATTTATATTTTCATATTTCTACTGTCATTAACTGCCAAAGCCTCATTTATATTAGTGCCAATGGATGAAACTACACAACAGAATCATCTCAAAGCCTATGGAATTACCTATTGGTGCTTAAGTAAAGATTATAAAGCCAGCTGGCTGCTCAATTACAGAGGAGGTTCCTTTTTATTGCCGGATGCAGAGGAGATTAGAAAGGAATGTAAAATCAGGGGCGTTAGTTTTGAAATAATTTCGGATAGCGAGGAAGCCTCCATTTTAAGTGATATTTCCAGTCCTTCCCAAAATATGGAATCCGTGGTTCTTGAAAAAGCACCCAAAATTGCCGTTTATACACCAAAAGGAAAACAACCCTGGGATGATGCCGTAACGCTGGTTTTAACTTATGCCGAAATACCTTTTACACCCATTTATGATGAAGAAGTTCTAAGTGATCAATTACTGCTTTACGACTGGCTGCATTTGCATCATGAAGATTTTACGGGTCAGTACGGTAAATTTTATGCTGCTTATAAAAATACACCCTGGTATATTGACCAAAAAAAGGATTCCGAAGCACTGGCTGCGAAGTTAGGGTATGCCAAAGTAGCGCAGGAGAAGGGGGCAGTTGCCAAAAAAATCAGGGATTTTGTTGTAGGAGGAGGATTTATGTTTGCCATGTGTTCCGCAACAGATAGTTTTGATATTGCACTCGCTGCTGATGGAGTGGATATTTGTGAAGCCATGTTTGACGGTGATGCAAGTGAATCCAATTATCAGTCCAAATTAAATTATTCAAATTCATTTGCGTTTAAAAACTTTACCCTGGAAAGAAAACCGGAAGTATATGAGTTTTCAGATATTGATATGACTTCCAAACGAAAAATTCAGATGGAGAAAGACTATTTTTCCCTAATGGAATTTTCTGCAAAATGGGATCCTATTCCAAGTATGTTATGCCAAAATCACACCCAACTGGTAAAAGGGTTCATGGGACAGACAACCTCTTTCGATTCGGCATTAATAAAATCCAATGTCTTGGTTATGGGAGTTTGTGAACTTAATGGCGAGTCCAGGTACATTCATGGAGAAAAAGGAAAAGGAATGTTTACCTTTTTCGGAGGCCATGATCCGGAAGATTTTCAGCATCAGGTAGGAGATCCTCCAACCGTTTTGGATTTACATCCAAATTCTCCGGGTTACAGGTTAATATTAAATAATGTTTTGTTCCCTGCTGCAAGAAAGAAAAAACTTAAAACATAATTTATTTAACTGAAAATTCAAACCAGATCGGAATGTGATCCGATATTTGGCGTGCTTCTTTTAAGGAGGCAAATTTTTTATAGAATGGATTTATTCCCGAATTGACCAACGATAAAGAACTTGCTCTGTAAAAGATATTGTCAAATTCTGAGGCTAAACAATTTTCACCGATACATTTTTGTTTTAAAGTCGTTTTTTGATTTTGAAAAACAGGAGCATAACCCATTTTTTTCAACGGATTAAAAACAGTATGCGATTGAGGGCAATTGTAGTCCCCGATAAAAATTAAATTTAGATTCGGATATTCCTGCGGGAGATATTTAAAATACTTTATTTCTGTTTCGGGCTGCTTGCTTTTTGTAATTGCATGGAAAGTCACCAGCGTAAATGTTTTTTTATCCACTTCAAAACTGGCAAAATAAGGTTCGCGATCAATTTCGAGGCTATATTTTTTTTCCAGCCAGGCATTTCCCTTTATGCGTGCTTTATTGGTTTTCCATATAAAGGCATATCGCTCTTTTTTATAGCTGCTGCCGCTGGTCGGATCACTTACACGATAATCCCATTTAGCACCTTTTTTGTTCAAAATTCCAACAAGGTTTCCAACTGCCTGAGCACCGCCATAACCTGCTACGACTTCCTGAATGGTAATAATGTCATATTCGAGGAGAATGCCGGCGATGAAATTCAACTGGGCTTCATTTTTTGATTTCCCAAAGTTTTCTATGTTCCAGGACAAGACCTTTACCTGAGAAAAAGACTGAAAAGTGAAGAATAGGATAAAAAGACTTAGGATATTTTTCATGCAATATTTAAAGGATCAAATATAAGCATTTCAAAATTTTTGACTTCCATTTTAAGAATCAATGGTTTTTAAAGCCCGTGTTTTTAGTGTTTTTTATATCTGTTTTTTAAGGCAGTAGTTATAATGATTATTTGCAAAACCAGTAATGTCGGGATAAAAATAATATTCCAGTCGACTTCGATCCATCCTGTTTTTTCAGATATGAAAGCAAAGCTGATGGAAAGAAAAAGACAGAGTAACATCGCTTTGATTACAATTTTATTTTTAGACGTGTTAATTCTGGAGATGATTTTCCGGCTTTTATTGTTCTCTAAATTAATTATGGATTTTGGTTTCATCAGTGTTTTAATAGATTCTACACAAATTTAAAGCTATAAAAGCAGATTTCCTTACGGGAAACCGTAACGGAATTAAAACTAAATCAATCCAAAGTCCTTGGCAATAGCAATTAAATGAACATTGTTATTGGCTTTAAAATATATTTTGAGTTTATTGATTCTTTTCTCAATACTGCTTGTACCATTCGGCATTATTGAAGTAGCCTTAAATTCGTTTGAAATATTTTCCAGCGTATACCCTTTAGCCAGAAGATTTAAGATGGAGATGTCATAGGATTCAATTTCAATTAAGGCTTTGTCATTAAAACTGAAGGATAAATCCGAAGACAGTATTTTCTCCTCATTTTTAAAAGTACGTTCCACGGCAGTTTTCAATTCATCAATACTATTTCGTCCTTTAGAAACATAGGCATTAATTTTTAAGTCATTAAAGAGAGATTTAATGCGATAGGATTTGTCTTCTATTGAAAATATAATTTTTTTTATGGAGGGTTGTGCTTCATTTACGGCCACTATAAGTTCTTCTCCCGAAGAAAGTGTTGTTTTTCTGTGATCAGATTTGAATGACAGATCGCTTATTATTAGATCGTAAGGGCTTTTTTCGGTCATTCCCTTTTTTATTTTTAATAATGCATCATCACAATATTTTACGTGATCGATTACAGGAATATTCAGATCTTCAAGAACCTGAACAATTCCGATGCTTATGCTGTCTAAATCTTCTGCAACTAAAACCTTTTTGAACATACTACTGTTTTTTTTATATAGAAAAAGTAAAACTTAATTTAAATCCACTTGGGGAATAAGTGCCAAAATTAATAGTTCCATTGATAGTTTTTATACGGCTTTCCACATTTTGTAGTCCATTTTTTAAAATAAATGTATTTTTTGTAATCCCAACCCCATTATCACTGTAATTTACGGATAAAATTTTATTATTTATTTTAAAAGTAATACTCGCCAGAGTAGCCTCACTATGTGCTTTCATATTGGCAAACAGCTCCTGAATCACTCTGTAAAGAATTATTTTCTTGTTCTTATCCACATCGTTCCAGGCAATTGTATCCAGACCATTTAGCAAGATGTTTACATTCGGCGTTTTAAAACCGGATATCATTTCTTTTAGCACCACAACATAATTTTCGTCTGTTAAAATAGGACTGTTCTCTTTTGAGATATTTCTGGTACGGGAATATACAACTTCTAAATTGTTTAATAATTGCTCTTTATTTTCCGTTTTTTCGAGATCTTCAATTTTTGCAAATGAAATAGTGTCATAAATAGTATTGGAAAGTTCTTTTTTTAGTTTCTCCGAAATTCGTATTTCACTGTTGTAAATAGCTTCATTCTTTTCTCTTTTTCCTTTGATGCGGAAATGAAAAAACAAGAATGATATTAATACGAGGATGCAGAAAATAATTATATAAGAGATTATATTTCGGTTTTTCTGGCGTTCTAATTGCAATTCGTTTTCTGCCTGTAATGTTTTTAGCTGCAAGTTCTCTGCCTTGTCCAGTTTTGAATTATATTTAATCTGGGCAAATTGATTTTTTGCTTTCAGCCTGACTTCTTTGATGCTGTCAGTAAGATGGATGTATTCGAGAACATATTTTTTCAAATCGCTACCGGTGCTGCATTTTACCAATACGCTTAAAAAACTGATGCTCTTTGTTGGGAATTTATCTTTTCTGGAGATTTCATAAGCTAGTTTAGCATGTTGCGTGGCAAGTATGGGATTGTTTTTTAAGTAATAAAGCGAAATAAATCTGTGATTGAACATCACTCCTTCCTGATCCTTTATCTGAAGATTAATTTTTAAGCTTTCATTAAAACATTGTAAGGCTTTCGGGTTATTCGTTCTATAATAGCAATATCCGAGATTATTCAACTCTATGGCATGATTTCTTTTGCTGAAATCTAAATTATTTTTGTCAACATAGTTTTTTTGAACCAGGGGCAAATATATTTTTATAGCTTCATCATATTTTTCCTGGTCCGTGTAAACACCTGCTATATTGCTGAGTGTCTGATTCTTTTTTAAAATAGAAAGAGTGTGTTTCAATGCCATTTTATGATACAAAACGGCATTTTTTAAATCATAAGTATTGTGATAATTTTTAGCCATAACGGTATATACATACCATTTATATCGCGGTCTTGTTGTTTTGTTTAAATAGGGCATGGTCTTAGTCAGCAGATATTCACTTTTGATATAGTCACCTTCAAGCTGCAGCATTTCGGCCATACAGGCTAAAGAATAAACGTATTCATCCGGTTTTTTTGTCGGTTCAGTGAGAGAGAGGGCTTTATTGAAATAATAAAAAGCACTGTCTCTTTTATTAGTATCAAAGAAAACATCTCCCGAATCGATAAATTTTGTAATCTCAGTGGTGTAATCTTTTTCTTTGTATGGAATACGATTTTCTCTTTTGCAGGAATGAACAGAAGAAATTACCAATAGAAATATCGCTATTTTGACTAAAAAGTACCTGCTCGATATTTTTTTTAGAAAAGAATTTGTATTTTTTTTCATTACACTAAAGGAAATTTAATAAAGACTTTAAAACCTTTTTCCGGATTTGATTCAATAGCAATACTTCCCTTTACGGCAGAGATTCGGTTTTCTACGTTATGGAGTCCATTCTTCACTACAATTTTTTTGAGGTCAATACCCTGACCATTATCAGTATAATCAATTGATATATTGTTGTTGTTTTCCTGGAAAGTAATAACAACTAAAGTTGCTTTACTGTGTTTTTTCATGTTTACCAGTAGTTCCTGTACAGTTCTGTAAATGGTTATTTTCTGTGTTTTTTCGATTTCATTCCACACAATGGTATCCAAACCATTGAGTAATACGTTAATATTTGAGGTATAGAATCCCGAAATCATTTGTTTCAGTGCAATTAAATAATCCTTGTCGGTGCTTATTGGGTATTTTTCCTTTGAGATATCACCGCTTCGGGAATAAATAGTATCCAGATTATCCAATAACTGTTTTTTGTTTTCAGGTTTTGAAAGGTCTGTGTTTTCTGCAAAAACCATGGCGTGGTAAACGTCATTGGCAAGTTCATCATGTAATTTTTTCGAGATGCTTGTCTCACTATGATAAGTTGCTTTTAATTTTTCGCGTTTAGATTTGGAATTTAGATAAAAATAGAGAATGATTATAAAGACTAAGGCCAGTATAATTATGATGTAAGAGATAATATTTCGGGTTTCCTGTCTTGCTAACTGCAGTTCATTTTTAATTTTTTGAGATTTTAATTTTAAGTTTTCCTCTTTTTCTTTTTTCGAATCATATTTAATTCTTGCAAATAGATTTTTTGCCTTTTGTTTTATTTCAAAAACACTGTCTGTCAACGCCACATAAGTCATTGAATTTCTTTTTAATTCGCTGTCAGGACTATTTTTTATAAGCAGGGCCAGAGTCCTTAATCTATTGTCAATACAATTTGTAATTGTATATTTTTCGTAACTCAGATTAGCATATTTTAGTGACAAAGCCGGATTGACTTTTTGATAATATTCGGCAAGATAATAATACGTTTTACCCAATTCAGAATCATTTTTCAACTTAGATTTTATAGCTAAACTTTTGGTGTAGTAGGAGAGTGCGTCCTTATCTTCCAGTTTAAAATAACAAAAACCAATTTTATCAAGTATTTTAGAGTAGTATTCAGGATGGTGTTGAATGATCCTGTTTAGGCTTAAAGAGAGTAATATGTCTAAAGCCTCATTGTATTTTCTCTGTTTGATGAGGACAGACGCAATATTACTTTTTGCCTTTAGTTTTCTGGTCTCATCCGTTTTTAGATGCAATGTCTTATTAAAAGAATAAAAGGCACAATCGTAATTGTAAAGATTGATGTAATTATTGCCGGAAATGGTATGAATATTCCACTTATAAATTGAGTTTTTTGTACTGCTTAAGAATGGTAAAGCTTCTTTCACTGTGTTCTCGCTCCCGATAAAGTCATCCTGATTTTGTTGTATTTCTGCCATATTCCATATGCAGTAAACATAGTCGTCAGTGTTATTTCCCGGGTTGCAGTTTATTTTTGCTTTATTGTAATAGTAAAAAGCACTGTCAAATTGTTTCGCAGTATTAAAATGATCAGCAGTTGTGATAAGTTTTCGGACTTCGGTTTTGCTTTTTGTTTCTTTTGGAATGAAGATACCTTTCTTTTGACACGAAGAAAAGACGAGGAGAATAAAAAATATGTAAAGGTAAACTAGTATTTTTTGTGGTATCATTGCGCCAAAAATAGAAAATTCTATAAATTGGCAACACGTATAAATACGGTATTTTGAATATTCTTTAAAATTAAAACGATCAGATTCTCATATACAGGCACATACGAATAAACCCTCGAAGACGAGGGTTTGCATTTGTGTTTTTTTTGTAAAATTTATCTTTAAAACTATACAGCTCTCATACCGGTAGCAATTCCAATTCGGTTCCAGGCGTTGATGGTAATGATCATCATAATGATTTCTGCAAGTGATTTTTCATCAAAATATTTTGCTGCATTCTCATAGGTTTCTTCCGAAACATGATGGCTTATTAAGGTCACTTCTTCTGTCAGGGCTAAAATTGCTTTTTCTTCTTCTGTATAAACATCAGATTCGCGCCATGCACTTAGCAGATAAACGCGTTGCTCAGATACACCTAATTTTCGGGCATCTGCAGTGTGCATGTTAATACAGTATGCACATCCATTGACTTGCGATGCCCTGATTTTGATGAGTTCCTTGTGTACAGGATTTAAGGATGTTGTAGCAATGTATTTTTCTAAACTTAACATGGCCTGATAAGCTTCAGGGGCTATTTTCGGGATAACAATTCTTGGTTTCATTTTACTTGTTTTTTAAAGTTTGATACAAAGTTCATTTATATCTGCTTTTTAAAACTTGAACTACTTCAAGAAACTCGGTTAGACTTTCCCCGCTCTGATTTTACTCATAAACTCCGCCGAAAAGTCTAAATAGGAGGCAAGCATGTATTGAGGAACGCGTTGTACAAATTCAGGGAAAAGGTTATTGATATGATGGTATCTTTCTTCTGCAGACATGGTAAACAAAAACTTGATTCGCATTTGAGCTGCCCCGAAAGATTTCTGTGAAACAACCCTAAAGTAACGCTCCAGCTTTGGAATCTCAATAAAAATGGATTCAAGAGTTGGTTTTTCAATAGCAATAACTTCACAGTTTTCTACAGCCTGAATGTAGAAGTGAGAAGGGGTGTGGTTGTGATAGCTTAAATAGTCTGTAATCCACCAGTTTTCTATGCCAAATTGAAGGGTCTGCTCCGTTCCTTTTGAATTAATGATATACTGCCTCATACAGCCCTTAACGATAAAATAGAGCGTGTTGCACGTTTGTCCTTCCTGCAATACATGTTCTTTCTTTTTTACTTTAGAAAGTTGTAAGCATGATTCTAACGTATCGATCTCCGAAGGTTCTAAGCTGATGAATTTTTCGATATGTTGAAGAAGAGCGTCGTGCATTTGATTTTGTGATTTACTACAAATGTACTTTTAAAATACAATTTGTAAAAGAGATACATATAGAGACTGTATTTATAGCTTTCTATAATGTTTAATTATTTGAATTGAGTTTGTAAAAACGTTTATTATACTTTAAATAATAATCCTGATTTTAATTATAAAAATTAACTGTAAAGATGCTATTTACTTTAATTTCAGAAGAAACAGCTGCGTTCCAGTTTGCATTTTTTATAAATGCAGTAAGTTGGTTAACCAGATAATTATAAAATTTTTGATTTTCAGAATTTTTAAATTCTAGGTCGATTTCAATATTACAAATTGTGTTATCTCTCTGAATTGTAAATTTTGTCCTAGCCATGAAATTCTTTTTGTCAGTACTATAAATAAAACCAATTGGATACTTAAAGGTTGAGAAAAAATCTTGCTGTATCTGAAGTTTTTGATCTAGAAAATCTTTGGTTTTTGGATATACTATACAATAGTGGTCGACTCCGGCAGGATATTGAAAAGGATTATCTATTCTGCTCATTACATACATACTGTCAGCTGTTTTTTCAATGTCTTTTGTAAAGTTGCGACCGTACTTTAGATTTAATAATTCATTAGAGGCCTTATAGTAGCAGTTGGTTATTGCGGGATAACTTTCTACATCATCTCCTATATAGTATAATGCAAATTCTGTTTCAGGAGATTCGCAAAATTCAATTCCTCTTTTTTTAAGTAATGTATTTAAATAAGGATGGTGTCTTTTAGAATCGCTGTCAAGATATCCTTCGGGTTCAATATAATAAAAGATTTCTTGAAATTTAAAATCCATTTTTGCTCTTTCAATTTCAGATTTACAATTGACATCTCGCTTGTCAATTACACCAATTATGCTATTGATAGTATTTTTGTCAAGATTATTTACTTGCGCGATGGTAGACAAGCTGTGTATTGTAAATAATAGAATTAGCAAATTTTTCATCACGAAGCTATCTTTAACTGATTAATTTAAATGGTGATTCTGTATAAACAAAAACCCAGTCGTTTGACTGGGTTTTCTATGATAAGTAAGTAATCTAAATTGAGTTTATAAAACGTTTATTTTACTTTATTAAGTATTGCTTTGAAAGCTTCAGGGTGGTTCATAGCTAAATCTGCAAGAACTTTACGGTTCAATTCGATTCCGTTAGCTTTAACTTTACCCATGAATTGAGAATAAGACATTCCTTCTAATCTGGCTCCGGCGTTGATACGTTGAATCCATAAAGCACGGAAATTTCTTTTGTTTTGTTTTCTATCGCGGTAAGCGTAGCACATTGCTTTCTCTACTGCATTCTTAGCAACTGTCCAAACGTTTTTACGTCTACCAAAGAAACCTTTGGCTTGCTTCATTATTTTTTTTCTTCTTGCTCTTTTAGCAACTGAATTTACCGATCTTGGCATAATTTTAATGTGTTTTTGTAGCAGGCGTCCTGAATTAAATCAAAGGAACTTAATGGCCATACTCCAAGGTTATATTTAAATGATTTTTAACCTAAAGAATTATTAGATAATTCTTAATTGTTGTTTGATGCTTTTCATATCTGTAGAGTGAACTAGCGCTGAGTGTGTCAAAGCTAATTTACGTTTTTTAGATTTTTTAGTCAAGATGTGACTTTTAAAAGCATGCTTTCTTTTAATCTTTCCAGAACCAGTAACTTTGAAACGTTTCTTGGCGCTAGATTTTGTTTTCATTTTAGGCATTTTTCCTAGTGTTTTAATTTATTCTTACTTACTTATATCTTCAAAAGCTTTAAGCTCTAGGCTTTATGCTTTAGGCAAAAGTTCAAATCAACTACTTGCTTAAAGCTTATTGCATATTGCTTACAGCAAATACTTATTTTTTCTTCTTCGGAGCAATGAACATAATCATTCTCTTTCCTTCTAAAACAGGCATAGCTTCTACTTTACCATGCTCTTCTAAATCCGTTGCCAAACGTAGTAATAAAATCTGACCCTGATCTTTATAGATGATCGAACGTCCTTTAAAGAAAACGAATGCTTTTAGTTTAGCACCTTCTTTCAGGAACTTTTCAGCATTCTTTCTTTTAAATTCGTAATCATGCTCATCCGTTTGAGGACCAAATCTGATTTCTTTTACTACAACTTGTGTAGACTTAGCTTTTAATACCTTATCACGTTTCTTTTGTTCGTAAACAAATTTCTTGTAATCCATGATTTTACAAACCGGCGGCTCAGCATTTGGTGAAATTTCAACCAAATCCAATTCAAATTGATCCGCTAAACGTAAAGCCTCTGCAAGTTTAAATACACCTGGTTCGATGTTTTCACCTACTAGTCTCACTTCTTGCACACCACGAATAAGGTTATTTATTCTGTGTGCGTCTTTTTTTTCTACTCGAGGTTGGTAACCTCTGTTGCTTCTTATTGCTATGACTTTATAATTTAAGTTAAACTGTAAAAACTTTTAATGTCTTTTTTATTTCTTCGTTTACAATAGCGACAAATTCATCAATTGTAACTGTAATATTCCCTTTTCCTTCCTGACCATGACGACGAATTGAAATTGTTCCGTTTTTCTCTTCTTCCTCACCTACAATAAGCATAAACGGTATCTTCTGCATCTCTGCATCTCTGATTTTCTTACCAATTGTCTCGCTTCTGTTGTCAATTAGGGCGCGAATTTCGTGATTTTCTAGCAAATCTAAAACTTTTTTAGCATATATTTCATATTTCTCGCTCAAAGACAAGATAATAGCCTGTTCAGGCATTAGCCAAAGTGGGAAATTTCCTGCAGTGTGTTCCAGTAAAATTGCGATAAAACGTTCCATAGATCCAAATGGGGCTCTGTGAATCATTACAGGTCTGTGTAATTCGTTATCAGCACCTTTATAAGTCAGTTCAAAACGCTCAGGAAGGTTGTAATCCACCTGAATTGTACCTAATTGCCATTGTCTGCCTAAGGCATCTTTGACCATAAAGTCAAGCTTCGGACCGTAAAATGCCGCTTCACCATATTCTACAACGGTATTCAGTCCTTTATCGGCAGCAGCATTGATAATTGCATTTTCAGCTTTCTCCCAATTCTCGTCTGTACCAATATATTTGTCTCTGTTTTCTTTATCTCTCAATGAAATTTGAGCGGTAAAGTTTTCAAAACCTAATGATCCGAATACGTATAGTACTAAGTCAATTACTTTTTTGAACTCTTCGTCTAATTGTTCCGGAGTACAAAAAATATGCGCATCATCCTGAGTAAAACCTCTAACACGGGTTAAACCATGTAATTCTCCGGATTGCTCATATCGGTATACAGTACCAAATTCAGCATAACGCTTAGGTAAATCTTTATACGACCATGGTCTTACATTGTAAATCTCACAGTGGTGAGGGCAGTTCATAGGTTTCAATAAAAACTCTTCCCCTTCAGCCGGAGTATTGATTGGCTGAAAACTATCAGCACCGTATTTTGCATAGTGACCAGAAGTTACATATAGTTCTTTTTGTCCAATATGTGGAGTAACGACTTGTTCGTATCCTGCTTTTTTCTGGGCTTTCTTTAAAAATTGTTCCAGGCGATCTCTAAGAGCGGCGCCTTTAGGTAACCATAAAGGTAAACCCTGTCCCACTTTCTGAGAGAAAGCAAACAATTCCAGTTCTTTTCCAAGTTTACGGTGGTCACGACGTTTTGCTTCTTCAAGAAGTTCAAGATATTCAGTTAAGTCTTTTTGTTTAGGGAAAGAAGTTCCGTAAACACGAGTCAGCTGTTTGTTTTTCTCATCACCTCTCCAGTAAGCACCGGCCACACTCATAATCTTAAAAGCCTTGATGATACCGGTATTCGGAATATGTCCGCCTCTGCATAAATCAGTAAAAGTAGCATGATCGCAAAATGTAATAGTACCGTCTTCAAGATTCGAAATCAGTTCGGTTTTGTAAACGTTATCCTTATACATTGCTAAAGCATCAGCTTTGCTAACCGGACGCATTTTAAATTCATGTTTCTCTCTTGAAATTTCAAGAACACGATCCTCAATCTTTTTAAAATCAGCTTCAACAATCTTCTGATCTTCAAAATCAACATCATAATAAAAACCGTTTGAAATTGCAGGCCCAAGAGTTAATTTAATTCCGGGATACAATTCCTCGAGCGCTTGCGCCATAACGTGTGAAGTCGAATGCCAGAAAGCTTTTTTTCCTTCTGCATCATTCCAGGTATATAATATAAGACTACCGTCGGTCGTCAATGGGGTTTCGGTTTCAATTGTTGTACCATTAAAAGACGCAGAAATCACGTTTCTGGCAAATCCTTCGCTAATGCTTTTTGCAACCTCCATCGGAGTTACGCCTGAAGCAAACTCCCTAATTGACCCGTCGGGTAAAGTAATCTTAATCATTGTTTATAATTTTGTGAATGCAAATATAACGCATTACAAAAATACATACAATACATATCTACATGTTTATATTATAATATGTAAGAAGAATATGGTTTGTCATAATGTAACCCGTCTTGTCCTAATGTAAGTAGGGTTAAAGCTCTCCTAATATATAAGGAATGATTTCGTTCTACACCCGACAGTTTTCCAAACCTGCCGGGTTTATTTTTTATAGGTCTAAGATAATTATCCTGTCCGGCTAAGCACAGCCGAAGCCTTTGGAATTTGGAATTTAAAAATTTGGAATTTAATATGAAGCTATGTCCCGCTGTCCGTTCCAATCTTTTGCTTTTTGAGAACAAAAAGCAAAAGGATTTCCACTTCCATCGGGGCTAGGGCAGTAGTTTTCGGAAGAAATTTACGTTCTATATAAGTACAAAGAAAAAACTTTGCGCCCTTGCGCCTTTGCGTGAACTGAATTTAAACAAGAAACCCAAAAGCAAAATGATTTCGTTTCTGCAACCCGACAGGTTTTCAAAACCTGTCGGATTTGTTTGGGTACCTTTATAAGGAAAGAAAAAAACTTGGCGCCTTTGAGCCAAGAGATATTATATCTCTGAAGTCCCATTGCAAGAAAAACAGGAAAAGCGACCTAAAGCCAAAGAAAGGCCAAAACTTAAAGGCTGTATAAAGGAATAAAAAACACCCTTTAAGATATAAAGTCCCTAAAAATGGCACCTGGTTAAAAGCTTAAAATAAGAAAAGCGCAATGACACCCTGAAATTTCCCACAAAACCAAAAAAAGCTGCATTTGTAAAAAGTGTGTTATCAGCGAGTTAAGAAAAAGTTTTGAAAAAGGTTGAAATTATATAATAAAAAGGCTTGCAGATGTAAATAAACTCCCTACTTTTGCACCCGCAACAGCGACTAACGTTCTCGGAAATACTGACAGGCATTTGAATAAAGCTGAAAATTTATTTTCAAAAAAAGATTCGAAAAAGCTTGTGAGATTTGAAAACGGATGTTACATTTGCACCCCGCAAAACATGGGAAGTTCATTGAGAGATTGGTAGGAATAAACAGAGAAAAGAAACGAAAAAAAAGTTTCAAAAATTCTTTAAAAAGTTCTTGCTAATTAAAAAAGAAGTTGTAGTTTTGCACCCGCTTTGAGAAACAAGCGAAAGAAAAAGAAA
>NZ_QWDM01000139.1 GCF_003996965.1 Flavobacterium cupreum | reverse complement strand
CGTTTTCACTTGCATACGCCAGAGTATTCGCTGGCGTCCCGGGCGGGGATTCAACAGCGTCCCTTGCCTGGTATCGGGCATGCAAACGGCGACGGTGGTGGGACCTCCCGACTCGGAAATCCACACCGACAATTACGGCCGGGTGAAAGTGCAATTTCACTGGGACCGCCTGGGGAAGTTCGACGACGCCAGTTCTCCCTTCCTACGGGTTATGTCGAGCTGGGCTGGCAGCAACTTCGGTCACATCAGCTTGCCACGTGTTGGCCAGGAGGTCGCGATCGTTTTCCTAAATGGCAATGTCGACCACCCAATCATCATCGGCAGCGTCTACAACCATCACAA
>NZ_QWDM01000138.1 GCF_003996965.1 Flavobacterium cupreum | reverse complement strand
GACCCTGCTTGCGCTCAAGCTGGCGAAGGTGCTCGGTGTGACGGTGGAACAACTGTTCAGTATCGAGGCCGCGCCCGACTGAACGCCGCCTCAGCGCGGCGGCAGCGCCAGCGCCTGGTGCATATAGCTCTCGAAGCGGCCGTTGGCGAAGGCGGTGCGCACGGCCTTGCGGTAGCGCTCGCGCAAGTGGGTCGGGGCGCCCGGGCTGAAGGCGCTGTGCAGGGCCAGCGGCGGCGTGGGCAGCCTGAGCAGTTTCAGGCCCACCCCGTTCTGGCGCCCGTAGTACTGGGGCGTGATCCGGTCCGAGAAATACACGCCCTGCAGCTGCCCCGCGGCGAGCTT
>NZ_QWDM01000137.1 GCF_003996965.1 Flavobacterium cupreum | reverse complement strand
AGGGCGTGTACATGGCCGCGACCATGGGCTCCGAGACCACCGCCGCCGCCGCCGGCCAGATGGGCGTTGTGCGGCGCGACCCGTTCGCGATGCTGCCTTTCATGGGCTACAACATGAGCGACTACTTCCAGCACTGGCTCAACATGGGCGAAAAAATCGGCGCGATCAATCCCGCGGCACTGCCAAAGATCTACTGCGTCAACTGGTTCCGCACCGACGCCGAGGGCAAGTTCGTCTGGCCCGGTTTTGGCGACAACATGCGCGTCCTCAAATGGATGCTCGAGCGCATCGAAGGCAAGGCCGGCGGCGTCGAGAACGTGTTCGGCACCACGCCGACCTTTG
>NZ_QWDM01000136.1 GCF_003996965.1 Flavobacterium cupreum | reverse complement strand
AAAAACCGTAATTAAGTTCCGACAGCGAACAAGCAAGGCCGTACCAGGTGACGATTCCAGCCCTGCGCGCCCGGGATCAAAATGAATAGATCAGGGTCACTGACGTCTGCGTGTCAGTGTTCTCCTTGCCTTTTGGCACATTCGTGTCATTGCGCGCAACGACCGACGCCTTCATTTGCATGGTTCCATTGATCTTCGTGCTCAGGGACGCTTCGGCGCTCGAGTGCACGTTCGACGTGCTGCGCTCGACGCTCGAGGTATGCGTGAACATTGCCGATGGACTCAGCCGCCAGCGCAGCGCCGCCGCCCCGCGGATGGTGAAGCCGCTTTCGGTGGCGCCGGTGG
>NZ_QWDM01000135.1 GCF_003996965.1 Flavobacterium cupreum | reverse complement strand
CAGGCTCAGCTGGCGGGCCGCCTCGTGGAACGGCAGCGACTCGATGTCGCCGACGGTGCCGCCGATCTCGACCAGCGCCACGTCGGCGCCCTCGGCGCCGCGGTAGATGTAGTCCTGGATTTCGTTGGTGATGTGCGGAATGACCTGCACCGTCTTGCCAAGGTACTCGCCGCGGCGTTCCTTGCGGATCACCGACTCGTAGATCTGGCCCGTGGTGAAATTGTTCACCTTTTTCATGCGGGTGCTGATGAAACGCTCGTAGTGGCCGAGGTCGAGGTCGGTTTCGGCCCCGTCGTCGGTGACGAACACCTCGCCATGTTGCAAAGGACTCATGGTGCCCGGATCGAC
>NZ_QWDM01000134.1 GCF_003996965.1 Flavobacterium cupreum | reverse complement strand
TTAACTCTGAATATGATGACAGAGAAAATCGAAAAGTAGAAAGATTGATCAATACTGCCAAGTTTAGGTATAAAGCTTTTATGGAAGAAATCGATTTTGACAGTTCCAGAGGAGTAGATAAAAACTTAATTAACAGACTTGAGTTTTGTGATTTTATAAAAAACAAACAAAACATCCTGGTCTGTGGAAGTACAGGTGTTGGCAAAAGCTTTATAGCTACGGCAATTGGTTATAAAGCCTGTATGATGGGCTACAAAGTAATGTATTTTAATATCAATAAACTTTTCTCTAAACTTAAAATGGCTAAAGCTGACGGCTCTTACATAAAAGAAATTAATAAAATAGAAA
>NZ_QWDM01000133.1 GCF_003996965.1 Flavobacterium cupreum | reverse complement strand
CTGCTCCGGTCTCGATCAGGCGAGCCTCCTCAGCATAGCTAATGACCTTTTGACCTGTTTGCGCCAGTAAGGTCGTAGCAGTGTCATGCGGCGGCACTCCTCCAGCATGAATAATTTTTCTAATATGATCCAGTTTTGCGTGTAATTCCTTGAGCGCCTCCGGAATCATTTTATCCCCAAGAATCATAAGTTCTTTGAATTCACTTGATAGCTGTTTCAACCGGTCCACCATGGACTGTGGAAGTCTTTGGCCGTACCGAACTACGAAAAGAGCGATAATCATAATTATTGTTGAGCAAAAATTTCGGAAACTTTTTACAAGTTCGGATTCATACTTCAACACATTAAGCG
>NZ_QWDM01000132.1 GCF_003996965.1 Flavobacterium cupreum | reverse complement strand
GCCAGTGCCGATCATGGAGTTCGAGACCAAAACGATGGTCCACCGTTGGGCGCCCGGCTGGATTAAAAAAAACTGGAATGCGGACCCTACGCATCCGCTATGGTTACCGGGCGAAGGCTATGTACGCCGCCCCGATGTTGTGATCGTCAACGACCCTACGAAGCCGCCAACACAGGACAATATCAAGCAGGTTGTAGAGATTAAGTTCGACGACGACGATTGGGGCATCCTTCAAGCAGAGAGCTATGAAATAATATCTGGCAGGGGGAAACTAGCCTTGCTGACGCCGAAAATGTGTAGCTGCGACGATCCAGACCGCAAGAAGCGTACAGCGGACTTGAAGAACGAAGAA
>NZ_QWDM01000131.1 GCF_003996965.1 Flavobacterium cupreum | reverse complement strand
TTTAGCTCCAGTGAAGTTAGAATCACTGTATGGATATCCATATATTAGCCCCAAAAGCGGGCGAAGACTACCCCACCGACTGGAATGAATTTCTGGCGTGGTTTGCAACCGAAGATGCCTGTCTGGCATACCTCGAAAAGTTGCGATGGCCGGCCGGTTTCGTGTGCCCTGCGTGCAGTTGCATCGATCAGCCGTACCGCTCCAGCCGCGGTCGCATGGTGTGCCGCAACTGCGGTCATCAGTGCACCGTCACCGCCGGTACGATCTTCGAAAAGACGCGAACTCCGCTGCGTGTGTGGCTCGCTGCCGCCTGGTATGCCACCAGTCAGAAGCAAGATCGGAAGAGCACACG
>NZ_QWDM01000130.1 GCF_003996965.1 Flavobacterium cupreum | reverse complement strand
CCAGGAGCATGGCCGGGTGGTAGGCCTTCGATCCGCGTCCGGAATATTGCCGCGTCAAATTCGACAAATCCAATTGGTCGATTACCTCGACGATGAAGCGCGCCAGGTGATCTTCATTGAGCCAGTCCTCCAGCGACGGAGGCATGAGATAGGCGGTCTCGCGGTCGACGAGGATGAATCCGGACATGATGAAAATGCGTGCTTGGGGAGACGATACTTTCTCATGCCGTGGCTAGTTTTAGGTGCGGAAAACGCCGCTGACTTCGGTCCGCGAAAGCGGGGTGAGGCGGGCGGCGAGCCTAATTTTCGCATGACCCCGCGAAAAAAAAGGCTCGGCGCCCCCCTCACGACCC
>NZ_QWDM01000012.1 GCF_003996965.1 Flavobacterium cupreum | reverse complement strand
ACTATTTTTTGTTTACTGCTTTGGCTTTTGATTCCCAGTAGTTCATGAGATCATCGTAGTTTACGGGATTTGCAGGCTTCTGATTCACCAGTCGGCCGGATTCGAATCCTCTTAGAAGAATTGTCTCAGGTATTAAATATCAATTCAGAAATACCAACTCCAGACTCTTCTAATTTTGAATGACCGACCTTTTTAATTTTCCAGATCTTGACAATCATAAGCTTTTAGATTACCAAACCTGAAATGAATTTATTTCAAACACAAAAAGCCCTCTAAAAGAGGGCTTTTTATTGTATTTAGGAAATTGTAATTAATTACAATTTAGCAACATGTTTCGTTAATTTAGACTTCAGGTTAGAAGCTTTATTATCATGAATGATGTTCTTTTTAGCTAATTTATCAATCATAGAAATTACAGTTGATAATTTTGAAGTAGCGTCAGATTTTTCAGTAGCTAATCTTAATGCTTTGATAGCATTACGAGTAGTTTTATGCTGATATCTGTTAAGAACTCTTCTTTTTTCGTTACTTCTAATTCTTTTTAAAGCTGACTTATGATTTGCCATTTTATTATGTTTTTACCTTTTTATAATTCTTTTTCGTAGTCCGTAAGGGAATCGAACCCCTGTTACCAGGACGAAAGCCTGGAGTCCTAACCCCTAGACGAACGGACCCATTCTCCTTCTAAGTTTTCTTCAATCTGATCAATTGAAATTTTGTAGCCCGTAGCGGAATCGAACCGCTCTTACATGGATGAAAACCATGCGTCCTAACCGATAGACGAACGGGCCATTTAACATCAAGTTTAATAACTTAATTCGCAGTAAAAGTAGTAGCCCGTAGCGGAATCGAACCGCTCTTACATGGATGAAAACCATGCGTCCTAACCGATAGACGAACGGGCCTGCTTCTCTAATGCGGATGCAAAGATACATCTATTTTTAAGATGCACAATAGCTGAAGCAAAAAAAAATTATTTTTTTTAATATGCCTTGGCAAAAAGCACTCTTTTAGACGAAGGATTCCCAGTAAACACGCAGGTTCCCGGCTCTTCTAAAGCGTCTAAAGGAATACAACGAATTGTTGCTTTTGTCAGGTCTTTTATTTTCTCTTCAGTAGCTGCTGTTCCGTCCCAATGGGCTGACACAAAACCACCTTTTCCATCTAAAATTTCTTTAAACTCCTCAAAACTATTTACTTCCGTAATATGAGTATTACGATAGTCCAGCGCTTTACTAAATAAATCATTCTGAATCTGCTCTAACAGATCATTTATATAATTTACGATTCCATCAGCAGAAACGACTTCTTTTGTCAAAGTATCACGTCTTGCGACTTCAAAAGTTCCATTTTCTAAATCTTTTGGCCCTACGGCAATTCTAACAGGAACACCTTTTAGTTCCCATTCAGCAAACTTAAATCCCGGCTTTTGAGTCGTTCTGTCATCGTATTTAACTGAAATTTTCAATTTCTTCAGTTTAGCCGTCAATTCATTAACTGCAGCGGTAATTTGCTCCAACTGTTCGTCTGTCTTATGAATTGGAACAATAACAACTTGTATTGGAGCCAAATTTGGAGGCAAAACCAATCCCTGATCATCAGAGTGTGTCATAACCAATGCCCCCATCAGACGAGTAGAAACTCCCCATGATGTACCCCAAACATGTTCCTGCTTTCCTTCTGCGTTCGCAAACTTTACATCAAAAGCTTTTGCAAAATTCTGCCCAAGAAAGTGTGACGTACCAGCCTGTAATGCTTTTCCATCCTGCATCAGTGCTTCAATACAATAGGTCTCATCGGCACCGGCAAAACGCTCTGTTTCTGTTTTTATACCTTTAACAACCGGAATTGCCATAAAATTTTCGGCAAAATCAGCATACACATTCATCATTTTTTCAGATTCTTCAAGTGCTTCTGCCTTTGTAGCATGTGCCGTATGTCCTTCCTGCCACAAAAATTCAGCGGTTCTTAAAAACAAACGCGTACGCATTTCCCAACGAACCACATTTGCCCACTGATTAATTAACAAAGGTAAATCTCTGTAGGATTGTACCCATCCTTTATAAGTAGACCAGATAATTGCCTCGCTTGTTGGACGAACAATAAGTTCTTCCTCCAGTTTTGCATTTGGATCAACCATTAGCTTTCCAGGTTTATCAGGATCATTTTTTAATCTGTAATGTGTAACAATAGCACATTCCTTTGCAAATCCTTCTGCATTTTTTTCTTCCGCCTCAAACATGCTTTTGGGCACAAATAAAGGAAAATACGCGTTCTGATGTCCGGTCTCTTTAAACATTCTGTCTAACTCAGCCTGCATTTTTTCCCAAATAGCATATCCGTAAGGTTTAATAACCATACATCCTCTAACTCCTGAATTTTCGGCTAGATCTGCTTTGACAACCAGCTCGTTATACCACTTTGAATAATCTTCTGATCTTGTAGTGAGGTTCTTACTCATATTGAATAGTTTGGCACAAATTTTGTTTTAATAATTTTAACTAAATAGTTTGACAAAACTAACTATTTTTGTAATGTGCAACAATAAAAAACACCACAGATATGAAAACTTCTATTTCTCTTCGCCAAAACTCAAGTCATTTTTACTTAATTGGATTATTGAGTTTTCTTCTTGCATCGTGTGGTTCTTACCAGAATACATCTTATTATGACAATGATGGTGTTTATGGTAACACACGAAACACTTACGCACAAGCGACTACCTCAGAGACCAACAATCAATATAAGGACTACTTCAAATCATTACAGAACGACGATCAGCCTACTGAAATTTTTACAGATGTAGATAATTATGGTAATTATGCTGAGAACGACAGTACTGAAACTACAACTGCTACTGCCTACCCTGCCTGGGGAAGCAGCAACACTGAAGTAGCTATTAATTATTACCCAAGCAACTCATGGTCATGGGGAATTTCTGCCGGATGGGGAGGATATCCTTATTACGGATGGGGTTACCCTGGATATGGATGGGGCGGTTATCCCGGATACGCATGGGGAGGATATCCTTATTACGGATATGGATACGGATGGGGCTACCCGGGTTATGGATGGGGCGGTTATGCAGGATATTGGGGAAGACCTTCCTACCGATATAATAATTATGCCTATAATTATGGAAGAAGAGGTTCTGCTTCTTATTACGGCGGTAGAGATTACTCCTCAAACAGAAATTACACTAACAGAAGCTACAGTAATAGAAATTACACCAATAGAAACTTCACCAACAGAAGCTATACGAACAACAGAAATAGCTATACTACTAACAGACGCGAATATACAGACTTCAGAAGAAGTTCTTCTGCAAATGGCAGAACAACAACAAATCCAACTTTTACAAATAGAAGCTATACGCAAAGACAAAATAACAGCTATGATTATTCTAACAGAAGATCAAGCGGTACAACCCGAAACTACAATAACACGACAAACAGCACCCCAACAAGAAGTTACTCTCCTAGCCCATCACGTTCTATGAACAGTGGAGGAGGAAGCATGAGATCATCCGGCGGTGGCGGTGGCGGCGGTGGAAGATCGTACGGTGGTGGCGGTGGCGGAAGAAGATAACTTCCTGTTCGTTACACCTAATACAATCATTTAAAAATTGAATCCAATGAAGAAAATAGTATTCCTATTAATAGCGGGACTATCTTTTAGCGTCTCACATTCACAAGAAGTTTCAGACGCCGTTCGTTATGCACAAGACAACCTTACCGGAACTGCCCGATTCAGAGCCATGGGCGGAGCCTTTGGAGCAGTGGGCGGAGACCTTTCTTCTTTAAGCGTGAATCCTGCAGGATCGGCCATATTTGTCAACAATCAAACCGGAATAACGTTAAGCAATCAGAGTATTAAAAACAACGCCAACTATTTTGGCACAAATACCAGTGACGACAAAAATTCTTTTCTCCTGAATCAGGCTGGGGGTGTTTTTGTTTTTCATGACAGAAACCCAAACAGCAACTGGAAAAAAATTGCTATTGGAGCTACATATGAGAATACTAAAAATTTTGACAATAACAATTTCTCAGCAGGAACTAATCCCACTAAATCTATAGATGGCTATTTTTTAGCTTATGCTAACAAAGGCAATAACGGCGGACCTGTCCCTCAAAGTTTCGTTGGGTTAGGCAATAATGAATCGATTGGAGATTTATATGATTTTTTAGGCACCAACTTACCAAACAAGCAATATCCCAACTTAACCGGTTATAGTGCCCAACAGGCGATGTTAGGTTATCAGGGATTTATAATCAATACAGCTAATACTAATGATCCAAATAGCGCTTACAACACTAATGTTCGAGCCGGAGGCAATTACTATCAGGAAAACGAAGTGTACGAAACAGGTTACAATAGCAAAGTAAGTTTCAATATTGCAACATCGTACAAAGACCGCTTGTATTTAGGAGCCAATTTAAATGTGCACGTAACAGACTACAGGAGAACCAGTACTTTTTATGAAAGAAATGAAAATCCTTTAGTTGCAGGTGAAACCATATCAAGTTTACGTTTCAACAATGACCAATATACGTATGGTAATGGGTTTTCTTTTCAACTTGGGGCTATCGCGAAGGTTACGGAATCTTTTCGTCTTGGTTTAGCTTATGAATCCAATACCTGGTACGAACTGTATGATGAAATTTCACAAAGTCTTTACACTACACGTCAGGCTGCAGGAGGCCAGCCTATAGACAAAGTTGTTAATCCGAATGTTGTTAATGTTTATGAACCTTACACTTTACAAACTCCGGGAAAAACAACTTTTAGTGCTGCTTATGTATTCGGAAAATCCGGTTTGATCAGTGTGGATTATGCCATTAAAGATTACGGAAATACAAAATACAAACCCACAAGCGATCAGGGCTTCAGAGGCCTGAACAACCAGATAAGCGAAGAGTTAACTTCTACAGGAGAACTTAGGGTTGGTGCAGAATATAAAATCAAACAACTAAGTTTACGCGGTGGTTATCGTTTTGAAGGAAGCCCTTATAAAGACGGAACAACAATTGGCGATTTAACCAGTTATTCGGGCGGTTTAGGATATAATTTTGGCACTACAAAAGTAGATTTAGCCTATTCCTACTTAGAAAGAAAATCAAACCAAGGTTTCTTTGCCCAAGGATTTACTGATGGTGCAAACATCTCATCGAAGCTGAACAATGTTTCCTTGACTTTATTATTTGAGTTGTAATTAAAGATAAATAGAATGAATGAAAAATCCGTTAAGTATTTGCTTAACGGATTTTTTTTAGCCCTGATAAAAGCGTAATTTTTCCAGAATTACTTTCCACAAAAAAAATACGTTTGATAACAGCTCTGAAAGCGATTGAAAGCTTCATAAAAAACAGCTAAAAGAAAGGGAAACAGGCGGTGTTTGAATAAAAAAGTGTAATTTTGCACTCCAATTTATAAAAGTATGAGAACCAAGTCTTTAAAAAAGAACAAAATTAACGTAATCACTCTTGGGTGTTCGAAGAATGTATATGACAGTGAAGTCCTGATGGGACAGCTTCGTGCAAGCGGAAAAGATGTTGAACATGAAGCGCCTGCAGAACGAGAAGGAAACATCATTGTAATTAACACCTGTGGTTTTATTGATAATGCCAAAGCAGAATCGGTAAACATGATTTTGGAATATGCTGATAAAAAAGACAAAGGACTTGTTGATAAAGTATTTGTAACCGGATGTTTATCGGAGCGTTACAGACCAGATTTAGAAAAAGAAATCCCGAATGTTGATCAATATTTCGGTACCACCGAACTGCCTCAGTTATTGAAAGCACTAGGAGCCGATTATAAACATGAATTATTAGGAGAGCGTTTAACCACAACTCCAAAAAATTACGCTTACTTAAAAATTGCCGAGGGCTGCGACAGACCCTGCAGTTTTTGCGCGATTCCGTTAATGCGTGGCAAGCACGTTTCCCAAACGATTGAAAAATTAGTTAAAGAAGCAGAAGGCCTGGCTAAAAACGGGGTTAAAGAACTTATTCTGATTGCTCAGGATTTAACGTATTATGGTCTTGACATTTACAAAAAGAGAAATCTTGGCGAACTTCTGGAAGCTTTAGTAAAAGTTGAAGGTATTGAGTGGATCCGTCTGCATTATGCTTTCCCGAGCGGTTTCCCGATGGATGTTTTGGAAATTATGAAACGTGAACCTAAAATTTGCAACTATATTGATATTCCATTGCAACACATTTCGGATTCTATATTAAAGTCTATGCGTCGTGGAACTACACAAGCTAAAACGACCCAATTATTAAAAGAATTCCGTGCTGCTGTTCCCGGAATGGCAATCAGAACGACTTTAATTGTTGGATATCCGGGTGAAACTCAGGAAGATTTTGAAATCCTGAAAGATTTTGTTCAGGAAATGAAATTTGACAGAATGGGATGTTTTGCCTATTCACACGAAGAAAATACTCATGCTTACTTACTTGAAGATGATGTTCCGGACGATGTAAAACAAGCCAGAGCTAATGAAATCATGGAGTTACAATCTCAAATTTCATGGGATTTAAACCAGGAAAAAGTTGGGCAAGTCTTTAAATGTATCATTGACAGAAAAGAAGGCGCGCATTTTGTAGGCCGAACGGAGTTTGACAGCCCTGATGTTGATAACGAAGTATTAATTGACGCTTCGAAACATTACGTAAAAACAGGAGATTTTGTTAATATCAAGATAATTGAAGCAACAGAATTTGATTTATACGGAGAACCTGCTTAAATTTACAATAGATATTTGCTAACTTTTGATAAAACAATCTTATGAAACCTATTCAATCTTTATTTCTTTTGGTTTTCACGTTATTAAGCATTACTTCTGTTTCTGCTCAATACGGAAACGGATACAATAACGGCTACGGTGGCGGGGGTTATGGCGGAGGTGGTTACGGAAGAGGCGGCGGAATGGGAATGGACAGAAGTATGGCGCAGGCAGGACCTCAAAGCCAAAGTAAGCCTAAAGAAATTCCTGCTGAAGAAACTGCAGCTAAATTTGTAGAGCAAATGAAACCCGTTGTAAATCTTGATGAACTTCAGGCTATCGCCATCACGAATGTATTTGCTGACAGTATGAGAGAACAAGGTATCTTATTGAAAAACGAAAGCAGCAGTCAGGATGTAAAAATGGAGCAATTGAAAGCTTTACAAGAAAGTACTACTAAGAAAATAACGGCTTTTCTTAATCCTGATCAGATAGAAAAATACACCAGTTTTATGGCTAACTTTAAAGAAATCAAAAAGTCGAAGTCCAAAAAGAAAAAAGAATCTAAAGAAAGTAAGGAAATAAAAGAAGACACAGAAACAGGAAAAGTTCAAGAATAATCCTCTTAACTTAATTCCAGAATGTAATTAATTATGATAAAAAAACATTTATACTATCTCCTCTTAGCAATTATTATTACCTCCTGCTCCACAAATCCTTATAAGAGCACTGAAAAAGTATACGATAAGCAACTTAAAACTTTAGAAAATCAAATCACCACTAAAGAGGCCCAGCCGATACCTTCGGTTAGTCCTGTAGTTATTGATACTACTTATGCCCAGCAGTTAGGGATTGTGAAAGATACTTTGTCTAAAACGGGATCGACTATTTTATTGAATGGAATCAATACAGAATGGATCGGTACTGTTAATTTCAATTTAAGAAAACCAAGTTTTATCATTATTCACCATACTGCACAGGATTCTGTTCAGCAAACAATCAACACTTTTACAAAAACGAAAACACAGGTGAGTGCTCATTATGTTATTTCTGAAAACGGAAAAGTAGTTCAGATGCTTAATGATTACCTTAGGGCATGGCATGCCGGAGCATCTACCTGGGGAAAGAATACCGATCTTAACTCAAGTTCTATTGGTATTGAATTGGATAATAATGGTTTTAAACCTTTTACAGAAGCACAAATCAGTAGTCTTGTGGCTCTTTTAACTAAATTGAAAAAAGATTACAACATACCAACTCAAAATATACTGGGTCATGCGGATATTGCTCCGGGAAGAAAACAAGATCCGAGCGCTTTATTTCCGTGGAAGACATTGGCCGAAAAAGGATTCGGAATCTGGCCGGATGAAATTCTGGAAGAAGCTCCTTTTGATTTTAAAATAGAACAGGGTTTGCGCATTATTGGTTACAATACCAAAAATCTATCAGCAGCAATAATGGCTTTTAAGCTCCATTATATTCAAACTGATACTACCGCAACCTTAGACAGAAAAACAATAGATACCATCTACTCTATTTACAAAAAACAATTGCAGTAGTATTTTTGACTTATACAAGATACCGCATTTCTATATTTAGGGAATGCGGTTTTTTTTTGCTTTTTGGCTGGATGTTGAATTTTAGAGGCAAGATTTTAGATGTAAGATGTTGGATGCAAGATGCAAAATGTTGGATTTAAGATACAGGATGTTAGTGTTGGTGTGGGCTTTTATATTAGATTTTGGGAGTTGGTAATGATTGTCGATTAGGTAGTAGCTTTTTGACAAATCTTAAGGGAGCTTTATTCGCTTAAAGTAATAAGCCAATACGTAACAGAATTATCACTAAAAATAATTTAAAATTAAAAAAGCTGCCAAAACATTAGTATGTTTCGACAGCTCCAAAAAAAAAAAAAAATATCAATCTTTATCTCTTAGAAAGAGTATGTTGTAGCAATTAGTCCAAAAAACGATCCGCCTGTTGGCAATGCATCTTTGTCTAAAAATATATCTTCGGATGCAGCGTCATATCTTAACTCCGGAATTATCGTTAGTTTTCCAACTTTATAGTTTAATGAAAGTGTGTTAGCAAATACACTTGAACCATTAAGTGCTCCCAAATTCAGAGCATCTTTAGCATCAAAATATTCAACTCTGTATGCCAGGCTTAAAGACTCTTTAAAGGCATAATTAGCATATCCTACTACTGAAAACCACTCTCCGTCTAAATTACTATCTACATCATTTGTTACTTTAGCATAAGTAGCATTCAATCCAAGTCCAAAACTATCACTAATTGTTTTTGAAGCAACAAAATCAATTTGTGTCTTGTTTTCGTCTGTCGGAGGAATTATACTACCCGGAATAGGATTCGTACTTCCTGATGTGAAATTCAAATAGGCACTTCCCGTTTCAGCAACGTATCCTAACTGTCCCACATAGGTTTTTTGAGTTGATCCTGCATCCATCGCTGATTTAAAATCAGTAGGATTTGTAATCCCGAACATGGCCGTGAATTTACCGGCTGTATATTGTGCCTTTACCCCTGTATTAAAAAACGGCCCATATGAAAACGCATAAGACATACTGTAGTTTTTATTGCTTACCGCATCCAGCAATTCGTACCCGATATGAGTTCCAAAACTACCCGCTACTACTTTAAATTTATCTGTAATATCATAAGTAAAAAATAATTGTTTTATGATGAACTTAGTATTCTCTTCATTATATGAAAACTCTTCTGCCCTGTTTCCGAAACCTAAATCTACAAAAACGGAAGCCTTTCCGAATTTATGCCCTGCCTGAATGGAAGCCATTCCCAGTTCGAATGAATCCTGTGAGTTGGTAAAGCTCGTTAATCCATTCATTTGTTTAGAAAAATCATATTTATAGTAAGCGTCTGCCGATCCTCCCCAAGTTGTTGCCGGTGAAACTGAAGCTTCAGTATCATCCTGGGCAAAAGCAAAAGAACTTGTTAACATCGCGGCTAAAATGTGAAATACTTTTTTCATGTTTTAATTGGTTTTTAGTTATTAATTGATTCTGGTTAGTTAATCTTTTATATATCTATTTAATAGTATAAGTCATTTCTAAAACCTCTTATTCGCCAACAAAACATCCTCATTTTCATTAGCGAATTTATTAACTTTTGTGAGAGTAAAAGAACAGCTGCCTCTTTTTTTGATGTTTTAAGGAAAGAATTACGGATTACAAAAATTACTTTAACAATAATCGTGATATGACATTAATACCGAATTATTTTTGAAAATTTAATAACCAATTTTTACCATCAAATTCAAAAAAACAAGGGTTTCAACGTAAAAAACAATTTTAAAACAGCCTAAAACAAGCTAAAAACGTCAATAAAAAAATTATACCCCTAAAAAAATAGGGGGTGATGTAAAATAAAAACTAAAAAATGATATTCAATAAAAAATTAATATAACAAATAAAGCCTGTTAAGTTAGATAATCTAAATTCCTACAAAAATAATCATCAATAAACACTTTTTTGTCTTACTTAATACCTCTCGCAGACAGATCGTATTTCCATTAAAGACAAAAAAAAGACGCACTACTGTGCGTCTGTATCATTAAGCTTTAAAATCTATTTGAATTGAAGAATTGGTTTGACCCTGCTAATAAATCGATATAAAAAAAAGACAGGGTTTCTATTTAAACCAAATAATCTGGCATTTTAAGTTACCTATTGTATTTTCTTAGATATTCACGAGCCTTACTACCGGATTCTTTTAAATCTTCCATTTTCCACTTCCCTTCTGATTTTGCAGATTTTTTCAAAATGGAGCAGGTTTCATCTTTATCAGATACGGACCAGGTAATCCAGCTTAACTTTCGTGCTTCCATCCAGTCTATGTACTCCTGCCAGGACTTAAGATTTAAAGGGCCATCACCCGTAGCTTCCATCCCGGCAGATTCTGATATAAAAACAGGCAGACCTTTATTTATTGCTGCATCTGTTCTGTCTCTTAACTCCTTTCCATGAGTTGCGGCATAAAAGTGCATCGTATACATTATATTGGTAACCCCTAAAATAGGATCGGCAGCGGCAAGGTCAACATCCTGATCCCAATGGGGCGAACCCACCAAAATAATATTGTTCGGATCATTTTCCCGTATGACCTTAATTACTTCTTCGGAATAAGCTTTGACCTCAGCCCAGCTTTCATAGTCTGGTTCGTTAAAGATTTCATAGATAATGTTGGGATATTTCGAATACTTTTTGGATATCTCCGCAAAAAAGACTTTAGCTTCTTCTAAGTTGATATTGTGGCTGTGCCAGTCGACAATTACATATATATCCGCTTTTATGGCTCCTTTAATAACCGCTTCAATTTTATCTTTTGAAAATTGCGGTTCTTTCCTATAGGCCATCTCCCCTAATTCAACACCCATGGCGGCACGAACAACATTACAATTAAAGTCTTTTCGCAGCCATTTAACCGCCTTTTCGTTATAAAACCTTGGCCACATACTATGCCAGCCAAAACTCATTCCTCTTAAAACAACTGGGGCCTTATATTGATCTACCAATTGAGTTCCGACAACACTCAGCTGTCCATGAGTTTTAACCTGAGCATTTGAAAAAGAAAACAGTAATACTAAAACAATACTAAATAATCTATTCTTAACATTCATAACTATCGTCGTTTACGGGATTAATCTCAAGGTAACGGAATCATGAGAAGCAAGATCTGCCACAAAATTCTTTTTTGTAGAACCTGTTTCTTTATTTTTCCACAAATCTATTAGCTTAAAAACGGTTTTACTGAAATCAGCTTCATAACCAAAATCCGCATCTTTAATGGTATGTTTTTTCCAGTCAAAATTGACTTTTTTAGCGACATCACTTCTGTTTAGAAATGTAACTGCCCAATTCCCGTCTGATAAAGGTTTTACCCATACTTCCAGTCCGTCTTCTACCCCATATTTAAAACCCTGGATTCCCAATTTATCCTGATTTACTGCGATTAGCTCTTTATTGGTAAGGATTGCCAGTGTTTCTTTAGACATTTTCCTGAAATCATTTCCGGCCACAAGCGGCGAAGACATCATGCACCACATGGCGAAATGGGATTTATCTTCTGTATCGTTCATTTCGTTTCCGACTTCCATCATGTCAAAATCATTCCAGTGATCGGGTCCTGAATATTTACGAATATCTTTGCGCATTTCCACAATTTTCATAAATCCCCACGACGACCAATTCTCCGGATGTTTGAACTCACAATCGAAACACGGGTAAATGTCTCCGGAAATCCTCCAGAGATTCCCAACCGGTTTTCCCCATTCCCACGGCTGATTGTCGCCCCATTCACAAAGACTGAAAACCATAGGTCTTCCGGCCGTTTTTATGGCATTGCTCATGGTAGTGTAGGCTTCTTTGGCGGTAATTCCCTGCGTGTTACACCAATCGTACTTCAGGAAATCAATTCCTAATCTGGCATAAAACCGGGCATCCTGATATTCGTAACCGCGTGTTCCCGGATAACCGGCACAGGTTTGCGTTCCGGCACAATTGTACAGACCAAATTTCAATCCTTTGCTGTGTACATAATCAATTACTGCTTTCATTCCGTTTGGAAATTTAACCGGATCAGGAATTAAATCCCCGTTCGCATCACGTTCCCTGGTCATCCAGCCATCGTCGAGTACAATATAATTGTATCCGGCAGCTGCCATTCCTGATGAAACCATAATATCTGCCGTTTCTTTTACCAGTTTTTCATCGATGCTGGTTCCGAAAGTATTCCAGGAATTCCAGCCCATTGGAGGTGTCATCGCCAAACCTTCAAATTTGCCGCCCGCTTGTGTATGCGTATTCCCCTGACTAAAGCCTAAACAGGAAACGCCTAATGCAAGTATTAAAACTATATTTTTCATTATAAAAAATTCAAATTAATATTATAAAAAAGTATTCCCTAATGAGTGATTAGGGAATACTTCAAACAAACTCAAAATAAAACAAATGCCTTTTTACAAAAATCCAATATCATCAAGATATATGATTCCCGGCAATCCTGAATATTCTTTCATGAACAACGAATTTACGGTTGTTCCTAATTTTTCAGGGTGAAGATCTGATATCGGTATGGAGATATTATTCCATTCTCCTGCTTTGATATCAATTGCTTTTCCATCATCATCATTTGTACCTCCGATGGAGAATAAAACCCTTGTACTTACTGTAGCATATATAGACAGTTTCAGATATCCGTAATCGGCAACATTTACCGCATTATACTGCACATACAAACCACTCCAGCTATCGGTAGTACGCTTAATGGAATACGTTCCTCTGTTTACATTTTCGGTACTTTGGAAATTTTCGCTTCCGCCCCATTGCCATGTAGAAACCGGCGTTGGAGAACCGGAGAAATTATCACCGTATACTAAAAATTTAACTCCAATTGTTGCAATATTGGATGTACCATATTCCGTCTGCACTTTTACAAGGGCATAAGAACCAAAATCTGCCGGAACGGTTACTTCTATTTCTGTTTTTGATATTGATTTGAATACAGCCTCTGTATCGCCAAATTTGACACTTTTGACTTTTACAAAATGTGAACCCGTAATGGTAATTACATCGCCAGGTGAGGCAAATGACTGAGAAAGAGCGGAGACAACAGGTGAAGGCGGAGACAATGCTATCACATTATCTAAAACATTCACAAACCCGTTTGTTGCATAATAATCCAGACCCGTTGCCGGTTTATCCGAACCATTCACTTTTAAAACTCCGTTGGTCACATTTACGCTTAACAGGTACAAATCGGGATTGGCTGCATTCGCCAAAGTGGTCAATTCGCCCGTTTCCAGATAATCAGCAGTCACGCCGGTGAGTTTACCCACTCTTTTTTTAACTCCTTTTACCACATGGCTCAATACGATTTGCTTTAAATCATTAACCGGTACTAAAGTGATATCCGGATAACCCAATGAGTTTACGTATCCGTTTTTTACAAGATAGGCTTCCAGGATAGCATCAGCAGGAACAAAATAAGTAAAATCTTCAGTGGTGTTCAGGGTCGCTTCCAAACCTGCTAATTGAATTGCTTTATTAAAAAGTATCAAATTAGTGTTTGCCTTGATTAAGCCATAGGCCGTATTGTAATTTTGTTCTGCACCTCCAACGCCCGGTAAATCATTATCACAAGAAGAACCGAGGGCAACTAAAAAGGCACATACTGCTATTTGTTTTAGTTTATATAGTATTTTCATAAGTTTTCTTTTTTATATTTTTTTCGATGAAAAGAATTATAAAGAATCATTTCATCCTCCTAAATGATTCTTTTAAAAATTCTTACTATTTTAATATCAGACCTAAATCATCAATAAAAATCGTGTTTCCTCCTTCTTTGCCTCCAAATTCCTGAAATGTAATTTGTGTTAATACAGTTGGCCTATCTAACGTATTGAAAAGGATTTCAACATACGTCCAGTCAGATGAAAAATTAATAACCGGTTTTATTTTATCATTTCCGTTAATAAATACACCAACTGAACCTGAATTTTGTCCTTTAAGACTTATTCTGATTCCTTTATATTTAGAAATATCAAATTTTGAATTATCAATTCCAATATACAACCCGTTCCATTGGCCGGCTTTCCATGAAATGCTTTTTGAACCTTGCTTTGGATCTTTATCATAGGCAGTGTCATACGGATTTGTTGCATCCCACAAACCATCATAAGATCGTAGTGACGTATAAGCATCATCGTAAATAGCGCTTCCAAAAGTTTGTCCAGCCACAGTAGTTCCGGAAACATTGGTCACAGAGAGCTTTTTATACAATATATCTGCCGGTACTTTTACGGTAATTTCAGTTAAGGTTGAAGAAATAGGCTCAACGGCTGTAGTTCCGAAATTAACGATCGGTCTCAGGAAATACTCTCCTTTGATAGTAATGATATCTCCCGGATTTGGGTTAATCGGAAAACCTGAAATAGTTGGAGAAGGTGGTCTCACTTTTACCGTGTATTTCAATGTTCCGGTTTTGGTCACAATCCTCAATTCATCCATTTCATTAAAATACGGAGTATCCTGATCTACAGAAATCACAATAATATTATCTGTTACCAATGTCGGATTAAAAGAAGATTCTAGTCCATTGAAAGATATGGATTGCAAAGTGGCGAAACCTGAACCTCTAATAATATAGGTATTCCCTGCATTAATAACATCCGTTGGAACGTCTACCTGTCTGTCTCCTTCTACTAAAGGATCATCAATAACCGATTTACTAATTCCTGTTACCGCTAATTTCCCTGAGGAAGAATTACTGCCTTCATCGTTTGAGCAGGAAGTAAGGAATAAGATTGAAGCTAAAAAGCAAAACTTCAATAGCATTATTTTTTTTATATTTTTCATAATTGTTGCGCTTTAAAGTTTATTTAAAAACATAAGGTACCGGAGCCTCTTTTAACTTTGGATTTTTTCTGACATCATTTGCCGGTTTAGGAAAAACAAAATCTGTTTCTACCGGTGTGTAATGTTTTACGCCTTCATAATCAGAACCTCTGTCCTGTTTCGAAATGATATCAATCGCTTCTGCTCTTGGCAATCTTCCGAGGTCATACCAGAATTCTCCCTCAAAAGCAAATTCAACTCTTCTTTCCTGAAACAATGCTTTTTTGGTTAATGGCGTATTGACATTCAATTCACTTAAACCTGCTCTTTTCCTGATTTTATTAAAAGATGCTTTTGCATTCGGATCACTTGTTTCGTTCGCACCCGCCAATATTGCTTCAGCATGAATTAACAAAACATCGGCATAACGCATGATATAGTTACAATTACTCATAGAAGCCCAATTATCTGCTGGCCCTGTCTCTCCCGTAGCCTCACCTACCACATATTTTTTTACAGCCGCTCCGGTTGCATCCAATACGTTTGGATATTTTGTTTTATCTAATGTAAAGCCAACGACACCGTCTGCTTGTAATCCAGGATATGTATCTCCATAGATCATATACGATTCTTTTCTTCGTAAATCCCCCACTTCAAAAGCTTCCTGAATATCGTTAGACGGAACATATACTGCTCCGTAAGATGCATTATTTAAAATTTCTAAACCATACTGAACATTAGAAGGGTTTCCGGCCTGATACTCATTGACCGCTCCGGACCATTGCCAGGAATAAATAGATTCTTCGTTATTATTTTTACTGGTCAGAAACAAATCTCCATAGTTCGGTAAAAGTCCAAATTCTCCTGAATTAATTACTTTTTCTGCCATGGCTCTGGCGTTGGTATAATCTTTTTGATACAGGTATATTTTTGCCAAAAATGATTCTGCAGTTCCCTGTGATACAAATACATTTGTGGTACTTGAACCTCTTAACCTTACTTTTGGTTTCAGGTTTGCTGCGGCATATTTCAGATCGTTTTCAATAAACTTATACACATCTTCAATTCTGTTGTTATTTACCATCGGATTTTTTGCCAATGCTAAATTATCTTCAATAATAGGCACAGGGCCAAATAAACGTACCAGGTAGAAATAAGAAACTGCCCTGAAAAAGTGTGCCTCTGCGATTGTATTTTTAATCACATCTGGACTCACACCTGCTTTTGCATTGGTATTCAGGTTATTGATCAGATCATTTGATTGGGCAACGATACCAAAGCAAGATCTCCACGGATCAGACAAAATGAAACTGTCCGATGTCAATTTAAACTGGATTACCTCATTTCCATCCACATTTGACCAGCAGTTTCCGGAAGACATTTCGGAAAGCGCGAAAAAACATTTTGTAAAAAACGGAGCCCACATTCTTCCATACATTCCATAAGTAGTACGTTGTACCTGCTCATCTGATGTATAAAAATTATCACTTACATATCCGTCCTGTGTAGGTCGGTCTAAATAATCCTCACTACATGAAGCAGATAAAGCCAGCAAAGCCACTACCGCTAAGCTTTTAAAATTTATTTTATATATTTTCATAATAGTTTTAATTAAAATTCAACATTCATTCCAAACGTAATGGTACGGTTGGTAGGATAACGCCCTGAATCAATTCCGCTCAATAAAGCATTCTGATTATAGTCTCCAATTTCAGGATCATAACCCGTGTATTTGGTGAAAGTGTACAAATTCTGAACACTTGCATAAAATCTTAGTTTACTTAATTTGGTTTTAGAAAGAATATCCGATGGCAGATTATAAGCAAAAGTCACCTGTGAAATTCTCAAAAACGAACCATCTTCTACATAACGATCTGATATGGCGATATTAGGATGTCCGTCTCCGCCGTCAGGTCTTGGATATTTTGCGTTCGGATTATCAGGCGTCCAGAAATCAGCAGCTTCTGCCAGTTGATTTTCGTAAAGACGCTGGTTTTTTGTGGCCGCTCTTCTGGTTAAGTTCATTACTTTACCTCCCTGAGAACCCTGAAGGAAAACAGTAAGATCCAGATTTTTATATTTGAATGTATTGTTCAGACCATACGTAAAATCAGGCATTGGATTCCCTATGTAAGTCAAATCTTTTTCATCAATTAACCCATCTTTATTCTGATCTACGTATTCAACATCTCCCAAAACACTTTTTGTAGCTTTGTTACCTGTAAAAGGGATTGGAGCATTGGCCAGTTGTTCGTTTGTACGTATAATGCCAACACTTTGATAGCCGTAAAACTGACCTATCGGCTGACCCACTTCACTTTTAGTAACTGTTTTGGTCGTATACCCGTTCACCTGAACTTCTTTTATTAAATCAAAATTTTCGGCTAAACTTAATAGTTTGTTGTTATTCTTAGAGAAAATAGCCGTCACGTCCCATGAAAAATTTGGACTAAATTTATTTGAATATTTTAATGTAGCTTCTATACCCTGGTTTCTCATACTTCCCAGGTTTACTGTCGGAGCAGCCAGACCACCCTGATACTGCTCTAAACCGGTAACATACGTTGGCAATGGCAATACAAATAAAAATCCTGAAGATTGTTTTCTGTAAACGTCTACACTCGCATTCAGTTTTGATTTAAACAAACTGAAATCAAGTCCTAAGTTGGTATCTTCTGCAGTCTGCCAGGTCAGTCCCGGATTTGCAATATTACCGGCAGTAAAGAAATTACCCAAAGCCGATTTGATGGTTTGTATGTTAGAAAGATACAATCCTCCGCCCACAACCTGATTTCCTGTTTCTCCGTAACCCACTCTGAATTTAATATTGTCTACGTAGTCTTTAGTGTTTTCCATGAACTTCTCATTAGAAAGGTTCCAGGCACCTGAAATGGCAGGAAAGTATCCCCATCTTTTATCTTTGGCAAAATTAGAACTACCATCAGCTCTTATGGTACCCTGAATGCTGTATCTGTTATCAAAACTATAATTAAAAGTCCCGAAAAAAGAGTACAGGGCATTGCTTCCTTTATATTCACTTGCTACTAATGTATTCTGATCACCCAGATTGATCGAATGAACATCATTACTTAACAATCCGCTCACAGACTGGCTATTTCCAAACCAGGTTGCATCTGTTGCTTCCTGAGCCCCAATGAAATTAAAACTGTGTTTTCCTGTAGAAAATCTGTACGTCAACATATTTTTAATATTCAACTGATACCAGGTATTGGCCCTTTCCTGAAGCTGGTTTACTTTATTAACAGCAGCTCCCCAAACATAAGTCGGCTGAAAGGCTTCAAAATTCTGAAGCGAAGTATTCGCTCCCAATTCGAAACGGTATTCTAATCCTTTTGCTAATTTAAAAGTGGAATAAAAATTCCCCTGGAAATTCTTTTGTACTAAATAATTGGTATTCATCAAAGTACTTGCCACCGGGTTAATCCACGCACCCTGCGAACCATCCTTAGGAGGTCCTGCATAACTGCCATCTAAATTTCTAACCGCAACATCGGGAGTAGACAATATAGTAGTACCTATAATACCATCACTATATCCTTCAATGGTAATGTTCTGATTGGTGATCCCTGCTGTCAGGTTAACCCCCATTGTCAGCCAGTCTTTTACTTTTGATTCAAAATTAGTTTTGAAAGTATATCTTTTGAAATCAGATCCGATAACCACACCATCCTGATTCAGGTAAGATCCGGAAACATAATAATTCGTGCTGTCATTTGCTCCTGAAAAAGACAATTGGTGGCTTGTCATTAAGGCTGTTCTGTATATTTCGTCCTGCCAGTTGGTTCCGTTACCCAAAACAGAAGGCACGGCAAATTCATCACGCGGTGCCACACCATAATATTGTGCCAATGCATTTTGTTGTGTAGCATACTGGCTTAAATTCATTGTTTTAAGCAGTCGGGTTACATCCTGTACCGAAAATGCGGTATCGTACGTTATTCTTCCGGCGCCTTTTTTACCTCTTTTAGTCGTAATAATAACTACTCCGTTAGAAGCTCTTGAACCGTAAATAGCGGTAGAGGCCGCATCTTTTAAGATATCCATCGTTTCAATATCATTCGGGTTCAGAAATGCCAGCGGGCTATTGGTCACACTACCTGTATTCGTTCCGATGTATCCACTCACAATCGTTCCTCCAGTAGCCTGACTTGTTGCATCACCCGAAATTGGAATACCGTCTACTATATATAAAGGTTCGTTGCTGCCTCCCAAAGAAGCATTTCCACGAATTTTTACCGAAACACTTCCTCCCGGCTTTCCGGAATTATTAGTCACGACAACCCCTGCAGCTCTTCCCTGCAGCATCTGCTCTATCGTAACTTGCTGGGAATCCTTAAAATCTTTTGATGAAACAGAAGAAACTGCCCCTGTAATATCTTTTCTCTTCTGGCTTCTGTATCCGACATTTACCAATACTTCGCGCAAATCTTCAGCGTTAAGTCTCAGGACGACGTTAACAGGCCCGCCATTTTTTACATTAATGGTCTGAGTAACATATCCAATAAATGAAACTGAAATGCTGGAGTTAGCGGGAGCATCAATAACGTACTTTCCATCAAAATCTGTTGACGTTGTTTTTTTTGTACTCACTACCGTAATATTTGCTCCGGGAATAGAAAGTCCCTTATCATCAGACACGACTCCTGCAACTTTTACCTGAGCAGTAATACAATTACTCGTCAGCAACAAAAATAAAATCAAAGGAACCGCTATGTGGTTAGCATTCCAATGAATGAAATTAGTCATTAGTTTTTTCATAATAATGTTTGGTTAGTTTAAATTAGTATTGTTATAATTAAGCAATAAAGAGTTGGTTATTATTTTCTTAAATTATTTAACAAATCTATAACAGAAGGAAACATTAAATCGATAGTATTATATCATTTAATGATAATATTTTTACTATACGCATTTAAAAAAACACATATAAAAATAATTTTACCTAAAAATTACATTATTCGCAATCAGTATGCGCTATCCGAAGACAAATTATAAATTAAAATTAATGAATCGTTTAAAATGCAAACGATTTCGTTAAAAATAATATTTGTTTGTGCAAAAAAAGTATCACTATAAAATACGCTTTAGTCCAGAAAAATCTTCCCTATACTGACTAGGCGTACAATTTTTAGTAGCTTTAAAACTACGATTGAAGTTCGCAATATTATTAAAGCCGGATTTAAAAGCAACCTCAGAAACGCTCATATCCTTTTCTACCAGCCAGCGGGCCGCATATCCGATACGGATATCATTTATATAATTGACAAAAGTTTTGCCTGTGCGTTTTTTTATAAACCGATTAAAGGAGATAATCGACATGCTGGCGACATTGGCAACATCTTCCAGTGTAATCTTTTCTGCAAAATGTTTCTGCACATATTCGTAAACCAGCTTCATTTTATCATAGTCGTCAAACGTATCGTAATCTACGGTATAAGTAGAAAGCAATCGCTGATTCCTGGAGTTCGCCAGATCATACAATAAAGAGGTGATTTCCAAAAAGTAGTCCATTCCGTCTAATTTAGAAAGCCTTACCAATCTTGGCGTCAATTCTTCGGCTACTTTTTTGGAAAAAAGAATGCCATGAATGGAACGATTGAACATATCGCGAATCGGATTCATAATACGTCTTGAAAGCAACGATTCATGAAAAAGGTCGTTATGAAACTGAATTGTAATTTCATGAATTTTTTTACTCGTACATTTATTCAGTTCCCAGCCGTGATATAAATTGGGGCCGATTAAAACCAATTCCACATTGTCAATTTCTTCTATATTATCTCCTACAACACGCTTTACTCCTTTTCCGTTTAAGATAAAATTGATCTCAAATTCCGGATGATAATGCACCGGAAAGTCAAAACTGTCTTTCACTCTGTCAAAAACTAAAAAACTGTCTCCGGCCGAAAGCGGCGCAATTTCTCTGTAAAAATTCTTGGAACTACTCATCTTAAATTGGTTTTTAGAAGTGGTATTTGATTTTTTTTATTTGCAATAATATGATATATAATTGATAAAATAATATTAATTATGCGCTAAACATCCGTTTATCTTTGAAAAATGGAATTATCATTTTTTCAAAAAGACTATTAATAATAAACATTAATCATTTTTAATAGAATATCTTTTTAAAGTTTTAATAATTTTAACCGACAAAGCCTATTGGATTATCGATTGAAAAAACAAGCAGTCCGAAGTCGGGTATCAAATCAGGATTTGAAACCTATTACATTGAAAAACAAACTTATTCGTAATGAAAAAAAATATTTTAATGTTCATAACCTCAGTATTCATAGGAACTTCCTGTTCTTCGCAGCGTATTGGGACTAATACTAATTTGTCACTTTCAGATAATAAAGCAACACCTGAGACTGTTTCACTATATAAAAAACTGAATCAACTGACTCAAAAAGGTTTCCTGTTTGGCCATCAGGATGATCTGGCATATGGTGTAAACTGGAAATATGAAAACGGACGCAGCGATGTAAAAGACGTTACAGGTGATTATCCTGCCGTATACGGATGGGACATTGCCGGCTTAGAAAAAGACGACACGAATAATATAGACGGGGTTCCTTTTGCCAAAATGAAACAATACATCCAGGACGCTAATCAAAGAGGCGGAATCTCAACAATAAGCTGGCATTTTGACAATCCTGCTACCGGAAAAAATGCCTGGGACAACACGCCAAACTCATTAAAGACCATTTTGCCCGGCGGCGAAAACCATCAAAAATTCACTTCCTGGTTAGACAAAGCCGCAGCTTTCTTCCTGTCCTTAAAAGACAATAAAGGAAAAAACATTCCGATTCTTTTCAGACCCTATCATGAGCTTACCGGCGGATGGTTTTGGTGGGGAAAAGGCAATTGTACCGCGGAAGAATTTAAAGCTGCCTGGAAATTTACTTTCGAATACCTGCAGAAAAAAGGGGTCCATAATTTAATTTACAGCTACAACACCGGCAGTTTTGACTCTAAAGAAGACTTTTTGTCCCATTATCCGGGCGACAATTATGTCGACATGCTGAGTTTCGATGCCTATCAGAACAATGATGATAAGGAAGGGAAAAAGTTTATTGAAGGCGTTCAAAAACAACTTAAAATCCTAAATGAAATCGGCTTAGAGAAACACAAACCAATTGCACTGGCAGAAGCAGGATACGAAGCCATTCCCGATGCCAATTGGTGGACCGGAACTTTACTAAAAGCCATTGGAGACTATAAAATTTCTTATGTTTTACTCTGGAGAAACCACGGATGGCAGGAGAAAGAACAGAAAATGCATTATTACGCACCCTTCTCAGGACAGCTAAGCGAAAAAGATTTTGTTGATTTTTACAAGCTCGACAAAACATTATTCGAAAAAGACATTAAAAATTGAGAATTAAAAAGCTGCGCGATCTGCGTGCAAAAAAAATCAACACACAGAAAGAAAACAACTAACTAAATATAAACCACAACAATTAAAAAATACCTGATGTACGACAAAATTAGTTTAAAAGAAAAAGTAGGTTACGGTCTTGGAGATGCTGCATCTTCAATGTTCTGGAAAATCTTCAGCATGTACCTTTTATTTTTCTACACCGATGTTTTCGGATTGGCACCAGCTGTTGTCGGAACGATGTTTCTGATTACGCGAATCTGGGATTCCTGTTTTGATCCTATTGTTGGAATCATTGCTGACCGGACGAAAAGCAAATGGGGAAAATTCAGGCCTTATCTGTTATGGGTGGCCGTGCCTTTTGCAGTGATCGGAGTACTAACTTTTTACACCCCTGATTTTGACGAAAAAGGAAAAATCATTTATGCCTATGTTACCTACTCGGCCATGATGATGATTTATTCTTTAATCAATGTCCCGTATGCATCCCTTTTGGGTGTCATGTCGTCTGACCGAAAAGAAAGAACAACACTTTCCTCCTACCGTATGGTTTTTGCCTTTGGAGGAAGCCTTTTGGCACTTTGGCTGATTGAGCCATTGGTAAATTATTTCGGTGGAAGCCTGAACTCCAAATCGGGATGGCTCGCTACCATTTCAGTATTTGGCGTGATTACCACTGCTTTTTTCTGGGGTTGCTTTTTCTTCACTAAAGAAAGGGTAAAACCTATTGCTGACGAAAAAAACGATTTAAAGGAAGACTTAAAAGATTTACTAAAAAATAAACCCTGGTGGATTTTACTGGGAGCCGGAATTGGTGCCTTAGTATTCAATTCCATCCGTGACGGAGCCGCAGTGTATTACTTCAAATATTATGTGAGCAGCAGTGTGAATTTCGACTTTTCATTGTTTGGAACTGATTTTCACATGACGCCAACCTCCATTTATTTGGTTTTAGGCCAGGCAGCCAATATCATCGGAGTGATCATTGCGACTCCTATTGCAAACAGAATAGGCAAAAAGAAAACCTTTTTTGGCGCCATGGCTTTGGCAGCGCTTCTGAGTCTGATTTTCTATTTCTTCGGAAAAGAAGATATTTTCCTGATCATGGGCTTTCAGGTGCTGATCAGTATTTGTGCAGGCTGTATTTTCCCTTTAATCTGGTCCATGTATGCGGACAGCGCCGATTATTCGGAATGGAAACAAGGACGCAGGGCGACCGGACTGGTTTTTTCCGCTTCCTCCATGTCACAAAAATTCGGATGGACGATTGGCGGTGCGGGAACAGGATGGCTTTTGGGCTATTATGGTTTTCAGGCCAATATAGAGCAAACTGCAGTGACCCAAAACGGAATACAGTTAATGTTAAGCATACTTCCTGCAATCGCAGCAATTATATCAGTAGTTTTTATTTTGTTTTATCCTTTATCCGAAGAAAAATTACAAACCATAGAACTGGATTTAAACGAAAAAAGAGACCAGACCCTTTAAAATCAACACAGATACAGAAATCGATTATTATGACAACAATAGCCACTTCAACTACATTTCAGGATAGAAAAGTAGCATTAGAAAAAGAACATACCACACTGATTGAGCAAAAAAATGCGCCTCAGGACACTATCGGAAACGGTATATACCAACGCTACAAGAATCCTGTAGTTACAGCAGCGCACGTTCCATTAAACTGGCGTTTTGACCTCAACGAAGAAACCAATCCTTTCCTGCAGGAACGAATCGGAATTAATGCCGCCTTTAATGCAGGTGCCATCAAATGGAACGGAAAATACCTGCTTGCCGTGCGCGTAGAAGGAATCGACAGAAAGTCTTTTTTCGCGATAGCGGAAAGTCCAAACGGAGTGGATCATTTTAAGTTTTGGGAAAAACCATGTGTGATTCCGCAAACTGAAGAACCGGACACCAACGTTTACGATATGCGTCTGATTCACCATGAAGACGGTTGGGTGTACGGTATCTTCTGTACCGAAAGAAAAGACCCAAAAGCACCAAAAGGGGATACCAGTTCGGCGGTAGCCAATGCCGGAATCGTTCGTTCGAAAGATTTGGTAAACTGGGAAAGGTTACCGGATTTAATTTCGAATACAGGCCAGCAGCGCAATGTGGTTTTACATCCTGAATTTGTAAATGGGAAGTATGCTTTATACACCCGTCCGCAAGATGGTTTTATTGATGTTGGAAATGGCGGCGGAATTGGTTTGGGCTACATCGACGACATGACCAATCCGGTTGTAAAAGACGAAAAAATCATCTTCGGAAAAAAATACCATACGATCTATGAATTAAAAAATGGCGCCGGCCCTGCTCCTATCAAAACTGAAAAAGGATGGCTGCATCTGGCACACGGCGTTCGAAATACCGCTGCAGGTTTACGTTATACCTTATACATGTTTATGACCGATTTGCACGATATTACCAAAGTCACCCATGTGCCTGCCGGACATTTTATGGGACCTGAGGGGATCGAAAGAGTGGGCGATGTATCAAATGTATTATTTACCAACGGCTGGATCGAAGACACGGACGGAACTGTTTTTATCTATTACGCTTCCTCAGACACGAGAATGCATGTGGCCGTTTCATCGGTAGAAAAATTAATTGATTACGTAATGAATACGCCTGAAGATACTTTTATTTCGGCAGGTTCCGTAAGCACCATCATCAGTCAAATTGATAAAAATAACGCCATATAATAGATCGTGTCAGTACAACTAAAGCAACTCAAAACCGAATTAGCAACAGAGCTTGAAAACATTTTAAGCTATTGGTCCAAAAACGCGATCGATTCCCAAAATGATGGATTTGTCGGACAGATCGACCATTCCGAAAACAGAATTGAAAATGCTGAAAAAGGTGCCGTGTTAAATGCCCGAATCTTATGGTCCTTTTCTTCAGGTTATCAGGTTACGAAAAAGGAAGCGCATAAAAAAATAGCACAAAGAGCTTTTGAGTACGTGTCGAATCATTTGTACGATACCGAATTTGGTGGTCTGTTCTGGAGCATCCATGCTGATAAAACACCAAAAGACACTAAAAACCAAATTTATGCTTTAGCTTTTGCTATTTACGGATTATCGGAATATTATGTTATTTCCAAAGACGAAAAAGCGTTAGAAATCGCCATTAATCTATACAAAAAAATTCAGAAGCACAGTTACGATCGGGTAAACAGAGGATATTTGGAAGCTTTCACAAGAGACTGGCAGCCAATTGAAGATCTGCGCCTGAGCGACAAGGATGCCAACGAAAAGAAAACGATGAACACGCATTTGCACATCGTAGAAGCCTATGCCAATCTCTTTAAAGTCTGGAAAGACAAAACGCTTCAAAACGATATTATTGAACTTTTACAAACCATAGAAAAACATTTCATCAATACCGAAACAGGTCATTTACGTTTGTTTTTCGATGAAAACTGGATCGAAAAACCAGACGTCATCTCCTATGGTCATGATATCGAAGCGGCCTGGCTTTTATTGCAGTGTGCCGAAATTTCAGAAGATCAGACGCTTATTACTAATTATAAAAAACATGCCGTTCAAATGGCAGAAGTGACCAAAGAAGGACTGGATTCCGATGGCGGTTTATGGTATGAATTTGACGCTGAAAAGAACGAACTCGTTGCCGAAAAGCATTGGTGGATTCAGGCCGAAGCCTTAATTGGCTTTTACAACGCTTACCAGCTTACCGGAGATGAAAATTATTTGAACATCGTTTTCAAAAACTGGGATTTTATTAAAAACCACATTCTGGATGCTGAAAACGGAGAATGGTTTTGGGGAATTTACCGCGACTATTCTTTGATAGAAAAGGATAAGGCGGGTTTCTGGAAATGCCCGTATCACAATAGCCGCGCCTGTTTAGAACTTATTCACAGAATAAAAAACTAACCTAACTAACCCAACCCATGAAAACCACTTTTCTCAAAACAGCATTTATAAGTTTATCGATGCTGACAGTCAGCAGCTGTTCGTCTGATAACGAAAACACCAGCGATGAAGTCATCATTGATCCGCCAACACAAAGTGATCCTTTAACGACCAAAAACGTTACCGGTTATATCGTTGACGCCAATGCGACCAAAGAAACTGTGGCTTTATTTTATAATTTAAAGAAACTCGCCAAAACCAAAACCGCTATAGGTCAGCAAGATGCTTTTAACAGCTTCTATCTGGATGCCGGCGGAGATTCCGATATTAAAAAAAGTACCGGTTTCGATCCTGCGGTTTTAGGCTCCGATTTTATGTTTATTACGGACAAAAACAACAACAATCAGTCTGGCAACTGGTTTTTCCAACAGGAACAAAAAATAATAAATGATACCAAAGCTGCTTACGCCAAAGGCATGATCAATACTTTTTGCTGGCACCTGAGAGAACCCAACAAAGAGGAATCATTTTACGTGTCCGACATGACAACGGAACAAAAAACTACCGCCTTCAAAAGTATTTTGCCGGGTGGGGCCAATCACGAATGGTACAAGAAAAAACTCGATAAAATAGCCAGTGTGGTTTCGAACCTGAAAGCGGCTAATGGCGAATTGATTCCGATTATCTTCAGGCCTTTTCATGAATTTGACGGAAGCTGGTTCTGGTGGGGAGCAAGTTTTTGCACTCCGGAAGAATACAAAAAGGGCTATCAGTTTACGGTTGATTATCTAAAAAACACCAAAGGCGTCCACAATATCCTCTACGCCTTTTCTCCCGACAACTCGTATACCACGGAAAGCAATTATCTAAGCCGCTATCCGGGTGATAAATACGTTGACATTTTGGGAATGGATAATTATGGTGACTTCGATAATAAAGGACAATCGGGAGCGAACACAGCCAATTCTAAATTAAAAATAGTATCCGATTTAGCCAAAACCAAAGTAAAAATTGCTGCGTTGACCGAGACCGGTTATCGCGTTACGGAATCGATTGTCCCGGTAAAAGACTGGTTTTCTGTTTATTTGTACGGCGCACTGACATCCAATACTATTGAAGTGAGTTATGTACTTTTTTGGAACAATAATAAAGACGGTTATTATGTGCCAAATGGTTCTGTTTCGAATTCGGGAGATTTTAATACTTTTAGTAAAAAAACAAAATCAGCATTGGTGAATTCTTTGCCTAAAATGTACGAGTTACCAAAATAAAAAATAAGTATACTCCGTGTCATTTCGACGAAGGAGAAATCAAATGCGCTGAATCCGTAAAGTACGTCGCTCTCCCTATGTGATTTCTCCTTCGTCGAAATGACAAAAAATGAGTGAAATAGCTCCTAAAAAAATAAATTATGAAAAATAATTTCCTCAAAATAATGAGTTTCGCTTTAATTCTTTCGACACTAGCCTGCCAGGCACAAGAAAGAATTACCGTAAAAGGAACTCAATTTTACAAAGGCAACAAACCTTACTCCTATATCGGAACCAATTATTGGTACGGCAGTCTGCTGGCTTCCAAAAAAATCGGAGACCGAAAAAGATTGCTGCGTGAACTTGACTTACTAAAGAAAGAAGGAATTGATAACCTGCGGATTTTAGTGGGTGCAGACGGTGGAAAATATGATTTCACCGTTCGTCCGGCTCTACAATACGAACAGGGAAAATATGATGAAGATTTGCTTGACGGTCTGGATTTTCTGCTTCATGAAATGAAGAAACGCAGGATGTACGCGGTTTTGTATTTAACGAATAACTGGGAATGGTCGGGCGGAATGTCGCAGTATTTAGAATGGAATGGAAAAGGCCCGATTCCGGTTCCCAATATCGCCCCGAATACCTGGCCGCAATTTATGTCCTACACGGAACAATTTCACAGTTGTGCTCCTTGTATGGAAGGCCTGAACAATCATGTGAAGTTTATCATAGGAAGAACAAATAAATATTCGAAAAAGAAATATACCGAGGACAACACGATTATGGCATGGCAGGTTGGAAATGAACCACGTACCTTTACACCGGAAAACGAAGCCAAATTTACCGTCTGGCTGAATAACATTGTCGATTTAATTGACAGTTTAGATCAAAACCATTTGATTTCTACCGGCTCTGAAGGTTTAAACAGTTCAAATGACAGCATGGAAATTTTTGAAAGAACACATCAAAATCCGCATATTGATTATCTGACCATGCACATCTGGCCCAAAAACTGGGGCTGGTTTAAAGCAGATAATGCCGAAAAAACGCTGCCGTCAACACTTGAAAATGCCGGAATTTATATCGACAAACATGTAAAAGTAGCCAACGACCTGAAACGTCCTATTATTATTGAGGAATTTGGTTTGCCCAGGGAAAACGAAAGTCTGTTAAGCACTTCTTCCGTTGCCAACAGAGATGTTTTTTACAATTATATTTTTGGTCGCGTGGCTGAAAGTGTGGCGAACAACGGCTCGCTGCAGGCTGCCAACTTCTGGGGATTTGGCGGTGAAGGAAAAGCGGTTACAGCCGATGGGAAATGGAATCCCGGAGATCCTCTGACAACAGATCCCCCACAGGAACCACAAGGACTGAATTCCGTTTTTTCGACCGATCAATCAACTTTGGAGATTGTGAAAAAATATAATTTAAAATTTAAAAATTTTTAAACCATCTAAGTAATGTAAGGCCATATAAGCGAAGCTTTTTAAATGAACTTATATAACTTATATGGTAAAAAAAATCCAGTATGAAAAAATTATCTATTATACTTCTTGTCCTGATTGTAAATCTTTCTTTTTCACAGAAGGGGAAGGATTTTATATTGAAATCTCCAAACGGAAAAATTGAAGTCAGAATTCTGGTGAACGACAAAATTACCTGGACTATTTCTCACGAAAAAGATGTTATTTTGGCACCTTCGGCAATGTCACTGACTTTAGGCGAAAATCAGGTTTTAGGAAAAAATGCGGTAGTTTTAAATTCGAAAACTGCTACGATTACTACTTCATTTGATACTCCGTTCTACAAAAAGAAATCGGTTAAAAACAATTACAATCAGCTGATTATAAATTTTAAAAATGATTTCAGTATTGAATACCGTGCTTTCGATGATGGTGTTGCCTATCGTTTTGTTACCAAAAAGAAAAAAGACATTACGGTAAAATCGGAAGAAGTGGTTTTGAATTTCGACCAGGATTATCCTACTTTAATGCCTTACGTCCGCGATTTAAGAAACCCGAAAGACCCTTATATTTCGTCTTTTGAGGCGCATTATGAAAACAAAAAAATCAGCGAATTTGCAAAAGACACCCTGGCGTTCCTACCTTTTTTAATTGACTATAAAAATCATAAAAAAGCAGTATTTCTGGAGGCTAATCTGGAAGATTATCCGGGATTATTTATCACCCATAATCCGTCGAAATCCGGTTTTGAAAGTCGTTTTTCCAGCTATCCTTTACACGAAAAAAATGGCGGATTCAACAACATCAACCGATTAATTACCGAAAGAGCCGATTATCTGGTTCAGACAAAAGGAACCCGAAATTTCCCCTGGCGAATTGTTGTCATTTCAGAAAATGACAGTGATTTGGCTAATAATGATATGGTTCAGAAATTATCGGAACCCACCCAAATCAAAGACCTCAGCTGGATAAAACCCGGAAAAGTAGCCTGGGACTGGTGGAACGACTGGAACATTTCTAACATTGATTTTAAAGCCGGAATTAATACGGAAACATACAAATATTACATTGACTTTGCTTCCAAAAACAAAGTGGAATATGTGGTTCTGGATGAAGGCTGGAGCCTCGAAGAAGACATTATGAAACACAACCCAAATGTTGATCTCGAAGCTTTGATTGGGTACGGAAAAGAACGAAATGTGGGAATTATTTTGTGGAGTTCCTGGATGGCTCTGACTAAAAATACAGAAGGAATTTTGAAGAATTACGCCGATTTGGGAATCAAAGGATTTAAGGTTGATTTCTTAGATCGTGACGATGCTAAAATGGTGCAATCAGTTTATGATATTGCCCAAAAAGCAGCCGGGCACCATTTGCTTCTGGATTTTCACGGCATGTATAAACCAACCGGAATGCAGCGCACTTTCCCTAATATCCTCAATTTTGAAGGGGTAAAAGGTTTAGAAAATAACAAATGGACTCCCAATGACGATGTTCCAACTTATGACTCCACCATTCCGTTTATCCGAATGATGGCCGGACCAATGGATTATACGCCGGGTGCGATGCGAAATGCCACCAAAAGCGAATTCAAACCAAGTCATTCCAACCCAATGAGTCAGGGCACCAGATGCCATCAACTGGCCTTGTACACTATTTTTGAAGCGCCTCTGCAAATGATGGCCGATAGCCCGACGGCTTATATGAAGGAACAGGAAAGCACCAATTTTATAGCCAAAACCCCAACCACTTTTGACGAAACCGTGGCTTTAGACGGTGAAGTTGGAAAGTTCGTGGCAATCACGAGAAGAAAAAACAGAACCTGGTATTTAGGGGCTATTACCAACTGGGATTCCAGAGAGCTGACAATTGATTTTTCTTTCCTTGAAAAAGGCAAAAAATTCGAAGCTGAAATTTTCTCCGACGGACTAAATGCCGATAAAGCGGCGACAGATTACAAAAGAGAAATAATTACAGTTGACTCTGACACAAAACGAAAATATCATTTGGCACCAGGCGGTGGATTGGCTGCAATTATTCAGTTAAAAAATTAGGGACAAAAACATCCAGAGGAGTACAAAGCGTGCTTCGCTGGATGTTTGTGATTAAAAATTACACTTTTAAATTGTAACAACTAATCTTTTTCCGTCAGTAAGAGGCATATCCCAGGCTTTTTCGATGTCTTGTATAGCTACAGAAACCGTTTCAATGACTAACTTTTTTGATACCGCCAGATCAAACATTTCAGGAAGGATCTCTGTTATCAGTTGTTTCATTTCCATTTTCGTCCAGCTTCCGAAACCTGAACCTGACAATTGAAGATCGACACTTCTTAAAATTTCTGACGATAACTGGATCGTATCTCCGCCTAAAGAACCCACAGAGACAAATCTGGTTTTAGGCGTAAAGGAGCCATCTCCTTTCAAAGATTTTAGGATTAATTCCGCTGAACGTCCCCACAAATAATCAATTATAATGTCAATTGGTGTCGTAGTGTGAATCTTTTTTAGCTGTGCTGTAAAATCTTCCTCCGGCTGCGTCAGTACTACATATTCATCTGCCCCTAAAGCTAATAATGCTTTTAATGTTTCTTCCTTTCTTCCGGTCACAATTATTTTCTCTGCTCCGTAATGTCTGGCCAGCTGAATCGCTATTTTCCCGGTAACTCCAGTGGCGCCGTTGATTAAAACCGTTTCCCCTTTCTGAATGTCGGCTCTAAATCGCAACGCCATGGCAGAACCTGCGACCGCATTGGGTAATGCCGCTGCCGTGCAATCGTCAAGACCTTCGGGAACTTTTACCATTTTATGTTTATCCACAATGGCTTTTTCAGCAATCATTCCGGTCACGCCTAAGGCATACACTCTGGTTCCGTCTGCAAGCAAACCGACACCATCGCCTCCGGCCACTTTTGCTGCTGCTTTGTCATCTGCCGAGTAATGTTTTCCGCTTGCTATGTTTTTGTCTAAATTCTTAACTGCCGAGGCTTTAACAGCGATTAATAGCTGGTTTTCATTTTCGACAATTGGATCCGGGAAATCAGTATACTGTGGTAATTCTCCTTTTTTATAAACTACTGCTGCTTTCATATTTTAAATTTTTAAGTGTTATTTAAATTTTATGAAGCAAAATTAGTCCGCAGTAAATCGTTGAACGATAACATTTGTTATCAAATGCAGATTCGTTTTATTTAAGCAGTTTATTTTTTATCCTGCTTAAGTGAACAGAAGTTATTCCGAGATAAGAAGCGATGTAATGTTGGGGAATACGCTGGATCAGCTGTGGTTTTTCTTTTAAGATATTCAGGTAGCGCTGTTCCGGCGAATCTTTTATAAAAGAGACAAAATGCTTCATATAATCGAAAGTACGCTCGAAAAGAATGTCTATAAATTTTTCCCGTATTTCCGGAATTTCAATTAATTCTTTGAGGATGCGGTCCATCTCTTTTTTATCGACATACCATAAAATGCTGGGTTCAATCGTTTCGATCGTCACCGGGCTTGGGATTTTCTTTCTGAAACTTTCAATAGAAGCTACCATTCCGCCTTCCAGAAAAAATTGCATGGTGAGGTCTTTTCCGTCTTTGTTAAACCAGCATCTCACACAGCCTTTTTCAATAAAAAATATTCGTTCTGAAATTTCACCTTCGTTTAAAAGAACAGTTTTGGAAGGAAGCTCCAATTTCTTGAAACAATTGAGGTAACGCTCCCATTTTTGGTCTTCTATCGGGAATTTATTTTTAAGATGATCAAACATGGAAGCGTTAGTAAAATTATTGAAGAATACTTTCGATTGCATTTATTTCGTCTGCAGAAAAGTCAGGATTTTGCAGGCAGTCAATATTGTTATTCAATTGTCGGACAGAACTTGCACCAATCAAAACAGAAGTAATTCGTTTGTCTTTCTGCAGCCAGGCCAAAGCCATTTGCGCCAAAGACTGGTTTCTGTTCTGCGCAATTTCGTTTAACTGCACTAATTTCTGAATGCGTTCAGGTGTTACCTCATCTTCTTTTAGATGTCCGTTTGGATTATGTGCTCTTGAATTTTCCGGAATTCCGTTTAAATATTTATCGGTTAAAAGACCTTGTGCCAAAGGCGAAAACGCGATACAGCCCACTCCTTTTTCTTCCAAAACATCCAGCAGACCATTTTCTACCCAGCGTTCCAGCATGGAATATTTGGCCTGGTGAATGAGACATGGCGTTCCCAGTTGCTTCAAAACATCGACGGCCACTCTGGTTTCTTCTGCCGAATAATTACTGATTCCAACATACAGCGCTTTTCCACATCTTACCGTGTGATCCAAAGCCATCATTGTTTCTTCAATAGGCGTTTCAGGATCCGGACGATGCGAATAGAAAATATCTACATAATCTACATTCATGCGTTTTAAACTCTGGTCTAAGCTTGACAGTAAATATTTACGGGAACCCCAGTCTCCGTATGGACCATCCCACATCGTGTATCCGGCTTTGGTTGAAATTACGATTTCGTCGCGCAGGTTTCCCTGAAAGTTATGCCATAATATTTTACCGAAATTCTCCTCGGCCGAACCCGGAACCGGTCCGTAGTTATTCGCTAAATCAAAATGCGTTATTCCTTTATCAAAAGCTTCTTTAGCGATACTTTCGGCGTTTTCAAAATTATCTACTGATCCGAAATTATGCCATAATCCTAAAGATATTTCAGGTAATAGTAACCCGCTTTTTCCACATCTGTTGTATTTCATTTTTTTGGTTTAATGGTTTGAAGTTTTTAGGTTTTAGGTTTTAAAAATACAAAAAACTCTCGCAGATTTTGCAGATCATAGAGATTAAAAAAATCAACAAACCCGAAAGGGTCCAAACCAAACTCTAAAACTCCCGCAGATTTTGCAGATCGCGGAGATCAAAAAAAAATCTGCCGAATCTGCAAAATCTGCGAGAATAATATTTTTTCATTTTAAGTCAAGCACAGTAAACCCGACAGGTTTTAAAAACCTGTCGGATTTACCTTCCCGGCTCAACCAGATAATTCTTTCGATATCGTAAAAAACGAGCTCCAAAACTCTCGCAGATTTTGCAGATCACAGAGATCAAAAAAAAAAATCTGCCGAATCTGCAAAATCTGCGAGAATAATATTTTCTCATTTTAAGTCAAACACAGTAAACCCGACAGGTTTTTAAAACGGGTCGGGTTTAAGTATCTATAAATGTTTTTTTTTATTTTAATTCAAAACTACTTTCCAAACCTTTATCCGAACTTCCTCCAACCATGATTTTGAAAGTTCCCGGTTCAATCAGATAATTTCCTTCATTATCGTAAAAACCCAGTTCGTTATCTGTTAAAGTAAAGGATACTGTTTTTGTTTCTCCTTTTTTCAAGTCTACTAATTCGAAACCTTTTAGTTCTTTTACTGGTCGGATGATGCTGGCAAATTCATCATGAATATACAATTGCACCACTTCTTTTCCGTCATAATTTCCGGAGTTGGTAAGTTCCACCGAAACCTCAACAGTTTCTCCCTTTGCAAAAGAGGTTTTGTTTACTTTCAGGTTTTTATAATCGAATTTGGTATAACTCAAACCAAAACCGAACGGAAACTGAGGTGTTTTTTCTACATCGGAATAATGCGACCAAAATACATTTTTATCACTGTCTGTTGGTCTTCCCGTGCTGTATTTGTTGTAGTAAATCGGTACCTGCCCTACATTTCTCGGGAAAGACATCGGCAGTTTCCCACTCGGATTGTAATCGCCGTATAAAACTTGTGCCACGGCATTTCCGGTTTGGGTTCCCAAATGCCAGGCTTCCACAATGGCCGGGATATGTTCCGCTGCCCACGGAATGGTCAACGGACGCCCGTTATTTAAAACCAAAACGATATTCGGGTTTATTTTATAAATTTCTTCCAGTAATTCCTGTTGCACGCCGGGAAGATCAAGATGGGTTCTGCTGCGGCCTTCCCCGCTCTGAAAACCGTGTTCTCCTAAAACCATTACCACAACGTCGGCTTCTTTTGCCGCTTTTTTTGCCACTTCAAAGCCGCTTCTGTCGGTGGTATTCAAAACCACTTCGTTTAAAAAAGACGTTTTTCCAACCACCAGATCAGCTCCTTTTTCAAAAGTCAGTTTATTGTCCTTGTACTGCTGCATTCCCTCCAAAACCGAAACAGCTGTATTGTCATCAGAAGCAATTCTCCAGCTTCCCAAGGGGCTGTTTTTATCATTTGCCAAGGCTCCGATCAGGGCAATTTTTTGTCCGGATTTCTTTAGCGGAAGCAGATTTTTATCATTCTTTAAAAGTACAATCGACTTTTTCGCCATATCCAGAACACCTTCATTATTGGCCTTATTTCCGACAACTGCTTTTTCTCGTTTTTCGTCGCAATACAGGTACGGATCATCAAAAAGTCCCAATTCAAATTTCACACGCAAAATTCTGCGCACGGCATCATCCAGCAATGCTTCTTTTACCTTTCCTTCTTTTACCAAATCAGCCAGTTTTGTCACATATAAGTAGGATTCCATATCCATATCAGAACCGGCTACCACTGCTTTTAGAGTTGCATCGGCTTCATCTTTAGCATAACCGTGTGCGATCATTTCACGAATGGAAGCGTAATCCGAAATTACGAAACCGTCAAACTTCCATTTTCCTTTCAGGATATCTCTTTGCAGGAAAACATTTCCGGTTGCCGGAACTCCGTTTAAGGTATTGAATGAATTCATAAACGTTCGTACTCCCGCGTCTACAGTCGCTTTAAACGGAGGCAAAACCGAATTGTACAATTTAGAATTACTGATGTCTACGATATTATATTCTAATCCGGCTTCAACATAACCGTACGCCGCGAAGTGTTTGGCACAGGCCGCAATCGTATTTACTTTCGCCAAATCGGAAATTGTTTCTCCCTGAAAACCTTTTACTCTTGCATATCCAATTTTACTGCCCAGATACGGGTCTTCTCCTGCTCCTTCCATCACACGTCCCCAGCGCGCATCGTTCGAAACATCTACGTTGGGGCCAAAAGTCCAGTTAATTCCGGACGCCGAAGCTTCGTCTGCAGCAATTGCCGCCGATTTCCTAATCGCTTCCAGATCCCAGCTTGCGGCTTCTGCCAGCGGAATCGGGCTTAAGGTTTTATATCCGTGAATGACATCAAAGCCAATAATCAGCGGAATTCCCAAACGGGTTTCTTCAACAGCAATTTTCTGTACGGCACGAACTTCTTTTACTCCGCGAACGGTAAGCATCGAACCGACCAGTCCTTTTCGTAAATGTTCATATTTCAGTTCGGCCGTTCCGCCTTTTGGAGCGGGCCCCGTAACATCCCAAAAACCATTGTACTGATTCATCTGTCCTACTTTCTCTTCGAGCGTCATTAAGGGCAAAAGCAGATCGATACGTTCTTCAATTGTTTTGTTTTTATCCAGGTATGGTTTTTTCTGTGCATTCATATTTCCAATGGTCAGCAGGGCAAAAAGCCCAATAGTTATTATTTTTTTAGTATTCATGATAGTATAATGGTCAGATAATTTCATAATTTGGGCGTGTCCCTCCGGGTCGGGCTATTCGCTGCAAGTCCTCGCACTTCCTTCGTCAGGCTGTGGGCTTTCCACTACTATCCCTCACGCGAATGGGTAATGAGATCATTTTGTTTTTTTTAAGAGCTGTCCCAATTTCCTCAACCTTGTTATCCTGAGGAACGAAGGATCACACTAGAAACTCCGCACAAATAATCGTCAATACTTGTCGAATTACGAGTGTGATTTCTCCTCCGTCGAAATGACAAAAAATGCGATAAAACAACAAAAAAATCAGCGTGAATCTGTTTAAACCTGTAAAACCTTTGGGCACAAATCTAAAATCTTCTTACTCCGTAATAAAACAGGATGCCGGCAAATTGGCTTTATTAAACAAATCCGATTGTGTTGTATTTCCCCAGGCAAAACGAACTTTTACCGGAGCCGGAACTTTTTTACTTGTCAAAACCACCTGATTGTTTTTAATCGAAGCTTCTGATGTGTAAAAGATTCCATCGGCTCCGGCCAATTCGAATTGATTTGAATTTTTATTTTTGAAATACAATCCTTCAGCGTAATCAAATGACACTATTCCTTTGTTTTTCTCCACTTTAAAATCCGTGTAAAGTGGTCCGTTTACCAAATTAGCATTGGTTTTATAAGTATTAGCCAAAGCCAGATTTGCCAGGCGAATTCCGACATCTTTTTTATTCTTTGGGTGAATATCGATCGTATCCGAAATATCGCTTATGACGACCATTCCGGTATTCGAAACTTCTTTCAGTAGTTTTCTTTGGGAATCTCTGACTATAACATTAGAGAAATTATTACTCCCTGTTTTATAAGGCGCGATCTGTACGTAATAAAAAGGGAAATCATCCTGCCAGGCTTTTCTCCAGGAAGTAATCAAAGCCGAAAGTGTCTTGTCGTAAACGGCAGAACCCACATTCGATTCGCCCTGATACCAGAGTGTTCCGGCAATTTTAAATCCCGTGAAAGGATAAATCATGGCGTTGTAGGCACGGCCGGGCTGCCTTGGTCCGTATTCCTGTTCGTTCAGTTTTTTGGCATTTTCCAATAAAAGAGGATCATTATTCACCACTTCTTCCGGCATCCAGATTTCTGCGGGAGTTCCGCCCCAATTCGAGGAAATTAAACCGATCGGAACATTTTTTAAATCTTCCCTTAAACGCTTCGCAAAAAAGTAGCCGACAGCGCTGAAATTTTTCATTGTTTCCGGAGTCGATTCTGTCCAGTTTCCCAATAGATTATTTTGTGGAGTTGTCGCGGTTAGTTTCGGAACGGTAAAAAACCGGATATTCGGATTTTTGGCATTTTTTGCTTCTTCCTCGCCATTATCAATTCCCCAGCTGACTGACATTTCCATATTCGATTGTCCGGAACAAATCCAGACTTCACCGATTAAGATGTTCTTCAAAACCACTTCATTGTAGCCTTTTATCGAAATGGTGAAGGGTCCGCCGGCCTCGGGGGTTTTTATTTTCAGTTCCCATTGTGCCTGATTGTTCGCCACCATTTTATATTCCTTGTGGTTCCAGCTGGTAATCAATTTGATTTCTTCTTTTGGATTGGCCCAGCCCCAAATTTTAACTTCGGAATTGCGCTGTAAAACCATATTATCACCAAAAATATTCGGAAGGGAAACGTTTGCCATCATAGTAGTGGAAATCAACAGAAAGAAGGCAAACTTAAATATATTATTTTTCATTTAGCAATTTTTTTAAAACCGGACCATAAGCATCTGCCATCACTTTCTGATCGGCAACATCCGGATGTCCGGAGCAGCCTTTTGGAGTCATGGGTTTAAATTTGAAAATTACAATCGGTTTATGCGTTTTATCTTCTTTAAAAGCATTCTTGATTTTATTCAGGCAATCTTCAAACAGAATTCCCTTTTCACCGCCCACCATAGGGCTGTTGGTAATGACTATTTGTGCTTTTGGATTGTGCTTGTAAAGCATTTTTATAAAATCAACATAATTCGATATATATTTTTGGGCATTAAACGGCAGGCGCTCTTTTTTGCCGTCTCCTCCCGAAAAATCATTAGTCCCTAAAGCGATACTGATAATATCCGGCTGAAAAGCAAAATCATATTTAGGCTTGGAAGGATCTTTTGTTAAGTACAAATTCCCGTATAAGTCGGGCATAATCCCTTCTTCTTTATTTTCATCATTCCAGTTTCTGTAGATTCCGATTCCGGAAACAGAACTCATGAGATACGCTGCACCAATTACTCTCGAAAGAACCGGCCCGTAAGCATAATACCCATTATGATGATCAAAATATTCGCCTTTATCGCAGGGAAAATCAGAATCGTCACTGGCCGCGCCACAGGTTATGGAATCTCCAATAAATTCGATTTTCTTTTTCTTTTTGGAAGCAATAGGAGCCAGTTTGGCCGTGGTTCCGGCAAATAAAACATTTCCGCTTTGGGCTTCCGTATTTTTATAAATAGTAAGATTATGCACTTTTTTATTCGAAGTAATTTGTATCGGAAAAGATTGTGCAGCACCTTTTTCAATTCTTAATTTCCCCATATACTTGCCGTCCAAAACCAGCGCCACATAATTATGGTGTTCGTAGGCATCTACACTTTGTAACGAAACCGAACAGGTATTACCTGTAAAATTGAAGGATACCGAAGAAGCGGTTCCAATAAGAACGACGTTATTGTCCTGAAGTTTATCGACCCGGCCTTCGTAAAGAAATGTGTTACTTTTATTTTGTGAAGTCGAAACAACCCCAATCAGCAAAAACAAAATGAAAAGCGGTATTTTTTTGAGAAACATAATTTATTTGTTAAAATATAAATGAGATTCACAAAGATACCAGAAGTAAAGCGTTCAAAAAGATACTAAAACGTCAAAAAGCAATAAAAAAACACCATATCCGTTTCTTATTGCTGATTTCTGTTCTTCCATAGATAACGGCTTTGATTTTACAAAGCAACAGTCTATCTTTAGCAATTAAACCGCTATTCTTATGAAATTCCCTCTTTATATCGTATTTGCCTTTTCGATCTTATTTCTTTCTTTTTGTGAAAAAGAAAACAAAACCGTCCATCCGGTCCTTTCAAAAAAAGAAAAAAGTCAAATTGCTGATCGGGATTCTATAATTAATTATGCGAAAAAATACCTGGGAACTCCGTATCTGTATGCCGGAAATGATCCTCAAAAAGGATTTGACTGTTCCGGATTTGTGAGTTATGTTTTTAAAAATTTTGATGTCAGTTTACCCAGAAGTTCCAATAGTTATAAAAACCTCGGAGTAGCACTGGCTCCTGAAGATTTTAAGGTGGGGGATATTTTGGTTTTTTACGGTTATAAAGACAATACCATTGTGGGACATCTTGGCATTATCTGTGAAGCCGATGGCATGCACTCCAAATTCATACATGCCTCTTCGGGGAAAGTAAACAGCGTCACGATTACGGCATTAGACACGGAACATTACACCAAACGTTTTTATAAATGTATTGATGTTTTATCGAAATAAAGAAGTCTTCTTACCTGTGTAACTTATTCTTCGGTCAGTAATTTGATCAGGCTTTCGTCTCTGTTATACACGTCGTTGTAGAAATTCAATTTTCCTTCCCGGTCTACCCAGGCCGTAAAATAACCGATATAAACGGGCACTTTCTTTTTTAGCGTATACCAGCTTTCTTTACCGGCATGCATGGCCTTATCAATTCGTGCGGGCGTCCATTTCGGATCATTCTTTAATAGTTCAATCGCTAATTCCCTCGGTTTTGCCACACGTACACAACCATGACTAAAAGCCCTGTTTTCTCTTTCAAACAAACTTTTGGCTGGCGTATCGTGCAGGTAGATGTTATTTGAATTTGGAAATAAAAACTTTACCAGACCAAGGGAATTATTTACGCCCGGTGCTTGTCGAACGGCACCATTGTTCCATTCTAAATGTTTTTCTGCCAGATAATTTTTGTTTTTAGCCATACCGGGTTTGATCTCCTTATTGATAATACTTTGAGGCACGTTCCAATACGGGCTGAAAACAATATTATTCATCATACCGCTGAAAATAACCGTTTTGGTCATGGCTTTTCCAACCACAACAGCTGAAACAAAACTGATTTCATGATTGCGAATCAGATACAGTCTAAACTCAGGAATGTTGACTTCGATATATTCCTTTCCTTTTTCCAGTTCGGGGTCAATCCATCGGCAGCGTTCCATGTTTACTATGATGGTTTTGATTCTGTCGGCAACCGGAACATTCAGTTCGTCAATATGTTCTTTTAAAATAATATTCTTAGGCGTTTTTCCGTGATGGATTTCATAATCTTTCATGGCCGCAATTAAAGTCGAATCGCAAACAGCACTTTTGTTGTTTTCTTTTAATTCTCCTGTTACCGCAAGCCTTTCCCTAATCTGCGCTATTGCCACTGCGGAATCACCTGCTTTAAATTTTTTAAAATCTTCGCCGACGTCAATCATTTTCCAGCCTCCTTTTTTCTCAATTTCGCGATATTTTTTAAGCACATCACGGAGTTTGTAATACTGACTGAACATTTTACTTTTATTATCATCATTGATCGTTGCATGTTCGAAAATAGAATCTGAAAAAACCTGATAATTTACTTTTTTACGGGGTAAAAGCCATTGCAAAGAGGTCGACGTTTTTTCGTCTACACCGCTAAATACTTTTTCAGCATAATAGAAATATAGGTTTGTAATCATCAGATCGGTATCAATCTTAGATAATTTATTGTCTGAAATACGTTCAAAAATGGGAGTGATTTTTTCGTTATATGGAAAATTAGCTTTCAGTCCTTCTTCTTCCAGCCCTTTGTATTTATTGAATAAAGTACTTCCAAATTCAACAATTCCTTTATTATCCAGCCAAAGCTGGGTAGAGCCTTTTTTCTTATAAAGCGCTAAAACATCTCCCTGAAATTTAACCAATTTAGGATACGTCTGGTAAAATTTAGAAATAGCAGCACTGTCTATCGGTATTTTAAGTTCGGGAGTTATTTGCTTCGCAGCATTATTTGGGTTGCCTTCCTTATCGCTCGATTTAGAATTACAGGAAATAACCGTAAAAAGAATCATCAATGCGGTAAGCGGATACAAAATTTTCATAATCATATTTTTAATAAAAATAAACAAGTTTTTACAAAAAAATCCCTTTTGCAAAAAAATAAATCCAGACTTAACCACAACATTAGGAACAAAAAAACTCCGGATACATTACATATCCGGAGTTTTCCCCTTTATAATCTCAACCTTTTATTTTAGATCACTGTTCCTTTTAAAGTAAGGACTTTCGGTGTTGTCTCTGCGCTTGTAGTTACAGTAACGGTCTTAGTAAATCCGCCTTTATTAGCCGCATTGTAAGTGGCAGTCACCTTAGCCGATTTACCAGGTAAAATTGGCTCTTTGGTATAATCTGTTGCTGTACAGCCGCAAGATCCCTGAACACTCGTGATTACAACCGCTGTCTTTCCTGTATTTTTAAATTCATACACAATTGCTTTTGGGGTTCCCTGTGGAATCTGGCCAACATCAATTGTTTCTGCTTTCCACACAATTGTAGACGCTGTAGTTTCTGTTTTTACAGTAGAAACTAATGTTTTTACCGGTGCAATTGCTGAAAAGGACATTAATCCTAAGGCTAAAGCCAACATCGTAATTTTAATAATTTTCATCGTTTTTTATTTAAATGGTTAATGGTTACATTTTATATTTCAAAGGTACTTTGTAAGAATCCAATGTCATGTTAAGCGGTTTCAAATGTTTGTTAATGACCTGTTAATGGGTGTTTTTAATTTAAATTTTGACTAATATTACACTTGTAAATCCTATTTCTCTTGAAAATTAATAAACTCAACAGCATTATTCTTCTTGGACTTGTAGCTATCATCAGCATACTGGTCGCACAATTGCTATGGACCAAAGAAGCCTTCAACCTTGAACAAAAAAAACTGAGCCAGAAAGCGCATATTGCTTTACTGGAAGTAGCGCGCAAACTTTATGAAGGAACGAATCACGAATTGCCGGCTGTAAATCCGGTTCAGAAAATTGCCAACGATTATTATATCGTTAATGTCGAAAATGATTTTGAGCCTGATATTTTAGAATTTTATTTAAAATCAGAATTCAAAAAGATGAATATCACGACTGATTTTGAATACGCGATGTACAATTGCCAAAGCGATGAAATGGTCTACGGAAATTATATTTCACTATCCCAGAAGGGAAAATCAAAACAAACGGTTTACTTCCCGAAGCATAAAAATCTGGTGTATTATTTCGCCGTTCGTTTCCCCAATGAAACGACTTATTTATTCAGTTCCATGCGTTTTTGGCTTATACTTTCCACCGTGCTGATTCTTATTTTACTGATTTATGTGTATTCGATTTTTACGCTTTTGCAGCAAAAAAGATATTCCGAACTGCAACGTGATTTCATTAATAATATGACGCATGAATTTAAAACACCTTTGTCTTCTATTTTAATTGCCTCTAAATATTTAATTGAGCAAAATGCTATAAAAGAAGATAAAAAACTCCACACTTATACGGATATCATTATCAATCAGAGTCATAAACTGAACAACCACATTGAGAAAATCCTGAATGTGGCCAAATCGGATCATACTTCACTGGAATTAAAAACAGAACCGGTTTTAATTGTTCCCATTATCGAAGAAACAATTACCAATATTCAGCTGAAATATCCGGAAGCCCATATTGTAATAGAAACAAATTCCCCTGATTATACCGTACAAACCGATGTTTTTCATTTTACCAACTTGGTGTACAATTTACTGGACAATGCGGTAAAATACTGCAATGAAAAACCGGAAATCCTGATTCGCATTTCCAGAGAAAATCAGTTTTTAAAATTAGAATTCACCGACAACGGAATTGGGATTTCACCTAAAAATATCACTTCTATTTTTGACAAATTCTATCGCATTCAGAATGAGAAGAGTAACGAAGTAAATGGTTTTGGCCTTGGTTTGTATTATGTAAAAGAAATTTGTAACTTACAGTATTGGAAAATAAACGCCATCAATAATTCAGAAAAAGGTATTACCATAACGCTGACAATTCCATATAAGAAATGAAACATTTTAAAATATTATACGCCGAAGATGACGAAACATTAGCGTTTCTGACCAAAGATAATTTAGAACAAAACAACTACGATGTCACGCATTGTTCTAACGGAAAACTAAGTTTAGAAGCTTTCAAAGAGGAAATTTTTGACATTTGTATTCTGGATATCATGATGCCGAAAATGGACGGTTTTGAACTCGCAGCCGAAATCAGGAAAATTGATGTTGATGTTCCCATTATTTTCCTCTCTGCAAAAACTTTAAAAGAAGACCGCATAAAAGGCCTGCGTTTAGGGGCCGATGATTACCTCGTCAAACCGTTCAGTATTGAAGAGTTACTGTTGAAAATCGAAATTTTCCTGAAACGTTCACAGAAAAACGGAATCAAAAAATCCGTTTACGAAATTGGCAAATATCAGTTTGATACCGAAAATTTCATCCTTTTTAATGAAACGGAAAAAATTAGCCTGACCCAACGTGAATCGGATCTTTTGAAGCTGTTTGTGGACAACAAAAACCTGGTTTTGAAAAGACAGCAAATCCTTACTTCGCTATGGGGTGACGATGATTATTTTATGGGACGCAGCCTGGATGTCTTTATTTCCCGCCTTCGAAAGATCCTGGTTAATGAAAAAGGAATTTCCATTGAAAACTTACACGGAATCGGTTTTCGATTTACAATGTAATTTTTACACTTAAACTATATAATTTTGTATTTTTAGTATCAAACAAACTTACAGGATATGAAACTGCATCATTTGCGTAACGCGACTTTAGTTATTGAAACCGAAAAGCACGTGATTTTAATTGATCCCATGCTGGGCAAAAGAAAAACTATTGCGCCCTTTACGCTATTCCGTTACAAGCCCAAAAGAAACCCGCTTACCGCACTGCCCAAAAACAGCAGGGATATCCTGAGTAAGGTCACGCATTGCCTCATCACGCATTTGCATCCGGATCATATCGATAAGGCGGGTGAAGTTTTCCTTAAAAGAAAATCGATTCCGGTAATCTGCAGTATCAAAGATGAAAAAGCATTGTTACAAAGAGGCTTAACCGTCATTCAGTCGCTGGATTACTGGCAGCCTCAGTATTTTCTGGATGGCAAAATCACGGGGATACCAGCCGTTCACGGTTATGGATTTATAGCAAAGCTCATGGGAAATGTTATGGGTTTTCATATTGAGCTTCAGAATGAAAAATCGGTTTATATTAGTTCCGACACCATTTTTACAGAACATGTTCAAAAAGTACTGACCGAGCTGAAACCTGATATTGCAACAGTTGCCTGCGGTACGGCACGATTAGATATTGGTCAGCCCTTATTAATGAGAATGGATGATATTCTGAAATTTGCCGTCCTTGCGCCGGGAAAAGTTTTCGCCAATCATCTGGAGGCCTTAAATCATTGCCCAACCACAAGGGAGGCGCTGAAACAGGCCTTGATACAAAATAATCTGATGTCAAAAACGGTGGTTCCGAATGACGGGGAATGCGTGGAATATTGATGATTTTTATTTTAGAAAATTAATTTATTATTCCATTAGAATTTCCGTGTTAATATTATATTTGATTTTATAATCAAATCTAAATTCATGAATAGTTTCTTAAGGAAAATAAACTTAATCAAAGATATTACGATACAATTACCCATTACAAAAACGGAATTTATACAAAAATTTCGAAATCACGTAGACGAATCTGATTTGGGTTATGTACCTTTTGAAGTTTTTCAATCCAGTACAAATGAGTACAAAGGCAACATTCAAAACAATACTTTTGAATTAAAAAAGAGAAAAAAAATCTTCGACACAAATTATTCTTTTGCAAAAGTAATTGGAGAAATAATCCAGGAAGGTAATGAATTAACCATAAATGTTGAAATTGTTGGTTTCAGAAAAAGAATACTACTATTTGGAGTTATGATTCTTTTATTCTATCTCCTTTTTTTTGTGGGGGCTATTTCAAATGATGATGCTTTTCCCTTTTTTATTCTTCCTTTTTTAATGATTCATATGTCAGTAATGCTGGTGATTCCTTATTTTGTAATAAGACGTAGTGTCAACAGAATGGCTTATGATTTAGAAAGAGATTTTCATTACTGGGTAACTAAGAGATAGCACTAATTTATCTTAAAAAACTACAAAACCAACAATCCAAATTCCCGTAAGGTGTTGACAGGTTTTGAATACCAAAACAATTCAAAATCTTCAAACTGCGCTTCAAAATCTGCTTTTACTTCCTGAAAAGTATAATGTTTGCTATTCGAAACCGTGATCTTTTTCAGGATTTCTACCAGCCAGTCCCCTTCATTTTTATTGGTCTGAATGGCAAAACTTTCTTTTTTATCGTGAAAAGTCAGCGTCATCATTTCCCATGTTTGTCCTTTTTTAGATTTTGTAAAATGTTCCAGAGAAGGCTTCCCTCCTAACCAAACCACTTTTGCATTTGGTTTTGTATTGAAATCATTTCCTTCTTCGAGTGCATTAAAAATAAAATCAGGGTCAATTTTTGTTTTCGGAATTTTAAAATCAAACCAGTCCTGCAATTCGTAATCAAAACAGATTCCGTGCATGAAATTGAAAAGCGATTTCTTTAATCCAAAACTGAATTTATCGTGATTGATTCCGGTAGCATCAGTATAATCAATATCGTTATTCGCAAAAGTTCCAATGGCTTCCGTTGTTTTTGTAACACCAAATTTCTCCGGATACAACCCAACGGGACTGTGCGCCGTCATCGCAAATTGATGCCAGAATCCCGATTGTAAAATTCCCGCTTCAAACAACTGACGTACCATTTCCAGACTGTCAACCGTTTCCTGAATGGTTTGTGTCGGATATCCGTACATCAGGTAGGCATGTACCATAATGCCCGCTTCGGTAAAATTGCGGGTTACTTTTGCTACCTGTTCTACGGTTACGCCTTTGTCGATTAATTTCAATAATCGGTCGGAAGCAACTTCCAAACCGCCGGAAACCGCAATACAGCCTGAAGCTTTCAGCAACAGACATAAATCGGCAGAGAAGCTTTTTTCAAAACGAATGTTCGTCCACCAGGTAACGGCTAATTTCCGGCGTAAGATTTCCAGCGCCAAAGCACGCATCAGTGCCGGAGGGGCCGCTTCATCTACAAAATGAAAACCATTCTGACCTGTTTGCTGCATCAGGTCTTCCATACGGTTACACAACAAATTAGCCGCAACAGGCTCATATACTTTTATATAATCTAAAGAAATATCACAAAAAGTACATTTTCCCCAATAACAGCCGTGCGCCATGGTGAGTTTATTCCAGCGTCCGTCACTCCACATTCGGTGCATCGGATTTACGATTTCGATGACCGAAATGTATTTATCCAAAGGCAAATCAGAATAATCGGGCGTTCCAACGTAGGCTTGTTTGTAATCGTGTTTTAACGAATTGTTTTTATAGACGACTTTCCCGTCTTCCAGCAAAAAAGTTCTTTTATAAGAATTGGAATTTGGGTTTTCTAAATTGAATATTAACTCTTCAATAGGCACTTCGCCATCATCGAGCGTAATAAAATCGAAAAACTCAAAAACACGGGCATCCGAAAGAGAACGCAATTCGGTGTTTGGGAAACCTCCGCCCATCGAAATTTTAATTTCGGGATGGTTTTGTTTGACCCATTGTGCACATCGAAAAGCACTGTATAAATTCCCGGGAAAGGGAACTGAAATCAAAAACAAAGTAGGCTGAACTGCTTCGATTTTAGCTTTCAATAAGGAAATTAAAATGGCATCAATATACGTCGGTTTTAGCTGCAGGGCTTCGTACAATTCATCAAACGAATTGGCACTTCGGCCTAAACGCTCGGCGTAGCGGCTGAAACCAAAATTTTCATCGACACATTCCACAATAAAATCCGAAATATCTTCGAGGTATAAAGTGGCTAAATGTTTCGCTTTGTCCTGAGTTCCCATGGTTCCGAAAGCCCAGTCGAGTTCTTCCAATTGTGCGAACCGTGAAGCTTCCGGCAGAAAATCTTCCTGACAGATCTGCAAAGCCAAAGTTGGATTTTTACCCTGCAAAAAGGAAATAACGGCATCAATCGTTTTGATGTATTCGTCCTGTAAAGCAAAAATACGTTTGGAATTATCCGAGATTTCATCCCTCGACTCCGCTCGGGACGACACGTTTTCAAAAAGATTCCCGGAATACAGAAACAAATCAACTAAACCTTTCTTCGAAAACAACTCCAAAATCACATCAATACCCAGATCGGCCTGGACCGCTGCTACGTTTTTGGTATTCAAAAACCCTTTGATATAGGCAGTTGCCGGATACGGAGTATTCAGTTGGGTAAATGGAGGCGTGATTACAAAAAGCTTGGTTTTCAAAGGGAATTATTTTCTGCAAAAATACGGGATATTTATAATCTTTTCAGGAAAAGATTCAGGAGGGTTTATTTGTATTTTGAAACCGGAACTTTTAGACTTATTTAGTAGATATTTAATTACATTTGCGACGCTATAAATCTTACTTATGAAGCGAATTTTACTTTTTTTATTACTGCTGATTTTTATGCCTGTCCTGGCACAAAACCAAAATCAATCTGTAGGTTTTAAAGAAAACAAAGGTCAGATTACAGACCAGAAAGGCAAGCCCAACAAGACTGTGAAATATTTATTGAATACAGGAGGACTGAATGTTCAGTTAAGGAAAAATGGTTTTTCTTATGACATTTATGAAGTAAAAAAGACGCAGATTGTACGCTCCAATACCTCAAAAGAACGTCCTTCCGGAATACCGGACAAAGATAGAACAGAACAGCCTGATTATACTTTAGAATACCTGTTTCATCGAATAGATATTGACTTTGTAAACTCAAATTCCAAAGTGGAATTGCTTACAGATCAGCAATCAAAAGATTTTGACAATTATTATAATATCCCAAACAAACCCGAGGGAATTACCGGAATACATCAATACAAACAAATAACATACAAGAATATCTATCCGAATATCGATGTGGTTTTTACGATTCCCGAGGATTCCAAAAAAACGGTGGAATACAATTTTGTGGTTCATCCAAAAGGAAAAATCTCTGATATTCAATTAAAATTCAAGGGTGCCGAAACTGATTTAGCAGATAACAAAATCCGGATGAATGTTCGTTTCGGGAAAATGGAAGAAACACTTCCGGCGAGCTGGATTGAAGATGGGACTGGTAAAAAGGAGATTTCCATTGCATACCGAAAGATTAAAAAAGACGTTTACGGTTTTACCGGTTCAGAATCGGTTTCTGATAAAACAGTAATTATTGATCCAGTGCCGACAAGGCTTTGGGGAACTTTTTATGGGGATGAAGAGGATTATGGCGCAAATGAATTTGGCGGAATTGCAACTGACTTATCAGGTAATAATTATCTGGTTGGTTTTACTTCAGTGCCTAACTCTTCCTATGCAACTTCGGGCGCACATCAGACAACAATTGGAAACCCTGATAAAATAGCTCCTGACGGAATACTTGTGAAATTTTCGCCTGATGGTCGCAAACTATGGGCAACCTATTACGGTGGAGAAGAATACGACAGAATAAATGCAGTAAAAACAGATAACCAAAACAATGTCATTATTGTCGGCAAAACAAACAGTAAAACCAATATCAGCACAGCCGGTTCATACAGTTCTTCTTTTGGTGGTTATGATGATGGTTTTTTAGTGAAATTTAATTCCTCCGGCACCCGACTCTGGGGTACGTATTACGGAGGAAAAGATAACGATGAATCTTTTGACGTCGATATTGATAAAAATAACAACATTTTTATGGTTGGGAGATTTTCAATCAATCATTCAGAAAACATTTTTGATACCCCAATTGGCGACGGCTTTATAGCCAAATTCAACCCTAATGGAAATATACTTTGGAATAAATTATACGGCGGTAAAGGTACGGATGAATTCAGATCGATTAAAGTTGGAGAAAATTTCATTGTGACTGGCGGTCTTTCTTATAGTTCAGATAACATTTCTACTCCGGGAGTTTTTCAGGAAAATCTCAATTACATCTATAATCTCTCCAACGATGGCATAGTTTTTAAATTAAATTTAGATGGAGATCGAATATGGAGTACCTATTACGGAGGGGAATCTGGGGAAAAAATTCATGCAGTAGAAATTGATGATGAGAATAATATCTATATAGGTGGGGAAACTACCAGTTCTAATACTATTGCTTCACCCAACTCCTTTGATGATTATAATTTATATTCCTGGACAGGTTTTCTTGCAAAACTGGATCAAAACGGGCAAAGATTATGGGGTACTTTTTTAGGTCGTGATACAATAATCTATTCCCTTGTTTTTACAAACAATTCAATATATGTTGGCGGTAATGGAGGAATTGATAATTCAATAACAACTGTATGTGCCTATAAACGAACTGGCATGGCTGGTGGATACATGGGAAAATTTTCTAAATCTGGAAATTTAATATGGGGAAGCTACGCCGGGGGATTTGACCAATACTCTCAGACAGAAATAACGGTTAAAAACAATGAAATAATAGTCGGCGGGACGTCATCAATGAATGATGGAATAACGGATGCAAATTCATATCAGCCTGAAATTTTAGGTCGTAAGAATTTTTATTTAATGAAATTTTCTGAAGAAAATAATTGTAACATTAATGCGAACCCCGGCAGTAATTCACCAGTTTGCATTGGAGCTACATTAAATTTTACTGCGGATTCAGGATATAATTATTTATGGACAGGACCTAATAATTTTACAAGCACTTTGCAAAATCCAACTATTACAAATGTATCTGGTATAAATAATGGTGACTATCATTTAAAAGCAAGTGACTATTGTGGATGTGAGAAAAACTATGACCTAAAAGTTGTTATTGGAGATATTGAAGCACCTGTCCCGGATTTAGAAAATCTTACAACTATAACCGGAGATTGTACTACCACAATAACCACATTTCCAACAGCAACCGATGCGTGTGCAGGAGCAATTACAGGAACAACGACAGATCTTTTATCCTACAATTTGCCCGGAACGTATACTATTGTGTGGAATTATGATGACGGAAATGGAAATAAATCTTCTCAAAATCAAACGATTACCATTAGCAGTCAGCCTTTACCAGCGGTAACTTCACCACAAACCTTCTGTATCCAGGAAAATGCAACTATAAACAATATCAGTGTTACGAACGGCCAAAATATCAAATGGTATGATGCAGCAACAGCCGGAGCACTTTTGCCTAATACAACTGTACTTCAAAATGATAAAACGTATTATGTCTCACAGACTATAAATGGCTGTGAAAGTGAAAGAGCAGCCATAAACATAAAAATTCAGGACACTCCCGTACCCACTGGAGATACAAATCAGCCTTTTTGTACTGGTCAGGATCCAACTTTAGATAGTATCACTGTTAACGGAGAAGACAAAAAATGGTATGATGCACTGACCAATGGAAACAACTTACCGGACAATACCAGTCTTCAAAACGGAAAAACCTATTACGTTTCCCAAACGCTAAATTTATGCGAAAGCAAAAGATTAGCCGTTACAATTTCCCTGCAAAACACACCTTCTGTACCTTCAGGAGATTTAAATCCGAAGTTTTGTAAAAGCGAAAATGCTACTTTAAACAGTATTGGTCTTAACGGTCAGAATATAAAATGGTACGATTCTACTATTGCGGCAGGTACCTTGTCAAACACCACTTTATTGGAAAACAATAAAACCTATTATGCTTCACAAACTGTGGGATGTGAAAGTGAAAGAATCCCGGTGTTGGTAAAAATCTATGACACGCCATTCCCAGGCGGAATTAATGATCAGCAATTTTGTATTGATGAAAAAGCAACTATTGCCAATCTGAACTTTACAGGAACAGCTCGTAAATGGTACGATGCCCCAGCAAATGGTAATATTTTGCCCGAAACAAACCTGTTACAAAACGGTATATATTATGTAACACAAACACTCAACAATTGCGAAAGTGAACGGTTTGCGGTTTCTGTTAAAATACAGGACACTCAAAGTCCAATGATTGACTCTCCGCAAATATTCTGTATCCAGCAAAACAGCTCCATAGAAAAAATTAAGATTAAGGGAGACAATATAAAATGGTACGATCAGGCTACAGCGGGAATGATTTTAACTGAATCAACGCCGCTCGAAAACGGAGTTACGTATTATGCTTCCCAAACTGTCAATGAATGCGAAAGTGAAAGAACTCCGGTAACGATAAAAATCTTAGGAGCGACAACTGCCGAGTGCATCAATTATGTCGATGAACTTCCCTTTCCCAAATTCTTTACGCCGAATAATGATGGACACAACGACACCTGGACTATTGATTTTTCCTATTTAGCTCCGCGTACAGGAATCAGGATATTTGATCGTTACGGAAAATTCCTCAAAGAACTGACCACTGATACTTCCTGGGACGGAACTTACATAGGCCGCGACGAGCCTGCCTCGGATTATTGGTTCGTAGTGACCCGTTTAAACGGCACTGAATTTAGAGGCCATTTTAGTCTGAAACGGTAAAACAGAAAAGGTTGCCCGAATTTAATTTGGACAATCTTTTTTAATTATTATTTCAGACTTATTTAAAACTTATGCTCCTTTTTACTAATAAGCAGTAAAGAAAACAAAGAAATACAGGCTGCTATAGTCAGATAGAAACCAACATATGTTAAACTGTACGTGCTGGCGAGCCAAATCGCAATCATCGGAGCAAAAGCTGCACCAAGGATTCCTGCCAGATTAAACGTTAATGAAGCTCCCGAATAACGAACATTGGTAGGAAATAATTCGGACAGGAAAGTTCCTAACGGTCCGTAAGTGAATCCCATCAATGACATTCCTAAACATACAAAGAAAGTTACCATACCTATACTTCCTGAATTTAAAAAATGAGAGAAGAAGAAACCAAAAACAGCAATGGCAATTGTAGTTATAATTAATATTTTGCGACGTCCAATCTTATCTGCCACAACTGCTGAAACAGGAATAAAAGCAGCAAAAAACAATACTGAAAACATCTGAATCAATAAGAAATCCCTTTTGGCATAACCCAAATCCGAAGTGGCCCAGCTCAGGGTAAAAACCGTCATCAGGTAAAACACCAGAAAGGTGGTAATCGCTGCAAAGGTTCCAAAAATCAATTGGTTTTTATACGATTTTACCAAGGTAAAAAACGGAACTTTTACCTCTTCGTGTTCGTTTTTTGAATTTTCAAAAGACGGTGTTTCTGTAATTTTAGTCCGGATGTAAAACCCGACTACCACCAAAAGAGAACTGGCAATAAAAGGAATTCTCCATCCATAATTCATAAAATCCTCATTCGTCATGGAATCCGTTAACAACAGGAAAGTACCTCCGGAAAGCAATAAGCCGATAGGTGCCCCCAATTGCGGAAACATACCATACCAGGCCCTTTTATGCGGTGGAGCATTTTCGATCGCGAGCAAAACCGCGCCTCCCCACTCGCCTCCTAAACCAACACCCTGACCAAATCGTCAAAGCATCAATAATAAAGGAGCTGCTACACCAATACTGGCATAACCGGGTAAAAATCCAATCGTTACAGTTGAAATTCCCATCGTTAACAAGGCAGCAACTAAGGTAAACTTACGACCAATTTTATCGCCATAATGCCCAAAAAATGCGGAACCTAATGGGCGCGATAAAAAGGCTATCGAAAAAGTCGCCAGTGATTCCAAAGTGGCCATTGTTTTATCGGAACCCGGAAAAAACAATTGCGGAAAGACCAATACCGCAGCATTGGCATAAATATAGAAGTCAAAAAATTCGATGGTGGTACCAATCAAACTGCCAAAAAGAACATGTCGCAACGAGTTCTTTTGATTAGGGTTATTTTTCATTTGGTTTTGATATAGATTTTTTTTTAAGAAAATAGGATATAAAAATGAATCTATTTTTCGAAAGTAGCAAACATTTATCTGTTAAAATAAAAGATCGTTGTGAAAAACCTAAAACACAAAAAAAAGAATGCCCTATGGGCATCCTTTTCTTTATTACTTATTCTTTTTATCCGCTGATTTTTCTTTTTTAGATCCGGTTTTCGATTTTTTATTTGTCTTTTTATGCAATCGTTTTTCGGTTTCTTCGATAACATAATCATATTCATTGCTTAACGTTTCAAGTCTTGCTTCTTTTAGCGCTTTCAATGCCTTTTTAAAATCTTTCCGGCTTTCTAGAAGCATCACTTTTTTAAGAAGAATCTCCACTTTGTTAATGCCTTTAATCGTCAAAGCAAAATCGATAAGCCTTGTCGCTTCCGCATAATCTTCATTCAGGATTAAAGTATTGATGTAATACGAATATACTTCTATAGCATTGATATTAATCGAAATGGCCTGTTGAAAATATTCCTTGGCTTCTTCATATTTCAATAGCTGATCGGCCTGAACACGGCCATAAAGGCATAATGCCATTGTATTTTTGTCGTCATAAGACAAAGCGTAATCCAGTGATTCGATGGTTTCTACCAACGAATACGGATAATTATCTAAGGCTTCAAAAATGTATTTATCTACTGTTTTCATGATTTTTTAGATTTGGAAATTCAAAAATCGGGGTATTATTCCCTGTCGAAATAATCTTCTCTTTTTAATTTTTGCCTTTCCTGTTTGTATTTTTTTTCCTGTTTTTGTTTTTTAAAATCGGAACCCTGAAAGATCCTTACCGGATTGCCTCTCTGAATCTGCAGCTGATTCATCCATTGTGCCTGAAATTCAGCTTTAAACTGCTTTACGGCCTCTTCTTTAAATTTCTGTAATAACCTTTCAGTGGCCAGTTTTTTGTTCTGGTGCTGTGACCGTGAATCCATAGAAACCACACTGATTCCGGTTGGAAGATGCGTCGCCCGTACTGCAGAACTCACCTTATTGACATGCTGCCCTCCGGCTCCCGAACTTCGCATAGCCTGATAGTGAATATCTTTTTCCGAAATTTCGGTTGCCGCAGATTTTTCTATTTCGAAAATGCCGATAAACCAGTTTTTCCTTTTATGAAATTTCCTGAACTGACTTTGCCCAATCCATTGAATGGTGCCGATCCATGAGTTCATGAACGTATCCAGCGTATCACTTTCGAGTAAAATTGTAGCGGTTTCTACTGTTCCGTTTTCAATTCCGGTTTCCCTGTGAAGCATTGTTGTTTTTATATTATTTTCCTTTGCTTCTTCTATAAAGGTTTTTAAAACCTGGGCCACAACCCAGCTGCATTCCGCCGGGCCACGACCTGATGTTATTTGAACTATTTTTTCCATTTCTTACTAATTTAGCGGTCCATTCTAACGATCTTCGGTGTGAATGTACCGAGTACATCAACGAGTTCGTTTTGGTTGGCCATTACTTTATTGATGTCCTTATAGGCCATTGGAGCTTCATCTATATTTCCTCCAATCAAAGTGACATCGTTTGCTTTGAGCACTTTATTAATTTCACTTTGGGTGAACGATTCTTTGCACTTTCTGCGGGAGAAAAGCCTTCCGGCGCCGTGCGATGCTGAGTTTAAACTCTCCGCATTTCCTTTTCCCTTCACAATAAATCCCGGAGCCGTCATGGAACCCGGAATAATACCCAGTTCCCCAACGTTCGCAGGAGTCGCTCCTTTGCGATGTACAATGGCTTCCTTGCCGTTTACAGTCTCTTTCCAGGCAAAATTGTGATGGTTTTCAATGGTCACCACCACTCGCTTTCCGATCGCTTTTGCCATTCGGTGGTGAATGTCATCGTGACAGGCTTTTGCATAATCGCCGGCTAAATTCATCGCCAGCCAGTATTCCTGACCGTCATGCGTATTCAGATCCAGCCAGGCCAAATGCTGTACATTTTTAGGTAACGGACATTGTTTTGTCGCCAGATACGTGTAATGTTTTGCAATATTGGCACCCAATCCTCTTGACCCGCTATGTGACAGCACCGCAAAATATTCCCCAGCCCCAATTTTCCATTCATTAAGCGGATTGGTGATTTTTGCAATCCCAAATTCCACAAAATGATTGCCTCCGCCGGAAGTACCAAGCTGTTTGTAGGCTTTACCCAAAAGATTTTTCAAAAGCGGAATATCCTGAAATTCACTCCGGCTGAACAATTCATGATCTGCTTTTATGGTGTGGGTCTCATACATTCCGAATTTGGTATGGTCTTTTAAAATCGCCTGCAGCTGATGTTCTTTTCCTTTAAAAAATGAAGCCGGAATGTCAAAAATGGACAAACTCATGCGGCATCCGATGTCAACGCCAACTCCGTACGGAATTACGGAATTGTCTGTGGCAAGCACACCGCCAATCGGCAGTCCGTAACCCGAGTGCGCGTCGGGCATTAAAGCTCCGGCAACTGAAATCGGTAATTTTAAAGCGTCATACAACTGGTACTTTGCCTGTTCATCAATTTCATTTTCTCCGAATATCGAAAACGGCGCCCGGGTATTATTGAGCTGATGCATGCGTACCTGTACCGGATTTACCAGTCCTTCCGCAACTTTCCCCCAGGTTCCGTGTCCTGTAAATTTTTCCGGAAACAATAAAACTTCCTTCGCTTCGGTTAATATGCTCTCTTTTTTTTCTCTTTTTCTGTATCTGTTAATCTGCCCTAAAGCAATATTGATACTGTTATTCTTTGGAAAGCCTATTTTAATCAGGTCTTTTCCGGATAATTTATTTCCCATTGTATTTTTTATCTTTAGAGTTCAATGACTCCTTATTTAGATATTGTTTTTCTTTATAATATTCATCCATTATGGTATGAATTTGTTTATTGTCTAATGGATTTTGGTATTTTAATTCTTTATTATTCCCTCTCCAATAGTTCACGCTTCCGTGCGCAATTTTTATCATTGAATTTCGAAGAAAATGATTAGTGATATAATTACTTATCCTATCAATTTCACCCTCTAAAACTGCATCAACCATTTTTGTATGTGTTATCATATTTGGTCTGACACGCAATACATATCGCCAAGGTTCACTAAATATATAATGAACTTTATACCGCTTATAATTAGGACACCATCTTTCACTTTTATAAAAATGCATTCTTTCTTTGTCCGTCAATGCTAGTTTTGGACTTCTCCATTCCGATTCTGAAAACTCTTTTACAATCTGAAGCTTTTCGACATAGACATGCTTTCTTTTTCTTTTTTTCTTTTTCTTAAAAGATTTATCCGAAGAATATTGCACGGTATTTATCTTCTCCAATAATGTTTTATAAAACAACGATTCTTTAGATCTTGCAATATCTTCCCGAAGTGCAAAATTGCGTTGCCACCCTTTTTGATAAGGCGTTGCCAGAGGAACTAATGGTAAGGTTCGTCGCTTATGTAATAGTTCCTCTTCCAGCTTAGCTAACTGAATTAATTGTTTTTCAAAATCTTTTTTAACTGCGCTCTTTTTTTGCTTTTGATTTCTTAAACGACTACACAAAATGTAATCATCTAAAAGAGAATTGTCCATTAAAAAAAAATTAAATGAATTCTGACCCAACATTTAAAAATGCAGGGCAAAACATTTTATCTTAAACAGATAAATTAAGTTCGGGATCGGGAATTTCTGAAGTGTCTAGAATAAAAAAAGCCCGAAAGTTATTTCCTTCGGGCTTCTTTCTATATCTAAAATTGATTTGCTAGGATTGAGAAAAGCCACGAAGACACATGCCAACAGAATCTGATCCTGATGCGATGTTTTGAGAGGTAAAGTTTAGTACAAACATTGTCTTCGTTATTAATAATTAATGATTTATTTTTCTGAGGAAAATTTTGTGAAATATTTTCCTAATAAACAAATTATTCTTAAAATATTTTTAAAAACTGTCGAAACATATTGATTTACAGATATTTATATTATAAAATAAAATTCAAATCATAAGCAATCGTTAAAACCAATTTTAACTGCATATTTTGCTTAAATTTACAGCTATCAAAAATAAACCCAAAATTATGCCAACCGACTGTATCAGCTACCAAAACTCAGGATATTTCTCGACTTTGATACAAGATTATTTAGAACAAAAACCGGACCTACAACCGCTATATAATAATTTTCCGGCACTGGAAAAATTTGAAAAACAAATCATTGAAAAGCAGCAGAATTTCGATAATCAAAACCGCATTCCGCTGGTTTCTGTTTTAAAAGCGCAATACGCTGCCCTGGAAATTTCAGATTTAACGCAACAAAACATTGAGCTTTTAGCGCACGAAAGTACGTTTACAGTGACGACCGGGCATCAGTTAAATCTTTTTAGCGGGCCGCTATATTTTCTTTATAAAATTATCTCGACCATCAATCTGACTAAAGAATTGAAATCGAAATATCCTAATTTCAATTTCGTTCCGATTTATTGGATGGCAACAGAAGACCACGATTTTGAAGAGATCAATTATTTCAATTTTAAAGGGAAAAAATTCCGCTGGAACACCGAAAGTACCGGCCCTGTAGGAAGACTCTCCACAGAAGGCCTGGCTGAATTTTTCGAAATTTATGCGTTGCAATTAGGCTCAAGCACGAATGCCAATACGCTGAAAAAACTATTTGAAGACGCTTACCTAAACCATGATAATCTTGCTGATGCAACCCGTTTTTTAGCGAATGGTTTATTTGCTTCTCAGGGCCTGGTGATTATAGATGCTGATAATGCAGATTTAAAACGTGCCTTTATTCCTTACATTAAAGAAGAGCTGCTGGAACAAACTTCTTTTAAAGCTGTTCAGGAGACAATTGAAAAACTGAAAAATTATACCGTTCAGGTAAATCCTCGTGAAATCAATTTATTTTATATTGAAGATAATCTTCGTGAACGAATTGTTTTTGAGAAGGACCGATTCACTGTCAATAATACCAAAACTTCATTTTCGAAAGAGGAAATTTTACAATTATTGGAAAGTCATCCGGAGAAATTCAGTCCGAATGTGATCATGCGTCCGTTGTATCAGGAAATTATCCTGCCTAATTTATGCTATATTGGAGGAGGCGGGGAAATTGCCTACTGGCTGGAATTAAAATCTTTCTTCGATACCGTAAACATCACATTCCCGATGATTCTGGTTCGGAATTCGGTATTGCTGACAACAGAAAAACAAGCTAAAAAAGCCGATCAGTTAGGTTTAAGCTGGAAAGATTTATTTACCAAACCAGCCGATTTGGTAAACGCTGTCACGCATAAAATTTCAGAATTCCCTATTGATTTAACACCTCAAAAAGAAATCCTGGAAAAACAATTTGAATACCTCTCTGAATTGGCCCAAAAAACAGACAAATCCTTTACCGGAGCGGTAAAAGCACAGGAAGTAAAACAGAAAAAAGGCCTTGAAAATTTAGAGAAGCGCCTGCTTAAAGCGCAAAAAAGAAAATTAAACGACCAGTTAGAGCGCGTTGTGGATTTACAGTGTCAACTGTTTCCAAACAACAGCTTACAGGAACGCCAGACTAATTTTTCTGAGTTTTATTTGGAAAAAGGCGAACAACTGATTCCGTTATTAACTCAAAAATTAAAACCTTTATCCACTAATTTCTCCATTATAACAATATAATTTATACTTTACCGCAATACTTTCAGGATAAAATAACCACCTGATTCTGAAAGTATTGTTTTTAAACCAAATAGCGACTTTTAAAATTATTAACTAACCAATTTACCCAAAACCAATGGTAAAAGAACGCTTAATTTCGCTAGATGTCTTTCGCGGACTCACAATTTTATTAATGACAATTGTCAACAATCCCGGAGATTGGGGACATGTTTTTCCCCCACTTTTGCATGCCGAATGGAATGGCTGTACACTAACCGACTTAGTATTTCCTTTTTTTGTCTTTATTATGGGAGTGGCAGTTCCTCTTGCCATGCCGGATAAAAAATACGACGGCACAACCTTTAATAAAATCCTGGTACGTTCCTTACGAATGTTATGCCTTGGGATTTTCTTCAATTATTTCGGGAAAATACAGCTTTTTGGTCTCGAAGGAATTCCGTTGCTTATTGGCCGCTTAATGATTACAATCGCTGTCGGCTATGCGCTGATGGGGAATTTTAATGCTAAACTAAAAAACATATTCGCTTTTTCGATATTGCTTATCTATCTCATTTTAGCCTACAGCGGAATCGAAGCGTATCAGGATGTACGTCTTCCGGGCGTTTTACAACGAATTGCAGTGGTGTATTTTGTGGTTTCGCTATTGTATTTAAAAACATCACAAAAGACCCAAATCATAACCGGAGTTGTTTTATTATTAGGGTATTGGGCAGCGATGACATTAATTCCGGTTCCCGGAATCGGCGAAGCGAACCTTGATAAGGCGACCAATTTAGCTTCATGGCTCGATGGCATTCTCCTTAAAGGTCATATGTATCGCGGCACTGTAACCTGGGATCCCGAAGGAATTCTGAGTACTATTCCATCTATCGTAAATGGAATTATTGGTCTTTTGATTGGTCAGTTATTACAACTTAAAGTTGCAAAAACCGAGATTGCCAAAAAAATGATGATAGCCGGAATAGCCTTAATTATCGGTGGTCTGCTTTGGAATATCGTTTTTCCAATCAACAAATCGATCTGGACCAGCAGCTACGTATTATATACAACAGGACTGGCGACCACTGTCTTGTCGATTCTCTATTACATTATTGATATTGCAGCCTATAAGAAAGGATTTAAGTTATTTTTAATCTGGGGCGTCAATCCGATGATTGTGTTTTTTGCTTCCCAGATTATACCACAGGCTTTGGTCATGATTCAGTTTGAAAATCCGCACAAAACCGGAGAACAGATTAATCTTCTGAGTTATTTATATGGTTACGGAATTGCCCCGTTTTTCAGTAATCCGATGATGGCTTCCTTTGCCGGAGCATTGGTTTATGTCGCCATCTGGACTTTTATTCTATGGATATTCTACAAAAACAAACTGATTTTTAAAGTTTAGTTTTTTCTTACCATATAAGTTATGTAAGATATTATAAGGAAAAGGACGCACAAACACTGTGTCCTTTTTTTTCAACTGTGCAAAAAATAACAGCCTGCACTTAAATGAACTTATATAACTTATATGGTAAAAAAATTCACTCTTCTTTAGCAAAACAATATTTCATGATGTTTTAATTATCAATTAATTAAAATTAATTCATAAAAAAGTCTATTTTTGCACAAATTTTAAAAAACGCAAGAAAATGGCAACAAATAGAACTTTTACAATGATTAAGCCGGATGCTGTAGCAAACGGACACATTGGGAACATCTTAGCAATGATTACTAACGGAGGTTTCAAAATCGTTTCGTTAAAACTAACTCAATTAACTGTAGCGGATGCTCAGGCATTTTATGCTGTTCACGCTGCAAGACCTTTCTACGGAGAATTAGTAGAATTTATGTCACGCGGACCAATTGTTGCTGCTATTTTAGAAAAAGATAACGCAGTAGAAGATTTCAGAACTTTAATTGGAGCTACAAATCCGGCTGAAGCTGCAGAAGGAACTATTCGTAAAGCATACGCAACTTCTATTGGAGAAAATGCAGTTCACGGTTCAGATAGCGACGAAAATGCTGCTATCGAAGGTGCATTCCACTTTGCAGGAAGAGAGCAGTTCTAGATTTTAGATTTTAGATTTTAGATTTTAGATTTTAGATTTTAGATTTTAGATTTTAGATTTTAGATTTTAGATTTTAGATTTTAGATTTTAGATTTTAGATTTTAGATTTTAGCACAAAAAAAATCCATTCTTACGAATGGATTTTTTTTATTTTGATTGTAAAATTATTACAGTTTACCGTCTGTCTTTTTAATGATTTTAGCTACTTTTTCATCTAAATCTTTCAAAAGCTCATCTAAGGCGCTTTCACACATTGGTAATATTTTTTCAGCAGTTAAAACCGGAATTCCTCCTATAATAGCCCCGGTCTTTTTAGAGTTTGCTCCTTCACTAAAAGCAAATACTTTTTTTCCTGTTTTATCATATAAAGCAATTCTCGCATACGCTTTCATTTTAACCGTTCCGGTTCCACCAACAGCGAATCCTTTTTGCAAAGCAAAATGTATTTCAGTAAATAAAACACCATCAGCAACATCTTTAAACATGGTAGCAGTTCCTACTTCATTCTCAGAACCATTCATACCTTCATAAATATATTTGTATCCAGGGTAATTGATGATTGTTTTCCCGGCATCTCCTTCTCTGGCAAATTTAGGAACGAAATCAATATATTCCTGTTTTTGGATTACCTCATTTTCTGGAAGTAAATCAAAAGGGAATTGTTTAGAAAAAACATTAAAAAAAGAATTATGATACTTCTCTAAAATAGGGGTAAGATTAAAATCAGGATTATTACCTAAATCAGCTATTGCAGCCAAACTGCCTAGTCCCAAATCAGCAAGACTGATTGTTTTGTCTGTGTAAAAACCGACAACTGCGACTTTTTTCTTTTGCGAATAACTGTTTACAGCTAATAATACTGTTAAAATAAGGAATACTTTTTTCATGTTTTTGGATTGTTTTTGATGTTTAATTATTAAAAAAATATGTATTAAAAAAAATACTTATCGGTCAAATATATCACAAAAAAAACACTTCCAAAGTAGAAGTGTTAATTTTATTTTTTAATATTAAAACCCGGCGGTCTAAATCGTTTAACGTCAAATAAAATCTAACGTAAAACGACATCCTTCACCACTTCACGCCCTAACTCTTCATTAATCATCCTGACAATTTTAGATTTTCCGTGGCTCAGTTCCTCTCTCAAAACAGCAGATCCAAGTTCTACATAAAGCGTACTTCCTTTCAGGACAACGTTTTTCGTATACGTATTTACGCCATTCCCCATCAGCTGCCTCCAGGCTTCTTTTACATCAATCTGATCCATTCCGGGCTGCAGTTTATTCACCTGAATAATCTGTTGCAGCACATCTCCAATTGAACTTTGATTATTTAACCTTTTTGCCATCGTTTCCTAAATTTATTGGTCCTGCTTTTTTATAATGATATTCCTTGTTCTCAGCATTTTTCACCACCAGTTCTTCATCCGATAATGAAATCAATTCCTCACTCCACTTTGCATAATCTGTTTTATAATCTAAAAAAGTCTTTCCATCAGCAAAACGAACCGAAACATTTTCAAAAGAATCACTTGTCAAAAAAGTGCCGTCAAATTGCGGCATCACTTTCTTTCGGATTCCTTTATTTTTTTTAATTTCAAAAAAATCAAAACTTTCATTCATTCCGTAGTCCTTCTCTTCCCCTTTATCAACAACTTTCGTAATTTCCCAGTAACCGTTCAGTTTTGCAATATCTGCTGGTTTAATTTCCTGTTTGCAGCTCACAAACAAAAGAGACAAAACCAAGATCATAAAAGAGTTTTTCATAATAAGTATACTATTAATAAGGAGCTGATTCCTGCTGTCCGCTGTATCTTTTATGGCAAACACCGCCATAAAAGGATGCCGCTCCCATCAGGGCTAGGACTCCCGTTTTCAAAAAGAATATTTCGTGAGTCACAAAGTTAACCTTATAAAAATTCAAAAGAAATAAAAATTCACAAAACCCATTAAACTATTTTGCATATTTTTGGTCAAACCCCAAACCTAAAAACCAAAAACATGACCAAAACTATTTTTAAGCTGCTGATACTCTTAACTTTTATCAGTTGCAGCAAAGAATCATCCGATGAGGAATCGGCTCCGGCACAAGCCATGTATTTTCCTCCTTTAACCGGAAGCACCTGGGAAACGAAGTCCATTTCAGACCTCAAATGGAATCAAAATGCAGTACAGCCTCTTTTGGATTATCTAGAATTAAAACATTCCAAATCGTTTATTATTTTAGTAAACGGACGAATTGTTTTAGAAAATTATTTCAACAATCATACAGCAACTACGAACTGGTACTGGGCTAGTGCCGGGAAAACATTAACATCAACGATGACCGGAATTGCACAACAGGAAGGTTTGCTCAACATCAACAACAAGGTTTCGGATTATATCGGAACAGGCTGGACAAGTGAATTACCCGCACAGGAAAACCAGATCACCTGCAAACATTTACTCACCATGACATCCGGACTTGATGACACTACAGACGATGTAGATCCTGCCAGCTTAATCTACAAAGCCGATGCCGGAAAACGCTGGGCATATCATAATGTATATGTAAAACTGCAGGATGTCGTGGCAAAAGCAAGCAAACAAACCTGGGAGAACTATTTCAATACGAAATTAAGGGACAAAATTGGCATGAATGGCAGTTGGGTACAACTTGGCGTCAATAGTGTATATACCAGCACTACAAGAAGCATGGCCCGTTTCGGACTCTTAATGCTGAATAAAGGAAAATGGGAGAATACTACTATTCTGAACGAAAGTTACTTTAACGAAGCTACCAATACTTCGCAAAACATCAATTTAGGATACGGCTATTTGTGGTGGCTGAACGGAAAAGCCAATTACCATTTACCACAATCACAGCTTACGATTCCGGGAAGTATAATTCCAACCGCACCCAACGATATGTTTATGGCACTTGGAAAAAACGACCAGAAAATATACATCATTCCAGGTAAAAATATGGTCGTGATCAGAATGGGAGACGCCGCTGACGATGTCAATCTGGCTTTATCTGATTTTGATGAAACTTTATGGGAGAAAATTAGTGCTTTGTACCAATAATTTTTAAATTCCAATAAAGAAATTCCAAATTCCAATACAGTATCTTTAAATTCCAATAAAGAAATTCCAAATTCCAATACAGTATCTTCAAATTCCAATACAGAAATCCCAAATTCCAATTGTAACAGTTGGAATTTGGGATTTCTGTATTGGATATTTATTTATTTTATCTTTTTGTTCGGATTCTTTTCAGCATTCCCATAAAAAAGAATACCAGGCCCAAAACCAATAAAATGTAATAAAAAGACAAACTTTTATCTTTTAGAACATTGGCCAAAACAAAACTTATAACGCTTGCAAAGTAAAAAGTAACAGGCGGAATATTTTTTAAAGAAGAAAAACTCATTCTGCTATTATTTAAAGAAACTATCTACGAATTCATATTTATTAAAGACCTGTAAGTCTTCAATTCCTTCACCGACACCAATATATTTTACAGGAATCTGAAATTGATCTGAAATACCGATCACCACACCACCTTTAGCAGTACCGTCCAATTTAGTAACGGCAAGCGAAGTTACCTCTGTAGCCGCAGTAAACTGTTTTGCCTGCTCAAAAGCATTCTGGCCGGTTGAGCCATCTAAAACCAAAAGAACATCGTGAGGGGCATCAGTAACAACTTTCTGCATCACACGTTTTACCTTGGTAAGTTCGTTCATCAAATTAATTTTATTATGAAGACGTCCGGCAGTATCAATAATGACAATATCGGCATCCTGGGCTACAGCAGACTGCAGGGTATCAAAAGCAACAGAAGCAGGATCGCTTCCCATATTTTGTCTTACGATAGGCACATCTACACGGTCGGCCCAAACCTGCAACTGATCAATGGCAGCAGCACGAAAAGTATCTGCAGCACCTAAAACCACTTTATAACCTGCTTTTTTAAACTGATAAGCCAATTTACCAATTGTAGTGGTTTTTCCAACCCCGTTCACTCCAACCACCATTAAAACGTATGGTTTTTTATCTTTTGGGATTTCAAACTCAGTAGCTTCACCGGTATTTGTTTCAGATAACAAAGAACCAATCTCTTCGCGAAGAATCTGGTTTAATTCTTCTGTTCCTAAATATTTATCTTCGGCAACACGTTTTTCGATTCTCGAAATTATCTTTAATGTTGTATTTACGCCAACATCAGAAGCTACCAGAATTTCTTCCAGATCATCTAAAACATCGTCATCAACCTTAGATTTTCCGGCTACAGCTTTGCTTAACTTTGAGAAAAAAGTATTTTTTGATTTTTCAAGACTTTTGTCTAACGTCTCTTTTTTGTCGGTAGAGAATAATTTTTTAAAAAAACTCATTTTTTTATTTGTTGTTAGTTCTAGACTATATGATTTTTTTGGTAATCTATAATCTTAATGTTTACAGAAGAAATTGGCCGCTCAGCTGTTTTTGATTATCTCAGCAATTGATTTTAGCTGTTATAAGAAAAATCGGAAACCTTTTAGGAAGAACAGTACTTTTTTGTTTCTGTAAATTTTAGACAAATATAAAAAATAAAAAAGCTACTTCCGAATGAAAGTAGCTTTTCTATATGCGATGTATGTTATTATTTCTTTTTCAAGAAATTATCAACTTCTTCAGGAGTCATAATAGATTCTACGAATGTATATGCACCAGTTTTAGGAGATTTTACCATTTTGATGGCTTTTGATAATCTCTTAGAAGCTGTTTGTAACGATGCTACGGTTTTCTTTGCCATGACTTAATTATTTAATTTCTTTATGAACAGTTACACGTTTCAGGATTGGATTAAATTTTTTAATCTCAAGTCTGTCCGGAGTATTTTTCTTGTTCTTAGTTGTTATATATCTAGAAGTACCTGCAACACCAGAAGTCTTGTGTTCTGTACATTCTAAAATTACCTGGATTCTATTACCTTTCTTTGCCATCTTGCTATATATTTATTTAGGAAAAGATTATTTGATAAATCCTTCTGACTGTGCTTTTTTCAAAACAGCAGTGATTCCATTTTTATTAATTGTTTTTATCGTAGATGCTGCTACTCTAAGAGTAATCCATCTATCTTCTTCTGGAAGATAAAAACGCTTTTTAACTAAGTTTACAGAAAATTTTCTCTTAGTTTTGTTCATAGCGTGAGAAACGTTATTTCCTACCATCGCTCTTTTACCTGTAAGGTCACAAACTCTTGACATTATACTTATCTTTTATCGTTATTCAAAATCAGGGTGCAAAGAAAAGAAAAATAAACCATTGTAGCAAAAAATTAATGCACAATTTTCAAAATTTCTTTCTGTAATATTTCTAAACTCTTAATCGTAGCTCTATCTATCACTTTTTCACGTGGTTGGCCAAAATTAAATTCTTCTGTAATTATACCATTTGGTGTTGCCAAAGCGATAAAAACGGTACCAATTTCCGCATCTGAGTCACCTTTTGACGGTCCGGCGTTCCCCGTAGTCGCAATTGCATAGTCTGTTTTAAGTATCTCTTTCACATTCAAAGCCATAGCCGCTGCTACCTGTGCACTTACGACCGAATATTGGTCGACTATATCCTGTGAGACCCCAAGAACATTAACTTTCGCCTCTGTTGCATACGAAACCACACTGCCCTTGAAATAGCCGGAAGCCCCGGGAACTGCCGATAAAACCGATGCAATTTTTCCACCCGTAAAACTTTCAGCCGTAGCAATGGTTTTATTTTGTTTCGTCAATAGTTTTCCGACTACCGACTCTATCGTTTCGTTTTCTTCGTAGCCTACTATAATATCATGAATTATAGCATCTAATGATTTTATATTGGCTTCAAGCGCCTCTTCGAGCACTTCTTTATCGGTACCTCTTGCCGAAAGACGCAAACGCACTCTGCCGGGATTTGGAAGGTAAGCCAATTTGATAAAATCAGGCAGATTGTTCTCCCAGTCTTCAATACGCTCCGCGACTAAACTCTCGCCCTGCCCATACGTTAAAATCGTTCTGTGGATAATATACGGTCGCTTGTATTCGCGAATAATTTTTGGAATTATTTCGTTTTCGACCAAATATTTCATTTCATACGGAACTCCCGGAAGCGAAATAAACACCGTATTTTCTTTCTTCATCCACATTCCCGGTGCCGTACCCACTTTATTATGCAGCACGGTACAGGTGGAAGGAACCAGTGCCTGATCTTTGTTTAATTGCGAAATCGGGCGTTTGTAAAATCCTTCTATTAATTCCGTTACATGTGCTAAAACTTCAGGATTCACGACAAGTTCATCATTAAAATATTCGCAGAATGTCTTTTTAGTGATATCATCTTTTGTCGGACCTAATCCGCCGGTAATCACAACAATATCAACTTTGTTCTGCAATTGTGCAAAGGTGTCTAAAATATGCTTTTTGTCATCGCTTATTGAAATCATTTCATGAACCTCAACACCAATCCGGTCTAATGATTTTGCAATAAAACCGGAATTCGTATCTACGATCTGACCGATTAAAATTTCGTCTCCAATAGTAATGATGGTTGCTTTCATAGCTGTGGAATATTTTTGCTTACTGAATTGTAAGTCATTATTATAAAGAAGATTATTGCCGCAACGATTTGAAGGCAGGGAAGAAACGGCTTCTTTGCGACAAAAGGAATACCGCATTACTATCTTATAAAACAAAAGAATAGCTATCGGCATGATCCTGTTTTTGATTTCATTTAAGAAAACCAAAAACAGGATCGTGTCTGTATATTACAAATCAAAGTCTTTTTTGATTTCCTTAATCGCATCTTTTACCTGTATTTTTATACTTTTAAAAGTTTCGATAATTTCTTTTTTCTTGCCTTCGGCCTTTGTCCAGGCCTCCACTTGCAGGATTTCTTCGAATGCCACATTTAACCCCATTAAATCCAATGTTGGTTTTATCTTATGTGCATACGAATAAGCATATTTATGATCTTTCTTTTTGATTCCTTCCTTGATTTGTTTCAAATCCTCGGGAACTTCGGTAACAAATAGTTTTAGAATTTCGTTTACAAATTCAGGATCATTATCTGAAAGTGCATACACTTTCGAAAGGTTGTACTTTAAAGCCATTATTTTACTTGTATTCTGAATAATTTTTTATCTTCTAAAAAGCCTTCCAAAACGTCGTTTGGTTTAACAGAGGCAACCCCTTCCGGTGTTCCTGTAAAAATAATGTCGCCGATTTTTAATGTAAAATACTGTGACACAAACGACACCAGTTCATCAATTTTCCAAAGCATAAAGCCGGTGTTTCCTTTTTGAACGGTCTTAGAATTATTTGTTAATTCAAAAGTAAGATTTTCCATAGAAACAAAATCGGTTTTAGGCAAAAAATCGCCGATAACAGCAGAGCCATCAAAGGCTTTGGCTTTTTCCCAGGGCAATCCTTTTGCTTTTAGTTTATCCTGTAAATCCCTGGCAGTAAAATCAATACCCACACTAATTTCGTCATAATACTTATGCGCAAACTTAGGCTCAATATACTTTCCTACTTTATTTATTTTAACAATTATCTCAATTTCGTGATGAATTTCCTCAGAAAATTCGGGGATTACAAAAGGATGCTGCTTTAATAAAACCGCTGAATCCGGCTTCATGAAAACAACCGGTTCCGTTGGCCTTTCGTTTTTTAATTCCTCAATATGATTGGTATAATTTCTACCGATACAAATAATCTTCATATTTTTTTAGAGTTGCTAAGGTTCTAAGTCGCTAAGATCATGAGAAAATGCGCAAAAACTTAGCACTTCAGAACCTTAGTGACTTAGAGGCTTATTTCGTATTTAACTTTCTTAGTTTGATTGCCGTCAGCACTTTTTTGGTATATAATGGAAAGTCAGCGTTTTGAATCCAGCTGAAATATCCTGGTTCGGTTTCTAATATTTTGTCGACTTTGGCGCCTTTGTGTTTTCCGAAAGTAAAAATTTCCTCATTGTCTTTATCAAAAGCGATCATTCCGGCAAAATCGGCAATTTTTTTACGCGTTGTGAATTCAGATAATGATTTCATATCGTTTTCCAATTCCGGATAACGGTCCAACTGTGCTTTCAGGATTTCGTAGGTTGCCATAGTGTCTGCTTCAGCCGAGTGGGCATTTTCAAGACTTTTTCCGCAGTAAAACTTCAAAGCGGCACTTAGCGTACGTTCTTCCATTTTATGAAAAATAGTCTGCACATCTACAGAAACTTTATTTTTCATATCAAAATCAACTCCGGCGCGAAGCAATTCTTCTGCGAGTAACGGAATATCAAAACGATCAGAATTAAACCCTCCCAGATCACTGTCCTTAATCATATTATAGACCTGTGGCGCCAACTCATTGAAAGTAGGTTCGTTTGCTACTTTTTCATCCGTTATACCATGAACGGCCGTAGTCTGAGCCGGAATTGGAATTGTAGGATTCACCAACCAAGTTTTACTTTCTTTATTTCCGTTTGGAAAAACTTTAAATATTGAAATTTCTACTATTCTGTCTTTTCCGATATCAATACCAGTAGTTTCAAGGTCGAAAAAGCAAATTGGTTTATTGAGTTTGAGTTCCATTTTTGAATTTTATAAGTCTACAAATATAAATTTTAAAGCTGAATTTCACTTGTTTTTTTCATAAAGTTCCCGATTTCTGTTCCGATTTTAACAATGTAAAATAAAAAACCCTTTCTATGTTTAAAACACAGAAAGGATTAGTTATTTATAAAACAGATTCTTTTAGAAATCCCTGTCTACATCAAAGGCTTCTAAATATTCTGCGACTCTCTTTACAAAACTTCCTCCAAGTGCACCATCTACTACCCTGTGGTCGTAAGAGTGGGACAGGAACATTTTCTGGCGGATTCCGATAAAATCACCTTCCGGCGTTTCGATAACTGCAGGCACTTTACGAATTGCTCCAAGCGCCAGGATACCCACTTGCGGCTGATTGATAATCGGCGTCCCGAAAACACTTCCAAAAGTTCCTACGTTTGTAACCGTATATGTTCCTCCCTGTGTGTCGTCCGGTTTCAGTTTTCCTGCTTTTGCACGATTGCCCAAGTCATTAACCGCCTTTGCCATTCCGACAAGGTTGAGCTGATCTGCATTTTTAATCACCGGAACGATTAAATTTCCGTTTGGTAAAGCTGCAGCCATTCCTAAATTTATATTTTTCTTTTTAATGATATAATCCCCGTCAACAGAAATATTCATTCCAGGGAAATCCTTCAATGCTTTTGCAACGGCTTCCATCATAATTGGCGTAAAAGTAAGCTTCTCGCCTTCTCTTTTCTCGAAAGCAGCTTTTACTTTATCTCTCCATTTTACGATATTGGTTACATCCACTTCAATAAAAGATTGTACGTGAGCCGAAGTCTGCACCGAGGCCACCATGTATCCTGAAATCAATTTACGCATTCTGTCCATTTCGATGATTTCATCACCTCCGTTTACAGAAACCGGAACCGCCTGCTGACTTTTCTGAACCGCTGCCGGTTCTGCCGCTTTTACCGGAGCAGCTACTTCCTTAACTGTTTCTGTAACAGCTTTTGGAGCAGCAACCGCGCCTGCTTTGCGATCTTCAACATATTTTAAAATATCTTCTTTTGTAACACGCCCGTCTTTTCCGGAACCCTGAACATTCTCTAACTCAGCAACAGAAACACCTTCTTCCTTTGCGATATTTTTCACAAGCGGAGAAAAGAATTTATCGGACGCTGCGAAATCCTGAGGCGTAACGGTTTCTTTAGCCGCATCGATTGTTTTTTCAATTTCGGCTGCTGCGGCCGGAGCTTCATCCTCTACCACTTTATCGACTAAAAACGACGATGATATTTCAACGCTGCCTTCTGTTTCGATAATTGCAATAGTCTGCCCTACCTGAACTAAATCATCTTTGCCAAATAATTTTTCGACCAAAATTCCCGACACCTCGCTAGGTACTTCACTGTCAACCTTGTCAGTTGCTATTTCCAGTACCGCTTCGTCTGCTTCAATTTTGTCTCCAACCTCTTTCAACCAGTTTGTAATAGTTGCTTCAGCTACACTTTCTCCCATTTTGGGAAGTTTTAATTCAAATCTTGCCATATTGTTAACCTCAAGGGTGATTTTGATTTTCAGATTGCGAAATTACTGAATATTTTAAATATAAATTACATTTAATATAATTTTTTACTCGATTTTTACTACTTGTCCCCTGTCATTTCTGGAATTACTTCCAATAATAAAATTTGTGTTTTTGGGGAAAATTTTAAAAGTAATACGCTTATCTTTAAGACTTTCTATGATTTTGATACAATTTCCGAATGAAACATGCTGATTATCTAAAATAATCTCCACTGTTTTACCCTTCAAAAGCAGCCACGAATTTACCATTTTTTCTTTTTTGAAATTGAAAACAACTACTTTATTTTCAAAAATAGAAGCCAATTTTTCAAACAATTTCACATCAGAAGAATATAAAACATAACTTTCGGGGATTGGTTTGTCTTTTGATTTTCCCTGAAACATTTTAGCGAAAGAAAAAAACACAATCCCGATTTTGATAAAAATAGAGAAAAACAATGATTTCCTGAAATGTTTCTTATAAAAAAAAGTCATCGCTTCCTGAAAACGTTTCATGTATTTTTCATCTTTAACGGTACTTTCTCCCTTGTAATGCAGGACCGTTGTTTCATGAAAATAATAATTACTTTTCCCGTTTAATAATGCGCGGTAAGAAAGATCAATGTCGTCTGCATACATAAAACAATCTTCATCAAAACCTTGTAATTCAAGATATAAATTTCTTTCCATCAGCATAAAAGCTCCCACTAAAACAGCAACTTTACCGGTCTCAGTCTCTGAAACATGCTGCGCATAATACTGATTGAAAAGGTTCCATTTTGGAAAAATTTTATACAGACCAAAAATCTTGGTAAAAGCAACCCAGGGCGTCGGAATGCCACGTTTGCTTTCGGGCAAAAACTGCCCGGTTCCGTCAATTAATTTACAGCCCACAATCCCTAACTCACGCTGCTTTTCAGCGAAAGCCAGAATTTGGGTAAATGTATCTTCGGCCACAACCGTATCGGGATTGAGAATGCAGATGTATTTTCCCTGCGCTTCTTTTACTCCAATATTATTGCCTTTTGGAAAACCAAAATTTTCTTTGTTCTGAATCAGTTTGACATTCGGAAACCGTTCTTTCATCATAATACAGCTATCATCAGACGAATTATTATCAATGACAATAATTTCGGCATCAAGCGTCGCAATGGCTTCCTGAACACTTAAGACGCATTGTTCCAGAAAGTAACGCACATTGTAATTAAGAATAATAACTGATAACTGCATGAAAAAATGGGTCTCTTTATTTTTTCGGAAAGTTAGAAATTTTCAGATAAACCCAACGGTAAAGACGCATCGTTTTTATAAAGGTCTTACTTTACACCAAAATTATTGCGCATTGGATTGTTTTACCAGATTTGAATACATGGTGACTATAGCTTTCATTTCGCAAATTGATTCGTGGTATTTTTATAAAAGCTATATTTGAAATTAAAATCCACTTTTTTAAACCGGCTTCCAAGTATGATTCGTTTCTCTTTTTTAATTTTAGTCCTGTTTATATCCTGTGGTTTTCACAGGGAAAACCCGAGTCATAGGGAGTTAAATCTTGTACAATCCAATACCTGGTTTATTGCTGGACCGGCAAAGGAAACTCAGGAGACGATTAACACAGTTCGCGAAAAAGAAGGAATTATCCGCGTGACAGCCAAAACTGCACCAGTTGGAGAAATTGAGCTGAATGTTATGATTACAGCTTCCGATTCGAATGATGGTCCTGCCACGAATTTATCGAACAGCTCTAAATACGTAAGCATCAGTTATAAATCCTCACAACTTATCAAATTACAGGCTCGCGAAGGAAACAATGAAGGAACGGGCTGTGTACACGGCGGATCACATCCCAGAGTTGATTTACCTGCTTCTCCTGAAAAATTCACAACGATCAAAATTCCGTGGACCCATTTTAAACAGGACGGACTACCAAACGGCAAACTTTTGAATATCCATAATTTATGTAAATTCAACTTTGTGAATTACAACCCGGTTTCGGGCGCATTGCTAGAAATAAAATCAGTTATCGTTGAGAATTAGTCGCAGTATTCAGTCGCAGTCTAGCTGAGACCGAGACTGAGACTGAAAACTCCTATAAATGCAACTGAATCTTATACTTGTTGCAGATTTTCATTACCAACAACATAATCGTTGAAAAAACCAGACTCCAGATAATCCCCGGAATGCCTTCACGGAAATAATCTGGAATGATATGAAAATTAAAAACAAGCGTGAAATAATAAATAACACCCGGTAAAATATAAATCAACAATGGGTTTGCCGCTGCAGGCATAAAGAAACCACTCCATTTGGTTTGTTTTTTTATTTCCATGAGCCAGTACAAAAAGTAAAACAGCACGGTACAAATTGCAGCCGAAAACATCGTCCAGGATGGAGTTCCTTTTATTTTTGAGATTCCGAAATAGGGTCTTAACAAATATCCGGTTACCAAAAACAATACTGCAAAACCTATCACGGGCCAATTGATTTTTGGAGTGATTTTTCGATCAAAAAACAATAACGAAATGATTACACCCGCAGTTACGACAGCAGCATGGGTTAAATGTCCGGCAATAAAACTAAGTACTGCATTTTGATGAACCAGTGAACCTTCGATTAGATTAAGTGAATTGGCAAGGACACAAATTACCAGAAACAAAATCATGGCTCCTAATTTTCCGCCAACGAGCCAATAATAAACTACTATAAAAAGGTACGCCCAGCCAATTAAGCCCAGAATTCCCCACCATTTTGGCGTCATCCCGATTGTTCCTGTATCCTGAACGTATAAAAAATATAACGCGACTAACACTAACATTCCGCCATATTGAAGCGTATTCTTTAACCAAACCGGAAAATCTTTGGCATATTTATTCCAAATCGGAATGGGCATCGCATACGCTAAAAGCCCCCATAACGCCGGAGTGATAATCATTTTTGAGGCATCATAGCCATATTCGGCATTGACCATAAAAACGCCAATAATAATTAAGGCCAACGCCCTTTTTAAAGTGTGTGTCCAAATCGTTCTGGCACTATCACCTTTTAACAGCCGGGCATTGAATGCAAACGGAACCGACATCCCGACAATAAATAAAAATGCCGGAAAAACCAAATCAACAAAGGTCATGGCGTCTGCGTCTGCCGGCATGTGTTTCATCCACTGTGGTACGTTTTTCACACTTGCCAGTTCATTGACAAAAATCATTATAAAAATGGTAATTCCGCGCAGGGCATCTATCGAAATAATCCTTTGATTGTATAAGTTTTCCTTTATTTTCATAAATTATTGCGTTTTTAGTAACTCCAAATATAATATAATTACGAAATGAGCAGTTACATTAATACCTTAATTTTGACTGGTGAATTTCCATTTAACAAATTCTTCAAAAACACATCCTTTTTTTTACTTTTGCAGCATGTTATCACTTTTCAAATCAAAACCGTTCCTGAAAGATCTTCTTTCCGATAATTATATCGACATTCATTCGCATCTTTTACCCGGAATTGATGACGGCGCCAAAACCATAGGCGACACCCTAAAACTCGCAAAGGCTTTTGCCGAAATTGGCATCTCTCAATTTATAACGACGCCGCACATAAAACACCATTTCTGGGATAATTCGCCTGAGGTCATCAGGACTAATCAACAGGAAACGGCAATGGCATTAAAAGAAAATGGCATTATTACTCCCTTTCGTGCCGCCGCAGAATATTTTATGGACGACTGGTTTGAAAATCATTTTAAAACTGAAAAACTACTGACCCTAAAAGACAATTATGTACTGGTAGAAATATCGTACATCAGTCCGCCGGCACAATTACACAAAACCCTTTTTGATTTGCAGGTAGCGGGTTACATTCCGGTTTTGGCACATCCTGAAAGGTATTTGTATTACCATCAAAACTTTAGCGAATACGAAAAACTAAAAAAGTCCGGCTGTTTGTTTCAATTGAATTTACTGGCTACCGTTGGCTATTACGGTAGCGGAGTCACTAAAATTAGCGAAGAGTTACTGAAAAAAGGAATGTATGATTTTGTTGGCTCAGACGTCCATCATCGCAACCACATGAAGGAATTGGGTAAAAAAATAAAAATAAAAAATGCTTCTGCTTTAAAGGAGGTTATTGCAAACAATCAATTTTTTAAATTTTAGTTAGTAGGCGTTCTCTTCCCCTTTGAAAATATTAATTATCGTTCTGACAATAATTTTAATATCCAGAAGCAAACTCCAGTTTTCGATATACCAAATATCGTAATCGACTCTGTTTTCCATATCGATAAGCTCTTTCGTTTCGCCGCGATATCCATTTACCTGTGCCCAGCCTGTGATTCCGGGTTTCGCATATTGACGTACCAAATAATTATTAATCAGTTCGCTGTATTCTTTTGCCAGATTGACCATATGCGGTCTTGGCCCGACAACAGACATATCTCCCCAGAAAACGTTAAAAAACTGCGGCAATTCGTCGATACTTGTTTTGCGGATAAAAGCTCCAAATTTGGTAATCCTGCTATCGCCTTTTCCGGCTTGTTTGTTATGTGCCAGATCATTGACATACATACTTCTGAATTTAAGGCACATAAAAGAACGGTTGTCCCTGCCCGAACGTTCCTGTTTAAAAAACACCGGACCGCGGGATTCTATTTTAATGATCAGGGCCACTATTGGCAAAAGCCACGGAAAAATCAATAAAATAACCCCAAGCGAAAAACAAATATCAAAAACCTTTTTAATAAGCCTGTTAGAAGCGAATTCCAAAGGTTCAGGGCGCAGCATCAATACCGGAGTATTTCCATAAAACGTAACCTCAACTTTACTTGATTTTGTATACAACTGAAAATCAGGAATGAATTTAATACGAATCATATTCTGTTCGCATATTTTCGTAAGCTTATTGATTACTTCAATTTTATCAATATGAAGTGCCACATACATCTCGTCTATTTTTTCCTCAATAATAAAACTCTCAATACGGTCAAATCCACCTAAAAGCGGCCCTGAAAAACCGGGAGAGATTGCTTCTTTTTCATCAAAGAAACCTAAAAACCGATAACCGTATGTTAAATCTTTCGCGAGGATTTTTTGCATTCTTTCTCCAGTATCATTAGCCCCGACAATAATTATTTTTTTAAAATTAAAGCCGTTCGCCCTGATTTCTTTTAAAAGTTTCATTAATGCGTAACGCGAAATCATGATCAGCAAGAAGAAAAACAGATAAAAATACAGCAATCGAAGCCTTGAAATGTCGGCATATTTTAAAAAAACAACAAAAATCGCCACCAGTGCCGCATGGATCACAATTTTATTGATGGTTCTTTTTAAGATCGATTCGATGCGTTCAATACGGATCATTCGATAGGAATTTCTATGCAGCAACAAACCGATCCATATTAAATTCATTAATAAGGCAATCGTTTTTTCTTCCTTTAACAGCAGTTCCTTCAAACCTCCAAATCGGGCCAGTGCCGAAAGATTAATTGCCAGATTCAACAATAGAATATCCAGGCAGACAAACAAAATTTTGAAGTAGCGGGAAAAACGGTAATGTGATATTTTTTCAGAAATTTTCATATTTGGGGGGGGACTGTGCACAATACTTTTCTCAGAATAAAATTCGGATCTAAGCAATCGTGGTGCAAAATAACATTTAAATTATATTTTTTAGCTTATTTTAAAATCAATTTATTTTTAAATTATACTTTTAACCTGTTTGAATCTAAAACAACTTCAATGATAAAATACTTTTTATTATTTATAGCAACAATATCAGCATCTTATGGTCAGATTTCCGGCTGTACAGACCCGCTTTCCATAAATTACAATCCGGCCGCCACAAGTAATGACGGGAGTTGCGAGTATAAATCTTTAAAAATAAAACCGGAATATTCTGTTCGTTTAAGTGATTCCATAAAAGAAACTTCCGGATTAATTGCTTTTGACGGTTTGTTATGGTCACACAATGACGATCACGATACCACATTGTACGGATTGGATTCCCTGGGCAAAATCAGAAAAAAAGTAATTCTCAATACTGTAAACCACGACTGGGAGGAAATTTCACAGGATGAAACCCATTTATACATTGGTGATTTTGGAAATAATTTCAGGGGAAATCGAACGGATCTGCATATTTTAAAAATTGAAAAAAAATCTTTTTTAGCTGGAAATCCTAGTATCGACACGATCTCCTTCTCCTATTCAGACCAGACTGATTTTACTGCCCAAAAAGGAAACACGACCAATTTTGATTGTGAAGCTTTTATCGTAACACAGGACAGCATTTATTTATTTTCCAAGCAGTGGAGCTCTTCCAAAATCAGTATTTATGTGTTGCCCAATCAACCCGGGAAGCAGATTGCGCAATACAAAGAAACCCTTAGCACAGAAGGTTTAGTAACCGGTGCCACTTATGTCGCAGCAAAAAAACGGATTGTACTTTGTGGGTATTCCAAAACAGGAAAAACTTTTTTATATCTTTTGTATGACTTTAAAGATCATAATTTCTTAACCGGAAACAAAAGGAAAATTGACCTCAAACTGCCTTTCCATCAGATTGAAGGTATTGCAACACGCGACGGTCTTCATTATTATGTAACGAATGAAAGCCTGGTCCGGAAACCCATTATCAATGTTCCCCAGCAAATTCATTATTTTGATTTGAGTTCGCTTTTGAATTCGGATCTCCATAAATAATTCGCAAATTGCGATATGATAAGTTTATTATTACAAAAAAGATATTTTCAGGATATTTTTTTATCTTTGAAATTCATACTTTTTCATTCAAATGGCTTTATCTTTGAGCCTTCGTAAAATTGATATTCATTATGGAACAAAAAATACATCAGGGAAGAAACGTAAAACGTTTTAGAGAAATGCTTGGAATCAAACAAGAGGCATTGGCTTTTGATTTGGGAAATGACTGGAATCAGAAGAAAATTTCGATGCTGGAGCAAAAAGATGTAATTGAAGAGGATATTCTTAATCAAATCTCAGATAAGTTAAAAATTCCTGTTGAAGCTTTTCAGAACTTTGATGAGGACCAGGCGGTGAATATTATTTCGAATACATTTAATATTGAAAAAGATGCTTATATAGGGAACGCTAAGCCTGTTTTCAATATAAATCCATTGGAAGAATTTAAAAAACTTCACGACGAAAAGATTGATTTATTTGAGCGTATGCTGAAAGAGAAAGATGAGATGATGCTACGACTTGAAAAATTAATCAATAAATAATTGCGGAATAATTATTTATAAGACATCCAAATGGCTTTATCTTTGAGCCTTCATAAAATCGATATTCATTATGGAACAAAAAATACATCAGGGAAGAAACGTAAAACGTTTTAGAGAAATGCTTGGAATCAAACAGGAAGCATTGGCTTTTGATTTGGGAAATGACTGGAATCAGAAGAAAATTTCTATGCTGGAGCAAAAAGATGTAATCGAAGAGGATATTCTTAATCAAATCTCACATACATTAAAAATTCCTGTGGAAGCTTTTCGGAATTTTGATGAGGAGCAAGCGGTGAATATTATTTCGAATACTTTCGGAGACAATACTTCTGTTGGAGAAAATGCTTGTGTTGGAAATTCTAATTCCACATTCAACTTCAATCCTATCGCAGAGTTAAAAAAAATTCACGACGAAAAAATTGATTTATACGAGCGCATGCTGAAAGAGAAAGATGAAATGATGGAACACTAAAAAAATTAATCAATAAATAATTTTGGAATAATCATAAAAGTGTCATTTTCATGACACTTTTTTTATATAGTTTTAAATCTTCTTTGCATGTGATTTAAAATGTAAATTATTTAAGAACTTTTTTGCAGTTTCAACTTTTTCAGGAAACAAAATCCTTTCCTTTAATTTTGAAGAAACCAATGATAAAAGCATACTTTCTGACACTTTTACATATTTTTCGTTTTTTGTAGCTTTATTTTCCATATTCAAAAATAAATATTATAACTTAATTTCTTACTTTTTAAAATACTTTTTATTTTCTTTTCTAGCATTTACAACTAAAATCCTTCGCTTCAAAGTTTCCGCGTTATTATTTAACCACTGTGAAGCAACGGAATTATAAAATTCCTATCTCGACAAATAATTCGCAAATCGCAATATAATAACTTACTTTTGCAAAAAAGTTGTGATTTGTAAAACCTTCATAACTTATAATTTATAACTCATAATTTACAAAGTGAATTACTTATCTGTAGAAAACATATCGAAGTCGTTTGGGGAAAGAACCTTATTTGACAACATCTCATTCGGAATCAATAAAGATCAAAAGATTGCTTTTATTGCAAAAAATGGTTCTGGAAAAACAACCATTATGAGCATTATTAACGGTTTGGATGAACCGGATACCGGTCAGGTCGTTTTACGAAAAGGAATCCGCATGGCTTTTCTTTCGCAGGACAACAACCTTCAGGAAGAACTGACTATCGAAGAAAGTATTTTCGCTTCAGATAATGAAACACTTAAAGTAATTGAAGCCTACGAAAAAGCATTAGAAAATCCGGATGACGAAGAAGCCTACCAAAAAGCTTTTGACGGAATGGATCAGCATAATGCATGGGATTTTGAAACCCAATACAAGCAGATTTTATTCAAATTAAAACTCGAAGATTTTAAATTAAAAGTAAAAAATCTATCGGGTGGACAAAAGAAGCGTCTTTCTTTGGCTATCATATTGATCAATCGTCCTGATTTATTGATTCTGGATGAGCCAACCAACCATTTGGATCTGGAGATGATCGAATGGCTTGAAAGTTATTTTGCCAAAGAAAACATCACGTTATTTATGGTGACGCACGACCGTTTCTTTTTAGAGCGTGTTTGTAACGAAATCATTGAATTGGATAACGGGAAATTATACCAATACAAAGGAAATTACTCCTACTATTTAGAGAAAAAAGAAGAACGAATTACCTCTGAAAACGCAAGTGTTGACAAAGCGAAAAACTTATTCGTAAAAGAATTAGAGTGGATGCGCCGTCAGCCAAAAGCGAGAACGACAAAATCAAAATCGCGTCAGGATGATTTTTACGTAATTAAGGAAAAAGCACAAAGCCGTCGTCAGGAAAACAAAGTCGAGCTTGAAATCAATATGGAACGTATGGGAAGCAAGATTATTGAGCTTCACAAAATCTCCAAAAAATTTAAAGACCACGTCATTCTGGATCAGTTTAGTTTTGATTTCCAGCGTGGCGCACGTATCGGAATCATTGGTAAAAACGGAACCGGAAAATCAACCTTCCTGAACCTTCTTACCGGAACACTTCCATTGGATAGCGGACGCGTAGTCAAAGGAGAAACGATAAAAATTGGTTATTACACCCAAAGCGGAATCAACCCGAAACCGAATCAGCGTGTGATTGATATTATAAAGGAATACGGCGAATTTATTCCGCTTGCGAAAGGCAGAATGATTTCGGCTTCACAATTGCTGGAGCGTTTTCTTTTTGATGCTAAAAAACAATATGATTTTGTAGAAAAATTAAGTGGTGGAGAATTAAAACGTCTTTATTTATGTACCGTTTTGATTCAGAATCCAAACTTCCTGATTCTGGATGAGCCAACGAACGATTTGGATATTGTAACCCTGAACGTTCTGGAAAGCTTCCTTTTGGATTACCCGGGTTGTTTGCTTGTGGTATCGCACGACCGTTATTTCATGGATAAAATTGTCGATCATTTATTTGTTTTCAGAGGGAATGGTGAAATCGAGAATTTCCCAGGGAACTATTCTGATTTCAGAGCCTACGAAGACAGTGCCGATGTTATGCAGAAAGAAGAAAACAAAGCAGAGAAGAAAGACTGGAAACAAAATAATCCGACCGGAAATTTAACTTTCAACGAACAGAAAGAATATCAAAAACTGGAAAGAGAAATTAAAGATTTAGAAATTGACAAAACCAAAATCGAACAATTATTCTCTGACGGAAAAGTAGCAGATGCCGATATCGAGAAAAAAGCAAACGAACTGCAAAATATCATCAGTAAAATAGACCAGAAAGAAGAACGTTGGTTTGAGCTTTCGGCTAAAATTGAAGGATGATTTTTTAGCTTTCATTCTCAGTCGCAATTTTCAGTGAATTGTAGAAATTCTTTGGGTTAAAATTAAAAAACACATTACAAAAATGCTTTTTGTAATGTGTTTTTTTTATGTTGAAACCCGCCGAAAACTCAGACTCAGACTGAGGCCGAAACCGAGACTGAAAACTACGCCTGAGAACAAGCCCTGACTTTAAATCTTTTGCATAATAATCAAAAATTGAGTTAAAAATTAAGAAATGTTAAATTCAATATGTAAGAATTTGCAATAATTGTATAAATAAAAAATAAAGTCGATTAACGAGCTTTGTATTAGTGGAAACGAATTCACAAATTAAAATATATATACAATGGAAAATTTACATAACCCAGACCACAACAAACGTACAATGTTAACAGGAATGTTTTCTGATCGCGACAGTACAGAAAGAGCTTACGAAATATTAAGTGAAAGAGGATATACAAAAGATGAAATCAATCTTATTATGTCTGACGACACAAGAAAAAAACATTATTCGGATAAAGATGATCACTCTGAATTAGGAAATAAAGCTGCAGAAACAGCCGGAACAGGTTCTGCCATTGGAGGAACTATTGGTGCTATTGTTGGCGTTATTGCTGCGTTAGGAACAAGCCTTGTGATTCCCGGATTAGGATTAATTATTGCAGGTCCGCTTGCAGCAGGATTAGCTGGTGCAGGTGCCGGAGGAATTACTGGCGGTTTAATTGGAGCTTTAGTAGGATCAGGAATTCCTGAAGAAAGAGCAAAAGTTTACGAATCAGGAATTAAAGATGGTCGCGTTGTACTAGGAGTTCACACCCGTAATGACGAAGATGCTGAATATTTTGAAAGAGAATGGAAATCAAATAGAGGAGAAAACATTTACCGTTAATCACTTATTTTTCCAAAAGAAAACCACAACAAAATTTAATTCTGTTGTGGTTTTTTATTTTATTAAATAATCTAAACTGAGCCCCTGTTTACCAGGGAATCGGATTATAGTCTTTCAGGAATTTTCCGCACCAGTGTTTTCCTGTATTTATTCCGTCAAACAAAGGATCCATAACACGGGCAGCGCCATCTACAATATCCAAGGGCGGCTGAAAATCTTCTAACTCTTGTTTTTTCTTTGCCAATTCAGCAGGATCTTCGTCAGTTACCCAACCTGTATCGACTGCATTCATAAAAATACCATGCTTTGCCAATGTCCCCGAAGAAGTATGGGTTAACATATTCAAAGCTGCTTTCGCCATATTGGTATGCGGATGACGGTCTTCTTTGAAAAAGCGGTGGAATTTCCCCTCCATTGCCGAAACATTTATGATGTGTTTTTGTCCGGTATTGTCTTTCTTCATGACTTCCGAAAGGCGGTTACAAAGCACAAAGGGAGCCACCGAATTGACCAGTTGCACTTCAATCATTTCCGTAGTTTCGATTTGACCCAATCTCAAACGCCAGCTGTTCGTTTTCCTTAAATCTACCTGCTGTAAATCGGCATCGAGTTCACCTTCCGGAAAAACTTCGTTTGCCACCAGGGCATTATCAAAAGAATACGGAATCTGGGATAATTTAGCCGAAGCCCGCAACCCAATTCCCGGTTCCGGTCCGTGCCAGGTCACCGGCATATTTTGGTTTGAAGAAGCTCCGCTGGTCAGGATTTTCAATTCATCGAGACAATTGATATGATCCAGTAACAATTCCTGAGCCTGTTTTGGCAGAGAAACAATGGACCGCTCCTCATTTTCCATTAAATGCGTATAAAAACCCGCAGGACGTCTCACCGTTTGAGCGGCATTATTAATTAAAATATCCAGTCGCTCGTATTTCTGCTCGATAAAATTGCAGAAAATTTCCACACTGGGAATATGCCGTAAATCCAGTCCATGAATTTTCAACCGATGTCCCCACTCCATAAAATCGTCTTCTTTAGAAAAACGCAAGGCAGAGTCCACAGGAAAACGGGTTGTTGCAATCACAGTTGCCCCGCCGCGTAAAAGCATCAGTGTAATATGATACCCAATTTTTAACCGGGAACCCGTAATCACAGCAATCTGTCCTTTTACATCAGCGGTCTGAAAACGTTTGGCATAATTAAAATCACCACAGTCGGTACACATGGTATCATAAAAGTGGTGCATTTTAGTAAAGCCTGTTTTGCACACATAACAGTTTCTGGGAGTTTCCAGCTCTAACTGTTCTTTATGAGCCAGCTCATTAAAAGCCAGTAATTTGGGCGCCGTAAACACACTAGCTTCACGCGCATGACGGATTCCGGTTTCTTTACGGGCCGTTTTGTCTTTCTTTTCCATTTTGCGTTTGGCCGCCTGTTTCCCGTCCTTAATTCTTCTGGAAAATTCACCACGGTCGGGTCTTGAGAACATTCCCGCCTCTTTGATCAACGCGATTCGCTGTTCCTTCGGAATATCAAATATCTGATCGGTATCCGTATTCAACTGTGCCAGAATAGCAATGCATCGCTCAATTTCTTCCGGAGTTATTATTTTCCTGTCTTCTGATTCTTCCTTCAGCATCATAAATGTGTATTATTTCAAGGCCGCAAATATAGTCTTTTAACAGCGCAATAAAACTTCTTAAAACCATTGGGTTTTGGGTATTGTCTTTCGTATTTGTATCTTCGTCGCCACTTTGTAACTGTTGCTATGCTATTTCAGATAAAATCATACTTAAAATTTCTTTGGAACTCCAAAAACGAACACGCCGTTCATTCTCCGTTTGTATTTCATTTAATAACGAAGTGTTTTTACGATAAAAAAGCAAAGCCGGAATATGCAATTCTGAAAAAGTACAGGAAATCACTTTTGGAAAATAAAAATTTTATAGAAGTAACCGATTTCGGTGCCGGCTCGAAAGTTTTTAAATCGAATACGAGACAAATAGCCAAAATTGCACAGACAGCCGGAATTTCTGCAAAACGCGCCGAATTATTATTTCGCGTCGTTCGCTATTTTCAGCCGAATACTATTTTAGAAATCGGAACCTCGCTGGGTTTGGCCACTTCTGCCCTGGCGTTAGGCAATCCAAAAGCAAAAGTAATTACGCTGGAAGGCTGTCCTCAAACGGCCCATGTTGCAAAAAAACATTTAAACGAATTTAATTGCGATAATGTAGAAAATATAATTTCAGAATTTCAACAGTATTTGAGCAACCTGAAACCTGAAACTTTAAACTTTGAACTCATCTATTTCGACGGTAATCATTCTAAAAAAGCCACACTGGCGTATTTTGAACTTTTATTGCCTACCATTACAAACGACTCCGTCTGGTTATTTGATGACATTCACTGGTCCGCTGAAATGGAGGAAGCCTGGGCAATCATTAAAAACCACCCAAAAGTAAAAGTAACAATCGATACGTTTCAATGGGGATTTGTCTTTTTCAGACGCGAACAGGAAAAAGAACATTTTGTAATCAGAACATAAAAAAAATGACAACCATTTCTGATTGTCATTTCTTATAATTATTACAATTTTTTTATTTTATTTTTATTTTTTAGCAGCTGCTGTTTCATCCGATTTAGCTCCCATTCTGTTAAGCGTGTACATTGGAGCAAATTTCACTTTTAAACCTGCAATTTTTCTGTTATCTTCAGAAGTAAGACCTTCTTTTTCAACTGTATTTTTACGGCTGTCAAGTGCTTCGTACATTAATTTAATTTCATCCCAGTCTTCACGTGAATAACTGTCTTTGTTATTCTCTACTGTATGAACGAATTGTTGGTATACACTATGAATATTTTGAGCATTTACCCAGGCAAAACTCATATCATCACCGATTTTTCCTTCACCAAATAACGCATTACGCAATTGTTGTTTAGGACTTGGTGCAGGTGGAGCCAAAACTTTGGTCATTTCATTTTTAAACTCTTCGTATTTAACTTTACTAGTGTTTATTTTTTCTGTCTCTGCTGCGTTATCTTTAATGTCAGCAAGAGCCAACTGTGCATTTTCTGCTCTTCTGTTGTATTCAGCATCAACATCTTTCCAATCCGCTTTCAGATCATCTGCTGCAACATTCTTTACTGAATCGACATAAGTCACATAAGCGTCGATTGTCTTTTTCGCATTTTCCTGTTTTTCATCTTTACATGATGTGAAGCTTAAAGCTATTAATGCAATACCTGATACAATTTGTATATTTCTCATAATTTTGATTATTTAAATGTTATAGAGCAAATATAGTTAAATATTTGAATAATTATAAAATATTTTAGAAAATTTAATAAAAATTTTAAACATAATTTAATAAAAATTACAAAATATGATAATTATGTAAAAACAAATTAAAATCATATAACAAAGATTTTTTTAAATGTTTTATAATTTTTAGAAAGGAAAAAATACCGCTAATAAATACTGCTTTTTGTAACAAAAATCAATTAAAGGCTACTCATGGATTATTGAAAAGTGTTTTGTACTTTTAAAACCAAAATTGTAAAACGAAATGGCAAATCCATTAATTAAAATAACCGACATCAAACGAGACTTTGTCCTGGGCAACGAAATTGTTTATGTATTGAAAGGTATTAACTTAGAAATCAACAAAGGTGAATATGTAGCTTTAATGGGGCCTTCGGGATCCGGAAAATCGACTTTGATGAATTTGCTTGGCTGTCTGGATACGCCAACTTCCGGACATTATGTTTTAAACGGAAAAGATGTAAGCAAGATGCGCGATGATGAATTGGCAGAAATCAGAAACAAGGAAATTGGTTTTGTTTTCCAGACTTTCAACCTTTTGCCGCGAACTACGGCTTTAGATAATGTAGCCTTACCTATGATATATGCCGGATATTCTAAATCGGAACGTGTCTTACGTGCCACAGAAGTGCTGAAACAGGTCAATCTTGCCGACAGAATGGATCACCAGCCGAATCAGCTTTCGGGAGGACAACGCCAGCGTGTGGCCATTGCCCGTGCTTTGGTCAACAAACCTTCCATAATACTCGCCGACGAACCCACCGGAAACTTAGACAGCAAAACCTCTGTAGAAATCATGAAGCTTTTCGGAGATATCCATGCGCTGGGAAACACCGTAATCCTCGTAACACACGAAGAAGACATCGCAGCTTATGCACATCGCGTAATTCGTTTGCGCGATGGTTTGATTGAAAGCGACACTACCAAATAATTTATAGATTTCTGATTTTAGATTTTAGATTCGTTGTGTAACTCATACTTTGAGGATTTAAATCGATTAAAATAATTTTTAGCTTCCAAATATTAAATCTAAAATCAGAAATCTAAAATCTAAAATAAATGAAAGTATATACAAAAACCGGCGACAAGGGAACAACGGCTCTCTTTGGAGGCGACCGCGTTCCGAAAGATCATATCAGAATTGACAGTTATGGAACTGTGGATGAACTCAACTCTTATATAGGACTCATACGTGATCAGGAAATCGATTCGCATTACAAAAACATTTTAATCGAAATTCAGGATCGTTTATTTACCGTAGGCGCCATTTTGGCAACTCCGGTAGAAAAAGAAGTCCTGAAAAACGGACAACTCAGGCTAAAAAATCTGGGAATTGTCGATACCGATATCGAATTATTGGAAAATGAGATTGATAAAATGGAAGAAAGCCTTCCACAAATGACGCATTTTGTTTTACCGGGCGGACACCCTACCGTGTCACATTGTCATATTGCAAGATGTATTTGCCGCCGCGCAGAGCGTTTGGCAGTACATTTAAGCCATAATGAACAGGTACCTGAAATTGCAATACAGTACCTAAACCGACTTTCTGACTACCTTTTTGTCTTGGCACGGAAGTTGTCCTCTGACTTAAAAGCGGAGGAAGTGAAATGGATTCCGAGAAAATAAATTTTCTTAAAATTACAATTTTTCAAATCCCAAATTCCAGGGAAAAATTAAAAATTCTGCGAATTTAAACAACATACAAAAAGTTCCTCTATAGTAGGTTTTATGTTCCTTTTTTGGAATTTGGAATTTATTTTTTGGAATTTAACAAGAGACGTTCTTAAATTTTCTTAAAATAAATCAAAATTTACTTGTCTTTTTCAGTAAAAAATTTATTTTTGCACAAACTAAACAGATAACAGATGTATTGGACATTAGAATTAGCATCTTATTTAAGTGATGCCCCATGGCCTGCTAACAAAGACGAACTTATTGACTACGCTATTAGAGCTGGTGCTCCATTAGAAGTAGTAGAAAACCTTCAGTCTATTGAAGATGAAGGAGAGATATATGAATCAATGGAAGAAATTTGGCCTGATTATCCAACAGACGAAGATTATCTTTGGAATGAGGATGAATATTAAAAAATAAACCAAAGGAAAAAGTCTCATCACAGAGGCTTTTTTTTTGGTTCTAAATACAACATTTACATATAATAGAAATATAACAAATCATGAGTTTCATAAACAGTATTATTAAAGTCTTTGTAGGTGATAAATCACAGAAAGATGTCAAAGCTTTACAACCTTATTTAAACAAAATTAAAACATTCGAAACTAGCTTAATGAGTTTGTCTCATGACGAATTAAGAGCCAGAACCGTTTATTTTAAAGAAAAAATAAAAGAAGCCAGAGCTGATAAAGATGCTAAAATTGCTACGCTTAAGGCGGAAGTAGAAAACATCGAAGACATCGATAAAAGAGAAGATCTTTATGATGCTATTGATACTCTTGAAAAAGAAGCTTACGAAATCTCAGAAAAAACTTTATTGGAAATTCTTCCGGAAGCATTTTCTGTGGTTAAAGAAACAGCACGTCGTTTTAAAGACAATTCTTTTATTGAAGTTACTGCTACTGCAAAAGACAGAGAATTTTCTGCCACAAAAACATACGTTACCATAGAAGGTGACAAAGCTACATGGGCTAACAAATGGAATGCCGCAGGTAAGGAAATTACCTGGGACATGATTCATTATGATGTTCAGTTAATTGGCGGAATGGTTTTGCACGAAGGTAAAGTTGCCGAAATGCAAACAGGTGAAGGTAAAACGTTGGTGGCTACACTTCCTCTTTACTTAAACGCTTTAACCGGAAATGGTGTTCACTTGGTAACGGTGAATGATTATTTGGCAAAACGTGATAGTACATGGAAAGCGCCTTTATTCGAATTCCACGGTTTAACTGTGGATTGTATTGACAATCACCAGCCAAGTACAGAACAAAGAAAAAAAGCATACGACGCTGATATCACTTACGGAACCAACAACGAATTTGGTTTTGACTACTTAAGAGATAACATGGCACATTCGCCAAGCGATTTAGTACAAAGAAAACACAATTATGCCATTGTCGATGAGGTCGATTCTGTACTGATTGATGATGCAAGAACACCGCTTATTATTTCAGGACCGGTTCCTCAGGGAGATCGTCATGAATTTAATGAGCTGAAACCAAAAATCGAAAACTTAGTGGCACAACAACGTCAGTTAGCAAACGGATTTTTGTCTGAAGCAAAAAGATTAATCAAAGAAGGAAACACTAAAGAAGGCGGATTCTTATTGTTAAGAGCTTACAGAAGTTTACCTAGAAATAAAGCATTAATTAAATTTTTGAGTGAAGAAGGCGTTAAACAATTGCTTCAAAAAACCGAAAATCAATACATGCAGGATAACAATCGCGAAATGCATAAAGTCGATGAGGCTTTGTATTTTGTAATTGAAGAAAAAAACAATCAGGTTGAGCTTACTGATAACGGTATCCAGTACCTTTCAGGAGATACAGATGCTGACTTTTTCGTACTTCCGGATATCGGGACTGAAATTGCTGCTATCGAAAAACAAAAACTGGACAAAGACGCTGAAGCGGAAGCCAGAGAGAAATTATTTCAGGATTTTGGCGTAAAAAGCGAGCGTATCCATACGTTAACACAACTTTTAAAAGCCTATGCTTTGTTTGAAAAAGATGTTGAGTATGTGATCATGGACAACAAAATTATGATTGTCGATGAGCAAACAGGTCGTATCATGGATGGCCGTCGTTATTCTGACGGTTTACACCAGGCGATTGAAGCAAAGGAAAATGTAAAAATCGAAGCTGCTACACAAACTTTTGCAACCGTTACATTACAGAATTATTTCAGAATGTACAGCAAACTGGGAGGTATGACAGGTACAGCGGTTACAGAAGCCGGAGAGTTATGGCAGATTTATAAACTGGATGTGGTTGAAATTCCAACGAACCGTCCAATTTCAAGACAAGACAAAGAAGATTATATCTACAAAACAACACGTGAGAAATTCAACGCGGTAATTGAAGATGTAACGGAATTATCAAATGCAGGAAGACCTGTTTTGATTGGAACAACTTCTGTAGAGATTTCAGAATTATTAAGCCGAATGTTAAAAATGAGAGGCGTTACCCATAACGTTTTGAATGCTAAAATGCACAAACAAGAGGCACAGATTGTAGAAGAAGCAGGTAAAGCCGGAGTAGTGACTATTGCCACAAACATGGCTGGTCGTGGTACCGATATCAAATTATCACCGGAAGTAAAAGCTGCCGGAGGTTTAGCAATCGTAGGTACAGAGCGTCATGATTCCCGTCGTGTAGACAGACAGTTACGTGGTCGTGCAGGACGTCAGGGAGATCCGGGAAGTTCTCAGTTTTACGTTTCCCTTGAAGATAACCTTATGCGTTTATTTGGTTCTGAGAGAGTCGCTAAAGTGATGGACAGAATGGGACTTCAGGAAGGTGAAGTGATCCAGCATTCGATGATGACTAAATCTATCGAACGTGCCCAGAAAAAAGTAGAAGAAAATAACTTTGGTGTTCGTAAACGTTTATTGGAATATGATGATGTTATGAACTCTCAACGTGAGGTAGTATACAAACGTCGCCGCCATGCCTTGTTTGGTGAGCGTCTGAAACTGGATATTGCCAACATGCTTTACGATACCTGCGAAATAGTAGTAAGTCATAATAAAGCGGCAAATGATTTCAAAACTTTCGAATTTGATCTGATTCGTTATTTTTCTATCACTTCCCCAATTTCTGAAGCTGATTTTACAAAATTATCAGACATCGAAATTACCGGAAAAGTGTACAAAGAAACATTGGCTTTCTATACAGAGAAAACGGAAAGAAGCGCAAGAGAAGCTTTCCCGATCATCAAAGGAGTTTACGAAGAGCCAAACAATCATTTTGAGCGTATTGTAGTTCCGTTTACCGATGGAATCAAAACTTTGAATGTAGTTACAGATTTGAAAAAAGCGTACGATAGCGAAGGAGCGCAATTAATTGCCGATTTCGAAAAAAATATCACACTTTCTATTGTGGATGAGGCGTGGAAAAAACACTTACGTAAAATGGATGAATTGAAACAATCTGTTCAATTAGCCGTTCACGAACAAAAAGATCCATTGCTTATCTACAAATTAGAAGCTTTTAATTTGTTCAGAGGAATGTTAGACAACGTAAACAAAGAAGTTATTTCATTCTTATTCAAAGGTGATTTACCGGCTCAGAACGTTCCTGAAATTCACGAGGCAAAAGAAGTGCGTCAAAAAGAAAACTTCAAATTGAGCAAAGACGAAATCGTTAACAACGAAGACATCAACCGCGAAGCAGGAGAAACGCAACAACGTCAGGTGACAGAAACGATTGTAAGAGATAATCCAAAAATCAACCGTAATGATACTGTAACAGTTCAGGAAGTTGCTACCGGTAAAACCGAAACAATGAAATTCAAAAAAGCCGAAACTCTTTTGGCAGCAGGTACCTGGGTGCTTGTTAAAGAATAATTTTTAGTATTCAGTCGAAGTTTACAGTCTCAGTCCGAAACTGCGAACGAGACTGAAAACTGAGAATGCAAACTAAAATAAACCCGACAGGTTTCAAAGCCTGTCGGGTTTGTTATTTAAAAAAATAAAAAAAATATTCATTGTAAAACGAATAAGATGTATTTTTGCTTCCGAAACAACTAAATTAACCTTGAAGAAGTTTTTGATCACATTTCTTTCCTGTATGCTTTTAGTGCCATCCTTTGGCAGTTTCTTCGTTTATACCTCCTTCAAATTAAATCAGGACGAAATTTCAAAAACCATCTGTGTACAACGCAAAATGCTTTTTAACTCCTGTAACGGCCGATGTGAACTTCAAAAAAGTTTAAAAAAATACGCCGACAACGAAAAGAAAATGCAAAACAACCTGAAAGAGAAAGTTGAGGTTGTATACATTCAAAATACCCCCTTATCCCATTTCAAATTAGTAGCACTAATAGAATCAAAGGCAAAAAACTTTGCTCGTCCTGACCGTAAACCTGTTTCGGTTTCGAATGTTACTTTTCGCCCTCCTTCCTTTTTAATATAAATTTTAGCTGCACTTTTCAATTTTTTGAAAAGCTTTTTCCTGTTTTAGAATCAGGAAAAATACTTGTTACTTTTTAAAATTTATATCATTTAAAATGAAAAAAATATACTTTACCCTACTCATCATAGGGCAATGTGTCTTCGCACAGCATAAAGCGGAACAAGACACCACAAAATCGCAGGAACTTGAAAACGTTTTTATAACAGCTAACAGAACTGCCACTTTGCGTAAAGAAACACCTGTTGCTATCAGTAAAATAACAGCAAAAACGATCAACGAAACCAAAGCAACGGCCGTTTACGAAATCATCAACAAAACGCCCGGCGTTTTAATGGTTAACTTAGGAAACGAACAGCATATGATGTCGATTCGTCAGCCGATGACCACCAATGCTTATTATTTATACCTGGAAGACGGCTTGCCGATTCGGCCAATGGGAATTTTCAATCATAATGCCCTGTTGGAAATCAATCAGTATAATCTGCAGAGCATTGAGGTGGTAAAAGGCCCGGTTTCTTCTTTATACGGACCGGAAGCTGTTGGAGGAACGATCAATTTAATTTCGTTAAAACCGCCTGTCGATCCGGAATTTAAATTTGGGGTTCAGGCCGATAATTACGGCTACAGAAGATTTCAGGCAGCCGGTGGTGCCACAATTGGAAAAGTGGGTTTTCATATTGCCGGAATTTCAAGCCTTCAGGAAAATGGCTGGATGACGTATTCGGATTACAACAAAGACAACCTGAATGCCCGAATCGATTATAACATATCTCCTTCTACCCGACTGATCAGCAATACGATGTACGGCAAATATTATTCAGACATGAGCGGAAGTGTGAATGAAGATGCCTTCAATAACAGAACCTACAAAAGTTCTTCTGATTTTACGTATCGGAAATCTGATGCTTTACGAACGCGATTAACACTCGAACACGACTGGAATGACAAATCAAGCAGTTACATTACCGCTTATTTGCGAGATAATAAATTAGGCCAGAATCCTTCCTACGGAATCCGATGGAGTCCAACCGTAAATCCGACAACAGCCAAAGGAGAAGTAAATTCGAACAACTTCAAAAGTTATGGCGCTATTGGGCAGCACACCCAAAAATTCGATTTCCTGAACACCAAAATTGTGGCAGGCGCTTTATACGATTACTCTCCCGTAACCTATTGGTCATACGTTATTGACTTAAAAGCAAACTTAAACCCCGGCGAAGCAGGAAAACAAACGGTAGCTTCTTATGAAATTATCGCAGAGCATCCCGACTCGAAACTGGCGGATTATACCGCTGATATTTTTAATACCGCGGGATATGCCCAAATAAGCATCAATCCATTCGAAAAATTTGTGCTTACTCTTGGCGGCCGGTATGATAATATGAAAGTAAACTACGACAATGCACTGGATCTTTCTTCCGGAAGCAAAGTGTATGACAAAGCGACCTTTAAGATTGGAGCCAATTATAATCCTTTTGAATATGCCGGTTTTTACGGAAACTATTCACAGGGTTTTGCACCTCCCGGAATTACTTCAATTTTCAGAACTAAACCCGGAACTGGGGGAACAACGGGTATTCCGGCTGATTTCTATTACAATCTGGAACCTGCAACATTCGATAATTACGAAATTGGCGGCTGGCTTTCTTTCCTGGAAAACAAATTAAACTTCGATTATGCATTTTATTATATGGAAGGCAAGAATGAATTATTGAATATTAAACTGGCGGATAACTCAACCGATTATCGTTCCGCCGGAGAAACACGTCATAAAGGAATCGAGTTCGGTGCTTCGTATCGTCCATCAAAACAATTCAATATCCGTTTTGGCGGGACGTATGCGCAACATACCTATATCGATTTTAAACTCTCCGATAAAGCAAGCGACCCGGTTCAGGATTTAAATGGAAAAGAAATGCCGGCAGCACCTAGATGGTCGGGAAATTCTGAGGTGAGTTATTACCCAGGCTGGCTTCCTAATCTAAGGGCTTCTATCGAATGGCAGCTCGTAGGCAGTTATTATCAGGATCAGATCAATACCATAAAATATGGCGGTTATAACTTGTTCAACGCCAGAATTGGATACCAGTGGAAAAAAATTGAGATCTACGGAAACGTACTCAATCTTACCGATAAACTATATGCTTATAATGTTTCGAGAGCCAATACCACAAATGCTCAGCCTACTTATACCGCGGCAGCCCCAAGAACTTTTGTTTTTGGAATTCAATATAATTTTTCACTAAAAAAGTAACCTAAAGTTTTTGCCACAGATTGAAATGATTCAAAATCCTTTCAATCTGTGGCAAAAAAAAATACCAGAAGCTAATCATGAGTAAAGAAATAAATAAAAAATCTTCCAAAAAGAAAGATTCCAAATTCATTAAGAAAGTCAAACAGCACATGTACAAATGGCATCGTGTTATTGGATTAATTACAATTGTTCCCTTACTTTTCTGGACATTGTCCGGTTTGATGCACCCTTTTATGGCGCATTTTTTCAAACCTGAAATTGCACATGAAAAACTGGAACAGCAGGTCATCGATAAAAATCAGCTGCAGCTTTCGATTCAGGAAGTCCTGGAGAAAAACAGCATCAATGATTTTAAAAATTTCCGAATTGTTTCTTTCAATAATACTACTTTTTATCAGGTAAAAATGATTCCGGGGGATTTACTGTATTTTGACGCTTCCACGGCTAAAAAACTCGAAAACGGAGATCAAAAATATGCGGAATGGCTCTCACGTTATTTCCTGGACGATCAAAAAAGTCCGGTAAAAAAGAGCGAAGTCGTTACCGAATTTACCTCACAATACAAATATGTAAACCGTTATTTACCGGTTTACAAAGTAACGTTCAGTCGTTCTGACGCTATGGAAGTGTATGTGGAAACTTCCTCAGGCAAACTGGCCACTTACAACCCAACTTCAAGACAGGCTTTTATCTGGTTTTTTGATACTTTTCACAACTGGTCATTCATTGATGCCATTACGAATAACAGCATCCGAATCATTACCATGATTTTTCTATTGTCCATCATTGGGTTCTCTGCCCTGAGCGGAATTGTAATTTATGGTTTGTTGTGGAAGCAATTCAAAAAAACAGACCAATTGCAGCCCAAAAAAGGACTGAGAAAATACCATCGCCAGATCGGAATCTGGGTTTCCCTTTTTACTTTAACATTTGCTTTTAGCGGAGCGTATCATGCTACTACAAAATGGGCACCTTACACTTTATCGCAAATGGTGTATGAACCCACATTTTCGACCAAAGAAATTCCGTTTCGTAACAACAACTTAAATTTAGACTGGAATCGTTTTCAAAACATTGGAATCATCAGCCTGAACGACAGCACCTATTACCGCTGTCAGCTCGTGGAAGCAGAAACTAAAAAATTCAAAAGGCCAAAAGCAGACCCCAATTCTAAATGGAATAAAAAAGATGAACCAAAATCAGAGGTGGTGTATATCAATGCGGTCACAAACAAAATCGCCCCCAATCTGGATTTTGATTATGCAGAATTTTTAGCCTATTATTTTACCGGTGGTGCCCCAAGAGAAGCTTGTTGCGAAATGATCGAAAGCAATGACGACGAACCTCAGCCTTCTTTGGAAAATGTAAAATTACTGGAATCAAAAATTTTAACTGATTTTGAAAGTCGGGAATATGGTTTTGTCAACAAAAGATTACCGGTCATCAAACTGGCTTACGACACACCCGAAAAAACAACTTACTTTATAGAAACGTCCACTTCAAGACTGGCGGCTGTCGTTAAAAACTCCGATAAAGTGGAAGGATATTCCTTTGCCATCCTGCATAAATTTTTATTTATGGACTGGGCGGGGAAAAACATCAGAGACCTGACCATGGTTTTGGCGGCACTGGCCATTTTAATGGTCAGCATTCTGGGGTTTATTCTTTTTCTTAAAAAATAGGTACTGAGGTATTAAGTCTCTAAGGTTCTAAGAAGAAAAACTCAGAACCTTAGAGACTTAGAATCTTATCGCGGATTTTCCTCAAAATATCTCGCTTCGATTCTCTTGATATCTTTGATGGAACTTTTGGCCCAGGCGAGACGTTTTTCAAGAATTTCTTCTTCCGATAACTGCCAGGCGATATCTGAATTACGCAATCTGTTGGTAAGGTTTTGAATGATGATGGCAGCGGAAACAGAAATATTCAGACTTTCTGTAAAACCGACCATTGGTATTTTCAGGAAACCATCCGCTTTCTCCAGAATTTCCTGTGAAAGTCCGTCGCGTTCCGTCCCGAAAAATAAGGCACTCGGTTTCGTGATATCAAAGTCTTCCAGCAAACAATCGTTTTCATGAGGTGTTGTGGCAATAATTTGGTAGCCTTGATTTTTTAAAGTAGAAAGACAATTCGTAATCGAATCAAACTGATTGATATCTACCCATTTCTGGGCACCCATTGCAATTTCCTTATCGATTCTCTTACCGTAACGCTGCTCAATAATATTCAGTTCCTGAATTCCGAAAACTTCACAGCTGCGCATTACGGCACTGGTATTGTGCATCTGAAAAACATCTTCGACAGCAATCGTAAAATGTTTGGTGCGGTTCGCCAGCACTTTTAGAAATTTTTCTTTTCGGTTATCTGTTAATATATTTTCAAGAAAGGCGAGGTAATCTAAATCAGTCATTTTTGCTTGTATTTGCTGCAAAAATACTAAAAAAGAATCGTTAACAAAGTAGTCTTAATTTCTGTCCGTCAATTCTCCGGATAATTTACTTTCCAATTTTTCATACAAATGATTAACACTGGTGAGATCCATCGCTAAATTTTCACTTAGAAAAGAATCACCTTTAAAAGTGTTCCCTTCATTTTTAGAATGTTTTTTCAGACGCTCGTACATCTGGTCGATTTCTTCGATATAATAATCGCCATTGATCATATCAATAACCTTTTCGAGAATATCCCGCATCCCGTCTTTGTAATTGTAGACCAGTACATTTTGATCTGTTTCATGAAAATCAAAATAAGCCTGATAATACTTTTCAAGAACTACGGCACTATATTGCTGGAAACTGATTTCTGCCATCTCCTTAGTGGTAATTCCAAAAATTTTGGAAGGGAGTAAATGGGGAACCATATGCATTCCTTTGAGTTTGGAATGTGATTTTAATACTTCTGTCGGATTTCTGTACAACAGCACAAAAGGCAGTTCAGGAAAAATAGACCTTAATTCTCCGGCTTCGAATATGTGCCAGGAGTCTAATTTTACCACTAAATTTTTTTCTTCAGGAAATCGTTTTTGTCCCAACAAAGTGATTACGGCTTTTATCAGTGCCCTTTTTTGAACCGGATCAAAAAGTTCACTTCTTAGGATCGCATCAAGAATCGGAGCTTCTGCAACTACTATATTTTGCGGGGAAACTGCCAAAGACTGCGCCAGCATGGTAGAACCACAACGCGAGACATGAAATACTAATGCTTTTAATTCGGCAGAGGCCAATTCGTCCGCCCAGTCAATAAGATTAGCTGCGGTGCTGACCACTTTAAATCTTTTTAAATTTTCAGGATACCCGATGCATTTTACCAGTGTTTCTTCAAAAAAAGGATCCAGATATCTTTTATCTCCCAAATAAATCCACTCAAAATATACTTCTCCCTCCTTTTCAATTAACTTATTGGGAATCCAATGCAAAAGGGGGTGATCTGTATTTTCCATGTTTTAAGTTTTAGTTTATCGTGCTTACTGAACAGTATTGCTTATGTTCTCCAATATAAAAGAGTACAGTTTGTGGGTTGAAACCGAGACTTCCTCTGAATCTGTTTTTAAGGTTAAATCAGCCTTTAAAGGAACTTCATACACATCACTTATTCCTGTAAAATTGTTAATCTTATTGCTGTCGGTATCGGGCAGCAGTGCTTTTTTGTACAATCCTTTCGGATCTCTTTTAATCAGATTATCCAGCGAGCAGTCGAGATAGACCGTTCTGACAAAATTATGCCGGCTGATTTCATTTCTTAAATCTTCATAAGGATTGATTACCGACATTAAAACAATAACCTTAGACTGAATAAAATCCTGCCCGACATTAAACAGGCGTCTTACATTCTCGTACCGATCCTCTTTTGAGAAGCCAAGATCTTTACAAATTGTTTTTCGGTATATATCACCATCTACGATTTCCACTTTGTGTCCCTGCTTCACCAGCAAATGTTCAACATTTTTAGCCAATGTAGTCTTTCCTGAACCTGACAAACCGGTAAATTGTATTAGTAGCATTTAAAAATCATTTTTTACGCATAAACAAAACGATATAAATCAATGTTTTGCTGTTTTATTTATAGTAAAAATACTAAAAAATTAACTACTTCAACACATTCATTTTTTTATAAAATACGTAACCGTTTTAATTTGGAATTGACTATTTTTATTTTTCACAATGAGATAAAAATGAAGAAAAAATTAGTCGTTTTAACCGGTGCCGGAATCAGTGCCGAAAGTGGTATCAAAACCTTTCGGGACAGTGATGGTTTATGGGAAGGTTATAATGTAATGGACGTGGCAACTCCCGAAGGCTGGCACAAAAACCAGGAATTGGTATTGGATTTCTACAACAAAAGACGCCAGCAGCTCAAAGAAGTACAGCCGAATCCGGGACACCGTATTTTAGCCGAATTAGAACAGGATTTTGAGGTGCATATCATTACGCAGAACGTAGACGATTTGCACGAGCGCGCCGGAAGCACCCAAGTATTGCACCTGCATGGCGAACTGCTGAAAGTAAGAAGTACGCAGAACAAAAATCTGATTTTAGACTGGCAAGAGGATTTGTTTACCGGGGATTTTGATGCAAACGGCCATCAGCTGCGTCCGCATATTGTCTGGTTTGGCGAAGAAGTCCCTGCTCTGGAGGAAGCGATTAAAATAGTGGAAGAAGCAGATTATTTTGCCGTAATCGGAACCTCTCTGCAGGTCTATCCCGCTGCCGGACTGATTTCTTACACCTATAGCGATACTCCGGTTTTTTATATTGATCCCAAGCCGATTGCAATTCCGAATATTCAGAATAAAGTAGAAATCATTCCTGAAATTGCTTCTGAAGGAGTGGCGATTTTAAGAGACCGTTTAAAATCAATTTAAAATACAATTGCCAGTTTTGATGCCTTCTAATCCCCAAATTCTGTTTATATTTGCACCTTTCGAACAAACAACAAAACAATGACTACTTTAAACGAATTGAATGCTATTTCTCCAATTGACGGAAGATATAGAAGTAAAACCCTTTCATTAGCGCCTTTTTTCTCTGAAGAAGCCTTAATCAAATACCGTGTACTGGTTGAAATTGAATACTTTATTGCCTTGTGCGAAGTGCCATTACCACAGCTAAAAGACGTAAACCCGAATTTATTTGACAGTTTGCGTAACATCTATAAAAACTTTTCTACTGAAGATGCCCTTTGGATCAAAGAAACAGAAAAAGTGACCAATCACGATGTAAAAGCAGTGGAGTATTTTATTAAGGATGCTTTTGAAAAACTGGGTTTATCTCAATACAAAGAATTCATTCACTTCGGATTAACTTCTCAGGATATTAACAACACTGCGATTCCGCTTTCTACAAAAGAAGCTTTTGAGCAGGTTTATATGCCGTCCTTAATTTCTTTAATTTCAAAATTAAAAGAATTAAGCACAGAATGGGCAGCCATTCCGATGTTGGCGCGTACACACGGACAGCCGGCTTCCCCTACCCGTTTAGGAAAGGAAATTCTGGTTTTCGTGGAGCGTTTGGAAGAGCAGCTTCGTCTGTTGTTCAACGTTCCGTTTGCAGCTAAATTTGGCGGGGCGACCGGAAATTACAACGCACATCATGTAGCCTATCCGCAAATCGACTGGAAACAGTTCGGAAGCAAATTTGTTGAAACAGGCCTTGGCTTACACCATTCCTTTCCAACCACACAAATTGAGCATTACGATCATTTTGCCGCTTTTTTTGATGCTTTAAAAAGAATCAATACAATCATTATCGATTTGGACCGTGACATCTGGACGTATGTTTCGATGGATTATTTCAAACAAAAAATCAAAGAAGGTGAAATTGGTTCATCGGCTATGCCACATAAAGTAAACCCGATTGATTTTGAAAACTCTGAAGGAAACTTAGGAATAGCAAATGCTATTTTTGAGCATTTATCGGCTAAATTACCAATCTCAAGATTACAGCGTGATTTGACTGACAGTACGGTGCTCCGTAATATTGGCGTTCCGATCGGACACACTATTATTGCTTTTGAAGCTTCCCTGAAAGGTTTGAACAAATTACTTCTGAACGAAGCTAAATTTGCTGAAGATTTAGAAAAAAACTGGGCCGTTGTAGCTGAGGCAATTCAGACCATTTTGCGTCGTGAAGCGTATCCGAATCCTTACGAAGCTTTAAAAGGCCTGACCCGGACAAATGAAGCAATTGACAAAAAAGCAATTCATAATTTTATTGCGACTTTAGAAGTTTCTGATGCTGTAAGAGCCGAATTAATGGCAATAACACCTGCTAATTACGTCGGAATCTAAACAAAACACAAAATATTCTCTCAAAAAAAGCTATCTTTATCGATAGCTTTTTTTATTAAATACCATAGGAAGTTAGTCCGGATTGAAATAAAAAGCCTTTTGTGAAAAAAATGTTCTTTTTTTGACTGTTACAGAGCGACAATCGAAAGCTGCTCTGACGGTTACAAAAAAAGGGTTGTTTTGAGTAAAAGCCTGGAATGGAAAACTGGATTAAGCTCCTGGAAAAACACCTCCTTATATGATTACCTTAAACGCCGCTGCCGCAACTACACACCATTTACAACCTTTAATCAGCGACCTCGGATTGATTCTGATTACCGCCGGAATTGCTGTGCTGTTATTTAAAAAAATGAAACAGCCTCTTGTTTTAGGATATTTGATTGCCGGATTTCTGGCAGGAAACCATTTTGATTTCTTTCCTTCCATTACAGAAATGAAAAGCGTTGAAGTCTGGGCAGAAATCGGAGTAATTATTCTCCTCTTTAGCCTTGGACTCGAATTTAGTTTTAAAAAACTAATGAAAGTCGGCGGAACCGCCTCTATTACCGCCATCACACAGATTATCACCATGGTAATTATTGGTTATCTCGCCGGACAATGGATGGACTGGTCGCAGATGGACAGTATTTTTCTGGGTGTCATTTTATCTATTTCTTCCACTACAATTATCTTAAAAACCTTTGATGAACTTGGTGTAAAAGCGCAGAAATTTGCCGGAATTGTGATCGGCTCCCTAATCGTACAGGATATTGTGGCTATTTTAATGATGGTTTTACTTTCGACCATTGCCGTAAGCCAGCAATTTTCAGGAAGTGAATTAATGATGTCGGTTCTAAAGTTGATTTTCTTTCTAACAGCCTGGTTTGTGGGCGGTATCTTTTTTATTCCGACACTTCTTAAAAAAGCCAAACATCTACTGACAGACGAAATGCTGCTTATTATCTCCCTTGCCTTGTGCTTAATGATGGTAAGTTTTGCGTCTAATGTTGGTTTCTCTCCTGCCTTAGGTGCTTTTATAATGGGATCCATCATTGCTGAAACTACTCAGGCCGAACATATCGAACATTTAATAAAACCCGTTAAGGATTTATTTGGCGCTATCTTTTTTGTATCAGTCGGAATGTTAATAGACCCGAAAATGCTTTATGAACATGCTGTTCCGGTTGCGATCTTAACCCTGCTCACGATCGTTGGCCAGTCGGTTAGTTCTACTATTGGCGCTTTATTAGCGGGACAGCCTTTAAAACAGTCCGTACAAACCGGAATGAGTTTGTCTCAGATTGGTGAGTTCTCGTTTATTATTGCCACACTTGGAATGACCTTAAATGTGACAAGTTCGTTTTTATATCCGGTAGTCGTTGCGGTTTCTGCCGTTACTACTTTTACCACTCCGTTCATGGTGAAATACGCTGTTCCGTTTTCAGAAATCCTGGAACGAAAGCTTCCGAAAAAATGGGTCAAAAATATCAACCGATATAGTGTAAATGCCCAGGCCATAAAATCGGTCAGCACCTGGCAAAAAGTGCTTCATGCCTATATTATTCAGATTGTTCTGCATACTATTGTTATTGTCGCAGTGATTTTACTGTCTTCAAAATTTGTAGCACCACTGGTAGTGGATACGCGCTTTGGAAATACACTGGCCGCACTGATCACCCTGATTATAATTGCTCCTTTTTTATGGGCCCTTTCGCTGCGACGCATTGCAGTAGAAGAAGTAGAAGAATTATGGTCAGAACGAAAATACAGAGGTGCCCTTTTGATGCTGATTCTGATTAGAATGAGCCTTGGTCTGTTCTTTGTTGGTTTTTTACTGAATATTTTCTTCTCTCCGTTAATCGCTTTGATTGCTTTGGTGATTGCTATTGGAGCCTATCAGATCTTCCCTAAAAAGCTGAACGAACAATACCATAAAATAGAAAATCACTTTTTAAAGAATCTGAACGATCGTGAAAACAAAAAAATTGACAGAAGATATGCCAACTTAATGCCATGGGACGGCCACATGTCATTTTTTGATATTGGAAAAGAATCGAATCTGGCAGGCAAAACGCTGGAAGAATTAAGAATCAGGGAGCAATTAGGAATCAATATTGCTTATATAAAACGTGGAGAGGTCACTATACCAATTCCAACCAAAAACGAACGCCTTTTTCCCGGTGATGAAATCTGTGTTATTGGTACCGACGCCCAGGTAACCGAATTTACAAAGTTTCTGAATCAAAATGAAATGGAAGCTCCTGCAAAAGTAGAAGAGGCCAATATAGTGTTACGCCAGCTCGAAGTTTCCCAGGAAGAATTTATTCAAAAATCTATTGGTCAATTCAGATCGAAGACAAACGGAATGGTGGTCGGAATTGAGCGAAACGGAAACAGGATACTTAATCCGGAATCCAGTTTAGTCCTGGAGAAAAATGATATTCTTTGGGTAGTTGGAGACAAAAAAAGAATGTCTGATTTGTTAAGATCCTAAGAGGCTAAGGTTCTAAGGTACTGAGTAAAAGAAAAAGGTTCTAAGTTTTCACAATGGAAAAACTAGAACCTTAGTATCTCAGAACCTCAGCTCCTTACTTATTAGGTTGCGGAGTCATTCGTAAATATGGTTTGATTGGCGTATGCCCTTTTGGGAATTTCGCCGGAATATCGCTATCCGGAACTGCTGGTGTAATGACCACATCTTCTCCGTCTTTCCAGTTTGCAGGAGTTGCCACGCTGTAATCTGCAGTTAATTGCAAACTATCGATAACACGAAGCAGTTCTTCAAAATTTCTTCCTGTAGAAGCCGGATAAGTCAATGTTAATTTTATTTTTTTGTCAGGACCAATTACAAAAACCGAACGCACCGTAAATTTCTCACTGGCGTTTGGGTGTAACATGTCATATAAAGTTGCGATCTTTTTATCTTCATCAGCGATTATCGGAAAGTTAACCGTTGTATTTTGAGTTTCGTTAATGTCTTTAATCCACTCTTTGTGGGACTCCAGACCATCAACGCTTAATGCTATTACCTTTGTATTTCTTTTTGTAAACTCAGGAACATAATTGGCAACAGTACCTAATTCAGTGGTACAAACCGGAGTAAAATCTGCAGGATGCGAAAATAAGACGCCCCATGAATCCCCTAACCATTCATGAAAATGGATTGTTCCTTCTGTTGTTTCGGCCTGAAAATCCGGAGCTATATCGCCTAATCGTAATGTTGACATAATTTAAAGTTTTTTAGTTCCTCTAAAATTAATAAAAAAATAGTTAAAAAAAACTAAACTCTACCTTTTCTATCAATTTTAAGAGAATAAATTATTTTTCTTTTGAATGTTTGGCAGAAAGTAAGCTAAGACTCCAATTAAGGGTAAAATTTATATAAAAATAACGATAAAATACCACAGCGCAAGAGTTACGAAGGAAACCGGTATTCCGAAACCAATCATCATGCTGCTTAATTTAGGTTTTAATCCGTAAGTCGAGGCCAAAATTGCGCCGGTGATCATCGGTGCCATCGCCATTTCCATGATGGTTATTTTAATTGCCTCAGAATGCTGTTGTAAGATCAAAACATATAAAATCAGGATTACCAGAGGAGCCAGAATTAATTTATAAAGAAGTCCCAGCTGCAAAAATTTCCAGTGTTTGCTTTTCCGGTCAAACGTAAGCTGCAATCCAACTGAAAGCAGCGCTAAAGGCGTGACAAAACTTCCAATTTTCAATAAAACAAACTGTAAATCACCGTTAAATTCAAACTGAAAAACATTCATCAGGCAGGCAAAAACGAAAGTCAGGAAAGGTGGAAAAAGAGCCACTTTTTTTATAATACCGAACGTGTCGGGACTTCCCTTAGAATAAAAAGCTGCTACGAAAACACCCAAGGTCGAAACTACGACAAAGGTTCCCGGCTGATCGACAAGAACTGCTGTTTCCAATCCTTTTTTCCCAAATAAGGCTTCAATTATCGGATAACCCAGAAAGGAACTGTTACTTAATCCTGCGGTTAGGATCATGCAGCCAATCAGTTTATTCGACCAGCCCAGCCGCTTTCCTAAAAAATGAAAAAATATAAAAGCCAACAGAAAACTAATCCAGCCTGCTCCTATTGGAAACAATAATTCCGGATTCCATTTTATTTTTGGAATGTGATATAAGGTAATAGCGGGCAGGCAAAAATAAATGACAATTTTGTTTAAATGCTTGTAGATATGCACCGGAAACTGCTTTATTCTTTGCAAAAGCAAACCTAAAGCCAGGAAGAAAAATATGAGAATAAAGTTGTTCATAGTGCAGGATCAGGACAAAAATAGCGATTTATAAAACACTGAAGAACATTAATTTTTAGTTAAAACTTTTTTTTACTGAATAAAACGCCTTACATTTGTAACATATTTTATTACAGTATGATTTCAGGTAAGTTTGCCATAACGATTCACATTTTAACTTTACTCACTAAATTCCCGAATGATTTTTTATCATCCGAATTTATTGCAGGAAGCATGAACCTCAACCCGGTTTTGGTTCGTAAAGAAATTGCGAATCTGAAAGCACACCATATTGTAGAAAGTAAAGAAGGTAAAAACGGAGGTACAAAATTATCTAAGAAAGCTTCAGCTATCACGTTAAAAGAAATATTCGAACTTACTTTTGACAATATCAATTTAGGCTATGCCAAAAACCAGCCGAACCCGGACTGTCCGGTGGGAAAAAAAGTCAATCAAAATCTGGCTGAATTATACGCGGACATCAATGAAAAGGTAGGTTTGCAATTGAAAAAAATAACACTGGAAGATTTTTCGAGTCAGTTCTGATCCCTTTTTTTTACACAAAACTGTAACATTTTTTATTACTAATTAAATTATATATTATGAAAATTGCAATCATTGGAGCTACAGGATTTGTCGGCTCAGCTATCTTAAACGAATTAGCATCCAGAAACCAGGACATCACAGCGATCGCCAGAACTCCAAAAGAAACATCAAATGTAAATTGGGCAGCTACGGATATTTTTAATGTCGATGCGTTGGCTGAAACTCTTAAAGGGCACGATGTTATTATTTCTGCTTATAATCCGGGATGGACTAATCCTAACATTTACGACGATTTTATTGCCGGGTCTAAAGCCATTCAGGAAGCGGTTAAAAAATCCGGTGTGAAACGTTTTATCACGATTGGTGGTGCCGGAAGTTTGTTTGTAGCCCCGGGTTTACAAGCGGTGGACACTCCGGACTTTCCAAAAGAATACTATGCCGGAGCAACTGCAGCAAGGGATTACCTGAATATTTTGAAAGAAGAAAAAGATCTGGACTGGGCCTTTTTTAGCCCTGCTTTCGAAATGCATCAGGGAATCACAACCGGAAGAACAGGAAAATACCGTTTAGGTTTGGATAACCCGGTTTTTAACGATGAACAAAGAAGTATTCTTTCTGTAGAAGATTTGGCAGTGGTTATCGCCGATGAAGCAGAAAATGCAAGACACCACCAGGTTCGTTTTACAGCGGCATATTAAGGAGAAAAGGTTCTAAGGGGCTGAGGTTCTGAGGGACTAAGGTTTTGAGCCTGGAAGTAATTTGTTTTTTGCCACGAATTTCGTGAATTTACACGAATTTTTTATTGCTGTCTTCCTGACGCAGGAAGGATCAAATTGATATTCTACAAAGATTGGCGACTTTCTGTGTGGAGTTACGAGTGTGATCCTTCCTGCGTCAGGATGACAAAAATGAGAAAAAAAATTAGTGAAAATTAGTGAAATTCGTGGCAAACTAACTTTTTGAAACTGTCTTTGTTTTCTGTACTTTTACAAAACCAAAAAGCACACTTTGTCAAGCTTAAAGAAACAATCAGGCAGTTTACATGAAAAAGCCGGGATTTCACCTCCTGAAATCACCAATAGTGCCGCTATTCATCAGATTCAGAAAAACAGAAGAAAACAACCTTCTGCTGCTGAATTAATAAATGGAATCCTCGATCAGAACAGGACGGCTCTAAGCCGTGCCATAACTTTAGTAGAAAGCACTCATCCCGAACATGCTGAAAAAGCAAATGAAGTAATACAGGGCTGTCTTCCTCATGCCAATAAATCCATACGCATTGGGATTACAGGCGTTCCGGGTGTCGGAAAAAGTACTTTTATAGAAGCTTTTGGTAAATTCCTGACCGCTTTGGGGAAGAAAGTGGCCGTATTGGCAGTTGACCCGAGCAGTTCGCTTTCACACGGAAGTATTCTGGGAGACAAAACCCGAATGGAAGAATTGGTAAAGGATGAAAATGCCTTCATAAGACCCAGTGCTTCCGGAGATACTCTGGGCGGAGTTGCCCGAAAAACACGTGAATCGATTATTTTATGCGAAGCTGCAGGTTTTGACACCATTATTATTGAAACTGTCGGTGTCGGACAAAGCGAAACGGCCGTACACAGCATGGTTGACTTTTTTCTGTTATTGAAAATTTCAGGTGCCGGCGACGAACTTCAGGGAATCAAACGCGGTATTATGGAAATGGCAGATGCTATTGTCATCAATAAAGCAGATGGTGACAACATCAAAAAAGCACAGCAGGCGAAACTGGAATTCAACAGGGCTTTGCATTTATTTCCACCCAAAAAATCAAACTGGCAGCCCAAAGTTACGACTTGCAGTGCCATTACCAATGAAGGGATTTCTGAAATCTGGGATACGATTTCCCAATATTTTGTACAGACAAATGCATCTGGTTTCTTTCAGGAAAAACGAAAAGACCAGAATCATTTCTGGATGATGGAAACTATCAATGAACATTTGAAATCAAACTTTTACAATCAGCCCGGGATTATTGGGCAATTGGAACAAATAAAAAAAGCGGTGCAAAATGATGAAATATCACCTTTTGCAGCCGCCCGGTTTTTATTAAGTGAATATAAAAAACAGCTCTAAATTCCTTAAAGCTGTTTTAATTTCATTTACTTCTCATTTACATTAATTGCAATGGTATAAGTTTCCTCACTTTCTACAATAGGATATTTACCAGGAGTTAAAATGTCTGAATTGAATTTTAAAGATTTAACTAATTCCGGAGCTATAATTTGCCCCTCAGGTATTACATACACTCCATTTCTTAATAATTCTTTCTGATGCTCTGCAGTCAAAGCAGTTTTTTGAATTTCCATAACAAATTTTCCTTTTTCATTTGCAACATGTACTGGTGTTCCGGTAGGTTGTGGTTTAAAAAAGTTGTACCAGCTAATGGTATAGATATCATAACAAAATCCCTCTGGCTGACTGCAATCAATGTTATGCGCTCCCCAATTTCGAACAATAATGGCATCGTCGTCATAAATTCTTCTGGAAACTGACTGATTTTGCTGCTCTGTTTTTAATGATTCAGCATTTTGATCTTCATCGGATTCGTTGTTGCAGCTCATAAAAAAAGCTGCAAGCACAAAAACTAACATTACTTTTACTAGTTCAGATTTTTTTGATTTTTTTTGTTGTAAATTTTTCATGATACATAAATTTAATTGACCCTACTCTATCACAGGCTTTTCAGGTTACGCCTTTTGGTTTATGATATATCAATTAAATTTATTTTTTGTTACCTTCTCATTTGGCTTTTAATTCAAAAAAAATAAGAATTGTCGCATTGCTTTCATTCGCTGCCGGTTTAAATTATCAGTAAATATGTCTTTTTAAAACAAAAAGCTGCTAAGTATGAAATTACATACTCAGCAGCTTTTTTTAAAATGGGCTGAAAATTATTTTTTTGTATCCCTAAGCTTATATTTGTTTTCCTTGTACAAATTTCCTGCTGTAATGACATGTGCCAAAGCATCTTTGGCCAGTTCTTCGTTTAGTTTTACAGGAATAAGGGTCGTATCATTTTTGATTTCAAATTGCAGTGGTTTAAGATTCGGCTGCATAATCACCACCTGATTCTCTACCCTGAAGGCATTGATATCATTAAACTGCATGATGGATCTTCCCTGCACTTTAGCGTCCAGTTTATTCAGGTTTCGTCCCACCATCGGCGTTTCAAACGGAATTCCTAAATACCCCAATAAGGTTGGCGGAATATCAATCTGGCTGGCCAGTTTGCTGTATACTTGTCCTTTTTGAACTCCGGGCCCCATTATTAATGCCGGAATATGAAATTTATTGATCGGTACCAGATTCTTTCCGTACGTTCTTGTATTATGATCGGCGATGACAATGAAAATCGTATTTTTAAAATAAGCTTCTTTTTTAGCCATTTCGAAGAATTTTCCAATCGAAAAATCGGCATATTTCATGGCATTATTTACCGTCGCAGGTTTCTGATCGTATGGTTTTATTCTTCCTGCCGGATATTCAAAAGGTTCGTGATTTGAAGTCGAAAACATTAAGGAGAAGAAAGGTTTGCTGCCTTTTGCCTTAAAATAATTGTTTGCTTTGGTCACTAAATCTTCATCCGAATAGCCCCAGGTTCCTTTGAATGCATATTTATTTCCATCAGATTCAAAATCTTCCTGATCCACAATATCCTGAAAACCGTTTCCGTTGAAAAACGAAGCCATATTATCAAAATTGGCCATTCCGCCATAAATAAAACTGGTTTCGTATCCTTTTTGTTTTAAAGCATCCGCCACGGTAAAAAAGCCTTGTTGGGAGTTTCCTAATTTCACCACACTTTCAGACGGTGAAGGAAGAAATCCGGTTACAACAGCTTCTATCCCGCGTACGCTTCGCGTGCCTGTACAATATAAGTTCGTAAACAATAAACCTTCTTTCGATAATTTATCAAATTCCGGGGTTAAGGGTTTCCCTCCTAAAATCCCAACATACTCTGCCCCTAAACTTTCCTGCAAAAAAATCACCAGATTGTACGGTTGCTGTACCGTTGTATCGGGTTGCTGCACGTGAAGAAACGGAATTTCAGCATCGGTAAAATAAGTTGGTCCGGCAATCATGTATTTTTTGACGCGGGCGATCGCTTCGGCTTCATCCATTTTTCCGTACATTTTGGTGTTTCCTTCATTCTTGATGGAATACGCCGCAAAAGCAACGGTATAAAAAGAATTCAATCCCAAAGTATTGGTTAACTGATCTGTAGAAAAAACAGCATTACTGGCATTGATTGGCCGTTTTGAAGTCAGACTGGAACGGGCTCCGAAAAACAATAAAAAAGCCACTACTGGAAAAGCCATTAATTTGAATTTATAGGCTGTACTGGTGGTATGAAAAAGTTTTTTTCCTTTTTTGAAAGCAAAATACAAGACCAGCCCCAAAATAAGAAACGTCACAATTATTGAAATCAGATAACTTTTCAGAAGCATCCCGACCACTTCCTTTGGATAAATCAGATAATCCAGGAAAATTTTATTCGGACGTGTGTCGTATTGTTTTACAAAATCCGGCGAAGCCAATTCTACAAAAAGAATCAGGAACAAAAACAAAAAGCTGTAAATAACCAGAAAGTTGTTCGTAAACTTAAGCCATTTGGCAGGAAGAAATGTAATTAAAACCGCCGGAAGAAAAGACAGGTAGCATAATAAGATCAGGTCCATTCGCAGACCGATCGGAAAAATATACCAGAAGTTGGGCGTTTCGACCACCCTGTCTTTAAAAATAAAAAATAAAAATATTCGACTTAAAGTAGTTATCAGCAATCCGATTGCTATGAAATTAAAAACAGGTTTTAAAAAACTTAATTTTTTCATCAGAAAGATTTAGAGCTTAAAAGATACGTCCAAAATAAAATTACTCTTCGTAACGGTTTATTTCCCTGTCATAAAATTCATTTGCCAGAACAATCAAACCTTCCATTTCGGCATTCAGTTCAGCTTCATCAAGATCTTCGGCTTCTTCCATAAATTCAACCTCATCATCTTTAAGATTGATAATAAATCTTGGATAATCAAGGTGAACGATAAAAATATCATCTGGAAAATCAGTGTTATCTCCGAGTAAAAATTTAGGTAATTCCATTTTTTAATTTATTTTTTTATGTTTCAAATTTAGTTATTTGCAACTGAATTATTAATTAATTTTTTAGTTAAGTAGTGAAAACGAATATAGAGAAAAATTGCGGCAGAAGTTAATCCGGCCAAAAGACCAATCCACACTCCCTGTGCTTTCCAGGGCGTATATTCTGCCAAATAATAGGAAATCGGAAATCCAATGACCCAATACGCCACAAAAGTAATGTACATCGGTACTTTCACGTCCTGTAATCCCCGCAAAGCACCTAAGACCACTACCTGAATTCCGTCTGAAATCTGAAAAACTGCCGCTATCAAAAGTAATTTCGAAGCAATCTCAATTACTTCTGTATTATCGGTAAGCTGCAATGTATTTTCCATATTCAGAAAGAGATAAGGCAAAATGCTATGAAAGGCGATAAATACCGCTGCAAAAACAACCTCAAGAATAATGGAAAGCAAAAAGACCGATCGTGCTACAACCACCAGGTTTTTATAATCCATCAGGCCTCTCTGGTTACTGACACGAATCATCGAAACAACACTAAGTCCCATGGCAAACATGAACGTCAGGGACGCAAGGCTTAAAGCCACCTGATTGGCTGCCTGACTTGTTTTTCCAATATTACCGCAAAGCCAGATTGACGCTGTAAAAAGTACTACTTCAAAAAGCATCTGCATAGCGGATGGCAAACCTAAGTTTATAATTTTCCTGAGCGTTTCTTTTTTGATTTCTTCAAAACTAAAATTCTGAAAGTACGTTTTAAGCTGTTCCCTTCTCGATAAGATAATATGCATGAACAGCACCATCATAATTCTTGAGATTACGGTTCCTAAAGCCGCCCCAACGATTCCCATTTTAGGAAAAATCCAGACACCGTAAATCAGCATATAGTTAATTCCGACGTGAATTATATTGGCCATAATGATCGCATACATCGAGTATTTGGTCATGGATAAGCCATCTGCAAATTGTTTGTAGCCCTGATAGATAATAAGCGGTACCAATGAAAAGGCCACCCAGGCTAAATAAGGTTTTGCCAGAACAATAACATCTGCAGGCTGGTGCAGTAATTCCATCAAAGGCATGGCCAGCACAATTAATCCAAAAAGGAAGACCCCTAAAATGGTACATAAAAACAATCCATGGTGAAAGGCGGAACGAATTTTCGATTCATTTTTTTCGGCATCGGCCTCTGCTACAATGGGCGTGATAGCGGTAGAAAATCCTATTCCTAAAGATAGGGCTATAAATATCATACTATTTCCAAGTGAAACCGCTGCGAGCTCCGTACTTCCTAATTTCCCTACCATTATATTATCGACGATAGCAATTAAGGTATGTCCGACCATTCCCAGAATAATAGGATACGCTAATCTTAAATTATAGGAGAACTCTTTTGTGTAATTTTTTAAATTCAATTTTACTGCTTTTAAGTCGGCAAAGATATTCAGAAGCTTTGAATTCTCTTCTATTATCAAAAATATAAGCCAATATTAAGAATAAGTGTAATAATCCCGAGATTATATAACAATTGTCAAGAATTATATAACAATGCCCAAACGCTTAGATTTTACTTTTACACTATTAATAATTAAAAAAAAATTGTCATGATGAAATCAGGAAATCTAAAAATGTTATGCCTAGCAGTTATTGCTTTATTATACGCCAACACAACTTTCGCTCAGGACAGTGAAATTAAAAATTACGATCAGGGATTCAGATTGGGATTTGGAATAAATGGTGGTATACCAACCGACAATGATTATGATTGGGCGCTTGGTGGAGATGTACGTCTGCAATATGACTTAACTAAAAGAACTTCATTAACCCTGACTACAGGTTTTACGAATTTATTTAACGGAGAAGATGCTAAAGATCTTGGATTTATTCCGGCAAAAGCAGGTTTTAAAGCCTTTGTATGGGAAGACCAATTTTATGTTTTAGGTGAAATCGGTGCTGGTTTTGCTGTAACAAACGGTTACAACGACACAACTTTCTTATGGGCTCCGGGAATCGGGTACGCCAATAAATACATCGATTTAAGTGTTCGATATGAAGATTATCACGATTTCAGAACCAATCAGGTAGCGCTTCGTGTAGCCTACGGTTTTGATTTGTAAAAATACATTTATTTTTATTCTTTTGTTTTTGGTAAAAACCCGGCAGTTGCTCATAGGCTGTCGGGTTTTTTATTTTATTTTGCCAGTTCTTTTTTATACAATTCAAAATTGGCTTTGATTTCCTCATCCAGTTCCGGTTCTTTAATATCGGTATATTTTTGCATTTCTTCCCAGATAATTTTGGCTACGATATACCGGGCCATTTCCTTATCATCGGCAGGAACAATATACCACGGCGCATGATCGGTTGATGTTTTATTAATGGCCTGCTGATAATATTTCTGGTACTCATCCCAGTGTTCGCGCTCTTTTAAATCACCAGGGGAAAATTTCCAATTGTGTTTTCCTTCTTCCAGACGGCGCAACAATCGCTCTCTTTGTTCTTCTTTGCTCAGATGCAGGAAAAATTTCATAATGATAGTGCCGTTTTCGGCAATATGGCTTTCGAAATTATTGATCTGCTCAATTCTTTTTTTCCAAAATTTGGGTTTGATATCTTCAACCGAATTGATTCCGGGCAGGTTTTCACTTAACAGAAATTCCGGATGCACGCGCGTTACCAAAACATTCTCGTAATGCGTTCTGTTAAAAATCGCAAATTTTCCTTTTTCCGGAAGGGCGATATAGTGTCTCCATAAATAATCGTGTTCTAATTCGGTTGAATTAGGTGTTTTAAAACTATGCACCACAACACCACGCGGATTAAATTCCTTAAAAACTTCCCGAATCAAACTGTCTTTTCCGGAAGTATCCATTCCCTGAAGACAAATCAGAACGCTGTATTTATTGTGCGAGTACATCACATCCTGCAAATCGCTCAGTTTTGCCTGAACCTTATCCAGTTTTTCTTCTTTTTCGTCATCATCCGCTTTTATATCCAGGAGCGTCGGAATTTTTTTTAAACTTACTTTCTTAACAACTTTAAAATCATTTGGATCTATCGATTTCATATTTGAAAATTTTAGGTATTAGTGGTATTTCTTATGTTATTACCGCACAGTAAGGGTAATTTCATAACATTCCGTTTTATCGTACTAGTAAATATAGTACTTTTACGAAGCATATTCCTGCTATTCATTGCAATACTTTTTCAATAAATTGTTTTTTCCCAAGCCATAACAAGAGCTTCCGCTGGTCGCTTTGTTCTGCCGGAAAAAATACAATTTCTCCTCAAAGTATTTTCATTACTATCAGGGCTGGGCACTCTTTTACAAAACAAAATTCATGGAAAAATTCACTTTAGAAATATTATTTCAAATCATCGGAATCGGTTCGGCATCAGGTTTATTCTTCAATAACAATTCCCTTTATATCATAGGTGACAACAGTGGCTTCTTATACGAATACAACCTGCAGGACCAACAGTTAAGCCACCATCCTTTAATTGACAATCCATCGCAGAACATTCCAAAAAACATCAAACCGGATTTCGAATCCCTTACCCATCACAACGATACTTTGTATGTTTTTGGTTCTGGTTCCACCGAAAACAGAAACAAAATGATCGAGTTTGACCTGAAAACCAAAACGATTTTACAAAAAAACAATCTGGTTGATTTATACGGTTTAATGCAGAGTTTCGGAGAAATCAAACCAGAGGATTTTAATCTTGAAGGTGCCATTTTCGATGGGGAAAACTGGTATTTATTCAATCGCGGAAACGGAGTCTCCAATAAAAACACCATTTTCACTATCCATGCTAAAAGCTTAGGGGAAGAATTTGCCCTGGTAGCGACCAACTATAAACTGCCCAAAATAAAAGGGGTTCGTTCCAGTTTTACTGATGCGGTTTTAGTCGACGACAAGATCTATTTCCTGTCAACCGCCGAAGATACCCAATCCACTTACGACGACGGGGAAATCCTCGGAAGTTTCATCGGACGCATCGATCTTAAAACCATGAAAATCGATTTTACCCAAAAAATAACGTCTACCAACAAATTTGAAGGCCTGACTTTCTACAAAAAAGAAAACAATAAAATTGAATTTTTGCTCTGCGAGGATAATGACACGGAGTTATTGGAAACTAAGATTTTTAAATTGAGTTTGCCGGTTAAGTAACAGGAATTTTTATGAGAAAAACAATTCTTTCATTAGCTATACTTTCCATTCTTTTTGCTGGCAGCTATCTATTTTATGATTTCAAAATAAATAAAACAAAAAAGGAATATTTCAAACCTTTACGGCCAAAGGATTTTGATCCGAAAGCATTTATCCAACTTTTCACAGAGAGATATAAGGAAGACTCAAAACTAAACTTTGTAACCATGACTGGAGAGTTTCCTGATAATTGGGTAAAACCACAAGATGTTGAATATCTAATTTCAATTATGTATTCTAAACAAAAATGTTGTGGATATATGAATATATTCTCTTCAAACATGTTAACTGACAATGCTGAAGTGGGTGGTTTTGCAATAATTTTTTTGAATTCTTATATTTCAAAAACAAAAATTAACCTAGGCTTAAACTCTAATCCAAAAACCGATATTGAATCAATTAAAAAAATTGAAAAATGGCATCAACAAATTTGAAAGTTTAATTTTCTACAAAAAAGAAAACAATAAAATTGAATTTTTGCTTTGCGAGGATAATGACACGGAGATATTGGAAACTAAGATTTTTAAATTGAGTTTGCCGGTTAAGTAAATTCAATATTTTTAACAGGGAGGAGATGCACTGCTGTGCGCCTCTACAGCGGGAGAACCGCTGCTGCGCCCCTTTACGATAAAAACCTTTGTGACTTTGCAACTCTGAACCTTTGAACCTTTTAAAAAAAATCATCATCGTCCCAACCTTTTTATCTTTTTAACCCTCTTTAGTATAAAGACAACAATTGTGATAAACGAAACTCAGATTTCCAACTGCAAAAAAATGCAACGTGATGCGCAGCGTCAGGTGTATGAGTATATGGCTCCAAAGCTGTATCGCCTCTGCAAGCGATACCTCAAAAAGGAAGAGGAAATAGAAGAAGCGATGGCCGATGCTTTCTATACCATATTTACCAAAATAGAACAGCTCAAGGAAGTTCAGGCTTTCGAGGCCTGGGCCAGAAAAATAACCGTGAACCATTGTTTGGCTACTATTAAGAAAAATACAAATTTCAATATGTATCTTGATGATGTCAAATTGCTGTCACAACCTTTTACGGACGAAATTACGCATTTAGAAGAAGAAGATTTACTCAATTTATTGAACCATATTCCGGATGGCTGCAAAACTGTTTTTAACCTCTTTGTTATAGAAGGTTACGGACATAAGGAAATAGCCGCCATGCTCAACATTTCTGAAGGCACCTCAAAATCACAATTGAATGCTTCCAAAACCAAGCTCAGGGAATTAGTAAACAAATTGTATTATCAAAAAGCAAAATAGTCATGGACAATCACGATAAATTATTCGAAAAAATAAAAGAAGCTTCGCATAACGCCGAGAGCAAAGATTTTCCTGCAATGGACAAGGTCTGGTCCCGCGTTGAAGAAAAACTAGACAAAAAAGAAGATAAAAAAACAATCGCATTATGGAAAAAAATTGCCATTGCCGCTTCTCTGCTATTGGTTATTTCTTTAGGTTCCCAATTTATAAAAACAAACAATACCTCAACTATTCCGGAAACGAACCCGGTAGTAACGAATGAAACCCAAAAAGAACCGATTCAAACCGGGTTAGAAAAAAACAAAATTGCAACTTCTGAAGGATCAGGAATAGTATCGAAAACAGAAGCCACAGAAATCCTGAACAATCAAATAAAGCAACAGGAAAAAGTAGCCGTTCACGAAACACAAAGTGCTAACAGAGCGACAACCGCTTATGAAGCTGCTCCTTCAATTGCGGCTGATGAAGTTGCGGCGCCTGCTGCGTCAGTATCTTCCGGTTATTCAAGCGAAGAAGATTCGGTTGAAAAAGATAAGGCTTTTGCTCCTGCTGTGGTTTCAAAACCGTTAAAAGGCGAATCTTACCGAATGGCAGCTGCCGAGAAAGAAACCCAGATGGCTAAAAAAAGCGCGCCTCTGGTAATCCTGAACGGAAAAGCAATTTCCCATACAGATGACAGGAAAAGAGACAAGATGATGCAGGGAGAACTTTCGAACTTAAATCCTGAAAATGTAGAATCCCTGGTGGTGCTGGACGAACCATTATATATTATTGACGGCAATTATTATTCTGAAGATGATTTGTTCGGTAAAAATCCAAAAAGTCCCTATGCACCCTTAAACAGGCAGGAGATCAAAACCATTACTATCCTTCAGGATCTTGAAGCCACCGAAAAATATGGTGAAAAAGGAAAAAAAGGGGTTGTCATAATCACCACCAAAACCGGCAAACCTGCCCCGCAGCAATAGAAAAACCTGACTTAAATTTACTATCATGAAAAGTATCCAACTTCTTTCATTAGTCCTTGTTATGCTTACAGGTTTCGCATCGTCTGCGCAGCAAAAAACAATAACGGGAACCGTTTCCGATTACAAAGGTGTTCTGCTTTCGGGAGCGTCTGTTAAAATTCAGCAATCAGGAAAAGAAACATCTGCCAATTTCGACGGAAAATATACAATTGCTGCCCAAAAAGGAGATACGCTTGTATTTAGTTATGTGGGCTGTCTGTCACAAGCACAAGTCGTAGGAAATAAAAATTTTATTAAAGTAAAATTAACTGCCAGTCCGCCGCTTCCTGAAAAATTTGGCTATAATCCGGAAATCATTAACAAAAAGAACAAGAAACAATATCTCCCGCTAAAGGAATCCCAAATCAGAAATATTGACTCTGTTGTATCTAAAAGCGAACCGTTGTTTATTGTTGACGGGATTCCTGTAAAATCAGGACAAATAGCCAAAATTAACCCCTATGACATTCAGAATATCACCGTCTTAAAAGAAAAAGAGGCTATGGCGCTGTATGGCACAAGAGGATATTACGGAGCCATTTTTATCGTTACAAAAAACGAAATTTACAAGAACCTTACAGAAGAAGAAATAGCTGTTGAGTTAATGAAGCTTCCGGTACCTTTCTCCAAAAAAGAAACCAGGCAAGATTAAATTATTAAAAGTGTTTGAAATCGCATTAGGCTTCATTATCGTTATTTTACTACATTTGGTTTTTTAATAAAAGCCTTTATAAATTAACTTTAAATAAAATTTAATGAATCCAATTTTAAATCAGAATTTATTCCTTGTAAAAGAGCACGTTGGTATGTTTAAAGCAGCTAACAACTATGATATTTATAATCCGGAAACCAATCAGATCATCATGAATTGCCGCGAAAATAATCTGGGCTTTTTTACCAAAGTATTTCGTTTTACTGATTATAAAAGAATGACTCCTTTTGATGTGGAAATTACGACTGCTTCCGGTGAAAAGTTACTTACGGTGAGACGTGGTGTTGCTGTTTTCCGTTCGACTGTTGAAGTTCTGGATGAAAAAGACCGTCTGGTGGGGACTTTCAAACAAAAGTTCTTTTCTTTTGGAGGTAAATTTGAAATTCTGGATAAAAATGAAAGACCTTGTGCCACCCTTCAGGGAAAATGGACAGGCTGGGATTTTAAATTTTCGCACGAAAACAGGCAATTGGCTCAGGTAAGCAAAAAATGGGCAGGAATGGGTAAAGAACTTTTTACCAGTGCCGACAATTATGTGCTTCAGATTGAAGAGCATGTAGCTGCCGACAGTCCGCTAAGACAATTAATCCTTGGAGCTGTCATGTGTATTGATATGGTTCTGAAAGAATAAGAAAGTTGTTAAACTTAGATTAAGAAACAACGGAAAGCATCATTTTAGCCATCAAAAGAATTATTTTTGTGTCACTAAGAATGATGCTTTCTGCATTTCAAAAAATACGACCATGACAGATTTAAAAAATAAAAATGCCCTGATTACCGGCGCCGGAAAAGGAATCGGAAAAGCAATTGCTATAGCTTTAGCCAAAGAAGGCGTCAACGTAATTCTGATTTCAAGAACACAGGCTGATGTGGATCAGCTGAGTGCTGAAATTTCCAGTTTAGGTGTAAAAGCACTGGCTTTAAGTGCTGATGTTTCAGATATTACTTCTATCAGTACAGCAGTAGAAAAAGCATTGGCCGAGTTTACCAATATTGATATTTTAATCAACAATGCCGGTATTGCTGCTTTTGGAAAATTCCTTGAACTGGAACCAGCTGCCTGGGAGAAAATCATTCAGGTAAACCTGATGGGAACCTATTACACGACCCGTGCTGTTTTACCTAGTATGATGGAAAGACAAACCGGCGACATCATTAACATTTCGTCTACGGCAGGTTTAAACGGAAATGCCTTAACCAGTGCCTACAGTGCTTCTAAATTCGCAGTTTTGGGTTTAACCGATTCGTTGATGCAGGAAATGAGAAAATACAATATCCGTGTTACCGCACTAACACCAAGTACAGTGGCTACCGATTTGGCACTCGACCTAAACCTAACTGACGGAAATCCCGAGAAAGTAATGCAGCCGAAAGATATTGCCGAATTGATCATTGCCCAGCTTAAATTAAGCCGCAGGGTTTTCATTAAAAACAGCAGTATCTGGTCAACAAATCCTTAGATTAAAGAATAAATTCCAAAATTTTTAAATTCCAAATTCCAAGCGTTAATTGAATTGGAATTTGGAATTTAGAATTTGGAATTTTCCCCCCAATACAGAGATTGGAATTTTAAAAAAAAACAGGATGGAACAATATTTAAGACAATTAATTGCAATAGAATTCACAGATAAAAAAGAAATTTTTACCGGCTTTCTTATTGATTATTCCGATGACTGGATTTTACTGAGAAATAATCCTGTCGATTATATTCTTGATGGTTTCGTGATTTTAAAAAACAAAAATATCGAAGCCGTTCACAGGGATCAGGATCTTGCTTTTACTGAAAAAGTAATCCGTATGAAAGGCTTGAAAACCAATGCCGAAGACATTATTCCGATCAGGGATCTCGCTTCCATTGTAAATTTCATTACTGATAAATATGGCATTTTCCAGATTTCAAAAAAATCTGCCAAATCTGCCTATTTAGGTAAATTACTCGAATTAACAGACGAAGAACTGACAATTGACTTTGTGGATATAAAAGGAAAGTTTGGAGGGGAACTAAGCTTCAACCCGCAAAAAATAAGAGTAATTGAATTCGATACGGATTATATCAATTCCCTGAAATTGGTAATTCAGGAAGATGCGAAGTAAAATATACTTTTTCAACATCGTAAATCTACCATTTGTCTGAACTTATTGGTCAGGTTTAAGTTTTCGGCTAAACAAAACAACCCTTGAAAATTCAAGGGTTGAAAGTTTTTCTCTAAAGATTAACTTTTTTCGCTGGTCGTGAAAAAATATAAATTCCGGATAAAAGAGCTCAAAACAAATTGGAGATGGATGCTCGTTTTGGAATTGCTTTTTAACCTTTAGGTAAAGGATCAATATACTCCCAAACATCAGTATCTTTTCGGTCATCTGGTATTGCTGTCCATTGTTGGTAATTAAGATCTTTTTTCAATCTAAAATAATCTATTTCACCAGAACGCTTAATATGTATAAAACAGTCTCCGGCATTCCCTGTTCCCCGACTTTCCGGGTAAGGCCCTAAGAATTCATCAAGGAGCTCCCACTTAGCGTCAGCACCCTGGTTCTTTTCCGGAAGTTTATATGTTGGTACAGTAGCATTATTTTTAAGTACACAAATTCTTTGAAATAGAGGTGCACCTCCATTTATCTGAGAATGTGATTGATTAGCATAAGAAGCCATATAAATTTTATTTATGAGCTCTTTTGAGGGATCTAAAACTTTTAAAGTCCACTGTTTATCTTCTCCCAAGTGAAAATAGGCAGGGTATGGATCATGAGACTCTTCCAGCCCTCTATCTAAATAAGGAAATAAAGCGACAGGGCGGCCATTATCCGGATCGATATAAAAGTTGTTTTTTCTGGAATTAATTCTAAAAAGCACCAGCGACTTCAGATTTTTGTCATACATTGAATAAAGAAAGTCTATTCTGGAATAAAATGATATAAATGGCGGGTTTAAATCTTCTGCATTATACGAGAAATATCTTCTTAGTTCCTCTTGCTGATCATAATATTTTGGTTTGAGATACTTACCATTGAGTTCGAATCTATGCGAAACAAAATCTATCATATTTGCTTCCATTTGGATATAATTCCGACCATCTTCCGTATCGAAATCCAGTTTACCAAAGTAATAAACGGCTTTATTTCCGATGTTACTATGAAGACTTTGAGGATTGAGTCTGTTATTTCCACGTAAAAACGTGTACATCACCTCCGAGGTTTGGTATTGCTCTGGTGTCATAGCACTCGCACTTACAGCACTTTTTTTTGATGCCAAATTGGTCTTAGGAACAGAATCTTCATCATAAAGATTGGGCTTTTCACAAGAAATTAAACATAAAAAAGCCAGTAGTAAAACTAAACGTCCCATTCGGGTGGTTATAAATCTCTTTTTCATAATAAAAAATTTAAAATTAGCTTTTACAAATATTTAAAATTTTTCTTACAAATAAAAAATTAAACTACTAGAAGTAATAAATAGCAGATCGAAGTAATAAATGGCATTTTTTTCTATATTACCGGAAAAAAAACGAGAATAGAATTTGTTTCTTCCAGGCAAAAATCTGTAATCCGATTCCGTATTTTCGGCTCTAAAATGACAGTATTCCGATAGAAATGAATAAGTTATAAAAGAAATAAACCTTTTTTATCGAATTAACTGGTGGAGAAGTTACCAGTCTTTGAAATTAGTGATTCCTGAAAATCAGAAATAAAAACATCGGCTTCTTACCAGGTTTCAAAAAACAAGAAAGCCCTTTTGATAAGGGCTTTCTTGTTTTTGTCATTTGATACAAAATGACCTGTAAATCTTTTTTAGGCTTCTGCCAATTTATTTAAAAATTCCAGGCGAACGCTTCCGTCTTCGTCTATTTTTGTCAGGTTAATTTCCTGTAATGTATTGACTAATTCCGGATTCCATGGCGTTTTTACTTTTACGTAGTTTTCGGTGAAACCGTGAATGTACCCTTCTTTATTTTCGCTTTCGAATAAAACTGTTCTGTCAGATCCCAATTGGCTTTCGTAAAAAGCACGGCGTTTTTTAACCGATAAACCACGTAACATTTTACTGCGTTTTGCGCGTACGTTGGCAGGAACAATTCCGGGCATATTTGCTGCCTCGGTATTGTCTCTTTCCGAATACGTAAATACGTGTAAATAGGAAATATCCATTTCATTCAGAAAATGGTAGGTTTCTAAAAAGTGCTCATCTGTTTCTCCGGGAAAACCGACAATAACATCGACACCGATACAGGCATGCGGCATTACTTCACGGATCTTATTCACACGTTCTGTATACACTTCGCGTAAATAACGGCGTTTCATTAATTTTAAAATATCATTACTTCCGGATTGTAACGGAATATGAAAATGCGGTACAAAAGTTCTGCTTTTCGAAACAAAATCGATTGTTTCATTTTTCAACAGATTAGGTTCAATGGATGAAATTCGCAAACGTTCAATTCCTTCTACTTTGTCCAATGCCTGAACTAAATCCAGAAATGTATGTTCGTGTTTTTTATTTCCGAATTCCCCTTTTCCGTAATCACCGATATTTACTCCGGTTAAAACAATTTCCTTAATGTTCTGAGTCGATATTTCTTTCGCATTTTGCAATACGTTTTCAAGGGCATCACTTCGTGAAATTCCTCTTGCCAAAGGAATTGTACAATATGTACATTTATAATCACAGCCATCCTGTACTTTCAAAAAAGCACGGGTACGGTCACCTATAGAATAACTTCCAACGTAAAAGTCGGCTTCAGCAATTTCGCAGGAGTGTACTTCACCCATATCGTTTTTGCTCAGGTCATGAATATAATCTGTAATTTTAAATTTTTCGGTCGCTCCCAGCACCAAATCAACGCCATCAACAGCGGCTAATTCTTCGGGTTTTAATTGTGCATAACACCCAACTGCGGCTACAAAAGCTTTTTCGTTAAGTTTCATTGCTTTTTTTACCACCTGCTTAAATTGCTTGTCGGCGTTCTCTGTAACCGAACAGGTATTGATCACATAAATGTCGGCTACTTCTTCAAAATCGACACGATCAAAACCTTCATCGTTAAAATTTCGGGCGATTGTAGAAGTTTCTGAGAAATTCAGTTTGCAGCCAAGCGTATAAAAGGCAACTTTTTTTCTATTTTCCATAGGAATACACTACATTTTAAGTAGTAAGATATTATATTTACATTCTCAATTGAAGAGTTTGCAAATTTACATACAATATTCTTTAAAAGAAAATCAATAATATACTATATATCAACATTTTGCATTAATTGAATATTTAAATTTGACATAAAAACCATAAATTGAACCCGGTAGTATCTAAAATAAGTTTTATCTTTAAAACATCGCAAAACTTATTTCAATAAGAATAAAATGACAAAAACATCGATAAAATGCAAATAATATCGATAAAATACATTTTTTTGAAACTTAAATTAAAATTTTCTTACATTTAGCTTTCGAAAAACTGCTTTTATCCAAAAGGTTAAGCAATTAAAAATTTAACATAAATAAATTAATTTAACAACAGATTTTACCATAACAATTTTGATATTTTGTCGTTATGTTGTTGTTTTGTTTAATAAAAATAAAATGGGAAAGCCGAAAACCATAAAGAGTAGGCAAAAATTAAAAACTCCAAACTTATTATGAAAGCATTTTTACCCACAATCTGCTTGATGTTCTTAACCATTTTCAGTTCGCAAGCGCAAACTGCAGCTGCTCCGGCAACTAATCCGTTCCCATCAATTAGTACATTAACAGGCTGGGCAAGTTTAAACTCTCAATCGCAATTTGACATTGCCATTCGTGCTGTGGGATTTAAATTTGAAGTGAAGGAACCAGGAGAAGGATCAACTGCATATACTTACATCCGTAAAGTAACGGTAAATGAAGTGAACTATACGGACAGAATTGTTTACAGAATCACCAATAATAATTCTGCAAGTATTATTTCACTGGTAACTGCTTCTACTGATTTAGTTAGTTTGTACACACCGCAATTGGCTACTTTTAAAAACAACAATTGCAAAACAGAAATGTCTAAAGACAAAAACACAACCTGTACTTGTTACGAAAGTGTAAATTTTGCCATCGATCTTTGTGACGAGCGCGTAAAATTAACAATGGGTGACGGAAATAAATATTTTGTTTCTGTAGCTAAAAAATAATTCTGAATATTCAGAAACATAAACTTCGAGCTGTTTTCCAAATCTTTTTAAATCTTCAGGAGTAAGTTTAAAAAGGTTTGGGATGCATTTCTTAGGAATTATAGTTTGGATTCTTTGCTTCATACCAAACTGCCATTTCTTCTTCATGTTCAAAAGAATTGACATACTGCAAGCCCAGTTTTTCTAAAATTCTCCGGGAGTTCTCATTTCCGGCATCCGCATAAGCATAAAGAGCCTCTACTTCCATTACATTAAAAGCATACGCTGTAAAAGCTTTTCCGGCTTCGGTAGCATACCCTTTTCCCCAGTGTTTTTCGATGAAACGATATCCAATTTCATAAAATTTTTTATGATTATTGATTTCATCCGTTATAAATTTGATTCCTGACCAGCCTAAAAACTCGTTTGTTTCTTTTAGGATAACTGCCCAACGGCCTGTTCCAAAATCTTTATATTGCTGTTGAACAAATTCAATATAAGCAAGACTTTCCTCAATGCGAGTAATAGGTTTATTCCCTAAATACGTGTGAACATTGGGATTAGATTCCAACTCAAACATCCCTTCCACATCCGAAAGAAGAAATTCCCTTAAGATCAGACGTTCTGTTTCAATTGGTTTTTTCATATCCTAAGTTAAAATATAACGCTGCACTACCTCAGCCACTCCGTCATTATTATTGGAAGCCACAATCACATTAGCCCTGTCACGTAATTCAGGGGTTACGTTATCCACCCAAACCCCAAGTCCGGCATATTCGATCATGGTAAGGTCATTTCCGGCATTTCCCACTGCTATAATTTCACTTTGGTGAATGTTGAGCTTTGCCGCCAGAAGTTTCAGACTTGCCGCTTTATCGATTCCCTGCTGAGCCGCTTCTAAAAAGAAAGGCTTTGACATGGCAACACTTAAATGAGGCATCGCTACTTTTAGATCTTTTTCGACTTGTTTTAAATAAGACGGTTCTTCCAGTAAAATACATTTTACCGCCGGTCTGTCAACTGCATCCTTGAAACTTGGTACTTTGCGATGTGCTAATCCTGTTATTTCTTTTTCAATTTCAATATACTCCGAATCTGTTTCACTGATAATTTCGTTATCCAGATAGGTAATGATGTGGGTTTTCATCTTCACACTATAATCGTACAATTCATGGATCTGTTCGATTGTCAGTTTTTGCTCAAATAAAATAAGATCTTCTTTTACCGTGCTAATAATAGCTCCGTTAAATGAAATAATAAACGAATCGTTCAGATCTAATTCTAATTCTTTGGCATAGGCTGTCATTGCAGAAGTAGGACGGCCCGAAGCCAGAACCACGTAAACGCCTTTGGCCTGAGCTTCAAGAAGCACTTTTTTATTTAATTCCGAAATTTTATGATCGTCAGTCAACAAGGTATCATCCATGTCGAGCACCAGCATTTTATATTGCATGTTTTTTAGTTTTAAGTCGCAGTCTCAGTAGACAGTGTTGTAGCTGTGAACTGAGACTGATTACTTTTACTTACTTTATATCAATCTATTTTCTGTACTGAGACTGAAAACTGAGACTGAAGACTTATCTAAATACTCATTCTGAAATCCTCAATAACAGGATTTGCTTTTGCAAAATCTGTTTCTTGTATAAAGACTTCCACTGCCAGATCGGTTTGGCCGAAACCTCCCAGTCTTGCAGACTGAATATTATCTTTTTTTGTAGTTTCTACTCCTGCTTCTTCTAATCTTTGCTGTAACGCAATGGCCAGAACTTCACTTCCTGAAAACACCTTCATTAATCCCATAACATTTTATTTTTTATTATTAGTATATTTTTTCGCTACAGTGGCTTGATTTCAACACTGTAAACTGAGACTGAGACTTGAGGCTTACTCCTCCTCTTCAATCTGATCTTCTTCTTCGTCAAGCTCTTCTTCTCCTTCCTCATCCATATCAAAAAGGTAAGGTTCCAATAACATTTTATCAGCCAAAATTTCGATGCGTTCCGTTAGCACTTCAGCGAAAATAAGACGCTGTGTTTTTGTAATACTGTTTGAAATACGCATGATTTTAGTTTCATGACGCAATTTTAAAATCGGATCTGCATCATCCAGAATAAACATTTTAAGACGGTTTACATTGTAACCTGCCGTGGTAAACATTTCGCTCAATTTATTTGGCGTTCCGATTAAAACATCAATTCCGGTTGAAATATAGTTTTTATCGTAGTCCGTATCCCCTTTATCATGAACACCATACACTTCAAGATTGGCATATTTTCCGTATTTCGCAAAAAGCTCAACCATTTCCAAGACCTTGGTTTTGTCTTCCACAATAATCAAAGCTCTTGGCGATTCTTCTACATGACCTGCTAATTGCTGAATGACATTCAAAACAATTGTCGTTGATTTTCCACTTCCCTTTGGAGAAAGAACAATACAGTCAGAACCACTTTTTATAGTCGAAAAAGTTTCTTTCTGTAATATATTAGGTTCCGTCAACCCGTTTTCTACTAGAGCGTCCTGTAGCTTCTCGTTTATCTTTTTTAGTTTCATTTTTTTAATGCTGTAAGCGGCAGGCTGTAGGCTATAAGCTGTAGGCCGTGGGCAAATTGATTTATTTATTTTAATACTGTAAGCTCCAGGCTATAAGCTGTAGACCTTGAGCAAGTACTTTATTTTTTTAACGCTGAGAGGCTACTTTCTTTTATCACAGTAGACACACGCAGTAAGCGTAAAGCTTTTTATTTAGTGGCAAACATTTTCACGTCTGTTTCCGAGATTTCGTTTCCGCCAAGGATAATGAGTCTTTCTATTACATTTCGAAGTTCACGGATATTTCCTGTCCAGTCGTATTCCTGTAATAATTGTATCGCCTGAGCTGAAAATACTTTAACGGCATTTCCCTGTTCTGAAGCAATTTTCTCTGTAAAATGCGCAATCAAAGCCGGAATATCGTCACGTCTTTCATTTAATGGCGGAACTTTTATTAAAATAACAGCCAGCCTGTGGTATAAATCTTCACGGAAACGGCCTTCCGCAATTTCTGTTTTTAGATCTTTATTGGTGGCTGCTACCACGCGAACATCTACTTTTATATCTTTTTCGGCACCGACCCTGGTAATCATACTTTCCTGAAGGGCTCTTAAAACTTTGGCTTGCGCCGAAAGGCTCATATCACCAATTTCATCAAGGAAAATAGTTCCTTTATCTGCAGCTTCAAATTTTCCTGCACGATCTTTCACTGCCGAGGTAAAAGCACCTTTTACGTGTCCGAACAGCTCACTTTCGATTAGTTCACTTGGAATCGCCGCACAGTTTACTTCAATCAGAGGGAAATTAGCACGTTCGCTTTTTTCATGTAACTGATGTGCGACTAATTCTTTTCCGGTTCCGTTTGGTCCCGTAATCAAAACTCTCGCTTCGGTTGGGGCTACTTTATCAATCATCAGTTTAATATGGCTGATGGCTTCGCTCTCCCCGACCATTTCGTAGTTCTTACTGACTTTTTTCTTCAGGATTTTATTCTCAACTACCAGTTGTTTTTTATCTAAAGCATTACGAACGGTATTTAATAAACGGTTTAAATCCGGCGGTTTTGAGATATAATCAAAAGCGCCCAGACGCATAGTGTGGATTGCTGTTTCCATATCGCCATGACCTGAAATCATAACCATCGGAATTTCCGGTTTTATTTTTTTTGTTTCTTCTAAAACATCAACCCCATCCATTTTTGGCATTTTGATATCACACAAAACCAAATCGTAGTCGTTGTTTTTTATTTTTTCAAGACCTGCAACACCGTCTTCCGCTTCGTCTACCTGATAGGTATCATTTTCTTCTGATAAGATCTTTACCAAAACTCTTCTGATCGCTGCTTCGTCTTCTATGATTAGTATTTTACTCATATTTTTGAGGTTCTAAGTTGCAAAGGTGCAAAGGTACAAAGTTTAAAACCTTTGTCTCTTTGTGCCTTTGAACCTTTGTTACTGTAAATTAATATTTAAGCCATTTATACAATTCCTTCCAGGTGGGTTTCTTTCCGTACATTAAAATACCGACACGGTAGATTTTGGCTGCGAACCAGACTACAAGGAAAAACGTAGCAAACAATAATGATACCGAAATTGCAATTTGCCACCACGGTACTCCAAACGGAAGTCTCATTAACATGACAATTGGTGAGGTCAGTGGAATCATCGAAAACACTACCGCGATAGTACCGTGCGGGTCATTCACGACAGTGAAGAAACCAATATAGACACTCAGAATAAGCGGCATAATAATCGGCAGCAGGAATTGTTGCGAATCGGTCTGATTGTCAACGGCAGCTCCGATTGCAGCATAAAATGAACTGTATAAAAAATAGCCTCCGATGAAATACACGACAAAACCAATTAGTATACTGGCAATCGGTAAATTCCATAATTCGGCCATATACATTTGCGCCGGACCTGATAATTCCTGCTGTGCCGAATGCATTAATTCGGGTGAAATTCGGGCAGTTGGCCCCACATTTACTCCGAAAAATGCGGAAGCGGCAAACATTAACCCTAATCCAATAATCGCCCAGATCATAAATTGTAATAATCCTGCCAAAGAAGTTCCCACGATTTTACCAATCATTAACTGAAAGGGTTTTACCGAAGAGATAATGATTTCGATGATTCGGTTTGTTTTTTCTTCAATGACACTTCTCATCACCATATTTCCATAAATGATGATGAACATCATAATCAGATAGCCAAATGCGCCACCTATTCCGATTTTGATTTCGTTCAGCCCTTTCAGGCTTTCTTCTCCGGAAGATTTGGCCAGATGAATATTGACAGTTCCCTGGGCTTTCTGAATGGCTAATGTATCCAGTTTAGCCTTCTCCAGATTAATTTTTGTGATTTTCGACGCTATGACATCCTGTGTGTTTTCGATAAAAGAAATACTCGGACTGTTATTTGAAATATAGTCCACTTTAGTTTCAAGCTCCTTAAAATCATCTGTTTTAGGAATGATAATCAAGCCACTGAAATTTTCTTTTGTAATACTGTCTTTCAGCGCTTTTACATCAATTTCAGAAAGGTTCAGGTATTTGTATTCCCCGTCTTTCTTATTCTGTTTCACAAAATCGCCTGCAAACAAACCCGTTTCGTCATGAATTGCAATTCGTTTGGTTTCTGCTTTCATGGAACTCAGATAACCAATAAAACCGGCAATGGCCACAAACAACAGCGGACTTAGAAAAGTCATGACAACAAAAGATTTATTGCGGACTTTTGCAATAAATTCTCTTTTTATAATTAATGAAATGATGCTCATTTTTTAGATTAGTTAGATGGTTAGACTTCTTGGATTGTTAGATTTTTGATTCCCGGATTTAGTCTAAAATCCAAGAAGTCTAACGATCTAAAGATCTATTTCGTTACTGTTTGAATAAAAATATCGTTTACGCTTGGAATTTTCTCTACAAAATGTGTTACTTGTCCGCGTTGTGTCAGCAGGTGTAATAATTCATTTGGCGTTGCATTCCCTATTTGAATCTCCAGTTTCAGATCGTCATTCAAAGATTTAAAACTTGCCGGTGAAACGGTAAACTTTTGTGTAATGTCATACATCAGACCCTCTACATTACCGGTCAGAATTCCCACTTCAAAACTGTTTGTTTTAAACTGACGTTTCACATCGACCAATTTTCCTTCTATAAGTTTATTCGATTTATGGATTAAAGCGATATGATCACAAAGCTCTTCAACGCTTTCCATTCGGTGTGTTGAGAAAATAATTGTTGCTCCCTGCTCTTTTAAAGCTAAAATCTCATCTTTAATAACATTCGCATTGACAGGATCAAAACCTGAAAAAGGTTCATCAAAAATCAGCAGTTTCGGTTTGTGAAGTACACAAACCACAAACTGAATTTTCTGTGCCATTCCTTTAGAAAGTTCCTGAATTTTCTTGTTCCACCAGCCCTGAATTCCAAGGCGGTCAAACCAGTACTCCAGTTGTATTTTAGCTTCTGCTTTCGAAAGTCCTTTCATTTGGGCCAGATACAAACATTGTTCCCCCACTTTCATGGACGTATACAAACCTCTTTCTTCAGGAAGATAGCCAATGGTCTGTACGTGTTTGGGCTGTAATCTTTCTCCATCCAGAATTACTTCACCGCTATCGGGCAGCGTAATTTGGTTTATGATTCTGATAAGGGATGTTTTTCCAGCTCCATTAGGACCTAATAGTCCATAAATACTGCCTTTAGGCACATTTAATGAAACTTCGTTAAGCGCTACATAATCACCGTATTGTTTTACGACTTTATGTACTTCGAGTAAGTTGCTCATGCTGTTTTCAGGATTTTCTGCGTCAATTTGACCTTTCTTGGTCTGCGTTTGTAAAAGTAAATAATTCAAAGCGAATCTGCGTATTATTACGCAAAAAACCCATCCTAATCTTTTACATTAGAATGGGTCTTATCTATTTAAACCTTTTTAAAAAAGTGTCGTTACGAAAACATATCTTTTACTTTTTCAAAAAATGATTTTTCTGATTTTTCAGGGCTTGGCACAAAGTGTTCGTCATTTAGGGCATTTTCAAAAAATTGCTTTTGCTCTTTGTTTAAGGTTTTCGGCGTCCAGACATTTACGTGAACCAGTAAATCCCCGTTTCCGTAACCATTTATACTTGGAATACCTTTTCCTTTTAATCTCAATATTTTTCCGGATTGAATACCTTCTTCCAGTTTGATACGCACTTTTCCGTTGATTGCTTCAATGTCCTTAGAAACTCCCAGAACTGCTTCCGGGAAACTGATATACAAGTCAAAGTGAACATTTTCACCTTCACGTTTCAGGAATTCGTGCTCTAATTCTTCAATGGCAACAATTAAATCTCCCGGGATACTGTTTCCCGGAGCATCGTTTCCTTTGTTAGAAACTTTAAGCTGCATGCCGTCTACTACACCTGCAGGAATTTTGATTGAAACGGTTTCGTCTTCCTGCACCATTCCCTGTGCATCTGCTTCAGATGGTCTTTTATCTAAAATCTGACCGGAACCTCCACAAGTAGGACAAGTTGACGCAGACTGCATTCTTCCTAAAATAGTGTTGGTCACACGCATTACCTGACCCTGACCATTACAGGTCGAACAGGTTTTGTAGGTAACGCCTTTGGCCTGAACCTTACGCTTTACTTTTACTTTTTTCTCCACACCATTTGCAATCTCTTCTAAAGTTAATTTCACTTTAATTCTAAGATTACTTCCTTTAGCACGACGAGGACCGCCTCCGCCTCCGCCGAAACCGCCGAATCCACCGCCAAAAATATCACCGAACTGGCTGAAAATGTCATCCATATTCATACCACCGTGACCACCGCCAAATCCTCCGGAACCATCAAATGCCTGGTGCCCGTATTGATCGTATTTCGCTTTTTTGTTCGGATCACTTAAAACTTCATAGGCTTCTGCTGCCAGTTTAAAGTTTTCTTCTGCCTCTTTGTCGCCCGGATTTTTATCAGGGTGATATTTCAACGCACTTTTTCGGTACGCTTTTTTAATTTCGGCAGCGTCAGCATTTTTTGAAATGCCTAGTATTTCGTAAAAATCTTTTTTCATAATTTAGGTTAAATTCCAAATCAAAAATTCCAAATTCCAATACTTAAAAAATTGACTTTCAGAATATTGTCTGTATTTTTAGTTTCCGATAACCACTTTAGGGAAACGAATAATTTTGTCTCCTAATTTGTATCCTTTTTCGATTACATCAACAATTTTACCTTTCAGCTTATCAGAAGGTGCAGGGATTTGCGTAATGGCTTCAGCAAAATCAGCATTAAAAGCATCACCTGCTCTTACTTCAACCTGCTCTAAACCTTTAGCAACCAAAGTACTTTTTAATTTTTCATGAATCAGCTCTACTCCTTTTTTCAAATTTTCATCATCAGACTTGTTGATTTCTACAGTTGCTCTGTCAAAATCGTCTAAAACAGGAAGCATGGCTAACAAAACTTCCTGATTGGCTGTTTTGAACAAATCCATGCGTTCTTTTGAAGTTCTTTTTTTATAATTTTCAAATTCAGCAAATAATCTCAAAAACTTATCTTTTTCTTTTGCCAGATCCTGAGCCAATTGCTCTTCAACACTTAATTCTTCAACAATTAACTGCTCACCGTTGGCATTGTTCTCTAACGTTACATCATCTAATTCCTGATCGAACTCTGTATTTTCCGTAGTCATATTACTTTTATTTTTAAAAATATTTTTAAACTTCATTTTTTATTCTTTGTGTTGGATTGCAAAAGTACTGCCAAATCTTTTAAAATGTCAAATTGTCACTTTATTAAAATTCAGTACTTTAAAAAACTGAAAAACAGGCCTGAAAATTTAGTATAATTTTAAGACTATTACGTTTTAGTTTGAACTATATTTGGATTTCAAATTGGGACTACAATATTACCTATCAAAATTGAATTTAAGGGTTGGCCTCGGCTTCATAAATAATTATTAATTCAAGTTTACCTTATATTAAAAAAAGCTTCGCCTATTTTCAGACGAAGCTTTTTTTTTGCTTTTTGAGAAAAAAAATTTACCGCAAAGACCGCTAAGTTTTTACTTTTGGCTTTTATAAAAAACGAAGTTCGCAAAGCTTCCTGTTGATTTAGCTTTGCGAACTATATGTTTTTTAAAAGTATTCTCAGATAAAAAATCCTTGCGTTCTTTGCGTCAAAAAAATTGCACGGGCGGAGGGATTCGAACCCCCATCAACGGTTTTGGAGACCGCTATTCTACCCTTGAACTACGCCCGTAACTTGGCCGCAAATTAAAAGTATTTTTTCTTCCCCGGCAACTATTTAAAGCAGATTTAAAGCGTTTTTTCTATTGTGTATCGTTCGCCACGAATTCCAAAAATTGGCATGAATTATTATTTCAGCGTAACTAGTTCGTAAACTGATTAATGGCTTAACTAAAAAAGCAAAACTTTATACAAATTGATTTTACAACATTTTAAAATTTCTGAAAATTTGTGCAATTCTTGTCAAAAAAAAATCTTTTTAATCTGTCAGATCAGTGGCAAAAAAAATTCACACCTCAAAACTAGCCTAACAAAGCGTTTTTCAATCCTTCAAAGTCAACTGAAATTTGTTCGCCTGAAACCAGGTTTTTAAGCGAGTACAAATTAGCCGCAATCTCCTGATCGCCTGCAATGACGGCAAAAGGAATCAAACGTTTGTCGGCGTACTGAAATTGCTTCCCTACTTTTACATTATCCGGATATAATTCTACTTTTATATTTTCTTTTCTCAGTTTCTGAATCGCCTGTGAAGCATACAAAGCTTCGGCATCACCATAATTGACAAACAATGCTTTAGAAGTTGCCGCCACAGTTTCCGGGAACAATTGAAGCTCCTCTAAAACCAGATAAATACGATCTAATCCGAATGAAATTCCAACACCGCTCATATTTTTTAAACCAAAAATACCAGTTAGGTCATCGTATCTTCCGCCACCGCCAATGGAACCAATCGAAACTGTTTTTGGTGCTGCCACTTCAAAAATGGCTCCGGTGTAATAATTCAATCCACGAGCCAGCGTAACATCAAGATCCAGAGTGGCTGTTGCCAATCCTAAAGTAGCCACATTGTCACAGATAAATTTAAGCTCCTGAACTCCTTTCATCCCTTCTTCAGAGGAAGCCAGTAAAGAAGAAAGCTGACTGATTTTATCTGCAAAAGTCCCGCTGAAACTAAATAACGGCTGTACTTTTACCAATGCTTCTTCGGCAATTCCTTTTTCGATCATTTCCTTTTTCACGCCATCTTCACCAATTTTATCAAGCTTGTCTAAAGCCACGGTAAAATCGATCAATTTATCTGAAGCTCCGATTACTTCGGCAATTCCGGACAATATTTTTCTGTTGTTGATTTTAATGGTAACGCCATCCAGGCCTAAAGCGGTAAAAACAGTGTCATATAACTGCACCAGTTCTACTTCCTGCCATAAAGACTTTGAACCGACAACATCTGCATCACACTGGAAAAACTCTCTGTAACGGCCTTTCTGCGGACGGTCAGCTCTCCAGACCGGCTGAATCTGATATCTTTTAAAAGGAAATTCAATTTCGTTTTGGTGCTGTACCACATATCTGGCAAACGGAACTGTCAGGTCATAGCGCAACGCTTTCTCGGATATCTTTCCTGTAAATTTATTCAGCTCAATTCTTTGATTAAGATCGATTGTTTCAGCAGAATTCAGTTGTAATTGTTCCAGGGATTCCGGTAATTCAATTTTTGTTTTATTGAAGAAAAAATTCCCTGAATTCAAAATCTTAAAAATCAGACGATCCCCTTCTTCACCGTATTTCCCCATTAGGGTATCTGAATTTTCGAATGATGGCGTTTCGATAGGCTGAAAACCAAACTTTTCAAAATTATTTTTTATTATCTGAATAATATATTGACGTTTTGACACCTCTGCCGGCGAAAAATCTCTTGTTCCTTGTGGTATAGTTGGTTTTGAAGCCATTTTTATTTGATATTTTAGATTGCTTATTTTAGATTTTAGATTTTTTCAAATCTTAATTTAAAACTTTCTTAGATTATTGAATTTGTTAGATTTCAGATGTGCTGTCAATTCTAACCGCCTGCAAATATCTTATTTTTTAAAATAAATAATGCCCGTTCGAAAACAAACTTGTAACAAAAAACGTATTTTCGTGACAAATTGTTCATGATGCTAAAATTATTCAAAGAAAATATCAGAATTGCGTTTGGTTCCATCAAAACACAATTGTTACGTACCATTCTTACCGTTTTAATTATCGCGATCGGAATTACAGCTCTCGTTGGGATCCTGACAGTGGTGACGGCTTTGGAAAATACCATTTCGACCAATTTCGCCTCAATGGGCGCCAATACCTTCAATATTAATCAGTACGAAAACACGGTTAAAAATCGCGGTGGTAACGAACGTGAAGTTATTAACCCGATTATCTCCTATCCTGAGGCTGTAGCTTTTAAAAACAAATACAAATATCCTTTTACGGAAACATCCCTTTCCTTTACGGCGACTTCAAAAGCGGAAGTAAAATATTTAGACCAAAAAACAGATCCGGAAATCAGCATTTTAGGGGTCGACGAGCATTTTATAGGCAATTCGGGTTTAGAAATTAGCTCCGGACGCAGTTTCAATCAGTTTGATATTGAAAACAACACCTATTCCTGCATTGTAGGATCTGATTTTGAAAAAGGTTTATTGAAAGATGTCAATCCGATTGATAAGATAATTTCCATTCGCGGAGCCCGTTTTAAAGTCATCGGCGTTTTAAAAGAAAAAGGATCAACGTTTGGAAACAGTCAGGATTTACGGGTTTTAATCCCAATTCAGGTAGCGCGTTCCTTGTTTACGGCACCCAATATTAATTACACCATGAGTGTGATGGTTTCCAAAAAAGAACTTTTAGACGAAGCGGTTGATAACGCTACAAGTACAATGCGCAGGGTACGCAAATTAAGTCCGGTTCGTGATAATAATTTTGGTATTGGCCGCAGTGATGATTTAATCAACAGAATTCTCGGAATTACCCAATACTTAGGCTGGGCTGCGTGGATTATCAGTATCATTACGATTTTAGGCTCATCGATTGCCTTAATGAATATCATGATTGTTTCGGTTACCGAACGTACACGTGAAATTGGAGTCCGAAAAGCTTTAGGCGCGAAAAGAATAACCGTTGCCACTCAGTTTTTTATCGAAACCCTATTGATTGGCCAACTTGGCGGCCTGGCAGGAATTGTACTTGGAATTTTAGTGGGATTTGCCTTTTCATCCGCAATGGGCTTTGCATTTGTGATTCCCTGGATGGCCATTTTTGCAGCCTTTGCCACAAGTTTTATGGTAGCCATTGTTTCCGGATTGTATCCTGCTGTTAAAGCTTCGAAACTTGACCCGATAGAAGCTTTGCGATACGAGTGATTTTTTTTAGTTCTCAGTCACAGTTTTCAGTCGCAGTGTGCCGTTTGCGTAAACACTGAGACCGAAAACTGTGACTGAGACTGAGACTGAGACTGAAAACTGAGACTGAGACTGAGACTGAGACTAAAGACTCCCCTTCATCATTCTGTCGTTATCATAAATATCCCTGCGTAATTCAATATTTTTGAAATTCATTGATTCCAGTAAACTATTCATCTCTTCACCCAGATATTGATTAATTTCGAAAAACAGCTGTCCGTTTTCCAGAAGATTTTTCTGAGCCAGAGCAGCAATCTTTTTATAAAAAACCAGTGCATTATTATCTTCTACAAAAAGGGCTAAATGAGGCTCGTAGTCCAGCACATTCTTTTTTATTTCTTCTTTTTCCAAATTCCGGACATAAGGCGGATTGGAAACAATAATATCAAAATTATCTTTCAGCAGCTCGAGTTCTAAAATATCCTTATAGATAAAGGTCACTTCAACATTATTATTGATTGCATTTCTTTTGGCTGTTTCAAGTGCTTTCTTCGATATGTCTATTGCATACACTTCTGCATTTGGAAGGTTCTTCGCCAGTGAAATAGCAATACAGCCGCTTCCGGTCCCGATATCTAAAATTTTTAACCGTTTGGATTTGTCGATGACGGCATTTTCATTAATAATCCATTCGACTAATTCTTCCGTTTCGGGCCTTGGAATCAAAACGTTCTCATTTACTTCGAAATCCATTCCGTAGAAATTCGTTTTTCCTAATAAATACTGAATTGGAACTTCTTTTTTTAATTGTTCTAAAATCGAACACCAATAAACAAGATCGGCTGTGCTAAAATTTAATTCATGATTAAGTGCCAGGTCAATTTGTCGCAGCTTGTGTTTGTATTCTAAAATTAAATAGAAAAAACTCTCCGCTTCATATGCATCATAAAAAGGCGATAATTCCTGTATAAACTGAGTACGATATTGTTTGATTCTCATTTTGTTTTTTTGAGCATTAATTTTCAGCTAAAACCAAGTGCATTCACAATAAGTACTGCAGTAACAAAAAATGTTACACATTACTCCGTAAATCTTTCAGCATCCAGACAGGGCAAGAACTGTGCCCGGTACATCCCATCGGAGCATCTAAATATTCAAAACCTGATTTTTTATATAATTTTTGTGCTGCATGCATAAAGGGCATCGTTTCGATATAACATTTATCAAAACCAAAATCCCTGGCCTGCTGCAAACATTTCTCCATCATAACACTTCCAATTCCCAAACCGCGGGTTTCAGGCAAAAAGTACATTTTTTGCAATTCACAAATTTCAGGATCTCCATTTTCCAAGGGTGCGATTCCGGCACAACCCACAATTTTATCTTCACTTTCCACTACATAATACACCGATTGTGGTTTATTATATTCTTCAAACATTAAATCTAAGTAGGGATCTTCGTAAGCAGTTCCTGTTTTTGGAATTTCCATTTCGTCAAAAACCGCTCTTATTAATGCAGCAACTGCCTGATTGTCTTCTTTTTTAATTGCTCTGATACTCCAATTTTCCATTTTCTTTATTCATCTTATAACTACAAAAGTAAAAATAGTTTTCCGATAGTTTTCTTAACGGGACGGTAAACTCAAAAATAACTACTTTTGCAGGGTGAATACAGAAGAGAAATACATAAAACGCTGCATTGAGCTGGCCAGAAATGGCTTCGGAACGACCTATCCAAACCCTATGGTAGGAAGTGTAATTGTTTACGAAGACCGGATTATTGGTGAAGGCTGGCATAAAAAAGCCGGAGAACCGCATGCAGAAGTAAACGCGATTCGGTCTGTGAAAGATAAATCGTTATTAAAAAAGGCTACTATTTATGTGAGCCTGGAACCCTGCAGCCATTTTGGAAAAACACCGCCCTGCTGTGATTTAATTATTGAACATCAAATCCCAAATGTAGTAGTCGGAACTGTTGATCCCAATGAAAAAGTGGCCGGAAGAGGAATAAAAAAAATTATCGAGGCCGGCGCGAAGGTGACCGTTGGCGTTCTCGAACAGGAATGCAACGAACTCAACAAACGCTTTTTTACCTACCATCAAAAAAAACGGCCTTATATTATCCTGAAATGGGCCGAAAGTCAGGATGGCTTTTTAGCCCCTGAAAAAACAGGACATCAGGACCGAAAACCGGTTTGGATTACCAACCCGTATTCCAGACAACTGGTACACAAATGGAGAAGCGAGGAACAGGCAATTTTGGCGGGAACGCAAACCATTATTGATGACAATCCGAAACTGAACGTTAGGGACTGGAGCGGCAATAATCCGGTTCGAATTATTTTGGATCAGAATAACCGAATTCCCGAAGACAGTTTTATTTTTGACAACAGTGTTAAAACGATTGTAATTACAAATTCTGAAATTGCCAGCGAAAAAGAAAATCTTACCTTTGAAGCAATTGATTTTAATCAGAATATCATTCCTCAAATTATTGACGTTTTATATCGAAATCAAATTCAGTCTGTACTGATTGAAGGAGGTTTAAGAACCCTGCAGACTTTTATAGATGAGGATATTTGGGACGAAGCGAGAATCTTTAAAGGAAAAAGTTTATTTGGAAAAGGAACGAAAGCTCCCTTTTTATCCGGGAAAATATCAGGCAAAATCAATATTGAAAACGACGAACTAACACGAATTAGAAATCATGATTGATACTATAATTTTTGACTTTGGTGATATTTTTATCAATTTAGACAAACAGGCTACCATTTCAGGATTGCAGCAATTAGGCCTGACCGAATGGAATGCTGAACTGGACCGTCTGAATCTTTTATTTGAAACCGGTGACATTTCGCATGATGAATTTATTGAAGGTTTTCAAAAAGAACTTCCGAATGCTTCAAAGGAAGAGATCCTAAAAGCATGGAACGCCGTTTTGGCCGATTTTCCATTGTACCGATTAGAATTCCTGCAAATGCTTTCCAAAAAATACAGGTTGTTTTTATTGAGCAATACGGATTCTATTCATATTGAGACTTTCGAAAATAAAAGCGGCATTTCTTTTTACAGCGATTTTTACCAGTGTTTCGAAAAAGTGTATTTTTCATTTGAAATTGGAAAACGAAAACCAAATGCTGATGCCTTTCAATATTTAATCAACAAACATGAGTTATCCCCAAAACGAACTTTATTTGTAGATGATAAAAAAGAAAACACGGATTCTGCCTCCGCATTGGGCTTCCACGTATGGAATTTACAGGTAGGAAAAGAAGATGTTGTGGATTTGTTTGATAAAAAAATATTATAGTTATTCTTTATTTTTGCCACAGATTAAAAGATTAAAAGGATTTATTTTTCTTCTTTCAATTTGTTTAGCAATAATCTGTGTGAATCTTTTAATCTGTGGCAAAAAAAACTTTAGATGTTTCTGACGCTAAATAGTCGGGCAACTATTCAATATAATTAAGAAAATTTACTTTTGGAATACAACGACACTTTTCAAACCATTGCTTTTGAGTCAGAAGAAACCTTATTTAAGGAAAAAGGAAGTAAATTCTTTGGCTACGCTTTTCCTATAGAAACCGAAGACGAAGTAAAACCCATTATTGAAATCTTAAAAAAACAACATCCGCACGCCGTACATTTTTGTTATGCGTATCAACTGGGTATAGCTCCAAACCTCTCTTATCGTGCCAATGATGATGGCGAACCAGGTAATACAGCCGGCGCCCCGATCTACGGTCAGATACAGTCTTTTGGCTTGACTAATGCCCTTGTTGTAGTGGTTCGTGTTTTTGGCGGTGTAAAATTGGGTGTGGGCGGATTAATTGCCGCCTACAAAACCACGGCACAAATGACGCTTGAAGTCTGTGAGCTAGTCGAAAAAACAATCGATGTTCCGTTTTTAATCTCTTTTGACTATAAAAACATGAATAAAGTGATGCGCGTGATCAAAGAGAAAAAGCTGGATATCGTTTCTCAGGAAATGGAAATGGATGAAAATTCGGGAATGCCAATTGGCAAAATCGTGATAAAAACACGAAAAAAAAATGCTGAAACAGTATTCAGCATTTTTGATTTAATGTTTGAAATTGACATCAAATTTATCTAAATTAATAGAAAATCCAGTGCCTTTTTAACAATTATAACAAGGTTTTAAACAACTCCAAAATATAATCCGGAGGGGCAGTCGGGCGACCTGATTTTAACGAAATAAATACTAAAATAAACACCGCAGTTGTTAATAACTCGTTTGCTTCATTATAGATCTCGCAGTCGAATTCGATCTTGACGGAAGATTGACTTTTGAAAGTCGTATGAATCGTTAACAGTTCATCATAACGTGCCGATTTTTTGTAATTAATCTGCATTGAAACAATCGGCAATCCAATTCCGCTTTCTTCCATGCTTTTATAGGAAATCCCTTTATCTCTAAGCCATTCCACGCGTCCTATCTCAAAATAAGGAACATAATTTCCGTGATATACAACTCCCATTTGGTCTGTTTCAGAGTAACGAACCCGCACTTGAGTTTGATGATTTTTCATTATTTATATATTAAAAAAAATTAGTTTTTAAAAGTCTCCTTACAACATTTTTTTATAAAATTAGAGCCCAAATTATTTTTTTTTACAGAAATTTGTTCACATATTTGTTATCCCGAAATTCGGAATAAAATCGCTCCATTTTTATTAGGAGAATCTTTATCAATAATAAAAAATTTATTTGAATCTATGACTAAAACTGCTCAATCGGTATGGGAAAACTGTTTGTCCTTTATAAAAGACAATATTCAAGACCAGGCATACAAAACCTGGTTCGAACCAATCAAATCAGTTGAGCTAACCGACAACGCGTTATATATTCAAGTACCAAGTAAATTTTTCTACGAATGGTTAGAAGAACACTACGTTAAATTATTGAAAGTTGCGCTTACCAAAGAACTGGGAAAAAACGCAAAGTTACTCTATAAAATCAAAATGGAAAACACTTATGGTAATAAACAGCCGTTTACTGAACAGCTGCCAAGTGCCAACAGAGTGCCGATGAAACCGCAAGAGGTTGATGCTCCGTTTAAAAACCTAAATCCGGAACTTAAAAATCCGTTTGTAATTCCCGGAATCAGAAATTTAAAAATTGAGTCCCAGTTAAATGCGAACTATAGTTTTGACAATTTCCTTGAAGGAGATTCCAACCGTCTGGCCCGTTCTGCGGGTATGGCAGTAGCCAACAAACCCGGAGGAACATCCTTTAACCCCTTATTAATTTTTGGCGGAGTTGGTTTGGGAAAAACACACCTTGCACATGCAATAGGTGTTGAAGTAAAAGACAAATACCCTGAAAAAACGGTTTTATATATTTCTGCCGAAATTTTCACACAACAATATATTGACTCGGTAAAAAAGAATAATCGTAATGATTTCATTCACTTTTATCAGTTGATCGATGTTTTGATCATTGATGATGTTCAGTTTTTATCCGGAAAATCGGGAACTCAGGACGTTTTCTTTCATATTTTCAATTATTTACATCAAAACGGAAAACAGGTAATCCTAACTTCTGACAAAGCTCCTGTTGATATGCAGGATATTGAGCAGCGTTTATTGTCCCGTTTCAAATGGGGATTATCTGCCGAATTGCATCAGCCGGATTACGAAACGCGTATTTCGATCCTGAAAAACATTCTGTACCGAGATGGTGTAGATATGCCGGAAGACATTATAGAATATGTTGCCCGTAATATCAAAACCAACGTCAGAGAACTGGAAGGTGCTATTATTTCGTTAATTGCACAATCTTCTTTCAACAAAAAAGAAGTTACAATTGAGCTGGCCAAAAGCGTTGTAGAGAAATTTGTTAAAAATGTAAAGAGAGAAATCTCTATCGATTATATCCAAAAAATTGTATCCGATTATTTTCAGCTGGATATCGAAACACTTCAGTCAAAAACCAGAAAAAGACACGTTGTTCAGGCAAGGCAACTGGCGATGTTTTTTGCAAAGAAATTTACTAAAGCTTCTTTGGCAAACATTGGTTCACAAATTGGAGACCGTGATCACGCTACTGTATTACATGCTTGTAAGACAGTTGACAATTTAGTTTCCACAGACAAACAATTCAAAAAATTTGTCGAAGACATCAACAAAAAACTAACGCTATAAACGCGAGTCATGCCAGTAAAAATTTTAATGGTTTGTTTGGGGAATATTTGCAGGTCACCTTTAGCCGAAGGTATTTTAGCATCAAAATTACCTCAGGATAAATTTATTGTTGATTCAGCCGGAACAGGATCCTGGCATATCGGTCATGCTCCCGACAAACGTTCGATTGAAGTGGCTCAGAAAAACGGCTTATGCATTCACAACCAAAAAGGAAGACAGTTTAAAACTTCTGATTTCGACGAATTTGATTATATCTATGTTATGGATAATTCAAATTACCGCGATGTGATCCATCTGGCTAAAACTCCCGAGCACAAAAATAAAGTCCACCTTATTTTAAACGAATTATTTCCGGACGAAAATGTAGATGTACCGGATCCGTATTTTGGAGCAGCACATGGTTTTGATAATGTATACCAGATGTTAGATGAAGTAGCCGAAATCATTTCTGAAAAACTAATCAAAGCCCATCCTTAATTCATTCTTTTCATTTTTTCTTTTAAAGAAATCGTGGAAAGAAATTCCTACTTTTACAAAATCCGTTTTATCACTTAAAAAAACGCACATGAAACTTCCAGGAAAATTATATTTAATTCCAACCACAATGGGCGAAAGCGATCCGATGGATGTTTTGCCGCAAACTGTAAAAAGAAGTATCGAACTTATAGATTATTATATTGTTGAAAACGACAAAACGGCCCGAAAATCCATAAAAGCAGTATATCCAGAAAAGAAGCAATCGGAACTTGTTCTTTTTACCCTTAACAAACGAACTGAACCAAGTGAACATTTAGAGTTCATAAAACCATTGTTAGAAGGAAAAAACATGGGTTTAATGAGTGAAGCCGGATGTCCCGGAGTGGCAGATCCCGGAGCAGTAATCGTTAAGCTTGCTCATGAAAAAGGAATTCAGGTCATTCCGCTGGTTGGTCCTTCTTCCATTTTGCTGGCCATGATGGCTTCCGGAATGAACGGGCAGAGTTTTACATTCAATGGGTATTTGCCTATTGACAAAGACGAGAAAAAATCGGCGTTAAAGTATTTTGAAAAGTTATCCCAGGATAAAAACCAATCCCAGCTTTTTATTGAAACCCCCTACCGAAACAACAAATTGGTCGAAGATATTTTGCAGATTCTAAATCCTGCCACACATCTTTGTATCGCTACCGACATCACCTTACCAACCGAATTCATCAAAACGATGCGTATTTCGGACTGGAAGAAAATCAAAGTTGATTTGCACAACAGACCAACTATATTTATCATTCATAAAATGTAAACTAACTTTAAAACCATTTATAATGAAAAAGTTTCTATTCCTGATTTTGATTTGTTTTGCGCAGTTTACATTTTCACAAACTGGAAAAGATCGCGGAAAACCTGCTGTAGCACCAACAAACACTATAGCTAATGAAAATCTCATCTATGCTATTAACGGAATAGACGCAAAGCCGGAATTTCCGGGGGGCAGTACTGAGTTTACCAATTTTCTGGAAAAGAATTTTATAAAACCCGCCGACAAACCAATAGTAAAAGGAAAAATCCATTTTACTTTTATTATCGAAAAAGACGGTTCTTTAAGTGATATAAAGATACTAAGGGATCTTGGTTCCAATACGGGAGACGAAGCGATTCGTGTTTTAAAATTAGCTCCAAAATGGAATCCCGGCAAACAGCATGGTAAAGAAGTCCGAACTTTAAATGGCGGCTTTATCACGATCAGGTAATACGCTCTCCTATTGCACTCACCAAGTTTTTAAACAACAAACTTTCCCATGAGTAAACTTCCAAATGTAACGACCAGCATCTTTACGGTCATGTCAAAAATGGCTGCCGAATACAATGCCATCAATCTTTCGCAGGGATTTCCTAATTTTCCTGTTGACGAAAGACTGACCGATATTTTGGCCCGGTTGACCAAAGAAAATGTACATCAATATACACCAATGGCCGGTTATCCGCCATTGATGCAAGAGATTGCGAAGTTAATTCAGAGTTCTTACAACAGAACCATCAATCCTGATTCAGAACTTTTAGTTACGGCGGGCGCAACACAGGGAATTTTTACTTCAATTTTAGCTTTGGTAAAAAGCGGTGATGAAGTTCTTATTCTGGATCCTAGTTACGATTCCTACGAATCTCCGGTACTTCTTTGTAATGCAAAACCGGTTCGTGTAGCTTTAAACGATAATTATACGCCCAATTGGGAAACGATTGAAAAAGCCTGCTCCCCAAAAACAAAGATGATTATCATCAATAATCCGCACAATCCGACAGGAAAAATTTTAACGGCAGCTGATTTTACAGAATTCGAAAGAATACTTTCCAAATATCCGGAGATCCTCGTTTTATCGGATGAAGTTTACGAATACATTACTTTCGAAGAAAAACACATTTCAGCACATAGCAAAGATTTTCTTTTAGATCGCTGTATTATGGTTTCCTCTTTCGGGAAGTCATTTCACATTACAGGCTGGAAAATTGGTTACACCATTGCGCCTGAATACCTGATGAAAGAAATTAAAAAGGTGCATCAGTTTTTGGTTTTTAGTGTCAACAGTATTTCTCAGGCTGCCATCAGCCAGTATTTAGAAGTTGTTGATGTAAACCTGCTTGGAAAATTCTATCAGGAAAAAAGGGATTATTTTCAAAAACTGCTACAAAACAGCCGCTTTGAATTGAAACCATGTGAAGGAACTTATTTTCAGGTAGCCTCTTATGCCAACATTTCAAATGAGGACGATGTGACATTTTGTAAAAATCTAATCACCGATCATGGGGTTGCTGCGATTCCGATTTCAACTTTTTACTCCGACCATAAAGATCAGAAATTAATCCGTTTTTGCTTTGCCAAAGACGATTTTACCTTGGAATCTGCTGCAAAAAAATTAGGTAATATATAAAGTTTATCAAAATTTTATAACATTATTATGCGTGCATCCTATTTATTTATTTAATATTGTAATAAAAAGAAAAAAAATATGAGCTATACAGATAAAATGTTAAGAGATGACGCTTTAAAGGGTAAAGTCATTGTAGTTACAGGCGGCGGAAGTGGTTTAGGAAAAGCAATGACTAAATATTTCCTTGAACTAGGAGCTCAGGTAGCAATTACTTCGAGAGATTTAGAGAAGCTCAAAACTACTGCAACAGAGCTTGAAAGCGAAACTGGCGGAAAATGTTTACCGGTTCAGTGTGACGTCCGTCATTATGAAGAAGTAGAAAATATGCTTCAGGAAGTTTTGAAAGCTTTTGGCAAAGTAGATGTACTTTTGAACAATGCGGCCGGAAATTTCATTTCCCCAACAGAGCGATTATCTGCAAATGCATTTGATACTGTTATAGATATCGTACTAAAAGGTTCCAAAAACTGTACACTCGCTTTTGGTAAACACTGGATTGACACCAAACAGACATCAGCTACCATTCTGAATATCGTGACCACTTATGCCTGGACAGGTTCTGCCTACGTAGTACCAAGTGCCACTGCAAAAGCAGGAGTTTTAGCCATGACAAGAAGTCTTGCCGTAGAATGGGCCAAGTACGGAATCCGTTCTAACGCTATTGCTCCGGGACCGTTCCCGACAAAAGGTGCCTGGGACAGATTGTTACCCGGAGATTTAGCCGAAAAATTCGATATGGCCAAAAAAGTGCCATTGAAACGTGTCGGCGATCATCAGGAACTGGCCAATCTGGCTGCTTACCTGGTTTCTGATTTTTCTGCTTATGTAAACGGTGATGTCATCACAATTGACGGTGGTGAATGGCTTAAAGGTGCAGGACAATTCAATTTACTCGAAGCAATTCCCGAAGAACTTTGGGATCAGCTTGAAATGATGATAAAAGCGAAAAAGAATAAGTAAATAAATAATGTGCTTACTAAATTCAGAATATTTTCAAAAATTATACTGATTGCACTAAATCCCGATGGCGTTGCTGTCGGGATTTTTTTATGCTTTCTTACTTCAACCATATAAGTTATGTAAGTTCATTTTAGCTTTGCGCATATTTATTTCCGAAACTTAGTATTTACTGATTTAATCCGGAATTACCCAATAAATTACAGCTATAACTAAACACAGAGCTAAAATGAACTTACATAACTTATATGTTTTAAATACACAGTACGCATCGTTTAAATAAATTATATGTTTAGATATAATCCACTTAAATTATTATTTTTGCCGGACAAATATATAATAACAAATTTATGCTCATTATTGGAATTGCAGGAGGAACAGGAAGTGGAAAAACAACGGTAGTACACCAAATCATGAACGAATTACCACATACAGAAGTTGGTGTAATTTCCCAGGATTCATACTACAAAGAAACCACTAATCTATCATTTGATGAAAGAGCATTAATTAATTTTGATCATCCGCGTGCTATTGATTTTGACTTACTGGTCAAACATTTAAAAGCGCTTAAAGCCGGAGAAACAATAGATCAGCCTGTTTATTCATTCATTCAGCATAACAGAACCGATGACACGGTTTCTACGCATCCCAGAAAAGTAATGATTGTTGAAGGGATTCTGATTTTGACCAATCCGGAGCTTCGCGATCTTTTTGACATTAAAATATACGTTCACGCTGATTCTGATGAAAGATTAATCCGTCGTTTGAAACGTGATATTTCAGAGCGCGGACGTGATATCGATGAAGTTTTAACACGTTACCAAAACACCTTAAAACCTATGCATGAGCAATTTATCGAGCCATCAAAAGCTTTTGCTGACATCATTATACCAAACGACAAATACAATACTGTCGCCATTGATGTAGTCCGGGCAGTAATAAATCAGAGAATTTCATAATTTTTATTGTAAATTTATTCCATAATCCTGATAGCTATCGGGACCCGCTTTCGCCTTTATCTTTTTATGTCTGTTGCTACAGACATAAAAAGAATATCGGGGCTAAAAAAGAAATCAAATTATAAGTAATAATCGTTTAAAGTGAAAATTAAAATAACAAATCCGTATAAAGGCAAATCCTGGTTCAGGTTTCTGGGCAATAAATATGTTTGGGTATTACTGTTTTTTGTTGTTTGGATGTTATTTTTAGACAATTATTCCTATTTTGACCATCGTTTTTTAGACAATCAGATCAATGAGCTCGAAGACAATAAAAAATACTATCAGGAGGAAATTAAAAAAGATCAGGAACAAATCAAGCAACTGAAAAATCCGGAACAGATCGAAAAATATGCCCGTGAAAAGTACTTTATGAAAAAAGACAGCGAAGACATATACATCATTCAATTTGAAGGAGATACTATTCAGGATAATAAAGAATAATCAGAAAAAACACCCAATGGCGACTACCCTATTCGACGATTTTAGTCCAATTTCATCCAAACAGTGGAAACAAAAAATTCAGTTTGAACTGGATGGAGCTGATTATAACGAAACTGTAATCTGGCATTCTCCTGAAGACATTCAGGTAAAGCCATTTTATCACAGCGACGAATTCTCAAAAGCAGCTGATGTACAGACAAAAGCGGCCGATTTTAAAATCTGCCAGAACATCTTTGTTTATGATATCGAAAAATCAATTCAAAGAGCTTTAAATACTATCGAAAGAGGCGCTGAAAGCCTTCGTTTTACAATAGAAAACGAGAAAACAGATATTCAGAAACTGTTAGAAAATCTTCCTTTAGAAAACAGGATCGTTTACTTTAATTTGAAATTTATTTCAATCGATTTCGTGAAATTATTAGATACAATTTCAATACAGAAAAAAAGTACTTTTTATTGCAATATCGATCCCATTGGCCATTTTGCACGCGAAGGAAACTGGTTTACCACAACTGACAAAAATAATTTTGAAACTATTGATTTCATTTCAAAAGCAACTACAAATGTATCTTTGATTAGCATTGATTCCGGTCTGTATCAAAATGCCGGTGCCAATATTACACAACAAATTGCATATAGTTTAGCGCATGCCAATGAATATTTCAATCGTCTGGCTACTCTTCCGAAACAAATCGTTTTTGAAGTTTCCGTTGGAACCAATTATTTCTTTGAAATTGCAAAACTTCGTGCGTTACGAATGCTTTTCAAATTAATTGCCAGTGAGTACGATCCGGAATTAGAGTGTCATTTAGTAGTCACCCCGACAAAACGCAACAAAACAATTTACGATTATAATGTCAATATGCTCCGTACCACAACCGAATGCATGTCGGCAATTCTGGGCGGTGCTGATGCCGTTGCCAATTTACCTTATGATTCCTTATACCACAAAGACAATGAATTTGGGGATCGAATCGCCAGAAATCAATTGTTGGTTTTAAAGCATGAAAGTTATTTCGACAAAGTAAATAATCCTGCCGACGGAAGTTATTATATCGAAAGTTTAACGATGCAGCTGGCAGAGAAAAGTCTGAATCTCTTTAAAGACATTGAAGCCAATGGAGGTTTCCTGAAACTTTTAAACGACGGAACCATTAAAAAGAAAATCCAGGAAAGCGCTGCTAAAGAGCAGGAATTATTCGATTCGAAAAAAGAAGTTTTGCTGGGAACGAATAAATATCCAAATAAAGACGACAAAATGAAACATGATCTGGAATTGTTTCCTTTCGTAAAAGTAAAACCCCGAAAAACATTAATTACACCCATTATAGAAAAAAGATTAGCTGAAAAACTGGAACAGGAACGTTTAGAATTAGAATAATCATTTTTCAAAGTAATTAATAAAAACTACTCAAAAGAGTATTTACATGATAAGAAAAGACCTTACACATATAAAGTTAGAAGTTAAAAGGGAGAAGTCAGAAGTTGATTCGCAAGATCAATTGGCTGGCGACAACTTTGTAACTGCTGAAGGAATTGAGATCAAAAAAACCTATTCTGAAAAGGATATCGAAGATTTAGAGTTTTTGGATTTCGGAGCGGGTTATGCACCCAATTTACGTGGCCCGTATGCCACCATGTATGTCAGACGTCCCTGGACGATTCGTCAATATGCAGGATTTTCCACCGCAGAAGAAAGCAATGCTTTTTACAGACGAAACCTGGCCGCCGGACAAAAAGGTCTGTCAATTGCTTTTGACCTGCCTACCCATCGCGGTTACGATTCCGATCATGAACGTGTAGTGGGCGACGTTGGTAAAGCCGGCGTAGCCATCGATTCTGTTGAAGACATGAAAGTGCTCTTTGATCAGATTCCGCTGGACGAGATGTCTGTTTCTATGACCATGAACGGTGCCGTTTTACCTATTATGGCCTTTTACATTGTCGCTGCTGAAGAACAGGGAGTTGCCATCGGAAAACTTTCGGGCACGATTCAGAATGATATTTTAAAGGAGTTCATGGTACGTAATACCTACATCTATCCGCCAACTCCTTCCATGAAAATCATAGCCGATATTTTTGAATTTACGAGCAAGAAAATGCCGAAATTCAATTCGATTTCAATTTCAGGATATCACATGCAGGAAGCCGGTGCAACAGCCGATATTGAACTCGCTTATACGCTCGCAGATGGCTTGGAATATATCAGAACAGGTCTTTCAACCGGAATGACCATTGATGAATTTGCGCCACGATTATCCTTTTTCTGGGCTATCGGAATGAATCATTTTATGGAAATTGCCAAAATGAGAGCCGGAAGAATGATCTGGGCCAAACTGATTCAGCAATTCAATCCGAAAAGCGATAAATCTTTAGCACTACGAACACATTGCCAGACAAGCGGCTGGAGTTTAACAGAACAGGATCCTTTTAACAATGTAGCCCGTACCTGTATTGAAGCAACTGCAGCAGCTTTTGGCGGAACACAATCCCTGCATACCAACGCACTCGACGAAGCCATTGCGTTACCAACTGATTTCTCTGCCAGAATAGCGCGAAATACGCAGATTTTTTTACAGGAAGAAACCAAGATTACCAAAACAGTTGATCCCTGGGCTGGCAGTTATTACGTCGAAAGCCTGACCAATGAAATTACGGAAAGTACCTGGAAACTCATTCAGGAAGTCGAAGAGCTGGGCGGAATGACAAAAGCGATTGAAGCCGGCATTCCAAAACTGCGAATCGAAGAAGCGGCCGCCAGAAAACAGGCTCGAATTGACAGCGGACAAGATATAATTGTAGGCGTAAACAAGTTCAGGTTAGAAAAAGAAGATCCGTTACATATACTGGATGTCGACAACCAGATGGTTCGTAAACAACAGATAGAACGTCTGGAAGAAATAAAATCAAAAAGAGATACTGAAAAAGTAAATCAATCACTGGAAAAATTAATCCTTTGTGCTAAAACCGGACAGGGCAATTTACTTGAAATTGCTGTCGAGGCGGCAAGAAACAGAGCAACTTTAGGCGAAATCAGCGATGCTCTGGAAAGTATTTTCGGAAGGTTCAAAGCGCAAATTAAATCCTTTAGCGGTGTGTATAGTGCAGCAATAAAAAATGACGAAACGTTTGAAAAGGCAAAACAACTCGCAGATGCCTTTGCAAAACAAGAAGGAAGACGCCCCAGAATTATGATTGCCAAAATGGGCCAGGACGGACATGACAGAGGCGCAAAAGTAGTAGCAACAGGTTATGCCGATGTTGGTTTTGATGTCGACATAGGACCCTTATTTCAGACACCTGCCGAAGCGGCCAAACAAGCAGTGGAGAATGACGTACACATTTTGGGTGTTTCATCACTCGCCGCGGGACACAAAACACTGGTGCCGCAGGTAATTGAAGAACTTAAAAAACACGGCCGTGAAGATATAATGGTAATTGTCGGAGGTGTGATTCCGGCACAGGATTATCAATACTTGTTTGATGCCGGAGCAGTGGCTGTTTTTGGTCCGGGAACCAAAATTAGTGAGGCGGCTATCAAAATTCTTGATATTTTAATTGACTAAAAATGTAACCATAAAAAAAACCTGCTTTTTACAGCAGGTTTTTTTATAAAGTTTACACTTTATTAATCGTTAATTGTAGCATTACTATCTGCTTCAATAAAAGAAAGATCATAACCTCCGAAGGCTTTCATATAACTTCTTAGTGAAGTCCCGTAAGCATCTCTGAAACGCCTGTTTCCTCTGTTTTTAAAGAAGTTTTTTACTGAACCTGCGCCTCCAAGATGTGCAGCTGCCAAAATTCCGGATTCCGTAATTTCAACACCATTAATAACTTTTCCCTCATACTTTTCAATTTCATTGCGTAAAATCCATTTGTTTTTAGACAGTAACGCAATAAAAGCTTTTTCTTGTAAAGCAGGATCTTTGAGGAAAGCTTTGTCATTGTGAATACCAATAGCTCTTAAAGCTTTAGAACCAAACTGGTATTTACCCATGTACCCTAAGGAATTAACCAGCCGGTATTTTCCCTGGGATTCTTTAAAAGCAACTGCTTCTTTGAACCCGATCAGATGATTTCCGGTGTATGGGATGTTTAAATTTAAATTAGGATAATCATCCTTTTCTTGAGATGGAAGTAAGTATTCGGATCCATCCATTTTTTCGATTAAAAACCACGGTTTGGTTTTTAGATTAAAGGGTTTAAAACCCAGGCTTAAAAATGTAATAATAACAATCAAACTCGAGTAAAAGTACCATTTCTTTATCATAAATTGTTTTTCTTCAAAACGCTGTCACCTTTTTGAAATTTCTACGGTGCAAAGATAAAAAAAATTGTAATTATACTAGTAATCAGTATTTTAGCATTTTTAAAAATAAAGCGCATGTGCTTTAAGCCCTTTATTGGCGGAGTATTCCAAAGTTGGGGCAGGAATTTTAATCGTGTTCAAAACGGAAAAAATAGTTTTCAAAAAATGCGATTTTGTGTTAATTTTAGCTAAATCAACGTCAAAACTAAGAAAAAACTTACGGTATCTTTCCGGATTTTTGACCGAAACCGGAATTTCATTTTGTACATTTCCGAATAACATTCCCTCAGCTCCATATCCAAAAGCTACATTCAGCCACTTCGGAATTTTTGATTCTTTCGCAAAAGAATGAAGGTTAACAGAAAGCCAATACGTTTGTCCGTTGTAGTCTTTCAGGATCTGTTCGTTTAGCGAACTTCCCAGTTTATCAGGCCTTCTGTCAGCATAAGAAGTGGTGTGAAAAGAAAACTTAGGTGTAATACGTTGTTCTTTCCAAAGTAATTGCTGAGACACATATAAGGCCGTTCCCGTCGTATTCGCAATAATATCTCCCGAAGAAGCTCCCCACTCGGAGGAATAACCATCGAAAACTTCAACAGCGGCTAAAAAAACAAAACCAATACCGGCACCGTAAACCAATTGCTTATTAGCATCGGTACCGCTCCAGTTCAGGGCTTCGGCGCCAAATCTTCCTAAATGATAAGCGGAATAAAAGTGCCCGACCTTATCCATTTGAAGCCATTCCTTATTATCATTTATAAAATGAAATTTAGACTGCGGATAATCGGCGTACCAAATCTGATTCAAACCAATTAAGGTAGCTGAAGCTAAAGCAGCTTCAGTTACGATAACTGTATTTTGTCTTTTTAAATTTAAAGTATCTGAAGGCGTTAAAAAGGTATCGATTTTACGCTGAGCCTTCATCAATTGAAAATTCAAAAAAAATAAAATCAATAAAATTGGGACATTTTTTAAATTCAAAACTATCTTGTTACTCCCTGACCGGCAATCCAGTCTGAATATTTTTTGGCGTTAATGGTATGCTGTTCGTAAGTAGAAGCAAATTCGTGGTATCCGAAGCGTTCAACACTGGCACAGAAATAAATATAATCGTGTTTTTCCGGATTTAAAACGGCTTCCAGCGCTGTAATATCAGGCATTGCGATTGGTCCCGGAGGAAGCCCCACATTTACATATGTATTATAAGGAGATTTCATGATCAGGTCGTTATAGAAAACCCTTTTGATTACCTGGTCAAAATCATTCGATTTTAATTTCAGGGCATATATTACGGTAGGGTCAGCCTGTAAAGGCATTGCCAGACGCAAACGGTTCAGATAAACACCGGCGATACGCGGTCTTTCGTCTTTTTTAACGGATTCTTTATGAACAATAGAAGCTAAAATGGTAACCTGAACCGGAGTTAAACCCTGTGCTTTTGCTTTTGCAATTCTGTCAGCTGTCCAGAAATTATGATATTCCTTAATCATTTTATCACGGAATTTCTCTGCAGAAGTATTCCAGTAAATTTCATAGGTATTCGGAATGAACATGGCGAAAACATTCTCTTCATTAAAGCCATTTTCTTTTAAGAAAGTAGAATCCTTAATGGCTTTCATCAGCGATAAACTGTCTGCTTCAATCTCAGATCCAACTCTTCCTGCAAAATTTTCCAGACGCTCCTGATTGTTAAAGGCTAATTTCACAGGCACATTAGAACGCATCGCTCTTACCAGATCAATATTATTCATGTCTTTTTTAAGTAAAAAACGACCTGATTTCACATTTTCAGGATAGCTTCTCTTATTGGCTACCATTTCAAAATTATCGAAATTTTTAATGTAAGGCGCTACTATCTTTTTAACATCTGTATAATTAGCTCCGGTCGGAACATATACGTATACTTCTTTTTCTTCGAATTTAGTATTGGAACTGAAAATTCTACTAATCAAAATGAATCCGTAAATCATTAAAACTGAAATTACGGCTACGGCAGTTAACGTGATTATTTTTTTTATAGTCAAAGCTGAAATTTTAAAGTTATTTGTTAATTAATTGAAATATTGCTTCATCCTGATACTGGTTATTTTGCAAAATCCAATCTTTTTTAATTCCTGTTTCCTTAAAGCCAAATTTAGTAAAAAGTGCTATACTAGCTACATTTCCTACATTAATATTTGCATATAATTGATGCAGGTTTAAATTATGAAAAGAGTATTTAATTAATAATCCCAGTGCCTCAGAACCAACCTTTTGGTTTCTGTTGTCCATATTCTGAATGACAATTCCAATTCCCGCCCTGTTATTTTTCGGATCAAATTCAAATAAATCAATCAATCCGATAGCCGGAAAATCTTCATCCTGACAGATCGCCAGCCTTAATTGTTTGGCTTCGTAAATATCCTGATGCGCATTTTCAAGATATTGGCGCACCAAAAATCGGCTGTAAGGGGTTTGTGTATTACTGACTTCCCAAATACTCTGGTCGTTTTCCATTGCATACACAAACTCCAGATCATTAGGTTCTAATGCGCGCAGGTAAACGGAATCTCCTTTGAGTGTAATCATTTTAGACTTTAGATTTTAGACTTTAGATTTTGGAATTTGGAATTTAAAAAATCGAATTTTATACTTCTATCGTTCCTTTAAAAACAAATTTTGCAGGTCCGGTTAAGAAAACATTGGTATAGTGTTCACCGGTTTTATCAAAAGAAACCACCAGCTTGCCGCCTTCTACATTCAGATTAATAGATGTTTTATCCGTCTGACCAATGGCATTCATGGCAATAGCAACGGCTGTAGCACCGGTACCACAGGCAAGGGTTTCGTCTTCAACTCCTCTTTCGTAAGTACGAAGTGAAAAAGTACCATCATCTACTTTTTTTACAAAATTAATATTGCTTCCCTTTTCTCCATATAATTCACCGTAACGAATGGCTGCCCCGTTGTCCTTAACATTATAATGTTCTAAATCATCCACAATTTGCACGTGATGCGGAGAACCCGTATTTAAAAAAGTATAAGCCTCTTTTTTCTGAATTTCATCCACATCAATCATTTGCAAAGAAACAATAGCATCATCCCCTACTGAAGCATGGTGCAAACCATCAGTGGCTATAAAAGTGGTTTTATCGTCAATAACCCCTAATTGATTCGCAAAAGCAACCAGACAGCGGCCACCGTTTCCACACATCGAACTTTGGTTTCCATCTGAATTATAATATACCATTCTAAAATCGGTTTCAGCGTCATTTTCAAGTAGAATAAGTCCGTCAGCACCAATTCCGAAACGCCTGTCACACAAGCGCTCGATTAGTTTGATATTGTCTTTAGGAAAAAAGCCGGAACGATTGTCAATCATCACAAAATCATTCCCTGTACCCTGATATTTATAAAATTCTATCTGCATTTTTATTCGGTTAAGAAGTACAAAAGTACAAACTATTAATTAATGAAATGTTAATCATTGTTAAAGAGCGTTAAACCATTTTTCCACATAATTTTTTCAATTAATTTTACGTTAAATAACTTAAACATAAATTCTAATTATGAAAAGATTTTCAGCCTTATTTTTAGTGTCATTATTAAGCGGCGCTATTACCCTTGGTGCTTACAAGTTATTATTTGAAAGCAGCAATTCTTTTTTTGGAAAAGGAAATTCTGTTGTAACCCTTGCTCCGGATTCCTACGGTAAAAATGTTGCACTGTCTGCTGAAACTGTCGATTTTACCGCTGCGGCCGACAAAACAATTCATACTGTTGTACACGTTAAAAATGTCTCGCGACGAACTGTAAGTAATCCGATGATGGAATTTTTCTACGGTTACGGAGGACAACAGCAACAAGAACAGGTCGGAACCGGTTCGGGTGTTATTATTTCTGAAGACGGTTATATTGTAACCAATAATCACGTGATTAAGGATGCCTCAGAAATTGAAATTACCTTAAACAATAAAAAATCATATCCGGCCAAACTTATTGGTACTGATTCAAAAATGGATATCGCATTATTAAAAATCAATGCTGATGAAAAACTTCCGTACACCGCTTTTGCAAATTCTGATTCTGTAAAAATTGGTGAATGGGTTTTAGCCGTTGGAAATCCGTATAATCTGACTTCAACAGTAACAGCTGGTATCGTTTCGGCGAAAGCCAGAAATCTGGACACTAACGGAATTCAGTCCTTTATCCAGACCGATGCTGCCGTAAATCCCGGAAACAGTGGTGGCGCACTGGTAAACACCAGAGGCGAATTAATAGGTATTAACACTATGATTTCATCAATGACAGGATCTTATGTTGGATACTCTTTTGCTGTTCCTTCTAATATTGCCCGAAAAATTATCGAGGACATTATGGAATTTGGAAATGTTCAAAGAGGAATTTTAGGTGTTGAAGGTCGCGAATTAAATAGTAATGCATCAAAAGAATTAAGTATTTCGGAAACAGAAGGGTTTTATGTCAATAAAGTTTCAAAAAATTCCGGAGCAGAAAAATCCGGACTTAAGGAAGGTGACGTAATTATAAAACTGGACACTCAAAAAATCAGCTCATATGCAGATCTTTCGGGTTACATCAATACAAAGCGCCCAAATGATGTAGTAAATGTAACTTTTATTAGAGATGCAAAAACCAAAGTAGTTCCCGTAACTTTAAGCAAAAATGAATTTTACAGTGCTGAATTTAAAGGAATAGAGCTAGAAAATATTGATGCTGCCGATAAAAAGAAATTCCGAATTGATTACGGAGTAAAAATTAGAAGTATAACAAATGAAAATCTGATGCAATATCAGAATGAGCTGCAAGGCAATATTATTTTAAGTATTGACAATGTAAAAGCGACAAATGTTGAAACTGTTTCAAAACTTTTGAAACAAAAAGACGAAGGACAAAGTGTACGTATTGAAATGATCAATAAAAACGGAGAAATCCTTAGGATTATTATCTAAAATTAGTCTCAGTTTTAGTTACAGTCTCAGTCAGCCGCTGTGAATGAAAATTGAAAATTTGGATCAAAATGACAACTTCAAAAGCCATCTTAAAAAATAAGGTGGCTTTTTTATTTTCAAAAATAAATGCCAAAATAGTTTACGAAATCGATTGAAATGGATACTTTTGCGCAAAATTTTAAAATAGGACCCTATTTATTTTTTCAAATTTTTAATTATGAGCAAAAAAACTTTGTACCAAAAAGAAGTATCACTTCAAGTCGACCGAAGGAGAGCTGGTGTCGAATTAATTAAAATCATAAGTGATTTATGGTATGACAAATCCATCGAAATGGTGCTGTTCAAAAATCAATTATTGGATAAAAATGTCAGCGATATTATCAACCTGCATCAGTATGCGGGAGAATTTGTTGGCAAACCCATTACCATTTTTGATTCTGTTGAAATCGCTCAGGTTATTTTATCATTAGATCTTCCTCCTGCAAAATTAGATTTAGGAAAGCTAACGTACGAGTATCGTCTGGAAGATGAAAAATATCCCGATGCCAGATATTTTGTCCTGGACAAATTGAAAAAAGCAAAATCATCAGAAGAAATTCAGCCCAAAGACGTAGTGCTTTACGGCTTTGGAAGAATCGGCCGATTATTAGCACGAGAGCTAATGTCAAAAACCGGAAAGGGAAACCAATTGCGACTGAGAGCGATTGTAACCCGTGACACAAATGATGTTAATAGCTTAGAGAAACGAGCTTCTTTATTACGCTATGATTCCATCCACGGAGATTTCCAGGGTTCTGTGACCACTGACCCAAAAAACAATGCTTTGATCATCAATGGCACTACCGTTCATATGATTACGGCAAATTCCCCTGAAGAAATAGATTATACACAATACGGAATCAATGATGCATTGGTTATTGACAACACCGGTGTATTTACCACCGAAGCAGCTTTAAAAAGACACTTAACCTCAAATGGGGTCAGCAAAGTTTTACTAACAGCTCCAGGAAAAGGAGTTCCTAATATTGTTCATGGTGTCAATCACAATGATTATAATCCGGATGAAATTAATATTTTTTCGGCAGCATCCTGTACTACAAATGCTATTACACCTGTTTTGAAAGCTATTGAAGACACACTGGGAGTTGTGAAAGGCCATTTGGAAACCATTCATGCGTATACCAACGATCAGAATTTAGTTGATAATATGCACAAAAAATACCGCCGCGGAAGGGCTGCTGCTTTAAATATGGTTATTACAGAAACCGGAGCAGGAAGTGCGGTAGCAAAAGCATTACCTTCTTTGGAAGGAAAATTAACGTCCAATGCGATAAGAGTTCCTGTGCCAAACGGTTCACTGGTAGTCCTGAGTTTAGAAGTGAAAAAAGCAACAAGCATTGCCGGGATTAATAAAATAATGAAAAAATACGCGCTGGAAGGAGAATTGGTAGAGCAGATTAAATATTCCCTAAACAATGAATTAGTTTCATCGGACATTGTTGGAACATCAGCTCCAGCCATTTATGACAGCAATGCTACCATTGTGGCTAAAGATGGGAAAAGCATAGTGCTCTACATTTGGTACGATAACGAGTATGGCTACAGTCATCAGGTAATCCGTTTAGCCAAGTATATTGCCAAAGTAAGACGGTTTACATATTACTAATATAAACCAAAACCAATTATTGCTAAAAACCATCAGGTATTCCTGGTGGTTTTTTGTTTTATTATATCGGCAAAACTGTCGTACTCTTCACTTCCGAAATCACAAAAACCGTATTGATCAGAGAAACTTCCGGTAAAACAGATAATTTTTTCTGGTGAAAATGATGATAGCTTTCCATATCCGGAATGATAATTTTAAGCATATAATCAAAGTTCCCGGAAACATAATTACATTCGACTACTTCAGGTAAATTCAAAATAGACTGATTAAAACCTTCCGAAGTATCATAAGTTTGTTTAGTCAAGGTAACCTGACAATAAACCGTAAGATTATTTCCTAATTTTTTCTTGTTCAAAATCGACACATACTTCTCAATAACTCCCTCTTTCTCAAGACGTTTCACCCGATCATGAACCGGAGTTAAGGATAAATTGATCTTGTTTGCGATGTCTTTTAAGGTGTAGTGCGCATCTTCCTGCAAAAGACGTAGGATTTTTTTGTCAGTTTCATCTAAAGCCATAACGAAAACGTTTTAAATTTTGATTGAAAATAAGTCATTTTTTCTTTTTTGGAAGATGAAACCATTTCCAAACAGAATATTTTTCTGTAAAAGTACTAAATAAAATAATATTTTCTTATTTATCAGCTAATTATCAATAATATATTCTCTAACTGTAAATTTGTAAAAACAATTTCAACAAACAAAAAAATATAACGATATGATAATAGGTGTTCCAAAAGAAATCAAGAATAACGAAAATCGTGTAGCATTAACTCCGGCTGGTGTTTCTGAAATGAAAAAACACGGACATGTAGTTTACGTTCAGGCAACTGCAGGTTTAGGTAGTGGTTTTGCCGATAGTGAATATGCAGATGCAGGTGCAACCGTTTTGGCAACTATCGAAGAAGTATATGCCATTGCTGAAATGATCATTAAAGTAAAAGAACCTATTGCTTCTGAATATCCATTAATCAAAAAAGATCAATTACTTTTTACATACTTCCACTTTGCTTCCTCTGAAGAACTGACTCATGCCATGTTGGAAAAAGGAGCAGTATGTTTAGCTTACGAAACTGTTGAAAAAGCAGATCGTAGTTTACCATTATTAGTTCCAATGTCTGAAGTTGCAGGTCGTATGGCTATTCAGCAAGGAGCCAAATACCTTGAAAAACCATTAAAAGGAAGAGGAATTCTTTTAGGTGGTGTTCCGGGTGTACCACCGGCAAAAGTTTTAATACTTGGTGGAGGAATCGTTGGAACACAAGCTGCAAAAATGGCTGCTGGTTTAGGAGCTCAGGTTACAATTATGGATTTAAGCTTGCCACGTTTACGTCAATTAGACGATATTATGCCGGCTAACGTAAATACAGAAATGTCTAATCATTATAACATTACAAGAGCAATTGCTGACGCAGATTTAATTGTGGGTGCTGTTTTAATTCCAGGAGCAAAAGCACCTCACTTAATTACTCGTGACATGCTAAAATTAATGCGTCCGGGAACTGTTGTTGTTGACGTTGCGGTAGATCAGGGTGGTTGTATCGAGACTTGTACCCCAACAACTCACGAGAACCCGACTTTTATTATTGATGATATTGTTCACTACTGTGTAGCGAATATGCCAGGTGCTGTTCCTTACACCTCTACTTTAGCTTTAACAAATGCAACTTTACCATACGCATTGCAATTAGCAAACAAAGGATGGGAAAAAGCTTGTGCTGAAAATGAAGAATTGAAAAAAGGATTAAATGTTGCAAACGGAAAAATCCTTTACAAAGGAGTTGCTGAAGCCTGGAATCTTCCTTTTAACCAAGAATTAGTGTTAGCAAACGCATAGTGCTAACATTAAATAAGTGCTTACTAAAACACTAAATGTAAAAGGCTTTTCTTAATTGAAAAGCCTTTTTTTTATGATGCACAAAAATTTATAAATGTAAAAACTGTTATTTTTTAGTAGAAATTATTTCTTTCTCCTCTAAAACTTCCTGCAGTACTTTAGCTTCAGTTCCATTCGGAAAAGCAACCTTTATTTTTTGGGCAATTGTAGGTGCAATTTCAGTTATTGCTTTTTTATCATAAGATTCTCCTTTTTTGATATGCCATCCGTAGAAAATTGCAGGGACATGCGTATCATAACTGTAAGGCGTTCCATGCGAGGTTCCAGTAGTTGAATATTCAATATCACCCGGTTTGTCGATAATAACCAAATCTCCGTTCTGAGTCACATCATAACCTTTTGCTACAAAGTTTAAGTAATAATCATTTCCGGAATTAGCCATTACGTCTTCTTCTGTATACACTTTTTTGACTTGTGGCTGTGCCATTAGAAAATCTTTAAAAGCTTTTTTAACATTTATCAGATCCAATCCCTTTTCTTTAATGATTTGTTTATTGAAGAATACATTAAAGTTAGAATAGTTTAAAATCAAATCTGTTCCGAAAGTTTTAATCGAAAAGTCCTGCATGCTTTGCTTAACGTCTTTTGAAGGATAATTATCAACATTATACTTATGATCTTTTAAATAGATTACGTTTTCAGCACCGGCATGATCAGCAGTCAGGAAAAGCAAATAATTATCTTTTCCGACCGTCTTATCCAGATAATTTAAAAAGTCAGCAATCGTTTGGTCCAGTCTCAAATACGTATCCTGAAGCTCCATAGAACGAGGTCCAAGTAAATGGCCTACGTAGTCTGTAGAAGAAAAACTCACTGTCAGGAAATCGGTATTATTATCTTTACCTAAGTTTTCCTTTTCAACTGCTTTCATAGCAAACTCTGCCAGTAAATCGTTCCCGTACGGAGTAGCCCTTAAAATACCCGCATCATTCTTCTCATACATTTTTTTCAAATCATACGGAAAAACCGGTGCCAAACTGCCATATAATTTTCCTTCATACGGATTGTTATCAGGCAGACTTTCATTATAGGTAGCTGCTGGTTTATATAAATCCCAACCTTTATTAATATAGGTTAAATAATGTTTCTCATTGTTAAACTGAGTAACCCATTCCGGCAGTTTATCCCCATAAAAAGTACTTGAAATAAAGGAACCTGTCTTACTATACCAAAATGCCCAATTTGCAAAATGTCCTGCAGGTAAAATTGCACCACGGTCTTTTAAGCTAATACCAATCACCTTTCCGGTAAAATTGGTAGCCATTCTTACTTCATCGGTAATTGTAGTACTTTGCAGGTTTTTAGGAGACATTGCACCTTCTTCAACAGTCCCATCTCCCAGGGTTTTAACAGATGCATCATCAGTACAATATATATCTTTCCCAAGAGTTCTGCTAAACCATTCATTGCCTACAATTCCATGAGTTGCAGGTGTAGTCCCTGTATAGATAGAAGCATGCCCCGGAGCAGTATACGTTGGCATATAATTATAATGCATATTTTGAAAAGTATATCCATTATCCATTAATCTTTTAAATCCGTTTGGAGAAAAATCATCAGAAAACCGATATAAATATTCCATTTTCATTTGATCCACTACAATACCTACAACTAATTTGGGACGTTGTTGAGCACTTAAATTTGAGATAACAAATAATGTCAACAATACAATACTTTTTTTCATATGTAAATTATAATATTTAATACAAAAATACAGATTCACATTTAGATAGGCTAACCCGCCATAATTTAAAACCTAAAATTGATTATAATTTAACAGAATCTCAACCTGGTCTATCATCATATATTTCATTTGGGCGTTGCCCTCCGGGCCGGGCTCTTCGCTAAATCTTTTGCGGGATTGCTTTGGGATTGCTACGTCAGGACTTTGGGGGTTCCCCGCAAAAGGATACCGCTGCGATCCCTAACGCACTGAGGTATAAATACAAAATTCCAATCCTAATAGCTATAGGGAAAAGGTCCAAATTCCAATACTTGCCGCATAGCCTTTGGGTAACTTGCTAATCTAACCCTATTGCAAAGAACTTTTACGGCCCTTGCGGCTAAATTCATCCAACAAAATCATTTCTTAATACATTATCAGCTATTACATCTGGGCGTTTCCCTTCGGGCCGGGCTCTTCGCTAAATCTTTTGCGGGAGTGGTTTGGTTGTTACGTCAGGACTTTGGGGGGTCCCCGCAAAAGGATACCGCTGCGATCCCTAACGCACTGAGGTATAAATACAAAATTCCAATCCCGATAGCCATCGGTACAAAGCCCCAAATTCCAATACTCCCTGCACAGCCTTTGCGTACCTTGCAATCTAACCATATTCCAAAAAACCTTTGCGCCCCTTGCGGTTAAAATCCACGGATCAATATAAATACAAAATTCCAATGCCGATAGCTATCGGGAAAAGTTCCAAATTCCAATACTTCCCGCACAGCCTTTGCGCACCTTGCAATCTAACCGTATTCCAAAAAACCTTTGCGGCCCTTGCGGTTAAAACACCCACAACTACAAAACAAAAAACCCCGTTTCGTTAGAAACAGGGTTTTTAAAAGAAAGGCGACGACCCCCGATAGCTATCGGGGCTCCCACATAATTACAGTACTTTG
>NZ_QWDM01000129.1 GCF_003996965.1 Flavobacterium cupreum | reverse complement strand
CAAGTCTGCCAGCCGCATTAGTTCGCGCGCCAAGCCACGCCGCCTGTGTTCGGGTTCGACGTATACATTGAGCACATAGCCGCGCTTGTCCGATGTGGGGTGCGAGGGATGCGGGGGCCAATCGATAAGCATCAAGCCAATGCCGGCGATCGGCTGACCGTTTTCGCAAGCGACAAAACCAAAATAAGTGCGATCACGGAGATGCGGCCGCAACCAGTCGCGGAAATGCTGCGTCATGGCCTGCAAAACCTCCTCGCTTCGGCCAGCATCACGAAACATTTCCTCACGGTGCCGACAGACAAGCTCAACGTCGGCCTCCAAAAGCTCACGCACTTCCATTCAATCCCTCCTTTTAG
>NZ_QWDM01000128.1 GCF_003996965.1 Flavobacterium cupreum | reverse complement strand
CACCTTCTGTCCACGTAGCCTGTGTGACAGCCCTACCATCCCTTCGCGCGCGGAGAGCGTGTCAGGGAACCGTAATGGGCTCGGCGCCGCTTCAACGTGTTTTTTCAAAGCAGCGCGTGGCGTCACGCCCGGGTACTTATGGACCGCCGGAGCGGAGATTAATGCGAGATATTGGTAAATTTTTTCCTCGATGGACTCGTACTGGCGCCCACCCTCTGGCTTGTTCGAAAGCATCCTGTTGCCGACAATTTCATCCGACACGAAGCGCACCTCTTCGGCAGTACCAGCACTGATTTTATTACCGTCAATATTACAGGGCACCTCCCCGGCAAAGTAAAGTTTATGATCCGATGGGC
>NZ_QWDM01000127.1 GCF_003996965.1 Flavobacterium cupreum | reverse complement strand
GGACTTCAAATGCAATTGCGTTAAGTCGTCTAGTTGGATTCGGACAGTGCCCCTTAATTCTGCGTTGCCGTTGCCCAACCAAGGGCGTTCTCAAGAACCAAGTGCAACACCTTCTTCCTGTAAGGTGCCGCCATGGCGAAAATTTACAAACATCTCACTACCCAAGACCGCGCAGTTGTCATGACCATGCGCGACGACCAGTGCTCAATCCGGTCCATTGCTAAACGCCTTTGCCGTTCACCCAGTACGATCAGTCGCGAACTCATGCGCACGAGTGGGGCCGAGGTCTACGATGCCGGCGTCGCTGACGCACAATGCCAAGCTCGCCGCCTTCAGCCCCGTTGTCTTCCTAAACT
>NZ_QWDM01000126.1 GCF_003996965.1 Flavobacterium cupreum | reverse complement strand
CCCAGATCGAGGCGGTGCTGGCCGACACCGGGCTGCCCCCGGCCTGCCTCGACATCGAGCTCACCGAGAGCCTGTTCATGGACGACATCACGGTCGCGGTCGAACTGCTGCACAGCATGAAGGCGCTCGGGGTGAGCATGTCGATCGACGACTTCGGCACCGGCTACTCGAGCCTGTCCTACCTGAGCCGGTTCCCGATCGACGTGCTCAAGATCGACCGCTCGTTCGTCTCGGCGATCAACCGCGACGCCAACGACGCCGCGCTGGTGAGCTCGATCATCGCGCTGGCGCACAACCTGAAGCTGTCGGTGATCGCCGAGGGCGTCGAGACGGCCGAGCAACTGGCCTACCTGCGCGG
>NZ_QWDM01000125.1 GCF_003996965.1 Flavobacterium cupreum | reverse complement strand
GCCGCCGAGACCCCGGTGTCGAACTGGCGCGCCACCGAATGCGATCCGGCGTTGGGCGCGTTGTGGCAACTGGTGCAGGTGCCCCGTTGCAGCGGCTGGCGCAAGGTGTCGCTGAAACCGGCCACGCCCACGATGTTCATCGGGCGCGTGTTGAACAATTGTTCGCCGCGCGCGATCGAGGCGCGCGCCAGATTCTGGGCCGACGGATTCGGCCCGGCCGCCGCGTCGCGCCACGCGCCGAACAGGGTCATCGCGGCGGGCGTGAAAGGCGCGCCGCTCAGGTAGTCGCCAACGGCGACGTCGTTGATCCCCCAATAAAAGGCGCCCTGCGACAGCAGGGCCGGTCCGCCGAGCGCGCCG
>NZ_QWDM01000124.1 GCF_003996965.1 Flavobacterium cupreum | reverse complement strand
ATGTTGAGTGCGATTCGGCGCAGGATGGCGAAATTCTGCGCCGCCTCCCCAACCCGGATGCGGCAGTCATCCTCGCGAAATGCAACGTCCAAGACCCAATGCATGCCGTTCCCGATGCCCCAGTGCGCACGCACAGTCTGAGCCAGTTGCGCCGCCCTGGCCGGCAGGCTGCTGATGTAATACCGGCGTTCGACGCTGGCAGTGCCGGTGCTATTTCTGCCGATTATTTCCCGCGTCGATTCGATCATTATCAGGCTTTGCAGTCCGGCCCAATTCTGATCTTGTTGGCCGAGCCAAGCGACGTCGTTCGTCACCAGGCAGCGCCGGGTTTCTATCCTTCCGTGATCCTTTTCGGTCTGG
>NZ_QWDM01000123.1 GCF_003996965.1 Flavobacterium cupreum | reverse complement strand
CCAGCCGATGAACTCGACCTTTCGAGCCGCCTCACGCAGGAGCACCACCAGTCGCTCAAGCTGTGGCTGCGCATGCTCTCGTGCACGGTGCGCATCGAGACCGAGATCCGCACCCGGCTGCGCAGCACCTTCGACATCACCCTACCGCGCTTCGACCTGATGGCGCAGCTCGAGCGCTATCCGAAGGGGCTGCGCATGGGCGAGCTGTCCAAGCGCATGATGGTCACCGGCGGCAACATCACCGGCATCACCGACCAGCTCGCGCTCGAGAACCTGGTGGTGCGCGTGCCCGACCCGAAGGACCGGCGCGTCTACAGCGTGCGCCTGACGCCGGCCGGACGGCGTGCCTTCGCCGAGATGGCG
>NZ_QWDM01000122.1 GCF_003996965.1 Flavobacterium cupreum | reverse complement strand
AAACGTGCCGCGCGGGCTGCAACCGGGCCTGGTCGCCGAACTCGACTCCCAGGCCTGGACCATGCCGCCGCTGTTCTAGTGGCTGCAACAGCACGGCAACGTGGCCGAGGCCGAGATGCACCGTGTCTTCAACTGCGGCATCGGCATGATCGTGATCGTCTCGCAAGAGAACGCCGACGCCGCCTTCGCCTATTTGCAGGCGGCCGGCGAGACGGTCTCGCGCATCGGCGCCATTCGCGCGCAGGTGGGCGACGAGCACCAGACCATCGTCGTTTAAGCGCATACCTGCCAGCGGCTTAGTGCTGCTTAAGCAAGGCAAAATCGGCACACGACGACATCGTCCTCGGGCTCGGCGCCCCCCTTG
>NZ_QWDM01000121.1 GCF_003996965.1 Flavobacterium cupreum | reverse complement strand
AACGTCGACATCGCCGACTCGCCGGTCGAGGCGTCGCAACTGGCGCTGCTGCTGGCGCGCATCGCCGACGGCACGATCTCCAACAAGATCGCCAAGGAGGTGTTCGCGGCGATGTGGGAGGCCAAGTCGGGCGACGAGCATGTCGCCGACGCGATCATCGACCAGAAGGGGCTGCGCCAGATCTCCGACAGCGGCGCGCTCGAGGCGATCGTCGACGAGGTGCTGGCCGCCAACGCCAAGTCGGTCGAGCAGTACCGCGCCGGCAAGGAGGCGGCGCTCAACGCGCTGATCGGACAGGCCATGAAGGCCTCGAAAGGCAAGGCCAACCCGGCCCAGCTGACCGAACTGCTGAAGAAGAAACTGG
>NZ_QWDM01000120.1 GCF_003996965.1 Flavobacterium cupreum | reverse complement strand
GATGACGGCCATCGCGGTCGACGGCATCACGGGCACGGCGCGCTCGGCCGAGGGCGAGCTGGTGCTGGTGGTGGGCCTGTCCTTCCTCATGGACGGCTGCCGCTCGACCGTGAAACTGGCCGCATAAGGCAAATAATCGCGGGGGGCGAAGCAGTCGAAATGCCTGTTGTTTTCCAACATGCATTTTTTTTATTCTGTTTAACAGACCAATTACGGAATTAAATTTTGTAGGGGCGCCATTCGCATCGAGTTTGTTCCAAATCCGGCGTGCTACTGCCGCAATGCACAAATATGGCATAATCATTGCATGACCTGCGCAACGGGGCCGTTTCACTGAAAAGTTCCACTCCAAACATATGCAAAAAA
>NZ_QWDM01000011.1 GCF_003996965.1 Flavobacterium cupreum | reverse complement strand
AAAAAATATAGTTTTTAATCAAAACGGAGGTGCTCACTTTGCACCGGAATTAGGTGGTCATTTTGAACTGGAATCAGGTGCTCACTTTAAAACGGAATGGGGTGATCAATATAACCGGAATTTGCACAAAGCGATAAATAATACTCTGGATTGTGTTTATATATAAAACGGATATCATAATCGCTGTCCGGAGAAGCAAATCCCCAGGCGCGGCTTCCTGATTCTACGGCCAAAAGTATTTCTACATTCTTGCTTTTTTCTATTTCTTTTAATTTCGCTAGTATTTTTTCTTTCATGATTGTTTTCAAATGTAATTAAACAAAAAGCCTTTTAAACCCAGTAAAAATACCTGATTTAAAAGCCTGCTTCTTTTTACCACTAAGGCGTTAAGATGCAAAGTTTTTTTCGTTTTATACTTTGTTCCTTTTACACCTTTGCCTCTTTGCAACTAAATCCCAAAAAACCTCTTAGCATTGCTCGTCGTTTCTTCCGCCACTCTATCTAAAGAAATCCCTTTAAACTGCGCCACCGTTCCCGCCACAAAAGGTAGAAAAGCAGGTTCGCAACGGCGTTCGTGGTATTTTTTCAGGAGGCTGTTGGGTACATTTTTCGGGAGCATGAAGGGGGCATCGGTTTCGATCATCATTCGGTCGAGCGGTACGTATTGAATCACTTCTTTTAAATGCTCAAAACGTTTACTGTCGGATATCGCTCCGGTAAAACCCAGATAGAATCCGTTATCGAGATAGGTTTTGGCTTCGGGCAGGCTTCCGGTAAAACAATGCACGACTGCTTTTGGCAATTGCGGCAAATAGTCTTTTGTAATGTCCATAAACTTTGCAAAAGCGGCTCTTTCGTGCAGGAACAATGGCTTCTGAACTTCAATCGCCAGTTCTAACTGGGCTTTGTAACAGCTTTCCTGTACATTTTTGGGCGAAAAGTCACGATCAAAATCGAGTCCGCACTCGCCTACTGAAACTACGTGTTGCTGCTTTAATAAATTGCGCAGTTTTGAAATGCTCTGCGCATCAAAACTCTTCGCATCATGCGGGTGAATTCCGGCTGTTGCGTACAGTATTCCGGGATATTGCCTGGCGATTTCAGCCGAGGCTTCGCTATTTCGGACGCTGGTGCCGGTGAGTATCATTTTTGCTACATCGGCATCGAGTGCGTCTTGTACGACATCGTCTATGTCGTTTTGGAATTGTTTATTGGTTAAATTAATTCCTATGTCTATGTATGTATTCATTTTTTTTAAAGTTACTGAGATTCTAAGAGGCTAAGGTTCTGAGGTTTTTCCTCTTTGAGTCTTTATTATTTATTATTTTTTGCCTTGAAGACGTAAAGAGAGAAGTTTTTTGGGGTCTGTTTTTTTTTTTAATCACGCAAAGGCGCAGAGTCGCAAAGTTTTTTACACACAGTTTGTCATTTCGACGAAGGAGAAATCACACCAGTAATTCGACAAAGATTGGCGATTTTAGGATCGGAGTTTCTTCTGTGATTTCTCCCTTTGGTCGAAATGACACAAAATGAGAAATTAATACTTTAAAAACTTAGCTGCTTAGAAACTTAGCACCTTAACATCTTCCAATCAAAAATCCCCATAATACACCTGGAAGCACGGCAATTTCAGGTCATTTCGCCATGTATCTACTACCTGGTTTCGGTCGTCTAAAACGAATTCTACAAAGTACTTGTCTTTTATAAACTCGTGATAGATTTCGGTTTTGATGATGGAATCTTTTCGGTTGTCCTGGGTTTTACGCATGATGAGGTCATCGTATTCGATTTCGTGTTTTTCCAGAAAACGCAATGTCGGTGCTTTGTATCGGTCTTCTCTTCCGGAAACCAATAGTATCTGATATCCCAATTTCTTGTAATTTCTCAAAACATTCGCCACCGGATTGTTGATTTCGTCTTCGTCGCATTTGCTGGCATCAAAAGGGTTTCGTCCGTTCATTAAGGCGAGCGTTCCGTCGAGGTCACAAATTATGGCTTTTGGCAGGTCGGGGTTTTGGGTGCAGTATTCCAAATTTTTGTTTACTTTTTTAATCGGTTTAAAATCGAATTTTTCTTTTGTTTTCTGCAATTGATGGTACATGTTTTCAATTACTTTTTTGGGAACTTTTCGGTCTCTCTTTTCATTTCGGGTCAAAAGCTCTTCTAATGGTAAGTCGAACACTTTAAATTCAATATTGGCCATTTCCGAAAAATCATTGACCGGTTGTTTGAGGTATTCTGCTTTTACGTTACAAGTATCCAGAATTACATTCCATCCATTCGAAAGCAACGTTTTAATTTGTCCGTTAACGATTTTCGAAATCATACTTTCGGCTGCAGGATCCATCGCTTCCTGAAATTGCGAAAACCTGATTTCATCACGGCTTATTCGCATTGTTTTAGGTTCAGTTCTTACTTTCCACTCGGCGAAAGTACTTTTCCCTGATGCCGGACAGCCTGCAAGTATCGTTAAGGTTGGTGTCTTTTTCATGTTCTGAATTTTATTATAATCTTGGATCTAATGTTTTTTCTATTTCTTCGTTATTAATTCGCTTCAAAAGCAACAAACGCATGAGGTAATTTTCTTCTTCTAAATCTTTGTAAGGAACCTGAAGCATTTTCTGATTGATTTCCCAACCGTTTATCGATTGTTCCAACTTCTTCTTTACATTCCTTTTTTCTAAGTAATGATCAAAATCCTGATGGAAATTTACGCCGTAGATCATCGTCAGATAATTATTGTTTCTGACTTTAAAACACGGTGGCAAATTCTTAATGTAATTCTGAACCGGTTTGATCATGATACCTTCCTCATTGTCAGAGGTTAGTTTTTCGAAAAATGAATAAATCTCGCCTAGCTTTTCTTCTTTATTTAAATCTGTAATTTCCAGATGTAAAAAAACATCATCGTTTACCAATTCATAAGTCAGATTACTGTTTGGCAATATCTCACCTCCAGCTGTATTTACCACTTTTAAGATCGTAAATGGCTTAAAATGCAATTCGGCTTCATCTCCAAAAGTATTAATCTGATTTTTAAAAACCTGTAATGATTCTTCCTGTTTTGCTACATCCGGAATTTTTACAGCTGCCAAAGCTTCGTATTGACGGATAATGTGCGATTTATGTTTACTGCCAAATTCTTTTCTGCTAAGTTGTGTTTTATCTGAAATATATGTTGTAAATGCTGTTGATTCTTTTACATTTTCCAGTTTTTCAAGTAAGCCTGAAGACTGCAAATAGGCATTGTGCGTTTTTAAAGCGTCATAGTATCCCGTAAATTCCTTCTCGATTAATCCAGCGCCCAAAACTTTCCAGGGCAATAATTCTGAAGCAATCAAAATGGTATCGAAATCAGGAAAAGCAACTATCATTTTCGCATGCAGATCCTTTACGCTGTTTATTGCTTTGTCTACATCAATATGATCCATTTTAAAACCGTTTCGGGAAACGAAATACGTTTCTTCAATGTTTCTTTTCAGGTAAATTGTGCAATACGAACCCATGTATTTTTTCTGAACCACAAATTCAGTTACCCCTTTTCCCAAATAATAATTTACCGCTTCCCCGATGCTTTCAATTTCATTTTTTGCTTTGCTTTTTGGAGCCGGTGAAATGGTTGGCGAAAAATCATTTATCTTGTTTTTGCAAAACCACTCTATTCTGTTTCTTACTCTATAGTCTAACATCTTTTACTTTTTTTGAATGATTACCGCACTTGTTGGATAAACTCCCTTTACACAATCTCCTACTCCATAAAATGATTTGGGATTTGGAAAAATTTCATTGATCAATTCCCTAAACTCTGAATTTGACAATTCAAAATCGTGATCGTCGTGCCTGAATTCCTCTGTCATTTCATAATTTACATTAAAATCCTTATCCGGTGTTGTCACAAATAATTGGGTAAAATTTGTATTGTCGCGAATCCAGATCAGCAATTCTTTTGCTTCTTCAAATGAATTATGCTCAATCACTTCACTTAGGATCACCTGACCTTCAAAGTCTTTTATTTCTTCCAAACTTTCAATCCATCGTAAATTATCTGCATTTTCTATTGCGGTAATTTTATCAGCAATATGCTTAAAATCAACTTCATCATAAGCATGATATTCCTGCGTAAATCCTTTTTTAAGCAATAATTTAAAATACTGTAATTCACCGCAGCCAAAGTCTAAAACAGGTTCTTCAAAATTGATTTGACTGCAAATAAATTCTTTTCTGGACTGATGTGTGTCGGTAAATACAAATTGTATTTCGCTATTAAAATAGGCTTCTAACTGTGGTTTGAATTTTTCGAACTGAACCGGAGAACGCATGATTCTTTTTATAAAAAGATAAAACACGAAATACGGAATCCCCGAAATATTGGTTAACATCGTGATATGCTTTTGAATAAAATAATCATCGATATAAGTGTAAACCGCATATTTGTTGGTAAAGTGCGAAAACAGGGCTACAAGCGAAAATTTTTGCAACGCTTCCCTCACCGTTTTGCCTTCGATATTTAATTCGTAATTATTACCAATTTTATGATTCAGCGAAATTCCATCAATGTATTTAGACAAAAGATAACGATCGTTCTTATACCACCCAGAATCGATGAAAAAAGTCGCTACCTCGATCGTACATTTTTCGGTATCTACTTCATTGTAATTTTTGTCGAGCCAGGAAATTACTGTTTCACTCAAACTTGCATTTTCTTTGTATAAATGATTGAAAAATTCGGTCGACATATTCAAAGCAAGTAACGGACTGCAATAACTTTGAAAATCGATCTGGTTTCCCTCTTCGGGCAAATAACTATGTTTGCCATCTAAAAAAACACAATGATATTCGTTAGCAGAAACAACGTTCCCGATTACAATTCCGTTTTTTAATTCTTTTAGATAAAGTCCCTGATCCGTATTTGGATTTTTATAAAGTATATCTAAAAAGTATTTATTTTCTGATGTAAGTTTTATAATCATTGTGTTTTCTTTTGTTTGACAAATATAGTTTTGCCAGTGCGCAGCTATTTTGCGCAGGTAAATTATTTTTTTATTCTTCTCCTTTATTAAACGGTTTTTCGAATGTCGGCCGGATCATTTTCCAGATAATCTCCGAATAATCTCTATTATCCAGCATCGCAAATAATACTCCTGAATATTGACAAGTTAGAAAATACAAAGCAGTTTCCTTGCGCGATTCCAAAATTTTAAAATCATTTTTACATTGATTTTCAATTACCGAATATTGATTCTCTAAATCGCCTTTGGTTTGTTTTACCCAGTCGAAAAATTCATCAGGAACACGTTCCAGAATTTCTTCCATAGGCTGATTGGTTTTCAAATATTCCCAGATGTTCACGTTGGAAACCTGAGTGACGATTCGGTGTAAACGAAGGTATTCTTCAAATTTAATTTTCACACGGAAATTGTTCGCATATTTAATGATGAAACCTTCTTTGTTATTGACATCCAATCCTTTTAAAGTCATAATGTCTTTGATTCCATCATATTTTTCAACCACAGGAAAACCAATATTTTCTAATGGAAATTCTTCTCCGGACGTTGTATCAACAATCGCCAGCAAAACCAGTTCTTCTGCTGCTCCGTAATCTAATACGATTCGGTTTTGAGGATAAATAATTTCGAACAAATAGGTTTTCGTTTTATCCAGCAATGACCATGAATTTCTGTATTTACCGTGCAGCATCTCATTCGCTTTATCCGACTGGTCGCTTGCAAAAGAACCTCTGCTTGCCATAAAAGGTACATCGTTGATCCAATACAAAATTCCCAATGAACCATCCATTTTATCATATACTTCAAAAGTCGAATCCGGAAGCACCTGATTTTCCATTTCACCTAAATTGAAAAACTTAGGAAAAGGTCTTGCAATCATGGTGTCATTCTGATCTAAAATCAATCCTCTGCAGGCTAAGGTTACTTCATTCCAAACACGTTCGAATTGGGCATTTTGAGTATAATTATAAATGTATAAATCATGCTCGGGATGTTTGTTTACCCGTACATAATTTTTGGAAATCATTTCCTTTAAAAGCGTTGTATTCATTAGTTATTTTCTTTGAACAAAGATTTCAATTTTGGTGCGCAATTATTTTGCGTAGTTAAAATCATTTTCATCTTCATATTTGTACTCTGATGTATTTTTCATCAAAGAGAGTCTCGTTTTAATGATTTCTATAAATGTCGAAAGCCATTTCTGCAAATCATTAAAATCGACATTTTCTTCTCTGGAAAGATATTTTCTTAAATCCGGAAAAGAAGCTGCAATTTGATTTTTGGTATAAATTTCTTTTCCTTCCTGAAGCGCAATTGTTTGTCCTAATTGAAAAGCTATTGATTTTATACTATCGGGACTTTTTTTTTCTTTCCCGAAGGAAGCTATAGCGCTTAGTTTTATAGTTTCTAAAGCCTGAATTTTTTCATTCAGATTTCCTTTTAAAGCTTTTTTTACTAAAACCCGATATTCGGTTTTGCTTACAAAAGACAAAATCATGCGACTGCTTCTCAAAAATTTTAAATCAACATCCCGTACCAAAAGTTTCGTTATTTGATTCTCCTGTTTTTGTTCGTGAAACTGATAAGTATAAAACAACGCGTTATTTAATTCATCTGTCGTTCCTTTATAGACCTCGGTTAAATGACCATTTTTTAAAACAGCAAGATTCGCATTAATTACTTTTTCTGGAAAAAATGAAGTTATGGTCTTACTGAATTCCTTTGATAATGACAGTTTTTCTACTATTGTTTCCGGCATTTCTTTAACAAAGAAAACTACATCGGCATCTAGCGAATTTTCAGAACCAAAAATTTGATATATTGGTGTCTTCATGATTATATTCTTAAAAGTTCATTTTTTAAATATTCCCGTAAATTATTTCCAAACATAATAATATCTGATCCCCAAACAGAAATGACTGGTGAAAGATATTTATCTTCAAAAACCACAAGAACCCGATGATGGTACGTAGGAATGAATCCAACTATTTTTGAAACATCAAAACCTGCTTCCGTAAGAACAGATTCTGCTTCAAATTTGTTTTCAGCAATTTCATTAATAATCCATCTTGATTTATCATAATCCTCAGGATAATTATAAAAAAAGTTGTCCTGATTATATTGAATATCGGATTTATCTTCAGGATTAATTGAAATTGTGGGAGTATCTAAATTTGAAAAAGTTAAGAGCATCTCTCTGTATTCCCAAGGAAATTTAAATCCAAAAAGAATTTCAAGCTGATCAATTTCTTTGCGGCTAATACCTTTTGTAAACTTTGTATTAGGCTGAATTTGGAATCCATACAGATAATCAATAAGCTGTATTTTTTTAAACCTTTTTTCAGCTTTGTATATTATTTCTTTGATTGTCATAAATTAAAATATTTTTCGCTAAGTTTTTTTAAGCCACAGATTAAAGATTAAAAATGATTTTTCCTCATTTTATGTCATTTCGACGAAGGAGACTCGGGCGATAGCGAACAGACGAAGTAAATCTCCACGAGAAGCTCTACAAAGATTGACTTTCGTTACGGAGTTGCCTGCGAAGATTTCTCCTTCGTCGAAATGACAAATATTACGCAGAAAAAACTTTGCGACTGCGGCTCTGCGAGATTAAATTTACCAAACTTTGCAAAGACGCACCGCAGTGCGTCTCTACAAAATCTTTGTACCTCTGAACCTTTGTACCTTTGTACCTTTGTACCTTTCTCCTAATCAATTAATAATTGTGTTACTGCTGCCGGATTCATAGCCCATTGCGCTGTATACATTTCGTCAGCAATTTCATTTTCGGTAATTATTAAACCCTGAGCTTCCGCTTTAAGCTGTAATAAACTACCAATATTCAATTTGCTGCTCAATTTTGCCAACAACGCCTGAACTCCTTTGAAATCCAAACCTTGCACCACCTGACCTCCGAAAGTCATCTCTAACCAAACGATTTCTCTTTTGGCTACATCAAGAATTCCAAAAACCAAACCTTTGGCAACGTTTTGCGTCACACGCACCTGATGATCTACACAAGACGGATCGTATGCCACTCCGGTTTTCTCGGAGATTTTCATCGGATATTTGCTGTTCATCCAACCCACAATAAGATTTGGCGTGATGCTTCCGTTACTGTAGGCATTGCAGGTAAAAGTTACAAATTTGGCATCTGCTTTCGCCAATTTGTCAATGTTGATGTTGATATATTCGGCGGTTCCAATTTTATTCGGAATGCTTCTGATATCACCACTATGCTGACAACCTGTTGTGGTCAGTCGGCTGAAAGAACAAATATCTGTACTGTTTGCATACGCGATATGACAACTCAAATCCATATCTAAATGCTGTGCCGGCAAATCCTTACCCCATTGCATAAACAATCGCACTTCGTTGCCTTCAATCGGGAAACGTGTTCCCATTAAAGCCACCGGTAAATCCTGAACGGTATCGTTTCGATCTCCTATAGCAACCGGAATATTAAATAATTGCGGATCGATATACATCGTTTTATTTGTATTCGCAACCGCTGCAAATCGTTTTTTCATGGCCAAAAGGCATAATTCTTCGATTTGATTTTTCATTGCTTCCAATTGCAGATCATCGTACAGTTTCAATAAACCATTTGGTTCAATTCGTTTGTTGGTTCCACCCAAAGCTTTCACACTTCTGTGCATGTTCTTATCAAAGTAGTTCTGAGCATACATGTTTAAGGTAAACACGAGTCGGGCCGGAACTTTATCGATAATTTCTTCAAAATGTGCGATGGTCTCGTCTGCACCAAACCATAACATATTGGAGAATAAAGAACGTGCAAACAATCCCGGACGCTGTTTTAGTAATGCAAATGTTTTATCGGCATCAAATTTTAATCGTGATGTGTTCACTTTGCTTTGCCAAACGTCATACACCTGGTTGTAAAAAACATCCATGAAAAAAGCTAATTTTTCAAACCCTTTTCTCTTGCTGTATTCTGCCAAACGTAATGCCCTGATAAAACGAACCCACATTCCTCTTTTCGGATGCATGATTTCGCACATGGCTTCTACTTCCATATCCAGATTATTCAACCAATTGGCTGCCATCAAACATTCTTTACGGGAATATTTTAATTTCAAATCTTTTTGAGAAGCAATTCTTGCCTGCGCACTTGTATCTAAAACAAGGTGGAAATGCTGCGCGTTTTTTGACGCACGTTTCACAATTGTTTTTGGCTCGATAATCTGAAGCATTCCGGTATTTTTATACCATAAGTATCTTAAGATATCCGTTGGCGTTTTTAAAAATTGAGCAGCTTTGGCTTCGTTACCGTTTTCAATCAAAAGATCGATTACCAGCATCAAAGTTTCCTTCATTGCAACGTCTGTTTTTGGCAAAGGCAAATATTGCATTGCTGTTTTTAAACTATCCACTTGCGTAGCGTCTAAAGCCGTTTTAGATTGCAATAATGATTTGTAAAAGTCTTCCAACTCTTTTTCTGTCCACAATTCCAACACTTTCAATTTACTTCCCTGTCCGAAGTTTTCGATTGTACCAAATGCAAACGGAGTTCCGCAAAACGGACAGCCGTTGTATCTTTCCAAAGGAAAAGTATTCCCGGGAATGGTATGTCCGCATGGTAAAGCCGTTCCGTTTTTGGTTTTAAAAACGGTTGCGAAGAAAGTTGCAATATGATCTAAAACAGTTTCTCCAGTTGGAATATTCCATTCTTTCACCAAAGGCGTCCAGTTTTTATCGGTTCCTAAAACTTCATTCAGCGTTTCTAAAACTTCGACTTTATAATTTGGGTTTACATTATTTAAAGCGTGCAATAACGATTCGGAAAATGTAAATCCGAGTTTTGAAACATTGGCCATTAAAACCGATGTTGTTCCTGATAAATTTTTGATATCATTCGTTATCATTTCTGATGGAATGAAAATGGCGTTTTGACGCAAACTGATTTTTAATAATGCTTTTGTTTTCATTTTTTTTAATTTTTAAAATTTAGATAATGGTGTTCCTGGTTCTACCTAAAAGATTTGAAGTAAGAAACACTTGACCTGAAATTCGAGTGTAATAGATTAACTGATTCAAAGTGACAGTTTGGTGGGGTTATCCCGAAGTAAGTTAATCTTGACCCTCATTTTATTACTGATAATTTTAAAACTCGCCGGACTCGAACCGGAAATACCGATTTTCTGAAGTAAGTTTTAATTGACCTGTAATAGTGAAGCAGATGGGATTCGAACCCACGACCCGGACATTAAAAGTGTACGAAGTAAGTTTTGATTGACCTTTTGAGGATAATTTCAAAACTACCTGCTCTAACCGCTGAGCTACTGCCTCCTTCTAAATTGTGTTAACCGGTAATGGTGTAAGTGTGTACGTGGAAAGTTTTTCGAAGTAACTCAAACTTGACCCTGTTAACGCAATTTTTTATTTCAATGAACTTGTTTTATTTCCTGAGCAAAGATTTCAGAAGTAGTACGCAGTTATTTTGCGCAGTAAAAAAAGAATTCTATATTTGAGTAAAAAAGGATATGAGTCTAAAGCAAAAGTTTAGGGAATTGCTCGCCAATATTGGTTTTGAAGAAAAAGAAATCGAGCGAAACTGGTCTGATTTAGAAAAGGCATATTCCGGGAAATCAAGGCATTATCACAACCTTACCCACATCAGAGATATGGTTGAATGTTTTGAAATGTATTTGGATCAGCTTCAATTTCCTAACGAAGTATTATTTGCTGTTTTTTATCACGATTACATTTATAAGAGCAGCAAAAAAGATAATGAACTCAAAAGTGCTGAATTTGCTTTGTCGATCTTACCTGAAAATATTTCATTTGACAAACAATTCGTTTTTGATGCTATTTGTGCCACACAACTCCATGCACATCATACAATTGAAGATATCAACTGGTTAATAGATTTTGACCTGAAGATTCTTGCCCGCGATTGGGATGCCTATCAAATTTACTTTGAGCAAATCAGAAAAGAATACCGCATTTATCCCGATTTTCTCTATAAACCCGGAAGAGCGAAGGCTTTAAAACATTTTCTGGAGAATGACTTTATCTATCAGACTGATGAATTCCGAAAATTGTATGAAGAGAAAGCTAGATTGAATATTGAGAAAGAGATAAAATTATTAAGCTAAAAATTGAATTGCGCAGAGTTTTTCTCTCGCAGATTTTGCAGATCGAGCAGATTTTATATTGATTCATTTTAACGGTTACATATCGCAATGATAAACCCGAAAGGTTTTAAAAACCTGTCGGGTTTCTGGACGGAATATTGGAAACGAAAAAATAAACGCGCAAAGCCGCAAAGCCGCAAAGTTTTTGTTTCTCGCAGATTGAGGAGATTGAGGAGATTTTTTAATCATTTTAATCTTTTAATCTGTGGCAAAAAAACTTTGTGCCTTTGTGCCTTTGTGGCAAAAAAACATACTATGTCACAAAACAAAAATGCCTTAATACGGTACAAAACAATAGACAAATGTTTACAAAACAGGTATCGTCAATGGACCCTGGAAGATTTAATCGAATGCTGTTCTGAAGCGTTGTTTGAATATGAAGGCCGCGAGAATTCCATCAGCAAACGAACGATCCAGATGGATATTCAGTTGATGCGGAGTGAAAAACTGGGCTACAACGCCCCTATTGTCGTGTATGACAAGAAGTTCTATAAATATGAAGACGACGAATTTACCATCACCGATATTCCGCTGACGGAAACCGACATGAATGTCTTAACCGAAACCGTTTCGATGCTCAAACAGTTTAAGGATTTCTCTTTGTTCAGCGACGTTTCGGATATACTGCAGCGTCTGGAGGATAAAATCTACTCCGAGAAATCACATACGCGACCGGTTATTTATCTGGATAAAAATGAAGGACTGAAAGGTCTGCATTATTTAGATGAAGTGTATCAGGCGATTATCAAAAAAGTGGCACTCGTCATTACCTACAAATCCTTTAAATCCAGGGAAGAAAATAAGTTTCATTTTCATCCGTTTATTTTGAAGGAATTCAATAACCGATGGTTTTTAGTTGGAAAGAAAAAGGGCTCACAGCCCATTACCAATCTGGCTTTGGACCGCATTATTGCCATTGATTACGATTTTAATGTACCGTATTTAGAACAAGATTTTGATGCCGATTTGTATTATAAAAATGTAATTGGCGTAACGGTGAATTCGGGTTTGCAGCCCAGAAAAATCGAACTCTGGATCGATGAAATAAATGCTCCTTATGTATTGACAAAACCCCTGCATCCGACACAAAGACTGATCAAACAAAATGATGACGGCACCATTATAGTGCATTTACTCGTTATTCCGAATTATGAAATGGAACGTCTGTTATTGGGTTTTGGGTGTGGCATCGAAATCCTGAAACCGGAAGGCCTGCGGAACCGGATGAAAAAAAACCTCCAGATGGCACTTGAAAAATATAAGGAGTAAATTTTATTCGCATTAAATTCAGTTTTTTTTACCAAATGCGGAATTAAAAGAGGATTTAAAACCATAAAAGATTTTTTACGCTGACGAATTTGTTAAAATCTCAAAAAAGAATAGTATATTTCAATTCAAAAACTAACCCTAAACCACTCTGTTTCAGAGACATTTTTTCATTAACCAAAAATTTATTCAAAAATAATATGCACGCATAGTATTTTTTGATTATATTTGAAATCGATATAGTTACTTATGAAAGACAAAACAATAGATTATATTTTAAGAGCCACCTGGCAGGCTGTGTCAAGAATGTATAACGAGGAAGCTGCAAAATACGATGCCACTATGGCGACAGGATTTGCCCTTTTGAGTATAGACAAAGAAGACGGAACTCCATCTACGGCGTTAGGCCCAAGAATGGGAATGGAAGCTACCAGCTTGACCAGAACCTTAAAATCAATGGAAGATAAAGGTCTTATTGTCCGCAAAAAGAACCCGAGTGACGGAAGAGGCGTTTTGATTTACCTGACCGAATTTGGAAAAGAAAAAAGAGATTTATCTAAAAATACAGTGCTGAAATTTAATGAAACGGTTCGGAAACATGTTTCTGACGAAAAATTAAAACATTTTATTGAGGTTTCGGAAATCATCAACGAATTGATTCAGGACAAGAACATATTTAATCAAACAGAAAAACCGGAAAATGAATAACCTTATTTTCTAAAACATATCAGATTCCATACAAAAAACAAATAGTAACAAATTATGAAACGCACAATTAAAAAAGTCGCTGTAATCGGATCCGGAATTATGGGTTCAGGAATAGCTTGCCATTTTGCCAATATTGGTGTTGAAGTTTTACTGCTTGACATCGTACCCCGCGAGTTGACAGAAGCTGAAGCTAAAAAAGGATTAACGCTTGAGAGTAAAGTGGTTCGCAACCGAGTGGTAAACGAACACTTAGCGAATTCATTGAAATCAAAACCCTCTCCTATTTACAGCCAGAAATTCGCCAACAGAATTACTACTGGAAATACTACAGACGACATGGCAAAAATTGCCAATGTGGACTGGATTATTGAAGTTGTAGTGGAACGTCTGGATATTAAGAAATTAGTATTCGAACAAATCGAAAAATTCCGTAAACCGGGAACTTTGGTTACTTCTAACACTTCCGGTATTCCGATTCACTTTATGAGCGAAGGAAGAAGCGAAGATTTTCAACAACACTTCTGTGGAACCCACTTTTTTAACCCTGCGCGTTACTTAAAATTATTTGAAATTATTCCTGGTCCAAAAACTTCCACTGAAGTATTGGATTTCCTAAATGAATACGGATCTAAATTCTTAGGAAAAACTTCGGTTGTGGCCAAAGATACTCCGGCATTTATCGGAAACAGAATTGGTATTTACGGAATCCAGAGTTTGTTCCATTTGGTAAAAGAAATGGGATTAACAATTGAAGAGGTTGATAAACTGACTGGTCCGGTTATCGGTCGCCCAAAATCGGCTACTTTCCGTACCGTTGACGTGGTTGGTCTGGATACTTTGGTGCACGTTGCCAACGGTATTTATGAAAACTGCCCGACTGACGAACAACACGAATTGTTTAAACTTCCTGATTTCGTCAACAAAATGATGGAGAATAAATGGTTGGGAAGCAAAACAGGACAAGGTTTCTACAAAAAAGTCGATAAAGACATTCTTTCTTTAGATTTGGATACATTAGAATATCGTCCGGCTAAAAAAGCTTCTTTCGCTACACTTGAACTGACAAAAACTATCGATAAACCAATCAACCGTTTTAAAGTTTTAGTGAAAGGAAAAGACAAAGCAGGAGAATTCTACCGTAAGAGTTTCTCTGGAATGTTTGCTTATGTTTCCAACAGAATTCCTGAAATCTCAGACGAATTATATAAAATTGATGATGCGATGAAAGCCGGTTTCGGATGGGAAAATGGTCCATTCGAAATTTGGGACGCCATTGGTGTTGCCAACGGAATCGAAATCATGAAAGCAGAAGGTTTAGAACCGGCTGCATGGGTTACGGAAATGTTAGCTTCCGGAAGCGAAAGTTTCTACTCTGTAAAAGAAGGCGCTTCTTATTTCTACAATATCCCAACAAAATCACAAGTTAAAGTTCCGGGACAGGATGCATTTATTATCCTGAACAACATTCGCGAAAGCAAAAAAGTATGGAGCAATAGCGGCGCAATTATCCAGGACTTAGGTGACGGAATTTTAAACTTAGAATTCCAGTCTAAAATGAATACCATTGGCGGCGACGTACTTGCTGCTATCAATAAAGCAATCGACTTATCTGAAAAAGAATATCAGGGACTGGTTATTGGTAACCAGGCAGCGAATTTTTCTGTTGGAGCCAATATCGGAATGATTTTCATGATGGCCGTTGAGCAGGAATATGATGAATTGAACATGGCAATCAAATTGTTCCAGGACACGATGATGCGTGTTCGTTACTCCGGAATTCCGGTTGTAGTAGCGCCTCACGGAATGACTTTTGGCGGTGGATGCGAAATGAGCTTACACGCTGATAAAGTGGTTGCTGCTGCAGAAACCTATATGGGATTGGTTGAGTTTGGTGTTGGTGTACTTCCTGGTGGTGGCGGATCTAAAGAAATGGCTTTAAGAGCTTCAGATCTTTTCCGTAAAAACGATGTGGAACTAAACGTTCTTCAGGAGTATTTCTTAACGATCGCAATGGCAAAAGTATCGACTTCAGGTTACGAAGCTTTTGATACCGGACTTTTACAGCATGGAAAAGATGTTATCGTGGTAAACAAAGACCGTCAGATTGCTGAAGCTAAAAAACATGCGTTGTTAATGGCTGAAGCGGGTTATACACAACCAATCAGAAGAACTGATGTTAAGGTTTTAGGTAAACAAGCATTGGGAATGTTCTTAGTGGGAACCGATCAGATGGAAGCCGGAAAATACATTTCTGAGCACGATAAAAAAATCGCCAACAAACTGGCTTACGTAATGGCCGGTGGTGATTTATCTGAAGCCACTTTAGTATCCGAACAATATTTATTAGATATCGAACGTGAAGCTTTCTTATCTCTTTGTACAGAGCGCAAGACTTTAGAGAGAATTCAGTATATGTTAACTAAAGGAAAACCACTTCGTAATTAGAAAATAGAACAAAGAGAATAGAATATAGATGTAAGACTTTAAGTCTATTTTCTATACGCTATCTTCTATAGTCTTAAAAAATAGAATAAAGAGAATAGCATATAGATTTTGAGACAAAGTAAAAGTCTATTTTCTATGATCTATTTTCTATAATCTTAAAAACAAAAACAAATGAAAACAGCATATATAGTAAAAGCTTATCGTACAGCGGTAGGGAAAGCACCAAAAGGGGTTTTTAGATTTAAAAGACCTGATGAATTAGCTGCGGAAACCATTCAGTTTATGATGGATGAACTGCCTGATTTTGACAAAAAACGTATTGATGACGTGATGGTAGGAAATGCCATGCCGGAAGCAGAACAAGGTTTGAACGTTGGGCGTTTGATCTCTTTAATGGGATTAAAAGTAGAAGATGTTCCTGGTGTAACCGTAAACCGTTATTGCGCATCCGGATTAGAAACTATCGGAATGGCGACTGCTAAAATCCAGTCAGGAATGGCAGATTGTATCATTGCCGGTGGAGCAGAAAGCATGAGTTTTATTCCGATGGGAGGTTACAAACCAACTCCGGATTATAAAGTTGCCGCTGCAGGTCATGAAGATTACTACTGGGGTATGGGTTTAACGGCTGAAGCAGTAGCCAACCAATACAAAATCTCCAGAGAAGATCAGGATGAGTTTGCTTACAACTCTCATATGAAAGCCCTAAAAGCGCAGGCTGAAGGAAAATTCGACAAACAAATTGTTCCGATTACTGTTGATCAAACGTTCATCAACGAAAACGGTAAAAAAGAAACTAAATCATATGTAGTAAAACAAGACGAAGGTCCACGTGCCGGAACTTCTGTGGCTGCATTGGCTGGTTTGAAACCTGTTTTTGCCGCTGACGGAAGCGTAACTGCCGGTAACTCTTCTCAAATGAGTGATGGTGCTGCTTTTGTTTTGATCATGAGCGAGGATATGGTGAAAGAATTAAACCTGGAGCCCATTGCAAGATTGGTAAACTTTGCTTCTTCTGGTGTTGAACCAAGAATCATGGGTATCGGTCCTGTAAAAGCAATTCCGAAAGCCTTAAAACAAGCTGGTTTAGAATTGAAAGATATTGACTTAGTGGAATTAAACGAGGCTTTTGCTTCTCAGTCTCTGGCTGTAATTCGCGAACTAGGTTTAAATCCGGATATCGTAAACGTAAACGGTGGAGCGATCGCTTTAGGTCACCCTCTGGGATGTACAGGTGCTAAACTTTCTGTTCAGTTATTCGACGAAATGAAACGCAGAGGTAACAAATACGGAATCGTGAGTATGTGTGTGGGGACTGGACAGGGTTCTGCGGGGATTTACGAGGTTCTTTAATAAAGAGAATAGAATATAGAATAAAGAGCATAGAATAAAGAGAATAGAGTTTTGTGAAAGGAAAGAGATAAGGCTTTTGTAGCGACATAAAGTTCTAGCTTTAAATAAAAATAGTATTAATCTTACTTTTTTTGTTTTAATTTCTTAACTTGACTCAAAAACATGAGACATAATTATAAGAACTTAAAGATTTGGCAAATTGGAATTTCAATCGCTAATGATATCTCGGATTTATTGTTAGAATTTCCAAAACATGAAAGATATGATTTAAGTTCTCAAATTAGCAGATGTTCTGTTTCAATGCCTAGTAATATTGCTGAAGGTTCTTCAAGAACAGATAAATCTTTCAGTCATTTTTTAGACATTTCTCTAGGCTCCTCATTTGAACTAATCACGCAATTATTAATTGCTACGCATAGAAAATACATAAACAAAATACAATTTAACCAATTAGAAATTAAAATAGAAGAATTTCAAAGAATAACAATGAGCTTCCAAAACGGATTGAAGTAAAGTCTATTCTCTATATTCTATTTTCTTTTCTCTAAAAAGAATAAAAAATGGCAGATACAATCGAAAAAAACGTAACCCGTGGTGGTCAGTTTTTAGTTAAAGAAACAAAATGCGAAGATGTCTTTACACCAGAAGATTTTTCGGAAGAGCAGTTAATGATGCGTGACTCTGTAAAAGAGTTCGTAGACAAAGAATTATGGGCGCATAAAGATCGTTTCGAGAAGAAAGATTATGCGTATACAGAAGCTTCTATGCGTAAAGCAGGTGAATTGGGACTTTTAGGAGTTGCCGTTCCGGAAGAATACGGTGGATTGGGAATGGGATTCGTTTCTACTATGTTAGTTTGCGATTACATTTCGGGTGCTACAGGATCTTTCTCAACTGCTTTTGGTGCACATACCGGAATCGGGACAATGCCAATTACCCTTTATGGATCTGAAGAACAAAAGAAAAAATACGTTCCTAAACTGGCTTCAGGAGAATGGTTTGGAGCTTATTGTTTAACGGAACCAGGTGCAGGATCTGATGCTAACTCAGGAAAAACAAAAGCCGTTTTATCTGAAGACGGAACGCACTATAAAATTACAGGACAAAAAATGTGGATTTCAAATGCAGGTTTCTGCAGCGTGTTCATCGTTTTTGCCCGTATTGGTGATGATAAAAATATTACAGGTTTCATCGTAGAAAACGATCCGTCTAACGGAATTTCCATGAATGAAGAAGAGCATAAATTAGGAATCCGTGCTTCTTCTACGCGTCAGGTTTTCTTCAACGATACAAAAGTACCGGTTGAAAACATGTTGTCTGAAAGAGGAAACGGTTTCAAAATCGCTATGAATGCTTTGAACGTTGGTCGTATTAAACTGGCAGCAGCTTGTCTGGATGCACAACGCAGAGTGACTTCAAATGCTGTAAAATATGCTAACGAAAGAATTCAGTTTAATACTCCAATTTCATCTTTTGGAGCGATCCGTTCTAAATTAGCTGAAATGGCAACGAATGCCTACGCCGGAGAAAGTGCTTCTTACCGTGCTGCAAAAGATATCGAAGACAGAATTGCTGCCCGTGAAGCGGAAGGAACTTCTCATCAGGAAGCCGAATTGAAAGGTGTTGAAGAATACGCTATCGAATGTTCTATCCTTAAAGTAGCAGTTTCTGAAGACGTACAATCTTGTGCTGATGAAGGAATCCAGATTTTCGGTGGAATGGGATTCTCTGAAGACACGCCAATGGAAAGTGCCTGGAGAGATGCCCGTATTGCCAGAATCTACGAAGGAACAAACGAAATTAATAGAATGCTTTCTGTAGGTATGTTAATCAAAAAGGCTATGAAAGGTCATGTTGATTTATTAGGACCGGCTATGAAAGTTTCTGAAGAATTAATGGGAATTCCATCTTTCGACACGCCTGATTTCTCTGAATTATTTGCGGAAGAAAAAGGAATCATCGCTAACCTGAAAAAAGTTTTCTTAATGGTTGCAGGAAGTGCCGTTCAGAAATACGGACCGGATTTAGATTCTCACCAACAGTTATTAATGGCTGCTTCTGATATATTAATCGAAGTATATATGGCAGAAAGTACTATTCTTAGAACGGAGAAATTAGCCAAAAATCAAGGTGAAGCTAAAGTACAGGAGCAAATTGCAATGGCAAAATTATACTTGTATAAAGCGGTAGATATCGTAAACTCAAGAGGAAAAGAAGGAATCATTTCTTTTGCTGAAGGTGACGAGCAACGTATGATGTTAATGGGATTAAAACGTTTTACAAAATATACAAACAATCCAAATGTGGTAGCTTTAAGAGAGGTTATTACTTCTAAATTAGTAGCAGAAAACGAATACTGCTTCTAATACAAAAATAGTTTTTAGCTTTTAATTTGTTTAAACCCGCACTTGTCCGAAACAGTGCGGGTTTATTTTTGATTTTTTTTACCCTAATTTTTTTTACCATATTGCAGAGGCGCACAGCAGTGCGTCTAAACAATGACGAGACGCACTGCTGTGCGCCTCTACATTATCTTTGAGATCATTTCACAAATCTTTATTAAAATTACATTTCTGTTACATATCTGATAGTGAATTTTCAATTCTAATGTTTTATATTTAGCATTTCAAAAAACTAATAGCTTAAAAATGAAACAGATTAACCTGATTGCCTTATTTTTTCTGTGCTTGTGTGCCACAAATACGTTTGCGCAAAAAAATAAAAAAATGGACATTATTGCCTATTACACCGGTGATGATAAATTGATTAACGAATACGAAGTAAGTAAACTGGACCAGATTATTTTTAGTTTCTGTCATTTAAAAGACGGAAAACTAAGTGTTGATTCTCCTAAAGATTCTACTACCATTAAATATTTAGTTTCTTTAAAAACCAAAAATCCACAGCTTAAAATTGTTTTGTCACTTGGGGGCTGGGGAGGTTGTGAGCCTTGTTCTGCTGCTTTTTCAACAGCTGAAGGCAGATTGAAATTTGCAAAATCGGTAAAAGAAGTAAGTACCTATTTTAAAGTAGACGGTTTAGATTTAGACTGGGAATATCCTGCCATTGAAGGACTTCCGGGACATTTGTTTCAGGCTGCTGACAAACCTAATTTCACCGAATTAATCAAAATCTTACGTTCTACTTTAGGCAAAAAATACGAACTGAGTTTTGCGGCCGGAGGATTTCAAAAATATTTAGACGAATCTATAGACTGGAAAGCTGTCGCTCCGTTAGTAAACCGCATTAACATCATGAGTTACGATTTGGTTAACGGCTATTCTAAAGTTACCGGACATCATACCCCGTTATACAGTACCAATCCGAAAGAAGAATCGACAGACAGAGCCGTAACCTATTTATTAAATCAGGGAGTTCCGGCAGAAAAATTGATTATTGGCGGAGCTTTTTATTCCAGAACATGGAAGAATGTTGAAAACGTAAACAACGGTTTATATCAGCCCGGAGAACATATTGAAGGGGTCAATTTTAAAAACTTCGCCTCAACGTATACAGAAGCCAATGGATGGAAATCTTTTTGGGATGAAAAGGCAAAAGCACCCTATTGGTACAATGCAGCATCCAAAACATTTGCTACATCAGATGACATTCAATCAATAAAAGCAAAAACCGAATATGTGAAAGCGAAAAAACTGGGCGGAATAATGTTTTGGGAACTTACTCTGGACAGTCCTCAAAACGGAATGGTCAATGCCATCTATGAAGTTAAAACTGCAAAATAGATTCATTTAAATAAATAATAAACGGCTGCAATTTTAAAATTACAGCCGTTTTTATTTTCTGTACAAACTATAACTACATTTTCGTTTCCGGTGCCTTAATTTCACCATCGTAAGAAATGGAAGCCCTGTTATTACTGGTAACAGACACATTTGTTCCGCCATCATAAAAAACAGTAAACAAAAGATTATAGACATCATCTTTACCTTTTACAATCATTTTTACGAGGTAGCTTTTTTTCTTCTTTTCTATCGTAATATTCTCCGGCTTTCCTTCAAATTTTATACCTCCGTCAGAAGATCCGTAAGCAACTTTATAAGCACGTCCAAAAAACGGCAGATCACAAACCACATTCTCTTTGGTAACTTTTATAGTGTACGTATTGTAATCGAGAATAATCATTCTGTACCCTAACGGATTGGCCTTCTCAGCATTGAAAACAAAATTCTTTGACGTAATGAGGTTTTCGGTTTCTTTCTGTTTTTGAAGCTCTCTTGCTGCCCTAAGCTCTTTTTTAGATTTTTCCTGCGCGGGAACAGCAAAACTTAAAAAGCAACATAGCACTAATGAAAAAAATGATTTAGCTTTCATAAAACAGATTTATAGGATTACTTAAGAAAACAAGGATAAAAACATTCCTCTTTATCACTTTAAATACTAAACAGCAATGAATTAGAAAATTATATTTCAGCTTTTTTGAATAAAAACCGATACGAATTTAGGCAATATTTTTGGCTTCCTTTCTCAAAAAATACTTAAATATGGCTTCGAGTTTTAGAATTTTTTTAACTTTTGGCTCCAAGTTAATCGGTATTTTTATGTTAAATTTACTTAATCTTTAATTTAAAAGCCTTCCATATGAAAAAAGTAATTCTTTCTTTCGCTATAATTACTGCCTTAATAATTGGCTGTAAGACCAGTACAAAATCAAATGACGCCAAAACCCTGACGGTTAATTTAGAACCTAAAAGCAATAGTACTGTAAGCGGTACTGCTACTTTTACGGAGAAAAACGGCAAAGTAACTTTTGTAGCAAAAGTGGCTGGTCTGGAACCAGGTGTTCACGCCATCCATATTCATGAAAAATCAGACTGTACTGCTGCGGACGGAAGTTCTGCCGGCGGACACTGGAATCCTACTTTTAAAAAACACGGAAAATGGGGTTCAGCCGAATACCATAAAGGTGATATAGGAAACTTTACCGCTGATGCAAAAGGAAACGGAACGATTACTTTAACCACTGACGAATGGTGCGTTGGCTGTGGTGATGCCACAAAAGATGTATTAGGAAAAGGTTTAATCGTACACCAGGGAACAGATGACTTTACGACACAGCCTACGGGAAATGCCGGAGGAAGGGTTGCCTGCGCCGGAATCATCAAATAAAAAAACAATAACCACTATTTTTCACAAAATCTAGTGGTTATTTCATTTAAAACTAATCTTAACACAAGAAAAAGATATAGCTTTGCATCCTCAAACTAAAGTTAATGATTAACGCATCGGCATCAGGCTGGATAGATAAATTTTTTAGCGAACAAAAGTTTTCAGAAGCTATTCCTTTTGAGACTATCGATTCGTTTTATTATAAAGTCAGGGAAACCGGCTTTATCTATGGCCATATCATATCTATAGATTCCCAGATTCCTATTCCGATAAAAGGCTGGTTTAAAACTGAAATTTCGAAAGTAGCCCTTTTAAACACTTTATACAATGTTTTTTGTTTAGAGAAAAGAAACTCTGAGCCCAAAAATTTTATCACTGAAGCCTTAAAATTCTACAAACAAATGAATCCGGAAGGATTTAACCTGTTTAAAATTTTACTTCCAAAAGATACTCCTTCATTTGCTTTAGAAAACATTATCGATGAGAGGGTTCAGACCAATGACAGCATTATAAGTAAAAACTTCTCGCATCTGGTAACCAACGCTTTATTATTTATAGATGTATTGGCTTTCAGGCAATATTTAGCGCATGGGGAAATTCCCGAAAAATATTTGAAGCGAATTGAAGAAACGGTTCTTGGCATTGTTGCCTTGGCCTTAAAAACAAAACCCGTTAAATCGCAACATGACGATTTACTGATTAAACTTTTCGAAGCTTCCATACGCTATTCAAAATTCTCAAAAGTTACAGTAGATACTTTAGAGACCCTGCAACTCGGGTATTTCAGTAATAAACTCGAACAGTATTATTTAATAGACATGGCCGGAATGGCGCTGTGGAGCGATGGTGTCGTAGAAAACGAAGAAGCCTATTTCCTGTATTCCTTGGGTTCCATGATGGGTGTTTCTGACGATTTTGTTACCCAAAGTATTGACACTACCCATACTTTTATTACCACGCATAAAAAGAAAATTCCTTATTTTAATTACTCTAATCCGGTCAAACACTTTTATGATCAGATGACGCATACCGTTGTAAAACTGATTGTAAGGAATAAAAACCGATTGGTTAAGGAAATTGTTCAAAGCAAAGAACTAATGGTTCTGCTGGCGTATTCGACAACCAGGGACCTGGATGCCAAAGAAAAGAAAAAGGTAAAAAAACAATTGCTGGATATCTGCAAAACGATTCCGTCATTAACGATATTTCTGCTTCCGGGCGGCAGTTTGTTACTTCCGATTTTAATCAAGTTCATTCCAACTTTATTACCGTCTGCTTTTAATGAAAATCTGGACGAAAACGAATAAAAAAAATCGCCCCTTTGAGGCGATTTTTTTTATTTATATTTTAAAGATCCAATTGGTAAACTGCATCAAGTTCTTCATTCGAACTTATATTTACATCCAAATCGGTTACAAAACCTGAATTTAAACCGTAAACCCATCCGTGAAGCATTAGTTCCTGACCATTTTTCCACGCTCCCTGTACAATCGAGGTTTTTGCCAAGTTGTAAACCTGTTCTTTAGCATTAATTTCAACAAAAGCATTAAAACGCTCTGTCTCGTCTTCAATTGAATTTAGGTATTTGTCGTGCAAACGGTATTCATCCTTAATATGACGAATCCAGTTATCAATAATTCCAACAGACTGGTTACCCATTGCCGCTTTTACACCACCACACCCGTAATGTCCGCAAACAATAACATGTTTTACTTTTAGTACGTTTACCGCATAATCTAAAACACTCAGCATATTCATATCAGAGTGCACTACCATGTTAGCGATGTTTCTGTGTACAAAAACTTCACCTGGTTTAGCACCAATAATTTCATTTGCAGGAACACGGCTGTCCGAACATCCGATCCATAACAATGGCGGAGTTTGGCCTTTGGCTAAATCTGCAAAATAATTAGGATCTAAAGCCAATGATTTTTCAACCCACTCTTTATTATTTTCTAATAATTTGTTATAAAACTCTCTCATTATTTTTTTATTTTTTTGAACGGTATTTCTAAATGATTAACATTTCAAAATAACTTTACTGTAAAGTTACCCTATTATTGCTACATACTCCCTTTAGAAATACCTTTATATGTTTAATTTTTAAAATCTTCTTTTATCACTTCTTTTTTAACCAATGCTCTCTTGGCAACATCATAATAATGTTCGATCGACACGTGGTTATTAATATCCGGTGAATTTTCCAACTGATAGGCTTTCTTGAAGCCTTTTAGTTTTACTTTGATATTTTCATCCACAGCGCGGGTTTCCTTAAACTCACGAATCAAATCCAGAACATCATGTGCAATATACTCCGTATCGTGTGCATTAATGATTACTTTAGAATTTTCCGGAATTTCACTCAATGTCAACTTAATAGCCGCTTTATTCAAAAATGAAACTTCTTGTGCTAAGTCGATATGAATAACATCTCCGTCTTCGTATTCTTCTTTTTTGAAACTGTACGCTCTTTTAAGGTTACCTCTCAATACGAAAATAATACTGATGATGATTCCCAAAGCAACACCTTTCAATAAATCTGTAGCGACTACAAAAACTAAAGTGGCAATAAATGGAACAAACTGATATTTTCCTTTTTCCCAGAAATGCAGGAACGTTGCCGGTTTTGCTAATTTATACCCAACCAAAATCAACACAGTGGCTAAAGTTGCCAGTGGAATTTTATTCAAAATTGTCGGTATAGACAAAACGCTGATTAGTAAAAGCACCCCGTGGATGATGGCCGACATCTTAGATTTTGCTCCTGCATTGTTATTTGCAGAAGATCGAACCACCACTGAAGTCATTGGCAGACCACCTAAAAGTGAACTTAAAATATTACCAATTCCCTGAGCTCTAAGTTCCACATTGGTATTGGTGTAACGTTTCTGAACATCCATTCTGTCAGCAGCTTCAATACATAATAGGGTTTCGATAGAAGCCACAATAGCAATAGTAACAGCGACAATCCACACCTGCGGATTCGTTACCGCAGCAAAGTTGGGCATAATCAAAATAGATTTAAATTCATCAAAAGATTTTGGAACCGGCAAAGAAACCAAATGTTCTTTGGCAATTGCCAGCGAGCTTCCTGAAGAAACAAAAATCTCGTTAAGAACTACTCCGGCAATAACAGCGATAAGTGCGCCCGGAACTAATTTTAAGTTTTTCAGGAACGAAATCTTATCCCATGAAATTAGTATGACCAAAGAAACCAGGGAGATCACCACTGCGCCTAACTGAATGTGGTTTAACAGATCAAACAGAAACGAAAAAGTATTACTTCCGTCGTTTTGAATAAAAGCCTGATCCCCTTCAAAATCGGCATCGTAACCAAAAGCGTGTGGCAATTGTTTTAAGATGATAATGATTCCGATACCTGCCAGCATCCCTTCGATAACATTGGTTGGAAAATAATTTGAAATACTTCCGGCTTTTAAAAATCCTAATGCTAACTGAATTAATCCAGCAATAAAAACAGACAGTAAAAACACATCGAAAGCGCCAAAATCAGTAATAGCGGTTAAAATAATAGCTGTCAGACCAGCTGCCGGTCCTGATACACTAATGTGGGACTGGCTTAAATAGCCTACTACTATACCACCAATGACACCTGCGATAATTCCGGAAAATAACGGAGCTCCTGAAGCCATTGCAATACCTAAACACAATGGAAGAGCAACCAGGAAAACCACTAAACCTGAAGCAAAATCAGATTTAAGGTTGGCAAAAAGATTAATTTTTTTTGTCATAATACAATACTAAAAATGGATACATTAAAGATCTGCTGCATTTACGATAAATACAGTTGGTTTAAAATAATCGGAAGTATTATGCCAAGTTGGGAGGAGGAGCAAAAATGCTTGGGGAGATATTATCTAATTTTACAATATTGCCAGATAATATGATTTTAGACTCGTTAAAAACCGGCGTAACCAGTTCATGCTGAAATATAGCTGCATAAACTGCTGCTTTGAGTTCTTTATGCGCTTGCTCTTCTTCAGAAAAACTGAAGGCTATAGCTGTATTACTGCTTTTTTTTATTACCGTAACAATAGTTGGGGTTGACAAAAAAGCAATAAATATGAATAGTAATATGCGAGCGATTAATTTCATTGAGGCAAAAATAGCGTTAAACGAATAAAATCAAAGCCTGAAGGCAAAAAATTTATACAAATTTAACATTCATAAAAAATCAGAATGACAAAATTTCATCATTCTGATTTCAACTTATTTATAATGAGAATTTTACAACGTCTCTTCTAACCAGGCATTCATCATCCAGATGGTCTTTTCCTGCTCCGCAATGAAATCACTCATCATAGAATTTGTTCCCTCATCATTAATTTCACCTGATTTGTTCAGGATTTCTCTCTCGATTTTTAGTAAGTCAGATAAAGAATGTACGATTAACTGCACCGCTTTTTCATCATTGGAGATATTTTTTCCTATTGCCAATTTGTTATTTTTGATATAATCTTCAAAAGTATGAAGCGGGGTTCCGCCAATAGTTAAAACTCTTTCGGCTATCATATCAATTTTTAACTGCGCGTCTGTGTACAATTCTTCGAATTTCACATGAAGATCAAAGAAACGTTTCCCTCTGATGTTCCAGTGAATTCCTCTTAAGTTTGATAATAGACCTGAAAATTGGACAATAATATATTTAATTCTTTTACTATTGCTTCTGACTCTTTTACCGGTAATCCTAAAATATTTGTTTTCATAATCTTGTTTTTTACAATAATTTACTACAAACCTATAGTAAGTTCCTTAAATTTTATATCAATAAAAATTATATTTTCTTATTTTTGCATCAAAAAATACTATCAACATGACGATAACTCAATTACAATATGTGTTAGCTGTTGCCGAACATAAAAATTTCACCCTTGCCGCAGAAAAATGTTTTGTAACCCAGCCTACATTAAGTATGCAAATTCAGAAAATTGAAGAAGAACTTAAAATCCTGATTTTTGACAGGACTAAAAAACCGATACAGCTTACCGATATTGGACAAAAGATTGTCAATCAGGCCAAAAATATTGTAAACGAAGCCGACAGGATTAAAGATATTGTAGAACAGCAAAAGGGTTTTATTGGCGGGGAATTTCGTCTGGGAATTATTCCCACCATCATGCCGACACTTTTACCCATGTTTTTAAATAATTTCATTAAGAAATATCCAAAAGTAAAACTACTGATTGAAGAGTTAAACACAGATGAAATCATTACAAAATTAAAAAATGGCCATTTGGATGCTGCAATCGCCGCAACTCCGCTGGAAGACGAAAAGATCAAAGAGATCGTTTTGTATTTCGAGCCGTTCGTGGCTTACATACCGGAGCATCACGCCATTTTTGAAAAAACAGAAATTGAAGTTTCCGATTTAAACCTGAATGAAATACTTCTTTTACAGGACGGACACTGTTTTAGGGACGGAATTTTGAATTTATGCAAAAATGGTTCTGACAGCGACCAGAATAATTTTCAGATTCAAAGCGGAAGTTTTGAAACCCTTATAAAATTAGCAGACGAAGGCCTTGGTACAACGTTACTTCCGTACTTGCACACCTTAGACTTAAAAGATTCCGATAAACTGAAACTGCGTAACTTCAAGGAACCAAAACCGGCCCGCGAGGTAAGTTTAATTTACCCGAAAAGCGAATTAAAAATGCAAATCATTGACGCGTTAAGATCCACAATCGCCGGAGTTGTAAAAGGAGCCATTGTTTTTCAGAATGTTCAAATCATTAGTCCGCTACAAAAGAAATAAAAATAAAAAAGGAGCCAATTGGCTCCTTTTTTTATACTTTGATGAGTAGTAAACTTTGTTTTAATTCTGGCTTTTCAATAATGAAATTTAATAACCATTCCTGTAATTGTTCCATTTCGTAAGGTAACAGTGTTTTGATAGCTTTTTCTAACTCTTTGCAGAAAAGTATCGGATCGAAACTCACTCTTTCAAGTATTGATTTCGTGTAATCAAACATCATTTTTGACATAATAAAATAAGATTGTTGGGGTTATCTCTATTTTTAAACTTGAGCAAATTTAAACAAATATGATATATAAACACTGATTTTAACTTATTATTTTAAAAACTTTAGTAACGAATACGTTTTCTTAATATGTATAAATCAATTTAGAATGATTATAAACAACTCGCTCAGACCTTTTTAAAGGCACGGAACATTTCTCTTTTCCCCGGGGGACCAGCTAATTTTTCTACCGTAAATCCAACAGCAATCATACTTCTTTTAACAACTCCTCTTGCAGCGTAAGTAACCAAAACACCATCAGGCTTTAAACTATCGTACATTTTCTGAAAAATTTCGGTGCTCCACAGTTCAGGCTGTACCCTGTATCCGAAGGCGTCAAAGTAAATCAAATCAAAAATTTCAAAATCGTTTATTTCATCAAAAAATTGTTTCCTTTTGGTTAACGAAAAATCCGAACTGATGCTGATCTCCTTATTCCATTCACTTTCATGCATTTTTGCAAAGACATCTATAAAAGCATCGGCCTGTAATTCAGAGACATAATTCATTTCCAGAACCTCACTTGCATCCACCGGATAGGCTTCTACTCCAACATAATTTATTTTTTGCTGTTTTTGAATGCCTTCCAGAAAAGTAATAAAAGCGTTCAGTCCGGTACCAAAACCTATTTCCATAATAGTAACCGGATTATGCTCAAATAAGGAAAGTCCGTTTTTAATAAATACATGTTTTGCTTCCTGAATGGCCCCGTGCTTAGAGTGGTAACATTCATCCCATTCCTTCAAATGAATTGTGGTTGAGCCGTCTAGCGTTTTAATTATTTCTCTTTTCACCTTTTTAAGAATTTACGATGCGATTTTGCTGGTTTTCAAGTTGATTTAGGAGTCAAATTTAGTCAAAACAAATGCGTAAAGCCTTAAAAATCGATGGTTTTTTCATAAATTCTTTATAAAACTATGCCAATTATTTGAGTTTGTTATAAGATAAATAAATCTCAGTCAAACGAGGTAATTAATGCAGTTTTAGTAAGTAAATTATATATTTTTACTTAATTTTGCATTTGTTAAAAACTATTTTACACCAGATCATTACTTTAGTTTTTCTATCGAAATGAAAATTCTATAAAACCTTTACATTATTATGAGTACAACTCAAACAAGCAAAATTGAAATCAGAAAAGCTACTTCGTCAAAAATAAGCGCAGTTGACTTTGAAAACCTAAGCTTTGGCTCTGTTTTTACAGACCATTTATTTGAATGTGATTTTAAAAATGGCCAGTGGCAGACTCCTGTCATTAAGCCTTATGCTCCAATTTTGATGGATCCTTCTTCAAAAGTCTTCCATTACGGACAGGCGATTTTCGAAGGTATGAAAGCTTATAAAGATGAAAACAATGATGTCTGGTTGTTCAGACCTGACGAAAACTTCAAGCGTTTCAACAATTCTGCTGTACGTATGGCTATGCCTGAAGTGCCGGAAGATGTTTTTATGGAAGGTTTGAATGAATTGCTGAAATTAGACCAGGAATGGATTAAGAGAGGAAACGGAAGCAGTATGTACATTCGTCCTTTTATGATTGCAACCGGTGCCGGTGTGGTAGCAAACCCTTCTGATGAATATAAATTTATGATTTTACTTTCTCCTGCACAATCGTATTATGCCGGTGAAGTAAAAGTTATTATAGCGGAACATTACAGCAGAGCTGCCAATGGCGGAATCGGGGCTGCAAAAGCTGCCGGAAACTATGCTGCTCAGTTTTACCCAACCAATCTTGCCAACAAAGACGGATTTCAACAAGTAATCTGGACCGATGATGCCACGCACACAAAACTGGAAGAAGCAGGAACAATGAACGTTTTCTTCAGAATAAACGATACTTTACTGACTGCTCCGACCAGCGAAAGAATTTTGGACGGTATCACCAGAAAAAGTTTAATCGCTATGGCTGAAAAAGAAGGATTGAATGTAGACGTTCGTCCTGTGATTGTTTCAGAACTGGTAGAAGCTGCGAAAAACGGATCACTGAAAGAAATTTTCGGAGCCGGAACCGCTGCTGTTATCAGTGTTATTAAAGGATTCTCTTATCAGGATGTATACTACGAAATGACACCAATTGAAAACTCTTATGCTTCCCTTTTAAAAGAAAAGCTAACAAGTCTTCAAAACAAGCTTTCCGAAGATACTTTTGGATGGACGGTAAAAGTGCAATAAGCAAATAACCACTTAAATATAAAAAACCCGACAAATTTTAAAATCTGTCGGGTTTTGTTATAATTATAGTAGTAATTAAATAATTTATAATTCAGCCTTTATAGCCCTTTCCTATTTTAAGAAAAAATAATTATTTATCAAAAAAACGCCTTCACTTTCTATAAATACTATAACTCTTTCTCTATTACTGAGACATAATTAGGTGCAACCTGAATCACTTTTTCAGCTAATTCCAGTGTATCATCCTTCCACCAATATTCATGATACTTTTCAGGATTTTTAAATTCATAGATCGCTATTAATCCTAAAAGTGCACATGGGCTATCTGCTAAGAAATCCCAACCATCTTTTTCTGCCCAATACAAATCCCCCATAACATCTTTCTCTATCCATATTCGATAGCCTTTTTTTACTAAAATGTTAAAAGCAGTATTATGTACATTTGAATATTCTGACAAGACAGGCATAACTGTTTTTTTTTATAAATAATATTAAATTCGATAAAATTCTTAATTTACATTTTGCAAAAAAAATAAGACTATTCATTCAAATATAAATAAAAAATTTACAAATACAGTATTACTAAGAAATAACTACGATTAAGTTAAAATCACTAATAAATTTTAAACTACTAAGGATTTTTTATAACAGTTTCGAAAAATCCGGTTTAAAATAATTCGGGCCTTTCATAACTTTTCCATCTTCCCTGTAAATAGGTTTTCCATCTTCGCCAAGCTTGCTCATATTACTGCGCTGAATCTCATCAAAAACAGCTTCGATTTTATCCTGCAAACCGTGCTCGATAATAGTGCCGCACAGAATATACATCATATCTCCCAGTGCATCAGCGATTTCAACTAAATCATTTTTCTGAACCGCATCAAGATATTCCTCATTTTCTTCTTTCATCAGATTATAGCGAAGGTATTTTTTGGTCTCGCCTAAATCTGCAATCGGTGTTTCGCTGTGCCCTATCTTAAAAGCAGTGTGGAATTCCTTAACTGCATCTATTTGCTTTTTCATGATTTTATTTAATTAATTGAACTACCAAATTAGTAACTATTCCTATACAATTCTCTAAATTTGTCAAAAATAATTTCAACTATGTTTAGTCAAGGACAATTAATATTCGCGCTCTGTTTTTTTATTGCATTTGTAATCGTAATGGTATTTGCTTATCGAAAAGATCTGGCATTACACAGAATTTTCTATAAAGGAAATTACAAAGTACTGATTGGTTTCCTTCTTTTTATTGCCATATTATTTGTCATCAAAATATTTTTAAAAAGGTAATTATCAATTTTTTCCTTATATTTAGAAATCAAAAATAAACCCCGGAGATTTTCGCTTATTATTTTCAAATTGTTGTATTTAAACCTGATTTGATCCGAATAGAAGCAAAAAGTGTTATTTAAATTTTATGCGGCCCGCAGGACTAGTAATAAAATTTATAACTTTACGACACCAAACAACCTACCCAATGAAGATTTTAAAATATCTGTTTCTTTTAGCGTTACTAAGCCTAGTTGCCCTTACAGTTTTTGTAGCTACTCAAAAAGGAGATTTTTCAATAGAAAGAAGTAAAGTAATCAATTCACCCCGAAATACGGTCTATAATTATGTAAATGATTTTAGAAATTTCCAGGATTTTGAATCATGGTCCGTGGAAGATCCAACGATAAAAATGTCATTTCCTGCAAATACCATCGGAAACGGAGCCTCGTTTTCCTGGGAAGGCACTGAAGGAACAGGGAGTTCGGTTACCCTAAAAACAAAAGAAGGAGAAAAAATTCATCAAAAAATGACTTTTAACGGAACCGAAGCAGATGTCAACTGGACTTTCAAAGACACGCTGGCCGGTAAAACAAAAGTGACCTGGAAAGCCAAAGGAACCATGAGCTTTATGTTTAAAATTTATACCGCACTAAATGGCGGGTCTGATAATGTGATCGGAACTGTTTATGAAAAAAGTCTTGTAAATATTGATAAAAACCTGAATTACGAAACTAAAACTTATGCAATTAAAGTCAATGGTGTTGTAAAGAAAACAGAGACACCGTATATTAAACAGACTTTTACGAGTGAAATTGAAAAAGTAAACAAAAACGCCAGAGTTGTAATTCCGAAACTGCTGCACTTTAGTGAGACAAATGGGCTAAGCACGAACGGAAAGCCATTTATCATTTACCACACTTACAATACAGCAACCGGCTTGGCTAAAATCTCGATTTGCCTGCCGATAAATAAAGATATTTCAATAAGCGCCGGAAGTGATATTTTATCCGGAAAACTAAATGGTTTTGAAGCGGTAAAAACAACCTTAACCGGTGATTATTCACATACAAATGAAGCAATTGCAAAAACAAGGGCTTTTATAAACAACGAAAAAATCGTTCCGGATTTAAGCTGGTCTCATCTTGAGATCTTAACCGTTAGCAAACTGGATACAAAAAGTCAGTCTAAGTTACTGACTGAAATCTATTTTCCGGTACAACCTAAGGTAGTTCCGGCTGCGACTGTCCCGGTTTCCACACCGCAAACAGAAGGAGCCACAACTACTCCTGCTACTGTAAAACCGAATACGACTGTAAAACCTAAAAAACCTGCTTCTCCGCCGCCAACAACACCTCCGGCTGAACAGGAAGAATCAGAATTCTAAAAAAGGATAAAATCCGATTAAACCTTTTGTTTTAAATTCATTCTAACCAGATAAATCAACAAGTTTGACAAACGAGAAGGAATTTATAGCACAATTATTAAATCCACAAACGCAGAACACAGCGTTTCAAAAACTCTTGTCCGATTATCAAAGGCCGTTGTATGCTCATATTCGAAACATTGTTCTGAATCATGATGATGCCGACGATGTGCTGCAGAATACTTTTGTAAAAATTTTTCAATATTTAAAGAATTTCAAGGGAGAAAGCAAGCTTTTTTCCTGGATGTATCGTATTGCAACCAATGAAGCTTTGACTTTCCTGAACCAGAAAGCAAAACTAAGCGGTCTAACCTCTGAGGCTTTGCAAAATAAAACGATCGAAAATTTAAGAGCCGATGTTTATTTTGACGGAGATGAAATACAATTGAAACTCCAGAAAGCGATAGTAACATTGCCCGAAAAACAGCAACTGGTCTTTAAGATGAAATATTTTGAGGAATTAAAATATGAAGAAATCGCAGAAATCCTGGGAACTTCCGTCGGTGCACTGAAAGCATCTTACCATCATGCCGTAAAAAAAATTGAATTATATGTTACGTCAAATTAAACCTTTTGTTATAAAACATATCTTATAGACATTATGAAAGCATTTAAATTAGAAAACGAACCGAAGATAACGACAGGATTCAAAACGCCTGAAAATTATTTTAATACTCTTTCGGAGAAAGTTTTACAGCAAATTAATGAAAGAGAAGTAAAAGTGATCCCTTTTTACAAACGCAAAAAGGTCCTTACCATGCTTGCTGCGGCCGTGATTGTTATTGCCCTGATGATTCCGATCGTAAACAACTATAACAACACCTCAAAAGAACTGGACGAAAACACCTTAGAAACATATTTAGCGTATCAGTCTAATCTGAATCAGTATGATTTAATCAACCAGCTTGACACCAAAGATATTGAGTCGCTTAATAAAAATGTGGCACTTGAACAGGAAACACTGGAAGACATTTTATCTTCCAATCCAAATATTGAAAATCTAATTTCAGAATAAAACAAAAACTTAAAAATATGAAAATCAAAAATATATTTCCGCTACTTCTGTTTTTAGTTAGTTTTTCCTTTTATGCACAAAGTGATAAAACAGATGAGAAACGCGAAAAAATCAAAGCTTACAAAGTCTCTTTTTTAACAACAGAACTTGAACTCACGTCTACAGAAGCGGAGAGATTCTGGCCTATTTATAATGCGTTTGACGACAAGCAATTTGAATTGCGCCACGACAAGATGAAAACGTATTTACGCAAACTGGATGATGACAATATCAATTCACTTTCAGAAAAAGAAGCGGCAGCATTACTTTCACAGATTGAAAGCACAGATAAAGAATTATATCTTTTACGTGAAAAATACATGACGAATCTTAAGAAAGTACTTTCAGCAAAAAAAATACTGAAGCTTAAAAAATCAGAAGATGATTTTAACCGAAAATTACTAAAACAATATCGGGATAAAGCGGCTAAAAACTAATAGCACAAGAAACAACAGCGATAAGGACCCTATATAATAATACTTACTTTATTATTTAGGGTTCTTATTATTTTAATTGAAATGCAATCTGGCTAACTTATTATAACCTGCTGCAATTGCCGTATTTTTATTGATAAAACGAATGGTAAAGAATTTACTGTCATTTGACAATTCTTTCCAGGAAACACCTCCATCTGCAGAATACTGAATACCTCCTGCACCAACACAAACCAGTTCTTTAGCATTTCCTCCTGGCACATATTGTATACAGGAAGCATAGCCAAAACCCTGATCCTGGCCTATTAGCTCCCAGGTTTTTCCGCCATCTTTAGTAAATGCCTTATTATCTTTCTTATGCTCGGGAAGTTCATAGTCTCCACCGGCAATAAACCCATGTTTGGAATCGTAAAAATCAGCTGTAAAAATACCCGTCATGGTTTTCCCCTGAACTATAGGCGTATCCATAACTTTCCATGTTTTTGCTTTATCCGGAGAATAAAAAACGCGTGCCTTTTTTCCTCCCGAAACCAGCCAGGTATCGTTTCCTTTAATGACTATATTTGAATTACTGGCTGCAAAAGCGGCTTCGCCTTTGGCATTTGTAGGCAATTTATCGGATAATAATTTTGTCCAGGTTTCCCCTCCGTCGCGGGTAACAATAATCGAAAAAGTATCTTCTGTAGGATCTCCGATTGCAATACCTTCTTTATCGTTCCAGAATTGCATGCTGTCGTAAAATACTTTCGAATTGACTTCTTTGTAAACTAATTTTACTTTTTGGGTCTTTTTCGACACCTGATACAATAAGGCAGGATTGGCAACACTTAATAAAAAAATATTTTTGGAAGTCTGGGCAATACTTCTGAATTCCAATTTTAAAGTATCACGATAAATATGATCTTCAAATTTTTCTTTTGTCCCTAAATCATACCATCCAAAACGGGAATTATCCCCTCCGTACCATACCTTATCTTTGTCTATTGAAATGGCTCTGATACTAATTTTATCCTGAAATAAAGTTTCTATTTGTACTGAGGTGAAGTCAGTGTTTACGACATCTTTTTCATTATTATTCAATGTTTTAAAAGACATAAATAAAACAAAAGCACCCAAAAATAAAATTACTTTTTTCATATTAATCACTTTTTTTTCTTGCTAAAATACAATTAATTATAACATATAAAATATGTTTTGTTTTTTTTTCTGGCACAGTAATTGGATACCTCCCCATATTAATCTTAATATGATTTGTCATGAAATCGAAACTACTTTTTATAGCATTACTAGCCATAGGTTTTACTACAGTTGAGGCGCAAAGCCAAACTACTGTTTATGCAAAAAATTCAGACATAAGCGACAATTTAGACCTAAGGGCTGTTGCCTCAATATTTGGAGAATCGGCCAATCTTCAGGATTTCGAAAGACGCCTGAATGACCCTAAATATCAAATCTCTAACCTTGACTTAAATGATGATGAAGAAGTGGACTACCTGCGCGTAATCGAATCTGTAGAAGACAGGACCCACGTTGTTATCATACAAGCCGTACTGGATCGTGATGTTTATCAGGATATCGCTACTATTGATATCGAAAGAGACAACTCCAATAAAGTAGTTGTTCAGGTGGTAGGAAACTCTTATTTGTATGGGGATAATTACATTTATGAGCCCGTTTACAATGTAGCTCCGGTAATTTACACGTCATTTTGGATCACTAATTACAGACCTTATTATTCTACATGGGGCTGGAACTACTATCCGACTTATTATACCGCGTGGAGACCTTACCCTATTTACAGATACAGAAGAAATATCAATGTTTGTATCAACGTAAACAACCATTACAATTATGTAAATACAAGAAGAAGTTACAGGGCTCCGGCGTTGTATCAGACAAGACGTTCTTACGGATATGAAACAAGACGTCCCAATTATAGTTTTTCTCAAAGACATGCCAATACCAACAACAGGTACGAATTAGATCAGAGACGTGTGGCAACCAGAGAATCCAGCAGAAACCAGAATGTTAACAATACCAACAGATACAACTCCGGAAGAACAACTGGTACCGATAACAGAAACACTGATAACAGAAACACTGACAATAGAAACGTCTCAGCGACCAGACCAAATTCAGACAGAAATTATAATACCAATCGTGCAACACCAACCGGAAGAGATAATGCAGCAAATGTAAATACACCTTCAAGAGTTGAAAACACACAAAGGAATGAAGTGAGAAGAAATCCGAATGAAAACAATTCGAGAGTGTATTCTGAAAACAGGGGAAATGCTAACAGACCTGCCCCGGTGCAACGAACGGAAGCTCCAAGAACCAGTTCAGAAAACAGAGGAGGTTACGAAAACAGAGCAAACAGCTCACGAGCACAGGCACCTCAAAGAGCTGAATCTCCACGAGTAAACCAGGAATCAAGAGGCAGCCAGCCACAAAGAGAAAACGGTTCAGGGTCAAGAGGCGGAAACAGAAGAGGTTAATTCTGTTCCTTAAATATCTAATAAAAATCAAAGCACAATTTTACGATTGTGCTTTTTTTTATCTTTTTAATTTTAATTGACGCTAATTTATTTTAAAACAGTAAATTTGCAACCGTCTTTTATAAAAACATACATGAGCGCAGCGCATAAAAACTTACACAGTAAGTTGTCTATTGGAGGTTTACTAATCACATTAGGGATTATTTATGGAGATATTGGTACTTCTCCTTTATATGTAATGAAAGCCATTCTGGGAGAACACATTATTAGTGCTGACATTGTCTTAGGAGGCATTTCATGTGTTTTCTGGACATTGACATTACAGACTACAATAAAGTACGTTCTCATCACCCTTAGCGCCGATAATCACGGTGAAGGAGGGATTTTTGCATTGTATGCATTAGTCAAAAAAACCAAAATAACGTGGCTCATTGTACCGGCAATTATCGGAGGTAGTGCCCTGCTCGCAGATGGGATTATCACGCCGCCAATTTCGGTTTCATCGGCTGTGGAAGGAATAAAAACCTATTACCCGCAGATCAATACTATTCCGATTGTTATTGGAATTTTATTTGTTCTCTTTACCATTCAGCAATTTGGAACTAAATTAGTCGGTAAATTCTTTGCTCCGATGATGCTAATATGGTTTACCATGTTAGGAACTTTAGGAGTGATTCAGATTTCAAATCACCCTGAAGTTATAAAGGCACTTAACCCTTATTATGCCTATCACCTATTACAAATACATCCTGAAGGCTTTTTTGTTCTTGGACTGGTATTTTTATGTACAACCGGAGCAGAAGCATTGTACTCAGACATGGGGCATTGCGGAAGAAAAAACATCCGAATCAGCTGGATTTTTGTTAAGCTTACCTTAGTATTAAATTATTTTGGTCAGGCTGCTTTTTTGATCCATCATGAGGGTCAGACACTACAGGCTTTAGGAGGAGAAAACGGGAATCCGTTTTATCTGATTATGCCGGACTGGTTTCAGCCGGTGGGAATTGTTATCGCAACTTTGGCAGCCGTAATTGCTTCACAAGCCTTAATAAGCGGGTCCTTCACTTTGATCAATGAAGCCATGCGACTTAATTTCTGGCCGAAAGTAAAAATCAAATATCCGACCGAAGTAAAAGGTCAATTGTATATTCCGTCAATCAACTGGTTATTGTTTTTCGGTTGTGTTGGAATTGTCCTTCATTTCGAAAAATCAAGTAATATGGAGCATGCGTATGGTCTGGCAATTGTGTTATGTATGATCATGACCACTATTTTGCTGAACTATTACCTGATCATGAAACGTATTAAGTTAATTTTCATGGTACCATTAATTACGATTTACTTACTAATTGAATTTAGCTTTTTGATTGCCAATGTTACTAAATTTGCCGAAGGCGGTTATGTAACTTTAATCATTGCAGCTGTTTTAATTTCGATTATGACGATCTGGTATCTGGCCAAGAAAATCAATAAAAACTATACTAAAATTGTCAAAATTGACGACTATAAAAAAGTATTGATGGAATTAAGCGAAGACTTATCTATTCCAAAATATGCTACGCATCTGGTGTACATGACCAATGCGAACCGTGTGGACGAATTAGAACAGAAAGTAATGTACTCTATCCTGCAAAAACGCCCGAAAAGAGCTGATATATACTGGTTTGTACACGTTAACATTTTAACCGAGCCTTACAAAACACAATATAAAGTTACCGAAATTGCAAAAGACGATATTTACAGGGTCGATTTTAATTTAGGATTCAGGGAACCAACCAAAATAAACCTGATGTTCCGTGAAGTCATCAGGGATATGGTAAAGAATGGCGAAGTAGATATTACCAGCCGATATGAGTCTTTAAACAAAAATAATATTATCGGAGACTTTAAATTTGTATTGTCTGAGAAATTCCTTTCGAATGACAACGACTTAAGATGGCACGAAAACATCATCATGAACTCTTATTTCTTTATTAAAAAATTAAGTTTATCTGAAGAAAGAGCTTTTGGTTTAGACAGCAGTTCCGTAAAAATAGAGAAATTCCCGATGGTGCTTCATGCCCCGGAAAATATTGGATTAACGCGAATTATAAAATAAAGTTATTTCAAAATAAATTCAGAAAAACACTCTTTTAAACTTTATTAGAGTGTTTTTTTTTCTTTTTAGTGAAAGTCAAAATAACAATCAAAATTAAAAATTTAACTTTCAATCAATTAATAGTACCTTTGCAACTCAAATAATTAAAATGAGATTACACAGAAATTTAGTTTATACTACCATCGATTCCTTAAATGCGATCTTCAATGAAGGAGAATATGCAGACAAAGTGGTAGCAAGAGCCTTAAAAAAAGACAAACGTTGGGGAAGTTCCGACAGGAAGTTTGTTGCTGAAACGATATACGAAATTGTTCGTTGGAAACGATTATACGCAGAAATTGCCGAAGTAAAAGAACCTTTTGACAGAGATAATCTGTGGAGAATGTTTGCGGTTTGGGCCGTTCTTAGAGGATACCCTATTCCGGATTGGAGACAACTGGAAGGAACACCGGAAAGAAAAATCAAAGGTCGTTTTGACGAACTTTCTAAAATCAGGGCCCTGAAAGAATCTATTCCGGACTGGATGGATGAACTGGGAGTTAAGGAACTTGGCGAAAAAGTCTGGTCAACCGAGATTGCTGCACAAAACCAGCCTGCAAAAGTTATTTTAAGAACCAATACACTTAAGGGAACGAAGGAAAACCTGAGAAATACCCTGATGGATTTGAATATTGAAACAGAATATTTAAAAGATCAGCCGGAAGCTTTAGTTTTAAAAGAAAGAGCAAATGTATTTTTGACGGACGCTTTTAAACAAGGGCTTTTTGAAGTTCAGGATGCAAACTCACAGCTGGTGGCCGGTTTTCTTGATGTAAAACCAGGAATGCGTGTTGTTGATACTTGCGCAGGAGCCGGAGGAAAAACATTGCACATTGCTTCTTTGATGGAAAACAAGGGACAACTGATTGCAATGGATTTATACGAAAGCAAATTGAAACAATTGAAATTAAGAGCAAAAAGAAATGGCGCTTTTAATATTGAATACCGTATCATTGACACTACAAAAGTGATCAAAAAATTGCATGAAAAAGCTGATCGTGTCCTGATAGATGCTCCCTGCAGCGGTTTAGGAGTTTTGAAAAGAAATCCTGATGCCAAATGGAAACTCCAACCTGAATTTATCGATAACATCCGTAAAGTTCAGGCAGAAGTATTAGAAAGCTATTCTAAAATTGTAAAACCAGGCGGAAAATTAGTGTACGCAACTTGTTCTGTTTTACCATCTGAAAACCAGGAGCAGGTAGAAAAATTCTTAAAAACTGAAATCGGAAAGCAATTTACATTCGTAAAAGATCGTAAAATTCTGGCCTCAGAATCTGGCTTTGACGGGTTTTACATGGCCTTAATGGAACGCAAAAATGCTGTTGCTATAGAGGAGTAAATACAATAAGCACAAAATAGGAAAGCCTTTAGAAATTAAATCTAAAGGCTTTTTTTTATTGTTTTTTCATTATGTAAGTTATATAAGTTCATTTAATAGAAAAACTTAAACTTGCGAAGTATAATCCCTGCAGCTCAACATTGGCAATAATAGTTTCATTTTTATAAATCAGAACACAAAAACAGCAAAAACTGCTTAAATGAACTTATATGGTAAACTAGTCGAGGCTGCGCTTACGCAATAACTTTCCGTTTTCGTTTTCTTTAAACTTTGGAACAAAAACAATTTCTTTTGGTTTTTCATACTTGCCTAAACCATCAAAAAAATCAGTTGGAAAATCCTGTTTTTCGCCTTCGATAACCAGAATCAGTTTTTCGCCGAGAACAGAATCCGGAATTCCTGTTACAAAAAATCTTGACTTAATTCTGTCAAGTAATTTAGCCTCTATTTGTTCCGGAATGAGCTTCACTCCTCCACTATTAATGACATTATCGATTCTTCCTAAAAATAAAAACTGGTTTTCCCTTACAATCTCAACCAGATCATTGGTAACCACCGGATCTTCGGACATAACCGGAATCGTAATCACCAGACAACCACGGTCATCCTGCTCTATTTTTACGTTGGGCAGCACTGTAAAAACGTTCTCTCCAACTTTTCTGGCGGCAATATGCGTAATGGTTTCCGTCATTCCATACGTTTCGTACACCTCGGTTTTCAGGGGCAGTACTTTTTCTTCAAGCGCGGCATCCATTTTAGCACCACCCACAATTAGTTTCTTTACATTTTTCAATGCTTCAATCGAATTTTGGACCTGCAGAGGCACCATCGCCACAAAATTATATACCGTTGTGTTTAAAGCTAAAGGCGTTGTACCCGGAGTCACAATATCCAGATCAAGACCTAAAATCAAACTTCTTACGAGCATCATTTTCCCTGCTATAAACTGAACCGGTAAACACAATAAAGCTTTGTCTCCAGGCTCCAAAAGAAAAAAATCCCCTGTAGCTAGAGCGGAATGGATCATAGCGCGTTTTTCCAGACGAACCAATTTGGGAAGCCCCGTTGTTCCGGAGGTTTTCATTTCGATGAATTCCTTATTGTCGAACCAGTCCAGAAGAAATTCACCAATAGCCTGCTCGTTTGAATCTCCTTCTTTGATATAACTGTAAGCGACACGGCATAAATCTGCCGCGTTGAGATGATATCCGTTTATCTTAAAATAATTATGGACATTATTATGTGTTAATTCTAACATGAAAGTTTTAATTTGATGATTTTACAATACTAGTTTTACCTGTTAATTTTTCTTTCCAATTGTTCCAGCCATATTTTTTAGTAAAAATAAAGAGCAGAATCGGGTAGATAACCACAATAGGCAAAATCACGTCGAAACCAGCAGAAGGTTCGGACATATCTTTGAAAACAGAATGCGTCTGAAAAACGGACCAGTCGGAAGTAACTAACAGCGCCCCAATCAGGTTATTGGCAGCGTGAAAACCTAATGATAATTCAATACCTTCATCCATCAGTGTCAGAATGCCTAAAAAGAAACCTGTACCGATGTAATATATCATAATCACATAACCCATTTTAGCGACTTCAGGATTAAAGATATGCATGGAACCAAAAATCAGAGAAGTCAGCACTAACGGAAACCATCTGTTTTGGGCCAGATTAGCAAACCCCTGCATCAGATAACCTCTGAAAACATATTCTTCTGTACTGGTCTGTATCGGAATCAATATACTACCGATAACAACGAGAATAAGAAATGGAACTAATTTAAAATTCCACACAAAATTTTCAGGAGATTTAAAATATACTACTAAAAAACTAATCACAGAAAAAAACGACCATAATCCAAAAGAAAACAAAACCCGGGACCAGTCTATTTTACTGCGGGATGTTGTTATGGACAAAAGAGTCTGATGATGCAGGTACTTTACCACAAAATAAATTCCGGCGAAAGCAAAAGCGAAAGAAATCATTATCAAAAATAACGTCAAATTGGGTTCAAACATTTTTAAAGCAGCATCACTGTCCGTTGGAAAAGATTTATTTGAATTGAAAGTTTTGTAGAGAACCGCAATAGAAAAAGGAATCTGGCCAATAAATGAAGCAGTAATAATAAAAACAGATCCTAAAAGATATTTCCAGAATTTATTTTCGGGTTTAATTCCTTGTTCTAAAAACATATGTATAAAAGTTTAAAAATGAGAATTCAGTTTAATAAGTAAGTCTTATTTTTGGTATTGCTAAAATACCGAATTTTTTACTTTAACTATCCTGTAATAAATTAAAAAAATAAAATGATAGAAATTTACCATAATCCGCGTTGCGGAAAATCAAGAAACTGTCTTGCCTTTTTGGATCAGTCCAATCAGGATTACAAAATCATTCCGTACCTGACAGAAACACCTTCCTCTGCTGATTTAAAATCCTTACTTGGGAAGCTAAACTTAAAACCCCTTCAATTAGTGCGGGTTAAAGAAAAAATCTGGATCGAAAATTATAAGGAAAAAACAATGACTGATGATGAAATCATTCAGGCTATGGCCGATCATCCCATCTTAATAGAACGTCCGATTGTGATAAAAGACGGAAAAGCCATAATTGGAAGGGATCTTGATGTGGTAGCTTCTTTTTTAGATTGATTATAAAGAACAGCATTAACATTTTTTTGTGACTTTTCTCTTTAAACCAAAAGCTAAATTTGCGGTCTAAGAAGAAAAAGAAACCAAAAAAAACAAATGAAACAAATCAAATTTGCTGTATTACTTGTATTGCTTTTTACAAGTTTTTACAACTATGCACAACAACCGTCCTCTGGCAGCAACAAGGTAAAAGTTACCGGAAAAGTTTTCGAAAAGGTAAGCAGACAACCATTGGAGTATGCTACAATTTCGCTTATGGCCCCAAACGATACTAAAGTTATTGCAGGTGGAATTACAAATCCAAAAGGAGAATTTGAAGTGGCTGTTGCTCCGGGAACTTACGATATAAAAATTGAAGTTATTTCGTTTAAGGCAACCGAAATCAAACAAAAAAACATTCAGGGTGATACCAATCTGGGAGTGGTAAATCTTTCTGAAGATGCCGCACAACTGAACGAGGTTGTTGTTCGTGCAGAAAAATCTACCGTAGAAATAAAACTCGATAAAAAAGTGTACAATGTGGGTCAGGACATGATGGTAAAAGGCGGAACTGTAAGTGACGTTTTGGATAATGTGCCTTCTGTTTCTGTCGATACCGAAGGAAATGTAAGCTTAAGGGGAAGTGATAATATCAGGATTTTAATTGACGGAAGACCTTCAAATGCCATCAATGTAGCCGAAGCTTTACGCCAGCTGCCTGCCGATGCGATTGACAAAGTAGAAGTTATTACCAATCCGTCTGCGCGTTATGATGCCGAAGGTGGTTCAGGTTTAATTAATATTATCCTTAAAAAAGGAAAAAACCAGGGCCTTAACGGAACTTTTATTGCTTCTACAGGACTTCCTGAAACCTATGGTTTAAGTGCGAACCTGAATTATAAAACCGAAAAACTAAACTATTTTACGACTGCAGGGTACAACTACAGAACCAATGAGGGTGCCGGTGTAACCAATTCTGAATATTTAAATGAAGATGGTACTACTAAAAGTTATTTAGATGAAGACCGTGATACCAAAAGAATCCGAAAAGGATTTAACGGAAGAGCGGGAGTTGAATGGATTATTAATCCAACCACTTTTTGGACGAATGCCATCAATTACCAAAATAACTCAGGTGAAGACAAAGATTTAATCAACTATAATAATTTTGATGCCAATCGTACTTTCACCGGCAGCACTTACCGATTAAACAAAGGAATTACTGATAGTGATAATATAGAATATACTTCTAATTTAATCAAAAATTTCAACGACAAGGGACACAAACTAACCGCTGATTTATCGATTTCTAAAAATAATGATGATAGCAATAGTGATATTACAGGTACACAAAGATACAACAGCACCCTAAACGATCAGGTACAGAAACAAGTGCAGATCCAGACCGATTATGTGCTACCAATAAGCAAAGGAAGTCAGTTTGAAGCAGGATATAAAGGAAGTTTTAGTAATCTGAACAATGAGTATTATGTTCTTGATCCTCTTGGAGCAACCATTACTAATTTATCTAACACTTTAGAGTATAAAGAAAACATCAATGCACTTTACACGCAATATGGTTTTAAAGTAAACAAATTCTCATATTTATTTGGATTACGCTGGGAAGACACCAATATCGAAGTTAATCTTTTAGATACTAAAGTATTCAATACGAAGAAATACAACAATTTGTTTCCAAGTGCTTTTATTAGTTACGAGATTTCAGATCAGAGCAATTTCTCGGCAAGTTACAGCAAACGTCTTTCAAGACCACGAGGACGATTCATGAATCCTGCTGTCAATTACTCCAGTAATATCAATATTTTCCAGGGAAATCCCGATTTGGATCCTTCCTTAACGGATAAATTTGATCTTGGTTACATCAAACGCTGGGACAAAGTTACTTTTAATACATCAGCTTATTTCGAAAACACCAAAGATGTATTTAGTTTTGTTCGCTATCCAAATGGACAAATGGTCGGCGGAATTCCGGTGATCGTTAACACTCCGATTAACGTAGGGAAAGAACAAAAGTTTGGTTTTGAATTTACTCTTAACTACACCCCGTATAAATGGTGGAGATTAAATAGTAATTTCAATCTTTATAATGTAAAAACAACCGGAGAGAATACCTATACTGATATCGTAACCGGAAATCTTATCACTCAGGATCTGGACAATCAGGCTAATTCCTGGTTTGCAAGAATCAGTTCAAAAGTAACTTTGCCATACAAAATTGACTGGCAGCTGACTTCTATGTACAACGGTTCTCAAAAAACAGCACAGGGTAAAAATTTAGGGCAATTCGGAATGAATACTTCTTTCAGTAAAGATGTCTTAAAAGATAAAGCAACGATTGCTTTTAACGTGAGCGATATTTTCAACTCCAGAAAAATGAAATCCTATACCTATCTGGATGAAGTGAATTCATATAGTGAATTTCAATTCCGTAAACGTCAATTCAACTTATCTTTTACGTATCGTTTTAACAAAGCCAAAAACGAAAGAGATAAAAATGCTGCTCCGAAAGAAGGAGGAAATGAAGGCGGTGGAGAATTTCCGGGATAATTGGAGTTAAACTTTCAAAAAAATTAAATTCCAAATTCCAATTTTCGAATACTTAATTATAAAGTTTTAGAAAATTGGAATTTGGAATTTTTTTATTGAAGTTTGAATTCTTTCTATAGGAATTTGCATTTTTCGAAATAAAAAAAAAAGGACTCGTAAAAACGGGTCCTTTTTTTATGAAATCAATTTAATATTTAATTGATTGTTCTTGCTTTTTCTTTGCTCTCATTTCTTTGAACATTTCCCAGCTTGCTCCCGTAACCCAATAAGATACGAAACCAACTAAGAAGAACATTAACCAAAACCCTATAGTTAGAATGGTTAAGAAAAGTAAAAAACCTAAGTACTGTGAAAATTCAAACATGTTTTCCGGAATTTTTGAATGTAAGCACAAATGTAGCTTTTATATTTTTCCTTGCCAATAAAAACCAAATCAATTTTTATAAAATCACAATTATCCGTATATTTAAACTCATTTTAAATAAGGGCTTTTTTTTTAGTTTTCAGTCTCGGTCTCATTTTGCAGTTGTAGCAGCAGTCGCAGTTTACAGCCTTAGTGTTCTCAGATCACATTTTAAAGAATACATTTTACAAATATATTATACAATCAAACAAATGAAATACAGAATAGAAAAAGACACCATGGGAGAAGTTCAGGTCCCGGCCGATAAATATTGGGGCGCGCAGACAGAACGTTCCAGAAACAATTTCAAAATAGGACCTTCGGCATCTATGCCAAAAGAAATTATAGAAGGCTTTGCTTATTTAAAAAAAGCAGCTGCGTATGCCAACTACGATTTGGGTGTTTTGCCCCTCGAAAAAAGAGATGCCATTGCAGCAGTATGCAACGAAATATTAGAAGGAAAATTAGACGATCAGTTTCCGCTGGTGATCTGGCAGACAGGTTCAGGTACGCAAAGTAACATGAACGTAAATGAAGTAATCGCCAACCGTGCGCAGGTTCTTAAAGGTTTTCAGATTGGTGAAGGAGAGCAATTCATAAAAGCAAATGATGATGTCAATAAATCACAATCCTCCAATGACACTTTCCCAACCGGAATGCATATCGCCGCTTATAAAATGATTGTAGAAACCACCATTCCGGGTGTCGAAAAATTAAGAGATACATTGCATGCAAAAGCAATAGCCTATAAAGATGTAGTGAAAATAGGCCGTACCCACCTTATGGATGCCACGCCGCTTACCTTAGGCCAGGAAATATCAGGTTACGCTGCCCAATTAACTTTCGGATTAAAAGCATTGAAGAATACACTGTCTCATTTAGCTGAAATTGCACTCGGAGGAACAGCGGTAGGAACAGGACTTAACACTCCGGAAGGATATGACGTGAAAGTAGCGGAATATATTGCGAATTTCACCAATCATCCTTTCGTTACTGCTGAAAATAAATTTGAAGCTTTAGCAGCGCATGATGCTATTGTAGAAACACACGGAGCCTTAAAACAACTGGCCGTTTCCTTAAATAAAATTGCGAATGACATCAGAATGTTAGCTTCAGGGCCGCGTTCCGGAATCGGGGAAATTCATATTCCCGAAAACGAGCCGGGATCCTCCATAATGCCCGGAAAAGTAAATCCGACGCAATGTGAAGCTTTAACCATGGTTTGTGCACAAGTGATCGGAAACGATATGGCCATTGCTGTTGGTGGTATGCAGGGGCATTATGAACTGAATGTTTTCAAACCTGTTATGGCTGCCAATTTCCTTCAGTCAGCCCATTTACTGGGAGACGCCTGTGTTTCATTTGATGAACACTGCGCACAGGGAATTGAGCCTAACCACAAACGTATCAAAGAATTGGTAGACAATTCACTGATGCTGGTTACCGCGCTAAATACCAAAATCGGATATTATAAAGCCGCTGAAATTGCTCAGACCGCACACAAAAACGGCACAACCCTAAAAGAGGAAGCCGTTCGTTTAGGTTATGTAACTCCCGAGGATTTTGATGCCTGGGTAAAACCGAACGAAATGGTGTAAAAAAGTATTCAGTCTCAGTCTCAGTTATCAGTGGTTGGAATGGTAAATTTACACTACCCTTCAAGACTGCAAACTGAGACTGAGACTGAGACTAAAAACTTATTCCCCGTCTACATAATCCTGTAAGTAGCTGAATCTCGGAGTCAGTTTCCCTTTCTCCGTTATTTTGGCTCTTTGCAGAATTCCGTCTTGATCTCCATTGAAGAAAGCGGGAATTACATGTTCCATAAATTGTTCGCCGAAACCTTCACTGGCATCTTTTGGAATTTCACATGGCAGATTATCAACCGCCATTACAACAACGGCACCGGGATGGAAAACATCCACCTCTTTACCTTCAGCCGGCCAATATCCGTAAATTGGCTCTGCAATCGTAGAAGCACGCAAGGTACAGGCAATCGGACCGTTAACATCACAGGAAATATCAGCTACCACTTTTATTTTGCAATCACTGGCATTCAACATTTCCCTTGTCAAAATTACCGGTGCTTCACTGGCGTAAAAATGTCCCGTAAAATAAATATCAGTGACTTTAGTAAATTTTTCAAAATCAGAAACGTAGGCCTCCGGATGTGCCAAAAAATCATTAAAATCAAGAACCTGTCCGTCAATTCTTTTATTGTATTCCAAAACATCCAACTGCACGTAAACCGCTTGTGTATAGTTTTTGGTTAAATAATTTTCAACCGTAATTTCTTTTATTTTTATGGCGTCCAGAATTTCTTTCGCTCCACTTCCTACTTTACCGGTTCCGGTAATCACGAATTTTAAAGGCGGTAAAGTAATACGTTTTAAATGCATAATCAGGGCATCTTTTCCGGCAAGAGTTTCCGCTTTAGGCAATTTAAACAATTCGAATTTTATTCCGAAGGCTCTGATTCCATTATAAACGCCTACCATTCCGGCATATTTTCCAAATCCGATCAGCCTTCTGTTGTTGCTGTCTACGATAGTTTCATGATCGTATAAATCGATATTTTTCTCTAAGATAGCTTTTAAGAGCTTTCTATTATAAGGTTGTTTCTTGATGGTATGGGAAAAAAAGAAATACGATTTATTTGGTATCAAATTTTCTACCGGAACTTCTTTCACTCCAAATAAAACATCGCAGCCGGAAACATCATCTGTAATAGTTATACCTAAACTTTGGTACTGAATATCAGAAAATATTCTAATATCTGAACTTTCAACTTCAACTGTAGCGTCTTTATAAAGCTGTTTCAGTTTTGTCAGTTCATTTGGTGCAAACACTACACGTCTGTCCGGTGGGTTTTTTCTTTCTTTTATAATGCCAAATTTCATTTATATTGGATTAAAGTAAATATTAATATAACTTTTTAAGCTCAATTTGTTTCAAATATAACAAAATAAGTTAAATTTTTGTTGTAATTATATGAATTCAAACAGTTTTATAATGTTAAAAGCTGATGCACAATCAACTACAAAAAAAAGAAGTTAAAAAAAAGTTAAAAACTATATTCTGCAGATTAAAAAATGGCAAATCAAAAGTATTGAATTCTATATATTTGTTTTTAAAGAATGATGAAAATGAGCTTCCTTAAAAAAACAAATATACCACAAATACTTTTTCTAATCTTAGTTTTAGGATCGTGCGGAAAAGATATCAAGAATAGAGAAAAAGAAATTACAACGGTTGAAGATACTTTACCCAAGATGAAACCGTTAGGGCCTGAAAAAAAAATAAGCCAGGCCTATATTAATTCAGTTGCGGGAAGAATAAATCACTTTTATACTAAAAACTGGAAAAACAACAGTATGAACGGCGGTTTTCTGGTAGCCAAAAACGGCCAGATTATCTTTGAAAAATATAATGGTTACGCGGATAAAAATGAAGGAACTACGATAAATGCAGATACTCCGATTCATATTGCCTCTGTCAGCAAAGTTTTGACGGCGACCGCAGTTTTAAAACTGGTCAATGCCGGAAAACTGGATTTGGACCAAAAAGTAAATACTATTCTAAAAACCTTTCCTTACCCGGAATGTACGGTTCGAATGTTACTGAGCCATCGCAGCGGAATGAGAAATTACGCTTATTTTACGGACAGGGATAAATCGGTTTGGGACAGGCACAATCAATTGACCAACAAAGATATCTTAGAGCTTCTGGCAACTAAAGATATTGGATTAGAAGCCAGAACAGGTACCCGTTTTGCGTATTGCAATACCAATTATGCCATGCTGGCGCTTATTATTGAAAAAATAACCGGTCTGACTTATAAAGAGGCCATGACGCAAATGATTTTTAAGCCACTCGGAATGACGCATACTTTTGTTTTCGATTGGGAAAAGGACAGAAAAACAATCGTTCCGTCTTATAAAGGAAACAATGTAGAAATTGGACTGGATTATATGGATGCCGTTTATGGCGACAAAAACATTTTCTCGACTCCGCGCGATTTATTAAAATTTGACCGTGCGAGAAATTCACCTGACTTCTTAAAACCTGAATTGTTAAAACAGGTTTATACCGGTTACAGCAACGAACGTAAAGGCACCAAAAATTATGGTCTTGGAATCCGAATGATCAATTGGGAGACCGGACAGAATTTTTACTTTCACAACGGCTGGTGGCATGGCTACACTTCATCGTACATCCCGTTACAGAAAGAAAACATTACCATTATTGCCTTATCGAATAAATTTACGAGAAACACGTATGCGGTACGTAAACTGGCTCCGGTTTTCGGCGATTATCCGTTTAATTTTAAGGACGAAGAATAAAGAATATTTTTCTGAAAATTTTATTACGAAACTAACTTCAAATAGTATAAATTTGCAAACTCATTTTTGGGGTCGACTGGTTTTGACAGCAAGTCGAATTGAAAAGTAAGCACGTCGAGCATTGAGACCTTGCTCGTAAATATAAGATCTTACAATTTTACACGGCGAAAATAACTACGCTTTAGCTGCATAATCCGAATTATAGTAAGATTAGCCACGTCCCTATCAGATAGGGAAGCTGGATTCTCCTTGAAAGCCTTGGTTTGTGGCGTTCAGTAAAGGGGAACCGTAAAAATAGACCTAGATTTCCATGAGCTTCGGGTGGATTTCGAAATTAAGAAGATAAGTGTTGAGTGGTTGTTCCTGACCTAGCTCAACATCGAAAATCCAATCAGGAAATAAACGCGTAGAAAGCTCTTTAGTTGCTTGTTTGGACCCGGGTTCGATTCCCGGCGACTCCACTAAACAAAATCGCAATTATCAAATACATTGATAATTGCGATTTTTTATTTTTAATTCCTCCCCGGCATTGACCCCTATTTCATAACTTCCCTTTGTTCATTAATTCTGATTTTTACAGGAATATCCTTTAACACTGTTTGTTACAATTTAGAACACAAAACCAACGTCAATTTGTTACGAATTGCACTAATTTTGACAAACGTAAGATATAAAAACCACGATTTATACTTTCGATTAAAAGCGTTTGCCTGCTCCACAGCGAACAGGATGATTCCCAAAAACAAATAATAATCCTAAAAAGATCATTTTATTGGATGACGATTCATCGCTTTTATAACGATTTGCAACTATAAAAGAAAATTAAAATGGTACATGAAAGAGTAATGGAAAAGCTGGCCATTTTGTCGGATGCGGCAAAATATGATGTTTCTTGTTCGTCTGGTCAGAGTAATAGAAAGAATAAAGACAAAGGACTCGGAAATTCCAGCGGATCCGGTATTTGCCATTCCTACACCGAGGACGGACGTTGTGTGGCTTTACTTAAAATCTTACTGACCAATCATTGTATTTTTGATTGTGCGTACTGCGTCAGCCGAAAAAGTAATGATGTGAAACGGGCTGCCTTTACGGTGCAGGAAGTTGTGGACCTTACGATTGGATTTTACAGAAGAAATTATATTGAAGGTTTATTCCTGAGCTCCGGTATTTTTGACAATCCTGATTTTACGATGGAACGTTTGGTCAGAATTGCCAAGAAATTGAGGTTAGAGCATAACTTTAACGGCTACATCCACCTGAAAGCGATTCCCGGAGCCAGTGACGAATTACTCAAAGAAGCGGGAATGTATGCCGATCGCTTAAGTGTGAATGTTGAAATGCCAACCGAACAAAGCCTGAAATTACTCGCACCTGAAAAAAACCATAGCGATGTCATGAAACCCATGCACTACCTTAAAAATGAAATTGCCGGCCATAAGGAAGAGCGAAAATTAAACTTCAAAGCACCGCTCTTTGCTCCCGCTGGACAAAGTACACAAATGGTTATTGGGGCAACAAAAGAAAGCGATCTTGAAATTTTAGGAATGGCGGATTATTTTTATCAGCAGATGAACATGCGTCGGGTGTACTATTCCGGATATGTACCGATAAGTTACGACAACCGTCTTCCTGCTATCGGGACGCCGGTTCCCATTATCCGTGAAAACCGTCTGTATCAGGCCGACTGGTTAATTCGCTATTATGGTTTTAATGTCAATGAGATTGTCGGATTCGATCAGCCCAATCTGGATCTGGATATTGATCCCAAACTCGGATGGGCGCTGCGTAACCTGAATCAGTTTCCGGTAGATATTAACACGGCTGATCTCGAACTCATCAAACGCATTCCCGGGATAGGCTTTTTAAGCGCCAAAAAAATTGTCGCAGCCAGAAAGTTCAAAAAACTCACTGCGACGGACTTACAGAAAATGGGGATCGCTTATAGCCGTGCTAAATATTTTCTGGCATTTGCATCGCCCTTTCAACTGCAGAAGGATTTTACTGCCATTCAAATCAAGGATCATATTTTAGATGCTCAAAAAAGCAAATACCAAAACGATTTCTCCAATCAACTTTCTCTATTCGGCACATGACACAGGTAATATATGACGGTACTTTTGAAGGATGGCTCACCGCTGTCTTTGAAATCTATGAGTTCAAACTACAAGACATCGTTTTTGCAAAACAGGAACCGGCGACCAGTTTACTTTTTGCGGACACTTATTTTGTGGTAACGGATCCTGAAAAAGCGAAAAGGGTTTCCGATGGCTTAAAAAGTAAGCTTTCAAAGGAGGGATTTAAAAGAATCTACAGCACTTTTTTATCCGAAACAGCACAGTCGGAAGATCTTATGTTTCGATTTGCCAGCTATGTCTTCGCCTCCGAAAAAAACATAGAAGAAGATTTATCCAACACTGAAGTCTGGGGCATCCGGAAAGCGGCCCAGATAACCCGAAGAGAAAGCCACCGAATGAAAGCTTTTGTCCGTTTTAAATTCACTAAAGACGAGTTGTATTATGCCATCATTGAACCGGAGTGTGATGTGCTTCCGGTGATTGAAAATCATTTTAAGAGCCGCTATGCCGATCAGCGCTGGCTTATTTATGATTCGAAACGCAAATACGGCATTTATTACGACCTCGAAAAAGTCTCGACAGTGGAACTGCAATTTAGCGACGATGTAAATTCTGCTAAATTTTTAGCTGAAATTTGTGATCAGGAAGAAGCCTTTTTTCAAAATTTGTGGGTGCAGTATTTTAATAATGTAAATATTGAATCCCGAAAAAATACGCGTCTACACCTTCGCCACATGCCTAAGCGCTACTGGAAAAACCTGACGGAGAAAGTGGCAAACCTCAAAAAATAAAATAATGAGGCGTATGAAAATTAAATTAGAACAATAAAAAAATCTAAAAGCGCTAATTATTCGTACATATAAGAGAGTTGTTTCCAAACATATGCATGATTTTGTTGAAAGTACTTCTAAAAAAATTAACTTTGAAAGAAAAACATGAAAAATACAATGATTAAAATTTTAGTGCTCTCAGCAATTTTTTCTTTTGCCAGCTGTAGTGTAACTTCCGGCAGCCATTCGCACAGTTCTAACGGAAAAGTAAAACGCGTGCCACCCGGACAGGCCAAAAAAATGAACGGCGATAAGAGCGCCAAAAAATACGCTCCCGGACAAAACAAATAGCCCGCCAAACTAGTTTAATCACCCGGTTATTTATCTGAAATCTATTTTTGATTGCTTAATTTTTAACTTCGGCTTAGTTTTTGTTTTTAACCTAAATTATTAATCTAATATAACTATGATTATGAAATCTTTAAAACATTTATTGACGATATTTTCTTTTTTCGCCTTGAGTTTTTCTTATGCTCAGGTATCTGTTAATGTAAATATTGGAACACCGCCTGCATGGGGTCCCTCCGGATACGATAATGCCCGTTATTACTATTTACCGGATCTGGATACTTATTATGATGTAAATACGTCTAATTATATTTATGTAAGTAACGGACAATGGATTCGTGCAAGATCATTACCAAGAGTTTACCGCAATTATGACCTTTACAACGAGTACAAAGTAGTCCTTACTGATTACAGAGGAGACAGACCTTATGACAATTACAAAGTTCATAAAGTAAAATATGGCAAAGGGTACAAAGGAAGTCCGCAAAAAACAATTGGACAAAGACCTGGCAAGGGTAACAATAAACATGACCACGATCACGGTCCCGGAAAAGATAAAGGCCACGGAAATGGTCATGGTAAAGGAAAACACTAAGTTAAAACCATACTATTAAGACTGCAATCCGGTCTAATTCATAAAAGACCTGTAAACAAATTGTTTACAGGTCTTTTTTTATGCCAGAGGTTCACTTAAAATACTTTTCTAATTTGAAATAAGAATGGTAACTTAGTAAAAACCAACTGCAGTACCTGCACGCTGTTCAAAAAAACGCTTAATGAAAATACTCTGGAAATATTTACAGCCCCATCGCAATCTTGTTTTTCTTTCTTTATTACTCGCCGGAATAGCGCAGCTTCTCACTTTGGTAGATCCGGTAATATTCGGAAAAATTATAGATCAGTATGCCACCAATAAAAATAACCTCTCTGAAAATGAACTGCTTTCCGAAATATTGTACTGGCTGGGAATTGCACTCGGAATAGCCGTATTCGCAAGACTAAGTAAAGCAGCACAGGATTATTTTACCAGAAAAGCCGTTGCCGGATTTGGAATGTCTATTTTTAACGATGGACTGAAACAAACGCTCAGGCTCTCCTATCAGGAATTTGAAGAAAGCAGAAGCGGTACTACCCTATCCGTGCTCCAAAAAGTAAAAACAGATTCCGAACGTTTTATCAATTCCTTTATCAACGTCATGTATTCCTCGCTCATTGGCGTTGGGTTTCTTATCTGGTACAGTATCAATAAAAACTGGCTGCTGGTTCCTGTTTTTTTTGTTGGTGTGGTCTTACTGGGATCGCTAACAGGACTGGTTTCGAAAAAAATAAAAGGCATACAGAAATCCATCAACCGACAAACCGATAAGCAGGCCGGAGTAATTACAGAAAGCCTTCGAAACATAGAACTCGTCAAAAGCCTTGGCCTTACTTTCGCCGAAATTAAGCGAATGAATCAGCAGACGTTACGGATCTACAATCTGGAGATGCAAAAGGCAAAAAAAGTGAGTGTCCTTTCTTTTCTTCAGGGCAATATGCTCAATCTCCTCAAACAATCGATTCTTTTTATTTTATTGTGGCTTATTTTCAGGAAGGTACTTACGACAGGCGAACTGATTGCGATGCAATTTATATCGACTGCTATTTTTACCCCTTTGCAGGATTTGGGAAATATGATCATCTTATACAGAGAGGCAGATGCTTCTTTAAAGACTTTTGACCGTTTAATGAACAGGCCCATAGAAACACGCCCTGAAAATTCTATTGAAGTTGATAAACTGGAATCCCTTGAATTTAAAAACGTCATCTTCAAACACAAAACTGCCGGTTACAATGCGATTGATGATATTTCCTTTAAAATCAGCCTGGGTAATACCATTGCCTTTGTGGGACCATCGGGTTCCGGAAAATCTACACTTGTCAAATTGCTCGTGGGGCTTTACATTCCGGTAGAAGGAGCTATTTATTTTAATGAAATTAACTCCGACCAGATCCGTTACAATCCTCTGCGAAGACAAATTGGTTTCGTCACGCAGGATACACAGCTCTATGCCGGATCTATCAAAGACAACCTGCTTTTTGTGAATCCTGCTGCTACCGACGAAGAAATTAATGAAGCCTTAAAGAAAGCATCGGCATCGGCACTAATTGCAAAAGCTTCCCATGGCCTGAATACACTATTAGGAGAAAGCGGAATGAAGCTTTCAGGGGGTGAAAAACAACGCCTTTCCATAGCCAGGGCATTGTTACGTAAACCGCAGCTGCTTATTTTTGATGAAGCGACCTCTGCCCTGGATTCCCTGACCGAAGAACAGATCACGGCAACTATCCGGGAAATTTCGCAAAGCAGAAAACGAATGACCATTTTAATTGCGCACCGTCTTTCTACCATCATGCATGCGGATACCATTTATGTTTTGGAAAAGGGAAAAATTTCCGAAACAGGAAGCCATGAGGAATTGCTGGAGAAAAAAGGCCTTTATTATTCGATGTGGCGCCAACAGGTCGGCGAAAGAAGATAATAACAAGTTGATATGCTGTCAGATGAGGGAGATTTAAATTATATAACAAAGCCGGATAATTATATAAAATTAAAATAGGGATCGTCTGTATTTTTGAAATGTCTTTTAAGAGATAAAAACAGGATTTCACCACAACCTTTATCATAAATACATTCGACCATGGCTTACGCAAATAATGATTTAACCCGCTTTTTAGACGCACAAAACAAATTATATCTTACTGCCTTTTCGGAAATTAAAAAAGGGAAAAAAGAATCACACTGGATGTGGTTTATCTTTCCCCAGATAAAAGGACTGGGTAAAAGCAGTATAGCCGATTATTATTCTATTGCAGATCTGAAAGAAGCGACAGCTTATCTTCAGCATCCTATTTTAGAAAAACATCTCGTCGAAATCGCACAGCTTTTATTGCAATGTAAAAAGAAATCTGCCGAAGGTATCCTTGGGGAGTTAGACGCCCGAAAATTGCGTTCCTCACTTACACTCTTTAGTCAGGTTGAAAATGCAAATCCTATCTTTAAAGAACTTTTAGACACTTTCTTCGCAGGTCATTTAGATCCGTTGACATTGTCTATCGCTCATGCAACGATGCCGGTTCTTGAAAAAGTGGCTTAGTTTACAAGTGAATTGAAATATTCTTAGTCTGATTTTATCTAAAAAACTGAAGTTAATTAAAATTCAACTCTTAACTTTATACCAGGCCGCCAGCAACTTTAGTTACCGGCTTGTATAATTAAAAATTCAGAAAAAAATGACGACCGAAAATAACGATACCCTTTTTCCAAAAGGCAACAAATTACCTAATGACTGGTTTAGCGGAGAAGCTTTTTTAACAGCACTAATCGCGAGAGACAAAAACAACGAATTTTCGGCAGGAAGTGTCAGCTTTGATGCCAAAGCGCGAACTAACTGGCATACACATCCTAAAGGTCAGGTCTTACTTGTTACTGAAGGCCAGGGATATTATCAGGAAAAAAATCAACCGGCCAAGATTATTAAAAAAGGGGATGTGATCAATATTCCGGAGGATGTCGAACACTGGCATGGAGCTTCAGAAAATACAAACATGACCCATATTGCCATTACAAACTACAAAGACGATTTGCAGGTCACCTGGCTTCAGGTTGTCACAGATGAAGAATACCAAAGTGCCATAGCATCAATTAGCAATAAGTAGCCGTAAAATTAGTATTTCAATCGAAATCGGTATGCTTTCGAAAATTAAATTAAGTATTAAGATTTTGCTTTACATATAAACTTAAAAAAACCTGTAAATATATTGTTTACAGGTTTTTTACTTTAAAGTTTGGGCTAATTTTAAAAATTGTACTCATTTTCTCTCTATTTTAGCATAAAGAAATAAATATCAAACCAAAGACACATCAACTACTTACCATATTAAAGCCTGATAATATGAATAGCAATTCCTTATTTCGTCCTGTATTATTGATCGTACTGCTGCTTTTTCTTTCTGATGTAAAGGCTCAGGGAAAGGGTTTTCAGGTACTCTTTACCACTGAAAATGATTTTTTAGCCATTAATAATAAAGATGAAAATTATACCGGAAGTGCCAAATTAGAAGTGCAGTTTGCTGAACTGGTAAAATGGTTTCCTTTTTTTAAATACAAAAAACCGGAAGAATCACTGACGATTCAGCACATTGGCATTGGAGGAACAGCGTACACACCCCAAAATTTAGCAGCATCAGAACCTATAACCAACGACAGGCCTTACGCTTCCCTCATGTTCCTGAATTTCGGAAACACTTCCTATAATCTGGTCACGGGAGCCGTGTTGCAAAGTGAAATTGTCATTGGTGCCATAGGTACTTCCCTGCCCGGCAATGCACAATCTTACATTCATAAACATCATTGGTTCGGATCCACACGGGATGTGCCCATGGGCTGGGACAATCAGATAGGATACAAAGGATCTTTTATTTTTAATTATAATGCACGACTGGAGTATCCCGTCTTTGCGGGACTTAATCCCGATGGAAAATGCAGCTGGCTCCAATTGCGTTTGCGTGCCGGAGCAGAAGCCGGAAACTATACTGCCAATGTAAAAGGAGGAGTAAAAATAAATCTGTTTAATCTAAACAGCGGCATTATGCAGGACTATTCTCCCAGTGTTCCGGGCACTTTTCTAAAAAAAACAAATCTTATTTTTCCTGCCATCCGAATGAATGTTTTTATCACACCTGAAATCAGGGCTGTGGCTTACAACGCTACGTTAGAAGGGTTACTGTTCAGCGATCACAGCATTTATAAAATTCCGCATAGCGATGTCAATCGCATTGTATTTGATGTTAGTGCCGGAGTAAATCTATTGATCAAAGACCGGTTTTATTTAAAATATGCCCTATACGGAAGAAGCAGGGAATATAGCGGAGGTAAAGATTTTCATTACTGGGGCGGCATTTCACTGGGATATTCTCCGGCCCGATGGAATCGATAGGAAATGTTCCTGGCAAGACCTATTTTCCTTTTAACAAAAACCTTCAAATTCATCCTTTCCTGTCTAAAACCGGATAATCCTTTAACAGCTTTCCCTTCTCTTTTTTTGTAATTTTACAGCCATCCAAATCTTCTCTATGAAACGTTCCGGTACGGCAGATCTTCCTTTACATTATGGACATGTTCCTTTATGGCTCGCTGACCGTATGTCAAAACTTGGCTTTGCGATCGTCGAGACCATTGCCATGGAATTTTCAACCTCTGAAGTTATCAGCAAGCTGAGCAATCCGTTCTGGTTTCAGAGTTTTGGGGCAGTTATGGGCATGGACTGGCACTCTTCGGGAATAACGACTTCGGTTTTGGGTGCTTTAAAAAAATCCGTCAATCCACATTCAAAAGAACTCGGAATTTATATCTGTGGCGGAAAAGGCAAACATTCCATGCTCACTCCGAAAGAACTTTTGTTTGTAGGCGAAAGAACCGGGCTTGACGGTAATGATCTGGCGAATTGCAGCAGGCTTACTGCCAAAGTAGACAACACGGCCATTCAGGATGGTTTTCAGTTGTACCAGCATAATTTTATTGTGGATAATAAAGGACAATGGGCGGTGATCCAGCAGGGAATGAACCCGAATTCCAAAACGGCCAGAAGATACCACTGGCATTCCCAGGATTTAAAATCCTTTATCAACGAACCTCATACCTTTATCTATGGCGAAAATCAGGGTTCCATCCTTAATCTTACCGCCGGAACCGCAGAGAAATCCAGGGCTGGTATTTTAGAATTATCGAAAGAATCCCCGACCAAAATCATGAAGGAAATGCAGCATCTCTCTATGCCGTCCCATCACGATGTCAGAATGGAAGATGTTAATATGAAACGACTCGGTGCCATGTTATGGGCGACACACGAAAACAAACCGAAAGATTTTGAGGAACTGCTGCTTCTAAAAGGAATGGGACCAAGAGCCTTACAATCCTTAGCCTTAGTAAGCGAAATTATTTACGGAACACCAACACGTTTTGAGGATCCTGCCCGCTTTTCTTTTGCGCACGGCGGAAAAGACGGTCATCCTTTCCCCGTTCCGTTAAAGATTTACGATGAAACAATTACGACTTTACAAAGAGCAATTAACCGTGCCAAAATTGGCAACAGTGATAAAGTCGATGCGATTCGAAAATTATCTGAAATTTCCCGAAACGCAGAAGAAGGTTTTACCCCAAATACTAATTTTGATGCTTTGATTCAAAAAGAAAGAAACGAATCACATCTCTACGGTGGAAGAACTATTTTTGGCGAGGCCAAACCTCCAAAAACCAAACCTGCAAATCCAGGAAATCAGTTAGAATTGTTTTAGTTTTTTAAAATTTAGAAAAACTAAAAACCGTAATACACTCATAAACAGATCTGTATTTTCAATTTTAACACCCTTCTTACCCCAAACATGGGAATTATGTAAATCACAAAATAATAAAATTATCTTAAAGAGGGTTATATTTATATTGCCTTAATTTTAACATTAAAAAATTTACATTATGAAAAACCCATTTCTAAAAAAGCAGAATATTTTCGTATATCTTTCTGTTTTATTCTTAGCACTTACCCAGTTATCCTGCAATAATGACGATAACAATAATGATGGTGATGACGACGATGATGTACCTGTCGGGACACTTCCTCCGGTAGAAACGAAACCTGCAAACTCCACTTATGCTCCGGCATTTAAAGGACAAACCAGAATTGCCGGGATAAAAACCGAAACAGCTTATACCAGTAAAGTTTTTGCAGAAGGTCTGACCAATCCATGGGGAATGGATAATTTACCTGACGGAAGAATTATAGTAACTCAAAAAGCAGGTACCATGAGAATTGTTACTCAGTCCGGAACTGTTGGCGCTGCGATTACCGGAATATTACCTGTAAATAATGCAGAACAGGGAGGTTTACTTGATGTTGCCGTTGATCCTGCCTTTGCAACGAACAGAATGATCTATTGGAGTTATGCTTTTCAGGGAAGTGGCGGGACTGCTACCGCTGTTGCAAAAGGAAAATTGTCTGCTGATGAAACCAAAATCGAAGGTGCCGTTACAATCTATAAAGCTATTCCGGAATTTAACAGTGCAAAACACTATGGCTCACGTTTAGTCTGGGATGCACAGGGAAATCTTTTTGTGAGTACAGGAGAACGTTCTGAACTGGAATCAAGACCTTTGGCTCAAAAGTTAGATGCTGCTCTGGGTAAAATTGTACGTATTACCAAAAACGGTGAACCTGCTGCGGGAAATCCTTTTATCGGACAAACTGGAGTTTTGCCTGAAATTTATTCCTACGGACACAGAAATCCTCAGGGACTTGCCATACATCCTGTAACCGGAGAACTTTGGGAGTCAGAACATGGTCCGCTTGGAGGTGATGAAATCAACAGAGTTGCAGCTGGCAAAAATTACGGCTGGCCAACCATTACCTATGGTCTTGAATACAGCGGTGCAAAAATCGGGGATGGTATTACAACCAAAAGCGGTATGGAACAACCGGTTTATTACTGGGATCCTGTAGTTTCGCCAAGCGGAATTACTTTTTACTCAGGAAATTTAATTCCGGAGTGGAAAAATAATTTATTTGCTGCTGCATTAAGCGGTCAGCATGTGGTACGACTTGTACTTAAAGACAATGTGGTAGTGGCCGAAGAAAGATTACTTACAGCTGCCAACAGCCGTTTTAGAGATGTCTTAGAAGGAAAAGACGGCGCTTTGTATGCTGTTACAGATGGTGCAAATGCTAAAATCTATAAAATTGCAAAATAAGAAGAACAATTTATCAGAGATGAAGAATGAAGTTTTTCATCTTTGATCAATGACCATAATCATTAACTGAAAAGTCTTTTTATGTACTTTTCAGTTTTTTTATTTGGATATATGTATTCAACTACGTAGTTTTGTACCTATATCTAATCTGAAATAAAAATGGAAATAAAACTTATCCAGAATGAATATGAAAAAGAAATCGTTGATTTGATTTTAAATATTCAGCAGAAGGAATTCAATGTGCCGATTACCCTTGAAGATCAGCCCGATTTATTAAACATCAAAGACTTTTATTTCGAGTCGGGAGGCTGTTTCCTGGGTGCTTTTATTGATGGAAAACTGGTGGGGACTATAGCTTTGGTAAAATTCAGTGCAGAAGCCGGAGCCATCAGAAAGATGTTTGTGCGAAAAGAATTCAGAGGAAAAGAATATAGTATCGCCCAGCAACTATTGGAACAATTAATACAATATAGTGAAGAAAACGGCTTAAAAAACTTATATTTAGGAACCGTTACTATATTACAGGCTGCATTGCGATTTTATGAAAGGAATAATTTCATTACCATCCCAAAAGAAACACTACCGGATGATTTTCCAATAATGAGACCTGACAATGTGTTCTGTCACTTACAACTAAATCAGACCAAATGAATATAATTGATGAAATAGGAACTCTTGCGCTGTCAACCCGATTACAGCGCTTAAGTGAGCAATTGCGTAAAGATGGTGCTTTGGTTTATAAATCTTTTGATATTGATTTTGAGCCTAAGTGGTTTCCTGTAATTTATACTTTACATATCAAAGAAATGCTGAGCGTGGTTGAAATTGCAAACGAAATTGGTTATTCTCACCCTTCGACGATCAGTTTACTGAAAGAGCTTGAAAAACTAAAAATCATCAGTTCTAAAAAAGATAAATCAGACGAGCGAAAAAGATTAATTGTGCTGACTCCAAAAGGAAAAGAACTGGTTGAAAAAATGCAGCCGGTGTGGACGGTCATGAAAAACACGCTGGCCGAAATTGCTGATAACCAAAACAATCTTTTAAAAGCCATCGAAGAAGCCGAACAAAAATTAGCGACACAAGGCTTTTTTCAGCGTGTTTCGGAGCGCAGCAGGTAAATATTACAGTTTACCTGTTATTTTTTTTCTATGGTTGTGACCCCATTTTGCCAGTGATTCGATCACTTCTTTTAAGGTATGCCCATATTCCGTCAGCTCATATTCGACCGTTATGGGCTGTGTGTTTAAAACCGTTCGCGTTACTAATTGGTTTTCTTCCAGATTTTTGAGTTCCCTGCTCAGCATCTTACCCGAAATGCCTTCCACTTCCCTTAAAAGATCGGTAAATCGTAAAGTATTAAAACAAAGGGAAGCAATAATCGAAATCTTCCATCTTCCGTTGAGAATATCCATGGCATCGTGCACAGCCATGATGTTTTTGTTGCATTTTTGCTGGTCGTGTTCTGGCTCTTTTATCATAGTATGTTAGTTAGTTACCCCGATGTCACAGTTACTTTTGGTAATCAGATGACAAAAATAAACTTAAAGTCTTTACTTTTGACAGGAATTTTAAACTTTAATAAAAATATGGCCTTAATAGAAGCACTTCAGTGGCGTTATGCTACCAAAAAAATGAACGGACAAATTGTTCCGCAGGAGAAATTAGATTATATCCTTGAAGCAGCAAAACTAGCTCCTTCCTCATCCGGTTTACAGCCTTATCAGATTTTCGTAATTTCGAATAAAGAATTACAGGAAAAAATCAGGGCTGTCGGTTTTGACCAGAGTCAGATTACTGATGCATCGCATGTATTGGTTTTCGCAGCCTGGGATAGCTATTCTTTGGAAAAAATTTCAGCGGTATTCGACAGAACCGTTAAAGAAAGAGGATTACCGGCAGAAGCCATGGACGATTATAAAAAAATGCTTTGGGGAATGTACGAGCCTCTTGGTCAGGAATGGCATGCTATTCATGCAGCAAAACAAGCTTATATTTCGTTTGGTCTTGCCATCGCTGCCGCTGCTGAGCAAAAAGTTGATGCGACTCCTATGGAAGGGTTTGTGCCTGCTGAAGTAGATAAATTATTAGGCCTGAACGAACTTGGTCTTAAAAGTGCTGTCATTCTTACGCTTGGTTACAGAGATGAGGCAAACGACTGGCTGGTAAACATGAAAAAAGTGAGAACTCCACAAAATGAATTCATAACAGAAATTAAATAACTACTGATTTCTGCTTTATTAAAAATGCTTTTGAAATTGCTTACACGGCACTTTCAGAGGCATTTTTTTTATTTATCAGTTTAGCTCAGGACCACTGTTATCCGAATTCTATGTATTTTAAAACATTGTCCGAATCTAAAGGTTATTTTTTCAATATGACTTGAATTGCCTCCTGCTTTAGCTGGAGGTTCAAATGAACTCCTTTCAAGGCTTTAGCCAAATAAAACTATAGGTCTCAATTCAAAACTCTTTTCGGAATTCGGCTAAAGCCAGCACTGCCTTATTAGAACCTCCGGCTAAAGCCGGAGGCTATTAATTTTATATCTAACACCACGCCAGACCCGATTAAAGCAGCAACTTAACAAAATCAAAACACTGAATTACAATTACTTAATATTTGTTTATTAAATATTTTACTATATTTAAACAATTTTGATTTTTCCTTGACAATACATGAAATATCAATAAAAAATAGCGAAATACCATTATTCAAAAAGTAGTAAAAGCTGCAATATCCCCATTTTACACGTTCTTCTATCTGGTCTGATCTTTGTCTGATTCGATGATCGTTAAATCAACCAGAAAAACTGAGCAGTAAGGATTTTATTTTTTCAGGAGAAATCCCCTTTAAAAACCGACTCATCTTTTTCCAATCTTTATAATATAATTATGAAAAAATTTTATGAAACAGAGACCCATTTTGCTGATACGGGCGATCGAAAGATTGCATATCGTTCGTATGGCAAAGGAAAAACGATCATTTTTGTAAACCGTTTCCGAGGAACTCTTGATACCTGGGATCCTTTATTCATTACAATGATGGCTAAACGATTTAATGTCATCACTTTCGATTACTCCGGAATTGGTTCTTCCGGCGGGACTATGGCGCCCGACATTGCGATTGTAGCGAAGGACATTAAAGATCTTGCCGACTGGCTGAAGCTGGGCACTTTTATGGTTTTAGGATGGTCTTACGGCGGACTGGTCGCTCAGGCCGCTACTTTATTGTATCCGAATCTGGTCACTCATGCTATTTTGCTGGGAACCAATCCTCCGGGTCAAAATGAGGTTCCGTTTGAGCAGGCTTTTCTGGATGCTGCCCTAAAACCACTCAATGATTTTGAGGATGAAGTCGTTTTGTTTTTCGAACCGAAATCAGAAAGAAGCCGCGCCGCTGCAAAAGCTTCGCACGAAAGGATTCATAAAAAAATAGATGTCAAAAAGATTCCTTCGACTATGGATGTTTTTCAGGTGTATTTCGCAGGTGGAGACGGTTTTCGGGAAGATGTTTTAAACTTTAGGGAACAGCTTAAAAAAACAAAAACACCGGTGCTGGTTATTTCGGGAGATCATGACATTAGTTTTGCGGTAGAAAACTGGTATCCTGTCATTAATCAAATGGTTAATGCACAGCTGATCGTCTATTCTGAAACGGGTCACGGACCGCAGCATCAATATCCGGAACTGACTACCAAATACATCATTAATTTTGTGAAATATATGCATTAAAAAAGAGGAAGTTACCGCTTCCCCTTTTTATTCAAATGACGTCAAATGTGACATGTTTGATATATTTTCTGTTGTAGGTATACAAAACGTGAATTTTTCCGTCTGTGGTCTGTATAATGGCGGGATAACTGAACTCTCCACCCTTCTGGTTTTCGAGATCAAAGAGCTTTTCCATACCATTCCGTCTGAAGAATATTCCACGTCCAGGATATTACGTCCGTTAAACCAGTCTTTTCCCTGCGGCAATGGATTATTGACCAGTAAAAAAGCTTTTTTGGATAACGTTAAAGCATCAATTCCTGAATTGGAATTTACCACATTGAGACTATCCGTTTCCGCCCAGTTTTTTCCATTGTCTTTTGACCAGCTTGTTATTATTTTATTGTGTTTGCTTCGCGATAACATCTGAATCGTGCTATTGGAGTGCACTAAAAACGTGGGCTGAATTACATCAAACTGTTTTTTGTCTTCCACCGCTATTTTCTCCCAGGTATCGGTTGCTTCTGTGTACGTTTCTACATGTACCCGCCATTGGTTGTTTTCGGTACTTTCTGTACTGCTGCCGCATAAAATAACGCCAGGAACCACCTCAACTGGTTTGTTTTTGATTGGACCGAGAATTCCTTCGGGCAGGTACTTTGCGGCACTCCAGGTCGCTCCATTATCTTTCGACGTAATGATGGCGCCGAACCATTCTCTCGGATTTTTTCCGACTTTATAAAACAAATACAAATGATCACTTTTGCTTTTGAATAATACCGGATTCCAGCACGGCAACGTATCACCTTTGATAAGGGCAGGCTGAATCAGATTCTGAGGTACGGACCATTTTTTGTCTTTATACAGCGAAAAATAAATTCCCACGTCTTTTGCGCCTTCATATTTCCCACCAAACCACGCCGCCATAAGCTGATTGGGCTTAATTTCGACAAGAGTTGCCGCATGGCTGTTATGGGTAACAGGTTCGGCGGCAATATAAGTGTCCGTGATATTTGCTGCCTGCAAGTTTTTCTTCGGTACGGAAGTACAGGAAACACCAAGCGCCAGAAATAGAATTACTATAGGTTTACATTTTAAAATCATTTTTAATTTATATTTTCAGTTTCTGAGGTTTCAAGTTTCATGTTTCAGGTTTCAAGTTTCATGTTTCAAGTTTTCACCCACATCTCCCATTTTCTCATTCTCAAATTATCTCATTCTCAAATTATCTCATTATCACATTATCACCAAATAGCAAAAGGAGAGTTACCTCTCCTTTTTGCCTTGTTAAGTAACGAATCCCTTAAACTAAACTTTACTTAAACTGCTTATTTTGTATCCCACCAAAGTTTGGTTCCTCCGGAATCAGGACCACCCAATTTTGAGATAGCATCTCTTACGGCATCTCTGTTTGATGAATATTCATTGGTTACAAAGATGACACGTTTCATTAAGCTTTTCCCTACTCCGGCGTCCAGGTTGTCTGTATTCAATACCGGGTAAATAACTTTTGCATCACTTCTTCGTAAGTCAGCCCATGCTTCCCAGGATTCAGGGAATATTGCTAAATATTTCTGAACTGCAATTTGTGTACGCTGGTTCGCTACAGAAGCATCCCATGCTACAGGAAGTGTTACAGGAACAGTTTGTAAACCTAATGTTGGATACGTTGCTGCCACATTTGGCACGCTTGGTTTAGAGGTTCCTGAGATATAGTTACTGATAGTGGTGGCATCAGTTATCCCCCATTGTCTCAATGATAAAGCGATACCCTGCTCGTACAGGCTTTGCGCAGTACCGCTCATGTTCCATCCGTTCAATGCACCTTCGGCTCTGCTTAAATAGTTTTCAGAAGCCATGAAGACTTCAATGTTTTTGGTTTCACTAAGACTTCCATTAGCACCACTTCCTAATACGTCATTATTGAACATAGAGAATTTAGTAGTTCCAAACTGGCCTTGTAAACCTCCAACCGGTCTTCCCTGATACACACCTGTATCAATTGGAGAGAACCATTTTGCCAATCTTGGATCACCATATCCTACCAAAAGACTTTCCATTGAAGCGGTCATATAATACCCCCAGGCATTTACAATCATATTCATGTTGTTTGGGGTAATATTACTCACTTTAAAAGTAGCACTTTGCTCATTCGTTTCTATAACACCTGCCGCTACTGCAGCTTCCGCCTGAGTTTTTGCTTTTGCAGGATCAATATCCGAAATTCTCAAGGCCAATCGAAGTCTAAGACTGTTTCCGAATTTTTTCCAGTTTTGTACATTTCCGGAATATATTCTGTCATTAGGCTGAAGTGTACCCACTGTTGTTGCCGAAGTAGCATTTAAGGTAGCATTTGCTTCGTCTAACAGTTTAAAAAAGTCTGCATAAATAAATTCTACACTATCATAAGGCACTTTTTCCTTATTGTTCCCTGCTTCTGTGTAAGGAATCGGACCGTAAGCGTCTGTCATTTGATTGTACATGAATACTTTCCAGATTTTTAATACGGCAAGAGCGTCAGCATTTCCTGCAGATGCTTTGATCGCATTGTTTAAGGCCGGTACCGCAACGGTGTAGAATCTCAACCATCCGCGTCCTTCATAACCATTTACAAATGCATTTCTTTCTGTACCATATCCACAGCTTAAATATTGTGTAAAAGTAGAAGGCAAGATACCTGTTGCAATACCCCAGGTTCCCTGATCATCTACTCCCGGTGAAGAGTAAGATCCGTTGTGGATTCCGGCATACAATGCTGAGGCAAATGCGGGACCTGCAAGAGTAGGATCTAACTGATCTTCCGTCAACGTATTTTTGTTGGTGTTTATCTCATCAAAATCTTGTGTACAGCTTGAAAAAACACAGAGCATCGACATGACCACTCCTATTGTTTTAATTCTATTATTTTTCATATTTTCTCTTTTTTAAATTAAAATCCAAACTTCACATTCACACCATATTCTCTCGTTGAAGGAATATTGAAAGACTCGATACCCTGTAAGTTACCTGTACCCGCTCCTGCTTCAGGATCAAAGTATTTCGCTTCGTTTAAGAAGAAAAATAAATTTCTGCCCACTATTGAGAAATCGATATTAGCAAAACCACTGTTCAACAACATACGTTTTGGCAATGAATAACCAAATACAAGTTCTCTTAATCGGATGTTTGTCGCATCGTAAATAAAAGGCTCTGCTACCGGTGTTCTTTGGCCGATGGCTGTCCAGTATTGTTCAGCTGTAATACTTGTCGTATTTTGAGAATACGTTCCGTTTCCATTCGAAACCACACCAGGTACCACAATACCACCTTCTCTTCCGGCTAAAGTTACATCACTTACTCCTAAGCCGGCTTCTCTTGCCTGACTATAAGAAATCACTTCTCCTCCAATTCTGAAATCCACAAGGAAACTTAGCGAAAAATCTTTGTATCTGAAATTATTTTTAAAACCAGCGGTCCAGTCCGGATTGAAATTACCGGCACGAACGCTAAAATCATCTGTTGCCAAAGGGATACCTGCAGCGTTTACAATAATCTGACCGTCAGGGCTTCTTTGGAATCCTTTGATGTATAAATCTCCGTACTCTCCTCCTTTGATTACTTTACTTCTCACTAACCTTCCTTCACCAATAACCAATTCTTCTCTGTTATCGTAAATAGACGTAATTTTTGATTTATAAGACGCGTAATTCGCCATAATATCCCAGGAGAAATTTTCGGTCTGGATTGGTGTTGCCGTAAGAGTCAGCTCGATACCTTTGTTTTCGATGTCACCACCGTTTAACACTGCTCTTGATTTTGAAGAAGATTCAGGCGTATTGATATAGAAAATCTGATCTGAAGTTTTGGTCTGGAAATACGTAAAATCTAATCCCAAACGGTTTTTAAAAAATCTCACGTCTGCACCAAACTCTGTAGAACTTGACATTTCAGGTCTAAGGTTAGGATTTGCAGCTGTAGTCTGAGAATATAACATACCACCGTTACCACCAATATAAGATAATTGTGAACTTGTCTGATAAGGATCTGTATCATTACCCACTTTTGCGTAAGAACCTCTTATTTTAGTAAAGCTGATCACTTCCGGCAAAGTGACCATATCTGATAGTACAGCAGAAAGACCTACTGAAGGATAAAAGAATGATCTGTTTTGTGACGGTAATGCAGAAGACCAGTCATTTCTTGCTGTTAAATCTAAGAACAGGTAATTTCTGAATCCGATTTGAGAAAACCCGTAAACGGAATTAACTTGTTTTTCTGACATGGTTGAAACAGACTGAACTGTCGCTACATTGATCAAAGAAAAATAGTTTCTTTTACTTAAAACCCCACCGGAATTTAATGCTGAGCTGGATTGTTTCAACATGTTGGCACCGGCATTAAGACCAATTGTAAAATCGCCGAATGTTTCTTTGTACGAAAGTAATGCATCTGTATTAAACTCACTTACGGTTTCATATGACTCACTATAGGAACCTAAGTTGTTGTTAAATGCTCTTGTTGCATATCTGTTTCTGACTAATTTATTCGTCATTTGATCTAAACCGGTTCTCACCTGTAGGCTTAACGTATTTGTAAGGTCATATTTAAGAGAGGCAAGACCAATAAATCTGTTTCTTTTGTCTTTACGGGAATCATCACGTAAGGCAGACCAGTATGGATTTCCACCAGGAGAACCTGCTTCGTCTATGAAATAGTTTTGTTGCAATTGTCCTGCAGCATCCGTGTATTCAAAATCTTTGTACTCGTTAAACTTAATACTACGAGGCAATAAATAAGCAGAGGTACCAATAGACTCTTCACCGGTTCTTAATAAATTATCGATGTTCTGAACGATGTAGTTTGTTTTTACATCCAAAGAAAGTTTGTCTGATAATTTACTGGTCAGTCTTAGGTTCAGGTTATGTCTGTCTAAAGCATTACCGCCCACAATACCTTCTGCACGAGTGTTTGTGTAAGAGAAATATCCCTGAGCTTTTTCATTTCCTGTGGTAACAGACAGGGTATTAGCAAGGTTATACCCTGTTTTATAAAAGTCAATAACATTATCCGGTTGTGGTGTATAACTTGTAGTTGCCGGACCTGCGTAATTAGGATTACGGGCTAATTGCCAGGCTGAAACCTGACGTCCGTCCAGTTTTGCTCCCCAGCTTGATACAGAAATCGGATTGTAAACTCCTCCGTCTCCCTGACCGTATTCGTTTTGGAAATTGGTTAAGTTATAAGCGGAAGAAGCCATAAAATTAGAAGACAAGGAAATCGAAGTTTTTCCAGCTTTACCCGATTTAGTCGTAATGATAATAACACCATTACTCGCTCTGTTTCCGTAAAGAGCTGCTGCAGAAGGTCCTTTAAGAACCGTCATAGAAGCAATATCTTCCGGGTTGATGTTCGAAATACCATCAGGCTGAGTGGTTCCTCCCGTATCAATATCAGGATTACCAGTGGTAGTTCCGTTACTGATTGGCACACCATCCACTACATAAAGCGGCTGGTTGTTCCCATTAAGGGATCTATTTCCCCTAAGTGTTATTCTTGATGAACTTCCAACCCCGTTTGAAGTAGTCGAGAAGTTAAGACCTGCAACTTTACCGGAAAGTGAGTTGGCAACGTTTAGTGATCTTGCTTCTGAAAGCTCATCTACAGCAATATTCTGCGCAGAATAAGTAATCGATTTTTTCTCTCTTTTAATACCAAGAGCGGTTACGACTACCTCGCCTAACTGGTTGGTGTCTGCGCCCATCGTAACATTGAGGGTAGTCTGAGTTCCAACAGGGATTTCTTTTGTAGCTGAGCCTACATAAGAGAATACTAATACTGCTGACTGGTTTGGAACATTAATACTGTACTTCCCATCAAAATCTGTTGACACACTGGCTTTTGTTCCTTTTACCACAACATTCGCTCCCGGGATTGGAATTCCGCTGGAAGCATCTGTGATAGTCCCTTTTACTGTTGTTTGTGCCTGCAGACTTTGAAATCCGAACAGGCAAACTACCAACAGTAATTTTAGTACATCTTTAATCATATAGTTGTTTTTTGAGTTAATAACATGTTAAATTTAATAATAGGGTTTGTTAACTAATCATTATTTCGACAAATGACAATTTTGAAAAGGTGTACGTTACACATTTATAAAAACCCTCATTTTTTCATAGTTAAAATCCTTACTTTTTCAACCATAACATGTTATTAATCCAAACGATTCTTCAAATTCTTAAACGTATTCTTTACGAAATACTTAAATCATTGAATATCCTCTTTTTTCAATACAACTATTAATTGATGACCTTGAAGCTTTGTTTTTGCAGATCTGTTGAATTTCCGCCGACCATAACTTCAAAATCACCCGCCTCCACCACGCTTTTCATTTCTTTGTCCCACAGACTTAATTCGTCAGCTGTTAAAACAAATTCTACCTGTTTGGTTTCTCCTTTTTTAATGAATACCCTTTTGAACCCCTTCAATGTTTTCTTCGGAGTAGTGACGCTGCTGTATACATCATCGATATACAATTGTACTACTTCATCTCCATCATAATTTCCGGTATTTTTTACATTTACGGTAACTTTAAGTTCTCCGGTACTTTTAATGTATTTATTGCTTAACGTAAGATTTGAATATTCGAAAGTCGTGTAACTTAACCCATATCCGAAAGTATAAAGCGGATTTTCGCTTTCGCTCACGTATCGGTGAATCGCTGATGGTTTCTGGTTGTAATATATAGGTAGCTGCCCGACAGATTTAGGAAATGTAATTGGCAGTCTTCCGCCGGGATTGTAATTTCCAAACAGCACATCGGCTACGGCTTTCCCTCCGGCTTCACCTGGAAACCAGCCTTCTACGATAGCAGGAATATTTTCGCTGATCCAGTTTACGGAGAGCGGACGGCCGTTTAACAATACACAAACGACCGGAGTTCCTGTTTTCTGAATTGCTTCTATCAGTTCCTGCTGCATGCCGTGTAAATCCAAAGAAGCTACATCCCTGTTTTCTTCTACCAGTTCGTTCGATTCTCCTAAAACCACAATAGCAACATCGGCTTTTTTAGCAGCATCGATCGCAGGCTGTAAATTCACTCTTTCTAAATTCCAGCGCAGGTGGGCTCTGGCTCCCCAGCCTCCTTCCCACATTTCTATGCGGACTTTGTATTTTTTACCGGCTTCGATATTTTTGGGCGTGGTCACCATATTCGTGGCTCCTTTGGTCCAGTTGTCAATCACCAGCTGATCGTCAATCCACATTCTGATTCCGTCATCGGAACTTAGCCCCAGCCAGCCGTCAAATGCTTTTTCCGATTTTATAAAACCCGTCCAGCGAATCGAAAAATCATCATCTGCAACGCCGTCTCCCGGAGACCACGGCCAGTCGAATTCCAACTGACTGTCGATACGGGTCAGTGCCGGGCTTCCTTCTAAATTTCTATTATTGAAATATTCTCCTTTTAATCCGTTTTGAGATTCATCCGGCGTCAGCAAATAGGCTTTCGGAATGACCTGTCCCATTACGATCAGCGGTACACCTTCCTCATAAATTACGTTTGTCTTGGCACCTGCCACTTGTTTGATCCCTTCTAAAACCGTAGTTCCGATTTTGTTTTTTACGGCATATCCGCCTAATCTCGAGGCATTGGCATTTGGACCGATCACGGCCACTGTTTTGATATCTTTATTTAAAGGAAGCGTATTGTTTTCGTTTTTCAGCAAAACCATCGATTTAAGTCCTGCTTCTAAAGCAACAGCCTGATTTTCTTTGGTATGAAAACGGTCTTTGATTAAGTTCGTTGCCGTATAAGGATTTTCAAATAATCCCAGTAAAAATTTCAGACGCAAAACACCTCCCGCAGCACGGTCGATATCGTCCATGGTTAGTTTTTTTTCATTCACCAGTTCAATCACTGTTTTTTGCCAGAACTCGTTCGTAAAATCATAGAACTGCATATCGACACCAGCCTGAATGGCTACACGAATACTTTCTTTTGGAGAATCGGTCACATTATGCGTAGTCTGAAGGTATTTGATCGCTCCTAAATCGGAAACCACAATTCCTTTAAACCCCCATTCTTTTCGAAGAACATCTGTCAGCAGCCAGTGGTTTGCCGCGCAGGGAATTCCGTCTAATTCCGAATAGGCACACATGGTTCCTAAAGCACCGCCTTTTCTGAATGCTTTTTCAAACGACGGAAGATGATCTTCACGGGCCGAACGTTCTCCCACTAAAATCGGCGAAGAATTTCCTCCCGCCTGCGGAATCCCGTGTACCGCAAAGTGTTTCGGTTCTGCAATTATAGAACGGTCTGATTTTAAATCATCACCCTGCATTCCCTTTATAAAGGCCAGACCAATTTCGCTGTTTAAATAGGCATCCTCACCAAAAGTTTCGGCAACCCTTCCCCAGCGTGGTTCGCGGCCTAAATCTAAATTTGGACCTAAACCAAAATGTACGCCGTGTGCTCTGGCTTCGGTCGCAATAACTTGCCCGACTTTACCGATAAGATTGGTATCCCAGGTGGCTCCAAGACCAATATTCATTGGGAAAGCGGTGCTTCCGTCATCCAAATAGCCATGCAGCATCTCACACATAATAAGTGCCGGAATTCCCCATTTGTTCTTTTTAATCACCTCGCTCTGCAAATCGTTGATCATTTTTGCCGATCGTGGGTAAATGTCATGGATTGCCCCGATTCCTAAATTTCCAATCTTAACATCGGACTTTGATTTGGAAAAATCTTCTTTTTCCTTGAAGTATTCGCCTTTGTACATGTCCATCTGCCGTACTTTTTCCTCCAGGCTCATTCTGCCTAACAAATCTTTTACACGATCTTCAACAGGTGTTTTTGCATCCTGATACGGTAATTTTTTCTGTGCATACCCTTCGCTGTAAAAACTAAAAGCCATTACGAAAATAATGGCTGTTTTTTTCATTCTTAATCTTAACATAGTTGTGTTGTTTAGTTTTGTATCACTTTTAGTGTTTTTCCATTCACAAAATCATCATGAGAGATAAAATAACCCGGGAGTTTTTTTCCGTCTAATTCAATTGTTTTGATTTTGCCATCGGTATTTTTTTCCCTTTCAATTACAATACTTTTATTTTTATAATATTTTGAATCCAGTTGAATCGTTATTTTATCAAACATCGGTGTGGTAATCGTATAGACCGGATCGCCGGGTGCTATCGGATAAATTCCCATCATGGAATACACCAGCCAGGCCGACATGGTTCCGGTATCGTCATTTCCGGGCAGGCCTTTGGGTTGATTCTGAAAATAGTTCCTCACAAGTTTTTGGACCATTTCCTGACTTTTCCATTCGTCGCCTTTGATATAATTGAACAAATACGGATACGCGATGTCGGGTTCGTTGGCCATGTCAAATTGTTTGCTGTCAAATACTTTTTGCAACTGGCTGCTAAACGCCTTCTCACCACCCATTAATTGTATCAGTCCCCTGATATCATGCGGTACCATAAAAGCATATTGCCAGGCATTCCCTTCTATAAAACCAATATTTTCTTCAAAATTAGCTCCGGCAACAGGATCAAAGGGTTCGTACCATTTTCCGTCTGCCGTTCTCGGGCGCAGTAATTTTAAATTTTTATCGAATAATTTTCGGTACGATAGGGAACGGTTTTTAAAACGTTTCTCGTCTTCTTTTTTGCCTAAGGCTTTCGCCAAAAGAGCAATCGAATAATCGGACGCGTTGTATTCCTGTGTAGTAGAAACCGGTCCACGGTGATTGGTGCTCAGATAGCCTTTTTCGATATATTCTTTCAGTCCGGGACGCAACGGATTATTTTCGACCTGATCTGCTCCTTTCAGCATGGCGCCGTACGCTTTTTGAACATCAAAATCACGGATTCCTTTTAAGTAGGTATCTGCAATCACAATACTGGCGGGATCTCCGACCATGGTAAACGTTTCCGTTGCATTTAATTCCCATTTTGGCAACCAGCCGTTTTCATCATACATTTCGAGCATGCTTTTCACCATATCCGACTGTTGCTGCGGATAGGCCAGAGCCATCAGCTGATGCAGATTCCGGTATGTATCCCATAATGAAAATACGGTGTAACGGGTATTTTTGGTTGTCCCGACTTTCCCTCTTTTGATTTCCGGATATTCACCGTTATAATCATTTAAAGTATTGGGATGAATTAAAGTATGATACAGCGCCGTGTAAAAAATAGTCTTACCTTCTGTTGATCCGCCTTCGACCAGAATTTTCGAAAGTTCGGTATTCCATTCATCATAGGTTTCTTTATAAACCGCTTCAAAGGATTTATTTCCGGTTTCTTTTTCTAAGTTTTCACGGGCATTTTCGATGCTTACATACGAAACCCCAATTTTCACCTCAACGGTTTCTTCTTTGTCAAACTGATACGAAAAATAAGTTCCGATGCTGTCCCCAACGACCATTTTGGTGGTGTTTTCCATCATTCTGGCTTTCCCGTTATAGGTCATCCATTGGGCTTCTGTGCCTTCATATTTTGATGGTTTCTTCCAAACGCCAAACTGGTCGGCGGGTTTAGAAAATTTCGCCACAAAATAGACCGGATACGCCGCTTCGGGACTGTTATAACAAAAAGAACCGACACTTCTCATCCCTTCAATTTCTGAGGGAGACACTACTTTTACCATTGCTCCTTCTTCGTTGGTTAAACCCAGACCAAGATTTAAAAGCACATTCGATTTTCCTTTTGGGAAAGTAAATTTACTGACCCCTGCTCTTTTTGATGCCGTAAATTCTGCTTTTACGTTGTATTTGTCAATATTGACGCTGTAGTAAGCGGCCTTAGCCACTTCGTTTGAGTAGGTGGAGCCGTAAGTGAGATGATTGATTTCTACGGCTCCTGTTGTTGGCATTAACAATATAACCCCTAATTCGGGACAACCTACTCCACTTAAATTGACCTGACTGAATCCGGTCAGGAATGTATTTTCTTTTACATATGGGTTAGACAGCCACTGACTGTCTTTTTCTAATTTATTCTGCGATCCGGCTACGTTAAACGGGCTAATACTCGCCATTCCTCTTGGCGCAATCGGTCCCGGAAAAGCAGCTCCGTAATTTGAAGTTCCAATAAACGGATTTACAAAATCTGCCGGTTGCTGTGCAAAAACAGCTATGCTAAAAAACAGCATGTAAAAAAAACATGCTGTTTGTATTGTGATCCTTTTATTTAAAACCATATTCTAATTGCTATCGGTTAATGGCTTCCACTTTTAACGTCCAGGCTTCTTTTGCTGGTAAATTATTTCTTAAGCTTTCCGGAATTACAACTTTGAATCCCTGCGCTTCTTTGATCCATTTTAAGGCTGTTTTTGAACCCAACATGGTGATTTTGGTTCCTTTTTTAGGATTGATTGCTTTTACCACCACTTCCGCAGGAATTTTTGTTTCTCCTTCTTTCGCCAGATAAAACAGGAATACGTTTCCGGCTTTATTTTGCGTCATGCAAATGTTATTTTCCTTGAAAGGCTCGATTGGTTTGGTATTATAAATCCCGGAACTGTTTACTTTCATCCAGTCGCCATAGGCCTGCAGTAAATCATAAGCCCCCTGCTCCCATTCGCCTTTGGGGCTTGGAGCCACATTCAATAATAAGTTTCCGCCTTTTGCCACAACATCAATCAGCATGTGGATTCCTTCTCTTCCGGTCATGTATTTCGCACCCGGACTATACGACCATCCCCCGCCGGAAGTAATACAGGATTCCCATGGATAAGGCAATGTTTTTTCCGGAACACGGTTTTCCGGCGTTAAATAGTTTTGGTTTTTTCCGTGTACGGCTCTGTCGACCACGATTAATCCCGGTTGTTTTTGACGTGCTTTTACAACCAGTTCATCCATTTTTGGATCCTGATCTACGACCCTGTGTTTGATAAAACCATTTTTGGATTCGTTTTCAGCAAACTTTTCGTCGTAGTTTTCTTTTAGGTTTTGCTGGTCTCTTTTTCTCACCCATCCGCCATCTAACCATAAAATATCAATTTTACCGTAATCGGATAATAGTTCTAAGATTTGGTTGTGCGTGAAATCAACATATTTCTGCCATTTCTCCGGATATAATGCCGGATCGTAGTTTACATTTCTGTCGAATGGCGGAAAGTACGGATCCCAGTAATTTTCGTTATGCCAGTCCGGTTTGGAGAAGTACGCCCCAACGGATAAGTTTTCGTTTCTAAAAGCATTAAAAACTTCTTTGGCAATATTCGCTTTTGGATTTGTACTGAACGCACATCCGGCGTCTGTTACTTTATAATCGGAGTATTTGGTGTCAAACATATTGAAACCGTCATGGTGTTTCGTGGTAAAAACCATGTATTTCATTCCGGCATATTTAGCGGCTTTGGCCCATTTTGCAGGGTCGAACTTTATCGGATTGAATGTTTTTTTCAGGCCTTCGTATTCTTTTACATACGCGTTGTAATTACCCGGATTGCTTCCTTTTTTACGTTCACACCATCCATAATCTTCCGGGCAGATCGACCAGGATTCTACGATTCCCCATTCGCTGTATGTTCCCCAGTGCATGAGCAGACCAAATTTTTCGCCCTTCCAGGTGTCTAAATTTTTTAATACCAACGGATCGGTTTCCGGCACGTATCTTTCATCTTCGTAAATGGCTTGTGAAAACATTTGAACCGAAAATAAAATGGCGATTATGAATATTCCTCTTTTCATTTTTACTCTATTTATCATGTTTTATTTATTCTTTTAATTCACTAAAATTTCATCGACAAACAACCACGAGCTTTCTCCTTTCGGGCTCTTTTTTAAATTGCCTGCGATTACTTTTACATATCTGGCATTTTGTTTCGCAAAACTGATTTTAAAATCTTTCAGTTCCGAAGCAGGATTTACAGCATACGGACGCGCTATTTTTCCAACTTCTTTGTATTTGATGCCGTCACTGGATACCAGCACTTTCAGGAATAGGGGAAAATTAACCCCGGCGCCCTGGCTTTCGAGCGTTCCGATCGTTACTTCTTCGATACTTTCGACTTGATCAAGATCAACGACAAGTTCCATATCATTGACCAGCCAGGCCTGCCATTGCCCGTCATGGAAGTTTTTGCTTCCCCTTATGGCATTGACCATCTGAAAAGGGCCGTCTCCTTTGTAATTCTGATTAAAAGGCGTTAGATAATTCACTTTACGTCCCACTCCCTTGTGGAATACGATGCTGTCTGTGAACGTTTTTCCAACCGGTTTATCATTTTGAAATAAGGATGCTTTTAAAACCGTTGTTTCGGTAAACGCAATCGGACTTGTGTATTTTAAGGCATTATGATCGATATTTTTATTGCCTAAAACATAACGGATATCCGGGTTTGGAAATTCATTTTTTAAAGTCACATTAATTTTCTTCTGAGACATGTCTGCCGCTGATGAGGCCGTCACCAGATAAGCACTTTTTGCATAGTTGATTCCGAGATGGTCATAACGTCTTAATAATGAAGCTAATCTTCCGGTAAAATCTACCCAATTGCGACTTTCTTTCGTGCTCCATAAGGTTTCAGACAAAGCGGCTAATCTTGGAAAAATCATATATTCGGAATTTTTTGGCCCCGGTAAATGCTCTGCCCATAAATTCGCTTGTCCGCCTAATACATGTGCCGCTTCCTGAGGCGTCATTCCGGGAACAACAGGATCAAATTTGTACACTTCATTGAGTGGATTATAGGCATCAAAAGCAATGGGTTCTTCGTTTTGCGGGCCCTGGTAAAAATTAAAATAGCAAGGCGTTTCCGGCGTCATAATAACATCGTGACCTTGTTTTGCCGCATCGATACCGCCCTGTGTTCCTCTCCAGCTCATCACGGTTGCTTCCGGAGCTAAACCTCCTTCTAATATTTCATCCCAGCCAATGATTTTTTTGCCTTTCGAATTGATGTATTTCTCCATTCTTTTTACAAAATAACTTTGCAATTCGTGGGTGTTTTTCAAACCATTGTCTTTCATTCTTTTTTGGCAGTTCGGACATTTTTCCCAATTGGTTTTGGTGGCTTCGTCGCCTCCGATATGAATGTATCTGGAAGGAAAAATGGCAATGACCTCATCGATTACGTTCTGTAAAAATTCAAAAGTCGATTCCTTTCCGGCACAATAAATATCGGTAATAGGCCATAATCCGCCTGACGGAACTCCGATACGCTGATCGAAACACGCCAGTTCAGGATAAGAAGCAATCGCACTGCTGACGTGTGCCGGCATTTCGATTTCGGGAATAATTTCGATGTTTTTGGCGGCGGCATATTTTACGATTTCTTTTAATTCTTCCTGAGTCAGAAATCCGCCGTAAGTTCCTTTTTCATCCGGATTTACGGTAAGTCTGGCATTCCAGCTTGTGTTTTCCTGATCTACTCTCCAGGCTCCTACTTCTGTGAGTTTCGGGTATTTTTTTATTTCGATTCTCCAGCCCTGATCGTCTACCAGATGCAAATGCAGCACATTCATTTTGTGCATAGCGAGACGGTCGATAGTCTGCAGGATATATTTTTTATCAAAGAAATGGCGTGACAGATCCAGCATGAGTCCTCTCCACTGAAAACGCGGCTGGTCATTTATGGTAACAGCCGGAATTTCCCATCTGGCAGAAGTCACCACATACTGACTTTCTATCGCTTCGGGAAGTAATTGCCTGATACTTTCCAGGCCGTAAATAAAACCGGCATTTCCTTTCGCAGTAATAGTGATGCTTTTTGAATTTACGTCCAAAATATACGCTTCATTTTTTAAAGCCGGATCAACTTTGAATTGTACAAAGTTATTCGCCTGAATGGCAGTGGCGATTTCAGGTTTCCAGCCTGCAGCGGTTTCAAATTTCTGAATTAAAGCACTGGAGGCTTCTTTTTGAAAATCACCGCTGACCACAAATTTAGTTTCTTTGGAAAATTTAAAAACACCTTCTTTTACCACCAGCTGTGTGGGTTTCGGAATGATTTGAATATCTTTTTCGGTATAGGTTTTCTGACTGTAACCTGAACTTAAAACAGCCAGGAAGAGTATGACAAGGAATGGTTTTAATATCCTCATAATGAATTATTTTAGGGATGGTGTTATTTTAAACTGATACTGATAGGTTTTGTCTCTCAGGAGATATTTCTCCATTGGCCATGCCTGCCAGCTGTCGATACCGCCAACGCCCATTTGTTTGTAATCAATTTTTAAAGTGGTTAAATCTCTTTCTTTCAATTCGGCAGCGTGTCTCTGGTCTTTTTGCAGTCCGTCATCCAGGTCTTCGTTTAAAAAGTGCAAAGCCGTTGTCGCCAGTAACTCATTTGAGGTAACCGTTATTTTCAACTTCTCATTTGACAGCTCGAGCCAGCGAACATCCGTTTTATTTCCGGTTTCCTGCGGACGGATGTACGGATAATATTGCTCTGAAACCGTTTGATTGTAAAGACCAACCTGTGCACTGTAATTTCTGTCGATATAATTTTCGTGCGGCCCTCTTCCGTAATAGCTCAGCGTACTGAAATCTTTCGGCAAAATGATTTCCATCCCAAATCTTGGCAATACAGGAGTTTCTTTTGTCTTATCAATGTTCAGCTGTTCTTTTACGCTTAGTTCTCCGTTGCTGTTAATTTCATAATTTAATTCTAAAGTCGAAGAAACGGCTGGCAGATTATAGGTTGCTTTTACTAAAATGGTATTGTCTTTTGTAACGGAATACACCCAGTTTACCAATACAGGATTCTCTGTAGCATCTTTCCAGGCTTTTAGTTGTATCTGAAGATTCGCTCCGAAATCATTATCATTTGGGGATCTCCAAAAGTTGGGACGCAATTGATAGCCGTCTTTTAAAACAGGTTCGTTATTGAATATATACCCATTCAGAAATCCTGTCTTTTTATCGAAAGTTATAGTCGCTTTATCACTTTTAAATACGGTGCTGTTTGTTTTTTTCTCAACTGCAATTTTTCCTGTACCTTCAATTTTAATATCACTTTTCCATGTTCCTTTATAAGCTAATTGCTCTGTCGCAATTTGGAAACCTTTTGGCAAAAACGGCTCGTCCTGTTTTAAGTGATAGGTGATATTTACAAAAGCTTCCTGAAATTTTTTGTCTCCTACTTTAATTGGCAACGTATAGGTTTTTGATTGATTGGGATCAATGGCCAGATAATCGATAACGCCTGTGTCTTGCTTGATTCCGTCTAAAAACAACGTCCACTGCAAGGTTACATTGCTTAAGTCTTTAAATGAAAATTCGTTGTAGACTTTTATCGTTGCAGTGGCCTGATTATCCCAGGAAGTCAGGATATTCTGCATTACATTTCGCATTTCCAAGGCATGCGGATTTGGTTTTCTGTCTACTGTAAAAACGCCATTATTCACGAAGTTGTTGTCACTTTTTACATCTTTTGGTCCAAAATCGCCACCGTAGGCCAAAATACGGGTGCCATCAGCTGTTGTTTTATACACCGACTGATCGATCATGTCCCAGATAAATCCTCCCTGAAAGTTTGGGTATTTACGGATCACATCCCAGTAATCTTTAAAATTTCCCATGGAATTCCCCATAGCGTGTGCATATTCGCACTGAATATAAGGTCGTGACGGATTTGGATTGGCCAGAATGTATTCTTCCATTTTGTTGGGTGAACTGTACATCGGATCGATAATATCAGAGTCCCATTCAAATTTCAGGTCTTTTCCGTCCCAGGCTCCCGCAGTCGCTCTTTCGTACTGAATCGGTCTTGATTTATCCCTGTTTTTAATCCACAGATAACCTCTGTAAAAATTATAACCGTTTCCGGCTTCATTCCCCATACTCCAGATAATTACCGAGGTGTGATTTTTATCCCTTTCGATCATACGCTGCATGCGCTGGATGTGTGCCAGTTCCCAATCGGGTTTGTTGCCTAATGTTTTGGTAATATCATAGCCCATTCCGTGTGATTCTATGTTGGCTTCATCAACCACATAAATGCCGTAGGTATCGCATAATTCGTAGAAATATTCATCGTTTGGATAATGGGACATTCTCACGGCATTGATATTAAATTCTTTCATTAATTTAACATCTTCTTCCATGCGTTCTCTTGAAATCGTTTGTCCGGTTACCGGATCCACTTCATGTCGGTTTACCCCTTTTATGTAAATGGCTTTTCCGTTTACCAGAAGCTGTCCGCCTTTGATTTCTACTTTCCTGAAACCCACATTCTGACGAATGACTTCGACCACTGTTCCTTTTTTATCTTTTAAAATAAAATGGACCTGATACAGGTTCGGAATTTCAGCACTCCATTTTTTAGGATTGTTTACCGCGAAATCAAAAGTTTGTTTTTCGCTTAAAGCGGAAATATTTTTTGAAGTGACGATTTTAGCACCGTCTTTTAACTGAACCTCTAAAGTATAGCCTTCTTTTTTATCTAAGCCTGTAAATTCCGTAGCAATTTTAAGCGTTCCGTTTACATAGGAAGCATCTAGATCGGGAATAATTTCGTAATCTTTTAAGTGCGCTTTGTTTCGGGCCACCAGATAAGAATCCCTGGTGATTCCGCTCATTCTCCACATGTCCTGACATTCTAAATACGAACCGTCACTCCATTTCATTACTTTTAAAACGATGTTGTTTTTACCGGTTTTTACATATTTGTTCAAATTGAATTCAGAAGGTAATTTTCCGTCTTCGCCATAGCCCACATACACCCCGTTGACCCAAACCGTAAGATTTGATTTTGCGGTACCCACATGAAGAAAAATATCTTTTCCTTCCCATGATTTATCAATCGTAATTTCTCTTCTGTACACTCCCGTCGGGTTGTAACTTGTGGGAACAAACGGCGGATTGGGTTTCATTAAATAATCAAAATCATAAGTGGTGTTGACATACACCGGATATCCGTAGCCGTTTACATCCCAGCTTGCCGGAATTCTGAAATTATCCCAGGCCGCATCATTAAAAGTACTGTTTTCGTATCCCGTTGGTAAATTACCCGGGCTGTCGACGTATTTAAATTTCCAGGTCCCGTTTAGATTGAGGTAGTTTTTAGATTCTTTCCAGTCATTTTTAGCAGCCAGTGCTTCATTTTCAAAAACATAATAAGCAGCATGCATGGGCTCCCGGTTCTCTTCGTTTATTTTTTCATTCTGCCAAAAGGGAACTTTTTCCTGTGCGTTAACCGTCAGCATTGTAGTAAGGAATAATGATACTATGGATATTGTTTTTTTCATCTTTGTTTTTATTTGAACACATAGCCCGATAGCTATCGGGATAGATTTTAAAAGTCTAAAAAATGGTATGGCCTTTATTTAAATCTTTGTGAGAGAAAAAATCTATGTTTCTATGTGTTTAAAATTTATTTTCTGCTTGTCATTTCGACGTAAGGAGAAATCACATAAAGTGAAGACATACAGTACGTCGCTCTCTGGATGTGATTTCTCCTTACGTCGAAATGACATAACAAGTGCCTTTATAACAAATCGTCAAACTTTGTCGATCACCTAGTGTGATTTACTTCGCCTGTTCGCATCGCTCGAGTCTCCTTCGGTTGAAATGACAAACAGGTATTATTTATCCCACGACATTTTAAACTTCGCATCTTCCATTCGGTGTCCTTTTTCCTCGTCAGAAACGGCGTAGTTAAATCCGGATCTTAAGCTGTAACCGGCATGTTCCCCGTTTTTATTCAGGGCGATAAATCCGACCTGCAGGTATTCCATGTCTTTATGGTTTTTATGTTTGTTGTAAATACGTTCTGTAATTTCCTTGCAGGCATCAAAAGGTGATTTTCCCTGACGCATCAATTCGACTACCATGGCGCTTCCGGCAGTTCTGATTACTGCTTCACCTAAACCCGTTGCGGCAGCAGCTCCTACTTCATTATCAAGAAAAAGACCCGCGCCGATGATTGGGGAGTCACCGACGCGACCGTGCATCTTCCAGGCAGCTCCACTTGTGGTACAGCCTCCGGACAGATTACCGTCTTTATCTAACATTAGCATGCTTATGGTATCGTGATTTTCTATATTGATAACCGGTTTATATTTGGAATCTTCCAGCCATTTTTTCCAGTCTTTTTCAGATTCCGGCGTCAGTAGATTCTCTTCCTTAAAACCTTCGGCCAGTGCAAACTGAAGTGCGCCCTGTCCGGCCAGCATCACGTGAGGTGTATTCTGCAATACTCTTTTGGCTACCGAAATCGGATGCATAATGCCTTGCAGAAAACAAACCGAACCACAATTGCTGTTATGGTCCATGATGCAGGCATCCAAAGTTACTTTCCCTTCGCGATCCGGATATCCACCATAACCAACACTTCGGACATTCGGATCTGCTTCAGGAATTTTCATACCGGCTTCAATGGCGTCTAAGGCTGATTTTCCGGCTTGTAATTCTTTCCAGCTTTCCTGATTGGCAGGTAAACCATGGTTCCATGTTGAAATGATCACCGGTTTTTTTTGCTTTTTTATTGGATTTTCTATTTCTGTTTCTTCTTCTTTATTTTTTGCAAATCCGCTATAGCCTAAAACCGAACTTAGGGCCAGTGTGCCTAAAGTTGTTTTTTTTATAAAATCTCTTCTATTTGACATATGTTTACTTTTTAAATGAAATATACCGGAAAAATACTATTTTAAACTGGCTTTTGTTGCAGCGATGGTCTTTAAATTACCATCGGATAATGCATTCCCGTCAAAGAAAGAAACCCCTGTTGCACAGTTCTTTTTTGCCAGTAAAATGGCTTCCTTAAGTTCGGCATCTGATTTTAATCCCGGGATATAAATTCCCGTATTGATTTTTGTCTTTTTTCCTTCTAAATCAGTAACTCCCTGTTTTGTCGCATAACCCACCCAGTCAATTTGCTCGTTATAAAAACTATGGTAAATCATTGGATATACCTCATCGATATTCCATTTATCCCAACGCTGGCGCACCATGTGATCCGCCATTTCAGGATAAGGGAATACGGCTGCCGTTAATTTTACATGGTGTTTGTGCGCAATTTTATAAGCATCATCAACGACTGCTTTTATCGCATTTAGCCTGAAGTTTTTCCACTCCATGTCAATGGCCGTGTTGTGGCTTGTTTTTGGATTTTTATGATGTTCTTTTTCGAATTTACTGACACAGGCGTCACAATAGCAGAAATCAAATTGCGGTAATTCTTCGTCCTGCACCAAATTGTATTTTGGAAGTAAACTGATCGGCAAAAAGATGTCCGGAAAACGAATGTAGTCCAGATGTACACTTTCGATGCCTTCTACTTTAGCCAGACCTTCTACAAGGCCCAAAACATGCGCTCTGGATTCTTTTTTTGTCGGACAAAGCCATTGGTAATAGTCTACATAAGGGCGATTGTCAAAACAGGACTTTCCGTCTTTACTGACCTGATACCAGTCCGGATGCTGTAAGGCTACAGAATCGTTGGGGCGGTTCATGGCCATAATCCAGGCGTGTACTTTTAGTCCTTTTTCTTTGGCTATTGGCACTAATCTTCCTAAGAGTTTGGGATCGGTATTGGTATTGATCAAAACCTCATCGATACCGCCATCTTTGTATTTTTTGAATTCTTTGGCGTACTCTTCATCGGTTCTTTTGGCGTCGGCAGTAATCCATACCCCAAATTTAAAAGTAGTTTCCTCCTTTTTGGCACACGAAAAAAGACTTAAAGCCCATATAAAAAGTAATAGTTTTGGTAGTTTCATAGTCGGTTTAGTTGGTTATAATTTTACCATCTTGTCTGATAATAAATGTTTTATCTGAAAATGGACTTTTTATTGCAATATTAAATCCGGTGGCGTGGTTTTCCAGTTTCGGTTTTAAAACTTTAGTGTCAAGGCTAATCGGTTCTTTCGTTAGATTTGCCAGAGACGTTGCCCATGTATTGTTCTTTTGATAATATTCTTTTTGTGCCCTGTAAAGTGAGTACAGTTCCCATTTTACTTTTTCATCCTGCGGGATGGTAAAACTGTCTTTTCCTTCTTTGGAAGAAAAATAAACATAGCCCCATTTTTCCGGTTCATGCATATTGATGACGCCCATTGGCGACCACACCCAATTGTACTCCGGTAAAAATTTACCATCTGTACCTTTTTTGCGTTCGTACCCTTTTTCGGTTAAGGTGTGCTGCCAGTTTACTCTGGAAAAATTAACGCGCCAGAATTTATCTGCGGGTACATTTTTGTCAAAGTAAGACGTTTTATAAGATGCCCAGGGAATGGCCATTTCCAACACCCAGCCTTCATCAGTATCGTTGGGGTTATTCAGCGTTCCTTTGATTTTTACCGCGGATTTCAGCCCCGGAATATTCCAGTCGTTTAAAACAACATTATCATTTTCTCTGTAAGGTTTTGACAAAAACAGATCCCAGGCGGTATTTAATGCATTAATTTCTAATTCGTAATAATTAAAAGTGTCGCTATCGGGGTCAATAAAAACTTCAAAATCATTGTTGTAAAAAATAATCGTATCGCGTTGTTTTAAATTCGCCCAGACATGTGGTTCCTCAACCTTAGCTAAAATATAAAAATTGGTTTCATCCCAGAGCATTTTTACTTTTGTGCCATATTTCGGTTTTACGTTATTTTCGATATCTTCAAAAAGATCCGTCCATTCTGCTTTACTCCAGGCAGCATCCGAATCATCCCCATCAATTACAATTGAATTTGCTGTCTTTGACGCCACATACGTTTTAGGTGTAATCCCCTTGCCTGACTGAGCAAAGCCAGACAAAGAAAAACACCCTGCAATCAGTACCAATAACTTGCTTTTAATTTGCGTCATTTTTTATAAACTGTTATCTTTTGTGAATTGTATTACTTCACTTAATTTACCGAACGCCATGGCCACCACGGTATCAGCAGCACCATAATAAACGGCTAATTTATCTTCTTCCACATCATGCAAAGCGGCGCATGGGAATACCACATTTGGCACATCGCCCACCTGTTCGTAAAGCTCTGCCGGACCTAACAAATAAGGCTGTGTTCTGTATTTTACATTTTCAGGAATATCTGTTTCCAAAAGGGCTGCTCCCATTGCATAACGGAAACCGTTGCAGGTATTGATTACTCCGTGGTACAGCATCAGCCAGCCTTCTTCGGTAAGAATCGGAATTGGTCCTGCTCCCACTTTGGTACACTGCCAGGCACTGTCTTCAAAAGGAGTTGGTTTCATTACGAGTCGGTGTTCTCCCCAGTATTTCATATCAGGGCTGTAACTGATCCAGATGTCTCCAAAAGGCGTATGTCCGTTATCACTCGGACGGCTTAACATCGCGTATTTGCCGTTTATTTTTTGTGGAAATAAAACACCGTTTCGGTTGAAAGGCAGGAAGGCATTTTCGCACTGGAAAAATTCTTTAAAGTCAAAAGTATAACCGATACCAATTGTAGGTCCGTTATACCCGTTACACCAGGTGATCCAGTAACGGTCTTCAATAAATACCACACGCGGATCGTATTTATAAGCCGATTCAATCATTTCTGTATTACCCGACTGCATTACAATTGGTTCATGATTAATATCCCAATCGATACCATTTTTACTGAAACCGGCAAAAATATTCATTTGTACCGCTTTGTTATCACATCTGAAAACACCTGCAAACCCATCTTCAAAAGGTACAACGGCACTGTTAAAAATACTGTTTGAGGAAGGAATTGCATATCGGTCAATAATTGGATTTTCAGAATATCTCCACATTACATCATTACTGTTTTCGGGTCTGTCTTGCCAGGGAATAGTGCTCATTTTTTTATTTTTTTATTTTTTTATTGTTTGTTTATTCTCTCACTTTTGTCATTTCGAGGAACGAGAAATCGCACTAGAAATTCCACAATCTAAATCTCTAAATCTTTGTCAGGTTACGTGTGTGATTTCTCCTTTCAGTCGAAATGACAAACTGTATTTAACGTTGACAAAGCTCTTGCATCTTTTATCTAATCCGCTATTTTTCTAACTTTATCTAACCACGTAAATTTCAAAATTGTTGTCGTCACCAGGAAAACGGCCAGGGCCACGATTGCTTTTGGATAATCTTTGATGATAAAGAATATCGGAAGCAAAATCATACTCGACTGCCATACAATTCCGATGGCGCAATTGAGCATGTCCCTGTAGAAATCATTATTTTTTTCGAAAGTATGATCTTCTAATTTCAATGTTCTGTAGACCGGATTCCACCATCCCCAGGGTCTTACATTGGTATAAAAAGATTTTAAGACTTCCATATCGGTTGGTTTGCTCAGGAAAGTTCCCAAAAGACAGCCTAAGATAGAAAATCCAAATATGACAGGAAACAAATAAATGGCCTGCACTTCCGACAAATCATATAGGAACGATCCGGGTGTGAAATTTCCTTTATTCTGTCCCAAAATAAATTGAAAAGAAGCAACCAGTAATCCGGCAAACATTCCCCAGAAATAGCCCCATCCGTTAAAACGCCACCAGATCCATTTCAGGAAATTGGCTGCGACGTAACCTCCGTATAAAGCACTGGTAATCCATAAGGTCAGCGAGTTGATCGAGTCTGCAAAAAAGCCCATAAAAACCCCAAGTCCCACTACAAGGAAAGAAGAAATCTGGCTTACTTTGATGTAATGTGCATTGGTAGCCACCGGTTTGAAATATTTTTTATAAATATCATTGACAATGTACGCCGGGCCTGCATTTACGAAAGCAGAGAATCCGGACATGAAGGCTGCCAGTAGGCCCGCCAGTAAAATTCCTTTGATTCCAACGGGAATATATAAATTCACCACCTTTGGCATTAGTAATTCTAAATCGGCTCCGGTTAAACCAGTATTGGCATTTAATTCCGGTGCCAAATTCATCAGGGCAATGACCACAATTCCGGTGATTAACAAATACCTCGGAATGAATAAAATCAGATTGGTAAAACCGCTCATATAGGCCGCTTCTTTGACCGATTTGGTCGAAAGAATTCTTTGTAAATCATAACTTGGTGTCGGGCCTGCAATACTGGCAAAAAATCCTTTGAATAAAGTCATGCCTATAAAAGCACCAAACATTTTATAACCTTCAGAATCGATCAGGTGATTGAAGGTCTGAAATTTATCACTCCACTGGGTTTCAAACTGCCAGCCAAAGAAAACATTTTTCCATTCTTCAGTAATAACCGAATTGATCTGAATATCGGTATAATTGATAAAAGCATAACCGGCAATCAGGACACCGGCAATAATCATAATTAAATACTGCACGACTTCTGTGGCTACAACAGAAAACATTCCGCCTTTAACCGTGTAAATTGTAGTTAAAAATATAATAATCAAAGCATAAGACCGCTCTGAAGTCAGCAAAATCAAATCGCCATAATGAAGGGTTAAATCCCACGGAAGAATAATGGTGACAAATTTTCCGATACCTTCAAAAAAGTAAGCAATAAAACCAATGGTCGAAATGATGGCAAAAATAGCCACGATAATATGCGATGCTTTTCCGGCCCTGTCACTTCCAAAACGGGTTAGAATCCATTCGGAGCCCGTCATTACTTTTGATCTTCTGATCCAGACGGCCAGGAACATCATGACAAAAATCTGATTCCAGATCGGCCACAGCCACATAAACATAAAACTTTTTACGCCATACAAAAACAGCACGCCAATCATCCAGGAAGTTCCTGATACATCAAACATTCCTGATCCGTTACTTAGTCCAAGGAAATACCATTTGATGGTTTTCCCGCCCAGGAAATAATCATCTAATCCTTTTGATGCTTTTCGTGAAATCCAGATTCCTATTCCTACCGAGAGCAGGATGTAGGCTACGATAATTGATACGTCAATAATGTCCATTAATTTTATGTTTATTTATTAGTTAGTTACGCTGTTTTTTATTTTTTTATTCCCCAGTTTTTATTAGGCAGGGCTCCCATTACAAAATGAAGTTTCCCTCCTTTTAAAATCTGCTGATGTGTAATTACGGTCTGATCGAATGCAACGCCGTTTAAGGTGGCCGACTGGATGTAGAAATTCTTCGCCGAAACATTTTCTGCCTCGATGACAAAAGTTTTTCCTTCCTGAAGATGAATGGTTGCTTTTTCGAAAATCGGACTTCCTATTTCATATGCTCCCGAAGCCGGATTCATCGGATACAGTCCCATGGAACTGAAAACATACCAGGCCGACATTTGTCCGCAATCTTCGTTTCCGCTCAAGCCATTGGGTGTGGTATTGTATTGGGTATCTAAAATATGACGCACCCAGTATTGCGTTCTCCACGGCTGATTCGCATGATTGAACATATAGGCAATATGATGGCTTGGTTCGTTTCCGTGAGCATACTGGCCGATTAATCCGGAAATATCTGCCGAAACATTATTTCCGGTAATCTCCGAACTTTCGGTAAAAAGCTGCTCTAAACGTTTGGTAAAGATTTCATTGCTTCCATGTAATTTTATAAAATCTTCAACATTCTGAGGCACAAACCAGCTGTGCTGCCAGGCATTTCCTTCGGTGTAATCGGTATGTTCCCTGTGATTGGAATGTTTCGCATCGAAAGGCTCGTTCCAGGACTTCCCGTCTTCAGATTTTCCTCTCATGAATCCTGTTTTCGCATCGAATAAAAACTGGTAGGCTTTAGAACGTTTCAGGAAAAATTGATAATCATCATTTTTGCCCAACGCTTTTGCCATTTGTGCCACACACCAGTCATCGTAAGCATATTCTAAAGTGATTGTAACAGATTCATCTAATAAATTGTACGGGATATAACCGTATTTTTTATACAAATTCAATCCGCGTTCGTCCTGCATCATGGTCGCTTTCATGGCTTCGTAAGCTTTTTCGGCATCAAAACCTTTGATTCCTTTCAAATATGCGTCCACAATAACCGGAATCGAATGATACCCTGTCATGGTATTGGTTTCATTGGCAGACAACGTCCAGACCGGCAATATTTTTTTATTATCATAATACGCCAGCATCGAGTTGACAATATCTGAAGTTTTGTCCGGGGCCAGTAAAGTCAATAAAGGATTTTCGGCCCTGAAAGTATCCCATAGTGATAAGGTCGAGTAAGCGGTATAATCTTTTGCTGTCGCAATCTGATCATCCTCTTTTCTAAACTGACCGTTTTTATCACTATAGGTTACAGGGGCAACCTGAGCGTGGAACATCGCGGTGTAAAAAATTGTTTTTAGGGAGTCGGTCGGGGTCTCGACTTCAATTTTACTTAAAGCTTTATTCCAAATCGAAGCTGCCTGGGATTTTGTAGTATCAAAAGTTGATTTTTCGTCGTCTAAATTGGCTTTGGCATTGGCCACACTAACAGAAGAAAGGGCTACTTTTACCAATAATTCATTCGTATTAGCAGCTTCAAAAAATAATTGTGCGGCTGTATTTTCCCCATCTGCTTTAGTCCCGTTAATGATTTGTTTATTCGCCAGTAAAACGGATTCAGAAATTGGTTTTGAAAATTTTGCCACAAAAAATACTTTCTGGTTTTTAGCCCAGCCGGTACTGAAACGATAGCCGCTTATGGTATATTGATCTTCAATGGCAATTCCGGTTTTTACGGCTTTATCCCAATTAATGGCAAAACCAAGATCGATGACCACAGACTGCGGATCGTTTTTGGTAAAGGTATATTTGTGGAATGCGGTGCGTTGTGAAGAAGTTAATTCTACATTGATTTTAGGATCTTCAAGAAAAACCTGGTAAGTGCCCGGTGTTGCTTTTTCGTTAACATGACTGTATTTTGATTTATAAGGTAATTGATCGCGTGAAGTTGTTTTGGTTGTTAAGTCGAGTTTTTTATTGACAGGCATCAATAAGATATCTGCCAGATCGCCGATTCCTGTTCCGCTGAGGTGTAAATGACTGAATCCGGAAACGATAGAATCGGAATAATGATAACCGGAACACCAGTCCCAGCTCGAAATTCCATTATCGGGACTTACCTGAAGCATGCCGAAAGGAACAGTCGCACCCGGATACGTATGTCCGTGACCGCCAGTTCCTATAAAAGGATCAACATGGCCCACAAAAACATCTTTTTTGCTGTTATTATTATTTAGCTTTATTTTACAGCCTGTAACTAACAGGACAAAGAAAATAACTATAGTAAAGTTCCTCATATAAAACAATCTTAATTTAACTTTAAATTTATATAATTTCCATTTTTATTAAAACTAATTTAGACGGACAACACATAAACTTAGATAAACATCAAAAAAAGTCACAAAATACCACCAATAACATGATTTTAAATTCAGGCAAATTATACCGCATCCAATTGCAATATCACATTATCTTTTGGTTAACTTATTTCGTTTTTAATACGTTTCGCTGGGGCAGCTATTTTAACGATTATGCCTATTCCCTCAAAACAAATTTATTGGGTTTTCCCATACACATGGCACTTTGTTACCTGAATATCCTGATTCTGATGCCCAATCTGATTTATAGAAAAAAATACCTGCTGTATGTTCTTTCTATTTTATCTGCCATCTTTATTATGGTGGTGGTAAAATTCAATATGACCTATTTATTAATCACGCACAATGTCTGGCCTGAAGGACCTGAAACCATAGATAAATTAACGCTCAATTACACGATCGACATGATGATGGGAGAACTTTATGTCATGACTTTTGTAACGGCCATCAAGATTACTTTTGACTTTCTAAGGGAACAAAAAAGGGTAACCGACCTCGAAAAATCGCAACTGGAAACCGAATTACTTTTCCTGAAATCGCAGATTTCCCCACATTTTTTCTTCAATACGCTCAACAACATTTATTCTTTAGCAGTAGAAAAATCAGATAAAACGCCAAAAATTGTGCTCAAACTTTCAGAGCTGATGCGTTATATGCTTTATGACACGAAAAATAAAAAACAAAGCCTGGAAAACGAAATTCTTTGCATTCAGAATTACCTTGATCTGGAACGAATCAGAAACGGGGAAAGGCTCGAAGTAAAAATGTCTGTTTCGGGAGATATTCATGACAAGGAAATCAGTCCTATAATATTGTTGACTTTTATTGAAAATGCATTTAAACACGGCGTAAACAAAAACACCGGAAAAGTCACGATTGACATCAGTTTTAAGGTCAAAGAAAATTTCCTTCATTTTACGATTTCAAACCCTACACCGGAAATTACCGTACATAAAGACAATTTTAACAAGTCAAGTGGTATAGGAATTGAAAATGTAAAAAAAAGACTTGAATTAGGATATAATAAAAATGACTATAAGCTTTCTTTTAAGAATAAAAAGAATATTTTTGTCGTAAAGCTAGTGATTAAGGTATCTTAATTCAGCTTAAACTATTTTTTTATACTATCCCCCCCGGATTCTTTTATAAAGAATAAATACTATACTAAAATGAAAATAAATTGTTTGATTATCGATGATGAGCCATTAGCAATCAATGTTATTAAAAATTACTTAGAGGCCGTCGAAAATTTTGAGGTTGCAGCTACTTTCAGCAATCCCATAGAAGGCCTGAATTTTGTAAAAAACAACAAAGTTGATGTGATTTTTCTTGATATTAATATGCCGGTTCTGGATGGCATCAATTTCATTAAAAGTTTAGAAAACCCTCCGTTACTTGTAATAACGAGTGCTTATAGTCAATTTGCGATAGAAACCTACGAATTAGATGTGCTGGATTATCTGGTAAAACCTATTGAGTTTCCGAGGTTAATGAAAACATTAAATAAAATAAGCAAGAGATTAAGCAGCAGCAGTACTGCTACTCCCCTGGAAAGCAGCACTGAAAGCCCCTTTATTTTCGTTAAGATTGATAAAAAAAGAATGAAAAAAATCTTTTTTAATGAGATCCTGGTGATCGAGAGTTTAAAAGATTATTTAAAAATAAACACCCTGACAGGCAAATATATCATTCACAGCACCTTATCTGATTTTACAGATTTATTGCCCGAAAGAAACTTTTTAAGAATACACCGTTCCTATACCATAGCCATTGACAAAATTGATGCTGTTGAAGGAAACAGTATTGAAATTGAAGGACTTCGCTATGTCATTGGAAGATCGTATATCGATCATGTCAAACAACGAATTTTAAATTCTCCGATGTAAACGAAATACTTATTGAATGTTTAAAAAGCCGTTGTCAAGTTTTGAAACTTTGACAACGGCTTTTTTTTTTGATTTTGATGGAGGAATTACTTTGCGCCCTTCGACTTCGCTCAGGGAGACAAAAATTACGTTGAAAAAATCCACACATAAAAAAAATGCGACCCTAAGGCCGCATTTTCAACATACAGGTAACTAACCAAAATAAACCATTTTAAAAAATAATTTATTGTATTTTAAACCAATGAAAACTAAAAATAATAACGTTTGAATGCTTCAATAGCGGAATAATCTGCTAATCCTAGAGCATGATATTTTTCTGCTGTTAGTCTGTTTCTGTCTTCTACCCTTACCCAGAATTCACGACTGTCGTCTCCCTGAAACATAACTCCGTCTTTCTGAGACTGGTGATAGAAAATAGCATGACGTTTTTTAAGGACCTGATCAGGACTCATTGGAACCGCCATCTCAATCTGATAGGATTCCCACTCATGCCACGCACCGCGATACAGCCAAACCCAGCAATCATCCATATAACTTTTTGTTTTTAGTCTTTTTAAGGCTTCAAACAAACTATCGAGACACACTTTGTGGGTTCCGTGCGGATCTGCCAAATCTCCGGCGGCGTAAATCTGATGCGGTTTTATTCTTTCGATAATATCACACATGATTTCAATATCGGCTTCCGAAAGATTATTTTTCTTTACAGTTCCGGTTTCATAGAAAGGCAGGTCAAGGAAATTGACATTGCTATCCGGCAAGCCCAAATATCGGGTGGCTGCCAGCGACTCACTTCTTCTGATTAATCCTTTTAATTTCCGAACTTCCAATAAGTCAATATCATTGCTTTTTTTGCTTTTCAAAAAGTTGATGATATTTTCAGATTCCACAGAATTGGCATTTAATGCTTTTGAAATTTCAGCAAATTTCAGCGCTTCTTCATTCGAAACTGCAATATTTCCTGAGGTCTGATAAGCGATATGCACATCATGCCCCTGCTCGACGAGCCTGTCAAAAGTTCCTCCCATCGAAATAACATCGTCATCCGGATGCGGACTGAAAATGATGATTCTTTTTCTTTCCGGAGTGGCGCGTTCCGGTCTGTAGGTATCGTCAGCATTTGGTTTTCCGCCAGGCCATCCGGTGATGGTCTGCTGCATTTTGTTGAACATTTTAATGTTCAGGTCATAAGCTGTTCCTTCTTCTGTCAACAGACTCGACATACCGTTGTCGTTATAATCTTTATCTGTTAATTTAAGAAAAGGTTTTTTGGTCAGTTCACTTAACCAGGCAACGGCTTTCAGTTTTAGTTCTTCTGTCCAAACTACCGATTTAACCAACCACGGTGTTTTTACTCTCGTTAGTTCGGACGAAGCTTCTGTATCTAAAACAAATGTTGTGTTGTTGTGCTCTTGTAAATACGTTGCCGGTACGCGTGAAGAAATCTCTCCTTCTATAGTATTCTTTATAATTCCCGCTTTGCTGATTCCCCATCCAAGCAGTACAATCCTTTTGGCATTTTTTACCGTACCAATTCCCATTGTAATGGCTTTTCGCGGTACATTGTCAATCCCCAAAAACGAAGAGGCAGCATCTATACGCGTCAAATGATCCAGCGTGATACTTCTTGTTCCTGAATTTACGTGTGATCCGGGTTCATTAAAACCAATGTGTCCCGTTCTTCCAATTCCTAAAAGCTGAAAATCCAGTCCGCCATATGCTTTAATTTTCATTTCGTAATCGATGCAATATTGCTGTAAATCCTCGTTGCTTATGTTTCCGTCGGGAATATTGATATTTTCCGGAAGAATGTTCACATGATTAAAAAGGTGCTCATGCATAAAGTGATGGTAACTCTGAATATTATTTCGGTCCATCGGATAATATTCATCCAGATTGAAGGTCACTACGTTTGAAAAATTCAAACCTTCTTCTTTATGTAATCTAACTAATTCTTCATAAACTTTAATTGGAGAAGATCCTGTTGCCAGCCCTAAAACGCAAGGTTCATTTAATTCTTCTTTCCGTTGAATTATATTTGCTATTTCCTGAGCCACTAAAACTGAAGCTTCCTGAGACGATTCAAAAATCACATTGTGAATCTTTTCGAAACGTGTTTCCTCAAACTTTCCAGCTTCTTTAAAATGTATATCTTCTTTAATCATTTGATTCTAATTCATTTATTAATATGTTAAAATTAGATATTTATGAATGTAAAAAATTAAAAATTCGACTAATAACGTAAAACCTTCGGCAAAAGACATAATTAGAAACTTTAAAAAAATCAGCGACCAATTAACAACGACCAATGCTATTCGATAACGTTTATTTCCGCTATCGAGACCGACTGTCCTTTTCCGACTGCAGCAAGGGCAACGAAGCGGATGTATCGGGCCTTAACCTCAGCAAATACTTTAAATTGCTCAATCGGATTATTTTTGATATTCGAAAATTCCCCTTCCGATTGTCTGGTCCAGTTTACGGCGTCTGTACTGGTGTAAAATTCGTAATGGGAGATCAGGTTAAGATTGTTTCCTACCTGTTGCGGAACATAGGTAAACCCTTTTATTTTCAGGACAGCTCCCATATCTAAGATGATCTGCTGTGGAAGCTTGTTGGATTCATTACCAAACCCCCAGTCTGTATTTGGGTTTCCGTCTATAATACGGTTTGCAGTAGTAAGATCGCCGCTTGTGGCAGAAATCACTTTCCATTTTTCTTTAGATACTCCGTACTTCGCTGTAGTTATGGCACTGCTAATTTTTTCTTCCTGATTGACGGCAATTGCTTTGATCTGAACTGCTTTATTATATTGGAATGCTCCTTTATATATATTGCTTTTTAGGGTTGGGTTTTTTCCGTCTACAGTATAATAGATGGCATTTCCGGGTTCAGAAGTAATCGTAACCGTTCCGTTTTTATCACGTTGAATTTCTGGGGCACGTACAAATGTTGGCGCATTGTACCCCTCAATATTCGAAATAACCACACTGGCTTTTGAATCGGTAATATTTATTCTAAGGACCGATGCCACTACCCTTTCCAGTCTTAAAATTCGTTTGTAACCAATAGTGGTTTCATTTGCAATAGTTTTCCACTGACCGTCCACTTTGGCTTCCACCGTAAAGGCTTTCACGCGTTGCCCTAACTTTATATATTCCTGAAGCAGGATTCGGTCAATTGCTGTTGGCTGGTCAAAAGTGAATTCAATAGAGGCCGATTTTATCGTGTCATCAGTTGCCCAAAAGGTATCTTTATTGCCATCGATAACATTTTTGGCAGCAAACTCCGCTTTGTTTCCCCTGACATTAGCAGCAGTTACTTTGCTTTTGGATAGTAGTTCTGTTTTAAAATCTGCTTTTATAGTCGCCACTAATTCTTTCAGTCGGGCTACATCATTTTCATGCACCAGACCTCTTCTGTCCACCGGAAGATTCAATAATAAATTAGCATTTCGGCCTATTGATTCATAATAAATATCCACCATTTCATCCAGTGGGCGTACTTTATCATCTTCCACCGCATGGTAAAACCATCCCGGTCTTATGGAGACATCAGCTTCTCCGGGAACCCATTTTTCTCCGTCTTCATGCCCGGACATAAATGCTGTGTAATGTACTTTTCCGGCAAGTTCATCCTTTTGACGCAAAAGGCTCCAGTTTGTTTTTCCGGCGCGGCCTTCTTCATTCCCAATCCATCTGGCTTCAGAAGGTCCTACTCCCCAGACAAGTGTTTTGGGCGCTAGTTTATAGATCATCTTATAGGTTTCATCCCAATTATAATATTCTAATGTATTTATTTTTCGGGTTTCATTTGCCCCTCCGTAATAACCGTCACCGCCGTTGGCACCATCAAACCACATTTCGAAAACATCTCCGTAATTGGTCAGTAATTCTTTCAATTGATTTCTGAAATACGTAATATATTCCGGTTTGCCATATTCAGGGTGGTTTCTGTCCCACGGAGAAAGGTATAAACCTAATTTTAAGTCATACTCTTTACAGGCTGCAGCCAGTTCTTTTACCAGATCACCTTTTCCGTTTTCCCAGGGAGAATTTTTCACCGAACGTTCTGTATAAGCCGATGGCCACAGGCAAAATCCGTCATGATGTTTGGCCACCAGTATAATGCCTTTCATGCCTGCTTCCTTAGCAACGCGCGCCCATTGGCGTACATCCACATTAGACGGATTGAATAATTCGGGAGATTCGTCTCCATACCCCCATTCTTTATTGGTAAAGGTATTTAGCGAAAAATGTACAAACGCATAAAACTCCATTTCATGCCAGTTCACTTGCTTTTGTGTAGGCACAGGACCAAATGGTGCCGGGGATTTCACCAACTCCTGAGATGTAATTGATGGTATTGCAAAGAAAAAAAGCAGCAGCAGAAAAGAAGTTTTAATCAGGTTCATAAGTACTCGGGTGTTTGTAAGCTCATTAAAATTTAAATTTAAAGTAAATTTGTATGCTGTCACACACTATTTCGACCAACAACAATTTTAAAAGAGTAACGGGAAAATTAAGCACTCCATGTCAGAAAAAATTTTGGAATATATAAGTTCAGATTCTACTTTTCACTACTAAATTCAGCGGAAATTATAACACAACTTTTCGCTCTTTTTTCTTGCTTAAATTGACTAATTTTGATAAAAACCTTAATAAAATTAGTTTTATATTAGCAGGATAAAAGCCAGATAGGATTTAAGATTAATTAATCCATTTTAGTAGTCCTAAATTTAAATGCCTGTTATACAAATAAGATGACTGGACCTTTTGACACATTTTAGGTAAAACACATTCCGAATTAATCTAAAAAAGACTTGTTTTTAAAACAAAAATGGCATCACATTAAATTTTACAGTAACAAAATGAAACAAAATTACAATCTTTTACTTGCAGACGATGACGAAGATGATTGTGCTTTTTTTAAGGAAGCGCTGGAAGAACTGCTTTTACCAGTATCACTTGTAACGGTTAATGACGGTGTACAGCTTATGGATTTCTTAGCTGATAAGTCTGCAGAAAATCTTCCTGACCTCCTTTTTCTGGACTTAAATATGCCCAGAAAAAATGGTTTTGAGTGTCTGACTGAAATAAAAAAAATTGAGAGACTTCAAAACCTTGCGGTGATCATCTTTTCGACTTCGCTTGACATGAATATTGTGGATAACGTATATGAAAAAGGGGCACTGTATTACATCCGGAAACCCGGTGATTTTTCTAAATTAAAAAAAGTGATCGGAAATGCACTTGCCATAACTGCTGAGAGTAATTTCAAACAACCTGTAAAAGAGCATTTCATCCTTCAACCATAAATTTTATTTGAATGGGGCATACAAATAACGAGCATTATTTTCTGGCGGGTGGCGGAGAAATGGGCGAACAGATTCGTGCTACGGACTGGAGCAAAACTCCTCTCGGAGATCCTGGAAACTGGCCGAACAGTCTTCAGACCATGGTTACGGTTATGCTGCACAATCCTTTTGGAATGTATATTGCCTGGGGTGAAAAGTACACGCAGTTGTATAATGATGCATTTCGTCCTATTCTTGGCACCAGCAAACATCCTCAGGCTTTAGGAATAAGCTCAGAAATAACATTTTCTGAAATCTGGGAAACTATTAGTCCGATGTTCGATGAAGTAAGGACCGGGAAAGCTGTTAGTTCTCCTGATTTTATGGTGCCTTTAAACAGAAACGGATTTACAGAAGAATGCTATTTTGATTTCTCCTACAGCCCGATTAAAAAAGAAGACGGAGAAGTAGGCGGTATACTGGTGACGGTTATAGAAACTACCGAAAGGAAAAAAACTACCGAAGCATTAAAAGAAAGCAATGCCCGGTTTATCAATAATATCATGCAGGCCCCTGTTGCCATGTGTGTCTTTAGAGGTAAAGACTTTATTGTTGAAATTGCCAATAAACAAATGATTGAGTTATGGGGCGTAAAAAGTGAGGACGTACTCAACAAACCCATTTTTGAAGCATTACCCGAAACCAAAAATCAATATCTCGTAGACGTACTCGAGAACGTTTATAACACAGGCGAAAAATTCATTGCCAACGAACATCTTGTGCAGCTACCGCGAAAAGGCAGCATAGAAAATACTTACATCAATTTTGTATATGAAGCCCTGACAGAACCTGATGGAAACATTTCGGGTATTGTAGCAATAGCGACAGAGGTAACACCACAGGTAATGGCACGTTCCAAAGTCGTAGAAAATGAACAAAAAATCAGGCAATTGGTCGAAAATGCTCCTTTTCCAATTGCGGTGTATGTTGGAGAAGAGATGACCGTTGAACTTGCCAATGAATCAATCATAAATTTATGGGGCAAAGGAAATGATGTTATCGGAAAGTCCTTTAAAGATGTACTTCCGGAACTTGATAATCAGCTTGTATTTGAGCAGATAAAAAATGTTTTTGATACCGGAAAATCTTTTCATACCACAAATACACCTCTTGACCTTACTATAGAAGGAAAACTGCAGACCCATTATTTCAACTACAGCCTGACACCATTATATGATATAAATGGAAATATTTATGGCGTAATGAACACCGGAGTTGACCTTACCGATCTGAACGTTGCCAAGAAAAAAATAGAAGAAAGCGACAAACGTTTCCGTAATACCGTAAAACAGGCTCCTGTTGGAATAACTATTTTGCGGGGTCAGAATTATATGGTCGAAATGGCCAATGAAGCCTATCTCAAACTGGTGGGCAGATCGGAAGCTGATTTTGTCGGCAGGCCGCTGTTCGACTCCTTGCCGGAGGTTAGGGAAACCGTAAATTCACTATTGGAAAGTGTTCTCACAACAGGTATTCCCTACCATGGAAATGAGCTTCCCGTTCCTATAAACCGTTACGGGAAAGAAGAAATCTGCTATTTTGATTTCCTTTATCATCCTTTAAAAGAAGAAGATGGCGAAATTTCCGGAATGATCGTTACCGTAACCGAAGTAACCGAAAAAGTCGAAGCCAGAAAAAAAACAGAACTGAACGAAGAAAGACTAAATATTATCGTAGATGCCAGCGAACTTGGCACCTGGGAACTGAATGTAAAAACCAAAGACTTCCAGTACTCCGAACGATACATAGAAATTGTAACCGGCAACAAAAACAATTTAACGTTAACCCACAGCCAGCTGGTCAAACACCTCCATCCTGATGATCTGCATGTGAGAGAGAAAGCATTCAAAGAGGCTTTTGCTTCGGGATACATACATTATGAAGCACGATTAATCTGGGAGGATCAGTCGATTCATTGGGTAGAAGCCAAAGGAAAAGTGTTTTTTGATTTAAACAACCAACCGGAAAAGCTTTTAGGTACGATTCGGGATATTACGGAAGAAAAACAATATCAGGAAAAAATTGAAGAGAGCGAAAAAAGATTCCGAAATCTCGTTATGCAGTCTCCTGTGCCAAAAGCAATACTCAAAGGCAGTGATTTGGTAATCGAAATGGCCAATGTAGCATTATTGAAAAACATCTGGAAAAGAAAAGAAAGCGACGTTCAGGGAAAAAAAATATTTGATGTATTTCCAGAACTGAAGCAGCAAAAATACGCACGGCTTTTAAATGAAGTTACTAAAACCGGAAAAGTGCATTCCGAATCGGAATCCTTATTATTCATTGAGGGAGAAAATGGGAAACAAAAATTTTATATTGATTTTGAATACGCCCCGCTAAATGAGGCAGACGATACCATTTCGGGAATAAAAATTACCTTAATTGATGTTACGGAAAAAGTAGAAGCCAGAAAAAAAATAGAAGAAAGCGAGAAACGTTTCCGTTCGCTGACCGAAAGTATCCCTCAGCTAATATGGGAAACAGACGAAAAAGGAAATGCTTTGTTTGCATCTGGAAAATGGCTGGAATTCACGGGAATTCATCCGAAAGGGGAAGAAGAATGGAGATCCATGATCCATCCGAATGATTTTGAAGAAAATGCGAAAACATGGAGCCACAGCCTGGCAACAGGTGAACCTTACCGTTGTGATGTCCGTATAAAAAATAAAAACGGAGGTTACCGATGGCATACGGCAATTGGCGAACCCGTTTTGGATAAAGACAATAAAATTATAAAATGGGTTGGTGCTTTTACAGATATCCAGACCGAGAAAGCTTTTACCCATGAATTAGAAAAACAGGTAGCAGAACGGACAAAGGAACTGGAGAAAAACAATATTGATCTCGAGAAAATGAATAAGGAACTTCAGTCTTTTGCTTATATCTCAAGCCATGATTTACAGGAGCCTTTAAGGAAAATCCAGACTTTTGCGACACAAATTATAGAAAGAGAATCTCAGAATCTTTCTGAAATCGGGAAAGACAAATTCCAGAGAATGCAAAATGCTGCCCAAAGAATGCAAACCCTGATTAATGATTTACTTTCCTATTCCAGAACCAGTACTTTGGAAAGGGTTTTTGAAAAAACTGACCTTGCTGAAATCATCAATGAAGTTAAGGAAGATTTAAAAGAAGAACTGGAACAAAAAAACGCTGTCGTAGAAATCATTGAGGGCTGTGAATTAGGGGTTATCCCATTTCAATTCAGACAATTGATTTATAATCTCGTCAGCAATTCTATTAAATTTTCAAAACCGGAAATTACACCGGTCATAAAAATAAAATGTAAAATAGATAAAGGTGAAAACTTTAATAACGAACTTCTTAAAGATAAAAAACAATACTGTCATATAAGTATTTCTGACAATGGCATTGGCTTTGACCAGCAGTACAACGCCAAAATATTTGAAGTCTTTCAGCGTCTGCACGGAAGAGAATTATACAACGGAACCGGAATTGGGCTTGCAATCGTAAAAAAAATTGTGGAAAATCATAAAGGATTTATTTCTGCTAAGGGAGAACTAAATGTTGGTGCCTCTTTTGACATTTATATTCCCTATTCAGAAATTTAAATTAAGGACAAAAAAAAACGGAAACAACTTCACAAGTCGTTTCCGCTTTAATCCCAATCGTTAGATCAGGCTTGAGCTCAAAGTTTTTACTATCTGGTATAAACAGTAATGATACCAGTAGTTTTATCTTTTATTTTTAATTCTTTGTTAGTAAGATTCATGATATCTGAAGTCGTAGTTACACCACCGATAACAAGAGTCAAATCATTATGAGATCTTACGTAAGTACCTGTAGTTTCTACTAAGGCACAGTTAGCACCATCGTAATCACCGATAACTGCTGTATTACTTAATTTTAATTCTAAGTAATCTCTGTTACAACCACTTGCATTTTCAGGAGCATCAACTAATTGCTCACTTCCGTCCGGAGCAACAATACCTTGTTTACTAAGATTGTATTTTCCTTGTAGAGGCACAATTGTTTCTCCTTCATTATCATCGTTACTGCAAGATGTTGCGAACATACCCAAGCCTAAAGCTACTACGAATAATATTTTTTTTAAATTTTTCATGATCTGATTTGTTTAATTATTTATTTGTTTGAATTATATAAGACAAAATTAACAGGAAACAACTTGAGGAATGTTCTACAATTTTTCGATTTTCTTACATAATTTATATTTTAAGATATTTTTGACCTGAAACTTTGCATTATCATCAGGTTTTACTCAGACGTGTTTTTTCCATCTTATTTTCATTGTTTAAAAACAAAATAATAGTTAACTATTTCATAACCTTTACATTACGATTAGTTTATATCTTTTTTATTAATTTGATTAAAACTAAATACCATGAAATTCTTCTCCCTAAAATTCCTGACGTCCTTTAAAGAATGGCTTTTTTTAAGAGCTATGCAATCTACTTTCCTTCATTAATACACTTCATATCATAAAGGAAAGCAGCATTTAAATGAATAAAACAGAAAACGCACTTTTAAATAAAGAACAATTTGGAGAGGATTTCCTGTGGGGAGTTTCCACAGCAGCATTCCAAATTGAGGGAGCACACGACGCCGATGGTAAGGGCGCTTCTATCTGGGATGTTTTTACCTCAAAAAAAGGTAAGATAAAAAATGGCGATCATGCCCTTTCAGCCTGTGATTTCTATAATTACTATAAGGATGACATTGCATTAATTCGTGAATTAAACATTCCTAACTTTAGATTCTCTATCAGTTGGCCCCGAATTATGCCCAACGGAATTCATCCCGTAAACCAATCCGGCATTGATTACTATAACAAAATCATCGATTTTTTATTAGAATGCAATATCGAACCCTGGGTCACGCTTTATCATTGGGATTTACCTCATGCTTTAGAAGAAAAAGGAGGCTGGACCAACCGCGAATCGGTTTCCTGGTTTTCAGATTATACAGAAGTATGCGCACAACATTTCGGCGACCGCGTAAAAAACTGGATGGTAATCAATGAACCGTCTGTTTTTACAGGTGCAGGTTATTTTCTGGGCATACATGCGCCGGGCAGAAAAGGCCTTACCAATTATCTTAAAGCCATACATCACGTCACACTGGCCACAGCCGCCGGAGGAAAAATATTGCGGGAGAAAGTTCCGGAAGCCAATATTGGCACCACCTTTTCCTGTACGCATATTGAACCTGAAACGGAAAAGCCAAAAGATGTAGAAGCTACAAAACGGGTCGATACTTTACTCAACAGAACTTTTATAGAACCTATTTTAGGGCTTGGCTATCCAAAAGAGGATTTAGCTGTTCTTAAAAAACTGAACAGCTATATTATAGGAGATGATTTAAATAATTTGTCTTTTGATTTCGATTTTATCGGCCTGCAATGTTATACCAGGGAAATCGTAAAAGCCTCCTTGCTGACTCCTTATATCGGAGCTGAATTGGTAAGCGCGGAGAAAAGAAATGTAATCGCTACCGAGATGGGCTGGGAAGTCTACCCTCCTGCCCTTTATCATACGATCAAAAGATTTAATGCTTACAAAGGCATAAAGAAAATTATCATTACCGAAAACGGTGCCGCTTTTCCTGACGAAGTCAAAAACGGAAAAGTATATGATATCCGTCGCACACAATACATTCGCGATCACTTAGAGCAATTATTAAAAGCCAAAAAAGACGGCTATAATGTTGAAGGTTATTTTGTGTGGAGCCTTACCGATAATTTTGAATGGGCCGAAGGATACAACGCCAGATTCGGGCTAATCCATATTGATTTTGAAACCCAGAAAAGAACCATCAAACAATCCGGATTGTGGTTTCGTGATTTTTTAGGGCAAAGTATATAAATCGAAAAAGAGGAAAAGAGTTTAATTCTTTTCCTCTTTTATTTTAAAATTAAATGAGGACAATTGCCCTGTTTTTAAAAGTGTGGTTTTCGAGACCATTATAAGCTTCTTCAATGTTTTCAAAAGAAAAATCTTTCGGGTTAACCTCTGGTTTTAGCTGTCCGGAATTAGCAAGCTGAGTAGCATTTTTCATGATTTCTCCATGATGTTCCCTTCCTTCACCGGAAAGAAGCGGTGCTAATGTAAACACGCCCGAATAAGTTCCTCCACGAAAAGAGAGCGGAGCCAGACTATGGGAGCCCCAGCCTAAAATACTCACGACATGTCCGGTATATTTTTTGACTGCCAGAAATGAATTATCCAAAACAGTTCCTCCGACAGTATCCAGAATAACATCAAATCCTTTTCCGTCCGTATAAAGATCAATGTATTCCGCTACGGGGACAGCATTGTAATCAATCGCAGTAACTCCGTACTCTTCTATCTCCTTTAAATTTTCAGCGCTTCCGGTAGCGAATACTTTTGCACCGAAGGATTTCGCCAGCTGAATGGCAATATGTCCGACACTTCCCGATCCGCCGTGAATCAAGAGGGTCATTCCTTCTCCAATTTTTGCCTTATCAACAAGCGCTTCCCAGGCGGTGATAAAGGCCAGCGGAATTGCAGCAGCTTCTTTAAAAGACAAAGAAGCTGGTTTTATGGCCAGCAATCGGGCATCTACGGCAGCGTATTCTGCCAGAGAACCTTGTACCCCGCCAATACCACCCGTCATTCCATAAACCTCAAAAAGCTGTTACGCCCTGACCGACACTTTCGACTATTCCTGCCATGTCAACACCCAGAATTGCAGGAAGTAATACTTGTGCATGCGCTGCATTTCCGGCTTTGATTTTTGTATCCAGCACATTGATTCCGCTGGACTTTATCCTCACCAAAACTTCTCCGTTTGCCGGCATGGGTTTGGGCATTTCTTTAATCTGAAAATTGGACTTAAATTCTTCAAGGAAAGTGCTTTCATATTTTTATATTTTGTATTATTGTTATGATTAAAAATTTCTATTGCAAAATTCTGCAATATTTGACTGTAAATTATTGTAAATTCATGTTCTAAAAGTGTATTTTTTTGTTATGACAAACGATGTATTACATGAACCTTACGAACTGGTTCTGAAAGAATTAACGGAAGAATGCCCAAGAGGCGGACACATGCACAGTTTTTTCGAACTGGCATACATAGTTCAAGGCAGCGGAATACAGCACATTAACAACAATACACTTCCCTACAAAACAGGTGATTTGTTTTTGCTGACTCCCGACGACCAGCACAGTTTTGATTTTGAAGAACCCACACAATTATTTTTCATTCGATTTAATAATTATTACTTAAGCGGGATTTACCAGCAGGAATTATTACAGCGAATTGAAATAATCCTTAAAAATGCATCACACGAACCGGGCTGTGTTATAAAAAATGAGGACGATATTATTATCGTTCAGCCCATAATGGAAGCCATTATCAGGGAACACGGCAACAGAGGATTGTACCACACCGAATTACTCTCACATTACATCAAAACGCTCCTGGTCATCATTGCCCGAAATATTATGATGAGCCTTCCGGAGAAAATCAACGAACATAGTGATCAGAAAGTGGTTCGGATTTTACAATATGTACAGGCCAATATTTATGATCCTGAAAAGCTTAAAGGATTTCACATCAGTAATAAATTCGGAATTTCCGAAACGTATCTCGCGCGTTTTTTCCGCAAGCACACCAATGAGACATTACAGGAATACCAGACCAATTATAAGCTTAAATTAATCGAAAACCGCCTGTTGAATACAGACATGCGTATTAATGAAATTTCTGCCGAATTTGGGTTTACCGATAAAAGTCATTTTAATAATATGTTCAAAAAACACAGGGGCGTAAATCCGACGGAATTCAGAAAGATGTTTTTCGGATTTGGAAATTTTTAAATACTGGTAAAAAAGAAGATTAAACGTACGATGATGCGGCTGGAACACCTTATTTTATTAAAAATTTTGAACTCAGATGAAAATCATTTATATTTGTGGGAATTTTTATACTAATTATAGTGGTATTGATTATAAACGCTATATTTGTTAAACTAAATTTTTAGAAATGGCACAGTCAGCATTATTTTTATCCGGAGAAATTCTAAAACGGGCAAAAGAACAGGACATTGATATTTCTAATATGTCGCTGCAAAAACTTTTGTTCATTGCCAATGGTTTATATCTTGCCAAAAATGGCGTTCCTTTAATTCAGGAGCCTATAGAAGTCTGGCCGTATGGTCCGGTCATAAAAAGCGTTTATCATGAATTTAAAGAATATGGCAACGCAGCCATAAAAAAAATCCCATTGAGTTATTCCCTTAATCAAAACACAGAACTGGATAAAGCTACAGATGATGTGATAGAATTCACTCTGGAAGTAGCCAAAAACCTTAATGCCATACAATTATCAAACTGGACGCACCTCCCTGAGTCTCCGTGGACGGAAGCGAAAAGAAATAATGAAAAAGAAATATCCAACGACTTAATGAGCAGCTATTTCGAGAAATTTGTTAATAAACCAATCAGCGAATAATGGCAAGAGGTTTTAATTTAGGCGGTCTTATAAGCGATGTCACTAATGCGCCAACGAGTTCAGTATCTATTTCTGAGTTTATTTCTTATGAAAAACACCAATCAGAGTTACAAAACTCAAATCAGAACATGGTGGAAAGAAAACGCTATGCAGAATATATTTTTTCTTTTACCTGCATCTGGTGTATGGTGTATCTGTATCTTCTTTATCCTGATGTGGAAAGGTCTTGGAAAACTAAATTTATCTGACGAAATCATTATAACGTTAATTGGTTCTACCACATTAAATATATTGGTTTTCTTTACTCTGGTAACCAAATATCTTTTTAATTCGGAGAAATCAACTTAACGATGAACTGAAAAAGTTATTAAAAACTGGTATTTTGACTTTTCAATAGATTCCGGAGGTTATTTTAAATAAAAAACCTTCCGAAAGCGAACTCTCGAAAGGTTTTGATCTACAACTTAATAACAATTTTTATTTCCAACCACCGCCTAAGTCTTTGTAAACATTGACTGCAGCATTTAATTGGTCTTTTTTCGTTTCGATCAGTTCTAACTTAGATTCCAAAGCATCACGCTGCGTCATCAGAACTTCGAAATAATCTACTCTTGCAGATTTAAACAAGTCATTAGAAACATCGATGGATGTGTTTAAGGCCGTTACTTGCTGTGATTTTAAATCGTAGCTTTTTTCTAAATTACTAATTTTGGAAAGTTCGTTTGAAACTTCGATATATGCATTCAAAACCACACGATCGTAATTGTACAAGGCCTGAAGCTGTCTGGCATTGGCATTACTGAACTCCGCTTTGATTGCATTTCTGTTAATCAAAGGTGCGGCCAGATCACCTGCTAAGGAATACAAAAGCGATTCCGGAAATGTCAGCAGGTAGGAAGGATTAAAAGCATTTACGCCTACCGCAGCCGAAATATCCAGTGAAGGATAAAATTCTGCACGGGCCACTTTTACATCCAGTTTTGCAGCTGTAAGCTCCATTTCTGCCTGTTTAATATCAGGACGGTTTTGTAATAATTGAGACGGGATCCCAGAATTAACAGTTGATGGCAACAAACTTAAAAAGTTGTTTCTATCTCGCTTAATTTCCTGTGGATATTGACCCACCAAAAAGTTAATTCTGTTTTCCGTCTCTTTTATTTGCTGAAGAATATCAAACTCTTTGCTTTTAGAATCCATAACCTCAGCCTGGAATTTCTGAACCCCCAGTTCGGTTGCTCTGGATGCCTGTTTCTGAATCTTTACGATTTCTAAAGCATTGGATTGCAATTCTATAGTTTGTTTTACAATGTCTAACTGGCTGTCAAGCGCTAATAATTCGTAATACGAGTTAGCGATTTCAGCGATGAGATTGGTTACTACAAAGTTCTTTCCTTCTACGGTTGATAAATACCTGCTTACTGCTGCTTTCTTGGAATTACGCAGTTTTTTCCAGATATCTACTTCCCAGTTGGCATAAGCCGCTACCACAAAATCTCCAAGCGGATCCGGTGTTTCTTTACCGGGCTTAATTTCTGTAGTAGCATCACCTGCCCCCTGGCTGGTATATCTTCCCACTTTCTCTACTCCTGCGCCGGCTCTGATACCAACGGTTGGCAAATAAGCCCCTTTTTTGATACGAACATCATTCTTTGCGATTTCAATTTCCTGCAAAGTGATCAGTAATTCCTGATTATTTTTCAGGGCCGTATCGATCAGATTGACCAGATTTTGATCCTTAAAGAAATCATGCCACGGAAGAGCGGCCGTATTTGTTGTATCCTTGCTAGTGGTGTAAGCTTCAGGAACAACTGTTTTGTTTGGCATTTCGGTAGTGGCCTGCGGAGCCTTGCAGCTCACCGCTGCAAGACAAAGACCTAACGCAATACTATATTGTAACTTGAATTTATACATGATTATCATCAATTTCTTCGGTTAATGGATTCTCTTCTTCATTTTTTACCAGTTTGTGTTTCTCTGATATTTTGGCAAAAATGTAATACAATCCAGGAATAACGAATACCCCGCATATGGTTCCTACAAGCATACCTCCGGCAGCTGCTGTACCAATTGTTCTATTCCCAATCTTACCCGGACCAGAAGCAAAAGCAAGTGGCAGTAATCCGGCTATAAAAGCAAATGAAGTCATTAAAATAGGACGGAACCTTGCTTTGGCACCTTCCATGGCGGCTTCTAAAACCGTTTTCCCTGCAGCGTGCCTTTGTATGGCAAATTCTACAATCAATACGGCATTTTTACCTAAAAGACCAATAAGCATTACCATGGCCACCTGAGCATAGATATTATTCTCTAATCCTGTTAATTTTAATAAAAGGAAGGCTCCAAAAATACCGGCCGGTAAAGAAAGGATCACCGATAATGGCAAAATAAAACTTTCGTATTGCGCTGCTAAAACCAGATATACAAATCCCAAACAGATTAAGAATACCCAAATGGCCTGATTTCCCTGTGCTACCTCATCGGCAGAAATACCTGCCCAGTCAATATCATAACCCCTTGGCAATTTCTCGGCAGCTACTTCCTGAATTACTTTAATCGCTGTACCACTACTATATCCCGGAGCGGCACCACCACTAATTTCAGTAGAAGTATACATATTGTGTCTCGTAATCTCTGAAAGACCGTATACTTTTTCTAATTTCATAAAGGCAGAAAAAGGGACCATTTCATCACGATTGTTTTTCACGTAAAGTTTTAAAATATCATCCGGCTGTGCACGGTATTCCGGAGCCGCCTGAACGATTACTTTATAATTAATTCCGTACTTGATGAAACTGATTTCGTAGTTACTTCCCACAAGCGTTGACAAGGTATTCATCGCATTTTCTATAGAAATTCCTTTTTGCTGTGCCAGGTCATTGTCTACTTTCATCATGTATTGCGGGAAACTGGCGCTAAAGAAACTAAAGACATTTGATAGCTCCTTGCGTTTGTTCAGTTCTCTTACAAACTCATTATTGATGGTTTCCATTTTTCGATAATCACCGGAACCCGTTTTGTCCAGCAAACGAAGTTCAAATCCTCCCGCTGCTCCGTATCCCGGTACCGCAGGCGGTTGGAAAAACTCGATATTGGCACCCGGAATATCTTTCGATTTTTCTTCCAGTTCCGTCATAATTTCCTGTACGGATTGTTTTCTGTCGTTCCAGTCTTTAAGATTGATCAGACAGGTTCCCGCATTCGATCCGGTACCTTCCGTCAAAATTTCATAACCTGCAAGTGAAGAAACCGATTTTACTCCTTCTACCGTTTCGGCAATTTTTTGCAATTTCTCGGCAATATTATTGGTTCTTTCCAATGATGATCCCGGAGGCGTCTGAATAATAGCATAAAACATACCCTGATCCTCATTCGGAATAAATCCGGAAGGAACGGTACTACTGATTAACCATGTTCCGGCGCAAAACCCTAAAAGTGCAATAATCGTAACCGCTCTTCTGTTTACAATTGTAGCCAATACGTTTTGGTATTTCCCCTGTGCCAGATTGAACTTGTTGTTAAATCCGTCTATAAATCTGTTTACAGGCGTTTTCTTTTTAGGTTTACCGTGATTATTTTTCAACATCATTGCACAAAGTGCCGGTGTTAAAGTCAAAGCCACAATACCCGAAAGTATAATCGCTGTTGCCATTGTAATCGAAAACTGTCTGTAAAATACTCCCACAGGACCGGACATAAAGGCCACCGGAATAAATACCGCAGCCATCAGGAACGTAATCGCAATAATAGCTCCTGCAATCTCGTGCATTGCTTTTTTGGTTGCTTTCAGTGCCGAAAGATGTTCTTCTTCCATCTTGGCGTGTACGGCTTCAATAACCACAATCGCATCATCGACGACGACTCCAATAGCAAGTACTAAAGCAAATAATGTGATCAGGTTTAATGAAATATCAAAAAAGGTCATGAAGATAAAAGTCCCAACCAGCGAAACAGGTACCGCAATCGCCGGAATAATCGTTGAACGCCAGTCTCCCAAGAAAAGGAATACCACCAATCCTACCAGAATAAACGCTTCAACTAAGGTGTGAATTACTTTTTCGATAGAAGCATCTAAGAATTTAGAAACGTCATAAGAGATTTCATAATCCATTCCTTTTGGGAATTTTTGCTTGATTTTCTCCAGTTTGGCCTTTACATCTTCGATAACCTGATTGGCATTACTTCCAAAAGATTGTTTCAATACAATAGCCGCAGACGGCTTACCATTCAAATTCGAATAAATATCATACATCGAACTTCCGAATTCAACTTTGGCCACATCTTTAAGACGTAAAAGTTCTCCGTTACTATTTGATTTTACGACAATATTCTCATATTGTTCTTTCGTTGTAAAACGTCCGGAATATTTCAGTACATATTCGAAGGCCTGAGATCTTTTACCGGAACTTTCTCCTGTTTTACCAGGTGAAGCCTCTAAACTCTGGCTTGATAATGCTTCCATCACCTCATCGGCAGATATTTTATAAGCTAACATACGGTCAGGTTTCAGCCAGATACGCATCGCATATTCACGTGTTCCCAAAATATCCCCGGATCCGATACCATTTACCCTTTTCAACTCCGATAATACATTGATATCTGCATAGTTGTACAGGAACTTCATATCGGTATTTGGGTCTGTACTGTAAAGATTCACATACATCAGCATACTCGGAACCTCACGGGTGATCTTTACACCTTCCCTAACTACCAATGGAGGTAGTTTGTTTGTAACCGAAGCCACACGGTTCTGAACGTTAATCGCAGCCTGATTTGGATCTGTACCAAGGTTAAATACGACCTGAATACTTGCTTCACCGTCATTTCCGGCATCAGAAGTCATATATTTCATTCCGGGAACTCCGTTTAAAGCTCTTTCCAACGGAATAACAACCGATTTGATCATCAATTCACCATTAGATCCAGGGTAATCTGCCGTAACGTTTACCATTGGCGGCGAAATGGATGGGAATTGGGTGATCGGTAAATTCAATACCGACAATACCCCTAAAAAGACAATAATCAGCGATATCACTATCGACAGTACTGGTCTTTGAATAAATTTATTAAACATTTTTATATTTTTTTAATGATTAAACCAATTAAACCTATTCAGCTTTTAAGCGCAAATGATTCAGTACCTCTTTAGGAGATTGGAACTCATATTTAATTTTATCGTTGTCTCTTACTTTCTGAACGCCTTCCAGTAAGATTTTATCATTTTCAGTAAGTCCGCTGCTTACGACATATAAATCGGGAATTTCACCAGTAATCGTAATTTCTTTTGAACTTACTTTATTGTTTTTATCCACCACAAAAACATATTTTTTGTCCTGGATTTCATACGTAGCTTTTTGTGGAATTACGATAGCATTTCTTAACGGTACAAGCATTTGAACCTGCCCTGTTTCACCATTTCTAAGTAATTTACCTGTATTAGGGAATCTTGCTCTGAAAGCAATGTTTCCGGTTTCATTGTTAAATTCACTTTCGATTACTTCTACATTCCCTTTGTATTTAAACGTATCTCCGTTAGCCAGAACCAAACCTACTTTGGTTTCTGCACGGTCTTTTATATCAGTTTGATATTGTAAATATTCAGGTTCTGAAACGTTGAAATAAGCAAACATCTGACTGTTGTCGGAAAGGCTTGTCAATAATTCCCCTTCATCGATAAGACTTCCTAATTTTAACGGAATTCTGTCGATCGTTCCGTCAAACGGAGCTCTGATTTCGGTAAATGATAAATGAAGTTTTGCTAATGCCACCTCAGCTTTTGCGGATTGCAATTTGGCCTGGGCCACACTTAATTCGTTTTTGGAAACGATGTTTTTATCGGCCAGTAATTTAGAATTTTGCAATTCAATTTCTACTGATTTTTGTTCCGCCTGTGCTTTTAATAATTCCGCCTGATACATGTTTGGCATAATTCGGAACAAAAGCTGGCCTGCTTTTACAAACTGTCCTTCATCAACATAAATATTTTGCAGGAATCCTTTTTCCTGAGCGCGGATTTCAATATTTCGGACAGATTTTATCTGCGAAACATATTGTTTGGTAAACGAAGTATCAATTTTTACAGGATTGGTTACTGTAAATTTTTCAGCTTCTTCTTTTTCTTCTTTTTTTGATGTACAACTGGTAAGGCACAACAAGGCATATAAGCCCGTTAACACGACAATTCTTTTCATGGTATAATAAATGGAAATTAAGCGATTGAATAATGGGAATAGAAACTTTCCCGGTCTGAAAATAATCAGTCGCCAGAATAAAACGTGAAACGTAGAATGAAAAAGTATTTTAAAAATACTGTCCGAACTTATGCATGATCACGCTTATTGGTAACCGATGTATAAAAAGGAATCAGATTCTTAAAACTCTCTGGGTAATATAGATAGGATTTGACTCGCCACAAGATGGCGCTAAGAATTCAAAACGATTATAGGAATTTACAACCAGCTGACGAGAGAGTGTCAAATAGAGTTTAGCTACTAAGCTGTAATTGGCTGTAAAATATTTATTTAAAAGTCCGTCTTTAAGAGTATCGTTACCCAGACATTCTTCATCAAGATCTACATCGGCATCTTCAATTACTGAATTACCCTGATCCTGATTGGTGAATTTTACGCGGTGTCTTTTCTCAAGATTGTGATGAGGGCCCTGGTGAGTTTCAGCATTAAGATATTGCCCTCCGCCAAGCAGAAGGAAATTCATGAATACTAAAAATACTATTAACTTTCTCATTTGAGTGCGAAAGTAATAAAAGATTGGAATAAAAAAAATAAAATAAGAAAGTCTTAACAAGTTGAAAGAAACGAAAACGTTTTCATTTTTTCATTCTGTTAATTTTAGCCTTTACCGCCTGAAAAGATACGACTTAAGACATTGTGAATTCGATAAAAAACAAACTGCATAAATAAACATCAGGTTATTAATCAGGAGTTTAAAAACAGATTATTTAAAAATTCAGGCAGGTTTTTTTTTGATTGCCTGCTCTAAAATAAAATCTCCATTATAGTAAAAATTTTTCCGGATTTTGTAAAAATTTTATACGTATCTGACATTCCAAATTTCTCATAAAATGATTTTTTATCTCTTCTGGCATTGCACCAGACTTTTTTTAATCCTTTTTCTTTGGCCAGTTTTAAAATAAAATGCAATAGTTCAGAAGCAATTCCTCTTCCCTGATAGTCTTCCAAAGTGGCCAATTTTCGAAATTGCATTTCATCACGATCAATAAAACAGGAAACTATTGAAACCAGCTCTTCTTCGATAAAAACCCCAAAATGCAATCCGGAATCATCTTCGTCCAGCTGCACAAATTCAAAAGGCTGAACGGGCCACATTACTTCATGCCTGATGTTCCAGGTTTGCGAGGCTTTAATTGTTCTGATTTCCATACTAATTTGAAAAAAAAGTCCCTTTACTCAAGGGACTTTTTAAATTTTAATTATTTGCTTTTCCAAGTATTATTCGCTGGCGTTGCGTCCAGAAAAATACCATTGTCAACTGTGATTTCTTTAATTTGCTTTTTACTTTTTAAAGTAATTGTCGCCACTTTTTGGTTCTTTTCCCAGATAGCAGGAGTCTGATGCAATGCTTCTTGTGTACCGTCTGCATATACAACATTCACCTCAAACGGAATCGCAAAGCCACCCACATTTTCTATCGAAACAGTTTTGGCATCTGCACTTTTAACGGAAAGATCGATGTAATTATTCGTGAAAAACCAGTTGTTGAAAAACCAGTTCAGGTTCTTTCCTGAAGCACTATTGATCGAATTAAAATAATCCCACGGAATTGGGTGTTTGCCATTCCAGTTGTCCATGTAGGCGTGCAATGACTTTTTGAACAAATCATCACCCAACAGGTCTTTTAAAGCGATATAAGAAAGAGAAGCTTTACCATAGGAGTTATTTCCGTAACCCGGTCCTGAAACCTGCGTAGACATAGAAATAATCGGCTGATCTTCTTCTGTTGAAGGATCGTTGATGTATTGCGCAACCCTGAATTGTTTGTAAAATTTATCGGCAGCTTCTTTTCCGTGTTCTGCCGTTCCGATTAGATATTCGAAGGTGGTAGCCCAGCCTTCATCCATAAAAGCGTAACGGGTTTCGTTGATTCCCATGTAAAAAGGAAAATAAGTATGTGCCACTTCATGATCCTGTACCAGTTGTGCAAAAACAGGATCCCCCATTTGAGAATCATTACACATCATTGGATATTCCATGTCGGCAAATCCCTGAAAAGCGGTCATTTTTGAAAAAGGATACGGAACTCCCGGCCAGTTGTTCGAAAACCAGTCTAAGGCATATTGATTGTTTTTTACTGAAGCTACAAAATCAGTTCCTTTTACATCATACGCTGCCTGAACACTCGCACGGCGATTTGTTTTTTTGTCAACCAAAACGCTGCTGGCATCCCATAAGTAATGATCACTTAGTCCGAAACAGACGTCTGAAATATTTTTGGCTTCAAATTTCCAGGTATTCCAGTCGTTTTGTTTGGTAACAGCACCACTTTTCATTTCCTGCTCGTTAGCGATATGAAGCACTTCATCGGTTGTATATGATTTTTTCAAACGTGCTGAAAATTCCGGATTCAAAACTTCATCCGGATTCAATAAATCTCCGGTACCGTAAACCACATAATTTTTGGGTGCTTTAACCGAATACGTATAGTCATTAAAATCATTATAAAACTCCTGACGATCGGTATGTGGCAATCGGTCCCAACCGTTGTAATCATCAAAAACGGTTACTCTCGGATAACTATACGCTACAAAGAAAGTAGTATTGTCAATTTGTCCTTCTCTTCCGCTTTCTTTAGATAAAGGGTAATTCCAGTCGATATTGATAGTGATTTTTGAATGTGGAGGGATCGCTTTTTTAAGTTTTACATTCCCTACCGTACCCCAGCTTCTGGCGTCTTCTTTATAAACTTCGCCTTCCACCTTCAATAAAGTGATGGTTAGTCCGTCACTTAAAAAATCATCACTGACAGATCCGCCGCGTGGAGAAGATGGTTTATGAAGATTGTTTACAAAACGGATTGGTAAATTTCTCAAACTATCAGGACTGTTGTTTTCATAGATGATGGTTTCAGTCCCGCTCACTACTTTGGTAGCTGCATTCACCGTAAGATCCATAGTATACTTACCATGATTCTGCCAGTATTTTTTCCCGGGCTTCCCGTCTGCTGAACGAGTGCCTTTTGCATAGGCTTCTTTGATATTCCTTGGCATATAAAGCTCTTGCGAAAAGCCGTATTGCATTAAAAACAGAAAACCAAACAGTAGTAATTGGTGTGCTTTTTTTCTCATAGTTTTTATAAATTGATGATTTAGTCGATTACAATATTAGAAGCTTTATTTAAATTATGTTACATTTTATCTAAATAATATTTTTCGTCGGTTTCTGATTCCATCCAATTCTAAATGTTGCAGTTTTGGATGAAGAAAAAAATACAGACCTATTTTACAAAAGATAAAAAGAAACTCAGAACCTCAGCATCTCAGAAGCTCAGCAACTCAAAAAGAAAAAACCGCCTTTTTCAAAAAAGAAAAAGACGGTGATCTACAATTAATATATAACCCTGAAACTACAAAATATAATCGGTATTAATGAAATTCGATTCCTTGCTGTTCAGCAATTCCTGCAGGATTTCATTATTATAAGCGATATCTTTTGAAGCTACGAACGTACGAATAGAGAAAGAACGCAAGGCATCCGGGATACTTAGGGTACCTACTGCAGAATCTTTACGTCCTGTAAAAGGAAAGGCATCCGGACCTCTTTGGCAGGAACTGTTCAGATTTACCCTGCAAACTAAGTTTACCAAGGAATCGATAAGCGGTGCTAAAGTTTTGATATCTTTTCCGAACAAACTTACCTGTTGCCCGTAATTTGATTCGGCCATATCATCAAGAGGTTCATCAATATGTTTAAAAGAAATAATGGGCACTACAGGTCCAAATTGTTCTTCGTGATACACTCTCATTTGTTTATTTACAGGAAATAAAACGGCCGGAAAAATATAATTCTCGGTATGTTTACCTCCTTTTTCGTTCAGGATTTTTGCTCCTTTTGAAGTTGCATCATCAATTAAACCCTGAATATATTTTGGTTTCTCTGTTTCAGGAAGCGGTGTTAGTGCAACACCTTTTTCCCATGGATTTCCGAACAGCAATCCGTCTACTTTTTCGGAAAAACGTTTGTTAAATTCTTCTGCAATAGATTCATGTACATATAAAACTTTCAAAGCCGTACAACGCTGACCGTTGAACGATAAAGTTCCTGCAATACATTCCTGAATCGCCAGATCCAAATCGGCATCCGGTAAAATAATCGCGGGGTTTTTAGCTTCCAGGCCTAAAATCAGACGTAATCTGTTTTTATTCGGATGCTGATCCTGTAAGGCTATTGCTGATTTGCTGTTTCCAATTAATGCCAAAACATCAATTTTTCCGGATTTCATGATTGGAGAGGCAATTTCGCGACCTCTTCCGTAAACGATATTAATAACACCTTTAGGAAAACTGCTTCTAAAAGCACGTAATAATGGTGAAATACATAAAACGCCATGTTTTGCCGGTTTAAAAATAACCGTGTTCCCCATAATCAAAGCCGGGATCAGCAATGAAAAAGTTTCGTTTAAGGGATAATTATAAGGTCCAAGACACAAGACAACACCAAGAGGTCCGCGGCGAATCATGGCATTGACGCCCTGCACTTTTTCAAAATGCGAACTGCGTCCGTTTAATTCTTTATAACTGTCAATTGTATCCTGAATATATTCAACTGTTCTGTCAAATTCTTTTTGCGAATCGCCAAGGTTTTTTCCTATTTCCCACATCAGAAGTTTTACCACTTCTTCGCGGGTATCCTTCATTTGTCTTACGAAATTTTCCATGCATTTAATTCGGTCAGCGACTTTCATCGTTGGCCATAAGCCCTGACCTTTATTGTAGGCACCATTGGCAGCCTCAACTACTTCAGCAGCTTCTTTCTCTCCCATAAACGGAATGGAACCTAATAAGGTCGGCGTATATTTTTCTGTAGATGAAATGGTAGAAAAAACAGGTGTGGTCTGCCCTGTCCATTGTTTTAGTTCCCCATTTACAAGATAGGTATCCTGATTGATAAGGGTTTTAATCTGAAATTCTTCGGGTATTAAACTCATAGTCCGGTAATTTATAATTTGGTTATTAATAGCGTTTGAAAAGAAAAAAGAGGCTTTTCAGGCCTCTTCATTTTTTTATGGATTTACGGTTTCGCCTTCCCAGTCAAGGATTCCGCCTAATAAATTATAGGCATTTTCGATTCCTAACTCGTTCATAACCTGACATGCTTTCGCACTTCTGGCTCCGGAACGGCAGTACACGTAATAATTTTTGTTTTTATCTAATTCTTCGATTTCGTAAATAAAACCTTGTCCTTTATTAATATCAATATTAACGGCATTTTCGATATAACCGTCATTAAACTCGTCCTGAGTTCTTACGTCAAGTATAACTGCATTCTCGTCAGCAGCCAGTTGGGCAACCCAATCTTCTTGTGATAAATTCATAATAAATGTGTTTTTTGTAAAATTACGACGTTTCTGTTAATTAAAAACGTACCAAATGCGATTTCGATTATTATTCTCAGAAAACGTTTTAGAGAAAGGATTATAATCAGTGAATTACAAATTTACTCACTATTTTCAAAAATCCAGTCTATAAAATCGATAGAAAATAGGATTTTTTCATTTGCCTAAATAGTTTCTAAAAATAGTTTTCCGGTAATTAATGCCAATCCAATCTGCTATCTTTGTATAAATTTAGTTGTTTTAATTTTAATTTGATAAAAATGGTTGTTACGAATTAGTTCATGCTGAATTGTGAAATTATTTTTTTGCCACAGATTAAGAGATTATAATGATTAAAAAAAGTTGCCACGAATTTCACTAATTTTCACTAATTGATTTCGTGCTAATTCGTGAAATTGCTTCGCTTTTCGCTGTTACCTGGTCGTAGCAATAAAATAGATTAAGAATTTATATTTATTAAAAAATAGCTGCCACTAATTTCAACTAATTAATTCGTGCTAATTCTTGAAATTAGTGGCAAAAAATAAATCAAAACAATTGTAAAAATCCGTTCAAACCGTAAAATCCGTGCCCAATAAACAATCAAACCATGCAAAACTTACTTAAAAATATATTTCCCAATTTCTCCAGCGAACTTATTTCGACTATTGAAGAAAACGGAAGCCTGCAGGATTTTGAAGCCGGAACCATTCTAATGCGAACGGGACAATACATTAAAAACACGGTTTTGATTACCAAAGGAAAAATCAAGATTTATCGCGAAGGCGAAGATGGAGGAGAATTCCTGATGTATTACCTGCAGCCCGGACAAGCCTGTGCTATTTCGATGATTTGTACCGCCAAAAGCGAAAAAAGCCAGATTATGGCCAAAGTGGTCGAAGATGTTTCGGTGATGATGATTCCGCTGCAAATGATGGACAAATGGATGATGGAACACCGGTCCTGGTACGAATTCGTCATTGAAACCTACAGAAGCCGCTTTGAAGAAGTCCTTGAAGTCGTTGACAATATCGCCTTTCGCTCTATGGACGAACGTTTGGAATTTTACCTCAAAAGACATTCCGATGCCTGTGGCTGTTCTGAAGTAAAGCTTTCGCACCAGGAGATTGCAACCGAACTCAATACCTCCAGAGAAGTGATTTCCAGATTACTCAAAAAAATGGAACAGCGGGGTCTGGTGAAACTCAACCGCAATCAGATTGAGCTTTTGAAATGAAATTATTTGGTCGCGGAGTTTACGGATTAAGTGGGTTGCCACAGATTAAAAGATTATATTGATTTTTCTTTATCTGCGAATATTAAAAAAACAATTATTCTACCTCAAAAGAAAAACCCGCGTAAATCTGTCCTATCCGTAAAATCAGTGTGCAAAATAATCCAATAATTTTTTAATCTGGGGCAAAAATGGCCTTGTGTGATAAATGTTACTGTAGGTTTCTATTTAACGAAGCACCTTTGCATAAAAACATGTAATGGAATATTTAGGATATTTTGCTTCAATCATCATCGGAATATCACTAGGCTTAATCGGGGGTGGAGGATCTATTCTGACCATCCCGATTTTGGTCTATTTATTCAAAGTAAATCCCGAGCAGGCTACTTCTTATTCTTTGTTTATTGTCGGACTGACCGCCATGTCCGGAAGTTACAGCCATTATAAAATGGGAAACCTCAAACTCAAATCGGCGTTGTATTTTGCGATTCCGTCTGTGATTTCGATTTTGATTATCCGCGAAGTTATCTTTCCTCAGATTGCTTCGACTTTATTTTCGATTGCTTCCTATTCGGTTTCAAAAGATTTCCTGATTATGATAATCTTTTCAGTTTTGATGATTACAGCAGCCATTTCGATGATTCGAAAAAACAAACCTGAAATAAAAGCAACGGAAACCAATTACCTTCAACTTAGCTTCATTGGATTTGTAGTCGGAATCATCACCGGATTTCTGGGTGCCGGCGGAGGATTTCTGATCATTCCTGCCCTGCTCTTTTTCGCTAATTTACCTATGAAACAAGCCGTAGGAACCTCATTATTAATTATCTCAATCAATTCTTCAATCGGTTTTGGAGGTGATTTATACATTGGTACTCCCATCAATTATCCTTTTTTATTGGGCATCTCTGCAATGGCACTTTTGGGAATGTTCATCGGCAGCCGGCTTTCCAAAAAAATTGATGCTGCCAGACTAAAACCTATTTTTGGCTGGTTTGTTCTGGTGATGGGATTTTATATTATTACTAAGGAGGTTTTGTTTTAAGATTTATTTCTCTCCCAGATTTGCTTCGCCAGTTCGCTATTGCTCGGGTTGCGGATATGGTAGATTTTTTTTGTCTTCTTTTTGTGTAATCTTTGTCAAAGATGAAACTAAAAAATCCGTTTATTCCTGAGAGCAAACGGATTTTGATATTTTGGGCGTTCCCTTCGGTCGGGCTATTCGCTAAATCTTTTCCTTGCTAAAGAAGCAAGAAAAAGGATGTCGCTCCTATCCCTAACGCAAATTCACGTGAACTTAAGTCTTTTATATTTCTATTTATTCAAAAGTTTTTCAAGATATTTTACTTTTTCTTTTTCTGCATTAGCTACTTCTTTTTCAGCCAGAACCAAACGTTCGTAAAGTTCGACCATTTTATCTAAAGGATTGAAATTAAAAATAGGACCAGATGCACCCTGACCATTGCTATTACTGACACTATTGTCGTAAAAGTTATTAAAAAAATTAAAAACTGATTCTTCCGAAAAGTTTTCAATTGCTTCTACTGTAACTCCAAGAACTTTTGCAATTTCTACAAGTCTTTTAGTATCAACTTCTTCATTTCCTTCAATTCCCGAAACAGTTTGCTGGCTTACGCCAATTGCTTCTGCAAGCGCTTCCTGTTTCATTCCTCTAAGCTCTCTGATTCGGCTTATATTGCGTCCGATATGTTTTGGTTTTGTTGCTGTGCTCATAGTTCAAAGATATTTAAAATTCTTAAACGAATTATTAATATAGTAAAATACAACATTCTTTCGATAAGTTACACTTTTGTATTTCGATGCTCAAAAATACAATTTTTCGTGCAAAAAATAAAAAATTCAATAACAGGAATAATCCCATCATTGAATTTAATAACTTTTCTATTTCAATAAAAGTTCACTTAGCGTTGTCCACCGGCAACAGCGATAGTTTCACCATTAATCCAGTAAGAATCATCAGAACCAAGAAATACAGCCACTTTTGCAATATCTTCAGGTTGACCTGCACGTCCTAGTGGTGTTTCAGAAACATGCCATTTTTCTGCATCTCCATTCATAACTCCGGAACTATGAGAACCTTCTGTTTCTATCAATCCGGGATTAATAGAATTGACACGGATTTTCTTCGGACCAAGTTCTTTAGCAAGAATACGGGTCATGGCATCAACTGCATATTTGGTTTGAGTATAAATCAAAGAAGTTGGCATATCAAGCGTTGATACGATCGAACCGGTATTAATGATTGCACCGCCTTTATCTCCAAATAATTTTACCGCTTGTTGAATCGTCAATATACTTCCCAGCACATTAATGTTGAACATACGGTGAAAAGATTCTTCCGTAATATCGTCAATACCCGCAAAGCTATAAACACCTGCATTGTTAACCAGTATATCAAGTTTACCAAATGTTTTGGCAATCTCTTCAAAAATACGTTTTACATCAGCTGCTTTTTCCACATTACCTTGTATTGCAATCGCTTTTCCGCCATTACTGGTAATTTCCTTAACGACTTTATCAGCGCCGTCTTTGCTGCTTGCATAATTAATAACCACTGTCGCGCCCTGATTGGCATATTCTTTAGCGATTCCTGCACCTATACCTTTTGATGCACCTGTTATTAATGCTACTTTCCCCTCTAATTTTCTTAAATTTTCCATCTTTGTTTTGCTAATTATAATTGTTAATTAATAAGGCAAAGTTGGGTATTTCGTAAGGTTGAAAAGTTGAAGTATCTTAGGAAAAAAGGTTGAACTACTTCAACTTTTCTTCTTCACTTTTTCATTACGTATTTTCGATAAAAACTCTGTGGTCATATTAAGATAAGACGCAAGAGCGTATTGTGGAAGACGTTGTGCAACCTTTGGGAACTTTTCCAGAAACTCACTATAGCGCTGTTCTGCATTTTGTGTAAGCATTGCAATAATGCGACGTACATAGAATGCAGCAGATTTTTCGGCCATTAAACGAAATAAGGTTTCCAGGTTATGAGTGGAAGATTTTAATTTTTGTTCGGCTTCATGATTTATCTGTAAGATCACACTATCTTCTAATGCTACAATAAACATAGTCGCCGGAGTTTGGTATATATAACTATTATAATCGGCTATCCACCAGTCTTCAATCGCAAACTGAATTGTATGTTCCGTACCTTTTTCATCTACAACATATGCACGAAAAGCACCTTCAAGTACATAAGTTCTTTGTTTGTTCACAAATTCCGGTTGTACGATAAACTGTCTTTTCTTTATTTTTCGCACTTTAAACTCAGACAGCAAGGCATCCATTTCGTCTGGTAATAAGATGACTTTCTTATTAATATTTTCAATAAATGATGTCAGGTCTTCCATGTAATTTTAAATTATGATTTATATTCTGCCCCACTACTTTGACAAAATTATCGCAAATTAATATCAGTCCAAGAAATTAAGATTGTTTGTTTTGGCGTTTTCGCCGCGGCGAACGGGCTATTCGCTAAGCAAACTTAGGCAAACTAGAAATTTCGAATTTATAAAATTGAATAGAAAACCGAATAAATCTTCCTGGCTTAGCCAAATATACAGCTCATTTTCGGCTAAAGCCAACTTCACTCAAAAATTAAAAACCGCTGGTTAAAACCAACGGCTATTGCTATAAATAATTCGTGAAAATTCGTGAAATTGGTGGCTAAAAAAACAAAACAACTTAATGCTCCCCATACCCCACATCATCCATTTTCCCATTAAAAACACGGTACTGAATAATAAAATAAATAATGACCAGAAACAGCGCGACAAAAAACCAGCTCAGTCCGGCGTTTAATCCGTAAGCTCCGGCGGCGGTATTGTAAATGGTTAAAGATGGATTTACTTTATTTGTTGAAGGCAAAACATTTGGAAAAATAGAAACGGCAGTCGAAGCAAATCCGCCAACGAGAAATAAAGTTGAGAATATAAAACCTTGTCCGTCTTTTTTGTATGAACGCACTTTGAACAAGCCTAAAATCCCGACAAAAGTCATCACAGGAAAAAACCAAAGAACCGGATTTTCGACAAAATTGTGAAAAGGTTCCGGCTCAATAAAATGCCAGATCTGCAACGAAATACAAACCAAAACCAATAAAACAATATTCAGTTTAAAAACCAGATTTTTAAGCTGTGGATTCAAAGACGAATTGGTTTTAAAGATAATCCAGTTGGCGCCGTGAATCGTTAAAGCTACCACGCTCACAATGCCAAGAAATAAGGTAAACCAATCGATAATTCCCAATTCATTGGCTTGCGGACTGAAAGTCGGATTCCACAAAGGCAAAAAGAAATAATGTGCTTCCTGAGTCGAAACGCCGTTGGTCACCATTCCGAGATTGACCCCGCGCACGATGTTTCCCAAAGCAATCCCGAAGAACAGCGCAAGAAGCAGACTCGCGATTCCGAAAGCCTTGTCCCAGATTGTTTCCCACATCGGATGATGTACCTGTCCGCGCATTTCCAAACCAATGGCACGGAAAATCAACAGCCATAAAATCATAATCAGCGGCAGGTAAAATCCGCTGAAAGAAGAAGCATACAGAGTCGGAAATGCGAAAAACAATACACCTCCGGCCGCAATAATCCAAACTTCGTTGGCATCCCAAAACGGACCAATAGCGCTTGTAATTGCTTTTTTATCTTTTTCTGTTTTAGCCAGAAATAAATGAATAATTCCTGCTCCAAAATCATAACCGTCCAAAACAATGTAAACGGCCAGAATTCCCATTAAAACGACGTACCAAAAAAATTCCATACTTATATTTTTTCTGTTGAAAGTTCCACATGATGAGGCCCTTTATTGATAATTTTTCCAATCAAAAGCAAAAACAGCATTCCGAGTAAAAGATACAATCCGATAAAACCCAATAAGGTAAACAAGGTATTTCCGGACGAAACTGTTGGCGATGCCCCCGCAGAAGTACGCAATAAATTATAAACCAGCCAGGGCTGTCTGCCCAATTCGGCGGTGTACCAGCCTGTAGTATTGGCGATATACGGAAACGGCATCATAAACATCAGCGACCATAAAATCCATTTGGTCTGGTATAATTTTCCCCGAATTAACTGAAAAAGTGCCAAAACCATCAAACCAATAAACAAAGTCCCGAGACCGACCATAATATGATAGGCATAATATAATCCGGAAATATTGGTCGGATGCAGATCTTCTTCGAACTGATCCAGTCCTTTTATTTCCTGTTCCCAGTTTCCATATGTCAGGAAACTCAAAATATTGGGAACGGCAATTTTATTATCCAGTTTTTTGTCTTTTACGTCGGGCTGACCGATTAAAACAATTTCAGAACCTTTTTTCTCGGTATGAAAAATTCCTTCCATTCCGGCAAAAGTCACCGGTTGGTATTTCACTACATTTTTGGCCAGTAAATCTCCGGTTGGAACTGCCACAATAATGCTCGAAATCAATCCGAAAATGACTCCCGTTTTAAGAAACAATCTTCCAAAAGAAACATTTTTCTGACTCAGAATATAGAAAGCACCGATTCCGGCCACAACAAACGAACTTGTTACCAAAGAGGCGGCCTGATTGTGCAGATAAGAAGGCCATAACCACGGATTGAGGAATAAAGCTTTAAAATTGGTCAGTACAAATTTTCCGTTTTCCAGAATTTCATAACCAACCGGATTCTGCATCCAGGAGTGTGTGGCTATAATTAAATAGCCGCTGGTCCAGGAACCGATCATGATTAATACTCCGGTTACAAAGTGCCATTTATGTCCCAGTATTTTTTCGCCAAATAAAAATATCCCCAAAAAAGAAGATTCCAGGAAAAACGAAAACATCCCCTCCATTGCCAGTGTCTGACCTATAATTCCACCCGTCAGTTCAGAGAATTTGGCCCAGTTGGTTCCGAACTGAAATTCCATTGGGATTCCGGTTACGACACCCATGGCAAAATTCAGGGCAAAAATTTTCATCCAGAAATGCGTGGCGTGATTGTATTGTTCGTTTTTGGTTCTTAAATATTTCCACTTAAAATAAACAATGATCAGCGAAAGACCCATTGTAAGTTGCGGAAAAAGATAGTGAAAAGTAATCGTGAAGGCGAATTGCATTCGGTCATAAAAAAGCATTTCTTCCATGAGTGGTATTTTAATTATGAAGTCCCACAAATTTACCCATTAAAACCCAAATTAATGACCTTAAAAAAAAGTTTATCGCCCGATATTTGTTAAACTTTTCAACAATTTAATATGTATAAATAACACTTATGCCTGCAGCAATTTTGCCAAAGTTTGCCATTTCGACAAAGGAGAAATCTTCACGAGAAGCTCGCCAAAGATTGGAATCTGATTGTAGAGTTCCATAAAGAGATTTCTCCTTCGTCGAAATGACAGAAATAACAGGATTGTGTATAGATGTACGTATGAAATATAGCCCGCGATTGAAACCGCGGGAACGCAATGCATAATCACAATATGTTTGCTGCGGTTGAAACCGCAGGCTATATTGTGATTATGTTCGCTATATTTGATTATTTCTTCAAAATTCCTTTTTCGACACTTTCATTTATCAGGCCTTCTGCGTATGTCCATAAAGTCTCGGAGCCTTCTTTGATCACACTCTTTTTTTCGTAAACTTTTTGGTACCCTACGCCAAACTCTTTCCACGTGCCGCCGTTGTTGGAGGTGTTTTGCAGTAAAGGCTCTAATCTGTCCATCGATTTGGCAAATTTGGCTTCGTTGGTTTCCCCGGCTTCAAATTCTTCCCAGATTTCAATAAAGGCATCGGCTTGTTTTTTTGGAAGCAGGCCAAAAATGCGGTTCGCGGCCAAACGCTCTGCATCCGTATTCGAATGACTGATTAGCAAATCATATAAAAAAACATCCCCGGCGTCGATTTCTACAATATCATGTATCAAAACCATTTTCACCACTTTCAAAACATCAATTGGTTTATCGGAATGTTCGGCCAGAACAATCGCCATCAGTGCCAGATGCCAGCTGTGTTCGGCATCGTTTTCATTTCGGTCACTGTTAAACAGCTTCGTTTTCCGCTGAATGTATTTTACTTTATCAATCTCTTTTATAAAAGCAATCTGATCCAATAAGTCCTTTGTATTCATAATAAATGATTTTTGTAGTGTTGTAAAATTACGCAGATTTTTTTTTCTACCATGTAAGTGATGTAAGTTCATTTAAGCTTTGAGCACAGGAAGTGAAACCTTAATTTTATTTAAATAACTTTATATAGATTTTTTTTCTATCCTATAAGTTACTAAGCTTAATGCAAATTACGCACTGCCTTAAATGAACTTAAATCACTTATATGGTAAAAATTCCATTTCTGTAACATTAGTCACTTATTCTTTAGAAAAACCGAGTTATCTTTGTAAACCATTATTTAGATTCCCAAATCATGAAAATTGAACAAATTTACACCGGATGCCTTGCACAGGGTGCTTACTATATAACTTCAGACGGTGAAGCTGCGATTATTGACCCGTTAAGAGAAATTCAGCCGTACTTAGATCGTTTAGAACGTGATGCCGTAAAATTGAAATATATTTTTGAAACGCATTTCCACGCTGATTTTGTTTCCGGACATATCGATTTAAGCAAAGAAACTCAGGCGCCAATTGTTTACGGACCTAATGCTGCCTGCGAATTTGACTGCATTTCCGCGAAAGACGGACAGGAATTTAAAATCGGAAAAATTACGATTAAAGCCCTGCACACTCCCGGGCACACCATGGAAAGCACCACCTATTTACTGATTGATGAAAACGGAAAAGACCATGCGATTTTCTCCGGAGACACTTTATTTATCGGAGATGTAGGAAGACCGGATCTGGCACAAAAAGCAGCCGGAATGACACAGGATCAGTTGGCCGGAATTTTATTTCATTCTCTAAGAGATAAAATCATGACTCTGGCAGACGATGTCATCGTATATCCTGCACACGGAGCCGGAAGTGCCTGTGGAAAAAACATGAGCAAAGAAACTGTTTCGACAATCGGAAATCAAAAAGCAACCAATTATGCTTTACGTGCCAATATGACCGAAGCTGAATTTATTACCGAAGTGACTGACGGATTATTGCCTCCCCCAGCCTATTTCAGTATGAATGTAGCGATGAATAAAAACGGTTATGAAAGTTTTGAATCGGTTTTGCATAACGGAATGAAAACCATAAAAGCCGAAGAATTTGAAGCTGTAGCCGAAGAAACCGGAGCTTTGATTCTGGATACCAGAAGTGCTGCCGATTTTAGCAAAGGGTTTATCCCGCAATCTATTAATATCGGAATCAATGGTGATTTTGCACCCTGGGTGGGAACTTTAATTGCTAATGTAAAACAACCTATTATACTGGTTACCGAAATTGGTCTGGAAGAAGAAACGGTAACACGCTTAAGCCGTGTTGGGTTTGATTCCATTATTGGACATCTGGAAGGTGGTTTTGAAGCCTGGCAAAAAGCCGGTTTTGAAATTGATACTGTTAACCGAATTACCGCTGCACAATTTGCAACTGAATTTAAAATTGACGAAGACAAAGTAATCGACATTCGTAAAGAAACCGAATACGCTGCAGAACATATCGATGAAGCTTACAACAAACCATTGGCTTTTATCAACGACTGGGTAAAAGATATTAATCCGAACGAGCATTTTTACCTGCATTGCGCCGGAGGTTACCGCAGTATGATTGCAGCTTCTATTTTGCAGGCACGCGGGTTTAGAAATTTTTCAGAAGTGGAAGGCGGTTTTGGGGCGATCTCGAAAACTGAAATCCCAAAATCTGATTTTGTTTGCCAGAGTAAGGTTCTGAAAGCTTAAAATAATTTTAGAAATGAAGCCAAATTATTACAAATACTGGGAAACTTGCGTCGAATTTATTGAAAAAGGAGAAATTGAAAATGCTGAAAATTTTGCTCTAAATATTGCATCTACGTTGACGGTACCTAAAGATTTGATTAATAAAATAATAACAGTTAATCTAAAAAGCTACGAAAAAAAGATCGAAGAAAAAATGCCTGACTGTATTCAGCGTGCTAAAATTGAAAATTCGGATGCATTATGTCTTTATTACAGCTTAGATAATGGTTGGGACAGTATAATGTATATTTGCAAAAACTACAGTAAAGGAACAGGAGACTGGATAAGTAATGACTACACAAGCATTATTGATATTGGTAAAGCCAGAGGTTTCTCCGGAATTTTTAAAAAAAAGGCAGAATCAGCATTTTTTACTGATAAAATTAGCTCAGGAATATGTATTTTACTGATGTTGAGAACTACAATTGCCTTTTATAATGTGGCAAAAAAATTCAAAGATTGTGGATTAAAACTTTGTATTACAGCGACAGAAAGTGATTTTGTTAGAGTAATTTAGTAACTCTATTAACAAAAAGCACAACACGAGTATAAAATCAAATATTTAAGCGATCAAAAGTTTATTAATTAAGTAATTCTAATAGTAAAAAATGAGCATAATAGAAATTTTGAGAGAACCATGGCCTTGGTACGTTTCGGGTCCGTTGATTGGGTTGACTGTACCTGTTTTGTTGCTGATCGGCAATAAGTCATTTGGAATCAGTTCCTCTTTGCGACATATTTGTGCGGCTTGTATTCCGGCAAATATTTCATTCTTTAAATACGACTGGAAAAAAGAAAGCTGGAATTTATTTTTCGTTTTCGGAATTTTCCTTGGCGGAGTGATTGCAGCTTATTTTCTTTCAAATCCAAATCCGGTTGAAATTACCGCCAAACTTTCAGCGCAATTAGCTACTTACGGAATAACGGATCGTTCGGGATTAATGCCTAAAGAACTTTTCTCGTGGGAAAGTTTAATGACACTTCGCGGTTTTATTATGATTGTTGTCGGTGGATTTTTAGTAGGTTTTGGAACACGTTATGCGGGTGGCTGTACGAGCGGACATGCAATTATGGGAATTTCAAATTTACAATGGCCTTCATTAGTTGCGACCATCTGTTTTATGATTGGCGGTTTTTTTATGGCCAATTTGATTTTACCTTATATTCTTTCACTTTAAAATTTCAAAAATGAATCATTTAGAAAATCAAAATACAGACACAGAAGGAATCAACGGAAGCCAATTGAAAGATTCCGCATTATCAAACCTGAAATATGGTATCGTTGGAATCTTCTTTGGAATTATTTTCGTAAAAGCAGAAATCATCAGCTGGTACCGCATTCAGGAAATGTTTCAATTACAATCCTTCTTTATGTACGGTGTCATTGGCAGCGCGGTCGTTGTCGGAATTATATCCGTTCAGCTGATCAAAAGATTCAATATTAAAACCATTCAGGGCGAAAAAATAGAAATTCAGCCGAAGACCTTTAATAAAGGACAAATCTATGGCGGACTAATGTTCGGATTTGGCTGGGTATTGACAGGAGCTTGTCCCGGGCCTTTGTTTGCGCAAATCGGGACCGTAGTTACTGTAATTGTGGTCACTCTGGTCAGTGCCATTGCAGGCACCTGGTTTTATGGTCTTATTAAAGACAAACTGCCTCATTAATACCTTAAATAGTTAGATTAAAAAAATGAGCTTAACAGAATTACAATTAAGAAAAGCAAATCTTTCAGAAGTACCTCAAATTTGGGAAATTATACAAGATGCTATCGAACAAAGGCGTTTAGAAGGAAGCAAACAATGGCAAGACGGTTATCCAAACGAACTTTCAATTACAAATGACATCAATACTGGTTTTGGCTACGTTCTTACCGAAAACGAAACCATTTTATGTTACGCAGCCATTATTTTCGACATAGAACCCGCTTACGAAGAAATAGAAGGCCAATGGCTTACTAACGGTGATTATGTTGTGGTACATCGTGTGGCCGTTTCAAAACTGGCAAAAGGAAAAGGTATCGCTACAAAACTCTTTCAAAAAACAGAAGATTTAGCAATCCAACAGAAAGTGTATAGTATTAAGGTAGATACTAACTTTGATAACACTCCAATGTTGAAAATCCTAGACAAACTAAACTATACGTATTGTGGTGAAGTCTATTTTAGAGGGGCGGCACGAAGAGCGTACGAGAAAAAGTTAGCTTAAAATAAATAAAGTCAGTTATGACGAGAAACCCGACAGTGTTTAAAAACCTGTCGGGTTTTCTCGTATCGTACACCCGCGTGAGGGATAGAAGCAGTCCGCCGCAACGGAGCGTATAGCCCGACAGCAGACCGATGAGAGGGCGTATAATCGCCAGGTAAATTTGCCCTCTCATCGGTCTGGTGGCACGCCCCTACTCTATTTTAGATTTCTGAGTTTAGATTTTTGAATTTTAAACTTTTATTTCAATCAAATTTTGCATTACTTTTATACTAATTTTATAGAGTTAGTGAAATTAAAAAATACCCGTTAATTTAATTAACAAAAAATTAACATAACATTTGTATATACAACTATCAAAAGTTATACATTTGTATATACAAATTATACACTTACGACTATGACAATTGAAGAGGTTATAAAAAGTACAGTTAAGATGGATAATGCGAAGAAAGTTATTCTGAATATCATGTACACACAAAATGTGATTCAGGATCATTTCAACGAGTTGATAAGACCGTATGATTTGTCCGGAGAGCAATATAATGTACTGCGTATATTGAGAGGCCAAAAAGGAAATCCTGCCAATATGTGTATGATACAGGAACGTATGCTGGCCAAAACAAGTAACACTACCCGACTGGTTGACAAACTTTTACTGAAAGATTACGTAACCCGGAATGTTTGTCCGGGCAACAGACGAAAAATAGAAGTTGCCATCACCCAGAAAGGACTGGATGTTTTAAAGGAATTAGATCCGAAAGTAGATGAACACGAGCGTTTATTTGCCGAAAATATAAGTAAGGAAGAATTAGAATTATTAAATATATTATTAGAAAAATACCGAACCAATAAACAAATTTAAGATTATGAGCACATACTTAGAAAGTCTAAATTGGAGATATGCTACAAAAAAATTTGATGCTGCCAAAAAAATCTCTGATGTTGATTTGAATACTATAAAAGAAGCGGTAAGATTAAGCGCTTCTTCTTACGGACTACAACCTTATAAAGTTGTTATCGTTGAAAATCCGGAAATAAGAGAAAAATTAAAAGCGGCTGCTTACGGGCAAACGCAGATTACAGATGCTTCGCAATTATTTATCTTTGCAAATGACGTAAATGTGGGTGATGAAACCGTAAACAATTACATTAAAAATATCAGCGAAACAAGAGGGGTTCCTACTGAAGCTCTGGCAGGATTCAGCGACATGATGAAAGGTATGATCGCAGGTTTGCCAGCTGACGCAAAAAATACGTGGACGACCAAACAAACTTATATCGCTTTAGGCAATTTATTAAGTGTTGCAGCCGAATTAAAAATCGATGCAACACCAATGGAAGGATTTAATGCTGCTGCATTTAATGAAATCTTAGGCTTAGACAAATTAGGCTTAAACGCTTCGGTTATTGCCACTGTAGGATACAGAGATGATGCAGATGAAGCGCAGCATCATATCAAAGTTAGAAAATCACAAGAAGAATTATTTATCAAACTATAATTAATATTAATCCAAAATCAATTTTAACAACATGAAAAATTTAAAAACAATTGCAATAGCATTATTCGTAGCAGTGGCTAGCGTTTCAGTAAACGCACAAACAAAGAAAATCGATGTAAAAGCATCTACTATCAAATGGGTAGGTAAAAAAGTAACAGGAGAGCACTCCGGAACAGTAAACTTCAAAGATGGTGCTTTAGTTTTCAAAGCAAAAAAATTAGTTGGCGGTAGCTTTACTGTAGACATGACTTCTTTAACTGCAACTGACTTAACAGGAGAATACCAAGGAAAATTAAACGGTCACCTTAAAGCTGACGATTTCTTCGGAACTGACAAATTCCCGACAGCAAAATTAGTTTTCAAAACTATCGGAGCTAAAACTACTGACGTTTATACTGTAACTGCTGATTTAACGATCAAAGGAATCACTAAACCAGTAACTTTTGACATCGCTGTAGCTGGAAACACTGCAACTACTGCATTCAAAGTTGACAGAACTAAATACGATATCAAATACAACTCTGGTAACTTCTTCGAAAACTTAGGAGACAAAACTATCAATGACGATTTCGAATTGGCTGTAGCTTTAAAATTCTAATATTTCAGGCTTACTAGTTCACAATATTCAGAAAACCCCAATAGTTTATGCTATTGGGGTTTCTTTTTTGCTATATATTCAAAAAAATAACGTTCTTAATATTCACCTAACACTTTGGTAATACTGATCGCGGTTTTGATTAACATGCGCCTCTTAATTTTGGGTAATTAAAAAAATCAAAAACTAGAAATCAAATAGTTATGAAAACAAAAGTACAATTTGTCCTTATTACCCTTATCAGCAGTTTTTTTCTACAAGCCCAACAACAAACCAAAGGAATTATTGGAACCAATAACTGGATGAACAACTGGACCAATTTTAAACCTGTCGCTAACGAATATAACGAAGCTACCAATATAATTGCCGGAACAATCGATAAAGATACCAAACTCTTAAAACGCAATACCTACCAGTTAGTGGGTGTGGTTTATGTGACCAATAATGCGACTTTGACAATCGAACCGGGAACCGTGATTCGCGGAGACGATAAAAGCTGCGGAACGCTGGTGATCACAAACGGTTCAAAAATTATGGCCGAAGGCTTAGAAACAGATCCGATTGTTTTTACTACAAATAAAGAAAAAACAGAACGAAAACCGGGCGACTGGGGAGGTATAATCATTTTGGGAAAAGCACCGATAAATACCCTTGGAGGTTTGCACACTTTACCATTTGACCTGGAACCGATGTTAAATCACTATGGTGGTTCCGATGCAGAAGACAATTCCGGAATCCTGAAATATGTACGTATCGAATATGCCGGACGAAAATTAAGCGCCCTGAAAGAACTTAACGGACTTTCTTTAGCCGGGGTCGGCAGAAAAACGATTTTAAACAATATTCAGATTAGCTTTTCAAATGATGATTCTTTCGAATGTTACGGAGGAGATATTAATATGAGCAACTTAGTTTCATACCGCACTACTGATGATGATTTTGATTTTACCCAGGGAGCCCAGATCAATATCAGCAACAGTATTGCGATCCGTCATCCTTTCTCTTCAGATGTTTCGGGATCGAGATGTTTTGAGGTAGATTCTTATGATAAAATTCAAAATACCGATATGAGCAAAAAACTGACCCGTATTAATGCCAGCAATATTACACTTGTAAATCTTGAGGAAAATAATCAGGGATTGGTAAGAGAAGCTGTTTATGTGAGAGAGAATACCCTTTTTAACTTAAGCAACAGTATTGTGTCGGGCTTTACTCCTTTTGCCTTACTGGAAGAAAATATCGGAAACAGTGATGCCAACTTAGCTAAAATCACCTTTAAAAACGTCATTGTAAACAATTGTAATGGCGGAATTACAAGCGAATCGAGTGGTACAACCCCGGCTATTGAAAATTGGTATAATAAACCTGAATTCGGAATCGGATACACAAAAATGAAGAACAGCGAGTTGTTTACCACGCCAAATATCAAGGGAAGTCCGGATTTCAGAGCGAACCAAAACAACACGATTGCAATTGGAAACTAAGCAATTAAAAGTCCTTTACTCTTTTAGAATTTAACAAATTTCTAAATTTAGAAAAGATTTTTTTGAAATTTTATGTCTTGTAATCCAAATTACATTTATATCTTTGTCCCAACAAAAAAAAGAAATGAGAACAATTTTAAACAATACTTGGTGGTGGAAGAATTTACGTCAAACGTCGTGAACAAAGCTTCCTATGGTACTGTAAAACTATAAATATAAAAGGCTTGTCATCACGACAAGCCTTTTTTTTTGGTCACAATCTAAATGAAAAATAGTAAACTATAAAAAAACGAAATACATTGAAACCTTTTATACTCAACACACACTACAAACAAATTCTGGCAGACACTATAACGCCGGTGAGCATTTATTTTAAAATCAGGGATAAGTTTCCCAATAGTTTATTATTGGAAAGTAGTGATTACCACGGAAACGACAACAGTTTTTCTTATATCTGCTGTAATCCGATTGCTACGATTAAAATTGAGAACGAAATAATCTCAAAAACATTCCCTGACGGAACTACAGAAGCCATTTCCATAACTGCTTCAACCAATATTCCCGAAGTAATTCAGGAATTTTCAAGTCAGTTTCAATCGGAGAAAAATGATTTTAAATTCATCAACAATGGTTTGTTTGGATACATCTCCTACGATGCTGTTCGTTATTTCGAAAAAGTAAACATTGCCAAAAAAGACAACGCAACTTCCATTCCGGATGTTTTTTATGCCGTGTATCAAAATATTATCGCCATTAATCACTTCAAAAATGAAGCTTATATCTTCTGCCACAGCGTAGACGGAAGAAACAATATTTCGGAAATTGAACAATTGCTGCAGTCGAGAAATATTGCCTCTTATAAATTCAGTAAAGAAGGCGAAGGATTTTCGAATCTGACGGATGCCGAATTCAAACACAATGTAGCATTGGCCAAAAAACACTGTTTCCGTGGCGATGTTTTCCAACTGGTTTTATCCCGTCGTTTTACCCAAGGTTTCAAAGGAGATGAATTTAATGTTTACAGAGCCTTAAGAAGCATAAACCCTTCTCCCTATTTATTCTTTTTTGATTACGGAGATTTCAAAATATTCGGTTCTTCTCCCGAGGCTCAGATTATCGTAAAAAACAGAAAAGCAGAAATTCATCCGATTGCCGGAACATTCAAAAGAACCGGGAATGACGAACGCGATGCACTTTTAGCCAAAGAACTTTCGGAAGATAAAAAAGAAAACAGTGAACACGTGATGTTAGTCGATTTGGCCCGAAATGATCTGAGCCGAAACGGTCACGATGTAAACGTGGAGAAATACAGGGAAGTTCAGTTTTTCTCGCATGTCATTCACTTAGTTTCAAAAGTGACAGGCCATTTACATGAAAAAGCGACTACTATGCAGGTGGTTGCTGATACTTTTCCGGCAGGAACCTTAAGCGGTGCACCAAAGCACAGAGCGATGCAATTGATCGAAGATTACGAAAAAACCAACCGTAATTTCTACGGCGGAGCCATCGGTTTCATGGATTTTGAAGGCAATTTTAATCACGCGATCATGATTCGGACTTTCCTTAGTAAAAACCACCAGTTACATTGTCAGGCAGGCGCCGGAATCGTGGCAAGTTCAGACGAGGAAAGCGAAATGCAGGAAGTTTATAACAAGCTACGAGCGTTGCATACAGCACTTGAAATGGCAGAGCAGATTTAGTGTTCAGTCGCTCCCGATTAGTCGCGGTCACAGTCACAACCTGAAACTTGAAATCTGAAACCTGAAACAAAAAAAACCAACCATAAAAATCATGAAAAAAGCACTATCACTTTTAATTTTAATACTCACCATTTCGGCTTGTACTTCAGATAAAAAACAAAACGCTATTGAAGGAACCTGGCGTTTGATATCGGCAGAAACCACAGAGAAAGATTCGACTTTTTCGACTTTTAATGCGAAAACAAAAATGATTAAAATTATAAACGATTCGCACTTTGCTTTTTTCAATCATGATTTAAATAACGGCAAAGATTCAACAGCCGCAGTATTTTTTGGCGGAGGCGGAAAATATACGTTGAAAGACAGTATGTATACCGAAAACCTGGAATATTTTAGTAACCGCCAATGGGAAAACAACAAGTTTGAATTTGTAGTAAAAGTTAAAAATGATACGCTGATTCAGAAAGGAATAGAAAAAGTAGAAAAATTAGGTATTGACCGCATTATAGTCGAGAAGTACGTTAGAGAAAAATAAAAATTTAGTTTCAGGTTTTCTTTGTTTCAGGTTTCAAGTTATTGGAAAATGAAACTTGAAACCTGAAACCTGAAACAAAAAAATAAAAATGAAAAAAATATTAGTTATAGACAATTACGATAGTTTCACTTACAACTTAGTGCACTATTTAGAAGATTTAAATTGTGAAGTTACGGTTTACAGAAACGATGAGTTTGATATCGACGAAATAGCTTCTTTCGATAAAATATTGCTTTCGCCCGGACCGGGAATTCCGGATGAAGCAGGATTATTAAAAGCAGTAATTCAGAAATATGCCCCGACCAAAAGCATTTTAGGCGTTTGCCTGGGACAACAGGCAATCGGAGAAGTTTTTGGAGGAACGCTCTCTAATCTTGACAAAGTCTACCACGGCGTTGCCACCAACGTCAAAACAGTAGTTTCCGATGAAATCCTGTTTGAAGGTTTAGGAAATGAATTTGAAGTAGGCCGTTATCACTCCTGGGTAGTGGATGCCAATTTGCCTGAAGTTCTTGAAGCAACTTCAATAGACGAAAACGGACAAATCATGTCGCTGAGACACAAAACTTTTGACGTAAGAGGTGTTCAGTTTCATCCGGAAAGTGTCCTGACGCCAAAAGGAAAATTGATTTTGGAGAACTGGATAAAGAGTTAGTGACAGTTTACAGTCTCAGTATTCAGTCTTTCCCGATAGCTATCGGATTAGTATCAGTTAAAATGGAACAAATAATCTTAGAAACTTAGCCTCTCAGCAACTTAGAACCTCAAAAAAATGACCATAGCAATTTTAGAAACCAAAGAAATTAATCTCGAAGACATATTAGTACTCTATAAAGAAAACGAATGGAGTTCGGCCAATAAACCTAACGAATTGTATAACGCTCTTTTGAATTCCGAAACGTTAATAACCGCCTGGGAAGGGGAAAAACTGGTTGGGCTTGGCAATGCGATTTCTGATGGATATTTAACGGTTTATTATCCGCATTTATTAGTGCTTCCAGAATATCAGGGAAAAGGAATCGGGAAACTGATTATGGATAAAATGCAGGAGAAGTACAGTCACTTTCACATGCAAATGTTAACCGCTGACGGAAGGGCTGTTGACTTTTATAAAAAGAACGGATTTGAGCGTGCAGGAAAAACAGAACCCATGTGGATTTATCAGGGAAATGAACATTGAAAAAGCAGACAGTCTCAGTCTCAGTTTACAGTCGTAGCAGAAAACTTAGAACCTCAAAAAAATGAAAAATATATTAAATAAATTAATCAACCACGAAGTGCTTACCAAAGAAGAAGCAAAAACGGTATTGATTAATATTTCAAGCGGAGCGTACAATCCGAGTCAGATTTCAGCTTTTTTAACTGTGTTTATGATGCGCAGTATTACGATAGACGAACTTTCCGGTTTTCGTGAAGCACTATTGGAATTATGCATCCGTGTTGACTTATCGGCCTACAATACGATCGATTTATGCGGAACCGGTGGTGACGGAAAAGATACATTCAATATTTCGACTTTAGCTTCCTTTATTGCTGCGGGAGCCGGAATAAAAGTGGCAAAACACGGGAATTACGGAGTTTCCTCTATTTCCGGATCCAGTAACGTCATGGAAAAAATGGGCATTAAATTTAGCAATGATCCTGACTTTTTGGAAAAATGTATCGATCAGGCCGGAATTTGCGTTTTGCATGCACCTTTATTTCACCCGGCAATGAAAAATGTGGGGCCGATCAGAAAAGAACTGGCCGTAAAAACATTCTTCAATATGTTAGGACCAATGGTAAATCCGTCGTTTCCTAAAAATCAATTGGTAGGTGTTTTCAATTTAGAATTAGCCAGAATGTATGCTTATTTATACCAGAATACCGAAGTTAATTTTACCATCCTGCACTCGCTTGACGGTTATGATGAAATTTCGTTAACCGGTCCGACAAAAATCATTACCAGTACTATGGAAGGCATGCTAAAACCGGATGATTTTGGTGTTCGCCTTTTAGCACAAAGCGAGATCGAGGGCGGAAGAACCATCGAAGAGTCAGCAGAAATGTTTACCAGTATCATTTCCGGAAAAGGAAGCGAAGCCCAAAACAATGTGGTTTGTGCCAATGCGGCAATGGCGATTGCAACGGTAACAAAATGTTCTCCACAGGAAGGTTTTAAACAGGCGAAAGAAAGTTTATTCTCCGGAAAAGGATTGAAAGTATTGAACAAACTGAAAGAATTAAGCAAGTAAAAAAATAGTTTCAGGTTTCAGGTTGCTGGAACGTGAAACCTGAAACCTGAAACAAAAAATAACCATGAATATTTTAGATAAAATTATCTTCGATAAACAACGGGAAGTTGTCCTTAAAAAATCGATCATTCCGGTTTCACAATTGGAAAATTCGGTATTTTTTGAAAGAGAGACAATCTCCTTAAGTCAAAAATTAAGACAAAGTACAACCGGGATTATTGCAGAACACAAACGTCGCTCCCCTTCAAAATCAGTTATAAATCATAATTTTACTGTGGAAGAAGTCGTAAAAGGATATGAAAGTGCAGGTGCCTGCGGAATTTCTGTTTTAACTGACGGAAAGTATTTTGGCGGTTCACTCGATGATTTAATTTTAGCAAGAGCTTCAGTAAATATTCCGCTTTTGCGAAAAGAATTTATTGTAGACGAATATCAGATTCTCGAAGCCAAAGCTTTTGGAGCCGATTTGATTTTACTGATTGCCGCGGTATTAACCCGCGAAGAAATCAAATCATTGTCCGGATTCGCCAAAAAGCTAGGTTTAGAAGTTTTACTCGAAGTTCACAATCAGGAAGAATTAGAAAAATCGATTATGCCAACGCTTGATATGATTGGCGTGAACAACCGAAACCTCAAAACCTTCGAAGTAAGCCTGGATTTCAGCAAACAGCTGGCCTCCCGGATTCCGGATGATTTTGTAAAAGTTTCCGAAAGCGGCATTTCATCGGTTGAAGCTATTTCGGAACTAAGACCTTATGGGTATAGCGGTTTTTTAATCGGGGAAAATTTTATGAAAACCGATAATGCGGGAAAGGCCGCAAGGGAATTTATTAGACAGCTTTAGGCTGTAGGCTTTAAGCAATACGCTTTTTTCAACATTATTAAAATTAGCCTACTGCCTAAAGCTTAAAGCATAAAGCCTTTTCTCAACATTATTAAAATTAGCCTACTGCCTAAAGTTTAAAGCATAAAGCCTTTTCTCAACATTACTATAATTAGCCTAAAGCGTAAAGCTTACAGCTTAAAGCATTAAAAAAAAAATGAAACTAAAAATATGCGGAATGAAATATCCCGATAATATTCTCGAAGTGGGAGCTGTCCTGCCCGATTATATGGGGTTTATTTTCTACGAAAAATCCGCTCGCTATTTTGACGGAACGATTCCGGAACTGATCAAAACAATCAAAAAAACAGGTGTTTTTGTAGATGCCACTGTCGATTATATCATGTCGAAGGTCAACAAATATCATTTACAGGCTGTTCAGCTGCACGGAAATGAATCCGTTGAGTTCTGTCAGGAATTAAAAAAGAAAATCGATGGCAAAATTGATGCGAAAGTTGAAATCATAAAAGTTTTTTCCGTTGGTGAAGATTTTGATTTCGATATTTTAACTCCTTTTGAAAAGTTATGCGATTATTTTTTATTTGATACAAAAGGAAAATTACCAGGCGGAAACGGAACTGCTTTCGACTGGACGATATTAGAAAAATACAAATCGGAGAAGCCGTTTTTCTTAAGCGGCGGTATCGGAATCGATGAAATACCGATGATAAAAAAACTTAAGTTACCCATTTATGCCATTGATATAAACAGTAAATTTGAGATTGAACCCGGATTAAAAAATATAAAATTGTGCAGAGAGGCCTATGTAGAGACGCACGCCAGTGCATCAGTACGCGCCCGTCTCCAGGAAATAAAAAACAGATAAATTATGAACTATAATGTTAACGAAAAAGGATACTACGGCGAATTTGGGGGAGCTTACATCCCCGAAATGCTGTATCCAAATGTAGAAGAGTTACGCCAGCAATATTTAAAAATTATCGCTGAACCGGATTTCAAAGCAGAATTTAACCAATTGCTAAAAGATTACGTTGGACGTCCAAGTCCGCTTTATTTCGCCAAACGTCTGTCTGAAAAATACAATACCAAAGTCTATCTGAAAAGAGAAGACTTAAACCATACCGGAGCACATAAAGTCAACAACACTATTGGGCAAATACTCGTTGCCAAACGTCTGGGCAAAAAACGAATTATTGCAGAAACCGGCGCAGGTCAGCATGGTGTGGCAACAGCAACGGTTTGTGCCTTGATGGGAATGGATTGCATTGTTTACATGGGCGAAATTGACATTGCGCGCCAGGCTCCGAATGTGGCAAGAATGAAAATGTTAGGCGCAGAAGTGCGTCCGGCGCTTTCGGGTTCAAGAACCTTAAAAGATGCTACAAACGAAGCCATCCGTGACTGGATTAACAATCCGGTTGACACGCATTATATTATCGGATCTGCCATTGGTCCCCATCCTTATCCGGATATGGTAACCCGTTTTCAGAGTATTATCTCAGAAGAAATAAAATGGCAGCTGAAAGAAAAAGAAGGACGCGAAAATCCTGATTACGTAGTCGCCTGTATTGGTGGCGGAAGCAACGCAGCGGGAACTTTTTATCATTTTTTACACGAGCCTGAAGTAGGTATCATTGCTGTTGAGGCTGCCGGAAAAGGCGTCAACAGTGGTCATAGTGCTGCAACGAGCAAGTTAGGAAAAGTAGGTATTATTCACGGCTGCAAAACACTTTTGATGCAGACTCCGGACGGACAAATTACAGAGCCCTACTCTATTTCTGCCGGTCTGGATTATCCGGGAGTCGGTCCAATGCACGCCCATTTGGCACAAACAGGCCGTGGCGAATTCTTTTCCGTGACCGATGACGAAGCAATGAACGCCGGTTTACAATTAACAAAATTAGAAGGAATTATTCCGGCGATCGAAAGTGCTCATGCGTTTGCCGTTTTGGACCAGAAAAAATTCAAACCAGCCGATGTCGTAGTAATCAGTCTTTCAGGTCGCGGTGACAAAGATTTAGACAATTATATCGAATATTTTAAATTATAATAAAAGTTGTAATTTGGGCGTTATCGCCGCAGACCAATAACAACACAAAACACTATTTATGGAACAGCTATTTTCTTACGGAACATTACAGTCAAAAGAAATTCAGATGCAGGTTTTTAATAAGATCCTGCCCGGAACACCGGACCAGCTGACAGGTTATAAACTAAAGGATTTAAAAATAGAGGAAGAATTTGGAATGACAGATTATTTTGTAGCCATGCCCAGCGAAAATACTTCCGATTTTATCAAAGGAATCGTCTATACGATATCCAGCAAAGATCTGGCAAAAGCAGATTTATTCGAATCTAATGCCTACAAAAGAGTTCAGATCAAACTGAAATCAGGCGTAACGGCATGGATTTACATTGAAAGTTAAAAATCGAGAAACCTCAACCCATAAATATTAAAAAATAATACATCATAATGATTTTAGCAGCAGCACAGACAAAGCCAAAAAGAGGAGATATCGGGTCTAATTTATTGGATCATTATCGTTTGATCGCACTTGCTGCAGAAAAAGGCGCCAATTTAATTGTGTTTCCGGAATTGTCTATTACAGGTTACGAAAGAGAAAATGCAGCGGAATTGGCCTTTACAAAAGACGATTACAGGATAGATCATTTAAAAGAACTGGCGGTCGATCATAATATTACCATTGTTGCGGGCGCCCCCATTCAGAATGAATCAGAATTGTATATCGGTGAATTTATTATTTTTCCGGATAATTCGGTGTCGATATATACCAAGCAATTTTTACATGAAGGAGAAGACGAATTTTTCCAGCCTTCTTTCGATTATAATCCGATGATTACGATTGAAGATCATAAAATTTCGTTTGCTATTTGTGCCGACATAGACAATCCGCTGCATGCTGAAAATGCCGGTAAAAAAGAAACTTCGGTTTATATCGCCAGTATTTTCTTTACGCCAAACGGGATTCCAAATGCATACCGTGATTTACAAAGTTATGCCCAAAAACATAAAATAAATGTTCTGATGTCTAATTTCAGCGGCGAATCCTGGGGCTATCCTTCAGGCGGAAAAAGTGCTTTCTGGAATAACAACGGAGAACTTGTTGCACAAATGAACGATTCAGATTCCGGCCTTTTAATTGTAGAAAATCAAAATGATAACTGGATGAGTCAGGTCATTATCAATTAGAAAAAGAATGCCACAGATTTCACTGATTCTCACAGATTAAATTCTCAAAAAATCATTAAAATCTTTTTAATCTGTGGCAAAAAAATAAATAATTACCCTGTAAGGTTATAAAATATCTGTCAGGAGCAAATAAAAAAATATAAAATGAACAGAATAACTCAAAAATTACAGGAAGATAAGAAAATCCTTTCTATTTATTTTTCGGCGGGATATCCTAATTTAAACGATACGGTTCAAATCATTCAGGATTTGGAAAAAAACGGAGTGGATTTAATTGAAATTGGTTTGCCTTTCAGCGATCCTCTCGCAGACGGACCAACCATCCAGGCAAGTTCAACACAAGCCCTTCATAACGGAATGACAACACAAATTCTTTTCGATCAGTTGAAAAACATTCGCGAAAGCGTAAAAATCCCATTGATCATTATGGGTTATTTCAATCCGATGTTACAATATGGCATTGAGGCATTCTGCAAAAAATGCGCGGAAATCGGTATTGACGGATTGATTATTCCCGATCTTCCGGTTGATGTTTATGCAGACGAATACAAAACTATTTTCGAAAAATACGGTTTAATAAACGTGTTTTTGATTACCCCGCAAACGTCAGACGAGCGCATTCGTTTTATTGACAGCGTTTCAAATGGCTTCATTTATATGGTAAGTTCAGCAAGTGTTACAGGTTCCCAATCCGGTTTTGGAAATGTTCAGGTAGATTATTTCGAAAGAATTGCAGGCATGAACCTGAAAAATCCACAAATCATTGGTTTTGGAATTTCGAATAGGGAGACTTTTAACCAGGCCACCAAATTTGCCAAAGGCGCTATTATCGGAAGTGGTTTTATTAAACATTTGAGTGAAATTGGTTCTGGAAAAATTTCGGAATTTGTTGGAGGGATCCGATAGGTTCTCTTTCTATTATAAAAATTATAACGACGTTTAAAATTTAGATGTCGTTTTTTATTTTGAGAATTAATAACAGAGAAATATTTGTGTAGATTTAATAAATTAAGTTTATCTTTTAAATAAATTTTACATACAATTCTTATATAATAAAATTTTTGCTAAGAAATGCTATTTACAGCTTAAAATATAATTATGACAACAGAACTCAAAAATAAAATACAAGGTATACTTACAGTAACTTCAATAAAAATTCTAAAAGATTATACAAGTAGCGCATTAATGCTAAATGCCTGTCATCTAGCAATAGAAAAGTATAATGACCCCGATCGCAAAATTCTCCTGTCTACAACCGCGAATATACATGAAGATCTTCGACTGAAGCCAGAAATAGAGGAGCAACTTACTAACAATCTTTTAATAGAAAAATATTCAAAAGAAGTTCCTACAAAAATATTTGAATATTATGTTTTAAATTCAGTAAGTGTTGTTGATGCTGCCTTTGAGGATGTATATGAAACTATACTTCAGGAATATGAAAACTCAATTACTGAAAAACAAATTTCTGATAGAATTAGAAACGCATGGACTAATGACAATTTTATAGACTACTTTATAAATAAAACAGGAATTGAAGATAAAAGCAATCCTCAAAAACGCATTAAGGAAACTTTTGACAGATATAAAGAATATAGAATTATTCGACATGCTCTTCTTCATAACAAAGGTGTTTTATCTGATAAGCACATGAGGCAATTAGAAGAGATACATGAAGCTACAGATGAAGACTCAAAATTTAAAACAATGAAAAATCTTCCATTTTATACTGACAAAAAGGTGGAATTAACAAGAGACAGATTCTTAAGTATTCGTAAATTTTTGTATCAATTTATTTATTACTTTATTTTAGCGTTAGAATAAATTTAATTAATTAAAGAGATTATTTAACCCTAAAACTAACTACATGGTTTTCTGTTAATATTGTGTTAAAAATAAATTAAACAAGCGTTTAAATTAAACGCCTGTTTAATTTTGTACCCGATTATAAATGATACCATGTCTAAAGTCGAATTAAACGATAAAAAAATTCAGATCCTTGAGGTCGCGGAAAAGCTATTTTCCGAGAAAGGATTTGAGGGTACATCCATACGGGATATATCGAAAATGGCAAAAATTAATATTGCCATGGTTTCGTATTATTTTGGTTCTAAAGAAAGATTACTGGAGGCTTTACTTCTATACAAAACTTCTGACTTAAAACTGCAAATCGAACTTTTATTGCACGAAAATCTGGAACCTCTTGATAAAGTCAATAAATTAATCGAAATTTACATCAACAGAATCAATTGTAACAGAGGGATTTACAGGATTTTACATTTTGAACTTACTTCTAAAAAAAGAGAAGAAAATCTCGCCGCTTTCACTGAATTAAAAAAAGGGAACTTAAAATCACTGGAAACAATCGTGAAAGAAGGCCAGTCAAAAGGGATTTTCAGAAAAGACGTCATTATTCCATTGATCACTCCGACGATAATGGGAACTTTTTTTCACTTTCACATGAACAAACCTTTCTTTGAGGAACTTTTAAATTTAAATACAGAAACGTTATACAACGATTATATTAAAAACAGTCTTACAAAGCACATTCAACAAACTATAAAAGCGCTACTTGTTTATGAAAATTAGTCAATTAATGCTCTTTGGGATTTTCTTTATCGGAATATCATCAATAGAAGCACAAGAAAAAACAAGTTTAACCTTAGACGAAGCCGTTAAACTGGCCTGGGAAAAAAGTAACGAAGTTACTCTTGCCAACACTAAGGTAAACTCAAGAAAATATGAGTTACAAACGGTTAAAAACAACCAATACCCTGATTTAAAAATTCAAGGGCAGTACCAAAGGTTAACAAAAGCTTCCATCGACATGCACAATGACGAAGCAAGTGCAGAGCCAATGGCTTCTCCGGATCGCGCAATGTTTGGTATGGCCAATCTGAGTCTTCCGATTTTTTCAGGATTTAAAATTCAGAGCAGTATAGAAGCTTACGACAATCTGTATGAGGCTGAAAGTGCCAACGCAGCGAAGACTAAAGAAGATGTTGCTTTACGTGTCATTACCTATTACACTGCTTTATACAAAGCTCAAAAAACACTAGATCTTTTAAACGAAAATCAAAAACAGGCACAACAGCGTGTAACTGATTTTACGGAACTGGAGAAAAACGGAATCATTCCAAGAAATGATTTACTGAAAGCGCAGTTATTGGTTTCCAAAACGAAATTATCTATTGATGAAGCGAATAACAACATCAATAACATTAATTTTTACCTGACTACCTTATTAAAATTAGATCCGACAGTAAAACTTCAGGTGAATGAATCTGATTTCTTCAATTTAAAAACGACTAATGCGCCGACTTCAGATGCTTTAGCCCTTGAAAGCAGAAAAGATTTAGAAGCTATTCGTTTTCAGCAAAAAGCCAGTGAGGCCAATATTAGAGTTGCAAAATCAGGATATTATCCTTCTCTTGCCTTATTGGGTGGCTATACGGCGTTAGACCTTAAAGATATTATTACCGTAAAATACGCCATGAATTTTGGGGTTGGCTTAACGTATGATTTATCCGGAATCCTGAAAAACAGCGCTCATGTACGTGAGGCTGAAAGCAAAGCACTTGAAGTAAAAAATACGGAAGCGGTTATGACCGACCGAATTAAAGTAGAAGTTCAGAAATCTATTGAAGATTACAGCTTAGCAATAAATCAGAGTGTGGTTTATGACGAAGCGCTTCAGCAGGCAGCGGAAAACTACAGACTTGTAAAAGACAAATTTGATAATGGCTTATCGGATACCAATGACCTGGTGGAAGCTGACGTTGAACAACTTAATGCCAAAATAAACACCGCTTTATCTAAAGCAGCCATTATTCAAAAATATTACGAATTACTGTCAGTATCAGGACAATTATCACAATCATTCAATCTTTCTAAAATATAATCGATAGCTCTCATGGAAAAGAAAAAAACAAATACTAAATTCATCATTATACTAACCGTTTTGGTTTTAGTGGGCGGAACTTACGGAATAACAAAATACATGCATTCACAAGGTCACGAAGAGACAGATGATGCCCAGATCGAGAAAAAAATGAACCCGATTATCCCAAGAGTATCCGGTTATATCAGCAAGGTTTATGTAAAAGATAATGATTTTGTAAAAAAGGGAGATACTTTATTTACAATTGACAAAAGAGATTACCAATTGAAAATTGACGAAGCAAATGCGGCCCTTTTAGGAGCTGAAGGTCAATACGAAGCTGCTAAAGCTGATATTGGAAGTGCTTACGCAAGTATTTCTGTTTCTGATGCTCAAATGAGATCCGCAGGTGGTTCTATCGAAAGCGCAAAAATCAGACTAAGACAGCTTACAAATGATTTCAACCGTTACAATAATTTGTATAAAACACATACGATTACAAAACAGCAATTTGAGCAGGCTCAGACTGCAAAAGACGAAGCTGAAAATCAGGTACGTGTTTTAGAACAACAACAAAGAGCAAGTTCTTTTCAGAAATCAGTAATTCAGTCCAAATCTAAAGTTTCTGACAAACAAACTGAAGTGGCTTCTGCCAACATCAAAAAAGCAAAAACAATGCTGGATGTAGCAAAACTAAACCTTACCTACACTGTTGTAACTGCCGCTATTGACGGTCAGGTTTCTAAAGTTGATATTCAGCCGGGACAACTGGTACAGCCGGGACAATCCTTATTTTATATCATCAATAATACGGAAGCATGGGTTGTAGCTAACTTCAAGGAAACACAATTAAATAAAATGGTTGTGGGTCAGAAAGTAAGCTTAAAAGTTGATGCTTACCCGAACTATGAATTTAAAGGAACTCTAACCTCTTTCTCACCAGCTACAGGTTCCCGTTTTTCTTTATTACCTCCTGATAATGCAACAGGAAACTTCGTAAAAACGATTCAGAGATTACCAGTAAAAATCAGTTTAGATGAATCAAACGATCCTGAGAAAGTAAAATTATTACGTCCGGGAATGAATGTTGATGTAGACGTACATTTAAAATAATATAATGACAGCAGCAGTACAAGGAGATGATGATTTAGTAGAATACGGTTACAGACGTGTCATTATCACGATTACAGCAGTACTTTGTGCCTTGCTTGAAATCGTTGATACGACCATTGTAAACGTAGCACTAACAGACATGCGGGGTAGCCTTGGTGCTACTTTGACTGATGTGGCCTGGGTGATTACAGCATACGCCATTGCGAATGTTATTGTAATACCGATGACGAGCTGGCTATCACAGCAATTTGGAAGACGTAATTATTTTGTGGCCTCTATCATACTATTTACAGTCTGTTCCTTTTTGTGTGGTAATGCCAGTAATATTTGGGAATTAGTTGCTTTTAGGTTTGTTCAGGGTATGGGTGGTGGTGCATTGCTGGTAACAGCACAAACTATTATTACCGAAAGTTACCCCATAGCAAAACGTGGGATGGCACAGGCTATTTACGGAATGGGTGTAATTGTTGGTCCAACTTTAGGTCCGCCATTAGGAGGATATTTAGTAGATAATTATTCCTGGCCGTATATTTTTTATATCAATATTCCGTTGGGAATTATTGCTACCATTCTGGCCATTACTTTTGTAAGAAGCCCGAAATATGGAGAAAAATTAAAAGCAAATCAGGTTGACTGGTGGGGAATTATATTATTAGCCTCTTTTATTGGTTCTTTACAATTCGTTTTAGAACACGGGCAACAAGACGACTGGTTTAACGATTCGCTTATAGTAACCCTAAGTGTTATTACCGTTTTGGGATTAGTATTATTTATCTGGAGAGAACTTACCTATAAACATCCGATTGTAAACTTAAGTGTTTTAAAAGACGGAAACTTACGAATTGGAACCATAATGTGTTTTATTCTTGGTTTCGGTTTATACGGATCAACCCTGATTATCCCGATTTATACGCAGTCCATTTTAGGATGGACAGCAACTGATGCCGGATTATTATTAATTCCGGGTTCGATTACAACAGCGATCATGATGCCATTTGTAGGAAACATGATTCAGAAAGGAGTACCGCAGGCCTATATGGTTGGAGTAGGATTTTTAGTTTTCTTCTTCTTTACCTTTATGATGCAAACCCGAATTACACCTGATACCGGTGTAGAACATATGTACTGGCCTTTAATTTTGAGAGGAATTGGTTTAGGATTACTTTTTGTACCTATTACGACGCTTTCCCTTTCCACTTTAAAAGGAAAACATATTGGTGAAGGAGCCGCTTTTACCGGAATGATGCGACAGTTGGGAGGTTCATTTGGTATTGCCATCATTACCACTTTTATTACCCGTTTCAGTCAGGAGCACAGAGTAAATTTACTCACGAATATAGACCCTGCAAACTATCAGGTTCAACAGCGTATCATAGGAATGCAAAAAGCTTTTGAAGCTAAAGGCTACAGTGCCGATGTTGCCCTTAAAAAAGCCTATCAGGCCATAGATTACGCCGTTTTAAAACAAAGTACCGTAATGTCATACATAGATATTTTCATGTACTTAGGAATAATGTTCTTATTTTGTATACCGATTATTCTTTTCATCAAGAAAGGAAAAAACAAGATTAATCCCGCCGATGCGATGCATTAATAATAATTATAATAATTGATTTATAATACGGAAAGCCGGGCTCTTAATTGAACCCGGCTTTTTTATTTTAATTTTCAGAATGAAATACTATTTAAATCAGAAGTTTGGCTAAAGCCTTTGTTGAATTCAAATAAGTCTCTCCAGCTAAAGCTGTAGGCTATTGAAATTCCAAACCGAAAGCCTTACTATAATTGAGGCAACAAACCTTAGTACCTTAGCCCCTAAGTAACTCAGACCCTACAAAAAAACCTCTGAACCTTTGCAACTTTGAACCTCTGAACCTTCAAAAATCCTATCTGATAAATAACCAAACCTTAGCAGCTTAGCCCCTCAGTAACTCAGACCCTAAAAAAAACCTCTGAATCTTTGCAACTTTGAACCTCTGAACCTTCAAAAAAAAACCTATCTCGTAAACACCAAATGATTTCCTTCTGAAAGATTTGCATCAAACTGGTATCCTTCATAATTGAACACTTTTAAGTCATCAACCGTTTCAGCATTGGTATCGATAATATAACGCACCATCATTCCTCTTGCTTTTTTAGCGAAAAAACTGATTATCTTAAGTTTTCCGTCTTTATAATCTTTAAAATCAGGCGTAATTATAGGCACTTTTAAAGCTTTCACATCAACAGCTGAAAAATATTCGTTACTGGCCAAATTTACAAACAGCTCCCCTTTTGACAGTTCTTTATTCAACGCTTTTGTAACGGGTCCTTTCCAGAAATCATGCAAATTTTTATGCTCTCCGATGGGCAGTTTTGTTCCCATTTCGAGACGGTAGGCCTGCATGAGGTCCAATGGCTTTAAAACACCATAAAGCCCCGATAAAATTCTTAGTTTGTTTTGTAAAACGGCGACTTTTTCCAACGGAATCGTATACGCATCTAAACCGGTATAAACATCACCATCAAAAGTATAAATTGCCGGACGTGCATTTTCGGGCGTAAAAGGCGTTTTCCATTCCTGGTTTCGCTGCCAGTTTAAGTCGGCCAGTTTTTCGGAAATCGACATGAGTTCCGCTAGATCGGCTGGTTTTTTAGGTTTTAAAACTTTGTGAACCTGACGGGCTTCTTTTAGGAAAGCGGGTTCGGTATATTTTGCAGTGGGCAATTCTTTTTCAAAATTTAATGACTTCGCAGGCGATATAACAATTTTCATTTGTGCATTTTTATGTGATTCAAAAATACAAATTGAATTGCTAAAAAAACAGCATTGCAATTGATTTGTTTGATACTGCCATAATTCCCCTTTACCGGCTTTTTTGCTATCAATGACACGAATTTCCGCTAATTTTTATTTTTGGAAGTGCAGTATGATTCGTGAAAATTTGTGGAATTCACCGCAACCTTTTTTTATTTCACAAAATTCACCGCTCCAAACTGTGAATTTCTTCAAAAAAGTGAGCAATAGATTATAATAGGCATTTTCTATGTTGTAAATTTGCAGGCGTTCGATTCTCTTCAGAAATCAACGCTCTATTTAAAATTCTTGAATTCGTGGCTATACAGACAAATTATAAAACAGCTTTACAACATAAAATCTTCGGAATTATTTCGCAGGCCTCTAAGGAACTAAACGTTGACACTTACGTGATCGGCGGCTTTGTCCGTGATCTGCTTTTAAACCGTGGTGCTAAAAAAGACATTGACGTTGTAGCGGTGGGCAGCGGAATCGAACTGGCCTTAAAAGTATCTGAATTACTTCCTAAAAAACCAAAAGTTCAGGTTTTTAAAACTTACGGAACGGCTATGTTACGTTTTGAAGATACGGATATTGAATTTGTTGGTGCCCGAAAAGAATCCTATAATTTTGAAAGCAGGAACCCAATTGTTGAAAACGGAACTCTGGAAGACGATCAGAATCGTCGTGATTTTACCATTAACGCTTTGGCTTTATCCTTAAATGAAACAACTTTTGGCGATCTTTCTGATCCTTTTGGTGGTCTGGCTGATTTAGAAAACAAAGTCATCAAAACACCTTTGGAACCCAGTATTACCTATTCTGACGATCCGTTGCGTATGCTTCGTGCCATTCGTTTTGCCACTCAGCTGGGTTTTGAGATCGAAGAAAATTCATTAGACGCAATTACCAAAAATGCCGAAAGAATAAATATTATTTCCGGAGAAAGAATTGTAGATGAATTAAACAAAATTCTTTCGACTGAAAAACCTTCTGTTGGATTTTTACTTTTATATAAAACCGGACTTTTAGATCTTATTTTACCTGAATTAACAGCGTTGAACCAGGTAGAAGAGATTGAAGGCCACACTCATAAAAACAACTTTTATCACACGCTTGAAGTTGTCGATAATATTTGTCCAAACACCGATGATGTCTGGCTGCGCTGGTCGGCTTTGCTGCACGATATCGGAAAAGCACCGACTAAACGTTTCAATAAAAAACAAGGCTGGACTTTTCACGGACATGAATTTCTCGGTGGAAAAATGGCTAAAAAAATCTTTGAACGCCTGCACATGCCTTTAAATCACAAAATGAAATTTGTGCAGAAAATGGTGATCATGAGCTCGCGCCCAATTGTTCTGGCCCAGGATATCGTAACCGACAGTGCTGTTCGCCGTCTCGTTTTTGATGCGGGAGAAGATGTAGAAAATTTAATGACACTTTGCGAAGCCGATATTACAACCAAAAATCCGTCAAAGTTTAAAAAGTACCATAAAAACTTCGAGATCGTCCGCAAGAAAATTGTTGAAGTGGAAGAACGGGACCATGTCCGTAATTTCCAACCGCCAATTTCCGGAGAAGAAATTATGGAATATTATAATCTAAAACCTTCACGGGAAATCGGTGTTTTGAAAGAAGCCATTAAAGAAGCCATTCTCGAAGGGGAAATTCCAAATGAATATGACGCTGCTTTCGCCTTTATGCAGAAAAAAGCTGAAAAGTTAGGTTTGAAAAAAGTTTAAGAATAACTATTTACATAATGAAAAAAGAGAATAAATCAGTAATTATTTGGTTACTATCCGGTTGTGTTTTATTGTTTTTAATGGTGGTCGTAGGCGGTATTACACGTCTGACCAATTCAGGATTATCAATGACCGACTGGCATTTGGTCACCGACACTTTTCCTCCTCTGACAGATGCAAAATGGAATGAAGCTTTTGAACAATATAAAAAGTTTCCTGAATATCAGAAAATTAATATCCATAACGATTTTCAACTATCTGATTATAAATTCATTTATTTCTGGGAATGGTTCCACCGTTTTATTGGCCGTATCATCGGACTGGTTTTCTTTGTTCCTTTTGTTTATTTCCTCATCAGGAAAAAGCTGGATCGTGCGACTGTCAAAAAGTGTATCGTTCTTTTGGCAATGGGCGGGTTTCAGGGCTTTCTGGGCTGGTTTATGGTTCGCAGCGGACTAATTGACAATCCGGATGTAAGTCATTTTAGACTATCCTTACACCTTACTTTTGCATTTATCACTTTTGCTTATACATTGTGGGTTGCTCTTGACTTAATATATCCGGAAAGAAATTTCAATAAAATAGTGCCGCTTCGCAATATCGGAAGATTTGCCCTGGTTGCTTTGCTGATCCAGATTATTTATGGTGGATTTGTAGCAGGTTTAAATGCCGGATTAATCCATAATCACTGGCCTTTAATGAGTGACGGGCAATTTATACATGACTCTGTTTTTATTGAACAGTCAAGCCTGGTAAAAAACTTAATTGAAGGAAAAAGCGGTGTTCAGTTTGTACATCGGACTTTTGCCTATGTTGTAGTCGCCATTATTCTGTTTTTATATTACAAAAGCACAAAATTCCCCCTTTCCATAACGCAAAAAAACGGGATAAAAACGTTAGTTCTTTTTGTTTTCATTCAGTTTGCACTGGGTGTTTTTACCCTTTTGTATAGTGTTCCGCTGGCATTGGGACTGATCCACCAAATAATGGCATTCTTTCTTTTAAGTGCTATGACTTATACTTTGCACAGACTGAGTAAATAAGAAAAATAAAAAAATCCTTCAGTACGAAGGATTTTTTTTATTGGTTGACTTTTAACATTCGGTTTATCCCAGCCAGCCTTTAAAATCCTGAACTTTTTCGCGGCTTACAATCACCTCATCTTCTTTATAAGAGGGTAAAATAACTTTTAGACGCGAATTGGTATACACCTGAATTTCCTTTATCGCCTGAAGCGGTACAATAAACTTTCTGCTGACACGAAAGAAATCTTTCATGTCCAGTTCCTGTTCCAGAATTTCTAAAGTCGAATCGATTAAATAGTTCCTGTTATCGAAAGTATGAATGTAGGTTCCTTTGTTTTCGCTGAAAAAACATTCAATTTCATCGGTGGTAATCACTTTTAGATGTTGTCCTATTTTAACGGTAAATCGTTTTTTATAGTTCTTTTCAAAAGGATTCGACAACATTTTCCTGATTTGTTCAAAATCAAGCTGAAGGTTTGTTGTTTCCGTTTCTAATTTGGGAAGACGTGTTTTAAACTTGTTCACAGCAACATCCAGATCATCTTCATCAATAGGTTTTAGCAGATAATCGATACTGTTGAGCTTAAATGCTTTTAGGGCATATTCGTCATAAGCGGTCGTAAAAATAATGGCGCTTGTAATATTTATTTTTTCAAAAATTTCAAACGATAAACCGTCTGATAGCTGAATATCAAGGAAAATAAGATCCGGATGTTTATTATTGCTAAACCAATGAATCGATTCTTCTACAGAGTGCAGCATGGTTTCTACAGCAATATCTAACTTTTCAAGCTTTCGCTGCAACAATCTTGCAGCCGGTTTTTCGTCTTCTATAATTAATGTGATCATCTATCGATATGCAAAATTTGAAAAAAAAATAAAATTTAAAGTTACTCCCATTTATTCTTACTCTCTACTTCTTTATCCATATATTTTTTGATTTTTTTTTCCTCCCAATCTTTATTAAAAAAGAGATCAGGCCCGAAAACTGTAAAGGCATGAATGGCTAAAGCGATACCCCAGTAAAATGCTGTCGAATAAATTTCCCAATCGCGGAATCCTCTCAGTTCAAAATGATTTCCAATGAAACCTCTGCTATTCAGACTTGAAATAATGATAATAGCATTCACGATCACATAAATCTTTAAATGCGAGTAAAATCCTTTTATTTTTTTTACTTTTCTGTAAGCTTTATTATAGCTTTCGTCTGTGCTAAATTCGTGTGCATATTCTTCGTACATACGTCTTCTAAATCTTCCCATTTTTTTGTTCAGTTATATTATTTCCACTTGTTTTTGTTCTCTTTTTCTTTTTCCATCAATTCTTTGATTTTTCTTTCTTCCCAGTCTTTACCTAAAACCGGAAATACTTCAAAAACCTTTAATCCATGAAAAACAACTCCAAATCCCCACCACAATAGTGGCCAGAAAAACCATAAATACTGTGGAGATGTCCACAAATTAATGATAATCAAAATAATATTTACCCCGATAAAAGCGGTAAGATTACTATAAAAGCCTTTAATATTTTCTACTTTCTTTTTTGCAAGATAGTATCTGTCTTCTTCGTTATAATTTATTTCCATGATCACACCCATTTTTGTTTTTTTTGTTTCTTCTCTAAAATATATTTCAGTTTACGTTCCTCCCATTCCTCTCCGAAAACTTTAAAAGAAAGAAATAAATCTATTGCCGAAAATAAAAACACTGAAGTCCAGATTATCATTACAACATGATTTAAATATTTCAATGGAAAGAAGTTCAATGGAACCCCATAATATTCCTTTAATAAAAAAACTACCAATCCTGAAGCATACATTAAACTATGCATATAAAAGGATCTGAGCTTTACTGCCTTTTTTCTGAAGATTTGCTGAAACTCAAATCTTTGACGATCGTTGTTACAATTTGTTTCCATCATCATTCCCACTTTTGTTTTGTATTTCCTTTTTCCAAAAGCTCATTGATTTTTCGTTCTTCCCAGCTTTTATTAAAAATTGGTGAAAATCCAAAAGCTTTCATTCCGTGTAAAATTATCGGAATTGCCCATCCTGTTACGGAATATAAACACCATAAATAATCTGGCGAAGTCATTAGATTAACCACTATTACAATGGGATTACAAAGAAGGTATACCGCTAAGTGCTGGTAAAATTTCTTAATTTCATACACTCTTTTCTGAGCCTGATAGTAGCGTTCCCCTTTATCGTAATTTGGTTCCATATTATTTCCAGGTTTTTGGGTTGTTTTCTTTTTCTAAAATTTCCCTGATTTTTCGTTCTTCCCAATCAGAGCTATATCCAAACACTTTAAAAGCATGCATGGTAACTCCAAAGCCCCAGCCTAAAGCCGAAAACCAAAACCATTGAAATCCAGGAGAATAGGTTAAATTTACAAAAATTAAACACGGAATCACACAACAATACGAAATTACGTTGGCATAAAATCCTTTTAATTCTTCTACTCTCTTTTTAGCCCTGAAATAGGCTTTATTCTCATCACTATATTCTGCACTTGTGTCCATAACTGTAATTTGTTTGGTTAAAATCGGGATTTTAACGGTGAAGTTTTCTTCATTTTGTTCAATCAAAACTTTTCTGTCGGTTATAATTCCGTATCGGTTGACGATGTTTTGCAAACCAACGCCCTGACGATCCTGTAATACTTCTTTCTTCTGAAAATTATTCTGGATTGCGAGACAGTCACCATCAATAAAAATTTTGATATGCAATGGTTTTTGTTCGCTTACCACGTTATGTTTTACCGTATTTTCGAGTAAAAGCTGTAAGGACAAAGGCACCACTTTAGCGTCAGGTTTTATACCTTCTGCCGGCAATTCGTAAAACAAACTGTTTTCAAAACGCATTTTCAGCAGATTCATATAGGTTTTGGCAAAAGACAATTCCTCTTCCACTGAGACCAGTTCTTTATCTTTCTGTTCTAAAACATAGCGATAAATTTTCGATAGCGAAGTGGTAAATCGCTGTGCATTATCCGGATTTTCCTCAATCAGTGAGCTTAGCACATTTAAACTATTAAAAAGAAAATGCGGGTCTATCTGATTTTTTAAACTCTCGAATTTCGCGTTTGCTGTTCCCGCAATAATTTTCTGCTGGGTGACTTCAAATTTAGAGGCTTGTTTCCACTTTACCATAAAGCTTCTGGCCTGCATGAAGATTGAAACTCCCAATGATAAAATGATATAAAAAAGGTGTACCCAAATCATTCTTTCACTAAAAAACTTCTCCAAAGGAAGCTTCTGAACCACCACAAAAATGATATAGTTGATTCCTAAAACAGCCGGGACTGTATATAAAACAGTACACAGAATCCCGTAATAAACCCTTAGGTTCGTTTGTTCCAGCCAGTCCCATTTTTTATCTAAAAGAACATTCAGAAAACCATTTCCGAAACCGAGTCCAAAGGAATAAAGGCAACTTAAAAAGAACGTAAGCAATACATTTTTTACATTCAGATCGGCTCCTAAAAAAGCGGAGAATATGATTGTAAAGACCATAGAGATCTTGAAACACATGATTGTTCCGGTTCTCAAATTTGCAAATGTATTTTTATGGTCTTTCATTTAGGAACTGATTTGGTATTATTTTTTACAACTTTTTTGAGTTTCAAGTGCTCTGTCTAATCCCCATTTTGGTGAAAAAGGAGTTTCCGGTTTAAATGTAGCAAAAAGTTCGACAGCTTTATCAACCTGTACACACAATGGCTTTGTATCAACACCTGTCCATTTTGCTCCGCCTAACTGATAATCAGCTTCACCAAAAACAGCTCTCGGATTATTAGGATCTATTGCTTTCGCCTTAGCATAATTCTCCATTATTTTACCGGAATATTTTTGAGCGTTTGTCATCGGATCCTGTACAACCCAGGCCGTGTAAAGTAAAGCCTGTAAAACATATAATTCTGCGTTGTTCTGGTCTTTTATGAATTCAAGATCAAGTGCGTCCTGTGCTTTGGTCAGTAATAAATCTACTTTAGACTTATCTTTTTCTGTAAAAGAGCTCGTTGTATTTACTAATGCAACATAATAATTAGGTAACCAGCTGTTTTTTTCTGCAGAAGCAATTCTTTCAAACAAGGCCGAAGCTTCTGTATTTTTTCCTTCTTTCCAAAGTCCGAATGCTTTTCCCATTCCTTGTTCAAATTGTGTTTGTGCTGAACTTATTACTGCTACAAATAACGCGATTGTGGTAATTATTTTTTTCATTTTGGTTTGTTTTAAGGGTTGTTATTAATGTGTGTTTTTTAATTTAATACAATATCTATTTTTGAATTCTTATTAGCCGTAAATTTAGCATCTTTGTAGGAAGGCGGTCCCATAAATCCTTTTGCATTATTCGAACTTGCATAATCTTCAGAAGGAATTCCCATCATATTTTTATCCAGCTTTCCATTATTGTTTTCATCATGATATGTTGAAATTCCGTATTCTCCTTTTGGAATACCTGTAAATGTAACAGTTGCTTCATTATTTTTAATTTCAGAAACAACACTTTTGTAAGTCGTTTTCAGGAATGTTTCGTCTGAGTTGTACAAACCTACTTTGACAGTTCCCTTATTATTTTTCAAACCTGACACAGAAACGGTAAGATTTACATTTTGCGCAGACATTAAACTGCAGATAAAAAAAGTGATTAATGTAATAATTTTGGTCATGATTTCTTTTTTTTAAAGTTCTGATTTACTAAGGTTATGAGTGCCTGATTTTTTATTGATGATTAAAACGCTCTTATTAATTTATACTTCAAAAGTATAGCGGATTTTATTGTTTTAAAATTAAATGATACCGAGTTGTTGAATTTGGTTACTGAATTGTTTTTTTTTTTAAGGTTCTGAGATGCTAAGTTCCTGAGGTCCTAAGTTTTTTTTCTTACTCCCTCAGAACCTCAGCGACTTAGTAGCTTAGAAACTATAAATTCTTCAACTGATTCTCATTTTTATTCTGACTAATCGTCCAGAAGAAACCAACAAAGAAGAACCGGTCTGCTGTTGGTGTAACGGCCTGTCTGTTGTAAACTCCGTTGGCATCCGGTAATTTGGCGTAATCATATCCGAAAACATTTTGGCTTCCCAATACATTGGAAACAGAGAAATATAATATTTTTTGTGTCGTTAATAAATAAGCCCAGTTAAAGCTTAAACTATTGTATGATTTTGTCTTCCCGTTCATGAATTGTGTCTGATTTGGATCGTTATAAGGTCTTCCGGAACTGTAACTGTTGGTGAAACCAATCTGTGATTTCCAGTCGGTAATAAAATATTTGGTTACGATGGACAAACTATGATTTGCAACGAAATTTGGTGTCGCCATATTCGGAAAGTTTTTATACTGTCTTTCTGAATCGATATAAGAATAGGAAATCCAATATTCTAAATTTTTATACAAATTGCTGTCTCTCCAGAATAAATCCAGTCCTTTGGCATAACCCGAACCATTATTATTGAAAACCGAATTGTATTGAATATCTCTTGTATTGTACTGAACCAGATTGCTGTAATCTTTGTAGTAAGCCTCTGCCCTGAAGGTTTGCCCCGGTTTTGTAAATTGATAATTCAGAATATAATGCTGCGCTTTTTCGCTTTCAAACTGGTGTTGTTTTGAATACTTGATATAATCAACCACCGGTGCCTGGGAAAAATCCCCGTAAGCAAAAGAGAACTGGCTATGTTTAGCAATTTTGTACGCTATTGAAGCTCGTGGTGCCAGATTAGTTTCATCTAACAAACTGTTATTCGAAAGTCTTACACCAACTTTTAAAGCCAGGTTTTTCGAAAACAAAACATCTCCTTCCGTGTAAAAAGCGGCAATATTGGAATCGTAACCATTCGCAACCTTAGTCGAAATATTGTCATTAAAGTTTTCATTAAATTTTGTAATGAAATAATCGGCTCCGAAAGACAATTTAAAGTAATTAGAAACATTTTTTCTCAATTTCAATTTCAGCTGGGCAGCATTTTCATTAGTGTCCACATCAGTGATGTCAAATTTGACTTTGTTTTTACTGTACCCGTAACTGATTCCTGAAGTCAGTTGCCAGCCCGTTCCAAAATCTCCTTTGTAAGAAGCATTCAGGTAAAAATTATTATTGTTTAAGTCCGTTCTCACCGGTTCGGCAAAATTTATATTTTTCTGATTCAGGTCGAATTTTTCAGAATCAAAAGCAGCGTATAATTTAAAGATCCCATTCGTAAAATGATAACGATAAACAGCTTCTCCGCCCAAAGACTGATACGGACTATTCCAGTCTACATTTTGTGGAATAACCGCCTGATAAGGCGCTAAGTTGATATAATTGGTATTGATACTAAACGAACTTTTTTTCCACTTTTGCGTATTGCCTACTCCCAGACCAACCGTCATCAAAGCGATATCTGTCTTATTCTGATCCGGTTCGTCCTGTGTATTCAAAAGCAAAACACTTGATAAAGCTTCTCCGTATTCTGCAGAATAGCCACCGGTAGAAAAAGCGATTCCGCTAAACAAAAAAGGAGAAAAACGACTTCTGGTTGGCAAATTATTCGTACTTGCTCCATAAGGCTGCGCTACACGAAGTCCGTCAACGAAAGTCTGAGTTTCGCTGGCTTCCCCTCCACGAACGAATAAACGCCCATCTTCCCCAACGGTTTGTGTTCCCGGCAAAGTCTGTAAAGCAGCAATAATATTTCCGGCAGAACCGGCAGTGGTCACAATATCTAATGGTTTTAGCACTGAAACTCTTGCTTTATCGCCCGATTCTAAAGTTCCGGCAGTGATTACAACGGCATCAAGTGAATTTACATTTTCTCTCAATTTAACCGTCTGGCCCTTATAATTGGCAACATCAATTTCTTGTTTGTAAGTTTCATAGATTAGAAAACTTACGATCAGGAACTGGTTTCCTGTTGTTGTGGTTTCAAAAGAAAATTCACCTGTTTCAGAACTTGTAGCTCCATCATAGGTTCCGTCAATATAAATATTGGCTCCCGGAACGGGTTTTCCTTTTTGGTCAACCACTTTCCCTGAAATGGTATTTTGCGCAAAAGTGACAGCTGCAAAGAATAAAAAGGCAATTGTAAAAAGTAATTTGGTTTTCATACCGTGTTGGTTTAGATATTATTGGTTTTTGATGATACAAATGTATTTTAACAGTTTTAGTTAAAAAATATAAAATAACCCAATTGTAGAATTTCGGGGATGAGTTGTAAATTACTTATTTGTATATTAGCTTTCAGTTTGTCACATTTAAAAAAAGAATAAATGAACATAGCTCTCGCGCAGATAAAACCTTTAAAGGGAGACATTCCGGCTAACATCGAAAAGCACCTCAAATTTATAGAAATTGCTTCTTCGCTAAAAGCAACTTCCGTGTTTTTCCCTGAGCTTTCTTTAACAGGTTATGAGCCGGAACTTGCCAAAGCTCTTGCAACTCATCCGGACGATGGTCGAATGGATACTTTCCAGCAAATTTCGAATCGTAAAGAGATGACGATTGGTGTCGGAATTCCAACAAAAGCTGAAAATAGAATCCGAATCAGTATGATTGTATTTCGACCGAATCAGGAAAAACTCACCTACTCCAAGCAACAACTTCATGAGGATGAATTTCCTTATTTTGAAAATGGTCATGAACAAGTATTAATCGAAATTGAAAACCAAAAAATTATTCCCGCTATTTGTTATGAGAGTCTGCAAACAGCACATGCCGAAAAAGCAAGCAAACTGGGCGGAGAAATATATCTCGCCAGCGTAGCCAAATCACAAAATGGAATAGAAAAAGCTTTTGTACATTATCCCAAAGTTGCGCAAAAATATAGTATGCCCGTTTTAATGGCAAATTCCATTGGGCAATGTGATAATTTTATAAGTGTTGGCGGTAGTGCTGTCTGGACAAAAGAAGGAAAATTAGCAGGACAGCTTGACAATAAAAATGAAGGCGTTATAGTTTTTAATACGGAAACTGAAGAGATTACCAAACACAGTATTCAGGAGAACTCACTTTATACCCTTTGATAATCAGCTGAAAAACAAAAATTACATTTCAAGAAAAAAACAAAAAACCATAGTAGTTATGTCAGAAAACAAAAGAATTTCGAATTTATATCAGTCCATTTATAATGGAGAGCCCTGGCTGGAAGTCACTCTTGATGACACCCTAAAAAACGTAAGTGCAGAGCAGGCTTACCGAAAAATAAATCCAAATTTAAATACAATTTGGGAAATTGTAAACCATCTAATACAGTGGAGAAGAAACATTTTAAGGCGGGTTCAGGGCGAAACAGTTACCACTCCTGACCATAATTATTTTGTTCCGGTTTTAGATTCTTCCGAAGCAGCATGGGAACAGTCCCTGCAGAGCCTGGCGAAATCGCAGGAATTATGGAGTGCCTTTTTTGAGGATTTTAAGGATTCCGATCTGGAAAAAATATACCCGGGTAACAATCAGACCTATTACGAGCACATTCATGGAATCATTCAGCACGATGTTTACCATTTAGGGCAGATTGTTATTTTGAAGAAGCTTTTGTAAAAAAATAAACCCGAAATTAAATCGTCATTTTATATGAAAGACATTGATAAAGTACAAAACTTACTTCCCCTGGGTTATCTTTTTCTTGTCATTCTGGGAATTGCCAAAGAAAGTATCATCTATTATCAAATTGGGATAAATATTATCACCTATTCCTCTGTCATGGACATTTTGATAAGTCCAATCGCTGCCATTACGTCACATCCCGTGTTTTTTATAACTGTATTGGTGTTCGTTATTTTTTACTTTAAACTTCCGGAAATACTGCTCAGAAACGAAGATAAAAAATGGCTTCATAAATCTTTTGGCGTTGCCACTATCGAACCCGGATTATCAAAAGACGAAAGGCTTGACTATTATACCATTGTGGCAATAAAATCACTGGGTGTCTTTTTAGTCTGTGTCTTCCTGGGTTACGGTTTTGCGGATGGCAGGGCGATTTCCGAAAAAATAAAAAATAATAGCCTGAAATATAATTATCAATTAAATTACACTGATAATAAATCTGAAAATGTATATCTCATTGGTTCCAATACAGGCTATTTCTTCTATCTGGCAAAAGGAAACCCGGCTATCAAAATTGCACCTGTAGGAGCTGTAAAGAATATTGAACTGACCCAAAACAGAATGCTGAACAAATAAAAATCACGGTAACTACACGGTATGAAAACAGAAAAAGAAAAAATGATTTCGGGTGAATATTACATTGCGGGAGATCCTCTTTTAGTAAAAGAACGCCGAAAAGCCAAAAACTTATTGCATCGCCTGAATGTAACCGAATACCGTCTGACCAAAAAAGCAAAGGAAATTTTAACTGAATTAATCCCGAATACCGGAAAAAGTTTTTATATCGAACCCCCGTTTCATTGTGATTACGGATACAATATGATTTGCGGGGATAATGTTTATTTTAATGTCAATTGTGTAGTTTTAGACTGCGCGCCGGTAACGATCGGATCAAATGTCTTTTTTGCACCCAATGTCCAGATTTATACGGCGACCCATCCGCTTGACGCCGAATTACGCAAAACATTAGAAAATGCACTGCCTGTTTCTATTGGAGACGATTGCTGGATTGGCGGAAATTCAGTAATATGCCCGGGCGTAACTATTGGGAAAGGTTGTGTCATCGGCGCCGGATCTGTGGTCACCAAAGACATTCCCGACAACTCGCTGGCTGTTGGAAATCCGGCAAAAATCATTCGAAAATTAAATCAGGAATCCGAATCAAAATCATAATGCTTACTTTAAATAAAATACACCATATTGCCATTTTATGTTCCGATTATCAAAAATCCAAAGCTTTTTATACCGAAGTTTTAGGACTAACTATTATTCGCGAAATTTATCGTGAAGAACGTCAGTCGTATAAATTAGACCTCGCCTTAAACGGAAATTATATTGTAGAATTATTTTCGTTTCCCAATCCACCGAAGCGCCCGTCACGACCTGAAGCTGTGGGTTTGCGTCATTTAGCTTTTGAAGTCACTAATATTGAAGAAGCCATTGCTTTTTTAAATTCGAAAAATATTGAGTCAGAGCCCATTCGTATTGATGAAACAACAGAAAAAAGGTTCACTTTTATAGCTGATCCGGATTTATTGCCCATTGAATTTTATGAAAGATAATTTTGGGAAAGATTTAATCTTGAGAAGTCACGAAGTCGGAAATTTTTTTTCTCATTTATGTCATTTCGACCAAGGAGACTCGAGCGAAATGACAAACCAGTAGGTTTAATAATTAATTTAAATTAAACTTCTCAATTTTGCGAAATTATTCTTCAACAGTACACCATAAAAACAACTTAAAATTATCTCTCCAGATAACTTTTAACACAATATACTGAGCGTTTTTTATTAAAAAACGAATGTGATTGCCTAATTTTGTGAAATCGCAAATAAAATGCTGCGATTCTCAAATCTACTTCTGATGAACAAAACGGCACAAATCAAAAAAAATCATCAATTCATTGTTTTCCGAAAATTAGTTATTGTTTCTGTATTAATTGGTTTTCTTTCCGCATTCCTGGGAATTTCATTAAAAAAAATAACCGAATATTACGAAGAAATCTTCTTTCATGAAGTAACTGTACATCCGGTCTTTTTTGTTGTTTTTCCTGTTTTCGGATTATCTGTGATTTATTTTCTAAGACAGTATCTTTTTAAGAAAAAAGAAAACAAAGGCATTAAGGAAGTCTTTGAAAGCACTACATCAGGTTCAAAAAACCTTCCTTCCTACAAAATTCCATCCCACTTTATAAACGGACTATTAACCGTTATTTTTGGAGGCTCTACCGGAATCGAAGTTTCCACTGTTGTGGCTACTGCGACAATTGGTTCGGTGGCACAGCAAAAAGAAAATGTCTTCCGTAAATATAAAACAGAATTGATTTGTGCGGGCGTTGCCGCGGGAATTACAGCACTGTTCAGCAGTCCGGTTGCCGGAATTTTATTTGCTGTTGAAGTCATTTCCCGAAAAGTTACACGCGCCTTTATCATCACCAATGTAATTGCCGTTTCGATTGCTTTTGGTTTATTATCGATTTTAAAAGAAGAGCCTTTATTTACCGTTTCCATTACCACCTGGCATCTGAAAGCGATTCCGTATTTTATTCTTTTAGGCATATTGGCCGGAATAAATTCGGTTTACCTAACCCGTTGCGTCTTATTTTTCAAATCTCAATTCGGTAAAATTCAAACACATTATTACAAAATTCTTTTAGGATCAGTTATTTTGAGTGTTTCGCTATTTGTATTTCCACAATTGTACGGAGAAGGCTATCATGCTATAAAAATGATTTTTGGCAGTTCCGGCGAGCTTCCGTTAACCATAACTTTGGCATTGACTTTAACCGGAATTTTAATTCTGAAACCAATCGTTACTTCTGTAACATTAGCTTCCGGCGGCGATGGAGGTGTTTTTGCTCCAAGCCTTTTTATCGGTGGTTTTCTGGGACTTTTATTGTCTTCTGTTTTAAATACGTTTTTTAACACACAGGTAATTCCGGTCAATTTTATGATTATCGGAATGGCAGCTGTTTTAAGTGCCAGCATTCATGCCCCTTTCACTGCTATATTTTTAGTATGTGGATTAACAAACGATTATACCTTATTCCTTCCTATTTTAGCCGTTTGCCTGATTTCTAAATACACGGCAAAAATGATTTATCCGTATACCGTTTACACGTATTCTCCCAGTTTAATAAAATAAGCATGCCAGTTCAGAAAATTAAAAGAAGTTACCGCAAAACCCGTTACATCCTTTACAAGGAAACCTTAATTGACTATAAGGAACATTTTTGGTCCTTTCTGGGTTCTTTTGTCGGAATTGGAATTCTGGCGTATATACAATCCATACATTTTTCAGGAAATGATGCCGTTTATTTAATTGGTTCATTTGGAGCTTCGAGTGTTTTGGTTTACGGAATTATTCAGAGTCCTTTTTCACAGCCCCGAAATTTAGTTGGCGGACATGTCATTTCTGCATTGGTTGGCGTAACCGTTCATAAACTCGCTCCGGATATTATCTGGATTGCTGCACCACTGGCCGTTTCGCTTGCAATTATTTTAATGCAGATGACCAAAACACTGCATCCTCCTGGAGGCGCAACAGCACTTATTGCCGTCATAGGATCCGAAAAAATAAAAGCCCTGGGCTATATGTATGTACTATCCCCTGTTCTGGTAGGCGTTTTGATTTTGCTTCTGGTCGCTTTAATTTTTAACAACATGACATCAGGCAGAACTTATCCAAGTCACAGCACTTATCATAAGCATTATCAAAAGATCAGAAAAAGACTGGCGGGAAAATAGTTTTTTTCGAAGATGCATTTTATCCTGAGCGAATTCAAAGGCGTGCCAATTGGAACGGGGCTTCGACTCCGCTCAGCCTGACAGTTGCAACGAAAATTTTAAACTTTAGTCATTATTAAAATCTGTAAGGTTTTGAAAACCTCAAAAGAAAGCATCTTGACCTGGTGGCATCCTAAGCGAACTCGAAGGCTTGCCAATTGGAACGGGGATTCGACTCCGCTCAGCCTGAAAGTCGCAACGAAAATTTTAAACTTTAGTCATTATTAAAATCTGTAAGGTTTTGAAAACCTCAAAACAAAGCATCTTGACCTGGTGTCATCCTGAGCGAAGTCGAAGGCTTGCCAATTGGCACGTGGCTTCGACTTCGCTCAGCCTGACACGGGCTACTACCAAACTTCATTGGTAAGATTAATCGCTTTGTAAAATCTTTTCAACAAAACGTAATTCAAAATTCGTATTTCGTTTTTTATATTTTACCTTTGACTTTTCAAAAAATACAAAGATTATGGTTTATAAATTTAGAGTAATTCTAGACGCCGAAGAAGATATTTTCAGAGACATTGCTATTCTTGAGGATGATACTCTTGAGGATTTACACAATGCAATCTTCAACGCTTTTGGTTTTGACGGAATGGAAGTAGCTTCGTTTTATACCTGCGATGAAACTTGGAATCAGGAAGATGAAATCCCGCTTTTTGATACCGGAGACGTTCCCGGCGAACAAAAAATCATGAGTGATTACGCATTATCTGATCTCTTAGACAAAGAAAATACCAAAATTATCTATGTGTACGATTTCATCAATATGTGGACATTCCTTGTAGAACTGGCCGCTGTAGAAGAGCAATCGGCTACCGCAATTTATCCGGAAACTTTATTCTCTCATGGTGAGATGCCGGACGAAGCCATAGAAAAAAACTTTGAAGCCGACATGCACGACGATATCTACGGAGAATTTGAAGACGATTTGGACGAAGATGATCTCGATATGTTTGAAGGAGACGACAGCTTTGAGGATTTCGGGTTTGAGGAGAATTGGAATTAATTTTTTTTGGGTTCAAAGGTTCAGAGTTGCAAAGGGTCAAAGGTTTCTTTTAAACTATTAATTTTGAAAAGTAATAAAATTCTTATTTTTGTGTTTGATTTTTAAATACATTAAATGATGAATACTTTTCGAGACCTTCTAATCTGGCAAAAATCGATGAACATGTAACAGAAATTTACCAATTAACAAATTCATTTCCCAAAGAAGAAATTTATGGACTATCTTCACAAATCAGAAGATGTTCAGTATCAATACCCAGCAATATTGCCGAAGGTTATGGCAGAGATGGCAATAATGATTATCTTAGATTTTTAAATATTTCAATGTCATCATTATTCGAGATGCAAACCCAGCTTGAAATCTCATTCAATTTAAAATTTTTAAACGAGAATCAATTTAACAAAATAAATGGAGAAAGCAGAGAGCTAGAGCGTATGTTAAGTGCCTTTATTCGAAAGATAAAAGACAGAAACTAAACCTTTGTTCCTTTGAGCCTTTGCCACTCTGAACCTAAATAGAAACATGATCAACTTATTCAACACCCACATCGAGACGCTTTCAATACACCGCGTAGGAAACAAAAGCAGAAACGAAGCGATTTTTTTATCGGAACAGCCATTTAATTTAAATGATGAAATTGTGCCTTTGATAAAAGAGTACTTCTTTAAGCCTTTTAGAGAAAAAGAAGAAAACTATTATCAGTTTGCGCACGAAGTAGATTTGGATTATAACGACATGTTTAAATACGCTACGGAGATTTTTGCCAATCCGGCGAATGTGCAGGAGATTTCCAAAAAAATCACGACACATTTATTCGAGCAGTCCAATCACCCGCATATTAAGAACGGAGAGGTTTATGTAACCTACCTGACCAATCTAAGTATTGACAACAATGTTGTGGATGCTATCGGAATCTTTAAAAGCGAATTGCAGGCTGACTTTTTACAATTCGAAGAAAAAGACAGCAATCTTGAAATGATCCTGCAGCAGGGAATCAACCTGAGCAAGTTAGACAAAGGATGCCTGATCTTTAATTATAAAAAAGAAGAAGGGTACAAAATCCTTACCGTAGACAGCAACCGTTATGATGCGCGCTACTGGTTAGAGCATTTTTTATCTGTTGATGCCTTTGAAGATGAAAACTTCATTACTAAAAAATACCTGAAATTTTGTCAGAACTTCGCCAAAGACGTCGTTTTACCGGCAGAAGACAAAAAAGAAGAAGTGATGTTTATGAACCGATCAGTGAATTATTTCGCCAAAAATGATCAGTTTGAGGAACAAAATTTCTTAAATGAAGTATTAGACAACCCCGACTTAATTCCTGAATTCAAAAACTATAAAGTAGATAAAGGAGAAAAATATAGCATCGAAGATGTAACCTCATTCCCAATTGCCAACTCAGCAGTTTCTGACGCCAGAAAATCGATTAAAAACGTGATTAACCTGGATACGCATATTCAGATAAAAATGGATTTCATCAATCCGGAAAGCGCAGAAAAATACGTTGAAAAAGGGTGGGATGAAGAAAAACAAATGTATTACTATTTAGTTTACTTCAATAAAGAAGAAAAAAGCTAGAAAGTCATTCATTTTCTATTACTTACTTAAACAAAAAACGGCAACTACTATTTGTAATTGCCGTTTTTTAATTCAAATATTTCCTTAAAACAAAGAAAACAGTGCTTTGAGAATATCATCATAGACTTGTTTGTCTTTCTCGCCGGAACGGGCCAAAACCCTGATGCCGGTATAATTGTTAAAGATAAAACGAGCCAGTGTCCTTGCATTCTGCTGTACTGAAATCTGGCCTGCCTCCTGCCCTTTTTTTACGGCTCTCAGAAAAACCGCTTGCATTGTCTGCCTGTTATCGTTTACTATTTTGGCAATCTCTTCGTCATGCATGGCGAGCTCTACCGAAGAATTCACCATAAAACAGCCTTTAGTAATCCGGTCTTCCAGACTTTCCAAAACTGCTTGTTTAAAAATCACAGTCAGTGCGGCTTTTATATCTACAGCTTCTTCTAAAAGATTTTTGACATAATCCTGCCCCTGTTTCTGGTATCTTTTCAGGGCCATGGAAAAAAGCTTTTGCTTGTCACCAAAGGTATCGTACAGACTGGAACGGCTTAGACCCAAATGGGTTACCAAATCCTGCGCCGAAGTTCCGTTGTACCCTTTGTGCCAGAAAATTTCAATAGCTTTATCCAATACCTGCTCTTCGTTAAATTCTTTCGTTCTGGCCATGACTTCCTAATTAAATTCTGTACAAAGATATAAAAAATACGGAACAATCGTTCCTGAATTAGTCTAAAAAAAAATTAAACTACCGCGTTAACGATCAGTCCACCGTCCACAACGACTTCGGTACCTGTTATAAATGAGGCGTCATCAGAAGCCAGGAAAGCTACCGTTTTTGCAATTTCAGACGGTTTACCAAAACGTTTCAATAATATTTTTTCACTCAAAACAGCTCCAAAACCTTCCACTTCTTCTTTTTGCAAACCTAATTTTCCGTAAAGCGGAGTTTCAACAGGTCCGGGAGAAACAGCATTGATTCTGATATTTCTTGGTGCCAGTTCAGTAGCAAACACACGGTTTAAAGATAAAAGTGCTGCTTTGCTGGCGGCATATACTCCGGAGTTTGGCATACCCACACTTGCATTGATAGAAGTATTAAAAATTACTGAACCTCCGTCATTCAGAATAGGCAATAATTTCTGAAGTGTAAAATAAACGCCTTTTACATTGACATCCATAATAGAATCGTAATGTTCTTCTGATGCCGATTCCAAAGGTGAAAAGGAAGCCACTCCTGCATTTAAAAATACAATATCAATTTTACCGAATTTTGCAGCTACTTCAGCTACTAAATTATCAATTGATTTTAAATCGCCCTGATCGGCTACAATTCCGGTGACATTCAACTCTTTTTCTGCCTGAAGCAAAGCCTCTTTGTTTCTTCCGGTCACAATTACTGTTGCGCCTCTTTCTACAAATTCTGCTGCTGCAGCATACCCGATTCCGCTATTTCCACCTGTCACAATAGCTACTTTTTTGTCTAAATTTTTCATTTTTATTTGTTTTTAAATTATTGATTATTCAATTATTATGGAGCAAAGATATAATAACGGAACGATCGTTCCGTTATTATCAAAGTTAATATTTTGTTAAATAAAAAAGATGCCCTGAATACGCCACTTTCCCATGCTTGAAAATCTATGGTGCCATAAGCGAAACAGATGGTAAAATCATTGACATTCTTAATTTTTGCTTAATTTTGCACTCTAAACCCAAAAACAAATGGATACTCTTTTGCACGCAGATAGTCCCTTTAAAACAATAATCTCTTTTCATAAATTAATAGAGTCATTTGAAGAAATTGCTCTATCAAATGTAGATTACCGATCGAATTATGCGAAAGCTATTTTAAAACAGATAGAATCTATACCTCAATTGAAGACTGGAATTGAAGATTTTAGTATCATCAAGAATAATGAGGCTTTAATAAAAAACATATTAGCCGATTTGTTTCCCACTGCTTTAACGCATAATGAAATTAAAGCAGTTACTATTCCATTTCAGAACATCTCCTTTAATTATACAGAGCGCTTCAAAAAAATATTACGCAACGCCGGTGATGAGTTTTATATGGAAATTCGTGATTTTGATAATCACCAGTTCTATATTAATAACTGCTGCCTGATTTTGAGCAGTTATTATGGACAAAATATAGATTTCAATAAGATCTTTTTTTATGATATTCCGGATGAAAACGGAATTGAAAAACATTACCGCATTCTGTACAATGCCGATTTCATGGAAATCACGCCAACAGAACATTCAGTTTCCCTTACACAAAATGATATTGATGAGCTGATTGACAATTATAATGATATTGAGCTTTGGAAATCGAAATTCCCTCCGGGAAGCTGGATGCTAAAAGGTTTCGGGATTGTTTCCTTATTTGATGCCACTACGGAAAGTGCCATTTCCAATTTAAAAAGCAATCTGCTGAAACCGGATACAAAAACGGTAGCTTCCAATGATATTATCGAAAATATTTTTAAATCTATTTTCAAAATCCCTGATTTAAAAGTTGGTTTTATTATCTACAATCCCGAAGAAGAAAAATTTATCAGGCCTGTCAAATTCGACAATCAGCTGCAAAGTTTTTTACTTTCAACCGATCAGGAAGTAGATTGTAAAAATGCTTTTTTCGGATGCTCTTTTGAAAATTTATTAGACAAACAGGAACCTTTTGTCATTTCTAATGTTAAAAAATTTATAGAAACCTCTCCAAATAAAAGACTGGGTGAGCATTTATTAACACAAAACATTCAGAGCTGTGTTTTTGCCCCGGTGATTAAAGACGGCCATTTATTGGGTGTTGTCGAATTGGTTTCTGAAAACCCAAGAAGTCTAAACAGTGTAAACGCGACGAAACTCGAACTGGTACTGCCTTATTTAACCGATACTATCGATCGTTACAATACGGATATGCAGCATCAGGTAGAAGCAATTATTCAGCGTGAATACACCACAATTCACCCAAGTGTGTACTGGAAATTTAAAAAGGAATCCCAAAATTACTTTCAAAATAACAATCCAACCAAAGATTATATCTTTAAGGAAATTGTCTTTAAAAACGTTTTCCCGTTATACGGACAAATTGATATTAAGGGGTCTTCGGAGCATCGAAATGAAACGGTTAAGAGAGATTTAAAAAATCAGCTCACGACCATTCTGGAAATTTTCGGTAACCAGAAACCCAACAGCAATCTGATGCTGCTTGAGCAACGCAAATTTGAATTAGAATCATTACGCGATGAACTGGATCAGCCTTTAAAAGCAGATACGGAGCAACATATTCAGCGGTATATAGAAGAAGAAATTCATCCCCTTCTAAAAAACACAAAGGATACGGCCAAAGATGAAAGATTAGAAAAGCTGTATTTTGAAAGCCTCGATGAAAAAACAGGCATGTTCTATCAGGAAAGAAAGAAATTTGATAATGCGATGTCTATTATCAATAAAAAACTGGCTTCTGTTCTGGACAGAAAACAACTGGAAGCCCAGCAAATTTATCCGCATTATTACGAGCGTTTTAAAACAGATGGTGTAGAGCATAATTTATATATCGGATCTTCCATAGCACCGACAAAACCGTTTGACATCATGTACCTGCATAACCTGCGTTTATGGCAGCTGCAGACTTTATGTGAAATGGAACTGGAACATCATCAGCTTAAAGAATCCCTGCCCTACGAACTGGATGTGACTTCATTGATTCTGGTATTCAGTTCAGCGCTTTCAATTCGTTTCAGAATGGATGAAAAACGCTTTGATGTTGACGGAACATACAACGCCAGATATGAAGTTGTTAAAAAACGTATTGACAAGGCTAATATCAAAGGCACCAAAGACCGAATTACGGAGAAAGAAAAAATTACGATCGTATATTCCCAAAATGGTGAAGAAGCCGAATATTTAAAATATATCAAGTATTTGCAACACAAAAAAATACTGGAACCCGCTATCGAGCAATTTGAAGTAGAAGATTTACAGGGAGTTTCAGGCTTAAGAGCCATCCGCGTCAAAGTAATCAATAACATTACCAACGCAAACGCCAAAAAAATCACGTATCAGGATTTACTGGATGAACTCAACTAATTTTATTAAAAAAGCTCAACTTAAATAGTTGAGCTTTTTTTTATAAGGTTTTAAAAGCAATCACAAATGCGATAACGGTGACGATAATTCCCACCATAAAAAAGTTATACGCAATTCGCAGTAAATTATATTTACGCTGCAGTACTAATCCAAGATAGTACAAATCCTTGATCATGGTAGAATATAAATAATCGCGGTCTTTCATCATTTCATTCATCGCCCAGTCGTAATCTTCCAGAGGCATTTTGTAGAAATTTCCAAAAAACATCAGATTCACTTTTTTAGCTTCAACATCATCACGGGTAAAGAAACCCGAAGTTACTTTGGGACGTGTAGACAAAATGGCAAAAATAATAGTAATCACACTGGACATCAGCATAATAAATGTCGGAATCACCAGGTGGGCATTTTTCGGACTGTCTAATTTTGGTATAATGGAAGAAAGTGCAATCGAAATAATAATCGCATTTACAGACAACAGAATATTGGCTTTACTATCTGCAATTCCGCTCAGACGCGTGTGATTTCCGAGAGTTACGCGAAATAAGGTATCTACGCCACGATCGGGTTTTTCTACTTTATCTTTCTTTTTTTCATCGTCTTCGTGCTCTTTCGCTTTTTTCAATTCCTCCTTATTCAGTCTTTTCTGAACTGTCGCTATATTCTTTTCTTTTAGAGGCTGCCATTTTTTTAAAGCATAATCGGTGTAAAACCGATGTTTGTTGATTAAAAAACTCAGATTTTCTTTAGCCCAATCTAAACTGGAAAAAGACAAATCCATGGTGTTTTTCAACTCAAAACGCAGCAATTCGCAGGTCGATTCGTATTCTAAGCTGGTGATATGAACGAAATCGGCATCTTTTATGATCTTTTCCAGGTGCGTCTGCGGAACATAATATTTGTTGGTAGCCATAATAAGTTTCGAAACTTCGGCTATAAATTCATCCGATTGCTCTTTCTCTTTCAAAAACTTCGTTGCAATCTTTACACTCTCATTTTCATGGTCTTCAACTCCATTTATATAACCCGTATCATGAAACCATGCAGCTACCAAAAGTATTTCTTTTTCGGCATCTCCTATATTTTCTTTGTTACAAAGCTTCTTAACAGCAGAAACTACATTAAAAGTATGGTTAATATTATGGTACGAATATAAATTAGAAAGTTTATCTTTGAGTAAATTACTGACGAAATCTTCGGATTGTTCTATTAGATTCATAAAGAATATTTTTATACCACGAAATTATGAAATTGTTTTTGGATAACCATTTTATTACCAAGATTAAAAACTATTCTTTGGCAATAACCTCTTTGTTTATACTTTATTCCTGTGCTACGCATAAAGCACAGTACGGAAAAAGTGTCAGCGCCAACGAAAATGAAAACGCAACAGATACCATAAAAATTGCTCATACTATTTTTTTAGTCGGAGATGCAGGAAATGCTGACGAAGAACAAGCTCAGCAAACGCTTGAATTACTGCATAAAAAACTAAAAAAAGCAAATAAAAAGTCGACTTTAGTCTTTTTGGGAGACAATATCTACCCAAAAGGTTTTCCCGCTGATAACAATGCTGCCGAAAAGGCAATTGCAGAGACAAAACTTAAAAATCAATTGAAGCTAACAGAAGGCTTTAAAGGAAAAACGATCGTTATTCCGGGAAATCACGACTGGTACAGCGGTATCGGCGGTCTGGAACGTCAGGCTGAATTTGTAACGAAATTTCTTAACGACAAAAAAGCTTTCTTACCCCGAAAAGGCTGCCCGATTGAAGATGTTAAAATCGACAGTACGTCGACATTAATTACGGTTGACAGCGAGTGGTATCTCGAAAACTGGGACCATCACCCTACTGTTAATGACAATTGCGACATTAAAACCCGCGAAGATTTTTTCGATGAACTTGAAAACCTTTTAAACAAAAACCAGGAAAAAACAGTCGTTCTTGCCATTCATCATCCTTTAATGAGCAACGGTACGCACGGCGGTCAGTTTTCATTAGAGAAACAATTATTTCCGCTTGAGAATAAAATTCCCCTTCCTATTATTGGGTCTTTTATCAATTTATTACGAAAGACATCCGGTATTAGTCCACAGGATTTACAGAACAAACAATATACAATTTATGCGAAGCGCATCAAAACCTTACTCCGTGGACAGAAAAATGTAATTGTAGTTTCCGGACACGATCATAACCTGCAATATGTAAGCAGGGAAAATATCAAACAAATTATTAGTGGTGCAGGTTCAAAATCCGAAGCCGCAAGGGCTATAGGTGACAATGATTTTTCTTATGGAGGAAATGGTTACGCAACATTGACCTTATTTAAAAGTGGCGACGCAAAAGTTAATTTCTTCGGAAAAGAAAATCAAAAAGAAAAAATGCTTTTTGAACGCGAAATCATAAAAGCAAAAGAAATTAACTGGGCTGCCGGCAGTAGCACTAATTTCCCAAAAACGGTCACTGCTTCTATCTATGATAAAGAAATGACGAAGAAAAGTCTCTTTCACAGATTCTTATTCGGAAATCATTACAGATCCTACTACAGTTTACCAATCGAAGCCAAAACTGCAACTCTGGACACTTTGATGGGAGGTTTGAAACCGATTCGCGAAGGCGGCGGACATCAGTCTAAATCCTTACGAATGTCAGACAGCAAAGGCCGCGAATATGTAATGCGCGCCATGAAAAAGAGTGCCACCCAATTCCTGCAGTCCGTAGCTTTTAAAGATCAGTATATTGTAAATGATTTTGAAGATACCTATGCAGAAGGCTTTTTACTGGATTTCTACACTACTTCTCATCCTTACGCTCCCTTTGCAGTTGGAAACATGGCAGATAAATTAGGACTGGCACACACCAATCCTGTTTTATACTATATTCCGAAACAAAACGGCCTGAAAGAATTCAATTCAAATTTCGGGGACGAATTGTATATGGTTGAAGAAAGACCGGCTGACAATCATCTGGATGCCAAAAATTTCGGAAATCCACGAAATATCATCAGCACCGACGATATGATGAAAAATCTTCACAAAGACGAAAAGTATGCTGTTGATGAAAAAGAATACATCAAAGCCCGTCTGTTTGACATGCTGATTGGTGACTGGGACAGACACAGCGATCAATGGCGCTGGGGAGAATATAAAGTGGGCGACAAAATCCTGTACAGACCAATTCCACGTGACCGTGATCAGGCTTTTGTTAAATATGACGGAACATTGCTTTCGCTTTTAATGAATATTCCGGCACTTCGCCACATGCGAACGTTTAAAAACAAAATTGACAATGTAAAATGGCTAAACAGAGAACCTTATCCGTTAGACTTGGCTTTTCTTAAAACGGCTGATGAAAAAGACTGGATGGAACAGGCGAAATTTATTCAGCAGAATTTATCTGATGAAGACATCAATAATGCGTTTAAAAATTTACCTAAAGAAGTTCAGGATGGCACCATTAAAGAGATTGAGCAAAAATTAAAAAACAGGAAAAAAGAGCTGCAGAAATATGCATCCCAATATTTTGATGTCCTGAGCCATACCATAATGATTGCCGGAACAGATAAAAAAGACAAATTTCTAATCAATCATAATGTAAAAAATGGCCTGGAACTTAAAGTTTACAGGATTAAGAAAGAAGGTGACGAATTAATTTACACGAAAAATATAAACGATAGCAAAACCTGTAACCTGTGGATTTACGGTTTAGATGACAACGATACTTTTGAAGTAACGGGAAATCAGAAATCGAAAATAAAGATTCGTCTGATTGGTGGTCAGAACAATGATATCTATAACATTGAAAATGGAAAAAGAGTCATTGTCTATGATTTCAAATCAAAAGAAAACACCTATAATCTGGATTCAAAAACCCAGACACAGTTAACGGATGATTATGATGTTAATTTATACAATTACGAAAAACCAAAATACAATGTCGTTTCAGGACTTCCGAACATCGGTTTCAACCCTGATGACGGGGTAAAAGTGGGTATTAATTTAAATTATACCGTAAATAATTTCAAGCAAAATCCTTACACGCAAAGACACGTGGTAAATGCTTTTTACTATTTTGCGACGGGTGGTCTTGAATTTAATTATGTCGCACATTTCCCGGGACTTTTAGGAAAATGGGTCATTGATGTAGAATCACAATACACCACTCCGAATTTTGCCAAGAATTACTTTGGGTACGGAAATGAAACCCCAAATAACGATCAGGATGCCGGAATGGATTATAACAGAGTACGCATCCAGCAAATTAAAGTGGCACCTGCCCTAAGACACGTTGGGCGTTATGGAAGTGAACTGACTTTTCAGACCTTTTTCCAAAGGATGAAAGTGGAAGATACAGAGGGCAGATTCATAAACACTCCCGGTATTGTAAATCCGGACATTTTTGAAGGGCAGTCTTTCGGCGGAGCTAAAATTAAATATACTTTTAAAAACTCGGATTTTAAAGCAAAACCAACATTGGGAATGTCTTTTATGGTTGCGGCAACCTGGACAACCAATCTGGAGGACACCAAACAAAATTTCCCTGCTATTGAAAGCGCATTAGGCTTTACACACCGAATAGATCATAATGGAAAATTGATTTTGGCTACTTATGTGAAAGGGAAAGCGATTTTAAACAACAACTACGAATTTTATCAGGGTGCTACTCTGGGTGGAGATAACGATTTACGCGGTTACAGAAACGAACGATTTTTAGGAAGTTCCTATTTCTCACATAGTAGTGACCTTCGACTAAGTATCGGGAAAATTAATCGCACCATTGTTCCGTTTACCTACGGAATCCTGGGTGGTTTTGACTACGGAAGGATTTGGCTTGACGGAGAAAATTCAAGAAAATGGCATCAGGATTATGGTGGAGGACTTTGGCTAAATGCCGTTAACGTAATTACCGCCAGAATCTCCTATTTCAAATCTCCTGACGAAGTGGGAAGAGTAATTTTTGGGGCAGCGTATAGTTTTTAAACTTGCAGGTCCTGAGGGACTGAGTTGCTAAGGTTCTGAGACTTTGTTTTAAGTTCAGAGTCGCAAAGGTTCAGAGGAACAAAGGTTTTTAAATGTCTGCTTTTTTTTAAGCAGACATTTTTATTTTATATCATGGTTATTCAAAATTGACAATACTTTTAGTGTTTCAAAAAAACACATTTAATACATTTCACTATTAACTTAAGCACTAAAAAAAAACTTAGCACCTTAGCTACTCAGAACCTTAGAGCCTCATAAAAAAAACTCATACACCTTACCTCCTACTTTGTTGGTTTTCTCGTCAGCAATAAGCAACGTTTTATTGTCTTTAAAAACGATAGCTTCTTTTTGGGAAAAGTGATTCAGTTTTATTTCGGTTTGTTTGCCTTTATGAAAAGCATCTCCTTTAAAACCCTGAAACAAAACAATTTTATCATGGCTTAGCAGAGCCACTTTTTTTCCGTCAGGGCTAATTGTCGCACTGGTCAGCACACAATGATTATAAGTATCACAGGTTTTGAATGTGCCAATCTTAGTGGCTTTCTGCACTCCGGGAGCATTTAGAATTTTATAAATAAAAGCAGTTCCGTCAAAGCCCTTGCTTCTGTTTTTTGTGAAGAGATAAAAATAATTTCCATGTTCGAAAAAACCTTCAACATCATAAAATAGCTCCTTTTTCTTTGGCGGGAACTCCGTTTGTTCCGGATACGAAAAAGACACTTTATATTCGGAAACAGCGTTTTCTTTGTTCAGCTCCCCTTTCGCAACTTTATAAATACACAAATCTTTTCGTTCGTTGTCGTTGTTTCCAAAATCACCGATATAAATATTTCCGGCCTGATCTTTTGTAATATCTTCCCAATCCACGTTGGTTGCGTTTGAAATGGTAATGGTTTTATTTAATTTCCCATCAGCACCCAAAGCATAAATTTCATTAGCATTTCCGCTGTCTTCCAACGTATACATCAGTTTTGTTTCAGGAAAATAAGTGATTCCCGAAACTTCCTTTAACTTTTTCGGAAGTGAAAAAAGCGTCTTCAAATCGCTGTCAGATTGTTGCTGACAAGCTAATAAAACAATTGAAAGGGCAAGCAAAAAAGACTTTTTCATAGTATTATTTTTAAAGTATTCAGCCACGGATTAAATAGATTAAAATGATTTCATAAAATAGAAATCGAAAGAAAATCCGTTGCTCAAAATCAAACTAAATTGGTGTTTTTAAAATTACGCGTAATAAATTCAAATGCAGCAAACATGATATGTCCCATTGATTTGGCATTTTTAAATTTCATATCATTGGTATAACGGTACAATTCCATTTTTAGTTGATTCAGATGTTCTTCTGTCGAAATGGTATCGTGGCACATGATATTCAATAACTTTTTGACCCTGTTTTCCGCCGAGTGAATCCGTTTTGCCAGGATAGCTCTTTCTTCATCCTTGTACTGAATAATCGAGCGTTCTTCCAATTTCTCCTTAATTAGTTTTATCATCGGATAATTTTCCTTGAAAAACTGCGGACGATAGACCTTAAAATTACCTTCATAACACTGCTGGTCAAAATCAATAGGACGGATTTTATAAACGACCTGATCGAAATCATGAATTGGGACAATAACATAATTATAAGCCCGCATATCGCCCAAAAGACGGATCATACAGCGTTCGTTGAACTTTACGAACTCTTTTGCGATCTGGGATTTTTCCATTTCGGTACAATTGTCCAGCAAAGTATCCATAAAAACATCACCGGGAATTCCGATAATGTGTTCTTCGATCAAAGTATCTTTATAAACCAGAAAATTGATTTTATCCGGAGAGAGAATATCCTCGAGTTCCAATCCGTAAATTCGGGACGCGTCGGCCTTCTTAATATAAAAATGAACATAATTGTCATTAAGAATATTTCGGACCTTAATACGGAACGGCTTTGAATTTCCAAAAGTACAGTAATCAATTGCATCGATATTCAGGAAGTGAATGATCTCGCTGTTTCCATCTGAATGCAGCAGCGAATAAATTCTCTTCAGGTTCAGGTCAATCTCATTTCGTTCAAATTCATTGTAGTAGACACGAATCCATAAGGTATCCGTTTCATTTTTATCGTAGACATTTATCGAACCTGAAAACCGCAATAAGTCATCATAGAATACGGATACCTTCGAAATTCGTTCGTATCGTTCTAAATAACTTAAGAGAGATGGTGTTAAAGGGTAAGATGGTTTTTTTAAGACCATTAAAGGTTCGCTCATTGTAATATCTTTTGAATATCTTAGTACAAATTTACAGTAAATTATAATTTTAAACACATAAATAAAATTTAGCGTAACAATAAGCCGATTGAATCGTCATACTAAAAACTAAAACCGAAATAAATTTGGAAACCATTCTTACTATCGAAAATCTTCACAAAAGATACGGGCGCATTCAGGCCTTAAAAAATGTATCTTTTGAAATACAAAAAGGCCGTGTTTATGGCATCTTAGGCCCAAACGGAAGTGGAAAATCTACCACTCTGGGAATCGTTTTAAACGTTGTAAACAAAACCTCAGGTAATTACAGCTGGTTCAATGGAAAAATGCAGACGCATGAAGCCTTAAAAAAAGTAGGAGCTATCATCGAAAGACCCAACTTTTATCCCTACATGACTGCAGAGGAAAACCTGAAACTGGTTTGTAAAATTAAAAGTATTGATTATTCTAAAATAAAGGAAAAACTCGACTTAGTTGGTCTGACAGAAAGAAAAGACAGCCGATTCAGTACTTTTTCTTTAGGTATGAAACAGCGTCTGGCGATTGCATCGGCCTTATTAAACGATCCTGAAATTTTAATTCTAGACGAACCAACAAATGGTTTAGATCCTCAGGGAATTCATCAGATCCGTGATATCATACGAAAAATTGCTGCTCAGGGAACGACTATTTTATTAGCTTCCCATTTATTAGACGAAGTAGAAAAAGTATGTTCGCATGTAATTGTCCTAAGAAAAGGCGAAATCCTATATTCCGGTTCAGTTGACAGCATGTCTGCCAATGAAGGCTTTTTTGAACTTCAGGCGAATGATAATGAAGCTTTGAAAAATGTTCTGAAAGAGCATCCAGATGTAGACCGTACTACAGAAGAAGAAGGAAAAGTTCTGGTATACTTAAAATCAGAATTGTCTGCTGCTGAACTGAATCAGTATTTATTTTCTAAAAACATTGCCTTAAGCCATTTGGTAAAACGCAAAAATAGCCTGGAAGCACAATTTTTAGAATTAACCAAAACCGCCACTATCAAAAACAACTAAGCCATGAACAGACTTATCTCTATAGAATTACAAAAAATCTGGAAAAACAAAGCCACTCGTGTCCTTACTTTAACGTATTTCATTTTACTTTCCTTTATAGCCTTAATCGCTTCCATAAAATTTGATATTGGGGTATTCAAATTTCATTTAGCTGAAATGGGAATTTTCAACTTTCCTTTTATATGGCATTTCAATACCTACGTTGCTGCCTGGCTGAAATTTTTCCTGGCTATTGTGATTGTTTCCATGATGGCTAATGAATACAGTTACGGAACTTTAAAGCAAAACCTGATTGACGGCCTGAGCAAAAAAGAATTTATATTATCTAAATTTTTAACCGTTGTGCTTTTTGCCTTTTGCTCTACGATTTTTGTCTTTGTAATGTCTCTGATATTGGGATTATGTTTTTCATCCTACAATGAATTTGGAATTATTTTCACCGATTTAGATTATCTGTTAGCTTTTTTCGTAAAACTGACCGGTTTCTTTTCCTTCTGTTTATTTTTAGGAATTTTGGTAAAACGATCCGCATTTGCATTAGGTTTCCTTTTGGTTTGGAGTATTATTGAAGGAATTATTAAAGGCCTTTTAGTCTTCAAAATTTTTCCTGACAGCAATACAGGAACGTATATTATGCAATTCCTTCCGCTGGAAGCAATGTCTAATTTAATAGTGGAACCCTTTACAAGACTATCCGTAATAAAAACTATCGGAACCCAGATGGGGGTTGAGAATACCAAAGATTATGGTGTACATTACCTTTCTATATTGATTGTTTTAGTGTGGACATTTTTATTTATTCATTTTTCTTACAAGCTATTAAAAAATAGAGATTTATAGTATATTTGCTATACTATGACCTATTTTAAGAGAATTTTATTTGTTTGCTTTATACTTTGCGTATCTGTTAAGATAAATGCACAATTCATAAGCATCAACAATCAGAGAACACCACAACAGTTAATTGAAAATACATTAGTAAACAGTTCCTGCGTTTCGGTTACAAACGTTTCCGGAACCGGGGACACTTTTACACCCGGAAAAAACAGTTTTGCCTACTTTAATGCAGGAACAGGTAATTTTCCTTTTTCAGAAGGTATTGTCCTGACCACTTCAACAAGTTCATCAGCAAGAGGACCTTACATAAGCAATCAGGGTGGCGGAGATGTCAAATGGGAAGGCGATTTTGAGCTGAATCAGATATTAGGAATTAATTCTATCAATGCAACAGTTTTGGAATTTGATTTTGTTCCCCTGACAGATTTTTTGAGCTTCAATTATATTTTTGCCTCGAATGAATATCAGTCTTTTTATCCCTGCAGTTATTCAGACGGGTTTGCTTTTTTAATCAAAGAGGCCGGAACAAGTGATGAGTATAAAAATCTGGCTGTACTGCCCGGTACTGATACACCTGTTTCGTCTATTAATATTCGTCCGACAATTCAGCCTGGCTATGATATTAACGGAGATCCTTATCCCGGATGCCCGGAATCCAATATACATTATTTTAACGGACTTAATACTAATATAAGTCCCATAAACTATGCCGGACAAACAATTGTTATGAATGCTCAGACAGCTGTAATAACAGGAAAAAAATACCATGTGAAACTGGTAATTGCCGATGACGATAACAGATTATATGACTCGGCAGTTTTTTTACAATCGGGTAGCTTTTCTTCAAAAATTGATTTTGGCCCGGATCAGACAGCGCTAAACGGTAAACCCGTATGTTTTGGAGAATCGATAACTTTAGATACAAAATTACCAGCTTCCTACTCTTATAAATGGTTTAAAGACGGAAATGTGATCAATTCCGAAACCAGTCCGGTATACAAAGCTACAGCGTCCGGAAAATACAAAGTAGAAGCAACAATAACAGGATCAACTTGCGTATTAACAGGCGAAATTCAGCTTGAATTTACCCCCGAAATTATAGCAAACAATACAAAATTGATCCAATGCGATGATAATACAGACGGTGCTGCCATTTTTAACCTGACAAAAGCTGCTGATATCATTAAAAATAATGATGCATCCATTGTAAACAAAGGATATTATGAATCATTAGCCGATGCTCAGTCAAAAACCAATGAAATTGCAACGCCTGAAAAATATACCAACAAAAGTGCTAATCAGGTTATTTTTGCCCGAATTGAAAACAAATACGGCTGTTTTAAAACGCCTCAGATAACATTGGAAATTTCAGGCACAACGATTCCAGATCAGGATCCAATAGCAACATGTGACCTCGATGATAATCAGGACGGTTTTTATCAGTTCGATCTTGATTTGCAGGTAACTCCTCAGGTCAGAAAAGGACTTCCAGCCGGATTAGTGATACATTATTATTTAAATACTGCTGATGCTTTTGCAGAAACAAATGCATTGCCTAACATTTTTAAAAACACAACCGCTTTCTCACAGACTATTTATGCCCGTGCAGTAAACGGAGCTGACTGTTATGCAATAGCACCGATTAAACTTGTTGTAAATGCTTTTGACCCTCCTAATTTTGAGGAAGAAACTAAAAGTTTGTGTAAAGGCAGCCAAATCGATTTGGCTGTAGATCCTAGTTTTAGCAGTTATCTTTGGAGTGTTGCTATTAATAATACAAATTCACTCATCACTGTTCCTCAGGCCGGAGATTATTCTGTAAAAGTCACGAACGAATTTGGTTGTGAAAAGACTAAAAAGTTCAAAGTAATTTTATCTGAACCTGCCGTGATTACCGGAGCTGTTATTAAAGATTTTTCAGGTACCGATAATTCTGTAACCTTACAATATACAGGAACTGGAAATTATGAATTCTCCCTAAATGGAATTGACTTTCAGGATGACCCTTTCTTCGCTAACGTCAGTCCCGGAGTTTATAATGCACTTGCACAAAGTAAAGACGAATGCGGCATCTCGAATTTTTACCTATTGTACGTTCTGGATTATCCTAAATTTTTCACACCAAACGGAGATGGACATAATGATGTATGGGCGATTAAAAACTTAGACAAGCTACCGGATTACAGGCTTTCCATTTTTGACCGTTACGGGAAATTATTAAAACAAATGACTCAAAACAGCCCGGGATGGAATGGACTGTTTAACGGTCAGCAGCTTCCTTCTGACGATTACTGGTTTGATTTGATCTTTACAAATGGTAAAAATATCAGAGGCCATTTTAGCATAAAAAGATAATGCTGCTCACAACTTTAAGAATAAAAAAAAGCCATCCGATGCGGATGGCTTTTTTTATATACAAAATCTAAATATTAGAATTTAAATCTTTTTCTGTCTGTTTCAGTTAAGTAGATTTTTCTTAGACGAATAGATTTTGGTGTAACCTCTACATATTCATCTTTTTGAATGTACTCTAAAGCTTCCTCTAATGAGAAAATAATAGGAGGGATAATTCTGGCTTTTTCATCATTTCCTGAAGAACGAACGTTAGATTGTTTTTTCTCTTTAGTTACGTTTACACACATATCATCACCACGAGAGTTTTCTCCAATTACCTGACCTTCGTAGATTTCAGCATTTGGTTCAACAAAAAACTTACCACGATCTTGTAATTTATCGATAGAATATGGAATAGCTTTTCCTTTTTCCATAGAAATCAATGAACCTTTGTTACGTCCGGCAATTTCTCCTTTGTAAGGTTCGTATCCTATAAAACGGTGTGCCATAATCGCTTCACCAGCAGTAGCAGTAAGCAATTGATTACGCAATCCAATAATTCCACGTGATGGAATGTTGAATTTTACAATCATACGGTCACCTTTAGTTTCCATACTTAGCATTTCACCTTTACGCATAGTAACGAACTCAACCGCTCTACCTGAAAGAGTTTCTGGTAAATCGATAGTTAATTCCTCGATAGGCTCACATTTTTTACCGTCAATTTCTTTGATGATAACTTGCGGCTGACCAATTTGTAACTCATACCCTTCTCTTCTCATTGTTTCAATAAGAACAGACAAGTGAAGTACTCCACGACCAAAAACCATAAACTTATCAGCAGAATCAGTTTCACCCAATTTCATTGCTAAGTTTTTTTCTAATTCTTTTGTCAAACGCTCTCTAATATGACGAGAAGTTACAAATTTACCCTCTTTACCAAAGAAAGGAGAGTCATTAATTGTAAACAACATACTCATAGTAGGCTCGTCGATATCAATCGTTTTTAGACCTTCAGGATTTTCAAAATCAGCAATAGTATCACCAATTTCAAAACCTTCTACACCAATGATTGCACAAATATCTCCGGCAATTACTTGTTGTACTTTTTTACGGCCAAGACCTTCAAAAGTATGAAGTTCTTTGATACGGGATTTAGATATTGTACCATCTCTTTTTACTAATGAGATTGGCATACCTTCGTTAAGAACTCCTCTTTCCAGACGACCAATAGCGATACGACCTGTAAAGGCTGAGAAATCTAAAGAAGTGATTAGCATTTGAGGTGTTCCTTCAGAAACTTTAGGAGCTGGTACATTTTCAACAACCATATCCAATAATGCTTCAACATTATCAGTTACGTTTTCCCAATGATCAGACATCCAGTTATTTTTAGCAGAACCATAAACCGTTGGAAAATCCAACTGCCATTCTTCAGCACCTAATTCAAACATTAAGTCAAAAACTTTCTCGTGAACTTCTTCAGGAGTACAGTTTTCCTTATCAACTTTGTTGATAACTACACAAGGTTTTAAACCTAAATCAATAGCTTTTTGTAGTACGAAACGCGTTTGTGGCATTGGGCCTTCAAAAGCATCGACTAACAAACATACACCATCGGCCATGTTTAATACACGTTCAACTTCACCTCCAAAATCCGCGTGGCCAGGAGTGTCAATAATATTGATTTTTGTTCCTTTATATTGAACAGAAACGTTTTTCGAAGTAATAGTAATACCTCTCTCACGCTCTAAATCGTTATTATCAAGAATTAAATCACCTGTATTTTCGTTGTCACGAAATAATTGACAGTGATACATAATTTTATCAACCAAAGTGGTTTTACCGTGATCGACGTGGGCAATAATTGCAATGTTTCTAATAGATTCCATCTGAGATTTTTAATGGGTGCAAAGGTACACTTTATTTTGATATAAAAAACGTTTCTGCGATAGTTTGCGTATAGACAAGTAATTAGTTGATTAAATCAATGTAAATTTACGAGCCAAAATGAGTTTCAATTATTGTTTAATTATGGTTAATTTAACTATATTTGAGTAATGAAAAGTAAAACTATACAAATTACTCTAATTTATATTATCATTTCGTTATTTATGGCTATTATCTGTCATAAATTACTAACCACTTTTATCTCCTCCAAAGAATACTTTTATTTATTTTTTTTAAAAGATATTTTATTCATATTAATTACAGGTCTAATTTTCAAGTACATACTCTCTAAAAACGAAAGCAAAAATATTGCTGTTTTTGAAAAATTAAAACAAACAAACGAAGAAATTAAAGAGTCTAATGAAAAATATGACATTGTAGCAAAAGCAACCAGTGACACAATCTGGGACTGGAAAATCCAGAAAGACAGTATCGGCTGGAATAAAGGCATTGAAAGCGTCTTTGGCTACAAACAGAAAGAAGTTGGAAAAACCTCAAAATGGTGGTTTGATAAAATCCATCCGGAAGACAGTATTAGAATGTCAATAAAACTGTATTCATTTATTGAACAGAAAACGGAAAAATGGCAGGATCAATATCGTTTCAGATGTGCCGACGGAACTTATAAATATGTCCTGGATCGTGGCTTTTTGCTGAAAGACGAAAATGGACGGGCTATCAGAATGATTGGAGCCATTCAGGATATCACAAAGCAAAAAGAAGAAGAACAGCGATTAAAACTTTTAGAAACCGTAATCACACAATCTAAAGATTCGATATTAATTACGGAAGCAAACTCAGCAAACGGGAGAATTCCCAAAATAGTTTACATCAACCCTGCTTTTTCACAAATGTCTGGTTACCAGCCAAATGAAATCATAGGAAAATCCACAAATATCTTTAACAAAGGACCAAATTCAGATTCCGAAGAGCTAAAAAAACTATTAAGAGCAATCAAAAACGAAGAAGAATGTTTAATAGAAACCATTAGCTATACCAAACAAAAAGAAGAATACTGGGTTCGGTTTTCCATGATTCCGATATTTAATAATGAAGGCATAATTTCCCATTGGATTTCTATCCAGAGAGACATAACCGATGAAAAAAAGTTAGAAACAGAAAAAGAACATCTCATCCGTGAACTGACCCAAAACAACAAGGATTTAAAGCAATTTTCCTACATAACATCACACAACCTTCGCGCACCATTATCAAATTTAATAGGCCTTTTAAATCTTATAGAGGACATCCCAGTAGAAAATCCCGAACTCGAAGAAATCTTAACGGGCTTCAACAAATCAACTCATTTACTAAACGAAACAATCAACGATTTAGTAAAAGTCATTATCATCAAAGACAACCCTTCAATGCAAAAAGAGGAAGTCTCCTTAAAAGAAGTTTTCGAGAACGTCTTCAGCCAGTTATCATTTCAAATAGAACTTCATAAGCCTATCATCAAACTCAAATTTGACAAAGTTCCGCTCTTAAACACCAATAAAGCCTATATAGAAAGTATTTTGCTTAATTTGCTGACCAATTCGATTAAATATAAATCAGAAAACAGGAAATTAAAAATATCAATTCTCGCAGAACAAATCGACCATAAAGCCGTATTAACATTTAAAGATAACGGAATCGGAATAGATTTAGAGCGAAACGGAGATAAGGTTTTTGGACTCTATCAGAGGTTCCACAATTACCCCGATAGTAAAGGGCTGGGCTTATATCTTGTAAAATCACAGGTAGAAACCATGGGAGGAACAATCAGTATTGAAAGTGAGGTTAATAAAGGAACTACATTTACTATAACATTCAAAAATTAACACATGATGCTTGAGCAAATTTTATGTATCGACGACGACCCGATTACCTTAATGTTGTGCAAAAAAGTAATTTCAAAATCTTCCTTTTCGAAAGAAGTTATCACGGCACAAAATGGCGAAGAAGCATTGCATCATTTCAACAACTTAAAATACCACAATAGCAAAAATACAGTTAATAAAAAACCGGAGTTGATTTTTTTAGACTTAAATATGCCGGTTATGGGTGGTTGGGAATTCCTGGATCATTTTACCTCTCCAGATTACGCCGAATTCAACAATGCCAATGTAATTGTTCTATCTTCCACTATTGATCCTGAGGATTTAGCCAAAGCAAAGAAATATCCCATTATTATAGACTTTCTTTCCAAGCCAATAACACAACCGATGCTAGAATATCTTAAAAAAAAGATAGAACCTTAAAGCTTAACAACTTCAATTTATAATTATTTCATTTGGGCGTTTCCCTCCGGGCCGGGCTCTTCGCTAAATCTTTTGCGGGATTGCTTTGGGATTGCTACGTCAGGACTTTGGGGGTTCCCCGCAAAAGGATACCGCTGCGATCCCTAACGCACTGAGGTATAAATACAAAATTCCAATGCCGATAGCTATCGGGAAAAGGTCCAAATTCCAAAACTTCCCGCACAGCCTTTGCGTACCTTGCAATCTAACCGTATTCCAAAAAACCTTTGCGGCCCTTGCGGTTAAAATCCAAGCATCAATATAAATACAAAATTCCAATCACGATAAACATTGGGACAAGCCCCAAATTCCAATACTTCCCCACAGCCTTTGCGCACCTTGCAATCTAACCGTATTCCAAAAAACCTTTGTGGCCCTTGCGGTTAAAACACCCACAACTACAAAACAAAAAACCCCGTTTCGTTAGAAACAGGGTTTTTAAAAGAAAGGCGACGACCCCCGATAGCTATCGGGGCTCCCACATAATTACAGTACTTTGAAACAAAAAATCCCCATCAAATAAATGATGAGGATTTTTAAAAGAAAGGCGACGACATACTCTCCCACATAACTGCAGTACCATCTGCGCAGGCGGGCTTAACTACTCTGTTCGGGATGGGAAGAGGTGAGCCCCGCCGCAATAACCACCTTAAGGTCGTTGTTACTTGAGGTAACTTTTTAATTGACAATTGATAATTTTCAATTGATAATTAAAATAATATCTTAACATACTGAGATAAAGAATATAAAAAGTGTCATCCTGAGCCGAAGCCGAAGGATTAGAAAGTTTCTTCCCCAGTGTTGCCACTGGGGAAAAGGGTGTACATAAGCTTACGGATTATTAGTACTACTCGACTATGACATTACTGCCTTTACATCTATAGCCTATCAACGTGGTCATCTTCCACGATCCTTAAAAG
>NZ_QWDM01000119.1 GCF_003996965.1 Flavobacterium cupreum | reverse complement strand
AGGATGCGCACGCTCTCCTGCGCGTAGGCCAGCTGGCGCGGCTTGAGGCTGCGCGCGTCGAAGCCGGCGTAGACGTCGCCGTTGAAGGCCATGCTGGCCTGGCGGCCGTCGGCGGGGCCGGTGTTCCAGCTCGCGTAGCGCGCCACGTTGAGCGCCGAGAGCTTGTCGGAGATGCCCATCAGGGTGCCGAGCTGGTCCGGCGAGTAGGCGCGCAGGGCCTCGATCAGCTCGCTCGAACGGTCGAGGAAATCGGGCGTGCTGTGCAGTTTGGTGGTCGGGGGCGTTTCAAGGTCGAGCGTTTTGGCGGGCGACAGGACAATCAGCATAAAGTTTCAATCAAGCGAACAGGGTATTAAAAAAGTGAACA
>NZ_QWDM01000118.1 GCF_003996965.1 Flavobacterium cupreum | reverse complement strand
AATTTGGTCGCGGTGCTGGGCAAGCTCGGCGGCCATCCGGGGCGACGCGAGGGCCTGGTGCTCGAACTGATCGATCCGGCCTACGCCAACCTGGGCTTGCCGCCGACGTTTGCCAGCTGCACGCGCGATGTGTACGCGCCGGGAAGCACGTTTTCGGCCAGACAGATTGCCGACATCGGCATCGGGATCGCCTCGGCCTGCGCCACCTTGCACGCCAAAGGTCTCATGCACGGCGACCTGTACGCGCACAACATCATGGTTGATGCGACCGGACCGGCGTTGCTGGGCGATTTTGGCGCCGCCACGTCCTACGAGCGCGCCGGGCCGCAGGCAAGCCAGCTAGAACGCATCGAGGTCAGGGCGTTTG
>NZ_QWDM01000117.1 GCF_003996965.1 Flavobacterium cupreum | reverse complement strand
CGCGCGCGAGCGGCCCGACCACGAGGGCGTGGTTCTGGACCGCGCTGGCGTAATCGCTGGGGACCTGGTCGGGGGTGTCGCCGGCCTGCACCAGGTTGACGACGAAGCCGGCGCTGTCGCGCTCGTATGCGGCCATGAAGCCGGCGCGCACCGCCTCGGCCGGCTTGCCCAGCGCTTCCGAGCGCAGCGGCAGCATCAGCGCGATGCGGACCGCGCCGGCTTGCACCGCGCCGGGCTGCATGGCGGCGGGTGGCAGGCCCCCGGGGCCGGACAGGGCGATGGGGCGGGTCTGCACGATCGCGGCCGGGACCGACGCGAGGGGCGCGACCGGCGTGACGGGCATATTCGGCATATTCGGCGCGGCCACA
>NZ_QWDM01000116.1 GCF_003996965.1 Flavobacterium cupreum | reverse complement strand
TTTGGCGTGCATGCGCTCGCCGTCGAACACGCGCACGTCCTGCACCAGCGTGGGGGCGGCGGACGCCGCCATCGAAACGCCGAACACGCCGGCGAGGAAGAGTGTCTTGACCAGCGGCTTGACGAATGCTTGTTTCATGTTTGCTCCTTGGTTTGGATGCATCCATCATGCCGCCGGCGGGCGATGGCCGCCAGACGCAAACGACATGACTTTGGCATGACATTTGTCACCCGGAGCGCGCCGCATCTATGAGTGAGACGCTCCAGAAATCGTGTCGATATAATTTGAACGACAAAAACCCACATCGTCCTCGCGAAGGCGGGGACGATGTGGTGGTATTTCTTAAGTCGGGCCCCGCTCCACCTTGAA
>NZ_QWDM01000115.1 GCF_003996965.1 Flavobacterium cupreum | reverse complement strand
TACAGTACAAAGCCGATGGACTCGAACAAAACCTTAGAAGTCCTGCCTGCGCTTTCAGGCAAAGGGTTTCGGGCGTTGATTGTAAAACCTATTCCATCTTTGCCAGTTGTTTACTGGCCAATATGGGGATTCGCCATTATATCAGGCAAATCAAACAACCGAGTTTTCGCCCTGACCTGTATACTCATGTATACGTAATTGTACCCCTTAACCAAGAAACAGGCGATATAAAAGACGGCTATTTTATCATAGACGGTACAACAAGTAATAACAGAGAACCTATATACACTATGGCACACGACACCGAAGTTAATTTACCGCATTACGGGCTTAATGCTCCCACTGCAAAGGGTAAGCGCAAAACAATTGCAACAA
>NZ_QWDM01000114.1 GCF_003996965.1 Flavobacterium cupreum | reverse complement strand
ATCTATCAAAACGGCTCTCGCGGCGCTGGCCGCCGCACTGAGCATGGGCGCGCAGGCCGCGAACCAGAATCAGGACTACGTGTACACGCCGGCCAACGGCGTGCACGAGGTGAAGTATTTCCACGCCTGTTACGACACCACCGATCCAGGACCGCGCACCAAGGTCAACGTGCACATGAACGGACTGGCGACGGGCGACGTGACGATTGCCACCCGCGCGGTCGAGGAGGGGCAGCCGTCGACCGAGATGGTCACCTTCCGGCTCAAGAACATGAACGCGAGCCTGAGCGTGCAGTTCCGCAGCAACGATGGCGCGCATTGCCAGCAGGGCGTGCAAAGCATCGCGTTCAGCAATGCCGTGCTGCGCGGTCGCGGC
>NZ_QWDM01000113.1 GCF_003996965.1 Flavobacterium cupreum | reverse complement strand
CCTTGCAATCCTCGTTCGGCCACCGGCCCGGATTGTTGTAGACCTCGATGCACAGCTCGCGCGCGTAGCTGCCCAGCGCCGCCGCGTAGGCTGGCTTCAGGGGGGTGTCGAGCACGCGCAGCTCGATCGTTCCGTACTCGGGCTTGGGGCGCACGTCCCAATAAAAATCCTTGATGCTGTTGACGATGCCGTGGCCCGCGAGGCGGTCGAAATGGGCCTGGAAGTCGGCCCAGGTCCTGATGTGCGAGGGCATGATGCCGCTCATCGGGAAGGCGCTCACGACGTTGCTGCGCGCGCTGCAAAAGCCCGAGTCCTCGCCCTGCCAGCCCGGCGAATTGGCCGACAGCCCGATGCACAGGGGCGCGCGCTGGGTCAGCC
>NZ_QWDM01000112.1 GCF_003996965.1 Flavobacterium cupreum | reverse complement strand
AAACCCCAATCCGGCTGTTCATTTGCAACGCCAACTGGCGTTTGTGGATTTACGGCCAACATTTCAGCGCCCGCCTTGGCGGCGCCGCGGACACTTGGAACACGCGCAACATCTATATCCGCGCCGCCGATATCGCCGGCAACCGCATCCATTCGCCGGGTCCGGGGCCGATCGCCGACGCCGCGCAGCGCACGCTTTCGTATTACATCGCGCACGAGGCGACCCACATCGATGTCGGCCGCCAATATGGACGCCTGGTCACGCTGCGTTACCCACAATGGTTGCTTGAAGGCTACGCCGACTACATCGGCAAGGGCGGGGACTTCGATTTCGACGAAAACCTCCGGCTGTTCAAGGCTGGCAGCGAAAAGATGGCCG
>NZ_QWDM01000111.1 GCF_003996965.1 Flavobacterium cupreum | reverse complement strand
CAGGTCATGGAATGGCGTTCGATGAACCTGCCCGGCCCGGTCGTCGACAAGCATTCGACCGGCGGCGTGGGCGACGTGGTCTCGCTCATGCTCGGGCCGATGATCGCCGCCTGCGGCGGCTTCGTGCCGATGATCTCGGGCCGCGGCCTGGGCCACACCGGCGGCACGCTAGACAAGTTCGACTCCATTCCGGGCTACTGCACCGTGCCCGATCCCGAGTTGTTCCGCACCGTGGTCAAGGACATCGGCGTGGCCATCATCGGCCAGACGGCGCAGCTGGCGCCGGCCGACAAGCGCTTCTACAGCATCCGCGACACCACCGCCACGGTCGAATCGGTGGCCATGATCACCGGCTCGATCCTGTCCAAAAAACTGTCG
>NZ_QWDM01000110.1 GCF_003996965.1 Flavobacterium cupreum | reverse complement strand
GATAACGCGGGGGTCGTTGGTTCGAGTCCAACCAGCCCTACCAAGGTTATCAAACGAAAGTAAAAACCTACTTTCGTTTGGGGTAATTAGTAAAAAATTTACTGGCAGAGCCAGATGATTTTTGAAGTAACTGCCACATAAGACCGGGGGATTAGCTCAGCTGGGAGAGCACCTGCTTTGCAAGCAGGGGGTCGTCGGTTCGATCCCGTCATCCTCCACCATCACTCTACGATATCTTGAAAGTACAAACGTAAGCAACTATGCTTAGGTTTGATCTTTTAGAGGTCAATGCTGTTTCGTTCTTTAACAATCTGGAAGAAGTAAAGTTTTTATCGAATCACCGACAGGTGGTTCGATGGGTAGTGATTGTATTATCAATA
>NZ_QWDM01000010.1 GCF_003996965.1 Flavobacterium cupreum | reverse complement strand
ATGGACCTCCTTATTATGCATTATATGATTTTATGCAACAGACCAAAAAATGGCCAATGCTTTATCTAAGTGTTATGGAATGGGAAACAGGTAATACTAAAACAGAATTCTTTGAATATGTAAAAAAACACTATCCAAAACATAATGCAGGTAAAATAAAAAATGAAGTAGAAAAGTGGATTAATTATTTGAAAAATAAAACTATTTAAAAGACATTACCCCTTAAATTATACTGCAGATATAATTTTAAAGACAAGGAAATTTCTTCAAAAGAAAAAAAGCAAAGCAAGTTATTGGACACAGCCAGAGAAGTGCGCATAACATTTTTCTTCGTTCCTCCAAAAAATGCCCTTCGGGACTTATAGCACTTCATCTGCCTGACTGTCCAATTTCAGACTGCTTTCTTTTTTTCCTTTTTCTTTTTTTAAGTATTTATTCATTGTAATAACCTACAGCCATCATGAGTAAATTATGACTATCAAACTTTTAAATATTTTATTTAAATTAGAAACCTGCTTTAAAAAAAATCTCAAAGACTGCCACGTTCCTGCAGTCGGCAAGATGAACGGTTGTCGGACAACCGCCTATCTGGCTGATCTATCCTCGGAACTCGGGATCAGAGACTTTATAAGACAAAAAGAGTTTGATAACAATGAAAATGAAAGATGATGGAAAGAGAAAATTCAAACAGATCACGCAGAATTACACTGCGCCTGACACCACAGGAGTATGCGAAAATTGAGCAACGGTACAAAAACAGCACGTGCCGTAAACTGAGCGATTATGTTCGCAAGCATTTATTTAACAAGCCCATTACAACACATTACAGGAATCAGTCAATAGATGATTCTATCGAAGAAATAGTACTACTACGCAGTGAGCTGAGTGCTGTTGGAAACAATGTAAATCAGGTTGTAAAAAAAATGCACACCATAAAACAAATTCCGGAATTTAGAGAATGGATTACACGTTACGAATTAGAAAGAATGATCCTTTCCAACAAGATAAATGACATTCAAAATCATATTTATAAAATCTCGGACAAATGGTTACAATCATAAAAACGAGCCATTCAATTCGCAGTATTTTTAACTATAATGAAAACAAAGTTAAAGAGGGTGTGGCAGAATGTATCGGTGCAGGAAATTACACCGCTGATATAGATAAATTAAATGATTTTACAAAAATCAACCGTTTTACAAAACGGATTGAATTAAACGAAAATACCAAACGAAATAGCGTACATATATCGCTCAATTTTGATCCATCAGAAAATCATTCCAAAGAAAAACTAATGGATATTGTAAATACCTATATGGACAAAATAGGTTTTGGAAGACAGCCTTATTTGGTGTACCAGCATCATGATGCGGGACACCCACACGTTCATGTGGTTTCTGTAAACATTGAAAGAGACGGCAAACGGATTGACATGCATCATTTAGGTATACGGAAATCAGAGCCAGCAAGAAAGGAAATTGAAGAAATTTTTGGACTGGTAAAAGCAGAAGGACGAAAAATAAAAGAACAATTTGAGTTAAAACCCATTTCAATTGGAAAGGCTAATTATGGAAAGGTTGAATCAAAAAAAGCTTTAAAGAATATTTTAAATCACGTTATAAATGACTATAAATATTCGAACCTTCCTGAGTTGAATGCAGTGCTGAAACAATATAATGTTTTGGCTGACCGTGGCAGTGAGAAATCAAGAGTATTCCAAACAAATGGGCTCGTGTATAAAATACTCGATGACAAAGGAAATCCAAAAGGTGTCCCGATAAAGGCAAGTGATTTTTACTTTAAGCCGACTTTAAAATTTTTAGTAGAAAATTTTAAGAAAAATGAGGTAAGGAAACCTTCAGACAAATCACGAGTAAAAAATAAAATCAATACGATGTTGCTTAATGAGAAAGCAATGCCTTTAGGAAAACTTGCTGAATTATTAGAAAGAGAAGGCATTCATACTATTTTTAGAAGAAGCAATGAAGGCCAGCTTTATGGCATCACCTATATTGACCACATAACAAAAAATGTTTTTAATGGAAGCCGTTTAGGAAAAGAATTCAGTGCAAAAGCTATTGAGGAACGTTGCGGAATGAAGGTTTCTGCCAAGGAAAACAACAATCAAATTTATGAAAAACTGCCATCCAGAGAACTACTGCTTGATGATCTGCAATACCAAAAAGACTCGATTACAATTCCAAATTTAGTCAAGCTTCTGGATCTAATTAGTCGCTCTGAATACTCTTCCGATTATGTATCAAAACAATTTATGAAAAAGAAGAAAAGGAGAATTCAGAAAAGGATTTAAAAAGTTAAGGGTGCAAAATTACAACCTTAACTTTATCTCCGTTTTTTGTTAGCATATTCAAATTTCTTTTTAAATAAAAAAGCGACCCTTGTGAGGCCGCTTTGAATGTTTTCACAACGGAATAATCCTTATTGTGAATTGCTTCAAAATTGTATTGCAATAATACAATAAAATCTCTAACTCTTAATTATGGTTTTCCATAAATCAATTAATTATCTTTTACTTAATTTTAGAAATTAATTTTTAAGAAATGAAAAAAATATTAGGATTAGATTTAGGAACGAATAGTATTGGATGGGCATTAATAAATAATGACTTAGATAATAAATCCGGAAACATCGAGGGCTTAGGAAGCAGAATAATCCCTATGAGTCAAGAAGTTTTAGGGAAATTTGACATTGGTGTAACTACCTCTCAAACAAAAGATAGAACAAAATATAGAGGAACAAGAAGATTAGTACAACGCTTTTTATTAAGAAGAGAAAGACTTCATCGAGTTTTGAATATTCTTGATTTCTTGCCTAAGCATTATTCTGAAGCGATTGATTTTGACAAAAAGTTTGGGCAATTCAAACCTGAAAGAGAGGAAAAATTATCTTTTTATAAAAATGAAAGTGGTAAAAACCAATTTTTATTTTTGGATAGTCATCAAGAAATGCTTGCCGAATTTCAATTAACAAATCCTGAATTAAAACAAGTTCCTTATGATTGGACAATTTATTATTTGAGAAAAAAAGCATTAACCGAAAAAATTCCTAAAGAAGAATTGGCTTGGATTATTTTAAATTTCAATCAAAAAAGAGGCTATTATCAATTGCGTGGAGAGGAAGAAGAAGTAAACAAAAATAAATTAGAAGAATTTCATACACTTGCCGTTGTTGATGTAATTGAAAGAGAAAAAGGAAAATCTGGTATTTGGTATAATGTTATTCTAGAAAACGGTTGGATTTACAAGCGAGAAAGCAAAATTGCATTGTTTGACTGGGTCGGAAAACAAAAGAACTTTATTGTAACAACTGAAGTGAATGATGACGGAACTATTAAACTCAATAAAGACAATGAAGAAAAGAGAAGTTTTAGGTCTCCAAAAGAAGACGATTGGGGATTAGTAAAAATTAGAACAGAACAAACAATTAATCAAAGTGAAAAATCGGTTGGCACTTTTATTTATGATAATTTACTCAAAAAACCAAATCAAAAAATAAAAGGAGAATTAGTCAGAACTATTGAAAGGAAGTTTTATAAAGAGGAACTATCAAAAATTCTAAAAGCCCAAATTGAATTTCATAATGAAATCTTTGACAATAGAAATCTCTATCAAAAATGTATTGCTGAATTGTACAGGCATAATGATTCTCATAAAAACAACATCAAAGACAAAGGATTCGACTATTTATTTTTGGAAGATATTATCTTTTATCAGCGTCCCCTTAAAAGTAAAACATCATTAATAAGTGATTGTAGTTTGGAGTTTATTCCAATCAAAGACAAAAAAGGTGTTTTGGTGAAAGACAGTAATGGTAAGCAAATCGTGAAACCTTTGAAGTGTATTGCAAAATCAAATCCTATTTTTCAGGAATTCAGATTATTACAATTTGTGAAAAATCTTAAAATTTACAAGAAAGAAATCATAAATGAAATTGACGTTACGAATGATTATTTAAAAACGGAAGAGGATTTAGTAGAATTATTTAATTGGTTAAATGATAAAACTGAAATTAGTCAAAAACAATTTTTGGCGTACCCAAAATTCAAATTAAAAGAAGACAAATTCAGATGGAATTTTGTAGAATACAAAATCTATCCTTGCAACGAAACAAGAAATCAATTTTTGAATGCAATCGCAAAAATTGATGTAGATAAATCTTTTTTTGACACTAAAAATACCCAAGATTTATGGCATATTTTATATTCTGTTACAGATAAAATCGAAATTACAAAAGCTATTTCCACTTTTGCTAAACGACAGAATTTACCTGATGATTTTATAATCAATTTTTCAAAATTAAAACCTTACAAGAAAGATTATGGCTCGTTTTCTGAAAAAGCAATAAAAAAATTATTGCCCTTAATGCGTTTTGGAAGTAATTGGAATGAAAACAATATAGATATCAAAACACTGGCAAGAATTGACAAAATACAAACAGGAGAATTTGATGAAAATATTAGAGTTCGTGTTCGAGAAAAAGCTATTCATTTGAATATTCTTCCTGACTTCAAAGGATTACCATTATGGTTAGCATCTTATATTATTTACGATAGACACAGTGAAGCTACTGATGTTTCAAAATGGAAAACTCCTGCAGATATTGAGCACTTTTTAAAATATGATTTTAAACAACATTCCCTCCGCAATCCAATTGTAGAGCAAGTTATTACAGAAACGTTGCGAGTAGTAAAAGATATTTGGCAACATTTTGGAGAGGGAAAAGAAAATTTCTTTAATGAAATCCATATTGAATTGGGGCGTGAAATGAAAAACAATTCTTCAGATAGAAAAAGAATTACCGACAATATAAATCAAAACGAAAACACAAACTTACGAATCAAAGCCATTTTAACGGAATTGAAAAATGATGGCATAAATGATGTTCGTCCTTATTCACCAAGTCAGCAAGAGATTTTAAAAATTTACGAAGAAGGAGTTTATAGTAGTGAAATTAGAAAAGAAAAATTAGAAGACATTGATAAAATTAGAAAAATTGCAAAACCAACTACTTCTGAAATTATCAAATATAAACTGTGGTTAGAACAAGGTTATATTTCTCCATATACTGGAAAGTTAATTCCATTAAGTGACCTTTTTACAACCAAATATCAAATTGAACACATTATTCCACAATCAAGATTATTTGATGATTCGTTTTCAAATAAAGTTATCTGCGAATCTGAAGTCAATGATTTGAAAGGAAATAAGACTGCATTAGAATTCATTCTAAAAAATGAAGACAGAATTGTAACCTTAACTGGAGGAAAAACAGTTAAAATTTTCACTAAAGAAGCCTATAACCAACACATCACTAGCTATTACAGCAAAAATAAAAACAAGCAAAAAAGATTATTAAGTGAGGAAATTCCAGAAAAGTTTATCGAAAGACAATTAAATGACACTAAATATATCAGTAAAATTGTAAAGAATCTTTTGAGTAAAATAGTTCGAGATGATGATGAACAGGAAGTAACCTCAAAACATATCGTTTCTTTGAATGGGTCAATCACATCAAGAATGAAACAAGATTGGGGTTTGAATGATGTTTGGAATAACATAATTACACCTCGTTTTGAGCGTTTGAATGCGATTACTAATTCTAGTGATTTTGGTAAATTAGAACTCAAAAAAGATGAATTTGGAAACAGTGGAAAACAAGTTTTTCAAACCACCGTACCGGATGCAATTGCAAAAGCTTTTTCTAAAAAAAGAATTGACCATCGCCATCACGCTTTAGATGCTTTGGTAATTGCTTGTGTAACAAAAGATCACGTCAATTATTTAAACTCCATCAATTCAGAAAGAACAAATTATTCATTAGTTTCTAAGCTACGTAGAATTGAAGAAATTCAAATTAATGGAAAAATACAAAATATCGCAAAAGATTTTCACAAACCTTGGGATAATTTTACAAAAAAAGCAGAAGACCAATTAAATCAAACCATAATCAGTTTCAAGCAAAACACTAGAGTTATCAATAAAACGGTAAACAAATACCAAGTTTGGAAAGAAGAAGATGGTACGATGAAAAAAGTCATTATTAAACAAACTAAAGGAGACAATTGGGCAATTAGAAAACCAATGCACGCAGAAACTGTAAGTGGTAAAGTCTTTTTAAAGCGAATCAAACAAAGTCATATTGCTATTGTAAATGCAACTGAACAAGTAGAACTTATTGTTGATACAACAGTTAAAAAACAACTGAAAGAAAAAATCAAGAGATACTCAAACAATAATGAGGGATTAAAAAAACACCTCAAAGATTTTCCTGTAATGATTGATGGAAAAGTTATTGACAAAGTTCAAGTTTATGAAAATATAGAAGCCACAGCAACAAGAAAAACACTTGATATTACCTTTGATGAAAAAAGAATTGAGAAAATAACTGACACAGGTATTCAAAAGATTCTATTAAATCATCTTCAACAAGAAATCTATCAAAATGCTACTGATGAAAATGGAAAAAAAATACCCGCTAACGAAGTTGCTTTTTCTGAAAATGGTTTGGATGAACTCAATAAAAATATTACAGCATTAAATAATGGTAAAAAACATCAACCAATTAAAAAGGTTAGAGTTTTTGAAGAAAGCGGAAGATTTTCTCTTGGAGACACAGGGAATAAAAAAGACAAATTTGTAGAAACTGCATCAGGAACTAATTTATTCTTTGCTATTTATAAAGACAATAATGGGAAAAGAAATTACAAAACTATTCCACTGAATGAAATAATTGAAAGTCAAAAATTAGGTGCTTTTGAAAAATTAAAACCAAATGAATGTTCTGTTCCAAAAAATTATATAGATGAAAAAACTAAAGAATTATCTCCGCTACTTTTTTATTTAAATCCTAATGATTTGGTATTTGTCCCTACTATTGAAGAAATTGAAAATCCTAGTCAAGTAAACATTAAAAATTTTACAAAAGAGCAAACTGAAAGAATATATAAATTTACTGACAGTAGTGACACAACATGTAATTTCATTCCTGCTAGCACTTCAAGTTTAATATTTAATATCAATAAAAAAGACCAACAAAAAATAGGATTAAATTATCCAATACAAAATGAATATGGATTAGGAAGTCCTCAATCTAAAAATCAAAATACTATTAAGGCTGTTCAAATTAAATCCGTTTGTTGGAAGATAGAAATTAATCGATTAGGTAAAATAATAAAAATTATCAAATGATAAAACGCACCCTTTTCTTCGGCAATCCCGCTTATTTGAGCACTAAAAATGAGCAAATTGTAATTTCTTATCCTGATAAAGAACAAGAGACTAAAACCGTTGCCATTGAAGACATAGGTGTTATCGTTTTAGAAAATCAACAAATTACAATAACCAATGGTTTATTAGAAAAACTCACTCATAACAATGTTGCTTTAATCAATTGTGACCAACAACATTTACCAATTGGTTTGTTAATGCCTTTAAGCGGACATACAGAACAAACTGAACGTTTTAAAAACCAGATTAATGCTTCTGTTCCGCTCAAAAAGAATTTGTGGCAGCAAACTATCAGTTCTAAAATAACCAATCAGGCAGGACTATTAAAAGAAAAAGGAATCCCAATGCGTAAAATGGAATTATGGGCAAAGGAAGTAACCTCTGGTGATTCTTTAAATCATGAATCTAGAGCTGCTGTGTACTATTGGCAAAGTCTTATAAAAATAGAGAATTTCACAAGAGGACAAAAAGGAATCCCTCCAAATAATTTACTCAATTACGGTTATGCGATTTTGAGAGCTATTACAGCAAGAGCATTAGTAAGTTCGGGAATGCTTCCAACATTAGGTATCTTTCATCGTAATAAATATAATGCTTATTGCCTTGCCGATGACATCATGGAGCCTTATCGGCCGTATGTTGATTTAATTGTATGTCATATTATGGAAACGGAAGATTCGTATAACGAATTAACAATCGAAATAAAAAAACAATTATTGAATATTGCAACAATAGATGTGAACATTGATGGTAAAAATAGCCCTTTAATGGTGGCTATGAGTAGAACAACCAATTCTTTACATGAATGTTTTGAAGGAAGTTCCAGAAGAATTTTATACCCAATTTATGTATGATGAGCATTACACACGTTTAAATCAATATAGAAGTTTGTGGATATTAGTGTTTTTTGATCTGCCCACCGAAACGCGCAAAGAGCGTAAAATTGCTAGTAATTTTCGTAAGAGATTATTAGATGATGGTTTTTCTATGTTCCAATTTTCGATATATATGCGCTTCTGCGCTAGTCGAGAAAATGCCGAGGTACATTCCAAAAGAATAAAAAACAGCTTACCTGAGCATGGAAAAATTGGTGTGATGCAAATCACAGATAAACAATTTGGAATGATGGAACTGTTTTATGGAAAAAAACCTGTGGAAACAGAAAAACCATCTCAACAGCTAGAACTTTTCTAAAATTAGGATTGAAAAAGAACCTAACTAACTGAACTTCAACAGTCAAATGAATCGATTTTTTAATTTCAAAACAAACATATAACTACCAACATATCAAACGATTAACTCGCGGTATGTTGGGAATTATAAGTAAAAATACAATTTTGAAAGCAATTCACAACGTAAACTAAATTTTGTAGATTTTCGAGCTGGTTGGGAATTATAAGTAAAAATACAATTTTGAAAGCAATTCACAACTTGAAAACACCAACTGCTCTATTTGCTGCAGTTGGGAATTATAAGTAAAAATACAATTTTGAAAGCAATTCACAACTCGATTGCGCTATTTTGGCTGTTGATGTTTGTTGGGAATTATAAGTAAAAATACAATTTTGAAAGCAATTCACAACAGTACTATCTTAATAAGCGTATCCCGAAAGGTTGGGAATTATAAGTAAAAATACAATTTTGAAAGCAATTCACAACTCAACTAACAAATCCCTCAACAGGAACAGCGTTGGGAATTATAAGTAAAAATACAATTTTGAAAGCAATTCACAACTTAAATCTCCTTCAAATAATGATCCGGGAAGTTGGGAATTATAAGTAAAAATACAATTTTGAAAGCAATTCACAACTTTAAGGTGCTCGTACTTCTCAGGCTTGCCGTTGGGAATTATAAGTAAAAATACAATTTTGAAAGCAATTCACAACATGATCGCATAGACGTCGGCATTCATGTTGGTTGGGAATTATAAGTAAAAATACAATTTTGAAAGCAATTCACAACTATCTAACGGTGATAGTTCTCGCAGTTAATGTTGGGAATTATAAGTAAAAATACAATTTTGAAAGCAATTCACAACAGGCCGCTTGTTCGGGCGTCCAAGGCACGGGTTGGGAATTATAAGTAAAAATACAATTTTGAAAGCAATTCACAACCGCGAACGACTTATCTGTCGAATTAGCGAAGTTGGGAATTATAAGTAAAAATACAATTTTGAAAGCAATTCACAACCCAAACTGGATTTTCAATCGCGGTAGTGTCGTTGGGAATTATAAGTAAAAATACAATTTTGAAAGCAATTCACAACGGAAAGCTCTTGCAGTTTGCAGGTGGCGCCGTTGGGAATTATAAGTAAAAATACAATTTTGAAAGCAATTCACAACAGCCTTGGGAGCAAGGCATCAGAGTACGAAGTTGGGAATTATAAGTAAAAATACAATTTTGAAAGCAATTCACAACTAGTATCGGGTAAAACTATAAAAAGTTTTGGTTGGGAATTATAAGTAAAAATACAATTTTGAAAGCAATTCACAACGAATTGCCTTTTAAGCGATTAGCCTTTTGGTTGGGAATTATAAGTAAAAATACAATTTTGAAAGCAATTCACAACTTTACTTATATATTGTGTTTACTGTGTTTAGTTGGGAATTATAAGTAAAAATACAATTTTGAAAGCAATTCACAACGCCCTATGGCGCCGAATAAGTAAAAGAAAAGTTGGGAATTATAAGTAAAAATACAATTTTGAAAGCAATTCACAACTAAAGAAAGCGACCCTCCTAATCTTTTATTGTTGGGAATTATAAGTAAAAATACAATTTTGAAAGCAATTCACAACACGGTTCTTACGCTTTTAGCCACAGAGCTCGTTGGGAATTATAAGTAAAAATACAATTTTGAAAGCAATTCACAACCTGTTTCGGAATCGTCTGTAGCTATAATTGTTGGGAATTATAAGTAAAAATACAATTTTGAAAGCAATTCACAACCGCAACCAAAATACATAAACGCAATCGAATGTTGGGAATTATAAGTAAAAATACAATTTTGAAAGCAATTCACAACTAATTTTATGAAGCTTAATTTGCAGGACTAGTTGGGAATTATAAGTAAAAATACAATTTTGAAAGCAATTCACAACCCATAGAACATTTTATCATTATTCAGAATTGTTGGGAATTATAAGTAAAAATACAATTTTGAAAGCAATTCACAATGGGAATTCATGGGCAGTAAAGCTTAAAGATTTAGAGACTGAAAATTTCAAAAAATATTTAATTCAAATTAATTTAAATTGATCAGAAGAGTTCTATTTTTACCTACTTATATTAAAAAATTAGCCGCAAAATATTTTTATGATCTCTTCAATAAATCGTAATTCATGGGATACTAATGTTAAACATTATATTAGAAATGGATTGTATGATAATCTGCCAGAAGAGTTAAAATCAAGAATCTCAAAAACAAACAAGCATCGCTGGCAAAATGAATCTGAAAACAAATATTTAGGGTGTGAAATTAATGCATTTATCAAAGAAGAATTAGAACTAATAAAAAGTATTGGAAGTTCAAATAATAGCAAAAAAGTCATCAAGGCTTATTTTAAATTATCACAAACTTATCATGAAATTTTTAACAGCTTTAAATCAATAAAAAATCATCTAAGCAAGTACAAAGAAAAAATTGTAAACGTGATCGAAATTGTTAAAGAAACGATTCCGATTGAGGATGCTTTAAAAGTTTTCAATATCTCGAGAGGAACTTATCAGAACTATAAAACATTGGTAATTAATAAATGCGATGCTTCTTATTTCTTATGGTGTACAAAGCAGTATCCACACCAATTGTTAAAGAAAGAAATTTTTCAAATAAAAAAATATTTAGAAGATGAAAAATACAGATATTGGTCTAAATCTTCTGTTTATTTTCTAGGAATTAGAAACAGAGATATTTCTATTTGTTTAACCACTTTTTATAAATATTCAACATTATTAGGTTATCAGAAATCAAGATATATACAGCCTAAAACAAAATATTCTACTCTTAAAAGTTACAAGCCAAATGAGGTTTGGTGTGCCGATGTTACAATTTTGAAAACTTTGGATGGGAAGAAACATTATATTCATTTTCTAATGGATCATTTTTCTAAAATGATTTTAGGTTATCGTGTTGAAGACCATTCAAGTCCTGCTGCAATTAAGCATTTACTGCAAAAAGCTTACTTAAAAAACAAGAATAATGATTTAATACAATTTATTACTGATGGTGGGATCGAAAATGTAAATTCAACTGTTAAAGATTTTATAGCTTCTACAAACGATGACATAAAACATTTGATCGCTCAAAAAGATATTCCATTTTCCAACTCTAAAATAGAAGCATTCAATAAAATAATCAAGCATCAATTTTTACTGCCTCGAAATCTGGAAAACAGAAAACAGCTTACAGAATTTTTATCTGAAGACGTTTATGCTTACAACAATGTTAGACCTCAATTTTCTTTACAAGGCAATACTCCTGAAGAATCTTTCAGTGGTAAACCTATAGCCATAATTCAATATAAAACTCATTTTACTGAGCAAAAAATCAATAGAATAACGGTAAACCAACAAAACCAATGTAAGAGTTGCAGCAAGTAAATATAAAAAATCCTCTCGAATAAAATTATTTTTTTAAAAGGCTGTTTATAAAAAAACTTCCAAGTTGATTTGTAATTCCCTAATATTCAAAACGGTTCCTAATAAGGAACCGTTTTTTGTAAAAGTATTGTGTGAAAAGCAGCGAACAAAACTACTTGATGTCTGATGTAAATTGGACAAAAAACGATAATACAACAACTAGTGCTAATGAGTTTGAAATAACTGCATCTCCAAAAGTAAAAGGAAAGGCTTCGGATATCTTAGAAATATTTAGTTTGACAATCAGGACAACTGATAAGGTCTTAGTTGCAAATAAAACATACAACTTATACACAAAGAACACCTATTACTTTTTACCTCTAAATGACTCCTCACTTTGTTATAAAGAAGTTAGTCTTTGGGATAATGACGAAACATCTGGAACAATAAAAATAACTAGTTTTGATGGGAAAACCTTAAAAGGGGAATTCAATATTAGTAACTTAACCAATGATAATGGTTTTCCATTAGGTTACTGTGACGGTACTAAAATAGTAGCAAAAAAATTCAATATCACCACAGGTACATTTACGGCTATTCCGTAATAATATCATTACATGATAAACCAAAAGCCACTTCGTATATGAAGTGGCTTTTCTTTTATTATTTCTTAATCCCATTTTTGCCACACTGTGTCTATTTTAACGAGTTTCAATTCGTTGTTTATAACTTTGTATTTATAAACTGGCGGAAAATTTTCTGGAGGTGTTGCTCCTTTTAACCAATAATACCTTTTATTTTTTTCAATATCATTTATTTTATTTTTAATAAATCTACTGCCCAAATTATTATCATCATAAATAAAAGTTGGCTGTAAATTTTCATCTTGGTAAATACCATATCCTTTATCCAATTTTGAAATTCCACCAGATGACCGTTGTAAGACGACTATGGTATCTCTCATTTCTTTCCAAAAATATACTTTATAAAGATAAATTGCTTGACCTGCTTCATTCTTATTAGTCAATTGAGGAATAGGGTATTCTTTTTGATAATTAAGAATTGCCATATTTAGATTTTTATCTAAATCATTATTGTAATTCTTACAACAAGTTAATAGTAATAAAAATATAACTGTAATAATATAATTTTTCATCATGTAAGTTATTTTAAATCTTTTGATTCATTAATTTTTTTAATATATTTAATTCCGTACATCGTAACATTATATAATTTTTTTGATTCAGGAAAATAAACATAATTACGATAAGCTCTTTCATGTCTTACTGCATTACGAGCATCAGATGGGTCGTACATTTGCCCAGGTCCTGCAATTCCCATAGAACTCATTTCGTCTGCTGATTTAACATCAGGATGATTATGTGCATGCCATTTAATCTTCGAATAATTAATTCCTTTGCCTAAACCATCAGGGGATGGAGACCTTTTTTCAGATTGATATGTAGCTAACTCAATCCAATTTCGCCCTCTGTCTTCGTAAAATGTTAATGAAAACTCTGCTCCATTAGTATTATCTGAAACATATTTAAAAATATTTAAATAGTCTTCTTCGTGTTGTTTACTTTGTTCACCTATTGAAGAAAAATAGGTTGTTCCAGTCTTTTCCGAACCAGACCGATAATTAGTCAATTGACTCAATAAGCCTTCTGATTTTACTGTTAGACCATCTTTTTCATCAGTTTTCTTATCTTTATTAGTGTCTTTTAGATTGCCATTTCCATCAATTGCATATAAAATATCATCTCCCTTTTGTTTTAATGCTAAAACGGTTTTACCATCATTAGTTACAATATATTTATCCATACCATCTGGGTCGATAGAATTAATAGGACTATTTGCAACATAATTATACGGAGTAATATCAAAATATTTCTCTGCCATAGGGTCAATATTCATCCAGCGACCAATTGCAGGGTCATAATTACGTGCTCCGTAGTCGTACATGTTAAGCCCCAGCTCGTCTTGAAGCTCTTTATTATTGTATTTATATTTATTGCCAGTCGCTACATATTCATTATACCCCTTATGTTTTAAACCAAAAGGATAATAATTATTTTCATCAATAACCTCAAGAACGTTTTGTGCATTTTTGGAATAAGAAACACGTACATTCCCTAAATGGTCTTTGTACTGAAACACATACGAATACGCACCAGCAGTATTTTTTACATACCCCTCAGCCGTTGGGAAAAACTCCAGTATATTGTCTTTGTACTGAAAACCTCCCAAATAATCCGTAGTTACGATTGGTTTTGCGGTTTCGGTGACAATTTTCTGTACTTTTTGTCCTGCTGCGTTGTAAATATACTCAATACTTCCAGTGGTTCCAAACGTTATTTTTTTAGGAAGATTAAGGTGGTTGTAGGTAATGGCCGTGATGTTTTTATTTTTATCCGTAATCAGGTTGCCGTTGGCATCGTAAGTATAATCATCGCCTGTTTTGTTGAAATCATTAAAACCACTGGTATTGTTACTGTTATCCACGACCTTACCCAATTGGTTCGTGTTGATGGCATACGTATACACCAGATCGTCAATGCCTATGGGCTGAATTTGGGGATCAATGTCTCCCTTTCGCTTCAGGGACATGATGTTTCCGTTTCTGTCGTAGGTTAAACTCTCATCGTAGGCATTGGTCGTCAGACCATTTTTCTCGTAAATGGCATTTTTCAGTCGGTTCAGTTTATCGTATTGGTACCCGTAAGCGCGTTCGATATTATCAGAACCGGTTCTCCAGAAAGTTTCGGCGATATTGCCATTATATAAGGCATTTACATCTGTAATACCTGTTGCTGTGGTGGTGTAATTGATCTTAAAAGCAAACAAATCCAGCGGATCCGTGCTCTGCTGCAGGTTAGCGGTTTTATTGATCTCAGTAAGCCAGCCTCTTATGTTGTAATTAAAATCGATTTTCTGTAAGGGACTCCCTGTACTGTTTCCGACATTTTTACTCATGAGCTGTCCCAGGGCATCGTATTTATTTTCTGCCATGAGCTGGGGTGTACCTACGCCGATTTTATGGGTATGGGTCAGCAAACGATCCTGAGGCGAGTACGTAAATTTTTCCTCAATAGCCATTTTGGCACCACCTGCTAACCGCTGGTGTTCGGTTTGTGTGGTTAACGTTTTTCCTGTAAAATCAATTTCATTATCCGTATGGCTTATGCCTGTTAAGTGGTTTTTTATATAGGTACTTATACCTCTTCCCCTGGTATCATAAAAGGTAGTGGTTGTTTCTCCTGCAAGGGATGAAGGGGTACTTAAAACTCTTGTCCAGGTCCCTGTCGGCAGCCCTTTTACGTTGGTTAAAACTGTCTGGCCTATAATAAGACCAGGAACAGCCTGAGCACCCGGAAAGGTGTAATCATCGTAATAGGTAACCTTCAGGAGTTTAAAACTGGTAGGCGCGATACTGTTATTATAAGCAGTGGCAATACCATCAATAGTTAACGGCAGCTTCTTCTCAAACAAGACCGTAGCCGAATTTTGGGCATCCTGCAATGTTTTTCTGGCGGCAGACGTGCTGCTGACATTGTTCCAGCCGGTATAGATGGGGCGGCCAAAAACATCGTATTTGGTAATGAGCCAGCCTACTGCCGTATCATCCTTAAAAGGCGAATTGGCAGGTCCTGTCGCTACGGGCCTGTCGAGTTTGTCATACACGATAAATTCCCATTGTTTGCCGGGCAGTTTTTTCTCGACCAATCGGTTGCGGTAATCGTATTTGTACTGATAGCACAAGCCATTTAAAACATCGGCTGAAATCGCTGCGTCTGCTTTGGGCGGGATCACATAGGTCAGGTTGCCGTAAGGGTCGTATACGTAATAGGTATCGTGTTTTAATCCTGCTTCATAGGTTCTTTTTAAAACGACCTGTCCTTCCTTGTTTTTAAATTCTACCGTAGCTCCGGCGGTCTCTGTTGGTGTGGCGGTGGTGTTTTCGTCATAGGTCACTGTTTTGATGAGTTCATTGGCGCCATAATTTCCGGCATCCGTAAAAGCGATTTCATATAAGCCCAGAGTTGGAGTCCAGGTTGCCGTCGCCTTGTATAATTTGACTTCGGTGTCGGTATTGGTCTGGTAATCGAGTTTGATTTCATGGCCCTGATCCATCGCCCAAACGGCTCCCGGAGCCGCTTGTTTCAGGACGCGGTTTAAAGGGGAAGACTCGAGTTTCTTTTGCGAAAACGGATTGGCGGTATTGTCATATTTGCTGGTACTGTAGAAACCTATCGCAGCGGTCTCTGCACCGGGTGCAAATGCCATATTGGCCGAAGCGGCTTCATACGGCAGGTATTCCTGAACCTGTCTGCCAAAAGTATCATAGGTAATGTGCGTTACAATATCTTTTCCGTTGGCAGATTGTTTGTTGGCAATTTGCTGTACGGGTCTTCCCAAGCCGTCAAAATAGGTGATACTGGTCTGTACCTGATCGACAGACGGAAATTCCAAAACGGCGGTGGTGGCTTTTTTGTAGTTTTTGGTGATGACATAATTATAATCGGATGGGGTCAGTATGTTGGAACAATCGGCAGTGGTACCTTTAAGCAAAGGGCAATTATCGGTATTGTTTCTCACATAGCTGCCTGCCGGGGTGGTACATTGGGACACAGAAACAGCAGGATCGCCCAAACCATCCAGATCGGTATCGGCGTACCATTTTGTATTGGGATTCAGGGTGACATCGTTATCATTACAGTCAGTATTGCTGGTCACATAGCCTGCCGGTTTTACGCTGTAAAAGACCGTAACGGCCGGATTTCCGAACGTATCGTTATCGGCATCCCTGTAAAAGGTGGCCGGCGCGATATTGGTAATATTGCCCGTGGTATCGTTGTAATCGCTGTTGTTGGTGACATAACCGGTTGGTTTTACACTGTAATACACCTTTACATTGGGGTTTCCAAAGGTATCATTATCGGCATCCTGATAGAAATACTGTGGCGCTATGTTGGTAATATTGGCGGTGGTATCGTTGTAATCGGAGTTGTTGGTGACATAGCCCGGAGGTTTTACGCTATAGGACCCGGTAACACTGGGATTCCCGAAGGTATCATTATCGGCATCCTGGTAAAAGGTCTGGGGCGTAATATTGGTAATGTAGGCATTATTGTCGTCCAGATCGCTCTGGTTGCTGACATAACCATTAGGTTTGGTCGGGCTTAAAATGCTTATGGTCGGATTTCCGAATCCGTCCCTGTCATAATCCTCGTACCAGCGGTACGAAGGTTCGCCACCGCCGCCGCCTCCGGGAGGGGCCGCCATAGGGGCTGCCACAGCAGTCGCTTCGGGTGTTGTTAAAACGTCTTTGGTCTGTGCGTATCCCAATGAGACCATCAGGATCAGTACCATGCTATATAAGTATGTTTTCATGCCGTCTTCTTAATTTTTATAATGATATTGATTCTCTGACAGTACATTGCCCAGATTGTCCTTTACGGTTTTCAGTCGGTTGTAGGTGTCGTAATCGTACGTGGTCACAAATCCTTTCGGGTCTGTGATGGTCGTGATGCCCACTAACGGCTTATAGCTATAGGTCGTAATCAGGGCATTGGGCAGATTGGCCCTGAACGTCGGATCACTGACCGAATAGGCTGCCAGCGCCTGGTCGTAGGTGGCATTCTCGACCTTGGCAATGGGTTTGGTTTTATTGTACCCCCAGATAATCGCCACGGGCATACCGCTTTCCAGCGTATACTGAAGGATATTGCCCATATCATCGTACTTATCGTAAGTGATTTTTTTCTCCAGGGCATTGCCCGGCAGTGCATTGGGGAATTTGGCGGCATAGATGAATTTCGGCAACAGCAGGTTGGAGGTGGTCGCATCTTTGGCGTATTCCGTTTTCTGCTCAGACTGTTTTACACCGGCCCTGAAGACCTCTGTTTTCAGCGGCGTGTCGATTCGGTTGGTGCTTATCATTTCCGATACCTGAGGTTCACTTGCCATAACGGCATCCTGCGGGTAGTAATATTTGGTTTCCAACGTTTCTTTCAGGGATGACTTTGTACTTTGTGAGGTCAGCTGAATATGGGTCGGATTGTTGTACTGATACGTTGTGGTCGTCTCTACCGGATTTAACCCTTTAAGATCATAACTTCTGGTGATGGAAGATTCCACATAAAACCAGTATCCTTTTGTTTTGTATTCGACTATGCTTAAATTCTCGACATATTGTGCCAGCGCGCAAGGCTCTTCAAAATTTTTCCTCACGTTATAGGATTTAATCTCTTTGCTGTAAGCGGGATCTAGGGTATACTTGTTTTCATTTTCCTGTACCACTACAAAGGGCAATCCGGTTTGTTTTTTCTGCAATACCTGCGATTTGATCTCCAGGCCATTGTCCCATCCGAAATTGGTCAGCGGAGTACTCTTAATGAGGTCACCCAAAATTGGACTTCCGATAGCATCGCGGTGTACTATAAACTCTTTGCTTTCGCCACCGTTCTCAAAGTTATCCCCGCCTTCGCTTACCGTTACATATTTATAAAAACAGTTGCTGCTGCCCGTATCAAACAAAGAGATGATACTGCTGGAACTGATCGTTAGAAAAGTATTGTCAACAAACTGGCATATTCCTAGTCCACCACCTCCCGAACACATTCTTCTTTGCTTGAAAATATCCGTATAAAAGGCGTTATTCCCTTTATCTCCCGAAGAATGGTTGATATCGTCTTTAGGACCGTAATAATAGCGCTTGTAGCTGGCCCTGGCCGAAGCATCTGCAAAATCTTTGGTAGTCTTAATGCGTACCCCGCCGGTTTCCAGATTCGTATAGGTGACTACCGGGGCAGTAGGATAATAGGCTACCGCTAAGGTTGCATTTGTACGAAGCCCTCCTTTTGAAAAGTACAGTTTGTAGGTTTTGCCCGCTTTGGCGTCTAAATAAAAAGTATTGGTTTGTCTTCGTATAAAGGTAAAAATGGAATCATAAATGGGGCCAAAACGGCTATTAATATAAAACTTCGGACATAAGGGGTCCGGTGTATCCACACAGGCTACCTTTACAGAGGCAATATCATGACCGGTATCATAAGGATCACTCTCTCCTTCCGCGAGTGGCGGTCCATTTCGTACATAAGTAACATAACCGGTAAATACAATTTTTTGATCGATCGCGGAAGTCAGGGTATAGATCTCCGGCAAATCACTTGTGTCCTCGGGTATTCTTCTGTATTGATCTACTTTTTTAGCCGGATAGGTGGTTTTGGGGCCCCAATAGGTATTGCTTTCATACTCGAGTTCCGTATACCCTTTGGTCGGATAAACCACTTTGCTTAACAGTCCTGTTTTGGCAAAATTGACATCGGGCTCTTTATCGGCTCCGTTGTAATCCAGATCGTTAAGATCGTATTCGGTTATGTTTTTAGGGACTAAATTGGTATTAGTCTTGCCATTGTAATAGCCCCAGTGATCCTGGCTCCTGGAGAGTCTTGCGGGAAAACCTGTCGCATTGATATACTCAAAAGCATATTTTTTGGTCGGGTCCAAAAAGGTAATATTTTGCAGAAAAACGCGTGTATTGGCTGTTTTTAGATAACTGAAACTTATTTTTTCAATCAAAATATTCTCAGCGTTGTATTGACTGATGGATTCGATTTTACTGTTGCCCTCTACTTCTTCGTTGACCCCGGCAGCACTATAGGAAATGGTCACATAACCGTCAGTGGCGTTGTTGCTGTAGATTTTGGTGATTCTTTTCCCGATAACGGTCATGTTGTACGCGACAATACCGCTTAGCACCGGAGCGCTTGAATAGATACCGCCGTTACAGTCTTCCTGTATTTGCGGATAGGCCATGGTGAAGGTCTGGGAATTCGAAGCCGTATAATCCATACCTGTTTCCTCATAGGCAAAAGAAACTTCTGATTTATTGGGATGTACAATCTTAGTTAAATACCAGGCCGTTACACTGCCGCTTATCACAGAATGTCCGGCACCCATATTGCGGAAAGCCGTGGTTTCTTTTTCTGTAAAATAATATTTGACCCCGTTGGTGGTGGTTACTAAAAAATCCGCATTACCGGTTCCGGTTTTTTCTATTTTTATTTTCTGGTTGTTAATGAAAACCGGGACCCCGTTTTTATCATAGACAAATTTGCCGGAGATGCCATTGAAATTAAAAGAATAAATATCACTTTCGGTATCGGCATTCCCTTGTCCGGCAGCCTTATAAAATTGCTGGCGCTGCTCGTTGGTCGCATTGGGCAGGTCATCGGGCGGGTAAATTGCTGTTATCGGCTCGTCCTGCTGATCCCTTACGGTACGGGTAATGACACCTCCCAAATTCAGGTTCCAGCCCAGTCCCACATTCGAAGCCACTTCATCTACCTTTATGCCGTTGGAACCGTAAAAAAGCGATAAGGGGGATTCCAGGTCCTTGGTCTTAAAACTTAGCAACGGAACAGAAATGTTGGCCGTTCCGGTAAACAACCCGACGGGAACGTTCCCAAATTTCCCGAGCTCCCCTGCCACGGGCGAAGGCGGTGTGATATTGGGCAGGAATTTCCCCGTATCGGTCTGTGCGGTCAGAGCTGCTGATGCAAATAAAAGAAACAGTAAAAAAAATGTTTTTACGGAATGCTTTAAAAATAGCGTGTTCATTATAGAATATATTTTTTAATTAACTGATTTTATGACTTTAACCGATTCCGTTTTTACATCGGTTTTGATATCGATGATGTAGATGCCTTCAGCGTATTTGCTCAGATCTACAGGTACCGTTCTACTGCTAATGCTGAAGTGCTGCAGGATACGCCCGCTGATATCGACCAACGTGGCGGTTCCTTCCTTAAAATCATAGCCGATAATAACATTGGTGTACGTTGCGGCAGGATTGGGCATGGCTTCCATACTGGCTTTTACTTTTTCGGCCTTGGTTTTGTCCTTTAGTTTGACCACCCAGAAGTCACTGGCCCCTATATTGGAATTTTTATCTTTTGAGGAATTCGAGTCTGAGGTTCCGGCCATTAGATAGCCTCCATCACGGGTCTCTATTAACTTTCTCAGGATGTCCTCGCCGCCGCTTCCTATGGTTTTACTCCAGAGTTCTTCGCCTTTGTCATCTATCTTCAGGGCGATATAATCATTAATTCCGTCTTTCTCTTTGCTGATCCCGGCTTTGCCTGCCAGATCGCTCAGCAAAGAGCGTTTGCTTTCGGTTTTGGCATGTCCTCCTATTAAATAGGTTTTATCGGTATTGACTACCAGGGAGGTCAGGATATCGATTTTGCCAAAGTCATAGGTCTTGCTCCAGACTACGCCGCCTTCTTTATCTAATTTTAGCACCCAGCAATCAGTACCATTGCTTACAATTCCTCCCAGGGAGGTTAACGGGTTTCTGCTGTTTGAATTTCCGCCCAGAATATAGCCCTCATCACTGGTCTGATGAATGACATAAGGCTGATCGTCACCCTCTGCCCCGTAGGTATCCTGCCACTGAATTTCTCCTGTATCCGTTATTTTAAGGATCCAGTAATCTCCCATTCCTTTGTTGGCTGCTGTTTTTTCTCCCGATACGGATGAATTGGAATAACCGGCCAGAATGTAACCGTTATCGGAAGTCTGTTCCATGCTTTTTAAAAGATCGGCGTATTGTCCGCCATAGGTTTTTTGCCATTCGATCACCCCGTCTTTGTTTAGTTTTACGACCCAGTAATCCATATTGCCCCTGCTTTTTTCTGATTTGCTGTACAGGTCTGCTTTTGTGGTGGTGGTGGTTCCTTTTGCGGCAGGTACTGGTGTATTGGGTAGTACAGACGCACTGGAGCTGGAAGAACCTCCTAAGATATAACCGCCGTCTCTGGTCTGAAAGGCGCATAATAACTCATCCGCACCACTGCCGCCTATTGTTCTTTGCCATTGCTCTACTCCTGCAGCTGTTAATTTGATAACCCAAAAATCGGTAAGGCCTTTGCAGTCTTCGTTTTTCTGAAAAGCATTTCCCGAGCTTGAGGTGCCTGCCAGAACAAATCCCCCATCGATGGTGGATTGTACACTCTGCAGTAAATCGAAACCGGTTCCTCCAAAGCTTTTTTGCCAGTCCAGATTTCCCGTTTCATCCATTTTCCAGATCCAGTAATCCAGGTCTCCCAGATTATTGTCTGTTTTATTTCCGGTTTTATCAGACAGGGAACTTCCTGCCAGAATAAAACCATAATCAGCCGTGGGCTGGGCATCAAAAAGATAATCGGCATGTTTTCCGCCATAGGACTTTTCCCAAAGGACATCCTGGGAATGGGCGAAATAAGATGTAAAAAAAATTAGAAAGTATAGTTTTTTCATAAATTTATGTGGGCTATTAAACTGTGGCAAATGTAAATCATAGAGCGGTGAAAAAAAATAAAGTTTCAGTTATTCACTTTAATATAATAAAGACTGCAACAGGCAATAAAAGCAACCTTATATAATTTAACGCATTATAAATTCACTTTTCCCTTGGCATTAACCAAATCACGTATTTGTACCTAGACTTTTACTTACAATAAATACTGATTTTTAATAATCAAGATATAATTTTCAGGAATTATTTTCAATAAAATGGTGGGAAGTCCCTACAGAAATTGCAAATGTTAATTTAAACTATACTTTTATAGTATTTCTTTTTCCCGACTTGTAACTGTATATAGCAGTTTGTTTTTATCTGATTTCCAATGTCAGCACATTTTGCAATTATAACTAAGCATTATTAAAATTTATTTTAAAAGTTACTTGATAGCAGTTTTGCCATCAGGTTTTGGTAAATCATGCTTTACCGTATTTCGAAAAAAGGATTATTTTTCATGTTCATTTTAATTTTAGTAAATTGCTATTAGCATCGTATTTCGCTATTAACTTCCTTGTATCTACTATTAAAATTCCCCATAAACTTTGCATAATGCCCGGCTTAAACTATATTTTAAAGTTTTTTTTAAAATACGGGAACCCGCAAAGTTTTACAAAGAGAATATTCTAGATTTGCAATAAAATTATTTGATATGTGTACAAAAAAAATTGACAAGCTAAAATTTAAATTTATTTCGTCATAGCTAAATAAAAAATCCACCTTATAAATATTTTTCTATTCGACAATTAACCCAAAAATTAAAAATGAAAAAAAGAATTGCATTAATCATTTTAATACAACTATCACTATTATTGAGTAATTGTAGCTCAGATGCAGAAGACAAATCAACTCCTGCTCCACCGTCTGAAATTACAAAAGCAGCGAAAATAATCTCCTACAGCAAAAATTATGGAACTACAGGAGAAACGGTAACAATGAAAGGAGAAAATTTCACAGAGCAAGTAAGTGATATAAAAATAACATTTGATGGTGTGCCTGCAACAATTCTTTCAGCCACGACTTCAGAGATATCATTTGTGTTACCATCAGTAGAAAAACTAGTGCCAACATTGGTTTTAACCATCCTAAACAGGACAATAATAAACAATGTAAAAAACAATTACAACAGCAGCATTGGTATTGCCCCAGCTCCTTCATCTGCAGCGTGGTATACCATTCCCATTGACAGGAAAAATGAATCTGGAATATATCGCATTCAAATGATCAATGATAAAGTCTTATATTACAATACCGGTCCCAGCGGTGATGTTTTCAGGACTTTAGATGGAGGCATAACATGGGTAAGATGGGCTTTAAATTCAACTATGGCAGGATTTCATGCTACAGTAAACGACGAAGGATGGTGTCATACCGGTTTTGGTATCTCAAAAATAACTGCAGGAGGATATCTTGGCATTGAACGATTTGGAAATTTTGACAACAACCCAAATTTCATACCTACTCCTTTTTGCATCTATGTAGATACCAATTTGAAAAATGGAACAATTGTTTCAGAACATGGCATTGTATTATCAACGATAAATGGAATTGATTTTGATAAAACTTATGAGGTCGAGGTACTACACTCTAGTTATATTGAACTTGCCAGCTCAGCGGAATTTGACAATGATCATATTTGGGCTGTTGGTTATAAAAGAGTAGCAGATAAAGACGGAATATTAGGAGAACGACCTTTTATTTTGTACAAAAATAATGCAACAGATGGCTGGAAAGAATATCCATTTGTAAATGAACCATCAGATTATTATGCTCGGGAAATTTGTTTTACAGATTTTTCAAATGGTTTTCTTTTAATAAAAAACTATATAACTCTTGATACTAAGATATATAAAACCAGTAATGGAGGAAACTTATGGTCGCAAGTTTACAATGGAGAAAAATTTACGAAATTCACATTTAAAGATGCAAACACAGGTTGGGCAATTCAAGATAATAAAATCTACAAAACAATAAATGGTGGAAGCGTGTGGACCCTCGAGTACACTCATGATCAACCAATCAAAAATATTTCATATAAAAACAATGTAGTTTGGGCATTCTCTAGTGAAAAAATTATTAAACGCTATTTGCAATAATTGAGTAATCTAATAGTATGGTTTGAATTACAAAATTTAATGTTTAAGAATGTTTATTTTTCTTAAATCATCTTGAAAATGGTTCGAAAATTGTCCCGTTAAGGCTACTAAGAAAAAGCTTCAGAGAAATCTGGAGCTTTTTTTTGTTTCAAGTTAAATTGTAAAAGTCTCGAGAATGTAATCAGTCTTAGGATTTCTAAGAAAAAAAATACGCAAAGTATGAGACATTTGTGCAGCTTTTCATAAGCAACACTGGCGAGAGCAAGTGTTTTTTAACTTATTTTTACTTATCATAATTCAAATAGACAATTGTTAGCTAATAAATATATAAATATTACAAAAAAGTTGTATATTTACATAATTAGATTAATTATCCAACTATTTAATTGGATATTATTTATATTAATTATACTTTTGCACCCCGTAAATGACTACAAAAGGAGAAGTTGAAAGTTTTTTACGTGAGATGCGTGAAAAAATAAAAATTTTTGACATTGCTTTCAGACCTCGAGATAAAAATCTTGAAGCTATAGCTGAATTAGATATTTATCCTTTAGACAGAATAACTTATTTAAATAAGCTAACTAGTGAAAATTATTATAGAGGACCAACCGATGACACATTAGACACTTCAAAACCATCTTACTATGAATTCGGCATTATTATCAACAATATCGAAGTCTATATAAAAATTAGTCTTGGTATTGATAATAAAAGAGTTGACTGCATGTCATTCCATAAAGCAGAAAAAACGATTACTTATCCACTTAAATAAGACAATCATGAAAATGAATCCAGTAATTGAATGTCCATATTGCGATGGACAAGCTGAACTTAAAAAACAAATAAAAGAACTTACATATAGAAAAGATTCTTTCAACGTTGTTGCACATTATTATGAATGTAATTTATGTTCAGAAGAATTTACAACTACCGAAGCAGATACAATTACAATTTTACAATTACACAATCAATATAGAGTAAAACATAACATTCCTTTCATAGAAGAAATAATTGAAATTCGTGAAACATATGATCTGTCAGCAGCAAAAATGAGCGAAGTTTTAGGGTTGGGTATTAATGGCTATGCAAATTATGAAAAAGGTGAAATGCCTACCCCAGCAATGGGAAATTTAATTTATACTGCACGTAATCCTATTGTATTTATTGATATGCTAAAAAAGGGCAAAAACTATTTTAGTGATGGAATGTTTCATGAGGCAATTTCACGATTAAATTATTTAATCAATAAAGATAAAAATCCATATCAAATTAGAATTAATCAACATTATGAGCCTACAGGACTAACTGGTTTTAAAAAAATAAACAAGGATAAATTAGCTAATATTCTAATATTTTATATAAACAATTGTAAAAGTGAATTTAATGACAGATTAAAATTGAATAAGCTATTGTTTTATACTGACTTTCTTAGCTATAAATTAAGTGGATTCTCAATAACAGGATTATGTTATAGAGCTATTCAATATGGACCAGTGCCAAGTTTTTATGATAATATCTATGCTTGTTTAGAAAATGAAGATATCATTTTTTCAAATTGGATTAGAAATAATGATGGATCTGCGAAAGAACATTTTATTACAGAAAGACAGTTTGACATTAATTTATTTAATGATACTGAAAATAGCATAATAGAATGTATTAGTACCAACTTTAAAAACACAAGCTCTTGGGACTTAGTAGAATTAAGCCATAAAGAAAAAGCTTGGAAAGACCTATATTCAAATAAGGATTTAATAGACTATCAAACATACGCTTTTGAGTTAGAGGGGATAAAATAAATTGCAAAATAACTGATTTCACTATGGAGGAGTAAAACATTGAATTGGTTGTTGCTATAAAACGAGAAATAGATAAATTTATCAAGATATAAGTTCAATTAAAGATAACAATTGATTACAAAAACCACACATTTAGCTTTTTAAGTCATTAAAAAAATGGTTAGAAAATTGTCCTATTAGAGCTACTAAGGCAAAGCTTCAGAGAAATCCGAGGCTTTTTTTGTTTTAACTATTTTTGTGTTCAAGAGTATGGAGTTCGCGTCGGCAGGGGTTTAAAAGCTTAATAAAATGTCATTTTCCAGGCTTTTCAGTACGCAGAATTTAGGTTTCAAACACTTAAAATAAAATTTCAAAAATAAATGAAAAAAATTACATGGCTATTTTTCCTTCATCTGGCTATTGTATCATTTGGACAGGAAGCAGTGACAAAAAACAAATTAATAAGAGGGTTTGTTTTTGATAACTCTTATTTTGCAAGCATCCCTTTACCAGTCAATGAAGCTCCTATTGAAATAATGGGCACGGAAAGAAAAACAAAAACAGATCATGATGGCAAATTTGAAATTGAAGCAAAAGAAGGTGACGAGTTAATCATCCGTGGGCCATTTATTAAAACCAAAAAGATTTTAATTACAGATAAAAATTGCTATGAAATTAATTTAGGTACGGTTTTACTAGATTACCCTATCTCTTTTCAAAATAAAAGAGCCGCGAGAAAAAATAGCAGGTCCTATCGTAAAATCGTAAAAAAATTAAAACAAAAAATTGAAAGCGGTTTTTATAATTGTCTTGACTAAAGCACCGTAACAACCATTCCTCCGCTCCGCAAAGTATCTGACTTTAAAACAAATATCCTTATTTATTTTCTATTCAGGAAATGAATAAAAAAATGCGCAAAAATCAAAGAGAAATTTGCGCAGCTTTCATGAGGAAGAATTGGATAGCAGAACTACCAAATTGTTATCCTGTCTTTCTTCGGTAAAAACATTTTATCTCCGGGTTTTACATTAAATGCTTCGTAAAAAGGAGTCGTATTCATTAGAGGACCATTAACACGCCAATTTGGTGGAGAATGCGGATTATTGTTAATCCACAAACGCAGGAACTCGTCTTTCATTTTTACTCTCCATATTTTGGCTATAGAAATAAAAAAGCGCTGGTCTGGGGTAAAACCGTCAATTTTTGCATTCCCTTTTCCTTGCTCGGTCATTTTAAAAGCATCATAAGCAACAGCTATTCCGGCAATATCTGCCGTATTTTCGCCAACTGTCATGGCACCATTAATGTGCAGATCGCCTAAAACGGTGTAGGTACCATACAAATTGATAACTTGTTGTATCCTTGACTTAAACTTTGCATAATCGTCTTTTGTCCACCAGTTTTTTAAGTTTCCATTCTTGTCATATTGAGCGCCCTGATCGTCAAAAGTATGGGTGATTTCGTGACCTATAACCATTCCGATACCTCCATAATTAAGTGCATCATCTGCATTATTATCAAAATATGGGGGCTGTAAAATACCTGCAGGAAAAACAATTTCATTTGCCGTAGGGTTATTATATGCCGTAACTGTTGGAACTGTTGTATACCATTCTGATTTATCGACCGGCTTGCCCAATTTTTCCAGTTGAAATTGATACGCAGCTGTAGCGGCCGATACCATATTCTCAAAATAGGTATCCCTGGCGATATGTACATTGCTGTAGTCTTTCCATTTATCCGGATATCCTATTTTCTTAGTCATAGCTGCCAATTTTTCTTTCGCTTTTTGTTTCGTACTTTGACTCATCCATTCCAATTTGTCAATTCTTATGGCATACGCTTTTTGCAGATTATTCACGAGGGTTAACATGCGTTTTTTGGCATCTTCAGAAAAATATTTCTTTACATACAATTCACCCAACGCTTCGCCTAAATAATTGTCAACGACATTAGCCATTTTTTCGCCACGTGATTTTTGAACAGCCTGACCGGAAAGCACTTTAGTATAGTCAAATAAAGCATCAACAAAAGGTGTACTTAAATCATCTGCATATCTTTCTACAGCATTTGCTTTGAGGTAAATTTTCCAGTTAGTAATCGGAATGGTTTTTAAAAGCTTATTTAGGGCCCCATAATAGGCAGGCTGGCCTACATTAACAGAATCGGTTTGAGCTCCTAACTTATTTAAAAAAGTAGGCCAGTCTATGTTGGGATGTCTTTTGGCAAGATCCGACACAGCCATTTTATTATAATTTGCCTGCACATCCCGAAGTTCTACTTTTGTCTTATGCGAAACGGCAAGTTGTTTGTCAATATCGTAAACCAGATCAGCGTTCTTTTTAGCCTCTGTGGCATTGCTGCCTGTTTGTTGAAATAAGGTAGTAAGGTATTTTTTGTACGCTTCCTGTATGGCAACAGTTGATGAATCTGATTTGAAATAATAGTCCCTGTCCGGCAAACCGATACCGGTTTGATAGATTTCAGCAATGTTCATACTACTGTTTTTCTGATCGGGTGACACTCCAAAAGCAATAATAGAAGGATTATTAACCTTTGCCTGATTAACTACAAAATTCATTAAGGAGGGTAAATCGTTAATGGCTTCAATTTTAGCAAGTAGAGGTTTGATAGGGGCATAACCGCGTTTATCAATAGTTACAGTATCCATGCCTGATGCATAAAAGTCTCCTACCTTTTGTGCTATACTCCCTGCTGAATTCTTGCTTTGCGAAAGACTGTCTAATATTCCTTGCAGGCGCATTCGTTGTGGGTAATTCATAAACATATAGGCACCCACTCCGGCCTGAGATGCAGGTATTGACACAGAATCATACCATTTGCCATTTACATATTTAAAAAAATCATCACCAGGCCGCAATGTGGAATCTATTCCGGTAATCGCTACATATTTTTTTTCCTGATGTTTTGAGCACGCTGTAAAAGCTAAGATTGCTATGAAGAGCATTAAAGAATTTTTCATAATCTGGACTATTTCTATTAAAATGAACGGAAATTATTTGAAGCCGGTGTTTTAAAAATGTATCTGCCTGGCATCGCTAATTTTAGCAGAACAATATACAAATTCGCTTCTTAATTTTAAAGTTTATCTATCCTGTTGTTATAGTTATCAAAGCGGTTTTTTCATCTACTCCTATTTTAGTACGCTACTTAATTCAACGACTTCAAAGTCGTCATTATATTGTAGCAGGTGTTTTAATATAGGAATATGTCCTTGTCCAAAAATTAAAATAACATATTTGTCCGAAGGTTCAACCTGATTTGTAATATTTGAATAAATAGCAAGATTTCTTAAATACCATTCTGATACAGCTTCTGCCCCTGCAAAATTTTTACCTGCTCCAATCTTTGCGATAAATTTTAGATAAAGCGATAAGTTTCTTTTTAATTCTTCTGGTTTATTTATGTATTTTAGAACTTCTGTTATGGTGCCTTTTTTCAATGTAGCATCATAAGCATTTAGCATTGCATTGGCTTCGGTCCCTAAATCTTTTAGCAAATAAAGCTGATTATTTTCTTTTGCAGTCGCAGCCATTAAGCTATCGTGCATTGCATAGAATTTGTCTACACAGTTAATTCGATTTAATTTTAATTTTTTACCTAACCTAAAACCAATTTGTTCTCTTTCTGAAACTGTAAGTTTATAATGACCCTTTACATATAAAGTATACAAACTGTCACTGGAACGTTGATTTTCAATTGGTCTTTCAATCATCACCTTAGTCGCTTTTGTTTGAGACAGAGCATTAGTTAAGTCTTCTAATTCACTTTGCCGCTTAGCACTCAAGAAATCGTCTACTTTTAGTTCAAAATTATCTGTGTGCGGTGTTTCAAAATGAATAGTTCCAATTAATAAAATTTTTGTTTTGTGTTTAGATTCTTGTCCAAAGGTTGTTGGTACAATTAAAAGCGTAATTAAAAATGTAGAAATTGTTTTAATGAAAGTCATTCTTTTTTAGTTTATTTTATTATTCGTTCCCAAAAATTGCTGCCAACTTATTCATATATAAAACAAGCACACAAAGCTTCCCAAATTTTGGGGTAAATGTATAGGTTAGTATTACACATTATTTATTTTCAAATATATACTATTTCCATTACAAATTATCATAGGGATTTTATTTTCTGGATGTTTTTGAGGCATGAAATGAATGCGAATAATCTTTTTACAAAATTGAATGTTTCCCCTTATTAAGACAAAGTTTCAAAGAAACCCGGAATTTTTTTATTTGATTTTCACACAGCTTGTCATTCCGAGGAAAGAGGAATTTCATCCGGTATTCGCCAACAGTGCGTATGCTGCTAGTGTGATTCCTCGTTCCTCGGAATGACAAATGGCGTGTTGTTACTATGATCCTGTACTTTTTACATCTTGTCAATCCGGTTGTGGGAAACAAAACCTTGTTTAACAACAAGTATTTAATAATCAGTATTTTAACCTTAAAAAAAAGGGTGTTTTTCCCCTTTTATCATACCTCTTGCTTTATATAACTTCGACAATTCAATTAGCACTCGATTTAGTACCAATTGAAAGTACGCCGGAAGCCCCCACTTCTTTATTTTAAAATCTAAGCCTTAGATCGCATCCGTCAGCAAATTCAAATTATGCTGTCATAAACAGGATGTCGCTTTTAAAAACAAAAATACCTGCTTGATTAACAATACTATTAAATGTATTAAAACCTGTCATAAGATGATTTTTGAAGTTATTCAGATAATTACGGAACAAGTAAACAACTATCTCGACGAAATCGGATTGGATAAAACCGTCGTGGCCGAAAATATTGCTTTTTTAGAGTCCCAAAACGAAATCGTATCCGGCAATTTAGAAGATAAGGTGGCACTGACTCTAATCAATCTGGATGAGGAGGCTACTTTAAAGAACTTTCCGAATCATGCAATCGAAAATACCAAGACCATTTATAAAAACAGCATCATTAATCTAAATCTGTACTTGCTTTTTAGCGCCAACAGAAATAAATACATCAATTCGCTTAATGATATTTCGAAAATCATAGCCTTTTTTCAGGGTAAAAAGCTTTTTACCCAGGCCAACACTATTTACAACCGAAATAATGTGGCCATGACCAATATTGACAACTTCAGATTCTCGGTAGAGCTTTACACGCCCACTTTTGAAGAGCTGAATTACATCTGGGGAACATTGGGCGGCAAACAATTCCCGTCGGCTTTATACAAAGTTAGCATGATACAAATTGAACGCAATATTCCTCAGGCCGAAGGACAACTGATCAGCAAAGTAAAAGGTATAACCAAAACTAAAGAGCAGTCATGAGTTTTAATCTTACATACGGATTGTTATTTGAAGTAACATTTTTGCACAATTATTTTCTGAACAGTGGTGAGGCCACTTATGCAGGCATGTCGGCAGCAGATAAACAAAAGATGCTGCAAAAATTCAATAACGATTCCTTTGCCGCCATAACGCCAACGGTCGAAACCAGCACCCGGTTACGAAACTACAAAATGGCATTTAAGCCCACCAAAACCGGATTCCGAGTCTACATCAAAGTGAAAGAAAACGATACAGCCGATCCCTACATAAGTGTTCCTCCTGATTTGAAACTGGACTTTATAATCGCGATAAAAGACTTTCAGTTTGAGCATTACACCGATTTGGAATTTGTACTAAACCAAATGTTTTTATTCAGCAACGTAAAGCCTTCCACGGAACCGGTAACGTTTCAGTACATTCCGAAATTCAATGAGAATATCCTGATTTCAAATGACTATTTAGTATCAGAAGAAACAACCACTCATTTCTTATCGGAATTCCATACAGCAGAAAGCCGTGGTGTTTTCGGAATGCTTTCACTACAGATGAAAGCCGATACAGCTGCCAAAAATATTGTGACGAATGCAGGCAAAATGTTAAGTCCCAATTTTAAGATTCATTTCGATAACCGTAAAACACTTTGGAAATACATCAACAGGAAAGCAGCAACTGAAATTAAAACCAATGCTGTTAAACCGCTCACCTACTCGGGTTTTGTTGAAATTGATCCGCTTACGGACTTTACTCCGCCGCAGTCAGCAGACAGCCAATATCCTAACCCTTCTGTAAAATCAATAACAAAAAATAATGGTGATTATTATTCGGAAATATTTATTTAATAATTAAAACAATCAATTATGGCAACAACTTACAAAACACCTGGCGTATACATTGAGGAAATCGTAAAGTTCCCTCCTTCTGTTGCTCAGGTCGAAACAGCAATTCCCGCTTTTATTGGCTATACAGAAAAAGCTGTTAAAAAAACCGACAACGATCTGGACAGGGTTCCTACCCGAATTACTTCTTTACTGGATTATGAAACCTATTTCGGATTTGCATATCCTGAAGAATCCATCTCTGTAGATGTCACAGACGTGGTAACGGACAATGTAGTAACCGAAAGAAATATTGTGGTGAACCAGCCGAGTTCGCCAAAACCATTTCTGATGTATTATGCACTTCAGCTGTATTTTGCCAATGGAGGCGGACCTTGTTATATCATTTCGGTGAGAAACTACGAAGATGTCAATGGCAATCAAAATCCTGTTCTTTTTGCCGATCTGACAGCCGGACTGAATTTACTGGAAGCAGAAGACGAACCTACATTGATACTCTTTCCGGATGCAAAAGCATTGGGCGTAGACGAATTTTACAGTTTGTATTCTGAGGCCCTCATGCAGTGCCACGATCTGCAGGATCGATTCACGATTATTGACACGTATACTTCTAACGATATTGGAGGAGATTCCCAAACCTTAAGAAGTAAAATTGCTCTTGAAAAAGATTACCTTAAATATGGTGCTGCCTATTATCCTTACCTGGATACTATCCTTGACTATCGCTACAATGAAGAAGATATTTTAATCAGACACGTAACCAACGTTCCTGATGCAATATCAACTGCTTTTGGTGAAGTGGAAGATGCTCTGGCGACTGTTACACTGACCGCGGCCAGCTTAATCTCGGTAACCGATAGTGATGCCGATGCCACAGACGATTCGATCTCCGGAAGTGTTGCCGATGTCCTTTCGTATATAGACAGTGCAGCAGGATACAATAATGCCGCCAACCCGCCGGCTGAAACCTTTACGGTAGCAAAAACTGTTGCATTTATTCCAATTTTAGAAACACTGACGGCCAATCTGAACACTTTGATTTCAGATAAGGATAAAATTCAAAATGCTGCCGAATCGGCTATTGCTTCTGTAGAAGAAGTGGCCAATTCGGGAGATGCACTTCAGACAGCGCTGGATCTTTTTGTCAATTTATTTGAAGGAAATAACAAAATAGAAAGCGTTAGGGACAATCTTGAAGATCTGACTGCCAAACTAAAGGCATCCAACACCAACCTGAAAGTGGCACAAAATGTAAAAACCAATACCACCAACGTAATTGCTGAGATTGCCAAACTTCTTACGTTTACTGCACCGGATTCAATCATCAATTTACCGGATCCTGCTCTGAATATTACGGTTGACGTATTCAATCTTTCAGCAGGAACAGACGATATCGTAACTCTTGTAACCAACATTAAGAATGAAATAGGCCTTGTTACCACAACTGATGTGAACAATGGCGCCATGAACGGCCGCTATCTGGGTGATATTGAGGGCTTAGACAACAAATCCTACAATGCCATCAAAGCAGAAATCGGAGCATTGCCTCTTACACTTCCTCCAAGCAGCGCGGTTGCCGGTATCTATGCCCGTGTCGACTCCAACAGAGGGGTATGGAAAGCACCTGCGAATGTGGGAATTAATTATGTGATCAAACCAACATTAAAAATAACAAATGGCGATCAGGATAATCTGAATGTTGATACCGTAGCCGGTAAATCCATCAACGCTATCAGAAGTTTTACAGGCAAGGGAACCTTGATTTGGGGATCAAGAACCCTTGCAGGTAATGACAACGAATGGCGTTATGTACCCGTAAGACGCTTCTTCAATATGGCCGAAGAATCCATCAAAAAAGCAACGGAACAATTTGTATTTGAGCCTAATGATGCCAATACCTGGATCAGAGTCAGAGCCATGATCGAGAATTTCTTAATTCTTCAGTGGAGAGCCGGGGCTTTGGCCGGGGCAAAACCGGAACAGGCTTTTTATGTAAGGGTCGGACTGGGTCAGACGATGTCGGCTCTCGATATCCTGGAAGGCCGAATGATTGTCGAAATCGGAATGGCAGTCGTGCGTCCGGCAGAATTTATCATCCTTCGTTTCTCTCACAAAATGCAGGAATCTTAATTAATCTATCAACATAAAAAAATATAAATCATGAGTTATCCATTATCAAAGTTTCATTTCTCAGTGGACTGGGGCGGAACAAAAATAGGTTTTACAGAGGTCTCCGGATTAGATGTAGAAACCGAAGTTATCGAGTACCGTCAGGGCGCAAGCCCGGAGTACAGCAAAATCAAGATGCCGGGTATGCAGAAGTTCTCTAATATCACGATGAAACGAGGCACTTTTAAAAGCGATAATGAGTATTACACCTGGTGGAATACGGTAAAACTAAACACTATCGAAAGAAGGGACATTACCATCAAACTTCTAAACGAGGAACACGAACCGGTGATTACCTGGAAAGTCAAAAATGCATGGCCAACCAAAGTACAGTCGACTGATCTGAAAGCCGACGGAAACGAAGTGGCTATCGAATCAATGGAATTGGTTCATGAAGGTTTATCGATCCAAAATGATTAATCATGGCTAACTATTATCCACCTGTCGGTTTTCACTTTTTAGTTGAATTTGAAGGTCTTGGCTCGCAGGCAAAAGACCATCAGTTTCAATCGGTTTCCGGTTTATCTGTCGATATTGAAACTGAAGAGATAGCCGAAGGTGGTGAAAACAGATTCAAACACAAACTTCCGGTCAAGACCAAGTATCCAAACCTGACTTTAAAAAGGGGAATGCTGATTGATTCTGCCGTTATCGACTGGTGTCGGGATGCGATCGAAAACTTCTCGTTTAAGCCGGTCAACCTGACCATCAAATTGTTGGACGAGGAACATCAGCCCCTGGTTTCATGGAATGTAGTGCATGCTTATCCCATAAAATGGGCCGTTGAGGATTTTAATGCTGAAGAAAGTAAGCTCGTTGTCGAAAACTTTGAGCTTACCTACAATTATTTCACTTTAATAAAAAGTTAGTCATGCCGATAGAAATAAAAGAGCTTCACATCAGGATAAACGTCGACGAAGGATCAAAACCAAATGCTCAGGCCAAAGCTTCAAAAAGCAACGGCGACGATCCGGTAGCCGAATGTGTAGAACAGGTTATGAAAATTATAGAACGTAAAAAAGAACGCTGACATGGCTGGTGAATTAGAAAAACTCAAGGTGGTTGCGTATAGTGATCCGGAATTTAACAACAAGATTGCGGATGGTGAATTTTCCACTTTAATGAATCCGGAGAAGTACACCTATCACTATAAGATTGAAACCGATGACACTCAGGCTGCCGGCACGAGTACGGTTTCTCCGAAGTTCAATAAAAAATTACCCGAAAACCTGGAACTCGATTTTGTGTTTGACCGCTCGGGGGTAATTAACGGCTATGCCAGTTCTGACGACGGGATCATTGACGACATTGAGAAATTCAAGAAAGTCATCCTGGATTACAACGGCGACGAGCACAAGCCCAATTACCTGATTATTTCCTGGGGAACGCTGCTCTTTAAGGGGGCAATGACCGAAATGAACGTGGAATTCAAACTCTTCAAACCCGACGGTACCCCAATCAGGGCGATTGCAAAAGGAAAATTCCAGGGTTTTGTAGAGGATAACTTAAGGGCTGCAAAAGAAAACAATAAATCACCCGACCTGACCCATTACAGAACGGTAACCGAAGGTGATACATTGCCTCTGATGTCCTTTAAGATCTACGGCGACTCCAAGTATTATCTGGAAGTGGCCAGGGTCAATAACATTGTCAATTTCAGAAAACTAAAAACCGGGCAAAAACTATTCTTCCCACCCTTACAAAAACAATCCTGATGAACAACAGCGGAGTCATACAAACCAGTAAAAGTGCCGATTTAGTAACGCATAAAATTTTAATTGAAGGCGAGGAATTATCTAAAACCTATCAGGTAAAAAATATTGTGGTACAAAATGAGGTGAACCGGATTCCTATGGCCCAAATTATTCTGACAGACGGGGAAGCTTCTGAAAGGGATTTTAAATTAAGCAATGAAGATTTATTGATTCCGGGTAAAAAAATTGAAATAACGGCCGGTTACCATAACGATGAAGAAACGATTTACAAAGGCATTGTCATCAAGCATTCCATCAAAATAAAAAGTGGTGCTTCACTGCTGATTATCGAATGCAAAGACGAAGCTGTAAAACTGACCATCGGCAGAAAGAGCAAATATTTCTATGACGTCAAAGACAGCGAAGCTTTCGAGGAAATTATCGATGCGTACGGATTGGAAAAAGAGGTAGAGGCGACCAATTTCAGTCACAAAGAACTGGTTCAGTACAATACCTCCGATTGGGATTTTATAGTGTCACGGGCACAGGCCAGCGGTAAACTTTGTTTTGTGGAGAATGGCAAAATCACCATCAGCAAACCCAATGTAACGGCAGCGTCTGTTGAAACGGTCACTTTCGGAGCCAGTTTACTGGACTTTGACGCTGAGATAGATGCCAGAAACCAATTCGCAAAAGTGTCTTCGTACAGCTGGGATTACAGCAATCAGGAGCTGGTAGAAATTGAGGCGAATGATCCGGCTGTTTCCTTAAACGGAAATTTAAGCCCTTCAGATCTGGCCGAAACCATCGAATTGGAAAACCTCGAATTGCGTCACGGCGGCAATATATCGGATGTGGAACTTCAGGATTGGGCCGATGCCAAGCTGCTCTTTCAGCAATTATCAAAAATCCGCGGAAGGGTAAAGTTTCAGGGAATACCTGCCGTAAAACCCAATACCATCATTACGCTCGAAGGCGTTGGTGACCGGTTCAACGGAAAAGCGTACATCACCGGGGTTTTTCATGAAATCTCTGAAGGAAACTGGACAATCGATGCCCAATTCGGACTGAATCCGGAATGGTTCTCTGAAACATTCGACATCCATACACCCACCGGTTCCGGGATCATTCCGGCCATAAAAGGGCTGCACACCGGAATTGTAACGCAGCTCGAAAGTGACCCCAATGGCGAAGACCGGATTTTAGTAAAGATTCCGATCATCAACAATGAAGAACAGGGCATCTGGTGCCGCGTAGCTTCTCCGGATGCAGGGGAAAACAGGGGTTTCTTTTTCAGGCCTGAAATTGAAGATGAAGTCATCATCGGTTTTATCAACGAAGATCCGAACAACGCCATCGTTTTGGGAATGCTTCACAGCAGTGGAAAACCCGCTCCGATAACAGCTGCCGATGCCAATCACCAGAAAGGAATTGTAACCCGGAGCGAAATGAAGGTGGTATTTGACGATGAAAAAAAATCAATCGGCATTGAAACGCCTGCGGGTAAAAAAATCACGCTTGATGAAGACAAAGGGGTCATTATTATCGAAGATGAAAATTCGAACGTCATCACCATCGACAGCAAGGGCATCAAAATGGAAAGTGCCGGAAACATTGAACTCAAAGCTACCGGAGATGTAAAAATTGAAGGGACCAATGTTTCAGTAAGTGCCACCGCACAATTTAAGGCAGAAGGAAGCGCAGGCGCAGAAGTATCATCAGGAGCCACTGCCGTCTTAAAAGGAAGTATTGTACAAATAAATTAAAATCATGGGAGCACCGGCCGCAAGAGTTTCAGATATGCATGTTTGCCCAATGGTAACAGCAACCGTTCCGCATGTGGGCGGCCCGATTTTACCTGCAGGCGTACCGACCGTTTTAATTGGCGGCGTTCCGGCAGCCTGTGTCGGGGACATGGCGACGTGCAGCGGTCCGCCGGACAGCATCGCAATGGGTTCTTCAACGGTTTTGATTGGCGGGAAACCTGCAGCCAGAATGGGAGACTCCACCGCACATGGCGGAACAATCGTAGCGGGATTAGCAACTGTTTTAATAGGTTAATTATGGAAAGTGAAAAAGCTTTTTTGGGAACCGGATGGAGTTTTCCACCCGAATTTAAGAAAACAACAAATGCAGTTGTAATGATTTCTGATGAGGAGGATATTAAGAGCAGTCTCGAAATCTTATTGTCGACCAAAATAGGAGAACGTATTATGCTCCCTAAATACGGCTGCAATATGGAGGAACTTCTTTTTAATCCGCTGAACAGAACACTAAAAACCTTTGTGTCCGAATTAATAAGAACCGCCATTTTATACCATGAACCCCGCATTGATGTAGAGAAAATCGACATCAGCCAGGGAGATGATTTAAACGGCGAATTATTAGTGGTTTTAGATTATAAAATAAGAGCAACGAATTCAAGGACGAATATGGTTTATCCTTTCTATATGGAGGAAGGAACTAATATTTAGGTTATGAGTTTTGAGTTATGAGTTATGGGTTTTGAGTTTTGAGTTTTGGGTTGTGAGTTTTGGGTTGTGAGTTGTGGGTGGGACATTGTTATTGTTCACTGTCTGGCTGAGCGAAGTCAATTGCCAGGGTGAGCAACTCATATTTGTCAGGCATAATGAAAATCGATTGTCAGGCTGAGCGAAGTCGAAGCCCCGTGTGCCAATTGGAACGCCCTTCGACTCCGCTCAGGGTGATAATTCATAAGGCAAAATATGTGCTAAAATATTTCGCCACAGATTAAAGAGAGGAGAATGATTTTTTTATCTCCAAAATCTGCCAAATCTGCTAGAGTAATTTTTTCCCGCAGATTTAGCAGATCAGGCAGATTTTTAATCCATTTAAATCCTTTGTCCTGATCGCTTTCGGGCGTGGCAAAAAATTGCGGTCTGCGGAAAAAAAGTAAAGCTATGCTTGTAAGTTTTTAATGAAACGTTTAATGAATTATACCCTTCGGGGTTCATATTTAATAATATTATGTGTAACAACAGCGACCATACAAACGATATATTATTTAAAAGAAATGGTACAGACCAGGGCGATCGGCTGAATTCTATTCTCGATCCCGAAAACCTGGAGCTCCACGACTTTGATATGGAGGACTGGTTACTCTTTACCTATAACTTCGCTAAACAGGTTAATTTTTTTGAGACCAACGACAGCGAAAATGCATCCGGTAACTGGCAGGAGATTTTTAACCACTTTGGTTTACCAAACGATATTCCGTACAGAAAAGACAAACCTTATACCGCCTTAAAACAAAATATATCAAAAATACTCAAAGACATTGAATTTGAAGGTACGCTGACTCCGCATATGACGCTTTTTGTGTGTTTCCTAAAGCTATTGGAATTCTCTAAAACACGTTTCAATTCAATTACAAAAAAACACCTCGATTTCTTTTATAAAGACATCCTTCAAATCGAAAAACTTCCGGCAAGAGCTGATAAAGTGCATATTATTTTTGAACTGGCCAAAAAAAGTACCGAAGAACGAATTGCATCAAAAACGCAGTTAGATGCCGGAAAAGATGCTGAAGGAAACAAACTTATTTATAAAACTACCGAGGAACTAATTGCCAATAAAGCTCAGATTACACAACTAAAAAGTGTATATAATGACATTAAATTAGGTGAAATAAAATTCAGTGCTGTGGCTAATTCACTCGACGGAAAAGGTGAAAGCCTCAAAGAGGGATCACAATACTGGCTGCCTTTCGGCTATACCTCTGCCGAAGAAAAATATACGGAACTGCCAGCGGCCAAACTGGGATTTGCCATCGCTTCTCCCCTATTGGAATTACAGGAAGGAGAAAGAAATATTGACATCACCATCACTTTTAAGGAGGCCTTTAATTTTCAATCCGGGCCTTTTACCGTGAACGATCTTACCGATAACATCAGTATTTTTTGCAGTGGCGAAAAAGAATGGCTGGGTGATTTTAAACTGAATGGTGCAGCTGCTGCATCAGCTATTTCAGGAAATCAGTTAAAACTTGTCTTTCAGATTCCAAAAGACACTCCGGCTATTGTCAATTACAATGAGAAAATACTGGGTGAATCTTTCGCCGTGACGCAGCCTGTCATCCGATTTTTAATTCATACCGAAAATAAAAAGGGGCATTATTTATTCCGAAATTTAGTGACCAAAACCATCAGTGACATTATCGTAAAGGTAGCCGTAAAAGATGTTAAATCTTTAGCACTGGAAAGCGACACTGGTCTGCTAAACGCCGCCAAACCTTTCTATCCTTTTACGACACAACCCGTTAAAGGTTCCTCCTTTCTGATTAATTATCCGGAGATCTTTTCGAAAAAATGGAAAAATGTTGACATTACGATCAATTGGAAAAATACGCCAGCTTCTTTCCAGACTCACTATGATGCTTACAAAAGCAAATATCTTACGACCATAAGCAAAAACATTTTTTATCAGGGAATGTTTACCGAAGAAATCGTAAAGGAATTGTCTGCCAACCAGCCGGAAGATCCACAACCAAAAGAAAATATTCCCGCTGAGACTCCGGAGAAAGGCAAGCTTGTCCTGAATTCGAATACATCAGATCTTATTGTAGATTCGGATGCTTATTTTAAAGCGACAGTTTCTGTATTAAATAAAGAAAACTGGGAGGAAAAAAGTAAAGAAACAGTATTGTTCGCAAAGAAAGATGCGTTGTATCAAACCATCTTCTCCGTGGCAGGAAACACTTATGATGTGGATAAAAGCGGCCCCATCCGACTGACTTTAAACCAGTCCTTCCTGCATGCTTTATATCCAAAAATATATACGCTCGCCATCATGAGCAAAATTCCCGAAACGCTTATTCCAAATGAAGCGTATACGCCCTTTGCAGAATCGATCAGTTTGAATTATACAGCAGAGGAAACCACCAATTTCACTAATGAAACCGAGGAACAATTCGGGACAGAACGAATAAAGTTATTTCATGAAGCCCCTTTCGGTCAGGGTGAAGAGCATTCTTATCTAAAAAAGCTGGCTAGACAAAAAGCGGTTCTTGAGGGCACTAGCACAATTGCAAGCCGTCTGGTTCCTGATTATTGTAATGGCGGCGAATTTTATATCGGCCTTGATGAAGCAGAAACTTCACAGCAGGTGGCTTTATTGTTTCAGATTCTGGAAGGAAGTGAAAATCCGCTGGCGGAATCCTTTACGGGAAAACAAAAAGTAGAATGGTTTGTTCTTTGCGATAACCAGTGGAAAAATCTTGACAATGATATTCTGGGAAATTCCATAGATAATTTTTTAAAGTCCGGTATCCTGAAATTTAATATTCCAAAGCAGGCCACAAAAAACAATACTTTATTGCCGGACAACCTCATCTGGATCAAAGCAAAAATGCATAAGGCGTATGATGCCGTCTGCAAAGTAATCGATATAAAAACACAGGTTGTTACCGCTGAATTTTTCGACAATGACAATGAATTGTCGCATCTGGAAAAAGGACTGCCTGCCGAAACGATTTCGAAACTTATTACCAGAATAACACAGGTTAAAAGTGTATCACAGCCTTTTAATTCTTTTAACGGAAAACCGCAGGAGTCGGATGATACGTATTACAAACGTGTAAGCGAACGCCTGCGCCACAAAAACAGGGCCATCACACTTTGGGATTATGAGCATTTGATCCTTCAGGAATTTCCCGAAGTATTCCGCGTAAAATGCCTGAACCATACCAATAACGCTAACAATTCCTTTCTTTCACCAGGCGATGTAACGCTTATTGTAGTGCCGGATATTATAAACAAAAATGTATTTGATATCTATGAGCCGAGAGTGAGTACGGCAACCTTAAATAAAATTCAGCATTACATCAGCAACCTGAACAGCATGCATGTAGAGGCAGTGGTCATTAATCCGGAGTATGAAAAAGTCGTCGTGAAATTAAGTGTCCGTTTTTATGCGGAATACGATGAGAATTTTTATAAAAAACAACTGAATGAGGATATTGCAAAATTCCTGTCCCCGTGGGCATTTGACACCTCTCAGGACATTCTTTTCGGAATTGAGCTGCACCGAAGCACCGTGATAGACTACATCGAAAAATTATATTATGTAGACTATCTGGCCGAACTGGAAATGGCTAAACTGGAAGATCCTACAGAACCCGAAAATGTAAACGATCCTGCTTATCAGGCTGCACTTGAATTTTTACCTGTAGTGTCGCCATCGAACCCAAAACGCATTCTTGTATCGGTAAAAAACCATATTATTTCTACCGATATAAAAACTTGTAAAATTCCTAATATTCAAGCACCAGAAACATGTCAATACTAAATCCACATAGCACTATTCCGAAAAAAGTCGCCACCGAGGACGACCTGGATTTCTTTTACCTGAGAAAAAAAGGTATTGCGTATATCGAACAGCTTGGGGGCAGATTATGGACTGATTTTAACTCGCATGATCCGGGTATCACAATGCTGGAGATGCTTTGCTACGCCATAACCGATCTTGGCATGCGAATGGATCTTCCGATCGAAAATATTCTCGCCTCCGACCAAAAGAGTAAAGGCATTGCTTCGCAGTTTTTTAAAGCCTCCGAGGTACTGCCGACAAGTCCGGTAACGGCCCTCGATTACAGAAAGCTGTTTATCGATATTGACGGTGTTAAAAATTGCTGGCCGGCCAAACACAAAAAAACAGTGTATGTCAATTGCAAAGAGGATAAGCTGTCTTATGATTATAAAGATTTTACTGAAGTGCCGAGAGGCTTTAAAAAACAGTTTGAGCTTAAAGGATTATATGACCTTTATGTAGATTTTGAAAGCAAAAAGCCTTCTGAAATCAATAGTGTCAAAGAAAAAATAAGAGCAAAATACCATGCCAACAGGAATCTGTGCGAGGACCTGATCAATATTATAAAAGTAGATGAATATCCGATAAAAATCTGTGCCAGCATTGAGGTAGATACCCAGGCCGATGAAGAGATGGTGCATGCGCTTGTCTTACAGGCACTGGATGGTTATTTATCAACAACAGTCAATTTCTATTCGGTGCAGCAAATGATGGATAAGGGATATACTTCCCTGGAAATTTTTGACGGGCCTATTCTGGAAAATGGTTTTATAGATACCAAAGAGCTGATCGAAGCGGAACTGACCAGTGAAGTACGATTATCGGATATTATAAAATTAATAATGAATGTTCCCGGAGTGATCACCATCAAAGACATCTCCCTCGGAAATTGCGGTGACGGCGAACCGGATGCCAATCAATGGCTGATCTGCCTCAAAGAATACCAAAAACCTGTAATCTGTTATAAAAGTGTTTTCAATTATAACAAAGGCCTGCTGCCGCTGAATATCAACAAAACGCAAGTACAGCTGTATCTGGATGAATTTGAAGCGGCCAAAGACGAAGCCACCGATTTTTCAGGTCATAATAAAGAACTAAAACTGCCGAATGGCAACTATCTTGACATAGAAAGTTATACTACCATACAAAACGATTTTCCGGATACCTACGGGATTGGCGAAAATGGTTTGCCAACAAGAGCCACCGTAACCCGAAAATCTCAAGCGAAACAACTTAAAGGCTATCTCTTGTTTTTTGATCAGATTTTGGGCAGCTATTTTAAACATTTAGGTCAGGTGAATGAAATGCTTTCGGTAAGCGGCAATCTTACCAAAACCTTCTTTACCCAGGCGATAAAAGATATCGACGGACTAAGTGAACTGGTAAGCGATTATCCTGAAAACAATGATGAATATCTGACTGAAATACTTTTTAAACAACTGGACAATAATATTGACAGAAGAAATAATATTCTGGACCACCTTTTAGGGCGTTTTGCAGAACGTTTTTCCGAATATGTTTTCATCAACAAAAGCATATACGGTGCAGCTACAGACGAAGTGGTCCTGAAAACCAAAGAAGACTTTCTGAAAGATTATAAAATCGTAAGCAAAAACCGCGGCAACTCTTTTAATTATTACAAACAGCCGAATAGCAAATTATGGGATACCGATAATGTTTCGGGCGTAAAAAAGCGAATTTCAAGACTGCTGGGCATCAAAGATTACAACCGCAGACACCTTTCAGATTCATTTGTTGATTTATACCACTTTATCGATTCCGACAATCAGCTGGTCTACCGATGGAGAATCAGGGATACGGAAAACAATATCATCCTTTCGGCAACCGACGAGTATTACGATACCTCAGCCGCCAACAGGGAATTGTATTTTGCCGTTTTGCAAATTATCCAGACTCGTGAATATAATGTGGAAGAGGCCTTTAAAAACGGAATTTCGGATCCTGAAATTATTGATAACATTCAGATTCATCAGGCCGATTCCGGTAAATATTCGTATGATATTATTAATCCGCTAATAAAAGACGAAGACAATGCCGACCGGATTATTGCAAAACGCTATACGTACTATGACACCCTCGAGGAAGTAAAACAATCTATTCTGGACCTGATTTATTTCATGAAAGAAGTTTTTACAGAGGAAGGAATGTTTATAGTCGAACACATGATGCTTCGCCCGGATGTGAATCTGACTACGGTAAATCCGGAAACCTTTTTACCGATTTGTACCGATGAGTGCAAAAACTGCGAACCTCTGGACCCCTACTCCTATCGTGTGAGTATTGTATTGCCCGGATATACCCTTCGCTTCGCCAATACCGATTTCAGGAATTATATGGAAAAAGTAATCAAGGAAGAATTACCGGCACATGTACTGGCAAAAATCTGCTGGATCGGACATCGGAAAAATGAAATCGAAAACCCGGCAGAAAATGAACTTTTACAGCTTGAAAACACTTACAAAGCCTATTTGTTTGCTAAAACCGTACTGAACCAGGAACAACCGGAAACAGAATTAATACCCTTTATTAAATCCCTATCCAGCCTCAGCAATCTATATCCTACGGGAAGACTATTTGATTGCAGCGACGAAAATGAAAATCAATTCGAAAAAATAATACTAGGAAAAACAAATTTAGGATCACTATAAATACCATTCAACATGTTAGCAAAACTTTCAACCATAATAACGCTGTACCGAAAATTTACAAAAAACCAGGTACTTACAGAAGGACATCTTAACGAGATTGTAGATTATTTTGATGATCAGGACCGTATTTCCAGAATTGGTCTTAGTGGCGTGGGAATCATTTGCGGTTTCCAGGTTTCTTATGATCCGGCTGCAAAACTCATCTCCATAACACAAGGCAGCGGAATAACTACTGATGGTGATCTTTTTCACCTCTACAATACAATTCCGAATGGTGGAAAAATTATTGATTTTGAAAGCAAACAATACACGCATTATAAAATACACGACAATAAAAAGGCAGCCTACAAACCGTATTTCTACAATGGCAGTGAGCAGCTTGAAATCTTCGAACTCCTGACCTACGAACAGCAGGTACTTGATAATGCCAATACTTTCCCCATACAATACCTGAAAGACAATACGGGACTGGATGTCAATGATGCCGTAGCACTATTGTATTTAGAATCGTATGAAAAAGACCTTGATCTCTGCGTCAGTCTTTCGTGTGATAACCAGGGATTGGAAATCATTGGCAATCACAAAGCGCTATTGGTGAGCAAAGCTGTGGCCGCACAAATAAACAGCAATGATACAATTATTACGGCCACCAATTTCGCTAACCTGTACCATAAACTACCCGAAATCCTGTCCAACCGCATCGTACTGCAGCCGGAAAACTTCACCAATTATTATGAAGTAAAAAAGAAATTCACCAATGGTATCTTTAAAAACAATGTAGTGAACAAACTGCGTGATGGTTTTGAAATCCTGCTGAACGGTTTACAAATGCCGCTCATGCTGGCCTCCATTAAAAAAAACCTCAACGAATTATACAGTTTCAACGAAAATAATGTCCCTCCGGATTTTCAGTACCGATATGATCTTCTCAACGATTTGATAGATACGTACAACGAGATAAAGCTTCTGCTAGCGAATATGGATGGTGAATTTTGCTGTCCGGACATTACATCGTTCCCTAAACACTTAATGCTTGGAGAAGTCCTAAAAACCGGACCTTGCTTTGAATACCGACACGCTTTTTACAAATCGCCTTTGCTTACGGGTCAAAACCTGACGACGCGCAACGATTGTTTAACACTGGATCCGCTTACGGAACCTGGTACAGAAGAAACAATAGCCGAATTTGTCATCGATCTGGAAGGCAAGGAAATCAAAATCTGCTACGGAAAAAATACAGACGTACAGCAACTGTACAGCCTTATCAAACGCTGTGTGCAACTCCTGGCCAATTATAATGTTAATTACAATGCCATAAAAATTACACCGAGTTTTGAATTAGGCGTTTTGGGTAAAAAAGCGATTCCGTTTTATAACAATGTGGGGAATCACCTTATTGAACTTTGGGACTACGAAAAAACAGCCTTAGGAAAACAACGCAGCAACAGGAGTTATCACGACAACCTTTTAAATACAAAACGTCCGCTGGAAATCAGGGAAGACCATGATTTCTATAGAATTGAAGGGCATCACGGAAAAAATTACAAAGAGGCCCTCAAAACCATTCAGGACATCAGACGTCAGAATGGTCTGGGATTTAATGTAGCGGTACTGGCCATAAATGCCTACGAAGCACAGGAAGTGATGGAGAACTTCACCTCGTACTACCTCAACAAAAACCATGGCTACGAGCATAAAGGCGGTGTAGCACCCGGCGGTACTTTTGTCATGATTTATATCGAAGGCGAATACAGCCAGTATCCGTACTATTATGGGTATGGATATCCGTATGAATTTCCACGCGGGAACTCCCTGGCCGGTGATTTTGAAAAAGAGGGCGATAATGGCGAATCGATTGTATTGAATCCAATAGTAGCCGACTTTACGTTGCCTTATTTATGCTGCGATGATAACTTCATCACGCTGTCTTTACCGGTAAACAAACTCTGTTTTGATGAAACAAGTCCGTATTATCTATTTCATGTTACCCCAACCGGAGGTTTTGTAAAAGCGGATATCGACGAAGATTTAAACGGAGGGGTTACCACCAATGAATATGGCGAATTTATATTTGATCCAAAACTGGTCAGCGAAGAACTGATAGGGAAACCCATCTCTTTTACGGTTAATAATTTTGAAACAAAATGTGAAGTAACCATTTTTAGAAAGCCAAAATTTGATTTTACAATTGACATCACAAAATCAGATACAACCAATGAAGTTACGGCTGATTTTACCATTACCGGAGAAAATCAGGAAGGCATGAAATACAGCTGGGATTTTGGCGACGGAAGCGAAAAAGTCATTACCAACGAGACAAAAATGCAGCGTATTTATACTTATGAATTGCCTGTTAAAGAAGGTTTTTCTTTTCCTGTAACTGTTGTGGGCGAAAATGGAAATTGCAGTTATACCGTAAAACATTCGGTCGTTTTTGAAATTACGGATATCAGGGTTAGCATTGAAAGTAAATATATCTGCAGAAATGACGATACACCCTATGTTCTTACCATCGAATCCAAAAACAAGGTAATCTTAAGTGGTCACGGTGTTTCTCAGGATGATTCAGGCCAATATGTTTTTATTGGTTATGATGTTCCTGAAAATGTAGACAAAGTCATTATACTGGCGAATGGTAAACCTACAGATCTTGTCATTACCCTGCAAAATCCGCCGTTAGCACGCTTTAATTATGCGATAAAAGGCGACGATCTTATCCTCACCAATAATGCTGCAGATGCAGAAAGATATGTGTGGGACATTTCGGGAGAAGTAATAGAAACAGAATCCAAAGACCCAATCATTCGCTCTGTCTCCAAATATGACAGCGGATCTATCACAGTGTCACTTACGGCAATGAATAAAAGATGCGGTGAAAGCACAGAGGCCAAAGAAATTATTCTTAAGGAACAAGTTGAAACAAATCCATGTCTGGAAAGTGTAAGCACGTTTACCAAAACAGCAATCGAAGAAATAGGAAGAATAAAACTGCGTCGCGAATTTAAAAATTTTAGTCCTGAAACTATTGATCTGACAGACCAGATTGAAAAACAGTTTATGACTGTTGACAAACAAGTGGATGGTTTTGTAAATGGCGAATTTAATAATCAACTGGCAGAAATGTTTACCGCCCTTGTTTATGATAGTTTATTATCAGCGGTACGAAATGCTAAAACTGTCACAGAAAAAAACATACTGAGTTTCCTTGTCGAAAACCATATCTCGCTGTTTTATCATATTTTAAAATGTCAGAAGCCAGACCGGCTAAATGAATTTGAAAAACAGATTACCACCATTTCAACCCGTTTTGAAACGCTGTTAAAAGGATTTATAGAAATGAAATACAATACGGATCCTAAAGGAACACTAAAAAAATTCCTTGAAGATGTGGCACTGTCATTTAAAGGATTGAAATTTATTTTAAACGGAATCAAATTACAATTAGAAAATTTAGCCTAAATGCAGATCTCCGAAAGACATAGTATCAATAAGTTATTTGTTGAGGTGAATACGCCTTCCAAAAAAAATGCGTATTTCCTAAAAGACAATCTGGACACGTTTCTAAAAGCAGAATTATTTCCGCTTTTAGAAACGTATTTTGATACGCTCGATAAAAAAATGCCCTTGCATAGTATTCAGATCGAAAAATTAAACATGGATCTTGCTGTAGCGCATGATCTTGATTTTAATAGCCTGAAGATTGAAATTATGGATCAGTTCCGGAAACAAATCGGGAAACAAATGGAACAGGGTTTTCTTGATACGGAACAGTATAAACTCGTTAAGAATAAGGAAAAAGACCTGAATGCCTTCTTCAGTTTTTTAGAAACCGGAACCCATTCATGGTGGTATGATTCAGGAAGCACGCCTAAAGCAACCGCAGAAGATTCATTTGAAAAAATGATCGAAGACAAAGCTTTTGGCGTTAAATTAATGAGTGCTTTAGCGAGCCGTGCCATAAGAATCCGCTTTATCAAACAATTATCAGATGACCAGATTTTCACTATTTTAAAAAACACCTTCCTTTTAGAATTAGCTGCTGAAGAAACGATATCGAAAAATATCGAAAGGATTAAAATCAATATGACGGCTGTTCTTTCACAATCTAAGACAGGATTGCATCAGCGAAATCTAGTTTGGGATATCGTCCTGTCAATAGTATTAAAGTACAACGAAAGTATCGTAAAAGAGAAATTAGTTTTCCTGATGGCTTCTTTTGATGCGGTTCGAAAATACGACCTGAAATTTGTTGCAGAACAACTTAATAAGCAAATCACAGACAGATCCGTTTTGGATGTACTGAGTAATCTTGCTCCTGAAGTCCTGAAACTAACCACTATGCTGGCACAAAAAGCTTTGGAGCTACTTAAAAAAAACAGCAATACCACAACGGTACCTTCGTGCTCCCAAACGGTTGACAGCCCGGCCTCCGAAAATAAGGTTGCAGCAGTGAACCCTGTTTTAAATCGTGACGAAACCAAAGAGGCCAAAATTCTCGAATCGCCTTTATTTCTAAAGGAAGAAATTGCTGAGGTCCCGGCCAATCATTACGTAAACAATGCCGGACTGATTCTGATTCATCCTTTCGTGAAACAGCTTTTCCTGAATTGCGGATTACTCAACAAAGACAATACGATAAAGGATCCGGAAGTTGCAGCACATCTTTTACACTATACCGCCACAGCAAAAGAACAGGATTATGAAAATGAAATGCTGTTCGAAAAATTACTGTGCAACATTCCGCTTAACCAGACCATTAACCGAAACATCATACTGTCGGAAGAATTCAAAAAACACAGTACTGAAATGCTTCAGGCAGCTTTGGACCACTGGCCGGTTATGAAGAACTCCTCTGTCGCCTTGCTGCAAAATGAATATTTACAAAGACCCGGAAAAATAATCCTGACCGGAGATAATCCGAAAGTTCTTGTAGAAAGAAAAACACAGGACATCTTGCTGGATAAGATTACCTGGAATATAGGAATCGTAAAACTGGCCTGGAAAAACAAAGTAATTTTTGTCGACTGGTAATTTTAAAAATATGGAAACTGAAGAAAAAACATTCCTGAAGGAAGATGAAAAAAACATTTTCTATGAGCAGCAACAGGCGCTTCAAAATATTTTTGACAAACTCGATTTGTCAAAAATTGCGTTTGTAGGCGGAATTGCAGATTATATCAATCTCCGCAGTTATTATGATATGCCCGTCAATGACATTGATATTATTTATGAAAATGAAGAAGACCTTTTGCCGATTCAGGAACAGGATGGAATAACGCGGTATTTCAGCCGGTTTTACAATATAAATGTCGGGGAAGTTTTAGTCTCGGAATTCTTTGTCAATAATAAGAATGTGCACACGGATTATTACAAAAGGATTTTTTCCAAAATACAACTCACCCAGTCTCCCTTACTCGGCAGAATGGTCTGGCATGCCACTTTTAATGAGATGAAAGAATTCCATAACACCCAGTTACCGGAAGTAACCTCAGCGGCAATGGGTCATAAGTATGAGTGGAAAAGACTTTACAAACACAGTAAAAAGGCATCGTTATACAACAATGTATGCTACTTGGAAGAAAAACAACTCCTTCAAACACTTAAAAAATAATGGTATGACTGAAGAACCAAGAATTATATACAGCCTGGATGCTTTTCCGCTAATCAATAACCGTTGGCAGATGGGCAATAAACTCAAGGAAACGATCTATATGACTGCCCTGAGTATTTTATACAGTCACCTCTGGTACAAAGACATTGAACTTTATGCAGATGAAACCGCTTATAAATTTTTATACATGCTGCCCTGCAGGGTTACAAAAATGACTAATGAAAAAAACCAGGAACTCTGGATGAAGTCCAAAATTCATGCGATCGAAAGACAGACAAAACCATTTGTTCACCTCGATACAGATGTGTTTATAAAAAGAAAAATCAATTTTAGCTTCGACAGTATTATTCTGGAACGAAAAGAATGCGGCTATGAAATGCATTATAAGAAACAAATTGATTTTTTCAACCAGTATACTGCCCATTTGCCGTATTGGCATTCCAATCTCGGGCATTCGTACAGTTGTGGAATACTGGGGTTTAATGATCTTACGCTTTGCAGGAAATTTGTAAGCGCCTACTATGATATGGAAAAAATTTATACGGCACACCGGGAAGAATTTGCCCCGTTAAAACAACAGGGATTCGAACCCTGCATTGTCATCGAACAATACAACCTGGCCTCAATATTAGACTATAACAACATTTCACCAACACTGCTGCTAAAAGGAAAAAATATTGCAGAACAAAGCATCTATGCCGCTGCAATGGGTTACAGTCATCTCTTCGGTATTAAAAAATACAAGAAAGACATTACCGACGAAATCGAACACCGACTCTTTAAAATATTTCCGTACTGGTATGCACAGATAAAGATCGAATTAGAAAAACATCAGATCATACCGAAAGAAGAGGCTAACGCTAAAACCCTGGTAGCTTAGTATTTCACGAAAATAAATCCAGTTGGGATTTAAAAAACAAGTATTTGTTTCAAATAATAAAACCATAAAGTGATGAGAACTTTAGAAAATAAAAAACCGGACAATCACTCCTCTTCTCCTTTTTTTGGACCAAAAATCCAAAAAAAACTAACGACCGGTACCGTGGGGGACAAATACGAAGTCGAAGCAGATACTGTTGCCGATAAGGTAGTGAACAAAGGAAAAAGTGGCGGATTACTGCAGTCCAAAGGAGAAGAAGGCGTGCAGAGAAAACCCATTTCCGAAACCATATCCACCGTTCAGAAACAGGATTTGGAAAAAGAGAAACCAGTACAGAAAAAAGGCAAGGAAAAAGAAGAAGACAAACAGAAAATCCAAAAAAAGACAGCTAAAGAAGAAGACAAAAAAATTCAAAAAAAGGGCAAGGAAAAAGAAGACGATAAAAAGAAAATTCAAAAAAAGGCAGATAAAGACGAAGATAAAAAAGTACAAAAAAAAGGTAAAGAAAAAGAGGACGATAAAAAGAAAATACAAAAAAAAGCAGACAAAGACGAAGATAAAAAGATACAGAAAAAAGGCAAGGAAAAAGAAGAAGATAAAAAGAAGCCTGTTCAGAAAAAATCAAATAATAACGAGTCGACTGCAAACGATGCTAAATTAGAAACCAATCTAAAAAGCAGTAAAGGCGGCGGATCACCTCTTTCTAAAGGGGTAAAAAGCGAAATGGAATCCGGTTTCGGAACCGATTTCAGTCAGGTTCGCATTCATACCGACAGCAATGCCATGCAAATGAGTCAGGATCTCGGCGCTCAGGCTTTTACGAACGGAAATGATATTTATTTTAATTCCGGAAAATATGATGCCGACAGCAAACAAGGCAAACATTTACTCGCACATGAGCTTACCCATACCGTACAACAAGGTTCGAATATTCAAAAGAAAGAAAACACTCCGGTACAAAGAAGCTGGCTTGGCGATGCCTGGGACAGCGCAACAGATACGGTAAGTGACGGATGGGAGGCGGCAACAGGAGCAGTCTCTGATGTGGCATCCGGTTTTGCCGATACCGTAAGTGAGGGCTGGAATTCCGCAACCGGAGCCGTTACCGAGGCGGTTTCTGGTTTTGCCAGTGACGTAAGCGCGGCCTGGGATTCTGCTACTTCTTATCTTGGAGAACAGGCGACTGCTGTCTGGGATGGCATGAAATCACTAGGAAGTGATGCACTCAATTGGTTATCCGGTGCCGCATCGTATGTCTGGGACGGTATTAAGTGGTTTGGAAATAAAGCCTGGGACATCATCAAAGTGATTGGTACCGTTTTATGGGAAAAACTATGCCTTTTGGGCAACAATGTATGGTCTTTCATTTCTAATATCCCATCCCGATTGTGGAGATTAATTGTACACGGCTGGGACGCAATTACCGGCATCTTAGGCTGGGCCTGGGACGGACTGAGTGCCGCCGCAGGACATTTATGGGAAGGTGTAAAAGGAGTCTTTAGCTGGTTGGGAGGCGGGATCTCAGGAGCCGCAAACTGGATCCTGGAAGGTGTTGTTGCCGGCTACGACTGGGCAGTTGATTTTGTTACGGCACCAAGCCTTTCGAAACTGTGGAATGCCCTGACCGGAACGCTGAGCTGGCTGGGAAAAGGGATTTCAGGCTTTGCACAATGGGGATGGAACGGTATCGTTGGCGCAGCAGTCTGGGCCTGGCAGGGAATTAAAGGTTTTGCTTCCTGGATATGGGATGGCATTTTGGGCGGACTTAGCTGGGCAGGAAAACTTTTATTATACCTTATCGATTTACTTGGAATCTTTGAAATATTACAGCTGATATGGGGCCTTATTTTTAGAATGCGAAAACTGACCGATGTCGAAAGAAACGCCTCGCTTCAGGTACATCCTGCAGGAATGATTCCGTATGATCAGGTATATGTCGATGAAGGTTCTCTGGTAGCCTATATTTCCGGTTATTTTTCCGGTGGAGGCTACAGAGCCGTAACCACAGCGCATATCATTCATGCAGCACCCGGAGAAGACACCGCAACTATGGTTCACGAATTGTCACATGTGGCACAATACGAGCACGCAGGATCGGTATACATGGCGCAGGCGATACATGCACAGGCTTTTGGTGAAGGATACAATTATATCAATAGCGACGGAACTTTTAAACATGCCCATTTTAATGAATTCAACAGAGAACAACAGGCCTCAATCTGTGAAGATTATTACAAAGCACTAAATGGCGGAGGCGGACATGCTTCTGCCGCTGCCCTGCTGCCTTTTGTGAATGAAATGAGGGCAGGTAAATTTTAAAAATCAGAAATATGAAAGTAGTACTTCTAAATTCCAATAAGAATAAATTCCAAATTCCAATTTTAAAACAAGCCGATCAGTTGGAATCTGAAAATTTGGAGTTTCTGTTTTTTAACCAACTCATTCATTGGAATTTGAAATTTAAATTTTTGGGAATTACAACCCTTTTTTGTTTGCTGTGTTGCTGCTTTGCGGGATGTGACACTATTTATGTCAACAAATCAAACCCTTTAGTCCTACAGGCAGATGCATCCGTATCGAAATGTTTGAGAGTGGAGGGCGTATTATCCGTTTTCCCGAGTTTAAAAAATGTATACCTCAATCCTAAGAATGACACCATTTTAAAAAAGGAAATCCTGGTCGTTATTTTTCATGATAAAGAAGATTTATCAGCCTTTAAAAATAAAATAGACCGGGAGCGTAACAAATCGATTGCAAATATCAGACGAAAGCTTGATTCTCAAAAAGCAGAATCTGCCTTAGTGCAAACAAATAGCACGATTCCGTATGTCTTGTCTTTAAATAATATAACGGTTTTTAAAGACGGATTGTGGATTGTTTTCTACTCGGAAACCGGTCAGGAACTGGAAACCTTTTTAGAATTTAAGAGAATCGGAGTTAATGAAATTCCGGAAACAAGTATAATTCCAATTTAAAATTGATAACGAATGCCAGCCTTTACATCAAAAACAAAAGCAACTCCTTCGCACTCCTCGTCCCATCAGGACAAGGGGCAGGAATCTTTTTTTGGTGTACAGGCGAAATTGAATATCGGAAAATCCAATGATAAACATGAGGCCGAGGCCGACAGGGTCGCAGACCATGTAGTCGCTGCCAAAAAAACCACAAATACGGAAACCTTTTTTTCGCCTTCATCCGTAGTGCAGAAGAAACTGGCCGAAGACGTACAAAAACAAGAAGACCAGAACAAGGAAATCCAACAAAAAACAGTTGCCGAAACCATCACTCCGGTTGCACAGTTAAAAGAGGATTCCATTCAGAACAAGCTCGATGCTAAAAAAACGGAAAAGCGTGAAATCAATAAAGACTTTTCCAAACCAAAAACCGTAATTCAGAACAAAACTGAAAATGAGGTTCCGCAAAAAGAAGCAACGCTGCCAAACAAAAAAGAAGTAAAAAAAACAGCAACGGTTCCGGTAAAAAAAGTGGAACTGAAACCTGAAATCCAAAATAAAACCGAAGAAGAGGTTCAGAAAAAAGACGAAAAGCCCAAAGAGGAAAAAAAGGCAGACCTACAAAAAAAACCTTTAACCGAGGCTGTAACTCCGCCACCAGCACAGCCAAAAGCAGAATACAGCATTAGTAATGCAGCTGTAAAAGCAGTTATCCAGCCAAAACCGGAAAAGGAAATTCAGGCCAAGGAAGAAGACGAAATCCAGGCCAAAGACGACGAAAAAGAACTGCAGATGAGTGCGGGTGCCGATGCGAACCCTTCTGACAGCTCTAATCTTGAAAGCACTTTAAACAGTAGTAAAGGCGGCGGTTCTCCCCTGTCCGGAAAAGTAAAAACCGAAATGGAATCCGGCATTGGTGCCGATTTCAGCAATGTCCGCATACACAATGACTCCACCGCTGTTCAGATGAACAAACAATTGGGCGCTCAGGCTTTTGCCACCGGAAACAATATTTATTTTAATGAAGGAAAATACAATCCAGACTCGCAGTCGGGCAAACATTTACTTGCACACGAATTAACCCATACGGTTCAGCAAGGGGCAGCCATCAGAAAAAAACCGAAGCCAATCTCCCCTGCTCCCGAAATGATTCAGGGTTCGTTCCTGGATTTAGTTCCCGACTGGATCATCAATGAAGCACGCCACATTCCCGGCTATACGCTTTTCACCGTTATTATCGGTTATGATCCTTTAAGGGAGGTGGATGTAGAGCGAACCCCTATTAACCTGGTAGAAGGATTGATGGGACTTGTGCCTTTTGGAACAGCCATATTCGACAAACTTCAGGAATACGGAATACTGCAAAAAGTTTTCGACTGGGTAGAAGGAAAACTAGGCGAACTCGGATTAACAATCGACAGTATTATGGATATGGTGGAAGATGTTTGGGATAAAGTATCCTTCCCCTATACCGATATCATCGATTTGGTTACTGAAAAATTCAGCGAATTAGTACACAGAATAACTTCTTTTGTAAGTGCTACGGTAGATCAGGTCATCACCTGGATCAAAGAAGCGCTGATTGATGTGGCAGAACCTATACTGGCAGAAAACAAGGCCTGGTCACTGATCAAAAAAATAATCAGATACGATCCGTTAAGAGACGAGGAAGTAAATGCGACCACTGTCGAAATATTAGAAGATTTCCTAATCCTGATCGACAAGCAAACCGAGCTGGAACAAATGCGTGAAAAAGGCACGCTTCAAAAAACGGCCGACTGGCTGGACACTCAGGTAGGGACTTTCACTTCATTGTTAGGCGAACTCCGCGGACTCATCAATTCTGCTTGGGATGCCATTCAGCCTTCGAATCTGGCCAACATTGCCGATAATCTTTCGGCACTGGCAGCTCAGGCGGGAGGATTCCTGCAAAGAGTCTGGGATTTTGCCTCAGGCGTGGCGCTTAAGGTATTGGAACTTGTGAAAGAGTCGTTATTAGGATGGCTTTCCTCACAGGCCGCGACTGTAAGAGGGTACTCCCTGATAAAAGTAGTTATAGGCAAAGATCCTTTTACCAACGAAACTGTCGAACGCTCCATTCCAAATCTCATAAGAGGTTTTATGAGCCTAATGGACGGCGGTGAAGAACAATATGCCCAAATGGTTGAAACGGGTGCCATAGCCCGAATTACAGGTGAAATTGAAGCGGCTGTTGCTACTTTAAACATGACACCAGCGGCTATTATCCAGCTCTTTACCGATCTGTGGAACTCGTTTACAATCGACGACCTTATTCATCCTCTTGATGCCTTTGTTCGTATTATTGAAAAATTCGGTGAACCTATCGGACGCCTTATCGCTTTTGTGGCAGAAATCGTCCGAATTGTCATCGTGGCCATACTTGAGATCATGAATTTCCCATTCGATCTCATCGGAAACATTATAACCCGCGCCATGCAGGCCATCGACGACATCAAAAAAGATCCGATCGGTTTCCTTAAAAATATATTACGTGCCATCAAACAGGGATTTGTTCAGTTCTTTGACAACATTGTGACCCATTTAATTAACGGCGTAACCGGCTGGTTAATGAGCGAACTGAAAGATGCCAATATTCCTGTGCTTACCGATTTTACTTTAAAAGGAGTAATCTCATGGGTACTTGAAGTCCTTGACATATCAATGGAAAAAATATGGGAGAAACTGGCAGCCCATCCTCGAATTGGTCCGGCAAGAGTCGCCAAAATCCGCAACATGATCAACACGCTCGAAGGCATCTGGACTTTCATAAAAGATGTTCAGGAACGCGGTATGGCAGCGATTTGGGATAAAATCCAGGAACAGCTCAGTAATTTATGGAATACCGTTCTCGATGCCGTGAAAAACTTTATCATGGAACGCATCGTAAACCGTATCACCGCCCGACTGCTAAGCATGCTGGATCCAACCGGAATTATGGCGGTGATCAATGGGGCAATAGCTTTATACAGTGCGATTCAGAGTTTTATAAAATACCTGCGTGAAATGCTCGAAGTAGTCAATTCGTTTGTCAACGGTGTGGCCGATATCGCCCAGGGAAATGTAACGACAGCTGCCAATTATCTCGAAAGAACCATGGGTCAGGCCATGCCGATTGTCATCGGGTTCCTCGCCAATCAGGTTGGGCTTTCCGGAATTGGTGCCAGGGTTGGCGAGATGATTGTTTCGGTTCGCCTAATGGTAGACGAGGCCCTTACGTGGCTGGTAAATAAAGCGGTAGATACCGGAATGGCGATGTTAGACCGCCTTATGGGAAGAAGCGAACCGCAAGCCGCTACACCGGCAGGTCCCGTTGCCGGAGCTTTAGCGGAAATTGATAGTGAAAGTGAAAAAGAAAATGATGAAGGAATGGTAACTCCAGATGAAGCCCAAGCCATTAAAAATAAGGTTAACAGTGACCAGGCATCCGTCATAAACATTTCTTCCGTAACGGATGGTGGAGATACATGGGATTATAATTATGTTCAATTAATGACACACAGCGTACCTAGGACAGCACCAAAAACAGTAATTACCCCTCCAATAATGGATCAGGGAAGGCCAAAAACGGTAGTTGCAGATCCGTTAACGGATATTGAGCCTGCAAGTGGACCCGGTCAGGAAAGAGGATCCAGAAACATTGTTGCCGGTAGTACGCATATTGATACTCATGTTGCCAAAAATGCCGGAAATCAATCAGAATTAAAAGGTGTGCACATTTTGTCTGCACGTTTATTTGGTCCGTGGAGTACCTGGAATATCGTTTTTGGATCGCAATCGTTAAATACCAATATGGATAATGGTCCTGAAACTATTGGAAAAACCAATAAAAACAAAACCTTAAAATATTCGATGACTGTAAATTATTATGAAAACACCAATAATGATGCTTTATTGACCTCAGCCTCTCCGTCTGCCGCCCAACTCCGACTGGGTCTTGGCTTTTATATTGCTGAATCGATTACAGCACAGGTGGATGAAGTAAACGGAACTGCTGTAACCTCTCTGTTTAATAGCACTGTGAGAGGAAGTTTTCCAAACCTGGCAATTGTTCCGGCTGTTGCTCCTGAGATTTTAATTACCAATTTATTGAATGCCAATAAAGTTGCCGGAACAATCACTATTGGAAGCGATGTCTACACCAAAACAAATTTTACAAGTGTAAGACAAATCGCAACAGCTCTGCAAAGAGACAATACGATAATATCAGATGCCATACAGACCTTAAACGTTCCTGGTGGTGCAATAACTAAAAGCGGACCTAATTTTTACATAAAATGAAAAACAAATATTCTGAAGAAGTAGAAAAATTATTCTCCTATGGAGATGCGAATCTGGTTACTAACTGGCCAAACTATGTCAAAGAAATGGACTTAGATAAAAAGCACGACGATGAATTGATTGATATCATAAGTACTTCTGATCTCAGTCGTGCTATATCCGGATTTACAATCGAAGATTTTGCACCAAGACATGCATGGAGAGCATTAGGCCAACTAAAAATTATCAAAGCTGTCAAGCCATTATTAAAGGCACTGACAGAAACAAAAAATGAAGAAGCATTTGATTATCAGAATGAATTACCCAAAGTTTTGACTTTAATGGGACCGGAAGTAATTCCGGAACTGGAATCATTTTTACAAGACGAAAAAAAGGATTGGAATTTTAAAACCGTCCTCTTTAAAGTATTAGTTGAATTTGCAAAACAAAAACCAATATACAGAGATCAGGTAATAGTAATGTTTAATAAGTTGTTCCAAAAATATAATGGCAACCTGATCTTTATTTCACGGCTTCTAAATGAATTATTCCTAATTAACCCTATTGAAGATGCACTAATTAGGGAGATAATTTCTAAAGACAAATATGATTTTTCAACCATTAATCAGGAAAGACTTATGCAATTTGTAAAAGAAAGCAAATTATTTGGTCAGAACGGCAATACCTAAACCCTAAACAATCTACGAAACCAATTTTTATAACCGTAAAAAACTTTAGTCATGCAAAAAACATCTTACCAAAAAGAGCTGCTTATTAAAGCAACACAACAAAGAAAAGGGCTCAATAACAATAAAAAAGACATTGAAAAAATTCAGTCCTGGCTTAACTTATTTGCTATTCAAAATCCAAACGCGGGAACGGCAACGGGCATTGATGGCGATTTTGGACCGGCCACTGAAAAAGCAGTGCTGAATTTTCAAAAATTCAACGGCTTATCCCAGACCGGAACTGTAGACCAAAAGGTATTCGATGCACTGACAGCCCCTCTTAAAAAGGCTTTCGAAGATCCTGTACCCGGCAATAATCTGAGAGAATTAATTTTGAGTACAGCCAAAAACCATCTTAAAAATCATCCTTTCGAACTCGTCATCAACAACCAAAGCAATACGGGACCCTGGGTCCGAAGTTATATGGACGGTCATGAAGGAAGCGACTGGTTTTGGTGTATGGGCTTTGTGCAGGCGATAATTGACCAGGCAGCTGCTGTTCAGGGAAAAAACTTCAAAACCCTGATGCCCTTAACGTATAGCTGCGATACGGTTGGTGTAACCGGTATTCAGAAAAAAATACTGACGCGTTATCAGGCGGCGAGAACGAATCCGGCGCTCATAAAACCCGGAGATGTATTTCTGATTCAGAAAACCACAAACGACTGGTTTCATACCGGAATTGTAACTGCGGTTAACGGAGATCTGATTGAGACCATCGAAGGCAACACCAATTCTGATGGTTCTCATAACGGAAACGCCGTCATGAACAGAATCAGGAATTATAAACAATCCAAAATAGATTTTTTTTCAATTGAATCTTTAGTAGCATAAAATGGAAAATGTATTCACTTACTTAAAAAACCAATTCGTATTTCAGCTTGACACCCTTTTTCAGGTCGAAAACCCAATGGAAAAACCGGTTCTGAATCAAATGGATTCTACTGGGTTTATCAACGAATTTATTATCGAAAACAGTCTGACGGAAATCGATATTCTTTTGGTGGCACTGGCTTTGGCTCCACATGTCAAACCCGATTTCCTGAGTTCGATTATTGCTGAATATTTACCCAATGGCGGTGAATTACCCGAATTTGGCGGCATTAAAACGAAGAACCACCGCGGCATTTTGCCAACCGGTGAAACAGCTCAGTTTTTAGTGGGCGGAAATGATCTCGACAACCGTATTTCGTTCTATAATTACCTCCACAATCAGTCTTTTCTTTACCGGAAAGGAATTATCAAAATAGATTCTGTTCCGAATGGAGAGCCCAAACTGAGTGGTTTACTGATTTTAGAAGACGAATACATCGAGAAATTCATTACCGGAAAAATTCTTAAACCGCAGCTCAGCAGTATTTTTCCGGCACAACTAATAGAAACTTCACTCGAATGGGACGATCTGGTGCTCAATACGACCACATTAAATTACATTAAGGAAATAGAAACCTGGCTCAAATTCAACGAGATTCTGCTCCACGAATGGGACATGAAAGCCAAAATCAAACCGGGCTTCAGGGTTATGTTTTACGGCGCACCCGGAACCGGAAAAACACTTACAGCTTCCCTGTTGGGAAAATATACCAAAAGAGATGTGTACCGAATTGATTTGTCTATGGTGATTTCGAAATACATTGGGGAAACCGAGAAAAACCTTTCTTCCCTTTTTGACAAAGCGGCTGACAAGGACTGGATTCTCTTTTTTGATGAAGCCGATGCGGTTTTCGGAAAAAGAACCAACGTCAGGGACGCACATGATAAATACGCCAATCAGGAAGTTTCGTATTTGCTCCAGCGTATCGAAAACCATCCGGGACTGGTTATTCTGGCCTCGAATTTTAAAACGAATATTGATACGGCTTTCACACGAAGATTTCAGTCTATCATTGAGTTTGAAGTGCCTTCCTATGGCGAACGTTTACAGCTTTGGGAAAATAACCTGCCCAAAGGAATCAAAATTGCCGAAGATGTAAACCTAAACGAACTCTCCAAAAAATACGACATTACAGGCGCCAACATTGTTAATATCATTCAGTATGCCTGCCTGAGAACACTGGAAGACGAAAACAAAAGTATTCACCTGCACCACCTTGTTCAGGGCATTAAAAAAGAATATGCAAAAGAAGGGAAGATGATGTAAATGAGGATGTTTTTTTATTTAAATCAGGTAAAGATCGAAGCTTCAGAGAAATCTGCCTGTTCCTAAAAATCAGGCATAAAAAAAGACCGTCTTTACCAAACAGTCTTTTTTTTATGATTGATTTATAAGCCTTAAGCCATAAACAAAGCGTATTTATTATAGTTGTATAACACCTGATCGTAAGGCACCAGCTTAGTCGCTATTTTTTCTGAAGAAGCGTCAAATTTGATTCCGTTGTACTTTCTAAACAGATAGATTTCTTTCAGGCAATTGGACAGACTTTGGTGAATTGCAGTTGTAAAAGTAGGGATTTGCTTTTCCCCGATTAATAAATCTATCTGGTAATTGGAACTGCTTTTTGAAAGATTATTTCCAATAATTCGTATCGTAAATGTTGTAGACTTTCCGTATTGTTCTCCTTTATACTGTACTACCATAATTTTAGGTATACTGTACTACCATAATTTTAGGATTAAAAAGTTAAAATTAAATATTTCATCATATCAACACTCCACTGCTGAATTCGATATTAAAGTTATGAAAAAAAATCAAATCGCTGTTAAACTGCCGTATAATTATTAAATCGGCACAAATTTACTTCAAATAGTATTTAAAAAGGGAATTTCACGGAACAACTTTCAGTATTATAGAAATCTTTTCAAAAAAGAGCATAAAAAAACCGTAATGGGGGTTACGGTTTTCAATACTTAACTAAATATATGTAATCAACTTGTTAACGAGAGTAATTTTCAGTCCTAAGCACGATTAATTTTGGGTAACATCTGTCGTTTCTTTTTCAGTAGTAATTGGCAATAAAACCGGATTTCCGTTTTCATCAAACATAGTCAGATTCAGCGCATCTAGCAATGCCAGATTTTTAGAAACGGCTCCCTTAAATTTATTATACGAAAGATTCATTTCAGATAAATGATGCAGCTTCTCCAGCCCTGAAGGGATTGCACCTTCAAAACCATTATCAAACAAGCTCAAATTTTCGAGTGCAGAAAAATTCAATATTTCTCTGCTAAGCGTTCCTGACATCTTATTATTATTCAGAAGTAATACTTTCAGAGTACGAATTTTATATAGTGATCCTGGTAATGGCCCGTGCAGTTTATTATTAAACAGTGATAAGGTTTCTAAGCTGCCCAGTTTTCCAATCTCCAACGGTAATTCTCCGGAAATTTTATTTTCAAAAAGCGCTAAATCCTTAAGTTTTTTTAATTCACAGATAGAAGCGGGTATTGTTCCTGATAATTGATTAATAGAAACATCCAAAACTTCCAGTTCTTTCAGGTTATGAATGGTGGCGGAAAGCTGCCCCTTCAGATTATTTTTGTGCAAATCTACAGCTACTAAATGCACCAAATCATAAAATTCACCGGGTAATTCTCCCTGCAAATTATTGTTGGCTAAATTGAGCCCGACTACTTTTCCGTTTTCAGCTGTTACTCCATACCATGTTGATACTGACAGTGATAAATCCCATTTTACTTTCCATTGTGATCCATTTGTAGCATGGTACAATTTAATAAGGGCATCTTTTTCTTTATCAGAAACAGTATCTGCAAAAATAGTATGAGAAAAAACAAGTGCTAAAAAAAGAGTGATATAACTTTTCATAACAGATTTGGGGATTTGTTTTCAGGGCAAAATTATACATTTTTACGGTTATAATACATAGAATGTCGATAAACTGTTGATAAGTAAATGTTTAGTCGTATTTATACTACTTAAATTGAAAAGCAGAAAGTTGTATTTTTTTGATTAAATTTGAAACAACTAATCCTAAAAACCTCATATTATGGAATTTAACCCTGTTGCATTGTTTTTATCCGCTGTGATTACACTTGTTGTCGGTTTTGTCTGGTACCATCCCAAAGTCTTTGGAACGATCTGGATGAGAGAAAATAACCTTACCCAGGAGCAGCTCCGTACGGGTAATATGCTTAAAATCTTCGGTTTGACGTATGTCTTTTCCTTAATGATTACCATGACCCTCATGTCGTTAACGATTCATCAGTCCGGCGCAATCGGAATGGTTGGCGGGCCGCCTCTAGTTGAAAGTGCAAAACCTTCTTTCGCTGCTTTCATGGCAGATTATGGAACAGCGTATCGTACTTTTAAACATGGTGCCCTGCATGGCTTTATCTCAGGTTTATTTTTTGCTTTACCTGTTATCGGCGTTACTGCCTTGTTTGAAAGAAGATCCTGGAAATACATTTTAATTCATGCCGGATTCTGGACGGTGTCACTCACTTTAATGGGCGGCGTAATTTGCGGATTCGCCTAACTTATCCATATAGAACCCGTTTGCGTTTTTTATTCGCAAACGGGTTTTTCTTAATAATAACTTAAACCCCATTAGTTATTACAAATATTATCTAATTTTGAAGAAACTAGCTTTCACACTTGAGTACAACCTATTCCTTCCAAATTTACAATAGCGTTTCCTTACTTCCTTTAGAATGGAATTCGCTTGCCGCAGAAAATATTTTCCTGACCAGGGAATATCTCGAAGTACTGGAAAACTCTTCTCCGGTCAATATGATTTGTCATTTTATTGGAATTTTTAAGGAAGAGAAACTCGCGGGAATTGTCGTAACTCAATTTTTATTTGCAGAAAAACTCGATTCCTTTGGCGACCGCGATCAGTGTTTAAAAACTTCCGTGCGCAATTTTGCTTTTAAAAATTTCGCATCGCATGTATTATTTGTGGGTAACAATATGCTTACAGGCCAAAATGCCTTTTCTTTTGATCCGGCTGTAAAGCAGTCTAAGGCAATTCAGACCCTTCACAAAGCCATTAACCAGCTTAAAAAAGACCTGAAACAAAGCGGAAAAAAAGTACACATTACAAGTATAAAAGATTTTACCGCATTGGAAATTGAGCCCTTACAAGCTGAATTTAAGAATAATTACACCTTTTCGACTCAGCCCAATATGATTTTTGAAATCAATAAAAACTGGAAGTCTGAACAGGATTATATTGATGCCTTGTCAAAAAAATATCGGGATCAGTACAAGCGCGCCCGCAAAAAGGCCGAAGCAATTGAAAAGCAAAAAATGTCGTTGAATGATATCAGAAAGTATGAAGATGTTATTTACGATTTGTATTTTCATGTGGCCAAAAACGCTCCCTTTAATACTTTTTTCCTGGCCCGGAATCACTTTAGCTTTTTTAAAGAAATCATGAAAGAAAATTTCCTCTTTTATGGTTATTTTCTGGATGGAAAACTTATCGGTTTCAATACGCTGATCAAAAACGGAACAGTAATGGATACCTATTTTTTAGGTTACGATGAAACGATCCAGCGGGAAAAAATGTTATACCTCAATATGCTGTACGACATGATTGCCTATTCGATAAATCAGGGATTTTCTGAAATCGTCTTTGCACGAACTGCCCTCGAAATTAAAAGTTCAGTAGGCGCCAAGCCACAAAAAATGTACGGATTAATTACGCACAGCAACGCCTTAATCAACCATAACATTGCCAAACTTTTTAATTATCTCGAACCCAAAACCGAATGGAAAGAGCGAAATCCTTTTAGAGAGTAAAGAGTAAAGAGTAGAGAGTAGAGAGTAGAGAGTAGAGAGTAAAGAGTAAAGAGTAGAGAGTAAAGAGTACAGAATAAAGAGTACAGAATAAAGAATAAAGAATAAAGAGTAAAGACTGAGGACTGAGAATGAAAACTGAGACCGAGACTGAAAACTGAGACTGAAAACTAAAAACTGCGACTCCCTCAATTAAGGAACCGCAATCTTCATTTGCTTGTGCAGGATATGAATTTCCAAAAGGCGCTGCGCTCCGCAATATTCTCCGTCAATCTGAAAGTTAACCGCATAATCGGTTTCAATAGTGGCTTTATCAGTGGAGATGATCACAATATCATCGGAATCAATTGGCATATTTCCCGTAATAATTTTTCCCAGCAATAATATATCCAGGCTTTTTAAAATGACCAGTTCAAATTTCCCGTCGTTCATCGCACCATTGGGATTGATTGTAACTCCGGTTCCATATTTCTGAGAGTTCGCAATTACAATCATTCTCGCCGTATGTTTGATGGTTTCTTTATTGGCCGTAATTGTTGCTACAAAAGGTTCGTTAGAATCTACCAGCGTTGTATACGCCTGAAGTGCGTAGCCCCAAAATCCTCTCAGGTTACTTTCTTCATAATTTTTAACGAGATCAGCATTGATACCGATATCACTTAGGTGGATACTTTTTTTGCCGTTAATGCAAATCATATCCATTTCTATATAAGAATTTAAAAAGGCGATTTTCAGGTTTTCTTCTATGGTTCCGGGCAAGTTCAAATCTACAGAAAGGCCATTAGCAGAGCCGGCTGGCAGGATACCAATAATAATATCATGCTCTTCCATTGCTTCGGCTACCATTTTTATGGTTCCGTCACCACCTGCCACAATGATTCTTTCCGGCTGAAATTCATTGTAAAGGGAATGTATGGCTTTAATATCCTGGTCGCCGGTTGTCTCATGAACAACCAGATTGAAATTATGGGTAATCGAAAACTCATGCACAGCATCTATTAAATCCGATTTATCTAAGTCTCCGGAAATAGGATTTACAACAAAAATGATATTATTTTTCAAAATTTAATTTTTAAAACCGATTAAAATAATTAATTTACAACATATATAAAAATACACAATTAATGAAACCAATCCTACAATTATATCGCGGTTATGCTAATGAACAAGAATTAATTGTAATGGGCCATGTTTTCAAAAGAATGTATGATTATGATTTTCAGAAGAAAAACTTTAAAAATGCTACTTCCATTATTAATCAGTTTCGAATAAAAACTATTCAGAATTTTGATATTTATCTTAAATACGGCGATCAGGAAATCCATACCAAGACATTAGACGACGGTTATTTTAAGTTTTGTATTCCGCTTGAGAAGGAATTTAATTTTGGATGGATGGAATACGAAGTCAGTTTGAAATATAATTCGGAAATTATCCTTTCTAAAGGAAGTTTCATCAGGCCACACAAAGGAAATCTCGGAATTATCTCCGATATTGATGATACTTTTCTGATTTCCCACACGCATAATATCTTCAAAAAAATATACATTCTCTTGTTTAAAAATGTCAACGACAGAAAGGTTTTTAAAGATGTGGTCCCGCATTATCAGGCCCTGAGTTCTGCCGGAAGAAATAATAAGGAAGAGGAAAATGCCTTTTTTTATATCTCAAGCAGCGAATGGAATTTGTACAATTTCATTATAAAATTCACTAAAATCCATCAACTGCCAAGAGCGGTAATCTTATTGAAAGACATTAAAAGAGGTATCACCGATTTTTTCATGAGCGGAAGAGGGAATCACGATCATAAGTTCGATAAAATAAAGCATGTTTTAGAGTTTTACCCCAATCTAAAGTATGTATTAATGGGAGATGACTCACAGCACGATCCGATTTTGTACGAACGAATCTGCAAAATATTTCCGGTCACCGTAACGGCTGTTTACATTAGGCAAACCGGCAAAAGTCAGAAGGAAACCACTAAAACTATCCTGAAAAATATGCAGTCGCTGGATGTTGCTGTTTGTTATTTTAAAGACAGCAGCGAAGCAATCATGCACTCCAAATCGATTGGAATTATCAAATAGTTAGTTACTTTGTGAGAGAGGGACACAGCAACTAATAGCTAAAAAAACCTTTGCCGAAGTTTTACACTTTGACAAAGGTCTGTATAATGAATCTTAATTTCAAAAAGTGAAACTGAGACTGCGACTGAAAATTACATTAAGCACTAAAATTATCGATCTCTTCCTGAACGATTTCCCAATCCAGTAACAATTGCTCCAGATCTGCTTTTTTCTTATTATAGGCGGTAAAAAATGAAGCGTCTTCGATATGTTTGTCATAATTGGAAGCCAGCATTTTATCATCGTGCTGAATATCTCTTTCCAATTGTTTGATCTGACTTTCAACTTTACTTAATTTGTTTTGCAGTGCTTTACCTTTTTTCTGATCCTCGTACGAAGCTTTGTTCGTTTCTTTTGGGGCAGCAGCTTTGGCAACATCTTTTTTCTCGACTTCACGCATGTTTTCAAGATTGCGCTGTTCCAGGAAATAATTGATGTCCCCTAAATATTCTTTAATCTTCTGGTCCTTGAACTCATAAACGATATTAGACATTCCCTGAAGGAAATCCCTGTCGTGCGACACCAATAGTAATGTTCCGCCGAATTTTTGAAGCGCGGCCTTTAAAACGTTCTTAGATTTAATGTCAAGGTGGTTGGTAGGCTCATCCATCAGCAAAACATTGATAGGCTGCAGCAATAGTTTACAAAGTGCCAGACGGTTACGTTCCCCTCCGGATAGTACTTTCACCTTTTTCTCTACATCATCGCCACGGAATAAGAAAGAACCTAACATGTCACGAACCTTAGAACGGTTTGTATCCATGGCAGCATCTTCCATAGTCTGAAGCAAGGTAATTTCACCATCCAGATATTCCGCCTGATTTTGCGCAAAATACCCTAACTGAACGTTGTGTCCCAATTTGATATTTCCCTGGTATTCAAACTCGTTTACAATCGCTTTAATGAAGGTTGATTTTCCCTGGCCATTCTGTCCCACAAAAGCAATTTTGCTTCCGCGTTCTACCAGTAAATCAATATCTTTTAAAATAACTTTATCGCCGTAAGCTTTTGTTACATGTTCCGCTTCAACTACGACTCTTCCGGGTTCTTTTGAAACCGGAAAAGATATATTCATTACCGAATTGTCGTCTTCATCAACTTCAATTCGTTCTACTTTATCTAATTTTTTAATCAACGACTGCGCCATTGAAGCTTTGGAAGCTTTTGCACGGAATTTTTCAATTAATTTTTCTGTTTCTTCAATTTTCTTCGCCTGGTTTTTCTGGGTGGCCAATTGCTTCTCGCGAATTTCATGACGCAATTCTAAATATTGAGAATAAGGTTTATTAAAATCGTATGCTTTTCCTAATGAAATTTCGATCGTACGGTTGGTTACGTTATCTAAGAACATTTTATCGTGCGATACAATTACCACAACTCCCGGGTAATTGCGAAGAAAACCTTCCAGCCAAATGATACTTTCGATATCAAGGTGATTCGTCGGCTCATCCAGAAGCAATACATCGTTCGACTGCAATAATAATTTAGCCAATTCGATACGCATTCTCCACCCTCCAGAAAATGTTTCCGTCTGATTATTGAAAACTTCTCTTTTAAAACCCAATCCTAAAAGAATTTTCTCTGTATCGCCTACGTAATTGTAACCTCCAAGAAGTTCAAAACGATGCGTGTAATCAGATAAATCTTCAATGATCTGGCTGTATTCTTCACTTTCATAATCGGTTCTGGTCACCAATTGATGATTGATATGCTCTAACTTTTTTTCAACAATTTTAATATCAGTAAAAGCTTCATATGCTTCCTCCAAAACAGTTCTTCCTTGTTCAAAATCAATATCCTGACGTAAAAACCCTATTCTGATATCCTTCTCCTGAGAAATAACTCCGGAATCAGGGGCAAAATCTCCTGCCAGCATTTTAAGCATTGTAGATTTACCTGCTCCGTTTTTCCCGACAAGTCCAACACGGTCTCCCGCACCTAAACGAAAAGTAACTTCTTCGAATAAATATGTACCTCCAAAAGAAACCGATAAATTATGTATATTAAGCATGTATTGTTATTTTATAACTAATTGATTGTGTAAATTTACACTCCCAAACCAATGGGTAATTTAATTTTTTGCAAATGTTAAAAAAAGGATCCAAACTAAATAGTATTTTAACAGGAAGTTGTCCAAAATGCCAAAAAGAAAGCATGTATTCGGACAAAAATCCGCTTCATTTGACTAAAGTTCTCAAAATGAACGATCATTGCAGTCACTGTGGATTAAAATATCAAATTGAACCTTCTTTTTTTTACGGAGCAATGTACGTGAGTTATGGTTTAAATGTAGCCGTTGGAATCACAGCTTTTATTATTTCGTTTGTATTTTTTCAGGCCACGATCGAAACATCTTTTATAGCAATCGTCATCAGCCTGATTGTATTGTTTCCTTTTGTTTTAAGGCTTTCAAGAAATCTATACATCAATATGTTTGTTTCTTATGATCCTACGGCCGGTCAACAATAAGGGTTTTGAGATATCTTTTATGAAACCGCTGAATGTCGATTTCAGCATCTAATGGAATGTTATTTTCAATCTTGTCAAACAAAGCCTTTGCCATTGCAGGTCCCAGCATTACGCCGCGTGTTCCTAATCCGTTGAGGATGTGAACTGATTTACGCTCGTGATGTGTTCCTATTAAAGGTCTTCTGTCTTTCACAGTCGGGCGAACTCCGCCAAAATGTTTTACAATTTCGAAATCACAAGTAATAATTTCTTTAATGCGATCTACTAACTCCTGTTTTCCTTCTTCTGTTGGCACATCAGTTTTATCCTGCCAGTTGTAGGTAGCACCAACTTTAAAGAGATCATTACCCATAGGCAAGATAAAAACGCTTGTATTGACAATAACATCTAAATTCAAGTCCGGAGCTTTTATGACAAATAATTCTCCCTTCGTACCATCTAAGGGCAGATAATTGAAAAAAGGATTCTTGTGCAGGCCGAAGCCTTCCGCAAAAATAATATGGCGCGCCTGAATATTTTTATACTGGATTCCATCATTCAAAAATTCGATATACACACTATCGAAAAATTCTTCCAGCAATAGGTTGTGCTCTATGAGGTACTCTTTATAACGATCTAACAGTAAAGCCGTATCGATATAGCCTGTATGAAGCACTTCCCCGTAATCGTAAGGAGAATCTATGCTATTGTATTTTCGGTTAATTAGTTTGGTGGATAAAAAAGGTGCGAGGTTTTTTTTATCTGAAGCGGCAAACCAATTATTCTGTTCTTCGATAGAAAAGAATTTTCTAAGAATCGGTAATTTAAAATTAAACTTCGTCTGCAATTTATCTTCAATCTGATTGTAAAAATCATTCATTAAAACCAATTGTTCCTGTGCTTTCCAAACTTCGCTGAAGCGTTTTAAAATAACAGGATTATACAAACCTCCTGCTACCCGCGATGAATTTTGAGAATTATTATCAAGAACTACAATCGTTTTATTGTTTTTCAGGGCAACTTCTGCAAAGGAAATTCCGGCCAGTCCGGATCCGATAATGAGATAATCAATCATATTAAGTAATAGGTAAAATAAAAAAACTCTTACTACAAAGGTAGTAAGAGTTTTTATTATAATTTAATTTTAGAAACTTAGTAGTTCCACATATCCTGTTCGAAGTTACGAATCTTCTCTTTTACTCTTTCTGATTCTAACAACTGGTTCTGTGCATTGTCTTTCATGTATTCTTTGATCTCACGATCTCCGTACAAGTTTTCTTCTTTATACACAACAGCGTTAAAACGTCTTGAATTTAAGATTTGATCGAAAGAAATTGGTAATGCCGAATTGCTGTCATTAAAAGCTTTTGCTTCATGCAATGCTTCTCTTGAGTTTGGATAGAAAATCCAGAACAACTCGATATAATCCTTTTCGTCACTGTTCATGGTATAAACGTCAGGAGTTACAGGACAAATTCCAAGTAAACGATATTTTAATTCACTTTGACGTTTGTCAAAATACCAGTATCCTTTTATTTTGTATTGTGTAACATCTGCAGAAGTAAGATCTTGCTTAAGAATATACTCAGCAGGAACTGTTCTTGTTGCTCCAACTGTTTCATCAACATAGGTTACAACCTTCTTTTTACCAGTACCAGTAACTACTTTTTTCTTTACAACGTGTGTTTTGTAGTCATCAGGATATTGATTGATTAACTCTCTACCAGCATCTGTTGTATCAACACGAGATAATGAACCCTGAATGTCTTTCAAAGATTTTTTAGTATTAAAATAACTATCAGAATACACTTCAGTTATTTTGCCATTCTTCATAGCCTTCGTCAAAACATCATACAAAGAGCGTCTATCAGCACCAATATTAGCCGTATCTACCGGAAAGTACAATGGAAAGTTGATTTTTTCATTCAAATCAATAATTTCCCAAGTAGTTTTCCCCATCAATACATCTCTATCATCCACATAACCATAAGCAAGAGGCTTGTCATTATCGGAGATAAGCTGTGCAGGAGTCTTAAGTCCTATCTGAGCGGGTGTTTTTGCATTAAGCAAATTAGATTGCGCATTAGAAGCGAAACCTCCGGCGATAGAAACAATAGCTATTAAAAAATTTCTTACTTTCATCATGATATCATTATAAGATATTGAACGTAGTTTCACCTACTTTATTATTGTATTTCGTAAATTACCGGAGCAGTTCTTGGTAATAAGTAACTACCAGCTCCAACAAGTTTAGTTTTAATTTCAGAAATAGTAACCTGATCTCCTTTACCTGCTCTTGAAAGTATTTGTTTACATTGTGCATTTAATCTGTTTCCACTAACAACAACTGTAGGTTGTCCTGTTACTTTAAGGTTAAATCCAACAACATCTAAACCAACTTCAAAGTCAAAGTCAAGTAATTTAGCACCAATTGTAGCAATTTCTAAGTTAGATTTTGGTCCTTTAACAACACCCATCTCACCTCTAATTGTTCCTGTTGGCCCAGGAATACCTTTAATTCTGAACGTTTTCTTATCTGTAACTTTATCTCCGTTTGGTAATGTACCAGTAACAGAAATAGTAGCTTCAGTACCCTGACCAGGGCTCATGTTATACTTACCTGGTTTACCAGCAGAAACTAATCCCGGAGCGCTTGCAGCAATTTTGTTTGCGTCAACACCAGCGAATGAAACAGAGATTGGGTTAACAACTCCTCTGTAAACAACATTCATCTTATCAGCAGAGATTGTAGCAGAGTTTGGTCTTGGTACAACAACATAAGTTCCTTTGAAAGGTAAATTAATTTTTTTACCATCCTCTATAAAATTAAATTGACCACCAATATTTTGCTCTCCTACATTTCCAGCAGTTAAGTTAATTCTAGCTTGTCCAGTAGCAGCATCTAAGCTAGCTCCAGTAACACTTTCTGGCTTTGTGTTTTCGTCATAACGACCTAAAACAACTTTACCAGTTACTTTTTCTCCCTGGAAGTAAGCATTTTTATCTAAAACAACGATTGCCTGGTAGTTACTATAAGATGCAGCTGCTACGGCCGCTTTTCCTAAAGCACTGTTGTAAACGTCAGCCTCAGTTTTCTTAACATCGTTTTGCCAAGTTGAAAGCTTTGCAGCTGATGCAATTGCAGGAAATCCTTTAAAGTGGTACTCTAAGTATCTTTCTTTAATTCCTTCTTTGTTTTTTACATCTGAAACGTCAAACTTTTTCTCAACCTCAGAAATAATACCAGCATATTTTTTATCTGTCCCTAAGGCAGCTTTAATATCTGACTTATATTTCTCGATTTTAGCGATAATTTCTTTACCTTTTTTAGTGTAACCGTCTCCTGTAAACCAGTCGTCGATATTATCACCTCTGTCCATCGCTTCGTATGGAAGTTTTCCGGTTTCTTTTTCTACTTCAAATCCTTTGATAGACTGAGCTTTTAGAGTAGCTATATAATCATAAAATTCTTTTGAGATTGTTTCAACTTTGTGAGCAGTAACTGCAGCAATAGCGAATTCTCCTTTTGCTTCAGCAGCTTTTTGATCTAAAGACATCAATAAACTTGCATTTGTTTCAGTTGAATTAGTATTTGCACTTTCAAATTTTTCATTCATCAGACCAAAAGCAGAAATTACTTCTTTCGATACGTTCATTGCTAACATTGCGATGAAAACCAGATACATCAGGTTAATCATCTTCTGTCTAGGGGTTAATTTTCCTCCTGCCATTTTTTTCTAATTAGTTCTTATTAATAAATTTACTATAATAGTTAAAAACTAATTATCCTTTGTTACTCATTGCAGAAAGCATACCACCATAAACATTGTTCAAAGAAGCAATGTTTGCAGTCATTGATTGCATTTGTTCTTTTAATTTAGATGCATTATCAGCGATTTCTTTGTTAGCGTCAGCATTTCTTGCAGCGCTTTCCAATTGTACTTTGTACAAGCTGTTTAATGATTCCATCTGAGCAGCAGCCATTGACAATTCTTCGCTGTATTTTTTAGTAGAAGCGATAGAATCTACAGTAGGAGCAATTCCTTTAGCAGCTGATTCGAAATTTTTAATACTGTTTCCTAAACTTGACATTAATTCTCCGTCAATTTTAGCTTCTTTTAACATTACGTCTAACTTTTGAGACAATAATCCTTGAGCATCAGAAGGGGTTTCTTTTTTGTCAGCTTTTACTCTGGCTTGACCATTAGCTAATTCAGGGTACACAAGAGTCCAGTCCAACTCTTCGTCAACAGGCTCGAAAGCAGAAAGAGCAAAAATTAATGCTTCAGTTAATAATCCCACTGAAAGCATAACCGTACCAGTTAAAGGTCCAAGTTCAAAGTGCGTAATTTTGAACAACGCTCCAACGATTACCACTGCCGCTCCCATACCATAAGCGAAATTCATTGCTTTTTTACTTAATAATGCCATAATACTTTTTTTTAGGTTTTAATTTGAAATAGATTGATTTGGTTATTGAATTTATTATAATTTACTTTTTTCTATTACCCGTTACTTGAGTTCCCATGTAATCCTGTACAGTTCTGAAACCAATATAACTTCTTGCTGAATCTGCATATTCGTGATCACGAGTACTTACCTGTAGGAAGTAAGCAACATCTTTCCACGATCCTCCACGAACCACTTTTCTTTGGTTGTTTCCGTCAATTACGTTTGGATTCATTGTTGAAACATATTCGTAAGCATTTGGATTGTAAGCTGAATCCGTCCACTCTGAAACGTTACCAGCCATATTATACAATCCATAACCGTTTACATCGTAAGATTTAGCTTCAACTGTATACAAAGCCTCATCAGCAGCATAATCTCCTCTGCTTGGTTTGAAGTTTGCAAGGAAACAACCTCTGTCACTTTTCGTGTAAGGTCCTCCCCATGGGTAAGTAGCTGATTCCAGACCTCCTCTTGCAGCATACTCCCATTCTGCCTCTGTTGGCAATCTGAAAGCATTTACTAAGTCACGTCCTTTTTTCTTAGATTTGATATAACTATTTTTGTTCAAAGTTCTCCAGGCACAAAATGCTTTTGCCTGTTTCCATGTAACACCAACTACAGGATAATCTCCGTAAGCTTTGTGCCAGAAATAGTCATTATGCATTGGCTCATTATAAGAATAAGCGAAATCTTTAATCCAGACTGTTGTGTCAGGATAAACACTCACCTGCTCTGTCTTAACGAAATCTTTTCTTTTTCCAACTTTAGCTTTTGCAGCAGCCTGAATATCCATCCAGGAGTAACGGAATTTCAATTTATTCACGTCAATTGTTCTCAAACCATTATATGATTCTTCAATTGGCAAATACATAGAATCCATTACCTCAGTATAATACTCATCCGGGTAAGCCTTTGTATCTTTGATTAATTTTACTTTTTTGTTTAATTTTCTTCCCGCGTAAGGATCATCAGCAGTACCTACACTATAGTAGTTATCATACATGTATTTGTCATACGCAGTCATTTTTTCAGGATCTGAATCATTAAATGCATAATCAGCAATACTACCTGCTTTTTTACCCTTAGCGTCACCAGCACCTTTTTGTCCGGTCTCATCAGCTAAAATAGCCAGACGAACTCTCATTGTAGAATCTTTTACCCATTCCACAAATTGACGGTACTCGCTATTTGTAATTTCAGTTTCGTCCATGTAAAAAGAACGTACCGTTACTGTTTTAGTTGGAGCATCTTCTACATTAGCCAAATCAGCATCTGATTTACCCATAATAAAAGATCCACCTGGAACCAATGTCATTCCATAAGGTTTTTCAGGATGCCATTTTCCTCCTGTAACACCAACTAACTCTCCTTTATCACCTGATTTTCCACAGCCAATAACTAGGGTTAACATTGCTGCAAATGCAATAAACTTCTTCATATAAATTTGGGATTATCTATTCATTATTATAAGTCCGTAAACGTATTTATTATTTATCTAAAAAACAATACTACTCACGTAATTTATTTCACCGTTCAAAAATAATGTTAAATAAAATAAAAAAAAAATATTTTGTCGATAAACTAACCTGAAAAATCGACGTAAAACGTTAAATTTTATAATATATACTTCTTTTCTTACTAATATTTTTTAACTTTTTTTTAATAATTTTAAAAAATTCTGATTTCTGTTAAAATTTGCTTCTATAAAGCATTTTTTCGTTGCGCTTTCCACCATCTTTCTGGCAGTTCCTGGTTACAAGCGAGCAAATATTCGTCGTAAGAGCATGGTAATAACGTATTTCTTTTCAATTTATTATGTCCGTTAGATTCGTATGGAATCTCTATCCACCAACGGTCTGTTTTATCACTTTTATAAAAAATTAATTCTTCCTCTTCCAAAGGAACAATATATTTTAAATAGTTGGCCCTGCTCCCAAATGGATATTCTTTTGAACGATAGTGATACCCTTCTATAAAGTACCACATGATCTGAGCAATAATTCCCGATTCCTGTACGGTACTATTGTGATTAAATATCCCAAAAGAGGAAACTTTATCACTGATACCGGCATATCTGGCCAGCGAACAGATCTCTTTTCCGTTGAAACCATTAGGCTCAAAAGAAACCATATTACCTGAAGCTGAAGATTTTACCGAATTTAAATCGATACTTACCAAATCCGCATCCCTGAAAACAGGTTCTGCTAATGCTATTTTATTTGAAATCTCCCCTAAACGGTAAGCATCAAAAAACAATTTTTCAATTAAATCAATCTCTTCCTGAGAATTGTAATAGGTCTGATAACCGATATTGCAATAATTAAAGAGATTATTCGGTTCATCTATTATGATTTTTGTCAGATAGGAATTAGCCGAAACCAGTTCATTTTCTTTGCCAAAGTCAAATTTATTATCTACCGAAACCATGTTTACCATCTGTTCCAAATCGTCATATGCGCGGTACAAAGCGTAGGTCAGATCCTGTGAACCTCCCACAACTATCGGAATCACTTTATTCTTAATCAAAGCAGCTGTTACTTTCTTAAGTGCAAAATAAGTATCCTCTACTGAATCTCCCGCAAGTATGTCTCCCAAATCTGCAATTGATGCATCCCAATTACCCGGGAACATACTGTAAAATTTCTTTCTTACAGCATTCAGATTTACCACATTAAAACCTTCTGTATTTCGTCGGTCTTCTAAAACGCCAACAATTGCAATCGTAATTTTGCTAATATCAGGAAACTGGTCCTGCGTATGAAAAGCTACTTTACTGCCCAATTCCTGAGAAGACAACGAACTAATGAATTTTAAAATTCCGTCATTAACTGGTTCTAGAAAATCAAATTCCATTTTTTATTTCTTTTTAGCAGCTGGTTTTTTAGCTGGGGCTTTTTTAGCTGTTGTTGCTTTTTTTGCGGGTGTCTTCTTTGCCGGTGTTTTTTTGGCGATCATTTCCTGAACTTCTTCCAGTGTCAGCTTGGTAGCATCAACATCTTTGCTTAATTCAATTTTGATCTTACCTTTTGTAATCACCGAGCGGCCCCAACGTGCTTTTTCAACCAAAATTCCTTCGTCCTCCCAATTGTGGAGTACTTTATCTATATTTTTCTGCAATTTATCTTCAATCAGTTCTTCAACGTCCTGTTGTGATAAATTATCGAAATTATATTTTTTACTTACATTGATAAAAATACCGTTCCATTTGATGAAAGGACCAAAACGTCCCACACCTTTCTGAACACCTTCGCCTTTGTAAACAGCGATTGGAGCATCAGCAATAGCTTTTTCGTCAATTAATTCCTGTGCTCTTTCTTTAGACAAACTTAAAGGATCTTCTCCTTTTGGTAAAGAAATAAATACGCTTCCGTGACGAACATAAGGGCCATATCGACCATTGCTCACCTCTACTTCTTCTCCCTTATATTCCCCTAAGTTTTTAGGTAATAAAAATAAGTTCAAAGCTTCTTCAAGCGTAATGTTGCCAATATTCTGGTCTGACATTAAGCTGGCGAATTTTTTATCTTCATCATCTGCTTCTCCAATCTGAGCCATTGGCCCAAATTTTCCCAAACGAACAGAAACCTGTCTTCCGTCAGCATCTTTTCCTAAGATTCTTTCACCGCTTTCACGCTCCGCATTTGCTTCTACTTCCTTTACATTCGGGTGGAATTTATCGTAGAACTCCTTCATCATGGTGGCCCAGTCAATATTTCCTTCTGCAATTTCGTCAAAATCCTGCTCTACTTTCGCCGTAAAATTATAATCAAGGATGTTTCCGAAATTCTTAACCAGGAAGTCTGTTACGATAGTACCGATATCTGTCGGAACCAATTTTCCTTTATCCGAACCTGTATTTTCTTTTAACAGCTTTTCTCCAACTTTACTGTTTTGCAAAGTAAGTTGTGTATAATTACGTTCCTGACCTTCAAGAGTTCCTTTTTCAACATAATTTCTGTTGATGATCGTCGAAATAGTTGGTGCATACGTAGACGGACGACCAATTCCTAATTCTTCTAATTTTTTTACCAGGGAAGCTTCCGTGTAACGTGCCGGTGGTCTTGAATATCTTTCTGTAGCCGTAATATAATTATTGGCTAATTTTTCATTTACTTTTAATGCCGGAAGCATACCTTCCTGCTCTTCCTCGTCATCATCATGCCCTTCTAAGTATACTTTTAAGAAACCTTCAAAAAGTAAAACCTCTCCGGAAGCAGTAAAAATTTCACCGTGATTATTCGCTTCAATTTTTACGTTTGTTCTTTCCAGTTGTGCATCGCTCATCTGAGAAGCCAGTGTTCTTTTCCAGATCAAATCATACAAACGTGCCTGATCACGATCAATATTAACCGTGTGACGTGACATATCTGTCGGACGAATGGCCTCGTGAGCTTCTTGCGCTCCTTTACTTTTAGTAGCAAAAGTTCGGGGTTTTGAAAATTCTTTTCCGTATGATTTTATAATTTCAGCTTCTGCAGCATCCATAGCATCTTTGGAAAGGTTTACACTATCGGTTCTCATATACGTAATAAGTCCGGCTTCGTATAAACGCTGTGCCAACTGCATGGTGATTCCAACCGGCAAATACAATTTTCTGGCCGCTTCCTGTTGTAAAGTCGACGTAGTAAAAGGTGCTGTTGGAGATTTTTTGGTAGGTTTGGTTTCTAAATCCGCTACCTTATATATAGACCCGATATTTTGTTTTAAGAAATCTTCGGCTTCTTTTTTCGTATTAAAATTTTTAGGCAATTTGGCTTTGAATGCTTTTCCGGCCTCATTAACAAATTCCGCAACAACCGAATAACTCGCAACGGCGTTGAAATTCTGAATTTCACGTTCTCTTTCTACAATTAAACGAACGGAAACAGACTGCACACGACCGGCAGACAAACCGCCTTTAATTTTTCTCCATAAAACCGGAGATAATTCATAACCCACTAAACGGTCTAAAACACGACGCGCCTGCTGGGCATTTACTAAATTATAATCGATTTCTCTTGGATTTTCAATTGCTTTAAGAATGGCACTTTTAGTAATTTCGTGAAAAACAATTCTTTTGGTTTTTTTAGTATCCAGTTTTAATTCTTCCGCCAGGTGCCATGAAATAGCTTCCCCCTCGCGGTCCTCATCACTTGCCAGCCAAACCATTTCGGCATTTTTAGATAGTGTTTTTAGTTTACTTACCAAGGCTTTTTTATCCGGAGAAACTTCATATTTAGGTTTAAATCCATTCTCAACATCTACTCCTATTTCTTTTGACGGTAAATCGGCTATGTGTCCGTAACTCGACTCTACCTGAAAATCACTTCCTAGAAATTTCTCTATCGTTTTCGCCTTTGCAGGTGATTCCACTATTACTAAATTCTTTGCCATTGCTCTATTTTTCTGCAACAAAAGTATCTATTTTTTTTAAATATCAACCTTCTCTGTTCATTTTTGAAGTATTTTAATAATATGTTTCTAAAAATTACAGATTTATCTGTAAACATATCGATTATATATATAGGTATAACTTTTAAAGGTTTACACCCCGGAAATATGCTTTTTTTTAATACTTAAAATCGTATAAGTACAAAATACTCCTCTACTTTAGAAGTGCATAAGCACCAAAAAATAGTTCGTAAAAAAGAAAACTGCTTTAAAAATCGGAAGTCCGGACACTACAATTCGAATTCAAAAATCTATCAACATTTCTGAAAACATTGTTAATTCTTTATCTGACATCTTGTCATCTTTATCGGTTTTGCGTTATCTTTGCACTTTGAAATTACGCAATGGAAAAGATTATTGAAGAAAGTAAGCAGGGTGAAAATCTTGTTTTGGAAAATAAACCTGAGAATACTAAAAAGCTTTTTATAGAAAGTTACGGCTGTGCGATGAATTTTTCGGATAGTGAAGTCGTAGCTTCCATTTTATATGAAGGCGGATACAATACGACTTCTGTTTTGGAAGAAGCCGATCTGGTTCTGGTAAATACCTGTTCCATCCGTGACAAGGCCGAGCAGACCATTCGTAAACGTCTGGAAAAATATAATGCCGTAAAACGCATTAACCCAAAAATGAAAGTGGGCGTTTTGGGCTGTATGGCCGAACGTTTGAAAAGTCAGTTTCTGGAAGAGGAAAAAATAGTTGATCTTGTAGTAGGTCCTGATGCGTACAAAGACTTGCCTAATCTGTTGGCGGAAGTGGAAGAAGGCCGTGACGCCATTAATGTAATTTTATCGAAAGAGGAAACGTACGGTGATATTTCGCCTGTTCGTTTAATGAGCAACGGAATTACCGCTTTGGTTTCCATCACCCGTGGCTGTGATAATATGTGTACGTTCTGCGTTGTTCCTTTTACACGCGGTCGTGAACGCAGCCGTGAGCCACAAAGTATCATGAAGGAAATTCAGGATTTATGGGACAAAGGTTTTAAAGAAATTACCTTATTAGGCCAAAACGTTGACAGTTACCTTTGGTACGGAGGCGGCCTGAAAAAGGATTTTGTCAATGCTTCGGACATGCAAAAAGCAACGGCTGTTGATTTTGATCAGCTGCTTGAAATGGTTGCTGTTGGTTTTCCTAAAATGCGTATCCGTTTTTCGACTTCTAATCCGCAGGATATGCACGAAAGCATTTTGCATGTTATTGCAAAATATCCAAATATCTGTAAACATATCCACTTGCCTGTTCAGTCCGGTAGTGACCGAATTTTAAAAGAAATGAATCGTCTGCACACGCGTGAAGAATACATGACGCTGATCGATAAAATCAGGTCTATTATTCCGAATGCATCGATTTCACAAGATATGATTGCCGGCTTCCCTACAGAAACAGAGCAGGATCACCAGGATACCATGAGCCTTATGGAATATGTAAAATATAATTTCGGTTATATGTATTCGTATTCGGAACGCCCGGGAACTTTGGCCGGAAGAAAAATGGAAGATGATGTTCCGGAAGAAACCAAAGCCAGAAGATTGCAGGAAATCGTAGACTTACAACAAAAACACGCCTGGTTTAGAAGTGAGGAGTTTGTAGGCCAGACGGTTGAAGTTTTAGTCGAAAAAGTATCTAAAAAATCAACCGAAGAATTCTCAGGAAGAAATTCCCAGAGTATTACCGTAGTTTTTCCAAAGGAAAATTATAAAATTGGAGATTTCGTAAATGTAAAAATCGAAAGCTGTACTTCAGGAACCTTAAAAGGAAAAGCTGTTGGGCTGAGCAGCATGAATTAATATTTTTTTTTGCCACAGATTAAATGATTAAAATGATTTTTTGTATTATTTTTCTTATTTTAAATTTAATTGGTAAAATTAGTTAGCTTATGCAATATTACAGAGAAAAAGAGACTTATAAGATTATTTGAATATGCATGGAAGTTCATAAGAACCTTGGACCAGGATTATTAGAAATAATTTACAAAGATGCTTTAGAAATAGAATTTAAGGAAAACAATATTCCTTTCGAAAGAGAGAAGGAATATTCAATTGAATACAAAGGTAAAATCTTACCTCATAAATTTTATGCCGACTTCATAATTAATGAAGATATTGTTTTAGAGGTAAAAGCAATAAAAGAATTTTCAAGCGAACATATCGCTCAGATTTTAAATTATATAAAATTGTCGCGTTCAGAATTAGGATTACTAGTTAACTTTCAAACAAAATCTCTTCAATATAAAAGATATATTTTATAATTTAGAGAATCTGAGTTAATCATTTAATCTGTGGCAAAAGATAAAAAACATACATGGAAACAGTTCAGGCAATAAAACAACGTTTTGAGATTATCGGGAATGACCCGAAGTTAAACCGCGCCATAGAAAAATCCATTCAGGTTGCCCCTACTGATATTTCGGTAATGGTAACAGGGGAAAGTGGTGTTGGTAAAGAAAACATTCCGAGAATCATTCATTCGCTTTCACACCGAAAGCATGGTAAATATATTGCCGTAAACTGTGGAGCCATTCCGGAAGGAACAATTGACAGTGAACTTTTTGGTCATGAAAAAGGAGCTTTTACCGGTGCAACAAGCACACGTGAAGGATATTTTGAAGTGGCAGACGGCGGAACTATTTTCCTGGATGAAGTAGGAGAATTGCCTTTAACCACTCAGGTACGTTTACTGCGTGTTCTTGAAAACGGAGAATTTATAAAAGTAGGTTCGTCCCAGGTTCAGAAAACAAATGTGAGAATCGTAGCCGCAACCAATGTCAATTTATTCAATGCCATCGAAAAAGGAAAATTCCGTGAGGATTTATACTATCGTCTGACAACCGTAGAAATTACATTGCCACCGTTACGCGAAAGAAATGAAGACATTCATTTGCTGTTCCGCAAGTTTGTGGCCGATTTTGCACACAAATACAAAATGCCGCCTTTAAGGCTGGACGACAATGCAGTGCAACTTCTGCAAAAATTCAGATGGAACGGTAACATTCGTCAGTTGCGAAATGTAGCCGAACAAATTTCGGTTTTAGAGACCAACCGTGATATTTCCCTTGCAACCTTACAATCTTATTTACCAACTGAAGGAAGCAGTTTGCCATCTGTTATTAGCGATAAGAAAAAAGAAAGTGATTTCAGCACCGAAAGAGACATCTTGTACAAGGTTCTTTTTGATATGAAAAGTGATCTGAATGACCTGAAAAAACTCACTTTGGAATTAATGAAAAACGGATCTGCAAAAGTACAGGATATCAATCCTAACCTGATTCAGAAAATATACGGTTCACAGGAAAATGACAGCGAAATAGATTTTGAAGAAGAACCAAGAACAGCTGTCATGACCCCCGCGACCCGCGAAGACAATTATCACATACAGGATGATAATAATTATCTGGATGCCGAAACAATAGAGGAAGAAGAAATTTTACGCCTGGAGCAAAAAGAAATCGAAATGATCAAAAAATCATTAGAAAAAAACAAAGGAAAACGTAAAGCAGCTGCCGATGAGCTAGGGATCTCAGAACGAACTTTGTACCGAAAAATTAAACAATTTGATTTATAAAAATAAATTAAATTCCAAAAAATAAATCCCAAATTCCAATCTGGCAAAACTTAAAATTCCAAATTAGTATATTTGAAAAAAAATGTAACTAAGTCCAACACCAGAGAATTGCAACGCAATTCTTAAAATTGGAATTTGGGATTTAAAAAATTGGAATTTTCACCAAACATCTTATGAAAAAAATATATTCTTTATTCGCCTTAATGAGCCTCTTTATGTTAAGTGGCTGTTCTGTTTACAATTTTACAGGGACAGGAAAAATTGATGCAAAAACGTTTCAGGTTAACTTTTTCCAGAACAATGCCGATTTGATCGAGCCGGGAATCGACAGGGACTTTACGCTGGCATTGCAGGATTTAATTCAGAATCAGACTAATTTGAACCTTGTCAGCAATGGCGGGGATTTGGTGTATGAAGGAGAAATTGTAGACTACAGAACAACTCCAATGACAGCAACTGCGGTGACATCAGGCGGTGATGTGGGCGCAGCCCAAAACCGTTTAACAATCCGTATTAATGTGAGATTTACCAATAAGAATAAAGAATCTGATGATTTCGAAAAAACATTTGAGTTCTACAAAGATTATCCCGGAACAGAACAACTTGTAGGATCTTCCCTGAATGCTGCCATTAAAGAGATTTACGACAGAATTACCCAGGATATTTTTAATGAGTCATTAGCTAAATGGTAAAAAAATATTGACCTGTTGAATCGGTTAACCGTTAGATCGGTTTTCGAACAATTTAACAAGGAAAGGAATAAACGATTAAAAAAACAAAAATGAATGTAACTGATTATACACACCTAATAAACAAACCCGATGCTATTACTGAAAAGCAAACGGAAGCATTAGGCAATGTTCTGAATGAATTTCCCTATTTTCAAAGTGCAAGGGCATTGCGATTGAAAGGGCTTTACAACCAGAATAGTTTTAAGTATAATTATGCCTTAAAAGTTACTGCAGCACATACTACAGATCGTTCTGTATTGTTTGACTTTATTACATCTGAGACCTTTGTCTCTATACAAAATGAATATTACGATCAGAAACTCAAAGATCTTTTGAATATTACGGTTTTTGAAATTGAAATCGTTTTACCGGAAATCCAGAAAGTTCCCGAAATAAGAATTGATCCGATTGAACAATCTATTTTGTCATCTATAAGGGAAGCCACAACAGTAGTTTTTGAAGAACCTAAAAAAGCGGAAGAAAAACCGGTTGATATTGTTGTTGAACAGCCTGTTCTGACTCCCGTAAAAGAAGAAGCTCCAGTCGTAATTGAAAAAACAATCGCAATCGAAGAAATTACTTTAGATTCTTTTGTAGAAAATTTCACTCCGGCTGTCAAAGAAGAAACTCCAGGTATTGTTGAAGAACCGGTACTAGTAAAAGAAGTTACCATCGATTCTTTTGTGGAGCCTGTTTCCGCTTCTGTAGAAGAAACTCCAATCGTTACTGAAGAACCGCTTATAACTGAAGAGATTACCATTAATTCTGTTGTTGAACAACCTGTTTCTACTTTTACGGAGGAAGAAACTCCAATTGTTACAGAAGAACCAATTGTAATTGAAGAAATCACCATTGATTCTTTTGTTGAACAGCCTGTTCAGGCTTCAGTACAAGAAGAAACTCCAAGTGCTACAGAAGAGCGAATTATAGTGGAAGAGATTACCATTGATTCTTTCGTGGAGCAGCCTGCTTCCACTTTTGAAAAAGAAGAAGAAACTCTAATTAGTACTGATGAACCGATTACCGTGCAGGAAACAGAAAAAATCCCTGAAGTACGTGTTGAACCGATTGAAGAGTCAGTCTATAATGCTGTAAAAGAAGCTACAACAGTTGTTTTTGAAGATTTAAAAGAAACTGAGATTGCTGAAACGGTAAAAAATGCCGAAGAAAATCTGGAAATCGGAAAACCGTTGGATTTTTCTGCTAATGAAAAACATTCTTTTCAGGAATGGCTGCAATTAGCCCGAACAGAACCAATTGACCGAACAAAAGAAGGTCCGGCAGAAAAAACAGAAGCAGTACAAGAAACCGAAAAAACTCCGGAGCCTGTAACTGAACCTGTTGCTGAAAGACAGGAAACTGAGTCAATTGAAGAAGAGAAAAAGAAAAAAGCGGAGATTATTAATAAATTTATTGAAACAAATCCGAAAATTCCGCCTATAAAACCCACTGCAATTGTTCCAACGGTGGTGCTTGACCCCAATAAAAACGAGGACAATTCATATTTAATGACCGAAACTCTGGCCCGGGTATATCTGGAGCAAAAAAAATATACAAAAGCGATACAAGCTTATCAAATATTAATTTTGAAATATCCAGAAAAAATTAGTTTCTTTGCAGACCGTATTTCGGATATAAAGATTTTACAACAAAATAACAATAATAATTAAACAATGAGCACATTTTCAATTTTTTTAGTTTTAATCACAATAGTTTGCTTTCTATTGATCGTAGTAATCATGGTTCAAAACCCTAAAGGAGGCGGATTGTCTTCTACTATCAGCGGAACTCAAATGTTAGGTGGAGTACAAAAAACAACAGACTTTTTAGACAAAAGTACCTGGACGTTGGCTACTATCCTTATTGCATTAATCTTACTTTCAAGCTTAAGCTTTACAGGATCATTAAGCGATACTGATTCTAAACTTATTGAAAAAACCGAAGCACCTGCTACAACGCCTGCAGCTCCTGTACAAGGAACTCCTGCTCCTGCAGCTCCGGCAGCAAAATAATATTTCTGATATAAAATTAAGATGCCAGCCTGTCAAAGCTGGCATTTTTTTTAAGAAAAAATGTCAGTTTTTTGAGCATGGCACAATTTCTGAAAGTTTACAGAACATTAAAAAAATATAACCTAATATAAAATAAAATTATGGCTTTAAATATTAAACCGCTTTCAGACCGCGTACTTATTGAGCCTGTAGCAGCTGAGACCAAAACTGCTTCAGGAATTTTTATTCCGGACACTGCCAAAGAGAAACCACAAAAAGGAACTGTAGTAGCTGTAGGAAATGGATCTAAAGATCACACTATGACCGTAAAAGTTGGCGACACTGTTCTATATGGTAAATATGCAGGAACAGAATTAAAACTGGAAGGAACTGATTATTTGATCATGCGTGAGGATGATATCTTAGCGATAATCTAAAAATAATAAGTATTAAGTTTCTAAGTACTACGAATTAAGACTTGGAACTTGAAACAAACCAAACATTAAACAAAAATTAAAAAAATGGCAAAAGATATAAAATTTGATATTGAAGCACGTGACGGATTAAAACGTGGTGTTGATGCATTGGCAAATGCTGTAAAAGTAACTCTTGGACCAAAAGGTCGTAACGTAATTATCGGAAAATCATTTGGTGGACCAACGGTTACTAAAGATGGAGTTTCGGTTGCAAAAGAAATCGAATTAAAAGACCCGTTAGAAAACATGGGCGCGCAAATGGTTAAGGAAGTTGCTTCTAAAACCAATGATTTGGCAGGAGACGGAACTACAACTGCTACAGTTTTAGCTCAGGCGATTGTAAAGGAAGGTTTGAAAAACGTTGCTGCAGGAGCAAATCCAATGGACTTGAAACGCGGTATTGATAAAGCCGTTGAAGCTATCGTTGCTGATTTGGCAAAACAAGCTAAAGTGGTTGGAAGTGATTCTGATAAAATCAAACAAATTGCTTCTATTTCTGCAAACAATGACGAAGTGATTGGTGATTTGATCGCTACAGCTTTCGCTAAAGTAGGTAAAGAAGGGGTAATTACTGTTGAAGAGGCTAAAGGAACAGATACTTACGTTGATGTTGTTGAAGGAATGCAGTTTGACAGAGGATACCTTTCTCCATATTTCGTTACAAATCCAGAGAAAATGGAAGTTGAATTAGACTCTCCATACATCTTATTATACGACAAAAAAGTATCTTCTTTAAAAGAATTACTACCTGTTTTAGAACCGGTTGCACAATCAGGAAAGCCATTGTTGATTATTGCTGAAGATGTTGACGGAGAAGCGCTGTCTACTCTTGTAGTAAATAAATTAAGAGGTGCTCTTAAAATTGCTGCTGTAAAAGCTCCTGGTTTTGGAGACAGAAGAAAAGCAATGTTAGAAGATATCGCTATTTTAACTGGTGGAACCGTAATTTCTGAAGAAAGAGGGTATACACTTGAAAACACCACTATCGAGATGTTAGGAACTGCAAAAAGAGTTTCTATCGATAAAGACAACACTACAATTGTAAGTGGTGCTGGTGAAGCTGATATCATCAAAAACAGAGTAAACCAAATTAAAGGTCAGATGGAAACTACTACCTCTGATTATGATAAAGAAAAATTACAGGAGCGTTTGGCTAAATTAGCAGGTGGTGTTGCTGTTCTTTATGTTGGTGCTGCTTCTGAAGTGGAAATGAAAGAGAAAAAAGACAGAGTTGACGATGCTTTACACGCAACCCGTGCTGCTGTTGAAGAAGGAATCGTTGCTGGTGGTGGTGTAGCATTATTAAGAGCTAAAGTTGCTTTAGCAGATCTTAAAGCTGACAACGCTGACGAGGCTACAGGTATTCAGATTGTATCCCGTGCTGTTGAATCTCCATTAAGAACTATCGTTGAAAATGCAGGTCTTGAAGGTTCTGTAGTAGTAGCGAAAGTTTCTGAAGGTTCAGGTGATTACGGATACAATGCCAAAACTGACGAATATGTAGACATGCTTAAAGCAGGAATTATCGATCCTAAGAAAGTAACCCGTGTAGCATTAGAAAATGCTGCCTCTGTTGCCGGAATGATCTTAACTACAGAGTGTGCCTTAATTGATATTAAAGAAGAAAACGGAGGCGGAATGCCAATGGGTGGCGGTATGCCGGGAATGATGTAATCGTTCTTCACTTCTTACATTATAAAACGCCAAACAGAGATTCTGTTTGGCGTTTTTTTTGTTTTTTATCCACAGATTAAAAGGATTTTTTTTGCCACGAATTACACGAATTTTCACGAATTATTTTTTTAAAGCTTGCGCATAATTCACTGCAGGTTTTTTAGATACCGATTAAATGGCTTTTTTTTTGCCACGAATTACACGAATTTTCACGAATTATTTTTTTAAAGCTTGCGCATAATTCACTGCAGGTTTTTTAGATACCGATTCAATGGCTTTTTTGCCACAGATTCGCACAGATTAAACAGATTTGCACAGATTAATCATTTTAATCCTTTAATCTGTGGCAAACTTTTTCCACACCAAACATTCGTGAAAATTCGTGTAATTAGTGGCAAACTTTTTAGCCACAGATTAAAAGATTTCCACAGATTAACCCATTTAATCCTTTAATCTGTGGCAAACTTTTTCCACACGTGCAATTCGTGAAAATTCGCGCAATTCGTGGCAACCATTTTTAGCCACAGATTAAAAGATTTCCGCAGATTAATTTATTTAATCCGTGGCAAACTTTTTCCACACCAAACATTCGTGAAAATTCGTGTAATTCGTGGCAAACTTTTTCCACACGTGCAATTCGTGAAAATTCGCGCAATTCGTGGCAACCATTTTTAGCCACAGATTAAAGGATTTCCACAGATTAATCTATTTAATCCGTGGCAAACTTTTTCCAAACCAAACATTCGTGAAAATTCGTGTAATTAGTGGCAAACTTTTTAGCCATAGATTACAAGATTTCCACAGATTAATCCATTTAATCCTTTAATCTGTGGCAACCTTTTTCTACATAAAGCATTCGCGAAAATTCGTGTAATTGGTGGCAAACTTAACACTCTCTTTTTCATTAAAAAATCTGTTATGAATATCTTTGTAATTCTATTAAAATTACAAAATGAGAAAATTCACTACTCACCTATTATCTTTTACATTTTTACTTCTTACCACTTTTTCACAGGCCCAGACCAATAAAGACACTTACGTAGTCTTAGTTTCTATGGACGGGTTTCGCTGGGATTATGGGAAGCAATTTAATCTTCCGAATTTAAAACAAATAGCCAAAGAAGGCGTTCATGCAAAATCAATGAAACCCTCCTATCCGACCAAAACTTTCCCGAATCATTATTCGATTGTGACAGGTCTTTACCCGGATCATCATGGCATCATTAATAACGTTTTTTATGACGCTCAACTTAACGAATCCTTCTCCTTATCATCGAATGCCAAAAATGATTCCCGTTTTTATGGTGGGAATCCAATCTGGAATGTGGCCGAAGAACAGGGTATCAAAACAGCTTCTTTTTTCTGGCCGGGATCGGATACCGATCAGAAAAGACCCGGTATTTATAAGAAGTACGACGATAAAGTGCCGTACGAAACCAGAATTGACACCGTGATAAAATGGCTACAGCTTCCTGAAAAACAACGTCCGCACTTAATTACTTTATATTTTGATGAACCCGATCACACCGGACATAATTTTGGTCCACTTTCTCCGGAAAATAAAAAGATGGCTATTAAAATGGACTCTATCATGGGACAATTATCTGCAAAACTGGATCAGTTGCCGATCGGTAAACAAATCAATTTAATCATCGTTTCCGATCACGGAATGGCAGCTATCAGCAATGACAAAAAAGTGGCCCTTTTAGAGTATCTAAAACCCGAATGGTTAGGTTACAAAGCTGTTATTAATCCGATTATGAGTTTACAGGCCAAACCCGGTTATCAGGATTCCATTGCAGCAGCTTTAAAAAAAGTACCGCATATTAAATTCTGGAGAGCCGGAAAATTGCCCAAAAGATTGCATTATGGCACGAATCCGCGGGTGCATGATTTTGTTATTGAAGCCGAAAAAGGATATAGTTTAGTAAATGATAAAGACCAAAAGATAAAAGGAGGAACCCACGGTTACGACAATAAAAACAAAGACATGCAGGCTATTTTTTATGCAAAAGGCCCGGTTTTTAAAGTCAATAAAGAAGTCAGATGCTTTCAGAACGTTTCGGTTTATTCTTTAATCGCCCATATCTTAGGATTGAAAATAGATGAAGTGGACGGAAAGTTTAGCGAAGTGAAGGGGTTAATGAGATAATGAGTCAATTAGATAATTAGAAAATTTCAAACATTATCTCATTATCTAATTATCTAATTTTCTCATTATCTAATTCTTTAATTGACTACTTTATAAGTCGGATCCTCAATAACATTTACCTTAATAACTGCTTCGGCATTTTTAAGTAACAGAATACAGTCAGGACTTAAATGCGTCAGTTCGACCGTTTTGTTTAACTGACTGTATTTTTTGGTCAGATTATTCAAAGCTTCAATGGCAGACATATCGGCAATGCGGCTTTCCTTAAAATCGATAATCACATGATTGGGATCATTCCGGATATCGAATTTTTCCATAAAAGCAGCAATAGAACCAAAAAATAGAGGACCATAAATTTCGTAGTGTTTTACTCCTTCTTCATCTGTATAATGTCTGGCACGGATTCTTTTGGCACTTTCCCAGGCAAAAACCAAGGCCGAAATAATAACTCCAATTAATACTGCCAAAGCCAAATTGTGCAACACAATCGTGATTAGGGCAACCAATATTCCAACAAAAATATCGTGTTTGGGCATCTTGTTTATAATCCTGAAACTTGCCCATTCGAAGGTTGTTATCGCCACCATCATCATCACCCCAACTAAAGCTGCCATCGGTAACTTTCCAATTACCGGAGCACCAAAAAGTATAATTATCAAAATAGTCAGTGCCGCAATTATTCCCGAAAGCCGTGCTCTCGAACCTGCCGAAAGATTGACGAGGGTCTGTGCAATCATCGGACAGCCGCCCATTCCGAAGAAAAAACCGTTTAAGATATTCGAACTTCCCTGAGCAATACATTCCCGATTACTGTTTCCGCGGGTTCCTGTAATTTCGTCCACCAGGTTTAAGGTCAGCAAACCCTCTGTTAAACCAACAGCGGCAACAATTACCGAATAGGGAAATATCACTTTAAGCGTATCAAAAGAAAAAGGAATATTGGGAATATGAAAAGGAGGAAATCCGCCCTGAACAGAAGCAATATCTTCTACTGTTTTGGTATCAATATGAAACAAAAGCGCGATAGCGAAAACCACCATTATGGCCACCAAAGAAGCCGGAACTGTCTTAGTGATTTTAGGAAAAAGAAGAACAATGCTCACCGTTAAGGCGACCAAACCCAACATAATGTACAGCGTTGTTCCCTGCAGCCAAGAAACTTGTCCGTTTACAACTGTTTTAAATTGCTCCAATTGCGACATAAAAATAACCACTGCAAGTCCGTTTACAAAACCAAACATGACGGGCTGCGGTACCAGTCTGATAAATTTTCCGAGTTTAAAAAGCCCGATACAGATTTGCACCACGCCACCAAGTGCAACAGCTGCAAAAACATACTCAATTCCGTGAGATTTCATCAGGGCAATCAGAACAATTACCGTTGCGCCTGCCCCACCCGAAATCATTCCGGGCCTGCCGCCAAAAATGGCCGTAACCAGACCGGCAATAAATGCAGCGTACAAACCCACCAGGGGAGGAAAACCAGCCAGAATCGCGAACGACAATGATTCGGGAATCATCGTCATGGCTACGGTGAGCCCCGCTAAAATTTCATTTTTATAATTAACCTTTTGCGAAAAGTCAAAGAGGGAGTATGCTTTTTTCATAAGGGCACAAATTTAAAAAATTATGCGCATAAACAGAAGAAACCTTTCCAATACTGAAAAAAGCCTGAAAAATTATTATCATGAAGGAATAGCTTTTTTAAAACTGATTCAATAACAACAATACAACGGAAAGAATAAAACTAATCATAGAACCTTTTATTAAAAGCCTTTTTGAGGCTTGGATGTAACGTATTGTGAAGAAATTATCGCCTCAAAAATAGCATTAATCTTTTAGATAAAAAACGGGTATTTTCCCCTGATTTTCATAAGGAAAAACAGCCCCGAAAATGCCAAAAATATTATTCTAAAGGCACACAGATATAGCCCGGACAATTGACACAGTCTCTTATAATACCAGATTTTGCCGGATAGTTTTTTTTTAATAATTGCTAAATCTTGGTAATTTGTCCTATTTTATTATAAATATGCCCTTTTAGGACTATTCAATTCCTTAGCTGACCTTTAAGTTTACTGTTTCAATTATTATTAATTAAAACTATAAACTATGGCAATCGAAAATTTAAATTCCCTGCACTACACGACACAGGAAAAAACTATTGTAGCAACCGCGCTGGCCACTATTGAAGGTTCTCTTGCCGCAAAATTCAAGAACCTTACCCCCGAAGAGCGAACCAAGTACGGTAGTGTAAACGAACAAAACAAACTTGTAATCAACAAGGTAAAAGATTTCAGAACCAATCAGCCCGCTTTGAGCAGTCCCGATATTGACTGGGTCGAATTTCAGAACGATGTTGACTCGAGAGAATTTCTTCAAAGTATTATCGCACGTTTAGAAAGTCTGGCCAGCAGCCTTAAGAACAATAAAATCCTGCACGATTTCGATTGTTATCAGGCAGCATTACCGATTATGATTTCAGTAAATACAAGGTAGGAACAAAGGCTGCAGGTTTTCAGGTTAAGGTAAACGAACTGGCACAGTTCTTTAAGAAATCAGGTACTGCTAAAACAGAAAATCCTCCTGAAAAAGAAATTCAATAACAATAAAGAACCTTCCGGAAGTTAAATTTCAGAAGGTTTTTTTTATGAGGCTACTTCTATAGGTTCCATCATCTATTTTTTAGGTTCTGGCATCTGTCATTTAGGTTCGGGCAGGCGTCAATGGCGTCTGGTTGCGTAAATTATACCTCAGCAATACAAATAGACACATCTAATGAGCCTTTTGATGATGAAAATACCTCAAATTTCGCGTGTCTAACCCAAAACTTCCTTTACAGCACCCTACCCGTGACTGCTTACATGCCAATCGCGACTGACCGAACGTATACTTATACGCTGGGGAACGTCATTGATCATTGTTTTTGATAGTCATATAACTTATTTAACGTCATCGCTTCTTTATTAAACCTCGCCGATGATGTTTTCAATAGTTAATTTTCTCAACTTTCCTTTTAACTCTCCTATTTCTTTAGATAACCAATCTTTAAAAGATGGGTTACTAGCAGAATAGGACCTTGCTAAGGTTATTTGATCGTGGTAAAGTTCTTCCAATTCTTTAATTTTTTCTTCAATTTCTTCAATTGCTTTCATAAAAATTTTTAATTTTTTTGACCGTATTCTTTATTTTAACAGGTTCTTCTAAGTATTATACTTTTTTTTACATCGGAAGTTTTCAACAAAATAAAATAAATCGGAAACAAGATATTCACTACAAAAAAAGCCCTGCAATTGCAGGGCCTGAAGTGGTATTTAGGTGCTAAAAATTTAATTCGCTTTTAAGGCTGACGCAGTACAGGCTTTCTGAATGTCCTCGTCTGAAAACGGAGATAAGGTTTCGGCTAAGGATCTGCTGGTTCTTAAACAGCTCAGCATCTTTTGCCTTAACTCAAGATTGTTGCCGTACTCTGTATCGAGCAGTAATTCGAAAATTTCCTGTAAATACAGGGGTTGTTCTTTAAAATCGCCTTCAAAACATACGTCTGAAACGAAATTGGCCACGGATGGCATTACATCAAGGTGTGATGCTTTTTGATTTTCTTTTGTCATAATAAAAAAAATTTAAGTTTCACCCTATGAATTGCTTGTCATTATAAACTTACAAATATAATTTTAATGAAACAAAAAAAGATTAATACTACAAATCTTGATTATAAGGACAATACTCAACCACAGCATTTGTCATTTCGACGAAGGAGAAATCTTCGTTAGAAGCTCGACAAAGTTTTTCTCACAGAAATGGAGTTACTGGCGAAGATTTCTCGTTCCTCGAAATGACAGAACTGGACGACAAACAATACTTATCCGCACTATTTGTCATTTCGAGGAAGGAGAAATCACACTCGTAATTCGACAAAGATTGGCGACGTTTAGTTACGGAGTTTCTCGTGTGATTTCTCCTTCGTCGAAATGACATACTATATCGAAATGACATTACAAAAAAAGCCCTGCAAATGCAGGGCTTAAAGTGTGGTATTTAGGTGCTAAAAATTTAATTCGCTTTTAGGGCTAACGCAGTACAAGCTTTCTGAATTTCCTCATCTGAAAACGGAGATAAGGTTTCGGCTAAAGATCTGCTGGTTCTTAAACAGCTCAGCATCTTTTGCCTTAACTCGAGATTGTTGCCGTACTCTGTATCAAGCAGTAACTCGAAAATTTCCTGTAAATACAGGGGTTGTTCTTTAAAATCGCCTTCAAAACATACGTCTGAAACGAAACTGGCCACGGATGGCATTACATCAAGGTGTGATGCTTTTTGATTTTCTTTTGTCATAATCGAAAATATTAAACGCACGAAACCCCCGCTTTAGATGTGACAAAATACCAAAAAGGTAGATTTAGCAGCCTTTCGGTTTAAACTACAGCATCATGGCGAGGGTTCGCTTATGTTAACTTATAAAAAGTTTCAGGATAAATCCTTAAGGTATTTTGTCAAGGCAAACGTACAACTATAATTTTAATGAACCAAAAAAAAGATTAATACTACAAATCCTGAGCATAAGAACCATTCTTATCCACAATATTTGTCATTTCGACGAAGGAGAAATCTTCGTTAGAAGCTCGACAAAGTTTTTCCCACTGAAATGGAATTACTGGCGAAGATTTCTCCTTCCTCGAAATGACAGAACTGCACGACAAACAATACTTATCCGCAATATTTGTCATTTCGACGAAGGAGAAATCTCCGTTTGAAGCTCGACAAAGTTTTTCCCACTGAAATGGAATTACTGGCGAAGATTCTCATTCCTCGAAATGACACAACTATACTATACAGGAATGACGGAGTTTATGGTGTGATTTCTCATCCATCGAAATGACAAAAACGGGTTTGCATCAATTGTTAATCTTTCAAAAATTAAGAAGTAAACACACCAACTATTAGTTGGTTTTCATAGATTTGTAAAATCTATTTTTTCCGAAAATGATCAGGAAAAAAAATTATAAAATCTTAGGCCGATGAAAGCTGTTTTTTTAACATTTTTATTTTTAATATTTTCTTCCTCAACTTGTTACTCCCAACTGAGTTCAGATAAAATATTCGAAAGCTTTAAACAGGGAGAGCGCACCAACTGTTCGTCGATTGCTTTTATTAAGGCGGCCCTTAATATTTATGGGCTGGATAATCTTTATACAACAGAAAAAACGGCAGATAGTCTCTTTTATATCCGATTAAAAAACAATGCTTCGTTTCAGCTGAAAAAGGAGGAACTGGAGAAAGCTAAATTTTCTGCGGGTTTTGTATTTATCAAAACCAATGAAGAAAGCAAAAAAATAAAAGACTACGCCGTACTAACCTATGCCGTGATGGCGAAATACAAACAAATTATTGACAGGGAGTCGACTTTTGATAAAGCTTTGGAGGATCTGGAAGATGGTGAAGTATATACCCCGACCATCTACAAATATTTAGGTTTCGAAAAAGACAAACAAATAGTACCCTTAAAAAGACTCTCCGGAAGTGAATATTGTGGTGTTGTGGCCTGGTCTACTGCACATGCCGTTTTTGTGTGTGAGGAATATATGGACTATTACGGCAACAAAAAAAACATCTGGGGTAAATATCCCGGACGTTTCAGGATTATCAATACCGAACCGTTGCCGAAAATTTTAGAAAAAACAGATAACGCAGACAATTCAGATTTGTAATTTTTATTTTGAAAACGCAGCCCATCCATTAAAGTCCCCAACTGAATATGACACGAGAAAATTATATTCCCTTTAATAAGGAATTCTTACTCGAACAACAAATAGCTACGTTCTCTGAAGATAAAAAAAAGGTTGCTGATTTTAAAAAGCTTTTCGATATTGTCGAACATTACTTTCATTACGAAGCCTTTAACCTGAACCGGAACCTGAAAAAACATTATGCTTTATTTGATCCCGACCTGAGTCCGAAGGAACGGGAAGGATTTATTGGTAAAAGTGATTTTTCGGTTTTTAAGGAGACCCTTCTTACCGTTTTAAAACACGGAAATTATACCCGCATCGATCAGGAAACTTTAGAAAGGGCTTTTAAGGAATCTGATTTAATAGGCCTGAATCTTTCTATCGATTTTAATGCTTTTAAAGATTATGAATTGTACGTTCGCGGACATCATAAAGCGAAAGAAACGGTTAAGAAATTTATTTTCTGGAAAAAGGAAATAGAAGTCGAATATTATGACCGTGTGATGATTTACCTGAATTATAACGAAGCCGATTATCTAAAAGAGAAAAAGGTCAAATTAGGAAAAATGCCTGTTGATCCGGGATCTATCGGATTAAAGATTTTTAAACGGGTTCCTAAAAACGATCTTGAAACGATATTTCCAAATGCCATTCCGCGAATGTCTACCAGAGATAAATTATTCTTCTGGGTGCCGGGAATCGGGGGCGGAATCTCCTTATTGAGTACCACGGTAATTCCGGCTTTAATTGGCATGTACGCGGCATATCAGTCCGGCGAGGCGATTGATTTACTAAACAGTAAAGCTTCGCTAAATCAGGGTTTAATTGCTTTGGGAATCCTGTCTGCGTACTTGTTCCGCCAGTACAGCAACTTTATCAATAAAAAAATCAAATACGGGAAAATGCTTTCTGACAGTCTTTACTTTAAGAATCTCGGAAACAACAGCGGTGCTTTTTATTCGCTGCTAAATTCATCTGAAGAAGAAGTACTAAAAGAGACGATACTCGCCTATGCCTTTTTAGACCGTAGTCAGAATCCGATTACTGCAGAAGAACTCGATGATCAGATTGAATCCTGGTTTATGACGAAGTTCCAGACCAACCTGGATTTTGATGTAAAAGATGCTTTAGACAAACTAAAAAATATTGGTCTGGGTATAGAAACAAACGGAAAGTGGGAAGTGATTGCCCTGGATAAAGCCCTCGTAAAAATTGATGAATTGTGGGATACTGTTTTTGAGTATAATCAGAAATAAGAATTAATTTAAAGCAACCAAATTATATAAAAAACAAAAAGAGGACTATTAGATCCTCTTTTTTGTTGTATAATGTTGTAAATTATTCGTTTTCAACCTCAATAAGGTCTTCTACCGTTTCTCCCATGTCACCCACAGCAACCAGTTCAGGTTTGGAGGCTTTCAGGGCATTGAATCTTTCCAGTTGTTCCAATTCTCCTTCTTCACCACTGAAATACGGGAAAACATCCATAATAGGCGATTCTGAAATAGCAGGAATGGTATAATCTCCCATTGTATTTTTCATTACCGTAATCGTATTGTCGTAGGCTTCTTTTACATCATTGGCCTGAACCAAAAGATACATATTGGTTTTTCTTTCTTTGCCGCTTTCTTCATCATAAGCCATTAACGTAACTTTTGACTTAAACCAGCGATCAGCATTTTCAAACGGGTGTATCTCGGCGTAATTCGCCACTTTTATATTGGTGATTTTAAATTCTTCACTCACATACGCTCCCATTTCTTCGTTGATTCTGCTTTCTGCCTCTGTATAAGACACTGCGTCTACCAAATACGGTTCTGTAGTAACTTTTTGTCCTCCAGTCTCATCGGTCTTTCTATATTTTACTTTGCATTCGTACCAAATTGCGCTCATTTCTTCTGTTTTTTAAGGTTGCCAAAGATAGATTTTAACGGGCATAAAATCGACAAATCCCAAAATAGATATTCACAATTTCGCATTGAATTTCAGTATAGATCACGCTTCGTTTTGTAACTCCTTATTTTTCAAACAGAAGCGTTTTACTACAGCGCCAAAACAATTAAAACTCTCCCGACCAGGTTGATAACAGAAGTGGTCAAAGCAACGATTTCATTTACATTATTAAGCTTTTTCAGACTTGTGGCCAAATTATCGGCTTCTGCTTTTGTTGCAGTTGTAAGTTGTGCATAACGGGGGTTGTTTTTATCGAGTTCTCGTTTCAGGATTTCAAAATACGCATCCCGGAGTGCATCGTATTCTTCTACCAGTTTATCGAGTGCAGGTTCTCCTCCTTCCGTAAAGGCATCCTGCAAGAGCTGTGTTCTCCTGTTATTAAACTGAGTAATTGCCTCAGATAATGATTCTTTTAATTCTTCCTGCATTTTACTTGTCTTTTAGAAGTTCTTCGATTTTGTTTAAGGATGAAATAACATTCGTGATGTCGGTGCTTTGTTTTGCAATTTCAGCTTGTGCCCTGGTCAATTCCTGAAGTGCCTGACCAAAAGTATCCAGTTCCTTTTTCAAAGCATTTTTTTGCTTCATGATGTCATCCCTGTTCTTCAGCCTGTACATTAAAATCATGGTAGCACTGTCACTGTAAGGTCCGGAATTGCTTTGGGAAATTTTACTGACATCATACCGTTTGGAATCAACGGTATTAAGTCCCTGGGCATAGGAATTGTAAATTAGATCGATATAATCGTTCCAGGTTTGTTTATCGGCATTCCACAACTCCAAATAAACTTCGGAAAGCAAATATAATATTTCATTGTTTTTTTTCACTTCTTTTGCCTGAACCGCTTCGCCAGCCATTTTTAAGACGTTGGGCAGTTTTGTTTTGACCTCAGCCGGTAAGTCGGGCATTTTTTCGATAGCATCATAGCTATCCTGCAGGGCGGTCATCGCATCTTTGGTTTTATCTGCATATTTAGGGTCTGTTAAAAGCGAAAATGCTTTGTAAACCTCAAATAAATTTTGATAAGCCTGTGTTCTTGGTTGTAATTGTCTGGAGAAATCGGAGGCTTTGGTATCCGGCAATGCCATTGTAGAAGGACTTGGATGTGTAAGGACTTTTACCTCGTCCTGCTGCGATTTATCGATAGCGGACTGCTCTGATAACGTTGCATAAATACCCTGTGCTTTTTGAGAGACATCCATACCTTTTGCGGCGGTTGCATTTCCTAATTCAATAATTTTGGAGGAGGAACAGGAGGTTAGAAATAGTACTAACAGGATAATGAGACTTTGTTTCATTTTTTTTGTTTTTGGGGGTGGAGTACTGTTTTACAGCACTTTACTAGGGAGGAATAAAATTACAAAAAAAAGATTTCATCTTTTAAAATAAATCATGATGATTCTTTGTCTTATGATTTATTTTTAAATAACGGGACGGTAAACAGGTTTGCGTCAAATTTGTATTCGGAATAGTTTTTAACCCTTTGTAATGCTAAAAATGCAAAATATTCAATAGCTTTGTTAGATACCTAAATCCAAAAATATGAGAACATTAGAGCAATGGTTTGAAGAATATGCAGTAAGTCATCAGAATCCAAAAAACAAGGCAATCCATTATGTCTGTGTTCCGGCGATTTACTTTTCTATTGTTGGATTATTAATGAGTATTCCGAGTGGCATTATTGCTTCCACTTTAAAATTAAATGCACCTGTAATCGAAAACTGGGCTTTTGTCGTATTGCTTTTTGTACTTATTTTTTACATTCGGCTATCGGTTGCCATGGCGATTAAGATTGCTGTTTTTTCTGCGATCTGTCTGGTGGTCAATTATTATATCGGGCAGGTTTTACCTTTGTGGGCGTTTTCCATTGGCGTGTTTGTAATTGCCTGGATCGGACAATTCTACGGACATAATATTGAGGGCAAAAAACCTTCTTTCCTGAAAGACCTTCAGTTTTTAATGATTGGTCCGGCCTGGGTGGTGGAGAATTTGTTTTCCGGAAAGAGACAATAGACTTCAGGTTTTTCAACAAAATAACCCGGTTGTTCCGAAGATGTTCCAGCCCGGACAGGAACGGCATCCTTTTGTGGCGGGGTTCGCCGCAAAAGATACAGTGAATGGCCGGAATTGGCTCCTAAATAAAAAACGGACTAAGAAGAAAATCTCCTTAGCCCGTTATGTGACCGCGACAGGGTTCGAACCTGCAACCCTCAGAGTCGAAATCTGATATTCTATCCAGTTGAACTACGCAGTCAATATTTTAAAATTTTAATTTTTTAAAATTCCAAATTCCAAGTTGGAAATTGGAATTTTCTTTTTTGGAATTTCTACTAAACTAATAATTTTTTTACAATTGTAGAAATTGTTTTTCCTTCAGCAGTTCCGCCTAGTTGTGCAGAAGCCAATCCCATTACTTTACCCATTGAAGCAATTCCTGAAGCTCCTGTTTCAGCAATAATTTTTGCAATTACAGCTTCAACTTCTTCTTCGCTTAATTGTGCAGGTAAAAATTTCTCGATTACAGCGATCTGAGCCAATTCCGGTTCCGCTAAGTCAGGACGGTTTTGTTCTGTAAAAATCCTTGCGCTTTCTTTACGCGTTTTTACTAATCTCTGAAGCAATTTGATTTCATCGTCTTCCGTTAATTCTTCTTTAGATCCGGAAGCAGTGGCTGCCAGTAACATTTCAGATTTAATGGCTCTTAATGCTTCTAACGCTACTGTATCTTTTGCTCTCATGGCTGTTTTAATCTCATCCATGATTTGTATTTGTAAACTCATTTTGTCTTTTTATTTAGATAAGCAGCAAGGCTTATAAATTGATTATTTATTTGAAATTATGACTTCTCTAACACATTGATCATTTGTCCGGCTGAGTCCATTCGGCTTCGCTCAGGATAAACGATTCGAAGACGTTTAGGTAATTACCTTTCGGCTTCGCTCAGGATTACAATATTTGTTAAATATAAATACTTTTAAAGTCAAATTCCTAAATTCTGTGCGAAGATAAAAAAAATAACCCGAAAATTAAATCCAATTTTCGGGTTATCCTATAATTATGATTGGAATATTAATCTACGTTATCGTGCAAAAATGAATTATTGGAGCGCAATTGCAAATCATTATTACTGTCAGTACCCACAGAGATTCTCGAATTAGTTGTATTTGACTGTGTATTTGAAAGATCGATCCCTAATCTTTTGTAAGCAGGTTCTTTTTCAAGCTCGTCAATTCTGGAAACATTATTATGAAATTTATAATTAAATTCTTTTAGTTTCTTTCTTCTTTCTTCTGCTCTCAGGCGCAAAGTCTCTTCGATTGTCAATTCCAACGGAGAAACATGATCTGTTGTTGTAAAAGCCGGTTCCTGGGCAAAGTCAACTCTCGGCTTCAAAGTAATGTTTAATTCCTCAGGAACTACATCCTGAATTACTTTTTCAGTCGGCTTTGAAGTGATCAGGTCGTTTTCAACTTCCATGTATTCTTCCAGCGAATATTTGATAATTCCGTTATCTGAAAGTTCTGTTACCGGAACAAACTGTACCGGATCGTTTACTTTTATATTACGGGTATCATTCGTTAATTCGAATAAAATTTTATTGTCTTCAACAGCTGCCGGTTCTTTTTTTGCTTCCGGTTCTGCTCTGAAAAGAGGCAGATCGAATGAAAAAGTAGTTTGTTCCTCTTTTTCAAAAACTCTTTGCTGAACAGGTTTTACTTCCTGGAAAGCGGGAACTTCCGGCGGGGAAATTTTAAAATCGATATCTGTAATTGGCGAAACGATTTCAAAAGTAACATCAAGGTTTTTGATAAACTCTGACATTACCACTAATTCTTCCTGATTGATTGTCGGAGCAACTGCTACTGGTGCAACAGGAGCAGCTGTTACGGGAGCAACCGTATCTTCCATCAAATCAAAAACGATCTTTTGTTCTGAAGGGGCACTGGGTGTCTCTGCATTTACATCAAAAGAAGTAAGTGTTCTGTTGGTTAAATTATGAACACTTCTTTGTTCATCTTCTAACGTATGAATGATTTTTTTAGGTTCTGTATTTACAATTTCGTTTTGTTGTTCAACATCAAAACCAGTCGCAATAATAGTCACGGCAATAGCTTCACCAAGAGTTTCGTCTTCACCAACCCCCATGATGATATTAGCGTTAAATCCTGCTTCTGCCTGAATGTGATCATTGATTTCTCCGATCTCATCCAGCGTAATTTCATCTGATCCAGAAACGATAAGCAACAATACGTTTTTGGCTCCTGTAATTTTGTTGTCGTTTAGCAACGGAGAATCCAATGCAGAAATAATTGCATCTTTTGCTCTGTTCTCACCTTCCGCAACAGAAGATCCCATGATGGCTGTTCCACTGTTTGATAAAACAGTTTTAGCATCACGTAAATCGATATTTTGAGTATAGTGGTGCGTGATTACTTCAGCAATACCTCTTGAGGCTGTTGCCAAAACTTCATCTGCTTTTGAGAATCCTGCTTTAAAACCAAGATTTCCGTATACTTCTCTTAATTTATTATTATTGATTACAATTAGTGAATCGACCTGCTTGCGCAATTTTTCGATTCCTAAAAGCGCTTGTTCCTGACGTACTTTCCCTTCAAACTGAAAAGGAATTGTTACGATACCAACGGTCAGGATTTCTCTTTCTTTTGCCAGTTGTGCAATTACCGGAGCTGCACCGGTACCTGTTCCACCACCCATACCAGCGGTAATAAATACCATTTTGGTACCACGGTCTAACATTTTTTCGATATCGGCGATACTTTCAATAGCAGATTGCTGGCCTACGTCAGGATTTGCTCCTGCTCCAAGACCCTCTGTTAAGTTCATCCCTAACTGAATTTTATTTGGTACAGCACTGTTTTGAAGTGCTTGTGAGTCTGTATTACAAACGATAAAATCTACCCCTTTAATACCTTGCTTGAACATGTGGTTGATTGCGTTACTTCCGCCTCCACCGACACCTATTACTTTGATTACATTTGATTGGTTTTTCGGTAAATCAAATGAAATACTTCCAAATTCTGAGTTGCTCATCATCTTTTTGGTTTTGAAATTCTTATTAAATACATTTTTTACTTCTTGACTTGGGGCAAAAAGTAATCCTTTTCGTTTCTTATTCTATTATTCTGCGTTGTCTAAAAAATCTTTGATTTTATCGACATAACGATCAAAAAATGATCTTCTTATTTTTGTTTCGGTAGATTCTTCTTTGCTCACGGCATTCCTGACTTCTCTGTGATCATCGAAACTTTCTACTCTTTCAACGTAATTTTCTTCCACTTCGTATCGCTGCTGTACGGGCGGTTGCGGCGGAGTGTTAACATTTCTGTACACTACTTTTGGCTGCTCGTTTACAAGTTCCATTCTAACAGCACTTTGCGTACTATTTTCGATACTATTCATCACAAGACCAACTGCTGTTGCAAATAAAGGACTTGAAATTTCTTCGCTCGAATTCCCTGCCAGGTGCTCATTTGGATATCCGATTCTGGTATCCATTCCTGTGATATACTCAACTAATTGTTTGATATGTTTCAGCTGAGCGCCACCACCGGTAAGCACAATTCCTGCAATTAATTTTTTACGCGGATCTTCGTGTCCGTACGCTTTAATTTCAGCAAAAACCTGCTCTACAATTTCTACCACACGGGCATGAATAATTTTAGATAAGTTTTTAAGCGAAATCTCTTTTGGCTCTCTTCCTCTTAAACCCGGTATAGAAACAATTTCGTTGTCTTTATTTTCGCCCGGCCAGGCTGATCCGAATTTTATTTTTAAAAGCTCTGCCTGTTTTTCAATGATCGAACATCCTTCTTTGATATCTTCGGTAATTACATTTCCTCCGAAAGGAATTACTGCGGTATGACGAATGATACCATCTTTAAAAATGGCCAGATCTGTTGTTCCGCCACCGATATCAATAAGTGCTACACCGGCTTCTTTTTCTTCCTGACTTAAAACTGCATCAGCAGAAGCTAAGGGCTCTAAGGTCAATCCTGACAATTCGATTCCGGAACTCTGGATACATCTTCCCACATTTCTGATCGAAGAAGCCTGTCCTACTACTACGTGAAAACTGGATTCCAGTCTTCCGCCGTACATTCCGATAGGTTCCTTAATTTCAGACTGCCCGTCGATTTTGAATTCCTGTGGCAAAACGTGAATAATTTCTTCTCCCGGTAACATGGCTAATTTATTCACCTGGTCAATTAAAAGCTGAATATCGTTTTCGCCAATTACTTCCTCCGGATTGCTGCGGCTGATGTAATCGGTATGCTGTATACTTCTGATGTGCTGTCCGGCGATACCGACCACCACATCTTTTATTTTATAACCTGAATTGTTTTCTGCTTCAAGTATTGCCTGCTGAATGGACTGAATGGTTTGCGTGATGTTGTTTACAACGCCTCTCGCAACTCCTAAGCTTTTGGATTTCCCAATACCTAAAATTTCAAGCTTTCCATACTCGTTCTTCTTGCCGATCATGGCAACTATCTTTGTCGTTCCAATATCTAGACCTACTGCAATGTTATCTTTTTCCATTTTCTATTATTTTGTGCAAACTACTTGTTCCGTAAACCTAAGGTCAATTTTTTTGTAATTGTATAACGAACTATCTAAAACTGCTTTTTGAAAAAAGGCTTTATAGTTTCTGAATTTCTTATCAACATTCATCGTTCGGCCAAAATCGATGAAGTAATTATAATTTCTGTTAAACATTTTTAAGCTACCATTAGGCATAATTTGAATTGCAATGATGTTTTTTTTCAAAAACGCATCGTCATAAATTGTGCGAAACAGCGTAGCTAAATCTTCGTTATTTTTTTTATTTATTGCCCCGGAAACAAGCGGAACCCGCGCCGTAAAATTGTCCGACAAAGGCATTTTATTTCCCTCATAGTCAATATAAAAAGACCGGTCGCCATCGTAAATACGGGCGATCGGAGTCTTCTGTTTTACTACCGCTTTCAGAACACCATCGATACTTACAAAAACGTCTGACTTTTCAATCATGTCCTGCGTATCGAGGTTTTTTTCTATCTTATTCAAATCTACTTCATCTTTTCGGATACTGGAAGCGTCTGTTTTATTTTCTATCAACAATTTATTAACCGTTTCAGGCTTTACAAACAGTGTATTTTCTCCTACAAAAACAACAGCCGATTTCTTCAGTTTTCTATTCCCGTTTCGATGCTGTGCAAACGAATACAAAAAAAGTACGACCACAAAAATGAGAAGTAACCGAATATTTGTCCAATTAAATATTTTCATTTAGCATTTTTTTAATTGACGGAACCATTTCACCAATATCACCAGCTCCTATTGTCACAATTATTGGCGCATCACTGGCTTCGATGGACGCTAATAAATCACTTTTTGCAACAATTCTTTTGTTTGGATTTGTCATTTTACCTAACAGCCACTCTGATGTAATCCCTTCCATCGGAAGCTCGCGTGCCGGGTAAATATCCATTAAAAACACTTCGTCAAACGCAGATAAGCTTTCAGCAAATCCGTCAGCAAAATCTCGTGTCCTGCTGAATAAATGCGGCTGAAAAATCGCCAGTACCTTACGATTCGGATATAATTCCCTAACCGCCTGATGCACTGCATTTATTTCTGTCGGATGATGGGCATAATCATCTATATAAACCAATTGGTCTGTCTTGATCTGATACGAAAAACGTCTTCTGATTCCATTGAAAGAGCCAATAGCCCTTGCGATAGCCTCGGTCGGGGTACCAAAAGTTTTGGCCATTGCAATAGCCATCAATCCATTCATAAGATTGTGTTTGCCAGGCAATCCAAAACGTAAATTTTCTATTGTTTCTGTTGGCGTCTGCACATCAAAAACATAATTGGCATTTTCTATTCGAACATTGAAGGCTTTGTACACAGCCTCTTCATTTATAGCACACTGAACGCCTTCCAGGGGCAAATCTTTGGTTATAAACAATTTATTTTTATCCTCAACTTTTGAAGCAAATTCTACAAACGAAGCTTCTATAGCCTCACTCGTACCGTAAATATCCAGATGATCCGCATCCATCGATGTGATGCAGGCAATATCGGGATGCAGGTGCAGAAACGATCTGTCGAACTCATCTGCTTCCACCACAGTAACGGTTTTTCCGTTTCCGATTAAATTAGAGTTGTAGTTTTCTACAATTCCACCCACAAAAGCGGTAACATCAGCACCGCTTTCATGCAAAATATGTCCCAAAATGCTTGAGGTTGTTGTTTTTCCGTGCGTTCCTGCAACAGCAAAACAAAAAGTATCTTTTGTAATAATCCCTAAAACTTCAGCACGCTTTTTAACCTCGTAATGTCTTTCGATGAAAAAATTCCATTCGGAATGCGTTTTAGGCACAGCAGGCGTGAAAATCACTAAAGTATTCTCGACGTAATAATCGCTCGGAATCAAGCTTATATTATCTTCAAAATGAATAGCAATACCACTTTCAATCAACTCATCTGTCAGCATTGACGGCGTTTTATCGTATCCTGAAACCTGTTTCCCGATATATTTGAAATAACGGGCCAGCGCACTCATTCCGATGCCTCCAATACCAATAAAATAAACGTTTTGTATTTGATTTAAATTCATTTCAATTTATGTTTTCAGCTTAAAACCAGCGCTTTATATTTTATAAAAAACTAGTCCTTAAGCCTTTGTATTTTCTTTTGCTTATGAATCAAAAATGCCTAAAATAACATAGTTCAATTCCTTTGATGTTCTATAATTATTATAAAAAGTTACATTATAACAACTTTTTAATCTGATCTACAATAACTTTCGTAGCATTTGGCATCGCCAGTTTTTTGATGTTATCACTCAATTGTTTTTGTTTGCCATGATCTTTCACCAAAGCTTCAAAAACAATACTAAACTGACTGTCCAGTTCTGATTCTTTCAGCAAAATCGCTCCTTTTGCCTCTACAATGGCCTGTGCATTTTTGGTCTGATGGTCTTCGGCTACATTAGGTGACGGAATAAATATAACCGGTTTTCCAACAATACATAATTCTGAAACGGATGAGGCTCCTGCACGTGAAATGATCACATCTGCCGCAGCGTACACAAAATCCATTCTTTCAATAAAATCAACCACCCTTACGTTCTGCTGAGCGTGTTTTTTATAATCCTCAAAATATAATTTTCCGCATTGCCAGATGATCTGAACGTCCTGCGCAAGAAAACTTTGCAATTCTTTCTCGATCAACTGATTGACTCTTCTGGCTCCTAAACTTCCGCCTAAAACCAATAATGTCTTTTTGTCCGGATCTAAACCGTAAAAAGCGATTGCTTCATCACGTTTGCTGTCGATATCTATTAAATCCTGACGAACAGGATTTCCGGTCAGAATGATTTTTTCTTTAGGAAAAAAACGTTCTAAATTTTCATAGGCCACACAAATTGCATTCGCTTTTTTACTCAGCAATTTATTGGTAATTCCCGGGAATGAATTTTGTTCCTGGATTACTGTGGGAATTCCTGCTCCTCCGGCTGCCTGCAATAAAGGGCCGCTCGCAAATCCTCCCGTTCCTATTACCACATTTGGTTTGAATTGTCTGATGATTCGTCTGGACTCCAGCAAACTTGTTGCCAGTTTTAGAGGAAACATCAAATTCTGCAATGTTAATTTTCTTTGCAAACCAGCGATCCAAAGGCCTTTTATCTCATAACCTGCCTGAGGCACTTTCTGCATTTCCATTTTATCCTTAGCCCCGACAAAAAGGAACTCTGCATCAGGAAATTGTGCTTTTAATTCATTAGCAATAGCGATAGCAGGATAGATGTGTCCTCCTGTTCCGCCGCCACTTAATATGAATTTATAATTTGCCATATTTTTAAAAGTTATTCGCTCTAAAAATTATTCTTTTTAATCTTATTTGTTTAAAACTGCATTCATCGGATTTCCGGAATTATCGGCAATGGAATACATTTGTTCTTCTTCATATATTTCTTCTCTTTCATCAAGGGCAAATCTTCTTCGGCCAGTTCTTTATCTATCAGTCTTTGAAGTGCTTCTTTTCTTCTTTCCTTTTCCAGTTCTTGTTCTACAATTTCTTCGTCTTTTTTGGTCACGCTAATGATAATTCCGAGCGAAAAACAGGTCATCCAGATGGAACTACCTCCACTACTGATCAACGGAAGTGTCTGCCCTGTTACCGGCAGTAATTCAACTGCAACCGCCATATTGATCATCGCCTGAAAGATCATCGGAAAACCGAGTCCGACGACGACTAATTTCCCAAATAATGTATTGGCTTTATGCGAAGCGATCACAAATCGGAACAATAACAATAAATACAGCAGCAAGATCGAAACCCCGCCAACTAAACCATATTCTTCCACAACAATGGCATAGATAAAATCGGAAGAGGATTGCGGCAAAAAGTTCTTCTGAACGCTTTTTCCGGGTCCTAAACCTCCGAATCTTCCGGATGCAATGGCGATTTTTGCTTTTTCAATCTGATAATCATCTTCATCGGGTTTATCTGTCGTAAAGTTTTCAATACGGCTTCCCCAGGTTCCTACCCTGCTGAAAAATCGCGATTCCGGAAATGCTTTTGCAATCAGAAGGAAAAACAACAGCATGGCTACTCCTGACCCTATGATAAATGCTATGTATTTTATTGGATATTTCCCTATAAATGTCAGCATAATCACCATCGAAAAAATCAATGCGGTGGTAGAGAAATTCGCCGGCAAGATCAAGGCTAAGGTTATAAAAACCGGAACCCAAAGCTGTACTAACGACGTCTGAAACGGCTCGTTTTCTTGTTTTGTTTTTGACAAATAACGCGCCACATAAATGAACAAAACAATAGAGGCCAGCGTTGATGTCTGAAACGTGATTCCGATAAACGGCACCTGAATCCAACGACTTGCATTTGCCCCGGCAATTACGGTTCCTTTCAGCAACGTATACAACAGCAAAATCCAGACAACCGGCAATGCTATCTTTGAAATGGCCCTGAAATAATGGTACGGCACTTTATGAACCCAATAGATAATCAGGAATCCGATACAAATATGTGCCAGATGTTTGACCAGATACCCCAGCGTGTTTCCGGTTCCGTGACCAATATAGGCCAGATTACTACTCGCACTAAAAACAGGCATAAACGAAAACAGCGCCAATAAAGCCACGAATGACCATATTACCCTATCTCCTTTTAGTTTGTTTACCAGCTCTTTCATAATTTTAGATTTCTGATTTTAGATTATTCTTAAACCTTCGGTTTTATATTATTAATTCTATTGTTTACTGTTTTTAAACTGCTGACGAAAATAGCTGTTAACTCATTTTCTTCTTTCAGGATTATTTCTAACTCTGATTTATCACTCCAATTCTTTTCTTTTATAATCTCTAACCAAAATAAAGTTTCGTCCGCTTCCTCTAAAACGATATTCATTTTAGCAACAAATTCTTTATCACTTCTTGCTCTGCAAACTACCCGATAATTAGCTCCTACAGATGTACCACTTCTCACAATTTGATTTGCAATTACTTTTACAACGTATGTAACAGGTAATTTTTCAGCTAAATCAATTATCTTCAAAGAGAACTTTTTTGTCCTCACCTTCATCTCCTCAGTCGTCATCTCAAAAACTTTTTTTTGATTTCAAAGTTTAGAAAACAATCTAAAATCAGAAATCAGAAATCTAAAATTACAAGTTATGAACCGCTTGCTTAAACTGCTTTCCACGATCTTCGTAGTTTTCGAATAAATCGAAACTGGCGCAGGCTGGGGACAATAATACGGTATCTCCTTTTTCAGTAAGGCGTTGTGCTGTTTTTACGGCATCGCTCATATTGTTTACTTCGACCATGATGTCTACAACATTTCCAAAAGCTTCAATAATTTTGCGGTTATCAACTCCAAGGCAAATAATTGCTTTTACCTTTTCGCGAACTAGTGACATCAGCTCATTGTAATCATTTCCTTTATCGACTCCGCCTACAATCCATACTGTTGGAACGTTCATGCTGTCTAAGGCAAAGAATGTAGCATTTACATTTGTTGCTTTCGAATCGTTGATGTATTGTACATTCTGAATTTTTAATACTTTTTCCAAACGGTGTTCGACACCTTGAAAATTAGATAAACTTTCGCGTATTGTTGCATTTCTAATTTGCATCAATTTTGCTACAGAGCTTGCTGCCATTGCGTTTTTCATGTTATGTTTTCCTTCTAACGCAATGTATTCTGTTTCCATTGTAAACTCTTCTTGGTTGATCTTTATTTCCATTTTGTTGTTATTTATAGAAGCCCCTTCATCGAATTTTTTAGACAATGAGAAAGGAATTAATTTTGCTTTTGTTTTGTTATTTTTTAACCATTCTGCAATTGCCTCATCATCTGCATCGTAAATAAGGTAATCGCTTTCGGTCTGATTCATTGTTATTCGAAACTTTGAATCGATGTAATTTTGATATTTATATTCGTACCGGTCTAAATGATCCGGACTAATATTCGTAATTATGGCAATATCAGGCCTGTATGCTACAATTCCGTCAAGCTGAAAACTGCTTAGCTCAAGCACATAGGCGTCGAATTTATTGTCGGCTACCTGCCAGGCAAAACTTTTTCCGATGTTCCCTCCTAAACCAACATTCAATCCTGCTGATTTCAGCAGATGGTGCGTGAGCATTGTTGTGGTTGTTTTACCATTACTTCCGGTAATTCCAATCGTCAAAGCTTCCGTGAAAGGTTTAGCAAACTCAATTTCCGAAATCACGCTGACTCCGGCTTCTGTCAGTTTTTTTACTATAGGCGATTTATCCGGAATTCCAGGGCTTTTCATAACCACATCGGCATTCAGGATCAGGTCTTCGGTATGCTGTTCTTCTTCCCATGCAATCCCGTTAATGATAAGAACTTCTTTGTAGTTTTCTTTTATTTTTCCGAAATCAGATACAAAAACATCATACCCTTTTTTCTTTCCGAGAATAGCGGTACCTACACCACTTTCTCCTCCTCCTAATACTACCAGTCTCATCTATCTTAATTTTAAGGTAACGATTGACAAAATGGCTAGCATGATCGCAACAATCCAGAATCGGGTCACAATTTTACTTTCATGATATCCCTTTTTCTGATAGTGATGGTGCAAGGGTGACATCAGGAAAATCCTGCGGCCTTCGCCGAAACGTTTTTTGGTAAATTTGAAATAACTCACCTGCAAAACCACTGAGAAATTTTCGACCAAAAAGATTCCACACAAAAGCGGAATCAATAGTTCTTTACGAACTGCAATGGCCAAAACGGCAATGATTCCTCCAATGGTTAAACTTCCTGTATCTCCCATAAAAACAGAGGCGGGATACGAATTGTACCAAAGAAATCCGATCAGTGCACCAACAAAAGCCGATATAAAAACCGTCATTTCTCCCGAATTGGGGATGTACATGATATTGAGATAATTTGAAAAAATTATATTTCCGGAAACAAACGTAAATATCCCCAGCGCCAGAACCGATATGGCCGAGGTTCCAGCGGCGAGTCCGTCAATTCCATCCGTTAAATTAGCTCCGTTAGAAACAGCAGTGATGATAAAAATAACGACCGGAATAAAAATCAGCCACGCCCATTTCTCATATCCTTCTCCTGTAAAAGCTAAGATTTCAGCATAATCAAACTCATTATTTTTAACAAAAGGAATTGTTGTTGCGGTTGATTTTTCTTCGACCGGTGCAGGCAAAACCACTGTCGTATTGACATTTTTGTAAATATCTGTTCTTGCGGTATCTGTTCGCACTGTCACGGCAGGATTGAAATACAATACCGCTCCTACAATAATCCCTAAACCTACCTGACCGATAACTTTAAAAATTCCTTTCAGTCCTTGTTTGTCTTTTTTGAATATTTTAATATAATCATCCACGAAACCAATTATCCCCATCCAAAGGGTCGTTACGATAAGCAGTACGATGTAAATATTATGCAGACGTGCAAATAACAAAACAGGCACCAGTGTGGCGAAAATGATAATCAGCCCTCCCATTGTCGGGGTTCCCGCTTTTTCATTCTGACCTGCCAGACCTAACTCCCGAACGGTTTCACCCACTTGCTGTTTGCGCAAAAAGTTGATGATTCTTTTCCCGTAAATCGTAGATAAAAGCAGCGAAAGCATCAATGCCAAAGCCGATCTGAAAGTGATGTACTGAAAAACACCTGTCCCAGGTATGTCTAATGTTTTGTCTAAATATTCAAATAAATAGTATAGCATATATCTTTTATTTTAAATTTCGTTTTTGAAACTTAAACTCCAATTTTTAAAATCCCAAATCCCAACGATTCAATTGGATTTTGGAATTTGAAAATTGAAATTTTTATTTTGTTACTTCCCTAGTTGATTTAAAATTTCTTTCACGGTTTCCATATCGTCGAAATGATGGCGAACACCATTTATTTCCTGATAGGTTTCATGGCCTTTTCCTGCAATCAGGATAATATCATTGGGCTGAGCCAATTGACAAGCTGTTTTGATGGCTTGTTTTCGATCGGTAATTCGTAATACTTTTTTATAATTATGGGCCTCAACGCCTTTTTCCATTTCATCTAAAATCACTTCCGGATCTTCATTTCTTGGATTATCAGACGTTAAAATTGCTTTATCACTAAGATCTGTCGCAATCTTTGCCATAATTGGTCTTTTTGTTTTATCCCTATTTCCCCCACAGCCGACAACTGTGATTAATTGTTCGTTTTTGGTACGGATATCGTTAATGGTCTTTAAAACATTGTCCAAAGCATCCGGTGTATGTGCGTAATCGACGATCGCGGTAATATTTCCTTCTGAAACTATGTACTGAAAACGCCCCGAAACACTCTCTAAATCAGAGAGTAAACGCAACGCCTCGAGACTATCCATTCCCAGCTCTACGGCAGTTCCGTATATCGCCAGAACGTTGTATGCGTTGAAAGTTCCGATTAGTTTTACCCAAACTTCATTATCATTTACTTTTAACAGTAAACCGGATAACTGACTTTCTAAAATCTGTGCTTTAAAATCAGCATACGATTTTAAGGCATAGGTAAATTTTCTGGCAACTGTATTTTGCAGCATTACAGCCCCATTTTTGTCATCACTATTGGATAACGCAAAAGCTGTTTTGGGCAGTGAATCAAAAAACGATTTTTTTACATCTCTGTATTCTGCGAAAGTCGGATGGTAATCCAGATGATCGTGCGACAGATTCGTGAAAATCCCACCCACAAAATGCAACGCTTCTGTTCTCTTTTGATGAATTCCGTGTGAACTCACTTCCATAAAACAATGTGTTACGCCCGCTTCAATCATTTCGTTCAGATAATGATTGATGGTAATTGAATCCGGAGTGGTATGTGTAGCCTTATATTCCGTTTGATCTACCATGATTTTTACGGTCGACAACAAACCAACTTTAAAACCTGCTTTTTCAAACAATTGAAACAATAAGGAAGCAATCGTTGTTTTTCCGTTTGTACCGGTTACCCCTACTAATTTTAATTTTTCGGAAGGATTTCCGAAATAATTAGCGGCCATAAAAGCCAAAGCCGAATTGGTATCTGCAACTTTTATATAAGTAATCCCTTTTTCAAGTTTTTCCGGCAACTCGTCGCAAATAACAGCAACAGCCCCTAACTGAATTGCTTTTTCAATAAAATCATGACCATTGGAAAGTGATCCGCGAATGGCTACAAAAACGTCTTTTTCTTCGATTTTTCTGGAGTCAAACTCAATTTTATGTATATCGATATCCGTTGAACCCGTTACAGATTCAATAGCTACTTTGTATAATATGTCTTTCAGTATTTTCACGATAATTCTAATACTATGGTTTCGTTTTTACTAATCTGCTGTCCAGCCTGCAACGACTGTTTTTTAACTTTCCCTACTCCGTTTACTTTTACTTTTAAACCTAAATTCTCCAGTAAAGCAATGGCATCCATCCCCGGCATTCCTTTTAAATTCGGAATTTGTTTTGTTTTCTTTTCTGCCTTCGCGTAATATTCGTTATAACTGTTTTCCTGTTTTGGAATTCTCGAATCCAGTTGTTTGATTTTATTGGTGGATGGCGCATCTGTAAATATCTTTTGGGCAATTCTTTTAAAAACCGGCCCTGCAACGTCTGCTCCGTAATAATTATTTTTTGATGTATTCGGTTTGTGCACTACCACAATACAAGAATATTTAGGATGATCTGCCGGAAAATACCCCACAAAAGAGGAAGCATAATACAAGGCTGACTTTCCTTCTTTTCCTCCATAATTCATTTGGGCCGTTCCTGTTTTTCCTGCCATCGAAAAATCTTTCGAATACAATTTGGAAGCCGTTCCTTTTTTAACCACATTCAACAAAACAGCTCTCAGTTTTTTAATCGTTTCCGGTGAACAAATCCTTGGATTAATCACTTCTGTATCGAATTTTTTAATGGTTTTATTCCATTCTTTAATTTCAGAGACGAATTGCGGTTTTACCATTACGCCGTTATTGGCTACAGAATTATAAAATGCCAGTGTCTGCATTGGTGTCACTGAAACTTCATATCCAAAAGCCATCCACGGAAGTGAAATTCCGGACCAGTGTTTGTCCCCCGGTTGTGGTATATACGGTCTTCCTTCTCCTTTAAAATGCAATCCCAATGGCTTATCTAAACCATAACTCTTAATGTGATTCACAAACCTGGACGGATTGCTTTTATAATTTTCATAAACCGCCTGAACCATTACTGTATTGGACGAAAGTTCAAAACCACGTGCTAATGAAACTTTACCATAACCACCTCTGTGCGAGTCAGTAACAGAACGGCCATAATATTTCACTTGTCCGTTGTGACTATCAAAAACAGTACTTGTATCGGCTACTTTATCTTCTAAAATTGCCATTAAATCGACTAATTTAAAAGTCGATCCCGGCTCATGAGATTCTGCAACAGCGTAATTTGTGGTTTCATAATACGATCCGTCTTCTGCTCTTCCTAAATTTGAAATTGCTTTTACATGACCTGTTTCCGTTTCCATCACCACAACGCAACCATGATCTGCTTCGTAATCTTCTAATTGTTTCAGCAAAGCGTGGTGCGCGATATCCTGAATAAAAACATCAATTGTCGAAATCACATCATACCCGTCAATTGGATCCACTTCATTTACATCACGAATCGGTTTCCACTGTCCTTTGGCAATTTTTTGTTTCAGGATTTTTCCGTCTTTTCCGTTCAGGTAACTTTTAAAAGCCCATTCAATTCCTTTCCCGACTTCTACTCCTGTTGCCGGGTCAATTCGGTCGTAACCGATGGTTCTTTCTGCAATTTTCCCGATCGGATGTTTTCTGACTGTTTCCTGTTCGATGATAATCCCGCCCTTGAAAGCTCCTAAATTGAATAATGGGAATCCTTTAATTTTTACATAATCCGTATAACTCAGATTGCGTGCAATCAAATAATATCGGTTTTTATTTTCGCGGGCTTTTCTCAATTCTTTTTCGTAAAAACCTCCCGGCCTGTCCAGAACAGTCGCCAATGAATCTGATAATGCTTTTACATGTTTTTCGAAAGTTTCTGTTTTTGGCGCTTTGGCATCAAAACGAATCTCGTAATTCGGAATAGAGGTTGCCAGTAAACTTCCGTCTGCCGAATATATATTTCCCTTGTTTGCCGGAATTACAAAATTCCGAACGGTACGCTGTTTTGCTAATTTTCTGTAATAATCCCCTTCAACCCATTGAATATTGGTCAATTTAACAACAATAGCAATTGCCATCAAAAAGATGAAAACTGCTACGAGGTAAATTCTGTAGGATATATGTTTATCTTCTACTGCCATATTCTTTTAAGGAAACTTTTTTCTTCTTCTTTTTTGACTTCTATTTTCACAGGAGGCACCGTTGACGGGAAAATTTGCTTTTCGAGCATCTTATCCGATATCGTTGACTCCATTTTCAACTTCATTAATTCTGAACGGCGGTCTACAAATTCTGATCGCAATTCTTTTACATCATTATTCAGTTTTGCAATTTCAAAAACCTTTTGCTCGTAGCGCTGCGTATTGGCAATCATTATTATAGCAAGCAGAATGATAAAAACAATGAACCTCCAGTTTTTCACGGCGTCATCGTTAATCAGAAATCTTGCTTTTAATATGCTAAATACTCCACTTTTCATCTTACCTATTAATTATACCTTTTCAGCAATTCTTAATTTTGCACTTCTTGCTCTGTTGTTTATCTTGATTTCTGCATCATCAGGAACAATCAGTTTTCCGATAGTTTTAAACGGTACTGAAAAATTTCCGAAGAAATCTCTTTCCGGTTCTCCTTCAAACATTCCGTTTTTAATAAATCGCTTTACCAGTCTGTCTTCTAAAGAATGGTACGATATCACGGACAATCTTCCTCCCGGATTCAGGATCTCTAATGACTGCTCGATAAATTCCTTCAGAACATCCATTTCCTGATTCACCTCAATTCGAATCGCCTGGTAAATCTGCGCCAGTATTTTGTTTCGGACTCTTTCCGGTAAATATTTAGCCAGCACTTCTTTTAGTTCGTCAGTCGTTTTGATTGGGTAATGCTCTCTGGCTTCTACAATTGTTCTTGCCAGAACCGGAGCATTTTTCAATTCTCCGTAATCATAAAAAACACGACGTAAATCCTGCTCTTCATATTCATTTACTACACGATAGGCATTCAAATCATTTTTCTGACTCATTCTCATGTCCAGTCCGGCATCAAAACGTGTGGAGAAACCTCTTTCCGGAACATCAAACTGATGGGATGAAACGCCCAAATCGGCCAGGATTCCATCTACCGATTTAACACCGTGAAAACGCAAAAATCTTTTTATAAATCTGAAGTTCTCATTAATTAAGGTAAACCTTTCGTCCGGCAATGCATTTGCCAAAGCATCTTCATCCTGATCGAAAGCAAATAATTTTCCGTTTGGCCCCAGTCTGTTCAGAATTTCTTTTGAATGACCACCGCCGCCAAACGTAACATCTACATACACACCGTCAGGTTTAATATTTAAACCATCAACTGTCGGATGAAGCAAAACCGGATTATGATATTCCATTGTCGTCGTCATTAATATTTCCCATTACTTCTTCGGCCAGATCTGCAAAATCCATATCTTCGCCGCTTATTGATTTTTCGTATAAATCTTTATCCCAAATCTCCACAATATTAACCGCAGATGAGAATACAACATCTTTAGCAATACCTGAAAAAGCTACTAAATCCTTCGGAACCAGCAATCTTCCCAATGCATCAATTTCTACCACTTTCACTCCTGCCGTAAATCTCCTGATGAAATCATTGTTCTTTTTTACAAAACGATTCAGTTTGTTGATTTTCTGCATCATCAAATCCCATTCTTCCATCGGATACAACTCGAGACACGGCTGAAAAACAGAGCGCTTCAAAACAAATCCGTTTTGAAGGGAAGAAGCCAATTGCTTTTTCAGGGGCGCAGGCATCATTAGCCTCCCTTTAGCATCGACCTTACACTCATATGTTCCTACAATTGTGTTCAAGAAAATGTTTTACTATAGTTGTACAGCAAAAATATAAAAAAAAATACCACATTCTACCACTTTATACCACTTTGTTGATAAGTTTAACCACTTTTACCCCCTGATAATTAATCAATAGACAATCAACACTTTAGATATAAATTATTTTAAAGACATTATTGTTTAACAATTGCAAAAAATACACATCCTTTCTCTTAAAAAACTAATTATTATGCAAATATTTTAACATTCGATACAATGCTTAAAAACACTCCTACAAGCTGACTTTTAGCCACTTAGTAATTCGACAAAAATTATCTAGTTAAAAAAGGGTGGCAAAAATTCATTTTTATTTTTTTAACCCTATATTTGTCCAAATTGAAATTGGCATTACAATAAATGGACAAACACTACAAAAAAGAAGGCAAGTACAGCTATTATGAAGCTGGAGAAGGAACTCCTATCGTTATTTTACATGGCTTAATGGGAGGCCTCAGTAACTTTGATGCTGTAGCGCAATATTTTCCAACAAAAGGATACAAAGTTGTTATCCCTGATTTGCCAATATACACTCAGAGCATTTTAAAAACGAACGTAAAGAGTTTTGCGAAATACGTAAAAGACTTTATCACTTTCAAAGGTTTTGACAAAGTTATTTTATTGGGTAATTCGCTAGGCGGACACATTGCACTTTATCACACCAAGTTATATCCGGAGAAAGTCGCAGGACTTGTCATAACAGGTAGTTCTGGTCTTTATGAAAGCGCTATGGGAGACAGCTACCCAAAAAGAGGGGATTATGAATACATCAAAAAGAAAGCTGAAGATGTTTTTTACGACCCTAAAATCGCGACTCCTGAGTTAATTGATGAAGTTTATGCTACTGTAAATGACCGTATCAAACTGATTAAAACACTGACAATCGCCAAAAGTGCCATTCGACATAATATGGCAAAAGATTTACCGAAAATGACAGTGGAAACCTGTATTATCTGGGGTAAAAATGATGCCGTAACGCCTCCGAATGTGGCGGAAGAATTTGATAAATTATTGCCTAATTCAACGTTGTACTGGATAGACAAATGTGGACATGCTGCTATGATGGAACATCCTCAGGAATTCAATAATATTCTTGAAGAGTGGCTCGTTAAAAAGAATTTATAGCATCTGACTTTCGACTTTAAGGAGGTCTTAAACACAAAAAACATGAAAATTAATACCGCCGAGTTTATTATCAGCAATTCTGAAGTTGCAAAATGTCCACAGGATTTTTTGCCGGAATATGCTTTTATCGGCCGCTCCAACGTAGGTAAGTCATCGTTGATCAACATGCTTACCAATCATAAAAATTTAGCTAAAACTTCAGGCAGACCCGGAAAAACCCAGTTGATTAATCACTTTAAGATTAACAACAATTGGTTTCTGGTCGATTTGCCCGGTTATGGCTACGCTAAAGTATCCAAGAAAACAAAATCGGTTTTCCAGCAATTCATCACGGATTACTTCGAAACCAGGGAACAACTGGTTTGTGCTTTTGTACTGATCGATATTCGTCACGAAGCCCAGGCCATCGATATTGAGTTTATGTCGTATATGGGCGAAAGCGAAATTCCGTTCTGTATCATTTTTACAAAAGCCGACAAAATCAGCAGAACAAAAGTGGACTCACACATTGCGGCTTACAAAAAACAGATGTTCGCCAATAACTGGGAAGAAATGCCTCACTATTTCGTGACTTCTGCCACAGAGCAAACAGGAAAAGACGAGGTTTTAAATTATATTGATGAAGTGAATCAGGAAGTTTTTAAAAACAACAGTCAGTTTTAAAGTCTAAATTTTTAAATTCCAAATTCCAACATTTTAAAAAATTCCAATAAAAAAATCCCAAATTCCAATTGTACGATTGGGATTTGGGATTTCTTATTTTTTGAATCTTTCTGTCACCCTGAGCGAAGTCGAAGGCTTGGAATTGGGATTTTTTTGATTGATTTTCCAAATTTGGAATTTCTTTATTGGAATTCCTGAAAGGATTTTATTTCGTCAGTTCAAGTTTCTCTGCAAAATAATCACAGAAATCCTTCATGGTATCCGACATTTTTTCATCGTCTGTAGCACGCTTGAAAGTATCTGACATCGCTACTAATGTCTGATGAAAGAAAATTTTCATTTCATCTACCGGCATATCTTTCGTCCACAAGTCAATACGCATCGTTTCCTTGGCTTTACTGTCCCAAATTGACAACATAATGGCTTTGGCCTCTTCAGCCTGAACTCCTCCGTCCTGAGCGCTCCAGGTTAATTTTTCCGGAACACGGTTTTCGTCTAATTCTATATTGAATTTAATTTCTGAGTGTATTGTATCTGACATTATTTCTTAGGTTTATATTTTGAGTTTTCAAAAATTTCTTTTGCATTGATTTTTAATAATTCCGACAGGGCAACTTTATTGTTTTTCATATAAGAGCGCACCATTTGCCATCCAATCCAGGCTCCGACTCTTCCCGGTGAATCATTATCAATTTCAAGAAAGAATTTTGAGAATGGTGCAGGCGCTATAAATCGGGTATTTAGTTTCGGGTCATCACTGTACAGCAATTCATTTTCTATAAAATAACGCCACATATAACTTTCGTTTTCCTCACACCATTTGATTTGTTCCGGTGTGTATCCCATTTTTTCAGCATCTGTATATTCCGGTAAAAGCAAATCTTTTGTATACAGTTGTTTTCCTTCGAAAATCATCTGAGAAAGCAGGCTTCTGTCTCCTGACGCTGAAATTTTCCGAAAAGCAAAACTGGAAACCACATCGGGCATAATCTGTCTTTCTTCAAAATTTTGTTTCAGGTAATTGGGAAACTCATAAAACTTATGCTCTTTTCCGAGATACAATTCCAGGGAGACAATAACCAGGCTGTCTGCATAAATCGCTTTGGCATTATAATCCATTTCAGAAATCACTGTTATTACCTTAGGAATTTTAACTTCCGGAAAATAATATTTTACATGCTGAAACAAGCTGTTGAATTCTTCTCTTACCGGTTCAAAATTGGAGTATTTTTTCTGAACTTCCGTATACACTTCTCTCCAGATCGGATCCTGCATTTTTTTCAGCCAGACATTATCATCATTTCCCGGAGGAAAGAAGAACGGATATTGTCTTTTTACTTTCGCTAAATCTTCGGGTTTGGTTTCAAAAAAAACTTTGTCAAAACGCTCCACTTTAATATCTACAGGGATTTCTTCAACTTCTTTTTCAACTTTGCTTTTCTGGTCACAAGACAAAAAAAACAAGCACAGAAGCACTATAAAGCGATAAATTTTCATTTTATTTTAATTAGATTTGTGTTGCTGGAATTCAAGTATTATTCATACTTAAAAAATAATTCTGCAAATATACATTCCTGTATCTTAAAACCTGACCTATTATGACTAAAAAAAGTACCATTCAGACAGAAAAAGTAAATAAGCACATCGTAGAGTGGCTAAAAGATTATGCTGTTAAAGCAAAAGTAAACGGATTTGTAATCGGAATTTCGGGCGGGGTTGACTCTGCGGTTACCTCTACCTTATGCGCCCAGACAGGATTACAGGTTTTATGTGTGGAAATGCCAATTCATCAGGCAGAAAATCAGGTTTCAAGAGGAAGAGAGCATATTGAGCAGTTAAAAAAACGCTTTCCGAATGTTTCGAGCACACAAACTGACCTGACGGCTGTTTTCGAAGCTTTTAAGAGTTCGGTACCCCAAACAGATGACGCTGCGAAAGTAAGTTTGTCTTTAGCGAATACACGTGCCCGTTTAAGAATGACTTCTTTATATTATCTGGCAGGAATAAATGGTCTTTTAGTTGCCGGAACAGGAAACAAAGTAGAGGATTTTGGTGTAGGATTTTATACTAAATACGGCGACGGCGGCGTCGATTTAAGTCCAATTGCAGACCTAATGAAGTCAGATGTGTATGCTTTGGGACAATTTTTAGCGATTCCGGACTCAATTTTAACTGCAGCACCTACAGATGGATTATTTGGTGACAACAGAACAGATGAAGACCAATTAGGCGCCAGTTACGATGAACTTGAATGGGCGATGATCGCCGCGGAGTCAGGAAAGACGCCAGCTGACTTCACCGGGAGAGAAAAATCTGTCTTTGAAATTTATAAACGTTTAAACACCAGCAACAAGCATAAAATGGATGCAATTCCGGTTTGTTTAATACCAAAAACGTTAAAATAAAACTTTTTAACATTTGTGTGTAATTAATTACAGAATTTATTTATTAATTTTACCGTTCCAAAAAACATGAACAATTCTAAAAAGGTAAAATTATGATTAAAGTATGTCTAGCAGACAATCATCCTGTTACGCACTTTGGCGTTAAGTCTTATTTTAAAGACCACGATCAAATTTCAATTGTTGCCAATGTCGGCAATTTTTCAATGGTTAGAGATATTCTTCAGACGAAGGAGATTGATATCCTAATTCTAGACTTAGAGTTAGAAGGTCTTTCGAGCATCTTTGAAGTTAAATCGATCCTAAAGAATTTCCCAAAGACAAAAATTGTGATTTTCAGCGACCTGGCTGAACAAATGTATGCTCCAAATGCCATTAAAGCAGGAGTTTCCGGGTATGTACACAAAACAGAAAAACTTGAAACATTAGGTCTTTCTATTATTAAAGTACATGAAGGAAAAATCATTATCAACGAAACTGTTCGCAAAAACATGGCCCTTATTGCTAAACAAAGCAAGAGCGAACGTCTTTACAGAAAACTTTCGAATCGTGAAATTGAGGTTTTACGTTACTTAAGTGACGGTAAGAAAAACAATGAAATCTCTAAAATCTTAAATCTGAACGAAAAAACGATCAGTACTTACAAACTAAGATTATTGACTAAATTAAATGTTACTAATTTAGTTGACTTAGTTAACAAAGCTAAGACTTTAGAAATTATTTAATGGTATCGCGACATTACTCTTCCTAGTTTTTTCGAAAATGCATTAACTAATTTTGAGTAATCAACGACCATAGACAAAAGCTCTGTATTATCTGAATTATCAGGTTGTATAGAGCTTTTTAATTCTTCTATAATTTTATCAACCAGGTACCAGCGCATAGACATAATAGTTTCGGTCACATATTGTGCAATACCCGCCTGTTTGTCTTTCGCAAAAATATTCTGCCCCTCCCAATTGTGAAGTGATACTTTTTCATCTTCCATCAAAATATCGGTCACTTCCTGAGCAAAATCAGGCTGCAGACGCATTAGATATTGCTCCAGACTGAACTTTTCATTTTGATGATAGAAAGCCATGATATCCGTAAAAATATCCCGAAACAAATTATTCGAAAGCTCTACCTCATCTTCCTGCAGACTCAGGTAAATTCGCTGATGCACTTTATATTCCCTTTTTTCAGAAATCATTTCGATCTCCCCTTCTTCATTGCTTTTTAAAAGCACATCTTCAAATACTTCCGTTTTATCTCCGTACAGCAATAAAATTTCGATTACTTTTCGCTCCAGACGGTATAATATATCAACCTTTTCGGTTTGCTGTGGTGCTGTATATCCCGGCTCTCCCGGATAATCTTCCGGCGGCCCGTTTCTTGGATCTTCCGGATCCCCTCCCGAATATCCTGTATTATTTGGCTTTTGGTTTCTGAAAACTTCAAAAGGTTTTTGTTCCTGCTTTTGCTTTTTATTGGCTTCTGCAATATCTTTCTGAATCAGCTGAGATAAAGTACTTACCAATACCTGCTCGGAAATATCCATAATCCGGGCACATTCCTGCGTATAAATTTCACGCTGGATACGATCCGGAATTTTCGAAATACTAACCACCATATCCCGAATCAGGTCGGCTTTTTTTATAGGGTCGTTTTTGGCCTCTTTCATGAGGAGCGATGCCTTAAACTGTATGAAGTCTTTACTGTTTTCTTCTAAGTAAGCCACCAGATCGTCATGGGAATTTTTTCGGGCAAAACTGTCCGGATCCTCTCCGTCAGGAAAAGCACAAACCCTTACGTTCATTCCTTCCTCCAGGATCAAATCGATTCCACGAATAGAAGCACGCAGTCCTGCAGCGTCACCATCAAAAAGTACGGTAATATTCCTGGTCAGACGATTCACAAGTCTGATCTGGTCCGGTGTTAAAGCTGTTCCGGATGAAGCCACAACGTTCTCGATCCCGGCCTGATGGAACTGAATTACATCGGTATAGCCTTCCACCAAATAACAATTGTTCTGCTTCGCTATTGATTGTTTGGCCTGAAAAATCCCGTAAAGCACCTTACTTTTGTGGTAAATATCACTTTCCGGCGAGTTTAAGTATTTTGCCGCTTTTTTATCATTGGTTAAAATACGCCCTCCGAAACCTAAAACGCGTCCGGACATACTTTCTATAGGAAACATTACACGGCCTTTAAAACGGTCAAAAGGGCGATCTTCTCTGGCAATTGTCAAACCTGTACTTTCCAGAAATTCGAACTTGTAGCCTTTACCCAAAGCTTCTTTAGTCAAAGCATCCCAGGTTTCCGGCGAATATCCTAAACTAAATTTTTTGATGGTTTCGTTGGTAAAACCTCTCTCTTTAAAATACGAAAGCCCGATTGCTTTTCCTTCTTCTGAATTTAAAAGTGTCTTATGAAAATATTCTTTGGCAAATTCCGAAACCAGATACATACTCTCGCGAACATCGGTCATGGCTTTTTCGGCATCACTTTGTTCTGTTTCTTCAATCTCAATATTGTACTTTCTGGCCAGATAGCGAATGGCTTCCGGATAGGTAAACTGGGAGTGCTCCATCAGGAATTTCACAGAGTTCCCTCCTTTTCCTGTACTAAAATCTTTCCAGATACCTTTTGCAGGCGACACCATAAACGACGGAGAGCGTTCATCTGAGAAGGGACTCAATCCTTTGAAATTACTTCCGGCCCGCTTTAAATTGACAAAATCACCAATAACCTCCTCTACACGAGCAGTTTCAAAAACAGAATCAATTGTACTTTGTGAAATCAAAACGTAAAATATTTTTAAAGTTGAGAGCCTGTAAAAGTAAACAAAATCTTTCCTGAAATGTAACGATTTTACATAAAAAAAAGTGCCTCTTTCGAAGCACTTTTAACTAACTAAACTCACTCATACTTAATTCAAATCAAAGCGTAACCCTAAGGAAATATTATTTTTCTTAATTAAATTATCCTGAAATAAAGGATTCAAATCATATTTTAAGTACAAACTCATGTCTTTATATCCAATATAAGAACTCAGTCCGTAAATAAAATTATTGACGTTATAATCCCCTTTTATCGTGGTTTTATATTTTAAATCTTCCTCTTCAAATTTTAAAATCTGCTTTGATTTTACATTGATTCCGGCATAACCGCCAATCCCGAAACGGAAGCTTTTATGGGTTCTGAAATAAGTCTTTCCGTTACTTTCTTTGGGCTTGGTAAAATCAAATTCCAAATGCAGCGGCAAAACGATATACACATTTCTAAAACGGGATTCATTCAAATTTACGGGATTCACTTCCAGACTGGTCTGGTTTCCGTTTACCACAAAATTGCGGTTGTCGGTTGGACGGATATTGTTGTACATTACCGAAAGTCCGTATTTGGCGTGCAATAAATTATCGTTTTTCAGTAATCTTGAATTATAGGTAAAACCCCATTCGTAAAAATGCGAACCGATAAAACTGTAATTGGAATCCTGAAGTTTTCCGTCGGCCATTGTATTGTTCAGTCCAAATGCGAAGACAAACTGTGAAGTAGTTCTTTTTTCACCATGAATGGAGTCTTTGCTTCTTTTGTTATCGCTCCAGTCTTTGTCCTTCCAGTAAATCATCAAACCATGTTTTTTGATTGAATCTCCCTCTTTGATTTTGCCGTCTACTTTTTGCTGTACCAAATCGTTAAGTTCGTTTTGGGCCAGAGTAACTTTTTCCTCAATAATTACGGCACGGGCTTCGGCCAGTTCTTTTTTGCGTTTATCCGCCTGTGCCTGCGTAATTTTGCCTTCCGATAACTGAATATTTAAGGCTTCAATTTCTTCTTTTAATGCTTGTTTTTCTTCTTTGGTTACCTTCTCGATTTTATTTGCAATTTGCTTTGCTCTTGATTCAAAGGTTTCCTGACCCAGCACTTTACTAACAAATAAAAAGACCAGGAGTACGAGATAAATGGTAAAATTTTTCATGATTGATTGATTTTTTAAAAATTGATTATTGATTGTGATTGATGATGTTTTAATTGCTGATTGTTTATTCCTGTTGATTTCGGTTTGCCAGCGCCACCTTTACTGTTTGATAGTTTTTATTGACTTTGGTAATTACCTTTTCCCTGAACGAAAGTTCCAGTTCGCCATCAACCTGATTTAATAAATCGCTGGCATTAATTTTAATTTTCGATTTAGGCTTCGCTGAATTTTCTGCAACCACAGCTTTCTCTGCGGTGTTCAGCAACTGTTCTGCTGTTTCGTTTTTAGGTATTTCAGGCACATTGATTGGATTGTTGCCCGGTTTTGATTGTTGATTGTTTTGATTGATGATTGAAACCTCCGCTATTGAATTTGCTTTATTCTTAACTATATTAATTCCCTTTTTTTTTGTAATTTTTTCTGGTGCTTTTGAATTTTCAGCGTTCTGAAGGGATTCTTTTTCTGAAACTGCCATTTCATTTTTGCTGGAATCCATCGGTTTAAAACCTGGCTTTACAACGGAATCTTTTTGACTGTTTTCCTGAATAACCATTTGATTTTGTAGAACCTCCACCTTTTTCCCCTGATTCAAAAAGAAAGTCCCCACCAGTAAAAGCCCTGCAATACTGGCCGCGATATACAGCCATTTATTTTTCTTTTTTGGTTTCTTTTCTTCGGCAACACTCAGCATCGCGTCTAATCGGTCCCAGGCTTTGTCGCTTGGTTCAATCTTACGCTGATTTAGCTTTTCACGGAAATCCTTTTCAAAATTATTCGGTTCCATTTTCTTGTTTTTTTAAAATATTAATTTGTGTTTGCAGCATTTTTCTGGCGTGCGATAATTGCGATTTCGATGTTCCTTCATTAATTCCTAACATCTTTGCAATTTCATTGTGTTTGTACCCTTCGATCGCATATAAATTGAAAACCATTTTATAACCATCAGGCAAAGCGTCTATTAAAAACTGAATCTGGTCTGTTGAAAACTGGCTGTCGATGGCATTAAAACTTTCTTCGGTATACATCTCATCTTCGGCAAATTTCACTTTCTTCTGAACTCTTAAATACGATATGCATTCGTTAACCATAATTCGGCGGATCCAGCCTTCAAAACTTCCTTTGTGTTCAAACCTGCTTAAGTTCGTAAATACTTTCATAAAGGCAGTTATCATTACATCTTCGGCCAGTTGAATGTCTTTTATATATTGTCTGCAGACACTCAGCATTTTTGGCGAAAACCGACTATAAATCTGCTGCTGCGCCTGTCGGTTATTTTCGACGGCCAACTTTATGATTTCGGTTTCTTCCTGATGTAAACGAATAATTTTCATTAATAAGCGTTCTGGTTTTGTTTTTCGAATAGTCTTCTATTAGCATAGACGAGTGAAGATTCAAAATGGTTGCATGAAGGTGAAAATATTTAAATTCCAACCCGGATGATTATGGGTTAAAATTCCAAATACCAACTCTAAAACACTCATATACAAATCAATAGTGGTATTGGTAAAATTTAAAAAATATTTAATTATTTTATTCGAATACTACAACTCCCTGCCAAAGTTAACCGAAAGTTCGTCGTTGAGTTGCAAACCGTTTGCTAATTTGGTATTTTTGAATGTAATGCAACTATGGAAATTACAACTACACTCTCATAAAGAAACACTTCAGCATAAAATGAAAAATATTGACATCCGAAAAGTAACGCTAAACGATATTGACCAATTACAAAAAATCGGTAAACAGACATTCTCCGAGACTTTTTCAGGAGACAATTCTGAGGAGGACATGAAAAAATATTTAGACGAGCATTTTTCAATAGAGAAATTGACAAATGAACTCCAAAACCCCGACTCCGAATTTTATTTCGCTGTTCTGGACAGTACCGTAATCGGATATTTAAAACTGAACTTCGGAGAGTCCCAAACCGAACTGAAGGATAGCAAAGCACTTGAAATCGAAAGAATTTATGTCCCAAAAAAATACCACGGTCAACGCGTGGGCCAGGTGCTGTACGAAAAAGCCATTCAGGTTGCCAGAAATAAAAATGCAGATTATGTATGGCTGGGGGTTTGGGAAGAAAATCACAGGGCACTGAGTTTCTACAAGAAAAATGGCTTTGCTGAATTTGACAAACACATTTTCAGATTAGGAAATGATGAGCAGACGGACATCATGATGAAACTGCAATTGAAAGCGTAAGGAATTTTTAAGTAAAGAAATTAAGACTTAATGAAATTTTCGTCTTATTTCTTTCGCTCAATGACATAATTCACCATCAAAGTCAAAGCGTCTTTGTATTCTGAATCTTCAAAGTTCTGAAGTAAGGAAAGTGCTTCCTGCTGGAATTCCACCATTTTATTTTCGGCGTAAGACAGGCCGTTATTATCTTTTACAAAAGCAATCACTTCTTTGACGCGTTTTTTGTCTTTATTGTGGTTTTTAATGGAGTTGATCAGCCACTTTTTTTCCTGTGGTGTACAAGTGTTTAAAACATGAATTAAAGGCAAAGTCATTTTTTGTTCTTTAATATCAATACCGGTTGGTTTTCCGATGGCTTCTTCACTATAATCGAATAAGTCATCTTTGATTTGAAAAGCCATTCCGATGAGTTCTCCAAACTTGCGCATGTTTTCGACCTGAACATCGTCTTCAATTACCGATTTTGCGCCAAGGGCACAGCAAGCTGCAATAAGGGTAGCAGTTTTTTTCCGGATGATTTCGTAATAAATATCCTCGGTAATATCAAGTCTTCTGGCTTTTTCGATTTGAAGCAATTCACCTTCGCTCATTTCGCGAACGGCCACAGAAATAATTCGAAGCAAATCAAAATCGCCATTATCGATAGAAAGCAAAAGTCCTTTTGAAAGCAGGTAATCTCCCACCAAAACCGCAATTTTGTTTTTCCAGAGCGCATTGATCGAGAAAAATCCACGGCGGCGGTTACTGTCGTCCACAACATCGTCGTGTACCAGAGTTGCCGTATGAATCAACTCGATTACCGATGCTCCGCGATAGGTTCTTTCGTTTACCACACCTCCCGAAACCATTTTTGAAGTTAGAAAAACAAACATAGGGCGCATTTGTTTCCCTTTCCTGTTTACAATATAATAGGTAATTCGGTTGAGCAATGCGACCTTCGAGGTCATCGATTCATGGAACTTTTTTTCGAAAAGTTCCATCTCGTCAAAGATGGGCTGTTTTATTTGAGAAGTAATATTCATTTCGATCCCAAATATACTATTTTAAATAAAAAAAACGTTATATATTAAGGTTAGTATCGCAATTTTTTAGCCATTAATTAAAAAAATATACCAGAAAACACTGCGGTCTGATTCGGATTCTTACTTAAAAAGAAAACCTTTTTTGCCCAAAAAAAGCATTAAAAACAAGATTGTACTTGTCTTTAATGCTTTTTGAATTTATTACAGTAAAATATTATCCTTCTTTGTTAGCCAGTTGCCCGCAAGCAGCATCAATGTCTTTTCCGCGGCTTCTGCGTACTTTACAAACGACTCCGATATTTTCCAGCGCTTTTATATACGCCATGATAGATTCTTCAGAAGCTTGCTGGAACTCTCCGTCATCAATTGGATTGTATTCAATTAAATTGACCTTGCAAGGCACATATTTACAAAACTTAACCAGGGCATCAATTGAAGCTTTATCATCGTTAATTCCTTTCCAGACCACATACTCGTAAGAGATTTTGTTTTTGGTTTTTCTGTACCAGTATTCTAATGCTTCCCTCAAATCCGCCAAAGGGAAATTTTTGCTGAAAGGCATAATTTTGGCGCGAATCTCATCTATCGCAGAGTGTAAGGACACCGCCAATTTGAATTTCACATCATCGTCGGCCATTTTTTTGATCATCTTCGGAATTCCGGAGGTTGACACCATAATACGTTTTGGTGACATTCCCAGACCTTCCGGTGAGGTAATCATATCAATGGCTTTGATTACATTGTTATAATTCATCAGAGGCTCACCCATTCCCATAAAAACAATATTCGAAAGCGGATGGTTGTAATACAGACGGCTCTCTTTATCTATGGCCAGCACCTGATCGTAGATTTCTCCCGGTTCAAGGTTTCGCATTCTTTTTAATCTTGCCGTTGCACAAAAATTACAATCCAGACTGCAACCGACCTGACTCGAAACACAGGCTGTTGTTCTGGTTTCGGTAGGAATCAAAACTGATTCAACTACCAGGCCATCATGTAAACGAACGGCATTTTTTACAGTTCCGTCACTACTGCGCTGCATCGTATCTACCTTAATATGGTTGATTACAAAATTATTTTCCAGCATGGCCCTGGTAGGTTTCGCTACATTGGTCATATCTTCAAAACTGTGTGCTCCTTTACTCCACAACCATTCATAGACCTGGTTTCCACGGAAAGCTTTGTCGTTGTTGGCGACAAAAAAATCCCGTAACTGATCTTTTGATAAGGCTCGTATGTCTTTCTTCTCGATTTGCATGGTGCAAAGTTAATCACTTTTGTTATTTTTTCCTGATTTTTATAACCATTCTTATTTAAAATCAACTAAAACGAAACTTCTTTTCATGAAAATTCCATTGTTCTCCTGAAACAAAAGCTGCCAACACTTACTTTCTTTTTTATTAAATACTGACTAAAAGACTTCTTTGTCTTTATTAGTATAAGTATTAAAACAATAATAGTCATTAACTGAATTTTTGAATAATTAAAACGGGAGCTCTGTACTAATTGCAGAGACTTGTTTTTTATAACTCGCGCTCCTTGTAAAGGAGAGAACGTTGTAGTTATCAATTAAATATTTTAATAAAATTTTAACAATGATTTTTATCATAAAAACAACCGTTTTATGAGCAGACCTTTGAATCGGGTTAAAGATAGAAACCTTAGTACTAAATGAAATCGATCCATTTTTAACTTATCCTTTTTAAAACAAAAACATGACAAAATGAAAACTAAAAAAATCAAACGATTCGCATTTATAGCGGTATTCTTAGGAATTACTTCATTTGTATCGGCACAGCGATCGTATACCTTAAATGCTAAATCAGCTTTTTCTGTATCCGGAACTTCAACATTACATGATTGGGAAATGAAGTCAGGTTCCGGAACAGGAACGGCAGCTTTTACAATTGCCAATTCAAAATTAACGGATATTGAATCACTTTCTGTAACTCTTCTGGCAGAAAGTATAAAGAGTGAGAAAAAAAGCATGGACAAGGTAGCTTATCAGACTTTAAAAACAGATAAAAACAAGAACATTACTTATGTGCTGAAGACTGCCGAAAAAGTAAACGAAACTACCTGGGAATTAACCGGAACCTATACTATTGCAGGTGTCAGTAAAGTTCTTAAAACAACTGTAAAAACAACTGTTACAAAAGAGGGATTAAACCTGCAGGGATCTAACAAAATCACTTTTACAGATTTCGGAATGAAATCACCCACTGCAATGCTGGGAACTATCAAAACGGGACAAGATTTAACCTTAAAATTTAATTTAAACTATAATTTATAAACATCATGAAAAACATATATATCCTGCTTGTAGCATTGGTGAGCACATTTACCATTAATGCACAAGTTAGTTTTGGACATATCCAAAATCAAATCCCAAGAAACCAGAAAGGAATTAATCAATTTGATGTCAAAAAAGACACTGTTGCCTACAAAGGAATCAGCGTTGATATGGGAGCAGCTTTTGCACTTCAGTTTCAGGCTTTAAATTCGTTTAACGATCAGAAGAATTTGGCTTCTGCGCCAAATTACAGATTAAACAATCTGGAAAACAATTTTAATTTACCAAATGCCAACTTTACGATTGGTGCACAACTGTATGATGGTGTCCGCGTGAACTTAGATGTCTACCTGGCTTCCAGACACCATAATGAAACCTGGGTGAAGGGAGGTTATTTGCAAATTGATAAACTTGACTTCATTAAAAAAGACTTCCTGGCTGATTTGATGCAATATACAACGATCAAGATTGGTCAGATGGAGAATAACTACGGTGACGCGCATTTTAGAAGATCTGACAACGGAAATGCGCTTATGAATCCATTCGTAGGGAATAACATCATGGATGCCTTTAGTACAGAAATGGGAGCTGAAGTTTATTACAACAGATCAGGATTTGTGAGCATGATTGGAGTTACCAACTCTAAACTAAATCAGAATGTTCAGGAAATTGTTCCGGCACCAGCAACGACTGCAAAACCGGATTCCAACACAACTATCAGCCCTTCTATTCTGGCAAAATTAGGCTGGGACAAACAAATTAATGACGATTTAAGAATCAGGTTAACAGGATCTTATTACCATACGGCAAATTCCAGCGGAAATTTATATTCTTCTGACAGGGCAGGAAGCCGTTTTTATGGTGTAATGACACATCCTGAATATGCTATCATAGATCCCGCTACAGGAACTACAACCAGTACTGTTGCCAACAACTTTGATCCAACAGCGAATAAGGACACAGGGCGATTTAATCCCGGATACGGTAACTGGGCAACGTCCTACATGATTAACCCTTTTATCAAATACAAAGGTCTTGAGTTTTTTGGAACTTTAGAGTTTACTTCCGGTGGTGATTTTAAAGGAACTGATGCTACCCGTAAAATAAATCAATATGTAGGGGATGTTGTGTATCGTTTTGGAGAAAATGAAAGATTTTATGTGGGCGGTAAATACAACTTAGTCGACGGAAAACTTTCGAACGCAAGCGCTCAGTCTATTCAAATAAACAGATTTGAAGGGGCAGCAGGCTGGTTTATGACTAAAAATATTCTGGCAAAATTGGAGTATGTAGATCAAAACTACAAAAACTTCTCCCAGTTTAACGGGGCCACTCCTAACGATCTTTTTGGCGGCAGCTTTAAAGGAATTATGTTCGAAGCAGTAATTTCATTCTGATAAAATGTTCAAAAGGTTTACATTTTTAGTTACGGGTTTAGCCACTTTCTTTTTCTTAGGAAGTGCTAAACCCACTTTTTTCGCAGACGATACAACTTTGGTAATAAACAAAATTAAAATAGAAATTACCGGACTATCAACTGTGGGCCATTACAATTGCTCTAATATCTTCATTATTAAGGATACAATTTTTTTAAATTCAAATAAAAAAAACATTTTTAATACCGCTATCAAAATGACAAATTTTGATTGTCACAACAAAATAATGAGCAAGGACCTAAAGGGCACTGTTAAGGCAGCCGAATTTCCTAATAGTACTGTTTCTATAACAGAGATAAAACAGTCCGGTAAGAATTACAAATGCAGCTTAAGCTTTTTTATTACGGATAAAACACTAAAATACAAAGACTTTTCTTTATACACGGTTAACGACAAAATTCAGGGAACGCTGAATCTCAAATTTTCTGATATCGGCCTGGAACCTCCCGTAAAGATGGCTGGCTTAATAAAAGTGAAAGACGATATCGTAATCAATTTTTATCTTTACAAAAACTAGCCTCTAAAAAAGCAGCTCATAAATGCTTTTCTCTTTTTTTTTCAAAAAAAGATATCCCAGGTTTACAAAAACTTAAAATTCTGGCACGGGAATTGTCTTGCTGTTAAAAGAAAAATAATATTACGAAGAGCGCCTAATTTTAAAATTTGTACTTTTATTTTTTCAGCTTTATAACCTTTATATTTTATCAACTTTAAAAATTTAATTAATCATGAAAAAACAAATTTTAAGCTTAGCTCTTATTGCTCTATTGGGATTCACTGCACAATCATGCGGGGACAAAAAAGAAACAAAAGCTGAAGACGAATTAACTCTTGGAAACAAAGTCGATACCCTGACAAGTGATATCGAAGAAGTAAAAGACAGTGCTGTAGTTAAAGCCGAAAATGCTGCCGCTAAAGCTAAAGAAGCTTCAGAAAATGCTGTACAGGACGCAAAAGATGCCACTAAAAAAGCCGCTGAAGATGTAAAAGATGCGACCAAAAAAGGAGCTGATAAAGTAGAAGCCGCGGCTAAAGCAGCCAAAGACGGAACTGTAAAGACAGCCAAAGATGTAAATGAAGCTTTGAAAAAATAATTTTTTTTTAGAATTCAAAACAGAAACCATTCGTTATACGAATGGTTTTTTTATGCCCAAAAGTTACCCGATATTTTTTGTATTTTTGTGCTCTAAATTTAGAAGATCATCACATGCATTTTATATCACAGGAATTAGAAGACTACATCGAACAGCATTCTGAAAACGAACCGGAATTACTGGCCAAATTAAACAAGGAAACCTATCAGAAAATCCTTTTACCAAGAATGCTGAGCGGGCATTTTCAAGGCCGCGTGTTAAGCATGTTATCTAAATTGATTCGCCCTGTGAATATTCTTGAAATTGGAACGTATACCGGCTATGCCGCTTTATGCCTTTGTGAAGGAATGCAGGAAAATGGACAACTGCACACCATTGACATCAAGGAAGAATTAGTGGATTTTCAACGTAAATACTTTGATGCATCTCCGTGGGGAAATCAAATTTTTCAGCATTTGGGAGAAGCAATTGATATCATTCCGACACTGGATGTAAAATTTGATTTGGTTTTCATTGATGCCGACAAAGAAAACTACCTCAACTATTGGGAACTAATTGTTCCGAAAATGAATAAGGGCGGCATTATTCTCTCTGATAATGTTTTATGGAGCGGTAAAATCCTTGAACCGGTACATCCGAATGATGTGAGTACAAAAGTACTTTTAGAATATAATTTACTTTTGAAAAATGACCCCAGAGTTGAAACGGTTTTATTGCCGATTCGTGATGGTTTGACAGTTAGCAGGGTTTTATAATATTGAGTTTTGTGTCATTTCGAGGAACGAGAAATCACATCCGGTGTTCGACAACAGTGCATTCTAGCATTATGTGATTTCTCGTTCCTCGAAATGACAAATCTAACTTAAATTACTCTTTAAAAAACCTTAGAATCTTAGCAACTTAGAACCTTTTTTCAAAAGTATCCGGAAAATATTGTGGTTTTAATTTTTTATAAACCAAATAAAGCAACGATCCGAAAAATGCTCCGAAGAAATAACCTGTAAGAATGTCTCCAGGATAGTGTAATCCTAAATAGATACGGCTGTAAGCAAAAATTAAAGGCCACAGGAACAGGAATCCCAAATATTTAAAATGGCGTCTTAAAATCAGGTATAAAAAGGTTGCAACAGCCATTGTATTGGCAGCATGACCGGAGAAAAAACTAAAGGATGTCCTAACCTGAACAATTCGGATAAACGATTTGATTTCAGGATTGTTGCAGGGACGCAAACGTTCGAAAGTATGTTTAAACAAATTAGTCGTCTGATCGGTAAAAGTAATTAAAACGGCTATAAAAAGCAGTAAATACAAGGTTTGTTTTCCTCCAATTTTTTTATAAATAAGAAAAAACAGAAACAGGAAAAATGGCGTCCAATACAATTGATTAGTAATGATCAGCCATAATTTATCATAATTTTCAGAACCTAACCCATTAAGATACACAAAGAGTCTGGTATCTAATTCTTGTATTTTTTCGAGCATTACAGTTGGCGTTTTACAGGTCCTGAGATAGAATCGATATCTTCTTTTACTTTATTTATTTCTGTGGTTGTATCGCCCAAGAGATTGCCTGATAAACTTGTAGTATCGCTTAATAAGTTCGTTTTTGCATCGTTAATTTGTGCATTGATATTTCCGGTGATATCTGTCAAAGATTTTGCATCAAGACCATTTGCCTCAGCTCCTTTCTGAATTTCACTTTTAATGTCGTTTGTAGCATGTTTAAGTTGCGCCATAGCTTTACCCATTGTACGGGCAATTTCCGGCACTTTGTCTGAACCAAAAAGCATTAGTACTATAAACAGTATAAAAACTAGTTCTCCTCCTCCTATACCAAACATATCTTTTATTTTTGTGTGTCACAAAGATATTAAATTTTGCAACCGAGAGTTTTAAAATTTACTTAAAAAGCATATTAAACCTATTTATTTTAACCGCAAAGTTCACAAAGATCGTTAAAGGTTGCCCGGAAAAATTTTCCGTTTATACCTTATTGGCTTTGTGAACTCTGAAGTTAACTTTTTATTTTTAGTCAAACTTTGATTTCTGCTCTGTTTTTGGCCAGGAATTATTGGTTACATCAATATCAGCAGTCATTAATTTTGGATCGATCTGAATGCTTTTAATCGCTTTTTCTGTTGCATAAACTTTTCTGGCCGTATCATTATTTTTTCTCCAGATTTGTGCCGGATATTGGAAGTTTTGCACAGAACCATCTTCGTAAGTGATTTCTACCAAAATCGGCATGATCATTCCGCCTGGTTTATTAAACTCAACTTCGTAAAAATATTTAGGCGATTTCAAACCTGCCTTTTCTTCTGCTGTAAAAGTCTGATCGACGTAATCGGCCAGTAATTTTACATCTTCTACTTTTAAAGCTTTTTTCTTAGATGAATTTACTTCGGCATTATCTCCCGACACTAAGTAAACAAATGGTCCTTTATCAAATCCGAAACGTCCTTTTTTCACTTTCACATCTTTAATATCTGCCGTTGGAGTATCGGAAACATAATATTGCTTTACTTCCTTGATTCCGATATCTACAAAATCGGTTGAATAAAACCATCCTCTGAAAAACCAGTCTAAATCTACCGCAGAAGCATCTTCCATTGTTCTGAAGAAATCTTCAGGAGTAGGATGCTTGAATTTCCATCTGTTGGCATAGGTTCTGAACGCATAATCAAACAACTCTCTTCCCATCACTACTTCTCTTAACATATTAAGTCCTGTAGCCGGTTTTCCGTAAGCGTTGTTACCAAACTGCGCAATGGTTTCAGAATTGGACATAATTGGCTCTAAGAACTTTTGGTCGCCGCTCATGTAAGGAACTATATTTTTTGCAGGACCACGTCTTGACGGGAAATTCGGATCTAATTCCTGTTCTGCCAAATACTCCAGAAACGAATTTAAACCTTCGTCCATCCACGTCCACTGACGTTCATCTGAATTTACAATCATCGGGAAGAAAGTGTGACCCACTTCGTGAATTACAACACCAATCATTCCATTCTTAACTTCTTTACTGGTCACTCCATTTTCATCAGGACGGCCAAAATTCCAGCAAATCATCGGATATTCCATTCCCTGATCTTCTGCAGAAACAGAAACTGCTTTTGGATAAGGATAATCGAAAGTATGAGAGGAATAACTTTTTAAAGTATGTGCCACTGTCATCGTTGAAGTTTCTCCCCAAAGCGGATTTGCTTCTTTCGGATAAACAGATTCTGCCATCACTATTTTGCCACCCAGTTTCACAGCCATTGCATCGTAAATGAATTTTCTTGAAGAGGCAATTCCGAAATCACGTACGTTTTTAGCACTGAATTTCCATGTTTTTTTCTTCTCAGAAAACCCTTTTTCTGTTGCTTCAGCTTCTGCCTGTGTTACAATTACCACTGGCTTATCAAATGATTTTTGAGCCTGTTCGTAACGTTTTACCTGTTCTGCCGTAAAAACTTCGGCTCTGTTTGTCAACTCTCCTGTTGCATCAATAACATGATCTGCAGGAACGGTAATGTTTACATCAAAATTTCCAAAAGGCAGTGCAAACTCCCCGCTTCCCCAGAATTGCATATTCTGCCAGCCTTCCACATCGTTGTAAACGGCCATTCTTGGGTAGAACTGCGCAATTACGTATAATTTATTTCCGTCTTTTTCAAATAATTCATAACCGGAACGCCCGCCTTCTTTTCTGTAATTATTGATGTTATACCACCATTTTATAGCCAGTGCAATTTTCTCACCCGGCTTTAAAGGAGTTGCCAGGTTAATACGCATCATCGTTTCATTGATGGTGTATGACATTGGATTCCCTTTAGCATCTTTCACCTGTTCGATGTTAAAACCACGCTCTAAATCTTTCCTGAGGTATTTGCCTGAAAACCCGTCAAGCGGTAAAACCTGATTTATTTTTTCGCTTTCCGCCAAAGAAGTCTGAGTGTTTGCTTTCGCCTGATTCTGATCCAGTTGAATCCACAAATATTCTAAACTATCCGGAGAATTATTGGAATAGGTGATAACCTCAGAACCCGTTAGTTTTGAATTCTTATCATCTAATTCAATATCAATTTTGTAATCTGCCTGTTGTTGATAATAAGCAGGTCCGGGTGCTCCGGAAGCGGTACGAAACATGTTGGGTGTTGCCAGTAAATCATACATCTGGCTAAATTTGTTCGTATCATATTTACCTTGTTGTTTGGGAGCAACAGGTGCTGACTTCTCCTGAGCTATTATCATAGCGGGGAAAAGCAGTAATAGAGAAAGCTTATTCATAAATGCTTTTGGTTTTTTTTGAGGTTGTGAAATTAACAATTAATATGATAATTCTACTTGCCAATTAATACTTTAACACTTCTTTCCTTGAAGATTCTGTAAAGAGAACACTCTTTTTGATTCCAAATGCCGAAACATGCGTAATATTTTGCTGTTCTGCATTCCAATCCACTAAAACAGAGTTCGAAATTTCAATTGTTTTAAATGGATCTATGTCTTTTATCCGCGAATAACAGACCAGAACATCATTCGATTCTACTTCTTTAGACAAAAAGGTTATGGGTTTTGTCTGTCCGTTTATTTTGACAGAAAAGTTATCCGTAAGGTATTTTTTCAATAAATCAATATCGGCCTGGGTTTCCCTGTCTGTGCCCACAAAGGTTTTTTTATGGTACTTTTTTTCCATTCCGTTATTCAGATCATCGATAAAAATGCGGGAAGTAATCTGGACCATCTTTTTCTCTGTCACATAATTGACCTGAAAAACACCCATGTAAAACTTATGAAAGGTAAATGCAGAAAGTGATAAAAATAAGATCCCTATTAGAGGATAAACTAATTTATTTTTCATTTTTGAATAACAGTAGCTTTTTTAAACTCTTTATTTTTATTGACCATGAAATCCATTAACTGGAATTTATCGTCCGGTTTTAAATATTTTTTTGATTCGGCATCGTTGGAGCAGTACATTAAGAAAAGCTCAATTTCGTCTGGTTTTAGGTCTAATGTTTTACTGAAAAAATCAGGTGTAAAGTTATCTTTCGCATATTCTGCAAAGGCAATATCTGAAATCACATCTTCCTGTACACCTTCTTTTTTACGCAGCAACTTTTTTACATCCTTAAAAATACGCACAAAATCAGTTCCGTATTTAATGGTCTGATCGGAGTACATCACTGTATTTTTCGCTGTGGACTGCCTGTCATCTTCAAATTGCATGTCTACAAATTTCTGAGACCCTCCATCCAGTGATTTTACTTTTAAATCCTTATGAACGACAACTTCTTTCAACTGATTATTAACTAAGTCAAGCTTTACTGAAAAAAGTACCTGAGAGCAGTCTTTTTCTGTTAAAACTATTTTTTTGGACTGAAAAGCCAAACCCGAAAACAACAAAGTATCTTTTGGTTTCGCCATAATATCAAACAATCCGCCAGCACCGATAAATGTTCTGACATTGGCATTGATATTCATTACATAACCGCTCTCTATAGCGAGGAAGTCATTTTGTACCTGACCGTGTAATGATTTTCTTGAATTATTCTGACCTAAAACGATTTGACAAAATAAGCACGCGATAAGTATTCCTAATTTATTTTTCATTTTCTAGAATTATTAAGTATTTTCTGGCTAGTTCGGTGATCAAAAACATGCTCATTGTTTTGTTCTTTGTATTCAAAGATACAGCAAATTCGGCATCATCTACGCAATATAATTGAAATCCTTTTATGTCATCCAGCGGGATTCTCAATCGATTGGTATAATAATCTTCTTCAAAAAGGTATTCTATTTTTCTAAAAAGAGCTTCTCTTTTCTCAACATTAACCTCTTTTTTCAACATAGCAGTCCGGCCGGAAATCTTATTCAGCAATTTATCTACAGAGGTAGAAGTTGCCGTGTACACTTTTCTTTCAGCGGGTGTATACTTTTTTTGCCCGTATGGAATAATCCCTAAATTTTCAGCGGTAATATTGGCATTTTCGTTTACAATCACTTCTTTTAACTCCACTTCATTTGCTGTCATCTTAATCAAAAGCAAATTCCCGTTGACATATTCTGCTGTAATTCGCCGTTTGACCGGATCTAAATTAACAGCTGAAAAAATCAGCACATCACCTTCTTTGACAATAATCGAAAATTTACCTTCCTTATCTGAAACCGTTGAAACCTGAGTGGTATTATTAATAATGTTAACCCCTTCAACTGTTACAGACTGCTCCATAATCTGCCCCAGGATTTCTTTCGGTGCAGCCGACTGGCCAACAGTAATTTCGGCAATCAGTAAAAACAGGATCAGTACTATGTTATTTGTTTTCAATGGCAAGTATTTCTTTATATTTCACCGCTAATTCTCCCAGCAAAAATTCAGTTGATGTTTTATTTTTGGAATTCAGCACAACCGTAAACTTATCATTATCAACAGCATAATACTCGAATCCCTTCACATATTCAGCAGGAATTGAAAGTCTGTTCACAAAATGGTCAAGGCTAAACATACTTTCCAGAAGCTTCATAAAAAATTCTTTTTTCTCTACTGCTACTTCTTTTTTCAGCATTGCCGTCCTGCCCGACAGAAAATTCAGAAAAGGATCTGCTGAAATCGATCCACCGGCCACTCCTCCGGCATTCGCGGTTGGATTTAGAGCTGTAGCGGTATGTAATTTCCTCTCGGCTTCTGTATAGGATTTCTGCCCCTGCGGAATAATTCCCAAAGAGACTGCATTGATATTAGCATAATTCCGAACAATTACCTCCTGCAGCTGATGAATCACCAGACTTAATTTTACAGTAAAGTTGAGATCCGAAAAATTTTCCGCTGTCAGTAAAGTTCTGTTTTCCTTAAATTGTATGGAAGAAAAGACAAGTGTGTCGCCTGCTTTAGCCCTGATCGAAAAGGTTCCGTCTGCATTCGTTGTAACCATGTTTTCTGTTTCAGCATTTACCACATAAACACCTTCGAGATCATAGGTATTAGACGCTATCTTTCCGTTAATAATGATACGTTCCTGATTTTGCCCCCATACAGTCTGGCCCAAAACAATAATAAAAAGACATAAAAACTTATCGCTCAAAATAAAAAAATTAGATTTATTCTTAAAAGTGTAAAAATATCTTAATGTCTTCCAAATTTAATACTAACGGCTTGGTAAAAATATGTTAATTAAAGTTTGGAATCCTAATATGAAAAAGGAGTTTTTAATATCTTTAGCAGCATTAATATGAGTTAAAATTTATGAAAAGCATTATTATCGCCAGCACTTCTACCCTTCACGGAGGCAGCTATTTAGAATATTTACTACCTACATTAAAACAACATTTTTTCAACTGCAAAAGCATCTTATTTATTCCATTTGCGAGACCGGGCGGAATAACACATAACGAATACACTCAAAAAGTAGCCGCCGAATTTGCAACAATCAATATTGCCGTAAAAGGGATTCATGAATTTGAAAATGCAGAAAACGCCGTAAAAACTGCGGAAGGTATTTTTACTGGAGGCGGAAATACTTTTCTGCTGGTAACACAATTGTACCAACAAAACATCATGCAGGTTCTTTCTGAAACTGTAAAGAACGGAACGCCGTATTTAGGAACCAGCGCCGGAAGCAATATTTGCGGTTTATCGATGCAAACGACCAATGACATGCCTATTGTTTATCCCCCAAGTTTTCAGACTTTAGGACTAATTCCGTTCAATCTAAATCCGCACTATTTAGATCCCGAAGCACAATCCAAGCATATGGGAGAAACCCGCGAAACGAGAATTAAAGAATTCCACGCTTTCAATTCCATTCCGGTTTTAGGATTACGCGAAGGAAGCTGGCTCGAAGTAAAAGGCCGCAAAATCACTTTAAAGGGAGATTTATCCGCTCGTTTATTTTTAAAAAATCAAAACCCGGAGGAATTAGCAACTGAAAGCGATTTGAGCAATTTAAAATAAATTCCAATAGCGAAGTCTCGTGAAAAATTCCAAACCCCAAATGTGTAGCTCGAAGCGCAGAACAGCAATTCAAATAAAAATGATTCAAACTATTTAAACAAAGTTTTTTACCATTAGGAGATTAAGATTCTGTAAAGAATTAAACTTATTCTTTCTTAATTTCTTAATGGTTAAATTAAATACCAATTTACAAGCATCCTTCATCCTTCCTCTCTCAATTATATTCTACATTCGAAAACAAGATCCCAGACACTACTAATTAAGTTTTCTCACACCACAAACCGGCAGTCAAATATTACTAAAAAAAACAACTGAAACAAGTAGTTATTCTTTGGTCCGCAACTTTACACACTCCAAATCTGACCACTTCCTCTTCTCAGCAACCACTTATTACTACTATTAAGCCATCTATTGAAAACTGGATTGCATTTTATTGCTCTGAATTATATTTGCCGAAAATTCTGGAATTAAGTCGCGTTTACATCAAAATTCAGTGCATTTTCAAACCAATACAATATTCAATTACTATCAAAAATATTTGGCTTGACCAATTCCCACAGTAGAGTTGTATTACTATAAAAACAAGGTGGACTTCGAAAAACCAAAGAGTAGAATAAAATTAAATTACAAACAAAAATGAATTATGTAGTAGAAACTTTTAAAAAGTACGCAAGCATTAAAGGCAGAGCGAGAAGAAAAGAGTATTGGTATTTTATATTATTTTACTTTATTGTAGCATTTGCTCTTAGTTTTATCATCCAATTAACCGGATTAACAATCCTGCAATTTCTATCATTAATACTTTTACCACCAGTAATAACAGTGGGAGCAAGAAGAATGCAGGACATAGGAAAGCCCTGGTGGTATTCACTTATTCCGATCTACGGCTTTATTTTAGCAACCAAAGAGGGTGACAAAGGTTCAAATGCATATGGCTCAGATCCTAAAGCTTTATAATCAATAGATTTTTTCAAAAGTTTTTATTCAAAGCAAAAGAAGCTTTTTACTATAATTGAAAAAAGCTTCTTTTAAATAACTTATCTTCACAATTACCTTCCTTATAAATCAAATTCATCATATCTGATTAGCTAAATATACTAGCTTTCATATATCAAGAATGAACGATCAAAACATAGTAAGGCTCGAAAAATTCAATGACAATTATTCCGTCTTAGATACTGAGTTAAATTATTGAGTCGACAAGTTCAGGCTCCACTTATAATAACTTACATCACTTATATGGTAAAAAAAGCAAAAAAAAATCCCCAAACAATTTGTTTGAGGATTTTGAAGAGCGAAAGACGAGGCTCGAACTCGCGACAACCAGCTTGGAAGGCTGGAGCTCTACCAACTGAGCTACTTTCGCATTAACAGGGTGCAAATGTAAACAATTAAATCATTTAAAAAAATAAAAATCAATAATTATTTAACTTTGATAAAAAAACCGAAACAATTAAGTTTCGGTTTTTAGAGCGAAAGACGAGGCTCGAACTCGCGACAACCAGCTTGGAAGGCTGGAGCTCTACCAACTGAGCTACTTTCGCATTACTGGTGCAAATATAAAAAATAAGTTAAGTTCAAAACAAGCTTTTTTTCAAAAAAAATCAATTAAAAATCACAATTTCCCATAACCTATTTAAAATTAAAAAGTTATATATTTATTTTATTTCAACAAAACATGAATATCATTAGAGAAATACCATGAAAAGAAACTTATATCGCACGCCACCCCGTTTTTAGAATAGGAAAACCGACAGAAAGTTGCGACTTCGAAGGTGACCATTAGAAACCACACATCATTTTGGCTTATTTTTTGACAGTGATTTAACAGGAATTATTTCGTTATACTCAAAAATCAGCAGTACCTTTGCCGAAAAAAGTCCGGCTCCGGTTCATAAATAGGAGTTTTAGAGCTACATCAGAAAAAATTATTGGCGAATCTCTGGTAAAACATTGCGAAAATTATTGCTTAAAAAAAATATAATCCTGATTGGGTTTAACGCAAAAACAGCTGCTGTTGAATTTTATCAGAAAATGAATTACAAACCGTTCGCGAAGCATTTGAGATCAAAGATGTTGGCGAACATTATTTACGTTTAAAAAATTATAACATGAAGAAACTTTCTCTTTTATTGGTATTATGCATTCTGATCGGCTGTAAAGACGACAAGCCAAAAGCTATTCCTGTAAAAAAAAGTCAGCCAGCAATCATACTCACTGATGAAAGAACAGTTCAAATCGATACTGCAAAAATCAATGCTTTTAAAAGCGAGACACTCAAACAATTTTATAATTCTTCTGACAATAAAACGGTGTGGGGAAATCTTAAAAAAAGAACTTACATTTTATCTTTATTAAAAAAATCTGATGAATTAGGCTTAAATCCAAGCGATTACAAAATAGAAAAACTCGAAAAACTCGAAAAGAGAATTGGTTTACTCAGCGATTCTGATTTAGTGACGTATGACATATTGCTTACTTATAATTTTGAATTATATCTGACGCATTTGTATAAAGGAAAATTAGACCCAAAAAAATTATATGGCAACTGGGATCTGGCAGAGAAAACTTTTGATATAAACAACGCGCTGATAAAAGCATTCAATAAAAACAAACTGGACAGTATTGTGGATAATTTTCAGTCTAAAGCAGACACTTATAAGCAATTACTGAAAGCCCTTGAAATCATTAATACTTTTCCGGAGGATAAAATCGGGACTATTGAATCTGCAGAGAAAATAACGTTACATGATACCAATCCTGCTGTAGTAAACATCAAAAAAAGACTTTTATTCTGGAAAGACATGTCGGGAAGAAGCGACAGCCTTACCAAAATTTACGATCAGAAAACTTTCGAAGCGATCAAAAAATTCCAGGAAAGACATGGCTTGGCTGCTGATGGGGTAATTGGGGCAGGAACCATAAGTGCCTTAAATTTTTCCAAAGCCAAAAGAAAGGAGCAAATCATTGCCAATTTAGAACGCTGGAGATGGTATAATAATGAATTTGCCAAAAATTATTTTATTATCAACATTCCGGATTACAGTTTAAATGTTGTAGAAAGCAAAGACACTACCCTGGTCCGAAACGTAGTCGTTGGCACCAGTAAAAGAAGAACACCGGTTATAACCTCGAAACTCAAAACGGTAGTTTTTAACCCCACCTGGACGGTTCCTCCTACTATCCTAAAAGAAGACGTGGTTCCGGCAATGAAACGCAACCGAAACTATCTGGCGAAAAAGAACATTACCATATATGACAGCTCCGGAAATGTGGTAGAACCTTCCGCGTGGAATGAAAAGAATCCCGGTAAATACCGCTATGTGCAAAGTCCGGGTTATAACAATTCGTTAGGGTTAATGAAAATATTGTTCCCAAACCATCACAGTGTGTACCTGCATGATACCAATCACCGTAATTATTTCGAAAGAAGCAACCGTTCGTTAAGTTCCGGATGTGTGCGTATCGAAAATCCGCTGGAACTGGCACAGCATATTTTAGACTCGTCAGATCAGTCGGTAAGCTGGTCGAAGGAAAAAATTGACTCTATTATTGAGACTAAAAAAACAGTCAATATTAAAATCAGAAAAAAATACGCGTTATACCAATGGTACTGGACGGCATGGAGCAAAAAAAATCAGCTCATTTTCAGAGCTGATATTTATAATTTAGATTCGGATTTGTATGCTAAATTAAGAAATTAGCTTTTCTTCCATCGCAAAACTTCTTGAGGGATGGTAGATATACAAACATGATTTATTTTTGATTACTTCAATAATTTTATTCGTCAATTCAACAGGAAGAGCGGGACACCCCTGACTTCTTCCTAATCTTTTATTACTATTGATAAAAGATTCAGATACATAATCAGCACCATGAACAACTACGCCTCTTTCACGTGCCTTGTCATTAACACCTCTTTCCAAACCATCTAAACGCAATGAAGCACCATGTTTTCCCTGGTAAATCTCACCAGTGGCATAAAAGCCTAAGCTGCTTTTGAAAGATGAATTTAAATTTGAAAATGTTGAAGCAAATTCTTCTCCCGTATTTCTTCCGTGAGCTACAAGAGACTGAAACAAAATTGTATTAGTAGTCAGATCAATTACCCAAAGACGTTTGGTATTTGATGATAAACTAAAATCAATTAAAGTTAAAATATCTTTCTGAACAACACCTCTCTCTTTCAGTAAGTAAAAACCTTTTAAAGCTTCAGAGAAAGTCTTAAGTTCCGGTAACGAACAATTGTTGGTTTTCAATGTGCTGTACACATTTTCAATTTTACTGTCGATTGTAAGTTTTTCAACCTTAGCAATACTCTTTGTAGTTACCTTTTTTAATTCGATTGTGTTTTTTGAATCTTTACCAAAAGACAATAGTAAAAACACCAATAATGGATAAATTTTGTAAATCATTGAATTCCTTTAGGTTAATAATAAATTTGGGTAAGGCAAAAGTATAAAAAAAATGCAGTAGACAAAATAAAAGTCTGTTAATCAGTGCATTTTTGTCTAAACTTTAACAATTCTGAAACAAAAAATTAGCAAAAAACCACAAAATGGTAATTTTTACGAAATATTTACTTACAAAAATTGAAATCGGGATTTAAATTCTATAACTTTTTCTGAAAATAGTATACATTTGTTTCCTGATAATACTCTAGATTAAAGTGTAACAATTATGAAAAAAGATTGTCTATTACTCCGACGGTCTCTTATCCCAAAAATTACGTTTTAAAATCACATGAAAAATTTAGTCCTTTTTACTCTTTTTCTTTGTTCATTTTGCTCTTACGGTCAAAAGAAAACTTTGCAGGCACAGCAAATTTTGCAAAGTATTTCAATAGATGGAAAATTAGAGGAACCGGAGTGGAAAAATGCCGCTATAGCTTCAGATTTTGTTATGTTTGATCCTGATAACGGAAAATCAATTCCTGAAGGAAGAAGAACAGAAGTCAAAGTTTTATATAATAATGATGCGCTTTATATTGGTGCCGTTATGTACGATGATGATCCCGGTAAAATACTAAAGGAAATTTCGCAAAGGGATAATTTTGGAACGGCAGATATTTTTGGTGTTTTTATTAACGGCTTCAATGACGGTCAGCAAAACTTTGAATTCTTTGTGTCTGCTGCCGATGTGCAGGGAGATTGCGTCATGACCGATGCCAATGGTGAAGATTATTCCTGGGATGCTGTCTGGATTAGTAAAGCTGTACTTACTGACACGGGATGGACGGTAGAAATGAAAATCCCCTATGCTGCCTTGCGTTTTTCGGAAGAGAACAAACAAACCTGGGGAATTAATTTTTTCAGGGAAATAAAAAGGGAACGAAAAAAATACACCTGGTCGCTAATTGATACCAAAATTGGCACTTTTACCCAACAAAACGGGAATCTGGAAGGAATTGAAAATATCAAACCTCCTACCCGATTGTTTCTTATGCCGTATGCTTCCTATTATCTGAATGCTGCTGATGGCCAGAAAACGTACGGTACCATGAAAGGCGGAATGGATATCAAATACGGTATTAATGATGCCTTTACGCTTGACGCCATCCTGATTCCTGATTTCGGACAGGCAAAATATGATGATCAGATTTTGAATCTGGGTCCTTTTGAACAACAATTCAACGAAAACAGAGCTTTTTTTACCGAAGGAACAGACCTTTTCAATAAAGGAAAAATGTTTTATTCGAGAAGGATTGGCGGTAAACCTTCTGTTGAGCCGGATTTAAAGGATAATGAAGAAATAATTGAAAACCCGCAAAATGTAAATCTTATCAATGCTTTGAAAGTTTCGGGAAGAACCAAAAAAGGACTTGGAGTCGGGATTTTAAACGCTGTAACAGAAAAAACATTTGCCACGATAAAAGATACCGTAACCGGCGAAACCAGAAAAGCAATTATAGAGCCGTTGATGAATTATAATGTCCTGGTTCTGGACCAGCGATTTCGTAAAAACTCTTCGGTAACCTTTATCAATACCAATGTGACGCGAAATGGCCATTTCAGGGATTCTAATGTGTCAGGTTTGGCGTGGGATTTAAACACCAAAGCAAATACCTACAATTTATCCGGAAACGTCAAGTACAGCACAATCAATGATACTGAAGACAAAAAAGGACTTTATTCCACCATTGGCTTTGCAGAAACCAGCGGAAAATACCGTTACAGCGTAGGTAGTGATTTTGTTACTAAAAATTTTGATCCCAATGATCTTGGAATTAACTTCTACACCAACTATTACAACTTTTACGGGAATGCCAATTACAGGATTTTAAATCCGACGAAGCTTTTCAATTCTTTCAAAATCAACTACAATATGTATGCGGAATTTAATAAAGAATCCGGAAAAGTTCAGGAAAACAACATAGAGGCCAATCTAAACCTGACAACCGTTAAAAACAATTATTATGGAGCGGGAATAGCCTTTTATACAAAAGGAAATGATTATTACGAACCAAGGGCAGATAACAGGTATGTCATTATTCCGGCAAAAATAGAAACATGGGGAAGTATTTCTACCAATTATAACCACAAATTCGCCCTGGATTTAAATCCTTCTATCACCGTTTTTGATGAAAACGAACGAATGGATTATGGTTTTGATATTGGTCCGAGATATCGTTTCAGTGACAAGCTTCTCTTAACGTATACTTTTAGTTTTTTCAGGAAAAACAACAATAAAGGATACATTGACAGTTTTGACAATGACGCCAATGAAAATACAACGGATGCTATTGTTTTTGCCAATAGAAACGTAATTACCTACTCTAATATGTTAGGGGGAAAATATGCTTTAAACAGTGCCATGACACTAAATCTGTCCGTTCGCCAATATTGGTCTTATGCCGAGAACAAAGACATTCTGCAACTGCAACCTGACGGAACTTTAACTTCATATCCGCAATACACCAGCAATAAAAATTCGAGTTTTTATTCGTGGAATACCGATTTATCGTATTCGTGGTGGTTTGCTCCGGGAAGTCAGCTTTCTGTTCTGTATCGAAATAATGCTTCTAATTTCGAACGTGTTATTGATAAGGAATTCAAATCCAGCGTTACCAGTTTATTGAACAATGACGTGCTAAAACACATTTTTTCTGTAAGTGTCAAATATTTTATCGACTATAATGCTGTCAAAAATAAGATTAGAAACAGAGCTTAGTCTGAATTAATTTTAAAAAATAAAGACTTCTATAATTAAATTAGTATTTTTAAATACAGTTCATTTTATAAAATACAATTGTAACCTGCCCTTAATGCTGCATTTTATAAATGGTTTATCTTTGTAGAAAACAAAAAATAATGAACAAGAAAGTAATCCTTATGATTTTAGACGGTTGGGGAAAATCTCCTGACCCTAAAGTATCTGCAATAGACAATGCAAATGTTCCCTTTATAAACAGCCTTTACCGAAATTATCCCAGTGCCCAACTTAGAACTGATGGTTTAAACGTTGGTTTACCCGAAGGACAAATGGGAAACAGTGAAGTAGGTCACATGAATCTTGGAGCAGGAAGAATTGTATACCAGGATTTAGCCAAAATAAATTTAGCGGTAGCACACCAGACACTTGCCAAAGAACAGGTTCTTGTTGACGCTTTTACCTATGCTAAGGAAAACAATAAAAAAGTACATTTCCTGGGATTAGTATCTGACGGAGGAGTTCACTCTCATACATCGCACCTCCGTGGCTTAATTGACGCTTCGCAGGAATATGGTTTACAAAATGTTTTTGTTCATGCTTTTACAGATGGTCGTGATGTTGACCCGAAATCGGGAGCAAAATACATTCATGACTTAGAAGATTATATTAAAGATACTCCGGTAAAGATTGCGTCTATCATCGGCCGTTATTATTCGATGGATCGTGACAAGCGATGGGAACGTGTAAAACTAGCCTATGATTTGCTGGTAAATGCTAAAGGAACCCCGTCTCATAATGCGGTTGCAAGTATTCTTGACAGTTATGCCAACCACGTAACGGATGAATTCATTGAGCCAATTGTGATGGTTGATGAGCAGGAACAGCCGCTGGCAACTATTATCGAAGGTGATGTTGTCATTTTCTTCAATTTCAGAACGGATAGAGGGCGCGAACTGACAGAAGCTTTATCCCAACAAGACTTTTACGAGCAAAACATGCACAAAATAAACTTGTATTATGTTACGCTTACTAACTACGATGAAACGTATCAAAACGTAAAAGTGGTTTACAATAAAGATAATATTACCGAAACGCTGGGTGAAGTTTTAGAGAAAGCGGGTAAAAAACAAATTCGTATTGCCGAAACAGAAAAATATCCACACGTGACATTTTTCTTTTCGGGAGGAAGAGAAACTCCTTTTGAAGGCGAATCAAGAATTTTAAGAAACTCTCCAAAAGTAGCGACTTATGATTTACAGCCGGAGATGAGTGCTTTCGAACTAAAAGATGCACTTGTTCCTGAATTAAACAGAGGCGAAGTTGATTTTGTCTGTCTGAATTTTGCAAATGGTGACATGGTGGGACACACCGGAATCATGAGTGCTGCAATTCTGGCTTGTGAAGCTGTTGATGCCTGTGTAAAAGGAGTAATCGAAGCTGCCCTGGCCAATGATTATACCACAATTGTTATTGCCGATCACGGAAATTGCGAAACAATGATCAACCCTGACGGAAGCCCAAATACGGCACATACCACGAATCCTGTGCCTATTATTTTGGTTGACAAACAACTGAAAAATATCAACGACGGTGTTTTAGGAGATATCGCTCCAACTATTTTAGAGTTAATGGGCGTTCAGCAACCAGCTGCAATGACTTGTCATTCGCTGTTGTAAAAAACACTTTTTGAAGTATAAAAAAAGAGACAAATTTTAGAATTTGTCTCTTTTTTGTTTCTATCATCACGTGATATCATCCTGAGCGAAGTCGAAGGCTTGTAACACAGAAGGGCTTCGACTTCGCTCAGCCTGACAATCTGTTTTGAACAACATTTTAAACCATAAAATAGTGATACATCCATTCTACACTATAAATGACGATACCGATTAATCCGCCCACCAAGGTACCGTTGATTCTTATATACTGAAGGTCTTTTCCGATTTCCAATTCTAATTTTTCAGAAACTTCTTTTCCGTCCCAGCTTTTTACCGTGGAAGAAATAAGATCTCCAATTACTTTTTTGTTATTGAGCAGAACCGACAACAAATCGTTTTTGATAAAATTATTGATTTTGTCAATCATAACTGCATCTTCTTTCAGTCCGTTTCCAAAACTCTGAATCAAACCGGAAATATTATTTTTAATGGAAGACTCATCCCCTTTCTCCAAATCCTTTGTGATGGATAACTTAATCTCATCCCAAATTCCGTTAATATAATCCTGAACTTCTTTCTTTCCTGCAAAATCAAGAATCATATTATTAATTTTTACTCTCATCTCTTCCGAGTTTTTAACTTTATCCAGAAAATCATAAACGTATTCATCTATTTTAATCCTAATGTCACTTTCAGGATTTTTAGCTTCATCCAGAAACTCCTGCAATCCGTTAAAAATACCTTCTGAAATACTTTTATCGGCTAAACCGAAACTCAAAAAAGGCGTTGATTCTTTCACTTTTTTCCGAATGAGATCTTTATTATTACTTAATTCCCCACTCATCACTTCCAGCAAATTGGTGAGCAGCTGGTCTTTAACATTTCCTTTCTGCAAAGGTTCCAGGGCCAGTGCAACCCAGTTCCCAAAATTTATAGATTGCAGTTTTTCCGCAAACTGTACCTGAATGAATCTCTTAACATCTTCATCTTTGATCGTTTTCAGAATTCCGGGAATCATATTTACAGCAACCAGATTGGCAATTTTGTTGGCATTCTCTTCCTCGGATAACCAATCAGAAGCTTTGGTGGCAAAATTGAATTCTTCCAGTTTAATTTCTAATTTTTCCCGGTTCAGAAATTCTTCCGAAACAAAATTTCCCAGGTTCTCCCCAATCTCATTTTTTTTGGTTGGAATAATAGCCGTATGCCAGATCGGAATGCCCAGCGGATGGCGAAATAAGGCCACCACGGCAAACCAGTCGGCAATTCCGCCTACCATTGCCGCTTCGCTAAAAGCCTGTAACATGGGAATTTTAAAATAAATGGCAATTATAAATAGCAGCACTGCAAAACCTAAAAGTGCCAAAGCATTTCGTTTCATTTTCCTTAAAGCGATGACTTTTGATATATCCTGATCCGTAGTAGTTTTCATGATTGTAAACGTTTTTACTACTAATTTACGTTTTTTCTGTCAAATAGTAAGCCGAAAGTGCGTTGCTTTTTTAAGGACAGTAATGAAAATTAAAAAGGTCCGTCACGAATTTCACTAATTATCACTAATTATTGTAGGTGTAAATTTTGAATGCAATGCGATTCCTGAAATTCAATTATTCTATTAATATTCAATTCATGCTAATTCATAAAATTCGTGGCTAAAAATTTATATTAAAATTGTACTTTTGCGAACTGAAAATCCAAAATTATGATTATTGTAAAATCACGTGAAGAAATTGAATTAATGCGCGAAAGTGCCTTAATCGTATCTAAAACATTAGGAATGATTGCCTCTGAAATCAAAGAAGGCGTTACCACATTATATCTTGACAAATTAGCCGAAGAATTCATTCGTGATCACGGTGCAACACCTAGTTTTTTAGGATTATATGATTTCCCTAATTCACTTTGTATGAGTCCGAACGCACAGGTCGTACACGGAATTCCTAACAACACACCTTTAAAAAGCGGTGATGTTATCTCTGTAGATTGTGGTGCTTATAAAAATGGCTATCACGGAGATCACGCCTATAGTTTTGAAATTGGAGAGGTTGCTCCGGAAACTAAAAAGCTTTTACAAATTACAAAAGAATCTCTTTACGTTGGTATCAGGGAATTTAAAGCCGGAAATCGCGTTGAAGATGTTGGAAATGCCATTCAAAAATATACTGAATCTCATGGTTACGGAGTTGTTCGCGAATTAGTAGGTCATGGTTTAGGACAGAAAATGCACGAAGAGCCGGAGATGCCAAACTACGGAAAACGTGGACGCGGTAAACTTTTCGTAGAAGGAATGGTCGTTGCTATCGAACCGATGATCAACATGGGAACCAGAAACATCAAACAGCTAAAAGACGGCTGGACAATCCTCACTGCCGACGGAAAACCAAGCGCCCATTTCGAACACGACGTTGCCCTGATCGATGGAAAACCGGAAATCTTATCGACTTTCTATTACATCTATAAAGCTTTAGGAATCGAAAGTACCGAAGAAGATGAATTTAGACAAGTTCCGTTGGTATTATAACACAAATTCCACAAATTAGCACGAAATAATATATTGTTGAAATTTCACTAAATGAATGATGAGTGAATTATATTTAAAGGAAGAGTCTTATAAAATTATTGGAATTTGCATGGAAGTCCATAAAATTTTAGGGAAAGGACATAGTGAAAAAGTTTATAGTGATGCTCTGGAATATGAGTTCCAAAGAAATGAAATTCCTTATAAAAGGGAATTAAAATACAACATCGCCTATAAAGACATTATATTACCAAGCTACTATTTTGCAGACTTTGTTATTTATGATGAAATTATTTTAGAATTAAAAGCAATTGCAGCACTATCAACAAGTGAGATTAAACAGACATTGAATTATTTAGCTGCATCAAAAAATAAATTAGGTTTATTGATCAATTTTGGAGAAGATAGCCTAAAATATAAAAGAATAATACTTTAAACCCAATCAAGGTTCGTGAAATTTCACACATGCAATTAATCCGTGCTAATTTGTGAAATTCGTGTTCAAATTTATTTAACCGTGAAGAAACTTTTTAAACTAGTACTTAATACAATACCACGCCCACTATTAATTCGTTTGAGTTATGTGGCCCGTCCGATTTTGGCTCTATCGTTAAAAGGAAATAAATACACTGATCCGATTGACGGAAAAAGTTTCAGGATGTTTTTGCCTTACGGATATGGCAAACAGCGTCCGAATGTACTTTCGCCCAGCACACTTTCGTTAGAAAGACACCGTTTACTCTGGCTGTACTTAAACGACCAGACTGATTTTTTTACAGCTCCTAAAAAAGTGCTGCATTTTGCTCCGGAACAGGCTTTTTATAAAAGATTCCGCAAGCAGAAAAACCTGGATTACACCACAACCGATTTACTTTCGCCGTTGGCAGATGTAAAAGCAGATATTTGCAATTTACCTTTTAAGGATAACGAATACGATGTGATTTTATGCAATCACGTATTGGAACATATTCCGGATGATACCAAAGCCATGCAGGAATTGTACCGCGTCCTGAAACCGGGCGGAATGGCCATCCTTCAGATTCCGCAGGATTTATCCAGAGCGACTACGTTTACTGATGATTCTATTACAGATCAAAAAGAACGTGCGGCTATTTTCGGGCAGTACGATCACGTTCGTGTATACGGGCGCGATTATTTTGATAAATTGAGAAGTATTGGTTTTATCGTAATTGAAGAAGATTACACCAATAAAATCGCAGCCGGACTGGTAGAAAAATATTGTCTGGCAAAAGGCGAAATTATTCCGCTTTGTTTTAAACCGGAGAACTAAACCATCTGACTTTTTTTAAAACCATATAGGTCATGTAAGTTTCATTTAAGCCTGAAGCAAAAATTTATAATTCCTTACATGACTTATATGGTAAAAAAATATTTTCCCAAATTCCAACAGAAGTAAACCGTGACCCTGGATCTTACAAAATCATTTCAGTTTTGTTTTGACATAAGTTTTGACAAAAATCTGAATACTCATATTCCAACAGCTTACATTGTTGAAAATACCAGTGAAATTAAGTATTTAGACAAAAAAGCAAGCACGACTGTGCTCGAGAGCTTTGGAATCGTTTTTGAGAATTTAAATTCCAATTCAAAAAAAATACTAACGGTTTGTGAAGCTTTAAAGCCTGAATTTATTTTCAAAAAATTCAGTACAAAAATCAAATCTGCAAAAACAATTGCTGACCTGCAAAAAGATTCCAAAATTGATTTTGCCATCCGCCAGCATTTAAAAATAAATTTAGATTCGTTTTACAATTTGATTGTACAGGAACAGTTTCCGCTATCGCTTAACATGGGAGCCGAAAAGGATTTTTACCGCTCCAGAGTTGCTGTAAATTCGCTTTGTTTTGAACCTCAGATTCGTTTTAACAAACATGAGGAAGGAATTACATATACGTTATCTTTAAAAGAAAACGATACCATATTTTCACCTGTGAACAGCAGTGTCGAAATACTGCTGGATGAGCCGGGCTGGTTAATTATCGATAAAAAATTAGGCCAGCTGAAAGAGCTTAATGCTAAAAAACTTTCGCCTTTTCTAAAGAAGGAGTCCATCGGGATCCCTTCCAAATTAGTAGATGATTATTTTAAGAACTTCATTCCCCAAATCGCCAAAAAAATAGATATCGAAGCCAACGGTTTTGAAATTGAGCATCGTGATCAGATCATTTCCTGCACGATTCAGCCGGTTTATGATTTTTTCAAAAACTGTTATTACCTCAACCTTTATTTTGATTATAACGGCTATTTGTTTGATGCCTGCAAAACAAAGAAAACACATTCTTTTGTTGATTTCAGCGTTGCCAATGAACCGAAAATAATTCAGTTCAGACGCAGTCCTGATGAGATCTTATATATAGACAAATTACTTGCAATTGGCTTAACAAAAGTCAAAAACGATTTATTTGGATTGCATTCAGACACCGAAATCCCTGATACTTATAGTAATATCCAATTCGTTATTGACCGCAAAGAAGAACTGGAACGTTTAGGGTTTACCATCCGGAATTTAAAACTGGAAAGCAGGGAAATCAGTACAGAAACCCATACCATTTCAGCTTCAAAAGAGGAGACAAAAGAAGACTGGTTCGACATTAAAATAATCATTACGATTGGAACTTTTACGATTAACTTCAGGGAAATCATTCCGAACATAAAAAGCAGGGAAAGGCTCTTTTTACTGCCTGACGGAAACTATTTTCTGATTCCTTCCGAATGGCTCAGCAAGTATAGTTCGCTCGCAAAACTGGCCAAAACGGAGAACGGAAACCTGCTTTTGCGTAAAAGTAATTTTACTGCTCTGGATAGGATTCCGGAAATCAAAAACGAGGTAATTGATGAAGCAGAATACACCTCTTCTGATTTGCTAAAAGCAACTTTGAGACCTTACCAGATTGAGGGCGTAAAATGGCTTTTAGGTCATTTTAACTCGAATTTAGGCGCCTGTCTGGCTGATGATATGGGACTTGGAAAAACATTACAGACCTTAGCCGTACTCGTTGCGGTGCAGGAACAGCTAGGATTTACCACTAAAACCACGAATTTTGATTTGTTTCAAAACGAAACGGTTATTGAAAGAGAACCTTTGAAAGCCCTGATTGTTTTACCTTCTTCACTGGTTTTTAACTGGTATAACGAGGCATTAAAATTTACGCCGCACTTTTCAAAAATGCAATATGTGGGGAACGACAGAAAATTATTAGTGAGCCGATTAGAAACATCCGATTTAATTTTTACCAGTTACAACATTGTGCATCGTGATATTTCAATTTTAGAAAAATATAATTTCCGTTATTTAATTCTGGATGAAAGCCAGTACATTAAAAATAAAAACTCCAAAATTTTCAAAGCCATTACTAAAATAAATACGGCTCATAAAATGGCGCTGAGCGGTACGCCTATTGAAAACTCACTGGACGATTTATGGTCGCAAATGCAATTTATAAACCCGGATATTCTGGGCAGTTATGCGTTTTTTGCAGAAAATTTTAAAATTCCGATTGAGAAAAAGCAGGATGAAAATAGTTTGTCTGAATTAAAGAACCTGATTCATCCTTATATTTTAAGAAGAACGAAAGAACAGGTTTTAAAAGACTTGCCCGAACTGTCAGAACAGATTTATTATTGCGATATGGATCCTGAACAGGAAAAATTATATGAAAAAGAAAAATCAAAGGCACGGAATTTTTTACTGAAAACAGATGGCTCGAGCGCTGACAAAATCAGCATTATCAACACGCTGATGAAATTAAGACAACTGAGCAATCATCCAAAAATGATCGATCAGGATTCTGAAATCGATTCTGGAAAATATCTTGCCGTCACCAATTATCTGGAAACTTTGGTACAAGAACGGCAGAAAACGATCATTTTCAGTTCCTTTGTAACCAATTTGAGTTTTTACACGAATTGGTGCAAAGAAAATAAGATTGGATTTTGTGAAATTACAGGCGCAACTCCTGCCAGTGAAAGAGAACGCCAGGTTAATCTGTTTCAGGAAAAGGACGATCCTTTGTTATTTTTTATATCACTCAAAGCAGGTGGTGTCGGACTGAATATTACCAAAGCTTCTTATGTTTTGTTCTTAGATCCCTGGTGGAATCCTTTTGCTGAAAAACAAGGGGTTGGAAGGGCACATCGAATTGGGCAATTGAATAAAGTTAATGTGGTTCGGTTTATTTCGAAAAATACAGTCGAGGAAAAAATAATCAAACTGCAGGAAAACAAAAAGCTGTTGTCCGATTCCCTTTTGGAAGAAAGTTATATCAACGACGAAATCGAAGTTAACCTGGAATACATTTTGGGTTCTTAATTAGTTGTTTTCAAAACCAAATAAGATCACTTCTCATTACATGGTATAAATTCTTATATTTACAATCTTACAACCTAAATAAGATGTCAAAATTTTTGTTTCAGAACCTGCTTTTGTTTTTCATTTTTGCTTCGGTGACTGCCCAGGAAGTACAAACCGAAGTTGCGCCGCCATACAATATCAAGACGGTTTCCTTTGTTCAGAATGGTGCAAATGTTATTCCTATATTTGAATTAGGCGCTACTTTTGAATTACAATTTGATGACTTGTTTGGCAGTGAAGCCAATTATTACTTTGACATCACGCATTGCGATTACAATTGGAAACCAACCGATATTCCGAAAACGGATTATATTCGTGGATTTGATAACCAACGAATTACTGATTATTCCAATTCCTTCAATACGCTTCAGATTTATTCGCATTACCGACTTGCTTTCCCCAACCAGTTTACCAGTCAATTGAGAATTTCAGGAAATTACATGCTTAAGATTCTAAATGAGGACAGAGAAGTGGTTTTTTCGAGAAAATTTATTTTATACGAAGAACGTTCCACCGTAGCTGTCCAGGTAAAAAGAACAAGAAACCTCAGCAATATCGATTATAAGCAGAATCTTGATTTTTCGATACTCTCCAATGACATTGTTTTTCAGACACCTTTACAAAATATAAAAGTGCTTTTGCTGCAAAATGGTGATTTCAATACAAGCATTAAAAACATTGTACCGCAGTACACAATTGGCAATCAATTGGTGTACAAGTACGATAAGGAAACACAATTTTGGGCTGGAAATGAGTTTCTTTATTTTGAGAATAAAGACATCCGCTCTGCAAGCAATAATGTGGGCAAGGTGGGTTCTAACAGTGACATTTATAATTCTTATTTGTATACCAATCAGGCAAGGGCCAGTCAGATCTATACTTTGAATCAGGATGTAAACGGAAACTTTGTGGTAAAAAACATAAACGCATCGAATAACCAGATCGAAGCTGATTATGCGTGGGTTTATTTTACGCTTTCTGCCCCTGCTTTCCGGTTAAACAAAGACATTTACATCACAGGAATGTTTAACAATTACAGCTTAACTCCGGAATACAAAATGGATTATAATGCCGATAAAGGAGTTTACGAAAAAGCGCTAATGATCAAACAGGGTTTTACCAATTTTGAATATAAGATTGCAGATAAAAAAGGAGTTATTGATTACGAAAATGCGATTGATGGAAACTTCTACCAAACCGAAAACGAGTATATCATACTGGTTTATTATAAGCAAAGTTCAGATCGTTATGAAAGAGTTATCGGAAAAGGAAATGCTAACTCCATCAATATCACCAACTAAAAACATTGTTAAAGGATTTCGGTCAAAGGATTTTTTTTTGTAAGTTTGCAACTATAACACACACATATATACGACGTTAGTATGGTTTCTCAGATAACACGAGGCATAAAAATATCTGTTTTAACTAGTTTTGAAGGTACTTACTTCAAAAACTACAAGATCCACTTTGCCTTTAGTTACGTGATAACAATCGAAAATCACAGTAAAGATTCTGTTCAGCTGACCTCTCGTCACTGGGAAATTTTTGACTCATTAAACGACATTGAAGTTGTTGACGGAGAAGGCGTTATTGGCAAGAAACCCGTTTTAAAACCAGGAGAAAACCATACGTACAGTTCCGGCTGTTTATTATCATCTCCTTATGGAGCCATGAAAGGTCATTTTAATATGATTAATTTCACGTCTACAAAAACATTCAAAGTAATTGTTCCTACTTTCAGAATGTGTGCTCCGTTTGCGTTAAATTAAATCTTATTTAAAAACTATATTCTTATAGTTATCTTATTCACAAAACTATCAAATTATTAATTTATCCTTTGTACTTTTGTGCAGCGTTAGATTATTCGTAACAAATCAAATCTTCTAACCGTTAAATTGTCTAATTATCTAATTTTAAATAACATGCTAAAAGGATTCTTTCATGTACCAAAAGCGGTAAACGAGCCAGTAAAAGGATACGCACCCAATTCACCAGAAAAAGCAGCTGTTCAGGCCGCTTATACTACAATGTGGAACGCTAAAATTGATGTTCCTTTATATATTGGAAGTGAAGAAATCAAAACTGGAAATACTAAAAAAATCTCAGCGCCCCACGATCACAAACATATCGTAGGAACGTATCACCTCGCTGAAAAACAACATATCGAAAAAGCTATTGCCAATGCACTTGAATCTAAAAAAGCCTGGGCAGACATGGCGTGGGAACAACGTGCGGCTATTTTCTTAAAAGCAGCAGAACTTATTGCAGGTCCTTACAGAGCCCGCATTAATGCTGCAACTATGATCGGTCAGTCTAAAAATATTCATCAGGCAGAAATTGATGCTTCTTGCGAATTGATCGACTTTTTACGTTACAACGTAGAATTCATGACACAAATTTACAACGATCAGCCAAAGTCGGATTCATCTGTTTGGAATCGTTTAGAATACAGACCTCTTGAAGGTTTTGTTTACGCCATTACTCCTTTTAACTTTACGGCAATTGCTGCAAACCTTCCGGCCAGTGCGGCTATGATGGGTAACGTGGTAATCTGGAAACCAAGTGACAGTCAGGTGTTTTCTACAAAAATCATCATCGAAGTTTTTAAAGAAGCCGGCGTTCCTGATGGCGTTATCAACGTTGTTTTTGGTGATGCTTTAATGATTACTGACACTGTTCTGGCAAGTCGTGATTTTGCAGGAATTCACTTTACAGGTTCTACGCATGTATTTAAAGATATCTGGGCTAAAATTGGCGCAAACATTCACCACTACAAAACATACCCAAGAATTGTTGGGGAAACTGGCGGTAAAGATTTTATCATTGCACACCCAAGCGCTAATGCTAAACAAGTTTCTACCGGAATTACCCGTGGTGCATTCGAATATCAGGGTCAAAAATGTTCTGCAGCTTCAAGAGCTTATATTCCGCAAAGTTTATGGCCAGCTGTTAAAGAACAACTAATTGCCGATGTAAAATCTTTTAAAATGGGTTCTCCGGAAGATTTCGAAAACTTCATTACGGCAGTGATTCACGAAGGTTCTTTTGATAAATTGGCCAGTTATATTGATCAGGCTAAAAAAGATGCTGATGCTGAAATCATCGTGGGAGGAAATTACGATAAATCGGTAGGTTACTTTATTGAGCCAACCGTTATTGTAACTACAAATCCTAAATATACTACAATGGAAACCGAATTATTCGGACCCGTAATTACTATTTATGTATACGAAGATGCGAAATGGGAAGAAACTTTAGAACTGGTTGATACTACTTCTGAGTATGCCCTGACAGGAGCCGTGTTTAGCCAGGATCGTTATGCTATTGAAGTGGCAACTACGAAATTGCAAAATGCTGCCGGTAATTTCTACATCAATGATAAGCCAACAGGAGCTGTGGTAGGAATGCAGCCTTTTGGCGGAGCAAGAGCTTCCGGAACTAACGACAAAGCAGGTTCTGCATTGAACTTATTGCGTTGGGCTTCTCCAAGAACTATAAAAGAAACTTTTGTAACTCCGGAAGATTACAGATATCCGTTTTTAGGATAATAGCTAAAATATAAATAACTAAAAACCCGTAAGCTGAAATTAGCTTACGGGTTTTTTATTTAAACTACTTTTTGTGTGCACGCTCAATATTCATGTAATCTTTTTCTTATTTTAATAATTATTAGTCACTTATAATTGAAAAAAAACCTTATTTTATTATTTTAAAAACTTTTACGGACATATTCAAAAGATTACTAAAGATAATTTTGCTATTAATTGTAAACGAAACAATTGTATATACTTTATACCATGTTTATAAACCGAAATTAATTTTAATAAAAAATGAGTATGACTATGAGAAATTTAAAAAAAGCACCCAAAGTAATTCAAAAATCAAAGTGTATTAATCACATTATTGATTACAAATGGAATGAAAAAATCATGTCCGGATTATTGGATCCGTCAGAGGGAAATGACGGACTTGACTCTACACTAAATAAGATTGGCCATAAAGCTGCAATAGGGTTGACGGCATCATTACTGGAATGGATCTACTGGCGTTTTAAAGAATACACAACCATGTCTGATGACTTATACCAGCGTATTGAAACACTATGGTATTCTGTTGAAAATCATGAAGACAGCAAGCCCTTACTTTTTGATCCCGAACTCGATATTCCTATTTCCGGATTTATAAACGGTCCAATGTGGGTTGCACTTATGAATGTCAGAATGATTGACGTGTTATACAAAAAAGGATCCTCTATGCTTCAGAGCGAATTGGTTGGCTTAGTACTCTTAGTGCGACATATAACACCTAAGAAAAAGAAATTTGACAAATGGCTGGAAAGTACACTTTCTAAACTCGCCAATCAATTTCCCAATCAAAATGTGCAAATCGAATTTTCTGAAGATGCCGTTTACGACTCGTCTGCTGAGCCTGTGGTTTGCCGTGAATTTTTCTTCCAATCCACTTTTACATATTCTAATGAAGCAGCGAAATTGGCATTAAATGATTTTATCCTACATATTGATTACGAAATAAATTCATTTTGCAACAACAAGAAAAAATTTGTAAATGGGTAAATTATACACTAAAAATTTAATGCGGAATATTCTCTGAGAGTAAAAATCTACAATAAAAAAACCGAATCTAAATTTAGATTCGGTTTTTTTATCCAAACTTCAGCGTGGAACTTTGAGACCTGAACTTTTTAAGCCTGAAACTTCAAAGGCAAATGCACTACTTTTTTGGTTTCGAAAAACTCGTCTTCAAAAATAGCAGACAAATCATAAAGTGTTGCTTTTGGAAAATCTTTGAGTTCTTCTGTCAGATCTCCACCTTTAAGATATAGAATTCCGTTTTTCAACGTGTGTTTGTGTTGTTTCCTGATTTTGTCTTTAATCCACGAAACAAAATCCGGCATATTGGTTACGGCGCGGCTTACAATAAAATCAAAATCACCTTTTACCAGTTCGGCACGTTTTTGTTCTGCCTTTACATTTTTTAATTCCAGGGCATCAACAACACCCTGAACGACTTTTATTTTTTTAGCAATGACATCAATTAGGTAAAAACGGGTTTCCGGAAAAAGAATCGCCAGCGGAATACCGGGAAATCCTCCACCGGTTCCCACATCCAGAACAGTTGCTCCCGGTTCAAATTTCATGATTTTTGCAATTCCAAGGGAATGCAGGATATGTTTTGTATATAAGGCATCAATATCTTTACGTGAAATAACATTGATTTTTTCATTCCAGTCGTGGTATAAAAAGTCTAGTTTTTGAAATTGTTCGATTTGAATGTCGGTCAAATCAGGAAAATATTTCAGAATCTCATCCATTGCTCTATTTTTTTAACAAAAGTAATACTTTACGATTGAAATATTTAACTCAATTTTGCAAATTGAAAATTTATAATAATTACCTTTGAGAACTATTTAAAATAATTATGAATAACACTGCGCCAACATTTGCTAAGCAAGACAATCTGAAGTTCTTCAGAACACTTAACTCCCGAGTAAACAATTACTTCAAGGAGAATAACATTCAGAAAACGGGAAACTGGAAGCTGCATCTAAAAGCCATTATTCTTTTTGCCATTTTCCTTACACCTTACTTTTTGATCCTAACACTTGACATGCCTTTTTGGGCACAATTGTTATTAAACATTGTAATGGGAGTTGGAATGGCCGGAATTGGAATGAATGTGATGCACGACGGAAATCACGGATCGTACTCTTCTAAATCCTGGATTAATAAAATTATGGGAGGAAGCATTTATATTTTAGCCGGAAACGTACACAACTGGCAGGTACAGCATAATGTGCTTCACCATACCTATACTAATATTCACGGTCATGATGAAGATCTTGACGCCGGAAGAATTATTCGCTTTACAAAAAATGCAGAATGGCACCGTTTTCACAAATTTCAACATTACTATTCTTTTTTCTTATACGGATTATTGACTTTTAATTGGGCCTTAACAACCGATTTCAAGCAAATGAAAAACTATCTGAAAAGAAAACTTTCTTATGGAACACCTCAGAGTCCTGCTAAATTATGGACTGTTCTGGTAATCACTAAAATAATATACGTTCTAATCTGGATGGCGTTGCCAATGATTTTAGGTGTAACATGGTGGAAAGTGGTTATTGGATTTTTCGTTATGCATTATACTGCAGGATTAATTTTAAGTATTGTATTTCAGCTGGCACACGTAGTCGAAGAAACCTCAAATCCGATTCCGAATGAAGAAGGAGAAATGGAAAACACCTGGGCGATCCACCAATTGTATACTACTGCCAATTTTGCTCCTAAAAACAGAATTGTCAATTGGTTTACCGGAGGTTTAAATCATCAGATCGAACACCATATTTTTCCACATATCAGTCATATCCACTACAGTAAAATTGCTGAAATTGTAAAGGAGACTGCCAAAGAATGCAACTTACCTTATTATGAATTCAAAACCATGAGAGGCGCTGTTCTTGCCCATTACAAGCATTTGAAAGATCTTGGAATGAAACCCGAATTATCCGTATAAACTAAAAAAAATCTATTAATAATTAACCTTCCTTAGTTAGCGCAGAAAATTAAGGACATTCAAAAATTTTATAATGAATCATATTCTTTCGGACAGAATCAACAACTTAGCGACTTCGCAAACCTTAGCAATGGCTGCTTTAGCACGCGAATTAAAAGCACAGGGAAAAGACATCATCAGTTTAAGTTTAGGCGAACCAGATTTTAATACTCCTGACTTCATTAAAGAAGCTGTTAAAAAAGCAGTAGATGAAAATTACAGTACCTATTCACCGGTAGAAGGTTATTTAGAATTAAGAGAAGCCATTTGCAGAAAATTCAAAAGAGATAATAATTTAGAATACAAACCAAGCCAAATCGTAGTTTCTACAGGAGCAAAACAATCTTTATACAACATTGCACAAGTAATGCTTAATGATGGTGACGAGGTTATTTTACCGGCACCTTACTGGGTTTCTTACTTCGAAATTGTAAAACTTTCCGGCGGAGTTCCTGTTGAAGTTCCAACGTCTGTAGATACTGATTTCAAAATTACTCCGGAACAACTGGAAGCTGCCATCACACCAAAAACAAAAATGATGTGGTTCAGTTCGCCTTGTAACCCATCCGGATCTGTTTACAGCAGAGAAGAGTTAACAGCGCTGGCAAAAGTTTTAGAAAAACATCCAAACATATACGTAGTGGCTGACGAAATCTACGAGCACATCAATTTCTCAGGAACTTTCTGCAGCATCGGTTCAATCCCCGGAATGTTAGAAAGAACCATCACTGTAAACGGAGTTGCAAAAGCATTCGCCATGACAGGATACAGAATTGGTTACATCGGAGCTCCGGAATTTATCGCAAAAGCGTGTACCAAAATTCAGGGACAAGTAACCTCTGGTGCAAACTCTGTGGCACAACGCGCTACCATTACGGCTGTAGATGCTGATCCAAGTGTATTAAACCACATGGTTCAGGCTTTTCACACGCGTAGGGATTTAGTTGTTGGACTTTTAAAAGAAATTCCAGGTGTAAAAATCAACGTTCCCGAAGGTGCTTTTTACGTTTTCCCTGACGTTTCTTCTTTCTTTGGAAAAACATTAAGAGGTACTGAAATTAAAAATGCAAACGACGTTTCAATGTACCTTTTGGCAGAAGCCAACGTAGCAACAGTAACAGGAGACGCTTTCGGAAATCCGGATTGTATTCGTTTCTCTTACGCTACAAGTGACGATATCTTAAAAGAAGCATTAAAAAGAATCAAAGAAGCTTTGGCGTAATTCAAACTTCTATTTATATATCAAAAGCCTTAGGATTTTCTAAGGCTTTTTTTATGGGGGTTGCCTTCGGCCGGGCTATCCGCTATATCTTTTATTTCGTTTCTCTTCATAAAAGGCCCTAACCCACATCATTTGACAGATGAAATTTTATTTCAAAAATGCTCACTTTCAAAATTCCCATTCTACAATATTATAAACAACAGGTAAAATTCTGTAAGACATATCACCTGGTAAAATCCCAACTTTGTATTATACATTAATTAAAAAATTAAAAGTTATGATACATACAGATGAAACCACAAAAGAAGCAGTTCATACATTAGAAGGATTAATTTCAATTCTTGAAGATGGAAAACTAGGATATACAAATGCTGCAGAACATGTAGACAGCCCGGCAATCAAAACTGATTTCTTAGAGTACGCCCGCGAACGTGCCCTGTTTATTGTAGAAATTCAGGACGAAATCAACAAACTCGGAAAATCAACTGACACAGCAGGCGGAGGTCCGTTAGGAGCTATACACCGTGCCTGGATTGATATTAAGTCATCCTTCACAAGTGGTGATACAGAAGCGATCATCAATGCTTGTGTAACCGGTGAAGAAGCCGCTATTGAAAAATACAAATCAGCTTTGGAGAAAAATGAACTTGGAGCAAGTCAGGTTGCTATTGTTTCAAAACAATTAAACAATATCGAGAATACTTTGACAAAAATTAAAGCGAAGAGATTGTCATAATAAATGGCACTTTTTTTTGAGAAGGAAAACTATCCGGTTATTAAACTGGGTAGTTTTTTTGTTTTTGGCTGAAACTGAAAAATAAATCTTACTTTCGTCGCAACCAATTTCTAAAAAAAACTAAATTTTATGGCATTAACTTACGCAGTATTTTTATTTGCATGCTTCTTATAATTCTATTTCCTAACCAAGCAAAAGCCCAGGCAACGGGTAATGCCATAAAAGCTTCAATAGGTTTTGCATCAAGCAGTTCTTATTACCTTGAAAATTACGGCAGTCAGGACGAATTAGATGTTATAGGAGGCGGCCTGTATTTTCAGGGAGAATATATCATTGGAGTAAAATCATGGGTTAGCATACGCCCTTACGCAGGAGCCCTGTTTACATCCGTTGATAAAAATCAAAATTTACAAAATCAACCGCAATATAAAGTAACCACTAATGCCTTTTTACTTGGAGGGAAAATTCGTTTGTGTGCGCCAATTCCCTGGGTAGCACCATTTATTGAAGGAGGTATCGGTACGTCAATAGGTAAATTCGAAACCATTACACCTGCCGTTAATTTTAATAAAAGCGACCTCTTATTACATATTCCTTTTAGTATTGGATTAGCCATTGGCCGAAGAAATAATTTTGAAATTGCTATTTCGGGATACTTTCACCCTGCCGCTAAACAATCATCCGGGGTATTTGCTTTAGGATATACTTTTCCCTTAGACTAAAACTTCGAATTACGCAAAGAGAAACTGGATTTTAAAAGTAATTTTCAGTTTGCATTCTCTGCATAGTGAATGGTTATCAGTCTCACTGTTCAGTCACAGTGTTCAGTCATAGTTTATAATCTCAGTGTTCAGAGACTGAAAACTGTGACTGAAAACTGAAAACTGCGGCTAAAATTATCATTCTTAAATATCATCATTCCATATTAGTTAACTATTTCAAAAAAAGTCACTTCAGCATTAGCAAACTCGAATTATTTATAAGAACTTTGCAAACTTTTTTCCGTGAATACCACAAAGCCTAAAGTTTTAGAAATGAAGAAGAAGATAGAAATATTAGCTCCTGCTAAAGATTTAATTGGAGGAATGGCAGCTATAAATAGTGGCGCAGATGCTGTTTACATTGGTGCGCCTCAATTTGGAGCACGATCAAATGCCAACAATTCTATTGAAGATGTTGCCGCTTTGGTACAATATGCACACCTATTTAATGCTCAGGTTTTTGTAGTAATGAATACTATTTTGTACGACAACGAACTCGAAACGTGTCGCAAAATGATCTATGAATTATATGATATTGGTGTTGACGCCCTGATCATCCAGGATATGGCGATTATGGAAATGGAACTGCCTCCTATCGTACTTCACGCCAGTACACAGGCCAATAATCGTGACGCCGACAAAATCAAATTCCTAAAAGATGCCGGAATCAAACGTGTGGTGTTAGCGCGTGAATTAAATTTGCATCAAATCAAAGAAATATACGATCATGCTGATGTTGAGTTAGAGTTTTTTGTAACGGGAGCTTTATGCGTATCCTTCAGCGGAAACTGCTATATGAGTGTCGCCAACGGAGAGCGAAGTGCCAATCGTGGTTCCTGCGCTCAAAACTGCCGTCTACCTTACAACCTAATTGACGGAAACGGAGAAACTTTGATCAAAAACAGTCATTTACTTTCCATCAAAGATTTAGACATTTCAGATCAGATTCCGAATCTTGTTGAAGCCGGAATTGTTTCTTTCAAAATCGAAGGAAGACTTAAAGATGTAGTTTACGTTAAAAATAACGTATCCTTTTTACGTCAAAAACTAGACAGCTATTTAGAAGGAGCAGGAAGCGATAAATATACCAAAGCTTCTTCCGGAAAATGTACCTATACTTTCGATTCTTCTTTAAGCAGAACTTTCAACCGTGGTTACACCGACTATTTTGTAAACGACAGAAATCACAGTATTGGTTCCTGGGAAAGCCCAAAATCAAAAGGACAATATATTGGAAAACTAATCCGAACTATTGGAAACGCTTACGAAATCGAAAACGGGGAATTATTAAACAACGGTGACGGACTTTGTTTCATCAATGAAAACAATGAAGCCGACGGAATCTACGTAAACAAGGCCGAAAACGGCAAAATTTATCCAAACGTTTTAAAAGAAGTAAAAGACGGAACTTTTATTTACCGAAACAACGATGCCGCTTTCATCAAAATTGTGGAGAGAGAAGACAGTGCCGTTCGTAAACTAAGCACTACTTTATTACTTACAGAAACAGAAACTGGTTTCGAATTAATTGCAACCGATGAAGACGGAAATGTAAGTATCGTAAATTTAGAACATTCAAAAGAACAGACTAAAACCGGTGAATCAATCGAAGAAAACATCAAAACGCAATTGGCAAAAACAGGTTTTACTCCTTATAATGCCGATGAAATTACTATTATGTTTTCTCAAAACTGGTTCCTTCCTATTTCAAAAATCAACGAAATGCGAAGAACCGTTTACGATCAACTGACCCAAATTCGCTTAGCAAATTACAAACGCGAAGAACATCAATTGGTAAAAACCTCGCATCCGTATCCTGAAACCAAACTTGATTTCATGTATAACGTTTCGAATAAAACCGCACGTAAATTCTACGAGCGTCACGGCGTTACCGAAATCGAAAAAGCATTCGAATTGCAATGGGATCCGGGAAAATCCCGTGTAATGACAACTAAATATTGTATCAAATACGAATTAAAAAAATGCCCGATTCACCAAAAAGATATAATGGGCGTCAAAGTAAAAGAACCATTGGTTTTAAAACAAGGCGAGCTTGAATACAAACTAAAATTCAACTGCAAACCCTGCGAAATGGAAATTTGGGAAAAAGATGCCGAATTCGAAATAGAGGAAGATCATTTTCATTAGGATTTTAACCGCAAAGAGCGCAAAAGAATACACAAGGTTCGCAAAGGTTTATTACAAGCCTTTGCGAACCATTTTTTTTGTCATTATATTTCCCCCAATCTTGTCATTTCGACGAAGGAGAAATCTCACCAAGAAACTCGACAAAGATTGTATTATTAAAACGGACTTACTTGTGGAGATTTCTCCTTCGTCGAAATGACAAACTATAGGGTTACTTTTTCTAAAAATTAAATATCCAATTAAATTAAAACTGCTGAATCTGTAAAATCTGCGTGAGAATAAATTCCATTTTTTTATCTTTACTCTCAAAATAATTTTAAATGGAAACAAAAAACAGCATTACAAAACATGCAATTATTGCGGGACTTTTTGTATGCGCTATTTTTCCATTATTAATATTTTCAAAAAGCTCTTTTATTGATCTTTGCATTCAGATATCTGATTTTGGCACCTTTTGGAATCCTGTCTTTTGGGGAATCCTTTTTCCATTATTTATAGTTTTTCTTTTTTGGAAATCAGCACAAAAAATTAGCCCTTCATTAAACCAAATCGGCTATTTTCAAGCTTGCTCTCAATTTTCATTTGGGGTAAGTTCAAAACTCATTGTAGCTCTTTTTGCTATTTATACAATTGGATTATTTGTTAATGGATTATCTGTTGTATTAAAATCACAAATTCCATATCTAATTTTATTTTCAATACTGATGATATTATTTTTATCATTTGTACTAACGATCTTAACTTTTATAAGCAGTTTAATAATTGTCAAAGCAAGCCAAAATACTCAAGCTTTAAATCAAACAAAATGAAAATATTACTCCTAGGTTCAGGCGAATTGGGCAAGGAATTTGTCATTGCCGCACAACGAATCGGACAAACCATAATCGCTGTTGACAGTTACGAAAATGCTCCCGCAATGCAGGTTGCCCACGGATTTGAAGTCATCAATATGCTCGATGGTGAAGCACTAGACAGAATCGTAGCCAAACACCAACCCGACTTTATCGTTCCCGAAATAGAAGCCATTCGCACCGAACGTTTTTATGACTACGAAAAACAAGGCATTACCGTAGTTCCTTCTGCCAAAGCAGCCAACTTTACCATGAACCGTAAAGCCATTCGGGATTTAGCTGCCAAAGAATTAGGCTTAAAAACAGCTAAATATCAATACGCGACTTCGGCTGAAGAGTTACAAAAAGCCGTTCAGGAAGTTGGGATTCCATGTGTCGTAAAACCTTTAATGTCTTCTTCCGGAAAAGGGCAGTCGACTATAAAAACCGAAAGCGACATCGAGAAAGCATGGCAATATGCCGTCGCAGGTTCCCGCGGTGATGTTATTGCAGTGATTGTTGAAGCGTTTGTAGATTTCAATTCGGAGATTACACTTTTGACTATTGCCCAAAATAACAATCCAACACTTTTTTGCGCGCCAATCGGACACCGACAAGAACGTGGTGATTATCAGGAAAGCTGGCAGCCCGCCAAAGTTTCGGATAAGGATTTATACGAAGCACAGGATATGGCTGAAAAAATCACCGAAGCACTTGGAGGCGCAGGCCTTTTTGGTGTTGAATTTTTCCTGACCAACGAAGGCGTTTATTTCTCTGAACTTTCCCCTCGCCCGCACGATACGGGAATGGTGACTTTAGCCGGCACTCAGAATTTCAACGAATTCGAACTGCATTTACGTGCGATTTTAAGTTTGCCCATTTTCGAAATCACATTAGAAAAAGCCGGAGCAAGTGCCGTAATTTTAGCTTCTGAAGATTCTTCAAATCCTACTTTTAGCGGAATCGAAAAAGTAGCTGCTTTACCTAAAACCGATTTCAGGATTTTTGGCAAACCAACGTCAAGACCCTATCGCCGAATGGGTGTTGTATTAAGCCATGATGCACTTTCAACCCCAATTGAAGAAGTAACAGAACGTGCCAAAGCAACTTCAAAATTAATAACTGTAAACTCTTAAAAATGAAAAAAGTACTATTGATGTTATTCCTTTTTATTGGAATTGCAACTCAGGCCCAGGATAAAAAAACAACCGAAAAACCTCAAATCGTTGAAACCGCTTGTGGCGAATGCCAATTTGGAATGAAAGGCAACGGCTGTAATTTAGCCGTCCGCATTGATGGAAAAGCCTATTTTGTTGACGGAACTACCATTGATGAACATGGAGATGCGCATGCAAAAGACGGTTTCTGTAATGCCATCCGCAAAGCTGAAGTTACCGGAAAAGTAGAAAACAATCGTTTTAAAGCGACATCATTCACTTTGGTAAAGCAAAAATAATGGAATTAATTCTTGAAAACATCGCCAAACATGTTTCACTGACACCGGAAGAACAAGCCCTGTTTTTATCGAAAACAGAAACGACTTTTTATAAAGCTAAAACTATTTTATTAAGTTCTGGCCAGGTCTGCAAACATTCATATTTTGTCAATTCCGGAATTTTAAGAAGCTTTAACATCAACGATAATATTGTCGAACATGTTCTCGCCTTTTCCTGCGCCGGATGGTGGATGAGCGATATGTACAGTTTTTTTTCGCAAAAACCGGGACAGCTTTTTATAGAAGTTTTAGAAGATGCAGAGGTAGTTTCCCTTTCTAAAGAAAACCAGGAACAATTGTACCTTGAGATTCCAAAATTAGAACGTTTTTTCAGGATTCTGATCGAAAATTCCCTGGTGGCCAATCAACAGCGACTAATGGATAATTTAAGCTTGCCTGCCGAAGAACGCTTTGAAAAATTTTGCGCGAAATACGGAACACTGGTTCATAAAGTCCCTCAAAAACAAATCGCTTCGTTTATTGGCGTTACGCCTGAATTTTTCAGCAAAATGAAAGCCAGTCTTTTGAAAAAATAATTTTTTTTTGCCACAGATTTCAAGGATTAAACAGATTTTTTTGTTCGCCACGAATTACACGAATTTTCACAAATTTTTTTTAATTCCTTTGCTTCGTGAAAATTCGTGTAATTCGTGGCAACATTTTTTTAATCCTTTAATCCGTGAAATCTGTGGCAAAAAAAAAAAAAAAACACGGCCAAACAGCCGTGTTTTTTATTGAATTAAAATTGCTCCACCTCTGTAGAATGTTTCATTGCTGTCGTAGTTGATTTCCCTATGGTTACCGTGTTCTGAACGGCATCAAAATATGAAGTTCCCACAAAAGCCTGATGTTTAACGGCTCGGAATCCATTTTTTTGCAAGGCAAATTCTCTTTCCTGCAATTCAGAATACCCTGCCATACCGCGCTCTTTATACGCTTTTGACAATTCGAACATACTGGTGTTCAACGCATGGAAACCAGCCAAAGTGATGAACTGGAATTTATAGCCCATGGCAGCCAGATCTTCCCTGAACGTTTCCATTTCAGCCACTGATAATTTTGCAGCCCAGTTAAAAGACGGAGAACAATTGTAGGCCAGCATTTTGTCCGGGAATTCTTTTTTCATGGCATCGGCAAACTTTTTCGCATACACCAAATCAGGATTACTCGTTTCCATCCAGATCAAATCGGCGTAGGGTGCATAACTCAAACCTCTGGCAATTCCCTGATCGATGCCGCTTTTTACATAAAAGAAACCTTCGTTGGTTTTTTCTCCTGTAATAAATTTAGCATCTCTTGGATCAGCATCACTGGTCAGTAAATTAGCGGCATCAGCATCGGTTCTTGCAACAATTAAAGTCGAAACACCCATTACATCTGCGGCCAAACGTGCTGCAATTAGTTTATTGATGGCTTCCTGAGTCGGCACCAAAACCTTCCCACCTAAGTGCCCGCATTTTTTAGCAGAACTTAACTGATCTTCAAAGTGAACACCCGAAGCGCCGGCTTCGATCATTGATTTCATTAATTCGAAAGCATTTAAGTTCCCTCCAAATCCGGCTTCGGCATCAGCCACTATCGGAACCAGGTAATCTTTTTTATCCTCAACCTCATTTACCACCTGAATCTGATCAGCACGCAATAAGGCACTATTAATTTTTTTAACCACCATAGGCACACTGTTTACCGGATAAAGGGATTGATCCGGATACATTTCTCCAGCCAGATTTGCATCGGCCGCAACCTGCCACCCACTCAAATAAATTGCTTCTAAACCGGCATCGACTTCCTGAATCGCCTGATTTCCGGTTAAAGCCCCCAGACCAGCAACATAATCCTGACTTTTTAACTTTCTCCATAATTTCTCCGCTCCCATTTTGGCAATAGAATGCTCAATTTTATAAGAACCCTGAAGCGTAATTACTTCTGTTGCGGTATAAGGCCGCTCAACACCTTTCCATCTTGGGTTCGTAATCCAATCGTTAATCAATTCCTGAATTCTGTCTTCTGTTGTTTTCATAAATAATATAGTTAAGTTGGTTAGTAAGTAAAATAGTTTTCAGTCACAGTTATAAGTATTCAGTTTTAACTGGACTTAAATAGATAATATTATAAAGATCTGCGCAGATCTTTTCATCCTCATTTTATCTGCCTGATCTGCAAAATCTGCGAGAAAAATTTTTAGCTCGCAGATGACGCAGATTGAGCAGATTTTATTTAGAATTATATTCTATGCGTTAAAAAAAGATCACAAGTATTTATAACAAGGAATAGTCAAAAAGTCAACAAAATCAGGGTTTACCACTAATCTTTCCAGTACTTTTTCAGCCAGAGGAAATTGTCTTTTTTCGTAATGCTCTTCGCCTAATTCCGTTTTTATTTTATCGAATTCATCCAAAGCCAATTCGTGATAATATGCCAGATTCAACTGTTTGTCATTATCGAGAACCACTTTATTCTGAAGCCATTGCCACAATTGTGATCTCGAAATTTCGGCGGTGGCCGCATCTTCCATCAAATTATGTAAGGCCGCAGCGCCTTGGCCGTTCAGCCACGAAGCCAGATATAAAACACCAACATTGATGTTTTTACGAACGCCGTTTTCCGTTATAATTCCGATTGGCGGTTCAATCAAATCTGCTTCCGTGATTTTTCGATGTTCTCTTTTAATATGAATTTGATTTGGGGTTGGCATTCCTCTATCAAAAATTTCTTTTGCGATGGCAACCAAATCCGGATGCGCTACCCAGGTTCCGTCGTGACCGTTTCGGACTTCACGTTCTTTATCGGTTTTCACTTTAGCGAAAGCAACAGCATTGGCTTCTTCATTATTTTTAATCGGAATTTGTGCTGCCATTCCGCCTATTGCATGAATTCCACGTTTATGGCATCTCTGAATCACCAGATTGGAATAGGCATTCATAAAAGGCGAAGTCATATTTACCTGATCGCGATCCGGCACGATGAACTTCGGATTTCTGCGGAATTTTTTGATGTAGGAAAAAATATAATCCCAACGCCCGCAATTCAATCCAACGATATGCTCTTTCAGTTCATAAATAATCTCATCCAACTGAAAACTGGCCGTTATGGTTTCTATTAAAACCGTCACTTTTATGGTGCCCCTCTTTAATTGCAAATAATCTTCGGTAAAATCAATTACGGTGTTCCACCAGCGCGCTTCCAGGTAATGTTCTAGTTTCGGAATGTAGAAATACGGCCCGGAGTTATTCTCCAATAATTGTTTGTGATTATGAAAAACATACAATCCAAAATCGACCAAAGAACCCGAAACTTCTTTCCCTTCGACTAAAAGATGTTTTTCATTCAAATGCAACCCTCTTGGGCGAACGATTAATGTCGCGATTCTTTCATTCAGCTGATAACTTTTATTTTTGGCGGCATCTGTATAAGAAATTGTCTTTTTTACGGCATCAATTAAATTCATTTGACCTTCCATTAAATTTTGCCAGGTCGGAGATGTACTGTCCTCAAAATCGGCCATAAAAGTTTTCGCGCCTGAATTCAATGCATTGATGATCATTTTGCGATCCACCGGTCCTGTAATCTCTACTCTTCTGTCAAGCAGGTCCTTCGGAATTTCTCCAGCTACCCAATTACTTTCTCTGACGGTTTTGGTTTCTGAAGGAAAAGAAGGCATGACGCCCTGATCAAACAAAAGTTGTTTTTGATCGCGCTGCAACAACAATAATTTTCGTTGCGATTCGAATTTTCGATGCAAATCGGTTATAAAAACAATCGCTTCTTCTGTCCAGATTTTTGGATAAAAAAGGTTCTCTCCGGCTAAAAATTCCATTGCCGTCCCGGTAATCTCTAATTGGTTTTTCATAGCTGTGAATTTAATTTTCTATTCATTAAATATGTTTTGATTTCATCTCTTGATGCCTTTAAGACTTTCATTTAAAAATCAATATTATATTCTAATAATTTCTATACCACAATATTAGAAAAAAGTTTTTTACAAAACAAGCGAACGTTCGCTAAATGTTTAAAATAATTTTTTGGCGATTATTTTATAAAGAGCTATATTTGATTTATGGATATCGAAAAAGACTATATAAAGCTGATCTTCGGGTTAAAACTGAAGCAGGTCCGCACTCAGAAAAACCTTTCTCTTTTTGGCCTGGCCAAATTGACTAATCTTTCAAAATCGTACTTAAACGAAATTGAAAAGGGAAAAAAATATCCGAAAACAGATAAAATTTTGCTTTTGTGCGAACATCTGGATGTTCCTTACGACCAGATGGTATCTTTAAAACTTGATAATAACCTCGCTCCGATCGGGGAAATTTTGAAGTCCGGAATTTTAAAAGAGATTCCATTAGAACTTTTTGGCATTCAGGAAGCGGACTTGATTGACATTATTGCCAATGCTCCTGCCAAAGTCAATGCTTTTATCAGTACTATTATTGAAATCGCACAGCATTATAATCTAAGCCGCGAAAGCTTCTTTTTAGCTGCATTGCGCTCGTATCAGGAAGCACACAGCAATTATTTTGAAGATTTGGAAAATCAGGTTATTGATTTTTCAAAATCCTTCCAGATTAATTTGGATTCTAAAATCACTATTGAAGAATTAGAAGCCATTCTAAAAGAAGAATACGACTATACCATCAAAGAAATTGCTTTTACCGACCAGGAAGCTTTGGAAGATTTACGTTCTATTTATGTTCCAAAAAGCAAGACCCTATTACTTTCAACAGAAATCGACCATCCGCAGAAAGCTTTTATCCTGGCAAAAGAGATCGCTTACAATTACTTAAAGCTATCTAACCGCCTATTGACTTTCAGCTGGATTAAATTTGAAAACTTCGACCAGGTTCTGCATAATTTTTACGCTTCTTATTTTGCCGGCGCTTTATTACTACCAAGACAATTGGTAGTGGGGAAAATCAATGACTTCTTACACAATGAAAAACCAAATCCGGAAGAATTTGTAGCATTGATCGAAAGTTTCGAGGTTTCCCCGGAATCCTTTTACCAGAGACTGACCAATCTATTACCTAAAGATTTTCATTTGAAAAACTTATTCTTTTTAAGAATGTCTCACCGAATTGGCTCCGATGTATATCAAATCAAAAAAGAATTGCATATCACCAACCAGCAGGAACCTCACGCAAACGAAACTAATGAGCATTATTGCAGAAGATGGGTTTCGGTAAAAACGATAGATGAAGCTATCAGACAGGATAAGCCTCATTTTTTTGATGCCCAGATTTCGAGTTATGTGCATAGCGGAAATGAGTACCTGGTTTTTTCATCGGCTACCAAAGATCCTTTTGTCAACCATAATATCCGCAGTATTTCAGTTGGAATCTTAATAAATCCGGCAATGAAAAAGAAATTCAGATTTATAGAAGGAAAACCACTCGTAAAACGAATCGTGGGTGTGACCTGCGAAACCTGCGACGTGAAAGATTGCCTCGAAAGAGCCGCGCCACCAATCGCACTGGAAAAGAAAAAACGCCATGACAACACGGATTTTGTGGTGCAGCAGTTTATTAATCAATACAGTTAGAAAATTATGAAATATTTATCTATAATAATAACGCTGCTTTTTATCAGCTTAAACCAGACCACAGACAAACTTACCGGACGCTATAGTTATTTAATAGAAGAAAACAATGTATACATCCCAAAAGATAAAATCACTTTTAAGGATAGTGTTTTTGTGTTTGATAACAAGTATTTGCCAAAAGGAAAAATTTCTTATGACAACACAATCCTATTAGACAATTTCATAAATACTGATTTAATTATAAGCATTTCAAAAGATCAGATCAAAAAAGATACTATTTTGTTTTATATGCATAATAAGAAAAGTCCGGCTGCAAATTATCTTGATGAAGTAACTGGAAAAGGGAAATTGATTAGGATTAAATAATTCAGGTTTTTACTTTCAAATAATGATTCATCACAATCTTGTCATCTCGACGAAGGAGAGATCACACAAGCAGCTCGATAAAGATTGGAGATTATTGGATCGACGTTTCTAATGTGATCTCTCCTTCGTCGAGATGAAAAACTGAATGGCAAAACCTTTGCACCTCTGCAACTTTAAACCTTTGCACCTTCTTATAAAAAATAAAACTTATAATTTAGCCCCGATAGAAGTGGAAATCCTTTTGTGCCGTCCCGATAGCTATCGGGAGGCGCAAAAGATTGAAACGGATAGCGGGACCGGACGTCTTTTGAAAACCAAAATTTCTGCTTCAAAAAAAAAACCTTAGAATCTTAGCCCCTTAAAACCTCATAATCTTTCTTAATCTACATTAAGTGCTTTTCGTCCCTGTTGATCGTAAATTTGTACTATAAAATAACAAAACACACAGATCATGGAAAATATAGTATTACATAAAGCGGAAACCAGAGGAAATGCAAATCATGGATGGCTTAACGCTTATCACAGTTTTAGTTTTGCAAGCTGGTACAATCCGGACAGAATTCAGTTTGGGGCACTTCGTGTTTTAAACGATGACACTATTGCCGGAGGAATGGGTTTTGGAACGCATCCTCATGATAATATGGAAATTATTACTATTCCGCTGGAAGGCGATTTAGCACACAAAGACAGCATGGGAAATACCGAGATCATCAAAAATGGTGATATTCAGGTAATGAGTGCCGGAACAGGAGTTCAGCATAGCGAGTTCAATCCAAATGCAGACCAACAGACTAAATTATTGCAAATCTGGCTGTTTCCAAACAAAAGAAATGTAGATCCGCGTTACCAGCAAATCACGCTTAATGTGGCTGACAGACACAATAAACTTTCTCAGATTTTATCTCCAAATGAAGACGACGAAGGAGTTTGGATTCATCAGGATGCCTGGTTCAATATGGGGAATTTTGACTCCGGAGTAACGGCTGAATACAAAATTAAAAAAGAAGGAAATGGAGTTTACGCTTTTGTACTAAAAGGAAACGTAACCATCAACGGTCAGGAATTAAACACTCGTGATGCGGTTGGAATTTCAGGGACAGACCTTTTAAACATACAGGCAAACACGGATGCTGAATTTTTATTGATGGATGTTCCGATGAACTATTAATTCACAAACAACACATACTTTTTTTTCAGGAAACGATAATACATCTGCTTGCCAGATTGTTATCGTTTCTCTTTTTCACAGCTTCACGAAATTACCCTGAGACTTTGAAAAACGTCATTACATTAAAAGAGACAGAATGAAAAAGGTCTCTCGCAGATTTTGCAGATGGAGCAGATTTTTATTCATTGCCTGAGTTCAAATACACTTTTTAAAAAAAATCTGATATGTGAAGATTATTATAATTACACTATAAAATAGATCTGCAAAATCTGCGAGAAACAAAGGCTATTCTCAATCCTGAAGAAATAAAGCGTAAAGATTCTATTTGCATTTCTTAATCTAGGTTAAGTGCCTTTCGATTACTACCAGCGTAACTTTGTCCTATCAAAATGAAATTATTATTATTTAAAAAATAAAATTATGGCAACTACAAAATGGGCAATTGACCCAACACATTCAGAAATTGGTTTTAAAGTTAAACACATGATGTTTACAAATGTTTCAGGAAAATTTGGAACTTACGATGCAACAATTACTACAGAAGATAATGACTTCGAAAATGCTGCAATCGAATTTTCAGGTGATATCGCTTCTATCGACACTGCAAATGCAGACAGAGACGGACATTTAAGAAGCGCTGATTTTTTTGACGCTGAGAACAACCCTAAATTAACTTTCAAATCTACTTCATTCAAAAAAATTGATGCTGGAGATTATGAAATCACCGGAGACTTAACTATTAAAGGTGTTTCTAAATCTGTGACATTTCCGGTAGACTTCAGCGGAATCATGACTGATCCATGGGGAAATACAAAAGTTGGTTTAAGCATTGAAGGAAAAATTAACCGTAAGGACTGGGGATTAAACTGGAACTCTGCTCTTGAAACCGGTGGTGTTTTGGTTGGGGAAGAAGTAAAACTGAACATTGAATTGCAATTTGCTAAACAAGCATAATCAGAATATTAGGTTTTAATTTGGTTGGTTAAAAGCCTGTATTTTTTTAGGAAGTACAGGCTTTTTTTTTTTGGTTTGCCACGAATTGCACGAATTAGCACGAATTGATATTTTTATTGAAAATTTAAGTAGAAACCGATCATTCGAAAAAGGGCTTCGACTCCGCTCAGCCTGACATAAGCATTATTTCTAATCAATACGATTGTCATCCTGAGCGAAGTCGAAGGCTTTTGTTTTTTAGTTTGCCACGAATTGCACAATTTAGCACGAATTGATATTTTTACCGAAAATTTAAGTAGAAACTGATCATTCGAAAAAGGGGTTTCGACTCCGCTCAGCCTGACAAATTTTGGGTATTCAGTCGCAGTTTTTGGTGTTAATATGAGCGAAGTCGAAGGTTTATTTTATATTTCTAAACTCCGTTGGCGACATTCCTGTCTGTTTTTTGAAGACTCTGGAGAAATAGGAATAATCTTCGTAACCAACAGCATAAGCGATTTCATTTACAGCTAACTGTTTATCGGTCAGCATTCGTTTTATTTCGAGGATTACACGATCCATAATAACTTCCGTGGCTGTTTTTTGTAAAATTTCATTACAAATCCTGTTCAGATGCTTTAAGGTAATATGCAGTTGTTCTGCATAAAAAGATGGCAGTTTCTGAATTTTAAAATGTTGCTCTAAAAGAATTTCAAATGCACTGATTTTTATATTATAGGAATGGGTCTGATGGGAATACGTTTCATTGTATTTTCGGGCAATCTCGATGTGAATGCAGTCTAACAAATTCAACATTTTATCTAACTGATATTTATTCTCCTGACTGTTTTCCTGAGTCAGTAAATCAAAGTAAGGCAAAATTTTAGAAAATTCATCTGTTTCAAAAAACACTTCAGGTCTATTCAAAATAGAATTATAAAAGTTATAATCATTGATTTTTTTTTGCCCAAAATACAGATTATAAAGCTCCTGCGAAAAGATAATTACAAAACCTTCAATATCATCAGACAAATTCCAATGATGCATTTGTCCGGGCTGCAAAACGAATAAGCTTCCTTTTTTTATTTCAAAGCGATCAAAATCAATTTCGTGAATTCCCGAACCATTTGTAAAAAAAACCATTAAATAGGAATCATGCCGATGCGGCTCTTCGATAAAACTGTGGCTTTTTAGATGTTCGTTAAAAGTATTCACATAAAAATCACGATGAATATCGTTACAACTAAAATTCCTGACACTGTAAATTGGATATTTTCTCATAACAAATGTCTTTATTGTCCTATAATCAGCGAAGATATAAAAAAGACTTTTAATAGATTCTGAAATACCTTTGTATAAATAAAAAGAACAACGTCATGTCAAGTAAACTAGTCCATATTTTGAAAAATGAATGTCCGAATTGTCACAAGGGAAAAGTTTTTAAAGACAAAAATATATTCCTGAATGTCGGCTTTCCAAAAATGAATGAATACTGCAGTCACTGTAATTATAAGTTCCAAAAAGAACCGGGTTATTTTTTTGGCGCCATGTATGTAAACTACGGATTAACAGTTGCACAGGGGATTGCGACTTATTGCGTTGCTCAGTTCTTTTTCGAAAAAACATTCGATTTGAGAATTATTCCGATTATCGCTGCTGTAATTATCTGTTTGTCATTTTTCAATCTCCGATTTTCAAGATTATTATGGATTTACATGTTTAAGGATTATACGAGCTAAAAAAATACTATTTTTGCCTTTCAATTGAAACTAATTTTCAATTCAGAAAAATTCAACTTTAAATTAGAGAAATGAAAGCATACGTATTTCCGGGTCAGGGCGCACAGTTTACAGGAATGGGCAAAGACTTATATGAAACATCGGCTTTAGCCAAAGAACTATTCGAAAAAGCCAATGAAATTTTAGGTTTTAGAATTACAGATATCATGTTTGACGGTACAACCGAAGAACTAAAAGAAACAAAAGTGACACAGCCGGCCGTTTTTTTACATTCGGTTATTTTAGCCAAAACTTTAGGCGAAAATTTTAAACCGGAAATGGTTGCAGGACATTCTTTAGGAGAATTTTCAGCATTGGTTGCCAACGGAACCTTGTCTTTTGAAGACGGACTTAAATTAGTTTCCCAACGTGCTTTAGCGATGCAGAAAGCCTGTGAAATCACTCCATCTACAATGGCTGCTGTTTTAGGTTTAGCCGATAATGTTGTGGAAGAAGTTTGTGCTTCTATTGACGGAGTTGTAGTTGCTGCCAATTACAACTGTCCGGGACAACTGGTTATTTCAGGAGAAACTGGTGCTGTTGAAAAAGCCTGCGAAGCGATGAAAGCTGCCGGAGCAAAACGCGCTTTGATTTTACCTGTCGGAGGAGCTTTTCATTCCCCAATGATGGAACCTGCAAGAGAAGAACTGGCTGCGGCGATTGAAGCAACTACATTCTCTGCCCCTATTTGTCCGGTGTATCAAAATGTAACGGCAAGCGCTGTCTCTGATGCAAACGAAATCAAAAAGAACTTAATCATACAATTGACAGCGCCTGTAAAATGGACACAATCTGTACAACAAATGATTGCTGACGGTGCCACTTTGTTTACTGAAGTCGGACCAGGAAAAGTTTTAGCGGGTCTGATTAATAAAATTGACAAGGAAGCTGTTACTGCGAATGCTTAATTTTTAGTGGTCAGTCGCAGTTTTTAGTTTTCAGTTGAAAGCTATACGCATAAAAAAACCTCATAAATTTGATTTATGAGGTTTTGTTTTTATAGTTCTTTAGCTTCTTTGCAATAATTATTTGTAATTCCGGTAATTAGGTAGTTTTGATCTCTTTTTTCAAAGAATATGTACCCGGTTGTTTTGGGGTTGGGTTTATAAAAAATATAATTTGAACCTAAATATTGTAGTGTTTCAGGGGTTTTCTTATGAGGGAAATTTGAAATATCTGAAATTATAAAATCAACTATTTTATCAGCATAATTTTGAGCTGACTGAGCAAAACCAAAATATTCTTTTTTAAAAAGCGTAAATACTAAATCATCAAAATATTCCAGAACATCATTTTCAAAAATTATTTTTTCCAAGGATACGCTTTTATTCTTTTAGCCATCTCAGCTTTAAATTCCTCAGGCGTTAAACCTTTTTCAAACTCGGCATCAAAATCAAAAGTATCAGGATCAATTCTATTAATTCTTGGTTTCTGAACTTCGTATTCTACTGCAGGTTCTTCTACCTTATTATTTTTCTGATTTTCATTCTTCTCATTCATAATCCAAATCTTTAGATAACGAATTTACGATAATTTCGTTAAATCAAAAAAAATTCCAATGACCAGAATTGATTATTGGGATTTTTTAGAGGGATAAAGATGTCTAGGAAACATTTTTCTCTTTCTTTTTATAGTTAATGATGAAAACGCCCAAAATAATAAGTACCGTCGCAATGATAAAATCGACTGTAATTTTTTCATCTAAAAGCAGCCAGCCTAAAAAAACGGCAATGATTGTATTGACATAGGACAGAATAGAAACCTGTACTGCCGTAACATGTTTTAAAGCATAATTATAACAGAAAAATGCAATTACTGATCCGAAAACAGATAAATACAAAGAAGCAAAAATACTTCTTGAACTCCATGAACTCAAATCCGGATTTGGAGAAAAAATAAAAGCCAAAACAAGCTGAATACAGGATGCCATTGTAAATTGATAGAACAAATTGAGCGCAATATTATTCCCTTTATACGCATGCGTTTTGGTATAAATCGTTCCGGCTGCCCAGGCCAAAATAGCCAGCATCATAAATACAACTCCAATTTTATAATCGGCATCTAAAAAGGAATGAAGTCCGTCTTTGAATATAAAGACAACACCCGAAAATCCGACAACTACACCTGCAAACCCCTTAGAACTTGCTTTTTGCAATCCGAACAAAATACTTCCTATAAATATAAGTATGGGAGACATGGCACTTATTACAGATGCTAATCCGCTTGGTAAACTCTGCTCCGCAACAGTTGTAAAACCGTTAGCAATAACAATCATTAGGACTGCAGGAACAAGCTGGTGTTTTAAATTTTTCCAGCCAATCCATTTCAGTTCTTTTTTAAACAATAAAATAATCATTACGATCAGTCCTGCCAATCCCTGACGTATAGAAGTTACAAACCAGGGCGGAATTGTTTCTACCGCAACCCTAATTCCTAAAAAGGTCGTGCCCCAAACAATGCCAACGGCTGCTAAGGCAAAAATTAATTTATAATCTAAACTTTTTTTCATGATACTTAAATTCCTTTTTAAATAAAAAATCCCAAACTATACTACTATAATTCGGGATTTTTTGTTTGCAGTAAAGATGCATTGCTGTGAATCTCTACGATCGTACTTTTTGTTCCCATTTCCAGGCGCTTGCCATTGCTTCGTCTAATGTTAATTGTGCCTTCCAGCCCAGAACATTATTTGCTTTATCTGTATTAGCGTAAGCCTCTGTGATATCGCCTTCCCGGCGCGGCATAATTTTATAAGGTAATTTGGTGTTGCTTACTTTTTCAAAACTGTTGATGACTTCAAGAACGGAACTTCCTTTCCCGGTTCCTAAATTAAAAGTCTCGACTTTAACAAGATTCTTTTTATTCAACAGACGCTGCAACGCTATAACGTGTGCTTTTGCCAAGTCTACAACATGAATGTAATCACGGACTGCCGTTCCATCAGGAGTTGGATAGTCATTTCCGAAAACGGATAATTCCTTACGTAATCCCATTCCGGTTTGTGTAATAAAAGGCACCAGGTTTTGAGGAACCCCTAATGGTAATTCTCCAATTTCCGTACTTGAATGCGCCCCAACCGGATTAAAATAGCGCAGTAAAATGGCGCTTATATTAGTCACTTTAGCGGTATCGGTAATAATTTCTTCCCCAATCTGCTTTGTATTTCCATAAGGAGACATTGCAGCCTGAATCGGGGCATCTTCTGTAATTGGCATTTTTTCGGCCTGCCCGTAAACGGTACAGGATGAACTAAAAATAAAACTTGCCTCCGGTTTTTGTTGCAATTGCTGCAGCAAGTACACTAGAGTACCAATGTTGTTTTCATAATACAATAAGGGATTTTCGACACTTTCGCCCACTGCTTTCGAAGCCGCAAAATGAATTACTCCGGTAACATCAGAATGTTTTTTAAAGAAATCCTGAACTGCTGCTTTTTCCCGTAAATCTATTTTTTCAAACAGCGGAAGTTTACCGGTAATTTTCTCAATTCCTTTTAAAACATCTTCTGTAGCATTAGAAAGATCATCAATTATCACAACTTCAAAGCCTTCATTTTGCAATTCAACTACGGTATGTGAACCGATAAATCCTAATCCTCCTGTTACCAATACTTTCATATACTTTAGATTATAGAAAATAGAATAAAGAACATAGAGGTTTCAATTTCTATTATCTTTTCCTATTCTTCTTTTTTTTTAAAATTCTATCCTCTTTATTCTATCCTCTTTATTCTATCCTCTTTATTCTATTCTCTTTATTCTATTCTCTTTATTCTATTCTCTTTATTCTATCCTCTTTATTCTATCTTCTTTATTCTATTCTCTTTATCCTGTATTCTTCCCTATTTCAAAAACTCCAAAACAGAATCTGTGATAAATTTAATCTGCTCATCGTCAAGTTCAGTATGCATTGGCAAAGCAATTACTTCTTTTACCAATTGGTTGGTTACAGGAAATTGTTCTTCCTTATAACGAACATCTGCATAAGCTTTTTGTGAATGCAATGGAATTGGATAATAAATCGCACATGGAATTGCTTTGTCCAGCAAATGCTGCATTAGCGCATTACGATCTGCATCCACAATTCTCAGGACATACTGATGAAAAACGTGATCATTTTCACTGGCATCAAATTCCGGTGTTATAATATTTTTATGACCTGCAAAAGCGGCATTATATTTTGTTGCTGCCAAACGGCGCGCCTCATTGTATTGATCCAGAAAAGGTAATTTTGCATTCAGAACTCCTGCCTGAATACTGTCCAAACGTGAGTTCACCCCCACCACATCGTGATGGTAGCGTTCGTACATTCCGTGATTTACGATTCCGCGGATAATGTGAGCGAGCTTATCATCATTGGTGAAAATTGCTCCGCCATCTCCATAACAGCCTAAGTTTTTAGATGGAAAAAAGGAAGTTGCAGCCACATGGCCTATAACACCCACTTTGCTTTTGGTTCCTGATTTAGAAACGTAATCAGCGCCGATTGCCTGTGCATTATCTTCGATAACATATAAATTATGTGCTGCGGCAATTTCCATAATCGCATCCATATTAGCTGCACGGCCAAATAAATGTACGGGAACAATTGCTTTTGTCCTTGGCGTGATTGCTTTTTTTATTGCTTCAATATCAATGTTCATATTGGTAACATCAACGTCAACCAGAACCGGAGTTAGCTGCAACAAAGCAATTACTTCTACAGTAGCTGCAAAAGTAAAATCAGCGGTAATAACCTCATCACCCGGCTTTAAATCAAGCCCCATCATTGCGATCTGCAAAGCATCTGTACCATTGGCACAAGGGATCACGTGTTTCGCTCCTAAATAGTTTTCAAGATTTTTTTGAAACTGCTGAACCAAGGGTCCGTTTATATATGTATTTGTATCTAAAACTTCCTGAATAGAAGCATCAACCGTTGTTTTTATTTTTTCGTATTGACTCTTTAAGTCAACCATTTGAATTTTTTTCATTTATCTTTCTTTATTTTAAAACTTAAGATTTGTTTTTGGAATTCAATCTTCAAAACGAAGCACAAAAATAGTTATTTAATACCTTCAAACAATGAAAATAATCGAAAGAAACGTATTTTAGCACCAAAATTACACACATGCTTTTTCTATACAATTTAGCCGTTTACCTTGCTGCCTTTTTTCTTAAAATTGTCGCACTGTTTAGTCCGAAAATCAAGCTTTTTATCAACGGAAGGAAAGATGTTTTTACCATTTTGGAAGAAAAAATAAAACCTGCAGACAAAACCATCTGGTTTCATGCCGCCTCTCTTGGAGAATATGAGCAAGGCTTACCGGTTATCGAAAAAATCAAAGAAAAACATCCCTCACACAAGATCATTGTTACCTTTTTTTCCCCTTCAGGATACGAAGTACGTAAAAACAATACCGTTGCCGATGTCACTTTATACTTGCCTCTGGACACCAAAAGCAACGCAAGACGTTTTCTAAAATTAGCGCATCCTGAACTGGCGTTTTTTATTAAATATGAGTTTTGGCTTAACTATTTAAAAGAGCTCAAAAAAAACCAAACACCCACATATTTAATTTCCGGAATTTTCAGGGATAACCAGATGTTTTTTAAGTGGTATGGCGGATTTTACCGAAAAGCATTGAAAACCTTCACGTATTTCTTTGTACAAAATGAAAGTTCCAAACAAAAAATTGAAGCGATTGGATTCCGAAATGTAATTGTTTCCGGCGATACCCGTTTCGATCGTGTCAATGCCATCTTGGAAAGAGACAATAGGCTCGATTTTATTGAAAACTTCAAAAACAACCAGACCACGATTGTTATTGGCAGTTCGTGGCCCAAAGACGAAGTGTTACTGGCTGAATATATCAATCAGGCACCGGAGCATATAAAATTTATTATTGCCCCGCATAATATAAAAACAGATCAGATTGCAAGTCTGAAATCCCAAATCACGAAATCAAGTATTTTATTTTCCGAAAAAGAAAATACCGATTTATCTGATTATAATGTATTTATCATTGATACTGTCGGCTTACTGACCAAAATCTATAGCTACGGAACGATAGCGTACGTTGGAGGCGGATTTGGAAATCCGGGTATCCACAATATTTTAGAACCTGCTACTTTCGGGATTCCAATTATAATAGGCCCGAATTACTCGAATTTTGCCGAAGCGGTACAACTGGTAAAACTTGGAGGCTGTATCGTAATTAATAACAAAGAAGAACTCAGACAAAATCTGGATCGCTTAATTTCAGATGAAAAATTTTTTAAGGAAAAATCTCAAATTTGTGAGTCATTTATTCAGAACAACAAAGGAGCAACAAACACCATCATGAAAACCGTTTTTTAACAACTCGAAATAACAAAAGACAGGTTTTGCGTCGTAAATAATAAAAAAGTTGCTCAAATGAGCTTATTTAAGCTTTTAAAGCCTGCGTAATAATTAATAAAAAGCAAAACAAACCACTGGTCAGAGAATCAAAAAGGCCAATTTTCTTATTGAATATTCAACAAAAAATAATTTATACAAAAAATACAATAATATAACATAATTTTAGTATTTTGGCATATTGTTTGATAAGTAAGATATTCGTGAGCAATGAAAATATTTTAAAAAAAAAATAAAAAAATATTTTACATATTAAAAAATTTATATCTTTGCCACGAATTAATAATTAACCTTTTATAATTAAGTAAGATGAAAAAAGTATTTTTAAGTTTAGCTGTTGTTGCTGTTTTAACTGTTGTATCTTGTAAAAAAGCTGATGCTCCAGCTACTGAAGCTGTAGATTCTACTGCAGTTACTGTTGATTCTGCTGCTGCTGTAGTTGATTCTGCTGCTGCAACTGTTGATTCTGCTGCTGCTAAAGTTGACTCTGCTGCTGCTAAAGTAGAAGAAGTAAAAAAATAATTAGAACCTAAGTTCTAAAAATTTTAAAACCATCCTAGAGATGGTTTTTTTTTGCTCAAAATTTAAAAAATTCCAATATAGTTTAAAAAAATCCAATATAAAAAAAATCCAAATTCCAACAATACAAATTGTATTTCCGGAATTTGGATTTTTAAACTTATTATTTTTACAAAACAACCAACTACACTCTATTGGAATTTGGATTTTTTTTATTGGAATTTCTTTTTTTATTCCATTTCATCTTCAACCACTTCTTCATCTTCAAAAATCGACTCACTGGACGAGAAGTCCAAAATCTCCGAACTTGATGCATACGTAACAATTTCTTTGATTCCTTTCTGTAAAAGCAACTCTGTTGTGTATTTACGGCTTGTTGCGAAATGAAGCTCCCCCAGCATCAATTTAAAAAAGTATTTTCCACCAGAACCCTTAAATTTTAAAAACTTAGCCAGATCCATACTCAATTTAAACTTTTCAATATCTTCTTCGCATTCGAACTTTAATTCATAACTCAAACTGGTAAAGATCACTTTTCCTTTCCTGGAAGTAAAAACAAATTTATATTCATCGTTAAATCGTTTACTAATTACAAAGGCGCCCATTTAGAATTTTTGATTTTATATTGTTGATTTTAGCCGATAGCGATCGGGCAGATTCTTAGATTCTTAGATTCTTAGATTCTTAGATTCTTAGATTCTTAGATTCTTAGATTCTTAGATTCTTAGATTCTTAGATTCTTAGATTCTTAGATTCTTAGATTCTTAGATTCTTAGATTCTTCTTAAATAAATTTACTTCGTAAATTTATTTAACCAGTGAGTTTACGTCATAAAAAAAGCCTCTTCAAAAGAAGAGGCTTTAGTACTCAGAGCGGGACTTGAACCCGCACGAACATTGCTGTTCACTGGATTTTAAGTCCAGCGTGTCTACCAATTTCACCATCCGAGCATTATATGGTTTTGAGCGAAAAACGGGGCTCGAACCCGCGACCTCGACCTTGGCAAGGTCGCGCTCTACCAACTGAGCTATTTTCGCGTTTCAAATTCTAGTAAGAACCGCAACACCTGAATTGTTCTGTATTGCGGTTGCAAATTTAAGACATTTATTGAGTTATACAAGCGTTTTTTGAAAAAAAATTACACTTATTTTATAACCTTCTGATAACCTAAACTTTAAATATGAAAATTATTTCTTTACCAGCATTCTTTTGATCTCATTCAGCTTCATCAGCGCTTCAACCGGTGTGATCGCATTTATATCAAGACTCATGATCTCCTCTTTTATCTCTTCCAACAGCGGATCATCCAGATTAAAGAAGCTCATTTGCATTTCATTATTAGCCGATTTTATTCCGTTTAGGGCATCACTTGAATGGTTCTTCTCTAATTTCTTTAATAATTTCTGTGCTTTTAAAATTACAATTTGTGGCATTCCGGCCATTTTTGCGACATGAATTCCAAAACTGTGGGCACTTCCTCCTTTTACGAGCTTACGGATAAAAAGAACGTTATCTTTTAATTCTTTTACCGCTACATTATAATTCTGTATTCTCGGCAATGATTCGGTCATTTCATTTAACTCGTGGTAATGCGTTGCAAACAGTGTTTTTGGCTTTGACGGATGCTCATGTAAAAATTCGGCAATAGCCCAGGCAATCGATATTCCGTCGTAAGTACTGGTCCCTCTTCCGATTTCATCCAGCAATACCAGACTTCGGTCTGAGATATTGTTCAGAATCGAAGCTGTTTCGTTCATTTCCACCATAAAAGTAGATTCTCCCATCGAAATATTATCTGAAGCGCCTACCCTTGTAAAGATTTTATCAACGATTCCCATTCGAACACTGTCAGCAGGAACAAAACTTCCCATCTGAGCTAACAGGACAATCAAGGCCGTTTGTCTCAAAATAGCCGACTTCCCAGACATATTGGGTCCGGTAATCATAATCAGCTGCTGCGTTTCTCTGTCCAGGAAAACATCATTGGCAATATAAGGTGTGCCAACAGGCAGCTGTTTCTCAATTACAGGATGCCTTCCGTTTTTGATTTCCAGTTCAAAAGTTTCATCAATTTCCGGACATACATATTGATTTTCCACAGCCAGTTGCGTAAACGAACACAAGCAGTCTAATTGTGCTACCAGATAAGCATTCATCTGAACCGGTTTGATGTAAGTAGCAATCCAGGCCACTAGTTGTTCAAAAAGATCGGTTTCAATTTTATAAATTTTCTCCTCAGCTCCTAAAATTTTGGTTTCATATTCTTTTAATTCTTCCGTAATATAACGTTCTGCGTTTACCAGCGTCTGCTTACGAATCCATTCTGTTGGCACCTTATCTTTATGGGTATTCCGAACTTCGATATAGTAGCCAAAAACGTTATTAAATGAAATTTTCAAAGAAGATATTCCGGTTCGCTCCGACTCTCTTTTTTCAATTCCTTCCAAATATTCTTTTCCTGAGGTCGAAATGGCCCTTAAATCATCTAATTCTTCGCTTATTCCTTTTGCAATGGCATTTCCTTTTGCAATCGCAACCGGAGCGTCCTGGTTTAACGTTGTTTTGATTTTCTCCCGTAACAAATCACAGGCATGCAGACTATCCCCAATTACCTTTACGGCTTCCTGTGGACTTTCGAGCGCCAGGGTTTTTATTGGAATAACAGCGTCCAGAGATTCTTTCAGATACACAATCTCACGGGGTGAAATTTTTCCAGTCGCAATTTTAGAAATCAATCGTTCCAGATCTGAAATTTGTTTGATCTGGTATTGGATAGTATGTAAAACCCCGGGATTTGATTTCAAATAGGAAACTACATCATGACGGCTTTTTATTTTCGCACTTTCTTTTAGCGGCAAAGCGAGCCAGCGTTTTAACAAACGTCCTCCCATCGGGGAAAGCGTTCGGTCAATTACATCTAAAAGTGTAACCGCATTTGGATTATAACTGTGATACAATTCTAAATTTCGAATGGTAAAACGGTCCATCCAGACATAGGCATCTTCGGCAATACGCTGAATGGCGGTAATATGCTGGACACGATTGTGCTGTGTCTCGGATAAATAATACAAAATAGCCCCGGAAGCCACAACTCCTTCCTTCAGTTCCTCTACACCAAATCCTTTTAGGGAAACGGTCTGAAAATGCTTGGTCAAAATCTCTAAAGCATAATCTTCTTTGTAAATCCAGTCTTCCAGGTAAAAACTATGAAAATCAGTACCGAAAGCATCTTTGAAATCACCTTTATTATTCTTCGGAACCAGAACTTCACTCGGATTAAAGTTCTGCAGTAATTTATCAATATATTCCGCATTTCCCTGAGCGGTTAAAAACTCTCCCGTGGAAACATCGAGGAAGGAAATCCCTATATTATTTTTAGCAAAATAAACAGAAGCCAGAAAGTTATTTGTCTTAGACTGCAAAACCTCATCATTTAAAGAAACTCCCGGAGTTACCAATTCTGTAACCCCGCGCTTAACGATTGTTTTGGTCATTTTCGGATCTTCAAGCTGATCACAAATTGCCACCCGAAGTCCTGCCTTTACTAATTTTGGTAAATACGTATTAATTGAATGATGCGGAAAACCGGCCAAAGCCGTTTCGGTTTCAGAACCCGCACCACGTTTTGTCAATGTGATTCCCAGAATTTTAGAAGCTCTGATGGCGTCTTCTCCAAAGGTTTCGTAAAAATCACCTACTCTGAAAAGCAAACATGCATCAGGATATTTTCTCTTGATTTCATTATACTGTTTCATTAAAGGTGTTTCCTTCACCACTTTCTCTTTCGCTGCCAAATTATTATATTTTAAATGAAAAATTATGACAGCGAATTTATAATATTTTGAAGGAATATCGAAGGGCAACAAAAATTAAAATATTTTAAGATTTTTTTAAGCACAGATATAAGAATTTTATATAGATTTGTTCATAATTAAAAAAGACTCTATAAAAGATGAAAAAAATAATTTTATTCGCTATGTTAGCTGTAGTTGGAATTACAGCTTCTAATGCTCAAAGTACTAAAAAAGCAACTTCTAAAGCGGCTAAAGTAGCTAAAGTTGAAGGAGCAGGAATGGCTTTTGAAACTGAAACAATTGACTACGGAACTATCGCTCACAATGCTGACGGAAAACGTGAATTTGTTTTTGTAAACAACGGAACTAAACCACTTATCATCACTAATACGCAGGGATCTTGTGGTTGTACTGTACCAACTACACCAAAAGAGCCAATCGCTCCGGGTGCTAAAGGTATTATTGGTGTAAAATATGCTACTGACAGAGTTGGTGCTTTTACAAAAACGGTAACTGTTACTTCTAACGCTGAAGGACAACCTACAAAAGTACTTACTATTAAAGGTACTGTTTTACCGGATCCTGTAAAAAGCTAATCTGAAAAACAATCTAAAATAATTGAAAAAGCTTCCTTATCTTTGGAAGCTTTTTTTATGACCTGAATTCAACCCAAATGAGAAAACTTGAAAATAGTGAACTAGACCGAAAATCGATTGAAGATTTTAAGGAATCCGAAAAAACACCTCTTATTTTAGTGCTGGATGACATTCGAAGTTTACACAATATTGGATCCGTATTCAGGACTGCAGATGCTTTTCTGATTGAAAAAATAATCCTGTGCGGGATTACAGCTACTCCTCCCAATAAAGAAATTCATAAAACAGCCCTTGGCGCGACCGAAACTGTAGCCTGGGAACATCACGAAAATGTTTTGGAGGTTATTGAAAACCTTAAAAAAGAAAACATCCTGACACTTGCGATTGAACAAGTAGAAAGTGCTGTTTTTCTGCAGGACTTCAAAGTAACCAAAAATCAAAAATACGCATTGGTTTTTGGGAATGAAGTGTACGGCGTGGCTCAGGAAGCAGTTGCCCTTTGTGATGGCTGTATCGAAATTCCGCAGCTGGGCACCAAACATTCCTTAAATATTTCCGTAAGTGCCGGAATTGTAGTTTGGGATTTGTTTCAGAAGCTTAACTGGCCTGAATAGAAATATATTTTTTTATCGTTATAAAATTGATACTTTTATAAAATGAAAAGTATCAATTTTGCAACAATATATATAATATTTTTTATTTTAAGTTTTTATTCCGTGCAAGCCCATGAAAAAGCCACTGTTTTTAACAAAAATGTCGCACATGCCGCAAATGACACTGTAAAATCTGCAAAAAAAAAGTTGGCGGCCATTGACCCGCCAGTTCTTGTTGCATCAGGAAATCAGATCTACTGTCCGCAAACCACGTTAAACATTGTTACCAGCATAACGATAAGTCACGATGCTGCTGAAACAGGAACTCAAGCGCTTTATATTCAGATTTCTTCCGGATATTCCAGTGGTTTAGACCAACTTGAACTTTCAAATCCGGCATCTCATCCGTCCATTATAACAAGCTGGGATGCTACTGCAGGAAAATTAAAATTATCAAGTCCGACCGGAGCTGACGTTTTATATTCGGAGCTTGAAGCCGCTGTAAGAGATGTTGTTTTTTCAAATTCATCAGCGACAGCTTCCGGAACCCGAACTTTTTCGATTACCATAGGGCAAGCCAATTACCTCCCTTCGACACAACATTATTATTTATTTATTCCCAGTATTGGTATTACCTGGACTGCTGCAAAAACAGCCGCTGAAGCCAGTACTTATTATGGCCTTAAAGGATATTTAGCCACTATTTTATCTGCTGACGAGGCGCAATTAATTGGAGAGCAGGCCTCGGGAACAGGCTGGATTGGCGGCAGCGATGCCGAAACCGAAGGCAACTGGAAATGGGTTACCGGTCCTGAGGCAGGTAACCTAATGACGTATACTTTTTGGAATAATGGCGAACCCAACAATCAGGGAGACGAAGACTATGCCCATATAACGCAACCCGGAATTGGCATAAGAGGCTCCTGGAATGATTTATCAAATACAGGCTCATTAAATTCCGGTGACCCCTATCAACCCAAAGGATTTGTGGTGGAATATGGCGGAATGCCGGGGGAACTGCCTTTACAAATTGCGGCCAGTACCAAAATTACTATTCCGGAAGTTCAGCCTGTTATCCCTCAGCCCATCTGCGATTCCGGAACTTTTACGATTACTACAGCACCCACAACAGGGATAATAATTAATTGGTTCGATGTACCCACAGGCGGAACATCACTAGGTACCGGAAGCAGTTTTACGACTCCAATCCTAAATACAACGAAAACTTATTATGCTGATCCGGGTTGCGAAACCAAAAGAAAAGCCGTTACGGTTACCGTTAACCCGACTCCGGATATCCCAACCACTACTGATCCAATTGTAGCCAGATGTGGGCCTGGGAGTGTCACTTTACAAGCCAGCTCTAATATTGGTACCATAAGCTGGTTTACAACTGCTACTGCAAACTCCAGTATAGGGACAGGCAATACCTTTTCCACACCCGCTATTACAGCAAACACTACGTATTATGCTGAAGCTTCAAACAACGGCTGTATAAATAGTACGCGTATTCCTGTTGACATTGTTATTTACACCCCTCCTGCGGTTACAGATGAGAAAGATATTCCGTTGTGCCAGGGTCGCGAGGTCGTTCTGGATGCAGGAATTGCCGGAATGGACTATGCATGGTCTACCGGCGCCACAACCCAGACCATCAAAGCAACTACAGGCGGAACTTACACGGTTGAAGTGAAGAGTCCAGCCCCTCAAAGCTGCCCAAGTACAAAGACAATAACAGTACAGGAACACCTGATCCCAAAAATTGACCGTATAGAGACAAACGGAACTACTGCTACTATTTATCTGACCAGAGAAGAAGAGTATTATGAATATTCTGTTGACGGGTTTAATTTTCAGGATTCCAATACTTTTTATGATATCCCTGCGGGTCTACAAAGGGCTTATATCAAAGAGAAAAACGGCTGCGAGGGAACTACACAAGATTTTATTATTCTGGTTTTTCCCGCTTTTTTCACTCCAAATAATGATACTTTTAATGATGTCTGGGAAGTAAACGGAATAGAAAACTATCCTCAGGCGAAAGTGACCATTTTTGACCGGTACGGAAAGCTCCTGACCGAATTAAACGCCTCGAAAATGAGCTGGGATGGAAATTTCAACAGCATTCCGCTTCCTGCTTCCGATTATTGGTATGCCTTAAAAATAGACAATACGAAACCTGTTATTAGAGGTCATTTTACATTGAAAAGATAAAAATCAATTACGCCATTTTCTTTTTAATTTCATCCAGTATGAAAAGATAATCTTCATGTTTTTTGACAAAATCACGGTCAGAAACGTCAATAATCAAAACATTGAGATCGGTTTGTGATTTGATGTAATCCAGATACCCAACATTGATTTTATCTAAATATTCTGCTTCAATATTCTGTTCGTAAGCACGGCCGCGTCGTTTAATGTTCTCTAACAATCTTGTTGTATTTTGATATAAATAAACATACAAATCAGGCTTTTGCATTTCTTTATAAATAATATCAAACAGGTTTCTGTACAAACGATATTCATCTTCGGCCAGGGTGATTTTGGCAAAGATCAATGATTTGAAAATATGATAATCGGCGACTATAAAATCTTTAAACAAATCAAACTGCGCTAAATCGTCTGATAATTGCTGGTATCTGTCGGCCAGAAAAGACATTTCCAGCGGAAAGGCATACCGGTTCTGATCTTTATAGAATTTAGGTAAAAACGGATTGTCTGCAAAGCGTTCCAAAACGGTTTTCGCATTAAAATCTTCTGCAATTTTATGTGCCAGGGTCGTTTTCCCGGCGCCTATATTCCCTTCAAAGGCGATATAATTGAACTTCTCGAGCGGAATGTCCTGCAACGGATTTTTCAAATCCTGCACAACCGTACAAAGACTATCATCGGGTGTAATTGCCAGTAGCTCGGCTATTGTTTTTTGAAGTACAGGATGTTTCCAGTCTAATTTTAAATCCTGCATCGGCAATAATACAAATTTTCTGTTCTGCATTAAGGGATGCGGCACTTCAAGTTTCTCCGATTTAATGACTTCATGATCAAAAACAATCAGATCAACATCAATGAGACGGGATTGATAGCCTTCCTGATTGAGGCGGATTCGTCCTAATTGTTTTTCGATTTTTAAAACCTGAGTAAGGATTTTTTGCGCTGAAGAACTGGTGTGTATAAGAAGCGCACAGTTATAAAATGCATCACTTTCAAAACCCCAGGCAGGCGTTTCGTAAAGCTTTGAAACCTTAATTACAGTTCCCACTTCCTGATGTATAAGTTGTATACAACTTTCGATGTTTGCTAACCGATTTCCCTGATTACTGCCTATTGCTAATACGACCTGATGCTGTGATTTCATAATAAATGCAAATTAACTAAAACTATTTTAGAATTAATTACATTATTTCACCGGATCTCTTCCCAACTAAGATAAATTAATTCTTGTCTATAAATTCTTTTTCCTTTTCTGTTAACAGGATAGAATTATTACCGGCAATTGTATTGGAAGGAAGACTCTGATAGATTGGCTTTTCCAGATTTATGAGCCCTTCATTATTAACTTTATTGACGCGGGATTCCTTTAATACATAGATCGAGTTTTCAAAAGAGGTAAAGTATCTTTTTTTATCATAATCAATATAAAGATCTGCCGTAACAAAAAAACTTTTCAAGCTCCAGAGATTGTCATTGTTTTTATAAAAATCATGTTTTGTGCTATTCTTCAGTGTTTCATAGGAGTATTCTTTTTTGGTAATGCTTGTTGTTTTTTTAACAATCCTGTTTTTGAATTCAATTTCATTCACAAATTCAACAATAGCTTTTGACTGCTTATCAAACACAATTTTACCGACTGAACGGCTTTCAACATCTTTATTCTTTACCCATTCTGTTTCAAAAGAAACTATGATTTCATTTGCAGAAGACTTTTCAACATTGCTATTGAACTGATTTAAAGAGACCAGGAAATTTTTAATAAATACATTTAAATACAGCACCGATATTAAAGACTTAGTTTCTATAAAACCTGTACCTGAAGGCAAATTTTCTTCCGGCGAGTCTACTAAAATATCGAGTGCCCTGTTTTTGGAATATTCAACAGCACCTAATCTTAATTTAAGCTCGTCATAATTTTTTTTCAGTTCGTAACTTTTCCCCCACCAGTTGACTTTGGTCAGAATTAGTCTTTTTAATTTATTTTCTACGGAAAGGGTTTCCTTGAAATTACATTCTTTTTCAAATGCAGTCGAAACATATAATTTATTGTAATTATCCGAAACATACTGCAGTGCTTTTTTCAGGTCAAAGGAATTTACAATTACTTCATCGAGTTCTACTGCCTGAGGATTCATAAAAACAGTATTTGATTTTTTCAGTTGATCCGGATTTAAAATGATATCCTGATACCCGGGATTTGAAATCAAAAGCGCTACCTTGTTCTCTTTCAGGACTGCTTTACCTTCTGTGTTCGTAAAAGTCCCTTCGTTTAATTTGGAATAAAAGAGGCTTACATTTTCGATGGGCTGTTTTGTAATTTCATCCAGCACCAGGAATTCTAAATTCTGAGAAAATCCGGTAAGGGATAACAGGAGCAGTAAGAAACTAAGATATTTTTTCATCAGGGAGTTTTATATGGACTAAAAATAGTATTTTTCAGCTTAAATTGGTTTTAAAAAAGCAGTATATTCCAAAAACAAACTTGTTTATCAGAAGAATAAATATGATATTTCAATTATATTTGTAACAAACCCGCCTTTTTTAATACTTATTAAAAAAATATATTTATGAAATTTCTAGGAAATGTAGTTGCCACAGTGATTGGTATTTTTGTATTCATTATGTTATTCTTTTTCGGAGTAATTCTTATCGGTACTATTTTTGGAGGAGACGACACTGTTTCCGTTAAAGCGGATTCTGTGATCGAATTAGACCTGAAAAAAATTAAAAATGATTATGCCGGAAAATATAAGGATCCTTTGGTAACGGTTTTTTCAGACCCGAAAGGAGTTGGTTTAACCGATGTGATCCATGCGATTGAAGCTTCCGAAACGGATAGTAATATTAAAGGAATCTCCATCTTAAATGATCAGTCATCGTTAGGACTGGCGCAATATAAAGATTTAAGAAACGCGCTTGAAAAATTCAAAAAGTCAGGGAAATTTGTGTGGGCTTACGCCAATACGTATTCGCAAAAAGAATATTATTTGAACTCTGTTGCCAATACTGTTTATTTAAACCCTGCCGGAGATCTTGATTTCAAAGGTCTTTCGTCTGAAGTTATGTTCTTTAAAGATTTTCAGGACAAATCGGGCATTCACATGGAGGTGATTCGTCATGGAAAATACAAAAGTGCCGTTGAGCCCTTTTTGGAAAATAAAATGAGTGACGCCAACAGAGAACAGGTCACCGCTCTTTTAAATTCGATCTGGTCCACTATTACAAGTGATATTTCAAAAAGCCGAAATATTCCTTTAGCCAGACTAAACGAAATCGCAGACGGATTGTTAGCCAGAACTCCTGAAATGGCAAAAGCACAGCATCTGGTAGATATCGTTGCTTATGAGGATGTTTATCATAACGCCATCAAAAAGAAACTAAAAGTGGCAGACGATGAGGAGTACCATAAAATTTCAATTTTAGATTATACTCAAAATAATATAACCACAGCACTGACAAACACGTCAAGTGATCAGATTGCCATCATTTACGCTCAGGGTGAAATTCAGAGTGGTGAAGGTGACGTTACTGTAATTGGTGAAGGTGCCATGCGTCGTTCTTTGCAGGAAGCACGAAAAAACGAAGATGTAAAGGCTATTGTTTTAAGAATCGACAGCCCGGGCGGAAGCGCACTGACTTCTGATCTGATCTGGAGAGAAATTGAAATCACCAAGAAAGTGAAACCTGTTGTTGTTTCTATGGGTAATTATGCTGCTTCGGGCGGGTATTATATTGCGTGTAATGCCAATACCATTTTCGCAGAAAGAAATACCATCACAGGTTCGATCGGGGTTTTCGGAATTTTGCCGAATTTCAGTCCGCTGGCAAATAAACTGGGCATCAATACCGAACAGGTAAAAACACACGAAAATTCAGCCAACTACAGTCCTTTTGTACCAATTGACGAAAAATTCAAAGCCTTTACCTTAGAAGGCGTAGAAAATATTTATAAAACTTTTGTAACGCATGTAGCCGAAGGCCGAAAAATGACTTTTGCCCAGGTTGATGCCATTGCACAAGGAAGAGTATGGTCCGGTTCTGAAGCTATAAAAATTGGTCTGGTAGATAAAATCGGCGGACTGAATGATGCTATTGCAGAAGCTGCCAGAATCGCCAAAATAAAATCGTACAGTACACAGAATTACCCGGAATACGAAAAGTCATTTGATGATCTGTTATCAAATTTACCTTTTGCAAAATCCAAAGAGGCTTTTATCAAGGAAGAAATCGGTGAAGAAAATTACATGATTATCGAACAGGTGAAAAGATTTCAAAAACAAAAAGGAGTTCAGGCGATGCTGCCTTTCGGATTAAACATTCAATAAAAAATAAAAAACATATAACTAAATCCGTCTGAGTCGTTTCTCATGCGGATTTTTCATTTTAATTAACCAAAAGTTAATTCCCGCTTAACATCCGTAACCTGTAATCTCCCCTATTTTAGCCAAAAATTAAAAACCCGTAAAAAATAAAAAAGCCGCTCTTTCATAAAGTTTTAAAAACATAGAAAATTAATTTATTTTTTTTTGATAGCTTGCCCTAATCGAAATTCGATCTAAGGCAGGCTATTGTTTTTTATACTAATTTTAAAATAAACTACACTATAAAAGTCTATTTTTGCAGGAATAGCATTCCAATTAAGAACCTTAATCCTCAAATCTATAATTAATTATGTTAAAGAAAATTTTAAAAATCACAGCCATTATTCTCGTGGTATTTATTGCCGCGCTCTTCGCCATTCCTTATTTTTTTAAGGATCAGATAAAAGCGAAAATTTCAGAAGCTATTAACGAAAGTGTAGATGCTAAAGTGAGTTTTGCAGATGCCGATTTAAGTTTGTTTAAAGACTTTCCAAATGCTACGGTGGGTATTGACAAATTAGTCATTATCAACAAAGCGCCTTTTGAAGGAGATACTTTGGTTTCGTTAGGTAAATTAAACCTAAATATGAGTATCAAAGAACTTTTTAAAGGAAAAGACGAACCACTGAACATTCAGGGAATAAGCTCTGAAAATGGTCTGATCAATATTATTTTTAATAAAGATGGCGTAGGAAACTTTGACATTGCACTGAAGGACAAAGAAAAAACAGAAAAAGAAGAAGCCAGCAAACCGCTTGCTTTAAAAATTCAAAATTATAAAATTGAGAATTTCACTTTCAGATATATCGATCAGGGTTCTAAAATCAGAATGGTTATTGACAGTTTAAATCACGAAGGAACCGGGGATTTTACCAATTCAAAACTTGATTTAACGACCAAATCTACGGCTAAAGTTTCTTTGGATATGGACAAGATCAATTACATGAAAAATATATCCCTGACTTTAGATGCTGTCCTGGGAATTGATCTGGAAAAAAACAAATATACTTTTAAAGAAAACAAAGCCTTAATCAACCAGTTACCCTTAGAATTTGACGGATTTATTCAGATGGTTGAAAAAGGACAGATTTATGATTTGAAATTTAAAACACCAACTTCGTCCTTTACCAATTTCCTGGGATTAATTCCTTCTGCTTATGCTTCAGGTTTAGACGGTGTAAAAACTACAGGTGATTTTACCGTAACAGGTTTTGCAAAGGGAGAATTAACCGATACTACTGTACCGAAATTCAACATTGCCATTGCCTCCAACAATGCTTCTTTTCAATATCCGAACCTGCCTAAGTCTGTTCAGAATATTGTAATTGACACTAAAATCATAAATGAAACCGGTATTCTGAATGACACCTACGTTAATTTAGACAAACTCTCTTTCAGAATTGATCAGGATGTTTTCAGCGCAAAGGCGAATGTGAAAAACATCACCGTAAATCCAATTGTAGACGCCGCCTTAAAAGGAACAATCAATCTGGCTAATCTTTCCAAAGCGTACCCGATCAAACTTGACAAGCCTTTGGCCGGTATCCTGAAAGCCGATGTGACAACAAATTTTGACATGGCTTCTGTGGAAAAAAGCCAGTATGAAAACATTAAGAATGCCGGAACGATGAGTTTGTCAGGGTTTAAATACACGGATGAAAACAACAAATCAATGAACATCAGCACGGCTTTGGTGCAATTTGACCCAAGCACAATCAACCTGAAACGATTTGATGCTACCACTGGAAAAAGTGATATCAGCATTAATGGTGTTCTGGAGAATTTCTACGGTTTCATGTTCAAAAAACAGGAACTTAAAGGAAACTTCAACATGAGCTCGAACCAACTGGCGGTTGATGATTTTATGACTTCAGGCGAACCTGCTACGACTAAAACAGCGGCAAAACCATCGGAAGCAATGAAGATTCCGGCATTTTTGAATTGTACCATCAATGCAAAGGCAACCACTGTTTTGTATGATAATTTAAAACTAAAAGATGTCTCCGGAAAATTAATTGTTAAAGATGAAAAAGCAACTTTAGAGAACTTTAAAACTTCTATTTTCGGAGGATCCATTGGGTTAACAGGAACGGTTTCCACAAAAGAAAAAGTGCCCACCTTTAACATGAATTTAGGCTTCAATCAGGTAGATATCGCGCAGACTTTTACACAGCTGGATATGATGAAAAAAATTGCACCGTTGGCGGGAATCATCAACGGTAAATTGAATTCGACTATCAAACTGAACGGAAATTTAGATGCCAAAGAATTAACTCCGGATTTAAAATCACTTTCGGGAGATTTACTCGGACAGTTGCTTTCGACTACTTTAAACAGTAAGAATTCGACTGTATTGAATTCGTTGACTTCCAATATTAAATTCCTTGATGCCAGCAAACTGAACTTAAATGATTTGAAAATGGCATTGACTTTTGATAACGGAAAAGTAAATGTAAAACCATTTGACATCAAATACCAGGACATTAAAATTACAGTGGGCGGAACACATGGTTTTGACCAAACGATGAATTACAACTTAAAATTAGATGTTCCGGCTAAATATTTAGGAACTGAGGCCAATGCATTAATTGCCAAAATGTCTCCTGCAGATGCTGCAAAACTGGACAACATTCCGGTCAACGCAATGATTACGGGTAATTTTTCCAATCCGAAAATTTCAACGGATATGAAAAGTGCCGTTAGCAGTTTAACAACGCAGTTAGTGAATCAGCAAAAACAGAAATTAACTCAAAAAGGTGCTTCTGCCCTTACGGATTTAATTAACAAAAACACTAAAGCAAAAGATACCACAAAAGCGGCAGCAACTGAGAAAGAAAAAAACACTCAGGAAGCTACCAAAAAAGCAAGCGATTTACTGAACGGTTTGTTTAAAAAGAAAAAATAATAAATTACACTAAAGTAAAAAGGTCAATCTTAACAGATTGACCTTTTTTTATTTTAAACTGCTCTTGAATATATTTTCAGTTTTCCGTTATTCAGTATTTTATTGAGTACTTTGAAATAATCTTTTTTGGAATACTTGAGAACATTAACCCCAATACTGCAATTATCATAGGGTTCGTATTTTTTAAGTTCCGAGACCGAAAACAAACCTACCGTCGGAGTCTGAACCGAGCTGGCCAAATGCATCATTCCGCTGTCGGCTCCTATAAAAACATCCGTATTGGCTATCAGTGATCCTATTTCCCTAATATCTTTACTATAAAACGTGGGAGCCTGAAACGCAATTTGCGATACATTTTCGATAGGTAAAACTTCAATTATATTGTATTCCGGATATTCCTTTTTTAGTGCCTTATAGAAATCTTCCCACCATACTTCCGCTAAGCATTTGGTTCCTGTGGCATAGGTAAACAAACAAATTGTTCTTCTTAAGCCATTTCCAGTTACTTTATCCAGAATCCTTTTTCCCTCTTCGAATTCAGAGGAACTTAATTTGAGATCTAAAGGAGCGATTATTTTGTTGCTTTTGGCTAATCCTAATTTGGTCAGATAATTTCTGAAATTGTAAACGGGATATTTGGCAATATGGTCGTAGTCGCTTTTGGTTTGCTGATGCTGATCACTTAAATCACCATAAAATTTGTATTTCGCTCTGGAAAAGATAATGGCTAACCGGCCTGAAGAAGAATTTTGATCAACATTGATGGCCATGTCATAAGGCTGTCTTCTTATAGAAATCCACACCTTAATATATTCCAGTAAATTCTTAAAGGGTTTTTTAGGCAAATGAATTGTTTTGTAGACAGTATCATAATTTTCGTAGATAATAGGTGCCAGCGGTCCTTTTACAAACAAATCAATTTTACAATTTGGAAACATTTCTGAAACTTCCTGAACAAGCGGACTAACCAACAAAAGATTACCCAGCCTTGCATTAGGCCTGCAGATTAAAACTCTTTTGATTTCTGCTTTATCAACTAAGAGAATGTCCAAATTTCTTTTTGATTTCCCTATATTTTTAGTCAGGCCGCGCATTATGCGCCTTCTAAAAACATTTACTGTAGCTAATACACCCATTTGTAATAATTTACGAATTATAAAATTTGTCTTTTTTTAAAGTCAAAAAGTTATCATCAGAATCTCTTCAAATCTAACTTCTTTTACTTCCTAAAAGTAAAATGTTCTAATAAGTAATTATTATAAAATTGTAATCAAATGTATCAACTTTTACATGTTTACAACAAGGTTAAAACGTGTAATATCAAGAAAATAAAGACATTAAAAAACTGCAACTCCGTTAAACATCTATCGTCACCACATATCCTTCAGAGCTGCGGACATTAAAAACAGTACCATTTTCAAAAATCAGATATTGCCCTTTTATTCCGATGAGTTTCCCCTGAAACGAAGCTGTTTTGTCTAAATTTAAACTTGCTACTTTTGGCGGAAAATTTAAAACGGGATACTGCAATTCATACAAATCATTCTTCTCACTGTAAAAATAGTCTCTTGCTTCGGCCGGAATTAAACTTTCGACTTTTTCCTTTTCTTTGATTAAATCAAAGGTCTCTGTTGCGTTCTGAAGCATTTTTCGCCAGTTGGTTTTATCGGTATAATGACTTTTTAATGCTACCTCAGCGATTCCTGCCAGATAGCGGTTCGGAACCTCAACAATCGCGATGGCCTGACTGGCGCCCTGATCAATCCAGCGTGTCGGAACCTGCGTTTTACGGGTTACCCCAACTTTTATTTCACTTGCTGCCGCTAAATATACAATATGAGGCTGCAATTGTACTTTTTGTTCAAATTCTAAATCACGGTCTGCAATGCCTAAATGGGCGGTACTCAATTCGGGTCTCATAATCCAGTCCCCAACTGCAGGGCTTGAATAGAAGCAATCATAACAAAAACCCTGTCTGAATATTTTTTTCTTCTTGGAACAATTCAAACATTGGTACCCCATAAAATTGATCTCAATTTCTTTATTCAATAATTGATTCATATTGAGAAAACTATCTTCAAAAACGAGGTAATACTGAATTGGATTTCCCATTTCTGTCTGCATTTTTGTAAGTACTCCTTGGTATGTCATGAGATTTTCAGATTGTTGGTTTTAAATTTCAGATTACTATTTCTGATTGGATTTTATTTCGAAGCTTTAAATTATGAAACGTAATCTTTCCCTTAAATAAATTGTTTTTTGCAAAAAAACACTATTTTTGATATAACGACAAAGTTAGTATTTGTATATCGATATTCAAATTTTAAATCTCCTGCTTTTTAATCCGAAACCGGAAATTCTAAAATCTAAAATCTAAAATTCCCATGCCCTTATCCATAATAAACTCGTTTGCATCCTGGGTTCTCAAACAAAGAATTCATCAAATAGAGCTCTTTCTAAAATATCCGAATGAAGTTCAGGAAGAATTGCTGCATAATTTAATTACAGCTTCTGAAAATACCGTCATTGGGAAACAATATGAATTTTCATCCATTAACTCGTATCAGACTTTTACGGAACGGGTGCCTATTGCCACTTATGAAGAATTACAGCCTCTGATTGAGCGAACACGTCAGGGCGAACAGGCCGTTTTTTGGGAAACTCCGATCAAATGGTTTGCCAAATCAAGCGGGACTACCAATGCCAAAAGTAAATTTATACCGGTAAGCACCGAGGCGCTTGAAGATTGCCATTATAAGGGAAGTAAAGATTTACTTTGCCTCTACCTGAACAACAATGAAGATTCTGAATTGTTTTTGGGAAAAAGCCTTCGTTTAGGCGGAAGTTCTCAGATTTACGAAAACAACAATACCTTTTTCGGGGATCTTTCAGCCATTTTGATTGAAAATATGCCTATCTGGGCTGAATTCAGCAGTACACCAAGCAGCAAAACCTCGTTGATGAGTGAGTGGGAAGCTAAAATTGCGGCTATTATCAATGAAACAAAAAATGAAAATGTAACCAGCTTTGCCGGAGTTCCTTCCTGGATGTTGGTACTGATGAATAAAGTACTGGAAAACACCGGAAAAGAAAGTTTACTTGAAATCTGGCCCAATCTTGAAGTTTACTTTCACGGAGGCGTTAGTTTTTCTCCCTACAAAGAACAATATAAGAAAATATTACCCAGCAAAGATTTCAAATATTACGAAATATACAATGCCTCAGAAGGCTTTTTTGCCATTCAGGATATGAATAACTCAAGTGATTTATTATTGATGCTGGATTATGGAATTTTTTACGAATTTATTCCAATGGATACTTTTGGAACGCCCAGCCAGAAAGTAATTCGTCTGGCTGATGTTGAACTGAATAAAAACTATGCTATTGTCATTACTACTAATTCCGGTTTGTGGCGCTATTTAATTGGCGATACGGTTCGTTTTACCTCTTTAAACCCTTACAGAATTCGCGTAACGGGAAGAACCAAACATCATATTAATGTTTTTGGAGAAGAATTAATGGTCGAAAATACCGATCAGGCCATTGCCAAAGCCTGCGAGCTTACACAGACCGAAGTGATCGATTATACCGTTGCTCCTATTTTTATGCAGGACAAAGAAAAAGGCGCTCACGAATGGATGATTGAATTCAAGAAAAAACCGGCTGATGTTGGTCTTTTCCAGAAAGTCCTGGATGAAACACTACAGACTTTAAACTCCGATTATGAAGCCAAACGCCACAACAACATGACTTTAAACCCTTTGGTGATTAATGTGGCCAGAGAAAATTTATTTTATGACTGGCTTAAAGAAAGGGATAAACTGGGCGGGCAGCATAAAATCCCGAGGCTTTCGAATCAGCGGGATTATCTGGAGCAATTGAAGGAGATGTAGGCAATGAAAAGTTTGCTGCGAAATTCACTTGATTCAGCAAGTGAGATTGCTTCGTTCCTCGCAAAGACACAAATGAGTTGAAATCTCTTAATTCCACTGAATCGCATGAGGGATAGCAGTGGAAATCCTTTTTGTTTTTTCTTTAAAAGAATTAATAAAAAGCAAAAATAGGTAAAACGGTGAAAACCGTTACTATAAAGTGGTTTATAAAATGGTGTTCTAAAGTTGGAAGGTTGTGTACTTTAGTTTTTGGGATTGAAACGACAAAGTTAGGTTACTAAATCGTTACTGATTACGGCTTAGCGTAGTAGTTTTAAATAGCTATATTTCAGTTATTTGCGTTATTTTTCATATTTACTTGTAACTCAATGAAAGTTAATTTTAAACATTAAATTTTTGAGTTATGGAGAAGACAAAAAAGTCCACGTTCAAATTACTTTACTACCTAAAGAAAAATGAACCGAAGAAGAATGGAACAGTTGCAATTATGGGGCGTATCACCATAGACAGTAAGCCAGCCTGTTTTAGCACCAAATTAGAGATAAATCCTAATACTTGGGATTTAAAACACGGTAGGCTTTTGGGCAAGAGTGCCCAAGCATTGGCAATCAACATTAAATTAGATAAAATAAGATTACGTATAGACCATCATTATGACGAAATAATGAAAGATGAAGGTTTTGCAACCGCCATTAAATTAAAAAACACTTTCCTTGGTATTGGAGTTATGGAAGACTCTCTCCTAAAAGTCTTCAAAAAGCATAATGAAGAATTTGAGAGGTTGGTTTCAAAAGGTGAACGTGCTAAAAACACTTACAGAAAATACATTATTGTGTACAAACATCTTTGTGATTTTATAAAAGAAAGGTATTATCAAGAAGATATGGCATTTCGTGAACTTAACCCAGATTTTATTCGTGAGTTCGACTTCTTTCTGCGTGTAGATAAGGAATGTACTCATAATACAGTATGTGTTTATACAATGCCAGTCATCCGAATGGTACAGCTTGCTATTAAGAAAGGACTAATCAGAAAAAATCCTTTCGAAGATTACGAGATTAGGATGAATGAAAAAGACCGTGGCTATCTGCTTAAAGAAGATGTTGAGAAGATTTTGGTTCATAATGCAAATAAAAGGTTTGAGTTAGTCCGGGATTTATTTGTGTTCAGTTGCTTTACCGGTTTATCATATTCAGATATTAAGAAGTTAAAGCGAAGCAATATACAGTCATTCTTTGACGGTCATCAATGGATTATCAGCAGACGTAAAAAAACAGATAATGCATCAAATGTACGCTTGCTTGAAATACCTAAAAGAATAATTGATAAATACGTGGGTGTTATGCGGAATGAACTTGTTTTTCCGACACCTTCTAACCCTACTTGCAATACCCACATCCGCAAGATTATTGAACAGGCAGAGATTTTTCCTGAACACAAAATCGGCTTCCATACAGCCAGACATACTTTCGGTACTATGTTTCTAACAGAAGGAGTTCCTCTTGAAAGTCTTAGCAAAATGATGGGGCATAAAGACATTTCCACAACTCAGATTTATGCAAAAATTACGAGTCAGAAAATCAGTAAGGATATGGATTTGGTGTCAAGTAAATTTCAATCTATGGAACTTGCATTTATAGCTACTGAAAAAGAACTTACTCTTTAATAATTTTATAGTCTTTTGGGTGAGATTTTAGAAGCAGAACTTAAAGGTTCTGCTTTTTTTATGTCCACACTTCTTATACCCAAAGCACATTTACCTCCCGCACTATACCCTTTCCATAAAAGAGCTTTGGTTGTAAAATACTGAAAAGCATATTGAAAAATTCCGAGCAAATCCCCCACAATATTTTCCAATACTCTTTTGGTGGCTTTCATAGCCACAAATACTTAAAATGATTAAAAATTCTGATAGATAAATGCCTATTTTCTAATCACATAGACCATTTGCCAAATGCCTTTTCCATTGGCTTCCACATAAGTTTTTAACCAGGAAGCCAGTATGATGTTCTTCTCATTTCAAGAGCAAAGGAATTTCCGTGTTCTTAACGCAGGAACAAGGTCAAGCCCTTCGGGTTTGCAAAAAAATCTCCACCTATTCAGGTTGTATTTTTTTGACAAAAACTTGTTCCTCCTAAACACGAACCTTTTATGCTCGTGAAACGAAACAAAGCATACTCCGGCTCTTTAGACGAATAAAAAAAATGTCAGAAATGAAAAAATATAGCATTGAAAATGGTAAAAAAGGGAAACGAAACTTCAGCACCTCCTCTCATTTCCGAATAAATTAAATCAAAAAAATCAAACAGGAATTTAATAATGTAAAAATCAAAAATCATGAACATCACAGGAAGACTGACAAGAGATGCGGAAGTACGCACAACGTCACAGAACAAACAAGTCGTAAATTTTTCAGTAGCAACCAACGACAGCTACCGTAACCAGCAGGGCGAACGCATAGAGCAAGCGACCTTTTTCGACTGCTCCTATTGGATTACCCCAAACGTAGCCAAGCTACTTACCAAAGGCACTTTGGTTGAACTATCGGGCAGAGTAAGTACAAGAGCGTGGACAGGCAATGATGGAGAAGCAAGAGCAGGACTCAATTTCCATACTTCGCAAATTAAACTACACGGAGGTAGCAGAAAAATAGAAAGCGTACAGGCTACTGCACAAGTCGAAAACAACAAAGTTACAGTACAAGGAACAGCGGAAGACCTCCCATTTTAACAACGATTATTCAAACAATTTTCAAACTTTTTAAATCATTTTATTATGTCACATAACATTAATTTCAACGAGAGAACAGGACGTTATTCATTTTTTAGCGTACAACAAAAGGCATGGCACGGTTTGGGGCAAATCGTGGAGCAATACCCAACAAGCGAGGAAGCTATCAAACACGCAGGTTTAGATTACGAAGTCGTAAAATCTCCCCTAATTACCAAAGGTTCGGGCATTATAGAAACGGCAAACGGTATAGAGATAGGCAGTAACGAATTGGAAGTTCCTAACTATTTCGCCAACATACGCACCGATAATAATGCCGTATTGGGTGTAGTCGGTAAAGATTACCACATTGTACAAAACCGTGAAGCCTTTAATTTTTTTGATGCTATCGTAGGCGGTGGCGAGGGTATTTTGTACGAAACCGCAGGAGCATTGGGCAACGGTTATGGAAAGTAAAAGATTATGTAAAATAGTCTGTGTCAATCTGTTCTTTTAGCTGTAGCTACACAATGTGTATTCTATTTTACTTTACATTATTTTGTTGTCGGCAATTATGCCTTAACAACTA
>NZ_QWDM01000109.1 GCF_003996965.1 Flavobacterium cupreum | reverse complement strand
GCGACTTCGAGTTCATGGCGCTGCAGCGCCACCTCAAGATCCTGGGCATCTTCTGCCGCCTGAACTACCGCGACGGCAAGAGCATCTACATGGGCGATCTGCCGACCGTGGCCGACTATGTGCGCAAGACGGCAAACCGCTACACTGTGCTCAAACCGCTGGTGCGCCTGCTCGACGCGTTCGAGGACAAGGCGCCGCAGGTCGGCTACACCTTCTGATTCTGATACTGGAACAAGCATGAAAGCCATGATTTTTGCCGCCGGCCGCGGCGAGCGGATGCGTCCGCTGACCGACGACTGCCCCAAGCCCCTGCTCAAGGTGCGCGGGCGGCCCCTGATCACCTGGCACGTGCTCAACCTGGTGCGCGCCGGCATCACCGAGATC
>NZ_QWDM01000108.1 GCF_003996965.1 Flavobacterium cupreum | reverse complement strand
GACCGCGGCGCGATCATGGCGCAGACGCGCAAGATCATGCGCACCTGCGAACCGGGCGCGATCGCCGAGGCGGTCGAGCAGCTGCGGATCGGCTAGCCGGCATGCGCACCACGGGCGGCCCGGCCGGCGGCCCCTGCGGGCCGCCCCCTCACACCACATCCTATACAGAAGCAGAAGCGCAATGACGCACAACCCCATGTCCTCCATCGGAATCGTCTCACCCCAATCGATGCACTTCGCCGCGCCGCTCAAGCTGCAAAGCGGCGCGCAGCTGGCCGACTACACGCTCGTCTACGAGACCTACGGCACCCTCAACGCCGAGCGTTCCAACGCGGTGCTGGTGTGCCACGCGCTCAACGCCTCGCACCACGTGGCCGGCATGTAC
>NZ_QWDM01000107.1 GCF_003996965.1 Flavobacterium cupreum | reverse complement strand
AGGTGGCCATTTTCGCCGCGGATTGTAGACCATGCTTGAGCATTCCGACAACATTCACCGACAAGCCTTCCCTTTACTCCTTATGCCTTGCGGCTCAAACGTGCTCTGCTTTACTGCCGAAAATGGTAGGATAAGGCAAGCTTGTTTTTCTTGCAGCCTGGCTAGTGACGCAACATTCCGCCGTTCCGCTTACTTAATGAAACAATTAAACCGGCCGTGCGGCATAGACAGGCCAAGCCCATGATGCTATCTTTCGCCCATGTAATTGCCTCATGGCTATACATCCCATGCTCCGCGCAGTGCCCCAGATCCCGGCACCCGACATTGAACCGCAGTTCCTAATTCCCCACGGGTCATGATCAAGAAAATAACGTTCGGTCTATTCA
>NZ_QWDM01000106.1 GCF_003996965.1 Flavobacterium cupreum | reverse complement strand
CGGAATATCGGTCTATAGTATAGCAATCGACAAATATGGGAAGATTTGGACAACAGAGGTTGGAACGCGTTTTTCTACGTTTGAGGCAGCGAATCCTGTAGGTACCGTAAAGGTCTATTATCAAGTGGGTAACGACCAGGCACAAGGCATTGCCACCGATGATAACGGTGACATTTTTATCGCCGGTTCCCTGTATCGCAGTGTGGTCGGGCACTATAAACAAGTGTTCACCGATGGTGCGTTCACAGGGATTGCGTTCGTTGGTAATTATCGGGTTGGCAATGGTCCGACGGGTGTGGCAGTTGATGGCAGGGGTAATGTATGGGCAACTAACTATAACGACAGTACGGTGTCAAAAATCACCTTGGCCAGCTTGCCAGCCAATGC
>NZ_QWDM01000105.1 GCF_003996965.1 Flavobacterium cupreum | reverse complement strand
ATTGCAATCACGGTCTATCTATCGCAGGTGTTTTACTCCGTACCAATGCCAATCCCAACAGAAGAAATGGTTTATTTTTTAACAACACAGCAAGCAACAACAAAAATCACTATAGGCAATCACTGATTTATTCAGGATTGAGGCTTGCGATTTGTTCCAATGCCGAAAAAATTGAAACTTCGATTGCAGAATGGTCCAATAACCCACTAAAATCAGCGGGAATATTGGAGCCCTAGTGCAAGGGCTTATCAACGTCGATTGTTTAAATAATAAACATGCCCTCTTCCCTGACTTTGTCATCAAACCAAAAGAAACAGGCCACCCTGTTGTACTACTTCTCGTCGCTCGACGAGCTCCAGGGACGGAAAGAACGTGTTGACCTTTTAA
>NZ_QWDM01000104.1 GCF_003996965.1 Flavobacterium cupreum | reverse complement strand
AGGTTTATACACATCTCGCACTCGGACGCGCAACAGTGTCAATTTGACAATTCACGATTCAACAAAGTCGTTAACAATCAAGCTCTTAAAAATGTTGTTGTAAACTCTTGAGATTTCAGGTTTACTCTTGTCTTTTGCCTCATGGAATTATGACTGAATCGACGCACTGGACAGAAGTAGAATTTGCTGAACTTGACCTCGGAGACGCTCGCCTCGACAGCCGTGCAAAGAAGATCATGGCGCAGTTTTCGGACCGCCCATCTGCCAGCATCCCGAAGTCGTGCAACGGCTGGGGCGAAACGCTCGCCACCTACCGGTTTCTAGAGAACGACGCCGTCGAATGGCGTGACATCATGGAGCCGCACTGGGCGCAGACTCAGCAGCGCATG
>NZ_QWDM01000103.1 GCF_003996965.1 Flavobacterium cupreum | reverse complement strand
CAATAGCTCGCTATTGGCACTGCGAAATCGTCAAAATCTGTCCTCGTCCAGCACTTTTTTCGCTTCGACTCCCTAAGTCCGACAGGCTCCTAGGCGGTAACGTTTGGAAGAAAAGGCTCAAGCAAAATCGAAATCGCTCCATAGTGCTGACCAAGCCGAAGGATTTTTGGGTTTTCGCCTACATGTTCGCCAAAAGCGACAAGGATAACTTGGATGCCGACGAGTTGGCCGGGTTCAAGAACCTGTCGACCAACTATGGCGTCGCGGGCTTGGCCGGGATGGTTAAGTTAGTCGCGGCAAAAACGGCAATGGAGATTTGTCATGAATGCGAAGATAAAGAGTTCGGCAGCCACAAGGAAACCTAAGAGCCGCGCCATGGCGGCGATACG
>NZ_QWDM01000102.1 GCF_003996965.1 Flavobacterium cupreum | reverse complement strand
AGCCATGGCGGACCGTGGCGACATGGTATTTGTGGCGCAGTCTGGACCCGGTAATTGCTGAGTAGCCAGAACGGCGGATCGTGGAGGCCGGTCTTGCGAGGCAGGCCCGTCAAGCAGGTGCGCGGCATGGCGCGCAAATTTCCTGCTACACCCTCCGGTTCCGGTAGAATAACGCCTTGCGCCGGCCGCGCGGGGGATGTGCGGCGGCCCGAAATAACACGGAGCTAAAATGACTAAAACAACCTTCCTCAATTTCGAGCAGCCGATCGCGGAGCTCGACTCCAAGATTGAAGAGCTGCGCTTCGTCCAGGACGATTCCGCCGTCGACATCTCCGAAGAGATCGACCGCCTGGCCAAAAAGAGCCAGCAGCTGACCAAAGACATCTACGCC
>NZ_QWDM01000101.1 GCF_003996965.1 Flavobacterium cupreum | reverse complement strand
CAAAATCGATTTCTTCCATAAAAGCTTTATACCTAAACTTGGCAGTATTGATCAATCTTTCTACTTTTCGATTTTCTCTGTCATCATATTCAGAGTTAATTAAATAAGCAATAAGTTCATCATTTGTATAATCGATATTACTTGCCTCTAAAGTAGTATTAAAGGCTCTGGACATTCCGTAGAGCCTTAACTGTTTCATTTTTTCTAATGTTTGATCATTCATATAGTTATTTTATTAATGGTTGTTATTTGTAATATTCCTTACCTCTAATATTATTATGTATTGGTATTTCTTTATCTTCAATAGCAGGATCTTCATCAATGAAGTCTAATCCTTTCTCCAGGATAGATTTGATGATTGGGTAATTTATTTTTTCATAATCCATCGCTC
>NZ_QWDM01000100.1 GCF_003996965.1 Flavobacterium cupreum | reverse complement strand
TTCTACCGCCCCACCCCCAGCAAAGGATGTCAACATGATCGAGAACGCTCCGAAGGATTTCAAACCGAAGGGCTTCTGGGAGCGCCCCGAGGGCGTTACCGGCCAGATTTTCGGCGTGGCCCTGATCGGGGGCGCGGGCTATCTGCTTTACCAGGCGCTGCCTTACATCATCACCTTGCTGCAGAACACGATCACCGCGATCGCGCTCGGCGTGGTCGCCGTCGTGCTCGGCTTCATCGTCACCGACAAGCGCTTCTGGCGCCTCGGCAAGTACATGTACATGAGCATGATGCGCAAGATCACCCAAGTGTTCGTCGAGATCGATCCGATCGGCATCATGAAGAACTATGTGGTCGAGCTGCAAGGCAAGCTCGAGAACATGAACAAGCGCA